>NZ_JANHKP010000039.1 GCF_024497955.1 Streptomyces sp. C10-9-1 | reverse complement strand
GGCCGGGGCCTCCCCGGCCACCGGCGCCAGGGCCGCGGCCAGCGCCGACGCCGTCCGATGCGCGAACACCAGCTTCGGCGTCAACCGCACACCCGCCTCACGCGCCCGCGCCGCCAACTGGATCACCAGAATCGAATCCCCGCCCAACGCGAAGAAGTCGTCCTCCGCACCCACACCCTCCACACCCAGCACCGCACCGAACAACCCCACCAGCACCGAGACGGCGGAGTCCGAGG
>NZ_JANHKP010000038.1 GCF_024497955.1 Streptomyces sp. C10-9-1 | reverse complement strand
TACCAGAACATCACGATCGTCGCCACCCACGCCAGACAGCACCACAGACACAGCGCACCGATCACGTACAGCGACTGCTGCATCAACCAGGTACAGAACCCCACCCCGAACAGGCACCCCGCGTTCAGCCCCCACCAGAACCACCGCCGGTACCGCGCACCCGCCAGCAGCCCCGCCCCCACCGCCACGACCACCCCGTACGCCACCAGCCCCAGCATCGGATTCGGAAACCCGAACACCCCCGCCTGCTCGCTCTTCATGATGCTCCCGCACGACACCACGGGATTGAGCGAACACCCCGGCGTGAACCCCGGATCCTCCAGCAACCGGAACTTGTCCAGCGTGATCACCCACGCCGCCACCAACCCCGCAGCCCCCGTCACCACCAGCAGCCACCCCAGCGCCCGGGACGCACCCACCACCCCC
>NZ_JANHKP010000037.1 GCF_024497955.1 Streptomyces sp. C10-9-1 | reverse complement strand
GGAGTCGAACGGCGAGTGCGGGGCGCGCTGGAAGACCACCGCGATCTCCGTCACCCGGCGCCCGAGGCGCTTGCCGGTGCGCAGGTAGAACGGGACCCCGGCCCACCGGCGGTTGTCGATCTCCAGCTTGACCGCGGCATAGGTGTCGGTCGTCGACCGGGGGTCGATGCCCTCCTCCTGGAGGTAGCCCACGGCCTTCTCCCCGCCCTGCCACCCGGCGGTGTACTGGGCGCGCACGGTGCTCGCCGCCAGGTCCCGGGGGAGCTTCACGGCACCGAGCACCTTGGTCTTCTCCGCGGCCAGTGCGTCGGCGTCGAAGGAGGCGGGCTCCTCCATCGCGGTGAGGGCGAGGAGCTGGAGCAGGTGGTTCTGGATGACGTCCCGGGCCGCGCCGATGCCGTCGTAGTAGCCCGCCCGGCCGCCGATGCCGATGTCCTCGGCCAT
>NZ_JANHKP010000036.1 GCF_024497955.1 Streptomyces sp. C10-9-1 | reverse complement strand
CACTGAGGCTTTTCCATCATCGGTCTGAGCTGGCCAAATGCAGGGTGAGGACGGCCTGGACGAGGCAGGTGATCCGGGTGGTCGAGCACCGTAGCTTGCGAAGGAGCCGCCAGGTCTTGAGGGTGGCCATGGCCTGCTCGACGAGGGCGCGGATCTTGGCGTGGGACCGGTTGACCGCCTGCTGACCGGTGGAAAGGGTCTCCCGCCGCCCCCAGTACGGGGTACGGACCGTGCCGCCGGCACCCCGGTAGCCCTTGTCGGCCCAGCACGTGATGTCGGCCTCGGCGAGGGCGTCGACGATGCCGTGTTCGCGGGCAGCGCGGACGTCGTGGACGGCGCCGGCCAGGGCCGGTGAAGCCCACAACAGTCGGCCGAAGGGATCGGCGAGGACCTGCACGTTCATCCCGTGCCTCTTGTGCTTCCCCGAGTAGTAGGGCCGGTCCGCGGCGATCCGGTCGATCGGCAGCAGGGTCCCGTCCAGCAGCACGAACGCCTTCGACGATGCTGTCCGGACCGTCTCCGCAAGGGTCGGCGCGAGAGCGGCCAAGACCTCGACGGCCTCGGTGATGTACCGGTACGCGGTCGTGGTCCCGATGCCGAACCCTGCCGCGAGCTGGGCATACGGGTGGCCGTTGCGGAGATGGGCAAGAGCGAGCAGGGCCTGCCGGCCGACGCTCAGGCGCCGCCAGCGGGTACCGAGCTCCTGGCGGCGCTGACGGAGCTTGGCGGACAGGAAGCGCAGGGCAGAACTGGACACGTCGACGCCCGACGGGTAGACAAGCACACGAAGCCTCTGGTGGAGACGGATTTCTTGGTCGAAAACCCATCTACCAGGGGCTTCACCCGTCTGTCAGCCCAACTGACCTTCCAGCCCGACAGGTTGGAAAGAGCTCACTGA
>NZ_JANHKP010000035.1 GCF_024497955.1 Streptomyces sp. C10-9-1 | reverse complement strand
TGGGTGAGGGCCTTCCGGTTCGGTGTGGATTGCGACGTCTACACCTGACCGAAAGGCCCTCGTGCCCCACCGTAATGCACCCCTGACCGAGACCGGGCGACTGCGCCTGGCCCGCTGCGTGGTCGAGGACGGCTGGCCCCTGCGCCGGGCCGCCGAGCGCTTCCAGGTCTCACCCACCACCGCCCAGCGCTGGGCCGACCGCTACCGGCAACTCGGCGAGGCGGGCATGTCCGACCGCTCCTCCCGCCCGCACACCAGCCCGCGCCGCACCCCGACCCGCACCGAACGCCGCATCATCAAGGTCCGACTCCTGCGCCGCTGGGGACCAGCCCGCATCGCACACCTGCTGCACCTCGTGCCCTCGACCGTGCACCGGGTGCTCACCCGCTATCACCTGGCCCGCCTCACCCACCTGGACCGGGCCACCGGCCGGATCATCCGCCGCTACGAACGCGAACATCCCGGCGAGCTCGTCCACGTCGACATCAAGAAACTCGGCAACATCCCCGACGGCGGCGGCCACAAGGCCCTGGGCCGGCAAGCGGGCCGCAGGAACCGCAAGAACGCCGGCTACAGCTACCTGCACACCGCCGTCGACGACCACTCCCGCCTCGCCTACAGCGAGATCCACACGGACGAGAAGAAGGAGACCGCCACCGGCTTCTGGACCCGGGCCCAAGCGTTCTTCACCACCGCCGGGATCACCGTCGAACGTGTCCTGACCGACAACGGCTCCTGCTACCGATCCCGCGACTGGCGAGACGCTCTGGCGGCGGCCGGGATCACCCACAAGCGAACCCGGCCCTACCGCCCGCAGACCAACGGCAAGGTCGAACGCTTCAACCGCACCCTGCTCGACGAATGGGCCTACGCCCGCCCCTACCACTCCGAACAGGAACGACGCGACGCCTTCCCCGGCTGGCTACACACCTACAATCACCACCGCGGACACAC
>NZ_JANHKP010000034.1 GCF_024497955.1 Streptomyces sp. C10-9-1 | reverse complement strand
CGCCGCCCACCGTGAAGGGCGGGATCTCGTTGACGAACTCGGTCTCGATCCAGCGGGTGTGGACGCGGAAGGGGTCGGCGGTGAACGCCGGGTCGGCGACGACCGCGCGGTGGAAGGGGATGGCCGTGGCCATGCCCTCGACCTCGAACTCCGCCAGCGCCCGGGCCGCCCGCTGCAGCGCCTGCTCCCGGCTCGCCCCGGTGACGACCAGCTTCGCCAGCAGCGAGTCCCACGCCGGGCCGATGACCGAACCGGACTCCACCCCCGCGTCCAGGCGCACACCCGGACCGGTCGGCGGGGAGAACCGGGTGACCGTACCCGGAGCGGGCAGGAACCCCCGACCGGGGTCCTCACCGTTGATACGGAACTCGAAGGAGTGACCCCGCACCGCCGGGTCCCCGTACCCCAGCTCCTCACCGTCCGCGATCCGGAACATCTCCCGGACCAGGTCGATCCCCGTGACCTCCTCGGTCACCGGGTGCTCCACCTGCAGACGCGTGTTCACCTCAAGGAACGAGATCGTCCCGTCCAGCCCGACCAGGAACTCCACCGTCCCCGCACCCACGTACCCGGCCTCCTTCAGGATGGCCTTCGACGCCGCGTACAGCTCCGCGTTCTGCTCCGGCGTCAGGAACGGCGCGGGAGCCTCCTCCACCAGCTTCTGATGCCGGCGCTGCAACGAGCAGTCACGGGTGGAGACCACGACCACGTTCCCGTGCCGGTCGGCCAGGCACTGCGTCTCGACATGCCGCGGCTTGTCCAGGTAACGCTCCACGAAGCACTCACCGCGACCGAAGGCGGCGACCGCCTCACGGACCGCGGAGTCGTACAGCTCCGGCACCTCCTCCAGGGTCCGGGCCACCTTCAAACCGCGACCCCCGCCACCGAAAGCGGCCTTGATCGCGATCGGCAGCCCGTGCTCCCGCGCGAAGGCCACGACCTCCTCCGCCCCCGCCACCGGATCAGGCGTACCCGCCACCAGCGGGGCACCCGCACGCTGCGCGATATGACGCGCGGCCACCTTGTCACCCAGGTCCCGGATCGCCTGCGGCGGCGGACCGATCCACGTCAGCCCCGCATCGAGGACCGCCTGCGCGAACTCCGCGTTCTCGGACAGGAACCCGTACCCCGGATGGACCGCGTCCGCACCCGAGTCCGCAGCAGCCTGGAGCACCTTGGCCATGTCCAGATAACTGGCCGCCGGAGTGTCACCACCCAGCGCGAACGCCTCGTCGGCCGCACGCACATGCAGAGCATCCCGATCCGGATCCGCGTAGACCGCCAC
>NZ_JANHKP010000033.1 GCF_024497955.1 Streptomyces sp. C10-9-1 | reverse complement strand
CCCGGAATGCCGTGATGGTGTTCCGGGGCTTTTCTGCGTTTCCCTCCCGGGAGCCTTCCCGGGGGAGTGTTCCCGGGGGTTGTGTGCGGGGTTCGCGCGGGATTCCGGGCCGGCGTCCGCAGCCGAGGGAGGGGGTCTCCCCGGACTTCCCGTCACCCGCAATCGCCCCGCCGGGGCCGGTCTCCCCGCCCCTGGCCGGCGTTTTGGAATCACCCGCACACATGGGCTATGCTTCTTCTCGTTGCCACGGGGAACACCCCGGAGACAACAGGCCCCTATAGCTCAGTCGGTAGAGCGTCTCCATGGTAAGGAGAAGGTCAACGGTTCGATTCCGTTTGGGGGCTCCACAAAGAAAGGGCCTTCCGCCGATGGCGGAAGGCCCTTCTCGTGTTTGCCGGAAGCGTGCCCCGGTTCAGTCCTGGTGCGGCTCGTGCACCCGCATCGCGAGAATCGCCATGTCGTCCGAGGCGGGCTCCGCCGCGAAGCGCTCGACGGCACGCAGGACACGGGCCGCGACGGCGCCGGCCGTCAGCCCCGTGCACGTCGTCAGCACCGCGGTCAGGCCGTCGTCCCCGAGCATCCGCGTCCCCTCCCGGCGCTCCGTCACACCGTCCGTCACACAGAGCAGGACGTCGCCCGGGTCCAAGGTCACGACCTGCTCGTACAGCTCCAGGTCGTCCATGACGCCCAGCAGCGGCTGGGGCTCGGCCGCGGGCTCCACCGTGCCGTCCTGCCGCAGGCGCAGCGGCAGCGGATGGCCGGCGCACACGAACTTGAGCACGGCGCTGCCGTCCGCCTGGGGCCACAACTCGCCGTACAGCAGCGTGAGGAAGCGGCTGCGCGCTCCCTCGTCGAGGATCGCCGCGTTCAGGCGTTCCAGCACGGCCGGCCCGCCGAACCCCTCCCGTGCGAGCAGCCGCAGCGCATGGCGGGCCAGGCCCGTGACCGCGGCGGCCTCCGGGCCCGTGCCGCAGACGTCGCCGATCGCGAAACCGTAGGCGCCGTCCCGGATCGGGAACAGGTCGTAGAAGTCGCCGCCCACCTCGTTGCCCTCACCGGCGGCCCGGTAGATGACCTCCACCTCCACCCCGGGGATCTGCGGCAGCTCCGGCGGCAGCAGACTGCGTTGCAGGGACTGGCTGATGGACACGCGCTCCGAGTACAGCCGGGCGTTGTCCAGGGCCAGCGCGGCACGCCGGGAGAGGTCCTCGGCGAGCTCCAGGATCTCCTGGCGGAAGTGGTCGTCGGAGGGCTTGCCGAGGGTGAGCATCCCGATGACGCGGTTGCGGGCCACCAGAGGCAGCACCACCGTCTCCCCGCCCACCGCGGCCGCGGTCGCCTGCGTCGCCCCGATGCCCGAGGACACCGATGAGGGCGCCATACCCAGCCCCAGCTCCCGCTTCGACGCCCTCAGCGCCTCCTGCTGCGCCGCAGTCGCGGGAGCCGTCCAGACCCGGGCGCCCGGCGTGGGGACGGGGTCGGGCGGGTCGATCCGGGACAGCAGCGCCTTCAGGTCGTCGATCCGGTCCTCGTCCTCGTGGAGCACATACGACAGATACGGCTCCGAGGACTGGTCCGCGATCGTGTAGACGGCGCACCAGGTGGCCAGCGTCGGAACCGTCATCTGCGCCATCAGGGCCAGCGTCTGGTCCCGGTCCAGGGTCCCCGCGAGCAGGTCGGAGGCCTCCACCAGGAAGGACAGCGAGCCGCGCCGCAGGCGCTCCAGCTCGCCCAGGCGCGCGGACTCCACCGCCAGCGCGATGCGGTCCGCGGCGAACTGGAGGCGGAGCGCCTCCTCGTTCGAGTACCGCCCGGCGGCCTCGGCCGCCACCCCCAGCGACCCGGTGAGCCGTCCCTCCACCTTCAGCGGCACCGTCACCACGGCGCGCATGCCCGTGGAGTTCAGCAGGGGCACCGCCCCGGGGACCGCCAGCAGGTCCTCGTGCACCGCGGGCATCCGCGCCGAGCCGTAGCGGCCGGTCCCGGCCTCCACGGGCACCCGGGCGAAGCGCTGCCGCGCCGAGGGCAGACCGGTGGTCGCGCGGACCTCCAGCTCCGTCTCGTCGTCCGTGGCGAGCAGCAGGAACGCCGCGTCGCCGTCGAGCATGTCCCGTGCCCGCTCCACGGTGCGCTGGAGCAGCCCGTCCAGGTCGTCGGGGGCGGGAGAGCCGATGAACACCTCGAAGGGGTCGCTGGAGCGGCGGTCCGGGCCCGCGTCCGGCGCGGCCGAACGCACCGGCGTCTGCAGCACCGCCCGCTCGTCGTCCCGCACCAGGAGGCAGACGGTCGACGGCTCGCCCCGGGTGTCGCGGACCCTGAGGTGGGAGGCGTAGACGGGCAGGACGCGCCCGTCGGCTCCCCGGATGCCGTAGCTGCCCTCCCAGCGGGAGAGCCGCAGCGCCTCGGCCACACCCGTGCTCGTGCCCGGAGTGTGCGGCCACGCGGCGAAGTCGGTCAGCGGCTTGCCGAGGACCTGCTCCGCGGAGTAGCCGAAGAGGTGCGCCGCGTCCTCGTTCCACACCGTGATGGCACCGCCGTGGTCGATCTGGACCACGGCCACCCGCACGCGGTCGTCGGCCACGGGAAGCATCGAGGGCGGCAGGGCCGGCCCCGCGGAACGGGTGCCCACGGCACGCTGCGGGAGGTCCAGCCGGAACCAGACCTGCTTGTGGGTCGGGGTGTACTCGACGCCCCAGCGGGTGGCGAGCGCGGCGCAGAGCATCAGCCCGCGCCCGTTCTCCCGCTCCAGGCCGGCCGCGGTCGGCTGCACGGAGCCGCCCTGGACCGGGATCTCCCGCTCCGGGTAGCGGTCCGACACCTCGACCCGCACCCCGTCCTCGCTGCGCAGGCACAGCACGTCCGCCGCGGTGCCCGCGTGGATCACCGCGTTGGTCACCAGCTCGCTGGTGAGCACCACGGCGTCGTCGACGACGTCGCCGTATCCCCAGCCCTGGAGGGTGTCCCGGACGAAGGCGCGGGCGGTCGCGACGGACCGGCCCACGGGGTCGAAGCTGGCGGCAGCCCGCGCGGTGATCACAGAACTCCTCGTACGCGTTTCGACGCCCGGCTCTGCCATGGTCGGCCCGTTCCTCCCCGTGCCCGGTGGTGTACGCGCAGCACACCGCCCCTGCCGGGCGGACCGGGGCGGTTGGACAGCCGCATGCCAGGTTACTTACCTTCGCTGTCGGAGCGGATGCCGGTTGTGGCTGTTTCCGCCCCGTGGTGGCGGGGACGCTATGCGAAGCTGCCGAACTGTTATGGCCTGGTTCCGGCATGGTGAAACACTGGGCAGGCTTCCTGAGAAGGCCCGGGCAGTACGGTCAAACCCCTGCGGGAGGGACACGGTGGAGTCTGGCATGGCGGCGCGTGGGAAGGATACGCGTGCGAAGGGCGGACGATCCCGCACCAACGGGACGACCGAGGTCGATACGGCGGCGCTGAACCGGCTGATGTCGGCGCTGGTGGCGATGCGGGACGGCAACTTCCGCCGGCGCCTGACGGTGTCCGGCGACGACGTCATGTCCGAGATCGCCGCGGTCTTCAACGAGGTCGCCGACCGCAACCTCCACCTGACGGGCGAGATCGCCCGGGTCCGCAGGATGGTCGGCCGCGAGGGCAAGCTGGCCGAGCGCCTGGAGACCGGAGCGCTGGAGGGCGCCTGGGCCTCCGCCATCGACGCGTCCAACGAGCTGGTGGACGATCTCGCCCGGCCGGTCTCCGAGGTGGGCCGGGTGCTCTCCGCGGTCGCCGAGGGCGACCTGGACCAGCGGATGGAGCTGCGTTCGCACTCCACGGACCCCAAGGACGGGGCGGTGCGCCCGCTGCGGGGCGAGTTCCTGAAGGTCGCCCGGACCGTGAACAGCCTGGTGGACCAGCTGTCCGCGTTCACCGACGAGGTGACGCGGGTCGCGCTGGAGGTCGGCACCGAGGGCAAGCTGGGCGGTCAGGCGCAGGTGCGCGGCATGTCCGGGTCCTGGAAGGACCTCACCGACTCGGTCAACACCATGGCCTACCGGCTCACCGCCCAGGTCAGGGACATCGCCCTGGTGACGACGGCGGTGGCCAAGGGCGACCTCTCGCAGAAGGTCACCGTCCACGTGGCGGGCGAGATGCTGGAGCTGAAGAACACCGTCAACACGATGGTGGACCAGTTGCAGTCCTTCTCCTCCGAGGTCACCCGCGTGGCCCGGGAGGTGGGCACCGAGGGCGAGCTGGGCGGCCAGGCGGCCGTCCCGGGCGTCGCCGGCGTCTGGAAGGACCTCACCGACTCCGTCAACACCATGGCGGGCAATCTCACCTCCCAGGTGCGCGGCATCGCCGAGGTGACCACGGCCGTCGCCAACGGTGACCTGTCGCAGAAGGTGACGGTCAGCGCACGGGGCGAGGTCGCCCAGCTCGCCGAGACCATCAACCAGATGACCGAGACGCTGAGGACCTTCGCCGACGAGGTCACACGGGTGGCGAGCGAGGTCGGGGCGAAGGGGCTGCTGGGCGGCCAGGCCCAGGTGCCGGGCGCGGCGGGCACCTGGAAGGACCTCACCGAT
>NZ_JANHKP010000032.1 GCF_024497955.1 Streptomyces sp. C10-9-1 | reverse complement strand
ACACAGTGGACGCGAGCAACTGAGGACAAGCCCTCGGCCTATTAGTACCGGTCAACTCCACCAGTTACCTGGCTTCCATATCCGGCCTATCAACCCAGTCGTCTACTGGGAGCCTTACCCTCTCAAGGAGGTGGGAGCCCTCATCTCGAAGCAGGCTTCCCGCTTAGATGCTTTCAGCGGTTATCCTTTCCGAACGTAGCCAACCAGCCATGCCCTTGGCAGAACAACTGGCACACCAGAGGTTCGTCCGTCCCGGTCCTCTCGTACTAGGGACAGCCCTTCTCAAGACTCCTACGCGCACAGCGGATAGGGACCGAACTGTCTCACGACGTTCTAAACCCAGCTCGCGTACCGCTTTAATGGGCGAACAGCCCAACCCTTGGGACCGACTCCAGCCCCAGGATGCGACGAGCCGACATCGAGGTGCCAAACCATCCCGTCGATATGGACTCTTGGGGAAGATCAGCCTGTTATCCCCGGGGTACCTTTTATCCGTTGAGCGACGGCGCTTCCACAAGCCACCGCCGGATCACTAGTCCCGACTTTCGTCCCTGCTCGACCCGTCGGTCTCACAGTCAAGCTCCCTTGTGCACTTACACTCAACACCTGATTGCCAACCAGGCTGAGGGAACCTTTGGGCGCCTCCGTTACCCTTTAGGAGGCAACCGCCCCAGTTAAACTACCCATCAGACACTGTCCCTGATCCGGATCACGGACCCAGGTTAGACATCCAGCACGACCAGAGTGGTATTTCAACGACGACTCCACCCATACTGGCGTACGGGCTTCACAGTCTCCCACCTATCCTACACAAGCCGAACCGAACACCAATATCAAACTGTAGTAAAGGTCCCGGGGTCTTTCCGTCCTGCTGCGCGAAACGAGCATCTTTACTCGTAGTGCAATTTCACCGGGCCTATGGTTGAGACAGTCGAGAAGTCGTTACGCCATTCGTGCAGGTCGGAACTTACCCGACAAGGAATTTCGCTACCTTAGGATGGTTATAGTTACCACCGCCGTTTACTGGCGCTTAAGTTCTCAGCTTCGCCAACCCGAAGATCAGCTAACCGGTCCCCTTAACGTTCCAGCACCGGGCAGGCGTCAGTCCGTATACATCGCCTTACGGCTTCGCACGGACCTGTGTTTTTAGTAAACAGTCGCTTCTCGCTGGTCTCTGCGGCCACACCCAGCTCACACCGTAAAGATGATCACCAGACATGGCCCCCCTTCTCCCGAAGTTACGGGGGCATTTTGCCGAGTTCCTTAACCATAGTTCACCCGAACGCCTCGGTATTCTCTACCTGACCACCTGAGTCGGTTTAGGGTACGGGCCGCCATGAAACTCGCTAGAGGCTTTTCTCGACAGCATAGGATCATCCACTTCACCACAATCGGCTCGGCATCAGGTCTCACCCACAAGAGAGACGGATTTACCTACCCCTCGGGCTACACCCTTACCCCGGGACAACCACCGCCCGGGCTGGACTACCTTCCTGCGTCACCCCATCGCTTACCTACTACCATCTCGGGTCAGCGGCTCCACCACTCCCACCCACAGCAAAGCTGCAGACAGGCGGCTTCACGGCCTTAGCATTAATGGGCTCGATATTGGGCGTTTCAAAGCGGGTACCGGAATATCAACCGGTTGTCCATCGACTACGCCTGTCGGCCTCGCCTTAGGTCCCGACTTACCCTGGGCAGATCAGCTTGACCCAGGAACCCTTAGTCAATCGGCGCACACGTTTCTCACGTGTGTATCGCTACTCATGCCTGCATTCTCACTCGTGAACCGTCCACAACTCGCTTCCGCGGCTGCTTCACCCGGCACACGACGCTCCCCTACCCATCACAACAGGCGTTAGCCTTCATGCTGCAATGACACGACTTCGGCGGTACGCTTGAGCCCCGCTACATTGTCGGCGCGGAATCACTTGACCAGTGAGCTATTACGCACTCTTTCAAGGGTGGCTGCTTCTAAGCCAACCTCCTGGTTGTCTCTGCGACTCCACATCCTTTCCCACTTAGCGTACGCTTAGGGGCCTTAGTCGATGCTCTGGGCTGTTTCCCTCTCG
Organism: Streptomyces sp. C10-9-1; assembly: GCF_024497955.1. Lineage (GTDB taxonomy): Bacteria > Actinomycetota > Actinomycetes > Streptomycetales > Streptomycetaceae > Streptomyces > Streptomyces sanyensis. The sequence goes on along the minus strand of NZ_JANHKP010000032.1, from coordinate 3,023 downwards.
ACCATGGAGCTTATCCCCCACAGTCTCACTGCCGCGCTCTCACTTACCGGCATTCGGAGTTTGGCTAAGGTCAGTAACCCGGTAGGGCCCATCGCCTATCCAGTGCTCTACCTCCGGCAAGAAACACACGACGCTGCACCTAAATGCATTTCGGGGAGAACCAGCTATCACGGAGTTTGATTGGCCTTTCACCCCTAACCACAGGTCATCCCCCAGGTTTTCAACCCTGGTGGGTTCGGTCCTCCACGAAGTCTTACCTCCGCTTCAACCTGCCCATGGCTAGATCACTCCGCTTCGGGTCTTGAGCGCGCTACTAAACCGCCCTATTCGGACTCGCTTTCGCTACGGCTTCCCCACACGGGTTAACCTCGCAACACACCGCAAACTCGCAGGCTCATTCTTCAAAAGGCACGCAGTCACGACATACAAGCAAAGCTTGCATGCGACGCTCCCACGGCTTGTAGGCACACGGTTTCAGGTACTATTTCACTCCGCTCCCGCGGTACTTTTCACCATTCCCTCACGGTACTATCCGCTATCGGTCACCAGGGAATATTTAGGCTTAGCGGGTGGTCCCGCCAGATTCACACGGGATTTCTCGGGCCCCGTGCTACTTGGGAAATGAGCAAGCAAGCCGCATGAATTTCAGCTACGGGGGTCTTACCCTCTACGCCGGACCTTTCGCATGTCCTTCGCCTACCCATACGGTTTCTAACTCGCCCAGCAGCCGGCAGACTACTGAAGCTCACTCCCACAACCCCGCATGCGCAACCCCTGCCGGGTATCACACACATACGGTTTGGCCTCATCCAGTTTCGCTCGCCACTACTCCCGGAATCACGGTTGTTTTCTCTTCCTGAGGGTACTGAGATGTTTCACTTCCCCTCGTTCCCTCCACACTGCCTATGTGTTCAGCAGCGGGTGACAGCCCATGACGACTGCCGGGTTTCCCCATTCGGAAACCCCCGGATCAAAGCCTGGTTGACGACTCCCCGGGGACTATCGCGGCCTCCCGCGTCCTTCATCGGTTCCTGGTGCCAAGGCATCCACCGTGCGCCCTTAAAAACTTGGCCACAGATGCTCGCGTCCACTGTGCAGTTCTCAAGCAACGACCAGCCACCCGCCACCCCACCCCCCTACAGGGATGAGTACACCGGGGCCGGCATCCCGAAGACACGAGCACACGCTCGCACCCTCAGACACCCAACAGCGCGCCAAGCACAGCCCCCACGGCACCCACCACGTTCCACGCCCCTCACAGAGAAGCAGTACTAGCGGAAGAAACCCCGGACACTGCGCCAACTAATCAACGTTCCACCCATGAGCAACCGTGCGGGACATTTGCCCGCAGTCGGCCATATGCTCCTTAGAAAGGAGGTGATCCAGCCGCACCTTCCGGTACGGCTACCTTGTTACGACTTCGTCCCAATCGCCAGTCCCACCTTCGACAGCTCCCTCCCACAAGGGGTTGGGCCACCGGCTTCGGGTGTTACCGACTTTCGTGACGTGACGGGCGGTGTGTACAAGGCCCGGGAACGTATTCACCGCAGCAATGCTGATCTGCGATTACTAGCAACTCCGACTTCATGGGGTCGAGTTGCAGACCCCAATCCGAACTGAGACCGGCTTTTTGAGATTCGCTCCGCCTCACGGCATCGCAGCTCATTGTACCGGCCATTGTAGCACGTGTGCAGCCCAAGACATAAGGGGCATGATGACTTGACGTCGTCCCCACCTTCCTCCGAGTTGACCCCGGCAGTCTCCTGTGAGTCCCCATCACCCCGAAGGGCATGCTGGCAACACAGAACAAGGGTTGCGCTCGTTGCGGGACTTAACCCAACATCTCACGACACGAGCTGACGACAGCCATGCACCACCTGTATACCGACCACAAGGGGGGCACTATCTCTAGCACTTTCCGGTATATGTCAAGCCTTGGTAAGGTTCTTCGCGTTGCGTCGAATTAAGCCACATGCTCCGCTGCTTGTGCGGGCCCCCGTCAATTCCTTTGAGTTTTAGCCTTGCGGCCGTACTCCCCAGGCGGGGAACTTAATGCGTTAGCTGCGGCACCGACGACGTGGAATGTCGCCAACACCTAGTTCCCAACGTTTACGGCGTGGACTACCAGGGTATCTAATCCTGTTCGCTCCCCACGCTTTCGCTCCTCAGCGTCAGTAATGGCCCAGAGATCCGCCTTCGCCACCGGTGTTCCTCCTGATATCTGCGCATTTCACCGCTACACCAGGAATTCCGATCTCCCCTACCACACTCTAGCCTGCCCGTATCGAATGCAGACCCGGGGTTAAGCCCCGAGCTTTCACATCCGACGCGACAAGCCGCCTACGAGCTCTTTACGCCCAATAATTCCGGACAACGCTTGCGCCCTACGTATTACCGCGGCTGCTGGCACGTAGTTAGCCGGCGCTTCTTCTGCAGGTACCGTCACTTTCGCTTCTTCCCTGCTGAAAGAGGTTTACAACCCGAAGGCCGTCATCCCTCACGCGGCGTCGCTGCATCAGGCTTTCGCCCATTGTGCAATATTCCCCACTGCTGCCTCCCGTAGGAGTCTGGGCCGTGTCTCAGTCCCAGTGTGGCCGGTCGCCCTCTCAGGCCGGCTACCCGTCGTCGCCTTGGTAGGCCATCACCCCACCAACAAGCTGATAGGCCGCGGGCTCATCCTGCACCGCCGGAGCTTTCCACCCGGAAGGATGCCCTCCCGAGTCGTATCCGGTATTAGACCCCGTTTCCAGGGCTTGTCCCAGAGTGCAGGGCAGATTGCCCACGTGTTACTCACCCGTTCGCCACTAATCCCCTCCCGAAGGAGGTTCATCGTTCGACTTGCATGTGTTAAGCACGCCGCCAGCGTTCGTCCTGAGCCAGGATCAAACTCTCCATGAATGCTTTCCCGTAATCGGGATGAACACCACGTTGAGCGGAACCAGCAGGCGGAATAAGCCCGCCGGTTCACAGCGTCCTCGCTGTGTTTGTTACAAAGGAACCTCATCCACCAGACCACTGAAGGG
>NZ_JANHKP010000031.1 GCF_024497955.1 Streptomyces sp. C10-9-1 | reverse complement strand
GCAGGGCCAGCATCCGCTCCAGCGCCAGCTTGGCGAAGCTCTCGGTCTCCGGGTCCACCTCGATGCGGTTCACCAGGTTGCCCTCGGCGAGCGACTCCAGGGCCCAGACCAGGTGCGGGAGGTCGATGCGGTTCATGGTCGAGCAGAAGCAGACCGTCTTGTCGAGGAAGACGATCTCCTTGCCCTCGCTCGCGAAACGATTCGCCAGACGGCGGACCAGGTTGAGCTCGGTGCCGATGGCCCACCGGGAACCGGCCGGGGCGGCCTCCAGCGTCCTGATGATGTACTCCGTGGAGCCCACGTAGTCGGCCGCGGCGACCACCTCGTGGCGGCACTCCGGGTGGACCAGCACGTTCACACCGGGTATCCGCTCGCGGACGTCGTTCACCGACTCCAGGCTGAACCGGCCGTGCACCGAGCAGTGGCCGCGCCACAGGATCATCTTCGCCGCGCGCAGCTGCTCGGCGGTCAGGCCGCCGCCGGGCTTGTGCGGGTTGTAGACCACGCAGTCGTCCAGCGACATCCCCATGTCGCGCACCGCGGTGTTGCGCCCCAGGTGCTGGTCGGGCAGGAAGAGCACCTTCTCGCCCTGCTCGAAGGCCCAGTCCAGCGCCCGGCGGGCGTTGGAGGAGGTGCAGATCGTGCCGCCGTGCTTGCCGGTGAACGCCTTGATGTCGGCCGAGGAGTTCATGTACGAGACGGGGACGACCTGCTCGGCGACGCCCGCCTCGCTCAGCACGTCCCAGCACTCGGCGACCTGCTCGGCCGTCGCCATGTCGGCCATCGAGCAGCCTGCGGCCAGGTCCGGCAGGACGACCTTCTGGTCGGCCGTGGTGAGGATGTCCGCGGACTCCGCCATGAAGTGGACGCCGCAGAAGACGATGTACTCGGCCTCCGGGCGCGCCGCCGCGTCCCGGGCCAGCTTGAAGGAGTCGCCGGTGACGTCGGCGAACTGGATGACCTCGTCGCGCTGGTAGTGGTGCCCGAGGACGAAGACCCTGTCGCCGAGCTTCTCCTTGGCCGCGCGGGCGCGCTCCACCAGGTCCGGGTCGGAGGGGGAGGGCAGGTCGCCCGGGCACTCCACGCCGCGCTCGCTGCGCGGGTCGGCCTCCCGGCCGAGCAGCAGCAGGGCGAGCGGCGTCGGCTGGACGTCGAGCTCGGTGGTGGTGTGGGCGGTGGTCACGACACGCACCCTTTCTTCGTCTGGCAGAAGACTTCTCGTCTATATGACGTTATCTATCATAACCTCTTCACGTCACTTTGACGATGTCCATAGCGTCGATGTGACGCACCCCTGTTCGCCGCGCCGGTGCCCTCCCCGGAGGGCTTGTGCGAGCATGGCCGCGGACCCGGTCCGGTGTGCGAGCATGTGAAGGGAAAGCGCCGCCCCGGAATGAAACCGCCGCCACGCCGGTTGCACCCGTCGGCAAGCAGTCTCCGTACAACCCGGGAGAGAAGCAGATGTCCGTATCGGACGAGAAGACCACAGTCAGCGACGGCATCCTCCTGTCCGACGCCGCCGCGGCCAAGGTCAAGGCCCTGCTCGACCAGGAAGGCCGCGACGACCTCGCCCTGCGGGTCGCCGTTCAGCCCGGCGGCTGCTCCGGCCTCCGCTACCAGCTGTTCTTCGACGAGCGCTCGCTCGACGGCGACGTGGTCAAGGACTTCGGAGGCGTCAAGGTCGTCACCGACCGCATGAGCGCCCCCTACCTCGGCGGTGCGTCGATCGACTTCGTCGACACCATCGAGAAGCAGGGCTTCACGATCGACAACCCGAACGCGACGGGCTCCTGCGCCTGCGGCGACTCCTTCAGCTGAGCGCCCGCGCCCGCACCCGTGCCGAGGGGGCGGCCTCCCCTGTCAGGGAAGGCCGCCCCCTCGGCATGTCCGGGCCCGGCCGGTGCCCCTCGCCGGGAACTCAGCCCTGGCGCGGCAGCACCTCGCCGCTCGCCGCGTCCACGACCCTGCGGTCCCCGAGCGGCTCCCGGAGCGTCACCGTCACCGACTGCTCCTCGGCGAGCGCGATGCACACCCGGGCGGGGTCGGGGGCCGGCACCGTGATCTCCACCGACACCGTGTCCGCCGTCTCCGTCGCCTCGGCCGCGTAGGCGTCGCACACACCGCCCCAGAAGTTCACCGTGAGCGTGCGGCCGTCGCCGCTCGCCCGGTAGGAGGTGCCCGGCACCGGCGGCAGCTCGTCCGACCCGCCCGGGGGCTCCGGGTCGACGTCCTCCCCGGGAGGCTGGGGCCCCTGCACATAGGCCGGGTCGACGGCCGTGCGGACCACCGTGAACGCCGCGCCGCCGTCGTTCCCGGCGTCCTCGGGCTCGACCCGGAACAGCCAGGACGGCACCAGCGCCTGCCGCCCGTCGACCAGCTGCGCCGCGAGCCCGAACTCGGCCTCGGTGATTGTCAGGACCTCCGGGGCGGCGGTCGTCGTGGCCGAGGCCGGGTCGCAGGGCTGCTGCGGCAGCCCCGGGGCCGCCGGCAGGTCGTCCTGGTGCGGTACCGGGGTGGCGCAGCCGCCGATGCCGACGCGCCCGGAGCCGCGGCCCTCCTCGTTGAGGGCCTTCACGGCCTCGTCCGCCGAGACGACCGGGTAGCTGTGGCTGCGGACCGGCTCCTTCAGGTGCCCGCTCCCGCCGACCACCTGGCCGTCCGCCCCGACCTGCACGCCGGTGGACCAGCCGTAGGTCGGCAGCCCGTCGACGACCGGGTCCGCGTTCACCACCCGGACGGCGCCCATCACCTGGTCCGAGTGGAGCCGGGCGTCGCCCTGGCCGACGGCCTCCAGCACCGGCGCCGCGGCCCGCTCGGCCTCCTCCTCGCCCACCGCGGGGCCCGGCTCCCGGGGCCCGTCCGCGGACGGGCCGCCGGAGGGGCACTCCTTGCCCTTCAGGCAGTTGTCGCCCCCCGGGTTCGGGCCGAAGCGGGCGAAGGTCCAGGTACCCGGAGCCTCCCGGCCGACCTGGAGCATCGGGCCGGAGCCGTCCTTGTCGGAGCCGATCTTCCACACCTGCCCGACCAGCTCCGGGGGGCCCGCGAGGCCGAGCGCCTCGGCCAGCCGGGACACCTCCGCCTCCGTGACCGAGCCCGAGGCCCGCTGCACCGCCGCGCGCTCCGGGCCCTCGGGCAGCTCGCCCTCCGGCCGGTAGACCACGCCGCCGCCGTTCGGGTCCGGTTCGCCGGGCGCGATCGACCCCGGATCACCCCCGGCCCCGTCCAGCGCCAGCAGGGGGGCGGGCTCGCCGGCCCGGGTCTCGGCCTCGGCGCCCGAGGGCGCCGAGGAGCCGTCCGAACCGCCCGACGCGAGCCAGGCCCCGCCCCCGCCCGCGACCAGCACCGCCACCGCCACCGAGGCGACGGCGAGCCGCGAACGCCGACGGCGTGTGCTCTCGTGCGTGTCCTGCGTGCTGCTCACCGCATCGCTCCTTGTCTCCTGGCCTCCTGCCGCGGAGGGCACGGATGGGACGGGGCGGGGGAGCGTGCGGTTCCCTCGGGTACTCCGACCGGGCGGCGCCGTGCCCCTGCGGCCCCGGCGGGCCCGGTCCCCTCAGGCCCCGTAGCCGGAGAGCGCCCCGAGCATCCGGGCGGAGACGGCGGGCACCACGACACCGTGGATCAGCGACGGCGGCACCGGCGCGGCCGCCGCCGCGGCCGGGGCGGCCCAGTGCGGAGCCATCCGGATGCAGTGTCCGCGCAGCTGCTCCAGGCTCAACTCGGAATCCCGCGACTCGCTCGCGGCGATGGGCTTCGACATGAGCGCACCGTAACCACCGGAGAGTGACGGAAAAAGCCCTACTATCGGGTAGTTTCCGCGTCGGAAGGGGGCCCCGGACCCGGTAGCGTGGACCGTCACTGCCCGCCCCGCCCCAGGAGCGCCTCACCGTGCGTATCGCAGTCACCGGCTCCATCGCCACCGACCACCTCATGACCTTCCCCGGACGCTTCGCCGACCAGCTGGTCGCCGACCAGCTCCACACGGTCTCCCTCTCCTTCCTCGTGGACACCCTGGACGTCCGCAGGGGCGGCGTCGGCGCGAACATCTGCTTCGGCATGGGCCAGCTCGGCACCTCGCCCGTCCTGGTCGGCGCGGCGGGCGCCGACTTCGACGAGTACCGGGCGTGGCTCGACCGGCACGGCGTGGACACCGCCTCGGTGCGGATCTCCGAGGTCCTGCACACCGCCCGGTTCGTCTGCACCACCGACGCCGACCACAACCAGATCGGCTCCTTCTACACGGGGGCGATGAGCGAGGCCCGGCTGATCGAGCTCAAGTCCGTCGCCGACCGCGTCGGAGGCCTGGACCTGGTGCTGATCGGCGCCGACGACCCCGAGGCGATGCTCCGCCACACGGAGGAGTGCCGCTCCCGGGCGATCCCCTTCGCCGCCGACTTCTCCCAGCAGATCGCGCGGATGTCCGGCGAGGAGATCCGGATACTGCTGGACGGCGCCGCGTACCTGTTCTCCAACGAGTACGAGAAGGGACTCATCGAGTCCAAGACCGGCTGGAGCGACGAGGAGATCCTGGCGCGCGTCGGCCACCGGGTCACCACCCTGGGCTCCCGCGGGGTGCGCATCGAGGCCGCGGGCGAACCGGCGATCGAGGTCGGCTGCGCCGAGGAGGAGTGCAAGACCGACCCGACCGGTGTCGGCGACGCCTTCCGCGCCGGCTTCCTGTCCGGCCTGTCCTGGGGCGTGGGGCACGAGCGGGCCGCGCAGGTCGGCTGCATGCTGGCCACCCTGGTCATCGAGACCGTCGGCACCCAGGAGTACACGCTGCGCCGCGCCCACTTCATGGAGCGCTTCACCAAGGCGTACGGCGACGACGCGGCGCAGGAGGTCCGCGGGTACCTCGCCTGAGGCGCCGGCCGTCCCGGCGCCCGGCTCCGGTGCCGGGACGCCGGGCGCGGTCTACACCCGGCGGCGGACCGTGTAGGCCACGCCCCCGGCCTCCGCGGCCCGCTCGCCCACGTACTCCTGGTCCCGCATCGCGCACCACGCGGGGATGTCCAGCCGGGCCGCCGCGTCGTCGGACAGGACCGTGACGGTCCCCCCGACGGGCACGTCGCCGATCACCCTGGCCAGCTCGATGACCGGGATCGGGCAGCGCCGCCCCAGGGCGTCCACGACCAGCGCCGCCTCCCCGCCGTCCGCACCCGCCGGGGCGCCCCGGTCCGCCGCCGGCCCGTGCGCGGGGGCGCCCAGCCGCTCCCGCGCCGCGGAGACCACCCCCGGGAGCACCTCCAGGAAGCGGTCCACGTCCGCCGGTGAGGTGCCCGGCGGGAGCGAGACCCGGACGTTGCCCTCCGACAGGACCCCCATCGCGCGCAGCACGTGGCTCGGCGTCAGGGTGCTGCTGGTGCACGAGGAGCCGGAGGAGACGGAGAAGGAGGAGCGGTCCAGCTCGTGCAGCAGCGTCTCCCCGTCGACGTAGAGGCAGGAGAAGGTCACCACGTGCGGCAGCCGCCGCACCGGGTCGCCCACCACCTCCACGTCCGGCACCAGCACCGGCACCCGCTCCCGGATCCGCTCCACCAGGGCCCGCAGCCGGGCGCCCTCCGCCTCCGCCTCGGCCCGCACCGCGCGCAGCGACGCGGCGGCGGCCACGACCGCCGGGATGTTCTCGAACCCCGGCGACCTGCCCGACTCGCGTTCGTCGCCCGGCCCCTGCGGGGCGAAGCGGACGCCCTTGCGGACGGCCAGGAGGCCGACCCCGGAAGGCCCTCCCCACTTGTGGGCGCTGGCGGCCAGCAGGGACCAGGGCCCGTCCACCGGGCCCCAGGCCAGCGACTGCGCGGCGTCCACCAGCAGCGGCACCCCCGCCGCCCGGCACGCGGCGGCCGCCTCCGCCACCGGCTGCACGGTGCCGACCTCGTGGTTGGCGGACTGCAGGCACGCCAGTGCGGTGCCCTCCCGCAGCGCCGCGGCGAAGGCGCCGGCGGGCACGGCCCCGGTGCGGTCCACACCGACCTCGGTCACCTCGCCGCCGCCCGCCCGGTGGGCGGCGGCGGCGTGCAGCACGGCCGAGTGCTCCACGGCGGAGACCACCAGTCCCGCCCCGACACGCCGACGCCCGGCGAGGGCGCCCGAGATTCCCGTGTGCAGCGCGCGTGTCCCCGATGGAGTGAAGACGAGCTCGTCCGGCCGGCAGCCGACCGCCTCCGCCGCCGCCTCCCGGGCCGCGTCGAGCAGCATCCGCGCCCGCCTGCCCTCGCGGTAGAGGCGGGCCGGATCGGCCCAGCCCTCGTCCAGGGCGGCCAGCAGGGCCTGACGTGCGACGGGGTGGAGCGGAGCGGAGGAGGCGGCGTCGAAGTAGGGCACGCCGACACGCTAGCGCCGGGCCGGAGTCAGGGCGTCAGATGGGCCCTGGAGTGGGGCATTCCACCCCTTCGGGGTGTCGGGCGGCGCGTTGGGCACCCTCCCCGCGCGACCCCAAATAGCGTCCAGTAGGGTTTGGTCCGCATAAACATCCAAACCCCTGCCCGCGTCAGGGCCGGCGACCGACCAGCGAGACGGCCGCAGCCGGCCGCGCGGGCCGAGACTCTCGGGAAGGCGCTACGTGAGTCCCAACGGCTCCGACCGCTCGTCGCGGCGCCCGATGCGGCGGAAGCTGCCGCAGGTGCTGACTGCGGGCCTGATCCTGGCTACCGCCTCCGGTTGCTCATACAACTGGGAGGACTTCCCCCGCCTCGGGATGCCTACCCCGGTGACGGAGGAGGCCCCGCGGATCCTCTCCCTCTGGCAGGGCTCGTGGGCGGCTGCGCTCGCCACGGGCGTGCTGGTGTGGGGTCTGATCCTGTGGAGTGTCTTCTTCCACCGCCGTAGCCGCACCAAGGTGGAGGTCCCCCCGCAGACCCGGTACAACATGCCCATCGAGGCGCTGTACACCGTGGTCCCGATCATCATCGTCTCGGTGTTCTTCTACTTCACCGCGCGTGATGAGTCGAAGCTTCTCGAACTCTCCGACAAGCCCGCCCACACCATCAACGTGGTCGGCTACCAGTGGAGCTGGGGCTTCAACTACCTCGAGGACGTGGACGGCGACCCGGCCACCGGTGACGCCGCCGCCAGCGCGGAACTGAACGCGATCCCGGACAAGTACACCAACGACTTCCCCGCGGGAGCCGAAGGTGTCTACGACGCGGGCATCCCGGGCACCCGGAACCCGCAGACGGGCAACCCCGGCCCCACGCTGTGGCTGCCGAAGGGGGAGAAGGTCCGCTTCGTCCTGACCTCCCGAGACGTCATCCACTCCTTCTGGGTCGTCCCCTTCCTGTTCAAGCAGGACGTCATCCCGGGCCACACCAACGTGTTCGAGGTGACCCCGAACGCGGAGGGCACCTTCCTGGGCAAGTGCGCCGAGCTCTGCGGCGTGGACCACTCCCGGATGCTCTTCAACGTCAAGGTCGTCTCCCCGGAGCGCTACCAGCAGCACCTGGAGGAGCTCGCCGAGAAGGGGCAGACCGGCTTCATCCCGTCGGGCATCGAGCAGTCTGACCCGGCCAGGAATGCGGAGAAGAACCAACTGTGAGCATCCTCAACGAACCCCAGGGTGCCGCCGCGGCAGATGAAGACTCGTACGAGAACGAGCTGCCCGTCCGGCGCAAGCAGCCCGGCAACGTCGTCGTCAAGTGGCTGACCACCACCGACCACAAGACGATCGGCACGCTCTACCTCGTCACGTCGTTCGTGTTCTTCTGCATCGGCGGAGTGATGGCGCTCGTGATGCGCGCCGAGCTCGCTCGTCCGGGCACGCAGATCATGTCCAACGAGCAGTTCAACCAGGCGTTCACCATGCATGGCACGATCATGCTGCTGATGTTCGCCACCCCGCTGTTCGCCGGTTTCGCGAACTGGATCATGCCGCTCCAGATCGGTGCGCCCGACGTGGCGTTCCCGCGGCTGAACATGTTCGCCTACTGGCTCTACCTCTTCGGCTCGCTGATCGCGGTGGCCGGCTTCCTCACCCCGCAGGGCGCGGCCGACTTCGGCTGGTTCGCCTACGCGCCGCTGAACGACGCGGTCCGCTCGCCGGGTGTGGGCGCCGACATGTGGATCATGGGTCTGGCCTTCTCCGGCTTCGGCACCATCCTCGGATCGGTCAACTTCATCACCACGATCATCTGCATGCGCGCGCCCGGCATGACGATGTTCCGGATGCCGATCTTCACCTGGAACGTGCTGCTGACCGGTGTGCTGGTCCTGCTCGCCTTCCCGGTCCTCGCCGCGGCCCTGTTCGCGCTGGAGGCGGACCGCAAGTTCGGCAGCCACATCTTCGACGCGGCCAACGGCGGCGCCCTGCTGTGGCAGCACCTCTTCTGGTTCTTCGGCCACCCCGAGGTGTACATCATCGCGCTGCCGTTCTTCGGCATCGTCTCGGAGATCATCCCGGTCTTCTCCCGCAAGCCGATGTTCGGCTACATCGGCCTGATCGGGGCGACGATCGCGATCGCCGGCCTCTCCGTGACCGTGTGGGCGCACCACATGTACGTGACCGGCGGTGTGCTGCTGCCGTTCTTCTCGTTCATGACCTTCCTCATCGCGGTACCGACCGGTGTGAAGTTCTTCAACTGGATCGGCACGATGTGGAAGGGCTCGCTGTCCTTCGAGACGCCGATGCTCTGGACGATCGGCTTCCTGGTCACCTTCACCTTCGGTGGCCTGACCGGTGTCATCCTG
>NZ_JANHKP010000030.1 GCF_024497955.1 Streptomyces sp. C10-9-1 | reverse complement strand
TCCGGCGCCCGGGAGGCCGCGGCCCCGGCCCCGGCCCCGGCCACCGTGCCCGCCACCCCGATCATGTGCTGGCTGCGCGAACAGGGCGGCGCCGTCGACGCCTTCCACCAGTCGACACTGCTGCGTGTACCCCCCGCCCTGGGCCTCGACCGGCTCGCCCGGGCCCTGGAGGCGGTGGCCGAGCGCCACCAGGCGCTGCGCGCCCGCCTCCAGGACGACGGCTCGCTCGCCGTCGACCCCGTCCGCCCGGAGGCCCTGCGCGCGGCAGTCCGCCGCATCGACACCTCGGGGCTCACCCCCGGGGCGCTCCGCGACAGGATCGCCACCGCGGCCGAGGAGGACGCCGACTCCCTCGCCCCCCGGCGGGGTGCGATGGTGCGGCTCAGCTGGTTCGACGCCGACCCCGGGCCCGACGGCCCCGCCACCGGCGCCCGGCAGGGGCGGCTGCTCGTCACCGTCCACCACCTCGCCGTGGACGCGGTCTCCTGGCACATCCTCCTCACCGACCTCTACACGGCCTGGGAGGCCGCGGACCGCGGGGCGGCCCCGCGGCTGGACGCCGTACCGCTCCCGCTCGACGCCTGGTCCCGCGCCCTGCGGACCGAGGCCGCCGCCCCGGCCGCGCTCGCCGAGCTCCCCTACTGGAAGCGGCAGCTCCGGGCACCGCACGCGACCGTGGCCGGCGCCCGCCTCTCCCCGTCGAAGGACATCCACGCGACGGCCGGAGAACTCCGGCTCACCCTCCCCGCCGAGACGACCGCCCCCCTGCTGACGACGGTCCCGGCCGCCTTCGGCACCCGCACCCACGAGGTCCTGCTCACCGCCCTCGCCCTCGCCCACACCGCCTGGCGCCGCTCCGACACCGGCTCCGGCACCGCACTGCTCGTCGACGTCGAGGGCCACGGCCGCGAGCAGCTGGCCGACGACACCGACCTCTCCGCGACCGTCGGCTGGCTCACCACCCTCCACCCGGTGCGGGTGGACCCCGGCATCCCCGACTGGGACCCCGAAGGCGACCCGGCCGACCTCCGGCTCGGCGACGCCCTGCGCCGGGTCGCCGCCGAACTCGCCCGGGTGCCCCGGCGCGGCCTCGGGTTCGGCCTGCTGCGCCACCTGAACCCGGACACGGCGCCCGCCCTGGCCGCCCTGCCCGCCCCCCGGATCGGCTTCAACTACCTCGGCCGCGGCGGCGCACAGGACACCGGCGCCGACTGGAGCGCCGCCCCCGAGGCGGACGCCCTGCCCCTCGGCGCCGACCCCAGGATGCCGATGGCCCACGCCGTCGAGGTCAACGCCGTCGTCGAGGAGCACGAGGACGGGCCACGCCTGAGCGCGCACTGGCTGTGGGCGGGACGGCTGCTGACCGCCGAGGAGGCGGACGAACTCGCCCGCCTGTGGTTCGCCGCCCTGGGCGCCCTCGTGGCGCACACCGCCGCCGCGGCCCCCGCCGGGGCGGCCTCCGCCACGCCCGTCCTGCCGCAGGACGCCGCCGACGCGGACCCCGGGGAACTGGACCGGCTGACCGCCCGCACCGGTCTGCCCGTCGCCCGGCTGCTGCCGCTGACCCCGCTCCAGGAGGGCCTGCTCTTCCACGCCCGCTACGACAGCCGCGACCTCGACGTCTACAACGTGCAGATCACCCTCGCCGTGGAGGGGCCGCTGCACGCCGAGCGCTTCCGCACCGCCTGCGACGCCCTGCTGCGCCGCCACCCCGTGCTCCGTGCCGCCTTCCTCCAGCTGCGCTCCGGCGACCCGGTCCAGGTCGTCCCCCGGGAGGCGGCCATGCCGTGGACCGTCCACGACCTGTCCGGGCTGGGGGAGGAGGAGCGCCGGGAGCGTGCGGGGGCCGTGCTGGAGGCCGACCGACGCCGGCGCTTCGACCCGGCGCGCCCGCCGCTGATGCGCTGCACCCTGCTGGTCCACGGCGAGGAGCGCCACACCCTGGCGCTGAGCATGCACCACCTCCTCGTCGACGGCTGGACCACCTCCCTGGTCCTGCGCGACCTGCTCGCCCTCTTCGACCACGACGGGGACGACACCGCCCTGCCGCCGCCCGCGGACTACACCGCGTACCTGCGCTGGCTCGCCGACCAGGACGCCGAGGAGGCGCGCACCGCCTGGAGCGGGGCCCTCGCGGGGCTCCGGGAGCCCACGCTGCTCTGCCCCGGTGCGGACACCGCCCGCGTCGCCGCCCTGCCCGAGCGCGTTTCCGTCGACCTCACCGAGGCCGAGACCGCGGCCCTGCTGGACGTCTCCCGCCGCCACGGGGTCACCCTCAACACCCTGCTGCGCGTGGCCTGGGCGCTGTGCCTGCAACGGCGCACCGGCCACCGGGACATCACCTTCGGGGCGACCGTCTCCGGGCGCCCGGCGGAGCTGCCCGGTGTCGAGGAGATGGTGGGCCTGTTCATCAACACCGTCCCGGTGCGGGTCCGGTTCGACCCGGCGGAGCCCGTGGCCGGGCTGCTGGAGCGGATCCAGGGCGAACACGCCGAGCTGCTGCCCTACCACCACCTGGCGCTGCCGGAGATCCAGCGGGCGGCCGGCCTCGGTCCGCTCTTCGACAGCTGCGTCGTGGTGGAGAACTACCCGACGGCCGCCTCGCACCCCGGTGAGGAGCCCGACGACGGCCTGCGGCTCTCGGGGGTCTCCGGCCACGACGCCTACCACTACCCGCTCAAGCTGATGGCGGCCCCCGGCACCGAGCTGCACCTGGAGGTCAGCCACCGCCCCGACCTGGTGGACGCCGGGACCGGGCGGGCCGTTGCCGCCGACCTCCGGGAACTGCTGACGGAGCTGCCGGGCGCGCTCGCCGTCCCCACGGAGCGCTTCCTCCGGCCCGCACCGGGCCCGGCCCCCGGGCAGCTCGTCGAGCGGCTGCGCGAGCTCGTCGCGGAGGTGCTCCGGACCGGCCCGGTCCGGGCCGACGACGACGTCTTCGGCCTCGGGTGCGACTCACTGGGCGCCCTGCGCCTCGCGGGGCGCATCGAGGCCGAGACCGACCGGGCCGTCGACGTGGCGACGGTCTTCCGCTGCCGTACCCCCCGGGCCCTCGCCGCGGCCCTCGCCCGTCCCGCCTGACCGACCGCCCGCCCGACGCCCCGCCTCCTCCCCTCCCGCCTCCCGACCCGGGCGCCCCGCGCCCGCCCGCTCCACCGCCCGACCAGGAAGGAACCTGCCACCGTGACCAACCCCTTCGACAACGAGGACGGCACCTTCCACGTGCTCGTCAACGCCGAGCGCCAGCACAGCCTCTGGCCCGCCTTCGCGGCCGTGCCGGACGGCTGGGAGGTCGTGGTGGCCGACAGCGACCGACAGGTATGCCTCGACTACATCGAGCGGCACTGGACCGACATGCGTCCCGCGTCCCTGGCCGACGCGACCGGGACGGCGTGACCCCCGCCTCCCCGATCGCCCTGGGCCGTGCAACGAATCGCCGGATGGACCTCGCGGGCGTGCACGGAACCTCTCTCGAACCACTGCCTCTACAGATGGGTGACCGTGCCATGCCTCACGACCCGGCGACGCCCCAGGACTCCCTGGCCGTCAACTCCTGGAACGAGTGGGACCCCCTGGAGGAGATGATCGTCGGCTCGGCCGACAACGCCTCCTTCGAGCCGACCGAGCCGGGCAGCCGCCCGGCGATCCGCAACCGCCCCGACACGCCGTTCCCGACCGGTCCCAAGTCCCAGGAGGCCGTGGACCTGGCCAACGAGGAGCTGGCCGGGCTCGCGGACCTCCTCCGGTCCCAGGGCGTCACCGTCCGCCGCCCCGAGCCGCACGACTTCTCCGCCCCCGTACGCACCCCCGACTTCGAGGTGGCGAACCAGTACTGCGCCGTCTGCCCGCGCGACGTCATGATCACCATGGGCAACGAGATCATCGAGGCCACCATGTCGCGGCGGGCCCGCTACTTCGAGTACCAGCCCTACCGCAAGCTGGTCTACGAGTACTGGAACTCCGACCCCCGCGTCGGCTGGACCACGGCCCCCAAGCCCTCCATGGCCGACGGCATGTACCGCGAGGAGTTCTGGGACTGGCCCCTGGAGAAGCGCCACGAGCGGATGCACTCCTTCGAGTTCTGCATCCACCAGGACGAGGTGGTCTTCGACGCCGCGGACATGAGCCGCCTGGGCCGCGACATCCTCGTCCAGGAGTCGATGACCACCAACCGGGCCGGTGTCCACTGGCTGAAGCGCCACCTGGAGCCGCGCGGCTTCCGCGTGCACGCCGTCCACTTCCCGCTGGACTTCTTCCCCTCGCACATCGACTGCACCTTCGTGCCCGTGCGGCCCGGCCTGATCCTCACCAACCCGGACCGCCCCCTGCGCGAGGGCGAGGAGGCGATGTTCCTGCGCAACGACTGGGAGCTGGTGGACGTCCCCGAGCCCGTGCTCGGCAACCACGAGATGCCGCAGTACTGCCAGTCCTCGAAGTGGCTCTCCATGAACGTGCTCAGCATCTCGCCGACCAAGGTCGTCGTCGAGGAGCAGGAGAAGCCCCTCCAGGACCTGATGGCCAAGCTGGACTTCGAGGTCTTCACCGTGCCCTTCCGCAACGTCTTCGAGTACGGCGGCTCCCTCCACTGCGCCACCTGGGACGTCCGACGCCGCGGCACCCGGGAGGACTACTTCCCGAACCTGGACTACCGGCCCCTGGTGTGACGGCTCCCGTCCGCGGGGCCGTCCGGGGATAATCGACCCCGTGAGCGAGCATCCCCACCCCACCCCCGACGCGGACACCGGCACCGACGGCGGCCCGCGCCCCGAACCCCTGCGCTTCTTCGGCACCACCTGGGTCGAGCACGACGGGGGCTACGGGCTGCGGCGGGCCGCCGCCGGCGCGGGCGCCCTGGTCACCGCCGCCGCGGCGGCCCTGGTGCTGCGCCTCGCCTACCAGGGCCTCTCCATCGCCCAGGTCGGCGGCTTCGTCAACACGATCGTGGTGGTGATGTTCGCCGTGTGCAGCGCGATCGCCTTTCGCAAGACCTGGGAGGGCTTCTCCCGCAGGCCGTCGGGCGCCGCCTCCGAGGACGCCCTGCGCAGCCTGAAGGCGATCGGCTTCCTCGGCTCCCTGCTCGCCTACGCCCTGCGCTGCTTCACGGAGGCGCCCGGGGAGCGGCTGCACCGGGCCGAGTACGAGGCGGCGCAGCGCCGCTTCGAGAAGCGCCGGACCACCCGCTCGGGCAACCCCGCGGCCCGTGCCCCCCGGCGCGGGCGCGGCTCCGGCCGCCGGTAGCGCCGACCCGCCCCGCCTGCTCCGACCCGCCCCGATCCTTGACGGCCCGGGCACGGCGGGACCATTGTTCATCGCATGATGAATAAATCCGATGCGGCGGCCGTGCGGGCCCGGGGCCTCACCGTCGTCCGAGGGGGCCGCACCGTCCTGCGCGACCTGGACTTCTCCGTGCACACCGGCCGCGTCACCGGACTCCTCGGCCCCTCCGGCTGCGGCAAGTCCACGCTGATGCGCTCCGTCGTCGGCACCCAGGCCAGGGTCGAGGGCACCCTCCGGGTCCTGGGACGACCCGCCGGGGACTCCGCGCTCCGCTCCCGCATCGGCTACGTCACCCAGGCCCCCTCGGTCTACGACGACCTCACCGTCCGCCAGAACCTCGACTACTTCGCGGCCGTCCTGACACCGGGCCGCGCCGCCCGCGAGGAACGCCGCGAGGCCGTCGCCCGCGTCCTGGACGACGTCGCCCTGACCTCGCACACCGACGTCCTCGCCGGCCGCCTTTCCGGAGGCCAGCGCAGCCGCGTCTCCCTGGCCGTCGCCCTGCTCGGCACCCCCGAGCTGCTCGTCCTCGACGAACCCACCGTCGGCCTCGACCCGGTGCTCCGCCGCGACCTCTGGGACCTCTTCCACCGCCTGGCCGCCGAGCGCGGCACCACACTGCTGGTCTCCTCCCACGTGATGGACGAGGCCGAGCGCTGCCACCACCTGATCCTGATGCGCGAGGGCGGCGTCCTCGCCGAGGACACCCCCGAGGAGCTGCGGCGCAGTACCGGCTCCGAGACCGTCGAGGCCGCCTTCCTCCACCTCGTCGACGCGGCCGACGCCCGCGAGGGCACCACCCGCGACGGGCTCCCGGCCCCCGCCGACGCACCCCGGAAGGACACCCGATGAGCACCGCCCGCACCCTCGCCACCGCCGCCCGCGTACTGCGCCAGCTCCGCCACGACCCCCGCTCGATCGCGCTGATGCTCCTGGTGCCCTGCGTGATGCTCTTCCTGCTCCGCTACGTCTTCGACGCCGACCCCGCCACCTTCGACGGCATCGGCGCCTCACTGCTCGGGATCTTCCCGCTGATCACCATGTTCCTGGTGACCTCGATCGCCACCCTGCGCGAACGCACCTCCGGCACCCTGGAGCGGCTGCTCGCCATGCCCCTCGGCAAGGGCGACCTCATCGCCGGGTACGCCCTCGCCTTCGGCCTCGTCGCCACCGTGCAGTCCGTGCTCGCCACCGCACTCGCCCTGTGGGGCCTCGGCCTCGACGTCGTCGGCTCGCCCTGGCTGCTGCTGCTCGTCGCCCTGCTGGACGCCCTGCTCGGCACCGCACTCGGCCTGTTCGTCTCGGCCTTCGCCTCCTCCGAGTTCCAGGCCGTGCAGTTCATGCCCGCGGTGATCTTCCCCCAGCTGCTGCTCTGCGGCCTCTTCGCGCCCCGCGACACCATGCAGCCGGTGCTGGAGGCCGTCTCGAACGTGCTCCCCATGTCCTACGCCGTGGACGCGATGAACGAGGTCCGGGCGTACGCCGACCCCACCGGCGACTTCGTCCGCGACGTGCTCGTCGTCGGCGGCTGCGCGGTCCTCGTCCTGGTGCTCGGAGCCGCCACCCTGCGCCGCCGCACCGCCTGACCGCCGCAGGGCCTCCCCCTCCGGCCGGCACCGCACCCGCCCGCCCAGCGGACGGGTCCGCGGGCGGGCGGCCCCCGGTGCGAGGATGTGACCGCACGCATCCCGACCGGCGAGGTGAACGAAGCCATGACCCAGACAGTCGCAGTCCTCGGCACGGGCAAGATCGGGGAGGCCCTGCTCAGCGGCATGATCCGCGCCGGCTGGCGGTCCGCCGACCTGCTGGTCACCACCCGCCGCTCCGACCGCGCCGAGGAGCTCCGCAACCGCTACGGCGTCGAGCCGGTCACCAACGCGGAGGCGGCCAAGCGCGCCGACACCCTGATCCTGGCCGTCAAGCCGCAGGACATGGGCAAGCTCCTCGACGAACTCGCCCCCCACACCGCCTCCGACCGCCTCGTCGTGAGCGCCGCCGCCGGCATCACCACCGCCTTCATCGAGGAGCGCCTCGCCGCCGGCACCCCCGTCGTGCGCGTCATGCCCAACACCCCCGTCCTCGTGGACGAGGGCATGTCGGTGATCTCCGCGGGCAGCCACGCCACCCCCGCGCACGTCGCCCACACCGAGGAGATCTTCGGCGGCGTCGGCAAGACCCTGCGGGTCCCCGAGTCGCAGCAGGACGCCGCCACCGCCCTCTCCGGGTCCGGCCCCGCCTACTTCTACTTCCTGGTGGAGGCCATGACCGACGCGGGCATCCTCCTCGGCCTCCCCCGCGCCCAGGCCCACGACCTCATCGTCCAGGCCGCCATCGGCGCCGCCGTCATGCTGCGCGACAGCGGCGAGCACCCCGTCAAGCTCCGGGAGGCCGTCACCTCGCCCGCGGGCACCACCATCAGCGCCATCCGCGAACTCGAGAACCACGGGGTGCGCGCCGCCCTGATCGCAGCCCTGGAAGCCGCCAGGGACCGCAGCCGCGCCCTCGCCTCCGGCAACGGCTGACCCGCCACCGGCCGGGGTCAGCGGGCCCCGGCCGCCGCCAGCAGCTCCCGCGTCGCCACCACGCGGGCGAACCCGCCGCCGTGGAGGTTCACCGCGGTCGCCCGGGTCAGCTCCTGCGCCGTGGCCGTCCAGCCGAACGGCCCCGCCAGGTCGAAGGTGTGCATGGCGTCGATGGGGAAGAACACCTCGTAGCCCAGGTTCCCGCCCATCCGTGCCGTGGTCTCGTTGCACATGTTCGTCTGGATCCCGGCCACCACGATCTGGCGCACCCCCGCCCGATGCAGCCACCCGTCCAGGTCGGGGGTGCCGTAGAAGGCCGAGTTCACGGACTTGGACACGACCAGTTCCGGTCCGCTCCCGAGCCCCCTGCGCCGCTCCACCCACTCCTGGAAGCCGTTCCCGGGACTCCCGGGGTGCAGGGGGGACTCCTTGGAGCGGGAGTCGTGCCGGACGAGGACCACCGGTCGGCCCGACGCCTGCCAGGCGTCGATCAGGGAGGCGATGTTCCCCTCCGCGTCCGGGTTGTCGCGCCGCCCCCAGTACCCCGCGTACTCCTCCTCGAAGCCCTTCTGCACGTCCACGACCACCAGCGCTGCGTTCCGTTCGATGTCCATGCCCCGAATCCTCCCGAGGGCCGCGCCCCGCCGACAGTGGCGGTGATGCCGGGTGTCGATGGGATACCGCCACCCTGCCCGGCGGGGCCCGGGGAGCCGCCGCACTGGCACACTCGGCCCATGTACCGCGTCGCGCTGCTCGCCTTCCCCGGTGTCCGGGCCTTCGACATCGCGGTGATCACCGAGGTCTGGGGCGGCGGCCGCGCCCTCGACGGCACCGCCGCCTTCGAGCTGCGCCGCGTCGCCGCCGACCCCGCCCCCATCCCCCTCAGCGGCGGCCTCGCCCTCACCCCCGACCGCACCCTGCGCTGGATCGACCGCGCCGACCTCGTCCTGGTCCCCGGCGTGGAGGAGCCCTCCGCCCCCGCACCCCCGCCCGCCCTCGACGCCCTGCGCCGCGCCCACGCCGCGGGCACGCCCGTCGCCGCGCTGTGCGCGGGGGCGTTCGTCCTCGCCGCGGCCGGACTCCTCGACGGCCGCCGCGCGGTCACCCACTGGAACCTGGCCGACCGCCTCGGCCGTGAGCACCCCGCGGTCCGGGTGGAGCCCGACGCCCTGTTCGTGGAGGACTCGGGGATCTGGACCTCCGCCGGCGTGGCGGCCGGCATCGACCTCTGCCTCCACCTGCTGCGCACCACCCACGGTGCCGAGGCCGCGGCGCACACCGCCCGGTCCATGGTCACCGCCCCCTTCCGGACCGGTACCCAGGCCCAGTTCATCCGGCGCCCCACCCCCGCGGCCGACCGCGACGCGGACGCCCTCGCCGCCGTCCGCGAACGCGCCCTGCGGCAGCTCGCCGAGCCCCTGACCGTGGCCGACCTGGCCGGCTGGGCGGGCATGTCCCCCCGGACCTTCACCCGCCACTTCACCGCCACCACCGGCACCACCCCGGTCCGCTGGCTCCTGGAGCAGCGGGTGGCCGCCGCCCAGGGACTGCTCGAACGCACCGACCTGCCCATGCCCGAGGTGGCGCGCCGCGCGGGTTTCGGCAGCGAGGTCACCATGCGCCAGCACTTCGCCTCCCACCTCGCCGTCAGCCCGCGCGACTACCGGGCCGCCTTCGGCAGCGCACCCGGACGCCCGCCTCAGCCCGGCGGCAGCAGCCCGATGGCGCGGTAGGCGGTGTCCACCCGCGGCCGGGCCATCGCCCGCGCGCGCTCGGCACCCTCCCGGAGCACTCCGCCGACGTAGGCCGGGTCCGAGGCCAGCTCGGCGTGCCGCTTGCGGACCGGAGCCAGCAGCTCCACGACGGCCTCGGCCGCGTCCTTCTTCAGCGCCCCGTAGGAGGTGTAGGCCCCGGCCAGGTCCCGCGGGTCGCCGCCGCCGCACGCGGCGAGCACGTCGAGGAGGTTCGCCAGACCCGGCCGCTCCGCCCGGTCGTACACGAGCTCGGAGCCGCTGTCGGTGACCGCCCTCCCCACCTTGCGCCGGACCGTGTCGGCGTCGTCGAGCAGGTGGACGATCCCCGCCGGAGAGGCGTGGGACTTCCCCATCGTGGACGTCGGGTCCTGGAGGTCCATCACCCGCGCCCCGACCCTCGGACGCGTCGCCCGCGGCACGGTGAAGGTGTGCCCGTACCGCCTGTTGAAACGGACCGCGAGGTCCCGTGCCAGCTCGACGTGCTGCGTCCGGTCCTCACCCACCGGCACCTCGTCCGTGCCGTACGCCAGGATGTCCGCCGCCATGAGGACCGGACAGGTCAGCAGCGACAGCCGCACGCCCTGCCCCGCCGCCTCCGCCCGGGATGCCTTCTCCCGGTACTGGATCATCCGCCGCAGCTCGCCGTCCGCCGCCGTGCACTCCAGCAGGTAGGACAGCCGCGTGTGCTCGTCCACATGGCTCTGGACGAACACCGTGCACCGGGCCGGGTCCAGCCCGGCGGCGAGCAGCAGCGTCGCCGCCTGCAGGGTGAGCCTGCGCACCCGTGCGGGGTCGTGGTGCACGGTGAGGGCGTGCAGGTCGACCACGCTGAAGAGCGCGTCCGTCCGGTACTGCTCCTCCTCGACCCACCGCCGCACGGCGCCGAGGTAGTTCCCCAGGGTGAGGTGTCCGGTGGGCTTGATCCCGCTGAAGATCCGCTTCATTCCGCTGCTCCGTCTCCGGACCGGTCCCGCCGCGGTGTCCGCCGCGACGGGAGAGGCCGCCAGGTCGGGGCCGCCGCAGCCGGCGGGCCGTGCCCCGGAGTGGGGGAAACGCGAACGGCCGCCGGAGCGGCGGCCGTCGAGTGCATGCGCAGGGGTGCCGGCCGCCGTCAGGCGGCCCACCAGGAGGAGAGGCACATGCGCGTGGTCATGCGATGGAGACTACGCCCACCGGGAGCGCCGGCCCGGGGTTGACACCGGGAACCCCCGTCCGTAGTGTTCTCCGGGTTGCCCGACGTGAGAACCGACTCCGGTCGGCCCCGGGCAGCCATTCCGTACGAACCACTCAGAACGAGCGACACTATTCGTCGCCCGCTTTTCCGTGTGTTCTTGCGAAATGGGGATGCCGTGTTCGATTCGTCGGGCCGGTCGGCTCGATTAGCGTCGAAGCCGGTGAATCCGCTAAGGTCTCACT
>NZ_JANHKP010000029.1 GCF_024497955.1 Streptomyces sp. C10-9-1 | reverse complement strand
AGACATGTGCTGGTGCTGCCCGACCGCGATGCCGCCGAGGAGGTGGCCGAGGCCCTCGGCGACCGCTTCGGGGTCCGTGAGGAGCCCCAGCTGGTGCGGGACGCCCTGGCCGGAGAGGACGATGCCGAGGACGCCCAGTGGCTGGTGGTCGTCGAGGACCCGGACGGCGCCCTGGACTCCGCGGCGCTCGACACGTTCGTCGCGGGCTGGGACGGCTGGCGCGAAGCCCCCTGACTGCCGCCCGCCCCACCGGCGGACGGCTCCGCGCAGGGGCTGTCGGTGGTGCGTGGGATGCTTGGCGGTGATGGCCAGGAACACTTCGACCGACGATCCGCTCGCCTCCGTCACCCTTGCCGTGGGGCAGGAGGACCTGCTGCTGGACCGCGCCGTGCAGCAGGTCGTCGCGGCAGCCCGTGCGGCGGACGCCGACACCGACGTCCGCGACCTCACCGCGGACCAGCTCCAGCCGGGCACCCTCGCCGAGCTGACCAGTCCCTCGCTCTTCGCCGAGCGCAAGGTGGTGGTCGTCCGCAACGCGCAGGACCTCTCGGCGGACACGATCAAGGACGTCAAGGCGTACCTCGGTGCCCCGGCCGAGGAGATCACCCTGGTGCTGCTCCACCCCGGCGGGGCCAAGGGCAAGGGTCTGCTGGACGCCGCCCGCAAGGCGGGGGCGCGCGAGGTGGCCTGCCCCAGGACCACCAAGCCCGCCGAGCGGCTCACCTTCGTCCGGCAGGAGTTCCGGGCACTGGGGAGGTCGGCGACCCCCGAGGCGTGCCAGGCGCTGGTGGACGCGATCGGCAGCGATCTCCGGGAGCTGGCCGGCGCGGTGTCCCAGCTGGCGGCCGACGTGGAGGGCACGGTCGACGAGGCCGTCGTGGGGCGCTACTACACCGGCCGTGCCGAGGCGTCGAGCTTCACCATCGCCGACCGCGCGGTCGAGGGGCGGGCGGCGGAGGCCCTGGAGGCGCTGCGCTGGTCCCTGGCCACCGGAGTCGCGCCGGTCCTGATCACCAGCGCCCTCGCCCAGGGCGTGCGCGCCATCGGCAAACTGCTGACCGCCCGGGGCGGACGTCCGGCCGATCTCGCCCGGGAGCTGGGCATGCCCCCGTGGAAGATCGACCGGGTGCGCCAGCAGATGCGGGGCTGGACCCCCGACGGCGTCTCCGTCGCGCTGCGGGCCGTCGCCGAGGCGGACGCGGGCGTCAAGGGCGGCGGAGACGATCCCGAGTACGCGTTGGAGAGGGCGGTCGTGGCGATCGCCGGGGCGGCCCGCTCCCGCCGCGGCTGAACCTCCCGCCGCGGCTGAACCTCCCACCGCCGCACCGCCGCACCGCCGCACCGCCGCACCGCCGCACCGCCGCACCGCCGCACCGCCGGGGCAGCCCCGGGAGCAGCGGCCCGGCACGGGAACGGCCGAGGCCCCGGCGGACGTCCTGGGGAAGGACGGCCACCGGGGCCTCGGCGTCAAGCTCGGTGCGCCGCACCCGCGTGGCGAACGCAGGCCGCGTGCGGCGCGAGGGGTGCCGTCCGGGAGCGGATGAGAGGGCCCGCTGGACCCCCGACGGCGGTCAGTTCAGATGCTCTGCTCAGCCCTGCAGGGAGGAGACACGAGAGGCCAGCGCCGACTTCTTGTTGGCGGCGGCGTTCTTGTGGATGACCCCCTTCGAGACGGCCTTGTCGAGCTCGCGCGACGCGGCGCGGGCGGCGACGGTGGCCTTCTCGACGTCGCCGGCGGCGACGGCCTCGCGGGCCTTGCGGATCGCGGTCTTGAGGGACGACTTGACGGCCTTGTTGCGCAGGCGCGCCTTCTCGTTCGTCTTGTTCCGCTTGATCTGGGACTTGATGTTCGCCACGAAGTGAGCCCTTATCTGGGTTCGCTCCCACCGCGAGCTGCGAGGGGAACCGGATGATCTCATTGCGTGCGTCCCGGGCCCGGAGGCACGAGACACAGCTGCCCAGGCTAGCAGCCGCCTCGCGGACGGCCCAAACCGGGCGCAGTCCCGCACCCGTGGGACGATGGAGCCTGCGTATCGATCCGACATCGACCCGAGGCGGGTCTCACCGACCCGGCGTCTGCCAGAGAATCAGGACCCTGCGTGCCCGCGACTCCTTCCCACGTGCCCGAGCCGAGTCGTACCGACCCGGCGCTGATCCGCAACTTCTGCATCATCGCGCACATCGACCACGGCAAGTCGACGCTTGCCGACCGGATGCTCCAGCTCACCGGGGTGGTCGAGCAGCGGCAGATGCGTGCCCAGTACCTCGACCGGATGGACATCGAGCGCGAACGCGGCATCACGATCAAGTCCCAGGCGGTGCGTCTGCCGTGGGCCCCCACCGAGGGCGAGGGCCAGGGCCGGACCCACATCCTCAACATGATCGACACCCCGGGCCACGTCGACTTCACCTACGAGGTGTCCCGCTCCCTGGCCGCCTGCGAGGGCACCATCCTGCTGGTGGACGCCGCCCAGGGCATCGAGGCGCAGACTCTGGCCAACCTCTACCTCGCGATGGAGAACGACCTCGCCATCGTGCCGGTGCTCAACAAGATCGACCTTCCGGCCGCCCAGCCGGAGAAGTTCGCCGAGGAGCTGGCGAACCTGGTCGGCTGCGAGCCCGACGACGTGCTGCGCGTCTCCGCCAAGACCGGCCTGGGCGTCGAGGCCCTGCTCGACCGGGTGGTGCGCGAGGTCCCCGCCCCGGTGGGCGTCGCCGACGCCCCGGCCCGCGCGATGATCTTCGACTCGGTCTACGACTCCTACCGCGGTGTCGTGACCTACGTCCGGGTGGTCGACGGGCAGCTCGGCAAGCGCGAGCGCATCAGGATGATGTCCACCGGCGCCACCCACGAGCTGCTGGAGATCGGTACCAACTCGCCCGAGATGCTTCCCTCCGACGGTCTGGGCGTCGGAGAGGTGGGCTACCTCATCACCGGTGTGAAGGACGTCCGCCAGTCCAAGGTCGGTGACACGATCACCCAGCAGTCCAAGGGAGCCACCGAGCCGCTCGGGGGGTACAAGGACCCCAAGCCCATGGTGTTCTCGGGCCTGTACCCGCTCGACGGCTCGGACTACCCCGAGCTGCGCGACGCGCTGGACAAGCTCCAGCTCAACGACGCCGCACTGGTCTACGAGCCCGAGACCTCCGCCGCCCTCGGCTTCGGTTTCCGCGTCGGCTTCCTCGGCCTGCTGCACCTGGACGTCATCCGGGAGCGCCTGGAGCGCGAGTTCGGCCTCGATCTGATCGCCACCGCGCCGAACGTCGTCTACCGGGTGGTGATGGAGGACGGCACCGAGCACACCGTCACCAACCCGAGCGAGTTCCCCGAGGGCAAGATCAGCGAGGTCTTCGAGCCGGTCGTACGCGCCACGATCCTGGCGCCGAGCGAGTTCATCGGCTCGATCATGGAGCTGTGCCAGAGCCGCCGCGGCACCATGCTGGGGATGGACTACCTCTCCGAGGACCGGGTCGAGATCCGCTACACCCTGCCCCTCGCGGAGATCGTCTTCGACTTCTTCGACCAGCTGAAGTCCAAGACCCGCGGCTACGCCTCGCTCGACTACGAGCCCACCGGCGAGGAGTCCTCCAGCCTCGTCAAGGTCGACATCCTGCTCCACGGCGACAAGGTCGACGCCTTCTCCGCCATCACCCACAAGGATCAGGCGTACGCCTACGGTGTGCGCCTGGTCGCCAAGCTCAGGGAGCTCATCCCGCGGCAGGCCTTCGAGGTCCCCGTCCAGGCGGCCATCGGGTCCCGGGTCATCGCCCGCGAGACCATCCGCGCCATCCGCAAGGACGTGCTGGCCAAGTGCTACGGCGGTGACATCTCGCGGAAGAGGAAGCTGCTCGAGAAGCAGAAGGAGGGCAAGAAGCGCATGAAGATGGTCGGCTCCGTGGAGGTCCCGCAGGAGGCGTTCATCGCCGTGCTCTCCAGCGACGAGGGCGGCAAGAGCAAGAAGTGACCCCTGCGGTGCAGGGGGCGCGGCCCGGCCCTCGGGGAGGGCTGCACCCCCTGCACCGATGATCTTCTCGCTTGCTTGTACATGACAGCCATCCGCTGCTCTGACGGGCGGACCTGCGCTCTTTTCGTTATGAAGCCACGACGCGCAGGCTCTTACGCGCCAAGGGAACGCGCTCTACCCTGATCACGGCTCGATGGTTACTCGCCAGTTAAACAACCAGCCAGTCGTGCAGTGCTGCCGCAGGCCCGGAGGACGTCGTGAGCGAAACCCAGACCTTGATCGAGAACCGCCCGCCGTCGGTGGCGACCCTGTTCACCGAGCGGGTGGCGGCCACGCCCGACGCCGAGGCGTACCGCTACCCCGTCCCGTCGCCCTCCGGGTCGGGACCCGACGACTGGAAGTCCCTGAGCTGGGGCCAGGCCGCCGAGCGGGTGTACGCCATCGCCGCCGGGCTGATCGACCTCGGCGTCGCCGCCGAGGACCGCGTCGCCCTGGCCTCCTCGACCCGGGTCGAGTGGATCCTGTGCGACCTCGGCGTGATGTGCGCCGGCGGGGCCACGACCACGGTCTACCCGTCCACCAACGCCGAGGAGTCCGCCTACATCCTCGCCGACTCCTCCAGCCGGGTCCTGATCGCCGAGGACGCCGCGCAGCTGGCCAAGGCGCGCGAGCGCCGCTCCGAGCTGCCCTCGCTCGCCCACGTCGTCGTCATCGACCCCGCGGGCGTCGAGGCGGAGCCCGGTGACCCGGAGGGCTGGGTGCTCAGCCTCGCGGACCTCGAGGTCCGCGGCGCCGCCTATCTGGAGAAGCACCCGGAGGCCGTCAAGGAGCGCGTCGCGGCCATCACCGCCGACCAGCTCGCCACCCTCATCTACACCTCGGGCACCACGGGCCGCCCCAAGGGCGTCCGCCTGCCGCACGACAACTGGTCCTACATGGCCAAGGCCCTCGCCTCCACCGGCCTGATCACCAAGGACGACGTCCAGTACCTCTGGCTGCCCCTCGCCCACGTCTTCGGCAAGGTGCTCACCTCCGGCCAGATCGAGGTCGGCCACGTCACGGCCGTCGACGGCCGCGTCGACAAGATCATCGAGAACCTCCCGGTGGTCCAGCCCACCTACATGGCCGCCGTCCCCCGGATCTTCGAGAAGGTCTACAACGGGGTCGCCGCCAAGGCCCGGGCCGGAGGCGCGGCCAAGTACAAGATCTTCCA
Source organism: Streptomyces sp. C10-9-1 (assembly GCF_024497955.1). Taxonomy (GTDB): domain Bacteria; phylum Actinomycetota; class Actinomycetes; order Streptomycetales; family Streptomycetaceae; genus Streptomyces; species Streptomyces sanyensis. Next base: position 8,675 of record NZ_JANHKP010000029.1, on the reverse strand, counting down.
GTGGGCCGCCGGGGTCTCCCGCGAGTACGCGAAGACCACCCAGGACGCCTTCCGCCGCACCGGCAGGGCCTCGGCCCCCTTCGGCCTGACGGCCCGGCACAAGGTCGCCGACGCGCTCGTCTACGCCAAGCTCCGCGAGGCCTTCGGCGGACGGCTGCGGGCGGCCATCTCCGGCTCCGCCGCGCTCGCCCCCGACATCGGCTTCTTCTTCGCCGGGGCCGGCATCCACATCCTGGAGGGCTACGGCCTCACCGAGTCCAGCGCCGCCTCCTTCGTCAACCCGGGCGAGGCCTACCGCACCGGAACCGTCGGCAAGCCGCTGCCCGGTTGCGAGGTGCGCATCGCGGACGACGGGGAGATCCTGCTCCGCGGCCCCGGCATCATGGAGGGCTACCACGGGCTGCCCGAGAAGACCGCGGAGGTCCTGGAGTCCGACGGCTGGTTCCACACCGGCGACATCGGCGAGCTCTCCCCCGACGGCTACCTGCGGATCACCGACCGCAAGAAGGACCTGATCAAGACGTCGGGCGGCAAGTACATCGCCCCCGCCGAGGTGGAGGGCCAGTTCAAGGCCGTCTGCCCGTTCGTCTCGAACATCCTCGTGCACGGCGCCGACCGGAACTTCTGCACCGCGCTGATCGCCCTGGACGAGGCCGCGATCCTCGGCTGGGCCGCCGAGAACGGGCTGGAGGGCAGGAGCTACGCCGAGGTCGTCGCCGCCCCGCAGACCGAGCAGCTGGTCGACGGCTACGTGCAGCGGCTGAACGAGGGCCTCCAGCGCTGGCAGACGATCAAGAAGTTCCGGCTGCTGCCCCGCGACCTCGACATCGAGCACGGCGAGCTGACGCCCAGCCTGAAGCTGAAGCGCCCGGTCGTGGAGCGCGAGTACAAGGAGCTCATCGACGACATGTACGCGGGCTCGCGCGAGGGCTGACCGCCCGCCCCCGGGCCGCCCCCCTTCCGCTCCGCCGGCGCCGGGCGGAGGGGGGCGCACGCGCGTGAGCCCGGCGCGCCGTCGGCCGCCCCGGGCAGCGGCCAAGCCGGGTGCCCGCCCGCGGTCCGCCGCCCCGCGCGCCCCCCGCCACCCGCGTGCGCGGGCCCTCCTGCCCCGGCCTGGGACCTGGGGCGATGCGAAACTCCTCGGCCAGTTCAGTGACTCCGTGCGTATGGGCACGCTCGGTCTGTCACCCTGTCGGTGTCATCAGCGGCGCACAACAGCACCGACCAGGAGCCGCACGTGGGGTCCATTCCGTTGCAGCGAGACACCGCCAACCGCTCGGCGTCCATGTCGCCCGGCTGGTCCGACCCCCGGGCCGACGGCGTGCGCGTCAGCCTGCCCGGGAGCCTGCTGGCGCCCGGCACCGCACGCCGCCTGGTGCGGGCCGCGGTGGCCGACTGGGAGGCGCTGGGCCTGCTCGACGCCTGCCCCGTCTGCGCCGCCCGGGAGGGCGGCTGCCCGCCCGGGGTGCCCTGCCCGGAACGGCTCGCCGAGGACGCGGCCCTCGTCGCGGGGGAACTGGTGACCAACGCCGTGGTCCACGCCGGCACCGAGGCCGAGCTGCTGTGCCGCTACGAGGAGCCCTGCGGCGACGAGCCCGCGGCCCTCGTCGTCGAGGTGTCCGACCGCCACCCCGACCGGCCCGTGCACAGCCACCCGCACGGCTCCGAGCAGTCGGGCACCCCGGACTACGGCCGCGGACTGCACCTGGTCGCGGCCCTCGCCGAGCGCTGGGGCATCACCTACCGCGCCGCGCTCAAGACCGTCTGGGCCCGGCTGCCGCTGGACGGGCGCGGCGCCCGCCTCCGCACCGCGGACGGCGGCCGGGCGGCCTCCGGCGCCCCCGACCGGGAGCAGGCCGCGGGCGCCCTCCCGGCCCAGGCCCGCGAGGAGTGGGACTGGCTGGCCCGCGGCGGCGCCGCCTCCTTCCTGGCCGAGGCGTCCGACCTCCTCGCCGGTCAGCTCGACGAGGACAGGGCCGCCGCCCTCGCCGGCCAGCTGCTGGTGCCCCGCCTCGCCGACTGGTGCGCCGTCTGGCTCGACGCCGAGGGCGGGGCGCACGCCCCGCAGGCGGGCGGGCGCACCGCGCCCCCGCCGCGGCTCACCGGCGTCTGGCACCGCGACGAGGCGGCCGTCGAGCAGTTGAGGGAGCAGCTCGCCGCAGCCGCCCCGGCTGCGCCGGCACCCGGCTCGGGCATGCCCCTGTCCGTCCCCTGGCCCGGCCCGCCGGGCTCCGGGGCCGCGGTGGCCTACCGGCTCGCGGTCGGCAACCGGGGGCTCGGCGTCCTCCTGGTGGGCCGCGAGGGCGGCGCCCGGCTGCCCGACGAGGTGACCTCGCTGGTCGAGGACTTCACCCGGCGGGTCGCCCTGGCCGTCAGCGCGGCCCGCGAGTACACCCGGCAGGCCACCATCAGCCGCGTGCTCCAGCGGGGCCTGCTGCCGAGCAAGGTGGGCCGCATCCCCGGGGTCGACACCTGCCTCGTCTACGAGCCCAGCGGCGACGGCGTGGTCGGCGGCGACTTCTACGACGTGTTCCCCGCCGGGTCCGGCGACCGCTGGTGCTTCGCCCTCGGCGACGTCCAGGGCAGCGGCCCCGAGGCGGCCGTCGTCACCGGCCTCGCCCGGCCCTGGCTGCGCCTGCTCGCCCGTGAGGGCTACCAGGTCGGACAGGTGCTGGACCGGCTCAACGGACTGCTCCTCGACGACGCCATGGAGGCCGCGGAGGCGGCCGCCCTCTACGCCACCGGCGGGCACGGCGCGGGCCTCGCCGACGGCCAGCCCTCCCGCTTCCTGTCCCTGCTCTACGGTGAGGTCGTGCCGGCCCCGGACGGCTCCGGCGGCGTGCGCTGCACGCTGGCGAGCGCCGGGCACCCGCTGCCGCTGCTGCTGCGCCCCGACGGGGAGGTCTCGGCCGTCGGCGAGCCGCAGGTGCTCCTCGGGGTGGTCGAGGACGTGGCGTACGGCAGCACCACCTTCGACCTCGGCCCCGGCGAGACGCTGCTGTGCGTCACCGACGGGGTCACCGAGCGGCGCTTCGGGGCCCGGATGTTCGACGACGAGGACGGACTGGCCGTCCTGCTCGCGGAATGCGCCGGCCTGTCCGCCCGGGGAGTGGCCGAGCGGATCAGGACCGCGGTGCACGGGTTCGCGCCGACGCCCCCGGGCGACGACCTGGCGCTCCTGGTCCTCCAGCCCGGCCCCGCCGGACCGGCGGACGCCCACGCGGACGGACCGCCGGGCGGACCGGCGCCGGAGCACGGGTAGCGGCGCGCCCGGGGGCCGGGAGGCGGGCCCGCGCTCGCCGGACCAGGGCCCCCGCCCGGTGACGGACAATGGGGCCATGCCTTCCGTACTGCCCGACGGCGAGCCCGTGCCCGACGACGGCGCGCTCCCCGCGTCCGCCCTCGACTCCGCGGGCAGCCGACCGCTCGCCTTCTACCTGCACGTGCCCTACTGCGCGACCCGCTGCGGCTACTGCGACTTCAACACCTACACCGCCACCGAGCTGCGCGGCTCCGGCGGCGTGCTGGCCTCCCGCGACAACTACGCGGGGACCCTCGCCGAGGAGGTCCGGCTCGCCCGCAAGGTACTCGGCGACGACCCCCGCGCGGTGCGGACGGTCTTCGTCGGCGGCGGCACCCCGACGCTCCTCGCGGCGCAGGACCTGGTGCGGATGCTCGACGCGGTCCGCCAGGAGTTCGGCCTGGCCGACGACGCGGAGGTCACCACCGAGGCCAACCCGGAGTCGGTCGACCCCGCCTACCTCGCGGCCCTGCGCGAGGGCGGCTTCAACCGGATCTCCTTCGGCATGCAGAGCGCGCGGCGGCACGTCCTCAGCGTGCTGGACCGCACCCACACCCCCGGCAGGCCCGAGGCCTGTGTGGCCGAGGCCCGGGCCGCGGGCTTCGACCACGTGAACCTCGACCTGATCTACGGCACCCCGGGGGAGAGCGACGACGACTGGCGGGCCTCCCTGGAGGCGGCCGTCGGCGCCGGGCCCGACCATGTGTCGGCCTACGCGCTGATCGTCGAGGAGGGCACGCAGCTGGCCCGCCGCATCCGGCGCGGCGAGGTCCCGATGACCGACGACGACGTCCACGCCGACCGGTACCTCATCGCGGACGAGGTCCTCGGCGCCGCGGGTCTCCACTGGTACGAGGTCTCCAACTGGGCCGCCTCGGACGCGGCCCGCTGCCTGCACAACGAGCTGTACTGGCGCGGCGCCGACTGGTGGGGCGCCGGGCCCGGGGCGCACAGCCACGTCGGAGGTGTGCGGTGGTGGAACGCCAAGCACCCCGGCGCCTACGCCGCCGCCCTCGCCGAGGGCCGCTCGCCGGGCGCGGGCCGCGAGGTCCTGGGCGCGGAGGACCGGCGCGTGGAGCGGATCCTGCTGGAGCTGCGCCTGCGGGACGGCGTGCCGCTTGACCTGCTGCGCGAGGCCGGCCTCGCGGCCGCCCGCCGTGCCCTCGCGGACGGCCTGCTGAGGCCCGGGCCCTACGGGCAGGGCCGGGCCGCGCTGACGCTGCGCGGCCGCCTGCTGGCGGACGCCGTCGTCCGGGACCTGGTGGACTGACCCGGCGACGGGGCCCGGACCGGCCGCCGGTCCGGGCCCCGCCGCGGGGACGGCCCGCCGGTCCCGCCCCCCTCCGCCGCGCGGCCGCACGCACCGGACGCCGCAGCCGCACCGCACGCGGCGGCCCCGCCGTCGGCCGCGTGAACGCGCGCCTGCGGGTCAGCCCGCCCGGGAGCCGGGCTCCGTGACGAAGTCGATCAGCTCCTCCACCCGGCCCAGCAGCGCCGGCTCCAGGTCCCGGTAGGAGTGCACCCGGGACAGGATGTGCCGCCAGGCGGCACCGGTGTTCCCGGGCCAGCCCAGCGCGCGGCAGACGCCCGTCTTCCAGTCCTGGCCCCGCGGCACCGAGGGCCAGGCCGGGATGCCGAGGGAGGAGGGCTTCACCGCCTCCCACACGTCGATGTACGGATGGCCCACCACCAGCACGTGCGGATCCTCCACCGACGCCGCGATCCGCGACTCCTTCGACCCCCGGACCAGGTGGTCCACCAGCACGCCCAGACGTGCGTCCGGGCCCGGCCCGAACTCCTCGACCACCGAGGGCAGGTCGTCCACGCCCTCCAGGTACTCCACGACCACGCCCTCGATGCGCAGGTCCTCGCCCCAGACCCGCTCGACCAGTTCCGCGTCGTGGCGGCCCTCGACGTAGATCCGCCCGGCGCGGGCGACCCGGGCCCGGGCACCGGGCACGGCCAGCGACCCGGAGGCCGTCCGCGACGGCGCGGCCGGGGCACCGGAGGAGGGGCGCACGAGCGTCACCGCCCGGCCCTCCAGGAGGAAGCCGCGCGGCGCCAGCGGGAAGGCGCGGTGCTTGCCGAACCGGTCCTCCAGGGTCACGGTGCCCGCCTCGCAGCCGACCACCGCCCCGCAGAAGCCGGTGGAGGGCTCCTCGACGACCAGGCCGGGCTCGGCCGGAACCTCCGGCACGGCGGCGGAACGCTTCCAGGGCGGCGTGAGATCAGGACTGTAGCTGCGCATATCGGAGGACGATACGGGCGGCCCTGTTCACGACACGCCGAAGCGCGCCGCCAGTTCGCCCCGCTGCGCCCGGACGAACGCCGCGTCCACCGCCGCCCCGTGGCCCGGCACGTACACCGCCTCCCCGCCGCCCAGGCGGAGCAGGCGGTCGAGTGCGTCCGGCCAGCGCGCGGGGACGGCGTCCGGACCGGCCTGCGGCGGGCCGGACTCCTCGACCAGGTCACCGCAGAACACGACCGGGGCCGGGCCCGCGACCAGCAGGACCAGATCGCGGGCGGTGTGGCCGGGCCCGGCGTCGGACAGCACCACCGTCCGCCCGCCCAGGTCCAGGGCCAGCTCGCCGGCCACCTCGCGGTCCGGGCCCCGCAGGGCCGCCGCGGCCTCGGCGGCCTCGGCACGTGCGACCCCGTGGCGCACCGCGTCCTCGCGCAGGGCGTCCCGGTCCGGGCCCGGCGGCAGACCGGGCCCCGCAGCCGCGTACACCTCGGCGCGGGGGAAGGCGGCCGTACCGAGCACATGGTCGAAGTGGGGGTGGCTCAGTGCGATGTGCGTCACCCCGCGCCCGCCTCCCAGCAGGGCCTCCGCCTGCCGCCGCACCCCGGCCCCCTCGCGGAGGGTGGAGCCGGTGTCGAACAGCAGCGCCCCCCGCTCGCCCACCACGAGGCCCACGGTCGCGTCCCACACCGGCATCCTGCGCCGCCCGACGCCCTCGCCGAGCCGCTCCCAGCCCTGTTCCTCCCACGCCACGTCCATGCCCGGACGCTACCGCGCACCGCCCGCCGCGGACCGGGTCCGGGGCCGGAGGGGGAGTACGCGAAGGGCCGCCCGGCCACGGGCGCGGCCCGTTCGGTCGGTTGCCGCCCTTGCTACGGGCGTACCCGTCGGCCGTACACTGGCCGGGGACCCCTGGCACTCGGGTCCACCGAGTGCCAGACCACACACCGAGGACCGACGAAACGCAGCTGGAGGTGCGCGGAATGCTCAGCGAACGGCGGCTGGAGGTGCTGCGCGCCATCGTCCAGGACTACGTCGGCACCGAGGAACCGGTCGGCTCCAAGGCGCTGACCGAGCGCCACCGGCTCGGTGTGTCCCCGGCCACGGTGCGCAACGACATGGCCGTGCTGGAGGAGGAGGGCTTCATCGCCCAGCCCCACACCAGCGCCGGGCGCATCCCCACGGACAAGGGCTACCGGCTGTTCGTCGACCGGCTCGCCGGGGTGAAGCCGCTGTCCGCCGCGGAGCGCCGGGCCATCCAGAGCTTCCTCGACGGCGCGGTCGACCTCGACGACGTCGTCGGCAGGACCGTCCGCCTGCTCGCGCAGCTGACCCGGCAGGTCGCCGTGGTGCAGTACCCCTCGCTGACCCGCTCGACGGTGCGGCATGTGGAACTGCTCTCACTGGCGCCGGCCCGGCTGATGCTCGTGCTCATCACCGACACGGGCCGCGTCGAGCAGCGGATGGTCGACTGCCCCGCGCCCTTCGGGGAGACCGCGCTCGCCGATCTGCGCGCCCGGCTCAACAGCCGTGTCGTCGGCCGCCGTTTCACCGACGTGCCGCAGCTGGTGCAGGATCTGCCCGAGTCCTTCGACGCGGAGGACCGGGCCACCGTCTCCACCGTCCTCGCGACGCTGCTGGAGACACTGGTCGAGGAGACCGAGGAGCGGCTCGTGATCGGCGGCACCGCCAATCTGACCCGCTTCGGACACGACTTCCCCCTGACCATCAGGCCGGTGCTGGAGGCGCTGGAGGAGCACATGGTGCTGCTCAAGCTGCTCGGCGAGGCCAAGGAATCGGGCGTGACGGTGAGGATCGGGCATGAGAACGCCCACGAGGGGCTGAACTCCACATCCGTCGTCTCGGTCGGTTACGGTTCGGGCGGCGAAGCAGTCGCCAAACTCGGCGTGGTCGGACCGACCCGCATGGACTACCCCGGAACGATGGGAGCGGTACGCGCAGTGGCACGTTACGTCGGACAGATCCTGGCGGAGTCGTAAGTGGCCACGGACTACTACGCCGTACTCGGCGTGCGCCGCGACGCATCGCAGGACGAGATCAAGAAGGCGTTCCGCCGCCTCGCCCGCGAGCTGCATCCGGACGTGAACCCGGACCCGAAGACGCAGGAGCGCTTCAAGGAGATCAACGCCGCCTACGAGGTGCTGTCGGACCCGCAGAAGAAGCAGGTCTACGACCTCGGCGGCGACCCCCTCTCCCAGGCGGGCGGCGGGGGCGCCGGCGGCTTCGGAGCGGGCGGTTTCGGCAACTTCTCCGACATCATGGACGCCTTCTTCGGCACGGCCTCGCAGCGCGGCCCGCGCTCGCGGACCCGCCGGGGCCAGGACGCCATGATCCGGCTGGAGGTCGAGCTCGGCGAGGCCGCCTTCGGCACCACCAAGGACATCCAGGTCGACACGGCCGTGGTCTGCAACGGCTGCTCCGGCGAGGGCGCCGCCCCCGGCACCTCGGCGCAGACCTGCGACATGTGCCGCGGCCGGGGCGAGGTCTCCCAGGTGACGCGGTCCTTCCTGGGCCAGGTCATGACCTCCCGGCCCTGCCCGCAGTGCCAGGGCTTCGGCACGGTCGTCCCCACGCCCTGCCCCGAGTGCGCGGGCGACGGCCGGGTCCGCTCGCGCCGCACGCTGACGGTGAAGATCCCCGCGGGCGTCGACAACGGCACCCGCATCCAGCTCGCCGGCGAGGGCGAGGTCGGCCCGGGCGGCGGCCCTGCGGGCGACCTGTACGTGGAGATCCACGAACTCGCGCACCCGGTCTTCCAGCGGCGCGGCGACGACCTGCACTGCACGGTGACCATCCCCATGACCGCGGCGGCCCTCGGCACCAAGTGCCCCCTGGAGACCCTCGACGGGCTGGAGGAGATCGACATCCGGCCCGGGACCCAGTCCGGCCAGTCCATCCCGCTGCACGGCCGGGGCGTGACGCACCTGAGGGGCAACGGCCGGGGCGACCTGATCGTCCACGTCGAGGTGACCACCCCGAGCAAGCTCGACGCGGAACAGGAGCGCCTGCTGCGCGACCTGGCCAAGCTGCGCGGCGAGGAGCGGCCCCAGGGGCAGTTCCAGCCCGGCCAGCAGGGCCTGTTCTCCCGGCTGAAGGACGCGTTCAACGGGC
>NZ_JANHKP010000028.1 GCF_024497955.1 Streptomyces sp. C10-9-1 | reverse complement strand
GCCGGCCGCGCCGGGGGAGCCGGCCGCACACACCGGCCCCGGACGCGCCGCGGGCGCCGTGTGCGCGCCGCCTCCGCCCGCTGTCCGGGCGCCCCGGGGTGTCGGTGCCCGCCAGTAGGGTGGGCGGTATGGCAGACCCCTCCAGCTACCGCCCCAAGCCGGGACAGATCCCCGACTCGCCGGGGGTCTACAGGTTCCGCGACGAGCACCGGCGCGTGATCTACGTCGGGAAGGCCAAGAGCCTGCGCCAGCGCCTGGCCACCTACTTCCAGGACCTGGCCGGGCTCCACCCGCGCACCCGCACCATGGTCACCACCGCCGCCTCCGTCGAGTGGACCGTGGTCGCCACCGAGGTCGAGGCGCTCCAGCTGGAGTACTCCTGGATCAAGGAGTACGACCCCCGCTTCAACGTCAAGTACCGCGACGACAAGAGCTACCCGTACCTCGCGGTCACCCTCGGCGAGGAGTACCCGCGGGTCCAGGTGATGCGCGGCGCCAAGCGCAAGGGCGTGCGCTACTTCGGCCCCTACGCCCACGCCTGGGCGATCCGCGAGACGGTCGACCTGATGCTGCGCGTCTTCCCCGTGCGGACGTGCTCCTCCGGGGTCTTCCGCAACCACGTCCAGAAGGGGCGGCCCTGCCTCCTGGGGTACATCGGCAAGTGCTCCGCCCCCTGCGTCGGGCGGGTCACCCCCGAGGAGCACCGCGGGCTCGCCGAGGACTTCTGCGAGTTCATGGGCGGTCGCACCGGGGCCTACCTCCGCCGCCTGGAGCGGCAGATGGCCCAGGCCGCGGAGGAGATGGAGTACGAGCGGGCCGCCAGGCTGCGCGACGACATCGGGGCCCTCCGGCGCGCCCTGGAGAAGAACGCCGTCGTCCTCGGCGACGCCACCGACGCGGACCTCATCGCCCTCGCCGAGGACGAACTGGAGGCCGCCGTGCAGATCTTCCACGTCCGAGGGGGCCGGGTGCGCGGCCAGCGCGGCTGGGTCACCGACCGGGTGGAGCACGTGGACACCGCCGGTCTCGTGGAGCACGCCCTCCAGCAGCTCTACGGCGAGGAGAGCGGCGACGCCGTCCCCAAGGAGGTCCTCGTGCCCGCGCTGCCCGAGGACGAGGCCGCCGTCAGCCAGTGGCTCGGCGACCGCCGCGGCTCCCAGGTGTCCCTGCGGGTCCCCCGGCGCGGCGACAAGAAGGCCCTCATGGAGACCGTCGAGCGCAACGCCCAGCAGGCGCTCGCCCTCCACAAGACCCGGCGCGCCAGCGACCTGACCACCCGCTCGCGGGCCCTGGAGGAGATCGCCGGGGCGCTGGGCCTGGACTCCGCCCCGCTGCGCATCGAGTGCTTCGACATCTCCCACCTCCAGGGCGAGGACGTGGTCGCGTCCATGGTGGTCTTCGAGGACGGGCTGCCGCGCAAGAGCGAGTACCGCCGCTTCCAGATCAGGGGCCGTGTCGGCGACACGCAGGTCTGGCACGGGCAGGGCCAGGACGACGTCCGCTCCATGCACGAGGTGGTCTCCCGGCGCTTCCGCCGCTACCTCGCGGAGAAGGACCGCACGGGGGAGTGGATCGGCGAGGACGAGCCGGACGCCGCCACCGGGGCGCAGGACGGAGCCCCCGACGACGGCCGGCCCAGGAAGTTCGCCTACCCCCCGCAGCTCGTCGTCGTCGACGGCGGCCGCCCGCAGGTGGAGGCCGCCCGGCGCGCACTCGACGAGCTCGGCATCGACGACGTCGCCGTGTGCGGGCTCGCCAAGCGCCTGGAGGAGGTCTGGCTGCCGGACGAGGACGACCCCGTGGTGCTGCCCCGCTCCAGCGAGGGCCTCTACCTGCTGCAGCGGGTCCGGGACACGGCGCACGACTTCGCCATCCGCTACCAGCGCTCCAAGCGCACCGGGAGGATCCGCACCGGCCCGCTGGACGCCGTACCCGGGCTCGGCGAGACCCGCAGAAAGGCGCTGATCAAACACTTCGGTTCGGTGAAGCGGCTGCGGGGCGCGACAATCGAGCAGATCTGCGAGGTCCCCGGCATGGGCCGCAAGACGGCCGAGTCGGTCCTCGTCGCCCTCGCCGAGGCGGCTCCGGCCGCACCCGCCGTGAACACGGCCACAGGAGAGATCATGGAAGAGAACGACGGGGGAAGCCCGACATGACCGAGCACGACGGAGACGGAGCAGCAGACGTGAGTACGGGCAATACGGCCGAGCCGGACGCGGCCGCGGACGTGGCCATCCCCGAACTGGTGATCATCTCCGGCATGTCCGGAGCCGGCCGGAGCACCGCGGCGAAGTGCCTGGAGGACCTGGGCTGGTTCGTCGTCGACAACCTGCCCCCCGCGCTCATCCCCACCATGGTGGAGCTGGGCGCACGATCGCAGGGCAACGTCGCCCGCATCGCCGTCGTCGTCGACGTGCGCGGACGCCGCTTCTTCGACAACCTGCGCGAGTCCCTGGCGGACCTCGACGCCAAGCAGGTGACCCGCCGGATCGTCTTCCTGGAGTCCTCGGACGACGCACTGGTGCGCCGCTTCGAGTCGGTCCGCCGCCCGCACCCGCTGCAGGGCGACGGCCGCATCGTCGACGGCATCGCGGCCGAGCGCGACCTGCTGCGCGAGCTGCGCGGCGACGCGGACCTCGTCATCGACACCTCCAGCCTCAACGTCCACGAGCTCCGGGCCAAGATGGACGCCCAGTTCGCGGGCGAGGAGGAGCCCGAGCTGCGGGCGACGGTGATGTCCTTCGGCTTCAAGTACGGCCTGCCGGTGGACGCCGACCTCGTGGTGGACATGCGCTTCCTGCCGAACCCGCACTGGGTCCCGGAGCTGCGCCCCTTCACCGGGCTCAACGAGGAGGTGTCCAACTACGTCTACAACCAGCCCGGTGCGAAGGAGTTCCTGGACCGCTACACCGAGCTCCTCCAGCTGATCGCCTCGGGCTACCGGCGCGAGGGCAAGCGCTACGTCACCATCGCAGTGGGCTGCACCGGCGGGAAGCACCGCTCCGTCGCGACGTCCGAGAGGCTGGCCGCCCGCCTGTCCGCAGCCGGTGTCGAGACCGTGGTCGTGCACCGGGACATGGGGCGCGAGTGACCGGACGCACTCTCCGTCTGCGGCGGCTGCGCAGGACGACCAGGCCGTCCGCACGGAAGCGCGGCGCACAGCCCAAGGTCGTCGCCCTCGGCGGCGGCATGGGCCTGTCGGCGTCGCTCGCGGCCCTGCGCCGCATCACCGGCGACGTGACCGCCGTGGTCACCGTCGCCGACGACGGGGGCTCCAGCGGCCGGCTCCGCGAGGAGCTCGGCGTGCTGCCCCCCGGCGACCTGCGCAAGGCCCTCGCGGCCCTGTGCGGGGACGACGACTGGGGCCAGACGTGGGCCCGCGTCATCCAGCACCGCTTCCAGTCCCGCGGCGATCTCCACGAGCACGCGGTGGGCAACCTGCTGATCGTCGCGCTGTGGGAGCAGCTCGGCGACCATGTGCAGGCGCTCGACCTGGTCGGCAAGCTGCTCGGCGCCCACGGCCGCGTGCTGCCGATGTCCGCCGTCCCACTGGAGCTCCAGGCCCTGGTGCGCGGCCACGACCCCGCGCGCCCCGGGGAGACGGGGCTGGTGCGCGGGCAGGCGACGGTCGCGCTCACCACCGGGGAGGTCCAGTCGGTGCACCTGGTGCCCCACGACCCGCCCGCCGTGCCGGAGGCCGTGGAGGCCGTCCTTGACGCCGACTGGGTGGTTCTCGGACCCGGATCGTGGTTCTCCTCCGTCATCCCCCACCTCCTCGTCCCGGAACTGCTGGATGCGCTGGTGGAGACCAAGGCGCGGCGGGTCCTCTCCCTCAACCTGGCGCCGCAGCCCGGCGAAACCGAGGGCTTCTCCCCGCAGCGTCATGTGGAGGTTTTGGGACGACACGCGCCTAAACTCGCCCTGGACGTGGTGCTGGCCGACGAGGCCGCGGTGCCCGACCGCGCGTCACTGGCCGATGCCGCCAAGCGTCTCGGGGCCGCGGTCGAGCTGGCCCCGGTGGCCTCTCCCGACGGACTCCCCAAGCACGACCCGGAGCTGTTGGCAGCCGCGTACGACCGTATTTTCCGGATGCATGGAAGGATCGGCCCATGGCGATGACGGCAGCGGTGAAGGACGAGATCTCCCGGCTCCCCGTCACCCGGACCTGCTGCAGAAAGGCGGAGGTCTCGTCGATCCTGCGGTTCGCGGGCGGTCTCCACCTGGTCAGCGGCCGCATCGTGATCGAGGCGGAGCTGGACACGGGCATCGCGGCGCGCCGCCTCAAGCGGGACATCCTGGAGATCTTCGGGCACGGCTCCGAGCTGATGGTCATGGCCCCCGGCGGCCTGCGCCGCGGCTCGCGCTTCGTGGTGCGCGTCGTCGCGGGCGGCGACCAGCTCGCCCGCCAGACCGGCCTGGTCGACGGGCGGGGACGCCCGATCCGCGGTCTCCCGCCCCAGGTCGTCTCCGGTGCCACCTGCGACGCCGAGGCCGCCTGGCGCGGAGCCTTCCTCGCCCACGGCTCCCTCACCGAACCGGGGCGCTCCTCCTCCCTGGAGGTCACCTGCCCGGGGCCGGAGGCGGCCCTGGCACTGGTGGGTGCCGCCCGCAGACTCTCCATCGCCGCCAAGGCCCGCGAGGTCCGCGGTGTGGACCGCGTCGTCGTCCGCGACGGCGACGCCATCGGGGCCCTGCTCACGCGGCTCGGCGCCCACGAGTCCGTGCTGGCGTGGGAAGAGCGCCGGATGCGCCGTGAGGTCCGTGCCACGGCCAACCGCCTGGCCAACTTCGACGACGCCAACCTGCGCCGCTCGGCCCGTGCGGCGGTGGCCGCCGGGGCCAGGGTGCAGCGAGCCCTGGAGATCCTGGGCGAGGAGGTGCCCGAGCACCTCGCGGCCGCCGGGCGGCTGCGCATGGAGCACAAGCAGGCGTCCCTGGAGGAGCTCGGGGCCCTCGCCGACCCGCCGCTCACCAAGGACGCCGTCGCGGGCCGGATCCGCCGGCTGCTGGCCATGGCCGACAAGCGGGCCCAGGACCTGGGCGTCCCGGGGACCGAGTCCAGCCTCACGGAGGAGATGGCCGAGGGGCTGGTGGGTTAGCCGCGTGCGCGCGCGCACGGCCGACGAGCGGGCCCAGGATCTGGGCGTCCCGGGGACCGAGTCCAGCCTCACGGAGGAGATGGCCGAGGGGCTGGTGGGTTAGCCGCGTGCTCGCGCGCACGGCCGTCCCGGGCGGTCGCAGGTGCGGGTACGGTCCGGTGCGGGCCCCGCGGGGATTTCCCCGGTGGTTTTCCGACGCCTGTTCCCCCCCGCTTCCGTGGTAACCCTGCGCTGTTCCGTGGCACGTGGATGCGCAAGTGGTGCGGGGTGCCCCGGTTACTTCGGATGCTCACGTGACTTCCGGTGATTCCCGTTGCCCGGGAGATTGCCGGTCCGTACGGCGAACGCCCTCCCCGCCCTTTGCGCGGGGAGGGCGTTCGCCTATCCGGCCCCCTGGCCCCCGTTCCGGCCCCCGTGCCCCGGCTCCCGGCCGTTCACGCAGGCCACAGGGCTTTGACCGACCCCGCGCGGAGCCGGTCCACCGGTGTGCAGGGGGGCGCTCATTCGGGCGCACATAATGTGCGGACCTCCGCTCAGAAGTGCGTTCCTCTGGGCGTGCTGGTGCTCATGAGAGCGAATTTCCGCGCCGAACCGCCGCCCGGACCGCTTACTGGCCGGTAAACGGCTTCCCCGTGGATACGCCGGGCTCTCGATGTCACTCACGGGCCTTTGGAGCGGTAGGGTCGTAGGCGGTCGGGGACATCCCTTATAAAACTCGCCGGCGTCGAAACCGGCGTACCCAACGAGGAGATCGGTTCGTGACGATCCGCGTAGGCATCAACGGCTTTGGCCGCATCGGTCGTAATTACTTCCGCGCGCTGCTGGAGCAGGGTGCTGACATCGAGATCGTGGCTGTCAACGACCTGGGTGACACCGCGACCACCGCTCACCTGCTGAAGTACGACACGATCCTCGGCCGTCTCAAGGCCGACGTGTCCCACACCGCAGACACCATCACCGTCGACGGCCACACCATCAAGGTGCTCTCCGAGCGCAACCCCGCCGACATCCCGTGGGGCCAGCTGGGCGTCGACATCGTCATCGAGTCGACCGGCATCTTCACCAAGAAGGCCGACGCCGAGAAGCACCTGGCCGGCGGCGCCAAGAAGGTCCTCATCTCGGCCCCCGCCACGGACGAGGACATCACCATCGTGATGGGCGTCAACCAGGAGAAGTACGACGCGGCCAACCACCACGTCATCTCCAACGCCTCCTGCACCACCAACTGCGTGGCGCCGATGGCCAAGGTCCTCGACGAGAACTTCGGCATCGTCAAGGGCATGATGACCACGGTCCACGCCTACACCAACGACCAGCGCATCCTGGACTTCCCGCACAAGGACCTGCGCCGCGCCCGGGCCGCCGCGGAGAACATCATCCCGACGTCCACCGGCGCCGCCAAGGCCACCGCCCTGGTCCTCCCGCAGCTCAAGGGCAAGCTGGACGGCATCGCCATGCGCGTCCCCGTCCCCACCGGCTCGGTCACCGACCTGGTCCTGGAGCTCGACCGCGAGGTCACCAAGGACGAGATCAACACCGCCTTCCAGAAGGCGGCCGAGGGTCAGCTGCAGGGCGTCCTGGAGTACACCGAGGACCCGATCGTCTCCTCGGACATCGTCAACTGGCCGGCCTCCTGCACCTTCGACTCCTCCCTGACCATGGTCCAGGGCAAGCAGGTCAAGGTCGTCGGCTGGTACGACAACGAGTGGGGCTACTCCAACCGCCTCGTGGACCTCACGGTCTTCGTCGGCGACCGGCTCTGAGCTGCGCGATCGACAGATCCGCAGCGAGAGCACCACGATGTGAGCAACAGGGTCCGGGCAGCGCGAGGGCGCGCTGCCCGGGCCCTGTCGCGCGTGGGAGGGGACCGCTCGCGTAGGCTCCCAACGCCCCGCCGGAGACCCTTTCGCCGCGGGTCCCGCGGCGACGGTCCGCGGCCCGTCGGGCCCGGGAGGCTCCCTGCATCCGAACCCACTCACCGATCCGGCCTGATCCGAAGGAAGAGCCCCATATGAAGACCATCGACCAGCTGCTGGCCGACGGGGTCGCGGGCAAGCGGGTGTTCGTCCGCGCCGACCTCAATGTGCCGCTCGACGGGACGACCATCACCGACGACGGCCGCATCCGCGCCGTGCTGCCGACCGTCACCCGGCTCGCCGAGGCCGGCGCCCGCGTCGTCGTGGCCTCCCACCTGGGCCGTCCCAAGGGCGCCCCCGACCCCGCGTTCTCCCTCGCGCCCGCTGCCGCGCGCCTGGGCGAGCTGCTCGGCACCGAGGTCGCCTTCGCCACCGACACGGTCGGCGCGTCCGCCCGGGCCGCCGTCGGGGGCCTCGCCGACGGCCGGGTCGCGGTCCTGGAGAACCTGCGCTTCAACCCCGGCGAGACCGCCAAGGACGACGCCGAGCGCGGAGCCTTCGCCGACGCCCTGGCCGCCCTCGCCGACGTCTACGTCGGCGACGGCTTCGGGGCCGTGCACCGCAAGCACGCCTCGGTCTACGACCTTCCCGCCCGCCTTCCGCACGCCGCCGGGCAGCTGATCGCGGCCGAGGTCGCCGTCCTGCGCAGGCTCACCGAGGACGTCGAGCGCCCGTACGCGGTCGTGCTCGGCGGCGCCAAGGTCTCCGACAAGCTGGGCGTGATCGACCACCTGCTGGAGAAGGCCGACCGCATCCTGATCGGCGGCGGCATGGCGTACACCTTCCTCAAGGCGCAGGGCCACGAGATCGGCACCTCGCTGCTCCAGGAGGACCAGGTCCCCGCGGTCCGCGACTACCTCAAGCGGGCTCAGGAGCGCGGAGTGGAGTTCGTGCTCCCGGTCGACGTGCTGGTCTCCCCCGAGTTCCCCGACCTCGGCACCAAGGCCCCGGCCCACCCCGCCGTGGTCGCCGCCGACGCGATCCCGGCCGACCGGCAGGGCCTCGACATCGGCCCCGCGAGCCGCGAGCTGTACGCGTCCAAGCTGGCCGACGCGGCCACGGTCTTCTGGAACGGCCCCATGGGCGTCTTCGAGCACCCGGACTTCGCCGGGGGCACCAGGGAGGTCGCCCAGGCGCTCGTGGACACCCCGGCCTTCACCGTCGTCGGGGGCGGCGACTCCGCCGCCGCCGTGCGGATCCTGGGCTTCGACGAGGCCGCCTTCGGCCACATCTCGACCGGTGGCGGCGCCAGCCTGGAGTACCTGGAGGGCAGGACCCTCCCCGGTCTCGCCGCCCTGGAGGACTGACCTCCGCACCCGTGGCGGGCCCGGGCCCGGGCCCGCCGCGTACCGCATCCGTACACCCACCCCGCACCTCCCGGCGCCGCGCGGCCGGAGCCGGGGACCCCCGGGTGCCGAATCCGGGGGGACACACCGAAGGAGCTGCATGACCACCCGTAAGCCGCTGATGGCGGGCAACTGGAAGATGAACCTCAACCACCTGGAGGCCATCGCCCACGTCCAGAAGCTCGCCTTCGCCCTCGCGGAGAAGGACTACGAGGCCGTCGAGGTCGCCGTCCTGCCGCCCTTCACCGACCTGCGCTCGGTCCAGACGCTGGTCGACGGCGACAAGCTGCCCATCGCCTACGGCGCCCAGGACATCTCCGCGCACGACTCGGGCGCCTACACCGGCGAGATCTCCGGCCCGATGCTGGCCAAGCTGAAGTGCTCCTACGTGGCCGTCGGCCACTCCGAGCGCCGCCAGTACCACGGCGAGACCGACGAGATCTGCAACGCCAAGGTCAAGGCCGCCTTCAAGCACGGCATCACCCCGATCCTCTGCGTCGGCGAGGGCCTCGACGTGCGCAAGGCGGGCGACCAGGTCGCCCACACCCTCGCCCAGCTCGACGGCGGCCTGAAGGACGTCCCGGCCGAGCAGGCCGGGACCGTCGTCATCGCCTACGAGCCGGTCTGGGCGATCGGCACCGGCGAGGTGGCGACCCCCGAGGACGCGCAGGAGGTCTGCGGCGCGATCCGCGGACGGCTGGCCGAGCTGTACACGCAGGAGCTCGCCGACGCGGTGCGCATCCAGTACGGCGGTTCGGTGAAGTCGGGCAACGTCGCCGCGATCATGGCCCAGCCCGACGTCGACGGTGCCCTGGTCGGCGGTGCCGCGCTGGACGCCGACGAGTTCGTGAAGATCGTCCGTTTCCGCGACCAGTGAGCAGGACCGGGGGCGCACCGGCGGTCAGCCGGTGCGCCCCCGGTGAGTATGCGGTGGCGCCGATCCGGCGTACCCTGGCGGGGGCCCGGCTCCGCGAGCCGGCCCCCGCTGTCGTCACATCGTCCAGATCAGTCCGAGGAAGTTGGTCCAGCCGTGGTTATGGGGTTCTCGATCGCCCTGATCGTCTTCAGTCTGCTGCTGATGCTGCTGGTGCTGATGCACAAGGGGAAGGGCGGCGGCCTCTCCGACATGTTCGGTGGCGGAATGCAGTCCTCCGTCGGCGGGTCCTCGGTGGCCGAGCGCAACCTCGACCGCATCACCGTCGTGGTGGGCCTGCTCTGGTTCGCCTGCATCGTCGTGCTCGGTCTGCTGATGAAGCTGGACGGCTGACGCCGGGCCCGATCCCTCCCGCCCTCCCGGCCGGGTTGTCGCTTCCAATCACTGGACGAGCGTGGGGCCTTACGTAGACTGGTGCACTCGCGGCGCAGCCGCTGTGGAACGCTGTGCAGCACCATCACGCAGGGAGTTACGACCGTGGCAAGTGGCAACGCGATCCGGGGAAGCCGGGTCGGCGCGGGGCCGATGGGCGAGGCGGAGCGTGGCGAGTCCGCTCCCCGCCTGCGCATCTCCTTCTGGTGCTCGAACGGGCACGAGACGCAGCCGAGCTTCGCCAGCGACGCACAGGTCCCCGACGCCTGGGACTGCCCGCGCTGCGGGTTCCCGGCCGGCCAGGACCGGGAGAACCCGCCGGACCCGCCCCGCACCGAGCCCTACAAGACGCACCTCGCCTATGTGCGCGAGCGCCGCAGCGACGCGGACGGCGAGGCGATCCTCGCCGAGGCGCTCGCCAAACTCCGGGGCGAGATCTAGGACTTGACGTCCGGCCGGACACCGCACGGGGCGACGGCCGGGCACCGCGCCCCGGCCTCCTTCGAGCCCGTTCGCGCGCCCGCCGCCCACGCTCCCGGATGCAGGGGTGCGGTGCACCCTCCCGGGGACGGGACCCGCCCGGCGACCGAACGGCCCGGCCCCCTCCACAGACGCGGACCGCCGCTGTCGGTGCCTCCCCCTACGGTTCCTCCGAGGACCGCGACCCGAGGGGGAGCAGTGGCCGTCACCGAGGCCCGGACAGAGCGGACACCGCCGTGGCGCGGGGGTTTCGGCAGACTGTGGACCGCCGCCGTCCTCTCCCGCTTCGGGGACTCCCTGCGCACCGCCGCCCTGCCGCTGCTCGCCGTCTCCCTCACCCGTGACCCCGTGCTCATCGCCGCGGTCACCGCCTGCGGATACCTGCCCTGGCTGCTCTTCGGCCTGATCGGCGGCGCCGTCGCCGACCGCGTCGACCAGCGCCGCGCGATGTGGGCCGTGGACGTGGCCCGGGCGGTCCTGGTGGCGGCCTTCGCCGCCGCCGTCTGGGCCGGTGCCGCCTCGATCGCGCTGCTCCTGGTCCTCGCCTTCGCCCTCACCACCCTCCAGACCCTCTTCGACAACGCCGCCACCGCGCTGCTGCCCTCGGTGGTGCCCGCCGGTGCGCTGGGCAGTGCCAACGCCCGCCTGATGACGGCGCAGCAGGTGGCCGGCGGTCTTCTGGCAGCCCCGCTCGTGCCGCTGCTGCTCGGGGTCGGCACGGCGGTGCCCTACGCGGTGGACGCCCTCACCTACCTGGTGGCCGCGGCGCTGATCGCCTCCCTGCGGCCGACCGGGCCCGCTCCCGGAGGACCGCCGCGCTCCGCCGGGAGCACGCTGCGGGCCGAGGTGGCGCAGGGGCTCCGCTTCCTGCGCCGGGACCGTCCGCTGCGCGGCCTGTGCATCGCCACCACCCTGTGCAACATCGGGATGGGCGCGCTGATCGCCACGCTGGTCGTCCACGTCACCCGCTGGCTGGGCGCCGGGCAGGCCGGGTACGCGGCCGTGGTCACGGCCTTCGGCGCCGGCAGCCTGGCCGGCGGCCTGGTGGCGGCCCGGATCGGCGTGCGCCTCGGGCGGGTCCGCAGCGTGGCCGCCGCCGGGGCCGTCCAGGCGGTGTGCCTCGCGGTCCTGGGCGGGGTGCGCTCCCCGGTGTCGGCCGTCGCCGCCATGGCCGTCTTCGGCGCCATGGGCATGGTGTGGAACGTCAACCAGGCCACTCTCGTGCAGGAGCGCGGCCCCGCTCCGCTGCTCGGCAGGATCAGCGCCGCCTTCCGGACGCTCGCCGTCGCCGGGACACCGCTCGGGGCCCTCGCCGGGGGCGCCGCCGCGGCCGCATGGGGCCCGAACGCGGCGGCCCTGCTCGCCGCGGCGCTCTTCGTCCCGGCTGTCGCCTCCCTGGCCCCTCTGATCAATTAGGTTGGACAGGCAGCGGGGCATGCACGCACGTACGAGAAGAAGTGGGCTGATGTCCGAGATGAACGCAGAACGTCCTACGAGGCTCAACCAGATGTCGCCATGGGTCGCTCTCGGAAAGCACCGCGAGCAGCTGGGCGGGACACACCTGCGGGACCTGTTCGCCGCCGACCCGGAGCGGGGCAGCGCCTACACCCTCCAGGTCGGCGATCTGCACATCGACTACTCCAAGCACCTGGTCACCGACGAGACGCTTCGGCTCCTGCGCGAACTCGCCGACGCCACCGGCGTGGCCGCCCTGCGGGACGCCATGTTCCGCGGCGAGAGGATCAACACCACCGAGGACCGCGCCGTCCTCCACACCGCGCTCCGCGCCCCGCGCGACGCTGTCGTGGAGGTGGACGGCGAGAACGTCGTGCCCGGGGTCCACGCCGTGCTCGACAAGATGGCGGGCTTCTCGGAGCGGGTCCGCTCCGGCACCTGGACCGGACACACCGGACGGCCCATCAGGAACATCGTCAACATCGGAATCGGGGGATCCGACCTGGGCCCCGCGATGGCCTACGAGGTCCTGCGGACCTACACCCGGCGGGACCTGACGGTCCGCTTCGTCTCCAACGTCGACGGCGCCGACCTCCACGAGGCGGTGCGGGACCTCGACCCGGCCGAGACCCTGTTCGTCATCGCCTCGAAGACCTTCACCACCGTCGAGACGATCACCAACGCCACCTCGGCGCGCGCATGGCTGCTCGACGGCCTCGGCGCCGGCCCCGAGGCCGTCGCCAGGCACTTCGTCGCCCTGTCCACCAATGCCGGCAAGGTCGCCGACTTCGGCATCGACACGGCCAACATGTTCGAGTTCTGGGACTGGGTCGGCGGCCGCTACTCCTACGACTCGGCCATCGGCCTCTCCCTGATGATCGCCATCGGCCCCGAGCACTTCCGGGAGATGCTCGACGGCTTCCACCTCGTCGACGAGCACTTCCGCACGGCACCCCCCGAGGCCAACGCCCCGCTCCTGATGGGGCTGCTCGGCATCTGGTACGGGGGCTTCCACGACGCCCAGTCGCACGCCGTGCTGCCCTACTCGCACTACCTCTCCCGGTTCACCGCCTACCTCCAGCAGCTGGACATGGAGTCCAACGGCAAGTCGGTGGACCGCCAGGGGCAGCCGGTCGACTGGCAGACCGGCCCGGTGGTCTGGGGCACCCCGGGGACCAACGGCCAGCACGCCTACTACCAGTTGATCCACCAGGGCACCAAGCTCGTCCCCGCCGACTTCATCGGCTTCGCC
Organism: Streptomyces sp. C10-9-1; assembly: GCF_024497955.1. GTDB lineage: Bacteria > Actinomycetota > Actinomycetes > Streptomycetales > Streptomycetaceae > Streptomyces > Streptomyces sanyensis. The sequence continues at coordinate 4,999 of NZ_JANHKP010000028.1, read as the reverse complement.
CGTCCCGTGGCCGACCTGCCCGAGGCCCTCGTCGCCCAGCACGACCTGCTGACGGCCAACTTCCTCGCCCAGACGCAGGCCCTGGCCTTCGGCAAGACACCCGACGAGGTGAGGGCCGAGGGAGTGCCGGAGGAACTGGTCCCCCACAAGACCTTCCGCGGCAACCACCCCACCACCACCATCCTCGCCGCCGACCTCACTCCGTCGGTGCTGGGCCAGCTGATCGCCCTCTACGAGCACAAGGTCTTCGTCCAGGGCGCCGTCTGGAACATCGACTCCTTCGACCAGTGGGGAGTCGAGCTGGGCAAGGTCCTCGCCAAGAGGATCGAGCCCGTGCTGACCGACGGCACGGGGGGCGAGGCGCTGGACAGCTCCACGGCGGCACTCGCCGGCAGGTACCGGACACTGCGGGGGAGGTAGGCCGTGCGGGGGGAGGAAGAGGTGCGCCTGAGGCCGCCGCGCCACCGGGTCGACCGCAGGGCCGTCGCCTGGTGGCGGGTGCGCTGCCTGCTGGCGGCGGCCGTGCCGGCGGCCGTCGCGGGCGCCGTCGGCGTGTTCGTCGGGCCGGCCCGCCCCGGTCTCTGGTACGCAGCGGCCGCGATCGCCGCGGCGGGCCTGCCGGTGGCCGCCTTCCTCCCCCTGTGGTGGTACCGGGTGCACCGCTGGGAGGTCACCGAGGACGCCGTGTACGTCCGCACCGGAGCGCTCTGGCAGGAGTGGCGGATCGCCCCGATGTCCCGCATCCAAACCGTGGACACCGTGCGGGGACCGCTGGAGCAGGGCTTCCGGCTTGCCACGGTCACCGTCACCACCGCCTCCGCCAAGGGCGACATCCGGATCGAGGGCCTCGACCACGCGCGTGCGGCGGAGCTCGCGGAGCAGCTCACCCGGATCACCGGGGCCACCCCGGGGGACGCCACATGAGGGACCCGGAGGCCGGGTGGCGCCGGCTCGACGCGCGGACCGTCCTCGCCACCTCCGCCCTCGCCGCCGGCGTGGCCGGGGGCGCGGCCCTGCCCGCGCTCTTCGCCCTGGGCGGCCGGATGCCCCTGCCGCGCGCCGTGCTGCTGGTGCTCGCCGGCGCCGTGCTGGTCACCGGGGGCGGTGCGGCGGCCGGCTGGGTGCGCCGCCGCCGCACCCGGTACCGCATCGGTCCCGAGCGGGCCGAGCTGCACACGGGGGTGCTGCTGGTCAAGCGCCGCTCGCTGCCCCGGGAGCGGATCCGTTCCGTGGACCTCTCCGCCCGCCCGCTGCTGCGCGCCCTCGGACTGGTCACGGTGCGCATCGGGACGGGGGAACAGACCGGAAGCGGCGAGTCCACCCTGCTGCTGGACGCCGTGTCCCGGCAGGAGGGCGAGCGGCTGCGCAAGGAACTCCTCGACCGCGGGACCCCCGTCGCGGGAGGGGAGGGACACCGCGACGGCACCCTGGCCGTGCTCGACCTCCGGTGGATCCGCTACGCGCCCGTCTCCTTCGTCGCCCCGCTGCTTGGCGGGGCCGCGGTCGGCGCCGTGCTCCAGGTCAGCGAGTGGTTCGGGGTGCGGGACCGGGTGATCGGCTGGACCTGGGACCACCTCCGGGACGTGCCGCTGCTGTGGGCCGTGCCCGCCCTCGCCGCCTTCGCCCTGCTGACCGGCGTCGTCGGGGCGCTCGGCCTGTGGATCGAGATGTGGTCCGGGTACCGGCTGGAGCGGGAGCCCGGCGGCACCCTGCGGGTCCGCAGGGGGCTGCTGACCAGCCGCTCGATATCGCTGGAGGAACGCCGGCTGCGCGGGGTGGACCTCGTCGAGCCGCTGGGCGCCCGGATCCTCGGCGGCGTCCGGGTGGACGCGGTCGCCACCGGACTCGCCACCGGCGGGGGCGAGCACGCCTCCTCCAACGTCCTTGCCCCCGTGGCGCCGCGCGCCGAGGCGCAGGCCCTGGCCGCCCTGGTCCTGCGCGAGCCGGCGTCCCCGGTCCGGGAGGAGGCGCTCACCCGCCATCCCCGGGCCGCGCGCAACCGGCGCCTGCGCTGGGCGCTCACGGCCGCCCTGGCCCCGGCCGCGCTCCTGGCCCTGCTCGGCCTGCTGTTCACCGGAGTGCTGCTGTGGACGGCGCTCGTGGTGGCCGCGGTGACCGTCCCGGTCGCCGTCCTGCTGGCCCTCGACGCCTACCGCAACCTCGGCCACGGCACCTCCGGCGCCTATCTGCTCACCCGCTCGGGGACGCTGCGCCGCAGCACGGTGGCGCTTCAGCGCAGCGGGGTCATCGGCTGGACGGTCCGCCGGTCGGTCTTCCAGCGCCGCGCGGGCCTGCTCACCCTGGCGGCCACGACGGCGGCGGGCGCGGGTGCCTACGAGGTGCGCGACGCCGCACGGGACGAGGCCCTGGAGTTCGCGGACGCGGCCGTCCCGGGGCTGCTCGCGCCCTTCCTGGAGCGCCGTTCCGGGCCGTGACGCGGGGCGGAGGCGCCGGTGTGCCCCCCGGCGCGGGGGTGCGCGGCGCCCTGCTCGACGGTCCCCGCCCTGGCCGGTGCGGACCCGCGCAACCCGTGGAACCGCACCATGCTCGGCAAGGGCGGCCAACCGGCGCCGACCACGGAGCTGAGGGCGGCCGGGTTCGCGGTGAACACCCGGGCCGGGCGGGGAGCACGACGCACCTCGTCGGCGCCTCCGTCGGAGCCTGCCGGGCGGCGATGGCACGCCTGGAAGGGGACCCCAGCAGGCCGTCCCCACCACCGGACGCCCGCGGCCCCGCCCGTCCGCGGGCGGGGCCGACGGCGCGTCAGGCGGAGTGCGACGGCAGCAGGTCCGCGGGCAGCCGGGCGGCCGCCGCCTCGTCGAGCAGCCAGAGCGTGCGCTCCGTGCCCCGTGCCCCGGCCGCCGGGGCATCGACCTCGTCGGCGCCCGACAGCACCGTCCGGACCGCCTCGGCCTTGTCCTCTCCCGCCGCCAGCAGCCACACCTCGCGCGCCGCGCGGACGGCCGGGAGCGTCAGCGAGACGCGCGTGGGCGGGGGCTTCGGGGACCCGTGGACGCCCACGACGGTCCGCTCCCTCTCCCGCACGCCCGCCAGGCCGGGGAAGAGCGAGGCGATGTGGGTGTCCGGGCCGACACCCAGCAGCAGCACGTCGAAGGCGGGCACCGCCGCGGACCCACCGGGGTCCGCCGCTGCCGCCAGCTCGGCCGCGTAGGCGTCGGCCGCGGCGTCGGCGTCCGCACCGTGGGGCCCGTCGGAGGCCGGCATCACGTGGATCCGGGCGGGGTCGAGCGCCACGCCGTCGAGCAGGGCCTCGCGGGCCTGGGTGGCGTTCCGCTCCGGGTCGCCCTCGGGCAGGAAGCGTTCGTCGCCCCACCACAGGTCGAGCCGGGACCAGTCGACCGCGTCCCGCGCCGGTGCCGAGGCCATCGCCGCCAGCAGGCCGTTGCCGTTGCGCCCGCCGGTGAGGACCACCGATGCCGTGCCGCGGGCGGCCTGCGCATCGGCGATCGCCGTGATCAGCCGCGCGGCCGCGGCCCGGGCCATCAGTTCCTTGTCGCGGTGCACGACGAGCCGGGGGGCGCTCACGAGGCGGCCGCCTTCCCGGACCGGCCGGAGTGGCGCCGGGCGCCGGGCTTCCTGCGCAGTACCGTTCCGTCCGCTTCCTTGGACTGGGAGCCGGACTCCGGGCCGGAGCCCTCCGCCCCCCGTGCCGCGGTCCCGGCCGTAGGCGAGCCCGCCGGGTCGCCCAGCCGGCCCACGCCGTAGCGGAGCGCCGAGGCGTAGGTGTCGTCCGGGTCCAGCCGGCGCAGCTCCTCCGCGATCAGCTCCGAGGTCTCCCGGCGCTTGAGGGCCACCGCGCGGTCCGGCTGGCCCTCGATGGACAGCGTGGCCAGCGAGCCGTCCGCGCGGTCGAGCACGATCGGCCCGCAGCTGGACTCCATGCGGACCGAGGTGAGTCCCGGCCCGGGGGAGGGCGACCGGCGGACCGGGACGTCCAGCCGGTCGGCCAGCCACATGGCCAGCAGCTCCACGCTCGGGTTGAACTCCTCGCCCGCCACCTCCACCGAGGAGACGTCGCAGACCACCTGGTCGAGCGCCGCCGCCAGCATCGAGCGCCAGGGCGTGATGCGGGTCCAGGCGAGGTCGGTGTCGCCCGGGGTGTAGGCCTGAGCCCGGGAACCGAGCTCGCGCACCGGCTCCTCGGCGGAGTAGGTGTCGGTCACCCGACGCTGGGCCAGGGCGCCCAGCGGGTCGGAGGCCGGGTCCGCCGGGGCGTTGACCGGCCACCAGACCACCACGGGGGCGTCCGGCAGCAGCAGGGGCAGGACCACGGACTGGGCGTGGTCCACGACGTCGCCGTACAGCCGGAGGACGACCGTCTCACCGGTTCCGGCGTCGGCGCCGACCCTCACCTCGGCGTCCAGCCGGGTCTTCGCCCGGTCGCGGGGCGAGCGGGAGACCCGCTTGATGACCACCAGGGTGCGCGAGGGGTGCTCGCGGGAGGCGTCGCCCGCGGCCTTCAGCGCGTCGTAGGCGTTCTCCTCGTCGGTGACGATGACGAGGGTGAGGACCATGCCGACGGCCGGGGTGCCGATCGCCCGGCGCCCCCGCACCAGCGCTTTGTTGATCTTTCCCGCCGTGGTGTCCGTGAGGTCGATCTTCATGGCCGGCGCCAGCTCCGTCCGTCTCGTGCGAGCATCTCGTCGGCCTCCACCGGCCCCCAGGTCCCCGAGGGGTACTCCGCGGGCTTGCCGCTCCTCTCCCAGAACTCCTCGACGGGGTCGAGGATCTTCCAGGACTGCTCGACCTCCTCGGTGCGCGGGAAGAGGTTGGAGTCGCCGAGCAGGACGTCCAGGATGAGCCGTTCGTAGGCCTCCGGGCTGGACTCGGTGAAGGACTCGCCGTACGCGAAGTCCATCGACACGTCCCGCACCTCCATGGAGGTGCCCGGCACCTTGGAGCCGAAGCGCAGGGTGACGCCCTCGTCCGGCTGGACGCGGATGACCAGGGCGTTCTGGCCCAGCTCCTCGGTAGCGGT
>NZ_JANHKP010000027.1 GCF_024497955.1 Streptomyces sp. C10-9-1 | reverse complement strand
CTGCCCATCCGGCCATCTCACCGAACTGACGGAGCAACTTCTCACCGCAGACGCCGCCGTTGCCACAGCACAAGAACGGGCACAGGCAGCAACTACAGACGTGGAAACCTGGGCAGAGCGCGAGGCCGTCTACCCAGATCAACTCGCCCAGCTGCGCACTCAGGAGCGTGCCGCCGCAGACACCGCAGGTGCCCTCGAGCGGCTAACAGCCAAGGTAGAGCGTTCTGCCGAGCAACAGCGGCGAGCTGGCGAGGCGGAGCAGGCCATGGAAACAGCTCGTCGTACCGGGGGCGAGGCAACCGCGGCCCGGGAACAGCAGCTGGCGCAGGCCGAAGACGCCGTGCGGGCGGCGGAAAACGCCCGAGACCGCGCCGAGCGCCGCCTCGTCGCGGCATCCGAGGTCGTCACCGCCAGTGGCGCCATTGCTCAAACCGTCCCGAGCCAAAGTCTTCTGGCCCTCCAACAGGCCTACGCAGCCGCGGCCGACGTCTACCGCAGCCTCGAGGTCGGCCAGGATCTTCGTGCAGAGGCAGACCGGGCCATGACCGAAGCCGCCCGACGCCGCACCGACCTTGAACGACTCCCACCCGAGACGACCGCCGAGGCCGAACGACTGCTCACTACACCCGCCGGCGCCGACCGTGCCAGCCGGCAGGCCGAAATCGCCCGGGCGAAACGCGACAAGCAGCGGCTGGCTGCCTCCATCAACGCTGCGAACGAACGCGTCGGACAACTCCGCAGCGACCTGCGCACCGCTAGCCCCGCCGACCGCGACCGCAACGTGTGGATCGTTCTCCCCGAGACACGCCGCCCTGCCTCCGTCGAGCAGGGACGCCAGCTCATGGAAACCGCCCAGGCCGAGCAGCGTGCTGCCCAAGACGCCCTCGAAATCGCCACGCGGAACGTTGCAGGCCTGCAACGCCACATGCAGCAGGCAAGCGAAGCCGCCCGCAGCTTCCGTGAAGTGCTCCAGCCCGTACAAGCGACCCTTGACGACACCTCCAGCCCCCAGGAGGGACGACCGACGACGGAACTGGGCCCCGACACCGTCGAGCCCTACCAGCAGTCAGCGGAGAGCGCCCGCGAGAAATCCGACCAGCTGCGACGCGAGCTGCGTGAAGCCCGCGCCGCCGCCAGCGACGCCACCCGCGCCCTCAATGGACTCGTCGACGGAGCGGTCCGCTTCGTCAGTGACATCCGGTTCGAAAAGACAACGAACGTCGCCCGGCGGGCCATCATCAGCCTGGGGCGAGAACAACTGGGCGCCCGTGCCACAGAATTCGCCGATCAGCTCGCGCAGCGGCTCGCCACACTGAACACGGATCTGGACAACGCCGGCAAGCATCGCAAACTCATCGTCGAGCGACTGGCCGCGCTCACTGACGGGGCACTCAAGACCCTACGGACTGCAACACGCCTGTCCCGACTGCCCTCCGGGCTCGGTGACTGGGAAGGCAAAGAGTTCCTCCGCATCCGCTTCACCGATCCCGACCCCAGCCTGCTCGCCGCCCGCATCGGCGAACTCGTTGACGACATCGCCGCCTCCACAGCAGCCCGCCAGATCGGAGCCCGCGGCAGCGCCCCCAAACGGGACGGCATCGCACTCCTCCTGCGCTCCGCCGAAGCCGCCGTTCCCAAAGGCTTCAGCGTCGAAGTACTGAAGCCAGACTCCGTCCTGCGCGACGAGCGAGTCCCGGTCGAGCAGATGAACACGGTGTTCTCCGGAGGACAGGAACTCACGGCCGCGATCATCCTGTACTGCACCATGGCTGCGTTGCGAGCCAACGAACGAGGCCAGATGCGCAACCGCCACTCCGGGGTACTGTTCCTCGACAACCCGATCGGCAAGGCGAGCGCGTCCTATCTCCTCGACCTGCAGCAGGGCGTGGCCTCAGCCCTGGGCGTCCAGCTGGTATACACGACCGGGCTGTCCGACGACCGCGCCCTGGCAGCGTTCCCGCTGTGGATCCGGATGCGAAATGACGCCGATCTGCGAGCGGGACTCAAGCACATCCGAGTTGCCGAGACTGTCCGCGCCCAAATGCCCCATCCCTTCGAAGACTTCGAAACCACGGCCCCCGGCGCAGCGCCGGGGACAGTCACCGCAGCCCGGGTCTACCGCCGGCCTACAGAGGCGCCATGAACCCCTCCACCTCAGCCAAGGTCACGCTGTCCCCGCGAGCCATGAGACTTGCCGCAGCACTGGAGGAATGGCCACGGCGAACCCTCACCCTCGCAGAGCTGTGGGAAGTCTTCGCCATCGCCGACGCAGCCTCTGCGATGCGCCCCAGCCGCCGTACAGACCTCGCTGAGGCCCTCGAAGCGCTCACCGCCGCAGGCTTGATCAGCTGCTCCCACACCAAGGACACCTCGGTGACTCCCGCGCTGCCGACTCGCCTCAAGCTGCCTGCCCCTCAACCCTCACCCTCGGCCGCAGCAGCAGCCCAAGCGATAGCGTGGCGCCCGGAACTCGCCTGGGCCGCATCCGCTCGGCTCACGTTGGGACAGATTGGCACCTTGCGCTTAATCAACGACTGGCTGCGTGACTGCGGCCGCGACGACGACGTCGTACCACTGAGGGAACGATCTCTCGAAGTTCTCGGGCATGAGAAGCGCCTCGATGCTCTGCTCAACACCTCCCTGTTCGCGCCGGGCCGACTCACGCTTGGACTCCTGCGCACCTTCCGGGCGCACCCGCCATTGTCGACCCGCAGGATCGGAGGCGGTCCAGTGCTTCTCGTAGTCGAGAACGCCGACACCTTCGACACGCTCACTCGCGTGCTGACTGCCGATCCCGGAGATGTCGGACGGGTTGCATGGGGAGCGGGGGCAGCGTTCGAAGCGTCGGTCGCCTCGGTCCTCGACGTGACGGAGGTACGCGCGATCGCATACTTTGGCGATCTCGACGCCGATGGCCTGCGAATCCCAGCCAGCGCACATCGAAGGGCAGCCCAGGAAGGGCTCCCTCCCGTGTGTCCGGCGGCAGGTCTGTACCGGCTGTTGCTCGAGATCGGTGTGCCGCAGCCAGGACAGACACCGGTGCCTCACGGGAAGGCCCTAGAACTCGCTGGCTGGCTCTCCGAACCGCTAGCAACGCGGGCCGCATCGCTTCTCGCCGCCGGCTGCCGCCTTGCCCAGGAGGCGGTCGGCATGCGTGCCCTACAGGCACGCACCGAGGTGAGCGAGTGGCAGGACGGGCTCGCATTCCCCTAGACGGTCGCCCGCCTCGGGGACGTCGAGATGGCGAGCGATACCACCGAGGTGCGGTCGCCGAGTGAGGCCGCGGTGCTGCACGGGCGTCCCGGCGCCGTTGCGCAGACGGGCGAGCTCCGGCCCCGGACGAGACATGCGCATCCGCTCGGTGCGCACCCCCGAGATACAGCCGTCTCAGGGACCACAGGTCCCCACGAGGCGGTGCTTCGAGCCCTATGGCGGAGTGTGCGGGGCGACCCCTGGTAGGTGACCAGGCTGTTTTGCCCTGGTGAACCGGCGTGCTATGAGCTGTGAGGGCACTCTCGCTTGGCGCAGGTCCTGCGACACGTCGCAGGACCTGCGCTCGTTGAGCCACGCGGCGGCCTGCTGACCGGCGTGAGGGGTTCAAGTGAGGTCGGCCAGGTTGTGGAGGTCTTCGCGGATGAGAGTGTCGCGTTCCGCTGCGCTCAGCCAGTGGGCTCTGGAGCCACGGTGGTCCTTTTCGACCCACAGCACGTCGTGCACGGTCTCGGCAACGGGACGCAGGTGGCTGATGACGGCCAGCAGCTTGTCGGCTCCGACATGGGTGCGCAGGACCTGCAGGGCGCCGTCGAGACGGGCGGCGTCCAGAGTGCCGAAGCCTTCGTCGAGGAAGAGGCTCTCCAGTCGGGTGCCGCTTCGGCCGTGCATCTCCATCAGAGCGAGGGAGAGAGCGAGTGAGGCCTGGAAGGTCTCTCCGCCGGAGAGGGTGCGCGAGCTGCGGCGGGCACGGCTGGAGAGGTTGACGATGTCGAAGTTGGCGGCGAATCCCAGCCGGCCGCCGGAGAGCTGTTGCAGCAGCTCGCTGCCGTAGGCGAGCAGAGCACGGGTGCGCAGGTCGGTGAGATGGCCGAGGAATTTCCCGTCCGTCAGGTGCGCGCTCACCGCTTGCCAGGCGGCCAGCTGGCGCTCGCCAGCGCTGATGGCTGCCGTCAGCCGGTCTTTGTGCGGAACCTGGGACAGGGCCTGCTCCTCGTCCCGCACGGCACACGCGGCCTCGTTGCGCAGCGTGCCGGCCTGACTGCTCAGGCCGTCCAGGAGTGTGGGCTCAAGCGGATCCGTCTCGGAGTCCACCTGCAGCACGGCGCTGCCGGGGTGGGCAGCGGCCACCGCTTCTGCATGCGCGGACAACCGCGCGGTCAGCTCCGCCATGGCGGCACGTGCCGCGGTGCCGTGCTCGTCCAGAGCCGCAAACAGGGAGGTGCTGGCGCCCTTTAGGCGGGCAGCGTACTGCTCCATGACCGTGGGGTCGTTCGTTCCTGCCGGCAAGGGCAGCACGGGGCGTCGGGCCTCCTCAACCAGCGCGGCCGCGTTGAGAGCGCTGTCGGCCCATCGCTGCAGCTGCGCCCCGAGCTCGTGCAGAGGCTGAGTGACCTCCTGCTGCTGGCGCTCGGTCAGCTTGCCCCGCTCGGCCACCAGCGAATGCACGAGCCCACGGAGTTCCTCCTGCCGCTGGGCAAGCTCCTGCTGATGGTTCTGTTCGTGACGCAGGGCCTGGGTGGCGGCTTCCAGGTGGTCGGGGGAGGGGAGGGCAGGCTGCTGGGGCAGGTGTGCTCGTGCGAGCTCGGGCAGTGCGGACAGGCAAGCCAACAGGCTGCGCTGTTCGCTTTCCAGACGCTCGGTGGTCTGGAGCGCCTGTGCGCGTCGCTTCTCCGCGGCGAGCGTGGCCGCCTGAAGCGAAGCACGCGCCGCGCCTAGTGCCGTTTCCTTCTGTGCCAGCTCGTTCCGGCTGGAGACGACCGCCTCCTGCAGCTGTGCGACGCGCCGGTCGGCGTCTTGCAGGAGTTCGTCGACCAAGACCTCCTGCTCGGCAGCGGTCGGGGGCGTGGACGCCGCCATGCGGGACAGGGCCGCTGCGGCGGCGCTTTCCAACTCTTTCCCGTATACCTCGGGTCGGGGGTGGGTGCTGCGAACGGCGAGTTCCCGGGCCCGCTCCCGTACGAGGGGCAACTGGTCCTCCAGCAGGCGAGTGGCTTCCTGCACCTGCTGTCGATGTTCGTTCTGGGCCTCCTGGAGCTGTTCGACCTCGTGCGCGTGCAGGGTGTGCTCGCGTTCGGCGCGGGCCAGTGCGGCTAAGGCCTCGTCCGCCGTGGCCTTGGCAAGGGTGAGGGCCTCGGCGTTGTGCGGCTGCGGCGGCTGGTAGTCCTCAGGCAGCGTCCCGGTACAGACGGGGCAGCCGTCGCCGGCGGCCAGGCCGTCGCCTGCCGTGTGCGCCGCTTCCTGGCGCCTGATGATCTCCAGCATGTCCTGCGCGCGCCGCACTCCGGCCCGGGCTACGTCCGGGTCGCCGTCGGGAGGTGCCTGCACCAGGGCGGTGAGCTTGCCGTGTGTGCGGGCCTGGGCGGCACGCTGCTGGGCGAGTGCGCTCGCTGCTTCACCGGCGCGCCGGACGGAGGTCTTCATCGTCTGCAGCGCCTCGGCCGCACCGGTCGCCTCATACTCGGCGTCCTGCAGCGGCGCGCGCATCTCCTCGATGCGCTGTTCGGCCTCCTCCAGCTCGCCGGCGCGTTTGGCCAGGTCCTCTTCTTCCTCCTCGAGCTCGGTCAGGAGCCGGGTGTGCGCTGTTTCCCCGTCGGCGAGGGTGCTGAGCCGGCCGGGCGCGTCCTTGAGGACCTGAGCGGCCGCGGCCAGGGCGTCGGGCGCCAGACCTGCCGCGACGGCTGTGTCCCGCTCGGCGGTGACGTCCTCGAGATGGGCTTGGGCGGTCGTTTCGGCCGCGGCGTTGGTCTTCTGCAGCTGCTCCAGTTCGTCCCTTGCCTGCCGGACGGCGGCGGTCGTGCTGCCGTAGCCCGAGATGCGGCGCTCGGCGAGCACCGAGGCGGCGTCCGCGCTCTGACGTGCCTGCTGCTGGGCCTGTGCTGTCGATACCTGTAGCTGGCGCAGCTCGGTCAGCCGGCGACTGAGGTCCGCGGCACCGGCTTGGGCCCTGTCATGGCGTTCCCGGGCGGCTTGGGCCGCCGCGCGAGGATCGTCGTCAAGCCGGGCGTCATCGCGCTGGGCCTGGCTGATGAGGTCCTTGAGGCGCCCGGCGGACTCAGTGGCGAGCTGTCGCACGTGCTGCAGCTCGTCGACACCGAAGAGAGACTTCAGGATGCGGGTGCGGTCGGCGTCGCCCGCGTTGAGCAGGTCTCCGAAGCGTCCCTGCGGGACCAGGACGGAGGACTTGAAGGTGACGTAGTCGATCCCGATGAGCCTTCGGATCGCGTCGTCCACGGGGCGCACCCCATCGGTGTGCGTGCCGTCCGGAGCCGTCAGCCGTGCCTGGGTGGGACGGGATTCGTGGAAGACGCGGTGCACCGTCCAGTCCCGGCCCTCCACCGAGAACACCAACTCGATCATCATCGTGTCGCAGTGGTCGGAGCGGAGCTGGGCTGCGCGTTCGGTCCAGGAGCACTTCCCGTACAGGGCGGCGGTGATGGCCTCGAGGATGCTGGTCTTGCCCGCGCCGGTGTCGCCGAGGATGCCGATGAGGGTCTTGCCGGTGAAGTCGATCGTGCAGGTGTCGGGGTAGCTGCGGACTCCCGAGAAGGTCAGGCGGGCGATCTTCATGACGCGGTCTCCGTTCGGCTGCGGGCGACGCCGGTCCAGGGGGTGGCGAGCGCCTTGGCGAGGAGCTGCTCGGCGGAGGAGGGGGCCGACGTGGCGTCAGGCGTGTTCAGCAGGTGGGCGAAGGCGGCGACCACCTCGTCGGCGTTCTGCCCGGGAGTGCCGGCCTCGGCGAGGTAGGCACTGAACACTGCGGTGATGTCGAGCTTGCTGTCATCGGCGGCGTCGGCACCTGTCAGAACGCTTGCCCGGGTGGCCGCGCAGTCCTCCTCGACGTCCACCACGATGGCCTGCGGCACCAGCTCGGCGACCCTGTCCCCGAGCCGGGGGACGGGTTCGTCACTGCGGATGACGGCCTTGAGGTAGACGCCTGTGTACTGGGCTGCATCGACGCCGAGTTCCTCCAGGGTGCCGTGGAATCGGGCCAGGCGCCGCCCGGAGTGCAGCGTGTGCGGGGTGATCAGGGTGCGTCGGCCGGGTCCCGCCTCGACGACGGTGACGCTCTTGGTCTCCTCGCTCTCGCCGAAGTCCATCTGCAGGGGGCTGCCGGCGTAGCGGGCCGGCAGCCGCCCGGCGCCGACCGGCTGGGGTTTGTGGATGTGCCCCAAGGCGCAGTAGGCGACCTGGGGCAGGGCGTCGGCATCGGTGGCGTAGGGCTCGCGCACCTCCCACATGCGCTCGCTCTGGGCGGGAACGGCGCTGGCCACGTACTGGTGGGCGGTGAACAGCAGGACGTCACGCTCGGGGGCGTAGCCGTCACGCAGCCGGGCAAGCAAACCCTCCTGCAGCTCACGCAGGCCGGTCGCGTAGGCGCCCTCGGTGGTTCCGAACCCGGGGAAGAGGTGCAGGTAGCGGTTGGGGTGCACGTACGGCAGGGCGGCCAGGCGGATGCGCTGGTGCCCGTCACGGCTGTCGAAGTCGAGTACGGCGCCGGGGTTCGTGTCGCCGCGGCTGTGGACGAAACGCAGACGGTGCTGGTCGGCGTCCGGCCGCAGAGCGGCCACGTAGTTGAGCAGGTCGAAAAGCTCGGGCGAGTCGTGGTTGCCGCCCAGGACGACAGTCGGCGCGATGCGGGCGAAGGCGTTCAGGCAGCGCAGTGCGCGCAGAACGTCCTTGTGTGCGGGCCGGTAGGAGTCGAAGAGGTCGCCGCTGTGCACGATCAGATCCGGCTGCACCGACTCGGCGATGGCGGTGATCTCGGCCAGGACGGCGTCGAACTCGTCGTCCCGGGAGCGGCGTTGCAGGGCCCGGCCCAGATGCCAGTCGGATGTGTGCAGGGCTTTCACGAGCGACTCTCCTCAGTGCAGGCGCGACTGCCCGACGCCCGCTGCCGCAGCGGCAGTTGGCGAAGTGTCGACGACTCTACAACAGCAATCACAGGAGAAAGCTGGAAAACACTGGAATGCGGTAGGGTGCTGCCATGCACGAGCATCTGGACGCACTCGAACAACGCATGCAACAGCTGCAGCAGGCCATGCGGCGCGCCCAACTGGCCCGTGACGAAGGCCAGGTCAGACAGCTCCGCGACGAACTGCGACGCACCCAGCGCGCCTGGGACGCCCTGTTCGAACAGAGCGTGGACAGCGAAGACCCCCCCACTTCCGAAGAAACACCACCCGGTACTCCCGCGCACCACGCGCCGACGGAGCCGGTGACCCCGCTGCCCGCCCGGGAACAGGTCCACCAGGTCCTGAACCTCCTCGCGGTGCCCGCCGCCCCCAAGCTCATCAGCACCGTCCATGAAGCCTTCTTCGCCGGCGCGCTGGCCCCCTCTCGGCTGACCAGCCTGCGCCGCGACGAGGAACGCTCCTACCGCTCCGCCCCCGGCGCCCGCCCCTACTACCTGTGCCCGGCGCTCACCTCCGACCTGCTCTCACCCGCCCGCGGCCTGCTCACCGTCAGCACCTGGCCCCTGGAGCAGCGCATCGTCGGCCCTCTCGGCGCCCGCGTCCACTTCCTCACCAGCGCCCTGAACATCGCCGACGCCGCCGAACGCCTCGATCCCGACACCCTGCCCCTGGCCGCCCGGCAACTTCTCACCCGCTACGCCCAGAACATCCCAGGCGCTCAGGCCCCCATCCAGCAACGCACCGCCGTTGGAGTCCCCGTCGACCTGCCGCTGCTGCGCCGCGCCGCCCAGGACGAACTCGCCCTGCACGCCGACGCCGACACCGCGACCCGCACCGAGGCGGCCCAACGCGCACGCCGCCAACTCGACGACGCAGGGCTGCTGTTCGGCGGCTCCTTCCAGTCCGCCCGCCGACTTCGCTCCGTTCCCTGACCGCCCCGATCCACCCCGCAAGGAAGCTAGCTTCGTGAGTCTGCTCAACGACCGGCTCGACGCGCTGCGCGGCCCCGTCCCCGCCAAGGGACACGACGCCCGCACCCTCGCGGCCCTGACCACCAATCCCGGCTGCAGCCGCCGGGCCCTTCTGGATGCCGCCGGCGTCGACAAGGACGCCATCGCCGTCCACCTGGGAAAGCCCCGCCCCCTCGCCAAATCCTCCCTCGCCCTCAGGAGCGGGGCCATCTTCGAGCAGCAGGTGAAGGCCGACGGCGGCGCCGAACTCCTGCGCCTGTTACGCGAGGTCCTCGACTTGCCACTGCCCGAGGCCGCCCATACCGACCTCGCCAACGTCGGCACCCAGGACGCCTCCCTGCAGGTTCGCCACGCCTACACCCGCACCGCCATCCTGGAAGCCGTCCGCTCCACCAGCCCGACGCGCACGCTGCTGGACCACCCCATCCTGCAGCTGACCGTCGCCGGCAGCCCCGTCTACCTCGAGCCCGACGTCGTCGCCTTCCAGATCGACGGCGTCTTCCACATCGTCGAGATCAAGTCCTTCGCCGTCGTAGACGGCCAGGCCGACCCGGCAAAAGTAGCCGCAGCCGTCACCCAGGCCGCCGCCTACATCCTCGCCCTGCGCCAACTGCTGGACAGCGAAGGAATCGACCAGGACAGGGTCTCCGACGACGTCATCCTCGTCATGCCCCGCAACTTCAGCCGCCGCCCCACCGCCAGCGTGGTCGACGCCCGCAAAAAGGTCGCCTCCCTCACCCGCCAGCTGAGCCGGCTCACCCGGATCGAGCCCCTGCTGGACGGGCTGCCGCCCCACATCACCTTCGACCTCGCCCCCGATCAGGACAACCGGCCCACCCGCGACCCCAAAGCACTCACCGAAGCCCTGCAGATCACCGCGGCCCGCTACACCCCCGCCTGCCGCCACTTCTGCGACCTGGCCTACGTCTGCCGCAGCGAGGCCCGTGAAGAAGGCTCCATCGACGTCCTGGGCACCGCCGTCCGCGACGACCTCGGCGGCATCGACCACATCACCACCGCCCTGCGCCTGTCCGACGGCACCCGCGAACCAGCCCTGGACCAGAGCGACCTGGCTGCCGCGCTGCGGCACGCCCACGCCGTCCACACCCAACTACGGGAGTCCGCATGAGCCTGCTCACCACCCTGCTGCGCCTGCAGGCCGCGGACACCGAACAGGCCCAGGACGCCAGCACCATCCGCCATTTCCACCTCGCCGAGCGACCCCTGATCTTCCTGCCGCTCAACCGCGCCGGCACCGAAGCAACCCCGCTGGCCTTCATGTACGGCGACGACCAGGCCCACCCGAACCTGCTCATCGCACCCCCACGCGGCAGACCCACCGCACTCCTGAACGACCTGGCCGACGGCATCCTCACTTACATCGACAGCTTCCCCGGCACCGAACGCCTCCCCGCCCGCGGCACCAAAGCCGCCCGCCACCGCCGCACGCACGCCCCCCAACTCCTCGTCGCCAACCGCAAGTCCCTCCACTACATCGACCGGCTGGGCCGCGCCCTGCGCTTCACCGACACACCCGAAACGGCCGACCCCGACCGCAGCGTCGGCCGCCTCGGCCAATGGCTGACCTTCTTCGCCGAACACGCCGAACACCCCGGCTCAGCCCTGCTGCTGGCCCTGACCGACCTGCTGACCACCCACTGGGTCACCGGCCAGAGCCCCCTGGAGGACGAACACCTCGCCACCCTCCTGGCCTGGATCAACCCGCCACCCGGCACCACCGGCCTGCACGCAGCGCTCGCCGCCGAAGCCCCCCACCGTCAGCCCGCCGGCCCAGCCACCGACCCCTCCTTCGACACCATCGAACTCGACCCCCTCCTCACGGCCTTCGACACCGCCGCCGAGGAAGGCAACACCGCCGCCATGACCCGGCACACCCAACGACTGCACGACCTCCTGCGCACCTATCTGACCCCCGCCTGGGACGACGCTTGGAACGCCCTCGGCCTGCTGCGCAGCCTGCCCCAGACCCCGGACGCGCACCGCCGCTGGGACACCGACCGCGACCGCTTCACCGCCTTCAGCACCTACCTCGCCGACGACGGCCGCCCCCAGCCCATCAAGGACGACGCGGTCTCCGCCGCCCGCCGCCTGGCCCGCCTCGAACAGGCCGCCGGCGCCTTCGAAGCGCGCCGCGCCCTGGAAGACCCCTTCGTCATGGCCGAACGGCGCACCACCGGAGAAGCACTCGCCGGCACCGTCATCGACACCGACCCCGACCGCACCATCACCGGCCCCACCGGCCGCCTCCAGCTCTGGCCACGCTTCACCCTGCACACCACCGACCCGGTACGCCTGGATGTCGGACACCTTCTGGCCAGCCCCCACAACCCCCGCGTGCACCTGGCCATCCGCGACATCACACCGCGCGACGGCGGCACCGACCTCCTGCTCGAGGTCACCACCCAAAAGGGCACCGTCGCCAAACCCAACCGCACGTCCGTCCCCGCAGTCGGAGACATCCTCCAACTCACCCTCGCGCCGGAGTTCTTCCGCCAGCCGCCCTTCCCCAGCCGCGACAACACCACCTGGACCCACGGCGGCCCCCAGCACGACCACCCCATCGCCCTGGACGAGGCCGAGGAGCCCCAGCGATGACCCAACCCGCACCT
The DNA here is from genome assembly GCF_024497955.1 of Streptomyces sp. C10-9-1. GTDB lineage: Bacteria > Actinomycetota > Actinomycetes > Streptomycetales > Streptomycetaceae > Streptomyces > Streptomyces sanyensis. The sequence goes on along the minus strand of NZ_JANHKP010000027.1, from coordinate 21,307 downwards.
TCACCCGCCGAGATGGCCGGCGCGGCCGTCGACGGCGTCCTTGACGCGCTCGCCGCCGGCACCGACCAGGCCCTCGTCGTCGACTCTCCGCCCGGTGCCGGGAAATCCACCCTGGTCGCCCAGGCCGCCCGCACCCTCGCCGCAGCCGGCGAACGGTGCATCATCGTCGCCCAGACCAACCACCAGGTCGACGACCTCCTCATCCGCCTCGCCGACCCCCAAGCCCCCCGGCTGCGCCTGGGGCGCCTCACCGGCCACACCTACCAGGTCCCCGAACGCATCTACGGCCTGGCGGACACGACCATCAGCACGGACATCAAAGACGTCCTCACCTGCGACGTCATCGTCGCTACCGCCAAGAAATGGGCGAACATCGACGGCCCCCGCTGGCGGTGGGCCATCATCGACGAGGCGTACCAAATGCGCTCCGACGCCCTGCTGCTGATCGCCAAGCTCTTCGAGCAAGCCCTCTTCGTTGGAGATCCCGGCCAGCTCGACCCGTTCTCCACCATCCACACCCCCCGCTGGATCGGTCTGCCTCACGACCCCATGAACAGTGCCGTCGCCGTCCTGATGAACCACAACGACGCCACCATCCGCAGACTCCCCGTCTCCTGGCGCCTTCCGCCCTCAGCGGCGAGCCTCGTCTCTCGCGCCTTCTACCCCTTCACCCCCTTCAAAGCCGGCACCGCCCCCCAGACACGCAGCCTGCACTTCACCACCAGTGGCATGCGCAGCACCCTCGACGACACCATCGAGGAAGCAGCCCGCTCCGGCTGGGCCCTGTACGAACTGGCACCCCGGCACACCGCCCGCACCGACCCCGAAGCAGCCCGCGCCACCGTCGCCCTCGCCGCCCGGCTGCTGGACCGCGGCACCCAAGCCGTCTGCGAGAAACGCCCCTCCGGACGCGAGCTCGAAGCCAAAGACATCGCCATCGGCACAGCCCACCGCGAACAAGCCCGCCTCATCCAGCAACTCCTCAACCACAGCCCCCGCACCCACGGCATCCGCGCCGACACCGCCAACCGCCTCCAGGGCCGCGAGTACGCGATCACCATCGTCCTGCACCCCCTATCCGGACGCCGCGACGCCTCCGCTTTCCACCTCGAAGCCGGCCGTCTGTGCGTGCTTGCCTCACGCCACCGGCACGCCTGCATCGTGGTCGCACGCTCTGGCATCGCTGACCTGCTCGACAGCCACCCCTCCAACGACCCCGTCCACCTCGGCGTCCCCGCGAAATTCCCCGACGGCTGGGAAGCCAACCAGCAGGTCCTCGCCCACCTGGCCCACCACCGCGTCCGAGCCTGACGACCGGCAGGAGAGCATGCCGCCCACCCACATGGACCTGCGACCGCACCAGAAGGAAGCAGTCACAGCAGCCATCAACACACTCCGAACCCATTCCAGGGCCAGCGTGATCGCCGCCTGCGGTACCGGTAAGACCCTGATCGCCGCCCGCACCACAGCCCGCATCGCTGCTCACGGCCGGGTCTTGGTGCTGCTCCCGACGCTGGATCTCCTGTCGCAGACGGCCCGTTCCTGGCACGCGGCCGGCCGTAAAGGCACGACGGTGGCTGTCTGTTCGGCGCGGCAGGCCATCGACCACACCCCGGCCGGTGACCTGCCTATGACCACCAGCCCCGCCGAGCTCGCCGCCCTGACCACCAGCAGCACCGGGGAGGCGGTGACGGTCTACGCCACCTACGCCTCTCTGCCCGCCGTCGTCACCGCCCACCAGACCTATGGCCTGCCGCCTTGGGACCTGGTGGTCGTCGACGAGGCCCACCGCACTGCTGGCCGCCTCGGCAAAGCCTGGGCCGCGATCCACCACGACGACCAGGTCCCGGCCTGCCGGCGCCTCTATCTCACCGCCACCCCCCGCATCTGGGACGCAGACGCCGACCGCGACGGGGACGCGGAGACGGTCGCCTCCATGGACGACGAAACCCTCTTCGGGCCCGTCGCCTACCGCCTCACCCTCTCCGACGCCATCGACCTCGGCCTGCTGGCCGACTACCAGATCCTCGTCCCCGTCATCGACGACACCACCCTGCGCGACTGGCTCGCCACCGGCCCCGGCGCAGGCGTCGACGGCCTGCGCCTCGCCGGCCGCCAAGTCGCCGTCCTCAAAGCCATCCACGACCACCAACTCCGCCGCGTCCTGACCTTCCACCACCGCGTCTCCGAGGCCCGCGCGTTCGCCACCACCCTCCCCGACACCGCCGCCGCCCTCCCCACCGACCTGCAGCCCGAAGGACTGTGGTCACAGTGGATCAGCGGCACCCACCCACCCCGCGTCCGACGCCGCATCCTCCTCGACTTCGCCGCCCACACCCACCCCGAACAACCCGCCGTCCTCGCCAACGCCCGCGTCCTGGGCGAAGGCATCGACGTCCCCGCCATCGACGCCGTCGTCTTCGCCGACCCCAAGAACAGCCCCGTCGACACCGTCCAGGCCGTCGGCCGCGCCCTACGCCAGCAACCAGGCGCGAACAAGAAGGCCACCCTGATCGTCCCCGTCTACCTCACCCCCGACGAAAACCCCGACGACCTCCTCGGCGCCGATGCCTACACCCCCCTGTGGCGCACCATCCAAGCCCTCCGCGCCCACGACGACCGCATCACCGCCCGCCTCGCCGACCCCCGCACCCACCGCCCCACCCACCCGGGCGAACCCGGCCACTGGCTCCACTTCGACCGCCCCACCAGAGCCGAAGAGGTCGCCCTCGCCCTCACCCTGCGCGTCCTCAAACCAAAAAGCGCCGAATGGCGCCGCGGTCTGGCCTCAGCCCGCCGCTACCACCGCACCCACCACCACCTCGACATCCCCCAGACCTACGAAGACCCCGTCGGCTACCCGCTCGGACGCTGGCTCACCTGGCAACGCCACCTCCACAACCAAAACGCCCTCGACACCGCCCGCGCCCACGCCCTCGAACAACTCGGCATCTTCTGGAACCCCCGCCAACAAGCCTGGGACCGTGGCCTCGCCCACGCAGCCGCCTACGCCACCACCCACGGCCACCTCGCCGCCCCCGTCGACCACCACGACCCCGACACCGGCTTCGCCCTCGGCCGCTGGCTTGCCACCCAACGCAAACGCGCCGACCAGCTCACCCCCGCCCGCACAAAGGCCCTCGCAGGCCTCGACCCGCACTGGAACCCACCCTGGCCCCTGACCTGGCAACGCACCTACCACGCCGCCCGCCGCCATCAGCAAGCTGGCCACACCCTCACCGACATCCCCCGCACCTACGTCACCGACGAAGGCATCCGCCTGGGGGAGTGGCTCCGCACCCAGCACAACACCCCGCCCGCCCACCCCGGCCAACTCCTCCTCCTGCAAGACCTCGGCCTGGACACCAACACACCCTCCGTGCAGCAGCCCCCACTTTCCGCACGAGAACAGGCCTTCCAACGCGGACTGGAAGCAGCCGAGTCCTTCCTCACCAGAGAAGGCCACCTCAACGTGCCCCAGCGGCACACAGAACAGCTCGCCACCGGACCAGTGCGCCTCGGGCAATGGCTCACCAACATCCGTCGCCGATGGGCAGGCCTGTCCCCACAGCGCCGCCAGACGCTCGCAGATCTGGGAATCCAGCCGCCCACACCCATCCCAGTGCGCCGCCAGTGAAGTAGTTCGTCCAGTGCCGTGGATTGGCCTGACGGTGAGCGAGAGCCGCCCCTACGTGGACTGGTGGCACTGCCCCTCTTGGCCCCTACAGGTCAGAGCACGCACTTGCCTGCCGGGCGTTCGCGTCGAGCGCCGCCGACGGCGCTTCGGACGGGGCGAGCGGGAGGTTGCTGTCGTCCGGTTCTGTCATGCATGTGAGGAAGTACGGCGCTCGCTCATAGCCGGCCTGAACGATCTCGAAATCCCTGCTCTGGCGAGGGGAGGACGAGGAAGTTGCCAGGAGAGCGCCCGGGCGTGCGAGGTGGGAATGAATATGCAATTCGGGGCGTTGGTATCCAAAATGCACGGTCGTCGGCATGGTGCGTGCCGCAGGGTGGAGCAGAACCGTCGGATGAAAGGGAATAGTTCGTGGCGGAGTTCTGGATTGGGCAGCGTTGGTATCGGACGAAGGGAGCGGCGCAGGAAGCCGTACGGGAGGTGCTGTACCGGTATGACGTCGGAAGCACCGTTGATCAGGAGGATGACCACCTGCTGCTGCTGGACCTCCTCGATATGCATCCTGAGGCAGACGACAAGATCGGGTCGGGTGTGGAGGCCTTCGCGATCGCCCCGCCGCAGCGCGGCCCGCATCCTGGCTTCGAGGTGATCCGTACGGACGGAAGTCGGATCGACTTCTCGTACCTGACGTGCCTGAAGCCTCCGACCCACCGCCAGCAGGTTCTCAACGTGATGCGGGACGAGGTCAAGGCGACCGCCAACGCCTACTTCGAAGCCCGCAAGGCGGCTGGTTCGCTCATCTCGGACGAGTCCGGTGCGCCGCTGGAGAGCACTGACACCGCTGTGGCGTACTTCCGTGGGCCTTCCTTCAACGGCATCGCCAGGGAGTTCGCCGATTCGCTCGGTGGGTGGGAGGCCATCGAACTGACCTCGTCGTCCGAGAAGGGGCTGGGGAAGTTCAGGGATCGCGATCTGGCCGAGCGGTGGTTCGTCCATCACCAGGAGCGTGCTGTGCTTGGGCTCCTGTCGGGGCAGGAGAACCGGCGCCGCCCCCGTACGTGAGCCTCTGATCCGACGTCGATCTGGGACGGGACTGCAGCGTGCCGCGTACAGCTGGCGGTGGCCGACCAGGTCCCTCCGGGGGCTGAGCGCCCGGAGGGATGTCCAGAAGCGAGCCCTAGAACAGGGGAATGCCCATGCTTCCCGCGACGATCTGTGCGGCAGCGGTCCAGCCGAGGGCGGGCAAGTTCTGCTTCTCGCGGCTGATCTCGCGCGGCGGCACCGTCATCTGTGCGACAGATCAGGCTGACGGCGAAAAGTCAGAGATCGACGACTGGACAGCTGCGCCGATGCTTGCTGGCGTCACCGAACCGTGTGGCTCGACTGGGGATATCAGAGGTTGTGTCGAGCGAGCGGCTTCGATGAACGGTGTGCGCAGGGAGGCGTACTGCTCCATGAGCGGGTCGCGGACAAAGCCGCCGATCATCTGCGACCAGGCTGCCGGAACCCGGTCGGCGACTGAGAGAAGTCGGGATGTCTCGTCCTCGGCCATGCACTGGCTCTCTTGGAGACAGAACTCGAGGAGGTCCCGGTCTCTCCACCGCTCCTCGTCCTCCAGGCTGGCCCAGTCCACCAGGAATTGCCACGCGACGAACGCTGAGCTGTGATGATCATGGTCGCAGGCCTCTGGGTTGAGATGGCACCAGCCGGACTCCAAAGCCTGTACTGCAGAGCGGAGCACGGCTCTGTCCAGGGCAAGCTTCTCCAACGTCTGGCAGTACTTCAGCAGGGCTTTCGCATGATGCAGCAGGCCCGGCGGAGCCAGAAGCTCCAGTGGACCGAGGGCCGTCGCCACCGCCATGTCGTGAGCAGCGAGCTGAGCGTGGCGTTCCTCGGGCTCGACACCGGGCAGATGCTGAACGGTGCGCGCGAGCGCGTCAGCGGCACGGAGGAAGGCAGCGGACGCGTCGGCCAGCGCGGTCTGCTGCCGCAGCTCGAGCTCGCTGCGTGTCTGAACACGGGCCGCTGTGACGGAGGCGTTGGCCTGGCTGACGCCCGCGCCCAGAGCTGCGTCTGCCGATTGCCTGCTGCCGCGCCTGGCCCACAGGGCGCTCATGAAGGCGATGGGAGGGGTGAGTAGGGCGGCGGCGACAGCGCCGAGGTCTACCAAGTTCATGGAACCGAGGGTCTCCGGCCGAACCTGGAGCACCGGGGTCATGGCGGATACTGCCGCAAAGTGACAGGTCATGATTAAGGGTGCCCCCACTGTTCGCCGGCGGACGCCTTCCACGCGCGCTCGCGGCACTGGTGTGAGCCGTCACCTGGCGCGGTGCGGGCTCGCACGGTGTGCTGGAGGCGAACCCCATCGCGTTGGCGGCGGCTGGTGCCATGACCTGTGCGGTCCGGGTGGTGAGGCCGGCGGCCTGGCCGATGCTCGATGACGGTGCCGCGAATGTGCCCGGCGACGGGCAGAGGCGCCTACGGCCGGAACGCTCAAGTGGGGTTGTGATGAAGGCGCCACGCGTGCATGGGCAGGCGGTATTCGAGCATTCCGTTCCGTGTCCCGAGTCGGGTGAATCCGGCTTTGGTCAGCACCCGGCCCGAGGCGGGGTTGTCGGGGTGGTGCTTGGCGCCGAGGGATGAGAGGCCGGCGGTGGTGAAGGCGAACGTGACGAGTTCTTGAACGGCGTCCGTGGCGTAGCCGCGGCCCCAGCAGTCTTCGCGCAGGATGTAGCTCACCCGTCCGTGCCCGCCGGGGCGGCGGCCGAGCTTGACGACGCCGACCACGTTCCCGCCAATGTCCACACCGAGGATGTATTGCTCGATCGGGTCGGCGCAGGCCCACTCCTGCACCCGCAGCACGTACTCTTCGGCCTCCGGGCCGGTCATGGCCGGGCGCCCGAGAAACGTCACCGCGGCCCCGCTGTAGATGCGCCGGATCGCGGGGGCGTCCGCGACTGTGAGCGGCCGGAGCACGGTCACGTTTCCCTGAGGCATGCGGCCAGTTCTGCCGCGGACGGCCGGTTCCCGGGGGAGGGGGTCAGGCACGCGCGGATGGCTTCCTCGAACCGGGGGAACGGCCATGGGCGGACATCGTCGAGGGGGAGCGTCGCGGCCTTCGCGATCATCCTGAGCTTGTCCTCGCGCGGGGTGCCATCCTGGTAGGAGACCGGCCGGTGTCCGGTCCAGCACCAGAACAGCGACGCGCCCAGTCCCCAGACGTCTGCCGGCGGCTTCGCCTGGACGTGGGTGTCCGGGGCGGTGGCGAGGACGGCGCCGGCGATCTCGGGGGCGGTGGTGTGGGTGAGCGCACCTCGATAGGGCAGGCGAGGTCCGCCAGCGGGGCCGCAGGCGAGGGCGTAGTCGATGACCTCGGCACGGCCGGCTGCCGTGATCAGTGTGTTGGTGGGCTGGACATCGGCGTGGGCCCATCCCGCCGCGTGCATCCGGGCCAGGTGCCCGGCCCAGGTGCGGGCGACGCCCAGGAGCCAAGGGCATACGGAAGGGCGGTCACCCTCGGGTTCCCGTGCCAGAGCGAACGCCCGCCACATCGGTGCGCCGTCGCTCCAGCGGACCGCGAGCCATCGGCCGCCCTCCCAAGGCCCGGCGTCGACCCGGTAGCCAGGGTCCAGCGCGCCCGCGTCGGTGAGACGGACGAGGTGATCGTCCTCCTGCGCCATCTCGGCGGCCTTGTCGCGCGAAGTCTCCTCGTCGGGGTTGTTCGCCTTCAACGCGACGGCACTCCTGGGACCGGAGATCTTCCAGGCCCGCGAGCCGCGCCGGTCGCTCAGCAGGCGGGTCGTGAAGGGCTCACCGACGTGGTCTTCGATGAGGCCGACGGCTTCATGGGGAGGAAGCGCTTCGCCCATGTACGGATCTCCTGCCAGTCATAAGGGATGTGCTCGAGGACGTCGCGGCCGTCGTCTTTGGCCACGGCGAGCGCGGCTGCCAAGGAAGGGGTTGCGTGGAGGAACGCAGGGTCGCGCCGGCGGACGGCAGCTCTCACCGGGAGGAACGAGACCGGGGCGGCCGGGATGCGTGCACCTGCCCGCGTGCGCTCATCCTCGCCCGCGTAGAACTTGCCGAACATCACCCCGACAGGCCCGTAGAGATGCTTGAGGACCCAGTGTGGCCACGCCATCAGGTCACGGTGCCGGACTCCTGGGACCTCGCCCAGGACGACGATGTTCTCGCACCGCAAGAACCCCTGCGGCCTGTGGATCAAAGGCCGCAGCCACTCGGCAGCCTGTACACCGGCATGGAACAGCTCGGCTTCCACCTCCTGCGCACTGCCCTCGGCACGGTAGACGGTCCACGAAGTGCCGCCCTGCCCGAGGGACGGGGCCAGGTAAGGGCACAGGGCAGTCATCTCCTGCACATAGCCGGCGATGTTGATGGACCGCGGCCGTGTGCTGCCGGCCTCGACGAGGCGGAGCGCCCCGGCGGTCGGCCGGGACGCTCCGTCGATGCGAGTGAGGATCACCGGCTGCTCGGAGCGGCGTCGTCACCGTCACCGGTGGTGGGGCCGCAGTCCCACTCGGCCACGACCCTCCCGGTCTCCCTGTACCGGGCGAGCGCGCCCTCGTCGAGGACGCCCTTCTCATCGGTGAACCAGATCTCCGGCAGCGGCCCGTACGCCTCCTCGTACGCCGCCACCCAGCCAATCGGGCCGGTGCCGCTCATCTCGCGGTGCCCCAGGACGGCCCCGGCGTGCTCGGCGCTGAACGCCATGTACTCGGGGGTGGCGAGCAACTGGTGCCACTCGGCGTCCACAGCCCGCGAGAACATCTCTGCGGGACCCTCACCCTTGTCGAACCGCTGCCCGGCGATGGCCAGGAAGCGGCCGAGCTCGCGGCGCGCGATCGTGGTGGTGCTCATGTGGTGCTCCTCTCGACAGTCATTCGAGTAGTGCCGGGTGATGCATCCGCCCCCGGCCGGTCATCAGGCGCGGGCAGAAGTCTTCGGAGGCATTCGCAGGGCGGCCAGGCGACGGCCGGAGCGGATCCATCCGGACCGCAGACGTCACCGGGTCACGGCACGAGCTGGATGTTGTTCACGGCGGTGGTCCACTCCACCCCGGAAGGCGGGCGGATGTGCGCGACCCGGATGGTCCGCCCGTTGCTCTGCTCGTGGACGATCGCAGTGAGCTTTCCCTCGCCCCGGTTCGCCACATCCCGCACCGTGCGCTGCAGCCAGGGGTGATCTTCCTCGTGGAAGAAGGAGCCGACGGTGCTCATGACGCGGAGACCTTCCCGTCCTGCTCGTCGTCTTCGACCGGCGAGAGGAACTCATCGAACCCTGTGGCGGCACGGGCGGCGAGCTCCGGGCTCGGGACACCGAACACCTGCTGCTCGGTGGGGTCGCGGGGGAGAGGTGAGGGCATGGGGCACTCCTGCGGGTGACGTCGGAGAACGGGCCGCACGCGGACGGGGTGCGTGCGGCCCGCGCTTCGGGGGAGCCGCCCAGAGGGAGCGTTCGACCTCTGAGCCGCTGACATCACGTTAGGAAGGCTGGTGAGGTGCCCTCAATGAAATTGCGACTTCTTGCGCACGCTCATCGGAGCGTGTCGATCGCCGTGTGGATCAGGACCCGTGCCTGGTCGCCGTAGACCGCCGTCTTCGACAGTGCGCTGAACGCTCGTTCGTAGTCGGCGAGTTCACGCGGCTGGACGACGCTGATCCGGGCGGTGAGTGTCTCCACTGCCACACGTTCGTCGTCGTAGAGGTAGAACGCCTCCAGTGGCCACACGGTCCGGGCGGCAGCGAAGGGGATCACGCCGAGGGAGACGCTGGCCAAGGGCATCACGGTGAGCAGATGCCGGAGCTGGCCGGCCATCGTCGCCGGGCTGCCGATCCGGTGGCGCAGGACCGCCTCCTCCAGGACGACGGCGAAGCGGTGACCGCCTTCGTAGAGAAAGCGGGACCGGGCGACTCTGGATGCGACGGCCTCGGGGACGTCGTTGGGCGTGCCCTGGAACGCGGTGATGGACTCCAACAGCGCCGTGGCGTAGGCCGGAGTCTGGAAGAACCCGGGCACCACATTGGAGGCGTACACGCGCTGGTGTGCCGCCTGCGCGACAGTCGCGTTGACGTCCTCCTGAAGCCGGCGCATCCCGTTGCGGTGGAGTCTGCGCCACTCCTGGTACATCGAATCGACCGCGCGGGCTGTCGCGATCAAGTCGTCTGCCTGATCGTCGGCCGAGCAGGCCGCGCACCAGGCACGGATATCGGCGTCCGTCGGCATCGCCTTGGCGCCCTGGATGCGGGACGTCTTGGCAGGATGCCAACCGCACAGGACAGACAGCTCATCCCCGGTGAGCCCTGCGTCCCTCCGCAGATGGGAAAGGCGCACGGCGAGGGCTTCGCGTGCGGCCTGGGCGCTGGATGACGGGGAGGCGGGCATGAACTGGCTGTCCGGCGGGGGTCAGACGGTGTACTTCTCGTGGTCGACAGCGCGGTCCCACACGGCCTCGAACGCCGAAGCGCACAGTGCGATCACGGCAGGGTCCTCGCTGAACTCCTTGGGCGGGTCGGCCCAGTCGCCTTCACCTGTGAAGATGTTGAACTGCACGATCCGGTCGTCGAACAGCCAGAAGTCTGCGCCCGGCAACGCGATGTCCACAGCCTGGCGCCGCGGCAGCCACCGGACCAATTCGCCGGCGCCGATGTTCAGTGGAGTGGAGGCGTGCTCCCACCGGATGTAGTCCGTCACCGGCTCGGAGACGACACGAGCGCGGCGCATGACGACGCCCCGGCTGACCGCGTCCCGCACCACGTCCAGCCAGCCGGGCCACCATCGGGCTGCAGGGTCGAGCTCGAGGGTCCCGGTGCGCTTGAAGTGCTCGAACTCCTCGACCTCGTCGGCCACGGAGTACATGTCGCGCATCTCCAGATGCACGGCGCTGCGGCGTGTGCCGGCCAGGAGGTCAGCGAAGCTCGGCACGTTCTTCCGCGACATCACACGCCTTCCTCAAGATGGGCACCATGCGGGCCGGGATTCGGATCACGGTCTCATGCTCGGGGATACCGACCATGTGTCCCTCGACCCACTCCGTACCGCTGATCAGCGTCTCCAGGACCTCCTCGGCTTTGACGCCCTGGATCACCAGGTCAGCCGACTGCCGATCCACCCACGCGGTCGGCGACCCCTCGCCCCCTGTGTTGGGATCGATCCCGATGAACTCTAAGTCCACAACGCGCTCCTAGGCCAAGTCGGTTGCAGGTTCTTGCATGCGACGCTTCCGCAGAAGAGCGGGGCGGTCAAGACCGAAGAGGACATGGAACCTTGCCAGGCGGTGGATCCTCCATCGCACGACGCGGGAGACCGGCCGACTTCGCCAGACCCGGCACGGGAGGGCCATGGGCATTGCCAAGCACTTCCCTTGGCGTGCTCAAGAGGTGACGCGGCCTCAGGCTCTGCACCGTCGTGCATGGGCGCCCCGGACAGGACGGGCGTGCTTCATCGGGCTGGTCCCGCGCTTCTTCGCACGTGCGCGGGACCGGCCGTTACAGCCGAACGCCTGCCGCGCATCCGCCTCTCCGGCAGAGCGCGGCCTCGAGGGTGCGCTAAGCCGGAGGGGCATCGGTGCAGCTGCCGGAGCCGAGGGCGCGGCGGCTGCTCGGGGTGGCCGCGCGCTGGGTGCCGAGCACACCGCGGTCGCGCAGCTCGTCGAGGTCGGGGAGGCGGACGCCGGGCAGCGCGTCGAGGAGGTCGGCCTGGGCGGCACGGATGTGGGCGGGATTCTCCGGCCCGGTGCCGAGGGCGCGGCGTACGGTCACGCCGATCATCGTACGGCCGAGCCGGGAACGAGCCGGATCCGTGCGGCGTTCGGTGATGTGAAGGTGTTCGTGGCGTCCCCGGAGGCGCAGTCGTTCGAGTGCTGGTGGGTGCGGCCCGGCGGCGTGTACTAACGCGGTGGGACGGGTTTGGTGAGCGACATCGGGATGAAGAGCGCCACGGTGTACATGCCCAGCGTGAACACGGTGATGACGATGCGCACCCCCACAGCGTCGCCGAGGGCTTCGGTGCCCCACACCAGGCCGAGTGCGGCGAGCAGGCAAAGGATCCACCAGCCCATCAGTACCCGCCATGCCCGGAGCTTCGCGCGGTATTCGCGTTGCTTGGCCGTCCGGGCCTCGGGGGTGTCACGCAGGAGCCGATCGTGCCAGGCGAAGTAGGCCATGCGCTGGTTGTGGTCCAGATCCTCCCAGTCGGCCGGCTTGATCGGGATCCGTATGCTGTGCCGGTCCAGGAATGCGTGGCGCTGCTCGCTGCTCAGCTCGCGCCAGCCGGTGGGCGGCTGCCAAGCCATAAGTTCCCTGCTGGTCCTCAGCGTCATGGCCCGACACGGTACGTCTGCGCAGTACGAGGGAGGGGTGTCCTGTGCCATCGAATCCTGAGCGTGTGCCAGTGAAGACTGGTCGCGGCCACGGCCGCCGTGGTCTTCCACCCGCCGCATCGCCAGCCTGTCGGCGCTCGGCTTCCCGGACGCGTTGATCGCGCTGACGATCCGCCGCTGCGCGGCCCGTACCTCCGGGGGCAACCTCTGCCGTCATTTCGCTCTCCTCGTTCTGTCCGCAGCCGTGGGCGGCTGCCGTCTGTGCTGGTCAACGAGGAGGCCCCAGGGAAGGGCCGGTGCGACATTCCGGCCCCGGTGTCCTATCTCTGGCCCACGGTGCAAAGTAGCTGCGGCTGGCCTCCAATCTCCCGTTGCTTCGCGTCTCGCCTATTCGTTGGGCCGAACGAGCAGTCGGTGGAGGGGTGGGGGTTCATGGCCGGGAGTGGTCGCCCGAGGACGTGGTGGCGTGCTGGACGCCGGTAGGGAGCGACTCGGACCTGGTCGCGAACAAGTCCGGGCCGACCCGGCTTGGCTTCGTGCTGATGCTGAAGTACTTCGAGCTGGAGGGCCGGTTCCCCCAGTTCCTGGAGGAGTTCCCGCCGGCCGCGGTCGACCACGTCGCCGACGTGGTCAAGGTGCCGGGCGGGGACCTGGCGAAGTACGACCTGTCGTCCCGGTCCGCGAAGGGGCACCGTACACAGATCCGCGAGGCCCTCGGATTCCGCCCTGCGACACGCGCCGACGAAGAACGGCTGACCGGCTGGCTCGCCGATGAGGTCTGCCCCGTCGAGCTGGTCGAGGACCGGCTGCGCGAGGCCCTGCTCGTGCAATGCCGCAGCGACCGCAATCGAGCGCCCGGGCCGTATCGAGCGGATCGTGGCCGCCGCGCGGGCGCGGGCGGACCGGGTTTTTTCTGGAACTGGTGGCGGAGGGCAACGAGGACGGCACCGCGCTGCTCGCCGCGCTGAAGCGGGACCCCGGCGCGGTGGGTCTGGACTCGCTCCTGACCGAGATCATCAAGCTGGCCACCGTCCGGCAGCTCGGGTCTGCCGGACGGACTGTTCGCGGACTGCTCGGAGAAGCTGGCGGGCACGGGCGATCAAGATGTACCCCTCGGACTTCCGCGACACGGCGCAGGACGTACGGACGACGCCGCTGGCCGCGCTGCGCGCATCCCGTCAGGGCGAGATCACCGACGTCCTGGTGGAACTGCTCGTCGCCCTGGTCCACAAGATCAACGCCCGTGCCGAGCGGCGGGTTCCAGCTTCGTGCACGTCAACACCCTGCTGCTCCAGCAGGTCCTGGCCGAGCCGAAGTGGGCGAACAGGCTGAGCGTCGAGGACCGGCGCGGCCTGACCGCGCTGTTCTGGTCGAACATCAACCCGTACGGTATTTTCCGGCTCGACATGGACAAGCGACTCGACCTCGCGCTGACCGCAGAGTTGCCCCGTCCCCGCACCCCGGTGCACCCCGCCCCGACCGTCGCAGAGGCCCGATGAACGCGTACCGAACTGCCGCGCTGCACCGCCCGGCCGCGGACTACGACCGGAGGTTCGACGGGCAGCCTGTCGTCCACTGCCCGGACTGCCACTGGGCCCAGGCCTTGGACAAGCGCCTGCACCAGGGGCCCTGGGCCCTGATCTACTGGCACAGAGACCACCCGGCCGACGCGGTCGACCACCTCGCAGAGCTGCCGGACCGCCTGGCCATCCCCCCGTACGTACAGTGGGGGTGGCAGGCCCACTGGCTGGCCGTCGAGGACACGCGGACCGAGGAAGGGTTCCTGCTGTTCGGCCGGGAGGACTTGGAGATCTTCCACTCGGTCTCGGCCCACGGCAGCCTGGACCAGGCGGTGGTCGCGAACACCCATCGGCGGTCGGTCTTCCCGTCCGTGGCCCGCGCCGAAATTGAAGCCGCAGCCTCTGACCTGTTCCGCACAGGGCTGCTTCGCCCGGCACCCGGTCTATAAAGGGTCCGGCCAAGGTCCCCCACGGTCGCTTTATCAGGACGTCAGCTCGCCGAAGCGCTCCATGGACCCCGAGATGGTTACCCGTGACCTCGCCGACGACCTCGACCAAGCGTGGGCCAAGGCCCAGGACCTGTCCCGAGAGTGTCGATAGTTCAGACAGCCAGCAACGACTTCACAGGAGACGATCTGCGGCAGGCCAGACTCGAAGGAGCTCTCCTCACAGGCGTCCGCTGGAACGCCTCGACCACCTGGCCCGAAGAATGGGAGCCTCGCATCCGGCGCGCTTCCACACCAGCAGGCGAAGAGCCCGGCGTTCTCGCCATCGCGGCGGAACCGTGCAACGCCACCGTCTCTGTCGAGGCATGACCGCACGCAACGACAGCACACTACCCGGCTCCACCACCTGAGTCGGCTGCGTACCCCGTGCCGAGCGATGCCGGCGCTCCGATCAAGGAGTTCGCCGGCGCGACTACGGACAGATCCGGTAGCGGACGGGCCTGCAGAAGGAGATGCCTGCGGCTGCTAGGGGACCACGGACAGGGTCCGCTGCGGAGCGGAGCCGTCCTGCTGCCTGCCGCCGGCAAGGGTCGTGAGGGTGAGTCCGAACAGGAGTCTGTTCATCTCCTCACCGGTCAGCCCCAGCTCTGCTGCGACGCTGGAAGGCCTGATGTGTTTCGTGCGCAGCGCCGTGAAGACCTTGGTCAGCACTTGGGACGTTTCTCGTTGCCCCATGCCCTCGGGCTCGTCGGACCGGAACCCCAGGCGGCTCAGCTCCGCGCACGTCGAGCGGTACTGCCAGTCGGTGAGCAGACCCAGATCGTGCATGCGGTAGGTCAGGGCCATGGCGGACACGTTCCAGATGCGTTTGCCCCGGATGATCTGGTCGACGTGGGCGCCGGAGGGCATGTGGCCGAGGACGCTTGCCTTGGGCATGAGGAACGCGGAGGCGAACTCGTTGGCCTGTCGCTCGGCTTCGGGTCCGGAGCAGGCGTGCTCGCTGCCGTGCATGACCAGGTGCCCGAGTTCGTGAGCGGCGTCGAAGCGGCCTCGTTCGGGGGACTTGAGCGTGTTGAGGAAGACGAAGGGCACACCGTCGCGCCACACCGCGAACGCGTCGACCTCGGCGTGGTCGGGGTCCAGCGAGAACACGCGCACCCCGTGGGCCTCCAGGAGGTGGACCATGTTGGGCGCCGGCGCCTCGCCCAGGCCCCAGCGGGTTCGGACCATGCCGGCGGCCGTCTCAGGGTCGGGCTTGCCCAGCGAGGGGAGGTCCACGGCCGGCAGCCGGAACCTCTCGTCGATCCAGTCGTAGAGCATCGCGCCCAGCGTTCCGGCTGCCCGGGCGGCATCCAGTACCCGCGCCGAGGTCTTACTGCGCGCCCGCCAGGAGATCCCGTCGGCAGGGAGCTCATCCAGCCTGGGCCCTTTGAAGAAGACAGCTGGAAAGTCCAGCGCCGAGGCGATCTTGTCCAGGGTGTCGGGACGAGGCGAGGTGCGGCCCGTCTCGTAGTTGGACAGGCTCTGCAGCGACACCCCGGCCCGCGTGGACAGTTCGGAGAGGGTCAGGCCCCTGCGCCTGCGGGCCAGTGCGATACGGGACGGGGTCACCATGGGAGGCTGCCTCAGTTATCGGTGGTGCACGGTGGGGCGACGGAGTTCGCTGCCCCACCGACGGGCTCAGCGGAAGTCGACGGCGATGTCGATCTCTCCAGGCCCATCATCGTTCAAAGGTTCGATTCCGTCCATCCTGAGCGGAGGAAGCGGAATCCGCCGCCCCCATTCGACCACGAACCCATCCTCGAACCGCTGAGGCTGCGACAACTCGCAGTCGATCCGCACCGCGTCCCCGACCTTCGTGCGGAAGGAGACCAGAAACCACGTCTTGAGCGCGAAGGTCTCCTCCTCGCTCAGCGCCACACCCTCAGGCCCGGCATCAGCCACGAACAGAGCCGTCTGGACGTGTGAGGCCCGCTCGCCCGCATTGGCGCGCGTGACCTGCTCGGTGGCCACCCCGCGCCGCCGCGCGTTCCTCGGGACCAATCTCGCCTGCCCCGTAGCCGCATTGCCCACCATCACGCCCATCGCGACCGACCGATCGGCGCGGCAGACCAGCTCCAGGCGGCCGTGCACGAGCCGCGCCCAGCCCTCGTGCTCGATGTGCAACTCACGAAGGGCCCGGACCTGCGCCTCATAGGCCCGCCGGCCCGCCGTTCCCGTCGGATCATTCGGGACAGCGGTTCGCCTCGCAGCCTCGCCCGCACGCAGGACGCGGTGCAAGAACTCCAACCTGGTCCCCACGCCCTCGAGTTGCGCCCGCACGTCATCGGGTTCGGGGAACGGTGCAACGAGGGACACGGCCAACGAGACCTCCATGAGTCGACAGCAAACTTATAAGAACTCTACCGCAGGCGAGGTGTCAGATTTATAAGAAGGGGCGAGCCGGCGCACCATCACACTCACGCCCCTGCAGGGAAGTTGAGGAGCGAGAACAAGGGAACCCGCACCGTGCCCAAGCTCGCCCCACCTTGGCGGCCCTGCTCACGGTCTGAGCCGGTCCTGCTGCACGTCGAAGCAGACCAGCCCCATGGACTCCGCGACGGTCGCCGCGTAGGCCGACGCCTCCTCGGCCATGCTCCACCGCATGGCGAAGTAGATCAGGGGGCCAGCGGCCTCATCTATCAACGGGCCGGTCGACCAGGGCGAGGTGTCCTCGTCGTCCTCGGTGATGTCGCACCAGCGCTCAAGCAGCGTGGACACGTAGGCCGCAATGCGTTCGGACGGAGGCTCGTCCGCCTCGCCGTCGATGTAGCGGTTGTACAGGTCGCTGAACACCTGGCCGGCGCTCTTGTCATCCACCGGCCTCTCGCCTTCCCAGACAGCAAGGTCGTAACTCATGTCGCGGAGACTTCCACATCGCACTGACAGCCACCTGGCTGGATCAATGGCGCGTGCCTCGGCCAAAGGAACCGACGTCTAGGTCTGGCTGAGGCTGGAACGTTTGCCGCGGTCCATCACTGCCCAAGCCCCACCGAACCGCTGCGGGAGCTCTGGAGGATTGCGTCCAGTTCAGCCCCAGCCTGCTTAACCACGGCCAGCAGGCTCCGGAGCAGGGCCCGCACACCCGGCTCTGCCCACGGCGAGGTGCCTCGCCGGCCGCCGCCGCCGTGTAGACGCCGCGTCCAATCGAAGGCGCTTCTGCGCCCCAGAGTCTTGGAATCGAAGGATCACTCGGGGCACTGCCACAAAATGCGGGTCACACCCGCAGAGGGATCCCTCACCGTGGTCATCGAGTGCAAGGGCTACTAGAACTCCGGACCGAACACCCTTTTTGACGTGTCGGAGGCCGGCCTACCAGGTTCAGTCGTCGTACGCGGCTTCGATGGCTCCGGCGTTGATCAAAGCGATCCTCAGGTCCTCGTGTTGAGGTGTGCCGCTCGCAGCATGGGCGAACACGTCGGCCGCGTGGTGGATGATCTCCGCACGCCGGTACCCGTCGCCAGGGGCGGTATCCAGCGCCCGGGCCGCAATGACCTGGGCGTGGGCAGAGCCGGGTGTGCGGGCCGCTCGCTTGGTCACATGGTCGCTGTTGTTCAGGTCGGGTTGCTGTGCCACGGTGCGGGCGGTCAGCTCCAGCCAGGTGTCCTCGTCGAGCGTCTTGGTGAAAGCGAAGTGGCCCGCTCCACGGAGTGCCTCGGGGGGAAGCTGGGCGTCGAGGGCAGCGCGCCACAGGCCTGCAGTCTGCCGCCGTGCCCACTCGCTGTCGTCCTCAGGCGCGTCGTCGACGGCTGTGGCAAGCCGGGAAAGCATGGTGCTGATCGCCTCCGCACCGCCCGGGCGGCCGGCCAGACCTGCAAGGAACTCCTCTGCCCGGCCGAGGGGCATCGACTCCTGCAGGAGGGCGACCATCGTCTTGTCGAGCGGACCCTCACCTTCACCCTCGCCTGAAGCCTTACGTCCGCTCAGGACGTCCCACAGCCGGCTGCGCTCCAGCCGAGCGAGCAGTTGGTGATCAGGCTGGTGGCCCCAGACCAGCCAGCTGCGCGCGGGACGCCACGTCGTGTCCAGGGTCAGTAGAGAGTCGGCATGTCTGTCCGTCCAGGCGGAGTCCGCCTGGCAGAGTTGGCTGAGCGCGAGCCCGATCACGCCCAGGGCCTGGTCGTCGGGCTCGTCGGTGAGCAGGGGATCTAGCACGTAGGCGACCGGCTCGGGCAGACCGTTCCCATCACGCGCCTGCCCAAGGCCCCAGGAGATGAGCGACAGCAGAGCGCTGCCGCCGGGCTCCTCCACAGCCTTCAGCATGGGCGAGGAGCTGTCCTGGCGAGGGACCGTCCAGTCCTCGACGAGCCTGCTCAGCCACGCCACGGCCTCCGCCTCGGCTGCTCCCACAGACTCTCCCGCACTCCAGGTGCGGTGGAGCAGGTTGCTGATGACCCGCTCCAGTTGAGCCGCTCCAGGAGCCTCGGACCGTTCTGACGGCCGCACGGCGAAAGCGGCTTGGGCCACCTGCACCACGACGGCCGTGTCAAGGCCACCGTCGCCCGCGGCACGGTGCAGCGCGTTGAAGTAGGCAGCCTGCAAGGCAGGACGGCCGGCGGCCGCTGCCACTTCGGCCGCTCCCACGGCCCAGCCGGCCGGGTTCTGGGCGACGAGGTCGCCGAGCAGCCAGGCTCGTGTCCCGTCGGCCTCCTCGTCCTGTTCCTGCCGGGGAACCACGGTGACGGCGAGCTCGGCCACGGCAGCCGCTGGACCCTCCGCCTGCACGCGGGCAGCGAACGTATCAATGGACAGACCGCCGTAAGACTCCACCCAGCTACTGATCTTCACCACAGGTTCCGGCCTCGCCGGCGGCGCCCCGAACCGTTCCTGGAGCACGGCGAGAACCGGCTGCCATCCGGCGAGCACCCCTGCAGGCAGTACAGGCGACAGCCCCCGCACGACGTACCACGCATCAGGCAGTGCCGGCTCAGGAAGAACCTCCTCCCACGCGCTGATCTCCTCCTGCGACGGGGGAGTGCCGAACCCTTGCGCGAGCGCGTCCTCCATCGCCTCCCGCAGATCCTCGGGGCACTGCTCCCCAACAAGGGTGACGAAATCGGCGACATCCGCATACGGCCACTTCCCGCCGCCGACCTGACCCGCGGCCCGCAGTGCCTCCTGCCACCAGGCCGCCGTAGCACCGGCCTCTGCATCGACGGCAAACGACTCCGCCAGATGCACGGCCACAAGCCGATCCTGAAACTGCACCCCGACCGGTTTGCCGCGTACTCCGCGAAGCCGCTGCCCGACGGGGACCCCGAGCCGCGCCTCGGCCAGCGCGAGGTCGAGCACAGCCCGCATCACCGCCACCGCGGCCGAGCGCACGGACTCACCCTCGCCGACCGCGCCGAGATCACTGCACAACTCGGCGTGCAGCCGAGCGTCCTCACGAGCAAGGTGCCCGGCCAGGACACCCGCGAGCGACGAGCGGATGATGACGCCCAACCTGTCCTTACCGGACCGTAGCCGGCCCTCAGGGTGCGCCGTAGCCGACAGCTCGCCCAGCAGCCGCCTCCTCTCCCACTCCTCCCGCTCCGCGAACTCCCGCGCACCAAGGACACGCTCCACCACCGTGACCCACTGCCCGTTCCGCTCGGACACAGGGACGCCGTAAGCCCAGTACGCAGCACGGATCAGCACGTACCGCTCCGGATGCTCCTGCACCACCCTCGCGACTAGTGCTCCTGCCGCCATGCCCCCCTCGGCCACCACAGCCACCGCCTGCGACAGCGCCCCCGCGCCTTGCCCAGCGATATCCTCCAGCCGCTCCTCCACCCAGGCACACACCAGCTTCGGCCGCTTGGCCAGCAGACGCCTCATGTACGGGGCAGCCGGCCACCGCCGCTCCTCGGGCAACAACCGCTTCAGGGGGAGTAGCTCCAGCCACACATCGCTGACCGCGGCCCGGAAGAAATAGGCACCGGCCCTCGGGTCGGTCATCCGAGCGACCTCGTCGGCGTCCCGTTGGCCCGGAGAGTCCAGCAAGGCCAGTTTCCGCAACCGGTCCGCCCGCTCGGGCAGACCGAGGAAAAGCTCCTGCATGGCAGCGACCGCCCCGCCGAACTGCTGGCGCGCATCACCCGCACTGCTCGAACCGTGCAGCACCGCCGAGGCGGAACTGTAGAACGCACTCCAGGAGTCGCGGGCGGCCTGCCGTTCGGCCAGCCCTATCTCCTGCCGCGTCTGTTCCAGCACGAGATGCTCTACCTGCCGTACCCGAAAGCCCCCGTGGTCCGCGTCCTGGGCACGCACCTCATCCACCGCTGCGACGAGCGAGTCGAAGAGATTCGGCGGCACGGTTCCTGCACCAGTCCAGGAGTCGGCAACAGCTCCGGCCGCCTCTGCCAGGGAACGCGCGGCACGCCGGGGCCCGGGAAAGTCCTCGCCCGCTAGCTTCAAGACACTGTCCAGAGCGCCACGCACGCACGACTGCACGATCTCATTGGCCCGATGAAAGCCGTCTGGGCTGTCCAGCACGTACGCCGCGTCCAGCAGCAGCCCCAAGGCTCGCTCCCCGTCGGCCCCCTGGGCCTGCAACGCTTCAGCAAGTTCCGGGCGGACAGCGCCCACGGCCGACTGCGGGCCCTGAGCTGTCCCCATGCCAGAGGGTGTCTCAGTCACCGGCACACCGTACCGGCGCACAGGGACGAGAGTGTGCTCCACCACCCCGGCCCCCGGAGCCGCCTCGGCCCATTCACCTGGCCCAAGACCTGCCCGAGGGCTTCCGCGCGGCGTTGCAGCATTGTGGCGAGGCCATGAGGGGCGCTCGTCGGCTCCGGGCTACCAGCGCCGGAGAAACGACGAATTCGTTGGCAGGGCCAGTCCGAGCAGTAACAGCAACCCAGCCGCATCAAGCGTGGGCCCGCCACACCCGCCACGCCGCGGGCCATGCCCATCACCACCGATAAGGCGGAAACCAGACACCACAGTGCTCGAAACAACCGCCCCCACCAGGCCCCCGGGGCACCACGCACCTCCCCGCCAGGGGAGGCGGTACCAAATCAAATCACCGTCCAACAAACCCATATGACATCAAGGCGCCGGCAGGCGCCCAGACAAACACCTCTTCCCGCCAGGGAAGAGGAATCACCAACACCCCGTCATGCCGCCAGGCATGACACCCAACCAACCTCCGGCCGCCAGGCCGGAGCTGACAACAAACCACGTTGGGCCGCCAGGCCCAACCCAAACCCACTCCTCTCGCCCCGTCAGGGGCGAGGCCCACACAACCCCCGTCATGCCGTCAGGCATGACGCCGCGTCATCCTCCCGCCGTCAGGCGGGAGTTGGGCCGTCAGGCCCAACTTAAGAGCCGACAGGCTCTCCGCCCC
>NZ_JANHKP010000026.1 GCF_024497955.1 Streptomyces sp. C10-9-1 | reverse complement strand
CCACTGCGCCGTCCCGGACGAGGCCGGCCAAGCGCGCAACCGCCTGAAGCTCGGCTCCCGCGGCCGCCGTACTTCGATCCGGTCGACTACCGCGAACGCCACGCGGTCGGGTGCGGGATCAACCGGCTCAAGAGACATCGTGCTGTCGCCTACCCGGTACGACGAACTCGCCGTCCGATACGAGGCGAGCGTGCTGATCGCAGCTCTCAACGAACGGCTTTGAGCGGATGCGGCCTTCCCGCCCCGGTTCACCAGTCCCGGTCGGCGGTCAGCTCCTCTGCATCCGCTTCCGTGAACCCGTATGCCGAGGCGACCAAGCAGAACTCGTCACAGATCCACTCCCGCGCCACCGTCTCGATCTCGCTCCCGGCCGCCACGAACTCCCTGTCCAGCTGATTGAACTCCTCCGTCGCGGCCTGGGTGAGTGCATACAGGCTCTCCAGGTCCGAGGGCCGCTCGGCCTCGATGCGCTCGCACAGCCGCAGCAGGATCGCCCTTCCCCGGTCGACCACGTGATCGGGGAAGTACGAGTCGTCGTACATCTGCCGAAGGAACGCGTGTCCCGCTACCTGTTGGTTCGTGATCGGCACGGCACTTCCCTTTCTCCGCGAAATGCTGACGCGCCGATCATCCACAGCGCCACTGACAACGACGCCCTCCATGGACGCCAGACCTCACGCGGCCAGGACCTTCACAACAGGGCCCAGGGGCGTCGTGGAGGGAGCGCGCCGGAGGAGACCCGCCGGAGGGGTCAGTCGCGCCCGGCCGTGACCATGGCGACGAACGACGCCCAGGCCGGGGCGCCGACGACGAGCACGGGCCCGTGCGGCACCTTCGAATCGCGGACGGGCACGAGGCCGGAGCGCGCGTCGCAGACCTCCAGGCAGTCGCCGCCGCTGCCGTTGCTGTGGGTGGACTTGCGCCAGACCGCGGTGCTCAGGTCATGGGTGCCGTGCGCCATCTCGGTCATCCTCAGCCGCTTCCTCGATCAGTGCGAGGGACGCCTTCGGGGGCAGTGCGGCGGCCCTGAGCAGATCGTATGACGTGCGGTACTCCGCGACGAGGGCCGGATCGTCCAAGGTGTCACCGCTGTGCAGGGATTCCGTGTAGACGAGCGGAGGTGCGTCGTCGAAGTCCATGATCTTGGCCATTCCCAGCATGAACGGGTGTGCTCCGCAGTTCCACGGCAGGACCTGTGTAATGATCCTCCGCCGCCGGGCGAGGGCCGCGATGCTCTGCCACTGCTCGGTCATCTCCCGGTGCGGCAGGATCGGTCGGCGGATCAGCGACTCCGAGAGGATCACCCAGTACCGCGGTGCCCGGTGGTCGTCCTCGAACAGGGCCGCCCGCTCGATCCTGGCGCCGACCTTCTCCTCCACCTCCTCGTCAGGGGCGAGTGGGTGGGTGGCGCGTACCACCGCCCGTGCGTACGCGGCCGTCTGCAACAGCCCCGGAATCAGCGCCGGGCACCACTCCTCGATCGTCCTCGCGTGCTTCTCGGCCTCCAGAACGCGCTCGAAGTACTGCGCGTGCCCCCCGCGCCTCGCGTTGCGCACGTCTTCGCAGCGCCGCTCGAAGAAGCCGTCGGTGCTCAGCAGCCGGTCCACGTGCCGGGCGAGGTCCACCGGCATCCGGCGGGTGGCGCGTTCGATCTCGCTCAGATAGCTCGCGCCGTAGAAGCTGCCCTCCACCGTCTGCTGGAGGGTCAGGCCCGCCCGCTCCCTCCGGAAGCGCAACTCCTTGCCGTAGAAGGCCGGGACGCTCGCCGAGCCGTCGATGTCCTTGGGTGGGGCCATGGCCGCCTGTCCTCCACACCTGCCGCAGTGGTGCCGAAACCCCTGTCACGGTAGCCGCCCCGACGCCACTGTGTGAGTCGTTCGTCACGCAATGCACAGGAAGGTGCGGCCCCCGCATGCACGACCCCCACACGCACGACCCCCGCGACCACGGTGGCGCGGACCCCGACGCGTGCGCCGCAGCCCTGCGCGCCGCGCTGGCCGCGCACGGCATCACGCTTCCCTCGCTCGGCGTCGACCTGCCGGGCTACGCGGGGCGCCACCCCGTCCGACCGCTGATCGCCCTCGGCAACTGCAACCTCGCCACCGCCCGGGCGCTGACCGCCGTGCTCCTCAAGGGGGCCGCATGAGGCCCCCGCAGCTCACCATGGCGCTCCTCGCCACGCCGGAGGCACTGGCCGGGGTACGCCGCGCGCTGCGGACCCAGGCGGGCCCGGACTGCGACGAACTACAGCTCTGCGCAGTCGAGTTGGTGACCAACGTGCTCCGGCACGTCGGCGAGGGGGTGCCCGTCGCGGTGCGCGTGCTGCACGCGGACGGACGGGTGCGGCTGGAGGTCACCGACCCGGACCCGAGGTCCCTGCCGGTGCCGTCCGCGGCGGCCGGGGACGCCGAGGGCGGGCGCGGGCTCCTGCTGCTCGACGCCCTCGCCCTGCGCTGGGGCGTGCACACGGGGCCGTGCGACAAGACCGTCTGGTGCGAACTGGCCGCGGACCCCGAGGCGACCTGGCAGGGGCCCGCCCACGCCCTGGTGCTCGGCGGGAGCGTCCACCGCGTGGAGTGGCGGGCGGCCGGATCGGCCGGCGACCCGTCCGCTCAGCCCGCCGGAAGGGCCCGCCGCATGCGCTCGCACAACTCCTCGAACCCGGGCGTGCCGACGAACACGGCGCGCTCGACCGCCTCCGCCCCGCCGTAGAAGGACGCCGGGTGCCCGGTGTACGTGTCCGCCACCCCGTCGACCCGGTAGCCGCCGCCCACGGCGGACAGCGCCCACCCTCCGCCGGTGACGTCCTCCGCCCCGAAGACGTCACCGTCGGAGTCGGTGTCCCCGACCGCGGCCTTCTTGGGCACGATCTCCACCACGAACTCGGCAGGGGTGCCGGCGGCCGGCCCGCGGCGCAGCACCCGCTGGCCGTCCCCGCCCCTGGGGCCGCGCACGGCGTCGAAGGCGGTGGCGGAGACGCCGCTCCCGCATGCCTCGCTGCCCGTGGCGGAGTCGAGTTCGACGTACAGGTCCTCCGCGACGACCGCGGTCCCCGTGAGCCTTCTCCAGTTGCCGTCGGCAGCCGCCTCGGAGGCGATCTCGACGTCGGTCAGCCGCGGCTGCGCCATGGCCACCAGTTCGGCCCAGTCCTCCTCGCCCGGCCCGCCGCCCGTGCCGCACCCGCCGAGGAGCACGGCCGCCGCGGCGGTGCCGAGGGCGGAGGCCGCGAACCGGCCGCCGCTGCTTCGTCTTTCGCGCCTCATCCCACCGGATGGTAGTTCCCCGGTGGTGAGCGGTGGCCGGGGGGCTGCGCGACGGCTCCCCGTGGTCCGCGGTTGGCGATGCCTGAGGGGCCCAGCTCCACGTGGCCGGTGGATCCGGGGGCACACCGGCTGGCCGGTGCGGACGCCCGTCCGCGCCATGGCCCCTCCGCAGTGGTTCGCACCGGCGCCTCGGGTTCCTTGGAGGCGGGGTCCGGGCATGCCGCAGCAGCCAGCCCGGGAGTGCTCGGGCGGCAGGCACGGCTGCGGTCGTGCCTGCGGCCGGGTCGTCACCGCGGTGTCCCCGCGGGAGTCGATCTCGACCCGGTGGACGAGGCGGTCGCCGGGGTGGTCCTGTCCGAGGGCCGACCCTCGGGCTCGATCGACCGGAGCAGCGGATACATCCACTTCGACGTAACGCGTCGAAGTGGGCTTCGACGCATGACGTCGACGTCGGGCCCCGCGCCCTGCTCGCGGACCAGGGGTACGACACGACCGGCACCACCCTGGCCCTGTACTCGCTGCACGGCTTCGCCCCCGACCCGGTGGGCCTGGCCCACCGCCGGGACGATCTCCTCCCGGTGGATCTGCCCGCCCTCTACGGCGGCTGACACGGGAGAACGCCCGGCATACGCGCCGATCGCGGGCGGTCGCCGTCGTCCGCCGTGCGCGGCACGCCGACCGCCCGCCCGGACGCACCTCCCGGCGCCGGGCGTCCGCTCCCCGGTCCCGCACAACTGACCGGTGGTTCAGTGAGGGAATCCGTTTTCCGGCGTTTCCGGGTATCAGATGGATTACGGAATGCGCGGGTGGCAGGTGCCGGGGCGGATGCTTGTGGACACTCTGCGTCGTGATCATGAAAGACGACCGGGGCCGCCACCCCCCACAGGAGAGGCCCCGGTCGTCGATCGGACGGGGCCGCAGTGGCGCCCCGCACTCCTCTCAGCGCCGTGGGTGCGTTTTCTGTCACACCGCGCGCCGTTGTTAGGTTGTTGCGCGTTGTACTAGGCATGGACGCGCACCCGGAATAGGACGTAGCGTGCTGGTTCGCGCAGGATGGCGCGCAGTGTGACCAGCTGCGATTCAGACAGGTTGAGGTAGTGCTGGGGGACGACGCGGAGCTGACCGCCGCGGTGCTCGCGGCACAGACCGGGGACGAGGACGCGTTCCGGGCTGTGTACCGCGCGGTGCATCCGCGGCTGATCGGCTATGTGCGCACACTCGTCGGCGAGGCCGACGCCGAGGACGTCGCGTCCGAGTCCTGGTTGCAGATCGCGCGGGACATCGACCGCTTCAGCGGGGACGCCGACCGCTTCCGCGGATGGGCCGCCCGTATCGCCCGCAACCGTGCCCTGGACCACATCCGCATGCGCGGCCGCCGTCCCGCGGTGGGCGGCGACGAGACCGAGCTGACCGGCCGGCCCGCGGACTGCGACACCGCGGCCGAGGCCATGGAGGCGCTCAGCACCGGCACCACCATGGCCCTGATCGCCCGCCTTCCCCAGGACCAGGCCGAGGCCGTGGTGCTGAGGGTGGTCATGGGGCTGGACGCCAAGAGCGCGGCGGAGGCGCTGGGCAAGCGCCCCGGCGCCGTCCGCACCGCCGCGCACCGGGGACTCAAGCGCCTGGCGGAGCTGATCGGCGACCGCCCCGCCGAAGCCGAGGTGCCCTCCGCCCTGCCGGAGGCGGCGGGCCCGGCCGTCCCCGCGCCGCGGTCCGGCGCTGCCGCCGCCGGCCCCGAGCGGGCCTCCGGTACGGGCGCCCCCGCCGGGCCCGCACCCGAGGGAGAGGGCCCGGCCGCCCCCGCTCCCCCTGCCAGCGGCCCCGCCGAGGGCAGGAAACCGCAGGTCGGCGGCGGGGCGGTGACGCTGCCCCAGGACGCCCCGGCGGTCGGTGATCTGGACGGACTTCCTCCGCAACGCGCCCGCGGCACCGGAGCCACGGCTTCCACCGGTGTGACGCAATGGCGCCCGCGGACGCAGAAGGACATGTGATGCCGGACGAGCGCGACGAGTGGCTTGACAGGGACGCGGCGGAGAGTCTCCTCCGCGGAGACCCCGTCGACGCCACCGACCAGCACGCCCGCGCACGGGCCGCCCGGCTGCAGGCGGTGCTGCGCGGCGCCGCGGAACCGGCGTACGCCGGTGAGGAGGGCGAGCTGCCCGGCGAGGCGGTCGCCCTGGCGGCCTTCCGCAAGGCCCGGGCGGACGCCGCCCCCGCGGGCAGCCTGCTCGGCACCGTGAAGGTGGCCGCGCCGTCCCCTGCGCCCCGCCGCCCCCGCTTCGGCCGTCCCCTCCGCTACGGGCTGGCCGCCGCGCTCGCGGGCTGCGCGCTCGGCGGCGTCGCCGTCGCCGCGAGCACCGGTGTGCTGCCGACCCCGTTCCACGACGACGCCCCGCTGCCCGCCGCCTCCGTCAGCGCCGCGGCGACCCCCGAGGTCCTCGTCTCCCGGACCCCCGACGGGAGCCCCGGAGCCGAGGCACCCACCTCGCCCGGGGCCGTCGCCCCGCCGCCCGCCCGGCCGTCGACCGGTGCCCCGGAGGGCAGTGGCGCCCCGGGCGAGGGCGGGGCCCCCGCCCCCGCGGTCACGGCCCCGCCGCCCGCCGAGGCGCCCGAGGAGGCGTCCCGCACACCCGAGGGGGACAAGGAGGCCGCACTGCGCCGCAAGGCGGTCGAGGCGTGCGAGGAGCACCGGGCCGGCGGCATCCCGGCCGATCGCCGGGCACGCCTGGAGGCGCTGTCCGGCGGCGCCGACCGCGTCGAGCGCTTCTGCGACCGCCTGCTCGGTCCCGCCGAGGGGGACGAGGGCGACGACGGCGACGGGCCGGGCGAGGACGACGGGGACGGCGGTTCCTCCGGGGGCCGGGCAGAGGACGGCTCCCGGCAGGGCGGCGCGGCGCCCGTACCCCGGGCCGACGGCGCGCCGCCCCCGGTCCCGCTGTCCGCGCTCACTTCCGCCGTGCCGCGCCCCGGGGCGACCGTCCTCCACGGAGTGCCGGACGGCGCGGCGGCACTGCTCTGACGCCTCCCGGCAGGGGAACGTGCCCCGCCGTAACCCGGTGGCGCCCCCGCACCTGCCACGCCTACCCTCACGCGGTGACCAAGGGAAGCAGAGCGGGGGAGCGCTACCCCCTGGTGCGTGAGCGGCACCCCGAACTCGTGGCGGAACTCGTCCGGCTGCTCCGGGACGAGGGGGAGCCGGAACTCGCCGTCGCGGTCCGGGACGTGCCGTACCACGGCGCCTGCGACTGCGGGGACGACTTCTGTCGGAGCATCCGGACCTCCGGCCACCCCGGGAGCGGGCCTTACGGCGAGGGCCACCGCTGCGTGCCGCTCCGCCCCGACCAGGGGATGCTGAACCTGGACGTCGTCCACGGCCGGATCGCCTTCATCGAGATCCTCGACCGCCCCCCGCTTCGCTGATCTTCCGCCCGCCCGGCCGTGCCCCGCGCACAAGCCGCTGACCTGCGAGTTCGCTGTTTTTCGGAAAAGGTTCACCGCGAGTGTGACGTTTTTCGGCGTGGTGGCGCAGTAAGTAGTGCCGACTGGTCATCGGCAGCGCGAAGAGCCGGGGTTCCCCCCGTACCTGCGGCTCAGCGCACACGGCGCGGGCGGGACACGTTCCCCCGGTCCCGCCCGCGCCCTCACTCCCCGGCCTCCTCCGCGGCCCCGAGCACCGCCCGGGCCGTCGGCCCTCACCAGTACACGACGACCTTGTCGCCCGTGCTGACCTGGTCGAAGAGCGCCGCGACCTTGCCCTTGTCCCGGACGTTGACGCAGCCGTGCGAGGCGCCGTTGTAGCCGCGGGCCGCGAAGTCCGATGAGTAGTGCACCGCCTGGCCCCCGCTGAAGAACATCGCGTACGGCATCGGGGTGTCGTAGAGCGTCGAGACGTGGTCGCGCGACTTCCACCCGACCGTGAACTCGCCCTCGCGGGTCGGCGTGTACTGCGAGCCGAAACGGACGTCCATGGTCGACAGCACCTTGCCGTCGACCATCCACGACAGCGTGCGCGTGGTCTTGCTGATGCACATCACCCGGCCGGTCATGCAGCGGGGGTCCGGCTTGGCCTCCGCCTTCTCGACGTCCTTGCCGTCCAGTTCCGCCCTGGTCGGCTTGGTGGTCATCCCCAGCAGCTTCTGCCAGGTGGTCTCGTCGGTGCTGCCGGTGGCCGGCAGGCCGCGCTTGCCCTGGAAGCCCTTGACGGCGGTGGTGGTCACCGGGCCGTACAGCGCGGTCGGCTTGTCGTCGAACCAGCCGATCTGGGCCAGCCTCGCCTGGAGCTCCCGCACCTGCTCGCTCTTGGCACCCGGCGCCATGAGGATCGCGGGCGCGGGCGCGGGCGCGGCGGGCGAGGCCGAGGCGGTCTCGGAGGCGCTCGGAGAGGGAGAGGCGGACGGCTCCTCGGCAGGGGACTCCGACGGCGAGGCGGGCGCCTGGGACGTGGGCACCGACACCGGCGACGCCGGTGCCGCGGGCTTGCCGTCGGAGACCGCGCCCGGCGCGTCCTCCGGGGAGCAGCCGGCCGTCACCGCGGCCACGGTCATCGCGGCCGCCGCCGCCAGCGTTCTGATCGCGAGGTTCTTCGTGAGCATCGTCGCCCCCCTGTCGGTCCCTTGTGCCTGAGAAGACAGATCCGCACCCGGCCGGGTTGCACCCCTCCGAGCATCATGGAGGTAACGGTTGGGCGACGGCGACGACACGCTTGGTGACCTCCGGCACGGCACCGGACCCCTCGGGGAGGTCCCGGTGGGCGCCCGCCGTGGAACACCGCGGCGCGCGGTCGCACCCGTGTGCGACACTCCGGCCATGCTGGGTGTCACCGATCTCCCGACGTACCTCGTCGGCCTCGTCCTGATCATTCTGCTGCCGGGGCCGAACTCGCTGTACGTGCTCTCCGTCGCGGCCCGCAAGGGCACCCGCACGGGCTACCGGGCCGCCGCCGGGGTGTTCACCGGCGACGCGGTGCTGATGACCCTGGCCGCCCTCGGCGCCGCCTCGCTCCTGCAGACCACGCCCCTGCTCTTCGCCGTCGTGAAGTACGCCGGGGCCGCCTACCTGGCCTGGATGGCCTTCGGGATGCTGCGCACCGCCCGGATGCTGTGGCGGCACCGCGGGGCGCCCGAGGGCGCCCACGAGGAGCGGGCGGAGGAGGGACCGGGGGAGAACCCCTTCCGCCGGGCGCTGGTGATCAGCCTGTTCAACCCGAAGGCCATCCTCTTCCTGGTCTCGTTCTTCGTGCAGTTCGTGGACCCGTCCTACGCCTACCCGGCGGTCTCCTTCGTGGTCCTCGGGGCCCTGCTCCAGCTCGGCAGCTTCCTGTACCTGACGACGCTGATCTTCAGCGGCACCCGCCTGGCGAGCGCCTTCCGGCGCCGCAGGGCGCTGTCGGCGGGGGCGACCTCGGCGGCGGGCGCGCTGTTCCTGGGGTTCGCCGTCAAGCTCTCCTTCGGCAGCACCTGACCCCGGGGCCCGGGCCCCGGGGACGGCCGCCGAGGCCCCGGGCGCCGCTACCGCAGCACCGCGCGCTTCAGCCTGCGGGCCCGGCGCACCGCCCGGCGCACCACCGCGTGCCGCGGCACCGGCACGCCCCCCGGCAGCCCCAGCACCGTCAGTCTCCGGCGGCCGACGAGGCGGAGCCGCTCCGCCTCCGGCGCGCCCCGCAGGAAGCGCTCCGCGGAGGGCCGCAGATCGTGCCGGAGCTGCGGCTGCATCGCGAAGCCCACCGCGTCCAGCAGCCCGCTCAGCCGCTCGTCGGCCGCCGCCGCCGGGCCGCTCGCCCCCGCCTCCAGGTCGGGCACGAGGGCGTCCACCAGCATCAGCGGCACCCGGTTGCTGTTCCGGTAGGGCGTCAGCCGCTCCAGCAGGCCGCCCGTGCCGAAGCGGGCCACGTCGATCCCGTGGAGCGAGGCGGCGGTGAGCAGCCCCGTCGAGAAGCACCCGGCCACTAGGGAGGGGCGCAGCCTGCGGTAGAGCACCTCCGCGAGCACCGGGCGGTCCACTACGGCGAGTTCCACGCCCAGCGCGGCCGCCTCCGCGGCCGCCCGGTGGCCCCACGCCGCCGGGGCGGCGGGGTGGGCCTTGAACACGATCCTGCGGTGGCCGAGGCCCGCGACCGCGCGCACCGTCCGCGCGTGCAGCTCCTCTTCCTCCTCGCGGCTCAGGATGCCCAGGGCGGCGAGGTACTGGCCGAGCACGACCGCGGGCCCTTCGCCGCCGTCCCCCGGCTCCTCAAGGGGCCGTCCGCCGAGTGCCCCGGCCACCGCGGTCAGGTCCGGCAGCGCGTCCGACAACTCGTCCACCACCTTGGCGAACGCCCCCGCCGGCACCACACGGGGCTCCACGCCGAACTCCGCCAGCAGCAGCGGCCGCAGCCCCGGGACCAGATCGAGATGGAACAGGCCGCGCACCCGCTCGCCCACCAGGGGGTCGATCCGGTTGCGGGTCGGTCCGTAGCTCATCAGCCCGTCCGCGTACACGTCCAGCGCCGCGTCCGGGAACAGGCGGGCGACCGACAGGGCCGGTGCGACCTGCAGGGACTCCAGCACCAGCTCGATCCGGTCGTCACCGAGCCGCCAGAGGCGGCGCAGGTGCCGCTCCCACAGGGGGACGTCGTCGGCGCGAGGGGACCAGGCCGCCGGGTGGAACGGGGAGACGGCCTCGTTCCAGGAGAGCACCCCGTCGAAGCGGTCGCGCAGCCGCTCGAAACCGGGCGCCGCGTCCGGCGCGGGAGTCGTCTCCGGAACCGCCGCGTTGTTGCTGACCAGCAGCAGGCGCCGGTCGGCGTCGGTGAAGCAGCCGCTGTCGATCGCGGCGGCCACCGTGGCCGCCCCGAACAGCGAGGAGGCGAAGAAGATCTGCGTGGTCGCCATCAGGCCGCCTCCCCCTGCGCCGAGCCGAGCCGGACGCGCGCCCGCCGGACCCGGCGCAGCCGGGCGGCACGCTCCGCGTCCATCGAGTCCAGTGCCTCGCCCAGCACGGCGGCGGGCATCCGGCGCAGCGCCTCGCCGCTCATCGTCCTCAGTCTCCGTGCCACGGCCGGCTCGAACCTCTCGATGGAACCCAAATGGTGGGAGATGACCGCGCAGTAGGTGCGCACGGCCTTCGGAAGAAGCCTTTCCGCTTCCTCGTCCCGTGCCGTCTCCTCGATGACCTGGTCGAATGCGCGGATGAAGTCGAGCTGCCGCACATCGCCGATCTGGGTGAGCGAGGAGGCGACGCCCCGGCGGTAGAAGATGCCCAGGCGGCCGATCACCGCGAAGGAATCCGCGTGCCGGTGCAGACGCCAGATCCACGGCCGGTCCTCGGCCGTGCGCAGCCCGTCGGTGAAATGCAGAAGACCCCGGTCCACGAGCCTTCGGTGGTACATCCCCGCCCATGCGTAGGGATAGTCCACGCCGGTGGAGCGGTCGGCCGGCAGGATCCAGTCCCGGGGGCGGAGCACCGCACCCCGCGGGCCGACCGGCACCCGGTGCACACTGCGGGCCCGCCCCGTGCACTGCACATGGTCCGTGCGCACGAAGTCGCAGCCCAGGTCCTCCATGGCCGACAGCAGGCCCGCGAAGTGGCCCGGCGCCAGCCAGTCGTCCCCGTCGAGGAAGGCCAGGTACTCGCCGCGCGCGGCGTCCAGGCCGGTGTTCCGCGCGGTGGCGAGACCTCCGTTCCGCTCGTGTCTGATCAGCACCGCCCCGGGGATCTCGCGCTCCGCCTGCCGGAGGATCTCCGAAGTCCCGTCCGTCGAGCAGTCGTCGACGAGAAGGAACTCGAAATCCTCGCGGGTATTGGTGCGGAGGCTTCTGAGGGTGTCCGGGGCAAAGGACTGCACGTTGTAGAACGGCACGATGACGGAGAGCTTGACCACGCGTTGACGCTAGGCCGCGGCCCGCCATCTGCGTTGTCCTTCGGGAGGACGGCAGGTGAACGATGGGCGTCGACCTGTTTAATCCGGCGGACCACCTGGCGGAATCCCCTTTCGTAGGTGCTCTGTTAACCCGCTGTTGCCATTGAGTTGGGCCGTCGAACGGGATGTCTTCCTAGCGTCCTCGACGTGCCCAATCCCAACCGCGAGGCCGTACGGGTCGCCGTACTCGCCGACTCCGACACCCGGTGGAAATGGGGTGCGCTGACCGCACGCCGGATCGCCCCCAGCACCGCCGTGGACCTGCACGGCTTCCTGCTGCGCGGGCGTGCCACCCCCACCGCCCGCCAGCTCGCCGAGGTCGGGGCCCACGCCGACCGGCTCGACGAGGTCACCGGCGCCGAGTTCCTGCGCACCATGCGCGACGGCGGCTACGACGTCCTCGTGCTCGCCCTCGTCGGCGGCGGGGTGCAGGCGATGCTCCACGGGCTCGCGGCCCAGGCGGCGGACCGCCGCCCGGTGGTGGTCACCGGGTACGTCGGCGTCGTCTACGAGAAGCTCGCCGACGGTCTGCTGCTGCGCCACGGCGCGGACGTGGTCCTCGCCAACTCCCGCCACGACGCGGACCGCTTCACGGCGGTCTACGAGGGGGTCGGCGCCGACGCCTCCTGTGTGACGGAGGCGGCCCTGCCCTTCCTCGGCGGTGAGCCCTACCGGCCCCGGGAGGACCGCGACACGGTGGTCTTCGCCGCCCAGCCCTCCGTGCCCGCCACCCGGGCCGACCGCGGCTACCTGCTGCGGCGGCTCGCCGAGCACGCCCGGCTCCACCCGCGGCGCGAGGTGCTGCTGAAGCTGCGCTCCCGGCCGGGCGAGCAGACCACCCACGTCGAGGAGCTGCCCTACCAGCGGCTCGCCGAACGGCTGCCCGGCGGACTCCCGCCCAACCTCAAGCTGGTCTACGGCAACATGGGCGAGGTCCTGGACCGGACCGACCTGCTGGTCACCGTGTCCTCGACCGCCGCGCTGGAGGCGCTGCACCGGCGCATCCCCACCGCGATCCTGTCCGACCTCGGCGTGCGCGAGGCGCTCGGCAACCACCACTTCCTCGGATCCGGGCTGCTTGCCTCCTGGGACATGCTCGACGGCGGGCACCGCCCGGTGCCCGACGCCCACTGGCTCTCCCGCCAGGGCGTCGCCGCCGACGGCTCCTACGAGCACGCCTTCGACGCGGCCCGCTCCCGCGTCGCCGAACTGCTGCTCCAGCCCCGGCGCGACCCGCTGCGGCCCTACTACACCCCCCTCACCGCCCCCGGTTACCTGCCCGGCCTGCTCGCCCGCCACCATCTCGCGCCCGACGGCACCCCGCTCGCGGCCGCCGTCCCGGGCACCGGACCGACCGGGCTGCGCCGGGTGGTCCGCGGCGCCGTCCGCGGAGCCGCCCGAGGCGCCTACCGCCACGGCGTGCAGCGCGTCGCCCCCGTGATCCGGCGGATGGGAGAGCTGTGACGCCCCGCCAGGCGTCCGCTTCCCGCACGTCCGCGCGGCCCGCGGCCGCGGGCGGACGCACCCGCACCCGCACCAGTCCCTTCCAGGAGCACCGATGACCGTCCTCGCCGTGATCCCCGCCCGGGGCGGGTCCAAGGGCGTCCCCGCCAAGAACCTCGCCCCGGTCGCCGGGGTGCCCCTGGTGGCCCGCGCCGTACGGGCCTGCCTGGACGCCCCGCTGGTCACCCATGTCGCCGTCTCCACCGACGACCCCGCCATCGCCGCCGCGGCGCGCGCCGCGGGCGCCGAGGTGGTGCACCGCCCCGCCGCCATCGCCGGGGACACCGCCACCAGCGAGTCCGCGGTGCTGCACGCCCTGGACGCGCACGAGGCGCTGAGCGGCGCGCCGGCGCGGGCGGTGCTGCTCGTCCAGTGCACCAGCCCCTTCGTCACCGCCGAGGACGTCCAGGGCGTCGCCCGGGCCGTGGTGGAGGACGGCGCCGACAGCGCCGTGACCGTCGCCCCCTTCCACGGCTTCCTGTGGCGGGAGGAGCCCCCGGCCGCCCCCGGCGGCCGACCGGGCTCGGGCGGCGTCAACCACGACCCCGCGCACCGGCCGCGGCGCCAGGACCGCCCCCAGGACCTGCTGGAGACCGGCGCCGCCTACGCCATGGACGCCGAGGGCTTCCGCGCCGCCGGGCACCGCTTCTTCGGGCACACCGCCCTGGTGCGCACGGACCCCGCCCGGGTGCTGGAGGTCGACGACCCGCACGAGCTCGCCCGGGCCCGCTCCCTCGCCCCGCTGCTCGACGACTCCCCGCTGCCCACCCGTGCCGAGGTGGACGCGGTCGTCCTGGACTTCGACGGCACGCAGACCGACGACCGGGTCCTCGTGGACGCCGACGGCCGCGAGTTCGTCGCGGTCCACCGCGGGGACGGCCTCGGCGTCGCCCGGATGCGGGCCGCGGGCCTGCGGCTGCTGATCCTGTCCACCGAGCGGAACCCGGTGGTCGCCGCCCGCGCCCGCAAGCTCGGCATCCCCGTGCTCCACGGCATCGACCGCAAGGACGCCGCCCTGAAGCAGTGGGCCGAGGAGCAGGGCGTCGCCCTCGACCGGGTGCTCTACGCGGGCAACGACGTCAACGACCTGCCCTGCTTCGCCGTCGCCGGCTGGCCGGTGGCCGTCGCGAGCGCCCACGGAGCCGTCCGGGCCGCCGCCCGCGCCGTCACCGCCGCCCCCGGGGGCGAGGGCGCCGTCCGGGAGATCGCCGGCTGGCTCCTCGGCCCCGAACTCGACACCGACACCGGGGCCGGCCGCACCGCCCCGGCGCACTCCGCCTCCTGACCGGTCGCCGCCCGGCCGTCCCGCCGCGCCGCGACACCTCCCGTCCTCCACCGAACACCCCGTGCCCGGCACCCTCCGGGCGACCCACCCAGCGAAGGAACACCCGCATGAGCACCAACCGACTGCGCACCCTCGGCTCCAAGACCGCCGGCCCGGGCCACCCCGTCTACGTCACCGGCGAGATCGGCATCAACCACAACGGCGACCTGGAGAACGCCTTCAAGCTGATCGACGCCGCCGCCGAGGCCGGCTGCGACGCGGTCAAGTTCCAGAAGCGGACCCCGGAGATCTGCACCCCGCGCGACCAGTGGGACATCGAGCGCGACACCCCCTGGGGCCGGATGACCTACATCGACTACCGCCACCGCGTCGAGTTCGGCGAGGACGAGTACCGCGCCATCGACGAGCACTGCCGCGAGCGCGGCATCGACTGGTTCGCCTCCCCGTGGGACACCGAGGCCGTCGCCTTCCTGGAGAAGTTCGACGTCCCCGCCCACAAGGTCGCCTCCGCCTCCCTGACCGACGACGAGCTGCTGCGCGCCCTGCGCGCCACCGGCCGCACCGTCATCCTCTCCACCGGCATGTCGACGCCGCAGCAGATCCGCCACGCCGTCGAGGTGCTGGGCAGCGAGAACATCCTGCTCTGCCACGCCACCTCCACCTACCCGGCGAAGGCCGAGGAGCTCAACCTGCGGGTCGTCAACACCCTCCAGGCCGAGTACCCGAACGTCCCGATCGGCTACTCGGGCCACGAGACCGGCCTGCAGACCACCCTCGCCGCCGTCGCCCTCGGCGCCTGCTTCGTCGAGCGCCACATCACCCTGGACCGCGCCATGTGGGGCTCCGACCAGGCCGCCTCCGTGGAGCCGCAGGGCCTCACCCGCCTGGTCCGCGACATCCGGGTGGTCGAGGAGTCGCTCGGCGACGGCGTCAAGAAGGTCTACGAGAGCGAGCTCGGCCCCATGAAGAAGCTCCGCCGCGTCCCGGGCGTCGTCGCCGAGCAGGGCGAGCGTGAGCCGGCCGCGGTCTGACCGCCCCTCCGCCGCGCCGTCCTCCCGGCCCGCCCCGCCCGCTCCCCGGCCGCATCAGGAATCACGAGGTGACATCCAGTGAGTCTCGCCTTCGTCGAGAGTCCGGTCCAGCTCCTGAACACCCTGGAGTGGGCCCATGCCGGGGGAGTGCCCGCGGACGGCCTGACCCTGGTGGTGCTCTCGCCCACCGACCCCATGTCGCGGGGCCAGCTGCGCCGGACGGCGGAGCTGGCCCGTGACGAGGGGTTCGCCGTCGTCTGGCAGGAGGCCCGCGGCGGCCCCGCGGCCCCGCTCCAGGCGATCCGCGCGCTCGGCCCGCTGCTGCGCGGTGCCGAGCGGATCGTGATAGGCGACCCCTTCTCCCGCTACGTGCAGCTGCTGCTGACGCTGGTGGGCGGGCGCCACCTGACGATCGTGGACGACGGCACGGCCACCATGGAGTTCGTCGCCCAGACCGCCCGCGGCGAACGGCTGGTGCGCTGGCACCGCCGCGGCGGGCGGCGCGGGCCGCGCGAGCTGGCGCTCGCCCCCGTGACCCTCGCCGCGCGCCGGAGGCTCAGCCCCGCGGGCGCCCGGTCGGTCGAGGTGTTCACCTCCATGCCGGTCGAGGCGCCGCCGGGGATCACCGTCACCGCCAACGACTACGCGTGGACCCGCTCGCGCTTCGGCCCGCCGCGGCTCACCCGGGGCGCGGACCTGGTGGGCACCTCGCTGGTCGAGACGGGGGTCGTCGACCTGGAGCGCTACCTCGCGGCGGTGGACGCCCTCGCCGCGGCCCACGGTGCCACCCGCTACTTCGCCCACCGCCGGGAGAGCGTGGACAAGCTCGCCCGGCTGACCGCCCGCACCGGACTGGAGGTGGTCCGCCCCGACCTGCCGCTGGAGCTGATCGCCCGGCGCGGCCCGATCGGCGAGACGGTGCTCAGCTTCCCCTCGACCGTGGTGCACACGCTGCCGCTGGCCCTGGCGGGCACCGGCATCACCGTCGCGGTCTGCGACATCGCCCCCGAATGGCTCAGGGAGAGCGCCTCCCCGCGCGCCCAGGGCTTCCTGTCCGTCGTCACCGGCACGGCCCGCGGCGTCCACCGGCTGGCCGCCCCGGCTTGAAGGCCGGACCGCCGGGAAACGGCGGGCGGCGGCACGGACCGGGCGGAGGCCCCGGAGCGGTGCCCCGAGGGCCCGGAAGGTCCGCATGGCGAGAAGGACGGGTGAGTTTACCCACCCGTTCCGGCGGCCATGCGGCTCGGAGCAGGTTTTCTTCCCCTATGAGGCTGATCTTTTGTTGATCGCACGGCAGTTGGTGGGCCGGAAGGCATAACCTTCACTGGGTGAACCAGTTGATGTCCCGCGAGTCCGAAGAAGCCGAACGACCCCGTGCAGAGGCAGCTCCGCGCGCGGGCCGCGGGCCGGGCGACGCCGCACTGCCCGGCAGGCTGACCGAACCCCTGCGCTCCGAGCTGATCGCGTTCCGCCGCGACCTCCATATGCACCCCGAGCTCGGCAACCAGGAGTTCCGCACGACCGCCGCGATCAAGGCCCGCCTGGAGCGCGCCGGGCTGGAGCCGCGCGTCCTGCCCCTGGGCACCGGCCTCGTGTGCGACATCGGCACGGGCTCGGCGGAGGCGCAGGGGCGGCCCCTGTTCGCCATCCGCGCCGACATCGACGCCCTCCCCATCCCGGACACCAAGACCGTGCCCTACCGCTCCACGGTCCCCGACCGGGCACACGCCTGCGGCCACGACGTCCACACCACGGCCGCCCTCGGCGCGGGCCTGGTCCTCGCGGACCTCGACCGCCAGGGCCTGCTGACGCAGCCCGTCCGGCTGCTCTTCCAGCCCGCCGAGGAGGTGCTGCCCGGCGGCGCCGCGGACGCGGTGGAGTGCGGGGTGCTCGACGGCGTCGGCAAGATCATCGCCGTCCACTGCGACCCCAAGGTGGACGCCGGGACCATCGGTCTGCGCCCCGGCCCCATCACCTCGGCCTGCGACCGGCTGGAGGTGACCCTGGACGGCCCCGGCGGCCACACCGCCCGCCCGCATCTGACCACCGACATGGTCACCGCGGCGGCCAAGATCGTCACCGAGGTCCCGGCCCTGCTCGCCCGCCGGGTGGACG
Organism: Streptomyces sp. C10-9-1; assembly: GCF_024497955.1. Taxonomy (GTDB): domain Bacteria; phylum Actinomycetota; class Actinomycetes; order Streptomycetales; family Streptomycetaceae; genus Streptomyces; species Streptomyces sanyensis. The sequence goes on along the minus strand of NZ_JANHKP010000026.1, from coordinate 38,287 downwards.
CCCGCTCCGGGCTGGCCGTCACCTGGGGGCGCATCGAGTCCGGGCACGCCCCCAACGTCATCCCGCAGCACGCCGAGCTCTCCGGGACCGTCCGCTGCCTGGACCTCGCCGGCTGGCGCGAGGCCCCGGACCTGGTGCACGCCGCGATCGACGAGATCGCCACGCTGCACCGGGCCAAGTCGCAGATCGAGTACATCCGGGGCGTCCCGCCCGTGGTGAACGACCCCGTCGTGACCGAGCTGCTGCGCGACGCCCACGCCGCCCGGCGCGGACCGTACGCGATCGAGGACACCGAGCAGAGCCTGGGCGGCGAGGACTTCTCCTGGTACCTGGAGCACGTGCCCGGCGCCATGGCCCGCCTCGGTGTCCGGGTGCCCGGCGACACGACCCGCCGGGACCTGCACCGCGGCGACTTCGACGTGGACGAGGAGTCCATCACCGCGGGCGTGGAGCTCTTCACCGCGGCTGCCCTGCTGGACGGCCTGCGGGGCGCGTAGGCGGGCCCGGCAGGGCCCGGAGCCGGCGCCCGGGAACGGGACCGGTCGGCCTGCGGGGCCGGGTCCCGGGGACCGGCCCGCCTCGCGACACGCCGGAGCGTGGCGGGGCGGTGACCGGCCCCCTACCGCCCCGCGGGGGCCGTGGCCGGTTCGCGACGATCCGATAACGACTGATGAACGCGCCTTTAACTGACATCTACGCGCGTTACGATCGCCGCGAACCCAGCGCCGGAAGTGGCGCTTTCGGTCAGGTTTAAGGAGCCTTCCAGTGCGCCGGATCACCAGGATCGCCACCGTGGGCATCGCCTCCACGGCTCTCGCACTGTCTGTCACCGCGTGTGGCAGCGACTCGTCGTCCGGTTCGGGATCGGACGACAACGGCGGCAAGGCCGCCATCGCCTACGACATCGGCGGCCGCGGCGACCAGTCGTTCAACGACGCCGCCTACGCCGGTCTCGTCGAGGCCGAGGAAGAGCTGGACGTCCAGGGCACCGAGGCGGAGCCCAGCGAGGGCGAGGGCGACCCGGACAAGGTCCAGCGCCTCACCACGCTCGCCCGTGCCGGGAACAACCCGGTGATCGGCGTCGGCTTCGCCTACGCCCCGGCCATCGCCGAGGTCGCCCCGAAGTTCCCCGACACCACCTTCGGTCTCATCGACGACACCTCGAAGACCGGCCCGAACATCGCCAACCTCGTCTTCAACGAGGAGCAGGGCTCCTACCTCGCCGGCGTCGCCGCCGCCAAGGTGACCGAGTCCGACACGGTCGGCTTCATCGGCGGTGTCGAGACCCCGCTGATCAAGAAGTTCGAGGCGGGCTTCGTCCAGGGCGTCAAGGACACCAACAAGGACGTCAACGTCAAGGTCCAGTACCTGACGCAGCCGCCGGACTTCGGTGGCTTCTCCAAGCCCGACCTCGGCAAGGCCGCCGCGCAGGGCCAGCTGGACGCCGGTGCCGACGTGATCTACGCCGCCGCCGGTCTCGCCGGCGCCGGTGCCATCGAGGCCACCGCCAACGCGGGCAAGTGGGCCATCGGTGTCGACTCCGACCAGTACGAGCAGGAGGGTCTGGCCGCCTACAAGGAGCGGATCCTGACCTCGGTCACCAAGAACGTCTCCGGTGCCGTGTTCAACCTGATCAAGTCGGTCCAGGACGGCGACCCGCAGAACGGTGAGATCCGCTACGGCCTGGAGGACGACGGCGTCGCGCTGTCGCTGTCCAACCCGGCGTTCACCGAGATGACCGACGTGATCGAGGCCGTGGACAAGGCCAAGGCCGACATCATCGCCGGCCGGATCACGGTCAAGACCGCCCCGTAACCCCCACCGAGGCCGCTCGACGGACGGGCCGGTCCCACAGGACCGGCCCGCTCCGGGCTCCGGGCACGCGGGGGCGGCGCACAGCCGCCCCCGCGCATCCCGGACCGAGCCATGGCCATCGGTTTTCGCTATTCGGCATTGCTACGCGCGTAGAACCCTCTCCGGCGCGATAACTTCGCCCCGCCCCCTGCCCGCCGAGCCCGCTTTGCCGTCTGCCCGCCAGCAGGCTCCCGTCCTGCCCTCCCGGCTCCTCATCCGCCAAGGAGAGTGCGTCATCAACGCGTCCAGTCCGTCAACGCCGCCGGCTGCCGCCGTGGAACTGCGCGGTATCACCAAGCGCTTCCCCGGCGTGGTCGCCAACCACGACATCGACATCACCGTCCACCGGGGCACCGTGCACGCCCTCGTGGGGGAGAACGGTGCCGGCAAGTCGACTCTGATGAAGATCCTCTACGGCATGCAGAAGCCGGACGAGGGCACCATCACGATCGACGGTGACCAGGTCACCTTCTCCAGCCCCTCCGACGCCATCGCACGCGGCATCGGCATGGTCCACCAGCACTTCATGCTGGCCGACAACCTCACCGTGCTGGAGAACGTCGTCCTCGGTGGCGAGAAGCTGCACGGCATCGGCGCCGCCGCGCGCAGGAAGGTCATGGAGATCTCCGACTCCTACGGCCTCAACGTGCGCCCCGACGTCCTCGTCGAGCACCTCGGCGTCGCGGACCGGCAGCGCGTCGAGATCCTCAAGGTCCTCTACCGGGGCGCCCGCACCCTGATCCTGGACGAGCCCACCGCGGTGCTCGTGCCGCAGGAGGTCGACGCGCTCTTCGCCAACCTGCGCGAGCTCAAGGCCGAGGGCCTCACGGTCATCTTCATCTCGCACAAGCTGGGCGAGGTGCTGTCGGTGGCCGACGAGATCACCGTCATCCGGCGCGGCACCACCGTCGGCACCGCCGACCCGGCCGGGACCACCACCAAGCAGCTCGCGGAGCTCATGGTGGGCAGCGAGCTGCCCACGCCCGAGACCCGCGAGTCCACGGTCACCGATGTGGCCATGCTGACCGTCGACGGCCTCACGCTCACGGTGACCGACCCGGACGGCATCGTCCGCGAGGTCCTCGACTCCGTCGGCTTCACCATCCACAAGGGCGAGGTCATGGGCATCGCCGGCGTGGAGGGCAACGGCCAGACCGAGCTCATCGAGGCCCTGATGGGCCTGCGCGACCCGGACCGCGGTGTGATCACCCTCGACGGCGCCGAGATCTCGCACGCCCCCACCCGGAAGCGGCGCGAGGGCGGCATCGGCTACATCCCCGAGGACCGCCACCGCCACGGCCTCCTGCTGGAGTCCCCGCTGTGGGAGAACCGCATCCTCGGCCACGTCACCGAGGCGCCCAACAGCAAGCACGGCATGCTCGACCCCAAGGCCGCGCGCAAGGACACCGAGCGCATCGTGCGCGAGTACGACGTCCGCACGCCCGGTATCGAGGTCACCGCGGCCTCCCTCTCCGGCGGCAACCAGCAGAAGCTGATCGTCGGCCGGGAGATGAGCCACACGCCCAAGCTGCTGATCGCCGCCCACCCCACCCGCGGTGTGGACGTCGGCGCGCAGGCGCAGATCTGGGACCAGATCCGGGAGGCCCGCCACGAGGGCCTCGCGGTGCTGCTGATCTCCGCCGACCTGGACGAGCTCATCGGGCTCTCCGACACCCTGCGGGTGATGTACCGCGGCCGCCTGGTCGCGGACGCCGACCCCGCCACGATCACCCCCGAGGAGCTGGGCTCGGCCATGACCGGCGCCGCCACCGGACACCTGGAAACCCCCGAGACGCCGCAGCACGGCGCGACGCCCGAGAACGGTGAGGGCCGATGAAGAAGTTCGACAAGGACCGGCTGCTCCTGGGCCTCGCCGGCCCGGTGCTCGCGCTGGTCGTGGCCTTCCTGCTCACCTCGGTGGTGCTGCTGCTCTCCGGACTCAGCGCCATCGAGCCGTACGAGCTGATGTTCCAGCAGCTGGAGTTCACGGACATCCAGGTCCTGATCATCAACCAGACCGGGATCTACTACCTCGCCGCACTCGCGGTCGCGGTGGGCTTCCGGATGAACCTGTTCAACATCGGTGTCGACGGCCAGTACCGCCTCGCGGTCATGCTGGCCGCCGTCGTCGGTGCCGCCGTGGACCTGCCCGGACCGCTGCACATCCTGCTCATCGTGCTGGTCGCGATGTTCGTGGGTGCGATGTGGGCCGGTATCGCGGGTGTGCTCAAGACCACCCGCGGTGTGAGCGAGGTCGTCTCGACCATCATGCTCAACGCCATCGCCACCAGCCTGATCGCCTGGATGATCCTCCCGGCCAACCTGGGCCAGCAGCCTCCCGGCTCCAACCAGCTCAACACGGGCGAGATCCCCGAGTCCGGCTGGTTCCCGGGCCTGCAGCTCGACGGCGGTGAGATCTACGGCTTCACCTTCGTCGCCTTCGCCCTCGGCATCGTGTACTGGTTCACCCTCAACCGCACCCGCTTCGGCTTCGACCTGCGCGCCACCGGCGCCAGCCAGTCCGCCGCCCAGGCGAGCGGTGTCGACGCCAAGCGCATGGTGCTCACCGCCATGCTGATCTCCGGCGCGGTGGCGGGTCTCGCGGGCATGCCGATGCTGCTGGGCCAGACCCACACCTACAGCCTCAGCTTCCCCGTCGGGGTCGGCTTCGTCGGCATCACCATCGCCCTGCTCGGCCGCAACAACCCGGTCGGGATCTTCTTCGCGTCCCTCCTGGTGGCCTTCCTCGACAAGACGGCCGAGGGCCTCGACCTCGCGGGCTACCCCAAGGAGATCGCCCAGATTATGCAGGGCCTGATCGTGATCGCGGTCGTCGTGTCCTACGAGCTCGTCCGCCAGTACGGGCTCCGCCGCCAGCAGCAGAAGGTCGGCGAGGAACTCGCCGCCCAGGCCCGCAAGAACAAGGAGGTGGCGGCGGCATGACCGAGAGCACGAGCACGGTCTCGATGGCAGGCACCGCGCCCACGAAGGGCGGCGGACGCCGCAAGCTGTCCCTGCCGGTCATCCTGCTGATCATCGCCGGTGGTCTGCTGCTGTTCTCCCTGGTCCGCATCCTCAGCGGTGCCAACGACCTCACCTCGGTGGGCCAGGTCTCCGGCGCGCTCCAGCTCGCCGTGCCGATCGGCCTCGCCGGCCTCGGCGGTCTGTGGGCCGAGCGCGCGGGCGTGATCAACATCGGCCTTGAGGGCATGATGATCCTCGGCACCTGGTTCGGCGCCTGGGCGGGCTACCAGTGGGGCCCGTGGACGGGTGTGCTGATGGGCATCGCCGGCGGCGCGCTCGGCGGTCTGCTGCACGCGATCGTCACGGTCACCTTCAAGGTCAACCACATCGTCTCCGGTGTGGCCGTCACCATCCTGGCGACCGGCCTGACGCGCTACCTGTCCAACTTCACCTTCGCGGAGGCCGCGGGCGGGTCCTCCAAGCAGTCCCCGCGCATCGACCGCATCGACCGCATCACCATCCCGGGCCTGTCCGACTGGCTCGGGGAGATCCAGGCCAAGCACTGGTTCTTCGTCTCCGACCTGGCCGGTGTGCTGGGCGGACTGGTCACCAACCTGTCCTGGCTGACCGTGGTCGCGATCCTGCTGGTCCCCGCCACCTGGTGGATCCTGTGGCGGACCTCCTTCGGCCTGCGGCTGCGCTCCTGCGGCGAGAACCCGGTGGCGGCCGAGTCGCTGGGCGTCAACGTCTACAAGTACAAGTACATCGCGGTGATCGTCTCCGGCGGCCTCGCGGGCCTCGGCGGCGCCTTCCTGGCGATCGTGTCCACCGGCATCTACCAGGAGGGCCAGACCGGAGGCCGCGGCTACATCGGCCTCGCCGCGATGATCTTCGGCAACTGGATGCCCGGCGGCATGGCGCTCGGCGCGGGCCTCTTCGGCTTCACCGACAGCCTCAAGCTGCGCGGCGGCGCGGAGAACGTCCACGCGATGCTCCTGCTTCTCGCGATCCTCCTGCTGATCGCCGCGGTCTGGCAGCTCTACAAGAAGAAGTACGTGCCCGCGCTGGTCTCCGCGGTCGTGGCCGGGCTGCTGTACACCTGGTACGCCCTGACCGACGAGCTGCCGAGCCAGTTCGTGGACGCCGCGCCGTACGTGGCCACCCTCCTGGTGCTCGCGCTCTCCGCGCAACGGCTCAGGATGCCCAAGGCCAACGGCATGGCCTATCGCAAGGGCCAGGGCAAGTGACCGAGCCGGCCGTGGACTGGGAGGCCCTGCGGCAGCGGGCGCGCGAGGCGATGTCGCGCGCGTACGCGCCGTACTCGGGCTTCCCGGTCGGGGTCGCCGCCCTCGTGGACGACGGCCGGGTGGTGACCGGCTGCAACGTCGAGAACGCCTCCTACGGGCTCAGCCTGTGCGCGGAGTGCGGGCTGGTGTCGCAGCTGACCGCCACCGGCGGCGGGCGTCTGACGCACTTCGTCTGCGTGGACGGCAGGGGCGAGGCCCTGGTCCCCTGCGGCCGGTGCCGGCAACTGCTGTACGAGTTCGGCGGGCCCGACCTGCTGCTCGACACCCCGGCGGGGATCGTGCCGCTCTCCGGGATGCTCCCGCAGGCCTTCGGCCCCGGGCACCTGGGCTGAGCGGTCCGGCGCCCGCACCGCGCGGGGGCGGATCCCGTCCCCGCGCACCGCGTCACCCCCGGACCGGACCGGTCCGGACCCGCGGCCCTTCCGCTTCGGCGGGAGGGCCGCCCCCTACTCTTGCTCTATGCGCGTAGAGCCACTCTGTGCGCCGAGCCACCTCTGGAGGACATGCCATGGACGTCATCTCCGTCATCCGCACCAAGCGCGACCGGGGCGAGCTGAGCGGCGAGCAGATCGACTGGGTCATCGACGCCTACACCCGCGGTGAGGTCGCCGACGAGCAGATGTCGGCCCTGGCCATGGCCATCCTGCTCAACGGCATGAACCGCACGGAAATCGCCCGCTGGACCGCCGCGATGATCGCCTCCGGCGAGCGGATGGACTTCTCCTCGCTGTCCCGCCCCACCGCCGACAAGCACTCCACCGGGGGCGTCGGCGACAAGATCACCCTGCCGCTCGCCCCGCTGGTCGCCGCCTGCGGCGCCGCCGTCCCGCAGCTGTCGGGGCGGGGCCTCGGCCACACCGGAGGGACCCTGGACAAGCTGGAGTCCATCCCCGGCTGGCGGGCCCTGCTCTCCAACGAGGAGATGCTCTCCGTCCTCGACACCACCGGCGCCGTCATCTGCGCGGCCGGCGACGGCCTCGCCCCGGCGGACAAGAAGCTCTACGCGCTGCGCGACGTCACCGGCACCGTCGAGGCCATCCCGCTGATCGCCTCCTCGATCATGTCCAAGAAGATCGCCGAGGGCACCGGCTCGCTCGTCCTCGACGTCAAGGTCGGCACCGGGGCGTTCATGAAGAACCTCGACGACGCCCGCGAGCTGGCCTCCACCATGGTCGGCCTCGGCACCGACAGCGGGGTGCGCACCGTGGCCCTGCTCACCGACATGTCCACACCGCTCGGCCTCACCGCGGGCAACGCGCTGGAGGTCCGCGAGTCCGTGGAGGTGCTCGCGGGCGGCGGCCCCGCGGACGTCGTGGAGCTGACCCTGGCCCTCGCCCGCGAGATGCTCGACGCCGCGGGGATCAAGGACGCCGACCCGGCCAAGGCCCTGGCCGACGGCTCGGCGATGGACGTCTGGCGGCGCATGATCGCGGCCCAGGGCGGCGACCCGGACGCGGCCCTCCCGGTCGCCCGCGAGCAGCACGTGGTCACGGCGCCGTCCTCCGGTGTGCTGACCCGCCTCGACGCCTACGGCGTGGGCATCGCCGCCTGGCGCCTCGGCGCCGGCCGCGCCCGCAAGGAGGACCCCGTGCAGGCCGGGGCGGGCGTCGAACTGCACGCCAAGCCGGGCGACGCGGTCACCGCGGGGCAGCCCCTGATGACCCTGCACACCGACACGCCCGAGAAGTTCACCTACGCCCTCGACGCGCTGTCCGCCACCTACGACGTGGCGCCCGCGGGCACGGCCCACCGGCCGACCCCGGTGGTGCTGGAGCGCATCGCCTGACCGGAGCGCCACCGCACGGGAAGGGGCCGCCGGACGCCGGCGGCCCCTTCCCGTGTTCCGGTACGCGGTGCCACCGATGAGTCGGGGGCGCCGCGCCGGTCACCCCCCTGTGGATGCCGTACAACCGATCGTCCTGCGGATCACCGGGGTGCTCCGCCCCGCCGACGTGCCCCGCCTGTGCGAGGCCCTGACCGAGGCGCTGCGGACCGGGCACGGTGAGGGCGGGCCCCGCCCGGTGGTGGACGTCGGCCTCCTGACGCGCGCCGATCTGACCGCCGTCGACGCCCTCGCCCGCCTTCAGCTCACCGCCCGCCGCCACGGGACCGCCCTCCGGGTGCGGGGCGGCACCCCGCAGCTGCTCGGGCTCCTGGACCTGGTCGGCCTGGTCGGCCCGGCCGCCGCGGAGCGGACGCGCGAGGAGGGAACACCCCCCGGCCCCACCGCCCGCCCCCCGCCGGGCCGGACCGCACCCCCGCCGTGCCTGCCGCGGCCCCGGTGGCGGGGCCGCCGGTTTCCGGACGACCGCGCGCTCCCGCCGCCCGCGCCGGCCGCCCTACCGCGCAGGCAGGGGTGAGCCGTCCGGGCCGAGGGCGGCCGGCAGGTCGAACAGCGGGAACCAGCGCCCGGTGTCGAGGAAGAAGTCCATGCCCCCCACCGCGCCGCCGCGGAGTTCCAGGACGATCAGCGCCCAGGGCTCGTACCCCTCGCCGTCGGTGCGCCGGTGGTACTGGGCGAACGCGGGAACGCCGTTCGCGACCGTGGGCACCAGGCGCGAGCCCCGGCAGACCTCGCCGACCCCGAGCATCCACCCCACGATGTTCCCGTGACCCTGGAGCCAGAGGTCGTAGGGCGGCATGGACATGGTGGCGTCCTCGTGGAGCAGTGCCGTCAGCGCCTTCATGTCGTAGCCCTCGAAAGCCGCGACATAGCGCTTGAGCAGCTCCTGCTGCTGCTCGTCGAGCGGGTCCGCGGCGTCGGCCTCGCCCGGGCGGCGCTCGGCGAGCGTGGCCCGGGCGCGCTGGAGGGCGCTGTTCACCGACGCGACCGTGGTGTCGAGCAGCTCGGCGACCTCGGCCGCCTTCCAGGCGAGCACCTCGCGCAGGATCAGCACCGCCCGCTGCTTCGGCGGCAGGTGCTGAAGGGCGGCGACGAAGGCCAGCCGGATCGAGTCCCGCTCGACCGCCGCCTCCGCCGGGTCGAGGACCGAGGGGAGCACCCGGCCGTCCGGCACGGGCTCCAGCCAGGTGACCTCCGGGCGGGCGTTCAGCTGCGCCTGGGCGACCGGTGTCGGACCCGTCAGGTCCATCGGACGGGCGCGCTTGTTGCCCGCGTTCAGCATGTCCACGCAGACGTTGGTGGCGATCCGGTAGAGCCAGGAGCGCAGCGAGGAGCGCCCCTCGAACCTGTCGATGCTGCGCCAGGCGCGCACCATGGTGTCCTGCACGGCGTCCTCGGCCTCGAAGGAGGAGCCCAGCATCCGGTAGCAGTAGCCGGTCAGTTCGCGGCGGTGCCGCTCCAGCCCGGCGTCGAGGTCCTGCGTCGTCGCGAGGTCGCTCATCGGTCCACACCCTTGTCACCCGTCGGCACCCGTTCCCCGGAACGTAGCGGAGGGGACTGACAACGGGGCCGCTCCACGGGTCCGGCGCAGGTGCGCACGGCGCCGTCTCCCGCACCGGGTACCAGTATCCCGCCGGGCCGCGGGCGTGCATCCGGGCGCGTCGGGTCCCCGCGGCCCTGCCCGGGGGCGGCCCGTGACCGGGCAGGGCCGGCGGGCGTCAGGCGGCGGCCGTCCGCCGGGCGTGGACCCGCGCCGCGTGCGTGCCCCAGAGGGTGAGCGAGACGACGCCCAGCACCGCCACCAGGCCCAGCGCCACCGTCCCCGTCCAGCCGCCGCCGTGGAACGCGACCGCGCCGAGCGTGCCGCCCGCGCTGCTGCCCAGGTAGTACGCGGACTGGTACAGGGCCGACGCCTGGGCGCGGCCCGTTCGGACGGTGCGGCTGACCGAGGAGGAGGCCACGGCGTGGCCCGCGAAGAACCCGGCGGTGATCAGCACCAGCCCGGCGAGCACCGCCGCCAGGCTGTCGCCGAGCGACAGCAGCAGCCCGGCCGCCGTGGTGGCCACCGCCAGGTACAGCGCCCCGCGCCGCCCGAGCCGGGCCACCAGCTGCCCCGCCGCCGCCGAGGAGGCCGTGCCGACCAGGTACACCAGGAAGACCGAACCGACCACGCCCTGCGGCAGGCTGAACGGCGCTTCCACCAGCCGGTAGCCGATCACCGTGTAGACGGCGCCGAAGACGGTCATGAACAGTGCGCCGATCGCGTACAGGCGCAGCAGCAGCGGGTCCGCCAGGTGTCCCCGGACGGTGCGGGCCAGGGTCCGCGGGTCCAGGGTGCCGGGGGTGAAGCGGCGGGCCCTCGGCAGCAGCCACCGGAAGACCAGCGCGCACACCAGCGCCATCGCCCCGACCGCCGCCAGGGCCACCCGCCAGCCGCCGAACTGCGCGGCCCAGCCGGTGACGATCCGCCCGCTCATGCCGCCGATGCTGTTGCCCGCGACGAACAGGCCGATCGCCGCCACCAGCGCCCGGGGGCGCACCTCCTCCGCGAGGTAGGCCATCGCCGAGGCGGGGAGCCCGGCGAGCGCCGCGCCCTGCACGCCGCGCAGCACCACCAGCCAGGTGAGGTTGGGGGCGAGGGGGACCAGCAGGGCGACCGCCACCGCCACCGCCAGCGAGGCCTTCATCAGGGTGGTGCGCCCGAAGCGCTCGGACAGGGCGCTCATCGGGAGCACGCACAGCGCCAGCGCACCGGTCGCCGCGGACACCGTCCAGCTGGCGGCCCCCGCGGTCACGCCGAACTCGGCGGAGATCGCGGGCAGCAGCGCCTGCGTGGAGTACAGCAGGGCGAAGGCGGCCAGTCCGGCGGCGAAGAGGGCGAGGCTCATCCGGCGGTAGCCGGGGGCGCCGGGGGCCAGGCGCCCGTCGTCGCAGGGGAGTTCGGAGGAGGGGGACGGCGAGGCGGCGCCCGCGGACGCGGACGCCTTGGTACTGGCGGAAGGCATACCCCGAACCTAGGCCGCCGCCTTTCATGCGTCCAATGCATGGAAACGCGATAATCGATCCCATGGTGCATGAACGCAGCTCAGAGAAGTGGCTGTCACACGGCGGTTACGAAGAAGACATCGCGGTGACGCTCACACCGCGGCTCGCGTACTTCGTCGGCGTGGCCCGGCACGAGCATGTGACGCGCGCCGCACAGGAGATGGGAGTCCCCCAGTCGACGCTCTCCCGGGCCATGGTCCGCCTGGAGGAGGACCTGGGCGTGGCGCTGTTCGCCCGCCGCGGCCGCACCGTCGCGCTGACGCCTGCGGGCCGCACCTTCCTCGCCTCCGCAGAGCGTGCGCTGGCCGAGGTGGAGCGGGCCGCCGAGTCCGTCCGCGCCGACGCCGACCCGGGCGCGGGCAAGGTGGCCTTCGGGTTCCTGCACACCATGGGGTCGGAGACCGTGCCCTCGCTCATCAGGGCGTTCCGCGCAGAGCACCCCCGTGTCCGCTTCACCCTGGTGCAGAACTACGGCGAGGCGATGATCGAGCGGCTGCGGGCCGGGGAGCTCGACCTGTGCCTCACCTCACCGGTGCCCGACGCTCCGGACCTGGTGGCCCGCCGGCTCGACGAGCAGCGCCTGCTGCTGGTCGTACCCGACGACCACCGGCTCGCCTCCCGCCGCCGCGTCCGGCTCGCGGAGGCCGCCGAGGAGACCTTCGTGACCCTGGAGCCCGGCTACGGGCTGCGGCGCATCACCGACGACCTGTGCGCCCAGGCCGGTTTCACCCCCCGGGTCGCCTTCGAGGGCGAGGAGGCCGAGACGCTGCGGGGGCTGGTCGCGGCGGGGCTCGGGGTGGCCCTCCTGCCGCCGCCCGCGGTCGCCCGCCCCGGCGTGGTGGAACTGTCCGTGACCGCGCCGAGGGCCGCCCGGGAGATCGGCCTCGCCTGGCTCGACGGCCACCCCGACACACCCCCGGTCGCGGCCTTCAAGCGCTTCCTGCTCTCCCGCCGGGGGGCGCTGCTGTGAGGGGTGCGCCGTGCGGGGCACCGGGGCGGGACCGCCTCAGCGCCCGTGTGTCAGGCGCACCCTTCGCCACGACGGCTGGTCGGCGTTCGTGGTCAGAGGCCCAGGGGCCCGGTCGCGGTGAACTCCTGCCCCTCGGAGTCGGAGAACAGGAGGGTGGGTTCGGCCAGGATGTCGCGGCCGGACTCGCTCCTGTAGATCTCGTCGACGCTGCCGAAGCGGGCCTCGGAGTAGTCGAGGTCCAGCAGCGCGGCGGCCTGCCGCACCGACGCCTCGTCGGGTCCTTCGATCTCCAGGAAGGTGGGGAGGCCGGGCCAGGTGTCGAAGTCGAAGGCGACCTCGCCCAAGCGCCATTCCTCGCGGTAGTTCTCCTGGTAGCGCACCTCGGTGAGGCCGACCCGGCGCAGGATGTCGGCCATCGCGTGCAGGTCGGTGACCTCGGTCTCGATCTCCTTGGTGCCGTCGATCGTCGTGGCGTCGGTGACCTGCTTGAGCGTGAGCGTCGAGCGGGTGCCCTCGTCACGCAGCCGAATCCAGGCCCCGCCGTCCAGGGAGTCGTTCTCGAAGATCTTGCGGGTGAGGAGCGTGCGGGGGAACGCCCGGACGGCGCCGAGGGCGCTCAGCTTGGCCTGGAGGCCAGCGGTGTCGACGGCCAGGAACTTCGCCTCGTACTCGTGCTTCACGGGTCCTGCTCTCAGAAGTGGTCGGTGAGGGATCTCCGGGCTGCAACGAGCAGGCCCATGCGGTGGGTGTGGTCGTGCAGCTGGCCGACGTGGGGCCGCTCGGTGAACTCGGTCGTGCGCAGGGTGAGCAGGACCTCCCAGTCGCAGAGGAAGTGGTGGCGCAGGCGCTCGGGAGAGGTGTAGTGCTCGATCATGTGGTGGCGTCTTTCGACGGGCATCATGAACTCCGCGCCGAACACACCGCCCGGGCGGACCAGGCGCTGCATACGGTCGACGAACTCGGCGAGCGGGCGGTGGTGGTTGGCACTGTAGTGCCACGAGCAGCTCGTCCAGACCGCCCCGCACTGCAGGCCCAGGGGTTCGCCGTCGAGGAAGTCGTCCTCGACGAGCTGTACGCGGTCGTGGAGTTCTTCGAGCTTTAGCCGATCGATCAGGCCCAGCGCGTGTGCCTGGCTGTCACCCGGGAGGTGGACGTCGCCCCCGTGGAGGGCGACCGGGTCGCGTTCGACGGCGACGACGTGGTAGCCGGCGGCGGCGAGGGGCAGGACGAACTTGCCGTCGCTCGCGCCGACAACCGCGACGGTGGCGTCAGGGGCGACGCGTTCCCGCAACGTGGCGAGGAACTGCGGGAAGAAGGTGAGGGTGTGCTCCCACAGGCTCTGTGTCTGCATGGGAGTGCGCTCCTTGCGTATCGGTGTCCGTGATCACGCGGAGGACCTCGTCAGGGCTGCGCCCGGTGGTGTCGACACGGTGCATCGGGAACGAGGCATAGGCGTCCGTCACCTGGTCCGGGACGGTCTCGATCAGTGCGTCCCACCGCGATGCCGACTTGTTCCGCTCACCGAGGCGACGCTGTCGTTCGTCGTCGTCGCAGACGAGGTGGTACGTGACGGGTTTCGGCAGCCAGCTCGGCAGGGTGATACCGAGCCGGGCGCCCAGGGCCCGATGGGTGGCGAGGCACCGGGGGAAGTAGCTCTCGACGACGACCGGGACGCCGGCGTCGAGATGGTGCTGGATCTCTTCGGCCGCGGTGAACAGAGCGGAAAGGTAGAGGCACATCCGCGCCTCGACGTTCGTCCGCTCGTCCACCGCGTGTCTGAGCGGCTGGTAGAGGGGCGGGACGGTTGCGACGAGGACGGCCTGTCGGGCGGCGGCGAGCATCGGCGCCAGGGTTGACTTACCGGTGCCGCGTAATCCCTCCAGGCTCTCGAAACGCGGGTGATCAGGCACGGCCGTACACCACGCCCGGCACCGCGAGAGTGAGCTCGTCGGCGGACGATGGCTTGTGGACGATGCGTCCTGCCGCCTTCTCGTACCAGAAGGCGTGCGCGTCCTTGCCCACGGCCTTGCAGGACATGGTCAGCGCACCGCGTGGGTCGGCCTCGATACGGTCGATCTCGCGAGGACCGCCGGACGGTGCGCACACCTGCGGGGCGCCGTGCTCGGAGAGGTCCTCGTCGACGATCACCTCCAGGGGCAGGTCGGCCGCGGCGAGCTCTTCGCGCAACCGGCCGTAGGCGGAGGGGGCGGTGACCAGCAGCTCGGGGTGGTCGGCGGCGTTGCCGACCGCCCGCAGGTGGTGGAGCTTGAGTTGCCGGACCCCGAGCTGCGCCAAGACGCTTGCGAGAGGGAGGACCTCGTCGATGTTCCGCGAGGTGACGGTCATGGTCGCGCCCGTCGGAACGCCGAGGTCCCGCGCAAGACTGAGCGAGTTCAGGGCGCTCTGGTAACTGCCCTGCCTGCGGATGCCGTCGTTGGTCGATCCGATGCCCTCCAGCGAGACCCTGAGCAGGTCCAAGTGCGGAGCGATCTCGGTCAGGCGGCGCTCGATCCGGTACCCGTTGGTGCAGATCTCGACGCGCTGGCCCAGCTCCTCCTTGGCGTGGCGGAGGACCTGCGCGAGGTCCCGGTGGACGAACGGCTCTCCGCCGAGCAGGGTCACGGCCTCCGTGCCGTACTCGTCCCGCATCAGAGTGAGGAGGCCCGCGGCTTCCTCGGCGGTGAACGCGTCGGCGTACTGGAGCCGCTTGCCGTGGAAGCAGTGCAGGCACGTGAAGTTGCAGCGGTAGAGCAGCTGCAGGTACAGCATTCGGATCTTCCTGATCCCGGTGACTTCCCCGATCACATCGGCTCCTTCGGCCGGCTGCCTGTTGGGAGCCCGATAGTGGCCTTCTGCCCGGGGACCTCGTCACCCCGTTCGGGGACGGTCCGAGGACGTCCCGGGACGTTTTCAGTGCCCTGCGAAGGACTCCAGGATGCTGAGGACGCGCTTCGTGTCCGACAGGTCGGGCAGGACGTCGGCAGCGCCGGCGGCGGTCAGTTCCTCCGGAGTGTGGATGCCGGAGGCGACGGCGAGGATCCCGGAGCCCGTGGTCAGAGCCGCTTCCACGTCGCGCGGGGTGTCGCCCACGAGGACGGTGGTGACGTCGGCCGAAACACCGCGAAGTCGCTGCGCGCGCTCGCGGGCGACAGCGACCAGATGGGGACGGAGTTCGGCGTCCGCTCCGTAGGCGCCCACTGTCAGGTCCAGCAGCGATTCGAGGCCGAACGCGGACAGCTTCACAAGGGCGTTGGCGGCGATGTTGCCGGTGAGGACGGAGGAGATCCAATCGCCCTGAGCGGAGGCGGCCTTCAGCGCCTCATGGACACCGGGCAGGGCTGTCCCGCGCCTGCGCAGCTCCTCCAGGCGCGCTTCCCCCGCCTGGGCGAGCGCGGTCTCGATGACGTGCCAGTCGGGTACGGGCAGCCCTTCGCGGACGAACACGTCATGCATGATCAGTCGATCGGTACGTCCCTCGGTGCGCGCGGGCTCGGTGGGCTCGCGTCCCGAGAGGGCGGCGAAGGCAGCGGCGTAGATCTCCTTGCTCACCCCTGCGTTCTCGATGAGGGTGTGGTCGATGTCCCACAGGACGAAGAGCTCCATGGCGCCAGAGTAGGCAGTCGGCGGTGTTGCGCTTCTGGGACTGCGTCCCAGAACGTCCTTGCGCGATCACGTGCTGTGCCGATTCGATGGCTGCTGTGAACGACCGACTGCGCACTGTCCTCGGCCAACGCGGCGTCTCGCCCGACTCGCTTGCCGAGGTCTGCGAAGTAGATCCCAAGACGGTCGGCCGGTGGCTGGGCGGGCGCATTCCTCATGCCCGGCACCGCTTCCGCGTCGCGCGGCACCTCCGCGTGGAAGAGACCTTCCTCTGGCCCGAGCCGTCCAAGCACCCCGGCCGCCCGCGGGACGGGTTGGGCACCGAACTGGTCGGCACCTACCAGAACAGGGCCAGCGTGCCCCGGGACGTCTGGCTCGCGCTGCTGCGGGAGGTCCGGCACGAGATCGGCATCCTCGTCTTCTCCGGCACCTTCTTCGCCCAGTCCAACCCCCACGTCGCCAGGATGCTCTCCGAACGTGCCGCCGAGGGAGTGAGGGTGCGTCTGTGCTTCGGCGACCCGGAGGGGCAGGCAGTCGCCATCCGGGGCCGTGAGGAGGGAATCGGCGACACCCTCGCCGCCAAGATCCGCGCCTCACTGACGTACTACCGGCCCCTGCTGGGCGAGGCCGGGTGCACCGTACGGCTCCACGACACCACCCTCTACACGTCCATGTTCCGCTACGACGACAACCTGCTCGTCAACCCCCACATCTGGGGCCAACCGGCCAGCGCCAACCCTCTCCTCCACCTCAAGAGGGCAGACGGCACCGGGTGGTTCGACAACTACGCTCAGAGCTTCGACGCCGTCTGGGCCGCCGCGCGGCCATGGGCACCCGACCAGGAGAGGACCGCCGACCATGGGCAGGACTGAGTACTACAACGACCCCACCGCCCCGAAGGCGAACACCCTCATTCCGGCGAGCAACCTTC
The DNA here is from genome assembly GCF_024497955.1 of Streptomyces sp. C10-9-1. Classification (GTDB taxonomy): domain Bacteria; phylum Actinomycetota; class Actinomycetes; order Streptomycetales; family Streptomycetaceae; genus Streptomyces; species Streptomyces sanyensis. Next base: position 21,773 of record NZ_JANHKP010000026.1, on the reverse strand, counting down.
TCGTCGTCGACGAGACCGGCGCCGTCCTCCTCCAGCGCCGCCGCGACACCGGCCAGTGGGCGCTCCCCGGCGGAGCCCAGGACATCGGCGAGACCGCGGCCGAGTGCGCGGTGCGCGAGTGCCTGGAGGAGACCGGGATCATCGCGGAGCTCACCGGGTTTCTCGGTGTCTACACCAACCCGAAACACATCGTCGCGTACACCGACGGCGAGATCCGCCAGCAGTACGAGAACACCTACATCGGCCGGCCCGTCGGCGGAGTGCCCACGATCAACGAGGAAGCCGACGGCGTCCGCTTCGTCCAGCCGGCCGACCTCGACCTGTACGACATCCACCCGAGCATGCGCCAGCAGATCGGGGACTACCTCGCCGGCGCCTACCCCTACCTCGGCTGAGCCGCCAAGACGGCTTCCACCCGCTCCACGGAGGCAAAGATCTCCGGAGCCGCCCGGCGGATGAACCGCCCGACCGCGCTGTCGTCCCCGTAGCGGCCGAGGATTTCCGCGACACGTTCCTCCGCGGTGGTCCGACCGCCGTCAGGTGTGGTCGTCATGTCGCAGTACACGAGCGCGTCCACCATCAAAGGCCCCTCCGGTAGCGGGAACTCGGTGACGAGGTCGTCTCGCAGTCCGCGCTCCTCGGCCTCCAGGAGCGCGAAGGAGTGGTGCGCGACAAGCCGGGTCAGGCTCGTGTCCGCCCCGTGGTCGTCGCGAAGAAACCTCGCCCCGTCCAGCGGGTGGAAGCCTGTGGAAGCCAGGCGGGGTGCGTAGCCGACGTCGTGGAGCATCGCGGCCGCAACCAGGAGATCCGCCTCCCCGCCCACGATCCGTCGGATCTCCGTCGCTCGGGAGGCGACACCCCGGCAATGCGCCCACCGTCGTGGGAGTGCGTCGGCGAGTTCGGCTGCGGCGACCTGTGTGGCCCAACGCGTCACATCGTTCATGGTCCCTTGAATGCCCTGTCGGCACCCCCGCCAGTCGTTCGGACCATGCCCTGAGATGTCCGTCCCCCGTAGCCTGGAAGGGCGGCCGCCCATGGCTCGCCGCGCCGAGGCGGGCCCGGCCCTCCTTCGGATGCGGAATGCTCCGGGGCCCTGTGGAGGCGCGGAACCGGCCCGGACGGCCCCCGCCTCGCGGCGTACCTCAGCGCCCCCCGCCGAACCCCGCGGCCAGCGGCATGCGCAGCCCCAGCGGGGGCGGTGCCGCCAGGGCGTCGGCGACGGGCCGGGCGTAGTGGCGGCCGAACAGGGAGCCGAGGACGAAGTCCGCGGTCAGTGCCAGGACCTCGTCCTGGTACTGCCGCAGCGCGTGCCCGTCCGCGTGCACCTCGAAGCGGCAGATGTCCCGGTGGGACTTCTTCGCCCGGGCCGCCAGCCGGTAGGACAGCTCCGGGTCCGTGGCGCGGTCCCTGGTCCCGTGCACGATCAGCACCAGGCGCCCGGCCAGCTGCGCCACCGGCTCGGGCGGCGCCGCCCGGTCCTCCTCGGGCAGCCAGGGCGCCAGTGCCACCACGGAGGCCACCGCCGGGTGCCCGGCGGCCCGCAGGGCGGCCCGTGCGCCCATGCCGTGCCCCACGAGGCACACCGGGATGTCGCCGTAGCGGCGGACCGCCTCCTCGGCGGCCCAGGCGGCGTCCGCCGCGAGGTGGGCGTCCACGCCGTTCCACCCGCGGGTGCGGTAGCGCACCCGGTGCACCAGCAGGCCCTCGGAGCCGCCCGCACGGGCCAGGGTGCGGCCGAGCGGGAGCAGTGCCGCGTAGGACAGGGGGGATGCCGGGCGGTCCGACACCGGCTCGCCGTCCGGCAGCAGCAGGACCACCCCGCCCACGGGGACGTCGCGCGCCGGGGCGGGCCCGGTGGGGGAGGGGGCGCCGAGGCGGCGGCCCGTGAGGTCGCCCAGGCGCGCCTGCCGCGGTGGGCGGCCGTCCTGCGGCATCGGTCCGACCGTCGTGTCACTGCGGGGGGACGTCCGTCCGCCCGGTCCGGCCTGTCGCCCCCACCACCGGGGCAGTGCGCGGTGTGCCATGGGCCAACAGTCTCAGAAGGCGAGGTGTACGCCACCCGTACGCACGGTCACTGTTACGTATCGACGCTGGGCGCTCTACGCGCGTAGGAGGTAGAGTGCGCCAATGACGAGCCAGACCCTTGAATCCCCCTCCGTGGACCAGATCCGCCGCGCACCCAAGGTGCTGCTCCACGACCACCTCGACGGCGGTCTGCGACCGGGCACGATCATCGAGCTCGCCCGGGAGAACGGCTACGAGTCCCTGCCGGAGACCGAGCCCGACAAGCTGGGCATCTGGTTCCGGGAGGCCGCCGACTCGGGCTCGCTGCCGCGCTACCTGGAGACCTTCGCGCACACCTGCGCCGTCATGCAGACCCGCGAGGCGCTGTTCCGGGTGGCCGCCGAGTGCGCCGAGGACCTGGCCGAGGACGGCGTCGTCTACGCCGAGATCCGCTACGCCCCCGAGCAGCACCTGGAGGGCGGGCTGACGCTTGAGGAAGTGGTGGAGGCCGTCAACGAGGGCTTCCGCGAGGGCGAGCGGCGCGCCCGGGAGAGCGGCCACCGCATCCGCGTCGGCGCACTGCTGACGGCGATGCGCCACGCCGCCCGGGCCCTGGAGATCGCCGAGCTGGCCAACCGCTACCGGGACACCGGGGTCGTGGGCTTCGACATCGCGGGTGCCGAGGCGGGCTTCCCTCCCACCCGCCACCTGGACGCCTTCGAGTACCTCAAGCGCGAGAACAACCACTTCACCATCCACGCGGGCGAGGCCTTCGGCCTGCCGTCCATCTGGCAGGCGCTCCAGTGGTGCGGCGCCGACCGGCTGGGCCACGGCGTGCGGATCATCGACGACATCGAGGTCGCCGAGGACGGCTCGGTGAAGCTGGGCCGCCTCGCCTCCTACGTGCGCGACAAGCGCGTCCCCCTGGAGATGTGCCCGACGTCCAACCTCCAGACGGGGGCCGCCGACTCCTACCGGAACCACCCCATCGGCCTGCTGCGCCGCCTGCACTTCCGCCTGACCGTCAACACGGACAACCGGCTGATGAGCGGCACCAGCATGAGCCGTGAGTTCGAGCTGCTGACCGAGGCGTTCGGATACACGCTCGACGACATGCAGTGGTTCACCGTCAATGCCATGAAGTCGGCGTTCATTCCTTTCGATGAACGCCTGGCGATGATCAACGACGTGATCAAGCCCGGTTACGCCGAACTCAGGTCGGAGTGGCTCTTCCGCCAGACCTCCACGACCGGGAACTGAGGGCCCGGCCCCGCGTCGGGCCCGCCTACACCGAAGCGGCCCGAGCCGTCAAGCTCCGGCCGCTTCGCGGTGTTTGCGGGCCCTGTGCGAGGCTGACTAGCTTGCGGAGCCGCTCATGTTCCCCTCCGCAAGGATGCGTCTTTGATGAAGCAGTCCGCCAAGACCCTCGGCACCGCCGCACTCGGCGCCGCGTTCGCCGCTGCCGCCGCCGGTACCGCCTCCGCCGCGCCCTCCCTGACCGACGCCACCGGGCTGCTGGGCCAGGTCTCGCAGGTCGCCCCGGTCCAGGAAGCCGCCACCTCCCTCCCCTCCGGGGCCCCGCAGGCCCTCGCGGGCGGGCAGTCCGCGGTGACGGGCGCGGCCTCCACCCTGCCGGGCGCCGTGCAGGAGGCGGCCGGCGAGACCCTGTCCTCCGAGGACGCCGCGGCCCCCGTCACCGGGCTGCTGGGCGGCCTGCAGACCGGCGAGCTGGGCGGCGGCCTGCTGCCGGGCGGCCTCACCGGCTGAGCGGGCCGGTACCCCCGCCGCGGCCGGCCCCGGCGCGGTCCGGCACCGGGCGGCCCACCCGCACCACGCGGAAACGCGCGGGGCGCACACCTCTCGAAGGGTGTGCGCCCCGCGCTGCGTTTCCACGGCCCACGCCGGGCCGCCCGGTCCCCGCCCGCCGGAGGGCGGGCGCGGTCACCAGGCGGCGGCCTTCTTGTCCTCGGAGGGCAGCAGCACCCACAGCGCGAGGTAGAGCAGGAACTGCGGTCCCGGGAGCAGGCAGGAGACCAGGAAGATGATGCGCATCGTCGTCGCGGAGAGGCCGAAGCGCCGGGCCAGCCCCGCGCACACTCCGGCGATCATGCGACCTTCGCTGGGACGGGTCAGTGCGGCCATCGTGGGACTCCTAGATCGAGGTGGCCGGGAGCCTTTCCGGTGAGCTCCCGATGTTCTCCAGCTTCCCGCAGGGAAACGGACGAAGCGTCGCTCCAGGGGGCGATCCCGACCCTGGGAATCGTCGGGGTCGGACCCTGGGACTCCTCGTACCCGGGGAGGGGCTCCCGCTCGGCGTCCCGGCCGGGGCGGACGGCGCCCCCTCGGGCGCGCGGCCCCCGGTGGCCCGGGCCGCGCCGCAGCCGGGCCCGGGCCGCCGGGACCACCACGGCGTGGGCGAGCGCGACCCCGAGGGTGTTCAGCAGCAGCGAGTCGACGTCGACCACCCGGCCGGGCACCCCGGTCTGCAGCAGTTCGATACCCAGCGACACCAGGGCCCCCGCGGCGACCGTGCGGACCAGGGAGCCCCAGGAGGAGACGGCGAGCCGGCCCCCGGCCATCGGCAGCAGCACACCGAGCGGGGCCAGGAGCAGCAGGCCCTCGCCCAGGTAGCGGAGGCCCTCGGACGGTCCGGAGGCCAGAGCGGCCCCGATACCGGCGAAGGGCTCCAGGTTCGGGGCGGTCACCCACAGCACGTCGCGCGGACGGAGGGTGAGCCAGCCGACGAGCAGCAGATGGAGGAGGAGGAGCACGAGCCCCGCCGTGCGGAAGCGGATGGCGGCGCTGCCGCCGAAACCTTGACGCTGCACGTCCCTCAAGACGTCTGCCCTCCGCGGATCGGTTCCGCCCGGCACCCGGACGGCCCTGCCGGGACCCCAAGCGGAACGCCACCGGGTCCGGCCGGGCCGCTCTGCCGTCTCCCGCGGCGGTGGCTCGCACGCATCCGGGTCACCGCGGTCCGGGCGTCGGCACGGCCCGGGTCGGCAGCGGGGACTCCGGACGCTCCCTCACCGTCGACGGACACGTGTAAGCGTGCGGTCCGTAGGGCCCGGGGCCGCCCAGCACCACCGCCGAGTCCACGGCCGCCCCGCTCTCGGCCAGGGTGCACACCAGCTGCGCCAGCGCCTCCACGGGCAGGTCCTCGGGCTGCCGGCTCAGCCGCAGCGTGCCGGAGGGGTCCCCGGCCCGCGCGTCGCCCACGACCAGGGGCCCGCGCACCTGGCTGGACAGCCCCGCCGCCGTCTCCGCCTCTGACGGGACGCGCAGGAGCTCGTCGACCAGCGACTGCGCCGCGGCCACCCGGCCGCCGGCCGGCTCCCCGGCGACGGCGGCGGACCGCGCCACCGGGACCAGGCCCGTGGTGCACAGCAGGTACACCCGCCGGGTACCGCCGGGGGCGGCTTCCGGGGCGGCGTCCTCGGAGACCTCGCACGCCGCCCGGGACGGGGCCGGTCCCGCGTCGACCGGCACCTGGGTCGGCCTGATGCCGCAGCCCGCGAGGAGGAGCGCCGCCCCCGTCAGGACCAGTGCCCCACCGCCTGGGGCACGGCGGCCGCCGCGGGGGCGGAGCCTGGTGCGGAGCGTCACGTCGCGCCGTCCTCTCCCCGGCCGCGGTCCTCCGCGTCCGGGCCGGTGTCGTTCCCCCGGTCCCCGTCCCCGGAGCCGGTCTCCTCGCGCCCGCCGGGGCCGTCGGTGCCGATGGGCAGCCGCAGCACGAAGACGGCCCCGTCGCCGTCGGGGGAGTTGGCGGCCGTGATGTCGCCGCCGTGGATGTGGGCGTTCTCCACGGCGATGGACAGGCCCAGACCGCTGCCCTCGGAGCGCGGGCGCGAGGCGCTCGCCTTGTAGAAGCGGTCGAAGACGTGCGGCAGCACCTCCTCGGGGATGCCGGGGCCGTGGTCCCGGACCTTGATCCGCAGCTCGTGCTCGCCCGGGCGCACCGAGACCCGCACCGGCGACCCGCCGTGCTTGAGGGCGTTGCCGATCAGGTTGGCCAGGATCACGTCCAGGCGGCGCGGGTCGAGGCGGGCCATGATCCCGCGCTCCGCGTCCAGTTCCACGGCGTCCAGCCAGGCGCGTGCGTCGATGCAGGCGGTGACCTGGTCGGCGACGTCCACCGTGTCCAGGACCAGGCGCGCGGTGCCCGCGTCGAAGCGGGTCACCTCCATCAGGTTCTCCACCAGGTCGTGCAGCCGCCGGGTCTCGCTGACCACGAGGTTCACCGCCGGGGCGATCATCGGGTCGAGCGCGTCCGCCTCGTCCTCCAGCACCTCGGTGACGGCCGTCAGCGCGGTGAGCGGCGTCCGCAGCTCGTGGGACATGTCCGCGACGAAGCGGCGGCTGGACTCCTCCCGCGCGCTCATGTCGGCGACCTTCTTCTCCAGGGAGGCGGCCGTCTTGTTGAAGGTCCTGGACAGCTCGGCCAGTTCGTCGGTGCCGGAGACGCTCAGGCGGGTGTCCAGCTTGCCCTCGCCCAGCCGCCGGGCGGCCTCGCCCAGCCGGTGGACGGGCCGGAGCACCGTGGTCGCGGCCGCCTGCGCCAGCAGCGCGGACCCGATCAGCGCCAGCAGCGTGGCGATGGCGAGCGACCAGCCCAGCGAGGCCAGGTCCGCCCGCTCCTGCTCCAGCGACTTCAGCAGGTAGCCGCTGGGCCCTCCGCCGACGATCCGGCTGCCGCCCACCAGGTAGGGCTCCCCGTCGCGCTCGATGCGCTGCCAGTACAGGTGGTAGGCCACGGGGTTGCCCTCGCCCACCTCCTGCCGGTCGTCGACCGCGTTCCGCAGCGACGCGGGGACGTCCTCCATGGTGAACAGGTCGCGGTCGGACACCCCGGCGATCTGCTTGCCCTCGGCGTTCTCGCCGACCAGCACCACGCCGTAGTCGCCGCCGCCGGTCATCTGCTCGGCGGTGCGCTGGAGTTCGGGCTGGGTGGGACGCAGCGGCAGTGCGGCGGCCCGGGTCTGCATCTCGCGCCGGAAGTCGTCCAGCGCGGCGTCCTGGGTGCGGGTGAGGACCGCCTCGCGGTTGAGCCAGTAGGCGATGCCGGAGGCGGACACCGCCGCGGTGAGCGCCACCAGGGCGAAGACCACGACCAGGCGCAGCCGCAGGCTCGTCAGGCGGAGCCGGGTGAATATCCCGCGCCGCTCGTCGGCCGTGTCCGCCCCCTCCCCGGCCTGCCCGTGCTCCCGCGGGCTCACCGCCCGGTCCCTTCCGCCGCCGGGGCGGCGGGGTGAGGCGGCGCCGTGCGGCGCGCGGGTGCCGGGCGGCTCACTGCGGGACGTCCAGCCGGTAGCCGACGCCGCGGACCGTGCGGATCAGGGTCGGGGAGGAGGGCACGTCCTCCACCTTCGCCCGCAGGCGCTGCACGCAGGCGTCGACCAGCCGGGAGTCGCCCAGGTAGTCGTGCTCCCACACCAGCCGCAGCAACTGCTGCCGCGACAGGGCCTGTCCCGGGCGGCGGCTGAGCTCCAGGAGCAGCCGCAGCTCGGTGGGCGTGAGCTGGAGGTCGTCGCCGTTCTTGGTGACGGTCATCGCGGAGCGGTCGATCACGAGGGCGCCGAAGGTCGCGGAGTCGGTGGACTCGCGCTCGCCCCGGCGCAGCACCGCGCGGATCCGCGCGTCCAGCACCCGCCCCTGGACCGGTTTGACCACGTAGTCGTCGGCGCCCGACTCCAGCCCGACCACCACGTCGATGTCGTCGCTGCGCGCCGTCAGCAGGATGATCGGCAGCTGGTCGGTGCGCCTGATCCGCCGGCACACCTCGAAGCCGTCGATCCCGGGCAGCATCACGTCCAGCACGATCAGGTCCGGCCGCTGCTCGCGCAGCAGCTGGAGTCCGTCCTCGCCCGTGGCCGCCGTGGCCACACGGTGGCCCTGGCGGGTGAGGGAGAGTTCGAGGGCCGTGCGGATGGCGTCGTCGTCCTCGATCAGCAACAGGAAAGGCACGGCCCCATTCTGGCCCATGCCCCGCGCGGGGACGACTCCCCGGTGCGCGGCGGCGCCGCGGTCCTCTGTGACGCGCCTGTGACAGTCGGCGGACACCGTCATGAAGGAGCCAGGGCAGGCTTCTTGTCACACCGAAGGAAGCAGACTCCACTCGACGGGGGGCGCGAGATGACCGCAGTGCGCAGCACCACCTCAAGCGCAGTCGTCACGCGTCTCCACGACGTCGTGCGGAGTGCGGAGAAGTCCGGCGCCGTGAACGGGCGGGGGTGCGTTCGCGGCGCCGGGCGCCAGCACCGGGCGCCCCACGGGGAGCAGGGCCGCACCGCCTACATGGCGGTGGTGGACGCCCCGGCGGGAGTGCCCGCGCAGGCGCAGGGGGAGGCGGCCGAGGGGCGGGCCTCCTGCTCGGAGGCGGAGTTCACCGCCTACGTCCAGGAGCGCCGGGCCTCCCTGTACGCCACGGCCTACCACCTCACGGGGGACCGCCACGAGGCCGAGGACCTGCTCCAGAGCGCACTGTTCTCCACCTACCGCGCCTGGGACCGGATCAGCGACAAGGGGGCGGTCGGCGGCTATCTCCGCCGCACCATGACGAACCTCCACATCAGCGCCTGGCGTCGGCGCAAGCTCAACGAGTACCCGACGGAGGAGCTGCCGGAGACGGTCGGCGACACCGACGCGATGCGCGGCACCGAACTGCGCGCGGTGCTCTGGCAGGCGCTCGCGCGGCTTCCCGAGCTCCAGCGCACCATGCTGGTCCTGCGCTACTACGAGGGCCGCACGGACCCGGAGATCGCGGACATCCTGGACATCAGCGTCGGGACGGTGAAGTCGAGCATCTGGCGGTCCCTGCGCCGGCTGCGCGAGGACGAGGTGCTGAGCTTCGGCCGCGACCTGGAGGAGTCCTTCGGCGAGCTGGTGGCCTGAAGGACGCGGAGAAGTCCGCCGCCACCTGGGGGGAGGCGGCGGGAGCGGGATCCACGGGGGACACGGGGATCCCGCACCACGGGGGAGCAAGGGGGGGCGCACGGCCCGCCGTCTCGGGGGAGGCGGCGGGAGCGGGATCCGCGGGGGACACGGGGATCCACGGGGGATGGACGCGGGGCAGGACGGACCGGGGGGTTCGGTCCGGCCCCGCGTCGCCGTGTGCACGGGGCGGGGCCGCAGCGGCCCCGCCCCGTGTCCGGCTTCAGGCGGTCAGCCGGACGGCAGGCTTGCGGCACCGCCCGGCGGCGGCGTCGGCCAGCCGCCCCAGGGCCTCGTCCCGGCCGCACGGGTGGGCCCCGAGGCCGACCTGGCGGGCCACGATGCCCCGCTCGGCGCGCATCAGGCGCCACCCCCGCCGCAGCAGCACCGGCACCGACTTGCGGCCCTCGCGCAGATCCCGGGCGAAGCGGCGGCGGAACGTCGTCGACGGGCGGCCCCGCAGGCACAGCGCGTCCGCGAGCAGCCCCAGCTCCTGGCAGCGCCCCACGATCTCGGCGGCGAAGATGCCCTCCGCGACGAACAGCGGTGTGCGCGCGATGTCGAGGGAGTCGCTGCCGACGCGGGAGCTGGTCGCGAGGGAGTACACCGGGACCTCGGTGCGGCCCGTGGCGCAGAGCTCGCCGATCGCCGCCACGGCGGCGTCCGCGTCCCAGGACGCCGGCGAGTCCCAGTCGATGTCGGTGCTGCCCGTCACCAGGGGGAGCGTCGGGTCGTTGCCCTCCTTGTAGAAGTCGTCCAGGCGCAGCACCGGAAGGCCGGTGCGGGCGGCGAGGGACGACTTGCCGGAGCCGGAGGGGCCCGCGAGCAGCACGACGCGGGTCGGTATGGGTCGGGAACTCACGGGAGACAAGTCTGACGCATGAAAGGCGGGGGACAACCCCCGAGGGCGCGGTGGGTAGCCGGGCTCACACCCCCCGACCACGCTCCGCTGACCGATGCTCACTCATCCAGACAAGGAACGACATGGCTCGTCACGCAGCTTCCCCCCGGCGCCGCGGCACCCTGCTGCGCACCGGACTGACCCTGGCCGCGGCCGGTGCGGCCCTCGGAGCGGGCGCGACCGCCGCCCAGGCCGCACCCGCCCCGGTCGCGGCCCCCGCCGGCGTGGACACCGCCTCCGCCGCCGCGCCGCTGGACACCGTCACGGGCGTGGCCGCCCGGTCGGTGGCGGGCGTCGGCGAGCTCAAGAGCCTCCAGCTCCACCCGCTGGCCAACACCGGCGTGGACCCCCTGGACAACGCGGTCGGCACCCAGGTCGCCGACTTCCAGCCGGTGAGCACCGCGCTGGTCACGGACAACGTCACCCGGGGCCAGGCGCTGGAGGACCTCCCGGTGGCCGGGCCGCTGGCGGGGACGCTTCTGCCGTAGGTGCCGCGGCCCGGGTCCCGCCGGAGAGCGAGGCCCACGACGGGAAGCCCCCGGCGCGGACGGGCGCCGGGGGCTTCGGACGGGAGGGCCGCCGAGGGGCCGGAGGCTCAGTAGGCCGAGCCGGAGGCTCCCAGGGAGCCCGTGGGGTGCCAGACCGTCTTGGTCTCCAGGAAGGCGGTCAGGCGCCCGGTGCCCGGAGCCGCCGTGAAGTCCACGGGCTGCGGACGCAGCACGCGCTTGAGGTTGTCCGCCGCGGCCGTCTCCAGCTCCTTGGCCAGGTCCTCGTCCGCCCCGGCCAGGTCGATGGCGTTGACGTCCTGGTGGGAGGCGAGCGGGGCCGCGATCTCCGCGGTGCGCCCGGAGAGGATGTTGACCACGCCGCCGGGCACGTCGGAGGTGGCGAGCACCTCGGCCAGCGACAGCGCCGGCAGCGGCGCCCCCTCGGAGGCCACCACCACGACGGTGTTGCCGGTGGCGATCGCCGGGGCGATCACCGACACCAGCCCCAGGAACGAGGACTCCTGCGGGGCCAGGACGGCCACCACACCCGTCGGCTCCGGGGTCGACAGGTTGAAGAAGGGCCCGGCGACCGGGTTCGCACCGCCCACCACCTGGGCGATCTTGTCGGTCCAGCCGGCGTACCAGACCCAGCGGTCGATCGCGGCGTCCACCACGGCGGCGGCCTTCGACTTCGACAGGCCCTCCGCGTCCGCGACCTCGCGCACGAACTGGTCCCGGCGCCCCTCCAGCATCTCCGCGACGCGGTAGAGGACCTGGCCCCGGTTGTAGGCCGTGGCCCCCGACCAGGCGCCGAACGCCTTGCGCGCGGCGACCACCGCGTCACGGGCGTCCTTGCGGGAGGACAGGGGTGCGTTCGCCAGCCACTTGCCCTTGGAGTCCGTCACCTCGTACACCCGGCCGCTCTCGGAGCGGGGGAACTTGCCCCCGACGTACAGCTTGTAGGTCTTGAAGACGCCCAGACGGTCCGCGTCCACCGTGCTCTTCATCGCGCGCCCTCCGGGCTCGTCGGGGCGAGGTACGCCTCCAGACCGTGCCGGCCGCCCTCGCGGCCGTAGCCCGACTCCTTGTAGCCGCCGAACGGCGACGTCGGGTCGAACTTGTTGAACGTGTTGGCCCACACCACGCCCGCCCGGAGCCGGTTCGCCACCGCCAGGATGCGCGAGCCCTTCTCCGTCCAGATCCCGGCGGACAGGCCGTACTGGCTGTTGTTGGCCTTGGCGACCGCCTCGTCCGGGGTGCGGAACGTCAGGACCGACAGCACCGGGCCGAAGATCTCGTCGCGGGCGATCGTGTGCGCCTGGGTGACGTTGGTGAACAGCGTCGGGGCGAACCAGTAGCCCGAGCTCGGCAGCGCGCAGGCGGGCGACCAGCGCTCGGCGCCCTCCGCCTCGCCCTGCTCGACCAGCGAGGTGATCCGGGCGAGCTGCTCCTCGGAGTTGATCGCGCCGATGTCGGTGTTCTTGTCCAGCGGGTCGCCGAGGCGCAGCGTGGACAGCCGGCGCTTGAGCGAGTCGAGCAGCTCGTCCTGGATCGACTCCTGGACCAGCAGGCGCGAACCCGCGCAGCAGACCTGGCCCTGGTTGAAGAAGATGCCGCCGATGATGCCCTCGACGGCCTGGTCGAGGGGCGCGTCGTCGAAGACGATGTTGGCGCCCTTGCCGCCCAGCTCCAGGGTGACCTTCTTGTCGGTGCCCGCGACCTGGCGGGCGATGGCCTTGCCGACCGCGGTGGAGCCGGTGAAGGCCACCTTGTCGATCCCGGGGTGCTCCACCAGCGCGGCGCCGGCGTCGCCGTAGCCGGGCAGGATGTTGACGACGCCCCTGGGCAGGCCGGCCTGGCGGCAGATGTCCGCGAAGAACAGCGCCGACAGCGGGGTGGTCTCGGCGGGCTTGAGCACCACCGTGTTGCCCGCGGCGAGCGCCGGGGCGATCTTCCACGCCAGCATCAGCAGCGGGAAGTTCCACGGGATGACCTGCCCGGCCACGCCCAGCGGGCGGGGGTTCGGCCCGAGACCGGCGTGCTCCAGCTTGTCGGCCCAGCCCGCGTAGTAGAAGAAGTGCGCCGCGACCAGGGGCAGGTCCGCGTCGCGGGTCTCCCTGATCGGCTTGCCGTTGTCCAGGGTCTCCAGGACGGCCAGCTCGCGGCTGCGCTCCTGGATGATCCGGGCGATCCGGAACAGGTACTTGGCGCGCTCGCGGCCCGGCAGCGCGGACCACTTCTCGAACGCCCGGCGGGCGGCCTTCACCGCGCGGTCGACGTCCTCGGAGCCGGCGCGGGCGACCTCGGAGAGCACCTCCTCGCTGGACGGGGAGACGGTCTTGAAGACCTTGCCGTCGGCGGCCTCGGCGAACTCGCCGTCGATGAACAGGCCGTACGACGGAGCGATGTCGACGACCGCCCGCGACTCGGGAGCGGGCGCGTACTCGAATACGGAAGCCATGTTGATCAGTCCACCGTCACGTAGTCGGGGCCGGAGTAGCGGCCCGTGGCGAGCTTCTGACGCTGCATCAGCAGGTCGTTCAGCAGGCTTGAGGCACCGAAGCGGAACCAGTGGCTGTCCAGCCAGTCCGCGCCCGCGGTCTCGTTCACCAGCACCAGGAACTTGATCGCGTCCTTGGACGTGCGGATCCCGCCTGCGGGCTTCACGCCCACCTGCACTCCAGTCTGCTCCCGGAAGTCGCGCACGGCCTCCAGCATCAGCAGGGTGTTCGCCGGAGTGGCGTTCACCGCGACCTTGCCGGTCGAGGTCTTGATGAAGTCGGCGCCCGCGAGCATCCCGAGCCAGGAGGCGCGGCGGATGTTGTCGTAGGTGGAGAGCTCGCCGGTCTCGAAGATGACCTTCAGGCGGGCGGACCCGCTGGCCTCCTTCACCGCCAGGATCTCCTCGTACACCTTCAGGTACTTCCCGGCCAGGAAGGCGCCGCGGTCGATCACCATGTCGATCTCGTCCGCCCCGGCGGCGACGGCGTCGCGGGTGTCCGCGAGCTTCACGTCGAGCGCGGCGCGGCCCGCGGGGAAGGCGGTGGCCACGGAGGCGACCTTGACGTCGGCGCCGTTCAGCGCCGCCTTGGCGGTCGCCACCATGTCGGGGTAGACGCAGACCGCCGCGGTGTGCGGGGTGGTCCGGTCGGTCGGGTCGGGGTTGACGGCCTTGGCCGCGAGCGCCCGGACCTTGCCCGGGGTGTCCGCGCCTTCCAGCGTCGTCAGGTCGATCATCGAGATGGCCAGGTCGATCGCGTACGCCTTGGCCGAGGTCTTGATCGAGCGGGTGCCGAGGGACGCGGCGCGCGCCTCCAGGCCGACGGCGTCGACGCCGGGCAGCCCGTGGAGGAAGCGGCGCAGCGCACCGTCGGACGCGGTCACGTCGGAGAGTGCAGCTGGTGCATTGGTGGGCATGGTCACCAGGGCAGCATATCTACGCGCGTAGCGGCCTGTACAGGGGGTGCGCGTGATCGACACCGGCGCCCGGCTGACGGCTGCGCCGGAGGCCTTCGGGAAGGGGGCGGAACGCCGGTGGCCCGCCCCGCCCCGGCCGGCACCGCCCGGCCGCGGCCGGGGGCTCCCGGGGCCCCGTACGGCAGAATCGGGTGCATGACGCCTCCCGATCAGCCCGCGCAGCCCGCCCCCGACGCCGACGGCGACCACGAGCGGGTCCACCGGTCGACCGGCGCCATGGCCGGCGGCGCGGTGATGCTCGCGCTCGTCGGCTGGATCACGGTCGACGCCGTCCTGCGCGGGGAGGGGCGCACGCCCTGGCTCGTCCTCGCCGGCGCGCTCCTCGCGGTGCCCCTGATCGTCGCCTTCACCTTCCGCCCGGCCGTGTGGGCCGACGGGCGGCGCCTGCGGATCCGGAACCCGTTCCGCACGATCGTCCTGCCGTGGAGCACCGTCGCCGACGTGCGCGCCGGCTACTCCAGCGAGGTCTTCACCGAGGCCGGCGACAAGTACCAGCTGTGGTCCATCCCGGTCTCGCTGCGGCAGCGCAAGCAGGCGGCCCGCCGGCAGGCGCGGGCGGGCTCCGGCGGCCCGCGCGGCCGGGCGCAGGACCACGTCCGCCACCACGAACCCCGGCCCGGCACGGCCCCCGCCGACCAGGCCGTCGCCGAGCTGCGGGAGATGGCCGAGCGCCTCGGGAGCGCCCCGCAGGCGCAGGGCGAGGCGCGCGTGCGCTGGGCCTACGAGGTGCTGGCCCCGGCGGCCGCCGGGGCCGTGCTCCTCGCCGTGCTCCTCGCGACGGGCTGAGCCGGCGCCCCGCGCGCCGGCCGGCCGGGCCCCGCACCTGCCCCGGGCGGGCGCGGGGCCGCGGCCGGTTCCCCGGGGCGGCGCCGTGTCAGGCCGCCGGAAGCCCCGCCGCCGCGGCCAGGTCGCGCTTGACCGCCGCCAGCACCGAGGCCGCGCGCTCCCGGGCGGCACCCAGGGCCCCGCGGTCCGCCACCGGGACGACGACCTCCAGGTAGCACTTGAGCTTGGGCTCCGTGCCGCTCGGCCGGACGATCACCCGGGCGGAGAACTCGCCCGTGAGGTGGTAGCGCAGGCCGTCGGTGGGCGGCAGCCCCCCCGAGCCCTCCGCCAGGTCCTCCGCCGAGGACACCCGCAGGCCCGCGAGCGAGGCGGGCGGCGCGGTGCGCAGGGTGTGCATGGCCCGGGCGATGACCCCCAGGTCCTCCACCCGTACCGACAGCTGGTCCGTGGCGTGCAGCCCGTGCTCGACGGCCAGGTCGTCCAGCAGGTCGTCGAGGGTGCGCCCCTGCTCCTTGAGCCCGGAGACCAGCTCGGCCACCAGCAGCGCCGCCGTGATCCCGTCCTTGTCCCGGACGCCCTCGGGGTCGACGCAGTAGCCCAGCGCCTCCTCGTAGCCGTAGCGCAGGCCCTCCACCCGGGCGATCCACTTGAAGCCGGTCAGGGTCTCCTCGTACGGGAGCCCCGCCGCCCCGGCGATGCGGCCCAGCAGAGAGGAGGACACGATGGACTCGGCGAACACCCCGGTCGCGCCCTTGCGCACCAGGTGCGCCGCGAGCAGGGCACCGACCTCGTCACCGCGCAGCATCCGCCAGCCGGCCTCCACCGAGGCGTCGGGCACGGCCACCGCGCAGCGGTCCGCGTCCGGGTCGTTGGCGATCACCACGTCGGGCGCCACCGCGCGGGCCGCCTCGAAGGCCAGGTCCATGGCGCCCGGCTCCTCCGGGTTGGGGAACGCCACGGTCGGGAACTCCGGGTCCGGGTCGGCCTGCTCGGCCACCAGGGCGGGGGCGGGGAATCCGGCGCGCGCGAAGGCGGCCGTGAGCACGCCCCGGCCGACGCCGTGCATCGCCGTGTAGACGACGCGCGCGGTGCGGGGCGAGCCCGGGCTCAGCACCGCGTCGGTGCGCTCCAGGTACGCCTGGACGACCTCCTCGCCGAGCACGGTCCAGCCCGACTCGGCGCGCGGCACGGCGTCGAGGCCGGTGATCGCGGCGATCTCGGCGGCGATGCCGGTGTCCGCGGGCGGGACGATCTGGGAGCCGTCGCCGAGGTAGACCTTGTAGCCGTTGTCCCGCGGCGGGTTGTGGCTGGCCGTGACCTCCACACCGGCGACGGCGCCCAGCTGCCTTATGGCGAAGGCCAGCACGGGCGTGGGCAGCGGGCGGGGCAGCACGGCGGCCCGCAGGCCGGCGGCCGTCATCACCGCGGCGGTGTCCCGGGCGAAGTCCTCGGAACGGTGGCGGGCGTCGTAGCCGACGACCACCAGTCCGCCTTCCTCCCCGCGGGCCCTGAGGTAGGCGGCCAGTCCCGCGGCGGCGCGGATGACCACGGCGCGGTTCATCCGCATGGGCCCCGCACCCAGCTCGCCGCGGAGGCCGGCGGTGCCGAACTGGAGCGTGCCGGAGAACCGGTCGCCCAGCGCGTCGAGGTCGCGCGCCTCGATCAGCGCGGCCAGCTCCGCCCTCGTGACGGGGTCCGGGTCCTCCGCGAGCCATGCCTCGGCCCGTGCGATGAGGTCGTCCTGCACGGTTGCTCCGCCTCTCCTGTGTGCGTCCGTACGTCGTCGTCCCGGCCGGGGTGGGGATGCGTACGGGCGCGGCGGGGCCGGGCCCGCCGCGCCCGTCTGCGGGGTCCCTCAGATGCGTGCGAGCACCCGGGTGAGCAGCTCGCCCATCCGCGCCGCGGAGTCGCGGCCGGCCTGGAGGACCTCCTCGTGGTTCAGCGGTTCACCCGACAGTCCGGCCGCCAGGTTGGTGACCAGGGAGATGCCGAGCACCTCGGCGCCGGCCTCGCGGGCCGCGATCGCCTCCAGCACGGTGGACATGCCGACGAGGTCGCCGCCCATGGCCCGGACCATGCCGATCTCGGCCGGGGTCTCGTAGTGCGGGCCGGGGAACTGGACGTAGACACCCTCCTCCAGGCTCTCGTCCACCTCCTTGCACAGCGCCCGCAGCCGCGGCGAGTAGAGGTCGGTCAGGTCGACGAAGTTGGCGCCGACGATGGGGGAGGCGGCCGTCAGGTTGATGTGGTCGCTGATCAGGACCGGCTGGCCGGGGCGCATGCCCTCGCGCAGGCCGCCGCAGCCGTTGGTCAGCACGACCGTCTTGCAGCCGGCGGCGACCGCGGTGCGCACCCCGTGGGCGACCGGGGCCACGCCGCGGCCCTCGTAGAAGTGGGTGCGGCCGAGGAAGACGAGTGCGCGCTTGTCGCCGATCCGGTAGGAGCGGACCTTGCCGCCGTGGCCCTCGACCGCGGGCGGCGGGAAGCCGGGCAGCTCGGTGACGGGGAACTCGGCCTCGGGGGCGCCGAGCGCGTCCACCGCGGGGGCCCAGCCGGAACCCATCACCAGCGCCACGTCGTGGGTTTCGGTGCCGGTCAGCTCGCGCAGGCGCCCGGCGGCGGCGTCGGCAGCGGCAAGGGGGTCGGCGAGGGCGCCGAGGGAGTCCGGATTCACAGATGCGTTCACGCCGACGAGGGTAACCCGTCAAGCCCTACGCGCGTAGATGACGCAGCCCACGGAGCTCGGATCGTTGCCTTGTCGTTTCCGACGAACGCGACGCGCGGGCCGCCTCCGGATGGCGCCGGAGGCTCGCGGGGGCGCTCCCCGGCCGCCTCAGCAGGGGCGCTTGCGCAACTCCATGACGTAGTCGTGGGGGGCGCCCGCGGACTCCGCCGCGTCCGCGATCTCGCCCAGGTAGCGGGCGGACGGCAGGCCGCCCTCGTAGGCGTTGAGCACGTACACCCAGGCGGGCTCCTCGCCGTCCAGGGTGTGCACCCGCACCCGCATCCGCCGGTAGATGTCGAGCCCGACGCCCTCCCAGCGGTCCATCGAGTCCTCGTCCATCGGCGCGATGTCGTAGAGCGCGACGAAGACCTGGGAGCGGGGCGCCTCGACGATGGTGGCCAGCGCTCCCTCCCATCCCATCTGCTCCCCGCCGAAGGTCAGCCTCCAGCCGTTCAGCCAGCCGGTGCTGCGCAGCGGTGAGTGCGGTGCGCGGCGGGACATCAGCCGCGCGTCGAGGTTGCCGGCGTACGCGGCGTAGAGCGACATGGGATCGAGGGTACGGGAGCGCGGCGCGGGCCGGTCGGCGCTCCGGGGCGGGACGGCGCCCCGGGCGGGGGCGTCGCGCCCCCCTGCGCAGGCCGGGGCGCGGTTGCCGCCCCCGGGGCGAGAAGCCGCACGGGGTGCGGGACAATGAGGTACGTACTGCATTCCCCCGGGGGCCTTCCCCGGACCCCCGGCAGAAGCGGGCAGGCGGGCCGGGAACGACAATGCGAGGCGGACTTTTTCGTGACCCGGATCGTGATCATCGGCGGCGGACCCGGCGGATACGAGGCGGCCCTGGTGGCCGCCCAGCTCGGTGCGGAGGTGACCGTCGTCGACTGCGACGGTCTGGGCGGGGCGTCGGTGCTCACCGACTGCGTGCCCTCGAAGACCCTCATCGCCACCGCAGAGGTGATGACGACCTTCGACTCCTCCTACGAGGAGCTCGGCATCATCGTGGCGGACGACACCCCGCCCCTGGAGCAGGCCGCCCGGGTCGTCGGCGTCGACCTCGGCAAGGTGAACCGGCGTGTGAAGCGTCTGGCCCTCGCCCAGTCGCACGACATCACGGCCTCGGTCACCCGCGCCGGGGTGCGCGTGGTGCGGGGCCGCGGGCGCCTGGAGGGCCTTCAGGCCTCGGACGGCTCCCGCACCGTGGTCGTCCGGGCCGCCGACGGCAGCGAGGAGCGGCTGACGGCCGACGCCGTCCTGGTCGCCACCGGCGGCCACCCGCGGGAGATCCCCGACGCGCAGCCCGACGGCGAGCGCATCCTCAACTGGACCCAGGTGTACGACCTGACCGAGCTGCCCGAGGAGCTCATCGTGGTCGGCTCGGGCGTCACCGGCGCCGAGTTCGCCGGCGCCTACCAGGCGCTCGGCTCCCGGGTCACCCTGGTCTCCTCGCGCGACCGCGTGCTGCCCGGCGAGGACCCGGACGCGGCGGCGGTGCTGGAGGACGTCTTCCGGCGCCGGGGCATGAACGTGATGGCCCGCTCGCGCGCCCAGTCCGCCAAGCGGGTCGGCGACCGGGTCGAGGTCACCCTCGCCGACGGCCGGGTCATCTCCGGGACCCACTGCCTGATGGCCGTGGGCGCGGTGCCCAACACCGAGGGCATGGGCCTGGAGGAGGCGGGCGTCCGGCTGAAGGACTCCGGCCACATCCGCACCGACCGCGTCTCGCGGACCTCGGCACCCGGTGTCTACGCGGCCGGCGACGTGACCGGCGTGTTCGCCCTGGCCTCGGTCGCGGCGATGCAGGGGCGCATCGCGATGTACCACTTCCTCGGCGACGCGGTGGCCCCGCTGGACCTGAAGACCGTCTCGTCCAACGTCTTCACCGACCCGGAGATCGCGACCGTCGGCTACACCCAGGCGGACGTGGACGCCGGGAAGATCGACGCCCGCGTCGTCAAGCTGCCGCTGCTGCGCAACCCCCGCGCCAAGATGCAGGGCATCCGGGACGGCTTCGTGAAGATCTTCTGCCGTCCGGGCACGGGCATCGTGGTGGGCGGCGTCGTCGTCGCGCCGCGCGCCTCGGAGCTGATCCACCCCATCTCGATCGCGGTCGACAACAACCTGACGGTGGAACAGATCGCAAACGCTTTCACCGTGTACCCGTCCCTGTCGGGCTCGATCGCCGAAGTGGCACGGCAGCTGCACACCCGCAAGGCGTCCGGCGAGGGCTGAGCGGGCCGCCCGGCAGGGAGAAACCCGGCGAACTCCGGGCACTTGTCGCGCGAACCGGTCAACAGAGGGGTCGCCTATATCACTTGGCGACCCCTCGGGTGCGCAGTTTCCGTTATCCGGTGCATGGAGCTGAAAACACACGTGCCGTGGGGTTACTGTCGGTTTCGTGTTCGCTGCAGAACGTCGTCAACTGATCCTCGAAATGGTGCGCGCCAACGGAGCCGTGTCGCTCCGTGAGCTCGCCCGCGTCGTCCAGACCTCCGAAGTGACCGTCCGGCGTGACGTGCGGGCGCTGGAGGCAGAAGGACTCCTCGACCGCCGGCACGGCGGTGCGGTGCTGCCGGGCGGGTTCACCCGCGAATCCGGCTTCCCGCAGAAATCCCTCTCCGCGACCGCGGAGAAGACCGCCATCGCCGACCTCGCCGCGGGGCTCGTCGAAGAGGGCGAGGCCGTCGTGGTCGGCGCCGGGACCACCACGCAGGAGCTGGCCCGCCGGCTCGCCCGCGTCCCCGGCCTGACGGTGGTGACCAACTCGCTGCTGGTCGCCCAGGCCCTCGCCCACGCCAACCGCGTGGAGGTCGTCATGACCGGCGGGACCCTGCGGGGCTCCAACTACGCGCTGGTCGGCAGCGGCGCGGAGCAGTCCCTCCAGGGCCTGAGGGTCTCGCGGGCCTTCCTCTCCGGGAGCGGGCTGACCGCGGAGCGGGGGCTGTCGACGTCCAACATGCTCTCGGCGAGCGTGGACCGGGCCCTGGTGCAGGCGGCCGCGGAGGTGGTGGTCCTCGCCGACCACACCAAGCTGGGCACCGACACCATGTTCCAGACCGTGCCGACCGACGTCATCACCCGGCTGGTCACCGACGACCCCCCCGCCCACGACGACCGGGCCGCGACGGAGCTCCAGGCCCTGGCCGACCAGGGCGTGCAGATCGCGGTGGCCGGAGCGGAGGCGCCCGCGGGCGGTGCGGCCCGCCACGAGGTGCCGCTGCCCGGGCAGCGCCGCACGCGCGGCGGGCTGCGGAGCGCGCCGGGTGCCCTTGCTCCCGAGGTGCTGCCGGAGCGCGGTGCCGCCGCCCGCGTGGCGGACCTGCGCCGCCGCTGAGCCGGGCGGGTGCGCGGGTCCCGGGGCGGCTGCCGCGCCCGGCGGGCGGGCCCCGCCCGCCGGGTCAGGGGCGCAGGCCGCGCAGGGTGAGGTGCAGCAGGCGGTCCGCCAGGCCGGCGTCGTGCGGGTCCTGCTCGGCGGCGAGCGCGATCGCGTTGGTCAGCTGCATCAGATCACCGATCGAGACGTCGGCCCTGACCGCACCGTCCTCCTGGGCCCGGCGCAGCAGCCGCGCTCCCGCCTCCCGCAGGGGCACGCTGCACGAGGCCAGCGCGGAGCCCGAGTCCGCCGCGGAGGACATCAGCGCGCGGGCCAGGCCCCGGTACTCACCCGTGTGGGCGATCAATGTCCGCAGCCACTCCACCAGCGCCGTGCACGGGTCCTCGGCGTCCGCCAGCTCGCCGGACCGCTCCAGGAGCGCGGCCAGGGCGTCCTGGAAGACGGCGCTGAGCATCGCCTGCCGGGTCGGGAAGTGCCGGTAGAGCGTGCCGATGCCGACCCCCGAGCGGCGTGCGATCTCCTCCAGCGAGGCGTCCGTGCCGTGCGCGGCGAAGACGGCACGCGCCTCGGTGAGCAGGCGCTCGTAGTTGCGGCGCGCGTCGGCGCGCTTGGGCCTGGTGTCGGTCACGCCGTCCAGGATGCCGGACGGCGCCGCCCGGTGGTGCCGCCCGGGCGGACCGGGTGCGGACGCGCGCGGGCCCCCGGCACACTGCCGGGGGCCCGCACGGACGTGGTGCCTCGGACGTCAGTCCTTGATCTCGCAGATCACGGCGCCGGAGGTCAGCGAGGCGCCGACCTCGGCTGCCAGGCCCTTGACGGTGCCGGAGCGGTGGGCGTTCAGGGGCTGCTCCATCTTCATGGCCTCCAGGACGACGATCAGGTCGCCCTCCTTGACCTCCTGGCCCTCCTCGACGGCCACCTTGACGATGGTGCCCTGCATGGGCGAGGCGAGGGTGTCGCCCGAAGCCGCCGAGCCGGACTTCTTGGCCGCCCGGCGCTTGGGCTTGGCGCCCGCGGCGAGACCGGTGCGGGCCAGGCTCATGCCGAGCGAGGAGGGCAGCGACACCTCCAGGCGCTTGCCGCCGACCTCGACCACGATGGTCTCGCGGCCCGGCTCGTCCTCCTCGGCGTCTC
>NZ_JANHKP010000025.1 GCF_024497955.1 Streptomyces sp. C10-9-1 | reverse complement strand
GCCTCGCCGCCGCTGGACTTCCACGTCTCCGACTCCTACTTCGTGGTGGCGCACTTCCACTACGTCGTCTTCGGCACCGTGGTGTTCGCGATGTTCGCCGGCTTCCACTTCTGGTGGCCCAAGTTCACCGGCAAGATGCTGGACGAGCGCCTGGGCAAGATCACCTTCTGGACGCTGTTCATCGGCTTCCACGGCACCTTCCTGGTCCAGCACTGGCTGGGCGCGGAGGGCATGCCGCGGCGGTACGCCGACTACCTGGCGGCCGACGGCTTCACCGCGCTGAACACGATCTCGACCATCAGCTCCTTCGTGCTGGGCCTGTCGATGCTTCCGTTCATGTACAACGTCTGGAAGACCGCCAAGTACGGCAAGAAGATCGAGGTCGACGACCCGTGGGGCTACGGCCGCTCGCTCGAGTGGGCCACGTCCTGCCCGCCGCCGCGGCACAACTTCCTCACCCTGCCCCGCATCCGCAGCGAATCGCCCGCGTTCGACCTGCACCACCCGGAGATCGCGGCGCTCGACCAGCTCGAGCACGGCGGCGTCCCGGCCGGGGCCGTGGCCGGCGGCAAGGAGGAGAGCAAGTGAAGATCCAGGGCAAGATGTTCCTCTGGCTGAGCGTCTTCATCCTGGCCGTCGCCGTCCTGTACGGCGTCTGGTCGAAGGAGCCGGTCGGAACCACCGCACTCTTCCTGGCCTTCGGCCTGGCCGCCATGATCGGCTACTACCTGGCCTTCACGGCCCGGCGGGTCGACCAGATGGCGCAGGACGACAAGGAGGCCGACGTCGCGGACGAGTCCGGCGAGGTCGGGTTCTTCTCCCCGCACAGCTGGCAGCCGCTGTCGCTGGCGATCGGCGGTGCGCTCGCCTTCCTGGGCGTGGCGATGGGCTGGTGGCTGCTCTACTTCTCGCTGCCCGTCATCCTGATCGGCATCTTCGGCTGGGTGTTCGAGTACTACCGCGGTGAGAACCAGAACCAGTAGCGCCGTGTCCTAGACCCGGTGCCGCGAACGGCGCACCGTCCGCCCGGTCGGACGGCCCGAGGGCCCGGAACCGCCTCGCTCGACGAGGCGGTTCCGGGCCCTCCGTCACTCCGGAAAGGTGGTTGCGGGCCCCTCGTTCGGAGTCATCCAGCGCGCCGCTGCTGACAGCCGTCCATAGCGTGTGCTCATGAACCACACGCCGCGATTCCGTACCGCAGTCGGAGGCATCCTGCTGGTCGTGACCCTCGGGACGGTCGCGACCGCGTGCGGCGACCCCGACGCCCACCCGCTCTCCGCGCAGCCCTACGACGCCGCGCGGCAGATCGCCTTCAACACCGAGACCGACGGCCGCAAGGTCGACCCGGACAAGCCGCTGGAGATCACCGCCAAGGGTGAGGGCGGCCGCATCACCGACGTCACCGTCATGGACGACGCCGGGCGCTTCCTCGCCGGCGAGCTCTCCGCCGACGGCGTCCGCTGGCGCTCCACGGCCCCGCTCGCGGCCGGTGCCCGCTACACCGTGCGGGTCTCCACCGAGGACGAGGACGGCGCCCCCGGCGTCCGGGTGCTGACCTTCGAGACGAAGCCCGCCGAGCGCTTCCTGGCCGCCGAGTTCGGCCCCGAGGCCGGCACCTACGGCGTGGGCCAGCCGGTCACCGCCAAGCTCAGCCTGGCCGTCAAGGACGAGGACGCCCGGCGCACCGTCGAGCGCGCCCTCAAGGTGACCTCCAGGCCCGCCGTGGAGGGCTCCTGGTACTGGGTGGACGACAAGACGCTCCACTACCGGCCCAGGGAGTACTGGCCCAGCGGGGCGACGGTCACCGCCTCCAGCAACCTCAAGGGCGTCAAGGTGACCGGCCAGCTCTACGGCGGCCCCTCGAAGCCGCTCGAACTCTCCATAGGCGACCGCATCGAGGCGGTCACCGACGCCGCCGCCCACACCATGGTGGTCAAGCGGAACGGAGAAGTGATCAACACCATTCCGGTGACCACCGGCAAGCCCGGCTTCGACACCCGCAACGGGATCAAGGTGGTGCTCGGCAAGGAGTCCTACGTCCGGATGCGCAGCACCAGCATCGGCATCGCCGCGGGCAGCTCCGAGTCCTACGACCTGCCGGTCTACTGGGCCACCCGGGTCACCTGGAGCGGGGAGTACGTGCACGCCGCGCCCTGGTCGGTGGGCTCGCACGGTGCCGCGAACGTCAGCCACGGCTGCACCGGCATGTCCATGGCGAACGCCAAGTGGTTCTTCGAGACCGTCCGCCAGGGCGACCTCGTCTCCGTCGTCAACAGCTACGGCGACATGATGACCCCGTTCGGGAACGGGTTCGGGGAGTGGAACCTGTCCTGGGAGAAGTGGCGCGAGGGCTCGGCGCTGACCGGGGGCACCGCCGAGGACACCGGTCCCAGCGCCGCCACGGCCCGTCTGCGGCCCGTGGCCCTGTAGCCCGGCCGGGTGCCCGCGACGTCCGGCCGGGGAGCGGGAGGCCGCTCCGCGGCCCCGTGCGCGCCCCCCTCGGGCCCGCCGGGCCCGAGGGGGGCGAAGGCCGCGAGGGCGGCCCGGACCGCCTCAGACGCCCGAGGAGAGCCGCTCACGCAGCAGCGAGGCCAGGGCCTCGGCCAGCTCCACCGGCTCGACCGGCAGGGTGACGGCGGCCTCGGCCCGGCTCCAGGTGGCCAGCCAGGCGTCCTGCGGACGCCCCATGAGCAGCAGCACGGGCGGGCAGTCGTAGATCTCGTCCTTGATCTGCCGGCAGACGCCCATGCCGCCCGCGGGGACCGTCTCGCCGTCCAGGACGCAGGCGTCCACCCCGCCCTGCTCCAGGGCCTTCAGGACGGCCGGCAGCGTCGCGCACTCCACGAACTCCACCGGCGGCACATCGGCGGCCGGCCTGCGCCCGGCCGCGAGGCGCACCTGTTCGCGCGTGTTCGCGTCGTCGCTGTAGACCAGGACCGTGGCGCTCGACTGCATGGTTCCTCCGCCTCGTACGAACAGAGCCTGTGGACGCGGATGCTACTCCCCCCGACTCGCTGTCAACACCGGTTCGGACAGCCCTTCGATGGGCCGTTCGGGCTGGACAGCGCCCACGGACACACCGAACGGCACCCCCGGAGTGAGGGCGGGATAAGCGACCGACATAATGTCGGTCGTGGCGACAGCAACGACAGTAGAAACCGGGCACGCGCACCCGTCGGTCAATCGGCCGAACCTCACCAGCGTCGGAACCATCATCTGGTTGAGTTCCGAGCTGATGTTCTTCGCGGCCCTCTTCGCGATGTACTTCACCCTGCGATCGGTGACGGGTGCCGAGTTCTGGTCAGAGAAGGCCGACACGCTGAACCTGCCGTTCTCGGCGACCAACACCACGATCCTGGTGCTCTCCTCACTCACCTGCCAGCTCGGCGTCTTCGCCGCGGAGCGGGGCGATGTGAAGAAGCTCCGGACGTGGTTCATCATCACGTTCGTGATGGGCGCGGTCTTCATCGGCGGCCAGGTCTTCGAGTACACCGAGCTGGTCAAGCACGAGGGGCTCTCCCTCTCGTCCGACCCGTACGGCTCGGTGTTCTACCTGACGACCGGCTTCCACGGCCTCCACGTGACAGGCGGCCTCATCGCCTTCCTGCTGGTCCTCGGCAGGACGTACGCGGCCAGGAGGTTCACCCACGAGCAGGCAACCGCCGCCATCGTCGTGTCCTACTACTGGCACTTCGTCGATGTCGTCTGGATCGGCCTCTTCGCCACGATCTACCTGATCAAGTAAACGGCGGAGGCGCCGGCCCGGAGCCGAGCCGCCCGAAGCAGACACAGTCCAGAAGCATCGACGCAGAAGATCCTGACACCGGGGTAATCCGTGAAAAAGCTCTCCGCACGACGACGCCATCCGCTGGCGGCGGTCGTCGTCCTACTCCTCGCGCTGGCGGCCACTGGGGGGCTGTACGCCGCGTTCGCACCCGCGGACAAGGCGCAGGCCGATGAAACCGCCCAGTCCCTCGCCATCAAGGAGGGCCAGAAGCTCTACACCGTGGGCTGCGCCAGCTGCCACGGAACCGGCGGTCAGGGCACCAGCGACGGTCCCTCCCTGGTCGGCGTGGGCTCCGCCGCGGTCGACTTCCAGGTCGGCACCGGCCGGATGCCCGCCATGCAGCCCGGCGCGCAGGTGCCGAAGAAGAAGAACATCTACTCCCAGACGGAGATCGACCAGCTCGCGGCGTACGTCGCCTCCCTGGGCGCCGGACCGATCACTCCGACCGAGGAGCAGTTCGACCCGGCCGAGGCGGACATCGCCAACGGCGGCGAGCTCTTCCGCACCAACTGCGCCCAGTGCCACAACTTCACCGGCAAGGGCGGTGCGCTGACCGAGGGCAAGTACGCCCCGGCGCTCGACGGCGTGAGCCCCAAGCACCTCTACGAGGCCATGCAGACCGGCCCGCAGAACATGCCGTCCTTCCCGGACACCGTGATGCCCGAGCAGGAGAAGCGGGACATCATCGCCTACGTCAAGGCCGTGAACAGCGACGACACCCCGTCTCCCGGCGGCTTCGGCCTCGGCGGCCTCGGCCCGGTGAGCGAGGGTCTGTTCGGCTGGATCTTCGGTCTGGGCTCGCTGATCGCTGTTGCCGTCTGGGTTGCGGCCCACACCGCTAAGGCCAAGAAGTCATGAGTAGCCAAGAGAATCCTGAAGAGAACCTGCCCGCAGAGCAGGGCTCCGCGCACGACGCGGCACACGCCGGCGGTACGACCGTCGTCCAGCACGACGAGGACCCGCTCGCCGACCCGGGGCTGCCGGCCCACAAGCCGCGCATCCAGGACATCGACGAGCGGGCGGCCAAGCGCAGCGAGCGCACCGTCGCCCTGCTGTTCACGCTGTCGATGCTGGCCACGGTCGGCTTCATCGCCTCGTTCGTGATCTTCGACATCGACAAGATCATCTACGTCTGGCCGCTCGGCCACATCAGCGCGCTGAACTTCTCGCTGGGCCTGACCCTGGGCCTCGCGCTGTTCTGCATCGGCGCCGGCGCCGTCCACTGGGCGCGCACCCTGATGTCCGACGTCGAGGTCGCCGACGACCGTCACCCGATCGAGGCGGCGCCCGAGGTCAAGGCGAAGGTCATGTCGGACTTCGCCGACGGCGCGCGCGAGTCCGCCATCGGCCGGCGCAAGCTCATCCGCAACACCATGTTCGGCGCGCTGGCCATGGTCCCGCTCTCCGGCGTGGTGCTGCTGCGCGAGCTCGGCCCGCTGCCCGAGGACAAGCTGCGCAAGACGCTGTGGGCCAAGGGCAAGCAGCTCATCAACATGAACACCAACGAGCCGCTGCGTCCCGAGGACATCACGGTCGGTTCGCTGACCTTCGCCATGCCCGAGGGCCTGGAGGAGGACGACCACGACTTCAACACCGAGATCGCCAAGGCCGCCCTGATGATCGTCCGGATCCAGCCGGAGGACATCAAGGACAAGCGCGAGCTCGAGTGGTCGCACGAGGGCATCGTGGCGTACTCGAAGATCTGCACCCACGTCGGCTGCCCGATCAGCCTGTACGAGCAGCAGACGCACCACGTGCTGTGCCCGTGCCACCAGTCCACCTTCGACCTGTCCGACGGCGCCCGCGTCATCTTCGGCCCGGCCGGCCACCCGCTGCCGCAGCTGCGGATCGGTGTGAACGCCGAGGGCAACCTCGAGGCGCTCGGCGACTTCGAAGAGCCCGTCGGTCCTGCCTTCTGGGAGCGCGGATGAGTACTGCAACGGCAACAGACAGCAACAAGAAGGCGCCGGCCGGCGAGCGGGTCGCCGACTGGGCCGACGGCCGCCTCGGGATCTACTCCCTGGCCAAGGCCAACATGCGGAAGATCTTCCCGGACCACTGGTCCTTCATGCTGGGCGAGATCTGCCTCTACAGCTTCATCATCATCATCCTCACGGGTGTGTACCTGACGCTGTTCTTCCACCCGAGCATGAACGAGATCGAGTACCACGGCTCGTACGTGCCGATGCAGGGCATCCGCATGACCGAGGCGTACGCCTCGACCCTGGACATCAGCTTCGACGTCCGCGGCGGCCTGCTCATCCGGCAGATCCACCACTGGGCCGCGCTGATCTTCCTCGCGGGCATGTTCGTGCACATGATGCGCGTCTTCTTCACCGGCGCGTTCCGCAAGCCGCGTGAGATCAACTGGCTGTTCGGCTTCCTGCTGTTCGTCCTCGGCATGTTCACCGGGTTCACCGGCTACTCGCTCCCGGACGACCTGCTCTCCGGCACCGGTGTGCGCTTCACGCAGGGCGCGATCCTGTCGGTGCCGATCGTCGGCACCTACATCTCGATGTTCCTGTTCGGCGGGGAGTTCCCGGGCCACGACATCATCGCCCGGTTCTACTCGATGCACATCCTGCTGCTGCCGGGCATCATGCTCGGCCTCGTGGTGGCGCACCTGATCCTGGTCTTCTACCACAAGCACACGCAGTTCGCGGGCCCCGGCAAGACCAACAAGAACGTCGTCGGCATGCCGCTGCTGCCGGTCTACATGGCCAAGGCGGGAGGCTTCTTCTTCCTGGTCTTCGGCCTGATCGCGATCATCTCCGCGCTGTTCACGATCAACCCGATCTGGGCACTGGGCCCCTACCGCTCGGACCAGGTGTCCACGGGCGCCCAGCCGGACTGGTACATGGGCTTCGCCGAGGGACTCATCCGCGTGATGCCGGGCTGGGAGATCAACCTCTGGGGCCACACCCTGGTCCTGGGCGTGTTCATCCCGCTGGTGGTCTTCGGGCTGGTGCTCGGCGCGATCGCGCTCTACCCGTTCATCGAGTCCTGGATCACCGGCGACAAGCGCGAGCACCACATCCTGGACCGCCCGCGCAACGCGCCGACGCGCACCGCGCTCGGTGTCGCCTGGGTCACCGCCTACGTGATCATGCTCCTCGGCGGTGGAAACGACATCTTCGCGACGCACTTCCACATGTCGATCAACGCGATCACGTGGTTCGTCCGCATCGCGTACTTCGTCGGACCGGTCCTCGCCTTCGTCATCACCAAGCGCATCTGCCTCGGCCTCCAGCGCCGCGACAAGGAGAAGGTGCTGCACGGGCGCGAGTCCGGCATCATCAAGCGCCTGCCGCACGGTGAGTTCGTCGAGGTCCACGAGCCGCTCTCGCAGGCGGACCGCTACAAGCTGACGGCGCACGAGCAGTACGCCCCGGCCGAACTCGGTCCCGAGGTCGACGAGAACGGCGTGCGCCGCAAGATCGGGCGCATGGAGAAGCTGCGCGTCAAGCTCAACAAGGGCTACTACGGCGGCGACAACCAGGTCGCCAAGCCCACGTCCGAGGAGTACCGGGAGATCACCAGCGGCCACGGCCACCACTGACCCCCCCCCGGCACACGCGTCGCCACACGCCCGAAGGGCCCCGTCCATCCGCTGGACGGGGCCCTTCGGGCCGTCCGGCGCTGGATAGGGTGGAACCCGAACCCCATTGGCTGTGGACCCCAGGAGCGGACCATGAACGTTGTGACCCCGGACGGCGGCGACAGCGTGGCGGACCTCTCCTGGCCCGCCGTGCTGAACGCCGTCCTCGACGGGAGCGGCCAGGGCGCCGAGGCCACCGCGTGGGCCATGGACCGGATCCTGCGGGGCGAGGCCACCGACGCGCAGATCGCCGGCTTCGCCGTCGCCCTGCGCGCCAAGGGCGAGACCGTGGAGCAGATCTCCGGCCTGGTCCGCACCATGTACGCGCACGCCAACCTGATCGAGGTGCCCGGCCGCAGCGTCGACATCGTCGGCACCGGCGGCGACGGCGCCAAGACGGTCAACATCTCCACCATGTCCGCGATCGTGGTCGCCGGCACCGGGGCCAAGGTCGTCAAGCACGGCAACCGGGCGGCCTCCTCGGCGAGCGGCGCCTCCGACGTCCTGGAGAAGCTCGGCGTCAACCTGGAGCTCACCCCCCAGCGGGTGGCCGAGGTCGCCGAGGAGGCGGGCATCACCTTCTGCTTCGCGGTGCGCTTCCACCCGGCGCTGCGGCACGTGGCCTCCGCCCGCAGGGAGCTGGGCATCCGCACCGTCTTCAACTTCCTGGGCCCGCTGACCAACCCGGCCCGGGTGAAGGCCCAGGCGACCGGTGTCGCCGACGCCCGCATGGCGCCCATCATGGCCGGGGTGCTCGCGGCCCGGGGCTCCTCCGCCCTGGTCTTCCGGGGCGACGACGGCCTGGACGAGCTGACGACCACCGCGACCTCCCGCGTGTGGGTGGTGCGGGACGGCGCCGTCCGCGAGGAGCGCTTCGACCCCCGGGACATCGGAATCGACCTGGTGCCCGTGGAGGCGCTGCGGGGCGCGGACGCCTCCTACAACGCCGATGTGGCCCGCCGGCTGCTGGGCGGGGAGACGGGACCGGTGCGCGACGCGGTGCTGCTCAACGCGGCGGCCGCGCTGGTGGCCCTGGAGCCCACCGACGGCACCCTGGACGAGCAGCTCGCGGCAGGGGTGGCGCGCGCGGCCCGGTCCGTCGACTCGGGCGAGGCCCGGGCCGCCCTGGAGCGCTGGGTGGCCGCGAGCAACGCCTGAGGTCCGCGGCGGCGGTGGGGCGGGGGCGGGGTCCGGATGGCGGACCCCGCCCCCGCCCGGTCCCGCGCGTGTGGCAGGATGCCCACCAAGGTCATGAGTGACAGCGACCACGGCCCCGGCCCGCTGTCCGGCAACCCTCCGTCCGTGGCGGGGTGCCCCGGGTGAAGACCAGGCCGCAGGCAGCGAGGTCTGCGGCAAGCGCGGACCCCTCACCGCTCCGGGGTCCTGGTCGAGGAGCTGTCCCGTGAGCAAGCGAATGCGCTAGGGCGTCGTTCGGCGGCCCCGTCCCGCCCTGCCGCGGACGGCGGCGCCCGCCCGAACCACGCCCCGGAGGTGCCCTCGGGGCTCCTCCTCCGCCCCCTCCGCACACCGCTTCCGCGTGTGCGTCGAGGCATCCCCGTACGCCGCGACGGGTCGTCGCCGCCCGTTCGCCCTTCCCGCCGGGAGACTCCGCCATGTCCGTGCGCCCCGCCACCACCGCGACCCCCTCCGTCCCGTCCGCCCTCCGCGCCCCGGCCGCCGCCACCGGCGCCGCGGCCCGTCGCTCCGAGCCGCTCGCCGTCCTCGGCAGGGACGTCACCGTGCCCCTGGCCACCGGCGGGGAGACCGGCTACGCCTCCCTCGACTACGCGGCCAGCGCCCCGGCGCTCCAGCGGGTCTGGGACGACGTCGCCGCCTACGCCCCGTACTACGGCAGCGTCCACCGGGGTGCCGGGTACCTCTCCCAGCTGTCCACCGACCTCTTCGAGAGCAGCCGGGCGGCCGTGCGCACCTTCCTCGACTGCCGCGAGGACGACCAGCTCCTCTTCACCCGCTCCACCACCGACTCGCTCAACCTGCTCGCCTCGGCCCTGCCCGCCGGCTGCCGGGTGTTCGTCTTCGAGACCGAGCACCACGCCTCCCTGCTGCCCTGGCGCGGTGCGGAGGTGACCGTCCTCGACGCGCCCCGCACGCCCGACGGGGCCGTGCGCGCCCTGGAGCGGGCACTCGCCGACCGGGACCCGCACGGACCGGCCCTGGTCTGCGTCACCGGAGCCTCCAACGTGACCGGCGAGCTCTGGCCGGTGCGGGAGCTGGCCGCGGCGGCCCACGCCCACGGCGCCCGGATCGTGCTGGACGCCGCCCAGCTCGCGCCGCACCGCCCGGTGTCCCTCCGGGAGACCGGCGCGGACTGGGTGGCCCTCTCCGGGCACAAGCTGTACGCCCCGTTCGGCTCGGGCGTGCTCGCCGGGCGGGCGGACTGGCTCCGGGCCGCGGAGCCCTACCTCGCGGGCGGCGGAGCCTTGCGCACCGTGACCCGGCGCCCGGAGGGCGGGGGAGCCGGCGGGCTCGACGTGGAGTGGCACACCACCGAGGCCCGGCACGAGGCGGGCTCGCCGAACGTGATCGGCGCCTACGCCCTCGCCTCCGCCTGCCGGGCGCTGACCGAGGCGGGCTTCCCCGGCCTCGTCGCCCGGGAGCAGCGCCTGGTCGCCGAGGTGCGCGCGGGGCTGGCGGGCATTCCCGAGGTGCGGGTGCTCTCGCTGTTCGGGGACGACGCGCCGCGTGTGGGCGTGCTGTCCTTCACCGTCGACGGCTGGAACAGCTCCCACTTCGCGGCGGCCCTCTCCGCCGAGTACGGGATCGGCGTCCGCGACGGCCTGTTCTGCGCCCATCCGCTGGTGCGCACGCTGCTCGGCGCGGGCCGGGGCGAGGCGGGGGAGTGCGGGGCACCGGAGCCGGCGCCCGGGGGCTCGGTGCCGCTGAACGCCGTCCGGGTGAGCTTCGGCGCGGGGACCCCCGACGAGCACATCCTGCGCTTCCTGGCCGCGGTGCGGGAACTGGTCCGCGACGGCGCGCGCCTGCGCTACCGCACCGAGGGCGGCCGCTGCGTGCCGGACCGCGGCTGACCGCCGCGTACCGGGACCGGCCGGGTGGCTCCCGGGCGGCTCAGGCGTCGAGGCCGATCGCGAACGCGGCCTCCAGGTCGTGCTGCGAGTACGTCCGGAAGGCGACGTGGGTGTCGGTGCCCTCGACGCCCGGGATCTTGCTGATGCGCCCGGGGATGACGTCGGCGAGGTCGTCGTGGCGCGCGACCCGGACCATGGCGATCAGGTCGTACGTCCCGGTCACCGAGAAGACCTCGCTGACGCTGTCCAGCGCGGCGATCGACTCGGCGATCTCGGGGATGCGGTCCACGCTGGTCTTGATGAGCACGATCGCAGTGATCACGGCTTGCCTTCTCCCTCGCTGGCCGCTGTAGACGACCTCACTCTAGCCCCAGCCCGGAAGCGGCCCCAGGCACAGAGGAACCCGGTGGTGAACCCCGCCAGGTGCGCGAGGTAGGCGACGCCCGGCCCGGGTCCGGCGTTCTGCGCCGCCACCCACTGGACCGCGAACCAGAAGACGAGCACGGCCCAGGCCGGGAAGCGCAGCGGAACGAAGAACAGGAAGGGGAAGAGGCTGGTCACCCGTGCCCGGGGGAAGAGATGGAGGAAGGCGCCCAGGACCGCCGAGATGGCCCCGGAGGCACCCACCAGCGTCTGCGCCGACTCGGCGTTGGCCACCGCGTACACCAGCAGGGCGACATAGCCCGTGCCGAGGTAGAACAGGACGAAGCCGCTGCGCCCCATGCGTTCCTCGGTCATGGCCCCGAAGACGTAGAGGAAGAGCATGTTGCCGAGCAGGTGCAGCCAACTGCCGTGGACGAACGGTGCGGTCAGCGGGGTCAGCAGTGCCCGGGGCGAACCGGACAGCAGCTCCGCGGGGACCACCCCCCAGCGTGCGAAGTAGGAGGACTGCGCCTCCAGCAGCTGCTCCGCGCTCCCGTGGGCCGGGTTCAGCCCCGAGACGGGGCTGACGGCGAAGAGCGCGCAGCACAGGGCGATCAGGGTGTAGGTCGCCACCGGGGTGCGCACCGCCCCGGTGACGGCTCTGCTCGCAGTGGGCCACCGACCGATCATGGACAGAGCATGGCGCAGCGGGAGGAAACGGTACAGCGTGCCTCGCCGTGACCGCGGGTACCCGTGAGGCCGTAGGGTTGCAGGGAGTACATCCGCAGTTCGACGGCGCACCGCGGGTCCCGGCACCGTGAGACGAAAAGGACGGCACGATGACGACGGTTCCCACGCCGACGGCCGACACCCGGTGGCGCTGCACGCTCTGCGGCAACCTCACCCGCTTCGACGTCACCCGCTCGTCCAAGGTCGTGGAGTACGTCCACCTCGACCTCGCGGGGGAGCCGACGGTGGAGGAGCGCGAGGTGGTCAGTGAGACCATCGAGTCGGTCCGCTGCCGCTGGTGCAACGCGGTGGACCAGATCGAGCTGGTGGACAGGCCGGGTGCCGCTTCCTGAGAGAGCGGCCCCCTGAGGGTGTAGGGGTGACGGATCGTGGAGCAGCCCGCAGGCGACGCGGAACCGGCCGGTGCGGCCGCAGGCGCCGCGGAGGCCCTCGACCGCCCCCTGCCCGAGGGTGTCCGGCGGAGGGTCGTCGCCCTGGTGTCCGACGCCTTCGGCGGCCTGACCGTCGCCGAACTCCCGCCCCAGTTGCGGCAGTACGCCCGGTTCACCCCGACCCGCAGGGCCAAGTTCGCCGGGAACGCCATGGCCGCCGCGCTCGACGGGGACCCCGTGTTCCGCCGGCGCGTCGCCGAGCGGCTCGCGAAGGGCCAGCCGGAGCTGGCCGGGGCGCTGGAGGCGGGGGCGCCGCCCGGGGCGGCCGACCCGGTGGACGTGGCGGCCGCCGCCTATGTGCTGCGCCCCGCCGGATGGGTGAAACTCGTCGCGGCCGCGGGCGAGGAGGTCGAGCGCGCGGACGCCGAGCGGGCCGAGGAGGAGGGCCGGCGCGAGCTGGAGCGCCTGCGGGCGGAACTCGCCGAGGCCCGCGGCCAGGTCAGGTCCGAGACCGACCGGCTGCGCGCGGAGCTGGAGGCGGCCCGCAAGGAGGCCGACTCCCTCGCCCGCAAGCTGCGCAGCGCGCAGGCGGACGTCAAGCGGGGCGAGGCCGCGCTGCGGCGATCGGCCTCCGAGATCGAGTCGGTGCGGGCGCAGGCGGCCGCGCAGGTGTCGGCCGCGGAGAGCGAGACCCGGCGGCTGAAGGCGCGCCTGGGCGAGGCGGAGGCGGCCGTGGAGGCCGGGCGCCGCGCGGCCCGCGAGGGGCGCTCCGTGGAGGACATGCGCCTGCGCCTGCTCCTGGACACCGTCCTGGACGCCGCCCAGGGGCTGCGCAGGGAGCTGGCGCTGCCCCCGGCGGGCATGCATCCGGCCGACACGGTCGACGCGGTGGAGCCGGGCCGGATGTCGCCCAAGGACATCGCGGCGCGGGCGCTGTCGGAGACCGATCCGGCGCTGCTGGACCAGCTCCTCGAACTGCCCCAGGCGCACCTGGTGGTGGACGGCTACAACGTCACCAAGACCGGCTACCCGACCATGCCGCTGGAGAAGCAGCGGCTCCGGCTGCTGGGCGGCCTGTCCGTGCTGGCGGCCCGCACGGGGGCGGAGGTGACCTGCGTCTTCGACGGCGCCGAGCTGGCCGCCCCGGTGCTGCTCGCCCCGCCGCGCGGGGTGCGGGTGCTCTTCTCCAAGCCGGGCGTCACCGCCGACGAGCTGATCCGCCAGCTGGTCCGCGCCGAGCCTCCGGGGCGGCCGGTGGTGGTGGCCTCCACCGACCGCGAGGTGGCCGACGGGGTGGCCAAGGCCGGCGCCAGGCCGGTCGCGTCCCTCTTGCTCCTGAAGCGCCTTTCGCGCCTCTCGTAACTCTCGCCTCACATGCCCGAATTGATGCGCCTTGTGGGGGACGGCGTGTCAAGTTTCCGCTACGGCGCGTGGGGTGAGGGTAAAGAATGGTGTTTCCGGGGGAGATTTTCCCGATGAGGATTTGAAGTGATCACAGGAAGGTCACTAGGGTCTGGCCTCGAACCTTCGCGCGGTCGATCACCCAGCCGGGGTGGCAGCGAAGGAACCGCCGAGTTCGTACAGTTCGACCTCTCTGTCCCGGGGCTCCGACGTGCGGACGCCGGAGGCTGGGTGCCCCACACAGGCCCGGTAGGCGGCTGAGGCAGAAGGAGCTCGCCTTCGTGGCGTCCCACCGTCGTCCCAAGCAGCCGAGCCGCGCCCGTGTGACCGTGCTCACCGCGACCGCCGCAGCCGCCGTCGCCCTCACCGCCCAGAGCGCCCAGGCCGATCCGACCCCGAGCAAGAGCGAGGTCAAGGAGAAGGTCGACAAGCTCTACGAGGAGGCGGAGAAGGCCACCGAGAAGTTCAACGGGGCCAAGGAGAAGCAGGACAAGCTCTCCGAGCAGATCGACGCCCTGCAGGACAAGGTGGCCCGCGGCCAGGAGGAGCTCAACACCCTCCGGGACAGCCTCGGCTCGGTCGCCAGCGCGCAGTACCGCTCCGGCGGCATCGACCCCTCCGTGCAGCTCTTCCTCTCCGGGGACCCGGACACCTACCTGGACAAGGCCTCCGCCCTGGACCAGCTCGGCGCCAAGCAGACCGCCGCCATCCAGGAGATCCAGTCCAAGCAGCGCATCCTCGCCCAGCAGCGCCAGGAGGCCCAGGGCAAGCTGAAGGACCTGGAGGAGACCCGGACCGAGCTCGGCAAGAAGAAGCAGGAGGTCCAGAGCAAGCTCGCCGACGCGCAGAAGCTCCTGAACTCCCTCACCGCCGCCGAGCGGGCCGCCCTGGTCGAGGAGGAGACCCGCGCCGACCGCGCCAGCGAGCGCGCCGACCTCGGCCCGTCCGTCCCCGCCTCCCAGCGGGCCTCCTCCGCCTTCGCCGCCGCCCAGTCCAAGGTCGGCTCGCCGTACGTCTACGGCGCCTCCGGACCCAGCTCCTTCGACTGCTCCGGCCTCACCTCCTGGGCCTTCGCCCAGGCGGGCGTCTCCATCCCGCGCACCTCGCAGGCCCAGGCCAACGCCGGTACCCGCCTCTACTCGCAGAGCGAGCTCAAGCAGGGCGACCTGGTCATCTTCTACGGCGACCTGCACCACGT
The DNA here is from genome assembly GCF_024497955.1 of Streptomyces sp. C10-9-1. Lineage (GTDB taxonomy): Bacteria > Actinomycetota > Actinomycetes > Streptomycetales > Streptomycetaceae > Streptomyces > Streptomyces sanyensis. The sequence goes on along the minus strand of NZ_JANHKP010000025.1, from coordinate 42,262 downwards.
CGGCTTCTACGCCGGCAACGGCCAGGTGCTGCACGCCCCGAAGCCCGGTGCCAACGTGCGCTACGAGTCGATCAACAACATGCCGTTCCAGTTCGGCGTGCGCATCTGACGCAGGCACCGCGCCGTCCGGCCCGGGCGCCTCGGCCCGGCCGGCGCGCGACCCGTCCGAACGGGCGAATTCCGCCGCCCTCCCGCTGACGCCCCGCCCCGCCGATGACCTGTGGTCCGTCGACGGGGCGTCACCGTGCGCGCCCGCGGCGGTCGTTGGCCGCAGGGTGACGGCACGGCTACTCTCTGCCGCGCAACATGCCCAGTCCTTGCGTCCCAGCGACGTGTGCGGAAGGGAGCGCGGCCCGTGGTGTCCCACCGCCGACCCTCACAGACCGGTCTCGCAGCGAGCGCCCGGGTCACCGTGCTGTCCGCGGCGGCGGCCACCGCCGCGGCCGCCCTGGCCTCCGCCCCCGCGGGCGCCGAGCCCCGGGAGACGGCCGCGGCCACCCGTGCCGAGGTCGACCGCCTCTACACCGAGGCCGAGCGCGCCACCGAGCGCTTCAACCGGGCGGACGAGGACGCGGGGCGGCTCCGGGAGCGCGTCTCGGGCGCCCGGGACCGGCTCGCCCGCGGCCAGGAGCGCATCAACGGGATGCGCCGCACCCTCGGTTCGGTCGCCGGAGCGCAGTACCGCTCCGGAGTCGACCCCTCGCTGGAGCTCTTCCTCTCCTCCGACCCGGACAGCTACCTGGAGCGGGCGGCCGCGCTGGAGCGGCTCGGCGACCGCCACTCCCGCACCCTGGCGGAGTTCCGGGACGCGCAGCGCGCGCTGGACCAGCAGCGGGCCGAGGTGGCCCGCGACCTGACCGAGCTGGAGCGCAGCCGCTCGGCCGTGGCCCGCCACAAGCGCAGCGTCGAACGCAAGCTGGCACAGGCGAGGCGGCTGCTGGAGCGGCTGCCGGCCGCCGAGCGCGCCTCGCGCTCCGGACGGGACGGCGGCGCGCCCGGGCCCGTCCTCCTCGCCTCCGGGTCCCGCCACGCCTCCTCCGCCGCCGCGGCCGCCCGCGGCGCGGTCGGCAGCCCGTACGTGTGGGGTGCCAACGGGCCCTCAGGTTTCGACTGCTCGGGCCTCGTGCAGTGGTCCTACGCCCAGGCCGGGGTGGCACTGCCCCGCACCTCCCAGGGCCAGGCGAACGCGGGGCGGCGCATCCCCCTCTCCGAGGCCCGGCCCGGCGACATCGTCACCTATCGCGGCGACGCCAGCCACGTCGGGATGTACATGGGCAACGGGCAGGTCGTCCACGCCCCCTACCCGGGCGCGGCCGTGCGCTACGACCCGGTGGGCATGATGCCCGTCCACGCGGTGACCCGGGTCTGAGCGGCCGGGCCGTGCCGGGGCCCGGCCGCGGACCGGGCCCCCGCCCCGCCGGTTCCGTACGATCGGCAGGGTGGCAGGTCAGGGGCGCGTCCGGCGCGCGGTGATCCGCGGCACGGCGGGGCTCGGCCTCGCCGCGCTGCTGCTCCTGCCCGCCTGCTCTCCCGCCCCGTCCCCGCTGGACCCGGCGGCCGAGGGCATCCAGCGCACCCTGGACGCCCGTGCGGAAGCCGTCCTGGACCGCGACCGCGACGGCTACCTCGCGGCCCTCGCCCCCGGCGACCGGCAGCTGCGCACCGCGCAGGGCGAGGAGTTCGACCGGCTGGCCGAGGTGCCCGTGGGCACCTGGGAGTACCGCCTCGCGGGCGTGCGCCACGAGGGCGGCAGGGCCGTCGCCGACGCCGAGCTGCACTACCGGCTCGACGGCTACGACACCGAGCCCATGACCGCCTCCCGGGTCCTGGAGCTGACCGAGCGCGGCGGACGCTGGCTCATCACCGCCGACCGGCCCGCCACCGGCGCCGCCCAGCAGCTCTGGCAGCAGGGCGGGGTACGGGCCGTGCGGGGCGCGGACAGCCTGGTGCTGGGTGTCGGGCAGGACCGGGAGCGGCTGCGGGAACTGGCCGGGGTGGCCGACCGGGCGGTGCCCGCCGTGGAGGACGCCTGGCCCGGGAGCTGGGACGGCCGGGTCGTGGTGCTCGTCCCCGCCTCGCTGGAGGACATGGGGCGGCTGCTCGGGGGGCCCTCCGCGAGCTACCGGGGCATCGCGGCCGTCACCACGGCCGAGACCGGCGCCGGCGCCCCGGCCGACCGCGTCGTCGTCAACCCCGAGGCCTACGGACTCCTCGGCGACCTCGGGCGCCAGGTGGTGCTGACCCACGAGACCACCCACGTGGCCACCCGCGCGGACACCTCCGCCGCCACTCCCATGTGGCTGTCGGAGGGCTTCGCCGACTGGGTCGCCTACCGCCGCTCGGACCGCACCGATGCGCAGATCGCCCCCGCCCTGCACCGGGCCGTTCAGGCCGGGCGCACGCCCGCGGCCCTGCCCGAGGACGAGGAGTTCGCCTTCGGCGGCGACGCGGACGCCCTCGCCCGCGCCTACGAGGGAGGACGCCTCGCCTGCACACTGATCGCCGAGCGCTGGGGGGAGGACCGCCTGGCGGCCTTCTACCGCACCGTCGGCGCCGCCGAGCACCGGGAGGGCGCCGTCGAGCACGCGCTCCGCCGGGAGCTGGGCACCACCCTGGAGGCGTTCACCGGGCAGTGGCGCGACCATCTGCGGGGGCGGCTCGGCTGAGCCCGTCCCCGGCGCCGCCCCGCCCTGCCGAGGTCGCCCGCCACAGCCCCCGGCAGGCCCCCAGCGCGGCCGCCGCCAGCAGCCCGTTGCGCACCACCAGCATCGACACGCCCAGGGCGTCGCCGGCCACCACATGGGCGAAGAGGACGGGGAACTCCAGCAGCGTCACCCCGGTCGCCGCCAGTACCAGCAGCGCCGGGCGCACCATCCGCGTCCGGGGGTGCGCCAGGCAGACCGCCGCCAGCCCCACCAGCCACACCAGGTACTGGGGGCTGAGCACCCGGCTGGTGACCGTGAACAGCAGCACCGCCGCGAAGGCGGCGTCCGCGGGCACCTGGGGCCCCCAGTCGCGCGCCCGCAGCCGCCACAGGACCAGCCAGGCCCCCGCGGCTGCCGCCGCCGCCAGCGCCAGCCCGCTCACCAGCCCCACGTACGGGCCCACGAACTCCACCGACCCGTAGTTCAGCAGCACCTCGCCCTCCCAGCCGGCGTGCCGTGCCAGGTGGAACACCAGCGCCCCGAGCGACTCCACCTCCGTCCCCCGGTCCCGCTGGAAGGCGGCGAAGGCCAGCGCGCCCGGCAGCGCGGCCGCCAGCGCCGCCGTGCCCGCCCCCGCCACCACCAGCGCCGCCGTGAAGCAGCGGCGGGCCGCCCGCCCCCGGGGGACGCCCACCAGCAGCAGGGCGGGCCACACCTTCACCAGTGCCCCGAACGCGGCCAGCGCCCCCATGGCCCGCGGCCGCCGCACCCCCGCGGTGAGCGCCGCCACCGCGACCGCGGTGACCATCAGGTCGTAGCGGGTGTAGGCGGTCGGCCCCAGCAGGGGCAGCCCCACCACCCACGTCCAGGTGCCGCGCCGGGTGCCCGCCCGCAGGCCCGCGCGGTGCACCAGCACCAGGACCGCCAGGTCGCACAGGAGCAGCAGCACGGTGAAGGCCGCGACGTAGTCCAGCGGGCGCAGCAGGCCGGGGGAGAGGATCGCGAGCGCCGCACCGGGCGGGTACTGCCAGGTGACGTCGTCGGCCGGGTAGGCGCCCCGGCTCAGCACCCCGTACCAGCCGCGGTAGATGACGTCGACGTCGCTCGTGACGTCCGGACCGGGCAGGACGAGCACCCCCGCCGCGCACAGCAGCAGCAGGGCCCGGGTCCCCGCCCAAACGACGGGCGCGAGCACCCCGCCGGGGACCGGTGCCCTCGCCATGCCGTCCCCCTCGCGCCGCCGTCCGCGGCCCATCATGCCGGGCGGGGCCCCGCGGACCGGGGAGGACGCGTTCGGTACTGTCGGCGGCGATGGACAAGACCCTGATCGTGACCAACGACTTCCCGCCCCGGCCCGGTGGCATCCAGGCGTTCCTCCACAACATGGCCCTGCGCCTGGAGCCCGGGCGGCTCGTCGTCTACGCCTCCACCTGGAAGCGGGGCCGGGAGGGCGCGGAGGCGACCAGGGCCTTCGACGAGGAGCAGCCCTTCACCGTCGTCCGCGACCGCGCCACGATGCTGCTGCCGACGCCCCGGGTCACCCGCCGGGCCGCGGGGCTGCTGCGCGAGCACGGCTGCACCTCGGTGTGGTTCGGCGCCGCGGCCCCGCTCGGCCTGATGGCCCCCGCGCTGCGCCGTGCGGGCGCCCGCCGGATCGTCGCCACGACCCACGGGCACGAGGCGGGCTGGGCGCAGCTGCCGGTCGCCCGCGGGCTGCTGCGGCGGATCGGCGAGGGCACGGACACGCTCACCTACCTGGGCGAGTACACGCGCACGCGGATCGCCTCGGCGCTCACCCCGGAGGCCGCCGGGCGGATGGTGCAGCTGCCGCCCGGCGTCGACGAGAAGACCTTCCACCCCGGCTCCGGGGGCGACGAGGTCCGCGCCCGGCTCGGCCTGGCCGACCGCCCGGTGGTGGTGTGCGTGTCGCGGCTGGTCCCGCGCAAGGGCCAGGACACGCTCATCCGCGCGATGCCCGCCGTGCTGTCCGCCGTCCCCGACGCCGTCCTGCTGATCGTCGGCGGGGGCCCCTACGACGGGGAGCTCCACCGGCTCGCCGAGGAGACGGGCGTGGCCGGCTCCGTGCGCTTCACCGGCGCCGTGCCCTGGACGGAGCTGCCCGCCCACTACGGCGCGGGTGACGTCTTCGCCATGCCCTGCCGCACCCGGCGCGGGGGCCTGGACGTGGAGGGCCTCGGCATCGTCTACCTGGAGGCCTCGGCCACCGGCCTGCCGGTCGTCGCGGGGGACTCCGGCGGGGCGCCGGACGCGGTCCTCGACGGCGAGACGGGCTGGGTGGTGCGCGGGGACGCCCCCGAGGAGTCCGCCGAGCGGATCACCGCCCTGCTGGAGGACCCTGCGCTGCGCCGCCGCATGGGCGAGCGCGGCCGGGCCTGGGTGGAGGAGCGCTGGCGCTGGGACCTGCTGGCCGAGCGGCTCAAGGAGCTGCTGTAGGGGCCGGCGCGGGTACGCCGGGGCCCCGGCGGCCAGCCGCCGGGGCCGTGAGGGGCTGCGGGGTGCTCAGGAGGCGTAGATCGACTCGATCTCGTCCGCGAAGTCCTTGGCCACCATGGCCCGCTTCAGCTTCAGCGAGGGCGTGATGTGCCCCGCCTCCTCCGTGAACTGCGCGGCCAGGACGCGGAACCTGCGCACCGACTCGGCCTTGGACACCGCCGCGTTGCCGTCGTCCACCGCCCGCTGGACCTCCGCCAGCAGCTCCGGGTCCTCGCGGAGCGAGGCGGCCGTGGAGCCGGCGGGCTTGCCGTTGTCCGCGGCCCAGCGCGCCAGGAACTCCTCGTCCAGGGTCACCAGCGCGCCCACGAAGGGTCGGCCGTCCCCGACGACCATGCACTCCGCCACCAGGGCGTGCGCCCGGATGCGGTCCTCGATCACGGCGGGGGCCACGTTCTTGCCGCCCGCGGTGACCAGGATCTCCTTCTTGCGGCCCGTGATGGACAGGTAGCCGTCCTCGTCGAGGGTGCCGATGTCCCCCGTGTGGAACCAGCCCTCGGTGAGCGCCTCGGCCGTGGCCGCCTCGTTGTTCCAGTAGCCCGAGAACAGGTGCTCGCCGTGCAGCAGCACCTCGCCGTCGTCGGCGATGCGCACCACCGAGCCGGGCAGCGGCTGGCCGACCGTGCCGATCTTCTGGCGGTCCCAGGGGTTGAAGGCGGTGGCCGCACAGCTCTCGGTGAGCCCGTAGCCCTCCAGGACCGTGAAACCGATGCCGCGGAAGAAGTGGCCGAGGCGCTCGCCGAGCGGCGCGCCGCCGGAGATCGCGTACTCGCCCCGGCCGCCGAGCACCGCGCGCAGCTTGCCGAAGACGAGCTTGTCGAAGACCTTGTGCCGGATCCGCAGCCCGAGGGAGGGGCCGGACGGGGTCGCCAGCGCGCGGCTGTAGTCGATCGCCGTGCGGGCGGCCCGGTCGAAGATCGCGCCCTTGCCGTCGGCCTGGGCCTTGGCGCGCGCCGCGTTGTAGACCTTCTCGAAGACGCGCGGCACCCCAAGGATGAGCGTGGGGCGGAAGGAGGCCAGCTCGTCGGTGAGGTTCTTGATGTCCGGGACGCACCCGAGCTTGATCGGCGCCATCACCGAGGCGACCTCGACCAGCCGCCCGAAGACGTGCGCCGCGGGGAGGAAGAGCAGGACCGAGCACTCGCCCGTGCGGAACAGCGGCCTCAGCCGCTCCACGACGTTGCCGCACTCGGCGAAGAACGCCCGGTGGGTGAGGACGCACCCCTTGGGGCGGCCCGTGGTCCCTGAGGTGTAGACGATGGTCGCCGGGTCGTCCGCGCCGGCCGCGGAGCTGCGCTCGTCGACCGTCTCGTCGGAGATCCCCGCGCCCGCCGCGGTCAGCTCCCCGACCGCCCCCGCGTCGATCCCCCAGACGTGCCGCAGCTCCGGGAGGCTGCCGCGCACCGACTCCACGGCGGCCGCGTGCGCCTCGGTCTCCACCAGCACGGCGACGGCGCCCGAGTCCCCGAGGATCCAGGAGACCTGCTCGGCGGAGCTGGTCTCGTACACCGGCACGGTCACCGCCCCGGCGCTCCAGATCGCGAAGTCCAGCTGCACCCACTCGTAGCGGGTGCGGGAGATCAGGCCCACCCGGTCGCCCGGGCGGATGCCCGCGGCGATCAGGCCCTTGGCCGCGGCACGGACCTCCGCCAGGAACTGCACGGCCGTGACGTCGGTCCAGACTCCGGCGACCTTGCGGCCCATGACGGCCACATCCGGATGCTGAGCGGCATTGCGGCGGATGAGATCCGTCAGGTTGCCGTCCGTGGGGACCTCGTACAGGGCCGGAAGGCTGAACTCGCGCAAGACTGCTGCTCCTCATCGGGCTCCGGCGCCACGGCTCTGTGGTGCGCCGGCTGCGGTCCACAGTCGGGCAGGTGCTCAGTGGGGGTGAGCACGACTGGACTGCCCGGACGTTACCCATCGGTAGTCGGTTCTCGATAGGGGTTCCCGGCCAATGTTCCGCGCGTCACACGGCCCCGGCCGGACCTCGGGGGAAGTATTCCACTCTCCGATGGCGGCCGAGTAACCGCAGGTGAAAGCCTCTGTCGGAGGGCGGTGGCGCCCTCGTAGGCTGGCGGCCATGCGAGGGATGCGAGTCAACGTGGTCAGCGACGTGCACGGCAACGCCAAGGATCTGGCCACCGCGGGCGAGGGGGCGGACGCCCTGCTCTGCCTCGGTGACCTGGTGCTCTTCCTCGACTACGCGGACCACTCGCGCGGCATCTTCCCGGACCTGTTCGGCGTGGAGAACGCCCACCGGATCGTGGAGCTGCGCACGGCCCGCAGGTTCGAGGAGGCCAGGGTCCTCGGCCGCCGGCTGTGGGCGGAACTCGGAGCCGACCGCACCGAGGTCATCGAGTCCGCCGTCCGGCGGCAGTACGCGGAACTGTTCGCCGCCTTCCCCACGCCGACGTACGCCACCTACGGCAATGTCGACATCCCCCGTCTGTGGCCGGAGTTCGCCCGGCCCGGCACCACCGTCCTCGACGGCCAGCGGGCCGAGATCGGCGGCCGGGTCTTCGGCTTCGTCGGCGGCGGCCTCACCACTCCCATGCGCACCCCCTACGAGATCTCCGACGAGGAGTACGCCGCCAAGGTCGAGGCCCTCGGCGAGGTGGACGTGCTCTGCTCGCACATCCCGCCGGACGTGCCGGAGCTGACGTACGACACGGTCGCCCGGCGCTTCGAACGCGGCAGCCGGGCGCTGCTGGAGGCGATCCACCGCATCCGCCCGCGCTACGCCCTCTTCGGCCACGTCCACCAGCCGCTGGCCCGCCGGATGCGCGTCGGGGCGACCGAGTGCGTCAACGTCGGCCACTTCGCCTCCACCGGGCGGCCCTGGTCGCTGGAGTGGTGAGGGCCCCCTCCCGGGTCCCGCTCCCGGCCCGCCGCCCGCTTCCCCGCCCCGGCCGCGCGGCCCCTCCGGCCGGTCGCCGCCCCGGTGGACCGGGGGCCGGGGCGACCGCGCGGTCGCGATAGCCTGCACCCCGTCACACGCCCCCGGTACCACCGCACTGTCAAGGAGCCGCAGCGATGGCGGAACACACCAGTTCGAGCATCACGATCGATGCGCCTCCTGCCGAGGTGATGGGCGTGATCGCCGACTTCGGCCGCTACCCCGAGTGGACCGGCGAGGTGAAGGAGGCCGAGGTGCTCGCCTCCGACGCCCAGGGCCGCGCCGAGCAGGTCCGCCTGGTCCTCGACGCCGGTGCCATCAAGGACGACCACACCCTCGCCTACACCTGGCACGGTGCCGACGAGGTCAGCTGGACCCTGGTGAAGTCCCAGATGCTGCGGGCCCTCGACGGCACCTACCGCCTCGCCCCCGCGGGCGGCGGCGACCGCACGGAGGTCACCTACCAGCTCACCGTGGACGTCAAGATCCCCATGCTCGGCATGATCAAGCGCAAGGCGGAGAAGGTCATCATCGACCGCGCCCTGGCCGGTCTGAAGAAGCGCGTCGAGAGCGGCGCCGGCGCCTGATGCGCAGGGTCCTCGTCACCGGCCTCGGCGGCGCGGGCCGCACCACCGTGGCCGCCTCCGCGGCCCTCGCCTGCGCCGCCCGGGGCGGGCGCACCCTGCTGCTGTCCCCGGCCGCCGACGTCCCCCTGGAGCGGCCCGTGACCGGCACTCCCGAGGCGCCCACCCCCGTGGCCGACCGCCTCTGGGCCGCTCGGACCGACCCGGCCGGCGACTTCCGGGCCGAGTTCCTCGACCTCCAGCAGCGCCTGTCGACGGGCCTGGACCTGCTCGGCGCGGCCCGGCTGGAGGAGGCCGAGCTCACCGAACTCCCCGGCAGCGGCGCCTTCGCCCTGCTGCGCTCCCTGGCCGCCGCCTCCCGGGGCGACTGGGACGTCCTCGTCGTCGACCTGCCCCCGCTGGCGGAGGCGCTGGCCGCGCTGGCGCTGCCCGAGCAGCTCCGCCGCTACCTGCGCAGGCTGCTGCCCCCGGAGCGCCAGGCGGCGCGCGCCCTGCGACCGGTCCTCGCCCAGCTGGCCGGGGTCCCGATGCCCGCGCAGTGGCTCTACGAGACGGCCGCGCGCTGGGACGCCGAACTCGCCGGGGTCCAGGCGCTGGTCGCATCCCGCGGCACGGGGCTGGCCCTGGTCGCCGAGCCCGGACCCGCCGCCGCCGACGCCCTGCGGACCGGCCGGGCCGGGCTGAGCCTCTTCGGCCACCGCCTGGACGCCCTGGTCGCCAACCGCTGCGTGCCCGGCGACTCACCGGACCCGTGGCTGGCCTCGCTCGCGGCCCAGCAGCACAAGTGCACGACCGAATGGCGGGCCGTCCCGCCCGGCGGGTCCGCCGGCGCCCCGCTCGTCGAGGTGCCGCACCTGGGCCGCGACCCCCGCGGGCCGGAGGACCTCGAAGGACTCGGCACCGGCCCGCTCGCCCCCGCCGGGGACGGTGCCGGCCCGCCGTCCGCGGACGGGGCGGACGGGGCACGCCCCGCGCCCTGGACCGTGCTGGACCGGCGCGCCGAGGACGGCACCCTCGCCCTCCGGCTGCCGCTGCCCGGCGCCGTCAAGGAGGAGCTGTCGCTCGTCCGCCGCGGGGACGAACTCCTGCTCACCGTCGGGCCGTTCCGCAGGATCGTTCCCCTGCCCTCGGTCCTGCGGCGCTGCACCGTGTCCGGGGCGGCCCTGCGCGAGGGCGTCCTGGGCGTCCGCTTCACGCCCGACCCCGGCCTCTGGCCGCGGACCCGCTGAAGGCGGCACCGCCGTTCGGGTACCGTCGAAGCAGCGGGCAGCAGCCCGCCGACCGCCCTGCCGCAGGAGTACGCCATGAGCGATGCCACCCAGCGCCCCGACGTCGACGAGGACGCCTGGGCGACGGCGTGCGAGGAGGATCTGCGGGCGGAGCAGGCCCGCCGCCGCGCGACCCACGGGGCCCCGCCCGGATCCGCCGCGGACGAACTCCGCAGGCTGCTGGACGCCGTCGCCGACAAGGTCTCCGCCTTCCCGTCCTCGCTGCCCGGCAAGGCCGCGCAGAGCGCGGTGCAGCAGTTCGTGGACCAGGCGAAGGCCGTGGTGGAGCCGGTCGTCGAGCGGAACCCGCAGGTCTTCGACCACCTCGCCGCCGCGGGCGGGGAGCTGCTCGCCGCCTACCGCTCCGCCGTCGAGGGCCAGGAGCAGCGCTGGACCCGCGGAGCCCGGGAACCACAGGCGCCCCAGGAGTCCGGCCGCGGTCCCGGCGAGGACCCCGGACCGACCGAGCGCATCGACCTGGACTGACCGGACGGGGGCCGCCCCTCGGGTACGGTTGGCCGTAGCGGGGCTCGACCGAATACTGAGGGACACATGGGACTCACCATCGGCGTCGACATCGGCGGCACGAAGATCGCGGCGGGCGTGGTCGACGAAGAGGGCACCATTCTCGAAACGCACACCGTGCCCACGCCGTCGACGCCCGAGGGCATCGTCGACGCGATCTGCACCGCCGTCGCGGGAGCCGGCGAGGGGCAGGACATCGAGGCCGTCGGGATCGGCGCCGCGGGCTACGTCGACGACAAGCGCGCCACCGTCCTGTTCGCCCCCAACATCGACTGGCGCCACGAACCTCTGAAGGACAAGGTCGAGCAGCGCGTCGGCCTCCCCGTCGTGGTCGAGAACGACGCCAACGCCGCCGCCTGGGGCGAGTACCGCTTCGGTGCGGGCCAGGGCCACGACGACGTCATCTGCATCACCCTCGGCACCGGGCTGGGCGGCGGCATCATCATCGGGAACAAGCTCCGCCGCGGACGCTTCGGCGTCGCCGCCGAGTTCGGCCACATCCGGGTGGTGCCCGACGGGCTGCTGTGCGGCTGCGGCAGCCAGGGCTGCTGGGAGCAGTACGCCTCCGGCCGGGCCCTGGTCCGCTACGCCCGGCAGCGTGCCAACGCCACGCCCGAGCACGCCTCCGTCCTGCTCGCCCTCGGCGACGGGACCGTCGAGGGGATCCAGGGCAAGCACATCAGCCAGGCCGCGCGGCAGGGCGACAAGGTGGCCGTCGACTCCTTCCGGGAGCTGGCGCGCTGGGCCGGGGCCGGCCTGGCCGACCTGGCCTCGCTCTTCGACCCCTCGGCCTTCATCGTCGGCGGCGGGGTCTCCGACGAGGGCGACCTCGTCCTCGACCCCATCCGCAAGTCCTTCCGCCGCTGGCTGATCGGCGGCAACTGGCGTCCGCACGCCCAGGTGCTCGCCGCCCGGCTGGGCGGCAGGGCCGGACTCGTGGGAGCCGCCGACCTCGCCCGCCAGGGCTGAACCGCAGGCCCGTCCGGGCCCGCGCACCCGTGCCCGCCGCGTCCTCGACCGAACGCGGCGGGCACCGCCGTATCGTGACCGCCATGCCGCCCCGTACGCTGCCCGACCTGCCGGAATCCCGTACCGAGCCGGACGGTTCCGCCCTGGTCCGGGTCCTCAGCTACAACCTCCGCTCCCTGCGCGACGACGAGGAGGCACTGGCCCGGATCGTGCGGGCCTGCCGCCCCGACCTCCTCCTGGCCCAGGAGGCGCCCCGGTTCTTCCGCTGGCGCAAGCACGCGGCGCGCCTCGCGGCCGCCACCGACCTGGTGATGCTCTCCGGGGGCGCGACCGCGGCCGGTCCGCTGCTGCTCTGCTCGCTGCGGGCCGCCGTCGAGCACACCGAGGACATCCTGCTGCCGCGCACCCCCGGCCTCCACCGGCGGGGCTTCGCCACCGCCGTGGTCCGCGTCGCCGGGGCCCGGCTCGCCGTCGTCAGCTGCCACCTGAGCCTCCAGGAGGCCGAGCGCCAGGACCAGGCGCGGATGCTGCTGGAGCACCTCGCCTCCCTGGGGGCGCCCCACGCGGTCGTCGCCGGGGACGTCAACGAGCCGCCCGCGGGCCGTTCCTTCCGCCTGCTCGCCGACACCCTGCGGGACTGCCGCGCGGTGCGCCCCTGGGGCGACGAGGCCACCCACCCCTCGACCGCCCCGCGGCGGCGCATCGACGCGGTCTTCGCCACCCGGGGCGTCGAGGTGCTCGGATGCGGCGTACCCAGGGGGCTGCCGGGCGTGGCCGAGGCCGACCTGAGAGCCGCCACCGACCATCTGCCCGTGCTCGCCGCGCTCCGTGTGCCCGCGGTGTCCGCGCCGCCCCGCTGACCCGGTCCGGTCAGACGACCGCGCCGCGGCCCGGGTCGTCGTAGTCGTCGTCACCCGAGGACATGCGGGCCACCAGTGTGGCGAAGCCGCCGAGGAACCCGCCGATGCACAGCGTCGTCAGCCACCAGGTCATGTCCCACTGCAGCAGCACGGCGACCAGCATCAGCACCGGCCCGCCGATCACCGCCAGCCAGGCGAACTTGGCCGTGACGTCCGCCTCCGGCAGCGGAGGGGGCTCCGGCGGCACGAAGTGCCCCTCGTCGCCCTCGTCCTGCTCCTCGCCCGCGGCGCCGCCGTCCGGCTCGGCCACCCGGTAGTCGCGGGGGCCGCCCCCGACGCCGGGGGCGAAGGTGACCGAGCCGCCCAGGGGCCGGGCGGGCGGTTCGGCCGGCGGCTTCCCCTCCGTCTCGTCCTCCAGCAGGGCCAGGTCCTCGACCGACCGGAAGGGCTTGGCACCCGGCGGATCGGCCGGCTCCTCGCCGTATCCGGCGACGATCGCCGCCCAGGCGGCCTCCTCGTCGATCGGCTGCGGCTCACGGTCCGCGTCGTGCTGCTCAGCCACCGGTCCCACTCCCTCCCGAGGTCTCCGCCGCCGGGGCTCCGACGGCCCCGGCCCGTGGAGCGAGCCGGCTGACGAACGCATGGCTCTCTTCGAAGATCCGCTCCGCATCATGGTCCAACGTCGCCACATGGCGGCTGTGTTCCAGCAGCACCTCCGTGACGTCCACCGAGGAGACCCGGGCGAGGACCCGGGCGGAGTCGGCCGGGTCGACCACGCCGTCCTCGGCGCTGTGCAGGAGCAGCAGCGGCTGGGTGACCTGCGGCAGCTCGCGGTCGACGACCCGCAGGAAGCGCCGCGCCGAGTCCGCCGCACGCAGCGGCACCCGGTCGTACCCCGTCTCGGCCACGCCCGGCCGGGCGATGTCCCCGACGATCCCGGGGCCCGACGGCACCAGGTGGCGCACCACCGGCAGCAGCCGCCCCCGCACGCCGTGCACCCGGGCGGCCGGGTTGACCACCACGACGCCCCGGACCGCGTCCCCGTGCCGCGCGGCGAGCCGCAGGGCGAGCGCCCCGCCGAGGGACAGGCCGCACACGAAGACGTCCCGGCACCGGCCGCGCAGGACCGCCAGCTCGCGGTCCACCTCCGCGTACCAGTCCTGCCAGCCCGTCACCTGGAGGTCCTGCCAGCGGGTGCCGTGGCCGGGGAGCAGGGGCAGCGACACCGTCAGGCCCCGGGCCGCCAGGAACGAGGCCCAGGGGCGCAGCGGCTGCGGGGAACCGGTGAAGCCGTGGCAGAGGAGGACGCCGACCTCACCGCCTTCATGGCGGTAGGGCTCGGCTCCGGGGAGGACCGGCACCAAGGTCTCCTGTTCGTGAGGCGCGGGCGGGGCGCTGCGCGCACGCCGCCGGTACGCGGGAGGCGGGGTCGCTCCTCACGGTACGCGACCGGGCCGACACCGACCAGGGCCGTCGCGGTCCGGGCCGGACCGGGACGGGGGCGCCGGGGCGCCCACGGGATAAGGTCTGTTCGAGAGCACACAGGAGGATTTCGAGTTGATCTACGGCGCCATGAAGTTCTCCATCGGGGGATCGCTGAAGCTCGCGTTCAGACCCTGGGTGGAGGGGCTGGAGCACATCCCGGCCGAGGGACCCGCGATCCTCGCCAGCAACCACCTGTCGTTCTCGGACTCCTTCTTCCTGCCCGCGGTGCTGGACCGCAAGGTCACCTTCATCGCCAAGGCGGAGTACTTCACCTCCCCCGGGGTCAAGGGCAGGCTGACCGCCGCGTTCTTCAAGGGCGTCGGTCAGCTGCCGGTGGACCGTTCGGGTGCCCGGGGCGCCGGCGAGGCCGCGATCAAGGCCGGTATCGAGGTCATCGAGTCCGGCGGGCTCTTCGGCATCTACCCGGAGGGCACCCGCTCCCCCGACGGCCGCCTCTACCGCGGCAAGCCCGGAGGCCTGGCCCGGGTGGCGCTGGCGACCGGCGCGCCGGTCATCCCCGTCGCCATGATCGACACGGAGAAGATCCAGCCGCCCGGCAAGGTCGTCCCCAAGCTCATGCGCCCCGGCATCCGGATCGGGGCGCCCCTCGACTTCAGCCGCTACCACGGCATGGACGGCGACCGCTTCATCCTGCGCTCGGTGACCGACGAGGTCATGTACGAGATCATGAAGCTCTCCGGCCAGGAGTACGTGGACGTCTACGCCACCGCAGCCAAGCGCGCCATCGCCGAGGCGGAGAAGGCGCAGAAGGAGGCGGACAAGGAGGCGGAGAAGGCCCGCAGGGAGGCCGGGAAGGCCGGCCGGTCGGAGCGCCCGGCGGCCTAGGCCGCCACGGCCGGGCCGGGGCGGCCCGCGCCGGAGGATCCGGGCGGTACCCGTGCGGGATGGGGAGGGGCGATGGACGGTCGCGGTCGGGCCATGCGGATGTCGGTCGAGCTGCCGCTGTGGCGCGCGCTCGCCGGCTACCGGGTGCTCACCCTGGTCTACGCGGTGCTGCTCTTCGTCTTCGGGCAGGACCGGTTCGAACGCCCGGGCGTCGCCGTGGGCGTCCTCGCCGTGATGGCCGTCTGGACGCTCGCCACCCTGCCCCGGGTGTCCGGCGCGGCCCGCTGCACCCGCCCCTTCCTCGCCGTCGACCTCGCCATCGCCCTCACCGGCATCCTGCTCACCCCGCTCGCCGACGCCCAGGCGCAGACCCACGACGGGCCCACGCTGCCCTCGATCTGGACCGCGGGCTCGGTGCTCGCCTTCGCCCTCAAGGGCGGCTGGCGCTGGGCCGGTTTCGCCTCCTCCCTGGTGGCCGTCGCCAACATCGTCGAACGGGGCGAGCCGAGCGCCGACACCTTCCACAACGTCCTGCTGGTCTGGGTCGCCTCGATCGCCATCGGCTACGTGGTCGAGGTCGCGCGCGCCTCCGAGCGCACGCTCGCACGGGCCCTGGAGATCGACGCCGCGACCCGGGAGCGGGAGCGCCTGGCCCGGGACATCCACGACGGCGTGCTCCAGGTGCTCGCGATGGTCCAGCGGCGCGGCACCGCCCTCGGCGGCGAGGCGGCCGAGCTGGGCCGGATGGCCGGCGAGCAGGAGGTCGCCCTGCGCACCCTGGTCTCCGGCGGACTCGTGCCCCCCTCGCGCAGCCCGGAGGCCGCACCCGCCCCCGCGGAGAACGCCCCCGCGGAGAGCGGGCCCGCCGGGCCGGTGGACCTGCGGACGCTGCTGGCGCCCTGCGCGGGCGCCCGGGTGACGCTCTCCGGGCCCGGGGCGCCGGTCCTCCTCGCGCCGGGGGCGGCACGGGAGCTCGCCGCCGCGGTCGGCGCCGCACTGGACAACGTCCGCCGGCACGCGGGTGAGGCGGCCTCCGCCTGGATCCTGGTGGAGGACTGGCCCGACGAGGTGGTCGTCACCGTGCGGGACGACGGTCCGGGCATTCCGGAGGGCAGACTCGCGCAGGCCGAGGGGGAGGGGCGCCTCGGCGTGGCCCAGTCCATCCGCGGCCGGCTGCGGGACCTCGGCGGAAGGGCCGAGCTGCTCTCGGTGCCCGGCCAGGGCACGGAGGTCGAGTTGACGGTTCCCCGGGGGAAGGCGGACACATGAGCGAAGCACGGCCGATCACGGTGATGGTCGTCGACGACCACCCGATGTGGCGGGACGCGGTCGCCCGCGACCTCGCCGAGGCGGGCATGGAGGTCGTGGCCACGGCGGGCGACGGGGCGGGGGCCGTGCGGCGGGCACTGGCCGCGGTGCCCGACGTCCTGGTCCTGGACCTCAACCTGCCGGAGCTGCCGGGGGTGCAGGTGTGCAAGGAGCTGGTGGGCGCCCTGCCGGGACTGCGGGTCCTGGTGCTGTCGGCCAGCGGGGAGCACGCGGACGTGCTGGAGGCGGTCAAGTCGGGGGCCACCGGCTACCTGGTGAAGTCGGCGAGCACCGAGGAGCTCACCGAGGCCGTGCGCCGCACCGCCGCCGGGGACCCGGTGTTCACCCCGGGCCTCGCGGGGCTGGTGCTCGGGGAGTACCGCAGGCTCGCCTCGGAGCCCGCGCCGCCGGCCGGAGGCGGGCGGGACAAGGCGCCGCGGCTCACCGACCGGGAGACCGAGGTGCTCCGCCTGGTGGCCAAGGGCCTGTCCTACAAGCAGATCGCGGAACGACTGGTCATCTCGCACCGGACGGTGCAGAACCACGTCCAGAACACCCTGGGCAAGCTGCAGCTCCACAACCGCGTGGAGCTGGTCCGCTACGCCATCGAGGCGGGCCTGGACGAGGCCTGAGCCGCCACGCCCCCGCATGCGGGAGGCGACGTGCCGCCGGGAGGAGCCCCGGGAACCCTCCCGGGAGGGCAGAATGCGGCACGTCCCCCGGGCCCCGGCCCGGCACCCCGCCCCACCCCTGGGAGTGACCGTGGAAGTCCTCGCCTTCGGCGTCCAGGCCGACGAACGGCCCCTCATCGAGGAGGCGTTCTCCGGCCGGCACGAGCTGCACTGCACCGACGTCTTCCTCGGCGCCGACACCGCCCCGATGGCCGCGGGCTACGAGGCCGTCTCCACCAGCGTCAACGCCCGGCTCGACGCCCGGGTGCTCCAGACGCTCGCCGTCGGGGGGACGTCGATGATCGCCCAGCGCTCCACCGGGTTCAACAACATCGACCTCGACGTGGCCGAGCGCCTCGGCCTGACCGTCGCCCGGGTCTCGTACTACTCCCCCTACTCGGTGGCCGAGTTCGCCTGGACCCTGGCCATGGCCGTGAACCGCCGTATCGTCCGCGCCGGGAACCGCACCCGTGACTTCGACTTCCGGCTCGACGGGCTGATGGGCCGTGACCTGCGCGGACGTACCGTCGGGGTGCTCGGCACCGGCAAGATCGGGGAGGCGTTCACCCGCATCGCCCACGGCTTCGGGATGCGCCTGCTCGGCTGGGACATCGCCCCCAACCCCGCCTGCGAGGCCCTCGGCATGGAGTACGCGACCAAGGAGGAGCTCCTGGCGGAGGCCGACGTCGTCAGCCTCCACGTGCCCCTGGTGCCCGCCACCCACCACCTGCTGGACGCCGCGGCGCTGCGGGCGATGAAGGACGACGCGATCCTGGTGAACTCCAGCCGCGGGGGCCTGATCGACACCGACGCGCTCGTCGACGAGCTCCGCAGGGGCCGTTTCTCCGGTGTGGGGCTGGACGTCTACGAGGCGGAGGCCGGGCTCTTCTTCCTCGACAAGTCCGTCGAGGGCATCGACGACGACACCCTGGCGCGGCTGGTCACCTTCCCCCGGGTGGTCGTCACCTCCCACCAGGCGTACTACACCCGGGAGGCCGTCACCCAGATCGCGGAGACCACCGCCCGCAACGTCGACGACTACGTGGCCGGCCGGCGCGGCGAGAACGTGCTCGTCCCCGCCGCACCGACCGCCTGACCCTGCCTCAGGCCACCGGGACCAGGCCCGCCAGCAGCCCCGCGACCAGGGAGGCGCCGTTCAGCGTCAGTACCGACTCGGGATGGAACTGCACCCCGGCGAAGCCGGGTCCGCGCACGGCGTGCACATCCCCCGAGACCGCGTCGCGGCTCACCTCGACGCGGCCCTGCGCGAGCCGGTCCGCCTCCGCCGCGTCGCAGCGGGCGGTGAAGCTGTTGTAGAAGCCGACGGTCTCGGCGCGGCCGAAGAAGTCGATCCGCTCCTGGGCCCCCTGGTACGGATCGTCCCTGCGGACCACCTCCAGGCCGAGTCCGGCCGCCAGCAGCTCGTGTCCCAGGCACACGCCCAGCAGGCCGTGGCGGTGCTCCGCCAGCAGCTCGCGGGCCAGCTCCCGCAGGCGCCGCATCTTCGGCGAGAAGGTGTCCAGGGGGTCGCCCGGGCCGGGCCCGAGGACCACCGGCCCGCGGTGGGCCCGCAGACGCTCCCGCAGACCGGGCGCGTCGTGCCGCACCACCTCCACCTCGGGGCCGCAGGCCCGCAGCAGATGCGCCAGCATGGCGGTGAAGGTGTCCTCGCCGTCCACGACGAGGACGCGCGCGGCCGAGCGCGCGGACCGCTCCTGCATCCGCAGCCAGAACGGCGCCAGGCCGGCCCGGCGCGCGTCCAGCGCGGCCCGCACCCGGGGGTCGTCGGCGAGCCGTGCCCCGGCCGCGGCGGCGGCCGCGGGTGCCGGGCGCACCCCCAGGGCCGCCAGCACGCCCGCGGCCTTGGCGTGGGTCTCGGCCACCTCCCCGTACGGGTCGGAGTGGCGCACCAGCGTCGCGCCGACCGGCACCCGCAGGGCCCCCGACGGGGCGATGTCCGCGGTGCGGATCAGGATGGGCGAGTCCATCGTCTGGCGCCCCTCCGCATCGGTGCCGAGCAGGGCCAGCGCCCCGGCGTAGTAGCCCCGGGCCGTGCCGTCCGTGCCGGGCCTCTCGTGCCGCAGGATGACCCGGCAGGCGTTCTCCAGCGGGGAGCCGGTGACGGTGGCGGCGAACATCGTCTCCCTGAGCACCTCGCGCACGTCCCGGGAGGACCGGCCCCTGAGCTCGTACTCGGTGTGGGCGAGGTGCGCCATCTCCCGCAGCCGGGGACCCACGACCACCCCGCCGCGGTCGCCGACGGCGCACATCATCTTCAGCTCCTCGTCCACGACCATGGACAGCTCCTCGCGCTCCTTGCGGTCGGCGAGGAAGCCGAGCAGCGCCTCGGCGGACGGCCCCTCGGGCGGATAGCGGAAGGTGCCGCTGATCGGGTTCATCACGACGGTGCCGGCGTTCATCCGCACGTGCACCTCGGGGCTCGCCCCCACCAGGGTGCGCTCGCCGGTGTGCACCACGAAGGTCCAGTACGCGCCCCGCTCCCCGGCGAGCAGCCTGCGGAACAGGGCCAGGGCGTCCGCCCGGCCGAAGCCCTCGATCTTCCCGGTGTAGGTGCGCCGGATGACGAAGTTCGCCCCCTCGCCCCGGCCGATCTCCTCCTCGACGACGCGCCGGACGGTCCGCGCGTACTCCTCGTCGCCGGTGTCGAAGGCGCCGTCCTCGACGTGGACGCGGTGGCGGGGGAGGGCCTCCAGCAGCTCGGCCAGGGGCAGCTCGCGATAGGTCCCGGCCGTGAGCACGGCCAGCGGCGTGCCGTCGTCGTGCACCTCGAAGCCCCGCTCGGCGAGTTGCCTGAAGGGCACCAGCGCCAGGGAGGGCCGCTCGCCCACGGGCAGGTCGGCGAGGCGCCCCACCCGGTGCACCGGGCCGGTGAGCACCTCGGCCCGTGCGTGGTCCCGGCCGGGCGTGCGCCGGTGGAGCAGGGCGAAGGGCTCGTCGCCGCGCAGCAGCTCGGCGACGAGCCGCCGCGCGGACGGCGGTGCTGCGGGGGAGTGGTCGTGCATGCGGTGTTCCTTCCGTGGGGGAGGAACGGCCGCGGTGCCCGGGACGGACCCGGGGCGGAAACGCGTCGAGGCCGCCCCTCGGGCGGCCTCGGTGATCGGGTCGGTGCGCGCGATCAGGGGGTGGGCCGCCGGAGAGCGGGCCACCACCAGTCCAGGTTCACGGTCTGCTGCGCGGGCACGGGGCGACCCTAGCGCATCCGCCCGCGGGGCCGCCCGCACCGGGCCTTCGCCCCTCCCGTCCGGCGACCGGCCGGGCGGCGGGCCGCCAGCCCCGCCGTCTCACCTTGTGAGAGCGGGGCTGGACAGGCTGCGGGACCCCGTAGTGTTGACAGGGTGACCGTGAACGCTAAGACCACCGCAGACGGTGGCAACACCTGGCGAGACCTTCCCGCGGCGCAGCAGCCCGAGTACCCGGATGCCGAGGCTCTGCGCGATGTCGTCGCGGACCTCGAGTCGTATCCGCCGCTCGTCTTCGCGGGCGAGTGCGATCAGCTGCGTGCCCGGATGGGCGCTGTCGCCAGGGGCGAGGCGTTCCTCCTCCAGGGCGGCGACTGCGCGGAGGCCTTCGACGCCGTCTCCGCCGACCACATCCGGAACAAGCTGAAGACGCTGCTCCAGATGGGTGCCGTGCTGACGTACGCGGCCTCCGTGCCGGTGGTCAAGGTCGGCCGGATCGCGGGCCAGTACTCCAAGCCGCGCTCCAAGCCCACCGAGACCCGCGACGGGGTGACGCTGCCGACCTACCGGGGCGACTCGGTGAACGGCTTCGACTTCACCGAGAAGGCGCGGATCCCGGACCCGGAGCGCCTGAAGCGGATGTACCACGCCTCGGCCTCCACGCTGAACCTGGTGCGCGCCTTCACCACCGGTGGCTACGCCGATCTGCGGCAGGTGCACGCCTGGAACCAGGACTTCGTGAAGTCCTCCCCCTCGGGGCAGCGCTACGAGCAGCTGGCGCGGGAGATCGACAACGCCCTCAACTTCATGAAGGCGTGCGGCACCGACCCGGCGGAGTTCCGGACGGTGGAGTTCTTCGCCTCCCACGAGGCGCTGCTGCTGGACTACGAGTCGGCGCTCACGCGGGTGGACTCGCGTACCGGGCACCTGTACGACGTGTCGGGCCACATGGTCTGGATCGGCGAGCGGACGCGGCAGCTGGACGGGGCGCACATCGAGTTCGCCTCCCGGATCCGCAACCCCGTCGGGATCAAGCTGGGGCCGACGACCACCGTCGACGAGGCGCTCCAGTACGTCGAGCGGCTGGACCCGGAGCGCGAGCCGGGCCGGCTGACGTTCATCGTGCGCATGGGCGCGGACAAGGTCCGCGACCGGCTCCCCGAGCTGGTCGAGAAGGTGACGGCCTCCGGTGCCACCGTGGCGTGGGTGACCGACCCGATGCACGGCAACACCTTCGAGGCGGCCTCCGGGCACAAGACGCGGCGCTTCGACGACGTGCTCGACGAGGTGAAGGGCTTCTTCGAGGTCCACAAGGCCCTCGGCACCCACCCGGGCGGCATCCATGTCGAGCTGACCGGCGACGATGTCACGGAGTGCGTGGGCGGCGGCGACGAGATCTTCGTCGACGACCTCCACCAGCGCTACGAGACGGCCTGCGACCCGCGGCTCAACCGCAGCCAGTCCCTCGACCTGGCCTTCCTGGTCGCCGAGATGTACCGCGACCAGTAGCGGTCGGAGCGGCACCGGTGGGGCGCGGATCCGTGTGATCCGCGCCCCACTGCCGTGTCCGGGGCTGTCGCACGCCTCGCGCGCCGGGTAAGGTTAGGTTAGCCTCACCGACACGGAGGGCCCGGGAAGCGGGCCCCGGCGCATCGGGCGGGGCGACCCGGGACGGCTCCACCGGCGCCTCCCGCCCGATTCCTCAAGGGGAGGTGAACGGCGTGTACGTCTGCTCGTGCTTCGGCATCACCGAGAAGCAGGTCAAGGAGCATGCCGCCGCGGGCGCCTGCACGCCCCGGCAGATCGCCTCCGTCTCCAAGGCCGGCACCGACTGCGGATCCTGTGTGCGCCGCATACAGGGACTCCTCGGCCGGGGCGCCTGCCCCCGCCGGGAGCTGCTGGAGCAGGGCGGGGAGTCCGCGCTGCCGGCCGCCGCCCCGGCGCGGCCCGTGGCCGTGCCGCACCCGGCCGCCGCCCTGGGGCGCGCCCTCGACGAGGCCGCCTGACCCGGGCGGGTTCCCCCGTCGACGCGGTTCCGGGCCGTCCGCCGGGCCGCGGCCGGGCTCAGCTCTCCGGCTGCTCGATCAGCTGCGCGATGTAGAGCGGCTCGCCGAGCTTCTCGATCAGCTCCAGCTGGGTGTCGAGGTAGTCGATGTGGTGCTCCTCGTCCGCGAGGATCGACTCGAAGATGTTCGCCGAGGTGATGTCGCCCTTCGCGCGCATGACCTCGATGCCCCGCTTGAGGCGGTCGATCGCCTCGACCTCCACCTGCCGGTCGGCCTGGAACATCTCCGTGACCGTCTGGCCCACCCGCACGTGGAACAGCCGCTGGTAGTTCGGCAGTCCGTCGAGGAAGAGGATCCGGTCGGTCAGGGTCTCCGCGTGCTTCATCTCGTCGAAGGACTCCGCCCGGGTGTACTTGGCGAGCTTCGTCCAGCCGAAGTTCTCCTGCATCTTGGCATGCAGGAAGTACTGGTTGATCGCGGTCAATTCGGCGGTCAGCTGCTCGTTGAGGAACTCGATGACCTCGGGGTCGCCCTGCATCGCAGAGGCTCCTTCCGCGTGTGTGGCTGGACGGTCCCGCGCATCCTCGCACCAAGGTCAGAGACCGTCCAGTAAGTTCCCCCTTAGTGGGAGTTGCCCGAATCGGGCCAGACCTGGTCATGACCACCCCTCCCGGTCTGTCACCATGGAAGGCATGGGTCAGCCGGAGAGCCGGGAACAGCGTGCAGCACAGGAGTCCGAGCTCCCGCCGGGACAGCGCATCCAGCGCGGCTGGCCGGTCACCCACTACGGGCCGGTGCCCCGGTTCAAGCCCGACCGCTGGGAGTTCAGGGTCTTCGGGGCCACCGCCGACGGCGACAAGCACTGCTGGAACCACGAGGAGTTCTCGGCGCTGCCGTTCACCACGGTCGTCGGCGACCTGCACTGCGTGACGAAGTTCAGCATGCTGGGGGCCGAATGGGGAGGAGTGGCCGCCCGGACGGTGGTGGACCTCGCCCCGCCCGCGCCCTCGGCCACCCATGTGATGGTCTGGGCCGAGTACGGCTACAGCGCCAACCTGCGCCTCGACGACTTCACCGGGCGCCGGTCCCTGCTGGCCACCCACAAGGACGGCGAACTGCTCACTGCCGAGCACGGTTTCCCGCTGCGCCTGGTCGTGCCGCAGCTCTATGCCTGGAAGGGCCCCAAATGGGTCCGGGGCATCGAGTACATGACCGCCGACCGGCGCGGCTTCTGGGAGGAGCGCGGCTACCACAACCTCGGTGACCCCTGGAGGGAGCAGCGCTACTCCTACCAGGAGGAGCCCGGGGACGGCCCCGAACTCTGACCTCCGGGGGGCGGCCCGCACCCCCGGTCGCGCGTGCGGGACCCGCCGCCCGCGCCGGCACCCGTACCCCGGCCGTGTGCGCCGTTCAGCGCAGGCGCTTCAGCAGCTCCACGTCCGCCCGGTGGCCGGCCGTCCCGCCCGGTGTCTCGATGACGAAGGGGACGCCCTCGGTGGCGGGGTGGGCGAGCAGTTCCCGGAAGGCCTCCGCCCCGATCGTCCCGTCCCCGATGTTGGCATGGCGGTCGCGGCGCTCCCCGGCCCCCGCCCGGGAGTCGTTGGCGTGGACCAGCCGCAGCCGCCCCGGCCCCACCGCCGCCACCAGCTCGTCCAGCAGCCGCCCGGCGCCCCCGGGAGAGGCCAGGTCGTGGCCCGCCGCGTGGACATGGCAGGTGTCCAGGCAGAAGCCCAGCCGGGGATGGGCGTCCAGCGCCTCCACGTACGCGGCCAGGTCCTCCATCCGGGAGCAGAGCGAGGACCCCTGGCCGGCCGTGGACTCCAGCAGCAGCCAGGGGTCCTCCTGCCCGGCCGACTCGTCCAGCAGCGGCAGCATCCGCTCGCGCACCTGCGCCAGCGCGGTCGCACGCCCGCGGCCGCCGGTCGCCGAACCGGTGTGCACCACCACGCCGAGCGCCCCGATCTCCCCGGCCCGCCGCAGGGAGTGCCGCAGCGAGTGCACCGAGTGCTCCACCGTCGCCTCGGTGTGCGAGCCGAAGTTGATCAGGTAGGGGGCGTGCACCCAGGCCGACAGGCCCTCGGCCGCGCATGCGGCCCGGAACTTCTCGTCCTGCGCCGGGCTGCCCGCGGGCGTGGCCCAGCCGCGGGGGTTGGCCACGAAGACCTGCACGGCCTCCGCGCCCAGCTCACGGGCGTAGGCCAGGCCGGTCGTGGCCAGTCCGCCGGCCACGGGGACATGGCTGCCGACAGGGTTGCGCCTCACGCCCCTACAGCCCCTCGATCCGGAGGGTGACCGTGCTGCCCTCGGGTGCCTCCTCGCCGCCCGCGACGGACTGGCTCGCGACCTCGTCGCCGAGGAAGGGGAAGGTCTTGCGGACCTCCACCGCGAACCCGGCCGCCTCCAGCCGGGCCTTCGCCTCCTCCACGGGGGCGCCGACCACATCCGGCACCGGCACCATCCGGGGCCCCTTCGACAGGGTCAGCGTCACCGTGTCGCCGGCGGCGAGCCGGGTCCCCTCGGCGGCGGACTGGCGGGCGACGCTCCCTGCGGGATGCGGCGAGTTCACCCGCTCGGGAGCGAGTTCCACGTTCAGCCCGGCGCCCTCCAGCGCCTGCCGCGCGGCGGCCGCCGACCCGCCGGTGACGTCCGGGACGTCGACGGGCGCGCCCCGGCTCACGACCAGCGACACCGCGCTGTCCGGGCTGCGGCTGCTGCCCGCCTCCGGGTCCGTGCGGATCACCGATCCCTGCTGCACGGTCTCGTCGAACTCCCGCGTCACCACGCCCGGGGCGAGCCCCGCCTTCCGCAGCGCCTCCTGCGCCTGCTCCAGCGGCCGGCCCGCCAGGTCGGGGACCTTCACGATCCGCGGACCGCGCGAGACGACCAGCGTCACGGAACCGTTGCCGCGGACCCGCTCGTTGGTGCCCGGGTCGCTGCGGAGCACCGAGCCCCGCGGCACGGACTCGCTGAACTCGCGGCGCACCTGCCGGACGTCCAGACCCGCGGCGTCCAGCCGCTCACGGGCCTGCGCCTCCGTGGTGCCGATCAGCGCCGGCACCCGCGTGAACTGGCCCGAGTTGATGTACCACACGCCGGCGCCGAGGCCCAGGACCGCGAGGACCACGGCCACCAGGGTGAGCACCGGGCGTCGCGGCAACCGGTCCC
Organism: Streptomyces sp. C10-9-1; assembly: GCF_024497955.1. Taxonomy (GTDB): domain Bacteria; phylum Actinomycetota; class Actinomycetes; order Streptomycetales; family Streptomycetaceae; genus Streptomyces; species Streptomyces sanyensis. The sequence continues at coordinate 17,320 of NZ_JANHKP010000025.1, read as the reverse complement.
GCAGGCCCCCGCGACCGCCCGGCCCGGCCCCGGAGGGCCCGGGCACCGGCGCGGCCAGCCGGGCCGTGCGGTGCACCTCGGCCTCCGGCGCCGCCCGGCGGGCGACGGTGCGCGGCAGGACGTCGGTGCGCTCCGCGTCCCCGTCCCCCGCGCCGGGTGCGGCCGCCCCGGGCGGCACCGCGTCCAGCTGCGCCTCGTCCAGGGAGCCGCGGGCCGAGCGCACCGCGGCGAGCAGCGCCACCGCGTCCTGCGGGCGCACCTCGGGGGTGCGGGCGGTGGCGCCCGCCACCAGGTCGTCCAGGGCCGGGGCGAGGCCCGCGACGGCGGCCGAGGGCGGCGGGACGTCCTCGTTCAGGTGCCGGTACAGCACCTGGGCCGGGGTCTCGCCGCCGTGCGGCTTGCCGCCGGTGAGCATCTCGTAGAGCACCACACCGCAGGCGTAGACGTCGGCCCGGGGATCGGCGGTGCCGTACTCGATCTGCTCGGGGGCCAGGTAGGAGACGGTGCCCAGCAGCGCCCCCGAGGTGTTGGTCACGGTGTCCACCGCGCGCACCAGGCCGAAGTCGGCGACCTTGACCCGGCCGTCGTCCCCTATCAGGACGTTCTCCGGCTTCATGTCGCGGTGCACGAAGCCCGCCCGGTGCGCGGCGCCGAGCGCGGCGAGCACCGGCTCCAGGATGTCCAGCGCGGCCCGCGGCGACAGCGCCCCCCGCTCGCGCAGCACGTCCCGCAGGGTGCAGCCCTCGACGTACTCCATGGCCAGGTAGACGTACGCGCCCTCCGCGCCCTGGTCGAACGCACCGACCACATTGGGGTGCGCCAGGCGCGCGACGGACTTGGCCTCGCGGATGAACCGCTCGACGAAGGTCGCGTCGGCCGCCAGCTCCGGGTGCATCACCTTGAGCGCGAGCACCCGGTCGAGCCGGGTGTCGACGGCCCGGTAGACCGTGGCCATGCCGCCGACGGCGATGCGCGCCTCGATGCGGTAGCGGCCGTCGAGCAGCTGCCCGACGAGGGGGTCCTGGAGGGTCGTGTCCACGGGGAGAGTCTACGAGCCGCGCACCGGGCCCCCGGCGCTCCGGTACGGGCTTGCAGCGCGGTTGTGACGCACGCCGCGCCGCCCCGCGCCCGGCGGCGCCCGGTTCCGGGCCCGCCGGGCGCGGTCTCAGAAGGCCGGGCGCTCCGGGTCGTGCGCCAGGTCCGCCCGGCCCTCGACGGGGGAGGACGCCTCGGCGAAGTGGCGGCGCGGGATGCGCCCCGCCCGCCGTGCCAGCCGCCCCGCCTCCACCGCGTGCCGCATGGCCTCGGCCATCAGCACCGGCTCCTGCGCCCGCGTGACCGCCGAGGCCAGCATCACCGCGTCGCAGCCCAGCTCCATCGCCAGCGCCGCGTCCGAGGCCGTACCGGCCCCCGCGTCCAGGATCACCGGCACCCTCGCCTGCTCCACGATCAGCCGGAAGTTGTGCGGGTTGCGGATGCCCAGCCCGGAGCCGATCGGTGAGCCGAGCGGCATGACCGCCGCGCAGCCCGCCTCCTGGAGCCGCCGCGCCAGGACGGGGTCGTCGTTGGTGTACGGCAGGACCGTGAACCCGTCGTCGACCAGCGTCTCGGCGGCGTCCAGCAGCTCCCCGCCGTCCGGCAGCAGGGTGCGCTCGTCCGCGACGACCTCCAGTTTGATCCAGTCCGTGCCGAGCGCCTCGCGGGCCAGCCGGGCCGTGAGCACCGCCTCGCCCGCCGTGTAGCACCCGGCGGTGTTCGGCAGCACCCGGATGCCGAGCCGCGCCAGCACGGAGAGGACGGAGCCCTGCACGGTCGGGTCCAGCCGCCGCATCGCGACGGTGGTCAGCTCGGTGCCGCTGGCGGCCAGCGAGTGCTCCAGCACCTCCAGGCTCGGCGCACCGCCGGTGCCCATGATCAGGCGGGAGCCGAAGGACGTGCCCCCGATGACGAGACGGTCGTCGGCCACGGCGCTCACCCTCCCTGCACGGCGGTGAGGACCTCGACGCGGTCGCCGTCGGACAGCAGGGTCGCGGTCCACTGCCCGCGCGGCACGACCGTCTCGTTCACCGCGGCGGCCACCCCGGTCGGAGCCGTGCTCAGCGAGCCGACCACCGCGTCCAGGGTGGTGCCGGGGTCCAGGTCGCGGCGGGTGCCGTTGACGGAGACGTTCATGCGGGGACTTCCTGTCGTGAGAAGCGGCGGGGGCTGAACGGGCGCGCGGTCGCGGGCGGTTCGCCGCCCGCGAGCACCTCGGCCAGCACCTCGCCGGTCACCGGGGTGAGCAGCACGCCGTTGCGGTAGTGCCCGGTGGCCAGCAGCAGCCCGGGCAGCGCGGTGCGCCCGAGCAGCGGGGCGTTGTCGGGGGAGCCCGGACGCAGCCCGGCCCGGGTCTCCACCAGGGGGAGCTCGGTGATGCCCGGCACCAGCTCGTGGGCGTCGCGCAGCAGTTCGTAGACGCCGCCCGCGGTGACCGTGGTGTCCCAGCCCAGTTCCTCGCTGGTCGCCCCGACGACCAGTTCGCCGGACTCCCGCGGCACCAGGTAGACCTGGCTGCCCCGGACCACCGCGCGCACGGTCCGGGAGAGGAAGGGCCCGAAGGCCGGCGGCACGGTCAGCCGCAGCACCTGCCCCTTGACGGGCCGGACCGGCGGCAGCACGTCCCGCGGTACGCCCGCGAGCCGCCCGCTGAGACTGCCGCCCGCCAGCACGACCTGGTCCGCGGAGACGCGGGTGCCGTCGGCGAGGAGCGCCCCCGCCGCCCGGTCGCCCGAGACGGTGAGCTCGCGCGCCCACTCGCGGCGGAACTCCACCCCGCCGCGTCGGCAGGCCGTCAGCAGCGCCGAGGCGAGCAGCCGCGGGTCGACCTGGTGGTCGCCGTCGACGCGCAGCCCGCCGCGGACTCCTGGCGCCAGCATCGGCTCCAGCCTCCGGCACTCGCGGCCGCTCAGCCAGGCGGAGTCCAGGCCCGAGCGCACCTGGAGGTCGTGCAGCTCCCTGAGGTGCGCGCGGTCGTCCGCGTCGAGGGCCACGGCGAGCGTGCCGCAGCGGCGGTAGCCCGTGGGCATGCCGCTCGCCTCCTCGAGTTCCGCCGTGAACGCCGGGTAGCGGCGGGCGGAGTCGAGGTTCAGCGCGAGCAGCGCCTGCTCCCCGTAGTGGAGTTCGGTCACCGCGGCCAGCATCCCGGCCGCCACCCGGGCGGCCCCGCCGCCCGGTTCGGGGTCGGCGAGGGTGACGCGCATCCCGCGCTGCGCCGCCCGCCAGGCGGTGACCAGTCCGATGACGCCGCCCCCGATGACGAGGACGTCGGGCGTGGTCGGTGTACGAGACATGGGCGTCCAGCCCCTCCCTTCGCCGGCATGACCCGGATCAGGTTCGTACGGTCGGAGGCCGGCCAGCCTCCCTCTCAGCCCGGTGCGTCCGGGCTCCCGCGTGTGCCTTACGGAGGCCACCCTAAACCCAGGGCCTCGGGCGCGGTAAGGCAGCCGCCGGGCCCCGGGAGGGCGGGGAGGGCACCGGCGGCCGGTCCGCCCGGCGGGCGGGTCCTCGCGCGCACCCGGTCCGCCCGCCGCGGGCGGTAGGGGCGCGTCCGGGCCGGGAGCGGGAGCGGGCACGTGGTGCGCGGGTACCCGGCCGGGCGGCGCGCTCGACGCCCGCCGCGTCCGGCCGGAGCGGACGGCAGCGCCGCCTCGGCTCGCGCGGGTCCGAACTCCCGGACGGCCGCCCGCGCCTGGAGGGGACGCGGCCGTGGGAGTCGCCCGAGGGCCGCGGCACCGGCGCCGTCGGGCAGCCGGCGCCCTGACGTCCCGTCGGCGGTGGCGTCCGGGCCGGGGGCTGCCCTTAGGGTGGCCGGGTGAGCGAGCAGACGCACGGCGGAGGTACCGGGGTACGGGACGCGCGGCGGGTCGTCGTCGCGGGCGCGGGCATGGCGGGGGTGCAGACCGCGGTCGCCCTGCGCGAGGCCGGCTTCGCCGGGGCCGTCACCCTGATCGGAGCCGAACCGCACCAGCCCTACGACCGGCCGCCGCTGTCCAAGGCGGTCCTGCTGGGTACCGCGGAGGGCTCGGCCTTCGACATCGACTTCGACGCCCTCGGCATCGAGCTGCGCCTCGGCTGCGAGGTCACCGGGGTGCGCCCCGAGGACCACGAGGTGGACACCGAGGCCGGTCCGGTGGCCTACGAGGCCCTCGTCCTCGCCACCGGCGCCGTCCCCCTGGCCCTGCCCGGTACGGAGGGCGTGCCCGGGGTGCACCTGCTGCGCACCCTGGACGACGCCGAGCGGCTGCGGCCCGTCCTCGCACGGCGGCACGAGATCGTGGTCGTCGGCGCCGGCTGGATCGGGGCGGAGTTCGCCACGGCGGCCCGGGCGGCGGGCTGCGCCGTCACCGTGGTGGAGGCGGCCGACCGTCCGCTGGCCGGCTCGCTGCCGGCCGAGGCCGCCGCGCCCATGGCCCGCTGGTACGCCGAGGCGGGGGTCCGGCTGCTCACCGGCGAGCGGGTCGCCGCGGTGGAACCGGGAGCCGTCACGCTCGCCGGGAGCGGGGCCGGACGCCGGATCGCCGCGGACGCGGTGGTCGTGGGGATCGGGGCCCGGCCGGCCACCGATGCCCTGGCCGGCAGCGGCATCGCCCTCGGCCCCGACGGCGCTGTCCTGGCCGACGCGGGGCTGCGCGCCTCCGCGCCCGACGTCTACGCGGTGGGGGACTGCGCCTCCTACCCGTCCGCCCGGTACGGCAGGCGGCTGCTGGTCCACCACTGGGACAACGCCCTCCAGGGCCCGCGCACCGTGGCCGCGGCGATCACCGGGGGAGGGGCTGAGCCCTACGACCCCGTGCCGTACTTCTGGTCCGAGCAGTTCGGCCGCTTCGTGCAGTACGCCGGCCACCACCCGGCGGCCGACACCCTGCTGTGGCGCGGCGACCCGTGGGCGGACACCGCGTGGACCGCGCTGTGGCTGCGGGAGGGCGTGCTCGTCGCCGTGCTGGCCGTGGACCGGCCGCGCGACGTGGCCCAGGGGCGCAGGCTGATCGCCGCGGGCGCCCGGCCGGACCCGGTCCGCGCCGCGGATCCCGCCGTCCCGCTGAAGTCCGCCACCCTCTGAAGCGTCCCCGTGGGCGCGGCCGGACGGCGGATCCCCGAGCCCTCGCGCAGGCGTCGGCTACCGGCTGTCCGCCGCGGATGGCAGGCTTGTCCCCGTGACCGAGATTGACGCTAAGACCGACGCCCTCGTACCCGCCTGGCTCCACCTGCCGGACATCGCGGAAATGCTCGATGTCGAGGTGACCCGGGTGCGGCAGCTGGTCAAGGAGGGCCAGCTGATCGCCGTCCGCCGGGGCGAGAACCGGACCCTCCAGGTGCCGGCCGCCTTCATCGACGGCGACCGGGTCGTCAAGGGACTGTCCGGGACCCTGACCCTGCTGCGGGACGACGGCTTCACCGACGAGGAGATGCTGGAGTGGCTGTTCACCCCTGACCCGACCCTGCCGGGCACCCCGGCCCAGGCCCTGGGCGAGAACCGCGGCACGGAGGTGAAGCGCCGGGCGCAGGCGCTCGCCGTCTGACAGCCGCGTCCGACCCCGCGGCGGCCGCTGCCGCCGCACCCGACACCGCCGAGGCGCGGTGCCGTCCCGACGCCCGCCGTCCGGTCGGCACCGCGCGCTTCGCACCCGCACGTCCACCCGGGGGGAACCACCCATGTCCACGCTCCGCGACCGGCTCGCCGACGCCCGGCTCTACCTCTGCACCGACGCCAGGAGGCGCCAGGGCGACCTGCCCGAGTTCCTGGACGCCGTGCTCTCCGCGGGCGTCGACATCGTGCAGCTGCGCGACAAGGGGATGGAGGCCGGGGAGGAGCTGGAGCACCTGAAGGTCCTCGCCGACGCCTGCCGACGCCACGGGGCCCTGCTCGCGGTGAACGACCGCGCCGACGTGGCCCACGCCGCCGCCTCCGACGTGCTCCACCTCGGACAGGGCGACCTGCCGGTGCCCGCGGCCCGCGCGGTGCTCGGCTCCGGGGTGCTGATCGGCCGCTCCACGCACGCGGAGGCCGAGGTGGACGCCGCGGCGGCCGAGCCGGGGGTGGACTACTTCTGCACCGGCCCCTGCTGGCCCACTCCGACCAAGCCCGGCCGTCACGCGCCCGGCCTCGGCCTGGTGCGCTACGCGGCCTCGCTCCCCACCCCGCGCCCCTGGTTCGCGATCGGCGGGATCGACGCGGGCAACCTGGACGCGGTGCTGGACGCGGGCGCCCGCCGCGTGGTCGTCGTCCGTGCCGTCACCGAGGCGGAGGACCCGGGGGCGGCGAGCGCGGAGCTGGCCCGGCGGATCCGGGAGCGCGCGGTCTGAGGGGCGCGTCCCGGGGCGGGCGGCCGTGCCCTGCGGGGCCGGCCGCCGTCTCACGGGAGTCCGCCATGTGGACGGCAGTCGGGCATTTCGGGACGGAAACCCCTGATCCGGTTGGGGGACCCGCCAACCCTGGCTAACCTGCGGGTATGGCCCTCGGCACTGCTTCCACCAGGACGGACCGCGCGCGCACCGTGCGCGACATGCTCGCAGCCGGTGAGACGACGTACTCCTTCGAGTTCTACTCCCCGAAGAGCGACAAGGGGGAGCGCAACCTGTGGAACGCCCTGCGCAGAGTGGAGGCGGTGGGCCCCGACTTCGTCTCCGTCACCTACGGTGCCGGCGGCTCCACCCGCTCCGGGACGGTGAAGGCCACCCAGAAGATCGCCTCCGACTCCACCCTCACCCCGGTCGCCCACCTCACCGCCGTCGGCCACTCGGTGGCCGAACTGCGGAACATGATCGGCCAGTATGCGGACGCCGGCATCCGCAACATCCTCGCCCTGCGCGGCGACCCGCCCGGCGACCCGATGGCCGCATGGGTCCGGCACCCCCAGGGCGTGACCTACGCCGCGGAGCTCGTCGGCCTCATCAAGGAGGCCGGGGACTTCTGCGTGGGCGTCGCCGCCTTCCCCGAGATGCACCCCCGCTCCTCGGACTGGGACACGGACATCCGGCACTTCGTGGACAAGTGCCACGCGGGGGCCGACTACGCCATCACGCAGATGTTCTTCCACCCGGACAGCTATCTGCGCCTGCGCGACCGGGCCGAGGCGGCCGGTTGCGAGACCCCGATCATCCCCGAGATCATGCCCCTCACCAGCGTGCGGCAGCTGGAGCGCTTCCCGGAACTCAGCAACGCCGAGATCCCCCGGGAACTGAAAGACAGGATCCTCTCGGTCAAGGACGATCCGGCCGCTGTACGCTCCATTGGCATCGAGTTCGCGACGGAGTTCTGCGCGAGGCTGCTTGCCGAGGATGTTCCGGGTCTGCACTTCATCACGCTCAACAACTCCACCGCCACACTCGAGATCCACGAGAATCTCGGACTGCACCGGCAGTCGTGACAGGCCGTATCCGCCCCGCCGCGGGGCGGCGGCCGCTGGAGAGGGGCGGGCATGGGCTGGACGGTCCTCTACATCGCGTTCGGCATCGTCGCGCTGTGGTTGCTGGGTGAGGTGCTGCTCCAGTACAAGGCGCGGCTGCGCTGGCGGCTGCTGGCCTTCGCCGGCTTCCTGGCGGTGGTCGGCGGTGTGCTGCTGTCGTCGCGGGCGGTCATCGCCGTCGGAGGGGTCGCCTTCGCGGTGGGCCAGACCTATGTGACGCTCTCCTTCCGCCGTGGCTTCTCCACCGGCTGGGCGCTCGGCGGGAAGCCCGGTGCCAGCCGCCGCCGGCGCTCCGCCGGCGGGGCCCGCAAGGACCCCACGCTGGAGGTCTCGGAACTCTCCGACGACAGCCACGGGGCCACGGACGAGGCCCACGGCGCGGAGGCCCCCTTCGGCGGGGAGGCCGACGGCTACGGGGCCTACGGCGGCTACGACCCCGCCGGCAGCGGCGCGGACGGCGACGCCGGGACCTACGGGCAGCAGCCGGAGGACACCGACCGGTACGGCGCCCGCGGAAGCGGGGCCTGGGGCGAGGACCGGGCGGGGGACGCGGACTCCGACGGGGCGGGACGGGTCTACGGCGCCTACGACGCCTACGCCGAGCCCGGTACCGGTCACGAGGACGGTGCGGCCGGGCACGAGTCCACCGGCTACGGCGCGTCCGAGTACGGTTCCTCCGAGTACGGTTCCTCCGACTACGGGTACGGCGACAGGCAGCACCAGTACGCCGCCTACGCGGACGCCTACGACACCGCCCAGTACGCGGGCTACACCCCCGCGGACGGCCACGCGCCCGCGGCGGAGGGCTACGGGGCCCAGGACTACGGCACGCAGGGCTACGCGGACCCCTACGCCCCCGAGGAGTACCAGCCCTACCCGCAGCCGTACACCGACACCCCGCCCGGTGGCGTGTGGGTCCCCCAGCAGCGGGAGACCGGCCGGGAGGCCGCGTCCCAGGACGGGCAGCCGGACCCCTACGGCTACGACCCGGCCCACGACGAGCAGCGCTACCGCTACTGAGCCGCGGCCGCCCCGCCCGGCGTCCGACGCCTCCGGTCTCAGCGGGAGCCGCGGAACCCCGCGCCCTCCACGACCAGTCCGGCCACCAGCGCCCCGGACATGCCCGCGTGCGCCAGCCCTCCGCCGGGGTGGGCCCAGCCGCCCACCGCGTAGAGGCCCTCCACGGGCCCGGCGTTGGCCGCGGGCAGCAGGGTCCCGGACACCCCGGGCAGCGCCGGGGGCGGAACCACGGCGGAGCCCGTGTCGGCACGGGTGTCCTCCGGGGTGCGCACCTCGCGGAACAGCACCCGGTCCGGCAGGTCCGGCACCGCGGCCCGGGCGGCCTCGACCATCCGGTCCGCGAACTCGCCGCCCGTGTCCGCCGTCCAGGCCCCCGAGGCCGGTTCCGCGGGCACCGTGGCGGTCAGGGTGAGCGCCTCGTGCGCCCCGTCGGGGCGCACCAGCGGGTCGTCCGGGCGCAGGACGGTCACCGTCGGGCGCTCCGGCAGCCGCCCCGCCGCCAGGGCCCGCCACTCGCCCGGGCCGTCCGCCCCGTGGACCACCGTGCGGTGCACGGCGTTGGGGGACCGCTCCCCGCGCAGGGCGAGCAGCACCGTCACACGGCCCGTCCGCACCTGCGACTGGCACCGGGGCCATCCACCGGCCTCCCGGCCGGGCAGCGCGCCGTCCCGGGACAGCGCGGGCAGCGGCGCCCCGGAGACCACCGCGTCGGCGGGCACGGCGGTGCCGTCGGCGAGCACCAGCCCGCAGGCGCGTCCGCCCGCCACGTCGGTCGCCACCACCCCCGTGCCGAAGGCGAACTCCACCCGGCGGGCCAGACACCGCTCGTACAGGGCCTCGGCGAGGGCGCGCATCCCGCCCGCCACGTACCAGGAGCCGAAGGTCTGCTCCATGTAGGGCAGGACGGCGGCGGCCGCGGGCGCGGTGTGCGGGTCGAGTCCGTAGGAGGCGGCGTACGCGTCGAGCAGCGCGGCCAGGCGCGGGTCGCGCAGCTCCCGGCCGCCGACCTCGGCCAGGGTGGCCGCGCGGCGGCGCAGCAGGCCCCGCCGGACGGCCGGGTAGGGGTCCTGCGAGGCGAGCGCCGCCGGGTCGGCGGGCAGCGGCTCCTCCAGCAGCGGACGGCGCACGCGCTCCCAGGTCTGCCTGGCCCGCCCCAGGAACTCGCCCCAGCGCTCCCCGGCCCCGGCGCCCAGCGCCGCGTCGAGAGCGGAGACGACCCCGGCCCGGGAGGCGTTCGGCAGCAGGACGGAGGTGCCGTCGGCGAACAGGTGCCTGCTCGCGGGGTCCACCTGCGTGAGCGTCACGGACCGCTCCAGGGGCTCCTTGCCGGTCTTCACGAAGACGTCCCGCCAGACGGCGGGGAGGTGCAGCAGGCCCGGCCCGGTGTCGAAGGCGAAGCCGTCCCGGGTGCGGCGGCCCACCGAGCCGCCGTACGTCCCCCCGCGCTCGTACACCGTCACCCGGTGGCCCGCCGTGGCCAGCCGGGCCGCAGCCGCCATCGCGCCCATCCCGGCGCCGATCACCGCAATCCGTGCCATGGGCCGACCCTATCGACCTGGCGGAACGCTCATTCCGGTGGCCCCGCGGCGACACCGGCCGGGGCCGCCCGGCCCTCCCGGCGGCGGGCCCGACGCAGCAGGAAGCGGCGGATCCTGGACGCCAGGAAGAGCGTGGTCGCGATGCCGGCCAGGAGCAGCGCCGCGGCGACCGACGCCGCGGCCACCGGGTGGAAGAGGGCGAAGGTGACGATCCCGGCGACCCCGAGGTCCTCGGCGATGCTCACCAGGATGTTGCTGAACGGCTCCGGCGAGGTGTTGACGGCCATCCGCGTCCCCGCCTTGACCAGGTGGCTGGCCAGCGCCGTCGCCCCGCCGACGGCGCCGGCGGCGAGCTCGGGCAGCGAACCGCTCTCGCCCGCGAGCAGTGCCGCGACCACCGCCCCGGCGACCGGCCGGACGACGGTGTGCACCGAGTCCCACACGGAGTCGACGTAGGGGATCTTGTCGGCGACCGCCTCGCAGGCGAACAGCACACCGGCGGCGATCAGCACGTCGGGGCGCTGGAGCGCCGCGGGCACGTCGTCGCTGACGCCGGCGGCGCCGAAGAGGCCGAGCAGGAGGACCACCGCATAGGCGTTGATCCCGCTCGCCCAGCCGCTCGTGAAGACCAGGGGGAGTACCGACACGGAGGCGATGGTAGCCAGCCCGCCCGCGCCGCGTGGGGCCGCCCGCGGATCCCCCTGAGTATCCGTACCTAGGCGGCGGGTTGAGTAGGGGCGCGGATGGGAGCGGGACGTCCGGGACGGGAGAGTGGGGGCCGCGGAGGGGGAGCGGCGCCGCACCGGCGACACGGGGTGCCGGAACGGCGCGGTGCCCCACCCGCGACGGGGAGCAGGGCCGAGGGGCCAGGACCGCGGGGGACGCTCGGGGGACGGGGCTCTTCGCGCCGGGGTGTCCGGGGGGATGCCCGACGCGGCCCGGACCGGCCTCAGCCGGTCCGGGCCGCGCGCCGTGCCCGGCCTTCCGCGGGCGCGCCGGGTTTCAGTCCCGGCGCCCGCTCACCCGCCCGTGCAGCAGCAGCGACAGCGCGCCGTGCACCTCGTCCAGCGAGCGCTCCGGCTGGAAGGCCTTCCAGTCCAGCGCGGCGACCAGCACCATGCCGACCAGCGCGGCGGCCGTCAGCGGGATGTCGATCTCAGGGCTCAGCTCGCCCTCCTCGACCCCGTGGCGCAGCACCCCCTCCACCACGGCCACCGCGTCCTGGCGCACCACCAGCAGGGTGTCCTGCCAGGCCCGGTTGGTCCGCCACAGCTCGGCCACGTAGAGCTGGGTGAACGCCTGGTAGCGGTCGATGAACACCAGTCCGGCGCGGATCATCGCGTCCAGGGCCTCGACCCGCGTCCCGCCGCGTGCCGCGGTCGCGTCGGCCGCCTCCCGGAGCGAGGCCGTCAGCAGCCCCACACCGTGGCGCAGCAGCTCCTCGAAGAGCTCGGTCTTGCTCTTGAAGTTGTAGTAGACCGTGCCCTTGGCCACCCCGGCGCGCTCCGCGATCTCGTCCACCGTGGTGGCGGAGAAGCCCTGCTCCGCGATGAGGGTCACCGCGGCCTCGTAGAGCTTCGCACGGGTCGCGCGCCGTCTCGTGCTCGTGCTGTCCATACCGGTGATTCTCACAGGTCGCGCGGTGGTCACAGGCTCAGCTCCGGGTGCAGCCGGTCCAGTGTCCACACCTGCCGGCGCCGGGCGGAGAGCGCGGTGAGGGCCAGCGCCCCGGCGGTGAACGCCGCCAGCACGGCAACGGCCTCCCACACGGGGCCGAGGCCGCCGCCGGTGATGAGCCGCCGCAGGGCGTCCACCACGTAGCTCATCGGCAGGAACGGGTGGACGGCGTTGAAGAACCCGGGGGAGGTCTGCACCGGGTAGGTGCCGCCCGCCGAGGTGAGCTGCAGCATCAGCACCGCGAGCACCAGGATCCGGCCCGCCGCGCCGAAGCGGGCGTTGAGCCACTGGATGATGGCGGCGAAACAGCAGGTCACCAGGGCAAGGAAGGCGACCGTCCCGGCGGCTCTGGCGGTCTGCAGGCCGAGGCCGAAGTGCAGCACCGACATCAGCGCCCCGACCTGCAGCAGACCGATCGACGCGACCGGCAGCCAGCCGGCCAGGGCGATTCGCCAGGCGGAGCCTCCCGCGGCCAGCGCGCGCCGGTTCATCGGCTGGATGATCATGTAGGCGACCATGGCGCCCACCCACAGCGAGAGCGGGATGAAGTACGGGGCGAAGCCGGTTCCGTAGTTCGGCGCCTCGTGCAGCGATCGCGCCGCGAGCTGCACCGGGTCGGACATCACCGAGGTCCGCCGGTCGCGGTCCCGCTCGTCGTAGTCGGGGATCTTCTCCACGCCCTCGCCGAGCCCGGCCGCGAGCTCCTCGGATCCCCCGGAGAGCCGGTACAGCCCCCCGTCCAGGTCGCCCGCACCCTTCTTCAGGCGCCCCACGCCGCTGTCCAGCTCGGCCGAGCCGGTCTTGGCCTCGGTCAGCCCGGTGTAGAGCGAGGCCGCGCCCTTGGAGACCTTGTGGGCGCCGGAGTTGAGCTCGTTGATCTTGCCGACCGCGAACTCGAGGTCCTCCTCCAGCCGCGGGCCCCGTGCGGCGAGCTCGTCGGCCTGCTTCTCCAGCTTCTTCAGCTGGTCCCGCATGGTTTTCAGGTCGCCGTCGGCGTCCTTCACCAGCGTCTCGACATCGTCGGCGACGGCCGCCACGTCGGCGGCGGTGACCTTGGCCCGCTCCAGCGCCGGGCAGGCCGGGTCGTCCGCGTCCGCCTCCTCGCAGCGGGTCCGGTGGATCCCGGCGAGTTCCTCGGCCGATGCGTGGGCGAGCGCGGAGGTCCCGGGCGCGGCCTTCACCAGCAGATCGAGGTTGTGGCGCACCGCGCGGGAGGAGTCGGCCACCAGGCGGGCCGTGTTGCGGATGTTCCTGCCGTCGTTCTTGAGATAGGGGCGGACCTCCTCGGCCACGCCGTTGACCTTGTCGGCGAGCTGCTGGGTGCCCTCGGCGACCTGGCGCGAGCCCGTCCTCAGCTCGCCCGCCCCCGTGTGCAGCTTGCTGATGCCGCCCGACAGCCTGGTGCTGCCGGACTTCGCGTCCGTCAACCCGTCCGCGAGGTCCTTGGAGCCCTTCTTGGCCCGGCCCACGCCGTCCTTGAGCTCCTCGGCGCCCTCCGCGGCCTTCTCGGTGGCGTCGTGGATGTCGGAGAAGGAGATGAAGATCCGGTCCAGGAAGGTGCGCGAGGCGTCGGTCGACGCGGCGTTGCGGACCTCGGAGAACACGCTCCGCGAGATCTGCCCGACGATGTAGTTGTTGGCGTCGTTGGTGCGCACCCGCAGCGCGCTGGTCTCGGGCGTGTCGCCCGAGCTGGAGGCGATGCGCCGGCTGAAGTCCTCCGGCATGGTGAGCGACAGGTAGTACGTGCCGTCCTCGACCCCCTCGCGGGCCTGCGCGTCGCTGACCTCGTGCCAGTCGAAGACCTCGCTGTCGAGCAGCTTCCCGGCGATCTCGTCGCCCGCGGCGATGCGGCGGCCGTCCGCCGTGGCCCCCTCGTCGGCGTTGACCAGGGCGGCGGGGATGCGGTCCAGCCGGCTGTAGGGGTCCCAGAACGAGCACAGGTACAGCGCCCCGTACAGCAGCGGGAGCAGCAGAACGGCGATCAGGGCGGCCATCGGCAGTTTGCCCCTGCCGAAGCGCCTCAGTTCAAGAGCGGCCAGTCTCGGCGAGCGCATCGGCCGCCCCTTCCGTGTCGTCCTCGGCCTTCTTCGCGGGCTTTCCGCCAGGGCCCTGTCGTCCCTGGCGCACGGTGGTGTCCGGGGTGTCGCCCGCCGTCGCCCCCTCCCCGCTCCCGGGGGCCTTCGGGCGCCCGGGAGCCCGGTCCTTTCGGTGTCCGGCCCCCCGCCCGGCGCCTGGCCGGGCACCGGGCCCGTCCCCGCGGGCGTCCGCACCGGTGTCCGCGTCGGCCGCGTCCGTGGCGGTGCTCGCGTCCGTGTCCGCGTCGGCCGCGTCCGTGGCGGTGCTCGCGTCCGTGTCCGCGTCGGCCGCGCCCCTGCCGGTGCCGGTGCCGGTGCCCGCGTCCGATCCGCCCGGGGCCTGCGCCGCCCCGGCAGGGCCCCCGGGCCGGACCACGACCGCGTCCTCGGGGGCGTCGCTGCACACGGCGAGCACGGTGGTGCCGGACGCGGCGACGGAGCGCAGCATCGCCCAGGCCTCCTCGCGGTCGCCGTCCGAGAGCTTCAGGTCCGTGTCGTCGACCGCGAGCAGCCGGGGCCCGCCGATGAGGGCCAGTGCCACGGAGAGCCGCAGCGCCTGAAGCCTCTCCAGGTCCCGCACGGCGGTCCGCTCCCCCTTGGGGAGTGCCGCGGTGTCCAGCCCGGCGGCGGCGAGGGCCGCGTCGATCAGGGTGCGCGCCGTGGCGGCCCGGGCCCCGCGGGGCCGCAGCAGCTCCCTGAGGGAGCCGTTGAACCTGCGCCGGAGCAGGACGCGTTCGCGCAGGTGCTCGGCCACCGTGAGCGCCGGTTCCAGTTCGCTGACGCCCGGCACATGGCCCAGTGCGCTGATCCGCCGTACGGCCGCCATCCGGCGCGGGAGGTCGAGTCCGGCCACCTCGGCGGTGCCCTCGGCCGTCCGCATCCGCCCCGTCAGGGCGAGCAGCAGACAGGTCCGCCCCGAACCCGACGGCCCGGTGATCGCGACCAGCGATCCCGGCTCCGCTCTGAAGGACACCGACCGGAAGGCCCATCCGCGCGGGCCGCGCAGCCCGAAGCCCTCGGCGCCGACGCCCGCTCCCCGCGGTCCGCCGGGCGGTTCCGCCCCCTGCTTCCCCACGATCACCCATTCTTTGAACTGACTGGTCAGTTCAAAAGTAGCCCGAGGCCCCCGGCGGGTGCAAGGCGGCCCCGGCCTCCTCCCGCCCCGCCGCCCGGGCCGGTGCCTCGCGGGTCCCGGCCGCCGCGCCCCGCGGGTTCCCAGGTCGGAGCCCTTGTCAGTGGGTGCCCCCACCATGGGTGCAGACGGCTACCGCACCGTCACCCGACGACAGGAGGCTCGTCATGGCCAGCCGCTCGACAGCAGCCGCTTCCCCGCGCCGCGCCGCCGCCCCCGCCCCCTCATCGACCGGACCGGCGCAGGACGTCCACCCCGTGCGGCGGCGCTCCTCGGCTCCGCCCGCCGCCCTCGCCCTGCTCGCCCGCGCCCGCACCGCCCTGGACGAGGCCGCGGGCCTGTCCGCGCCCAACGAGCGGTTCGCCGCCGCCCACCTGTCCGCACTGCGCTCCGCCGCGGCCGTGCTCGCCGTCCGGGGGCGCCCGGAGCCGGCCCCCCGGCGCAGGCGGCGCATACGCAGTGCCTGGGAAGTCCTGCCCGAGGCGGCGCCGGAGCTCGCCGAGTGGAGCATGCTCTTCGCCGCGGGCGCCGAACGCCGCGCCCGGGCCGAAGCCGGCATCCCCGGCGCGGCCACCGCCCGCGACGCGGACGACCTGCTGCGCGACGCGGCGATGTTCCTGCGCGTCGTGGAGCGCCTGCTCTCCCTCCGGTCCGCCGTCCCGCGATCCCGGACGGACCGGACCGGTCCGTCCCCCGGCGGCTGATCTGCCGGAGGGGCGGCCCCGTGCTCGGGCAGGGCCGCCCCGCGTTCCCGCGCCGCCGCCCGCGGAGGGTCGCCGCGGCCGGGTGCCGCGCGGGACCGGGCGGCGGAGGCGACGGGGCGGAGGCAATAGGGTGGACGGCACAACGCCAGCACACCGCCCGAGGAGCCACCTGCCGTGTCGGACCGTTCTCCTGCCTCCGGTGGGGAGACCCCACCGCGACCCTCCCGTGCGTCCCTGCGCACCGCCGTGGTCTGGGACGTGCTCCAGGACGCGATCGACCGCCGGGCGAAGGCGGCGGGAGCACAAGCGCTGGACGTCCTCGACACCGGCGGCGGCACCGGCAACTTCGCGGTACCGCTCGCCCGACTCGGCCACCGCGTGACCGTGGTCGATCCGAGCCCCAACGCCCTGTTCGCCCTGGAGCGCCGCGCGGCCGAGGCCGGAGTGGCCGAGCGGGTCCGGGGCGTCCAGGGCGACGTCCACGGCCTCTTCGACGTCGTCGGCCGCGAGGGCTTCGACGCGGTGCTGTGCCACGGGGTGCTGGAGTACGTCGACGACCCCGCCGAGGGGCTGCGCAACACGGTGGCCGCTCTGCGCCCCGGCGGTGCGCTGAGCCTGCTCGCGGCCGGTCTCGGCGGCGCGGTCCTGGCCCGCGCCCTCGCGGGCCACTTCGCCGAGGCCCACCGGGCCCTCGACGATCCCGACGGGCGCTGGGGGGAGGGCGACCCGGTGCCGCGGCGGTTCACCGCGGAGCAGCTCACCGAACTCGTCTCCGCCACCGGTGCCGAGGTCTCGGCCGTCCACGGGGTGCGGGTCTTCGCCGACCTGGTCCCCGGGGTGCTCGTGGACACCGAACCGGGTGCTCTGGAGGCGCTGCTCAGACTGGAGGCCGCCGCGGCGGAGCTCGCCGCCTTCCGCTCCGTCGCCACCCAGCTGCACGTCCTCGCGGAGAGGCGGGCCTGATCAGCGGCGCAGCGGCAGACGGAGTACGGCTCCGACCCCCCGGCCGCGCCGTTCGCCCCGTATGATCGGGGGACACCGTCCGGCATGACGGATCGGAGGTTGGGGAATCTACGCCTCAGGACTTCGATCGGGCATGGCGGCCCGGACTGGCGTGAGGCGAGTGGGCGGGTTTCACGGGGGCGAAACCCTGCCTATCCTGAAAGGGCCGCATACCGGTCGCCCCCGCGACCGACGACGAGGAGGACTCCGTGCCGCTCTCGGAGCACGAGCAGCGCATGCTCGAGCAGATGGAGCGAGCGCTGTACGCCGAAGATCCCAAGTTCGCGACAGCGCTCGAGGGAAGCGGGCTGCGTACGTACACCCGGCGACGGGTCTACCAGGCGGTCGCCGGCTTCCTGGTGGGTATCGCGCTCCTCATGGCCGGAATGGTCGCGCAGCAGATCTGGATCAGCGTGGTGGGCTTCCTGGTGATGCTCGGCTGCGCGGTGCTGGCGGTCACCGGCTGGCGCAAGGCCCCCAAACCGGGCGAGCAGCAGGCCGCAGGCGGCCATGGCACCCGGCGCCAGCGCCATCAGCGCAGGTCGGTGATGGACCGCATCGAGCAGCGGTGGCAGCGCCGCCGCGATGAACAGCAGGGACAGTGAACCGCAGACGCGGCTGACACGCGTGCACTGGAGGCGAGGGGCGACGCACCGCGTCGCCCCTCGCCCGTTCCGTGCCTCGCCCGTTCCGTGCCTCGCCCGTTCCGTGCCTCGCCCGTTCCGTG
>NZ_JANHKP010000024.1 GCF_024497955.1 Streptomyces sp. C10-9-1 | reverse complement strand
GCTTTACGCCAGGCAGCGAGTTCGGCGGCGACGTCGCGGGTTCGGTTCAGCGCCGTGGTGAGTGTCGCGATCTCCTGGCCGCGGCGTTTCATGTCCTCGCGCAGCTCCGCCCTGCGCGCCTCGGCGGCTTCCTCGTCGAACATGGCCGGGTTGGTCTCGAGCACGAAGCGGGCTGAGGTCGGCTCAGTTGCGGTGAGCAGCTGCGCACCGGTGCCGACGGCGATCGCGGCTGCGGGCAGCAGGTTTGCCGCTTTGATGGCGGTGCGGGCCTGGGGAAGCTGTGTTGCGTCGACGAGCACGACTCCGTCGGCGAGTTCTGGATGTGTCGCGATGAGGGTGACGCGTTCGCTGGCGGAGGCATTTTGCGCCAGGTACTGCCAGCCCGTGTGGGCGGCGACGCCTGAGTCCCGCAGAACCTCGACGGCGGCCTCGACCTCGGGTCTGGCCGGCAGCAGGCCGCCGTCGCCCAGCGCGGTGAGAACACGGTGGTCGCCGTTCTGTACAGCGCGCAGGCCGTCCAGCCGTTCTTCACGTGAGCCGATGTCTTCGGCAAGCTGACCGGCGAGTGCTTCCGCCGATGCGTCGAGGGTCTCCGTGTCGATACGGTCTACCGCCAGGGCCGCGACGAGCACGTCATCGGCGGCCAGTCGAGAAGCCCGGGCGGTCAGATCCTTCAACTGTTGTGCTATCGGCTGCTGTTCACGCTCCTTTTCCAGCAGCGCCCCGGCGGCTTCGCTGGCGCGGATTTGAGCGTCCTTGAACTCCCGTGCGACCTCTGCGGCCTTGCGTTCTGTGGCAGCAAGCGTGTCCTTGAGGAGGTCTGCTCTCGCGCGGGCTTCCCGGGCTGCAGCGGGCACGTCTGTGCCAGCCGGCATGAGATTGTCGGAAATGGCCTGGGCTACTGCGCGGGCCGTTTCCCCGACTTCGGCCAGGGCTGCCTGCTGTGCGCTGCGGGCCTTCTCCTCGTCCCGCAGCGCGGCAGTGCGCTGCTCGTCCGCCTTCTTAGCGGTCAGCTTGCACTCTTCAGCTTCCTGATTGAGCTTTCGTGCCTGCCCATGGTCATGGGCTGCCGCGTTGTGGAGTTTCGCCAGCAGCTGGGCCGCGGCCGCGTCGCGTGCGGCCAGAGCGGGTCGTGCAGTCTCCTCGGCGTCGGCGATCTGTCGCTCGAGCGCGCGTGCGTGAGCGACTGATTGGTCGCGGGCTTCGACCATCTCGGATGCCGTCCAGCCAGCCAGCTCGAGCTCGACCGCTGCTTGTGCGAGCTGCGCAGCGTCTTGCTGTTCCTCCGCGGCAGCGAGTTCCAAGGCAATCGTCTGACGGCGGATTTCGTTGACGACGTCACGCGTCCGGTCGCGGTCGGTTTCGGATGCGCTTGCTTCGGATACTGCTGTGGCGTGCTCACCAGTCAGCCGTCTGGCGGCAGTCCGTTCAGCGTCATGGCGCGCTGCGAGTTGGGCACCGAACGCGTGGATGTCTTCCTCCGTGCGCTGCAGCGCGGCTCGCGCCTGTATCGCCGTGGTGTGCGCCGCGCCGCAGGGGTGCAGCGCTGCTACGGCGCCTTCGGCGAAGTCGCGCTCCATCAACATCGCGGATCGATCGCCGACGATGGTGGCGTAGCTGTCGAAGTTGTCCGCCACGCTGACGGCGTCGGCCGGGTCCATGACGATCGTGAGGAGCCAGTCGACGAATTCCTTGCTGCTCTTGAATTTGAACGCGCTGGCCGCCTCCCCTTCGTCTGCGTTCATCTGGCGCTGGATGGCGAACAGCTCGGGTTCGATGCGCAGGCTGCGCAGATGGTCGAGCCACTCCCCTTGATGGGATCCGATCCAGGCCAGCTGAGTGGCTGGGTGATTGCGGTCGATCTCCTCCAGCGCTTCCTGGAAGTGGCCCAGTCGTAGGCGGCGGCCGTCGGCGGTGAAAGGGAGCGTGGACACCTCGACGGCGGGATTGGGGCGCAGCGACCACCATGCCTCACCCAGCTTGCGGCCGTCGCTGGTGCGCTTGCGTCGCCACTGGTAGGTCTTTCCGGTGACGATGCGTTCGCCGGTTTTGACGTGCATCCACTCCAGTACGACGTGTCCCGCGTCCTCCCCCACGACGAACTTCTCCAGAACTTCGGACGCGCCGCCGAGGGTGTTGCGTTTCCCGGGCAGGATGACCGAGAAGAGCAGTTTGAGCAGGACGCTCTTGCCGCCGCCGTTTTCCAGAAGGAGGAGGCTGTAGGGGCTGGGGCGGCGTGGAGGGGCGTCGAACAGCGTCCCCCCGCCGATGGGCTGGCCCACGTCGGCGAGATTCAAGGTGACGTCGGTGAAACGGGCACCGCGCGGGCCGACGCCGAACATGCGGACGCGGTTGAGTTCGTACACAGTCATCCCCTACAGCTTGGCGATGTCGTCGGGTGACCATTCGACGGCGGTCAGCGTGCCTGTTCCGTCAGTGATCTCGGTGATGCCGAGCGCCAGGAGCTCGTCGAACATGATTGCGCCGGCCTCCCGGACTTGTGCCCGGTAGCGCGGCGTCGTTCGGTAGGTGCCGCCTCGCGCGTCGCCGGTGCGCACCAGCAGGCCTTGATCGGCGAGGAAGGCAAGGGCCTTGCTGACGATGCCGGTCGTCGAGGTATGGAGTTTGCGTCCGTCGCCGGTCGCCCCGGTCTGGGCGCGGCGCTTATAGACCCTCCACACCGCCTCCAGGCCCGGTCGGTCGCTGGATGGGTCGGTGTCCGCTCCTTCCGCCGTGGCGGTTTCGGCCAGAGCGGTGGAGGCTTGTCGCACGAAAGCTTCGACTCCCTGTGCGGTGATCCGGCCGAGGTAGGTTTCGTCGGCGAGGTCTGCCGGGCGTGGGAATGCGAGGGTGGCGGCGCCCAGGTGGGCCAGGGCGTGGAGCACCCGCTCGTGTGCTTTCCCATCGCCGCCGGTCCGACGCGCATAGTCGGTCATCCGGATAGCGAAGACGCTTTCCTCGGTGGAAGCGACGACCACGCCCGTCCGCTCGGTGACCTCGAGGATGACCAGGTCCAGTCCTCGGGCAACGGCGGCGGTGACGGTGGCGAACTCGTCGTCGCTCCGAAAGCGCCGCACCAGCCGCCTGTATTCATCGTCGCGGGAGGGGACGAGTTTGGGCCGTAGGCCGAAACCGACGAGGCGGGAGGCTTCGGCGGCGGTGTCGGCGGCGCTCATGCAGCCCCCCTTTCCCGCCCGGCAGGCATCAGATCTCGGGAGAGGGCTCCCACGACTGCCCCTTCAGGCCCTGCGCCGTCGCCCTCGGCGGGAGTGATCAATCCGGCTCGGGCAACGATGAGATCGGCGCCAGCGAACTCGGGATCACTCAGCACGGTGCCGTCGTCCACGGCGAGAAGCACGGAAGACGCGCCGTGCCGGACGGCCGGGCCGATTTCTTGCGCTGCGAGGGCGAGCACCCGCACCACCACGAGCAGCGGCAGCTCAGGATGCAGCTCTCGAGCTTCCTCCAGCAGCCCGGACAGACGTCGCGGCGCCTCCACGTCGAGGTCCAGCAACCACTCCAGGTGCTCGTAGCACTCCTCCGGGAAGCGAGGCACCTCTGCCACCTCGGACAATTCCGGCTCCTCGATTTCGCTGCCCAGCGCCTCGCGGACCGCTGGAGGAGTCACCAGCAGGGTAAAGAGGTCAGCCAAACGCAACGCCGGGCGCACGGCCAGTCCCACGACCCGCGTGAAGTAAGCGGCGAGCACCCCGTCGGCGTCGCGCACCGGCAAGGCGAGCGCCGGCTGCAGGAGCTGAGCGTGGAGGTCGAGGTCCGCCCGCATGGGCTGCGGTGCGAACGTCTGCCGGTCCTGCTCAGCCCGAAAGCGCCGACCGGCGTTCTGGAGTGCTGCCTGAAGCTGCTCGTGACGTCGCAGGCAATCGCGGACGATCCCGACGAGCGCAGCGGCCTGCTGCTTGCGCACAGGGGTATCGGCGGTGTCACGCGCCTCTGTGATGTTCACCAAGATGGCGTTCTCCGCCCGGCAGCGGGCCTCGATGTGCTCAAGCGCCTCCGCGATGAACGTCGGCATGGCGGTCAGCCAGTCCACCGTACGCACGTCGCGGCTCGTGGCCTCGAGCCGCTGACGCAGCATCTCGCCGTACTGGATCGTCCGGTACCGCGCGGCCTGAGCAGCAGCTTGCGCGTCTGAGAGCCGACCGCGCCGAATCAGCGTCTCCAGCCGCACATCCGCGGCAATCTGCGCCGACTCGATGTCAACTTCCAGCGCACCGACCAGGACATTGACCGCCTCGTTCGAAGCACGCAGATAGATCCCGCCGTCGGCTCCCGGAACCTCCTCGAGAAGGCGGAAGTCGAAATCACGCCGCTCGTACCGTCCGTCGGTACCCGTCATCCCGTAGACCGCGCGGAAGCCGCGATCAGCCGATCCCACGTTGAGCAGGTTCTCAAGAACCCACCCAGCGGCGTGCTCGTGCTCAGCTGCAGAGCGGTCCGGCGCCTGATCAGCGGCGTACCGGGACAGATCTTCAACGGTCCGCTCCGGAGAAGCGCCGGCGTCGAAATCCATCGCGAGAGTCACCAGATCGATCGCGTGCAGCCCAAGCTCGCTCATCTGGTAGGCAGTCAAGTCAGCCGACTGAACGGATGACTTACGGGCGTCCAGGTCGTGTAGGGGCGCAGTGCACGCGAGCGCTTTGATGCGCTGCGCGAATCCAGTGTCTAAGTTCGCAAGTCCTTCAGCCACCCTCTAAACGGTAAGGGGGAGCACTGACAACGCGCCGCGGATGGCTAAAGTCGACAGTCAAGCTGGCCGAGATCCCAACGAAACGCTCCTGGTCACGACTACCCTGACCTGCGGCCCGACCCGGACTACCGGCTGCGGGTCACCGAACGGCTCACCCTGATGCCGCAGGGCCTGCGGCTGCATCTGGAGCGGCGCACGGTGACCGCCAGGGCGGTTGCCGGGACGGCCGTCGACGAGGCGCTGTCAGAGCTGCGCCGTCCGGTGCACGGGGCGGGTGACTGACTCCGGCAGCCGGATGTCCGCACTGCCGCGGGCGGCGTTGAGCTGGGGCTGGGTGAGGAAGAAGGCACCGGTCAGGTCGGCGTCGCGCAGATCCCCGGTGGGTTTCCGTCGGGGTGTTCCTGGATCCAGGCAAGACCTCCGATGTCGAGACGGGTTCGGGTGCGTGTGACGGCAACATAGGCGAGACGGGCTTCGCTGTCGTCGATCGGGCCGGGGATGGGGCGGCCGTGTGCGTCTTGCCGGTCGGTGTCCTTGGGCGGGGTGAAGTCGTCGGCGATTCTCACGCGTGCCCACTCACGGCCCTTTGCTTTGTGGGCGGTGGAGACGGTGACCTTGGCGTGGTGTTCTGGGGTGAGGCGGTTGACGGCGGTGAGGATGGCTTCGGGGCCGTGGGTGTCGACGAGGTCGACCAGGGGTTGGAGGTCGCGTCCGGAAGGATCGTGGGCTGCATAGTCCTGGACGGCGCCCCAGGTGGGGAAGAGGACGAGTTCGGGGTGGTGGGTGCGTCGGCCTTCTTTGAGGTCGCGCGCTGCCAGGGCGAGTGTGCGGAGGCTGTCGCCGCCGCCAACGAGGGCGACGGGCGTGCCGGCGGCGAGGTGGCTCATGACGTGTTTCATGGTGCCGACGTTGGTGCGACACAGGACAGCGTCGGGTTGGGGGACGGGGCCGAGTTCGGTCGGCATGGTGTCGGTTCCGGTCAGGCGGATGGGGGCGTCGGCGATCGCGAGCCACCTATTGGCCTCGCACGCCAGGTGAGGGCCGAAGCGGAACGAGCGGGACAGAGCGAGCTTCGTGCCGTCGAAGCCGGTCATGACGTCTTTGGCGCCGCGCCAGTGATAGATGGCCTGGGCGGAGTCGCCGACCATGACGAGTTGGGCGTGACCGCGCTGGTTGTTGAAGATGTGTTCGACGACGGGGTTGGTGTCCTGGGCTTCGTCGAGCAGGAGGTAGTCGGTGGGGATCTTGGGGTCGGTGAGGGACCAGATCTTGAGGAAGTGGTCGGGGTCGAACCGGACTGCGCCGTCGTCGGGGTGCTGCAGGTCGGCCCAGGCTTTGTGGGCGTAGGGCAGGACGGTTTCGGCGAGATGGCCGCGTAGTTGGGGGTCGTCGAGTCCACGCAGGGGCGGAACGTGGTTGGCGGTGATGGTGGGGTCTGCGGAGTGGCAGAAGCGAGTGACGGTGCGCAGGACGGTGTTGGACACGGTGGTGGGCGAGATGTCGTGGTCGCCGATGCGGACGGTTGTGGTGATGCCGAGGTCCTGGCCGGAGCGCCAGGCGGGGCGTCGGGGTGCGTCGAGTCGGCGGGCGTAGCGGTGGCCGAGGGCTGCGTAGGCGAGGGCGTGGGCGGTTTTACAGGTGACGGTGGTCGGGAACCGGGTGGCGGCGTCGTGGGCGATGGCCCGGTTGTAGGCGAGGTAGCGGCCGCGGCGTCTGGTGGCGGTGGCGAGGAATGCGAGGGTGGAGGTCTTTCCGGTGCCGGCGCCCGCTTGGAGGGCGATGTGGTCACCGGCGCGGAAGCGGTCGGCTGTGTGGGCCTGTTCGTCGGTCGGGGTGAACACGTCGCGGCTCCGGGTTGGCGGGGACAGAGGGGGGATGGTTGGCACGGACGGCTGCGTCGCGGGCTCGGCGGGCCGGGAAAGCGGCTGAGTGCCGCGGCCGATCTGTCGCCCGGCGCCAGGAACCGGGGATGCCGGCGATGAGGGGGCTTGTGGGTTCAGCCCGAGGTACGGCGAACGGCCCGTGGTAGGCGGGTGGCGAGATGGGCGTAGTGCTTGATCGGGTCGAAGGGCTCCCATTCGGCGAGGGCCAGGTCGGCTGCCCCGGTCGTTGCGGCATGGATGGGACAGCGTTGTGTGCGCCAGCGCACCTGCTCGGCGTACGGCCGGCCGCCGAGGTCGTAGACAGCGATATCGACGGCAGGCAGGGCCAGTTGGCGGTGTCTGCGGAGCACCGCGGGGGTGAGGATCCAGTGTCCGGGTGCAGCGGGGTCGAGGACGGGCTGGTGGCATCGGGTGCGGCGGCGGGTCTGGGCGACGCACTGGATGTCGTCGATGGGGTGGGCTGCGAGGTATCGGCCGTACAGGAGCTGGACGACCGGGCGCTCTGGCCGGCACGCACCGGGTGCTGTGGGCGGCGTTCGGGGGGTGAAGGCTCCGGTGTCGAGGAGTCGCCGGGTGTGGAGGGCGAGGCGTCGACGGAGGTGGTCGAGGGCAGGTGACGGCGGCTGGGGTGCGGCGCGTGCCGGGCACAGGATGGTGTGGGCGGTGCGGCACCATCCGCTGGCGTCGTCGGCGGGGTGCGCGATGCCGGAGGCGACATGCCAGCGAAGCGGCTCCGGGACGGCCCTGGCAGGGAGCTCCATGGGATGGAGTGCGACAGGCTGCTTGTCGGTGGTGGTGTGCCAGTCGATTCGGTTGCCGCAGTCTCGGCACGCTCCGCGTTGGGCGATGTGCAGCAGGCGGCTGGGGCAGTTGGCGGCGATGGTCAGGACGCGGCGGCGGTGCGAGACGACGGGGCTGCCGTCCCAGTGGCGTGGCGTGGGGCGGTGGGTGGAGTGCATGGGCGTGAAGGTTCCACTCGGCGCGCCACGTTCAGGGTGTCCACGCTGCCGTCTTCCCCCGGCCGGCCCAACAGGTGGGTATGGGCGTTCGGGGGTTCGGTCGCCAGTTCCCGCCCGGTGACCGATTCGGGTGATCCTCGGGGGGCTGTCGGTCGGGGGCTATGCAGGACTCTTGCCGGGGGGGTCGTGGCCGGTGCACAGGGTGGCGAACAGGCCGCCGAGGGGGACGTCGAAGGCGTGGCCGAGGGCGTGCCAGGTGGCGAGGGATCCGATGGTGCGGCCTTGCTCGATCTCGATGAGGGTGCGCCTGGACAGGCCGGTTCGGGTGGCGAGTTCGTCGTAGCTCCAGCCGCGGTCGCCTCGCAGGCGCGCGAGTTCCTGGCGCAGCGCGTCGAGGTCGGGGTCGGGGTCGGGCGGCAAGATCGTCACCCGTCCATCGCACGGTGCAGACCCCTGCCCTGTCAGTGCAGACCTCTGCCCTATTTGTGTAGATGGCATTCCGAGCGGAAGGGCAGAGGTCTGCACTACGGTGCCGCCGTCATGCCACTCCCCGCGGCCGCTTCCCTGGGACGCCAGGCCACGGGGCCGAGCAGAAAGAGACCAGCGGCAGATGAGGCTGTGCACCACACGCCCGCCGGCGCCCCGCACGTGGACCATCGAACTACGGCCCCAGCCACAGGGACCGCTCCTCGTCTGTACTCAATGCGCCCTCGCTCCCGAAACCCTCCACGGCCACAGCGCACGGTCGGCAGCCCTTGCCCACCTGGCCCGGCACGCCCGCTGCTCGCTCCTCCCCCAGCACCTGCGGACATGCCAGTGCCATGAACGGGGCTGTCGCTGGCATCCGCGCCACCGCGGCTGCGACGGCCCGCTGCTTCTCGTCCTCTCCCGGGAACACGGCGGGCGGCTGTGGCGACTCGCCGACACGTGCACGGCCTGCGCCCACGCCATGAAGGACGCCAGTATCGTCCCCGACACCACACTCACTGCCACCCTGCGCCCCACCCGACGCCCGGGCAGGGGCTCGACTCGCACAGAGGGTGCCGAGCAGGCCCTGGTGCGCGACATGCTCAGCTATCTCGCCGCCTCACTTCCCCAAAGAGTCAGTCCGCGGGGGCGGATCCTCGCTCTGCAATGCGTCTTGCGGGCAGACCCGCACGGCCATCTGCAGCTCCCCCGTGGGCTGGTCCGGGGCATGAGACTCCCTCAGCCCGAAACCGCCGGGCAAGAGCTCGCCGACAGCGGCTGGATCCGCCCGTACTCGGGACACGGCGACACCATCGCCGGCCGGCTCACCGACCCTCTTGTCGGAAGCCTCGGTTCGCGACGCCGCCGTCAGGCAGCCGACTGGGCCCTGCGGGTGATCCAAAGCGGTCTGGTCGCTCGCCTCGCCCCGGCCCCACGCCTTCTCGCCTTGGCACTCGCCGCACACACTCCCCACGGCGAGACGGCCGGACGAGCGGAAGCCGACCAACTCGCCCGCCGCTGCGGCCTGTCACATGACGGACTGATCGGCACACTCCCGCTGCTCGCCAGCCAGCGCGCCGTCACGTTCTGGGAGCTCGCCCCTGATGCCGTGGACCTGGTGTGGAGCACATCGCCTCCCCACGCGTCAGCGCGAGGCCTCAATCCCCCCAGGGCCGCCGGCGACGTACGCGAGTCGCCGCGTGGCGCTCGATCGGCCAGCACGACGGACACCGACGTCAGATGAGAGCGAATCCACGCTCGCGCCGCGCCGCACACCCGCCCGGATCGGGCAGCCGGATCCGCCCGGACTCCCAGGTCAGCGTCCTGAGCGCAGATGCAACGGCTCCGCTCCCAGGCGTTGAGCCCCGCCGCCCTTGGCACGCAGGCCAGTCCATTGGGCTGTGCCGCCGAACCAGGACACCCGCTGCGAAACGACTATGTCCGTCGAGTTGTCTGTGCCCCGCGTGGCTCAGCCGCCCAGGCATGGCGACGGGCCTCTTCGGCCAGGACGGCCGGCGACGCGTCGCGGCACTGTCCGCCGGCAGCACTACCGCGATCGCCAGGTGCGTACCTCGAGGTGGACGATGTGCGCGGTGGGGTGGATGCGGCCCGTCTCCACGAGCCATTGGTGCACGGCGGCAGTGACGTCTCCCCCGGCGTGGTCGGTGCGGCTGGCGAATTCCCGGGCGTCGAAGCCGCCGGTCTGGGCGGAGCCGTAGGAGCGTTCCTCGGTGTGGTCGGCACGTTGGACGACGTCGCGGCGGATGCCGGGTGAGTCGGTGCGGCTGCCGGAAGGGTGGACGTAGCCGGTCTTGGCGAGGCGGACGGTGAAGGCGAGGCGCAGGTCTTGTCGGGCGGCTTCGGCGATCAGGGGGCGCAGGCGTGCGGCGCCGGAGGCGATGGCTTGGGCGCCGGCGCGGCCGGTGCCGGTGCCGGTGGGGGTGATGAGGAGGGCTTTGGTGCGCACGCGGGCGCGGGTGCCGGAACTAGTGGTGCGGCGGGTGATGTGGGGGGCGGCGATGGCGGCGAGTTCGGTGGTGTCGGTGATGCCTGCGCTCTGGACGGCGGCGAGGACGTGGGTGAGGGCGGGGACGAAGGCGGCGCCTTTGTGGCGTGTGTAGAACTGGGAGACGAGGGAGGGGTCGCGGTCGATGATGCGGGCGATGTCGCGTTTGGTGAACCCGGCGGCCTGGAGCTGGTCGGCGAGGTGAGCGGCTTCGCTGCGTTGCAGGGTTCCGGCTGGTGTGCGGGGTGGCATCACGCCTCCTTGAGGGCGATGCGGCCGGCGTCGCGCAGTGTGAGGAGTTCTTCTTCGGTGGTCGGGGCAGTGATGGGGCCGGCGAGGTGACCTTTGCGAAGGTAGTCGCCGGGCTGACCGCGGTAGGGCCAGGGCTGCGGCGTGGTGAGGTAGACGGCGTCGGTGCGGAAGGCGACGACACTCCCGGGCGGGGCGTGGAGGGCTCCGGCGTGGATGTTGTCCTCGCGGTGGCGCTGGGACAGCAGGGCGGCGCGGGCCCCTGACCAGATCGCGGCAGCCCATTCCGGGTGGGCGTTGGGATCGCGGGAGAAGCCGGTGGGGCGCTGCCAGGTGATCTGTTCGTCGGTGAAGCCGATGATCTCGGCGTCCGCGGGGACATCGCGCTCGTGAGTGCGGGGGGTGGTGCCGGTGACCATGCGGGGGCGCTGCGCGAAGGAGCCGATGCCGTACAGGAGCAGGGAGCGGACGGCGCGGGAGGCGAGGCGGGCAGCGGTGCGCTGGTTGGGGTCGCCGTGGAGGTCGGCCTGGGCGGCGAGGGTGGACCAGGCTTCCTTGAGTTTCTTGGACCAGTCGTCGAGGGGTTTGCCGTCGTCGAAGAGCAGGCCGTCGAGGATTTCGATGCGCCACGGCTGGATCGGGTTGCTCAGCGCGGTGTGGATTTCGGGGCCGCCGGCCCAGGTGGTGAAGGTGGCGCCAGGCTGGGCGGGGTAGTGCCAGGCGCGGTCGCCAAGGGCGGGGGCGGGCAGGATACCGACGTGGTTCCAGGTGTCGGGGACGGTGACGCGGACGTGCCAGTGGCTGCAGCCGTAGAGGGCTTTGATCTGTTCCTTCTCGCTCCAGGAGGCGAACGTGGCGGCGGTGATGCGGCGGGGGGCTCCGACGGGCGATTTCCAGGTGTGCTTGGCGTAGGCGAAGGTGCGGTCGTACTCGACGAGAGCGGGAAGCTGCTCGGGCACAGAGGGCGGGGTGATGAGTTCGGTGCGGCCCTGGCCGGCGGTGGCGTGCAGCAGGCCGCGGAGCTCTTCGGACAGGACGGGGTAGCCGTCGGCGTGCTGACCGCGGGTGGGGATGGTGCGGGTCCACAGGTCGCGCCCGGTCTGCGAGGGCGAGCCCATCAGGACGGCATCGTTCCAGTGCGCGCGCAGAGTCTTCCACAGGAGGACGAAGGCGTCGCGGACGGTGGCGGGGTCGGCGTCTTCGGGGTCGAACCACTCCCCCACCGAGCGGATTTCGACGTGGAACGCGCCGTTGTCGCTCTGGTAGCGGGCGACGGGGTTGCGGGGGTGGACGAAGTGGCCGGCCATCTTGTCCTTGCCGCGGCCGGTGTCGGTGCGCCAGCCGGGGATGGGGGCGTTCAGCCAGGCGGCGACGGCGTCCTTGAGGAAGGGGTGCTGGTCGGCCTGGTGGTGCCAGGGGTCTCCTGCGGTGATGAAGATCCGCTCGGTGCCCTCGGGGATGGCGTGGAAGACAGCGTTGAGGATGGTCGCGGCCGTGGTGTCGGGCAGGTTCAGGCGCAGGGTCTGGTCGCGGTGGACCAGGGTGCCGGTGGCGGTGTCGAGGAAGACGGTGGAGCGGGCCTGCTGGGTGAAGTTCGGGTGGGTGGAGGCAAGGTTCGGGGTGTGGGCGAACCACCGGTCTCCCTGGGGGCCTTCAGGGATCGAGGGCAGTTCTCGCGTGGCCCCGGTCATGGGTGTGTTCACGGCCGCGGACGAGGGGGCAGTGGTCGGCTCCGGAACGGAAGAGGCGGAGGGTTTCGTCGGTGCTGCGGGCGCGGCAGGCTCAGTGGTCTGGGTTGGCTGGGCCGGTCGGCCCGTGGCGTCAGCGGACAGTGTCTCCTCGTTGGCTGCGGACTCGGCCAAGTGCTCGGGGGCGAGTGCGGGGGCGATCGCGACGATGTCTGCGAGGCTGAGGCCCGCGGCAGGTGCGATGCGTTCCGCGTTCGCCTTCTCATAAGCGGCGAGCGTGCGGATCTTCTTGTCCCGGGCGGCTTCGAGCCTGGCCAGAGCGGCGCGGGCCTTCTTGATCTCGTCTCGGTCCGCGCGGAGTTCGACGAGGGCGGCGTTGTAGGTCTTGGCGTCCATCACGATCCCTCGAGGTCGGGGTGGTGGGTGGAGACGTAGGCGATCGGGCCGCCGGACTCGGAGGGCAGGCGGGTCGCGAGCAGCAGTTCGGCGGCGTCGCGGTCTTCGTCGGTGGTAGCCGTGATGTGGATGCGGGGGCTGGCGAGGTCGGTGACGTAGCCAGCGAGTTGCATGTCGGGGAAGCGGTGGCGTCCTCGGCCGTTGCTCTCCCAGTGCTGCAGACCGGTGAGGACGGCCACGACGTACCCGGCGACGGTCACGGGAAGCACGCGGCCTGCTGCGACGCTGCGGGCGTCGCAGCGCCACCATCCTGTGAGCCGGTCCAGCACGACCTGTTCGTCCAGGTCGGCCGAGAACCCGGTTCCCGGACTGTCGACGTCGCCGTTCCGAGTGTCCTGCGGTTTGGCCGGCTCGACCCGCAGAACTGCCAGCTCGCGCACGGCAAGACGGTGCAGCGGGGCCCAGTTCCGTGTGGCCAGCGCCTGGACCGCTTCCAGCGGCACGACGACCCGCACACCCTGGGAGGTTGCGCCGGGGATCAGGTTCGCGCGGGTGAGGCGCCGGAACGTGGTGATGGCCATGCCGAGCTCAGCGGCGGCCTGCCCGGTCGTCAGAAGCACGCCCCACCCCTCCGTATGTGCTGAATCAGATATCTGATTCAGCACATACTTTAGCGGGCGACGGGCATCGCTCCAACTCCTCACATCGGCGGCGCCTGCACGGACCTGACGCACACGGATGCCGGGCGTACAAAGGGCTCTGCAGCGGCCCTGGCCGGCGATGTCGTAGATGCGCATCACCGGGCGAAGTCCTCGATGTACTCAACCGCGGGTGGCTCATCACCAGGCGGTGCAGCTGGCGCCGCAGTGCGAAGGCGGCGGCAGTCGACGCACCCGGCGGAAGCCGTCCGGTGCTGTGACCAAAATCTTGCCGGGAAGGGGTTCGGCACCTCATCCCTGTCGACGACGACGGTGCCGACGCTGTCGTCATCGGCTCCGGGACGGACGACCGCTCGCACGATGTTGCCCAGCGTGGTGGTCTTGCCAACACCGTTGCGGCCGATGAGCACATGCACGTTGGTCGGGGGCGCAGAGTGCGGCATGACCAGAAAGTCGAACTTCCTCGGCTCGGCATCGCACCACAGATCATCCGCGGCATCGTCGGAGGGCGGGTAGTAGGCGAAGGCGTACCGGGTGAGGCGAGGGCCTCCCTGAGCAATGCGGCGGAACTGGGTCTCGACGGTCCGTACCTCGACAGTCCGCAAGAGAGAGACATCGGTGACGTCGTGCTGGAGCGCCGATTCCATGATGTCGGGGCTGAGGGCGAGGTCGTTCAAGCCGCGGAGAATCTCCAGGCGAACCTGGTCCCCCAGGAGCCGGATGTTCTCGTAGTACGCATCGTCCTGGCCCAGAGAAAACCAGTCCCGGTCAACGCCCAGGTCGTCGAGCGTCTCGAACTCGACTGCTTCGAGAGGGCGCTCCAGAGCCTCGAGAGCGGCATGCGCGATCTTGACTTTGCCCAAGCACTCCGCGGTCCCGCCGGCGGCCTCCCTGAACCACAGGTCGTACAGGGTCGTAAAGCCGAAGTCGTTCCACGAGTCCGGAACCAGGACGCACTCACGAGGCCCGCCGTCCGTCGGGAACCGCCGGCTGGACAGAACAACGAACCTCATGCGTCCCTCCCCTGCAAACCACCACGCCACCTCGCCGCAGCAGCCGTCGCTCCCCTCGCGAACAATGGAAATCCTCTCACCCCGCTCGGACACCAGTACCGGTCGGGTCGGCGGAGCACAGGGCCCGGGAGCTCGAACAGTACGTTGATGCCGACCTGCCCCGAGTACTGCGGTAGAAGTTTTCCTTCCACGGTGCCAGGCAGATGGCTGGCGTCTGATCTGTAGGTGGTGCGATGTGTACCTGGGTCCACGTGAGGGGCGGGATTGATGCGTACCGGATCCGGAATCCGGGGTAGCGACCGGGACTGGTCTTTCAAGTTCGCAGACCCGGAAGGGGGCTTCAATCCCTACGGATGGAACGAATCCGATCAGGCGTGCTTCGCCGCAGTATGGACCGGGTCCGGCGATGATCTGGTCGATGCTCTGATCGAGACGTACGGGGCAATGTGGCCATGGGTGTGCCCGCGGCGTCTCCTCACACGTCTGCCGGCACTCGCCGCAAGCATGCATGACCTTGCCCGGCGCAAGCTGATCGGGCAGGGCCACACCTCTCGGGACCAGCCCGACGTCGTCTACGAGCACGCTGTCATGTACGGCTCTTTCCACGCTGCTCGTGCCCGCCGGTCCTGGCCAGACGCACCGCCGCAGACCTGTCCCCTGTGCCAGGCCGAGTTCACGGCTGGACAGCTCAATCCGTGGATCATCCGCCAGTTCGGTCCCGCACGCTGGTGCAAGGAGTGCTGTACCAGGGCCCGTGAGGGACGTGATGGTGCTGTGACACAACGCGCCGGGCGACAGGCGTTGACCGACCTCGCGGCGGTCCTGGGCGCCGCACCGCCGCAGGACTTTGCCTGTCGCCCCGTTCCTCTTGACTTTCCGGCCGAGCAGCGGGATGCGATCGTCAGCGCAATGGTCGGCTGCCCGCGCGGCCGCAGCCCTGCGCCGCGCTTTTGGAGTTCGGAGTTGGTTCGAGGTGCTGCGTGCCACGAGCATCGTCCCTGATGCCTGGCGGCCGGCCCGCGGAACCTACTGCACAGCGGCCGACGGCCATCCCTGCCGCTCTCTGGCCGAGCGCACGGTCGACGACTGGCTCAGCCTGCATGGTGTCGAGCATCAGATCGAACCGGTCTGGCCTGCTCATCCAGAGCTCAACGCTCACGGCCGCCTCCGGGCCGACTGGCAGCTTGCCGACGGCACGTATGTCGAGTACGCGGGCCTGACGAACGACGACTACCTCGCGAAAATCCGGACCAAGCAACAGCTCGCCCTGCACACCGGAATCAAGCTAATCGTCATCACTCCCCCGGATCTGGCGAACCTCTCCGAGCTGCTCGGCTCGGCACATGTTCCCGGCTCCGGCGGCGCCACGTCGCTCACGAGGAGCTAGGCGGGAAACGTAGCGGACGATTTGGGTGCGGGAGCATTAGGGGCTGCCCATGCCTTCTCGTTTCGGCGGGCGGCGTTACTGATGTGGGCACGCTGCGGCACACGCAATCGATTGTCTGTGGGAGGTCCTCGATGGTGGGGTCGGGCAGACGGCCAGCGCGGCAGACGCCAGCAGGCCGCCCGCTCTGGAGCAAGCAGCGACCGCTGGTCACCCGGCTGCGCAGCCTTCGGTCACGTATGCCACGTAGCAGAGGGTGGCGGTGTCCTGCAGTAAGGGAGGTTGCCCGCTTCACGCCAATGAGGAACGATCTCCGTCCCAGTGCTCATCGAAGGGGGCTGCAATGCCGTGGGAAGACGGGAAGACCCGGTATGTCGGTGAGGGCACGGTCACATTCGCCGATGGACGCGAGGTACCGGTAGTCGCCGCCCTGGTACTCAATCTCAACCCCGAGGCGGTGCCGGGCTTCGCATACGGCCGGGACACCTCATGGGCCGGAAGTATCCACACGGACACAGACGCCGACCTTTACGACGCCGCGCCAGGCCGATTGGCTCTCCCCGATGGCCGCACGGGAACGTTCATGGCCACAAGCGGATCACCCGACCTTGTAGGTGCCGTCGGCCTCGGACCGGCCCCCTTCGGTCCGGTCCACAGCAGCGAAACGGACTGGGTGGCACCCGCCCTCGCTCTCGCTCTAGATGACGCCTCTCCCCCTCCCGGTTTCGGACCGTCTGCCGCTCAGCTGGCGGCCGAGCAGCAGGAACGCGCGCAGCGACAGGGCATGACAGCCGACGAACTCCAGGCCCGCTACAGCGTCCGATGGATCCCGGAATGACCCGCTAAACGGGACGGTGTAGGCAGCGTCCATGGCCCCTCTCTGCGACTCGAAAGTCTGAAGCCGGACGGCTCCCTTGTACCTCGGGGACCACCCGCGGGGGGCGCAACGCTTGCCGAAGTCGGCCTGCATCACCGACCACTTACACCGGCGGCTCGGTAAAGCTGCGCAGCGTCCGCTCCATGTGAGCAACGCAGCCCGCACCAGCTAGCGGAGCAAGAAAGGGTCTGGTGCAAGTTCGAGTGACAGGTTGAGTCACGCGGCCTGGAGGGCCGGTGTGGTCATGACGGTCTCGTATTCGACGGGGGTCAGTCGGCCGAGTGCGGCTTGTCTGCGACGGCGGTGGTAGGTCCGCTCGATCCAGGTCACGATGGCGATCCGCAGTTCCTCGCGGGTGGCCCACTTCCTGCGGTCGAGGACGTTCTTCTGCAGCAGGCTGAAGAAGGACTCCATGGCCGCGTTGTCGCCGGCCGCCCCGACTCTCCCTATCGATCCGGCCATCCGGTGGCGGTCGAGCGCCCGGACGAACTTCCGGGACCGGAATTGCGAGCCGCGATCGCTGTGCAGGATGCACCCGTCGACGTATTCACGCCGGGCCACGGCGTTCTCGAGAGCGGTCACGGCCAGGCGGGACTTCATCCGCGCGTCGATGGAGTAGCCAACGATCCTGTTGCTGAAGACATCCTTGATCGCGCAGAGGTACAGCTTGCCGTCGCCGGTGGCATGTTCGGTGATGTCGGCGAGCCACAACCGGTTCGGGCCGCTCGCGGTGAAGTTGCGGCTCACGAGATCGTCGTGCACCGGCGGGCCGGCCTTCTTACCCAGGCCGCGTTTCTTGCCGAACACGCTCCACCAGCGGTTTTCGCGGCAGATCCGCCACGCGGTCCGGTCGGCCATCCGGGCTCCGGCATTGCGTGCTTCGTCCGCCAGGAACCGGTAGCCGAACTCCGGGTCCTCGCCGTGAGCGTCGAAGAGCGCGTTCGCGCGATACGCCTCAGCGAGGACGGCGTCGGCCACCGGCTTGTCGAGCCAGCGGTAGTACGGCTGTCTGGCGAGCTTGAGCACCCGGCACGTCACCGAGACGGGCGTTCCGTCCGCGGCCAGCTCTTTCACGAGCGGGTAGATCCTTTTCCCGGCAGATGCGCCTGCGACAGATAGGCCGCAGCCCGGCGCAGGACCTCGTTCTCCTGCTCCAGCAGCTTGATCCGTCGACGTGCCTCCCGCAGCTCCGCGTTCTCCTGGCTGGTGGTCCCGGCCTTGGCCCCGTCATCGATGTCCGCCCGGCGCATCCACTTCCACAACGTCATCGGGTGGACCCCGAAGTCGGTGGCGACCTGCTCGACCGTCACACCCGGGCCGCGGTCTCGCGCGACCCGCACGACGTCCTGGCGGAACTCTTCCGGATAGGGCTTGGGCACAGCGACATCCTTCCCACCTGCCCTACAGGGCAAGCCACTTCAGATGTCACCCGATCGTGCGGCAGACCCAAACGCAGGCCAACAGCTCTACTCTCGAGTCCATCCAAGGCAAGTTAAGGCCAACTACGGCAGGCCGCTACCAGCGGTTCCGCTCAGCAAAGTGAGCAATGCCCAGCCCAGAGCTCGCTGCCCTGCTCACCTTCAACCAAGCCGCAACACCTGGGAGACCCACGACATCGCCACCGCCTGCGAGCTGCCGATCGTAGGCCCAGCGCCGTGCCTGAACATGGTGCTCACCACCCCGGGCGGGCACGTCCTGCACCAGTTCCTCTACAGCGAGCAGCTCCTGCCACGCAGTCCCGAGGGCTGGTCGTCCCTCGCCCCCGACTGGAAGTCGGCGCCCCGCGCCGCGGCCCGGCGGCGAACTGATGCCTCCGATCCAGGCCGCGGTGACCTTCTCCTTCACCCCCATCAAGCTGGACCACCCCGACCCGTTCGGCGTCACCGTCGTACTGATGGAAGAGGACGGCCACCGCATCAGCCGGACCGAAGCGTTCGCCCGCTGAGCCTACGTAGACGAGAGGACCGAAGCCGTGGCCCGCAGCCTTGACGACGATGCACCCCGCCGAATCAGCGCCGCCAATGACCAGCTGAGCGCCGAACAACGACAGGCCGAAGCCGATGGACACTCCTCGCTGCGCGAGCTACGGCACAACGTGAGGCAGACGGAACGGGACCTGACGCGACGCAGGAGAAGGATCCACACGATGGGCGTCGCCCTGGCCGTGGCCAGCGGTGCGGTCCTGACGGGCCTGCTGTGGACCGTGCTGACCTGGGGCACCCCCTCCCGGTTCCTCCGGGTGGACATCACCTGCGCAGTGGTGGCGCTAGTCTCCGGCGCGGCCGCCTGGATCGCCGCGCCTCCCCGCGGCCAGCTGAGCCTGGCCCAGCTCGAGGACATGCTCGCGACGAACCGTGAGGCCCTACGATTCCTCAGCGCGCTCATCCACCCGACGCTGAAGGAGCGGCGCAGCCTCTACCGCGAGGACGTGGCCGGGGTGATCGAGCAGCACCGGACGGACAGCCGCAAGTACCGGTTCATCCACAACATGCTGCAGAACCTCATCATGATCGGGGCCGCGTCCACGACCACCGTCGCCGCTCTCGACACCCGCAACCAGTTCACCTGGCAGAACATCACGCTCGTCGCCATCGGCTTCACCGTCACGCTGGCCGCCGCCTTCACCGGCTACTACAAGTACCGCGAGCGCAGCTACTTCCTGCTCCAGACCGCCGACGCTATCGAGGAGGAGGCCAACGCCTTCACCCTCGGAGTCGGCCCCTACAGCGACTTCGACGCCGATCAGGAGCAGCAGGCACTGAAGCTGTTCACCCAGCGGGTCGAAGAACACCGCAACGAGCAGCGGCGCCGCCAGCAGCAGCTGGACCAGCCCGCCGACCAGGCCGCGCCTACTGGTCAGCCGCCAGCGGCCTGAGGGAAGGCGACCACCGGTCGTTGGAGACTGGGCACCGTGGGGGTAACTCGTACGGGCGATCCGCTCCCCCGGCCGCCGTGTTCTTCCCTTCACGGTCCAGGCCAGGCAGTACATGTGGGCTGTGCACCATGACCCCAACACCGTCCTGATGGAGACCTTCGCCGAGACCTTCGGTGAGATCCCCGCCGACTGGCCTGACGGCGTCCTGCTGTCCGTTCCCTACTTCGGCATCGTCCTGGCGTGCCTGGGGGACGAGAACATGGACGAGGACGAGGCGGTTGACTTCCTGCGCCGCGCGGAAGCAGCCCTGCTGGACAACACCCCCGCGCTCTTCCCATCGACGGCGTACAGCGACCGGCTCGCCGCGAACCTGCCGTCCTGGTGGTCCGCGCACTGCGACCGCTCTCCCCGCCGGCTGTCGGCATGGATCGCCCTGACGGGAGGTCACCGGCTACTGGACGGCGACGACCGAGACCTCTTCCGCTTGTGCATCGCGGCAGCACTCAGCGCGTGCGAAATCATCGAGGAGCGGATGGTCCGCGCCAACATCCAGGCATTCAACGAGCGGATGGCCCAGGTGAGCGCGACCCGCGGGTAGGACTGCGGCGACTCCCCGCGTGGTCGATCACGCCACCTCACCGGCCCTCTGCCGGGAGGTGGGCACCGAGGGCGCGATGGCTCCGGCTCGTTCGGCACGGGCCCGGCGCAGCGCGGCGGCCTCCGTCGCCGCGGCCTGACGGCGCCGCTGTGCGCGGGCCTGCTCGATCGGGGCCGGCGCATCCTCCAGCACCACGACGTCGGGCTCGGGGAACGCCCTCCGGGACAGCTCCCGCATCGCGGCGGCCTGCCGCTCCACCGCCTTCGCGATGGCCGGGTCCACCCGGCGCGGCCCGGCGGCCTCCTGGTGCGCGGCGAGCGCGCGGCGGTAGCCGGCCGACGGAGCAGGACGCGGCGCGGGCGCGGCCGGTGCGGGCGGAGGCGAGGCCGGGTCGGCGGCCGCCGTGGCGGGGCCGGGCTTCCCGGGCGCGGGTGGCAGGACGTGCACGGTGCGCACGTTCGCCCCGGGCGCCTTCTCGTTGGCGGCCGCGATCAGCTTCGGCGCACTCCAGCGGACCTTCGTGCCGTACGCCGGGGCGTCGGGGGCGACGTCCAGGCGGCCGGTGTCCGCGTCGAACTTCACCGCCTGGACGTGCCCGGCGAGTTCGGGCGCGGCCGCGGCGAGGATGGTCTCCCATTGGGTCAGGACGCTGCCGCCGGCGGCTGGGGCGACCAGGCCGCGTTCGGTCATCATCATCGTGATCGCGGCGCCCAGCCCGAGCGGCTCGCGGCCGTCCCGCCGTACGGAGGTGCCGGTGCGGCGCTCCCGGTCTCCGCGTTCGCCGCCTTCGAGGCGTCGCACCAGCTGCACGGGCTGCGCGACGGGCATCCGTGCGGGCGTCTGCACGGCCACTCCTACGTGCTCAGCGTGCCCGTCTCCGCTGTGCCCCGGCTCGGGGATGTCCCCGTGCTGCTGCGGAACCACCTGCGCGGCGCCGTACACGGAAGGGTGCTCAACGAGGTGATCCCCAGGCTGAACCCGACCTCGGAGAACCTCGCCCGGCACTTCTCGCAGTGGCTGGCCGACCGGGACATGGGGGATGCCGGCTGGGGTGGAGCGTGCGTGCGGGTCTCGGAGACGGAGACCAGCTGGGCGGAGTACGTGGGAGGCGCGTCGTGAGCACGCTGCAACACGCCGGCTTACGCCTGCGGGTCTCGGAGAAGTTCGGCAGCACAGTCCAGGGCGAGGGCTCCAGCACCGGGATGCCCGCGTGCTTCATCCGCCTCGCCTTGTGCAACCTCATCTGCTCGCCGTGCGACACCCCCTACACCTGGGACCACAAACGGTTCGACCTGCGCGCCGAGACCCACTACGGGGGCATCGAGGAGCTGCTCGTGTGGGCCTTGGCCCAGCCGGAGGACCTGGTGGTCATCACGGGCGGGGAGCCGCTGATCCAGATGGCCGGGCTGACCGAGCTGGTGAAGGGGCTGCGGGCCGCCGGCCGGATGGTGGAGATCGAGACGAACGGCACCATCGCCCCCTCCGAGCCGCTGGTGGCGGCCGGACCGTCCTTCAACGTCTCCCCGAAGCTGTCCCGGTTCGGGGCGGCGATGCCGGAGACACGACGGCTTCGCCCGGACGTTCTGCGGGCCTTCGTCGCCACCGGCCGGGCCCGCTTCAAGTTCGTCGTCTCCGAGCCGGCCGAGCTGGCGGAGATCGCCGCACTGGAGGCGGCCTACGGGCTGACCGACATCTCGGTGATGCCGGAGGGCACGGACCCGGAGGCGATCCTCGCGGGGATGCGCACTCTGGAGGGCCCGGTGCGCGAGCAGGGCTACCGGCTCGGCACCCGCCTGCACGTGCTGCTGTGGGGTGACGAGCGTGGCCGCTGAACCCGCCGGCGCGGGCGGGTTGGTGGTCGTGGCGTGCTGCAAGGAGAAGCGGGTGACCACCGACCCGGTTCCCGCGCTCGACCTGTACGAGGGATGGGTCGTCCCGCTCATCCGCGACAGGGTTTCCGAGCGCAGTGGGCTGCGGTCCCGGGTCCTGGTGCTGTCCGCCTTGTACGGGCTGGTCACGGCCATTGCGCCGGTCGCCACGTACGAGCAGCCCATGACCGAGGAGCGGGCACGCGTTCTGGCCGGCACGGCGCCCGCGGTCCTGCGCAGGCATCTGGCCCGCTTCCCCTCCTCCGAGGCGCTCCTGCTGATGGAGCGCCCGTACGCCGAGGTGCTGGGCCCGGTCCCGGTGACCAGAACACACCTGATCACCGACCCCATGGAACGGCACACCGACATCCACGCCGTCCTCGACTCCTGGAGCTGGCCGTGGACAACCGCATCTTCGAGAACCGCCGCGTCTGGCAGCTGACCCCGGACGAGTTCCTCGCCGCGGCGTGCCTGATCGCAGAGCAGGAAGCCGAGCACCGGTCGGCAGCCGTCCTGGGCATCGCCCGCGGAGGTGTCCGCCTGGCCGAGACCGTGGCCGGCGAGCTCGGCGTCCCGGCCGTCGTCGTCCGGGCGCGCCACAACGAACTCGAGGGCATCCAGCAGGCTGCCACCGGCCGGGTCCTCCTCGACCACGAGCACAACCAGGACGCCCTGGCCGCGCTGCCGGCCTCGGCCCCGCTGCTGGTCGTTGACGACATCTGCGGCTCAGGGGCGACCCTGCGCGCGGTCGCGGACATGCTCACCACCGCGGTGAGTCCGTCCCAGATCCGCACGGCCGTGCTCTGCCGCAACGAGG
Organism: Streptomyces sp. C10-9-1; assembly: GCF_024497955.1. GTDB lineage: Bacteria > Actinomycetota > Actinomycetes > Streptomycetales > Streptomycetaceae > Streptomyces > Streptomyces sanyensis. Next base: position 71,557 of record NZ_JANHKP010000024.1, on the reverse strand, counting down.
GCTGCGACTACCCGCTCGACAGCTGGGGCTGGGACGTCGCCGACTGGGTCCACTTCCCGTGGGAGTCCGAGCCGGAGCACGGCCGCATCGAAGCCCTGCCCCCGCTCACCGCACTTTGCAGCCGTTCCATGCCGCCGGGGACCCGTACCTGAGCGGCACCGCCAACGCCCGTCCCCCTTCCACGGATCAAGAGGAGGCAGGCCCATGTTCGGCCTGAACCCCGGCGACCGCGTCCTGGCCGTCGCCCCGCACCCCGACGACGAAACCCTCGGCGCCGGCGGCACCATCGCCCGTCTCACCGCCGCGGGAATCACTGTGCACGTCCTGGCCGTGGCGTGCCTGACCCAGCCCCGGTGGGGAGCTCCCACCGACAGCCGCCTGCGGCACGAGGAGTTCAACGCGGCCTGCGACGTCCTCGGTGTCGTCGGCCGCCGCATCGCCTTCAGCGACACCACCCCGGCCCGGGACCTCGGCGGCCACGTCGCGGAACTGGTCCGCCTCATCGAGGCTGGCCCGGACCTGTCCCTGGCCGCGCTGGAGCCGGCCGCGCTCCTCATCCCGGCGGCCGGAGCGGTCCACCAGGACCACCAAGTCGTCCACCAGGCCGCCTACGCCGCCGCTCGGCCGAGCGGGTCCGTGCGGCCCTGGCCCCGGATGGTTCTCGGGTTCCGCGGTCCCGAGGACCACGCCTGGGGCCGGGAACTGCCCCGGCCCACCGTGTGGGTCGACGTCACAGCGACGGCAGCGGTGAAGGACAAGGCGCTGGAGTGCTACGCCCGTGAGCTGCGCGAGGGCGACCACCCGCGGTCCCTGGAGCGGATCCGGGCCATCGACTCCGCGACCGGCGCGGCGTGCGGCGCGGAGCGGGCGGAGGCGCTCGTGGCCTACCGGATGGCGTGCTGATGGGCGGCGTACTGGTCGCCCATCAGCCAGCCTACCTGCCGTGGCCCGGGTACTTCTCGCGGCTGGCCGACGCGGACGAGCTGGTCCTCCTGGACCACGTGCAGTTCAGCGAACGAGGCTGGCAGAACCGCAACTACATCCGTGGTACCGCGGGCCTGGTCAGGCTCACCGTGCCGGTGCGCCGCCGCTTCGGCCAGAGCATCGCCGACACCCGGATCGCCGACGCCTCTTGGGCCGGGAGGCACTGGCGCAGCCTCGTCCAAACGTACGGGCGCGCCCCGTACTGGCCCGAGCATCAGGAGGCGCTCGAAGCCGTCTACCAGAAGCCGTGGACCCATCTTGCGCACGTGACCGAGGCGCTGTTGCGGCTATTGCTCGATGCGTTCGACCTGCCGGTGGCGATGGTCCGGACCAGCGATCGGCCCCCGGCCGGGCAGCAGACCGACATGCTCATCAACCTCTGCCGCCAGCGGGGGGCGACGCGCCTTCGGGTGGGAACCGGCGCGCTGGGCTACCTCAACCTCCGCCTGCTGGCCGAGCGCGCCATCACGGTAGAGGTCGCCTCGTACTCCCATCCCCCCTACGGCAGCGCGCCGGGCTGGCGGCCGGGCCTGAGCTCCTTGGACCTGCTGCTGCACGAGGGCCCGAACGCCCTTGCCGTTCTCCGTGCCGGTGCACGGACCGAGACGAAGGTCAGCGCCTGATGACGAGCCTGGACAACCCGATCCCACGCCCGCGCGTGAACGGCGAGCGGGTCGCCGACCTGGCCCGGCAACTCCTGGAAGCGGTGGGGGAAGACCCGCAGCGAGAGGGTCTGCGGGGCACCCCGGAGCGGTTCGCCCGCTGGTGGACGGAGTTCCTCGACCATGACCCCGGCCGCACGGACACCGTCTTCGAGGAGGACCTGCCCGCCGGCACCGACCGCGTTGTCATCGTGCGGGGCATCGTCGCCTGGAGCCTGTGTGAGCATCATCTGCTGCCCATGAGGCTGGAGTTGACAATCGGCTACCGGCCCTGCGGCAGCGTGCTCGGGCTGTCGAAGTTCGCCCGGATCGTCGCCGCCCACGCGCACCGTCTCCAGCTCCAGGAGCGGATCGTCGACGGCGTCGCCGCGGACGTGGCCAAGGCGACCGGATCGGCCGACGTCGGGGTGGTCGCCGACGGCGTACATCTGTGCATGAGCATGCGAGGGGTCCGCCAGGACCAGGCCCGCACCCTGAGCCACAGCCTCAGCGGCGCCTTCGCCGACGGGGGCGCCCTCGGCAGCCAGCTACTCGCGGCGGCCGGGGCTGGGCCGCGGTGAGCGGGCGAGCGCCCGGACAGGGCCGTCTTTCGCCGGAGGCAAGCCCGCGTGTGCTGGTGAGCGGGCCGGTTCTTCCTCCGGGGAACGTACCTGCTGCCCGGGACGCCTCCACGGTAGCGGCAGAAGTGGATCCGGTGGAGTGGATCCGCATATCCGGCGGCCACCTTCCGGCCGGGGAGTGGCACCCGGCCCAGGAGGTGGCCACGCTGTGGTGGGCGGCGACGCCCGTTTCGGCGGCCGGGGTGCCGGTCACCGGCCTGGCCCTGCCCCACGCCGCCCAGCTCGCCCACCTGCTCGGAGCCAGGGTTCCGACGTCCGCCGAATGGGAGTGGATGGCCTCCGGCGGAATCCGTCGCTTCCCCTGGGGCGACGACGCACCGAGCCGAGGCCACGCCAACCTACGCGGACTCGGGCCCGGCCGCCCCACACCCGTCCGGGCCCATCCGGCTGGCTGCACCCCGGAAGGCCTGTGGGACGTCGGCGGCAACGTCTGGGAGTGGACGACCGCCCCTTGGCGCCGTGACCGCGTCGCCCTGCTCCGCGGCGGCTCTTACCAGTCCCTCGCCCAGTACGCCGAGTGCGCCCACGCCAACGACGTCCCGCCCGGCATCACCTCCCCGGGCATCGGGCTGCGGCCCGTCCGAGATACCGCCCCCACCCCTCCGGCCCATGGAGTCTCCCTGTGAACGTCGCCTTCGTCCTGCTCACGCACAACCCCGACGAGCCCGCCGGCATCGAGCGCAGCATCGCCGCCCTCGCCGCTGGCCTGCGCGAACTCGGCCACCGTGCCCTGATCATCGCCGCCGGACCGGGAACCCCCGCCGACGACGAGAACCTGCTCCGCCTGAGCAGCCTCACCCTGCCCCGGCCCGCGCTGGAGGAGGACCTCACCGCCCTCCTGGCCGACCCCGCTCCCGTGGAACAGGAGGTCCGCGGGCTTCTGGCCGGCCACGCGGTGGACCTGGTGTGCTGGGTGGACGCGGTGTGGGGGCTGGGCTACCTCAGTCCGGCCCCGGCCGGGACGGCCACCACGCTGATGGTGCACGTCCCGCGCACCGACGCCCCTCTCTACCGCAGCCTGGAGCACCGCCCGGACCGGGTCCTGACGGTCAGCGCCTTCATGGTCGCCGAACTGGCCCGCGAGGGCGTGGACTCCACCGGTTGGGCGGTCGTCCCCAACGCCCTCATGCACACGCTCACCCCGCCGGCGCCGGGCGAGCGGGAGGCGCTGCGCGAGCGCGGGCCGGTGCGGATCGTGGCCCGGGCCGAGCCGCACAAGGGCATCGCCGAACTGCTGAAGGCGTACCCGGCCGGGCTGGGCAGGCCCGTGCAGATCGTATTGGCCGAGGCCGGGTTCGAGTACTGGCCGGGCATGCAGAACGACGTGCTCACCGAGTGCCGGGCGCTGGCCGCCGGCCTGCCCGACGTGGAGATCCTCCCGGCCCTGCCCTGGCAGAAGGTTCCCGGCTTCCTCGGGGAGGCGGCTGTCACGGTCGTCTCCTCGACCAGCCCGGAGACGTTCGGGAACGTCGCCGCGGAGGCCCTCTCGGTGAGGACGCCGGTGGTCGGCTACGGGCTCGGCCATCTTCCGGCCCTCACCGGGCCCGCCGGGCGGATGACCGCGCTGGAGAGCGGGCCGGGCGTCCTGTGGAAGGCGGTCACGGGTCTGCTCGACGACCCGGCGTCCTACCACGCGGCGTCCGCCGCCGGGCCGCTCCAGGTCGCCGCTCACACGCCAGCGGCCGTCGCCCAGACGTTCCTGGATGCCGTCGGCGCGGCCAGGTGAGCGGGCGGACGGCGGCGCACTCGCTGATGCGGCAGGCTGTCAGCGAGCGGGCGATGAAGCGGGCCGCCCGCCAGTGCATGGGCCGTACCGGCTCTCCCGGCGCCGACGGCATGACATGGAGGGCCTTTAGACAGGGCATGGCCGCCCGGATCGAGGCGCTGTCCACCGCCCTGGCGGAGGGCTCGTGGTGGCCGGGGCCACTACGCATCAAGGAGTTCGACGCCTGGGGCAAGCGGCACACCGTCACCATCCCCACGGTCGCCGACCGGATCGTCCACCGGGCACTGCGCAACGCGGTCGAGCCCGTCCTGGAGCGGGACGCCTACCCACCCTGGATGTTCGGCTGGCACCGGCGAGCCGGCCGTCCCCTTGCGGTCGCAGCCGCCGCCCGCCACCTGCACGCCGGCCTTACCTGGGTCGCCGACATCGACGTCGCCGCCGCCAGCCACGGCGTCACCCTTAAGGACGCGATCACCTCCGTCACCCGCTTCGTCCACGACGGGAGCGTCCTCAGCCTGCTGCGCCGCATCCTGACCGCGCTGCCTGACCCGCTCGCCCCGGGCAGCGGCCTGAGCCCGATGCTGACCAACCTCCGGATGACCCCCGTCGACCAGCAGCTGACCGGATGGACGGCCGTGCGGATGACGGACAACTACACCCTGTTCGCCGCCACCAAACCCGAAGCGGAAGCCGCCTACTGGCACTTGACCGACCTGCTCACCGCCCACGGGATGAAGCCGGCACCGGCGAAGTCGAAGATCTGGCGCCCGAACCCGGAAGACCTCTACGCCGTCGGCTGACTGAGTAAGGAGACACCCCGTTGTCCACGACCAACGCGCTGCTGTACTGCGCTGTGAACGGCATCGCCAACAACACCAACGGCATCGGCCGCCAGACCAAGACCTTCCTGGCCACCCTCGCCCGCCACCACCACCGGCTCAGCGCTCACGCCGGCGCCTTCACCCCGTATCTGGCCGTCCCCGAGCCCGGCCCGGCCACCTGGGGCTACAACGAGGACGATCTCCGCTACGCCCGCCGCGTCGTCGAGGAGCTCGGCGGCCAGATCCTCACCCTGCCCTACGACACCCGCGGCGCCTTCTGGCATTCCGACACCTGGCGGCAGCTGTCCGACGGCGCCGCCCGCACCGCCGGGCACCTGGCCGACCGGCACGACAAGGTGCTGGCCATCGGCGTCGACACCCCGTTCGCCGGACTCGCCCACCACGCCGGCACCCACCCGGGCGTGGAGGTCCTGTTGGCCTTGTTCTCCACCGCCCGCATCACCGAACGCCCCGCCCCCGACCCCGGCCGCGTCACCTGGGAGGAGGAGGCCATCACCGCCGCCAGCCTCCACCCGCGCGCCTGGGTCGCCGACATCGGCGACTTCCTCACCCGCCACCTGAAGGACCACTACCGCCTCGACCCGGCCAGCCTCCGGTCCTGGCCGTCCGGGCTCCACCTCACCTCCCCCGACCTCACTCCGCCGACCAGGACCGAAGCCGAGCGCATCGTGCGCGCCTTCGGCATCCCCGCCGGGCGGCCGGTTGTCGCCGCGGTCGGCCGCACCGACCGCACCAAGGGCCTGGACCTCCTCATCGAAGCCCTCGCCCCACTGCGCGACGACGTCCACCTGGCGATGGTCGCCGTCCCGACCGACGACGACCGCGCCGCCCTGCTGGACTCCTACCGCCACCGCAGCGCCGAGCTCGGGCTCAGCGCCACCATCATCGGCCGCTACGACCGGGACATCCCCCGCGCGCTCGCCGCCTGGCCCGACACCCGCGTCATGGCCGTCCCCAGCCGCGGCGAGACCCTGGCCAACATCGTCTTCGAGACCGCCCTGTGGGCCCAGCGCTCCGGAGCCGTCGTCCTGGCCCCGAACATCGACGGCTTCCCCGAACAGATCACCGACGGCCACAACGGCCTGCTCTACCACCCCACCCCCGGCGCCCTGACCGCCGGCGTGCGCCGGGCGCTCACCCTGACCAGCGACGAACGCGCCCAGCTGCGCGCCAACGCCCACCGCAGCGTCGTCGGCGAACGCAACGCCGACGAACACCTCGCGGCGCTGCTGGCCGCGTTCTGGCAGCCCCGCACCACGGGCGTGGCTAGACTCCTTGGTCATCCGGCAACGGATGCCCGTACGCCGCGGTCACAGGCACCCACCAGCACGCACCACCCCCTGGAGGCCACGCCATGACCGCGCCCCTGCTGCTCGTCGACGGCCACTACCTCCTCCACCGCGCCTGGTACGGATTCGCCGCCCGCATCATGAGCCGGGACAAGACCATCGACCGCACCGGCGTCTTCGGCTTTGCCGCGCTGCTGTGCAAAGCCCAGGTCCAGCACGCCGACGGGTTCGAGATCTTCGTGGTCTTCGACTCCGAGGACGGCTCCCGGGCCCGCGTCGGACAGGACAGCGACTACAAGGCCCAGCGACCCGCCCCCGAACCCGGCCTGATCGAGTCCCTCGCCCTGGTCAAGAACGCCCTCGACCACACGGGCGTCCGGTGGATCGAGCAGGACGGCTGCGAGGCGGACGACGTCATCGCCACCCTGGCCACCGCCGCTCGCGCCGACGGCCGAGCGGTAGACATCATGACCACCGACAAGGACTACATCCAGCTCCTGGCCGACCCCGGCGTGCGCCTGCTGAACACCGGCTTCGCCCTGGAACGCCGCTACACCGCCGGCGAGCACATCCTGCCCCGCTACGGCGTCCTCGCCGAGCAGTGGCCCGACTTCCGCGCCCTGATGGGCGACCCGGCCGACAACATCGCCGGCATCCGCGGCATCGGCGCCAAGACTGCCGCCCGGCTCCTGACCGACGCACGCCGCCTCGAGAACATCCCCGCCGACGAACTGCGCCCCACCTGGACCGAGCAGTGGCCGCAGGCCCTGCGCTGGCGCGAAATGATCAAACTCGACACGAAGGCCGACCTCCCCGACGACCTCCTCACCACCGCACCGGCCGCGCCGCTACCCAACGCCGCGCACATCCTGGAAGCGCTCGGCCTGTGGTGACGCCGGCCAAGACCGCGATATGGGGCTTCGACGGAACACTCGACCACCGCCGGTACGGAACGTGGGCCGAGTGCCTCCTGGAGGTCCTGGACGTCCACGAGCCCGGCCACCGCTGGACATTCCCCGAGATGTTGCAGGCCCTCCCCCCTGGCACGCCGCACAGGAACCCCACCCGCACCTGAACGACCCCGACGCCTGGTGGGATCACATCACCAGCGTCGTCGCCGAGGCACTCACCCACCTCGGGATCTCCCGCCCGCAGGCCGTGGCCACCGCGACCCGCGCCGCCCACACCGACCCCGCCGCGTGGAGCCTCTACCCGCAGGCGCTGCGCGTCCTGGACCGGCTCACAGAGCACGGTTGGACGCACGTTCTCCTCTCCAACCACGTCCCTGAACTCCCCGAACTCCTGTCCACTCTCGACATCGACACCCGGTTCCAGGCGGTGATCAACTCCGCCGCCAGCGGATACGAGAAACCCCACCCCCACGCGTTCCGTCTCGCACGGGCGGCCGCAGGCCCCGCACGTCGGCTCGTCATGATCGGCGACAACCCACAGGCCGACGCCGCCGGACCCCGCCGCGCGGGCATCGACGCCATCTGGGTGCGGCGCGACCAGCACACCGACACACCCGACCTCGACGCGGCCGCCCGCATTCTCCTGACCTCCGAGCCCGTTCCGGACGAGCGGCATCCAGCTCTGCACGAGATCCCCCCCGTTGCAACCAACCGCCCCCGAAGCGCTCCCCATCAGGTAACCTCGCCGACGTCCGCACCGCGGAAGCCCGGCAGCGCCCCGGCCCATGGCGCACCGGAGCCACCGAGCACGACACCATCCCGGCCCCCGCGCAGGCCGACTGCCTCACCGCCTTCAGAGCCCTACGCGACGGCACCGACCCGGACACCGAGACGACGCTCGAGCTCGGGGAGGGCTGCAACCGCTTCCCCCCCTCACCTGCGGCCGGTGTCGTTCGACGAGGCGGTCAGCCACCGGCTCCGTGGCCGCGGCTCCTACCCCCCGGCGGCGATCGACGGACCCCGGACGGGTATCGCACCGCAGGCAAGCGCCCTCGGCCCGTCGCGGCCGCCCACCGAGCAGGCGAACGACGTGATCGAGAAGATCAGCTCGCAGGCCACCCCGGCGAACGGGCAGAGGCACGGCACGGGCCACGGGTCCACAAGGCCGTGAGAGCTTCAGCTATGCCGAGACCCTATGAACAAGGACTGACAGCACCGCAGGTAGCCCAACTTCGCCGGTCGCCCCAAGCCTGAGCAGCACCAAGGACCGGCCCACCGGCCGGGCCCCGATTGAGGTCGTCGATGCCGGAACATGCTCACTGAGGGTTGACCTGTTCCCAGGCTTCAAGGATCTCGATGGGGATGCGTCCGCGATCGGGGATGTCATAGCCGTTGGCCCTGGCCCATTCCCGGATAGCGTGGGTGCTGAGAGATGCCCGGGGGGCCGTGGTCGGTGCGGTGCTGTGGAGTTGCGCCGGGGTGAAGGCGATGCCGCCGTCGAGAAGGTCTGGGGGGAACATCGGGATGCGCACGGTTGCACTCAGCACGTCTACGAGAAACGCGGTCACGGTCCCGTTGTAGGTGAACCAGGGGGCGCGCAAGGCCTCGTTGACGGCGATCGTCCAGTGGTCCGGTGCCCCGGAGGGCTGGGTGACCCAGAAGAGGTAGTCGCCGTTGCCGGTGACTCCCATGGCGAGGAGGTCCTCAGGGGGGTGTGGCAGCGGCCAGGGCAGGCGGGCGGTCTGCCGGACTTCTTCGATCTGTGTGCGCAGTCGTGTCGGCATGGGGCCGGTCAGATCAGCCCACTCGCTTGGGGCATGGGGCTGGTACAGGGTGATGAAGTCGCAGAACTGGCCGGGGCCGTAGGTGGTGACGAGCTGCTTGTAGTCCTGAGGCAGGCGCGTCCCCAGGCTGTTCTCGACCTCGGACCAGTCAGGGGCGGGGGGTGCAGCGGCGGGGGGTGGGCACAGTGCCGTGAGGGTGGTGAGGGCAGTCATCGGATTCCTGGGCGGCTAGGGGCGACGTCGGGGGCGGGGCTCATCGTGGGCTGGGTTGTTAAGGATGGTCCCCTCGTCGAACAGGAGATTGCCATCTCTGTCCTTTTTGGTGCCGAAAGCTTCGAGTTGGATGGATTTGGGAGGTGAGTCGGGGTCATCGTTCACGTACTCCAGGTACACGCTGTAGTGGACGACATCATGGTCGTCGACAGCGTCGTACACGCGCTGTTCGAACATGCTCATCTTTGGTGTGTTCGTCGGGTTCTGGGAGATGGTGAACAGGTTGTCGTCGATGTCGCCGGACCCGCCGAGCTGTCGGGCGAGCATGTGCCCACGGGCCTGTCCCTTGTCCGACTGGTATCCGGGCGGGATGATCGAGTTCCGGGCGTGGGTGCCTTCGTCGAGCATGTGGCGGGTGATGACGGCGTGCATCTCGTAGGGACGGCCGTGCTCGTCTCGCACCCACCTGACTTGGCCTCCCCAGGTGGGGTCCGGCTCGCAGCCCGCAAGCCCGAGCGGGTCCGCCAGGACGAACGGGTTGACGACGTAGGAGTAGGGGTTGATCGAGGGAGCGATGCCCAGCGGGTCGGGTGAAAGGTATCTGCCGACCTCGGGGTCGTAGTAACGGTTGAAGTTGTAGTGCAGACCTGTCTCGGGGTCGAAGTACTGGCCCGGGTAGCGCAGCGGCGTGTAGGCGGTGCTGTTCTTGTTCCACTGGGTGGCTCCCCAGGTGGTGCTGCGGGCGTGCCAGGCCAGGGTTCCGTCGGCCGAGACCAGCTCGGTGGGGCTACCCACCAGGTCGGTGATGATCGCGAAGAAGCGGCGGTCGACTTCCTGCTGCGTGCCGTCGGTCTTCATCTCACGCTGGCTCAGTGGCCGCCCTCCGGCGTAGTCCCACACCAACGTGGCGCCCTCGCCGTGCTGCTCGGCCAGCTGAGCGCCATCCCATCGGAACGTCGTCGCGTGTGCGACCTGTCCGTCTTGGTCGAGGCGCTGCTTGGCCAGACGGCGTCCGAGAGCGTCGTAGAGGTAGCGCCAGCGAGTCCCTTCGGGGGTCTGCACGAGGGTGAGCCGGTCCTCCGCGTCCCATTGGAAGTGCCAGGCGAGGGTCGCACCGCTGAGGGTTTTCGTCCTGCGCAGCGTGAGGCGCCCCTGTGCGTCGTAGCTGTAGCGGGTGCGTCCCGCCCGAACCAGGCGTGTGCCTTCGTAGCGCCGTTGTCCGGCGGCCGACTGGCCCGGTGCCTGGGCTGGGAGGGCCGTGCGGCTTTGGTCGCCGGCAGCGTTGTAGGCGTATTGCTCCGTCCAGCCACGGGCTTGGACTTCCCGCACGCGGCTGGCGGCATCCAGAGCGATCGTGCGGAGCCCGTTCAGGCTGTCCTCGATGCCCGTGGGGACGCCGTCGGCTTGGTAGGTGAAGCTTTTTCGCAGGAGGGGCGGCTGGCTGGTGCTGGCCAGTGTCATATGGGTCAGCCGGCCGACCGGGTCCCAGTGCTGCCGCAGCTCCAGAGCATCGTCGACGGTCCGTGCGGTCTCGCGGCCGAGCGCATCCCGTTCGAAGGTGAAGACGTGGTCGCCGACGCTGAGGGAAGCCAGACCTGCCACTCCGTACTCCAGACGGCTTTCGGCGCCAGAAGGGGTGCGTCTGCCGGTACGGCGCCCAAGAGCGTCGTAGCTGAAGGACATGGTGGCGCCGTTGACCGTCTCGGCGACGATGCGCCCCGCGGGATCTCTAGCCAGTTCGATGCGGGAGTGCGCGTTCGCGATCTGCGAGACGTGGCCGCTGTCGTCATGGACAATCGACGAGGTCGAGCCGTCGTCGTGCCTGATGTGAGTGACGCGGCCGAGGGCGTCACGGTCGAACCTGATGCTCTGGCCGGCGGCGTTCGTCCGCCGGACGATGTGCCCGACAGGGTCGCGTTCGTATGTCAGAGTGCGGCCGTCGAAATCGTTCTCGGCAATGAGCCTGCCTGCGGCATCGTAGGTGTACTCCCACACGAGGCCGTCTGCGTTGGTGACCTGCGTCAGCCGCAGCTGAGTGTCGTGGGTGAAGCGGTAGCCGCTGTCCTCGCCCGTGCGGGTGGCCTGCAGCAGGTCGAAGTGGCCGTGGGAATGCGTGGTGGTGCGTCCCATCCGGTCGGTGTGCGACACGAGGTTGCCCTCGCCGTCCCAGGTCCATTCCTCACGGCTGCCATCGGGGAGCTCCCTCCAGATGAGCTGTCCTTCCACGCTCCAGCCCTGCCTCACGATGCCCCCGACGGCATCGACGACCTCGGTTACCCGCCCGAAAGCATCACGCGTGCACCGCACGGCCGACCCGTCCGGCCGTGTGATCTGCGCCGGGAGACCAGCGGCATCGGTGGTGAGGTGCGTGGTGACGCCGAGAGCATCCCGCACGAGCCGCAAGTGGCCACGTTCGTCATATGCGTACGTCGTGCGCCCGCCCGCGAGATCGACCGCTGCCGTCAGGTTTCCGCGGTCGTCGTAGCCGTAGCTGCGAGCAGCCCCGGCGCGCTCAGTGATCGTTTCTGGGAGATTCAGCTCGTTGTAGGTGGCGGTGGTCCGCACCCCGTCCGGCGCGATCAAGCCGATGAGATTGCCGCGCTCATCGCGTTGGAAGTGGGTGGAACGCCCCAGTGCGTCGGTCTGGGCCCGTATCCGATCCTGCGGGTCGAAGTCGAAGCGTGTGGTGTTTCCGAGGGGATCGGTTTCCGCGACGACCTGAAGCCGTTCGTCGATCTGGAAGACGGTGGTGGCTCCGGTGGAGTCCGTGTATCGAGTGATCCGGCGGCCCGTCTCGGGTATCTCCTCGTACACGAATGTCGAGGACAGGAACCCTTCGGGACCGATCGTACGCACGACCCGCCCCTGGGCGTCGTAGACATACTGAAAAGTGGAACCGTTACGGTCGGTCCAGGACGTGATGCGCCCCTCGGTGTCGTAGGCGAACTGCAAGGGAGCATCAGAGGAGTTGAAAACCTCGTTCAGGATGCCCTCACGGTCGTAGCCGAAGCGTCGCACGGTGACCGGCCCCTCGGGTGTTCGCAGCGAGAGCTCGGATATTCGATCGTCCTTGACTCGCAGAGCGACCTGATATCCGCCGTCGTGCATCACCCTGACCGGGGCCCCGTCACTGCGGCGTATGAAGGTGACACCGTTGTGGTTCCGGTCCTCCACCTCACTCAGCCAGTAGGCGGAGGACGCGCCGTAGGGGCTGCCGGTGAAGTACCGCGTCAGGCCCGATATTGGATCGGAGATGCGGTAAGTAGTGGACTCGTTGTCCTGTCCGCTGCAGGTCAGGGGCAGATGGGGACCTTCTATGGGCAGGACCCCTACCGCGTCGTCCGGGGCCGGCAGCCGAGGATAGATGAGCAGTGAACCGTCCTCGCGCGCCCATATCGCGCTCTGGGCCTTGGCGTCGAGCTCGATGCGTTCGTCCAGGGTGGAGGCCCAACTGCGGCCATACCAGCGGCCCCAGCGGTATTCGGAGAGGTGAGTACGGCGCAGGACAAAGGGGAGAACACCGGCCAGTGACAGGTCCGTCTGGGGCAGAGTCACCTCGCCGGTGGCGACGTCGACCGGGTCGTTCTTGCACGTCTTCTTCTTCAGCGGGATGCCGTTGCGGCGTGCATCGTCCTTGGCGCTGTCCAAGCGGTCAGGCTTGGACCGCTTGTCGTCCGCTCCGCCCCGGCCCCGTCCGGGCTCCGCTCCGCCCTTCTTGCCACCCAGGTCACCTTCATCCTTGCCATCCTTGGCTGCGATCCTCTTGACGCGGTCGCGGACATCCTGGTCGGTGTCCTTGTGGGTCTTGGAGCCCTTGGTGATGGCGTCGGGTACCTTCTTGCCGACGTGGTCTCCGAGGTCGTTCAGTGCCTTGGTGAGTTTCTCCGTGACGCCTTCGATGGTGGTGTCGAGGACCGCGGTCAGCGAGTCCTTGCCCTTGGCGCGCCCGTGATGGCCCTTGGCCTTGCCGAGCTTGCTGCCGGCTCTGTTTCGCATGGAGACCTGCACGTTGGCCAGGTGCAGGCCTGCCTTGCCGTGGGCGGCGTGGTCGATCTCCGGACCGCCAGCAGCGCCCGGGCGGGTGGCCCCGTGTGCGGAGTTGAGCTGCAGTCCGTCCTTTCCGGCCTGCACGGTCTGGTCGGTGTTGTAGCCGTCCTGCACACCGGCGACATTCATCGCCGTCTGGATCGCCAGGTCCGCGACGATGTTCTCGATCGCGGCGACAGCGGGCTCGGTGAGCGTGGCGACGATCTCTGCCACGGCCGCCTCCGCCATCTCCTTCAGGATCCGCTTGAAGGCAATGCGGGTGGCGGCGATCTTGGCTCCGGCGAGCAGCGTCGACAGGCCGGCCGTCACCGGCGCGAACGCCAACGTGATGCCCACCGTCGCACACAGGTCCGCCAGTTCGCCCACCGCGGCGATCTTCCGGGCGACGATGATGTCCGCCACCCGGTCCAGGGCGCCGGCGACGAGGCGGGCTGCCTTCGCCAGATCCTTGTGCTTGCCCTGTACTTTCGACCAGTGCTCGTCCAGAGCCGTCAGCGACTCGCTCTGCCCGGACGAGAGCAGCATCTGTACGTGCCCGTACGCGGTCCCCGCGTCGTCGTCTGCGTCGTCGGCGAACTCGCGCAAGGAGACCGCCATGTCCCGGTAGGCGTCCTCGTCGACGTTCGGCCAGCCCACACCCACGATGTCGAGCATCGTGTCGACGCCCTCAGGAATCGTGTAACCCACGACGCAACAGCCCCCAGCTACGCAGCAAAACACCTCAACCAAAACAAGATCAACCAGCATGCCAGGAGACGACCACCAAGGCCCAGGCGGTTCCTGGCCACCCGTCACCACCTGCTCGGCACGGCAGGCCCGTACCTGGATTGCACCGGGTTGCAACAGAGCACAGGGACCGGCCACATGATCGCGGAGCCGCAGCTGCCCACCGACCGGACCACCGACGACAGCCCCGGGCCCTACCCCGCCACCGAGGCTGGGTTCAAATGCGCGCGCCCAAGCCCAGCGTGCCCTACGCCGACGGCGCAAACAGACCCGTGTCGCCTCCTAGGTTCTGTCGTCAAATGTCACGCCCACATCAGGAGTGACGCGAGTGCGACGGTTGCTTCGTAGGACTGGGCGGTCTTGTCGTAGCGGGGGGCGATCCCGCGCCACTGCTTCAAGCGGTTGAAGCACCGCTCAACAACGTTGCGGTGCTTGTAGACCTCGCGGTCGAAGGCCGACGGGCGGCCTCCCCGGCTGCCTCGCCGGGCCCGGTTGCGGACCTGGTCGGCCCGCTCGGGAATCGTGTGCGCGATGCCCTTGCTTCGTCGCCCCGGCCGGGGCGGACGGCCCCGGGAGGACGGCGCGGCCGTCGCGCCCCGCCGCGCCGACGTCTTCGACCACAGGACGCCTTCCCTGTACACGGATCAAGCGCTAGCTTGCACGCCATGCTAATGACGTGGACACGTCGAATGCTGGTGGGACTCTGCACGGCAGGCGCGGTTCTCCTGGGCGCGCCACCGGGTGCACAGGCCCACGAAGAACGTGAGGTCGCCTTCCCCGACGGATCGGGCAGCGTACCCGTCTACCGCGAGGGTGAGCCGGACCTGCTGGTCTGCAAGACCGGAAGGACGGACTTCGAGCAGCGCATCGCCCGGTTCCCGGCGGCACTGCGGGAGCGCAACCTGCGGCTGTACGAGCGCTGCGAGCGTGACGGCTTCCGGCACCTGCAGCAGGCGGTGGATGCGGCCGACAGGCCGGGAACGACCATCGCCGTCCTGCCCGGGCGCTACGAGGAGGAGCCCTCGCAGCCGGAGCCGACGGGCAGGTGTGCCCGGCTCAAGGCCCCCAGGGCGGCGCTGGGTTACCAGGTGCTGTCCTACGCGCAGCAGAAGCAGTGCCCCCACAACCAGAATCTCGTTGCCGTTCTCGGGAAGCAGGACCTGCAGATCGAAGGCACCGGGGCGGACCCTCGTGACGTCGTCGTGGACGCCGGCTACCGCAAGCTCAACGCGATCCGCGCGGACGGCTCCGACGGCATCTACCTCCGAAACTTCACCGCCCAGCGCACCACCTTCAACTCGCTGTACGTACTGGGAGTCGACGGCTTCGTCATCGACACCGTACTCACCCGCTGGAACGACGAGTACGGTTTCCTCACCTTCGCCAGCGACCACGGCCTGTACCGCGACTGCGAGTCGTACGGGAACGGTGACTCGGGGATCTACCCGGGCAGCGCCTCGGACATCAACGCCGGGCGCGGCTACGACGTACCGCGCTACTCGATCGAGATCACCGGCTGCCGCAGCCACCACAACCTGCTCGGCTACTCGGGGACCGCCGGCGACTCGGTCTGGGCCCATGACAACGAGTTCGACAACAACATGGCCGGCGCCTCGATGGACAGTGCGTTCCCCGGTCACCCGGGCCTTCCGCAGAACCACGCCAGGTTCGAACGCAACCTCATCCACGACAACAACCAGGACTACTACCGATATGTGAAGGACGGCACGTGCGACCGGCCGCCCGCCGAGCGGGGCTACGAGCGGGGCGTCGTCTGTCCCCAGACGTCGGTGCCGCCCGGCACCGGAGTCCTGGTGGCGGGAGGGAACTGGAACGTCTTCGAGGACAACTGGGTCTACGGACACCGGCGGACCGCGTTCCACCTCAACGCCGTCCCCGCGTTCGTCCGCGGCGAGGAAGCCTGGTCGCGGCAGGCCGACACCTCGCACCACAACCGCTTCCACGCCAACCGCCTCGGCACGACGAAGGACGGCAGGGCCCGCCCCAATGCGACCGATGTCTGGTGGGACGGCCAGGGACGGGGCAACTGCTGGCAGGAGGTCCGGGGCAGTAGCCCGCGTACCCTTCCGCGGTGCGGCGACAGGGCGGGGGCGGTGTCCGGCGGTTCGCACCGCATCGTGGGTGAACCGGTGAAGGTCGCACAGCTGATGGTGTGCTCCGAGTACAGCGTCAGGGAACGGCGGCTGCCCGTGGGCTGCGACTGGTACGGGGCCCGCGGGATCGAACGCGTCGAGGTGCAGCTCGCTCTCGGCATCGCCGTCGTGCTCGCGGCGGTCGGTGGACTGCTGTGGTGGCGCAGACTGCGCCGGAACCGCTGGGTCACCGCGGTGACCGCGCTCGGCGCGGCCGGTCTGGCCCTGGACGTCGCCGGGGAGACGACCGCGCTCGCCCCGACGGTGGTACCGCCGCTCGCCCTGCTGCTGCTCGGGACCTGGTGGGCCGTCACCGGACTCGCGCTGCGGAGCACACATCGCCTCTTCGGCTGGACGACCGTGATGCTCGGCCTGCTGACCCTGCTGGACGCCTTCGACCAGGCGGTGCTCATGATCCCGTGGACACCGCTCGGCCCGGCGTGGCCGCGCGGCCTGCTGGGGCTGGTCTGGGTCGTCTGGGCGGTGGTGGCCGCGGCCCGGCCGGCCGGCGCCGGATCTTCCTCCGGAGCGGCCCCTGGCCGCACCGCCCGGGTGATGCCGTGAGCGGGCGGCGACCGGCCCGCGCGCTCGGGACGGCCGGCATCCTTGGCCTTCTCGTCCTCGTCGGCGGGTGCACGGAGCGCCCCGACACCCACCACAGGCCGGGAACGAACCACGACACGGTCTCCGGCCCGGCAGGCACGCTGCTGCCCGCCGAGGGCAAAAGCCGTCACGAGCGGCTCCGGCAGGTGCCCGCCAAGGACGCTCCCGCCGTCACCGTGACCGTCCGGGCCGATACGCACGACGGATGGAACATCCGGCTCGACGTCCGACGATTCCGCTTCAGCCCGGACAGCGTGGGCGGGGCGGCGGTCCTGGGCAGCGGCCACGCTCGTCTGCTGCTGGACGGCGCAGAGGTCGCACGGGTGTACGGCGATCGGCATCATCTGCCCTCGTCCGACGTACCCGCCGGCTCGCAGATGCTCACCGTCAGGCTGCACGCGGACGACCACACCGTGTGGGCTCTGGACGGGGAACCGGTCCAGGACAGCGTGCCCCTGTCCGGTACCGCGCCACCGTCCTCGGGGCCGGACCAGGAACAGAAGCCTGCCGGCAGGACGCTCGACATCACCGTCGCAGGAGGTGTCGTCAGCCCGGAACCCGGACGCGTCGAGCTGAGGAAGGGCGAACGGCTCACCCTCCACGTCACCAGCGACACCGACGACGAACTGCACGTCCACGGAGTGGACCGCTCGGCCGTGCTCACGGCCGGCCGCACCGCCACCCTTGAGGTGCTCCTGGACCGGTCGGGCCTGTACGAGGTGGAGACCCACCGGTCCGGCCTCGTGCTGACGCAGCTCGCCGTCCGGTGAACGCCCTGACCTCGCTCGCCCACGGCGTCGGCGCCCGCCACGACCTGCCGGTCTCCGCCTTCCACGCATACGCCGGAGCCTTCGCCGCGCTGCTCGTCTCCTTCCTCGCCCTGGGACTGCTCTGGCCGGCCCCCCGCTTCCGGGGCGACCGCGTCGGCCGCCCTCTGCCGGTCCCGGTGCAGCGTGCGGCGCAAGCGCACGTCCTGCGCGGCGCGGCGCGGGGACTGGGGCTCGCCGCTGCCGCCGTGATGCTGCTTCATCTGCTGCTGGGCCCGGACGACGCCGACCGCAACCCGGCACCCGCAATGGTCTACGTCCTGTTCTGGGTGGGTCTCGTACCCGCGTCACTGCTGTTCGGCCCGGTGTGGCGGCTGCTGAACCCGCTGCGCACGCTGCATGCTCTCGGCTGCCGGACGGCGCGCCGTGATCCACGCAGGGGAAGCGCACGGCTGCCCCGGCGGCTCGGGTACTGGCCCGCGGCGGCCGGCCTGCTGGCCTTCACGTGGCTGGAGTTGGCCTCCCCCTCCCCCACCTCGAGAACGGCCCTGCTCCTCTTCCTGCTGGCCTACGCGGCCGTACAGCTGACCGGGGCGGCGATCTTCGGCAGCCACTGGTTCGACCGGTGCGACGCGTTCGACGTCTACTCCGCACTCCTCGCCCGGCTGGCTCCGCTGGGGCGCAGGGCCGACGGGCAGCTCGTCCTGCGCAGTCCGCTGCAGGGCCTGGACGGCACTCCCCAAGCGCCCGGGCTCGTGGGCGTCATGTGTGTGCTGCTCGGCAGCACCGCCTATGACGGCGTGTCGGACGCGCCTGCGTGGATCGCCATGCTGCAGACCTCGCCTGTGGGCCCCACCACGACAGCCTCCCTCGGGCTGGTGGGGACCGTGGTCGCCATCGCCGCTCTCTACGGTGTCTGCGCGGGCGCCGTCCGCCTCACCGCCGGTCCGGTGCCCCAGCCGCTCTCCGCTTTCGCCCACTCACTGCTGCCGATCGCCGTGGGCTATCTCGTCGCCCACTACTTCTCGCTGTTCACCACGGAGGGCCCGCGTGCGGTCATGACGGCGGCGGGTCACGGCCCGGTGGCCGCACGGGACGGACCCCTCGGCCCCGACGGCCTTGCCACGCTGCAGGTCACCGCTGTCGTCACGGGGCACGTCCTCGGTGTCGTGGCCGCGCACGACCGGTCGGTACGGCTCCTCCCCCCGGACCGGGCCGTGGCCGGCCAGATCCCCCTGCTGGCCCTGATGATGGGCTACACCCTCGGCGGGATCGGGCTGCTCGTCGCATGAGGCCGCGCCCGGCCGGGGGGTCCGCCGGCCGTCATGGGCAACATCGCCCCGAAGGTCCGCGAGCCGACCGGGCGGATCGGCCCGGAGCGGGTGAGCGACGTCGGGTGTTGTAGCGGTGCAGCCAGCGGAACGCGTCGAGGCGGACCCCGCTCTCGGTGGACCAGCTCCGTCGGGTGCCCACGTGAAGCTGAACAGTGCGCATGCCGGAGCCGTATGAGGGTTGTGCCCTCTGTATGAGATCACCCTCCGGCTGGGCGCAGGCCCGGCCGTGCCAGGACGTTCTCGTGCATGTGAGCCCTTGCCCACCCGGCGCGGGAGATTCGAGGAAGCGAGGCCCTGTGGTGACGCATTCGGACACGGCAGACGGACACCCTCCCCAGGAAAGGGTGGATCCCGGCCTTCTCCCCGAGACCGACCTCGTCGAGTGCCTTCGTTCCGGCACCGACGCCGAGGGGCAGGCCATCCGGGAGCTGCAACGCAGACACCTGCCCGCCGTCGCGGCCTACGCGCAGTTGCACACCACCAGCGATCGGGCTGGCCGACGGCTCGCCGGAGAGGCGTTCTCCCGGGCGATGGAGGAGGTCCGGGAAGGAGTCGACCCGTCAGGGACCTGGCGTCACCACGCGCTGACACACGTCCGCGAAGCCGCGCTCGCCTGGGCCGCTGATGACCGACGGAGCCGGCTACAGCCCGATTTCCTGGCCTGGGCGCAGACGGTGCACCTCACCAGCGCGTCCGAACCGCCCAACGCCATGGCCAGCGCCTTCTATCAGCTGCCGGATCGACTGCGGTCCGCCCTGTGGTACTCCGTCGTCGACGACGAGCCGCACTCCGAAGTCGCCACACACCTGGGCGCGACCTCGGACGCCGTCCCCGATCTCGCGGCCAAGGCCCAGGTCGCCATGCGGGATGCCTATGTGCAGGAGCACCTGTCGCTCCGCGGCACAGCAGAATGCCGCGGCTTCAAGCGCATCATCGAGGCCGCCGCTCAGGAGCGGGGCGGCACCCCGCACCCGGACCTGGCCGCGCATCTGGCCCACTGCGCCAACTGCACGGGCCTGCTGTCCAGACTCACGAGAATGTCCGCAGGTCCACGGCTCCTACTGGCCGAGGGACTGCTGCTGTGGGGCGGCGCCGCCTACACCGAGCGCGTCCCGATGCGCACCACTTCTGAGACCACGTCGTCCGAGCAGGGCACCGTCCTCGGCACGGACTGCCAGAAGACCCCGCTCGACGTGCCGACAGCACTGGTCGAGGTCCTGAAGAGTTTGAGCCGTCCCCGACCCGCCCATCGATCCGTGCGGGAACACCGGACCGTCAAGGCCGTCGGCAGCATCGCCGCGATCGTCGCCGTGGCCACGGCGGCCGCGGTAGCGGCTCCCGACGTCCTGCCCGAGAGCTGGGACCTCAGCGGTCTCGCGGGCCCCGAGCCCAGCCGGTCGGCCGACCCGACCCCGTCCACCACGCCCTCCCGCTCCCACGACACAGCGCCGTCGGGCGATCCGACTCCGCATCCGGAAGGGGAACCTCCCTCGCCGGTTCCCCTCGGCAAGCCCTCCCAGATCGTCCATGCGGCCACCGGGCTGTGCCTGGACGTGGAGAACCAGGTGGTGGGCAAACGTGTCAACGCCGTCGCCGCTCCGTGCGGTTCGGGCACCACCCAGCGATGGAAGTTCGACACCGACGGACACCTGCACAACGAGGCCGACCCAGGATTCTGCCTCAAGGTCGGCGGAGACACCGCGGACGTGGGGATCCGGCCATGCACGAGCGACGACCCGGAGAAGCGATCACGGATGACCTTCGTCATCGGTGAGAACGGGGAGATCCACTCCAAGCCACGAACCGGCCAGGTCATCGTCCCCGTCGGCGACGACACCGACGAAGTCCGTCCCCTGGAGCTCAAGGAGAGCTCCACGGTGGGTGACAAACGCTGGGTCGCCGGTCCGATCACGGCCACAGGAACCGCACAGCGGGACTGAGCCTTCTCCACCGTTCGACGGGCTGGCCGAGCGTTTCCGGGAACTGGCTTTGCTGAACCGGGGCTTGGAGATCTCTCTGACCGATCGGCGCCTCCCGGGCGAGTCCCGGTCGGCGCGGTTCCGGTACCCCGACGGCGCGCGGGCGTTCGTGGCGATCCTTGACGAGCAGAAGGAGGAACCCGTTCATCCGCACATCATCGGCTTCGAGCGGGAGGAGCCGCGGATGGCGGGGACGGTGGAGGTGGCCCTGCGTTGGCGTGCCTCCCACGACGAGCGGGTCCGGAGCTTCGCCAACAGCCGGCCCACTGACGGTGGCACACACGAGCGCGGCTTCCGCGACGGGGTAGCGGCCGCCGTCACCGCATACGCACGGGAGCGACGGCTGCTGGCTGCGACGGATCCCGACCTCGACGCCGATCGGATCGGCGAACGTCTGACAGCGGTCGTGTCGGTGAAGCTTGACCATCCCGAGTTCGAGGGCTCCACGCGCGGCTGGCTGGGTAACGCCGCAGTGCGCGCCTGCGTCGAACAGGCCGTCCAGGAACACCTCGGCAAGTGGCTGGAAGGATACCCGGAACGGGCCGCAGCCGTCATCGACCGGATCATCCAGGGCGCCCGCCGGGACTGACCAGGAACAGGCCGCTTCATCCGGGCCTGACCCAGTGTGCCGGTGGCTGCCGCCGCTCAGAGGGGAGTCGGCACCACCGTGGCGGCGACTGGCTGCGGGCAGCCTGTTACGAAGGAGATGGTCAGCCGTGTCCTGAGCAGAGTCGTCGGGTGCTCCGATGGCCGTGAGGGCGGCGCTAACCCGTGCCGGTGCTTCCGGCGGCAGATCGTCGGCGGCGAGCAACGGCACCAGAAGCAGCAGTCGGGCCGCAGTGTTGTGCACGCCGGGTGCGGCCAGGTCCGGGGTCTCGGCGATGTGCACGATGTTGCGCCAGGACAGGCCCGGGCCGCACCAGTCGCCGTCATAACTGGACAGGGCCTCTGGCCGATGCCAATCCGGTTGGGTCAGCAGGTAGTCGATCCCGAAGTCACCGATGAGGTTCCGGTAGATGACGATGGCGCTGTGCCCTCCTTGGAACGGGACGCGAAACGCCAGCCATGCCTGGTCGTCTAGGAGGACTTCGGACAGGGCATCCGTGTCGGCGCCGTCGACACCGAACCACTCGGGTGCCGGCCGGGCCTCACCGGAGGCGAACCGGCACATGGTCAGCAGGTGATTGGACCAGAACCCGGCGCGCTCAAGCAGCCACTCACCCGCGACCAGCGGCGCGTGGTCGTATCCCTTGATCAGCACGGACCAGAGTGTCTCAGAGCGCTCCGACACTTCTCTGCCACCGGGCCGTCGGGAGTAACGGGACAGCCCTCAGGTTCTGTCCGCCTCGCCGGCGGCGCCCAGCCGCACGCGGTGGCGCTGGAGGTCGACCTCGGTGACCTTCACCGTGATCAGCTCGCCTTCGTCGACAAGCTGATCCGGGGTCTCGATCGGCTCGTCAGTCAGCTCTGAGAGGTGAAGGAACCCCATTACGTCCGGAGCAAGCCGCACGAACACGCCGAAAGGAACGATCTTGGTGATCGGCCCGGTAAGAACTTGGCCTGCCTGATCCGCAAACCGAATGAGTGGATCTACCTGCAGGGCCTTCGACGAGAGAGTGACCTGCCCGGTGCGCGTCTCGGTAATGATCACCTCGGCGGTGATTCGTTGGCCTGCTTCGACGACCTCGGAGGGGTGGTTGATCCAGCCCCACGTCAGGTCCGGCACCCGGATGAAGCCGGTGCACAGGCCATCTGGTTCGCCGTCGATGTGAACGAAGACCCCGAAGTTGTGAACCTCGGAGACCGTCCCAGCGACGACCTGCCCGCGTTCGAGTGCGAGGAGGAAGGACCGCAAGGACGGGATCTCGCACGCCCTGGCGGACAGGTGAAGCTGACCTTCGCGCCAGCGTCCGATCTCTTCGGCGTTGATCTCCTGGCCGACGTCGAGCAGCTCGGATGGATGCTCCACCCGACGCATCGACGCCTCCTGCCGGGGAATCCGACCGATCTCGGTCTCCTCTCCTTCGGCATCTACAAGCTTCACCAGGACATCCGCTCCGTCGAACCCGGTGACCTTCACCGTTCTCACCACCCCCGGCCTGAGCTGGTTGATCAAGGACTGCAGACGAGGGGCGGGGGCTGGCTCGGGCACGGAGGTGAGCCTAGTCGGCGGCTGGCCGCACTTGTTCCAACTCTCGTGACCAGGTTCCAACTAGCTTGTCACGGCTCAACGTCGGGGGGTCTGTCAATCGAACGGGTCTGTTCCGTAGTCGGTGGTGACGGTGAGTGCCCGCCTGTGATCATTGGGCGTGCATGATGCGAACGCACCTGTGGGGACGATGTTTGGGGGTTGTCGCCGTTGGTCATCGAGGATGTGGCGGATGGTGGCGAGACAGTCCAGGTTTCGGCTCGGACCCGGGCAGGTTCCCGCTCCCTGTCCGCTGTGCAGGGTGCTGACGGGAAGGGTCCACGGGTATCACGGCCGGACGGTGTGGGATGTGCCGGTCGACGGCCGACAGGTCGTGGTCCGGGTGAGGATACGACGGCTGGTCTGCCCGGTCCGGGACTGCGGTCGGCAGACCTTCCGAGAGCAGGTCCCTGGGCTCCTGGAACGCCATCAGCGCCGCACCACACGTCTGACCAACCAGCTCTCCGAGCTGGTCAAGGAGTTATGCGGCCGGGCGTCCGCCCGGCTCACCCGGTCACTGGCCATGCCCGTGTCGTACGCCTCCGCCCTACGGCTGCTGAGGCGGGTGCCCTTGCCGGTGGTGAGGTTCCCGCGGGTGATCGGGGTCGACGACTTCGCCCTGCGACGCCGGCACAGCTACGCCACGATCATCATCAACGCCGAGACCGGCCAGCGGGTCGAGGTACTGCCCGGCCGCGAGGCCGCCACCCTGGAAACCTGGCTGCGCGGGCATCCGGGCATCGAGGCCGTGTGCCGGGACGGATCGGCCACCTACGCCGAGGCGATCCGCCGAGCCCTGCCCGACGCGGTCCAGATCAGCGACCGCTGGCACCTGTGGCACAACATCGCCGAGGCCGTCCGCAAAGAGGTCGCCGCCCACAGCATCTGCTGGGCGAAAGCCGCCCCGCCCTCGGCCGAGGGGAGACAGGCCGCCACCACCCGCGAGCGCTGGCAGCAGGTCCACGCCCTGCGAGAGCGCGGAGTGAGCCTAATGGAGTGCGCGCGCCGCCTGAACCTGGCTCTCAACACCGTCAAGCGCTACGACCGTGTCGCCGAGCCCGAGCGCCTCATCCGCGCCCCCAAGTACCGCCCCACCCTGGTGGATCCCTACCGCGATAACCTGCGCCAACGACGGCTGGAGGACCCGGCCGTCCCCGTCACCCATCTCCTCCAGGAGATCAGGGACCTGGGTTACACCGGCAGCTCGAACCTGCTGGTCCGCTACATCAACCAGGGCCGTGTTGAGGCCGACCGGCCAGCGCTCTCGCCCCGGCGCCTGGCCTGCTACCTGCTAACCCGCCCCGACCGTCTCAAGGACCATCAGCGGGAACGTATCGAGACCACCCGCACCGCCTGCCAGGAGATGACCGCTCTGGCCGATCTCATCCACGGCTTCGCAGCGCTACTGGATCCCGCCGACGGCAATGCCGCTCTGCTGAGCACCTGGATCACCGCAGCCCAGACCGAGGACCTGCCCCACCTGCATGCCTTCACCAGGGGCCTCGAGAAGGACCGCGCCGCAGTCGACGCCGCCCTCACCCTGCCGCACCACAACGGCGGCACCGAAGGCGTCAACAACAAAACCAAGCTGATAAAGCGCCAGATGTACGGCCGCGCGAGCTTTCCCCTCCTACGCCACCGCATCCTCCTGGGCTGACCACACCCTCCGTCACCACCGACTACGGAACAGACCCGAACGATTTACGGTCCCGTGACAGATGCCCGGGGGGGCCGTGGTCGGTGCGGTGCTCTGAAGTTGCGCCGGGGTGAAGGCGATGCCGCCGTCGAGAAGGCCTGGGAGGAACATCGGGATGCGCACGGTTGCACTCAGCACGTCGACGAGGAACGCGGTCACGGTCCCGTTGTAGGTGAACCAGGGGGCGCGCAAGGCCTCGCTGACGGAGATCGTCCAGTGGTCCGGTGCCCCGGAAAGCTGGGTGACCCAGAAGAGGTAGTCGCCGTTACCGGTGACCCCCATGGCGAGGAGGTCCTCAGGGGGGTGCGGCAACGGCCAGGGCCGACGGGCGGTCTGCCGGACTTCTTCGATCTGCGTACGCAGTCGCCCCGGCAGGGGGCCGGTCAGATCAGCCCACTCGCTGGGGCCCCTTCGGTCGCCGGTGTGCTGAGTGGAGTCACCACGCCAGCGACAAGGGGCCCTGCCTCGTCACCACACCTGCTGACCAGCCCATTTCACCCTCCAGCACAGGATGAAAGAGGCTCACTGACGGACGGCTGTTTGCGCCACCGAAGAATGACCGTGGAGGTCAGCGCTGCGAGAGGTGATCCGGCACGGTGGCGCCCACCGGTGCTCAATAAGCGGAGCCGGTATAAGCACTTTGTCCGGCCTCGCTCAAATACACCTCAAGTTCACTCGCCACGAGTTGGCGTCTGCCTAGCATCACACACGAAGCTGCCGTCCCATCTACCTGACGCTGACTACAACAGGTCCGGCAGCCACAGAGGGAGGGAAACCAATTGCTGACCAACTGGCTCCACCTACCTAACGTCCGACGAGGCTTCGCGGTCTCGACGGTCGCGCTCACCGTTCTCGCAGGGTCTGGCACGATCTCGGCGGCCCAGGCCGCACCGGCCTCCGCTGCGAAGTGCACGTACTCTGTGACAGGGCTGACCTACAGCAAGAAGTCCAACAAGGTCTACGCCAAGGCAAGTGCAGGCAAGTGCAGCTCGTACAACAAGGTCTGCCTCGGCCTCTACCAGGGCTACCCGATCCCCTTCCGCGGGTGGGTTTGGCACACATCTGGCGAGCGTTGCGTGACCTTCACGGGCGTCACGACGTCCATCTCCTGGAACGTGTCGGGCAAGTGCTCGTCTGCCGTCTACTACGCGGCCGTGGCCCCGTACAGGGGCGACAAGCCCGCCGGCAAGATCAAGAACTCCAAGCTCCACAACATCGTCTGCTGACGAGGAGAACTCTTCGACCGCCGGAGAAGAGAAAGGGTGGCCCGCCCCAAACAGAATATGTGAAGGGGGCAACCGTCCAGGGCCCCCTCTCGGTCACCTCGACGGAGCGCCACCCCCGTCGTCGCGCAGACCCCCACGAAGGCCCGCCCCGGCCTGGTGACCCGGTCCAGTTGAGCGGCCACTGCGTCTCGGTTCGCCCTAGCCTCGCCGTTTCGGTTGAGAGGATGAGGCGTCACTGAGGGGCCGCTGTCGGTTGGCCGACGCGATTTCGGTGTGTTCGGACATGGTGGAGACCCGGCGCGGTGGTCGGGTTCTCCAGGGTCCTTCGGGTCGACGGCGGTCAGGGATCTGCTGGTCAGCCAGCGGGACGGGGCAGTGTGGCGAGGCGGTGGAATCACGGCCGTCGGCCCGTAGCCGAACATCCCCGCATCCGAAGAGTGCGGGGATGTTCGGCGGCTACAGCAACCACCGCGTCGGGCAGGGCTGCGGCCAGCCCCTTCTGCGTCTTTGCCCGGCCGGCGAGCACGCCGTCGCCCGGCGTGGCCCGACACCAAGGAAACGAGGCGGCGTCCCAGGACGAGTCGTCGGCAGAGGGCGGTCTCTCAGAAGGTGAGGTTCCAGGAGTCGATCCTGCCGGTGTCGCCACGGGCGTTGTCGTTGACCCGGAGCTTCCAGGTGCCGTTGGCGACCTCGGCGGAGGCGTTGACGGTGTAGACCCGGCCGAGGTTGTCAGTGCTGCCGCCCGAGCGGTTGTGGACCGTGTAGACGGTGCCGTCCGGGGCGATCAGGTCGACCCTCAGGTCCCCGATGTAGGTGTGCACGATGTTCACGCCCACCTTGAGGGTTGCCGGGGCGTTGCCGGTCACGCCGCTGACGGTGATCGGGCTCTCCACGGTCGTGTAGTCACCGATGGCGAAGTCCGCGGTGTTCTCGAAGTACGTCCCGGGCGGCGGGGTGCTGACGACGGCCTTGAGGGCGTCGACCTGCCCCTCGCCGAAGAAGCCGTTCTTGGCCGTGGTCCCCTTGCAGCGGCTGTCCGACGGGCACGCGATGTCGTTGGCCTGGGTAGTCAGTTTGTCGCGCAGCTGTGCCGGAGTGATACCGGGATTGCTGCTGGCCAGCAGCGCCGCCACGCCGGCGACGTGCGGCGCGGCCATCGAGGTGCCGCTCTTGGAGCCGTACTTGCCGCCCGGCAGGGTGCTGTAGATGCCGGTGGCGTCTCCGCCCGGGGCCGTGATGTCGATGACGTTCAGGCCGTAGTTGGAGTAGGAGGCTTTCGCGGTGGTGCCCATCGCCGAGACCGTGACGACGCCCGGCAGCTCGGTCGGGATGTCCAGGCACGCGTTGGTGATGGTGCGGGTGACCGGCGTCGAGTCGTTCGGGCTCTCGGTGTCGGTCGTCTTGTTGGCCAGGTCGATGTTGGAGTTGCCGGCCGCCGCGACCTGGAGCGAGCCCTTACCCTCCGCGTACTCCTGGGCGCGCCTGACGCCCTCGATGATCGCGGCCTGGTCGGCGTTGTCCGGGCAGTTGAACTGCCACGGGTCGGTGTAGTAGCTGTTGTTGGTGACCTTGAAGCCGTGGTCACCCGCCCACATGAAGCCGCAGATGGTGTTCTCGGCGAAGAAGAGCGAGCTGCCGGGCTCGGCGATGCGCACCGAGGAGATCTTCACGCCCGGGGCCACGCCGATCACTCCCTTCCCGTTCTTGGCAGCCGCGACCGTACCGGCCACATGTGTGCCGTGGGTGCCGATGTCACGCCAGGCGCCCGTTCGCGTGTCCGGCTTGCCGTACGCGCAGGACGCGGAGTCCGCGGCGTTGAAGTTCGGCGCCAGGTCCTGGTGCTGGTCGTCCACACCGGTGTCCAGGATGCCGACCTTGACGGAGGCGGAGCCGGTGGTGACGGCCCATGCCTGGTCGGCCTTGATCTGGGTCATGTCGGCGCGGACCGGCTCGCCCGAAGCGGTCGTGGACTGCGCCGGGTTGGCGGGCAGCGCCGGGTTGTAGGCGTCGGCCGGCACGTCGGAGGTACGAGTGGCGCCGACCTGCTGAACCCCGCTCACACCACGCATCGTGGCGGCGAAGGAGGCGGACGCGGAGTGGGCGGTGATGACACCGATGGCGTCGTAGTACTGGAAGACCGTTCCGCCGTTGGCGGTCACCGCGTTGCGGACCGCTGTGGTGTCGCCCGGGGTGGTGATCACGAGGTACGCGCGGGTGCCGGCTACCCAGGTCGCACTCGGGGAAGCGGCGGTCGCGGCCTGAGGCGCCGCCGCGGAGGAAGGGGCGTCATTACCGGAAGGCGAGACGGGGGCGGTGTCGGCAAGCGCTACGGGCGCCCCGAAGGCGAGCGCCGCGCCGAGTGCGGCGGCCGACACGAGGGCACGCCGAGAGCGGTTGGATCTGTGGGGTATCAATGCGTCCTCCGAAGACCCGGTGGTCAGGCCGGGTCGTACGAAACAAGTGATGGACGCAAGATGTCATGCACGCGGCTGGTTGCGGAAGTACTTCTTGCCGCGGAGGAGTTCGTTTATCGGAGACGAATCATGACTATGGGTGCAAGCGCGGAGGATACGGCGGGTCGCCCGAGGAGGCGGCGGTAAACCGGTACGCCGTCCGGCCCTTGGGCGGTGCGTGCTGGCCGGGTGGTGGTCACGGCGGGCGGGTGGTGGCCACGACGGAGGCCGGCACCGCCTCGGCCGGCTGAGTACGCCGGATGAGCAGGAGTGCTCAGGCCCGGGCGATGGCCGCCGGACGACCATGGAGTCGTCGCCGCGAACCGCGGCCGACCAACTGTCTCTTGGGAGGTTCCCTCATGTCCGGGCGCAAGGCGGGGTTGGCGTGAGCCAGCACATCAGCGAGTGCGGCGATGTGGTGGTATATCACCGGCTGCCGGTCGGCGTGCTCGATGCCGGCGCCGTGGAGGCGTGGTGCGTCGGCGACGACGCTGTCCAGCCACGTGTCGTCGCCGTGTCCGGCCTGCTGGAGCAGCCGGATGCGGCGTTAGGCCCACTCCGCCGTGGCCGGGCAGGGCGGCGGCGTAGGTTCGGAAGGGGGAACACTCCTCAGGAGCCGGTCGAGGCGCGGCCGTGGCGCCCCGAGGACGGGCCGAGCCGACGGTGCGGACCGGGCCCCCGGGGACCGCCCGGCGCTCACGGTCTGGTCCCACGGGGCTGGCGTTGCGCCCCGGTCCGTGGCCGGCAGGACTACCCCGGGTGGGGGCGTGGCGTCGCCCCGCACAGGCCCGGTCCACGGCGCGGTGTCCTACTGTCTGGCCAGCAGCGACGCGCTGGCCGGCCCGGTGTAGGGCGCCGCACCTCCGCCGTGGGCCCCGGGACGACGCGAGGAGGCGCACCATATGAAGCACGCCGCATCGGACGACGAGGCCGAGCGGACCTGGTGCCCTGCCGAGGTCGACATCTTCTGTGACCTGAACGGTCAGGAGATGGAAGCCATCGCGGCCGCAGCACCCATGAAGAGCTATTACGCGGGCGAGATCCTCTACTCGCCCACCCAGCCCTCCGAGGTGCTATCCATCCTCAAGAAGGGCCGGATCCGCATCTTCCGCGTCTCCGCCGACGGCCGGGCGCTCGCCACCGCCGACGCCGCCAGCTGACACCCCCGCCATCGGTCCTGCGCGCGCTCGGCATCCAGCAGGTGGGCCACGCGTGCGTGAGTCTCCCGCTCGGCAGCCGTGCAAGCCACTTCGCCGCCTCGGGAACCGACCTCTGCCCCGACCAGGTCCACGACACGCCTGCGCCGTTCGGCCGTGAACGCCCCTTCCGCCGAGCCCCGTCGACGATCCGCGCCCTCGGCGCTGTGGGCGGCCACGGACACGAGCACCGGCAGCCGACCCGGTACAGGGTGGCCGGGGCGAACCGCCCGTGGTCGTACTGTACGCGCACGGACCACCCAGCGAGGCGGAACAAGGCGGGCCCGTCCGCACGTGCTGACGCCCCCGCGGGCATGGGCGGCGCGTCCGGCTGCCGGGCAGCAGGCCGTAGGTCGCCATACCACTGACGGGCGCCATGCCCAGCAGGGCCGCGATCCTGCGGACGATGTAGCTCTTCAGCGGCTCGCTCTGGCCCACGTGCGGGACCAGAGAATGAGGCTGCGTGGTCGCACGGGGCACCTGGGGTCACCAGCCGGTGCTTCTACGACCACGATCGGCTGCTCAGCGACGCGGCCTCAGCCGTCCTGGAGCCGCAGCCGGAATGCAGGGCAGACGTCCGGGGCGTCCTGAGCGTAGAGAAGAGAGGCGTGTCCGTCGCTCTCGGCGATCGACAGGGAGTTCAGGGTGTCTCCGTCGAGGAAGCGCTTCGGCGCGGTGAACGAGAGGGACAGGCGGGCGAATGCGGTGGCCGAGGTGCCGCCCTGGCCGACGGACCAGGTGCCGGAGCCGTCGAAGGTGTCGCCGAGTTCGCTGCGGTACCAGTCGCCCACCGGCCAGCCCTCGACGGTGACCGATCCGCTGCCCGGCTCGGACTCCGAGGCGTTCAGGGTGAGTGTCACGCCTTCCGCATCGCTCTCGCCCCGGTAGGTGCCGGCGAGTTCACCGGAGGTCGCGCCGACCGACTGCTCGCCCATGCAGCCCTCGGAGCGATGGCTCTCATTCCAGGCGGACCCGGATGAGGCGACACCGCTCCAGCGCAGCGTGAATGTGCTTGCTCGGGCTCTGCGCCATTACCACTTCGGGGGTGACGGTTGCCTGGAGGAGGACCGTCCTCTGGTCCGCCTCGTCGGGGCCTCGATGTTGAAGCCCGAGGCCATGCCGACCGACGTGGAGGAGGCTTACGAGAGGGTGTGTAGACCACGTTTCGCAATCGCGAGGAAGCAGAGCTTCGTCTACGAGCGTTTCGCCTTCGACGCCGCACCACCCGCAGTGTCCTGGCCTTGTGCACACGCCGTGGCTCTGGCTCAACCCCTGTGGCGGCTCGGCAGGCATGCTGAGTGACCCCATCGGGTCTGGCCAGGGCAATCAGGACGTGAAAAGCTCGTCCGGTCGCTTCAACAGGCGCCGACGGGGCGCCCGAGGCCAGAGGGCCGATCAGACAGAGAGCGATGATTCTGGCCAACGTTCCACTGCGGCCGAGGCGTTCGCTGTCGCCGTGTACGTTCCCAGTCCGGCCTGCGACACCTGAAGATGCACCGGGGTTTCTCGCTGTCGTCACCGGTGTGGGTCATGCGTGTGGTTCCTCGCGTCGTCCGGGGCCCAGGGCGGCAGCGCGGCGCCCCGTGCCGGGTTGGTCAGCGCGTCAGCGCTGTCGGCCAGACAGTAGGGCACCGCGTTCTCGTGGGCACCGATGCAGCGCCGCGCAGTTCTTGAGGGTGGGGTGCCACGGCCGAGGGGTGACGCGGGCGGCACGGGGTTCATCCTCCGGCCGTGGGGGTGCGCTTGCCCGCCACCTGGGTGACGCCGGAGTAGGCGGTGAGCAGGCCGAAGACGAGTGGGCGCCGAGTCTGGAGGCGGTGACATCGTTCCAGGTGAAGACGGGCACGCCCATGTTGGCGGGCATGATCCACAGGGCGCCGACGGTCCACCACACCGCGCCGTAGGCGAGGTCGAGGGCGACGGCGGGCACCATCTTCTGGGCGTACTGGCCGAGCAGCACGCCGAAGCCGATCCCGGCGAAGAGCGCGATCGAGAGGTGGATCAGCCAGCCGGCGAAGGCGTTGGTGGAGCCGAGGAGACCGGCGACCATGGTGATCATGGCGGTGTCCATGACGGGGCGGGACACCGCCATCCAGATGCCCGTCCCGATGCCGCCGACCAGTCCGGCCGCGGCGCCCCATGGAGCGTACACGGGGATCGCAGCCAGCTTCGGGGATGCCTGCACGGTGGCGGCCATGGTGATCGTCCTCTCTCTTGCGCACGTCTTTCCGTTCCCGTCGCTGACGCTAGGGCGTAGGGCACAGGCAGGTATGTGAGGGCACTTACGCACCCGGCGGTAGATCGCCGGGCCGTTCGGCCGGTGACTTCACCGCGGTCAGCAGCGCGTACCCGAGAACGCCGTCGGTGACGGCGGCGCGGGCCGCGTCCAGGACGGCCGGGGCCGCGTCCAGGTCCATACCGGCCTCGGCGAGGCGGGCCGGTGCGGTGATGCGCAGCAGGCTCAGGCGGGCCTGGATCTGGTCGATCATGCGGATCATCGCCTGGTCGTGCCGCTCCAGGGTGAGGACGCGCAGCCCGGCTGCGGCCAGGATCTCGGCGTACTCCTCGGCTGGGCGGGCGTCGGCGATGCAGGCGGTGCGGGCACTCAGCCCGCGCAGCTCGGGCGGGAGGCGGTCGGTGTCGGCGGTGACGTCGGTGATGCCGAGGCGTCCGCCGGGTTCCAGGACGCGGGCGAACTCGCCGGCGGCCTGGTGCTTGTCGGGGAAGGTGCACAGCGCGCACTCGCACACCACCGCGTTGAACACCGCGTTCTCGTAGGGCAGGTGCTCGGCGTCGCCGGTGGTGAACACGGCCCGGTCGGCGAGCCCGGCGGCCTGGGCGGCGCCCTGGGCGAGGGCGGTGTTGGCCGGGGCGTAGTCGATGCCGTCCGCCCGCACCCGGTAGGCGTCGGCGAGCAGCAGTGCGGTGGTGCCGCGGCCGGAGGCGACGTCGAGGACCCGCATGCCCGGGGCGAGCGCGAGACGGTCGGCGAGGCGGCGGGTCAGAGCGGTGCCGCCGGGGTGGTAGGAGTCCCCGAGCAGCATCGCGACGATGTCCCTGGAGTAGGCGTCCGCGCAGCAGGACTTGATCTCCTCGTGGGTCACGGCCGGAGTTCCTCACTCCCGGTGAGGGTGGTTCTCGATCCGTACGGGGTCGTCGTCAGCCGGCTCGCGAGGGGCAGCGCGTTCGGTGCGACCGGGGCGACGGGGACGCCGGACATCTGCGCGCGGACCTGTTCGCGGTAGCCGACCGAGTTGTAGGCGCAGAAGGGGATGAGCCGTCCGTCGGGGGTGATCTCCTCGACGCAGCACTTCATCAGCTGCTTGACGTTGAGGGTGTAGGGGTCCTGGAAGTCCTGCACAATGATCATGAACGCCTTGTCGTTCAGCTGTTTGACGGCCTCGGGCAGGTCGATGCCGCAGCTGTCGGTGCAGTCCAGGGCCTCGGCGGTGGCCCGCAGCTTCTCCTCGGTCGTCTCGGTCCCGATGAAGGCCGAGGCAGACCACAGTTTCTCCAGGGCCTCGCGGATGCCGGCATCGGGCATGACGCGGTTGGTGACGTAGTCGAGGTAGTCCTCCACGTTCAGCAGCCGCGGGATCGGCACGACGGTGCGGTTTCCCGGTTCGCCGTCCACCAGGAGGTAGGTGATGGAGCGGCAGGTCGGGAAACAGCACGGGACGGGAAGGAAGTCGCCCTTCTGGAACCAGCCGGGCCGCTGGGCGCTGATCAGCCGGATGACGTCGGGGTTGGTGAGCCTCTGAAGCGGGTCGAACTCCACGTGCCGGCCGGAGTGGGTGACCGGCTGGAACGCCACCGAGCGGACGGCGGGATGGTCGATGCCGTACTCGGTGATCGCCCCGAGCTCGTGCTCGTTCAGGCCGCGCTCCACGGCCGCGACGAGGGTGACGGTCAGCCCGGCCTCCGCGCAGTTGTCGAGCGCCCGCTGCTTGAAGGTACGCAGGTCCCTGCCCCGGATCTCCAGATGCGTACGCTCGTCGAAGCCGTCGAACTGGAGATAGACGTTCACCGATCGGCCCGGCACCTGGTTGCGCTTGCCGAGTTTGGCGACGAACGCCTTGTCGGTGGCCAGGCGAATGCCGTTGGTGTTGAGATTGACGTTCTTGATCGGACGGGCCTGGGCGAGGTCGATGAAGTCGAGGATGTGCTTGTGGATAGTGGGCTCCCCGCCGGAGAACATCACCACCTCCGCCTCGCCCTCCGAGGCGACGAAGGCGTCGAGCATCCGCTCGCACTGCTCATGGGTGATGGAGTAGCCGTCGCTCTGGTGGCCGGAGTCCGCGAAGCAGATCGGGCAGTCCAGATTGCAACCGGTGTTGACCTCGATGATCCCCAGGCAGGCGTGCTGCTTGTGCTCCGGGCACAGCCCGCAGTCCAGCGGGCAGCCGTCTTTTACTTCGGTCTGGAAGGAGAGAGGGATCGTGCCGGGCTTGTTGAAGCGCGCCGAGGACAGGTACTCCGCCGCGTCCCCGTACACCAGCGCCTCGAACTCCCCGTGTTCGCGGCAGCGTTTAGGCAGGTACACCTTGTCCGCGCGGATGTTGACCTGCGCGTCGACGGGAGTCTTGCACAGCGGGCAGATCGACTTGGTGAACTCCACGAACACCTCGTCCCGGTCCGCCTTGCGCCTCGGCGCCGGCGTCGCCTGGGTCATCGAAGAACTCCTCTTCCATGGGGGCTTGCGTTCAGCGGGCGTCGCCGCCCGGATCGACCTCATCAACTTCTTCATTTGGCTGGGTCTCGGCGGGGACGGTCGGGCAGCAGTCCTGCGGCCCGGCGCCCCGGCGTCGACGGGCCCGGCAGTGCAGGGCGTAGCCGGTGCCCGCGAGCACCACGACCGCACCGACGGTGATCAGCCAGGGACTGGCCAGTGCCCCGCCGACGGCGCCGAGTGCTCCGCCGGCCACGAGCAGCGGGCCCGCGCAGCACACCACCACCAGCAGCCCGGCACCCGCGACCGCGGGCCACGCCGCCGAGCTCGGAGCGTTCACGGGACGCCGACATCACCGCTCGCCTCCTTTCGGTCAGTGGGTGAAGGGGCGGGCGCCCGGCGGGCGGAGCGGACCAGCAGGCCGGCGTACAGCAAGGTCGCCGCATCCTGGAGCAGCACGAACCAGCTCAGCCGCTGCGTGAGGTAGATGCCGAAGCAGCCGCAGTTGTCCACCGCCAGGCCCTGTGCGTACGCCTGCACGGCCAGCACCGTCCACACCACCGAGACGGCCGTGTACACCCGCACCGGTGCCAGGGCCGTCGAGCGGGGGCGGGCCAGGAACCGGACCCCGCACACCAGCTCCCCCGCGATCAGCGCCGCGGCCAGCGTGGTCGCGGCGCCGGCGGCCGACAGTCCGTACGCGGACAGAATCCGCGGCATGTGCTCGAAGGAGGCGAGCTGGCCGATGGCCATCGCCGTGTATACCGTCCCGAGCACGATCCTGAGCACCATGATCCGACCGTAGGCCGCTTCAGAGGGCGAGAACTGTAAGCGCGCTCACCGAACCCTCCTCTCGATCCGGGCACGATCAGAGGTGCGAAGCGGGGTTCGCCCGCCTTGCGAGCCGGTGTCCCGAGCCGTTTCGGGAGGTGCCAGGTGAACGGTCCACAGTCCCCCCGCCCGTCACGGCGGCAGGCCATCGAGGGCGCGGGAGTGATCGAGGGCGTCGTCTTCCTGCTCGTGGGCGGGGGCGTGATCGGCTGGCAGACCCTCTCCGACCGCCCGGCGCCGGCCGTGCAGGCGGGCCGGGATCCGTCGCTGGAGGCGTCGTGGCCATCCGGACGGAGATCCCGGTCGACCGGCTGCGGCACATGTTCTTCGCCTACCCCACCTTCCACCGCGACGTGGAAGACGCCCTCGCCGACCTCGGCCATGGCAACTGACCGCTCAGGGGCACGGACGCACCACGGCGGGGCGGCCGACCCCGCACCCGGCCGGTCAACGGTGAGGAGGAGGCAGCCAGCAGAAGACCGCCCTCGTGAGCACCCTGGTCAGCCAGTCGCCCACTCGATCACGCACCCGCATTGGACCCCGGGCACCGCGGGAGGCGGCCAGCCCCTCAGGCGCCGGCGCGCCGCCCGGCGCCGGCCTCAACTCCCGCTGCCTCCCGGCCCGCCGGGCCAGCCCACTCGGCCGCGCCACCATGTCTCATCGCCGCCCTTCCCTCTCAGTGCGAACAGACACGCCGCACGCACTCCACCGCGTCCGTCGGCCTGCCGAGCGGTACCGGCGAGCCGCTCACCGCAGACCAGAGCGCCGTTCCGCCTCTTGCCGGACCGCGGCCAGGGAGGCCGCGACGGTCGCCTCCCACCGGGGGGCAACCAGACCGCCCCACCACTGCCCGGCTCGCCACAGATCCGTGGCGAGCTCGCCCTCATAGACCAGCCGCGTACCGGACTCGTACTCGGTGAGGGTGAACGATTCGGTAACCGCCGGGACGGGCCCGCGCACCAGGCGGAAGTCGACCCGCTCCGGCCGGGTGAACCGCACCGTCTCCACCGTCGTCGCCGCCAGCCGCCCGCCCGCCACAGGGGTGCGATGGGCAGCGAGCACCATGTCGCTGCCTCGTTCCAGCACCGTGACCTTCTCGCGCATCGCTCGGGTGGCCCGCCCCAGATACGGCTGGGCGATAACGTCGAACACCACCTCACGCGGCGCCGCGATGCCGGCACTCTGCGGCCCCAGCGGCTGCGTGCGCCGTCCGACCCCCACATCCAGCGGCAGTGCCCCGGTCACCAGCCCCACATATCCGGCCGCCGCGCCCACGCCGGCCACGGTCACCGCCCCCAGAGCACCGATCCATGCCATTGGCCCGACCTCTCCACGCGTCCGTCCCTGTCTCACGTACGACGCTAGGCCGGGCATCTCCACCGATCAGTGAGCTTCTTCGATGTGGCCACCGATCGGGTGACGGTCCGTGAAGCGCAACGAGCGAGGCCCCCGGGCTGTTGATCGAGATGTCTGACGTCTCAATCACGTTGCTCGGGAACCTCGTTGGTCGTCCGTCCTGCCGCACTCGACCTGCCGCACGCACTCGTGGAGTGGGTCACCATGCTGATCGTCACCCGTGAGGGCGAGCGGCGCTGCAAGCTCCGCCCGTCCCAGCGCGCGATGGTGGCACTGGTGTACCTGCGCGAGCACACCACTCTGGCCAAGATCGCCGTCGGGTTCGGGATCAGCGAGTGTACCGCCCACGCTGACACCAGCGCGGTCGTCGACCTTCTCGCCGCACGTGCACCGGGTCTGCTGAAGACGCTGCGCGACCACGATCCCGACTTCGTCCTGCTCGACGGCGCGCTCGCCGAGTGCGACCGGGTAGGCGACAGCCGGGCCGACTACTCCCACAAACACCGGCGCCACGGCGTGAACATGCAGGTCGTCACCGATCCCGGCGGCCGACTGCTGTGGCTCTCGCCCGCCCTGCCGGGCAGCACCCACGACCTGACCGCCGCCCGCACCCACCGGATCATCCGGATCTGCGAGCATCAGGGCGTTCCCATCGTGGTTGATCTCGCGTGCCAGGGCGCCTGTCCGTGGCTGACCACGGGCATCAAACGCAGGCCGTTTCAGGATCTGATCCCCACCGACAAGACCCGCAACCGTGCCCGCGCGGCCACGCGAGCACCCGTCGAGCCACGGAGGAGAGCAGAGGCATCAGCCTCCGCGGAGCTTCGCCCTCCGCGCTCGGCCTGGCGGGCCGTGGCGCACCGGGTGTCTCGACGGCAGGCGGCGGAATGATCATCTCCATGTCCTCGGCGGCGGGGAGCCGTCGTCCCGCAGGCTGCGGCACGCCCGCCAGTTCCGGGGTCGACGGGGGTGTGAGGTGCTCCATCTCCACGGCGAACGGGACGAGCGATTCACCGGCGCGTATCCGGCTCATCCGGAAACCCGTCGCCCCCTCGCGGACCCGGACCCCCATCAGACCGTCGCCCACCTTTCCTTTTCCGTGATGCGGATTTCACGAAGGAGAAGCCGGAACCCCTTGAATCCACCACCAGAAGATTCCCCGGGATGTTCTCGTCGTCACGGTTGTAACCTCGAACGGCACCGTCGTACTGCGTTTCTCGGCTCGTTCCATCAACGTGCCGAGGTCGTTCTGTTGACCTTTCATCATGTTCTGCGCCACGGTCGGTCGCCTCCCGGTGGGCGCGAGTGCCAGAGGGGACGGAAGCCGGATTCGAGCCGCCCCTGTTCGCTTCGCCCTGTTCAGAGTGCCCCTCGACACGCGCCCTCGCCACCCGTGGACGGGTACATCCGCGAGACGATGCGGCGTGTCGGACGTACGATCGAAGGCGGCTGTGGAACTCGAAGACCGCTTACTCGAACCACCCCGCGGGAAGGCTGATGCAATCCCTCCCCTCCCCTCCTCTCCGGCGTCCCCGGTTGCAGCTGCTCGGACAGTTCCGGCTGGAATTCCATGCCGAGCCGGTCGAGTTGTGCGGGAACG
Organism: Streptomyces sp. C10-9-1; assembly: GCF_024497955.1. Classification (GTDB taxonomy): domain Bacteria; phylum Actinomycetota; class Actinomycetes; order Streptomycetales; family Streptomycetaceae; genus Streptomyces; species Streptomyces sanyensis. Next base: position 33,702 of record NZ_JANHKP010000024.1, on the reverse strand, counting down.
CCCAACGGCTGCTCGCCTTCCTCGGCCTACGGGGATGCGTCAGCCGTTCCACCCTCGCAGGCACTCTCTGGCCCGACGTGCCGGAAGAGCGCGCCAGAGGAAGCCTGCGTACGACACTGTGGAGGCTGCCCCGGGACGGCGAGCCGCTCGTCCGCTGTACCCGCGACGGCATCGCCGTGGCCGACGCGGTGAGCGTGGACGTCCACGCCCTGACCGAGAGCGCGCTCGGCGTGCTGCACGGCTCAGCCTGTGGTGGCTCCGAGCCGCTCCGCGGTCCTCCCGCACCGCTGGAACTGCTGACCGGCGGTGATCTGCTGCCCGGCTGGGACGACGACTGGGTCGTCCCGGAACGGGAATGGCTGCGCCAGTTGCGGTTGCACGCGCTCGAAGCGCTGTCGGAGAGGCTGGCCGGACAGGGCCTGCCCGCCCTCGCGCTGGAGGTCGCGCTGGCGAGCGTACGGATCGAGCCCCTGCGCGAGAGTGCCCACCGGGCCGTGGTGTCCGCGCATCTCGCCGAGGGCAACGTGATCGAGGCCGTCCGGCACTACCACGCGTACCGACAACTGCTCCGGGAGGAACTCGGCATCGAGCCCTCCCTCGATTTCTCCCGGATGATCCCGCTGACGCGGCGATGACGGCGGCGTGACGGGACTCGCCTACCGTCGGAACCGCGGTGGAGCGCGTCCGGCAGGAGGTACTTCATGACTGCCCTGCTCGACTACGAGAGCAATCAGATCGTCGAACTGATGCAACAGTCGGCCGAGTTCCGCGGAGCCGACTGGCTGAAGGAGTCGCTCCAGCAGGCGATCCTGCCGGAACTCGCCAGTCTTCCACCGTACTTGTGCGGGATGTGGTCGATCGAGGAGACCGCGTCCGACCATCCCGTCCACGACGCGCTGCGTGCGATCGTCTTCGACGAGACGTCGCACACGGGCATCGCGCGCAACCTGCTCACCACCATCGGTGGCAAGCCCCGTCCCGCCGACGTGCACGCGGTGCTGAAGTACCCGGGTCCGCTGCCGGGCGGCGTGCGGCCCGGACCCACTGTCTTCCTCGGAGGGCTGACGAAGGAGTCGCCGGACCTGTTCGGACGGATCGAGGAGCCCGACGAGCCCCTCGCGCGGGCGACCTCGGCGCACACGTCGACCGGCGCCTTCCACTCAGCGATCCTGGCCGCGTTCCGAAGCCATCCGGAGCTGATCACCGGCGCTCGGCAGGTGGTCGGACCGATGACGGGCCACGGGGCGGGGAGCAGCCTCGTGGCACTCGGCACGCTGGGCGCCGTCGAGACCGCGATCGGCGTGATCAAGGAACAGGGAGAGAGGACGTCGTCGTCGCCTCTGAATCCTCACCCCGGAGTGAGCGGCGATCTCGCCCACTTCTTCGTCTTCCGGCAGATCCACCACGGTCACGAACTCGTGAAGGTGTCCGAGAACCCGGAGACGTGGGACTTCACCAAGCCCGAGATCCCGATGCCCCCCACGCACCCCCTGGGCGTCGTGCCGAACGGTGGCCGGCCGCGGGAAGGGCCCTCCGCGAACCCCGACACGAGAACATCTCGACACGTGCAACCGGCACCACAGCGCCATGGTGGAGTTCCTGGAGCAGGCGTGGAAGCAGGACGCACCGGCCAGGCGACGCAGCTTCTGGACAAGGCCGTGCGGGAGATGCGCTTCCTGGGGCATCCGGCGCGGGAGCTGCTGGCCACACCGCTGCCGGACGGCAGCGGCGACACCCACGGACCGGAGTTCCGCTACGTCGACGCCCAGGCGCGCAGCGCGGCGGCAGGGCAACGCGGACCCCGGGAGGGACCCGGAGGGACCAGGAGACGGACATGACGACCACGACAGTCCAGGTGACCTGCCCGACCTGCGGGGAGGTCACCACACACCCCTACGACCCGGAGGGTCACGTGACCCAGGGTCTGGCGATGCACGGCAACCTGTCCGGAGTGGCAAGGCCGAAAGCGGGTTACCGGAACAGTCCGCACCGATCAGGGAAGACCCCGATGGTCCCCCAGGGAATCGTCGTCCATAACACCGCCGGCCGGTACGACGGAGCCGTGGGATGGTTCCAGAACCCGGCGTCCCAGGTCTCGGCGCACTTCGCCGTGGCAAGGGACAGGCGCCGGGTCCAGATGGTCCCGCTGCCCGACCCAGCCCCCGCGGACCCCCGCGACGGGAGCCACAAGGCCTGGCACGGCAAGGCGGGCAACGGCGTGTACCTCGGCATCGAGCACGAGTACGGCTACGCCTGTGCCACCTGCCCCGCCGACTGGGCCGAGGAGATGCTCGACCCCTCCGCGGAGCTGTCCGCGTACCTGTGCGCCCTGTACGGCATCCCGATCGACGTACCGCCCGACCCGGACACCCGCGGCTGGTTCACGGGATTCGGCAGGCACCGCGACGTGCCCGGCAACGACCACACCGACCCCGGGCCGTGCTTCCCGTGGGACTACTGGGTGAACCGCGTGGAGGACGACTCCAGCCGCCTGGTCGAATCCGTACCGGACGTCGAGTTCACGAAGCCCACGACACCGGTCTACCAGACGCTGTAGCAACCCCGCGCTCGTCCGCCTCCGCGGGCCACCGCCCTCTCAAGCCGAGGTAACGACCCATGAAGAGCTACACAGTAAAGGCGCTCACCGCCTGCTCCCCCGCTCCCGGACGGCTCGACATCCTTCTCGGTACCGACGACGGCGGCGTGTGGCACAAGACGTTCGACGGGGCATGGAGCGCGTGGCACACACTCGGCCGTCCATGGTCGTCGCCCGAGCCCCCCGCCGGCTTCGACTGGCTCACCACGACATCGTCCGGCCCCGGCCGGATCGAGGTGTTCGCCCTCGTCGGCGGGCGCGAGATGCAGCACAGACGCTACGCCGACGGAGGCTGGACGGAGTGGGAGTCCCGGGGGGTGCTCGCCGGGAGCCCGGTCACGGACGGCTGCACGGCCGCGGCGACCGACATCGATGACCTGCACGTCCTCTTCCACGACGGTGACGGCTCGGACATCGTGCACTGGCAGTCGGACGGCACGGCTTCCGCACGGCCCTCGGGACTGCGGGCCTCCGGCCCGCTCCAGGCCGTGTCCGCGGGAGCGGGCCGGTTCGACCTCGTCGTGTCCGACGTGCTCCGGCACCGCTTCCTGCGCCGGCGGTTCTCCGACGGCTGGTCCGACGACTGGGACGAACTCGGCAGCGCTCCCGAGGACGGTGCCTCGTCCGGCTGCTTCGCCGCGACGGGCCGGGACCTGTTCACTGTCGGCCGCAAGGGGCTGTGGCACCGCGGGGAGTCGGATCGGCCGGGCTGGGAGGACCTCGGAGGCGATCTCGCCGAGGCAGGCGGCGGTGGCACCGCCGCGCGGCTCGCCGCCGTGTCGTCGGGGGACGGGCGAACCGACGTGTTCGCGGTGTGGGCGGGCGTCGCGCTGATGCACCGGTGGTTCGAGCGCACCTGGTCCGACTGGCAGCTGGTCGACGTCTGGGCGGACACGCAGGGCTACCATGCCCTGCGGCCCGAGGACCTCGTCGCTCTGACGGTCCGGGGGACGGGCCTCCGGGAGCGCATGCGCGCCGACGGCGTGGTCGAGGTCGTGGCCGCGAGCGCCGACGCCCGGCTGACCGTGGAGTTCCCTCCCCAGCACACGGCCGAGACCGTGCTCGAGTCGGGGACGTCGAGCCAGGCCCGGCTGGCGGGCCCCTCGCGGCTGCACTTCGCCCTCGGACAGGAGGTCGTACCGCTCACCGTCGACGGGGTGCTGGAGGCGATGGGACGGCTGACGCCCATCGGCGGGCCGGACACCCCGGAACAGGGCGGGAGCAGGCTGGAGCTGCCTTCGCGTCTGCTCCTTGCACTGCCGCCCGATACGCACTGCGCGCACCGCGCCCTGCCCGCTCCGAGCAGCCAGGGCACCACCGAGCTCTGGCACAGTCGCGTCGACGGACCCGTGGAGGGTGAGCCGCTCGCGGCGCGGCCCTACCGTGCCCTCCCCGACTCGTCCGCGCTGCCGACCCCGCTCGGCCCGCACGTGGGCACCATCGCCGCACTCGGGGTGAGCAACCCCGGCACGCCGGTGAAGGTGGACCGGCTCATCCTCAGCGCCTACGGAGCGTGGTTCTCGTCGTCGGCGAGCTGGTCGACTCTGGACTGGAGCCACCACGCCGCCATGGGACGCGACTACTACGTCCGGGTCCTCCAGCGCGGTGCGCTGTTCCCCTTCGGCCATCGCGCGTCGTACGTCGAGATGGCGGAGCGCCGGTTCGACCGAGGAAGTCCCGCCGTGGCGGCGCTGCGCGTGAAGCGCGTCCTGATCGTCACCGAGCCGACCCGTACATACGGAATCGGCGCTGGCGGCAGTCATGAGCGGGCTTTCCCGTTCCAGCAGGTCACGATCGAACCCCAGCAGGTCACGGAGCTGGACACGCCGGACTGGCTGCCCAGCAAGGCGTTCTGGCCCGCGCAGGGCGGCGCGACGGTCGAGTTCACCGCCCACGCCCGGGCGGGCCGGGACGTGGTCGACCTGCGGCTGCCTCTCCTGTTCGTGGACGACGCGGCGACCGGCACGTCGAGCGCGTCGGCCCTCGACGCGGCGTACGCACGGGGCCCGCGCTCCGGGGTCCACCGCGACCTGGGGCGCCCGGCGTCGGAGGTGGGACGCCGGATCCCGCTCGCCATGCAGTCGGCGACGCAGCCGCTCCAGGGCGCGGTCCAGGAAGTGCACGCGATGTCGTTCGGCGGCGTCGGCGCCCGTCCCTCCTCCACCGGGGTGGGGTTCCATCCCCAGGTCACCCGGATGGAAGTGGCGTTGCCGGCGGTTCGTCAGCTGCTCGGGTCCACGGCCGCGATGCCCGCCGAGTTCTCGAAGGCGTTCGTCGGCACCTCCCCGGGCGCCCAGCCACCCGAGGTGATGCTGGCTCTTCTCGAACGGAAGGTCCTCAACTTCGCGTCCACCGGTGCGCGGACCGGCATGCTCGCCGCCCCCAACATGACCGTGAGCGAGATCTCGCGGACGATGGGGCCGACCGTCGCGGCCCCCTTCCCCACGGATCCGAAGAAACTGTTCGACGCCGACGCCAAGCTGTTCGGCGTCGTCCCCCTCCGCGACGTCGTCTCCGTGATCACCACCCGTCCGAGGATCACGTGGTCCGACGTGGCCAGCGCGCCCTCGGCGACACTGACATGGCATGAGTCCCTGTCGCAGGTCGTCGAGCCGTTCCGTCCGGGCACGACGTCGAAGGTGTTTCTCGAAGTCGTGTCGAAGGTCGTCGACGGCCGTCCCGACCTGCGCACCACCGGCGAGATCACGGACTTCGCGCTGGAGATCCCCTCGCGCAGCGCCGCCCTGGTGATCCTCACCTTCCGGAAGGTGCGGTTCACGGCCGACTCCGGTGCGCGGCCGAGCCTCACGTTCGACCTGGAGGACGCCAGGCTCGCGGGAAAGCTGAACTTCGTCAAGACGCTGATGGACCTCATCCCGCAGACAGGGGACGCGGGGCCGCGCCTGGACGTGTCGGCGTCGCGGATCAAGGCGGCGTACGCCGTCGCCGTACCGACGGTCGGCATGGGCGTGTTCACCGTCCAGAATCTCACGCTGGAGATCGGCCTGACGCTGTCGCTGGAGGGCCGGCCCATCGTGATCGATTTCGCCTTCGGCACCCGGGAACGGCCGTTCCTGGTGACGGTGTCCGGGTTCGGGGGCGGCGGCTATCTGGAACTCGGGGTGAGCGCCGGAGGCACCGACGGAGGCCTGCAACGGTTCGTGGGCGGCATCGAGTTCGGTGCGGGCGTGGCGATGGACTTCGTCGTCGCTTCCGGGGAGGTACACGTCTTCGGCGGTGTCGTGTTCGTCAAGCAGGGCGGCTCCCTCCAGATCACCGGCTATCTGCGGATCGGCGGCAGCGTGTCGGTCCTGGGGCTGATCCGGGTGTCCGTGGAGCTGACGATCAGCCTCACGTACGACGTCGACCGCAATGTGCTGCACGGATCGGCCAAGCTCGTCATCACCGTGGACCTGACCTTCTGGTCCACCTCCGTCACCCTCGAGTGCCACAAGAGCTTCAAGGGCCCCAGCCTCGCGTTCAGCCCGGAAGAGGCCCTGGCGGCATCGTCGACGGAGCTGCACGCCTCGTCCGTGGAGGACGCGCTCGGACAGCAGGGTGAGTCCTTCCCGTGGCACACCTACTGCCGTGCCTTCGCAGCGGAGTGACCCATGCCAGCACAACGACAGTTCGTCTGGACCGCGATCCCGGCCGGGAGGGCCGTTCCGCTCCCCGGCGAGTCCGAACCGATGGGGCTGGTCTCGGTCCTGCTGACACCCCGCCTCCTCGGTCCCGCGACGATGTCGACGGTGTCGCACTTCGGCATGCAGAGCTGGCCGGAACGTCTGAAAGCGGTCCGGCTGGACGTCCTGCGCGGAGAGCGGCTCCTCACCTCCCGCCGCGTCGGCCACGTCACCGCCGACGAGAAGACGATCACCTTCTCGGAGACGGAACGGCTGGCGGCCTGGCGCGCGCTCTTCACCCCCGGCCTCCTTGTGCGCCCGTACGAGCACACCTCGTACGGTGGCCGCGGCGTCCGTACGTTCCCAGCCTCCGAGGCCGCCGAGGAGGTACGAGACGTGTACGCGGCCACCGCGCGCACGCACCTCAGGCACCGCGGCGACGCGCCGGAGGCCGACGCCGGCCTTCGCACGGCGCTGAGGCGCGTCAGCGAGACGTGGCAGACCGGTCTGCCACCGGTGGACGGCGAGCCGGCCGAAGGGTCGACATACAGGTCGGCCCTCGCGCAGGGCTACGCCTTCTACCGGCGTGACGACGGCTCGTTCACACCGTTCACGTCCGCGTCGCAGGCGGCGGAACGCGAGTTCCACGAGACGGTCGCCTACCTCGCCGACCATCCCCTGCTGCTCCGGGCGCTCGGTCTGCTGGTCGATCTGGCCGTACCCGCCACCGAACTGGCACAGGCCGGCTCGAAGGAGCTGCGGGTCGTGCCGAGCTGGCCGGATCCCGACCCCTCCGCGCCCACAGGCTGGAGCAACGCCGCGCAGGACGACCTGTCCCCGCGCACGGCCTACGTGCTGGACGGGCAGCGCTTCGTGACCGTGTCCCTCCCGGGGCCGGGCGCGACCGAGTTCAAGCGGGGGATGCTGCCTCTGAGCGGCGCCGGCGTGGCGCCCTCCGGCAACGCGCGGTACGAGGTGATGCCGTTCGACGTGGACGGTGCCGTTCTGCGGATGGTCGGAGCCGCCGCGTCGGACCGTACCCAGCCCTCCGACGACGGTGCGGGCGTGGGCGCCCTGCCCGCGCTGCGCTCCATGGGATTCGCGCTGGTGGAACGCGACCGCGAGGGGGAGCACGAGAAGCAGCTGCGACGAGCACAGGAACGTGCGACGGCCACCGGCCTCACCTCCACGCCTCTCACGGCCGACAACCTGTTGGGCGGCTACCGGGTGGACATCTTCGACGAGGAGACCGAGCAGTGGTATTCCCTGTCCCGGAGGAGGGTCCGCTACACGATCGGCGGCGTCGCGATCGGTGAGGACTCCTCCGGTGGCGGACCGCGCGGTCTGCTCGAAGAAGGATACGTCCGGCCCGACCCGGCCACCACGGGCGCCGGCGCGGACGACACGCTGTACGTCCACCAGGCCGTGGCACGGTGGGACGGGTGGAGCCTCGTGGTGCAACGACCCGACCGTGTCGTCGACACCGGCGACACCAAGGCCGGGCCGCCGCCGCTGTTCGACGCCGTCGTCGACTGCGATCCCGGGTCGCTGCCGCGGCTCCGGTTCGGCCGTGACTACCGCCTGCGAGTCCGGATCGCCGACCTCGCCGGCGGCGGACTGCGCTCCGAGGAGGCGGGTCTCACCGAGGAGCAGTCGGAGGCCTTCACCCACCACCGCTTCGAACCCTTGCCCCCGCCCGAATGCGTACCGACACATCGGCTGGCGGACGGCGAGACACAGGAACTCATGGTCGTCCGGAGCGACCGCGACACCTCGGTGGCCGCCTACGCGGCCGCCCACGGACACCGTCCCTTCGACCAGCGTCTCCTCCTGGCTCCCAAGTCCTCGCTCGAACTGGCCCTGCAACACGACGGCAGGTTCGACGCCGCGATGGGGCCCGACGCCCTGGTCTCCGACGTGCGCGGGCTCTTCGAGGTCGCCAAACGGGCCGACCTCGACGTCCGGGACGTCACCGGGGCCACCACCGTGGAGGCCGGTGCCGGTACGCCGGCCCCCTATGTGTTCCTCCCGGAGGCCGGCGGGGTCCTCCCCTGGCTGGCCGACCCGGGCGGCACCCATGTCGCGCTGAACGCACGGCCCCGGCCGATCGACCCGACGACGGGCCATCCCGGAGACGTGTCCGGCCTGCCCAAGATCGCGGTCTGGCGGGGTGACTGGCCGGCGTTCCAGTCGATCGCCCTGCGCCTCGTGGACGCGCCTTCGGGCTGCACAGTGACGAGGTGCGCCAACCACCGCGTCCTCACGGTCGCCCTCGGTCCGGCGGAGCAAGTGACGTTCGACATCCCGTCGTGTCCGAAGACACGGGACGTGCAGTTGTTCGGCATCGCCGGCTGGCTGGGTGTGGACCCCAGCGACCCCGAGACGCTCCAGCACATCGTCCAGGGGCGGAACCGCCTCATCACACCGCCCCGGACGGTCACTCTCGTGCACGCCGTGCAGCGGCCCTTGCTGGACCCCGCCGGACTGCTGACCGCCCAGCGCGACTCGGGGGACACCAGCGCCGTGTTGCGCACCGACGGCCTGCAGATCCACATCCCCAGCACCGGCCGTCTCGACGTGCGTGCGGAGTGGTCCGACTTCGAAGACCGGCGGCCCGATCCCCCGCGCCTGCAGAAACGGCAGGCTCTCGTGGGCTCCTACGACATCCAGCACCTGGCGCAGCACGAGGCGATCCCGACGATCCGTCAGGAGTTCGGTGACACCCGTCGCCGCCGGGTCACCTATCACCTGACCGGGGTCTCGCGGTTCCAGGACTGCTTCCCGCGGGCCGTCGCGGCCGACCCCGCCGCCTGCCTCGCCGAGGGGGTGCTCGAGGTCACGGACGTACCCAGCTCGGCCCGACCGCCCGCGCCGAAACTCCAGTACGCCGTGCCGACGTTCCGCTGGACGCGGACGACGGACGGGCAGCGGTCCATGACCCGGTGGCGTCACGCCGGCGGTCTGCGGGTCTTCCTGGAGCGACCGTGCTTCGCCACCGGGCCCGACGAGTCGCTGGCCGTCCTCACCTGGCCGACCACGTCCGCCCCCGGCGACGCCCTGCGCCACATCAGCGTCGCGGGGCGCGACCCGATCTGGAACACCGGCGAGCCGCCCGCGGTCCTCACGCAGGACCATGTGAACGCGACCGGCCTCGAACGGGCCGACCTCCCCGAGCTGCAGCGCACAGTGGGCGTGATCGCGCACCCCCTCAAGTTCGACGAGCAGGGCGACCGCTGGTACGCCGACATCGACCTCTCCCCGGTCGTGACCGCGTCCTACTTCCCGTTCGTCCGGCTGGCGCTGGCCCGCTACCAGCCCCACACCATCGCCGGCCTGCCCCAGCTCTCCCCTTCCGTCCAGACGGAGCCGCTCCAGCTCCCTCCCCACCGCCGGCTCGTCGTCACCCGTACGTCGGGGCGCGGTACCGTGGCCGTCGACGGGCTCGGGCCGTCCGGCCCCCGGGCGAACGTGGTCCGGACGGAACTTCAGGTCCGCGACGGCGCTGCACGGACGGACGCCTCGGAAGCGCACGAGGCGCACACGGATGCCTCGGAGGCGTTCGAGGAGGCCGGCACGGCCGCGGAAGGCGCCGCCCTCGGCAACGCCGGGTGGACCACCATCTTCCGCACCACCGCCGCTCTCGGCCAGGTGCGCGAGCTGGACATCCCCGTCGGCGGAGAGCGCCCCCTGCGCCTCGTCGTACAGGAGTTCGAGACACATCCGTCCACCACGAGCGAGACCGGCGCGGTCGTCGACGGGCCGGGACGGCTCGTCTACGCGGACATCGTTCCTCTGGGCACCTGGTGATCGTGATGGCCGCCATGCCCGGGGCGGGCGACCGCCCCACCGAGCGAAGAGGGTGAAGACATGGACCCTGTATTCCAGATGTTCCCCCAGGACGGACCCCTGCGACTCGCCAACCGGGCGACGAGCGGACTGGTCCCCTTCCTGGTGCCTTCCGACGCGTCGACCATGTTCCTGCGGCTCATCGCGGTGGGTTCGAACTGCGAATCGCTCGGCGGCGCGGCCCCTACGATCGAACTACGTGCGGGGACGGGAGAGATGTCCGACATCCCGCGCGCCCCGGGCGAAGGTGCGATCCACGACGAGTACGGTGCTCACGTCGGAACGGCCTCGTGGACCCGTGAACGCCACGACATCTTCATGGTGGAGCTGTTCATCGCCAACAAGGACGCCCGCCTGTGGCGCGTACGGATCACGAACAACGATCCGGAGGAACTCGGCTTCGTGTGGGTGACGTCGGACGTCGCGGACGACACGCACCAGCCGCGGCCGTCGATGCAACGGCACTTCGAGCGCCACGAGGTGGCGGGAATACAGCTGGATAACATCGTGGCCAACATCGCCAATGTGGGTACCGCGGAGCTGAAGTTCAAGGATCTACCGGGAACCGACATGGGCGCCGGCTTCACCCTGCTGAAGGTGCCGTCCGGCATTCCGCCGAACGGCTGCGGAAGCCTGGAGATCAGGGTCGACACCATCGTCGGCACTCCCTTCTCGGGACTGTCCCGTGACGAAGCCACCTACGTGCTGAAGTGCAACGTCGTGGACGCCGAGGACACAACACTCACCCTGGTGCGATCCGAGAAGACGCGGAAGTGGAAGGAGAAGGACAAGGAGAAGGACAAGGAGAAGGAGAAGGAGGACAAGGACGCACCCCATGAGCTGATGAAGGCCGGCGACACACTGGCCAGAGGCCGCGACCGTCACCCGGGCGGGGTGGGGGACGATGCCGGGGAACGGCTGGCCAACCTCGAACGGACGGTCTCCGATCTCATCCATTTCATCCGTCCGGAACTCCGGCCCGACCTGTCGACGAGCGCTCTGACCTACGAGAGCCAGACCGGTCAGCAGGCGAAGCAGTCGAAACAGAGTGAGCGGTAGCGGCCGCCATGTGGCTCGTGTTGTGCGGTCCGGAGGACCGGTCGGCGCTGTGGGCGTACGAGGGCCTCAGGGAACGCGGTCTTGCTCCGATCGACGTCGTGGAACCGGAGACGCTGACCCGCTCGGCACGGTCCGCGCACCGCGTCGACGAGGACCGGGCGAGCTTCGAGATCGCTCTGCCCGATGGGCGGACCCTCGCCAGCGGCGACATCGACGGCTTGCTCAACCGTCTGACCTGGGCGCCCGTGGACCATCTCGTCTTCGCCTCCCGGGCCGACACCTGCTACGCCATGGAGGAGATGAGCGCGCTCGTGCTCAGCTGGCTCAGATGTGTCGCCCCGGTCGCGGTCAATCGCCCCAGCCCCCGTGGCCTGTCCGGGGCGTGGCGCTCCCCCGCCGAATGGACCGTGCTCGCGTCCGCGGCGGGACTGCCGGTGTCCCCGCTCTCGCTGTCCAGCAGGGTCCTCGCGGAGGCGCACCCGTACGGGCGTGACGAGGCCGAAGGCGACGCGTCGTCAACGGCCACGGCCCATACGGTCGTGGTCCTGGGCGACCATGTCTTCGGCGGCGATCCGGTCCGTGCTCTCGCGCCGGCCTGCCGAAGACTCGCCCGGCTGGCCGACGCGGAGCTCCTGGGCATCGACCTGGATCTCGGCGACCGGGTCGACCAGGTCGACGTCGACCGGCTCGGCGGAGTCGACCGGGGTGACGTGCGGTTCCTCCGGGCAACCCCGATGCCCGACCTGCGGGTCGGAGGCGACGCACTCCTGGACTCCCTGCACGAACACCTCACCCGGCTACCGCTGGAGACCCCTCGGCCGGTCAAGCCCCGAACGTCCGCGAGGCCGCGGTGATCGTCATCTGCGGGATCGCGAGCGAACGGCCGGTCGCCCAGGTCACGGAGGCGCTCCGGCAGCTCGAACTGCCTTATGTCGTCCTGCACCAGCGGAGGTTCATGGACGCTCCCCTCGACATCGGGGTCGACGGCACAGGGGCCCACGGACGGCTCCTGGACGACGGCCACGCCGTCGACTGCTCTAGCGTGACGGGCATCTACACCCGGCTCATGGACTGGCGCATGCTGCCGGAGATGGAGCAGGCGAGCGAGGAGACCGTGCGGCGGTGCGCGTGGTGGCACGACGTCCTCAGCAGTTGGATCGAGATCGCACCGGGATGCGTGATGAACCGGACCGCCGCGACGTCGTCGAACCAGTCCAAGCCGTACCAGGCCCAGCTGATCGGCGAGGCGGGATTCCGAGTACCGGAGACGCTGGTCACCAACGATCCGGATCTCGTCCGCGCGTTCCTGTCCCGCCACGGCGACGTCGTCTACAAGTCGATCAGCGCCGTCCGGTCGATCGTCCGCCGTCTCGACGACGAGGCGCTCGAGCGCCTTCCGCTGATCCGCTCGTGCCCGGTGCAGTTCCAGCAGTACGTCCGGGGGGTCAACGTCCGCGTGCACGCGGTGGACGGAGAGCTGTTCGCCACCCGGGTCGAGACCGACCAGGTCGACTACCGGTACGCCCACCCTTTCGGCGGGCGAACGGAGCTGACCTCCTGGGAGCTGCCGGAGGAGCTCGCCCGACGGTGCTCGGCCCTCGTCACCCGACTGGGGCTGACGCTGGCGGGCATCGACCTCGCTCTGACGGACGAGGGGGAAGCCTTCTGCTTCGAGGTCAACCCCAGTCCGGCGTTCAGCTTCTACGAGGCCCACACCGGTCAGCCGATCGCTCGCGCGATCGCTCGCGCGCTGGGCCGCGGAACGGGCGTGTCACGCGGGATTGACGCCCGGATGACACCTCGCGCGTAGCGTCGAAGGTATCGACGTCCGCCGGGGGCGCCAGGCGCGTGCGGGGCGGACACGGGGCTCAGAACCGTCAGTCCGAGACGGGGTGCGCATCATGTCAAGCCTGGACAACGAGGGACGGGACTACTTGGTTCCGCCCGAGAACACCGAAGGGCAAGGGGCCTCCGGCGAAGCCGCCGGGATCTCCTTCGAACCGTCGGCGGAGAGCCTGGCCCAGCTGGAACCGAACGACGGCACCGTGGAGCGGAACGTACGCGAGGCCAGGGAGGCCACGGCAGAGGCGATACGGGAGCGGACCTCCCGGCAGGACCGCGGACCGTTCTCCGCCACGAGCCTGTCCGGCGGCGGAAACATCCAGGGCATCGCCGTGGGCCCGCCGGAGCCGGACAGCGAGAGCGCGCCGGGCACGCAGGTCCTGCACGTGTACGTCGCGGAACCGATGACCGTGGACCAGGCGCGGACCGCGCTGGTGGACGCGCTGGGCGTCGACGCCGCCCGCGAGGCACCTCTCCGGGTGGTCCACAGCGGGATCATCGACGCCTTCTCCCACCGGTTCCGGAGCCGTCCCACACCCGGCGGGGTCTCCGTGCACCACTACCAGGACGCCGCCGCGGGGACCCTGGGCTGCCTCGCCTTCGGCCGCAGCGGTGCCGCCGCGAACAAGGTGCTCTGCCTGAGCAACAACCACGTCCTCGCCCGGGTGAACAGCTCCAGGATCGGGGACTGCATCGTCCAGCCGGGCGGGCTCGACGGCGGATCCTGCCCGGCCGACCAGATCGCGGTGCTGGAGAAGTTCGCCGTGATCAACCTGGTGGGCAAGCCGAACTACGTGGACTGCGCGACCGGTTGGTGCTTCCCGGACCGCGTACGGCCGGATCTGGTCTACATCTACAACGGCGCCATCCAGTTCTTCCGGATCAGCAACGTGACCCGCCCTGCCTCCTTCGGCCTCCCGGTCGGTAAGTCGGGGCGCACGACGCAGCTGACCTACGCGGCGGTCGAATCCACCTCCTGGAGCGGCCAGATCAACTACGGAGGACGCCTGGCCTTCTTCGACCGTCAGCTCTCGATCCGCAACCCCGCCTACCAGTTCAGCGCTCCGGGGGACTCCGGCTCGATCGTCTGGGGCAGGGAGACGCCGCTGAACCCGGTGGGACTCCTGTTCGCCGGTTCGCAGGCCTCGGGCTACACCTTCGCCAACCCGATCGACTGGGTACTGAGCGCGATGGACATCCACCTGCTCACGTGACGGGTGCCCACGTGAGACCAGCTCACGCGGCACCTGCTCACCTGACATCCGTTGACTAACCCGACGTCACCGCCAGCCCACACCGGCGGATCGCACGGGCCGTGAGGTCCCGCCCCGGTCCGCCGCGCTCCTCTCCACCGATGCCCCTGCCGTAACCGACGGCCCGCGAGCGGCGCGCTGTTCCAGAGCCCCGGGTGGAAGTCGCCGTCAGGACGTGGTGCGGCGAGCCCGGTAGGCGGCGGTTTCGGCACGCGAAGAGCAGCCGGTGGCGCAGAAGCGGCGCGAGCCGTTGCGGGTGAGGTCGATGTACACCCGGTCGCAGGCATGGGACTGGCACAGGCCGAACCGGTCCTCGCCGAACCCCGGCGGCACCGCTCTGACCCGGCGCCTAGCCAACCGTCTCGAGCTCGCCCCGGGCATGCGGGTCCTCGACGTCGCCTCGGGCCGCGGCACCACCGCGCTCCTGCTCGCCGACACCTACGAGGTGCGGGCGGACGGCATCGGCTACGCCCCGGCCAACACCTCCCTCGCCCGGGGCGTCGCCGAGGCCGGCGGGCTGGCCGACCGGGCCGTGTTCAGTACCGGAGAAGCCGAGCACCTGACCGCCAACGCGGTGTTCGACGCCGTGGTGTGCGAGTGCGCCCTGTGTACTTCCCCGACAGGGAACGTGCCGCAGCCGAGTCCGCCCGCGTCCTCAGGCCCGGCGGACGCCTCGGCACCACCGACGTCACCGCTGACACCGACCGCCTCCCGCCCGAGCTGCGCGGGCTGACCGCCCGCACCGCCTGCATCGCCGGCGCCCGGCCCCTGAAGGAGTACGCCGAGCTCTTCGCCGCTGCCGGACTGCGCGTCCTCACCACAGAGCGCCACGACCAGGCCGGGACCCGGGCACCTCCTGGGCGGGCGGCGGGTTCCAGCGCGCAGGGGCGGGCGTCCGGTCAGGCGGCCCGGCGGGGCCTCGGAGGTCAGTGGGCGACGGCGGGGGCGGTGGGGGGTGGCGTGTGCGGGTCGGCGGTGCATGTGCGGGCGCACCGGGCGGCCTCGTGTACCTGCCCATCAGGGTGGAGGACGCATATGCGAGTGCCGATGGCGAACGTCGCCAAGGGTGCGAGCCCCATGGCCATGGCCGCGATGTAGGAGCCGGCCACCTGGTGGGTGTCGCAGACGGTGCCGATCCGGAACAGGTACCGGGACTCCGACGTCACGTCCTCGTCGCCGTCCGCCCGCAGGACGATGCGCTGGTCGGGGGCCACGGCGCGGGCCGCCACCGCCACCGCGATGTTCTCCAGCACGTCCGAGGTGGCAGCGACGATGGCGCGTGCACGGGGCAGCGCGAGCTTCCGCAGCAGGAAGCGGTCGCCCGCGCGCCCGAACATCACCGGTATGCCGAGTGACTTGGCCACCGGGACGCACGCTGCGCGGGGGTCGCGTTCGACCGCCACCACGCCGATGCCGAGCCGCTGGAGTTCCAGGCAGAGCCGCAGCCCCACCTGGCCGAGGCCCACGACGATGACGTGACCGCGCCGGGGCACCACCCGGGCGCCGACGAGGCCCGTCAGCCGGCCGGAGGTCATCCGGTCGACCAGACCGGCGGTGAAGAGCGCGGAGAAGCCGAGGACGCACAGCAGGCTCACGGTGGACAGCATCAGGTACCAGGGCGGGGCGTGGGCGTCCGCCCCGCCCGCGTCGACCGTGGTCAGGACCATCGCCGCATGCCAGGCGGCGGCGATGAGGGGCTCTCCTCGGACCAGCGCGCCCAGCACCGTGTCCAGCAGGAACACGAGGGTCAGTCCGGCAAGGCCGAGGAGCAGGGCGTTGGTGCTGCCGTCCAGCGGCCTGACCTGGGCGTGCGCCCGGTGCCAGAGCCGGCGCAGCGCGCTGGTCCTGACCTCGGGCGAGGACTCCACGCGCAGACCGTCCAGGATGCCGTCCGTGCCCTCCTCGGGGGTGTCCGGGGCGCCCTGCGTCGTACTCGCCACACCCAGGCGGTTCCCGTCGGGCGTGCGGCACAGGGTCACCAGGCGGCCCGCCACGCAGGGGCCGAGCAGAGCCGGGACGAGGGCGTCCGTCATGCCGATCACCGTGCAGTTGGGGACCGAGCGAACGACCTCGCCGGCCACCGTGCGGTCGAACAGCGTCACCAGCAGCCGTATCCCGGGACGTGCGTGCTCGACGAGCAGTGCGTAGCGAAGGGCCTGGATGTCCTGCCGCGAGACGACCACCACGGTGTCGACGTCCGGTTGCAGCGCCGTGACGAGCGCGTCCGCCGTCGGGGCGGGCAGGCGGCCGACCCGTGCACCCCAGGCCGTCGCGTAGTCGGCGACCGCGGCCGTCAGGTCGTCGTCGCCGACCAGCAGCAGCCGGCGTCCCGTCGGGCCGCCGCCGGGACCGGTGGCGGCCGTATCGGTGCCCCGCTGCCGGGGGGCGGATGGCTCGGGTACCGGCACCGGCGCTCCTCGAAGATCGTTGCCCAGCTCCCCTCGACAGTACGGAGCGCCGCCTGCGGGTTTCTTCGTCCACCTCTCCAGGGGGCCGCCGTGGACGTTGGCCGATCGCACGAGGGGGCGGGGGCCTCGCCGACTGTTGTATGTGCTCCTGCCCACCGAGTACCGTCGGTCCCACCGGCACGCCGCGCCGCGCGACATCACGCCCCGTGGTGGACGGTCGCACGGTGAGGAAGTCCAGGCCGAGAGGCCCCGGCCCCTCCCCACGTGGATCCCGCCTGGCACATCCGCTCCCGCTCGTGTGCAGGACAGGTGGTCACGATGAACGACACAGTCAGGTCTGCCGGTGCCGCAGTCGTGCGGCAGCTGCTGCTCGCGCTCGGCGATCCGGTCATCGGGCTGGTCGCCGCGCCCGAAGGGCTCGACGTCGAGATCAACGACGTCGTCATCCTGGATGCCGACGACGAGCCTGATCCCTATCGCGGCGATCTGGTGCTGATCATCGGCGGCCGGGGCCGGCGGGGCCATCGGCTCGCGCGTGCGGCCGCGGGCCGGGGGGCTGCGGTGGTGGCGCTGAAGACGGAGCACGGCGAGGACCTCGACGAGCTGAAGCGCATCGCCGAGGACACCGGGGTCGTGGTCCTCGGTGTGCGTCCCGAGGTCCGCTGGGCCCAGCTCGACGCGCTGGCGCGGGGTGTTGTCGCGGATGCGCGGGTCGTGGTGCCGGAGGCGGGGCGGCAGGCCGACCTGTTCGCTCTCGCGCAGACGGTCGCCGCGCTCACCTGCGGCATCGTGAGTATCGAGGACAGCGCCAACCGTGTCCTGGCCTACTCCCGTTCCGACGACGAAGTCGATGAACTGCGCCGGCTGTCGATCCTCGGCTGGCAGGGCCCGGACGACTACCTCGCCCTGCTGCGCGAGTGGGGCGTGTTCGACCGGCTGCGCGCCGGCGACGAGGTGGTGCACATCGACGAGCGGCCCGAGCGGGGGATCAGGAGGCGGCTCGCCATCGGCATCCGCGTCGACGAGCGGCTGCTCGGTTCCATCTGGGTGCAGGAAGGCCGTGAACCGCTGGCGGCGGGCGCGGCGAACGCGCTGGTCGGTGCCGCGCGGGCGGCGGCTTTGCAGCTCGTGCGGCGGCGTACGGGCACCTCGCCGGACCTGGAGTTCGAGCAGAGCCTGTTCCGCCGGATGATGGAGGGGCACATCGCCCCCCGGACGTTCGCCGACAACATCGGGGCCGACCCGGACGGACCGGCGGTCGTGGTGGCGTTCGCCCTGGACGCGGGGCCGGCGGGAGGCGACGCCGGCCGTCCTGCGTTCGAGATGCGCAGGGCGACCATGGCGAGCCTGATCTCCGTGCACGCGGCCGCGTACCGGCGTCGGTCTCTGGTCACCGCCGCCGACTCACGCGTCTACATGCTGCTCCCCGGTCTGCCCGAGCAGTCCGGGGAGAGCATCGCCTGCGCGTTGGCGGGCGAGATCGTGCGGGCGGCCGGGCAGCGGATGCAGCTGGACGTACGCGCGGCCGTCGGCTCGGTGGTCGGCGGGCTGCACGCGATCGCCCAGTCGCGGGCGGAGGCGGACCAGGTCCTCGACATCGTTCTGCGCGGCGGCGGACGGCGTGTGGCCACCATCGCCGACGTCCGGTCCGAGGTCCTGCTGAGCGAGGCCTTGGCGCTGCTGGAGCAGAACCCGCGGCTGCGTGATCCCCGTATCACCGCCCTCCTCGCCTACGAGGCCGAGCACGAGTCCGGTCTGGTGCCGTCCGTGCTGGCGTACTTGGGGACGCTCGGCAATGTGCGGGCGGCGGCACGGTCGCTGCACGTCCATCCGAACACCCTGCGCTACCGGCTGAAGCGGGCCGAGACGGTCAGCGGGATCGATCTCGCCGATCCTCACCAGTGCCTCTTCTCCCATCTGCAGTTGCTGCTGGAGACCGGGCAGACGGCGGTACCGCCCGGCAGGTGACCGGGAGGGGGCTCCGGCACGGTCGCACACGCGCCTGCCGGAGCCCCCGCGGGGGTGGTACCGGATGTCCTCCGGATCGTTCCGGACGTCCGGGCGGCTCTATGCCGTCCGGTCGGCCGCCTCCGGTTCGCCGCCCGGCCCGGCGGGCTCGCGGTCCCGCTCCTCGGGGGAGCGCAGCGCCGTGCGGAACCGGGCCAGTTCCCGCTTGACGACCGGTGCGAGCAGGTAGAGGCCGATGATGTTGATCAGCGCGAGGAGGAACAGCACGGCGTCGGTGAACGCCAGCACGCTGCCGAAGGTGAGAACGGCGCCGATGACGATGAACGTGCAGAACACCGCCTGGTAGGCGCGCTCGCTGAGCTTGCTCCTCCCGAACAGGTGGGTCCACGCCTTCTGGCCGTAGTAGGCCCAGGTGATCATCGTGGAGATGGCGAAGAGGACCACGGCCACGGTGAGGACGACCGGGAACCAGGGCAGCACCGTCTCGAATGCCGAGGACGTGACGGTGACGCCGTCCACGGTGGTTCCGTTCGCCGCGTAGTCCGCCTTGGCGTCGTTCCAGAGCCGGGTGTCGGCGATGACGATGGTCAGCGCGGTCATGGTGCAGACGACGACGGTGTCGATGAACGGCTCGAGCAGTGCGACCAGTCCCTCGGTCGCCGGGTAGCGGGTCTTCACGGCAGAGTGGGCGATGGGTGCGGAGCCCAGCCCCGCCTCGTTGGAGAACGCGGCTCGGGTGAAGCCGACGATCAGCGCGCCGATGGTGCCTCCGACGACGCCTTCCCCGGTGAAGGCACCGCTGAGGATCTCACCGAAGGCCGCGGGGACCTCGGTGATGTTGAAGAGGATGACGATGAGGCAGCCGGTGACGTAGACGATCGCCATGGCCGGCACCAGGCGGCTGGTCACGCGGCCGATGGACCTGATCCCGCCGATGATGACGAAGCCGACGACCAGGGCGAGCAGGACGCCGAGCGCCAGCGCCGAGCCGTCGCCTGCCAGCGGGCCGTCGTCCCCGCCGGTGACGTCCCGGATCTGGATGACGGTCTGGTTGGCCTGGAACATGTTGCCGCCGCCGATCCCGAAGAGCAGGATCATGACGGCGGCGAGTGCCGCGAGGGCCCGCCCGAGGAACCGGCCGGCAGGGCCGGGCAGCCGCTCCGCGACGCCCTTGCGCAGGTACTGCATCGGGCCACCGGAGACGGTTCCGTCCGGGTGGTGGTCGCGGTAGCGGACGCCCAGGGTGCACTCGACGAACTTGGAGCACATGCCCAGCAGTCCGCAGAGCACCATCCAGAACGTGGCTCCCGCCCCGCCGATGGTGACGGCCACGCCGACGCCGGCGATGTTGCCCAGGCCCACGGTTCCGGAGACGGCGGAGGTCAGGGCCTGGAAATGGGTGATCTCTCCCGGGTCGCCCTTGCGGCTGTGCCGGCCGCGGAGGACCTGCAGGGCCAGCCGGAGACCGCGGACCTGGATGAATCCGAAGTAGAGGGTGAAGACCGCACCCGCGAGGACGAGCCAGGCCACGATCCACGGAAAGCTGATCCCGAAGAGGGACACCTCACCGAAGACGAAGTCTCCCAGCCCGGTGGCGATCGGATCGAATATCGCGTTGATCTTCTCCTCCACGGTCCCGAGGAATCCGCTCTGCGCCCCCTGGGCGAGTGCGGGCAGCTCTCCGGGAGCGGCATGAGGATGGTGTGTCAGAGGCATTGCGGTCCCCTTCTTCCGGGCCTGGGACAACGACACCGTCGAGAAGTCCCGGACCTCGTGTCGCCGTTCGGGGAACCGTAGGGCCACCGCGGCCGGCGCGGTTTCGTGCAGTCGGCCAAAGAACCGGGGAGGAACCTAGCGGCGTGGACCACTGCACGGCCGGCACGCGCGACCGGCACGCCGGCACGTCAGCACGTCGGCACGCGTCCCGCTGGGCCGGCCGGTGCCGGCACGCGCGCGGGCGGGCACACTGCACGAGCACTCGGTTCGGTACGGGCTCCACCGTGCCCGGAGTCCAGCCCAAGGACACCGTTCAGCGGATCCACGGCAACGGCGTGGTCACCACCCGCAACGGGCGAGCCGCCCACGACCAGCGCATGCCCGCACCCGCGGATGAGCGACACCCTCCCTGCCACGGAACGGTCCGCACCCTGGACCAGGGCCTACCCCAGAAGACGGCCCCCGCGCTGCGCGTAGACCCGCCGAATCACCTTCCTGCACACACCGACCACTACCACGCAGAGAGAGGCGTACAGCCTGAACGCCCGGAAACCACTCCTGTCCGTCCATACCTCGATCACATCGACAACGAATCGCGGCTTGGCGCACGGGCCGTAGGCAGCGAACCCGTCCGGCTCGACTTCTGCGTCAGCCCACCGCCCACCAGGGATCCCCCCTCGCGGCCCGGACCCGACACCATGTCGAACTGCTCGGGCCGGCCGAACTCTCCCCCCTCCCCCACACACAGGCCGACCGCACCTCGAGTAGCATCCGCCGTGCTCGTGGAAACCGGCGAGACCGCCGCCCTGTCGGCCGCGGGCCACGGGCGTGGCCCCGGCGCCTGCCCGCGTGCAGAACCTGCACCTCGACGGCGCGACCCACCTGCCACCGCACGAGGCCGAGACCGCCGCCCCCGCCGCTACAGGAGCCCGAGGCCGTCGCACTCAGTCCTGGGCGGACGCGCTCAGGGCAACACCCCGCAGCGGAGCACGTCGCCGCAGCAATCGCGCGATGCGTGGCGCGAAGGACGGGAACCGGCAACCACCACAAGGCTTCGACAACGATCGCACCATCCCTGCGCGGCCGCCTCGCCCCCTGGGCCCATCTGCCCCCGCCGGCCCCGCCACGGGGGCCGGCGGGGGCGGCCCGCGTGACCGTCACGCTCCCGGGACGAGACCGAGTTCCGCGCAGGCATCCAGCACCTCGGGGACACAGATCTGCTCCACCGTGTACAGACCGTCCCTGACCACGGTCTCCTCGATGTTGTCCTTGGTCAGAGCGATGACCGGGATGTACACGGTCGGCACCGACTCCTCGGTGGGCGTCTCGATGTCCGTGTGCGCGGCGGCGCCGAGCCCCATGCGCCGGGCCAGCAGGATGGCCATCTCGGCGGCGGCGTCCGCCTCGGTCGCATACTGCTTGTAGACGGTCATGTACTGGTCGCCCGCGACGATGCGCTGCACCGCGGCCAGCTCCGCGTCCTGCCCGGTGACGGGCGGGAGGTCGGTGACTCCGGCGGACTTCAGCGCCGTGATGACGCCGCCCGCCATGCCGTCGTTGGCGGAGTAGACACCGATGACGGTGTCCTTGCCGAGGGTGGCGATCGCGGCCTCCATGTTGGCCTGCGCGTTGTCCGGCTTCCAGTCCTGGGTGTCGTACTCCATGCCCACCTCGACCTTGCCGTCGAGTTCGGTGTGGGCAGCCTTCTTGAACAGGGCGGCGTTGGGGTCGGTCGGCGAGCCGTTCATCATCACGATCTTGCCCTTCGACGGGCCGGACCCCGAACCGCTGCCCTTGAGGGCCTCCAGCAGGGCCTTGCCCTGGATGTGCCCGACCTCTTCGTTGTCGAAGGAGACGTAGCCGTCGATCGGGCCCTCCGCCAGGCGGTCGAACGCGACGACGGGGACGCCGGCCTCGTCGGCCTTCTCGATCGCGCCGGCGATGGACTTGGAGTCCACCGCGTCCACGATCAGGACATCGACGCCGCCCTCCACCATCGATTCGAGCTGCTGCGCCTGCAGCGAGGCATCGTTGCGGGCATTGGCATAGCGGACCGTGCCCTTGTTGTTGGTGAGATGGGCTATACGCTCCTCGATGACCGGTTTGTCGAACTGCTCGTAGCGGGCGGCCTGGTTCTCCGGGAGGAGCAGTCCGACGACGATGTCGTCACTCAGCCTCACGCCCGGCTCCTCCTCGGCCCCGCAGCCCGCGAGGGGTACGAGCACGGCGCTGACGGCGGCCGCGAGGGCAGCACGGCGCAGATGTGCGTTCATTGGTTGAATCCAGCCTCCCTGAGAGGCTGCACTATTTGCAGCCAAGGTGGCCGAAATCCAACTGGTCGGATAGAGCAGCGTCAAGAGGTACCCGGCCAACGTAACGGCAACGTGATTCCCTGTAACCACGCATTCAAGCAGTTACACACCGGACGAGGCACGCCGAGCGCCCGCCACGGGAACAGCAACCACCCGCCACACCCGCTCCCGCACCGGTACCGACACACCACGCCGACCCTGCGGCCACCAGACGACGAACAAGCCCTCACCACCTCCAGCCCTCCCAGCACACACAGCACATCACCGCGGAACAGGCCCACCGATCCCGCCAAGCAAGCACCGCAGCCCCCGCCACCACCCCCTCGGACGCGCCCTGCTCGGCGGAACGGCTGTTCCGCCGCGTCTGGCCGCAGCAGCCGCCGAGCAGAGTCCCGCACCAGAGGGTGTCGTCCTCGTGAACACGGCGGCAGGCAACTCGACCGCTTCCATCCGCAGCATCAACGACTCATACGAGTCCACCCCGCTGAGCAGCGCCGTCGGGATCCGTCACCTGTCCGTGGGCACAAACTCCCCCATCCCCTCCTGCCAGTACATCCTCTGAGCGAAAGTCCCGCGTTCCGGGCCGGTGGAAGGTCGGGCCAGCAGAAGGTCAGGACACCATGGGCTCGGCCTCCACCTCGGCCAGCTTCACCGTGCACAGACCGCCACGTTCGCTCGTCACATCGGTCACCTTGAGCTGGGTGCCAGGCGCGAGGATGTACTCCTCCTCGCCGGTGAAGGCGGAGAAGGCGCGGATCCCCACCGCCTTCGTGGGGGTGACCTCGAAGAGCGTCCGCTTGCCGCGGCTGCCCAGGAAGGCGCGGGCGACGCCGGGCTCGGAAGTGCACGAGGACACGCCCCACCAGGTGACCGTCCGCCCGACCGGGTACTGCTTGCGCAGATCCAGGGACACACCGCGCCACAGCGGCCGGGTGTGGGCGGGAAGGCCCGAGACCGCCGAGAACAGCAGGCGCAGGTACGGCAGGTACGGCACGACCTTGCTTCGGTCCGCGGAGCGCAGCACCGCGTTGATGTCGCGGTAGAAGCCGGACTCACAGGTGTAGAGGTACAGCGCGGCGATCGCGTCGGCGGACAGACCGCCGGCCGTCTCGTCGGCCCGCCGCTTGCCGAACGCGTGGGATCTGTCGATGTGCCGGCCGAGCCCGCTCAGCACCTCGCTGACGGGGGCGACGGCATCCTCGAAGCCCATCAGCGGTGTGTCGAACACACCGCTGATGGCCGGCAGGACATGGCCCTCGTCCCTGACGCTGGTCAACCGCTCCAGGTAGAGCTGGTGCAGTTCCATCGTCGAGGCGATGAAGGCGCCCATGCGCGCGGCCACGTGGCCGTCCGCGCCGCCCTCGCCGGTGTCGGCGGCCGTCAGGCCGTCGTTCCAGCCTCTGCTCGGCAGCCAGTCGATGCCGTCGGCGCCCAGTGACGCAAGGGCCTCGTTCACCGTGGCGAAGTGCTCGCCCTCGCAGAAGACGTCGCCCTGGGCCGCCGGGTTGACATGGTCGATGTGCCGGACCTCGACACCGGGGTACTTCTTCTCGAGGCGCTGCACGACCCTCTTCAGGCTGCGGGCGTGGGCGCCCCACCACGCGAAGACCACGCCGCGGTCCTCCTCGTCGGCGTCCTGTTTGGCCTTGAGGATCTCCTCGACGATCCGCTCGGCGACGGGCCGCCAGAACCGGGTGTGCCGGTCGGTGCCCATCGAGCCGTCACCGCTGGCGGTGAGCGAGGCGTTCAGGAGCAGGACACCCTGGGTGAGCATCGCCTGGAACCACTCCGGCGGCTGGACCGTCTCGTGTTCCTTCAGCAGGGCTCGTACGTTGGAGATGGGCGTCTTCTTGACGATGCCGTACTTCCACATCGCCGCAGCCTTGATGAGGCACCGGATGCTGACGACCCGGCCGAACCGGCTGTCCTTCCAGTCGTGGAAGGTGTTGTCGAACATGGCTATGCCGGTGGCGCTCTCCGGCCGCGGGTAGGGGTTCTGGCCGAAGACGACGACCTTCCACTTGTGCGGCGGGTTGGGCTTGAGCGCCTGGAAGGTCAGCTCCCGGACCGGGACGACCTCCGGGCTGCGGCCCGGGCCGATGAACCGGGCGGCGTCCGGCTGCGCCTCTATGACGGGTCTGAGCAGCGGAAGCCAGGGTTCCCCGCCCCCGTTGAAGAGTCCCGTGAGGGCGAGCGGATCGTTCGCGTCGGGCTGCGCCGCCGGGTCGGAGATGTGGTCGCTCATGGGGGCAGGGCTCCCGGTGGTCGTACTGGCGGGGTGGGCGTGGCCGGTCGTGGGGGCCGCGGGCTGTTCTGCGGTGGGTGCGGGATCAGGGACGAAAGGAATGCCCTTTCGGCGGCATGATGCGCACCCGCTTCTCGACCGGCTCCTGCTCGATGCTTGCGAGCTGCGCGGTGATGGTGGCGCGCAGTTCGTCGTCGTCCTCGAACCAGTGGTCGTGGAACAGCGTGTATCCGGTCCACATGAGGTTGGCGCAGGCCCGGGCCGGCACGCGGCCGGTCCGCGCACCCATCCCGACGAGCGCGACGGAGCGGATGCTGTCCGGCGTCTTCCGGTTCTGCCGGTGGACGGCCTGGAACGCGGCAGCGCAGGCCAGTGCCACGTTCAGCGTGGCACTGACGTTCTGCGAGGACTGCACCATCGTGGGCGTCGATATCAGGTAGCGCGGGAGGGTCGCGCCGGAGGGGACGCAGACCGCGCTGCCCACCGGGAGACTGCCTCCGAACCGGTCGCGGATCGCGCGCTGCACGCGCAACTGGATGCCCGCGCCGAGGTACCGCTTGATGACGGCGTCGACTCCACCGTCCATCCGGCCCCGGGAGTTGGTCGGGGTGACCCAGGCGTCGACGTCCTCGTCGAGGATCGAGCCCCGGCGGATCTCGATGCCCGGCGTGTCGGCGAACGCCGCCCGCCACGCCTCCACGACGCCCTCGTCGACATCGGTCAGCACTACCCTCAGCGCGCTGTGCGCACGGCCCTCAGCCATCGTCCACTCCTGTCGGGGTACGGCCCTTCCAACACCCCTGACGCTATGCGCCGCCACTGACAACACCGGTACGCGACGGCCACGATGACCGGCCGTCACAAGGCACGGTCGGCCGCCAGCCGGGCCGCTGCCGGGACGACGCTGTGGACGGTGCGCCATGCGGACACCGGTGTGCCCGGACCCCAGTTGCAGTTGCTCCCGGCCGTGTGCGCCGCCTGGTGCGCGCGGCGCACAGCACCATCTGCTCCGAGGAGCCGTCTCGGTCAACCGGTCGAGACCGCCGCCGGATCCCAGCCCCGCCGCGGCACCGACGCCAGCAGCAGCCGTGTGTAGGCGTCGACGGGAGTGCTCAGCACCTCGCGTGTCGGACCGTGCTCGACGACGGTGCCACGCCGCATCACCAGGACCTCGTCCGTGATGTGCTCCACCACCGCCAGGTCGTGGCTGACGAAGACGAGCGCGACCCCGGTGTCCTGCCGGATCCCGGCGAGAAGGTGAAGGATCTGGGCCTGGATCGACACGTCGAGGGCCGCGACCGCCTCGTCCAGGACGAGGATCGCGGGGTCCACGGCGAGGGCCCGGGCGATGGCCAGGCGCTGGCGCTGGCCGCCCGACAGTTCGTGCGGGCGGGCCTGCGCCTCCCGGCTGCCCAGGCCGACCCGGTCGAGGAGCGTGCCGACCCGGGCGTCGGCCTCGGGGTGGCCGTGCAGGCGCAGGGCCGTGCGCAGGCACTGTCGGGCGGTGAGCCGGGGGTCGAGGGAGAGATACGGGTCCTGGAAGACCATCTGCATCTCGCGGGCGCGGGCGAGACGCTCGCGCCGGGAGGGGAGGCGCCGACCGGCCGAGCGATCCCTGCCGTCGACCGTGACGGTGCCCCGGTCGGGGCGGGCGAGGCCGACGAGCATGCGGGCGACGGTGCTCTTCCCGGAGCCCGACTCCCCCACGATGCCGATGGATCCGCCCCGGTGGAGGGTGAAGGAGACCTGGTCGGCGGCGGTCAGCCGGCCGCCACCGGGGAGCCGGTAGGTCTTGGTCACCGCGTCGACCGCCAGCAGCGGGGCCTGTGGCGACGGGATCCGGTCGTCGGCCTTCACTGGGTGCTCCTCACGGCCGGTGCGGCCGGTGGTAGGGCGGGGGCGGCGGCCGCCGCCGGGTCGGGCAGGTCGGTGAGGCGCCGGCAGTCGGCCGTGCCCCCGCCCTCGACGGCCACGGACTCCGGGCGCCAGGAGTCGCAGTCGGGTTCGCTGTGCGGGCACCGGGCGGAGAACGGGCAGCCGGTGAAGCTCTCCGCAAGGGAGGGCGGGCGCCCGGGGATCGGCAGCAGGGCGCGCGGGGTCTCGCCCAGTTCCGGCGAGCAGGCGAGCAGTCCTCGGGTGTAGGGGTGCCGGGCGTGCTCGAAGAGACGTTCCGCCCGCTGCTCCTCCACGACACGGCCCGCGTACATGACGTGGACGCGGTCGCAGTAGGCGGCGGCGAGGTGGAGGTCGTGGGTGATGAAGACGAGGCCCAGTCCGCGTTCGTCGCGCAGCCGTCGCAGCAGGGCGAGGATGCCCGCCTGGGTGGTGACGTCGAGGGCGCTGGTGGACTCGTCGGCGAGCAGCAGCCGGGGCTCGGCGGCCAGCGCGCCGGCGATGACGACGCGCTGGAGCATGCCGCCGGACAACTCGTGCGGGTACTGGCGGACGCGGCGTTCCGGGTCGGCCAGGCCGACGGTGTCGAGGAGTTCGACGGCCCGGCGGCGTGCGGCGCGCCTGTCGGTGGTGCCGGTGTGCAGGAGCCGTTCGGTGAGGAAGTCCCCGACGCGGCGGACCGGGTTGAGGGCGGAGCGGGGATCCTGGTGGACCATGGCGACCGTGCGGGCGCGGTGCCCGCGCAGTTCGGCGTCGGACATGGACAGCACGTCGGCGCCGTCGAGCATCACCTTGCCGTGGGCCCGTGCCCCGTCGGGCAGGATACGCAGGGCGGCCTTGGCGGTGGTGGACTTGCCGGAGCCGGACTCGCCGACGAGGCCGACGATCTCACCGGCGCCGACGCGCAGGGAGACGTCCTCGAGCACGGGGCGGGCGGCGCCGGGCAGATGCAGGGTCAGGTTCTCCATGTCGAGCAGCATGGTGCGCTACCTCCTGGCGCCGAGCCGGTCGGCGACCCAGACGCCGACCATGTTGAAGGCCACCACGACGGCGGCGATGGCGGTGCCCGGGACGAGGGCGGGCAGCAGGGCGCCCTGGACGATCGCGGCCTGTCCCTCCTGCACCATCAGCCCCCAGTCGGAGCTGGGCGGCTGGGCGCCGAAGCCGAGGTAGCTGAGGGTGGCGAGGCTCATGAGGGCCTCGCCGAACAGCACCACCAGGTAGCCGACGACGGAGCGGGCGAGGTTGGGCACGAGGTGGGCGACGCAGATGCGCAGTCCGCTCATGCCCTGGACGCGGTAGGCGTCGATGTAGGGCTTGGAGCGTTCGCCGAGGGCCACGCTGCGGGTGTACTTGGCGATGGTCGGGGCGAAGGCGAGCCCCAGGGCGATCACCGAGGTGGTGATGCCGGCGCCGAACACCGCGATGATCAGGACGACGAAGAGCAGGCCGGGGAAGGCGTACATGACGTCGGTGATCCGGGACACCAGGGCATCGACCCAGCCGCCGCGCCAGGCGGCGAGCGTGCCGAGGGCGACACCGAGGACGCCGGCGAGCAGGAGCAGCAGCAGGGGTGCGATCAGACTGGTGCGGGCTCCGTACAGGACGCGGGAGAGCAGGTCCTGGCCGGAGGCGTCGGTGCCGAGGAGGTGGTCGCCGCCGGTTCCGGCCAGGGAGGCCGACAGGTCGATGGCGTCGGGTGCGTAGGGGGCGAGCAGCGGGGCCAGGGCGGCGGCGAGGACCACCAGGCCGAGGAAGCCGGCGGCCGAGATCACGGCCCAGGGGCGGCGGGCGCGGGGTGGCGCGGGGGTCGGGAGGGCGCCGACGGGGACGGCGGTCATACGGGGCTCCTCACGGCCTTGAGCCGGGGGTCGAGCACGGGGTGGACGAGGTCGACGACGCTGGTGACCACGATGTAGGAGGTGACCATCAGCAGCAGGACCGCCTGGGCGACGGGGAAGTCGTGGCTGTTGATGGCGCCGACGAGCAGGGAGCCGATGCCACTGAGGCCGAAGACGGTCTCGATGGCGACGGTTCCGGCGAGCATGCCCGCGGTGACCAGGCCGCACATGGTGACGATGGGGCCGAGGGCGTTGCGCAGGACGTGGCGGCGGACGATGTGGCGTTCGGGCAGTCCGGCGGCGCGCGCGACGGCCACGTGGTCGGCGGTGCCGGCGTCGACCATTGCCTGGCGGGTCACTCGGCTGACGACGGCCAGTGCGCCGAGTGCCATCGCCATGGCGGGCAGGGTCAGGTGGTGGACCGTTCCGGCGAACCCGCTGCCGCTGCCGCTGACCGGGAACCAGCCGAGCCGGACGCCGAAGACCGCGACCAGCGCGATCCCCCCGACGAAGGACGGGACGGAGGCGGCGAGGGTGGTGCCGCCCACGACCGCGGAGTCGATCCAGGTACCGCGGCGGACCGCGGCCAGCACCCCGGCGCCCACGCCCAGCAGGACGAACAGCACGGTGGCGTAGCCGACCAGTGCGAGGGTCGTGGGCAGCCGGGAGGCCAGCAGGTCGGAGACCTGGTCGCTGTACTTCAGGGAGCGCCCGAGGTCGAAGTGGAGGCAGTCCCAGAGCCACCGGCCGTACTGGACGGCCATGGGCTCGTCCAGGTGGTACTGGGCCCGGACCTCGGCCAGCCTTTCGGGGGTGAGCTTGTCCCGGCCCCCGGCCAGGAAGACGGCGGGGTCACCCGGGGCCGCGTACACGGCGGCGAAGATCACGAAGGACGAGGCGAGCAGTGTCGCGACGATCCCCGCGAGCCGTCGGCCGATGGCGACGATCATGGTGGGTCAGCCTCTCTTCGCGCCCAGGTCGGCGGCCCAGGGGTAGTACAGGTACGCCATGGAGGCGGGCGGGCCGGTCAGCTCGTCATTGATCACCAGGGCGGTGGGCTGCTGGGCGATGGGGATCCACACCTTGGCGTCGCTGAACTCCTGCTGGATGTCCACGACGAGGGCGGCCCGCTGCTTGTCGTCCAGAGCGGCCTGCGCTTCGGCGACCTTGCGGTCGTAGGAGGCGCTGCGGAAGCCCACCCAGTTGTCGGAGCTGCCGGACAGGGCGTTGTCGTAGAGGCCGATGGGGTCGCTCTTGGAGATGTACCAGTCGGCGACGAGGACGTCGATGTCGGCGCGGGCGGCCTTGTCGCCGTAGAACTCGCCGTACTCGGCCGAGGGCACGGTCCTGATCTCCCCCTTCAGCCCGATCCGGGCGAGGGCTGCGCGGACGGCGTTGGCGATGACGAGGCGGCCCTGGGTGCTGTCGGTGCCGATCACGATGGGGCCGTCGGGGGCGTTCTCAGCCTTCTCGACGAGGCCCTTCGCCTTGGCGATGTCCTCGGCGTCCGGACTCGCGGGGGCCTCGGTGATCTTCTTCTGGGCGGCGGCGAAGGTGTCTCTCTCGTAGCCCCATGATCCGGAGCCGACGGGGGTGCCCCAGGGTTCGACGAGTCCGCCGTAGCCGGACTCGGCGATGCCCTGGCGGTCGAGGGCCAGGGAGAGGGCCCGGCGGATGTCGGGGTCGGCGAGACCGCCGCGCTCGGTGGGGATGAGGGCGAGGGTGGCGGTGCTCGGGCCGAAGTACTCGTCGATTCCGTCCTTGCCGTGGAGGGCGGCCGCGGTGTTGACGGAGTCGGCGTAGGTGCCGTCGGCCGCTCCGGTGGTGAGCGCGTTGACCAGGGCGCTGTCGGCGGCCCAGCGGAAGACGACCTTCCTCGTGAGCGGCTTCTCTCCCCAGTAGTCGTCGGCGCGGGTGATGGTGACGGAGTCGCCGGACCTCCAACTCGTCAGCTCGTACGGTCCGGAGCAGGCGTCGCCCTGTCCGGGGGTGCCGAAGTCCTTGCCCGCCTTCTCGACGAGCCGGCGGTTGTAGACCAGTCCCGCGTCGCCGGCGAGGGCCTTGGTGAAGAGTGCGTCGGGCTGCTTGAACTTGATGGTGATCTCGCCGGGGCCCGTCGTGGACATCTTCGAGACGTGCTGGAACTCGTCCGACTGCTCCATCTCCGGCTCGGCGTGGCGCCGCAGGCTGTAGAGGACGTCGTCGGCGGTCATGGGGGAGCCGTCGTGGAAGGTGACGCCGTCGCGCAGGGTCAGGACCAGCGTCCGGTCGTCGGGTCTGCTCTCCTTCTCGGCGAGGAAGGTGCTCACCGACATGTCCGGCTGGAGCCGGTACAGGCGTTCGCAGACGTTGGTGAGGACGGCTCGGCCGGCGCTGCCGCCCCGGGTGTCGAGGTCGAGCGACTCGGGCTCGTCCTCGAGCATCCAGTCGACGGTGTCCACCTCGCCGTGGGCCGCGGGGGTGGTCGGGGTCAGCTTGAGCTTGGTGACGTCGACCTTGGCGTCGCCCCCGGCGGACGTGCCGGTGTCGGCGCCGCTGCACGCGGCGGTGAGTGTCATGGCCGCGACCACGCCGGCGGCTGCGATACAGGACTTGAGGTTCATGGCAGTACTCCTGAGCAAAAAGTACAGGGACGTGGCTCGATCACTTCGGGGCGTGGGGGCCGTCGTAGAGGTTCCAGGGCAGGTGCTGGTACTCGCGGTCACAGGGAGTGCCGGCGGTGACGTGGTAGTCGCCCGCGGTGAGGTCCACGCAGGAGGACACGAGCGTCTCCCAGTGTTTGACGGGAGGCTGTCGGGGGTCGCTGTGGGTGCACAGCGACCCCGGGAAACCGAGGTGGTCCGAGAGCGCCTGCTTGATCAGCTTGCGGGACTCGTCGGGTCCGGTGGCCTCGCGCAGTGCGCGCAGGCCCTCCTCGGCGCGCGGTACGCGCACGAGGGAGTCGGGGGCGATGGGCCGGTAGCCGGCGGCCAGGGCGGTGGGGACGCCGGCCTGGTAGTGGTTGCCGTGCACCAGGAGCCCGTCGGTGGGGTACATCCAGCCGTGCCCGGCCGGGGTGGTCTCGACGTCGATGGAGAAGCCCTCCCGGCAGGTGAGCAGGGCGTTGCTGGCGATGTGGGCGCGGGTTCGGAACAGGACGTCCAGCGCGTCAGTGACGGTGGACTGGTCCAGGACCCTGCGCCGGATCACGGTCTGCGGGAGTCCTACGGCGTCGTCGAAGCGTCCGCCGAGTCCGTTGGCATTGAGGGCGAGACCCGCGGAGTTGGCGCCCTGGCGGCCGATCTGGCCGGCCTCGACCTGCATGAGCAGGGTGGGCTTCGGCGGCTGGACGATCCGGAGCATGACGACCGTGTCGGCGACTCCGGCGCGCCAGTCCCAGTTCTGGCCGGCCCAGACATGGCCGTTGCCGCTGGCCTCGCCCAGTGCGGCGAAGGAGGTGCAGCCCTCGGGGGCCTCCTCCTCGGCGCGCATCCGCATGAAGGAGTCGTCGTAGATGACCTCGCCGCGGGCGTTCAGGGCGAGGATGTCGAGCAGGTCGTGCCCGGCTCCGTCGGCGATGCCCTGCATCTCCTCGAGAAGGTCGGGCGCGTGGTCCCGGACGGGCTCCAGCCAGCGGGCGGCCCGGGCCGTGACCTGCTGCCAGGTGAGGCCGGAGGAGAGGCCGAACGCCTCCGCGTAGTAGCCGAGGGCGGCCTCCAGCTGGACGGCGACGGCCTCTCCGTACTGCCGGCCCCGCTGGGACGGGGTCCCGGAGATCTCGACGACCGGAAGGGTGGTGTTCATGGAGGGGCTCCTCGCGAAGACGTGCGGTAACCTCTGTTTCAGGAATTTTGATTCCTGGAATGCGATGTTCAGAGAGTAACGCCGGAACCGTGGGAGTCAAGAGCTGTAATGGAGATTTCAGAAGCGGATGGTGGCGTGCCGGGCAGCGCGGCCCCCGGAGGCATCACCCGCCTGCGCGCACGGGTCCGTGACCTGTGGGACGGCCTGTCGGCCTCGGAGCGCGACGTCGCCCGGTACCTGGTGAGCGCGCCGGCCGAGCAGATCATGTTCGCCAGCGCACAGGCCCTCGGCTCGTCCACCGGCACCAGCAACGCCACGGTCGTCCGGGCCCTGCAGCGCCTCGGCTACGCGGGCCTGCCCGACCTCAAACGGGAACTGGCGGCCGACTTCACCGCCGGGCAGGCCCCCGACGTCCGGCTGGCCAAGCGCATCGCCCATGTCGGCAAGGACCTGGCCAAGATCCGCGACGAGGTGTTCGACGAGGCCCGGGAACGCATCGACCAGTGCAGGCGCCTCGCCGACACCGAGCCCCTGGAACGGGCGGTCCACGCGCTGGCCGAGGCGCGTGAGGTCTTCTGCTACGGGGTGGCCGCCTGCGAGCTGGCCGCCCGCCACCTCGCCCGCTCACTGGGCCGCATCGGCCGCCGCGCCCGCTTCGTCGGCGCCACGGGCTTCGCCCTGGCCGACCCGATGCTCGCACTCGGCCAGGGCGACGCGGTGGTGATCTTCCAGCCCGGACGGCAGCTGTACGAGCTGAGCCTGCTGGTGGAGCGGGCGCGGGCGGTCGGCGCCCGGGTCGTCTTCGTCACCGACGAACTCAGCGAGGCCTTCGGCGACCGCGCCGACGCGGTGCTCCTCGCCCCCGACACCCCCACGGGCAACACCAACGATGCCCTGACCGGCCTGCTGATGGCGGACACCCTCCTGCTGGCCCTGACCACCCTGGACGAGACCTCGGCGGTCGAACACTCCCACCAGCTGAACGCGCTGCGGGAGCAGTTGCTGGCGTCCGGGGAGCAGCGGAACAGACGCGGGTGACCCCGGCCGGCGGCCCTGGCGGGCCCACCTCCGTCCCCGCGGCCTCATCCGCTGGAGGCGGCCGGAGAAGCCCCCCTTCTGATTGCGCCCCAAGGGGTCACGTGCGGCGCCGCGCCCGAGGCCCGGCTGGATGACCCCGTCGCCCCCGGCAGCACCTTCCGCCGGGTGACCGCGGGCCTGTCCATCGCTCCATCCGCTACGAGCTCGGCGCTCGGCGGCGCATCCTGTGGGGCGTCCCGCCCCCGGCAGCACCGATGGACACGAGTGGACCTTCACCGG
>NZ_JANHKP010000023.1 GCF_024497955.1 Streptomyces sp. C10-9-1 | reverse complement strand
GCTCAGGATCCCCGCATCCCGGCACGCCCGGGCCACGCGGACAGCGATTTCGCCACGGTTGGCGATGAGCACCTTGCGCACGATGGCTCCCTCCTTGAAACAAGCTGAGTTTAGGGACTGCCGACACGGCCTTTCGACCCGTCCCCAATGGTGAGCTTGCCCACACGGAGCGTGATTCGAGGCTCGATCGAGCGCGAAATCCCTTGTCGCATCACGGTACGACGGGTTCTCTCCCAGCACAGTAGCCCTCCGGTGTGGTCAAGGTCTCTGTTCACCGGCCCACCGGCCCGGGGTGATTCTTTGTGGAGTCCCTACGAATGGACCAATCAAACTTTGCCGGGCGCCCGGGAGTGCCGCACCTCTTGTCCCCGCGTCTACCGGTCAGTAGCGTGCCGGTCGTCGTACGTACGTCCGGCAACGAGGGTTGGGGGCGCCGTGGTGCGCAGAACGGTGGCCGTGGCGGCCGCGCTTGTCCTGCTGGCGGAGGCCGTCGGCATCGTCGTGCTCAACGGCATCATGGCCCGCTTCGTGACGGGCCAGAACATGTCCCTGGACGGAATGGACCCGCAGGTGATGGCCGGAGGAACCTGGGCCCTCGGCATAGGCTCGGGCCTGTTCCTCGCGGCCTGCTCCGTGCTGCTGGCGCTGACCGGGGTCCGCGACCGCGCCCCCGGGAGGGTCGCGCGCATCCTGCTCGTCGTCTGCGCCGTGGCGCACGGCGTGCTCGGCGCCCTGGCGGTGGGACTGGTCGGCTGGGGCGCGTTCGCCTTCCTCATGGCCGTGCTCGGCCTGGTGGTCCTGCCGCTGGTCGCCTACGAACGCGACGCGGCCGCGCCCGCGGAACCCGGGGGCGGGGCTGCGGCGTCGGGAGCCGGACCGGACGCGGCCCCGGCCTGAGCGGGGGCGGCGGCCGGCCCCGCGCTCAGGTCCACAGGTCGGTGACGGAGTGCCCCACCTCGGCGAGCAGCCGGCGCAGCAGGGGCAGCGACAGCCCGATGACGTTGCCGTGGTCCCCCTCGATCGCGTCCACGAAGGGGGCGGACCGGCCGTCCAGCGTGAAGGCCCCCGCCACGTGCAGCGGTTCGCCGCTCGCCACGTAGGCCGCGATCTCCGCGTCCGAGGGCTCGCCGAAGCGGACCGTGGTCGACGCGGTCGCCGAGGCGCGGCGGCCGGTCACGGTGTCGATCACGCAGTGCCCGGTCCTGAGCACTCCGGCCCTGCCGCGCATCGCCTTCCATCGGGCGGTCGCCTCCTCGGCGTCGGCGGGCTTGCCGTGCGCCACGCCGTCGAGGTCGAGCACGGAGTCGCAGGCCACCAGCAGCGAGCCGGCCGCCTCGGGGCGGGCCGCGACGGCCTCCGCCTTGGCCTCGGCCAGCAGCAGCGCCAGCTCCCCGGGGGTGGGAGCGGTGAGCGCGTCCTCGTCCACGCCGCTGACCAGGACGTGCGGGTCGAAACCGGCCTGGCGGAGGAGTCCGAGGCGGGCGGGGGAGGCGGAGGCGAGGACGAGGCGCATGGCGCCATGCTACGGGCGCCGCCACCCGGCACCGGCCCCGGGCAGGGGTGCCCGCGGCCCGTGCGGGCGCGGTCAGCGCAGACCGGTCGCGACCATGGCGACGAGCATCGCGAGGGCCAGCAGCAGGCCCGCGCGGCGCAGCATCGCCTGCATGTCGCGCATCTCCTTCGGCGGCTCGTTCTCGGGATCGGACCAGAGCATGCCCCCGATCCTGCCGCCCCGGCCGCGACGCGGCCTGAGTACGCGTACTCAGGCCCGCCGGAGGCACCCGGGCGCCCCGCGCCCCGGCCGGACGGGGCGGGCCCCGCACCCCGTCCCGGACGGCGCACCGCCCGGGACGTCCCTCAGACCGGCCAGTAGGTGCGCCCCCAGGACCGCGGCCCCGGCTGGGGCCTGCGGGTGCGGGCGATGCGCGCGGGGTCCGACCACCCCTCCGGCACCGCCTCCGTCGCGCCCGCCGCCGCCTCGGCGGCCGCCGCGGCGCGCGCCCGGACGACGGCCAGGGCGGCCGCCAGCTCCTCCGGGGTCGGGTTTCCTCGTACGACCCTGATCATCGCTCAGCCTCCTACAGCGGGATGTTGCCGTGCTTCTTGGGGGGCAGGCTCTCCCGCTTGGTCCGCAGCTGCCGCAGTCCCTTGACGATGTGCGCGCGCGTCTCGGAGGGCATGACCACCGCGTCGATGTAGCCGCGCTCGGCGGCCGTGTACGGGTTCAGCAGCGCGTCCTCGTACTCCTGGATCAGCCGCGCCCGGGTCGTCTCCTGCTCCTCGGGGTCCTCCACGGCGGCGATGGTGCGGCGGTGCAGGATGTTCACGGCGCCCTGGGCGCCCATCACGGCGATCTGCGCCGTCGGCCACGCCAGGTTGAGGTCCGCGCCCAGGTGCTTGGAGCCCATCACGTCGTACGCCCCGCCGAACGCCTTGCGGGTGATGACGGTGATCAGCGGGACCGTCGCCTCCGCGTAGGCGTAGATCAGCTTGGCGCCGCGCCGGATGATGCCGCCGTACTCCTGGTCCACGCCCGGCAGGAAGCCGGGCACGTCCACGAAGGTCAGCACGGGGACGTTGAAGGCGTCGCAGGTGCGCACGAAGCGCGCGGCCTTCTCGGAGGCGTCGATGTCCAGGCAGCCGGCGAACTGCATGGGCTGGTTGGCGACGATGCCCACCGGGTGCCCCTCCACCCGCCCGAAACCGGTCACGATGTTCGGCGCGAACAGCGCCTGCGTCTCCAGGAACTCCGCGTCGTCGAGGACGTGCTCCACGACGGTGCGGATGTCGTAGGGCTGGTTCGCCGAGTCCGGGATCAGCGTGTCCAGCTCGCGGTCCTCGTCGCCGACGGCGGTGTCCGCGGCCTCGGGGAACGACGGCGGCTCCGAGAGGTTGTTCGACGGAAGGTAGGACAGCAGCGACTTGACGTACTCGATCGCGTCCTTCTCGTCGCCGGACATGTGGTGCGCCACGCCCGAGGTGCTGTTGTGGGTGCGCGCGCCGCCCAGCTCCTCGAAGCCCACGTCCTCGCCGGTCACCGTCTTGATGACGTCCGGGCCGGTGATGAACATGTGCGAGGTCTGGTCCACCATCACCGTGAAGTCCGTGATGGCCGGGGAGTACACCGCACCGCCCGCGCAGGGGCCGACGACCAGCGAGATCTGCGGGATGACGCCCGAGGCGTGGGTGTTGCGGCGGAAGATCTCGCCGTACATCCCGAGCGCGCTGACGCCCTCCTGGATGCGGGCGCCGCCGGAGTCGTTGATGCCCACGACCGGGCAGCCGGTCTTCAGGGCGAAGTCCATCACCTTGATGATCTTCTGCCCGAACACCTCGCCGAGGGCGCCGCCGAAGACGGTGAAGTCCTGCGAGAACACGGCCACCGGGCGGCCGTCGACCGTCCCGTAGCCGGTGACCACGCCGTCGCCGTAGGGCCGGGTCTTCTCCAGGCCGAAGTTGGTCGAGCGGTGGCGGGCGAACTCGTCCAGCTCCACGAACGAGTCCTCGTCGAGCAGCAGACCGATCCGCTCCCGGGCCGTCAGCTTGCCCTTGGCGTGCTGCTTCTCCACGGCACGTGCGGAGCCGGCGTGCGTCGCCTCGTGGATCCGGCGCTGGAGATCCGCGATCTTGCCCGCGGTGGTGTGGATGTCGATGGCTTCCGGCTCGGACATCGGGGTGCGGCTCCCTGACTGGTCGCGGGGACGGTGACGGAGGGGTCGGTGACGGAGTCGACTGAACGGGTTCCGTTGCTACTGGCTCGTAGCGTATCGGCGCCGATTGCGTTCGGCAGTGCGGCGTTTGCCACACCTAACCTGGGTTGCATGACGCCAGACAATGCGCCCGACGGCGCGCACGCAAGCCGCTGGTCCGACCTCGACCGCCCGCCGCTGAACACCGCCTCGCTGCGCCGCGGCATCCTCGTCCCGGGCGGGCTGTGGACCTCCCTGGAGGTCGTCGCCTCGACCGGCTCCACCAACGCGGACCTGGTGGAACGTGCCGCCTCGCTGGAGGAGGGCACCGTGCTGGTGGCCGAGGAGCAGACCGCCGGGCGCGGCCGTCTCGACCGCAGCTGGACCGCCCCGGCCCGCTCCGGGCTGTTCGTCTCCGTGCTGCTGCGGCCCGGTGCGGGCGTCCCCGTCGAGCGCTGGGGCTGGCTCCCGCTGCTCGCCGGAGTCGCCGCCGCGACCGGCCTGGCCCGGGCGGCGGGGACGGACATGTCCCTCAAATGGCCCAACGACCTGCTGGTGACCGTGGACGGCGAGGAGCGCAAGACCGGCGGGATCCTCGCCGAGCGGGCGGGCGGGGACGCGGTGGTGCTCGGCATCGGCGTCAACGTCACGCTGCGCGCCGACGAGCTGCCCGTCCCGGGGGCGGGTTCGCTGGCCCTGGCGAACGCCGTCTCCACCGACCGGGACCCGCTGCTGCGGGCCGTGCTGCGCGCGCTGGAGGAGTGGTACGGGCGCTGGCGGTCGGCGGGCGGCGACCCGGCCGCCTCGGGGCTCCAGGAGGCCTACGCGGCGGGCTGCGCCACGCTGGGCCGCACGGTCCGCGCCGAGCTGCCCGGAGGCGGGGAGCTGACCGGCGAGGCCGTCGCCGTCGACGGCGACGGCCGCCTGGTCGTCTCGGGCGCGGACGGCGAGCGCACCCCGGTCGGCGCGGGCGACGTCGTCCATCTGCGCACCGCGGGCTGACGGGCCGGGGCGCGCGGGGCCGGTGTGGCCGCGGGGACGCCCGGGGCGGGGGAGGTGCCCCCCGGTGACCGGCGGGTATACCCGATCCCGTCCGGATCGAGTCGGCCTTCGGGACGTGAGCTGAGGCACACCTGCCGTATCGTTGAGGCGATCGAGCGACAGATCGGCAGGTACGTGCGCAGGGAACGGGCAGGAGGCGGCTGGTGACCGTCGACGACACCACGTCCGGCGCGGGCGCGCAGCCGCCGCGCGACCCCTCGTCCGGCTCCTCCGGCTCCGGGGCCCCGCCGGGGGCCGGCGCCGTCCACCCGCCGCACCGCGAGGTCGACCACACGGCGGAGCCCTCGGACGACCCGCTGGCCATCCGGCTCGAACAGCTGATCCTCGGCGCCGAGCGGCGCTACACGCCCTTCCAGGCCGCGCGCACGGCCGGGGTCTCCATGGAGCTCGCCTCCCGCTTCTGGCGCGCCATGGGCTTCGCCGACATCGGCCAGGCCAGGGCGCTGACCGAGGCCGACGTACTGGCCCTGCGGCGCCTGGCCGGCCTCGTCGAGGCGGGCCTGCTCAGCGAGCCGATGGCCATCCAGGTCGCCCGGTCCACCGGGCAGACCACCGCCCGGTTGGCCGAGTGGCAGATCGACTCCTTCCTGGAGGGGCTGACCGAGCCGCCGGAACCCGGGATGACCCGCACCGAGGTCACCTACCCCCTGGTCGAACTGCTCCTGCCCGAGCTGGAGGAGTTCCTCGTCTACGTGTGGCGGCGCCAGCTCGCCGCGGCCACCGGCCGCGTGGTGCAGGCCGCGGACGACGAGGAGATGGTCGACCGGCGCCTCGCCGTCGGCTTCGCCGACCTCGTCGGCTTCACCCGGCTGACCCGCCGGCTGGAGGAGGAGGAGCTCGGCGAGCTGGTCGAGTCCTTCGAGACCACCTGCGCCGACCTGGTGGCCGCCCACGGCGGCCGGCTGATCAAGACCCTGGGCGACGAGGTCCTCTACGCCGCCGACGACGCCCGCACCGCCGCCGAGATCGCGCTGCGCCTGATCGACGCGATGACCGAGGACGAGACCATGCCCGCCCTGCGCGTCGGCATCGCCTTCGGCACGGTGACCACGCGGATGGGGGACGTCTTCGGCACCACGGTCAACCTGGCCAGCCGGCTGACGTCGATAGCGCCGAAGGACGCCGTCCTGGTGGACGGGGCGTTCGCCGAGGAGCTGATCAGGACCGGGGACGCACCCGCGTCGGAGGCCGAGGCGGCTGCCGCGGAGAAGGAGGGGGAGGAGCCCTCGCCCTACCGCTACGGGCTCCAGCCGATGTGGCAGCGCCCGGTGCGCGGCCTGGGCGTGGTGGAGCCGTGGCTGCTCGGGCGGCGCCCCCGCCCCTGACGCGCCCGGCGCTGCCGTCCGCCCCGCGCACGCGCCCCCGTCCCCGGCGCGCCCCGTTTGCTTCCCCCTCGGCCCGGCCGGCCGGGCCGCGCCTGCCGGGCGCGGATTTCCCGGGCCTCGCCCCCGCCGGGGCGCCCGAGGGGACCTATGATCCCGGTGAACCATCGTTAACCGGGAGGGTGGGACGTCATGGCGGAAACCGAGCAGAGGTTCGGCGAGTTCGTCGCGGTGCGCAGGCACGAGCAGGGGTACGTGGCCGAGCTGGTGCTCGACCGTCCGAAGGCGATGAACGCCGTCTCCACCGCGATGGCGGCCTCCGTCGCGGCCGCCTGCGAGGCGCTCGCCGCGGACCGGGACGTCCGCGTCACCGTGGTGACCTCCAGCAACGACAGGGCCTTCTGCGTCGGCGCCGACCTCAAGGAGCGCAACTCCTTCTCCGACGCCGACCTGGTGCGCCAGCGCCCGACCGCGCGGTCCGCCTACACGGGGGTGCTGGAGCTCCCCATGCCGACCATCGCGGCCGTCCACGGCTTCGCGCTCGGCGGCGGCTTCGAACTCGCCCTCTCCTGCGATGTGATCGTCGGCGACGCCACCACCGTGGTCGGGCTGCCCGAGGTCTCCGTGGGCGTCATCCCCGGCGGTGGCGGAACCCAGCTCCTGCCGCGGCGCGTCGGTGCCGCGCGGGCCGCCGAGCTGGTCTTCACGGCGCGGCGCGTCGAGGCCGCGGAGGCCCGGGAGTCGGGACTGGTCGACGTGCTCGCCGAGGACGCCCGCGCCGAGGCGCTGGCCCTCGCGGCGCGCATCGCCGTCAACTCCCCGGTCGGTCTGCGCAACGCCAAGAAGGCCATGCGCCTGGGCCAGGGCCTGGATCTCCGGGCGGGCCTGGAGGTGGAGGACGCCGCCTGGCGTGCCACGGCCTTCTCCGGCGACCGCGCCGAGGGGGTCGCCGCGTTCAACGAGAAGCGGAAGCCGGCCTGGCCCGGGGAGTGACCCGGCGGGTCGGCGCGGGTGGGTCGGCCTCCCGGGCCGCCCCGGCCGTTCGTGCCCGCGTCGACCGATGAAAACCGGACAAACCTCCCTAAGCTGGAAAGATGGCTGAGGATCGGCGGCTGCGGGCCGTGGTGGCGCTGGCACAGGCGATGGCGGCCGCCCACACGCCGCGCGAGACCTGGCGCGCCGCGGCGCTCGGCGCCTGTGTCGCGCTCGACGGCACCTTCGGGGCGCTGTCGACGTGGGAGCGCGAGCGCGGCAGGCTGCGGGTGCTGGTGAACGCCGGTCAGAGAGTGGACGACGAGGAGGAGTTCCCGGAGTCCGAGAGCTATCCGGTGAACCGTTTCCCCGAGATCACGGAGTTCCTCCACACGCAGTGGGCGGGCGGCGCGGGCGGCCCCGCCGCCGGAGGGCGCCGCGGCGGCGCCTGGGTGGAGACCGCCGACGGCCCCGCCACGCCGGGGCACGGCTACTGCCACCAGCGCGTCGCCGCCCTGCGCCGACGGCGCCGCGGCTCCTGTGTGGTCGCGCCGATCGTGCTCCACGGCCGCGCCTGGGGCGAGCTCTATGTGGCCCGCCCCCTCGGCGCGCCCCTCTTCACCGGCGCGGACGCCGACTTCGCCACGGTGCTCGCCTCGGTCGTCGCCGCCGGGATCGTGCAGACCGAGCGGCTGGAGGAGGTGCGCCGACTGGCCTTCACCGACCCGCTGACCGGTCTCGCCAACCGCAGGGCCGTCGACAGCCGACTCGACGAGGCCCTGGAGCGGCACGTGGCGGACGGCACGGTGGTGAGCCTGGTGGTCTGCGACCTCAACGGCCTCAAGCAGGTCAACGACACCCTCGGGCACGCCGTCGGCGACCGGCTGCTGGAACGGTTCGGCTCGGTGCTCTCCCGGTGCGGCGCGATGCTGGCGGGCGCGCTCGCGGCCCGCCTCGGCGGCGACGAGTTCTGCCTCCTCGCCGAGGGTCCGGCCGCCGACGAGGTGGTGGCGGCCGCCGAGGAGCTGTGTGTGCGGGCCGGGGAACTCGAACTGGGTGCCGGGGTCGCCTGCGGTGTCGCCTCGACCGGCGACCCGATCGGCCGGGTGCGGGACGGGCGCCGGCTGTTCCGGCTGGCCGACGCCGCCCAGTACCGGGCCAAGGCCGCCCGCTCGCCCGGGCCGGTGGTCGCGGGGCGGGACGGGACCGTGATGCGCCTGGCCGACTCCCCTCCGCCCTCGCCGCAGGACCGCAGGCGTTTCCGCGACGCCCGCCCGGAGGAGGACCCGGCGGCCGCGGCGGAGGAGCCGTGGAGCGAGCCGTGACGCGCCGGGGCCGCCCTCCGCCGGCCGCCCCCGCGGCAGGGAGCCGCTGCCCGCCGGACTGGTGACAGGTTGCGATTCAGTCCGTACGCTGCTGAATATGGATATGCACACTGTCGTGGTGGGGACGTCCGGCACCACCGTCGAAGACGTCGTCGCCGTGGCCCGCGACGGGGCCCGTGTCGAACTCTCCCCCGAAGCCCGCGCGGCCCTCGCCGAGGCCCGGGCCGTCGTGGACGCCCTGGCCGCCAAGCCCGAGCCCGTCTACGGGGTCTCCACCGGTTTCGGTGCCCTCGCCACCCGCCACATCAGCCCGGAGCTGCGCGTCCAGCTCCAGCGCAACATCGTGCGCTCGCACGCCGCCGGGATGGGCCCGCGCGTCGAACGCGAGGTGGTGCGCGCCCTGATGTTCCTGCGCCTGAAGACCGTGTGCTCCGGCCGCACCGGCGTACGCCCCGAGGTCGCGCAGACCATGGCGGACGTGCTCAACGCCGGCATCACCCCCGTCGTCCACGAGTACGGGTCCCTCGGCTGCTCCGGTGACCTCGCACCGCTGTCCCACTGCGCCCTCGCGCTCATGGGCGAAGGCGACGCGGAGGGCCCCGACGGCACCCTGCGGCCCGTCGCCGAGCTCTTCGCCGAGCACGGCGTCAAGCCGGTGGAGCTCCACGAGAAGGAGGGGCTGGCGCTCCTCAACGGCACCGACGGCATGCTCGGCATGCTGATCATGGCCCTCGCCGACCTCTCCCGGCTCTACACCTCGGCCGACATCACCGCGGCGCTCACCCTGGAGGCGCTGCTCGGTACCGAGAGGGTCCTCGCCCCCGAGCTGCACGCGATCCGCCCGCACCCGGGCCAGGCGGCCTCCGCCGCCAACATGCTCTCCGTCCTGAAGGGCTCCGGGCTCACCGGGCACTTCCAGGAGGAGGAGGCGCCCCGCGTCCAGGACGCCTACTCGGTGCGCTGCGCCCCCCAGGTCGCGGGCGCGGGGCGCGACACCCTGGCACACGCCCTCCTCGTGGCCGAGCGCGAGCTGGCCGCCGCGGTGGACAACCCCGTGGTCCTCCTCGGCGACACCGCCGGTGCCGAGGGCCGGGTGGAGTCCAACGGCAACTTCCACGGCGCCCCGGTCGCCTACGTGCTCGACTTCCTCGCCATCGCCGCCGCCGATCTCGCCTCGATCGCCGAGCGCCGCACCGACCGGCTCCTGGACAAGAACCGCTCGCACGGCCTGCCGCCCTTCCTGGCCGACGACGCGGGAGTGGACTCCGGTCTGATGATCGCCCAGTACACCCAGGCCGCACTGGTCAGCGAGATGAAGCGGCTCGCCGTCCCGGCCTCCGCCGACTCCATCCCCTCCTCGGCGATGCAGGAGGACCACGTCTCGATGGGCTGGTCGGCCGCGCGCAAGCTGCGCACCGCCGTCGACAACCTCACCCGCGTGCTCGCCGTCGAGCTGTACGCGGCCAGCCGCGCGCTGGAGCTCCGGCGCCACCTCACCCCGGCCCCGGCCTCCCGGGCCGCCGTGGAGGCGCTGCGCGCCGCGGGCGTCCGGGGCCCCGGCCCCGACCGCTTCCTCGCGCCCGACCTGGCCGCCGCCGACGCCTTCGTGCGCGACGGACGGCTGGTCGCGGCCGTGGAGCCGGTCACCGGCCCGCTGGCCTGAGGCCGTACCCCGGGGAGGACCGTCCGGTCCTCCCCGGGGCAGGGGGTCAGGCGGGCCGGGCGGCCCCGCGACGTACCGAGAAGGCGACGAAGCCCGCACCGATCGCCAGGCACGCCGCACCCCCGGCCAGATAGGGGGTGGTGTCCACGCTGCCCGTCTCCGCCAGCCGGAGCCCCTGCCCGCCGTCCCCGGCGACGGGTGCGGGCGCGGGGGAGGGAGCCGCGGAGGGCTCGGCCGGTCTGTCCGCGGTCGCGTTCGCCGAGGGGACGAACCACAGCGCGCACAGCAGCGTTCCTGCGGTGGCTGCGGTCAGCAGCGGGCGACGTGCGACGGACACGGAGCGGTCCCCCTCGAAGCGGTGGTGATCTGCGGT
Organism: Streptomyces sp. C10-9-1; assembly: GCF_024497955.1. Classification (GTDB taxonomy): domain Bacteria; phylum Actinomycetota; class Actinomycetes; order Streptomycetales; family Streptomycetaceae; genus Streptomyces; species Streptomyces sanyensis. Next base: position 86,507 of record NZ_JANHKP010000023.1, on the reverse strand, counting down.
GCGCCGATGCTAGTGAACGCGGCGGGCCGCGCGAAACCCGAGGGCGCCGCCGAGTGCGGTCCGGTCGTCCCCGCCGGGCGCGCGACGACGGCCTCGCCGCGTCGCCGGGTCTTCCGAACGCACCCGCTGCGAAGGCGGCCCTCCGCCTTCCGGCGCACCGCATCCGACGCCGCGCGCCTCATCCACCGGGCACGACGGGACAGCCCTTACGCTCCCGTTCCATGACGACGGATGAGACCGGGCGCTTCGTGCGCCTCCGGGTGGATCTGGTCCTGGAGATCGAGGACCTCGGGGCGCTCACGGGCGCCGCACTGGAGCGGATCGCCGCCGACCCGCTGCTGCACGACGACGAGCGCGCCCACGCCGAGTCGGCGGTGCGCGAGGACGGAGCGGAGGCCCTGGCCTCCCTCGTCGACCCCTTCGACCTGCTCTCGGAGGTGCCGGGCGTCGAGCTGACCCAGGCGTCCTGGAGCAGCGAGGCGGTCGCCTACGACCCGGACGCGCTGGAGTGGGACCTCGACGAGGACGACGGGGACGACGGGGACGACGAGGACGACGAGGACGGCGACGCCCCGGCCGGTGAGGGCGCACGGTAGGGCGGCGAGGCGCGCGGCAGGGCGCGGGAGCGGGCGCGGCGGCCCCGCCCGGGGCTGCCGAGGCGCCCGGGACACGCGGGACGCCCGGGACACGCAGGACGCCTCCGGCCGCACCGGCGCAGCCCCGGCCGAAGGGGGCGGTACCGGGACGCCCCCGTCGAGGAGCATGATGGGGACGGAGCGGCCCCTCCAGCGCCCCCCGGTGCTCCTCCGCGGGTCCGGCGCGAGCGGCGGGCATCGGAGGCCCGGACACCGGGCAGGAGCAACGAACCGGACCACGGGTGCAACCGGCGGGCTTCCCACCGCGTCGAAACGAACGGCGGGGCAGGCGCCCGGGGGAGCGCCCGGCAGTGTTGTTCCCCACATCCCTTGCGGAGAGGGAACCGGATACCCCGATATGGGGATTGTCCCTAGTGACGGTCAGGCGGAATCGGCGACGATGGAGAAGCGTGTGATGACGGACAGCAAGCGGCGCAGGGGCCTGGTGGCCGTGTCCGCGATGCTCGGGGGCGTGCTGGTGCTTTCCGCGTGCAGCGACGGCGACAAGGAAGCGTCCACCAAGAGTTCCGCGGCGTCACAGGCGGAGGTCGACGCGGCGGCGGCCAAGGAGGTCTCCAAGGCCCGAATAGCGATCACGCCCGAGAACGGCTCCGACAACGCCAGCATCAACAACGCCGCCAAGGTCACCGTCACCGACGGCACCCTGACCGCGGTGGAGATGACCGCCGCGGACGGTACCCCGGTCGCGGGCACCCTGGCCGCGGACGGCAGGAGCTGGCAGCCGGACGCCCCGCTGCAGCGGTCCACCTCCTACAAGCTCGCCGCCACGGCGAAGGACGAGGCCGGGCTGGAGGCCCACGAGAACTCCTCCTTCACCACCGTGTCCCCGGACGACAGCTTCATCGGCTACTTCACGCCCGAGGACGGCTCCACCGTCGGCGTCGGCATGCCGGTCTCGATCAACTTCAACAAGGCGATCACCGACCGCAAGGCCGTCCAGTCCGGCATCACCGTCAGCTCCAGCTCCGGCCAGGAGGTCGTCGGCCACTGGTTCAACGACCAGCGCCTGGACTTCCGCCCGGACCAGTACTGGACCGAGGGCTCCACGGTGACCCTCAAGCTGGCCCTCGACGGCGTCGAGGGCGCGGACGGCATGTACGGAGTCCAGCAGAAGACCGTCACCTTCAAGATCGGCCGCAACCAGGTCTCCACGGTCGACGTCGCCGCCAAGACCATGACGGTCACCCAGGACGGCAAGACGATCAAGACCATCCCGATCTCCGCCGGCTCGCCCGAGAACCCGACCTACAACGGCCAGATGGTGATCTCCGAGAAGTTCAAGGAGACCCGGATGAACGGCGCCACCGTCGGCTTCACCGACGACGACGGCGAGGGCGAGTACGACATCAAGGACGTGCCGCACGCCATGCGCCTGTCCACCTCCGGCACCTTCATCCACGGCAACTACTGGGGCGCGGACTCCGTCTTCGGCAGCGCCAACACCAGCCACGGCTGCGTCGGCCTGAACGACGTCAAGGGCGCGGGCGACCCGAACCAGCCCGGCGCCTGGTTCTACGACAACTCCCTCGTCGGGGACGTGGTCGTCGTCAAGAACTCCAAGGACAAGGTCATCCAGCCCGACAACGGCCTCAACGGCTGGAACATGCCCTGGTCGCAGTGGACGGCCGGCTCCGCCGTCTGACCCACCGCACGACGCCACACACGCGGCGGCCCCCGACGGAGGGGGCCGCCGCCTCCGTTTCCGCCGGGGCCCTCCGACCCCGGGGAAAACCACCTGCGCCCCGTCGGAGACGCTCGTAGCCTGCCTCCCATGAGCACCTCCGCCCCGCCCGTCACCCCCCTGGCCACGCCCCCCACCGGCACCGCCGTCGACGCCTGGCACGCCACCGTGCGCGAGGCGCACCTCCACGACCTCCCCGGAGTGCCCCCGCCCGGCCGGGCCGACAGCGCCGGCAGGCTCAGCCTCCCGGCCGCCCGCACCCGGACCCTGCACCTGACCGCACCCGGTGCCGGCGGCGGCTTCGACGGTGTCGCCTCCCTGGTGCTCCCCACCGGCGACGCCGACCGGCACACGGCCCACCTGGACACCCTCGTCGTCCGCCCCGGCGCCCGCGGACACGGCACGGGGCACCGGCTCTGGGAGGCCCTGCGCGCCGCACTCCTCGCCGACGGCCGCACCTCGCTGTCCGCCCTGGTGGAGAGCGGCGGCGCCGGAGAGCGCTTCGCCCGCGCCCGCGGCTTCGCCAACGCCCTGCCGCTCGCCTGGTACGTGCAGGACCTGCGGGGCGCCCTCGCCGCACGACCGCAGGCCCCCGCCCTCCCGCCCGGCTACACCCACGCCCACTGGACCGGCACGGTCCCCGACGCCCACGCCGAGCCCTTCGCCGACGCCCACCGCGCCATGGCCGACGCCCCCTCGGGCGACCCCGGCACACCCGCCCCCGCCTGGGACGCAGACCGCGTGAGAGCGGCCGCCCGCCTGGTCGAGGAGCGGGGTGGCCGGATCCTCACCGCCGCCGTCCTGCACACCGCCACGGGGGAGGTCGCGGCCTACACCGAGCTCGTCCTGCGCGATCCCGCCGACACCCGGGCCCTCCAGTACGACACCGTGGTCATCCCCCGCCACCGCGGCCGGGGCCTCGGCCGGGCGGTCAAGCGCCACCTGATGGGCCTCGTACCCGGGACCCTGCCCTCCCTGCGCGAGATCGCCACGACCGTCGCCGACGACAACGCACCCATGCGCGCCGTCAACGCGGCCCTCGGCTACCGTCGCGAACGGACTGCCGGGTACTTCCGCACCACCCTGTGAGCCTCCCGCCCCGCGGGACCTCCCGCACTCACCTGGTGCCCGCGTCCGCCGCCTCCTCGACCCCCCAGTCGGAGAGCAGCCGCAGCGACTCCGCGGACCGGCTTCCCGGCTCCGCGTGGTAGGTGACCAGCGACAGGTCGTGGTCGTCGGGGAACTGAAGCGTCTCGTGCGCCAGATCCAGGTCGCCCACCAGCGGATGGTTCAGCCGCTTCACGCCGTGGCCCTTGTCCGCCACCGTGTGCGCCGCCCACAGCGACCGGAACTCCTCGCTCTTCACGGACAGTTCCCCCACCAGCCCCGACAACCGCAGATCGTCCGGGTAGCAGCCCGCGCACAGCCGCAGCACGCTCACCACCTCGACGGCCTTGCACTCCCAATCGCGGTACAGGCTCCGGGCGTTGTCGTCCAGGAACACATGCCGGGCCATGTTGCGCTCCTGCGGCTCCCACGCGGCGAAGTCGCCCAGCAGGGCCCGCGCCATCCGGTTCCACGCCAGGATGTCCAGCCCCCGGCCCAGCACCACAGCGGGCACCGGGTCCATCGCGTCGATCAGCTGCCGCACCTGCGGACGCACCTGCTGCGGCCGGGCCGCGGCCGCCCGGCGCTTCTTCGCCTTCGGCTTCGCCAGATGGGTCAGATGGGCCCGCTCGGTCTCCGACAGCCGCAGCGCCCGCGCGATCGAGTCCAGCACCTCCGAGGACACGTTCTGCCCGTTGCCCTGCTCCAGCCGCGTGTAGTACGCCACCGACACCCCGGCCAGCTGCGCCAGCTCCTCCCGGCGCAGCCCCGGCACCCGCCGGTAGCGCCCGAAGTCGGGAAGCCCCACGTCCGCAGGCTTCAGCCGGGCCCTCCTCGACCGGAGGAATTCGCTGAGTTCCGCACGCTGGTCCATCCCCCCAGTATCCGGTCCCCGGTCACCGGCCGATGCTGCGAGCCTGACCCTGCGGGTGATAGGCACCGCGGGCATAGGAACAGCAGGGGACTGGGTGCACCGACGCACCGGAGGCAGGCTCGCCCCATGACCACGAACGCCTCCACCGTCCCGGCCTACGCGGCCCCCGCCGCCGGCGCCCCGCTTCAGCGCACCACCATCCCCCGGCGAGCCGTGGGCGAGCACGACGTGCTGATCGACGTCAGGTTCGCGGGCATCTGCCACTCCGACATCCACCAGGCACGCGACGGCTGGGGCAAGGGCATCTACCCCATGGTCCCCGGCCACGAGATCGCCGGTGTCGTCGCCGAGGTCGGCTCCGGCGTCACCCGCTTCGCCCCCGGCGACCGGGTCGGCGTCGGCTGCCTCGTGGACTCCTGCCGCGTGTGCGACAACTGCGAGGCGGGCCTGGAGCAGTACTGCACCGGCGGCGGTGTGGCCACCTACAACGCCCTCGACAAGAACGGCGAGCCCACCTACGGCGGCTACTCCACCCGGATCGTCGTCGACGAGCGCTTCACCGTCCGCATCCCCGACGGCCTCGCGCTCGACCGGGCCGCCCCGCTGCTGTGCGCGGGCATCACCCTCTACTCGCCGCTGCGCCACTGGAAGGCCGGCCCCGGGAAGAAGGTCGCCATCGTCGGCCTCGGCGGCCTGGGCCACATGGGAGTCAAGATCGCCCACGCCCTCGGCGCCGAGGTGACCGTCCTCTCCCAGACGCTCCGCAAGAAGGACGACGGCCTCCGACTCGGCGCGGCGGCCTACCACGCCACCTCCGACGAGGCCACGTTCGAGGCGCTGGCCGGCACCTTCGACCTCATCGTCTCCACGGTCTCGGCACCGCTGCCCTTCGACACGTACCTCGGCCTGCTGCGCACGGACGGCGCACTGGTCAACGTGGGCGCCCCCGAGGAGCCCGTCTCCCTCAACCTGTTCTCGCTGATCGGCGACCGCAGGACGCTCGCCGGCTCGGGCATCGGCGGACTCCCCGAGACCCAGGAGATGCTCGACTTCTGCGCCGAGCACGGCCTCGGCGCGGAGATCGAGGTGATCTCCGCGGACCGGGTCAACGAGGCGTACGAGCGGGTCCTGGCGAGCGACGTGCGGTACCGCTTCGTCATCGACACGTCCACCATCTGACAGCCCGGCACCGTGCCCGTCGATGACCTCCGAGGTCATCGACGGGCACCTGCGCGTCCCGGCACGATCGGGGCATGCCCGGAACCCCGGGCACCCCGCCCCCGGAGGACGCCATGACCGCGTACGCCGTCGCCCACCTGCACCCCGCCGAGCACCTCGACGAGGAGGTCCTCACCTACATGGAACGCATCCAGCGGACCATGGAGCCTTACGGCGGACGCTTCCTCGTCCACGGCTCGGCCGTGGAGGTGCTGGAGGGCGACTGGCCCGGGGCCCTGGTGGTCGTCGCCTTCCCCAGCACCGGGGAGGCCCGAGCCTGGTACGCCTCCGACGCCTACCGGGCGCTCCTGCCGCTGCGCACCCGCCACATGGCGGGCGACGTGGTCCTCGCCGAGGGCGTGGGCCCCGGCTACGACGCCTCCGCGACGGCAGCGGCCCTCCGAGGGGCCCGGGCGGGCGCCTGATCCGGGGAGCCGCCCCGTGCTCCGGTCCGGCTCAGCCGGACCGGGGCCTGGTGCCTACCCGGGGGCGTGGCAGACCGCCTCGACGTTGTTGCCGTCCGGGTCCCGGACGAACGCCCCGTAGTACGCCGGGTGGTACTCCGGCCACGTCCTCGGCTCGTGCAGCACCTCGGCCCCCGCCGCGACCGCGGCCTCGAAGAAGGCGCGCACGGCCGCCCGGTCGCGCGCCGTGAAGGCAAGATGCGCCTCGCGGGCCGGGCCACCGGTGTCCGCCGGGCCGATCCAGAACGAGGGGAAGTCCCGCCCGTAGCCGATCACCCTGCCACCGTCGCGCTCGAAGAGCCGGGCCCCGCCCAGGGGGGCGAGCACACGGTCGTAGAAGGCGGCGCTGGCCGCCGGGTCCGTCACCTGTACCGAGATGTGGTCGATCATCCCCCGAGACTGGCACAGGCCGGGGCCATCCCGGCGGGGCGGCGTCCGTGAGCGCGGCGCCCTCGCCGGGCCGGGTGAAGCGGTAGCGGTTCGCGGCCCGGTCGAACGCCGCGCCGACCGGACACGGCGGCAGGCCGAACTCCCGCTCCGCCCACGGCAGCAGGGCCGCCGCCGGTACCTCCGGCCGGAGGCCGGTCTCGGGGAACGGCACCCGGTGGACGGTGACCAGGGCGTGCCCGCCGCAGCCGGGCCACGGTTCGGCCGGTCGGCCTCGCCGGGCGACAGGCGCCGCCCGCTCCGGTCGCCCGCGGGGAAGGCTCCCGGCCTCCTCGCCAGCAGGGACCACCTGAGGACTGCCGGAACCCGGCATCGATACCGGCAGGTAGGCCGCCGTACGGTGGCAGCGGTTCGCACAGATGACGGCGGAAGGACCGGGATGCAGGGAAGCAGTGAGGGCGGTGCGCTGTTCTCTGTGGTGTGGGGCGTGCTGGCGACGGGATTCGGTGTGATCGTGGCGGCGGACATACGGGGTGCCGCTGCCCGGCTGCTGACGTTCTCGCAGCGGTCCGTGCTCTTCGGAGCCCCCAGGAGAACGCTCGTGCGGCCCGGCTTCGTCCGGGCCGTAGCAGCCGTCTTCGCCCTGATCGGACCCGTGGTGTTCGTCACCGGGGTGCGGGAGCTGGCCCGGGGCGACGGCGCCTTCGGCGCTGGTTTCCCCCCGGTTCCTCTGCCCATTGCGGGGGGCATGGCCCTGTTCACCGCCGTCGCCTTCTGGCAACTGTGGCGCCGCGAGGGCGTGCTGCGGCAGGAATGGGACCGGGGCACGGTCGTCGCGCGCAGCGCTGCCGGCGTGCTCACGGCCTCGCTCGCGGGCTTCGCCGCCGCGGTCGTCCTCGGGGGGCCGGTGTTCGCGATGGGCCCGTGGCTGGTGGGGGGCCTGGCCGGTCTGGTGCTCCTGCTCGGCGGAAGCCGCACGGCCCCATCGGGGCAGTCCGGGGACGACGGCCGCTGACGCGGCAGGCCAGGAGGAGGGCGCCCGCCGAACGCGCTGGGCGCCGGACCCGGGCCGCCGGACTGTGATGATCTCTGCCGGGCCGCGCAGCACCACCGCGATCCACCCTGAGGAGGTTCGGAGGCGCTCAGAGCCGCTGTACGTCCGTCTCTCCCGGTCTGCATGTCCACTACCGCCCCCCAGAGTGCTTCGTGGGGTGCGTGGCCAGCTCGACGTTGCAGTCCGAGACGGCGGACAGGTCCCCGGCGCCGTACGCCGCTGTGCGTTGCTTCGCAAGGGCAGCGCAGACACCGCAACCCGGCGCAGGCGCAGGCGCAGGCTGTGTGCGGGGGAGGGACAGTTGAACCGGCGGGTCCATCGTGGTGCTGGGGCTGCTCACTGGGATTCCCTCCCTCGGGTGTCGGCACCGCTGATGCTTCACCCGCTGAGCAGCTCTTTCTAGGACCTTTCCTGTTGGGGCAAGAATCCGTCCCGGATGCCCTCGACCAGGGCTCTCATGGCATCGCCGTAGACCGCCACCGCGGCGAACCGTTCGAAGGTGTCGAGGTAGAGCTGGACGTCCTTCGGGTCGCGGGTGGTGACCTCGGAGTGGAACGTCTCCACGATGACGAGACGGTCGTCGTGGAGGCTGAAGCAGGTCATAGGGAAGTCGGGCATCCGGCGGTCGGACGGGACGACCCCCAGCGAGACGTTGGGCAGACGGGACACGGATGCGAGCCGGTCGAGCTGGAGCGCCATGACCACGGGCTCGCAGATGCGCCACCGGAGTACGTGTTCGCAGATCAGGAAGTGGAACGACCTGCCCGGTTCGTACAGGACGGATTGCCGTTCGAGGCGGGCAGCCACGGTCTTGGTCCTGGTCTCCTCCGGCAGGGACGGAGGCAGGGAGAAGACGGCGTAGGCGTACTCGGGCGTCTGGAGGAGTCCGGGAAAGAGCTGCCCTTGAAAGAGCCTGAGTGTGGTTGTGCCGGCCTCGATGGCCCGGATGGTCTTCTGGTGCTTCCAGGGGCCCATGCGGCGCAGCAGGCGCCATGCGGTGGCCTCGGTGGCTTCAGCGCGGGCGGCTGCCAGGAACTCTTCCTTGACTTCCTGGCTCACGCCTATGGCGGTGAGGACCAAGTCCACGTCCTGGACGGTCGGTCGTACCTTGCCGGTCTCGATCTTCGAGAGCTTCCCGGCAGACATGGAAGCCCTGCGGGCCACCGCGTCACCCGTGAGTCCGGATGCGTCGCGCAGCGCCCGCAGGGCTTTCCCGATCGAGTCGGCGGTCAGTGGTGCCGCTCCCAGTAGTCCGCGAACGGCACAGCTTCGGCCAAGGCGCGGTCTCGGTAGTCCTGATACTCGGTAAGGCAGTGGGCAGGAAGCAGCTCGGCGCCGATGAATGCACCTTCGGGTGTGTAGTGCATCCGGTATACGTCCTGGTCGTCGAACAACCAGAAGTCGTGATCGGGCAGGCTGGCAACTTCCTGGTCGGCCTGGTCGATGATGCCGATGGTCTCACCGGCCGTGATGTTGCCCGGGTAGGCGGCCAGTTCGTACCGCAAGTAATCGGTTAGTGGAGACCTGAGCACATGGACGCGTGAGACCTGCTTGCCCTTGTCGGTCATGGATCGAACCCATGGGTTGTCGTCCCAGTCAGGCCCCATGTCCCCGCCGGCCAGGAAGCGTTCGAACTCCTCGCGCTCCTCCTCCACGCTGTAGACGGCGAGCGTCTCCAGGCGGAAGGCGGTCCGCTCGAAGGTCTCGAAGAGACGGCCGAATTCCTCACCGTTGAGCACGGAAGTACTCCTCCAGCACCGCGGCCGGGACCACGACGGCGGTCTCACCCTCGGGCAGGTCGAGCTGTGCCAGCCGCTCGGGGTCGGTGATGACGTAGCCCTGCACTACGTAGTCCTTGGCGTCCTCGGTACCCCACAGCGTCGGGCACGTTCCGTTCCTGCACTCCGGGTCACCGGACAGCTTCCGCAGCATCCTCGCCCCCACATGTCGGCGTACGCCTGTCGTGTTCGATGCTCCCGAGCTGGTTGTGGTGGGGTCAAGTACTGATCCTTTCCAGAACGGGAAAGCAGCCCCCTCGGTTGGAATCGAGGATGCGCTGGGATGTACGCGGCGGCTACAACGGCAGCATGACCGTCTTCCTGTGTGCCAAGTGCGGCGGCAGTCTTACGCCAGACCTGACGCCGCTGCCTGCCGTTCCCTCAGCGCCCGACGACGAGGAACGGGACAAGGAGAGCCGGCTGGCATCGGCCACAGTGCCGCAGGGGCACTACGCGATCGAGACCGAACCGTGGGGCGCTCCGTACGTGCCGCATCCGGACCAGGAGGGCGGCGGGCCTGCGCAGCCGCGTGGGCCCTGGCGGAGTGATGAAGGGGTCCTCATGGTCTCGGCCGGGCCGCTCGACAACATCGTGATCCACCCCGATGACGCGCCCGACATCCAGCCGCTGCCGGACTGGGAGAACAGCAGCGGATGCTGCGGACCCTCCGGAGACAGCGGACTCAACCGTGCCTGTCCCTGCGGCGCCCGGGTGGCCACGCTCGCCGCAGACTGTTGGGGCCCGTACGAGCTCCATCTGGACGCGAAGCGGGTCTACGGCTACGATCCGTCCTGATCAGTACCCCGACGGGTGCGCGGACAGCCAGGCGGAGTGCCGGTCGCGCAGGCGGTCGCGTTCCTCGGGGGTGGGGAGGATGACGTCCGCGCCGGCGTCGTACGGGTGGTGGATCCGGGTGAAGCCGGGGTCCGTCACGAAGATGCCGGGCAGCGTGTCGTCCGCGACGGCGCGGAGGAGCGGGTCGAGGCAGCCGCGCTGCCAGGGGCGCCGGTCGGCGTAGAAGTACCAACGCGTGTGGAAGGCCGGATCAGGGTCGTCGGTCTCGTCCAGGGGGGTCCACAGCGTGCCCTGCGGGTGGAGGGCGGCGCGGCGGGCCGCGTAGTCCGTCGGCTCGGACGGGTCGGCCCAGTCGGTGGTCACCACGTACGCCTCGCCGCCCGCGAAGAGCTCGTCGAGGACCGTGTTGTAGCGGTCGAGGAGGACCGCGTACTCGGCCTCGTCCTGCGCGTAACGCTTCGACTCCGGCAGGCTGTGGAAGCGCACCCAGCGGCTCCCGTACACCGTCTTCAGTTCCCACGGCAGCACCGGCCCGGCAGGCCGGTGGGCCTGCCAGAGCCGGGTCAGCCGCTCGTGCGCCGGGTCGGGGAGAGGGACGTCGTTCACTCCACGGGAGCCTCGGCCACGCCGACCGGGCAGCTCACCCCCGTGCCGCCGATGCCGCAGTAGCCGCCGGGGTTCTTGTCCAGGTACTGCTGGTGGTACGCCTCGGCAGGGTAGAAGGGGCGTCCCTCCGCGGGCAGGACCTCGGTGGTGATCGTTCCCAGTCCGGAGCCCGTCAGGACCTTCTGGTAGGCGTCGCGGGAGGCGGCGGCCGCGGCGGCCTGGGCGGGGGAGTGGGTGTGGACGGCCGAGCGGTACTGGGTGCCGACGTCGTTGCCCTGGCGGAAGCCCTGCGTCGGGTCGTGTGCCTCCCAGAACACCTTCAGCAACTGCTCGTACGAGACGGCCGAGGGGTCGAAGACGACCCGTACCGCCTCGGTGTGGCCCGTCATCCCCGAGCAGGCCTCCTCGTACGTCGGGTTCTCGGTGTGGCCGCCCTGGTAGCCGACGAGAGTGGTCCACACGCCCGGCGTCCGCCAGAAGACGCGCTCGGCTCCCCAGAAGCACCCGAGGGCGAAGTCCGCGACCTCCAGACCCTCGGGATAGGGGCCGAGGAGCGGGTTGCCGAGGACGGTGTGGCGCTCCGGGACGGTGAAGGACGGTTCGGGGCGGCCCTTGAGGGCCTGCTCCGGGGTGGGCAGCACGGGCGTACGGCCGAAGAGCATGGTCGTTTCTCCTTCACGGTGACGGCACCGGGGACAACGCCCCGGGCCCGCCGGGAATTCCGCCGGCGCCGCTCCCGGCCGGGGCCGTCAGCGCCGGAGCGTCGCCGGGCTGCCGCCGTTGGCCTCGAAGCCCGCGACCGCCAGGGCGCGGTGGACCGCGTACTCGGCCGCCGGGTCGGCGCTCTGCGTCCAGGGCACGGCGCCGACGTGGCCGTCCACCCGGACGAGCTGGTGCATGGCCTCGGCCCACCGCTCGGACCGCACCAGGAAGAGGACCAGCAGGTGCCGCACGTGCGCCAGCATCGGGTCGTCGGCGCGTGCCGAGTGGACGGCGTAGAGGGCTCCCTCGACCGCCCTGCCGACGACGGCGCCCTGGTAGAAGCCGCGCACCAGGTTCACCTCGGGCAGGTGCTCGTAGACCGCGAACAGCGGCAGCGCGGCGAGCAGCGAGCCCTCGGGTGCCCGGGCGGCCGCGGCGACGGCGAACCGGTCCGCCTCCTCGCGGGAGCCGTGCCACTTCGCGCACAGGTGGTGCAGCGCGGCGAGGTGGGCGCCCATGTGCTCGGGGGCGCGGTCCAGGATCCGGGCCCAGAGCCGGTCGAACTCCTCCCGGGAGGCGCCGAGTCCGCGGGCGACGGCCAGCTCGGTGATGGCGGGTACCGGGTCGCCGGGGGAGAGCAGGGCGGCCTGTTCGCAGACGCTGCGGGCCTCTTCCAGGATGATCCGGAACTCGTCCGTTCCGGCGGTGGAGGTCCGCCACGCCTGCTGCACCAGGAACTCGGCGTGCACCTGCGCGCCGCCCGCGTCCTTGGGCGACTCGGAGCGCCAGTCGCGCAGCCAGGCCCCGCCGGTGCCCGGCTGCTTCACGAGTTCGAGGGAGGCCGCGCCGGCGAAGGCCTGCACGCGCTGCCAGCGGACCTCCCCCTCCTTCGGCGTCCCGGCGAGCAGCTGCGCGGCGGCCCGCCAGTCCTGGGTGCGCTGGACGACGTCGAGGACGTCGAGGAGGTCCTGGTCCGGGCCCGGGAGCCGGACGTCCAGCTGTTCCTGGCGGAGGAAGCCGTAGTCGTCGGGGTCGGCGGCCTCGGGGGAGCCGGGGGCGGCGAGCCGGATGCCGGAGCGGCGGCGCATGACGTAGGGGCCGACGACCGCGGCCAGCATGCCCATCGCGATCAGGAACCAGAGAATCTCCATGGCCCCATTGTCCCGGACCCCGCCCGCTCCCCGGGCGGCCCGTCCCCCGGCGTCCCCGGCCCCGCGAAGGCCCCCTCAGGTCGTCCGCCTTTCCGGGGACGGCGCCCGCCGGGGGCGTGCGGTGGGACGGGGCCCACGGAGCGCGCGGGGAGCGGGCGCGCACCGGGCGCCACGGGACTACGCTCGGGCCTCATGAGCGACGACCACACCATGCACAGCTTCGAGACCCGCGCCATCCACGCGGGCAACACGGCCGACCCGCTGACGGGCGCGGTCGTACCGCCGATCTACCAGGTGTCCACCTACAAGCAGGACGGTGTCGGCGGACTGCGCGGCGGCTACGAGTACAGCCGCAGCGCCAACCCGACCCGCACCGCGCTGGAGGAGAACCTGGCGGCGATCGAGGGCGGCCGCCGTGGTCTCGCCTTCGCGTCCGGGCTGGCCGCCGAGGACTGCCTGCTGCGCACCCTGCTCCACCCCGGTGCGCACGTGGTGATCCCGAACGACGCCTACGGCGGCACCTTCCGCCTGTTCGCCAAGGTCGTCCAGCGCTGGGGCGTCGACTACTCGGTGGCCGACACCTCCGACCCGGCCGCCGTCCGCGCCGCGGTGAACGACCGCACCAAGGTGATCTGGGTGGAGACCCCCTCCAACCCGCTCCTCGGCATCACCGACATCGCCGCGGTCGCCGAGGTGGCCCGCGGGGCCGGTGCCAGGCTGGTCGTCGACAACACCTTCGCGAGCCCCTACCTCCAGCAGCCGATCGCCCTCGGCGCCGACGTCGTGGTGCACTCGCTGACCAAGTACATGGGCGGCCACTCGGACGTCGTCGGCGGCGCGCTGGTGGCGGCCGACGCCGAGCTGGGCGAGGAGCTGGCCTACCACCAGAACGCGATGGGCGCGGTGGCCGGGCCCTTCGACTCCTGGCTGGTGCTGCGGGGCATCAAGACGCTGCCGGTGCGCATGGACCGCCACAGCGAGAACGCGGCCCGCGTCGCCGAGATGCTGACCACCCACCCCGGCGTGACGCAGGTCCTCTACCCGGGGCTCCCCGAGCACCCGGGGCACGAGGTGGCCGCGAAGCAGATGAAGTCCTTCGGCGGCATGGTGTCCTTCCGCGTCGAGGGCGGCGAGGCGGCCGCGGTCCGGGTCTGCGACCGGGCGCGGCTGTTCACCCTGGGCGAGTCGCTGGGCGGCGTCGAGTCGCTGATCGAGCACCCCGGCCGGATGACCCACGCCTCGGTCGTCGGCTCGGCGCTGGAGGTGCCGGGCGACCTGGTGCGGCTGTCGGTCGGCATCGAGGCGGCCGACGACCTGGTCGCCGACCTGAAGCAGGCCCTGGGCTGAGGCTCCGGAACCCGCGCGGGGCCCCGTCCGCACAGGTGCGGACGGGGCCCCGCCGTGTGCCGTGCGCTCAGGCGGGCACCTTCTCGTCCTCCAGGCCCTCGCGGATCATCCGGCGCAGCTCCGGGCCGTCCGTGTGCTCGTGCACCGAGACGGCGTGCTCGGCCGCCGCCCGGACGACCTCCTCCTCCTCACCGGTGATCGTGAGGGTGCACCCGCTGACACTCGGGGTGTTGCGGCAGTCGGCGACTTTCCTGGTCATGGCGGCCTCCTCCGGGACGGTCGGGTTCCCTTAACGCCGCTCCTTCCAGGGTAGGACGCCGAGGCCCCGGCCGCGGGTGCGAGCGGCCCCGCGAGGCGCACTCCGCTCCCCGGCCGCGACCCGGCACGGCCCACCGGTCACCCTGCGTCGCCGCGCGCCGGGCCCCGGAGGCGCAGGCGGCCCCTCAGACGCCCTCCACGGGCGGCACCGTGTCCGAGGGAGGAAGCAGCCACGGCTCGGTGGCCAGCGCCCACACCGCCAGGGCCAGCAGCGCGGCGGACAGCAGGAGCCAGAGGGCGCGCCGCAGGGCGCGGTGGCGCCGCAGCAGCCGGTCGCCCCGGGCCGCCGCCTGCGCCCCGAGCCCGCCGGGGACCACCGGGTGCGGGGTCTCCATCATCCGGCGGACCTCGGCCTCCTTCCGCTCCGACCCGCTCATCAGGCCGTCCCCAGCCGGGAGGGGAGGGCGAGCCGGGAGGGCGGCGCCGAGGAGGAGTTGCGCATGACCGCGACCGCCCGCGTGCACACGGCCCGGACGCGCTCGGGAGGGATGCCGAGCAGCGTCGCCGCCTGCTCCTCGGCGACGCCCTCGTACAGGCGCAGGACGAGGACCAGCCGCTCCTGCGGTGTGAGCCGGCCCAGCACGCCCTCGGCCGCCCACCGGTGGTGGCGCCAGGCGCCGCGGGCGAAGCGGACGGCGAGTGCGCGGCGTGTGCGGTCGTACGGGTCGTCGCCCCGCAGGCGGTCCCAGTCCGCGTAGGTGCGGGCGAGGGCCGCCGTGAGCAGTTCCTGCGCGCGGGGGTTGGACCGGGGCGGCTCGGCCGTGAGCAGGGTGGAGACATGCAGCAACCGCGCGGCCGCGCCCGCGACGAAGGCATCGAACTCCCGGGTGCGGCGCCGGTCCTTGGCCGAATGCCGTTCGCTCACGTTCCCATTCAGGGCCCGGGGCGGTGCTCCGGTCAAGAGGTCGGCGGCGCCGGGACGCGAAGCGGCCCGGCGCCGGGGAAGCCGCGGCCGGCCGGGCGCCGGCGAGGCTCCGAGCCGGAGCGGCCGCCGTGCCGGGCCCCGTCAGGAGCCGGTCGGCGCCTGGGGATCGCCCGGGTGCAGCCCGGCCTGCCAGGCGGACAGGGCCGAGTTGAAGCGGGTGAGCAGGGTGCAGAAGGACTCGCGCTCGTCCTGGGTCCAGCCGTCCGTCACCTGCCGCATCAGCTCCCGCCGGGAGGAGCGCACCTCGTCCAGCCGCGCCTGGCCGCGCGGGGAGAGCTGGAGGACGACGGCCCGTCCGTCCTCCGGGTGCGAGGTGCGCTTGACGAGCCCGCTGTCGACGAGCGGCGCGACCTGGCGGGTGACCGTCGAGGAGTCGATGCCCATCCCGGCGGCGAGCGCCTTGACGCCCATCGGGCCTTCCTGGTCCAGCCGGTTGAGCAGGAGGTAGGCGGCGCGGTCCATGGAGTTGCGGGCCTGGCCGACGCCGCCGAGGCGGGTCTGCTCGGCGCGCCGCGCGAAGACGGCCACCTGGTGCTGGAGGGCATCGAGGAGGCCGGGACCGAGGTCGGTCGTCATGTCCTGGGAAGTGGGCATGGCTGTGGGGCTCTCTCGTGCGGCGGTCGGGAGGTAGGGGGACAGCGTACGCGGCTACGGGCGCGTAGGGAGCCGTGCTGCGCGATCCCGTCCCACCCGGGGTACCGGCATGCGGACGGCGGCCCGGCCCGGACACCCGGCTGCCAGACTTGTGCCATGAACGCCCGTCTGCCCCAGCTCATCAGTCCGGTCATCCTCGACGACGTCCGGGGGGCGCAGAAGATGCTCTCCGGCGTCGCCCGGGTGACCCCGATGGAGGGCAGCCGCCATCTGACCCGGCTGGTCGGTTCGCCGGTGCACCTCAAGTGCGAGAACCTGCAGCGCACCGGGTCGTTCAAGCTGCGCGGCGCCTACGTCCGCATCTCCGGCCTGCGCCCCGAGGAGCGGGCGGCGGGCGTGGTCGCCGCGTCGGCGGGCAACCACGCCCAGGGCGTGGCGCTGGCCTCCTCGCTGCTGGGCGTGCGCTCGACGGTCTTCATGCCGGTCGGCGCACCGCTGCCGAAGGTCGCCGCGACCCGTGAGTACGGTGCGGACGTGCGGCTGGCGGGGCAGGTGATCGACGAGACGCTCGCACGGGCCGAGGAGTACGCCCACGAGACCGGCGCGGTGTTCATCCACCCCTTCGACCACCCGGACATCGTGGCCGGCCAGGGCACGCTGGGGCTGGAGATCCTGGAGCAGTGCCCGGAGGTGCGCACGATCGTCGTCGGTGTCGGCGGCGGGGGTCTCGCGGCGGGGATCGCCGTGGCGGTGAAGGCCCTGCGCCCGGACGTCCGGGTCGTGGGCGTCCAGGCGGAGGGCGCCGCCGCGTACCCGCCCTCCCTGGCCGCGGGACGTCCCGTCTCGGTGGAGGCGCCGTCGACGATGGCCGACGGGATCAAGGTGGGGCGTCCGGGCGACGTGCCCTTCCGGATCATCAGCGAGCTCGTCGACGAGGTCCGCACCGTCTCCGAGGACGCGCTCTCCAGCGCCCTGCTGCTGTGCCTGGAGCGGGCGAAGCTGGTGGTGGAGCCCGCGGGTGCCAGCCCGGTGGCGGCGCTGCTCGGCGACCCGGGCGCCTTCGAGGGGCCGGTGGTCGCCCTGCTGTCGGGCGGCAACGTCGACCCGCTGCTGATGCAGCGGGTCCTGCGGCACGGCATGGCCGCCGCGGGCCGCTACCTCACGCTGCGGCTGCGGCTCACCGACCGCCCGGGGGTCCTCGCGGCGCTGCTGGGGACGCTCTCGGGGGCCGACGCCAACGTGCTGGACGTCAGCCACGTCCGCACGGACCCGAGGCTGGGCCTGACGGAGGTCGAGGTGGAGCTCCAGCTGGAGACCAAGGGGCCCGAGCACTGCGAGGAGGTCGCCTCGGTCCTGCGGTCCGCCGGGTACACGGTCCTGGACTGAGTGCAGCCCGCGGAAAGGGCTCGCCGGGATTTTTATACCGCGCTAGGGTCCTGGACGAGCCGGGGCCCCGATCCGGTGACAGCCGGAGAAATGATTCGTCCCGGCACCCGCCGGTCCCTACGCTGGGCCGGGCGCCGCCCGGGCGACCGCCCCGCCGCGGGCCCCCGCGCCCGACCTCCGCACCGCCCTCACCCCCCAGGGAGAACCCCTATGCCAGGCGCCATCCACGCCGAAGGCCTGGTCAAGACCTTCGGTGACGTACGGGCTCTGGACGGCGTCGACCTCGACGTCCCCGAAGGCACGGTCCTCGGCCTCCTCGGCCCGAACGGTGCCGGCAAGACGACCACCGTGCGCGTGCTCACCACCCTGATCCGGCCCGACAGCGGCTCCGCCCGCGTCGCCGGCATCGACGTCCTGAAGCATCCCAACGAGGTGCGGCGGTCCATCGGCCTCTCCGGGCAGTTCGCCGCGGTCGACGAGTACCTCACCGGCCGGGAGAACCTCCAGATGGTCGGGCAGCTCTACCAGATGTCCCGGCGCGACGCGAAGGCCCGGGCCGTCGAGCTGCTGGAGCGCTTCCACCTCGCCGACGCCGCCGACCGGCCCGCCAAGACCTACTCCGGCGGCATGCGCCGCCGCCTCGACCTGGCCGCCGCACTGGTGGTCTCCCCACCCGTGATGTTCATGGACGAGCCGACCACCGGGCTCGACCCGCGCAACCGGCAGCAGCTGTGGGACGTGATCCAGGAACTGGTCGGCGCCGGGACGACGCTGCTGCTCACCACGCAGTACCTGGAGGAGGCCGACCACCTCGCCGACGACATCTGCGTGGTCGATCACGGCAGGGTGATCGCACGCGGCACCTCCGACGAGCTGAAGGCCCGCACCGGAGGGGAGCGCGTCGAGGTCGTCGTCCACCGGCCCGACGAGATCGAGCCCGCCCGTGAGGTCCTCGCGGGCCGGGGCAAGGGCGAGGTCGCCGTCGTCCGCCACACCAGGAAGCTCACCGTCCCGGTGACCGGCGGCGCCAAGCTGCTGGCCGAGGTCATCCGCGACCTGGACGCCCGCGGGGTGGAGATCGACGACATCGGACTGCGCCGCCCGACCCTCGACGACGTGTTCATCTCGCTCACCGGCCACGCGGCCGAGAGCGCCGCAGCCGACGACGAGGCGTCCGACGCGCCCGGCAAGGAGAGTGCCGCATGACGACCACGACCACCCCGGCCGCCCGGCCCCTGGCGCCCCGCCCCCGGGGCGGTGTCGCCCAGTCGCTCGCCGACTCCCTCGTCGTGGCGCGGCGCAACATCATCCGCCTGACGCGCATCCCCGAGATGATCGTCTTCGGGATCGTGCAGCCCGTCATGTTCGTGGTGCTGTTCAGCTACGTCTTCGGCGGCTCGATCTCCGTCGGCGGCAGCCTCTCGGCCTCCGACTACCGCGAGTTCCTGATGGCCGGCATCTTCGCCCAGACCGTCACCTTCGCCACCGCCGGAGCGGGGGCCGGGATCGCGGACGACATGCACAAGGGGCTGATCGACCGCTTCCGCTCGCTGCCCATGGCCCGCGGCGCCGTGCTCACCGGCCGGACCCTGGCCGACCTCGTCCAGACCACGCTGACGCTGGTGGTGCTCGCCCTCGTCGCGCTCCTGGTCGGCTGGCGCACCCACACGAACGCGGCCGAGGTCCTGGCGGGCTTCGCCCTGCTGCTGCTGCTCGGGTACGCGTTCTCCTGGATCGGGGCGCTCATCGGCCTGTCGGTGCGCACGCCCGAGGCGGCGACCTCCGGCGGGCTGATCTGGCTCTTCCCGCTGACCTTCGTCTCCAACGCCTTCGTGCCCGCGGAGAACATGCCGACCTTCCTCCGGCACATCGCCGAGTGGAACCCCTTCAGCGCCACGGTCCAGGCGTCCCGCGAGCTCTTCGGCAACCTGCCGCCCGGGTACGTCACCCCGGACGCCTGGCCGATGCAGAACGCGGTCCTCGCCTCCGTCCTGTGGTCGGTGCTGATCATCACCGTCTTCCGGACGCTCGCGGTGCGCAAGTACCGCTCCGCCTCGGCCTGAGCGCAGCCTCGGGCCGAGGACCGGCGCCGGTCTCCGCTCCCGGTCCGCAAGGACGGGAGCGGAGACCGGCGCCGCCTGTCCTGCCGCGACGCCGGACGGCGGGGCCGCCCGATCGGCGCGATGCCACGGGCCCCGGAATCCGGCGCGGTGCCCGCGCGCCCGCGGCCACCGCCTTGCCAGGGGGTACGGGGACGGGTCCCCTGCTGCGGGCGGGCCCGCGGCACCCCGCGGCGGCGGACGCGCACGGGCCCCCGGCGGGGACGCGCGTCCCCGCCGGGGGCCCGGGTGCTGCGGTGGCCGCTCAGCCGCTGTAGGGCTTGGCCTCCAGGATCTTGACCATGGCCGTCTTGCCGTTCGGCAGCTCGTACTCCGCCTCGTCGCCGACCTTCTTCCCGTTCACGCCGACACCGAGCGGCGACTGGGGGGAGTAGGTCTCGATGTCGGAGCTCGCGTACTCGCGCGACGCCATCAGGAAGGTGAGGGTGTCGTCCTCGTCGCCGTCGAAGGCGATCGTGACGACCATGCCGGGCTCGACGACACCGTCGTCCGCCGGCGCCTCGCCGACCTTGGCGCTGTCCAGGAGCTGGGTCAGCTGGCGCACACGGAGCTCCTGCTTGCCCTGCTCCTCCTTGGCCGCGTGGTACCCGCCGTTCTCCCGCAGGTCCCCCTCCTCGCGCGCAGCCTCGATCTTCTTGGCGATCTCGACGCGCGCGGGACCAGACAGGTACTCCAGCTCGGCCTTGAGCTGGTTGTACGCCTCCTGGGTGAGCCAGGTGACGTTCTCGCTGGTCTGGGTCACAGGTGCTCCTCGTAGGTACTGGGAATACAAAGCATCGCCCTACCCAGAAGGATGGTCCGTCCCGGGTGGGCGAAACCACGAGCCTAACAATTTCAGGGCGAAAGGGGGAGGACATAAGCCACCGGTCGCCCAGCCTCGCAGGTCACCGGGGTCTGCGCCGGTTCCGGCGCGGCACCGGGCCGGGAGAATCGCCGTCGCGGGCGGTCAGGCCGCGGTGCAGCCGACCAGCTCGGCGCCGGTGGCCTCGCGGGTGGTGCGGATGCGCACCACCCGGTCGATGCGCCCGGTACCGGTCTCCTCGAAGCGGGCGTCCAGCCTGCCGACCTCGGTGCCGTCCTCCGCCAGGGCCCGTACGGTGCAGGTGCCGGTGGCGTCGGCGTCCTTGCGCACCTCCAGGTGCATCTGCACCTCGTTCGCGCCCTGCACCACGTCGAACTTGATCACTTCGGCGCTGAGGGTCCGGCCCGCGACGTAGTCGTAGCCGAACCAGCCGACCACGGCGACCGCCACCGTCCCGAGGACGGCGCCGAGGACGCGCAGCCCGCGGTCGGCGCGCTCGTCCGCCGAGCGCCCGTAGCGCCCCTGCGGAAGGCCCTCGCGTGCAGCCGTCATGATCGTTCCCTTCGTGTCCCGGAGTCAGGAATTTTCCGTCCCCCGGTTCGGTCACTATAGAGAGCGCACGACGCGACGAATCACTGAGGATCGAGTCTTGACTGAGCAGCTGCGACTGATGGCCGTGCACGCGCACCCCGACGACGAGTCGAGCAAGGGCGCGGCCACGATGGCGAAGTATGTGTCCGAGGGGGTGGACGTGCTGGTCGTGACCTGCACGGGGGGCGAGCGCGGCTCCATCCTCAATCCGAAGCTCCAGGGTGACGCCTTCATCGAGGCCAACATCCACGAGGTCCGCAGGAAGGAGATGGACGAGGCCCGCGAGATCCTGGGCGTCAAGCAGGACTGGCTCGGCTTCGTCGACTCCGGCCTCCCCGAGGGCGACCCGCTGCCCCCGCTCCCCGAGGGCTGCTTCGCCCTGGAGGACGTGGACAAGGCCGCGGGCGAACTGGTGCGCAGGATCCGCGCGTTCCGCCCCCAGGTCGTCACCACCTACGACGAGAACGGGGGCTACCCGCACCCCGACCACATCATGACCCACAAGATCACGATGGTCGCCTTCGACGGCGCCGCGGACGCGGAGAAGTTCCCGGAGTCCGAGTACGGCCAGGTCTGGCAGCCGCAGAAGCTCTACTACAACCAGGGCTTCAACCGGCCGCGCACCGTCGCCCTGCACGAGGCGCTGCTGGAGCGCGGGCTGGAGTCCCCCTACGGCGAGTGGCTGGAGCGCTGGAAGGAGTTCCAGCGGGCCGAGCGGACGCTGACCACCTACGTGCCCTGCGCCGACTTCTTCGAGGTGCGCGACCGGGCCCTGATCGCGCACGCCACCCAGATCGACCCCGACGGCGGCTGGTTCCGGGTCCCGATGGAGATCCAGAGGGAGGTCTGGCCGACCGAGGAGTACGAGCTGTCCAGGTCGCTCGTCGAAACCTCCCTCCCCGAGAGCGACCTCTTCGCGGGCATCCGGGAGAATGCCTGACATGAGCGCAAGCGCGAACCTCGCAATGACGCACGTCGCCACCCTGGCCAAGGAGCTGGACGAGAACAAGGTCACCCCCGGTGTCCTGGGCTTCCTCGTCTTCGCGGCGCTGGCGGTCGGCGTGTGGGCCCTGATGAAGTCCATGAACCGGCACATGAACCGGGTCGACTTCGAGGAGGAGCCCGAGCCGGACGCCCGGCCCGCCAAGGGCACCGGCCGCACCGGGGGCTCCCCGGCCTGACCGGGGGCGGCCGCGGTTGCCGCGAGGGCGCGCCGCCGTGTGCGGGACGGGAGCCGCCGCAGGTGCCCGGGGGGTGTCCTGCGGCCGCCCCGGGCCCGCGGCCGTGCGTGCGGGCCCGCCGCCACGCTCCCGGCCGGAGCCCCGGCGGCCGGTCAGCGGGGCGGTGCCCCCTCCCCGGCCGCGACGGCGGCGGGAGCGACGGCGTACCCCGGGACGGACGGCCACCGGACCGTCAGCACCACCGCATCCTCCTCGGCCCGCCACGAGTGGTCCGTCCCGCGCCCCCAGACCACGTAGTCGCCCTGCTCCGCCAGCAGGACCTCCCGGCCCGGCAACCGCACCCGGAAGCGGCCGCTGACCAGGACCAGCAGCGTGGTGCGCTGCTCTCCCCGCACCCATCGGGCACGTTCCTCGCCGCGCGGGTGGACCCCCCACTTGATCTCCACGTCCTCGCTGTGGCGCGGATCCCCGGGCTCCTTGAAGTGCCCCAGCAGCCATCCCCGGTCGAGCGCCGCGTCCCGTGCCGCACGGCCCACGTACACGCCGTCCGTGCCCGGTCCTCCGCCGGTGCCGTCCCCCCTCCCCGCCGGCCGGTGCGGCTCCCCGCACCCGCCCCCGGGGGCGTCCGGCGTACTGCGGGCCTCCCCGCCCTCTCGCTCGTCCATGCCGCCCGACGCTATCCCGTGCGCCTCTCCCTCCCCGCCCGCCCCTCCCGGCCCCGTCCGCCGGGACCGCCCTTCCCTCTTCTCCGGATTCCCGAGTATGCTGAAAATCGGAATAGTCGCTGGATCGGAAAGCGCGGGTGGGAGCAGTGACCGGGAACACCGCCTGGACACGGGCCGTGCTGCCGCTGTGCCTGCTGGGCCTCCTGGACGCCGAGGGCGAGAGCTACGGATACGCCCTGCTGGGGCGGCTCGGCGATGCGGGGCTGACCCCGGTCAAGGCCGCCACCCTCTACCCCGCCCTCGCGCGGCTGGAGGAGGAGGGGGCCGTCGAGGTCGAGTGGCGGGCCGGTGACGGAGGGCCGGGGCGCAAGTACTACCGCATCACCGCCGCGGGCCGGGCACGGCTCGACGGCGACGCCGCGGCCTGGAACGGCCTCGCCCGGGCCGTCTCCGCGCTGCTCGGCGACCGGGACGCGGGGGCCGGGGAAGCGCCCCGGCGCTGAGCCGCCCCGTCCCGGGACCGTCCGCGGCGGGCGGGGGAGTACCGCGGGCGCGGGCGGGCCCCGCGCGCACCACCGCCGGCCACCGGCCCCGGACCGGCCCGCCGGACGGGCTCCCGCGCACCGACCACGCCCGGCACCGCCCGACCCGGCGGCGCACCGGCACACCGGCCCGCGCGGAGACGCGCGGTCACACGTACACGAGGGGGACCCATGAAGGACGCAGCAGAGCGCACGCGCGCATGGCCGCGGGAGGAGGACGAGCAGTGGGCCGCCAGGGTCGAGATGCGCCTCGCCCTCGACCTCCAGGCCCCCGACGGCCTGGCCGACCTGGTGCTCGACGAGGTGCACGGGGCCGTGACCGAGACCGGGCTCGACGCGCGGGAGCTCTTCGGCCCCCCGGACGCGTACGCCCGCACCGCCGTCGAGGAGCACGTCGGCGAGGAGCAGCGGGCCCGGGCCGACGTGAAGGGCATGGCCCCCGGTCAGCGCTTCACCGCCTCCCTCGCCACCTTCTGCGGCATCGGCGTCCTGCTCGGCCTGATGCACTGGCTCCGCGAGGGGCTCTGGATGGCCCCCGGGCCGGCCGCCCTCGCCGCGATCTCCGGGATCGCCCTCGCGGGCCTGCTCGCCGTCTGCGCCCTCACCGCCTGGTCGGCCGGGCGGATCCGCGGCGCCGCCGGCCTCGCCGCGGCGGGCGCGGCCGCCGTCGGAGCGGCCGTGGCCGCGGCCTCGCTGCTCCCGGAGGACCCCCGCGTCACGCTGCCCGCCCCGGCGGCGGCGGCGGTCTGCGCGGTGCTCGCGGTCCTTGCGGCCAACCTGCCCGCCGCGGCCGTCGAGCGGTGCTTCGTGCCCGCCCCGCGCCCCGGCGACGACGGGCACTGGCTGTCCCGCCTGGAAGGGGTCCTGCGCGGCCGCCACGCCCTGTCCGCCGCCGAGGCGCGCGGACACGTCCGCGAGGCCCGGCGGCACCTGGATGCCTCGGGGGAGGACGCGGCCACCGCCTTCGGCGACGTCGAGGTGTACGCCCTGCGCCTGGCGGCGGGGCCCCGCCGCACCGCGCGCGTGGAGCGCCGCGAGCTCTACGGGGCGACGGCGATCGCGGCCGTGCTGGCGCTGCTGCTCGTCGAGAAGATCCGCAACCCGGAGCCGGGCTCGGTGTGGTTCTGGTGCTCCCTCGCCGTGGCGCTCTTCTGGATCACGCATGCGGTCCGCCTCTGGCTCCGCGCCGCCGCGACCAGCGGCCGCCGCGGCGGCCGGGCGTAGCCCTCCTCGACGCCCGGCCCGGTGCGGAAACGTTTCCGGCGTGCACCGGGCCCGGGGCGCCGACCCGCCGGGCCGGTGCCCGACGGCGATCGGGACGGCCCGCGGGGCCGGGGTTCCCCGTCCCGGGACCCGGTCGCGGCGGCCGTGCCACCGCCTGCCACCCGTGCCCGTCCCGGGGCACCCCGCGCCCGGCACGGGTTCGTCGAGCCGCCCGGGCGGGCCTCCCGCGCCCGGCGCACGGCTCCGCGGACCGCGCCGGCGGCGGAGCGGGCGGGGACGCGGCCGGATGCGGCGGGCGTCGCGCAGGGCGCCGGCCCGAGCCGGACGACCCGGCCGTCCGGCCCCGCCGGGTGCGGCCTCGCGCGCGGCCACCGCCCGTCGGAGGGGTCAGAGCCCGCCGGGCCAGTCGGCGTCCTCGCGGAGCAGCGCCCTGGCCAGGGACCGGTAGAAGAGGATCACCCCGGGCTCCTTGGGGGAGAGGTGGCCCCGCCCCGCGAAGCGCGAACCGGCGCCCCGCTGGACCGCCTCCAGGCCCCGCCGGTCCTCGCCGTTGATCACGGCTGCGTAGGCCTCGGCCTCCTTCCGGACGGTCTCGCGGTCCCGGCCCTCGATCATGGCGGCCGGCATGAGCACCCCGCCCCGGACCAGGGTGCGGTCGATGGCCGAAGGGATCAGGCTGAGCCAGATGACCATGTCACCCGAGGCGGCGAGGCTGCCCGAGGGGAAGACGAAGAAGCCGTACAGGTGCGACCGCTCCTCCTCGGTGAGGTCCAGGACCACGGGCTCCAGCGGCGAGGCGTACCGGACCCGCATGCTGTCGGCCCACGGCGAGTCCGCCCGCACGCTCGTCTCCGCCCCGCCGGGGGTGGTCGGTTGCAGGGTCTCCGGGTGGAACCCCATGACGTGGTAGTTCTCGTGCGCGTTCTCGACCGCGATCTTCCAGTTGCAGTGCCATTCCTCGGTCCACCCGGCGACCTGGGTCAGCTCCGGCAGCCGGTAGTTCGCCAGGTCCCCGCCGATCCGCCGCAGATGCGGACCGAGGGGCTCGGCCGCGGCGTCCAGGTTGACGAAGACGAACCCCCGCCACTCCTCCACCGCGAACCGCGGCAGCCGGCACGCGGACGGATCGAAAGCCGGGTTCCGCTTCATGTGGGTGGCGCCGATCAGGCGCCCGTCCAGACCGTAACGCCACAGGTGGTAGGGGCAGGTGAACACGTCGGTGCGCCCCGAGCCCTCCTCCACCACCGGCATCAACCGGTGCCGGCACACCGGCGACAGGCCGCGCAGGGCGCCGCCCTCGTCCCGGACCACCACGACCGGCTCGCCCGCCACGGACAGCGCCACGTACGACCCGGACTCCGCCAGCTCGTCCGCGTGCGCCACCAGCAGCCAGGAACGCCCGAACACCCGCTCGCGTTCCGCATCCCACAACCCCGGTGAGGTGAACGCCGTCGGCGGCAGGCTCAGCGCCTCCGCGTCCGGCCCAAGATACCGCTCGAGCTCCGCCACGATCTCCCCGACGTCCACGTCGGTCCTCCCTTCGTCCGGGTCCGGCCCGGCCCGATCCGGCTCCGCTCCGGTCCGTCGGCACGGTCCGGCTCCGCTCCGGTCCGTCGGCACGGTCCGGCCCCGGTCCGGTGCGGCCGAGGGTGACCGCGCGCGCTGGTGAATCGGTCGCCGCCCGATCGACACGGCACCGGCGCCGCGTCCACCCGTCCTGGGCGATTTCTCCAGTACGCCTTCCGACGATCCGTCCATGTACGGCGCTGACCTCACCGAGATCCACGATCTGATCCACGAGAGCCGCGGCAAGGACTACGGGGCCGAGGCCCGGGAACTCACCCGGCGTGTGCGTCGGCTCCGGCCGGACGCGCGCTCCCTGCTCGACGTCGCCTGCGGCACCGGAGCCCATCTGCGCCACTTCGCGCGGCTCTTCGACCGGGTCGCGGGGCTTGAGCTGTCCGAGCCGATGGTCCGCGCGGCGCGCGGTGCGCTGCCGGACGTCCCCGTCCACGCCGGCGACATGAGGTCCTTCGCCCTCGACGCCCGGTTCGACGTGGTGACCTGCATGTTCGGGTCCATCGGCTATGCGGCCGACGAGGCCGAACTCCACGCGGCCCTGGCCGCCTTCGCCCGGCACCTGAACCCCGGGGGAGTGGTGGCCGTGGACCCGTGGTGGTTCCCCGAGAACTACCTCGACGGGCACGTCTCGGCGGATGTGACCACGGTGGCGGGCCGGACCGTGGCCCGGATCTCGCATTCCGCCCGGGACGGGGCCGCGTGCCGGATGGACGTGCACTACGTGGTGGCCGACGCCCGCGCCGGGGCCCGGCACTTCACCGAGACCCACCGCATCTCCCTGTTCACCCGAGCGTCCTACGAGACCGCCTTCAGGGCCGCCGGGCTCTCCGTCGAGTACGTCCCCGGCCCGCACGCCGGCCGCGGCCTCTTCCTCGGCGCCGCCCCGTGAGGCCCGTACCGTGCGGCGACGGCCTTCCCGGGCCACCGCCACCGCGCTGCGGGCCACTTGACGATCCGTCCGACGACTCCTGCCTGGGGGCAGCATGCGCGTCCTGTTCGTGACCTCGCCGGGCCTCGGCCACCTCTTCCCGACCATTCCCCTGGCCCAGGCGTTCCGCGCTGCCGGCCATCGTGTCCGGTACGCCACCGGGGGGCTCAGCCTGGCCGCCGCCGAGGCGGGGTTCGACGTCGTGGACGTCACTCCCGGCCTGGACTACCTGCCCGTGTACATGCCTGAGGAGCCCGGGGCGTCCGAGAGCACGGCCGACCACCCCATGTTCGCCGAGGACCCCGAGGACGCCGAACTCGCCGCGCTCTTCGCCAGGGTGTCGGGCGTCATGGTGGACGGCGCCCTGGCGGCAGCCCGCGACTGGTCTCCCGACCTGGTCGTCGCGCCGCCCCTCCAAGGCGCCGGCCGCCTCCTCGCCGCCGCGCTGCGCGTCCCCCTGGTCGAGCCCCGTCTCGGCTCGTACGACAGCGGCTCCCGCCTGCACACCCTGCTCCGCGCCGGGATGGAGCCGCACTGGGCACGCCACGGCGTCACCGGCGGGCCTCCGGCCACCGTGCCCCTCACCACGCTCCCGCCGAGCCTCGCCGCCCGGCTCCCCGAGGACCGCCGTACGCCCGCGGCACGGCCGCTGCGTCATGTGCCCTACAACGGCGGTGCCGTACTGCCGGACTGGTTGCGGGAGCCCCCTCGCCTGCCGCGCATCGCCGTCACCCTCGGCACCATCGAGGCCCGGTGGGGAGGCATCGCGATCCTGGGGCCGCTCATGGAGGCGGCCCGGGGCCTGGAGGCCGAGTTCGTGGTGACCCTCGGCGGCGGCGACCCCGCACTGCTCAGCGACGTCCCGCCCAACGTCCGTCTGGTCGACTGGGTCCCCCTCGACCTCCTGCTGGACGGCTGCGACGCGATCATTCACCACGGAGGCAGCGGGACCATGCTCACGGCCGCCGCCGCGGGCCTCCCGCAGTGCGTCATCCCGCGCGGCTCGTACCAGCAGACCGGTGCGGACCTGCTGCCCGCCCGGGGCATCGGGATCGTGGCGGAGCCCGGGACCCTCGGCGCGGCCGAGTGCCGGACCCTGCTCAAGGACGGACGCCTCCGCGAGAACGCCCGGCAGGTCCGGAGCGAACTGCTCGCGATGCCCACCCCGGCCGAGACGGTCGGCCGGCTCGTCGGCTCCGCCGGGTGAAGCCCTCCCACACGAGCGAGAAGGACGATCACATGCCCACATCCGCTGATCTGACGGAGAGCGGCCGACCCACCGGGGAGACCCTCCGTCGCTACCGCGACCAGGGGTTCGTCCACCTCCGGTCGGTGCTCTCCGCCGAGGAGGTGGCCGGGTTCCGGGCCGCCGCCGAGAAGCTCCTGGCCGAGGAGGGCACCGCGACGTGGGGCGCCTCCGAGGACGAGACCCAGGTCCACTACGTCGAGGCCGCCTGGCGCAAGCACCCCGAGCTGCGTCGACTCGCGCTCCACCCCGTGGTCACCCGGGCCGCCGAGGGACTGGCCGGCGGGCCGCTGCGGCTCTACGGCACCGACGTGCTGAAGAAGGACCCCCACGTCCACCTGCCCACCGTCGTCCACGACGACGAACCGGGCCTGCCGCTCGCCGGACTGGCCCGGACGCTGACCGCGTGGATCCCGCTGGTGGACGTGCCCGCCGACCGGGGGTGCCTCGTCTACGTCCCCGGCTCCCACCGGCGCCCTCTCGAGCACCGGCAGGTCCACCTGGCCGACTTCCAGGACTACCGGCCGATGGAGGAGGTCTGGCCCGCGTATCCGTTCAGCCCCCGAGTGGCCGTTCCGATGCGGGCGGGCGACGTGGTCCTCCACGACTTCCGCACCGTGCACATGGCCGGGGTCAACACCGACGGCGAACGCCGGCTCGCCTTCGCCGCCGTCTACATGGACTCCGACGCCACCTACCGCCCGGGAGTCCAGGACCATCCGGTGTCCCACCTGGCGCCGGGCGCGCCCGTCGACGGGGACCTCTTCCCCCTGATCGCCGCCGACCCCGGTACCACCCCGTGACGACGGCCCTCGCCGAGCTGGGCGAACGACTCCAGCGGGAGTACGGGACGCTGTGGCTGCACCGGCTCAAGGGCGATCCGTACGCTTCCCTGCTCTGCGACGTCGGCGACGACCAGGGCCCGCTGCGCGCGTGCGTCCGGGACACCGGGCGGCTGTGGCGATCGGGCACCGGCTCCTGGGTCACCGCCGACCCGGCCACCGCGGCGGAGCTGCTCGCCCACCCCGCCGTCGCCCACGTCCCGGCGCTGCCGGGGGAAGCCCCCGTCACCGCTGTGGACGTGCCGGACCTCGGGCCCCTGTGCGCCCGGCTTCTCGACGCGGCAGGGCCGGAGTTCGACCTGGTCGCCGACGTCGCCGAGCCCCTCGCGACGGGCGCCCTCGCCGAGGTGTGCGCGGTCCCCGGGACCGAGCGCGCCCGGTTCGCCGAGGCCGTCGCGGACTGCGCGACGGTCCAGGACGCGGTGGTGTGCCCGCAGCGCCTCGCCACCGCCCGGCGCCTGCCCCGGGCCCTGGACACGCTGCGCTCCCTCCTCGACGCCGCTCCCGGGGCGCCGGGCCCGGCTACGGTGGCGATCGGCGCCCGCACCGGCGCCGACCTCGTCGTCCGGACCGTCCTGCGGGCCCGGTTCCCCCTGCCGGTCCACGAGGTCGCGCCGCTGGTCGAGGAGGCCCTGCGCACGGAGCCGCCGGTGTGGATCGCCCCCCTGGAGGCCCGCGCCGAGCTGGAGTCGGCCGGAGTCCGCATCGCCTCCGGGGACCGGATCGCGGTCCTGCTCGACGGCGGGAGCGGACCGGCGGCGTTTCCCGCCCACCGTGCCCTCGCCCCGTTCCACCGCGCCCTGGCCGGGGCCGCCCTCGCGGCCCTGGCGGGCCGGTACGCCGAGCTCCGCCCCGGCGCCCCCGCGGTGCGCCGGCCCCGGGCCCCGCTGACCCGGGGACCGGCCCGGGCCCCCGTGCGGGCGGCGGCCGCGCCGGCGACGAGGGACGGAGGAGAACGATGAGGGTCCTGTTCACCTCGCTGGAAGGCAGCCACTTCCAGCTGCTCGCACCCCTCGCCTGGGCGCTGCGCACCGCCGGCCACGAGGTGCGCGCCGCGTGCGTGCCC
Source organism: Streptomyces sp. C10-9-1 (assembly GCF_024497955.1). Classification (GTDB taxonomy): domain Bacteria; phylum Actinomycetota; class Actinomycetes; order Streptomycetales; family Streptomycetaceae; genus Streptomyces; species Streptomyces sanyensis. The sequence continues at coordinate 56,676 of NZ_JANHKP010000023.1, read as the reverse complement.
GGGGTGGTCGAGACCGTCACACGGACCGGGATCACGGCCGTCCCGGTCGAGAGCCCGCCGTGGTACGAGGGCCTGGACGCCTTCCACCGGGAGGCCATCGCCCACTTCGGGACCGCCGACCAGGACCGGGACCCGGACCGGGAGGAGACCTGGGAGGAGCAGCTCGGCTACGAGAGCGTCATCGTCCCCGCCCTCAACTCCCGCCTGAACTCGGACACCATGATCGACGAACTGGTGGCGTTCGCCCGCCACTGGCGGCCCGACCTGGTCGTCTGGGAGACGCTCTGCCTGGCCGGCCCGGTCACGGCACTCGCCGTGGGCGCGGCCCACGCCCGCCTCGTCTCCGGACCGGAACTGGCCATGCAGCTGGGCACCCGGCGGACCTTCCTGCGCCTCGCCGCCGAGCGGCCGCCCGAGCACCGCGAGGACCCCACGGCGGAATGGCTGGACTGGACCCTGGAACGCCTCGGCGCCGGAGCCCGCTTCGACGAGTCCGTGCTCACCGGCCAGTGGGTCGTCGACACCCGCCCGGCGAGCCTGCGCGAGGACGTGGGCGTCCCCACCGTCCCCGCCCGCTACATCCCGTACAACGGGCGGGCGGTCGTGCCCCGGTGGCTCCGCGAGCCGCCGGCCCGGCCCCGGGTCTGCCTCACCCTGGGGGTGAGCATCGACAGCGGCTACGCCCTCTGGGACCTCGACACGATCCTCGTGGGGATGCTGGAGGCGCTGGCCGGGATGGACGTGGAGGTGGTCGCCGCGCTCTCCGAAAGGCAGCGCGCGCATCTGCCGCCGCTCCCGGACACCGTGCGGGTGGTGGACCACGTCCCGATGCACGACCTCCTGCCGACCTGTGCGGCGGTCGTGCACCACGGCGGCTACCAGACCAAGGCCACGGCGGAGTTCCACGGCGTACCCCAGCTCCTCCTCACGGGATGGGAGTGGGTCACCGAGGCCATGGGCGTGGCCTACGAGAATCAGGGCAACCTCCTCGCCCTCCCGCTGCGCGAGTTCACCCCCGACCGCTTCCGCGGGAAGGTCGCGCGCGTGCTGGAGGACCCGTCGTTCGCCGGGCACGCGCGGCGCCTGCGGCGGGAGACCGAGGAGATGCCGACACCCAACGAGGCCGTCGCCGAGATCGAGCGGCTCACGGCCCGGTACGGAAGGGAACGGCGAGGAGCATGACGCTCGCGGAGATCGTGGCGGAGCTGGGACGGTACCTGGACGAGGACGCTCCCGAACTGAGCCTGCCCCCGGCGGCCTTCACCTCGCCGGAGCTGTGGGAGGCGGAGCGGGACCGGGTCCTCGGAGCGTCGTGGGTGCTGGCGGCGCATGCCGGCGAGCTGGCCGCGCCGGGCGCGTCCGTGACCCTCGCGCCCGCCGGCCGGCCCGTCACCGTGACCCGGGCCGAGGACGGCACCCTGCGGGGCCGTTCCGCCCTCGGCCCGCACCGGCCGGCACCGGCGGTGGAGGAGTGGCGGGGCTTCGTCTTCGTCAACCCCGACGCGTCCGCCGAGCCGCTGGCCCCGCACCTGCGGCGGATCGGTGAGGAGCTCGATGCCTACCGGCTGCCGGAGATGGTGCGGATCGCCGGCTGGACCGAGGAATGGCGGTGCAACTGGAAGATCGCGGTCCAGAACGCTCACGAGAACTACCACGCCATGGGCCTCCACCCCACCACCGTGGCACTCATCACCCCACCGGGAGGGGCCATGGACGTGCGCGCGGACTCCCGCTGGGTGACCCGGCTCCTCAGCCCCTTCCGCGAACCGCTCCCGGCCACCGCGCTGCCCCTTTCCGACGCCCAGCGCGCCACCATGTACAACTGCGCCGTCTTCCCCTGCGGCAGCCTCGCGGCCTTCGGCGACTCCGTCGTCTGGATCACCATGATCCCGCTCTCCGCCGACCGTACCGAGGTCCGGGGCGGGGTGCTCGTGCACCCGTCGGCGCTCGAAGGCCAGGACCGCGACGCGCTCCGGGAGCAGAACGAGGAGGGCGCCGCGGTGGTCAACCGGGAGGACCGGCTGGGCATGGAAGCGGTCCAGCGGGTGGTCGGCTCCCGCTTCGCCGAGCGCGGTCACCTCTCCCCGAAGGAACCGGGGGTCATGGCCTTCTACCGCGGCCTCGCCCGGGCTCTGGCGACCGGCTGACGCCCCGGTCCGGTCGTCCGGTTCAGTCGCCCCGGTTCTCGAAGGCCCTCGGGTCGAAGCCACCCACCTCCGCCAGGGGGATCACCTCGAAGCGGAGGTGCGGGCTCAGCGGGTTGCCGTACAGCAGGGTGTTCAACTCCTCGTGCGACGCGACCTCGTAGATCAGCAGGCCGCCCGAGGCACCGACCCGGATCCAGTTGTGCCGGATCACCCCCCTGTCGACCAGCCCCTTGACGTACGCGAAGCCCTCGGGCAGCCGCCGCCGGAACTCGTCGGCCGGGATTCCGGTGGGGGACTGGGTCGCGAGGACGGCGAACAGTGCCATCGTTCCTCCAACGCTCGGGGTCTCGACGCCCGAGTCTCGAACGCCCCGGTCACTCGCGCGTCGACGACGGCTGGAGCGGCCGGTCGGCCGCGACCAGGGGGCCTCGTCGAAGGCTCGAACGGTGAAGAGCAGCCTGGACCCCGTGAATCTCCTGGTCACCGGAGCGGCCGGCTTCATCGGCTCGGCCTACGTCCGCAAACTGCTGTCCGACGATCCCGCCGTCCGCGTCACCGTGCTGGACCGGCTCACCTACGCGGGCACCCTCGACAACCTCGACACGTCCCACCCCCGGCTGGAGTTCGTCCACGGGGACATCTGCGACCCCGCGCTGGTCGACCGCCTGACGGCCGGCGCCGAGCAGGTGGTGCACTTCGCGGCGGAATCGCACGTGGACCGCTCCATCGAGGGCGCGGAGTCCTTCGTCCGCACCAACGCGCTCGGCACGCAGACGCTCCTCGACGCGGCGCTCCGCCACGGCGTCGGCCCCTTCGTCCACGTCTCCACCGACGAGGTCTACGGCTCCGTCGCCGAGGGCGCCTGGACCGAGGACAGCCCGCTGAGCCCCAACTCCCCCTACGCGGCCTCCAAGGCCGCCTCCGACGTGCTGGCTCTCGCCCAGCACCGCACCCACGGCCTCGACGTCCGGGTCACCCGCTGCTCCAACAACTACGGTCCCCGCCAGTTCCCCGAGAAGCTGATCCCGCTCTTCGTCACCAACCTGCTCGACGGGGAGCCGGTGCCGCTGTACGGCGACGGAGCCAACGTCCGCGAGTGGGTGCACGTCGAGGACCACTGCGCGGGCGTCGACCTGGTCCGCACCCGGGGCCGGGCGGGCGAGGTCTACCACCTCGGCGGCGGCACCGAACTGACCAACCGGGAGCTGACCGGGCTGCTCCTCGACGCCTGCGGGGCCGACGGGAGCCGGGTCCGGCGGGTGCCCGACCGCCCGGGCCACGACCTGCGCTACGCCCTCGACGACGGCAAGGCCCGCGCCGAACTGGGCTACCGCCCGCGGTACGCGTTCGCCGACGGCCTCGCGGCCACGGTCGCCTGGTACCGGGACAACCGGGACTGGTGGGGGCCGCTCAAGCGGCGGCTGCGCGCCCGCGAGGCCACCCCCGGCCGGTCCCCGCGATGAGGTGGCTGGTCACGGGCGCCGGCGGGCTCCTCGGCCGCGAGGTGGCCCAGGCGCTCGCGGCCGACGGCGCGGACGCGGTGCTCCTCGACCGGCGCGCGCTGGACGTCACCGACCCCGGGGCGGTCGCCGAAGCCTTCGCCCGGCACCGCCCGGGCCTCCTCGTCAACTGCGCCGCCTACACGGCCGTGGAAGCGGCCGAGACCGACGAGGAGCGGGCGCTTCGCGTCAACGGGGACGGTCCCCGGCACCTCGCCTCCCTCTGCGCCCGCCACGGCACCCGCCTGCTCCACCTCTCCACCGACTACGTCTTTCCCGGCGACGCCGACTCCCCGTACGCCGAGGGCCACCCCACCGCCCCCTGCAACGCCTACGGGCGGAGCAAACGCGCGGGCGAACGGGCCGTTCTCGGCCTGCTGCCGGACCGCGGCGCGGTCGTCCGGACCGCCTGGCTCCACGGGGCGCACGGACCGAGCTTCGTCCGGACCATGGCCGAGCGGGCACAGGCCCGGGAACCCGTTGACGTCGTGGCCGACCAGGTGGGGCAGCCGACGTGGGCGGCCGACGTGGCGCGGCTCCTGCTCGCCCTCGGACGCGTCCCGGGGGCACACGGGGTCTTCCACGCCACCAACGCGGGCCGGGCCAGCCGGTACGAGCTGGCCCGCGAGGTGTTCCGGCTGGTCGGTGCCGACCCCGGCCGGGTCAGGCCGGTCCCCGGCGCGGCTCTCGGCGGTCGGGCCCCGAGGCCCCGGTACACCGTCCTCGGGCACGACCGCTGGCGCGAGGCCGGCATCCCCGCGCCCCGGCCCTGGCGCGAGGCCTTGGCAGAGTCCCTGGGCCGCGCCCGCTGAGCGGCGCCCCGGGACGGCGCGCGTGGCAGGCGGAGGCGTCCGCCGGGTGCGCCGCCGGCTCAGCCCGCCGACCGGTGGCGCGCGGTCAACGCCTCGACCACCGGGACCAGCTCGGCGGGGGACGGCACCGCCCGGATCTCCTCCCGCAACCGCGCCGCGTTCCGCGCGAAGGACGGCTCGTCCAGCACCCGCGTCACCAGCCCGCGAAGCTCCTCCGGTGTCAGCGGACCGGGTCCGGCCGGACGCACCCCGGCCCCCGACCGCTCGATCAGCTCCGCCCGCGGGTGGATGTCCCACAGGTCGTTGGGGACGACGACCTGCGGGACGCCGTGCACCAGCGCGTTCTGCGAGGTGCCGAACCCGCCCTGGTGCACGATCGCCGAGCACGAGGGCAGCAGCGCGTCCAGCGGGACGAAGTCCGTCGTCCGCACGTTGCCGGGCACGCGGCCGGCCTCGGCCAGCTGCGCCCGGTCCAGGGTCGCCACCACCTCCGCGTCCAGCTCGCCCAGCGCCTCCAGCAGGTCCGGGACGGACGCCTGGTCACCTCCCATCACCTCCCGGAAGGAGAGGCCGAGCGTGAGGCAGACCCGGCGCCGGGAGGGCGGCTCGCGCAGCCACTCCGGCAGCACCGCCCGCCCGTTGTAGGGGACGTGCCGGACGGGGACCCACGGCAGTTCCGTGGGCGGACGGAGCGAGGCCGGGGTGGGGTCGATGGTCCACTGGCCGGTGACCAGGTCCTCGCTGAACCCGCCGCCGTACCGGGACGCCGTCCACTCCAGCCACTCGGCGAGCGGGTCCTCGCGCAGCTCCGGGGGCCTGGCGGCGAGCGAGGCCAGGTGCCGCTTCCGCATCGTGCCCACCAGGTCGAGCCCGTAGAGCAGACGCGCGTGCGCCGCCCCGCAGGCCCGGGCGGCGATCGAACCGCCCATCATCATGGTGTCCCAGACGACCAGGTCGGGCCGCCACCGGCGGGCCAGGGCCACCAGGTCGTCCACGGTCTCCTCGGCCGTGAAGTTCTGGAAGATCGCCGAGGTCATCACCGTGAACAGACCGTCCAGGAAGTCGGGGGTCAGGCGATCGGGCCGGTCCTCCGCCATCCGCATCAGCTCCTGGGCGTCCGGTGGCTCGGCCAGGCGCTCGGCCGCCTTCTCCTGCCGACGCCTCAACTCCTCCACGGACTCGTCCTGGGCCAGCCGGGGCCCCACCGGGACCGCGGTCAGCCCGGCCGCGGTGACGGTGTCCGCCAGGTCCGGCTGACTGGCGACGCGCACCTCGTGCCCGGCGGCGCGCAGGGCCCACGCCAGCGGCACCTGGACGAAGAAGTGGGGCCTCGCGGCCAGGGTCACAAACAGCACACGCATGGCCGCGAGGCTAGGGACCGGGGCTCGATACGGTCTGGACTCCCGTTGGTGCACCGGCCCGGGCCCGTCGAGCCGCCGTCAGCGGGCGGGTAACCAGGACTCGTCGTCGGTGGCGTGCGCCAGGACGCGCTGGAGGAGGCGGCGCAGGGTCTCGGCCTCCTCCGCGGAGAGGTCGCCGAGCAGTTCCGCCTCCACCCGCTCCAGGGGCCCGTCGATCCGGGTGAGCAGGTACTGCGCCGTGTCGGTGATCTCCAGCCGGCGTGAGCGGTCGTCGGCGCCGGGGCGTCGGCGCACGTGACCCGCCTCGACGAGTTCGTTGACGAGCTGGTGCACCGACTGCCGGGCGATGCCGAGCTGGCGGGCCAGCTCCGCCATGGTCAACTCGGGTTCGATCGAGAGCTGGACCAGCAGTCCGTACTGGCGGACCGTCAGGTCGTAGCCGGTCAGCCGCTCGTCGACCCGCCGCGCCGCCACCGTGCTGGTCACGGCCAGAAGGTAGGGGATGTGCGTCCTCACCAGGGATTCACCTCGACCGTGCGCGGACCGTGATCTTCTTCGCCCGACGGTATGCCATCAGGCGCCGCGACGCCCGGGGGTCCGGCGAGCGGACACCAGCCGCTCCAGGGCCGGGACGATCTCCCGGGGCGTCGGCGTCCCGAGCATCTCGGCGCGCACCCGGGCGGCGTTGCGCGCGAAGGACCCGTCCTCAAGGACCCGTACCACCATCGCGCGCAGCCGGTCGGCCGTCAGCCGCTCCGGCGAGCAGGTCAGGGCCACCCCGGCGGCCCGGGCCCGCTCCGCGCGCGGGGTGTTGCACCACATCCGGGCCGGGACCACGACCTGGGGCACGCCGTGGGCCAGCGCGGTCAGGAACGTACCGGCCCCGCCGTGGTGGACGACCGCCGAGCAGCTCGGCAGCAGCTCGTTCAGCGGTACGAAGTCGACCGCCCGCACGTTCGCCGGGAGCGGGCCCAGCGCGGAGAGCTGTCCGGCGTTGAGCGTGGCCACCACCTCCACGTCCAGATCGGCCACGGCCGCCAGCAGCTCGCCGACCGAGGCCGGGTCCCCGCCGACGACCTCCCGGAAGGAGAGGCCGAGGGTCAGGCAGATCCGGGGCCTGCCGGGCGCCTCGTCCAGCCAACCGGGCACGAGGGCAGGGCCGTTGTACGGCACGTAGCGCACCGGGACTCGGGGGAGGGAGACGGGCAGGGCCAGGGAGGTGGGGACCGGGTCGACGGTCCACTGGCCCACCACCAGCTCCTCGTCGAACCCCCGGCCGGGGCCCTTGAGGCCGTGCCGCTCCAGGACGTGCCCCAGCCACTCCTCCAGCGGGTCGTCCCGCAGCTCCGCGGGCACCCGGCCGAGGACGTGCCGGTAGCGCTCGCGCAGCAGGCCCACCAGGTCCAGCCCGAACATCAGCCGGGCGTGCGCGGCGCCGCAGGCGCGCGCGGCGACCGGGCCGGCATAGCTCATGGTGTCCCAGACCACCAGGTCGGGCCGCCAGTCCCGGGCGTACGCGACCAGGTCGTCGATCATGCGATCCGGCACCGTGTTCCGGTGCACCAGCGGTGTCCACGCGGCGAACACCCCGTGCAGGTGCTCCGGGGTCAGCCGCTCGGGGCGCAGCTCGCCCGGATCGAGGACCCGCAGCCAGGCGTCGTCGCGCAGCTCGTCCACCAGGTCCGTGTCGTCCGGGTTCATCTTGGCCGCGACGTGCAGGGGATCGCCGACCGGCACCGCCGTCAGGCCCGCCCGGGCGATGTCCTCGGACACGTCCGGCTGGGTCGCGACGCGCACCTCGTGACCGGCCGCGCGGAGCGCCCAGGCGAGCGGGACCTGGGCGGCCACGTGGGTGGCGGCGGCGAAGGGCTGGAACAGGACACGCATCGGCGCTCCCCTCGGAAACGTGCGGAGTCGGTCCACGGACGGGATCAGGTCAGGGCGAGCCCGCCGTCCACCGTGACCACCGTCCCGTTGGCGTAGGCGGCCTCCGGCCGTGTGAGCTGAAGGATCCACCAGGCCATCTCCTCGGGACGGCCGACCCTGCCGCTCGGGGCCCGGCCGGCGATCTCCTTCAGGAAGGCCGCGTACTCCGGGGCGGCAGCCTTCCCACCGGGGCCGCTCTGCCCGGAGACGTCGGTCACGCCGGGGGCGAGCCCCACGACCCGGACGCCGCGCGGGGCCAGTTCGACGGCCCAGGTCCGGGTGAGGAAGTCCAGTGCGGCCTTCGCGGCCCCGTACAGGCCGTTGTCCGGCCAGGACCGCAGGCCGATCGCCCCGGCCGAGCCGATGTTCACCACCGTGCCGGACCGCTCCGCCAGCGGTTCCAGCGCGGCTCGGGTGAGCAGGACCGGTGCCAGGAGGTTGGTGTGGAGCTGCCGTTCGGCCTCCGCCCGGTCCAGGGCCGCCAGCGGGCGGTAGCCCATCGCGGCGGCGTTGTTCACCAGGACGTCGAGCCGGCCGAGGACGTCCAGGGCCGCTCCGACGATCCGGCCGGGGGCGTCCGGCGCGGTGACGTCGGCGACCAGGCACCGGATGCCCGGGTGCCCGCCGGCGGCCTCCGCCAGGGTGGCCTCGGTGCGGCCGACGACGAGCACCCGGTCGCCCCGCTCGGCGAAGGCGCGGGCCGTGGCCCGGCCGATGCCGGTGCCGCCGCCGGTGACGACGACCCCGCGCGCGGTGCCCTGCCGCCCGGACGGCCCCGTCCTGTCGATTCCCTCGGTTCGGGTTGTCATGACGGGCAGCATCGGCAGCCGGCCTCGCAGGCCCCTCGACCCTCACGCACCGGGTCCGGCCCGCCGAGGCCCGGCTGCCGGGTCTCAGACGTCCGTCGCCAGCGCCGCCAGCTCCGTGGCGAGCGCCGCCGGGGTCGGGGCCTCCGCGATCTCCTCGCGGAGCCGGACGGCCGCGGCGCGGTGGGCGGTGTCCTCGATCAGGCGCTCGACACCGGCCCGTATCGTCGCCTCGTCGGCGCGGTGCCCGGGCACGTGCAGCGCCGCCCCGGCGGCGGCCACCCGCTCCCCGGTCACCTGCTGCTCCGCGGCGAAGGTCGCGATGAACTGCGGCACCCCCGCCCACATGGCGGTCAGTGCGCTGCCGCTGCCCCCGTGGTGCACGACCGCGGCACACCCCGGCAGCACCGCGGCCAGCGGCAGGTTCTCCGCCACCCGGACCGAGGCGGGCACCGTGCCGAGGGCGGCCACGTCCCGCGCGGTCGCGGTGAGCACCACCTCGCCGTCCAGGCCGTCGAGGGCGGCGACGATCCGGGGGAGCAGGTAGGAGTCGGGACCGGAGACCGTGGACAGGGCGGTGGACCAGGTCACGCAGACCCGGGGGCGCTCCGGCGGCCGGGCGGTCCACGCCGGTGCGGGGCCGGCGCCGTTGTACGGGACGTAGCGGACGGGCAGCCGCTCGGCCTCGACGGGCACCTTCAGCGACGGCGGGTTGGGGTCCACCACCCTGTCGACCATGGTCAGGTCGAAGGCGCCCAGGCCGTGCCGGGGGAACGCGCCGCTGTGGTCGGTGGGGACGATCCGCATGTGGTCGGGGTCGTGCGGGCTCGCGGGGCCCCACAGGCACAGTGCCGACGGAACGTCCAGCACCTTGGCCGCGAGGAGCCCCTCCAGGCTCCCCGGGTCGTGCAGGACCAGCCCCGGACGCCAGTTCCGGGCGTACTCCACGGCGGAGTCGAAGCTCCGGGCTGCCGAGTCCGCGAGCTCCGGCGCGGTCTCCCGCTCGAAGCGGCCGGCGTCGAACGCGTCGAGGCGGTCGATCCGTTCGCCCGTCAGCGGGTGAGGAGGGAGCCACGGGTACGGCCAGATCCCGTTCACCGCCTCCGCGTGGTACTGCAGGCGCAGGCGCAGCACCTCCTCCATTCCCGAGAGGACCGGGACGGGCACCAGGCCGGCCCGCCCCACCGCGGCGGCCTGCCCGGGGGCGCACAGCACCCGGACCTCGTGGCCGGCCGCCTGGAGTGCCCAGCCCAGGGGCATCATGGCCGCGTACTGGGTGGGCCACGAGGACACGGTGAACAGAACGCGCATGGTCGGTTCCCTTCGTTTCGTTCGGCGCCGGGTCACTTGGCGCCGAGAGCGGTCCACACGTCGGCGTCCATCCACGACGGCAGGGTGTCCTCGCCGTTGGTCCCCTTCTCCACGAAGGCGATGTTGTGGTAGGCGTGCAGCCCGGTGACGGTGCTCTGGGCCGGGGTGGGACGGACGACGGCGGGCTCCCGGTGCTCGCGGTGGTGCAGGTCGTCGATCAGCCCCTTGACGAGCCCGAGCGAGGTGCCGGGGCCGGCGACCCCGCCCGTGCTTCCGCCGAAGTCGGTGAAGTAGGCGGTCTGCAGGTCCTCGATCACGTAGAGGCCGCCGGGCCGGACGTACGGGAAGAGGGTCCGGAACGAGGTCAGCACGTGTTCGTTCACATGGCTGCCGTCGTCGATGACGATGTCGAACGGACCGTGCTCCCGCGCCATCTCGGTCAGGTATTCCGGGTCGTTCTGGTCGCCGACCAGCGCGGTGAGCCGCGGTTCCGTGAGCGCGGTCTTGTCGTAGATGTCCAGACCGAAGACGGTGCCCTGGGGGAAGTACCGCTTCCACATCTTCAGCGAGCCGCCGCCGAGGTCGTCGTCGAAGCCGCCGATCCCGATCTCGAGGACCCGGACGGGCCGGTCCCGGTAAGGGGCGAAGTGCCGCTCGTAGTGGGCGGTGTACCAGTGGAAGCTCGCCCACTTGTCCGAGCCGTAGCGGATGGACAGCTCGCCCAGGTCGGGGCAGCGTCCCGTGCAGCCGGCCATCAGGGTGGCGGTGGCCTGGGCGGCCGCGCGCAGCACCGTGTTCATCTCGGCGAGCAGTTCGCTCACCTGCCCGGGGTCCTGGGGCGTGGGGACGAAGGAGTTGCGGAAGTCCCCGGTGCGCGGCGAGTCCGCCGGCCCGAAGAGCCGGCGGACCAGGTCCGGCGCGGTGAAGGCCACCCGGGAGCGCACCCGGGCGGAGTCGTCCTCGACCGTCCGGATCGGCTCGTCGCGCACCATGCGCAGTGCGACGGTGTGCCGCTCCCCGCCGTGGGTCAGGTCCAGGGCCACGTCGACGGCGGCGGTGTTGGCCGGCTCCGGGCAGCGGAACAGCACCTCCTCGACGAGGACGCGTGCCACCTCGGTCAGGCCGACGTCCTTCAGCAGGGCGTCGATCTCGTCGTCGGAGCCGGCTCCGGCTCGGATCAGTCGCCGGATCACTGCGTTCTGTGCGGCATCCACCATGACGGCGTTCCCCTCGGTTCACGGAGAGTGTCCCGAACACCGTCGGCGGTTCACCTGGAGACCGGCTCAACCGCCGCTGAACGCCGCCGCCTGCGTGCGGCCTAGAAGTCCGCGCGGTGGTCGGCCACCCACTGGGCGAAGGTACGGGCCGGCCGTCCCGTGACCCGCTCGGCCGTCGGCCCCACGGGCACGTCCACCGGGTCCTGGAGCAGCCAGTCCACGGCTTCGGCCGGCATGCCCTGCCCGAGCCACAGGGCGCGGGCCCCGTCCACGGTCAGCTCCTCGAAGCGGATCGCGCGGCCGAGGACCGCGCCGAGGTCGCGCACCTGCTCGTGCTTGGTCAGGGACTCGGGGCCGGCGAAGGAGTACGCCTTCCCCGCGTGTCCCTCCTCCAGCAGCGCGGCCAGCGCCACATCGGCGATGTCGGCCTCGTGGACGGGGGCGCTGCGGGCCTCGCCGAAGGGGGCGCGCACCACGTTCTCGGCCCGGATCGTGGGGGCCCACCAGGTGAGCAGGTTGGCCATGAACTCGCCGGGCCTGACATGCGTCCACTCCAGGCCCGACGCCTCCACGGCCCGTTCCACCGCGGTGTGGTGGTCGCCGCTGTAGTCGCCGTCGGCGTACTCCGCCGACACCGAGGAGAGCACGACGATCCGCCGCACTCCCGCCTTCGCCGCCCGCGCGGTGAACTCCTCGGCGGTGCCGGGCAGGGGGAAGAGGTACGCCCGGTCGACGCCGGCGAGGGCCGCGTCCAGGCTCCCGGGATCGGCGAGGTCGCCGCGGACCACCTCCACCCCGTCGGGCAGTGCGGCCTTCTCCGGGGCCCGGGTCATCGCCCGCACCCGCGCTCCGGCCGCCCGCAGCCCCGCCACCACGTGCCGGCCCACGTTTCCCGTGGCTCCCGTCACCAGAAAGGTCATGGTCGCTTCTCCTTCACTGCTCGTCAGCGCACCGAGCCCTTCGGTGCCGCTGTCCTGCCGTGCGGCGGGCGCGGACCCGCCGACGATTCCGGGCCGTCCTCCGGAACGGCTCGAACCTTGATCGACAGGGCCGGTCCAGCCCGTGTCGAGTGCCCGTTGCCACCCTCGGGCCGCGTACGCACATCCGATGCCACGATTCCGGGAGGAACCATGACCGGTACCGAGGGACGGGTCGCCGTCGTCACCGGTGCTACCAGCGGGATCGGCCTCGCGACGGCCCGAGCGCTGGGCCGGGACGGGCTGAGGGTCTTTCTCTGCGCCCGTGACGCCGACGCCGTCGCCGAGACCGTCGCACTCCTGCGCCAGGAGGGGGCGGACGCCGACGGACAGGCCTGCGACGTGCGGTCGACCGAGCAGGTGAACGCCTTCGTGCGCGCCGCCGTCGACCGGTACGGCCCCGTCGACGTCCTCGTCAACAACGCGGGACGCAGCGGGGGCGGGCCCACCGCCGAACTGACGGACGAGCTGTGGCTCGACGTCGTCGACACCAACCTCCACAGCGTGCTCAGGGCGACCCGGGCGGTCCTGAACGCCGGAGGCATGCTGGAGCGCGGCCGGGGCCGGATCGTCAACATCGCCTCCACCGGCGGCAAGCAGGGCGTCGTGCTCGGCGCCCCCTACTCGGCCTCCAAGCACGGCGTCGTCGGCTTCACCAAGGCGCTGGGCCTGGAACTGGCCAGGACCGGCGTCACCGTCAACGCGGTCTGCCCCGGGTACGTGGAGACACCCATGGCGGAGCGGGTCCGCGCCGGGTACGCGGCGGCGTGGGAGACCACGCCCGAGGCGGTGCTCGAACGGTTCGAGGCGAAGATCCCGTTGGGCCGTTACACGACCCCCGAGGAGGTGGCGGGCCTGGTCGGCTACCTGATCAGCGACACGGCCGCGCCGATCACCGCCCAGGCCCTCAACGTCTGCGGGGGCCTGGGCAACTACTGAGCGCGGAGCGCCCCGGGCCGCCGCTGCGCACCTCCGCCCGCCGCCGCGGGTCCGGTCACGTCGGATCGTCCCACCCGCCGACGTCCGGATCCGGGTCGGCGGGCGGCCCCTTCAGCTCGTGGAAGCCGGGGGCGCCGGCCACCAGCAGCGTCCCGTCCCACAGCCGTCCCGCCTCCTCCCCGCGGGGCACCCGGGACAGGACCGGCCCGAAGAAGGCGAGCGGGCCGCGGTCCCGCTCCGCCGGGTCCGTGACGGCCACGACGGGGGTGCCGGGACGCGGGCCGAGGAGCCGGACCGCCTCGGCGTGCGAGGCCCGCAGTATCCCGTCGTACGCGGTCGAGCCGCCGACGGCGGCCAGGCCGGCCGGCAGCCCGGCGTCGGCCAGGGCCGCGGCCGGATCGTTGATCCATCTCCTGGTCCTCCCGGCGCTGCCGCGATCGGCCCACAGGGCGGCGTGGAACCGGGCCAGCGCCTGCTGCCCGTGGTGGTGCAGGACGGCGGTGCCGATCCGCACGGGCACCATGAGGTACCCCGTGGGGTCCCCCTCGGGATCGTCGTCGCGGCCCTCGTTGAGGAGGGCCAGGCTCATCAGGTGCCGTCTCAGGTCCAGCGGGCGGACCCGGGCCGCCTCCAGCAGCCAGCGGGAGGTGAGCCAGGTGTACGGGCAGGCGGGGTCGAGCCACACGTCCACGGCGAGGGGGCCGGGGTGCCGGGTGCTCGGGGTGGCTTCGGCTGTCACGGGTCGGGTGCTCCTTGTGGTCGGACGGGGCTGCGGGGCGTACGGCCGCCGCGTCACACGGTGGCGTTGCGCATGCCGCGGATGCCCGCCACGACCCCGAGGACCGCGACGGCCGCCGCGGCGAGCGTCCCGTACAGGACGCCCGTCTCGGCGAACCGGCCGTCGAACAGGGCGCGTTCCGCCTCGACCACGTAGGTCACCGGGTTGATCCGGCTGAGGACGTAGAGCCAGGTCGGGGCCGAGGCCTGGGTGATGGGCAGCAGGACCCCGGAGAGCAGCAGCAGGGGGAAGAAGATCACCTGCTGAACCCCGTAGAAGAGGGTCTGCTGCTTGCGGGAGTGGAGCGCGAGGGTGAAGGAGAGGGCGCCGATCCCGACGCCGAAGACGGTCAGGAGCGCCAGCCCCGCCAGGGCGCCGAGCGGGTGCAGCCGGAAGTCGGTCGGCAGCAGCAGGACGAGGATCAGCAGCGCCTGCGTCAGCAGGACCACCACCTCCTTCAGGGCCCGGCCCACGAGCATCGCGGCCCGGTTGAGCGGGGTGACGAGCAACCGCTCGAAGGCGCCCGAGGACATCTCGTTGAGGAGGGAGGCACCGGCCCCGGCGGTGGCGGAGAGGGCCAGCAGGACGAGCATGCCCGGCACGAACCACTGCCAGGGGGAGCCCGTGCCGCCCGTCCCCCCGCCCGCCGCGCCCATGCCGGAGAGCAGGGGCGCGAAGAGCGCCAGGAAGAGGAAGGGCAGCATCATCGTGAAGAGGAGGCCGGCGGGCTGGCGCAGCTCGGGTCCCAGTTCGCGGGCGAACGCGGTCCTGGTGTCGGTGATCACCTTCATGGTCAGGCTCCGTCGTGCGTGGTGGTCGGGGCGGTGGCGTCGGAACTCTCCCGCAGGGTGCGGCCGGTGAGGGTGAGGAAGACGTCGTCGAGGGTGGGGCGGGCGAGCCGGGCGCTGAGCGCGCGCACCCCGGCCGCCTCCAGGTTTCTCAGCAGGAGCGGGAGCCGGGTGTCGCCGTGCGGGGCGCGCACCCGCACCTCGGTCCCGTCGGCCGTCACCTCGTGCACGGCGGGCAGTGCACGGGCCACCGCGACGGCCCGGTCCGCGTCGGCGCGGTCGGCGGTCCCCACGGTGATGCGGTCTCCGGCCAGGTCGGCCTTGAGCTGCTCGGGGGAGCCGTCGGCGATCACGCGGCCGTGGTCCACCACCATCACCCGTTCGGCCCAGAGGTCGGCCTCTTCGAGGTAGTGGGTGGTGAAGACGACCGTGGTGCCGAGCTCCTTGCGCAGCCGCAGCACGTGCTCCCAGATGTTGGCGCGGCTGTGCGGGTCGAGTCCGGTGGTGGGCTCGTCGAGGAAGAGCAGTTCCGGCTCGTGGACCAGGGCCATCGCGATGTCCAGGCGGCGCCGCTGACCGCCCGACAGGGTCCCGACGGTCCGCGTGGCCATGCCCTCCAGTTCGAGTGCGGTGAGCAGGAGTTCGGTCCGGGCGCGGGACTCCGCGTGGCCGAGGCCGTAGGCGCGGCCCTGGGTGACGAGTTCGTCGGTGACCCGGAAGTTGCTGCCGGCGCTGTTGCCCTGGCCGAGGTAGCCGATGCGGTGGCGTACGGCGGCGGGATCGGCGACGACGTCGTGTCCGGCGACGACGGCGGTGCCCGAGGACGGCGGGAGCAGGGTGGTCAGCATCCGCAGACTGGTCGTCTTGCCGGCGCCGTTCGGGCCGAGGAAGGCGACCACGGAGCCGGCGTCGATGTCGAGGTCGAGGCCGCGTACGGCCTCGACGGTCTCGCCCTTGGCGCGGAAGCTGCGGGTGAGCCCGCGGGTGTGGATCATGCGTCCTCCCCTAGGGGGTTCATGGAGGGGTGTCACGGGGTTTCGGGCTGCGCGGGGACCGGCCGGCTCGGTCCGGGGCAGGGTGGGGGAAGGTCAGATGCTCTGGGCTCTTGACTTCTTCGAGCTTAGAAGCGTTAATGACGTCTTTGTCAGCCTCCCTGACGGTTTCGCCCGATCGTCGAGCGGCGCGTCGTGGCGCGTACCAGTCCCCTTCCACCGACCTGCCAGCGACGGCTTCCAGGCTGGCCGCCCACACGGCGAACGGCCTCGGGCCGGACGGGAAGGGCGGTGTCCTCTTGGCACGACTCACACGGAGACGGATGGTGGGGCTCTCGGTGGCCTCCGGGAGCGCCGCGTTCCTCGGCGGCCCGGCTGCCGCCTCCGGGCCGCCGGCCTCCGCACGGGCCGTCACCTGCCGACCGGTCCTGGGCCCGGTGGTGCTCGGGCCGGAGGATCCCCGGTACGTGGAGCTCACGACGCGCGGGTACAACGGCCGTTTCACGGGCGCACCGGACGTGGTGCACCTGGTCGGCTCGGCCGGGCAGGCGGTCCGCGCGGTGGAGGAGGCGGCCCGCGCGGGCGCCCGGGTCGCGGTCCGCAGCGGCGGGCACTGCTTCGAGGGCTTCGTGGACGACCCCGCCGTACGGGTCCTGATCGACGTCTCCGAGATGGCGGCCGTCACCTACGACCCGGAGCGGCGGGCCTTCGCCGTCGAGTCGGGCGCCACGCTCGGCCGCGTCTACCGGACCCTGTATCTCGGCTGGGGCGTGACCCTGCCGGGTGGGGGCTGTCCGTCGGTCGGGGTGGGCGGCCATGTCGCCGGCGGCGGCTACGGAGCTCTCTCCCGGCGCTACGGGCTGGTCGTCGACCACCTGTACGGGGTGGAGGTGGCCGTCGCGGACCGGTCCGGCCGGGGCCGCCTCGTGACGGCCACCCGGGACTCGACCGGCGCCGAGCGCGAGCTGTGGTGGGCCCACACCGGCGGTGGGGGAGGCAACTTCGGTGTCGTCACCCGCTATCTGTTCCGGTCGCCCGGAGCCGCCGGAGGCCCGGAAGGCCTGCTGCCCAGGCCGCCGGCCGCCGTGCGCTCGGTCTCCGTCGGCTGGCAGTGGCGGGACCTGGACCGGGCGGCCTTCACCCGGCTCCTGCGCGCCCACGGGGAGTGGCACCGGCGCCACGCCGGACTCGACTCGCCCTACGCGGAGCTGTCGAGCGGGCTCACCCTCGGCCACAGGACGAGCGGGCGGATCACGGCGGACGCCGCGCTCGACGCCGACCGCCCGGGGTCGAGGGAGCTCCTGGACGCCTTCGCCGCCGAGCTGACCGCGGCGGCCGGAGTCCCGCACACCGCGGCCACGTCGACGACACCGTGGCTGAAGTCGGTCCTCGGGGGCGTGCAATGGCCCGGCGGGGCCCGGTTCAAGTCCAAGTCCACGCTGCTGCGGAAACCCTGGAACGACCGGCAGATCGGCGTCCTCCACGACCATCTCGGCCGGGGCGGCGAGGAGTTCGCCACGGCAGCCGTCTACCTCACCTTCCTCGGCGGACGGATCAACGCGATCCACCCGGATGCCACCGCCATGCCCCACCGCGACTGCCTCTTCAGCGCCGTGCACGAGTCCCTGTGGGGAGAGGAGGAGCAGACCGAGCGCCAGATGGCCTGGGTCCGGGACCTCTACCGCGGCCTGCACGCCGACACCGGCGGCGTCCCGGTCCCGAACGCGGCCAACGGCGGCGCCTACGTCAACTACCCGGACACCGACCTCGCCGATCCGCGGTGGAACACCTCCGAAGTGCCCTGGAGCACCCTCTACCACCGCGGCCAGTACGAACGGCTGCGCCGGGTCAAGGAACGCTGGGACCCGCTGGACCTGTTCCGCCACGCCCTGGGCGTCCGCCCGCCGGGCCGACCGCCGTCCGGCTGAGCACCGGCCGGCCGCCCACCGCGCGGACCGGGCACGGGCCGTGCCGAGTTGTCGTCGAGTCCCCGGCGAGATCCGGGGCCGAAGCTGGCGCTGCTCACCCCGAGCGGAGCCGGACGGAGGACCATGTCACATCCCGGAACCCACCACACCGAGCACACGATCACGGTGGCCGCACCGGCGCGCCGCGTCTTCGACCTGATCGTCGACGTCGGCCGCTGGCCCGAGACCTTTCCGCCCACCGTGCACGTCGAACACGTCGAGCGGGGCGGAACGGAGGAACGCATCCGGATCTGGGCCACCGCCAACGGCGAGGTCAAGACCTGGACCTCGCGCCGGCTGCTGGACCGCGACCGGCTGCGCGTGCGCTTCCGGCAGGAGGTCTCGCAGCCCCCCGTCGCTGCCATGGGCGGCGAGTGGGTCGTCGAGGAGGTCTCCGCCACCGAGAGCCGGGTGCGGCTGCTCCACGACTTCCGCCCCGTCGGCGACGACCCCGGGAAGGCGGCCTGGATCGACCGGGCCGTCGAGCGCAACAGCGGCGCCGAACTGGCCGCGCTGCGCCACGCGGCGGAACGGGACGGAGGCCGCGCCGACCTTGTCCTGGCCTTCGAGGACACGGTCGAGCTCGCCGCCGGCGGCGCCAGGGACGCCTACGCCTTCGTCAACGAGGCGCACCTCTGGTCCGAGCGGCTTCCGCACGTGGTCGGCACCGTCCTGGTGGAGGACGTCCCCGGAGTGCAGACCCTGGAGATGGAGACCCGGTCACCGGACGGCGCCACCCACACCACGGACTCCGTCCGCATCTGCTTCCCCCACGACCGCATCGTCTACAAGCAGCTGCGCACCCCCGCGCTGATGACGGCCCACACCGGGCGGTGGCTGTTCCGGGAGGACGCTCGCGGAGCCCGGATCACCTCCGCCCACCTGGTGGTCCTCGACGAGGAGGCCGTCCCCGCCGTCCTCGGACCGGATGCCTCCCTCGCCGACGCCCGCGCGTTCGTGCGGAGTGCCCTGGGCCGCAACAGCACCACCACCATGGAGCACGCCGCTGCCCACGCCCGGGGCCGGAGCGCCTAGCGCCGCCGCGCTCCCGGAACCCGCCGGGCGCGGGGGAAGGGGGCCGGGTCTCCCCGCCCCCCTTCCCCCGCGCCCGGCCCCGCCTCACTCCTTCGCGCCGCCGAGCGCCGCCTCGGAGAGCCAGTCCACCGCGTCCGGGTAGGTGAACGGGTGCATGAACGCGCCCGCCCGGACGTCCCGGTAGAGCCGCGCCAGCGGATGGGACGCCGAGTAGGACGCGCCGCCGACCACCGACAGGCAGTCGGAGACGATCTCCGGGGCCAGCCGGTTCACCATCAGCTTGGCGCGCTGGAAGTCGAACATCATGCGCCGCCCGCGCTCCACCGGGTCGCCGGCGAAGTCGTACGCCAGGTGGTCCGCCACCGACAGCGTGCCGCCCACCGTCGTCCGCAGCCCGTGCAGCCGGGCCTCCGTCTCCGCCAGGAGCGTGCGCACCCCGGCCGAGGGCGCCCCGCCCCGGCGGGTGAGTTCGGCCACCACAAGGTCCCGGGCGGCCTGGGCCACCCCCACGTAGATCCCCAGCATGGTGATCGAACTGACGGTCTGCCCGGCCAGGGCCGCGTCGTCCAGCTCCCCGACGGGCCCGCGCAGGAACACGTCCCCCACCCCGACCGGGCAGTCCTCCAGCAGGACGTCCACGCTCCCGGAGGCCCTCATGCCGAGTCCGTCCCAGTTGTCGAGGACGGTCAGCCCCGGGGTCCGACGCGGCAGCACCGCGGCGGCCGACCGCGTCACCCCCGCCACCTCCACCCGGGCCGAGACGACGAAGTGGGTCGCGATCGGCGCCATGCTCGCCAGGGTCTTGCGCCCGGACAGCACCCAGCCGCCGTCCGGCGCCGGCCGCAGCCGGGTGACCACCCGGCCCCCGCCCGCGTCCTTCACCGTCGTGCACACCACCGCCTCCCCCGAGCCCATGCCCCGCAGCAGGCGCTCCGCCAGCGCCCGCGCCCGGTCGTCCCCGTACCGCCATTCGTGGGTGAGGGTCAGGCCCCGGCTGAGCTGCATGTGCAGTGCGAGCGCGGTGGACGCGTCCGCCTCGGCCACCGTCGTCAGGGCCAGGCAGACGTCGTGCAGGGAGGAGACGCCCAGTCCGCCGAGCTCCGCCGGCACCGTGGCCCCGAGCACGCCGCTCGCGCGCAGCCCCTCGAACACCTCGGCCGGGAAGGCGCCGTCCCGGTCGTGCCGCCGGGCCCCGTCCCGCACCGGCGGAAGGTACTCGGCCAGCAGATCGAGCAGCGCTCCGCCCGAGGACGTCCTCGGGTCGCGCAGATCCGCCGTGACCGCCCGGCCCCTGTGATGCGTCGCCATCGCGTTCCTCGCTTCCTTCGCTCGCCTCCGGTCGCCCGGTGCGATCGGGACGGTCCCGATGATGTCCACCACGGTTCGACGACCGTTGGAGAGCCACTGCCTCCTCGTCGCGGACCGGTCAGTCGCCCGTCTCCCGCAGGTAGCGGTCCAGGGCGCGCCGGTGGTACCCCGGCCCGAAGGCAGGGCCGCCCGGCACCAGACTGCGCAGCCTGGCCACCGACGGACAGTGCGAGAAGGCGCTCTCGCCCCCGTCCACCACCTCCTCCTCCACGGCCTCCAGCCCCAGCCGCAGCCTGAGGTGGGCGACGATCTCCCGGACGTCCACGCAGTCGCCGGAGGCCACGTTCACCGTCTCGTCACGGACCCCGGAGCCCAGCAGCCCGTCGACCAGCCCGACGAAGTCAGCCACGTGCAGCAGATCGCGCCGGGCCCCCGGGTGGACCCGGACCCGCCCCGAGCGCACCTGCGACACCAGCGAGGGCACCAGCCGGAACCCCGGCCCGTGCGGCCCCAGCACATAGGACAGGCGCAGCACCAGATGGCCCACCCCCGACTCCCGGACCACGGACTCCAGGGCGAACTTGTGCCGTCCGTAGCGGGTGGCCGGGACGATCGGATCGTCCTCACGGCCCCGGCAGCCCGGACCGCCGTACATGCTCGCGGTGGAGAAGAAGAGCAGCAGCTCGCCCCGGCGCCGGCACCGCGCCACCGTCTCCCGTACCAGCGCCGCCTCCCGCTCGTGCTCGGAGTCCGGTAGGTGCTGGCGCGGAACGCCGGCCGCCAGCACCGTCACACCGGGATGCGCGTCCCGCAACGGCCACAGGTGCCGGGCGATGAAACCCCTGCCGATGATGTCCATGACCGCGTCACCCTAGGGCGCCGGTGCCATGCGCTCCTCGTGGGCGACTCAACGGCCCCTTCGGCCGGGGCCAAAGGAAGTCGAGGGGGGGTCGAGGGCGCCTGCCTAGCGTCCTTTCCCATGGTGGCGAGCATGACCGACGGCGCGTTGGGGCGCGTCCTGCTGACCCTGCGCGGCGTCCAGTGGATCCTGGGCACCAAGGGCGACCCGTACGCGCTGCTGCTCCGCGCGACCGGAGACGACCGGGCCGAGACCGGCCGGCGCGTCCGCGCCCGCGGTTCCCTGTACTGGAGCAGCGCCGAGGCCTGGGTGACCGCCGACCACGCCGTGGTCCGCGCCGCTCTGGCCGACCGGCGCCTCACGCCGCGGCCCCCCGGGACCGCGGCCCCGGGCGGTGGGTCCCACGGCGGGCCGGACGGTGAACCGGCGCCCTGGGACGTGCCGGCCCTGCGTGAGGCCCTTCCGCTGGCCGAACTCCCCGCCGCGCTGGACCGGGAGGAGTACGAGCGGCTGCGGCTCCGGGCCGGCCCCGTGCTCGGCGAGCGGGCACTACGCCCCTGGCACGCGGCGGCCCTACGGGCCTACCGGAACCGGGCGTCCGCGGTGGGAGAGCGGTTCGACCTGGTGGACG
The DNA here is from genome assembly GCF_024497955.1 of Streptomyces sp. C10-9-1. Lineage (GTDB taxonomy): Bacteria > Actinomycetota > Actinomycetes > Streptomycetales > Streptomycetaceae > Streptomyces > Streptomyces sanyensis. The sequence continues at coordinate 35,323 of NZ_JANHKP010000023.1, read as the reverse complement.
ACGTCATCCGGCCCGCGACGGTGGAGGCCGCGCGGACCCTGATCGGCGTGCCCGGGCACCGGGCCGCCCGCTTCGCGGAGCTGTCGGCGCAGACCGCCGGCGTCCTGGACGCGACGCTCTGCCCGCCGCGCCTGGACACGGCCCGCCGCTACCGCGCCGCGCTCCCCGAACTCCACGCGCTGCTCGCCGAGACGATCGCGGACGCCGCCGCCCCCGGTGCTTCCGGCACCTCCGGGGCGAACGGCGGGACCGTCCGCACCGGGCACGGCCGTGCCCGCCGGCTGGCGGACCTCCCGGCCCCCGGCGACCCGGCCGCAACCGCCGACGCACTGACCGTGTCCGCCCTGCTGGCCCTGGTCGGCGTCGAGGCCGCCACCACACTGATCGCCGACGCGACCGCCCTCCTCCTCGACCATCCCGACCAGTGGCGGGCGCTGCGGAGGGACCCCGGGCTCGCACCCGCCGTCGTCGCGGAGACCCTGCGGTACGCACCGCCCGTCCGCCTGCACCGCCTGTACGCGCGCCAGGACCTGGATGTCGCCGGGACCCCGGTGGCGGCCGGAGAGGAAGTGGTCCTGCTGGTCGGGGCGGCCCACCGCGACCCGCGCCGCCACCGCGATCCGGACCGCTTCGACATCCACCGGACCGACCGCGACCGCGGCCCCCTCCCGGACGACGGCCACCTCGGCGGCCTCGTCGGCGCGGCGTCGCGCCTGGCGGCCGACGCCGCCCTGCGGGCCCTCGCCGCGGACCTGCCCGAACTGGTCCGGACCGGCGCGGTGCTGCGCCGACTCCGCTCCCCGATCACCGGCGGCGTACTCCGCTTCCCCGTCGCCCGCCAAGGCAACGTCCGGCGGTAGTTCCCGACCCGGACCCTATGAACCCGAGGAAGGCCCCATGTGCCGTGTCTGTGGAGGACCCGTCCGTCAGTTCTTCGACTTCGGGCGCCAACCGCTCTCCGACGCGTTTGTGGACCCGGACCGCGTCGACGAGGAGTACTTCTACCGGCTCGCCGTCGGCATCTGCGAGTCCTGCGGCATGACCCAGCTCCTGGACGAGGTCGCCCGGGACCGGATGTTCCACGAGGCCTACCCGTACCACTCGTCCGGCTCGGTCCACATGCGCCGCCACTTCGAGCAGACGGCGGGCCGGCTCTCACGCGACCACCTGCGGGGCCCGGACCCCTTCGTGGTGGAGATCGGCTGCAACGACGGGGTGATGCTGCGCTCCCTGGCCAAGGAGGGCATCCGCCACCTCGGGGTCGAGCCCTCAGGCGGCGTCGCCGAACTCGCCCGCCAGCAGGGGGTGCGGGTCCGGACCGAGTTCTTCGAGGAGGCGTCGGCGGCCGAGATCCTGGCCGCCGAGGGTCCGGCCGACCTCGTCTACTCGGCGAACACCATCTGCCACATCCCCTACCTCGAATCCGTCTTCCGGGGCCTCGACACCCTGCTGGCCCCGGACGGCGCGTTCGTCTTCGAGGACCCCTACCTCGGCGACATCCTCGAACGGACCTCCTTCGACCAGATCTACGACGAGCACTTCTACTTCTTCACCGTGGGCTCGGTACGCTCCGCCGCCGCGCGCTTCGGCTTCGAGGTGGTCGACGTCGAGCGGCTGCCGGTGCACGGCGGTGAGCTCCGCTACACGCTGAAGCGGGCCGGCCGCGGCAGCCCCGGCCCGGCCGTGGCCGCGCTGCTCGCCGAGGAGGACGGCAGGGGGCTCGGCACCCCCGAGGTCTTCGACGCCTTCGCCGCCGGGGTCGAGCGCGTCCGCAGCGAGCTGACCGGCCTCCTGAAGGAACTGCGTGCCGACGGCAAGCGTGTCGTCGGCTACGGCGCCACCGCCAAGAGCGCCACGGTCACCAACTTCTGCGGCATCGGCCCCGAGCTGATCGACTGGGTCTGCGACGTGACACCGGCCAAGCACGGGAAGCTCATGCCCGGCTCGCACATCCCGGTCCGCCCCACCGAGAGCCTTGCCGAGCCCTACCCGGACTACGTGCTGCTGTTCGCCTGGAACCACGCCGAGGAGATCATGGCCAAGGAGCGGCTGTTCCGCGAGTCCGGGGGGCGCTGGATCGCGTACGTGCCCGAGGTCCGCATCCTCTGACCGCAGAACGCCGCCGGCAACGCCGGCACCACCACCAGCAACGAGGACGGTGTCATGCAGTCGCGACAGCTCGCCGTGGACGGCGCGTTCGAGTTCCGCCCGAAGGTCTTCACCGACGAACGGGGGCTCTTCGTCTCCCCCTTTCAGGAGACCGCCGCCCGACAGGCCCTCGGCCACCCCCTGTTCCCCGTGGCCCAGACCAACCACAGCCGCTCCCGCCGCGGTTCGATCCGGGGCGCCCACTACACCCTCACTCCCCCGGGGATCGCCAAGTACGTCTACTGCGCCCGCGGCCGGGCGCTGGACATCGTCATCGACGTCCGGACCGGCTCGCCCACCTACGGCCGATCGGAGGCCGTGCTGCTCGATCAGGAGGACTTCCGGGCGGTCTACTTCCCGGTGGGCGTGGCGCACGCCTTCGTGGCGCTGGAGGGCGACACCGTGATGTCGTACATGCTCTCGGGCGAGTACGTGCCGGAGAACGAACTGGCCCTGTCCGTCTTCGACCCGGCCCTCGGGCTGCCGCTGCCGAAGCACCTCGACCCGGTCATGTCCGAACGCGACAGGGCCGCGCCGACCCTGGAGGCGGCCGAGAAGGCCGGCACGCTCCCGGAGTACCGCCGGTGCCTGGAGATCGAGCGGGCGCTGTGCGGCGGCCCGGCACGATGACCGCCGAACGCGGCCCCGCCGTGGCCGTGTTGGGGGCGACCGGCTGCGTGGGACGTGCGGTGACCGCCGCGTTCGCCCGGACCGGCCGCCCGGTCGTCGAAGTGGCGCGCCGCCGGCCCTCCGGCCGGGCCGGCCGCCGGTTCCTGGCCCTCGACGCGGCCGCGGCCGACCCCGCCGTGCTCGGCGGCCTGCTCGCCGAGGCCGGCGTGGACACGGTGGTCAACGCGGCCGGCGGCTGGGTCACCGGGGAGAAGGAGAACGAGCGCGCCCACGTCCTCCTCGTGCGGAACCTGATCGCCGCGCTCGCCCGGGCACCGAGTCCGCTCCGGCTGGTGCAGATCGGGTCCGTCCACGAGTACGGCCCGCTCCCCGCCGGCACGGCCGCCGACGAGGTGCGCGTGCCCCGCCCCGTCTCCGCCTACGCGCGCACCAAGCTCGCCGGCGGCGAGGCCGTGCTCCGGGCCACCCGCGAAGGACTGGTGGACGGGGTGGTGCTGCGCGCCGTCAACCTCTGCGGCCCGGACGCGACGGACGTCGGCTTCCTCGGCGCGGCCGTGCGCCGACTGCGTGCCGCCACGCCCGGCCGGCCTGCCGAGCTGACCGTCGCCGACGCCCGCCGGGACTTCCTCGACGTACGGGACCTGGCCGCCGCCGTCCTGACGGCCGCCACCGCGCCGGTGGCCGGACAGGTCATCAACGTGGGCCGCGGCGAGGCCGTACCCGTGTCCCACCTGCTCGACCTGCTCATCGCCGCGGCCGCCCCGCCGCCCGGAGCCGTCCGGCTGCGCACCGCCCCCGTCGACTCCCGGGGCGACGACTGGACCCTGGCCGACATCGGCCGCGCGGCCCTGCTCCTGGGCTGGCGGCCGGTGGTGGACCTGCCCGAATCGATCAAGGACATGTGGGACGCCTCCCGCGCGGACCACCCTGTGGAGCTGCCATGACCGAAGCCACCGCGCGCACGGCGCGCGTCCCGGGCGGCGCCGCCCCGCCGCGCGCCGCCACCCCGCTCCGCGTCGCCGCCTCGGCGGCCGCGCGTGAGGGCGGGCTCACCGCACACGCCACGTTCCACGACTGGTACGCAGAGGCCGGCGAGCGCGCCGTCACCCGGGTGGAACGGGTCCCCCTCGACGCCCTGGACGGCTGGGAGACCGATCCGGGCACCGGCAACCTGCGCCACCGCACCGGCGGGTTCTTCACCGTGGAGGGTCTGGACGTACGGATGCCGGCCGGTGCCGTGCCGGCCTGGAGCCAGCCCATCATCAACCAGCCCGAGGTCGGCGTCCTGGGCATCCTCGTCAAGGAGTTCGACGGGGTCCTGCACTGCCTGATGCAGGCCAAGGCCGAGCCCGGCAACGCCAACGGGGTGCAGATCTCCCCGACCGTGCAGGCCACCCGCAGCAACTACACCGGCGTCCACGGCGGTCGCCCGGTGCCCTATCTGGACCGGTTCCGGGACCCCGGCCCCCGCGGCCCGCTCGTCGACGTACGCCAGTCCGAACAGGGGTCGGCCTTCCACCACAAACGGAACCGGAACATGGTGGTCGAGGCCGACGGCGACGTGGAGGTCCGCGAGGACTTCCGCTGGCTGACCCTCGGACAGCTCCACCGGCTCCTCGCCGAGGACGACCTGGTCAACATGGACGCCCGTACCGTCCTGTCCTGCCTGCCCTTCGCCCACGGGGAGCTGGCCCGGGAGTGCGGTCCGCCCGCCGACGCGTTCCGGGCCGCCCTCTTCCGCTCGTGCGACCCCTCCGCCGAGGCCCGGCACTCCCTGGGCGCCGTCCTCAGCTGGATCACCGAGGCCCGCACCCGCACCGAGGTCCGCGCCCGCCGCGTCCCGCTGGCGGGCCTGCCCGGCTGGCACCGCACCCCCGAGCGGATCTCCCACACCACCGGCGCCTTCTTCGACGTCGTCGGACTGCACGTGGAGGCCCGCGGCCGGGAGGTGGCGCGCTGGTCCCAGCCGATGATCGAGCCGCACGGTACCGGCGTCGTCGCCTTCCTGACCCGGCCCATCGGCGGGGTGCTGCACGTGCTGATGCACGCCCGGGTCGAGGCGGGCTACATGGACGTCGTGGAACTGGCGCCCACCGTCCAGTGCACCCCCGCCTCCTACGAACACCTGCCGCGGCGTGCCCGACCGCGCTTCCTGGACGAGGTGGAGCACCCGGACCCCGCACGCGTCCGCTTCCACTCCGTCCTCTCGGAGGAGGGCGGACGCTTCCACCACGCGCGCAACCGCTACCTGATCGTCGACACCGACCTCGACGTCCCGCCCGACGACCCCGACTACCGGTGGATGACCGCGCACCAGCTCGTCGAGCTGCTGCGGCACAGCCACTACCTCAACATCCAGGCCCGCAGCCTGGTGGCCTGCCTGCAGAGCCTGCTGATGCCGGGGGGCCCGGCACCGACCGTGGAGAGGAAGGTCCGGACATGAACGCCGCAGCCGACCACGAGGAGCGCATACGGCCGGTCACCGGCTGCCGGGTCTGCGGCGCCTCCGACTGGCAGGAGGTGGTCTCCTTCGGCGACGTACCGCTGGCCAACGCCTTCCTGGCACCGGCCGCCTCCTACGAGGGCGAAGCCGCCTACCCGCTGGGCGTGCTCTCCTGCCGCTCCTGCCGGCTGATGAGCGTCACCCATGTCGTCGACCCCGAGCTGCTGTACCGGAGCTACAGCTACGTCACCTCCGACTCGGACACCATCACCCGGCACATGGAGTTCGTCGCCGCCACCTGCCGGGAGCGCGGCGGGCTGGCCCCCGGCGACCTCGTGGTGGAGTTCGGCAGCAACACCGGCCAGCAGCTCGGCGCCTTCGCCCGGAACGGTGCCCGCGTGCTCGGTGTCGACCCCGCCCGCAACCTGGCGGCCGTCGCCAACGAGCGGGGGACACCGACGCTCCCCGAGTTCTTCACCGCCGCCACCGCCGAGGCCGTCCACCGCACCCACGGCCTCGCCCGCCTCATCCTCGGCCGTCACGTCTTCGCCCACATCGACGACCTGTCCGGGGTCCTCGCGGGCGTGCACGCGCTGCTCGCTCCCGACGGGGTCCTCGCCATCGAGGTCCCCTACGCGGTGGACATGCTGGAGAAGCTCGCCTTCGACACCATCTACCACGAGCACCTGTCGTACTTCCTGGTGAGCACCCTGGACACGCTCTTCACCCGGCACGGACTGAGCCTCTTCGACGTGGAGCGGCTCCCGGTGCACGGCGGCTCGCTCCTGGTCCTCGTCGGCCGGCCCGAGGCCGGGCGGCCGGTCACCGGCACCGTCTCGACCCTGATCGAGGCGGAGCAGCGGGCCGAACTCGGCACCGACTCCGGCTACCGGGAGTTCGCCCGGGGCGTGCGGACCATCCGCGAGGAGCTTCCGGCGCTGGTCCGCTCCCTGGTGGCGGAGGGCAACCGGGTCGCCGGCTACGGGGCCTCGGCCAAGGGCACCACCATCCTCAACATCTGCGACCTGGGGCCGGACGAGGTGGCCTACTGCACCGACACCACCTCCCTGAAGCAGGGCAAGGTGCTGCCCGGGACGCACATCCCGGTGCGCAGCCCCGACGACGCCCGGGCCGACCCGCCCGACGTCTACCTGATGCTGGCGTGGAACTACGCGGAGGAGATCCTCCGCAAGGAGGCGGGCTTCCTGCGCGCCGGCGGCCGGTTCGTCCTCCCCTTCCCCAAACCGGGGGTCGTCTCGGCGGACTCCGTCCGCTGACGCAGGGCCCGGTCGGCCGACCGGGCCGACGCACCCCCGCGCGGCACCGCCCGAGCGGACGCGGGGAACGCGCCCGGGCCCGGGCGCGGTACGGGCGAGGCCCGGCGGAGCGCCACGGAGGCGTCCCGCCGGGCCCCGCGCCGTCCTCAGGGCCTGTCGTCGCGGGTCACGTACCGCTCGCGCACCCGCCACTCCCCGTCCTCGACGACGAGGACGTCCTCGCACACGCACATCAGGAGCAGCCGCGGCGCCTCGTCCTTCCGGGTCGCCACCACCTGCACGTACGACCGCACGCGCACCGAGCCGTCCGGCTCCGGGTCGCCCACCGCCGCCGTGGTCAGCACGTGCCGGCGCACCTCGCCCTCGGCGGCGAGCGCCTCGTGCGCCGTGCGGACCCCGGCCGCGAGGGCGGCCCGCCCGCGGACCGGCTCGGGCAGGGAGGGCGGCGCGAACAGGCCGTCCTCGGTGAAGGTGGCGGCCCACGCCTCGGCGTCACCCGAGTCGAGCAGCTGCATCTGCCGGGCGTGGAACCGCTGTATGCCGGCGCTGAGCGACGCGTCCGGGCCGGGCGGCGCGCCCGGGGGGCCGACGGTCTCCATCAGGGATCTCCCTCCTCGCCCGCGGGGCGCGGGACGCTGCCGCAGATGCTCGCGCGCCGCCTTGGAGCCGGGCTCGTGCCCGGCCCGGCCCCCGGTTCCACTGCGGTTCCACCGTTGCTCCGGCCCCGGTCAGGAGGATGCCCACCGTGACGGCGGCCCCGACTCCTGGAGGTGCGATGTGAGGATCGTCGACCTGTCCTCGCCGGTGGACGCGGCGCTCTGGGAACCCGACCCCGTGGAGCACCACGTCCTCACGCCCCGCGAGGGCGCCGTGCACATGAGCGAGGAGATGCGCACCCACTTCGGCATCGACTTCGACCCCGACGAGCTGCCCGACGGCGAGTTCCTCTCCCTCGACCGCCTCACCCTCACCAGCCACACCGGCACCCATGTCGACGCGCCCTCCCACTACGGGTCCCGGGCCGGCTACGGCGACGGCGTGCCGCGGCACATCGACCGCATGCCGCTGGACTGGTTCCTGCGCCCCGGCATGGTGCTCGACCTCACCGACGCGCCGACCGGCGTGATCGGCGCGGACCGGCTGGAGAAGGCCTTCGCCCGCGTCGGCCGTACGCCCGACCCGCTGGACATCGTCCTGCTGCACACCGGCGCGCAGCGCCACCGGGGCACCCAGCGGTACTTCACCGACTTCGCCGGCCTCGACGGCCCCGCCGTCCACCTGCTGCTCGACCTCGGCGTCCGGGTCATCGGCACGGACGCGTTCAGCCTGGACGCCCCCTTCGGCGACATCATCGCCCGCTACCGGGCCACCGGGGACCGCGCGGTGCTGTGGCCCGCGCACATGATCGGCAGGGACCGCGAGTACTGCCAGATCGAGCGGCTGGCCAACCTGGAGGCGCTGCCCGGTCCGGACGGCTTCCGGGTCTCCTGCTTCCCCGTGAAGATCGCCGGCGCCGGGGCGGGCTGGGCCCGCGCGGTCGCCCTCGTCGAGGAATGAGCCCGACGGCCCGTCAGTCCCACCGGCCCGCGCGCCCGCCGCGGGCCCCCGTCCGCCCGCTCGCGGGCCCGCACCCGAAGGAGGCCGATGTTCGGTCACGACCTGGCGGAGGTCTACGAGTTGGTCTACCGCTCACGCGGGAAGGACTGGGCCGCCGAGGCGGTCGAGACCGCCCGTCTGATCCGGGGCCGCCTGCCCGCGGCGGACTCCCTGCTGGATGTCGCCTGCGGCACCGGGGCCCATCTCCAGACCTTCGGGGGCCTGTTCGCCCGCGTCGAGGGCCTGGAACTCTCCGAGGCCATGCTGGAGCGCGCCACCGGCCGGCTCCCCGGCGTGCCGCTGCACCAGGGAGACATGCGCGCCTTCGACCTCGGGCGGGGCTTCGACGCCGTGGTCTGCCTCTTCACCGCCATCGGCTATCTGCGGACCCTCCCGGACATGCGGGCGGCGGTCGCCGCCATGGCCCGCCATCTGCGGCCCGGCGGGGTGCTCGTCGTCGAACCGTGGTGGTTCCCGGAGCAGTTCCTCGACGGGTACGTGGCCGGCGACCTGGCCAGTGACGAGCACCGGACGGTCGCCCGGATCTCGCACTCCACCCGCGAGGGGCGGACCACGCGGATGGAGGTCCGGTTCGTGATCGGCGAGGCCGGGGGCATCAGGGAGTTCACCGAGGTCGACCTCCTCACCCTCTTCACGCGCGAGGAGTACCTGGCCGCCTTCGCGGACGCCGGCTGCCCGGCGGAGTACCTCCGGCCGGAGTGGACGGCACGGGGCCTGTTCGTCGCGCGCCGCGCCTGAGGCGCGCGGCCCGGGAGGACTCCGGCGCTTCGCGGTTCCCGGGCGCGCACCGCCCGGGAACCACTCACACCGCCGTCGCGAACTCGTCGGCGATCGTCATCACGTAGCGGCCGTAGGCCGAGTTGCCCAGCCGCAGGCCCAACCGGTGGCACTCCTCCGGAGCGATGAACCCCTTCCGCAGGGCCACCTCCTCGACGCACGCGATCCGCACCCCCTGCCGTTCCTCCAGGGTCCGCACGTACTGAGCCGCCTGGAGCAGGGACTCGGGTGTCCCGGTGTCCAGCCAGGCGAAGCCCCGGCCGAGCTCCCGCAACCGCGCCTGCCCGCGCTCCATGTACAGGCGGTTCAGGTCGGTGATCTCCAACTCGCCGCGTGCCGAGGGGCGCAGTTCCGCAGCCTGTGCGACCACATCGTTGTCGTAGAAGTAGAGGCCGGTGATCGCGCGATTCGAGCGGGGGCGGGACGGTTTCTCCTCGATCGAGATCAGCATTCCGTTCGCGTCTGTTTCGCCTACTCCGTACCGCTCGGGGTCATGCACCTCGTAGCCGAAGAGAAGGCAGCCGCGCAAGTTGTCCCGCTCCTTCCTGAGTACCTCGGAGAAGGAGTGCCCGTGGAAGATGTTGTCACCGAGCACCAGAGCCACGGAGTCGTCTCCGATGTGCTCGGCACCGATGACGAAGGCCTCCGCGATCCCGTTCGGCTTGGGCTGCTCCGCGTAGTCGATACGGAGCCCCAGGTGGCTGCCGTCGCCGAGCAGCCGGCGGAACTGGGGCAGGTCGTGCGGGGTCGAGATCACCAGGATGTCCCGGATGTCGGCCAGCATGAGCACCGACAGCGGGTAATAGATCATCGGCTTGTCGCCGACCGGCAGGAGCTGTTTGGAAACGGCCAGAGTGATCGGATGCAACCGGCTTCCCGTACCCCCGGCCAGAATGATTCCTTTCATGGTTTCGATGCTATCCACGCGATATCCGGGGCCACAAGGACAAGAATGCGGAGTCGAGGTGCAGTCGAGGTGGATGCGAGCGTGGTCCGCTGAACTCGGTGCCTATCCGACCGGAAATGGAGAAAGCCTGTGACCATTCGTGTCTGGGGATATCTGGACGAGTACGCGGCAGAGCGCGAGGAGATTCTCGACGCGGTCGACACCGTCTTCGGGTCGGGCCGCCTCGTCCTCGCCGACAGCGTCCGGTCGTTCGAGGAGGAGTTCGCCGCCCGGCACGGAGTCCCGCACTGCGTCGGGGTGGACAACGGCACCAACGCCGTCAAACTCGGCCTTGAGGCCCTCGGGGTGGGGCCGGGCGACGAGGTGATCACCGTCTCCAACACCGCGGCCCCGACCGTGGTCGCCCTCGCCGCCACCGGCGCGACACCCGTCTTCGTCGACGTGCGCGAGGACTACCTCATGGACGTCTCCCAGGTGGCGGCCGCCATCACCCCGCGCACCCGCTGCCTGCTCCCGGTCCACCTGTACGGCCAGTGCGTCGACATGGCCCCCCTGGAGGAACTGGCCGCCAGGCACGGCCTGGCCGTCCTGGAGGACTGCGCCCAGGCCCACGGCGCCCGTCACCACGGCCGGCCGGCCGGGACGATGGGAACGGCGGCCGCCTTCTCCTTCTACCCGACGAAGGTCCTCGGCGCCTACGGCGACGGCGGCGCGGTCGTCACCTCCGACGCGGAGGTGGACCAGGCGCTGCGGCGCCTGCGCTACTACGGCATGGAGGAGCGGTACTACGTCACCGCCCTGCCCGGCCACAACAGCCGGCTGGACGAGGTCCAGGCCGAGATCCTCCGCCGCAAGCTCAGGCGGCTCGACGACTACGTGGCGGCCCGTCGCGAGGTGGCCCGGCGCTATGCCGAGGGGCTGGCCGACACCGCCCTGACCCTCCCCGAGACCGCCCCGGGCAACGAGCACGTGTACTACGTCTACGTGGTGAGCCACCCGCGCCGGGACGAGATCATCGCGGCCCTCCGGGAGCGCGGCATCGAGCTCAACATCAGCTATCCCTGGCCGGTCCACACGATGACCGGCTTCGCGCACCTGGGCTACCGGGAAGGCTCCCTCCCCGTCACCGAGCAGCTGGCACGCGGGATCTTCTCGCTGCCCATGTACCCCTCCCTGACCGCGGACGCGCAGGACACGGTCGTCGAGAACCTCCGGGAGGTCCTCAAGGCCCTGTCCTGACCGAACGCCCCGATGCGCCGCCGACGTCAGTCCCGCTCGGCCGCCGTCACCGACAGCCGGGCCGTGTAGAGCCCGTTCTCGCTCCGGCTCAGGGCCCGCAGCGCGGCGGCGTGCGGGACGAACTCCGGTCTCCGGACAGCCTCTTGGAACGAGGCGCGATCCGTCCACACGGCGAGGTTCACATAGCCGGCCGGATCGTCCACCTCCCGCATCAGGCTGTGCCGGACGAACCCGGGCTGCCGCGCCATGAAGGCGGACGTCCCGGCGAACACCTCCTCGAACTCCGCGGTCGACCCGTGCACGGTGAACCTGTTGACGAAGGTCACCTCGGGACCGTGCCCGGAAGGGCGGGCGTCGTCGACGTCGTCGGAACCGCGTTCCCCGTTCGGCATGCGCTGGATCACCCTCGCCTCGTCGTGTCCGTCCGCCCGGTGGCCGCGGACGCATGACGGCGAGTCTGGCGGTCACCCGTGGAGAACGTCTCGACGCCGGCTGACCGGCGCCGCGGGCCCACCGGGCCGCCCTCCTCGTCCACCTGCTGCGGGGCGAGGGTCTCCTCCAGCCGCTCCTTGGCGTACGCCCGGGTGAGCCGGTCGAAGACGTAGCGGCCGACACTGTCGGAACAGCGGTCCGTGGCCAGCAGATGGTTGTCCGCGAGGACCTCCAGGACGGCTTCCGCCTCCGGGACCGGCCGGCTCAGCAACTCCGCGGCCTGCGCCGCGGAGAAGGGCGCCTCACCCATCATGCTGAGCAGCCGGAAGACCCCCTGCTCGGCGTGGGTGAGTCCCGCGTAGCTCGCGTCGAACCGGGACCGCACGTCCAGCTCGCCCAGCCGGGCCGCGTCGAGGATCCGGGGCGCGGCGCCGAGCCGGTCGGCCAGTGCCGTCAGCGAGAGGTGCGGCCCGGCCGCGAGCCGACCGCCGACGCAGCGCAGGGCCAGCGGGTGCCTGCCCAGCAGCTCGACGATCCGGTGGGCGGCTTCCGGCTCCCGTTCCACGCGGCGCCTGCCCGCGAGCACCGCGAGGATCTCCAGGGCCTCCTCGGGGGGCGGCGGGCACAGCTCGATGCACTCGGCCTCGACCAGCGCGGTCATCCTGCGGCGACTGGTGATCAGCAGCGCGCAGCGGGGGTCGGCGGGCAGCAGGTGCCGGATCTGGGCCGAGGACGCCACGTCGTCCAGGAGCACGAGCATCCGCCGGCCGGACGTGTGGGACCGGAACAGCGCCCCGCACTCCTCCACGCTCTCCGGAATCCGCGAGGCCGGGACCTCCAGGGCCCGCAGGAAGCCGCGGAGCACCCCCGTGGGGTCGCTCGGTTCGGGGGAGGAACCGCGCAGGTCCGCGTAGAGCTGCCCGTCGGTGAAGCGCGGACGGAGCATGTGCGCGAGACGGACGGCCACCGTGCTCTTGCCTATGCCGGGGGCTCCGGTCACGACGCTGATGCGGGCCGCCGTGCCGTCGGCCCCCGGTCCGTCGGGCTCGCACAGCGCGCTCTCCAGCTCCTTCAGCACGTCGTGGCGGCCGACCCACCCCGCAAGTCCGGCGGGCAGCTGGGCCGGTGTCCCGAGCAACTCGCGCACCGGCACCGGCACCGGCGGGAGCACGGAGCCGGGAACGGGTGGGGCCTGGCGGCCGGCCGGAGGGCCGGACCCGGGCGGGAGGGAGACCGCGGGGCCGGGGGGCGACGGGGCCCCGGCCGCCGGGACCGGAGCCGCCGCGGCCGGGCCGGGCGGAGCGGCGGAGGACGGAGCGGGGCCGAGCCGTGGCCTCCGCGGGGGCTCGGGGAGTTCGGCGGGCGAGTCGGAGAGCAGGGTGTGCTGGAGGCGGGCGAGTTCCTTGCCCGGTTCCAGGCCCAGCTCGTCGATCATCTTCTGGCGCAGGCTCTGGTAGACCTCCAGGGCCTCGTGCCGACGGCCGGAGCGGTGCAGGGCCAGCATGAGCAGTCCGTGGAGGTGCTCGTGCAGCGGGTGGGCCAGCACCAGGGACTTCAGCTCACTGATGAGTTCACGGTGCCGACCGGTCTCCAGGTCGGCCTCGATGCGCAGTTCGAGGATGCGGAACCGCAGCTCCTCCAGGCGTGTCACGTACGAGAAGAGGCGTCCTCCCGTCTCGACGTCGGCGAGCGCGGGTCCGCGCCACAGGGCCAGGGCGCGTTCGAAGCTGGCCAGCGCGCCCGCACAGTCGCCCTGCTGGAGGAGTTCCTGCCCCTCCTCGGCCTGCTCCTCGAAGCGGCTGACGTCCAGGCTGGACGCCGGAACGGTCAGGCTGTACCCGCCCGGCTGGGTCTGGAGGAGGTTCCCGAGCCCCTGCTTCAGCAGGAGCTTGCGGAACTTGTAGATGTAGGTCTGCAGCGTGGTCACCGCGCTCGGGGGCGGGCGTTCGGGCCATAACTCGTCGATCAGCTCGGACGCCTGCACCACGGTGTTGTGCCGCAGCATGAGGAGGGAGATGACCTGGCGCGGCTTGGGCGCCGTCGGCATGATGTTGCGGCCCTGCCAGAGAATCTCGACGGGACCCAAAAGCCGAAACTCCAAGATGTTTCCTCCCGTTTCAGTAGGTCCTGCACAGCCGGTCGCTCGGGTCGGATGCGGGGGCGAACCGACGGCCGGCCGGTCGCTGTCACGCCGGAGGCCATGCGGTGGGGGGGCGGTCTCCGCGGCGCCCGCCGGGGCGGTCGGTCTCGGGCGCGCGGGGACGGGGCGGAAACGGGAAGAGGGAAGGGGCCCGTGATCCCGTCAACGTGCCGGTGGCGCGGGAGCCGGGTGCACCGCGCGGAGTCCGTACCGGCCGTCTCGGTCGACCTGCCCTTCGGCCGGGGGTCGGGGTAACCCCCGGGAAAGGGCGGTAATCACGCTCCTGCCTTGCTCTTTCGCATCACCTCCCGCAACGGTGCAGCGCTACGACTGCGGTGGTGCACGCACTCCGCCGTCGGCTGATCACCTCGACGTCACGGTAGATCCTTGAAATCGGGTGGTCAACGTCGTTCCGCGAGTGCGGAGACGCTCGGAAGTCTCACGGGTGATCAGCCGTAATGTCCGTTTGGTGGGCCCGGGTTCGTGGTCTCCGGGAAAATTCCCGAAAAGCCGCGGCCGGGGTGGATTGGCGGATATTCAACCCCGTGCCGGCGGTGCGTCCGAGGCGGATTCGGCAGCTTCCAACTGGTGGGTCCGGGCACGGGGCGTATGCCGGAGGCCGATGCGTAAGGGCACCTCTTCCCGCCACCTGCCGTGCGTCCCGGCCCCGCCGGGCGTCTCGCGGGCCGTTCGAGGCTCCTCGGGCCGTACGGCGGAGCCAGGGCAAAACACCCGGTCGGAGCGCCGTCCTGGGCGCGTCCGAGTCCCCGGTTCGAGCGTTCCTCCAGCGGGGTTCAAGCGCAGACGCGTCGCGCGGGTGCCCCCGGCCGGGCCGTCCGACACCCTTCCGCCTCTCCTGTCAAGGCTCTCCACGCTCCTCCGCGCGCCTTTGAGCTGAATGCGAGGGATTCCGCGCACCCTCACTCCGTGGGCATTTCTCTTGAAGTCGACGCGGGGCCTCGCTCCGTCGTGTCCCGGGCCATGGGCCCCGGTGAAGGAGGAGGGGGATGAGGACAGCGACGCATCGCCGTGCGGTCATCACGGGAATCGGGATCGTGGCTCCGGGTGCCATCGGGGCAAAACCGTTCTGGGACCTCCTGGTATCGGGACGCACCGCCACGCGCACCATCACTTCTTTCGACGCCGCACCCTACCGTTCCCGAATGGCCGCGGAATGTGATTTCGACCCGGTTGCGGAAGGGCTCACGCCCCGGCAGATCCGCCGTATGGACCGCGCCGCGCAATTCGCGGTTGTCGCCGCGCGGGAGGGCATCGAGGACAGCGGGATCGACCGCGGGGCCCTGGACGGAGCCCGGATCGGAGTGGTCCTCGGCAGCGCGGTCGGCTGCACCACGAGCCTTGAGAACGAGTACGCGGTCGTCAGCGACAGCGGCGCCCGGTGGCTGGTGGACCACTCCTACGCGGTACCCCACCTCTTCGACTACTTCGTACCGGGCTCCATCGCGGCCGAGGTGGCCCACGACCGCATCGGTGCCGAGGGCCCGGTCTCACTGGTCTCCACGGGGTGCACCTCCGGGCTGGACGCGGTGGGGCGGGCCGCCGACCTGATCGAGGAGGGCGAGGCCGACGTGATGGTGGCCGGCGCCACCGAGGCGCCCATCTCGCCCATCACCGTCGCCTGCTTCGACGCCATCAAGGCCACGAGCCCCGACAACGACCGGCCGTCCGAGGCGTCCCGGCCCTTCGACCGCACCCGCCGGGGCTTCGTCCTCGGCGAGGGGGCCGCGGTCTTCGTCCTGGAGGAGCGGGAGCACGCCCTCCGCCGGGGTGCCGAGGTGTACGCCGAGATAGCCGGATTCGCCAGTCGCAGCAACGCCTTCCACATGACCGGACTGCGACCCGACGGGGTGGAGATGGCGGAGGCGATCCGGGTCGCGCTCGCCGAGGCCCGCACGGACCCGTCCGCGATCGACTACGTCAACGCCCACGGCTCGGGCACCAGGCAGAACGACCGCCACGAGACCGCGGCCTTCAAGCGCAGCCTCGGCGCGCACGCCCACCGGACCCCCATCAGCAGCATCAAGTCGATGATCGGCCACTCGCTGGGCGCCATCGGCTCCCTGGAGATCGCCGCCTGCGCCCTCGCCATACGCCACGACGCGATCCCGCCCACCGCCAACCTCCGCGAGCCCGACCCCGAGTGCGACCTGGACTACGTACCCCTGGAAGCCCGCTCCCTCCCGGTGGAGAACGTCCTCACGGTCGGCAGCGGATTCGGCGGCTTCCAGAGCGCCATGGTGCTGTCCGGGCCCGGCGCGCGCGGAGGGTCGGCCGCGTGAGGGCGGACACGGTCGTCACCGGGATGGGCGTGGTGGCCCCGACCGGACTGGGCCACGCCGAGCACTGGGCCGGTACCCTGCGCGGAGCCTCGGCGATCGGCCCCGTCACACGCTTCGACGCTGGCCGCTACCCGAGCCGCCTGGCCGGCGAGGTGGCGTCCTTCGTCCCGGAGGACCACCTTCCCAGCCGCCTCCTGCCCCAGACCGACCACATGACCCGGATGGCCCTCGTCGCCTCCGACTGGGCCCTCGCCGACGCCGGGGTCGACCCCGGCCGGCTGCCGGAGTACGGGGTGGGAGTCGTCACCGCCGCCTCGGCCGGCGGCTTCGAATTCGGCCACCGGGAGCTGCAGAACCTCTGGCGCCACGGCCCCCAGCACGTCAGCGCCTACCAGTCCTTCGCCTGGTTCTACGCCGTCAACACCGGCCAGATCTCCATCCGGCACGGGCTGCGCGGCCCGGCGGGCGCGCTGGTCACCGATCAGGCCGGCGGACTCGACGCCCTCGGGCAGGCCCGCCGCCAGCTCCGCCGGGGACAGCCGATGGTCCTCGCCGGAGCCGTGGACGGATCACCCTGCCCGTGGGGCTGGGTGGCCCACGTCAGCACCGGGAGGATGAGCGAGGAACCCGATCCCGCCCGCGCCTACCGGCCCTTCGACACCGAGGCCGGCGGCTACGTACCGGGAGAGGGCGGCGCGCTGCTCGTCCTGGAGAGCGAGGAGGCCGCCCGGGCCCGCGGAGCCGCTCGCCGCTACGGGCGGCTGGCGGGCTACGCGGCCACCTTCGACCCGCCGCCCGGTTCCGGGCGCCCCCCGAACCTGCTGCGGGCCGCGAGGGCCGCCCTCGACGACGCGGACCTCCGCCCCGGGGAGGTCGACGTGGTCTTCGCGGACGCGGCGGGCACCCCGGAGGAGGACGCGATCGAGGCCGAGGCACTGCGCACGCTCTTCGGCCCCCGCGGGGTCCCGGTGACCGCGCCCAAGACCATGACCGGCCGGCTGAGCGCGGGCGGCCCCGCACTCGACGTGGCCACGGCCCTGCTGGCGCTGCGCGAGGGCGTCATCCCCCCGACCGTCAACATCGCGCGCCCGCTGCCGGAGCACACCCTCGACCTCGTGACGGCCCCGCGCCGGACCCCGCTCGCCACGGCGCTGATCCTCGCCCGGGGCCACGGGGGTTTCAACTCGGCCCTGGTCGTGACGGGCCCGCGCCGGCCCGGCCGGGCGACCACCCCTCAGCGACAGGAGAGCAAGCCATCATGAATCAGCTGACGACCGACAGGCTCATGGAGATCATCCGGGACTGCGCCGGCGAGGGGGACCCGATCGAGGCCGCCGGCGGTCGGCCCGAGGACCTCGACTTCGCCGCCCTGGGCTACGACTCCCTCGCCCTGCTGGAGACGCTGGGCAGGCTGGAGCGCGAGTTCGGGGTGGCCATCCAGGAGGACGAGTTCGCCCGCGCCACCACTCCGGCTCAGCTCACCACCCTGGTCAACCGCCTGCTCGCGGCGGTCTCCTGACCGACGGGACCCGGGCTGCACCACCGCCCGCAGGCCTGGGGAACCGGCCGGTCCGCCAGGGCGACGGGGCCGCCTTCCCGCGACGGCGCGCCGGTCGCCGGAGCTGCGGGACCACGCGACGAGGACGGCCGTGTGCGAGGCGTCGGGCAAGCCCCCGCGCGGGAGGGGCCTCCGGTCTCCGGGAGGGCCGCGAGATGCCGAGTGCCCCACGGATCCGGAGAACGGATTGCCGTGGTGCGCGCGGTGCGGGGCGTTCTTCGGGCTCTCTCTGCCCGCCTGCCGGGGGCTGTGGCGGTGGCGCAGTGCCGCCACTCGTCAGCCGGTCCGGCCGCGGGAGCACTGAGCCGGCACCCCTCCGTCCCGTTCGTGCGCTTCCCCCGTGGCGCATGGGTGGGGCGGAGGCCCGTGCGCAAGGATGGGGGTATGCCGAACCGACTTGCGCAGGCCACGTCCCCGTACCTCCTTCAGCACGAGGACAACCCGGTCGAATGGTGGCCCTGGGAGGCCGGTGCGTTCGAGGAGGCCCGGCGGCGCGGCGTCCCCGTGTTCCTCAGCGTCGGCTATAGCGCCTGCCACTGGTGCCACGTCATGGCGCACGAGTCCTTCGAGGACGGCGACACCGCTGCGTACATGAACGAGCACTTCGTGTGCGTCAAGGTGGACCGCGAGGAGCGCCCCGACGTGGACGCGGTCTACATGGAGGCCGTGCAGGCCGCCACCGGGCAGGGAGGCTGGCCCATGTCGGTGTTCATGACCGCCGACGGGGAGCCCTTCTACTTCGGCACCTACTTCCCGCCCGAGCCCCGCCACGGCATGGCGTCCTTCCGGCAGGTGCTCGAAGGCGTACACAGCGCCTGGACGAGCCGCCGGGACGAGGTGGGGGAAGTCGCGGGGAAGATCACCCGGGACCTTGCCGGGCGGAAACTGAGCACCGGGGACGCCGGGACGCCCACCGAGGAGACCCAGGCCCTGGCCCTCCTCCAGTTGACCAGGGACATCGACCCCGCGAGCGGGTGGTTCAAGGGAGACACCAAGTTCCCGCCGTCGATGGTGATCGAGTTCTTGTTGCGCCACCACGCGCGTGCCGGTTCCGTGGCGGCGCTGGAGATGGCGGAGGGGCTGTGCGGCGCGATGGCCCGTTCGAGCCTGTACGACCAGGTAGGAGGCGGGTTCCACCGGTACGTGCTCACGCCGAGGGTCGGTGAACCTTTGGTCCCCCACTTCGAGAAGATGCTCTATGACAACGCGCTCCTGTGCCGCGTCTACGCCCACCTGTGGCGGGCCACCGGCAGTGCGCTCGCCCGCCGGGTCGCGCTGGAGACCGCGGACTTCCTGGTACGCGAACTGCGCACCGCCGAGGGCGGCTTCGCCTCCGCGCTGGACGCCGACAGCGACACCCCCGGCGGCGGCCACGCCGAGGGGGCCTTCTACGTGTGGACGCCCGCCGGGCTCCGCGAGGTGCTCGGTGAGGAGGACGGCGCCCGGGCGGCGGAGCTGTACGGGGTGACCGAGGAGGGCACCTTCGAGGAGGGCGCCTCCGTGCTGCGCCTGCCCGGCGGCGAGCCCGACGCGGAGCTCGCCGCCCGGCTGCTCGCGGCGCGCGAGGAGCGGCCGAGGCCGGGCCGGGACGACAAGGTGGTCGCTGCCTGGAACGGGCTGGCGATCGCGGCACTCGCCGAGACGGGGGCGTACTTCGACCGGCCCGACCTGGTCGAGCGGGCCACGGAGGCGGCGGACCTGCTGGTGCGGGTGCACATGGACTTCTCCTCCGGGGGCGTGCGGCTGCACCGCACGTCCCGGGACGGCCGCGCCGGGTCGGGTGCGGGCGTCCTGGAGGACTACGCGGACGTCGCCGAGGGCTTCCTCGCGCTCGCGGCGGTGCAGGGGGAGGGCACCTGGCTGGAGTTCGCCGGATTCCTGCTGGACATGGTGATGGACCGGTTCACGGGGGAGGAGGGCGAGCTCTACGACACCGCCCACGACGCCGAGGAGCTGATCCGGCGCCCCCAGGACCCGACCGACAACGCGGCCCCCTCCGGCTGGACGGCCGCCGCCGGCGCCCTGCTCGGCTACGCCGCGCACACCGGCTCCGCCGCCCACCGCACGGCGGCCGAAGGGGCGCTGGGCGTGGTGAAGGCGCTGGCGCCCCGGGCCCCGCGGTTCGTGGGCTGGGGGCTCGCGGTGGCCGAGGCGCTGCTCGACGGCCCGCGTGAGGTGGCGGTGGTGGGGGCGGAGGGCGACCCGCTGCGGGCGGAGCTCCACCGCACCGCGCTGCTGTCGACGGCGCCCGGCGCGGTCGTCGCCGTGGGTGGGCCCGATGATGGCGAGTTTCCGCTGTTGCGCGAGAGGCCCTTGGTGGGTTCGGGTCCGGCCGCGTACGTGTGCCGGGGATTCGTGTGCGAGACACCGACCACAGCGGCACCAGAGCTTGCCCAAAAGCTCACCAACCGGAGCTGAAACGGCGGAATTTAACCGACGAGCACCGGAACGCAATCCTCCGCCTCTACAGTCCTGAACGACCGTTGTTGCGCGCGCGTACGGGGAGTACGTGCGCGGGCGCGGTCTGCGCGCCGGACGGCCAAGGGGGGTCCTTGCCGCGGCGCAAGGGGGCCTAGGGGGGCTTTGTGCTCATATCGGTGTTCGTCGTTGCCATTTCCATGGCGCTGTTCTGGATGGCGGCGTTCACGCTCTGGTGGCAGATGCATGCCTGGCGTACACCCGAGACGCTGGCGTCCACCCGCTTCGACCGCCCGGAGGGCGGCACGGAGCTGTCGTTCTCGCTGCTGCTGCCCGCCCGCCACGAGCAGGCGGTGCTGGAGCACACCATCGAACGGCTACTGGAATCCAGCCATTCCAACTTCGAGATCATCGTGATCGTCGGGCACGACGATCCGGAGACCGCGGCGGTCGCCGAACGGGCGGCCGCGCGGGACCCGGTCAGAGTGCGGGTGGTCACCGACACCCACGAGACCAAGAACAAGCCGAAGGCGCTGAACACCGCGCTGCCGCACTGCCGGGGCGACGTGGTGGGCGTCTTCGACGCCGAGGACCAGGTCCACCCCGAGCTGCTCACCCACGTCGACCACGCCTTCACCAGCACCGGCGCCGACGTCGTCCAGGGCGGCGTGCAGCTCATCAACTTCCACTCCAGCTGGTACAGCCTGCGCAACTGCCTGGAGTACTTCTTCTACTTCCGCAGCCGTTTGCACCTGCACGCCGAGAAGGGGTTCATCCCGCTCGGGGGCAACACCGTCTTCGTGCGCACCGCGGTGCTGCGCGAGGCGGACGGCTGGGACCCGGAGTGCCTGGCCGAGGACTGCGACCTCGGTGTGCGCCTGTCCTCCGTGGGCAAGAAGGTCGTCGTCGCCTACGACAGCGACATGGTGACCCGGGAGGAGACCCCCGGCACCCTGATGAGCCTGCTCAAGCAGCGCACCCGCTGGAACCAGGGCTTCCTCCAGGTGTACCGGAAGAAGGACTGGCGCCAGTTGCCCACCCGCGGTCAGCGGATGCTGGCCCGCTACACCCTGATGTCCCCGTTCATGCAGGCGTTCACCGGTGTGATCATCCCGGTCAACGTGGGCATCGCGCTCTTCCTCGACGTGCCCGCCGGTATCGCCGTCGTCACCTTCCTGCCGCTGATCACGGCGCTGGTCACCTTCGTGTTCGAGGTCGTGGGCCTGCACGACTTCGGGGTGGCGTACGGGCTGCGGGTGCGCTTCGTGCACTACGTGAAGCTGATCCTCGGCGGCCCCTTCTACCAGCTGATGCTCGCCGGGGCGGCGGTGCGCGCCGTGTGGCGCGAGAAGACCGGCCGCAACGAGTGGGAGCTGACCAGCCACGTCGGCGCACACCTGACGGATCTGACCGAGACCAGAGAGGACGCCCGCCGGTGACGACGACCCTGCCCCCCGTACCGGAGACCACCGGGACGGCCGGCGACGCCGGGCCCGGCGGCACGCTCCGGATCCCCGCCCAGCGCACGACCTCCCCGGACACCGGCGCCGCCGCCTGGGTGCGCCCCGTCGTCCGCTTCCGCTCCTCCCGCCCCGACCTGCTGATCTGTGCCGCCCTGCTGTGCCTGATCATGGTGGTGCAGGGCTGGAACATCGCCCACTTCCCCGCACTGAGCGACGACGAGGGCACCTACCTGGCCCAGGCGTGGGCCGTCCAGCAGGGCGAGGGCCTGGCGCACTACACGTACTGGTACGACCATCCGCCGCTCGGCTGGATCCAGATCGCGTTCCTGACCTGGATCCCGTCGCTGATCGCGCCCGAGACCATGACCGTGGCGACGATGCGCCTGGCGATGCTCGTGGTCAGCGCCGCCTCCGCGGTCCTGCTGTACGTGCTGGCGCGCCGGCTCTGGCTGCCGCGCTGGGCGGCGGCCCTCGCGATGCTGATGTTCGGCCTCTCGCCGCTGTCGGTGGTGCTCCAGCGGGAGATCTTCCTCGACAACATCGCCGTGATGTGGATGCTGCTGGCGTTCTGCCTGGCCGCCTCCCCGAGCAGGCACCTGTGGCACCACTTCGCCGCGGGTCTCGCCGGAGCCGTGTCGGTGCTCACCAAGGAGACGATGCTGCTGGTCCTGCCGGCGCTGCTGGTGACGATGTGGCGGCACAGCCACCGTGACACCCGCAAGTTCGCCGTCACCGGTGCGATCACCGCCTGCGCCCTGATCGGGCTGTGCTACCCCCTGTACGCGCTGCTCAACAACGAGCTGCTGTCCGGGCCCGGCCACGTCTCGCTGATGGACGGCATCACCTACCAGCTCGGGCGCCCGGGCTCCGGGTTCATCCTGGAGGCGGGCACGGGCTCGAACGAGGTGCTGCGCTCCTGGCTGTACTACGACACCGTGCTGCCGATCGGCGGGCTCGCGGGCGCGGCGCTGCTGCTGGCCACGCTGCGCTGGTCGGTGACCGCGCGGGCGCTGGCGGGCCCCTCGCTGGTGGTCCTGATCCTGGCCGTGGTGGCGCTGCGGCCCTCCGGCTACCTCCCGGCGATGTACGTCGTCCAGGCGCTGCCCTTCCTGGCCCTGGTGCTCGCGGGCGGCGCGGCCAGCGTGGCGCACGCGGTGCTGCGGCGGCCCGTCGGGCGCGCGGCCGCCCCGCGGGCCGAACGCCGGGTGCGCGGCGCCCTGGCCGGGGTGCTGGCGCTGGCGGCCCTCGCCTTCGTCGTCCCGCACTGGTACGAGGGCAACCGCGACGCCCTCACCGCGGACGCCAACGCCCCCTACCGGGCGGCCGCGGCGTGGATGGGCACCCGGGTGGAGGACCCGGCCGCCACCCGGGTACTGGTCGACGACGCCCTGTGGCTGGACCTGGTGCACGACGGGTTCACCCCCGGCACCGGCGTCATCTGGTTCTACAAGGCCGACCTCGACCCGGCGGTGACCAGGACCCTCCCGGGAGGCTGGCGGGACATCGACTACGTCGTCTCCTCGCCGACCGTGCGCCGCGACGCGGTCGACCTGCCCAACGTCAAGGCGGCCCTGGATAACTCCGAGGCGGTCGCCGTGTTCGGCCGGGGTGACGACCGCATCGAGATCCGCCGTGTCGGCGGCGAAGGAGGCACCCAGTGACCACACCGCGTAGGACCGGGGCCGGCGAGCTCGGCGACCCGGAACTGACCGTCGGCCAGGTCGCCGAGCCCGGCGCCGTGACCCTCGTCGTGCCGACCTTCAACGAGTCCGGCAACATCCGCGAACTCCTGCGCAGGCTCACCGAGTCGGTGCCCTCCCGGCTGCCCTGCGAGGTCCTGTTCGTCGACGACTCCACCGACGACACCCCGGAGGTGATCCGCGACGCGGCCCAGGACTGCCCCTTCCCGGTGGCGGTCCTCCACCGGGACGAACCGGTCGGCGGTCTCGGCGGAGCGGTGGTCGAGGGACTGAAGCGCGCGGGGTCCGACTGGGTCGTGGTGATGGACGCCGACCTCCAGCACCCGCCCGCCCTGGTGCCGGAGCTCGTCCGTGCGGGGGAGTCGTCCGGTGCCGACCTCGTCGTGGCCAGCCGCTACCTCCCCGGAGGCAGCCGCGAGGGGCTCGCCGGAGGCTACCGGGTCGCCGTCTCGCGCGGCGCGACCTGGCTCGCCAAGGCCCTGTTCCCGCGGAGGCTGCGGGGCATCAGCGATCCGATGTCGGGGTTCTTCGCCATCCGCCGCAGCGTGGTGGCCGCCGACGAGCTGCAACCGCTCGGGTACAAGATCCTCCTCGAACTCGCGGTGCGCTGCCGCCCGGAGACGGTGGCGGAGGTGCCGTTCGTCTTCCGGGACCGCTTCGCGGGCGAGTCCAAGTCCTCGGCCAGGGAGGGGATGCGGTTCCTGTCCCACCTGTCCGGGCTGCGCACCGCCTCGGCCGCGGCCCGGATGGCCGCCTTCGGGGTGATCGGCCTGACCGGTTTCCTGCCCAACCTGGCCGCGCTGCACCTGCTCGTGGCGGGCGGGATGCACTACCTGCCGGCCGAGATCGTGGCCAACCAGTTCGGTGTGGTGTGGAACTTCCTCCTGATCGAGGTCCTGCTCTTCCGCGAGCGGCGGCGGCACCGGCACTGGGCGGACCGGTTCGGCCGCTTCGCCCTGCTCGCCAACGCCGACCTGCTGCTGCGCATCCCGTTGATCGCCCTGTTCGTCGCCCAGTGGGGGATGGCCGTGCTGCCCGCGACGGCCCTCGCCCTGCTGACCACCTTCGTGGTGCGGTTCGCGGCGACCGAGGCGCTGGTCTACCTGCCGCGCCGCGGTGCCCCGGGGCGCGGGCGGGCGGGCGCGCGGGCACTGGACACCGCCCGGTAGCGGGCCGGCCGCGCCGGGCGGGCGCGGCCGGCCCAGGAGACCGCGTGCGTGCGGCGTCGGCCCCGCGGCCGCCGCCGCACGCACGTGCACGAGAGCCGCCGAGAAACGCACGAAGGGAACACCATGTCACCACCCCTCAGGAGCGGACTGCGCCGCAGGCCCCGGACCGCCTTGCTCGCCGTCGGCGCCCTCACCACGGCTCTGCTGATATCCGCGCCGCAGAGCGCGCAGGCGGGCCCGCCCAACCTGATCAGCAACCCGGGCTTCGAGACCGCGGGAACGGGTGCCATGCCCGCCTGCTGGTCGCAGTCGGGCTGGGGCGACAACGACTACACCTTCGAGACCGTCGCCGACGCCCACTCGGGCACCAAGGCCATGAAGGTCGAGCTGACCCGCCGGGTCGACGGCGACCGCAAGGCCCTGATCACCGAGAACACGGTCTGCGCGCCGACGGTGGTCCCGGACCGCCAGTACGACCTGTCGCTCTGGTACAAGTCCACCACCCCCGATGTCTCGGTGACCCTCTTCCGCCGGGACACGGACGCGGGCTGGCAGTACTGGACCGACCTCAAGACGCTGGAGATCAGCGCCGACTACGCCCGCGCCGAGGTGCGGACCCCGGCCGTGCCGCCGAACACCGACAGGATCGCGTGGGGTGTTTCGGTCTACGGCACCGGTTCGGTCACCACGGACGACTACGCGATGGAGGAGGTCAGCGTCCCCGTGCCGGACCCGGAGTGCACGGGGACCGCGCAGGAGTGCGAGGACGGCCGCTGGGAGGTGCTGCCGGTGCAGAACCCGGTGCGCTCCATGCACTCGGTGGTGATGCACAACGGCAAGGTGCTGCTGATCGCCGGATCCGGCAATGACCCGTCCCTGTTCGAGGCGGGCAGCTTCACCTCCGCGGTGTACGACCCCGCGGACGGCAGCTACCGGGTCATCCCGACCCCCGCCGACATGTTCTGCGCCGGGCACGTCCAGCTCCAGGACGGCAGGGTGCTCATCATGTCCGGCAACAAGGGCTATCCCTCCGCCGACGGCACCATCGGCTACCAGGGACTCAAGGACTCCTACCTGTTCGACCCGGAGACCGAGACCTACATCCGGACCAACGACATGAACGACGGGCACTGGTACCCGTCCGCCACGATCCTCGGCAACGGCGACGTGATCTCCTTCGGCGGTCTGAAGGAGGACTCCACCGGCTCGGTGACCGCCGAGCGCTTCTCGGCCGCCGAGAACAAGTGGCTGCCGCTGTGGCAGGTCAACCAGACCTGGTCGTACTGGGGCCTGTACCCGTCGATGATCCTCATGCAGGACGGGCGGCTGTTCTACTCGGGCAGCCACGTCTTCGGCAACGGCACGCCCGGTACCGGGGCGGCGATCTACGACTACGAGGCGAACACCGTCACCGAGGTCCCGGGCCTGCAGAGCAAGGACGAGCGCGACCAGTCCGCGAGCGTGCTGCTGCCGCCGGCCCAGGACCAGCGGGTGCTCACCCTCGGCGGCGGCAACATCGACACCAACCCGGCGGCCAACCGGCTGACGGACATCATCGACCTGAAGCAGCCCGACCCGAGTTACGTGCACGGGCCGCCGATCCCGCAGGGCACGGTCGACATGGGCGACGGCCCCCGGCCCCAGACGGGTGCCGAGGGCAAGATGTACGTCTCGGCGGTGCTGCTGCCGGACGGCACGGTGCTGGAGACGGGCGGCGCTCTGCACAACCGGGCCAACCCGGTCTACGAGGCGTCGATCTTCGACCCGGTGACCGAGACCTTCGACCCGGTCACCCCGGACCCCGAGGCCCGCGGCTACCACTCCTCGTCCTTCCTGCTGCCGGACGGCCGGGTGATGTCGGTGGGCGACAACCCGGGCAACGGGTCGTGGAACCACAACGTGTCGGTGTACACCCCGCCGTACCTGCTGAAGGGGCCGCGGCCGCAGATCACCTCGGTGATCGACGGCGAGTGGACCTACGGCGACACCCAGCGGATCACCGTGGACCGGCCCGTGGTGAAGGCGGAGCTCATCCGCCCGGCGGCGGTGACCCACTCCTCGGACCCGAACCAGCGCTTCGTGGACCTGCCGATGACGGTCGACGGCAACAACATCGACCTCAATGTCACCAGCAACCCGAATCTGGCCCCGCCCGGCTGGTACATGCTGTTCGCGGTCGACGCCAACGGCGTGCCCTCGGTGGCCGAGTGGGTCCACCTGAGCGGTCCGGCGGCGATGGCGGCCGAGGCGCCCTCGGCGCATGTGCACGAGTTCGCGCAGGAGGCGCAGGCCGCCCCCGAGCAGCCGCAGCGCAAGCGTGCGTCGGCCCCGGTCGACCCGCAGGTCGCGGGCTGCGACCGGCACTACGGCAGCGCCGGGGTCTGCGTGCCGACCGTCTTCCCGAAGAAGGTCGCGCCCACCACCAGGGCCCGGTGCTCCTGGCTGGCGGAGCACGACTACGGGCGGCTGAAGGTGAACGGCAAGGACGACCCGCTGAAGCTGGACCCGAACCGGGACGGCGTGGCGTGCGGGAAGGGCGACCTGCGCAGGCGGTGACCCTCCCCGGCCCACCGGGCCCCGTCCGCCGGCGACCGACCGGCGGACGGGGCCCGGTGCCGTTCCGGCGCGGGCCGGGGGCGCGGGGGAAAGTCAACTCCCTTGTGGTACAGACCTGTTGACGAAAGGTCTGGACCATCCTACGGTCAATCGCAGTGCCGCCCCCGGACCACCCCCACGTCCCCAGGAGCACGCATGCCAGGCCAACGGATCGCCCGTGTCCTCGGAGCGGCACTCGCCGCCCTGCTCACCGCCACCGCCCTCGCAGCCCCGGCCGCCGCCGGGAGTGACGAGCCCGCGGAGACCGCCGCGCCCGCCCACGCCCCGGCGGTCTCCGCGCCCCACCGCGCTCCGGCGGGTGCCGCCGCCGACACCTGCGCCCTCAAGCCCCGGCCCGCCGGCAAGGTCCTCCAGGGCTACTGGGAGAACTGGGACGGTGCGGCCAACGGCGTCCACCCGCCCTTCGGCTGGGCGCCCCTGGACGACCCCCGCTTCGCGGCCCACGGCTACAACGTCCTCACCACCGCCTTCCCGGTGATCCTCCCGGACGGGACGGTGCTGTGGGAGGACGGCATGGACCGGACCGTCCGCGTGCCCACGCCCGCCGAGATGTGCCGGGCCAAGGCGGCCGGGGCCACCGTCCTGATGTCGATCGGAGGCGCCACCGCGGGCATCGACCTGAACTCCCGGGCCGTCGCCGACCGCTTCGTCGAGACGATCGTGCCCATCCTGCGCCGCTACAACTTCGACGGGATCGACATCGACATCGAGACCGGGCTCGTCGGCAGCGGCAGCATCGGCACCCTGTCCACCTCGCAGGCCAACCTGGTCCGCATCATCGACGGCGTGCTGGCCGGGATGCCCGCCGGCTTCGGCCTGACGATGGCTCCGGAGACGGCCTACGTCACCGGCGGCAGCGTGGTCTACGGCTCGATCTGGGGCGCGTACCTGCCGGTCATCAAGAAGTACGCGGACAACGGCCGCCTGTGGTGGCTGAACATGCAGTACTACAACGGCAGCATGTACGGCTGCTCCGGCGACTCCTACGCCGCGGGCACCGTGGCCGGGTTCACCGCGCAGACCGACTGCCTGGACCGGGGCCTGGTCGTCCAGGGCACCACCGTCAGGGTCCCGTACGACAGGCAGGTCCCCGGGCTCCCCGCGCAGCCGGGTGCGGGCGGCGGGTACATGGCTCCCTCCTCGGTGGCCCGGGCCTGGAACCACTACGGCGGGGCGCTGAAGGGGCTGATGACCTGGTCGGCCAACTGGGACGGCTCCAAGGGCTGGACCTTCGGCGACAACGTCAGGGCGCTCCAGGGCCGCTGACGCCCCCCGCACACGTGTACGCCCCCGGGTACCTGCCCGGGGGCGTACACGTGCGCGCCGCGCTCAGGCGTGCTGGTAGGCGACGAGCGAGATGCCGACGTAGTGCACGGTGAACGCGGCCAGCGTGAGCGAGTGGAAGACCTCGTGGAAGCCGAACCAGCGCGGCGAGGGGTTGGGGCGCTTCATCCCGTAGATCACGCCCCCGATGCTGTACAGCAGCCCCCCGACGATCACCAGGACGAGAACGGCGATGCCGCCCTTGCGCATGAAGTCGGGCAGGAAGAAGACCGCCGCCCAGCCCATGGCGATGTAGCAGGGCGTGTACAGCCAGCGCGGGGCCCCCACCCAGAACACCCGGAAGGCTATCCCGGCCGCGGCGGCCGCCCAGACCGCCCAGAGCAGCAGGCGCGCGGTGGAGTCCGGGAGCAGCAGCAGGGTGAGCGGAGTGTAGGTGCCCGCGATGATCAGGAAGATGTTCGCGTGGTCGAGCCGGCGCAGCACGGCGGTGGTCCGCGGTCCCCAGTTCCCGCGGTGGTACAGGGCGCTCACCCCGAACAGCAGGCAGGCGCTGAGGACGTAGACGCCGCAGGCGATCCGGCCGCGGGGGGAGTCGGCGAGAGCGGTGAGCACGACACCCGCGACGAGCACGGCGGGGAACATCCCGGCGTGCAGCCAGCCGCGCAGTCGGGGCTTCACCTGGTGGAGGGCGTTCTCGGTCGCTTCGAGGGCGGCTGACGTCATGCGGGCATGGTACCTACGCGACCGTAGGTGACAGGGGCCCGAGTGGCGACGCTCACGCAGGCGTGGTGATGCTCACGTGAGAGGCCCTCTGGACATATGGGCATTCGCCACGGATGATCAGATGAGTGAGGTCGGCACCGGATGAGCGCCTACGAAGCGTCCGGGTCGCAGCCCCCACGGGGCATTCATGGGAAACAACCGACAAACCCCTCATTTAGGAGCGATCGTGGCGCGCGACAACGCGGCTCCCGGCACCGTCCCCACCCGGCACCGGGAGCTGGTCTCCTGGGTCGACGAGATCGCGGCGATCACGCAGCCGGACCAGGTCGTCTGGTGCGACGGCTCGCAGGCCGAGTACGACCGGCTCGCCGAGGAGCTGGTGGCGAAGGGGACCTTCCGGAAGCTGGACCCGGTCAAGCGCCCGAACTCGTACTACGCCGCCTCGGACCCCTCCGACGTCGCCCGCGTCGAGGACCGCACCTTCATCTGCTCCGAGAAGGAGGAGGACGCCGGGCCGACCAACCACTGGAAGGCCCCCGCGGAGATGAAGGAGGTCTTCGCCGGTGAGAAGGGCATCTTCGGCGGCTCGATGAAGGGCCGCACGATGTACGTGGTGCCCTTCTGCATGGGGCCGCTCGGCTCCCCGCTCTCCGCCATCGGTGTCGAGATCACCGACTCCGCGTACGTCGCCGTCTCCATGCGCACCATGACGCGCATGGGGCAGGCCGTCCTCGACGAACTCGGCACCGACGGGTTCTTCGTCAAGGCCGTGCACACCCTCGGCGCCCCGCTCGCCGAGGGCGAGGCCGACGTCCCGTGGCCGTGCAACTCCACCAAGTACATCTCGCACTTCCCCGAGACCCGTGAGATCTGGTCCTACGGCTCGGGCTACGGCGGAAACGCGCTGCTCGGCAAGAAGTGCTACGCCCTGCGCATCGCCTCCGTCATGGCGCGTGACGAGGGCTGGCTGGCCGAGCACATGCTCATCCTCAAGCTGACCCCGCCGCAGGGCGAGGCCCGCTACGTCGCCGCCGCCTTCCCGTCCGCCTGCGGCAAGACCAACCTGGCCATGCTGGAGCCGACGATCTCCGGCTGGACGGTCGAGACCATCGGCGACGACATCGCCTGGATGCGCTTCGGCGAGGACGGCCGCCTCTACGCGATCAACCCCGAGGCCGGCTTCTTCGGCGTCGCCCCCGGGACCGGCGAGCACACCAACGCCAACGCCATGAAGACCCTCTGGGGCAACGCCGTCTTCACCAACGTCGCGCTGACCGACGAGGGCGACGTCTGGTGGGAGGGGATGACCGAGGAGGAGCCCGCGCACCTCACGGACTGGAAGGGCAACGACTGGACGCCCGCCTCCGGTACGCCCGCCGCCCACCCCAACGCCCGCTTCACGGTCCCCGCCTCGCAGTGCCCGATCATCGCGCCCGAGTGGGAGGACCCCAAGGGGGTGCCGATCTCCGCGATCCTCTTCGGCGGCCGCCGCGCCTCGGCGGTCCCGCTGGTCACGGAGTCCTTCGACTGGCAGCACGGTGTCTTCCTCGGCGCCAACGTCGCCTCCGAGAAGACGGCCGCCGCCGAGGGCAAGGTCGGCGAGCTGCGCCGCGACCCGTTCGCCATGCTGCCCTTCTGCGGCTACAACATGGGCGACTACATGGCCCACTGGATCAAGGTCGGACAGGCCGCCGAAGCCCGGGGCGACGGGGCCAAGCTGCCGAGGATCTACTACGTCAACTGGTTCCGCAAGAACGAGGCGGGGAAGTTCGTCTGGCCCGGCTTCGGCGAGAACAGCCGTGTGCTGAAGTGGATCGTGGAGCGCCTGGAGGGCACCGCCGAGGGTGTCAGCACGCCGATCGGCGTGCTGCCGGCGCCCGGCTCCCTGGACACCGAGGGGCTGGACCTCGCCCAGGCCGACCTCGACTACCTGCTCACCGTCGACCCGGAGGTCTGGCGGGAGGAGGCCGCCCTGGTTCCCGGGCACCTCGACACCTTCGGCGACCACACCCCGAAGGAGCTGTGGGAGGAGTACCGGGCCCTGGTCGACCGCCTGGGCTGACCCACCGACCGTGGCGGGTCGGTCCGACGTCCGCCCTGACCTGTGGTGTCACCCTGGCCGGCCACGTGACGACGGCCCCCGGAGCGTCCTGCTCCGGGGGCCGTCCGACCGGCCCCGCACCCGCGGGGGAGGGGGTGGCGCCCGGTCCGCGACCTCCCCGGCGGCGGACCGGGGCCGATCAGGGGGTGCCGACCAGCGGTCGGCCT
Organism: Streptomyces sp. C10-9-1; assembly: GCF_024497955.1. GTDB lineage: Bacteria > Actinomycetota > Actinomycetes > Streptomycetales > Streptomycetaceae > Streptomyces > Streptomyces sanyensis. The sequence continues at coordinate 4,214 of NZ_JANHKP010000023.1, read as the reverse complement.
TCGAGCGCCGCGGCATGCGCGTCCATGCGCTCCGCGGCCAGGATCGCCGCGGCGGTGTCGGCCCGCGAGGCCGCCACCACCAGGGCACGGCCGGCCAGCGCGTGCGCCCGCCGGTGCAGCGCGGGGCCGTCGGCGCCGCTGAGGGCGGCGTGGCGGACCGGGGGAGCGCCGCGCAGACGGGCCACCTGGACGGCGATCGCCTCGGCGGCCTCGCGCAGGGCGAGTTCGTCGGTCACGGCGAGCAGCGCGGAGAGGTGCCCCGCGAGCTGGATGTCCAGCTCCTCCTCGCGTGAGCGGTGGGGGAAGGCACCGTCGTCGGCCACCTGGTGGACCGACTTGGTGCGGATCGGTTCGTACATGGACGGCCTCCCGCGCTGTCAGGAGACCATCCTACATTGGATTGAGTCTAAAATTGGCTCGCTATCGGAATCCGCCGCCGTGCGGTGCCCCGGCGGCCGCCCCGCCCCGGGGCGGAACGGCCCCGCCGGGACGGATCAGTGCTGCCCGTAGCCGTCGAGGAAGGTCCCGATCCGGGTCACCGCGTCCGCCAGGTCCTTGGCCGCGGGCAGCGTCACGATGCGGAAGTGGTCCGGTTCGGGCCAGTTGAAGCCCGTCCCGTGCACGACCATGATCTTCTCGGACCGCAGGAGGTCCAGCACCATCTGCCGGTCGTCCTTGATCTTGTACACCGCGGGATCGAGCCGCGGGAACAGGTAGAGGGCGCCCTTCGGCTTCACGCAGGTGATCCCGGGGATCCGGGTGAGCAGCTCGTAGGCCGTGTCCCGCTGCTCCAGGAGCCGTCCGCCCGGCAGCACCAGCTGCTCGATCGACTGCCGCCCGCCCAGCGCGGTGGCCACCGCGTGCTGCGAGGGCATGTTGGCGCACAGGCGCATGTTGGCCAGGATCGTCAGGCCCTCGATGTACGAGGAGGCGCCCTTCTTGGGGCCGCAGACCGCCAGCCAGCCGGAGCGGTAGCCCGCCACCCGGTAGTTCTTGGAGAGCCCGTTGAAGGTGAGCACCAGCAGGTCGGGGGCGACCGCGGCGGTCGGGGTGTGCGTGGCGCCGTCGTAGAGGATCCTGTCGTAGATCTCGTCGGAGCAGACGACCAGCCGGTGGCGCCGGGCGATGTCGGTGAGCGAGCGGAGCATCGCCTCGTCGTAGACGGCTCCGGTCGGGTTGTTCGGGTTGATGATCACCAGGGCCTTGGTGCGGTCCGTGATCTTCCGCTCGATGTCGGCCAGGTCGGGCATCCAGTCGGACTGCTCGTCGCAGCGGTAGTGCACGGCCGTCCCGCCGGACAGCGACACCGAGGCGGTCCACAGCGGGTAGTCCGGTGCGGGGACGAGCACCTCGTCGCCGTCGTCGAGCAGGGCCTGCATCGACATCTGGATCAGCTCCGAGACGCCGTTGCCGAGGTAGACGTCCTCGACGTCCAGGTCGATGCCTTTGGTCTGGTAGTGCTGCATCACCGCGCGCCGCGCGGAGAGCAGGCCCTTGGCGTCGCCGTAGCCGTGGGCGCCGCCGACGTTGCGGAGGATGTCCTCCAGGATCTCCGGCGGGCACTCGAAGCCGAAGGCCGCCGGGTTGCCCGTGTTCAGCTTGAGGATCCGGTGACCGGCCGCCTCCAGCCGCATTGCCTCCTCGAGGACCGGGCCCCGGATTTCGTAACAGACGTTGGCGAGCTTCGTCGACTGGATCACCTGCATGACGCGAGCTTACGGCGGCGGCCCGGTGATCGCCGACGGGATTCCGCGCGGAGGGCGGGTGTCGAATGTCCTGTTTTGCAGCTTTGGGTGGTGCAGGCCCTCAGGGCCCTTCGAATGCGCTCCGGCCCGGGTCGGCGACCTGTGATTCCAACGCGAGGGACGGCGGTGTTGCGCTCGTCACCCCCGGCCGGATGCGATGGGATACTGTGCGTCCACGCAAGGTGCGGGCCGTCTCGGGCCCGCCAGGGACCGGAGGAGGTGGACCCGATCAACCCGTTCGCAGGCCGGGCGCCCCTTCTCCGCCGCCGCGCCGACCACCGGGTCTGAGCCCCGGGCGGTCGCGGTCGCCGGGTGCCCGTCGGTACCCGAAAGGCAGTCCATGCCCCTTGCCCCCACCCGCCGTGCCCACTCCGTCACCGTCGCCGCGCTGCGCTCCGCGGGCTGCGTCTTCGCCGAGGAGGAGGCGTCACTGCTGCTGGCCGCGGCCGGCACGGCGGACGAACTGGCCGCCATGACCGAGCGCCGGGCCGCCGGCCTCCCGCTGGAGCACGTCCTCGGCTGGGCCGAGTTCCACGGCCACCGCACCGCCGTGGACCCCGGGGTCTTCGTCCCCCGCCGGCGCAGCGAGTTCCTGGTGGAACGGGCCCTCGCCCTGGCCCCGCCCGGCCCCCTCGTCCTGGACCTCTGCTGCGGGACGGGCGCACTGGGCGCGGCCGTGCACCGCGCCCTGGGCGCCGGCGAGCTGCACGCCGCCGACATCGACCCGGCCGCCGTCCGCTGCGCCCGGCGCAACCTGGCACCCCTGGGCGGGACGGTCCACGAGGGCGACCTCTACACCGCACTGCCCGGCGCGCTGCGGGGGCGGGTCGACGTGCTCCTCGCCAACGCGCCGTACGTCCCCACCGCCGAGCTGGGGCTGCTGCCCGCCGAGGCCCGGGAGCACGAGCCACAGGCCGCGCTGGACGGCGGTCCGGACGGTCTCGACGTCCAGCGGCGGGTGGCCGCCGGGGCGGCGTACTGGCTCTCCCCGGGCGGAGTGCTGCTGGTGGAGACCGGCGAGCGGCAGGCGCCGCGGACGGAGCGGTTGCTGGCCCGCCGAGGTCTGCTCGTGGAGACCGCCGTGTGCGAGGAGCGCGGCGCCGCCGTGGTCTCGGCGGTGCTGCCCGCGCACTGAGGCCCCGGTGGCGCGGAAGCGCCACCGGGGCCTCGGCTCCGCTGCGTCCGGGGACGCCGGGCGGAAGGGTCAGGCGTTGATGCAGGTGTTGCCGAACGCGGGGTTCAGCAGGCCGACCACGCTGATCGAGTTGCCGCAGACGTTCACCGGGATGTGGATCGGGACCTGGATCACGTTGCCCGACAGGACGCCGGGGGAGCCGACAGCGGCACCGTTGGCACCCGCGTCGGCCATGGCGGGGGCGGCGGCACCGCCCAGCGCCATGACGATACCGGCGACGACGGCAGCAGCCTTCATGTGCTTCATTTCGATCCTTTCAGCGGGAAGCGCGGTACGGGGGCACGGCCTTCGTGCCCGCGCAGCCGCACATCGGTATATGCGGGCATGCGCTTCCGCAGACTGGGTAACGAGACGATTCCCGTTCGGAAACCGCTCACCGGCGAGCAGTTCGAAAAGTCACTCGTATGCCTCACCGATAATGGTTCGAACCTACTTCCGTCATTCGGTGGGCAATGCGGCCCCCGAATGCCGGAAATCGTCCGGACAGGGCGCCGCCCCCGTGCGCCGGCTGCGCACGGGGGCGGTTTCCGTTCCGGCGGGTCAGCGGCCGGAGAGGCCGTTCTCCGACAGGATCGGGATGTCGCTGAGGATGTGCGACAGCGGCTCGTCACCCTTGGCCTGGGTGGAGTTCTCGACGCACTGCTGGTTCTGCGGGGCCGACAGGATCGGGACGTCCTGGACGGCGATCGGCACCAGGCCGACGAGGGAGCCGACGTTGGCCTTGGCGGGCAGGCCGATGCAGGGCTTGTTGAGCGAGCCCTGGACCAGGCTCATCTGCGGGCTCATGTCGCCGTGCGTGGCCGCGTTGCCGTAGGACTGCGAGGCGCCGTTGCCGCTCGCGGAGAAGGTGCCCTCGTTGTCGCCGACGGCCAGAGCCTGCGGAGCCATGGCCGCGCCGGCGCCCACCATGGAAGCGGTGACCATGGCCGTCGTCAGAATCTTCTTGATCACTTACTTGTCCCTTTTCGTTATGAACGCGCGAACGCGGTGCAGCCTGACCAACTGGAGCCGCCGGGTTTGGTTGCGGGCGTTCACCCGATTGCCGCAACGTGTGCCCGGGGGGCCGTCGGGGCTATCGCGATCGTCCGGGTTGGTGAATGGATTCTGCACCGTTCCGCCGCGCGGGGTGCGGCACAATAGGCGAATCCATCGGGTCGAACGAGTGGTGAATTCGATATGACAATGACGTCCGACGCGTCCGGTGCCGCCCGGTCCGCCGTACCCGCGCCCGCCGCACCCCGGGACGGCAGCCCCTCACACCGGGACCCGGGCCC
>NZ_JANHKP010000022.1 GCF_024497955.1 Streptomyces sp. C10-9-1 | reverse complement strand
CAGATCTTTCCGATCCGATTTCCTCGGGGTGTTTCTCGGTCCTGCTCTCCGCTTTCCGGCCTCCCGGCCTTCCAGCGGTTCCGACTCTATCAGACCCTTTTGGCTCCGATTCCCCGTCGGCGGGACTGCCTCAAAGGGGCCGCTTTCGCGTTTTCCTTTTCGGCTTCCACCACGTTAGCGGATTCTCCTGGCGGCTCATAATCGAGGCATTCGAGCAGAATTTCGGCATGCCGAAATTCGCCCGGTCCGGGAGTCGTTCGTGAGTGATGGGTTGCCGCTCCGGGGTGCTTGGAGGCACATCCCGTTCCAGCGGCTCGGAATACATTAGGGGTCCGGCCCGAGTGCGTCAAGTCGAGCGTCCTGGGGCGGGCGGACCGGGCAGCGGCCCGCCATCGGGTCGGCGGTCGCGATACCTGTCACCGGTCGCCCCACCCCGCGCCCGGAGGACCCGGGCCGTACCCGGATGCCCGCGGCACGTCTCCGCCGGCCGGACGCGGGCCGCGGATCAGGAACCGGCGGACGGTCGGGCTCGCGGACTCAGCCGGTACGCCGAGACCGTCGGATCCCCGGCGAGGGAGAACCGGTGCTGCCAGTCGTGGGCCCTGCTCACACCCACCCGGGGACCCACCCGGATCAGCGCGGCGGGTACCGGCTCGCCCTCGGACAGGACGACCGCGGAACCTGACAGGACGTCCGCGCCGTTGTGCTCCCGCGTGATGCCGAGTGCCCGGCAGAAGTTGCCCGGACCTCGGGCGAGACGCGGGCCGTCGACCCGCTCCCCCCGCCGCTCACGTGCCAGGTCTTCCCCCTCCACGACCCTGCCCGCCCGGAGCAGGACGGCCGAGGCGGCGCCGTCCGTCCCGGTGACGACGTTGGCGCACCAGTGGAGGCCGTGGGACCGGTACACGTACAGGTGCCCCGCGGGTCCGAACATGGCGGCGTTGCGGGGCGTCCGGCCCCGGTAGGCGTGCGAGGCCGGGTCGGCCGTACCGGAGTACGCCTCGGTCTCGGTGAGGACGACGCTGACGGTCCCTTCCGGGGTCGTGCAGGTGAGGACGCTCCCGAGCAGCGTGGGGGCGGCCTCTTCGGCAGGACGGGAGAGGAAGTCACGGTCCACGGCGGGCGTCCTCCTCGGCAGGGGTGCAGCGGACGTGAGCACGGCGGGGGGCTCCTCCCGTCACCGCCCCGCGCACAGGTGCCCGACCCGGCAGCACCGGTGCCCTCCGGGGGACGGCCCGGTCGCGGAACGGGCGGAGCAGCGGCGTACGGTCGGGTCTCACGGTCACCGGATCGAGGCTACCGGGGAACCGCCCGCGGTCCTGCGGCGTATACGGGGTCGACGGCCGTGCGACCGAGACGACCGAGAAGAACAAGCTAGGAGTGGACATGGGCTTCAAGAAGCTGCTCGCGAGCCTGGGTGCCGGCGGTGCCTCCGTGGAAACCGTGCTGTCCGAGGAGAACGTCGTACCGGGCGGCGTGGTCCAGGGCGAGGTGCGCATCCAGGGCGGCTCCGTCGACCAGCAGATCGAGGGGCTCTCCGTCGGCCTCCAGGCGCGGGTCGAGGTCGAGAGCGGCGACCAGGAGTACAAGCAGGACATCGAGTTCACCAAGGTCCGCCTCGGCGGCGCCTTCGAGGCGAAGGCCGGGGCGGTCCACGTGGTGCCGTTCGGCCTGGAGATCCCGTGGGAGACGCCCGTCACCGCGATCGACGGCCAGATCCTGCGCGGGATGCACATCGGTGTGACCACCGAGCTGGAGATCGCCCGCGCCGTGGACTCCGGCGACCTCGACCCGATCAACGTCCACCCGCTCCCCGCGCAGAAGGCCATCCTCGACGCCTTTATCCAGCTCGGGTTCCGCTTCAAGAGCGCCGACATGGAGCGCGGCCACATCCGGGGCACCCGCCAGCGGCTGCCGTTCTACCAGGAGATCGAGTTCTTCGCCCCCCAGCAGTACCGGGGCCTGAACCAGGTGGAGCTGACGTTCATCGCCGACGAGCGCGAGATGGACGTCGTGCTGGAGATGGACAAGAAGCCGGGCCTGTTCACCGAGGGCAGCGACTCCTACCGCTCGTTCCAGGTCGGTCACCACGACTACCAGGGCACGGACTGGGCCGGCTACCTCAACCAGTGGCTCGCCGACGTCGGCGGGCGCCGCAACTGGTTCTGAGCGCCCCGGAGCCCGCCGGACGCACCCGTCGTCCGCCCGGACGGCGGGGCCACGGGGTAAGCGCTTCGGCGCCGGGTGCGCGCGCAGGGCCGGGTCGGGAGGGCGCGGCGGGCCGTGCCGGCGACCGGCGGCGCGGCGCGCGGCCGTGCGGGGCGCCGCGGCTCGGCCGTAGCGGACCGGACGAGGCCCTAGGCTCGTCTCCACCGTCGCCGGACCGCGTTCCGGCGGACCGGCGGCGGTGGAACCGACAGGACTGCCGAACCGGAGGTTTTCGACGTGGCCGAGCCGACGCGGGCTCCCCTTCCGCACGACTTCCACCCGCCGGTGCCCTCGTTCACGGTGGTGAGCGACGACATCGCACCGGGCTCCGACCTGGGGGACGCCCAGGTGCGCGCGAAGGGCGACACTTCCCCTCATCTGCGCTGGGAGGGCTTCCCGGAGGGGACCGGGAGCTTCGCCGTGACCTGTTTCGACCCGGACGCGCCGACGGGCAGCGGGTTCTGGCACTGGGTGCTCTTCGACATCCCGGCCTCGGTGACCGAGCTGCCCGCCGGTGCGGGCGGCGGCATGTTCGACGGGCTTCCGCCGGGGGCCGTCCACGTCCGCAACGACTACGGGTCCAGGGACTTCGGCGGCGCCGCGCCCCCGGCCGGTGAACGGCACCGCTACGTCTTCACCGTGTACGCGGTGGACACCGGGAAGCTGGGTCCGGACGCCGACGCCTCGCCGGCCGCGGTCGGCTTCCATCTGCGCTTCCACACGCTGGCACGGGCCCATGTGATCGCCGAGTTCGAGGAGCCGGCCGCGGGCTGAGTGTTCGCCTCCCGTTTGCCCTGCCCTGGTTCTGGAGAGATCAGGGCAGGGCAGTTTTTTCTTGCCGGGAGCCGGGGGTTCGTCCTCCGGGCAGGCACGGATATTGCGTTGTCCATCTCGGCGCGCCCGGCCAGAGTTGTTGCGAGCCCGAGCCCGCCGACCGGGCACGGGGCGTGAACGGGAGGTGGGCTGGATGCGTGACACGCTGGTGCTGAACGCGAGCTTCGAGCCGCTGTCGACGGTGACGCTGAACCGCGCCGTGGTACTGGTGCTCCAGGACAAGGCCGTCGTCGAGCAGGCGCACCCCGAGCTGCGTGTGCGCGGCGCCGCCGTGGACCTTCCCGTGCCCCGGGTGATCAGGCTCTGCCGCTACGTACGGGTGCCGTTCCGAAGACAGGCGCCGTGGTCGCGCAGGGGTGTGCTCGTGCGGGACCAGAACCGCTGCGCGTACTGCGGCGGTCGTGCCACGACCGTGGACCACGTGGTGCCGAGGTCGCACGGAGGTGCCGACTCCTGGCTGAACACGGTGGCCTCGTGCGCGGAGGACAACCACCGCAAGGCGGACCGGACGCCGGAGCAGGCGGGGATGCCGCTGCTGCGCCGCCCGTTCGTGCCCTCGCCGGCCGAGGCGATGCTGCTGGGGCTGCGCTCCGGCGAGCGGGCGGCTCTCCCCGACTGGCTGGTGACGGCCCCCGCCGCATGAGGCCGACGGGGCCGGGCGGGGCGCGGCCGTTGCCGGGTGGGCCCGCTTCCGCGGAGGCGGGAGCGGGCCCCTGGCGTTCTCAGCGCAGCAGCAGCTGTGCGATGGCGCTCACGCCCACCACGACGATGACGGTGCGCAGGACGGCGGGGGGCAGGCGGCGCCCCACCTTCGCGCCGATCTGGCCGCCGACGGCCGAGCCGACGGCGATGAGCAGCACGGCGGCCCAGTCGAAGTCGGCGACGAAGAGGAAGAACAGGGCCGCGATGCTGTTCACGATGGCGGCGAGGACGTTCTTGACGGCGTTGAGGCGCTGGAGGGTGTCGTTCAGGAGCATGCCCATCAGCGACAGGTAGAGGATGCCCTGGGCGGCGGTGAAGTAGCCGCCGTAGACGCTGGCGAGCAGCAGTCCGCAGAACAGGGCGGGCCCCACGTCGGCCGCGCCGGACGCGGTTCCCCGGCGTTCGCGGCGGCGCCGGACGGCCGCGGAGATCCGGGGCTGGAGGACGACCAGCACCAGTGCCAGCGCGACCAGGACGGGGACGATGGTCTCGAAGGCCGTCGGGGGCAGCAGGGTGAGGAGCACCGCTCCGGTGACCCCGCCGAGGGCGGCCGCGACGGCGAGCGTGCGCACCCGCCGTCCTTGGCCCCGCAGCTCCTCCCGGTAGCCGATGGCGCCGCTGAGGGAGCCGGGGACGAGGCCGAGTGCGTTGGAGACCGTCGCGGTGACCGGTGGCAGGCCGGTGGCGAGCAGGACGGGGAAGGTGATGAGCGTTCCCGAGCCCACGATGGTGTTGATGGTGCCCGCGCCGATCCCGGCGGCGAGGATCGCGAGTGCTTCCCAGACGGACAACGAATCCCAGATGGACAACGCCATCTCCTCCACGGTCGATGAGACGCCTCCCCGCCACAGGGTCGAGGGGCCTCACCGATCATCCACGGGGGTGCGGCCGTCAGTCGATGGGGGGTTGCTCCCGGCGCTCGGCGGCGCTGCCGCTCTTCTGCTGGCCGGGCACGCTGCCGCCCATGCCCGCCATCGGGTTGAAGTTGCCCATGGCGCCGCTGAGGCCCTTGAGGGCGTCGCCGATCTCGCTGGGCACGATCCAGAGCTTGTTGGCATCGCCTTCGGCGATCTTCGGGAGCATCTGGAGGTACTGGTAGGCGAGCAGCTTCTGGTCCGCGTCGCCGGCGTGGATGGACTCGAAGACGGTGCGGATCGCCTGGGCCTCGCCCTCCGCCTTGAGGGCGGCCGCCTTGGCCTCGCCCTCGGCGCGCAGGATGGCGGACTGCTTCTCGCCCTCGGCGGTGAGGATCTGGGACTGGCGGATGCCCTCCGCGGTGAGGATGGCGGCGCGCTTGTCCCGGTCGGCGCGCATCTGCTTCTCCATCGAGTCCTGGATGGAGGTGGGGGGCTCGATCGCCTTCAGTTCGACGCGGTTGACGCGGATGCCCCACTTGCCGGTGGCCTCGTCGAGCACACCGCGCAGGGCCGCGTTGATCTCCTCGCGGGAGGTGAGCGTCCGCTCCAGGTCCATGCCGCCGATGATGTTGCGGAGCGTGGTGACGGTGAGCTGCTCGATGGCCTGGATGTAGCTGGCGACCTCGTAGGTGGCGGCCCTGGCGTCGGTCACCTGGTAGTAGATGACGGTGTCGATGTTGACGACCAGGTTGTCCTGGGTGATCACCGGCTGGGGCGGGAAGGGGACGACCTGCTCGCGCAGGTCGATGCGGTTGCGGATGGAGTCGATGAAGGGCACGACGATGTTCAGGCCCGCGTTGAGGGTGCGGGTGTAGCGGCCGAAGCGTTCGACGATGGCGGCGCTGGCCTGGGGGATGACCTGGATGGTCTTGATCAGGGCGATGAAGACGAGCACCACCAGAATGATCAGGACGATGATGATCGGTTGCATCGCGCTCCCTGTGCCCTTCGCTGCGGGGTGTCCCCGGGGACCGGCGCCGGACCGGTCCGTCGACTGTGGTGATCAGTTTCCCAGAACTCGGGCCGTGGTGGGGCCCGTTCGGCCGGTGCGGTGCCTTCGGCCGGGAGCGGTGGGCGGCGGGGCGTCACATGACCACGGCGGTGGCACCGTCGATCTCGACGACGTCGACCTGTGCGCCGACCTCGAAGGCGGCGGACTCGTCGTAGGAGCGGGCGGACCAGATCTCGCCCCCGAGCTTGATCCGCCCGTTCCGCCCGTCGACACGCTCGACGACCACGGCCTGGCGTCCCGTCAGGGCGTCCACGCCGCTGGCGAACCCGGGTTTCTGCGAGCGCTGCCGGGCGGCGAGGGGGCGGACGACGGCGATCAGTGCCACCGAGACCGCGACGAAGACGAGCACCTGGGCGACCACTCCGGCGCCGAGGGCCGCGGTGACGGCCGCGGCCACCGCCCCTGCGGAGAACATGCCGAACTCCGGCATGGCGGTCAGCACGAGCGGAATGCCCAGTGCGACCGCGACGATCAGCCACCACACCCACGCATCGATGTCCACGGCACCCATGGTAGGGGCGGTGGTCGCCGTCGGGACAGGGGGCGTTCGGCCCGGAGGGCCGCCCGGCCGGCGCCGCGGCCGGTGGCAACCGGTCCGCAACTGCCTCCGGGGGCAGGGGGCTTCGCTCAGCCGAGCGGAAGGCCCTGCGCGGTCCAGCGGTCGCCGGTGCGCTCGACGACGAGGGGGAGGCCGAAGCAGAGGGAGAGGTTGCGGGAGGTCAGCTCGGTCTCCACGGGGCCCGCGGCGAGGACCTTGCCCTGGCGGATCATCAGCACGTGGGTGAAGCCCGGCGGGATCTCCTCCACGTGGTGGGTCACCATGATCATGGAGGGGGCGTAGGGGTCGCGGGCGAGGCGGCCGAGGCGGCGTACGAGGTCCTCGCGTCCGCCGAGGTCGAGTCCGGCGGCGGGCTCGTCGAGGAGCAGGAGTTCGGGGTCGGTCATCAGCGCGCGGGCGATGAGGGTCCGCTTGCGCTCGCCCTCGGAGAGGGTGCCGAAGCGGCGGTCGAGGTACTCGGTCATGCCGAGGCGGTCGAGGAAGGCGCGGGCCCGCTGCTCGTCGATCTCGTCGTAGTCCTCGTTCCAGGTGGCGGTCATGCCGTACGCGGCGGTGAGGACGGTCTCCAGGACGGTCTGGCTCTTGGGGAGCTTCTCGGCCATCGCGATGCCGGCCATGCCGATGCGGGGGCGCAGCTCGAAGACGTCCACCGCACCCAGGCGCTCGCCGAGGATCCGCGCGCTGCCGGTGCTGGGGAAGAGGTAGCTGGAGGCGATGTTGAGGAGGGTGGTCTTCCCGGCGCCGTTGGGTCCGAGGATCACCCAGCGCTCCCCCTCCTTGACCGACCAGGAGACGTCGTCCACCAGAGCGCGTCCCTCGCGGACCACGGATACGTCCACCAGCTCCAGTACATCGCTCATGAGCGCGTTGTCTCCCCATGCGTCGTCGAGGTCTTCGGGTGTCGGTGCGCCGTGGGCCTCCTGCGTACGGCTCAGGACACAGCACCGAGGGAAAACCTACGCCACCCGCCCCGCGCTCCGGGCCCCGGCCCGGTCCGCGGCCGGCGCTCCGGGAGGCGCGGGGCCCGTGGGCCGGGTGCGGGACGGTCCGGGGTGCGGTACGTCACAAGGCGCCGGGATCCCGGCACGGCAGGACGGACCGGTCGTTCCGGGCGGAGCGGGACGTGCCGGGAGGCCCGGGCCGTCCCGCGCCTCCCGGGGGTGTTCCCAGGGCGCGGCGACCGGTGCGCGGCGAGGGGCCCTCGCGCCGGGCGCACCCGGAGGACTCCGGCGGCCCGGCGGGGGTGCCTGCCGGGGCCCGGGGCCGGGCGGGCGGGACCTCCGCGGCACGCCCCGGGGACCGTCCCGCCGCCCCCGGCGGAAGCGGGTGCGGCACCGGCCGCGGTGCGCCGCGCGGCGGCGGGCCGTCCCGTGCCGGGGCGTCCGGGCGACGCGGCGAGGTGCCGCGGCCTTCGGCGTGGGCCCACCGGGGGTGACGGGGCGGCCTAGGCTGGTCGGCATGCTTTCGGAACCACGTTCAGGGCGCCTGGCCGCCTGGGGCAACGCGCTGCTGGCCGGTCTCGTCCCGCCGGACGACGCGGCGGCCGCGATCACCGGCGGGGACGCCGTGCACCGGGTGGAGGGCCTGCCCGAAGAGGACCGGCCGGTCGGGCTCACGCTGGCCCTGGGGCGGCTGCGGGCCCTGGGGGTGACGGGCTTCCGGGTGGCACTGCCCGCTCCGGGGCATCCGCTGGGGCTGAGCGGGCCGCCCGAGTTCAACGCCCGCGCCCTGGAGGCGGAGGAGGCGGTCACGGCCGTGGGGGCGGCCTTCGGGCTGGTGCCCGAGGTGCACGAGGCGGGGCCGGTGGGCGATGTGCACCGGGAGGTGGTCTGGCGGTGCCTCCCGGTGCGTGAGGCACCGCCCGCGGACGTCCCCTCGCTGGGCGAGGCCGAGAGGGAGCTGGCGGAGGCGCTGCGGGAGGCGGCCGAGGTCCTGGCGCGGCTCGACGTGGCGGCCTCCGGTCCGGCGGCGGAGGCCGCGCTGGACGCGTACCGGGCCCGGGCCGAGGCCGGGTGCGGGGAGGCGCTGGCGCCGGGGTACCCGGCGCGGGCGGCGCGGGTGCTGGAGCTGGCCCGGCGGATCGCGCTGCTGGTCTCCCTGGCCTACGGCAACGGGCACGGGGGTGCGGTCAGCGCCTCGGAGATGGCGGCGCGGGCGCGGGCGCTGGAGCCGGTGGAGCGGGTGGCACGGCGGGCGCAGGTGGCGGCGTACAACGCCTGTGTGGAGGAGCGGGAGCGCGGGCGCGGCTGACGGTGCGCCACCGCCCCGGTCCCGCGGGGGGCCGGGGCGGTGGCGGGGGCGTCAGGCGTTGGTGGCGGCGTTGCCGAAGGCGGGGTTCAGCAGGCCGATCACGTTGACCGAGTTGCCGGACACGTTCACCGGGATGTGCACGGGCAGCTGGACGAGGTTGCCGGAGGCGACGCCCGGGGACTGGACGGCCTGGCCGTGGGCGTGCGCACCGCCGGCCTCGGTGGCGGAGGCGGCGCCCGCGCCGGCGGCCACGAAGCTGCCGGCGATCATGGTGAGGGCTGCGGCCTTCTTCAGGTTCTTCACTGCTTCATCCTCCTGGGCGAGTGCCGCGACGGCCGCCGCGGCACTCTGGAGAACGCCCGACCCCCCGCACGGATACGCCATGTGAGTGACGAACACCCGTCGGTGTGAATCCACGTTCGGAAGATGACATTCCGATTGTGTGCCCGGCCGCGCTCCCCCGGGGGCCCGGACACGCCCGCGTACGCCCCGGGCCGCGCTCTCCTCAGCCCGCGTCACCGTGCCGGACGGCCCACAGCGCGGCCTGCGTCCGGTCCGCGAGGTCGAGCTTCATCAGGATGTTCGAGACGTGTGTCTTCACGGTCTTCTCCGAGAGCACCAGCGCACGGGCGATCTCCCGGTTGGAGCGGCCGTCGGCGATCAGGCCGAGCACCTCGCGCTCCCGGTCGGTCAGGCTCGGGCCCCTGCCCGAACCGCCGCCCGGCGCGTCCTGCGAGAGCAGTGCCCCGGCGACCTCCTGCTGGAGCAGCACATGGCCCGCGTGGACCGAGCGGATCGCCCCGGCGAGGGCGTCGGGGTCCACGTCCTTGTACACGTAGCCGGAGGCGCCCGCCCGGAGGGCGGGGACGACGGTGCGCTGCTCGGTGAAGCTGGTCACGATGAGCACCCTCGCCGGGCTGCCCAGATCGCGCAGCCTGCGCAGCGCCTCGATGCCGTCCGTGCCGGGCATCTTCACGTCCATCAGGACGACGTGCGGCTCCAGCTCGACGGCCCGCTCCACGCCCTCCGCCCCGTCGGCGGCCTCGCCGACCACCTCGATGTCGTCCTGCACCTCCAGGAAGGTGCGCAGGCCCCGCCGGACCACCTGGTGGTCGTCGACCAGCAGCACCCGGATCCGCTCCTCAGCCACCGGGGACCTCCATCTCGATCGTGGTGCCCTCGCCGGGCGCCGATTCCACCGTCAGGGCGCCGCCCACTCCCCCGGCGCGGTCCCGCATGGAGACCAGGCCGAGGTGGCGGCCCGCCCTGCGCACCGCTCCGGGGTCGAAGCCCCTGCCGTCGTCGTGGACGCTCAGGACCGCACCGCGGCCCCGGCGGGCGAGGGCGACGTCCACCCGGCCGGCGCCGGAGTGGCGCAGCGCGTTGTGCAGGGCCTCCTGCGCGACCCTCAGCAGCGCCTCCTCCTGGGCGGCGGGCAGCGCCCTGATGCGGCCCGCGTCGAAGGTGACCCGGGCGCTGTGGGCGCGGTCCAGGACCTGGACCTGGGTGCGCAGGGTGTTGACCAGGCCGTCCTCGTCCAGTGCCGCGGGACGCAGCTCCACCACGGCGGCACGCAGCTCGTCGGCGGCCTCCGCGGCCAGCTCCGCCACCTGGTGCAGCTCCTCCTTGGCGCGGGCCGGGGCGCGGTCCACCAGCGCGGCGGCGGCCTGGGCCGTCAGCCGCAGGGAGAAGAGCTTCTGGCTGACGGCGTCGTGGAGCTCGTGGGCGAGGCGCGAGCGCTCCTCGGCGATGGTGAGTTCGCGGCTGCGCTCGTACAGCCGGGCGTTGGTCAGGGCGATGGCGGCGTGCTGGGCGAGGATGCCCAGCAGCTCCTCGTCCTCCTCGGTGAAGCCGCAGCCGCCGGACGGCGGCCGGGCGCAGCGCTTGTTGGCGAGGAAGAGGGCGCCGATCACCTCGTCGCCGTCCCGGATCGGCAGCCCGAGGAAGTCGGTCATCTCGGGGTGGGCGGAGGGCCAGCCGCCGAAGCGCGGGTCCCGGGTGACGTCGGCCAGCCGCTCGGCGCGCGCGCCCTGGAGCATCGCGGCGAGGACGCCGTGCTGGCGCGGCAGGGGGCCGATGGCCTTCCACTGGGCGTCGGAGACGCCGTCGACCACGAACTGGGCGAAGCCGCCGTGGTCGTCGGGGACGCCCAGCGCCGCGTACTCGGCGTCCAGCAGCTCCCTGGCCGAGGCGACGATCGTCGCCAGCACGTCGCGCACCTGGAGGTGCCGGCTCATCGCCAGCAGCGCGGTGCTCACGGCCGCCAGGCCGGAGCTCGGTCGATGGCTCATGGCCTCACGGTACCGGCGGCCGGTGACCTTCCGTATCGGGCCGGGGACCGCTTCGGACCTGGGCCTCGGGTCGTAGGCCGACCGGTGGTCGTAGTCCGAAGTGCCCGGCCGGGAGGGGGCCCGGGCACGAGGCGACCGGGCGGTGCGCGTTCCTACGGTGGCGGCGAGAACGCGACGTACGGAGCGGAAGGGGCGGTCGCCATGCCGGTAGCGGTGGTCACGGGGGCGTCGAAGGGACTCGGGGGTGCGCTGGCGAGGGGCCTGGCCCGGGAGGGCTGGGACCTGGTGCTCGGTGCCCGGACGGCCGGGGAGCTCGGGGAGAGCGCGCGGCGGGCGGGACTCCACGGGACGCGGGTGAGGCAGGTGGCGGGCGATGTGGCGGACGCCGGGCACCGCTCGGAGCTGGTGTCCGCCGCCCGGGAGCTGGGCGGGCTGGACCTGCTGGTGAGCAATGCCGGTGCGCTCGGCGCGCAGCCCCTGGTACCGCTGGCGGAGCTGTCGCTGGAGGGCTTCCGCAGGGCCCTGGAGGTGAACGCGGTGGCCGCGCTGGGCCTGGTCCGGGAGGCACTGCCGCTGCTGCGGCGTTCTCCCGCGGGGGCGGTCCTGGCGGTGAGCTCGGACGCCGCGGTGGAGGCGTACGGGACCTGGGGCGGCTACGGGGCGTCCAAGGCGGCGCTCGACCGGCTGGTGGCGGTGCTGGGCGTGGAGGAGCCCGGCCTGAGGGCGTGGAGCGTGGACCCGGGCGACATGGACACCGGGATGTACCGCGCGGCGGTCCCCGGCGACCGCGACCCGCGGCCCTCGCCGGAGTCGGTGGTGCCGGCCTTCCTGCGCCTCCTCGCCGAGCGCCCCGCCTCGGGCCGGCTGGTCGCCGCGGACCTGGGAGGCTCCGCGTGAGCGCGGGTGCGGCCCGGGGCTCCGGGCGGGGCGGGGCGGGCGCCGTGCGGCTGGAGGGGCTGCGGGTGCCGCCGGAGCTGTCGGCGCGGGTGCCGGCGGAGGTGCGGGGCGCGGGACGGGAGGACGTGCGGCTGCTGGTCTCGCGGGGGCGCCGGGTGGTGCACCGGGTGTTCCGGGAGCTGCCGGGCCAGTTGCGGGCGGGGGACGTCCTGGTGGTGAACACCTCTCCCACCCTGCCGGCGGCGGTCGACGGGCGGCTGGGCCCGGAGCCGGTGGTGGTGCACTTCTCGACCCGCGGGCCGGGACGGGGAGCGGGCGCCCGGTGGGCGGTGGAGCTGAGGAGTCCGGACGGCGCGGGGACGACGGTACCGCGGGCGGGCGGTCCGCCGGGGGCCGTGGTGCGGCTGCCGGGGGGCACCCGGCTGGTGCTCCGCGAACCGCTGGCCCCGGGAGCGGACCGGCTGTGGTGGGCCTCGGCCGAGACGGCCGTGCCGGAGCTGCTGGCGCGGTACGGGCGCCCGATCCGCTACCGGTACACGGAGCGGGACCAGCCCGCCGCGGCGTACCGGACGGTGTTCTCGGTGCCCTGTCCGGACGGGTCGGGGTCGGCGGAGATGCCGAGTGCCTCGCGGCCCTTCACGGGTGCGCTGGTGGCGGAGCTGGTGAGCCGGGGGGTGCAGTTCGCCCCGGTCACGCTGCACACGGGGGTGTCGTCCCCGGAGGCGCACGAGCCTCCCTACCCGGAGCGCTTCTCGGTGCCGGCGGCGACGGCGTGGCTGGTGAACGCGGCCCGGGCGGCCGGAGGGCGGATCGTGGCGGTCGGGACGACGGCCGTGCGGTCGCTGGAGTCGGCCGCCGGGCCGTCGGGCGCCGTGGTGCCGACCGCCGGCTGGACGGATCTGGTGGTCACGCCCCGGCGGGGTGTGCGGGTGGTGGACGGGCTCCTGACGGGGCTCCACGAACCGGAGACCTCGCATCTGCTGATGCTGGAGGCACTGGCGGGCAGGGAGGCCCTGGTCCTCGCGTACGAGGAGGCCCTGCGGCGGGCCTACCTCTGGCACGAGTTCGGGGACACCCACCTCATCCTCCCGGCGGAGAGCACCCACATAGCGAGTTGCTGAAGCAACAGAGGGTGAGGGAGGCCCTGAGGGCGTGTGAGCCCTCGCATAGGGCGCAGGTCACTTACGAACCGTGCTAGTGGATAGATAAAGGGCATGTGAGCACGGACAGCACGGGTTAATCGGGCGTATCGGGCAAGGGTGATCCACTACCGCAGTTAGTACGTCACACCTTTGCCAGCAGATTTTGCTGCCGCTAAGAATTGCCGACGTCGCTTCCACGAACAGCGCAGAGCCGAACCGGCCCTGGAGCGACTCCCCGCTATTCGAAGAGGTACGCCTGCATGTCCGTGCTCAACTCCCCCGCCCTCCGTCGCCTCCGATCGCGCAAGGCCGCGGTCGCCGGTGTCGCCGTCGCCTCCGCCGCCGCCGTGGGGCTCACGCTCGTCCCCACCGACGCCGACGCCGGCACGACCACGGAGGTCGCCGCGGCCGCCCCGGTCTCCTGGAAGGTGGACCCCGCCCAGGCCGCCAAGGTGCAGGAGAGCATCGCCACCCAGCAGTCCTCCTTCGAGGCGCAGGTGAAGGCGCAGCTGGAGAAGAAGAAGGCCGAGGCCGAGGCGGCGAAGAAGAAGGCCGAGGCAGCAGAGAAGGCCGAGGCCGAGAAGAAGGCCAAGGCCGCCGCCGAGAAGCGTGCCGAGGAGAAGGCCGCCGCCGACCGCAAGGCCCGCGCCGCCAAGCCCGCGAAGGTGACCTACCCGAACAACCTGGACGGCTGGATCCGCGAGGCGCTGTCCATCATGAAGAAGCACGACATCCCCGGCAGCTACGAGGGCATCCACCGCAACATCATGCGCGAGTCCTCCGGCAACCCCCTCGCGATCAACAACTGGGACATCAACGCCCGCAACGGCGTCCCCTCCAAGGGCCTGCTCCAGGTCATCAAGCCGACCTTCGACGCCTACCACGTCCCGGGCACGAAGAAGGACCAGTACGACCCGGTCGCCAACATCGTCGCCGCCTGCAACTACGCGGCCGACCGCTACGGCTCCATGGACAACGTCGACAGCGCCTACTGAGCCGCGCGCACCCCGGCCGCCCGGCGCGGACACCGCGGACGCCCGGAGGGCGCACCCCCGTTCGGGGTGCGCCCTCCGGCGTCGTCCGCGGACCGTCCCCGGCCCGCGGTCACGTCACTTGCGCATGACCTCCGGCTCGTGGCGCCGCAGGAAGCGGGCCACCAGGAAGGCGCAGAAGGCCCCGAGGGCCAGCAGCACGCCCATGTCGAGCACCCAGGCCCCGGCCTCGTGGTCCCACAGCGGGTCCGTGCTGGCCGGATCGTCGGTGTTGGGGTTGATCCGGTTGAAGTCCAGGGTGGTGCCCGCGGCCGCCACCGCCCAGCGCGAGGGCATCAGGTACGAGAACTCGTTGACGCCGACCGTGCCGTGCAGGACGAACAGGCAGCCGGTGAAGACGACCTGGACGATGGCGAACATCACCAGCAGCGGCATGGTCTTCTCGGCCGTCTTCACCAGCGCCGAGATGATCAGGCCGAACATCATCGAGGTGAAGCCGAGGGCCATGATCGGCAGGGAGAGCTCCAGCAGCACCGCGCTCCCGAGGACCAGCCCCTCCTCGGGCAGCTCGCGGGTGGCGAAGCCGATCGCGCCGACCAGCGCACCCTGGACCGCGGTGATCATCCCGAGGACGATCACCTTGGACATCAGGTACGCGGACCGGGACAGGCCGGTGGCCCGCTCCCGCTCGTAGATCACCCGTTCCTTGATCAGCTCGCGGACCGAGTTGGCGGCGCCCGCGAAGCAGGCGCCCACCACCAGGATCAGCAGCACCGTGGTGGCCGTGCCGTTGGGGATGATCCGCCCGGTCTGCTCGTTGACGTTGACCAGCAGGCCGCTGTCCGGGTTGATCACCAGGCTCACGGCGCCGAGGACGGCCGGCAGCACCAGCATCAGGGCCATGAAGCCCTTGTCCGAGGCGATCACCGAGACGTACCGCCGGATCAGCGTGAACAGCTGGGAGCCCCAGCTCTGCGGCTTCGGCGGCTTCAGCTGCTGCGGCGGCATCTGCACCGCCTGCGGGGCGACCGCGTCGATGTCGGCGGCGTACATCTGGTAGTGCTGGGAGCCCTTCCAGCGGCCGGCCCAGTCGTAGTCCCGGTAGTTCTCGAAGGCCGAGAACACGTCCGCCCACGTGGTGTAGCCGAAGAAGTTCAGCGCCTCCTCGGGCGGGCCGAAGTACGCCACCGCTCCGCCGGGCGCCATCACCAGCAGCTTGTCGCAGAGCGCGAGTTCGGCCACGGAGTGGGTCACCACCAGCACGGTGCGGCCGTCGTCGGCGAGACCGCGCAGCAGCTGCATCACATCGCGGTCCATGCCCGGGTCGAGGCCGGAGGTCGGCTCGTCCAGGAAGATCAGCGAGGGCTTGGTCAGCAGCTCCAGGGCCACCGAGACGCGCTTGCGCTGCCCGCCGGAGAGCGCGGTGACCTTCTTGTCCTTGTGGATGTCCAGCTTCAGTTCGCGCAGCACCTCGCCGATGCGCGCCTCGCGCTCGGCCTCCGTGGTGTCGGCCGGGAAGCGGAGCTTGGCCGCGTACTTCAGGGCCTTACGGACGGTGAGCTCCTTGTGCAGGATGTCGTCCTGCGGGACCAGACCGATGCGCTGGCGCAGTTCGGCGAACTGCTTGTAGAGGCTGCGGTTGTCGTAGAGGACGTCGCCCTGGTCGGCCGGCCGGTAGCCGGTCAGCGCCTTGAGCAGGGTGGACTTCCCGGACCCGGAGGGGCCGATCACGCCGATGAGCGACTTCTCGGGCACGCCGAAGGACACGTCGCGCAGGATCTGCTTGCCGCCGTCGACGGTGACCGTGAGGTGGCGGGCGGAGAAGGAGACCTCGCCGGTGTCGACGAACTCCTCCAGCCGGTCGCCGACCAGCCGGAAGGCGGAGTGGCCGACGCCGACGATGTCGCTCGGGCCGATGAGGACCGTGGAGGACTTGGCGATGGGCTGGCCGTTGACGTACGTGCCGTTGTGCGAGCCCAGGTCGCGGATCTCGAAGCGGCCGTCGGGGGTCGCGACGAACTCGGCGTGGTGGCGCGAGACCTGGAGGTCGGAGACGACCAGTTCGTTCTCCAGGGCGCGTCCGATGCGCATGACGCGGCCGAGCGCCAGCTGGTGGAAGGTCGTCGGGCTGCGGTCGCCGTAGGCCGGGGCGGGGTCCTGCCGCCCGGCGCCCTGCTGGTGCGGGACCTGCCCTGCCCCCGGCGTCCCCGCCGCGCGCGGAGCCTGCGCCCCCTCGCCGGCGGGCGCGGATGCGGCGGCGGGCCCGGGCCAGGCCCCCGGCGCGCCGCCGGCCTGTGCGGCGGCGTGGGGCGCGGCGGCGGGCTGGGCGCCGTAGGCGCCGGGCGCCGGGGCGGAGAAGGCCAGCCGCGGGCCGTCCGTCGCGTTGCCGAGGTGGACGGCGGCGCCGGGGCCGAGCTCCGCCTGGTGGATCCGCCGGCCCCCCAGGTAGGTGCCGTTGGTGCTGCCGTGGTCCTCGACGGCCCAACTTCGGCCGCTCCAGCTGAGCGTGGCGTGCCGCCACGAGACCCGGGCGTCGTCGAGCACCAGGTCACCCTGGGGGTCGCGGCCGAGCGTGTATGTCCTGGACGGATCGAGGGTCCAGGTCCTTCCGTTCAATTCCAGTACGAGTTCCGGCACTCCATGCCCCACTAGTTGTCCCCCGAGCGCCCCCCGTCGCCGGGAGCCTAGGGATGGCGAACATCGTGGGAACTATTTCAGGCCCGGTCCGGTATCCGAAAGCCAGGCCGTGGGAAGACCCCCTTCGGTACCCAGTTGGGACCTTCGTCACCGCGCGGCGACGTGGCGCGGGGCGGTCCCCGACACGGCGCAGGGCGGTGCGGCCGAGGCCGGGGGACGCCCGGTGCGTGAGGGGGAGGCACGGTCCGCACCGGGGCGGCGGCGTGCGGCGCGCGGCTGTCCGCCAGGCGGGACGGAGGGGCTGTCCCGGGCCGCGCCGGATACGGTGGGAGCACCATGACTGCAGCGCAGACCCCTCCGGGTACCGACGTCCCCACCCTTCTCGTGAAGATCTTCGGGAAGGACCGCCCCGGCATCACCGCCGGGCTCTTCGACACCCTCGCCGCCTACGCCGTCGACGTGGTCGACATCGAGCAGGTCGTCTCCCGCGGTCGGCTCGTGCTGTGCGCGCTGGTCACCTCGCCGTCGGCGGGCGGGTCCGGCGAGGGCGACCTGCGGGCCACCGTGCACAGCTGGGCGGACTCCCTGGGGCTCCAGGCCGAGATCATCTCCGGTACGGGCGACAACCGGCCGCGCGGCAGCGGGCGTTCCCACGTCACCGTGCTGGGCCACCCGCTGACGGCCGAGTCGACGGCCGCCATAGCGGCCAGGATCAGCGGCATGGGCGCCAACATCGACCGCATCTTCCGGCTGGCGAAGTACCCCGTGACCGCGGTCGAGTTCGCCGTCTCCGGTGTGGAGACGGAGCCGCTGCGCACGGAGCTGGCCCCGCTGGCCCAGCGCATCGGCGTGGACGTGGCCGTGGTCTCCGCCGGTCTGCACCGGCGGGCCCAGCGCCTGGTCGTGATGGACGTGGACTCGACGCTGATCCAGGACGAGGTCATCGAGCTGTTCGCCGCCCATGCGGGCTGCGAGGACGAGGTGGCCGCGGTGACCGCCGCGGCGATGCGCGGTGAGCTCGACTTCGAGCAGTCGCTGCACGCCCGGGTGGCGCTGCTGGAGGGCCTGGACGCCTCGGTCGTCGACAAGGTGCGCGCCGAGGTCCGGCTGACGCCCGGGGCGCGGACCCTGATCCGCACCCTGAAGCGGCTCGGCTACCAGGTGGGCGTGGTCTCCGGCGGGTTCACCCAGGTCACCGACGACCTCAAGGAGCGGCTGGGGCTGGACTTCGCCTCGGCCAACACCCTGGAGATCGTGGACGGCAGGCTCACCGGCCGGGTGACGGGCGAGATCGTCGACCGTGCGGGCAAGGCCCGGCTGCTGCGCAGGTTCGCCGGGGAGGCGGGGGTTCCGCTGGAGCAGACGGTGGCGATCGGCGACGGCGCCAATGACCTGGACATGCTGAACGCCGCGGGGCTGGGAGTCGCCTTCAACGCGAAGCCGGTGGTGCGCGAGGCCGCGCACACCGCGGTCAACGTGCCCTTCCTGGACACGGTGCTGTACCTGCTGGGCATCACCCGGGAAGAGGTGGAGGCCGCGGACGGCGGCGCCGCGGAGCACTGAGCGGGGGGCGGTCCGCCCCGGGCCCCGGCGCGCGAGGGATGCCTCCGCCGGGGCCCGGGGCGTACGGCTCAGTCGTGCGGCGTGCAGTAGTCGAGCAGGCGTCCGGAGCCGTGCTCCAGGGTCTTCCAGGGTCCCGAGAAGCCCACCACCGCGTAGGCGGAGGTGGGGAACCCGTCCCGGTTCATCCGGGACAGGGTGTCGCCCTCCACGCTCCCGGCGAGCGCGTCGGCCAGCGCGTGCATCCCGGGGTTGTGGCCGATCACCAGCAGGTCGCCCACCTCGTCGGGGACCTCGTTGAGCAGGGCGATCAGCTCCCCGAGGGATGCCTCGTAGAGCCGCTCCTCGTAGACGGTCCTCGGGCGGTGGGGCAGCTCGTGCACGACCAGCTTCCAGGTCTCGCGCGTCCGGGTCGCGGTGGAGCACAGGGCGAGGTCGAAGGCGATTCCGGCCTGGGCGAGGCGGCGGCCCGCCACCGGTGCGTCCATCCGGCCGCGGTCGGCCAGAGGGCGCTCGTGGTCGGACACCTGGGGCCAGTCCGCCTTGGCGTGGCGGAGGAGGACGATCCGTCGGGACTCGGGGGATCCGGGGGGTGTCCCCCCGGAAGACACAGCGGCGCTCATACCTCCCAGCTTCGCATGAAACACGCCACCGGGCGCAGGGTGTTGACGGCTCTCCCTCGAAGGGGAGGCATCAGGGAGCGAGGGTCTCGCGCACCTGCGCGAGGAGCGCGCCGACCGCTCCGGCGCCCTGCGCACCGTCCGCGGCCTGCACCGCTCCGGTGGCCGTGATCAGGGCGAGGAGCGCGGCGAAGGCCAGCACCGGGAGAACCAGCGCCCACCAGGGCAGCCTCGTCCCGGCCGCGGCCGCTGGGCGGGGACGGGTGTGCGTGGGGACCGGCATCGCCGCCTCCGTGGGTCTGGGCTGGGGTACTTCCGACCCTACGGAGGAGCACCGGGCGGACCCATCCGGTGATCCACCCAGTTCTCCCTGAGCCCACCCCCCTAGGGGGTGGTGGTGCAGGCCCCACCCCCCAGGGGGCGGGGACCACGGGGGCGCCCGGCGCTCAGGGCGCGGCGATCGTCGCGACGATCGAGATGACCACGCCGATGAGGAGGATCAGGCCGAAGATCCCGAGGAGCTTCCGCTGGCCGTTCTGGGGGTTCGGATCGAGCACAGGCATGGGGTCAGTCTCGCATCCCCCGCTCGTCCTCGATCGTGCGGTCCCGGCCCGCCAGCACGCCCATGGCCATCTGGGGCACCAGCAGGGCGGCCATGAGGGACAGGGGCAGGGTCCAGCCGCCGCTGTGCTGGTAGAGCATGCCGACGAGCAGGGGGCCGGGGACGGAGATCAGGTACCCGGCGGACTGGGCGAAGGCCGAGAGCCGCACCACGCCCGCGCCGGTGCGGGAGCGCATGCCGATCATGGTCAGGGCGAGGGGGAAGGCGCAGTTGGAGACGCCCAGCAGCAGGGCCCAGGCCCAGGCCCCGGCGGCGGGGGCGAGGAGCAGTCCGAGGTAGCCGGCCAGTCCGCACAGCCCGAGGAGCACGACGATCGGGCCCTGGTGGCGCAGCCGGCCCGCCACCCGGGGGATGACGAAGGCCAGGGGGACGCCCATCGCCATGGTGACGGCGAGCAGGACGCCCGCGGTCGAGGCGGGGACCCCCGCGTCGCGGAAGATCTGCGGCATCCAGCCCATGGTGATGTAGGCGCCGGTGGCCTGGAGGCCGAAGAAGCCCCCGAGGGCCCAGGCGGTGGGGCTGCGGGTGATCCGGGGGGCCGGGGCGTCCCCGGGGGCCGCGGCGGCCCCGCCCTCCGCGGTCGCGGAGCGGCCGCGGACCAGGACGAGCCAGGGCAGGACCGCCAGCGCCGCGGGAAGGGCCCAGACGGCGAGCCCGGTGCGCCAACCGCCGCCCAGCGCCGAGGTCATGGGGACGGTGGCCGCGGCCGCGGCGGAGGTCCCGAGGGCGAGGGCCATCGAGTAGAGGCCGGTCATCGAGCCGACCCTGTCCGGGAAGTACCTCTTGACGATCACCGGCATCAGCACGTTGCTGACGGCGATGCCCATGAGGGCGAGGGCGCTCGCGGCGAGGAAGCCGGCCTCGCCCCCGGCGAGGGAGCGCGCCACCAGCCCGGCCGTGACGGCGGCCATGCCCGCGCAGACCACGGCGGCGGGCCCGAAACGGCGGGAGAGGCGGGGTGCGGCGCTGCCGAGGACGGCGAAGCAGAGCGCGGGCACGGAGGTGAGGAGCCCGGCGGCGGTGCCGCTCATGTGCAGGCCGGCGCGGGCCTCTTCGAGGAGGGGGCCGAGGCTGGTGATCGCGGGCCGGAGGTTGAGGGCTGCGAGCACGATGCCGACGGCGACGAGCCGGAGGGTCCACACCGCCCGCCGGGTGCCGGGGTCCGCGGGGGCGGCGCCGCGGGGGGAGGGTCGTGTGGGTGCCGTTTCGGCGGGTCGCAGGGTCCGGATCTCGTCAGGCATGGGGCCCATCATAGAATCATGGGATGAATACGTGTCCAGTCGGATGCCGCAGGGGGCCGGGTGCTGGAACGATGGGGTGACGACCGGCCCACGACCACCGGACCCGAGCGGGCCGGCCTACGACAAGGAGCACCATGGCGCTGTCCTCACCCCGGCGTTCCGCGCTCTCCGACCAGGTGATCGCCCAGCTGCGGAACCAGATCACCTCCGGGGAGTGGCCGGTGGGCTGCCGCATCCCCACCGAACCGGAACTCGTGGAGCAGCTCGGCGTCGCCCGCAACACGGTGCGCGAGGCGGTCCGCGCCCTGGCGCACAACGGCCTGCTGGACATCCGCCAGGGCTCGGGCACCTACGTCGTGGCCACCAGCGAGCTCGCCGGGGTGATGCACCGCCGCTTCGCCGACGCCGACCCGCGCCACATCGCCGAGCTGCGCTCCACCCTGGAGTCGTCCGGCGCCCGTCTGGCCGCCGAGCGGCGCACCGCGAAGGACCTCCTGCAGCTCCAGGCGCTGCTGGGACGGCGGGAGGAGGCGTGGGAGTCGGGCGACGCCGAGCGCTTCGTCGCCGCCGACGCCACCTTCCACCTGGCCGTGGTCGCCGCCTCGCACAACGAGGTGCTGACCGGCCTCTACGCCGACCTGGCCGACCTGCTGCGGGACTGGCTGCGCGACGACGTCGGGCGGGAGCTGCGCCCGGAGCACCACATGGACCACGCCCGCCTGGTGGAGGCGATCAGGGCGGGCGACGGGGAGCGGGCCGCGGCGGAGGCGGCGGGCTACCCGTTCCTGTGCCTGCGCCGCCCGGAGGGCGTGTGACCGCGCCCCGGCGCGGTCGGGGGCCGCGCGGACGCCGGGGACCGACGCGGGGCGGAGGGGCGGCGGACGGCGTCAGGCCCTCCCCACGACGGGCTCGTGGCTGACCCAGGCGCCGCGGACCTCCTTCCAGCAGCGCAAGCTGAGCTCCACGTAGCCCGCCGGGTCCACCCGGGCGGCCGCGGTGTCCGCGTCGACGTCCCACCACCGGTCGCACTCGACGTGCAGCCGGACGCGGTCGGCCCGCGGGTAGGGGTTGTGGCAGTAGGCGGTGGCCCGGGATCCGTCGACCACCGTGCGGCAGTCGGCCCGGTAGGGGGTCGGCCGCGGAGCCGGGGGCGCCGCGTCCCCCTGGCCGCCGGACCAGAGCGTCCTGGACGCCGTCGGGGTCGCGACCAGCAGAAACGCCGTCGCGCCCAGCACGAGCATGTTGCGCCGGTTCCTCCGCACGAGCAGAACACCCCCTCGGCCGAGCTGCGGCGCCGAGCGCCGCAGGAGCACCACAAGGAAGATTGCTCCTCCAGCATGGCCGCCGGGCACCCGCGGCGCCCCGCCCGTTGCGCCGAACGGGCGACGCCCCGCCCCCCGGTCTCCGCGGGGGCGGGGCGTCGCGTCGGCAGGTCCGGGCCGGTCAGGCACCCATGATGTGCACGCCGCCGTCGACGTGGACGATCTCGCCCGTCGTCTTCGGGAACCAGTCCGACAGCAGGGCCACCACACCGCGGCCGGCGGGCTCGGGGTCGGCCATGTCCCACTCCAGCGGGGAGCGGTCGTCCCAGACCTTCGCCAGCTCGGAGAAGCCGGGGATGGACTTGGCGGCCATGGACCCGATCGGGCCGGCGGAGATCAGGTTGCAGCGGATCCGCTGCTTGCCGAGGTCCCGGGCGAGATAGCGGCTGGTGGCCTCCAGCGCGGCCTTCGCCGGGCCCATCCAGTCGTACTGCGGCCAGGCGAACTGCGCGTCGAAGGTGAGGCCGACGACCGAGCCGCCCTCCTCCATCAGCGGCAGGCACGCCGTGGTCAGGGACTTCAGCGAGAAGGCCGAGACGTGCATGGCCGTCGAGACGGACTCGAAGGGCGTGTTGAGGAAGTTGCCGCCGAGGGCGTCCTGCGGGGCGAAGCCGATGGAGTGGACGACGCCGTCCAGGCCGCCGAGCTCGTCGCGGACGAGGTCGGCCAGGCGGGCCAGGTGCTCGTCGTTGGTCACGTCCAGCTCGATGACCTTGGCGGGCTTCGGCAGCTTCCTGGCGATGCGCTCCGTCAGCGTCGGGCGGGGAAACGCCGTGAGGATGATCTCGGCGCCCTGCTCCTGGGCCAGGCGGGCGGTGTGGAAGGCGATGGAGGACTCCATCAGCACACCGGTGACGAGGATGCGCTTGCCGGCGAGGATTCCGCTCATGTGATCAGTGACCCATGCCCAATCCGCCGTCGACGGGAACGACGGCTCCAGTGATGTACGAGGCGCTGTCGGAGGCGAGGAACGCGACCGCGGCGGCGATCTCCTCCGGCTGCGCGTAGCGCCCGAGGGGCACCTGGGAGACGATCCCGGCGCGCTGCTCCTCGGTGAGCGCCTGCGTCATGTCGGTGTCGACGAAGCCGGGCGCGACGACGTTGAAGGTGATGTTCCGCGACCCGAGCTCGCGGGCGAGCGAGCGGGCGAAGCCGACCAGGCCCGCCTTGGAGGCGGCGTAGTTGGCCTGGCCCGCCGAGCCGAGCAGCCCGACGACCGAGGAGATGAGGACCACGCGGCCCTTCTTGGCCCGCAGCATCCCCCGGTTCGCACGCTTCACGACCCGGAAGGTGCCGGTGAGGTTGGTGTCCAGGACGGAGGTGAAGTCCTCCTCCGACATCCGCATCAGCAGCTGGTCCTTGGTGATGCCGGCGTTGGCCACCAGCACCTCCACCGGACCGTGCTTCTCCTCGATCTCCTTGTAGGCCTGCTCCACCTGCTCCGCGTCGGTGATGTCGCACCTGACGGCCAGGAGACCGGCCGGCGGCTCCCCGGACCGGTAGGTGATCGCGACGTTGTCGCCGGCGTCGGCGAACGCGCGGGCGATGGCGAGGCCGATGCCCCGGTTTCCTCCGGTGACGAGAACCGAGCGGCTCAACGGATCACCCTTTCCCTCTGCGGTCAGATACGTCTGCAAACTATCGGTAGGCGGCGCCGTACGGGGAATCGGGGCCCGACAGCGCCGTCGTGCCGTCGCTGTTGGATCCCTACAGAAGCACGGTCCGTCCGCGCGCCCCGCCGAGGGCGCGGACGCCGCACGCGCCGCCGCGGCCCGGCACGGTCCACCCCGGCGTGAGCTGCACGCACGGCGGGGGGAGGGCCGCGGGCGGCGTCCCGGCCCCGCCGCCCGGGCGGGGCCGGGAGCGGTGCGGCAGAGCCTCCGGGACGCCCGCTCGTCCAGCGGTTCCGACAGGCCGCGCCCGCCCCGCGGCGCCGTCGTGCGCCGCCGCCGCGGCCGGACCGGTGGCGGGTTCCCGGGGACCGGCCCGCGCGCGCCGTCCCCGGCACCGGGCCCAACTCCCGGACACGGCGCCCTCGAACCGTGATTCACTGCGTGCCGTAGCGATCCCGGTGAGTCACTGGAGGAAGACCAGCCGTGCCCCACGACATCGATCCGACGTTCACCGCGCTGCCGCTGCGGGCGCTGGCCGACGCCGCGCTCGCCCGGGCCCGCGCGCTCGGGGCCGAGCACGCCGACTTCCGCCTGGAGCGGGTGCGCAGCGCCTCCTGGCGGCTGCGCGACGCCCGGCCCGCGGGCTCCTCCGACACCACCGACCTGGGGTACGCGGTGCGGGTGGTGCACGGCGGGGCGTGGGGCTTCGCCTCCGGCGTCGACATGACGATGGACGCGGCCGCCCGGGTGGCGGGGCAGGCCGTGGCCATGGCGAAGCTCTCCGCGCAGGTCATCGCGGCGGCCGGTTCGCAGGAGCGGGTGGAGCTGGCCGACGAGCCGGTGCACGCCGACAGGACGTGGGTCTCCTCCTACGAGACCAACCCCTTCGAGGTGCCCGACGAGGAGAAGACCGGACTGCTGGCGGACTTCAGCGCGCGGCTGCTGCGCGCCGACGGCGTCGCCCACGTGGACGCCTCGCTGCTGACCGTGCAGGAGAACAAGTTCTACGCGGACACCGCGGGCACCGTCACCACCCAGCAGCGGGTGCGCCTCCACCCGCAGCTCACCGCCGTGGCCGTGGACGGCACCTCGGGCGAGTTCGACTCGATGCGCACCCTTGCGCCGCCCGTGGGCCGGGGCTGGGAGTACCTGCGGGGAACCGGCTGGGACTGGGACGGCGAGCTGGAGGAGCTGCCGGGGCTGCTGGCCGGGAAGATGAGGGCCCCCAGTGTCGAGGCGGGCCGCTACGACCTGGTGATCGACCCCTCGAACCTGTGGCTGACCATCCACGAGTCGATCGGCCACGCCACCGAACTGGACCGGGCGCTGGGCTACGAGGCGGCCTACGCCGGCACCTCCTTCGCCACCCTCGACCGGCTGGGCACCCTGGCGTACGGCTCCCCGGCGATGCACGTGACCGGCGACCGGACCGCCGAGCACGGCCTCGCCACCGTCGGGTACGACGACGAGGGCGTCGCGGCGCAGAGCTGGGACCTGGTGCGCGGCGGCACCCTGGTCGGCTACCAGCTGGACCGGCGGACCGCCCGGCTCACCGGTCTCGGGCGCTCCAACGGCTGCGCCTACGCCGACTCCCCCGCGCATGTGCCGGTGCAGCGGATGGCCAACGTCTCGCTCCGGCCGGATCCGGGCGGCCTGTCGACCGAGGACCTGATCGGCGGGGTGGAGCGCGGGATCTACGTGGTCGGCGACCGCTCCTGGTCCATCGACATGCAGCGGTACAACTTCCAGTTCACCGGGCAGCGCTTCTTCCGCATCGAGAACGGCCGGCTGGCCGGCCAGCTGCGGGACGTGGCCTACCAGGCGACGACGACCGAGTTCTGGGGCTCGATGGAGCAGGTGGGCGGGCCGCAGACCTACGTGCTCGGCGGTGCCTTCAACTGCGGCAAGGCCCAGCCGGGGCAGGTCGCGGCGGTCTCGCACGGCTGCCCGTCCGCCCTGTTCCGGGGCGTCACCATCTTGAACACCACGCAGGAGGCCGGTCGATGAGCGCCCGCACCACCAAGCCGCACGAGATCGTCGAACGGGCGCTGGAGCTCTCCACCGCCGACGGGTGCGTGGTGATCGCCGACGAGCACTCCTCCGCCAACCTGCGGTGGGCGGGCAATGCGCTGACCACGAACGGCGTCACCCGCGGACGCACCCTGACGGTGATCGCCACCGTCGACGGGGCCGAGGGCACCGCCTCGGGCGTGGTGTCCCGCTCGGCGGTCACGGCGCAGGAGCTGGAGCCGCTGGTGCGGGCCGCGGAGGAGGCGGCGCGCGGCGCGGGCCCCGCGGAGGACGCCCAGCCGCTGGTGGCGGGCGTGCCCGAGTCCCCGGACTTCGCCGAGGCGCCCGCCGAGACCTCCTCCGCGGTGTTCGCCGGCTTCGCCCCGGCGCTGGGCGAGTCCTTCGCCAGGGCCCGCGCGGGCGGGCGGGAGCTGTACGGCTTCGCCCACCACGAGCTGACCTCGACCTACCTCGGGACGTCGAGCGGGCTGCGGCTGCGGCACGACCAGCCGAACGGGACCCTGGAGCTCAACGCCAAGTCGCCGGACCGCTCGCTCTCGGCCTGGGCGGGCCGCTCGACCCGGGACTTCGCCGACGTGGACCCGGGCGCACTGGACCTGGAGCTCGCGGAGCGGCTGGGCTGGGCCGGGCGGCGGGTGGAGCTGCCCGCCGGGCGGTACGAGACGCTGCTGCCCCCCACGGCCGTGGCCGACCTGCTGATCTACCAGCTGTGGTCCTCGGCGGCGCGGGACGCGGCGGAGGGCCGCACGGTCTTCTCCAAGCCCGGCGGCGGCACCCGCGTGGGCGAGCGGCTCTCCCCCCTCCCCCTGACCCTGCGCAGCGACCCGCGCGAGCCGGGCCTGGAATCCGCTCCCTTCGTGATCGCACACGCCTCGGGCGACGACGCCTCCGTCTTCGACAACGGCCTCGCGCTGGGGCCGACCGAGTGGGTGAGCGAGGGGCGGCTGGACCGCCTGGTCACCACCCGCCACAGCGCCGCGCTCACCGGCCTGCCGGTGGCCCCCGCCGTGGACAACCTGGTCCTGGACGCGGGGGGCGGGCGCTCCCTGGCCGAGATGGTCGCCTCCACGGAGCGGGGGCTGCTCCTGACCTGCCTGTGGTACATCCGCGAGGTCGACCCGGCGACGCTGCTGCTGACGGGGCTGACCCGGGACGGCGTCTACCTGGTGGAGGGCGGCGAGGTCGTGGGCGCGGTGAACAACTTCCGGTTCAACGAGTCGCCCGTCGGCCTGCTGGGCCGGGCGACGGAGGCGGGGCGCACCGAGAAGACGCTGCCGCGGGAGTGGGGCGACTGGTTCACCCGTGCCGCGATGCCCGCGCTGAGGGTGCCCGACTTCAACATGAGCTCGGTCAGCCAGGGCGTGTGACGGTCCCCTCCCGTGGGCGGGCGCCCGCGGGAGGCGCCCGCCCCGTCCGCCCCTCGGTCGGCCGTCGCCGCCTGCGGGGCACGCCATAGACTGGCGGCCCATCCATCCACACGAGGAGACCGAAGAACCGTGACGGACATCGTCGACGAGCTGACGTGGCGCGGGCTGATCGCCCAGTCCACCGACGAGGACGCATTGCGCAAGGCTCTCGCGGACGGTCCCGTCACCTTCTATTGCGGTTTCGACCCCACCGCCGCGAGTCTGCACGTCGGGCACCTGGTGCAGGTGCTGACCGTGCGGCGCCTTCAGCAGGCCGGCCACCGGCCGCTGGCGCTGGTCGGCGGGGCCACGGGGCAGATCGGCGACCCGCGGCCCACCGCGGAGCGCACGCTGAACGACCCGGAGACCATCGCGCAGTGGGTGACCCGGCTGCGCTCCCAGATCGAGCCGTTCCTCTCCTTCGAGGGGGAGAACGCCGCGGTCATGGTGAACAACCTGGACTGGACCGCCGGCATGTCGGCGATCGAGTTCCTGCGCGACATCGGCAAGCACTTCCGGGTCAACAAGATGCTGACCAAGGACTCGGTCGCCCGGCGGCTGGAGTCCGAGCAGGGCATCAGCTACACCGAGTTCAGCTACCAGCTGCTCCAGGGCATGGACTTCCTGGAGCTGTACCGCCGCTACGGCTGCACCCTCCAGCAGGGCGGCAGCGACCAGTGGGGGAACCTGACCGCCGGGCTCGACCTGATCCACCGCCTGGAGCCGGAGGCGGAGGTGCACGCCCTGGCCACGCCCCTGATGACCAAGGCGGACGGCACCAAGTTCGGGAAGTCCGAGGGCGGTGCGCTCTGGCTGGACCCGGAGATGACCACCCCGTACGCCTTCTACCAGTACTGGCTGAACACCGACGACCGGGACGTCTCACGCTTCCTGCGCATCCTGTCCTTCCGCTCGCGGGAGGAACTCACGGAGCTGGAGGAGCAGACGGCCCGGCGGCCGCAGGCGCGGGCCGCGCAGCGGGCGCTGGCCGAGGAGCTGACCACGCTGGTGCACGGCGCGGAGCAGTGCGCCGCGGTGGTGGCCGCGTCGAAGGCGCTGTTCGGCCAGGGCGAGTTGGCGGAGCTGGACGAGGCGACGCTGCGCGCGGCCCTCTCCGAGCTGCCGCACGCCCGGGTGGCGGAGCTGCTGCCGGTGGTGGACCTGCTGGTGGAGGTGGGCCTGGCGCCGAGCAGGTCGGGTGCGCGGCGGACCGTGAAGGAGGGCGGAGCCTACGTGAACAACGTGAAGGTGACCGCCGAGGACGCGGTACCCGCGGAGGCCGAGCTGCTGCACGGCCGCTGGCTGGTGCTGCGGCGGGGCAAGCGGAACCTGGCCGCGGTCGAGGTGGCCGCGGGGTGACCCCCCGCGTGCGGGGCACCCGCCCCCGTACGCCGGACTTCCACGGCGGGACCGGGCGGACGTGGCGTCCGCCCGGTCCCGCCGTGGCGCCGGGGATGCCGGGGCCGCTCAGGCCCGTTCGCGTCTGCCGCCCTTGAGCGAGGTGTAGGCCATGTCGCCGAGGAAGACCACGACGACGGCCGCCGCCAGCTGCAGGATGTGCCGGCCCCAGTCGATGCCGGGGGTCGCCGCGATCCCGAAGCCCCGGGCCAGGGCGTTGCCGATGATCGCGCCGATGATGCCGAAGATGGTGACCAGCCAGAGCGGACTGTGCTGCTTGCCCGGGATGATCGCCTTCGCGATCAGGCCGAGCACGAATCCCACGATGATCGCCCACAACCAGCCCATGGCTGCCTCCTCGTACGGCTCCGCGTGAGCAGTTACGCCTGCAAGTCTCCGTGCGCATCCGTGTCGCCGCACCTCGAAGGCGGTGCCGGGGTGCGCACGGTACCTCCGTGCGGCGCCCCGGGGTCGGCGGGCGGGCCGGGGCGGCGTACCGTGGGGACGGCCGGCCGCGGCAGTGCCGGGCAGACGAGGTCCGGCACGGAAACGGGTGGTGGAGCGCGATGGGCAGGCAGGGCGGTGCGGAGGTCTTCCGGATCACGGGTGCCCGGCGGGGACTGGCCGAGGACGTGCGCGGGCGGCAGCGCCGCTATGTGATCTCGATGTCGGTGCGGACGGTGGCGGTCGTGCTGACCGCGGTCCTGTGGGACGTGGAGCGCCATGTCGCCGTGGTCACGCTGGTCCTGGGGATGCTGCTGCCCTATGTGGCGGTGGTCGTCGCCAACGCGGGCCGGGAGAACGCGCCCTCGCTCCCGTCGGCGTACCTGCCGAGCCCGGTGCGCCCGATGATCTCCCCCGCGGCTCCGGACGCGGCGGACGAGGACGACCGGTTCGGCAACCTCAGGAAAACCTCAGATCAATCATGAAGTTCCTGTGCCCGTCCGGGCGTTGTCCGTGACATACTTCCTACGCGCTCCGCATCCCCCGTCGGAGCGACGGACCGACGCCGGGCAGCTCCCCCCGTGGCTGCCCGGCGTCGCCATGCTGGGACAATGGCGCGGTGAGTGACGAGACGCCGATCTGTTCCGCGAAGGGCTGCCGTGTTCCGGCGGTCTGGGTCCTCGCCTGGAACAACCCCAAGCTGCACACCCCCGAGCGCCGCAAGACATGGCTGGCCTGCGGGGAGCACCGGGAGCACCTGTCGCAGTTCCTCGGCGCGCGCGGCTTCCTCAAGGACGTGGTGCCGCTTCAGGAGTGGGAGCGGCGCGCCGGGGAGAGCGGGCGCACCGGGGGGTGAGTCCGCCGCGGGACCGGGCGGCACGCCCCGCGAGCGCGGGGCGGCCGAGCGGGCGCGGTCAGCCGCCGATGGCCGACATGGGGCGCTCGGGCTGGAGGAAGGACGGGTCGTCCAGTCCGGATCCGGCCTTCTTTCCCCACATCGCCTGCCGCCAGATCCGGGAGATCTCCTCGTCCGGGGCGTCCGAGCGGAGCGCGGCGCGCAGGTCGGTCTCCTCCGTGGCGAACAGGCAGGTGCGCACCTGGCCGTCGGCGGTCAGGCGGGTGCGGTCGCAGGCACGGCAGAAGGGCCGGGTCACCGAGGCGATCACCCCGACGCGGTGCGGGCCGCCGTCCACCACCCAGCGCTCCGCGGGTGCGGAGCCGCGCGCGGAGTCGTCCTCGGGGGCGAGGGTGAAGCGGGTGCGCAGCGTCTCCAGGATGTCACCGGCCGTGATCATGCCCTCCCGCTTCCAGCCGTGCTGGGCGTCGAGGGGCATCTGCTCGATGAACCGCAGCTCGTAGCCGTGGGCCATGGCCCAGGCGAGCAGCTCGGGCGCCTCGTCGTCGTTGAGCCCCGGCATCAGGACGGCGTTGACCTTGACGGGCGTGAGGCCCGCGTCCCGGGCCGCGGCGAGTCCGTCGAGCACGTCCTGGTGGCGGTCGCGGCGGGTGAGCGCCTTGAAGACCTCCGGGCGCAGGGTGTCCAGCGAGACGTTGACCCGGTCGAGGCCGGCGTCCTTCAGGGCCGTGGCGGTGCGCCGCAGTCCGATGCCGTTGGTCGTCAGCGACGTCTTCGGCCGGGGCTCCAGGGCGGCGACCCTCTCGACGATGCCGACCAGGCCGGGCCGCAGCAGGGGCTCTCCCCCGGTGAAGCGGACCTCGGTGACGCCGAGGTCGGTGACGGCGATGCGGACGAGCCGGACGATCTCGTCGTCGGTGAGCAGGTCGGGCTTGGCCAGCCACTGCAGGCCCTCCTCGGGCATGCAGTAGGTGCACCGCAGGTTGCACCGGTCCGTGAGGGAGACACGCAGGTCGGTTGCCGTGCGGCCGAACGTGTCGATGAGCACTGCTGGTCCCCTCCCCGGGTGGTGGAACTGACGCCTCCGAGCGTACGCCAGTCCGTCGGCGGCGAGGCGGCCAGATTGCCACGGACTCCGGCCCGGCCGCGTCGTAGGACCCTACGACGCGGCCGGGCCGGGAGGGGCTGCCGGGGCCCGCTCAGCGGTCCCCGGCCCCGGTCAGTGGGCGCCGACGCCGGTCAGCGACTTGACCTCCAGTTCGGCGTACTTGTCCCGGTCGGGCTCCTCCTTCGACAGCAGGGAGCCGAGCCAGCCGAGCAGGAAGCCGATCGGAATGGAGATGAGACCCGGGTTGGCCAGCGGGAACCAGGCGAAGTCGGCGTCCGGGAACATGGAGCTGGCCTTGCCCGAGACCACCGGGGAGAAGAGGACCAGTACGACCGACGCCGTCAGGCCGCCGTAGATCGACCACAGCGCGCCCCGGGTGGTGAACCGCTTCCAGAACAGGCTGTAGAGGATGGTCGGCAGGTTCGCGGAGGCCGCGACGGCGAAGGCGAGGGCGACCAGGCCGGCGACGTTGAGGTCGCGGGCGAGGGCGCCCAGGGCGATGGACACGATGCCGATGAGGACGGTGGCCCAGCGGGCGGCGCGGACCTCCTCCTTCTCGGTCGCCTGTCCCTTGCGGATCACGTTCGCGTAGATGTCGTGGGCGAAGGAGGAGGACGAGGCCAGGGTGAGTCCGGCGACCACGGCCAGGATGGTGGCGAAGGCGACCGCGGAGATCACCGCCAGCAGGATGGCGCCGGAGGCCGAGTCGGTGCCCCCGATGTGCAGGGCGAGGAGGGGGGCTGCCGTGTTGCCCGCCGCGTTGGACTCGGTGATCGTCTCCGGGCCGACGATCGCCGCGGCGCCGAAGCCGAGGGCGATGGTCATCAGGTAGAACGCGCCGATGATGCCGATGGCCCAGTTCACCGACTTCCGCGCCGCCTTGGCGGTGGGCACGGTGTAGAAGCGGATGAGGATGTGCGGCAGTCCGGCGGTGCCGAGGACGAGTGCGAGGCCCAGCGAGAGGAAGTCCAGCCGGGAGGTGCCGCTCACGCCGTACTTGAGGCCGGGTTCCAGGAAGGCCGCCCCGTGTCCGCTGTTCTCCGCGGCCTTGCCGAGCAGGGCGGAGATGTTGAAGTCGAACTTCCACAGCACCAGGAAGGTGATCAGCAGGGTGCCCGCGATGAGCAGGACGGCCTTGACCATCTGCACCCAGGTGGTGCCCTTCATCCCGCCGACGGTGACGTAGACGACCATCAGCAGGCCCACCAGGGTGACGATGGCGATCTTGCCGCCGTCGCTGGTGATGCCGAGCAGCAGGGAGACCAGCACACCCGCACCGGCCATCTGCGCGAGCAGGTAGAAGATCGACACCACGATGGTGGAGGTCCCCGCGGCGGTGCGCACGGGGCGCTGGCGCATGCGGTAGGCGAGGACGTCGCCCATGGTGTAGCGGCCGGAGTTGCGCAGGGGCTCGGCCACCAGCAGCAGGGCGACCAGCCAGGCCACCAGGAAGCCGATGGAGTAGAGGAAGCCGTCGTAGCCGAAGAGCGCGATGGCCCCGGCGATGCCGAGGAAGGAGGCGGCGGACATGTAGTCGCCGGAGATCGCGAGCCCGTTCTGGAAGCCGGTGAACTGGCGCCCGCCCGCGTAGAAGTCGGAGGCGTCCTTGGTCTGGCGTCCGGCCCACACGGTGATGAGCAGGGTGGCGACCACGAAGGCCGCGAACAGGGTGATGATCAGTGCGCGGTGCTCGGTGGTGGCGTTCTCCGCCGCGAGGTGCAGCGCGGGGCTCATGCGTCGGCCTCCATACGGGACTTGATGGCCTCCGCCTGCGGGTCGAGCTTCCCGGCGGCGTGCCGGGAGTAGAACCAGGCGATGAGGAAGGTGGTGGCGAACTGCGCGAGCCCGAGGACGAGAGCGACGTTGACGTTGCCGAGGAGCCTGGTGCCCATGAAGCCGCCCGCGTAGTTGGACAGCAGCACGTAGAGCAGGTACCAGGCGATGAAGGCGACGGTCAGGGGGAAGGCGAAGGAGCGGTGGGCCCGGCGCAGTTCGCCGAATTCCGGACTCTCCTGCATGCGGACGAACGCTTGTGCGGTGGGCTGTGCGGGGGCGGTGTCCGGGCCGCTCGGGGGCGGCGGCGCATCGGTGGTCACGGAATCTCCTCGCGACACGGGGCGGATGGGGGTCGGCTGGACGGTGGTGCCCTGGGGAATGGCGGGTTGTCGTTCCACTCCCTGACAACGGCACGGGGTGCGGGGCGAACCGGTTCACGCGGGTGGTTCTGCCAGGTGCCCGCCGGACGTCGCCGCCCCGGCGTCCGGACGGGACGGGTACCGCCCGTCCCGCACGCGCCCGCCTCCGGGGGGACGGGCGGTATCCGGCCGCATCCGTCCGCCGGATCCATTGAAGTGCCCACATGATCAGCGATAGCTTCACTCGTCATGAACCCGCCCATTCGCAAGGGGTGTTTGGGCGGTTGTCACGGATGATGTGGAGAACCCATGGCTCATCTGGGATCCGGACGACGACGCGCTCTCGCGCTCCCCGTCGGTCTGGCGCTCACGGCATCGCTGGGCTTCCTGCCGACGGGTACGGCGTCGGCAGCAGTCACGGACGATGTCCCCGCCGCGGTGTCGACGGACGGCCCCAAGCTGTCCTACGTGGTCAACGTCAAGGGCGGCTACGGCACCTCGAAGGCCGTCAAGAAGGCGATAGCCAAGGCCGGCGGCACGGTCGTGTACGCGTACGACCAGATAGGCGTGATCGTCGTCCACTCGCAGAACCCCGCGTTCGCCGAGACGATACGCGGCGTCCGCGGTGTGCAGTCGGCCGGCGCCACCCGCACCGCGCCGATCGCGGCGGCGAAGGACACGGCGATCGGGTCGGAGCGCCCGCTGGGCGCCGAGGAGGCCGCGGCCGCCGCCGAGGCCGCCGTGGACGGGCAGGACCCGCTCGAACCGCTCCAGTGGGACCTGCCCGCCATCAAGGCGGACCAGGCCCACAAGAAGTCGCTCGGCAGCAAGCGGGTGACCGTCGCGGTCATCGACACCGGTGTGGACGACACCCACCCCGACCTCGCGCCGAACTTCGACCGCAGGGCGTCCGTCAGCTGCGTCGGCGGTGTGCCGAACACGGCGGACGGCGCCTGGCGTCCGGGGCCGGACGAGTCCGACCACGGCACGCACGTCGCCGGGACCATCGCCGCCGCGAAGAACGACGTCGGCATCACCGGTGTCGCGCCGGGTGTGAAGGTCTCCGGCATCAAGGTCTCGCAGCCCGACGGCTTCTTCTACACCGAGGCCGTGGTCTGCGGCTTCGTGTGGGCGGCCGAGCACGGCGTCGACGTCACCAACAACAGCTACTACACCGACCCGTGGCTGTTCAACTGCAAGAACGACGCGGACCAGAAGGCCCTCGTCGAGGCCGTCTCCCGTGCCGCCCGGTACGCGGAGCGCAGGGGCGCGGTCAATGTGGCCGCGGCGGGCAACTCGCGGATGGACCTCGCCGCCGACGAGCTCACCGACGTCACGAGCCCGAACGACACCACCCCGGTGGAGCGCGTCGTCAACCCGCGCGAGTGCCTGGACATCCCGACCCAGATCCCGGGTGTGGTCACGGTCTCCGCACTGGGTGCGAAGAACCTGAAGTCCTCGTACTCGAACTACGGCCACGGTGTCGTCGACATCTCCGCCCCCGGCGGCGACGCGACCCGCTACCAGGCCCCGGAGGGACCGGCCGTCGACGGCCGCATCCTCTCCACGCTGCCCGGCGGCGGCTACGGGTACAAGGCGGGCACCTCGATGGCCTCCCCGCACGTCGCGGGCGTGGTCGCGCTGATCAAGTCGAAGCACCCCTACGCGCCGCCGGCGCTGGTCAAGGGCCTGCTGTACGCCCAGGCCGACGACACCGCCTGCACCAACCCGTACGACATCAACGGCGACGGCACGGTGGACACGGTCTGCGAGGGCGGCACGCGCAACAACGGCTTCTACGGCACCGGCGTCGTCGACGCCCTGGACGCCGTCCGCTGGTAGCGGCACCCCGGGGTGCGGCCGGTCCCTGAGGGCCGCACCCGGACCGGACCCGGCGACCGGGTGCGGCGGCCGCAGCGCGAGGGCCCCGAGGGGGCCGGGCCCGGCACGACCGGGACCGGCCGCCCTCGGGGCCCTTCGCCTCGGCGGGTGCCCGCGGGACGGCGGCCCGTACCGCGGGCCCGGACGCCGTGCCATAGTGGCGTCATGTCGGATGATCTTCCCCCGGGTGTCACGGAGGGCTGGGCCGCGCTCGGCGGCGACCCGGCGCTGACGGAACGGGTCACCGCCGCGGGGACGGGCGGCCTCCGCTCCCGGCTCCCCTCCCTGCCCCTCGCACGGGCCACCGTCGCCCTCTGCTCCCTGGCGGCCGCGGAGCTGGCCGCCCGGCGGGGCGGCGGTCCGGTGCCCGCCGTCCGCGTCGACGACGGAGCCGTGACCGCGGCCTTCCTCGGCGACCGGCTCGTACGGCTCGACGGGGCGCCGCCGACGGCCTTCGCCCCGCTGTCGCGCTTCTGGCCCGCCGCCGACGGCTGGGTCCGCACCCACGCCAACTACCCGCACCACCGGCGCCGGCTGCGGCAGGCGCTCGGCCTGCCGGACGGCGCGGGGGCGGCGTCCGTGGCCGGGGCGGTGGCGGAGCGCCCCGCCACCGAGGTGGAGGAGGCGGTGTACGCGGCGGGCGGCCTCGCCGTCGCCGTGCGCTCCACCCGGGAGTGGGCCGCGCATCCCCAGGGTGCGGCGGCCGGCGCCGAGCCGCTGCTGCACGTCGGGGAGCTGGGCGCGGCCGGGGCGCCGCCCGCCGCGGGGGCTCCCCGTGAGCTGCCGTGCGCCGGGCTGCGCGTGCTCGACCTGACGCGGGTGCTCGCGGGGCCGGTGGCCACCCGCACCCTCGCGCTGCTCGGCGCGGACGTGCTGCGCGTGGACTCCCCCGGTCTGCCGGAGGCCCAGGACCTTCACGACGACACCGGGCTCGGCAAGCGCTCCGCGCTGCTCGACCTCGGGCGCCGGGCCGACCGGGCGGTGTTCGAGGAGCTGCTGTCCTCGGCGGACGTGGTGGTGACGGGCTACCGGCCGGGCGCGCTGGACCGGTTCGGGCTGCTGCCCGGCGACCTCGCGGCCCGGCGGCCGGGGCTCGTGGTGGGCCGGCTCTCCGCGTGGGGCCGCAGCGGGCCCTGGTCCGGCCGCCGGGGCTTCGACAGCCTGGTGCAGGCCGCCTCGGGGATCGCGCTGCGGGAGGGGGACGCGGGCGTGCCGGGGGCCCTGCCGGCGCAGGCGCTGGACCACGGCACGGGGTATCTGCTCGCCGCCGGTCTGCTGCGGGCCCTGACCCTCCGGCAGGCCTCGGGCACCGGGCGGGTGGTGGACGTCTCGCTGGCGCGGACCGCCGCCTGGCTGCTGCACGGGCCGGGCACGGCGGCGGGGCCGTCGGGTACGGCGGCGGGTACGGCGGAGGACTTCGACGCGGAGCCGTGGATGACCGAGGTGGACACCCCGCGGGGCCGGCTCCGCCACGCGCTGCCCGCCGTGGCCTTCGACCATGGCCCCTCCGGCTGGGCGGTGCCCTCGGGCCGCTGGGGCGCGGACGCCCCCGGGTGGCGGCTGTGAGCGGGGGCGCCACCGCGGCGCACCCCCGTCACACCCCGGCGGCGCCCAGCAGGGAGCCGACCGCGTAGGTGACGCCCATCGCGACCGCACCACCGCCGACGTTGCGCAGCACGGCCCGTCCCGGAGGTGCGGCCCCCAGGCGTGCGCTCCACCAGCCGGTCAGGGCGAGGGTCACCAGCACCGACAGGACCGTGACGGACAGCCGGGCGGAGGCGGGCGGCAGCACCATCGCCAGCAGCGGCAGCAGGGCTCCCACCGTGAACGCCAGGAAGCTGGCCCCCGCCGCGTGCCAGGGGTTGGTGAGGGCGTCCGGGTCGATGCCGAGTTCCACCCGGGCGTGGGTGCGCAGGGCGTCGCGGGCGGTGAACTGCTCGGCGGCCTCCCGGGCCACCGCCCCCGAAAGGCCGCGGTCCGTCAGCATCTGCGTGAGTTCTTCCAGTTCGGCCTCGGGCTGCTCCGCCAGCTCGCGCCGCTCCTGCGCGAGGGCGGCCAGCTCGGAGTCGCGCTGGGTGGACACCGAGACGTACTCGCCCGCCGCCATGGACAGCGACCCGGCCATCAGCCCGGCCAGGCCCGCGGTCAGCAGGGCGGAGCGCTCCGAGGTCGCCCCCGCGACGCCGACGACCAGGCCGGCCGTGGAGACGATGCCGTCGTTGGCGCCGAGCACCGCCGCGCGGAGCCAGTTGAGGCGGGTGCCGAGTCCGCCGTGGCCCGCCTCGTGCTCCGCCTGCGCGGCCGCGGGGCGGCGGGCACCGCCCGCGTCCTGCGCCCCGGCCGCGTCACCGGGCCGCCTCTCGTCGCTCACGGGGACAGCGTCTCATCCCGGCCCGGCCCGGGGTGCGTCAACCCGCTGGGGGCACGGCGGTCTTGCGCCGCCTCGGCGGGGACCGGGGCGGGGCGCACCGGGGGGTCGAGTGCTGTCGGCGGCGGCCCGTATTCTCTGTGACCATGCTCGACGACCGAACGACCGCAGCGACGACCTGGCCGACCGCCTACCCCGAGGGGTACGCGGTCGTCGACGTGGAGACCACGGGGCTCGCCCGGGACGACCGGATCGTCTCGGCCGCCGTCTACCGGCTCGACGCCCGGGGCGAGGTCGAGGACCACTGGTACACCCTGGTCGACCCGGAGCGGGACCCGGGGCCGGTGTGGATCCACGGGCTGACGAGCGAGGTGCTCCGGGGGGCGCCGCTGTTCGGCGAGATCGCCGGGGAGTTCGCCTCGCGCCTGGCGGGCCGGGTCCTCGTCGCGCACAACGCCGCCTTCGACTGGAACATGATCGCCCGGGAGTACGCGCGCGCCCGCGGCGAGGCCCCGACCCGCCAGCGGCTGTGCACCATCGCCCTGGCGAAGGAGCTCCGGCTGCCGCTGCCGAACCTCAAGCTGGAGTCGCTGGCCGCGCACTTCGGGGTGGTGCAGCAGCGCGCCCACCACGCGCTGGACGACGCGCGGGTGCTCGCCGAGGCCTTCCGTCCCAGCCTGCACGCGGCCGCGCGGGGCGGTGTGCGGCTGCCGCTGCTGGAGTGCCGCCCGCTGACGGAGTGGACGGACACCGC
Organism: Streptomyces sp. C10-9-1; assembly: GCF_024497955.1. Lineage (GTDB taxonomy): Bacteria > Actinomycetota > Actinomycetes > Streptomycetales > Streptomycetaceae > Streptomyces > Streptomyces sanyensis. The sequence continues at coordinate 62,859 of NZ_JANHKP010000022.1, read as the reverse complement.
CGCCCCGGCGCGTGTGGGGTACCAGGCGTCCCACGGGCACCGCAGCTGGCGCCCGTCCCGCAAGCGCCCGCCGTGCCCGTACCCGAACCCGGGCCGCTACACGGCCGGCGGGCCGCTGGTGCAGGGCATGCGGGTGGCCTTCTCCGGCGACACCTCGACCGAGCGGGAGCTGCTGGAGGACCGGGCGGTGGAGGCCGGCCTGCACGTGGCGACGAGCGTGTCGCGGCTGACGAGCCTGCTGGTCACCAACGACCCGGGCGCCGCCACCTCCAAGGCGGTCAAGGCGGCGGCCTTCGGCACCCCCGTCCTCGACGAGGCGGCCTTCACGCAGGCGCTGCGGGACGTGGCCCCCGCGCCGGGCGGGCGCCGCGCCCCGGCCGCTCCCCCGCCGCAGGCACCCGCATCGGAGTGAATGCGCGGCGACTCGCCCCCGGGCCGCTCGCCCGGGGCGGCCCGGGCGTTTCACCCTGAGGCGCATGGCACGTTGCGAGGTTTGCGGAAACGACTACGGCATGTCCTTCGAGGTGCACGCGCAGGGCGCGGTGCACGTCTTCGACTGCTTCTCCTGCGCCATCCACCGCATGGCACCCATCTGCGAGCACTGCCGGGTCCAGATCATCGGCCAGGGCGTGGAGGCCGAGGGCCACTGGTACTGCGGCGCCCACTGCGCCAGGGCGGAGGGGAGGGCCGGCATCGTCGACCGGGTGTGAGACACGGGAGCCCGCCCCCGGGGGCGAGGCTCCCCCGGCGCTCACGGCCCCCGGACGAGACCCCCTCGTCCGGGGGCCGCGGCGCGCCGGGTACCGTCGAGCCGTGTACCGCTTCCTGTTGACCCGGCAGTGGGTGATCCTCACCCTGATCGCCCTCGTCCTCGTCCCCTCGATGGTCGAGCTGGGCTTCTGGCAGTTCCACCGCCATGAGCGCCGGGTCGCGCAGAACGGACTGATCGCCGACAGCCTGGCCGCGGCACCGGTCCCCGTCGAGGAGCTCACCTCGCCGGGCCACACCGTCCCGCGGGCCGACTACTGGCGCGCCGCGCGGGCCACGGGCACCTTCGACACCGAGGGCGAGGTCGTGGTGCGGCGGCGCACCAACACCGAGGACAGGGTCGGGTTCCATGTGCTGACCCCCCTGGTGCTGGCGGACGGCCGTGCCGTGCTCGTCAACCGCGGCTGGGTCCCCTTCGGGGCCGACCAGACGGCGTTCCCCGAGGTGCCGCCCCCGCCGCGGGGCACCGTCACGGTCACGGGGCGGCTGAAGGCCGACGAGACGACCGGCACCAGCGGGATCAAGGACCTGGCCGGGCTCCCCCCGCGCCAGGTGATGCTCATCAGCAGTGCGCAGCAGGCCGAGCGGCTGGACCGCGAGGTCCTCGGCGGCTATCTGGAGCTGACGGACCCGCAGTCCGGCCCCGAGGGGCCCGAGCAGATCCCCGCGCCGGACCACGACTCGATCGGCGCCCACATGGCCTACGCCGTCCAGTGGTGGCTGTTCGCCGCCGGGGTGCCCGTCGGCTGGGTGGTCCTCGTCCGCCGTGAGCTGCGGGACCGGGCCGCGGCGCGGAAGCCCGGCACCCCGGAGCCCGCCCCCGCCGCTGGTTGACGGCCGACTCCGCCGGGAACACGCCAGAGCGTGACCCTACGCATCGAGGACTACGCCCTCATCGGCGACCTCCAGACGGCCGCGCTGGTCTCCGCGACCGGCTCCGTCGACTGGCTGTGCCTGCCGCGGTTCGACTCCGCGGCCTGCTTCGCCGCACTCGTGGGCAACGAGGAGAACGGCCACTGGAGGATCGCGCCCCGGGGCGCCGGGCGGTGCACCCGGCGCGGCTACGTCGGGGACTCGCTCGTCCTGGAGTCGGTGTGGGAGACCCGCACGGGCACGGTGCGGGTCCTCGACTTCATGCCCCAGCGCGACGAGGCCCCCGACCTGGTGCGGATCGTGGAGGGCGTCACCGGCAGCGTCGAGATGGCCGCGACACTGCGGCTGCGCTTCGACTACGGCTCCGTGGTGCCGTGGATGCGCCGGACGGACGGGCACCGGGTGGCGGTGGCAGGCCCCGACGCGGTGTGGCTGCGCAGCGAACCCCAGGTCAAGACGTGGGGCCAGCAGTTCAGCACCTGCTCCTCGTTCACGGTGGCGGCGGGCGAGTCGGTCGCCTTCGTCCTCACCTGGCACCCCTCGCACAAGTCCCGGCCCCCGCTCATCGACCCCCACGAGTCGCTGCGCCACACGCTGGAGGACTGGACCGCATGGGCCTCGGTGTGCGGCTACCGCGGCCCCTACCGCGAGGCGGTGGTGCGCTCCCTGATCACCCTGAAGGCACTCACCTACGCCCCGACGGGCGGCATCGTGGCGGCCCCGACCACCTCGCTCCCGGAGGAGCTCGGCGGGGTGCGCAACTGGGACTACCGCTTCTGCTGGCTGCGGGACTCCGCACTGACCCTGGGGTCGCTGGTGGCGGCGGGCTACCACGAGGAGGCCGCCGCCTGGCGGGACTGGCTGCTGCGCGCGGTGGCCGGCGACCCCGCCGACCTGCAGATCATGTACGGCATCGCGGGCGAGCGCCGGCTTCCCGAGTTCGAGGTGGAGTGGCTGGGCGGCTACGGCGGGGCGGTGCCGGTCCGGGTCGGCAACGAGGCCGCGACCCAGCTCCAGCTGGACGTCTACGGCGAGGTGATCGACTCCCTGTTCGTGTGCCGCCAGGCCGGCCTCCCCGCCGAGCGGCACGCGTGGAACATCCAGCTGAGCCTGCTGGGCTTCCTGGAGTCCACCTGGCGCCAGCCCGACGAGGGGCTGTGGGAGGTCCGCGGCCCGCGCCGCCACTTCGTCCACTCCAAGGTGATGGCCTGGGCGGCCGCCGACCGGGCGGTGCGCACCCTGGAGACGGACCGCTCGCTGCCCGGGGAGGTGGCCCGCTGGCGCGCCATGCGCGACGAGGTGCACCGGGAGGTGTGCGAGAAGGGCTACGACCCGGTGCGCAACACCTTCACCCAGTCCTACGGCTCCGAGGAGCTGGACGCGGCCACGCTGCTGATCCCGCACGTCGGCTTCCTCCCGGGTGACGACCCGCGGGTGCTGGGCACCATCGAGGCGGTCCGGCGGGAGCTGGCCGACGGGCCCCTGGTGCGGCGCTACAGCACGGTGGGTGCCGGGGTGGACGGGCTGCCCGGCAGCGAGGGCACGTTCCTCGCCTGCTCCTTCTGGCTGACCGACGCCCTGTGCATGGCGGGCCGCCACGAGGAGGCCCGCGAGCTGTTCGAGCAGCTGCTGGCGCTGCGCAACGACGTGGGTCTGCTGTCCGAGGAGTACGACCCGGTGGCCGAGCGCCTGCTGGGCAACTACCCGCAGGCGTTCAGTCACATCGGCCTGGTCAACACGGCCCTCGCACTCGCCCGGCACGACGAGGCAGGATAGGGCGCATGGATCTTGGACTGAAGGACCGCGTCTTCGTCGTCACCGGTGCCTCCCGGGGCCTGGGCCGCGCCTCCGCCGCGGCTCTGGTCGCCGAGGGGGCGCGGGTGGTGGTCACCGGCCGCGACGCGGCGGCGGTCGCCGACGCGGCCGCCGCCCTCGGCCCGGGTGCGGTGGGCCTGGCCTCGGACAACGCCGAGCCCGCCGCTGCGGAGCGCGCCGTGGCCGCGGCCAGGGAGCACTTCGGGCGGTTCGACGGGGTGCTGATCAGCGTGGGCGGCCCGGCGCCGGGCTTCGTGGCGGACAACACGGACGAGCAGTGGCGCTCGGCCTTCGAGTCGGTGTTCCTGGGGGCGGTGCGGCTCGCCCGCACGGCCGCGGCCGAACTCTCCGAGGGCGGGGTGATCGGCTTCGTGCTGTCCGCCTCCGTCCACGAGCCGATCGCGGGTCTGACGGTCTCCAACGGCCTGCGGCCGGGGCTCGCCGGTTTCGCGAAGTCCCTCGCCGACGAGCTGGGGCCGCGCGGCATCCGCGTGGTGGGGCTGCTGCCCTCCCGTATCGACACCGACCGCGTCCGGGAGCTGGACGCGCTCTCCGGCGACGCCGAGGCCGCCCGGGCGGCCGGTGAGGCCGCCATCCCGCTGCGGCGCTACGGCACGCCCGGGGAGTTCGGGGCCGTGGCGGCGTTCCTGCTGTCCCCGGCGGCCTCGTATCTGACCGGGGTCATGCTGCCGGTGGACGGCGGCGCACGGCGCGGCTTCTGACGGTCCCGCGGCGCGACCTCGGCTCAGCTGACCCGCTGGGCCCGGTGCCTGGAGGCCCGCAGCCTCGCCTCGGCCGGCAGCGCGGCGAGGCCGGTCGAGGTGCGGGCGTTGCCGAGGGCGCCGTCGGCCAGACCGGAGAGGACCTCCTCGGGTGAGGCGTGCGCTTCGAGGTGCAGCAGCACGCGTGCACCCGGCGCGGTGCGGCGGCGCCCGGTGAGCGCTACCGCGGCCCGGGAGACGCCCGCCATCGACTCGGCCTCGCTCCGCATCACCTCTTCGAGGGCCCGGCCGCGCAGCACGGCCCCTTCTCCGTCGCCGCTGTCCACCAGGATCTCGGCGAGCCGTGCGCGCCGCAGCTGCGCGAGCAGCCACCACAGGGCGAGCAGCAAGGCGAGCGCCAGGACGCCGATGACGACGGGCCACCACCAGCCCTCCGACCGCCACCGCGCCCGGTCCGCGTCGCTGAGCAGGACGTCGGAGGGACCGGACCAGGGCCACCAGGAGGGGACGTCGAGTCCGGCTCCGGCGGCGAGGACGGCGCCGCCGGCCGCGACCAGCGCGAGGCCCGCCAGGGCCAGCAGCACGCGGTTGGCCACCGGGAGCATGCGTCTCATGCCTTCCTCCCCGTGGGGCGGGTGACGTGGACGGTGAGGACGCAGGGGCGGGCGAGGCCGAGCTCCCGCAGGCCGATGGCGAGCGCGGTGTCGAGGTCGGCGCGCACCTCGTCGAGTTCGCGGAAGTGGGAGCGGGCGCGGACGGTGGCCCTGCCCCGGCCGACCCGCACCTTCGCCGACTGCACCCCGGAGACCTCCACGGCACGGTCGCGCAGCACCAGCGCGGCCGCTTCGCGGTCGAGTCCGGCACACACCCCGGGACGGTCGCGCCGCATGGGCAGGACGGCGCGCAGGCCGGGTGTGGCGGCGAGGACGAGGAGCCAGAGCCCGAGGAGCACCACGGCGGCCGCGACGGCGAGGACGGCCACCTCGTCCAGGCGCCAGCGGTCCAGGTGGTCGGCGAGTGCGCGCCGCCAGTGCATCGCCGGGCGGTCGGCGCGGACGGCGGCGACGTCGTACAGCAGCAGGCCGGTGGCGCCGAGGAGGACCAGCGCGAGTACGGCGGCGGGCACCCTGCGGGCGGACCAGAAGCGCCCGGCCCGGGGCCCTGAGGGCTCCGCGGGAGCGCGGCCGCGGGCGGCGGGCGGCCGGGCCGCGGCCGGGGCCGCCTCCTCGGCGGGGGTTCCCCCGGGCGCGTCGGCGCTCACCGGAGCCTCCCCTCCGCGGTGGCGTGCTGCGGAGCGGAGTGCAGCCGCTCGACCTGGACGGCCACTTCCGGCACCTCCATGTCCGCGAGTTCCCGTACCCGGCGTGCGACGTGCCGCCGCACGCGGGCGCACCGGCCCCCGATGTCGCAGGGGTAGTCGAGTTCCAGGCTGATCCTGATGCGGGCCGCGCCGTGGTGCACCACCACCATGGCGTGCGGGGCCGCGCCGCCCTCGGGGACGGGCAGGGCCTCCCGGGCCGCCCGGGTGGCGATCTTGGCGACGACCCGGTCCGCCACGGTGGTCGACCCCCGCTCGGCGGGGGCGACCCGGCGTGGGCGGGTCGGTGCGGGCTCACCCCCGGCCACGGCGGATCACCGCCGCCCGTTGCCGCGGCCGCGGAGGAAGTCGCCGATGTCGAGGTCGCCCTCGACGAAGCGGCCGACCACGAACCCGACCGCTCCCAGCGCGGCGACGAGAAGGAACGCCCCGAACCCGCCGAAGTACCCGGCGAATCCGAGAGCCATGCCGGCGACCATGCCGACGACCGCCATGCTCATCGTGGACTCCTCTCCTGGACCCGGTGCTACTGGATACGGGGTTCGGGCTCGTCGTCGTCCTCGTCGGGGAGCTTGACGTCGCTCACCGCGATGTTGACCTCGACGACCTCCAGGCCCGTCATGCGCTCGACCGCGGAGACGACGTTCTCCCGGACGGCCCGGGCCACGTCGGCGATGGAGACGCCGTAGTCGACGACGATCTCCAGGTCGAGCGCGGTCTGCACCTCCCCCACCTCGGCCTTGACCCCGCGTGCCGGACCGGACCTGCCGCCCGCACCGGGAACCCGGTCGCGCACGGCGCCGAAGGTGCGGGAGACGCCGCTGCCCATGGTGTGGACGCCGACGACGTCGCGCGCCGCGAGCCCGGCGATCTTCTCGACGACGCCGTCGGCGATCGTGGTCCGTCCGCGGACCTGGGCGTCGGCCCGTGTGCCGGGCGCGCTCCGGCGGGGGGTGTCGGCCCCCTGCTCGACGACGGCCGCCTGCGGGGGCCGGTTGCGCTCGCCTGTCTCGCTCATCGCGTGGTCCTTTCACGGGGCGCCGCGGATGGGCCCGCCCGGGCGGCCTCCGGCCTCCCTGCGGGACCGGGCGGGCCGGCTGCCGCCCCGCACCGGGTGCGGTGGGCACGGGCCGGAGAACCGGCCCCTGCCCACACTATGTGCGCCTGCCCCGTTGCGCGCCGGGGATGCGGCAGCACGGAGGAATCCCCCCGTCCGCACCCGGCCGCCGGGAGTCGCCGCCGGGGCCGGGCGGGCGTTCCGCCTCAGTCCGACAGGCCGGCGAGGTCGCGCAGCCGGCGGGCCTGGGCGGCCCGCTCGGCGGCCCGCTGCTCCTCGTAGCCGCGGGCGGTCGCACCCTGGAGCAGGGCCTTGGTCTCCACCACGGCGTCGCGCGGGGCGGCGAGCAGGGCGGCCGCGAGGTCGCGGACGGCGGCGTCGAGTTCGGCGGCCGGGACGACCAGGTTGGCCAGGCCCGTGCGCTCGGCCTCGTCGGCGTGGACGAAGCGCCCGGTGGCGCAGATCTCCAGGGCGCGCGCGTAGCCGACGAGCGCGACCAGGGGGCTCGTGCCCGCGAGGTCGGGCACGAGCCCCAGGGCGGTCTCGCGCATGGCGAACTGCACGTCCTCGGCCACCACCCGCAGGTCGCAGGCGAGGGCGAGCTGGAAACCCGCACCGATGGCATGGCCCTGGACGGCGGCGATGGTGACGAGGTCGGGGCGGCGCCACCAGGTGAAGGCCTCCTGGAAGGAGGCGATGGCGGCGTCCACCTCCGCGTCGGTGCCGCGGGCCAGGTCGACGAACGACGGCTCGCCGTCGAAGCCCTCGGGGGTGAAGGCCTGCCGGTCGAGTCCGGCGGAGAAGGACTTGCCCTCGCCGCGGAGCACGACGATCCGCACGTCGCCCGGGAGCAACCGGCCCGCCTGCGTCAACGCCCGCCAGAGAGCGAAGTCCTGGGCGTTGCGCTTGTCCGGCTTGGCCAGCGTGACCGTGGCGACGGCGCCGTCGACGGTGAGTCGTACACCGTCCTGGTCCAGCAGGGAGTCGTGCGAAGTCATGGGGCGCCTCCGTGGGTGCAGTGGGCCCGCGACAGCGGGCTACTGCACAGTAACCACCCGGAGGGCCGCCTGGCCGCCCGGGTGGCCACCGCATCGGGAAAAACGGTGTTCCGAAGGAGCCTTTCTGCTGACGGGGCTCAGGTCGAGGGGGCCTTCTTGCCCCTCGTCGCTCCGCCGCGTCCACGCAGGACGACGCCGGACTCGCTGAGCATCCGGTGCACGAATCCGTAGGAGCGGCCGGTCTCCTCGGCCAGCGCCCGGATGCTCGCACCGGAGTCGTACTTCTTCTTCAGGTCTGCCGCGAGCTTGTCGCGCGCGGCGCCGGTCACCCGGCTGCCCTTCTTCAGAGTCTCGGCCACCCGTGCCTCCTCATGGGAAGTGCGCTCTGGACTTCTCATGATCACCCCTCCCGGGCGTCCTGGCCACCCATTCGGCAAGGTCGATGCGGAACTCGTCACGGCGCACGACACGGCCACCACGACCGGAATGTCGCATTCCACTCGAACATCTGAGCGCTCTTTTTCGGCCATGGAGCGAAAAGAGCAGGTCACAGGCGGTCCGTGGGTCCCGTCACCACAGGGGAGCGGAGGCGGCCCGTCCGCCAGGCGCCACGCCGGGGTACGAGACCGACTCACACAGATGACGGAGTGCGCCTAGGCCGAATGATCCATAGGCGGGTGATCACCGGAGCCCTCCCGGGGCCTGCGGCGCCCCCGGGGGCCTCAGGCGAGGGCCACCAGGTCCGCGTAGTCCGCGCCCCACAGGTCCTCGACGCCGTCCGGCAGCAGGATGATCCGCTCCGGCTCCAGCGCCTCCACGGCACCCTCGTCGTGGGTCACCAGGATGACGGCGCCCTTGTAGGTGCGCAGCGCCCCGAGGATCTCCTCGCGGCTGGCCGGGTCCAGGTTGTTGGTGGGCTCGTCCAGCAGGAGGACGTTCGCCGAGGAGACCACGAGGGTGGCCAGCGCCAGACGCGTCTTCTCCCCGCCGGAGAGCACCCCGGCGGGCTTGTCCACGTCGTCGCCCGAGAACAGGAAGGAGCCCAGCGTCTTGCGCACCTCGACCAGGTCCAGGTCGGGCGCGGCGGAGCGCATGTTCTCCAGGACGGTGCGGTCCGGGTCGAGCGTCTCGTGCTCCTGGGCGTAGTAGCCGAGCTTGAGTCCGTGCCCGGGGGTCACCGCGCCGGTGTCCGGCTGCTCCACCCCGGCGAGCAGCCGCAGCAGGGTGGTCTTGCCCGCGCCGTTGAGGCCCAGGATGACCACCCGGGAGCCCTTGTCGACGGCGAGGTCGACGTCCGTGAAGATCTCCAGCGAGCCGTAGGACTTCGACAGGCTCTCCGCGGTGAGCGGGGTCCTCCCGCAGGGAGCGGGCTCGGGGAAGCGCAGCTTGGCGACCTTGTCGGCGACCCGCACCTCGTCCAGGCCGGCCAGCAGCCGCTCGGCCCGGCGGGCCATGTTCTGCGCGGCGACGGTCTTGGTGGCCTTCGCCCGCATCTTGTCGGCCTGGGAGTTGAGCGCGGCGGCCTTCTTCTCCGCGTTCTGCCGCTCGCGCCGGCGGCGCTTCTCGTCGGCCTCGCGCTGCTGCTGGTAGAGCTTCCAGCCCATGTTGTAGACGTCGATCTGGGAGCGGTTGGCGTCCAGGTAGAAGACCTTGTTGACCACCGTCTCGACCAGGTCCACGTCGTGGGAGATGACGACGAAGCCGCCCCGGTAGGTCTTGAGGTAGTCCCGGAGCCAGACGATCGAGTCGGCGTCGAGGTGGTTGGTCGGCTCGTCGAGCAGCAGGGTGTCGGCGTCCGAGAACAGGATGCGGGCCAGCTCCACGCGGCGGCGCTGACCGCCGGAGAGCGTGTGCAGGGGCTGCCCGAGCACCCGGTCCGGCAGCCCGAGCGCGGCGGCGATCGTCGCGGCCTCGGCCTCGGCCGCGTACCCGCCCTTGGTCAGGAACTCGGTCTCCTGGCGCTCGTACTGCCGCAGGGCCTTGTCCCGGGTGGCGCCCTGGCCGACCGCGATGCGCTCCTCGTTCTGGCGCATCCGGCGGATCAGCACGTCGAGGCCGCGCGCCGACAGGATGCGGTCGCGGGCCAGGACCTCCAGGTCTCCGGTACGCGGGTCCTGCGGGAGGTAGCCGACCTCACCGGAGCGGCTGATGGTGCCCGCCGCGGGGATGCCCTCGCCCGCGAGGCACTTGGTGAGGGTGGTCTTGCCCGCTCCGTTGCGGCCGACGAGGCCGATGCGGTCGCCCTTGGCGATGCGGAAGGAGGCGGACTCGATGAGGACGCGCGCGCCGGCGCGCAGCTCGATACCGGATGCGGTGATCACGGGGGACGTACTCCAGGGCGGTGTCGGACGGCGGAAGGGACGGGGAGCGACGCTTCGACGCCGTCTAATGCGCAAGGAGACAAGCCATACGGCCAGTCTAGCGGGGCGGGCAAGTGCTTTTCCGCGGTGCGCGGCGGGCCCGGGACGCCCCGGAGGGGCCGCTCCCCGGCCGCACGCAGCGGTGTCGGCGGGCTGCGCCCCGGCGGGGGGCACCGCCGCCGGGCGGCGGGGGTGCCAGACTGAGACCCGGATCACATCTGCCGCCGAGTATCCGAGGAGTTGGCGCCGTGCCCCACTCTCCGAGCATCTGCCCGACCCTGGTCTACGAGGACGCCAAGGCCGCGATCCGACAGCTCACCGGGGCCTTCGGCTTCACCGAGCACGCGGTCTACGAGAACGAGGACGGCTCGGTCGCCCACGCCGAGCTCGTCTTCGGCAACGGCATGGTGATGCTGGGCAGCAGGGGGACGGGCACCGCGTTCGACCGCCTGATGCGCGGGGGCGGCCCGGTGGGCGTCTTCGTCCACGTCGACGACGTGGACGCGCACCACGCCCGCGCGGTCGAGCACGGGGCGGAGATCGTGGCGGCCCCCGCCGACCAGGACTACGGCTCCCGCGACTACGTGGCCAGGGACCGCGAGGGGAACGTCTGGAGTTTCGGCAGCTACGCGCCGGCGGGAGCCGCGGCCGGGTAGCGCCCGGCCGCGGCACACCGGGTCAGACCCCGCCGGTGTGCACCTGGAAGGCCGCGCGGCGCACCGCCTTGGCGAGGGCCGGGTCCGGGTGGGCTGCGGCGAGCGCGACGAGGACCTGCACGGTGCGGGGGTGCCCGCCCGCCCGGACCTCCTCGATGAGGGCCGGCACCGTGCCCTGGACCGCCGACTCCAGGTGCCGCAGCAGCAGCTGGGGCTCCCCGTGGTCGGCCACGGCCGCCGCGGTGTCGACCCAGAGCCAGGTGGCCTCCTCCCGGGTGAGGACCTCCGCCGCCTCCTCGGGGTCGGCCCCCTCGTACTCGGCGATCCAGAGCAGGGCGTAGGGGCGCAGGGAGGGCTCCGCGGCCGCGGCGCGCACCTCGGCCTCCGCCGGCCCTCCCACCACGCGCAGCGCCTCGAAGGCGAGGCCGCGCAGCAGGGCGTCCTCCCCCCGGGCCGCGGCGAGGAGCTCGCCGACGGCGCTGGAGACGGTGCGCGCCGCGAGCCAGGCCCGGTACTCGGCGCGGGCCGGGCCCGGCGTGAGGCGGGCGCAGCCGCGCAGCATGTCCTCGGCGGACTGCTCGATGTTCCCGGCGGGGCTCTGCGCGGCCACGCAGATCTGCTCCAGCTTGACCCACACCGCCCAGTTGCCCAGGGGGGTGAGGGTGGCCTGGCCGGGCCCGAGGGTCAGCGCGCCGACGGAGGCCAGGCCCTGAAGCGCCCAGTCGAGCAGCACCGGCACGGGGACGTCCGCGTCCGCGGCGGGGGGTTCGGCCTCCGCGGGGCGGGCCGCCGGACCGCCCTCCGCGTCGAGCGGGTCGCAGCGCCCCTCGCGGAGTTCGGCGACCCGCTGCTCCAGCAGGTCCAGCAGCGCCGGCACGTGCACCGGCCCCGCGGAGAGCTGGAGCAGGGAGAGCAGCTGGGGGACCGCCTCGACGACCTCCGCGACGGCGGTCGGCGCGAGGTGCTCCGGCACGGGGTGCGCCAGCGACCAGGCGTCGAAGAGGGCGACCCAGCCGCGCAGCACGGCCATGTCGTCGCGGTCCCAGGCGCGCAGCCGCCATCCGGGCCGGGCGGTCTCGCCGTGGATCTCGATCAGCCCGGACAGACGGGCCCGGTCCCAGCCCGTACGCACCTGGTCCGGGGTCAGCCCGAGCGCGGCCGCGGCCCGCCTGCGCGCCTCGGGGAGCGAGCGGGCCGCCCCCGGGCCGCGCTCCACCGCCGCCCAGCGGGCGATGCGGACGGCGTCGGAGAGGAGTGCGCGCGCCTGGCCGGCCAGCTCCGCGGGGGCCGGGGTGCCCTCGGGGGGACGGGGTGCCGGACGGGTGCGCCGGGTCGTCACGGCCCGCCGCGCCGTGGCCAGGGACCCGGGGCGGACGAGTCGGAGTCTGGAGTTGCGCGCCAACTGCTCATCAGGCTTTCGGGACGTCACGGGGAGCAGTCTTCCCGTTGACGGCCCGAAAGCCCAAACGGACTCCGCGAACACGGGTCCGGACACGGACCGGGGCCGCCGGGGAGGGTGCGCCCGAGGGCGCGGGGGCCTGCGGGGTGCACGCGTCACATGAGCGGGACGAGGAAGCGGCGCACGGCCTCCTCGTACTCCTCGGGTGCGGCGTTCCACATCGCCCCGTGGGGGGCGTCCGCGACGGTGTGGAGGGTGACCAGGTCGGGCCGTTCCGCGGCCAGGCGCCGGGAGCCGTCCCAGGGGGCGAGGGCGTCTCCGGGCCCGTGCGCGACGAGGACGGGTACCCGCACCGCCGCCGGGTCCAGCGCCTCGGCGAGGCCGTCGCGGTGCGGTCCGGTGCGCCCCAGGGCCGCGCGGACCGCGAGCCGGACGAGGGGCGCCGGGGTCCCCCGGGCCGCGGCCAGCGCCCGCACGGTGCCCTCCCAGTCGAAGACCGGGGAGTCCAGGACCAGGCCGCTGATGCGGTCGCGCAGACCGGAACCGGCGGCCGCGCGCAGGGCCATGGTGGCGCCGGTGGAGAAGCCGTGGACGACGACGCGCTCGGCCCCGTGGCGGACGGCGTGGCGCACGGCGGCGTCGAGGTCGCGCCACTCGGAGTCGCCGAGGTGGCTCAGCCCGTCCGGCGGGCGGGGCGCCCCCGCGTCGCCCCGGTAGGCGAGGTCGAGGACCGGGAAGCGCAGCCGGTGCAGCAGGCCCAGCACGTTGAGCGGGTGCTCCCGGGTGGTGCCGATGCCGTGCACGGCGATCACCCAGGTGGTGCGGTCGCCGGGCACGAACCAGGCGGGCAGCGCTCCGAGTTCGCCGGGCACGAGGACCTCGGAGAAGGGCAGCCCGAGCGCGGAGGCCGGGTCGCCGCTGTGCACCTGCGGGGTGAGGCGGACACGGGCGCCGGTGCCGATGCCGTGGTCCGGGCCGCGCACCAGTCGGCGGACCACGGTGTCCGGGGAGGCGGCGCCGTCGAGGACGGGCCCGACGACGGCGTGGACGCCCGGCCCGGTCAGCCCGTAGAGGCCGGGACGCAGCGAGGCGAGGCTGCGGGTGAGGGTGACGGTGCCGGGTCCGGTGCCGTGGACGGTGAGCCGGGGGTCGCCCGGCAGGGGCCTTCGCAGGGGCGTCCCCAGGGCGGCGCTGCTCGCGAGGCGACCGGCGGCGACCGCGGCGGCCGCGCCGGCGCCGAGGAGGGTGGAGACGGCCGCTGCCGTCGCTGTAGCCGGGCGCACGGCTCCAGTGTGGGCGGGCCCCGGGGCGCCTGCCAGCGGAGGGCGCCCGGGCGGGGCGGCCCCTCAGCGCTCCCCGGCCGGGTCCTGGCCGTAGCCGCGCAGCCGGTCCGCGGTGTCCGCGAGCTGCGCGGCGTCCAGCAGGCGGGGGGCGCGTCCGGGGACGGAGGCGGCGGCGAGCCAGACCCGGCACATCCACTCCAGCTGGACGGTGCGGTCGAACGCCTGGTCGAGGGTGTCGCCGACGGCCACGGTCCCGTGGTTGCCGAGCAGGCAGGCGGTGCGCCCGCGCAGGGCCCGGACGGTGCGGCGGGCCAGTTCCGCGGTGCCGTAGGGCGCGTACGGAGCGACCCGGGGCGGGCCGCCGAGGGCGGCCGCCATGTAGTGGACCGGGGGGAGCTCGGTCACCAGGGTCGAGACGGCGGTGGCGTGCACGGCGTGGGTGTGCACCACGGCCCGGGCGGGTGTGGCGCGGTACACGGCCAGGTGGAGCGGAAGCTCACTGGTCGGGGCGAGCCGGCCGAGTACCCGCGTGCCGTCGAGGGCGACGCCGACGGCGTCCCCGGGGCCGAGCCGGTCGTAGGGGACGCCGCTGGGGGTGGCCAGCACCGTGTCGCCGACGCGGACCGAGACGTTGCCGGAGGTACCCGCGACGAGACCCTCCGCGGCGGTCCTGCGGGCAGTGGCGACCAGTTCCCGCCACGCCTTGTCGATCACGTCCCCGCGCGCCTCGTCGGTCATGGGCCGATCCTGCCAGCACCATGTCCCCGTGGAACAGGCGGCGGGGAGGACGGCGGAGGGTGTTCGAGTGGCCACCGGGCGCGGCCGCCGACGCGCCACGCACACAAGCGGAACCACGGGACCCTGTTTGGGGACACCGCAGCGCCCGACCCAGTTCACCTTCCGTTCACCCAGGTTGCCTACGGTCCACGCGTCAGTAACGTCAAACGATTGCCTGGGTAAATGGAACACATCACTCTGCTGCTCGCGATTGTGATCGTGACAGCGCTGGTGTTCGATTTCACGAACGGTTTCCACGACACCGCGAACGCGATGGCGACGACCATCTCGACCGGCGCGATGAAGCCCAAGTCCGCGGTGGCCATGTCCGCCGTTCTGAACCTCGTCGGAGCGTTCCTGTCGGTCGAGGTCGCCAAGACGATCTCGAGCGGACTGGTCGACGAATCAGGCATCTCACCCGAAGTCATCTTCGCGGCGCTCGTCGGCGCCATCCTCTGGAACCTGATGACCTGGCTGGTCGGCCTCCCCTCCAGCTCCTCCCACGCGCTGATGGGCGGCCTGATCGGCGCCACCGTGGCCTCGGCGGGCTTCTCCGCCGTCAACGGCGGCGTCGTGGTCACCAAGGTCCTGATCCCGGCGATCGCCGCCCCGCTCGTCGCGGGCATCGGCGCCATGTTCGCCGCGAAGCTCACCTACCGGATCGGCCGGAACACCGACGACAAGCAGACCGCCAAGGGCTACCGCGCCGGCCAGATCGCCTCCGCGGGCCTGGTCTCCCTCGCCCACGGCACCAACGACGCCCAGAAGACGATGGGCATCATCACCCTCGCCCTGGTCGCCGGCAACGTCGTCGCCCCCGGCTCCAACCCGCCCCTGTGGGTCATCGTCTCGGCCGGTCTGGCCATCGCGCTGGGCACCTACCTGGGCGGCTGGCGCATCATCCGCACCATGGGCAAGGGCCTCACCGACCTCCAGCCCCAGCAGGGCTTCGCCGCCCAGACCAGCGCCGCCAGCGTCATCCTGGCCTCCTCCAACCTGGGCTTCTCGCTGTCGACGACCCACTCCTGCTCCGGCGCCGTGATGGGCGCGGGCCTCGGCCGCAAGGGCGGCGTGGTCCGCTGGTCGACCGCCACCCGGATGTTCGTCGCCTGGGGCCTGACGCTCCCCGCCGCCGGCCTGGTCGCCGCCCTCTCCGAGTTCGTCACCAAGCAGGGCGACTGGGGCGTGGCCGTGGTCGCCGTCTTCCTCGTCGCCTCCTCCCTGGCGATCTGGATCGTCTCCCGCCGCCAGGTGGTCGACCACACCAACGTCAACGAGGCCGGGGAGGGCACCGCCGACGAGCCCCCGGGCGTCGTCACCACCGCCATCGCGGCCGTCACCCCCCCGCCCGCCGGTGAGGCCACGTCCCCCGTCTCCACCCCGGCCGAGTCCGAGCCGGCCCGTCCGGCCGCGGTCTAAGGAAGCAGTATGAAGATCGACTGGGTAGCCCTCGGCTCCGTCTTCGGCGTGAGCCTCGTCGCCACCGTCGCCCTGGTGGCCCTGTTCACTCTCGGGATCATCGGCCTGACCAAGCAGGAGTCGGCCGAGGGCTCGGGCGCAGTCCTGGCCCGCACCGGTGCCTACGCCTGCTTCGCCCTCTGCGTGGCGGCCGTCTCCTTCGGCATCTATCTGATCGTCGTCTGAGCAGTCCCGCCTGACGTCCTCCGGACCGCCCCGGGTGCCCCGCGCACCCGGGGCGGTCCTGCGCGTGCCGGTGCGCCCGGGACGGGCCGCCCGCGTCCCCGCGGCCACGGGGCACCGCGTGCTCTCCCGTCGCAGGTCAGGGGTGAGTTGACGGGCGTTCGCGACCATGGTGGACTGCCGGGGCCATACACGGCGGCAACAGGAGAGGAAGCCCGGTGGAAATCCGGCGCGGTCCCGCCACTGTGACCCGGTCGCCCGGGGAGCCAGGAACTCTCGCCGCCGTTCGCTCCGGACCAGGGCGCGGACCCTGAGTGAGGACTCGCCACATGCCCGGCCGCGGTTCAGCCCTGCCGTTCCGACACCCCTCCCGGGGACACTGACCCCGTGCGTGCCGAACGGATCTTCCCGTACGGCGCCGCCGCCGGACTCGCCGCCGACCTGCTGATCGGGGACCCCCGCACCGGCCATCCCGTGGCCGCCTTCGGACGCGCCGCGGCGGCCGTCGAGCGCCGCCTGTGGCGCGACGACCGGGCCCGGGGAGCGGTCCACACCGCAGTGTGCGCCGGGGGCGCCGTCGCGCTCGCGGCGCTCGCCGCACGGGCCGTGCGCCGCTCCCCCGCCGCCTCGGTGGCCCTCACCGCCGCCGCCACCTGGGCCGTCGTCGGCGGGACCACGCTGGGCCGGGAGGCCCGCACGGTGGGCGCCGCGCTGGCCGCCGGGGACATCGAGGCCGCCCGGCAAAGGCTCCCGCACCTGTGCGGGCGCGACCCGGAGGCCCTGGACGGGCAGCAGCTCGCCCGCGCGGTCGTGGAGTCGGTCGCCGAGAACACCTCCGACGCCGTCGTCGGCGCCCTGGTGTGGGGGGCCGTGGCGGGGGTCCCCGGGCTCGTCGGCTTCCGCGCCGTCAACACCCTGGACGCCATGGTGGGCCACCGCTCGCCTCGCCACCTGCGCTACGGCTGGGCCTCGGCGCGCCTGGACGACGCCGCCGGGTGGCCCGGGGCCCGGCTCACCGCGGCCCTCGCGGCTCTCGCCGGCCCCGACCCGGCCGGAGCGCTCCGCTCCTGGCGGCGGGACGCCGCCCGCCACCCCAGCCCCAACGCCGGCCCCGTGGAGGCCGCCTTCGCCGGCGCGCTGGGCGTGCGGCTGGGCGGGACCCTGGCCTACGGCGGCCGGGTGGAGCACCGGCCGGAGCTCAATCCCGGCGGGCGGCCGGTGGAGCATGCGGACATCGACCGGGCGGTGCGGCTGTCGCGCCGAACCGGGACACTGGCGCTCGCCGTCTGCGCGGGCGCCCGGCTGGCCGCGGGGGCGCTGCTGCGCCGCCGCGCCCGGCGGAGCGGGGCGGCCACCGGGGCGGCTCCGGAGGGGAGGCGGGGATGAGCGGCGGGCTGCTCGTCGCGGGGACGACCTCGGACGCGGGCAAGAGCGTGGTGACGGCGGGCATCTGCCGCTGGCTGGTCCGGCAGGGCGTGAAGGTCGCCCCGTTCAAGGGCCAGAACATGTCGCTGAACTCCTTCGTGACCCGTGAGGGCGCGGAGATCGGCCGGGCCCAGGCCATGCAGGCCCAGGCGGCCCGGGTGGAGCCCACGGCCCTGATGAACCCGGTGCTCCTCAAGCCCGGCGGGGACCGCTCCAGCCAGGTGGTGCTGAGGGGCCGGCCGATCGGCGAGATGAGCGCCCGCGGCTACCACGGGGACCGCCAGCGGGAGCTGTTCGAGCCGGTGATGGCCTGCCTGGAGGAGCTGCGCGCCACCCACGACGCGGTCATCTGCGAGGGCGCCGGGTCCCCGGCCGAGATCAACCTGCGGCGCACCGACATCGTCAACATGGGCGTGGCCCGGGCAGCACGGCTGCCGGTGGTCGTGGTCGGCGACATCGACCGCGGCGGGGTGTTCGCCCAGTTCTTCGGCACCACCGCGCTGCTGGCCCCCGAGGACCAGGAGCTGGTCGCCGGCTACCTGGTGAACAAGTTCCGCGGGGACGTCTCGCTGCTGCAGCCGGGGCTCGACATGCTCCACCGGCTCACCGGCCGCCCCGTCCACGGCGTCCTGCCCTACGCGCACGGCCTCGGCATCGACGAGGAGGACGGCCTGCGGGTCTCCCTGCGCGGCGCCGTGCGCGAGTCGGTGGTGGCCCCGCCGGTCGGCCGGGACCTGCTGCGGGTCGCCGTCTGCGCCGTGCCGCTGATGAGCAACTTCACCGACGTGGACGCCCTGGCCGCCGAACCCGGCGTGGTGGTGCGCTTCGTGGACCGCCCGGAGGAGCTGGCCGACGCCGACCTCGTGGTCGTCCCCGGCACCCGGGGCACGGTGCGCGCGCTGGACTGGCTGCGCACCCGCGGCCTCGCCGACGCCCTCGCCCGCAGGGCGGCCGAGGGGAGGCCGGTGCTCGGTGTCTGCGGCGGGTTCCAGGCACTGGGCGAGCACATCGACGACGAGGTGGAGTCCCGCGCCGGTGCGGTCCCGGGGCTGGGGCTGCTGCCGGTCCGGGTGCGCTTCGCCCGGGAGAAGACGCTCGCGAGGCCGTCCGGAGAGGCGCTCGGCGAGGCCGTCGAGGGCTACGAGATCCACCACGGGGTGGCCGAGGTGCTGGGCGGCGAGCCGTTCCTGGACGGCTGCCGGGTCGGAGCGGTGTGGGGCACCCACTGGCACGGCTCCCTGGAGAGCGACGGCTTCCGCCGGGCGTTCCTGGGCGAGGTGGCCCGGCAGTCCGGGCGCCGCTTCGTCCCCGCCCCGGACACCTGCTTCGGCGCCCTGCGCGAGGAGCAGCTCGACCGGCTCGGCGACCTGGTCGAGGAGCACGCGGACACCGGTGCGCTGCTGCGGCTGATCGAGCAGGGCCCGCCCGCGGGCCTGCCGTTCGTCCCCCCGGGCGCGCCGTGAGCGCCGCACCGGCCGAACCGAGAACCCTCAGCGACGTGAAGGAGCGATCATGAGCACCCGCTACCCGTTCACCGCGGTCGTCGGGATGGACGACCTGCGGCTGGCGCTGCTGCTCAACGCCGTCAGCCCCGCGGTGGGCGGCGTGCTGGTACGCGGCGAGAAGGGAACCGCCAAGAGCACCGCGGTGCGGGCCCTCGCGGACCTGCTGCCCGAGGTGGCGGTGGTCGCGGACTGCCGCTTCTCGTGCGACCCCGCCGCACCCGACCCCGGGTGCCCCGACGGCCCTCACCGGGCCGCCGCCCCGGACTCCCGTCCGGCGCGGATGGTGGAGCTCCCCGTGGGCGCCTCGGAGGACCGCCTGGTCGGGTCCCTGGACATCGAACGCGCCCTCGCCGACGGGGTGAAGTCCTTCGAGCCGGGCCTGCTCGCGGACGCCCACCGGGGCATCCTCTACGTCGACGAGGTCAACCTGCTCCACGACCACCTGGTCGACCTGATGCTCGACGCCGCGGCGATGGGGGCCTCCTACGTGGAGCGCGAGGGCGTCTCCGTGCGGCACGCCTCCCGGTTCCTGCTGGTCGGCACGATGAACCCGGAGGAGGGCGAACTCCGCCCGCAGCTGCTCGACCGGTTCGGGCTGACGGTGGAGGTGGCCGCCTCCCGCGACCCGGACCAGCGGGTCGAGGTCGTCCGCCGGCGGCTGGCCTTCGACGAGGACCCGGCCGCCTTCGCCGCCCGCTGGGCCGAGGACGAGGAGGAGCTGCGGGAGCGGGTCCGCGAGGCGCGGGAGCTGCTGCCCCGGGTGGCGCTGGGGGACACGGCGCTGCGCCAGATCGCGGCGACCTGCGCGGCGTTCGAGGTCGACGGGATGCGCGCGGACATCGTGATGGCCCGGACGGCCACCGCGCTGGCCGCCTGGGACGGCCGCTCGGAGGTCGCCGAGGAGGACGTGCGCCGGGCGGCCCTGCTCGCGCTGCCGCACCGCCGCCGCCGCAACCCCTTCGACGCGCCCGGCCTGGACGAGGACACCCTGGACGAGACGCTGTCCCGCTTCGGCGGCGACGACGAGCCGGACCCGGACCCCGACCCCGGGCCGCCTCCCGGCCCCGGCGACGGCGGGGGCGGGGGCGGAGGCGGTGTCCCGCCGCAGGGCGAGGGCCCCGCGGCCGAGGGTGCCGCGCCCGACCCCTCCGGGACCGGCCCGGAGGCCGGCGGTGCCCCCGGGCCGGACGGGCAGCAGGCCCCCGGGGGGCCGGGGGGCGGCGAGCAGCGGCCCGTCGCCGCCGCGGAACCCTTCCGGGCCCGGATGTTCAGCGTCCCGGGCCTCGGCGACGGGGCCGCGGGGCGGCGCTCCCGGGCCCGTACCGAGCACGGCCGCACCACGGGCGCGCGGCGCCCCCGGGGCGGGCTGACCCGGCTCCACCTGGCCGCCACGGTGCAGGCCGCCGCGCCCCACCAGCGCGCACGCGGCCGTACCGGGGCGGGCCTGGTGGTCCGCCGGGACGACCTGCGCCAGACCGTGCGGGAGGGCCGGGAGGGCAACCTCGTGCTGTTCGCGGTGGACGCCTCGGGCTCGATGGCCGCGCGGCAGCGCATGGGGGCCGTCAAGGGCGCGGTGCTGTCGCTGCTCCTCGACGCCTACCAGCGCCGGGACAAGGTCGGGCTGGTCACCTTCCGCGGCCGGGACGCCGAGCTGGCGCTGCCCCCGACGTCCTCGGTGGACGCGGCGGCGGCCCGCCTCGGCTCGCTGCCGACCGGCGGGCGGACGCCGCTGGCGGCCGGGCTGCTGAAGGCCCGTGAGACGCTCCGCGTGGAGCGGCTGCGCGATCCCGCGCGGCGCCCGCTGCTCGTCGTGGTCACCGACGGCCGCGCCACCGGGGCGGGCGACGCCTTCGGCTCGGCGCTGCGCGCGGCCCGGCTGCTCGCCGCCGAGGGAACCGCGTCGGTCGTGGTCGACTGCGAGTCGGGGTACGTGCGCCTCGGTCTGGCCGGCACCCTCGCCGGCGAACTCGGCGGCACCGCCGTCACCCTGGACGAGCTGCGCGCCGACTCGATCGCCGGCCTCGTGAGGGACGTCCGCACCGCAACCACCGCCAGGAGGGCCGCCTGATGCCCAAGGGACAGCCGTCCGTCGTCCCGGACGACGGACTCACCACCCGCCAGCGCCGCAACCGGCCGCTCGTGTTCGTGCACACGGGCGTCGGCAAGGGGAAGTCGACCGCCGCCTTCGGGCTCGCCCTGCGGGCCTGGAACCAGGGCTGGCCGATCGGCGTGTTCCAGTTCGTGAAGTCGGCCAAGTGGAAGGTCGGCGAGGAGAACGCGCTGAAGGTCCTCGGGGCCAGCGGGCAGGGCGGCACCGTGGCCTGGCACAAGATGGGCGAGGGCTGGTCGTGGATCCAGCGCACGCCCGCGGACGGCGAGCCGAGCAACGAGGACAAGGCCCGCGAGGGGTGGGAGCAGGTCAAGCGCGACCTCGCCGCCGAGACCCACCGGCTGTACGTGCTGGACGAGTTCGCCTATCCGCTGCACTGGGGGTGGATCGACGCCGACGAGGTGATCGAGGTGCTGCGCACCCGGCCCGGCACCCAGCACGTGGTGATCACGGGCCGCAACGCCCCGGGCAAGCTGGTCGACTTCGCCGACCTGGTCACCGACATGTCCAAGGTGAAGCACCCGATGGACACGGGTCAGAAGGGCCAGCGGGGCATCGAGTGGTAGCGCGTCTCGTCATCGCGGCGCCCTCCTCCGGCGCGGGCAAGACCACGGTGGCGACCGGTCTGATGGCCGCGTTCGCCGGCCGCGGGCTCGCGGTGTCCCCGCACAAGGTGGGCCCGGACTACATCGACCCGGGGTACCACGCGCTGGCGACGGGCCGCCCGGGGCGCAACCTGGACGCCTACCTGTGCGGTCCCGAGCTGGTGGGCCCGCTGTTCGCGCACGCCGCCGCGGGCTGCGGGCTGGCCGTCGTCGAGGGCGTGATGGGCCTGTACGACGGCGCGGCGGGCCAGGGCGAGCTGGCGTCGACCGCGCAGGTGGCCAAGCTCCTGCGGGCTCCCGTGGTGCTGGTGGTGGACGCCTCCTCGCAGTCCCGCTCGGTGGCCGCGCTGGTGCACGGCTTCGCGTCCTGGGACCCGGAGGTCCGGATCGGCGGGGTGATCCTCAACAAGGTGGCCACCGACCGCCACGAGCGGCTGCTGCGGGAGGCCCTGGGCGGCTCCGGCGTACCCGTGCTGGGCGTGCTGCGCCGGGCTCCCGCGGTCGAGACGCCCTCCCGGCACCTGGGACTGGTACCGGTCGCCGAGCGGCGCGCCGAGGCGGTCGAGGCGGTGCGGGCGCAGGCGGAGCAGGTGCGGGCCGGCTGCGACCTGGACGCGCTGCTGGCGCTGGCCCGCTCGGCCCCGCCACTGGACGCGGCCCCCTGGCGCCCGGAGGACGAACCGGCCGAGGGCGGACCGGCCGAGGGCGGCGGGGAGCGGCCGGTGGTCGCGGTGGCCGGCGGTGCGGCCTTCACCTTCTCCTACGCGGAGCACGTCGAACTGCTGCGGGCCGCGGGGGCGCAGGTCGTCCCCCTCGACCCGCTGCACGACGAGCGGCTGCCCGAGGGCACCCGCGGTCTGGTCGTCGGCGGGGGCTTCCCCGAGGTGTACGCGCCGGAGCTGTCGGCGAACGAGCCCCTGCGCCGGGACGTCGCCCGCCTCGCGCTCTCGGGTGCGCCGGTCGCGGCCGAGTGCGCGGGCCTGCTCTACCTGGCGCGCTCCCTGGACGGGCGGCCGATGTGCGGAGTGCTCGACGCCGAGGCGCGGATGTCGCCGCGGCTGACGCTCGGGTACCGGGAGGCGGTGGCCGTGGCGGACAGCCCGCTGGCCGCCGCGGGGTCCCGGATGCGCGGCCACGAGTTCCACCGCACGGTGCTGGAGCCGGGCGCGGGCCCGGTGCCCGCCTGGGGGATGGTCCGTCCCGAGCGGCGGGTGGAGGGCTTCGTCCAGGGCGGCGTGCACGCCAGCTACCTGCACACCCACTGGGCGTCCCGCCCCGGTACGGCGTCCCGGTTCGTGGCCGCCTGCCGGGCGGGCGCGGGGCACCGGGTGTGAGGGCGCGCGGGGGCGGGCTCCGGGCGCGGACCGCCGGTGGCCGGTCATCCGGCCAGGCCCACGACGAGCCAGACGAAGCCCACGCCGCCGACCGTGCACAGCAGGGTGGATCCGGCGGGGCGTTCCGCGTGGGCCTCCGGGAGGATCTCGGCGGCTGCCAGGTACAGCAGCACCCCTCCGAAGAAGCCGAGGTAGCCGCCGAGAAGCGCCTCGGGGAAGGCGAACAGCAGGGTGGTGGCGGCCCCCGCGACGGGGGCGAGCGCGGCCGCGAGCAGCATCAGCTGCGCGCGGCGCCTGGTGTTGCCGTAGAGGCTGGTGACCGTGTAGGTGGTGAAGCCGTCGGCGAAGTCGTGGGTGACGACGGCGAGGGCGACGGTGGCTCCCATCCCGCCGCCGATCTGGAAGGCCGCGCCGAGCGCCACGCCGTCCATCAGGCTGTGGAGCACCATCGCGGACGCGGCCGCGACACCCGTGCGCGGATCGCGTACCGGCTGCCCGCGGTCCGCCGTCCGGCGGGCCGCGGGCAGCCGCTGGGCCAGGTGCGCGACCAGGAAGCCAGCGACGAACAGCAGCAGGCCCCGCGGTACGCCGAGGAAGGGCCCGCCGGCGGCCGCCAGGGCCTCCGGCAGGAGTTCGAGCCCGACCACGCCGAGCATCAGCCCGCCCGCGAGGCCGAGCACCAGCGGCCGGCGGCCGGTGGCGCGCTGCGCCGTCCAGCCGCCGAACAGCGTCATCAGGAACGCGCCGAGCGCGACGAACACCGCCATGCGCCCTTGCTAGCCCATCCGCGGGGACGTCCGCACCCCGCGGGCCCCCCTCGTCACCCGGTTGCCCCGGATCGGCTGCCGGGGCGCCGGTGAGCGGGCCGGGCGCGGTGCGGGACCTCGTGGTCGGCGTCGGGGCCTCGCGCGGGGCGCCGCTCGCGGAGGTCGAGGGGCTGGTCCGGCACTGTCTGCGGGAGGCGGGGCTGCCCGTGGACCGGGTGGCGGCGCTGGCCACCCTGGACGCCCGGGCCGCGGAGCCGGGGGTGGCGGGCGCGGCGGAGCGGCTGGGGGTGCCGCTGCTGGCCTACACGGCAGGGGAGTTGGCCGCGGTGGAGGTGCCCGGAGGATCCGCGGCTGTGCTGGCGGCGGTGGGCACACCCTCGGTCGCGGAGGCCGCGGCCCTCGCCGGGGGCGGCGAACTGCTCCTCCCCAAGCGGGTGTCGAGGCCGGCCGGGCGCCGTGCCTCCGCGACCTGCGCGATCGCGCGGCGGAACGGGAGTGTGCTCCCGGGCACTGCCGGGATCGGCCCTTCCGAGCCATGATGGCCTGCGTGCGTTCTTCCCCCCACGTTCACGAGGAGACCCATCGTGTCCATCCCCCCTGCACCCTTGCGCGGCGGCCATGTACACCCGCGCTGACCACGACGAGGGCGGCGAGCGGCCCGGGACGCCGGCCCCCGTCCACGACCTGCGCCACCACGGGGACGCCGAGGTGCGCGACGGCGCCGCCGGCCTGGTCGACCTCGCGGTCAACGTCCGCACCGGCACACCGCCCCGCTGGCTGCGGGAGCACATAGCCGGCTCCCTGTCCGCTCTCGCCGCCTATCCCGACTCCCGGGCCGCCCGGGCCGCGGTGGCCGCCCGGCACGGGCTCCCGGAGGAACGGGTGCTGCTGACGGCGGGTGCGGCGGAGGCGTTCGTCCTGCTGGCCAGGGCACTGCGGGTGCGCAGGCCCGTGGTCGTGCACCCGCAGTTCACCGAGCCGGAGGCCGCGCTGCGGGACGCGGGGCACGAGGTCGGCCGGGTGCTGCTGCGTCCGGAGGAGGCGTTCCGGCTGCGGCCGGAGGCGGTCCCGGAGTCGGCGGACCTGGTGGTCGTCGGCAATCCGACCAATCCCACGTCCGTGCTGCACCCGGGGGAGCTCCTCGCCCGGCTGGCCCGCCCGGGGCGGGTGCTGGTGGTGGACGAGGCGTTCATGGACGCGGTGCCGGGCGAGCCCGAGGCCCTGGCGGGGCGCACCGACGTGCCGGGCCTGGTGGTCCTGCGCTCCCTGACCAAGACCTGGGGACTGGCCGGGCTGCGGATCGGGTACGTGCTGGCGGAGCCGGACACGGTCACTGCCCTGGAGCGCGTCCAGCCGCTGTGGCCGGTCTCCACGCCGGCACTGGCCGCCGCGGAGGCGTGCATGCGCCCGGCGGCGCTGGCGGAGGCGGAGCGGGCCGCGGCGGAGATCGCGGCGGACCGCGCGCACCTGCTGGCCGGACTGGCGGAGTTCGAGGAGGTCCGCACCGTCCCGGACGCGGCGGGGCCGTTCGTGCTGGTCCGGGTCCGCCGGGCAGGGGAGGTGCGCGAGGTGCTGCGGGGGCTCGGTTTCGCGGCCCGCCGGGGCGACACCTTCCCGGGCCTGGACGGCGGGTGGCTGCGCCTGGCCGTGCGGGACAGGGCGACGACGAATCGATTCCTCCAGGCTCTGGACCAGGCCCTGACGGCGGTGGGCTGAGCGGTCCGGGCCTCACCCGGTCGGGCCCGTCCCCCCTCGGTGGGGCCTGACCGGTCGCCGGACGGGGCGCGGAGCGGCGCGGGTGCGCGGGCGGCCCGCGCACCCGCGCCGCTCCCGCGGCCCGGTGTCAGCCCTGGCCGCGCGAGCGGCGGCGGGCCAGGATGCTCGCGGCGGCTCCCCCGACGAGCAGCACCCCGGCGGCGCCGGCGAGGTACGGGGTGGTGGAGCTGCCGCCGGTCTCGGCCAGGTTCTGCGTCGGCTCGCCCGCGGACTGCACCGAGATGTTGCTCTCCGGTTCCGCGGGGGACTCCGCCTCCTCGCCGGGCTCGGCCTCCTGCGCGGGCCGGTCGGGCCCGGTCTCCTCCTGCGCGGGCTTCTCCTCCTCCTCGGCCGCGGCCCGGGGCGAGGTGCAGGTGGACTCGGCGAGCGTGATCTCGCCCTCGACCTCGGCGACGTTGAGTTCCAGCGGGTCGACGGACACCTTGAGCCGCAGGGCCGCCGCCGCGGCGGTGGTGGAGGTGGTGCTGGTCTCCGACAGGTCGAGGGTGACCTTGCCGACGGCCGGGACGTCGACCACGGTCGGCCCGCCCGCGCTCAGCGTGACCTTCTTGCCGAGGACCCTGACGTGCCCGAGGACGTTCGCGGCGGCGGTGGGCTGCTTGCCCGCCTCGCAGCTCACCTCGGAGGTGACCTGCCGGAGTTCGATCAGGGAGAGCAGCGGCAGGCCGGGGAGGTGCACCTTCGCCCGTACCAGGGTGCTGGACGCCTCGGCCCGGCCACCCTCCACGGCGGCCTCGGCGGTGGCGGTGTCCGCCCGCAGGATCCGGATCGGGCGGCCCTTGTCGACGCCGTCCAGGGTCACGCTGAGCGCGGTCTTCCCGGCGCTCTGCGGGGCTTCGACGGCGTTCAGGGAGGTCCGGAGCGGGACCTGGACCGTCTTGTCGAGCAGGCCCACGTCCAGCCCGGCGCGGAGCACGACCGCGGTGGCCTCGCCCCCGCCCGGGCCGTCGGTGGCGTGCGCGGGCGCGGCCAGGGCGAGCGGTCCGGCGGCCAGCACCCCCGCGGCCAGCACGGCGGTGGTGCGGCGCGCGGGGACGCGGGCGGACGGCGCACGGAAGGTGTTGCTGTTCACGGTGGTGGAACCCCCACGGAAGACATGGCGCCGCCGAACGCCCGCGGGGACGCGCGGGGCCCTCGTCCGGCGGCGAAGACACCCAGATCTTTACGCACGGAGGGTGAACGCAGGGGCACCTGAAGTGAGTTCACCCCAAAGGGGGGTTTCCGCTTCGGTATTCGATTCCCGAGGCATGTGCGTTCGCTCCGGTCCCGTACGTCACTCCTCGGGGGTGGTGCGCCCGGCCCGTGCGCGGGCGCGTCGCCCCCGGGGCCGTGCGTGCGCCGAAAGTGTCTCAACGGTCGCAGGGGGTCGGAGGTCACGGCCCGTCAACACGGCCGCACGGCACCGGCCTCAGCCGACGATCCGGCCGTTCAGCACCACCCGGCGCGGTCCGGCCAGGGTGCGGACGTCGGCGCGCGGATCCTCGTCGTACACCACGAGGTCGGCCGGGGCGCCCTCCTCCAGTACCGGGCGTCCCAGCCACCGCCGGGCGCCCCACGTCGTCGCGGAGAGCGCCTCCACGGGCGGGATGCCCGCCTTGACCAGCTCGGCCACCTCGTCGGCGACCAGGCCGTGGGCCAGCGAGCCGCCCGCGTCGGTGCCCACGAAGACGGGCACGCCCGCGTCGTAGGCGGCCCGCACGGTGTCGTAGCGGCGCTCGTGGAGCCGGCGCATGTGGGCCGCCCAGCGCGGGAACCTGGCCTCGCCGCCGTCGGCCAGGTGCGGGAAGGTGGCGATGTTGACCAGCGTCGGGACGATGGCCACACCCCGCTCGGCGAAGAGCGGGACGGTCTCCTCGGTCAGCCCGGTGGCGTGCTCGATGCAGTCGATTCCGGCCTCCACCAGGTCCCGCAGCGACTCCTCGGCGAAGCAGTGGGCGGTGACCCGGGCGCCGAGCCGGTGCGCCTCGGCGATCGCGGCCTCGACGGCGCCGCGCGGCCAGCAGGCCGCGAGGTCGCCCTCCTCCCGGTCGATCCAGTCGCCGACGAGCTTGACCCAGCCGTCGCCGCGGCGCGCCTCGCGGGCGACGTAGGCGGTGAGGTCGCCGGGCTCGATCTCGTGGGCGTAGTTGCGGATGTAGCGCCGGGTGCGGGCGATGTGGCGGCCCGCGCGGATGATCTTCGGAAGGTCGTCGCGGTCGTCGATCCAGCGGGTGTCCGAGGGCGACCCGGCGTCGCGGATCAGCAGCGCGCCCGCGTCCCGGTCCGCGAGGGCCTGCTTCTCGCTGGTGGCCGCATCCACCGGCCCGTGCCGGTCGAGGCCCACGTGGCAGTGGGCGTCGACGAGGCCCGGGAGCGCCCAGCCCCGCACGGTGACCGCCTCGGCGCGGGGGCGCTCGTAGGTGATCCGGCCGTCCACCACCCAGAGCTCGTCGCACGCCTCGTCGGGGCCCGTGAGCACCCGCCCCTCCACCTTCAGCACCGTGTGATCGCTCATACAAGGCAGGGTACGAGGGCCTCGGCAGGCCCGGACGGGACCCGGCCGCGGGCGGAAGGCAGTACACCGCCGGGCGCCCGCCCCGGCAGCGCGCCGCGGACCCGCTCCCGGCCCTTCCCCCTCCGGCCGAGCCGGAGGGCCCGGAGAGCCCGGAGAGCCGCGCACCGCCGGCGGGGGCCCCGGCCGGGCGCCGCACGGATAATGCGGAAAGTAATAACGGAATGCGCGGAGGCGTCCTCCGTGCAACACTCGGAAAACACCGCGAGCGAATTCCCATGGATAGCTCCCCACATTCTGCTGCCCCCGATCCCGGAGGCTAAACCCGCGGATTCCCAACGATTTCGTTGACACTTCGGGGGCATGTCACGGACGTTTCGCGAGTGTGACCGACACCACACAAAATTTGTTTTGCCCCCAAATGTCCGTGCGTACCAGGGCAAATCTCCACCGAGGCGGCCGAGAGGTCGCGCCCGCGCGATAACACATACCGAGGCGTCACCCAACCCCTCCGCCCGATGCAATCTCGAAATTTGCTCGGTAAATTCAATTCGCATGACCGCCGCACAAGAAGACCTTGTACGAGCCCGAGACGCATTCCCGGATTCCGGCGCAGAGCCGGAGCCTTTCGAGATCGACACCCCACGAGTGGAGGACGGAGCCGCGATCTGGCGCATCGCCCGCGACTCCGAGGTCCTGGACCTCAACTCCTCGTACAGCTACCTGCTGTGGTGTCGCGACTTCGCCGCCACCTCGATCGTGGCCCGCGGACGGGACGGCGAGCCCCTCGCCTTCGTCACCGGATACGTACGGCCCGACCGGCCGGAGGCCCTCGTCGTCTGGCAGGTCGCCGTCGACGCGGCGCACCGCGGGCGGGGCCTGGCCGGCGTCCTGCTGGACGCGCTGACGGCCAAGGTCACCGGCGGTCGCGGGGTCCGCGAGATCGAGACCACGATCACGCCCGACAACACCGCGTCCGACCGGCTGTTCACCTCCTTCGCGGAGCGCCACGACGCACCGCTGCGCCGCGAGGTGCTCTTCGACGGCGAGCTGTTCCCCGAGGGGACGCACCAGCCGGAAGTGCTCTACCGCATCGGCCCGCTCGCAGCCTGACGCCCCCCACCCCCTTGGAGACCGCCGTGACCATCACCCCTCCCGCCCTCAGCGTCTTCCAGACCCTCGAATCCGAGGTCCGCAGCTACTGCCGCGGCTGGCCCGCCGTCTTCGACCGCGCGCAGGGCAGCTACCTCCACGACGAGGACGGCCACACCTACCTGGACTTCTTCGCCGGCGCCGGGTCGCTCAACTACGGGCACAACAACCCCGTCCTGAAACGCGCTCTGATCGACTACCTGGAGCGCGACGGCATCACCCACGGCCTCGACATGGCCACCGCGGCCAAGCGCGCCTTCCTGGAGTCCTTCGAGAACGTCGTGCTGCGCCCGCGCGACCTCCCCTACAAGGTCATGTTCCCCGGGCCGACGGGCACCAACGCCGTCGAGGCCGCACTCAAGCTGGCCCGCAAGGTCAAGGGCCGCGAGGCGATCGTCTCCTTCACCAACGCCTTCCACGGCATGTCCCTGGGTTCGCTGGCCGTCACCGGCAACGCCTTCAAGCGCGCCGGCGCGGGCATCCCGCTGGTCCACGGCACCCCGATGCCCTTCGACAACTACTTCGACGGCCAGGTCCCGGACTTCCTGTGGTTCGAGCGCCTGCTGGAGGACCAGGGCTCCGGCCTGAACAAGCCCGCCGCGGTGATCGTGGAGACCGTCCAGGGCGAGGGCGGCATCAACGTGGCGCGCCCCGAGTGGCTGCGTGCCCTCAAGGACCTGTGCGAGCGCCAGGACATGCTGCTGATCGTCGACGACATCCAGATGGGCTGCGGCCGCACGGGCGGCTTCTTCTCCTTCGAGGAGGCCGGCATCACGCCGGACATCGTGACGCTGTCGAAGTCCATCAGCGGCTACGGACTGCCCATGTCCCTGTGCCTGTTCCGCGGCGAGCTCGACATCTGGGAGCCCGGGGAGCACAACGGCACCTTCCGCGGCAACAACCCGGCGTTCGTGACCGCCGCGGCCGCCCTGAACACCTACTGGACCGACGGGCAGATGGAGAAGCAGACCCTCGCCCGCGGCGAGCAGGTCGAGCGCGCGCTGCTGGCGATCGTCGACGAGGAGGGCGGCCGGGGCCTCAGCTTCCGGGGCCGCGGGCTCGTCTGGGGCATCGAGTTCGACGACCACAGCCGCGC
Organism: Streptomyces sp. C10-9-1; assembly: GCF_024497955.1. Classification (GTDB taxonomy): domain Bacteria; phylum Actinomycetota; class Actinomycetes; order Streptomycetales; family Streptomycetaceae; genus Streptomyces; species Streptomyces sanyensis. Next base: position 32,931 of record NZ_JANHKP010000022.1, on the reverse strand, counting down.
CGGCAGAATCTGCTCCCGCGCCTTCGAGCTCGGCCTGCTGCTGGAGACGTCCGGCCCGGAGAGCGAGGTCGTCAAACTGCTGCCGCCCCTCACCGTCTCCCCGGACGAGCTGGACGAGGGCCTGCGCATCCTGGCCCGGGCCGTCCGCGAGACCGCCTGACCCACCGCAACACCACCGAAAGGGAAGCAACGTACCGTGATCGTCCGATCGCTCAAGGACATCGAGAACACCGATCGCCACGTGCGGGCCGCGTCCGGCACGTGGGAGAGCAAGCGCATCGTGCTCGCGAAGGAGAAGGTCGGCTTCTCGCTCCACGAGACCGTGCTGTACGCGGGCACGGAGACGTCGATGTGGTACGCGAACCACATCGAGGCCGTGCTCTGCGTGGAGGGCGAGGCCGAGCTGACCGACCACGAGACGGGCGAGACGCACTGGATCTCCCCGGGCACGATGTACCTGCTCGACGGGCACGAGCGCCACACGCTCCGCCCGAAGACGGACTTCCGCTGCGTGTGCGTCTTCAACCCGCCCGTGACCGGACGGGAGGACCATGACGAGAACGGCGTGTACCCGCTGCTGACGGAGGAGGACTGAGGCATGACCACCGCACCCGAACGCACCGACCTGTACCCCACCCGGGGCGCCTCCGAGGTGCTGACCCCGCGCAAGGACCCGGTCGTCTGGTCCCCGCCGGGCGCCGCGGGGCCGATCGGGGCCGCGGACCTCGCGGGCTTCGAGCGTGACGGGTTCCTCACCGTCGGCGAGCTCCTGACCGACGACGAGGTCGCCGTCTACCGGGCCGAGCTGGAGAGGCTGGTCACCGACCCGGCGGTGCGCGCGGACGAGCGCTCCATCGTCGAGCCGCGCTCCCAGGACGTCCGCTCGGTCTTCGAGGTGCACCGGATCAGCGAGGTCTTCGCGGCGCTGGTGCGCGACGAGCGCGTGGTGGGCCGGGCCCGCCAGATCCTCGGCTCGGACGTGTACGTCCACCAGTCGCGGATCAACGTGAAGCCCGGCTTCGGCGCCTCCGGCTTCTACTGGCACTCGGACTTCGAGACGTGGCACGCCGAGGACGGACTGCCGAACATGCGCACCGTCTCGGTGTCGATCGCGCTGACCGAGAACCGCGACACCAACGGCGGGCTGATGATCATGCCCGGCTCACACAGGACCTTCCTGGGCTGCGCGGGCGCCACGCCGAAGGACAACTACAAGAAGTCGCTCCAGATGCAGGACGCGGGCACGCCGTCGGACGAGGCGCTCACCGGCCTGGCGGGCGAGCACGGGATCCGGCTGTTCACCGGCCGCGCGGGCTCGGCGACCTGGTTCGACTGCAACTGCATGCACGGCTCGGGCGACAACATCACCCCGTACCCGCGCAGCAACGTCTTCATCGTGTTCAACAGCGTGGAGAACACCGCGGAGGAGCCCTTCTCCGCTCCCGTGCGGCGCCCGGAGTTCATCGGGGCCCGGGACTTCACCCCGGTGACGTAGCACCCGCACGACGGGCGGGGCGTCCGCCGCCCCCGTCCGGGCGCCGGTCCGGCACACGGCCGGGGCAGGTCCTCCTCGGGAGACCTGCCCCGGCCGTGTGCCGTCGTGCGCCGTGCGGCCGGCCCCGTCAGGCGGTGCCGGCCGCCCGGGTCAGCCGCCCTGCGCGGCGGCGTCCTCCTCCGCGGGCAGTGGGGGGTAGTCCGTGTAGCCGCGGTGGTCGCCCCCGAAGAACGTGGCGGGGTCGGGGGTGTTGAACGGACCCCCGGCGCGCAGCCGGCGCGGCAGGTCGGGGTTGGCGAGGAAGAGCGCCCCGAAGGCCACCAGGTCCGCGACGCCGTCCTCGACCAGGGTCAGCGACCCGGGTCCGGTCGGCCCCTCGGTCGCCGGGTTCAGCACCAGGGTGCCGGAGAACAGCTTGCGCAGGGTGAGGACCAGCCCGCGCTCGGCGGGACCGGTCTCGACGACGTGGAGATAGGCGAGGCCGAGCGGCTCGACGGCCTCGGCCAGGGCCGTGTAGACCGGCTCGGGGTCCGGCTCGTCGATGTCGTTGTACGGGTTGCCGGGCGAGATCCGCAGCGCCGTGCGGTCGGCGCCGATCTCCTGGGCGACCGCCCTCGCGGCCTCCACGGCGAAGCGGATGCGCGCCTCGTCGCTGCCGCCCCACGCGTCGGTGCGCAGGTTGGTGTTGGGGGCCAGGAACTGGTGGATCAGGTAGCCGTTGGCGCCGTGCAGCTCGACCCCGTCGAAACCGGCCTCGACGGCGTTGCGCGCCGCAGCCGCGAAGTCGGCGATGACGGCCCGCACCTGGGCGTCGGTGAGTTCGGCGGGGGTGACCAGGTCCTGCGGGCCGGTGCGGGTGTAGATCTGCCCGCGGGCGGCGACCGGCGAGGCGCCGACGGGGGCGAGGCCGTCCGGGAGCAGGGAGGGGTGGCCGATCCGGCCCGCGTGCATGAGCTGGGCGAAGATCGTCCCGCCCGCCTCGTGCACCGCGTCGGTGACCTCGCGCCAGGCGGCGACCTGCTCGGCGGTGTGCAGCCCGGGGGTGTCCGGGTAGCCCTGGCCGCCGGGCGACGGCTGGATCGCCTCCGTGACGATCAGCCCCGCTCCGGCGCGCTGCCGGTAGTACTCGGTGGTGGCGGCCGTGGGCGTCAGTCCGGGGCCGTAGGCGCGGCTGCGGGTCATCGGTGCCATGGCGATGCGGTTGGCGAGCCTGCGGCCGCCGAGCAGGACCGGGTCGAAGGCTGTGGTCATGAGGGTCTCCCAGGTTTATGTGGTCGGCCAATGAATCCGACGGGAGCCACTGTAGCGCATTAGTTGGCCAGCCAAGATAAAATGTGTGACAGCATGTGGGGGCGGGCCCGCGACCGCCCCGCCGGCGGAGGGCGGCCCGGCATCCGCCACCCGAGAGCAGCCCGCGGCCCGACGGCGGTCCGCGGCCGAGGAGGCCCCATGTCCGGCGCCCAGGGCGACGCAGCCTGCGGTGACGCCCTTCCGTTCGCCGCACGCGGGGGCCCCGTCAGCCACGCCCTGTCACGGGTGGCCAGGCTGCACCGCATCGCCGCCGGAAAGCTCCTGCGCCGCCTCGACCTCTACCCCGGCCAGGAGTTCGTGATGATGCGGCTGTGGGGCGCCGGACCGGTCCGCCAGTCCGAACTGATCCGGGGCGTCGGCCTCGACCCCTCGACCGTGACCAAGATGCTCCAGCGCCTGGAGCAGACCGGGCACGTCCGCCGCGGCCCCGACCCGTCCGACCGCCGGGCGGTGCTCGTCGAGGCGACCGAACGCAGCTGCTCCCTGCTGGCGGAGGTCACCGCGGCGTGGACCGAGCTGGAGGAGTGGTCCCTGGCCGGCCTGGAACCCGGTGAGCGGCAGGAGCTGGCCCGGCTGCTGGGCAAGGTGGAGGCCAACCTCTGCGTGGAGTCGGCGGACTGCCTCCTCGACCGGGAGGCCGCGGCGCCGGGCCACCCCGCCGCGCCCGAGTGCGCCGCCGAGCCCGGCCCCGTCCCGGGCTGAGCCGGGCGGCGCTCCGAGGGGCGCCCGGCGCGCTCAGGCCCGCTTTCCCGCGGCCCTCTCGATCGCGTCCAGCGCGCGGTCCACGTCGTGCGCGGTGTTGTACAGGTGGAAGGCGGCCCGCAGGTTCCCCGCCCGCGCGGAGACCGAGATGCCGTCGGCGGCCAGCGCCTCGGCGCACCCGCCGAGCCCGGGCACCCCCACGACGGCCGAAGCCGCCCGCACCGGCTCCCAGCCGAGAGCCTCCAGACCGGCGCGGAAGCGGTCCGCCAGGGTCAGCGCATGGGCGCGGAGTGCCTCGGTGCCGACCTCCTCCACCAGGGCCAGCGACTGGCGCCCGGCATGGTAGGAGAGGAAGGCCGGGGGCTCGTCGTAGCGGCGCGCCGAGTGGGCGAGTTCGCCGATGGGGCCGTACGTCGTCTCCCACAGCCGCTCCGCGGCGAAGGTGCCCGCGTGCATCGGCAGCAGCGTGCGCTGCGCCTCCTCCCCCACCGTCAGGAAGGACACCCCGCGGGGGCAGAGCAGGAACTTGAAGCCGCCTGTCACCGTGTAGTCCCACTCCCCCGCACGCAGCGGCAGCCAGCCCGCCGACTGGCTCGCGTCGAGGAGTGTGCGCGCCCCGTGCGCCGCGGCCGCCGCCCGGACGGCCTCCAGGTCGGCCACGCGGCCGTCCGAGGACTGCACCGAGGACAGCGCGACGAGCGCCGTGTCCGGCCCGACCGCCTCGGCCAGCGACTCCAGCGGCGCGAAGCGCGCGACCAGGTCGCCGCGCACCGTGAAGGGTGTGATCACGGAGGCGTACTCGCCCTCAGGAAAGAGGACCTCCGCCCCGCGCGGCATCGACGCGGCGATCAGCCCGACATGGACGGAGACCGATCCGCCGACGGCCACCCGGGCCGCGTCCACACCCGCGATCCGGGCGAACGAGGCCCGCACCGCCTCGACGGCGGCCCAGTCCCCGGAGCCTCCCGCCCGCCCGTCGGCCAGCTCCTGCGCCAGCCTGCCCACGGCACGCACCGCCCGGTGCGGCAGCAGACCGCAGAGCGAGGTGTTGAGGTAGGTCGAGGCGGGCGCGAACTCGGCTGCGGCCAGCGGGTGAAGGCCGGGGGTGCTCGGTGTCGTCTCCATGTGATCACCCTGGTCCGCGCGCGGCCGCCGGTCAACCGGCGCGGCCGGGACGGGTGTTGGTCGGTCCTGTGCACCCACGCCCCGCACCCGGCCCCCGGGCTGCGGGCCCTTCGCGCGGGGCACGCGCCCGCCGTCGGACGGGGGGACCGCGCGCGGTGCGCCGCATCCGTCCCCGACCGCGGGGATGCCTGCTTCCGGGGGGTCCGCGCCGGGCAGCAGGCGCGACCCGGCCGCTTCCGCGTCCTCCTCGACGACGGCGGCCCGGTGCCCGGGCGGGTCGGTCTCGTCGACGGGGCGGAGGACCGCGCCGGACCCGGCCGCCGTGCGGCGGGGCGGGGTCCGGCGAACCGCCGCCGTGCGCGAGATGTCCACCCCTGGCCGCCGCGTACGGGCCGAGCGGGCGCCGGGCAGCCGCGGGCCTCGACAGCACGGGCTCCCTCGCGGTGCCGCGCCGCACGGGGTTCGCGGCCACCGGTCCCGTGGAGAACCGGTGGTCGGCCGGACCCCGGCTTCGTCCGCGCCTCGCCTCCGCACCGGGGACCGGCCGGCCACCGGGGAGTGCGGGACGGTCCTCAGCGGGCGGGGACCTCGCAGGCCCCGTCGGCGTCGCAGGCGGCAGGCCCGGCGGGGTCGGCGGCGTCCCGGGCCTCCGGCACCGCGCCGGCCGCGGGCCCGGTGTCCCGGCGGCCGCGCCACGCCTGCTCCAGGGCCTGGGTGAAGAGCTCGGCCGGCTGGCCGCCCGAGACCCCGTAGCGCCGGTCGAAGACGAAGAACGGCACACCGGTGGCGCCGAGCGAAGCGGCCTCGCTCTCGTCGGCCCGCACCTCCTCGGCGTAGGCCGCGGGATCGTCGAGCACGGCGCGCACCTCGGCCTCCTCCAGCCCGGCCTCGACGCCCAGGTCCACCAGGACGGCGCGGTCGAAGACGGAGCGCTCCTCGGCGAAGTTCGCGCGGTAGGCGAGCGAGAGCAGCGCGTCCTGGCGGCCGCGGGCCTTGGCGAGGTGGAGCAACCGGTGGATGTCGAAGGTGCTGCCGTGGTCGCGGCCCTCGGTGCGGTAGCCGAGCCCCTCGGCGCGGGCGCTGGAGGCGACGTGCTCCTCCATGGCGCGGGCCTCGTCGAGCGTGCGGCCGTACTTCCGCGCGAGCATGTCGATCACCGGGGCGACGTCTCCCGGGGCGCGGTGCGGGTCGAGCTCGAAGGAGCGGTGCACCACCTCGACCGCGTCGCGGTGGGCGAACGCGGCGAGCCCCTTCTCGAAGCGGGCCTTGCCGATGTAGCACCAGGGACACGCCACGTCGGACCAGATCTCGACACGCATGGTTCTCTCATCACTCCAGGTCGTACGGGTCTGCCGCCGGTTGCGACGGCGGCCGGAGGGGGAACACCGCGGCGGCGCCCCGCATTCCGCCCGGGCGTCGGCGCCCGGCGCGGCGGGGCGGGGCGGGGCGCCGAACCCCGCGGCTGAGCGCCGGGGCCGGACGCCGAAGGCACCGGAGGAGTTCCCGGGGGCAAGGGCCGAAAGAGTAAGGGAACGGTAAAGCGGACTCGCTCGTTACGCCTTTCATGACAGCTATGACCCCCGGCTCGAACATCCCTCTCACCGCCGTGCGCGTGGCGGTGGACGTCACCGCCCCGGTGCGGCTCGACGTATCGGGCCTGCTGCTCACCGCCGACGGCAAGGTGCGCTCCGACGACGACTTCATCTTCTACAACCAGCCGCAGGGCCCCGGTGTCAGCTACCGGTCCGGCGGCGGGACGGCCCCGGACGCGGTGGTGGTGGACACCGCGGCGGTGCCGCCCGGCATCGAGAGGGTCGTCGTCACGGCGAGCCCGGACGCGGCGGGGCAGACCTTCCAGGGCATCGAGCCGACCGCGACCGTCCGCAACGCCGACGACGGCAGCGCGCTGGCCTCCTTCACACCGCCCCGGCTGGGGTCCGAGACGGCGCTGGTGGTGGTCGAGCTCTACCGCCGCGGCGGGGCGTGGAAGGCCCGGGCGGTGGGCCAGGGCTACGCGAACGGCCTGGCGGGCATCGCGACCGACTTCGGCGTGTCGGTGGACGAGGCTCCCCCCGCCGCGGCCGCGGCCCCCGCGGCTCCTCCGATGCCCCCCGCTCCCCCGGCTCCCCCCGTCGCCGCGGCTCCGGCCGCCGCCCCGCAGGCGCCTCCGGCGCCCCCGGTCCCCGCGCCCGGCGCGGGGAAGGTGAACCTGGACAAGGGCCGGGTCAGTCTGCGCAAGAACGAGACGGTGTCGCTGGTCAAGGGCGGGCGCCCGCTGCTCTCCCAGGTCAAGATGGGCCTCGGCTGGGAGCCCGCGTTCCGGGGCAAGGACATCGACCTGGACGCCTCGGTCATCGCCTACGGCCCCCAGCGCAACCACCTGGACAGCTGCTACTTCGGCAAGCTCTCCATCCTCAACGGCGCCATCAAGCACTCCGGGGACAACCTGACGGGCGAGGGCGCGGGCGACGACGAGGTCATCGTCGTGGACCTGGGCCGCCTGCCCGCCGACGCCACGGGTCTGGTCTTCACGGTGAACTCCTTCTCCGGACAGAAGTTCACCGAGGTCGCCAAGGCGTACTGCCGCCTGATCGACGCCGCCACCGGCGAGGAGCTGGTGCGCTTCGACCTCACGGGTGCCGAGCCCCAGACCGGCGTCATGATGGCGAAGCTGATCCGCCAGTTCTCGGGCGAGTGGGAGATGACGGCGATGGGCGACTTCGTGAAGTCGCGCACCGTGCGCGGCATGGTCAAGCCCGCGGCCCAGGCGCTGTGAGCACCGGGGAGTCTCGCGGATCGCGGTGGGATTCCCCGGCGCCACCGTGCGGAACGGCGAGTGGCGGGTGACCGGGCTCGGCCGGGAACCGTTCTGCGGGCTGCCGCCCGACATGCGGTACGGCGTCGACGGCACCCCGGCCGTACCCGGGGCCCCCTTCCCGGGCCGGACGCAGGGCAGCGGCCGGCGCGGGCTGTCCTGAGGGAGCCGGACGCGCCGGACGATGGGACGACGACGCGGACGAGGGGTGCTGCGGTGGTGGAGGCGAGGGTGGCCGGACTGCCGCCATGCCTCCCCCGCGCGGGCGCCGACGGCGGCTGACGGGACCGGCGGACCCGTCGGCCGCCCCAGCCCCTCCGGGCGGGGTGGCCGCCCGGAACGCCGGAGGCCACGCCCCCGGCCCGCCCGGGACGCCTGAGGCCGGGCGCCCGTCCCGCCGGGGCGCTCCCGTGTGAACGCCGCGGTCTCCGCCCGTCCGCACGCGCCCCGGGGGCGGCATCCACGCCCCTGCCGGGGCGGACGGCGCACGGCGGCGGTCAGGCAGCCCCGGTGCGCGAGCGCGCCTTGAAGGCCGCCTTGCGGGCCTCCTTGGCGAGGCCCTTGTCCGGGTGCAGGGCCCCCATGGCCTCCAGCACCCGCGCGGTCGCCGGGTGGTCGACCCGCCAGGCCGCGTCGAAGAAGCCCCGGTGCTGGCCCACCAGCCCCACCACGAGTTCCCGGAGCTCGCCCGTCTCCCCGTCGGTGGCCAGCTGGGCGGCGATCGTGTCGACGGCGAGCCAGAAGACCATCGACTCGGGCGGGGGCGGCACGTCCGCGGCACCGTGCTCGGCGAGCCACACCCGGGCCAGTCCGCCCAGTTGGGCGTCGTCGAGCACCGCGCGCACCGAGGGCTCGGCCTGGGGGCCGACGAGCGCCAGTGCCTGCTGGCAGTGCAGTCGGCGCAGCGGCCCGCCCTCGTCGCGCCCCCGGGCGGCGGCGAGCAGTTCACGGGCGGCCTCGGGCGCCGGACGCGCGGCGAGCCACTGCCCGGTCTCGGCGTGGACGGCGGCCTCGGGGTAGTGGGCGAGGCGGTCCAGCAGGACGTCGGCGCCCTTGTCCGCGAGCTCGCCCACGGCGGGTGCCGCGAGCCCGGCCTCCAGCAGCCGCGCACGGACGCCGTACAGGCCGAGCGCGGTGAGGCGGACCAGGCCGTAGCGGCTGAGGTCCTCCTCCGCGGGCTCCTCCCCGTCGTCGGCGTCGTCCTCGGCGGCCATCAGCGCCTCGTCGACGGGCTGGTAGGCCACCAGCCCGATCGGCTCCAGCAGCCGGAACTGGTCGTCCAGGCGCATCATCGCCTCGGAGACCTGCTCCAGCACCTCGTCGGTGGGCTCCGCCATGTCCTCCGGCACGACCACCGAGGCGGCGAGGGCCGGGAGGGGGACCGCCGCGCCCTCGGTGCCTTCCGAGACCGTGAGGAGGTAGAGGTTGAGGAGCACGCCCTCCAGGAACTCGGCCTCGGCCTCGGGGTCCCAGTCGAGCGCCTCGAAGTCGATCTCGCCGTCCTCGCCGACGAGCGCACCGATGTCGTCCACGACGGGCGCCTCCGCGTCGGCGAGCGCCACGTCGAGGGCGTCCAGCCACAGTCCGAGGACGTCCTTCGGCGAACCCCGGGTGACCAGCGCCAGGTTGGCCCCCGCGACGGCACCGCCTGTCGCCTCCCCGGCCGTGCTCCCCGCCGGTCCGCCGGGGGCCCCGGCGCCCTCGGGCCCGTCCTCGTCCTGCGGGTCCTCGACGTCCACGAGGCCGGTGTCGACGGCGACCCGCCACGCCTCGCTGGCGTAGGCCGGGCCGTCGTCGTCGGGGCCGTCCGGCAGCCCCAGTTCCCGCGCGGCGGGGGCGAGTTGGTCCTCGACGAGTTCGCCGCCCGCACCGACCCGGGTCCCCGGACCCGCCCAGCGCGCGAGCCGCACGGCCCGCGCGAGCAGGGGTGCGGCGAGGGCGTCCCGGGCCAGTTCCGCGTCCGAGGGCAGCAGCACCGGCGGCAGGGCGGGGCGGTCTTCTGGCATCTGGATCGGGTCTCCTCCGCGCGTACGGGCCCGGGCGGCCTCGTGGGCTCTGTCGGGGCACGTCCAGCCTAGTGCCCCGGCGGCCGGGGTTCGCCCCGTCCCGGCGGCCGCCCCGGCCTTCCGGAGGCCCCCGACAGGGCGGTTCACCTGCGCTTCCCTGTACGTACAGACGGCAGCTCTTGACAAGTGGGCTTCCCAGCCAAGAGATTGACGCGCGTAGAGCTTGTCCTGTTCACGACCGTAGAACAGCGCGAAACCCCTCACCTCTCATCACCGGAGTACCTTGATGCCTTCCTCCGTCGTACCGAGAACCCACGCCGTCGCGGCGCTCGTCGCCGCCGCGCTCGCCGCGGGCCTGCTCGCCGGCTCCACCGGCGCCTCCGCGGCCGAGAACCCCTCGGTGCGCATCCATGACATCCAGGGCACCACCCGTATCTCGCCACTCGCGGGCAGCCAGGTCGCCGACGTGCCGGGCATCGTCACGGGCGTGCGGACCTACGGCTCCCGGGGGTTCTGGATCCAGGACACCCGGCCCGACGACGACCCGGCGACCAGCGAGGGCGTGTTCGTCTACACCGGCTCGGTACCCACCGTCTCCGTCGGCGACGACGTGCTGGTCTCCGGCACCGTCGGCGAGTACGTCCCCGGCGGGACCTCCTCCGGCAACCAGTCGGTGACCCAGATATCCAGGCCGACCGTGACCGTCCTCTCCCAGGGCAACCCGGTCCCGGCCCCCGTGACCGTGTGGGCCTGGTCGGTGCCGTCGGCGTACGCCCCGCAGGGCGACCCCGAGGACGGGGGCAGCATCAACGGCCGCACCCTGCGCCCCCGTTCGTACGCCCTGGACTACTACGAGTCCCTGGAGGGCACCAACATCCGCATCGGCACCTCGCGGGTGGTCGGGGCCACCAACCGCTACGCCGAGCTGTGGGTGACGGTCAAGCCGTGGGAGCACGCCAACCTGCGCGGCGGCACGGTCTACGGCTCCTACGGCTCCCAGAACACCGGGCGCCTGAAGGTGCAGTCGCTCACCCCGCTCGCCGAGCGGCCCTTCCCGGACGCGAACGTCGGAGACCTCCTCGGCGGCACCACCGAAGGCCCCCTCGACTTCAACCAGTACGGCGGCTACACGCTGGCGGCCCGCACCCTCGGCACGGTGCACGACCGCGGCCTGCGTCCGGAGAGGACCCGGCCGCAGCGCTCCGGCGAACTGGCGGTGGCCACCTACAACGTCGAGAACCTCGACCCCTCGGACCCGCAGGAGAAGTTCGACGCCCTCGCCCGGGCGGTCGTGGAGAACCTGGCGTCCCCCGACATCCTCGCCCTGGAGGAGATCCAGGACGACACCGGCAGCAGGAACGACGGCACCGTCTCGGCCGAGCGGACGCTGACCATGTTCACGGACGCGATCAAGGCGGCGGGCGGCCCGGCCTACGAGTGGCGCGCCGTCGACCCGGAGAACAACCAGGACGGCGGCCAGCCCGGCGGCAACATCCGCCAGGTGTTCCTCTTCAACCCCGAGCGGGTGTCCTTCACCGACCGGGGCGCGGCCGACGCCACGACCGCCACCGGAGTGGTGCGCGAGCGGGGCCGCGCGGCTCTGACCCACTCCCCCGGCCGGATCGATCCCGCGAACGCCGCCTGGGAGGACAGCCGCAAGCCGCTGGCGGGCGAGTTCAGCTTCCGGGGGCGCCCGGTGATCGTGATCGCCAACCACTTCGCGTCCAAGGGCGGCGACGAGTCGCTCACCTCGCACCACCAGCCGCCGAACCGCACCTCGGAGGCGCAGCGCCTGCTCCAGGCACAGACGGTCAACACCTTCGTGAAGGACGTCCTCGCGGCCGAGCGGCGGGCCAGGGTCCTGGTGGTCGGCGACATCAACGACTTCGAGTTCTCGGGGACCACGCGGGCGCTGACGGACGGCGGCGTGCTCCACGCGGCCATCACCTCCCTGCCGCGCTCCGAGCGCTACTCCTACGTCTACGACGGCAACAGCCAGGTGCTGGACCAGATCCTGACCAGCCCGGCGATCCGCCGCTTCGCCTACGACAGCGTGCACATCAACGCGGAGTTCGCCGACCAGAACAGCGACCACGACCCGCAGGTGCTGCGCTTCCGCCCGTAGCACCGGCGTCCGGTCCGGCCCGCGCTCCTTCCCCGCGCGGGCCGGACCGGCCCCGGGGCGCCGGGCGTCCGGCGGCGCTCCCCGGGGCCGGAGAGCCGGTCAGTCGAGGCAGAACTCGTTGCCCTCGACGTCCTGCATCACGATGCAGGACTCGTTCTCCTCGTCCGCGACCATCGTCCGCACGTGGACCGCGCCGAGCGCGACGAGGCGTGCGCACTCCGCCTCCAGCGTGGCGAGGCGCTCCTGCCCGACGAGCCCGATGCCCGCCCGCACATCCAGGTGCACCCTGTTCTTGGCCGTCTTCCCCTCGGGGACGCGCTGGAAGAACAGCCGGGGGCCGGCGCCCGAAGGGTCCTGGCACGCGGCCCACGCGCCCTGCTCCTCCGGCGGCTGGGCGCGCCGGTACTCCTCCCAGGTGGCGAACTCCGCCGCGGGCGGGGGCATGACGTACCCCAGCACCTCGCACCAGAAGCGGGCGACGCGCTCGGGTTCCGCGCAGTCGAAGGCGACTTGGAGCTGCTTGATCGCTGGCATCCGGGCACCGTAGCAAGGGGGCTTTCGCGCCGTCGACGGGGTTTCCGGTGCGCGGCCCGGCCGTCTCGCGTCCCGTCGGGAGCGGCCGCACTCCCCGTGCGGCGGCGCCTGCCGCCCGGTGCCCGGGACGGCAGACCCGTCCTCGGCTCACGGCTCACGGCTCAGAGATCACCGCAGGACCAGGCGCAGGTGACGGGCAGGGCCGCCACGGCAGACCTCGCGGCCCCCACACCGGCCGGTCGCCCCCGCTCTCCGAGGAGAGGCGTTTCACCACCGGGCTGAAGCCCGGTGGGCGACGAATGCTCCGGGTAGCGGACCGGCGATCGCACGCCGCCTGGGGCGCGTACCCCGGAGCACGTCGAGAGCGCCCTCCCCCGGGCCGACCCCGGGCCGTGGAAGGGCGCTCGACGATGACCGACGTCGACGGACGCCGACCGCTCGGCAGCAGGTCGGAGCGTTGGTCGACGGGGCGGCCGCCGGTGGTCAGTTGTGGCTGTGCAGGACCTCGTTGAGGCCGCCCCACACCGCGTTGTTCGGGCGGGCCTCGACGGCACCGGAGACCGAGTTGCGGCGGAAGAGGATGTTGCTCGCCCCGGACAGCTCCCGCGCCTTGACGATCTGGCCGTCAGGGAGCGTGACGCGGGTGCCCGCCGTCACGTACAGCCCCGCCTCCACGACGCACTCGTCGCCCAGCCCGATGCCCACGCCCGCCTCGGCACCGACGAGGCAGCGCTCGCCGATCACGATGCGGACGTTGCCGCCGCCGGAGAGGGTGCCCATGGTGGAGGCGCCGCCGCCGATGTCCGAGCCGTCCCCGACGACGACGCCCGCGGAGATCCGGCCCTCGACCATGGAGGTGCCGAGGGTGCCCGCGTTGAAGTTGACGAAGCCCTCGTGCATCACGGTGGTGCCCTCGGCGAGGTGGGCGCCGAGGCGCACCCGGTCGGCGTCGGCGATCCGCACGCCCTTGGGAGCCACGTAGTCCGTCATCCGCGGGAACTTGTCGACGGAGGTGACCTGGAGGTGCAGCCCCTCGGCACGGGCGTTGAGCCGTACCTCCTCCAGCCGGTCGACCGCGACGGGGCCGAGGCTCGTCCAGGCCACGTTGGCCAGCAGGCCGAAGACACCGTCCAGGTTCTGCCCGTGCGGCCGGACCAGCCGGTGGGAGAGCAGGTGGAGGCGCAGATAGGCGTCGTGGGCGTCGAGCGGCTTGTCGTCGAGGGAGGCGATCACCGTGCGGACGGCCACGACCTCGACGCCGCGGCGGGCATCGGTGCCGACGGCCTTGGCGGCACCCGCACCGAGCAGTTCGACGGCCTGCTCGGCCGTCAGCCTCTCGGTGGTCGCGGGGCCGGGCTCCTCGGCGAGCCGGGGAGCGGGGAACCAGGTGTCGAGGACGACGCCCTCGGGGGTGAGGGTGGCCAGGCCGGCGGCGACGGCGCCGGTGGTGCGCTGAGCGGTGGTGCTGTCGGGCGAGTCAGTCATGACAGGAAACCTAACGGTCCGGGGCGCGCGGGAGCGAACCGGTCTCAGGTGCCGGGCGGGGCGCCCGGCGCCTGCCGTCCGGCACGGCGGGGGCGGCGCCGGGCGGCGTGCAGCACATGGGCGCACGCGCCTTGACACCCCGGCTGCGCTGCGGCGACCTTGGTTACCGGGAAGTAAGAACGAGATGTCGGGGGTCTCACCATGGATCGGGGTGTCACGGAGCGGACAGCACAGGCCGCCGCCGGGGAGCCGCTCTCCTTCGGCGGTGTACCGCTGCAGGCGCGGCTTGCCGCCGCTCTGCCGGAGCTCACCTCAGCCGTCCTCGCCCGCCTGGTCGCCCGGGTGCCCGTATACGGGACGCTGCCGACCGAGCAGCTGGGCAGCGAGACCCGGCGCGTGATCGAGCAGGGCATCCGGACCTTCCTCGCGACCCTGCGCTCCGGTGAGCTGCCGGGCGAGGAGCGCCTGCAGGTACTGCGGCAGTCCGCCGCCAAGCGCGCCGAGGAGGGCGTTCCGGTCGAGGCGGTGATCCGGGCGTACCACGTCGGCGCCCAGGAGTGCCTGTCCCGGATGCTGTCCCACGCGGGCCCCGGGGACATGGCGGCCGTCCAGGAGACCGCCCTGCTGGTGCTGCGGTTCGTCGAGCAGATGACCGCCACGGTCGTCGAGGGGTACGTGGCGGTGCGCCACGCCACGGCGGGCGAGGAGCAGCTGGTGCGTCAGGGGGTGCTGACCGCGTTGCTGGACGGCGTGGACGTGCGCGCCGGGGCCCGCGACCGGGGGTTCGAGCTGCCGCCCTGCTACCTGGTGCTCGCCCTGGGCATCGGGCTGCACCCGGACGAGAGCGCCGACGGGGTGAGCCCGGTGATCGCCACCAAGCGCAAGCTGCGGCGGCTGCGCGTGGAGCTGGAGCGGCACACCGACGGGGCGGTGCTGTCCTCCCTGGGGCCGGACGGCGGGATCGCGCTGGTGCCGCACCGGGTGGGGCCCGGGGAGGTGGGCCCCGGGGACTGGCAGCGGCTGTCGGGGGTGGTCTCCCACATGAGCCGGGTGGCGGGGGTGGAGATCCGGGCCGGGGCGGCGGCGGCCGCGCCGGAGGGGGTGCGCGACGCGGCCCGTCTCGCCCAGGACATCCGCCGGGTGGCGGCGGCCTCGGGCAGGGGGCCCGGCCTGCATCTGCTCTCGGAGGTGCTGCTGGAGTACCAGCTGATGCAGCCGGGCCCGGCGCGCGACGCACTGGCCGACCTGATGCGCCCGCTGGAGGGCCGCCCCGAGCTGCTCGGCACGCTGCGGGTCTTCCTGCAGAGCGGGCTGAGCCGGCAGCTCACCGCCGAGCGGCTGCGCGTCCACCCGAACACGGTGGACTACCGGCTGCGCCGTGCCGCGGAGGCCACCGGCCTCGACGCGACCTCGGGCAGCGACGTCGTCCGGGTCCGGGCCGCGCTCAGCGCCCACGACGCCCGCGCCTCCTGCCCGGCGGGCAGTGTCTAGGACGGGAGGCCGGCACGTGCCCGGGGGCCGCACGCCCTGCGGCCCGGTGCGGCGCAGGACCGCCGTTCCCGGTCGCCGGACGGTGCACGCCCTGCGGAGGCGTGTTCTCAAGGGGTGGGCTGACGCCCGAGGGGGCGGCGGCTGCCCGACGGTGTCCCGTTCGTCGGGGCAGACCCGTCAGCCGTGAAGCGACAGGGCCGTGCCCGCCGGTGCGTCCGGCGGGCACGGCCCTGTCCGTAGCGCCCCGGCGACGCACCGCCCCGGGCAGGTCCGCCCGGGGCCGGGTGTCGCGGGGACGCCGGTCAGACGTTGAAGCCGAGGGCGCGCAGCTGCTCGCGCCCGTCGTCCGTGATCTTCTCCGGGCCCCACGGCGGCATCCAGACCCAGTTGATCTTCAGCTCGTTCACGATGCCGTCCGTGGCCGACTTGGCCTGGTCCTCGATCACGTCGGTCAGCGGGCAGGCCGCGGACGTCAGCGTCATGTCCAGGGTGGCGACGTTGGAGTCGTCGACGTGGATGCCGTAGATCAGGCCCAGGTTGACGACGTCGATGCCCAGTTCGGGGTCGACGACGTCGTACAGCGCCTCGCGGACCTCCTCCTCGGAGGCCGGCTTCAGGGCCGTGGTCTCGTTCTCGCTCATGCCGTCTTCCTCTCGGCGTCGTCGGGCTCGGCGTCGGCTGCCTCGCCCAGGGCCTGGGCGGTGGCGTCCTTCCAGGCCATCCAGCTCAGCAGGGCGCACTTCACCCGGGCCGGGTACTTGGAGACGCCGGCGAACGCCACGGCGTCCTCCAGCACCTCCTCCATCGCGTCGTCGGGCTCGATGCGCCCCTTGGACTGCATCAGCTCCAGGAAGGTGTCCTGGATCCGCCGCGCCTCGGCCAGCTCCTTGCCGACCAGCAGGTCGTTGAGGACGGAGGCGCTGGCCTGGCTGATGGAGCAGCCCTGCCCCTCGTACGAGACGTCGGCGACGCGCGAGCCCTCGTACCTCACCCGGAGGGTGATCTCGTCGCCGCAGGTCGGGTTGACGTGGTGCACCTCGGCGTCACCGTCACGCAAGCCCCGCCCGTGGGGGTTCTTGTAGTGGTCCAGGATGACGTCCTGGTACATGGAATCCAGCTTCACATCGTCCCCTAGCCGAAGAAGTTCCGGACGTGCTCCAGGCCGTCGACGAGGGCATCGACCTCCGCCGGCGTGGAGTACAGATAGAACGACGCCCGCGTGGTCGCGGGAATTCCGTACCGCAGGCAGACGGGGCGCGCGCAGTGGTGTCCCACGCGCACCGCGATGCCCTGCTCGTCGAGGACCTGGCCCACGTCGTGCGGGTGGATGTCGCCGAGCGTGAAGGAGATCGCGGCGCCGCGGTCCTCGGCCGTCGAGGGGCCGATGATCCGCAGGTCGGGGACCTCCAGCAGCCTGCGCACGGCGTACTCGGTGATCGCGTGCTCGTGCTGCGCGATCCGCTCCATGCCGATCGAGGCCAGGTAGTCCACGGCCGCGCCCAGCCCGACGGCCTGCGCGATCGGGGGCGTGCCGGCCTCGAACTTGTGCGGGGCGGGGGCGTACGTCGAGGAGTGCATCGAGACGGTCTCGATCATCTCGCCGCCGCCGAGGAAGGGGGGCAGGTCCTCCAGCAGCTCCTGCCGCCCCCACAGCACGCCGATGCCCGTGGGGCCGCACATCTTGTGGCCGGTGAAGGCCACGAAGTCGGCTCCGAGCTCCTGGACGTCCAGCACCATGTGGGGCGCCGCCTGGGAGGCGTCGACGCACACCAGCGCGCCGACGTCCTGGGCGCGGCGCACGATCGCCTCGACCGGGTTGATCGTGCCCATGATGTTGGAGACCAGGGTGAAGGAGACGATCTTCGTCTTCTCCGTGATGGTCTCCTCGATCGTGGACAGGTCGAGGCGGCCGTCGTCGGTGAGCCCGAACCACTTCAGCTTCGCGCCGGTGCGCTGCGAGAGCAGCTGCCAGGGCACGATGTTGGAGTGGTGCTCCATCTCCGTGATGACGACCTCGGTGTCGTGGTCGACCCGGTAGGGCTCCTCCGCCCAGCCGAGCATGTTGGCCACGAGGTTGAGCGACTCCGAGGCGTTCTTGGTGAAGATCACCTCGTCGCGGCTGGGGGCGTTGACGAAGGCCGCGACCTTGTCGCGGGCGCCCTCGTACAGCGCCGTGGCCTCCTCGGCGAGCACGTGCACGCCGCGGTGGACGTTGGCGTTGTGCCGCTCGTAGTAGCCGGTCAGGGCGTCGAGGACCTGGCGCGGCTTCTGGGAGGTCGCCGCGTTGTCCAGGTAGACGAGCCGCTTGCCGTCGTGGAGCACCCGGTCGAGGACCGGGAAGTCCTTGCGGATCGCCTCGGTGTCCAGAAGTCCGCTGAGACCCTGGTGGGACTGCGTCACGCCACTGCTCCCCTCTTGCTGTTCTCTCCGCCCGCGGGACGCGCCGGGGCCGCGCTGGCCGTGTGACGGCCGGCCGCCGTGCGCGCGTCGCTCACAGGGATACGCCGCCCTTCGTGTACGCCTCGTAGCCCTCGGCCTCCAGCTTGTCGGCGAGCTCGGGGCCACCGGACTCGGCGATGCGGCCGTCGGCGAACACGTGCACGTGGTCCGGCTTGATGTAACGCAGGATGCGCGTGTAGTGCGTGATCAGCAGGGTGCCGACCTCGCCGGACTCGCGCACGCGGTTGACGCCCTCGGAGACGATGCGCAGGGCGTCCACGTCGAGGCCGGAGTCGGTCTCGTCGAGGACGGCGATCTTCGGCTTGAGCAGCTCCAGCTGGAGGATCTCGTGGCGCTTCTTCTCACCGCCGGAGAAGCCCTCGTTGACGTTGCGCTCGGCGAAGGAGGGGTCCATGGAGAGCCGGGCCATGGCCTCCTTGACCTCCTTGACCCAGGTGCGCAGCTTGGGGGCCTCGCCGCGGATCGCGGTGGCGGAGGTGCGCAGGAAGTTGGAGACGGAGACGCCGGGCACCTCGACCGGGTACTGCATGGCGAGGAAGACGCCGGCGCGGGCGCGCTCGTCGACGCTCATCTCCAGGACGTCCTCGCCGTCCAGCGTGACGGTGCCGCCGGTGACGGTGTACTTGGGGTGGCCTGCGAGGGAGTACGCGAGGGTCGACTTGCCGGAGCCGTTGGGGCCCATGATGGCGTGGGTCTCACCCTGCTTCACGGTCAGGTCGACGCCCTTGAGGATCTCCCGGGAAGCGTTGTCGGCTTCGACGGAGACGTGCAGGTCGCGGATTTCAAGCGTTGCCATGGGTGACTCAGGACTCCTGGGTGACGGAGACGAGCACATCGTCCCCTTCGATCTGTACGGGGTAAACGGGGACGGGGCGCGTCGCGGGAAGGCCGGACGGCTTGCCGGTGCGGAGGTCGAAGCTGGAGCCGTGCAGCCAGCACTCGATGGCGCAGTCCTCGACCTCGCCCTCGGAGAGGGAGACGTTCGCGTGCGAGCAGATGTCGTTGATCGCGAACACCTCGCCCTCGGTGCGCACCAGTGACACCGGCGTGCCGTCGAGTTCCACCCGCTTCGGGGTGTCCTCCTCCAGCTCGCTCAGCGCGCAGGCTCGGACGAAGGCCATCAGACGGACGCCTCCAGCTCGGCCTCGATCTTGGCGATGAGGCGCTCCTCGACGTCGGCCAGGCCGATCTGCTGGACGAGTTCGGCGAAGAAGCCGCGGACGACCAGCCTGCGGGCCTCGGACTCGGGGATGCCGCGGGCCATCAGGTAGAACAGCTGCTCGTCGTCGAAGCGGCCGGTGGCGGAGGCGTGCCCGGCTCCGGCGATCTCGCCGGTCTCGATCTCCAGGTTGGGCACGGAGTCCACGCGCGCACCGTCGGTGAGGACGAGGTTGCGGTTCATCTCGTAGGTGTCGGTGCCCTCGGCGGCCGCCTGGATGAGCACGTCGCCGATCCACACCGCGTGGGCCTCGTCGCCCTGGAGGGCGCCCTTGTAGACCACGTTCGAGGTGCAGTGCGGGGTGTTGTGGTCGACCAGCAGGCGGTGCTCCTGGTGCTGCCCGCGGTCGGTGAAGTAGAGCCCGAAGAGCTCGGCCGCGCCGCCGGTGCCGGCGTAGGCCACCCGCGGGTGCAGGCGGACGACGTCGCCGCCGAAGGTGACGACCACGGACTTGAAGGAGGCGTCGCGGCCGATCAGGGCGTTGTGCTGCCCGACGTGGACGGCCGTGTCGTCCCAGTCCTGGACGGAGACGACGGTGAGCTTGGCGCCGTCGCCCAGGACGTAGTCGGTGTTGGCGGCGAGCACCGCGTCGCCGGTGTGGTCGATCACCACGACCGCCTCGGCGAAGGCGCCGAGCTCGACGACCTGGTGGCCGTAGGCGGTACCGCCCTCGCCGTGGACGGCGATGCGGATCGGCTCGGTGAGCACCGTCTCCTTGGGCACGGTGACGACCGAGGCCTGCTCGAAGGAGGAGTACGCCTGGGCCGCGACGCGGTCGACGGGGGTGCCGGCCCGGCCGAGCCGCGCGTCGTCGCGGCCGACCGTCTCCACGGTGACGCCCGCGGGCGCCTCGACGGCGACCTTGACGCCCGAGCCGGTTGCGGTGGCGGTGCCGTCGTGCAGCCCGCGCAGCCGCTCCAGCGGGGTGAAGCGCCATTCCTCCTCGCGGCCGTGGGGGACGGGGAAGTCCGCCACGTCGAAGGACGGGGGGGCGCTCATGCGGGTGGCGACGGTCGACTCGGCGGCCACCGCGATGGAGCCGGCGGTGGTGGATCCCACCGGGATGTTCTGGGCCTCAGCCATGGCTGTCGTGTTGCTCTCTTCCTGCGTACCTGCGTGAGAAGTCGATCGCTGCGGGGCGGGGCGGCGTCAGCCGACCGAGCCCTCCATCTGCAGCTCGATCAGCCGGTTCAGCTCCAGCGCGTACTCCATGGGGAGCTCCTTGGCGATCGGCTCGACGAAGCCGCGCACGATCATGGCCATCGCCTCGTCCTCGCTCAGGCCGCGGCTCATCAGGTAGAAGAGCTGGTCCTCGGAGACCTTGGAGACGGTCGCCTCGTGGCCCATGGAGACGTCGTCCTCGCGGACGTCGACGTAGGGGTAGGTGTCGGAGCGGGAGACCGTGTCCACGAGCAGCGCGTCGCAGAGCACGTTGGACTTGGCGCCGGGGGCGCCCTCGCCGATCTCGATCAGGCCGCGGTAGGAGGTGCGGCCACCGCCCCGCGCCACCGACTTGGAGACGATGTTGGAGGAGGTGTTGGGGGCCATGTGGACCATCTTGGCGCCCGCGTCCTGGTGCTGGCCCTCACCCGCGAAGGCGATGGACAGGGTCTCGCCCTTGGCGTGCTCCCCCATCAGGTAGACGGCCGGGTACTTCATGGTCACCTTGGAGCCGATGTTGCCGTCGACCCACTCCATGGTGGCGCCCTCGTAGGCGACGGCGCGCTTGGTGACCAGGTTGTAGACGTTGTTCGACCAGTTCTGGATGGTCGTGTAGCGGCAGCGGCCGCCCTTCTTGACGATGATCTCGACCACGGCGCTGTGCAGCGAGTCCGAGGAGTAGATCGGCGCGGTGCAGCCCTCGACGTAGTGGACGTAGGCGTCCTCGTCGACGATGATCAGCGTCCGCTCGAACTGGCCCATGTTCTCCGTGTTGATACGGAAGTAGGCCTGGAGCGGGATGTCCACGTGGACGCCCTTGGGCACGTAGATGAACGAGCCGCCGGACCACACGGCGGTGTTCAGCGAGGCGAACTTGTTGTCGCCGACCGGGATGACGGTGCCGAAGTACTCCTGGAAGAGCTCCGGGTGCTCCTTCAGCGCGGTGTCGGTGTCGAGGAAGATGACGCCCTGCGCCTCCAGGTCCTCGCGGATCTGGTGGTAGACGACCTCGGACTCGTACTGGGCGGCGACGCCGGCGACCAGGCGCTGCTTCTCCGCCTCCGGGATGCCGAGCTTGTCGTAGGTGTTCTTGATGTCCTCGGGCAGGTCCTCCCAGGAGGCGGCCTGCTGCTCGGTGGAGCGGACGAAGTACTTGATGTTGTCGAAGTCGATGCCGGAGAGGTCGGAGCCCCAGCTCGGCATGGGCTTCTTGTCGAACAGCCGCAGGCCCTTCAGGCGCAGCTTCAGCATCCACTCCGGCTCGTTCTTCTTCGCGGAGATGTCGCGGACGACCTCCTCGGAGAGACCGCGCTTGGCCGCGGCGCCGGCCTCGTCGGAGTCGGCCCAGCCGAATTCGTACGTACCCAGGCCCTCGAGTTCGGGGTGGGCAGTCTCCGTGGGGAGAGTCATGCGGGGTTCCTCCCGGCCTTGCTGGCAGATGCTGGTGTGGTGGTGGACGCGGTGCCGCCCGGGGGTGACCCGCGCGGGATGAAGGTGGTGCACACGCCGTCGCCGTGGGCGATGGTGGCGAGCCGCTGCACATGGGTGCCGAGGAGGCGGGAGAAGAACTCCGTCTCCGCCTCGCACAGCTGCGGGTACTTCTCCGCGGCGTGGGCGACCGGGCAGTGGTGCTGGCAGAGCTGCTCGCCGACCGGCGCGCTGCGGGCCGTAGCAGCGTACCCGTCGGCGCTCAGCGCCCGGGCCAGCGCCTCGGCCCGCTCCTCGGGAGCCGCGGCCTCGACGGCCGCGCGGTAGCTCCCGCCCTGGGCCTCGATCCGGTCGCGCGCGAAGGCGGCGACGGCGGCCTCGCCGGCCGCGCCTCCCCCGGCCGACCGCTCGATCCAGCCGAGGGCGTCGACCGCCAGGGTGTCGTAGGACTGGTCGAAGGCGTCCCGGCCGCAGTCGGTCAGGGCGAAGACCTTCGCGGGGCGGCCCCGGGTGCGGGCGCCGTAGACGCGCTGCTCGCGCGGCTCGACGACGTTCTCCGAGGCGAGTGCGTCGAGGTGGCGCCGGACGGCGGCCTGGGTGAGGCCGAGGCGCCCGGCGAGGTCGGCCACGGTGGACGGCCCGTGGTCCAGGATGGAACGCGCGACGCGGTTGCGCGTGGAGCGCTCACCGGTCGCGTGGTCCGTCTGGAGAGACTCGCCGACGTTTTTCACAACGCCATTGTTGCGTAATTCCTCGGAGCGTGACAAGCCGCGTCCCGATCACCGCGCGGTGCCGTGCATCACTTAGGCATACCTAAGCTGACCTGCGGGAACGATCACCCGGCACCGTCCGGCGAGGTGTCCCGCCGGGTCCGTCCCCGTCCGCCGACGGCACCCGGAGGCCCCGCTCGCGGGCCCGGCGCGCGAAGGCCCGGGCGTCGAGGACGGCCGCCCCGCCGGTGTCGTTGTCGAAGTAGGCGTAGACGTCGCCGCCCGGCCCGAAGGCGTCCGCGAGGCGGCCGGCCCAGGAGTCCAGCGCCCTGGGACCGTAGCGCGGCCGGGGTGAGGCCCGGCCCTCGTGGAGCCGCAGATACCCCCAGTCGGCCGTCCGCCACAGCGGCGAGACCGGCCGCGACCCGCGGTCGGCCCAGCACAGGGCCGCGCCGTGCGCGGCGAGCACGCCGCGGACCTCCGCGGTCCACCACGACGGGTGCCGCGGCTCCACGGCCACCCGCACGCCGCCGGGGAAGCAGCCGAGCACCGCGTCGAGCGCGGCCGCGTCGCCGCGGAGCGTCGGCGGCAGCTGGAGCAGCACCGGTCCCAGCCGCCCGCCCAGCCCGCGCGCCCGCTCCATCAGCCGCGCCACCGGTTCCCCGGGGTCGCGCAGCCGCCGGACGTGCGTCAGGTAGCGGCTCGCCTTCACCGCCATGACGAAGCCGGGAGGCGTGCTCTCCCGCCATCCGGCGAAGGTGGCCGCCTCGGGCAGCCGGTAGAAGACGTTGTTGTTCTCCACCGTGCGGAAGCTGCGGGCGTACACCTCAAGCCACCGCCGCCGGGGCACGCCCTCGTCGTACAGCACGCCCCGCCAGTCGTCGTACTGCCACCCGGAGGTGCCGAGGAGGACGGGCACCCCGCCCGGGTTCCCCCGCGGCACCCGCCCATGCGCGCTCACCCGCGACATCCGCCCCGTGCACGGCCGCGGGGCCCGGCGGCGGGCTCCGGGCCCGGGCTCCTTAGACTTCCGGGCATGAGCAACGAGCCCGCCGTGCGCGTCAGGGGCCTGGTGGCGCGCTACGGCGACAAGACCGCCGTGGACGGCCTGGACCTGGACGTGCCCGCGGGCTCGGTGACGGCGGTGCTGGGCCCCAACGGCGCGGGCAAGACCACCGTGATCGAGACCTGCGAGGGCTACCGGCGCCCGGACGCGGGCACCGTGCGCGTCCTGGGCATGGACCCGGTGGCGGACGCGGCGCGGCTGCGCCCGCGCGTGGGCGTGATGCTCCAGTCCGGCGGGGTCTACCCGGGGGCGCGGGCCGGGGAGATGCTCGCCCACACGGCGAGGCTCCACGCCCATCCGCTGGACGTGGACTTCCTGGTCGAGCTGCTGGGCCTCGGCTCCTGCGGCCGGACCCCCTACCGCAGGCTCTCCGGCGGCCAGCAGCAGCGGCTGTCCCTGGCCATGGCCGTGGTCGGCCGCCCCGAGCTGGTCTTCCTCGACGAGCCGACCGCCGGCCTCGACCCGCAGGCCCGGCGCGCCACCTGGGAGCTGGTGCGCCGGCTGCGCGCCGACGGCGTGACCACCGTGCTGACCACCCACTTCATGGACGAGGCGGAGCAGCTCGCGGACCGGGTCGCCATCGTGGACGCCGGGCGGGTGATCGCCGGGGGCACCGTCCAGGAGCTCTGCCGCGGCGGGGCGGAGGACAGCCTCCGCTTCACCGGGCGCCCCGGGCTCGACCTCGGCTCGCTGCTCAAGGCGCTGCCGGACGGCACGGCCGCCTCGGAGCCGGTCCCCGGGACCTACCGCGTCAGCGGCGACGTGGGGCCCGAGCTGCTGGCCACGGTGGCCTCCTGGTGCGCCCAGAACGGTGTGATGCCCGACGGCATCGCCGTCGAGCGGCACACCCTGGAGGACGTCTTCCTCGAACTGACCGGCAGGGAGCTGCGCGGATGAGCACCGGTACCTTCGCCCCGCGGCCGGGCGCCGCGCCGATCGGGCGCATGATCGCCGCCCAGGCCGCCCTGGAGACGCGGATGCTGCTGCGCAACGGCGAGCAGCTGCTGCTGACCGTGGTCATCCCCTCCCTGCTGCTGGTGCTGTTCTCCACCGTCGACGTCGTCGACACCGGCGCGGGGGAGCCCGTCGACTTCCTGGCCCCCGGTGTGCTGGCGCTCGCGGTGATGTCGACGGCCTTCACGGGGCAGGCGATCGCCACCGGCTTCGAGCGCCGGTACGGGGTCCTCAAGCGGCTCGGGGCCTCGCCGCTGCCCCGCTGGGCGCTGATGTGCGCCAAGACGCTGTCCGTTCTGGTGACGGAGGTGCTCCAGGTCGCCCTTCTGGCCCTGATCGCCTTCGGGCTCGGCTGGTCCCCTCAGGGCGGCCCGCTCCCCGTCGTGCTGCTGCTGGTGGCCGGCACCGCGGCCTTCTCGGGACTGGGCCTGCTGATGGCCGGCACCCTGCGGGCGGAGGCCACGCTCGCCGCCGCGAACCTCGTCTTCCTGCTGCTCCTGGTGGGCGGCGGGGTGATCGTGCCGCTGGACCGGTTCCCCGGCGCCGCCGCCTCCGTGCTGTCCCTGCTGCCGATCGCCGCGCTCTCGGAGGGGCTGCGGGACGTCCTCCAGCACGGCGCCGGCGTTCCCTGGGGCGACCTGGGGGTGCTGGCGGTGTGGGCCGTCCTCGGACTGGGAGCGGCCGCCCGGCTCTTCCGCTGGGAGTGACCCGGCGCCAGGATGCTCCCCTCGGGACCGGCACGAGGTGGAGGTCTGGATGGAACGGTGCGCAGCGCTGCGGCTCGACGAGGAGTGGGCAAGGATCCGTACCGGCAGACCCGGATCGGCACCCGGCGAGCGCGAGCGGATACTGACCGAGCTGATCGCCGCCCTCGCCCCGCACGCCGTGGACGACCCGGCGCTCACCACCACCCTCGGCCTGCGCTACGGCGACCTGGCCCGGCACCACTTCGACGTCGGCGGACGCGTGGACGCGCTGGCGGCCGCGGCCCGCGCCGTCCGGTACTGCGCCGCCGGGGCGCGGCACGGCGCCCGAGAGGCCCGGGCCTATGCGCGGGTCCTCGTCGACCAGGCCGTCTACCTCGCCGAGCCGCTCAGCGACGAGCTGGGCCTGCCGCGCTACGCCTTCCATCCGCAAGGCGAGCGGCCGCCGGCCGAGGACCTGCTGGCGGGGATGGCGGCGGTGGAGTCCACGCGCCGCGCGATCGCGGTCTGGGACGCACTCGACCAGGACGATCCACGCAACCGGGAGGGGCTCGCCCAGGCGTACGCCTTCCTGGGCGACCGGCTGGAGGAGCTCGGCCGTCCGGTGGACGCCGCCGAGTGGGCGGTACGGGCGGAGCGCGCGTTCCGCGCGGTGCGTCCGGACGCGGGGCCGGGCGAGCGGGCGCGCACGGCGGTGCTGGAGCACCTCGGCGACCAGCTGGAGCGCCGGCTGCGCAGGTGCCCGTTCGAGGAGGGCCTGACCCGTCTGCGCGGGCGCGGGCTGCTGCCGGACCGGCTGCTCGGGCTGGCGGTGGTGGCCGGGCGCATCGAGGGGATGGAGCCGGAGGCCATCGCCGCGGGCCTCCGGCTGGAGCGGGCGGAGGTGCGGCGCATCCTGAGGTCCCGCTCGTGGCGGGCCGTCTGGCGCTTCGACGTGTGCGCGGACGGCGGGACGTGGACGCCGCTGGCGCACCCGTGGCGGGGGATGGACGCGGTGACCGACCGCACCGCCGCCGCGGTGGCCGCCGAGCTGGCGGACGCCTTCCGCAGCTCGGAGGTGCTTCCCCCGGAGCCGGTCCGGTGGCGCTTCGCGCTGTGGTGGGACGAGGAGGACCACCTGGACGGATCACGTGTCCGGATGACGTATCCACCCGGACCGGACCCCTCGTGAACGCATGCACAAGCCCCCGCCTACGATAGGGCCCGTGCAGACCCCCCTCGCCTACATCGCCCAGCGCTGGACCCCGTCCCCCCGGACCCTGCGCCGTGCCGCGCTCTCCGCTCTCGTGATGAGCGTGGTCATCATCGTGACGGGCGGTGCCGTCCGCCTGACCGGGTCCGGACTCGGCTGCGACACCTGGCCCAAGTGCACCGACGACAGCCTCTTCGCCACCCCGGAGCAGGGGCTGCACGGTGCGATCGAGTTCGGCAACCGGCTGCTGACGTACGTCCTGGCGGCGGCCGTCGGCTGGACGATCGTGGCCGCGCGCTGCGTCGCACCGCGGCGCAGGGGGCTGTCCCGGCTGGCGTGGTCGCAGTTCTGGATCGTGATGGGCAACGCCGTGCTGGGCGGGATCACCGTCTGGGCGGGCCTGAACCCGTGGACGGTGGCGGGGCACTTCCTGCTGGCCACCGGCCTGCTGACGGTGACGACGCTCACCTGGGTGCGGGCCGGGGAGGGCGACGCCGCGCCGAGGCCCCGGGTGCCGCGGCCGGTCCGGCGGCTGTCCTGGGCGATCGTCGGGGTCTCCGCCCTGCTGATCGTGCTGGGGACCTCGGTCACCGGCTCCGGCAAGCACGCGGGCGACAGCAGCGACGTGCCGCGGATGCCCTGGGACTGGACCGCCGCCGCGCATGTGCACGCGATCGCCGCCTGGGTGGTCTGCGCACTGGCCGTGGCCGTGTGGCTGGCGGCCAAGGTGGTCGACGCGCCCGACGACGTCCGGGCCCGGGCTCGGGACCTGCTGCTGGTGGTCGCGGCGCAGGGCGTGATCGGCTACGTGCAGTACTTCACGGGCGTCCCCGAGCTGCTGGTCGGAGTGCACATGCTGGGGTCCGCGGTGATGTGGGTCGCGGTGGTCCGCCTGGCCCTGAGCCTCAGGGAGCGCCAGGTCGTGCCCGCGGCCTCCGCGCCCGCCCCGTCCGGCGAGGTCCTCTCCCCCGCCTGAGCCCCACCGCCCGTACGCACGGAACCGGGCCCCGACACCGTCGGGGCCCGGTTCCGTGCGTACGGGCGTGGCGGTTCCGTGCGTGCGGCCCTGGCAGTTCGGGCCGACCGGCGCACCCGGGGCGGCACCCCGTCGGGACGGTGTCCCCCGGTCCCCTCGGGGCGGCCCGGTGGGGTGCCGTTCAGCCGGCCGACGGCCCGCCGACCTGGATGCCCGCCATCCGGGTCCACTCGTAGGGACCGGTGCGGACCTTCCCGGCGAACTCGCCGTCGAAGTGCTCGTGGAGCGTGATGCCCGACTTCTCGGCGGCGCCGACGGCGATCGCGTGGGTGGGGGCGACCAGGTCTCCCCAGGCGCCGTCCTCGCCGACGAGCACGATCCTCGTGCCCGTCTGGCCGATGTACGCGAGCTGGCCCTCGGCGCCCCCGTGGGCGTCGGCGAAGGAGCGGATCTGCTTGGCGAGCCTGGCCGCCTTGCGCGCGGCCCGCGCGTCCCGCCCGGAGTCCTGTGCGTTCTCGTCAACCTGGGTTTCTGCCATGGCCTGGATGCTACCGGCGGGTAGATCGCTTGGCGACGCCGGGGCGGCGTGGCGTGCCCCACGCGCCGCCGCACACGAGCGCTGCCCCGCCCGAAGGGGGCGGGGCAGCGGAGCGGTTGCGGCCGGGCCGGGCGGAGCCGGACCGGGGACGGGCCTCAGCGCAGGAAGGGGTCCACCGCGACGGCGACGAAGAGCAGCGACACGTAGGTGATGGACCAGTGGAACAGGCGCATCTCCTTGAGCTTGGCGCCCGTCGCCCCCTCCTTGGCCCGGTTCTGGAGGCCGTGCGCCTCCCAGAGCCACCAGCCGCCCGCGGCCAGCGCCACGGCCGTGTAGAACCAGCCGGTGTAGCCGAGCGGGGTGAGCAGCAGCGACACCGCCACCATGACCCAGCTGTAGAGGACGATCTGGCGGGCGACGGCCGTGTTGCCCGCGACCACGGGAAGCATCGGGACGCCGACCCTGGCGTAGTCCTCCCGGACCTTCATCGACAGGGGCCAGTAGTGCGGCGGCGTCCAGAAGAAGATGACCAGGAACAGGATGACCGCGGCCCAGGACATCGAGTTGGTGACCGAGGACCAGCCGATGAGGACCGGCATGCACCCGGCGATGCCGCCCCAGACGATGTTCTGCGCGGTGCGGCGCTTGAGGATCATCGTGTAGACGACGACGTAGAACAGGAGTGCGCCGAGCGCCAGAGCCGCGGACAGCCAGTTGACGAGGAGGCCGAACCACACGGTGGAGACCACGGCCAGGGCGAGGCCGAAGACCAGTCCCTCGCGCGGCGAGACCATGCCGGTGACCAGGGGGCGCTGGGCCGTCCGGTCCATCAGGGCGTCGATGTCCCGGTCGATGTACATGTTGAGCGCGTTGGCGCCGCCCGCGGAGAGGTAGCCGCCGAAGCAGGTGGCGAACACCAGCCAGAGGTCGGGCACGCCCTGCTCCGCCAGGAACATCACCGGGACGGTGGTGATGAGCAGCAGCTCGATGATCCTGGGCTTGGTCAGCGCCACGAATGCCTTGACGCGGGCCCCGAACGGTCGATGGCCCCCCGGGCCGGTGGCCAAGACGACCCCTGCGGGTCGGGACTCGACGGCCGTCACGCACACCCCTGACAGAGAAATCCCAGCAAGCTCCGTGAGCGGGTGCCCCGCCCGAACGCCTGCGAACGGTGACGGGGAGCGACAACCCGGTGGACGCTTGCGCGTACCACGCCACTCTAGACGTTGCCCGGACGCCGATCTTCGCGGGGGTGTCCTCGTGTTGAGCCCCGCGGCCGCGCCGTCCGTATACGCACCCGAGAGGCGAACGGCGCGCCGGGCACGCACTCTGGCAGAAGTGCGGCCGACAGGTAAGACGCTTGTACGAGGGGACCGCCATTGCTGCAAAGGTAGGCTCGACAGCGCCCGGTAACACCCCTCGTCGCCGGGATCGACATGCGGAGAGGAGCCCTGACCCAGGGTGAGCATCAAGCCGACCACCACAGATCTCGAGTGGACCGCAGTGGACGAGCGGGCAGTGGACACGGTCCGTGTTCTGGCCATGGATTCCGTACAGAAGGTCGGCAACGGCCATCCGGGTACGGCCATGAGCCTGGCTCCGGCCGCCTACACCCTCTTCCAGAAGGTGATGCGGCACGACCCGGCGGACGCCGACTGGACCGGCCGCGACCGCTTCGTGCTGTCCGCTGGCCATTCCTCCCTGACCCTCTACATCCAGCTCTACCTGGCCGGCTTCGGCCTGGAGCTGGACGACCTCAAGGCCTTCCGCACCTGGGGCAGCAAGACCCCCGGACACCCGGAGTACGGCCACACCACCGGCGTCGAGACGACCACGGGCCCCCTCGGGCAGGGCGTCGCCAACGCGGTGGGCATGGCCATGGCCGCCCGCTACGAGCGCGGCCTGTTCGACCCCGAGGCCGCCCCGGGCACCTCGCCCTTCGACCACTTCGTGTACGCCGTCGCGGGCGACGGCTGCCTCCAGGAGGGCATCTCGGCCGAGGCGTCCTCGCTCGCGGGGCACCAGCAGCTCGGCAACCTGATCATGCTGTGGGACGACAACCACATCTCGATCGAGGGCGACACCGAGACCGCCATCTCCGAAGACACCATGAAGCGCTACGAGGCCTACGGCTGGCACGTGCAGCGCGTGGAGCCCAAGGAGAACGGCGACCTGGACCCGGCCGCCCTCCACGCCGCGATCGAGGCGGCCAAGGCCGAGACCCGGCGCCCGTCGTTCATCGCGATGCGCTCGATCATCGCGTGGCCCGCCCCCCACGCCCAGAACACCGAGGCCGCCCACGGCTCGGCGCTGGGCGAGGAGGAGGTCGCGGCCACCAAGCGCGTCATGGGCTTCGACCCGGAGCAGCACTTCGAGGTCTCCGACGAGGTCCTCGCGCACACCCGCGGGGCCCTGGACCGCGGCCGCGAGGTCCGCGCCGAGTGGGAGAAGGCGTACGCCGCCTGGCGCACGGCCAACCCGCAGCGCGCCGCCGAGTTCGACCGCATCCGCGCGGGCGAGCTGCCGACGGGCTGGGAGGAGAAGCTCCCGGAGTTCGAGACCGGCAAGGGCGTGGCCACCCGCGCCGCCTCCGGCAAGATCCTCCAGGCGCTCGGCGCCGTGGTGCCCGAGCTCTGGGGCGGCTCCGCCGACCTCGCCGGCTCGAACAACACGACGATCGACAAGACCTCGTCGTTCCTGCCCGCGGACAACCCGCTGCCCGAGGCCGACCCGTACGGCCGCACGGTCCACTTCGGCATCCGCGAGCACGCGATGGCCGCCGTGATGAACGGCATCGCGCTCCACGGCAACACCCGCATCTACGGCGGCACCTTCCTGGTGTTCTCCGACTACATGCGCAACGCCGTGCGCCTGTCGGCCCTGATGCACCTGCCGGTCACCTACGTGTGGACGCACGACTCGATCGGGTTGGGCGAGGACGGCCCGACCCACCAGCCCGTGGAGCACCTGGCCTCGCTGCGTGCCATCCCCGGCCTGAACGTGGTGCGCCCGGCGGACGCCAACGAGACCGCCGTCGCCTGGCGCGAGATCCTGCGCCGGTACACCAAGGAGTTCGGCGTGGGCGCCCCGCACGGCCTGGCGCTGACCCGCCAGGGCGTGCCGACCTACGAGCGCAACGAGGACGCGGCCAAGGGCGGCTACGTGCTCTTCGAGGCCGAGGGCCCCGACGGCGCGGCCGCCGAGCCGCAGCTCGTGCTGATCGGCACGGGCTCCGAGGTGCAGCTGGCCGTCGCGGCGCGCGAGCAGCTCCAGGCCGAGGGCGTGCCCACCCGCGTGGTGTCGATGCCGTCGGTGGAGTGGTTCGAGGAGCAGGAGCAGGAGTACCGGGACGCCGTGCTCCCGCCGTCGGTGAAGGCGCGGGTCGCGGTGGAGGCCGGCATCGGCCTGACCTGGCACCGCTACGTGGGCGACGCGGGCCGGATCGTCTCGCTGGAGCACTTCGGCGCCTCGGCGGACGGCAAGGTTCTCTTCCGCGAGTTCGGCTTCACGCCCGAGGCCGTCGCCGCCGCCGCGCGCGACTCCGTCGCCGCCGCCGCGCGCTGACGCCCGTACAAGACGACTAGGAGATGCAACTCTCATGACAGACGCACTCAAGCGCCTCTCCGACGAAGGCGTGGCGATCTGGCTGGACGACCTGTCCCGCACCCGGATCACCTCCGGCAACCTCGCCGAGCTGATCGACCAGCAGCACGTCGTCGGTGTCACCACCAACCCGTCGATCTTCCAGAAGGCGATCTCGGACGGCCACGGCTACGACCCGCAGCTGGAGGACCTCGCCGCCCGCCGGGTGACCGTCGAGGAGGCGGTCCGGATGATCACCACGGCGGACGTCCGCGACGCCGCCGACATCCTGCGCCCGGTGTTCGACCGGACGCAGGGCCAGGACGGCCGGGTCTCCATCGAGGTCGACCCCCGGCTGGCGCACAACACGCGGGCGACGATCGCCGAGGCCAAGCAGCTCGCCTGGCTGGTCGACCGCCCCAACACGCTGATCAAGATCCCGGCGACCAAGGCGGGCCTGCCGGCGATCACCGAGGTCATCGGCCTCGGCATCAGCGTCAACGTCACGCTGATCTTCTCGCTGGAGCGCTACCGCGAGGTCATGGACGCCTACCTGGCCGGTCTGGAGAAGGCCAAGGAGCGCGGCCTGGACCTGTCCAGGATCCACTCCGTGGCCTCGTTCTTCGTCTCCCGTGTGGACACCGAGATCGACAAGCGGCTCGACGCCCTCGGCACGCCCGAGGCCGCCGCCGTCCGCGGCAAGGCCGCGCTGGCCAACGCGCGTCTGGCCTACGAGGCCTACGAGGAGGTCTTCGGCGGCGAGCGCTGGGCCGCCCTGGACCGGGCGCAGGCCAACAGGCAGCGCCCGCTGTGGGCGTCCACGGGCGTCAAGGACAAGGCGTACAAGGACACCCTGTACGTCGACGAGCTGGTCGCCCCCGGCACGGTCAACACCATGCCGGAGGCCACCCTCGACGCCACCGCCGACCACGGCGCGATCACCGGCGACACGATCCGCGGCACCTACGAGCAGTCCCGCGCCGACCTCGACGCCGTGAAGGCCCTGGGCATCTCCTACGACGACGTCGTCCAGCTGCTGGAGGACGAGGGCGTGGAGAAGTTCGCGACCTCGTGGAACGAACTGCTCGCCTCGACCGAGGCGGAGCTCAAGCGTCTCGCTCCCTCGGAGGGCTGACCTACCTTGTCCAGTGTTGACGGAGCCAACCCGCTCCGTGATGCTGCCGACCGACGGCTCCCGCGGATCGCGGGGCCGTCGGGCCTGGTCATCTTCGGCGTCACGGGCGACCTGTCCCGTAAGAAGCTGATGCCCGCGGTCTACGACCTCGCCAACCGGGGTCTGCTGCCGCCGGGCTTCTCCCTGGTCGGTTTCGCCCGCCGAGAGTGGCAGGACGAGGACTTCGCCCAGGAGGTCCACGACGCGGTCAAGGAGCACGCGCGCACCCCCTTCCGCGAGGAGGTCTGGCACCAGCTCATCCAGGGGATGCGCTTCGTGCAGGGCACCTTCGACGACGACGACGCCTTCGAGCAGCTCAAGTCCACCATCGAGGATCTCGACAAGGCGCAGGGCACCGGCGGCAACTTCGCCTTCTACCTGTCGGTGCCGCCGAAGTTCTTCCCCAAGGTCGTCCGGCAGCTCAAGAAGCACGGGCTGGCCGACCAGAAGGAGGGCTCCTGGCGCCGCGCCGTCATCGAGAAGCCCTTCGGGCACAACCTGGAGACCGCCAAGGAGCTCAACCAGGTCGTGCACGAGGTCTTCCCCTCGGACGAGGTCTTCCGGATCGACCACTACCTCGGCAAGGAGACCGTCCAGAACATCCTGGCGCTGCGCTTCGCCAACACCCTCTTCGAGCCGATCTGGAACCGGTCCTACGTCGACCACGTGCAGATCACC
>NZ_JANHKP010000021.1 GCF_024497955.1 Streptomyces sp. C10-9-1 | reverse complement strand
ACACACGGAATGGATCCGGGAGCGCTGCCGGGAGGCAGGGCGAGCACCCGGCGCTCCCGACCGCTCCGCCGACCGGGTGGCATAGGGTCGTGGCCATGCGCTACGACCTCGTCATCTTCGACAACGACGGTGTACTCGTCGACAGCGAGCCCCTGGCGAACACCGTCCTCGCCGGTTACCTGACCGAGCTGGGACACCCGACCTCCTACGAGGACTCGCTGCGCGACTACATGGGCTCCGCCGTCCACCGGGTACACGACCTCGTCCGTGAGCGCACCGGCCGGTCCCTCCCCGCCGACTTCGACGCGACCCTGCACGCCCGTACGGTCGACGCCTTCGCCCGGGAGCTGAAGCCCGTCCCCGGAGCCGAGGACGTCCTGGGGGCCCTCGCGGCCGACGGAATCCCCTACTGCCTCGCCTCGTCCGGGAGCCATGAGCGCATCCGGGCCGGGCACCGGGTCACCGGGCTGGACCGGTGGTTCGGTGAAGGCACCGTCTTCAGCTCCGAGGACGTGGGCCGGGGCAAGCCCGCGCCCGACCTCTTCCTCCACGCGGCCCGCAGCATGGGCACCGAGCCCGGGCGCTGCGTGGTCGTCGAGGACAGCACGCTCGGCGTCCGGGCCGCGCTGGCCGCCGGCATGGACGTGTACGGGTTCACGGCCATGACCCCCGCATCCGCGCTGGCCGGTGCCGCAGGGCACTTCGCCGCCATGCCGGAACTCCTGCCGCTGCTCGGCTGACGCCCCCGCGCCCCCCCCCGCACCGCTCCCGGCCCCGGCTCCGGGCGGACGGTGGAGCGCCGCAACCAGGCCCCGCGCACTCCCTACCGCACGGTAGCCCGCGGCCCTACGCTGTCCGGCCATGACAGACGCGCGGTTGCGCCGCGGACGCGGCTCCCTGGCCTTCGCGTTCCTCGCCCAGGGCACGGCGTTCGCCCTGCTGGTCACCCGCATTCCGGCGATCCAGGACCGCTACGGCATCGGCGACGGCCTGCTGCCGCTCTACCTGGCCGCCGTCCCCGTCCTCGCCGGGCTCGGCAGCCTGGCCACCGAACGTCTGGTGCGACGCGTCCCCCCGAGCAGGGTGCTGCGGTGGTCGCAGCCCGCGGTGCTGCTCTCCCTCCTCGCTCTCACCACGGGCCGGGAACCCTGGCAGGCGGCCGCCGCGCTGTGCCTGTTCGGCCTGGCGGTCGGTGCGCTCGACGCCTCGATGAACATGCTCGGCGTCAGCCTCCAGCAGGCGTGCGGGCGCAGCATCATGCTCGGCTTCCACGCGGCCTTCAGCCTCGGCGGGATCCTCGGCGCCTCGCTCGCCTGGGTGGGTGCGTACGGACGGCTCCCCCTGGTCGTCCCCTGCCTCCCCGTCGCCCTGGTGCTGGGGCCCGCGGTCCTCGCCGCCTCGCGCTGGTACGTGGACGCCGCCCCGGCCGCGGCCCCCGGCGGGCGGGGGAACGCCCGCACCTCCGCGGTGCCCTTCGGCGTGCTGGCGCCGCTGTGCCTGGTGATGGCCTTCGCCTACATCGGCGACGCCACCGTCGCGAACTGGAGCGCCAAGTACGTGCAGGACGTGCTCGGGGGGTCGGAGGCGCTCGCGACCGTCCCGTACAGCCTCTACATGGCCACCACGCTGATCGGCCGCACGGCGGGGGACCGGGCCGCGGCGCTTCGGCGCCGTGGCCGTGGTGCGCGGCGGAACGCTGCTGGCCGCCGCGGGTTTCGCCCTCGTGGCCGCGGCTCCCGGGCCCTGGACCGGGATGGCCGGGTTCACGCTGCTCGGACTGGGGCTGTGCGTGGTCGTGCCCCAGACCTTCGCCGCCGCGGGCCGGCTCGGTGCGGGCGGCAGCGACGCGGCCGTCGCCCGGCTGAACGTCTTCACCTACGTGGGCTTCCTCGTCGGCTCGCCGCTCGTCGGCGGACTCGGCGACGCCTGGAGCTACCGCGGGGCCATGCTGGTGCCGACGGTGCTCGTCCTGGTGACGCTGGTGTACGCCCGGTCGTTCGCCGCTCAACCGGACCGATACGGTGACCCCCATGAGCGGCCGCGGGTTGTTGATGTGGGACGAGGCGGTAACGGGCTACGACTTCGGGGACAGCCACCCGATGGACCCGGTGCGCCTCGCACTGACCATGGGCCTGGTGCGGGCCTACGGCCTGGAGCGGGCCGTCGAGGTCGTGGCCGCGAAGCCGGCGGGTGACTCCACGCTCCGGCTGGTGCACCGCGAGGACTACATCGCCGCGGTGCGTGCCGCTTCCCGCGAGCCGCGCAGTGCCGACCAGTCCTACGGGCTGGGCACGGTCGACGACCCGGCGTTCGTCGGCATGCACGAGTCCTCGGCCCTGATCGCGGGGCAGTCGGTGGGCGCCGCGGAGGCCCTGTGGCGGGGTGAGGCCGAGCACGCGGTGAACTTCGCCGGAGGGCTGCACCACGCCATGCCCGGAGGCGCGTCGGGCTTCTGCATCTACAACGACGCGGCGCTGGCGATCGCCCGGCTGCTGGAGCTCGGCGCGGAGCGGGTGGCCTACGTCGACGTGGACGTGCACCACGGGGACGGCGTCCAGGCGGCGTTCTGGGACGACCCCCGGGTGCTGACGATCTCCCTGCACGAGCACCCCCGGACCCTGTTCCCGCAGACGGGGTGGCCCGAGGAGACCGGCGGGGAGGGGGCCGCGGAGGGATCCGCCGTGAACCTGGCCCTGCCGGCGGGGACCGGGGACGAGGGCTGGGTGCGCGCCTTCCACGCCGTGGTGCCCGAGCTGCTGGCCGACTTCGCCCCGCAGGTCCTGGTCACCCAGCACGGCGCTGACACCCACTTCGAGGATCCGCTGGCCCATCTCGCCGTGTCGCTGGACGCCCAGCGCGCCGTGCAGGTCGCCTGCCACGACCTGGCCCACGCGCACGCCGGGGGCCGGTGGCTCGCCCTCGGCGGCGGGGGCTACGAGGTCGTGGGCGTCGTGCCCCGGTCGTGGACCCACCTGGTGGGGATCGCCGCGCACCGGCCGGTGGAGCCCGAGTCGGCCGTTCCGTCCTCCTGGCGGGCGGAGGTGTACGCCCGCACGCGGCAGCTCGCCCCCGGACGGATGACCGACGGCCGGTGGCCGGTCCGTGTGCGTGGCTGGGAGGACGGTTACGACCCCGCGGACCGGCTGGACCAGGCCATTCTGGCGACCCGGCGCGCCGTGTTCCCGCTGCGCGGCCTGCTGGCCTGATCGAGGGCCCCCGTGCGGGCACCGGGAGAGCCGACCGCCCCCGGCGCCCCCGCCCGGGACCCGGCTCGGTCCGAACGCCCGGTGGGAGCCGTTCCTGCCGGGATTAGGCCAACAGGGGGCCGTTTCGCGGGTTCCGGCCTCACCCCCGTCCGGCTGCGCCAGCATCGGAAGGGTGTTGAGCACCCCAGCGCTGCGCGCGCATCTGCTGGCGTCCCGGCTGGCCGGGGACGTGGCGACCCCCCGGGAGGCCAGTCGGCGCAGCTATCGCGCCTTCGCGGCCCGCGACCCCCGGGTGACCCTGGGCCTCGAACCTCTCGACCGCTGGGACGAGGGGGAGTTGCTCGCCCTCATGGCCGACCGGTGCGGCGTCTCCGCCGACCCCGGGCTGAGGACCGGCCGGGACGCCATCGACCCCGACCTGACGCTGCGCGCCCTGGACGCCTTCGCGGCGCGTCTCGGCGACGCCGTGCGCCGGCGTGCGCCGGTACTCTTCGGAACGGGCCATCCGCACCGGCTGCTCGGGTTCTACGCCGATCTGGCGGACGCGGTGTCGGCGGCGGGCTGTCCTGTCCTCACCCCGGCGCAGGGGCGATGTGTCGACATAACGACCCGGTTCGGCGTACGTCCGCTGGTGCTGGCGTACGTACGGGGAGTGGGCCAGGTCCGGGAGCCCGGCCTGCGGGGGCCGGGGGTGCACAGCCATTCCCCCTTGCCGGTGAGGATCGCCCTGGAGGCGGCCGCGGCGGGCGGAGGGCCGCTGCCCGAGCTGGTCGTCGGGGATCACGGCTGGGTCTGCGGGGCAGGTCAGCTGGGTATCGAAGCCATCGGGCTCGCCGACACCGACGACCCCGCGCTGTTCGTCGGCGAGGCGGAGGGCAGGGTGTCCGTCGCCGTTCCGCTTGACGACGCGGTCCGGGCGGACAGTTACCGGCCCCTCACGGGGTATGTGCTCCACCGGTCCTTCCCGCCGTCGTAGCCGGGGGATTGCAGCTCCTCTTCCCCACTTGCATCACACGCCCCTACTCTGGGCAGTGAGCGCACAGCGACGAAGAGTCACCGGAGGGGAAGCCGGTGCGCGTCGGGTGCGGAAGGTACAGGTGGTCATGGCTGCTGGCAGCGAGAGGCCTCTCAACGAGGTCAAGTTCCTTACCGTGGCGGAGGTCGCCTCGGTGATGCGGGTGTCGAAGATGACGGTGTACCGGCTGGTGCACAGCGGTCATCTGCCGGCGATTCGGGTGGGGAGGTCCTTCCGGGTACCGGAACAGGCGGTGCACGAGTATCTCCGCGAATCCTTCGTGGGGGTGGAATCGGCGTGACCGGTGCCTGACGGCTGCACTCGGATTACGTCCCTCACCCGGCGGCAGGTAGGCTAGGCCGACGTAGGTCGTGTGGGCCCAGACGCCCCGCACCGAGTGAAGAGAAGTGAGCGAGGGTAGTCGTGGGCTCTGTTATCAAGAAGCGGCGCAAGCGGATGGCCAAGAAGAAGCACCGCAAGCTGCTCAAGCGCACGCGCGTTCAGCGCCGCAACAAGAAGTAGGCGGCGGCTGTACGCTGCTCGGCCCTCCCCCCGGTCACCGGGGGGAGGGCCGAGGCGTGTCCGGGCCCGGCCCCGGTGCAGTCCCGTGAACCGGGCCCCGGCCCGCGCGGTCCGGCCGCACCCGGTCCGGCCGCACCCGTCCGGGGCCCGGAACGAATGGTCCTGGCAAAAGTGCGCCGCGCGGTCATCACACCGCAACACCGACGCGCTACGGTGACGCCCAGGACCGAGGGAAGGCGCTGATCTTGGGCAGGATCGTGCTCGTCACCGGTGTGGCCCGGCCGCTCGGCGGCCGCCTGGTGCGCCGCATCCGCCGTGACCCGGACGTGGACCGCGTGATCGGCGTCGACGCCGTACCGCCCGCCCACCCGCTCGGGGGCGCGGAGTTCGTCCGCGCCGACATCCGCCGTCCCGCCATCGCCCGGGTCCTCGCCGAGCACGCCGTGGACACGGTGGTGCACATGGACGTCACGGGGACGCCGCTCGGCTCGGGCGGGCGCGCCTCGGTCAAGGAGACCAACGTCATCGGCACCATGCAGCTGCTCGGTGCCTGCCAGAAGTCCCCCACGGTCCGGCGGCTGGTGGTGAAGTCCAGCACCAGCGTCTACGGCTCGGCCCCGCGCGATCCGGCCGTGTTCACCGAGACGACCCCGCCGAAGTCGCTCCCCAGCGGAGGCTTCGCCAAGGACGCCGTCGAGGTCGAGGGATACGTCCGAGGCTTCGCCCGGCGCCGCCCCGACGTCGCCGTGTGCGTGTTGCGCTTCGCGAACATCCTGGGCCCCGGAGCGGACTCGCCCCTGGCCGAGTTCTTCTCGCTCCCGGTGATGCCGACGGTGTTCGGCTACGACCCCCGGCTCCAGTTCGTCCACGAGGACGACGTGCTCGACGTCCTGATGCTCGCCCTCGACGAGCCGCGCCGCGGGACGCTCAACAGCGGCACCTTCAACATCGCCGGCGACGGGGTGCTGACCCTGTCCCAGTGCTCGCGGCGGTTGGGGCGGCCCACGATGCCGGTGCTGCTGCCGGCGGTCACCTGGCTCGGCTCCGCACTCCGGACGGTCGGGGTCACCGACTTCTCGCCCGAGCAGATCCGCCTGCTCACGCACGGCCGGGTCGTCAGCACCGTCCAGATGCGCGAGACGCTCGGTTTCGCGCCGCGGTTCACGACCGCGGAGGCGTTCGCGGACTTCGCGCGCAGCAAGGGCCCCGGCCTGCTGCCGCCGGAGCTGGTGGCGAAGGCGGTGGACGAGGTGGCGGCGGCGCTGCCCGTGCGGCGGGCCGGGGACGCGGAGTACCAGGGCGCCGGGTAGGGGTCCGATCGCGGCGCCGGCGAGGCGGCGTCCGGCGGGCCGCAGACGTGGCGCAGGACAGTCCGGGACAAGGAGCACAGGCAACGATGGCGGACGCCAAGGTCATTCCCTTCGACGACGACCGTTCCCGCGGGGGTGCGCAGCGGCCGTCGCGCCGCCGCTCCGGCGGCGCGGCCCGGCGGAGCGCCGAGCGGGCCGCAGCGGCCGGTGACGGCCCCGTCCGCGAGCCGGGTGCCGCGGAACGCCGTGCCGGGCGGACCCGCGGCACCCGGGACGGTGGAGCGCGCCGGATGGAGGCCGCGCCGGAGCCCCTGCCGGAGGACCGGCCGGAGCCCCGTCCCGAGGGCCGGGCGGAGGCGGCCTCGGCGCAGGGCGGGCCGGCCGCCCACGCGCCCGGGGCGGCGCCGCAGCCGGAGGAGGGCGCCCGGGGCGACTGGGACCGGCGCATCGCGGGAGGGCTCGCCTTCCTGCGCCGCCGGCTCACCGGCGACTACGAGGTCGACGAGTTCGGCTACGACGCCGAACT
The DNA here is from genome assembly GCF_024497955.1 of Streptomyces sp. C10-9-1. Lineage (GTDB taxonomy): Bacteria > Actinomycetota > Actinomycetes > Streptomycetales > Streptomycetaceae > Streptomyces > Streptomyces sanyensis. Next base: position 116,823 of record NZ_JANHKP010000021.1, on the reverse strand, counting down.
GACCGACCAGGTGCTGATGTCGATGCTGCGGCCGCTGTACGAGAAGTACTTCCGGGTCACGGTGAAGGGCATCGAGAACATCCCGGCCGAGGGCGGGGCCCTGGTGGTGGCCAACCACTCCGGCACCCTGCCGCTGGACGGCCTGATGATGCAGGTCGCCGTCCACGACAACCACCCCGCCGGCCGCCATCTGCGGCTCCTCGCCGCCGATCTCGTCTTCCACCTCCCGGTGGTGAACGAGCTCGCCCGCAAGGCCGGCCACACGCTGGCCTGTGCCGAGGACGCGGAGCGGCTGCTGCGCCGGGGCGAGGTGGTCGGAGTGATGCCCGAGGGCTTCAAGGGAATCGGCAAGCCGTTCTCGGAGCGGTACAAGCTCCAGCGCTTCGGCCGCGGCGGGTTCGTGTCCACGGCGCTGCGGGCGGGCGTGCCGATCGTGCCGTGCTCGATCGTCGGCGCCGAGGAGATCTACCCGATGATCGGCAACGCCAGGACGCTGGCGCGGGTCCTGGGCTTTCCCTACTTCCCGCTCACGCCGACGTTCCCCTGGCTCGGGCCGCTCGGAGCGGTGCCGCTGCCGACGAAGTGGACGATCCAGTTCGGGGAGCCGATTCCCACGGAGGGGTACCTTCCGGAGGCGGCGGAGGACCCGATGCTGATGTTCAACCTGACGGACCAGGTGCGGGAGCAGATCCAGCACACGCTGTACAAGCTGCTGGTCCAGCGGCGTTCGGTCTTCTTCTGACGCTGCTTCGAGCCCGAGCCCGAGCGGAGACGCTCGGGCCCGGAAGGGGCGTCGGCCTTCCGGCCGGCGCCCCTTCCGGGGTGCCCTCCCTAGCGGTCCTCGGCGTCGAGTCCGAGGCCCGGCAGGATCCCCGGGAGCAGCGGGGGAATGGTGACGTCGGGAACCGGCTCCTCGCCGTCCTGACCCGACGGGGCGGGGGACGCCTCCTCGGCGGGCGGATCGAGCAGCCCGCCGGTGGCGCCGCCGAGCAGCCCCTCGTCCTCGGTGTCCGTTCCGGTACCGGACGGCCGGGGCGTGGACTGCTCCTCGCCGGGCTTCGCGCCGCCACCGGAGGCGGGTGCCGAGGGCGCCGCGCTTCCCGGGGCGGTGGCGTCGCGCCCGGCGTCCTGCGGGGTGCCGGGACTGCGGGGACCGGTGCGCCGCTCCTTCTCCGCCGGGCGGGGGAGAAGCGACTCCAGCGGGCCGACCTCCTGGTCTATGGCGTCGAAGGCCGAACTGACCTGCTCGCCCACATCGGTGAGCTGGACGGGGAGCCGGTTGCGGAGCCCGTCCCAGGTGTCGCGGTGGGACCGGGAGAAGGAGTCGAGCGTGGCCATCGGGGCGAGCGAGCCGTCCCTCTCGTATGCCGCGCTGAGCAGCCGGTGGCCCTCGGTGACGTCGTTGCGCATGCCGGTCAGGGCGCGCCGGACCTCGCTGAGCGACTCGTGGTCGAGGGATCCGGCCCGGTCGCGCTCCATCAGCCGCCGGGCCTCGCTGAGCCGGGTGGACGCCTGGTCGAGGTAGAGCTCGCCCTTGTCGGAGTCGTCGTCGGCGAGCCCGAGCCGGAAGTCCTCCATGCCGCGCTTGAGCCCGTACAGCGAGTCACCGGGGAGGGCGTCGGAGCTGGCGGCGGCCACGCCGCTGAACGCCCCGGCGGCCACGCCGACGGTCAGCCCGCCGGCAGCGAGCCCCTTCGACCAGCGGGACCTCGGTCGCAACTTCCCGAGCGGGGAAGCCCGGTGGGCACCGCGGCCGTGGGTCCGCTGCTCGGGCACCGTAGGGCCCGTGGCCCCCTCGGCGCCGCCCTCCTGGAGCATGGCCTCCATCGCGGCCACGAGCTGTGCCCGCTGGACGACCTTGACCTCGGGGTCCATCTCCGGTTTCGGCAGCTCGCCGAGACCGTGCGCCAGGCTCAGCAGACGCGCGTGGTCGGTCTCCTCGACCGACTCGTCGGGCTGCTCGGCCGCCTGGTCTTCCAGGGCCTGGGCGAAGGCGCTCGCCCGCCGGTGTGCCGAAACGTTCGCGATCACTGGCGGCACCTCCTCTCGTCATGACGGTCGACTCCCCTGGGGGGCTGGAGGGTTGCCTGCCCTGAGCGCATCCACACGAACGAGTGAGTGGCTGCGGGCATGGCGTTTCCACAGGGAGCCTGCAATCCGCACAACGAGCGGCGCGGCAGTTGGGTTACGCGCGAAAGATGATCGGACCAGTGCGTCATCGAGGCGTCACCGAATGTGAGTTGGGGGCGGGGGTGGGTGGGGGGACACGGGGTGCGGGGCGGGACGGTGGGGGGACGGGGCGTGCGGCAGGGGCGGACGGGTGCGTCAGCGCGCGTCGTCGGGCAGCAGGCGGGCGAGGGTGCGGACCGCGCGGTACTGGAGGGTCTTGATGGCCCCCTCGTTCTTGCCCATGGCCCTCGCCGTCTCGGCGACGGAGAGGCCCTGGAGGAAGCGGAGGGTGACGCACTCCTGCTGCTGGGGGTTGAGCTTGCGGACGGCTTCGAGCAGCGCGGCGTTGGACAGGGACTCCAGCACGGAGTCCTCCGGGCTGCGCTCGACCTCGTTGGCGTCGAGCATCTCGCCGGTGGTGACCTCCAGGCGGAAGCGGCTCGACTTGAAGTGGTCGGCGACCAGGTTGCGGGCGATCGTCACCAGCCAGGCGCCGAAGTCGCGCCCCTGCCAGGTGAAGGTGGAGATCCGCCGGAGCGCGCGAAGGAACGTCTCGCTCGTCAGGTCCTCCGCCGTCGCCTTGCCGCCCACCCGGTAGTAGATGTACCGGTAGACGGTGTCGCTGTACTGGTCGTACAGGCGCCCGAAGGCCTCGGCCTCACCGGCCTGGGCCCGTTCGACCAGGTCCATCATCCGGGCGCTGTCGCTGTCGGCCGCGGGGCGGCGGGCGGTCGCCGAGGCGCCGCCGCCCCGGCCGCCTCTCCGGGCGACGGTGCGCCCGTCACCCGCCCTGCGCCCGTCGGCCACGGCGGATCGGGCGGGACCGGCCTCGATGCCGTCGGCGAGGGCGTAGCAGGGGGCGGCTGGTCCGGGGGCGGGACCGGCCATGGCGAGGGCGGGGACGGCGAACGCGGTGGGGACGAGGCCGCGCAAGTGGTCGAGGACCGCTGCGCGCAGCGTAGCCAGGCCCGAGGCGTCAACCCCGACGTGTGGGTACACGGGACTCCCAGAGGCAGAGCTTCCATCACGAGCAGTGCGGGACCTTTCACCCGTCGTGATGACCGGCCGGGTCCGTCATGCGTCTGAGGAGAATAACGCTTCGTACAGGCAGCGCTACACCCAGTTGCTCAAATCGCCGTTTCCGACCCTTCTGTTATGTCTTGGTGACGGGTTGGCTCGCGGATAGTGACCAGTTGTTGATCGATCTGCATCGTGTTCTGTCGCGCTGCGGGGTCGGTTGTGCCCGCGCCGTGCCATCGGTACTGGCTGCGGCCGTGTGTGCGCAGGGTTGCAGGATCGTGTCGGCACACGTGCGGGTCGTGACCGCGGGGCTGATCGCGGAGGTACGGGCTTGACCGGCCGTGCCGGGTGCGCTCCCGCACGGCTCGGGGGCGGGGCTCAGCGGCGGCGGCGGTGCAGGGCCACGGCGGCCGCCGTGCCCCCCGCGAGCGCGCCCACGCCCGCCGCGGCCGGGATGCCGACCTTCGCGGCCTTGCGCCCGGTCCGGTAGTCCCGCAGCCGCCAGTCGCGCTCCCGGGCGTGCCGTCGCAGCGCGCTGTCCGGGTTGATCGCGTAGGGGTGGCCGACGAGCGAGAGCATCGGGATGTCGTTGTGGCTGTCGCTGTACGCGGCGCAGCGCGTCAGCTCCAGGCCCTCCGCGGTCGCCAGCGCCCGCACGGCCTCGGCCTTCGCCGGTCCGTGCAGGGGCTCGCCGACGAGCTTGCCGGTGTAGACGCCGTCCACGGACTCGGCCACGGTGCCGAGCGCCCCGGTCAGCCCGAGGCGCCGGGCGATGATGGTGGCCGTCTCGACCGGCGCCGCGGTGACCAGCCACACCTTCTGCCCGGCGTCCAGGTGTGCCTGGGCCAGCGCCCGGGTGCCGGGCCAGATCCGGTCGGCCATGTACTCGTCGTAGATCTCCTCGCCGATGCTCATCAGCTCGGAGACGCGGTGGCCCTTGACGATGGACAGGGCGCTGTCGCGGGCGTCCTGCATGTGCTCCGGGTCCTCGACGCCCGCCAGCCGGAACCATGCCTGCTGCCAGGCGAAGCGGGCCAGTTCGCGGCGCTGGAAGAACTTCCTCTTGTACAGGCCGCGGCCGAAGTGGAAGAGCGCCGCGCCCTGCATCACGGTGTTGTCCAGGTCGAAGAAGGCCGCGGCGCGCACGTCGCCCGCGACCGGGAACTCGGGTTCGGCTTCCGGCTCCGGACCCTCGGGTCCGCGCTCCGCCTCCAGCGCCAGGGAGGACTTGCGCGCGGCCTCGGCGGCGGCCTCTCCGGCCAGCACGCTGCGTGCCGTGGCGGAGCGCCTACGGGGGGTGAGCCATCCCAGTGCGGCCATGCGGTGAGCATAGCCAGTCCGTCCGCGCCCGCCCGAACTGCGGGGATGCAGTGGCGTGAACAGTCGGCGTCGGCACTGCCGGGGTCCGCCTCCGCGCGGTGCCCGGGCCGGTGAGAATGGGGGCATGAGTCCCCTGCTGCGACGTGCGAGGAAGAAGGCCGGTGAGCGCGTGGTCACGCTCATCGGCAAGCCCGGGTGCCATCTGTGCGACGACGCCCGGGAGGTCGTCGCGAGGGTCTGCGCCGAGGCTGGCGCGGCCTGGGAGGAGAAGGACATCACCCGGGACGAGGAGCTGCACCGCGCCTACTGGGAGCAGATCCCGGTGGTGCTCGTCGACGGCGAGCAGCACACCTTCTGGAAGGTGGACCCGGGGCGGCTGCGGCGGGCGCTGGAGGGCTGACCCCGGCCGGCCGCGCAGCCGGCGGCCGCGGTCGCGTCCGGGCCCCGTTTCGCGGGCGCCGGGGGGTGTCGCGGGGAGGGTCTCCCGGTGCACAGTGGGACGGTGCTGTCGTCCCGTGGCGCGCGAGGCGCGGCGGCCGAGGGGCGTGTGTACGGTTTCGCGCCTTTTGGGAGTCGGTCGCTCACGGGCGGTGCGCGGTTCCGGAATTCGCCTGCCGGAACGCGTGACCCCGGTCACTTTGCACGGACAAAGCGGACACTATCTTTGTGCACGCGTTCACAAAGACATAGCCTGCTGTCGACGGGGCGGTCTGGGGAACCACGGCCGCCTGTAGCCCCGCTCATCCCGCAGGAGCACCGTGGCAACTGGCCGAAATCACCGACCGGCGACCCGTAGCCGAGGAATCCCCGAGGCCACCGTCGCCCGGCTTCCGCTGTACCTCCGCGCGCTGACGGCGCTGTCGGAGCGCTCCGTGCCCACGGTCTCCTCCGAGGAGCTCGCGGCCGCCGCGGGCGTCAACTCCGCGAAGCTGCGCAAGGACTTCTCCTACCTCGGCTCCTACGGGACCCGCGGTGTCGGGTACGACGTCGAGTACCTCGTCTACCAGATCTCCCGTGAACTGGGGCTGACCCAGGACTGGCCGGTCGTGATCGTCGGGATCGGAAACCTCGGTGCGGCCCTCGCCAACTACGGCGGGTTCGCCTCCCGCGGCTTCCGGGTCGCCGCGCTGATCGACGCCGACCCCGCGATGGCCGGCAGGCCCGTCGCGGGCATCCCCGTCCAGCACACGGACGAGCTGGAGAAGATCATCACCGACAACGGCGTGTCGATCGGCGTGATCTCGACCCCGGCCGGCGCCGCCCAGCAGGTCTGCGAGCGCCTGATCGCCGCCGGTGTCACCTCGATCCTCAACTTCGCGCCCACCGTGCTGAACGTCCCGGACGGCGTGGACGTCCGCAAGGTCGACCTCTCGATCGAACTCCAGATCCTCGCCTTCCACGAGCAGCGCAAGTCCGGCGAGGACTCCGAGGGCACGGCCCGGAAGGGGCCTGACGGGGACATGCCCGCCGTGATGCCGGCATGAGCCTCCTGGTCGTCGGCCTCAGCCACCGCAGCGCCCCCGTCAGCGTCCTGGAGCGCGCCTCGCTCCCCGTGGACGCGCAGACCAAGCTGCTGCACGACACCCTGGCCGCCGAGCCGGCGGCCGAGGCCGCCGTGCTCGCCACCTGCAACCGCATCGAGCTCTACGCGGACGTGGACAAGTTCCACGCCGGTGTCGCCGAGCTGTCCACCCTGCTGGCCCGGCACAGCGGTGTCGGGCTGGAGGAGCTCACCCCCTACCTCTACGTCCACTACGAGGACCGCGCCGTCCACCACCTCTTCTCGGTGGCGTGCGGACTGGACTCGATGGTCGTCGGCGAGGGCCAGATCCTCGGCCAGATCAAGGACGCCCTCGCCCGGGGCCAGGAGCAGCACACCGCCGGACGGCTGATCAACGACCTGTTCCAGCAGGCCCTGCGGGTCGGCAAGCGGGCGCACAGCGAGACCGGGATCGACCGTGCGGGCCAGTCCCTCGTGACCTTCGGCCTCGAGCAGCTCGCCGTCGGCGAGCCCGTGGAGCGGTGGGCCGCGGGCAGGCGCGCCCTGGTCATCGGCGCCGGCTCCATGTCCGCGCTGGCCGCGACCACCCTCGCCCGGCTCGGCGTGCGCGAGCTGGTCATCGCCAACCGCACGCCCGAGCGGGCCGAGCGGCTCGCCGCCGCACTCTCCGCGGCGGGCGGGGTGCGCGCCCAGGCGGTCGCCATGTCCGCGGTCGCCGACGAGCTGACACGTGCCGACATCGCCGTCTCCTGCACCGGGGCGACCGGGCTGGTGCTCACGGCCGAGGCCGTCGCCGCCGCGCTGGCCGAGCACGTGGTCCCCGAGAGCGCCCCCGCCGTGAACCTGCGCGCGCCCGAAGGCAGCCTGGTGGCCCGCCTGGCGGCCGTCGCCGCCCGGGACGGACGGGTGGCCGAGCTGCCCGGCGCCGCCGAGGCGGCCGGCTTCACCGCGCCCGGCACCGCGGCCGAGGGCACGGAGTGCCCGGTGGGCCTCGGCGCCGACCACGGACCCGAGGGCGTCGACGCCGCCGGCGGTGCCGCCCACGACCTCGCCCTGCACGGCGTCTGGGCCGAGAACGCCGAGTACACCGACCGGGGTCCCGCGTCCCCCTCCCGCGTACGGCCGCTGTCCGCCGGGCCGGTCCGCCTGGCTCTGCTCGACCTCGCCATGCCCCGCGACATCGACGCCGCCGTGCACCGCCTCGCGGGCGTGCGGCTGGTGGACATCGAGTCGCTCGCGGAGGCCTCCGCCGACGCGCCCATGGCCGCCGACGTGGACCAGGTGCGCACCCTGGTCTCCGACGAGGTCGCCGCCTTCGGCGCGGCGCAGCGGGCCGCCCGCATCACCCCGACCGTGGTCGCGCTGCGCACCATGGCCGCCGACGTGGTGGAGAGCGAGATGGCCCGCCTCGACGGCCGTCTGACCGGCCTCGACGAGCGGCAGCGCGCCGAGGTCACCCAGACCGTGCGCCGTGTGGTGGACAAGCTCCTGCACGCGCCCACCGTGAGGGTCAAGCAGCTGGCCAGCGAGCCCGGCGGCGCCGGGTACGCGGACGCGCTGCGGACCCTGTTCGACCTCGACCCGGAGACGGTCGCCTCCGTCAGCCGGGCCGACCTGAATGACGCAGACGTCAAGAACCGAGGGCGGGTATGACCGAGAGGGCACTGAGGCTCGGGACCAGGCGCAGCAAGCTCGCCATGGCCCAGTCCGGGCAGGTGGCGGACGCCGTGCGCCGGGCGACCGGCCGGGAGGTCGAGCTCGTCGAGATCACCACGTACGGCGACACCTCCCGCGAGCACCTCGCGCAGATCGGCGGCACCGGCGTGTTCGTCGCGGCGCTGCGGGAGGCGCTGCTGCGCGGCGAGGTGGACTTCGCGGTCCACTCGCTCAAGGACCTGCCGACCGCACCCCACGAGGGACTGGCGCTGGCCGCCGTGCCCCGCCGGGAGGACCCGCGCGACGCGCTCGTCGCCCGCGACGGGCTGACCCTCGACCGGCTCCCGGACGGCGCGCGCGTCGGCACCGGTTCGCCGCGCCGCATGGCGCAGCTCAACGCCTACGCCCGCTCCCACGGGCTGAGGATCGAGACGGTCCCCATCCGGGGCAACGTCGACACCCGGATCGGCTACGTGCGGAGCGGGGAGCTCGACGCCGTCGTGCTCGCCGCCGCCGGACTCCGCCGCATCGGCAGGTCCGGGGAGGCGACCGAGCTGCTGCCCGTCGACTCCGTCCTGCCCGCCCCCGGCCAGGGGGCCCTGGCGATCGAGTGCCCGGCGGACGACGCCGTGCTCGTCGCCGCGCTCTCCGTACTCGACGACCCGCACACGCGGGCCGCCGTGAGCGCCGAGCGCTCCCTGCTCGCCGCCCTGGAGGCCGGCTGCTCCGCACCCGTGGGTGCGCTGGCCGACCTGCTGGGCGACGGTCGGGAACTCACCGAAATGCGCCTGCGGGGCGTCGTCGGCACGACCGACGGCTCCGCGCTGGTGCAGCTGTCCATCACCGGTCCCGTACCCACGTCGCACGGCGACGCCATCGCGCTCGGTCGCGAACTCGCGTCCGAGATGCTCGCCAAGGGTGCGGCCGGTCTTATGGGGGAGCGAGCACTTTGAGCCCCACCACCTCGAACCACCAGGCCCTTCCGGCACACGGGCACGTCACCTTCCTGGGGGCCGGCCCCGGCGACCCGGGCCTGCTGACCCTGCGCGCCGTGGAGGCCCTCGCCGACGCGGACGTGCTGATCGCCGAGCCCGCCGTGCTGGACGTCGTCCGCGGCCACGCACGGGCAGGCGTAAGCACGCCCGAGCTGACGGTTGTTGACGACGCGTCGGCAACCGCCTCCATCCCCGTACTGCGGGATGCGGCCAATCTTGTCATGGAGGCCGCGCGGGGCGGCAAGCGGGTCGTCCGTGCGGTGACGGGCGACCCGGGCCTGGACACGGACGCGGGCCGCGAGATGCTCGCCTGCGCCTCCGAGGGCATCCCCTTCGAGGTCGTCCCCGGCATCGCCGCCGCCGTCGGCGTGCCCGCCTACGCCGGTGTCCCGCTCCGGGACGCCGAGGGCGCGGACGTCCGCTTCATCGACGCGGTGACCGCCAGCGACCGCTGCTGGACCGAGGTCGGCGCCAGCGACGCCACCGCCGTCGTCTCCGCCACCCTGGAGACCGTCGCCGCGGCCGCGGCCGAGCTGGTGTCCGCCGGGCGCAAGCCCGACACCCCGCTCACCGTGACCATCGCCGGCACCACCACCCGGCAGCGCACCTGGACCGCCACGCTCGGCACCATCGCGGGAACCCTCAAGCAGGCGAAGGTCCTCCCCTCGCCCGAGGGCCACCAGCCGGTCATAGCCGTGGTCGGCGAGCGCAGCGCCGCGGCGCAGCGCGACCGGCTCGCCTGGTTCGAGTCCAAGCCGCTGTTCGGCTGGAAGGTCCTGGTGCCCCGCACCAAGGAACAGGCGGCCTCCCTCTCCGACCAGCTCCGCTCCTACGGCGCGGTGCCGCACGAGGTGCCGACCATCGCCGTCGAGCCGCCGCGCACACCGCAGCAGATGGAGCGTGCGGTCAAGGGTCTGGTCACCGGCCGCTACGAGTGGATCGCCTTCACCTCGGTCAACGCGGTCAAGGCCGTCCGCGAGAAGTTCGAGGAGTACGGGCTCGACGCCCGCGCCTTCGCCGGGATCAAGGTCGCCGCCGTGGGGGAGCAGACGGCCCGCGCGCTGATCGACTTCGGCGTCAAGCCGGACCTGGTGCCGAGCGGCGAGCAGTCGGCCGCTGGCCTCCTGGAGGACTGGCCGCCCTACGACCCGGTCTTCGACCCGATCGACCGCGTCTTCCTGCCGCGGGCCGACATCGCCACCGAGACGCTGGTGGCCGGGCTGATCGAGCTCGGCTGGGAGGTCGACGACGTCACCGCCTACCGCACCGTGCGCGCCTCGCCTCCCCCCGCGGAGACCCGTGAGGCGATCAAGGGCGGCGGCTTCGACGCGGTGCTCTTCACCTCGTCCTCCACCGTGCGGAACCTGGTGGGTATCGCGGGCAAGCCGCACAACGTGACCGTGATCGCCTGTATCGGCCCCGCGACCGCCAAGACGGCGGAGGAGCACGGGCTGCGGGTGGACGTGCTCTCGCCGGAGCCGTCCGTGACCCGGCTGGCCGAGGCCCTGGCCGAGTTCGGCGCGGCGCGCCGGGCGGCCGCGCTGGAGGCCGGCGAGCACGTGACGCGGCCGTCCGAGCGGCGGCCGGGCGGGCGCAGACGGCGCACCACCACCTGAGCCCGGGAAGCGCGACGCACGGGGCCGGTGCCGGCGGGGGGACCCGCCGGCACCGGCCCCGTCCGCGTCCCGGGGGCCCCGTCCGCGAAGACCCGGACCGGTTGCCGTCCGACCCGTCCCCGCCCGGACCGCCGCCGTCCGCCGCCGGTGCTTGATCCCGGCCGGTCCGCGGCGTACACCGGAGGGGAGGGCGCGCGCCCGTGCGCCGCAACCGCCGCTCACATCCGCAGGTGGGTGACCGAGATGACCGGCAGGATCCTGCACGTCGACCCGTCCAACGCCGACCAGGCCCGTTCCTGGGACGGCCCCGAGGGCGCCTACTGGGCGGCGCACGCCGAGGAGTTCGACCGGGGCGTCCACGCCTACCAGGGCCCCTTCCTGGACGCCGCCGCCCTCCACCGGGGCGAACGGGTGCTCGACATCGGCTGCGGCACCGGCCTGGTCTCCCGGGCCGCCGCCCGGCTCACCGCCGGCGGCGAGATCCTCGGTGTCGACCTGTCCCGCGCCATGCTGGAGGCCGCCCGCGAGGAGGCGGCGCGCGAGGGACTGGACACCGTCCGCCACGAGCAGGCCGACGCGCAGACCCACCCCTTCCCCGAGGGCGCCTTCGACGTGGCGCTGAGCCGCACCGGCTGCATGTTCTTCGCCGACCCGGTGGCCGCCTTCCGCAACATCGCCGGGGCGCTGCGCCCCGGCGGGCGCCTGGTGCTCATGGTCTGGCAGGACGTGTCCCGCAACGAGTGGTTCCGTTCCTTCGCCACCGCCCTCGCCGCGGGACGGGACCTGCCCGCACCGGAGCCCGGGGCACCGGGGCCGTTCTCGCTCGCCGACCCCCGGGTCGTGCGGGAGGTGCTGACGGCCGCGGGCTTCGCCGAGCCGGAGCTCACCGGGGTGGAGCTGCCGATGACCTTCGGGCGGACCGCCGACCAGGCGTACGCCTTCGTCAGCGGGCTGCTGGCCTGGATGGTCGAGGACCTCGACGAGAGGACCCGGGCGCGGGCGCTGGGCGACCTGCGCACGGACATCTCCGCCCATGCCACCGGCGCCGGGGTGCTCTACGAGTCGGCGGCCTGGATCGTCCGCGCCGTCCGTCCGTAGCCGCGCGGGCCGCGGCAGCCCCGGCGGTCCCCTCCGCGCCGACGGGGTGTCGGTAATCGCCGTCCCCCGGCGGGCGTAGCGTGGCGGTATGACTGCGTACGGATCCTTCCCCGGTGCCCGCCCCCGGCGGCTCCGGACCACCCCCGCCATGCGGCGCATGGTCGCCGAGACCCGGCTGCACCCCTCCGACCTGATCCTGCCCGCCTTCGTCCGCGAGGGGATCGCCGAGCCGGTGCCGATCCAGGCCATGCCGGGCGTCGTCCAGCACACCCGCGACACCCTGCGCAAGGCCGCGGTCGAGGCCTGCGAGGCGGGCGTTGCCGGGATCATGCTCTTCGGTGTGCCGGAGGACGCGAAGAAGGACGCCCTGGGCACCGCGGGCACCGACCCGGAGGGCATCCTCCAGGTGGCGATCCGCGACGTGCGCGCCGAGGTGGGCGACGACCTGGTGGTCATGTCGGACCTCTGCCTGGACGAGTACACCGACCACGGCCACTGCGGCGTCCTGGCCGCCGACGGGCGTGTCGACAACGACGCCACCCTGGAGCGCTACGCGGAGATGGCCCAGGTCCAGGCCGACGCGGGCGTCCACGTCGTCGGCCCGAGCGGCATGATGGACGGGCAGATCGGCGTCGTCCGCGACGCGCTGGACACCATCGGCAAGGAGGACGTGTCCGTCCTCGCGTACACCGCGAAGTACTCCTCCGCCTTCTACGGTCCCTTCCGGGAGGCCGTGGGCTCCTCGCTGCGGGGCGACCGCAAGACCTACCAGCAGGACCCCGCCAACGCCCGCGAGTCCCTGCGGGAGCTCGCCCTCGACCTGGAGGAGGGCGCCGACATGGTCATGGTGAAGCCCGCGGGCCCCTACCTGGACATCCTGGCCGAGGTCGCCGCGTCGGTGGACGTGCCCGTGGCGGCGTACCAGATCAGCGGCGAGTACGCGATGGTCGAGGCGGCCGCCGAGAAGGGCTGGATCGACCGTGAGGCGGCCATCGCCGAGACCCTGCTCGGTATCCGGCGCGCGGGTGCGCGCATGATCCTCACCTACTGGGCGACGGAGGCAGCCCGGCGCCTGAGCGCCGGCCGCTGACCGGCCGGCGCCCGCTCCCCGCTCTCCCGCTCTCCGCGCCCGGTGTGCCCCACGCCCGGAGAGGGTGCCCCGCCGGCTCCCCGGGCGAGGCTCCCCGGCCCGGGGAGGCGGGGAGCGCCCACCGGGGCATGGGCCGTCTGACCAGGCAGGACCCGCGGACGCTCGCCGCCCGGCCCGGAGTCGGAGGGCATGGTCCGCTTTCCTACTTTCGGAGGGTGTCCTCTACACCTACTGATGCGAGGATCTGAAGGGTCATGCGAGTACGACGGGGGAGAAGACGATGGCAGGCCTGGCACATGACGGATCCACCATGCCCGCGCAGGACGGTCCGGCGGGGGCCGGACCACGGGTGATCAGCGAACTCGACCGGAGCGCCACGGCGAAGGTCCGGATCCGGTCCCTGAGGCCGGCGGACTCACCGAGGCTCGCGCGGAAGTCCGAGGAGCACGTGCGCGTCCTGGCCGCATCGGGCGCGGCGCTGCCGCCCATCCTCGTGCACCGGCAGACGATGCGGGTGATCGACGGTACCCACCGGCTCCACGCCGCGGAGCTGCGCGGTGAGGAGGAGATCGCGGTCCGGTTCTTCGACGGCGACGCGGAGGACGCGTTCGTGCTGGCGGTCCGGGCGAACATCGCCCACGGGCTCCCGCTGTCCGTCGGCGAGCGCGCCGCGGCCGCGCGTCGCATCATGGACACCCACCCGCAGTGGTCGGACCGGGCGGTGGCGGAGGCCGTCGGGCTCGCCGCCAAGACCGTGGCCGCCGAGCGCAGAAGTTCGACCGGGGAGAATCCGCAGTCGAAAGCCCGGCTCGGGAAGGACGGCCGCCTGCGGCCGCTGGACGGCGCCTCGGGCCGGTTACGGGCCCAGGAGCTCCTCAGGACCGGCCCCGACACGCCCCTGCGGGTGATCGCGCAGCGTGCCGGGATCTCCATCTCCACTGCCTGGGACGTGCGTGCGCGGATGCAGCGCGGGGAGGACCCGGTCCCGCCGCGGCAGCGCAAGGCGATGGCCGCCGCCGGCGGCCGACCCCCGGCCGGAGGCACCGGGGCCGCGCCCCGGAGCCCTCGCGGTGCTCCCAGGATCCCCGCCGCCGCTTCGGCGCGGAAGCCCGGCGCCGACACTCTGGAGCGCTTGCGCAAGGATCCCTCGCTGCGGTTGAGCACGACGGGGCGGGACTTCCTGCGGTGGTTCGAGTCCCGGCTCATCTCCCCCCAGGAGTGGCGGGACTTCGTCGACAGGGTGCCCCTGCACCAGGTGGGCGCCGTAGCCGAGACGGCCCGGAAGAACGCCGAGCTGTGGCGGCAGTTCGCCGACCAGGTCGGCGCGCGACGGCCCCTCGACGAGGAGCGGGACCACGGCGGATGAGCCACGGGGACCGCCGATGCGGGGGACAACGCTGTCAGGCCCCGGTGCCCGAGCGCCCGTCAGACGCGGGCGTCCGGGCGGGAGGAAGCGGGCCCGAGGACCGGGAAGCGGGGCAGCGAGGCATCCGCCCTGGTCCGGTAGAGGCGGGTCTGCTCCGCGGTGCACACCGCGCCGCCGTCCTCCGCCTCCACCGTGACGGCCAGCACCAGTTCCAGGTAGTCGCGCGGCCGCATACGGGCGCCGAGGACGGTCACCCCCGCGCGCACCCTGGCCCCGACGACGGCCGGGGCGCGGAACCGCACCCGGTCCAGACGGTGGTTCAGCCCCGACTCGGACCAGTCGAGGTCCAGCAGGCTGTCGGTCAGATACGTGATCAGCGACAGGACCAGGAATCCATGGGCGACCGGGGCTCCGAACGGACCGGCGGCGGCGCGGTCGGGGTCCACGTGGATCCCCTGCCAGTCCCGTGTGAGGTCGGCGAAGGAATCCACGTCCCGCTGCGTGATCTCGAACCAGCCGCTGTACCCGCAGTGGACGCCTGCCCGTTCCTGGAACCATGCGGCAATCTCCTGCTGTGTCGCCATGAACGGCCTCCTGTGACATTCCCGGGGAAAGACGTGCGCCGCAGAAAGAAGCGGGGCGGTGCGCAAGGAAAGAGGTCGGGTTCTTCCGCGCCCCGCGAGGGGAAAACGATCGCATTCCTTGGCCTCCGGATTTTCGCCGCCGCCCGCGGTGAAGGTCAAGTAGGCGAATTTTGACGGCCCGTGACAGAGTGTCCGCGGTGCCCGCAGAAACAGAGACATCGATCCGATAAACGGGGTAGGAGGGCGTGAGATGAATTCTTCTTCCAAAGCACTGGCCGGTGGAGGCATAACCTTCGTCATCGGCCTGGTCCTCTGGCAGTTCACCGGGGACATCGAGACGCCGGTGGTCACCTTGACCAAGCTCGGCGTCGTACTGATGGCGCTGGGCGCGCTGGAGGTCGTGTACGGCCTCTACAAGGGCGTCGCCCGGAAATAGCGGTGAGCGAGGGCGGACCGCCCGCCCCGGCCGTCGGCGCCACGCGGCCGGGGCGGGCGCTTCACGAGCGGGCCGCCGCGTGGAGCTGCCTGATCAGGCGCCGCCCCAGGGCGTCGTTCTGCCGGAAGAACGGCGAGTTGGTACCCGGGACCGAGAAGGAACCGAGGCTGCCTCCCGTGGCGAACGCGCCGAGCGCGTAGCGGCGCGGATGCGGTCGCCCGGACGCTTCGGTCACCCGGTAGTCGCCTTCCCCCGCCACCAGCCGCGAGGCGTTCCTCGCGCCCGGTGACCGTCGTGCCGTCGCCCGGCCCTCGGCGATCATCGTCCGAAGGAGCCGGTCCCCGCCGTGGAGCACGTCCGGCGCGGCCAGCCGCGCCTCGACGAAGCAGGTGCCGCGGCGCTCGGTCGAAAGCGAGTCGGACGTGGCCGTGAAGGTGCCCGCCGAAGCGTCGGCGCGCACCCGCAGGCCGGCCCCGAGGAACCGGACCAGTCCGGCCCGGGACAGCGCCAGGAGCTGCTCCAGGCGGAACGGCGGCGGTCCGGACGAGAAGAAGCTGTTGAACTCGGATATCCGGCCGAGGGCCCGCTCCGCGCCCGGAGTGAGTCCGTCGCCGTCCGACACCAGCACTTCGGCGAGCTGGTTGCCCGCCTCGAACAGGGAGCGTGCCGCCCCCGCCCAGGCACTGTGGGCGGGAAGCGTCGCCCTGTCGACCGTCGCCCCGACATGGCGGCGCATCCATGCGTCCAGCTCCCGCCCCGCCGGGAAGCTCCTGCCCGACAGCGGCGCCCGGAGCGTGTCGAGGGCCAGCCGGTCCGCCGCCCGGACCGAGCCGTGGATCAGGGAGTGCAGCTCGGGGCTGTCCCAGTCGAGTTCCGCGTAGACCCGTGCGAACGCCGCCCACGACGTCCCGGTGCGCTCGGGGTGCCCGGTGAACAGCTCCCGGTAGTAGCCCCAGCCGATCTCCTTGGCGGTCAGTGCCCACAGGCCCGGGGCCGTCCCGGGTGCCGAGGTGCCGGAGGCCGGGCCTTCGTCCGCGTCGCGGGACAGTGCCGCCTTGAAGGCCTCCACGGTGGCGAACCGGGCCGGACCGGGATCCTCGCCGCGCAGCCGGACCCCGGTCTTGGGCAGGTACGGCACGCCCCGGCGGGAGCCGACCCACAGGACCGGCTCGGCGCCCGACGGCTGGTAGCGCATGGTGCCCCCGCCGTCCCGGGTGAACCTCCCCCCTCGGCCCTCGCTCATCAGCGACATGAGGTCGACGAACGCCAGTCCCAGGCCCGAGACGAGCACGTCCGCGCCGGGCGGGAACGCGGTCAGGTCGACGTCCGCGGTACAGCCCGGCGGCAGGTGGGCCCCGCCGTACCGGGCCGCGAACGCGGCGTGGCCCCGCTGCGCGGTGTCCATGCTGCCGTCCAGGTTGCCCTGCGCGAGGACCACGACGTCGGCGAGGAGGGACCCTCCGTCGGAGAGGCTGATGCGCTGCCGTCCGTCGGGCTCGTCCGACAGGCGCACCGCCGCGGCACGGTGGTCGTGGACCTCGACGTCCGCGGGAAGCGCCTCCCGCGCCCGGCGGAAGCACCATGCGAGATACGCGCCGGCGAGCCGCCGGCTGGGGAAGGAGTCCGGTGCGAGCGAGCGGGCCTCGGCCGCGAGGGAAGGGGCGGCGGGCCTTTGCCCGGTGGCCGTCTCCACCGCGGCGACCGCCTCCTGCTCCGCGGCCGCCGCGCCGTGCCGGGCCGCCCATGCGAACAGCGTCGGACCGGGGGTCACCGGCCCTGCGCACGCGACGCTTTCGTCGGTGAACATCGTCACGTCCCGCGCCCGGGAGTTCATCAGCATCCACACCGGCTGGTCCGGCCGCCAGATGCGTCCGCCCCCGGGCGGGAACGGGTCCACGACATCGATCCGCAGGGGCCCCCCGGGCCAGAGGGAGTCGAAGTTGGCGGCGATGCGCTCCAGAATGCCCGTCGTCCGGGGACCGGCACCGACGAATGCCAATGAGGGGGTCCCCGGGAACTGCCCTGTTTCCGTCATGGCCCCGCAGGCTACTGCTCTCAACGTCACCAGCGGCAATGCCGACTGTCAATGCCATTTCGAGTCGGCGTCCCGGCCGTGTTCGACTTTCGTGGTTCGCGGTTGACGGAGAAGAACGCGGCGATCTAGGTTCTTCATCGGCTCGCAGAGTGACTCAAGTGACTCAAGTGACTCGGAGCCGAGTCTCTGGCATTCGGGACGACGGGGGAGTGGGAACTAGTGCAGGGGCGATTCATCAGTTTACGTCCGCCGACCACGGACGACTTCGACCTGATCGCCGCATGGTTGGCGCCCGACTCTCCGGGAACCGCCCTCAGCGGTGACGCGCGGGAAATGGCAAGCCCCGAGGAAATTCGTGCCGCGCACTACTCCGGCAGCCTTTCCTTTCGCGTGATATACGACAACACCGGGGACGCTCTCGGTTTCGTCAACTGGCGCCGGCGCGGAAGCCACCAGTCCTTCGAGATCGCCGTCATCGTCGGTGAGCCCGACCGCTGGCGCAGCGCCTTCGGCGGCGAGGCGGTGATTCGGCTCGTGGACATCCTCTTCATGACGTACGACGCCCGCCGGGTCCAGCTGACCACGGGCGCCTTCAACGCCTACACGCTTCCCGCCCTCGTGCGCGGGGGCTTCGTCCTCGAAGGCGTCCTGCGCGACTTCTACTACGTCGACGGCCGGTACCACGACGCGACCGTCTGGTCGATGCTCCGTTCCGAGTACGAGGCCGAGCTGAAGAGGAGCGAGCACCTGGACGGCCTGAAGTACGTGCCCTCGGTGCCGGAGGCCGACAAGGAGCGGGCGCGCCGCATGCTGCACGACTACCTGGCCGGGGGCGGTCCCACCTCGCTGGACGCCGACCGCTCCCGTACCGGGCGCGGCACCGCGGCCACCGCCGGGTCCGCCGCCGGGGCCGGGGGAGGGGACAGGGATGCGTGAGGCGGGCGAGCTGTTCTCCGTCGCCGACCCCGACTACTTCGAACCACCGGAGCGGTGGCGCCCGGAGGGGGACCTGGACTACACGGCCCTGGTGCCCGGGCGGGAGGGCTGGACCAGGACGCTCAGGGGGCCGTGGTGCCACCTGCGGCGCACCGGGGCGCAGCTGCCGGACCAGGGCTGGAAGATCCACGTGTCCGCCCGGCCCGAGGACGCCGCCGACGTCCTGTGCGACGTCGCCGCGTTCTGCCTGGACCGCGGGCTCGCCTTCAAGTTCCTCTCCCGCAGCGCGATCCTGCGGGCCTACGGCCTGAAGTTCGCCCCGCGGGCCGCGAGCGGCAAGTTCATCGCCCTCTACCCCTCGGACGGGGATCTCGTCCCGGTGCTGGACGCACTGCACGGCCTGCTGGCCGGCCGTCAGGGCCCGTACGTCCTCAGCGACCGGCGCTGGCGCGAGGGCAGTCCCGTCTACCTGCGCTACGGCGCCTTCACCAGCCGGTACACCTACACCCCGGCAGGCAGTCGCGTCCTCGCGATGCGCGGCCCGGAGGGTGGACTGGTCCATGATCCGCGGTCGGTTCCCTTCCGGCTGCCGGACTGGATCTCGCCCCCCGTCGAGATCCAGGACGCTCTGCGCACCCCCGAGCCGGACGAGCCCTTCCCGTTCGCCGTGGAGCGTGCGTTGCAGTTCTCCAACGGCGGAGGCGTGTACGCCGCCCGCCGGAAGGAGACCGGACGCGAGGTCGTCCTCAAGGAGGCCCGGTTGCACGCCGGTGTGGACCGGGACGGCCGCGACGCGGTCGACCGCGCACGCCACGAGGACGGAGTCCTCAGGCGACTGGCCGGCGTGGCGGCCGTACCGGACCTCGTCGATTCCTTCCGGTACTGGGAGCACCACTACCTGGCGCTGGAGAAGGCCGAGGGAGTGAACCTGCAGAACTGGGTGGCGGCCCGCCATCCGTTCATCCGCCGCGCCCCCGCTCCCGAGGAGGTCGAGGGCTACCGCGAGCAGGCCGAGCGGGTCCTGGCCCGGGTCGCCTCCGCCGTGGCGGACGTGCACGCCCACGGGCTCGCCCACCGCGACCTGCACCCCGGGAACATCGTGGTGGACGACGACCTCACGGTGCGGCTGCTGGACTTCGAGATGTCGGTGGCCCTGGCGGAGGAGGAGCCTCCGCCGCTGGCCTACCCGGGATTCGCGCCGCGGGCGGGAACCGCCGAGGCGCGGGACCGCCACGCCCTCGCGGTGCTGAAGCTCTGGCTGTTCCTCCCACTGGCGCCCATGTACGTACTGGACCCGGGCAAGGCCGCGGTGCACGCGGCCACCGCGGCCGACTGGTTCGGCCTGCCCGAGGGCTACTTCGACGACACCTTGCGGACCATGGGGACGGGTTCCTCGGAGGGCCCGTGTCCCGGGCCCGCCCGGAGCACGGGTGCCGCGCCCGGCGCGGCGGACGGGCCCGGCCCGCTCGGCCTGATCGCACCGCTGGCCGGCTCGCTCGCCGCCATGGCGGACCCCGCCCGCGGCGACCGGCTGTTCCCCGGCGACCCGGACCAGTACCTGAACACCGCGGGCCCGGCCGGTCTCGCCCACGGCGCCTCCGGGGTCCTGTGGGCGCTCCGCGCGGCCGGGCACGAGCCGCCCGCCGCCTGCGAGCACTGGCTGCTGGACTTCTCCCGCCGCGGGGACACGGCCCTCGCGTCACCGGGCCTGTGGGACGGGCTGACCGGACTCGCCTGGTACTGGGCGCTGCGCGGGCACCACGAGGCCGCCCGTGCCCAACTGGCGCCGCTGGTCAGGGACATCGGTGTGACCACCGATCCCTCCCTGTTCTCCGGTATCGCCGGAATGGGCCTGGCCGCGCTGGCGCTCGGCCCCGTGCTCGGCGACGAGCGCCTCGACGGCCTGGCGCACCGCGCGGCGCGCCGGATCCGGGAGGAACTCCTCCCGAGTCCGCACACGGAGATCCTGCCCGCGGGACTGATGCGCGGCTGGAGCGGTCCCGCCGTGTTCCTGACGAGGCTGTACGAGGCCACCGGCGAGTCCGCCTGGCTCGACCTGGCGGCGCGGGCGGTCCACCGCGACCTCGCCCGCTGCACCGGGGACACCTCGGGAACCCTGCAGGCGGTGGACGGGAAGCGGCGTCTGCCGTATCTCGCCACGGGCGGTCTGGGCGTGGCCCTCGCCGCGGACGCCGTGCTGCGGCACCGGGACGACGCGGCACTGCGTGCGGCGGTGCCGGGCCTGGTGGCCGGGGCCCGGGTGCGGTTCATGGCCGACGCCGGGGTCTTCTCCGGACGGTCCGGTGCCCTGCTGGCCATGGTGGCCCTGGAGCACCGCCTCGACGACGCGGGAGAGTCGGTCGCCCAGCACGCCCGCGACCTGTCACTGCACGTGGTGGAGCGGGACGGCCTGCTGCGGATTCCGGGAAGCGGCGGGGTGCGGTTCTCCGCGGACCTCGCGACCGGTGCCGCAGGCGTGCTCCTCGCCCTGGCCGCGGTCCGCGACCGCAGCCTCGAAAGCCTGCCGTTCCTGGGTACCGAGCCGTTCTGAGGCTCGCAGGGGACGGCGCAGAACGGACGGCCGCACACGACGGCCCGACACCCCGAGGGGAGGTACACACCATGTCGATCATCGAGCTGCAGGGCCTTGAGGTCCCGGCGGAGACCGCCGAGGCGCTGGGCAGCACCATCAGCAACAGCTGCTGAAGGCGCTGACCCGACGCGGCGGCAGAGCCCGCCGCCGACCCGACACACAGGGGGCGCGGACGGCGCCCCTCCCCGAGCCGCAACGGAAGGAGGTGCACACCATGTCGATCATCGAGCTGCAGGGCCTTGAGGTCCCGGCGGAGACCGCCGAGGCGCTGGGCAGCACCATCAGCAACAGCTGCTGAAGGCGCTGACGGTGCCACAGGGGCCTCGGTGAGGCTCCGGAAGGAGGGGCGCGGCGCGGGCCGTGCGTCGCGCCCCTCACTCGATTCACCAATGTAGACCGCACGTCTGATGTACAACGGGGAGATCAGCATGCCCTCCGTTCCGGAGGAGAAACCGGCCGTGGTCGCCAGAAGGGCGTCCGTGAGCCGACCCGCCCTCGGCCACGGGGTCGAGACCATGAGGCGCGCACTGCACGAGCGCGGGGTGCGGGCAGGGGACCGGGTCGTCCTGAGCGGCGACAACACCATCGAGTTCTACGCGGCCCTGCTGAGCCTCATCGCCTCGGACGTGTCCATCGTGGTCCTCGACGAGGAGCAGCTGACGCGCATGCCGGACCCCAGGGCGGAGGTCCGGGCGCAGCACGCGGTCCTGCCGGGGGACAGGGCGAGAAGGACGCCCGGCTCCGTCGCCCTGCGCGACCTGTGGGACTACGGTGCGGGGGAGGTGCGCGCGGCGGACGTCGGCGGCGCGGCCGAGCTGCCCGACCCCGGCACCGTCGCCTGGCGGCGCCGCGAGGACGGGCTGATCCTGCGGTCGTCCGGCACGACCGGTGAGCCGCACGCCGTCGTGAAGTCCGGCGGCTCCTTCCTCGACAACTGCCTGCGCACCGCGGAGAGGGTCCGCTACCGGCCGGACGACGTCCTGCTGCCGCTGCTGCCGATGACGCACCAGTACGGACTCTCGGTCGCCCTGCTGGCCTGGATGACCGGCACGGGGCTGGTCGTCGTGCCTCCCGCCCACCTGTCCGAGGCCCTGCGCCTGGGCAAGCGGCACCGTGCCACGGTCGTCGACGCGCCGCCGCGCACCTACCGGGCCGTGCTGAACCTCGCCGCGCGCAACCCCGGGCTCCTCGAGGACCTGTCCTCGGTACGGCTGTGGTGCGTGGGCGGCGGCCCGCTCGACGGCCGCCTGGCCGAGCGCTTCCACCACGCCACCGGCCACCGCCTGCTCGACGGCTACGGCTCGACCGAGCTGGGCAACGTGGCGCACGCCCTGCCGGAGGCCCCCGGCCTGGTCAGGGCCCTGACGGGCGTGGACCTGAAGGTCGTGGACGCCGCCGGCGCCGAGGTGCCCGCCGGACGGGTCGGCGAACTCCTCGTCAGGTCGCCCGACCAGTACCGGGGGCAGCTCGGCGAGGACGGCCGGACGGTTCCCGTGGAGCGGGGCTGGCAGAACACCGGCGACATCGCCTCGGTCGCGCCCGACGGGCACCTGACCGTGCTGGGCCGGCGCTCGGCACTCTCCCGGAGCGGATTCACCGTGTACCCGGCCGAGGTGCAGCGCCGACTGGCCGAAGCCGGTGTCGTGACGGCCTGCGCGGTGGTCGGGGACACCGAGCGCGGCGAGCGGCTGGTCACCGTCGTCGCGGACCCCGGCAGGCGGTCGCACGCCCACTGGAGGCGGGAGATCAGCGCACATCTGGCGTCCTACGAGGCACCCGACCACGTGTTCGTCGTGGACGAGCTGCCGCAGAACGCGTTCGGCAAGGTGGACCTCGCCCGTGTCGAGGCCTTCGCGGAGGCGGCCACCGCGCAGCGGCTCGGGACGGCCACGGTCCGGGCGGAACGTTTCCGCGCCGATGCCCGGCTGGCGGACACCCTCGCCGCGCTCTCCCGTACCGCCGACCACGTGCAGGGCGAGCGGGACCGCTTCGTCGAGGTCCTCACGCAGATCACCGACCGCAAGGCCGCAGAGGTCGAGATCGACGGGTTCGTCGCCACGCTGCGCGGGGCGGCCGCGGAGTACGCGCTCCACCAGCCGCCGACGGTGCCCGGCTCCTGGGTCTTCATGCCGTCCAACATGGTGCTCTACTCGTACGCCCTGTACCTGCTCGTCCCGGCGTGCTTCACCACCCGCATCAGCTTCCGGCCCTCCTCGCGGATCCGTGAGGTCACCCTGCGGCTGCACGAACTGCTGGCGCCGGTGCACGGGCTGGACATCACGGCGTTCACCGGCACCCAGGGCGCCTACACCGACTCCATCCGCGGCAACCCGGGTACGGTCGTCTTCACCGGCCGCTACGAGAACGCCGAGGAACTCAGGGTCGCCCTGGGCAGCGAGCAGCTCCTCCTGTTCTTCGGCCAGGGCGTCAACCCGTTCATCATCACCGGACGCGCCGACATCCCGAGGGCGGCCGCCGACGGCGTCCGGATCAGGATGCTCAACTCCGGTCAGGACTGCCTCGCCCCGGACATCTACTTCGTCCACCGCCCGGTGGCGGAGGAGTTCCGCGAGCAGCTGTCCCGGCATGTCGGGGCGCTGGCCTTCGGACCGGCCGCCGACCCCACGCGGGACTACGGCAGCATCCAGGACCCGGCCGTGCTCCAGCAGGTCACGCGGTACCTGATCGCGAACCGGCACCGCATCCGCCACGGAGGAGCGGTCGACGTCGCCGAGTCCCACGTGCTGCCCACCGTGCTCGCCTGGGACGCGTCCGAGCCCCTCGACGTGTCCGAGCAGTTCGCACCCGTCTTCAACCTGGTCGTCTACGACGACGAGAGCACGCTCAGGCGGGTGCTCGACACCCTTCCCTTCACGGAGCGGGCGTTCGGCGCCTCGGTCTACGGAGCCGACGACGATCTCGTGGACTTCCTGCGCGAGCGGCACATGGTGAGCGTCGACGAGACGCTCATCGAGATCGAGAACGGCAACAAGCCCTTCGGCGGCCGCGGTGTCAGGGCGGGCTACGCGGCCCTGCGCGGACAGCGCCACCCGCAGCCCCTGCTCATCTCGAAGGCCGTGGCCGAGTACTGGAGCCGACTGTGCCCCGGCGCCCGCGCCGGGGGGCGACCGGTCGCAGCGGCCGCGAAGTAGCACAGACGTTCAAGGCGGCTCCGCCGCCGTCGGGTTGTTGGGAGTGAGTAATGGGTTCGTACGTGACCGGTCTCGGGGCGCTGACCCCGCTGGGCAACTCGGTGGCCGAGACCTGGGAGGCCATGGTGGCCGGCCGCAGCGGGATCAGCGCCATCACGAGCTTCGACACCGGCGACTGCCCCGTCACGATCGGCGGCGAGATACGGGGGTTCGAGCCCGCCGCGCACATGCCCCGGACCGAGGTGCGCAGGATGGACCCCTACGCCCGGTACGCGGTCGCCGCCGCCCACGAGGCCCTCCGGCAGGCGGGCGTCACCCCGGGGGTCTGCCCGCCGGAGCGCATCTCCGTCCTCGTGGGCTCGGGGTACGGCACCACGAAGCTCGACGCCGACGCCGTCCGCGTCTTCGACGCCAAGGGCGCACGGGCGGTGAGGCCCTATCTGTCGGCCTACGCCGCGATCGACATCGTGACCGCCTACCTGTCGATGGAACTCGGCGCGATGGGCGAGTCCTTCGCGGTGTCGGCCGCCTGCGCGTCGGGGACGGTCGTCATCGGCGAGGCGCACCGCCTCATCGAGCGGGGTGACGCGGACATCGTCGTGGCGATCGGCGCCGAGGACTCGATGAGCGGCAAGGACCTGGCGCTCACCGCCGCCACCCGGGCACTGACCAGCACGCACAACGACGACCCCGCGGCGGCCAGCCGCCCCTTCGACCGGGCCCGGGACGGCTTCGTGCTCTCCTCGGGCGCGGGAGCGGTGGTGCTCGAGTCCGAGGACAGCGTCCGCCGGCGCGGGAGCACACCGCTGGCCCGCATCCTCGGCTACGGAGCGGCGAGCGACGCCCACCACATCACGGCACCGCATCCCGAGGGGCTGGGGGCCCGGTTCGCCATGCGGCGGGCACTGGCCGCGGCGCGGACGGACCCGAGCGGGATCGACTACGTCAACGCGCACGGCACGAGCACACAGCTCAACGACCGCACCGAGACGCTGGCGATCCGGGCCGAGCTGGGCGAGCGGGCCCGGGGGATCCCGGTCAGCTCGACCAAGTCGACCACCGGCCACATGATCGGCGCCGCAGGCGCCGTCGAGCTGATCGCCTGCGTCAAGGCGCTGGAGACCGGCCTGGCGCCGCCGACCGTCAACTGCGACGACCCGGAGTTCCCGGAGATGAACTACGTCGCGCACACGGCCCAGGAGCATCCGCTGCGGGTGGCCATGTCCAACTCGTTCGGCTTCGGAGGCCACAACGCCGTGCTGGTGGTGGCGGCATGCTGAGTCCCGGCGGCACCCGCGCGCCGGAAGCGGGCCCCGCACGGAAGGTGGTCGTCACCGGAGGGACGCGGGGCATCGGACGTGAGGTCGTGGACCGGTTCGCCGCCGCGGGCGACTCGGTGGTCTCGCTGAGCAGGTCCGGGGCACCCGTCGCGGGCGCCCTCTCGCTGGCCTGCGACGTCGGTGAGCACACGGCGGTCGAGGAGGCGATGGCGCAGGCCGTCGAGGAACTGGGCGGACTGGACGTCCTGGTGGTGAACGCCGGGATCGTCCGCGACAACCTGATGGCACGGATGACCGCCGAGGAGTTCACCACGGTCGTCCAGGCGAACCTCATGGGCGCCTTCTACCCGGTACGGGCGGGCATCCGCCCCCTGCTGCGCTCCACCCGCGGCCGGGTCGTCTTCTGCTCCAGCACCGCCGCGCTGCTGGGCGGCGTCGGCCAGGGCAACTACGCGGCGAGCAAGTCGGGACTGATCGGCCTGGCCCGGACGCTCGCGCGTGAACTCGCACGCGGGAAGACGACGGTGAACGTCATCATGCCCGGGCTCATCGACACCGAGATGGGCCGCGACTTCCCCGAGAAGGTGCGGCAGGAGTTCCTCGCGTCCGTGCCGCTGCGGCGTGCGGGGACGGTGGCGGAGGTCGCCTCCCTGATCACGTATCTGGCCAGCGACGAAGCCCGGTACATCACCGGGGCCGTCATTCCCGTCGACGGCGGGGTGAGCATGGGTGTCTGAGATGTCCGAGGTGAACGACATGCCCGAGGTGAAGCACCCGGTGGACGCGACCGCGAGCGGTCCGGGTCTCCTGGCCGGAAAGCGGCTGCTGGTCACGGGGATCCTCACCCCCAACTCGATCGCCTACCACGTCGCGGAGCAGGCCCAGCGCGCCGGTGCCCAGGTGATCGCCACCGCCTTCGGGCGCCTCTCGCTGGTCGAGCGCGTCTGCGCCCGGCTGCCCGAGCCCGTACCCGTGATCGAGCTGGACGTCACCGACACGGCCCACCGGGACCGGCTCGCCGCCGCGGTGGGGGAGCACACGGACGGCCTGGACGGCATCGTGCACTCCGTCGCCCACGGCTCACCCGCCTGCTTCGACGAGGACTTCGCGGCCGCGCCCTGGCCGGACGTGGCGCGTTCGCTGGAGGTGTCGGCGTACTCGCTGGCGTCGCTGACCCACGCCTGCCGGGGCCTGCTCGCCGGGGGCGCCTCGATCGTCGGCCTCGACTTCGACGGGCAGCGCGCCTGGGAGGGCTACAACTGGATGGGCGTGTCGAAGGCGGCGCTGGAGTCGGTCGCGCGCTATCTCGCCCGGCAGCTGGGGCCGGAGCGGATCCGGGTGAACCTGGTCGCCGCCGGGCCGCTGCGGACGGTCGCCGCCACCTCCGTCCCGGGCTTCGACTCGGCCCACTGGGCCGAGCACGCGCCGCTGGGCTGGGACGACCGGGACGTGGCCGCCGTCGCCAGGACCTGCTGCGCCGTCCTGTCGGACTGGATGCCGGTGACCAGCGGCTCCGTCGTGTGGGCGGACGGCGGCTACCACATCGCCGGGCCCTGACACCGGCGCACGACACCGCCGGCGCCGAGCGCCGGCACCCCGCCCGGGCACCCCGCCCGGGCCGCACGGACACGCACGACACGAGGAGCGCGCATGCTCAGCTCAGCCAGCAACAGCCAGGAGAGCCGGGAGGGGCTCCGGGTCGAACGCGTCGACACGCAGGGCCGGGCGACCGGCCTCACGGCGACGGTGCACGAGGCGCACACCCGGGCCGGCGGGCTCCTGCACCGCGCGTTCTCCGTCATGCTCGTCAACGGCCGCGGCGAGGCGCTGCTCCAGCGGCGGGCCGGCACAAAGCGGCGGTTCCCCGGCCTGTGGTCCAACACCTGCTGCGGACACCCCGCCCCGGGTGAGGCTCCGGCCGACGCCGCCCGGGTCCGGCTGGCCGAGGAACTCGGCATCAGGGCGGGTGCCCTGTCCCCGGCGGGCACCTTCGTCTACCGCGCCGAGGACCCGGGCAGCGGCTACGTCGAGCACGAGTACGACCACGTGCTCGTGGGCCGCTTCGAGGGCGACGCCCCGGCCGTCGACCCCGACGAGGCATCGGAGGTCGCCTGGCGAGCGCCGGCCGAGATCCTGCGGGACCTCGACGGGCCGCGCGCGGCCTCGTACACGCCGTGGCTGCGGCAGGTCGTGGACGCGACCTGCCGGCTGCGGAAGGGAAGCGCCTAGATGCCGCCCCGACTGCTCGGCGGGCTGCCCGCACCCGCCCGGGTGCCCGCACTGGCCCATCTCGTGCACGGCACCTCCGAGGAGGCCACCGGTCCCGCCTGGCTGACACCGCGCACCACGCTGGCAGCCGACGTCAAGGGCGCCAAGGTCTACCGCTCGCTCGCCCCGGTGTTCCGCGCACTGGGCTACGGCGACGCCGACCGGGCCCTCGTGTCACCGCTGTTCCACCACCTCTGGGCCGTGGTCTACGAAGCGGACTGGGCCTACGAGGCCCACCAGCTCTCCGGCGCCGAGCGGCCCGACCCGTGGTGGTCGGCGCACTTCCGGACGGTCCTCAAGACCATGGGCCTGCTCGACGCGACCGTCGAGGGGCATCTGGTGCGCCTGGAGGAGTACTTCGCGCTCGAAACCCGACTGCTCGCCTCGGCCGACTCCTTCGACGAGGAGGACCTGGCCCGGGCGGTGAGGCTCCGGTGCTCCGACATCAGGGCCTTCGTCACCGTGGCGGCCGCACTCACGGGCAGGCCGTGGGCGCGTGAACTCGGCGCGCTCACCGGCCCGCTGATGGCGTTCGTCGACCTGGAGGACGACCTCGGGAGCATCCGGGAGGACGCCGCCGCGGGCACCTTCAACACCTACGGCCTGGCCGTGCGGCGCTGGGGCGAAACCGAGGGGAGGCGCCGGCTCGACCGGATGGGCAGCGAGCTGCTGCACGAGACGGCGGCCGGGCTCTCCCGCGTGTCCCCGCGCACCCTCCGGGCCGCACGGGTGCTCCTCGGGCGGCCCGCCTCGGACACCGAGGCACGCCGCCTGAAGCTGGTGGCGCACCGGCCCCGCCGCACCCTCCTCGGCAACCTGCGCAGCAGGCTGCTGCACGGCACCCCCACTCCGTTCGAGCCGTACTGGCGGCTCCTCGACACCCCTGGCGACACCACATGAACGAGCAGCGACCGACCGACCGCCCCGCCTCCTCCGGCACGCCCGCCCCCGCCGCCTTCGACGGGGCCTGGGACCTCGTGGCCGCCTTCCTCGCCTGCCGCGGTGTGGACACCGTGTTCGGGCTCCCCGGAGACGACGTGCTCGTCGTGGGCGCCTTCGAACGCGCGGGCATCCGGCTGGTGTGGTGCCGGGACCAGCGCATGGCCGTGCACATGGCGTCCGGGTACGCCCTGACCTCGGGGCGCATCGGCGTCTGCGTGGTGGGCAAGGGGCCCGCTGTCGCGAACGCGGTCGGGGGGCTGCTGGAGGCGGCCAGCGGATGCAGCCCCGTGCTGCTGCTGGCGGGCGGCACCGCGATCGAGTCCGACGGCGCCCGCGCCTTCCAGGAGGCGCCCCAGCTCGCGCTCGCCGCGCCGGTGACCAAGTGGGCGGGACGGGTCACCCACACCGGCCGGCTGCTGCCCGCGCTGCGCAGAGCCGCCGCGCTCGTCGCGCAGGCGCCCCGGGGGCCGGTCTTCCTGGAGATACCCGACGGCTTCGCTGCGGAGCCGGTCTCCGTGGAGCGGGCCCTGCTGGACGCCGGGCCGCCGGTGCCCGGCCGGTACACGGCACCGGACCTCCCGGCCGAGGTGGCGCGGGCCCGGCGGCCCGTGGTCGTCGCGGGCGGCGGGCTGCGCGCGGAGGGCGCGGCCGAGCGCCTCGCCGAGGCGCTGGGCGCCGCCCTGCTGGTCACGGCGAGCGGCCGGGGCGGCGTGGCCGAGTCCCATCCGCTGTACTGCGGACTCGCCGGCTTGTACGCCCTGCCGCCGGTGCGGGAGCTCCTCGGCGACTGCGACGTCGTGGTGGCGCTGGGGTCCCGGCTGGAGGAGACCGCCACCGAGGGACTGCCCGACGGCGTGCCGGTCTGCCAGGTCAACGTCGAGGCGGGGGAGTTCTCCTACGACCGGCCCGGACCGCTCGTCCTCGGCGAGGCCGCGGCCGCGGCGGAGCAGTGGGCGGCAGCCCTCGCGCACCGGGAGGCCGACGCCGGCTGGCTGTCCCGGATCACGGCCTCCCGCGAGCGCCTGAGGTCCTGGGCCGCCTCACCCGCCCACCCCGAACTGCCCGCGGACCGGGTCCGGGTGAAGTCCGTCGTGCGTGAACTCTCCCGCCTCCTCCAGCCCGGCAGCGTGGTCGTGCACGAGAACGGGCTCATGGACATCTGGTCGTACCTGTACCCGGTCCTGACCCTTCCCGAGGGCGCACGCAGCGTGGTCCCCTCCGAGCAGACCACGCTCGGCTACGGAGCCGCCGCGGCTGCCGGGGCCAAGCTCGCGGCTCCCGGCGCACCCGTCGTGGCGATCGTCGGAGACGGCGCCTTCGACCTCCTGCGGGTCGAACTGCCGACCCTGGTCCGGGAGGGGATCGCCGTCACCTACGTGGTGCTGGACAACGGCGGCTACGGGTGGCTGCAACGGATGGTGGACAACCTCGGCGGCCGGCCGCACCTGTTCGCGGCCGGTGCCCCCGTGCGGCCTGAGCCGGAGCACGGCGTGGCCGCCTGGGTGGTCAACGAGCCCGCGGATACGGCCGGGTCGCTCGCCGCCGCGCTGGCGGCGGCCCGGGAGGGCCGGGTGGCGGTGGTGCGCGTGCCGTGCGCGGCCGACGACTGGCCGCCGGTCGCCGGAGCGGCCTCGGAACCCGAGATCCACGCCAGTCTGCGGCAGGCTCCCGCCGCGAACGCGGGGGGCAGCGGTACCGGAGCGGGACCCGGGGAGCACACATGAGGCGCGAGCGGCCCGCCTCCGGGCTGCGCACCCTCCGGCGACTGGCCTGGGACCGCGACAACGGCCGCCGGCACCTGGTCCTCCTGGGCTGCGCGGCCTCCCTGCTCGCCCCGGTGGTCCCGCTGCTCCAGCCCCTGATCGTGCGGGACATCGTCTCCGGCGCCGAGCAGCAGCGGGCGCTCCTCGCGCCCGTGGTCCTGCTCGCCGCCGTCACCCTCGCCGAGGCCGTGCTCACCGGGGCGCAGGTGTACCTGCTCAAGCGGCTGGCCGAAGGCGTCGTCGTCGACACCCGGCTGGCCCTCGTGCGCCGGCTGCTGCGGCTGCCCATCGTCGAGTACGACCGGCGCCGCCTCGGCGATCTGATCTCCCGGCTCAGCACCGACACCTCGCTGCTGCGCTCCGTGATCAGCAACGGAGTCTTCGACATCGTCTCCGCCGTGCTGCTGGGCATCGGCTCGATCACCGTGCTGGCGCTGATCGACCCGCTGCTCCTGGCCATCACGCTGTCCTCGGTGCTGCTCGCGGCCGTCGCCCTGTGGACGCTCATGGCCTCGCTGCGGGGGATCAGCCGCACCGCCCAGGAGCACGTCGGGCGGATGACGGCCGAGTTCGAGCGGGCCCTCCAAGGGGTGCGCACCATCCGTGTGTTCGACGCCACCGAGCGGGAGTACGAGCGGGTCGCGCGCCGGGCCGGTGACGCCTACCGGGCCGGGCTGAGGCTGTCGCGCCGGGAGGCCGTCGTACAGCCCGCCGTCACCACCGCCATCCAGATCGCCGTGTTCATGGTGCTCCTCGTCGGCGGGTACCGGGTCTCCTCGGGCAGCATGGCCCTCGGCGACCTGGTCGCCTTCCTGCTCTACCTGTTCAGCATCGTGCTCCCCCTCAACCAGGCGACCCGGGCGCTCACCACGGTCCAGGTCGGGCTGGCGGCGGCCGACCGCGCGGGTGAGGTGCTGGAGATCCCGACGGAGCAGGAGCGCGCGGGTGCGGGCCGGGAGGCCGGCGTTCGGGTGCCGGCCGACGGCGGGGGCGAGCCCGCGGTCACCCCGTGCATGGTCGAGTTCCGTGACGTCGGCTTCCGGTACGAGGGGGGTCCGCCCGTGCTCGGCGGAGCGACGTTCACGGTGGCCCGGGGGTCCTGCACGGCCGTCGTGGGCCCCTCCGGAGGCGGCAAGTCGACGGTCCTGGCGCTCATCGCGCGCTTCTACGAGCACGGGTCCGGCACGATCCGGGTGGACGGCAGGGACGTCGGGGAGCTGTCGCACGAAGCGGTGCGGTCGCGTCTGTCGATGGTCGAGCAGGGCGCCCCGGTGTTCGCCGGGTCCCTGCGGGAGAACCTGCGGCTCGGGGCGCCCGGCGCCTCCGACGAGGAACTGCGCTCCGTGCTCGGGGACGTGGAGCTGGGCGAACTGCTCGACCACCCGGACGGCCTGGACCGGGACCTGGGCGACGCGGGCATCGTGCTGTCCGGCGGGCAGCGGCAGCGTCTGGCCTGGGCCAGGGCCCTGCTCCACGACCACGAGCTGCTGCTGCTCGACGAACCCACGTCGAGCCTCGACTCGGAGACCGAGTCCAGGCTCCTGCGGCTCCTGCGGTCCCGCCGGGCCGCCGGACACACCACGGTCATGGTCGCGCACCGTCTCGCGCCCCTCGTGGACTGCGACCGGATCATCGTCCTGGCCGACGGGAGGGTGACGGCCGAAGGCACCCACGCGTCGCTGCTGCGCGACAGCCCGCTCTACCGCGGGCTCGCCGCCCATCAGGGACTCGTGGACGTCGAGGACCTGGCCACACCGGGCCTCACCGGATAGGAAGCCGCACCGCGCGGCACACGCACACGCACACGCACGCGACCGGGCCTGCTCCGCCACTCGACGCGGGGCGAGCCGTGTCGCACGAACATGGGGGAAGCGATGAAACGGACGACGTGGCGGCGCCGACTCGGCCGAACGGCGGTCCTGGCGACCGTATGGGGGCTCGTGGCGAGCGCACTGCCCGCCACGGCGGAGGCCCGGACCGCGGAAGCGACGTCCTCCGGGGGGCCGTCGGTGACGATCCGCTACACCGAGCACGGAGTCCCGCACATCAAGGCGGACGACTACACCGGGCTCGGCCACGGCATCGGCTACGCGGCGGCACAGGACAACCTGTGCCTGCTGGCGGACATCTACCTCACGGTGGGCGCCCGGCGCTCGCTGTACCTGGGGCCCGACGGTCCCGCGGGCGCCTACGGCCCCGCGGGCTCGAACCTCGACAGCGATCTCTTCCACCAGCAGGTCATCGACTCCCAGGTGGTGGAGCACGCCCTGGCCGAGCCCGCCCCGATCGGCCCGCGGGCCGAGGTCAGGGACATCGTGCGCGGGTACGTCACCGGCTACAACCGCTACCTGCGGCAGACCGGGGACGACGGCGTCACCGACCCGGAGTGCCGGGGCGCGGCCTGGCTGCGGCCCATCACCGAGATGGACGTGTACCGCCAGTTCCACGCGCTCGGCATCTCCGGCGGCAGCGGCCGGGCGATCGACGCGATCGTGAACGCCCGGCCGCCCGCACCCGGACAGGCGGGGCGAACGGAGCGGGACGCGCCGCGCGGGGACGCGAAGGCGGCCGTGGCATCGGTGAAGAAGGCCCTGCACGAGACGGAGGGCATGGGCAGCAACGCGTTCGCGGTGGGGGCCGAGCAGTCGCGGAACGGGCGCGGGCTGCTGCTGAACAACCCGCACTTCCCGTGGACCGGCGCCATGCGGCTGTGGGAGGCCCAACTGACGGTACCGGGGCGGATGGACGTCTCCGGCGCGGCACCGCTGGGCATCCCCCTGATCCGCTCCGGCCACACCCGGAACGCGGCCTGGGGCCACACCGTCTCCGCCGCCGTCCCGCTGGGCCTCTACGAGCTCGACCTCGCCTCCGGCGACCCGGGGACCTACCTCGTCGACGGCGTGCCGGAACGGATGACGCGGCGCACGGTGCGGGTCCCGGTGCGCGGTGCCGGTGGTGCCGCCACCACCGTGCAGCGGACCCTGTACTCCAGCCGGTACGGCCCGGTACTGGGCGCCGCGTTCGGGCTGCCCACGGAGTGGACCGCGAAGACGGCGTACGCCCTGCGGGACGCCAACGAGGGCAATCTGCGCGGACTGAACACCTGGTTCGACCTGAACCGCGCGCAGAGCACCGAGGACGTCCAGGACGCCCTCGTCCGCACCCAGGGCATGCCCTGGGTGAACACGGTGGCGGCCGACAGGGCCGGCCGGACGCTGTTCTCGGGCGTCCATGCGGTCCCGCACATCACCGACGAACTGGCGGAGCGCTGCAGCACCCCGCTCGGCGCATCGATCTTCCCGGGCACCGGGCTCGCGGTCCTGGACGGTTCCAGGACCGACTGCGCCTGGGGCAGCAGCGCCGACGCGGTGGTGCCGGGACTGCTCGGACCGGGTGAGCTGCCCGTGCTGCGCCGCGGGGACTACGTGGCGAACTCCAACGACAGCGCGTGGCTGACCCACCCCGACCGGCCGCTGACCGGCTTCCCGCGGATCGTCGGCAGCACCGGCACGGAGCGCACCCCGCGTACCCGGATGAGCCTCACCGCGCTCCGGGAGCGGATGGCCGGGACGGACGGGCTGCCCGGGCGCGGCTTCAGCCGGCAGACCATGCAGGACCTCCTCTTCGCCAACCGGAGCAAGATCGCGGAACTTGCCGCGGACGACACCGCGCGGATGTGCGCCGCCCTGCCCGGCGGCCGGGCTCCGACGTCCGGCGGAGACCCCGTCGACGCCGGGCCCGCCTGCCGTGCGCTGTCGAACTGGGACGAGCGCTTCCTGACGACCAGCCGGGGAGCACTCCTGTTCACCCGGTTCTGGACGAAGCTGGCGGAGCGCGGCGGACCGTCCTGGCGCACCCCGTTCGACCCGGCCGACCCGGTGAACACCCCGCGGGACCTGGACACCGGCGACCCCGACGTGCCCACGGCCTTCGGCGATGCCGTCGAGGAGCTGAACCGGCTCGGCATCGCCCCGGACGCGCCCCTTGGCGAGCACCAGTACGTGGTCCGGGGCGGCAGGAAGCTGCCGACCCACGGCGGACCGTCGCTGCTCGGCCCGATCAACGTCCAGATCCACGCCTGGGACGCGGCCAAGGGCTACGGGAAGGTCGTGTACGGTCCCAGCTTCGTGCAGGTCGTCTCCTTCACCGACGGCGCATGCCCCGACGTCGTGCGGCTGCTCGCCTCTTCGCAGTCCGGCGACCGGACCTCGCCGTACTACGCGGACCAGACCGAGCTGTACGCCGAGGGGCGCATGGTCAAGGGCCGGTTCTGCGAGAGCGAGATCGAGGCGTCCCCGCAACTGCGCACCGTGGAGCTGCGGATGCCCTGACCCCGGTCGGTGGGGTCCGCCTCGGCGGGCCCCACCGATGCGCCCGGGGGCGGCACCCCCGGGCGTCCGGGCGACCGCCGTCACGATCCGCGGCCCAGGCGCTGCGGCGCCAGGTAGGCCCAGTTCCACACGAGTTCGACCGGTCCCCTGCTGAACCTCCGCAACCACAGCGGCGCCAGCACCAGGAACGAGGAGACGATCGCCGCCCAGGCGAGCACCGGCCACCACGGCCGCGCCCAGTCCAGCTCCGCGGCCAGCCCCAGCCCCCAGCCGTAGCAGAGCGCCGAGGCCGCCAGGTTCTGGAACACGTAGCAGGACAGGGCGCTGCGGCCGACCGCCGTCACCCCGCGCCTGAGCAGGCCGTGCTCGCCGGTCGCCCGGTGCGCCAGCGTGGTGACCAGCCCCAGCAGGCCGAAGGCGACCAGCGGCGGCAGCAGATAGCGGTCCACGAGGAACCAGCCCGGGCCGGCGAAGGCGGTCACCAGGTTCAGCGGCGCCCCGACACCCAGCCCGACGACCATCAGCCGGCCCCGGATCCGGGCCCCGCGCTCGCTCTTCTCGAAGACGCCGGCCCGCAGGAGGCGTGAGCCGAGGAGGAAGAGCACGACGCCCATCGGGATCACGAAGACCGCTTCGATGCGGTAGAGGAGGAAGCGGCTCAGCCGCAGCCCCACCTGGTCCGCGTAGGAGCCCACCGCGTAGACGTCCGGATGCCCGAGCGTGGCGTCGGACCCGGTCCCCGTGGCGACCAGGGCGGCCGTGAGGGCGCCGACCAGGACCAGGTGGAGCGCGCCCATGGCGATGATCCAGGCGCGCACGCAGCGGTCGCTGCGGCCGACCAGCCAGACGACGATCAGGGAGGTGAACGCATAGCCGATGAGGGCGTCGAACTCGAAGACGAGCACGAAGTGGAGTGCCCCTTCGAGGAACAGCAGCGCCGTCCGCCACAGGTACCAGCCGGGCCAGGGCCTTCCCCGGCGCCGGGCGGACCGGTACTGCAACTCCAGCCCGACACCGAACAGGATGGTGAGCAGCGCCAGGAACTTGCCGTTGGCCAGCCAGCGCAGCACGACCTCCACGGCACCGCCCGCGCTGTCGGCCTCGGGTAACCGGAAGAAGATGCTCGGCGGGCCCAGCGGGTGGGTGAACAGCCAGATGTTGGTGCCGAGCGTGCCGATGATCGCGACGCCCCGGAGGATGTCCAGGACGTCGATGCGCCGGCCCGCGGCCCCGGACTGCGGCGCGGGCGGGCCCGTCTCCTGCGCGGGCGGGGCGGGGGCGTGCCTGCTGGTCGGGTTCATGGCCACAGCGTCGCCGGAGGCAGGCCGCGGTGTCGTCGTCGGTTGGAAGGGGCGCACGTCATCACTTCGAGGAGGCGCACGACCGCGTCCTCCGACCTTCGGAGGAGATGCTTTCGGGGCGGTCGCTTCCGTCCCGAATGTCCCCACCACCTGTGCTTTCATGACCAGATGCTGGAACTCGGGGGTTTACGGAAGCGATCCTTTCGCTTCCACCGGAAGGACGTCCTGCCGGCCGTGGGGCTGTTCGTGCTGGGCTCGGTGCTCTACGCGGCCGGGTGGTACCCCTTCTTCCGAGAGGTGCACACGCTCGCGCCCTGGCAGGTCCCCCTCGCCTGGCGGCTGATCCCGCTCTCCGGTGCCTGCCTCGCCGTTCTGGTGCGCAGGACCCTGCCGATGTACGCCCTGGGCGCCGGCCTGTTCTTCGCCACGATCGACGTGCTGATGGGCTTCAGCATCTCCATGCTCCTGGTGGTGTCGGAGCTGCTCTACAGTGCCACCCTCCACGCCTCCCGGCGTGCCAGCCGCCTGCTGATCTACACCGTCATCGCGCTGATGGTCGCGATCACGACGGTGCTCTTCACGGTCACGGGCGACTGGCAGGTCGCCGTCCTGCTGATCATGCTGATGATCACCATCCTGTTCGTGCCGGTGTGGTGGGCCATGACCGTGCGCCAGGAGCGGGACACGGCGGAGGCGGAGCGGTTGCGTGCCGAGCAGCAGGCCCGGATCGCCGAACTCGACCGCCGCACGGCCGTGGCCGAGGAGCGGGCCCGGATGGCCAGGGAGCTGCACGACGTGATCGCCGGTCACCTGTCCGCCATAGCCATCCAGTCGGGCGCGGCGGGTTCCCTGCGCGAGGACCGGGCGGCCGTCGACGACGTCCTGCGCACCATCAGGCAGATCAGCGTCGACGCCCTCAGGGAGATGCGCGCCATGATCGAACTGCTCCGCGGCCAGAACGGGGACGGCGAGCAGGTCTCCTACACCGCCCCCGCCCGGCTGGCCGAACTCGACCTCCTGCTCGACTCGGCACGCGCCGCCGGGCTGGACGTCGCCGTGACCGGGGGCGCCCCGGGAGCCGCGGAGACCGCGGGGCCGGGCCGTCCCGGAGCCGCCGACGGGAGTGAGGACCCCCCGCGCCCCGGCACCGGGGCCGAGGACGGCGCCCCCGTGACCGTCCGCCTGCCCGCCGGGCTGCCGGCCTCCGTCGACCTGGCGGCCTACCGGATCGTCCAGGAGGCGCTGACCAACGCCGTCAAGCACGCCACCGGAGGGCGCGCCTGGGTCACGGTGTGCCCCGAGGGCGGCGACCTCCACGTCGAGGTCCTCAACGAGCTGACCGGAGGCCAGGCATCCGCCCTGCCCGGCGCCGGTATCGGCCTGCTCAACATGCGCGAGCGGGCGGCCGCCATCGGGGGGACGGTCTCGGCACGACCGGTCGGCAACCGCTGGCGGGTCCACGCGGTACTCCCGCTGGGAGAGGAGAGGGAGCATGAGTATTAGGGTTCTCGTCGCCGACGACCACGCCGCGGTGCGGGCCGGGCTGGTGCTCGTACTGGACCGGGCGGAGGACATCGAGGTGGTCGGCGAGGCCACGGACGGCGGCAGCGCGGTGAGACTGGCGCGGCGGCTCCGGCCCGACGTGGTGCTGATGGACATCCGCATGCCCGGCGGCGGCATCGAGGCCACCCGGGTCCTCGCCGAGGAGGGCGTCTGCCAGGTCCTCATCCTGACGACCTTCGACCTGGACGAGTACGTCTACGCCGCCCTGCGCGCCGGGGCCGCGGGCTTCCTGATCAAGTCCGTCGAGGCGCTGCAGCTGGTGGAGGCGGTCCGGCTGGTGGCGCAGGGGGACGGTGTCCTCGCGCCCCAGGTGACCCGGCGGGTGATCTCGCAGTTCGCCGGTACCCCCACCGCCGTGGAGCCCCGGCCGCAGGTCCCGCCCAAGGGGCTGGAGCAGCTCACCGAGCGCGAGCGGGACGTCTTCGACTGCCTGGGCGAGGGCCTGTCCAACCAGCAGATCGCCAAACGGCTCTACATCAGCGAGACCACCGTGAAGTCCCACGTCTCGCACATCCTGGCCAAGCTGGGCCTGCGCTCCCGCGTCCAGGCCGCCATCCTCGTCCAGGAGCGCGGCCACGGCGGCGGCCGTCCCGCACCCTAGTGCCGCGGCCCGCCGAGGCCCGGGCCCGGTGAGCCCGGACCCGGCAGGGTGGTGCGGTGCGCGGCCGCCCGGCATGGCGGCGGCGCACCGCACCGCACCTCAGGAAGCGTCGCGGACCGTGCCCTCCAGCGGCGGGCCGATCGGGCCGCCCTCCTCGTCCACCGGCTGGATCCGGACGTACTCGGCCGGCTCCTTCAACGGGTCGCGGACGGTCGGGACGGTCAGGTCCACGGAGCGCTCACCCGCCGGGACCCACGTCCACAGCGTCCGGTAGTCCAGCCGTGAGAGCGGGACCGCCGGGTCGGGGAGCTCGTCCACGAAGTTCAGCAGCCACTCCTTGCCGACGTCCGCCGTGGACAGCTCGGGCCGCCCCTCCGGCACCGGGACCAGCTCGGCCGGGGCGGGGATCTCGATGTCCGCGGGCTCGGAGAGGGAGACGCGCCAGGTCAGCGGCTGGCCCTCGGCCACGTCGGCGGCCACCGGCGCGACGCTCACCGTCGGCATCGGGTCGTCGTTCTCGGCCGTCACACCGCCGGAGTCGGCCCCGACGACGGTGCCCCGCACCGCCTTGACCAGGATGTCGTGCGTCGTGTCCCAGCCGTAGCGCCGGTTGCCGCGCACCGGCACCGAGACGTCGATCCCCGCGGTGCCCGGGCCCACCCGGACCAGGCGGGCCCTCGTCCTCCCGGTGTCCGGGTCGACCACGTACAGCCGGACCGTGCCGGCCCCCTTGCCGGTGGTGCGTACCGGCACCCGGTAGGTGCGGACCCCGGAGTCGCCCTCCTTGACGGTGAGGCGGCCGAGGTCGACGCGGGTCAGCGGCGCGGGCCGCACCGCCGGGGTGCCCGGGCTCCAGGCCCAGGCGTCCATCAGCCACGCCTTCCCGGAGCGGCTGCGCGGCACCAGCTCCAGGGAGGCGACGCGCCGCAGGTCCAGCCGGGCCTTCGCGGCCTTCGCGAGCGGGACCCGCAGCTCCTGCGCCCAGTAGGAGGCGGTGCGGTCGCTGCCGGGCAGCCCGTCGACGCGGATCCGCCCGAGGTCCGCCCGCCCGCCCGCCGCGTCCCTGAGGACCACGTCGAACCGCGTCCCGGTGGTGTTCGGCGGCACGAACAGGCGCAGGGCGAGGCTTCGCGCGCCCCGCAGGGAGACCGGCGTGCCGGGGGTCATCCGGGCGGGTGCCCCGGGCTTGGACCAGCTGAGCGCCACGGCCCGGCGTCCGGCCTCTTGCTCCGGCCGCCAGAAGGCGAAGTGCGGGGAGGAGCCCACCGCGTTCCCGCCCAGACAGGCGCCGCGCCCGGGGGAGACGGCGTCGCAGAGCCGGGCGCCGGTCACCGTGAGCCGCCCGTCGGGCAGGAGGGCCGCGCCGCGGTTTCCGCCGACGGCGTGGGTGAGCACCCGCGCCGGGTCGGCGGAGGGGGCACGGCGGCCGGTGCCGTCGACCAGTTCGCGCACCCGGTCGTCACCGGCCACGAACAGCCGGGCCGCGGC
The DNA here is from genome assembly GCF_024497955.1 of Streptomyces sp. C10-9-1. Lineage (GTDB taxonomy): Bacteria > Actinomycetota > Actinomycetes > Streptomycetales > Streptomycetaceae > Streptomyces > Streptomyces sanyensis. The sequence continues at coordinate 77,719 of NZ_JANHKP010000021.1, read as the reverse complement.
GGCGATGTAGGTGGCGCCCGCGCGGTGCTGCTGGCCGGCGGTGAGGCGGGTGGGCGCACCCGGCGAGCAGACGGGGTCGCGCTGCTCGGGATCGTCCCAGAAGTCGTCCACGGCCGGGGCCTTGGCCTGGCCCGGGGTCCATTCGGTGTTGAAGAAGTTGTGGTTGGCGCCGGTGATGTGGACCGCGCTGTGCAGGGCCTTGCCGCGGCTCACACCGCGGGTGCCGTCGGCGTACACCTGGCCCTGGAGGTCGGCGACGTCGCCGTCGCAGCCCGGCAGGAGGGTCAGCGACGGCACGTCGGGCACCGGGTTCTGGCCGAAGAGGGTGGGCCCGATCAGGACGGTGCCGCGGATCGTCCAGCGGGCCCTGCCGCGGGCGCCGTCCTCGGCCCGCGGCGGCGGGTAGAGGGTGTCCATGGCTGCCCGGTTGACTCCCTCGCCGCCGCGCGAGTGCCCGACGAGGAGGACCTTCGACAGATCGGCCCGCGGGCCCTTGCGCACGGCCGCGGGCGCGGTGGCGGGCGCGGCGGCCCAGGCGGCCCAGCGCGCGAGGTGGGAACGGACCAGGGAGGAGCGCGCCTGGGCGCCGCCGTCCTCGGCGGCCCAGTCCTGGCTGTTGATGCCGTTCGCGGCGACGGAGACCGTGACGTAGCCCTGGGAGGCGAGCAGCTTCTGGTCGCGGAGGTAGCCGCGGTGGCTGGGGATCGGCCGGGCGCCCTTGGCGCAGGGCCAGTCGACGGTCACCTCCTCCTCGCCCTTGCCGGGCACGTAGCAGGTGGCGTGGCGGCCGTGCAGGAAGAGGGCGAGCGGCCGCCTGCCGGGCGCCCCCTTCGGGGCGACGACCACGCCGCGCATCTCCACCGGTGCGTCGAGGCCGGGCAGGCGGAGCGGGGCGAGGGCGTACTCGCCGGTGGTCGTGGCGTAGCGGCCCGGCCTGCCGGGGTCCACCGTCCCGGCGGGGAGGCGGGCGGGCAGGGCGGGGGCGGCCGGCCCGGCGGACCGCCGGTCGCGGGCCTCCGGCTCCCCCGCGGCGTCCAGCCGCCGACCCGAGGCCACCACCCGGAGGTCGGCGAGATCGGCGGGCGCGGTGGTCGCGGCCTCGGCCAGGGGCAGGCGGAAGGTCAGTCCGTCCTGCCCCGGCTCCGGCACGCCGACGAGCGCGCCGTTCGCGTGGAACTCGACGCGGGCGTCCCCGGCCGGGACCGGTCGCGGGGAGCGCCACTCCAGGGCGCTGTCGCCGTTGTCGGCGGTGGTGATCCGCCAGCCGGGCGGAAGCTCCTCCGTGCCGGTGGTGCCGGACTCCGGCGCGGTGGGGGCGGACCGGGTGCCTGGCGGCTGCGGTGCGGCGTGCGCGGCCGGTGCCACCCCCGCCGCCACGGCGAGCACCGCTACCGCGGTGGCCCATGTCCTTCGGGCGCGTATCAACGTTTCTCCTCAACCCCGTTTCACGGGCGCCCGGTTGATCCCGCGCGCCCTCTCGATCCCGGAGGACGGGGCGCGGGGCGCGGGGGTTGCCCGGCCGCCGGTGATCGGCCGGTGCGCGCCCTGCCGGCGTGGCGTGAAGGTGCCGTACCGGGAGGACGCCGGGGGCGGCGGGGCGGACGCCGGGGAGGAGGCTGCGGGCGTCGGGCGCTCCCCTCCCGCGGCGTCCCCGACGTGGTGGGAGGGGTGCGGCCGGGCCGCGGGCCCGGGGCGGGGAGCCCCGGACCCGCGGCCCGTGACGGCGTGGTCCGCGAGGGGACGCCCGGCGGTGTCAGCAGTAGAGGTTGCCGCCCGCCGGGACGCCGAGGACCTGCGTGAACTGCTGGTACGTGGTCACCCGGCTCTGGACCTGCGCCGGGTTCCCGCCGTCGCACTCCAGGGCGCCGTTGATGGAGCGGATCGTCTGGCCGAAGCCCGCCCCGGTCACCATGGCCGTGTGGCCGCTCATCGTGCCGGGCCCGGACTGGGTGTTCCAGTACCACAGGCCGGTCTTCCAGGCGACGGCCGACTCGTTCTGGACGCGCCAGGGGTTGTTCAGCAGGTCGATGCCGAGGGCGTCGCCGGCCGCCTTGTAGTTGAAGTTCCAGCTGAGCTGGATCGGCCCGCGGCCGTAGTAGGCGGCCTGGCCGGCCGGGCAGCCGTACGGCTGGCCCCAGTCGCAGTAGTGCGGGTAGTTGGCCGTGTTCTGCTCGACGATGTGGACGAGCCCGCCCGTCTCGTGGCTGACGTTGGCGAGGAAGGCCGCGGCCTCCTGCTTCCTGACCGTGTCGCCGCCGGTGTTGGCGAAGCCCGGGTATGCGGCGAGGGCGGCGGTCAGGCCGCTGTAGGTGTAGAAGGAGTTCCTGTTCGGGAACATCCGGTTGAACTGGGCCTCGCTGACCACGAAGCCGGACGGGTCCGGGTTCCCGCCGCCGCCACCGCAGTCGTACGGGTCCCAGTACCAGGTGCTGATCGTCGGCGAGTAGCCCGGGTTGTCGTGTTCGGCGATGTAGTAGGAGCCGTTGTACCTGACAACGTTGCCAGCGGTGTACCAGGTGCCCTGCCGCCATTCGGGGGCGGTGTCGCAGGGGGAGGCGGCGGACGCTGAGGGGGTCAGGGCCACGGCGAGACCGGCGGCCATCAGGACCGCCGTCAGCAGGGCCATGAGGCGTGTGCGCAGCACTCGATCACTCCTTCGAGGCGCAACAGCCGTGCCCGGCGGGGAAGTTGGGCCGGGCCGACTGAGTGGGGGGCAGTTCCCACACTCAAGCGTGATTGACGTGATCGAGTCAAGGTATAGACCAATATGACTTCGGAGTAAGCTCCGCTCGGCGGTCGGTGCCCCCTTGGCCCTGCGAACCCGGCGCCCCGCGTCCCGGCGGGAAGGGTCCGCCGCCGAGCGCCCGGGGGCCGGCAGGGGAGGAGCCGGGGAGCGCGGGTCGCGATCAGGGCCGGGCGGGAGCACCCTGGAAGGGTCGATTGCGGAGGTGGTCCCCATGCAGACACTCGTCGGATGGCACGTGGAGATGGAGTTCCGCGAGGACGGCGACCGGACCAGGGCCGCCGCCATGGTGCGCCTCGGGGACGGCTCGGAGATCCGCGGCCACGGCAACGCCAACCGCCACCACAGTGATCAGCCGCAGCTCATGGTGGGCGAGGAGATCGCTGGGGCCCGGGCGCTGATGGACCTCGCGTCCCAGCTGCTGGAGCGGGCCCACACGCAGATCGACGAGGCGTCCGGCAGGACCTCGCGCCCGATCCGCTGAGTCGCTCCACGCCGAGCCAACGGCCCCCGGGCAGCGGGCGGACGTCCGGCCCCGGCGCAGTGCCGGTCGCCCGTGCCCGGACGTGAGGGCGGGCGCCGCCCCTGGTGGAGGGGCGGCGCCCGCCGTGCGCCGCGTACGGGCCGCAGGGGTGCGCGCGGACGCGCACCCCTGCGGCGGGGCCTCAGAGGCGTTCGGGCGTCCGGATGCCCAGCAGTGCCATGCCCTGGTGGAGGGTGCGTCCGGTCAGGTCGACCAGGAACAGCCGGTTCTCCACGACCTCGGCCGGGTTGTCCTCGCTGAGCACGTGGCACTGGTCGTAGAAGGTCGTCAGGTGCGAGGCCAGCTGGTACAGGTAGGCGGCGAGCTTGTGCGGCTCGTACCCGGCCGCGACCTCGGCCAGCACCTCGCCGAACTGGTCCAGGTGCAGCCCCAGCGCCCGCTCTGCCGGGGCGAGTTCGAGCTCGGGGTGGGCCACCGGGCTCCGCCCGCCCGCCTTGCGCTTGATCGACTGGATCCGGGCGTAGGCGTACTGGAGGTACACCGAGGTGTCGCCGTTGAGCGAGACCATCTGGTCGAGGTCGAACTTGTAGTCGCGCACGGCGGACGTCGAGAGGTCCGCGTACTTCACCGCGCCGATGCCCACGTGGCGGCCGTTCCCGGTGATCTCCTGCTCGCTCAGCCCCACCTTCCCGGCCTTCTCGCGCACCACCGCCGTGGCCCGGTCGATCGCCTCGTCGAGCAGGTCGACCAGCCGGACGGTCTCGCCCTCACGGGTCTTGAAGGGCTTGCCGTCCTTGCCGAGGACCGTGCCGAAGGCGAGCTGGTGGGCCCTGACCTTGTCGTTGAGCCAGCCGGCCCGCCTCGCGGTCTCGAAGACCATCTTGAAGTGCAGCGACTGCCGGGCGTCCACCACGTAGAGCAGGCTCGTCGCATCCAGGTTCTGCACCCGGTCGCGGATGGCCGACAGGTCGGTGGCCGCGTAGCCGTAGCCGCCGTTGGACTTCCGGACGATCAGCGGGACCGGGTTGCCGTCGGGGCCCTTGACGTCGTCGAAGAAGACGCAGAGCGCACCCTCGGAGCGCACCGCGACACCCGACTCCTCCAGGATCCGGCAGGTCTCGTCGAGCATGTCGTTGTAGCCGGACTCGCCGACGATGTCCGGGTCGCGGATCTCCATGTCGAGCTTCTCGAAGACCGAGTAGAAGTAGATCTTCGACTCGTCCACGAAGCGCTGCCACAGGGCGAGGGTCTCCTCGTCGCCCGCCTGGAGCGCCACCACCCGGTCCCGCGCCCGCGCCTTGAACTCCTCGTCGGAGTCGAAGAGCGCCCGGGACGCCTTGTAGAGCCGGTCCAGGTTGGACATCGCCTCGGCACCGGCCGCCTCGCCCGCGCCGGCGGACTCCTTGTGGTCCAGCTCGTGCGGGTGCTCGGTCAGGTACTGGATGAGCATGCCGAACTGGGTGCCCCAGTCGCCGATGTGGTGGCGCCGCACCACCTGCTCGCCGGTGAACTCCAGGATGCGCACCATGGCGTCGCCGATCACCGCGGACCGGAGATGGCCGACGTGCATCTCCTTCGCGACGTTCGGCTGGGCGTAGTCGATCACCGTCCGGCCGGGCTCGTCCGCGAGCGGCACGCCGAGCCGGTCGTCGGCGGCGCGCGCCGCCAGCGTCTCGGTGATCGCCCGGTCGGCGAGCGTGATGTTCAGGAAGCCGGGGCCGGACACCTCGATGTCCGCGAGCACGTCGTCGTCGCCCACGGCGTCCACGACCTGCGCCGCCAGCTCGCGCGGGTTGCCCTTCAGCCGCTTGGCCAGCGCCAGGATGCCGTTGGCCTGGAAGTCGGCCCGGTCGCTGCGTCGGAGCAGCGGGTCCGCGGAGGCCGCCTGCGGCAGGGCTGCCGACAGGGCGTCCGCGAGGCGCTGCTGCACGTTCGAAGCGAGAGAAGGGACCGAGGCCATGGGTGTCCGTTCCTGTTCGGTGGTCGGGTTCTCCGGGATGTTCCGGTTGTCAAGTGTCCCATGGCCCGGCAACGCCGTTTCCGGTCGGCCGCGCCGGGCCCGTCCGCTCCGTCGCAGGCGGGCGGGAGGGCGCCCGGCCCCGAGGTGCCAGGCGTGCGGCGGCGACGCGCCGTCTGGGAGAATGGGCGGCGGAAGATCTTGCCGACCCTAGGAACCAAGGACGTGCCGACCGTGGCTCAGAGCAGCACCGAGACCGACTGGGTCTCCCGTTTCGCGGACGAGGTCATCGCCGAGTCGGAGCGACGTGCGCCTGGCAAACCGGTCGTCGTCGCCTCCGGGCTGTCCCCCTCGGGGCCCATCCACCTGGGCAACCTCCGCGAGGTCATGACCCCGCACCTGGTCGCCGACGAGGTGCGGCGCCGCGGGTACGAGGTGCGCCACCTGATCTCGTGGGACGACTACGACCGCTACCGCAAGGTGCCGGGCGGCATCGAGGGGATCGACGAGTCCTGGGCCGAGTACATCGGCCGGCCGCTCACCTCGGTCCCGGCGCCGAAGGGGTCCGCGCACCCGAACTGGGCCGAGCACTTCAAGGCCGCCATGGCCGCCTCGCTGGCGGAGCTGGGCGTGGAGTACGACGCGGTCAGCCAGACCGAGCAGTACACCTCGGGCGCCTACCGGGACCAGGTCCTGCACGCGATGCGCCACCGGGGCGACATCGACGCGATCCTGGCCCAGTACCGCACCAGGAAGGCCCCCGCCAAGAAGTCGCAGAAGCCGGTCGACGAGGCCGAGCTGGAGGCCGCCGAGGGTTCGGGCGCCGCGGCCGAGGACGACGGCGCCACCTCGGCCGGGTACTTCCCGTACAAGCCCTACTGCGGCGGCTGCAACAAGGACCTGACCACGGTCACGGCCTACGACGACGACACCACCGAGCTGGCCTACACCTGCTCGGCGTGCGGGTTCTCCGAGACCGTGCGGCTGTCCGAGTTCAACCGGGGCAAGCTGGTGTGGAAGGTCGACTGGCCGATGCGCTGGGCCTACGAGGGCGTGGTCTTCGAGCCCTCCGGCGTCGACCACTCCTCGCCGGGCTCCTCCTTCCAGGTGGGCGGCCAGATCGTCGGCATCTTCGGGGGCGAGCAGCCCATCGGCCCGATGTACGCCTTCGTCGGCATCTCGGGCATGGCGAAGATGTCCTCCTCGCGCGGCGGCGTGCCCACGCCCGCGGACGCGCTCAGGATCATGGAGCCGCAGCTGCTGCGCTGGCTCTACGCGCGCCGGAAGCCGAACCAGGCGTTCAAGGTCGCCTTCGACCAGGAGATCCAGCGGCTCTACGACGAGTGGGACAAGCTGGAGGGCCGGGTGGCGGACGGCTCGGTGCTGCCCGCCGACGCCGCCGCCCACTCCCGCGCGTCCCGCACCGCCGCCGGGGAGCTGCCGCGCACGCCCCGCCCGCTGCCGTACCGGACGCTGGCCTCGGTCGCGGACATCACCGGTGGCCACGAGGCGCAGACGCTGCGGATCCTCGCCGAGCTGGACCCGCAGAACCCGGTCGCCTCGCTGGACGAGGTCCGCCCGAGGCTGGACCGCGCGGAGAACTGGATCTCCACCCATGTCCCGGCGGACGCGCGCACCATCGTGCGCACCGAGCCGGACCACGAGCTGCTCGCCTCGCTGGACGAGGAGGGCCGCCGGTCGCTGCGGATGCTGCTGGAGGGCCTCGACACCCACTGGTCGCTCGACGGCCTGACCACGCTCGTGTACGGAGTGCCCAAGGTCATGGCGGGCCTGGAGCCGGACGCCAAGCCCACGCCGGAACTCAAGGTGGCCCAGCGGGCGTTCTTCGCGCTCCTCTACCGGCTGCTGGTCGGCCGGGAGACCGGCCCGCGCCTGCCGACGCTGCTGCTGGCGGTCGGCGCGGACCGGGTGCGCACGCTGCTCGCGGCCTGAGAGCCGCCCCGGAACCGGGACGCCGTCGCACAGGGCCCCACCCCCTCCTTCTGCCGGGGGTGGGGCCCTGTGCCGTGCAGACGCGGCGGCCGCCGCGTCGTCGCGGGCGGGCCGTCAGGCGATGTGCTCGGCCTCCAGCTTCGCCTGGAGGCGCCGCCGGAACTCGGGCAGCAGCCGCTTCAGCAGCGCGGCGCTCCGCGGATGGCGCACCCCGTGGCGATCGGCGAGCAGGATGTCGAAGAGGTCCAGTTTGGGGTAGTCCTGGTGCTCGTCCACATAGGCGACGAAGACGGGGTAGGCCGCCTCGGCGAACTCCTGCTCCGCCGCGTCGTCCGCGGGGCCGGCGGCCTCGCCCTGCTCCGGGGCGGGCCCGGGTTCCGGCCGGTCGGCCGCCGCCGGGGGCCCGGGCTGCTCCGGGAGGTGCTGTCGGGCCTGAGCCGCCTGCGGCTCCGGAGCCTCGGCGACGTAACGTTCCTGCTCCTCGTGCTGCCGGGGGTGCCGCTGCTGCGCGTACACCTGCGCCGTCTCCGGGCCCCCGGTTGCCTCGCCGTAGGGGCGTGCGGCGTAGGGGTCCTGCGCGTACGGGCCCTGGGCGTTCGGGCCCTGGGCGTGGGGGGCCCGCGCGTACGGGTCCTGCGCGTACGGGTCCTGGGCCTGCGGGTCCTGGGGGCCGTTGCCCAGCGGCCGGGTCCGCCCGCCCGGTCCGGCGGGCACCGGGATCGTCCCCGTCCCCCCGGTGTGCCCGGGGTCGTACCCACCGCGGTAGGCGCCCTCGTACACCTCCGGGGACGCGTGCTGCGCCGCGAACCACGGGCTCTCGTGCGAGCCGGGTCCCGGCTCCGGCATGTCCTGCGGATCGCTCCGCGCCGCGGAACCGGACGCCGGGGCGCCGTCCCCGGCCCGCTGCGGGGCGTCCCGGCGCGTCCCGTCCGGCCCCTCGCCGGAGGGCAGTTCCCGTGCGGTGCGCTGCCCGCCGGACGCCAGCTCCCCGGCCCCGCCGCCCTCGGTCTCCGGGGCGGGCGGCAGGAGCACCGGCTCGATCCCGGCCGCCGCCAGGCCCGCGGGGGCGGTCTCGGCCAGCGGCACGCCGTACCGGGCCAGCCGCAGCGGCATCAGCGACTCCACGGGTGCCTTGCGGCGCCACGCCCGGCCGAACCGGGCCTGCAGACGGGCCTGGTAGATCAGCCGGTCCTGCTCCAGCTTGATCACCTGCTCGTAGCTGCGCAGCTCCCACAGCTTCATCCGCCGCCACAGCTTGAACGTCGGCACCGGGGACAGCAGCCAGCGGGTCAGCCGCACCCCCTCCATGTGCTTGTCGGCGGTGATGTCGGCGATCCGGCCCACCGCGTGGCGCGCGGCCTCCACCGCGACCACGAAGAGCACGGGAATCACGGCGTGCATGCCGACGCCCAGCGGGTCCGGCCAGGCCGCGGCGCCGTTGAAGGCGATCGTCGCCGCCGTCAGCAGCCACGCCGTCTGCCGCAGGAGCGGGAAGGGGATGCGCATCCAGGTCAGCAGCAGGTCCAGCGCCAGCAGCACGCAGATGCCCGCGTCGATGCCGATGGGGAAGACCAGGGAGAAGTCGCCGAAGCCCTTGCGCTCCGCCAGTTCGCGGACCGCGGCGTACGACCCGGCGAAGCCGATCGCGGCGATGACCAGCGCTCCCGCGACGACCACACCGATGAGTATTCGGTGTGTGCGTGTCAGCTGCATCGCGGCCACCGCGTTCTCCCTCCCCTGCTCCGTGTGCGGGCACAGCCTGGCACACCGGGACGGAGGACGTCCCTCCGCCCTCCGCCCCGGGGGCGGGACGGGCGCGGGGCGGGGCGCTCAGCTGCGGGCCGCGAAGTTCCTCTGGATGCGCTCGTGCAGTGCGATACCGACCGAGACCGAGACGTTCAGCGACTCCGTGGTGTCGATCATGGGGATCGACACGGACAGGGCCGACGCCTCCTTGAAGGCGTCGGAGGGGCCGCCCTTCTCGCTGCCGAACAGCAGGGCCAGGCGCTCCTCACGGGAGCCGAGGTCCTTGACGGTCAGGTCGCCGTCGGCCTCCAGGGCCATCAGCCGCATCCCGCTCTCCCGGACGAAGGCCACCGCCTCCTGCCGGTCGGCCAGGACGACGGGCAGCGAGAAGACGTAGCCGCGGCTGGCGCGCAGCAGGCGCCGGTCGGCGATGCTCGCCAGGTCGCTGTCCACCAGGACGATCCCCGCGGCGCCCAGGGCGAGGGAGGTGCGCACGATCGCGCCGATGTTGCCGACGATCTTCACGCCGTCGAGGACGACCACGTCGCCCGCGCGCTCCGCCAGGTCGCCCAGGCGCGCGGGGCGCGGGACCCGGGCGAGGCCGAAGGTCTTCGCCTTCCGCTCGCCCCTGAAGAGCTGGTTGACGACCGAGGACTCGACGAGCCGGACCGGGACGCCGCGCTGCCCGCACAGCTCCAGCAGCCCGGGGGCGACCGGCGCGGCGTCGGAGGCGTACACCTCGATGAACTCGACCCCCGCGCGCAGGCACTGCTCCAGCGGCTCGGTGTCCTCGACCAGAGCCGTCCTGATGTTCGTCCTGGACGGCTTGGTGACATCGACAATGCGCCGGATCGCCGGGTCGGAAAGGGAGGTGATGGTCTCCAGCTCGGTCATGCGCCGATCATAGTGCGGGGCCGGGGAGGGGCTGCCGGCCCGCAGCGCCGTCGGCGGCGGGGCGCACGGGGCCGGACCGGCCCCGGCGCGTGCCCGGTGGCCCGGCGGCGCGCCGCCCGCCCCGCCGCGGCTACTCCCCGGCGGCCGCCTCGGCGCTCGCCTCGGGGGACTCCTTCGCGGCGGGCTCCTCGTTCGCCGCGGCGACGGCCGCCACCGCCTCCTTCGCCGCCCGCACGGCGCCCTTGGCCATGTCGGTCACGGAGGGGTTCTTGGCTCCCGCGTAGCCCGTGCCGTTGTAGGTGAGCGTGACCACGCCGTTCTCGGTGCGGGTCACGACCGTGGCGTACACGAAGTCCTCGTCGGTCTTGTTCAGCGTGTAGGTGATCGTGGTCGCCTCGTCGCCCACACCGGCCGCGGCCGCGGCCTTCACGCTCTTGGCGCCCTCGGTCGCCTTCGCCTTGGCGACCTCCTTGGCGTAGCTGTCCTCGGCGCGCTGCTCCCCGCTGACCGCCAGCGTGGCGTCCGAGTCGTAGCGCAGCAGGGACACGTCGAGCCAGCGGTACTGCGAACCGTCGACGCCCTTGTCCTCAAGGCCGTTCCAGGAGCAGCTGCCGCGGCTCGCGGTGTCCGTGGACTTGCCGGCCGTGCCGTTCTTCGACTTCACCTCGGGGACGAGGTCCCCGATCGTCTTGGCCGCCACCGCGTCGCACGGGTCCGGCAGCGCGGCGAACCGGGCCGGGGCCACCGTGGGCGTCTTCTTCGCCTCGGGGGACCCCGAGGAACTGCTGCCCGCCTTGTCCGGCGCCCCGCCGGAGTCGCCGGAGCCGTCCGAGGAGCAGCCGGCGACGACGAGCATCACCGGGACGGCTGCGCAGGCGAGTATGCGGGTGAGTCGCGAGGCTGAACGGTGCATGGTTCCTTCACTCGGTCGTTCGGTCGGCCAGGCCACGGTACGCCGAGACCCGCCGGACGGGGGCCCGGCGGACGGAACCCGCCTCCCCGGCCCGGGCGGCCTAGTCGTCGAACTGCTCCGCCAGGCGGCGGGCCATCGCCTGCGTCTTTTCCTGCAGTTCCTTGCTGTCGGGCACTGCCGCTGGCGCCGCCGGGCGCTGCGCGTAGACCAGGGTCACGATCACGTTGGATGTGCGGAAGACCACGCTCACGGTCCGCCGCTGGGCCGCCGAACCGGCCGGGTCGAGCACGTCGTCGAGGAAGGCGGCGTCGCCGAGGCCCGCCAGCACCCGGGGCTGGAGCGCCGCTGCGGAGCCGCTGGGCGAGGGCTCCCCCGCCGGGCCGCCCGGCTGCCCGGAGGGGGCGGTGCCGGTGCCGGAGCCGGCGGGCGGGCTGCCGCCGGCGGGGCCGGTGACCGCCGCCGGGCCCGCCTGGGTGCCGAGCGCCGGGCCGGAGCCGGAGGGCGCGGGGGTGGCGGACGGTCCGGCGTCGCCCGGGGACTCGTCCGTCCGCCCTCCGGGGGCGGCCGTGAGCGGCACCGAGGCCGCGGCCTGACGGCGGGCGAACACCTCCTGGGCGCGGGCCTCGTCGCTGACCCCCGGGTCGTAGGAGACCACCCGCTCGAAGTCGACGCGCAGCTGGTGCGTACCGCCCGGGGAGTTCCCCTTCCAGCTGCACGCGGCGCGGCGGTCGGTGTCGTAGGTGACCTGGGCCGTCCCCTGGAGCGCCTGGCGCTGCTGCTCCTTGGGGAGGGTCACCACCCCGGGCAGCATGTCCCTCAGGACGCCGCGGTCGACGGCACCGCAGGGTTCGAGCAGGGTCCGGTAGCGGCCCGGCTGGGCGGCGGGCAGCGCACCGCCGGCCGCCTTGGCGTCGGTGGCCGAGCCGTCCGGCCCCCCGTCCGACGTGCAGCCCGCGGTGCCGGCCGCGACGGCCGCGACGAGCAGCGCCGCCACGCCGGGGAGGTACACCTTCCGAAGCACCTGCCGCACTCCTTCCCTGGGGTTCGCCGCCCCGCGCCGGGGCGAAAACCTGTTGCCGCCCCCGGTGGGGCGACGGACACAATGTCTATCGCACGCGCCGCCCAGGATGCCGGTCCGCCAGGTCTTTCGCGGACAATTGCCGGGTATGTGCGCTTTCTGAACTTTCGGGGGAATCGAGGAACGATGTCGTACGTGGAGATGCCGGGCGCCCGCGTCCCCATCCGGATGTGGGCGGACCCGGCCTCGGTGGAGGACGTGGCACTCCGCCAGCTGCACAACGTCGCCACCCTGCCGTGGGTCAAGGGCCTGGCCGTGATGCCGGACGTGCACTTCGGCAAGGGGGCCACGGTGGGCTCGGTGATCGCCATGCACGGGGCGGTCTGCCCGGCCGCGGTCGGCGTGGACATCGGTTGCGGCATGTCGGCGGTGCGGACCTCCCTGACGGCGAACGACCTGCCGGGTGACCTCTCCCGGCTGCGCTCGAAGATCGAGCAGGCGATCCCCGTGGGCCGCGGCATGCACGACGAGGCGGTCGACCCGGGCCGTGTGTTCGGCCTCCCGACCTCCTGGGGGGACTTCTGGGACCGCTTCGACACGGTCGCCGACGCGGTGAAGTTCCGCCGCGACCGGGCCGCCCGCCAGATGGGCTCGCTCGGCTCGGGCAACCACTTCGTCGAGTTCTGCCTGGACGAGGCCGGGGCGGTCTGGCTGATGCTGCACTCGGGCTCCCGCAACATCGGCAAGGAGCTGGCGGAGTACCACATCGGCCAGGCGCAGAAGCTGCCGCACAACCAGGGGCTGGTCGACCGCGACCTCGCCGTGTTCACCGCCGACACGCCCCAGATGGCCGCCTACCGCAACGACCTCTTCTGGGCGCAGGAGTACGCCCGCCACAACCGGGCGATCATGATGGGGCTGTACAAGGAGGTCGTCCGCCGGGAGTTCCGGAAGGCGAAGGTGACCTTCGAGCAGGAGATCAGCTGCCATCACAACTACGTGGCCGAGGAGCGCTACGAGGGCATGGACCTGCTGGTGACCCGCAAGGGCGCCATCCGCGCGGGCTCCGGCGAGTACGGCATCATCCCCGGCTCCATGGGGACCGGCTCCTACATCGTGCGCGGGCTCGGGAACGAGGCCTCGTTCAACTCCGCCTCGCACGGGGCGGGCCGCCGGATGAGCCGCAACGCGGCCAAGCGGCGCTACAGCGCGCGGGACCTGGAGGAGCAGACCCGCGGGGTGGAGTGCCGCAAGGACTCGGGTGTGGTGGACGAGATCCCGGCCGCGTACAAGCCGATCGAGCAGGTCATCGAGCGGCAGCGGGACCTCGTCGAGGTGGTCGCCAAGCTGAAGCAGGTCGTCTGCGTCAAGGGCTGAGGCGCGCGGCGCCCGAGGACCCGGGCGCCGCGCCCAGGTCCTTGTGGAAGAAGGTCGTCGGCAGCAGCACGCCGGAGGGGTCGGCCGCATAGCCGGGGACGGTGCCCAGCGGCGTCCAGCCCGTGGAGCGGTAGAGGCGCTCGGCCGCGCTGCCCGTCTGCGTGTCGAGCAGCAGCAGGCGGCGCCCCGACGCCCGGGCGTGCTCCTCGGCCGCGCCGAGCAGGCGGCGGGCGAGGCCCCGGCCCCGCGCGTCCCGGTGGACGATCAGCTTGGCGATCTCCCCCCGGTGGGAGCCGTTGGCGGCGGTCTCGCAGCGCAGCTGCACGGTGCCGACGATCCGCTCCCCGTCGCGGGCGCACCACAGGACGAGGGCGCCCGAGGCGAGGTCCGGCCCGAGGCCGGACCACCAGGCGGCGGCCCCCACCGCGTCCAGCGGGGCGAGGAAGCCGACCGAGGCGCCGTCCTCGACGGCGTCCGCGAGGACCGCTCCGAGGCCGGGCGCCGCCCCGGGCAGCTCCGCGGCGGTCAGCCGGTCGACGCGGACCGCGCCGTCCGCGGGGGTCAGCGCGACTCCCGGTGGACCTTGGTGTTGGAGGCCTGGGCGCGCGGGCGGACCACCAGCAGGTCGATGTTGACGTGGGGCGGCCGGGTGACGGCCCAGCGGATCGTGTCGGCGACGTCCTCGGCCGTGAGCGGCGCCGCCACCCCCGCGTAGACGGCGGCCGCCTTCTCGGCGTCACCGCGGAAACGGGTCGTCGCGAACTCCTCGGTCCGCACCATCCCGGGGGCGATCTCGACGACCCGCACCGGTGTGCCGACGATCTCCAGCCGCAGGGTCTCGGCGAGGACGTGGGCGCCGTGCTTGGCCGCCACGTAGCCGCCCCCGCCCTCGTAGGTGGCGAGCCCCGCAGTGGAGGACAGGACGACCACCGTGCCGTCGCCGCTCGCGGTGAGCGCGGGCAGCAGCGCCTGGGTGATGTGGAGCGTGCCGATCACGTTGACCTCGTACATCCGGCGCCAGTCCTCGGGGTCGGCCGAGGCCACGGGATCGGCCCCCAGTGCGCCGCCGGCGTTGTTGACGAGCACGTCGCAGCGGTCGAGCGAGGCGGCGAAGGCGTCCACCGCGGCCCGGTCGGTGACGTCCAGGGCCCGGGCGGTGGCCTGGTGCCCGGCCCCGGCGAGTTCGGCGGCGAGTGCCTCGATGCGGTCCTTCCGGCGGGCGGTGAGGACGACGTGGTGGCCCGCGGCGGCGAGCGCCCGGGCGGTGGCGGCCCCGATGCCGCTGCTCGCGCCGGTGACGACGGCGACGGGGGATCCGGCGGTGGTCATGTGGCTCCTCGCGCGTGTGATCGAACAGCCGCCAGGATAGGTCGGCCGTGTGTACGGGATGTTTCGGTGCGACCGTCGGCCCGCTGCCCGGGGTGCGGCGGCGGCCGGTTCCCGGTGCGGGACGCGCCGAGAGGACGCGGGCAATCCTGGCTATAGGCGGATGATCGGTATCTTTCGCCCATGACGCTGATGTATGCGACGAGGACGGTCCGCCGGGGACTCGCGGCAGCGGTCGCGGCGGTGGCGCTGGCGGCGGGCTCCGCCTCGGGGGCGGCAGCTCCGGCGGGGCCCTTCGACGACACGGCCGGGGCGCTGCCCGACACGGCCGGACCGTGGCTGCGGCCCGCGGCCGACCGGGAACCCGGGGCGACCCCAGGACCGGCCGACCCGGAGCCCGGTGCCCCGGCGGAGGACGCGGTCGCCCCGGAGGCCGACATCGCCCACCACGGCCGCATCACCCTGGACGACGGCCGGCTCGACCTCGTCGTGGTGAGCCGCAACCACGGCCCGTCCTCGCTCCGCGGAGTCACCCTGCGCGTGGAGCTCTCGACGGCGCCGACCGGGGAGCTGCGGATGCCCGAGCAGTGCCTGCGCGAGGCGGAGCGCGTCGTGCTGTGCGCCGTCGGCCCGCTGCGCGCGGACGGCACCGGGCGCACCACGGTGCTCTCGGCCACCGCCCCCGGTGCCTCCTCCGAGATGACGGTGCGGGTCTCCACGGCGTGGAGCGGCGGCGCGACGGACCGCAACCCCGGCAACGACGAGCACCGGGTGCTCGTCCTCGCCACGGGTGACCCGTACGTCTTCTGACGGACCGGCCGCACCCCGTCCGCGGGGCCGGGCACCCTCACACGGCCTGCGGCGTGTCCCGGCCCGGGCCCCCGGCCGTGCGCAGCGCCGAGGCGACGATGGCCTCCAGCCGGGCGTGGTGCGCCCCGCGCCAGTAGACGCGCCCGCAGGAGGTGCACTCGGCGAAGACGTCGTAGCTGCGCTGGGTGCCCCGCTCCAGCCGCTCCCGCACGGTGTCCTTGTCCGCCTCCGCCAGCGGCCCGTTGCACGCCGTGCAGCGGGTCCAGGGGGCGAGCACGGGGGCGAAGCGCTCCAGCACGTCGGTCAGCTGGTCGTCCGGCCGGTCGCTGTACACGTAGGCGCCCGCCCAGAGCTCACGGCGGCGCAGCAGCCCCCGGTCGCGGGAGAGCAGCACCCGCCGCTCCGCGGCGGACAGCGCCGCCAGGGCCGGGTCGCCGATGTCCTCGTTCTCGTACGCGGCGTCCACGCCCAGCAGCCGCAGGCGCCGGGCCAGCGTCCCGAGGTGCACGTCCAGCAGGAAGCGCAGCGGCGCACCCGGCACCCGCTGGGGCCGCTCCACCCCCCGCACCTCGATGTACTCCCCGGAGCGGGGGACGTGGGAGGCGTCCACCGGGAGCCCGTCGGCCAGCAGCACGCCCGCCTCGGTGAGCGGGACACCCAGCGACTCCACGACGTGGCCGAGGGACGAGGAGCCGTCCGTGGTCACGGCCGCCCGGCCCCGCCGCCGGTCCGATGAGACGAAGAGCCGCAGCTCGGGGGCGACGCTGAGGGTGATCTCCGGTCCGTTCACGGCGCCAGGATGCCACCGTCCGGCACACCGCTGCCAGCGCTTTCCCGGGCGGGGCCCGCCGTGGGCCCCACCCGGGAAGGGGCGCGGGAGGAGCGGGCCGGGGGCCTGACGCGCCCGCCGTACGGGGGACGTCCTTCGTACATCTGACGGACGGTCCCCGTTAAGCTCCCGGGTCACGACCGGTTACCTGGTCGGTGATCGAGGGAGAGTGGACGTGACCCGAGCGCGCATCGGCGTGGCCGTACTGACGATGGGCACCCGCCCGGCCGAGCTGCGTGCGCTGCTCGACTCGGTGGACGCCCAGGACCACCCGGCCACCCGGATCGTGGTGGTCTCCAACGGCGCGCCGCTGCCCGAGCTCCCCGAGCACGTCACCGGCGTCGAACTGCCCGAGAACCTCGGGGTGTCGGGCGGGCGCAACGTCGCCATGGAGCGGCTGCGCGCCTTCGGCGACGTGGACGTGCTGGTCGACCTCGACGACGACGGGCTGCTCGTCGGCACCGACGTCTTCGGCCGGCTGGCCGCCCTGTACGGCGAGGACCCCGGCCTGGGCATCGTCAGCTTCCGCATCGCCGACGAGACGGGCTTCACCCAGCGGCGCCACGTGCCCCGCATCGGCAACACCGACCCCCTGCGCGGCGGCCCGGTGACGACCTTCCTCGGCGGCGGCCACGCCCTGTCGATGCGGATGCTGGAGCGGATCGGCGGCTGGCCGGACGACTTCTTCTTCACCCACGAGGAGACCGACCTCGCCTGGCGGGCACTCGACGACGGCTGGCGCATCCTCTACGCCCCCGAACTGGTGCTCCAGCATCCCCGCACCGAGCCCACCCGGCACGGCGTCTACTACCGGATGACCGCACGCAACCGGGTCTGGCTGGCCAAGCGGAACCTGCCCGCGCTGCTGGTCCCGCTCTACCTCGGGTCCTGGACGGCGCTCACCCTGGCCCGCACCCGCTCGGCGCCCGGCCTGCGCGCCTGGTTCGCGGGCTTCGCGGAGGGGGTGCGCACGCCCTGCGGCACGCGCCGCCCGATGCGCTGGAGCACCGTCTGGCTGATGGCCCGCCTGGGGCGGCCGCCGGTCGTCTGACGGGCCCGGCGGCGCCGGGCCTCAGCGGCGCGCCACGTCCCGCCGCACGGCCAGCGCCCACAGGACGAGGGCGTACGCCGCCATCAGCACCACCGACCACACCGGCTGGTAGGGGAGGTAGGCGAACTGGGCGACCAGGCCCAGCGAGGCGAACAGCAGGCCGGGCAGCCGTGCCCAGGCCGCGTCCCCGAGGACGCCCCACCCCGTCAGGGCGATCAGCGCCCCGAGGGCGATGTGCACCCAGCCCCAGCCGGCCGGCGAGAAGCCGTAGAGGTAGCCGTCGTCGACGCGGGTGTACACCTCGCCGCCGAGCGCCGCGACCCCCTGGAGCACGGCGAGCACGCCGGTGCCCAGCATGAGCACGCCCGCGAAGAGCAGTCCGCCCACCATCCGGGCGTGGCTCTCCGGTGCGCCGTGCGCGTCCGGTGAAGTGTGCCGTCCCATGCCCGCCGTCCCTTCGGGGCGCCTTCCGCCGCCCCCCAGGATTCGGGACCCGGCACGGCGGCCGCGAGCGGGGACGTCCGACCGGGTGATCCCGCCGGCCGGGGGCGCCGCCCGGCCGGCGGGGGAGGGGGCGCCGGCGCCGTCCGGAGCCGGCTTCCCGTCCGTGGCCGACGGAACGAACGAGGGCCCGGCCCGAGGCCGGTCGCCCCCGGGTCAGGGCCAGACGAGGCAGTACGGCTGGTGCCCTGCCTCGTGCAGACGATGGCTGAAATCCTGCCATTCGTGGAGCAGTTGGTAGACGTCGAAGGCGTCCCTCGGGCCGCCCCGGTCCGGGACGGTCGACCAGATGAACGCCGCCGCGCCCACGGACTCCTCGCCGATGTCCCGCAGCGGGTCCACCGCCGTCATCGGCAGCTTCACGACCGCGTAGTCGGGGTGCAGCACCACCAGCTCCAGAGGGGGGACCCGGTGCAGCGGCATCCCCTGGATACCGGTGAGGACCATCGCGGCTATGGTCTCGGGCTTGATCTTGGTGAACATCCCGCCCATGCCGAGCTCGTCGCCGCCGAGCTCCTCCGGGCGCATCGAGATGGGCACGCGCGCGGCCGTGGCCCCGTCGGGCGCACCGAAGTACTTGTACGTCACCCCCAACCGGCCGCTCCTGCCTCCCACGGGCTCTTCCGCTTCACCTCGGCGGTGCTTACCACGCCGGGCGGGCTCGGGACCCAGGTCGTCGGTCCCCTCGCCCAGTCCGCCACCGCGATGCATATCTCCACCCGACCACTCGCAGCCCCCGCCGCGCAACCAGATCATCGTGACAGTGACCTCCCCCACGAACGTGCGGTGAAACACCTGTCCGCAAGATCGCCGAAGGCTCTGAGACCATGGTTTCCGTGAGCTTTCCCTATGACGCCCCAGTTTCGCAGACGCTTTTCGACCGCGCGGCCATCGTGACGCCCGGCGGCGTGAACTCTCCCGTCCGCGCCTTCCGCGCCGTGGGCGGTACCCCCCGGTTCATGGTCTCCGGCAGCGGCCCGTACCTGACCGACGCCGACGGCCGCGAGTACGTCGACCTGGTGTGCTCCTGGGGGCCGATGATCCTCGGGCACGCACACCCCGAGGTGGTCGAGGCGGTGCAGGCGGCAGTGGCCCGCGGCACCTCCTTCGGCACGCCGGGCGAGGGCGAGGTGGCCCTCGCCGAGGAGATCGTGGCCCGGGTGGCCCCGGTGGAGCAGGTGCGCCTGGTCTCCAGCGGCACCGAGGCGACCATGTCCGCGATCCGCCTCGCCCGCGGCTTCACCGGCCGCGCCAAGGTGGTGAAGTTCGCCGGCTGCTACCACGGGCACGTCGACGCCCTGCTCGCCGCCGCCGGATCCGGTCTGGCGACCTTCGCGCTGCCCGACACGCCCGGTGTCACCGGAGCGCAGGCGGGCGACACGATCGTGCTCCCCTACAACGACCTCGACGCCGTGCGGGCCGCGTTCGCCGCGCACCCCGGGGAGATCGCCTGCGTGATCACCGAGGCGTCCCCCGGCAACATGGGCGTCGTGCCGCCGCTGCCCGGCTTCAACCAGGGGCTGAAGGACCTCTGCGCCGCCGACGGCGCCCTGTTCGTCTCGGACGAGGTGATGACCGGCTTCCGCACCTCGCGGGCGGGCTGGTTCGGCGTCGACGGGGTGGTCCCGGACCTGATGACCTTCGGCAAGGTGATGGGCGGCGGCTTCCCCGCCGCGGCCTTCGGCGGGCGGGCCGACGTGATGGCCCACCTGGCCCCGGCCGGGCCCGTCTACCAGGCCGGCACGCTCTCCGGGAACCCGGTGGCCACCGCCGCGGGCCTGGCGCAGCTGCGGCTGCTGGACGACGCCGCCTACGCGGCCGTCGACGCGGTGTCCCGGGAGATCCGGGAGCTGGTGGCGGGCGCCCTCGCCAAGGAGGGCGTCGCCCACCGGGTCCAGACGGCGAGCAACATGTTCTCGGTCTTCTTCACCACCGGCGAGGTGCGGAACTACGAGGACGCCCGGAAGCAGGAGGCGTTCCGCTTCAACGCCTTCTTCCACTCGATGCTCGCCGACGGCGTCTACCTGCCGCCCTCGGCCTTCGAGTCCTGGTTCGTCTCCACCGCGCACGACGAGCGGGCCGTGGAGCGGATCGCCGCGGCCCTGCCCGCCGCCGCCCGCGCCGCCGCGGAGGCCACCGCATGAGCGCGAAGGAGATCACCGTCGTCCACCTGATGCGCCACGGCGAGGTGCACAACCCCGACGGCGTGCTCTACGGCCGCCGCCCCGGGTACCACCTCTCCGAACTCGGCCGGCGGATGGCCGACCGGGTCGCCGGGCACCTCGCGGACCGGGACGTCACCCATGTCGTCTCCTCGCCGCTGGAGCGGGCCCGGGAGACGGCGCAGCCCATCGCCGAGGCCCACGGGCTGGCGCTGGGGACCGACGGCCGCCTGATCGAGGCGGGGAACGTCTTCGAGGGCAAGACCTTCGGCGTCGGCGACGGGGCACTGCGCAGGCCGGGGAACTGGAAGCACCTGACCAACCCGTTCCGCCCGTCCTGGGGTGAGCCCTACGTCGACCAGGTGGTGCGCATGATGGGCGCGCTGGACGCGGCCCGCGACGCGGCCCGCGGGCACGAGGCGGTGTGCGTGAGCCACCAGCTCCCGATCTGGGTGGTGCGCAGCTTCGTGGAGAAGCGCAGGCTGTGGCACGACCCGCGGCGCCGCCAGTGCACGCTCGCCTCGCTGACCACCTTCACCTACGAGGGCGACCGGATCGTCTCGGTCGGCTACACCGAGCCCGCCCGGGACCTGGTGCCCCCGCACCTGCTCGCCGGGGCGAAGCCGGTGAAGGGCAAGGCGAAGGCCTTCGGCGCCTGACGCGGGCCGCCCCGCCCTCCCCGGACGCTCCGGGCTTCCCGGGGAGCGCCCCGCGCCCCGGGGCACTCCCGGCGTGCGCCCCCGGCTTCCCGGCGGTCGGAAGATCGCCGGGAAAAACGGTCACTCTGGCAGGAACCTTACTGTTCCGGCGCGCATCTTCCCCTGTGCTGGTTCGGATCTGCCCCTCCTGGACCGGGAGGGGTGCGGTGAGGGGGCGTCATGCGGGACATCACTCGAAGGGGACTGCTCGGAGCGGGGATCGGAGCCGCAGCCGCCGCCGCGCTGGCCGGCTGCGGTGCCGGCGGGGCGGCGGGCGGCAGCGGCGGGAAGGGCGGACGGGGACCGGAAGGCGGCGGGGCCTCGCCCTCGAAGCCCGCGGCCCGGCTCATCGGCGACGGCTCCACGGCCGACACGGGCAGGCAGCCGCACCAGCCCGGGCGCCCGGTGCCCCTCGAACCGGGGCAGACGCCCCCGCAGTTCGTGGTCTTCTCCTGGGACGGGGCGGGCGAGGTCGGGAACGGGCTGTTCCCGCGCTTTCTCGAACTCGCCCGGAACCACGGTGCGGCCATGACGTTCTTCCTCTCGGGTATATACCTGCTGCCCGAATCCAGGAAATCGCTCTACCGGCCGCCGAACAACAGTGTCGGCGCCTCCGACATCGGTTATCTGACCGACGAGCACATCAGGGACACCCTGGCGAACATACGGCAGGCGTGGCTGGACGGGCACGAAATAGGCACCCACTTCAACGGGCATTTCTGCGCCGGATCCGGTTCGGTGGGCAACTGGTCGTCCGCCGACTGGCGGAGCGAGATCGACCAGGCTGTGAAGTTCGTCACCGAATGGCGGACCAACTCCGGCTGGAAGGACCTCGAACCGCTGCCCTTCGACTACCGCAGGGAACTCGTCGGCGGGCGCACCCCCTGCCTGCTCGGCCAGGACGAGCTGCTGCCCACGGCGCGGCGGCTCGGCTGGCGCTACGACGCCTCCTCGCCCGGCGGCCGCCAGGTCTGGCCGGACAAGCGCCAGGGGCTGTGGGACCTGCCGCTCCAGCAGGTGCCGTTCCCCGGCCACTCCTTCGAGGTCCTGTCGATGGACTACAACATGCTCGCCAACCAGTCGAAGAACTCCACCCAGGGAGTTCCCGCCAAGTACCCGGGCTGGCGCGAGCAGGCCACCGGCGCCTATCTCGCGGGGTTCCGCCGGGCCTACGAGTCGAATCGCGCCCCGCTGTTCATCGGAAACCACTTCGAGCAGTGGAACGGCGGCATATACATGGACGCAGTCGAGGAATCGCTGACGCGGATGGCCGGGGAGAAGGACGTCCGGCTCGTTTCCTTCCGCCAGTTCTGCGACTGGCTCGACGTCCAGGACCCCGGGGTCCTGGCGAAACTCCGTTCCCTCGACGTCGGCCAGGCGCCCGCCGGGGGATGGGGCACTTTCCTTAAGGCGTCCTGACAACGGGCCTAACGGGCACGCAGGGGGGCGCGGAAGATCGCCGCCGGGCCCATGCGAAACTTTTCACATGAGCTTCAGCCGAGCATCTCGCGCCGCCCTGTCGACCGCCCTGGTCGTCGCAGGTGCGCTCACCCTGTCCTCCTGCGCGGACGGCGGGCGCTCCGGGGGCGGCGGCGACACCAACTTCGTCGCGGGCACCGGAGCCGTCTCCACGGTCCCCAAGGGCGAGCGCCGGCTGCCGAACGAGCTGAAGGGCGAGACCCTGGAGGGCGAGCAGCTCGACGTCGCCGATCTCAAGGGCAAGGTCGTCGTGCTCAACGTGTGGGGCTCCTGGTGCCCGCCGTGCCGCTCGGAGGCCCCCTACTTCGCCAAGGTCGCCAAGGAGACCGAGGAGCAGGGCGTCGCGTTCGTCGGGATCAACACCCGCGACGGCAGCAAGGGTCCGGCCATCCGGTTCGAGGAGGACTACGGCGTCGGGTACCCGAGCATCTACGACCCGCACGGGAAGCTCATCGTCAACGGGTTCCCCAAGGGCAGCCTCAACCCGCAGGCCATCCCCTCCACCATCGTGCTCGACCGCGAGGGGAAGATCGCCGCCCGCGCCCTGCGGGCACTCGACGACGAGGACCTGCGCAGGATGATCGACCCGCTGATCGCGGAGAAGTGATCCCGTGGAAGCCCTCGCCGCAGCCTCCGCGGCCGTCACCGCCGTGCCCGGGACCAACGAGACGGTCCTGGGCGGCGCGCTCCTGCTGGCCCTGCCCATCGCCGTCGCCGCGGGGCTCGTCTCCTTCTTCTCCCCGTGCGTGCTCCCCCTCGTCCCCGGCTACCTGTCGTATGTGACCGGGGTCACCGGCACCGACCTGGCCGAGGCGCGCCGCGGCCGGATGGCCGTCGGGGCGACGCTGTTCGTCCTGGGCTTCACCGCCGTGTTCGTCTCCGGCGGTGCGCTCTTCGGCTACTTCGGCGCCACCCTCCAGGAGCACCGGGAGATCCTCTCCAGGGTCCTCGGCGGCCTGATGATCCTGCTCGGCGTGTTCTTCATGGGGCTGATGCCCTGGATGACCGGACGCGAGTTCCGCATCCACCGGCGGCCGGTCTCCGGACTCGCGGGCGCTCCGCTGCTGGGCGCCCTCTTCGGCATCGGCTGGACGCCCTGCATCGGGCCCACCCTCTCGTCCGTCACCTTCCTCTCGGCGAACGAGGCCAGCGCGGGCCGCGGCGCGCTGCTGACGGTCGCCTACTGCCTCGGACTGGGCCTGCCCTTCGTGATCGCCGCGATCGCCTTCCGCCGGGCGCTCGGTGCCTTCGACTGGGTGAAGCGGCACTACGCCTGGGTCATGCGGATCGGCGGCATCATGATGATCGGTACCGGCCTGCTGCTCCTCACCGGCGTGTGGGACGGCATGGTCCAGTCGATGCAGAGCTGGTCCAACGGTTTCACGGTGGGGATCTGAGCAGATGGGCAGCACCTCCATGAACGGCAGCGGCAAGGGCACCGGCGAGGGCGGGGACGGCTCCGGCGGTCCCGTCGAGGACACCGGCGCACCCGCGGGCGCGGTCCGCACGGCCGAGGAACGCGACCTCGGGGAGGCGGGCGCACGGCTGTCCACCGCCCCCGTCGAGGGCGCCGCCGAGACCGCCGCGGGAGCCCCGGGCCTCGGCCCGGTGGGCTGGGCGCGCTGGTTCTGGCGCCAGCTCACCTCCATGCGGGTCGCCCTGATCCTGCTGTTCCTGCTCTCCCTCGGCGCCATCCCCGGCTCCCTGATCCCGCAGAACAGCATCGACGAGACCAAGGTGGCCGCCTTCCGGGAGCGGCACGAGACACTGGCGCCGCTCTACGACAGCCTCCAGTTCTTCGACGTCTACAGCTCGGTCTGGTTCTCGGCGATCTACCTGCTGCTGTTCGTCTCGCTCATCGGCTGCATCGTGCCCCGGTCCTGGCAGTTCGTCGGCCAGCTGCGCAGCCGCCCGCCGGGCGCCCCGCGCCGGCTGGACCGGCTGCCCGCCTACACCACCTGGCGCACCGAGGCGGAGCCGGAGCAGGTGCGCGAGGCGGCCCTGGCGATGCTGGCCGGCCGCCGCTTCCGCGCCCACCGGGCCGGCGACGCGGTCGCCGCGGAGAAGGGCTACCTGCGCGAGGCGGGCAACCTCGTCTTCCACGTCTCCCTCATCGTGATGCTGGTGGCCTTCGCCTGGGGCCAGCTGTTCAAGTCGGAGGGCGGGAAGCTGGTCGTCGAGGGCGGCGGCTTCTCCAACACGCTCACCCAGTACGACGACTTCCGCTCCGGGTCCCTCTTCGCGACGGACGACCTGACCCCCTTCAGCTTCGTACTGGACAGCTTCACCGGCACCTACGCGAAGAGCGGTCCCGAGCGCGGCACCCCGCGCACCTACGAGGCGGCCGTGACCTGGTCCACCCCCGAGGGGACCGAGCGCAAGCAGGTCATCGAGGTGAACCGGCCGCTGGAGGTGGACGGCACCAAGGTCTACCTCAACGGCCACGGCTACGCGCCCGTGGTCACGGTCCGCGACGCCCGGGGCGAGGTCGTCTTCCAGGACCCGGTGCCGCTGCTGCCCATCGACAGCAACGTCACCTCCACCGGAGCCATCAAGGTCATGGACGGCTACCGGGGCCCGGACGGCGAGAAGGACCAGCTCGGCTTCCAGGCGTTCTTCGTCCCGACCTTCGCCGGAGCGGGCGAGGGCGACATGTTCTCCCAGTTCCCCGGACTGGAGTTCCCGGTGCTCGCCCTCACCGGCTACCACGGCAGCCTGGGCGTGGACTCCGGCCTGCCGCAGAACGTGTACCAGCTGGACACCAGCAAGATGGAGCAGTTCAAGGCCGCGAACGGCGAGGTCCTCAAGCAGCGGCTGCTGCCCGGCGAGACCATGCAGCTGCCCGACGGCGCCGGCTCCATCACCTTCGAGAAGGACGTCAGGGAGTGGGCGACCTTCCAGATCACCCGCCAGCCGGCCACCGGCTGGGCCCTCAGCGGCGCGATCGCGGCGATCGGCGGCCTCGCGGCCTCCCTGTTCGTCCAGCGCCGCCGCGTCTGGGTGCGCGCCGTGCGCGGTGAGGACGGGGTGACCGTCGTGGAGATGGCGGGCCTGGGCCGCAGCGAGTCGGCGAAGCTCCCGGAGGAGCTCGGCGACCTGGCCCTCGCCCTCAACGCACAGGCGCCGACGGCGCCCGAACCAGTGGATGCAACCGCCGAAGGGGCGACCACGTGAACCTCGCCGCAACCAACGAGAGCCTGGCGGAGATCAGCAACTACCTGATCTACTCGTCGATGGCCGTCTACACCCTGGCCTTCTTCGCGCACATGGCGGAATGGCTCTTCGGCAGCCGGAGCAAGGTGGCCCGCACCGCCGCCGCGCTGACCGCGGGCGACGGAGGCCAGGGGGGCCGGGAGGCCGCCGCACCGGCCGTCACCGTCGGTACCGCCGGGGGGACCGCCGTCCTGGACAGGCCGAAGGTGGTCACCCGGGCCACCGGCGGCGCCCGGGACGTCCCCGACGGCCCCGGCGCCCACGGCGGAACCGCGAAGGGCGACCTCTACGGCCGGATCGCGGTCTCCCTCACCGTCCTCGCCTTCCTGCTGGAGGCCGCCGGGGTCGCCTCCCGGGCCCTGTCGGTGCAGCGTGCGCCGTGGGGCAACATGTACGAGTTCTCGACGACCTTCTCGACCGTCGTCGTCGGCGTCTACCTGGTGCTTCTGTTCGCGGGGAAGAACGTCCGCTGGGCCGGGCTGCCGCTGGTCACCACGGTGCTGCTGGACCTCGGGCTCGCCGTCACCGTCCTCTACACCGAGAGCGACCAGCTGGTCCCGGCGCTGGACTCCTACTGGCTGTGGATCCACGTCTCCACCGCGATCTTCTGCGGCGCGGTCTTCTACCTGGGCGCGGTCGGCAGCATCCTCTACCTCTTCCGCGACTCCTACGAGGCCAAGCTCGCAGGCGGCGGCACCCCGGGCCGCTTCGCGACCTCGGTCCTGGAGCGCCTGCCCTCGGCCGCCACCCTGGACAAGTTCGCCTACCGGGTCAACGCGGCCGTCTTCCCGCTGTGGACCTTCACGATCATCGCGGGGGCCATCTGGGCGGGCGACGCCTGGGGCCGTTACTGGGGCTGGGACGCCAAGGAGGTCTGGTCCTTCATCACCTGGGTCGCCTACGCCGCCTACCTGCACGCCCGTGCGACCGCGGGCTGGAAGGGCCGCAAGGCCGCCTACATCGCGCTGATCGCCTTCCTGACGTTCCTGTGGAACTACTACGGCGTCAACATGTTCGTGAACAGCCTCCACTCCTACGCGGGGGTCTGACCCCGCGCACGGGCCCGGGGCTGCCCCCGGCGGCCCCCGCCCGTACCGCGTGCGGGGGCGCCCCGGGCGTGGCGCCTTCGCCGCGGGGCGGCCGCCGGGAGACGCTGGGGCGATGAGCGAGACGATCACCCCGGGCACCACCGAGGACCAGAGCGACGGAACCCGCCTGGTGCGCTTCGTGCTCGACCTGCCCCACCCGGTGATCAGCGTGTGGGCCGCCGTCGCCACTCCCGAGGGACTGCCGACCTGGCTCTGCGCCGCCGAACTCCTCGAACCGAGGATCGGCGGCGCCGTGGTCCTGCGGCAGCTCACCGCCGACGCCGAGGGCCGCCGCACCGCGGCCGAGGGCCGCGTCACCGCCTGGGACATGGAGCGGGTCGCCGAGTACACCGTGGGCGTCCACGGCCGCATCCGCTTCCATCTCGAACCCCACGGCGACGGCACCGACCGCACGGTCCTGCGCTTCACCAACCAACTCCGCTGCGACGACGAGGCGCTGCTCGACCGCCTGGCATGCTGGCACGACCACGTCGAGCGCCTGGCCGCAGCGCTCGACGGCCACCCCACGACCGACTGGTCCACCTGGACCGCCGACCACCGGCGCCGGCTGCGGCAGGACTACGCCCGCCGCTGAGCGCCCCGCCCGGCGCCGACGGGCCCGGGCGCCGCTCCCTCAGTCCTTGCGGTAGACGCAGTCCTCGGGGGGCGGTTCGCCGTCCGGCCAGGAGAACCCCTCGAACCCCAGCGAGCCGTCACCCGTCAGCCGCACGATGGGCACGGCCTTGTTCCGCGGGTTGCCCTCGGTGTCCAGGCATATCCAGCCGCTGGCGCCCTCGACCCGCAGCGAGCCGGTGAAGTGGGGCCACTGCGCCGTCACGTCCTCCAGCGCGGGCACCGCCGCCGAGGCACCGGTGGCGCGGCGGATCCCCTGGACCGCGGTCGCCATGGCGTCGTACCCGATGATCGTCTGGCCGTCGTGCAGGGTGTTCTCCCCGATCTCGGGCCGCACCTCCGACAGAGTCGACTCCAGCCGCCGGAACGCGGCCTCCGAGCCCCCCGTCGCCGGAGGGGTGTGCCCGGGCGAGGCGACCCAGGAGTCCGGGTGGGCGAGCGCGGCGTACTTCAGGACCACCCGCGGCCGCTTCTCCCCCGGCCGCTGCTCCAGCGCCGCCCGGTCGAGCAGCTCGTCCTGGCCGAGGTAGGACGCCTCGTCCCCGGTGAACACGGTGAACCCGCGCTCCGCGCACCCCGACCGGCCGAGCTCGGAGACGAAGACCCGCAGCGGGGTGTGGCGCCCGGCGAAGAAGACGGTGCGGGCCTCCGTGTCGCAGATGTAGTGGGCGATGGAGTTGAACACGTTCCCCAGGTTGCCCGGGTCGTCCGGCTCCCCGCTGGAGGTGAACGGGCGCGCGTCGTAGACCTGGTCGGGCAGCTGCTGGTCGAAGGCCTCCCGCAGGGTCCGCGCGTAGTTGTCCATCGGCTGGGTGTCGTAGACGAGCAGCGCGTTGCGGTCCACGGACGTGGCGTGGGCCACCAGCGCCCGGGCCTCGTCGGTGTTGGTGGGGGAGACCCGGGCCAGGCCGGGGATGTCGGTGATGTCGTCGGCGGTGATGGTCGAGCCGACCATCGGGATGCCGTGCCGGGACAGCAGCCCCACGGACTGCTTGGTGACGGTGTTGCTGGTCGCTATCCCGGTCACCGCCCGCAGCGGCACCGGATCGTCGGCCATGCCCACCAGCTGCTCGGTGACCGACTCCCAGTGGAGGCCGAGATTGCCGGTGTTGGCCAGCAGCACCCGGATCCTCGGCGGCCTGCCCTCCTCCCGGTTGGCGAGCAGCTGCCGGATGTACACGCCCTGGAGCTCGTGGCGCATCTTCGTCAGCTGCTCGGGGGCGGTGGCGCTGAACGGCATCATCACGGCCACGGAGACCGCGAGGCCGCCCTCCTTCGCCACCCGCGCGTTCTCGGCGCCGATGGCCCGCGCGACGTCCCGGATCTCACCGACGCCGAAGTCGAACCCGGTCGCCGAGACGCCGATGCACTCCTCGCTGCCCTCGGGCCGCTCCACCCCGGCGGCGCAGGAGCGGTCGGGGTCCAGTACTCCGGGGCCGAAGAGCACCCCGAGGACCAGGGCGGCGACCGCGGCCGCACCGATGGCGATCCTGGTCAGGTTGTTCACGCCGGGCTCCCCCCGTTCGCCGGGCCCCTCCGGGTGCATCCGCACTCCCGGAGCGGCCGTCCCGATCTGATGCTCTCCGCCCACAGCCCGGCCGCGTCCGTCAGCACGGAGCCGTCGGCGACGTCGTCGCGCAGCGCGTGCAGGGCGCTGTGCGAGGCCGTCTCCAGCCGGGACTCCGGAAGCTCCAGCCGGTCCTGCGCCAGCCAGGCGACGTGCAGCAGCCGCTCCACCCGGCGGCCCAGGTCGCGGTGGCCGCCGGTGAAGGCGGTCCCGCGGCGCTCCGGCAGGCCGGTGAACAGCGGGGCCGAGGCGATCCGCAGCAGGTCCTCCAGCCAGGCGGCCGTGTCCGCGCGGTCCAGCGAACCGGTCAGGTAGGCGACCGCGTTGCGGGTCCGGCCGCTCGCCAGCTCGTGCTGGTACTGCTGCCAGGAAGCGGGGTGGTTGGAGGCGTAGTGGGTGGTCAGGCTCTCGTGCGCCCCGATCCAGGAGGCGTGGTCGGGATCCCGGTGCCACAGCCGGTGCAGCAGCAGGGTGCGCAGGCAGTGGTCGGCGACGAAGTGCTCCTCGCACCGCGGCCAGCCGTCGGCGTCCAGGGCGGCGCGCAGCTCGGTGGTGGTCATCGCCGCGGCCGCGGGCAGCAGCAGGGCGGCGGCCCGCACGTCGGCCGCGGGGCTCAGCAGGGTGAGCAGCTCCCCGGCCTCCCCCGGGGCCAGCTCCCGGCGCAGTGCCTCCGCCACGGTCGGAGCCGGGGGGCCGGGCGCGGTGCCGCGGTGGTCGAGCAGGGCCCGCAGCGTCAGTCCGGCCAGCGGCGAGGGGGCCGCGGCACCGAGGGGCGGACCCTGGGACCTCAGCTCCTCGATGGCTGCGGTCATCCGGGTCATGGCCAGCGGACGCCCGCCGGTGAAGCGGTGCAGTGCGCGGGGCAGTCCGGGCGGGAGCATCGCATCGGGGTCGACGTGGCTCAGCAGCCCGTCCGAGGTCTCCGGGCCCGCGGGCGGCAGCGGCGGATAGGGGATCACCACCAGCGGGTTGCGGCACAGGCCGTCGGTCCGCTCCCGCGCCAGTCCCACCGCGGACGTCAGCGAGGGCAGCCGCCGTGCGCCGCGCAGCACCTGCGGGTCCTCGTGGCGGAAGGCGGCGTACACCACCACCCGGTCCTGGTGCCCGGTGCCGCGGTGGGTGAGGCAGTCCCGGACGAGCTGCTCGCCGAGTTCGTCGTGGGCGTTGTCCAGGAGCATCAGCGGACGCCCGGTGCGCAGCAGCCAGCCGCCGGTGGTGCGGTACGCGGCCTCCAGATCGGCCCGCAGAGCCTGGCCGAGGAAGTACTCGGCGCGGCGCCGCTGGTCGCCGCCGAGCAGGAAGTGGCGGCCCAGCAGGACGAGCCCCGAGCGGGCGCTGCCCTGCGCCCCCGGGTAGGCGCCGTACCAGTCCGCGGCCCGGCGGCCGGCCCGCGTGAGCAGCTTGCGCAGCAGCACCTCGACCGACAGCTCGACATGGGACCCGGCGGCGCGGGGGCGGCCGGGTGCCTCCGCGTAGGCGGCCATCAGCGTCGCCACGCCGTCGCGGACCGTCCCGGCGCCGTCGCCGCGGGCCGGCGACACCGGCTCCAGGCGGCGCAGTTCGGCCGCGATGCGCTCGTCCTCGTCCGCGTTCCACGTGCCGGAGGCGATGGCGACCAGCCCGGCGAACAGGCGCGTGGTGTGCAGGGCCCCGGATCGGGCCGGGCCGCTGGCCGTGAAGCCGGCACCCAGGACCCGCAGGGCCTCGGTCACCAGGGAACGGGACCGGGGGGACTCGGCGGCCCCGGTGCGCAGGGCCTCGTCGGCGCAGTCGAGGTAGGCGGTCGGGGTGACCGGGGCGCAGTCCTGGCGCAGCCGCGCGAAGGCGTGGGTCTTGCCGGTGCCCCGCCCGCCGACCACGGCCACCACGGGCGGCGGCAGGGCCCGGCAGTAGGGACGCTGGCGCCGGCCGGCCACCTCGGTGCCGGTCAGATGGGACGTGAGCTGCGCGAGCAGGTCGCTCCTCGCGGCGAGTTGATCCCTCAAGAACGACTCCCCGTCGGTCAACTGGCGCCGGAGGGCTGATGGACGGTCAGGACGTCCAGCGTAGGCGGCGGAGCAGGCCCGGGCGAATGTTCCGGCCGGATTCGTGTTCGTCCCGTTACCCGCCGTCGCCGCCTTCGGGCGGGTCGTGGAACCGGGCCCGGGGCGCGCGGGAGGGGGCGGGTCAGTCCCCGATGTCCTCGTGCCAGAGCCCGGGGTGCTCGGCGACGAAGGCCCCCATCATCGCTGCGCACTCCGCGTCGTCGAGGAGGACGACCTCCACGCCGTGCCCGGCGAGCCAGTCGTGGCCGCCGTGGAAGGTCCGCGCCTCGCCGATCACGACGCGGGAGATGCCGAACTGGCGGACCAGGCCGCTGCAGTACCAGCAGGGGGACAGGGTGGTCACCATGGTGGTGCCGCGGTAGGTGCGCTGCCGCCCCGCCGCGCGGAAGGCGGCGGTCTCCGCGTGCATCGAGGGGTCGCCGTCCTGGACGCGCCGGTTGCGGCCGCGGCCCAGCAGGGTGCCGTCGGCGGAGTAGAGGGCGGCACCGATCGGCAGGCCGCCTTCGGCCAGGCCGGTGCGGGCCTCGGCGAGGGCGGTGGCGAGCCACTGCCGGTAGGGGGTCACGGAGCTCCTCGCGGTCGGCGGCGGTGGGGCGTCGGGCGCGACGGGCTCAGGGGCGGGGGCGGTTGTCGGGGTCGTCGCCCTCCACCGCGTCCTCCGTGCTCTTCGGGGACTCCGGCCGCTCCTCGTCGCCGGTGCGCTTCTCGCCCAGGGACTTCAGGAACTCGGGGTTGTCGTCCGGGGCGACCCAGCCGCGGCGGCCCGCGGAACGCTGGAGCGCCGCGCGGTCCTTGCCCACGATCAGCCAGGAGACGGAGCCCACGAGCGGGAACAGCAGCACCAGAATGGCCCACAGGGGCTTCGGGATGTACCTGACGTCCTTCTCGTCCGTGGTGATGCAGTCGATGAAGGCGTAGATGCTGAGCGCCAGAGGCACCAGAAACATCAGGACCCGAAGCATGGCCGACCCCCTGCGCAACAGAGCTCGGGACCGGCCGGGCGGCCCCCGTGACAGCTCCAGGGTAGTGCGTGCCGGATACTGGACGGCATGGCTTACGACGATCTTCGCTCCCTGCTCCGCGCCCTGGAGCGCGAGGGGGACCTCAAGCGCATCAAGGCCGAGGTCGATCCGTACCTGGAGGTCGGGGAGATCGTCGACCGGGTGAACAAGGCGGGCGGACCGGCGCTGCTCTTCGAGAACGTCCGCGGTTCCTCGATGCCGCTGGCGATGAACGTCTTCGGCACCGACCGGCGCCTGCTGAAGGCCCTGGGCCTGTCCTCCTACGCCGAGATCGGGGAGAAGATCGGCGGGCTGCTCAAGCCCGAGCTGCCGCACGGCTTCGTCGGGGTGCGCGAGGCCTTCGGCAAGCTGGGCTCGATGGTGCACGTCCCGCCGAAGAAGGTGAAGGACGCGCCGGTGCAGGAGGTCGTCCTCACGGGTGAGGACGTCGACCTCGACGCCCTGCCCGCCCTGTTCACCTGGCCCCAGGACGGCGGCTCCTTCTTCAACCTGGGGCTCACCCACACCAAGGACCCCGACACCGGCATCCGCAACCTGGGCCTCTACCGCCTCCAGCGGCACGACCGGCGCACCATCGGCATGCACTGGCAGATCCACAAGGACAGCCGGAACCACTACCAGGTCGCCGCCCGGCGGGGCGAGCGGCTGCCGGTCGCGATCGCCTTCGGCTGCCCGCCCGCCGTGACCTACGCCTCCACCGCTCCGCTGCCCGGGGACATCGACGAGTACCTGTTCGCCGGGTTCGTCGCGGGCCGGCGGATCGAGATGGTGGACTGCAGGACCGTGCCCCTCCAGGTCCCGGCTGACGCGGAGGTCGTGCTGGAGGGCTGGCTGGAGCCCGGGAAGATGCTGCCCGAGGGGCCCTTCGGCGACCACACCGGCTTCTACACGCCGCAGGAGCCGTTCCCCGCGCTGACCATCGACTGCGTCACCATGCGCAAGCGGCCGCTGCTCCAGTCCATCGTGGTGGGACGGCCGCCGACGGAGGACGGGCCGCTGGGCCGCGCCACCGAGCGCTTCTTCCTGCCGCTGCTCAAGATCATCGTTCCGGACATCGTGGACTACCACCTGCCGGAGTCGGGCGGCTTCCACAACTGCGCGATCGTCTCGATCGACAAGAAGTACCCGAAGCACGCGCAGAAGGTGATGCACGCCATCTGGGGCGCGCACATGATGTCGCTGACGAAGCTGATCGTCGTCGTGGACGCGGACTGCGACGTCCACGACCTCCACGAGGTCTCCTGGCGGGCCCTCGGGAACACCGACTACGCGCGCGACCTCACGGTCGTCGAGGGGCCGGTCGACCATCTGGACCACGCCTCCTACCAGCAGTTCTGGGGCGGCAAGGCCGGTATCGACGCGACCCGCAAGCTCCCCGAGGAGGGCTACACCCGCGACGGCGGGTGGCCCGAGATGGTGGTCTCCGACCCGGCGACGGCGGCGCTGGTGGACCGCCGCTGGAAGGAGTACGGACTCTCGTGACCTCTGCCGCAGCGGCCGTCCCGCAGCCCGGGCGCACCCGGGCGTTCCTCCGGCTGGTGATGATCGAGCACTCGGTCTTCGCGCTGCCCTTCGCCTACATCGCGGCGCTGACCGCGATGTTCCGGACGGACGGCACCGTGCACTGGGGGGAACTGCTCCTCGTCACGGTGGCGATGGTCGGGCTGCGGACCTTCGCCATGGCCTGCAACCGGATCATCGACCGGGAGATCGACGCCCGCAATCCGCGCACCGCCTCCCGCGAGCTGGTCACCGGGGCGGTCTCGGTGCGCTCGGCGTGGACGGGTGCACTGATCGCGCTGGCGGTCTTCCTGGGCGCCGCCGCGCTGCTCAACCCGCTGTGCCTGGCGCTCGCCCCCGTCGCCGTGGTGCCGATGGTGGTCTACCCCTACGGCAAGCGGTTCACCGACTTCCCGCACGCGATCCTCGGGCTGGCGCAGGCCATGGGGCCGGTCGGCGCCTGGATCGCCGTCACCGGGGCGTGGTCCTGGGACGCGGTCGTGCTGGGCCTCGCGGTGGGCGTCTGGA
Source organism: Streptomyces sp. C10-9-1 (assembly GCF_024497955.1). Taxonomy (GTDB): domain Bacteria; phylum Actinomycetota; class Actinomycetes; order Streptomycetales; family Streptomycetaceae; genus Streptomyces; species Streptomyces sanyensis. The sequence continues at coordinate 44,182 of NZ_JANHKP010000021.1, read as the reverse complement.
TCGGCGGCTTCGACCTGATCTTCGCGTGCCAGGACGTCCAGGCCGACCGCGCCCACGGCGTGCAGTCCGTGCCCGCCCGCTTCGGCATCCCGGCGGCGCTGTACGGCGCGCGCGGGTGCCACGCCGTCACCATGGGGCTGTTCGTCTGGTACGCGCTGGCCACCGGGGCGGGTGCCTTCCTGTGGCTGGGGCTGGCGATCGTGGCCGCGGCCTTCGTCTACGAGCACTCCATCGTGCGGCCCCACGACCTCTCCCGGCTGAACCGCGCCTTCTTCACGGTGAACGGCTTCATCGGTATCGCGCTGTTCGTGTGCGCCCTGCTGGACCTGGTGGTGCGCGGCCTGACGGTGTGAGCGGGAGCCGCCCCCGGGCCCGGCGTCCCCGGGCCCGGCGTCCGCGGGGCGCAGCCGGGGCCGTCGGGGGAGGGCGACCCGCCACCTGCCCGCACCCGCGGGCCCGGCTGCCGGGGCCCCCGTACGCGAGACCGCCCCGGGCCCGGCGCGCTCAGCCCCGCGCGGGCGCCCGCCCCCGGTCGCGGAGGGCGAAGGCCGCCGCCACCCCCGCCAGCAGCCCGAAGAGGTGCGCCTGCCAGCTCACCTGGGTGTCGGTTGGGGATATCCCCGCCAGGACGGCGCCGCCCCACACGGCGCCCACCAGCACCGCCACGGCGACGTCCCTGGGCTTGCGCTCCGCGACGCCGCGCCCGAGGAGGTAGCCGAAGAGGCCGAAGACGAGGCCCGAGGCCCCCGCCGTGTTGGTGTCCGCCGGGGAGACCAGCCAGACCGCCAGTCCGTCCGCCACGATGATCAGCAGGGCGACGACGAGGAAGCGGCGTATGCCCCCGAGCGCGGCGAGGAAGCCCATCACCAGCAGCGGGATGCTGTTGGCGGCGACATGGGCGAAGCCGAAGTGGAGGAAGGCGGCGGGCACCACGTCCGCCAGTTCCGAGCTCTCCCGGGGCGTGATGCCGTAGGGGTCCAGGGCGTGGCCCGTGGCCGCGTCCACCGCCTCCAGGGCCCACAGCAGGGCGACCCAGGCCAGCATGAGTCTGGCCGCCGCTCCGGCGCGGTCGCTCCCGCCCCAGGCGGGCCGGTCGTTCGTCATCACGGCCCCCCGATCCTCTGTGCCGATACCCGGAAGAACGTTCGCAGGGGGATCGCGGTTCCGCGCCTCGGTCATCCGAAGGGGTGAACCGGCTCAGTGCTCCGCCGGGGCGAACCGGTCGAGCAGGGCGTCCAGCCCCGCGGCGAGGTCCCGGGGGCCCGCCCGCTCCGCGAGGGACGGCGCGGCGGCGCGCAGCAGGGGCAGCCGACGGGCGGGGATCCGGTGCAGGCCGAGCCGGAAGGCCGGATCGGGTTCGTCCGGGTCGTCCACCACCGCCCGCAGCTCCACCAGGACGTAGCCGAGCACCCAGCCCGAGTAGGCGCGGAAGGCCGCGGCCGAGTCCGCCCCGTCGAGGCCCGCCTCCCGCAGCAGCGCCAGGACCCGCTCGTGCTGCTCCAGGACCGCCGCGGGCCGCCGCGCCAGGGGCACGGCGAGCATCCGGGTCGCCAGCAGCGGTACGACCTGGGGGTGGTCCAGGGCCAGGCGGTAGGTGCCCGCGGCCATCCGGTGCAGCTCGGCCCGCCAGCGCGGTGCCCCGTCGGCCCCGGGGGCGTCCGCCCCCGCCGTGACCTGCTCCCCGCCGGCCCCCGGGGCCGGCGCCGCGGCGGCGGGCGCCGCCGCGTCCAGACGGGCGTGCAGCTCCGTGAAGAACGCCTCCACCAGGCCGTCGAGCAGCCCTTCCTTCCCCTCCGCGTAGCGGTACAGCGCCATGGCCTCCACACCCAGCTCCGCCCCCAGTCGCCGCATGCTCAGGGCCGACAGCCCCTCGCGGTCCACCAGCTCCAGGGCGGTGCCCAGCACCCGCTCGCGGCTGAGGCGGCCGTAGCGGCCCCGGTCGCTGCGCCTGCGCGCCGGGCGCGGGCCGTGCTCCGGTGCGCCGGAGGCCGGGTCCTGGTGCATGGGGCCGCCTTCATCGAGTGTCCGGTCCGTCACGGTACGAGCAGCTCTTGACCCTAGGGGCAATCGGGGCGAAAGTGTACGTATACAGCGTAAACGTACAGGGCCTCAGTGCCCGGACTCCAGCGGACGACCTCCGTGGCACGGCACCCGGTGCACCGATGCGATCCCGGAGAGATCATGACCACCCGCCCGACCCGGCTCCCCGCCACCGCCGACGCGCCGCCGTCCCCCGACGGCCACCCGCTGCGCCGATCCACCGACCCCGCACCCCACCCGCTGCGCCGCGCCGGGGACCGGACCCCGCCGCCGTGCACGGTGAGCCTGGTCGTCCCGGCGCGCAACGAGGCGCGCAACATCCCCTGGGTCTTCGAGCAGATCCCCGACTGCGTCGACGAGGTCCTGCTGATCGACGGCGACTCCAGCGACGCGACCGTCCGCATGGCGGCCGAGTGCATGCCGGGCGTCCGCCTCCTTCCCCAGTCCGGCCCGGGCAAGGGCAACGCCCTGCGCACCGGCTTCCTCGCGGCACGCGGGGAGTACGTGGTGATGATGGACGCGGACGGCAGCATGTCGCCCGCCGAGATCCCCCACTTCCTGCACTTCCTCCAGCACGGCTACGACTTCGTCAAGGGCTCGCGCTTCGTCGCGGGCGGCGGGTCCCTGGACCTCACCCGGGTCCGCAGGCTCGGCAACCGCGCCCTGCTGGCGGTCGTCAACCGGCTCTACGGCGCCTCGCTCACCGACCTCTGCTACGGCTTCTGCGCCTTCCGGCGCCCCTTCCTCGACCAACTCGACCTGCATGCCGTCGGCTTCGAGATCGAGGCGGAGATGATCGTGCACGCGCTGCGCAGCGGACTGCGGATCGCGGAGGTCCCCAGCCTCGAACTGCCCCGCCGCAGCGGCTCGTCCAACCTCCACGCCGTCTCCGACGGCACCCGCATCCTGCGCACCCTGCTCTCCGAGCGCCCCGGCGCCCACCCCCGCGTCCCCGCCCGGAGCGCCCCGTGACCCCGCCCGCCCCTGCCGGTCCCCCCTCCCGCGCCCGCCCCGCGCCGCCCACCGGCCAGGCCGGGGACGCCTTCCGGGCCGTCGCGGTCGTGGACATCGACCTGGCCCGGCCCGGCGAGTTCCGCGCCCCGGGCGGCCGCCCCCCGCGCCGCGACCCCACCGGCCCCGCCCTCGCCCTCGTCCGGCTCCACGGCAGGCCCCTGGGCACCGTGACCGCCACCGCCGAGGGCCCCCGGGACCTGTGGCGGGCGCTCGCCGACAGGGCCCGCCGCGAGCTGCCCGGAGCCGCCCGCGCCCCCGCCTCCGTCCCGGCGCCCGCCCCGCCGCGCGCGGGCGAGCCCCGCCCGCAGGTCGGCGTCGTCGTCGCCACCCGCGACCGCACCGGACTCCTGCGCTCCTGCCTGGACTCGCTGCTGGCCGCCGACCCGCCCCCCGCGGAGGTGATCGTGGTCGACAACGCGCCGTCCGACGACAGCACCGAGCGCCTGGTGCGCACCCGCTACGCCACCCGCGTCCGCTACCTCCGCGAACCCGTCCCCGGCCTCGCCCGCGCGCACAACCGCGGCCTGGCGGCGGTCCGCGCTCCCCTCACGGCCTTCACCGACGACGACACCCTGGTCGACCCCGGCTGGCCCGCCGCCCTGGCCGCCGCCTTCCGCGCCGACCCGGAGACCGGCTGCGTCACCGGCCTGATCGTCCCCGCCGAGCTGCGCACCGCGGCCCAGGCGGCCCTGGAGCGGCACGGGGCCTTCGGCAAGGGTTTCGCGCCCCGGATCTGGTCCCTGCGCGACCCGCCCGCCGACCCCCTGTTCCCGTTCACCGCCGGACGCTTCGGTTCCGGCACCAACATGGCCTTCCGTACCGAACTCCTGCGCGACATGGGCGGGTTCGACCCCGCCACCGGGACGGGCACACCCGCGCACGGCGGCGACGACCTGCTCGCCTTCTTCCGCGTCCTGGTCGGCGGACGCAGCCTCGCCTACACCCCCGAGGCGATCGTCTGGCACCGCCACCGGCGCACCCCCGAGGCCCTCGCCGCCCAGGCCTTCGGCTACGGCTCCGGCCTCGGCGCCTACCTGGCGGCCGCGATGGCCCACGAGCCGCGGATGCTCCCGGCCCTGCTGCGCCGCGTCCCCGGCGGACTGCGCCACGCCCTCGCCCGGGCGGGCGGCCACCCCGGGCCGGACCGCGGGCCCTCCCGGCGGCTGGCCCTGCGGGAGCTGCGCGGCATGGCCTACGGACCCGTCGGCTACCTCCGCAGCCGCCGCCGCTCCCGCCGCGCCGCCCCCCGGGGGGCCCCCGGCGCCCACCGCACACCCCCCGCCGCGGCCGCCCCCGGCGCCGACGACCCCCGCCTGCGCCGCGGCCACCGCCGCCCCGGCGCGGGCTGAGGAGGCCGGGACCGTGTACGCCACCCCGGGAGCACCCCCGACCGGCCGGACCGGGCCCCGGCGGTCCGCCCCCGCCGCACGGCCGCTCGCCGCGGCGGTCCGCGCGGGCGCCCGCGGTCTCCTCTCCCGCGACCCCCTGCTCCGCAACGGCCACCTCCTCGCCGTCAGCTCCCTGGTCAACGCCGCGCTGGGCGCGCTGTTCTGGGTCCTCGCCACCCGCTGGTACGAGGACGCCGCCGTCGGCCTCAGCTACTCCGCGCTCTCGGCCATGCTGCTGCTCGCCAGCATCGGCCAGCTCAACCTCTCCGACTTCCTGATCCGCTTCGCCCCCTCGGCCGGACGCCACACCCGGCGCATGGTGCTCACCTGTTACGCCGTCAGCGCCGTCGCCAGCACCGCGGCCGCGGGCGCCTTCCTGCTCCTCGTGCCCAGGGCCGCGCCCGACCTCGGCTTCCTCCGGTCCCCGCTGCCCGCGCTCTGCTTCGTCCTCGCCACCGCCGCGTACGCCGTCTTCGTGATGCAGGACGGCGCGCTGACCGCACTGCGCCGACCGGGCTGGGTGGTCGCGGAGAACGTCGTCTTCGCCGTCGTCAAGATCCTGCTGCTGGGACTGGGCGCCCTCCTCGCCCTGGCCACCGGCATCCTGCTCTCCTGGGCCGGAGCGCTGGTGGTCGCGCTGCTCGTCGCCAACGTCGTGCTGCTGCGCCACGCGGTGCCCCGCCACGAGCGCGCCTCCCCCGACGCCAGGCGCCCCTCGCAGCCGGTGCGCTACGCCGCGGCCGACTACGCGGGCTCGCTGTTCCGGATGGCCGCCTACACCCTGGTCCCGCTGATCGTCCTCAACCACCTCGGACCCGAGCAGAGCGCCTACTACTCGCTTGCCTGGGTGGTGGCCTACGTGCTCTACCTGGTCACCCGGAACCTGGGCAGCTCGCTGGTGGTGGAGGCGGTGCGCAGCCCCGAGCGGCTGGTGGAGCACGGGCGGCGGGTGATGCGCCACTCCGCGCTGCTCCTCGGGGCGGGGGTCGCCGTCCTCGTCGCCGGGGCGCCGCTGATCCTCGACCTCTTCGGCGAGGGCTACTCCGACTCCGGTGCCGCACTGCTGCGCCTGCTCGCCCTCTCCGCCCTGCCCAACATCGTCGTCAGCCTCGCCATCGACGTCTCCCGGGCCCGCCGCCGGCTGCGGCTCGCGGTCGGACTCCAGGTCGCCCTGTGCGTGCTGGTGCTCGGCCTCACCGCGGCCCTGCTGCCCGCCATGGGGATCACCGGCGCCGGGGTCGCCTGGCTGGCGGCGGAGTGCCTGCTGGCGCTGCCCCTGCTGCTCGGACGGGCACGCTGGCTGGCCACCGGACCGGCCGACCCCCGGGAGGCGTCATGACGAGGACCCGCGAGATCGTCGGATCGAGCAGCCCCACCTTCTCCGTCGTGGTCTGCGCCTACACCCTCGACCGGTGGGACGACGTCCGGGCCGCCGTGGCCTCCCTGCGCCGCCAGAGCCGTCCCGTCGACGAGATCCTGCTCGTCGTCGACCACTGCCCGGAGCTCTACGACCGGGCGGCCGCCGGGCTCCCGGGCGAGGTGCGCGTGCTCGCCAGCCACGAGCGGCGCGGGCTGTCCGGGGCCCGCAACACCGGGGTGGCCGCCGCCCGCGGCGAGGTCGTCGCCTTCCTCGACGACGACGCCACGGCCGACCCCGACTGGCACGCCCGCCTGGCCGCGGGCTACGGGGACCCCGCGGTCGCGGGCGTCGGCGGACTGGTCCGGCCCTGGTGGACCACCGGGCGGCCCGCGTGGTTCCCGCCCGAGTTCGACTGGGTGGTCGGCTGCTCCTACCGGGGGCTGCCCGAACACCCTGCGCCGGTCCGCAACTTCATCGGCGCCAACATGTCCTTCCGGCGTGCCGAGGTGCTCGCCGCGGGGGGCTTCCGCACCGACCTGGGACGCGTCGGCAGGACACCGCTCGGCGGCGAGGAGACCGAACTCTGCCTGCGCATCGCCGCCCGCAGCCCCGGGGCCGTGCTGCTCTACGAACCCGGCGCCGCCGTCCGCCACCGGGTGCCCGGCGCCCGCGCCCAGCACACCTACTTCCGGGCACGCTGCTACGCGGAGGGCCTCTCCAAGGCCCGCGTGGCGCGACTGCGGGGCAGCCGCGCCGCCCTCGCCAGCGAACGCGCCTACCTGCGCTCGGCCGTGCCCCGGGCCTTCGCACGGACCCTGCGCCCGGGGACCGACGGCGGCCCGCGTGTCCTCGCCGCCCTCTGCACGGGCGTCGGCGCCACCGTCGCGGGCTATGTCGTGGGCCGCGCCGGGCTGCTGGCCGAGGCCGTCCGCAGGACCCGCGGCGAGCCGGCCGGGGACGCCCCGTGAGCCCGTCCGGGGCCGCTCCGGCGGTCCGGTCCGCGGCGCCGGTCCCGGTGCTGCTCTACCACAGCGTCTGCGACGAACCGCCCGCCTGGATCGCTCCGTTCACCGTGCGCCCCCGTGCGTTCGCCCGGCAGCTCGACCTCCTCGCCGACCGCGGTGTGGCCGTCGTCCCGCTCAGCCGGCTGGTGGCCGCCCAGCGCTCCCCGGCCGCCGCCGCGCTGCCCGCCCGCTGCGCCGTGCTCACCTTCGACGACGGCTTCGCGGACTTCCACACCGCGGTGGCCCCGCTGCTCGCCGCCCGCGGACTGACCGCGACCCTCTACCTCACCACCGGCGCCGTCCGGCGGCCCGGCCGTCCGGCCGGGCCCGGCCCCCTGCCCCCGGCGGCCATGCTGGACTGGGACCGGGTCCGGGAACTCGACGCGGCGGGCTTCGAGATCGGCGGCCACACGGCCACCCACCCCCAGCTCGACACCCTTCCGTCCTCCGCCCTGGCCCCCGAGATCGAGGGCTGCCGGCGCCGGATCGAGGACGAACTGGGGCACCGCGTCACCGCCTTCGCCTATCCGCACGGCTACTCCGGCCCCGCCGTACGCCGCCGCACCGCCCGGGCGGGCTGGACCTCCGCCGCCGCCGTCCGGCAGGGCTTCAGCTCCGCCGCCGACGAGCCCCTGCGGATCGCCCGGCTGATGCTGCGGGCGGACACCGGCCCCGCCGAGTTCGCCCGCTGGGCGGTGGGCGAGGGCGCACCCGTGGCCCCCTTCCCGGAGGGCGCCCGCCCCCGTGCCTGGCGCGCCTGGCGCCGTCTGCGGGCGCGGCTGCGCGTCCCCTACGAGGCGCTGCCCCCGCCGCATCCGCCCGGGGGCGCGGCGGCCCGGGAGTGAGACGGGGCGGGTCCGGGGCCGCCGGGTCCCGTCCTGCCGGATCAGCGCTGCCAGACACGCACCCAGTCCACCGTCATCCGCGCCGAGTCCACCGAGTCCGGGGGCGGATCGGGCACCCCGACCGCGAGGTTGAGCAGCACCTCCATCGGCTCGTGCGGGATCTGCTCCGGTTCCGTGGCACGGAAGCGCTCCACGCCGTCCACGTACCAGACCAGCCGGTCCGGCTCCCACAGCAGGCCGAACACATGGGCGCGCGCGGGGAAGTCGACGGGGCCGTGACTGCCGTTCGCCCGCTGCTCGGCGCCCTCCGCGTCCCGCCAGTGCACGTACATGTCCACCTGGCGGCTGGTGCCCAGGAACTCCATGATGTCGACCTCCGGCGGGGTGAACCTCGACGCCGGCATCAGCCAGAAGGCGGGGAACATGCCGGGCTCGGCCGGGATGCGGACGGCCGCCTCGAAGTAGCCGTAGGTGAAGGTCTGCCGGGGCCGGGAGTACCAGTCGTCCCGGCCGGTGGAGACCATGCCGGACCGCCAGGGGTAGACCTCGTCGTCGCTGCCCCGGGTGTCGCGGCGCTCGGCGGTCAGCGTCAGCCGCCCGTCCGAGACGGACACCTGCCCGGGGAGGTACCACTGGAGCTCGTCGTTGCCCTCGTTGGTGCAGCCGTCGACGTTCCAGTCGTAGCAGGTCGCCCACCGGCCGGTGTCCAGCCGGTCGCCCTCGAAGTCCTCGGCCAGCACCTGGCGCCAGTCGTCCCCGACGGGCGGGCCGCCCCGGGGCGCCGGAGCCGACCGGTCGCCGGCGCAGGCGGCGAGCAGCACCAGCAGCAGCAGCGCGAGCGCGGCCCGGCGCGGGCCGCCCCCGGTCACGGCCGCCCCCCGGTGCGCCGGGGCAGCGGCGGGCGGGGCAGCAGCGCGAGGGCGGAGGTCAGGCAGGCCAGCACCACCAGCGCCCGCCCGGCGGTGAACACCCCGGCGAGGAACAGCCCGAGGGCCACCAGCGCCGACAGCGCCAGACTGAGCACCACGGCCAGCACGGCCTGCTCCAGCAGGGCCGTGCGGTCCGAGCCGTGGCGCAGGGCCGCGGCCCTGCCCGGCCGCACCGCCGCGAGCCCGGGGCACACCAGCAGGAACGCGGCGACCAGGGCGGTGCGGGGCACCGAGGCGGGCGGCAGCGCGGTCGCGGCGAGGGCGGCCCAGCCGGACAGGGCGAGGAGCAGGCGCACGGGGTTCACCTCCCATCTCCTCCCGGGGAGTCCGGCGGCGGCGTCACATAGCGGAAGACCGTGGCGTCGGCGGTGTCCCACACCCGGGTGAACCCCTCCGCCCCCGCCATCGCCGCCTCCAGCCGCGGCGTGAGGGAGGCGGGCAGCGTCCCGGTGAGATAGCAGTTCATGGTCTGCGCGCGGCTGAGGACGATGTAGGCGGGACGCGTCGGGGTCGCCCCGTAGACGTACCCCTCGACGCCGTCGAGCGGGTCGCGCACCAGGCGCTGCTTGTCCTCCGGGTCCTGGGCGGCCAGCTGGACGCGCTCGTGCCGGTCGTAGAAGCGGTCCAGCCCGGGGACGTCGGAGGTGAGGGAGACGATCCTGGAGCCGGGGGGCGCGTTGTCGGTGACGAAGCGGGCCGCGGCGACCTCGTCCGGGGTGAAGCGGTTGACCGCCTCCTTGCCGTAGTAGCCGAAGACCAGTCCGCCGAGCATGGCGAGGAGCACCGGCAGGACGGCGAGGGTGCGCAGCGCCGGGGCGTCGGGGGCCCGCGGGACGCCGGCGGGCACGGTCGCGGCCCCGGTGCCGGTGCCCGGGGTGGGGGGCAGCAGCGCGGCGGAGACCAGGAGGGCGGCGGCGGGCAGGGCGAAGAGGTACGCCCGGAAGATCATCTCCCCGCCGTAGGCGTTGACGGCCAGGAGCACCAGGGGCGCGAGCACCAGCAGCGGCAGGCCGGTGCGGCGGGTCCAGGGCCGGGTCAGGAAGCCCACCGCGGCGAGCACGAAGACGGCTGCCGACAGGATCCGGTCGACCCAGGACAGCAGCGTCTGCCCGGGGGCCGCGGTGCCCAGGGTCGCCAGGCCGGAGACGATGTTCGTGTCCGGTTCGAGCACCGCGCCGACGAGGTCGCCGAGTTGGGCGGAGATGTACGACCAGGCCACGGTCGTGTCCCAGGCGACGGTCGCCGCCACCGCGCCGGCCAGGACCGGCAGCACCACCCGGCGGTTGCGCCGCGGCAGCGCCAGCAGGGCGAGGGCGCTGACCAGCATCAGCGGCGTCAGCGGATGCGAGGCGGCGATGGCGGCCACCACGACCAGCACCGCGGCCAGCAGTCCCGGAGGCCATGCCGGGGACCGCTTCGGCGCCGCGCCGGGCGGCGCCCGGCCGCCCTCCGGCGGCCCCGGTGCCGGTGCGGCGGAGCTGGGCAGACGGCGCACCACCAGGGCGATCACGGTCACGAACATCAGGAAGGCGAAGGCCTGCGGGGCGAAGTAGTCCTGGCCCACCCAGGAGCAGGAGTAGAAGATCCACACCGCGCCCCAGACCAGCCGCGGGTCGCGGGTGACCGAGCGGTAGAGCAGCAGCAGCGGACCGAGCAGCAGCGCGTTGGTGAAGACGGGGAACCAGGCCGCGTAGCCGACGCCCGAGTCGAGTCCGGCGGCCCTCAGGAACAGCCCGTTCAGGTCGAAGAACCCGGGCCACTCGTCGTAGACCGACAGCTTCCCGGCGTCCGGCACCTCGCCGCCGTTGCGCAGCCGGGCGTCGGTCACCGACAGGTGCTTCCACGCCCAGGAGTAGCGCAGCGTGGGGTAGAGCAGGGTCGGGGTGGCGTGCAGGACCGCGATCAGGCCGAGGGTGTGGGCGGCGAGCAGGCCGCGGTGCGTCCGCCGGTCGCTGAGCGCCAGGCAGAAGCCGAGGGTGAGCAGCCCCAGCGCGGCCCAGAAGATCCCCGGCAGCACCTGGAGCAGGCCCAGGTCGCGCATGGCGTCCAGGTCGACGTCGCGCAGCGCCGCCAGCCAGAGGGCCAGGGAGACGGGCAGCAGCACCGCGGAGGCCGTGCCGCGGGCCGAACGGGGGCGGGGCGCCCGGCCCCCGCCGGGGCGCGGGGGCCCCGGCCCGGGGTGCGCCGACGCGTGTCCCGGTGCCGGTCCGTCGCCGGGCGTCAGGATCCCCTCGCCCATCGTGCCGACTCCCGCAGCACGGGGGCCACCGTCCCGGCCGTCCACCAGGTGCTGCGTCCGTAGCCGGGGGCCTTGCGGACGTTGCCGGCGACATGCCACAGCCAGGCGAGCAGCGGCAGCAGGGCCGGGTCGCCGCCGCCGCCGTCGGGCGCGGCGCCCTTGCGGACCAGCAGCGCCCGGTCCGCGGCGGGCAGCCCCGGCGGCCGCAGCGCGTCCGCGACCAGCCGCCCCAGCGGCCGCCCGTCCCGGGCGCTGCGCACGGTGAGCACGGCGGTGCAGGCGTCGAGTTCGGCCGGTCCGGCGGGCAGCGCGCCGCCCCAGTCGACGAGGCCGGTGACCGCGCGGCGCCCGTCGAGCAGCACGTTGCCCGGGTGGAGGTCGGTGTGCGTCCAGCCCTCGGTGAGCACGGCGCCGCGCAGGGCGCGGTGCAGCCGCAGCCGCAGCGCGGCGAGCCCTTCGGCCCCCGCGCCGGACCGGCACCAGCGGACCTCCGAGGCGAGCAGGCCGAGCGGTTCGGCGGTCCACGACGCGCCCCGGTCGGCGGCCGGGACGGGCCGCCCGGTCGCCCGCCGCACCGCGGCCAGCAGGTCGAGCACGGCGTCGAGCACCGGGTCGGCACCCGGTGGGGGGCCGCCCCGGCCCGGTCCCGCCCAGGGGGCGCCGGGCAGCCGTTCCTGGGCGAGCACGGGCACGGGGGCGCGGGGCCGGGGGCCGAGGGCCCGCGGCAGCAGGGTCCGCCACGGAGCGAGCCGCGGGTCGGCCAGCAGCTCCCCGAGGACCTCCCACTCGCGGACCAGGACCGCGGCGGCGCGGGCGTCGCGGGCGCGCTTGACCACGGCGGAGGCCCCCGGTGTGCGGAGGGTGAAGACCAGCAGGCCGGACTCGAAGCGCCGCCGCGGTACGACGCCGACCCTGCACGGCCCCAGCCCGCGGGTCAGCCGCCGGGCGGCGAGGCGGTCGGTCGGTCCGCCGAGCAGCCGCGGCGCGCGCAGCGGGAGGAGGCCGAGCAGGGGGTCCCACGGTGCGTGGGCGAAGCGGTTGCCCGTCGGGTCCACGGGGCCCACGACCTCGGTGGCGAGCGTGCGCCCGTGGTCGATCCGTGCGGAGGACATTTGCTGGCAATTCTAGAACTGCTCACCGGATCGGGCCTGTTGTGGACGGGCACCCGCCCACCGGCCCCGGAGCACGCGCGCCCCGGGGGCCCGCGCCCATACTGGGAGGAGGACGCCGGCCTCCCGCAGGGCGCCTGCCGCTCCGGCGGGCGGCGCACGGGGCCGGTGCCCGTGCCGAGGAGGCGGCATGGACGTCGTGGAACTCCCGGCGGCCGCGGGCGCGGGCCCCGTCAGCGTGACGAGCCCGGTGCCGCGGGACGTGTGGTGGCGGGCCGCCCGCGCGGACGACTGCGCCCTGGTCACCCAGACCCCCGCCTGGCTCGACGCCATCTGCGCGACGGGCCCCTGGACGGACGCCGGGCGGCTGTACGAGTTCCCCGACGGGGTCTGCGCGGTGCTGCCCCTGGTGCGCCGCCGCGGGCTGCCGGGCCCGCTGACCGTCGAGGACTCCTGGCCGTCCGGCTGGGGCATCGGCGGCCCGCTGCTCCCGGACGGCGGCCTCCGCCCGGCCCAGGCCGCCGCGGTGCTCGGGGACCTGGTGACGCGCCCCGCGCTGCGGGTGGGGGTGCGCTTCGGGCCCGACGAGGCCCCGGTGTGGGGGCAGGCGCTGCCGGCCGCCTTCCGGGCGGAGGCCCACTACGTGCAGGTCGTCGACCTCCGCGGCGGCTTCGCGGCGGCCTGGGAGCACTTCCGGCCGCGGGTGAAGCGGGACGTCCGCCGCGCGGAGCGCTCGCCGGTGGAGGTGGTGGCCGACCGCACCGGGCGGCTGGTGCCCGTCTTCTACGCGCTCTGGGAGAAGTCGGTGCTGCGCTGGGCGGAGCAGCAGCACGAGCCGGAGGCGCTCGCCCGCTTCCGCCAGGGCCGCGCCTTCCCGCTGCGGCGGCTGGAGGCGGTCGCGGAGCGGCTCGGTGAGGCGTGCACCGTCTACCTGGCCACCTGCGGCGGCGAACCGGCGGCGGGGGCGGTGGTGCTGCGCCACGGGCCGCACGCCAAGTACTGGCGGGGGGCCATGGACCGGGAGCTGGCCAACCCGGTCCGGGCCAACCACCTGCTCCAGCGGCTGGCGATCGAGGACGCCTGTGCGGCGGGCTGCCGCTACTACCACATGGGGGACTCCCGCCCGGGGTCCTCGCTCGCCGCGTTCAAGGCGTCCTTCGGGGCGCGGGGGCGGCAGTCGATGCGGTACACCCGGGAGCGGCTGCCGGTCTCCGCGGCCGACCGCGCGCTGCGGGGCGCGGCGAAGCGCCTCCTCCGCTTCCACGACGCCTGAGGGTGCCCGCCCGGGCCCGTGCCGGGGCGTGTCGGCGCCCCGAGGGTGCGCCCCGCCCCGTACGGCGCCCGGCGGGGGCCGTGCCCCGGGGGCGTGCCCCCGGGCGCGCTCGGCGCGCCGGATAGGCTCGTCGCCGTGGAGCCGCAGGAAGTGAACAGTCGCCGCCCGTGGATCGTGGGGGTGTCGGGCGCCTCCGGAACCCCGTACGCCGCCGCCGTGCTGAGGGCGCTCCTCGCCGCGGGCGAGAGCGTGGACCTCGTCGTCAGCCGGGCCTCCCGGCTGACGCTGCTGGACGAGACGGGCATCGCCTACCGGGACGCGCACTGGCGCGAGGACCTGGGCCGCTGGCTGGCCCGGGGGGCCGACGGCAAGCCGGACGCCTTCGAGGTGGACACCGCCGCGGCGGACGTCCGCCACTGGGCGGCCGGGGACCTGGCGGCCGGGCCGTCGTCCGGCTCGTACGCCGTGAAGGGGATGCTGATCGTGCCGGCGTCCACGGCCTGTGTGGCGGGTGTGGCGCTCGGTCTGTCGAAGGACCTGCTCCAGCGCGCCGCCAGCGTGACGCTCAAGGAGCGCCGTCCGCTGGTGGTGGCGGTGCGGGAGACCCCGCTGAACGGGCAGACGCTGAGGCACCTGGTGGCACTGGACGAGGCGGGCGCCGTGGTGCTGCCCGCCTCTCCGGCGTTCTACGCGGGGGCGACGCACATCCAGGACCTGGTGGACTTCGTCGCGGGGCGGGTGCTCGACGCCGCAGGGGTGCGGCATCGGCTGTACCGCCGCTGGGAGGGGGAGCTCGGTGGCGGCTCCGCCCGGGGTTAGCCCTTCCTGCCGGTGCGCGGGGTGCGGAGCTTTCCTCCCCGGCGCGCGCCGGTGGGCCGGTGGGCACGCGAGCGGTCGGCCAGCTCCTGGAGCTCGCGCATGCGGGCGTGGGCCATCTCGATCGTGTACACGGTGAGTGTCATCTCCTGTATGGATCGTGATCCTGTGGGATCAGCTGTGATCGTTTGAGTTAATCGCAGGGTGTCGGCCCTGCATGCCTTAGATTCTACACGTAAACTCGCGGAATCACTGAACAATGGAAGGCTCAGGCTTATGGATGCCGTGGATAGGCAGCTCATCCAGGCTCTGCGTGAGAACGGCAGAGCGTCGTATGCCGAGCTCGGGCGCCTGGTGGGGCTCTCCGGCCCCTCCGTGACCGACCGCATCAACCGGCTGGAAGCCGCCGGGGTCATCACCGGCTACCGCGCCACCGTCGACGCCGCCTCGCTCGGGCTCGGGGTCACGGCCCTGATCGGCATCTCCCTCACCGACGCCACCGACCACGAGGACGTGGCCCGCCGGCTGCGGGACCTGGCGGAGATCGAGGACTGCTGGTTCATCGCGGGCGACGACTCCTACATGCTCAAGGTGCGCTCCAGCGACGTGGACGGACTGGAGAAGACCATCCGGCGGCTCTCCGGCACCCGGGGCGTCTCGCGGACCCGGACCACGATCGTGCTCTCCACCAAGTGGGAGAACCGTGTCGGGGAGCTTCCCGAGGAGGACTGAGGCGCGCCCTCCCGGGCGCACCCGGCGCACCCCCCGGGCGCACCCGGCGTGCTCGCCCCCGCGCCGCGCGCCCCGTCGCCGCCCGCCGCCCCGGCCGTCCGCTCCCGTAACGCCGCGGCCGCCGTACCGCCCCGCCCGTGAAGCGCCCGCCGGGCGGGGGAGTACGGTGGTCGGAGCCTGTTTACGTGGAGATCTGGGAGGCGGCCGCATGGACGCGGGGCTCAAGCGCGAGCTGGAGGAGAAGGTCCGGGCCGGTGAGCGGCTGACCCGCGAGGACGGCATCGCGCTCTACGCGTCGGACGACCTGGCGTGGCTCGGCGGGCTCGCCCACGAGGTCCGCACCCGCAAGAACGGCGACGTCGTCCACTTCAACGTCAACCGCCACCTGAACATGACGAACGTGTGCACCGCCTCGTGCGCCTACTGCTCGTTCCAGCGCAAGCCGGGCGAGAAGGACGCGTACACCATGCGCATCGAGGAGGCCGTCCGCCTCGCCAAGGCGATGGAGAACGAGAACCTCACCGAGCTGCACATCGTCAACGGGCTCCACCCCAACCTGCCCTGGCGCTACTACCCGCGCTCGCTGTCCGAGCTCAAGAAGGCCCTGCCGGACGTCTCCCTCAAGGCGTTCACGGCCACCGAGATCCACCACTTCGAGACCATCTCCGGCATGTCGGCCTCCGACATCCTCGACGAGCTGATCGAGGCCGGTCTCGAATCCCTGACCGGCGGCGGCGCGGAGATCTTCGACTGGGAGGTCCGGCAGCACATCGTCGACCACCGCACCCACTGGGAGGACTGGTCCCGCATCCACCGCCTGGCGCACGAGAAGGGCCTCAAAACCCCCAGCACGATGCTGTACGGGCACATCGAGGAGCCCCGCCACCGCGTCGACCACGTGCTGCGCCTGCGTGAGCTCCAGGACGAGACCGGCGGCTTCCAGGTCTTCATCCCGCTGCGCTACCAGCACGACTTCGTGGACATGCAGGACGGCAAGGTCCGCAACAGGCTCCAGGCCCGCACCACCATGGCCACCGGAGCCGAGGCGCTGAAGACCTTCGCCGTCTCCCGGCTGCTCTTCGACAACGTCCCCCACGTCAAGGTCTTCTGGGTCATGCACGGTGTGCAGACCGCCCAGCTCGCCCTCCAGCACGGGGCGGACGACATGGACGGCTCGGTCGTCGAGTACAAGATCACCCACGATGCCGACAACTACGGCACCCCCAGCAAGCTCACCCGCGACGACCTGCTGGAGCTCATCCGCGACGCCGGCTTCCGGCCCGTGGAGCGCAACACCCGCTACGAGGTCATCCGCGAGTACCCCGGCCCGGACCCGGACCGCCGCGAGACCCCGCAGCCGATGCGCCTCTGACCCCTCCCGCCAGACCCGCGGGCACCCGCCCCGGGCGCACCCGTACGCTGCCCGCATGGCGCTGACCTTCGAACTCGACCCGTCCACCGGCCCCGACCTGGCCGCCGGTGTGGTCTCCCTGTGGGCCGACGTCACCAACGCCGGAGGCGCGGTGGGCTTCGTCCCGCCCGTGACCGCGGAGGACGTGCGCCCGCGCTGGATCGGCCACCTGGCCGCCATGGCGGACGGCGGGATGCGGCTGCTCGTGGGCCGGGACGAGGAGGGGGCCGTCGCGGCCACCGCCTTCCTCGCCCGCAACACCCATCCGCTGATGACCCACTGGATCTGGGCGTACACGGTCATGGTCCACCCCCGCCACCAGGGCCGGGGCTACGGGCGGGAGCTCATGGCCCGCGTCGAGGAGGCCGCCCGCGGGATGGACGGCGTCGAGGCGGTGCGCCTCACCTGCCGGGGCGGCACGGGCGCGGACCGCTTCTACGCCGCCTGCGGCTACAAGGAGGTCGGCCGGGTGCCGGGCGCCATCCGCGTCGCCGAGGGCGACGACCGCGACGACGTGGTCATGCTGCTGCCGCTGCTCTGAGCGCCTTCCTCCGCCCCGGGACCGCTCTCCCACGGCCCGTGGCCTCCCGCCGGCGGCTCCGCCCGCGGCCCCGGGCCCGCCGCCGCCGGGGCCCGTGCTTCACTGGACGGGCACCGCCCGTCGCGCAGACGGGCACCCCGTCGTACAGAGGAAGAAGGCCCGCAGTGTCCGCAGGGAAGTCGAGCGCCGCCATCCGGTACACCGCGCTGCGGCTGGCGATCTTCGTCGGCTGCCTCGTCGCCGTCGCCGGCCTCGTGCAGGTCGGTGTCGTGCCCAAGGGGCTCGGGGACGCCAACTTCGCCTGGGTGATCCTGCTCGCACTCGTCGTCTCCGCGCCGCTCAGCTTCGTCCTGCTGCGCAAGCAGCGCGAGGCGATGTCGCAGCAGATCTCGACCAAGGTCGACAAGGCCAAGTCCCGCCTGGAGGCGAACCGTTCGCAGGAGGACGGCGCCGCGTAGCGCCCCGCCGGGGCAGCCCCGGCGGAGGGGACCACCGGGAGTCGCGCATGGCCGGAACGGCGGCCTTGACTCCAAGGGGAGCTTTGAGGTTCTCAAAGTTCAAGTGTTAACGTATCGGCGTGAAGACATCAGTGCGCCCCCATGACCCCGCGAGCACCCTGCTCGTGGCGCGCCTGCATGTCGACCTCTGCCGCTGTACGTCCGCGGTCTGTTGCTGCTGAGAGGCCACCTTCGAGAGGCCCGGCCTCCCAGGTTCGACCCGGCACCACGCCTTGCGGCGGCGCCGCGCTCCCACGCGCCGCACCCCGTTCCCCGAAGTCCCCCAACGCCCCTCCCTGGAGTGCGTCCGTGTCCGCGAACACCGCGTCCACCCCTGCCGGCGAGCAGTCCGGCACGGGTCCCCGCATACCCCTCCCGAAGATCCCCTTCTGGGCCCAGATCGCCGCCGGCCTCGTGCTCGGCGTCCTCCTCGGCTGGCTCGCCCGCAGCCAGGACGTGTCCTGGCTGAAGGACACCCTCGACCAGATCGGCTCGATCTTCGTCCAGCTGCTGAAGCTGGCCGTCGCCCCGCTCGTCTTCTTCGCCATCGTGGTGTCGATCACCAACCTGCGGAAGGTGAACAACGCCGCGCGGCTGGCCACCCGCACGCTGCTGTGGTTCATGATCACCTCGCTGATCGCGGTGGCCATCGGCCTCACCATCGGCCTGCTCACCGACCCCGGCGCGGGCACCGGCCTGACCCCGGCCGACGGCCAGGAGCCCAAGAACTCCGGCTCCTGGATCGACTTCCTCACCGGCGTCATCCCCACCGACGTGATCACGCCGTTCACCGAGCTGAACGTGCTCCAGATCGTCTTCATGGCCGCCGTCGCCGGTGTCGCGGCGCTGAAGCTCGGCGAGCGCGCCAAGCCCGTCCTGGAGCTCAGCGAGTCCGTGCTGGAGCTGCTCCAGAAGGCCCTGTGGTGGGTCATCCGCCTCGCCCCGATCGGCACCGTCGGACTGATCGGCTACGCCATCGCCGACTACGGCTGGGACCTGATCGGCAAGTACGCCACCTTCACCGCCGACGTCTACATCGGCTGCGCCCTGGTGCTCTTCGGCGTCTACCCGCTGCTGCTGGCCTTCGCCGCCAGGGTGAACCCGGTCCAGTTCTTCCGGGGCGCCTGGCCCGCGATCCAGCTCGCCTTCGTCTCCCGCTCCTCCGTCGGCACCATGCCCGTCACCCAGAAGGTCACCGAGCGCCTCGGCGTTCCGCGGAACTACACCAGCTTCGCGGTCCCCTTCGGCGCCACCACCAAGATGGACGGCTGCGCCGCCATCTACCCGGCGCTCGCCGCGATCTTCATCGCGCAGATCTTCGACGTGCAGCTCGGCATCCAGGACTACGTGCTGATCGCCTTCGTCTCCGTCGTGGGCTCGGCCGCCACCGCCGGTCTGACCGGCGCCACCGTGATGCTGACCCTCACCCTGTCGACGCTCGGCCTCCCGCTGGAGGGCGTGGGCCTGCTCCTGGCCATCGACCCCGTCCTCGACATGATCCGCACCGCCACCAACGTGGCCGGCCAGGCGCTGGTCCCGGTGGTCGTCGCCGCCCGGGAGGGCATCCTCGACCGGGACGCCTACGACAGCGCGACCTCCTCGCCGCTCGACGAGATCACCTCCGGCCGTGAGGACGCCGGGCAGGCGGCACCCGTCCCCGCCGCCGTGTAGCCCCGCACCCCGGCACCGCGCCGGCGCCCCGGACCGCCCCCGGTCCGGGGCGCCGGCGCGTCCCGGCGCGTCAGCGGCGGCGGGCGTGGTGCAGCAGGACCACCCCGTTGCCGTAGGTGCGGGTGGCGACCAGGTCGAGGTCCCGCCGCTCCTCGCGCGGCGACCGGAACAGCGGCCGCCCCCGCCCGAGCAGCACCGGGTGGACCAGGATGCGGAACTCGTCGACCAGGTCGTGGCGGAGGAAGGTGTCCGCGAGGTCGGCCCCGCCGAGGGCGAGGTCGCCCGGCGCGGCGTCCCGCAGCGCCGCCACCTCCTCGGGCACCACCTCGTGCACCACGGTGGTGTTCCACTCCGTCGAGCGCAGGGTCCGCGAGTACACCGTCTTGGGCAGCGACCGCCAGATGCCCGCGAACTCGGCGACCGCGGGGGAGGCGCCGGGATCGGCGTCCGCGGTCGGCCAGTACCGGGCCATCAGTTCATGGGTGACGCGCCCGCTGAGGAGGCCGCGCATGCCCCGCACCACCCGGTTCAGATCGGAGTGCAGCTCCTCGTCGACCCGGCCCCAGCCGATGTCGCGGTCCTCGGTCTCCATGAACCCGTCGAGGGAGACGGACATCATCAGGACGATCTTTCCCATGCGGACTCCGCCGTTCCCGTGGAGGTCCCGCCGCGCCGTAGTCTTACCGCGGAGTAAGCGCCGGGGCGGGAGGATTGGTCGACGATGGGTGCTGTGAAGGGCGTGCGGGCCAAGCGTATGCCGCGGGAAGTGCGCGAGCAGCAGATGATGGACGCCGCCGTGCAGACCTTCGGCCGACGGGGTTACCGGGCCGCCTCGATGGACGAGATCGCCGAACTGGCCGGGGTGTCCAAGCCGCTGGTCTACCTCTACCTGAACTCCAAGGAGGAGCTGTTCGTCGCCTGCATCCGGCGCGAGGCGGCCCGGCTGACCGAGGCGGTGCAGGCCGCCGCCGAACCGGGCCTGGCCCCCGACCGCCAGCTGTGGGCGGGGCTTGAGGCGTTCTTCCGGCACACCGCGGAGAACCCGGACGGCTGGTCGGTCCTGCACCGCCAGGCGCGGACCCACGGCGAGCCCTTCGCCGCCGAGGTGGCCGCCATGCGCGAGGAGATCGTCGCCTTCGTGACCGCGCTGATCGCCGCGGCCCGCGAGGGCACGCCGGCCGCGGCCGGGCGCGGCGGGGAGCTCGCCGGGCGGGACGTCGAGGGCCTGGCCCAGTCGCTGGTGGGGGCGGCCGAGTCGCTCGCGGGCTGGGCCAACGACTCCGGCGGCCTCACCGCCAAGGAGGCGGCCGCGACGCTGATGAACTTCGCCTGGACGGGCCTGGGCGGCCTGATGCGCGGGGAGCGCTGGACCCCCCGATAGGGCGCGTCCGGCGGACCGGCGCCGGTGCGGGACCCCTGGCGGGCCGTCCGGCGGATCACGGCCGGGGCGCCTCGCGAGGACGGCGGACCGGCACCCTCACACGCCCCGGGGAGCACGGCGTCTTCATGCGCCCCCGGGCCTCTCGGCCGCGGCGCGGCGGGTGCTGCCCTCGACACGGGTCCGGCCGCCGCCGCTGAGCCGGAAGGCCGTGCCGTCCGCCGTCGGTGCGGCGGCGTAGTCGACCGCACCCGGCAGGAGCACCGGCGCCCGGAAGGCCGCCTGCGCCCCCGCGGCGGGGCCCTCGGCACGCTCCGCCTCGGCCAGGCAGCGGGCCAGGCTCCACATCCCGTGGGCGACGGCGCGGCGGAAGCCGAACGGCCGTGCCGTCAGCGCGTGCAGATGAACGGGATTGCGGTCGCCGGAGGCTGCCGCGTAGCGGCGTCCCAGATCCCCGGGCAGCTCCCAGCGGGCCAGGCCGGGCGGCTCCGGTGCGTCCCGGTCCCGGCCGCGGTCCCGCTCGCCGGGAGCCGTGTCCGGGGTCCCGGCGCTCCCCGGCGGTGCGTCCGGGGCGGCGGTCCGGTGGCGGGCCAGGTAGCGGCTGCGGGACACCCAGACCGGTTCCCCGCCGATCCGCGCCTCGGTGACCACGACCACCTCGGTGCCGCGCCGGTGCGGCACCAGGGACTCCGCGTGCACATGGAGGTCGGGGCGGTCGTCCGCGCGCAGCGCCGGTCCGGTGCGCGCGAGTTCGACGCGGGTGTGGACCAGGCCGGGGAGCGGCAGCGGGAAGGCCCGCTCGGCCATGATCCGCAGGGCCAGCGGAAAGCCCAGGACGTGCGGGTAGAGGAGCGGCAGGGGCGCGCCGGGCCCGCCGCGGGGGAGCCCGCAGACCTCCGCGTAGGCGGCGAGCCGGGCGGGGTCGGTCCGGGCGCCGGCCAGGACCAGCCGGGTCCCCGGAAGGGCGGCACCGGCCGCCGGGCGCTTGAAGGGCGCCAGGGCCGCGGCCCCGGCGAGCAGCGGTGCCAGGGGCGGGGCGGCGGCCAGGGTGATCGTCCGGGCCGCGGTCATGCCCCCGGCCCGCTCCGGCCGAGGCCCGGGAGGCGGCCCTGGGCCCTGCCGGTGGACGAGGGACGGCGGTGGGCCATTGTCCTGCTCCCTGCCCGGTCGTAGATTTACTGGGCAGTAAGTTTACTCGGAAGTCAGCAACTGGTCGAGGGGTCCGGCGCCTCCCCCGCGGGCGCCCGCGCCCCCTCTCCCGCCGGTCCGCGGGCCCACTTCGGCCCCGGTGACCGGCCTCCGTTCCGTCCGCCCGCAGCCCGCCCCGATCGATCGACCCGGCACCACCCGCCGCACGCACCCGCCTTCTACCGAGGAGCCGCACGTGTCCGTCGAAACGGTCCGCCCCGCCGGTGCACCCGCCCCCGTCGAGCCGCGAAGGACGCTGGTGAACGGAGTCGTCCGGGAGGTGAGCGTCCCCCCGCTGGTGCCGCCCCCCGCCCGCGGCTCGCTCGCCGACATCCCCTTCGACAACGAGCGCGAGGCCCCCCGGGAGGCCGTGCTCGCCCGCAAGGACGCGCACGGCACCTGGCGCGACGTGAGCGCCGCCGCGTTCGCCGCCGAGGTCCGCGCCGTCGCCAAGGGCCTGATCGCCATGGGCCTCAAGCCCGGCGACCGCCTCGCGATCATGGCCCGCACCACCTACGAGTGGACCCTGCTCGACTTCGCCGGCTGGGCCGCCGGGCTCGTCACCGTCCCGATCTACCCGACCTCCTCCGCCTTCCAGACCCGCTGGATCCTCCAGGACTCCGGCGCGGCCGCCTGTGTCGTCGAGACCGTCGACCAGGCCCGGACCGTCAGCCAGGAGCGCCGCGGGCTTCCCGGGCTGGACCACCTGTGGGTGGTCGACACCGGCGGTGTCGACCAGCTCCGAACGGCCGGGGCCCGGGCCCGCATCCCCGACGCGCTGGTCACCGGCCGCCGGGAGGGTCTCACCCCGCAGTCCCCGGCCACGCTGATCTACACCTCGGGCACCACGGGCCGCCCCAAGGGCTGCGTCCTCACCCACGGCAACTTCTTCGCCGAGGTCGACAACGCCGTCGAACTGCTCCACCCCGTGTTCAAGGCGGTCAGCAGCGACCCCGCCTCCACCCTGCTGTTCCTGCCGCTCTCCCACGTCTTCGGCCGGATGGTCGCGGTCGGCTGCCTGCGCGCCCGGGTGCGGCTCGGCCACGCCCCCTCCCTCGCGACGGAGGACCTGCTCGCCGATCTGGCGGGCTTCCGGCCGACCTTCCTGCTCGCGATCCCCTACGTGCTGGAGAAGGTGTTCAACACCGGCCGGGCCACCGCGGAGAAGATGGGCCGAGCGGCCTCCTTCGACCGCGCCGCCGGGGTCGCCCGGCGCTACGGGCAGGCCCGCGAGGCCGCCGAGCACGGCACCGGACCCGGTCCCTCGCTGCGTCTGCGCGCCGCCCGCGCGCTCTACGACCCGCTCGTCTACCGGCGGATCCGCGCCGCGCTCGGCGGCCGGGTGCGGTACGCCGTCTGCGGGGGCTCCCCCCTGGGACGGCGGCTGGCCTCGTTCTACGCGGGTGCCGGCGTCCAGGTCTTCGAGGGGTACGGCCTCACCGAGACCACCGCGGCCGCCACCCTCACGCCCCCGCTGCGGCCCCGGCTCGGCACGGTCGGCTGGCCGCTGCCCGGCACCGCCGTGCGGATCGCGGACGACGGCGAGGTGCTGCTGCGCGGCGGGCACGTCTTCGCCGGGTACTGGGACGCGGAGCGCGGGGAGCCGGTCCCGGTGGCGGAGGACGGCTGGCTGGCCACCGGTGACCTGGGCAGCCTCGACGCCGACGGCTATCTGACCATCACCGGCCGGAAGAAGGACATCCTCATCACCTCGGGCGGCAAGAACGTCGCCCCGGCACCGCTGGAGGACTGGCTGCGCGCCCATCCGCTGGTGGGCCAGTGCATGGTGGTCGGCGACGCCCGCCCCTACGTCACCGCCCTGATCACCCTGGAGCAGGACGGGCTGGACCACTGGCTGCGGATGAGGAGGAAGACCGGGCTGCCGATGGCCGCGGTGGTGGAGGACGGGGAACTGCTGGAGGCGCTCCAGCGGGCCGTGGACGAGGCGAACCGCCTCGTCTCGCGTGCCGAGTCCATCCGCCGCTTCCGGGTGCTGACCGGCGACTTCACGGAGGCGAGCGGCCACCTCACCCCGTCGCTCAAGCTGCGCCGCACCGTGATCGCCCGGGACTACGCCGCGGAGATCGAGTCCCTGTACCGCTGACCGGGTCCGCACCACCGGTCCGGCACCCGTCCGGGTCCGCACCACCGGACGGGCGCCGGACAGGCAGGAGCCCTGCCCCGTACGGCGTACGGGGCAGGGCTCCTTGGGTACTGCTACGTCGTGCGCGATCGCCGACCGTTGGCCCTTAGGCCGGGGTGACGTTCTCCGCCTGCGGGCCCTTGGGGCCCTGGGTGACGTCGAAGTTCACGACCTGGTTCTCCTCGAGGGAGCGGAAGCCAGACGCGTTGATCGCGGAGTAGTGGACGAAGACATCCGGGCCGCCGCCGTCCTGGGCGATGAAGCCGAAGCCCTTTTCAGCGTTGAACCACTTGACGGTTCCGGTAGCCATAAGCCCTCCTTGGGCCAAAGGGTTGCCCTGCTCCAGAACCTGCAAGAAGTCTGAAAACGACAAAAGCCTGCGGGTTACATGCTCCGCAGGCTCTGTACTGCAAGGGAAACCAAACTGCAACTTGCGTCGAGCCTAGCACGCAGCGTGCGCGAAGCGGTAGAGGCAAAGATCACGTCACCCGTACGTCTGACACGGCGCCCCCCGGCTGACGTGCACCTGCTGGGAGGAGGGCCGACATGCGGGGCCCGCCCCCGCCGCGGAAGGAGCCGCTCCGCGGGGCTAGCCTCACGCTGTGGACAGTCTTGGTGAAAGCACAGCGGACGGCATCCCGCGCAGTCGGCCGCGGGTCGGTCACATCCAGTTCCTGAACTGTCTCCCGCTTTACTGGGGGCTGGCCAGAACGGGAACTCTTCTCGACCTGGAGCTGACGAAGGACACCCCGGAGAAGCTCAGCGAGCGCCTGGTCCGCGGCGAACTCGACATCGCTCCGGTCACCCTCGTCGAATTCCTCCGCAATGCCGACGACCTCGTCGCATTTCCCGATCTTGCGGTCGGCTGCGACGGCCCGGTGATGTCCTGCGTGATCGTCTCGCAGTCCCCGCTGGAGGAGCTGGACGGGCGGCGCGTCGCGCTCGGCTCCACCTCCCGCACCTCGGTGCGGCTCGCGCAGCTGCTGCTGGCCGAGCGGTACGGCGTGGCGCCCGACTACTTCAGCTGCCCGCCCGACCTCGGGGTGATGATGCAGGAGGCCGAGGCCGCCGTCCTGATCGGCGACGCCGCCCTGCGCGCCTCCCTGCACGACGCCCCGCGCCTCGGCCTCCGGGTGCACGACCTGGGTGCGATGTGGAAGCAGTGGACGGGGCTCCCGTTCGTCTTCGCCGTGTGGGCCGCGCGGCGCGACTACCTCGCCCGCGAGCCCGTCGTGGTGCGCAAGGTGCACGAGGCGTTCCTCGCCTCGCGGGACCTGTCGCTGGAGGAGGTGGCCAAGGTCGCCGAGCAGGCCGCCCGCTGGGAGAGCTTCGACGCGGCGCTGCTGGAGCGGTACTTCACCACCCTGGACTTCCGCTTCGGCCCCGACCAGCTCGCCGGGGTGCGGGAGTTCGCCCGGCGCACCGGGCCGACCACCGGCTTCCCCGCCGACGTCCGGGTCGAACTGCTCGCTCCCTGAGGGCCGCCCGGCCCCCGGGGCGGCCCGGCCGCCCGCGGGGGGCGCGGTGCCGTGTCGTAGCCTGGACCGGTCCGTTCCACCGCAGAAGTAACGCCGAAGGGTGACGCCCGGTGACCGAGAAGGCCGACCTCCAGTCCGTCCTGGACCGCGCCGCGGGCGGCGGCCGGATCACCCCCGGGGAAGCCCTCGACCTGTACCGCTCCGCGCCCCTGCACGCCCTGGGCGCGGCCGCCGACGCCGTGCGCCGCCGCCGCTACGCGGGCACCGGGCACATCGCCACGTACATCATCGAGCGCAACATCAACTACACCAACGTGTGCGTCACGGCCTGCCGGTTCTGCGCCTTCTACGCCGCGCCGAAGGACACCGCCAAGGGCTGGACCCGCGACCTCGACGACATCCTGCGCCGCTGCGCGGAGACCGTCGAGCTGGGCGGCACCCAGATCATGTTCCAGGGCGGCCACCACCCCGACTTCGGCGTCGAGTACTACGAGGAGCACTTCTCCGCGATCAAGAAGGAGTTCCCCCAGCTGGTGATCCACTCCCTCGGCGCGTCCGAGGTGGAGCACATGGCCCGGATCTCCGGCGTCTCCGTCGAGGAGGCCGTCAGCCGGATCCACGCCGCCGGGCTCGACTCCTTCGCCGGGGCGGGCGCCGAACTCCTGCCCGCGCGCCCGCGCAAGGCGATCGCCCCGCTGAAGGAGTCGGGCGAACGCTGGCTGGAGATCATGGAGATCGCCCACGGCCTCGGCGTGGAGTCCACCTCCACCATGCTGATGGGGACCGGCGAGACCAACGCCGAGCGCATCGAGCACCTGAGCATGATCCGCGAGGTGCAGGACCGCACCGGCGGCTTCCGCGCCTTCATCCCGTACACCTACCAGCCCGAGAACAACCACCTGAAGGGCCGCACCCAGGCGACGCTCTTCGAGTACCTGCGCATGATCGCCATCGCGCGGATCTTCCTGGACAACATCGCCCACATCCAGGGCTCCTGGCTGACCACGGGCAAGGAGGTCGGCCAGCTCTCCCTGCACTACGGCGCCGACGACCTGGGCTCGATCATGCTGGAGGAGAACGTGGTCTCCTCCGCGGGCGCCAGGCACCGCTCCAACCGCCTGGAGATCATCGACCTGATCCGCAAGGCGGGGCGGGTCCCGGCCCAGCGGAGCACCACCTACGAGCACCTCGCGGTGCACGAGGACCCGGCGGACGACCCCGTCGACGAGCGGGTGGTCTCGCACATCTCCTCCACCGCGATCCAGGGCGGCACCGCCCACCCCGAGCTCAAGCTGCTCGCCGCCGACTGAGGCGCCGGGCCGCCGTGCTGACCCTCCACACCGCGGAGCTGCTGCTGCCGGGCCACGGACTGGTGCCGCTGCCCGGCGGCGCGGTCGCCGTCCGCGGACGCGAGATCGCCGCCCTGGGCACGTCCGCGGAGCTGGCCGGGCGCTTCCCCGGCGCCCGGGTGCGGCGCTGGCCCGGCCTGCTCACCCCCGGCCTGGTCAACCCCTGGGGCCCCGAACTGCTCGAAGGGGCCTACCACCCCGACCCGCGCGAGGCCGCCGAGCTCGGCACCGAGCCGCTGACCGGCGCCGCGCTCGACGCGCTCGCGCTGACCGGCACCCGGTGGGGCGGCAGCGCCCGCCGGGGCGTCCAGCGGATGCTGGCGCACGGCACCGTCGCCGTCGCCGGGACCCTTGAGCGGCCCTTCGCCCGGGACGCGGTGGACCGCTCCGGCCTCGCCCGGAGGCAGCGGTCCGCCGCACCGTCCGGACCGGTCTCCCTCGACCCCCTCGCGGGCCGTACGGCCCTCGCCCCGGAGGTCTTCGCCGCGGCGCGGCTGTCGGAGGGCGCCCCCGCCGCGTTCGCCGTCTTCGACGTCCTCGGCCCCGGCGGGGCCGCACCCGGCGCCGACCCCTGCGCGGCCCTCGCCGCCCGGGGCGCGGGGCGCTGCGTCGCCACCGTGCTCGGCGGCCGGCTGGTGCACCGGCGCCGCTGAGCGCCCGCCGCCCGCACGCCCCCGCCGCCCCTCCCCGCGCCCGGGCGCCGCCCCCGGGCTGCTTCAATGGGCTGCGTGACGCGAGCAACCCTGGACAAGCAGCCGCACGAAGTCGCCTCGATGTTCGACGACGTGGCGGCGAACTACGACCTCACCAACGACGTGCTCTCGCTCGGCCAGGACCGCCGCTGGCGCAGGGAGGTCGCCCGGGCCGTCGACGCGCGCCCGGCGCAGCGGGTCCTCGACCTCGCCGCGGGCACCGGCACCTCCTCGCTGCCCTTCACCCGCGCCGGCGCCTACGTCGTGCCCTGCGACTTCTCCCTCGGCATGCTCCGCGAGGGCAAGCGCCGCCACCCGTGGCTGCCGCTCACCGCGGGCGACGCCACCCGGCTGCCCTTCGCCGACGACGTCTTCGACGCCGTCACCATCTCCTTCGGGCTCCGCAACGTCCAGGACACCGACCGGGCCCTGCGCGAGCTGTACCGGGTCACCAAGCCCGGCGGCCGGGTGGTCATCTGCGAGTTCTCCCACCCGACCTGGGCCCCCTTCCGCACCGTGTACGAGGAGTACCTGATGCGGGCGCTGCCGCCCGTGGCCCGCGCGGTCTCCTCCAACCCCGACGCCTACGTCTACCTCGCCGAGTCCATCCAGAGCTGGCCCGACCAGCCCGAACTCGCCGCCCGTCTGAAGGGGGCCGGCTGGGCGAAGGTCGCCTGGCGCAACCTCTCCGGCGGCATCGTCGCGCTCCACCGCGGCACCAAGCCCCGCTAGGAACCGCACCATGGAACAGCAGGCGGTCGCCGTCGACTACCAGGCCGTCCTGGAGCAGATCGCCCACGACGTGTCCCCGCTGCTCGGCTCCGGACGCCCGGCCGAGTACATCCCCGCCCTCGCCGGGGTGGACCCGGCGCGCTTCGGCATGGCCGTCGCGGACCTCCAGGGGAACGTGTACGGCGTCGGGGACTGGCGCCACCCGTTCTCGGCCCAGTCCATCACCAAGGTCTTCACCCTCGCCCTGGTGCTCGCCGCCGACGGCGACGCCCTCTGGCGTCGGGTGGGCCGGGAGCCGTCCGGCAACCCGTTCAACTCCCTGGTGCAGCTGGAGTACGAGAACGGCATCCCGCGCAACCCGTTCATCAACGCCGGGGCCCTGGTCGTCACCGACGCGCTCCAGAGCCTCACCGGCGACGCCAGCAGCGAACTGCTGGAGTTCCTGCGCGAGGAGAGCGGCAACAAGGAGCTGGCCTTCGACCCGGAGGTGGCCGCGTCGGAGGCGGGCCACGGCGACCGCAACGCCGCCCTGGCCCACTTCATGGCCTCCTACGGCAACATCGCCGGGCCCGTGCCCGCCCTCCTCGACCACTACTTCTGGCAGTGCTCGATCACCACCAGCTGCGCGGACCTCACCCTGGCCGCGCGCTTCCTGGCCCGGCACGGGCTCCGCGCCGACGGCAGCAGGCTGCTGTCGCGCAGCCAGGCCAAGCAGATCAACGCCGTGATGCTGACCTGCGGCACCTACGACGCGGCGGGCGAGTTCGCCCACCGCGTCGGCCTGCCCGGCAAGAGCGGGGTCGGCGGCGGGATCGTGGCCGTCGTCCCCGGCCGCTGCACGCTGTGCGTCTGGAGCCCGGGACTGGACGCCCGCGGCAACTCGGTGGCGGGCGTCGCCGCGCTGGACCGCTTCACCACCCTCACGGGGCTGTCGGTCTTCTGACACGCCCGGCGACGGCACGGGAGCGCGGCGGCGCGCCCCCGTGCCCGGCCCCGGCTTCCCGTGCCCGGCTCCGGCTCCCCGCCCCCGGGCTCCCCGTGCTCAGCCCTCGCCGAGCCTCAGCCGGAAGCAGTACCCCTCCCGCCCCGCCACCGGGGTGCGGAAGGTCTCGGCCAGCTCCATGCCCAGCCGCCGGGTCACCGCGATCGACCGCTCGTTGCGCGCGTCCACCATCGCCACCACCTCGGGCACCCCCGCCTCGCGGACCCGCTCCACCGCGGTGCGCGCGGCGGCCGTCGCATAGCCCCGCCCCCACGCCCGGCGCGCCAGCCGCCACCCGATCTCGATCTCCCCGACCGGCCCGAACCCCTCGTGCGGCCACGGCTGGGCGCCGGTGAAGCCCACGACCTCGCCGTCCTCGTCGAGGACCGTCCACAGGCAGAAGCCCCGCTCGGCGTCGTGGCGGCGCTGGCGCGCGGTCAGCTCCTCGTACACCGACAGCTCCGCCGGCCGCCCCCCGTGGAACTCCATGACGTCGGGGTCGGCGAACACCCGGTGCCACGCCAGCGCGTCCTCGTCGGTGGGCACACGCAGCGCTATCACGGGCAGGGGCCTGTCGGTCATGGAGGAGCCCTTCGGTCGACGACGGCGTACGCCCCCATAGACTGCCCCTGTCCTGTGCCGTTCGGTACGCAATATCGCAACGAATCTTCGGGAGATCCCGCCGTGACCGAAGTCCTCACCGAGCACACCGCCGATGTGATCGTCGTCGGCGCGGGCCCGGCCGGCTCCGCGACCGCCTACCACCTGGCCAAGGCGGGCCTGGACGTCCTGCTGCTGGAGAAGACCGCCTTCCCGCGGGAGAAGGTCTGCGGCGACGGGCTCACCCCGCGCGCCACCAAGCAGCTGGTCGCCATGGGCATCGACATCTCCGAAGAGGCCGGCTGGCTGCGGAACAAGGGACTGCGCATCATCGGCGGCGGCGTACGCCTCCAGCTCGACTGGCCCGAGCTGGCCTCCTACCCGGACTACGGCCTCGTCCGCAAGCGCGACGACTTCGACGAGCAGCTGGCCCGGCAGGCCCAGAAGGCCGGTGCCCGCCTGTACGAGCGCTGCAACGTCGGCGAGCCCGTCGTCGACGACCGCACCGGCCGCATCACGGGCGTGCACGCCAAGCTGGGCGAGGAGAAGACCCCGGTCACCTTCCACGCGCCGCTGGTCGTCGCGGCCGACGGCAACTCCTCCCGGATCTCCCTGGCGATGGGCCTGCACCGGCGCGAGGACCGCCCCATGGGCGTCGCGGTGCGCACCTACTTCACCTCCCCGCGCCACGACGACGACTACCTGGAGTCCTGGCTGGAGCTGTGGGACCGGCGCGGGCCCGGCCCGGACCGCCTGCTGCCCGGCTACGGCTGGATCTTCGGCATGGGCGACGGCACCTCCAACGTGGGCCTCGGCGTCCTCAACACCTCCGCCTCCTTCAAGGAGCTGGACTGGCGCGAGGTGCTCAAGGCGTGGTGCGCCTCCATGCCGGAGGACTGGGGCTACACCCCCGAGAACATGACCGGCCCGATCCGCGGCGCCGCGCTGCCGATGGCCTTCAACCGCCAGCCCCACTACACCCGGGGCCTGCTGCTCGTCGGCGACGCGGGCGGCCTCGTCAACCCCTTCAACGGCGAGGGCATCGCCTATGCGATGGAGTCGGGGCAGATCGCGGCGGACGTCATCGTCCAGGCCCACGCCCGCCGCACCCCCGCCCAGCGGGAGCTGGCCCTCCAGCGCTACCCGAAGGTCCTCAAGGACACCTACGGCGGCTACTACACCCTGGGCCGCGCCTTCGTGAAGCTGATCGGCAACCCGAAGGTCATGAAGATCGCCACCGAGCGGGGCCTGACCCACCCGCTGCTGATGCGCTTCACCCTGAAGATGCTCGCCAACCTGACGGACCCGTCGGGCGGCGACGCCATGGACCGCATCATCAACGGCCTCTCCAAGGTGGCGCCGCGGGCTTGACGCCCCAACCCCGGTGACCCGGGGCCTGCCGTCCGCGAACCTCGTGCGGCACCTCGGGCCGGGTGACGGGGATGACCGTCGGCATCTCGTCCGTCCCGTGTCGACTGCCGCGTCCTGGTCCGCGCGGAAGGCATCCAGGGAGCTGCCGGGGGCGCTGCGGGACATCGCCGCGAACTCGCCACGCGGTACGAACCGGCGCCGCCTGCGGAGCGGGAGGAGCCCACCGATCCGATGGCCGTCGCGGGTCACCGTGAACGCCTGGCCTGCCTGTACCGCATCCATGATCTCTCTGGATCTGCTGCGCGGATCGCGTTGGGTGATCTCCGGCTGAACCGTCATGCGACCACCGTGTGCCCGAGTGCTCCAAGGTGCTGAAGCGTGGCAACGCCGCAGTCCGGTCGTGCGGGCATCGGCCTGTGAGCCGGTGGAGCCAGGCCGCCCCCGGGGCCCGACGCCCCCGCCCGGTCCCCGGCGGAACGCCGCTGCCCCGCCCGGCGCACGGCCATCGGCCTCTCAGACGTGGACGAGCCTCACCTTCGGTGAACCGGGAAGCTCCTCGGCAGCCTTGCACAGAACCGGGGTGTGCGACCTGTCGGATGTGACGAGCAGCACCGGGGGTGTGCAGAGCGCGGCCGTCGCCACCACCAGGGCGTCCACGAGGCACTCGTGACCGTCAAGGCCCGTGACCTCCAACAGGGTTGCCGCGGCGTCCGTCACGGCGTCGCTGACCGGTTTCACGTCGAACCGGGACAGCAGGAAGCGGAGCCGCTTGGCCGCTGCCCCGGTCCGGCGCACTTCCAGGGGGGTCAGTGCGGAGAGCGCCACTCGTCGGCCGCTCTGCTGAGCGACCTCGATGCGTGCACGCATCCCCTCGTCGCCGTCGACGTGGAGCGAGAGCCCCTGGGCATCCAGGACGAGCGTGCCCTCGCTCCTGGCCCTGACCTTGAGGCGCTTGCTCACCACTCCTGTTCCGCCTGTCGCCGTGCTTCGGCGGACACGGGGCCGAACTCCTTGCGGTCGGCCGCCACGACCTCGCGAAGCTTCTGGGAGGCGAGCCATTCCTCAAGGGCTTCTGCCACGACGGACGAGAATCCGCTCGTGCCGGTGCGCTCCTCGATCTCCTTGATCAGTGACTGCGCGAGCGACACGGATCTCTTACCGGCCCGCTCGGTGGAATGGTGGGCTGCGTGGCTGCTCATACCGAAAACGTAGCACTGCTGGTAGGAAAATTCGCTCCTGAGGTGCGCTGCGGTGGGGAGGCGTCGGGTGCGTGCCCGGCGTGGAGCCCGCGGAGACGTCCGACCTGCTCGAAGGAGGGCCACCCCCGGGGCCCGACGCCCCCGGCCCGGTCCCCGGCGGAACGCCGCTGCCCCGCCCGGTCGGTGGACCGGGCGGGGCAGCGTTGTTGCGAGGGGCCCTGCGGCCGCGGGTGGTCCGCCGGGCCCCGGGAGCACCCGGGGCCCGGCGGCGCGGGCCGTCAGCCGAGGGCCTTCAGCGTGGTCCAGCTCTGCTCGCCCACCAGGGTGCCCGAGCCGAGCGAGGTCCTGCCTCCGGGGTAGAGCCGGAGGGTGCCGTCGCTCCGGACGGCCCACAGGTCCGGGATGCCGTCGGCGTCACCGGTGACGTCGGGCGTCCCCAGGATCATCGGGACGTCGTCGCGCCCCCAGCCGGTCGTCCCGTAGATCACCTGGGCACCGCCGGCACCGGAGCTGGGGCTGGAGAAGGAGCGGAAGTCCACGCCTCCGTCGGGATCCGGCTTGCCCTTCCTCAGCAGCAGTCCGGCGCTCGTGCTGGGCCCCCGCATCAGCAGGTCGGCGAGGCCGTCGCCGCTGATGTCGCGGAGCCCGACCAGGTCGTAGGCGGACCAGCTCACCGACCCGACCATCTCGGTCTCGGCGAAGCTCGCCCCCGAGTACCCGGTGAACGCCCAGAGCTGGTCGGCGGCCACCACCAGGGCGTCCGGGCGCCCGTCGCCGGTCACGTCGCCGGTGGCGAGGACCTGGGTGAACGAGGCGGGGTCGGGCGCGTTCTCCGGGAGCAGGACCTCCAGCCGCTCGGAGACTTCCACGGCGCCGTACCCGTCGCCGGGGTAGACGTAGAGCTTCCCGTCGGGCATCCGCGCCAGCACGTCCGTGATGCCGTCGCCCGGGTGCCAGTCGGTGCTGTGGCTGATCAGCGCCGGGTTGCCCTCGGCGTCGCTCCAGTAGCCGGCCGCCAGGTCCTTGCCGTCGAGATGGGCGCCCGGCATGTGGATGTTGACGTCCCCGGTGGCGTCCGCCGGGTAGGTCCGGAGGTTCCCCGGGCCGTCGACGGCGAGGAGGTCGGGGTAGCCGTCGCCCGTGACGTCCCCCGGCGCGTCGAGGGTGCCGCGCGGCCTCACGTAGAAGGTGTGGACCCGTACGGAGGACATGTTGCCGCCGGCGTCCACGGCCCTGACGTAGAGGGTGTTGGGCCCGGCGAAGTGGGGCTGCACGCCGGAGATCACCGCCGTGCCGTCGGCCTGCGCGGTCACCTGCTGGTCGTAGTCGTTCGAGTCGAAGCTGTAGACGTAGCGGACGACACCGTCCGAGGCGGCGTCCTGCGGGCTGAGGGTGAAGTCGCCCGGCGTGCCGAAGGGTTCGGCGGACCAGACGTCTCCCTCGTCGCTCTGCTGGGGGAAGTCGGCCGAGGAGACGTCGGGTCTGCCCGGGACGGACGAGTCGACGACGAACCCGCAGTAGGAGTAGGTCCCGGCCGGACCCCAGGGCGATACGGACCCCTCGGAGTCGATCGCCAGCACCGTCCAGGTGTAGGTCTTCTTGTCGGTGAACTGGCTCCGCGCGACGGTCGCGAAGGCCGCGCCGCTGCTGTTCGTCGCGACCTGCTGGTCCAGGACGATCCCGGAGCCGTCGGCGGCCCACACCTTGAACCGGAGCTTCGCCAGGTTGCCGTCCGTGTCGGAGCTCTTGGCGGTGAAGGTGACGTCCTTGCTGCCGATGGTGGGCGGCGGAGAGCCGCTGTCGCAGGTGCCCCCGGGATCCATCACCATGCTCGACCGGACGGGTTCGTCCGGCGCGTGGTTGTAGACGATCGTGATGTACGGGGAACTCTCGCCGTTCGCCTGGAACTTCTTCCAGGAGTTGGTGTCCGCCTCGTTGGCGGCCCGCAGCCCGAAGTTCAGGTACGCCCAGTTGTTCTTCGCCGCGTCCTGGGCCGCCGACGTGATGTCCAGGCCCACCCACTTGTCGGGGCAGGAGCCCGAGTTGTAGCCCCAGCCGTTGGTGGCGTGGGCCAGGACCGGGGCCCAGCCCGGCTGGTTGTTCCAGGTGCTGGTGGGGGAGATGGTTCCGGTCCGGTGGAGGTTGTACCGGCGGGCGGAGCAGCCCCAGGAGTAGGTCTGAAGCGAGGTGAAGGTCGCGTCCCTGACCGTCGCGTCGTGCAGCTTCGTCTCCAGCTTGAACTGGAAGACCGACCGGGACAGGCCGCCGGTGGTGGACTCGTAGCCCACCCGGGCCTCGTGGGTGCCGTCGTTGAAGTTCTGCCCGTTCCAGAAACTGGAGGACTTGTAGCGGTCGTACAGCAGGGTCCAGTTGGACCTGTGGACCCGGAACGACGGGTCGACGAAGACGGGGTACACCGTGTCCTCGTCGTCCAGGAACCGGCGCGGCACCTCGACGCGGTGGAGGCCGTCCTCCAGACCGGCCTTCAGCACCGCGTCATGGCTGCCGGGCTGCGGTCCGGCCAGCCCCGGGAGCCCCAGGGCGGGGTCGGCGGGCCGTCCGGGCGGCGAGGGCTCGCCGAGCGTCACCCGGCGCTCCCCGGCGGAGTCCCACAGGTAGGGCGTCGGCGCCGCGGCGACGTCCCGGCCCTCGGCGTCGTGGGCCGTCACGACGTTCGACGCCTTGTCCAGGCGGAAGCTCAGGTCCGGCGACTCCAGCCGGTAGGCCAGCTCGGCCAGCAGCGGGTCCCGGGAGGCCTTGCGCGTGTGCAGGATCAGCACATGCGAGTAGCCGCCGTCGCGCGCCGTGAGCAGCAGGTCGATGTCGGGGCGCACGTCGCGGTACAGCGCCCGGCCGCCGTCGACCACCGGCTCGGGCAGCGGACCCGGCCAGCGGACCACGAGCTCGTGGCCCTCGGCGGTCAGCCGGACGAGATCCGACCACGGGCCCGACGGGGCGCCGGGTGCCGCGGGGGCGAGCACGGCGCGGCCCAGGGCCCGGGAGGCCCGGTCGGCCGTGCCCGCGCTGAACAGCAGCGGTTGGTTGACGGCCTTGGGCGCGTAGCCGCCCTCGACGCGCTCCAGCGTGGTGTCGATCGGCTTCCAGACGCCGTCGACCTTCGCCCGGAAGGTGTCGCTGTGCTGGACGAGGCGGAACATCCCGTCGGGCTGGGCCCAGGTGATGGAGTCGCTGTCGCGCTCGGCCTCCACCTCGACCTCCTTGCCCGTGGCCTTCGCCCGCTTCATCGCCTCGGCGGCGGTGAGCGGCGCCTTCGGCGCCGAGGGCTTGGCGTCCGCCGGACGCGCCTCCTCGGTGCCGGTCAGGTGGACGGCCACCGGGACGGCGACGGCCACGGCGAGCAGCGCGGACAGGGCAGCGACCAGGCGCCGCCCGGGCCGGCCCGGTGCGGGTGCCCTGCGGTGCCCTGGGTCCTCAGCGGCCGCCTCCGCGGGAGGCGGCTGCTCCGCGGACTTCGAGGCTCCCAATGTCGTCCCTTCCCCTCCGGCGTGTCCGCGCGGGAACAGGGTGGAGACGGATCTCTGGCCGCGCGGGAGTGTGCGGGAGGAGCATGACTCATCTTCACGCTTTCGTCACCGTGCGTCCGCGGGCCCTGAGGCCCTGTCAGGCCCTGCGCCCTCGGGGCGGACCGGAGCCCCCGGCGGCCACCGGGAGGGGCCCGCGACACGCCTCTGCCCGCAAAACCCTGCCAAAAGGCCATATGGGGACCCGAATACGCGTCCGTTCCCTGGCGGTTGATGATCACTCATCCGTGATCGGACTCCTGACCACAAGATCCTTCGAGGCTCCTTTCCTTGGTCAATGCCCCGGTTCATGACCCTCTGGATCGACGGTTCCCGGATGCCTGTGTGATTGATGGCACACGAATCCGTCAGATGTGGATATTGCATGGCGGGGACCTGCACAATCACCGGGCTATTCGTCGATCTCCCTGCCCTCTCCGCACCCCTGGCCGCGGATCGGGCGGCAGGGAAGTGGGGGGCCCACGCATGTCCTCGCCCTTTTCGGGGAGTCCGTTTCGTCTGCCCGGAACCGGTCGCGCGGGGCTGAGGGCCCGCGGCGCACGCCGTGCCCGCGTGGTCGGCGTCCTGGTGTCCGGGGCCCTCGTCACCACGCTGCTGCCCGGGGCGGCCTGGGCCGTCCCGCCGGGCGGCGGCACGCGCGACGGCGTCGAGCTGCCCGGCCTCCAGCAGGACCGGCCGCTGCCCGCCGACGAGGCGGGCATCGAGGCCCTGCGCACCTGGTCCGGCGCCCCCGTCGAGCCGCTGCCCGAGTACAACCCCTCCGCGGTCAGCCCGCCC
This sequence comes from Streptomyces sp. C10-9-1, assembly GCF_024497955.1. Classification (GTDB taxonomy): domain Bacteria; phylum Actinomycetota; class Actinomycetes; order Streptomycetales; family Streptomycetaceae; genus Streptomyces; species Streptomyces sanyensis. The sequence goes on along the minus strand of NZ_JANHKP010000021.1, from coordinate 7,882 downwards.
GCGGGCGGCACCGCCAGCGTCAGCCTGGAGTCCGCCGGGGCGGACCTCGTCCAGGCGGGCACCCTGCCGGTGCGCATCGGCCAGGCATCGGCCACCCCCGAGGACCCCGCCCCGCCCGCACCCGACGGCGACTGGTCCGTCAGCGTCGAGCCGCGCCAGTCCACCGAGGAGGCGTCCGTCGACGGCGCGATCATCACGGTCACGCCCCCCGCAGGCGGCTCCACCCCGGTCGACGTGGAACTCGACTACTCCGCCTTCGAGGACCTCTACGGCACCGAGTGGTCCACCCGGCTGAAGCTCACCCAGCTCCCCGAGTGCTTCCTCACCACCCCCGAACTCCCCGAGTGCACCACCGCCGTCGAGGTCCCCAGCGAGAACGACCCTGCCACCGGAACGGTGCGCGCCACGGTCGACCCGGCCGACGCCCCCACCACCGGACTCTCCCCCCAGTCCGGCGGCGGCCCCGCCGTCCTCGCCGCCTCCGACTCCGCCTCCGGAGCCGGCGGCACCTACAAGGCCACCCCGCTGTCGCCGTCGGGCACCTGGTCCGCGGGCGGCAGCAGCGGCGGCTTCTCCTGGAGCTACCCGCTGACCGTCCCGGCCCCGCCCGCCGGGCCCGCCCCGCGGATCGCCTTCGCCTACTCCTCCCAGTCCGTCGACGGCCGCACCTCCGTCACCAACGGCCAGGCCTCCTGGATCGGCGACGGCTGGGACTACAACCCCGGCTTCGTCGAGCGCCGCTACCGCAGCTGCTCCGAGGACCGCCAGAACAGCCCCAACAACACCGGCAGCAAGGACAAGAAGAAGTCCGACCTCTGCTGGGCCAGCGACAACCTGTCCCTGTCGCTGAACGGCTCCACCACCGAGATGGTGCGCGACGACGACAGCGGCACCTGGTACAGCGCCGACGGCGACAACACCCGCATCGAGTACAAGACCAAGACCGGCTCCGCCAAGTCCGCCCAGACCGGCGCCTACGACGGCGAGTACTGGGTCGTCACCACCGCCGACGGCACCCGCTACTGGTTCGGCCGGAACACCCTCACCGGGCACGGCACCACCAACTCGGTCTTCACCGTCCCCGTCTTCGGCAACCACAGCGGCGAGCCCTGCCACGCCACCGCCTACGCCGACTCCTCCTGCACCCAGGCCTGGCGCTGGAACCTCGACTACGTCGAGGACACCCTCGGCAACGCCATGGTCATCGACTGGGCGCAGGAGAAGAACGACTACGCCCGCAACGGCGACTTCACCAAGCACGTCACCTACGTGCGCGGCGGCCACCCGACCCAGATCCTCTACGGCCTGCGGGCCGGCGCCCTCGACGGCCCGCCCGCCGGCAAGGTCACCTTCTCGGTCGCCCAGCGCTGCATCAAGGAAGGCGCCGTCAGCTGCTCCGACACGGAGTTCACCTCCAAGAACTACGCCGACAAGCAGCCCTGGTGGGACACCCCCTCGACGCTCCACTGCGAGGCCGAGGCGTCCAAGAAGTGCTACATCTCCTCACCGACCTTCTGGAGCCGGGTGCGGCTCAGCGCGGTGACCACCTACGGCCAGCGCACCCCGGGCTCCACCGCCCTCAGCCTCGTCGACCGCTGGACGCTCGCCCAGTCCTTCCCCAAGCAGCGCACCGACACCCACCCGCCGCTCTGGCTGGACTCCGTCACCCGCACCGCCTACGGCACCGCCCGCGACGCGGACGGCAAGCAGCTCAGCACCGCCGTCCCGCCGGTCTCCTTCCTGCCCAACGTCGTCGACATGCCCAACCGCGTCGCCACCGGGCCGGACGACCAGACCCCCGGCTTCGACCGGCTCCGCGTCGAGACCATCCGGACGGAGACCGGCGGCGAGATCTACGTCGACTACTCCGCCCCCTGCGCCCCCGGCACCTCCCACCCCGCCCCGGACGCGAACACCGGCCGCTGCTTCCCGGCCCACTGGTCACCCGACCCGGACCTGGAGACACCGCCGCTGGAGTGGTTCAACAAGTACGTCGTCGACGGCATCACCGAGAAGGACCGCGTCGCACGGCAGCCCGACGTCACCACCACCTACCAGTACGTCGGCGGAGGCGCCTGGGCCAAGGGCACCGACGAGTTCTCCAAGCCGGAGCTGCGCACCTACAACCAGTGGCGCGGCTACGCCGAGGTCGTCGTCCGCAGGGGCACCACCACCCCCGCCGGGAACACCGACGCCACCGAGCGCTCCAAGACCGTCACCCGCTACTTCCGCGGCATGTCGGGCGACGCGGGCCGGGCCCAGATCACCGTCAAGGACTCCTCCGGCACCGTCGAACTCGGCAAGGACCTGCGCGCCTTCCAGGGCCGGGCCGCCGAGAGCATCGTCTACACCAAGGACGGCGGCACCGTCGCCTCCCGCGAGTTCAGCGTCCCGAAGGCCACCGTGCTGGCCTCCCGCGCCCGCACCGGACTGCCCGACCTGGAGGCGGTGCGCACCACCGTCGAGCGCACCGACCGGATCGAGACCGTCAGCGGCGGCCGGACCCGCACCGTGCGCACGCAGACCTCCCACGACGCCACCTACGGCCTGCCGGTCACCGTCCACGGCTACAGCCTCACCCCCTCGGACTCCACCACCCGCGCGGACGAGACCTGCTCGACCGTCACCTACGTCCACAACACGGGCAAGCACCTGATCGGCCTGCCGCAGAGGCAGCGCACGACCGTCGGCGACTGCGCCCAGGCCGCCTCGGCCACCGGGAACCAGGTGGTCTCGGACGTCCGCACCTCCTACGACGCGCTCGACGCCTTCGGCACCGCGCCCGTGAAGGGCCTGCCGCACCAGGTCGACACGATCGACGGCACCGGCACGGGCTGGATCACCTCCGCCCGCACCTCCTACGACGCGCTCGGCCGCCCCACCCAGGTCAAGGACGCCGCGGGCACCACCACGACCACCTCCTACAGCCCCGCCACCGGGCCGGTGTTCACCCTGAGCGTCACCAACGCGCTCGGCCACACCACCACCTCCGAGGCGGACCCCGGGCGCGGCTCGGTCCTCGCTACCACCGACGCCAACGGCCGCCGGACCACCAGCACCTACGACAACCTCGGCCGGGTGACCCGGATGTGGTCGCCCTCCCACCAGGGCGAGGCCAAGGCCACCGCCGTCTTCTCCTACCAGCTGGAGGACAACGAGCCCCCGGCCGTCACCACCAGCGTCCTGCGCGACAACGGCACCTACGCGGACAGCGTCACCCTCTACGACGGCCTGCTGCGGGTGCGCCAGACGCAGACGGAGGCCCTCGGCGGCGGCCGCATCGTCACCGACACCTTCCACAACGACGGCGGCGGCGTCCGCCTGACCAACAACGGCTACCTGACCGAGGGCGAGCCGACGGCGGAGATCTTCCTCCCGGAGACCGTCAGCGAGGTCCCCAGCTCCACCGAGACCGCCTACGACGGCCTCGGGCGCGCCGTGCGCGTCACCACCCTCCACGAGGACGTGCCGCAGCACACGTCGACCGTCCGCTACGAGGGCGACTGGGGCCTCGCCCGCACCGGCATGTCGGTGGACGGCACCACCCCGCTGCCCGGCAGCCGCGCCGTGAAGACCTGGACGGACGCCCTGGGGCGCACCTCCCGGATCCAGCACTACACCACCACCGACCTGGGCGGGCCCGCGCCCGCCACCATCGACACGACCTACGGCTACGACGCCCGCGGCACGCTCACCTCCGTCACCGACGCCGAGGGCAACGCCTGGACGTACAGCTACGACGTGCGCGGCCGGAAGACCGCCTCCACCGACCCGGACACGGGCGCCGCCCACTTCGGCTACGACGACCTGGACCGGCAGATCTGGTCCCAGGACGGGCAGGGGCGCAAGCAGTACACGACCTACGACGTGCTCGGCCGCCAGACGGAGCTGCGCGAGGACTCCGCCACCGGCCCGCTCGTCGCCGCGTGGACCTTCGACAGCCTCCCGGGCGCCAAGGGCCTGCCCGTCGCCTCCACCCGCTACCACTCCGGCGCGGCCTTCACCAGCGAGGTCACGGGCTACGACACCGAGTACCGCCCCACGGGCTCGAAGACGGTCATCCCGAGCATCCCCGCCACCACCGGCCTGGCCGGCACCTACAGCTACGCGACCGCCTACACCCACACCGGCAAGGTGCAGTCGACCAGCCTCCCGGCCACCCCGGGCGGACTGGCCGCCGAGAAGGTGGTCACCCGCTACAACGGCGAGGGCATGCCGGTCACCACCTCGGGCCTGAGCTACTACACCGCCGACACGGTCTACAGCCCCTACGGCGAGGTCCTGCGCACCGCCTCGGGCGAGGCCCCGCAGCGGGTGTGGAGCACCCGGCTCTACGACGAGCACACCGGCCGCCTGGAGACGGCCTACACGGACCGGGAGACCGGGCCGAACCGGATCTCCGCGCTGAGCTACGGCTACGACACCGTCGGCAACATCACCTCGATCACGGACACCCAGTCGCCGGCCCGCGTCGACCGGCAGTGCTTCTCCTACGACCCGATGGGCCGCCTGGTCCACGCCTGGACCGGCACCGCCGGCTGCCCGACGGAGTCCGCCGCACCGGGCGCCGGCCCGGACCGCTCCGGTCTCTCCGCGGGCCCGGACGGCGACGGCTACTGGCAGTCGTACGCCTTCGACGCCATCGGCAACCGCACCCGGATGACCGTCCACGACCTGACCGACCCGGCCCTGGACGACGTCCACACCTACACCTACGGCGTCGCCGTGCCGGGGGCGCAGCCGCCGGTCACGACCCAGCCGCACACGCTGGCCGCGGTGGACTCGACCGAGCGCACCCCCGGGTCCACGGTCACCTCGCGGAACACCTACGCCTACGACACCGCAGGCAACACTACCGAGCGCGTCCTGAACGGCGACACCCAGGCCCTGACCTGGGACCGCCGCAACAAGCTCACCTCGGTCGACACCGACGGCAACGGCACCGCGAACGTCACCTACCTCTACGACGCCGCGGGCAACCGGCTGATCGAGGACAACGGCACCACCCGCACGCTGTACCTCGGCGAGTCCGAGATCACGGTCAACAGCTCGGGCACCGCCGTCGAGGCCCAGCGCTACTACGTCCAGCCCGGGGGACCGACCACGGTCCGCTCCACGGGCGGCAAGAGCACCGGGCACAAGCTCACCGTGCTGCTCGCCGACCACCACAACACGGCGACGACCGCGGTGGAGCAGTCCGAGGGCCAGACGGTCACCCGCCGCAAGTTCGACCCCTACGGCAACCCGCGCGGCGCGGAACCCTCCGGCTGGCCCGGCCGCCACACCTTCCTCGGCACCGGCATCGACGACCCGACCACGGGCCTGACCCACATCGGCGCCCGCGAGTACGACGCCTCCACGGGCCGCTTCATCTCGGCCGACCCGCTCATCGACCTGACCGACCCGCTCCAGATGAACGGGTACACGTACGCCAACGGCAACCCGGTCATGATGTCCGACCCGACGGGGTTGCGTCCGGATGGTGGGTGCGGCAGCCCTTCGTGCTCCGTGTCCAACGAGGTCTGGACTCTGGGTAGCAAGGGAAAGTGGTCGGTGTCGTACAAGCCTGCGCGTAAGAACACTGCTGTTAGCGGAGGTAACCCGGGCAGTCCTGGAAATTCCGGTAGTTACGTTCCCTACCACCCTGGCTCCGGCAATAAGAAAATTCTTGCAGACCCGAGCAAGGGACGCTACAACGTATACGGTCACCAAGGTCGGAATTCCTACGGCCCGAACAAGGTCTATACCCAAGCGCAGTGGGACGCTGACCATGCCAGAGCACAGCGCGCTCAAGCAGACGCGGATGCTGATCGACGCAGTCGTGAAGCAGCTAATCCTGATAAGGGGTTCTGGGACAGAGTTTCTGAAAATGCCGGGTCTGCCTGGGACAGTGTGAAGAACTCAACCGTTGGGCAGATGGCGAAGTCGGCCGGAGAGTGGGCCTGGGAAAATAGAGGAAACATCGTTAAGGCGGTTGCCGCTACAGCATTCGTCGTCTGTACGGCTGGGACAGCAGGTGCTTGTGCTCCTATTGCAGCCGCTGGATTCGCGATGTCCGTAGCTAATCGAGGTATTAATCTGGCTCAGAGTGACATGACGAGCAAGGACTTTGGTGCTTTTGCGTCCGGGGTGGCATTCGATATCGTTGGATGGCGAGTGAATGCAGTTAGAGGGCTTGCAATGTTCACCAAAAATATGCGCTTGCTGCCTTCGCTAATGACCCGAGCTGGCCAGGCTCGCCTCTATCAGCAGAGCAGCGCCCTGGTCTGGGGTGTGGCAGGCTGGTGACAATGGAGTATTGTTGTCTGGTCGTCTCAGTTGCGGCATCCGCGTGTCGATTCGGAGGTTCATGTGATTGCTGATGCTCCAGTCGCGTCTGGTGTGGCCTTTTCCGAGATTCCGGTCGTAGGGATCTTGATGGTCTTGGGGCTCTTTGGGTTCTTGGTATGGGATGCGTTGAGGTTCCCTGCCTGGCTCTGGTTTCGATGGCTCATGCCCGTGGGCTTGATTCCGCTCATGGTGGGAGTGCTGTCGGGTTGGCTGTGGCTGATCATGATTGGCGCGATAGTGATGGGCGTTGGCCTGGGGTTGCAGAAGAATTGGCGACAGAAGAATAGCTCTAACTGGTTTTGATGCAAATGTATTTGAGTGGATGCCTCCGGGTGGGCAGAGGGTTGCCCGGTTCCTTTCGAGATGCGGCCGATCAAAAGGCTCTTTGAGATGCTTCCTCAATTGCGATCCGCCGGTGGGGTTATTTGGCCTGGATTTGCCTCATGGGTCGCTTGTGGACGAACTGTGAATATTGAGGCTTTTCCATCATCTGTTTGAGCTGGCCAGATGCAAGGTGAGGATGGCTTGGATGAGTTCGGTGATCCGAGTGGTTGAGCAGCGGAGCTTGCGAAGGGGTCGCTAGGACCTCAAGGTGGCCAGGGCCTGCTCGGCGAGGGCGCGGATCTTCGCGTGGACCGGTTCACCGCCTGCTGGCCGGTGGAGAGGATCTCCCATCGTCCCCGGCACGGGGCACGGATCGTGCCGCCGGTACGCCTGTAGCCTTTGTCGGCCTAGCGCGTGATGTCGGTTTCGGTGGGGGCGTCGAGGATGCCGTGTTCGCGGGGTGCGTCAAACGCTCAAGGCTGGTACTCGTACCCGATGGTGAAGCGTGGCGGCAGGCACCACTCCCCATACTCGATGACCCCCTCCGCGTCCGACCATCGGTGGGCGCCTGCCAGGATCGGGGAGCCGACCGGGAGGGCCAGTGCGCTGGCCTCGCGGGCGTCGGCGGGGCGGGCGTGCATGTCGTCGCGGGCGTGGGTGATCGTGCGCCCGGTGGCCTCCAGGACCCGGGCGGAGAGTCCGTGGTTGCGTCCCGGGGCGGTGTTCAGCAGGTCCGGTACGAGGGCGGCGAACGGCGCCGGGTACCAGGTCACCGCGAACACGGTCCGGGTCTTGCCCCGTCCGGCCAGCCACTCGCGCCGCACCACCTGGTCCCCGGGCTCCAGGTCGAAGATCTCCGCCACGTACAGCGGCGGGACGATCAGCTCGGCCGCCGTCACCCGGCTCGTCTCGCCCTCGGCCAGGAACGACTTCACCCGCTGGACCCGGGCCAGCCGGTCCCGCGCCGACAAGGTCCAGCGAGGGTCGTCGGCGACGTAGGTGCCCCGGGGGGTCGTGCGGATGAAGTTCTCCACCTGGAGAGCCTGCAAGGCCCGGGAGACGGTGGCGGCCGCGGCCTGCCACTGGCCGGCGATCTCGCGATTGGTCGGCAGCTTGGCGCCGGGCTCAAGCTCTCCCGACAGGATGCGCTCCCGGAAGTGGTCCGCGATCTTCGTGAACGTCTTGGGGCTGGGCATGAGGCGTGCCTCTCAGTCGAGTTGACGTGGAG
>NZ_JANHKP010000020.1 GCF_024497955.1 Streptomyces sp. C10-9-1 | reverse complement strand
TGTGACCTCGCACAACGTGCGGAGCGGGGTGCTGCCGGCGCCGGCGGGGGTGCGGGGTTTCCTGGGGGAGTTCACCTGGGTGCTGCCGGTGCTGCACGTGGGGATCATCGGGATGCTGGTGCTGACCCGCTGGTGGGACTTCTGGACCTCCTGAGACGCCCGCCCGCCGGGGCGGTGGACGGCCCCGCCCCGGGTCCGCCCCCGGGGGCTGTCGGCGGCCTGGCATAGGCTTCACGGCGTGGAGCCCGACCTTTTCACCGCCGCAGCGGAAGAACGCCAGGAGAGGGAACCGTCCGGCAGTCCGCTGGCGGTGCGCATGCGCCCGCGCACCCTCGACGAGGTCGTCGGGCAGCAGCACCTGCTCAAGCCCGGCTCCCCGCTGCGCCGCCTGGTCGGCGACGCCGGGCAGGGCCGCGCGGGCGCCTCGTCCGTCATCCTCTGGGGCCCGCCCGGCACGGGGAAGACGACGCTCGCCTATGTCGTGTCCAAGGCGACCGACAAGCGCTTCGTGGAGCTGTCGGCGATCACCGCGGGCGTCAAGGAGGTCCGCGCGGTCATCGACGGCGCGCGGCGGGCGGCCGGCGGCTACGGCCGGGAGACCGTGCTCTTCCTCGACGAGATCCACCGCTTCTCCAAGGCGCAGCAGGACTCGCTGCTGCCGGCGGTGGAGAACCGCTGGGTCACCCTGATCGCCGCGACCACGGAGAACCCGTACTTCTCGGTGATCTCCCCGCTGCTCTCCCGCTCGCTGCTGCTGACCCTGGAGCCGCTGACGGAGGAGGACGTCTCCGGCCTGCTCGCGCGGGCGCTCGCCGACGAGCGGGGCCTGGCCGGAGCCGTCGCCCTCTCCGAGGAGGCCCGCGCCCATCTGCTGCGGATCGCCGGCGGCGACGCCCGCCGGGCGCTCACCGCGCTGGAGGCGGCTGCCGGGGCGGCGATCGACAAGGGCGAGGCGGAGATCTCCCTGCGGACCCTGGAGGAGACGGTGGACCGGGCGGCCGTGGCCTACGACCGCGACGGGGACCAGCACTACGACGTCGCCAGCGCCCTGATCAAGTCGATCCGCGGCTCCGACGTCGACGCCGCCCTCCACTACCTGGCGCGGATGATCGAGGCGGGCGAGGACCCGCGGTTCATCGCCCGCCGCCTGATGATCTCGGCCAGTGAGGACATCGGCCTCGCCGACCCCACCGCCCTGCCGACGGCGGTGGCGGCGGCACAGGCCGTCGCCATGATCGGCTTCCCCGAGGCCGCGCTGACCCTCAGCCACGCGACCATCGCACTGGCTCTCGCGCCCAAGTCCAACGCGGCCACGCTCGCCATCGCGGCCGCCCGCAAGGACGTGCGCGAGGGCCTCGCCGGGCCCGTGCCCTCCCATCTGCGCGACGGCCACTACCAGGGAGCGGCGAAGCTGGGGCATGCGCAGGGCTATGTGTACCCGCACGACGTGGCCGGGGCCATCGCGGCCCAGCAGTACGCCCCGGACACGGTCGCCGGGCGCCGCTACTACGAGCCCACCCGCTACGGCGCCGAGGCGCGGTACGCGGAGGTGGTGGAGAAGGTGCGCGAGCGGCTGAGGGGAGAGGCGCGGCCCCCGTCGGCCTGAGACACCGCCGGGGCCGGGCGCTCAGGCGGGGGCTGCCCGGAAGAGCGCGTGCAGCGCGCGGCGCAGGCCGGTGACGTCGTCCACCGGCTCGGGGAAGTCGAAGCGGGCGTCGAACGGACGCCCGCCGGTGAAGCGCACCCGCAGCCCGAAGCGGTCCAGTGCCAGCGGCACCGCCCGCCGCCCGGCCCGCCGCAGCCCCGCCCCCCGCTCCCCGAGCAGGCCCGCCAGGGCCTGCACCCGGTCCTGGTGCGCGGCGCCGAGGTGCTGGAGGAGCTCCGCCTCGAAGGGGGCCACCGGGTCGACGGCGGCGGCGGCGAACTCCTCCGGGTCCACGAGGCCGACCCCCCACAGGTCGTCGACCGCCGCCTCGCCCACCTCCAGCCGCAGCATCATGCGGCCGGGCTCGATCGCCAGGCCGGGCGCGCCCGTGAGCCAGCCGGACACCCGCGCACGGCCCCGGACGCGGTTCGGGACCGCGAGCGGGGCGACGTCGGTGACCTCCAGCACGGCCGGGAGCTCGTCGTCCTGGGCATGGGTGGCGGCCCGCACGGCGGGGGCGTCCGAGGGGAGGAGCAGGAACACCTCCCCGTCCTCGCCGAGGACGCGGGCGAGAGGGGCGTTCTGCCAGGGGAGAGGGCTTTCCACCCCCGGCACGAGCAGGGCCGCGGAGCATGTACTCTGTACGAGAGTTCGTGTGCGCTCGGCTGCTGACGGCAGCCGGGCGGTTTCAAGCCCGCCGGGACGCGGCTGACCATGAGCTGATCGGACCTCCGTCACCACGACGCCCGACGTCTTCGCGACGTCCTGTGCAGCGTCGGTGTTCTTCGTGTTGTCCGTGACGCGCTTGGTGTTCCCAGGGCGAGACATACGATCTCCTTGAGTAAGGTAAGCCTAACCTAACCTACACGGAGGTCTGGAGAACGTGCCTAACCAGTCGCGTCCCAAGGTCAAGAAGTCCCGTGCGCTCGGCATCGCGCTGACGCCGAAGGCCGTCAAGTACTTCGAGGCCCGCCCCTACCCGCCGGGTGAGCACGGCCGCGGCCGCAAGCAGAACTCGGACTACAAGGTCCGTCTGCTGGAGAAGCAGCGCCTGCGCGCCCAGTACGACATCTCCGAGCGCCAGATGGCCCGCGCCTACGACCGCGCGCGCAAGGCCGAGGGCAAGACCGGCGACGCGCTGGTCATCGAGCTGGAGCGCCGCCTCGACGCCCTGGTCCTGCGCTCGGGCATCGCCCGCACTATCTACCAGGCCCGCCAGATGGTCGTCCACGGCCACATCCAGGTCAACGGCCAGAAGGTCGACAAGCCGTCCTTCCGCGTCCGCCCGGACGACGTCGTGATGGTCCGCGAGCGCTCCCGTGAGAAGCCGCTGTTCCAGGTCTCCCGCGAGGGCGGCTTCGCGGCGGACGGCGAGACCCCGCGCTACCTCCAGGTCAACCTGAAGGCCCTGGCCTTCCGCCTGGACCGCGACCCGCAGCGCAAGGAGATCCCGGTCATCTGCGACGAGCAGCTCGTCGTCGAGTACTACGCCCGCTGATCCGGCAGGCGCAGTCGCTCCGAGCGTCTCAGCCCGCCGCCTCCCCGCCCCTTCCGGTGGGGAGGCCGGCGGGCTTCCGCGTTCCCGGGGCGCGCCGCGACCGGCGGGGGGCCCGGCCGCAGGCCGCCAGCGCCCGCTCCACCACCGCGTCCAGGGACAGCGCCCGCCCGGCCGCGGTGCACTCCTCGTACCGGGCGGCCCCCAGGGCGGCCCGGGTCCGCTCCTCGCACCGGGCCCGGGGCACCGCGAAGCACCGGGAGCCGAACCGGGCCAGCCCCACCGACTCCCAGACCGGCGCGGTCGCCCCCATCAGCACCGCCGCCTCCACCGCGTCACCCTCCGACGCGGTCACCAGGGCCAGCAGCTCCAGGGCCAGCACCAGCCCCACCAGGTCGTGGAAGCGGTGGTCCACCGCCACGCACCGGGACAGCAGCAGCCGGGCCCGCGGATGGTCGCCCGCCGTCCACGCGGCGTGCGCGAGCACGTACAGGGCGTACGCCCGCGCCCACTCCTCGCCGAAGGACTCGCACACCTCGCGCACCTGCTCGCACAGCGCCACAGCGTCCCCCGCCCGCCCCTGGAAGGCCAGCGCCAGGGCCAGCTCCACGCGGCCCATCAGCACGTTGCTGTTCAGCTCTCCCGCCCGGTCGTAGGCGTCCAGCGCGGCCCGCAGCAGCCGCTCCGCCTCCGCGAGCTCGTCCGACAGCAGCGCGAGGCACCCCCTGCGGTGCACCGCGTACGCCCCCGCGACCTCGTTCCCCGCGGCCCGGGCGCCCTCCTCGCAGGCGTGCAGCGCCGCGGCGGCGGCCGCCGGGTCCCCCTGGAGCACCGCCACGTACCCAAGCACCCACAGCGCCTTGAGCCGGGCGTCCTCGTAGGGGGTCGCCCCGCCCGGCGCCCGGCCCACCGCGCGGTCCAGCCAGTACCTGCCCTCCGCAAGCCGCCCGCAGCCCACCCAGGAGAACCAGAGCGTGCCCGCGAGGAACTGCCCCAGGTGCGCCTCCTCCGGACGCTCCAGGGACCATTCCATCGCCGCCCGCAGATCGGGCAGCGAACTGTCCGCGACCGCGGCCACCTCGGCCTGACGGGGGCTGAACCACTCCAGCTCGCACCAGGTCGCCAGGCCCAGGTGCCAGTCCCGGTGGCGGCTGCGCAGGCGCTCCTCGTCGCCCAGCGCGGCCAGCCAGCCCGCCCCGTAGGCGCGCAGGGTGTCCAGCATCCCGTAGCGCCGGCCCGCCGGGCTCTCCTCCGGGTGCACCACCGACTGGGCGACCAGCCCGCCGAGCACGTCGACGACGCTGCTCTCCGGGAGTTCGGGCCCGCTGCACACGTACTCGACCGCCTCCAGGTCGAAGGGCCCGGCGAAGACCGACAGCCGCGCCCACAGCAGGCGCTCGGCGGGGGTGCACAGCTCGTGGCTCCAGCCGATCGCCGTCCGCAGCGTCCCGTGCCGCGGCAGTACGCCCCGGGCTCCCGAGGTCAGCAGGGCGAACCGGTCGCCGAGCCGGTGCAGCAGCTCCTCCAGCCCGATCGCCGGGAGCCGGGCCGCGGCCAGTTCCAGGGCCAGCGGGATGCCGTCGAGGCGGCGGCACAGCTCCCGCACCCGCTCCCGGTCCGCGGCGTCCGGGCGCCAGCGCGGCAGCACCCCGGCCGCCCGGTCGGCGAAGAGCACCGCGGCGTCGGGTCCCGCCAACGGGCCGACGGGCAGGACCACTTCACCGTCCACCCGCAGGGGGCGGCGGCCGGCCGCGAGCACCGCCACCCCCGGGGCGCGGCACAGCACCTCGCGCACCAGGGCCGCACAGTCGTCGACCAGGTGCTCGAAGCCGTCGACGACCAGCAGGGCGGACAGTCCCCGCACCCGGTCCAGCGGCACCTCGCGGGCCGGGCGGCTGGTGTGGTCGGTGACGTGCAGCGCCTCCAGCAGCGCGTGGACGACGAGCCGGGGCTCCCGCAGCGGCGCGAGCGGGACGAGGCGAACCCCGTCGGCGTAACCATTCTTCAGCCCGTCGGCGGCCCGCAGTGCCAGCCGCGTCTTGCCGATCCCGCCCGTCCCCACGACGGTCACCAGCCGCGAGCCCGCCAGCGCCCGGCCGATCTCGGCGAGTTCCGTCTCCCTGCCCACGAAGCGGTTCAGCTCCACGGGGAGAAGCCCCTGGCCGCCCGCGCAGGAGCGGTCGAAGGGGGAGTCGGGGCCGGGTAAGTGCCGCATAGGGCACGCAGCGTACCGAGGCGTGCGCGCTGCGTACAATCGCGCGGCGGGCCCCGCCCACCGGGAATCCGGTACGGGGAGCCGACCGGGGCGCGATAGGGTCGGGGGTACGCGATTTCCAGGCGCGGACGACGAGCAGAGAGCGGTGCGCAGTGACCGGTGGAGAGGTTGCCGGAATTCTGGTGGCCGTCTTCTGGGCGATCCTGGTGTCCTTCCTCGCAGTGGTGCTGGTGAGGCTGGCCCAGACGCTCAGGGCGACCACCCGTCTCGTGGCGGAGGTGAGCGAGCAGGCCGTGCCCCTGCTGGCGCAGGCGTCCGCGACCGTGCGGTCCGCCCAGACGCAGCTGGACAGGGTCGACGCCATCGCGAGCGACGTCCAGGAGGTCACCTCCAACGCCTCGGCGCTGTCCACCACCGTCGCCTCCACCTTCGGCGGCCCGCTGGTCAAGGTGGCCGCCTTCGGCTACGGGGTGCGCCGGGTGCTCGGCCGCCGGGGGGCCGACCGCGAGGACGCCCCGCGCGAGCGCCGCACCGTGGTCGTCGGGCGGACCGTTCCGGCGGCGCGAGGCAGGAACCGGAAGGTCTGACGCACATGTTCCGCCGTACGTTCTGGTTCACGGCCGGCGCCGCAGCCGGCGTCTGGGCCACCACGAAGGTCAACCGCAAGCTCCGGCAGCTCACCCCCGAGAGCCTCGCCGCCCAGGCGGCCGACAAGGCGATCGACGCCGGGCACCGGCTCAAGGGCATCGCGGTCGACATCCGCGCGCAGATGGTGCAGCGGGAGGCCGAGCTGGGCGAGGCCCTCGGGCTCGACGACCACCCGGACCGGGTGCTGCCCCCCGCGCGGCCGCGCCCGGCCGTCGGCCCGGCGCGGAGGGGGGCGTCGGCCCCCCTCCCCGGCGGTCCCCGCGGCCGGTACGACATCCACCGCACCGACACGCAGAACACCACCGAGGACCGGACGCCCGGGACCTCGAACAACGGGAATGAGGACCACTGATGGAGTCGGCTGAAATCCGCCGCCGCTGGCTGAGCTTCTTCGAGGAGCGCGGGCACACCGTCGTCCCTTCGGCGTCGCTCATCGCGGACGACCCGACTCTGCTGCTGGTCCCCGCGGGCATGGTCCCCTTCAAGCCCTACTTCCTCGGCGAGGTCAAGCCGCCCGCCCCGCGCGTGACCAGCGTGCAGAAGTGCGTGCGCACCCCGGACATCGAAGAGGTCGGCAAGACCACCCGCCACGGCACCTTCTTCCAGATGTGCGGCAACTTCTCCTTCGGCGACTACTTCAAGGAAGGCGCCATCAAGCTGTCCTGGGAGCTGCTCACCAGCCCCCAGGACAAGGGCGGCTACGGGCTCGACCCCGAGCGCCTGTGGATCACCGTCTACCTCGACGACGACGAGGCCGAGCAGATCTGGCGCGACGTCGTCGGCGTCCCCGCCGAGCGCATCCAGCGCCTGGGCAAGAAGGACAACTTCTGGTCCATGGGCGTCCCCGGCCCCTGCGGCCCCTGCTCCGAGATCAACTACGACCGCGGTCCGGAGTTCGGCGAGGAGGGCGGCCCGGCCGTCAACGACGAGCGCTACGTGGAGATCTGGAACCTGGTCTTCATGCAGTACGAGCGCGGTGCCGGCGACGGCAAGGAGGACTTCCCGATCCTCGGGGACCTGCCGAGCAAGAACATCGACACCGGCCTCGGCCTGGAACGCCTCGCCATGATCCTTCAGGGCGTGCAGAACATGTACGAGACCGACACCCTGCGCGTCGTCATGGACAAGGCCACCGGGCTGACCGGCGTCCGCTACGGCGCCGAGCACGGCTCCGACGTCTCCCTGCGGGTGGTCGCCGACCACATCCGCACCTCCACCATGCTCATCGGCGACGGCGTCACCCCCGGCAACGAGGGCCGCGGCTACGTGCTGCGCCGCATCATGCGCCGCGCCATCCGCAACATGCGCCTGCTCGGCGCCACCGGGCCGGTCGTCAGGGACCTGGTGGGCGTCGTGATCGACACCATGGGGCAGCAGTACCCGGAGCTCGTCACCGACCGCAGCCGCATCGAGACGGTGGCCGTGGCCGAGGAGGCCGCCTTCCTCAAGGCCCTCAAGGGCGGCACCAACATCCTGGACACCGCCGTCACCGAGACCCGGGCCGCCGGTTCCACCGTGCTGCCCGGCGACAGGGCCTTCCTGCTCCACGACACCTGGGGCTTCCCCATCGACCTCACCCTGGAGATGGCCGCCGAGCAGGGCCTGACGGTGGACGAGGACGGCTTCCGCCGCCTGATGAAGGAGCAGCGGGAGCGGGCCAAGGCCGACGCCAAGGCCAAGAAGACCGGCCACGCCGACCTCTCGGCCTACCGCGAGATCGCCGACGGCTCGGGCGCCACCGAGTTCACCGGCTACCGCAGCACCGAGGGCGAGTCGACCGTGGTCGGCCTGCTGGTGGACGGGGTCTCCTCGCCCGCCGCCTCCGAGGGCGACGAGGTCGAGGTCGTCCTGGACCGCACCCCCTTCTACGCCGAGGGCGGCGGCCAGCTCGCCGACCAGGGGCGCATCCGCCTCGACTCCGGCGCCGTCGTCGAGGTGCGCGACGTGCAGCAGCCCGTCCCGGGCGTCAGCGTGCACAAGGGTGTCGTCCAGGTGGGCGAGGTCACCGTGGGGGCCTCGGCCCACGCCGCCATCGACGTCACGCGCCGACGGGCCATCGCCCGCGCCCACAGCGCCACCCACCTCACCCACCAGGCCCTGCGCGACGCGCTCGGCCCGACGGCCGCCCAGGCCGGCTCGGAAAACTCCCCGGGCCGCTTCCGCTTCGACTTCGGCTCGCCCAACGCCGTTCCCGGCACGGTCCTCACCGACGTCGAGCAGAAGATCAACGAGGTCCTCTCCCGTGAACTCGACGTCCACGCCGAGGTCATGAGCATCGACGAGGCCAAGAAGCAGGGCGCCATCGCCGAGTTCGGCGAGAAGTACGGCGAGCGGGTGCGCGTCGTGACCATCGGCGACTTCTCCAAGGAGCTGTGCGGCGGCACCCATGTGCACAACACGGCCCAGCTGGGCCTGGTGAAGCTGCTCGGCGAGTCCTCCATCGGCTCCGGCGTGCGTCGCGTGGAGGCCCTGGTGGGCGTGGACGCCTACAACTTCCTCGCCAAGGAGCACACCGTCGTCGCCCAGTTGCAGGAGCTGGTCAAGGGCCGTCCCGAGGAACTCCCGGAGAAGGTCTCCGCCATGCTCGGCAAGCTGAAGGACGCCGAGAAGGAGATCGAGAAGTTCCGCGCCGAGAAGGTGCTCGCCGCCGCCGCCGGCCTCGCCGAGTCCGCCAGGGACGTCCGCGGCGTCGCCGTGGTGACCGGCACCGTCCCGGACGGGACCGGCGCCGACGACCTGCGCCGGCTGGTGCTCGACGTCCGCGGCCGCATCCCCGGTGACCGTCCGGCCGTCGTCGCCCTGTTCGCCGTGTCCGGCGGCCGCCCGCTGACCGTGATCGCCACCAACGAGGCCGCCCGCGAGCGCGGCCTGAAGGCCGGCGACCTGGTCCGCACCGCCGCCAAGACCCTCGGCGGCGGAGGCGGCGGCAAGCCGGACGTCGCCCAGGGCGGTGGCCAGAACCCGGACGCCGTCCCCGACGCCGTCGCCGCGGTCGAGCGCCTCGTCGCCGAGACCGCGTGAGCGGGGGAGAGGCGGGCATGCGCCGGGGGCGCCGACTCGCGATCGACGTCGGGGACGCCCGCATCGGGGTCGCCTCGTGCGACCCCGACGGGGTCCTCGCGACACCGGTGGAGACCGTGCCGGGACGCGACGTCCCGGCGGCCCACCGGCGCCTGCGGGTGCTCGTCGAGGAGTACGAACCCCTTGAGGTGGTCGTCGGGCTGCCCCGGTCGCTCAGTGGTGGCGAGGGCCCGGCGGCCAAGAAGGTCCGGGCCTTCGCCCGCACGCTCGCCCAGGGCGTCGCCCCGGTCCCCGTGCGACTGGTCGACGAGCGGATGACGACGGTGACGGCCACTCAGGGACTGCGCGCCTCAGGGGTGAAGTCCAAGAAGGGGCGCTCCGTCGTCGACCAGGCCGCGGCGGTGGTCATCCTCCAGAACGCCCTGGAGTCCGAACGGGTGTCGGGCAGACCCCCGGGAGAGAGCGTCGAAACGATTGTCTGATCGCGATACGGTAACGTTCCGCGCAATGCGGCCGTGTTCGAACAGCCGCCGCACCGAGCAGAGGCGGATCGTCCGCACCGTCTCGCGGCCCTAGGGGATCGATGACTGAGTATGGCCGGGGCGCCGGACCCGAACCGTGGCATCCCGAGGACCCCCTCTACGGGGACCAGGGCTGGGAAGGCCAGTCCGCCCCCGGTCACGCTCCGTACGGCGACGGTGCCCGGCAGTACGCCGCGCAGGGCCAGGACCAGTACCCGTACGCGTACGACCCTCAGCACGGAGGGCAGTCCGCGTACGCGCAGCAGCCGCCGGGCACGTACCCGCAGCAGTACGGCACCCAGGGCGGACAGCAGCAGTACCCGCAGCAGTACCAGGGCCAGTACGGGACCCAGGGCGGACAGGACCCGTACCCGCAGCAGTACGGCACCCAGGGCGGACAGGACCCGTACCCGCAGCAGTACGGGACCCAGGGCGGACAGCAGCAGTACCAGGACCGGTACGGCACCCAGGGCGGACAGCAGTACGGCGCACCGGGGCAGGCGCAGGACCCCTCCTGGGGTGCCGGCCCGGAGGCGGCCCCCTACGGTACCGACCAGGCGGGTGCCTACGGCGGTCAGCCGCAGGGCTACGGCAGCCGCCAGGAGGCCGACTACTACGCCACCCCCGAGGCGTACCCGCCCCCGCGCCCTCCCGGCCGCCGCGACGGCCCCGCCCCGGATCCCGAACCCGGCCCGGCCTCCGACTGGGACGCCGAGCAGGACCGCCAGGAGGAGGACCACCCGTTCTTCACCGGGCAGGACGCCCCGCCCCGGCGGCGCGGGGGCGGAGGGCGCGGCCCGGACGGGGATCCCGACGGCCCGGACGACCGCGACGACCGCGACGGCGAGGAGCCGGACGAGGACGGGCCCGAGGAGCACCGCGGCGGCCGCGGCAAGGGCAAGCGCAAGAGCCGCAACGGTCTCGCCTGCCTGGTCGTCGTCCTCGTCCTGGGCGGCGTCTTCGGCGGCGCCGGCTACTTCGGCTACCAGTTCTGGCAGGACCGGGGGAAGGTCGAGGACTTCGCCGGCGCCGGCACCGGCCAGGTCGAGGTCGAGATCCCCAAGGGCGCCACCGGCGCGCAGATCGGCAACATCCTCAAGACCGCCGGCGTGGTGAAGAGCGTCGACGCCTTCGTCCGCGCCCAGGGGGACAACCCGCGCGGCACCACCATCCAGGACGGCAGCTACCTGCTGAAGAAGGAGATGTCCGGCAAGGCCGCCGTCGACCTGATGCTCAGCGACGCCAGCCGCAACAACCTGGTGATCCCCGAGGGCAGGCGCAACGCCCAGATCTACGCGGAGATCGACAAGCGGCTGGGCCTGGAGGAGGGCACCACCGAGGACGTCGCGAGGAAGAAGGCGGGGAGCCTCGGGCTGCCCGAGTGGGCGACGGGCCACGAGGACGTCAAGGACCCGCTGGAGGGCTTCCTCTTCCCGGCCGCCTACCCCGTCTCCAAGGACGCCGAACCGGAGGCCGTGCTCCGGAAGATGGTCGCCCGGGCCAACCAGGAGTTCGAGAAGGCCGACCTCCAGGCCCAGGCGGAGGGCCTCGGGCTGGAGAACGCCTGGGAGCTGCTCACCGTGGCCAGCCTCGTGCAGGCCGAGGGCAAGACCCACGACGACTTCCGCAAGATGTCCGAGGTGGTCTACAACCGGCTCAAGCCGACCAACACGGAGACCAACCAGCTGCTCCAGTTCGACTCCGCCTTCAACTACCTCAAGGGGCAGAGCGAGATCGACATCTCCGAGAAGGAGATCAACAGCAACCGGGACCCGTACAACACCTACACCCAGAAGGGCCTCACCCCCGGCCCGATCGGCAACCCGGGCAACGAGGCCATCGCCGCCGCCCTCGACCCGACGAAGGACGGCTGGATGTACTTCGTCGCCACGGACGGCATGAAGGTGACCGAGTTCGCCAAGACCCACGACGATTTCCTCAAGCTGAAGAGGAAGTTCAATGCCAGCTAGCGCCGACCCGCGCCGGGCGGCCGTCCTCGGCTCACCCGTCGCCCACTCGCTCTCGCCGGTCCTGCACAACGCCGCCTACGCGGCACTGGGCCTCGACGGCTGGAGCTACGGGCGCTTCGAGGTCGACGAGGAGGCACTGCCCGGTTTCCTGGCGGGGCTGGACGCCTCGTGGGCGGGCCTGTCGCTGACCATGCCCCTGAAGCGGGCGGTGATCCCGCTGCTGGACGAGGTCAGCCCGATCGCCGCCGCCGTCGAGGCCGTGAACACCGTGGTGTTCGCGGACGACGGGCGCCGCACCGGCGACAACACCGACATCCCCGGCATGGCCGCCGCACTCGCCGAACGAGGGGTGGACCGGGTTCCCTCCGCCGCGGTCCTGGGCGCCGGCGCCACCGCCTCCTCGGCGCTCGCCGCGCTGTCCCGGATGTGCACGGGACCGGTCACGGCCTACGTCCGCAGTGCCGCCAGGGGCGAGGAGATGCGGGGCTGGGGCGAGCGGCTCGGGATCGAGGTGCGGACCGCCGACTGGGCGGACGCGGCACGGGCCTTCGAGGAGCCCCTCGTGGTGGCCACCACACCGGCCGGAGCCACCGACGCCTTCGCCGCCGCCGTGCCCGCGGCTCCCGGCACCCTGTTCGACGTGCTCTACGAGCCCTGGCCCACGGCCCTCGCCTCGGCCTGGGCGGCGCGCGGCGGGGCGGTCCTCGGCGGCCTGGACCTGCTCGTGCACCAGGCGGTGCTCCAGGTCGAGCAGATGACCGGCCGCACCCCCGCCCCGCTCGCCGCGATGCGGGAGGCGGGGGAGCGGGCGCTCGCCGCCCGCCGGGGCTGAACCCCCTGCGCGGCCACGGACCGCAGCCTCCGGGGTGTCCGTTGCGCCGCGAGGTGACGTCCGCCAGATGAAACGGTGGCGGTCCCCCCGGGAGGGCATGGGAGGATCGGTGCAGGCGGCCAGGACCGTGCGCCCCCGGGCCCCGGCCACGGGGTCCTCCGGCCGCCCCGTCGCAAATCGTGAGCGCGAGCAGGAGGAACACCGTTGAGCAGGTTGCGTTGGCTGACCGCGGGCGAGTCCCATGGACCGGCACTGGTGGCGACCCTGGAGGGGCTTCCCGCCGGTGTGCCGGTGACCACGGAGCTGGTGGCGGACCATCTGGCGAGGCGGCGGCTCGGCTACGGGCGCGGGGCGCGGATGAAGTTCGAGCGCGACGAGGTGACCTTCCTCGGCGGAGTGCGCCACGGGCTGACGATGGGTTCGCCGGTCGCCGTCATGGTCGGCAACACCGAGTGGCCCAAGTGGGAGCAGGTCATGGCGGCCGACCCGGTGGACCCGGAGGTGCTGGCCCAGTCGGCGCGGAACGCGCCGCTCACCCGCCCGCGGCCCGGCCACGCGGACCTGGCGGGCATGCAGAAGTACGCGCTGGACGAGGCCCGTCCCGTCCTGGAGCGCGCCAGCGCCCGTGAGACCGCTGCCCGGGTCGCGCTCGGCGCCGTCGCCCGCTCCTACCTCAAGGAGACCGTGGGCATCGAGATCGTCTCCCACGTCGTCGAGCTGGCCTCGGCGAAGGCCCCCTACGGCCTGGTCCCCGAGCCCGCCGACGAGGCCCGCCTGGACGCCGACCCCGTGCGCTGCCTGGACCCGGCGGCGAGCGAGGCGATGGTGGCCGAGATCGACCAGGCCCACAAGGACGGCGACACCCTCGGCGGCGTCGTCGAGGTGCTCGCCTACGGCGTACCGGTCGGGCTGGGGTCGCACGTCCACTGGGACCGGCGGCTGGACGCGCGGCTCGCGGGCGCGCTCATGGGGATCCAGGCCATCAAGGGCGTGGAGGTGGGCGACGGCTTCGAGCTGGCCCGCGTCCCCGGCTCCCGGGCGCACGACGAGATCGTGCCCTCCGAGGACGGCATCCGCCGCTCCTCGGGCCGCGCGGGCGGCACCGAGGGCGGGATGTCGACGGGCGAGCCGCTGCGCGTGCGCGCCGCGATGAAGCCGATCGCCACGGTGCCGCGCGCCCTGAGGACGGTGGACGTGGTCACCGGCGAGCCCGCCGCCGCCCACCACCAGCGCTCGGACGTCTGCGCCGTCCCGGCCGCCGGGATCGTGGCCGAGGCCATGGTGGCCCTGGTCCTGGCGGACGCGGTCGCGGAGAAGTTCGGCGGCGACAGCGTCGGCGAGACCCGCCGCAACGCCCGCGCCTACCTCGACAACCTCCACATCCGGTGACGGCCCCGCTGATCGTCCTCGTCGGGCCCATGGGCTCGGGCAAGTCCACGGTCGGCGCGCTGCTGGCCGAACGCCTCGGCGTCCCCTACCGGGACACCGACGCCGACATCGTCGCCGCCGAGGGCCGCGAGATCGCCGACATCTTCGTCGAGGACGGCGAGGAGCACTTCCGGGCCCTGGAGCGCGCCGCGGTCCGCGCCGCCGTCGCCGAGCACGCCGGTGTGCTGGCGCTCGGCGGCGGGGCCGTCCTCGACGAGGGCACCCGCGCGCTGCTCACCGGGCTTCCGGTCGCCTACCTGTCCATGGACGTCGAGGAGGCCGTGCGCAGGGTCGGGCTGAACACCGCCCGGCCGCTCCTCGCCGTCAACCCGCGCCGCCAGTGGCGCGAGCTGATGGAGGCCCGCCGCCACCTCTACACCGAGGTGGCCCGCGCGGTCGTCGCCACCGACGAGCGCACCCCCGAGGAGGTCGCCCAGGCCGTCCTCGACGCACTGGAGCCGAAGAAGACCGCCCCGGGGGAGCCCTCCCCCGAGCCCCCGCAGGAGAAGCAGTGACCGACCAGGCAGTGACGCGAATCCAGGTCGGCGGCACGGCCGGCACCGATCCCTACGAGGTCCTGGTGGGCCGGCGGCTCCTCGGCGAACTGCCCTCCCTCGTGGGGGACCAGGCCCGCCGCGTGGCCGTCATCCACCCCGAGGCCCTCGCCGAGACGGGCGAGGCCCTGCGCGCCGACCTCGCCGAGACGGGCTACGAGGCGGTCGCCATCCAGGTGCCCAACGCCGAGGAGGCCAAGACCGCCGAGGTCGCCGCCTACTGCTGGAAGGCGCTCGGGCAGACCGGCTTCACCCGCTCCGACGTCGTGGTCGGCGTCGGCGGCGGCGCCACCACCGACCTGGCCGGCTTCGTCGCCGCCACCTGGCTGCGCGGGGTGCGCTGGATCGCCGTCCCCACCACGGTGCTGGCCATGGTCGACGCCGCGGTCGGCGGCAAGACCGGCATCAACACCGCCGAGGGCAAGAACCTCGTGGGCGCCTTCCACCCGCCCGCGGGAGTGCTGTGCGACCTCGCCGCCCTGGACTCGCTGCCCGTCAACGACTACGTCAGCGGCCTGGCCGAGATCATCAAGGCGGGCTTCATCTCCGACCCCGCCATCCTCGACCTCGTCGAGTCCGACCCCGAGGGCGCGCGGTCGCCCGCCGGGCCCCACACCGCCGAGCTGATCGAGCGCTCGATCCGGGTCAAGGCGGAGGTCGTCTCCAGCGACCTCAAGGAGTCCGGTCTGCGGGAGATCCTCAACTACGGCCACACGCTGGCCCATGCCATCGAGAAGAACGAGCGCTACAAGTGGCGTCACGGGGCGGCCGTCTCCGTGGGCATGGTCTTCGCCGCCGAACTCGGGCGCCTGGCCGGCCGGCTGGACGACGCGACGGCCGACCGGCACCGGGCGGTGCTGAGGTCGGTGGGGCTCCCGCTCACCTACCGCGGCGACCAGTGGCCCAGGCTCCTGGAGACGATGAAGGTGGACAAGAAGTCCCGCGGCAACCTGCTCCGCTTCATCGTCCTCGACGGCCTGGGCCGCCCCACCGTGCTGGAGGGTCCGGACCCGGCGGTGCTGCTCGCCGCGTACGGCGAGGTGTCGGCATGACGCGGCGCGCCCTGGTCCTCAACGGCCCCAACCTCGGCCGCCTGGGATCCCGGGAGCCCGACGTGTACGGGGCGACCTCCTACGCGGGCCTGGTGGAGACCTGCCGCACGGTCGGCAGGGAACTCGGCCTCGACGTCGAGGTCCGGGAGACCAACGACGAGGGGGAGATGATCCGCTGGCTCCACGAGGCCGCGGACGCGTCGGTCCCGGTCGTCGTCAACCCCGGGGCCTTCACGCACTACTCCTACGCCCTGCGGGACGCGGCGGCCCAGCGCACGGCCCCGCTGATCGAGGTGCACATCTCCAACCCCTACGCCCGCGAGGAGTTCCGCCACACCTCCGTGGTGGCCGCGGTGGCCAGCGGCACCGTCGCCGGCTTCGGCATCGGCTCCTACCGGCTGGCCCTGCGGGCGCTCGCCGAGGAACTGGACGCCTGACGGGCACTCGGCACCGCCCTCGACCGTTCCCACCACGGCGGCCGAGGGCGGTCGCACATCCGAGCGGTCCCGGGACGGTACCGTTCGGTGCCGGGGGGCCGACGGCCGCCCCGAAGAGGCCGACGCGCAACGGACGGAGTGGCACCGGATGCAGCACGCAGGGGGGGCTCCGCCGCCACCACCCCACGAACCGGGGCGGCAGCCCGCCGGATGGGGACCCGCAGCCCACCACCCGGGAGCGGTCCCCGGCCCTCCTCCGCCGCCTCCCGCGCCCCCGCACCAGCCCCCGCCCGGCCACCACCGGGCGCCCGAGCCCCCCGCACGCCCCGCGCCGGGCGGACCGGGTCCCGGGCAGCCGCCGCCCGGCTGGAGCGGCGCCCCGCCGCGTCACCCCTCGGGCCCGCCGCCCCGGGAGGCGACCGGCCACGTCAGGCTCCCCTCGGGCGAGCCCGTCCCGCTGCCGAGCCCGCCGCCCGCCTCCGCCGGCACGGGCGCGGCCATGCTGGCCGTCCTGCTGATCGGCCCGGCCGGGGCGGGCAAGACCACCGTGGCGCGCCACTGGGCCCTCCGCCGCCGGGTGCCCACCGCCCACATCAGCCTCGACGACGTACGCGAATGGGTCTGCTCGGGCTTCGCCGACCCCCAGGACGGCTGGAACGAGCACTCCGAGACCCAGTACCGCCTCGCCCGCCGCACCTGCGGCTTCGCGGCGCGTAACTTCCTGGCCAACGGCGTCTCCTGCATCCTCGACGACGCGGTCTTCCCCGACCGTCCCGTGGTCGGCCTCGGCGGCTGGAAGCGCCATGTCGGCCCCGGTCTGCTGCCGGTGGTGCTGCTGCCCGGACTGGAGGTCGTCCTGGAGCGGAACGCGGAGCGCACCGGGAACCGCCGCCTCTCCGACGAGGAGGTCGCGGGCATCCACGGCCGCATGGCCGGCTGGTACGGCTCCGGCCTGCCGATCATCGACAACTCCTCTTACGACGTGGAGACGACCGCACGGGTGCTCGACGAGGTGCTCGCCCGGGCGATCGCCAGCCCGCCCAGCTGGTAGCGGCCGGAGCCGGGACCCGCCCGGGGCCGGTCCGCCGTGCGCCGTCCGGGCGACCCGCCCCGGCCCCGGCGCCCCCGGGGCCCGGTCGGCCGCGCCACCGGGCCGACCGCGCGCGGGGCTCGTACGCTCGGAGAATGTCCGAGGTCTATGGCAACCGACGCCGCCGTCTGCGCGATCGCTGCGCCGCGGCGGGAAGCACGGCGGTGCTGGTCTCCCGCCCGGCCAACGTCCGCTACCTCGCCGGGGTGGCCCCGCAGGCGGCCGTCCTGCTGCTGGGCCCCCGGGAGGACACCCTGCTGTGCCCCCGCACGCCCACCGGGGACCCGGCCGACGGGCATCTCGACGAGGAGCTGCGGCTGACCGTGCTCCCGGCCGGGGGAGGCGATCCCGCGGTGGCCGCGGCGGGGTCGGCCCTGGCCGCGGGCGCCGAGTCGCTGGCCGTCGAGGAGCACCACCTGACCGTGGCGCGCCACCGCGCGCTCGGCGCCGCCGCCCCGGCTCTGGCCGTCACCGACCTCGGCCCGGCCGTGGAGCAGCAGCGGGTGGTGAAGGACGAGGAGGAGATCGCCTGCCTGCGGATCGCCGCGGAGATCACCGACCAGGCGCTGGGGGAGCTGCTGGAGTCGATCCTGGTGGGCCGCACGGAACGGCACCTGGCCCTGGAACTGGAGCGCCGCCTGGTCGACCACGGCGCCGACGGCCCGGCGTTCCCCACCTCGGTGGCGACCGGCCCCCACGCCGGCCTCGCCGCCCACCGGCCCTCGGACCGCCGGGTGGAGGAGGGGGACTTCCTCTCCGTCTCGCTCGGTGCGGCCTACCGCGGCTACCGCTGCGAGATCGGGCGGACCTTCGTGATCGGCACCTCCCCGGCGGACTGGCAGATCGAGCTGTACGAGCTGGTCTTCGCGGCCCAGCGGGCGGGGCGGGAGGCGCTGCTGCCGGGGACGGCCTGCCGCGACGTGGACCGCGCGGCCCGGCAGATCCTGGACGCGGCCGGCCACGGGGAGGAGCTCTCGCCCCGCACGGGGCACGGTGTGGGGCTCGAAATCGGCGAGGACCCGCAGTTGGCCCCTGCGGCCATGGGTAAACTGGACGCTTGTGTGCCGGTCACCGTCGAACCGGGGGTCCACCTCCCGGGCCGGGGCGGTGTCCGGATCGATGACACGCTCGTCGTGCGCCAGGAGGCGGACGGCGGACCCGAGCTACTCACCATCACGACCAAGGAGCTGCTCGCGCTGTAGGCGCGTGCCTCGGTCGTCCACCAGCGTCAGTCCAGGAGATTCCGCAACCGTGGCTTCCACGAACGACCTCAAGAACGGCATGGTGCTCAAGCTCGACGGAGGCCAGCTCTGGTCCGTCGTCGAGTTCCAGCACGTCAAGCCCGGCAAGGGCCCGGCCTTCGTGCGCACCAAGCTCAAGAACGTGCTCTCCGGCAAGGTCGTCGACAAGACCTTCAACGCAGGCGTGAAGGTCGAGACGGCCACCGTCGACCGCCGCGACATGCAGTTCTCGTACATGGACGGCGAGTACTTCGTCTTCATGGACATGCAGACGTACGACCAGCTGATGATCGACCGCAAGACGGTCGGCGACGCCGCGAACTTCCTGATCGAGGGCTTCGAGGCCAGCGTCGCCCAGCACGAGGGAGAGGTGCTCTACGTCGAGCTCCCGGCCGCCGTCGAGCTGACCATCAAGCACACCGAGCCCGGCGTCCAGGGCGACCGCTCCACCGGCGGCTCCAAGCCGGCCGAGCTGGAGACCGGCTACGAGATCCAGGTGCCGCTCTTCATCACCACCGGCGAGAAGATCAAGGTCGACACCCGCTCGGGCGACTACCTCGGCCGGGTGAACAGCTAACCGTGGCTGCCCGCAACAAGGCCCGCAAGCGCGCCTTCCAGATCCTCTTCGAGGCCGACCAGCGCGGTGCCTCCGTGCAGAGCGTCCTCGCGGACTGGGTGCGGCACGCGCGGTCCGACGACCGCCAGCCGCCGGTCGCCGAGTACACCATGGACCTGGTCGAGGGGTACTCCCGGCACGCCGACCGGATCGACGAGCTGATCGCCACCTACTCCGTCGGCTGGACGCTGGACCGCATGCCGGTCGTGGACCGCAACATCCTCCGGCTCGGCGCCTACGAGCTGGTGTGGGTCGACGAGACGCCCGACGCCGTCGTGATCGACGAGGCCGTGCAGCTCGCCAAGGAGTTCTCGACCGACGAGTCGCCGTCGTTCGTGAACGGCCTGCTGGGCCGCCTCAAGGACCTCAAGGCGAGCCTGCGCCGCGACTGACGGCGCGGTGGCCGGACCCTTCGCCGGGCCCGGACCGGAGGGACCCCTCCGGTCCGGGCCCGCGGTCGTCCCGCGGCCGCTCCGCCCACGCCCGGGGGGCGGGCACCCGATGAGGTGCCCGCCCCCGGGGCGTGACGTTTTTTCTACCCGAGAGTCAGCTGTCCTCGTGCGCCACCGCACGCCGCGCGTCGGCGTCCAGCACACCCCAGCTGATCAGCTGCTCGGTCAGCACCGAGGGGGACTGGTCGTAGATGACCGCGAGGGTGCGCAGGTCGTCCTGCCGGATCGACAGCACCTTGCCGTTGTAGTCCCCGCGCTGCGACTGGATCGTGGCGGCGTAGCGCTGCAGCGGACCCGCCTTCTCGGCCGGCACGTGGGCCAGCCGCTCCAGGTCGAGGACCAGCTTCGGCGGCGGCTCGGCGGCCCCGCCCGGCGTGGTGCCCGGCAGCAGCTCCTGCACCGGCACACCGTAGAAGTCGGCCAGTTCGGCAAGGCGCTGCACGGTGACGGCGCGGTCGCCGCGCTCGTACGAACCGACCACGACGGCCTTCCAGCGCCCCTGGGACTTCTCCTCCACCCCGTGGAGCGAGAGCCCCTGCTGGGTGCGGATGGCCCGGAGCTTGGCCCCGAGCTGCTTTGCGTATTCGCTGGACATATAGCTCCCCGGACGCTGTGACAACGTGCGGCTCCGCCGCGCGACTGGTAACTCACTGTGAGGTTACGCAGCGTGACTTGGCTGAGTCAAGCCGAGCGGTCCGGACCGGTTTCGGCCATGGACCGGCGTACCCGGATCAGTACACCCATCAAGCACTGGTAACGTGGTCGGCGCAATTCCGACGTCCTTTAAGAGCCGTCCCGTGAGGCGGAGAAGGAGGTCCGTTTCGTATGGACGCGCACACCCACACCGGTGAGCCCAGGGCCGTTCTGGAGGCCCCGGACATCGCCAGGATGCTCACCCGTATCGCCCACGAGATCGTCGAACGCGCCAAGGGCGCGGACGACGTGGTGCTCCTCGGCATCCCGACCCGCGGCGTGTACCTCGCCCGCCGGCTGGCCGACAAGCTGGAGGGCATCACCGGGCGGAAGATCCCGGTGGGCTCCCTCGACATCACCATGTACCGCGACGACCTGCGGCTCAAGCCCGCACGGACGCTCGCCCGCACCGAGATCCCCGGCGACGGGATCGACGGCCGCCTGGTCGTCCTCGTCGACGACGTGCTCTTCTCCGGGCGCACCATCCGCGCCGCCCTCGACGCCCTCGGCGACATCGGCCGCCCGCGCGCCGTGCAGCTCGCCGTGCTCGTCGACCGCGGCCACCGCGAGCTCCCCATCCGCGCGGACTACGTGGGCAAGAACCTGCCCACCTCGCAGCGCGAACTGGTCAGGGTCCAGCTCTCCGAGGAGGACGGCCGCGACACCGTCCTGCTCGGCCTGGGCGCCACCGCGCCGACCCGCGGGCAGTAGCACCCGCACACCTGCCCCGCTCGCGCGCCACGGCGAGTGCCGCCGTGCGCCCGCACGTCGTACGAACCTCCACAGACCTGGAGAAAGCACCCAGATGATGCGCCATCTGATCTCGGCCGCCGACCTCACCCGCGACGAAGCCATCCGCATCCTCGACACCGCCGAGGAGATGGCCCGGGTCGCCGACCGGCCGATCAAGAAGCTGCCCGCCCTGCGCGGGCGGACGATCTGCAACCTCTTCTTCGAGGACTCCACCCGCACCCGGATCTCCTTCGAGGCGGCCGAGAAGCGCCTGTCCGCCGACGTCATCAACTTCGCCGCCAAGGGCTCCAGCGTCTCCAAGGGCGAGTCGCTCAAGGACACCGCGCAGACCCTGGAGGCCATGGGCGTCGACGCCGTGGTCATCCGGCACGGTGCCTCCGGCGCCCCCTACCGGCTGGCCACGTCGGGCTGGATCGACGCCCCCGTCGTCAACGCGGGCGACGGCACCCACCAGCACCCCACCCAGGCCCTGCTGGACGCCTTCACCATGCGCCGCCGCCTGGTCGGTCCCGACGCCGGGATCGGCCGGGACCTCGCCGGGCGCCGGATCACGGTCGTCGGCGACATCCTGCACAGCCGGGTCGCCCGCTCCAACGTCGACCTGCTCCACACCCTGGGCGCGGAGGTCACCCTGGTGGCGCCGCCCACCCTGGTGCCGGTCGGCGTGGGCGCCTGGCCCTGCGAGGTCGCCTACGACCTGGACGCCGTGCTGCCCAAGTCCGACGCCGTGATGATGCTGCGCGTCCAGCGCGAGCGCATGAACGCCGCCTTCTTCCCCACCGAGCGCGAGTACTCCCGCCGCTACGGCCTCGACGCCGACCGCATGGCGCGGATGCCCGACCACGCGATCGTGATGCACCCCGGCCCCATGGTCCGCGGCATGGAGATCACCGCCGAGGTCGCCGACTCCGACCGCTGCACGGTCGTCGAGCAGGTCGCGGCCGGCGTGTCCGTCCGGATGGCCGTCCTCTACCTGCTGCTCGGCGGCAACGAGTCCGACACCGCCCACCCCCGTACCGAGGAGAAGTGACACCGATGAGCAAGACCCTGATCCGCGGTGCGAGGCTGCTGGGCGGAGACGTCCGGGACGTCCTGGTCGACGGCGCGCAGATCGCCGCCGTCGGCACCGGGCTGCCCGCGGAGGGAGCCGAGGTCGTCGAGGCTGAAGGAAGGATCCTGCTGCCCGGCCTGGTCGACCTCCACACCCATCTGCGCGAGCCCGGGCGCGAGGATTCCGAGACCGTCCTCACCGGCACCCGCGCCGCCGCCTCCGGCGGCTACACCGCCGTGTTCGCCATGGCCAACACCTTCCCCGTCGCCGACACCGCCGGGGTGGTCGAGCAGGTGTACCGGCTCGGCAAGGAGTCCGGCTACTGCGACGTCCAGCCCATCGGCGCCGTCACCGTCGGCCTCGAAGGCCGCCAGCTGGCCGAGCTCGGCGCCATGCACGACTCCGCGGCGGGCGTGACCGTCTTCTCCGACGACGGCAAGTGCGTCGACGACGCCGTGATCATGCGCCGCGCCCTGGAGTACGTGAAGGCCTTCGGCGGGGTGATCGCCCAGCACGCCCAGGAACCGCGCCTCACCGAGGGCGCGCAGATGAACGAGGGCGTCGTCTCGGCCGAACTCGGACTCGGCGGCTGGCCCGCCGTCGCCGAGGAGTCGATCATCGCCCGCGACGTCCTGCTCGCCGAGCACGTCGGCTCCCGCGTCCACATCTGCCACCTCTCCACCGCCGGCTCCGTGGAGATCGTCCGCTGGGCCAAGTCCCGGGGCATCGACGTCACGGCCGAGGTCACCCCGCACCACCTGCTGCTCACCGACGAACTGGTCCGCAGCTACAACCCGGTCTACAAGGTCAACCCGCCGCTGCGCACCGAGCGCGACGTCAGGGCCCTGCGCGAGGCCCTCGCGGACGGCACCATCGACATCGTCGCCACCGACCACGCCCCCCACCCGCACGAGGACAAGGACTGCGAGTGGGCGGCTGCGGCCATGGGCATGGTCGGCCTGGAGACCGCGCTCTCCGTCGTCCAGCAGACCATGGTCGACACCGGGCTCCTGGACTGGGCGGGCGTCGCCGACCGGATGTCCTTCGCCCCCGCGCGGATCGGCGGTGCCCGGGGCCACGGACGCCCCGTCTCGGCCGGTGAGCCCGCCAACCTCACCCTGGTCGATCCGGCATACCGTGGAGCCGTGGACCCCGCGGGCTTCGCCTCCCGCAGCCGCAACACCCCCTACGAGGGGCGCGAGCTGCCCGGGCGCGTGACGCACACCTTCCTGCGGGGCCGCGCGACGCTCATGGACGGGAAGCTGGCGTGACACCTCTACTCGCGACACCTGCACTACTGACCCTCGCCGACGAGCGGAAGTCCGCCGAGGTGACCGACTGGGCC
This sequence comes from Streptomyces sp. C10-9-1, assembly GCF_024497955.1. Lineage (GTDB taxonomy): Bacteria > Actinomycetota > Actinomycetes > Streptomycetales > Streptomycetaceae > Streptomyces > Streptomyces sanyensis. Next base: position 104,792 of record NZ_JANHKP010000020.1, on the reverse strand, counting down.
GCCCGCATCGGATGGGTCGTGGGCCTGCTCGTCCTCGTCGGCCTCGTCTACTGGCTGATGCGCCAGGGCTGGAAGTGGCGCGGCAGCCTCCAGTCCGACCTCCCCGAGCTGCCCGCCCGACCGGCGGGGGCCGAGCCCGGCACCGCCGCTGAGCAGCCGGGCGAGGCCGTCCTCGCGGCCGCCGGCCGCTACCACGGCTCCACCACCGCCGGGCAGTGGCTCGACCGCATCGTCGCCCACGGCCTGGGCGTGCGCAGCCGCGCGGAGCTCACCCTCACCCCCGAGGGCCTGGACGTCGTCCGCCCCGGCGCGCCGGACTTCTTCGTCCCCGCCGCCGCGCTGCGCGGCGCCCGGCTCGACAAGGGCATCGCGGGCAAGGTCCTCGCCGAGGGCGGCCTGCTGATCGTGACCTGGGAGCACGGCGGACGCCTGCTCGACTCCGGCTTCCGGCTGGACCGGGCCGCCGAGCAGAGCACCTGGGCCGACACCCTCACCACCATGACCAAGACGACGGAAGGCACCGCACGATGACGACCTCCACGCCGGGGACGGCCTCGAAGAGGAACGAGGCGTCTCCCGCCGTCCTCGTACTGGAGGACGGACGCACCTTCCGGGGCCGCGCCTACGGAGCCCTGGGCGAGACCTTCGGCGAGGCGGTGTTCAACACCGGCATGACCGGCTACCAGGAGACCCTCACCGACCCCTCCTACCACCGGCAGGTCGTCGTGATGACCGCCCCCCACATCGGCAACACCGGCGTCAACGACGAGGACGACGAGTCCCGCAGGATCTGGGTCTCCGGCTACGTGGTGCGCGACCCCGCCCGCATCCCCTCCAACTGGCGCTCCCGCCGCTCCCTCGACGAGGAGCTCGCCGCCCAGGACGTGGTCGGGATCTCCGGTGTCGACACCCGCGCGCTCACCCGCCACCTGCGCGAGCGCGGCGCGATGCGCGTCGGCATCTTCTCCGGTCCGGCCCTGAAGGACGCCCCCGACGAGTCGGCCCTGCTGGAGAGGGTCCTGCGCGCCCCCGAGATGAAGGGCGCCGACCTGTCCGCGGAGGTGGCCACCACCGAGGCGTACGTGGTGCCTGCCATCGGGGAGAAGAAGTTCACCGTGGCCGCCCTCGACCTGGGCATCAAGGGCATGACCCCGCACCGGATGGCCGAGCGCGGCATCGAGGTCCACGTCCTGCCCGCCACCGCCACCGTCGAGGAGGTCTACGCGGTCGCCCCGGACGGCGTCTTCCTCTCCAACGGCCCCGGCGACCCCGCCACCGCCGACCTCACCGTCGTCAAGGCCGTGCTGGAGCGCCGCACCCCGCTGTTCGGCATCTGCTTCGGCAACCAGCTCCTCGGCCGGGCCCTCGGCTTCGGCACCTACAAGCTGAAGTACGGCCACCGCGGGATCAACCAGCCCGTGCAGGACCGCACCACCGGCAAGGTCGAGGTCACCGCCCACAACCACGGGTTCGCCGTGGAGGCCCCCCTCGACCGGGTGTCCGACACCCCCTACGGGCGCGTCGAGGTCTCCCACGTCTGCCTGAACGACGACGTGGTGGAGGGTCTGCGCCTGCTCGACCAGCCGGCCTTCAGCGTCCAGTACCACCCGGAGGCGGCCGCCGGCCCGCACGACGCCGCGTACCTGTTCGACCGCTTCACGTCCCTGATGAGCACCGCCCCGATGGAGGCCGAGCGTGCCTAAGCGCACCGATATCCAGTCCGTCCTGGTCATCGGCTCCGGCCCGATCGTCATCGGCCAGGCCGCCGAGTTCGACTACTCCGGCACCCAGGCGTGCCGCGTCCTCAAGGCCGAGGGCCTGCGGGTGATCCTGGTCAACTCCAACCCGGCCACGATCATGACCGACCCGGAGATCGCCGACGCCACCTACGTCGAGCCGATCACCCCCGAGTTCGTCGAGAAGATCATCGCCAAGGAGCGCCCCGACGCGCTGCTGCCCACCCTCGGCGGCCAGACCGCCCTCAACACCGCCATCTCCATGCACGAGCAGGGCGTGCTGGAGAAGTACGGCGTCGAGCTGATCGGCGCCAACGTCGAGGCGATCCACAAGGGCGAGGACCGCGACCTGTTCAAGGAGGTCGTGGAGGCGGTCCGCGGCAAGATCGGCCACGGCGAGTCCGCCCGCTCGGTCATCTGCCACTCCATGGACGACGTCCTCGCGGGTGTGGACACCCTCGGCGGCTACCCCGTCGTCGTCCGCCCCTCCTTCACCATGGGCGGCGCCGGCTCCGGCTTCGCCCACGACGAGGAGGAGCTGCGCCGCATCGCCGGCCAGGGCCTCACGCTCTCCCCGACCACCGAGGTGCTCCTGGAGGAGTCCATCCTCGGCTGGAAGGAGTACGAGCTGGAGCTGATGCGCGACAAGAACGACAACGTCGTGGTCGTCTGCTCCATCGAGAACTTCGACCCGATGGGCGTCCACACCGGGGACTCCATCACCGTCGCCCCCGCGATGACCCTCACCGACCGCGAGTACCAGCGGCTGCGCGACATCGGCATCGCCATCATCCGCGAGGTCGGCGTCGACACCGGCGGCTGCAACATCCAGTTCGCGGTCGACCCGGCCGACGGGCGGATCATCGTCATCGAGATGAACCCGCGCGTCTCCCGCTCCTCCGCGCTGGCCTCCAAGGCTACCGGTTTCCCGATCGCCAAGATCGCGGCCAAGCTCGCCGTCGGCTACACCCTCGACGAGATCCCCAACGACATCACCGAGCAGACCCCGGCCTCCTTCGAGCCGACGCTCGACTACGTCGTGGTCAAGGCCCCGCGCTTCGCCTTCGAGAAGTTCCCGCAGGCCGACGCGACGCTCACCACCACCATGAAGTCCGTCGGCGAGGCCATGGCCATCGGCCGCAACTTCACCGAGGCGCTCCAGAAGGCCCTGCGGTCCCTGGAGAAGAAGGGCAGCCAGTTCGCCTTCACCGGTCCCGCCGGCGACAAGGACGAGCTGCTGCGCGAGGCGGTGCGGCCCACCGACGGCCGGATCAACACCGTCATGCAGGCCATCCGCGCCGGGGCCACCCCGGACGAGGTCTTCGACGCCACCCGGATCGACCCCTGGTTCGTCGACCAGCTCTTCCTGATCAAGGAGATCGCCGACGAGCTGGGCGCCGCCGAGAAGCTCGGCCCGGAGCTGCTCGCCGAGGCCAAGCGCCACGGCTTCTCCGACGCCCAGATCGCCGACATCCGCGGGCTGCGCGAGGACGTCGTCCGCGAGGTGCGCCACGCGCTGGGCGTCCGCCCCGTCTACAAGACCGTGGACACCTGCGCCGCCGAGTTCGCGGCCCGGACGCCGTACTTCTACTCCTCCTACGACGAGGAGTCCGAGGTCGCACCGCGCACCCGGCCCGCCGTGATCATCCTCGGCTCCGGGCCCAACCGCATCGGGCAGGGCATCGAGTTCGACTACTCCTGCGTCCACGCCTCCTTCGCGCTGCACGACGCCGGGTACGAGACCGTCATGGTCAACTGCAACCCCGAGACCGTCTCCACGGACTACGACACCTCCGACCGGCTCTACTTCGAGCCGCTCACCCTGGAGGACGTCCTGGAGATCGTCCACGCCGAGTCGCTGGCCGGCCCGGTCGCCGGAGTGGTCGTGCAGCTCGGCGGCCAGACCCCGCTGGGCCTGGCCCAGGCACTCAAGGACAACGGCGTGCCCGTCGTCGGCACGCCCCCGGAGGCCATCCACGCCGCGGAGGACCGCGGCGCCTTCGGACGGGTGCTCGCCGAGGCCGGGCTGCCCGCCCCCAAGCATGGCACCGCCACCACCTTCGCCGGTGCCAAGGCCATCGCCGACGAGATCGGCTACCCCGTCCTGGTCCGCCCGTCCTACGTGCTCGGCGGCCGCGGCATGGAGATCGTCTACGACGAGGCGCGCCTGGAGGCGTACATCGCCGAGTCCACCGAGATCTCCCCCTCCCGGCCCGTGCTGGTCGACCGCTTCCTCGACGACGCCATCGAGATCGACGTCGACGCGCTCTACGACGGCCGGGAGCTCTACCTCGGCGGCGTCATGGAGCACATCGAGGAGGCCGGCATCCACTCCGGCGACTCCGCCTGCGCGCTGCCTCCCATCACCCTCGGCGGCCACGACGTCAAGCGGCTGCGGGTCTCCACCGAGGCCATCGCCGAGGGCGTCGGCGTGCGCGGACTGATCAACATCCAGTTCGCCATGGCCGGGGACATCCTCTACGTGCTGGAGGCCAACCCCCGCGCCTCGCGCACCGTGCCCTTCACCTCGAAGGCCACCGCGGTGCCGCTGGCCAAGGCGGCCGCCCGGATCTCCCTCGGCGCCACCATCGCCGAACTGCGCGAGGAGGGGCTGCTTCCCCGGTCCGGCGACGGCGGCACCCTGCCGCTGGACGCGCCGATCTCCGTCAAGGAGGCCGTGATGCCGTGGTCGCGCTTCCGCGACGTCCACGGCCGCGGGGTGGACACCGTCCTCGGCCCCGAGATGCGCTCCACCGGCGAGGTCATGGGCATCGACTCGGTCTTCGGCTCCGCGTACGCCAAGTCGCAGGCCGGCGCCTACGGCCCGCTGCCCACCAAGGGCCGCGCCTTCGTCTCGGTCGCCAACCGCGACAAGCGCTCGATGATCTTCCCCGCCCGGGAGCTCGTCGCCCACGGCTTCGAACTGCTCGCCACCTCCGGCACCGCCGAGGTCCTCCGGCGCAACGGGATCAGCGCCACCGTGGTCCGCAAGCAGTCCGAGGGCGAGGGGCCCGGCGGGGAGCGGACCATCGTCCAGCTCATCCACGACGGCGAGGTCGACCTCATCGTCAACACCCCGTACGGCACCGGCGGCCGGCTCGACGGCTACGACATCCGCACCGCGGCCGTGGCCCGCTCCGTGCCGTGCCTGACCACCGTCCAGGCGCTCGCCGCCGCCGTGCAGGGCATCGAGGCGCTCGGCCGCGGGGACGTGGGGGTGCGCTCGCTCCAGGAGCACGCGGAGCACCTGACCGCCGCCCGGGACTAGGACCCGCCCCCGGGCGGCTCCCCGGAGTGCCGCCCCGCCCCGCCCGGCGGGGCGGCACGCCCGAACACGCCCGCACCCCTTCCCGGCAAGCAGCCCCGCCGGCAACGGTCCGGCACACCCGAGGGGGCACCGGAGACGGTGTCCCCCTCCTCACGAGGACACCGCTGTGTACAAGCTCTTCTTCCACCTGTTCTTCAAGCGGATGGACCCCGAGGCGGCCCACCATCTCGCCTTCGCCTGGATCCGCCTCGCGGCCCGCGTCCCCGTGCTGCGCACCTTCGCGGCCGCCGTGCTCGCCCCCCGCTTCCGCGAGCTGCGCACGGAGGCCCTCGGCCTGCGGATGCACGGGCCCTTCGGCCTCGCCGCGGGCTTCGACAAGAACGCGGTCGGCATCGACGGCATGGCCATGCTCGGTTTCGACCACGTGGAGATCGGCACCGTCACCGCCCGCCCCCAGCCCGGCAACCCCAGGAAGCGCCTCTTCCGCCTGGTGGCCGACCGGGCGCTGATCAACCGCATGGGCTTCAACAACGAGGGGTCCGCGGCCGTCGCCGCCCGCCTCGCCGCCCGCCGCGAGGTCTTCCGCACCACCGTCGGCGTGAACATCGGCAAGACGAAGGTCGTCCCGGAGGCCGAGGCGGTGGCCGACTACGTCACCTCCACTGAGCGCCTCGCCGCGCACGCCGACTACCTGGTGGTCAACGTCTCCTCGCCGAACACGCCCGGCCTGCGCAACCTCCAGGCCACCGAGTCGCTGCGCCCGCTGCTGACGGCCGTGCGCGAGGCCGCGGACCGCACCGTCCCCGACCGCCGGGTCCCGCTGCTGGTCAAGATCGCCCCCGACCTCGCCGACGAGGACATCGACGCGGTCGCCGACCTCGCCGTGGAACTCGGCCTGGACGGCATCATCGCCACCAACACCACCATCGCCCGCGAGGGCCTGGCCTCGCCCGCCGGCCTGGCCTCCGAGACGGGCGGCCTGTCCGGCGCCCCGGTCCGGGACCGCGCCCTGGAGGTGCTGCGCCGCCTGTACGCCCGCGTCGGCGACCGGATCACCCTGGTCGGCGTCGGGGGCATCGAGACGGCCGAGGACGCCTGGCAGCGGATCCTCGCCGGGGCCACCCTGGTACAGGGCTACAGCGCCCTGGTCTACGAGGGCCCGTTCTACGCCCGCGCCATCCACAAGGGCCTCGCCGCCCGGCTCGCGGCCAGCCCCTACGCCAGCCTCGCCGAGGCCGTCGGAGCCGGCCACCGCAACCGGAAGGACACCCCCGCATGAGCCCTCTGGAACCCTTCGGCGCCCGGCTCCGCCAGGCCATGGACACCCGAGGCCCGCTGTGCGTCGGCATCGACCCGCATGCCTCGCTGCTCACCGACTGGGGGCTGAACGACGACGTCGCCGGGCTGGAGCGGTTCACCCGCGCGGTCGTCGACGCCCTCGCCGACCGCGTCGCCGTCCTCAAGCCGCAGTCCGCGTTCTTCGAGCGCTTCGGCTCCCGGGGCGTCGCGGTGCTGGAGAAGGCCGTCGAGGAGGCCCGCGCCGCCGGCGCCCTGGTCCTGATGGACGCCAAGCGCGGCGACATCGGCTCCACGATGGGCGCCTACGCGGAGGCGTTCCTGCGCAAGGACTCGCCGCTCTTCTCGGACGCCGTCACCCTCTCGCCCTACCTCGGGTTCGGGTCCCTCCGCCCGGCGCTGGACCAGGCGCTGCTGAGCGGGAGCGGCGTGTTCGTGCTGGCGCTGACCTCCAACCCGGAGGGCGCCGAGGTGCAGCGCGCCACGGGCGCCGGCGGCGCGCCCCTGGCGCAGGTGATGCTCGACCACATGGCGGCCGAGAACGAGGGCGCCCGGCCCCTCGGCTCGGTGGGCGCCGTGGTGGGCGCGACCCTCGGCGACGCGGGTGTCGACCTGGACATCAACGGGCCGCTGCTCGCGCCCGGCATCGGCGCACAGGGCGCGACCCCGGCCGACCTGCCGGGCGTCTTCGGCCCGGCCGTGCGCAACGTCCTGCCGAGCGTCAGCCGGGGGGTGCTCCGCCACGGACCGGACGTTGCGGGGCTGCGCTCGGCGGCCCTGCGGCTGGCCGACGAGGTGCGCGAGGCGGTGGCCTGAGGCCCGCGGGGGAGCGGCCCCCGGCGCGTCGTCCCAGGCAGTCGGGCCGGCTTTGACATTTTCTTCACAGGAAAGCCGGTCCATTTGTCCGAAAAGTCCTGGTCAGTCGATGCTGACCAGGACTTTTCGTCTGTTCTCGCTGACTGGAGCGGTGATGGCCGCTAGTCTCCGTCGAAGAGCGAACGAGCAGGGCAGACGCACTGCACTGTTCGACCGCTCACCTGGTGCGGGGCCGTACGGCCCCGGGCCGGTCCGTATCCGACAGTTCGACATCCGAGGTGACGTAGGCGTGGCTCTTCCGCCCCTTACCCCTGAACAGCGCGCAGCCGCGCTCGAAAAGGCCGCCGCGGCTCGCCGGGAGCGGGCCGAGGTGAAGAATCGACTCAAGCACTCCGGCGCCTCCCTCCACGAGGTCATCAAGCAGGGCCAGGAGAACGACGTCATCGGCAAGATGAAGGTCTCCGCCCTCCTCGAATCCCTGCCGGGCGTGGGCAAGGTCCGCGCCAAGCAGATCATGGAGAGGCTCGGCATCTCCGAGAGCCGCCGCGTCCGCGGTCTCGGCTCCAACCAGATCGCCTCCCTGGAGCGCGAGTTCGGCGGTGGCGCCGCCTGACGTTCCCCGGCACTCCCGGGAACCTGGATAATCGGTCCATGGCAGCAGAGGTACGTCCGCGGCTGACCGTGCTCTCCGGCCCCTCCGGGGTCGGCAAGAGCACGGTCGTCGCGCATATGCGCAAGGTCCACCCCGACGTGTGGCTCTCGGTGTCGGCCACGACACGCAGGCCCCGTCCCGGCGAGAAGCACGGTGTCCAGTACTTCTTCGTCACCGACGAGGAGTTCGACAAGCTCGTCGCCAACGGCGAGCTGCTGGAGTGGGCCGAGTTCGCGGGCAACCGCTACGGCACCCCCCGCCGGGCGGTCCTCGACCGCCTGGAGGCCGGGGAGCCGGTCCTGCTGGAGATCGACCTCCAGGGCGCGCGCCAGGTGAAGGAGTCGATGCCGGACTCGCAGCTCGTCTTCCTCGCCCCGCCGAGCTGGGAGGAGCTGGTCCGCCGGCTCACGGGCCGGGGCACCGAGTCCGCCGAGGTCGTCGAGCGCCGCCTCGACGCCGCCAAGGTCGAGCTCGCCGCGGAGGCGGAGTTCGACACCACCCTGGTCAACACCTCCGTCGAAGGAGTGGCGCGCGAGCTGCTAGCCTTGATGGAAGTTGTTTGATCTTTTGTCCGATCTTTCTGCAAGTTCTTCGGAAGGCTAGAGCGTGTCCTCTTCCATCACCGCGCCCGAGGGCATCATCAACCCGCCGATCGACGAGCTGCTCGAGGCTACCGACTCGAAGTACAGCCTCGTGATCTACGCCGCCAAGCGCGCGCGCCAGATCAACGCGTACTACTCGCAGCTCGGTGAGGGTCTGCTCGAGTACGTCGGTCCCCTGGTGGACACCCACGTCCACGAGAAGCCGCTCTCGATCGCGCTGCGCGAGATCAACGCGGGTCTGCTGACCTCCGAGGCCATCGAGGGCCCGGCCCAGTAGGCGCACGGCGCATCCCACCACGGGCCCGGCGGAGCACCCGCCGGGCCCGTGGTGCGTCCGGGGCCGGGCCCCGGCGCGCACCGCGCGGTCCGTGAGGCAGCATGGGGTTCGACAATCCGAGCGCGGGGAGGCGCAGTGGGCAAGCCGAAGGTGGTCCTGGGAGTGGGCGGCGGCATCGCCGCCTACAAGGCGTGCGAACTGCTGCGGCGGCTCACCGAGTCCGGGCACGACGTGCGCGCCGTCCCCACGGCCTCCGCCCTGCACTTCGTCGGCGCGGCCACCTGGTCCGCCCTCTCCGGCCACCCGGTCTCCACCGAGGTCTGGGACGACGTCCACGAGGTGCCCCACGTGCGCATCGGCCAGCAGGCCGACCTGGTGGTCGTCGCGCCCGCCACCGCCGACCTGCTCGCCAAGGCGGCCCACGGACTCGCCGACGACCTCCTCACCAACACCCTGCTGACCGCCCGCTGCCCGGTGGTCTTCGCCCCGGCCATGCACACCGAGATGTGGGAGCACCCCGCCACCCGGGAGAACGTGGCGACGCTGCGCCGCCGGGGCGCGATCGTGGTCGAGCCCGCCGTGGGCCGCCTCACCGGCGTGGACACCGGCAAGGGCAGGCTGCCCGAGGCCGCCGAGATCTTCGAGGTCTGCCGCAGGGCGCTCGCACGCGGTGCCGCGGCCCCGGACCTGGCCGGCCGCCGTGTCGTGATCAGCGCGGGCGGCACCCGCGAGCCCCTGGACCCCGTCCGCTACCTCGGCAACCGCTCCTCCGGGAAGCAGGGCTACGCCCTGGCCCGCACCGCGGCGGCCCGCGGGGCCCGCGTCACCCTGGTCGAGGCCAACACCGGCATCCCCGACCCGGCCGGGGTCGACGTGGTGCACGTGGGGACCGCCGTGCAGCTGCGCGAGGCGGTGCTGAAGGCCGCGGCCGACGCCGACGCCGTCGTCATGGCCGCCGCGGTCGCCGACTTCCGCCCCGCCGCCTACGCGCCCGGGAAGATCAAGAAGCGGGACGGCGTCGAGGCGCCCGAGATCACGCTGGTACGCAATCCGGACATCCTCGCGGAGATCTCCGCCGAGCGCGCGCGCCCGGGGCAGGTCGTGGTCGGGTTCGCAGCCGAGACCGACGAGGTTCTGGCCAACGGCCGCGACAAGCTCCGGCGCAAGGGCTGCGACCTGCTCGTGGTCAACGAGGTGGGGGAGCGGCGCACCTTCGGGGCCGAGGAGAACGAAGCGGTGGTGCTCTCCTCGGACGGTACCGAGACGCCCGTGCCGCACGGGCCGAAGGAGGCCCTCGCCGACACGGTCTGGGACCTCGTGGCGGCCCGGCTGCCCGCCTGAGGGCGGTGCGCGCGGCACCGCCGCGGGCCGGGCGTGCCGCCGGAGCGCGCCCCGGTGGCACGCCCGCCTCCGCCGCGGGCGCTGCCCGGAAGCCGACCCGGTCGGGGCACGTCGCCAAATGTGGCGAATCCCTCGCCTGCGGGCGCTATCGTCGTACCGTCTCGGCCATGGCCACAGGTCAGCGGGCTCCCAAGCAGCGAGACGGGTGTCCGGCGGCATGGGGCGACCGATAAACTGGTCTGCGGAACGTCGCGGGGCGCAGCCCCCTGCCGGTCCGCCAATGATCAGCCAGCAGCCGCTGCAACCCCAGGGAGCGATGTGTCCCGCCGTCTCTTCACCTCGGAGTCCGTCACCGAGGGCCACCCCGACAAGATCGCCGACCAGATCAGCGACACCATCCTCGACGCCCTGCTGCGGGAGGACCCGACCTCCCGCGTCGCCGTCGAGACCCTGATCACCACCGGCCTGGTGCACGTCGCCGGCGAGGTGACCACCAAGGCGTGGGCGGACATCCCCACCCTGGTGCGCAGCAAGATCCTCGACATCGGCTACGACTCCTCCAAGAAGGGCTTCGACGGCGCCTCCTGCGGTGTGTCGGTCTCCATCGGCTCCCAGTCGCCCGACATCGCCCAGGGTGTCGACACCGCCTACGAGAAGCGCGTCGAGGGCGACGAGGACGAGCTGGACAAGCAGGGCGCGGGCGACCAGGGCCTGATGTTCGGCTACGCCTCCAACGAGACGCCCGAGCTGATGCCGCTGCCGATCCACGTCGCGCACCGGCTCTCCCGCCGCCTGACCGAGGTCCGCAAGAACGGCACCATCCCCTACCTGCGCCCGGACGGGAAGACCCAGGTCACCATCGAGTACGACGGCGACAAGGCCGTCCGCCTCGACACCGTGGTGGTCTCCTCGCAGCACGCCTCCGACATCGACCTCGACTCCCTCCTCGCTCCGGACATCCGGGAGTTCGTCGTCGAGCACGTCCTCAAGCAGCTGCTGGAGGACGGCATCAAGCTGGACACCGAGGGCTACCGCCTCCTGGTCAACCCCACCGGCCGGTTCGAGATCGGCGGCCCCATGGGCGACGCCGGACTCACCGGACGCAAGATCATCATCGACACCTACGGCGGCATGGCCCGCCACGGTGGCGGTGCCTTCTCCGGCAAGGACCCCTCCAAGGTCGACCGCTCCGCCGCGTACGCCATGCGCTGGGTCGCCAAGAACGTCGTCGCCGCCGGGCTCGCCGCGCGCTGCGAGGTCCAGGTCGCCTACGCCATCGGCAAGGCCGAGCCCGTCGGCCTGTTCGTCGAGACCTTCGGCACCGCGACGACGGACGTGGAGAGGATCGAGCAGGCCATCACCGAGGTGTTCGACCTCCGCCCGGCCGCCATCATCCGCGACCTCGACCTGCTGCGGCCGATCTACGCCCAGACCGCCGCCTACGGCCACTTCGGCCGGGAGCTGCCGGACTTCACCTGGGAGCGCACCGACCGCGTCGACGCCCTGAAGGCGGCGGCGGGCACCCTCTAGCCCGCCCGGCCCGACCGGGATCCGCTCCGGGGCCCGCGGCGCACACACCGTGCACCGCGGGCCCCGCGGCATCCGGCCGGCCCGGCCCGAAGCCCCGGCGCTGTCGGCGGCCTCTGGTAGGAATGGGGCTGTGAGCAGCGACGACAAGCAGCCCGGAGGCCCCGGCGACGGCCCGGAGCAGCTCGCGCTCATCCGGGAGACGGTGCGCAAGGCCAAGGTGCCCCGGGCGAAGCCCCGCACCTGGCGCGGAGCGGCCCTGGCCAAGGAGCTGCCTGTCGCCCGCGTCATGGTCGACAAGGGCGTGCTCCACCTCGACCGCCTGTGGGACTACGCCGTGCCCGAGGAGCTCGACGCCGCCGCCCAGCCCGGTGTACGGGTCCGGGTGCGCTTCGGCGCCGGCTCCCACCAGGTGCGAGACGGCCGGCGGGAGGGCGGCGGCCTGGTCGACGGGTACCTCGTCGAGCGCCGGGCGGTGTCCGACTACACCGGGCCGCTCGCCGCCCTGGCCCATGTCGTCTCGCCCGAGCCCGTCCTCGGCCCCGAACTGCTCGCCCTGGCCCGGGCCGTCGCCGACCGCTACGCCGGGAGCCTCGCGGACGTCCTCCAGCTGGCCATCCCCCCGCGCAACGGCCAGGCCGAGGCCGTCGCCTCCCCGGAGCCCCTCCCCGCACCCGCCGCCCCCGAGCCCGGCACCTGGTCCCGCTACGGCCGGGGCCCCGCCTTCCTGGACGCGCTGGCGCGCGGCGCCGCGCCCCGGGCGGTGTGGACGGCCCTGCCCGGTCCCCACTGGCCCGAGGAGCTCGCACGGGCCGTCGCCGCGGCCCTGGCCTCCGGTCGCGGGGCCCTGGTCGTGGTGCCCGACGGCCGCCGCGCCGCCCGGGTCGACGAGGCGCTCACCGCCCTGCTCGGCCCGGGGCGGCACGCACTGCTCACCGCCGAGTCCGGCCCCCGCCGGCGCTACGAGCAGTGGCTGGCCGTCCGGCGCGGGTCGGTCCGGGCCGTCGTGGGCACCCGCGCCGCGATGTTCGCGCCCGTCCGGGACGTGGGGCTCGTCGCCCTCTGGGACGACGGGGACGGCAGCCACGGCGACGACAACGCCCCCTTCCCGCACGTCCGCGAGGTGCTGGAGCTCCGGGCGGCCCACGAGGGGTGCGCCTTCCTGCTCGGCGCCACCGGCTGCACCGTCGAGGCGGCCCAGCTGGTGGAGAGCGGCTGGGCGGAGCCGATCGTCGCCGACCGCGCCCGGGTGCGCGCCGCCGCCCCGCTGGTGCGCACCGTCGGCGACCACGACCTCGCCCGTGACGAGGCCGCCCGGGCGGCCCGGCTGCCGAGCGTGGCCTGGGAGGTCGCCCGCGAGGGGCTGCGCTCCGGCCCGGTGCTGGTACAGGTGCCGCGGCGGGGCTATGTGCCGCGGCTGGCCTGCGACCGCTGCCGCACGCCCGCCCGCTGCCGGCGCTGCGCGGGCCCGCTGGAGGCCCGGGAGGCCCAGGAGCTGTGCTGCGCCTGGTGCGGCGAGGCGGAGCGGGAGTGGCACTGCGCCGAGTGCGGGGCCTTCAGGCTGCGGGCCACCGTCGTGGGCGCCCGGCGCACGGCCGAGGAACTGGGCCGGGCCTTCCCCGAGGTCCCGGTGCGGACCTCCGGCCGCGACCAGGTGCTCGACGCGGTACCCGGTCGGCCCGCCCTCGTGGTGGCCACGCCCGGCGCGGAGCCCGTCGCGGAGGGCGGCTACGCGGCCGGCCTGCTGCTCGACGGATGGGCCATGCTCGGCCGCCCGGACCTCAGGGCGGGGGAGGAGGCCCTGCGGCGCTGGCTGGCCGCGGCAGCGCTGGTGCGCGGCCAGGACGAGGGGGGAAGGGTCGTCGTGGTCGCCGAGTCCACGCTCCGGCCCGTCCAGGCCCTGGTGCGCTGGGACCCGGTCGGCCACGCCCTCGCGGAGCTCGCCGAGCGCGCGGAGCTGGGTTTCCCCCCGGTCTCCCGGATGGCGGAGGCGGTCGGCACGCCGCAGGCGGTCGCGTCCTTCCTGGAGTCCGTGCGCCTGCCGCCCGAGGCCGAGGTGCTGGGCCCCGTGCCCGTGCCGCCGCCGGGCCGCCCCCGCGGCCGGGCGGAGGGAGCACCGGCCGCGGGCGCCGGGCGGGAGCCGGCGGAGGAGCGGTGGGACCGCGTACTGCTGCGGGTGCCCCCCGGCAGCGGGGCCGCCCTGGCCGCTGCGCTGAAGGCGGCGCAGGCGGCCCGCATGGCGCGGGGAGCGACGGACCCGGTCCGGGTGCGGGTGGACCCGCCGTCCATCGGCTGACGCCCGGATCCCGCGCCACCTGCGGCCGACGGTCGCGCCCCGCGGCCGCCGTCAGCCGTTGCGGGGGCCGGGGAAGGCACCCGGCCGGGACTCCGCGGGCATGGAGCGCGCCGCGGGCACCGTGGGCACCGGGCCCTGGATCGTCCGGGCGCCCTGCCCCTCCGCCGCCCGCTCGGCGGCCTCGGCCGGGGCCGGTTGGGGCGGTGCGGCCCGACGGGAGCCGTATCGGCGGTGCACCGCCTGCTTGGTGACGCCGAGTGCGGAGCCGACGGCGTCCCAGGAGAAGCCGAGCGAGCGGTCGAAGTCCACGGCCGCGGTCACCAGGGTCTCGACGCTGTCGCGCAGCTCCTGGGCGAGGCGGACGGTGGGCGCCGGGGCCCGGCCGTAGACGACGAAGCCCGTGGACGGGCCGGAGCGGCGCGGGCGGTAGACGTTTCCCAGCTGGGCGGTGAGGGTGCGCAGCGCGTCCACCTGCCGGCGGACCCGCTCGATGTCCCGCACCAACAGGTGCAGACTTGCCCGGGCTTGGGCGTCGTGGGTTGCGTGGTCGGCCATCGACAAGCCTCTCGAACCGGCGTTGAAAGGGGCCGGGCCGCATCCGGGCGGCCCGCTTGGGTCAATCTCTCTTGACCAACGCGCCAGCCTCCGGTCTGGTCACGCTCCGGGGCGTATGCGCATATGCGCGGGGCGCGCGGGCTCGCGTACGCCCCTGCGGGGTCCGGCCCATAGACTGGTGAGCTGCTCAGCACCCATGCGCCACAGCCCCGGACCGAGAGGCAGTCAGCCACCGATGAAGCTCGTCTTCGCAGGTACCCCCGAGGTCGCCGTCCCCGCCCTGGACGCCCTGATCGCCTCCGAGCGCCACGAGGTGGCCGCCGTCGTCACCCGGCCCGACGCCCCCGCCGGGCGCGGCCGGCACCTGGTGGCGAGCCCGGTCGCGCAGCGCGCGCAGGAGGCCGGCATCGAGGTGCTCAAGCCCGCGCGCCCGCGTGACGAGGACTTCCTGGCGCGGCTGCGCGAGATCGCGCCGGACTGCTGCCCGGTCGTCGCCTACGGGGCCCTGCTGCCCAAGGCCGCTCTGGAGGTGCCGGCCCGCGGGTGGGTGAACCTCCACTTCTCGCTGCTGCCCGCCTGGCGCGGGGCCGCTCCCGTCCAGCACGCGATCATGTCCGGCGACGAGATGACCGGCGCGGCCACCTTCCTCATCGAGGAGGGGCTCGACTCCGGTCCGGTCTACGGGGTGCTGACCGAGCCGGTGCGGCCCACCGACACCTCCGGCGACCTCCTCACCCGGCTCGCCTTCGCCGGTGCCGGCCTGCTCCTCGCCACCATGGACGGCATCGAGGACGGCACCCTGCACGCCGTGCCGCAGCCCGCCGAGGGGGTCTCCCACGCTCCGAAGGTGACGGTCGAGGACGCCCATGTCGACTTCTCCGCCCCCGCGCTGCGCGTCGACCGCATGGTGCGCGGCTGCACCCCCGCCCCCGGAGCCTGGACCGCCTTCCGCGGCGAGCGGCTGAAGCTGGTGCAGGTCACCCCGGCACCCGGGCGGACCGACCTCGCCCCCGGCGAACTGGACGCGGGCAAGCACAGCGTGCACGCGGGCACCGGGTCGCACGCCGTGGAACTGGTCTGGGTGCAGCCCCAGGGCAAGAAGCCGATGCGGGCGGCGGACTGGGCCCGCGGGGTGCGTATCGGCCCGGGGGAGACCCTCGGGGCCTGAGACCCTCCGGGCGGGGCGGGGCGGCCGCCGGCGGACGTAGGCTGGGAGCGATCAGCCCCACCTAACGCGGAGCACCTTGTGAGCGAGCAGGCCCGTCGCCGTCCCCCCAGGCCCCACCGGCGCCCCAAGAAGGACCCGGTCCGGATCCTGGCCTTCGAGGCCCTGCGGGCGGTGGACGAGCGGGGCGCGTACGCCAACCTCGTCCTGCCGCCGCTGCTGAGGAAGGCCCGCGCCGAGGGCGGTTTCGACGGACGCGACGCCGCCCTCGCCACCGAGCTGGTCTACGGGACGCTGCGGCGCCAGGGCACCTACGACGCGGTCGTCGCCGCCTGCATCGACCGGCCGCTGCGCGAGGTCGACCCCCCGGTGCTGGACGTCCTGGCACTCGGCACCCACCAGCTGCTGGGTACCCGGATCCCCACCCACGCGGCGGTCTCCTCCAGCGTCGAGCTGGCCCGCGTCGTACTCGGCGACGGCCGGGCCAAGTTCGTCAACGCGGTGCTGCGCAAGGTCTCCCGGGACGACCTGGACACCTGGGTGGAGCGGGTGGCGCCGCCCTACGACGAGGACCCCGAGGACCACCTGGCCGTGGTCCACTCCCACCCGCGCTGGGTGGTCTCCGCGCTGTGGGACGCCCTGGGCGGCGGCCGGGCCGGTATCGAGGACCTGCTGGAGGCGGACAACGAACGGCCCGAGGTGACCCTGGTGGCCCGCCCGGGCCGCAGCACGGTCGGCGAACTGCTCGACGCCCTGGGCGAGGACGCGGCCCTGCCGGGGCGCTGGTCCCGCCACGCCGTGCGGCTGGCCGAGGGCGGCGAGCCGGGAGCCCTGGCCGCGGTGCGCGAGGGGCGCGCCGGCGTGCAGGACGAGGGCAGCCAGCTGGTGGCGATGGCGCTGGCCGCGGCGCCGGTGGAGGGACCGGACCTGCGCTGGCTCGACGGCTGCGCCGGCCCCGGCGGCAAGGCGGCGCTCCTGGCGGCGCTCGCGGCGGAGCGGGGCGCGGCCCTGCTCGCCTCCGAGAAGCAGCCGCACCGCGCCCGGCTGGTCGCACGGGCGCTGGACGGCAACCCCGGCCCCTGCACGGTGATCGCCGCGGACGGCACCCGCCCGCCGTGGCGGGAGGGCTCCTTCGACCGGGTGCTGGTCGACGTCCCGTGCTCCGGCCTGGGCGCGCTGCGCCGCCGCCCCGAGGCCCGCTGGCGCCGCAGGCCCGAGGACCTGGAGGGCTTCGCCCCGCTCCAGAGGTCGCTGCTGCGCGAGGCGCTCCGGGCGGTGCGGGTCGGCGGCGTGGTCGGATACGCGACCTGCTCGCCGCACCTGGCCGAGACCCGGGTGGTGGTCGAGGACGTGCTGCGCGGGCGCGGCGGCCCGGCGGCGCAGGCCGAGTGGATCGACGCCCGGCCGCTGATGGAGGGCGTCCCGGCGCTCGGCGACGGCCCCGACGTGCAGCTCTGGCCGCATCTGCACGGCACCGACGCCATGTACCTGGCCCTGCTGCGCCGCACCGCCTGAGGGCCCTGCGCGGGGCCCGGGGACACGGACGCCGCCGCCTCGCCGTCGGTGGCGTCGGCCACCATGGAGCATGAGCAACCCTCACCTGGCCCGCGGCGCCGTCTGGCGCCTGCACCACCTCGACCGGGAGATCGCCCGGCTGACCGTGACCGGCTCCGACATGCCCTGGACCCACGCCGAGGTCGAGGCACGTGCGGGCTTCGAGCGGTTCGGCCCCCTCTTCGCCGAGCAGGAGCGGGCCGTCGAGGAGGAGGACTGGGAGCGGGCGGACGCCTGCCACACCCGGATCCGTACGGCGTTGACCCTGACTTTCCCCGACGGCACCCCGGTAGCCGAGTTCATGCTGCACGTCCACGGTGACGGCACGGCCGGCTGGCGCTGGCACGCCGAGCCCTTCGGCGCACCGGACCCGTGACCAGGTCCCGTCGCCCGGCCCGATCCCGTCAGGAGCCGCCCCGCTCCGCACCCGGGCCGTCCGGCGCGGGTGCGGGCGGCCCGCCGTCCCCGCCGTCCCCGCCGTCCCCGCCGTCCCCGCCGTCCCCGCGGGAGAGCGGGTGCGGCCACCACACCCGGCCGCCGATGTCCAGGAAGAGCGAGGTCACCAGGACCGAGCGGACGACGAAGGTGTCCAGCAGCACCCCCAGGGCGACGGCGAACCCGATCTCGGCGAACCCCACCAGCGGCAGGGTGCCCAGCACGGCGAAGGTGCCCGCCAGGACCAGCCCGGCCGAGGTGATCACCGCACCGGTCGCGGCGAGCCCGGTGACCACGCCCCGCCGGGTGCCCGACTCGCGGGCCTCCTCGCGGATCCGCGTGGTCAGGAAGATGTTGTAGTCGATGCCCAGGGCCACCAGGAACACGAACACGAACAGCGGGAAGTCGGTCGACTCCCCCGCGTAGTCGAAGACGTACCGGAAGGCGAGCGCGCTCAGCCCGAGCGCCGCGGTGAACGACAGCACCACCGTGCCGATCAGCAGCAGCGGTGCGATCAGCGCCCGCAGCAGGGCGATCAGCACGAGGAAGACCACCAGCAGCACCAGCGGGATGATCACCCGGTTGTCGTGCGTGGTCGCCGCGTCCATGTCCACGAGCGCCGCGGTTCCGCCGCCGACCAGGGCGTCCGCGCCGGGTACCTCGTGCACCGCGTCCCGCACCCGCTCCACCGTCGCCTTGGCCGCCTCGCTGTCCGCCGGGTCGGTCAGCGTGGCCTCGAACAGCACCCGCCCCTCGTGCACCGGCCTCGATCCCGGGGGCACCCCCAGCGAGTCGGGCGCCACACCCTCGGTGGCGGCGACCGCCGCGCCCACCGCACGGGCCTGCGGGAGGTTCGCGACCACCACCAGCGGATCGCCGCTGCCCGCGGGGAAGTACTCCTCCAGGACCGCCTGGCCGGTGATCGAGTCCGGTGTGCCGGTGAAGGCGTCCGCATTGCTCAGCCCCTCCGCCCTCAGCTGCGTCAGCCCGAGCGAGAAGACGGCGAGCACCACCGCGGTGACACCCCACACGGCGCGCGGGCGGCGGGCGATGCGCCGCCCGGTCCTGGCCCACACCCCGTTCTCGGTCGGCTCGGGCGTGCCCGCGTGGGGGACGACGGGCCAGAAGACCCACCGGCCGAGGACCACCAGCAGCGCGGGGAACAGCGTCAGCATGGCCGCGAGGGCGATGGCGACGCCGATCGCCGCCACCGGTCCGAGGCCGCGGGTGGAGTTCATCTCGGCGGCCAGCAGCACGAGCATCCCGAGCACCACCGTCGCGCCGCTGGCCAGCACCGCGGGTCCCGCCCGGTGCAGCGCCAGCGCCATGGCCTCGTGCCGGTCCTCGTGGCGGCGCAGCTCCTCGCGGTAGCGGGCGACGAGCAGCAGGGCGTAGTCGGTGCCCGCGCCGAAGACCAGGACCAGCAGGATGCCGGCGCTCTGCCCGTTGACGGTGAGGCCCGCGTGGGCGGCCAGCAGGTAGATCACGGCCTGGGCCGCGGTGAGCGCGGTGATCACCGAGACCACGGGCACCAGCAGCAGGGTGGGGCTGCGGTAGGTGAGGAGCAGCATCACCACGACCACCGAGAGCGCGGCCAGCAGCAGGGTGGAGTCGATGCCCTCGAAGGCCTCGCTGAAGTCCGCCGAGATCCCGCCCGGTCCGGTGACGTGCACGGCGAGTCCGTCGGCGGTGGTGCCCGTGCCGGTGACGGCGCGGATCGAGTCCACCGCGGGGCCGATGCGCTCCCAGCCCGACTCGTCCATGGTGATCGGGACGAACACCTCGGCCGCGCGCGGGTCGGTGGCGCGGTCGAAGACCGGACCGCGGGTCTCCGCACCGCGGATGCCGTGCTCGTCGAGACGGCGGATCTCGGCGGTGTCCTCCGCGATCCGGACGCGGTCCGCCGCCGTGAGGCCGTCGGCGCGGGCGTAGACCACGACGGCCGGGATGATCTCGGGGCGGAAGCCCTCGGCCTCCTGGAGGACCTGGGTGGACTCCGCGCTGCCCGGCAGCCAGGACGCCGCGTCGTTGTCCTGCGCGCCGGTCAGCTTCTGTGCGAGGGGGAAGGCCACCAGCAGGACCAGGGCCCACAGGCCGAGGACGACCCACTTGCTGCGCCGGCCGCAGACGAGGCGGGCCGCGCCCTGCGAGGGCGCCGCCCGCGGGGTGCGGAGGGGTGGGTCCGCCATGTCGCTCCCGGGGATCGGTGGTTCGCCCCGCGCGCCCACGGGCCGGGGGCCGGTGGGCGCGGCCGGTGGCCTGAGACCGCCGCCGAAATGGCCGTTTTGCGGGGTTGTGCCGGAATTTTCGAGGGCCTTGGTCCGTACCGAGTGCCGTCCCGGGGAGGGGAACTGGCCCGGAACATGGCAGGCTTGGCACATGGCCGTTCAGATCAATCCCAGTATCCTCTCCGCCGACTTCTCGCGCCTGGCGGAGGAGGCGAAGGCGGTCGACGGGGCCGACTGGCTGCACGTCGATGTGATGGACAACCACTTCGTGCCCAACCTGACGCTGGGCGTGCCGGTCGTCGAGTCGCTCGCCCGCGCGACGGACACGCCGCTGGACTGCCATCTGATGATCGAGGATCCCGACCGCTGGGCGCCCCAGTACGTCGAGGCGGGCGCCGGGTCGGTCACCTTCCACGCCGAGGCGGCCGCCGCCCCCGTGCGACTCGCCCGCGAGATCCGCGCCAAGGGCGCCCGCGCCTCCATGGCCCTGAAGCCCGCCACACCGATCGAGCCCTACGAGGACCTGCTCCCCGAACTCGACATGCTGCTGGTCATGACGGTTGAACCCGGCTTCGGCGGGCAGGCGTTCCTCGACATCATGCTGCCCAAGATCCGCCGCACCCGCGAGCTGATCTCCAAGCACGGCCTGAAGCTGTGGCTCCAGGTGGACGGCGGGGTGTCGGCCTCCACCATCGAGCAGTGCGCCGAGGCGGGCGCCGACGTCTTCGTCGCGGGCTCCGCGGTCTACGACACCGACGACCCGGCCGCCGCCGTGAGCATGCTGCGCCGGCAGGCCGCCGAGGTGACCGCGAGCGCCCCCTGGGCGTGCGCCCACTGAGCGGTACGGCAGACGGGCGGCGGGTGTTCAGCGGATGTTGGCCCGGCAGGACCGATCAAGGACCGGCGGATCTGACAGGATGGCGGATCCGGGGAGAGTGTACGTGTGTACGGCAGTGAGGAGATCGCGGTGACTTCTAGGCCGGCGGGACGGTCCGCCCTGCGGATGGGGCCCGCTGAGCTCGTGCAGGCGGCGGCGATGGCCCGCCGCTTCTACCTGGAGGGCAAGTCCAAGATCCAGATCGCGGAGGAGTTCGGGGTCAGCCGCTTCAAGGTCGCCAGGGTCCTGGAGACGGCGCTCGAACGCGACCTGGTGCGGATCGAGATCAGGGTCCCCGCCGAGCTCGACGCCGACCGCTCCGACGCACTGCGCGCCCGCTTCGGGCTGCGCCACGCGGTCGTCGTCGAGTCGCCAGCCGAGGTGGACGAGTCCCCCGATCCCGAGAACCTCGGCGAGGTGGCCGCCGACCTCCTCGGCGAGCTGGTCAGTGAGGGGGACGTGCTGGGCCTGGCCTGGGGCCGGTCGACCATCCACATGGCCGCCGCGCTGGACCGGCTCCCCCCGTGCACCGTCGTGCAGCTCACCGGCGTCTACGACGCGGGCACCGCGGAGCGCGGCTCGGTCGAGGCCGTCCGCCGTGCCGCCCAGGTCTCCGGCGGCGAGGCGCACCCGATCTACGCGCCGATGCTGCTGCCGGATCCGGCCACGGCCGCCGCGCTGCGCCACCAGACGGGCATCGCGCGGGCCTTCGAGTACTTCGACAAGGTGACCGTCGCCTGCGTGTCCATCGGCTCCTGGGAGCCGGGCATCTCGACGGTGCACGACATGCTCTCCGAGGAGGAGCGGGCGCACTACGCCTCGCTGGGGGTGGCCGCGGAGATGTCCGCCCACCTCTTCGACTCCGAGGGGCGGCGCGTCGGGCGGGACCTGGGCGAGCGGTGCATCACCGTCGAGGCGGACCGCCTGCGGCGCATCCCGGAGGTGGTGGCCATCGCCGGGGGGCAGCGCAAGGCCGAGGCCATCGGGGCGGTGCTCCGCTCCGGCCTGGTCACCAGCCTGGTCACGGACACGGCCGCGGCCGACCTGCTGCTGTCCGCCGAGCCCGGGCCGCGGCCGGCCCTGGAGCGCGCCGACCCCGACGGCTGAGGGCGCCGGGCGGCCCGGTCCGCGCCGGGCACCGGGCCGCCCGCCCCTGTGCGATCGTCCGAGGGCACCCCCCGCGACCTGGAGGATTGGTCCGGATCGCCGGGGGGTAGGGCCATGGGAGACTGAAGTACGTGCGTTTTCCTCCGGCTGCGCCGGTCGGGGGACCAACACCGATCGACTGGGATGTTCTGCACGTGCGTTTCCTCAATGACCAGAAGCCGCCGTACGACCTGACGTACGACGATGTGTTCATGGTGCCGAGCCGTTCGGCCGTGGGTTCCCGGCAGGGCGTGGACCTCGCCTCCCCCGACGGCACCGGTACGACCGTCCCCCTGGTCGTGGCCAACATGACGGCCATCGCCGGCCGGCGCATGGCCGAGACCGTCGCCCGGCGCGGCGGCCTCGTCGTCATCCCCCAGGACATCCCGATCGAGGTCGTCACCGACGTCGTCTCCTGGGTCAAGACGCGCCACCTCGTCCTCGACACCCCGATCGAACTCGCCCCGCACCAGACCGTCGCCGACGCGCTCTCGCTGCTGCCCAAGCGGGCCCACGGCGCCGGTGTGGTCGTGGACGACGGACGCCGGCCGGTCGGCATCGTCACCGACCACGACCTGGCCGGGGTGGACCGCTTCACCCAGCTCTCCGAGGTCATGTCCAAGGACCTCCTGCTGCTCCAGGCGGACATCGACCCCCGCGAGGCCTTCAACAGGCTCGACTCCGCGAACCGGCGCTACGCCCCCGCCGTGGACGGCGAGGGCCGGCTCGCGGGTGTGCTCACCCGCAAGGGCGCGCTGCGCGCGACGCTCTACACCCCGGCCGTCGACGCCCGGGGCCGCCTGCGGGTCGCGGCCGCCGTCGGCATCAACGGCGACGTGGCGGGCAAGGCCAAGCAGCTGCTCGACGCGGGCGTGGACACCCTTGTCGTGGACACCGCCCACGGGCACCAGGAGTCGATGATCGGCGCGATCCGCGCCGTCCGGGCGCTGGACCCGCAGGTGCCGATCGCCGCCGGGAACATCGTGGCCGCCGAGGGCGTGCGCGACCTGATCGAGGCGGGCGCGGACATCGTCAAGGTCGGCGTCGGGCCCGGTGCGATGTGCACCACCCGCATGATGACCGGCGTGGGCCGCCCCCAGTTCTCCGCGGTGCTGGAGTGTGCCGCGGAGGCGAGGAAGTACGGCAAGCACGTGTGGGCGGACGGCGGTGTGCGCCACCCCCGGGACGTCGCCATGGCCCTGGCCGCCGGCGCCTCCAACGTGATGGTCGGCTCCTGGTTCGCCGGGACCCACGAGTCCCCGGGCGACCTCCAGCAGGCCGCCGACGGGCGTCTGTACAAGGAGTCCTTCGGCATGGCCTCGGCGCGGGCGGTGCGCAACCGCACCAGCGAGGAGTCCGCCTACGACCGCGCCCGCAAGGCCCTGTTCGAGGAGGGCATCTCGCACTCGCGCATGTTCCTCGACCCCGCCCGGCCGGGCGTGGAGGACCTGATCGACTCGATCATCGCCGGCGTGCGCTCCTCCTGCACCTACGCCGGTGCGGGCTCCCTGGAGGAGTTCGCCGAGCGGGCCGTGGTGGGCGTCCAGAGCGCCGCGGGCTACGCCGAGGGCAAGGCCCTGCACGCCAGCTGGAGCTGATCCGGAGACCGCCGCGCGGGCCCCGCTCCGACCCCGTCCCGGGCCGGAGCGGGGCCCGTTCGCGCGGTGCCGTCCGGCCGTCGGCGGAGATTGCCAGGCATGGGAGCCGGGGACCGGGGTAGGCGCGCTTTCGCACCGACATCGGACCAGGGGAGGATGAAGTGTCCACGGCGAGCACGGTCCCGACCGCAGGTACGTCGACGCAGACGCAGCGCCCGCACACCGCCGAGCGCCTCGATCTGCCGTACGTGGCCGACCCGGGGGAGGTTGCACCGCAGGACGCCCGTGAGATCTCCAGGGTCTTCTTCGAGCGGCTCACCTCTCTGGAGGAGGGCACGCACGAGTACCAGTACGTGCGCAACACGCTGATCGAACTGAACCTCGCCCTCGTCAAGTACGCGGCCGGCCGCTTCCGCAACCGGTCCGAGCAGATGGAGGACATCGTCCAGGTCGGCACGATCGGCCTGATCAAGGCGATCGACCGGTTCGAGCTCAGCCGCGAGGTGGAGTTCGCGACCTTCGCCGTCCCGTACATCGTGGGCGAGATCAAGCGCTTCTTCCGGGACACCAGCTGGGCGGTCCACGTGCCCCGGCGGCTCCAGGAGCTGCGGATCGACCTGGCCAAGGCGGTGGACGAGCTCTCGCAGAAGCTGGACCACACCCCGACCACGTCGGAACTCGCCGCGCACCTCGGGCTCGACGAGGAGGAGGTGATCGAGGGCATCGTCGCGAGCAACGGCTACACCGCCGGCTCCATCGACATGCCCGTGGATGACGCCTCCGACCACGCGGCCGTGCCGCTCTCCGACCGGCTGGGCGCTCCCGACGCCGACCTGGAGATCGCGGAGAACGTCCAGGCGCTCAAGCCGCTCCTGCGGGAGCTCGACGAACGGGACCGGCGCATCCTGCGGATGCGCTTCGGCGAGGAGCTGACGCAGTCCGAGATCGGCGCTGCCCTCGGTGTGTCCCAGATGCACGTGTCCCGTCTGCTGGCCCGCATCACCCGCAGGCTGCGCGAGGGCCTGCTGGCGGTGGAGTGAGGCAGGCGCGGGGCCGTCGGCCGGCTCCCGTCACCACGCCCCCCACGGCAGGAACGGCGTCCCGGCTCCCGGGACGCCGTTCCTGCTGTGCGGGCGCGCGGGAAGGGCCGCGGGCGGTGGCGCGGGGGAGGGGCCGGCGAGCGGTCGTCAGCAGGCCCCGGAGGCGGGCCGCGCCCAGGAGGCCAGCACACGCTTGCCGCAGGGCCCCGGCCGCACCTCGACGGCGTGGGCCAGGCTGCGCACCATGTGCCAGCCGAAGCCGCCCCCGCCGCTCAGGTCGGGTTCCCGGGCGACCGGGGGCAGCGGAGAGCAGTCGTCCACGGACACGACCAGCGCCTCCGGCCCGGCCGTCAGCCCCAGCCGCCACCAGCCCGCGGCGGTGTGGCGGACGGCGTTGGCGACCAGCTCCGAGACGACCAGCAGCACGGCGTCCGCGTCCGCCCACGGGCAGCTGCGGGCGAGGAACTCGGCGGCCACCATGCGGGCGTCGCCACCGCAGGCGGTGGCCTCCCCCGGGGTGAGGCGTGGCGATTCCTCGATCACCACGTGCTGCTGTGCATTCATCGTCCCGTCGCCTACCCCGCCGCCGCCGGTTCATCCCCGTCGGTGCGCCGCATTGTGCGGCGCAACGCATACCCGCATCCGGCGGAAGCGCGCAATGATCGTCCGCGGATGAGCAATAATGGTGCATTCCGGCCGTGACCTGCGTACTCGTAGGCTCAGGCCTCGTACCAGGCGTGGCGGTGACCGTCAGCTCGGCGGTCCTGTCCCCCTTCGCGGGGCGTGTTCACCACGCCCTCGCGCCGGCCGCCGTGGGTCCCCCTCGCCGACCCGCAGCGATCAAGGAGCCCCCGCGTGCTGGACCACGGCGCAGCGCCGACCGCCACGAAGACCCCGCCCCGCCCGCCCGGCGGACTCGGCACCCGGCTGATGCGGCGCAAGCCCGTGGAGGAGCTGGTGGCCGAGGGCGGGCAGGGCGAGGGCGGCAGCCTTCGCCGATCGCTCTCCATGTGGCAGCTGACCATGATCAGCATCGGGGCCACCCTGGGCACCGGCATCTTCGTGGTGCTCGGCGAGGCCACCCCGCTGGCCGGCCCGGCCGTCGCGGTCTCCTTCGTCCTCGCCGGGCTGACCGCGCTCTTCTCGGCCCTGTCGTACGCCGAACTCGCCGGCTCCATCCCCGTGTCCGGCTCCTCCTACTCGTACTCCTACGCGACCATGGGCGAGCTCGTCGCCTGGATCTGCGGCTGGTGCCTGATCCTGGAGTACGGCGTGTCCGTCGCCGCCGTGGCCGTCGGCTGGGGCGAGTACCTCGACGAACTCCTGCACGGCACCCTCGGCGTCACCATCCCGGACGCGGTCGCCGCTCCGCTCGGGGAGGGCGGCGTCGTCAACCTCCCCGCGCTGGTCGTGGTGCTCCTGGCGATGGTCTTCCTGATGGGCGGAGCCAAGGAGAGCGCCCGCGTCAACGCGGCCATGGTCGTGGTGAAGATCGTCACCCTGCTGCTCTTCTGCGGCATCGGCTTCCTCGGCATCAAGGCGGGCAACTACACCCCCCTGGCCCCGCTCGGCATCACGGGGATCAGCGCCGCGGCGGCCACCCTGTTCTTCTCCTACATCGGCTTCGACGCCGCCTCCACCGCCGGCGAGGAGGCCGCCAACCCCAAGCGCGACCTGCCCCGGGCCATCATGCTCTCGCTGCTGATCGTCACGGTGCTCTACTGCCTGGTCGCGCTCGTCGCCGTGGGTGCCATGCCCTGGCAGGACTTCGAGGGCTCCGAGGCCGCCCTGGCGCGGATCATGGAGGACGTCACCGGGCACAGCGTGTGGAGCACCGTCCTGGCGGCCGGTGCGGTGGTCGCCATCGCCAGCGTGGTCTTCGCCGTGCTCTTCGGCCAGACCCGCATCCTGTTCGCGATGTCCCGCGACGGCCTGGTGCCCAAGGTCTTCGCCCGGGTCAACCCCCGTACCGGTGCCCCGCGCGCCAACACGGTGATCGTCTCGCTCTTCTGCGGCGTGCTCGCCGCCACCGTCCCGCTCGGCGAACTGGCCAACGCCACCAGCATCGGCACCCTCTTCGCCTTCGCGCTCGTCAACGTCGCGGTCGTCATCCTGCGCTACACCCGCCCGGACATGCCCCGCACCTTCCGGGTGATGCTCTTCCCGCTCACCCCGGTGCTCGGCTTCGGCTTCTGCGCCTGGATGATGCTGAGCCTCCCGGGCGCCACCTGGGCGGTGTTCGCGCTCTGGATGATCGCCGGGCTCGTGTTCTACTTCCTGTACGGCCTCCGCCGCTCCCGACTCGCCTCCGCAGAGAAGTGACCCACCCGCAGTGCGACTGAACGATCTCGACGAACGCATCGTCCACGCCCTCGCCGAGGACGCCCGCCGCAGCTACGCCGACATCGGGCAGGCGGTCGGACTCTCGGCCCCCGCCGTCAAGCGGAGGGTGGACCGGCTGAGGGCGGAGGGCGCCATCACCGGGTTCACGGTGCGCGTCGACCCCGCCGCGCTCGGCTGGGAGACCGAGGGCTTCGTCGAGATCTTCTGCCGCCACAACACCTCCCCGGACGACATCAGGCGGGGCCTGGAGCGGTACCCGGAGGTGGTGTCCGCGTCCACCGTGACCGGTGACGCGGACGCCGTGGTGCAGGTCTTCTCCTCCGACATGCGCCACTTCGAGCGCGTGCTGGAGCGGATCGCCGGCGAACCCTTCGTGGAGCGCACCAAGTCCGTCCTGGTCCTCTCGCCGCTGCTGCGCCGCTTCTCCTCCGGGTCTCCCGCCTAGGCCGCGTCCGGCACGTCCCGCTTGGCGCGCGCCGCCCGGCGGCCGCCGGCCGGGCCGGTCCCGCCCGGTCGGCGGCCGCGGAGGGCGCCCGGAGGCGCCGGGGGAGCGGCGGGAGCCGCGGAGGCGGGCGGGGGCGCAACGAATCGCCGCCGCAGCCCGAAAGCGCGCAACGGATCGCCCGGAAGCGCGCAACGCTGGCGCCTTGTCCGCGCAGAACCCCGGACCGTACCGTCGTAGACGTCTCCCGTACACCTCCCGCCCCGTCCGAGGTCACCCATGCCGCCGTTGCGCACCGCCCTGCTCCAGAGTTCCGGTAGGCCCGGTGACGTCGCCGCGAACCTGAAGGTGCTGGACGAGGCCGCCGCGCGTGCCGCCGAGGCCGGCGCCGGGCTGCTGGTCTGCCCCGAGCTGTTCCTCACCGGATACGCGATCGGGGACGCGGTCCCCCGGCTGGCGGAACCGGCCGACGGGCCCGGCGCGGCCGCCGTCGCGGAGATCGCGGTGCGCCACGGCCTCGCCGTCCACTACGGGTACCCCGAGCGCTCGGGCGAGCTGGTCCACAACTCCGCCCAGCTGATCGGCCCCGACGGCACCCGCCTGGCCAACTACCGCAAGACCCACCTCTTCGGCTGCTTCGAGCAGGAGCACTTCACCCCCGGCGACCGGCCGGTCGTCCAGGCCGAGCTGGACGGCGTCCGCGTCGGGCTGCTCATCTGCTACGACGTGGAGTTCCCCGAGAACGTGCGGGCCCACGCGCTGGCCGGCACGGACCTCCTGCTGGTGCCCACCGCGCAGATGCACCCCTTCCAGTTCGTCGCCGAGTCCGTGATCCCGGTGCGGGCCTTCGAGAACCAGATGTACCTCGCCTACGTCAACCGCACCGGTCCGGAGGGCGAGTTCGAGTTCGTCGGCCTCAGCTCGCTGGCCGGCCCCGACGGCACCGTGCGCGCCCGCGCCGGGCGGGGCGAGGAACTCGTCGTCGGCGAGGTGGACCCCGAGTTCCTCGCCGCCTCCCGCCGCACCAATCCCTACCTCCTCGACCGCAGGCCCGGCCTGTACGGCTCGCTCACCTGACCCGACCCGGACCCGCCCGCACCCGGTCCGCCCCGGCCGGACGCCCACCGCCCCACCGCTTCACCCCCGCGCAAGGAGCCCGTACCCCATGACGTCCACGGTGCCCACCACCGCCGTCCCGCACACCGACGCCTCCCCGGCCGCCGGCCAGGGGCGGCCCCTGCCGCCGATCACCATGTTCGGTCCGGACTTCCCCTACGCCTACGACGACTTCCTCGCCCACCCGGCCGGTCTCGGGCAGATCCCCGCCACCGAGCACGGCAGCGAGGTCGCGGTCATCGGCGGCGGCCTCTCCGGCATCGTCACCGCCTACGAGCTGATGAAGATGGGCCTGCGGCCGGTCGTCTACGAGGCCGACCGCATCGGCGGCCGCCTGCGGACCGTCGGCTTCGAGGGGACCGGCGCCGAGGGACTCACCGCCGAGATGGGCGCCATGCGCTTCCCGCCGTCCTCCACCGCGCTGCAGCACTACATCGACCTGGTGGGCCTGACGACCCGCCCCTTCCCCAACCCTCTCGCCCCGGACACCCCCTCCACCGTGGTGGACCTCAAGGGCGAGTCCCACTACGCGGAGACCATCGACGACCTCCCCCAGGTGTACCGCGACGTGATGGACGCGTGGAACGCCTGCCTGGAGGAGGGCGCGGACTTCTCCGACATGAACCGGGCCATGCGCGAGCGCGACGTGCCGCGCATCCGCGAGATCTGGGCCCGCCTCGTGGAGAAGCTGGACAACCAGACCTTCTACGGCTTCCTGTGCGAGGCGGAGTCCTTCAAGTCCTTCCGGCACCGCGAGATCTTCGGCCAGGTCGGCTTCGGCACCGGCGGCTGGGACACCGACTTCCCCAACTCCATCCTGGAGATCCTGCGCGTCGTCTACACCGAGGCGGACGACCACCACCGCGGCATCGTCGAGGGCAGCCAGCAGCTCCCGCTGCGCCTGTGGGAGCGCGAGCCGGGGAAGATCGTGCACTGGCCCGAAGGCACCTCGCTCTCCTCGCTGCACGGCGGCGACCCCCGTCCGGCCGTCACCCGGCTCGACCGCACGGCCGGCAACCGGATCACCGTCACGGACGCCTCCGGCGACATCCGCACCTACCGCGCCGCCGTGTTCACGGCGCAGTCCTGGATGCTGCTCTCCAAGATCGCGTGCGACGACTCGCTCTTCCCCATCGACCACTGGACGGCGATGGAGCGCACCCACTACATGGAGTCCTCCAAGCTGTTCGTGCCGGTCGACCGGCCCTTCTGGCTCGACAAGGACCCGGCCACCGGGCGCGACACCATGTCGATGACGCTGACCGACCGGATGACCCGCGGCACCTACCTGCTCGACGACGGGCCGGACCGGCCCGCCGTGATCTGCCTCTCGTACACCTGGTGCGACGACAGCCTCAAGTGGCTGCCGCTGTCCGCCGGGGAGCGGATGGAGGTCATGCTGAAGTCGCTCGGCGAGATCTACCCGGACGTCGACATCCGCAGCCATGTGATCGGCAACCCGGTCACCGTCTCCTGGGAGAACGAGCCCTACTTCATGGGCGCGTTCAAGGCGAACCTGCCGGGCCACTACCGCTACCAGCGGCGGCTGTTCACCCACTTCATGCAGGACCGGCTCCCGGAGGACAAGCGCGGCATCTTCCTCGCCGGGGACGACATCTCCTGGACGGCGGGCTGGGCCGAGGGCGCCGTGCAGACCGCGCTGAACGCCGTCTGGGGCGTGATGCGCCAGTTCGGCGGTGCCACCGACCCCACCAACCCCGGTCCGGGCGACCTGTACGACGAGATCGCTCCGGTGGAACTGCCGGAGGACTGACCACCCGCCTTCCCCCGCGGCGGCGGACCCCCTGTGCGGGCGGTCCGCCGCCGCGGTCCGCTACCGGGCCCGCGGGCACCGGGCCCGGCGCGCGCCTCAGCGCCAGGGGGTCAGCAGGCAGCGGCCGACCAGGCCCACCCCCGAGTCCAGCCGGTCGGTGAACTCGTCGGCCAGCTCCGGCAGTTCCCGCAGCTCCCAGAGCAGCCGCGCCGCGGACCAGGCCGCCTGGCGCGCCCGCTCCAGCGACCAGGTGCCCACGAGGTGGGTGAGCGGGTCGGCGATCTGGAGCAGGTCGGGGCCGGGCATCAGCTCCTCGCGGACCCGCTCCTCCAGCAGCACCAGCACCTCGCCCACCCGCTCGAACTCGTCCTCCAGCTCGGCCGGACGGCAACCGAGCAACCGGCAGGTCTCCACCACCGCCAGCGGCAGGTCGTGCCCGATGTGCGCGTTGATGCCCGCGAGCGCGAACTGCACCGGGCGTACGCCGGGGTGGCGCCGGAACTGGAACAGCGGCCGCCAGCACGCGGGGGGCCGCAGGCCCTCGGAGGCGGCCTCCACCACGTCGAGGTAGTGCTCGGCGAAGACCACCCCCAGGGCGCCGGCCGCCCGCCGGTCGGCGAACCAGCCGCCGGCCACCCGGCGCGCCAGTTCCTCCGTGACCGTCAGATAGACGCCGTTGAACACCGCCAGGCCGTCCGGCGCAGGCCACCGGGCGTGCAGCGCCCGCATCCGCCGTGCCACCGTGTCCACCTGCGGGCCGGTACCGGAGGGTCCCGGGCCCTCCTGCGCGGTCCTCCGTGGGAGCTGCTCCGTCTGCGCCATGCAAGGCAGGGTTCCAGGCCCGGGGGCCTTCCCGCGGTGCCGGGCCGCGGCTTCCCCGGAACGGGGGACCTCCGCTCGGACGCGTACGCGCGGAGCGGGCGGGGGCCCGGACCGCCCGGCGGCGCGGAGGACCGTTCCCCGCCGGCCTGCCGTACCGCGGACCACCCGGCGGGTAGGCTCACGGGGCGTCAGCCACCGCGTGCCGCGCCGCGGTTCCGCTCCCGCGGTGCGGGCGCGCCCGCACCCCCGCCCCCTGACGCGCAGGAGCCGCTGGTGTTCCCGAGCCGAGCAG
Organism: Streptomyces sp. C10-9-1; assembly: GCF_024497955.1. Classification (GTDB taxonomy): domain Bacteria; phylum Actinomycetota; class Actinomycetes; order Streptomycetales; family Streptomycetaceae; genus Streptomyces; species Streptomyces sanyensis. The sequence goes on along the minus strand of NZ_JANHKP010000020.1, from coordinate 73,594 downwards.
TGCGCAGCTCCGTCGCGGCCGCGGCGGCCTGGGCGGCCCTCCTGGGACCCGCCGCCCAGGCGGCCGCGCCGCCGGCCCGGACGGCCCCACCTGCCGCCGCCCTCCCCGCCCCCCGGGAGGCGGCGGCCTCCCCGGCGGACGGCCATGCGCACCACGGGGGCGGCACCGGACGGGACGGGGCCGAGCACCGCGCCGCGGCACCCCGGGTGCGCTCCCTGCCCGCCCCCGAAGGAGCCGGGAACGGCCGGGTCCCGGGCCCCGTGGGGCAGGGCAGCGCTCCCACGACCGCCCCCCGGCCCACCGCCGCGGGCGTGCCCTGCACCCTCGACGCGGTCTCGGCTCTCGGCCCCGAGCCGTGGGCGGACTTCCTCACCGACCCCGCCGTGCTCGCCGGAGGCTGCCTGCGCGGCCTGCTGTGGACCTGGGACGACCGCCTCGCCCCGCTGACGGGCGCCGCCCACGTGCAGGCCGCCTCCCGCCGCGCCGAGGCCCTGTCACCGGGGCACGACGGCCACGGGGACTCGCACCTGGAGGAACTCTTCACCTACCTCCACGCCGTCGCCCACCACGCCTCCTCGCGGCCCGAGGCGGACTTCGGCGCCCCGCCCACCCTGGAGGCCGTGCGGCGCGCCGTGGCCGCCTTCGCCGCCGCTCCCCGCAGCTTCGACGCCACCGGGTCCAACGCCCGCATCCTGCGCGAGGTCCTCTACACCGCCGGTGCCCCGGGGCTGCGCCACCATCAGCTCCCGCTGGTCCGACGGGTGCTGGAGGCGGCGGGTCCGGACCGGTCCGGCACCCGCCACGGCCCCGCCTGGGCCGGGGCCGTGCGCGCCGGGCTCACCGTCAACCACCTCGGCCTGTCACCGGGCGACGGCGACGGCGCCTTCCGCGCGGCCGCGGGCTCGGACCCCGGATACCGCGCCGCCTTCAGGGAGTTCGCCGGACACACCCACCTCAAGGGCACGGACGGGGAGGGGCTGGTGCGCGAGGCCCTGGCCGAGTACGGGCGCTTCAGCGAGCTCGGGGCGCTGAGGGAGTCCGTCGCCGCCGACCTCGGCGCCCTGCTGGAGCCCGTGCGCGCCGACTGGGGCGAGGGCAGCGGGCCCTGGGCCTCGCTCGCGGCCTGGCTCATCCACCTCGACGCCTGCCGTCCCCACGGAGTGTGCCGGGAGGACATCGAGCGGCGGCTGTTCCCCCGCACCGACCGCTACGACAACGGCGCCGTGGTGGTCCGCACCGCGCTGCCGCGGAAGCAGGTCGACCGGCTCTACTACGCGGCCAAGCAGGTCTCCGCGCAGTTCCACCGGGTGCTCGGGACGAGCGAACCGCTCGCGGACGACCCGGGCGGGGTGCTGACGGTGGTGCTGTACGCCTCCCGCTCCGAGTACGAGGTCCACCACCCGCTGCTCACCGGGCTGGGCAGCGCCAACGGCGGCATCTACATCGAGCGCGGTGCCACCCTCTACACCTACCAGCGGCGCGTGCCGCAGGACTCCTCGCTCACCCTGGAGGAGCTGTTCCGCCACGAGTACACCCACTACCTGAACGGGCGCTACGCGATCCCGGGCCTCTTCGGCGAAGGCCCCTGGTACCGCGCCGACCGGACCACGGCCGTCGACGAGGGCACCGCCGAGTTCTTCGCGGGCTCCACCCGCGACGACGGCGTCGCCGTGCGCCGTTCCCTGGTGCGCGACATCGCCGCCGACACCGCGAGCCGCCCCCGGATGACCGTCGCGCAGATCCTCGGCGCCACCTACGCGGGGGACGGGTTCCGCTTCTACGGCTACGCAGGCACCCTCTTCTCCTACCTGTGGAGCGCCCGGCCCGCCCTGCTGGGCGAGATGTACGCGCACCTGAGGGCGGGCGACGTGGCGGCCTTCGACGCCTGGCGGCGGCGGGCGGGCGCGGACGCGGCCCTCCAGCGCGGCTACGACCGCTTCCTGGACGAGCAGATCGCCGCGGTGGAGGGGCTGTTCGTCCCGGACACCTCCCATGCGCCCGTGGACCGGCTGCGGTACGGGTCCGCGGCGGAGGTGCGCGCGGCCTTCACCGAGGCCACCGGCAGCGCCGCCGACTGCGCTTCCAACGGGGACCCCGGCCGTCCGCGCTTCGTCTGCACCGGACGGATCAGCGCCGGCCTCTCGGAGCCCCGCAGCGCCGACCGGGTCCTCACGGACATGGCGGAGGCGGTGGACGCCTCCCTCCTCGACCGGGCGCGCCCCGCGGCGGACAACCTGGCCGACATGAACTGCTCCTTCGGTCCGGTGGGAGTCCGGGCCGGCCGCGCGGCGGGGACCTCCGCGTTCCGCTGCGAGGGCCCGCTGCGCGGCTGAGCCGGGCCGAGGCCCGGTGCGGGCCGCGGTATAACCGCGGCATGATCTGGCATCTGGTACCCCGGGCCGTGTGGGAAGCAGACCCCGGCCGCCCGTACGCGCCCGCCTCCCTCGCCGAGGAGGGCTTCGTCCACTGCTCCCCGGACGAGGCCACCACCCTCGCCGTCGCCGACGCCTTCTACCGGGAGGCTCCCCGCCCCCTGGTGGCGCTGCTCCTGGACGAGGAGCGGCTCACCGGCCGGGTGGAGTGGGAGGAGGCGGCGCCCGCGCCGCCGCCCGGTGTACCGGCCGGCACCGCCTTCCCCCACCTCTTCGGTCCCGTCGACCGCCAGGCCGTGGTGCGGGTGCGTGAGGTGCGCTGGGGCGACGACGGGCGGGCGGCGGGCCTGGCGCCCTGAGGCGGGGCCGCGAAGGGGCCCCGGGCGCGTCCGCCCGCGAGCTCGCGGGGCGCCCCGTTCGGCCGGGCGCGGCGACCCCGCCCGGCGGAGCGGGCGCTTCAGGAGCGGGCGGCGGACGGTGCCCGGTCGTCCCGCGCCCCGCCCCTGCCCGGGGCGCGCAGCACCCCCGCGGCCGCCACCAGCCCCAGGGTCAGCAGCGCCACCAGGCCGAAGGAGACCGCCAGGCTGGTCGCGTCGGCGATGGCGCCGATCGCCGAGGGGGCGAGCAGGCTCGACGTGTAGGTGAGGGTGGCGACACCCGCGATGGACCGGCTGGGGTCGCCGCCGCCGCGCCCCGCCGCGGCGAAGGCCAGCGGGACGACCACGGCGATCCCGAGGCCGATGAGCCCGAAGCCGCACAGGACCGGGACCGGGTGGGTGCCGAGGACCACGAGCAGGGCGCCCGCGGTCGCGAGCGAGCCGCCCGCGCGGACGGTGCGCACCGGCCCGAAGCGGTCCACCACCCGGTCCCCGGCGAACCGCGCCACGGCCATGGTCAGGGCGAAGACCGTGGTGGACGCGGCCGCGAGCGCGGCGGAGGTGCCCAGCACCTCGCGGAGGTAGACGGCGGACCAGTCGAGACCGGCGCCCTCGGCGAAGACCGCGCAGAAGCCGACCGCCCCGACGGCCAGGGCCGACCGCGGAGGCAGGGCGAAGCGCGGCGGCGGCTCCCCGCCGGGCGCGGGTGCGGCGTCCGGTACGCCCCGGCAGGCGACGAGCCCGGCCGCCGTCAGCACCAGGGCGGCCGCGGCGTGGTGCACCCGGGCGTCGGTGCCGAGGTGGGCGGCGACCGTGCCGGCGGCCGAGCCGATCAGCGCGCCGGTGCTCCACATGCCGTGCAGCCCGGACATGATCGAGCGGCCGAGCCGGTTCTCGGTCTCCACGCCCAGGGCGTTCATCGCCACGTCGCTCATGCCGGACGTGGCGCCGTAGAGGAGGAGCGCCGCGCACAGGCCGGGCAGGTTCGGCGCGAGCGAGGGCAGCGCCAGGCTGAGGGTCCACAGGGCCAGCAGGGTGCGCAGCCCGGTGCGCGCGCCCAGCCGGTGCCGTACCGCCCCGGCGAGCGGCATCGCCACGGCGGCGCCGAGCGCGGGGAAGGCGAGCGCGAGCCCCAGCTGGCCGGCGCCGAGCCCGGCGTGGTCCTGGATCCAGGGGATGCGGGTCGCCAGGCTCCCGGCCACCGCCCCGTGCACGCAGAAGACGGCGGCGATGGCGATACGGGCCCGGCGGAGCTCCGACCGGGGTGCCTCGGCCCGCCGCGGTGCGGCGGCGAGCGGTTCGCTGGACATGCGTGGTTCCCTCCCGTGCGCGTGGGCGTAAACTATCAGGAACCCTGCCTGATAAATAGAGCCCGGGGCTGACCCAGCGGAGTGCCACCGGGAGCGTCTGGAAGGATTCCGGCATGGCCGCATCCCCGAGCACCGCACGGGCCGCCAACGACCGGCTCGCGCTGGACCTCCTCCAGCAGGAGGGCGCGTTGACGGCCGGGCAGCTGAAGAACCTGACCGGGCTCTCCCGGCCCACGGTGGCCGACCTCGTCGAGCGGCTCGGGGCGGCGGGGCTGGTCCACGTGGTCGGGGAGGCGGGCACGGAGCGCAGGGGCCCCAACGCCCGCCTGTACGGGATCGTCGCCGACCGGGCCCATCTCGCCGCCCTCGACGTCCGGACCGGAGGCGTCGCCGTCGTCGTCACCGACCTGGTCGGCACCACGCTCCGCGAGGACTCCCTGCCCATCGGAGGCGACGCCGGCACCGGGCCCGCCGTCGAGCAGGCGGTGGCCTTCCTGGAGGGCGCCGTGGCCGCGGCGGGCGCCACCCGGCTGCACGGCATCGGGGTCGGTGCGCCCGGCCTCGTCGACCCGGCCACCGGGGAACTGCGGGACACCTCCGGCCTCCCCGCCTGGCACCGCCGGCTCCTCACCGCGCTCCGGGACCGCCTCGGCGCCCGCGTCCTCGTGGAGAACGAGACCAACCTCGCGGCCCTCGCCGAGCAGCGCACGGGTGCCGCCAGGGACCGGGACTCCTTCGCCTTCCTGTGGCTGGGCCACGGGGTCGGGGCGGCCCTCTTCCTCGACGGGCGGCTGCGCCGGGGGGCCTCCGGGGGTGCGGGCGAGATCGGCTTCCTGCCGGTCCCGGGCACCGGCGGCCTGCCGTCGGCCGCCGGCTGCGAGGGCGGCTTCCACTCGCTCGCCGGGGCCGAGGCCGTCTGCGCGCTGGGCACGCGGTACGGCGTCGGGGCCGAGGGTGCCGATCCCGCGCTGCGGGCGGCCGGCACCGTGGCCCGGGCCGTGGAGACGGGCCGGGAGGACTTCCTGGAGGACCTGGCCGGGCGCCTCGCCGTCGGCGCGGCCGCCGTCGCCTCCGTGCTGGACCCGGGCTGCGTGGTGCTGGGCGGTGAGGTGGGCCTGGCGGGCGGCGGGGCGCTGGCCGCCCGGGTGCAGCGGCACACCGCGGCCCTGTCGCCGCTGGCCACGGAGGTGCGTGCCGGGGTCCTCGGCGGAGGGGCGGTCCTGGACGGGGCGCTGCGGATGGCCCAGGACGCGGCGCGGGACGAGCTGTTCGCCGGGGCGTAGCGCAGCCGTCGGCGCCCTCCCGCGGGAGGGCGCCGACGGCTGCGCGCCGTACCGCGGCGGGATGCCGCGGTACGGCGCGCGGGGGCCGGGTGACCCGGCGGCGTCAAGGGCCGTGATCCGCCGCCGGGCCGTCTTGGCCGGTGGTGTCCGGTCAGCAGGCGCCCAGGTCCTGCCACACCCCCCACTCGCCGGTGGTGCCGGGCTCCTCGCCCTTCGTCCACCACTTGGACTTCCAGTCGTGGCCCCCGTGCGAGACGGTGGTGCCGCCGCCGTAGGCCTCGCCCGCGGACCAGGCCGGCGCCGAGCAGGTGCCCGGGGTGCCGGTCCCGGTGGGGGAGGGGGTGGGCGAGGGCGAGCCGCCGCCGCCCGGTTCCACCACGGTCGTGCCGCGCGCCAGGTCGCCCTTGAGCGCGTACGTGGTCCCGCCGATGTTCACGGTCCAGTTGGACGGCGTGGAGACCGGCAGGTAGTAGTTGAAGGCCAGGTCGACCGTGGCGCCCGGGGCCAGCGACTGCCAGGCCGGCAGCTTCAGCGAGACCCGGTGGAAGTCGCCCTTCAGGCCGCCGATGTTGTCCCCGGTGTGGTCGCTCCGGATGACCTTGGTGCCGAAGCCGGACTGGTCGGAGGCGTTGGGCGGGGCCGCCGTGGCGTAGTCGAACTGGAACTCCGTGCCGCCGGGGAGGGCCGCCGAGGTGTTGTTCGTGATCTTCAGCTTGGGCGTGATCGGGTAGTTGGAGTCGCCGAGCTTGAACTCGGTGAAGTCCACGGCGATGTCGACCGCCTCGGCCGGCAGGGCCGTGCCGGACTTCTTCGCGCCGTACGGAGCCGCCGCCTTGAACGCGTCGTACATCAGCGAGGTGAGCGTGTCGCCCATCTCGTACTGGCCCTTGGCCGCGTTCCAGCCGTAGTCGCCGGCCAGCTCCCAGACCATGGTGCCGCCGATGCCGCGGTCGACCACGTAGTCGGCCTTGGCCGCCACCGACTGCTCGTCCTCGGTGGACAGGAACACCTTCTTCTCGGCGTTCCACAGCCACGGAGCGACCAGCGCGGAGCTGTACTTGCGGGCGTAGGTGCCGGTCAGACGGGTGTCGGCAGGGAAGCCGTACTGCGTGACGTAGTCGCCGACGACCCCCTTCTCCAGGTTCTTGGCGTGCCACATCGGGTTGGAGCCCGCCGGGGACTCCTTGCCGTTGTCGTCCAGGTCGTGCCAGAGGTTGTCGATGCCGACGGCGCCGTCACCGCACTTGGTCAGGCCGGAGCCGGCCGGGCAGGAGCTCGCGGCAGCCTTGCCCCACAGGCCGTCGGTGCCGCCCTGGACGTTCTTGTGGCCGCGCGTGTAGTACGGCAGGCCGATGTTGATGCGGCCCGAGGGCATGGACCCGCGGAAGTAGTGGTAGGCCCAGTCGGTGTTGAGGTAGCCGATGCCGCCGTACTGCGCGCTGCCGTAGACGTTGGCGGCCGCGAGCTCGGCGTCCTTGCCGTCGTCGAAGAGCGAGGCGTTCGGGCCGACGTACTCGTTCCAGGCGCCGTGCAGGTCGTACGACATGATGTTGACGTAGTCCAGGTACTTCTGGACCTGGAAGGTCTCCATGCCGCGCAGCAGGTAGCCGGAGGACGGCGCGGCCACGGTCAGCATGTAGTGCCTGCCGTCCGCTGCGCCGGCCCGGTCGAGCTTCTCGCGCAGGGTCTTCATCAGGGCCGCGTAGCCCTTGTTGAGGCCCCCGCGGCGCGCGTTGGAGATCGGGAAGTCGGCCGGGTGGCCGGCGTCCTTCATCGAGGTCGGGTACTCGTAGTCGATGTCGACGCCGTTGAAGCCGTACTTCTTGACGAAGGCGACGGCGGAGTCGGCGAAGGTGTCGATGCCCGCCTGGTTCACCGAGCCGTCGGCGTTGGTGGCCATCGTGTAGAAGCCGCCGGAGTCGACCCGGTCGCCGTTCTCGTCGAAGTAGCCGCCGGTCTCCGCCCAGCCGCCGACCGAGATCAGCGTCTTCACGTCCGGGTGCTGCTTCTTGAACTTGCTGAGCAGGTTGAAGTGGCCCTTGTACGGCAGGGACGGGTCCATCTCGGCGCCCGCGACGCCGGGCCAGGTCATCCCGGTGGCCGCGTTGTTCGCTCCGTCGGCGCCCACGGACAGCCTGTTGCCGGAGTCGACGTGGGCGAAGGCGTAGTTGATGTGGGTGATCTTGTCCCACGGGATGTCGTCGGCCAGGTAGGCGGGCTGCCCGTTCTTGCCCGTGCGCCAGCCGGTGAAGTAGCCGATGACGCGCCGCTGGTGGTCCGCGCCCATCTTCTCGCGGCCGTCCGCGTCGTAGACGGAGCAGTAGGGGACGTCGACGCCCGGGGTGGTGTAGAGGCCGTCGGGGCGGCAGCTCTCGTTGTCCGCGGCGTGCGAGACGCCGGTCGAGAGCGTGCCCGCAAGCAGCGCGACGGCGGCTGCGCCGGCTGCGAGCATGCCCGCTCTGAAGGGGGTGGGGGACTGCACGGTCGTTCCTCCTGGTGGGGGATCCCCCCGTTTCGTCCGCCGGAGCGTCGACGGGGGTGTTCGGCCTTGCACAACTGGCTTGGGGACTACGCGAGTCGGCCCGCCGGAGTGCGCCTTCCGGCGGGCCGGGTCCGCGGAGGTGTCGCAGACATTAAAAGGACTAGACCACACCGTCAATAGGTCTGGACCAGTCCTCCGGTGGGAATGCGTGCGCCGGATCGCCGCGTACCGCCCGCCCCTTGGGGCTCCCCGGGCGTCGACGGGGCGCCCGCGGGCGGTGGTTGCGGGCCGCGGGCCGCGGGTCGCGCGGTGCGCCGCGGCCGGGGGTGCCGCGGGCGCCCGGGTCACGTCCGGCCCGCGGTGCCGGTGTCGCGGCGGGGGGTGGGGTCACGCGGGCGCCCTGCCGGGTTCCGCGGGCTCCGCCCCACCCCTCTGTGATCCACCCCACATCGATCACCCGCATGGCCGACCGCCCGGCGTGGCACACTGGCCGTGTATCAGCAGCAGCGCACTCCGGGGTCGGTGAAATTCCGAACCGGCGGTTACAGTCCGCGACCCGTCCGCAGCCAGCGGCCGGTTGACCAGGTGAAACTCCTGGACCGACGGTTAAAGTCCGGATGGGAGGCAGTGCGCGGCGGGTGGCCCCTCGGGCCGTCGGCCGTCCCTGCGGGTCGCCGTATCCCGGCGCCCCGCATCCGGCCTCGGCGGTGCCCGTGTGAGTTCGCCCGCTGTCCGTCGTCATCGACGTCCCCGGAGTCCGTGCCCGAAGAGGCAGGAGGACACCGGTGGCCACCGCAGCCGACATCGACGCCATGCGCCGAGCCGTAGCGCTCGCCGCCCGCGGACTCGGCTCCACCAGCCCCAACCCCGTGGTCGGGTGCGTCGTCACGGACGCCTCCGGCCATGTCGTCGGCGAGGGCCACCACGAGCGCGCCGGAGGCCCGCACGCCGAGGTCCACGCCCTGCGCCAGGCCGGTGTCCTCGCCCGGGGAGGCACCGCCTACGTCACCCTCGAACCCTGCGACCACACCGGCCGCACCGGGCCCTGCGCCCGGGCGCTGACCGAGGCCGGCATCGCCCGCGTCGTCTACGCCGTAGCCGACCCCGACCCGCGGGCGGCAGGCGGCGCCGGCACGCTGCGCGCGGCGGGTGTCCAGGTCGAGGCCGGTGTGCTGGAGGACGAGGCGGAGGCCGGCAACACCGCCTGGCTGACCTCCGTCCGCCGCGGCCGCCCCCACGTCACCTGGAAGTACGCGGCCACCCTGGACGGCCGGACCGCCGCCGCCGACGGCACCAGCCGCTGGATCAGCTCCCCGGCCTCGCGCGCCGACGTCCACCGGCTGCGGGCCGAGGCCGACGCCGTCGTGGTCGGCTCCGGCACCCTGCGCGCCGACGACCCCCACCTCGCCGTGCGCGGCGTCGACGGCGCCACCCAGCCGCTGCGGGTCGTCGTCGACACCCGCGCCTCCATCGCCCCCGGCGCCCGGGTCCTCGACGACGCGGCCCCCACCCTGATCGCCGTCGCCGAGGACGCCGACACCGCCCACCTCCCCGGCGTCGACACCGTGCGCCTCCCCGCCGGCGAACGGGGACTCGACCCCCGCGCCCTGCTCGCCGAGCTCCACGCCCGCGGCGTGCGCTCCGTCCTGCTCGAGGGCGGCCCCGCGCTCGCGGGCTCCTTCGTCGCGGCCGGCGCCGTCGACCGGGTCGTCGGCTACATCGCCCCCGTCCTCCTCGGTGCCGGGCCGGCGGCCCTGGCCGGCGGCGGCATCACCACCATCACCGAAGCGCTGCGCCTCGACGTCGTGGCCACCGACCGCTTCGGCCCCGACCTGCGCATCACCGCGACCGTCCCCGAGGGAGCCTGAGTTGTTCACCGGAATCGTCGAAGAACTGGGTGAGGTCACCGCCGTGGAGGACCTCGGCGACGCCTCCCGCTTCCGCCTGCGCGGCCCGCTCGTCACCGAGGGCGCCAAGCACGGCGACTCGATCGCCGTCAACGGCGTCTGCCTCACCGTGGTGGACACCGCCGACGGCCAGTTCACCGCCGACGTCATGGCCGAGACCCTGCGGCGCTCCAGCCTCGGCGCGCTGACGACCGGCTCCCGGGTCAACCTGGAGCGCCCGATGACCGCCGACGGGCGCTTCGGCGGCCACATCGTCCAGGGCCACGTCGACGGCACCGGCACGATCGCCGGGCGCACCCGCTCCGAGCACTGGGAACTCGTGCGCGTCTCGCTCCCCGGCGAGCTGGCGCGCTACGTCGTGGAGAAGGGCTCGATCACCGTCGACGGCGTCAGCCTCACCGTCGTCGAGGCCGGAGCCGGCCACTTCACCGTGAGCCTCATCCCGACCACGCTCGCCCTGACCACCCTCGGCCACAAGCAGCCCGGGGACCCGGTCAACCTGGAGGTCGACGTGATCGCCAAGTACGTCGAGCGGCTGCTCGGCACCGGCTCGGCGGGGGGCGCCCGGTGAGCGGCCTCGGCTGGCTCAACGGAGAGGCCTTCACCGCCTTCGGCCAGCACATCCTCTGGTCCGACATGCTCGGCAACATCCTGGGCCTGACCGCGCTCGCGCTCGGCTGGCGCCGCTCGGTGCTCACCTGGCCCGCGCAGCTGCTCTCCGGGGTGATCCTGGTCGGCGCCTACGCCTCGGCCCAGCTCGGCGGCGGCGTCGGCAAGCAGCTGCTGGTCATCGCCGTCGCCGCCTGGGGCTGGCGCCAGTGGACCCGGGGCCGCCGCCGCGCACAGGACGGCAGCATCGCCGTCCGGTTCGCCGACGCCCGCGAGCGGGCCTGGCTCCTCGCCGGGGCCGTGCTCGGCACCGCCGCCGTCGGCGGCCTGTTCACCGCCTTCCCCTCGCTCTCCTGGAGCCCCTGGGCCGACGCCTACATCTTCGTCGGCACGCTGGTCGCGATGGTGGCCCAGGCCCGCGGACTGGTGGAGTTCTGGTTCGCCTGGCTGCTGGTGGACCTGGTCGGCGTCCCCCTCGCGTTCAGCAGCGGCCTGGCCTTCTCCGGCCTGGTCTACGTGATCTACTTCGCCCTCGTGGTCTGGGGCGCCTACGACTGGTGGCAGCGCTCGCGCACGGGCGCCGCCGCCCCCGCAGCGGAAGGAGCGGCCGCATGACGGCACTGCCCGAGTGGTACACGGACGGCGACCTGGCCCTCGACCCGGTGGAGCAGGCCGTCCGCGACATCGCGGCCGGACGCCCCGTGGTCGTCGTGGACGACGAGGACCGCGAGAACGAGGGCGACCTCGTGATCGCGGCCGAGATGGCCACACCCGAGATCGTGGCCTTCATGATGAGCGAGTGCCGCGGCCTGATCTGCGCCCCCATGGAGGGCGCCGAGCTGGACCGGCTGGAACTGCCCCAGATGGTCGCCGACAACACCGAGTCGATGCAGACCGCCTTCACCGTCTCCGTCGACGCCGGCCCGGCCCACGGGGTCACCACCGGCATCTCCGCCGCGGACCGCTCCGCCACCCTGCGGCTGCTGGCCGACGGCGGCGCCGGACCGGCCGACTTCGTCCGCCCCGGGCACGTCTTCCCGCTGCGCTCCAAGCCCGGCGGCGTGCTCACCCGGCCCGGGCACACCGAGGCCGCGGTCGACCTCGCCCGTCTCGCGGGGCTGCGCCCCGCCGGGGCCATCGTGGAGATCGCGGGCGAGGACGGCGTGATGCTGCGGCTGCCCGAGCTGGTGCCGTTCGCACGCAAGCACGGTCTGACCATCGTCTCGATCGAGGACCTGATCGCCTACCGGCGCAGCGCCGAACCCACCGTCCGGCGCGAGGCGGAGGCGGACCTGCCCACCCGGCACGGCCGCTTCACCGCCTACGGCTACCGCTCCACCGTCGACGGCGTCGAGCACGTGGCCCTGGTCCACGGCGACCTCGGAGACGGGGAGGACCTGCTGGTGCGCGTCCACTCCGAGTGCCTGACCGGCGACATCTTCCACTCGCTGCGCTGCGACTGCGGCCCCCAGCTGGAGGAGTCCATGCGGCGGGTCACCGAGACGGGCCGCGGCGTCGTCGTCTACCTGCGGGGCCACGAGGGCCGCGGTATCGGGCTGATGTCCAAGCTGCGGGCCTACGAGCTGCAGGAGCGGGGCCGCGACACGCTGGACGCCAACCTGGAGCTTGGCCTGCCCGCCGACGCCCGGGACTACGCCGCCGCCGCCCGGATCCTCGCCGACCTCGGTGCCCGCAGCGTCCGGCTGATGACCAACAACCCCGAGAAGGTGACCGCCCTCACCCGCCACGGCATCCGCGTCCTGCGGCGCGAGGCGGTCCCCGTGACCGCGGGCGAGCACAACCTCCGCTACCTGCGCACCAAGCGCGACCGGATGGGCCACGACCTGCCGTGGCTGGACGCCCCCGGGGCGTCCGCCTGCGGCAACCAGTAGCGGGGAACCGGCCCGCCCGCCCCGCGACAGGCGGGCGGCCCGGCGCAGTACCGAACGTGCAGTACCGAACGGAACCGATCCCGACACCAGCCGACACCGGAACGGACCACCGGACCGGATGCGGCCGAGGAGAGAACATGAGCGGCAAGGGCGCACCCGTGCTGAGTGTGAAGAACTGCCAGGACCTGCGGGTGGCCGTCATCGCGGCGCAGTGGCACGAGAAGATCATGGACGGCCTGGTGGACGGCGCGCTGCGCGCGCTGCACGAGCTCGGCATCGACGAGCCGACCCTGCTCAGGGTCCCCGGCAGCTTCGAGCTGCCCGTCGTCGCCAAGGTCCTGGCGGGCCGGGGCTACGACGCGATCGTCGCCCTCGGCGTCGTCGTCCGCGGCGGAACCCCCCACTTCGAGTACGTGTGCCAGGGCGTCACCCAGGGGCTGACCCAGGTCTCCGTGGACACCGGTGTGCCGATCGGCTTCGGGGTGCTCACCTGCGACACGGAGGAGCAGGCACTGGACCGCGCGGGTCTGGAGGGCTCGAACGAGGACAAGGGGCACGAAGCGGTCACCGCCGCCGTGGCCACCGCGACCGTCCTGCGTTCAGTATCCGAACCCTGGCGCTGAGCGGACCCCGATTCCGCGTAGGGTGGGACCACCATGTCCAAGAAGACGTTCGAGGAGCTCTTCACCGAGCTCCAGCAGAAGGCCGCCCACGGCGATCCCGCCACCTCCCGCACCGCCGAACTGGTGGACAAGGGGGTGCACGCCATCGGCAAGAAGGTCGTCGAAGAGGCCGCCGAGGTGTGGATGGCCGCCGAGTACGAGGGCAAGGACGCCGCCGCCGAGGAGATCTCCCAGCTGCTGTACCACGTCCAGGTGATGATGGTGGCCCGCGGCATCTCCCTGGACGACGTCTACGCCCACCTCTGAGCCGCCCGCCCCCGCACGCACCACCGCCCCACACGAGAACGAAGGAAGCCCGCCTCATGCTGCGCATCGCCGTACCCAACAAGGGTTCACTGTCCGGACCTGCGTCGGCGATGCTCCATGAGGCCGGCTACCAGCAGCGCAAGGAGTCCAAGGAGCTCGTCCTCGTCGACCCCGAGAACGAGGTCGAGTTCTTCTACCTGCGCCCCCGGGACATCGCGATCTACGTGAGCTCCGGGCGCCTCGACATCGGCATCACCGGCCGCGACCTGCTGCTCGACTCCGGGGCGGACGCCGAGGAGATCCTCCAGCTCGGCTTCGCCCGCTCCACCTTCCGCTACGCCACCAAGCCCGGCACCGCGAAGGGCGTGGAGGACTTCGGCGGGATGACCGTGGCCACCTCCTACGAGGGCATCGTCGCCAAGCACCTGGCCGACAACGGAATCGGCGCCTCCGTCGTCCACCTCGACGGCGCCGTGGAGACCGCGATCGAGCTGGGCGTGGCGCAGGTCATCGCCGACGTCGTGGAGACCGGGACCAGCCTGCGCAACGCCGGGCTGGAGGTCATCGGCGAGCCCATCATGACCTCCGAGGCGGTCGTCATCCGGCGTACCGGGGCCGACCCCGAGCACGCCCGCGTCCAGCAGTTCCTCCGCCGCCTGCAGGGCGTCCTGGTGGCCCGCAGCTACGTGATGATGGACTACGACTGCCGGGTGGAGAACCTGGAGCAGGCCGTCGCCCTCACCCCCGGCCTGGAGTCGCCGACCATCTCCCCCCTGCACCACGAGGGTTGGGTGGCCGTCCGCTCCATGGTCGCCGCCAAGGAGGCGCAGCGGATCATGGACGACCTCTACGCCCTGGGCGCCCGCGCCATCCTGACCACGGCGATCCACGCCTGCCGCCTCTGAGGCCGAGGGACCGCCCCGTGAACCACTCCGCACCGCCGCCCGCGCTCCCCGTCACCTTCCGGCCCACCCGGACCAGGATCGTGCTGCTGACCGTGGGCGCGGCGATGTCCGCCGTGATCATCGCCGTCACGCTCCTGCTCGACCGGCTCAGCGCCGCCGAGCGGACCAGCTTCGTCTTCGTCGCCCTGCTGTTCTTCGGCGTCCTGGCCCTGCTCAGCCGCCCCAAGGTGGTGGCCGACGAGACCGGTGTGACGGTCGTCAACCTCACCCGTACGCGCCGGCTCGCCTGGGCCGAGATCCTGAGGGTGAACCTGCGCCCCGGCGACCCCTGGGTGTTCCTCGACCTCAGCGACGGCACCAGCCTGCCCGCGCTGGGCATCCAGCCCGGCATCGCCAAGGCGCAGGCCATCGCCGACGCCCGCGCGCTGCGCGCTCTCGCCGAGAGCAGGGGAACGGGCGCCGAGCAGGGCGGCTGACGGGAGGCGGCGGTCCGCCGCGGACCGCCGCCCGCCCCCGGACGGCGGCCACCCGGGCGCGCACGATCCGGCGCCTTCGCGGCCGCCCCCCGTTAGTCTGGTGCGCGGCGGCGCCCGGTGCGCCCCGCCCCGCACCCCACGCCGCCCCGGCGCCGGCGGGGTCCCCCCTGCTACCCGAGGAGTGACTCCCTCCGGCAATGGACGGATCGTCCGGTAGTACCTGCGCCGCCCCCTCCCACGAGGCGGCGGCATGATCATCGCCCTCTCGCTGCTCGCCGCAGCCTTCGTCCTCGTCCTCGCCAACGGCTTCTTCGTGGCCGCGGAGTTCGGCCTGGTCACCGTCCAGCGCCCGGACGCCGAACGCGCCGCCGACGCGGGTGACCCGCGTGCCGCCCGCGTCGTCGACGCACTGCGCGAACTCTCCTTCCAGCTGTCCGGCACCCAGCTCGGCATCACCCTGACCTCCCTGGTGGTCGGCATGCTCGCCGAGCCGGCGCTCGCCCGGCTGCTGGGCGCCCCGCTCGCCGCGACCGGTCTTCCCCCGGGAGCCGTGTCCACCGCGGCCGTGGTCGTCGGCATGCTGCTGGCCTCCGCCGTCCAGATGGTGGTCGGCGAGCTGGTGCCGAAGAACTGGGCGGTCTCCCGCCCCCTGGAGGTGGCCCGCTTCGTCGCCGGTCCGCAGACCCGCTTCTCCGCGCTGTTCCGCCCGGTCATCGCGCTGCTCAACGCGACCGCCAACCGCGCCCTGCGGCTGATGGGCGTGGAGCCCGCGGCGGAGCTGGCCTCCGCCCGCACCCCGGCGGAGCTCAGGTCGCTGGCCTTCCACTCGGCCCGGGCGGGAGCCCTGGAACAGGACACCGCGGAGCTGTTCGTCCGGACCCTGTCCCTCGGGCACCTCACCGCCCAGCACCTGATGACCCCCCGGGTGCGCGTCAACGCCCTCCACGAGGACGCCACCGCCGCCGACGTGCTCAACCTGACGCGCGCCACCGGCTGTTCGCGCTTCCCCGTGTACCGGGCCGGCATCGACGAGGTGGTGGGCGCGGTCCACCTCAAGGACGCCCTCGCCGTGCGTGCCGACGAACGGCCGCGGGTGAGCGTCGCCCGGATCGCCGCGCCCGCGCTGCGCGTCCCGGGGACCCTGCCCGTGCAGCTGCTGCTGGAGCGGCTGCGCAAGGAGCAGCCGATGGCGGTCGTCGTCGACGAGTACGGCGGCACCGCGGGCGTGGTCACCCTGGAGGACATCGTCGAGGAGCTGGTGGGCGAGGTCCGCGACGAGCACGACGCCGAGGACCGGGGCCGGCCCGAGCTGGCCCCCGCCCCGCCCGAGGACGGCAGCCCCGCCTGGCACGCCGCCGGAAGCTGCCGTGTCGCCGCCCTGCGCGCCGCCGGGATCGAGGTCCCCGAAGGCCCCTACGAGACCGTCGCCGGGCTCGCCGCCGACCTGCTGGGCCGCATCCCCGCGGTCGGCGACAGCGCCGAGCTGCCCGGCTGGCACCTCACGGTGCGCCGCGTCGACCGCCACCGCGCGGAGCGGGTGCACCTGGTGCGCACCCGGCCCGCCGCCGTCGGCCCCGCACTGGTGGAGGCCGTCCGATGAGCGCTCTGCACCTGGTGCTCGCGCTGCTGCTGGTCGTCGCCAACGGCTTCTTCGTGGGTGCCGAGTTCGCCCTGGTCTCGGTACGGCGCAGCCAGATCGAACCACTCGCCGCGCAGGGGTCCGCCCGGGCACGGCGCGTCGTGCACGGGCTGGAGAACCTGCCGCAGATGATGGCGGCCGCCCAGTTCGGCATCACGGTCTGCTCCCTGACCCTCGGCGCGGTCGCCGAACCCACCGTGGCCCGCCTGCTGGAGCCGGTGTTCCACTGGGCCCGGGTCCCGGAAGGGCTGGTCCACCCCCTGGGCTACGCCATCGCCCTGGCGGCGGTGGTCTTCCTCCACCTGGTGGTCGGGGAGATGCTGCCCAAGAACCTGGCGATGTCCGCGCCCGAGCGCACGGCGCTCTGGCTGGCCCCCGCCCTGGTCGGCTTCGCCCGCCTGTGCCGACCCGTCACGGCGGCCCTCGGGGCGGTGGCCGCGCTCGTGCTGCGGGCCTTCCGCGTCGAGCCCAAGGACGAACTCGACGCGGTCTTCACCAGCGACCAGCTGGGGCGCCTGGTCCGGGACGCCGGCCGGGCCGGTCTGCTGGACCCCGCGGAGCAGGAGCGCCTGGGGGACGCGCTGGTGCTCGGCAGCCGCCCGGTGAGCGAGGTGCTCGTCCCGCGCGGCGCGCTGGTGACCGTTCCTCCGTCGGTCACCCCCCGGCAGGTGGAGGAGCTGACCGTCCGCACCGGCTACTCCCGCTTCCCGGTCTGCTCCGGCGGCACCGGGCCCTTTCTGGGGTTCCTCCACGTCAAGGACGTGCTGGACCTGGAGGAGGACGAGCGGGCCGTTCCCGCGCGGACCTGGCGGCCGATGGCGACGCTGCACGCCGAACTGCCCCTGGACGACGCCCTCACCGCGATGCGCCGGGCCGCCACGCACCTGGCGCAGGTCGCCGACGCCTCCGGCCGGGTGCTCGGTGTCGTCGCTCTGGAGGACGTGCTGGAGACGCTCGTCGGGGAGGTGCGCGACCCGGCCCACCGGATCGCCGTGCCGCGCACGGCACAGGGCGGCCCGGCCTCCCCGGCGGAGCCCTCCTCGGCCCTGGTGGCCTGAGCCCCCGCCCGGCCGCCCGGGGCACCGGTGCGGCCGGGCCCGGTGCGGTCCCGGCCGGTCAGCCCTGCGGGTCCGGGCCGGGCCCCGCCGGCCCCCGGCCGGAGAGCACCTCGCCGTACGCCTGCATCAGGTCCGGCAGCCGCAGGGTCGACAGGTCCTCGCGCCCCGGGGTGCCCGGGTACTGGGACAGGCGCAGGTCCCGGTAGGCGCAGCTCTTCTCGTACAGGGTGCGCAGGAAGCGCCCGTTGCCCAGCTCGTCGATCCAGCCCTGCCCCACGACATGGCCGCTGATGGAGAGCAGTTCCTCGCGGGCCTCCTCGTCCCAGACGTCGTCGTTCTCGGCCGCCAGCACGGAGCCGATCGCGGTGAGCTCCAGGGGCCGGTAGGAGGGGAAGTCCACCCGGGTGGTGAAGCGGGAGGACAGCCCCGGGTTGGCGCCCAGCAGCCGGTCCATGCCCTCCGGGTATCCGGCCAGGATGACCACCAGGTGGTCGCGGTTGTCCTCGGCCCGCTTGAGCAGCACCTGCAGCGCCTCGTCCCCGTAGGCGTCGCCCTTGCTGTAGCCCGAGTTCGACAGGCTGTACGCCTCGTCGACGAAGAGCACCCCGCCGAGCGCCGAGTCGATCAGCTCGTTGGCCTTGACCGCCGTCTGCCCGAGGAACTCCCCGACCAGGTCGGAGCGCTGGGCCTCCACGAGGTGGTCGCCGCCGAGCAGCCCCAGGGCGTAGAAGACCCGGCCGAGGATGCGGGCGACGGTCGTCTTGCCCGTCCCCGAGGGGCCCGAGAAGACGAAGTGGCGCTTGGGCGGTTGGACGGGCAGCCCCTGCCCCGCCCGAAGGCGGGCCATCTCCAGCTGGGCGGACAGGGCCTTCACCTGCCGCTTGACGGGCTCCATCCCGACCATGCGCTCCAGTTCGCCGAGTGCCCGCGCCAGCAGGGCGGAGTCCGTCGGCCCCGAGGGGAACCGGGGTGCCGCCGCCCGTGCCGTGGCCGACCGGCGCCGTAACGGGTCGCCCGCCGCGGCCGGGGGTGCCGGGACCTGGCCGGGCGGCTCCGCCCCGAGCCGGTCCGCGGGCGCGGGTGCCTCGCTCCCGGGCCGCCGGTCGGCGTCCGCCTCGTACCCGGCCAGCGAGACGGCGGCGAGGTCCGTGGCCTCGTCGTAGGCGTCGATCCCGTCGAAGCCGTCGTACGCGGCGATGGCCGCGAGCCTCGCCGAGGTGTCCATGAAGGACGGGTCGACCCGGTGCACGGCCCGGTACAGGGGGAGGGCCGCGGCGCTGCGCCCCGTGCCCTCCCGGGCACGTGCGAGCCAGTAGCGCAGCTCCTTGCGCTGGGGCTGCTCGCTGCGGCAGCGCATCAGGGCGGAGGCCAGGATGGGCTCCGCCTGGCCGTACATCTCCAGCCGCACCCGCGCCATGCCGCCGAAGAGTCCCGCCTCGATCCCCAGCAGCGGATCGTCGACCAGGGGCTCGGTGTGGCGGACCAGCTGCTCCCAGTCCTTGACCAGGTACGACCGGCAGGCGTGCAGGAAGCGGACGTGGGGGTCCGCGTCGACCGGCGGGAGCCCGGCGAGTGCCCGGTCCAGCTCGGCGATGTGGCGGCCGTCGAGCCAGTGGGAGGCGTGCGCGAGCAGCAGGTCGCGCGGGCTCTCCAGCACGGGTTGGACCCACCAGCCGAGCCAGTACCAGGAGTTGAGGGTGCGGTGGTGGCGGGTGCGCTGCTCGCCGAAGCGCTCGCGGTGGCGGTGCATGTGGAGCAGGGCCGTCGCGGTGTCGACGCGGAGGGCGTGCAGTCCCAGCCAGGCGTCCGCCATGCCGGGGTCGAGCCGGACCGCGGCCCGGAACTCCTCCTCGGCCTGCGGGTAGGCGCCCATGGTGCAGGCGTCCACGCCCCGCAGCCAGGCCAGTTCGGCAGGAGTGCGTGCGCTCCGCGCGCCCTCGTCCATAGGGTTCTCCACCATCCCCCCGCACACCGTGCACCCGTCTCCCGCGCCGGGGCGCCCACCGGCGGGGCGGCCAACAGGCACGGCACGGACGGGAATTGAGCCCACCGGGGTGCATCGTACCCGCGCTGAGGGAGGGGAATAAGACCGCGTCGGCGGCCCGTATGCGACTACCCAGGGTCATGGAGGCGCCCGGATCGCGTATCCGCGGAGGGCGGCAGGGCAGAACGAAGCCCCCGATCACGGGGGAACAACCGGGGGCTTCGCGTCTGCGGCGACTTCGAGAAGCCGCACATTGAGAACGTAAGACCTCCGCGCCCCGTCGGTCAAGCAGAGTTCGGGCCTCGGTGCGACCGGAATCCCGACCGACCGGTATGCGGCATCCATGCGGTCACTCGCGGTGACATTCCGGGCCCTGGGATGGCGCACCCCCGGGCGGTTTCCGCCACAGGTAGCCCTCCGGGCACTCCCGTACCAGCAGGTCCGCGAAGGGACGCGAGGGGTCCGCCGCGAAGTGCGCCGACTCCGCCCGCGTCCAGCCGTCCCAGAACGCGGCCAGTTCCGGCCCGTCGCGCCCGCGGCCACGGGCCCACGACCGCTGGGCCGGGCGGTCCATCCACAGCAGTGCCGCCAGGTGCGGCCGCAGCGCGCGGCGCCCCGCGCCGACCCCCTCCACCAGCACCAGCGGCGCGGCCGGGAGCACCCGGGGCGCGAGGAAGCGGCGCAGATTCCAGTCGTACGGGTGAAAGCAGGCCGCCCTGCCCTGCGCCAGCGGCTCGACGACCTCCTCCAGCATCCGCCCGGTCCAGTCGAACAGCTCCTCGTGCGTCGCCAGATCGTCCAGGTGCAGCACCTGCACCGGCCCCTCGGCCGCGGCGGCGAGGCGCGCCGCGAAGGTGCTCTTGCCCGAGCCCGCGTGTCCGTCCACGGCGACCAGGCGCGAGCGGCCGCAGGACGGGGCGAGCGCGTGGAGCTGCTCGGCGAGCGGTCGGAGGAGGTCCATGGCGCGCCACTGTAGTGCCGCGCCCGGAACGGACGACCGCGGCGGCCGCCCCGCCGCGACGCACCCCGCGGTGCTTTGCCCCGCCCGCCCCGGAGGCGATAGTGGCCCCGGGGCGTGCCGGGGGACCGGCCCCGACCGCCCGCACGGCGGGTCGGGCGCGGCCCCCCGGCACGCCCCGGCACCGCGCACCCGACCTGGGGGTCCTTCATGGCCAGAGCCGCCTCGCGCAGAACCGTCCTCGGCGCCGCCCTCGCGGCCGCCACCGCCGCCGCGGTACCACGCGCCTCGGCCGCCGGCCCCGGCCGGGCCCCGGCCGGGGAGCCCCCCGCCGTCGGCAACCGCTTCTGGTCCACCTACACCGACTGGCGCGGCGGCAGGACGGAGGGCACCCGCGTGCTGCCCTCGCTGCGCCCCGGCCTGGTCATCGGCGCCCCCCTGGGCACCGCGGTGCGCACCGACCCGCACACCGGGCGGAGCGAGCCCTGGGAGTACGCGGTGTGGACCTCCCCCTGGCACCGTCCGGCCGTCCCGGCCACCGAGGCCGTGGCCTCGTGGAACGCCCGCACCCCGCCCGGGACCTGGCTTCGCGCCGAACTCTCCGCGCGCTACGGGGACGGCACCCGGACGCCCTGGTTCACCATGGGCTGCTGGGCCTCGGGCGACGAGGACGTCCGCCGCACGTCCGTCGGCGGCCAGGGCGACGGCCGGGCCTCGGTGCACACCGACACCCTGGCCGTGGACGACCCCGCCGCCGGGACGCGCTTCGCCGCCCTCCGGCTGCGCCTGACCCTCCACCGCCGGCCGGGCACCGGAGCGACTCCGCTGGTGTGGCGGGCCGGGGCCATGGCCTCCTGCGTCCCGGACCGCTTCGGCGTGCCCGCCGAGGAGCCCCGCGTCGCCGGGGAGCTGGTGCTGCCCGCCTACTCGCAGAACGTCCACACCGGGCGGTACCCCGAGTACGACGGCGGCGGCGAGGCGTGGTGCAGCCCCGCGTGCTCGCAGATGGTCGTGGAGTACTGGGGCCGCCGCCCGGACGCCGGCGACCTCGCCTGGGTGGACCCCGCCTACGGCGACCCGCAGGTCTGCCACGCGGCCCGCGCCACCTACGACCACGGGTACCAGGGCTGCGGCAACTGGGCGTTCAACACGGCGTACGCGGCCTCCTACCCGGGCCTCTCCGCCGTCGTCACCCGGCTCGGCTCGATGGCGGACCTGGAGCGGCTGATCGCGGCGGGCATCCCCGTGATCGCCTCCCTCTCCTTCACGCAGGATGAGCTGACCGGGGCGGGCTACGGGACGGCGGGCCACCTGATGACGGTGGTCGGCTTCTCCGCCGCGGGCGACGTCGTCGTCCACGATCCCGCGGCTCCGAACGGCGCGGGTGTCCGGCGCGTCTACCGCCGCTCCGAGTGGGCGTCCCTGTGGCTGCGCACCCGGCGGCGCGGCCCCGGGGGACGGACGCTGTCCGGACCGGGCGGCGTCTGCTACCTGGTCTGGCCCGCCCGGGCCACCCACGCCCAGCGCGCGGCGCTCGCGGCCGCGGGGGTGCGCTGAGGCCCGCGGCACGTGAGGAATGTCTCGGCACCGCGGCCCCGTCTGCCTCCGGGCCCGGGGGGCTGGCACTGTGGGCGGGTGCCGGGGGGACGTCCCGCTCCGCCGACCGAGGAGAACCGCCATGACCGCGACCGCCGCCACCGCCGCTCCCCCCGCGACGCGCACCCGCACCGGGGGCCCCGGCGAGGGCCCGGACCTCCTGGAGCACGCGCTCGGCTGGGTCCTCGTCGTCGTGCTGGCCATGCTGGTCAGCGGGCTGGGTCTGGTCTGACGCTCCTCCCGCGGGCTTCGCAGGCCCCCGGGCCCCCGCTGTGATCACGGCTTCGCCGTCCACCCGTGACGGGAGCCCGCCGATCGGGCATACTCGACGCGCCACAGCCGCCAACCAGCCTTTTCCGTGATCCGGAAGGGCAGCATCGGCCTTGGCAGGACAATCGGCGGCGCGCTCCGACACCCCGTGCGCGCGACCGCCGCAGCGCCCGACAGGGAGGAGTGCGCCGCAATGCCCGACCGCGCCCAGCAGCCGGTGGACCGTCAACTGCCCACCGAGGAGGCCAGGGACCTGATCGCCCTGGTCCGCGACATCGCCCAGCGGGAGATCGCCCCCGGCGCGGCCGAGCAGGAGGAGGCGGGCGTCTTCCCGCGCGAGGTCTTCTCGCTCCTCTCCGAGTCCGGCCTGCTCGGGCTGCCCTACGCATCCGAGCACGGCGGCGGCGACCAGCCGTACGAGGTGTACCTCCAGGTTCTGGAGGAGCTGGCCTCCGCACGCCTCACCGTGGGCCTGGGTGTGAGCGTCCACTCCCTCGCCTGCCACGCGCTGGCCGGGTTCGGCACCAAGGAGCAGCAGGCCGAGCACCTGCCCGCCATGCTCGGCGGCGGGCTCCTGGGCGCCTACTGCCTCTCCGAGCCGGCCGCCGGCTCGGATGCCGCGTCGCTGCGGACCAAGGCCGTGCGCGACGGCGACGACTGGGTGGTGCACGGCACCAAGGCGTGGATCACCCACGGAGGCGTGGCCGACTTCTACACGCTGCTCGCCCGCACCGGCGGCGAGGGCGCCCGGGGGATCACCGCGTTCCTGGTGCCGGGCGACGCTCCCGGGCTGAGTGCCGCGGCGCCCGAGAAGAAGATGGGCATGAAGGGCTCGCCCACCGCCCAGGTCCACTTCGACGGGGTGCGCGTCCCGGTCGCCCGCCGCGTCGGCGAGGAGGGGCAGGGCTTCTCGATCGCGCTGGCGGCCCTCGACTCCGGACGCCTGGGGATCGCGGCCTGCGCCGTCGGTGTCGCACAGGCCGCGCTGGACGCCGCGGTGGAGTACGCCACCGACCGCCGGCAGTTCGGGCGGCCGATCGCCGACTTCCAGGGACTGCGCTTCATGATCGCGGACATGGCGACGCGGATCGAGGCGGGCCGGTCCCTCTACCTGTCCGCGGCCCGTCTGCGGGACCAGGGCCGTCCGTTCTCCCGGCAGGCGGCGATGGCCAAGCTGTTCTGCACCGACGCGGCCATGAGCGTCACCACCGACGCGGTGCAGATCCTCGGAGGCTACGGCTACACCCAGGACTTCCCGGCCGAGCGCTACATGCGCGAGGCCAAGGTGCTGCAGATCGTCGAGGGCACCAACCAGATCCAGCGGATGGTGATCGCCCGCCATCTGGCGGGGCCCGAGACCCGCTGACCGGCCCCCGGCCCGTTCGCCGGGTGCGGTCCGCCGCGCCCGGCGGGTCGCCTCCGGCGCGGGGCGACCGGGCCCTGCGCGTCACGCGTGCCGTGCCCGGACGGGCGCTGAGGGCCCCGGGCCCGCACGCGGCGGTGCCGCGGACCACCCCCGCGGTCCGCGGCCGGCGTGCCGTGGGCCGTCAGGCGGCCCGGCGCAGCCCCGGCAGTCTCATCGGACGCGACCCGGGGCCCCCGACGTGGGAGAAGGGCTGCGTCCGCCAGTCGAGCCCCTGCGGCAGTGCCAGCACCACGGCGGTGTCCTGGTCCAGGAGGTCCGCGGAGCCGTCCGCGGGACGGGTGTCGCCCACGGGCCGGCCGGTGCCGTGGCACACGGTGAGGCCGAAGGGGTTCCACGGGGTGGCGCAGCGTGCGTGCTCGGGGAGCACGTCCTCGTCCTCCAGCAGGGCGATGGGCTGGGCGCAGTCCGGGCAGACGACCCGGTAGGTGCCGAAGGTGTCGTACGGATCGAAGGTGTCGGAGTCGGCCGGCTGCGCCGGATCGACAGGCTCCGGTTCGGAACGGCCGCGGTTCTTGGTGCTCTGCATGGAGAATCTCCCCCTCGGATGGGCCGATCAGGCGCTTGTGGCCTCGACCACACGAAGCAATGCCCATCGGGCGGGCCGTATAACCATGAGGTCACGGTCGACGGCGAGGCAAACCTGTGGCGTTGGTCACACCGGAGCCCGCTGTCGGCCCCCGAACGCCACCGGGCTGTGCCGGAGGCCGCCCGGGGCAATAGGTTGATCCGCATGGAGGAGCTGGATCGTCAGATCGTGGAACTGCTCGTCAGGGACGGGCGGATGAGCTACACCGACCTGGGCAAGGCCACCGGCCTGTCCACCTCGGCGGTGCACCAGCGCGTGCGGCGCCTGGAGCAGCGCGGCGTCATCCGCGGCTACGCCGCGGTCGTCGACCCCGAGGCGGTGGGCCTGCCGCTGACCGCCTTCATCTCGGTCAAGCCCTTCGACCCCAGCGCCCCGGACGACATCGCCGACCGGCTCGCCGACGTCCCCGAGATCGAGGCGTGCCACAGCGTCGCCGGCGACGAGAACTACATCCTCAAGGTCCGCGTCGCCACCCCGCTGGAGCTGGAGCACCTGCTCACCCGGATCCGCTCCCTGGCCGGCGTCTCCAGCCGCACCACCGTGGTCCTGTCCACCCCGTACGAGGCCCGCCCGCCGCGCATCTGAGGGCGGTCCCGGCCTCCCCGGCGGATCGGGCGCGCGGCGCGGGGTGCGGCGCCCCCGCGCCGCCCGGGCCCGTCCTGCGCGGGACTAGGCTTCCCCCATGACCACGAGCACCGCCTCCCCGGGCGACGACCGCACCGTGCTGCTGCGCGGGGGAGAAGTCCACAGCCCCGCCGACCCCTTCGCCACCGCCATGGTCGTCGAGCGGGGGCACGTCGCCTGGGTCGGCGCCGAAGGGGCGGCCGACGCGTTCGCCGCCGGTGCCGACGAGATCGTCGACCTCGACGGCGCCCTGGTCACCCCCGCGTTCACCGACTCCCATGTGCACACCACCGCGACCGGTCTGGCCCTGACCGGACTGGACCTCGGCGGTGCCGCCTCCCTCGCCGAGGCGGGCGCCATGGTGCGCCGGTACGCCGAGGAGCACCCCGGCGACCGCGTGCTGCTCGGTCACGGCTGGGACGCCTCCCGGTGGCCCGAGGGCCGCGCCCCCGGCCGGGAGGAGCTCGACGCCCTCACGGGCGGACGGCCCCTCTACCTCACCCGTGTCGACGTCCACTCGGCCGCCGTCACCACGGCGATGCTGGACCTCGTCCCGGGCGTCCGCTCCCTGGACGGCTACCGCGACGGCGAGCCGCTCACCGCCGACGCCCACCACGCGGTCCGCGAGGCGGCCCACGCCGCCGTCTCCCCGCGCCAGCGCACCGAGGCGCAGCGCGCCGCCCTGCGCCACGCCGCCTCCCGGGGCATCGGGACCGTGCACGAGTGCGGAGGCCCGCACATCTCCGGCGAGGACGACTTCACCGGCCTGCTGCGGCTGGCCGGCGAGGAGCCCGGCCCGCGCGTCGTGGGCTACTGGGCCGACCTCGACGTGGACCGGGCCCGTCGGCTCGGCGCCGTCGGCGCGGCCGGCGACCTGTTCGCCGACGGGTCGCTCGGCTCGCACACGGCCTGCCTCCACGAGCCCTACGCCGACGCCCCCCACACCGGCCGCGCCATGCTGGCGCCCGCCGAGATCACCGCCCACGTCGTCGCCTGCACGGAGGCCGGGCTCCAGGCGGGATTCCACGCGATCGGCGACGCCGCCCTGAGCGCCGTGACCGAAGGCTTCCGCGAGGCGGCGGAGAAGCTCGGGCTCGCCCGCGTCCGCGCCGCGCGCCACCGGGTCGAGCACGCCGAGCTGCTCGCCCCCGAGGCCGTCGCCGCCTTTGCCGAGTTCGGGCTGACCGCCTCGGTCCAGCCCGCCTTCGACGCGGCCTGGGGCGGCGAGGACGGGATGTACGCGGCGCGGCTCGGCGCGGAGCGGGCCAGGAGCCTCAACCCCTACGCCGCGCTGCTGCGCGCCGGAGTGCCGCTCGCCTTCGGTTCCGACAGCCCGGTCACCCCTCTCGACCCGTGGGGGACCGTGCGGGCCGCCGCCTTCCACCGCACCCCGGAGCACCGCATCTCCGTGCGCGCCGCGTTCACCGCGCACACCCGGGGCGGATGGCGGGCCGTGGGCCGCGACGACGCCGGGGTCCTGGTCCCCGGCGCCCCCGCCGACTACGCCGTCTGGGAGACCGGGGCGCTGGTGGTGCAGGCCCCCGACGACCGGGTCGCCCGCTGGTCGACCGACCCCCGTTCCGGGACCCCGGGCCTGCCCGACCTCACGCCGGGCGCCGACCTGCCGGTCTGCCTGCGGACCGTCGTCGCGGGTCGCACGGTCTTCCCGGGACCGAACGGGTGACGTCCACCCCTCCCGCACCGTCCGCCGCGGGTCGCGGCCTTCCGCCGCGACCTGCGGATCTTCACCGCTGACCTGGCCGTTCGACGGACGACCGCCGGTGCCAGGGCTGTTGACAGCGTGCGCCCACCGGCCGGTAGGTTCGGCCGGGTCCACCACTCACGGTCCGACCGGCACCGTCCACGCAGTCGTCGAACGCCGCTGGGTCATGGGGTGGCGTGCCGCACCGGCGCACCACCACCAAGAGCCAGGTTCAGCGCCCGCGCCTCGGGGGCAGAGGGAAGGTTTCGGCCGGAAGGCGGTGCGACCCGGGTGGGGCCCGGCGTTCAGTAGACAACGGCTCTCGGTCGACCCGCAGCCAGCGGGCCCCAGGTCGGCCCGAAGGACGCCGGGCCCGGTCCGCGGAACCCCGGCTGCGGCGCCCCGCGCCGTGCGCGGGCCCCGCCGCCGGTGATCGGCCACCGCGCGCCGAGCCGTCCGCAGCCCTCGCTAAGGTGGGGCTCTGCGTACGGACTTTAAGGGGCAGCAGTGAACGACGGTGGTGCGGTTCCCCGAGGTGGATCCCAGGGGAGGCAGTACGGCCCGCTCGGCAGGACCTTGGTGATCATCCCGACCTACAACGAGGCCGAGAACATCGGGTCGGTCGTGGCGCGGGTCCGCGAGGCCGTCCCCCTGGCGGACGTCCTCGTCGCCGACGACAACAGCCCCGACGGCACCGGGAAGCTCGCCGACGAGCTGGCCGCCGGCGACGAACGGGTGCACGTGCTGCACCGCAAGGGCAAGGAGGGCCTGGGCGCCGCCTACCTCGCCGGGTTCCGCTGGGGCATCGAGCGCGGCTACGGCGTCCTGGTGGAGATGGACGCCGACGGCTCGCACCAGCCCGAGGAACTGCCCAGGCTGCTCACCGCCCTCAAGGGCGCGGACCTGGTCCTGGGCTCCCGCTGGGTCCCGGGCGGCCGCGTCGTCAACTGGCCGCGCCACCGGGAACTCCTCTCCCGGGGCGGCAGCACCTACTCCCGGATGCTGCTCGGCGTCCCGATCCGCGACCTGACCGGCGGCTTCCGCGCCTTCCGGGCCGAGACGCTCCAGGGGCTCGGCCTCGACGACGTCGCCTCGCAGGGCTACTGCTTCCAGGTCGACCTCGCCCGCAGGGCCGTGGAAGCGGGCTTCCACGTGGTCGAGGTCCCGATCACCTTCGTGGAGCGGGAGCTCGGCGACTCCAAGATGAACCGCGACATCGTGGTCGAGGCCCTGTGGCGGGTGACCGCCTGGGGTGTCGGCGGCCGCGCGGGCAGGCTGCTGGGGCGGGGCCCCGCGGGGCACTGACCCCCTCCTTACGCCACGCGCGCGGCGGCCCAGGCACACTGGGTGCCATGACGACCGGTTCACGCACCCCGACCGCCCCCGGGCGCTCCCGCCTGCGCACCCTCCTGCCGCTGGGCGTCGCCGCCTGGCTGGTCCTGGAGATCTGGCTGCTGACCGTGGTGGCCGACGCGGCCGGCGGGCTCACCGTGCTCGCCCTCCTCGTGGGCGGTGCGGTACTGGGGGCCTTCGTGATCAAGAGGGCGGGGCGCCGCGCCTTCGCCCGGCTCTCCGAAGCGCTCCAGCGGCCGCAGGAGGCCGCCGGGCGCCGGGGCGAGGGTGACGGGCTGATGATGCTGGGCGGCCTGCTGCTCATGCTCCCGGGCCTGATCTCCGACGTCCTGGGCCTGGTTCTGCTGCTGCCGCCGGTGCGGGGGCTGCTGGGCCGCGCCACCGAGCGCTCCCTGGAGCGCCGGATGAACCGGGCCGTGCCCGGGGGCATCGGTGAGGCCTTCCAGCAGGCCCGGATGCACCGGCCGGACGGCAAGGTGGTCCAGGGCGAGGTGATCCGCGAGGACGGTCCCGCCCACCGCGGCGAGGGGGAGGACGGCTCCGGCCCGCGCCCGCCGCTGGCGTCCTGACCGACCGTCCGGCGCAGGCACGGCCGCAGGGGCTCCGCCCGGTGGGCGGCCACCGCGGTCGGGCCGCCAGGGGCGGGGAGGCGGAACACGGCAAGGCCGCGGGCCGGACCACATCATCGTGTGGTCCGGCCCGCGGCCTTGCCGTGCTGTGCCGGTTGCGCGCGGGCGCCGCCGCTACGCGGACTTGCGGCTGTCGCGCGGGTGCACCGCGATGTTCATCGCGCCGGATCGCAGGACGGCCAGCCTCTCGGCCAGCACCTCCTCCAGCTCCTCACGGGTGCGCCGCTCCATGAGCATGTCCCAGTGCGTGCGCGCCGGCTTGCCCTTCTTCTCCTCGGGGCCGTCCCCGTCGACGAGGAGCGCCTGGCTTCCGCAGACCTTGCACTCCCACTCCGGCGGGATCTCCGCCTCGACCGAGAACGGCATCTCGAAACGATGCCCCTTCTCGCATGCGTACTCCACCGCCTGGCGCGGGGCCAGATCGATGCCGCGGTCGGTCTCGTAGCTGGTCACCACGAGGCGCGTGCCGCGAAGAGCTCGCTCACTCATGAATCGTGCCTCCCGGGCTTGTCGCCCACAGGACAGGTGTCGCTGTCGTCGTCATCCGGTCAACGTCCGGTCGGCGGTGAAGATTCCCGTTGCGGGTCATGCGTCGCCCGTCGTGCCGCCCTTGTTCTACCCACCAGCGCCCGGTTTGTCACATCTGAGGCCAGATGTCACCCAGCGTCTTTCACTCTTGGGCGCGCAGTAACGGTCCGCCTGGCAGGCCAAAGGCGTACACTACCGCCCTTTACCGTCCGCGTCTAAACGCGGTCCGGGACCGGGTTGCCCGCGGCGGCGATCGCCGCCCGCACCGGGATGCGGGCCAGCAGCACGAAGCCCAGGGCGAAGAAGATCACCAGGGAGATGATGGCATCCCGGTAGCTCCCCGTCACCTGGAACGCGAGCCCGAACACCAGAGGCCCCAGCCAGCTCAGTCCCCGGTCGCTCATCTCGTACGCCGAGAAGTACTCCGCCTCCTTGCCCCGCGGCACCAGATGGGAGAACAGGGAGCGCGACAGCGCCTGGCTCCCCCCGAGGACCAGGCCGATGCCGGCCGCCAGGCAGAAGAACCACACCGGCGCGCCCGCGGGCAGGAAGTAGCCGCAGACCAGGATCAGCGTCCACACCGCGAGCGACGCCAGGATCGTCCGCTTCGCGCCGTAGACGTGCGCCAGGCGGCCCATGCCGAGCGCCCCCGCGACCGCCAGCACCTGCACCAGCAGCACCGCCGTGATCAGGGTGGTCTGGTCCAGGCCCAGCTCCTCGGACCCGTACACGGATGCCTGGGAGATGACCGTCTGCACGCCGTCGTTGTAGAGCAGGTACGCCAGCAGGAACGCCAGCGTCAGCGGGTGCCGCCGCATGTCGCGGAGGGTGGCCAGCAGCTGGCGCCAGCCCGAGGTCACGGCGCCGTCCCCGGCGGGGGAGACCTTCCGGTCGCGCAGGCGGCGCAGGGGGACCAGGGTCCACGCGCCCCACCACAGGCCGGCCGAGGCGAGGCAGATCCGGACCGCCTCGCCCTCCGTGAGCCCGAAGGACTCGTGCCCCGAGTACACGACCAGGTTGACCACGAGGACCAGCGCCCCCGAGGTGTACCCGAAGGCCCAGCCCCGCGAGGAGACCGCGTCGCGTTCCGCCGGCTCCGCGATCTGCGGAAGGTAGGCGTTGTAGAGCACCATCGACACCGCCAGCGAGGCGTTCGCCACGATCAGCAGCAGCGCGCCCAGCAGATAGCGGTGCCCGTCCAGGAAGAACATGCCCGTGGTCGCCGCCGAGCCCACGTACGCGGCGGCCGCCAGCAGGGGCTTCTTGCGGCCCGTCCGGTCCGCGAGCGCTCCGGCGAACGGCATCACCAGGATGGCCACCACCACCGACACGGAGACCGCGTAGGGGAAGACCGAGCCTGCCCTGACCGGGATGCCCAGCGGATGGACGAAGCCCTCCGTGTCGGCCGCGGCCTTGGCGATCGAGGTCAGGTACGGGCCGAGGAAGACGGTGACCACGCTCGTCGAGTAGACCGAGCAGGCGAAGTCGTAGAAGTACCAGCCGCGCTGCTCGCGCCGGCGCTCCGTCGCCCCGTCGTCCGTCGTGCGGTCGGTGGTGCCCGCCGTCATCCGCGCCCCCTCGTTCGTGCCGGGCGCGGCAGCGCCCGGATGGTCAGACCCACAGTCCGCGGTCCGTGAGCACGGCGCGCAGCGTCTGAAGATGATCGGTCATGATGCCGTCCACGCCAAGGTCCAGGAGCCGTTCCATCGAGGCCGCGTCGTTCACCGTCCACACGTGCACCTGGAGACCGCGGGCGTGCGCGGCCCGGACGAACCGCCGGTCCACCACCCGCACGCCGCCCTGCCGCTCCGGGACCTGGGCGCACACCGCCCCCTCGCGCACGGGCACCGGCAGGCCGAGCGAGGCCAGCCGCAGCGCGAGGACGCCCCGGACCCCGAGGGAGGTGGCCAGGCGGGGCCCCGCAGCCCGGGCGGCCCTGGCCACCCGGCCCTCGTCGAAGGAGCCGACGCACACCCGGTCCCAGGCCCCGGTCCGTGCGATCAGGCCGACCAGCGGCTCCAGCGCGGACTCGGTCTTGAGGTCGACGTTCCACCGGGCCTCGGGGAACTCCTCCAGCAGTTCCTCGAAGAGCGGCAGCGGCTCCCGGCCGGCGACCCGCGCCCGGCTCACCTCGCTCCAGCTCAGCTGGGCGATCCGGCCCCGGACGTCCGTCACCCGGTCGAGCGTGCTGTCGTGGAAGGCCACCAGCCGCCCGTCGCGCGTGGTGTGCACATCGGTCTCGAAGTAGCGGTAGCCGGCCTCCGCGGCGCGGCGGAAGGCCGCGGCGGTGTTCTCCAGCCCGTCCGCCGTGCCGCCGCGGTGGGCGAACGCCAGGGTGGAGGGGTGGTCGAGATAGGGGTGGGGTATGCGGGTCACCGCCGCAGTATGGCCTGCCCGGGTGACGAGTCGGCGGCCACTGTGCTGCGCGTCACGGGCTCGGGGACGGCGAAGACGCGCAGGAAGGCCTGGGTCAGCGGGCCGATGGTCAGCGCGTACAGCGCCGTCCCCACCCCCACCGAGCCGCCCAGCAGGAAGCCGGTGGTCACCACCGCGACCTCCAGGGCGGTGCGCACCAGCCGGATCGAGCGGCCGGTCAACCGGTGCAGCCCCGTCATCAGCCCGTCGCGCGGACCGGTGCCGAAGCGGGCCGCGATGTAGAGGCCGGTGGCCATCCCGTTGAGCACGACCCCGCCCACCAGGAGGGCGACCCGCACGGGCAGCGCGCGGACGTCCGGGAGGACGGCGAGAAAGGCGTCCATCGCGATCCCGATGACCAGCAGGTTGGACACCGTGCCCAGCCCCGGCCGCTGGCGGATGGGGATCCACAGCAGCATCGCCACGGCGCCCACCAGGATGGAGACCGTGCCGATGGACAGGCCGGTGAGGCCGGACAGCCCCTGGTGGAGCACACCCCAGGGCTCCAGGCCCAGTCCGGCGCGGACCAGCAGGGCGCAGCTCGCGCCGTAGAGCACGAGCCCGACGTACAACTGGACCAGCCGGCGCAGCATCAGCGCGGACATGAGGGACCCCCCGTGGTGGTAGTGGACCGATGCGTGTCACTCTGTGGCTATGGAACATGCGCCAACCATGGCCAATTCGAGGAAGGTGGACTGACTTCCATGTCCCAGTGGACTTCAGCGGTCGGTGCGGCGCAGCTCGCCCGCCAGCTCTCCTCCCAGCAGCCCCGCCCCGCCGGTCCCGGCACCCGCCGTCCCCCGGCCTACCGTGCGCTCGCCGACGGCATCCGGCTGCTCGTGCTGGAGGGCAGGGTGCCCGTCGCGGCCCGGCTCCCCGCCGAGCGGGAACTGGCGCTCGCCCTGTCGGTCAGCCGCACCACCGTGGCCGCCGCCTACGAGGCCCTGCGCACCGAGGGCTTCCTCGAGTCGCGCCGCGGGGCCGGCAGCTGGACCTCCGTCCCCGCGGGCAACCCGCTGCCCGCCCGCGGACTGGAGCCCCTGCCGCCCGAATCGCTCGGCTCCATGATCGACCTTGGCTGCGCGGCCCTGCCCGCCCCCGAGCCCTGGCTGACCCAGGGCTTCCAGGGAGCCCTGGAGGAGCTGCCGCCGTACGCCCACACCCACGGCGACTACCCCGCGGGCCTGCCCTCGCTGCGGCAGATGCTCGCCGACCGGTACACGGCGCGCGGCATCCCCACCATGCCGGAGCAGATCATGGTGACCACCGGCGCCATGGGAGCCATCGACGCCATCTGCCACCTCTTCGCCGGCCGCGGCGAGCGCATCGCCGTGGAGTCCCCCTCCTACGCCAACATCCTCCAGCTCATGCGCGAGGCGGGCGCGCGCCTGGTCCCGGTCGCGATGGCCGACGGTCTGGGCGGATGGGACCTCTCGCGCTGGCGCCAGGTGCTGCGGGAGGCGGCACCGCGGCTGGCCTACGTGGTGGCCGACTTCCACAACCCCACCGGCGCGCTCGCCGACGAGGAGCAGCGGCGCGCGCTCGTGGAGGCGGCCCGCAGCGCGGGCACGGTCCTGGTGGTCGACGAGACGATGTCCGAGCTCTGCCTGGACCCCGGGGTCGCGCTGCCGCGGCCGGTGTGCGGCTTCGATCCGGCCGGGTCGACCGTGCTGACCGTCGGCTCGGCGAGCAAGGCGTTCTGGGCCGGGATGCGCATCGGCTGGGTCCGCGCGGCGCCGGACGTGATCCGCTCGCTGGTGGCCGCCCGGGCCTACGCCGACCTCGGCACGCCCGTGCTGGAGCAGCTGGGGGTGAACTGGCTGATGCGCACCGGCGGCTGGGACGAGGCGGTGGCGGCCCGCCGGGACCATGCCCGGGAGAACCGGGACGCGCTCGTCGCGGCCGTGCGCCGGGAGCTGCCCGACTGGGAGTTCGAGGTCCCGCACGGCGGGCTGACGCTGTGGGTGCGCACCGGCGGCCTCTCCGGCTCGCGCCTCGCCGAGGTGGGGGAGCGGGTCGGGGTGCGGGTGCCCTCCGGCCCGCGCTTCGGTGTGGACGGTGCGTTCGAGGGCTATGTGCGGTTGCCGTTCACGGTCGGCGGGCCCGTGGCCGACGAGGCCGCGGTGCGCCTGGCGGCCGCCGCGCGACTGGTCCGCACGGGCGCTTCCACCGGGGCCGAGTCCCCCCGGACCTTCGTGGCCTGACGCACCGCGGCCGGGTCCCGCGGGGAGCGGGACCCGGCCGGGGGTCTGCGCGGGGCGGCCGCCGGGAGCCCGGCGGCGGCCTCCAGCGGTGGTGCGGCCTCAGCTGTCGGCGGGCACGGCGGAGACCTGCCGGCCGGGCGCCGCGGGTGCCGTCGCCGGGGTGGCGGTGTCCGCGGCGCTCCCGGTGTCCCGGGTGTCCGCGGGGAGCGCCTCGACCGCGTCGGGGCGGGGCGGCAGGAGGTCGAGCACGGCCCGCCGCTGCTCCTCGGGCGCCGTCTCGTCGGAGGGGTCGGGCGTGGCGGGGACCTGGACGCGCAGCACGGGCCCGGTGCCGAGGCGGGCGTAGCCGCGGCCCGGGGGGACGTCCGCGGGCGGGGTGGTGGGCGGGACGTCGCCCAGCACCGCCGCGACCTGTTCGCCGGTGGCCGGGCCCAGCAGGACCCGCGCCCGGGTGTGGGTGTGCACCGCCTCGCCCAGTGCCGCGGCGGCGTCCGGCTGCTCGGCCACCACCACGGTGACCTGCGCGGCGCGCCCGTGCCGCAGCGGGACGCGCAGGTGCTCCCGCGGGTCGGTGCGCCCGTCCGCCGCGGCCGTGTCGCCGAGCGCGCCGGGACGGTCGACCAGGATCCACAGCGGGCGCCGGACGTCCTCCGGCAGCGGGGCCCCCGCCTGGCGGGCCCGGTTGGTCTCGATCAGGCGCCGCTCGGTCTCCCGCGCCGCCCAGTCGAGGCTCGCCAGTGCACCGTCCAGGCCGCGCTCGACCGCCACCACGCCGGGTCGGCCGGAGAAGCACGCGTAGGCGTCGGTGTCGCCTCCCTCGACGATCAGTACGTCGCCGTGGCGCAGGGCCTGCAGGGCGAGGGAGCGCAGCAGGGTGGTCGTGCCGCTGCCCGGTCCCCCCAGCACCAGCAGATGGGGTTCGGTCGACCGCGGCCCGGTGCGCCACAGGACGGGGGGAGCCTGGGCGGTCCCGCCGCCCGCGGTCACGGGCATGGTCCGCGGCACCGCGTCGGCGTCGGTGAAGCCGAGGACGGTCTCGCCGGGGGAGGTCACGAAGGTCTGGGCGCCGATCTCGGTGGGCAGCGGCGGGAGCACGCCGACGTCGAGCCGGTTGGCCTCCTCGTCCCATCGGAAGCGGTACTCGCGGCCCCGGCCGGACTTGGCGTGGAGCAGCCGCTCGATCCGCTCGCGTGCGGCGGGTTCCGAGTCGGTGAAGTACGGCGGATAGGACAGGCGCAGCGAGGCGATGCGCCCCTCGGCGTCGAAGGAGCAGTGGGTGAGGGCCCGGCTCCAGTCGCCGCCGTGGGAGTAGAGCGGGGCGGGGTCGCCGTCGGCGCGGAAGTACGGCACCAGCGCCTCGTACAGCGCGCTCAGCCGTGCGGTCTCGGCCTCGTCGGGGCCGGTGCGCACCGGCTCCCTGACGCGGCCCGCCCAGGCGGCCGCGGCCATCACCGTGATCAGGGCGATCAGCGGCCCGTACGGGATGACCGCGACCCCCAGGACGCCGGCCGCCACGAAGAACAGGGTGGGACCACGCCGTTCCTTCGGGGTGGCGGCCCACCTGCCGCGGGCCGTGGCGGCCAGCTTCCGCAGACCACGGCTGATCGTGATCAGCGGATGGAGGACGTCGGTGGCACTGTCGGCGGCCGTGCGCGCCAGTTCGCGGCTGCGGGCGATCTGTGCGCTACCGCTGGTCAGGATGCGGGGAAGTGGTCGCCGGGCCACAGCTGTCTCCTGGAGTCTCGTCGGTCGTCGGGTGTCAGAACTGGATCCCGCCCAGCAGCCCGGCGAGGCTCGTGGTGCCCGCCGTGATGCTCGGCGCGATCGCGGTGCCCGCGAGGAAGAAGCCGAAGAGCGCGGAGACGAAGGCGTGCGAGGCCTTGAGTCCGTCCTTGCGGAAGAAGAGGAAGACGATGATGCCGAGCAGGACGACGCCCGAGATGGACAGGATCATGAGTTTCTCCTGGGTGAGGGGACAATCACCATGAGTTGTTCCATCCTTACGGCCGGTATCTATACGACAAAAGGTGCATAAGAGTGAAATATTATTTATTTCATCCCCTTGGGTCAGAGCTGCGGGCGCGCCCCGTCGCCGCGCGGCGGGAACCGGGCCCCCGCCGGATTCCGCTTCCGGCCCGCGTCCCCTGCAGCGTCGCGGGCGCCGGGCCGGGTCGCCCGCCGGGCGAGCTCCGCGACCGGCTCCGGATCGCCCTGCGCGACGGGCAGTACCCTGTCGGTTCACTCGCACGGCCGCAGGCGCCGTGCGCCCCCTCCTCCACGAAGAAAGGCGGCCGTCCGATGAGCGAAGTCCCGGACTCCGAAGTGATCGAACTGGCGACCAAGGTCTTCGACCTGGCTCGACGCGGAGAGACCGAGACCCTCGCCGCCTACCTGGACGCCGGCGTCCCCGCGGACCTGACCAACGACAGGGGCGACACCCTCGTGATGCTCGCCGCCTACCACGGCCACGCGGCCACCGTCGACGCGCTGCTCGCCCGCGGCGCGGCCCCGGACCGCCCCAACGACCGCGGGCAGACCCCCCTGGCCGGAGCCGTGTTCAAGGGGGAGGGCGCCGTGATCCGCTCGCTGCTGGCCGGCGGGGCCGACCCGGGGGCCGGAACCCCCTCCGCCGTGGATACGGCCCGCATGTTCGGGAAGACGGACCTCCTGGAGTTGTTCGACGCCCGCTGAGCGCGGGCATGCTCCGAGCCGCCGCACCGTGTCCGCCGGCCTCCGGCCGACGGGCCGCGGCACGCCCGGCCACCGGCCCGGAAGGCGTCGTAAATGTGGTCGCGGTGGCGAAATGCGTGGGTCATCATGACGTCAGCCCTGTCCCGGACCCCCGTCCGGGAACTCCCCTGGGGCGCCGAAGAGAGGCAGAGGAACATGGTTTACACCAGGCAGAAGGCGGACGGGACGACCAACGGCCCGACAGGCTGCCGCGTGGCCCGGTGACGTACCAGGAATCCCGGCACCCGGTCGCGTCGACAGCTTGATGTGAGGCTCTCACCATGTTCGATCCCGTCATAGCGCCGAGCGGCACACTGCTCGGCCTGTTGCAGAGGGGCCGCGGCGACGGCACGCTGCACGCCCTCGCCGCCCCGCGCGCCGAGGCGCTCGCCGCCCTCAACCACTGCGTCGTGAGCGACCCCCGCCACGACTGGCAGGTCGAGAACCGCTCCCTCTACTACGCCCGCCTGTTCCTCGACCTCCACGGCTCGCTGGAGGAGATCGAGCGGCACCTGGGCGACGCCGACGACCACCTGGACACCGGCGAGACCCGCACCGGCCTCGCCCTCGCGGTCCTCGGCCACCTCGCCTCCTACGGGCGCGGCGACGCGCTCGCCCTGCTGCGGCGCTACGCCGCCACCGGCGCCAACTGGGCATGGGCCCTGGACGAGCTCGCCGTCCGCGACGACGACGCCGGGCTGCGCGCCCTGGCCGGACCGGTGCTGGCCCGCTTCCCCGCCACCCCGGAGGGCGAGGCGGAACTCGCCGCGGCCGTCCGCGACGCCTTCGAGCCGCGCCCCTGGCGCCTGTGGGCCGAGGACCCCCGGCCGTTCGTCGGCGAGCGGGTGCGCACCGCCCGGGAGGCCGGCTCCTTCGACCGCTGGCAGCGTCAGATGCGCCCCAGCGGCCCCCGCCCCGGCTGGAGCGTGCAGGCCGTCCTGGACTGGGCCGACGAGGGCCAGGAGCTGGGCACCCCGCGGCACGTCCCCGCGGCCCGGTGCCTCGCCGCCGTGGCCGGCCCCGAGGACCTGCCCGCCATCGTCCGCGCCGCCCGCCTCGGCAGCGACGGGGGGCGCGCCGCGTCCCTCCACTACCTGGCCGACGCCCGGCACGCGATCGTCCTCGACCTCGTGCAGGAGGCCGTGAACGGCGGCCCGGGCACCGTCGCGGACGCCGCGATCGCCGCCTTCGAGCGGATGTGCGATGCCGCTGCGGTGCAGCGTGCCCGCGGCTGGGTGCACCGCCCCGACGCGCTGGGCGCCGCCGCCGCCGGGGTGCTGGCCTGCCGCGGCACCGCCGATGACGCCCCCCTTGTCCTCGCCGCCCTGCGGGAGACCGTGCGCGCCGACGGCCCCGACGCCCCCCTGCTGTGGACCCTCGTCGACGGAGCCGGGCGGCTCGGCATCGACTGCGCCGCGCCCGTGCTGCGGCACGTCTACCGCGAGACGACCTCCTCCCGTCTCCGCGGTCGCGCCGCCCGGGCCCTCGCGGCCACCGACCCCTCCTTCGCCACCGGCTTCGCCGTCGAGTGCCTGTGGGACTGCGAGGAGACCACCCGCGAGGTGGCCGCCCTCCACGCCGAGACCGGGGACGTGCGCGTCGCCGACCGCTTGCGCCGCCTGGCGTCCGACCCGGCCGAGGAGGCCGAGGTGCAGACCGCGGTACGCAGCAGGATCGGGACCGACCCCGTCGGCTGACCCCGCGCCCGGAGCACCGTGCGCCCGTGGTCCCGCTCCGGCGTACGCCCGGCAGGACCAGGGGCGCGCCCCCGGCACGCAACGCTCACGGGACGTTCCCCGGGCGGACAGATCCACGTTGGCGACGCCACTCCGGGCCCGACGACAACACGGGTATGCGTGTCGTCATCGTCACCGAATCCTTCCCCCCGGACGTCAACGGTGTGGCGCACTGCGCCCTCCAGACCGCCCGGCACCTCGCCGCGCGCGGTCACGAACCCCTCGTCGTCGCCCCGGCCGCCCCCGGGGCGTCGGCCTGCGACGAACCCGCCGACCCCTGCCCCGTCGTCCGTGTGCCCTCCCTCCCCCTGCCCGGGTACCCGCAGGTCCGCGTCGCCCTGCCCAGCCGCCGGGTGGCCGCGGCCATCGCCGCGCACCGCGCCGACCTGGTCCACCTGGCCGGCCCCTTCGTCCTCGGGGTGCGCGGCATGGCCGCCGCGGCCCGCCGGGGACTGCCGGCCGTCGCCGTCTACCAGACCGACCTGGCCGGATACGCCCGCACCTACGTCGGAGCGGGGGAAGCCGCCGCCTGGCGGCGCATCAAGGCCGTCCACCAGGCCGCCGACCGCACCCTCGCCCCCTCCACCGCCGCCCTGAGGGACCTCCGGGAGCACGGCGTCGAACGCGTCCGCCTGTGGCCCCGGGGCGTCGACACCGCCCGCTTCCGCCCCGCGCTGCGCGACGAGCGGCTGCGGCGCACCCTCGCTCCGAACGGGGAACTCCTCGTCGGCTACGTCGGGCGCCTGGCCCCGGAGAAGCAGGTCGAACTCCTGGCCGGGACGTGCGCCCTGCCCGGCGTCCGCGTGGTCGTGGTCGGCGACGGGCCCAGCGGGAGCGCGCTGCGCGGCGCCCTGCCCGGCGCCGCCTTCCTCGGCCGCCGCACCGGTGACGAGCTCGCCCGCCTCTTCGCCTCCCTCGACGTCTTCGCCCACACCGGCCCCTACGAGACCTTCTGCCAGACGGTGCAGGAGGCCATGGCCTCCGGCGTCCCCGTGGTCGCACCCGCGGCGGGCGGCCCGCTCGACCTCGTGGACCACGGCCGCACCGGGCTCCTCGTCCCCCCGGGCGACCCCGCCGCCGTCCGGGACGCGGTGGCCGCACTCGCCGCCGACCCCGCGCTCCGCCGCGCCTACGGCACCGCCGGCCGCTCCGCCGTGGAGGGCCGCACCTGGGCCGCGGTCGGCGACCTCCTGCTCGACCACTACGCCGAGGTCCTCGGCGAGCGGGCCGCGGCGGTGGCGGCATGAGCGCGGCCGGCGGCAGACCGGCCGCGGCCGACGGACGCCCGCTGCGCATCGTGCGGATGGCCAACTTCGTCACCCCCTCCTCCGGGGGCCTGCGCACCGCGCTCGACCGGCTCGGCCGCGGCTACCGCGCCGCCGGGCACGAGGCCGTGCTGATCGTCCCCGGGGCCGAGCCCGGGGACGAGCGGACGCCGCAGGGGCGGGTGATCACCCTGCCCGGACCGGAGATCGCCGGGACCGGCGGCTACCGGGTGCTCACCGCGCGGCGCAGGTTGCGCGCGCTGCTGGAGGAGCTGGCGCCCGACCGGATCGAGGTCTCCGATCGCACCACCCTGCGCTGGACCGGGGAGTGGGCACGACGGCAGCGGGTGCCCTCGGTGATGGTCTCCCACGAGACCGCCGACGGCGTACTGCGCACCTGGGGCGTGCCCGGTGCCGCGGCCGCCCACGCCGCGGACCGCCTCAACCGGCGCAGCGCCTGGGCCTATTCCCGCATCGTGTGCACCACGGAGTGGGCCGAGCGCGAGTTCGTCCGGATCGGGGCCCGCAACCTCGTCCGCGCCCCGCTCGGCGTCGACCTCGACCACTGCCGCCCGGACCGCAGACGGCCCGCCCTGCGGGCCGAACTCGCCGCGGGCGCGGACGTGCTGCTGCTGCTCTGCTCCCGCCTCTCCGTGGAGAAGCGCCCCGGCACCGCACTGGACGCCCTGGCCGCGCTGCGGGCCGGCGGGACGGCCGCGGCGCTGGTCGTCGCGGGCGACGGCCCCCTGCGCCCCGCCCTGGAGCGCCGCGCCGCCGAGGAACGCCTCCCCGTGTCCTTCCTCGGGCACCTCACCGACCGCGGGGCCGTGGCCGACCTCCAGGCCGCCGCGGACCTCTGCCTCGCACCCGGGCCCGCCGAGACCTTCGGTCTCGCCGCGCTGGAGGCCCTCGCCTGCGGAACCCCGGTCGTCTGCGCGCCCACCTCGGCACTGCCGGAGGTGCTCGGCGACGCGGGGGCCGCCGCCGCGGGGAGCAGCGGCCCGGACCACGCCGCCGCCGCGCTGCGCCTCCTCGCCGTCCCCGAGCAGGAGCGGCGGCGCGCGGCCCGCGCCCGCGCCGAACTCTTCGACTGGCCCACCGCGGTCCGGGCCTTCCTCGCCGCCCACGAGGCCCCGCACCTCCCGGACGGCGGGGCGGCACGGGGCGGCCGCGGTGCGCCCGCCCCGGCGGCCCCGGAGGACGGCCCACGCCCCCACGCAGGTCCGGACCGTCCGCCGCCGGGCGCCCCCGGCCGCCAGGCCCCGGCGGGAACCGGCGCCCCCGTCCCCGCGCCCCGGCCTCGCCCCGGCCCGCCGGCCCCGTCACCGGGGAGCCGGACCCGCGGGGCGGGCGACCCCGAACGGCCCTCCGCCCCCGTGCCCCCCTCGGCTGCGCGTCCGGACCGGGGCACCCCGTCCGCCGCGCACGGCGACGGTGCGCGGGGCCCCTCGGACGCCCCGCGCCCCCTGCGGTTCGCCGCCCTCGGGGACTCGCTCACCGAGGGCGTCGGCGACCCCGTCGGCGACGCCTGGCGCGGCTGGGCCGCCCTGCTGGCCGACGGGCTCGGGCACCGCGAACGCCCCGCCGTGTTCCGCAACCTCGCCGTCGGCGGGGCCCTCAGCAGCGACGTCGCCGACACCCAGCTGCCCCGGGCACTCGCCTTCCGCCCGGACCTGGCCTCCGTCGTGGTCGGCGTGAACGACACCCTGCGCCGCACCTTCGACACGACCGCACTCGCCCGCCGCCTCGACGAGGTGCTCGCCGCGCTCGACGCCGGGGGAACCGTCCTGCTCACGGCCTGCCTGCCCGACCCGGGGTCGATGCTCGCCCTGCCCTCGCCGCTCGCCCGCCCGCTGGCGCGGCGCCAGCGGGCCGTCAACGCCGTGGTCCACTCGCTGTCCGAACGCTACGGCGCGGTGCATCTCCACGCCGCCGAAGCCTCCTGGGTCGCCGACCGCGCGCTGTGGAGCGCCGACCGCCTGCACCCGGGCGAGCGCGGCCACCGGATGCTCGCCCGCTCGTTCCACCGGCAGCTCGCCGCCCGCGGCCTCGCCCTCGGGCCCGAGCCCTCCACCGCGCCCGACGGCCCCGGACCCACCCGGGCCCAGGCGGCGGCCTGGCTCGCGACGGCCGGAACCGGGTGGATCGCACGCCGCTGCACCGACCTCGTGCCGCAACTGCTGCGCCTGGCGGCCGAGGAAGTGCTGCACCGGGCGGGCGGCACCGCGGAGCGGCTCGACCACGCCGCCCGTGCCGAGACGTCCGCCGCCCTCGCCGCCCTGCCCCCGCCGCCGCGCCGGACCGGATCCGCCACCGGGGCCGAAGCGCCGGCGGGCGCGAGAATGGGGGGATGAGCGGGCTCTGGGAGTTCTGGATCGACCGCGGCGGGACGTTCACCGACGTCGTCGGGCGACGCCCCGACGGCCGCCTGGTGACCCGCAAGCTCCTCTCACACGACCCCGGGCGCAGGAGGGACGCGGCGGTCGCGGGCATCCGCGCCCTGCTGGGCACCCCCGAGGGCGCCCCGGTGCCCGCGGACCGCGTCGCCTCGGTCCGGATGGGTACCACCGTCGCCACCAACGCCCTGCTGGAGCGGCGGGGGGAGCCGACCGTGCTGGTGACGACCCGGGGTTTCCGGGACGCCCTGAGGATCGCCTACCAGAACCGGCCCGGCATCTTCGACCGGCGCATCCTGCTGCCCGAGGCCGTGTACGGGCGTGTGGTCGAAGTACCCGAACGCCTCGGCGCCGACGGCAGCACCGTGCTGCCCCTGGACCTCGCTGCCGCCGCCGAGCGGCTGGCCGCGGCACGCGCCGAGGGCTTCACCGCGGCCGCGGTCGTCCTCGTGCACGGATACCGCCACCCCGAGCACGAGCGCCTCGTCGCCCGGGCCGCCGCCGAGGCCGGATTCCGTCAGATCAGCTGCTCGCACGAGGTCAGCCCCCTCATCAAGCTCGTGCCCCGCGGCGACACCACGGTCGTCGACGCCTACCTCTCCCCGGTGCTGCGGCGGTACGTGGAGGAGGTCGCCGCCGAACTCCCCGGGATCCGGCTGCTGTTCATGCAGTCCAACGGCGGACTGCGCCGGGCCGCCCACTTCCGGGGCAAGGACGCCGTGCTCTCCGGTCCGGCGGGCGGGGTGGTCGGCATGGCCCGCACCTCCGCCGAGATCGGCCACCACCGCGTCATCGGCTTCGACATGGGCGGGACCTCCACCGACGTCTCGCACTACGCCGGCGAGTTCGAGCGCGAACTCGGCACACAGGTCGCCGGGGTGCGGATGCGCGCGCCCATGATGAGCATCCACACCGTCGCCGCGGGCGGGGGGTCGATCCTGCACTTCGACGGGCGGCGCTACCGGGTCGGTCCCGACTCGGCCGGAGCGGTGCCCGGACCCGCCTGCTACCGCCGGGGCGGGCCGCTCACCGTCACCGACGCCAACGTGATGCTGGGGCGCATCCAGCCCGGCCACTTCCCCGCGGTCTTCGGCCCGCGGGGGGACCAGACCCTGGACGACGCCGTGGTACGGGAGCGCTTCACCGCCCTGGCCGAGGAGGTCGCCCGGGAGACGGGCACCCCCCGGACCGCCGAGGAGGTGGCGGCGGGCTTCCTGGAGATCGCCGTCGCGAACATGGCCAACGCCGTCAAGAAGATCTCCGTACAGCGCGGTCGGGACGTCACCCGGTACGCGCTGACCTCCTTCGGCGGGGCGGGCGGCCAGCACGCCTGCGCCGTGGCCGACGCGCTCGGCATCGACACCGTGATCGTGCCACCGCTCGCCGGGGTCCTGTCGGCCTACGGGATCGGGCTCGCCGACGCCACGGCGATGCGCGAGCAGTCCGTCGAGGCCGTGCTCGACGAGCGGAGCGCCGAACGGGTCCGGGAGGTGTGCGACACGCTCGCCGGGCACGCCCGGGGCGAACTGCACGCCGACGGCGTGCCCGACGAGGCCGTCCGCGTCACCGGGCGGGTGCTGCTGCGGTACGCGGGCACGGACTCCCCGCTGCCCGTCCCGCTCGGCGGGGCCGAGGAGATTCGTGCCGCGTTCGCCGCGCGGCACCGGGAGCGCTACGGCTTCACGATGGACAAGCCGGTGGTGGCCGAGGCCGTCACGGTGGAGGCGGCGGGCGCGGCGGGCGGTCGCGCAGGGGCCTCCCGCGGGGTGCCGTCCGGCGGCGCCGCGGGGGCCGGGACCGCGGAGCCGGCCGGGGAACAGCGGGTCGCGATGGTCGTGGAGGGAGCCCGGCGCGGCGTGCCGCT
The DNA here is from genome assembly GCF_024497955.1 of Streptomyces sp. C10-9-1. Lineage (GTDB taxonomy): Bacteria > Actinomycetota > Actinomycetes > Streptomycetales > Streptomycetaceae > Streptomyces > Streptomyces sanyensis. Next base: position 30,089 of record NZ_JANHKP010000020.1, on the reverse strand, counting down.
CCTCCGGCGCGCCGACCTGGTTCCGGGCCGGGGGGTCAGGGGCCCCGCGATCGTGGCGGAGCCTGATGCCACCACCGTGGTGGACCCCGGCTGGCGGGCCACCGCCGCGGAGGGCGGCCACCTGCTCCTGGACCGGGTCACCCCCCGCCCCGGCCGCAGGGCGGCCGGAACGGCGGTCGACCCCGTCCTGCTGGAGGTGTTCAACAACCTCTTCATGGCCATCGCCGAGCAGATGGGCGTGCGGCTGGAGAACACCGCCCACTCCGTGAACATCAAGGAGAGGCTCGACTTCTCCTGCGCGCTCTTCGACCCGCAGGGGCGCCTGATCGCCAACGCGCCGCACATTCCCGTCCACCTCGGCTCCATGGGCGAATCGATCAGGGAAGTGCTGCGGCGCAACGAGGGGCGGATGCGGCCGGGGGACGTCTACGCGGTCAACGACCCCTACCACGGCGGCACGCACCTGCCCGACGTGACGGTCGTCACGCCGGTCCACGACGGGGAGGACCTGCTCTTCCTCGTCGCCTCGCGGGGCCACCACGCCGAGATCGGCGGCATCACCCCGGGCTCGATGCCGGCCTTCAGCCGGACGGTCGACGAGGAGGGCGTGCTCTTCGACAACTGGCTCCTCGTGCGCGGCGGGCGCCTGCGCGAGCAGGAGACCCGGGACCTGCTGACCCGGGCGCGGTACCCGTCCCGGGCTCCGGAGGCGAACCTCGCCGACCTGCGCGCACAGATCGCCGCCAACGAGAAGGGCATCGCCGAACTCCGGAAGATGGTGGCGGAGTTCGGGCTCGACGTGGTCCACGCCTACATGGGGCATGTCCGGGCCCATGCGGAGGAGTCCGTGCGCCGCATCGTCGCCGGGCTGCGCGACGGCTCCTGCCGCTACGAGACGGACTCCGGGGCGGTCATCCGGGTGGCCGTGCACGTGGACCGGGCGCGCCGGTCCGCCGTCGTCGACTTCGCCGGGACCAGCCCCCAGGTGCCGGGCAACGCCAACGCCCCGTCGTCCGTGGTCATGGCGGCCGTGCTGTACGTCTTCCGGACCCTGGTGGGGGAGGACATCCCGCTCAACAGCGGCTGTCTGGAGCCCCTGGACGTCCGCATCCCCGCCGGCTCGATGCTCTCGCCCGTCCACCCGGCGGCCACGGTGGCCGGGAACGTGGAGACCTCCCAGGCCGTCACGGGGGCCCTGTACGCCGCACTCGGGGTGCAGGCGGAGGGGTCGGGGACCATGAACAACGTGACCTTCGGCAACGACCGCCTCCAGTACTACGAGACCGTTGCCTCGGGGTCGGGAGCGGGCGAGGGCTTCAGCGGCGCCGACGCCGTGCAGACCCATATGACCAACTCCCGCCTCACCGACCCCGAGGTGCTGGAGTGGCGCTTCCCCGTGCGGGTGGAGTCCTTCGCGGTCCGGGAGGGCAGCGGCGGACGGGGCCGGTGGCGCGGAGGGGAGGGTGTCGTGCGCGAACTCCGGTTCCTGGAGCCGATGACCGTGGCCCTGCTGACCGGGCACCGCCGGGTCCCCCCGTACGGCATGGCGGGGGGCGGGCCCGGTGCCCTCGGTGAGAACCGGGTGGTCAGGGCGGACGGACGCGAGGAGACCCTCGACGGCGTGGACACGGTCGCCATGCACGCCGGGGACCTGCTCGTCGTCCGCACCCCCGGCGGGGGAGGGTACGGCCCTCCTCAGGAGCCCCCCGGAACGGGGGAGCCGGGGGAGCCGCGGCCGGGGGAAGCGCGGGAGGCAGAGGGGGCGAGGGCCCGGGAGACCGGGACGAACCGGACCGGTGTTCCGGGCGGGGCCTGGGCCGCTCCCGCCAGGTCCCCCTCCTCCACCACACCCACCACGGGGTAGCCGCCGGTGGTCGGATGGTCCGCGAGGAAGACCACCGGGCGTCCGTCCGGCGGCACCTGCACCGCCCCCAGGACCATCCCCTCGCTGGGCAGTTCCCCTCCCACGGCACGCTCCAGCCCAGGGCCCTCCACCCGCAGCCCGATGCGGTTGCTGGCCGCCGACACCCGGTACCGGGAGGCGTACAGCCGCCGTAGGGTGCCCGGTGCGAACCAGTCGTGACGCGGCCCCGGCCGCAGCCGCAGCACCAGTTCCCCGGGCGGTGCCGCCCAGGGCACCCCGGCGCCGACCGGTCCGGGCCGTCCCGGCCCCGGCCCCAGAGGCAGCACGGCGCCCTCCGCCAGCGGCTGCGGCCCCAGGCCCGACAAGAGGTCCGTGGCACGGCTGCCCAGTACGGGCGCCACGTCCACGCCGCCCGCGAAGGCCAGGTAGCTGCGCACACCCCGCAGCGCAGGTCCCGCATCCAGCACGGCCCCGGCGCCCACCCGGAACGGAACGCCCCAGGGCGCGGGGCGGCCGTCGAGGGTGACCGCGCAGGGCGCCCCTCCGACGACGGCCACCACCCCGGTCAGCGGGCGCACGGCGCACCCGCCCAGGGTCGTCTCCAGCACCGCGGCGTCCGGGGCGTTGCCGACGAGGCGGTTGGCGAGCCGGGCGGCGGGACCGTCGAGCGCCCCCGACCGCGGCACCCCGAGATGCGCGTACCCGGGGCGGCCCGCGTCCTGGACCGTGGTCAGCCCCCCGGGGCGGACCACCAGCAGGGCCCGCACCGGCGGCGGCCCTCCGGAGCCGCGGGCCGTCACGGCTCCTCCGGGACGAAGCGCACCCGGGTGCCGGGGGAGAGCAGGGCGGCGGGTTGCCGCGACGGGTCCCAGAGCGGCGCGCCGGTCGTCCCGATGAGCTGCCAGCCCCCGGGGGACGGCCGCGGGTAGATGCCCGTGTAGCCGCCCGCGAGGGCCACCGCGCCGGCCGGGACCGCGGTCCTGGGCGTGGCCCGGCGGGGCACGGCGCAGGCGTCGGGCAGCCCCGTGAGATACCCGAAGCCCGGTGCGAAGCCGCAGAACGCGACCCGGTACGCGGCCGATGCGTGGATCCGGGCGGCCTCCTGCACCGACACGCCCCAGAGGTCCGCCACCTCCGGAAGGTCGGGGCCGTCGTAGCGCACCGGGACCACCACCTCCCCGGCCGCCGTGTCGTCGGGGTGCGCGTACTCCCACCGGGGGATCTCCTGGGCGAGGGCGGACGGGTCGGCCACCCCGTCCAGCAGCACGGTCCGTGCGGCGGGGACCACCTCGCCCACCCCGGGGAGCAGCCCCGCCGCCCTCCGCCGCTGGACCTCCGCGTGGAAGGCGGCCGTCTCCTCCCCGCCCCCCAGCTCCACCAGGAGTGCGCGGCTGCCGACCGGAAGCACCCGTACCGCCCCGGCCTCGTGTGCGCCGGGAGTCGTGCCGGGCGTACCCGCGTCCGCGCCCCGGGTCCCGAGGGGGCGCGGGGACGGCACGGAGAGCCCGGAGGCGTCGCGGGAGGCCGAGCGGGCGGGAGGCGGAGGCACGGCCGGCGCGGAGGCAGGAGAACCGGAGAGGTCGGAGCCGGCGGAGCGTGCCCGAGCGGCCTCCCGCCGGGCAGCGGGAGAGGGCCGCGGGCCGACGGGGCTGTGCCCCGTGCCCGTCATGCGAAGGCCTCCACTCTGACACCCGACTCCTCCAGCCGTGCCCGGACACTGCGGGCCAGCAGGACCGCTCCGGGCGTGTCCCCGTGCAGGCACAGGGACCGCGCCGGAATGCTGACCGGGTGACCGCACACCGAGGTGACGGCCCCGGACAGCGCCATGCCGAGCGACCGCTCGACCACCGCGCCGGGATCGCTGACCAGTGCCCCCGGGCCGCCTCGCGGGACGAGGGTGCCCTGCGCGGTGTAGCCCCGGTCGGCGAAGGCCTCCGGTACGACCGGCAGGCTCTCCCTGCGCGCCGCGTCATGCAGCACCGAGCCCGGCAGCCCGAGTACGGGGAGCCGCTCTCCGGCCAGGAGGACCCCCTCGACGACCGCTGCCGCCTGCTCCGGGTCGTGCACGACCCGGTTGTAGAGGGCGCCGTGGGGTTTGACGTAGGAGACGCGCGATCCGGCCGCCCGGGCGAAGACCTCCAGTGCGCCTATCTGGTAGGCCACTTCGGCGGCGAGTTCGCCGGGGGGCACCTCCATCGCCCTGCGGCCGAATCCCGCCAGATCCCGGTAGGAGACCTGGGCGCCGATCCGCACACCGCGTGCGGCGGCCAGGTCGCAGACGCGGCGCATGGTCGCCGCGTCCCCCGCGTGGAACCCGCAGGCGACGTTGGCACTGGTGACGACGGAGAGGAGCTCCTCGTCGTCGGTCAGCTGCCAGCGGCCGAAGCCCTCGCCGAGGTCGGCGTTGAGGTCGATGGACACTTCGGTCACGGTGATCTCCTGTGGGGTCGGACCGCGACACGTGCGGCGGCGGGGGGCAGCATGATGCCCGGCGGGACCGCGGGCCCCCGGGCCTGGGGGCCCGGCGCGGCGGCGCGCGGACCTCGGCACGGGCCGGGCGCCCGTACGGCGATCGCCCGGGACGCCCCGGAGCAGCCGCCGTGGGACCGGTGGGCCTTCATGCGAGCTCAAGTCCGCGCGTCTCGGGCAGGCCCGCCAAGGCCAGCACCGCCAGCCCGTACCCTGCCGCGCCGAGGGCCAGCGCCCCTCCGACGCCCCAGCTGCCGGAGAGGAACCCGACGAGCGTGGGGAGGAAGGCCCCGACGGCTCGGCCGCTGTTGTACGTGAAGCCCTGGCCCGTACCCCGGACCGCGGCCGGGTAGAGCTCGCTCAGATAGGAGCCGAAGCCGCTGAAGATCGCCGACATGCAGAAGCCCAGGGGGAATCCGAGCAGGAGCAGGAGGCCGTCGGCCCCCTCGGGGATAGAGGTGTAGGCGAGGATGGCGGCTGCGGACAGGGCCGCGAACAGGACGATGTTGTTCTTGCGGCCGATGTGGTCCGTGAGGTACCCACCGGTCAGGTAGCCCGCGAAGGCGCCTGATATGAGCAGGGCCAGGTATCCGCCGGTTCCGACGACGGTGAGCCCCCGCTCCGAGGCGAGGTAGGTCGGCACCCAGGTCGCCAGGGTGTAGTAGCCGCCCTGCACCCCCGTCGAGAGCAGCGTGGCGCACAGGGTGACGCGGCGCAGGTCCCCTCGGAAGAGGGCGGCGAGCGAACCCCGCTCGCCACTGGCACGCCGCCGTTCCGCGGCCTCGGGGGCGTCGCTGACGTTGCGGCGGACGTAGACCACCAGCAGGGCCGGCAGCGCTCCCGTCCAGAACAGCACGCGCCAGGCGGTGTCCGCGTCCAGGAACCCGAAGACCAGGGTGTAGACGGCGACGGCCAGAGCCCAGCCCACCGCCCAGGCGCTCTGCACCGCCCCGAGCGTGCGCCCCCGGTGGGCGGACCGCGCGTACTCGGCGACGAGGATGGCTCCGACGGCCCACTCCCCGCCGAAGCCCAGCCCCTGCAGGGCCCGGAAGACGAGCAGCATCTCGTAGCTCGTGGCGAAGCCGCACAGGACGGTGAAGACCGCATAGGTGGCGACGGTGGCGATCAGGGCCCTGACTCGGCCGATCCGGTCGGCGAGCATCCCCGCGAGCGCGCCTCCGAGCGCGGAGACGACCAGGGTGACCGTGGTCAGCAGCCCCGTCTGCCCGTTGTCCAGGCCGAAGGAGGCCGCGATGGCGACCATGCCCAGCGGCAGCGCGAAGTAGTCGTACGAGTCCAGCGCGTATCCGCCGAAGGCTCCGCCGAACGCGCGGCGCCCGCCGGGGCCGAGGGAGCGAAACCACGCGAAGGCGCCGGTGTCCTGCGCGGCGCCGCCGGGGACGGGCCGAGTCCTGGCCGTGCTCATCTGCACCTCGCTCCGTGAAGGGGTGTGGGGCGTGCCGGGTGGAGGGGCGGGGCGCCGTCGGCCGGTGCCGACGGTGCCGTGAGGGGCCCCGGTGCCTGCGGGATCCCCGTCCGTGACCGGCCCGACGCGGCCGGTCACCACAACGTAGAGGATTGTTCAACGATCCGACAAGGGGCGCAGTGGCGCGTTCCGGCTCCTACGATGTACTCCCGTGCGCCGGGTTGGGCGCCGTCCGGCGCGGGCAGAGCGCGGTGAGAAAGGGGTGTCGTGGAGACGACCGGGCCCAAGGGCGGCGGACTTGCGGACGACCGCCACCTGCTGGGGCGCACCAGCACGGCGGAGCGCGTCGCCGACATCCTGCGCACCCGCATCGCCGAGGGGTACTTCCCGCCCGGGGAGCGCCTCTCCGAGGAGGCCATCGGCAGGGCGCTCGGGGTCTCGCGCAACACACTGCGCGAGGCGTTCCGGCTGCTCACCCACGAGCGGCTGCTCGTCCACGAACTCAACCGGGGCGTCTTCGTGCGGGTGCTCGCCGTGCAGGACGTCGACGACATCTACCGCACGCGGCACCTGGTCGAACGCGCCGTCGTCCAGGGTCTCGGCGAGCCCCCGTACCCCCTGGAGCGCCTGGCGGCCGCCGTCGAGGTCGGCGAGCACTCGGCCGGCGACCGGGACTGGCGCGGCGTCTCCACCGCCAACATCCACTTCCACCGCGAGCTGGTGGCCCTCGCGGGCAGCCCGCGCACCGACGAGCTGATGCGCGGCGTGCTCGCCGAACTGAGGCTGGCCTTCCACGTCGTCGACGACCTCCGCGCCCTCCACCAGCCCTACCTGGTGCGCAACCGGGAGATCCTCGACGCGCTCCGCCGCGGGGAGCCCACCGAGGCGGAACGGCTCCTCGCCGACTACCTCGACGACTCGCGCGCCCGGCTCGTCGAGGCCTACGCCCACGCCGTCCCCGGCGGCGCCCGTGACGGGACCGTGGGCCCCGGCGCCTGAGCGCCCCGACCGGAAGTAGGTGCCCCCGGGCCCTCCGCGCCCCCGCGGCCCGCGGAGCGCCCGCCCCCGCCTGCCGTGCGCGACCGGCCGGACGGCGGCCCGGCGGTGGCGCCCGCCCTGCGGCGCCCGCGATCCGCCGCGCCGCCGTGACACGGCGCACCCGCCCGGTCGCCCTGCGTCGTTTCGACCGTTGTCCGTGCGAGGACCTAATCTGTGCAGCGTGACTTCGCCTGCCCCGACGGACCCCGCTCCGCCCCAGCTCAGCGCGGGGCCGCGGCCCGCGCCGGGCCCGGCCGCCGACGAAGGGCTGGCGCGGCGGCTGCGCGCCCTCGCCTGCACCGCGCCCCTGCACGACCTGGACGCGCGCAAGGCCAACCTGGCCGGCGAGTACTCGGTCTACACGATGGCGGAGGTCGCCCTCGCCGCCATCGACCTCGTCACCCTGCACATGGACTTCGACACGGGAGCCGACCACGAGCAGATAGTGGCCAGGCTGCTCCCGCGGGTCGCCGCCCAGGCGCCGCAGCGCCCCCAGGAGGAGCACGAACGGGTCGCCCGCTGGGTCCTGGAGAACCTGATCAACGTCGGCAGCGTGGACCGCGGCTTCCGCGCCGTCTACGGCACCTTCGGTCCGGACGGCGCCTACACCCGCCGCGACTACGACTTCAAGCTGATCGAGGAGGTCCCCGGCCACGGGGGCGGCGTCTACCTGCGCACCACCGACGAGGCGGTCAACGTCCTCGTCGGCGCCCTCGACACGGATGTCACCAGCGCGCAGATCGCCGCCGAGGTCAAGCTGGAGATCCTGATCAGCCGCGGTCGCCTCGCCGACGCCCAGCTCGCCGCCGAGCAGGCCCGCTACCGGACCGTCCAGTACTCCGAGACCCTGCGCCGCACGCTGGAGGCCACCCGCCGCAACGTGCGGGCGGTGGACTGGCTCAACACCGTGCCCGACATGATCGCCGAGGCCCTGGAGCACGTGGCCGACCGCTACCGCCACGAGAACGCCATCCTCACCAACATCCGCAGGGCGCGCGACGAGGCCGAGGCGGGCGACGACCCGAGGCTCGCCGACCACAAGCGCCGCGCCGCCGAACTCGTCGACATAGTCAAGGACTGCATCCGGCGGCACACCCAGCTGCAGTCCCGGCTGCTGGAGGCCGGTCCGCTGTTCCGCGCCGAACAGGACCGCCAGGCCTTCGCGCGTCCCACCGGGCGTACCGGCCTCGACCTGTACGGGCAGCTGATGGCCCCCGTCCTGCCGCTGCCGCTGGAGTCGGCGACCCGCGTCACCGACGCCTACTTCGCCCGCGGCACCGGCCTGCGCACCCCGGCCAGCGTCCGGATGGCCGACCTGGTGGACGTCCTGCTGACCCCGCCGGCCGAACGCGAGCACCTCGGCGCCGAGATGCCGGAGCCCGACCTCATCGCCACCCCGGACGACAGCCGGTTCAGCGAGGAGCAGCTCGCCCGCGCCACCGAGCTGCTCGACCTGGAGCACGAGGCACCCCGCAGGCTGTCCGGCCTCCTCGCCGAGGCCCGCCGCACCGACCCGGACCTGCCGTACCTCGTGGCGCTGCTGGCCGTCCACGCGGCGAGCCCCCCGGTGGGCACCGCCTACCGCCAGGGCGAGAAGCGGCTGCTGTTCGCCGTGGACGACGGCACCGAGCTGGACGACCCCGAGTTCGGCGGTGCCGACCTGATCGTCGGCACCGCGCTGCTGGACGCCGAGGGCATGGCGGCCGACCGGTCGGAGGGGGCATGACCGCCCCCGGCGCACGGCCCGGCACGGCGCCGCACCGGCCGCCCGCCCCCGCATCCGGGAGCCGGGCCCCCGCCCGCCCCTCGCCCGCCCGCGGCGTCCGGTGGGACGGGCCCGAGGACGCCCGCCCCGCCGCCCCCACCCGCCCTGGAGCGGCACCGCCCCACCGACCGGCCCCAGCGGCCGCCCCGCGCATCCCCGAGGAGCCCCACCCGTGAGCGACCACCCCGCCGAGCACTCCGCAGCGTGGAGCGAGCCGGGCGCGCCCTCGGGGCCCCCGGCCGGACCGGTCTCCGCCCCGGGGGCCGGGAGCCTCACCCCCGCCGACGCGGCCGACGCAGCCCGCCTCGTCTCCTTCGGGCTCCAGCCGAGACTCCTCCCCGCCCGCGACGCCGAGTACGGCGAACTGCTGCGCCGCTACCGGGAGGACACCGCCTTCGCCCGCCTCGCCGACGCCGTCGCCACCGGGCTCGGCCTCGTGGTCCTGGAGGTCTCGCCCCGCGCCGGCATGGCCGTCACCGCGGGCGAGGACTCCGTCTTCGCCGTCCGCATGGGCGACTACGCGCGCCGGGCCTCGTCGGACGCGGCCGACCGCTTCCTCCACGGCCTGGCCCATCTCGCCGTCGCCGCCATGGCCTTCCCCCGCCCGGAGGACCTCGCCGACGACGGCTACATCGGCCGCATCACCGTCAACGGCGTGGACGGCTTCGTCCGCCAGGCCTGCCGCCGGCTCGAGGAGCGGGCGGAGGAGGAGGGCCGCAACAGCGACCCCGCCAGCGGCTCCTCGCACCTGGAGGAGGCATGGCGGGTCTACGCCCGGCGCAGCGCCACCGGGGCCACCAAGGACGCCCGGCGCCTCGCCGGCTCGACCACCGGCATCATCGGCAAGGCCGTCGGCTTCCTCACCGAGTCCGGCTTCCTCCAGCGCACCGGCGACGAGGCGGGCGGCACGTACCGGACCACCGCCCGCTTCCAGCTCCAGGTGCGCGACATGGCCGGTACGGCGGCCATGTCCGAACTGCTCGACCTGGGCGTGGTCCCGGTGAGCGACGGCAGCGCCACGCTGGTGCCGGCCCCCGAGGGCGACGACCTCGAACTGGCCGCCGACGCGGGCCTGCCCTTCCACACCTGACCGCACGCGCCCCGCCCGCCCCGGGCACCGCCGAACCGCCCGACCCCCGAACGGTCACCCGCCGCCCGCCCGGCGGCCCCACCGCTCGGAGCAGCCAGACGAAGACTGAGAGTCCGCCGCCATGTACGAGTTGTCCCGGGTCCGCCTCTACTCCATCGGCCCCGCCGGTGCCCGCTACGCCGACACCGTGCTGGACCTGCGGGGAGTCGGCGCAGTGGTGCCCCACCCCGCCCCCGCACAGGCGGAGTTCTTCGAGGAGGAGCCCGTCGGCCCGCCGCGCCGGCCCGCCCCCGCGGGCGTGCTGTTCCTGGAGAACGGCGGCGGGAAGTCGGTGCTGCTGAAGCTGATCTTCTCGGTGATGCTGCCCGGCCACCGCAACACCCTCGGCGGCGCCAGTTCCGGAGTGCTGCGCAAGTTCCTGCTCGCCGACGACTGCGGGCACGTCGCGCTGGAGTGGCAGCACACCCAGACCGGAGAGCTGGTCGTCGTCGGCAAGGTCAGCGAATGGCGCGGCCGCCAGGTCTCCAACGACCCGCGCAAGTTCGCCGAGGCGTGGTACTCCTTCCGCCCCGGGCCGGGGCTGAGCCTGGACAACCTGCCCGTCGCCGAGTCGACGGCGATGCGCCCCGTCGCCGAGGGCGCGTCCGGCGCACAGGGGCGCCGCCGGACCATGAAGGGCTTCCGCGACGCGCTGACCGAGGCCGGCAAGGCCTACCCCCACCTGGAGATCTGCTGGGAGGAGATCCACGACCGCTGGAACGAGCACCTCGGCGAGCTCGGCCTCGACCCGGAGCTCTTCCGCTACCAGCGCGAGATGAACGCCGACGAGGGCGAGGCCGCAGGCCTCTTCGCCGTCAAGAAGGACTCCGACTTCACCGACCTGCTGCTGCGCGCGGTCACCGACACCCGGGACACCGACGGCCTCGCCGACCTCGTCAGCGGCTTCGGCAACAAGCTGGGCCGCCGGGCGGAACTCACCGCCGAGCGCGACTTCACCGCGGGCTCCGTCGACCTCCTCGGCCGCATCGTCGAGGCAGCCGACGCGCGGGCCCGGGCCCGCGACATCCACGCCGGCGCCGAGCGCCGCACCCGCACCCTCGCCCGCCGCCTCTCCGCCCGGGGCGCGCAGGAGCGGGGGCTCGCCGCCGAACTCGCCCGGCAGGTCGCCGACGCCGCCCACGCCGTGACCGACGCCGAGCAGGCGCGCGGCCGCAGCGCCCTCGTGGCGGCCGAGCTGGCCTTCCGCCACGCCTCCTTGGCGCTCACCGTGGCGGAGAAGGGAGCGGCCTCCCAGCGCCGCGAACTGAACGACGCCCGCACCCTGCACGCCGCCTGGCAGGCCGCGGAGGCCGTGCTGCGCCACCGTGCCGCGGGGGACCGCTCCGCCAGGGTCGCCGCGGCGATCCGCGAGGCGGAGCGCGACGCGGCTCCGGCCCTCGCCGCCCGGGAGAAGGCGGCCGGAGACCTGGTCCTGGCACTGCACGCCGCGGCCGAGGACGCCGAGCGCGTCGCCAACGAGGAGGAGGAGCGCTCCCGAAGCCTCCAGGAGTCCTCCGAGGCCGCCCACCGCGACGCCACGGCTGCCGCGACGGAGGCCCAGCGGGCCCGCAGCGAGACCGGCCACCTCCGCCAGCGGCTCCAGGAGGTCGAGCAGGAGACGGCCGAGGCGGTCCGGGCCGGCTGGCTCGACGACAGCCGGCCCGACGCCGACCCCGCCCGCGCCGCGCTCGCCGCCAGCGACGCCGAGAAGAACGCCGTCGAGGCATGGGACGCAGCCCGCGCCACCGCGCTCGCGACGGCGCAGCGCGCGAAGGACGCGGCGGCCGCCGAGTCCCGTGCCGAACTGGCCGCCGCCCGGGCCGAGGACGCCGCCGTCGCGGCCGAGCACGCCTACCAGGCCGAGCGCCGGGCCGCGGAGTCCCTCGCCGCCGACGACCGGCTCGCGGACCTCCTCGGCCTCGCGCCCGGCGCCGGGAGCACGGCGGCGGGCACGGCCCGGGGCCCGGTGCCCGCTCCCCGGACCCCCGAGGCCGCACCGCTGCACGGCGGCGCCCCCGCGGACGCGGCAGGCGCTCCGCCGGCGGCGGGCTCCGCGCCCCTGACCGCCGCCCGGCTCGACGGGTTCGCCGACGAGCTCAGGGAACTGCTGGACACCTCCGTGGCATCCGCGGAACGCCAGCTGTTCGACCTGCGCACGGCCGCCGCGGACGACTCCCGCATCCTCGGCGCCCTCGGCGACGGAGGGCTCCTGCCGCCCGCGCCCGACGTCCTGGCCACCGTCGAGTACCTCGGTGAGCACGGCATCCCGGCGCTCCCCGGCTGGCGCTACCTCGCGCAGGCCGTCGACCCCGCCGACCACGCGGCGGTGCTCGCCGCCCGGCCCGAACTCGTCGACGGCGTGGTGGTCACCGACCCCGCATCCCACGCCAGGGCCCGCGAGGTACTCGCCGGGGCGGCCCTGCTGCCCCGCTCCGCCGTGGCCGTCGGCACCGCCGCCGCGCTGCTGGCCCCCGTGCCCTCCGGCGGCGACGGCACCGGCGACGTCTTCCTCGTCCCGCCGAACCCGGCCATGCACGACGAGCACGCCGCCGACCAGGAGCGCCACAGCCTGCGGCAGCGGGCCGCCGAGCGGGACGAGGAGATCCGCGCCCTCGCCGCCCGGCTGACCCGGGACCGGTCGCTGGCCGCCCGGCTCGCCGCGTGGCGCGAGGACTGCCCGCCGGGCATGCTGGCCGAACTCGCCGCCGCCGAGGCCGCCGCCGCCGAGGCCGCCGCCGAGGCCCGGGAGCGGCTCGCCGAGGCCCGGGCCGAACGCGCCGAGGCCGATGAGGCCGCCGCCGACGCCGCACGGATCCGCGACGAGCGCCAGGAGACCGCCCAGCGGGCCCGCCGCGCCGCGGACGCGCTCGCCGGGCTGGCCTTCCGCCTCAGGGAGCGCGCCGGATGGGGCACGAGGCTGCGCGAACTGGCGGAGGAGGCCGCCGAGTCCGAGGCCCGCGCCACCTCCCTGCTGGAGCGGGCCAAGGCCGCCGACGAGGACCGCCGTGCCGCCCAGCGGGCCGGCGACGACGCCCGTCGCACGGCCCGCGCGCTGCGCTCCGAGCGGGCCGAGATCGCCGGTGCCCCGGAGAAGCCCGCGGCGGATCCCGACACCCCCCGCGCACCGCTGCCCGCCCTGCGGGAGGCGTACCGGGCCGCGTCGAGGCTGTACGAGAAGGTCGGTGTGGGAGCCGACCTCCGCGCCGAGCAGGCACGCGCGGAGAGCGACGAGAGCGCCGCCCTGGCCGAACTCGACCGGCTCACCAACAAGGTGCGCACCCGGGCCGCGCAGCTTCTGGAGAGCACCGACGGCGCCGACGGGCCCTCGCGCCAGGCCGCCGCCGCGCGCGCCGAGGCCCTGGTGCAGATGCTGGAGTCCCGTGCCTCGGAGGCCAGCGAGAAGCTCGGCCGCCTCCGCGGCGAGGCGGAGCGTCTGGCCCCCGCCGAGGGCGAGGCGCACACCGAACTCCCCGAGGACATGGTGCCCTCGGACGTCGAGCACGCCCAGGCGCTGCTGCGCACCGCGAGCGGCGCGCTCGCCGCGCGCACGGAGGAGCTGGAGACGGCACGGGCGACCCACTCCGCCCTCCTGCGGGCGCACCGGACCGCCGAGGACGCCGCCGGGGGATTCGACGAGACCGCCGCCCTGCTGCGCGACCTGCTCCGCGACCACCAGCAGGACGAGGAGGCCCACACCGAGCCCGAGTCCTACCCGGGGACCCTGGAGGAGGCGCGTACCTCGGCGACCGAGGCCCGCCGCTCGCTGCGCGGCTGCGCCGCGGACCTCTCCGCCGCGGAGGCCGCCGTGCGCGAGGCGAGCGACGTCCTGGTGCGGCACGCCAACTCCACGCGCTTCGAGCAGGTCCGTACACCCGCCCGGCAGCAGATCCGCGAACTGCCCGCCGCCGCGCTGCCCGAGCACGCGGCCACCTGGGCGGAGGCCTTCGCACCGCGCCTGCGGGTGCTGACCGACGAGCTGACGCAGCTGGAGCGCAACCGCGAGACGATCGTCGACCGGCTCCGCGGACTCGTCGAGTCGGCACTGGCGACGCTGCGCTCGGCGCAGCGCCTGTCCCGGTTGCCCGAGGGGCTGGGCGAGTGGTCGGGGCAGGAGTTCCTGCGCATCCGCTTCGAGGAACCCGACCACGCCCTGCTCGCCGAGCGACTGGGCGAGGTCGTCGACGAGGCCACCCGGGCCGCCGTCCGCAAGAACTCCTCCGCCGCCTACGGGGAGGGCCGCCGGGACGGCATGTCCCTGCTGCTGCGGGGGGTGCAGGCCGCACTGCAGCCCAAGGGCGTCGCCGTGGAGATCCTCAAGCCCGACGCCGTGCTGCGCGCGGAGCGGGTGCCCGTCGGCCAGATGGGCGACGTGTTCTCCGGGGGCCAGCTCCTGACGGCCGCCATCGCGCTCTACTGCACCATGGCCGCCCTGCGCAGCAACGACCGCGGCCGGGACCGGCACCGCCATGCGGGGACGCTCTTCCTGGACAACCCCATCGGCCGTGCCAACGCGACCTACCTGCTGGAACTGCAGCGGGCCGTGTCGGACGCCCTCGGCGTCCAGCTCCTGTACACCACGGGGCTGTTCGACACCACGGCGCTCGCCGAGTTCCCCCTGGTGATCAGGCTGCGCAACGACGCGGACCTGCGGGCGGGACTGAAGTACATCAGCGTCGAGGAGCATCTGCGTCCCGGGCTGCCGCAATCCGACCCGGCGGGCGGGACGGTCCACGGGGAGATCACCTCCACCCGCATGTTCCGCAGGGCGGCCACCGTCCCGGCGCAGCCCGACCCCCCGTCGGCGCCCGCGGCGCCCGTCCCGGGGGCCGGCCTTCCCGCCGATCCGGGTGCCGGAGGTGCCGAGGTCCGCTGAGCGGTCCCGCACCGCGCGGCACCCGGATCGGGGCGCCCGCCGGGCCGGACGGGGTTCACGCCCGGGACAGCCGCCCCGCGCCGCCGTCCCGGACCCGACCGCCGGCCTCCGGCGGCGCCACCGGCCCGCCGCGGGCTATCCGGCCCCCGCGCCGGGCGGCCCGCTCGGCGCGGCGCCGCTCCCGGCGCATGCGGCGCGCCGTGCTGCTCGGCACCGAGACGACCCCGTGGCGCTGCTTCCACACCTGGCGGGTCACCCACACGTCGAGTACCGCCCAGGTCGCCACCACCGTGCCCGCGACACTGGTGAGCACCGTGGGGAAGGCGAGCCAGGAGTCGGTGAGGCTGAACAGGAAGGCCATCATCGCCTGGATCAGCGTCAGCGAGACGATGATCACCGCCCGCACCGCCGCGGTGCGCACCGGGTCGGCCATGCGGCGCCTCCCCTCGGGCTCCTCCACCCACAGCGGCCGCTGCTCCGGCGCGGAGGGCACGCCGGGCCCGGACCGGCCGGGCGCGCGCGCCCCCGGCACCACGGGCCCCGCGGTGCTCCGCCCGCCCCTCCCGGAGGCCACCGCGCCCTGCGGCCCCGCACCGTGCTCCTCGCGCCGGGGCGCCCCCGTCCGGCGCTCGTCCGTGTCCATACCTGCCGTCACTCCCCACCTGTGTCCGCCTCAGGGGTGCCTGCCCGGAACCATTCGTTCCATTCCGTTGCCGCCGACGGCCGCCGACGGTGTGCCCCGGAGTCGTGGCAGGACCGGCCCGTGCGCCGCACCGCCGCCGCACGCACGCACGGCAGCGGTGAACGCCGGGGGTTCCCCTGACGTAAGGACGAGCGAGAGCCCCGGAAGGATGCCCCGAGCCCGCTCCATGCCGTCCACATCGCCTATATCCAGCCATCTGCCATGCTCCGGAACATGAGGACGCGGCCGCTGTCCTCGCGCGCTCCGACGGAGGCCAGCCCCCGGAAGAGTGTCGATGCGCCGATTCACGGGCATATCACCGGCCGAAAATCGTCCCGGACGAGTCTTCGAGTTGTTCCTGTGTCAGTAGTACGCTCTCGCCGTTTGCTGACGGAACACCCGCCTGGCCGGGCCGGGTCGAGCAGGGGGAGGCCATGCGCTTTCGCGGGAAGTCGATCCGCCGGAAGATCGTGGCGCTGCTGCTCGTCCCCCTGCTCTCGCTCGGCGCCCTGTGGGCGTTCGCCACCGTCCTCACCGGTCGTGAGGCCGCCCGGCTGCTCGACGCCACCACCGTCTCGCGCAAGGTCGGAACCCCGGTCGAGGAGGCCGTCGACCTCCTGCAGCGCGAGCGGCGCGACACCCTGGTCTACCTCGCCGACCGGCGGTCCGCCGACGCCCAACCCGCCATGCGGGCCCGCCGCGAGGCGAGTGACACCGCGATCGCCGCGGTGCGCGCCGGCGCCGCGGACCCCTCCGTGCGCGACGCCATGACCCGCTCCACGGGGCGCCGGCTCGGCGCCTTCCTCGACGCCCTCGACGGCATCGCGGCGCTGCGCCGCTCGGTCGACTCCAACGCCCTCTCCCGCATGCAGGCCCTGGGCTACTACAACCGGCTCATCGACCCCGCCCACACCTTCCTGGTGACCGTGCACGTCCTGGACGACGCGGAACTGGAGCGCCAGGGCCGTGCCCTGGTGGGGCTGCTCCGCGGGCGCGAGATGCTCTCCCGCGAGGACGCACTGATCGCCTCGACGCTCGCCACGGGCAAGGTCACCGCCCCCGAACTCCGCGCTCTCACCGACCTGATGGCCCAGCGCGCGCTGCACTACCGGATCAGTCTGGAGAGCCTGTCCCGCCGGGAGAGCCGGATCGTCGAGGAGTACTGGAGCAGCCCCCGCAGCGCACCGCTGCGGGACGCCGAGGACCGCCTCGTCGCCCGGGGACCCGCGAAGGACCTCACCGCGGGCGAGGCCGAGCGGTGGGAGCAGGCCGCCGTCCCCGTCCTGGACGACCTCGCGGCCGAGGCCCGCGAGGCCGGGCAGCGCCACCACGACCGTGTCGAACCCGCGGCCTACCGGGTCCTCGCGCGAGCCGGCGCGGCGGGCGTGCTGGGCTTCCTCGCGCTGCTCGCCTCCGTGGTCGTCTCCGTCCGCATCGGGCGCGAACTGGTACGCGCCCTGTCCCGGCTGCGCAAGGACGCGCACGAGGTCGCCGCGGTCCGGCTGCCGAGCGTGATGCGCCGGCTCGCCGCGGGCGAGCAGATCGACGTGGAGACCGAGGCGCCCCGACTGGAGTACGGCAAGGACGAGATCGGGCAGGTCGGGCAGGCGCTCAACACGCTCCAGCGCGCGGCGGTCGAGGCGGCCGTGCGCCAGGCGGACATGCGCCGGGGGGTCTCCGAGGTCTTCGTCAACCTCGCCCGCCGCAACCAGGTCCTCCTGCACCGCCAGCTCACCCTGCTGGACGCCATGGAGCGCCGCACCGAGGACACGGAGGAGCTCGCGGACCTCTTCCGCCTGGACCATCTGACCACCCGGATGCGCCGTCACGCCGAGGGGCTGGTCATCCTCTCCGGAGCGGCACCCTCCCGCCAGTGGCGCAAGCCGATCCAGCTGATGGACGTCGTCCGCGCGGCCGTCGCCGAGGTCGAGGACTACGAGCGCATCGAGGTCCGCAGACTGCCCCGCATCGGCGTGGGCGGCCCGGCCGTCGCCGACCTCACCCACCTGGTCGCCGAACTGCTGGAGAACGCGACGGTGTTCTCCCCGCCCCACACCGGGGTGCAGGTGCTCGGCGAGCGGGTCGCGAACGGCTTCACCCTGGAGATCCACGACCGCGGCCTCGGGATGACGCCCGAAGCCCTGCTCGACGCCAACCTCCGCCTCGCGGAGACCCCGGAGTTCGAGCTCTCCGACACCGACCGCCTCGGCCTGTTCGTCGTCAGCCGTCTCGCCCGGCGCCAGAACGTCCGCGTGTGCCTGCAGCGCTCGCCCTACGGCGGGACGACGGCGGTGGTCTTCATCCCGGCGGCGCTGCTCACCGACGCCCCCGAGACCCAGGGCACCGGATTCCGGCTGGACCGCAAGACCGACAGCGCCGCCGGACGCCGTGAGCAGCGCAGGCGCGCCCTCGCCGACGTCCCCCCGGAGGGCGGTCCGTCCGCGCTCCTCGACGGCCCCGTCGAACTGGAGGCCCCGGTAGGCGCCCTGGGCCCGGACGACCGCCGCACCCGGCGCGCCCAGGCGGCGGACGGCCCCGGGGGCAGCGGCTTCGACGCGGCCGCCCTCGCCGGGATCGAGGACACCGACAGCGAAGGCGGCGGCATCTTCCGGGCCCGCTCCCCGCGCCGGGCAGAGGAGCCCGGCCGCCGCCGCCGGCCCCCCGTCCCCGACACCCCGCTCCTCGGAGCCGTCCCCCTGCCCCGGCGCCGCCCCCCGACGCTGGTGGCGGACCACGGGCGCCGGGTGGACGACCGCGGAACCGCGGGCCTGCACCACCCCGTCGACGCCGACGGCCCGGGCGACGGCCGGGACGCGGGCGCGGACCCGATCCCCCTCCTGCCGCAGCGCCGCGAGCGGGCACGGGGCGCGGACGCCTCCGCCCGCTCCTCCGGCGAGGCGCCCCGCGGGGGTCCGGCCGGCCCCCGCCCGTTGCCCGCCGCGCAGGCGGCCGGGCCCGGCGGACTGCCCAGGCGGGTCCGGCAGGCGAGTCTCGTCCCCCAGCTCCGCCGTGCGGCGGACACCGAGCGGCCCGAGCCGTCCGCGCCGCCGGAGCCGCTCCAGGAGCGCGACGCCGAGGCCGTGCGCGCCCGGATGGCCTCGATCCAGCGCGGATGGCGGCGCGGCCGCCGGGAGAACGCCGCGGGGACCGGCGGCCCGGACGCTCCCCGCGACGGCCGCGGAACCGCCGCCACCGACGCCGCCGGCCGGACTGCCGGCACCCAGAGCGGATCCGGGGCTTCCCCGGCCGCACCAGGACCGACGACTGAGGGGGACGGCCCATGACCGCACCGCACACCGCACCGAGGGACCCCGCCGGCCGCGCCGGGGAATCCCGCGAACTCGACTGGCTCCTCGACGAACTCGTCGAGCGGGTCGCCAGCATCCGCCAGGCCCTGGTCCTCTCCGGGGACGGGCTGGCCACCGGCGCGTCCCGGGACCTCGGACGCGAGGACGGCGAGCACCTCGCGGCGGTCGCCTCCGGCTTCCACAGCCTCGCCAAGGGGGTCGGCCGCCACTTCGACGCGGGCCGGGTGCGCCAGACCGTGGTCGAACTGGACGAGGCCTTCCTCTTCGTGACGGCAGCCGGGGACGGCAGCTGCCTCGCCGTGCTGGCGGACGCCGAAGCCGACGTCGGCCAGATCGCCTACGAGATGACCCTCATGGTCAAGCGGGTCGGCGTACACCTGGCCATGGCCCCACGGACCGGTCCGCACACCGGGCGGTGAGGCGTCAGCCATGAGTGACTCCGTCCGGAACAGACGCCGGCCGCAGCACTGGATCGACGCGGACGCCGGTCCCGTGGTCCGCCCCTACGCCATGACCCGCGGCCGCACCGCCCACGACAGCAGCCACCGCCTCGACCTGATCGCCCTGGTCGTCCCCGAACCCGCCGCCCACGACCCGGGCCGGGACCAGTCCCTGTCCCCCGAGCACGTGGAGATCGTCGAGCGCTGCGAGGACGCCCCCCTGAGCATCGCCGAACTCGCCGCCGGCCTGGACCTGCCCGTCGGCGTGGTCCGGGTCCTGGTCGGCGACCTCGTGGACGACGCGCTCGTCCACGTGACCCGTCCCGTACCTCCGGCCGAGCTGCCGGACGTGAGTATCCTGCGCGAGGTGATCAATGGCCTTCGGGCGCTCTAGCCGCCGGACGGCGCCGATCGAGCCGGTGACGTTGAAGATCCTGGTGGCGGGCGGCTTCGGCGTCGGCAAGACCACCCTGGTCGGAGCCGTCAGCGAGATCCGCCCGCTGCGCACCGAGGAGTCGCTGACCGAGGCGGGCGCCGTGGTCGACGACCTCTCGGGCGTGGAGTCCAAGACGACCACCACGGTCGCCATGGACTTCGGCCGGATCACGCTCCGGGAGGACCTGGTCCTCTACCTGTTCGGCACGCCCGGGCAGGACCGCTTCTGGTTCCTGTGGGACGAGTTGGCCCAGGGGGCCCTCGGCGCGGTGGTGCTCGCCGACACCCGCAGGCTCTCGGACTGCTTCGCCGCCGTCGACTACTTCGAACGCCGCGGCATCCCCTTCGCCGTCGCGGTGAACCGCTTCGAGGGCGCCGAGCCCTTCCCGCCCGAGACGGTGCGCGCGGCGCTCGACCTCGACCCCGAGGTCCCCCTGCTCACGGGGGACGCGCGTGACCGGGAGTCCGTCAAGCGGATCCTGGTCTCCGTCGTGGAGCACGCCCTCGCCCGCGTCGACCGGGACCGTGAGCCCGCCGCCCCCTGACGCACCCGCACGCCGGTACGGCAGGACGCCCCCCCCGCCCGCTCCCGCGCCACGGTGCGGCCGGTGCACCGGCCTGCCGTCCTGCGCCCGGCCCCGCGGGCCGGTGCTCCTCCCGGGCCCTTTCGGCCAGCCATGTCCGCGCGATCCCGGACAGCTCGCGGTCCCGTCCCGCCAGCATCATCCCGATCATCCGCGCATCGCCCCGCAGCGACCAGACGGGATGCCCGAAGGTGGCCGGGTTGTTCCCCTCGATCAGGACATGGGCCGGCCAGGCCGTTCCGTAGCCGATCAGCGGCAGCGCCGCCAGGTGTCGCGGACGCCCGCGGGCCAGCCCGTAGACGCCCACGGCCAGTCCGGTGAGGGTGCCGGCGAGGTGCGCCCAGCGCGTCGCCGCCCTGGAGTGCATCGCCACGTAGTACGGCCAGAACTCCTCGTACGAGGTAAAGGTCCGCTCGCTCATGCCCGCACGCTAGTCCCGGGCACCACCCGCGTCAGCCCGTCCGGCGCACCCGCAGTGCCTCGGGGGAGACCGGCACGTCGAAGTAGGTGTCCGGATAGGGCTCCTCCCGGTACGTGAAGTGCCACCACTCCTGGGGGAGGTTGGCGAACCCCACGCCCTCCAGCGCACCCCTGAGCCGCTGCCGCTCGGTGCGCTGCCGGGCCGTGACACCGGGGGAGTCGGTGGCGGAGAGCGGGTCGAAGCAGTCGTACGCGGTCCCCATGTCCACCGACCCGTCCGCAGCGGTCCCGTCCCGCCGTGCATGGCACGCCTCCGGTGCCCCGTCCCCGCCCGGGCCCCCCGCGGCGAGCCGCACCAGGGTCGCGTCGACGGTGCTCCCGCGGCTGTGGCCCGACCGCTCGGCGAGGTAGCCCAGCCCGAACAGGGACGACTTGTCGACACGCGGGTAGTACACGGCCTTGGTCCGCTGGTCCCCGAGGTCCGCCGCCCAGCGGACGAAGTGGTCGACCGCCCGCTGCGGGCGGTAGCAGTCGTACACCTTCAGCGTGTACCCCTGCCGCAGCAGGGAGCGCTGCGCCCGGGCGAGCGCCCGGGCCGCGGGAGCGGTGAGCAGGCACAGCGGCGCCCGGTAGCCGTCGACCGGCCCGCCGACGAAGTTCTCGCGTGAGGCGTACCGGATCTCCCGGACGACGGACGGCGCCACCGCCCGCAGCGCCACCAACTCCGGCGCCGCGCCCGCCGGCCCGGCGGCACCGGCGGGCCCGCCGGTGCCCGCCGCCAGAGCGGCCGTGCACAGCAGCGCGACCGCGGCGCGGCGCAGCGCCCGGCGGGACGCCCCGCCCGCACCCGCCCGCCGTCCCGTGCACCCCGGCCCGCCCGCACCCTGATGATCGGTCATCTCCACGGTCTACCACCGGCGTCGCCGCCCCGGCGGCCGGGCGCGCCGACCGGGGCCCGGGCTGCGCCCCCGCCCGGGCCCGAGCGCACGATGGACTACAGTCCGCCCGTGCCCACGGACTCCTACTGCTCCTCCTGCGGAACCCGCTACGACGACGCCGCCGGCTGGCCGCGCACCTGCCGGGCCTGCGGCGCCACCGCCTACCGCAACCCGCTGCCCGTAGCCGTCGCCCTGCTGCCCGTCGAGGACGCCGAGGGCACCGGCCTCGTCGTCGTCACCCGCGCCATCGAGCCCCAGCGCGGCGGGATCGCGCTGCCCGGCGGCTTCATCGACCACGGGGAGGACTGGCGGCACGCCGTCGTCCGCGAACTGGCCGAGGAGACGGGCATCGAGGCACCGGAGCGCGAGGTGCGCCTCGCGGACACGCTGAGCTCCCCGGCCGGGCACCTGCTGGTGTTCGGACTGCTGCCGCCGCGCCCTGCCGCCGCCCTGCCGCCCGTGCGGCCCACCCGGGAGACGGAGGGCTGGCACCTCCTGCGGGCGCCCGGGACGCTCGCGTTCCCCCTCCACACGGTCGCGGCGGCCCACTGGTTCGCCGGGGACTACGCCCGGGGCTGACACCGACCCCCGCCTCCGGACGGCACCGCCGCCTGCGCTCCCCGCCTCCCCGCCGCCTCGCCTCCTGCTCCCTGCTCCCGCGGAGCCTCAGCCGTCCCCGCGCACCCGCAGGGGTCCGGTGACGGGCTCCCGCTCGTCACCCACCCGCCACTCCGCGACGACCCGGTCCCCGTCCCACCGCGTGGCATAGCGCCCGATACCCGGATCGGCCGGACCCCCGTCCGCGGCCCGCGCCACCAGACCGCCTCCCGTACGCCCCCGCACGGGAGCCCACACCTCCCACTCGGTCCCGCCCCCCGGCCCGCGGACCGGAAGCACCGAGCCGGCCCGGGCGAACACCGGCACGTGCCCCGGAGGAGCCTCCACCACCACCTCGCCCGGCCCCTCCGACGGGCATGCCGTGGCCGTGGAGTACCAGCGGCCTCGCGGCAGCCGCACCACACGCCTCGTCGCACCCGGCTCCAGCACGGGGGCCACCAGCAGGGCGTCCCCCAGCAGGAAGGCGTCCTCGCACGCGCGCAGCCGCCGGTCACCGGGGTGCTCCCACCACAGCGGCCGCACCATCGGCGCTCCCGTCCACCGGGCCAGCCGCGCCGAGGACAGCAGATAGGGCACCAGACGCTCCCGCTCCCTGAGAACCGCCTCCCCGCCCGGACCCGGCACCGCCCGCGGCCCCGACGTCCGCAGCATCGGCAGGAAGGCCGCCAGCCCGAGCCGCCGCAGAGCCAGCTCCGGCGAGGCCCCCGGCGCTGCGCGGCGCCACCGCCCCGGCGGACTCCCCGCGGGCTCTGCCGCCCCGGACACGTCCAGCCCCGTGAACGGCACCCCGCACAGCCCGAGCCCCAGCACCGCGGACAGCGCGGCGCGCAGCCCCGCCCACCCGTTCAGCGCCGGGTCCTCCACCACCCAGGCCGCCGCGGCCCGCTGGATCCCGGCCCAGCCCTCCACCTCCGCCAGGAACGGCGGTTCCTCCGGGCACGCGGCCTGCAACTCCTCGCGCACGGCGCGCGCTTCCGCCACCGCCCCGGCACCTGCCACCGCGGCGTCGCCCGAGCCGTCCCGGCGGGCCGGCCCCCGGACCACGCCCGCGAACCCCCGCGCCGGCAGCTCCCCGTACGGCACCCCGGCCTCCTGCCCGCGTGCGGCCGGCTCCGGCCCCCCGCCAGGCGCCCCCGCCCACACCAGCCGCACCCCCACGCCGTCCAGGTCCTTGCCGAGCCGGGCCGCGTCGGGGACCGCCCCCGCGTCCCGCGCAAAGCCCCCCGGCACCTCGGGCGCCGGCGGCAGGCGCGCGGCGGAACCCCCGAGGTGCACCGCCGACAGCGGCACCCCCCGCGCACGGCAGTCGGCGACCGCCTCGCACACCCGCTCCTCGGACACCGGCCCCTCGAACCGGAACCGGTGGTGCCGCCCGAACGCCCACGCGGGAGGCAGCACCGGCGCGCCCGTCAGCCGCACGAACCCGCCCAGCACCCGGGCCGGTCCGCCGACCAGCAGCCAACTGCGCAGCGGACCCCCGTCCATCCGCAGCTCCACCGTCCCGGAGCGGTCGTGCCCCGAACCCGCGCCCTCCTCGCCCTCCCGCACCACGACGCGCCCCGTCCGCGCGGTGTCGTGGAACACCAGATGCGTGCCGGCGTCCGCGACCACCAGCTCCACGGGCATGCCGAAGAGCGGGGACGGCCCTCCCGCCGCGCCGTCCGACCGCCCGAGCCGCGCCTCCCGCAGCCGGACCCCCTCCGCCCGCCCACCCCAGCCGAACACCCGGGCGTCCGCGGCCACCTCGCTGCGCAGCAGCCAGCGCCCCGGACCCCCGTCCACCGGCTCCCACCAGCGCGGCGGCAGCTCCCGGCGCAGCACCACGCCCCCCGGGGTGCGGAACTCCACCGCGCCGAGCCGCGACACCGCCACCGTCACCCGCTCGGACACCACCCGCCAGCCGCCGTCCATGTCCGGCTCCAGCACGGCCCTCGGATCCCTCTCCGGAGGGCTGCCGGCCAGACCGTGGGACGGCAGGGGCTCCGCCCCGTCCCATCCGGAGAAGACCGCACCGCCCGCCGTCACGACGATCCGCAGCGAGGAACGCGCGAAGCGGACCACACCGCCCCCGTCCGACGGCTCCGCCCCCACCGCCGCGCCCGGGGTCCTGGCCCGCTCACCACGCGAGGCCCCCGCGGCCGCTCCCGCACCGCCCCGGGCCGACAGCTCCCCCCGCCGACCCCGCCATGAACCGAACCACTGCACCGGGCGCACCAGACCACGATCGTCCATGCGCCTCACCCTGCCACCCGCCGAGGGGGCCAGAGCCCCTGTTCAACTGCCGTTCACCCATGGTGAGAGCACATATTCGCCTGCCCGCCCATGGGGGGCGAGCCCTGGTGCGAAGGACGATCACATGGCATCGTCCCTGTCAGCCCGCGTCCGCGCACACCCCGCCCGCGCGCGGGCCGCGCAGACACCGCGCACCACCGCGTAGAGAGACAGCCCGGGAGCCGACCCATGACCTCAGCAGCGAACTCCGCCCCGCTCTGGCAGCCCGATGCCGACCGCGTCGCCGACGCCCGCGTCACCCGCTTCCAGGCATGGGCGGCCGAGCGCCACGGGGCGCCCGCCGAGGGCGGCTACCCCGCGCTGCACCGCTGGTCCGTCGACGAGCTGGAGACCTTCTGGCAGGCCGTCGCCGAATGGTTCGACATCCGCTTCACCACCCCCTACGAGCGCGTCCTCGCCGACCGCTCCATGCCCGGCGCCCGCTGGTTCCCCGGCGCCACCCTCAACTACGCCGAACACGCCCTGCGCACGGCCGAGGACCCCGCCCGGGCCGCGGAGCCGGCCCTCCTCCGCGTGGACGAGACCCAGGAGCCCGCCCCCGTCAGCTGGGCGGAGCTCCGGCGCCAGGTGGGCGCTCTCGCGGCCCGGCTGCGCGACCTCGGGGTCCGCCCCGGCGACCGCGTCAGCGGCTACCTGCCCAACATCCCCGAGGCCGTCACCGCCCTGCTCGCCACCGCCGCGGTCGGCGCCGTCTGGACCTCGTGCGCCCCCGACTTCGGGGCCCGCAGCGTCCTCGACAGGTTCCAGCAGGTCGAACCCGTCGTCCTGTTCACGGTCGACGGCTACCGGTACGGCGGCAAGGAGCACGACCGCACCGCCACCGTGGCGGAGCTCCGCGGCGAGCTCCCGAGCCTCCGCGCCGTCGTGCACATCCCGCTCCTCGGAACCGAAGCCCCCGAGGGGGCCCTCGACTGGGCCGCGGTCACCGCGGGCGAGACCGAGCCGGTCTTCGAGCAGGTCCCCTTCGACCACCCCCTGTGGGTCCTCTACTCCTCCGGCACCACCGGGCTGCCCAAGGCGATCGTCCAGTCCCAGGGCGGCATCCTGCTGGAGCACTTCAAGCAGCTCGGCCTCCACTGCGACCTCGGCCCCGGCGACCGCTTCTTCTGGTACACCTCCACCGGCTGGATGATGTGGAACTTCCTCGTCTCCGGGCTGCTCACCGGCACCACCGTGGTCCTGTACGACGGAAGCCCCGGCCACCCCACCACCGGCGCCCAGTGGGCTGTGGCCGAACGGACGGGCGCCACGCTCTTCGGCACCTCCGCCGCCTACGTCATGGCCTGCGCCAAGGCCGGGGTCCACCCGTCCCGCGACCACGACCTCTCCCGCGTCGGCTGCGTCGCCACCACCGGCTCACCGCTGCCCCCGGACGGCTTCCGGTGGCTGCACGACGAGGTGCGCGCCGACCTGTGGATCGCCTCCGTGAGCGGCGGCACCGACGTCTGCAGCTGCTTCGCCGGGGCCGTGCCCACCCTCCCCGTGCGCATCGGCGAACTCCAGGCCGCCTGCCTCGGAACGGACCTCCGGTCCTTCGACCCCCAGGGCGAGCCGCTCGTCGGCGAGGTCGGCGAACTCGTCGTCACCAACCCGATGCCCTCGATGCCCGTCCGCTTCTGGAACGACCCGGACGGGAGCCGCTACCGCGAGTCCTACTTCGACACCTACCCCGGGGTCTGGCGCCACGGCGACTGGATCACCCTCACCGAGAGCGGCTCCGTGATCATCCACGGCCGCTCCGACTCCACCCTCAACCGCCAGGGCGTCCGGATGGGGTCCGCCGACATCTACGAGGCCGTGGAACGCCTCCCGGAGATCCGCGAATCCCTGGTCATCGGCCTGGAGGAGCCGGACGGGGGCTACTGGATGCCCCTGTTCGTCCACCTGGCGCCGGGGGCGGTGCTCGACGACGCCCTCCGCGACCGGGTCAAGCGCACCATCCGCGAGCAGCTCTCGCCGCGCCACGTCCCCGACGAGATCATCGAGGTGCCCGGGGTGCCGCACACCCTCACCGGCAAGCGGATCGAGGTCCCCGTCAAGCGCCTGCTCCAGGGGACGGACCTGGCCAAGGCGGTCAACCCCGGTTCGGTGGACAACCTGGACCTGCTCCGCTTCTACGAGGAACTGGCGCGCACCCGGCGCGCGGCGCGCAGCACCGGCTGACCCGCCCGCCCCCGTGGGGCGGTCCCCGGGACCGGTCCGCCCCGACTGTCAGTGGCGGCACCTAGCGTGGTGGACAAGTCACCCACAGCGATCCCGGGGGAGATCCTCATGACCCGCCACCGCCCCACGTCCCGCGCCGCCGCCCGATCCGAGCGGCGGCGCGGCCTGCACCGGGAGGTCCCCGCCACACTCGGCGTCCTGGCCGATCCGCGGGACTTCACCGCCATGCGCCGCTACCGCACCTTCGCCTTCGAGGACCACGACGCGTACCTGCGCGAGGTCCAGCAGGTGATGGACACCCTCGCGGCCCGGCACCTGCACACCACGCTCGCCCTCTTCGACCCCGAGGAGTACGCGCAGTACTGCGCCCGCGAGGGCACGGACCCCGACGACCCCGCCTCCCGCAGCCGCTTCACCGCACGGGCGGCCCGCAGCGGCGCGACCGTCGCCTGCGACGGCACGCCGCTGACCGCACTCCTGCCCCGGCTGATCGACCGGTCCGTGCGCCACGCCACCCGGAACTACGCCACCCTGCTCCTCGCCGACGCAGGCCCCTGCGAGGACTGCGGGGAGGATCTCGGAAGGTCCGCCTTCGACCGGGCCTCCGCCGCACTGATGGCACTCCTGGAGACCGCGGGCGAGGGCAGCCACCACCTGGTGTGCAGCGTCCCGGCCCCCGACGAGCAGCTCCTGGCCGTAGTCCACGCGGAAGCCGCCGCCACCGGCACCGCCGTGGTGGACGCCGACGCGGCCGCCGAGTTCGCCACCGTCCTCGCCGTCGGCCTCGCGCTCCGGGGCCCCGGGGGCGTCGTGCTGCGCACCTCCCGGCCCGGCGCCCCCGACCGCCTCCACGGGTGGCGTCTGGACCGGGGCCGGCTCACCCCGCTCACGGCGGCGGAGGTGTTCGACGCCTACTGCACCGACGCCGCCACCGGGGAACCCGTCCCACCCGAGCCGGGTGTCGAGTACTGCGCGGGCAGGCCGCTGCCCGACCCGGGCCCGGGCCACCACTGACGGGCCGGGCCGGGCTCGCGGGCCCGGCCGGGCGAGCACGAAGGGGCTCCCCGCAGTCCCGGACGCCGGCGTCCACTTCCGCGGGGAGCCCCTTCGCGAAGCCCCGTTGACCGTCGGCCGCGGGCTACTCGCCCGACAGCACCGCCTGCGCGGCCTGCCGCGCGTCCTCCGCGGTGTCGGCGGCACGCGCGGCGGCGGCCGCCCGCTCGCACTGCGCCAGGGTGTACTTCGCGAGCGTCGCCCGCACATAGGGGATCGACGCCGCACCCATCGAGAGGGAGGTGACACCGAGACCCGTCAGCACACAGGCCAGCAGCGGATCGGCTGCCGCCTCGCCGCAGACGCCGCAGCTCTTGCCCTCCGCCTTGGCGGCCTCCGCCGACAGCGCCACCAGGTCGAGCAGCGCCGGCTGCCACGGATCCTGGAGACGGGAGACGGCCCCCACCTGGCGGTCCGCGGCGAAGGCGTACTGGGCGAGGTCGTTCGTGCCCAGCGACAGGAACTCGACCTCCTGCAGGATGGACCGGGCCCGCAGCGCGGCCGAGGGGATCTCGACCATCGCCCCGAACTTGGCCTCCAGCCCGGCCTCGCGGCAGGCGTCCGCGAAGGCCCTGGCGTCCGTGCGGTCCGCCACCATCGGCGCCATGACCTCCAGGTACACCGGCAGGCCGTGCGCGGCCCTGGCCAGTGCGGTCAGCTGGGTCCGCAGCACCTCGGGGTGGTCGAGCAGGGTCCGCAGCCCGCGCACGCCCAGTGCGGGGTTGGGCTCGTCGCCCGGCGTCAGGAAGTCCAGCGGCTTGTCCGCGCCGGCGTCCAGGACGCGCACCACGACGCGCCCCTCGGGGAAGGCCTCCAGTACCTGGCGGTACGCCTCGACCTGCTTCTCCTCGGAGGGCGCCGTGGTGCTGTCGTCCAGGAAGAGGAACTCGGTGCGGAACAGCCCGACGCCCTCGGCGCCCGCGTCGACGGCCGCCGGGACGTCGGCGGGACCGCCGACGTTGGCGAGCAGGGGCACCTTGTGCCCGTCCGAGGTGGCACCCGGGCCGGTCGAGGCGGCGAGGGCCGCCTTGCGCTCGGCGGCGGCGCGCTCCATCTCGGTGCGCTTCTGCTCGCTCGGCTCCACGAAGATCTCGCCCGAGCTGCCGTCCACGGCCACCAGCGTGCCCTCGGCCAGCTCGCCCGCCCCCGGCAGGGCGACCACCGCGGGCACCCCGAGTGCCCGGGCAAGGATCGCGCTGTGGCTGGTCGGGCCGCCCTCCTCGGTCACGAAACCGAGCACCAGCGCGGGGTCGAGCAGCGCCGTGTCCGCAGGTGCCAGGTCGCGGGCGATGAGGACGTAGGGCTCGTCGCTGTCGGGGACCCCCGGCATGGGGACGC
This sequence comes from Streptomyces sp. C10-9-1, assembly GCF_024497955.1. GTDB lineage: Bacteria > Actinomycetota > Actinomycetes > Streptomycetales > Streptomycetaceae > Streptomyces > Streptomyces sanyensis. The sequence continues at coordinate 1,254 of NZ_JANHKP010000020.1, read as the reverse complement.
CCAGCAGACGGGCCACGATCCTGTTCCGCACGTCGTCGAGGTCGGCCACCCGGCCGGCCATGTACTCCCCGGCGCCCGCGAGCAGGTCGCGATAGGCCGCGAACGCGTCGTACACCGCGCGCTCCGCGGTGCTGCCGGTGCCGACCCGGCGCTCCACGTCGGACATCAGCTCGGGGTCCTGCGCCATCATGGCCTGGGCCTCGAGCACGGCCTGCGCCTCGCCGCCCGCCAGGTTGCCCCGGGCGATCAGGTCGGCGGCCACGGCTTCCACGGCCTGCCGGGCCCGGCTCCGCTCCCGGTCCGCGTCCTGGTCCGGATTCTGCTTGGCCGGCGGCTCCAGGACCGCCGTGCCCATGTGCCGCACCTCGCCGATCGCCACACCGTGGCTCACGCCGACGCCTCGCAGCGTTGTCTCCATTTCACCGTCTCCGCTAGAGCGACGACCCCTGCCGCCGCGGTGGATGTGCTGGTCGCCGTCACCGGCGTGGGCAGGTCACTGCCAGCCGAAGAGGCTCTCCCCGGCCTTGACCTCCCCGCTCTCACGGACGTCGGAGAGCGAGTCGGGGGTGGCCTCCAGGGCCACGACCGGGCAGATCGGCGACTTGCCGGCGGCCTCGACCGCCGCCGGGTCCCAGCGGATGACCGCCTGGCCGCGCTCGACGGTGTCGCCCTTGCTCACGAGGAGTTCGAAGCCCTCCCCGTTGAGCTGGACCGTGTCGATGCCGAGGTGGGTGAGGACACCGTGGCCTTCGCCGTCGACGACGACGTAGGCGTGCGGGTGAAGGGACACGATGATGCCGTCCACGGGGGAGACGGCCTCGGAAGGCCCGCGGTCGGGGTCGATCGCGGTCCCAGGACCGACCATCGCACCGGAGAACACGGGATCGGGAACGGCGCCGAGCCCGATGGCCTGTCCGGCGAGAGGGGACGTCACTGTGGTCATGGAGCCTCCCAGGGCGGGGGTTTCGTACTGCGCCGTCACGGCCTGTACGCGGACGGCACGCTGTTCAGCAGGGTATGTCACGTGAAGTCCTAGTTCCCCCAGAGCGTTGCGAGTTGGGGGAGCTGGGAACGGCAGGGGTGATTTGCCTCGTCTGTGACCAACCTGTAGTGTCGAGCACCTGCCTGGCCCCAACGCGACACTGAGTCGGGGGTCGGCGGCACTGTCGAGGCGAGATCCTAACTGGTCTAAACCACTGCTGTCTGCAGGGTGGTGGTCAGGAGGGCCCGGAAAGCCTGATAGTGTTTGGACAC
>NZ_JANHKP010000019.1 GCF_024497955.1 Streptomyces sp. C10-9-1 | reverse complement strand
CGGAACCGGCTCCAGCGTCGGCCGACGGGGCGGACGGGAGCGGAACGGAGGCGGAACCGGAGGCGAAACCCGGGGTGGACGGGGGCCCGGACGGGGCAGGAGGAGCGGGGGCGGCCGCGTCCGGGGCCCCGGTCGCCGGAGCGTCCGCCTCCGGCGCCGTCCAGGTCCCGGGGCCGGGGTCGGGCAGGGCGGCCCGGTCGACCTTGCCGTTGGGGGTCAGGGGGAGGCCGGGCAGCGGGACGTACGCCGAGGGCGCCATGTAGCCGGGGAGCAGCCGGGCGACCCGGTCGGCGAGGGCACGGGGGTCGGGCGCGGCACCGGGCTCGGGCACCACGTAGGCGACCAGCCGCGGCGTCCCCCGCCGGTCGGGGCGGACCGCCGCCGCGGCGCGGGCGACACCGGGGACGGCGCCCACCGCGGCCTCGACCTCGCCGAGCTCGATGCGGTGGCCCCTGAGCTTGACCTGGTCGTCGGTGCGGCCGCCGTAGACCATGGTCCCGTCGGGCCGCCACCAGGCGAGGTCGCCGGTCCGGTACATCCGCGCCCCGGGGCCGGCGAAGGGGTCGGCGACGAAGCGTTCGGCGGTGGTCCCGGGACGGCCGACGTAGCCGCGGGCCAGGATCCCGCCGCCGATGTAGATCTCGCCCGGGACTCCCGGGGGCACCGGGCGCAGGCAGGCGTCCAGGACGTAGAGGCGTGCATCGGGTGCCGGGCGGCCGATCGGCACCGGGCCCTGCGGGAGCGGGTCGCCGGGCTCGATCCGGTGCTCCATGCAGCCGACGGTCGCCTCGGTGGGGCCGTACTCGTTGACGACCACCGTTCCCGGGTGGCGGTCCCGCCAGGCGGCGAGCGCCTCGCCGGTCAACTGCTCCCCGCCGAGGACCAGCTCGCCGGTGGGCGAGTACCAGGGGTCGGCGGCCTCCAGGACCGGGAGGTGGCTGGGCGTGGCCTTCGCGAAGGAGACCGCCCGGTCCCCGGCGCCCGCCGGGGCGTCGAAGTCGTCGAGGTCGACCAGGCGCACCAGGCCGCCCGCGGTGAGCGGGCCGAGGATCCCGGTGACGGTGAGGTCGAAGGAGAGCGGCGAGTGCACGAGGGCCTGCCCGGCGAGTCCCGGGTAGGCGGCGCGGGCGAAGGACAGGTAGCGGTCCACGGTGCGGTGCTCGACGGCGACCCCCTTGGGGCGCCCGGTGGACCCGGAGGTGTAGATGACGTAGGCGAGGTCCGCGGGGTGGAGCGGGCCGCCGCGCTCGGCGTCCCCGGGCGGGCCGGCGGGCAGCGCGGCGAGCTCCGCGCGGGTCGCCGGGTCGCCGAGCGGGACGACGGCGGCCCGGTGGCCCGCCAGGGCGGGGTGGGCGGCCCGTTCGCACAGGACCGCCGACGGCGCGGCGTCCGCGAGCATGAAGGCGATGCGCTCGTCCGGGTGGCCGAGGTCGAGGGGCAGGTACCCGGCGCCCGCCCGCCAGATGCCGAGCAGTGCGGCGATCAGCTCCGTCCCCCGGGGGAGGGCCACGGCGACGAGGTCGCCGCGCCGCACACCGCGCCGCAGCAGGAGGCGGGCGAGGCGGTCGGCCGCGGCGTCGAGGGAGCGGTAGTCGAGGCGGTCCCGGCCGTCCGCGACGGCGGGCGCGGCGGGCGTGGCGGCCACCTGCGCCTCGAAGCGCGCGAGCACGGTGGCGGGGTGGGCGGGGGCGTCACCGGAGGCTGCCGCGGCGGGTCCGGTGCCCGGGTGGCGGCTCCACCGCTCCAGCACCTGCCGCCGCTCGGCGCCGGTGAGCAGCGGGACCCGTCCGACGAGGGTCTCGGGGTCGGCGGCGAAGGCGTCCAGCAGCAGCCGCAGCCGGTCGCGGATCTGCCGCAGTTCGGCGGGGCCGTACGCCTCCTTGTCGTAGCTGAGGTCCAGGCGGAACCGGCGGCCGGGCACGGCGAAGACGCTCAGCGGGTGGTGGGTGGCCCCGCTGATCTCGCCCGGCCCGTCGCCGTCCCCGTCGGTGCCGGCCGGGCGGTCGGCGGCCTCCTCGGTGAGCGGGGCGATGCGCAGGCCGGGGACCCACTCGGGCAGCGGCTCGCGGTCGAACCGGGTGTCCCCGAAGCCGATGGAGGTGTCGAAGAGCGTGTCGAGACCGGTGAGCCGGCGGACCTCGGTCAGCCCCAGGTGCTGGTGCGGGGCGAGGGCCAGCTGCTCGTCCTGGATGCGGCCGAGGAAGGCGGCCAGGGACTCCGCGGGGTCGATGCGCACCCGGACGGCGACGGCGTTCATCAGCAGTCCCACGATCGCCTCGGCGCCCGGCAGTCCGGGCGGCCGGCCGTGCACGGTCTGTCCGAAGAGCACGTCCTCGCGGCCGGTGAGCAGCGAGAGCAGGAGGGACCAGGCCCCCTGGACGACCGTGTTCAGGGTCAGTCCGTGGCGCCGGGCCGCCTCGGTGAGCCGCCGGGTGGTGTCCTCGGAGAGGGTGAGGCGGGTGAGGCCGGGCATCCCGCCGGAGCCGCCGTGCGGCAGACCGGGGGCGACGAGCGTCGGTCCGGCCAGCCCCGCGAGCGCCTGGCGCCAGGCGTCCTCGGCCTCGCCGGTGCGCCGGCGGGCCCGCCAGCGCAGGAAGTCGGTGAAGTCGGCGGGCGGGACGGCCGGTTCGGGGGCCGGGAGTCCGGCCTCGCGCCCGTACAGGGCGAACAGGTCGCGCAGCACCAGCGGCACCGACCAGCCGTCCAGCAGGATGTGGTGGTACGTCAGGACGAAGACGTGGTGGTCCGCGCCGAGGCGCACCAGGGCGAAGCGCATCAGCGGGGGAGCCGCCATGTCGAAGCGGCGCAGCCGCTCCTCCTCCAGGAAGGCGAGGAGTCCCTTGCGTCGGTCGGGCGCCGGCTGCGCCGAGAGGTCGAGCTCGGTCCAGGGGGTGTCGACGGTGCGGCGGATCAGCTGTACCGGCTGCCCGCCCGCACGCTGGCGGAACCCGGCCCGCAGGACCCCGTACCGGGCGAGCAGTGCACCGCAGGCCGCGCGCAGCGCCCCCGCCGAGACCGGACCGCGCAGCTCGAAGGGGGCCTGGACGGTGTAGACGTCCACCGCCTCGGTGTCGTACAGGGCGTGGAAGAGCATGCCCTCCTGGAGCGGGGTGAGGGGCAGCGCGGACTCGATGGGCGACTGGGGCTCTTCGTTCACAGGTCTGTCTTCCCCGGGACGGTCGGCGTGCGCGCTGCGGGAGCGGGCCGTCGGACATCGGAAGGCGGGCGGCCGGCGACCGGCCGCGTGGGCTGCTCCGGCCGCCTCGGCCGCTTCGGGCCACGTCGGTGATGATGGCGCGGGTGCCGAGCGGCGTACCAGGCAGCCGACCGGCAGCTTCCCTGCCCGCGCCGGGCGGTGGGCGGGGCGGGGCTGCCGGTGGGGCGGGCGGTGCTCAGCGGGGCGCCGGGCGGTCCCGCTGGGTCAGGTCGGCCCGGGTGACCAGGTCCGACATGGAGACCAGCACCCTGCGGTCGCCGGTGAACGCCTCCCGGCCGTGGGACCAGCGCATGTTGTCGATCACCATGAGGTCGTGGCGGCGCCAGTCGAAGCGCTGGACACGGCGGTCGAACGCGTCCCGGACGGCGGCGACCATGTCGTCCGGGACGGGCTCCCCGTCGCCGAAGAGGACGTCGTTGGGCAGCCCGTCCTCGCCGAACAGGCCGACCAGGTCGGTGCGCAGCGTGCCGGGCAGCGAGGACTGGTGGAAGAGCAGCAGGTGGTTGAACCAGACGCGGCGGCCGGTGCGGGGGTGCACGGCCAGCCCGGGGGCCCGGCGGGTGGTGCGCAGGCAGTCGTCGTCCAGCCAGTTGTGCTCCAGCCCGGCCAGCCGGCAGAAGCGGTCGACCTCCTCGCGGCTGCCGGCCTGGAACGCCTCGCGCCAGTCCAGCCCGATGCCGCTGCCGTAGTTGCGGACGTAGCGCAGTCCGCGCCGGTCGACGGCCTCGACGATCTCCGGCGGGATGTCCTCCAGCACCCGGGCGACGTCGGTGATCGGCGTGGCGCCGCCGCTCTCCGCCGGGACGGCGCAGTGGAAGGCCAGCCGCCCCGGCCAGGCGCCCGCGTAGGAGGACTCGCAGTGCTGGGGGATCACCTCGCGGGAGGGGTACTCGGTGGAGGTGAAGACCCCGTCGCCCACCTCGCTGCGCGGGGTGGAGCGCTCGGTGTACTCCAGGGGGGCGAAGCCGAGGGCTTCCAGCGCGCGCTGGAAGCCGCCGACGCCGTCGCCGGACGCGCCCCGGACGAGCACGGCGCCGGTCTCGGCGAGGGCCGCCTCCACGGACGGGGCGCGGGTGCGGAGGAAGTCCCCCAGCTCGGCGCCGTCCGCCTCGACGAGCGGGATTCCGTTGAGAACGTTCACGGTGGGCAACTCCCTGGCAGCGGTCGGGCGTTCGGAGGTGGGCGGAGCGGGCGGCGGGGCGCGCGGGCGGGCCGGGCGGCGAAGGGACCGGGCCCGGGGCGGCCGCCGGTCCCGACCGGGTCAGGCCAGTACCGCGCCGATACGGGCGAGGACTCCGGGCGCGCCGGTGAAGGGGTGGTCGTGCCCGCCGGGGTGGAGGGTCCGGCTGAAGGGGCCGCCCGCCACGTCCCGCCAGCGCTCCAGCTGCTCGGCACCGACCAGCGGGTCCCCGCTTCCGCCGAGGACGTGGAGCGGGCAGGCGACCGGCTCGGGGCCGGGGGCCAGGTACGCCTCGGTGAGCGCCAGGTCCTGGCGCACGGTCCGCACGGCGTAGCGCAGGTAGGCGGGGTAGGAGCGCAGCTCGGAAGGGAAGCCCCCGAACCCCTCCAGCCACCGGAGCAGGCCCTCGTCGTCGCGGCCGGTGATCCGCTTGGCCACGGGGACGTGCGGGGCGCGGGAGGAGGAGGCGAACAGGGCGAGCGGCGGGGTGAGCCCCCGGGCGGCGATGCGGCGGGTGAGCTCGTAGCCGAGGAGCGCGCCGAAGCTGTGGCCGAACACGGCGTAGGGCATGTCCAGTTCGGGGGCGATGCCGTCGAGTACGGCATCGGCCAGCTCCTCGACGGTCGGGGGCAGGGGCTCGGCCCCGCGGACCCCGCGCCCGGGCAGCTCGACGGTGGCGAGCTCGATGCGGGCGGGCGGGGTGAGCCGCCAGGGGGCGAACGAGGCGGCGCTGCCTCCCGCCTGGGGCAGGCAGAACAGTCTGAGGCGGGCGGCCGGTGCGGTGACCCGTCCCACGATCCACGGACTGTCCGCGTCCCGCGCGGGGGTGCGCCCGGAGTCGGAGGGTCGTGCTGCGGCAGGGGTTCGCATCCCGGTCCTTTCGTCGTCCGGCGCGTGGTCGGGGCGGTGGCCCCGCGGCGCTCCGGGGGACATGGTGGGAGCACGGGGCCTGCGGGACCAGGCACGGGGACCGGCAACCGGGCTGCCGCCCAGTTGCCCGGGGCCTGCCTGGCTTCCGCGCCCGCCCGCGTCCGAGGATCGCTGGCGACAGTCCTGAGTCCTGACTGCCCTTCTCTTCCCGTGCCCGAGGGGATCGCCACCGATGACCGCTGTTCCCGAAGAGACAGCCGACGCGACGTTCTTCACCCTTGACGCCGTCACGGCGGATCTGATGGAGGTCGACGCGCGCTTCCGGGCCTGCCTGAACTGGGACTACGGCAAGCGCGACGGCCGGGTCTGGAACCTGTACGAGAAGAACAAGCTCAACCAGTGGAACGCCACCACCGACATCGACTGGGACCACGAGGTCGACTTCGGGGCAGAGCTGTCGGAGGAGAACGGCGCACGGCTGGCCTCCTTCGTCGTCGGGGAGGGCAGCCCGGTGCCGCGGGAGCTGCTGACCGCCTTCCGCTGGGAGTACCAGGCGTGGATGTGCAGCCAGTTCCTCCACGGCGAGCAGGGCGCGCTGGTGACCACGGCCCGGCTCGTGGAGACGGTGCCGGACATGGAGGCCAAGACCTACGCGGCCTCCCAGGTCGCCGACGAGGCCCGGCACGTGGAGGCGTTCGCCCGCTACGTGGACGAGAAGCTCGGGACCGTGTACCCGATCAACCCGGGGTTGCAGAGGCTGCTGCACGACCTGCTGTCGGAGTCCCGCTGGGACATCGTCTACCTGGGGATGCAGGTGGTCGTGGAGGGGCTGGCGATCACCGGACTGCGCCTGGCCAGCAGCGGGTTCGGCGATCCGGTGATCCGGCAGATCACGCGGATGGTCGCGAGTGACGAGGCCCGCCACATCGCCTTCGGCGTCACCGCTCTGACCGGCATGTACAACGAGGTGACCGCAGCGGAGCTGAAGGACCGGGAGGACTTCCTGCTGGAGTCGATCCGGCTGATGTCGCGGCGGTTCATGCTCCGCGAGGTGTGGGAGCGGATGGAGCTGGACGTGGAGGCGGGCCTGCGCTTCGCACGGACCAACCCGATGATGGCGACCTACCGGCAGATGCTGTTCCAGCAGGTGATCCACGTGCTGCGGCAGCTGGGGATGCTGTCGGACAAGGTCAAGCAGCTGCTGCTGGACGAGAACCTGGTGCGCCCGGAGATCATGGCCGTCACCCGCTGACCCCTCACCGCCCTCCCCCGGCCCCGGCCGTCCGCGCACCCCCCGATGCGCGGGCGGCCGGTATCTGCGTGCGGGAGCACGGTGGACCCCGTCCCGTAGCACCTGGCCGATCCGGGCAGGACCGACCGCGTACGGGAGCGCGACGGGCCCGGGAAGGGCCCTTCCCGGCCGGACGGCGGCGGGCCCCGCCCCGCTCCCCGGCGGACCGGGTGCGGGGCGGGGCCGCGGAGGGCGGTGCCCGGTCAGCCCTCCGGGGCCAGGGCCCGGGTCGACTCGGAGAACCAGCCGGCGCAGACCGCCTTCCAGATCACCCGGCGCCGCGGCTTGCCGCTGGAGGTGACCGCGATGCCGCCCCGGGGCACCTCCACCGAGAGCAGTTCGGCGCCCGGGAGCCACTCGGCCAGTACCTCGTGGGCGGTCTCCCGCCAGCCGTCCTGCACCCCCGCGAAGACGGCCACACCGGTGGGCACGCCGTCGCGCACGCCGAGCAGCACGGCGACCCGGCGCTCGGGGAGGCCGCGCTGGTGCAGCAGCGTCTCCAGGCTCTCGGCGAAGACCATCTTGCCGTTGACCTTCAAGCCGTCGCCGAGGCGCCCGATGACGAACAGCTGGCCCTCGCGCCGGAACCCGGCGTCACCGGTCCGCAGCCCGCCCTCGCCGAGGCTGGTGCCCGAGGCGGAGCCGGCGTCCCCGACGTACCCGTCGGCGATCGAGACCCCCTCGACGACGATCTCGCCGACCTGGCCCTCGGGGAGCTCGGCCCCGTCCTCGGACCGGATGGAGACCGTGCGCCCTTCGAGGGGGCGGCCGCAGCCGACGACGGACGTCCCGGCGAGGGCGGCGGCGTCGCTGTCGTCGGGTTCCCGGGCGGACCAGCCCTCGCCGGGCAGCAGGCCGGTCACCGCGAGGGTGGCCTCGGCGCTGCCGTAGGCGGGGAGCAGCGCACCGCGGTCCAGACCGTGCGGGCCGAGGAGGGCGTGGAAGTCCTCCAGCACCCGGGGGTCGACCCGCTCCGCGCCGATGATCACGCAGCGCAGCGCGTCGAAGCTCAGCCCCTCCAGGTCGGCGGGGCGCACCCGGCGCAGGATGTACGAGAGCCCGAAGTTGGGCATCGCGGTCATGGCGATCCGGCGCTCGCTGAGGCAGCGCAGGAAGCGCAGCGGGGAGCGGACGAAGTCGTCCGGCTGCATCATCCAGCCGTCGAAGCCGGTGACCACGACGTTCAGCAGGAAGCCGACGAGCCCCATGTCGTGGTGGACGGGCAGCCAGCTGGCCGCGGGCAGCTCCGGGCGGCAGCCCAGCCAGCGACGCATCCCGGTGAGGTTGGTGCGCAGCGCCTCCTCGGAGATCCGCACCCCGCGGGAGTGGCCGCTGGATCCGGAGGTGAACTGCACCAGCGCGGTGGCGGGCAGCGGCAGGGGGCGCGGCAGGGGCTCGACCCCCTCGACCAGGGCACCGAAGGTGACGGGCGCGTCGAGCCCCGCGTCCGCGGACAGCTTGGCGATGCGCTCCAACGACTCGTCGTCGCAGACGACGGCCCGCGGGCGGACCGCGGCCAGCAGGTGCCCGGCGTGCCGGGCGTAGTCGTCGGCACGCTGGTAGGCGAAGGGCGGGGCGAGGGAGCAGGGGGTGGCCCCCGCGGCGAGCGCGCCGAAGAACCCGGCGGCGAAGCCCGGGCTGGAGCGCTGCACGAGGGCGACGGTGTCGCCGTCGCCGACGCCGCGGGCCCGCAGCGCCGCCGCGGTGCGCAGCACCAGGGAGGCCAGGTCGCGGTAGGAGACGAAGTCCCAGTCGTCGTCGCGGTTCGCGTAGGAGAGGCCCCGCTCGGCGGACGCATCGTCCAGCCAGTCGAGCAGGCCCCGGTCCGGGATTGCCAACGTCCTCGTCCTCTCCGGGTTGTCACGGCGGAGGCCGGTGCGCACACCGGCGGTTTCGGCGTACCCGGCTCGGTGCCAGCTTCCGGCGGGCGGAGGGCGCGCGCCAGGCAGGCGGCCGGTAACTCGCCGGGTCCGGGCGGCACTTCGGCCGCACCCCCGATTGCCGGTCGGTTGCCTGGCGGCCACCGGTGCGCCGTTGCAGCATCGGACGGGGTCCGAGGTCGCGCCCCGAGCGGGCTCCACCCTCCCGATCCGTCGTCGTGCACGAGAGCGGTTACGAGTTGATGCCACCACGCCATGCCGAGGACGAACTGCTTCCGCTGACGGCCGCGCAGCGCGGTGTCTTCCACGCCCAGCGCCGCTCCCCGGACGACCCGGCGTACAACACGGTGGCGGTGATGGAGATCCGCGGGGCCGTGGACGGGGAGCTGCTGCGGCGGGCCATCAGGGTGGCCGAGGGCGAGAGCGGCAGCTTCGACGTCGCGCTGGTCGAGCGGGCCGACGGGCTGTACCAGCGGCCGGTGGCCCCCGGCTGCTCGACCTGGCGGGAGACGGACCTGCGCGGCGCGCCCGATCCGGTGGCCGCCGCCTGGCAGGTCGTGGAGGGCGACCGGACCACCCCGCTGGACCTGCTGGCGGACGAGCTCTCCGGGCACTGGCTGATGCGGGTCGGCGAGGAGCACTGGTTCTGGTACCAGCGCAGCCACCACGTCCTGTCCGACGGCTTCGGCTCGGTGCTCCACTCCCGGAGGATCGCCGCCTGCTACGAGGCGCTGGCCGCGGGCCGGGAGCCGTCGGGCGAACCGCTCGGCACGCTGCGGGAACTGCTCGCCGAGGAGGCGGAGTACCGGGCTTCGGAGGCGTACGCGGCGGACCGGGAGTACTGGGCGGGCGTCTTCGCCGACCGGCCCGGGGCGGCAAGCCCGGCCCCCGGGGTGCCGACCCGGCCGGCCGGGCGGGCCCTGTCCTCGTCGGGGGAGCTGTCCGCCGGGCAGCTGCGGGCGCTGCACGCCGCGGGCCGCCAGGCGCGGGCGCCGTGGACGGTGGTGCTGTACGCGGCGGTCGCGGCGTACCTGCACGGGATGACGGGCGCCGGGGACCTGACGCTCGGGGTGCCCGTCACGGCGCGGGTGGGCACCCGGTCGCGCACCGTCCCCGGGATGCTCTCCAACACGCTGCCGCTGCGGCTGTCCCTCGCCCCCGCCACCGGCCGCACGGAGCTGGTCCGGCAGGCGGCCCGGGCGCTGGGCGAGCTGCTGGTGCACCAGCGCTACCCGTACGACGAACTGCGCCGGGACCAGCGGCTGCTGGGCACCGACGAGCAGATGTTCGGGGTGCTCGTGAACATCATGCCCGCGGGTTCGGAGACGGCCTTCACCGGCCGGGACGCCGTGCTCCACGTGCTGTCGGGCGGTCCGGTGACCGATCTCAACATCACCTGCCACCCCGGCCCGGACGGCCGCGGCGCGCGGGTCGAGTTCGAGGCCAACCCGCAGCGGTACACCGCGGAGGAGCTGCTGGCCCACCGGCTGCGTTTCACGGAGTTCCTGGGCCGCTTCCTGGCGGCGCCCGGCGACGAGCCGATCGGACGGACGGAGGTCGCCTCGGAGCAGGAGCGCTCCGAGGCCCTCCGGGCGGCGGGCGCCGGCGCACCGGCACCCGCTCCCCGGACCTTCCCCGCGCTGTTCGAGGCCCAGGTGCGGCGCACGCCCTCGGCACCCGCGGTGGTGTCCCCCCGGGGGGTGCTCAGCTACGCCGAGCTGAACACCCGCGCCGACCGTCTCGCCCGGGTGCTGCTGGCCCGCGGCGCGGGCCCGGAGCGCCTGGTGGCCGTCGCGCTGCCGCGGGGGGCGGCGTACCTGACGGCGGTGGTGGCGGTCATGAAGGCGGGCGCGGCGTACCTGCCGGTGGACCTGGCCTACCCGAGGGCCCGGATCACCGCCATGCTCGACGACACCGCCCCGCTGCTGATGCTGACCACCCGGGCGGCCGACGACCCGGACCTGGCTCCGCGGGTGCCGCGGGTGTACGCGGAGGCCGAGGAGGGCGCCCCGGACGGGGAGCAGGAGCCGCTCCCCGGCGACCTGTCCGGGACCGGCCCCGCGGACGGGGAGCGGCCGGTCCCGCTGCGGCCGGGGCACCCGGCGTACGTGATCTACACCTCGGGGTCGACCGGCCGCCCGAAGGGCGTCGTCGTCACCCACACGGGCCTGGCCGGCCTGGTGGCGGCGCAGCGGGACCGGCTGCGCCCGGCCCCGCCCTCGCGGGTGCTCCAGTTCGCCTCGCCCTCCTTCGACGCCTCCGTGTGGGAGCTGGCCACCGCGCTGCTGACCGGGGCTGCGGCCGTGGTCGCCCCCGCGGAGCGGCTCACGCCGGGGCCGCCGCTGGCCGAGCTGGTCGCCGAACTCGGCGTCGACTGCCTGCTGCTGGCGCCCTCGGCGCTGGCGGCGGTGCCGGCCGGGGGGCTGCCCGAGGGCGTCTCGCTGGTGGTGGGCGCCGAGGCGTGCGCCGCGGAGCTGGTGGCCCGCTGGTCGCCGGGGCGGCACATGGTGAACGCCTACGGGCCCACCGAGGCGACGGTGATCGCCACGCAGACGGGCCGCCTGCACGGGCGGACCGTGCCCCCGATGGGCAGTCCGGTGCCCGGCTGCCGGGTGCTGCTGCTGGACACGGCCCTGCGCCCGGTCCCGCCGGGGGCGGCCGGGGAGGTGTACCTGAGCGGCGACGGGCTCGCCCGGGGCTATCTGGGGCGGCCCGGCACCACGGCGGAGCGCTTCGTGGCCGACCCGTTCGGGGCCCCGGGCACGCGGATGTACCGGACGGGCGACCTCGCCCGCCGCTCCGCGGACGGAGGGCTGACCTACCTCGGGCGGGCCGACGGGCAGGTGAAGCTGCACGGGCACCGCATCGAGCTCGGGGAGGTCGAGGCCGTGCTGGCCGCCGCGCCGGGCGTCGCGGCCGCGGCCGCCCTGGTGCGCGAGGACCGGCCCGGGCTGCGCCACCTGGTGGCCTACGCGCTGGCCCCGCCGGAGACGCCGGCGGGCGGCCCCGAGGGCCCCGGGCCCGGCGCGGACGGCGGCGGGCGGGACGGCGGCGGTAGCGGACCGGGCCCGGACGGCGCGCGGCTGCGCGCGTACCTCGCGGAGCGGCTGCCCGCCTCCATGGTGCCCGCGGCCGTCGTCGTGCTCCCCTCCTTCCCGCGCACCCCCGCGGGCAAGGTGGACCGCGGTGCGCTGCCCGCGCCCGCCTTCGAGGCGGCCGCCGACTACCGGGCCCCCGGCACGGACCGCGAGCGGGCCCTGCACGGGGTGTTCGCCGAGGTGCTCGGGCAGGCCCGGATCGGCGTCGACGACAGCTTCTTCGACCTCGGCGGCGACTCCGTGACCGCCATGCAGCTGGCGGCCGGCGCCCACCGGGCCGGACTGGCCGTCACCGCGCAGGACGTCTTCGTCCACAAGACCATCGCACGGCTGGCGGAGGCGGCGGCGGACGCCGCCGCCCCGCCGGAGCCGGGCACCCGCCGCGCCGAGGACCTGGTGCGGCTCGACGCCGACGAACTCGACGAGCTCGAAGCCCAGTGGGGGACAACACCGTGAGACAGACATCCCTGGAAGCGGTTCTGCCGCTCTCGCCCCTGCAGCAGGGCATCCTCTTCCACGCCCTCTTCGACGAGGGAGATGTCGACGCCGAGCAGGTGGACTTCTACACCGTGCAGACTCCGCTGGAGCTGACCGGCGCGCTCGACACCGACCTGCTGCGCCGCGCCTGCACGGCCCTGCCCGCACGCCACGTCAGCCTGCGGGCGGGCTTCCTGCGGCGCCGCAACGGCGAGGCGGTGCAGGCCGTGGCCCGCTCCGTGGAACCCGCCTGGGACGAGGCCGACCTCTCCGGCTTCGGCGCGCAGGAGCGGCGGCTGCGGCTCGCCCGGCTGCTGGCGGAGGACCGGTCGCGGCGCTTCGACATGGCGAAGCCGCCGCTGCTGCGGTTCCTGCTGGTGCGGCTGGAGGCCGAGCGCCACGTGCTGGTGCTCACCAACCACCACATCCTGCTGGACGGCTGGTCGCTGCCGCTGGTGCTGGCGGACCTGTTCCGCATCTACCGGGACGGCGGCTCCGCCGACGGCCTGGAGCCGCCCGCGTCCTTCCAGGACTACCTGGCCTGGCTCGCCGACCGGGACCGCGGGGAGGCGGAGCGCGCCTGGCAGGCCGCGCTCGCCGGGGTCGAGGGTCCCACCCTGGTGGCCGGCGGCACCGGCACCGGCGGCTCGGACCGGGGCCAGCAGCGGGTCGTCGGCGAGCTGACCGCGCAGCAGACCGAGCGGCTGACCGCCGTGGCCCGGGCCCGCGAACTGACCCTGAACACCGTGGTGCAGGGCGCCTGGGCGCTGGTGCTGGGTGTGCTGACGGGCCGCGAGGACGTCGTCTACGGCAACACCGTCGCCGGCCGTCCGCCCGAACTGCCGGGCAGCGAGCGCATGGTGGGCCTGATGATGAACACCGTGCCGGCCCGGGTCGCCCTCGACCCCGCCGAGCCGGTGGCCGCCCTGCTGGAACGGATCCAGCGCGAGCAGAGCGCCCTGACCCGCCACGACTACCTGGGCCTGGCGGACATCCACCGCGCGGTCGGCGCCACCGAGCTGTTCGACACCACGGTGGCCTTCGAGAACGTCCCCGTCGACCATGCGGTGCGCGGCGCGCAAATCCCGGGCCTGGCCGTCGGCATCCTGCGCGACGCCGTGGACGAGGCGTTCGAGGGCACCCACTACCCGCTGAGCCTGGCGGTGCACCCCGGCCGGGAGCTGCGCTTCGAGCTCAACCACCGGGAGGACGCCGTCCCCGCCGACGCGGCGCGCCGGGTGCTGGAGCTGCTGTGCCGGGTGCTGGGGGACATCGCCGCCGACCCGGAGGTCCCGGCCGGGCGGCTGCCGCTGCCGAGCCGGCGGGAGCGGGCGGAGTTCCTGCGCGCCGCCTCCGGCCGGACCGCCCCGGTCGACCCGCGCACCCTGCCCGAGGTGTTCGAGGAGCAGGTGCGGAGGGCCCCCGGGGCGCGCGCCGTCTCCGACGGCAGCGGGCACCTGACCTTCGCCGAGCTGAACGCCCGCGCCAACCGGCTGGCGCGCCGGCTGGTCGCCGAGGGCGCCGGGCCGGGCGGGACGGTGGGCGTGGCGCTGCCGCGCACGGTGGAGGCCGTGGTGGCGGTGCTGGCCGTGCTGAAGTCCGGCGCCGCGTACCTGCCGGTGGACACCGGCCACCCCGCGGAGCGGATCGCGGCGGTCCTCGACGAGGCACGCCCGGCGGTGGTACTCGCCGCCGGGGACACCGCCGCCTCGCTGCCGGACGGCGCGAAGGTGCTGCTCCTCGACGCGGCGGAACCGCGTGCGGAGCAGGCGCGGACCTCGGCGAAGGCGCCGGAGGCGGACCTGGGCGACGCGGACCGCACCGCCCCCCTGCGGCCCGCCCACCTCGCCTACGTGATCTACACCTCCGGCTCGACCGGGCGCCCCAAGGGGGTCGCCGTGGAGCACCGGAACCTGGTGAACATGTTCCACAGCCACCGGGTGAACCTCTTCGAGCCCGAGCAGGCCCGTGCCGGGGGCCGGACGCTGCGGGCGGCGCTCACCAACTCCCTGGGCTTCGACGCCTCCTGGAGCCAGCTGCTGTGGATGGTGGCCGGGCACGAGCTGTTCATGGTGGACGACACCGTGCGCCGGGACGCCGTGGCGCTGGTCGCCCAGGCGGCGCGGGAGTCGGTCGACGTGCTGGACACCACCCCGTCGGTGGCGCGCCAGATGCTGGCGGCGGGCATGTTCGAGGCGGCGCACGACCGGCACCGCGTGCGGGTGCTGGCCCTCGGCGGCGAGGAGGTGGGCGGGGACCTGTGGGCCGAACTCGGCGCCGCCGAGGGCCTGTCGGTCTACAACCTCTACGGCCCGGCCGAGTGCACGGTGGACGCGATGCTGTGGCACGGCGGGGCCCTGGACCGGCCCGCGATCGGCTCTCCGGCCGACAACACGCGCGTGTACCTCCTCGACGGGTTCCTGCGCCCCGTTCCCGAAGGGTCGGTCGGCGAGCTGTACATCGCGGGCGAGGGCGTGGCCCGCGGCTACCTGGGGCGGCCGGGCCTGACCGCGGAGCGCTTCGCGGCCGACCCCTTCGGCCCGCCGGGGTCCCGGATGTACCGCACCGGCGATCTCGGGCGGCGGCGCGCGGACGGGGCGGTGGAGTACTGCGGCCGCTCCGACTTCCAGGTGAAGATCCGCGGCCACCGCATCGAACTCGGCGAGGTGGAGGCGGTCCTGGCCGCGGACGCCTCGGTGGGCCAGGCGGTCGCCGCCGTGGCGGAGGACCCCTCGGGTGTGCGCCGGCTGGTGGGCTACGTCAGGCCCGCGGCCGGGGCCCGGGTGGACGCGGCCGCGCTGCGCGAGGCGGTCGCGGGGCGGCTGCCCTCGTACATGGTCCCGGCGCTGGTGGTCGCGGTGGACTCCTTCGCGCTCACGCCCAACGGCAAGGTGGACCGGCGGGCGCTGCCCGAGCCCTCCTTCCGCGCGGGGGGCGTGCACCGCGCGCCCGGCACGGACCGCGAGCGGGCGCTGCACGAGGTGTTCGCCGAGGTGCTCGGACAGTCCGGGATCGGCGTCGACGACAGCTTCTTCGACCTCGGCGGCGATTCGATCACGGCGATGCAGCTGGCGGCACGGGCCCATCGGGCGGGGCTGGCGGTGTCCGCGAAGGACGTCTTCGTCCACCGGACCGTCGCACGGCTGGCCCGGGCCGCCGGGGACGTCCCCCGGGAGCCGGACGGTGCGGACGTCGCACCCGAGGAGAGGGGCCCGCTGCTGGTCCTCGGCGAGGAGGAGGCCGCCGAGCTGGACGCACGGGGGCGGGGCGTCTCCGAGGTGCTGCCGCTGACCCCGCTCCAGCAGGGCATGCACTTCCACGCGCTGCTGGCCGCGGACGGGGTGGACGTGTACACGGCCCAGGCACCGCTGCGCCTGCAGGGCGCGCTGTCCCCCGCCGTGCTGCGGGCCGCCCTCGACGGGGCCGTGGCCCGCCACGACGCGCTGCGGGTCTCCTTCACGCTGCTGGGCTCGGGGCGCCTGGTCCAGGCGGTCCACGAGGACGTCCGGGTGCCCTGGCGGGAGGTGGACCTGTCCGGTACGGGCGAGCGGGAGCGCCGGGAGCGCCTCGCGGAGCTCCTGGACGAGGAGCGGCACCGCCGCTTCGACCTGGCGCACCCGCCGCTGCTGCGGGCCACGCTGGTGCGGCTCGGCGAGGACGACCACCTGCTGGTCGTCTCGCACCACCACGGACTGCTGGACGGCTGGTCGCTGCCGCTGTTCTTCCGGGACGTGTTCGCCCTGTACGCGCGGGGCGGGGCGCCGGGTGCCCCGGCCGCGGCCCAGTTCGGGGACTTCCTGCGCTGGCTGGGCGCCCAGGACGGGGAGCGGGCCGCCGACGCCTGGCGCCGGGCGCTCGCGGGCTTCGAGGAGCCGACGCTGGTCGCGCCGGAGGCCGAGGCGGCCGCGGCGACCGTGCCGCACCTGGTGACCGCGCATCTGGAGGCCGAGGACACCGCACGGCTGTCGGCCGCGGCCCGGGCGGCGGGGCTGACCCTCAACACGCTGGTGCAGGGCGCCTGGGCGGTGTCCCTGGGGCTGCTGCTGGGCCGGGACGACGTGGTGTTCGGAGCGACGACCGCGGCCCGCCCGGCGGAGCTGCCGGGTGCCGGGGAGATCGTCGGTCTGCTGATGAACACCGTGGCGGTGCGGGTGCGGCTGGACGCCGCCCGGCCGCTGGGCCGGGTGCTGGCGGACCTGCAGGCGCAGCAGGCGGAGCTGCTGCCGTACCAGTACCTGGGGCTGACCGAGGTCCAGCGGCTGGCCGGGGCGGGCGAGCTCTTCGACACCGTCGTCGGCTTCGAGAACACCCCGCTGGACGGCGCCGCGATCCAGGAGCTCGTCCCCGGTCTGCGGATCTCCGTCGACGACGAGCCGGTACCGGGCGCCTCGCACTACCCGCTCAGCCTGGTGGTGTCGCCGGGAGAGCGGCTGGGGCTGGAACTGAGCTACCGCTCGGACCTGTTCACGGCCGGGGAGTGCGCCGCCCTGCTCACCCGGGTGCGCCGGGTGCTGGAGGGGTTCCTGGCCGACCCGGAGACACCGCTCGGGCGGATCGGTCTGCTCACGGGCCCCGAGCGCGAGGCGCTCGCGGCCGCGGCGGCCGGGCCCGCGCCGGGACGCGCCCCGGCGACCGTCCCGGAGCTGTTCGAGGAGCAGGTCCGGGCCCGGCCCGGGGCCGTAGCGGTGGACGACGACGGCCGGAGGCTGACCTACGCGGAGCTGGACGCCCTCGCGAACCGGCTGGCCCGGGTGCTGGTCGAGCGCGGCGTGGGGCCGGAGGACGTGGTGGCGGTCGCGCTGCCGAAGTCCGCGGCCTTCCTGGCGGCCGTGCTCGCGGTGCTGAAGGCGGGTGCCGCCTACCTGCCGCTGGACACCGCCTACCCCGAGGAGCGGCTGCGGTACGTCCTCGGCGACGCGGCGCCGGCCCTCGTGGTCACCGGCGGCGGGGCGCCCGCGCTGCCCGCGGGGGCGGGTGCCGCACCGGTGCTGCCGCTCGACGGCGATCCGGCCGAACTCCTCGGCGAGCACGGCCCCCTGGGCGCCGGGCGGTCCGCGGAGCCGCTGACGGACGCCGAACGCACCGCGCCCCTGCACCCCCTGCATCCCGCCTATCTGATCTACACCTCGGGTTCCACCGGGCTGCCCAAGGGGGTCGCCGTGCCGCACGCGGGCATCGGGGCGATGGTCGACCAGCAGCGCGCGGGGCTGGCGCTGCGCGAGGAGGAGCGGGTGCTGCTGTTCGCCTCCCCGAGCTTCGACGCCTCCGTGTGGGAGTGGACGACCGCGCTGCTGACCGGGGCGACCGCGGTGACCGCGCCCGCGGAGGAGCTGCTGCCGGGGCCCGCGCTGGCGGCCGCGGTGGAGCGCCTGGGGGTGACGCTGCTGCTGCTTCCGCCCTCCTCACTGGCCGTCGTGCCGGAGGGGGGCCTTCCCGAGGGGGTGACGCTCGTCGTCGGCGCCGAGGCGTGCCCGCCGGACCTGGTGGAGCGCTGGTCCGCCGGACGCCGGATGGTCAACGCCTACGGCCCGACCGAGGCGACCGTCATGGCGACCATGAGCGCGCCGCTGGAGGGCAGGTGCCGTCCGCCGCTGGGCACGCCCGTCACCGGGGCCCGCGTGTACCTGCTGGACGGGGCGCTGCGCCCCGTGCCGCCCGGCGCACCGGGGGAGCTGTACCTGGCGGGCGCGGGTCCGGCTCGCGGCTACCTGCGGCGGCCGGGACTGACGGCGCAGCGGTTCACGGCCGACCCCTTCGGCCCGCCCGGGTCGCGCATGTACCGCACCGGCGACCTCGCCCGCCGTGGCGGGGACGGGGCCCTCGAATACCTGGGCCGGGCCGACGACCAGGTCAAGGTGCGCGGTTTCCGCATCGAGCCGGGCGAGGTGGAGGCGGTGCTGGCCCAGGACCCGTCGGTGGCGCAGGCGGTCGTCGTGGTGCGCGAGGACCGGCCGGGGCTGCGGCAGCTCGTGGCGTACGCGGCCCCGCGGCCGGGCGCCCTGCCGGAGCCGGGGGCGCTGCGCGCCCGGGCGGCCGCGGCGCTGCCCGAGCACATGGTCCCGGCGGCCGTCGTGGTGCTGGAGCGCCTGCCGGCCACTCCGAGCGGCAAGCTGGACCGGGCCGCGCTGCCCGCACCCGACTTCGCCGGCCCGAAGGGCGGGCGGGCGCCGCGGACCGCGCGCGAGGAGCAGCTGTGCGCGCTGTTCGCGAAGGCCCTGGAGCTGGACGCGGTCGGGGCGGAGGACAGCTTCTTCGACCTCGGCGGCGACTCGATCAGTTCCATCAAGCTGGTGACGCTGGCCCAGGCCGAGGGGCTGGACCTTGCCCCGCGCGACGTGTTCGCCCACAAGACGGTGGCCGCACTCGCGGTCGCCGTGCGGGAGAGGACCCCGGACCCGGGGGCGGATCCGGACGGGGACGCGGCGGAGGAGCCCCTGATCGAGCTGGGCGCGGACGAGCTGGACGCGTTCGCCGCCGACTGGCGCGACGGGGGCTGAGCCGCCCCGGCGGGCGGGCCGGGCGCCGCTCCGGCCCGCCCGCACCACCGCTCCCCCGAGAACAGAACACCCCGCACGCACGCCCGCACGCTGGTGCGGGACCCGCACCACCGCACCGCCCCTGGACCAGGAAGGCCGGGACCCTGCTCGGCCGGTCCAGGGGGTACCGACACGCGGCCCGGCACCCGCTGCGCGGACCGCACAGGACCGAACGCCCGACGACCCGAGCGGTCACGACCTGGTGAGGACCACCGACATGACGAGCACTGCTCCTGCTTCCCGCGCGGCCCGCCCGGCCGCGACCGCCTCCGGGGCCCCGGGCGGCCCGGCACTCGCCGAGTACCGCCTCGGCGGCGGCGAGGTGCGCGCACTCCGGCAGGCGGCCGCCGCGCTCGCGGACACCCGGGTGCGGCCGGACCGGGCCGAGTTCTACGACCTGGACCACTCACCCGAGGAGCTGCTGCCCGCCGGGCTGCGCGCGTTCCTGCTGTCCTTCCGGCGCACCGAGGGCAGCGCCGCGGCCCTGGTGCACGGCTTCCCCGTGGACGACGCCCTCCTCGGGCCCACCCCCGGGCACTGGAGCGAGGCGATCCGCGGGGGGACCGCCCGGGAGCAGGAGCTGTGGCTGGCGCTGTGCGGGATGGTTCTGGGCGACCCGTTCGGCTGGGCGACGCTCCAGGAGGGACGGATCATCCAGAACATCCTGCCCGTCCGCGGCGACGAGGAGCGGCAGAGCGGGTACGGCAGCACCAGCCTGCTGGAGTTCCACACCGAGGACGGCTTCCACCCGAACCGCTGCGACTACCTGCTGCTGCTCGGGCTGCGCAACCCCGACCTGGTGCCCACCATCGTGGCCTCGGTCGGCGAGGTGCGGCTGAGCGAGGAGGACCGCTCGGTCCTCGCGGAGGCCAGGTTCCACATCCGCCCCGACACCGAGCACATCCGGCAGCTCGAGGAGTCGGACCCCGGGCACCCGGCGCTCGCGCGGCTGCGCGAGATGGCAGAGCGGCCGGTGCCGACGGCGGTGCTGTTCGGCGACCGGTTCAACCCCTATCTGCGCATCGACCGCCCCTTCATGGACGTACGCCCCGGCGACACCGGGGCCGAGGCGGCACTCGACCGCCTGATGGCGGAGCTGCACCGGGTGCAGCGGGACGTCGCGGTGGGCCCCGGCTCGCTGCTCGTCGTGGACAACTACCGTGCCGTCCACGGCCGGAGGCCGTTCGTCCCCCGCTACGACGGCGGCGACCGCTGGCTGAAGAAGCTCACCGTCAGCCGCAACCTGCGCCGCGACCAGACCGGTTACGCGCTCGGGCACCAGCGGGTCGTCGTCTGACCGGTGCGGCCCGGGCCGCACCGCACTGTCCCGCGGACCGCTCACGGCGGGTCCGCCTCCCCGCGGCACTCCCAGAAAGGCAGCACCCATGCGCACCGTCATCGTGTCCGGCGCGTCCAGCGGCATCGGCCAGGCCACCGCGGAGCGGTTCGCCCGCGCCGGCGACCACGTGGTGAACCTCGACGTCGCCCCGCCCGCCCCCGGCGTCCCCGACGGCCCCCGCGAGGGGGGCGGGGCGGTCCACTGGAGGGAGGTGGACGTGGCCGACTGGGACGCCGTGCGCGAGGAGGTCGACCGGGTGCACGCCGCACGCGGGCGCCTGGACGTGGTGGTCGCCAACGCGGGCATCAGCATCCGGCACGGCATCTGCGAGCTGACCGAGGAGGAGGCGCGGCGCACCCTGGACGTCAACCTGATGGGCGTGCTGGCCCTGTGGCGCCACAGCGTGCCGCACATGCTGCGCCGGGGCGAGGGCGTGCTCCTGGCGACCGCCTCCGTCAACGGCTCCCGCGGATACCCGCTCTACGCCGACTACAACGCCAGCAAGGCCGGTGTCGCCTCGCTCTGCCAGACCTTCGCCGTGGAGCTGAGCCCGCTGATCCGCACGGCGTGCGTCGCCCCCGGTGCCGTGCTCACGCCCATGCAGCGCGCGGAGTACACCGAGGCGATGCTCCAGGAGGTCAACGAGCGCATCCCGGCGCGGCGGCACGCCCTGCCGGAGGAGATCGCCGCAATGTTCCACTTCCTGGCCTCGCCGGAGGCCGCGTTCGTCTCCGGCCAGCAGTTCACCGTCGACGGCGCCGAGACCGCCGGGGCGACCACGGCCTTCTTCCCCGGCCCGCTGAAGCCCCTGGGCTGAGCCCGCGCGCGGTGCCCGCGCCCCGCCCGGGCACCGCGCCCCCCCCGTATCCGCCCACCGACCCGAGGAAGCCCCATGGACACCCGCCCCGCCCTCGCCCCGGGCCCGCTCGACGCCCTGGACCTCGCGGACCCGCTGCTGCACGCCGACCACGACCTGGGGCCGCTGTGGCGGCGGCTGCGCAGCGAGTCGCCGGTGCACTGGCAGCCGGAGACCGCCGACCGCCCGGGCTTCTGGGTCGTCAGCGGCCACGCCGACATCGTCTCGGTGCTCAACGACAGCGAGACCTTCACCTCGGAGCGCGGGAACGTGCTCGACACCCTGCTCGCCGGGGGCGACTCCGCCGCCGGGCAGATGCTGGCGGTCACCGACGGGCGTCCCCACAAGGCGCTCCGCAGCGCGCTGCTGAAGCCGTTCTCCCCGCGCTCCCTGGACGTGGTGGTCCGGAGCGTGCGGCGCGGGACCCGGCAGCTGGTCGAGGAGGCCGTGGAGCGCGGCCGGGTGGACTTCGCCGCCGACGTGGCCGCCCACATCCCGCTGGCGGCCATCTGCGACCTGCTGGGTGTGCCCGCCGGGGAGCGGCAGCACATCATCGACCTGACCTCCACGGCGCTGTCCTCCGCCGACGGGGCGCCCACCGAGGAGGCCACCTGGTCCTCCCGCAACGGCCTGCTGCTGTACTTCTCCGAGCTGGCGGCGCAGCGGCGCGCCAAGCCCTACGACGACGTCGTCAGCCTGCTGGTGACCAAGGAGATCGACGGGCGCCCGCTGACGCACGAGGAGATCGTCTTCAACTGCTACAGCATCATCATGGGCGGCCACGAGACGACCCGCTTCGCCATGATCGGCGGGCTCCACGCGCTGATGCACCGCGAGGACCAGTGGCAGGCGCTGGTCTCCGGCCGCGCGGGCATCGCCCCGGCCGTGGAGGAGGTCCTGCGCTGGACCAGCCCGGCCCTGCACAGCGGCCGGACCGCGACGCAGGACGTGCTGGTGGACGACCAGTTCGTCGAGGAGGGGGACGTCGTGGTGGCGTGGCTGGCGTCGGGCAACCGCGACGAGCGCGTCTTCACCGACCCGGACGTGTTCGACCTGGCCCGCACGCCCAACAAGCACCTGTCCTTCGCGCACGGGCCGCACTTCTGCCTCGGGGCGTTCCTGGCCCGTGCGGAGCTGGGCGCGCTGCTGGAGAGCCTGCGGGAGCTGGTGGGCTCGGCGCGTCCGGACGGGGAGCCGCGGCACGTGTACTCGAACTTCCTGAGCGGGTTCTCCTCGCTTCCGGTGGCCCTCGCCCCGGCCCGCTGATCCCGCTCCCCGGCGGGCCCGGGCGCCGGGCCCGCCGGGGGCGCTCAGAGGTCGATCCCCGCCAGGGCGAGCCCGTCGCGGACGGCGCGGACGGTCTCCCGCGGGTGCGTCCGGGGGTAGGAGTGGCCGCCGGGCACCAGCGCGGTGCGGTGGACCGCGGTGGTGCAGGAGGACCAGGCGGCCACCGCGCGGGGCGGGCTGACCTCGTCGTCCCGTCCGGCGAGGGCGAACAGGGGGCAGCCGACGGGCACCGGCTCCGGTACGTGGTACCGCTCCGCCATGGCCATGTCCGCGCGGACGGCGCGCAGGACCTCGCGGAGGAAGTCGGGGTGGTCCAGCAGTTCCCGGGGCAGGCCGCCGGTGCGCAGCAGCCAGTCGGCGAGCTCCTCGTCGCCGCTCCCGGCGACGGCGGCCCGGCCCAGCGGCACCTGGGGGGCGCGCGACCCGGAGACGAACAGGGCCGCGGGAGCCGGCAGCCTGTCCCGCTCGGTCCTGAGCGCGAGCTCGTAGGCGAGCAGGGCGCCGAAGCTGTGGCCGAACAGCGCGTAGGGGGTGCCGAGTTCGCCGCGGAGCCCGTCGAGGAGCGCGTCGAGCAGCGGCCCGATCTCGCCCATCACCGGCTCGGCCATCCGCGATCCCCTGCCGGGGAGTTCCACGGGGGCGAGCTCCACTCCCTCCGGGAGGTGCGGCCGCCATCCGGTGAAGGCGGTCGCACCGCCCCCGGACTGGGGCAGGCAGATCAACCGGAGCCGCGGGGCTCCCGCGGTGAAGCGGGCGTTGACCCAGCTCGCTCCCCGGGCGTAGGCGTCGGTGGCACTCATGCCCCAAGCCTCGCCCATCCGGGCCGGGGCGGGCCAGGCAGCCCGGCGGCATCGTGGGCCCGACCCGGCTCCGGGAGGAGCCGAGTTGCCGTGAGCTTGCCGGGCCGGTTGCCTGGGAAGCCCGACGGCACCGCCCTAGGTTCGGCGCATGACTCAGACTCCTGCCGCCGTCGGCGCCGAGGCCGTCTCCCCCGTGGTGTGCGGAATGGTCCGGCTGATCGCCCCGCGCAAGCTCGACGCGGTCGAGCCCGGCCACCGCCTCATCGGCGACCTCGGCTTCCACTCCCTGGTCCTCGCCGAGCTCGGCTACAACCTGGAGGACCTCTACGGGCTGCGGACGCTGACCCCCGAGGAGGCCATGAAGCTGGAGCGCGTCAGCGACGTGATCGCCTTCGTCGCGGAGGAGATCGCCGCGGGGCGCGCGCAGCTCGCCGAGGAGGACGAGGTGTCCTCGATGTTCGCCCGCTACGGCGCCGAGGCCCCGGCGGCATGACGGGCACCGCGGCGGACCGCCCCTCGTACGCCCTCGCCGCCGAGCTGGACCGGCTCCTCGGCGACCCGGCCGACCCGGACGGCCCGTTCGGCTTCGCCCGGACGGTCGCCCACGAGGAGGCCGGCGAACTGCCGCCGGGCGCCGTGGACCTGGTGCGCTCCTGGGGCTTCGCGCGCTACCTGGTGCCCGAGGCGTTCGGCGGCGGTCTGCGCAACCTGGAGCAGCTGGTCCTGCTCACCCGGCCGCTGGCCCGCCGCAACCTGACGGTGTCGGTGATGTTCGGATCGGCGCTGCTGGGCGTCAATCCGGTGTGGCTGTGGGGGGACGAGGAGCAGCGGTCCCGGGTCGCCGAGGGGATGCTGGACGGCGCGCTGGCCTGCTTCGCCGTCTCGGAACCGGACCACGGCAGCGACCTGGGCACCAACACGACCCGGGCGGTCGCGGACGGGGAGGGCTACCGGCTCACGGGCGAGAAGTGGCCGGTGGGCAACGCGACCAGGGGCCGCTTCGTGACCGTCTACGCGGCCGTGGAGAACGCGGGGTCCTCGCTGCTGCTGCTCGACAAGGAGCAGGCGGATCCGGCCGAGTTCGAGAACCATCCCTTCGTGCGCACGGTGGGCCTGCGCGGCCACGACCTGAGCGGCATCGTCCTGAAGGGCACGCGGGTGCCGGCGGGTGCGCTGCTGGGCCGCCCGGGTGCCGGACTCACCGCCATCCTGACGGTCCTCCAGATCACCCGCACCGCGATCGGGGCCCTCTCCCTGGGCACCATGGACTCGGTGCTGCGGATCGCCCTGCGCCACGCCCGCGAGCGGGTGCTGTACGGCGAGGAGATCTACCGGATCCCGGTGATCCGCCGCCATCTGGTCCGTGCCCATCTGGACCTGCTGGTCGCCGAGTGCACCACCCTCCCGGTCGCCCGGTCGCTGTCGCTGGTGCCCTCGCGGCTGAGCCTGTGGTCCTCGGTGGTGAAGTACCTGGTGCCCACGCTCGGCGAGGAGGTCGTGCAGGAGTGCGGCCGGGTGCTGGGAGCCCGGGGCTACCTGCGCGAGGGGGTGGCCGGGGGCGCGTTCCAGAAGCTGCAGCGCGACCATGCCATCGCGAGCATCTTCGAGGGCACCACGCATGTGAACCTGCACGCCGTCGCCTCCCAGCTGCCCGCCGTGGCACGGGTGGCCGACCGGCCGCAGCCGGGCGGGGACGAGGTGCTGCGGCGGCTCTTCGACCGCTCGGAGGAGGCACCCGTGTGGGAGCCCTCCGGCCGGGCGCTGCGGCTGACCAACGCGGCGGAGGACGAGATCACCCGCGGCTTCGAGCCCGCGGCGGCCCGCGCCCGGGAGATCGCCGCCCGGGACCTGCCGTCCGGGGTGGGCGGCGCACTGGCGAAGGTGCTGGACGAACTCGGCTCCCGCCGGGCGGCGTTCTACGCCCGTCTCGCGGCGCAGGCGCCGGACGCCGCCACGACCGAGGCGCAGGACACCGCGGCCGAGCACTGCCTGCACCACGCCGCGGCCTCCTGCCTCTACACCTGGCTCCACGGCGGCGGAGCGGAGCGGGCCACCACCCGCAGCGCGGGCTGGCTGGTGCTGGTGCTTCAGCGCCTGCTCCAGCGGCTGGACCCGACGGCGGAGCTGGACGAGAGCCTGCTGCCGTGGCTGGAGGAGCTGATGTTCGCCCGTCTCGACGGGCCGGATCACTTCTCGCTGGACGCCGTGCTGGCGGCGGCGCGGGACTGAGCGGCCGGGCGGCGAGGACGGGCGACGGTGCCGACGGCCCGCCGCCCGTCCTCGCCGCCCCCGGGGACGGCCCCGGGGGGTCAGCGTCCCGCGGGCACCGGCCGCTCGCGGGTGATCCTCGCCGCCGCGCGGCTCTGGACCGGCACCCGGTCGGCCCGGAGTTCCGGTGCGGGACGGGTGGTCTGCGCGACCACGTGCCGGACGAGGGCGTGGACGCGGTAGGTGTAGTGGCGTTCGCGGTGGGTCTGCACCAGGGAGGCGTCGGCCAGCTCGGCGAGCAGGTGGGCGACCCGCATCATCCCCAGGCGCCGGGCGGACCGCGCGGTGAGCACCTGCTCCAGGGAGAAGCCGTCGGGCAGGGCGACCAGTTCGTGGAGCAGCTCGCGGTGCTGGTCGGGCAGGAGGTCGTAGCTCCAGCGCACGCTCTCGGAGAGGGTGCGGTGGGCGCTGAGACCACCGGTGTCGGCCTGGTCGAGGAGGTGGAAGAGGGTCTGCTCGTCGAGCAGCGAGCTGAGCGGCAGGGACCGCAGGCGCTGGGCGGCGATCTCTATGGCCAGCGGCACTCCGTCGAGCAGCCGGCACAACCGGTGCACCTGGGGCAGGTGGTGGGCGAGGTCCAGCAGCGGCAGCCCCGCCTGGACGCGCCGGAGCAGCAGTTCCACCGCTCCCGGCACGGCGTCGTCCCGTCCGGCCTGCCCGTCGTGGCCCTCCACCGGCAGGGGCTCGACCTCCCAGGTCTCGGCCGACCCGGAGGCCAGGGCCCGTCGCGAGGTGACGATGAGGTGCAGCCCGGGGTGGGCGTCCAGCAGCCGGCGGGCCAGCCGGGCGGTCTGCTGCACGACGTGCTCGGCCCCGTCGAGCACCACCAGCCGGCGTCCGGGGGACCCGCCGTCGCCGGAGGCGGTGGCCGGCTCGCCCACGAGCTCCCGTGCGACGCGCGTCAACTCGGCGCGTGTGCGGACCGGGTCGAGGTGTTCGGGCGGGCAGTCGCGCAGCTCGGCGACGGCGACGCCCTCGCGGAACAGCGGCCGCAGGCGGGCGGCCGCGGCGAGCGCGAGGCGGGTCTTCCCCACGCCGCCGGAGCCCGTGAGGATGATCAGCCGGCTGCGCTGGGCGGCGGCGAGGACATGGCGCATGTCCGCCTGGCGGCCCACCAGGGGGTCGCGCTGGGGACGGGGCCCCTGCCAGGGCGAGAGGGTCGACGCGCGTTGCGGCGCGTGCGGCGGCTCCGGTTGCCGGTCCGGCAGTGCGGGCCAGCAGGAGCCGTCCCAGCCCGGGGCCTCGGAGGGCGCGGCGGGTGCCGCGCCGAGCGCCGACAGCAGCAGGGCCACGGACGTGCGCCGCGGGTTGGTGTTGGAGCCCGTCTCCAGGTTGCGGATGGTCCGGACGCTGACCCCTGAGCGTTCGGAGAGTTCCTCCTGCGTCCAGCCGGAGACCCTGCGCTGATTCAGCAGGAAGTCGCGCAGCTGGTGGATGTCCGTTCTGTCGAAGGGTACGAACTCACTCGACATCACCATTGGACACATCCCCCTTGTCAGAATTCACAGCAGGTGCCGCGTCCGCGCACCCCACCGGACCCCCGAAAGAACGGAATGCTGCGTTCCTGGGGAATCCGCACCGCACGGACGCGTTCGGCGGCCCCTCGCTCGTGGCGGGCCGCCGTGAATCGGTTGTGGCGGTCGTTCCTGGGCGACCGGCAATTCCGCCGCTCGACACGCTCGCTCCGCCACGGCGTACCCCGTGGCGGAGAATGGCTGGTATCCACTGCCTCGTGGCCGCAGGTCGCATCCCGGCCCGCTCGCACCGCAGCGCGCGGCAGGCCGTCCCGACGTGCTCCGGCCGCTGGCGACCCGGCCGGGCGGGTCCGCAAGGGCAGCACGATGACATGGCTTGAAATATTCGATTAATGGCTCGTTCTACATGACGACTTCCCCCGGAATGCGCCCGACGTGGCCTGAAGCGGACCCTACTCGACAAGTTGCCCGATGGGGAGACGAGAAGATGGCAGGTAGGGGCCGCATGACCGCTTGATGCCAGGTCCAGCGAATACGGAGAGAGCCGGACATGTCAGCATGAGCCGGGGGGAACGGCGGGAAGCGCGAGAAGCGTGAGCAGAATTCCCTGGCCCACCGCCCAACGACCCGTGAATACCCCCTCGCCCCCGGCGGAACGGAAGGGAACCGGAGCCGGCGGGCGGGCGGTGAACACCCCCGTGGGCAACAGCTCCACGGTGAAGTCGGCGAAGCCGAAGCGCCGCCCGAGCCAGGGGGAGAACGCCTTGTACGCGGCCTCCTTCGCCGAGACCGCGAGCCGCCGGGCGGCAGCCTCGCCCCCCGGCGGGAAGACCTCCGCGAGCCGTGCGCGCTCGGCCGCGCGCAGCGCGCGGCGGGCCACCGCCGGAGCCAGCGGCTCCACCGGCTCCGCGTCCACGCCGAGCGAGGCGTACGCGGCCGACCGCGCCACCGCCGCCGCCCGGTAGCCCCGGCAGTGGGTCATGCTGCCGACCACCCCGTCGGGCCACGCCGGGGCCCCCATCGGCCCCGGGACCAGCGCGACCGGAGCCACCCCCAGCCCGGCGAGGGCCCGCCGGGCGCACCCGCGGACCGTGGTGAACTCCCGTCTCCGCTCCGCCACCGCGTCCGCCACGCAGGCCAGTTCGTCCGGATGCAGCTCCGCGGCCCCGTCGGGGCCCGCGTCCCCCGTCGCCTCCGCGGTGAGTACCCCGGGGGGTGCGAGATCGGCCATCACCGCGCGAACTCCTTTCACGGCGCGCCGGTTTGACTCCCGCCGCCGGCCGCGTACGGAGCGTTCCCGTGCGCCTGCGGCGGCAGGGCCCCCCATGTGAAGATGGTGCGCAGGAGACGAGGGGCAGCGGGGAACCCGGGGGCGTGCTCAATGCTGGAACGGCTAGGACTCGACGGCCTGACCGCGGCAGTCTACAAACGCCTGATGAGCGGTCGGCACCACAGCGCCGAGGGCCTGGCGGACCATCTGGGGCGCCCCGTCGACGAGGTGGTCTCGGCACTGGGGCGCCTGGAGAAGCTGGACCTGCTCCACCCCGTCGGCGAGGGCGTCGGCCGGCTCGTCGACCCCCGGCTCGGCCTCCAGGCGCTGCTCTTCCGGCAGATGGCCGGAATCGAGTCCCGGCTCCGCGAGTTCGAGGAGGACCGGGCCGCCGTGCTCGCCCTCGTCGACCGCTATGCCGACCGCTTCTCCGAGGTGCACCGGGCGCCCGGAGGCGACAGCGGCAGCGAGTGCCTCTCGGGCCGCGAGGCGGTCGCAGAGCGGCTGCGCGGCCTCGCCGGGGCCGTCGGCAGCGAGTGGCTGGCCTTCCTCCCCGGCGGTGCCCCGGGGGAATGGCTGGAGACCGCCCAGGCACTGGAACGCCAGGTCCGCGGCCGGGGGGTGGCCACCCGCACCGTCTCCACGGACAGCGTCCGCAGCGACACCCGCGGCCTGCACGGCGACGGCTGGAGCGGCGGGCTCGGCTGCCCGGTCCGCACGGTGCCCTCGCTGCCCGTCCCCATGGTCATCGCCGACCGCGCCTGCGCGCTGCTCCCCGCCGACCCGGCCGACCCCTGGCGGGGTGTCGTCCAGCTGACGGCCCCGGGGACCCTGGAGGCCCTTGTCGCGCTGTTCGAAGGCGTCTGGGAGCAGGGCGTCCCGCTCGGCACCCCGACCCAGCCGGACGAGCACGGACTGAGCCCGCGGGAGAAGGAACTGCTGCGGCTGCTGGCCCGGGGGCTCAACGACGACGTCATCGGGCGCCGGCTCGGCGTCTCCCTGCGCACCGTCCGCAGGATCGTGGCCGACCTGTGCGTACGGCTGCGCGCCGCGAGCCGCTTCGAGGCCGGCTACCAGGCCGCCAAGCGCGGCTGGATCTGAGCCCGGCCCGAGGCGGCCCGGGGCGCTCCGCGCCCGGCGGCAACTTGCCCCCGTGAGTTGCCGGTGCGGTGCCTGGCACCGGCCGCGACGGATCGACCAGCATGCTCGCGAGGTCGGCCGTCCAGGCGACGGCCCGGATGACGGCCCGGGTCCGGTGGGACCCGATCGCGAAAGGACGGGGGGCGGACGGCGATGGCTCAGCCACGTCCCGACCAGACGGAACCCGGGGAGACGGGGGCCCCCGCGGAGGCCGCCGGGCACCTGTCGGACCACACCGGCGAACCCCCGGACGAGAAGGACCCGCGAGCCGCGGCGCGGGGCGGGAGCCCCGACGCGGGCGGGACGCCCCCCGGCGGCGGCTCCACCACGGGGCAGGGCCCCGCGGAGGGGGCCGGAGACGGCGGGGACGCGGACGGCACCGGGGACAGGCCGCCCTCCCTGTGGCGGAACCTCGACTACCTGTACTGGTGGACCGGGAACGGGCTGTCCACGCTGGGCACCAGCGTGTCCATGATCGCGTTCCCGCTGCTGATGCTGTGGGCCACCGGATCCGCCGCCCAGGCGGGCACCATCACCGGCCTGCAGATGCTCGGCAAACTGGCCACCCTCGCCGTCGGCGGGGCACTCGCCGACCGGGTCTCGCGCCGCGCCATCCTGTGCCTGTCCTCGCTGGCCGAGGCGCTGGCCATGGGCGCCGTGGCCCTGCTGGTCTACCGGGGCGACCCCTCCATCCCGGCGCTCGACGCGCTCGCCCTGGCCAGCGGCCTCGCCGCCGGCCTCAAGAACAGCGTGGCGGCGCCCGTGCTGCGCCGGGTGGTCCCCAAGGAACAGGTGCCCGACGCCACCGCACAGATGATGGGCCGCGACATGGTGGTCCAGCTGGTCGGGGCACCGCTCGGCGGCCTGCTCTACACCGTCGGCCGCTGGGTGCCCTTCCTCTTCGACGCCCTCTCCTTCCTCTTCATCACGGTCAGTTCGCTGCTGATCCGCCGTCCGCTGGGGCCCGACCGCGCCCCCGGCGGGGAGCAGCGGCACGGCCTCGTCGCGGAGATGCGCGACGGCGTGCGGATGATCCGCCGCAGCGACTACCTGGTGTTTACGCTCGTCTGGGGCGCGGTGCTGAACACCGTGGCCCAGGGGCTCACCCTGCTGTTCATCGTGCTGATCCACCACCGCGGGGGCGGGCCGAACGCGGTCGGCCTCGCCTCCTCGCTCGCCGTCGTCGGCGGCGTGGTGGGCGCGGTGGCGGCACCCAGCCTGATCCGCTCGCTGGGCGCGCGCCGGGTGCTGACGCTCGCCGCCTGGACCTTCGCCGGGTCCTTCGCCCTGGTGGCCCTGGTCCCCCAGCCGTGGCAGATCGGCCTGGTGATGCTGCTCGGCATGACCTGCATGGTGCCGATCAACGTCGTCACCGAGTCCTACGAGGTCCGGCTGGTGCCCGACGCCTACGTGGGACGCGTCGCGGCGACCAGCAGGTTCTGCTTCCAGGCCGTGCAGTGGATCGGGCCGCTGGCGGCCGGCGTGCTCGCCGACGCGATGGGCGCGCCCTCGGCGACGCTGCTCCTGGCCGGGCTGATGGTGCTGCTGGCGCTCGCCCTGCCGTTCGGCCGCCGCCACCTCGCCGTCCTCGACATCCCGCTCGCCGAGGTGGAGGAGCTCCCCGCGCCGACCGCGGGCGGCCCCGTCCCGAACCGCCCGGACGCCCCCGGCGGGCAGGAGCCCGCCGGGCCCCCCGCCGACGACGTGCTCACCGGCCCCGCGAAGGGCTCCCCCTGACCCGTGCGGGAGCGGGCGGCCCACCGCAACCAGGCGGCGACCGCCGACCGCACCGGACCACCACCCCGAGGACCCGAGGACACCCATGGAAGATCTCGTTCAGCCCGTCTCCCTGGTCCGCGTCGCCGAGCGCCTGCGCAGCGGCGACACGGAGCCGCTCGCCGAGGCGGAGCGCACGCTCCGGCGCATCGCCGAGGCGGACGGCACGGTACGGGCCTTCGTGCCCGAGCCGGACCGTGCCGGGCGGCTGCGCGCGGCCGCCCGGGAACTCGCGGCGCGGGGCACCGCGCCCGGCGACCGGCCCGCGCTGTACGGGGTGCCGGTCGGGGTGAAGGACATCGTGCACGTCGACGGTCTGCCCACGGCCGCGGGCTCCGCGCTGCCGCCGGAGGAACTGGCCGGTCCGCAGGCCGCGGTGGTGGACCGGCTGGTCGGGGCGGGCGCGCTGATCGCGGGCAAGACGGCCACCGGCGAGTTCGCCGTCACCGCCCCCGCCCCGACCCGCAACCCGCACCATCCCGACCACACACCGGGCGGCACCAGCAGCGGCTCCGCGGCCGCGGTGGCGGCGGGCATGGTCCCGCTCGCCGTCGGGACCCAGACGATCGGCTCGCTGATCCGCCCCGCCGCCTACTGCGGCGTGGTCGGCTTCAAGCCGAGCCACGGGCGCATCCCGCTGGACGGCGTGCTCCCGGTGGCGCCCACCTTCGACACGGTCGGCGTGGCCGCCGCCACCGTCGCCGACGCCGCGCTCGCCGCGGAGGTGCTCTGCGACGGCTTCGACCCCGCGAAGGCCCCCGCCCGCCGCCCGGTGCTCGGCGTCCCCGAGGGCCCCTACCTGGACTTCGCGGAGCCCGAGGCCCGCGCCGCCTACGACCGGCAGCTGACCGCGCTCGCCGCCGCGGGCTACGAGATCGCGCGCGTGCCCCTCTTCGAGAAGCTGGAGGAGGAGGCCTTCCCCCTGTTCGTGATCAACCTCTACGAACTCTCCCGGGCGCACGCCGACTGGTTCGGGCGCTTCGGGGAGCTGTACGACGAGCGCACCGCGCAGGCGATCGTCCAGGGCCAGGGAGCCTCCGAGGAGGACCACCGGGCGTGCCTGGAGCAGCGCGAGGACTTCCGCGGGGCGATCGCCGAGGCGGCCCGCGCCCACGGCGTGGACCTCTGGGCGGCCCCGGCGGCGACCGGCCCCGCCCCCGGGGACCTCGGCAACCCGGGCGAGTCGGTGATGTCGCTGCCGTGGAGCGGGGCGGGGCTGCCCTGCCTGACCCTCCCGCAGGCCCGCCCAAAGGGCGAACTGCCGCTGGGACTTCAGCTGGTGGGGCATCCGGGCGGCGACGAGGCGCTGCTCGCCTGGGCCGCCGAACTGGAGCGGCCGGTCTCCGGGGACGGCGCCTGAGACCTGCCGCGACGCCCCGCGGGGCCCCGGCCCCGAGCCATGCACAAGCGAACGGACACCGTATGGGCAGCAGTACAGTCGAGCTGGGCATCGTCAGCACCGGCACGGCCTTCGGCGAGCGGCGGAGTGTGGCCGAGACGGCAGCCGACTACGTCCCCGACCCCGAGGCGGTCCTCGCCCTCGGGTACACCTCGTACCACCGGGCCGCCGGGGGCACCACGGCGACCCGCCTCGCCGCCGACGCCTCCCGTGAGGCCCTGGAGATGGCCGGCCTCGACATCGGCGAGGTGGACCTGATCGTCCTCGGCAACTCCGACGTCCCCGAGTACCTGGGCTGGGACCCGTCCGCCGCCCTCGCGCGGGAGCTGGGCTCCCGGGAGACGCCGACCGTCCTGCTCGCCCAGTCCTGCGCCGCCTGGTCGGTGGCGCTCGACCACGCCGCCGGGGCGATGGCGCTCTCGCCCGAGACCGGCACGGTGCTGGTGGTCCTGGTCAACGTGGTGAGCGAGGCGCACACCAACCGGATGGAGTTCAACGGGTCGATCGCCAGCGACGGGGCGGTGGCCGCGGTGCTGCGGCGCGACCACCCCCGGCTGCGCCGCCTCTCCTCCGCCCGGACCACCAACCCCGAGTACGCGGACCTCTTCCGGATCGAGTACGGCGGCGCCGCGGCGCCCCTCCCGCCGCAGGGGAGCGCGGACCTGGTCGTGGACCCGATGGCCCGGGTGTACCGGCACTTCGGGCGGGACCCCGAGCGGTTCCAGGGGTTCATGCGGGAGATCGGCGACCGTCTCGCGGCCGTCGTCGGCACCGCGCTCGCCCGCGCCGGGCGCGAGCGCGGCGAACTCGCCCGCGTCATCCACCTCAACGACAGCCGCCAGGCGATCGCGAACGCCGCGGAGGCCCTCGGGATCCCGCTCGACCGCACGAACGCCCGGCTCGCCGCCGAGCTGGGGCACATGGGCGCCGCCGACCAGCTCGTCTGCCTGTGGAAGCACATCGAGCGGGGCGAACTCGCCAAGGGCGACCTGGTGGCGCTGGTCGGTGTCGCGGCGCCCGGCATGCACTGGTTCTGCACCCTGATCGAGATCTGACGCGGCGCCCGCCGGGCCGCGCCGAACGAAGCACCGGAAGGAAGCACCATGCCCGCCGAGCCCCCCGCCGCCACGGCCGTGCCCGACGTCCTGGACGGCGACATCGCCGCGTTCGTCGTCGAGCGGTTCCTCCCCGGCGTGGACGCCGGGGAACTCGACCCCGACTACGACCTGCTGGCCACCGCCGTGATCGACAGTCTCGGCATCCTGCACATCGCCGCCTGGCTGGAGCAGCGGTACGGCATCGTCCTGCCGGACGCCGACCTGGCCGGCCGCAACTTCCGCACGGTGGCGGCCATCAGGGCCGTCGCCGAACGCGCGGCGCGCGGGGAGGGCGGCGCATGAGCCCGTCGTTCGTCGAGGCGTTCGCCCGGCACGCCGCCGACCGGCCCGGTGCCCCGGCGCTCGTCTGGGAGGACCGGCCGGTCGGCTACGCCGAGCTGTACGCCCTGGCCTGCCGGGCGCGGGCGCAGGTGGAGGCCGCGGTCCCGGACGACGGCCGCCCGGTGGGCCTGCGCGTGCGCAAGTCGCCGGAGACCGTCGCCCTGGTGCTGGGCTGCCTGCTGGCGGGCCGCAGCTTCCTGCTCCCCTCGCACGAGCTGCCCGACGCCCCGTTCGGGGAACTCTGCCGGCAGGCGGGCTGCTCCGCGGTGCTCTCGACGCTGCCGGGACCGCTGGTGGACGTCGTCGTGGACCCGCACACCGGTCCGGCCACGCCCGCCGGGCACCCGGGCGGCGGACCCGGGGGCCTGCCGCTGCCCCGGAGGACCGCCGAGGACGCGCCCGGCTTCCTGCTCACCACCTCGGGCTCCACCGGACTGCCCAAGGTCGTCCCCCTGCCCTACGGGGCCGTGACGCGCTTCTCGGGCTGGGTGGGCGAGACCTTCCGTGTCGGCCCGGGCACCGCCGTGCTCAACTACGCGCCGCTCAACTTCGACATCAGCCTGCTGGACGTCTGGTCCACGCTGGCCTGCGGCGGGACGGCGGTGCTGGTCGACCCGGAGCGCGCCACGGTGCCCCGGCACCTGCGCGAGCAGATCGTCCGGCACCGGGTCAGCGTGGTCCAGGGCGTCCCGCTGCTCTTCCGGCTGCTGCTGGAGACGGCGGAGCAGGGGCCGCTGGAGGGCCCCGAGCACGTCGTCTTCGCCGGGGACGCGATGCCCGGCCGCCTCCTCGACGAGCTGCCCCGGCTGCTGCCGGGGGCGCGCTGGTACAACAACTACGGCTGCACCGAGACCAACAACAGCTTCCTCCACGAGGTGGACCGCACCCTGCCCGTCACCGCGCCGCTGCCGATCGGCCGCCCGCTGCCGGGAGTCGAGTGGCTGATCACCGGCGGGGACGGCCGGGCACTGCACGGCCCGGGCAGCGGGGAGCTGCTGGTCAGCACCCCGTTCCAGACGGCGGGCTACGCGAACGCCGCCTCCGGCGAACGCTTCGGCCCGCACCCGGACGGCGTCGCGGGCCGGGTCTACTACCGCACGGGGGACCTCGCCACCCGCGAGGCGGACGGCACGGTGCGCCTGGTCGGACGGCAGGACTTCCTGGTGAAGGTCCGCGGTTTCCAGGTCAGCACGCAGAGCGTGGAGGGCGTGCTGCTGGAGCACCCGGAGGTGGTGGAGGCGGCGGTCGTGGCCCTGCCGGACCCGGTCGCCGGGCACCGCCTGCACGCCCGCATCCGGCTGACCGGTCCCGGTGCGGCGGGGGTGCTGGCGCTGCGGCAGCACTGCGCGCAGCGCTCGGCTCGCGCGGCGGTGCCGGCCGTCATCGAGACCGTCCGGGAGCCGCTGCCGCGCACGTCCACGGGGAAGGTGGACCGCAACCGGATCCGGGAGCAGCTGCTGGCCGCCGGGGGCTGACGGGCGGGACCGCCCGGGGGCGAGGGAGGGCCGCCGGTCCGCTCGGCGGGCGTGGTCGGCGGGGGCCTGCGGGGAGGCGGGTGGATCGCGCACAGCCCGCCGGGGGCGGGCGGGTCAGGATGCGACGAGGCGGTCGGCGGAGCGCGGGCGATGCCCTGCCCGGTGCCGGCGGCCTTCGGCTCCGGCAGTGTCGCGTCGGCGGGAACGCCGGGAGCACGCCCGCGTGTTCGCGGAAGTGCACCGCTTCACCGCGGGGAGACACGCTGCCGGTGGCCGGGCTGCCGCCGCCGGTGGACAGGGCGGGAAGGAGCCCGGTCGCGCACCGATCGACGGCGCAGGTGCTGCCGCCGAGGCCAGCGCAGCCCCGCGTGACGGCCGCGTCGCACGGGCGGGGTCGGTGCCCCTTGGGGTGGCAGTCCCGGATCAGCCGGGCGGCCTGCCGCCGGACTTCGGTGATGCGCTGCGGTCGTCCGCCGGCCACTCGCTGCTCCCCGCCGGACGGGCGTCCCGCGTTCGCCGTGGACGTCCCTCGTGGCCTTGTTCACCGGTTCGGTTCCGGCGCGGGCGACGACGTCGGGTGCCACTCGCGGCGGAGCAGGCCGAAGACCCAGGAGTCGGAGACGTCGCCGTTGACGACGCAGTCCTCGCGGAGGGTGCCTTCGCGGACGAAGCCGAGCTTCTCCAGGACCCGGGCGGACGCCACGTTGCGCGTGTCGGTCTCGGCCTGGACGCGGTTCAGGTCCAGGGTGTCGAACGCCCACCGCAGGACGGCGTGCGCGGCCTCCGTGGCGTAGCCGTGGCCCCACGCGGCGGCGTCGAGGACGTAGCCGAGGGACGCGCTGCGGAAGTCCGGGTTCCAGCCGGTCAGGCCGCACCAGCCGATGAACGCGCCGTCGCGGACGCGGTCGACGGCCACCCGGGCTCCCGTGCCCTCCTCCTCGATCGTCCGGCAGGTCGCGATGAAGCGCTGGGCGCGGGCCGGTTCGGTCCAGGGTGGGGAGTCCCAGTAGCGCAGCACGTGGGCGCTGCTGTGCAGCGCGTACAGCGACGCCGCGTCGGTGCCGGTGAACGGCCGCAGTCGCAGGCGGGCGGTGCGCAGTTCGGGGGTGGGCAGGGTCATGCGGAGCATCCTGCCGCGTCACGCCCGCCCCGGGCCATCCGTGTGCCCGGACGCCCGGGGACCGCACCCGTGGGCCTGGCACGTGGGCCGCCCGGCTCCTGCGGCCGGGCGGCCCCTCCTGCGTGGTGCGCTCCGGTGCGGGGGCCGGGGGTGTACCCCGCGCACCGGAGCGCGGTCTCATCGGCGGGCGTCGCGGAAGGCCGTGAAGACCCCGATCGCCGCACCCAGCAGCACGAGCAGCGCCATGCCGTCGTAGACGGGGTCCGGGGAGTCCCACAGCGCCGTGGCGTCGGCCAGGAACTCGGGGTTGAGCAGGAGCTGGCGGTGCAGCACCCAGGCCAGCGGCAGGCTGAACAGCGCCTGGGCGGCCGTGTACCAGGCGGCCAGACGCAGGGTCCAGCCACCCGCGGCGACCCGGGCGACACCGACGGCCGCCAGGGCGGCCAGTCCGCCGAGGACGGGCCAGATCCAGCCCGACCACAGGGCGGGGTCCAGGACCTCGACCGGGGTGCCGTCACCGAGCCGGTAGGGCCGGGCGGTGTGCTGCCAGAACACCAGGGCGATGAGCACCACGTGGGCCGCCGCGGCCAGGCTCGCGGCGGCCGTGCCGGTGCGCTCGCCCTGCCGGACCTCGGGCAGGTCCTCCGGGGACCAGGCGGCCGCGGAGGCGAGCATGCCGCGCGGGCGGCGCATCCGGTCGGCGGCGGCGTAGAGCAGGGTGACCGCGGCGAAGAGCTGGGCGCCGAAGGAGAAGAGGGTGCCGGCGCCGGTGGCCAGCGCCTGGCCCACGCCGCGCCCGTCCAGGAGGTCGAGCACCGTGAACACGACGGCCACGACGGGGAGCAGACCGGCCATCAGCGGGCGCAGGAGGCGGACGTAGGAGGGGTAGAGGTCGGGCCCGATGAACGCCGCGGGCCGGTCGGTGTACCGGGCGGCGTAGCGCACGGGGTCGCCGAGTTCGATCAGCACCTCGCGTTCCGCGGCCCGGGGGTCGGCACCGGGGCGGCCGTCGACGGTGTCGGCGATGGTGGCGCGCAACTCCTGCGCGATGTCCTGGCGCTGGTCGGCGGGGAGCCGCCGGACGACCTCATGCACGTAGCGCTCGGTGAGCGTGCTCGTGCTCATCCGTTCTCCTTGGTGAGTCGTGAGATCGAGGCGACGAGGTCCTCCCATTCCCGCACCAGGGAGGTGCGGACGCGGGAGCCGTCCGGGCTGACCCGGTAGAACTTCCGCGGCCGGGACTCGTCGGTGTTCCATTCGCTGGTGAGCAGGCCCTGCTTCTCCAGCCGGCGGAGCAGCGGGTAGAGCGTGTTGCCGTCGACGGAGACCCCCGCTTCGTTGAGGGTCTCCAGCAGGGCGTACCCGTACTGGGGCGTGCGGAGCAGCGCCAGGCAGGCCAGCACGACCGTCCCGCGGCGCAGCTCCTGAGCCTGGCTCAGGGACAGTTCTTCTACGGCCACGAACGACACCATACTGTGCGGCGCACACTAATGCCAGACCTACATCATGGTGACGACCACAGGAATGTGCCTCGCCCCAGGCGAGGGCCCGGGCTCCCGCACGGCACGAGGCCCGGGGCCCGGCGCGCGTGCTGCGCGCCGGGCCCCGGGCCTCGCGGCACGGCGGTGGACGGCCGGGGCCGCCCCTCGGCCGTCAGGAGCAGCGGACGGCCACGTACCCGTCGCTGCCCGTCAGGACGTAGGCGTCCGAGACGAACTGGCCGTCGGCGATGTTGTCCCAGATGTTGCTGGTGCCGTAGGGGCCGGTGACCCACTGGCCGGCCGTCTGGCAGTTGACCGGCACGCTCGCCCCGTACGGCAGCACCCGGACCACCCGGTACTGCGTGCCCGGCCCCGAGCGCACGTTCAGCCGGACCCCCGGTGCGACCGGGTACCGCGGCACCGTGTACCCCGCCGTCCGCACCCCTTCGGCCCCCGCGCCGGACACCTCGTCGACCCCCATGGCAACCCCCGTCGTCACGTCCTCGCGGACCACCTCGGCCCGCCGCGCGCAGGCTAGCAAGCGATGGCCGAATCGCATGCGTCATCGACTAGGCTCCGAGCGTCGCGTGTGCGCACCATCGGACGGGGGTGGGGATGCCGCCGCTGCGGAGCACCGGGGCGTTCCCGGACGCGGAACAGCCCGGGCAGGCCGGGCAGTACCGGCTGGAGGAGTGCCTGGGGCACGGCGGGATGGGTGTCGTGCACCTGGCGTCCTCGGCGTCCGGGCTGCGGCTGGCGGTCAAGGTGGTGCACGCCGAGCACGCGGCGGACCCCGAGTTCAGGGCGCGGTTCCGGCAGGAGGTCGCCGCGGCCCGCCGGGTGAGCGGGGCCTTCACCGCGCCGGTCGTCGACGCCGATCCGGACGCGCCGCGCCCGTGGATGGCCACCCTGTTCATCGAGGGCCCCACCCTGGCCGAGGAGGTCAAGGGCCACGGACCGCTGGACTCCGCGCGCTTGCGCCGGGTCGGGGCGGGCCTGGCGGAGGCGCTGCGCGACATCCACCGGGCCGGAGTGGTCCACCGTGACCTCAAACCGGGCAACGTGCTGCTCGCCCGGGACGGGCCGAAAGTCATCGACTTCGGCATATCCCGCCCGCGCGACAGCGAACTGCGCACCGAGACGGGGAAGCTGATCGGGACACCGCCGTTCATGGCGCCCGAGCAGTTCCAGCGCCCCCGGGAAGTCGGCCCCGAGGCCGACGTGTTCGCGCTCGGTGCGGTGCTGGTGCACGCGGCGACGGGTCGCGGCCCCTTCGACTCCGACAGCCCCTACATCGTGGCCTACCAGGTCGTGCACGACGACCCCGACCTGACGGGCGTGCCCGGCGACCTGGTGCCGCTGCTGCGCCGCTGCCTCGCCAAGGACCCGGCCGACCGCCCCTCCCCGTACGAGGTGATGGTGGCTCTGCGGGCGGCCTCGCCCTCGGCCGCCCACGACACCCAGGCCCACATCCCGGCGCAGCGGGGGTCCGGCCCGGACACCGCGGCCGATCGGCCCGCGGCCGGCGCCGGGGAGGCGGAGGGGACCCGCGGAGGGCGGGCCCCCGCGGGGGCTCGGGCGCTCCCTCCGCACCGCTCCCGGCCGCGGCGCCGCGCCGTACGGCTGGTCTCGGCCGCCTGCGCAGCGGTGGCCGCCGCCGCGGTGGCCTTCTCCGTCGCGGCACCCGGGGACCGCGGGGGCGGGTCGCCCGCGCCCGCGGCGAACACGGCCGACGGTGCCCTCCGGCCGTGGAGCGTGCCGCTGCGGGAGGCGTCCGGCAGCGGCATCCCCGCGTGCACGGCCTCGGCGGGCGCGGTGTTCTGCACGGCGCCGGGGACGACCGCGGTGCGGCTGGAGGCGGCCGACGGCACGACCGCCTGGACGGCCGGAGCGCACGCCCGTCCCGGCGGGGGCGAGGCACCGGTGCTCTCCGGCGGCCTGCTGCAGGTGACCCCCTCGGGCGGCGGGCGGCACCGGGCGCTCGACCCGGAGAGCGGGGAGGTGCGCTGGGAGCGCGACGCCTCCGGCCACGCGGCGGTGCGCGTCGCCGGCGGCCTGGTGCTGCTGGTGTCCGCGGACGGCCGGCTCGATGCGCTGGACGCGGCGACGGGAGCCGTGCGCTGGACCGCCCGGGGCCGGGCCGGGGCGCAGTGGGTGGCCTCGCCCGGCGGGCCGCTGCTCGCCGTCACCCCGTCGGCCGACGGGTCCGCCACCACCGTCGGCGCGGTGGCGCCGGACGACGGCCGGCCGCTGTGGGAGCGGAGGCTGGACGGGCTGCTCTCCCCGGTGGAACCGGCGGGGCCCGCGCTGCACCTGCTGGCCTCGGACCTCGACGGCTTCACCGATGCCGTGGTGCGCCTGGAGCTCTCCGGTGCGGACGGCTCGGTGACCCGCGTCCCGCTCGACGCGCCCGTGGACCAGGCCCAGGCTGCCGCGCACGGCGACACCGTGCACGTCACGGGGGCGGGCGGCTCGCTGATCGCGGTGGACACGGCAGCGGACGGCGGGCGGGGCGCGCAGCTGTGGCGGCTGGAGACCGCGGCGGCAAGGCTCTCCCGCCCGGCGGCGGGGGCGGGCGCGGTCTTCGTCTCGTCCGGGGACGGGCGCCTGCTCGCGGTGGACGCGGCCCGGGGCACCCTCGTGGGCCAGAGCGACCCCCGGATGCACACCGGGCGGAACACCTTCAGCCCGCGGCTGCCCGCCCCGGTGCTCGCCGGGGGCCGGGTCCACGCGACGGCACCCGACGGCAGCGTCTTCGCCCTGGACGCGGCCGCCCCCGGCGGCTGGTGACGGCCCCCGCGACCGGCCCGGGGCGGGTCGCGGGGCCGTGGGCGGTCAGCCGAGCCTGGAGACGTCGCGGACGGCGCCCTTGTCGGCGCTGGTCGCCATGGCGGCGTACGCCCGCAGCGCGGCCGACACCTTGCGCTCGCGGTCCCGGGGGGCGTAGACCCCGCCCAGGGCCTCGCGCCGGGCGTCCAGGGTCGCCTCGTCCACCAGCAGCTCGATGGAGCGGCCGGGGATGTCGATGCGGATGCGGTCCCCGTCCTCGACGAGGGCGATGGTCCCGCCGGAGGCGGCCTCCGGGGAGGCGTGGCCGATCGACAGGCCCGAGGTGCCTCCGGAGAAGCGGCCGTCGGTGACGAGGGCGCAGGCCTTGCCGA
Source organism: Streptomyces sp. C10-9-1 (assembly GCF_024497955.1). Classification (GTDB taxonomy): domain Bacteria; phylum Actinomycetota; class Actinomycetes; order Streptomycetales; family Streptomycetaceae; genus Streptomyces; species Streptomyces sanyensis. The sequence goes on along the minus strand of NZ_JANHKP010000019.1, from coordinate 102,084 downwards.
GCCCGCGGCCCTTCAGGAACGAGGTCGGGTACAGCATCTCCTGCATCCCCGGACCGCCGCGCGGGCCCTCGTAGCGGATGACGACCACGTCGCCCGCCGCGATCTCCTTGCGGAGGATCTTGTCGACGGCCTCGTCCTGCGACTCGCAGACCACGGCCGGGCCCTCGAAGGTCCAGATCGACTCGTCGACGCCCGCGGTCTTCACCACGCAGCCGTCCACGGCGAGGTTGCCCTTCAGCACGGCGAGGCCGCCGTCCGCGGAGTAGGCGTGCTCCACGTCGCGGATGCAGCCGCCCGAGGCGTCGAGGTCCAGGGTGTCCCACCGCTCGGACTGGGAGAACGCCTCGGCGGAGCGCCTGCAGCCCGGGGCGGCGTGCCACAGCTCGACGGCCTCCTCGGAGGGGGAGCCCCCGCGCACGTCCCAGGTGTCCAGCCACTCCTTGACGGAGGCCGCGTGGACGGTGTGGACGTCCTCGTTCAGCAGGCCGCCGCGGTACAGCTCGCCGAGGATCGCCGGGATGCCGCCCGCCCGGTGCACGTCCTCCATGTAGTACGTGCCGCCGGGGGCGACGTTCGGCGCCACCTTGGCCAGGCAGGGCACCCGGCGGGAGACCTGGTCGATGTCGGAGAGGTCGTAGTCGAGCTCGGCCTCCTGGGCGGCGGCCAGCAGGTGGAGGATCGTGTTGGTCGAGCCGCCCATGGCGATGTCCAGGGCCATCGCGTTCTCGAAGGCGGCGCGGGTGGCGATGCTGCGCGGCAGGACGGAGTCGTCACCGCCCTCGTAGTGGCGCCTGGTGATGTCCACGACGGTGCGGGCCGCGTTCTCGTACAGGGCGCGGCGGGCGGTGTGGGTGGCGAGGACGGAGCCGTTGCCCGGCAGGGAGAGGCCGATCGCCTCGGTCAGGCAGTTCATCGAGTTGGCGGTGAACATGCCGGAGCAGGAGCCGCAGGTCGGGCAGGCGTTCTCCTCGATGCGGAGGATGTCCTCGTCCGAGACGTTCTCGTCGACCGCGTCGGCGATCGCGTTGATCAGGTCCAGCTTGCGGACGGTGCCGTCGACCAGGGTCGCCTTGCCGGCCTCCATCGGCCCGCCGGAGACGAAGACGGTGGGGATGTTCAGGCGCAGCGCGGCCATCAGCATCCCGGGGGTGATCTTGTCGCAGTTGGAGATGCAGATCAGGGCGTCGGCGCAGTGCGCCTCCACCATGTACTCGACCGAGTCGGCGATCAGGTCGCGCGAGGGCAGCGAGTAGAGCATCCCGCCGTGGCCCATCGCGATGCCGTCGTCGACGGCGATGGTGTTGAACTCGCGCGGCACCGCCCCCGCCGCCTTGATCGCCTCCGAGACGATCCGGCCGACCGGCGCGAGGTGGGTGTGACCGGGGACGAACTCGGTGAAGGAGTTGGCGACGGCGACGATGGGCTTGCCGATGTCCTCACTGGCTACGCCCGAGGCGCGCATCAGGGCGCGGGCGCCCGCCATATTGCGTCCGTGGGTGACCGTGCGGGACCTCAGCTCGGGCATCGTCGCTCGCTCCTCGTGATGGTTGTGCCTGGGTCGAGCGTACGCCGTCGCTCCAAGATCTGGACAGCTTGCCCGGGATGTGGGACGCGGAGACCGCCCTGCGGGCGGCCGGTGCGCCGGCCCCGCGGCCGGGCTCAGACCTCGCCGGGGCCCGCGCCGCCACCCGCGGGGCCCCGGCCGCCGGGCGGGCCGGCCGGAGCGTCACCCGCCGCGTCCGCCGCGGTCAGGTAGCGCTGGAGGGACGGCGCGACCAGCCGCACGATCTCCTCCGGGTCGGACGACGCCAGGGGCTCCACGCGCAGCACGTACCGCAGCACGGCCACGCCGACCATGTGCGAGGCCGCCAGCTCGGCCCGCAGCCGGGGGTCGGGCACCTCCAGCTCCGCGGCCACCCTCTCCAGCAGCCGCCGCAGCACGAAGCCCCTCAGCACGGCGGCCGCGGCCTCGTGGGTGAGCGCCGACCGGATGACCGCCAGCAGCGGGGCGCGGGTGGCGGGGTTCTCCCAGACGCCGATGAAGAAGCGGGCCAGCCGCTCGCCGATGCCCTCCGCACCCTGCCCGAGGATCTGCGGGACGATCATGGCGGGCTCGAAGGACAGCTCGATGGCCGCGGCGAAGACCTCGTCCTTCGTGCCGAAGTAGTGGTGCACCAGCGCGGCGTCCACCTCCGCGGCGCGGGCGATCCCCCGCATGGTGGTCCTGTCGTAGCCGCGCTCGGCGAACTCGGTGCGGGCGGCCTGCAGGATCCGCTCCCGGGCCCCGGGGCGCGCGTCGGCCGCCCGGCGCGCGGGGCGGCCCCGTCGTCTGGGCTCCTCGGTCACCTGGCGGGCTCCTCGGTGGTGGGCGGCGGGGTCGGGTCGGCGGCCGGGCGGGCACGGCCCCCGTCGCCGGGCGCGCCCCGGGCCCCCGGCCGGGGGCGGACGGGGCGGTCCGGGCCGGTCACGGACCGGGCGTGCGGGAGGAGGCCAGATGCAGCCGGGTGAAGGCCAGGGCCTCGGCGAGGTCCGCCTCGCGCTCCGCCGCGGACATCGCCCGGCGGGTGTTGACCTCGATGACGACGTCACCCCCGAAGCGGCCGTGGGCCAGCCGCTCCAGCAGCTCGGCGCAGGGCTGGTCGCCGCGGCCGGGCACCAGGTGCTCGTCCTTGGCCGACCCCCTGCCGTCGGCGAGGTGCACATGGGCGAGCCGGTCGCCCATCCGGTCCACCATCGCCAGGGTGTCGGTGCGCGAGGTCGCGGTGTGGGACAGGTCGACCGTGAAGTGGCGGTAGTCGTCCTTGGTCACGTCCCAGTCGGGCGCGTAGGCGAGCATCTCCCGGTCGCGGTAGCGCCAGGGGTACATGTTCTCCACGGCGAAGCGGACGTCCGTCTCGTCGGCCATCCGCCAGACGCCCCGCACGAACTCGCGCGCGTAGCCGCGCTGCCAGCGGAACGGCGGGTGGACGACCACCGTCGAGGCGCCCAGCCTCTCGGCGGCGGCACGCGCACGCTGGAGCTTGGTCCAGGGGTCGGTGGACCAGACCCGCTGGGTGATCAGCAGGCACGGCGCGTGCACCGCGCGGACCGGGATGCCGTGGTAGTCGGAGAGCCTGCGCAGCGCCTCGACGTCCTGGCTGACCGGGTCCGTCCAGACCATGACCTCGACACCGTCGTAGCCGAGGCGCGCGGCGACCTCGAAGGCCGTCGCCGTGCTCTCCGGGTAGACGGAGGCCGTCGACAGGACGACCTTCGCGTCCGGAATGCGCAGCACTGGTTCTGACACGGGAGACAGCCTACGGGGGCCGCTCAGCGGGCCGGGAGGTGATCGAGGCGGCGCAGGATGACTCCCTCGCGCAGGGCCCAGGGGCAGATCTCCAGCTCGGCGGCGCCGAAGAGGTCCATCGCGGCCTCGGCGACCAGGGCGCCCGCCAGCAGCTGGGCCGCCCGGCCCGGGGAGACGCCCGGGAGGGCGGCGCGCTCCTCGACGGTCATCGCACCGAGCCGGGGGAGCCACTCGGCGAGTGACGAACGACTCAGGTCCCGCTGCACGTACAGGCCCTCCGCGGACCGCGCGGCACCGGCGATCCTGGCGAGCTGCTTGAAGGTCTTCGAGGTGGCCACGATGTGGTCGGGGCGGCCGAGCCGGCTGAACTCCCCGACGGTGCGGGCGATCTCGGTGCGCACATGGCGGCGCAGCGCCCGGACGTCCTCGGGGTCCGGCGGGTCCCCGGGCAGCAGGCTGGCGGTCAGCCGCCCGGCGCCGAGGGGCAGCGAGACGGCCGCGTCGGGCTCCTCGTCCATGCCGTAGGCGACCTCCAGCGAACCGCCGCCGATGTCCAGCACGAGCAGACGGCCCGCGGACCAGCCGAACCAGCGGCGGGCGGCGAGGAAGGTCAGCCGCGCCTCCTCCTCACCGGACAGGACGGTCAGGTCCACCCCGGTCTCGTCCTTCACCCGGGCCAGGACGGCCTCGGCGTTGACGGCCTCGCGCACGGCCGAGGTCGCGAAGGCCAGCACCTCCTCGCACCCCTGGTCCTCGGCGGCGTGCTGCGCTTCGCCGATGGTCTTGACCAGCTCGTCGACGCCCTCGGGCGAGATGGCGCCCGCCTCGTCCAGCAGCTCCGCGAGGCGGAGTTCCGCCTTGTGCGAGTGCGCGGGCAGGGGGCGGGCGCCCGGGTGGGCGTCCACTGCGAGCAGGTGCACCGTGTTCGATCCGACGTCGAGGACTCCGAGTCTCATGGGCGGAACGCTACTGCGGTCTCGCGCATACGCTGGAGCCGTGCCAAAGACGAACAAGACGAAGCCGGGCAAAACAGCCCCCGGCCCGGTGACCGAGCAGGACGAGAAGGGCCTGGACTTCGCCCGGGCGTGGGCGGAGTTCCCCGACCCCGCCGACCCCGAGCAGGTCTTCCGCTGCGACCTGACCTGGCTGACCTCCCGCTGGACCTGCATCTTCGGCAGCGGCTGCCAGGGCATCCGGGCGGGCCGCGCCGACGACGGGTGCTGCACGCTGGGCGCCCACTTCTCGGACGAGGACGACGAGCGGCGGGTGTCGGAGCACGTGGCGCGCCTCACCCCGGAGCTCTGGCAGTTCCACGAGACGGGCACCGGCACCGGCTGGGTGCAGCAGGACGAGGACGGGGAGCGCCAGACCCGCCGCTGGAAGGGCTCCTGCATCTTCCAGAACCGTCCCGGCTTCCCGGGCGGTGCGGGCTGCGCGCTGCACATCCTGGCCCTGCGGGAGGGCCGGGAGCCGCTGGAGACCAAGCCCGACGTGTGCTGGCAGCTGCCCGTGCGCCGCACCTACGACTGGATCGAGCGGCCCGACGACTCCCGGGTGCTCCAGATCTCCATCGGGGAGTACGACCGCCGGGGCTGGGGCCCGGGCGGTCACGACCTGCACTGGTGGTGCACCTCCGCGACCTCGGCGCACGGGGCCGGCGAACCGGTCTACGTGAGCTACCGGGCCGAGCTGACCGAGCTCATGGGCAAGGCGGCCTACGAGGTGCTGGTGGAGCTGTGCGAGGCCCGCCTCGCCTCCTCGCTGCCGCTGGTGGCCCCGCACCCGGCGGACCCTCCCCCCGCGGAGACCGCGGACGGCGCGAAGGGCTGACGCGCCCCCGGCGGGCCCCGCGGACGGCGACCGCCGGGCCCGTCCGGCGGAGGGCGGCCCGGGGACGCTCATCCCGCCGGGTCCGGCGACGGGTCCTCCGCCGACGGCCGGGGGGAGGGCGACTGCCCCCCGCCGGAGGGGTCCGGCGACGGCACGGGCTCGGAGGGCTCCGGCGAGGGCGGCGGATCGGAGGGCTCCGGCGAGGGGTCCGGACCGGGTCCGGAGGGGTCCGGCGACGGCGGCGGATCGGAGGGCTCCGGCACGGGGTCCGGGCCGGGGGCGGGCGGCGGGGGTGTTCCCGGCTGCGGGCCGCTGCCCCGCAGGACGACGACGAACCCGGAGGGGTCGACGCCCATCCGGGCCCGCCACGGTCCGGAGGGCTGGCGCGAGGCGTCCACCGTGATGCGGAGAGTGATCGTTTCGCCCGGTTCCAGGACGCCGGAGCTCCGGTCGGCGACCAGCCAGAAGGCGTCCGTCCGCCACCGCCACGCGACCGGCGACGCGCCGGAGGCGGACAGGGTGACCAGCGTGGCCCCGCCCGCGGACCGTGCCCGGACGGTGAGCCGGCCGGGGCCCCGGTCGTGCGCGGACGGCGGCGAGGGGGTCCCGGTGCCGACCACCTCGACGGAGACCGCGGGCCGGTCGCGGCCCGGGGAGAGGCGGGGGCCGGACCCCGCGTTGGCGCTGCCCGCGTTCTCGTAGCGCCCGTAGCCGCCGTCCTCGCCGCCCTCGGCCTCCTCGGCGCTGACCGCGGTGGCGCGCTCCCCCTCCTCCGCGGGCGGCTCCGAGCGGTAGGCCGCCCACAGCGCGAGCACCGGGGCCGCCACGACGGTGGCCACGACGGTCGTGGTCACGGCCCGGGCGCGCAGGCGGTCCCGCCGGGCCGCCTGGTCCCTGGCGTCCAGCGGGAAGCCGTCCGGGCCGAGCCGGGGCCCGGAGGACCGGGCCCGGGAGGCGGGGAGCGCGGCGAGGTACGCGGCGGAGCGCGGGGCCTGGACCAGCGGCAGCGCGGCCGGGGTCCGGCAGGAACCGGGCCAGGGCCCGCCCGCGCCCTCCCGCTCCGCCGCCCGGCGGCAGCGGGGGCAGTCGTCGACGTGGCGCACCAGCTCGCGCCGCAGCGCGGCCGAGACCAGCACCCGGCTGTCCCCCGCGAGGCGGGCGACGGCCGGGCAGGTGCCCTTCTCGACGACGGCGAGGGCCGCGCGCGTGCGCTCCAGCTCGCAGGCCGCGGAAGCCAGCAGCTCCCGTGCGGCCGTGGTGCCCAGCCCGAGGACGGCGGCCACCTCCGCGGGCCCGAGGCCGTGGCGGACCGAGAGCTCCAGCGCCTCCCGCTGCTCGGGGGTGGTACCGGCCGCCTCCGGCCACGCGAGGCGGGCCAGCTCGGCGCGCAGCTCCTCGTCCTGCGCGGGGTCGGGGACGGAGCGGACGCGACCGGAGTGCGCCCCGGGGCGCCTGCGCCGGTCCTCGGCCATCCGGCGCAGGCAGGCCCAGCGGGCCAGCGCGTAGAGCCAGGCCCTGCGGCGCTCCTCGCCCGAGGGGCAGCGTCCGCGGTGGCGGTCGGCGGCGGCGAGCACCTCGCCCAGCGCCGCGGTCGCCGCCCCGCGGTCGCACAGCACGGAGAGGCAGTAGGTGAACAGGCCGTCGAGATACGGCTCGTGGCGCGCGGCGGACCGCGCCGACGTGGTACGCACCGGACGGCGGCGCGCCCGGTGTGCGCCGGTGGTGCGGGACGGGGGTTCCAGCCTGCTGCTCGTCACTCCGTGACCGTAGGGGCAGGGGCGCAGCCCCTTCGCACCGCTTGAGCGCTTTTAACCCCTAAGGGTGAACATGGAGCCCGAGGGGGAGCGGGGGCGGACCACGGCGGGGAACGGCGCACGCCGGGTTCCGCAGCGCGCCCGGGCCGGGCGCGGGCCGCCGCGGCCGGGGTGTCGGCGGGCACCGATACGGTGTGCCCATGGCTGCTGCCCGTACCAGGTCCGCGAAGGACCGCCCCGCCTACCGCTGCACCGAGTGCGGCTGGACCACCGCGAAGTGGCTCGGCCGCTGCCCCGAGTGCCAGGCGTGGGGCACCGTCGAGGAGCAGGGCGCACCGGCCGTCCGCACCACCGCCGCGGGGCGGGTGACCAGCGCCGCGCTGCCCATCGGCCAGGTCGACGGTCGGCAGGCCGCCGCCCGCAGCACGGGGGTGGACGAGCTCGACCGGGTGCTCGGCGGCGGGCTGGTGCCCGGCGCCGTGGTCCTGCTGGCGGGCGAGCCGGGGGTGGGCAAGTCCACCCTGCTGCTCGACGTGGCGGCCAGGGCCGCGAGCGAGGAGCGCCCCACCCTCTACGTCACCGGCGAGGAGTCGGCGAGCCAGGTGCGGCTGCGCGCCGACCGCATCGGCGCCCTGCACGACCACCTGTACCTGGCCGCGGAGACGGACCTCTCCTCGGTGCTGGGCCACCTGGACGCCGTCAAGCCCTCCCTGCTGGTCCTGGACTCGGTGCAGACGGTGGCGTCCCCGGAGATCGACGGCGCGCCGGGCGGCATGGCCCAGGTGCGCGAGGTGGCGGGCGCGCTGATCCGGGCCTCCAAGGAGCGCGGCATGTCCACGCTGCTGGTCGGCCACGTCACCAAGGACGGCGCCATCGCGGGCCCGCGGCTGCTGGAGCACCTGGTCGACGTGGTGCTCCACTTCGAGGGCGACCGGCACGCCCGGCTCCGGCTGGTGCGGGGTGTGAAGAACCGCTACGGGGCGACCGACGAGGTGGGCTGCTTCGAGCTGCACGACGAGGGGATCACCGGCCTCGCCGACCCCTCGGGCCTCTTCCTGACACGGCGCGCCGAGCCGGTCCCGGGCACCTGTCTGACCGTGACCCTGGAGGGCCGCCGCCCGCTCGTCGCCGAGGTGCAGGCCCTGACGGTCGACTCCCAGATCCCCTCGCCCCGGCGCACCACCTCCGGGCTGGAGACCTCGCGGGTCTCGATGATGCTCGCCGTGCTGGAGCAGCGTGGCCGGATCTCGTCCCTGGGCAAACGGGACATCTACAGCGCCACGGTGGGCGGCGTGAAGCTCTCCGAGCCGGCCGCGGACCTCGCCGTCGCCCTCGCCCTGGCCTCGGCGGCGAGCGACACCCCGCTGCCCAAGAACCTGGTGGCGATCGGCGAGGTCGGCCTCGCGGGCGAGGTCAGACGGGTCACGGGCGTCCAGCGCAGGCTGGCCGAGGCCCACCGCCTGGGCTTCACCCACGCGCTCGTCCCGGCCGATCCGGGGCGTGTGCCGGCCGGGATGAAGGTCACGGAGGTCGCCGACATGGGCGATGCCCTGCGGGTCCTCCCCCGTGGCCGGAGGAAGGCGCCCGAAGGCGCCTGAGACGTAGTCCCCACGGGACGACGGGGCTCGCCGGTAGACTTTGCCCTGGTCTCGCCCACCCGTACGAGCCGGAGGAGTGCAGTGGCAGCCAAGGACGGGGCAGCAGCACCCGGAAAGTCCGGCCAAGGCACGGGCAACGAAGCGCAGATCCGCGCGGCCCTGAGCGCGGTCGCCCCGGGCACCGCGCTGCGGGACGGACTGGAGCGCATCCTGCGGGGCAACACCGGAGGACTGATCGTCCTCGGCCTCGACAGGACGGTCGAGTCGATGTGCACCGGCGGCTTCGTGCTGGACGTCGAGTTCACCGCGACCCGGCTGCGCGAGCTGTGCAAGCTGGACGGCGCGCTCATCCTCGACAAGGACATCTCCAAGATCCACCGGGCCGGGGTGCAGCTGGTCCCGGACGCCTCCATCCCCACCGAGGAGACCGGCACCCGCCACCGCACCGCGGACCGGGTCTCCCGGCAGTGCGGCTTCCCGGTGGTGTCGGTCTCCCAGTCGATGCGCCTGATCGCGCTCTACGTGGACGGCGAGCGCCGCGTCCTGGAGGAGTCCGCGGCGATCCTCTCCCGGGCCAACCAGGCCCTGGCCACCCTGGAGCGCTACAAGCTGCGCCTGGACGAGGTGGCGGGCACGCTCTCCGCGCTGGAGATCGAGGACCTGGTCACGGTCCGGGACGTCACGGCCGTGGCGCAGCGGCTGGAGATGGTGCGCCGCATCGCCACCGAGATCGCCGAGTACGTGGTGGAGCTGGGCACCGACGGCCGGCTGCTCGCCCTCCAGCTGGACGAGCTGATCGCGGGAGTGGAGCCCGAGCGGGAGCTGGTCGTGCGGGACTACGCGCCCGAGGCCACCGCCCCCCGGACGGGCACGGGCCGCGGCTCCCAGCGCTCGCGCACGGTCCACGAGGCGCTCGCCGACCTGGACGCCCTGAGCCACACCGAGCTGCTGGAACTGCCCGTGGTGGCGCGTGCCCTGGGGTATAGCGGGTCGCCCGAGACCCTGGACTCGGCGGTGTCCCCGCGGGGCTACCGCCTGCTGGCGAAGGTCCCCCGGCTGCCCGGCGCGATCATCGAGCGCCTGGTGGAGCACTTCGGCGGCCTGCAGAAGCTGCTCGCGGCCAGTGTGGACGACCTCCAGGCGGTGGACGGCGTGGGCGAGGCACGCGCCCGCAGCGTCCGCGAGGGCCTGTCCCGGCTGGCGGAGTCGTCGATCCTGGAGCGCTACGTCTGAGGGACTCCCCGTGCGAGGGCGTCAGGTCCGGTGGGCGGCAGCTGCCGCCTGACGGCTGATCCGTCCCCGGAGCCCGGTGTCCCCGACGACGATCCGGGTGGTCGCCGGGTCACCGGCGACCTCGGTGAGGGTGGCGTGGCCGCGGGTCCTCCCGGGGTCCCCCGGGTGGCCGGAGACGTAGTCGATCACCATGGCGTTCCTGCTGCATGACAGGGAAGCCCAGCGCCCGGCACCGTCCGCACCGGAGACGGCCCCGTAGGGGCCTCCCGGGTAGGCGTCGCTTCCCTGACCCTCGCCGGGAAAGCCCGACTCCAGGCGGATTCCGCCTTCCGCGCTGCCGCCGGGGTCGCTCAGGAGGCCGCACGCGTCCTCCGTCACGTACGCGAGCAGGCGGTCGTGCGGGGAGGAGAACTCGGCCAGGACGGTGAGACGTCCCGCGTCCTCGGGGAGTGGGCCGCCGCCCGGGGAGATCGGTTCGAGCCGGGCGAGGGGGGTGGCGTGATGCGCGGTCGAGGGCCGCGGCTCATGAGGTCCCGCACTGCTCACGCATCCCGTGAGCACGGAGAGGAGGGCGGCCACGGGCACCCAGGCCCGGTTGCTGTCGGCCACGACGGACGCGTCTCCCTTCGTCGGGCGGCCCCGGCCACCGTGCCCACGGGTGAGCAGGGGTCAGGAGGCGCGGCTGGGCCGGGGCTCCGCTCCCGCCGCGGAGTTCGGGGCCGGTCCCGGCAGTCTTGCAGATCCGCGTCACGCGGCCGGCTTCGGGGAGGATCCCGGCGGTCCCGGACCGGAGCCGTGGGCCGCCGGGCGGTGGTGCCCTCCCGGGGGGTGTGCACGGTGGCGCGGACGCCGGTGCGGCCCACTCCTCCTGCCCGCACGGGGCGCACCTCGCAGTGACGCACACCACGTGAAGAGAGCGTGAGGATCATGCAACCTTTCCCCCGTTGACCTGGTCATGTCTGGCGACGCATCGGTCACTTCCTCTCAGAGGTACACATGAAGATTCGCCGTTCCCTCGCACTCGCCGCCGCGACGGCCGCCATAGCGCCGGCCGTGCTGCTTGCAGCTCCGGCCGCGTACGCGACGGACAACGGTCCGTCGTCCTCCGGCAGCCAGACGGCTCCCGCCCCGGCGGAGTCCACTTCCGCGGCGGACGACACCACCCCGGCCGCCGACGAGGCGAAGCCCGCCGAGGAGAAGACGTCGGCGGACGAGGAGAAGGAGCCGGCCGCCGAGGAGGAGGCGCCGGCGGACGAGGAGAAGGAGCCGGCCGCCGAGGAGAAGACGTCGGCGGACGAGGAGGAGGAGAAGGAGCCGGCGGACGACTCCGCCCCGGAGAGCGGGTCCACCACCTCGCCCTCGCCCTCGCCCTCCGCCACGAGCCCCGCCGGTCCGGCGGAGTGCAGCGACGAGGACATGAGGTTCGACGGCGACCTGCGCACCAGCCTCTCCGGCCTGCCCTCCACGATCGTGGCCGGCAGCGGCTTCCACGGCTTCACGCTGAACGTCGACAACAAGGCCGACCACGGCTACGAGCGCATCGACTTCGGCGTGTTCGCCGCACTGACCGACGAGAACGACTTCTTCGTCGACACCGGCAACCTCACCCTGCAGTACAAGGACCCGGCCACCGGCACCTGGACCGGCATCTCCCTCGACGAGGAGGACGAGCACGCCGGCTACCTCGGCTACACCGACATCAAGGCCCACGAGTCCTTCTCCGTCGACCTGCGCCTGAGCGTCGACAAGAAGGCCCCGGCCGGCCTCGGCTTCGCCATCAGCATCGGCATGTACGCCGACGACGAGGGCAACTGCGTCTACGCGGACGACGAGAGCTACTACGAGTTCGACATCCTGGCCGCCGGATCCACCCCCACCGACACCGGCGACGCCAAGCCGCAGGGCGGCAGCAAGCCGCTGCCGCAGAAGCCGACCGGCAACACCCCGATCGCCCCCGAGGGCCGACTCGCCGAGACCGGCTCCAGCTCGGCACTGCCGGCCATCGCCCTCGCGGGTGGCGCCGCCGTCGCCGTCGGCGTGGGCGCCACGTTCCTGGTGCGCCGCCGCGGCACGGCCCCCGGCACCGTCTGACACACACCGCACCGGGTCAGCGGCCGCGCCGGACCCCCGGGTTCCCCGGCGCGGCCCCTGACCGGCAGGGGCACCGCTTCCCCGGGTGGCGGCGGAGCCCCCGGGCCGGCCGGCACAGGGCGGGAGGAGGCCGAGGCCGCGAGCCACGCGGCCCGGGCCGCCTCCCGGTCCCGCCCCGGCCCCGGACCGGCGGCGTGTCCGGCACGGCCTACACTCCCCGGTCATGACACCCGTGCAGCCGGTGATCCGCCGGGCGGTCCCGGCCGATCTGGACGCCGTGGCCGCGATCTTCACGCACTACGTCCGCCATACCGTGGCCACCTTCGAGGAGAGCCCTCCACCGGTGGCCGACTGGCAGCGGCGCCTCGACGACCTGGCCCTCCGGGGGCTTCCCTTCCTGGTCGCGGAGCTGTCCGGCGAGGTCGTGGGCTACGCCTATGCCTCCCCGTGGCGTCCCAGGCCCGCCTATCGGCACACGGTCGAGAACTCGGTCTACCTCGCCCCCGGCCACACGGGACGGGGGATCGGCGGCGCCCTGCTGGAAGCCCTGCTGGCCGCCTGCGCCCGGACTCACGCACGACAGATGATCGCCGTCATCGCCGACACCGGGGACGGCGCCTCGGTCGCCCTGCACCGCCGTCTCGGCTTCGCCGACGCGGGCCGGCTGGCCGCCGTCGGCCACAAGCACGGCCGCTGGGTCGACACCCTCCTGATGCAGCGGACGCTCGGCCCCTCGGCCGCAGGCCCGGATGCGGCGGGGCGGACCGGCGCGCACCGGTGATCCGCGGAGCACGGGCCCGGAGCCACGCGTCCCGGGGCTGTCCGGGCACCCGGGCAGACCGGGCACCCGGGCAGACCGGGCACCCGGGCACGGGACGCGGCGGACCCGCGGTCGAGTCGCGGGACTCGGGCGGCCCCGCGTGCCCGGGGCCCTCAGTCCTGTTCCAGGCGGAAGGAGGCGGGCAGCACCTTCACACCGGGGAACACCGCCTCGACCAGGTACGTGCCGGGCCCGGCGGTGCCCGCCTCCGGGGTGGCGCACCGGTCGGAACTGCGGCGGAGGTCCCAGGTGACGGTGTGGGTGATCGTCCCGCCCGCCGGGACCCGCAGGAGCCGGGGCGGGGCGGTGCGGGGGCAGTCCTCGGAGGACCAGACGTCCTCGTCCTCGGCGTCGCTGACCGTGAGCACGGCGGCCTTGGGCCCGAAGTCGGCCTTGCAGTCCGCGGCCGAGGTGTTGGTCGCCACCAGTTCGAAGGAGGGCTTCTCGCCCGGCGCGTAGGAGACCTCGGTGGTGCGCAGTGTCAGCTTCAGGGCGGACGGGGCGCAGGAGGGGAGCGGGCTGCTCGCCGGGACCTGCTGGCCCGGGGCGTCCCCGGAGCCGCCCGTACCGCCGCCGGAGCCGTCCCCCGCGCCCGGGGTGCCGGGGCTTCCGGAGGCGTCCGGGCCCTCGCCACCCGCTCCTCCCCCGCTCCCGGAACCGCCGGAACCGCCGCCCGACTCGTCCCGTCCGCCCGGCTGTTGGCTGATCGCGGGCCCCGAGGGGTCGGGGCCCGCGGAGATGGTGGGGGCCGGTGTGGGGCCCTTGCCGTCGGCGGCGGTCTTCCCGCCCTCGTCCCCGCCGGAGGAGAACACCCAGGCGAGCAGGGCGACGAGCACGGCGACGAGGGCGAGCGCCACCACCCTCCGTCGCCAGTAGATGGAGGAGGGAAGCGGCCCGATCGGATTGCGCAGAGATCCCACGGGCGAAACTCTACGAGAGATCGGGCCCGTCTCCCGCCCCACCCGCCGCTCGTGCGTGAAGTTCTGCGGATGATAGTTCTCCTGATGATCATTCAGGAGCGCGGGGAGGGACACCGGGACGCCGCCGGTCCCGGGACCGCGACCCCGGGACCGGTGGCGCCGCGTGACCGCTCCGCGGGAGAGGGTACGGTCCGTGACCATGGACAGCAGCATCACCCGCGATCTCTACCGGGACATCGTCGACTTCGCCCATGCCACACCCCCCTGGGTCCAGCACTTCGCCGAACTCTTCACGGAACTGGGGCTGTTGCTCTTCGCCGTGCTCTTCCTGGCGGCCTGGTGGCGCTCGCGGACCCGGGACGAGGGCTCCATAGCCCTCGCCGTGCTCGCCCCGCTGGCGACCGCGGCCGGATACGTGGTGAGCGAGTCGTTCAAGTCCGTTGTGGACGAGGAGCGTCCGTGCCGGACCGTCACGGAGGCGGCGGCCTCGCTGGTGCCCTGCCCGCCCACCGGGGACTGGTCCTTCCCCAGCAACCACTCGGCCATCGCGGGCGCCGCGGCCCTGGCGCTGGCGCTGGCCTGGCCCCGGATCGCGCTGCTGACCGTGCCGCTGGCGGTGCTGATGGCCTTCTCCCGGGTGTTCGTCGGCGTCCACTACCCGCACGACGTGACGGTCGGCCTCGTGGTCGGCGCCCTGGTCGCGCTCGTCTTCGTCCTCGCACTGCGCCGTCCCGCGCAGGCGCTGCTGGGCACCATGCGCACGAGCCGCACGGGTGTGGTCCTCTGGTTCGCCGGGCCGGGCCGCGCCTCCTCCTGAGCCCCGGACGCGGGCGGACCCGGCGGCGCGGGCCCCTGCGGCTGCCCGCCGGGACGGGCGGCAGATCAGCGCCCCGCCGCCCGCATCCGGCGTCCGCCCGCCCGGACGTGCCAGGATCGTGACTGCCATGACTGCCACTCACGCCCACGCATCCCCGATCCCCGACTCCCCCCAGGACCCCGCCGCCCTGCACGGGCCCGTGATCGCCTGGTTCGAGCAGCACGCCCGCGACCTGCCCTGGCGCCGCCCGGAAGCGGGCGCCTGGGGGGTGATGGTCAGCGAGTTCATGCTCCAGCAGACCCCCGTCGCGCGGGTCCTGCCGGTGTACGAGCAGTGGCTGGCCCGCTGGCCGCGCCCCGCGGACCTGGCCGCCGAGGAGCCCGGCGAGGCCGTCCGGGCCTGGGGCCGCCTCGGCTACCCCCGCCGGGCCCTGCGCCTGCACGGCGCCGCCCAGGCCATAGCGGAACGCCACGGCGGGGAGGTCCCGAGCGACCACGCCCAGCTCATCGCCCTGCCCGGCATCGGCGAGTACACCGCGGCGGCCGTCGCCTCCTTCGCCTACGGCCAGCGCCATGCCGTGCTGGACACCAACGTGCGCCGCGTCCTCGCCCGAGCGGCGACCGGGGTGCAGTACCCGCCGAACGCGACCACGGCCGCCGAGCGCCGCCTGGCGCGGGCCCTGCTCCCCGAGGAGGAGACGACCGCCGCCCGCTGGGCCGCCGCCTCCATGGAGCTCGGCGCCCTCGTCTGCACGGCCCGCAACGAGGACTGCGGCCGCTGCCCGATCGCCGACCGCTGCGCCTGGCGGCTGGCCGGCAAACCGGCGCACGAGGGCCCGGCCCGCCGCGGGCAGTCCTACGCGGGCACCGACCGCCAGGTGCGGGGCCGGCTGCTCGCCGTGCTGCGCGAGGCGACCTCCCCGGTGCCGCAGTCCGTCCTGGACACGGTCTGGCACGAGCCCGTGCAGCGCGCCCGCGCCCTGGACGGGCTGGTCGCGGACGGACTGGTCGAGCCGCTGGACGGGGGCCGCTACCGGCTCCCCTCGGGGCGCCCGGCGGCCCGGTAGGCCGCCCGGGGCCGCCCGCCGGGCGCGCCGTGCGCGGCGCTCCTGCCGGGACCCGGCGGACCCCGGCGGGGCCCGATCCGAGCGGCCGCTCCCTCGTCCGCGACCAGGGCTGTTACACAACCGATGGGTGGCCGTGCGCCGACCGACGGCTGCCCCGCACAGCCCCGTGACAGACCCGCCGTAGCTTCTGTGGGGCACGGACGACGGGGCTTGACGGGGACACGGAGGCGGATCGGCATGGCGCACGGCGAGGTGCTCGGATTCGAGGAGTACGTACGCACGCGGCAGGAGGCCCTGCTGCGCAGTGCACGCCGTCTCGTACCCGACCCGGTGGACGCCCAGGACCTGCTGCAGACCGCGCTGGTCCGCACCTACGGCCGCTGGGACGGGATATCGGACAAGTCCCTGGCGGACGCCTACCTCCGCCGCGTCATGATCAACACCCGCACCGAGTGGTGGCGCGCCCGCAAGCTGGAGGAGGTCCCGACCGAGCAGCTGCCGGACGCCAGCGTGGAGGACGGCAGCCAGCAGCGCGCCGACCGCGCCCTGCTGCTGGACCTGCTCGACACCCTCGCCCCGAAGCAGCGCAGCGTCGTGGTGCTGCGGCACTGGGAGCAGATGAGCACCGAGGAGACCGCCGACGCCCTGGGCATGTCGCCGGGTACGGTGAAGAGCACGCTGCACCGGGCGCTCGCCAAGCTCCGCCAGGAGCTGGAGGCGCGGGACCGGGACGCCCGCGCCCTGGAGCGCGCGGAGACGCGGCGTATCCACCGGCAGGGCGGACGGGAGCGGGAGCGGTGCGCGGCCTGAGGGGCACGGACGGCGGGGCGGAGAGCGGGACCGGAGCGAGGAAGGCGGCCGGCGCGGTGGTGACCGCGCTGGTCGCCCTCGCCGTGCTGGCGGCGGGCTGCTCGGCCGGCGGCTCGGGGCTCCAGGACGAGGGCGAGGCGCCGGACGCGCCGGCGAAGGGCACGCCGTCGCCGGGGCCCTCCTCGGGCACGGGCCTGTTCGCCCAGGCGGTGGACGCGGCCGCGCTGCTGAAGGCCGACCCCGAGGTCAGCGACCGGGTCAAGGCCGATCTGCGGCCCTGCGCCGCGGACTCCTACCCGGTGGACACCTCCTACGGGATGCTGACCGGCGGCAGCTCCCCCGATGTCGTGGTCAACGTCATGACCTGCGGCGACGCGGTCGGCCTCGCCACCTATGTGTACCGTGCGGACGCAGGGCGCTACGAGAACGTCTTCGCCGTGGAGGAGCCCGCCGTGTACGCGGCCATCGACCGCGGCGACCTGGTGGTGACCAAGCAGGTGTACGCCTCGGGCGATCCGGTGGCGGAGCCCTCGGGCGAGGAGGTCACCACCTACCGCTGGTCGGCGGGGAAGTTCGCGCAGGAGTACTGGGTGCGCAACGAGTACAGCCGGTCCGTCGGCGGGGGCGAGGGCGTCGCCTCTGCGGAGACACCGGCCCCCGCAGAGGACTGACCGCCGTTCCGCCCGCGCACCGGGCGCGCGGAACCACCACGACACGGCGACCGGGCGGACCGGTCGGGAACGAGAGCTGACGGATGGCCGAGACCCATGTCCTGTTCGTCGAGGACGACGACGTCATCCGCGAGGCGACCCAGCTCGCCCTGGAGCGGGACGGCTTCGCGGTGACGGCCGTGCCGGACGGGCTCTCGGGGCTGGAGGCCTTCCGCGCCGACCGGCCCGACATCGCGCTGCTCGACGTGATGGTGCCGGGCCTGGACGGGGTGAGCCTGTGCCGCCGGATCCGCGACGAGTCGACCGTGCCCGTGATCATGCTCTCGGCCCGTGCCGACGCCATCGACGTGGTGCTCGGCCTGGAGGCAGGGGCGGACGACTACGTGACCAAGCCCTTCGACGGCGCCGTCCTCATGGCACGCATCCGGGCGGTGCTCCGCCGCTTCGGGCACGCCGCCGCCCTCGCCGCGGGGCAGGGGGACCAGGGCGGCCCGCTGGTGTTCGGTGAGCTGGAGGTCGACACCGAGGGCATGGAGGTGCGCCGCGGCGGTGCTCCCGTGGGGCTGACGCCCACCGAGATGCGGCTGCTGCTGGAGTTCTCCACCGCGCCCGGCACGGTGCTGTCGCGGGACCGGCTGCTGGAGCGCGTCTGGGACTACGGCTGGGGCGGCGACACACGCGTCGTCGACGTCCACGTGCAGCGGCTGCGCGCGAAGATCGGACAGGACCGCATCGAGACGGTCCGCGGTTTCGGCTACAAACTCCGAGCGTGAGCACCCGGCCCGTGATCCGTCCCGACCTGCGCACCGGCGTCCGGTGGAAGATCAGCGTCGCCATCGCGGCCGTCGGCGCGCTGATCGCGGTGGCGCTGAGCCTGGTGGTGCACAACGCTGCCCGGGTCTCGATGCTCGACAACGCCCGCGACGTCCAGATCGACCGGATCCTGCTCGCCCAGCGCTGGTACGAGTCGTCCAAGAACCGGGACCCGCGCTTCAACAGCAGGATCAACGACCCCGCGCTCCCCGCGGAGCTGCGCCGCCTGGTCCGGGACGGGCGGCGCGGCAGCTACGTCGACGACGCGGGGGACACCCCCGAGATCTGGGCCGCCGTGCCGCTGGCGGGCGGGGACGTGCTCTCCCTGCGGACCGAGTTCACCGGCCGCAGCGCGACCGTCCTGAAGGACCTCGACCGGGCGCTGATCATCGGTTCGGTGGCGGTGGTCTTCGGCGGCTCCGCGCTCGGGGTCCTGATCGGCGGCCAGCTCTCGCGCCGGCTGCGCAAGGCCGCCTCCGCCGCCCGCAACGTGGCGCGGGGGGACACCGGGGTACGGGTACGGGAGGCCATCGGCGGTATCGTCAGGGACGAGACCGACGACCTGGCGCGGGCGGTGGACTCGCTGACCGACGCGCTCCAGGCGCGCATCGACGCGGAGCGCCGGGTGACCGCGGACATCGCCCATGAGCTGCGCACTCCGGTCACCGGACTGGTCACGGCGGCGGAGCTGCTGCCGCCCGGGCGCCCCAGCGAGCTGGTGCGGGACCGGGCGCAGGCGCTGCGCACGCTGGTGGAGGACGTGCTGGAGGTCGCCCGGCTGGACGGCGCGTCGGAGCGGGCGGAGCTCCAGGAGATCCTGCTCGGCGAGTTCACCGCCCGCCGGGTGGCCGCCCTGCATCCGGACGCGGTGGTGCGGGTGGTCCACGAGTCGTGGGTGTCCACCGACCCGCGCCGCCTGGAGCGGATCATCGGCAATCTGGTGACCAATGCCGTGAAGTACGGCGGGGACCCGGTGGAGGTCACGGTGGAGGGCCGGGTGGTCCGGGTGCGCGACCACGGTCCGGGGTTCCCCCCGGCGCTGCTGCGCGAGGGCCCGAGCCGCTTCCGCACCGGGGCGCGGGACCGCGCGGGGACCGGGCACGGGCTCGGGCTGACCATCGCGGCGGGCCAGGCGCGGGTCCTCGGGGCGCGGCTGACCTTCCGCAACGCCGCGCCGGAGGGGGTCTCGCCGCACGGCGAGGCGGGCGGGGCGGTCGCGGTGCTGTGGCTGCCGGAACATGCGCCGACGGTCACGGGCAGCTTCCCGCTCCCGGTGGTCCCGGAGGAGCCCCGGCGACGCCGGCGGCGGCCCTGGAACCGGGGGTGAGGCCGGTTCCGGGGCCGCCGGGGTCCCGGTGCGGTGACCGGGCGGGGTGCGCCGGGGGCTGCGTCGCGCGGTGCGTCAGATGGTGACGCCGACGGAGCGCAGGAAGTTGGCCGGGTTCAGCGCCGAGCCGTAGTTCGGGGTGGTGCGGATCTCGAAGTGCAGGTGCGGACCGGAGGAGTTGCCGGTGTTGCCGGACTTGGCGATCGTCTGGCCGGTCTTGACCTTGGAGCCGATCTTCACGTTGATCTTCGACAGGTGGGCGTACTGCGAGTACTTGCCGTTGGCGTGCTTGATCACGACGGCGTTGCCGTAGGCGGGGCCGTCGCCGCCGCCGTTGGGGCCGGCCTTGACGACGGTGCCGGCGTGGGCGGCCTTGACCGGGGTGCCGACCGGGACGGCGAAGTCCTGGCCGGAGTGCTTGCTGGCCCACATCGAGCCGCCCTGGGCGAAGCTCGCGGTCAGCGTGTACTTGGCGACCGGCTTGACCCAGGATGCCTTCTTCGCGGCGGCCTTCTTCTTGGCGGCGGCCTTGGCGGCCGCGGCCTTGGCGGCGGCGCTGGCCTGGGCCTCGGCCTGGGCGGCCACGGCGGAGGCGGCGTTCGCGGCGAGGGGCTTGACCGCCGTGCCCGCGTCTGCGGAGGCGACACCCGCACCGGCTCCGACGACCATCACGGCGCCCATTCCGGCGGCCACGACGGCACCACGGGTACGGAGCACGGACGGGCGGAGACGGTGGATCATGGTGCGCTTCGACATACGGGAAACCTCCGGGCATGTATGGACCCGGCGTGCTCGCCGGGCTGGCCCCACCTTGGTAACCCGGCCCCCCAAGTCACCCCAAATGCCTCAACTACGACATCAGATCGTAGAGAGGGCGAGGGAAATCGGACTCTTGACGGACCGGACACCCCTCGCGCGAACCCCCGAAGAACGGGCCGGGATGTCCGGATTGGATCAGGTTTAACCGCATGTCGGGGCCCAGCAGCGGCGCCGTCGGCCCGGACGCCCGCCGGGTACGGCACCCGGGACCCGCGAGGCCCGCACCGCCGGAGGCCCGACCCCCCGGAGGAGCACCGGAGTGGCGCACTATTCCA
The DNA here is from genome assembly GCF_024497955.1 of Streptomyces sp. C10-9-1. Taxonomy (GTDB): domain Bacteria; phylum Actinomycetota; class Actinomycetes; order Streptomycetales; family Streptomycetaceae; genus Streptomyces; species Streptomyces sanyensis. The sequence goes on along the minus strand of NZ_JANHKP010000019.1, from coordinate 81,954 downwards.
TCTAGTAGGTCCGTTTCGTCCTGTGCGCCTTGTCACGGGCGAAGCGCCCCACGGGGGGCGAAAAGGTGACCCGGGCCACGCGGAACCGCTGTTCGGGTGAGGCCAACGCGCGCCCGTTTTGCACGATTTGGTAGTGACCGGCGCCACATGGCGCAACGCCCCGCGGCATGCTTCCGCGGCAGGGAGGTGTACGGGATCCTCCGGTGCCATGAGCAGACCCCCCGAACCCGCGCGCCACCGCCCCTCCGCCCTGCGCCGCGCCGGGGCCCTGGCCGCCGTCGCGGCCCTCGCCTGCACCCTCCTCGCCTGGGGCCCGCCCGCCGGTGCGGGCCCCTCCGGAACCGGGCTCAAGGGCGCCCTGGACGAGATCCTCACCGACCCCCGCCTCGACGGGGGCTCCGTGAGCGTCGTCGTCGCCGATGCCGCCACCGGCGAGCGCCTCTACCGGCGCGACGCGGGGGACCGGCTGATGCCCGCCTCCACCACCAAGATCTCCACGTCGCTCGCCGCCATGGCCCTGCTCGGGCCGGACCACCGCTGGACCACCCGGGTGCTGGCGAGCGGCCGCCGCCACGGCTCGACCCTGCACGGGGACCTGTACCTGCGGGGCGACGGCGACCCGACGATGCTGGCCGCGGACTACGAGCGGCTGGCCGCGGACGTGGCCGCCGCCGGTATCCGCCGTGTGACGGGCCGGATCGTCGCGGACGACACCGCCTTCGACAGCGCCCGGCTGGGCCGCTCCTGGGCGGCCGAGGACGAGTCCGCGTACTACTCCGCGCAGATCTCCGCCCTGACGCTGGCCCCCGACACCGACTACGACGCCGGCACCGTGCTGGTGGAGGCCCGTCCCGGCGCACGTCCCGGAGACCCGCCGCAGGTCACCCTGACGCCGCCCACCGGGCATGTGCGCCTCGACGTCACGGGCCGCACGGTCGGCGAGGGCGGGGCCGACACCCTCGCCGTCGACCGGCCGCACGGCGGCGGCACGATCACGGTGACGGGCACGATCCCCGTCGGGGCGCCCGCCACGAAGGAGTGGATCGCGGTCTGGGACCCGACCGGCTACGCGGCCTCCGTCTTCGCGGAGTCCCTCGCCGGGCACGGCGTGCGCGTCCGGGGCACGACCCGGACCGGGCCCACCCCGCCCGGCGCACGGGTGCTCGCCTCCCACCGCTCCATGCCGCTGTCGCGGGTGATGCACCCGTTCATGAAGCTGTCGAACAACATGCACGCCGAGGCCCTGGTGAAGACGATCGGCCGCGTCCGGGCGGGCGAGGGGAGCTGGGCGGCCGGGCTCTCCGAGGTGCGGGCCCACCTCGCGGAGCGGGGCGTCCGCACCGCCACGGTGCGCCAGGCCGACGGCTCGGGCCTGTCCCGGATGAACCTCTTCCCCGCCGAGGAGCTCACGACCCTGCTCCTCGCGGTGCGCGACGCCCCCTGGTACGCGCAGTGGTCGGCCTCCCTGCCTGTGGCCTGCGCACCCGACCGGGCCGTGGGCGGGACGCTGCGCTCGCGGATGTGCGGGACACCGGCCGCGCTCAACGCCCGGGCCAAGACCGGCTCGCTGACCGGCGCCTCCGCCCTGTCCGGCACGGTCACCGACGCCGGGGGGCGGGAGCTGGTGTTCAGCATCCTGCTCAACGACTACCTGGCGCCCTCCGTGAAGAGCGTGGAGGACGCGATCGTGGTCGCACTCGCCTCCTCGGACACGGAAGCCGGTCGTATCGAGGCGGTCCGCCCGTCCGCCGCGCGCCAGGGCGGCGCCGAGGCCGGGCTGGAGTGCTCCTGGCGCAAACCGGCCTCCTGCTGAGTGGGGCCCCCGGACATGCGGGAGGGCCTGGCCCGGAAGACCCCTCAAGGGGGGGCTTCCGGGCCAGGCCCTCCGACCGCTGTCAGGCGTGCCCTGGCGGGCCGCTCACGCGTCCTTGGAGAGGTTCGGCCCGCTGCCGCCGGCCGCCTGCTCGATCGGCGGGACGTCCGGCAGGGCCGACTTCTCCTCGCCGCGGAAGGTGAACTTCTTCTCCTCGCCCTCGCCCTCGGTGTCCACGACCACGATGTGACCGGGGCGCAGCTCGCCGAAGAGGATCTTCTCCGAGAGCACGTCCTCGATCTCGCGCTGGATCGTCCGGCGCAGCGGCCGGGCGCCCAGGACCGGGTCGTAGCCCCGCTTGGCGAGCAGCTGCTTGGCCGAGGAGCTGAGCTCGATGCCCATGTCCCGGTCCTTCAGGCGCTCGTCGACCTTGGCGATCATCAGGTCGACGATCTGGATGATGTCCTCCTGCGAGAGCTGGTGGAACACCACGGTGTCGTCGACACGGTTGAGGAACTCCGGCCGGAAGTGCTGCTTGAGCTCCTCGTTGACCTTCGCCTTCATCCGCTCGTAGCCGGTCTTGACGTCGCCCTGGGCGGCGAAGCCCAGGTTGAAGCCCTTGGAGATGTCCCGGGTCCCGAGGTTGGTCGTCATGATGATGACCGTGTTCTTGAAGTCCACGACCCGGCCCTGGGAGTCGGTCAGCCGACCGTCCTCCAGGATCTGGAGCAGGGAGTTGAAGATATCGGGGTGGGCCTTCTCGACCTCGTCGAAGAGGACGACGGAGAACGGCTTGCGGCGCACCTTCTCGGTGAGCTGGCCGCCCTCCTCGTAACCCACGTAACCGGGGGGCGAACCGAAGAGGCGGGAAACCGTGTGCTTCTCGCTGAACTCCGACATGTCGAGGGAGATCAGCGCGTCCTCGTCGCCGAAGAGGAATTCGGCGAGCGTCTTGGAGAGCTCGGTCTTACCGACACCCGAGGGGCCGGCGAAGATGAACGAGCCGCCGGGGCGCTTCGGGTCCTTCAGGCCGGCCCGCGTACGGCGGATGGCCTGCGAGAGCGCCTTGATGGCGTCCTTCTGCCCGATGACCCGCTTGTGGAGCTCGTCCTCCATGCGCAGCAGACGCGAGGACTCCTCCTCGGTCAGCTTGAAGACCGGGATGCCGGTGGCCGTGGCGAGGACCTCGGCGATCAGCTCGCCGTCGACCTCGGCGACGACGTCCATGTCGCCGGCCTTCCACTCCTTCTCCCGCTTGGCCTTCGCCGCCAGCAGCTGCTTCTCCTTGTCGCGGAGGGAAGCCGCCTTCTCGAAGTCCTGGGAGTCGATCGCGGACTCCTTGTCCCGGCGGACGCCGGCGATCTTCTCGTCGAACTCGCGGAGGTCCGGCGGCGCGGTCATCCGGCGGATGCGCATGCGCGAGCCGGCCTCGTCGATGAGGTCGATCGCCTTGTCCGGCAGGAAGCGGTCCGAGATGTACCGGTCGGCCAGCGTGGCGGCCTGGACAAGCGCCTCGTCCGTGATGGAGACCCGGTGGTGGGCCTCGTAGCGGTCGCGCAGGCCCTTGAGGATCTCGATGGTGTGCGGGAGCGAGGGCTCCGCGACCTGGATCGGCTGGAAGCGGCGCTCGAGGGCCGCGTCCTTCTCCAGGTGCTTGCGGTACTCGTCCAGCGTGGTGGCGCCGATGGTCTGGAGCTCACCGCGGGCCAGCATCGGCTTGAGGATGCTGGCGGCGTCGATCGCGCCCTCGGCGGCACCCGCACCCACCAGGGTGTGGAGCTCGTCGATGAACAGGATGATGTCGCCGCGGGTGCGGATCTCCTTGAGGACCTTCTTCAGGCGCTCCTCGAAGTCACCGCGGTAGCGGGAGCCGGCGACCAGGGCGCCCAGGTCGAGGGTGTAGAGGTGCTTGTCCTTGAGGGTCTCGGGCACCTCGCCCTTGACGATGGCCTGCGCCAGACCCTCGACGACCGCCGTCTTGCCGACGCCGGGCTCGCCGATGAGCACGGGGTTGTTCTTGGTGCGGCGGGACAGCACCTGCATGACCCGCTCGATCTCCTTCTCGCGCCCGATGACCGGGTCGAGCTTGGACTCGCGGGCCGCCTGGGTGAGGTTCCGGCCGAACTGGTCGAGGACGAGGGAGGTCGAGGGCGTGCCCTCGGCCGGGCCGCCCGCGGTGGCGGCCTCCTTGCCCTGGTACCCGGAGAGCAGCTGGATGACCTGCTGCCGCACCCGGTTGAGATCGGCGCCCAGCTTCACGAGGACCTGGGCGGCCACGCCCTCGCCCTCGCGGATCAGGCCGAGCAGGATGTGCTCGGTGCCGATGTAGTTGTGGCCCAGCTGGAGGGCCTCCCGGAGCGACAGCTCCAGGACCTTCTTGGCACGGGGCGTGAAGGGGATGTGCCCGGACGGGGCCTGCTGGCCCTGGCCGATGATCTCCTCCACCTGCTGGCGGACCGCCTCGAGCGAAATCCCGAGGCTCTCCAGGGCCTTAGCGGCGACACCCTCACCCTCGTGGATAAGGCCCAGGAGGATGTGCTCGGTGCCGATGTAGTTGTGGTTGAGCATCCGGGCTTCTTCCTGAGCCAGGACGACAACCCGCCGCGCGCGGTCGGTGAACCTCTCGAACATCGTTAATCGCTCCTCAGAGCGGTCAGGCAGTAAGGGGTCGGTCCCCTCCCTGTCCTTCCGCAGCTTAGTCCCGCAAGCGGGGACCGCTCATTCCAACTGCCGACACCCGTCTGTGGCCTCCTGACCCCTGAACGCCGACAACTGCTCCAACCCGATGGTGCGAGACGATGTTCCCGCAGGCCAGGCACATACGCCCTCCACCACTACGCCGATGGCGAACGTGGGACGGCCCGGCGAGCGTGTCGCCCCTCCCCACTAGGAATGTCTTACCCGCCGCCACCGACAGTCCATGCGGCGCACCCCCGTTCCCTCAGCTACGGGCGAACAACCTTGCGCCGTTCACCCTCCGCGGACCCCGCCCGATCCGCCACACTGTGCGATGCCGCACACACCCTGTGTGACGTCTCGGAGGGTCGAGGAGTTCCCGGATCATGGCCGCAACCGTCCCGCCCGCCGTCCCGCACCCCCGCGCGTCCGCCGAGGACGTCCCGGAGGGAGCGGTGGGCTGGTACCGCACGGCGCTCGGCTGGGACGCCGTGGCCGGACCACCCGTCCAGCTGCTGACCGGCGCCGCCTTCGACGTCCTGGAGCTGCCGCTCGACGCCGGAGCCGCGCTGCTCGCCCGCGGGCCCGCGACGGGGCCCGCCGCCGCGGCCGGGGACCGGATGCGGCTGCTGACGGCCGCCGGGACGGCGGACGAGCTGCCGTCCCTGCTGGAGTGGCTGGACTGGAGCGGGGTGGACCTGGACCTCGCCGCCGTGGGGGCGGGCGGGCGGATCACCGCTCCACCGCCGCCCGGGCAGGGCGCCCACGGGGAGCACCGCTGGCTGCGCCCGCCCACGGCAGGGCACCGGACGCGGCTCCCGGCCCTCAGCGGACTCGGGGGCAGGGCGGACGCCCCCGACCTGGTCCGGCTGGTGGCCGCGGCGGCGGCCGAGTGCCACCGGGTCCGGCTGCTGCGCGCGGTGCGCGCCCGTGCCGGAGGGACCGGTGTTCAGCCGTTGGCCTTCTCGTAGGCCTCGCGCACGGCGGCGGGGACACGGCCGCGGTCGTTGACCTCGTAGCCGTTCGCCTTCGCCCATGCGCGGATTTCCGCGGTGTCCTTGTTGCCACCCGCCGCCGCACGGCCCTTGCCCCGGCCCGCCGCGGCGCGACCGCCGGTTCGCCGGCCGTTCTTCGCGTAAGGCTCCAGCAGTGTCCGGAGCTTGTCGGCATTGGCGGTGGTGAGGTCGATCTCGTAGGTCTTGCCGTCCAGAGCGAACGTCACCGTCTCGTCCGCCTCGCCGCCGTCGAGGTCGTCGACAAGAAGGACCTGAACCTTCTGCGCCACCGGATTTCCTTTCATCGAAAAATGCAGTACGCGGAAAGGAAACCGCTTTTCCGTGGAAAACACAAACCCTCGGCCGAGGTTCAGAACCACGAGAACGCGGGAAACGTACGCGATTCGGACATAGGGTTCGCTGCTTCCCTCCGGCCCATGCTGCCCTCACAGGTGCAGAAGCATGCGGCTGTTGCCCAGGGTGTTCGGCTTCACTCGTTCGAGCCCCAGGAACTCCGCGACGCCCTCGTCATAGGAACGCAGCAGCTCGGCGTAGACATCGGTGTCGACGGGGGTCTGGGACTCCCCGATCTCGACGAAGCCGTGCTTCCCGAAGAAGTCCACCTCGAAGGTCAGGCAGAATACGCGGCGCACCCCCAGCCAGCGTGCCGTCTGCAGGAGCTTGCCGAGCACCTGGTGGCCGACGCCGTGCCCCCGGAACTCCGGGTCGACCGCGAGGGTGCGGACTTCGGCGAGGTCCTCCCACATGACGTGCAGCGCGCCGCAGCCCACCACCTTCGCGTCCTCGTCGCGTTCCGCGACCCAGAACTCCTGGATGGCCTCGTAAAGAGTGACCGTCGCTTTGTCGAGCAGGATGCCTTCACTCACGTACGGATCGACCAGTCGCCGCACGTCGGGGACATCGCCGGTCCTGGCCCGCCGGATGGTGACGGCATTTGCTGCGGCATAAGGCATGGCGCGACGCTATCGCCCCGTCCCGCCCGCCCCGTCGGCGGCCTCGCCGTCCTCGCCGGGTTCGCCGCCCGCAGCGCGTTCGGCGTCTTCACCGCCCGGGTCACCCACATCTCCCTGGAGGATGCGCATCGCCGCGCGCAGCGCCTCCCGCTGCTCCGGCGACATCATCCCGAAGAAGGCGACGAGAGCGGCCGCGGGGTTGTCGCTCTGGGCCCAGGCCTCGTTCATCAGCGCCGCCGCGTAGGCGGCACGCGTGGAGACGGCGGTATAGCGATAGGCGCGGCCGTCGACTTCGCGGCGCACCCAGCCCTTCTGATGGAGATTGTCCATAACCGTCATGACGGTCGTGTAGGCGATGGACCGGTCCTTCTGGAGGTCCTCCAGGACTTCCCGGACGGTGACCGGCCGGTTCCATCGCCAGACGCGGGTCATGACGGCGTCTTCGAGCTCTCCCAATTGGCGGGGCACATTGCCACCATAGTGGGAGGAAGTTCGGCAGCGGGCCATTGACGGAGAAGGCATCGAAAAGGACGCACGGCCCGTGAGGGCCGTGCGTCCTGCGGTGTCGCGTCGGGTGCCCGCCGGGCGGGCCGCCCGCTCAGGCGTCGGTGCCGGGCTGCCGCGCGGACTCCGCACGGCTCAGGGCGGCGTCCACCGCCGCGTCCTCCTTGGCCTTGTTGGGGCCGCCCTGGCTCTTGACGATCGTCACCACCAGGCCGATGAAGAACGCGGCCATCACCACCGGGGGCACGAGCGCGGAAACGTAGTCCATGGCGTCCAGGGTAGCGAGGCCCCGTCCGCGCGAACCGGCAGGGCCCGCCGGGCGCCGCTCCCGCGGGGGCGGCGCCCGGCGCGGCGCGCCCGGTCAGCCGGCGGCGCGGGTGCCGGAGGGCGGCGGGGTGGGCTTGCGGCGCGGCGGGAAGACCTCGGAGGGCTTGGGGACCGGGGGTGTGGGGCGCTCCCCCGGGGTGGGGCGGGGCCGCGGAGACTGCGGGGAGGGCTTGCGCGGCTCGTCGGCCGCACGGCCCCCGGGGAGCGCCAGGAGCCGGCCCCGGCGACGACCGGAGGGCGCGGGCGCTGAGGGCTCCGGGGCGGAGGGCTCCGGCGCGGCGGGCTCCGGGGCGGCGGCGCGCGGCGCGGCGCCGGAGGCGGCTCCTGGCGGGGCGCCCTGCGCCAGCCGGTCGCGCACCCCCTGCTCGGCGAGCGAGAGGCAGCGCCGGAGCACGGCCGCGGCCTCGGGGTCGCCGGAGAGGGGCCGCAGGGCCGCCAGGTCCTCGGCCGTCGGCTCGTACCCGGCCGCCAGGGCCTCCTGGAGCAGCTCCAGGTAGGTGGACGCCGCCCCGGGCAGGGCACGGCGGTAGCGGGCGAGGTCGGCGGCCAGGAACGTCCGCTGCCGGGCCGCCTCGCTCACCGCCTCGTCCACGGCGTCGGCCAGGCGCAGGCAGGCGCGGGCGTCCTCGGCGGGGAGCGGGACGGGATGGAGGGCGGCGGCGAGGGCGCGGCGGAGCACTCGCAGCTCGTTCGCACCGAAGGCCATGCCGCCGTGGGGTCCGTGTGGCGTGGGCATGGGGCCGACCATACGAGCCGATGGGCCGTATTCCGCCTAATGGTACGAAAGGGGGCGTTGCGTGGGGGCTCTCCGGGGCCCCGGTGCCCCGGAGAGGCGGCCCCGGCGGCCGTGGAGGCCCCGGGGCCGGGGGGGCGCGCCGCGGGGCGCGCCCCCCCGTCACATCCGCGAGACGTTCCGCTCGTAGACCAGGCGCAGGCCGATCAGGGTGAGCCAGGGCTCGTGCTCGTCGATCGCCGAGGACTCGCCCAGCACCATCGGGGCCAGGCCACCGGTGGCGATCACCGTGACCTCGTCCGGGTCGTCCGCGAGTTCCCGCTTCATGCGCTGCACCACGCCGTCGACCTGGCCGGCGAAGCCGTAGACGATGCCGGCCTGCATGGCCTCCACCGTGTTCTTGCCGATCACGCTGCGCGGGCGGGCCAGCTCGATCTTGCGCAGCTGGGCGCCCCTGACCCCCAGGGCCTCGACGGAGATCTCGATACCGGGCGCGATCACCCCGCCCGCGTACTCCCCGCGGGCGCTGACCGCGTCGAAGGTCGTCGCGGTGCCGAAGTCGACCACGATCGCCGGGCCACCGTAGAGGTCGACGGCCGCGACCGCGTTGATGATGCGGTCGGCGCCGACCTCCTTGGGGTTGTCCATGAGGATCGGCACGCCGGTCTTGATGCCGGGCTCCACCAGCACCGCGGGCACGTCCCCGTAGTAGCGCCGGGTGACCTCGCGCAGCTCGTGCAGGACGGACGGCACGGTGGAGCAGATGGCGATGCCCTCGATGCCCTCGCCGAGTTCGTCGCCCAGCAGCGGGTGCATGCCCATCAGCCCCTGGAGCAGGACCGCGAGCTCGTCCGCGGTGCGGCGCGAGTCGGTGGAGATGCGCCAGTGCTCGACGATGTCCTCGCCGTCGAAGAGCCCCAGGACGGTGTGGGTGTTGCCGACGTCGATGGTGAGCAGCATCAGGACCCGACCTCGCGCAGGTCGAGGCCGATGTCCAGGATCGGCGAGGAGTGGGTGAGGGCGCCCACCGCGAGGAAGTCCACGCCCGTCTCGGCGTAGGCCCGGGCGTTGTCCAGGGTGAGGCGGCCGGAGGACTCCAGGACGGCGCGGCCCGCGGTCAGGGCGACGGCCTCCTCCGTCTCGGCCGGGGTGAAGTTGTCCAGCAGGATCAGGTCGGCACCCGCGTCCAGGACCTCGCGGACCTGGTGGAGGGTGTCCACCTCGACCTCGACCGGGACCTCGGGGAAGCGGTCCCGCACCGCCTTGAACGCCTCCGCCACTCCCCCGGCGGCCACCACGTGGTTGTCCTTCACCAGGGCCGCGTCGGAGAGCGACATCCGGTGGTTCGCCCCGCCCCCGCAGCGCACGGCGTACTTCTCCAGCGCACGCAGCCCGACCGTGGTCTTGCGGGTGTCGCGGACCTTCGCTCCCGTGCCCTCCAGGGCGTCCGCCCACGCCCGGGTGGCCGTGGCGATGCCGGAGAGCCGGCACAGCAGGTTGAGGGCGCTGCGCTCGCCGGTCAGCAGTTCCCGGGTGCCCGCGGTGACGGAGAGCAGCTTCTGGCCCGCCTCGACGCGGTCCCCGTCCTCGACGTGGCGCTCCACCTCGAAGTCGGTGGTGCAGACGATCGACAGGATCGCCTCGGCGACCCGCAGGCCCGCCACCGTGCCGGCCTCGCGGGCCGTGAAGTCGCCGGTCGCCACGGCGTCCTCGGGGACCGTGGCCACGCTGGTGACGTCCACACCGCCGTCGAGGTCCTCCTCGACGGCCAGGTGGGCGATGTCCTCGATCTGCACCGGGTCGAGGCCGGAGGCGGCGAGGAGCTCGGCGAGCGCGGGGTCCAGTCCGCTCTCGGGGACCTCGTCGGCGCAGCCGCAGCCGTCGCCGCAGCCCGTGCCGGCGGCGGTCCCGCCGATCTGGATCAGCGGGACGTCCACGGGCTCGGGACGTTCTTCGGGCGTGGTCACGGTTGCGGCTCCCTGGGGGTGGAGGTCGGGGCCGGGGGCGCGGTGGAGCCTCCCGGCGGTACGGGCAGGACGGGCGGGAACGCCTCGGAGTCGGTGCGGCCGGCGACCGGCCGGCGGTCGGACGGGAGCCGCAGCACCAGATGGCGGCGCCAGGCGGAGTCGTCCCGGTCCGGCCGGTCCTCGCGCCAGTGGCAGCCGCGCGTCTCGGCGCGCTCGCGGGCGGCGGCCACCAGGACGCGGGAGACCATCAGCAGGTTGGTCGCCTCCCAGGACTCGACACCCGGTTCGGCGGACTTGCCGGTGGAGCCGGCGTCCTCGGCGGCCTGCCGGGAGAGCGACTCCAGCTCGGCGGCCGCCTCGTCGAGGCTGGCGGCCGTCCGGATGACGCCCGCGCCCCGGGTCATCACCTGCTGGATCTCCCGCCGGGCCTCCGGGGCGAGGAGCGGCACCCGCTCGCCGCCCGCCACCGGCGGGCCGACCGGGCCGGGGGTGACGGCGGCGGCGATCCGCTCGGCGAAGACGAGCCCCTCCAGCAGGGAGTTGGAGGCCAGGCGGTTGGCGCCGTGGACGCCCGTGCAGGCGACCTCGCCGCAGGCGTAGAGGCCGGGGACCGTCGTCCGGCCGTCGAGGTCGGTGCGCACGCCGCCGGAGGCGTAGTGGGCCGCGGGCGAGACGGGGACGGGCTCGGTGACGGGGTCGATGCCGTGCGCGCGGCAGGCCGCGAGGATCGTCGGGAAGCGCTGCTCCCACATCGCGGCGCCGAAGTGCGTCGCGTCCAGGAACATGTGCTCGGCGCCCTGCTCGTGCATCCGGCGCATGATGCCCTTGGCGACCACGTCCCGCGGGGCCAGCTCCGCGAGCTCGTGCCGGCCGACCATGAACCGGACGCCGTCGGCGTCGACCAGGTGGGCGCCCTCGCCGCGCACGGCCTCCGAGACCAGCGGCTGCTGGCCCTCGCTGCCGGGGCCGAGGAAGAGCACGGTCGGGTGGAACTGCACGAACTCCAGGTCGGAGACCTCGGCCCCGGCCCGCAGGGCCAGTGCCACCCCGTCGCCCGTGGAGACGGCCGGGTTGGTGGTGGCGGAGAAGACCTGGCCCATGCCACCGGTGGCGAGTACCACCACGGGGGCGTGCACCGCCCCCACGCCGTCGTGCTGCCCCTCGCCCATGACGTGGAGCGTGACACCGGCGGTGCGTCCCTCGGCGTCGGTGAGCAGGTCGAGCACGAGGGCGTTCTCGATGGTGCGCAGGCCCTGCTCGCGCACCGCGTCGACCAGGGCGCGGGAGATCTCCGCACCGGTGGCGTCGCCGCCCGCGTGCGCGATGCGGCGGCGGTGGTGGCCGCCCTCGCGGGTGAGCTCGATCGCGCCGGAGGAGGGGTCCGTGTCGAAGCGGGCGCCGGTGCCTATCAGCCGGCGCACGGCTCCGGGTCCCTCGGTGACCAGGACGCGCACCGCCTCCTCGTCGCACAGGCCGGCGCCCGCGACGAGGGTGTCCCGCAGGTGCTGCTCGGGGCTGTCGCCCTCGCCGAGGGCGGCGGCGATGCCGCCCTGGGCCCAGCGGGTGGACCCGTCGTCCAGGCGGGCCTTGGTGACCACGACGGTGCTCAGTCCGCGGGCGGCGCAGCGCAGGGCGACGGTCAGCCCCGCCACCCCGGAGCCCACGACGACGACCTCGGCCTCGATGGCCCACCCGGGGGCGGGGGCGGCCAGCCGTATTCCGGTCACTGGGGGGCTCCGAAGGTCAGGGGGATGTTGTCGATCAGGCGGGTGCCGCCCACCTTCGCGGCCACGGCCAGGACGGCCTCGCCCGCGTGGTCGTCGGGGACCTCGGTGAAGGTGCCGGGGTCGACCAGCGCCAGGTAGTCGAGGACCAGGGGCGGCCGGGCGCCCGCCGCCTCGTCGAGCACCGCCCGGGCGGCGGCCCGCACGGCGTCCGCTCCGCCCGCGGGGGCGGCCCGCGCCACGGCGTGGGCGTCGGCCGCGGCCCGGGCCTCGCCCATCGCCGACAGGGCGGCGGCCCGCGCGGGCGCGGCGGGCACCGCCTCCGCCCGGGCGTGCAGGGCGTGCTGGGCCGCCAGGCGGTCGCGGGCGGCGAACAGGGCCCGGGACAGCGCCAGGGCGGTGGTGCGCTCGGCGGGCGAGAGGTAGGCGTTGCGGCTGGAGCGGGCCAGCCCGCACTCCTCCCGGACGGTGGGCACCCCGACGACCTCCACGGGGAAGTTCAGGTCGCGGACCATCCGGCGGATCAGCGCCAGCTGCTGGGCGTCCTTCTGCCCGAAGAAGGCCGCGTCGGGGCCGGTGAGGTGGAGCAGCTTGGCCACCACGGTGAGCATGCCGTCGAAGTGCCCGGGGCGTGTCCGGCCCTCCAGCACCTCCCCCATCGGGCCCGCGGTGATGCGCACCTGCGGATCGCCCCCGGGGTACACCTCGCCGACGGACGGCGCGAAGACCGCGTCCGCCCCGGCGGCGGCGGCCGCCCGCAGGTCGGCGTCGAGCGTGCGGGGGTAGCGGTCGAGGTCCTCGCCCGCGCCGAACTGGAGCGGGTTGACGAAGACGGTGACGAGGACGAAGCCCTCCTCGCCGACGTGCGCGCGGGCGGCCCGGACCAGCTCGGCGTGGCCCTCGTGGAGGGCGCCCATGGTCATGACCACCGCGGTGCTTCCGGCGGCGGCGCGTCCCCGGAGGGTGCGGTGGAGGTCGGCGCGGGTGGGCAGCAGGTCCACGGCCCGGGCGGCGGCACGGTTCATCGCAGGTCCCCCTCCGCGAGGACGCCCAGCAGGTCTTCGGCGAGCTCCGGCTTGAGCATGCCGTGGGCGAGGGCGCGGTCCGCGGTGGTGCGGGCCATGGCCAGGTAGCCCGCCACGGCGCCCGGGGCGTGGCGCCGCAGCTCCTCGACGTGGGCGGCGACGGTGCCCGCGTCGCCCCGGGCGACGGGCCCCGTCAGGGCGGCGTCACCGGAACGCAGGGCGTTGTCGAGGGCGGCGCCCAGCAGCGGGCCCAGCATCCGGTCCGGGGCGGAGACGCCCGCGGTGCGCAGCAGTTCCATGGACTGGGCGACGAGCGTGACGAGGTGGTTGGCCCCGAGGGCGAGGGCCGCGTGGTACAGCGGGCGGGCCTCCTCCAGGATCCACTCGGGCTCGCCGCCCATCTCGATGACCAGTGCCTCGGCGGCGAGCCTCAGCTCCTCGGGGGCGGTGACCCCGAAGGAGCAGCCCGCGAGCCGCTGCACGTCCACGGCCGTGCCGGTGAAGGTCATCGCCGGGTGGAGGGCGAGCGGGAGGGCTCCGGCGCGGGTCGCCGGGTCGAGCACCCGGGCGCCGAAGCGGCCGGAGGTGTGCACCAGGAGCTGCCCGGCGCGCACCGCCCCCGTCTCCACCAGCCCCTCGACGAGCCCGGGCAGCGCGTCGTCGGGCACCGTGAGGAGCACCAGCTCGGCGCGTTCGAGAACCTCGGCGGGGGTGAGCAGCGGGACGTCGGGCAGCAGGGCGGCGGCCCTGCGGCGGGAGGCGTCCGACACGCCGGAGACGGCCACGGGCCGGTGGCCGGCGAGCGCGAGGGATGCCGCGAGCGCCGGGCCGACGCGCCCTGCGCCGACGACGCCCACGGCCAGCCGGGCGGGGCGGTCCCGCGGATCGAGCGGTTCCTGTGCTGGTGTGGCGTTCACGCGGGGGCCTTCCGTTCCAGTCCGCGAGGGGTACCGGACGATTTCTCGTCACGATGCTACGCCAGGGCCCGCCGCGCTCTCCCCCGTTGTCCACAGGCTGTGGGCGATGATCGCACCGTGAGCGAGAGAAGTGAGCACGGCGAGCCCCGCACCCACCAGGAGTCCCGGCAGGCCCGGACTCCCCTTCCCGGCACCCGGGGCGGTCCGCCGCCCGGCGGACCCGGCGCACCGCGCGCGGGGTCCTCGCGGCCGGGACCGGGCGGCGCGCTCCCCCCGCGCGGCGCCGCGGCCCCCGGGGTGCGCTCCGGGGCGGGCGGCGGCGAGGGCGGGGAGCCGGAAGGGGCCCGGCGCGCCGGCCCGACCGCCGGGGCCGCCCCGGAGGGCGCCCACGGAGCCGCGCAGGACGGCCCCCGGGACGGCCGCGGCACCGAGGCGGACGCCGCGGACGCCGGGGACGGCGCCCCGGACGCGGACGACAGGGAGCGCCATGTCGCCGCCTGGCGCGCGTCCACGCGCGTCCTGTGGCGCAGCTCCGCGGAGCGCACCGTGCGCGAGAGCCTGACCGCGCTGGTCGCCGGGGCCGCGGAGGTCTACGCGATGGACTCCCCGGTGGACCTCTACGGTGACGGCCCGGTCGCCGAGCTGGAGCGGCGGACCGCGGCCCTGCTCGGCTTCCCCGCCGCCGTCCACTTCCCCACCGGCACCATGGCGCAGCAGGTGGCGCTGCGCTGCTGGGCGGGGCGCACCGGCAACCGGACGGTGGCGCTGCACCCGCTGTCCCATCCGGAGGTGCACGAGCGCTCGGCCCTGTCGGTCGTCGGCGGTCTGCGCACCGTCCACCCCACGCACGAGCCCCGCCTCCCCTCGGCGGAGGAGGTGCAGGAGCTGGAGGAGCCCTTCGGCACGCTGATGCTGGAACTCCCGCTGCGGGACGCCGGGTTCGTGCTGCCGGAGTGGGACGACCTGGTGGCCACCGTCGGCGCCGCCCGGGAGCGGGACGCGGTGGTGCATGTGGACGGGGCCCGGCTGTGGGAGTGCAGCACGCACTTCGGGCGCCCGCTGGACGAGATCGCCGGCCTCGCGGACAGCGTCTACGTGTCCTTCTACAAGTCGCTGGGCGGACTGTCCGGGGCGGTGCTCGCGGGCCCGCACTCCCTCGCGGAGGAGGCCCGGGCCTGGCGCCACCGCTACGGCGGGCAGGTGTTCCAGCAGTACCCGGCCGCGCTGTCCGGCCTGGTCGGGCTGGAGCGGGAGCTGCCCCGGCTGCCGTCCTACGTGGCCCACGCCAGGACGGTGGCGGCCGCGCTGGGCGAGGGACTGGCCGCCGGGGGCGTCCCGTGGCACCGCGTCAACCCGCCCGTGCCGCAGACCCACCAGTTCCAGGTGTGGCTGCCCGTCGAGGCGGACGCCGCGAACGCGGCCGCGCTGGCGCAGTCGGAGGAGACCGGGGTGACGCTCTTCCGCCGCTGGTTCCCGGACGGGCCGCCGGGGATGTGCCGCACCGAGGTGACGGTGTCCGCGGAGGGGCTGCGGTGGTCGGCCCGGGACGTCGGCGAGGCGGCGGCGGACTTCGCCCGCCGGCTGCCCTGAGCCGGGCGCGAACGCGCCGCCGCGGCACGCGCCCGGCGGCCACCGGCGCGCGACGGCCGGCCGCGTCAGCCTCCGTCCGCGCGGCCGTCCGCCGCCCGGTACCGCGCCCGCCGGGCCGCGCGGCGGGAGTCGAGCCACCCGAGGAGCCGGCGCCCCGCCAGCTCGCCGGGCCGCGGGGGCGCGGCCTCGGCCTCCCGTGCTGTCCGGCGGAGATCGATCATGTGCTGGTGCATCGCGTTCACGCTGCCCACGCTGGCGCGGCGGGGCGGCCCGCGTCGCGCCGATTGACGCCCCCCGTCAAACGATGCGGCCGAAAGGCCCGCGACGGCGCACGATGGGTGCCGTGAGCGTGACCATCGAGATCGCGGGCCTGGCGCCCGAGCGGATCGTCTTCGACATCTCCCCGCTGGCCGAACTGGGCGTGGCGCTGCACGCGCTGACCGAGCCCGGCCACCACCCGGGGCTGCACGGCTGGGCCACCGCCACCTCGGCGGGGCTCAAGCCGGACCTCGCCGACCGGCTGTGCGAGGCGGACTTCCTCTGGCGGACGATCTTCTCCGATGTGTTCATGCCCTTCGCGGGACTCACGGCGGCCGAGGGCGGGGGCCGCCCCGGGACGACGCTGGCGGAGGACCTCGACCTGCTCGACCGACTGGACGACGAGCTCTTCGTGGCCGCCGCCCTGGAGTTCACCTGCGCCAGCCACTACTCGGCGGGCGGCTACTCCGCCCTGAGCGACGAGCGGCGGCGCAAGCAGGCACTCGACCTCGCGGCCACCCGCGGGCCCCGGCAACTGGACTTCACCCGGCGGCTGCTGGCCGACCCCGCCGGGGTACGCGCCTGGGTCAGGCGGCTGTTCGAGGACTGCGACGAGGCCTTCTTCGCCGACACCTGGAGCCGGACCGCCGGACGGCTGGCCGCGGACGCCCGCCGCAAGACGGACCTGCTGCGGCGCAAGGGCCTTGCCGAGACGCTGCACGCCGCCTCCCCGGCACTCGCCGTGGACGAGGAGCGGGGCAGGATCACGGCCGACAAGCTCGCCCAGGGGCGCACCACGGCCGTGGACCCGGCCGTGGGCGCCGGGCTCACCCTGGTCCCCACCAGCTTCGGCTGGCCGCACCTGCTGGTGCTGCACGCCCCCGGCTGGCGGCCCGTGATCCACTACCCGGTCTCCGCACCGGAAATCACCGGTCCGGGCACGGTGCAACTGCTGGAGCGGCGGATGGAGGCCCTGGCCCATCCGCTGCGGATGCGCCTGTGCCGCCATCTGGCCCGTGCCGCGCACACCACCGGCGAACTGGCCGAGACGTGCGGCATCACGGCCCCCGAGGTCTCCCGGCACATGGCCGTGCTGAAGAAGGCGCAGCTGGTGACGACCCGCCGCCGCGGGCGCTACGTCCTCCACCAGCTGGACGTCGCCGCGGTGGCCCGGATCGGCAGCGACTTCCTGGAGACCGTGCTGCGCTGAGGGCGCCCGGCGACCGCCCCTGCGGGCAGCCGGGTCAGCCGGCGCCGCCGCCCGCGCGGACGAGCCCGGTCTCGTAGGCGAGCACGACCACCTGCACCCGGTCGCGCAGCGCGAGCTTGGTGAGGATGCGGCCCACATGGGTCTTCACCGTGGCCTCGGACAGCACCAGGCGGGCCGCGATCTCACCGTTGGACAGCCCCTGCGCGACCAGCAGCATCACCTCCCGCTCCCGCCCGGTGAGCCGCTCCAGCTCCTTGTGCTCCGGCTCCCTGCCGGAACTCGGCAGCAGCGGGGAGAACCGGTCCAGCAGCCGGCGGGTGGTGGACGGGGCCACCACCGCGTCCCCGCTGTGGACGGACCGGATGGCGCCGAGCAGCTCGGCGGGCGGGACGTCCTTGAGCATGAACCCGCTGGCGCCCGCCTTCAGGCCGGAGAAGGCGTACTCGTCGAGGTCGAAGGTGGTCAGGATGAGGACCTTGGGCGCGTCCGGCCCGGTGCAGATGCGGCGGGTCGCCTCCACCCCGTCGAGCCGGGGCATGCGGACGTCCATCAGCACCACGTCCACCGCCGTGGAGCGCAGGATGCCGATCGCCTCGGCCCCGTCGCCCGCCTCGGCCACGACCTCCATGTCCGGCTGGGCGGCGAGCACCATGCGGAAGCCGGTGCGCAGCAGCACCTGGTCGTCCACGAGCATCACTCGGATGGGCGTCACGGTCGGTCCTCGTTCTCTCGCTTCGGAAAGGGCAGGGCCCCGGAGCGGGGCCGGTGCGGCTACGGGGCGGGCTTGAGCGGGAGCAGGGCGCTGATCCGGAAACCGCCGCCCGGCCGGGGCCCCGCGTCCAGGGTGCCGCCGACCATGCCGACCCGCTCGCGCATGCCGATCAGCCCGTGGCCCCTGCCGTCGGCGCCGCCGTCCTCGTACAGCTCGTGCGAGGCCCCCCGGCCGTCGTCCTCCACGAGCAGCCCGAGGCCGTCGTCGAAGTAGACCAGCCGGACGCTCGCCCCGGCCTCCGGGCCGCCGTGCTTGCGGGTGTTGGTCAGCGCCTCCTGCACGATGCGGTAGGCCGTGAGCTCCACCCCGCTCGGCAGCGGCCTCGGGGTGCCCTCGATGCGGAAGTCGACGGTCAGGCCGGCGCCGCGCACCTGCTCGACCAGGTCCTCGATCTGCCCGACGTCCGGCTGCGGCACGTACTCCCCGCTCTCCGGGGCGTCCCCCGTGCGCAGCACGCCCAGGAGCCTGCGCATCTCCGCGAGCGCCTGCCGCCCGGTGCCGGAGATGGTCTCCAGCGCCTGCTTCGCCTGGTCGGGGGCCGAGTCCAGGACGTAGGCGGCGCCGTCCGCCTGGACGACCATCACCGACACGTTGTGCGCGACCACGTCGTGCAGCTCCCGGGCGATCCGGGCGCGCTCCGCCGCCACGGCGACCTTCGCCTGCGCCTCGCGCTCCTTCTCCAGCCGGGTGGCGCGCTCCTCCAGCTGGGCGAAGTAGGCGCGCCGGGTGCGGACCGAGTCGCCCAGCACCCAGGCGAGGACGAAGGGCAGCGCCATGACCACGGTGAAGAACACCCGCCCGCCGGGCCCGGCGTCCTCCAGCGGCCAGCGGATCTGGGCGAGCGGCGCGGCGAGGATCCCGCCGACCAGCGCCAGCCGGGACGCCCACCGGGGACCCCCGTGGGCCGCGACCGTGTAGATGATCACCAGCATGGCGAAGTCGGCCGGGTAGACCGTCACGTCGGCCGCCAGCTGGGCCACGCCCAGCGCCGCTGCCAGCAGCAGCATCCGCTCCGGCATCCGCCGGCGCAGCGCGACGACCACGCCGTACAGCACCGCGATCCCGACGGCGGCCCAGAAATGGGCCGGCCCCTCGGTGACCCCGGCCACGGACAGCAGCGTGAGCCCGACGAGCCCGAGGGCCCAGAGCGAGTCGACTCCCGTGGGGTGTCTGCGGATGAAGTCGTAGAGGCGCTGCACGCGACCAAGCGTAAGGAAGCGGGATAGGTGCCGGAGTCAACCGGAGGGGCGATCCGCCCGGCCGGGCCGTACTCCCCAAGGTGGAGACTGTGCACATGAGGTCCGATGCCGGTGAGCAGGTCGGTTGGCGCCGTGCGGCGGAGGCGGCGCTGTACGGGCCCGAGGGGTTCTACCGCAGGCCCGAGGGTCCCGCGGGGCACTTCCGCACCTCCGTGCACGCCTCCGCGCTGTTCGCCTCCGCCGTGGCCCGGCTGCTGGTCGGCACGGCGGACCGGTTCGGGCTGCGCGAACCGGCGCTGATCGACGTGGGGGCGGGGCGCGGGGAGCTGCTGAGCGGCGTGCTGGCCGCGCTGCCGCCGGACTTCCCGGTGCGCGCCCACGCCGTGGAGCGCGCCGGGCGGCCGGAGGGGCTGGACCCGCGCATCCGCTGGCACCGGGAGGTCCCGCGCGGCGAGAGCGGGCTGCTCTTCGCCAACGAGTGGCTGGACAACGTCCCCGTGGACGTCGCCGAGGTGGACGCACGGGGGCGGCGCCGGCGGGTGCTGGTCGACCGGGAGGGCACCGAGCGCCTGGGCGAGGAGGTCGCCGGGGCCGACGCGCGCTGGCTGGAGCGCTGGTGGCCCCCGGCCGGGCCGGGGTCGCGGGCGGAGATCGGGCGCCCGCGCGACGAGGCGTGGGCGCGGGCGGCGGGGTGTCTGGAGGCCGGCCTCGCGGTCGCCGTCGACTACGCCCACACCGCGGACGAGCGCCCCGTCCTCGGCACCCTGACCGGGTTCCGGGACGGCCGCCAGGTGCGCCCGGTGCCCGACGGCAGCTGCGACATCACCGCCCACGTGGCGCTGGACGCCTGCGCCGCAGCGGCCCCCGGGGCGCGGCTGCGCCCACAGCACGAGGTGCTGCGGGAGCTCGGCGTCTCCGGCCGCAGGCCGCCGCTGTCCCTGGCGTCGTCGGATCCGGCGGGGTACGTCCGCGCGCTGGCGCGGGCGGGCGAGGCGGCCGAGCTGACCGCGCGCGGCGGGCTCGGGGACTTCACCTGGCTGGTCCAGCCCGTTCCCGAGGGGGCCCCGGGGGCCCTGTGAGGAACCCGGCCCACGGCCCGGCCGGGGCGCCCCGGCCGGGCCGTGGGCGGCGGGTCCGCTCTGAGAGACTGGGCGCATGACGGAGACCACGGTCGGCATCGGCGGTGCGGCGGAGAGCACCGACATGGTGCTCAACATCGGCCCCCAGCACCCCTCCACGCACGGCGTGCTGCGGCTGCGCCTGGTCCTCGACGGCGAGCGCATCCGCGAGGCGGAGCCGGTGATCGGGTACATGCACCGGGGGGCCGAGAAGCTGTTCGAGGCCCGTGACTACCGCCAGATCGTGATGCTGGCCAACCGCCACGACTGGCTGTCGGCGTTCTCCAACGAGCTGGGCGTGGTCATGGCCGTCGAGCGGATGCTCGGCATGAAGGTCCCCGAGCGGGCGGTGTGGACGCGCACGCTGCTCGCCGAGCTGAACCGGGTCCTCAACCACCTGATGTTCCTCGGCTCCTACCCCCTCGAACTCGGCGGCATCACCCCGGTGTTCCACGCCTTCCGGGAGCGCGAGGAGCTCCAGCACGTCATGGAGGAGGTCTCCGGCGGCCGGATGCACTACATGTTCAACCGGGTCGGAGGACTGAAGGAGGACCTGCCGGCCGGATGGCTCGGGCGCGCCCGGGGCGCGGTCGCCTCCGTCCGCTCCCGGATGGACGTCTACGACCGTCTGGTGCTCGGCAACGAGATCTTCCGCGGCCGCACCCGGGGAGTGGGGGTGCTCTCCGCCGAGGCGGTGCACGCCTACGGGGTCAGCGGCCCCATCGCCCGGGCCTCCGGGGTGGACGTGGACCTGCGCCGGGACGAGCCGTACCTGGCGTACGGGGAGCTGGGGGAGGCCCTGGAGGTGGTCACCCGTACCGAGGGCGACTGCCTGGCCCGTTTCGAGGTGCTGCTGGGCCAGACCCACAACGCCCTCGACCTGGCGGACGCCTGCCTGGACCGGATCGCGGAGCTGCCGCCCGGGCCGGTCAACCAGCGTCTGCCGAAGGTGCTCAAGGCCCCCGAGGGCCACACCTACGCCTGGACGGAGAACCCGCTCGGCATCAACGGCTACTACCTGGTCTCCAAGGGCGAGAAGACCCCCTACCGCCTCAAGCTGCGCTCGGCCTCCTTCAACAACATCCAGGCGCTCGGCGTGCTGCTGCCGGGGACCCTGGTGGCCGACATGGTGGCCATTCTGGGGTCGCTGTTCTTCGTCGTCGGCGACATCGACAAGTAGGACCGGGGAGAACGGCGCCCGCCGCGGTCGCGCGGCAGGCGCCGGGGCGGTTCAGGAGACGGCGCCGCGCAGCCGGGCCACGTCCAGCTGCTCGGTCTCGTCGTGCGCGGTGAGGTCGATGACCTTGCCGATGGCGCGGGTGTCCTTGGCGCGTTCCGCCGCCAGTGCCTCCTGGCCGACCACGTCGGCCAGGTCCTCGTCCTGCACCGCCTCGATCTGCTCCCGCGCGGCCGGGGCCGCCGGGGCGGCCTCCTCCGCAGCCCGCTCCCCGGCAGGCTGCGCCGGGGTACCGGCCGACGGCTCCGCACCGGTCCGGGGCGCGGGACCGCCCTGGGCGGAGCCCTCCGCACCGGCCTGAGTGCCGAAGAAGTCGAAACCGCCCTCCGGGCGCCGGGCCCGCAGGCCCTGAGCACCGTGGGGGAGGACGGCGGAGGCCGCCGGAACGGCCTTCCGGGCGGGCAGCGCGGGAGCGGTGCGGGTCCTGGGGGCGGCGGAGCGGGCCGCGTGCCGGCCGGTGGCGTCCTCCGTCTCGCGGGCGCGGTCGGCGAGGTCCCGGGCCCGGGCCTCCTCCACGGTGCGCCGTGCCTCCTGCGCGGCGGCGTTGCGGGACAGCTCCGTCAGGGCGCGGGCCGCGCGGGCGAAGACCGCCGGGGTCGGCGTGGAGCCGGCCGGCGGGAGCGCCCTGGCCGGGGCCGCGGAGTCGACGGCGAGCTGCCGGCGGCCCTCCAGGGCGCTGGCGCGCTCGGTCTCGGCGGTGGCGTAGCGGCGCAGCAGGGCGGCGTGCTCCCCGCGCAGCCCGGCGAGCTCCACCCGCTTGGCCCGGAGCTTGGCGTCGAGCTTGGCGCGCAGCTCGCGCGACTCCTCGACGTCCGCCTCCAGTTCGGCGATGCGCTCCTCGGCCTTCCACTGGTCGCTGGCGCGTGCGCGGGTCAGCTCGGCGACCCGGCGGCCCGCGCCGTGGTCCCAGCTGCGCATGATCACGGCGCCGGTGACGGCGGCGGCCGCGGCGGCGACCACCAGCAGACGCAGCACGAGGGCCTCACCGGTGAACCACGCTCCGAGGGCGCACAGGGCCGCGGCTCCGGCCACGGCCGAGGGCGGCAGCTGCTTGTGCAGGGGCGGTGAATGGCGGTGGCGTCCACGTGGCATGGCCCGAAATTTACCGTGCGTAGAGGCCGAATGGGGTGTCGGCCCGGCAAATCTCTGGAATGCGATGCCGGGCCGGCGCGCCGCCTGCGGAACAGCCCCTACTTCTTGATCAGTCCCTTCTCCACCAGGTAGTCCCTCGCCGCGTCCGCCGGCTTCGCCCGCTCCGCGTCCACGGCGCGGTTCAGCCGTGCCAGGTCCTCCGTCGTAAGCGCCGCGGTCAGGCGGCCGAGGACATCGGCGATCTCCTGGTCCCCGGCGTCCTTCGCGTTGACCACCGGAAGGACGTTGTCGGCGTTCTGGAGCGCCTTGTCGTCCTCCAGCAGCACGAGCCCGAAGGACTCCAGGGTGGCGTCGGTGGTGGTGGTCAGGACGAGCTGGTCCTCACCGTCCTTGACGGCCTGCTTCGCCTGGGGCGTACCGACTCCCTTGGGGTCGATGCCCGCGACCTCGATGCCGTAGACGGACGTGAGGCCGGGAGCGCAGAAGGGCCGCACCTCGCACTCGTCACCGGCGGCGATCTTCACGGGGATCTTCGCCCGGCCGAGGTCGGAAAGAGTCGCCAGGTCGTTCTTCTCGGCGAATTCACGGGTGACGGCGAAGGCGTTCTGGTCGACGGCTCTTCCCGCGTCGAGGACCTTCAGCCCGAGCGGCTCCGCGAGAGCGGTCAGCGCCTCGACCGTTGCCTCCACGTCGCTGGACGCGACGGGCTTCTCCTCGGGCGCCTTCGGGCCGTTGACCTTGGCGTTCAGGAATTCCGCAAGAGTCGCCGCGTATTCCGGCACGATGTCGATCTCGCCCTTCTCCAGGGCGGGCTCGTACAGCTCCCGGTTCTTCACCGTGGTGATCGAGACGGTGTAGCCCGCCTCGTCGAGGACTCCGCGGTACAGCTCGGCGAGCACCTTGGACTCGGTGAAGGCGGCGGCCCCGACGACCAGGTTCCCCCGGTCCCCGGGGGAGCCGCCCGACTGCTGCTCCAGGCTGTCGCCGCCGCACGCGGTGAGTCCCCCCACCAGCGCTGCCGCGCCGAGTACCGCACCCGTCACGCGCAAGGTCTTTCCCATCAGGCTCTCCGTCCTAGACACTTCGGACTCCTCCGTCGTCGGCAACCGATCGAGCGAACACAGCGAGCGAACACAGCGGACACGGGGGCGGCGTGCCGGGGCATCGGGGGCGCCTCACCGCCCGGCGGCGGCCGGCCTGCGCAGCGGGCTCAGCAGCCGGTCCGCGGCGACGAGCACGCCCTCCACCAGCAGGGCGAGCAGGGCCGCCAGCAGCGCCCCGGCGACCACCTGGGGGGTGTCGTACGTGGCGAAACCGGCCGTGATGATCCGCCCCAGGCCCCCCTGGCCCACCATGGAGGCGATCGTCGCGGTGGCCACCACCTGCACGGCCGCCGAGCGGATCCCCGTCATCAGCAGCGGGTAGGCCAGCGGCAGTTCCACCCGCAGGAAGAGCTGGCCCCCGGACATCCCCATGCCCCGCGCCGCCTCCACCACCGACCGGTCCACCTCGCGCATGCCCGTGTAGGCGTTGGTCAGCAGCGGCGGCACCGCGAAGAGCACCAGGGCGAGGACGGTCGGCCAGTAGCCCGCACTCCGCAGCGGGGTGAGCATGAACAGGGCCAGGACGGCGAAGACCGGGATCGCGCGCCCGGCGTTCGCGAGGGTGACCGCCAGGGCCCCTCCCCGGCCGATGTGGCCCAGCCAGAGCGCGAGCGGCAGCGCCACCGCGCAGGCCAGGAGCAGGGACGCCCCGCTGACGTACAGGTGCTCCACCAGGCGCTGCCAGGCCCCGCCCTCCCCGCTCCAGTGGGAGGCGGTGGTGAGCCAGGTCCAGACGTCGGTCAGGACTCCCATCAGAGCGCCGCCCCTCCCGCCCGGTCGGACCGGGCCCTGGTCCAGGGGGTGAGCAGCCGCTGGAGCCCGAGCAGCAGCACGTCGGCGACGGCCGCCAGCAGCACGCACAGCAGGGAGGCGGTGAGCACCTGGGCCTTGAAGGTGGTCTGCAGGCCCTCGTCGATCAGGTTGCCCAGGCCGCCCTTGCCGACCAGCGCCCCGACCGTGGTCAGCGCGACCGTCGACACCGTCGCGATGCGCACCCCGGCCATCAGCGCGGGCAGCGCGAGCGGCAGTTCGACCTCCCACAGCAGGCGCAGCGGCCCGTAGCCCATGCCCCGGGCGGCCTCCCGCGCCTCCTCCGGCACGGCCTGGAGGCCCGCGAGGGTGTTGCGCACCAGGATGGTCAGCGAGTAGAGCACGAGCCCCGTGACCACCAACGCGGCCGAGAGCCCGAAGAGCGGCAGCAGCAGCGAGAACATCGCCAGCGAGGGGATCGTGTAGAGGAGCGTCGTCAGGCCGAGCACCGGCGCGGCGAACCGGGGCCGCGCCCGCACCAGCAGGGCGAGCGGCAGGGCGACGGCCACACCGATCGCCACGGACAGGACCGTGATCCAGACGTGCTGGAGGGTGGCGTCGGTCAGCTCCGGGCCGCGGCTGCGCAGATAGGCGCCGCAGATCCAGTCGTTCGCCACCAGGCAGTTGCCCGCGGCCGGCTCGGACGTCACCCTTCCCACCTCCCCCGAAAAACCGCACGCATGTCGACGGCACGTACGGTGCGCACCGGGGACGACCCTAACCCCGGCCGCCGACAGGCGTGGTGCCCCCCGCCCCACCTCGCCGGGGCGCTGTCCGCGGCAGGGGGGAGAATCGGGAGCCATGATCCGTTTCGAGCACGTCAGCAAGCGGTACGCGGACGGCACCAGTGCCGTCGACGACCTCTCCTTCGAGGTCGCCGAGGGCGAACTGGTCACCCTGGTCGGCCCGTCGGGCTGCGGGAAGACGACCACCATGAAGATGGTCAACCGCCTCGTGGAGCCGACCTCCGGGCGGGTCCTGGTGGAGGGCCGGGACGTGGCCGGGGTCGACCCGGTGCAGCTGCGCCGCCGCATCGGCTACGTCATCCAGCAGGTCGGCCTCTTCCCCCACCGCACGGTGCTCGACAACACCGCCACCGTCCCCCAGCTGCTCGGCACGGGCCGGGCGCGGGCACGGGCCCGGGCCGCCGAACTCCTCGAACTCGTGGGGCTGGACCCGTCCGTCCACGGCCCGCGCTACCCCGAGCAGCTCTCCGGCGGGCAGCGCCAGCGGGTGGGCGTGGCCCGCGCGCTGGCGGCGGACCCGCCGGTGCTGCTGATGGACGAGCCCTTCGGCGCCGTCGACCCGGTGGTGCGCGAGCGCCTCCAGAACGAGTTCCTCGCCCTGCAGTCGCGGGTGCGCAAGACGGTGCTGTTCGTCACCCACGACATCGAGGAGGCGGTGCGCCTCGGCGACCGCATCGCCGTCTACGGGCAGGGCAGGATCGAGCAGTTCGACGCCCCGGCCACCGTCCTCGGCGCCCCCGCGACGGAGTACGTGGCCGGGTTCGTGGGCGCCGACCGGGGGCTGAAGCGGCTCGCGGTCACCCCGCTCGCACGAGTCGACCTGGAGCACCCGGCGGTGCTCCGTCTCGGCGACCGGCTGCCGGACGGCGCCGAGGGCCCCGCGGTCGTGCTCGACGACGCCGGGCGGCCCTACGGATGGATCCCGGCCGAGGAGGTGCGGCCCGGCGGAGAGGTCCGCGACCGCGTCCGCCGGATGGACGCCCGGGTTCCGCTCGGTTCCCCGCTCAAGCAGGCGCTGTCCCTGATGCTCCGGCACGACGCCGGATGGATCGCGGTGGTCGACCCCGAGGACGGCGACCGCTACGCCGGGGTGCTGACGCCCGCGCGTCTGCACCGGGCGCTCCGGCGGTCGGTCGGCGCCCAGGCGCCGACCGCCGAGGACGGCTCCGCGGGCCCCGCGGCCGGGTCCGGGGCGGCCGGACCGGAAGGTCCGGGCCGGGGCTGATACCGGCCGTTCGCCGGGATTTCCCCCGCGTGCGGATGAACCCTGCCGGGGCGGGTGCCGTCATAGAAGGCGCCATCGCCCGGACCGCACCCCCCGAGGTCCGGGCGCACGACCTCATCGGAGTCACGCGAGCGATGTCCGCAACGGTAGACAGGGACGCCCCACGGCCGGACCCGGGACCACCGAAGGGCGCCCGGCGACGGCTGCGCGGCCCCCGCCCCGAGTCGGCGCCCGCGATCGTCGGTGCCGCCTGCACCTTCGTGGGCCTGGTCGACATCGCCGCCGGGGTGTTCCCCCGGTTCCGGCACAGCCGGGTGCACACCGTCGCCGAGGTGCTGCCCGGGGCGCTCGGCCCGTTCGCCGCGGCGCTCTCGCTCAGCGCGGGCATCCTGCTGCTCCTGCTCGCGCACGGCCTCCGGCGCCGCAAGCACCGGGCGTGGCGGGCCGCGGTGGTCCTGCTGCCGCTGGGCGCCGCCGCCCAGTTCGCCTACCGGCACTCCCCCGTCGGCGTGCTGCTGTCGCTGGCCCTGCTGTGGCTGCTGGTGCGCCATCGCCGGCAGTTCGCGGCCCTCCCCGACCCCCGCAGCCGGTGGCGGGCGCTGGCCAACTTCGTCTCCATGGGCGCGGGGTCGATCCTCCTCGGCCTGGTGATCGTGAGCGCGCACCCGGGCAGGACCCCGGGCAGCCCCGGTCTCGCCGACCGGCTGGAGCACGTCATGTACGGGCTGTTCGGCGTCGAGGGCCCCCTCGCCTACACCTCAGGCGCCTCCGGCACCGTCGCGTACTCGCTCGGCGCCCTGGGACTGCTGACGGCCGTCACCACGGTGTACCTGGCACTGCGGCCCGAGCACCCCGCGGCCCGGCTCACCCCGGAGGACGAGGAGCGCCTGCGCGCCCTGCTCGCCGAGCACGGCGGCCGCGACTCCCTCGGCCACTTCGCGCTCCGCCGCGACAAGGGCGTCGTCTTCTCCCCGAGCGGCAAGGCCGCCGTCTGCTACCGGGTGGTGTCGGGGGTGATGCTCGCCGGGGGCGACCCCATCGGGGACGTGGAGGCGTGGCCCGGCGCCATCGAGCGCTTCATGGACGAGGCCACGGCGCACTCCTGGACCCCGGCGGTGATGGGCTGCTCCGAGACCGGTGCACGGGTCTGGACGCGCGAGACGGGCCTGGACGCGCTGGAACTGGGCGACGAGGCGGTGGTGGACGTCGCGGATTTCTCCCTGGCGGGGCGCGCCATGCGCAACGTGCGCCAGATGGTGGGGCGGATCGAGCGCGCCGGCTACCGCACCCGCGTACGACGCGTCCGTGACGTCCCGGCCGAGGAGCTGGAGCGGATCCGCCGCGCCGCCGCCGACTGGCGCGGTACCGACACCGAGCGCGGGTTCTCCATGGCGCTCGGCCGCATCGGCGACCCGGCGGACGGCGACGCGGTCCTGGCGACCGCGCACAAGCCGGGCGGCGGCGGACCCCACGGCGACCTGAAGGCCGTCATCCACTTCGTCCCCTGGGGGGCCGACGGGATGTCGCTGGAGCTGATGCGCCGGGACCGCGCCGCGGACCCGGGCATGAACGAGCTGCTCATCGTCGCGGCGCTGCGCAGCGCACCCGCGCTGGGCGTGGCGCGGGTCTCGCTCAACTTCGCGATGTTCCGCGCCGCGCTGGCCCGCGGGGAGCGCATCGGCGCGGGACCGGTGCTGCGGACCTGGCGCGCGCTGCTGGTGTTCCTGTCGCGCTGGTTCCAGATCGAGTCGCTGTACCGCTTCAACGCGAAGTTCCGGCCCCGCTGGGAGCCCCGCTTCGTGGTCTTCCGGGGCTCCCGCGACCTGCCCCGGATCGGCCTGGCGGCACTGCGCGCCGAGGGCTTCGTCGACCTCTCCCTCCCGCGGCCCCTCGCCCGGCGGCGGCCCGCCCGGGAGCCTGCCCCCTGCGCACACCTCCCCGTCGCCGCCCGGGCCCCGGGGGACGCCGCCGGGCCCCCGGAGGGCGGGGCGTCCCGGACCAGGGCCGCGTGACGGCGCCGCCCCCGAGGGCGTCCGGCGGCCCCCGCCGGAACCGGCCTCCCGGCCGCCTGACCGGCTCGGCCCCGTCCGAACGGAAGACCTAGGCTGGGAGCATGAAGAGCTCAAGCGGACGGGGTACGGCCGACGGCCTGCCGGAGTGGGACCGCTGCGCGGTCATGGGAGTCGTCAACGTGACACCCGACTCCTTCTCCGACGGAGGCCGCTGGTTCGACACCACGGCCGCGGTCAAGCGCGGCCTGGACCTCGTCGCCCAGGGCGCCGACCTGGTCGACGTCGGCGGGGAGTCCACCCGGCCGGGCGCCACCCGGGTCGACGAGGAGGAGGAGCTTCGCCGGGTCGTCCCGGTGGTGCGGGGGCTGGCGTCCGAGGGTGTCGCCGTCTCGGTGGACACCATGCGCGCCTCGGTGGCCGAGCGGGCGGTGGCCGCCGGGGCCCGGCTGGTCAACGACGTCAGCGGCGGTCTCGCCGACCCGCGGATGGTGCCCGTGGTCGCCGCGGCCGGGGCGCCCTTCGTGGTGATGCACTGGCGCGGCTTCAGCGCCGACATGAACAGCCGCGCCGTCTACCGCGACGTGGTCGCCGAGGTGACGGCCGAGCTGGCGGAGCGGCTGGACGCGGTGGTCTCGGGCGGCATCGCCTTCGAGCGGCTGGTCGTCGACCCCGGTCTCGGCTTCGCCAAGAACGCCGAGCACGATCTCGCGCTCCTCGCCGGTCTCGACGCGCTGCGGGCCCTGGGGCGCCCGGTGCTGGTCGCCGCCTCCCGCAAGCGGTTCCTGGGGCATGTGCTGGCCAAGGAGGGCACCGCCCCGCCCGCCCGGGAGCGCGACGCGGCCACCGCCGCGGTCTCCGCGATCGCCGCGCACCGGGGCGCCTGGGCGGTCCGGGTGCACGAGGTGCGGGCCACCGCGGACGCCGTCCGCGTCGCCCGGGCCGTCGAGGGCGCCGCCCGGTGAGCCGTACCGACGCGGAGCGGGTCGAGTCGGCCAACACCGCCTTCTACGAGGCGATGGAGCGGGGGGACTTCGAGGGGCTGTCGGCGCTGTGGATGGACGACGGCGTCGTCTGCGTCCACCCGGGCTGGCCGGTGCTCTCCGGGCGCGGCGAGGTCCTGCGCTCCTACGCCCTGATCATGGCGAACACGGAGTACATCCAGTTCTTCCTGACCGACGTCACGGTCGACGTGGCCGGCGACACCGCCCTGGTGACCTGCACGGAGAACATCCTCAGCGGGGGGCCGGCGGAGGAGGCGGGCGAGCTCGGGCCGCTGCTGGGGCAGCTCGTCGTCGCCACCAACGTCTTCCGCCGCACGCCGGGCGGCTGGAAGCTCTGGTCCCACCACGGCTCCCCCGTGCTGGCGGACTCCGACGGCGAGGAGGAGGACGGCCCCTCCTGACACCCCGGAGGAGGTTCGTCCCTCCCCTCGGGGGGTAGGCGCCGCTGACCCGGTCTCCTCACGACCGGGCCCGGCGGGACCCCGTGGGCGCGGGCCGTCGGTGCCCGGCGGTAGATTCGACGTCGGGTACCGCGCCACCCGCACGTGGCGCGCACCCGTCCGCCAGCAGAGAAAGCAGGAGTGATTCGCGTGGATCGTGTCGCGCTGCGCGGCCTCAAGGCCCGCGGGCACCATGGCGTCTTCCCCCGTGAACGGGAGGAGGGCCAGACCTTCATCGTGGACCTGGTGCTCGGCCTGGACACCCGCCCGGCGGCGGCCGACGACGACCTGGCGAAGACCGTGCACTACGGCGTGGTGGCGGAGGAGGTCGTCGCGGTCGTCGAGGGCGATCCGGTCGACCTGATCGAGACGCTGGCGGAGCGCATCGCCCGCCAGTGCCTGAAACACGACGGTGTCGAGGAGGTCGAGGTCGTGGTCCACAAACCGGACGCACCGATCACGGTCCCCTTCGACGACGTGACCATCACGATCACCCGGAGCCGAGTATGAACCAGGCAGCGAGCGACCCGACCGTGCAGCCGGTGCCCGCGTCCGTGGTCGAGCAGGTGGACGCCGCGGACGTGACCCTGTCCAACCCGAAGCAGGCCGTGATCTCCCTCGGGTCCAACCTCGGCAACCGTCTGGAGACCCTGCAGGGCGCCGTGGACCTGCTGGAGGACACGCCGGGGCTGCGCGTCAAGGCGGTCTCCCCGGTCTACGAGACCGAGCCCTGGGGCGTGGAGCCCGGCAGCCAGCCCTCCTACTTCAACGCCGTCGTGGTGGTGCGCACCACGCTGCCGCCGTCCTCGCTGCTGGAACGCGGCCAGGCGATCGAGGAGGCCTTCCACCGCGTCCGCGAGGAGCGCTGGGGCCCCCGCACGATCGACGTGGACATCGTGTCCTACGCGGACGTGGTCTCCGACGACCCGGCGCTCACCCTGCCGCACCCCAGGGCCCACGAGCGGGCCTTCGTGCTGGTCCCGTGGCACGACGTGCAGCCGGAGGCGCAGCTTCCGGGCCGCGGCGCGGTGGCCGAGCTGCTCGCCGGGGTCGGCGACGGCACGGTCCACGCCCGTGCCGACCTGGAACTGCGGCTGCCCGAGTAGTCGTTAGGCTCGTACGGGGCGATCACCGTCCCGTACGGGCGCGGCCCGGTACGGGCGAGGCGGACCAGGCCCCGTACGGACGAGGTGGACACGGTGAAGGGCGGCTCGCAGCGGTGAGGCAACTACGGCTCGGAATGCTGGCCGGGATCTTCGTCGCGGCCGGAGTCCTCTCCTGGGGCGGCGCCCGCCTGTGGGACGCGCTCGGCACGCTGCCGAGCGTCCCGCTGGCCGCGCCGATCGTGCTCGCGGTGATCGCCACCGTGCTGGCGGCGACGGCCCTCTCGCTGCGCAACCGCCTGAAGGCGCAGCGCGAACGGCGGCCCGGCGCCGAGGGCGTGGAGCCGCTGATGGCCGCGCGGGCCGTGGTGTTCGCGCAGGCCAGCGCCCTGGTAGCGGCGCTGGTGAGCGGGATGTACGGCGGCGCGGGGGTCTTCCTGCTGGGGTCGCTGGACGTTCCGGCCCGGCGCGACCAGGCGATCTACGCGGGCTTCGCGGTGGTGGCCGGGATCGCGGTCATCGCGACCGCCCTCTGGCTGGAGCGGGTCTGCAAGCTCCCGGAGGACGGCGACGACGACAACGACCCCAAGGCCAGCGCGGCCTGATCCGCCCGGCCCGGACGGGGAAGGGCGAAGGGCGGCGGCCCGGACCTCCCCGCGGCGCGGGAGCCGCCGGCCCGCCCCGGTGTCACGGAACGGGCGGGGCGCCCCGGGGGTCAGCGGGCCATGATCAGGCTCATGGCCTCGTTGCGGGTGGCCACGTCGCGCAGCTGCCCGCGGACCGCCGAGGTGAGGGTCTTGGCGCCGGGCTTGCGGATGCCGCGCATCGACATGCACATGTGCTCGCACTCGACGACCACGATCACGCCGCGGGGCTCCAGGATCTCCATCAGCGAGTCGGCGATCTGGGTGGTGAGCCGCTCCTGCACCTGCGGGCGGCGGGCGTAGACGTCCACCAGGCGGGCCAGCTTGGACAGGCCGGTGATCTTGCCGGTGGTGGAGGGGATGTAGCCGACATGCGCCACGCCCCTGAAGGGGACCAGGTGGTGCTCGCAGGTCGAGTAGACCTCGATGTCCTTCACCAGCACCATCTCGTCGTGGCCCAGGTCGAAGGTGGTGGTGAGCACGTCCTCGGGCTGCTGCCGCAGGCCCGCGAAGATCTCCTTGTAGGCCCGCGCCACGCGCGCCGGCGTCTCGCGCAGGCCCTCGCGGTCCGGGTCCTCCCCGACGGCGAGGAGCAGCTCCCGCACGGCGTTCTCGGCCCGCTTCTCGTCGAACTCGGCGATCGAACGCTCGCCGTCCAGCGTCACCGGGTCGGTCATCTGTGCCTCGTTCCTGTCTGCTCGCAGCGCGGGCATATGAGAATGCCGCGCCCCCCAGGCTAGAGCCCGGGGGGCGCGGCAGTCATTCCGGGGCAGTGCCCTGGCCTGGGGCTCAGGCCTCGGGACGCTCCTCCGCTACCGGCTCGGCCGGTGCCTTGGTGAGGTCCGTCACCGAGGGGGCCGCTCCGTTCGCCGCGCCGTTGGTCAGTGCGAGCTCCTTGGGGGAGAGCACCGGCGGGCGGGTGGAGGGAGTGCGCCGGGAGGAACCGGTCCACGCCGGACGGGCCGGGCGCTTCACGATCGGGGCGAAGATCTCGGCGATCTCCTCCTTGCCCAGCGTCTCCCTCTCCAGCAGCTGGAGCACCAGGTTGTCGAGGACGTCGCGGTTCTCGACGAGGATCTCCCACGCCTCGTTGTGCGCGGACTCGATGAGCTTCTTGACCTCCTCGTCGACCAGTGCGGCGACCTCTTCCGAGTAGTCGCGCTGGTGGGCCATCTCGCGGCCGAGGAAGGGCTCGCTGTTGTCGCCGCCGAACTTGATGGCGCCGAGCCTCTCGGTCATGCCGTACTGCGTGACCATCGCCCGCGCGGTGGCCGTGGCCTTCTCGATGTCGTTCGCCGCGCCGGTGGTCGGGTCGTGGAAGACGAGCTCCTCCGCCGCCCGGCCGCCCAGCATGTAGGCGAGCTGGTCGAGCATCTCGTTGCGCGTGGTCGAGTACTTGTCCTCGTCCGGAAGGACCATGGTGTAGCCCAGCGCCCGTCCGCGCGACAGGATGGTGATCTTGTGGACCGGGTCCGAGTTGGGTGAGGCCGCCGCGACCAGGGCGTGACCGCCCTCGTGGTACGCGGTGATCTTCTTCTCCTTGTCGGACATGATCCGGGTCCGCTTCTGCGGCCCCGCCACCACGCGGTCGATCGCCTCGTCCAGCGACTGGTTGTCGATGAGCTTGCGGTCGCTGCGCGCCGTGAGGAGCGCGGCTTCGTTCAGCACGTTCGACAGGTCGGCACCGGTGAAGCCGGGCGTCCGGCGGGCCACGGCGCCGAGGTCGACGTCCGGGGCGACCGGCTTGCCCTTCTGGTGGACCTTGAGGATCTCCAGCCGCCCCTGCATGTCCGGGCGGTCCACGGCGATCTGCCGGTCGAAGCGGCCCGGTCGCAGCAGCGCCGGGTCGAGGATGTCGGGCCGGTTGGTGGCGGCGATGAGGATCACGCCGCCCTTCACGTCGAAGCCGTCCATCTCGACGAGCAGCTGGTTGAGCGTCTGCTCCCGCTCGTCGTGGCCGCCGCCGAGGCCGGCACCGCGGTGGCGGCCGACGGCGTCGATCTCGTCGACGAAGACGATCGCCGGGGCGTTGGCCTTCGCCTGCTCGAAGAGGTCCCGGACCCGGGAGGCGCCGACACCGACGAACATCTCGACGAAGTCGGAACCCGAGATCGAGTAGAACGGGACGCCCGCCTCGCCGGCGACGGCGCGCGCGAGCAGGGTCTTGCCGGTTCCCGGCGGGCCGTACAGCAGCACGCCCTTGGGGATCTTGGCTCCGACGGCCTGGAACTTCGCCGGCTCCTGGAGGAACTCCTTGATCTCGTGGAGCTCCTCGACCGCCTCGTCCGACCCGGCCACGTCGGCGAAGGTCGTCTTCGGGGTGTCCTTGGTGATGAGCTTGGCCTTCGACTTCCCGAAGTTCATGACGCGGGAGCCGCCGCCCTGCATCTGGTTCATCAGGAAGAGGAAGACCACCACGATGAGCAGCAAGGGCAGCAGGGAGAAGAGCACCGAGACGAAGGGGCTCTGCTTCGAGACCGAGACCGTGTAGCCCTTCTCGATCTCACCCGCCTCGAACTTCTCCTGCAGCTTGTCGGCCAGGTCGACGCCCTGGGTGCCGATGTAGCTGGCCTGCACCTTGGTGCCGCCGTCTACCTTCTGGCCCTCCTTCAGCTCGATCTTGACGAGCTGCTCGTCGCCTGTGGTCAGCTTGGCCTGCTGGACCTGGTTCCTGTCGATCGCCTGGACGACCTTGCCGGTGTCCACCGTCTTGTAGCCGCCGGACGAGCCGACGACCTGCATCAGCACGACCACGGCGAGGACGGCCAGCACGATCCACATGACCGGCCCACGGAAGTATCGCTTCACGTCCATCCATACGGAGCGAGAACGCCCCGTCCCTCCTGCCCGTAGTGAAATGCCGCTGTTGACTCGTTTATGCGACTGCTATGAGAAATGACAACTGTTCTTCGGACGGTACCCCAGCTTCGGCACCGGCGACCGCCTTCCCTTGCACCAACGGCGGAAAGGCGGGCTGGGTTCCCCAGCGTGCCGGCGGCTCAGCCCCCGTAGACGTGCGGGGCGAGTGTGCCCACGAACGGCAGGTTGCGGTACTTCTCGGCGTAGTCCAGGCCGTAGCCGACGACGAACTCGTTCGGGATGTCGAACCCGATCCACTTCACGTCGATGGCGACCTTCGCCGCGTCGGGCTTGCGCAGCAGGGTGCAGACCTCCAGGGAGGCCGGCTCGCGCGACCCCAGGTTGCTCAGCAGCCACGACAGCGTCAGGCCCGAGTCGATGATGTCCTCGACGATCAGGACGTGCCTGCCCTTGATGTCGGTGTCGAGGTCCTTGAGGATCCGCACCACGCCGGAGGACTGCGTGCCCGCGCCGTACGACGACACGGCCATCCAGTCCATCGTGACGGGGGTGGCGAGCGCACGCGCCAGGTCCGCCATCACCATCACCGCGCCCTTGAGGACGCCGACGATGAGCAGGTCCTTGCCCGCGTACTCCGCGTCGATCTTCGCCGCCAGCTCGGCCAGCTTGGCGTCGATCTCTTCCTTGGTGATGAGCACCGACTGGAGGTCGCTGCCCATGTCCTTCTCGTTCACCCGCGTCGCTTTCTGTCTCGGCGGTTCACCCTTGCCGAATGACCAGTCTGCCACCCTGGCGCAGCACCTGGATCCGCCCGGGCAGATTGATGGCCCGCTGGCCCCGCCAACCGGTGATCAGGCGGTCCACCTCCTCGATGTGGCGGGCGAAGAGGGAACCGGCGGGCGACCCCGCCTCGATCACGGCCCGGCGGAGCACCCGGCGGCGCACGGCGGGGGGCAGCGCGTAGAGCTTGGCGCACTCCAGGCCGCCGTCCGCGGTGCGGACCCCGGCGGCCGCCTCGGCCGCCCAGGCGTCGAGGGCGTCGGCGTCGTCGCGGGAGAGCTGGGCGGTCCGGGCAAGCGCCTCCACGACGCCCTTGCCCAGCGCCTTCTCCAGGGCCGGCAGGCCCTCGTGGCGCAGCCGGGAGCGCGTGTAGGCCGGATCGGCGTTGTGGGGGTCCTCCCACACCGGCAGCGACTGGACCATGCACGCCTTGCGGACCGTCTGGCGGTCGATCAGCAGGAACGGGCGCCGGTAGCGGCCCGCCGCCCCCGAGACGGCGGCCATACCGGAGAGCGAGCGGATGCCGGATCCCCGGGCGAGCCCGAGGAGCACGGTCTCGGCCTGGTCGTCCCGGGTGTGCCCGAGGAGCACGGCGGCGGCCCCGAGGCGCTCGGCGGCCGCGTCGAGCGCGGCGTAGCGGGCGTCGCGGGCGGCGGCCTCGGGGCCGCCGGCGCGCCCCACGCGCACGGTGGCGGTCTCGACGGGGTCGAGGCCCAGCGCGGTGAGGCGGGCGGCCACCTCGGCGGCGCGGAGGTCGGAGCCGGCCTGGAGTCCGTGGTCGACGGTGACGGCGCCGGCGCGGACGGAGAGCTTGGGGGCCTCGAAGGCGAGGGCGGAGGCCAGTGCCATGGAGTCGGCCCCGCCGGAGCAGGCGACGAGCACCAGGGGAGGGCCGTCGGCGGGCTCCGGGGCGCGGGAGCCGGCCCCGACGGCGTGCCGGGCGTGCTGGGTGAGGACTTCGTTCAGGACGCGGCGGACCGCCAGGCGTATCGCCGCGACCGCAGGATGGGGACCCATGTCCGGTGCCCTTCGTGGAGTGTCGGGAGGGGTGTCGGCCCGAGGACGGTGCGGGGCCGGCGAACCGGCCGCCCGCATTCGTCACTCAGAGTGCGTCGATGGTGACAGAGCCGAGCCAATACCCGAGCATTGCACGCCTATCCAACGCCTACGGTCCCTCGGACGGGTGATTGGAGGGGCGCTCTCGTGCCCCCGGCGACCCGCCGTTCGCGACCCCGCACCCGCGGTTCACGATTCCGCCCTGCGGTGCACCCGCGCGACCCAGTCCGCCGGTTTGGCGATCTCCGCCTTGGTGGGGAGGGTGTTGGGCGAGGTCCACACGCGGTTGAAGCCGTCCATGCCGACCTCCTCCACGACCGCCCGGACGAAGCGCTCGCCGTCGCGGTACTGGCGGAGCTTGGCGTCGAGGCCGAGGAGCTTGCGCAGGGCCAGGTCGAGACGGCCGGCGCCACGGGCGCGCCGCTGCTGGAACTTCTCCCGGATCTCGGCGACCGAGGGCACCACGGCGGGCCCCACCCCGTCCATCACGAAGTCGGCGTGCCCCTCCAGCAGCGACATCACGGCCGTCAGGCGGCCGAGGATCTCGCGCTGGGCGGGCGTCTGCACCAGCTCGACCAGGGACCTGCCCTCGTCCTCCTCGCCCTCGGGGCGGGCCCCCGCCAGCGACTGGGCGGCCTCCCTCAACCGCTCCAGGACGGTCATCGGGTCCACGTCGGTCTCCGCGAGGAACGACTGGATCTCGCCCTCCAGGTGGTCGCGCAGCCAGGGCACACCGGTGAACTGGGTGCGGTGCGTCTCCTCGTGCAGGCAGACCCAGAGCCGGAAGTCGTGCGGGTCGACGCCGAGCTCCCGCTCGACGTGCACGATGTTCGGGGCCACCAGCAGCAGCCGTCCGCCCCCGTTGCCGCCGGGCCCCGCGGGAGCACCCTCGGGGAGCGAGCGGCTCGCCGGGGCGAAGGTCTCGTACTGGCCGAGGACCCGGGAGGCGAGGAAGGACAGCAGCATTCCGAGTTCCACGCCGGTCACCTTGCCGCCCACGGCACCGAGCACGGCGCCGCCGGCCGTGTCGGAGCGGCGCTCGCGCATCTTGTCCAGCAGGGGGCTGAGCAGTTCCCGGAAGCCCGCGACATTGGCCCTGATCCAGCCCGCCCTGTCCACGACGAGGACCGGTGTGTCCCGTGGCGTCACCCCCTCGGGGACCATGCGGGTGAAGGCGCGCACATGCTCCTCCGACGCCTTGGCGTGCCGCCGCAGCTCCGCGACGACGGCGCGCGCCTCGTCCCGGCTCGCGTCGGGCCCGGGCCGCACGAAGCGGGTGGCCGTCGCCACGGCGAGGTTCCAGTCGACCATCTCGGCACCACCGATGCTCGTCATGCGTCAACCGTACGTTCTCCACCGGTGCCGCGTGGAGGTGTCGGCGGTGCCCACCCACCGGGGCGCGGCGCCCGGTCTCACTCCAGCAGCGCGGCCGCCAGGCGGTCCAGCGCGGGCCGGGCGGCGTAGGGCGAGGGGGTGTCGCCGGCCAGGAAGGCGAAGGCGAGCACGCGGCCGTCCGGGGCGGCCACGGTGCCCGCCAGGGTGTCGACGCCGGTGAGCGTGCCGGTCTTGGCCCGGACCAGCCCGGAGCCCGGGGAGGCGGCCGGGTAGCGGTCGCCGAGGGTGCCGGTGAATCCCGCCACGGGCAGCCCGGTCAGCACCGGGCGCAGCTCCGGGTGCTCCGGGTCGGCCGCCGCGGCGAGCAGGGCCGTGAGCAGTTCGGCGGTGGCCCTGTCCCGCCGGTCGAGGCCGCTGCCGTCGGCGAACCGGGTGCCGGCCAGCGGCAGGCCCAGCCGGCGGAGCTGGTCGGTGACGGCCCGCTCCGCGCCGGCGAAGTCGGCGGGGCGGCCGGCGGCCACGGCGGTCTGCCGGGCCAGCGACTCGGCGATGTCGTTGTCGCTGTGGGTCAGCATCCGCTCGACCACCTGGGCCAGGGGGGCGGAGAGGACCTGGGCCACCGGCACGGCCTCCTCCGGCGCGCGGCCCGGCGCGGGAGTGCCCTCCACCCGTACGCCGTGCTCGCTCAGCCGGTCGGCGAAGACGCGGGCGGCCTCGCCGGCCGGGTCGGCCGAGCGGGTGGCGGGTCCGGTGCTCGCGGGGTCGTTGCGGCCCTGGTCGACCATGAGCGCGCTGACCGGGGCGATGTTGTCGTTGGGGCCGATGGGGTGCAGGCGGGCCCCGGGGTAGAGGGCCGTGTCGTAGGCGATCCGCACCGCCTCGGCGCCCCGGTCGCCGAGGGCGCGGGCGGTGCGGCCGGCGAGGTCGTCCAGGCGGTCCCGGTCCAGGGTGGCGTCGCCGCCGCCGACGAGCGTGACCACCCGCACCTCGCCCGGGACGGCCACGACGGTGGTGGGGACGCGGTGGTCGGGGCCGAGCGCGCCCAGGGCCGCGGCGGCGGTCGCGATCTTGATCGTGGAGGCCGGGACCATCGGCCGGGAGGCCCCCGCTCCGTAGAGGCGGCGGCCGGTGGCGAGGTCGACGACGCTCGCGGTGGGGGCGGAGCCCAGCGCCGGGTCCGCCAGCAGCGGGGCGAGAGCGGTCGCGAGGCCGTCGGCGGCGGCGCCCGGGGCGTCCGCCGGAGCGGCGCGGGTGCCGCCGAGGGGGTCGAGCACCGGGGGTGCGCTCGGAGCGGGCGGCGGGCGGTGGGCGGCGGACGCGTCGTGATGTGCGCCACCCGGGTCGGCGCGGACGGCCGCCCATCGGCGCTCGGCCGTACGCTGGCCCGTGTCCCAGGGTCCGGCCAGGGTCACCGCCCCGACCGACAGGACGAGCCCGACCACGGCGGCACCCGTCGCGAGCTGCCATGTTCCGACCTTCGGCACCCCGCACCAGCCCCTTTCGCGATCACACCTGTGCGTGAGGGACACTTAACCACCAGATTCGCGTCTTGCTATGTCTTGATCATGGAGGAGCCACCCGTGGAGTTCGACGTCACCATCGAGATCCCGAAGGGTTCGCGCAACAAGTACGAGGTGGACCACGAGACCGGTCGGATCCGCCTGGACCGTCGGCTCTTCACCTCGACCAGCTACCCGGCGGACTACGGCTTCGTCGAGAACACCCTCGGTGAGGACGGCGACCCGCTGGACGCCCTCGTCATCCTGGACGAGCCCACCTTCCCGGGCTGCCTGATCACCTGCCGGGCCATCGGCATGTTCCGGATGACCGACGAGGCCGGCGGCGACGACAAGCTGCTGTGCGTCCCGGCGTCGGACCCGCGCGTCGAGCACCTGCGCGACATCCACCACGTCTCCGAGTTCGACCGCCTGGAGATCCAGCACTTCTTCGAGGTCTACAAGGACCTGGAGCCCGGCAAGTCCGTCGAGGGCGCCAACTGGGTCGGCCGCGCCGAGGCCGAGGCCGAGATCGAGGCCAGCTACAAGCGCCTGGAGGCGCAGGGCGGCGCTCACTGACGCTCCGCCGCAAAGCCCCGGTCGCGGGCGGGACACACAGGTGTCCCGCCCGCGACGCGTACCTCCCCTTGTCCGCGCCCATACTGGGCAGGAGTGCCGGGCAGAGGGCAGGAGCGAGAGGGAGCGAGGACGGCGAGTGGTGGCGGAGTCCGAGGGTCCGGAAGACCGGAAGCCTCAGTCCGACGAGGCGCACAGCGCCTTCGCCCCGCCGGTGGGCGTGGAGCACCGGGAGGCCCCGGAGGAGGACCATCCCAGTTCCGAGTTCTCCGTGCCGAAGGGCTTCCTGGCGGACCCCGTGCAGGCCGAGCCGGAGGGTTCGGCCTTCGCCCCGCCGTCCACGTACAGTGCCCGGACCTCTCCTCCGGCGTTCACCCCCGCGCACGGCACGGCCCTGGTCAGGGTGACGCACAACGCCCCCTGGCAGGACCGGATGCGGGCGATGCTGCGGCTGCCGGTCGGGGAGCGCCCGGTGCCGGACACGGTGCCGCGGGCCGACGAGGAGGGGCCGGCGGTGCCCCGCGTGCTCGACCTGACCCTGCGGATCGGCGAGCTGCTGCTCGCGGGCGGAGAGGGCGCCGAGGACGTGGAGGCGGCGATGTTCGCCGTCTCCCGCTCCTACGGGCTGGACCGCTGCGAGCCCACGGTCACCTTCACCCTGCTGTCGATCACCTACCAGCCGTCGCTGGTGGACGACCCGGTGACGGCGAACCGCACCGTGCGCCGCCGCGGCACGGACTACACCCGGCTGGCGGCCGTCTACCGCCTGGTGCACGACATCAGCGTCGAGGAGTCGGACGTCACCCTGGAGGAGGCGTACCGCAGGCTCGCGGAGATCCGCCGGAACCGGCACCCCTTCCCCGGCTGGGCGATCACCCTGGCGGGCGGGCTGCTGGCCGGGTCCGCGGCCGTGCTGGTCGGCGGTAACGTCATCGTCTTCCTGGCCGCGGCGATCAGCGCGATGCTGGGGGACCGCCTGGCGTGGCTGGCGGCGGGGCGGGGCCTGCCGGAGTTCTACCAGTTCGTGGTGGCGGCGATGCCCCCGGCGGCCTTCGGCGTGGGGCTGAGCCTGTCCCCGCTGGACGTCCGGGCCTCCGCGGTGATCACCGGTGGCCTGTTCGCCCTCATCCCGGGGCGGGCGCTGGTCGCGGCCGTGCAGGACGGCCTGACCGGCTTCTACATCACGGCCTCGGCCCGTCTGCTGGAGGTCGGCTACCTGGTCGTCGGCATCGTCGTGGGTGTGCTCAGCGTGCTCTACCTCGGGTTCGCGCTGGACGCCGGGCTGCAGCCGGAGACCGCGCTGCACAGCGTGGACCGCCCGGAGGTGCAGACGCTCGCGGCGATGACGCTGTCGCTGTGCTTCGCGGTCATGCTCCAGCAGGAGCGCCACACGGTGTGGCTCGCGACCCTCAACGGGGGCGTCGCCTGGGTGGTGTACGGGGCGCTGGCGATCCAGGGCGACGTCTCGCCCGTGGCGGCCACCGCGGCGGCGGCGGGACTGGTGGGCCTGTTCGGCCAGATGCTGGCGCGCTACCAGTTCACCTCGGCGATGCCGTACGTGACGGCCTCGATCGGTCCGCTGCTTCCCGGTAGCGCGCTGTACTTCGGGCTGCTGTCCATCGCGCGGGGCGACCTGAACGACGGGCTGGGCTCGCTGAGCAAGGCCGCGGCGCTGGCGCTGGCCATCGCGATCGGGGTCAACCTGGGCTCCGAGGTGACCCGGCTCTTCCTCCGGGTGCCGGGTGCGCCCGGCGAGATCCAGCTGCCCGGCGGGCGCCGCGCGGCCAAGCGGACCCGCGGCTTCTGACGCGCGTGCCGGGCGGTCCGCCCCCGGCACGCGCGCGAGCCCCCGCGGGGCGGGGGCTCGGGCGGCGGTACCGGGTACGGGCGGGCGGTGTCAGCGGCGGGCGTGGCGGCCGCGCTGCGGGAAGGGGGGCGTGTCGTCGTCGCCGTCCGCGGAGCCCTCCGCGGCGGCCTTCCTGTTCTTGGAGCGGGCGCGCAGCAGCTCGACGGCGATCGGGACCACGGAGATCAGCACGATCAGGATGAGGATGGCCTCGATGTTCTGGTGCACGAACTCGACCTTGCCGAGCGCCGCGCCGAGCAGCGTCACCCCGGCGCCCCACAGCACGCCGCCGATGATGTTGAAGGTCACGAAGGAGCGGTAGTTCATCCGGCTCACGCCGGCGATGATCGGCGTGAAGGTGCGCACGATGGGCACGAAACGGGCGAGGACCAGGGACTTGGGGCCGTACTTCTCGAAGAAGTCGTGGGCCTTCTCGACGTTCTCCTGCTTGAAGAAGCGCGAGTCCGGGCGCTTGAAGAGCGCGGGGCCCACTTTCCGGCCGAAGAGGTAGCCCACCTGGTCGCCGATGACCGCGGCCACCACGATGAGGGTGCAGACCAGCCACAGCGGCATGTCGATCTTGCCGGTGGTCACCAGCAGACCGGTGGTGAAGAGCAGGGAGTCGCCCGGCAGGAAGAAGCCGATCAGGAGGCCGGACTCGGCGAAGACGATGACCAGGACCCCGATCAGCCCGAACGTGGTGATCAGGTAGTCCGGGTCGAGCCAGCTCGGTCCGAGCGCAAGGGTGTTCACGAGGTCCGGGCTCCTGTGGTGTAAGTCGTTCGGGACAGTAGGCGGCCCAAAACTATCAACGCACGATGAACGCCTTCGGTTCCACCGGGTACCGGGATGCGGTCCGGGCCGGTGGGCCCGAAGCTGGGCCCATGGGTATCGAGGACTACGGCGGCGGGCAGAGCCCGGGCGTCGACGTGCTGGTGGTCACGACGGACGAGGTGCCCGGGTACCGGGTGGAGCGGGTGGTCGGCGAGGTCTTCGGCCTGACCGTGCGCTCGCGGCACCTGGGGAGCCAGATCGGCGCCGGGCTGAAGTCGATGGTCGGCGGTGAGCTCAGGGGGCTGACGAAGACCCTGGTCGAGACGCGCAACCAGGCCATGGCGCGCCTGGTCGACCAGGCGGCGGCGCGGGGCGCGAACGCCGTGCTGGCCTTCCGCTTCGACGTGACGGAGGCGGCGGACGTGGGGACCGAGGTGTGCGCCTACGGCACGGCGGTGGTGATCGCGCAGGTCTGAGGTCCGTCCGGGGGCGCGGAGGGACTCGCGTTGCGGGCGGTGCCCGCCGAGGCGAGCCTGGGTCCCATGGCACTTCACCAAGGTTCCCCCGGTGCGCGCGGTGAGGACGACCCCCGGCGGCGCCGGCTGGCGCTGAACCCCTTCTTCGGGGAGGCCGACCCCGTCGGCGACATGACCGCGGCTCCGCCCGTCCACCGCCTGCCCGACGGGCCCATGGCGCCGTCGACCGCCTACCAGCTGGTCCACGACGAGCTGATGCTGGACGGCAACTCGCGCCTCAACCTGGCGACCTTCGTCACGACGTGGATGGAGCCCCAGGCCGCGGTGCTGATGAGCGAGTGCCGCGACAAGAACATGATCGACAAGGACGAGTACCCGCGGACCGCGGAGCTGGAGCGCCGGTGCGTGGCGATGCTGGCGGACCTGTGGCACGCCCCCGACCCGACGGCGGCCGTCGGCTGCTCGACGACGGGTTCCAGCGAGGCGTGCATGCTCGCCGGGATGGCGCTGAAGCGGCGCTGGGCGCGGCGGAACGCCGACCGGTACCCGGCGCGGGCGCGGCCGAACCTGGTGATGGGCGTGAACGTCCAGGTGTGCTGGGAGAAGTTCTGCACCTTCTGGGAGGTGGAGCCGCGGCTGGTGCCGATGGAGGGCGACCGCTTCCACCTCGACCCGCAGGCCGCGGCCGAGCTGTGCGACGAGGACACGATCGGCGTGGTCGCCGTCCTGGGCTCGACCTTCGACGGCTCCTACGAGCCCGTGGCGGAGGTCTGCTCGGCGCTGGACGCGCTGCGGGAGCACACCGGGGTGGACGTGCCGGTCCATGTGGACGGGGCTTCGGGGGCGATGGTGGCGCCCTTCCTCGACCCGGACCTGGTCTGGGACTTCCGGCTCCCGCGCGTGGTCTCGATCAACACCTCGGGCCACAAGTACGGGCTGGTCTACCCGGGCGTCGGCTGGGCGCTGTGGAGGTCCTCGGAGGCCCTGCCGGAGGAGCTGGTCTTCCGGGTCAACTACCTGGGCGGCGACATGCCGACCTTCGCGCTGAACTTCTCCCGCCCGGGGGCTCAGGTGGTGGCGCAGTACTACACCTTCCTGCGGCTGGGCCGGGAGGGCTACCGGGCGGTGCAGCAGGCGGCACGGGACGTGGCCTCGGGGCTTGCCGGGCGGATCGGCGGCCTGGAGGACTTCCGGCTGCTCACCCGGGGCGACCAGCTGCCGGTGTTCGCCTTCACCACCGCGGACGGCGTGGGGGCCTTCGACGTCTTCGACGTCTCGCAGCGGCTGCGCGAGCGGGGCTGGCTGGTGCCCGCGTACACCTTCCCGGCGAACCGGGAGGACCTGTCGGTGCTGCGGATCGTGTGCCGCAACGGCTTCTCGGTCGACCTGGCGGACCTGCTGCTGGACGACCTGGACCAGGTGCTTCCCGAGCTGCGGCGGCAGCCGGGGCCGCTGGCCCGGGACCGCTCCGCCGCGACGGCCTTCCACCACTGAGCACGCCGCCGGGGCGCTCAGCGGCCGTCGCCCTCGTGGGGGATCCCGGTGGCGTAGGGGTTCTCCTGCCCCTCGGCCAGCACGCCGACGAACGGCCCGCCCTCCCCGGCGAAGGTGTAGGCGCCGGCCTCGATGCGGGCGATCAGCCCGCGGGTCCAGGCGGAGCCCCCGTCCGCGGAGGCGAGCCAGAAGTCCATGATCTCGCCGATGTGGCCCAGCGAGGCCGTCCCCTCCGGGGGCGTGTAGTACTCCGTGACCGACGAGCGCCACTCCTCGATGGCGCGCACCCGGGTGCGCAGCAGCTCGACGGCCTCGGCGCGGGGCAGGTCGACGATGAAGCCGAGCGCCGCGGACAGCACGTCCGTCCGCTGGTCGTGGGCGGCCAGTGACTCCCGGAGCAGGCCGAAGTACTCCTCGGTGCCCCGGGGGGTGAGCTCGTACTCGGTCCGCGGGGGGCCGCCCGCGTCGGAGGGCGCGGTCTCGTGGGCGCGCAGCAGGCCCTGCTTCGCCATCTGCTTGAGCGCGTGGTAGATCGAGCCGGGCTTGGCGTTGGACCACTCGTGGGCGCCCCAGTACTCCAGGTCGTTGCGCACCTGGTAGCCGTGGGCCCGTCCGTGCTGCCGCACGGCGCCGAGCACCAGGAGCCGGATCGCTGACATCTGCCGGGGTCCCCTTCTCATCACGTGTGACCGGCCCGGCCCGTATGACGGAGAGGACCGTCCCGCTCCCGCCGTGCCGTCCGGCCGGTGGTCGATTTCTACACCGCCCTGGGCTTCGGGACGACCTGCCTCCGGACCGGGCCCTCCCCCACGCCGCGGTCCGCTGCCCGGCCGAAGTCCCCTTCCACGGTATGGCGGGCCGTGAGCCCGCGGCCCGCCGTACTCCGGCCGCTGCGCGGTCACCGGGGGCGTGGACGGCCCGTACGCCGCCTTCCGCGCCGGTCCGGAGACGGCGCACGGTGGTCCCGCGCGGCGGGGTGCCGCGCCCGGGAGCGCTTGAGGACATGCCGTACGGCGGGCGCCAGTCCCCGACGGCAACAC
Organism: Streptomyces sp. C10-9-1; assembly: GCF_024497955.1. Classification (GTDB taxonomy): domain Bacteria; phylum Actinomycetota; class Actinomycetes; order Streptomycetales; family Streptomycetaceae; genus Streptomyces; species Streptomyces sanyensis. The sequence goes on along the minus strand of NZ_JANHKP010000019.1, from coordinate 37,046 downwards.
CGTCCGGGTCGGTCGGCCCTCGGCGGGGACCCGGACCGGGCCGCCCGGGCCCGAAGGGCCCGGTGCGCCCGCCCTGCGCCTCGCGGGCCTCCTCGCCGACTCCGGGGAGGACCTCCCGGGCGCCGCCCGGGCCGTGGAGCGGACCCTCGCCCGGCGGGATCCCCGGCCCGCCGGCCCGCGGAGCCGCGGCGGCTGCCGGTGCTCCGCGCCCACCGGCCCTGCGCCTCGGTGGCGCGGGCCCCGCCCGGGAGGCACCGGCGCAGGCCGCCGCGATCGAGACGGCCGCCGCGGAGCGCGGAGCGGCGGCGGGCACAGCAGCCCTGCCGGGTGGGCCGGGGGGCCGCGGGCCCGGGGCGGTGCGGGCGCGGCGCCCCGGGCCCTCGCCTCAGCGCCCGGCCTCGGCCAGGTCGATCAGGGCGAAGGCGTCCTTGCCGTCCAGGGACTCGCGGATGATGTCGGCGTGGCCCGCGTGCCGGGCGAACTCCTCGACCAGGTGCAGCAGCAGCGCGCGCAGCGACATCCTGCCGTCCGCCGGGAACCAGGGTGCCTCGGGGAGCGGGAACTCCTGGTCCAGGCTCGGCGCCGAGCGGATGAACTCCTCGGTCTCCTGCGCCACCCCGTCCCAGAACGCCAGGAAGCCGGGCACGGTCTCGTCCCCGACCAGCCGGAAGCCCTCCTCCCAGGTCTCCGGGGTGCGCTGCCGCTCGTTGGGGCGCTGCTGGGCCAGCCGCAGCCAGTTCAGTTCGACCTCGGCGACGTGCTTGAGCAGGCCGGACAGCGACAGCCGGCTCGCGCTCGGCCGGCTGGCGGCCTGCTCCTCCGTCAGCCCGAGCACCGAGCGCCGGATCGCCGCCCGCTGGCCCTCGACGTACGCGAGCAGGGCGCCGCGCTCGTCGCCGGGTGCCTCCGCGGGAATGTGGGTGACCATGGTGGTGCCGCCTTCCGATCAGCGCCGGGGTCCTCTCCCCTGCTGCACCTGCCACGCTACGGAGCATTGCGGACAGGTTCTGTCCGCTAGGGAACCGGGGCGGTCGCGGACGCCCCGAAGGGACGCGCGGCCCGGTGGAGCGGGGGGCGCCGCCCACGGCGAGGCCCCGCCCCCCGGGCAGGACCTGGCGGGGCGGGGCCCGGGGGCTCGCCGACGTGCGGCGGAGCCGGCGCGCCGTGCCGGAAGCGCCTCAGAAGGGGAAGCGCGAGCGGCCGTGCTGCACCGAGATCCACTTCTGCGTCGTGAAGGCGTCCAGCATGGCGTCGCCGTTGAGGCGGCCGAGACCGGAGTGCTTCTCCCCGCCGAACGGGACGATCGGCTCGTCGTGCACGGTGCCGTCGTTGATGTGGATCATGCCCGTGTGGATCCGCTTGGCGATCCGCACACCGCGCTCCACGTCCCCGGTGTGGACGGCGCCGCTCAACCCGTAGGGGGTGTCGTTGGCGATCCGCACCGCCTCGTCCTCTCCCTCGAACGGGATGAGGAGCGCCACGGGGCCGAAGATCTCCTGGCTCAGGACGGGTGCGCCCTCGGGAATGTCGGCGAGCACCGTCGGGGAGACCAGGTTCCCCTCCACCGTGCCGCGCACCAGGGCGGTCGCCCCCGCCGCGACGGTCTGCTCCACGACGGCGGAGACGGCCTCGGCCTGGGAGGCGTTGATCAGCGGGCCGATGTGGGTGGCCGGGTCGGCCGGGTCGCCGACGGCGAGGGTCCGCACCTTGGCGACGAACTTCTCGGTGAACTCCGCCTGGAGCGAGCGGTCGACCAGGATGCGGTTGGCGGCCATGCACACCTGGCCCTGGTGGACGAAACGGCTGAAGACGGCCGCGTCCACCGCGTAGTCGACGTCGGCGTCGTCGAGCACGATCAGGGCGCTGTTGCCGCCCAGTTCGAGGATGGCGTGCTTGAAGTGGGCGGCGCAGACGGTCGCCACGTGGCGGCCCACCCGGTCCGAGCCGGTGAAGGAGATGGCCTTCGGGACGGGGTGCTCCAGCAGCGCGTCACCGATCTCGGCGATGTCGGTGACGACGACGTTGAGCAGGCCGGCGGGCAGGCCGGCGTCCTCGAAGACCTTGGCGACCAGGGTCCCGCCGCAGACGGGCGTGTTCTGGTGCGGCTTGAGCACCACCGCGTTGCCGAGCGCGAGGGCGGGGGCCACCGACTTGACGGACAGCAGGAAGGGGAAGTTGAACGGGCTGATGACGCCCACGACGCCGACCGGGACGCGGTAGACGCGGTTCTCCTTGCCGTCGGCCGGGGAGGGCAGGATGCGCCCCTCGGGCCGCAGGGCCAGCTGGACGGCCTCGCGGAGGAACTCCTTGACGAGGTGGAGTTCGAAGGCGGCCTTGAGGTGGGTGCCGCCGAGCTCCGCGACGATCGCCGCGGCGATCTCCTCCTCGCGGTCCTCGATGATCCGCAGCGCCCTCTCGAAGACCCCCCGGCGGGTGTAGGGGTTGGTCTCGGCCCAGGCGGTCTGCGCCCGCTCGGCCGCCCGGTACGCCTGGTCGACCTCCTCGGCGGTGGCCACCGTGATCGAGGCCAGCTTCCCGCCGTCGTAGGGGTTGAAGTCGATGATGTCCCAGGAACCGCTGCCCGGCTTCCATTCGCCGTCTATGTACTGGAGTGCCAGGTCGCTGAAGAAGGACATGTGATCACTGCTCCATGGGCAGGGGCGGCGGGGGCGCCGGCGCGCGTCAAGGTGTCTGATGCTTCGTCATCGTACGCATGTTTCAGGCGAGTTGAAGGAGACCGCGGAGCAGGTCGCGGGTGCCGGCGGCATCCGGGCTGTCCTCGCACAGACGCTCCATGACCCGGGCGTACTGGGCGACGTCCTCGCGCTTGTCGAGGTAGAGGGCGCTGGTCAGCTGCTCCAGGTAGACCACGTCGGAGAGATCGGACTCGGGGAAGCTCAGCAGGGTGAACGCCCCGCTCTCGCCCGCGTGCCCGCCGAATCCGAAGGGCATCACCTGGAGCGTGATGTTGGACTGCTCGGACACGTGGATCAGGTGCCTCACCTGGTCCTGCATCACTCTCCGGTCACCGTAGGGGCGGCGCAGCGCCGCCTCGTCGAGGACGACGTGCAGCAGGGGGGCGTTCTCCGACACCAGCGCCTTCTGGCGCTCCAGCCGCAGGGCGACCCGCTTGTCGATCTCCGACGTGGAGGCTCCGGGCATCCCGCGGGACACCACCGCGTGGGCGTAGGACTCGGTCTGCAGCAGCCCGTGCACGAACTGGACCTCGTAGATGCGGATCACCGAGGCCGCGCCCTCCAGGCCGATGTAGGTCTGGAACCAGCCCGGCAGCACATCGCCGTAGCTGTGCCACCAGCCGGCGACGTTGGCCTCCCTGGCGAGCCCGAGGAGCGAGGCGCGCTCCGCCTCGTCGCCCACGCCGTAGAGGGTGAGCAGGTCCTCCACGTCGCGCGCCTTGAAGCTCACCCGGCCCAACTCCATGCGGCTGATCTTGGATTCGGAGGCGCGGATGGAGTACCCGGCCGCCTCCCGCGTGATACCCCGGGACTCCCTCAGGCGCCGCAGCTGGGACCCCAGCAGGATGCGCCGGACGACCGACCCTCCACCCGGCCCCTCGCCGCGGGGGTCGCCCCATGCGGGCGACGCCGCCCCTGACACTCCTGCCGTCACGACCCGAACCCTCCCCATCCGTACACCACTTCACTGCGTCCGATCGTCGCCGAGTGCCTCCCGAAACCCAAGAGCCGGATTCTGCCACCAAAAGGCTTCAGCCTGTACTCGTGCGGTTACGGAAAGAGTAGACAGTGCCGCCGGGCCTCCCGACCGGCCTGTGGAAGAAATGAGCAGCAACCGCCACGGGCGCGGACAGGTCCGGCGCGTGCACGTGCATCTGCCCTTGCATCTGCCCTACGCATTGGGAACGATGGTGCTCGCGCACCTGCGTGCTCGTTCGTGTCGTAGCGCCACAGCAGCGAATCCCGGGAGTGCCTCGCATGGGGACGAATCGATCGACCATGCTCGCGCCGTTAAGGCAGGGGCTCTACCCGACCGACCCCTCGACCGCGGCCACCTCCGCCTCCTGCGCCCTGCCGCCCCGCCACGAAGCGGTGCGCGGCGCACGGCAGTTCACCCGGGCGACGCTCGGCCAGTGGGACCTCGCGCACCGCTTCGACGACGTGGCGCTGGTCGTCTCCGAACTCGTCACCAACGCCCTGCGCCACGCGCTGGCCCCCGAGGGCGGGCCGACCCGGCCCGGGTGCGAGGCACACGAGCAGGCCGGCGAGACACCGGTGCGGCTGCACCTGATGCGCTGGACGGGGCGCCTGGTGTGCGCGGTGCGCGACCCCAGCGACGAGGGCCCCACCGCCCGGCAGGCGGAGGAGGACTTCGCCGCCGAGTCGGGGCGCGGGCTGCTGCTGGTGGAGTCCTTCAGCGACGGCTGGGGCTGGCATCCGCTCGCCGGGGCGCTGCGGGGCAAGGTCGTCTGGGCGCTCTTCCGGCTGGGATGAGGCGCACCCCGCCGGACCGCGCCGCGGCCCTGCGGGGCCCCCGGGCGGCACCGGCCGGGCGCCCCGGCGCTCAGGCCACCAGGTGGTCGAACTCGCCGTCCTTGGCCCCGAGGAGCAGCGCCTCTATCTCCGCCGTCGTGTACACGAGTGCGGGACCTTCCGGGTGCCGCGAGTTGCGCATCGCCACATCGCCGCCGGGCAGCTTGGCGAACTCGACGCAGGAGCCCTGGGAGTTGCTGTGTCTGCTCTTCTGCCAGACGACCCCCTGAAGCTCCGTGGCCGCCATGCCGCTGTACACGTGGTGCACAAGTCGCTCCCGGGGTACAAGGTGCAGGTGTCAACTACGCCGGATCATAGCCGCGTTCATATGCCATGTGCAGAAGCCAATGCACGGGTCGATGCACGTGCACAGGGGGTGTTCCCCCGGTTACACGCTCCGCCCGGCCCGCGGCAGGCTCCCCGTTCCTCCCCCGCCCGCGGCCCGGTTGTGGAGATCCGGCGAGGGCCCCCGGAAGCACCCGCGGGGCCCTGGTAGCTTTGCGCGGTCTCTCCGACACCACCCAGGGGGAACCTCCATGCGCACCACCGCTCTTCGCACGGCGGCCGCCACCGCGACCGCCCTCGCGGCCCTCGTCCTGGGCGGCTGCGCAAGCGGCGACGAGGCGGCGGACGGCGAGGACAGGGACGCAGCCCCCACGACGCCCGCCGCCACCGCCTCGCCCGATCCGACCGGCGTCCAGGACGGCGGGGCGGACGGCGCCGCCGGGGGCATCGAAGGCACCTGGGCCGGACTGACCGACGCCAAGCCCGTCGTGCTCTCCCTCACGCGGGGGAAGGTGGCCCTGCTGGCCGAGGGCCGCGCCTGCACGGGCGACGTCACCGGCACCGGCCCCTGGAAGCTGACACTGACCTGCTCGGACGGCAGCACCGACCGGACCTCGGGCACCATCCGGCCCGGGGACGGCACCACGCTGCTCGTCGCCTGGGACGGCGGCACGGAGGACACCCTGCGCAGGAGCGAGGGCGGTTCGCTCCCCGAGGGCCTGCCCACGGCGCTGCCCACCCCCTGAGCCCCGGCGCCGCCGCCCGCCCGGGCCCGCCTGCCGCCCCCGCCCGCGGCGCCCCGCGGCGCCACCGGATCCCGCCGCGTCCCGGGACGCTGTCGGCGGCGGGAGGTACCGTCCCTCCATGGCATCCCGACTGGATCTCACGCTGGACTGCGCGGACGCCGAACGGCTGGCCGCCTTCTGGCGCACCGCGCTGGGCTACGTCGACGAGCCCCCGCCCCCGCCCTTCACCACACGGGAGGAATGGCTGGCCCAGTTCGAGGAGGACGAGGAGGACGGGCTCGGCGGCGCCTGGCTGTGCGACCCCGAGGGCAGGGGCCCCCGGCTGAGCCTGCTGGAGGTCCCCGAGCCGAAGAGCGCCAAGAACAGGCTGCACCTGGACATCCGCCTCCCCGGCCACGGCACCGCCGCGGAGCGCTGGGCCCGCATCCGGGACGAGGCCGGGCGCCTGGCCGCGGCGGGCGGCACCGTCCTGGAGACCTTCGACGGGCACCATGTCGTCATAGCCGATCCCGAGGGCAACGAGTTCTGCGTCGCCGCCGGCCCGGCCTGAACCGCCGTGCGCGTCGGGCTCTTCGCGACCTGCCTCGCGGACACCCTCTTCCCCGAGGCCGCACGGGCCACCGCCCTGCTCCTCGCCCGGCTGGGCCACGAGGTGGTGTTCCCCCCGGAGCAGACCTGCTGCGGCCAGATGCACGTCAACACCGGCTACCAGCGCACCGCCCTCCCTCTCGTGCGGCAGTTCGCCGGACTCTTCCGGGACCCCGCCGTGGACGCGGTGGTCCTGCCTTCCGCCTCGTGCACGGGCTGCGTCCGCCACCAGCACGCCCAGGTCGCCGCACGGTACGGCGACCCGCGCCTGGCCGCCGCGGTGGAGGAGGTGGGCGCCAAGACCTACGAGCTCACCGAGCTGCTCGTCGACGTCCTGGGCACCACCGACGTGGGCGCCTGGTTCCCGCACCGCGTGGCCTACCACCCCACCTGCCACTCCCTGCGGATGCTCCGGTCGGCAGACAGGTCGCTGGCGCTGCTGCGGTCCGTCGAGGGCATCGAGCTCCTCCGGCCGCCCCGGGACGACTCCTGCTGCGGCTTCGGCGGGACCTTCGCCCTGAAGAACGCCGCGACCTCCACCGCGATGCTCGGGGACACCCTGGACCGCATCGCCTCGACCGGCGCCGAGGTCTGCACCGCCGCGGACTCCTCCTGCCTGATGCACATCGGCGGGGGCTTCTCCCGCCTGCGGTCCGGCCCGAGGACCCTCCACCTCGCGCAGATCCTCGCCGCCACCCGCGACGCGCCCCACCCCCTGACCGAGGAGGCCGCCCGATGACCCGCCCCTCCCGCCCCGGCGCCGCCGCCGGGTCCGGGGACGACCCGCCGGAGCGCCCGCTTCCCGGGACACCCGCCCCGCCCCCGCACGCTCCGCCGGGCACCGGCCGCCTGCGCGGCGACACGCCCTTCCCCCGGGCGGCCCGCGCGGCCCTCGGCGACCACACCCTCCGGGACAACCTGCGCCGCGCGACCGGCACCATCCGCGCCAGGCGGCTGGCCGCCACCAGGGAACTGCCGGACTGGGAGCGGCTGCGCGACGCGGGCGCCGCGCTCAAGTCCGAGGCCCTGGACCGCCTGCCCGAGCTGCTGCCGCAGCTGGAGGCCGCGTTCACCGGGCGCGGCGGCACCGTGCACTGGGCCCGCGACGCGGCGGAGGCCAACGCGATCGTCACCCGCCTGGTCCGGGAGACGGGCTCCGAGGAGGTCGTCAAGGTCAAGTCCATGGCCACCCAGGAGATCGGACTCAACGAGCACCTGGCACGGCAGGGCATCACCGCATACGAGACCGACCTGGCCGAGCTGATCGTCCAGCTCTCCGGCGACCGCCCCTCCCACATCCTGGTCCCCGCGATCCACCGCAACCGGGAGGAGATCCGCGGGATCCTCCGCGACGGCATCCCGGATGCCGACCCCCGGCTCGGGTCCGACCCGGCGGAACTCGCCGCCGCGGCACGGGCCCATCTGCGCGAGAGGTTCCTCACGGTGCCCGTCGCCGTCTCCGGAGCGAACTTCGGCATCGCGGAGACGGGCACCCTGTGCGTGGTGGAGTCGGAGGGCAACGGCCGGATGTGCCTGACCCTGCCGCGGACGCTGATCACCGTCATGGGCATCGAGAAGGTGGTCCCGCTCCACCGGGACCTGGAGGTCTTCCTGCAACTGCTGCCCCGGTCCGCCACGGGCGAGCGGATGAACCCCTACACCTCCCTGTGGACCGGGGTCACCCCGGGCGACGGGCCCCAGGAGGTCCATCTGGTCCTCCTCGACAACGGCCGCACCGCGGCGCTCGCCGACCCGCTCGGCCGCGGTGCGCTCGGCTGCATCCGCTGCTCCGCCTGCCTCAACGTCTGCCCGGTGTACGAGCGGGTGGGCGGCCACGCCTACGGCTCCACCTACCCGGGGCCGATCGGGGCGGTGCTGAGCCCGTACCTGGCCGGGATGCACGCCACCGGGGACGATCCGAACCGCACCCTCCCCTACGCCTCGACGCTCTGCGGGGCCTGCCTGGACGCCTGTCCGGTACGGATCGACCTCCCCGCGATGCTGGTCGACCTGCGCCGCCGCCACACGGAGGAGGCCGGGCGCACCCCGGAGGCGCTCGCGATGCGGACCGCCGGGGCCGTCATGCGGCGGCCGCGGCTCTACACGGCCGCCCAGCGGACCGCCGCCCGGCTCGCCCGCGCCGCCGCGAGGCGGGAGGGGCGGATCACCCGGCTGCCACCGCCGCTCGCCGGCTGGACGGAGGCCCGGGACGCACCCGTGCCCGCGCGCGATGCCTTCCGGTCGTGGTTCGCCTCGCCGGAGGGTGCCGCGGCGATGCGCGCCGCGGCACGCGAGGGCGAGCGCCGCCGCGCGGCACACGAGGGGCCGGGCGGCGGCGCCCCGGCGGACGGGCACGACCGGCGCGAGGAGGAGCGGTGAGCGGGCCGACGGCACGGGAGGCGGTGCTCGGGCGCATCCGGGACGCCCTGGCGCTGGCGCCCCCGGGGCGGCAGCCCGTCCCCCGCGCCTACCGCACGGGCCGCACGCTGCCGGACGACGAGCGGCTGGCGCTGTTCACCGGGCGGCTGGCCGACTACCGGGCGGGCGTCCGCGTCTGCACCGCCGCGGCCACGGCCGAGGCCGTGGCGGGGGCCCTGGACGCCCACGGGGCCCGGCGCGTCGGGGTCCCGCCCGGACTGGACCCGGCCTGGCTGGAGCGGTTCGGCGGGGAGGTCCTGGTCGACTCGGCCGCGGTCTCCCCCCGCATGCTCGACGGCCTCGACGCCGTGGTCACGGCCTCCGCAGCGGCCTGCGCCGAGACCGGTACCGTCCTTCTCGACGGCTCCCCCGACCAGGGCCGCCGCGCCCTGTCCCTCGTCCCCGACGTCCACGTCCTGGTCGTCGGCCTCTCGACCGTCGCGGCGGGAGTGCCCGAGGCGCTCGCCCTCCTCGTACCCGGACGGCCGACGACGCTGGTCAGCGGGCCTTCCGCCACCTCCGACATCGAACTGGAGCGGGTGGAGGGCGTCCACGGGCCGCGCGTCCTGGAGGTCGTGCTGCGCACCGACGCCTGAGCGGTGCGGACCGGCACCGGCCGGGCGGTCAGGCCCGGCGCCCGGGCAGGGGCCGCCCGGGGGCGGCCCGGTGCGCACGGTCGGCGGCCGAGGTGCCGTCGCGCCATCCGGCGGCGTCGGTCGCCGCCCGCACCCGCGCGGTGCGCGTCTCGGGGAACATCCGCCGGGTCCGGTCGGCCACGGCCAGGTCACGGGTGGCCAGCACCGGCAGCAGCTCGCCGGGGACGGCCTCCTCGGCGACGGCGGCCAGGTGCTCGCCGATGCGGGAGGCGTACGCCGTCCAGAACGACTGCCGGAAGGTCCTGGTGCGCTTGCGCCCCCCGGCCCGCTGGGCGGACTCGGCGGCCGTCATCGCCCTGGTCCCCTGCACCAGCAGGGACGTGTAGAGCAGCTCCACCGACTCCAGGTCCCCCTCGAAGCCCACCACCGTGGAGAAGCCGAAGGCGCCGTTCCACACGGCCTGGCAGCGGTTGGCGGAGGAGACCACGTCCAGCAGCACCGCCTTGGCCGTCTCGTAGGGCGCGTCCACGCCGATGCGGCGCGCCGACGGCGTGTGCGCGGCGGGGGCACCGTGCGCGAGGACCGCCTCGTCGATGCTGTGGCGGGCCATCAGCTCCTGGGCCTTGGCCGTGAGCGCCTCGGCCTCCTGCGGGTAGCCGGTGGCCTCCGCCTTGGCGAGCAGGGCGCGGACGCGGGTGAGCATCCGCGGCTCCGGGCCGGTCCCCTCCCGGGCGCCCGCCGGTGCGGCACAGGGCCCGGCGCCCGGCGGCGGGGCGACGGCCTCGATGCGCGGCAGCCGGGCCAGCAGCCGGTACAGCTCCAGGACCGCGGTGGCACGGCCGAAGCGGTCGCCGCGCGCCGGTGGCGGGACCTCGCCGGCGAGGTCCCGCAGCTGGGCCTCCCAGCGGTGCGGCAGCCGCGGGCCGTAGTGCGCGGACTCCGCCGCGACCAGCTCCGCGAGCAGCCGGTGGTGCACCTCCCCGAGGTCCCGCCGGACCAGCCGGGCGACGTCCGCGGGCTGCCAGCCGCGCTCCCAGGCGCGGCGCAGCAGCTCCTCGCCGCGCCGCCGCAGCTCCGCGTCGGCTCCGGGGTCGGCGGCGAGCAGGGAGGCGGCCGCGTCGAGGGGGGCGTCGCCCTCCGCGTACAGCGCCGCCGCCAGTGCCTTCTCGACCGTGCTCACCGTGCCCACACACCGGATGGTGTCACGCTGCGGCCGCGCGGGCCCCGCCCGGGCCGGGCCGGGAAGCGGCCGCCGTCGGCCCGGGCGGGTTCACGGTGTGACGTTCTGCTCCGCCCAGACGACCTTGCCGCCCACCGTGCGGCACGAACCCCACCGCCGGCAGAGCATGTTGATCAGCTGGAGTCCCCGTCCGCCCTCGTCGCTGACGTCGGCGTGCTGGATCTGCGGGAGGTCCGGGCCGGTGTCCGAGACCTCGATGGTGAGCCGCTCGCCGCGGAGGAGCCTCAGCTGACCGGGGCCGTTGCCGTAGCGCAGGGCGTTGCCGACGAGCTCGCTGACGACCAGTTCGCTGACGTCCGCCAGCTCCGCGAGCCCCCAGTCGGCGAGCTGCCCGGTGACCAGGCCGCGGGCGACGGAGGCGACGTTGCCCTCCTGGGGGAGCGGCCACACCCGCAGGTCGTCGTCCGGGCCGCCGGTGCTCCCGGCGACCAGCAGCACCGCCTCGTCGATGCGGCGGGCGCCCGGCGCTTCCGCGAGCAGCCCCCCGTCCTCCATCCGCTGCGGCTCCATGGACTTCGCCCGGCCGCGCAGCCCCTCCAGCTGCACGTCGATGTCGTCGGTGCGGTTCTTGACCAGGCCGTCGGTGTACAGCGCGAGACGGGCCCCCTCGCGCACCGAGACCCGCAGCGGGTCGTACGGGATGACCCCGGCGCCCAGCGGCGCGCCGACGGGGACGTCGAGGAGGTCGGCACCGCCCCGGCCGTCGAGCAGCAGCGGCGGGAGGTGCCCTGCGCTGGCGAAGGTGTAGGTGGAGTCCGCGGGGTCGTAGACGGCGCACAGGCACGTGGCGACCTGCTCGTCCTCCAGGTCGCGGGTGGCCAGGTCCAGCCTGGCCAGCACCCGCTCGGGGGCCATGTCGAGGGTCATCAGGGTCCGGCCGACCGCGCGCAGCCGCCCCATGGTGGCCGCCGCCGGCAGCCCGTGGCCCATCACGTCGCCCACCATCAGCGCGGTACGGCCGCCCGGCAGCGCCATCACGTCGTACCAGTCGCCGCCGACGCCCCGTGCCGCGGCGGCCGGTGCGTACTCGGCGCGGACCCTCAGCCCGGGGGTGAGGGGGGTGGCCCGGGGCAGCAGGCTGCGCTGGAGGGAGATCACGTGCTCCCGCTCGCGCCCGTACATCCGGGCGTTGTCCATGAACACGGCCGCCCGGGAGGCGAGTTGCTCGGCGAGCGCCAGATCGGTGGTGGAGAACGGCGGGGTGCCGCCGGCACGGACGAAGTCGGCGGTGCCCAGCAGAACGCCCCGGGCGATCAGCGGTACGGCGAGGTAGCTGTGCACCCCGGCGTCCCGCATCTTCGCGGCGGCGCTGGCGGTGGGTGCGATGCGCACGTAGTCCTCGTCGGCGATCCGCGCCAGCAGCACCGGTTTGCCCTGGCGCAGGCAGTAGCGGTGGAGCAGCGTCTCGTGCGTCGCCTCGCCGACCGTGTTGGTGTCCCCGACCGGGGTGGGTTCCAGCAGGGCCAGTTCGTCGATGGCGCAGACCGCCATCGCGCGGCTCTCCGGGATGCCGACCCCGGTCCAGCGGGAGCCCTCCTCGCCCCGGAGCACCCGCTCCAGCACGTCGACGGCCGCCCCGTCGGCGAACCTCGGCACGGTGAACTCGGCCAGCTCCTGGGCGGTGCGCTCCAGGTCGAGCGTGGTGCCGATCCGGGTGCTCGCGGAGTTGAGCCAGGCCAGGCGGCTGCGGGTGGTGAAGCCGTCGGAGGGCTGGTGCCCCCGCCCGCGGCGGAAGCGGAGGCCGCGGACACCGGAGGACTGCATCGCGGCGGTCCGCGCGGAGAGGCGCTGCGTCAGGCGTCGTTTGCGGCTGCCCCCGTTCACTGTTTCGGCCTCCCGGTCACGTGCACGCGCCTCGATCCCCAGTGTGCCCCGCGCAGGGCGGACACGCCCGCCGGGCGGCGGGGCCGTCCGGTTGGGATCAGAGCGTACGGGGAGCTTGCCCCGTGCGGCAGCGGTCCGGGGACACCGACCGGGGGAAACTCCCGGAACCGGGACGGCGGGGACGCCGCGCGGGCATCCCCCCGGCGCGCCGCGGGGACGCCCGCGGGAGGGCTCGGGAGAGGCGCGGGGCCGCCCGCGGCCGGCCCGCCTCGCGGCGGGGGGCGTCGGCTCGTGCGCGTCGGCCGGCCCAGCGGCCGGGCCGGCCCCGGACGCGCCGCGCGGGCGCTGTCCGAGCCGGATGCCAGACTCGCCCCCGTGGACGAGCGCTGGGCTCTGGCGGCGGCCGACGGGGACGGGGCGCGGCTCGTCCCCCTCGGCCGCGACCACCTGCCCAGCGGCCCCGCGGTCGACGAGCCCGACCTGGTGGCGGCGGTCCGTTCCCGTCCCCGGGTGCGGCGCTGGGTGTGGCGCTCGACCGCCGAGGTGGCCCCCCGGCTGCTCGCCGCCGGGGTCCGCGTGGAGCGCTGCTACGACGTCGAGGCGGCGGAGCGGCTGCTGCTGGGGCACGAGGGCCGCCACGGCGAGCCCCGGTCGGCGGCGGCCGCATGGGCGCGGCTGCGCGACGCGCCCGTCCCGCCCGACCTCCCGCCGCACGGGTCCGGCCCCTCGGCGCAGTCGCCGCTCTTCGAGCCGCAGCGCGCCGACATTCCGCTGGAGGCGCTGCTGGAGGTCTACGCCGAGCAGCAGCGGCGGCACGAGGCGACGGCCCTTCCCGACCGGATGCGGCTGCTGACCGCCGCCGAGTCCGCCGGGACGCTGGTGGCCGCCGAGATGCACCGCGCGGGCCTCCCGTGGCGGGCGGACGTGCACCGCTCCCTCCTCCACGAGTTGCTCGGCGAGCGGTACCCGGGCGGCGGCGAGCCGCGGCGCCTCGCGGAGCTGGCCGAGGAGGTGTCGCGGGCCTTCGGCAGCCGGGTGCGCCCCGACCTGCCCGCGGAGGTCGTCCGGGCCTTCGCGGGGGCCGGGATCCGGGTGCGCTCCACGCGCCGCTGGGAGCTGGAGGGCGTCGACCACCCCGCCGTGGAGCCGCTGCTGCGCTACAAGAAGCTCTACCGCATCTGGACGGCGCACGGCTGGAGCTGGCTCCAGGACTGGGTGCGCGAGGGCCGCTTCCGTCCCGAGTACGTGCCCGGCGGCACCGTGTCCGGGCGGTGGACCACCAACGGAGGGGGCGCGCTCCAGATCCCCAAGGTGATCCGGCGGGCCGTCGTCGCGGACGAGGGCTGGCGGCTGGTCGTCGCGGATGCCGACCAGATGGAACCGCGGGTGCTGGCCGCGATCTCCCGTGATCCGGGCCTGATGGAGGTGGCGGGCCACGAGGGCGACCTCTACACCGCGCTGTCCGACCGGGCGTTCTCCGGCGACCGGGAGCACGCCAAGCTGGCCCTGCTCGGCGCGGTCTACGGCCAGACCTCGGGCGACGGCCTGCGGAACCTGGCGGCCCTGCGGCGCCGCTTCCCCCGGGCGGTGGCCGTGGTGGACGAGGCGGCGCGGGCGGGCGAGGAGGGCCGCCTGGTGCGCACCTGGCTGGGGCGGACCAGCCCGCGGGCCCCGGGGGCGGAGGAGTCCGGCGAGGCGGGCCTGCCGCAGGGGGATTCGGAGGGCGCCGAGCGGGGCGGCGGGGCGGACGCCCGCGCCTGGGGCCGGTTCACCCGCAACTTCGTGGTGCAGGGCAGTGCCGCGGACTGGGCGCTCCTGATGCTCGCGGCGCTGCGGCAGGCCACTGCGGCGATGCGGGCCGAACTGGTGTTCTTCCAGCACGACGAGGTGGTGGTGCACTGCCCGGCGGAGGAGGCGGAGGCGGTGGCGGGGGCGATCCGGGAGGCGGGGGCCGTCGCCGGGCGGCTGGCCTTCGGCGACACCCCCGTGCGCTTCCCGTTCACACTCGCCGCGGTGGAGTGCTACGCGGACGCCAAGTGAGCCGCGGCGCCCGGCGGGGCGCCCCGGCCCGGGCGGACCGCGCCGCCCGGGCCGGGCCGCGTCAGCCCAGCCCGCGCCAGGCCGGGTCGAGCGCGAGGGCGCGCAGCTGCTCCATCGTCAGGGCGGGCGTCGGCCGGACCGCGTCCTGTCCCTGTCCGGGGGCGTTGAAGGCCATGACGACCACCCGGAAGCCGTCCGGGCGCAGGGTGTCGACCGTCCAGCCGACGGCGCCCCGGCCGCCCTTCTGGTCGGGGTCCTCCTCCTGCCGCTCGCTCACCAGCGTGCCGTCGGGCAGGGTCTCCCCGCCGGACAGGTGCCCGCGCAGGTCCTCCATGCCCGACTGCACGTTGACCTGCACCAGGCTCCCGCCCCGGCCGTCGTCGACGACCACGTAGCCGAACCCGCTGTCGCCGCCCTCCTCGACGACCGTCGTCCCCTTCGGCATCAGGCCCTTCAGCGTGGCCTGCACGTCCCCGGACGACGGTCCGGCGGGCGGCCGGGGCTCCTCCGCGGCGTCCGGCGGGGGCCCCTGGTCGGCGAGATCGGCCAGGTAGTCCGCGGCGACGGGCAGCCAGGAGGGGTCCGAGGCGAGGGCGAGCAGCGCCTCGGAGGAGAGCGGGGGGTCCTCGCGGGTGGCCTCGGCGCCCTTCTCCTCGGGCGCGTTGTACTCGCTGACGTCGATCACCGCGCCCGAGGGCGTCACCACCGTGGCGCGCCACTGCTTGGCGCCCCGGTCGCGGCCGTACACGTACCCCTCGACGACCAGGGCGCGGGAGCCGTTGCCGAGGGTGCTCTCGCGGCAGTCGTCGACGTCCGTGTACGCCTTGGCCGGGCAGGTCAGCAGCTGCTCGGCGGTCCCGTCGCCCAGCCCGGTCCGGCCGAGGCCCACCTGGATCAGCGCGGCGCCGCCGCCGTCGTCGTGCACCACGGAGGCGGTCGGCCCGGAGCCTTCGGGGCCGGGGCCGCTGCCGCGGCCGCTCTGCCGGGTCAGCTCGCCCTCGGGCAGCAGCGCCGTGAGGGTGCCGACCATCCGCCGGGCGGAGACCGCGCCGTCCTGCGAGGGCAGCGGCACGGGATTCTCCGCGGCCACGCGGCCGCGCTCCCCGCCGCCCGGCCCGAGCAGCCCGCCCGCGTACCCGCCCAGCAGCCCGGCGGCCGCGAGCGCCAGCACGGTCCCACCGGTGGCCACCCGGCGCAGCACCACCCTGCGGCGGCCGCGGGCGAGCCCGCCCTCCACCAGCACGGCCCGGTCGGAGGGGCCGAGCGTCCCGCCCGTGCGGCGCAGCACGGCCCCGAGCTCCCGCTCGAAGTCCCCGGTGGGGGGTGCGCCTCGCTCTTCTTCCCTGGGTGCGAACGGCATACGGAACCACACTCTCTGATCGTCCGGTACGAAACGACGTCTCTGCGGCGCCCGGGAGGTCCCGGGCCGGTGCCGGGCCCTCAGCCGGCTGCGAACTCCACCAGGCTGCCGCCGCCCAGGTGCTCGCGGAGCTTGGCCAGCGCCCGCACCGTTCTGGTGCGCACGGCGGCCGAGCTGACGTTCATGGCCGCCGCGGTCTCCTCGACGCTGCGGTCCTCCCAGTAGCGCAGCACGACGACCGCGCGGTCCTTCGGCGACAGCCGTCCGAGCGCGCCCAGCAGGGCGAGGCGCAGCTCGGGGTCGTCGTCGGGGGCCCGGGGCGCCTCGGGCAGCTCGCCGACGGGGCGCTCGGTGGCGGAGCGCCGACGCCGGTGGGTGAGGAAGGCCCGGACGAGCACCGTCTGCGCGTAGGCCGCGGGATTGTCGATGCGCGAGGACCTGCCCCACAGGACGTACATCCGGCCCAGCGTCTCCTGGACCAGGTCCTCGGCGAGATGGGTGTCCCCGCTGGTCAGCAGGCAGGCGGAACGGTAGAGGTGCGTGGCGCGGTCCGCCGCGAACTCCCGGTACTCCTCGACACGTGCCGCTCGCATCGCTGCGCCCACTCCCCTTGGCTCCGCCGTCCCCTGCCGCTTCCACCCCCTCGACGCGCCGGGCGGGGGGAAATGTTTCAGGCTCCGTCGGCGAACCTGTGGTCCGGCGGGGGCAGGCGCCGAGGCGGCGGGTCCGTGGGCACGGGGTGCGGCGGGCCGGGGCGCGCGGCAAGGGGCCCCTGGGGCAGCGCCGCGGGCAGGGAGGCCGCGGGCGCGCCGGAGCCGCCCCGGAGCACCTCGGCGTGCGCCTGCCGGACGGCGGGGCCGGGGTCGACGCCCAGCTGCTCGACGAGGGTGCGGCGCAGGGTGCGGTAGGCGTCCAGCGCCTCCGCCTGGCGGCCGGTGCGGTGCAGCACCAGCATCAGTTGGCGGTGGAACGCCTCCCGCAGCGGGAACTCATCGGCGAGGACGGACAGTTCGGGCACGAGGCCGTCGTGGCCCCCGAGCTCCAGCTCGGCGTCGTAGCGCCACTGGAGGAGTTCCAGCCGTACCTCCCGGAGCCGGTGCACCAGCGGGGGCGGCCGCTCGCCCGGGCCGTGGACGCCCTCCAGCGGGCTCCCGCGCCACAGTGCCAGGGCCGCCGAGGCCGCCTCGGCGACGGACGCCCAGTCGCCGGTGCCCCGGACGGCGCGGGTGTAGGCCGCACGGGCGGCCCCGGCACGCTCCTGGAAGACCTCCGTGTCCAGCTCGCCCGGCTCCACCCGCAGCACGTACCCCTGGGCGACGGTGCGCAGTCTGCCCTGCTCCGCGAGGAGGCGCCTGAGCCTGGCCACGTGGTTGTGCAGGGAGGCGCGTGCCGAGGCGGGCGGCTCGGCACCCCAGAGCGCGGCCTGGAGCTCCCGGACCGGGACGACCCGGTTGGGCCGCAGCAGCAGGGCGACGAGCAGGGCGCGGAGTTTGGGGCTGCCGGGGTGGTCCAGGCGCCCGGAGGCGTCGCGGACGGCGGGCACGCCGAGGAGGTTGAAGCGCATGTCCGTTCCTCCCGGTCGTCTCGCGGCCTCCCCCTGTCCCCACGCTCTCTCCGAGCGTTGGCCTTATGTTAGCGATCCGTTGGCGACGGCTGTTTGGATGATGCGTCGGACCCGGCGCGCTGGTGCTCGGCGTGGGACAGCCACACTCGGGGGAGTGTCGCCACCGCGGCCGGTTCCGCGGACGAGGGCCCCGGCGCCGTGGCGCCGGGGCCCTCGTCCGGCCCGCCGCCCGCAGGGCGGGACCGCGGGCCCGGCCGCTCAGGGCAGCAGTTCCAGGGGGTCGTACTGGTGGGGGCGGCCGCCCGTCCACTCCACCCAGGTCGGGTCCTCCAGCCGCACCGGTTCGGGTCCGCCGGCCCGGCGGACCAGCTCGCGCACCTCGTCGTCGGAGTGGGCCAGCCCCATGATCCGCCCGCGCACGGTCACCCGGCGGCCTCCCGTGGGGGAGATCCGGTGCACGACGATCGGCGGGGTGCCGGACATACCTCCAGCCTGCTCCTCGCACCGTCGCCTGCCAAGCCCCGGGCCGCGGGGACCCCCGGACCACGACAGGGGCGTGCAGCCGGCGGCGCGCGCCCCCCGGTCGCCCCGCACACCGCCGACAGCTGCCGCACTCCGTTGACGGCGCCGGACACCGTTGCTTTGATGCGCCGCAAGCGCTTTCCGGACCGGTCCGACCCGCCCCTGGAGCCCCGGTGCACCTCTCCCGCCGCACCCTGCTGTCCGCGCTTCCCGCGGCCGCGCTCACCCCCGCCGCCGCGGCCGCCCCACCGCCCGGCGCGGCGGTCGGGAGTGCGCGGGACCGGGCGACGCTGATCGCCAACGCGCACGCGGTGCTCGCGGGCACCGAGTGGTCCAACACCCGGCCCGAGACCGCCCGCCGACTGGCCGCGATCGAGTCCTCGGCCCGCGCGCGGCTCGCCGACATGGACCGCGCCGCGGCGGGCGAGCTGTTCCGCGGGCTGCCCCTCGGGCAGAGCGACGGCAACCTGACCCGGACCTTCCGCTCGCTCTACGAGATCGCCCTCGCCACCCGCGTGCCCGGCGGCGCACCGGCCGCACAGGCCGCTCCCCTGCGCGGCGACCGGGAGGCCCGGCGCCGCGTCGCCGAGGCCCTGGTGCGCCTCCACGAGGAGTACGTGGGCGACCAGGCGGCCGGCTACTACGGCAACTGGCACACCTGGGAGATCGGCTTCCCCCGGTACGCGGGCCGCACCCTGGCCCTGCTGCACGAGGACCTCTCGGCCGGGTACCCCGGGCTGGCGGCCGCGTACACCGCCACCATGGACGCCTACCTGCGCAACGGCCGGGACGGCGACGTCGACCTCGATTCCCGCTTCCACACCGGCGCCAACCTGGCCGACATCACCACCAACCGCGTCCTCCAAGGCGCCGTCCTCGACGACGACGCCCGGATCCGCAAGGCCCTCGCCGACCAGGCCACCGTGCTCGCCCGGATCGACCCCCACCGGCTCCGCCACGGGGTCACCGACGGCTTCTACGCGGACGGCTCCTTCCTCCAGCACTCCTGCGTGGCCTACACCGGCTCCTACGGCAGGGCACTGCTCACCCGGATCGTGGAGAGCGTGCGGCTCGTCGACGGCACCGCCTACGCGGACTCCTCCCCCGGCACCGCGGCCGAGGGGCCCGCGGCGACCGCGCTGCGGTGGATCGCCGAGGGCTTCGCCCCGCTCGTCTTCGAGGGGTGGCTCATGGAGTGCGTCAAGGGCCGGGCGGTCTCCCGGACGGCCGGCGGCTACACGGACACCGCCGCGGTGGTCGAGGCCGCCGTCG
Organism: Streptomyces sp. C10-9-1; assembly: GCF_024497955.1. Classification (GTDB taxonomy): domain Bacteria; phylum Actinomycetota; class Actinomycetes; order Streptomycetales; family Streptomycetaceae; genus Streptomyces; species Streptomyces sanyensis. The sequence goes on along the minus strand of NZ_JANHKP010000019.1, from coordinate 18,083 downwards.
ACCTGACCGCGCACCTGCCCCGCCGGGCCGCCCGGCGGCTCGCGGCCTGGGTGAAGCACGTGCACGCGACCTCCGCCGCCCCGCCGGACCCGGCCGGCTTCGCCTCCCCGGTGACCATCGCCCGCCACGCCGGCCTCCTCGCGTCCTCCGACGCCCCGGCCGACCTCGTGCCGCCGGCGCACCACGCGGCCTTCAACGCCATGGACCGGACGGTCCACCGCCGCCCCGGCTACGCCTTCGCGCTCGCCCGCAGCTCGGACCGGGTCGGCCGCTACGAGTACATGAACGGGGAGAACCTCACCCCCTGGTTCCAGGGCGACGGCGCACACCAGCTGTACCTCGCCGGAGCCGACCAGACACGGGCCCACGGCGCCGACCGGCTCACCGTCCTGGAACCGCACCGCCTCCCGGGCACCACCGCGCCCGTGGAGCGGCGGCGGTCCGTCCCGGAGCTGTACGGCACGCTCTGGTACGAGGACCCCGAACACGGCTTCACCGCCTCCTCCGAGGCGCAGAACGCGTACGTCTACTTCCCTCGCGGCACCGGAGCCCACTCCGGCGGCGCCCGGCTCGGCGCCTACGGGACCGCCGCCCATGTGCTCACCGACGACGCGGCCTGTGCGGCGGCCCGCGCGGGGGCGCTGCCCGACGGCCTGGTCACCCACCGGTCTGCGCGCGGCACCCGGTCGTGGTACCTGCTGGACGAGGAGATCGTCGTGCTGGCCGCGGGCGTGTGCGACCCGGAGGGACGCGCGCTCACCACCACCCTCGACGCCCGGGTCGCGGAGCCGGACGCCGCCGTCGCGGTCACCGGCGAACTCCCGGGCGGTGCACCCTGGAACGGCTCCGGCGCCCCCGCGTGGCTGCGCTACGAGGACCCCTCCCAGGGCGCGGCGATCGGCTACCTGCTGCTCTCCGGGCCCGCGCCCACCGTGCTCCGGGAGACGGTGACCCGCAGCCGCCGCCGAATCCGCCTGTCGAACCCGGACACCCCGGTCACCAAGCAGGTGTTCACCCTCGCGGTGGACCGGCCGCCGGGCGCACCGCCGATGGCGCACGCCTACGCGCTGGTCCCGCACGCCACCGCGGAGCGGCTGCGCGCCTACGCCTCCGGTCCGCCGGAGGTGCTGTGCAACACGCCCCGGCTCCAGGCCCTCCACCACCGCGGCCTGGGGCTGACGGCGGTCAACTCCTTCGGGGCGGGGCGCCACCGGGTGGCCGGGCTGACCGTCGAGGGGCCGGCCTCCCTGCTCCTGCGGCGCACCGCGGACGGCCGCGTCCACCTGGCGCTGGCCGACCCCACCACCCGCCGCCGGACCCTGTCCCTCACGCTCCGCGGGCGCCCGCTGCGGCTGCTGTCCGCCGACGACGGTGTCTTCGCCCGCCCCGTGCCGGGCGGTGTCCGCCTGGAGGTGTCCGTGCACCGGAGCCACGGCCGCAGCCTGCGGGCGGTGCTGGGTCCCCTGCGGTGACCCCGCAGCGCGCGGCGGACCCGGCCCGGCGGAAGCCGCGAACCGCTCGTGCCCCCTGCCCCTCCCGTGCCACGATGGGCGCCATGGGATGGCCGACCGAGGAACCCGTCGACCCCGCGTCAGTACTGGACGAGATCAAGGCGGTTCGCCGCGAGGGCCTGACCCGGCTGCGTGAACTCGACGTCCCGCAGCTGCGGCGGGCGGCCTCCGCCACCTCGGAACCCGCCACGCTCGCCTGGCCGATCGCCGTCGAACGGACGCTGCGGGCCGCCCTGGACCTGCTCGGCGAGGGTGACCTGCGGGAGGCGGCCGCATGCTCCCTCGGCCTCTCCCCGGCGCTGCGCGGACGTCCGGCCGCCGACCGGCGCAGACTGGCCGCGGGCGTCTACGGGGTGAGCGTGGAGAGGTTCCGCAAGTCCCAGGAGGCCGAGGTGCTGGGGCAGGTGGCGGAGCAGGTGTGCTGGATCGCCGCCGTGGGCACCGCCGGTGCGCCCCGCGGGACCGCGGGGCGGGAAGCCGGGCTGCCGTCGCCGGAGCTGCAGCACCGGCTCGTCGAGGTGCGCGGCGGGGGCGCCGCCGCGCGGATCGTGCTCCATGTCCACCCGGTGGAACTGGTGCGCGGGGTGGACGTGGTGGTGGCGCCGACCAACACCCATCTGGTGCTTCCGGGCACCTACAAGGCCTCGCTGTCGGCCGGGCTGCGGCGGGCGGCGGCGGTGCGCGGCCCCTCGGGAATCGTCCTGCGGGACCCGCTCCAGGAGGGGCTGGCGGCCTGGCGGGAGACGCACGGGATACCGCACGGCCCGGTCGAACCGGGCACGGTCGTCCCCACGGAGGCCGGAGCCCTGGCGGGGCGGGGTGTGCGCCGGGTCTACCACGCGGCCGTGGCCATTCCGCGTGCCGGGTCGAACGACTACGACGTCCTGCCGCGCGATGTCGCCGCCGCCGCGTCGGGGGTGCTGGCCCTGCTGGCGCAGGAGGCCGCGGCGTCCGGTCCGCCGCTGCGGTCGGTCTGCTTCACGCTGCTGGGCGCCGGGCGGGGCGGGCTTCCGGTGGAGGAGAGCGTGAGCGCGCTGTGGCCCGCCATGGCCGCGGTGGCCGCCGGGGGACGCGAGGTGCACCTGGTGACCCGCCGGCCCGCGGCGGCCGGGGCGGTGCTGCGGGTACTGGGCGGCCGCCGCGTGGAGGAGACCGGGGAGCCGTCCGCGTACCGGTGCGGCAGGGTGGCGGAGGGAGCACGATGAGGGCCTGGGAGGCGCTGGGGGTGCTCGCCTCGCGCTGGGAGCCGTTGGGCCGGCGGCTGCCGCCGTCCGCGCACCGTGAACTCGCCGCGCTGCTGGCCCGCATCCGCGAGGAGGCGCCCGGCGGACCGGAGGCCGAGGTGCTGGCGGAGCGGGCCCTCGCGGCCGTCCTCGGCGCCCTGCCCGAGGACGAGACCCTCGGGCTGCGGAAGGAGGCCGGCGCGTCCCGCCTCGCCGGGTCGCCGGGCCGGGAGGCGGGCGGCTTCGACGCCGGGGACCTGTGCATGCTGGTGATCGACGGCAACCCCATGGTGGGCCCGGTGCTCGGGCCGGTCCGCGAGCGCCTGCTGGGCGCGCCCGCGCTGCCGGAGGACGAGGCCGCCCGCGGCGGTGCCCGCCCCCCGGACCGCGCCCTGCTCGTGCTCACCGATCCCCGAGGGCAACGCCGTTACCCGGCCTTCCAGTTCGACCCCCACGGGCACCCCTGGGAGGTCGTCCTGCGGGTGAACACCCTGCTCGGATCGGCCGAGGACCCGTGGGGGACGGCCGACTGGTGGCTGTCGGAACACGCCTGGTGGGGACGGCCGCCCTCGGAGCTGCCGGGCACCGGGCAGGACGCCGCGCTGTGGGCCGCCGGGCTCGACGCGGCGGGTCTGGGCGAGGGGGACTGATCCGTGCCCAACCAGCCGCCGCCCGCCGCACTGCCCGGCGTCCCGCACCGGGCGTCGCTGCCCGCCGGCACCCTGCTGTACCGGGTGCACTCCTCCCACCGCCCCGCCGCGGGCTTCAACCCCGTCCCGTCGCAGGAGCTGTACGGCGGGGGCCGCTTCGACAGCACCCCGCGCGCGCCCTACCCCTATCTGTACGCCGGCTTCGGCGTGGGCGCGGCGGTGAGCGAGGTGCTGCTGCGCTCGGTGCCCTTCACTCCCGACGGCGGGCTCCGGCTGATCCCCCGGGGCGCCGTGGCCCGGCGCAGCCTGTCCTATCTGCGGCTGGCGGAGGAGGTCGAGGTGCTGTCCCTGATGTCGGGCGCCGACCTCGCGTCGGTCGGCCAGGACTCGTGGCTGATCCACGCCGAGCATCCCGAGTACCCGCAGACCCGGGACTGGGCGCGGTGGCTCAGGGAGCGGACGAGGCCCTGGGCGCAGGGGTTCGTGTGGCCCTCCAAGCGGGAGCCCGCGGACCGGGTGGCCGTGCTCTTCGAGGACCGCTGCCCGGCGAAGCTGCTGGAGGCCGATGCGGCTCCGCCGGTCGACTTCGGGACGCCGGAGGGCGAGCGCTGGCTGAACGGGGTCCTCCTCGGATACGGCGCCCGGGTGGCGCCCGCCGTGCGCTGAGCCGCCCGGGCGAGCGGCCGGGGCGGCGCGCCGTGCCGTTTCGGGGCACCGTGCCGTTCCGGGGCGGCACCTCCCCCAGGGGGAGGGCCTCAGCCCCTCCGCGGACCGGGTACCTGGGTGCGCAGCGCGAGCATCGCGGTCCCCCACGCGCCGGGCTGCCGGGGCGGGCCGCCCACCTTGCGCAGGCGGTCGGGCGCGGCGAACCGCAGCAGCGGAGGCGGCGTGCTCCGGGGGCCCCTCCGGCCGTGCCGCGAGGGCCACGGCGGAAGCAGCAGCGGTGCCGGGTCGAACTCCTCCTCGGCCACCACGAGTTTCAGCCAGTCCCGGACGTACGCGCCCGGTCGCACCGGCCGGTCCTCGGGCAGGTAGAGCCAGACGGGCTCGCCCCGCCGGGCGCGCGCCGTGCGCCCGGGTCCGACGAAGTCCCCCTCGTAGAGCGCGTGCGAGCTGCCGTGGTCGTCCGTCAGGTCCAGCAGCACGCACCAGAGCCTGCGGTCCGCGTGGTTGTGGAGGGTGACCGCCACCTGCGGTTCCCGCCCGTCGGGGGTGTACTCGTGCACCACCTCCCCGGTCACCGAGTGCCGCTGGGCACCGCGCAGCGGTTCCAGGGTGATGCCGACCAGCCCGGACAGCGACGGATCGGGGTTGGCGAGGTCCCGGACGCGGTGCCAGTGGGCGAGGTGCGCCAGGGCGTCGACCGCCTCCACCAGATCTCCGGCGTCCCGCACGGCGAGCGGCGGCAGGGCGCGGGCGCCGCCCCGGACGTACGCGAGGCCGTCCCGCACCTCGACGGCCAGCGGCGTCCCGTCCCCGGTGGTGGAGAGCAGCGGGTGGCCGTCGACCGCGTCGGCGAGCGGACCGGTCCACGCGCGGTCGCCGAGGACGCTGACCGCGGCCGGGGGGAAGGCCAGCGCGGACGGCACCACCGGCGTCAGCCGGGAGGGGTCGAGCCGCGCCGCGAGGCCGTCCACCGGTTCGACCCGGGAGGACTCCGGAAGCACCTCGCGCACGACGAGCGTGCCGGTCCCGCCCGAGGCCGGGCGGGCCGTGAACTCCGATCCCGGGGCGCGCAGTCCGTGCACGGCGCCGCAGTTGACCGTCCAGGCGCCGCGGGCGAAGCCGAGGCGGAACCGGGCCACGGGCACCGGGCCGCCGTGCAGGAAGGCGCGGTCCCCGCGGCCGTAGAGGGTGGGGTGCTGCCGTCCGCCGCCGCCCGTCCTCGCCGCGGCGAGGTCGAGCAGCTCCCGGCAGGACGCCTCGGGCCCCAGTTCGTCCAGGACCCCGAGCAGGGCCTGGCTGAAGGCCCCGCGGACGGGTTCGGCCCGTGTCTCGTAGGCGGGTTCGTCCAGTCGGCTCGCCGCCAGCAGCACGTGCCGGGGCGGGTCGGCACGGCCCGGGAGCGACCCGGCGCCGCGCCCGGGGCGGCGGCCCCAGGACGGCCGCCAGGCCGTGCTGCGGGGCCGCCCGGTCTCACCCCGGCGCTCCTCGCGGGTGGCGCCGCCCGCGTAGCAGCAGTCCAGGACGGCGACGACATGCGCGCCCCGCGCGGCGACGCCGTCGAGCAGGGCGCCCAGCAGGTCGTCGGCCAGGGCCTCCGCGCCGTCGGCCTCGCCGTCGTGGCAGACCAGGGCCTGGGCCCGGCCGGTGGCCTCGCGTGCGTCCCACGTCTCGTCCTCGGAGCCGTGGCCGCTGAACCACAGCAGGGCGGTGTCCCCGGGGCCGGAGGCGCCCAGGTGACCGGTGATCGCCGCGACGACCGCGTCGCGGCGGGCCTGTGCGTCGGCGAGGACGCGGATGTTCGCATCGGTGCCGGGGAGGGAGCGGATCCAGTGCTCCGCCGCGGCTATGTCGTTGAGGCAGCCCGACAGAGGGGAGTCGGCGTAGTCGTCGATCCCCACGAGGAGGCAGTTGACCGTCGGCATGCGGCAAGCCTGACAGATCGGACAGGTCGTCCGTCGGGCGAATCCGGGGCGACTTCCGGGAATGTACGACGAAACGCCTTTTCCAGGGCGCCTGTTGGGGTTCACTGGAGGTCGGCCGCGGTTCGGCGCCCAGCGCCGCCGCCGGCACTCTGACGCACCGTCATGGCGCCGTCGCAGGCGCCCTCCGGCCCGAACTCCGTACCCGTCTCCCGTACCCCCGCCCCCGGCTTCCGTGCGCCCTCGCGCGTGCCCCCGGGAGCGGCCACCAGCGTGCCCCGCCCCGCTGGGCACCCTCGCGCAGGAGGACACGATGACCGGCACGACACCGAACCCGAACCCGCCCGGCGGACCGTACGGGCCCTACGGCCCGGCCCCCGGTCAGGGCCCGGGGTTCCTCCCCGGGCAGGCACCCGGCCCCGTTCCCGGCCACCCCCCGGGCATGCCCCCCGGGCCCCCGCCCGGCCCGCCGCCCGGCTGGGGCAGCCCCTACCAGGACCCCGAGAACTGGGGACCGGGAGGCTCGCCGAGCCCCTCTCCCTCCCACCGCGAGTGGCGCACCGTGCGGGAGTGGGCCCAGCTCTCACCCGGCTGCTTCACCCTCGTGCTGTTCATGCCGCTGGGAATACCCCTGGTCACGCTGTACGCCCTCACCCGCTCGGCCCGCAGCCGGGCGCACACCGTGTTCAGCCACCCGGCGCAGCCGGTCGCCGACGACACCCTGTCCCGGGTGAAGAAGACCCGTGCGGTGCTCGCCCTGCTCGCCTCCACGTCCTTCCTGTTCGCCTACGGCACGCGCACCGACGTGGAGGAGGCCCTGGCGGGCGGCGCGATCCGCCTGATGATCGCCCCGTGGCTGCTGGTGCTCACCGCCCCGCTGCTGGTGTTCCTCCTGATGAGATGGGCCTCCCACGGCGAGCACACCCGGATGCGCTCCGAGCTGAGGCCCCCCCTGGTCACCCTGGCGAAGTACGTGGGCGCGCTCACCGCCGTCCCCCTGCTCGCCCTGGCGGTCTACCCGCTCATGACCGCCACCGAGGACGCCCCGTTCCTGGCCTTCCTCCTCGCCGTCGCCACCCTCCTGGGCCTGTACTGGGCGGCGGTGTTCACGGTCTTCTCCTCCAGCCTCGTCGTACGGAGCGGCTTCGGCACCGGGGGGATCCACAAGGCGCTGCCCGCCCTGCTCACCGCCCTCCTCGTGTGGGAGTTCACGCCGGTCGCCCTGCTGCAGTCCGGCTTCCCGCCCGGCCCCTTCGCCCTCTCCCTGCTGTTCGTGCTGGGCGGTCCGCTGTCCGTCTCGGCCGTGGCGTGGTGGGAGGTCCGCCGGCTGACCACCCGGCACGGCGTGGTGCTGAGGGCCTGACCCGGGCCCCGCCCGCCAGGGGCCGAGCCCCCTCGCCGCCGCCGGGACCGCTCCCCCGCTCCACGACCAGGCGCCTGCACGAGGAGTCGCACCGATGACCGTCTTCCCCGCTCCCGCCTTCGAGCCCGACCACCCGCTGCCGCCCCCGCCGGACGACTCCCCCTACGACGCCTCGCGCTGGGACCGGGACCTGCTGCTGACCCGTGCCCGCCAGACCCCCGCGCACTCCCCCGAGGCCCGCACGGCCTGGCTGGAACTCGGACTGCTCTGCGGCGGGCGCCTGGTGGACGGGCTGGACCCCGCGCAGGCCGAGTACGACCACGCCCTGGCCCGCGCCGCGCTCGAACGGGGCCTGGGCCAGGGCCTCGCCCACGGCGGACCGGCCGTCGACCGGGCGGCCCGGGGCCATCTGGTGCTGGCCGAACTGCTGCTGGAGGCGGACGGCGAGCCGCCGCCGGCCGAGGTGGACCGCGCCGAGGCGCTCGTGGCCGCGGTCGACGGCCTCCCGGCGGGATCCGTGGAGGACGAGGTGGCCTGGGGCGCCCGGCTGCATCTGGCCGACATCGCCGCGCTGCGCTGGCACCGCACCGGTGCGGAGGACCACCGCGCACAGGCGACGGCCCGCTACACCGCCGCCCTGCGCGGCCGACCGCCGCTGCCGCCGCCGCTCGCCGCCGCCACCCACGCGGCACTGGCCGGCCTGGTCGCGGAACGGGCGATGGCCGAGCGCGACGCCCCCCGGCTCGCCGCGGCGGCGGAGCACTTCGCGCAGGCCGTGACTCCGGACGCCGAACCCGGCGAACGGGCCCGGCTCACCGGGGCCCGGGGGATCACGCTGCTGGAGCAGGGGCAGCTCACCGGTGACAGCGCCCTGCTGCGCCGGGCGGAGACCGCCCTGTCCACCGCGGCCGCACTGGCGTGGGAGCTGGCCGGGGACCCGGGCGGGGAGCAGCCGTCCGAGCCGCCCGGCGAGGACGGCTTCTCCTGGACGGAGCGGGCGTGGCGCTCGGACGTCCTGAGCGCGGTCGCGGCCGTGCTGGCCTGGCGGCTGGACGGCGCGGCCGAACCCGCGCACGCACTGGTGCCCGGGGTCCGGTCGCTCGCCGCCTCCCCGGGCCACCTCGCGGAGGCCGAGCCGGACGAGCTGTCCACCCTGGCGGTCTTCCTCCTCGACCACCTCACCCCCGCCGCCGACGACGCGGAGGAACGGGAGCACGCCTTCCGGATGCTCCGGGAGGCCGCCCGGCGCTGGGACCCGGACCGGGACGACGCCCACGTGCCCCGGTTGATGCTCGCGACACGCGCCCTGGACCTCTCCGGCGGCCGCCCGGCCGAGCTCCTGGCGTGCTCCCGGTATGCCGCCCGGGTGCTGGAGCTGACCTCGGAGCCGGGATCGGTGCTTTCGGCGCACCTGCTCCGCGCGGTGGCACACGCCACCCTGCTCGAAGCAGGCGGCAACACCGCGGACCCCGGGGCGGCCGACGTCCGGAAGGCCGCGACCGCGGGCACCGGAGCGACGGCGGACCCGGCGCACTGGGCAGCCACCGTCGAGCGGCTGGCAGGGCCGGCCGAGACCGTCGGGGAACTGTTCCGGCGCTGGCGGCAGGGCGCGGGACGCGACAGCCACCACGCCGGTCATGCCCGGTTCCTCCTCCGCCACGCCTCGGTCCTCGATCCCACCCGGAAGGTGCTGACCGACGACCGGATACGGGCCCTGGTGGACGCCGGGGGGCCGCGCGCGGGTGAACCCTCCCGGCATTCGCACCTGGCACTCGGCGCCGCGCTGGGCCACTACGGGGCCCTGCACACCGGACCGCTGCTGGCCGAGGCCGCGGAGGCCGCGGAAGCCGCTCTCCGGGACGACTCGCCGAGCGGGATGTCCGCCGCCCAGGCCGCGGGCGTCGCGGGCATGGCCGCCACGCTCAGGACGCTGCACGGCCTGATGAACGGCGGATACGACGACATCGACGCGGGCGTGCGCGAGCTGGAGGCCCTGGGGAGACGCCTGGAAGCGATCCCGGCCGCCGACCGGGCCGGTCTCCCGGATCCCTCGGCCCTGCAGCGCCTGATGGACATCGTGCGCCTCTACCGGGCCGAATCCTCACCGCAGGAGCGAGTCGAGGCCATCGCCGCGATGGACCCGCAGGACATCGGCCTCCGTGGCGACCATCCCGCCTGGCAGGCCCTCACCACCGCCCTGAGCCGCAGCGGGTCCCCGCAGGGGGCTCCGCCCTCGCCGGGGGCGGGCCCCCCGGCCCGGGAGATCATCCTCTCCACGGCCGGCATGCCTCCGCTGCAACGGGCCTCGTGGCTCCTGCTGGCAGGCACCGCACGGGTGTCCGAGGCCACCGCGAGCGGTGACCGGGCCGCGCGGCGGGACGCCACGACGCTGATCCTCGCGGCCCGGGAGACCGCCTCCCGCGGTGACGACGTCTGGCTCGCCGGCGGGATGCTCCTCGGCTTCACGGGCTGCCAGGACGCGGTGCTGGGCCGCCCCTGGTCGAGACGACGGCGCCTCGACGAGGCCGTCGGGCACCTGGAGGAGGTGTACCGGGAGTGCCGGGGGCCCGAGCACCCCTGGCGGGGCCGCAGCGGACTGCTGCTCGCCAAGGCCCTGCGCCTGCGCGGCGACCGGGCGCAGGGCGACCGTACGGCCGGCCGCCGCGTCGCCGCCGAGGCGCTGCGGGCCACCGCCTACGCCGTACTGCTCCAGTCCGGGACGGCCGACGCGGCGTCCGCGGCGACCGAGGCCACCGAGGCGGCCCTGACCGTGGCCCGCTGGTGCCTGGCCGACGGTGTCCCGGCCGAGGCGGTCACCGCCCTCGACGCCTGCCGCGGCCTGGCGCTGCACGCCGCGACGACCGCCCGGACGGTGGACCGCCGGCTGTCCGAGGCCGGGCACGGTGCCCTGGCCGACCGCTGGTCGCGGGCGGCGGCCCCCGGCGGCAGCGCCCCGACGGCCCTGCGGCGCGAGGTGCTGGACGTGCTGCTCACCCTGGACGGCAGCGCGGCCGACCGGCTGCTCTCCCCTCCCTCGGTGCCGGAGATCGCCGCCGCGCTCCGGGCCCTGGGGCGGGACGCCCTGGTGTACCTGCTCCCCGCCGCGGCGACCGGGGCCGCCGGGGACGCGGCCGGTGCGGCGATCGCGGTGGCCTCCGACGGCCGGGTGACGGTCGTCCCGCTTCCCGGGCTGCGGGAGGAGGCGGAGCCGCTGCGCGCGTACGTGGAGCACCTGGAGCCGACGGGGGAGGCCCCCTCCCGCGGGCCCGGCTCGCCCGCCGGGCCGGGAGCCCCCGGCCCGATGGGCGTGCCCGGGTCTCCGGCCCCGGCCGCCTTCGACCCGCTCGCGGCGTTCGACACCCTGGCCACCGCGACACGCCGCCCCGTCCCGCAGCGGGATCTCGGCGGTCCGCCCGGCCGGCGGACGGGGACGCTCCCCCAGCGGCTCGACCGCCTGACCGCCTGGGCCTGGGACACGGTGGTCGCCCCCCTGTCGGGCGCGCTGGGACGGAGCCTGCCGACCGGGCGGACGCCCCGTCTGGTGCTCATCCCGATGGGCGAGTTGTCCGCCGTGCCCTGGCACGCCGCCTGGTGCGCCGAGGGCGACGGGCGCCGGTACGCCCTGAGGACGGTGGAGTTCACCTACAGCGCCTCGGCCCGGCTGCTGTGCGAGGTCGCCGCCCGCCCCGCGCGCGCCCGCACCGACGCGGCCCTCGTCGTCGGCGACCCGACCGGGGACCTGCCCTTCGCCGGGCGGGAGGCGCTGGCCGTCCGCGACTCCTACTACCCGCGGGCCGTGTTCCTCGGGCGGGAGGACACGGGCGGGAGCGAGCGCGCGGCACGGCCCGCGGAGCTGCTGCGCTGGATCCGCTCGGGTGCGGGCCGCGGCGGGACCCTGCACCTGGCCTGCCACGCCACGGTGGTCGGCGGCGCCCGCAGCAGCGCCGCGCTGATCCTGCACGGGGGCACCCTCTCCGCCGAGGACCTGACGGAGTCCGTCGGCGGCTCCGACGGGGGCTCCGACGGGGGCACCCATCCCGACCTGGTGCTGCTGGCTGCCTGCCGCAGCCATGTGTCGGGACGCGGCGCCAACGAGGCGTACACCCTCGCCACCGCCTTCCTCACGGCGGGTGCCCGGTCGGTGATCGGCTCGCTGTGGCCGGTGCCGGACGCGGCGACCTCACTGCTGATGTTCATGACCCACCACTACCTGCGGGTGGAGGGCCGGCAGCCCGCCGAGGCCCTGCGGCTGGCACAGCTGTGGATGCTCGACCCGGACCGGGTGCTGCCGACCGGCACACCACCGGGCCTGGCGCGGCTGGTGCCGCGCATCGTTCCCGACGACCTGAGCGCCTGGGCGGGCTTCATCGCCACCGGGCACTGACCGCGCCCGGGGCGGGGTCGCGGGCCTGCCGGACGAGCCCGCCCCGGGCGCTTTCGAACCCGCGGGGAAGCACGTCCCCGCAAGAAACACGAGAGGTCACCGATGGACATCCGCCTCGCCAAAGGCGCCAACGCCCCTCTGCCCGCCGGACCGTGCCGGGTCCACCTCGCCTCGGCCGGTGCGGAGATCGACGTCTGCGCCGTGCTCCTCGGCCCGGACGGCCGGGTGCGCGGGGACGAGGACCTGGTCTTCTTCAACCATCCGGCCGAGGGGGGCGTGAAGCTGGAGGACCGCACCATCACCGCCGACCTGGCGGCGGTGCCCGCCTCCGTGGAGCGCATCGGCGTCGTCGCCGCGCTCGACACGGCGGAGGGCGGAGTCCACCGCTTCGACGCCGCGAGCACACCCCGGGCCTCGGTCGAGTGCGGCGAGGCGCGCATCACCTTCGACCCGCCGCCGCTGGCCGACGGTGAGACGGCGGCGCTGGTGGTCGAGCTCTACCGGCGCGCCGGTACGTGGAAGGTGCGCGCCGTGGGGCAGGGCTGGTCCACGGGACTGGCCGGGCTGGCCACGGACTTCGGCGTGGCCGTCGACGACCCGGGCCCGTCCGCCTCCCCCGCCGCACCGCCCCCGGCACCGCCCGCCACCACGGCGGCACCCCCCGCCCCGGCGCCGGAGCCCCCCGCGGCCCCTCCCGCCGCACCTCCGCGGCCGACCGGCCGGCCCGCGGCACAGCCCGCGGCCGCTGCCGTGCCCCCGCCCTCCCCCGCACCGATCCCGCCGCCCGGACCGCCCGCACCCCGGCACATCGTCCTCACGAAGGCCGGTTCCGACACGCTCTCGCTGCACAAGGACCAGCCCGGTGCCGCCGTCACGGCGACACTGGAATGGGACGGAGGCAGCGCGCGCCGCCGGCGGGCGGGGGCCGACCTCGACCTCTACGCCCTCTCCGTCCCCCGCCACCTGGTCACCGAGCGGGGCAAGCGGCCGAAGGCGACCGACCTTGTCGTGTACTACCGCAACCTCGGCTCGCTCGCCGGTCCGCCGTTCATCGCCCTGGACGGGGACGCCCGGACGCCGGGGCGGGAGACCGTCACCATCACGCGCCCGGACCTCCAGGGCTACGTCCTGCTGTGCGCCTACAGCGCCGTCGAGAACGGCATCGGCTCCTTCCGGTCCTACGGGGCGCGGGTGGTCGTGACGGAGCGCGGCGGCTCCTCCGTCACCGTGCCGCTGTTCAGCACCAAGGCCCTGGCGTACTGGGTGGCCATCGCCATGGTCGACTTCACCGTCGAGGGGGGTGTCCGGATCGAGCACGTGGAGCAGTACAGCGGCCGACGCGTCGAGGCGCGGCCGACCCTCTACTCCAACCGGAAGTTCCGCATGGGGACCGGTCCGGTGGAGTTCAAGACCCGTCCCCACGGGGGCTGATGCGGCCGTACCCGCCCCGCACGGCAGGGGTGTTCCGTGCGGCCGGACACCCTCGGCGTACGCCGGCGGCTGGAGCGGCCTCCCGTCCCGCACCGCTCCGGAACCACTCGTTAGGGTGGTGGCTGATTCTGTGATGTGGGGGAGGGGCGTCCGTGAACGGTGGCGCCCCGGCCGAGTCCACCCGGCACGGCCCCGCCCTCGAAGACCGCCGTGTCGGCAACGGCCCGGCACACCGACGACAGAACACGTCCAGCAGGGGGTCGTCATGACGTGGACCGAGTGGGAGCAGGTCAAGGACGAGGTCGCCCAACGGGGGCCGACGCAGATGCAACTGAACCGGCTGATCGACGAACCGGGCGGCGGCGGGGCCCCGGATCTGGTCGTCCGTGACGACGAGTTGGGCGCACTGGGCAACATGGCCTACGACCTGCGGGAGGGCTTCCGCGTGGCCGCGGACCACGCGCGGCCGAGCACCTTCACCGCGTCCGTGGAGCTCTTCAACGACGGTCTCGACCTGGGCTCGGCACTCACCGAGATGCACGACGCCTGGAACACGCAGCAGCAGGCCCTGAAGGAGGCATGCGCCCACATCTCCAACCACCTGGACTTCACCCGGGCCCAGCATGCAAAGGACGAGGTGGACATCGAGACGGGCATGCGGGACGCGGCGGGAGACCTGCTGACCGTGTCGCGGCTGAACGAACTCCTGAAGTAGAGGAACGGGGACGCACTGATGGCGACCGGCACGATGACCGTGGACGAGTTGAGAAGCCTCCGCCTGGGCTCGCTCGACACCGCGGTCTCCGACTGGAAGACCATGGCCGGCAAGCTGGAACTCCTGGCGACCGGCGGCAACGGCGAGACCAGCGCCGCGGATCTGAGGAAGAAGGCCGACGCGGCCGACTGGAAGGGTGACAACGCCACGGTGTCCCGGGCCTTCGTCACCAAGACCGCGACGCAGTTCTCGGACGCGGCGGCCGAGGCGAAGAGCGTGCTGGCGATCCTCAGCGGGGCCCACACCGCGTTCACCCAGCACAAGGCGGACCTGCAGACGGCCGTCGACGACCTGGCCAAGCGCAACATCTACGTCAACGGCAAGGGCGGCGTGGTGGCTGCGGTGCCCCCACCGGGCGTCGCCGGGGACGCCGAGATCCACAAGCCCACGGACGCGGAACTGGACATCGCGCAGAACAGGATCACGAAGATCCTCGCCGAGGCGGGCGAGACCGACCGCATCGCCGCCCGCGCCCTGCGCCAACTCGCCAAGAACAAGTACGACTTCGCCGGGGAAGGCTCAGACAGCCTGAAGAACGCCGACCGCGAACAGGGCAGGGCCGACGCGGAGTACTGGCGCAGGGAGATCGCCAAGGGGAACGTCGACGAGTGGAGCGAGGAGAAGCTCGCCCGGTTCAACGAGGTCCTCGCGTACCAGAACGACAACCCGGCCTTCACCGAGGCACTGGCGGTCGGCCTGGGAGCCGACGGCACGCTCCAGTTCTGGCGCGACCTCGCCGACCCCGGTCAGGGCAGGACCCCGGAGGGCGACCGGGCCGAGCTCCTCGGCGAGGTCCAGCAGAACCTCAGCATGTCCCTGGCCAACGCCTCGCACAGCCACTCCCCCGAGATGGAGGCGTGGAAGAAGCAGATCATCGCCGCCGGCCCCAAGGACTTCGGCCACGAGGGGATCATGGTCCGGCCCTACGGCTTCCAGATCATGAGCAACCTGATGGTCAAGGGGAACTTCGACAGCGGCTTCCTCGACGACTACGGCAAGGCCCTCCATTCCTTCGAGACGGAGAAGAAGCCCTTCAAGCCGGCGGACGTGTGGGGAAATCCCCTCATCGCGTCCCAGCTCGACTACACGGGCAAGGGTCCGGACGACGACTACGGCGCTCCGGGCAGCGACCCCATGGCCGGCTATCTGAAGGCCGTCTCGCACAACCCGGACTTCGCGACCGAGCTGTTCAACCGCGACGAGATGGCCGACTACCTGCTGACGGAGCGCGAGTTCTACGACGAGGACGACCCCTTCGACCGGGGCGACGGGACGGTGCAGTCCCGCGACGCCCTGGGCAAGGCGCTGCTGGCGGCCGGCACCGGGATCAACCCCGACGAGCCGCACATCATCGACTCCTACGAGCACACCGAGGCCCAGAAGGACGCCTTCACCGGCACTCTGAGACGCCTTGCCGAGCGCGGTGACGACTTCCCGCCCGAACTGCGCGACGACATGGCGCTGCTGATCGGCAACCACGGGGCGGAGGTGCACCAGACGGCGAGCGCCATCAACACGGCTGAAGCGCCCTTGCACTATGAGCACCTGCTCGAAGTGTCGAAGCAGGTGGCGCGCGATCCGGATTCGTACGGCCTCCTCATGGAGGGCGTCAACCAGGCCATCGTCGCCGACATCCACGCCGAGCACAAAGGCGACCCGGTGGAGGAGCTCCAGCGGGCCGGTCAGACCATCGGCTTCATGGAGACGGTGCGCAACCACGCGATCGAGACGGACACGGACGATCCGTCCTGGACCGCGAAGTGGGGCTACCACGTCATCGGCGGTGCGGCCAACTTCATCCCGGTGGTGGGTGATGCGGTCCAGCGCGGGGTGGATGCGGGTGCGTACGCCTGGCAGCTTGAGGAGCAGGCACGCATCGACGGTGAGAAGAAGGAGGACAAGGGCCGGAACTTCTCCGTCCGCCAGGTCCACCTGACGGCCCTCTCCGACGAGTGGGCGAGGGTGAACCCGGACCACGCGTTGTGCCAGGAGGGAGACAAGTATCCGCGTCAGCAGGCCATCGGAACGGCGGCCTTCAACGGCAACGACACGGCGAACGGAGCAGTGGGTGAATGACCCCAGGATGAGCGGACGGCGGGGCGTACTGACGGGGGCCGCGCTGCTCTCCCTCCTCGCCCCGACCACCGCGTGCACAGCCTTCGGCGGGTACGACGTGCCGGACTCCGTGTGCGGTCGGCCGATCGCCCCGGAGGTGCTCGCACCGCTCCTGCCGGAGGGCGAGAATCTGAAGGAGCGGCACAGGTCCGTCGACGAGGACGCCTCGATGTGCACGCTCTCCGTCGACGGGGACGCCGCCCTCGTCGTCGAGGAGTGGCGTGACCAGGAGCCCCGCGACATGCTGGAGCGGGAGAAGGACAAGGACCCGGCCGGTGACCCTGCCAGGTCCGGTGTCCAGGGGGACTCCGTCATCTCGGACGGAACGTTCCACTCCCTGAACCCCTGCCCGGCCCGCGGCGAGAAGAGCAACCACACCCTCACCCTCTACCTCGGGGGAGCGGGAACCGCGGGGAAGCGCGACGAGCTGGAGGCGTTCGCCGCCGCCTACCTTCCCGAAGGCCTCAAGGCCATGGGCTGCACGGAGTGAGCGGCACGTGCGGTCCATGGAGAGCCCGGCTCAGATCTCGTCCGAACCGGGCCTGCCCCGTCAGGGTCGGCTCCCTGGAGCCGGCTCCGGGATCCGGGCCCGGCTCTCTCAGCCGAGAGCTGCCCGGTGCACGCTGACGGCGTAGCCGCCGCCCTCGTAGGGACGGGCGTCCCACGTCGCGAAGCGGTCGGTGAGGGTGAGACCGGCCGCGGCGCAGTAGGCGTCGTAGTCGGCAAGGGTGATCGCGGGGCGAACCGGCAGGTGCGCCTCGTCCAGGCCGAAGCCCGCGACCAGCAGGCCGTCCGGGCGCAGGGTCGCGGCCAGGCGGCTGACCACCTCGGCCTCCGTGCCCGGCGCGAGGAGCTGGAAGATGTTGCCGGCGGCGACGACGAGGCCGAAGGCCGTGGCACCGGGGAGCGCGGCCGCGTCGAGTGCGGCCAGGTCGGCCTGGAGCCACGGCAGCTCCGGCGCCTGCCTGCGCGCCACGGCCAGCATGGAGGGGTCGACGTCGACTCCGACGCAGTCGTACCCGAGCTCCGCAAGGCGGATCATGACCCGGCCGGTACCGCACCCGGCGTCCAGTACCCGCGCCCCGGCGGGCGCCAGCGCGGCGCACAGGCGTGCCTCGCCGTGCATGTCCCTGCCGCTGTCGGCCAGGGCGGCGAACCGGGCGGCGTAGTCCTCTCCCGACGTCCCACCGGTCAGTTCTTCCCAACGGTTCATGAGGCCCAGGATATTGATCGGAAGCCGGGATCGACGACCGGCGCCGGTACGACGGCGGCCGGGACACCGCCGACGCGATCCCGAACGGGCTCGGGGGTGGGCGGGCCCCCACCGTCACGGCAGTCCTGCGGCACTCCCGGACCGGTCGGACTCGGCGGTGTGCGAAGGGCGGATCCCACGTCGCGTAGGACGCGATGCGTCACCGGGGGGAAGGTGTTCACGCCTCTCCCGGAACGCGTGACCGGGACCGGGGGCCGCCGCGCGGCGTCGCCGCCGCATCCACTGAAGAAGAAAAGCCCAGCTCGGAGAAGATCCGAGCTGGGCTTCACACGAGCCGCCTTCGGGATTCGAACCCGAGACCTACGTTACGAGCCCGAGAGTGATCAGGCTGGCTGCTACCGGCATCGATCACTACGTGACGAACCAGCAGGTCAGAGCGGTGCGCCGTGATCCACGATCCCGCCCGAACCGGCACGTGCTCCCCCGTCCGCTCACGCATCGATCACGCGTTCGTTGCCCAGCCCATCCACCAGTCACCAGTCAGCACAAGCTGTTCCGCCGACATACGGAGTTCACTGTGGAAGACCCGCCGGGCGTGTCACTCGCGTTCCGGCTGGCGACCGGCGGCAGGTCAACCTGTGAGCCCATGACCTACCAGCCGACGCGAGCACATGCTGCCTGCCGGACTCGCTTTGGCGACAAAGCGCTGCGAGACGAGCATGCGATGGCCCTCGCCCGGGCCCAGGAAACTCTCGAAGAGCTTGTGGTGCAACGAGCAAGACCCTCGCCCTGGCACTCGTCGCCCGGACGGCCGCCGGGCTCACACCCGCAGA
>NZ_JANHKP010000018.1 GCF_024497955.1 Streptomyces sp. C10-9-1 | reverse complement strand
CGAAACGCTACGAGCGGCCACACTGCGCCGCGATCGCTGTAGGGCATTCGGGTCATCCTGCGCGTCCGACCGGGTTCCGAACCGGCGCGGCGGGCCGCCTGCGGCGGCGGTCCGTGGGAAAGGCGCCCGCACGGGCGCCCCGCCCCGCGTGGCGGGTATGGCGCCCCGGCCGCGGCGGGCCCGCGGCCCGCGCACTAGGGTCCCGGGGCGTGCTCCGAAAGCCCCGGCCCGCGGCGGACGGCGCTGCTTCGCGAAGCACGCCCAAGCCATCGAGAGGTCCGCCCGGCCGCCCGCCGGGACGGCGGACCGGGAACGGAGCGTGGGCCATGACGGGCATCCGGACGATCGGGGACGACGGGCTCTACCCCGCCGTCGAGCCGTACCGGGAGGGGAGCCTCGACGTGGGCGACGGCAACCTCGTCCACTGGGAGGAGAGCGGCTCCCCCGGAGGGCGTCCCGCCCTGGTGGTCCACGGCGGCCCCGGTTCGGGAAGCTCGCCCCGGGCGCGGCGCCACTTCGACCCGTCGGCCTACCGGGTCGTCCAGTTCGACCAGCGCGGCTGCGGTCGCAGCACCCCCCATGCCGCCGACCCCGCCACCGACATGGCGGCCAACACCACCGAGCACCTCCTGGCGGACATGGAGCGGCTGCGGACCGAACTGGGCGTGGAGCGCTGGGTACTCTACGGCGGCTCCTGGGGATCGACCCTGCTGCTCGCCTACGCCCAGCGGCATCCCGAGCGGGTGGAGGCCATCGTGGTGGCCGGTGTCACCACCACCCGCCGGTCGGAGATCGACTGGCTCTACCGGGGCGTGGGCCGCTTCTTCCCCGAGGACTGGGAGCGCTTCCGGGCCGCCGTGCCCGAGGCCCGGGGCCCCGGGGACCTCGTCGCCGCCTACGCCCGCCGCATGGAGAGCGCCGACGCCGCGGTCCGCGAGCGCGCCGCACTCGACTGGTGCCGCTGGGAGGACGCCGTCCTGTCCCTCGAACCGCACGGCGCCCCCGACCCCTACGGCGGGCGGCCCGACGCGGCCCGGATCGCCCTGGTCCGCATCGCCGCGCACTACTTCGCCCAGGGTGCCTGGCTGGACGAGGGAGCCCTGCTGGACGCTGCGGGACGCCTCGACGGGATCCCGGGGGTGCTCTTCCACGGGCGCCTCGACCTCAGCTCGCCCCTGGACACGGCCTGGCACCTGGCGAGGGCGTGGACCGGCGCCGAACTGGTCGTGGTCGACGGCGCCGGGCACAAGGGCAGTGCCGAACTCCGGACCGGCGTCCGGGCCGCTCTGGACCGCTTCCGGTGAGGCGCCCCCGGCCCCGGCGGCGCCGCGGATCGGGTGAACGAGCCGGAACCGGGGTGCACTTCCGGCCAACTCCCGAAGGAGCACCTTGGGGGGAAATCGGCGGGTGCCGACGGGATGCGCAGGGTTCGCGACCGCGACGCGGAAGATTTTCCCGGCGACGTTGAACGCCCCTTGTGCCCGTGTCCGTACCTAGGTTCGTGAACGGCGCCGCGGCGGCGCCCCGGCCGGCTCCCCGAGGGAGTCCGGAGAACCTACGGGAGTGGACATGAACACCTGGCGGAACGCCTCGCTCGCGGTGACCGCGGCGGCCGTACTCGCGCTGACGACGGCGTGCGGTCAGGAGCAGGGGACCGAGACCCCCAACGGCCAGGCCGTCGGCGCGGCCAACCCCGCGGCCTCCGGGGGCGGGTACGGCTCCGAGGCGGGCTACGGCTCGGCGGGCTCCGGCGGCGGCGAGGCGAAGCCCGCGGGCCAGCTCGCCATCTGGGACAGCGAGGACCTCGGGGAGGTCCTCACCGACAGCGCCGGCTTCACCCTCTACCGCTTCGACAAGGACTCGGCCAAGCCGCCGAAGTCCAATTGCGAAGGCGACTGCGCGAAGGCCTGGCCGATCGTCGCCGCGGACGGCGCCACCGCGGCCCCGGGCGTCGATCCCTCCCTCATCGGTGAGGTGACCAGGGCGGACGGCACCAAGCAGCTCACCGTCGACGGCTGGCCGATGTACCGCTATGCCAAGGACACCAAGGCCGGCGACGCCAACGGCCAGGGGGTCGGCGGCACCTGGTACGCGGCGGCGCCCGACGGGGGCAAGGCCGCCCCCGGGGAGGGGGGCGGAGGCGGTGAGGAGCCCGCCGGCGGAGGCGAGGAGGGCGCCGAGCCCGCCGACCTCGCCGGGCTGTCCGTCCGCAAGGACCCCAAGCTGGGCGACATCGTGGTGGACCGCGACGGCATGACCGTCTACCGGTTCACGAAGGACTCCGCCTGGCCCATGAAGTCGGCCTGCACCGACGCGTGCCTGGAGAAGTGGCCCGTCGTGGAGCCGGTGGACAAGAACGACACCGAGGGCATCCTCAAGAAGGGCTTCGTCACCTTCGACCGGCCCGACGGCATCCAGCAGCAGACCATCGACTGCTGGCCCATCTACACCTTCGCCGGGGACAAGGCGCCCGGTGACACCAACGGCCAGGGAGTGGGCGGTACCTGGTACGCCGTCTCCCCGGACGGTAAGCCGGTCGGAGCGCCGAAGTAGTCCCCACGCTGCGCCTCCGGCCAGGACGGCCCGCCCCCGCTACGTCGCGCGGGGGCGGGCCGTCTGCCTGCCCCGGGGCAGGGGAGGAGCACGGCGTGCCCGTCCGGCAGCCGCCCGCGACCACGAGGTGTGACCAAGAACGGACCGCTAATTTCCGTTTGGGCTCGCCCTCTTGGCGGGCGATCAGTAGCCTCGGCTCGAACCCTGGCCATGGACATGGCCTACCTGCCGTGGCGACTCGTGGGAGACATCGATGGACCGTCCCGCCTGGGCACCGCAGGGCATCGACATATCGGTGCCGAGCGTGTCCCGCATGTACGACTACTACCTGGGCGGTTCGCACAACTTCGAGGTCGACCGGGAGGCCGCGCGCAGGGCCATGGGATACCTGCCCGGCCTGCCCAAGATCATGCAGGCCAACCGGGCCTTCATGCGGCGCGCCGTGCGCTTCGCCGCAGGGGAGGGGGTCGGTCAGTTCCTCGACGTCGGCTCCGGCATCCCCACCTTCGGCAACGTCCACGAGGTGGCCCGCGAGGCGGACCCCGAAGCGAAGGTGGTCTACGTCGACCACGACCCCGTCGCGGTGGCGCACAGCCGCGAGATCCTCGACGGCGACGCGCGCACCGCGGTCCTCGCGGGGGACCTGCGCACCCCCCGCCACATCCTCGAAAGCCCCGAGGTCACCGGACTGCTCGACCTCGACCGCCCGGTGGCCCTGCTGCTGGTGGCCGTCCTGCACTTCGTCGAGGACGCCGACGACCCCCGCGCCGCCGTCGCCGAGCTGTGCGAGGCCCTCGCCCCGGGAAGCCTCCTCGTCGCCACCCACGCCTCCTACGAGGGCGTACCGGTCCCGGCCGAGCAGGCCGGCGGAGTCGTCGACGTCTACAAGGACATCCGCAACCCGCTGGTGATGCGCAGCCGTGAGGAGTTCGCCGCCTTCTTCACCGGATGCGAGCTGGTGGACCCGGGGCTGGTGCCCATGCCGCACTGGCGCCCCGAGGGCCCGCCCGAGCAGGAGGACCCCTACGCCTTCTCGGGCTTCGCCGGGGTGGGGCGCCGGCGTTGAGCCCCACGTCACAGGCCGATCGCTCCCCGGAGGAACCGGACGCCCTGGAGGACCGCCTCCGGCGCTTCGCGACCATCTGGAGCCGGGCCATCTTCCCGGTCACGGCCACCTCCCAGACCCGGCCCGAGTTCGAGCGGCACCTGCTGCCCCCGGCGCGCGAGCTGTGCACCGCGCTGCGCTCCGCGCCGTTCGTCCCGCAGTCCGCGCAACGGGTGGGCCGGGCGCTGGTCGAGGCCCACTGCACCGACCCGGAGGCGCTGAGCCGCACGCTCGGCGTCATCGACTCCTACCTCGTGCTCTACTGCGGCGACCCGGGCGCGGGGGCGGAGGAGAGCCGGGCGCGCTGCTCGCGCCTCCAGCACGCCGTGGCCGCCGGCTTCGCCCACGCCCTGCGCGAGCGCACCCTCGCCGAGCAGGAGGCCATCGCCCGCTCCACCCTCCTCGCCCGCAACGACGCCCTCCAGGCGATGCACGACACCGAGGTGCGCTTCCGGGCGGTGTTCCAGGGCGCCGCCATCGGCATCGCCATCGCCGACCTGGACGGCAACGTGCTGGAGGCCAACGACACGCTGACCCGGATGCTCGGCGGCCTGGAGCACCACGTGCGCGGCCGCCGGGTCACCGACTGGGCCCACCCCGAGGACCGCCCGCACGTCTGGGACCTCCACCGCGAACTGGTCCGCGGACAGCGCGAGGACTTCCGCACCGAGAAGCCCTTCTACCGCAACGACGGCACCGTGCTGTGGACGAACCTGACCGTCTCCCTGCTGCGCGACGCGGACGGCGAGCCGCAGTACCAGCTGGCCCTGATGGAGGACACCACCGAGCGGCGGCTGCTGAACCTGCGGCTGCGCTACGAGGCGACCCACGACGCCCTCACCGGTCTGCCGAACCGCACCCTGTTCTTCGAGCGGCTGGAGAAGGCGGTCGCCGCGGGGGACGGCAACCGCTTCGGGTTGTGCTACCTCGACCTGGACGGCTTCAAGGCGATCAACGACAGCCTCGGGCACGCGGTCGGCGACCGGCTGCTCGTCGAGGTCGCCGACCGCCTGCAGAGCTGCGCCACGGCTCCCGGCGAGATGGTCGCCCGGCTCGGCGGCGACGAGTTCGTCGCCCTGACCACCGGCCCCGACACGGCGCGCGAGGTGGACGAACTCGCCACCCGCATCCTCAACGCCCTTTCCGCGCCGGTCACCGTCGACGGCCGCGAGTTCGCCGTGCGCGGCAGCATCGGCATCGTGGAGGGGCCTGCCGGCGAGCGCACCAGCGCGGAGGTGCTCCGCAGCGCCGACATCACCATGTACCGGGCCAAGTCGGCGGGCGGGAACCGCTTCGAGCTGTCCGACCCCGAGGCGGACGCCCGGGTGATCACCCGCCACGGGCTGACCAACGCGCTGCCCTCCGCCCTGGAGCGCGGCGAGTTCTTCATCGAGTACCAGCCCCTGGTGCATCTCGGCGACGGCAGCGTCCACGGGGCCGAGGCCCTGGTCCGCTGGTGCCACCCGCAGTACGGCGTCCTCGGACCGGACCGGTTCATCCCGCTGGCCGAGCGCACCGGCCTGATCGTGCCGCTCGGCCGCTGGGTGCTGGCGGAGGCCGTCCGCCAGGCGCGCGACTGGAGCCGGCGGCACAGCGACGGCGGCCCGCTGCGGATCAACGTGAACCTCTCCCCGGCGCAGCTCAAGCACCCGGCGCTGGTCGCGGACACGGTCGAGGTGCTGGAGCGCTCCGGCCTGGAGCCCGGTGCGCTGTGCCTGGAGGTCACCGAGTCCGCACTGATCGGCGCTGACGAGGACCTGCTCAAGCCGCTGCGCCAACTCGCCGAGATGGGGGTCGACATCGCCCTGGACGATTTCGGGACCGGCTACTCCAACCTGGCCAACCTGCGCAGGCTGCCGGTGAGCGTGCTCAAGCTGGATCGTTCTTTCACCCAGGGCATGCAGCAGCACCCCTGCGACCCGGTCGACCTGAAGATCGTCGAGGGCATCGTCTCGCTCGCGCACAGCCTCGAACTGGCCGTCACCGTCGAGGGCGTCGAGACCGGCGCGCAGGCCGAGCGCCTGCGCGAACTGGGCTGCGACACCGCACAGGGCTGGTACTACGCGCGGCCCGGCTCCCCCGACCGCATCCACGCGCTGGTGCTGGCCGACGCCGTGTGAGCCGGCAGGACGTGCCCCGCGGGCACGGGGCCAGGCCGGGTGCGGGGGTGCCTCCCCGCACCCGGACCCGGTGCCGTGTCAGCCGCGCGACTCCAGCAGCATCCGCCGGAGTTCGCGGGCCGCGCGGGGCGGGGCGACGTCGCTGCGGTGCGCCAGCCCGATCGTCCGGTGCAGCCCCGCCCCCGCCAGAGGCGTCGCCCGCAGGTCCCCGCCCGCGCCCCCGGCGGCCATGGCGGGCACCACCGCCACGCCCAGGCCCGCGCGCACGAAGCCGAGCACCGCGTCCATCTCGCCGCCCTCCACGGTGAACGAGGGCTCGAATCCCTCCGCACGGCAGGCGGCGACCGTCAGCTCCCGCAGGTCGTAGCCGTGCCGGAACATCACCATCGGCTCGCCCGACAGGTCCCGGATCCGCAGCGGCCCGGACGGCGCGGGCGCCAGCGGGGAGGACACCACCACCAGGTCCTCCCGAAGCAACTCCACCGCGGTGAGCGCCGGTGAGGACGAGGGCAGCGGCAGGACCACGAGGGCCAGGTCCAGTGCCCCCCGGGCCAGGGCCCGCACCAGGTCGTGCGAGCCGGACTCCTCGATCAGCAGCTCGATCCCCGGGTGGCGGTCGTGGAAGGCGCGCAGCACCCCCGGCAGCAGCCCGGTGCACACACTGGGCGTCGCCCCGAGCCGGACCCTGCCCCGCCGCAGCTGAGCCACCTCCTGTACCTCGCGCCGGGCCGTCTCGGTGTCCGCGAGGATCCGCCGGGCGAGCGGCAGCAGGGCCTCTCCCGCGTCGGTCAGGGCGATGTTGCCGCGCGCCCGGCGGAAGAGATCGGCCCCGAGCTCCTGCTCCAGGGCCCGGATCTGCTGGGACAGCGACGGCTGGGAGACGTGGACCTGCTCGGCGGCGCGGGTGAAGTGGAGCGTCTCGGCGACGGCCGCGAAGTAGCGGAGCTGCTGGAGCTGCATCTCCCCAGCCTAGGGCCTTTCATAGGTGTGGCCTATGCAGACCAGCCGGATCATGTCTTGGACCTCTTGCGGGGAGCGCCCCTAGCGTCGTGGGCATGGCTCTGGTGACGAAGGCGGGGCGCCCGCCGTCCGCGCTGCGTGCGGCATGGCGTTCGACGATCGGCAAGAAGACGGTGATGGCCGTCAGCGGCCTGGTCATGCTCGGCTTCCTGGTGGCCCATGTGGCGGGCAACCTCAAGGTCTTCTTCGGTTCCGAGGAGTTCAACGCCTACGGCCACTGGCTGCGCACCGTGGGCGCCCCCGTCCTGCACCACGGCTGGGCCCTGTGGGCCCTGCGCCTGGTGCTGCTGGCGGCGGTGGCCGCGCACGGCGTGAGCGCCTACCAGCTCAGCCGGCGCGCCGCCCGGGCCCGGCCCACCGGCTACGTCCACCGGCGGGCCCGGACGGGCTACGCCACCCGCACCATGCGCTGGGGCGGCGTGATCCTCCTGCTCTTCCTCGTGTGGCACATCCTCGACCTCACCACGGGAACCGCCCACCCGGGCGGCTTCGAGCAGGGACGGCCCTACCAGAACGTCGTCGACACCTTCTCGACCTGGTACGGCAACGCCGTGTACCTGCTGGCCATGGGCGCCGTCGGACTCCACGTCCGCCACGGCCTGTGGAGCGCGGCGCAGACCCTCGGCGCGGGAAGCCCCGCCCGCGACCGCGCCCTGCGGGCCGCCGCCGACGCGACGGCACTCGTCCTCACGGCGGGCTTCGTCTCCGTGCCCGTCGCCGTCATGACCGGAGTGGTGAGCTGAGATGACCGACCCCGACCACCGTGGACACCCCGACTACCGCGACTTCACGACCGGCGAACCCCTCGCCGACACCAAGGCCCCCGGCGGACCGATCGCCGAGCGCTGGGCGCGCCGGCGCTTCGAGGCCCGGCTGGTGAACCCCGCCAACCGCCGCGGCCACACCGTGATCGTCGTGGGCACCGGCCTCGCGGGCGCCTCCGCGGGGGCCACCCTGGCCGAACAGGGCTACCGGGTCGTGCAGTTCTGCTACCAGGACTCGCCCCGCCGGGCCCACTCCATCGCCGCCCAGGGAGGCATCAACGCGGCCAAGAACTACCGCAACGACGGCGACTCCGTCCGCCGGCTGTTCCACGACACCGTCAAGGGCGGCGACTTCCGCGCCCGGGAGTCCAACGTCCACCGCCTCGCGGAGATCTCCGTGGAGATCATCGACCAGTGCGTGGCCCAGGGCGTGCCCTTCGCCCGCGAGTACGGGGGCCTGCTCGACACCCGCTCCTTCGGCGGAGTGCAGGTCTCGCGCACCTTCTACGCCCGCGGCCAGACCGGGCAGCAGCTGCTCCTCGGCGCCTACCAGGCCCTGTCCCGGGGCATCGCCGCGGGCGCCGTCGAGATGTACCCGCGCACGGAGATGCTCGATTTGATCGTGGCCGACGGCAGGGCCCGGGGCATCGTCGCCCGGGACCTCGTCACCGGGAGGATCAGCACCCACCTCGCCGACGCGGTGGTCCTCGCCACCGGCGGCTACGGCAACGTCTTCCGCCTGTCGACCAACGCCGTGAACTCCAACGCCACCGCCGTCTGGCGGGCCCACCGGCGCGGCGCCTACTTCGCCAACCCCTGCTTCACCCAGATCCACCCGACCTGCATCCCCCGCAGCGGCGACCACCAGTCCAAGCTCACGCTGATGAGCGAGTCCCTGCGCAACGACGGCCGGATCTGGGTCCCCCGCGGCCCCGGGGACGGCCGTCCGCCGCGCGAGATCCCCGAGCAGGACCGCGACTACTACCTGGAGCGCCTCTACCCCGCGTTCGGCAACCTGGTGCCCCGCGACATCGCCTCCCGCGCGGCGAAGCGGGTGTGCGACGAGGGGCGCGGCGTGGGGCCCGGCGGGCAGGGCGTGTACCTCGACTTCGCCGACGCCCTCGCCCGGATGGGGCGCGACCGGGTCGCCGAGAAGTACGGCAACCTGTTCGAGATGTACCAGCGGATCACCGCGGAGGACCCCTACGAGGTCCCCATGCGGATCTATCCGGCGGTGCACTACACCATGGGCGGCCTCTGGGTCGACTACGACCTCCAGACCACCGTGCCCGGGCTCTTCGCCCTCGGGGAGGCCAACTTCTCGGACCACGGGGCCAACCGGCTCGGTGCCTCCGCCCTGATGCAGGGCCTCGCCGACGGGTACTTCGTGCTGCCCCCGGCCCTCAACGACTACCTCGCCCGCTCCCCGCGGGCCGCCGGGCTCGACGCGGACCACCCGGCGGTGGCCGGTGCGCTCGCCGAGACGCGGGACCGGCTGCACCTGCTCCTCTCGATCGGCGGCGACCGCACCCCCGACTCCTTCCACCGCGAACTCGGGGAGGTGATGTGGGAGCACTGCGGCATGGCCCGCTCCGCGGCCGGCCTGCGCGAGGCGCTGCGCCGCATCCCCGCCGTGCGCGAGGAGTTCTGGCGGCGCGTCAGGGTCCCCGGCACCGGGGAGGAGTTCAACCAGTCGCTGGAGAAGGCCAACCGGGTGGCCGACTACCTGGAGCTCGCCGAGCTGATGTGCCTGGACGCGCTCCACCGCGAGGAGTCCTGCGGCGGCCACTTCCGCGAGGAGTCCCAGACCGCCGACGGCGAGGCCGCCCGCCGGGACGGGGACTTCTCCTACGCCGCCGCCTGGGAGTTCACGGGCACCGGCCTTCCCCCCGTCCTGCACAAGGAACACCTGGTCTTCGAGAACGTCCACCCCACCCAGCGGAGCTACGCATGAGGCTCACCCTGCGCGTCTGGCGCCAGCGCGACGCGGGCGCCGAGGGCGCCATGGCCACCTACACCGTCGACGGCGCCTTGCCGGACATGTCGTTCCTGGAACTGCTCGACACGCTCAACGAGGACCTGCTGCTGCGCGGCGAGGACCCCGTCGCCTTCGACCACGACTGCCGCGAGGGCATCTGCGGAGCCTGCTCGATGGTGATCAACGGCGAGCCGCACGGACCGGAGCGCACCACCGCCTGCCAGCTGCACCTGCGCTCCTTCCGCGACGGAGACACCATCGACGTCGAGCCGTGGCGGGCGGCCGCGTTCCCCGTGGTCCGGGACCTGGTCGTCGACCGGTCCGCGCTCGACCGGATCATCCAGGCGGGCGGGTACATCAGCGTGCCCACCGGTTCCGCGCCCGAGGCGCACGCGACCCCCGTCGCGAAACCGGACGCCGACCGGGCCTTCGAGCATGCCGAGTGCATCGGCTGCGGGGCCTGCGTGGCAGCCTGCCCCAACGGCTCCGCGATGCTCTTCACCTCCGCCAAGGTCAACCACCTGAACGTGCTGCCGCAGGGTGCCCCCGAACGCGAGACGCGGGTCCTCGGCATGGTGGCCGCCATGGACGAGGAGGGCTTCGGCGGATGCACCCTCGCGGGGGAGTGCGCGACCGCCTGCCCCAAGGGCATCCCGCTGCCGTCGATCGCCGCGATGAACCGGGAGTGGCTGCGCGCCGCACGGCGCACCGCGGGCTGACGGCCCGCCGCTCGCGCCCTCAGGCCCGACGGCGCGAGCGGTGGGCCGCCGCCTTGGCCCGGTTGCCGCAGCGCCCCATGTCGCACCAGCGGCGCGAGCCGCGGTGCGAGCGGTCCACGTACAGCCGGGTGCAGCGCGGGGCCGCGCACTCCTTGACCCTGGAGGGTTCCTCGGCGAGCAGGTCCACGGCATCCCGGGCCACGGACGACAGGACCGCCGCGACCGTGCCGTGCCGGAGGACCGCCCCGCCGTCCCCCAGCTCCGGCCGCACGGGCGTGCGGGCGGCCGCCCGGTTGACCACCGCGCGGTCCCCGGCCGCGAGGGCGGCGCCCGCGTTCCGGGCGAGCACCAGCCGGTAGACCGCCTCGCGCAGCTGAACCGCCGCCCGCAGATCGGCGTCGGCCACCGCGGGCGGGGTGCCCAGCAGCCCGGAGGCCGCCGCCCACGCGGCGAGGTCCCCGCAGGTGCCCAACTGGTCGAGGGGGCAGTCGCGCCGGCTCCGCACGGTGCCGACGAAGTCCAGGGCGGCACTGCCGCTGACGAAGACGAACGTCATCCGCACAGGGTAGCCGCCCTGACCGCCCCATGTCCGCAAAACTAACCGGCCAGGCCGGTTTTCTGCGCTGCCGAAGTAACCGCATTGACGGGTTTCCCTGATCGTGACTACGGTCCTTGTCAACCGCCCGGGACGGTGAGCGCGATGCCGGGGGCGGACCCGCGGAGCACCGGGGGCGGGCCGATGGCGCCCCGCCCGGCCAGGGCCCGCGGACGGCCGGGCGGCACGCGCCCGGCGGACCGCGCACCCGCCGAGAGGTGCGCAGAGCAAAGGGGAGAGGCATGACGGTCAAGGTCGCCATCAACGGGTTCGGCCGTATCGGGCGAGGGTTCCTGCGCGCGGTGCTCACCGAGAAGGCGGACGTCGACGTCGTGGCGGTGAACGACCTCGGCGACCCCGGGACGCTGGCCCATCTGCTCGCCTACGACAGCACCATGGGCAGGCTGCCCGCGGAGGTGGCGGCCGGGGACGACGGCATCCTGGTCGACGGCCGGACGATCGGCGTCCGCCGCGAGCGTGACCCGGGCCGGCTGCCGTGGGCGGACCTCGGCGTCGACGTGGTCGTGGAGTCCTCCGGGGCGTTCACCGACGCCCGGAAGGCGTCCGCGCACCTCGACGCCGGAGCCCGCAAGGTGCTCATCTCGGCCCCCGCCACCCACGAGGACTTCACCCTCGCCTACGGCATCAACCACGACCGCTACGACGCCGGGGCCCACCACGTCGTCTCCAACGCCTCGTGCACCACCAACTGCCTGGCCCCGCTGGCCCAGGTGCTCCAGACGCGCTTCGGCCTGGAGCACGGACTGATGACCACGGTGCACGCCTACACCCAGGACCAGAACCTCCAGGACGGCCCGCACCGCGACGCCCGCCGGGCCCGCTCCGCCGCACTCAACATCGTCCCCACCTCCACCGGTGCGGCCACCGCGATCGGCAAGGTGCTGCCCGGGCTCGACGGGCGGCTCGCCGGGCTGTCCCTGCGCGTGCCGGTTCCGGTCGGCTCGATGACGGACCTCACCGCGTACCTCTCCCGGCCGGTCGCCGCCGAGGAGGTCAACGAGGCCTTCGCCGAGGCCGCGGCCGGACCGCTGCGCGGCGTCCTGCGCTACTCCGACGCCCCGCTCGTCTCCACGGACATCGTGGGGGACCCGGCCTCCTGCGTCTTCGACGCCCCGCTGACGACGGTGGCCGCGGGCGGGCGCCAGGTGAAGGTCCTCGGCTGGTACGACAACGAGTCCGGCTTCTCGCACCGGCTCGTGGACGCCGTCCGGCTGCTGGGCGCCTGACCCGGTCGCGGAGCACCGACCCGGTGGCGGGACCGGGCCCCCTCCCGATCCCGCCACCCGGTGCTCAGCGAAGGGCGCGCGCCAGGTAGGGGGCCGTGGCACTGCCCGCCGCGGCCGCCACCTCGGCCGGAGTACCTGCGGCCACCACCCGGCCGCCCTCGTCACCGCCCCCCGGGCCGAGATCGACCACCCAGTCCGCCGCGGCCACCACGTCCATGTCGTGCTCCACGACCACCACCGTGTGCCCGTCGTCCACCAGCCCGTGCAGCCGGAGCATCAGCACCTCCACGTCGGCCGGGTGCAGCCCCGTCGTCGGCTCGTCCAGCACGTACACGGTGTGCCCCCGCCGCCCCCGCTGGAGCTCGCCCGCCAGCTTGATGCGCTGCGCCTCCCCGCCGGAGAGCTCGGTGGCCGGCTGCCCGAGCCGCAGGTACCCGAGCCCGACGTCCAGCAGGGCGCCGAGGCTGCGCGCCGCCGCCGGGACGTCCCCGAGGAACCCCGACGCCTCCTCCACCGTCAGGTCCAGCACCTCGGCCACGTTCCTCCCCCGCAGGCGCACCGCCAGCGTCTCCTGCGCGTAGCGTGCACCGCCGCAGTCCGGGCAGGGCGCGTACGTCGTGGGCAGGAACAGCAGCTCCACCGCGACGAAGCCCTCCCCCTGGCAGGTCTCGCAGCGCCCGCCCGCCACGTTGAAGGAGAAGCGCCCGGCCTTCCAGCCCCGGCGCCGCGCCTCCGGAGTGGCGGCGAACAGCTTCCGGACGGTGTCGAACAGCCCGGTGTAGGTCGCCAGGTTGGACCGCGGGGTGCGCCCGATCGGCCTCTGGTCCACCGTCACCAGGCGCTCCACACCCGGCAGTCCGGCAGTGATCGCGCCCACCAGCGTGGACTTCCCCGAGCCCGACACCCCGGTGACGGCCGTCAGCACCCCCAGCGGCAGCCGGGTCCGCAGACCGCGCAGGTTGTGCCGGGTCACCGGTCCGAGCCGCAGCTGCCCCGAGGGCACCCGGGGCGCGTGCGCCCGCCGGGGCGGCGCCCCGAACAGGAAGCGGCGGGTCTGCGAGCCCTGCACCCCGGCGAGCTCTGCCACCGGCCCGCTGTGCAGGACGCGGCCGCCGTGCTCGCCCGCGCCGGGCCCCACGTCCACCAGCCAGTCGGCCCGGCGCACGACCTCCAGGTGGTGCTCGACCACGAACACGCTGTTGCCCTCGGCCTTCAGGCGCTCCAGCACCACCAGCAGGGCATCGGTGTCCGCCGGGTGCAGCCCGGCCGAGGGCTCGTCCAGGACGTAGACGACCCCGAACAGGCCCGCGCGCAGCTGCGTCGCCAGCCGCAGCCGCTGGAGCTCGCCGCTGGAGAGTGTGGGCGCGGGCCGGTCCAGGCTCAGGTAGCCGAGCCCCAGTTCGGTGACGGTGGCGACCCGGGCGAGCAGGTCGTCGGTGAGCAGCCGCGCCGTCCCGCCGGCCTGCCCCGCCGCCAGGACCCCGGCGAGTTCGGTGAGCGGGAGCGCCGCGGCCTCGGCGACGGTGAGGCCGCGGAAGGTCACCGCCAGCGCCTCCGGCCGCAGCCGCGCCCCCGCGCAGGCGGGGCAGGGGCCGCTGGTCAGGAAGCCCTCGGCCCGCGCCCGCAGCGTGCTGCTCCCGGACTCGGCGAAGGTGCGCAGCACATGGCGGCGGGCGCTGGTGTACGTGCCCTGGTAGGGGCGCTGGATCCGCCCGGCGTCCCGGACCGGGTGGACGGTCACCACCGGCTGCTCGTCCGTGAACAGGATCCACTCCCGCTCCGCGGCGGGCAGCTCGCGCCAGGGCCGGTCCACGTCGTGGCCGAGGGCGTCGAGCACGTCCCGGAGGTTCTTGCCCTGCCAGGCCCCGGGCCAGGCCGCGATCGCCCCCTCGCGGATCGACAGCGAGGGGTCGGGGACCAGCAGCTCCTCCGTGGTCCCGTGCACCCTGCCGATCCCCTGGCACGAGGGACAGGCGCCCGCCGCCGTGTTCGGGGAGAAGGCGTCGGAGTCCAGACGCGGGGCGCCCGGCGGGTAGTCGCCGGCCCGTGAGTACAGCATCCGCAGCGAGTTGGACAGGGTGGTGACCGTGCCGACCGAGGACCGGGAGGTGGGGGAGGAGCGCCGCTGCTCCAGGGAGACCGCGGGCGGCATCCCCGAGACCTCGCCGACCGCGGGGGCGCCCACCTGGTGGATCAGGCGGCGGGCGTAGGGCGCGACCGACTCGAGGTACCGCCGCTGGGCCTCCGCGTAGAGCGTCCCGAAGGCCAGGGACGACTTGCCGGACCCGGAGACCCCGGTGAAGGCGACCAGGGCGTTGCGGGGGATGTCCACATCGACGCCGCGCAGGTTGTGCTCCCGCGCGCCGCGGACCCGGACGAAGCCGTCATGAGGAGGGTGCATAGCGGGCGATTCTAGGTGTCGTTCCAGTTCACAGGGGCTCCGGGGCCTGACGGGAGGAGCCGGAGCCCCGCCGCGGGGGCCCGGCCCCCGCGCGCCCCACGCCGGGCCGCTTCACCTACCCTGGGGCCGTGGCACCGGACACCCGGCCGCTGGCCGTCTTCGACCTCGACAACACCCTCGCCGACACCGCCCACCGGCAGCACCTGCTCGAGCGCCGGCCGCGCGACTGGAACGCCTTCTTCGCCGCGGCGCCCCAGGACCCGCCGCTCGCCGAGGGGGTGCTGCTGTGCCGCCGGGCCGCCGGGGAGTGCGAGGTGGTGTACCTGACCGGGCGCCCCGAGCGCTGCCGCGAGGACACCCTCGCGTGGCTGGCCGCGCAGGAACTGCCCGAGGGGCGGCTGTTCATGCGGCCCCGTGCCGACCGCCGCCCCGCCCGCGTGACCAAGCTGGAGGCCCTGCGCCGCCTGGCCCGGTCCCGGGAGGTCAGGATGCTGGTGGACGACGACGAACTGGTCTGCCGGGACGCGGAGCGGGCCGGCCACCGCGTGGTCCGCGCCGTGTGGGGCGCCGTGCGGACGGGGCAGGCGATGCGCGCCGCCCAGCAGAGCGAAGGGCGCACCTGACGAAGGGGCCCGGCCGGCGGACCGCTGCCGGTGGCGCGGCCCTCAGTCGCCGTCCTCCAGCCGGAACCCGACCTTCAGGCCGACCTGGTAGTGCTCGATCGTGCCGTCCACGATGTGGCCGCGGACCTGGGTCACCTCGAACCAGTCGAGGCCCCGCAGGGTCTGCGCGGCGCGGTCGATCCCGTTGCGGATGGCCTGGTCGACGCCGTCCGTGGACGTGCCCACGATCTCGGTGACGCGGTAGGTGTGGTTCGACATGTGCGTCGTGCTCCTCTCCGTGCGTTCACTCCACCGTGCCCCACCGCGGGGAGTCCCGCGAGGCGTCGGGCGGGGCCGGTCCGCCGGCCGCTCCCCTCCGCGGCCGCCCGCTCCGGGCGTCCGGCGGGAGCGGACGGATGTCACCGAGAGGGGCGCAGCGGGCACGGAGGGTCACCGCACCGCAGGCCCTGCCGGAGGCGCCCGCGGCCCCCGGCGGACGGCCGTGCGCCCGCTCCGCGGCGGACGGCGCGGGAGCCCGGGGCCGGCCGTCAGGCCCGCCGTCCCTCCCAAGGCCGCAGTCTCCGGCGGAGGATGACGGCGTGTCGGCCGACGGGTGTGCGGAGCGCGGGGGGCCGAGTCGATCTCCCCGTCCGGTGCAGGCCGCCTGCGGCCTGGTTTTCCGGACTTGACCGGACCTTTGGTCCATACCAAAATCCAGCCACACCCGTGCGAGCGTCAGCTCTTCCCCCCATGTCGGGTCACACCTCCCTGCCCCGACGTCGAAGGTGACCTCGTGAAGATCCGCGCCCTCGCCCTGCCCACCGCGCTCGTGTGCTCGCTCGCGCTCGGGGGGTGCGGCATGCTGCCGGGCGGCTCCGATACGCGCACGGTGCGGATCTGGCTGATGCAGAACAGCGTCTCGCAGGACTTCCTGGAGCGCTTCACGACGGCCTTCGAGGACGAGCACCCCGACATCGAGCTGGAGGTCACCCTCCAGGAGTGGACCGGCATCGGCGAGAAGGTGGAGGCCGCCCTCGCCTCGGACGACGCCCCCGAGATCATCGAGGTGGGGAACACCCAGGTCGCGGGCTACGCCGAGAAGGGCGGGCTGCGGGACCTGACCCTGGAGTCCGTGCGCGACCTCGGCGGCGAGGCCTGGCTGCCCGGCCTCGCCGAGCCCGGTTCGGTCAACGGCTCCCAGTACGGCATCCCCTGGTACGCGGCCAACCGCGTGGTGATCTACCACAAGGAGCTGTTCGCCGAGGCGGGCATCACCAAGCCCCCCAGGACCCGGGAGGAGTGGCTGGAGATCACCGGGAAGCTGGACACCGCCTCCCAGGACGGCATCTACCTCTCCGGCCAGGACTGGTACACCCTGGCCGGCTTCATCTGGGACGAGGGCGGGGAGCTCGCCGTCGAGCGCGGAGGGGAGTGGGAGGGCGACCTGCACAGCGAGGCCGCCCTGCGGGGCATGGCGTTCTACAAGGAGCTCCAGGCCCTCGGCGACGGCCCCAAGGACGCCGACGAGGACACCCCGCCCCAGCCCGGGGTCTTCGCCAAGGGCCGCACCGCCCAGATCATCGCGGTACCCAGCGCCGCCACCTTCATCGAGAACGAGAACCCCGACCTCAAGGGCAAGCTCGGGTTCTTCCCCGTGCCGGGCAAGACCGCGGAGGCACCCGGCTCGGTCTTCATCGGCGGCTCGGACCTCATCGTCCCCGAGCGCTCCAAGGAACGGGCCGCCGCCGTCGAGGTGGTCTCCGCCCTGGCAGGCGACAAGTGGCAGATCGAGCTCGCCCGGGCCATGAACTACGTGCCCAACAAGACGACCCTGGGAGCCGAGCTCCAGGACCGGGAGGGCACCGCCGCGATGGCCGCCGGGGCCGTCCTCGGACGGGCCACGCCCAACTCCCCCCAGTGGGTGCAGGTCGAACTGGACAACCCCATCAAGCCCTACATGACGGCCGTGCTCCGCGGTGCCGACCCCGAGAGCGCCGCCCGCGAGGCATCCCAGCGGATCACCGCCGCGCTGCGCCCCTGACCGGAGCGCGGTGCCCGCCGCGGGAGCGGCCCCGCGTTCGCGGCGGAGCCGCTCCCGGCATTCAGCGTCCGCACATCCGCGCTCCGCCGCGCGGTCACGTCGAGTCCAGCCGGCCACGGAAGAAACGAGGTGCCGGGCCGCCGCACCCGCGGTCCGCCCCGTCCGTACGGCAGGAGACCGCCATGCCCGCAACGCCCGTCGCCGTTCCGCACGCTCCCGCCCCCCGGCCCCCGTCCGTCCCCGTGGCCGCCGGGGACACCCGCTACCTCGTGGGCCTCGCCCGCGAGACGGAGGACGTCCGCGCCGCGCAGCGCCTGCGCCACCAGGTGTTCGCCGGGGAGATGGGCGCCCGCCTCGACGGCCCCGAGCCCGGACTCGACAGCGACGCCTTCGACGCCTACTGCGACCACCTCCTGGTCCGCACCGCCGACACCGGGGAGGTCGTCGGCACCTACCGGCTGCTGCCCCCCGACCGCGCGCGCGTCGCGGGGCGCCTGTACTCCGAGGGCGAGTTCGACCTCTCCCGCCTGGACCCCATCCGCCACGACCTCGTCGAGGTCGGCCGCTCCTGCGTCCACCCCCTGCACCGCAACGGCGCCGTGATCGCCCTGATCTGGGCGGGACTCGCCCGCTACATGGCCGACACCGGGCACAACTGGCTCGCCGGCTGCTGCTCGGTCCCCCTGGGCGACGGCGGCACCCTGGCCGCGGCCACCTGGGACACCGTCCGCAGCGCCCACCTCGCCCCCGAGGAGCACTGGGTCACCCCGCACCGCCTCTGGCGCTCCGACGGCATCGCCCTGCCCCAGGGCCGCACCGAACTGCCGCCCCTGCTCCGCGGCTACCTGCGCCTCGGCGCCTGGGTCTGCGGAGCCCCGGCCCACGACCCCGACTTCGGCGTGGCCGACCTCTACGTGCTGCTCTCCCTGCGCCGGACCAACCCGCGCTACCTCCGCCACTTCCTGTCCCTGGTCCCGGCGTGAGCACCGCTCCGGCGGCCGGATCGCCCTGGCTCCCCGCGTCCCCCTGCACCCCGCAGGGCTGCGCAGCGCACCCCGGCGGCGTCGCCGGACGGGCCCGGGCCGCCGCACGGCTCGCCGCCGGGACCGCCGCGACCGCCGGGGGCGTGGCGCTCGCCCCCGCGGCGGCCCTCCTCGGCCGCGGCGCGCGCCACCGCCTGACCTCCCTGTGGGCCCGGTCCGTGCTGCGGGGCTTCGGCGTGCGCGCCACCGTCGTCGCCGAGAGCCCGCCCGCCCGTGACACCCCGGAGGCCGGGCCCGGCTGCCTGGTGGTGGCCAACCACGTCTCCTGGCTGGACATCCCGCTGATAGCGGCCGCGCTGCCGGGCCGGATGCTCGCCAAGAGCGAGGTGCGCCGCTGGCCCGTCCTCGGCCCGCTCGCCGCCCTCGGCGGCACGCTCTTCGTCGACCGGGGCAGCCTGCGCACGCTGCCCGCCACCGTGGCCGCGCTCACCGGCGCCCTGCGCGCCGGGCACCGCGTGATCGTCTTCCCCGAGGGCTCCACCTGGTGCGGCCGGGACCAGGGGCGCTTCCGCCACGCCGCCTTCCAGGCCGCCCTCGACGCCGGTGCCGCGGTCCAGCCCGTCCACCTGTCCTACGGCCCCACGGGGGCCGCCGCCTTCGTCGGCGACGACCCCCTCGGGGCCTCACTGCGCCGCGTCGCCGCGGCCGGCCGGCTCACGGCCGAGGTCCGGCTGCTTACGCCGATCGCCCCCGGCCCCGGCACGGACCGCCGCGCCCTGGCCCGTCAGGCTCAGCGCGCCGTCGCCAGGCTCAGCGCGAACCGGCCCGCGCCGTCCGTCCACCACCGCACCGGGTCCAGCCCCGCCGCCGCCAGCTCCCTGCGCACCCCCTCCTGACGGAACTTCGCCGACACCTCCGTACGCAGCTCCTCGCCCGCCTCGAACGGCACCACCAGGTCGAGTTCCCGGATCTTCACCGTGAGCGCCTTCCGGGCCCGCAGCCGCATCTCGATCCACTCGCGCTCGCGGTCCCAGACGGCCACATGGTCGAAGTCGTCCGGATCCGCGTCCGAGCCCAGCTCCCGGGCGAGCACCGACAGCAGGTTCTTGTTGAACGCCGCCGTCACCCCGGCCGCGTCGTCGTACGCCCTGACCAGGACCTCCTCCTCCTTGACCAGGTCGGTGCCGAGCAGCAGGGCGTCACCCGGGGACATCAGGCCCCGCACCATGCGCAGGAAGGCGGCCCGCTCGGCGGGCAGCAGGTTGCCGACCGTGCCGCCGAGGAAGGCCACCAGCCGGGGTCCCGGCGTACCGGGCAGCTCCACGTCGCGGGTGAAGTCGGCGATCAGCGCGTGGACGTCGAGCCCCGGGCGCTCGGCCAGCAGGCCCTCGGCCGCACCCCGAAGCGCGCTCTCGCTCACGTCCACCGGCACGTAGGAGCGCAGCCCGCTCAGCGCGTCCAGCAGGAACCGCGTCTTCTCCGAGGACCCCGAGCCCAGCTCCACCAGGGTGCGGGCCCCCGTCGCCGCCGCGATCTCGCCCGCGCGCTCCGCCAGGATCTCCCGCTCCGCACGGGTCGGGTAGTACTCGGGCAGCCGGGTGATCTCCTCGAAGAGCTCGCTGCCGCGGCCGTCGTAGAACCACTTGGGCGGCAGCGCCTTCGGGGTGCGCGTCAGACCGCGGCGCACGTCCGCGCGCAGGTCCGCCCCCGTGGCGTCCTCGGGCAGGGTACGGGTCAGCTGGAACGGGCTCACTGGGTCGGCTCCTTGAGCTCGGCCAGCAGGACGTCGGACCGGGTCGCCGTCAGCAGCGTACGGTCCGGCACCTCCTGCCAGCGTGGGTCGTCGTCATAGGGCTCGGAGGCCACCACCGTCGCCCCGGCCGGGTCGGACAGGTACCACAGGGTGTCGCCCCACGTGGTGGCGGTGATCGACTCCCCGTCGGTCAGCAGCAGGTTCAGCCGCGACTCCGGGGCCGCGGCGGCCGCGTCGCGCACGGTCTCGGCCATCGCACGGCCGGGGGCGTCCCCCTCCCGGAGCCGGTGCAGCACCAGTGCCCACAGCAGCGCCGAGTCGGTGCGGGCCTCCATCGACAGCAGCGCCCGGCCCGGCAGCGAGGAGGCGAGGGCGGACGCGGTCTCCGGCCAGCCCCGCACGGCCCCGTTGTGGCTGAACAGCAGCCGCCCGGAGGCGAACGGCGCCGCCGCGGCCTCGCCGTCCGCCCCCGCGAGGGTGGCGTCCCGCACCGCGGCGAGCAGCGCACCGGTGCGCACCACCCTGGCGAGGTCGGCGAAGGAGGCGTCCCCCCAGATCGGGCCCGCCCGCCGGTAGCGCGCCGGAACGGCGTCGCCCGGCGCGTACCAGCCCACGCCGAAGCCGTCGGCGTTGACCGTCCCGTACCGCTGGCGGCGCGGTGCGTAGGACTGGCGCACCAGGC
The DNA here is from genome assembly GCF_024497955.1 of Streptomyces sp. C10-9-1. GTDB lineage: Bacteria > Actinomycetota > Actinomycetes > Streptomycetales > Streptomycetaceae > Streptomyces > Streptomyces sanyensis. Next base: position 125,585 of record NZ_JANHKP010000018.1, on the reverse strand, counting down.
CGTGCTCCGGCTCGGTCAGCAGCGCGCCCAGCGGCACGGCCGGGCCGAGGTAGGCGAGATGGCGGCACATCAGGCATCCTCCCGGGGACGCGCCTCGGCGTCCCGCGCGGTGCGGAACCCGGAGAAGATCTGGCGGCGCACGGGCAGGTCCCAGTTGCGGAAGGTTCCCCGGCAGGCCACCGGGTCCACCCCGAACGCCCCGCCCCGCAGCACCTTGTACTCCGGACCGAAGAACACCTCGGAGTACTCGCGGTAGGGGAACGCGGCGAAGCCCGGGTACGGCAGGAAGTCGCTCGACGTCCACTCCCACACGTCGCCGATCAGCTGGCGCACCCCGAGCGGTGAGGCACCCCGGGGGTAGCCGCCCGCGCGGGCCGGGCGCAGGTGCCGCTGGCCCAGGTTGGCGTGCTCCTCGTCCGGATCGGCGTCCCCCCAGGGGTAGCGCCGGGAGCGCCCGGAGACCGGGTCGTGGCGGGCGGCCTTCTCCCACTCGGCCTCCGTCGGCAGCCGCCGCCCCGCCCAGCGTGCGTACGCGTCCGCCTCGTACCAGCTCACGTGCAGCACCGGCTCGTCCGCCGGGACCTCCTCGCTCACCCCGAAGCGGCGGCGCAGCCACGTTCCGCCCTCGCGGCGCCAGAACAGCGGAGCCGCGATGCCGTGGGTGCGGATCTGCTCCCAGCCCGCCGGCGCCCACCACCGCCGTTCCCCGTAGCCGCCGTCGTCGATGAACTGCCGGAACGCGCCGCAGGTGACGGGCGCGGTGTCCATCCAGAAGGCGTCCACCTCCCGGCGGTGGGCGGGCCGCTCGTTGTCCAGCGCCCAGGGCTCGGTGGACGTCCCCATGGTGAACGGGCCGCCGGGCACCAGGACCTCGGCCGGCAGCGCCTCGGGGGGGTGCACGGGCGGCTCGGGCGCGGTGAGGGCCACCGGTCCCCGCCGGAGCTGGTGGGTGATCAGCATCGTCTCGTCGTGCTGCTGCTCGTGCTGGGCCACCATCCCGAAGGCGAAGGCCGCGTCGGTGAGCGGCGAGCCCTCCAGCGCGGTCCGCTCCAGCACGTCCAGCACCCGGCCCCGTACGTCCCCCGCGTACAGCCGGGCCTCGGCCGGGGCCAGCAGCGGCAGCGAGGGGCGCGTCGCCCGGGGGTGCTCGAAGGCGTCGTAGACCGAGTCGATCTCCGGCCTGAGGGCGTCACGCCCGCCGACGGTGCGCAGCAGCCACTGCTCCTCCTGGTTGCCGATGTGCGCCAGGTCCCACACCAGCGGGGACATCAGGGGGGAGTGCTGGGCCATCAGCTCACCGTCCTCGACGCAGTCGGTGAGCACGGCGGTACGGGCACGGGCGGCGGTCAGCGCGTCCAGCGCGCGGCGCCGCAGGTCCTCGGTCATATCGCGGCCTCCCGGGCCGTGGCGGGCGGTCGGAGATCGTCGGCGGGGCAGCGGCCGCGCAGGACGCGGCGCTCGTGGAACTCGGCGACCCGCGCCAGCAGGTCGCCGGGTGCTCCCATGCGCTCCAGCGCGTCCACGGCGGCGGCGAAGCAGACGGCCGCCACCGCGGCGAGTTCCGGGTCGGCCAGCCCCCGCCGGGCCGCGGCCACCCACAGCGGGTTGACGGGGGCGGGCAGCGTACCGGCGGACTCCGCCAGGGGCTTCACCGCGCGGTAGGCGGTCTCGGCGGCCTCGGGGTCGTCGAACAGGGCGGTGGTGACGGCGAGCGGGACCGTCCAGCCGTGCTCCCCGTCCTGGGCGTCGAGCATCCTCAACTCCAGGTGCCCGCGAGGCCGGACAGGCGGGAACAGGGTGGTCAGGTGGTAGTCGAGGTCCGCCCGTCCGGGGCGCCTGGGGTACCCGCCGCGCAGCCACTGCCGGAAGGTCAGGCCCGTCGGCCCGTCCCAGGGGCCCTCGGTCCGGCGCACGCACATGACCGGGGCGTCCAGGGCACGGGCGGCCCAGGAGGCCCGGGGCTCCGCGAACGGCTCGGGGGCAAGGGTGCGGACGGGGTCGAGCGCCGCCCAGACCGCCTGCCGCGTCGACTTCCAGCCCGTGCGGCGTCCTTGCCGGAAGGGCGAGTTGGCGAAGGAGGCGACCAGGACCGCCCCCAGCAGGTGCGCCATCTGCCAGCGCCGGGCGTGCCCGAGCGGCCCCGGCTCCTCCGTGCCCGCGTCGAGGCAGACCTGGACGGAGGCGGAGGTGCACATCATGATCCGCCCGGCGGGGCCGGTGCGGTCGAGGTGGCGTTCCATCGCGTCGTAGCGCGGCTCGTGGAGCATCCGGCGGGGCGGGTGCCAGGGGTCGATGCCGTACCCGGCCGGGACGAGTCCGTGGGCCCCCAGGCCCTCGCGGACGGTGTGCAGGTCGGCGGAGGTCGCCTCCACGCACTCGGCGAGGGACGCGGCGGGGGGCGAGCTGAGTTCCAGCTGGCCGCCGGGCTCGAAGGTCAGGGCCGAGGCGAGCGGCAGGGAGCGCACCGCGTCGAACGCCGCCGCCAGGCGTTCGCGCGCCACGGGGAGGTGGGGCCGGTCGGCATCGTGGACCAGCCATTCCACCTCCACTCCGACGGTCCGGGGCGGCCCGGTCTTGAAGCAGATGCAGCGCAGCAGTTCCTCGGCCTCGTCCTCGGACAGGGGAGGCCCGAAGTCGTCGGTGTCGGGCGTCGGCATGATCGACTCCTCGGGGGGCGAAGGGTCCCGCGCGGGACCCTGTCAACCTAAAGCCACTGCCGTCGGTTCGCACAAGAGCGCCTCTGAGGAGCGGAAACCCGGTTGCCCGGGGCACCCGCCCCCGGCGAGGATGATGCCATGAGCGCACGGCTGCGGGGGATCGCACAGCACAACGAGGAGATCGTCGCCGCCGGCGGCTACCGGCTGCCCGACGGCCGCGAGGTGCCCCTGCGGGAGGCCGTGGCCGCCTCCTGCGCGGCCACCCGCCTCCACGGACCGGACCCGGTGGACGCGCACCCCGGCAGCGGCCGGGCGACGGCCTTCGCGGTGACGGGGGAGTCCAGCACCGCGGCCGCCCGCCGGCTCGCCGGGCGGGGCGGCGGGCCGCCGGCCGTGCTCAGCTTCGCCTCCGCACGCAACCCCGGAGGGGGCTACCTCAACGGCGCCCAGGCGCAGGAGGAGGCCCTCTGCCGGGCCTCCGCGCTGTACACGACCCTGCTGCGGGCCCGCGAGTACTACGAGCACCACCGGGCGGACCGCAGCCCCCTGTACTCCGACCGGGTGATCCACTCCCCGCGGGTCCCCGTCTTCCGGGACGACAAGGGGGCCCTGCTGGCGGAACCCTTCGAGGCCGGGTTCCTCACCTGCCCGGCACCGAACGCCGGGGTCGTGCGCAGCCGCGCCCCCGAGCAGCTGCCCCTGATCCCCGGCATCCTGCGCCGGCGCGCCGAGCGGGTCCTCCAGACGGCGGTCGCCGGGGGCTACCGGCGCCTGGTCCTGGGGGCCTGGGGCTGTGGCGTCTTCGCCAACGACCCCGCCCAGGTGGCCTCCGCCTTCCGCACCCACCTGGCCCCGGGCGCGCGGTTCGGGGGCCACTTCGACGAGGTCGTCTTCGCCGTCCTGGACCGCACGCCCGGGCAGAGGACTCTCGGCGCCTTCCGGTCCGTGCTCGGCGGAGTGCCCGGGGCCGACGGCGGCGAGGCCGCGGACCCGCCGGACAGCGCCGGGCGGTGCCCTCAGGACCAGCCGTAGCGCTCCCGCAGCCGCCCGGCCACCCGGTCGAAGCGCTCCCGGTCCAGGGCGCACGCCTCCCGGCGCATCCCGTCCTCGTGGACCCGCAGCACCCGGTCCAGGTCGACCCACGAGGGGCGCCCCGCGGAGTCCCAGGGGCCCGCGCCCAGCGCGACCCACTCGTGGTCCCCGTCGCGTCGCCGGCTGGACAGCTGCACCGCGAGCACGGTCCCCTCCGCCTCCCGCGCCACCACCAGCACCGGGCGGTCCTTGCCGCGTCCGTCGCCCTCCTCGAAGGGCACCCACGTCCACACGATCTCACCGGGGTCCGGGTCCCCGTCGCGGTCGGGGGCGTAGGAGGTGCGCACGGGGCCGACGAGGGCGGGGTCGGCCTCGCGGGTGGCGGCCGTGCCGCCGTGGCCGGGGGCCACGGGGGCGCCGTCTCGGGAGGAACTGAAGATCGTCATGACCGCACCGTAGGCCCCCCGGCCCCACGGATCCAGCCATCCGCACACCGTGCCCCGACCGGTGCCCGCCGCCGCCCCGGCACGGCCCGACCGCAACCTCTGTGCCCTGCACCGCAGTTGGGGCAGAGCGCTGCGATGTCATTCCGGCCAGAGCCCGTGAGCGGGACTCGCGGGCTCTGGAAGGATGACCCGCGCGATGAGCCAGACACCCGAACCGCCCGTGGACCGCTCCGCCCCGACCAGCGCCGATGTCGCCCGGCTGGCCGGAGTCTCCCGGGCCACCGTCTCGTACGTCCTCAACAACACACCCGCGGTGCGGATCAGCGAACCGACCCGGCTGCGGGTCAGGGCCGCCGCCGAGGAACTCGGCTACGTCCCCCATGCCGCCGCCCGCAGCCTGCGGGCCGGACGCACCCGCACCGTGGTCGTTCCGGCCCCGGGACACCCCGGCGGCCCCCTCCCGGGCCCCTTCCTGGACGACTTCGAGGCCGAGCTGCGCAGACTGGAGTACACGGTCGTCCAGTACGGCAGCACCGGCCTCGACGGCGACGACGCCGCCCGGGCCTGGGCCGAGCTGAGGCCCGTGGCCGTCGTCTGCCTCGGCGAGACCCAGCCGACCCGGCACGGTGTACGGCTGCTGCGGCGCTCCGGCGCCCGGGCCGTGGTCACCCTCGGCCCCCGGGGCACGGAGGGTGCCCACTCCCTGGTCATGGACCAGCGCCGCATCGGGGCCTGCGCCGCCGCCCATCTGCTCCGGCGCGGCCGCCGCGCGATCGGCGTGGTCCTGCCGGAGGACCCGGGCGCGGCGCGCCTGGCCCTCCCCCGGCTGGAGGGAGCCCGTGCGGCCGCCGCGGGCGCGGGCGCCAGGATCGCCCCGCTCCCCATGGCCTACGAGGAGGAGCCGGCGGCCGAGCTCGCCGCCCGCTGGCGCTCCCTGCGACTGGACGCCGTCTACGCCTACGACGACGCGTACGCGATGCTCCTGATGCGGGCCCTCCAGGACGAGGGGGTGGAAGTCCCCCGGGAGACCGCCGTCGTCGGCGCCGGCGACCTGCTGCTCGGGCGGCTGCTGCGCCCCCGGCTCAGCACCGTGCGCATCGACACCATGAGCGGCGGCGACCTCGCCGGGCTGGTGGACCGCGCCGTGCGCGAGCCGGGCGCGCCCGCCCGGGAGCGCGAGCTGATGGCCGCCCGCCCGGTGCACCGGGAGTCCAGCTGACCGCCGCTGCGGTCCGCTCACCCGCGAGCGGGTCGGCGGACGAGGTGCGGCGGGCGGCCCGGGTGTCTAGCGTCGCCTTCATGAGGAACCAACCGCAGCGCTTCGGGGTCCTGGTCCTGCCCGAGCACGTCGACGGGGACGACCCGGTGGCCGCCGCCGACGGCGCGATCCGCTCCGCCGTCGTCGACGCCACCGGCGAGCTGGGAGCCTCCGGCTACCCCCGCTACGTCGGCGACGGCGTGGAAGCCGACATCGACCCCGAGACCCGGGCCGTGGAGGCTCTTCTCGTGGACGGGGCCGAACTGGACTACGGCCTCACCGTGCGGGTCATCGACGCCGACGACGTCTGAGGACCCGGGTCGCCGTCCCGCGCCGGGCCGTCCGGCCCCGCCACGTGTCGATCTTCACGTGCGGAGGGCCGTTGACAGGGCGCCGCGCCCGTCACAGACTCGGGCGACTCGATTGTGGACGGGGCCCGCCAGGAGGACCCCGGTCCTGGCCCGGGAGTGACTCGATGAGCATCCGCGACGTCTACATCGTCGACGCCGTCCGCACGCCGATCGGAAGGTTCGGGGGCGCGCTCTCGGCGGTCCGGCCGGACGACCTCGCCGCCCGTGTCGTCAGGGCACTCGTCGACCGCACACCCGACCTCGACCCCGCCCGCATCGACGACGTCGTCCTCGGCGACGCCAACGGCGCCGGCGAGGACAACCGCGACGTGGCCCGGATGGCGGTGCTGCTCGCGGGCCTGCCCGTCACGGTGCCCGGTGTGACCGTCAACCGGCTCTGCGGTTCGGGGCTGGAGGCCGTCGTCCAGGCCGCCCGGGCCATCGCCCTCGGCGACGCCTCCATCGCCATCGCTGGCGGGGTGGAGTCCATGTCGCGTGCCCCCTGGGTCCTCCAGAAGCCGGAACGCGCCTTCCCCGCCGGGCACCAGGAACTCCACTCGACCACCCTGGGCTGGCGGATGACCAACCCCCGTATGCCGAAGGAGTGGACGGTCACCCTGGGCGAGGGGGCCGAACGCGTCGCCGACAAGCACGGCATCGGCCGCGAGCAGCAGGACGCCTTCGCCCTCGACAGCCACCGCAAGGCCGCCGAGGCATGGGCCAAGGGGCTGTACGACGCGGAGGTCGTCGACTGCGACGGTGCGGACCTCGCCCGCGACGAGTGCATCCGCGACACCACTTCGATGGAGGCCCTGGCGAAGCTGAAGCCGGCGTTCCGCGTGGACGGCACCGTCACCGCGGGCAACGCCTCCCCCCTCAACGACGGTGCCGCGGCCCTGCTGCTCGTGGACGAGGAGGGCCTCGCGGCGACCGGCCGCGAGCCGCTGGCGCGCATCCGCGCCTCCGCCGTGACCGGCGTCGAGCCCCAGCTGTTCGGCCTCGGCCCCGTGGAGGCGGTCCGGCGGGCGCTGGGCAGGGCGGACCGGACCTTCGCCGACCTGAGGACCGTCGAACTCAACGAGGCCTTCGCCGCCCAGGCGCTCGGCTGCCTCGCCGAGTGGCCCGAACTCGACCCCGGCGTGGTCAACCCGCGCGGCGGCGCCATCGCCCTCGGCCACCCGCTCGGCGCCTCCGGCGCCCGGCTCGCGGGAGCCGTGGCCCACCAGCTCGCCGCCGCCGGATCGGGCACCGGCCTCGCGGCCCTGTGCATCGGCGTCGGCCAGGGCATCGCCCTCGTCCTGGAGCGCTGAGGAGCCACCCGCCCCGGACTGCCGTGTGCCGCCCGGCAGGGCGGCACACGGCAGTCCGGGGAGCCGCCCGGCGGTCAGGGCCGGACGGCTCCCCGTCGTACGGGTGCGGGGGCGGGGCCCGCCTCCGAGGCGGGCCCCGCCCCCGCACCCGCTACGCGGCCCCGCCCTGCTCCGCCCCGTCCTGCTGCTGGGACTCGATCGACTTGCGGACCTCGTCCATGTCCAGCTTCCGGGCCTGCCCGATCACGTCCTCCAGCGCGGTCTCCGGCAGCGCCCCCGGCTGGGCGAACACCGCGACCTTGTCCCGGACGATCATCAGGGTCGGAATCGACCGGATGCCGAACGCGGCCGCCAGCTCCGGCTGCGCCTCCGTGTCGACCTTGCCGAACAGCAGGTCCCCGTGGCGCTCCGAGGCACTCTCGTAGACCGGTGCGAACTGGCGGCAGGGACCGCACCAGGAAGCCCAGAAGTCGATCAGGAGGAAGTCGTTCTCCTCGACGGTCTGATCGAAGTTCTCCTTGGTGAGCTCGATCGTGCTCATACCTGTGTACCTCTTCCTGACATTCGGCGACTCGCCCCGCACAACGGTGCCCGGAGCCCGGCTATTCCTGCCCCTGCCCATGTGGCCGGGGCGCACACCCCCGGTCAGACTGGCCCTATGACCGATGCTGCGGAGTACGACGTCGTCGTGGTGGGAGCGGGGCCGGTCGGTGAGAACGTCGCCGACCGGACGCGTGCGGCGGGCCTGGGCACGGCCGTCGTGGAGGGCGAACTGATCGGGGGGGACTGCTCGTACTGGGCCTGCGTGCCGAGCAAGGCCCTGCTGCGTCCGGCCATCGCACGCGCCGACGCCCGCAGGGTGCCCGGGCTCGCCGCGTCCGTGCAGGGGCCCCTCGACGCCGCGGCGGTCCTGGCGCGGCGCGACGAGAAGGTCGGCGACTGGAAGGACGACGGCCAGGCCGCCTGGCTCGACTCGATCGGCGCCCGCCTCTACCGCGGCCGCGGCAGACTCCACGGGCCGCGCTCCGTCTCCGTCGACGGCCCCGAGGGCGAGCACCGCCTGCTCACCGCCCGCCACGCCGTCGTCATCGCCACCGGCAGCCGCGCCGTCCTGCCCGACCTGCCCGGTCTCACCGGCGCGGGCGCCTGGACCAGCCGCGAGGCGACCAGCGCGAAGCAGGTTCCCCAGCGCCTTGCCGTCGTCGGGGGAGGGGTCGTCGGAGTGGAGATGGCCACCGCGTGGCAGGCGCTCGGCTCCCGGGTCACCCTCCTGGTCCGCGGCGGGGGCGTGCTGCCGCGGATGGAGCCCTTCGTCGGCGAGTACGTGGTCGACTCGCTGAAGGAGGCGGGGGCGGACGTGCGGCTCGGCGTGTCCGTCGCCGCCGTCGACCGGCCCGGGGGGCACACCGGCCCCGTCAGCGTCGTGCTCGACGACGGCGCGCTCGTCGAGGCCGACGAGGTGCTCTTCGCCACCGGCCGCGCCCCGCGCACCGACGGCATCGGGCTCGGGAGCGTGGGCCTGACCGACGGCGCCTGGCTGGACGTCGACGACACCTGCCTCGTGCGCGGCACGGACTGGCTCTACGCCGTGGGCGACGTCAACCGCCGTGCGCTGCTGACCCATCAGGGCAAGTACCAGGCGCGGATCGCCGGCGCCGCGATCGCCGCGCGGGCCGGGGGCGTCCCGCTGCTGGAGACCGACCGCTGGGGCGCGCACAGCGCCACGGCCGACCATGCGGCAGTCCCCCAGGTGGTCTTCACCGATCCCGAGGCCGCCGCCGTGGGGCTCAGCCTCGCCGAGGCGGAGCGGGCCGGGCACCGGGTGCGCGCCGTCGACTACGACCTGGGGTCCGTGTCGGGGGCTGGCCTCTACGCCGACGGCTACCGGGGCCGTGCCCGGATGGTGGTCGACCTCGACCGAGAGGTCCTGCTCGGTGCCGCCTTCGTGGGGCCGGGTGTCGGCGAACTCCTCCACTCGGCCACCGTGGCCGTCGCCGGGGAGGTGCCCGTGGAGCGGCTCTGGCACGCGGTGCCCGCGTTCCCGACCATCAGCGAGGTGTGGCTGCGGCTGCTGGAGGCGTACCGGGGGTAGTGCGCCGGTCTGCGCTGGTGATCCGTCGGGCGCCTTCGTCGGCGGATCACCGCGGTCGTGGTCGTGCCGGGCCGTTGCCGCCGGCGTCTGCGCCGGGTTGACCGGCGCAGACGCCCGGCCGCCGGCAGGGCCGGTGGACCGAGGACGGCGGGGAGCGGGCGGCGCATCCCCGGGCCGGCCGGGGGGACGGGTTCGCTGCCGCGAGCCGAGCCGAGCCGAGCCGAGCCGAGCCGAGCCGAGCGGTGCGGTGCGGACCGTCAGGCCGCTTCCGTGCCGATGCCGCCAGATCGAAGGCGGTCGGCTGCCGACCCGTCCCGGCTGCGGCCGGGCGGTTGCTCCGGACCGGGGGCGGCGCCACACGGACGACGGGCAGAGGCCCTCGGGCCGGGACCCGAGGGGCAGACCGTGTCCGCCGCCTCCCCGGGACTCCGGCCGGGGAGGCGGCGGGCGTCAGCGCTTCCAGACGGTCGCACGCCAGGTCGTCGGGTTGCCGGCGCCGTCCGTGCCGACGGCGAACCCGGCGATCACTCCGGCGTCATTGACGGCGAAGGCCGCGGCGTAGGGGCCGAGAGACGACGGCGGCAGCGGGACGACCGTACCGTCCGGCTTCCACATCAGGGCCTTGTCCAGCGCGGGGTTCCCGGCCGGCGGCCAGGCGTACCCGACGGCCGTGCCCCGGTTGTTGATCGCCAGGACCTCCCCAGCCGCCTCCGCCGGGTTGGCCAGCACGGTCCGCGTGCCGTTCGCGTTCCACCGGGCCGGATCGCCGTTCGGGGAGTCGTCCAGCGAAGCCCCCACGACCGTGCCCGCCAGGTTGACGCCGTATGCCCGCCCGCGCCCGGCGTCGCGGACCGTGCCGTCGGCCGCCCACACCAGGACCCGGTCGTACTCCGTGCTCCCGGCCAGCCGCCCGTGGCCGAACACCACGCCGCTGTCGGTGATCCGGCTCGTCCGGGCCCCGGTGAACCCCGGGGGGAGGGGCAGCGCGCTCACGGCACCCGCCGCGTTCCAGCGCACGGGGCGCGCGGGGCCACCGGCGACACCACGCCGCTCGGTCCACCCGACGGCCGTGCCCGCGTTGTTGACCGACGTGGCCGTGCCGCTGCCGTCGCCGGGCAGCAAGGGCAGCACGGTCCCCCTGCCGTCGGGCCGCCAGCGCAGCGGACGGGAACGGGAGTCCGCGCCCTGCGCGTCGCCGACCGCGACCCCGGCGTTGTTGACGGCCGACGCGTTGCCGCCGAGGGAGCCGCGGGGAAGCGCCAGCCGCTTCGGGGTGCCGCGGGGTGTCCAGCGCACGGGGTGGGCACCGGGCAGTTCGTCGTAGGACTGGCCGACCACCCAGCCGGCGTCGCTGAGCGCGGTCGTGCGGCTGAACCTCTCACCGGGCAGCGGCGCCAGACGGGTGTAGCCGGGGCGGTGGGCGTTCCACCGGATCGCGAGCGGCCCACCGGAGCCCTCCACGTGGTACTCGCCGATGATCGTGCCGCTGTTGTTCAGCCCCCGCACGAAACTGTGGAGCCCTCCCGCCGGGACCGGGAGCAGGCGCGAGGCCGGAAGCCGCTCGGAGGGTGCGGCCGTCGCCGCGGGCGCCGAACCCAGCAGGAGCAGGGCGGATACCGCCATGCCGGCCAGGGACAGAGGTCGGGGAGTGCGCAAGCGGGCCATGGGGACGCTCCTGCTCTCGTCGATGACGTGGGCGTAACCGTGCGTGGGCATGTCGTCGTTCCGGGCCGGGCGGAGGGCCCGCACCACGACGCAGTCTTCCGACTCCGGTGCGCCGCCGGTGGGCCGGCCTCCGAAACGGCTGAATTCGAGCACCGCTCAACTTGGTCCGTACCACCCGCCGCCCCATGCGTCCGCCCGGCCCCGGGGATGGTCCCGGCCCCCAAGTGACGCCGCCCAGCAGCACGTCCGGTCCCGCGGCGACGCATCGCGGCCGACGGACGGCGAGCGTTCCCGCCCGCCGCGGGTACCGCGGGGGAACGTGACGGGTTCCGGCCAGCCGCGGGCGCTCGGAGCGGTCGCCGGAGCCCTGCCGGGGCTGAGGGCCCCGCGGCGCCGCCCGCACCCTCGGTGACAGGGCCGGGCCGCGGCGAGGCGAACGACGGCTGACGCCGCAGTAGGTTGGCGCCATGAGCAATCTCGATCGTCAGGCCGCCCTCTCCGTCTGCGGCGGCCGGGGATTCGTCGTCGCCCAGCCCGTCCGCGAGCTCCTCAGCCCCCGGCACGTCCCCCTCGGCGAGTCCACCGAGGTGCGCCGGCTGCTGCCGAACCTGGGACGGCGCATGGTGGGAGCCTGGGCCTTCGTCGACCACTACGGGCCCGACGACATCGCGGACGAGCCCGGGATGCAGGTGCCGCCCCACCCCCACATGGGCCTGCAGACCGTGAGCTGGCTCCACGAGGGCGAGGTGCTGCACCGCGACAGCACGGGGTCCCTGGCCACCGTCCGCCCCGGCGAGCTGGGCCTGATGACCTCGGGCCGGGCGATCAGCCACTCCGAGGAGAGCCCCCGCTCGCACGCCCGGTTCCTGCACGGCGCCCAGCTGTGGGTGGCCCTCCCCGAAGAGCACCGCGGGGCCGAGCCCCGCTTCGAGCACCACACCGTCCTGCCCCGGGTCACCGCCCCCGGCCTGGAGGCGACGGTGATCCTCGGGACGCTGGACGGCACGGCCTCCCCGGGCACCGCGTACACCCCCATCGTCGGCGCGGACCTCGCGCTGGGCGCCGGTGCGGACCACCGGCTGCCCCTGGAGCCCGACTTCGAGTACGCCGTCCTCGCCCTGTCCGGCGAGGCCCACGTCGACGGTGTGCCCGTCCCGCGGGGGTCCATGCTCTACCTCGGCTGCGGTCGAACCGAACTCCCCCTGCGCGCCGACGCGGACGCGGGCCTGATGCTCCTCGGCGGGGAGCCCTTCGAGGAGGAGATCGTGATGTGGTGGAACTTCATCGGCCGGACCGACGAGGAGATCCGCCAGGCGAGGGAGGACTGGACGACCGGCTCCCGCTTCGGCGACGTGGTCGGCTACGACGGCGCCCGCCTCGACGCACCGGAGGTGCCGACCGCCCGGCTCCGGGCCCGGGGGAGGACACGCTGATCCCGGACCTTCTCCTCGGTGCGACAGCAGGAGCCGGTGCGCTCGGCCGTGCCGTTGACTCTCGTGGGGTCCGCCGCTTGATCGGGTGACACCCGAAGCGGGCGCCGTCTGACACCATCTCCCGGCATCCGCACCGACAACCGTGCGGCGCGGGCTTGACGGAGGCGCGTCCCGGACACGACGCAGGCCGACGAGCGACATGCGGCCTTCGCCGAGAGCGGGCGGCGGCACGTGATCGTGGCGAGCCTGCCGGACCGCCACGATTGCTTTCGGCCAACGTCCCGCGATCCTCGATGACGACCGCGAAGGCGGCGTACAACTCGTGGGTCCGATGTGCACCGGTGTGGGCGTGATGGGAAGGCGACACGTGCTGTCCGACGAAGTCTGGCGCGAACTGCGCGATCAAGGCGTGACCCGGAGGTTTCCGGAGCGGAGCGTGATGCTGCGGCAAGGCGCTCCCGGCACCCATCTCCTCGCTCTCACCTCGGGGTTGGCCAAGGTGGTGTGCCGAGAGCCCAGTGGCGCCAAGACCTGGCTTGCGTTCAGGGGGCCGGGTGACCTGCTCGGGGAGGTCTCGGTCTTCAACGGAACGTCACGCACGGCCGACGTGGTCGCCCTGACCCCCTGTGTTGCGGTTGTCCTGGATGCCCAGCGTTTCGTGAGGTTCGTCGAGGAGCGCGGTCTGGTCATCCAGTTGATGCGTCAGGCACTGGCCAGAATGCGCGAGTCGGACCTCTACCGGGGTGAGTTGCAGAGCTTGCCCCTGGTCGTGCGGTTGGCGCGAACCCTGCTGAGGCTGGCGGTGCTCACCGACAGGGGGACGGAGGGCAACTCCGTCCGGCTGACGGGTCTGAACCAGGAGGAGGTCGCTCAGGCGATCGGCGTGACGCGCAACGCGGTCATCAGCGGGCTGCGGCAACTGCGGGCCGTCGGGCTGGTCGAGACGGCGCGGCGGGTCATCGTCATCAAGGACGTGAAAGCCCTGGAGTGCTGGGCGGCGGCCGACTGAGGACGGCGACAGCGACATGTGATCCGGAACACGCTCCATGCGCCCAGTGGTGTGCACTCGGCGGCGCGTGGCGGATGGAACCTCGAGGCAGCCCGGTTCCGGCTGCCTGCCGGACCATCCAGAAGGGGAATCCGCATGTCTGTCCCTATGCCCGTTCCGTATGCCGACAGCCGTCCGCTGCCGCCGTACCGCGCTCTGTTCGCTGTCGACGCCAAGGACTTCACCGGCCTGCCGGCCGCCCAGCACGGCCCGGTCAGCCAGCTCATCCCTCGCCTGGTGGACCAGGCCCTTGAGCGGGCCGGCCTGCATGAACTGCGTGATGCCCAGCGGTTCCCCGCCAATACGGGGGACGGCGTGGTCTTCGGGTTCGATCCCGTGCACCTGCCCTTCGTCCTCTGGCCCTTCCTGGGCGTTCTGGACGGTGTGCTCGGCACGTACAACCGGCAGGCCGTCGGCCCGCGGATCAGGCTCCGGGCCAGTGTGCACGTCGGCCCGCTGCCCGACGGGGGCGATCCGGGAGACGGCAACGGCACGGCCCGCAACGACACGCACCGGCTCCTGGACTCGCGTCCGGTCAAGGCGATCCTCTCCGCGGCGAGCGAGGAGGTGACCCACATCGTCGCGATCATCTCGGAGAGGGTCTACGAAGACGTCGTACTGGGCGCCTACGCGGGGCTTCATCCGGATCGGTGTGTCGAAGTGCCGGCAACCGTCGAGGGCAAGGGCTTCGCACAGCGGGCCTGGCTCTACGTTCCCTCACCTTCCGGCAACCTCGTGCGCGCGGGCGTTCAGCGGAGCGAGGAGCCCGCGGGCGCGGTCCCGACGGTCCGTGCGGGGGAGCCGGACGACGTGCCCGGAACGGATTGCAGCGGAAGCTCCCAGAGCGTCGGTGAAGGAGCCGCGGTGATGGGCAACGTCGGTCGTGACTTCACCTACACCGCACGCGCGACCACGTACCGCGGAACCAACCAGCACTGGGGCGGCGGAGACAACGTGGCGGGTGACAAGCGGACTGCCGACAGGGACCACCGGTGAACGCCGGACCCGTTCCCGCTGCGGGACCCGACGTCCAGCCGGGTCCCCACGCGCCTGACACGTCGGCGCGACCTGGAGCCGGTCAGCGCAGCGCTCACCGTGAGAGCCACCAGCGGGTGGACAGCGGGGTCGCGTTGATGGGCAACGTCGGAGGCGACTTCACGTACCTGAACATCAGTGCGTGGAACGACGAGGCCACCGAGCAGATTCTCAAGCCTCGCCTGCGTGAGGGCCCCTACCCGGCGCAGGATGTGCGCAGGCGACTCTACGGATTCGTCGAACCCCCCTCGCACGGCCGCTGCCGGAAGGCGCTGGACAGCCGGATCGTGCTGCTCAGGTCGAGGTCCGGAACGGGTGCCGGCACGGCGGCCTTCGCCCTTCTCGCCGAAAGGCACGGGGAGAGGGGAGTGACAGGCCTGGACGCGATGGTGGATCTGTCCTCGTGGCGGCCGGGGTCCGGCCGTGGCTACCTCCTTCAGGGACTGCCTGCGGCATCCGCCCGGTCGCTCGACGACGTGCGGTTGGCGGGCCTGGCCGAGGCCCTGCACGGCGCAGGGGCGCACCTGGTCGTCACCATGGCGCAGGATGCCCGGCTGCCGCCGGACGCCGGCAGGTGGGAAGTGGTGCATGACGCACCGGATCCACACGAGGTCGCGGAGCGGCGGCTACGGCTCGTGGCTGCTGAAGAGCTGCTTGACGGCTCACAACTGGACACGGCACTGGCCGTACTGGCCTCCTCCGCGTTCACCGACTACCTCTCCGCACATCCGCTGCCCGGAGACGCCGTCGAACTTGCGCACGGGGTGGGTCGGGCCGTCGGGACGTCCGCACCCACCGGGCCTGTGCTCAGCGGCCTGCTGACGGGCACCGAGGAGGCAGCCCGGTCCGCGCTCGTTCAGGCTCGGCACAGTGCCGACAAGGTCTCCCTGATGGCGGCCGTGGCTCTTCTCCCGGGACAGGACCGAACGGTGATCGAGCAGTTCGCCGCTGCGATGCGGCCTCTGCTCGGTGAGCGTGCTGCCGGGTCAGGGGAGGCCGGGCCCCAGGAGGACCGGTCGCCAGACCTCCTCGGCGCCTCGCTCGCGGATCGACTGGAAGCCATCGGCGCCCGCCTGCTGGCACCTCGTAGTTCTCCCGCCGACCGGTACCGCTACCCCGTACAGCCGATCGACTTCTTCGGCAGGCACCGCTCGGTCACCCTCCTGCGTCATCTGTGGCTGGACTTCGAAGGCATGCCCGAAGCACTGTGGGGAGCGCTGGAGCAGTTGCGCTACCAGCCGGGGCTCGATGTGGCCGCCGGAGAGGCGATCGGCCGCGTCCTCGCTCACGCCACCGGCCCCGGCGCGCTGACCCAGCTGCACCGCTTCGCTTCCTCCGGGGAGCGCTGGCGCCGACGGCTGGTGGCGGTGGCGCTCGGGGAGATCGTCCAGCACCCTCTGGTGTCCGGTGCGGTCAAGGAGCAGATGCGCCGGTGGAGCCGGTCATCGGTCGTTCTCCGCTGCACGGTCGCGGAGACCTGTGCGGGGAGTTACGGCCTCGCCCGGCCTGCCGCGGCCCTCAAGCTCCTGGACGCCGTCCTCGACGGCTCCTCAACGGAGTTGGACGCGAAGCTGCGCGCTGCCGTCTCCTTCGCGCTGGGCGCCCTCCTCACCGAGGAGGACAACCATGCGGAGGTCCTGGAGGCGGTGACGACGTGGCTGGAAGCCGGACGGGGAACCCCCCGTCACACCCTGGCAGTGCACGTGATCCACTCCCTGTGCCTCTCGACGTTCCCCCGGCCGGGTACCCACGGTGCCGTTCGCATCAGCCTGGCCCGGACTCTGGAACGCCACCCCGCGCAGGGCTTGACCCTCGTCGTGCGGGGTCTCGACGACCCGGCCACGTACGAAGCCGTGGCCGAGGGGCTTGCGCGGGTCGAAGCCGACCCCGACATGTTCCGCAGGACTGCCTTCGGCCAGGTACTGAGCGAACTCTCCCGTACCGCCCGCCACCGTCGGGGAGTCATCCGCTTCCTGCTGGGGCGCCACCGGGATCACACGAACGCGTCAGACAGGAGCGATGTGTCATGAGCAAGCCATTGCTGGTACCGGCCGGGTCGTCACCGGTTCGGCAGCTGCTGCGGCAGCGGTTCAGGCCGTCCGCGGCGCACGCGCTGGTCTTCCTCTCGGACCGGGAGGCGGACCGCCTCGAACCACCCCGAGGGGGAGACAGCCGGGGCTACCTCCGGCCGTCGCTCGGGGAGGCACTGCGCCGGGAGTTCGACGCGATCGGGTGGGTCTCCCTGGCGGAACGCCGGACGGCGGTGGACGTGCCGCGCCGGAGCCCTGCGGAGTCGACCCCTTCACTTGCGCGCTACGAACTCGCCTGGAGCATCAGCGACCCGGTGGTCGCGGCGCGTAGCGGCCTCACCGAGGACACCGTGTGCCGACTGATCGAGCAGGACATCCGCGGAACCGCCGCACGGCCGCCTGGCTCGCATCCCCTTCGACAGCCGCCGACCCTGTACGGGACCGCTCAGGTGGAGCCACCCGGTCAGCCACGGGGCATCGAGGGGACAGGCGTGACCTACCGGTTTCTGGACCCGCCGGCCGGCCTGCTGCCGGCTTCGAGCCGTCCTGCCGAGGTCCTCCTTCCGTCGAGCTTCGGCGAGCCCCACCGCGAGGCGTACCGCTTCTACCGTGAGGTGGTGGCCGGGGGGCCGGTAGGTCTCGCGGCGCTCTGGCTGCTCCACCATCCCGACCAGGCCAGAGAGGTGCTCGACTGGACGGTTGCGCACGGCGAGCTGCTCACCGAGAGGGACGGATGGGAGCGCACACTGGCTGCCACGCTGCAAGGGCTGACGAAGGAGGACCGGAGCTTCGTCGGGGTGAACCTGGCACGTCTTCTCGGCGAGGTCGGTGTGCCCCAGGGCGACGAGGTCCTGCGCAGGATCGGTGACGCGGGTGGATCGCGCGGGGACCTGAACGGCCATCACGGAGGTGCTCCGTGATGCACGCCCTGGCATCCCTGCTGACAACACGGTCCGGACGACGGTCCTCGGGCACGGACGACGCGCTGATTCTGTCACGTGAGCTCATCGCGCAGAACTACATGGAGATCGGACGCGCTGACGGCAAGGCAGCCGTCCTCCTCGCCACGGGCGGAACACTCTTCGGGCTCCTCCTCCTACGGCGTCCCCCCGATGCCGTCGGTGCCATCCCCTTGTGGTGGACGGCAACCGCCGCGACCACCGGGGCGTTGGTCTTCCTCCTCCTGGCTCTTGCGCCGCGCCGCGGGCCGGCCACCGGGGAGCGGCACGGCCTCCTCGCGTACTACGAAGACGTCGTTCGCACGGAGACCCGCTCCGAACTGTCGGCCGGACTCAGGAGGGACGGCGCCGATCCCCAGCCCCGGCTGCTTCGTGCGCTGCGGGAGACGAGCAGGATCGCCCGTGCCAAGAACCGGTGCGTGCGGTATGCCATCGTCATGCTGCTGCCGGCGATCACCACGGCGTTCTTGGCCGTTGCGCTCGGTCGGTGAACCGTCGGTCCGTGAAGCTCGTCAGGGCGGGTCGGCTTCCGGGCAGCGGATCCGCGGTGTGCCATGGACGGGAACCCGACGGCGCTGTGCGCCTTCGCCGCGTGCCGCCACCCTGATGAGGCCGGAACGCGCCGGCGCACTCTCCCGACGGGGTCCCCGGGGCCGGGGCGGTCCGGTCCTGCCCGCCTGCTCCCCGGGGGATGCCGGATCCCGGCGGCGTTCCGGCCGGAATGGCGCCCATCGGACGGCGCCCGCCTCGACGCACCGGAGGTGCCGACCGCCCGGCTCCGGGCCCGGGGGAGGACACGCTGATCCCGGGTCCCGCCCGAGGGCCCGGTGGGCCCGCACCCCCCGGAGGGGGAGCGGGCCGGGCGGGGTCAGAAGCGGCGGATCACCCGCAGTGTGTCCGTGTACAGGTCACTCGGCGTGCCGTCGAGGACCGACCTGCCGCCCAGGTCCGCCATGGTCGGGCCGTCGGGCGTCTTGCGGCTGGAGACGAAGCGCTTCCTGCCGTGCTGGTCCACGCCCAGGTAGATGCCGGTGTGGGAGACGGCGCCGTCGTCGGGGTCGTTCCAGAAGAGCACGTCGCCCACCCGCAGGCCGTCGAGCGGCGGCGGCGCGTCGTCGGCCCGGGCGACGACGACGCCGGGGCTGGAGGCGGCCTGGCGCTGCGAGGTCCGGGGCAGGTACCGGCGCTCGGCGTCCGCCGCGATCCCCAGGGGGATGCCCAGGTGGTGGCCGTAGACCATCCGGACGAAGCCCGAGCAGTCGAGGTTCCCCCGCCACTTCGGGTCCGGGACGGCCGTGACGCTCTCCCCGCTGGGGAAGGTCCAGGGGAGCCCCATGTACTCGTGGAAGTCGGCCCCGACCTCCCGCAGCCCGGCGTCGTTCGGCGCGCTGTACCCGGACTCGCCGAGCACCTGGGCGCCGTCGAGCGCGGGGTCGGTGACGGCAGGGGCGAACGGCCGGTACATGGAGGAGTAGGCGAGGGCGTCCGGTGAGGTGTCGCCGGCCCACGCGCGGACGCGCTGCTCCACCGCGGGCGTCCATGTGCCGTCGAAGGGCTCCGGAAGGACCCGGACCCAGGTGGAGTGGGTCACGACCGGTGGGTCGGCCCAGGCCGCCGCGTCGATCCGGAAGTCGTAGATCCTCGCCTGCGGGACCACGGTGGCCCCGGTGGAGGCGAGGCCCCGCACACCGACCCGCCCGGGGCCGAGGACCGCCTCCGGTGCGTCCCCGGGGTCGCGCAGACGGTGGTGCCACAGGTCCACGGGCTCGTCGTCCACGCCCGTCGTGGCGTGGCGCCAGGCACGGGCGCGCAGGAGGTCCCCGGTCCGGTCCACCCGGACCCACCAGTGGTCGAAGGGCCGGAAGCCGGTACCGACCGTGACGGACTCGCCGAGCGCCGTCGCGGTGTCGGCGAGTTCCTTCTCCAGGACGAGCTGCACCTCTCCCGCGGGGGTGACGATCAGGCGTGCCCGGTAGTGGTTGTTGACGTCCTCGGCGGCGAAGACGAGGCCGAGGGAGGCGGGAGCACCGGACGGCAGCCTGTCGAAGGAGAACCGCGCGGCGGCGTGGACGTCGCCGATCGCGCGGTCGGGGAGGAGGGCGTAGCGGCTCCTGCCGGGGGCGAGGGTGATGGCCGCCCGGCCGCTCTCGACGAAGTAGTCCGCGTCCGCGCCGTTGTGGTGGGACCAGCCTCCGCCCCCGGGGGACATGCCCCAGCCGGTGCCGGGCGGGGTCCGGTCGAAGGCGTCCAGGACCGGCTTCTTCTGCTCGGTGAACCAGCGCCGCGGCCCGCGCAGTGCCACCGTCCTCGCCCCCGTGGTCAGGGTGGCGAGCACTCCCGCGTCGTCCGAGACCTCCAGACCGCCCGGGACCGCACGGGTGGTCAGCGCGCCCGCCGGGTGGGCGGTGAAGTGCCAGGGGTCCGTCGGGTCGACGAGCATCGGGAGCCGGGTGCCGGGAACCCCCGGGCCGGGTGCGGCCGGCGGAGCCGCGGGTGCCGACGCGCGTGCGGCCGGTGCCGACGCGAGCGGCAGGGCGGTGCCCGCCGCCGCTCCCGCCAGGGCGCTCAGGGCGGCGCGGCGGCTCAGAGGGAGTCTCGGGGTGGACATGGTGGGCTTCTCCCGGTGCGGACGGCGCATGATCGAACAATCAGGCCAGGTGGGACCCTATCCGACTCCGCCGCCCGGCCCGTTGCCGGTATCAGGCCGTTCCACCGCCTCCCGTGACACCCCCGTCCCCCCGGCCGAGCAGACTGGTGCCGCGGCCGGCCGACCGGGCGCCCCGCGCGGGGCGCACGCTCGGCCCGGGCGTGAAGCAGCCGCCGCACAGCGCCCTTTCGAGGGCGAGGGGCCGTCCGGCGGTCCTGGACCATGTCCCGCCCGGGCTGCGCCGGGCAGGGGACGAACGGAGGGTGAACAGTGATCGGCACCGTGTTCCGCAGTGCGGACGTCCCGGCGGACGAGAGGCTCGACCGCTGGCGGGAACTGATCGACCGGACCCGGGCCACCGACGCGTCCACCGACCATGCCGTCGACTTCAGCGCCGAGTTGCACCTCATGGAACTGGGCGCGGTGAGCGCCTGGCGGACCTCCTTCCCGCCCGCGCGCCTGCGCCGGACGGCCAGGAGCGTCCGCCGGGCGGAACCCGAGCGCTACCACCTGACCCTGGTGCTCGACGGACGCCTCTCGCTCGTCCGTGACACCGGGGAGACGGCCGCCACCGGTCCCCGCGGTCTCCTCGTCGACGACAACTCCCGGCCGTGCGAGGTGCACGCCCGGGCCGCGGGGAGCGCCGCGGACGGGCAACCGGGTGTCGTCGCCGGAGTGGGGGTGGACATCCCCAAGGCCCTGCTGCCGGCGCCTCCCGCCGACGTGCAGCGGCTGCTGGGACGCGGGCTGCCCATCCGCCACGGCCCGGGGGCGCTGCTGGCCGACTTCCTCACCGGCCTGGACCGCCAGGCCGAGCACCTGCGGCCCGCCGACGCCCCCCGGCTCGGCGCGGTCCTGCTCGACCTGGTGTCGGCCTTGTTCGCCCACACCCTGGAGGCCGAGGCCGGCCTTCCCCCGGAGACGCGGCACGCGGTCCTGGTCCGGCAGGTCCGCGGCTTCGTGCAACGGAACCTGCACGACCCGGAGCTGACACCGGGGGCGATCGCCGCGGCGCACCACGTCTCCCTCAGCCATCTGCACCGCGTCTTCAGCGGGCAGTCGCAGGGCGAGACGCTCGCCGCCTGGGTACGCGCCCAGCGCTTGGAGCGGGCGCGTCACGACCTCGCCGACCCCGCACAGCGCACCGTGCCCATCCACGAGGTCGCCGCCCGGTGGGGCATCCACCGGGCCTCCGACTTCACCCGCTCGTTCCGCGCCGCCTACGGGGTCTCGCCCAGCGAGCACCGGAACCGGTCGCTGGCCGGGAGGGCATGAGACGCGCTGCCAACCGACCGGGCACGCAACGGCAACACGGGGCACCGCCCGCGGGGCATCCTCGGTGGTGCGCAGGGCCGGGGGATCCGGTCACGAGGTTTCAGGCAACCGCACCACGTGCCCTACCCCGGACCGTTTCCCTCGGAAGGCAGTGCACGACGTGACGCAGAGCGACCCCCCGCGCTGCCACGTCGGACCCGCGGTGGCGGGGCCTGCCCGGCGGAGCCGCGGCGCCGCAGCGGCCGCGGCCTCCGCCGCCCTGCGGGGCTCCTCGCGCCCGTGCGGCGCGAGGGGACCGCGGCCCGTGCCCCGGGGGCCCGCCGCCCTGAGGGCGGGGGCTCCTCCCCTTCGGGGGCGGCGGGCACCCGGCGCCCCCGAGGCGCCCCGGCCCGGGGGAGGACGACGGGAGGGGAGTCCCGTCCCCTCGACCGGTGGGATGCGTCCCACCGCCCCGGGGCCGGGGCGGACCGGTCCTCGGCGCCGCGCGGATGCGTGCCACGGGGGTGCACGCACACGCGCGGCCCGAGGACCGTCGCCCGCGTCCGGCGGCCGTGCCCGCCGGCCCGCGGTGCGGCGCGGCGCCGGGTCAGGACCCGGTGGCCGCCGGGGTCTGACGGTCCGTCCCGTCCGCGCCGCCGGTCTCCCCGGCCGGGGCCTCCCCGGCTGCCCCGGGACGGTCCACCCGGCGCAGTCCCCTGATCGCGGGCACGCACAGCATGGCGGCGAGGAGGACGAAGGAGACGGCGGACGAGAAGAGCAGCACCCGGTCCGCGCCGAAGTGGTCCGCCGCCGGGCCCGCGAGCGCCCGGCCGAGCGGGATCACCATGATCGAGCCGGCCACGTCGTAGGCCGAGACCCGGCTGAGGACCGCCAGCGGAATGTGCGACTGCACGCTGGTCGCCCACATCACCCCCCAGAAGGCGAAGCCGCACCCGGCGATCACCCCGGTCACGGCCGTGAGCGTGAAGTTCCAGCCCAGCGCGGGGGCCAGCGGGTTGAGGGCGAAGAAGAACATGGCGCAGGCCCCGGCCACGAGCGGGCGGCGCGGGCGGACCCGCATGCCCAGCAGGCCGCCGACGATGGTGCCCGCCCCGTCCGCCGACGCGATCCAGCCGTAGCCGGTCGCACCGTGCTGCTCCGTGAGCAGTGCCGCTCCGAGCGGCAGCGCGGGACCGAAGACGAACAGGCCGTACACGGCCCACAGCACGATCACGCCCCAGAGCCAGGTGCGGGACCGGAACTCCTGCCATCCGGTGGCGAGCCGCCGCCACATCGGGTCGTCGCTCTCGTCCCGGACGGTGGCCAGCCGGCGCAGGGGCAGCAGCCCGAGGGCGCTGAGCGCGTACGCGGCGGCGATCACCACATAGGACCCGGCCACGTGCCAGTAGGCCACCAGGAAGCCGGCCAGACCCGGGCCGATCAGGGCGCTCATCGCCTCGGAGACCCGCAGCAGCGCGTTCGCCCGCTGGATGTCCTCGGCCACCTGCGGCACGATGCTCGCGAGCCCCGGCTGGAACATCGCGGTCGCGGCGCCGCTGACGGCCATCAGGGCCATGATCTGCCACAGTGCCACGTCGCCGGAGGCCAGCAGGGCAGCCATCGCGAGCATCGCCAGCATGCGGACCACGTCGGCCCCGACCATCATCACCTGGGGGGTGAAGCGGTCGGCCAGCACGCCGCCGAAGAGGACCAGCAAGACGATCGGCGTCATCCACGCGGCGAGGGCGTAGCCGACGCCCCCGGCGCCGTAGCCCGCGCCGAGGACCGCCGTGGTCAGGGAGACCATGAGCATGCCGTCGGCGAGCAGGGAGGTGCTGCGCGCGGTGAAGAAGAAGCGGAAGCGGGCGGACCGCCACGGGCTGGGCAGTGTCCGGGCCCCGCCCCCGCCGGGCGCGTCGTGGGTCGTCATGTCACATCTCCCGGTCGCGGCCGGTTCCTTCCCTGAGAATCGGCCCCGCCGAGGCGGGCTGCTGCGGTGGGCCCTGCACGATCACGTAGCGGTGCGGGGCGAGCACCCCGGGGCGGCCCGGCAGGGCGGCCATCAGCGCCGCATGGGCCCGGGCGGGCGTCAGGCCGCCGTCCTCGCAGGCGATGCGCGCCGTGAGGAGCGGCGCAGCGGGGGCGGCGTCCTCCGCCTCGCACGCCCCGGTGACCTCGACCTCGACGGGGAGCCCCCCGAGAGCCGCGCTCAGCGTCCGGGCCACCGCCTCCGGTTCGACCCAGCAGCCGTCCACCCGCGTCCACCCCGGACCGCGCTCGACCGGACGCACACCGGTGACCTCGGTGAGGTCCGCCAGCGGCACGTCGCCCTCGGCCGCCGCCTCCAGCAGCCGCACCAGGCCGGTCGCGAAGTCCTCCGCGGCACGCCCCGGGAAGAGCGCCGGGTCGGCCCACAGGGCGAGGCGCAGCACCGGGTCCGTCTCGTAGACGAAGCCGAGCAGCCGCGTCGGCAGCGCCTGCTCCGGCCCCCGGACCAGTTCGAGTTCCGGGGTGTCCCCGTCGGGTGCCGCGGCCCCGGCGAGCGTCGCGGGCAGGGCGCTGATGTCGTTGAGGACCACGTCCCGCGCGAAGTGGCTGCCCCGTTCGCCGGTGACCCGGCGGATCATGTCCCACAGGGCGAGCGCGTCGAAGCGGCTGTGCCGGTAGGCGTTCAGGGCCGCTCCCCAGGCGGCGGCGAGGACCGCGTCGAAGGACGGCTTGCGCACGTCGAGGGCGAGCAGCGCGTCCTGGGAGAGGGTGCTCACCGAGCGGGCGAGGGCGGGCCGGAAGCGGTTGGAGGTCGGTACGGCGGTGACGCACTCCTGCTGGCCGGCCCGGTGGGCGGTCAGCAGGCACCAGGCCGTCAGCAGCACCGTGTTGGGCAGTGCCCGGGTGCGCCGGGCGGCGCCGGCCAGCGCCCGGGCGCCTCGGGCGGAGCGCAGGGTCAGGCCCTGTGCGGAGATCTCGGTGCCCACCGCGCCGGGTTCGGCGAACACGGCCTGCGGCCCCGTGCGCAGGATCCGCTCCCAGTGCCGCAGCGCGTCCGCCGACCTGCGCCGCCCGGCCGGGCTCGCCTCCTCGGCGGCCAGGTCGAGCGGGGTGAGCGCGGTGGCCTCGGGCAGTGTCCCGCCGGACAGCAGGGTCAGCCACTCCTCGCGCAGGATGCCGAGTGCGCTGCCGTCCGTCAGGGCGTGGCTGGCCGCCAGGGCCAGGAACACGGGCCGCCCGGCGTGGGTGAGCAGGACGGGGCGCAAGGGGAAGTCGCTCTCCAGCCGGAAGCGCTCCGACCGGGCGTCACGGGCCACCGACTCGGCGTACTCGGCGGCGGGGGCGGGGAGTTCGCCGTGCTCCAGCACGGTGACGGTGAACCGCCCCGCGCCGGCCACGACCTGCTCGCCCGGCACGGTCCCGGGTTCGTGCGGGAAGGTGGTCCGCAGCGCCTCGTGCCTCACGGCGAGGGCGCGCAGCGCGTCGAGGACGGCGTCCTCGGAGGCACCCTCGGGCACCGGCCAGACGTCGTGGATGTTGATGGCGTCCGGCTCGTCCCGCAGGATGCAGCGGATCATGTTCGCCTGGCCCATGGTGACGGGGCCCCGGCGGGCACCGCCGCCGTGGTAGGCGCAGGTCGCGGTCCGCCGGGTGGGTGCGGTGCCGGGCGCGGGGGCGGTACCGCGCGGCGGCGGGGCGCTCACAGCAGGGCCGCCGGTGCTGCGGTCCCGTGGGAGGGGGGCTCGGGGAGGGTCACTGCGGTTCCTTTCGCGTGCGCGGCCAGCAGCGGCCAGGCGTCCAGGAGCAGGGCGAAGTCCGCCATGTCCGCGCGCACCTCGGCGAGCAGGCCGTCCCTGCGGGCGGCGAACCGCTCGGCCGCCGCGGTGTACCGGCCCCCCAGGGAGCGGTAGCAGCGGTCGAGGACGTCCAGCCGGGCGGCGTTGCCGTCGGGACCGCTGCGGGCGGCCTCCCGGACCAGGCGCGCGACGGCGCCGGTGCGCACGCGTCCGGCAGGGTCGAGCAGCGCGTCCCCGGCCGCCGCCATCCGCGCGTGGACCTCGCCCATGGGGCCCGAGGCGAGCAGGAACTTGGCGAAGCGCTCCTGGTAGGCGAGGAACCCGGCGTCGGAGCGCCGTTCCGGGGTGTGGAAGTTGACGATGTGCCGGTTGTGCAGGACACCCGGCAGCCGGGCGCTGCGGACGAGGTGCAGGAGGAAGTAGTCGCTGCCGATGGTGTCCGTCGCGGGCGGCAGCGGCACGGCGCCGTACACCTCCCGGGAGAGGGCGATGTTGCACATGTCGACCCGTGTGGGGCTGACGAGGGTCAGGGTGGTGCGGTCGGCGGTGAACGGCTCGGTCCCGGCGCCCCGGAACGCCTCCTCGACCAGGTTGCGGCGCCAGGGCGGAGGACAGTCCGCGGGCACCGACAGGCCCACGACCTCGTGGTAGACCTCCGGGTCCAGGCGTGCGATCTCGGCCACGTCCACGGACAGCTCGCCGATGAAGGACCCGCCGGCCAGGGCCACCGGCCGCCCGGCGCAGGCGGGGTCGAGCCGCGTGCGGTCGACCCGGCCCGTGACCTCGGCGGCCGGGCGCCCCAGCGTGGCGAGCTCGTGGTGGATCGGGTACACGGGCTCGCCGTGGAGGTGCTGGTAGCGGCTGTCGGAGTCCCTGCGGTGCACCGAGGCGCAACCGAGGGCCTCGGCGAGGAGGAAGGCCCGGTTGGTGCAGGCGCCGTAGCTCACCCCGGTGGGCAGCATCAGGGGGAGCAGCCGCTCCGGCGCGGGGGCGCCGGAGGCGGCGATCACCCGTCGCAGGAAGGCCCGCTGGGCGTCCTCGTCGAGGTGGTGCACCACCACCCCGGGCGACTGCGGCAGCGCGTCGACGGCCCGCCGGTGCGCGGCGCGCACCGGCGGTGCGGACGAGTCCAGCACCAGCAGATGCACCTCTGCCCCGAACTCCCGTGCCCCGTAGGCGGCCTCGGCCGCCATGGCGGTGATCGCCGCAGTGCACTCCCGGTCGGTCGGCAGGGTCAGGCAGACGCGGTGCACACCGGCTCCCCGTTCCGGCCGTCCGCGGTGTCCCGGGCCTCCGTGCCGTGCCAGGAGGCCAGGCCGAGCAGCCGTTCGCCGAGCGGGGTGAGCTCGGCCGTCGGGTAGCGCAGGGACTCGTGGCGCACCATGTCGCCCACGAGGGTGCGGTTCCACCGCGGGGTGCGCAGATGGCGCCAGGACTCCACGCGGGACCTGCGCAGCTTCTCGTGCTCCTCCAGCGCGGGCATCATCGACAGGTACTGCACCGCGCGGACCCCGTTGCGGGAGGTGTTGCGGGCGACCCCGTGGGCGAGCAGCCCGTTCCAGATCAGCAGGTCGCCCGGGCCCAGGTCGGGGCGGACGACGGGGAACCGGGAGCGGTCCACGTCGGGCCTGATCGGGTCGCGGTCGGCGCTCTGGGCGGCGCGCCAGCGCTCGAAGCCGCGGAAGAGCTCGGGGCAGCACTGGAACCCGCCGGTCTCGGGGGCGGTGTCGTTGAGGGCGATGATTCCCTGGACCCGCTGGGGAGGCACGCCCAGCGTGGTGTCGATGTCCCAGTGCAGTTCGATGTCGAAGCCGCGCTCGGTGGGCTCGATGAGTGCCCGGTCGCGGTTGCCGGTGTTGGGCGGGTTGAGGTTCAGCCGGTCCAGGGTGACCCACAGCTCCTCGCAGTCCCAGACGTCGACGAAGGCGTCGTAGACGCGCTGGGCCTGGCGGCTGTCCCACAGCAGCTGGTGGTGGTAGGCCTCGACGAAGCCGTAGACGTGCAGCTGCCGGTCCAGCTGGGACCGGAAGGGGCGGTCCTCGTACCAGCCGTCCGGGCGGTCGGGGTCGAGACCCTGGAAGTCCCAGGTGAAGTCGAGCAGGCGGCGCGCCGCCTCGGCGGGGATCGCCTCGCGGACGACGACGTAGCCGTAGGTCTGCCAGTGGGCGAAGTCCTCCTCGGACAGCACCCTCAGGGGCCGTTCCTTCCTGAGCTCCCGCAGCGTGGTCTGGGCGAGGTAGGACTCGCCGTCCGCGCTGAGGTACGCGCGGTCGCTGGCCGCCCGGTGGAGGCGTGCGCGGCGGGGGGCGGGGGGCGTCGTCAAGGGGTCCCTCCAGGCGGTGGGGCGGCGGGTCGGTTCTGCGGGGGGGACGCCGGGCGGCGGCGTCGGGTGGCGGGGAGGGGACGGCGGGGCCCCCGGCGGCCGTGAAGGAAACGCGGGGACCGGGAACAGAATTGGTGTAGACCAACAGGGATGTCAAGTGCCGTTTCGCGGTTCCGCGGTGGGTCTGATTCCGCTTCCCTGTAAGGGTGTTGACGTTTCCTTTTGGTCTAGACAACCACCCTGCGGCTCGCCTACTGTCCCCATGCGCAGCCCCGGATCCGCCCCCGGCCCGAGCACGGCAGGACGGCCGGCCGCGGCCCTGTGCTGCGCGCCGGTCGACGGCGACCACGGGCGGTACCGGGCATGCCACCGCGTCGCCGACGCCGGTGCGGAGGCCGGGTGCGCCCGTACGACCGACGCCCCGACCGACCGCACACGCCGAGAGGGAACGGTTTCATGAGCACAACCAGCGCCACGGCCCTGCCCGACGGCGGCCTGAAGAACCCCGGCGCGGGACTGGTCACCCTGGACCCGGTGCACACCGCCCTGCTCCGGGGCCTCGACGACCTCCTCGCCGGACTCGCCGCACGGCACGGTGCCCCCGAGGTGACCGGCCCCCCGCTGCTCGCCGCCGAGGGCCTCGCCCGGCTCGACTACTTCCGCAACTTCCCCCATCTCGGCGTCGGAGCCGGGACGTTCGCCCCCGAGTCGCTGGACGGCCTGGCGGGCGGCGAGCCCCCCGCCGGGCTGCCCCTGAGGCCCACCGGCCATCTGCTCCCCTCGGCCACCTGCTACGGACTGCTGCTGTCCCTGGAGGACCGGGACGTCGGCGAGGACGGACTGCGGCTCTCCGCCACCGGCCGCTGCTTCCGCAACGAGACCCACTACGACGGGCTGCGCCGCCTGTGGGGCTTCCACATGCGCGAGGTGCTCTACCTCGGCACCAAGGAGGGCGCCCTGGAGCACCTGGAGCAGGGAGCGGCGTTCGTCCGGGAGACCGCCGGACGGCTCGGGCTGGACCTGACCCGCGCCACCGCCGACGACCCCTTCTACGACCGGGGCGGCTCCCGGGCCCGCCTGATGGCCCTCGACCCCGTCAAGCACGAGTTCAGCGCCCCCGACGGCACCGCGATCGCCTCCGTCAACCGCCACCGCAACTTCTTCGGGGAGCGCCTGGGCATCCGCGCGGGCTCCCACGGCCCCGCCTACAGCGCCTGCGTGGCCTTCGGCGTCGAACGCTGGGTGCACGCCATGATCCTCGCCCACGGCTCCGCCGAGCGGGCACTCGACCGGCTCCGGGCAGCCGCCCGGCCCGCCTGACCGACCCCACCGCACCACGAGGAGTGGAACCGCACCATGGACCGTGTCGCCGCCTGGCTCCACGAGAAGAACCCCGGACTCGACGGGCCGATCGACGCCGACGAGGACCTCGTCGAGGCCCGGCTCATCGACTCCATGGACTTCCTGGAGTTCGTCGACCTCCTGGAGGAGATCTCCGGCACCTCCATCGACCTCCAGGAGGCCACCATCGACGACTTCCGCACCCTCGCCCGCGTCCGGGAGCGCTTCCTCAGCGCCGCCGGCTGAACCGGACCGTGGCGGCGGCGCCCGGCCCCGCCCTCGCCGGGGTGGGCGCCACCCGGGAGGTGCTGGCCCTCCCCGGCCTGAGCGAGGACCTGCTCGCCCCCTGGGAGGCCCGCCGCCTGGCCGCGATCCGCCTGCCGGCGCGCCGGGACGACGTGCTGGCCTCCCGGCTCCTGCTCCGGCTGTGCGTCTCCCGCCTGACCGGGCGCCCGCCCGGGGACACGGAACTCGCCCAGCGCTGCCCCGACTGCGGAAAGCTCGGCCACGGCCGCCCCTACCTGCCCGGCCACCCGGGCCTCGGGGTCAGCCTCAGCCACGCGGACGGGGTGGTCGCCGCCGCGGCGGGGCCCGGACCCACGGGGGTCGACGTCGAGCCGGCCGTCCGCCGCCCGGCGTCCGCCCGGACGCTGCGCCGGCTGCTGACCGAGGCCGAACTGCGGGCGGCGGGCCCCGGGGACGCCGGCAGGCTGCGCGCCTGGGTCCGCTTCGAGGCCCTCCTCAAGGCAGGAGGGCAGGCGCCCGGCGTGCGGGTGTGGAGCGACGCCCGCACCGGCGCGGTCGCCGCCGTCGCCACGGGCGCGCCGGCCGTGGTCTTCTCCCTGCGGCCGCCCCGGGCCCCCCGGGGACCCGAAGAGCCGCGTACGTCCGGTGATCCGCCGCCTCACTCCCCGTGACGGGTGAGGTTCGCGCCGGTCGCCGGATCGAAGACGTGCATGCCCGAGGTGTCCACGTACAGCTCGGCCTCGCGGCCCTCGCGCACCCCCGTCGCCGTACTGAGACGGGTCACGATCTGGTGCCCGTCGCCCCCCGACTCCGCGACCCCCGAGTCCGCCGCCAGCTCGGCCAGTTCGGCGGAGACCGCCGGCTCCCAGCCCTCCTCGGTGAAGTGCGCGAAGACGTCCGAGCCGAGCGACTCGACCACGTCCACGGTGGCCGTGAAGCGGGCCCCCTCCCGGTCCGGGTCCACCAGCGCGGCGTCCTCGAACGCCTCCGGACGCAGCCCCACGATCAGGTCGCGCGGCGCGTCCTGCTCCTCCAGGCGCCGCAGCACCTCCGGCGCCAGGGGCAGGTCGCCCACCGCGGTCCGCAGGACGCCCTCCTCCAGCACGGCGTGCAGGAAGTTCATCGCGGGGGAGCCGATGAAGCCCGCCACGAACAGGTTGTGCGGCTGGTCGTAGAGGTGCTGCGGAGTGCCGACCTGCTGGACCACCCCGCCGCGCATCACCACCACCCGGTCCCCGAGCGTCATGGCCTCCGTCTGGTCGTGCGTCACGTACACGGTCGTCGTGCCGAGCCGCTGCTGGAGGCGGGAGATCTGGGTGCGCATCTGCACCCGCAGCTTGGCGTCGAGGTTGGACAGCGGCTCGTCCATCAGGAACGCCTTGGGGCTGCGCACGATCGCCCGGCCCATGGCGACCCGCTGGCGCTGGCCGCCGGAGAGGTTGGCGGGCTTGCGGTCGAGGTGGTCGGTCAGGTCCAGGATCCGCGCCGCCTCCTCGACCTTGCGCTTCACGGTCTCCTTGTCGGTCCTGGCCAGCCGCAGGGCGAACCCCATGTTCTCGCGCACGCTCATGTGCGGGTACAGGGCGTAGCTCTGGAAGACCATGGCGATGTCGCGGTCCTTGGGCGAACGGTCGTTGACCACCTCGCCCCCGATGCGCAGCGTCCCCTCGGTGATGTCCTCCAGGCCCGCGATCATGTTGAGGGTGGTGGACTTGCCGCACCCGGAGGGCCCCACGAGGATGACGAACTCCCCGTCCGCCACGGTGAGGTCGACGTCCTTCACGGCCAGGGCGCCGTCGGGGTACCTCTTCGTGATGCCCTCGAGAACGATCTCGGCCACAGTGGGTGCTCCTTGCAGAGGGGGGTGTCGCGGGCGGCTGGGGGCGGGGCGTCGGCCGGACCGTGGGCCGGTCAGCCCTTGACGGCTCCGGAGGTCAGTCCGGCGACGATCCGGCGCTGGAACAGCAGGACGAAGACGATGATCGGCACGGTGATGACGGTGGCGGCTGCGGCGATCGAGCCGGTCGGCTGCTGGAACTGGCTGCTGCCGGTGAAGAACGCGATCGCCGCCGGCACCGTGCGCGCCGCCTCCGTCGAGGTCAGCGAGATCGCGAACAGGAAGTCGTTCCAGCAGAAGATGAACACCAGGATCGCCGTCGTGAACACCCCGGGCGCGGCGAGCGGCGCGATCACCAGGCGGAACGCCTGCGCGGGCGTCGCCCCGTCGACCTTCGCGGCCTTCTCCAGGTCCCAGGGGATCTCCCGGAAGAAGGCCGACAGCGTGTAGATGGCCAGCGGGAGCGAGAAGGTCATGTAGGGCAGGATCAGCCCCGGCCAGGTGTCGAAGATCCCGAGCACCCGTTCGATGTTGAACAGCGGGGAGACCAGCGAGATCGGCGGGAACATCGCGATCAGCAGGGACAGCCCGATCAGCAGCCGCTTCCCGGGGAAGCGCAGCCGGGCCACCGCGTAGGCCGCCATGGTGCCGAGGACGACCGCGATGAACGTCGCGATCAGCGCGATGCCGATCGAGTTGACCAGCGCCCGGGTGAACTCCGAGGTCTGGAAGATCCCCCGGTAGTTCTCCCAGGTCCACTTGGTCGGGATGAAGTTCCCGTCGGTCAGCGTGGAGGGGTCCTTGAAGGACAGGGACACGATCCACCACACGGGGAACAGCGCGTACGCCACGACGAGGACGTTGACGACGGTCCACCGGGTGAGGTGCCGCTTTCCTGCGCCGGCCATCAGCGGCCCCCCTGCTCTGATCCGGGGGCAGCCGCCCCGAAGAGTCTGACGAAGACGAAGGCGATCACCGCGACGCAGACGAAGACGAGCACCGAGATCGCCGACCCGATTCCCAGGTTCAGCGCGGTGAACAGGTTGTCGTAGCCGAGGATCGACACCGAGCCGGTCCCGTGCGCGCCCGCGGTCAGGATGAAGATCGAGTCGAAGACCCGGAAGGCGTCGAGGGTGCGGAACAGCAGCGCCACCAGGATCGCCGGCTTCATCAGCGGCAGGGTGACCCGCCAGAACCGCTGCCAGGCACCGGCTCCGTCGACCATCGCGGCACGCAGCGTCTCCTCCGGCACCAGGGCGAGCCCGGCCAGCAGCAGCAGCGCCATGAACGGGGTCGTCTTCCACACCTCCGCCAGGATGATCAGCCCGAGGGCGGGCCACTGCTCCGTCAGCGGCGCGTCCCCCTCCGGCAGCAGCGCGGCGAGATAGCCCGTGTCGGGGGTCCAGGCGTACTGCCAGGAGAAGGCCGCGACGACCGTGACGATGCCGTACGGCACCAGGATGGCGGTGCGCACCGTCCCGCGGCCCACGATGGTGCGGTGCATCACCAGCGCCAGCGCCATGCCGAGCACCAGCTCGACGGTGACCGAGACCACGGTGATGAACAGGGTGACCCAGAACGCCTCCCACCAGAACGGGGAGGAGAGCACCGCGCCGTAGTTGCTCAGGCCCACGAACTCGGCCTGGTCCGGGAAGCGGAGGTCGTAGCGCTGGAGCGAGAGGTAGACCGCGTAGCCGATCGGATAGGCGGTGACCGCGACCATCACCAGGACCGCGGGCGCGCACAGCAGCCAGCCCAGCCGCCGCTCCTGCCGCGCGCCCTCCGACAGGCGTCCCGCCTCGGCGGGGGCCTTCGCGCCCGCCGCAGCGGCCCGGGCGCCCTCTTCCGTACCCGTCCGTCTCACGGGACCAGCCCCTTCGACTCGAGGGCATCCTGGATCTGGGTGGACATGGTCTCGACGGAGCTCTCGGGGTCGATCGCCGAGGGCGGGGAGAGCGTGTGCGAGATGACGATGGACACGTTCTGGTACGCGGGCGTCTGGGGCCGGACACTGGCGTTCTCCAGGGACCGGAAGATGGCGTCCGCGAACGGATAGCTCTTCACGAACTCCTCGTCGAAGTAGAGCTCGCGCAGGGTCGGCGGCAGACCGCCCTTCACCGCGGCGTTGATCTGGTTCTCCTTGTTGCGCAGGCAGAGTGCGGCCTCGAAGGCGAGGTCCGGGTGCCGGGAGTAGGCGCCCACGGCGAGGTCGATGCCGCCGATGGTGGGCCGGGCGGGCCGGGAGGCGTCCACCCGGGGGTAGGGCGCCCAGCGGAAGTGCTCGAACAGCTCCGGGTTGTTGGCCTGCATCGCCGGGTACACGAAGGGGTAGTTCAGCTCGAAGGCCGCCGTGCCCGCCTCCATCGCGAGCCGGTTCTGATCCTCCATCTGGTTCGGCAGCGAGGGGTCGGCCGCCGGGGAGCGCGCCAGGTCCCGCATGATGCCGGCGGCCCGGACGGCCGGCGGGCCGAGGGAGGGGGCGGTGGCTTCGGCGTTGAGGACGGACCCCCCGGCGCTCGCCACCAGGGTGTTGAACCAGACGGTCAGCCCCTCGTACTGGGCGCCCTGGATCTCGACGTAGTGGGGTTTGCCCTCCC
The DNA here is from genome assembly GCF_024497955.1 of Streptomyces sp. C10-9-1. GTDB lineage: Bacteria > Actinomycetota > Actinomycetes > Streptomycetales > Streptomycetaceae > Streptomyces > Streptomyces sanyensis. The sequence goes on along the minus strand of NZ_JANHKP010000018.1, from coordinate 92,240 downwards.
CGGCGAGGCGCCGTGCCTCGTCCAGCATCGCGGACCAGGTCTCCGGCGGATCCGCCACGAGGTCGCTGCGGTACCACAGCAGCTGCGTGTTGGTGTTGTACGGGACCGCGTAGAGGCGGTCGTTCCAGGTGCCGGTCCGCAGCGGCACCTTCAGGGTGCCCTCCTCGGCCCTCGTCCGGTCCTCGCCGCTCCACGGCAGGATCCAGCCTGCCTCGGCGAACTCCGGGGTCCAGGTGACGTCCAGGCCCATGATGTCGATCGACCGGTCCTCGGCCGCCAGCCGGCGCACCAGCTGCTGGCGCTGCCCGTCGGCCGTGCGCGGCAGCTTGTTGTATGCGATCCGGTAGCGGCCGCCGGAGCCGCGCGTGCAGTTCTGCGCCGCCTCGGCCAGGGCGCCGGAGTCGTCGGGGAAGTTGTACCAGTTCAGCGTCGGCGGACCGCCGGAACCCCCCGAGCCGCAGGCCGTCAGCAACGACGCCACCAGCGGCAGGACGATCAGACGGCGCAGCCGCTCCACGACCGCCCTCCACAGCTCCGCACCACGGCCCTCACCCGACATGGCACGACCGTAGGGCCCGGGCCGCGGCCGGGGGCGCAGCGCCGGGGCCCGGGGCGGCAAGCTCACCCGGGCGGCGCAGGGCCCGTCAGGAGCCGGTGCCCCAGGCTGCCGTGAGCCCCTCCAGCCAGGCCGGGGGCAGCTCGCCCGCGTCCCATGCCTCCCAGAGTTCCCCCGGGGCGGCCGCGAGCCGCTCCAGGACGGCGATGCTGGTGGGGGAGTGGACCAGCGAGTAGCGGCCGTGGATGGCGATGCCGCTGCCCGGCCCGTAGCGGGCGAACAACCGCTCCAGCTGCTCCCGGTGCTCCGCCGCGAAGCCCGCCAGCCGCCCCGCGTACCCGGCCCGCTCCCGGGCTCCCATGGTGGCGAGGACGGCCGTGAGCACCTGCTCCGACACCTCGGGGTCGAAGTCCGAGACCGTGGTGAACGACAGGTACAGCGGGGTGGCCGCCACCCTCGCCCGCTCCACCTCCATCCGGCGCACCGGGGGCCGCTCCCCGGCGGGGGCGTCCGCGGCGTCGTGGACCAGGGCCGCGCGCACCGCCCGCTCCGCGAGTTCGCCGAGGTCCGCCGTCGCCGCCTGGACACCGTCGAGCCAGCCCGCCCGGTAGAGCGTCTCCTTACCTGCCGGGGCGCCGCGCTGCGCTCCGGCGAGCTCGCGGTGCGCCAGGGAGACGGCCCCGGCCTCGACGAGGCCGATCAGCTCCTCCGCGTCGCCGGGGCCGACCCCGGCCCTGCCCAGGAGTTGCAGGAGGGTGCGCCTGGCGTTGAGGACGCCGACCGCGTCCGGCTGCTGCCGCCCCTCTTCGGCGGATGCCATGGATCTCCTCCGTGCGGTCCGCCCGGTGGTTCGGCGGACCACCGGAAACCACCTCCGCGGGCGCGGGGACGACACTGCTCGGCCTGCGGCGATGGTAGCAGCGGGAGTGATCTCCCCGGGGCAGCTTGCGGGAAGGGGGCGGCCCCCGCGCGCCGCCGGCCCTCGGGCCCCGCGGACCGCCCGCACCACCAGCCGCTCGGCGTGCTCGTCGCCGGGGCGGCCGTCGAAGCCGCCGACCACCTCCACCTCCCCGAACCCGGCCTGCCCGACCGGCCCGCGCGGCTCCACGGCGCTGTGGACGAACCACTCCGGCCCGGCCCGCACGACCCGGTCGCCGCGGACCCGCACCCGGTCGCCGCGCAGCCTCGCCCGGTCGGGCGCGGCCGGGGCGGGTCGGGTGCCGGAGCGCCCGGCCGGGTGCGCTCCACGCCGCTGCGCCGGACACGGGCGGGGCGGGCCCGCGCGGCCGCCGGACCGTGCCTGCCCCGGGCGCCTCGATGCGCCCGGCGGCCGCGCGTGGGGTATCGGTCAGATCCGGGGAGCCGCGGTCGGGCCCCGGCACCTCCTCGGCGCCCTCGCCCGCGTGTGACGTGGGCACGTGCGGCACCGGGCCGGAGCGCCCGGTGCGGGGCGGTCCGGCACACCGTCGATTTTGCGCACTTCGGATGGTCCCGGCAGGTCAACGGGCCCGCAATGCGCCCCCCTGTGCCCCCGCGCGCGGTGTTGCGACCGTGTGGAGTGGGGCAATTGGGAGGAGTGGGCACATGCCTGCGGCGTGCCCGGCGCTGTCGCCGGCGACTCAGGGGGTTGAGGATGGTCCGGGTGCTGGTCGTGCACGATGCGGGGCTGCTCCGCTCGGCTCTGGTGGAACTGCTGCGTACCGACCCGGCGCTGGAGGTGACCTCCACGACGCCCTCCGACTGCCTGCGGCGGACGGGCCACCACCCGGCCGCCGGCTCCGGTGACCCGTCCGTGGACGTCCGCGTGGTGGACGGGGACTGCATGGCCTCCTGCAACCAGTGCGAGGCGGTCCCCGGTGCACAGGGCGGTCCCGGGGGGCGGGAGCCGGGGCTCGTCGTCCTGGCCACACCCGAGCAGCCCGGCCTGCTGCGCCGGGCCCTGGACGCCGGAGCCCTCGGCCTGGTCGACAAGAACGCCTCCCGGCGGCATCTGATCACGGCCGTGCACGCGGTCGCCAAGGGGGAGCGCCATCTCGACGCCTCCCTGGCCTTCGCGCTGCTGGACGCCACCGCCCCGCCGCTCACCCACCGGGAGCTGAGGGTCGTCACGCTCGCGGGCCAGGGCGCGCCGATGGACGAGATCGCGGCGCTGCTGCACCTGTCGCGGGGCACCGTGCGCAACTACATGGCCAGCGCGATACGCAAGGTGGGCGCCCGCAACCGGATGGACGCCATACGGATCGTCCGCGACGCCGGCTGGGCGTGACACCCGCCCGCCCGGGGCGCGGACGGCTCCCGCGCCCCGCCCGCGCCCGCTCCACGGGGCCGTTCCACCGGCTCGACCGCCCCCGCCCAACCCGCCCTTCGCGCGCCCGGCGAGCGGGGTCTTCCGGCCCCGGGTGCGGTGGCCGGACCAGGACTCCTCCCTCCCGGCACGGGGGCGAGTCCCGGCATGCGGGGTGAGCGCCGGTCGCGAGCACATGCGGGCCGCGCGGCGACCCGATCCCGCGACTCGGCGCGAGGGCCCGTCCCGCCGCCTCGGCAGCCCTTCGCCGCACCGGCTCGCCCCACGGCCCCGGTCTCCCACGCGGAGCCCGGGAAGGCTCGGGCGCACGGGAGAGGTCACCGTGGGGCGGGCACGCACCACCGGCACCGACGTGGGATCCGGGTGGCGGTGTCGACGGGTGAGGGCGTCGGGTGGCGCCGGTCCGCCCGGAGACCTCACCGGTCCTGGCGTCAGCAGGCGTCCTTGCGGCCCCCGCACCCGCCGACGCCCGTCAGGCCACCGCGGCCGGGCCGCGAGGCGCGCCGGGCGCCCCCGTCCCGCAGGAGGCTCAGGCCCGGATATGCCGAAGGCGTCCGCCCGGCGCGCCTCGCAGCCGCCACCGCCGCGAGCACCGGCCCTGCCGACCGCTCCACGGGCGGGCGTCGCAGCCCGGGTGGAGCGGGTCGTGCCAGCCCTGGCGCCCGGTGGCAGCCCACGCGGTTCCCGACCGGCCGGCTCCCGACCACGGTTCCCGACCTCGGTTCCGGGCGTCAGTCCGGCGGGCGGCGCTGCGGGTGCGCGGACGGCGGGTGGTCCGCTGCCACGGCCGGTCCAGGAGGGCGGGGCGGCTGCCGCATGCGGCTCGCGCGCTGACCGGCCGCTGGAACCGCGGACACGCCGTCAGCTCGGTCGACGTCATGGCCACCCACTCGTGGTCCGGCACCGGACGGACGCCTCTCGCGCGCCGACGTGCCGGATCACCGCGGGAACCGAACCGGGGAAGCCCGGAACCGAGGAACAGGCGGCACGCTCGGGCCTTCGGCGGGGGTCCGCAAGCGGCAGCGGCTCGGACCTTCCGGGTCGTCCCACTGCCCCGACCGGGCTCACACCGGCCCGTACCGCTCGACGCCCCCGTCCACCATCTGTGGCGGTGCGGCTCGACGCGCGGCTCGCGGCCGCCCGCCCGGGCGGCCGCGACCCGCGCGGTCGGGGTCACTCGGGGCGGCTGAAGCGCCGGGTGGCGTACAGCAGGGCGAGGACGCCCGCGGTGAGGAGGACCCCGGCTTCCAACAGGAGCGGGGGCTGGTGGCCGAACCACTCGATGCCGACCGTGGTCGCCTCGTGGGGCACGCTCAGGCTGATGGAGCGTCGCAGCAGGTCCACGCCGTAGGCGAGGGGGTTCAGGGCGGCCAGTCCGCGTGCCCAGTCGGGGAGGTTGTCGAGGGGGAAGAAGCCGCCGGAGAGGAAGAGCAGCGGCATCATCACCAGGCCGAGGAGCATGTGGAAGAGCTCGGCGCGGCCGAGGCTGACGGCCAGGGCGAGCGCCAGGGCGGTGATGGTGAAGGAGGCCAGGATCATGCCGGTGAGGAGCAGGGCCAGCAGCAGCGGGTCGTAGGGCAGGCCGACCGCGCCGGCCAGGGCGAGCAGGACGGCGCCCTGGACGGTGGCGACCACGGTGCCGCCCGCGCAGTTGCCCAGGAGCAGGGTCGCGCGGCTGACCGGGGCCATCAGGAGTTCCCGCAGGTACCCGGTCTGCTTGTCGGTGATGAGGCGGATGCCCACCATGATGGCGGGGCTCTGGACGGTCATCATCAGCATGCCGGGGAAGAGGTACAGCTGGTAGCCCACACCGAGCGCGGCGGTGGGGATCAGGGCGGCCAGACCGCCTCCGAGGATGAAGAGGTAGAGCACCGGCTGGATCAGCATCAGCGCGGTGTGGGTGCGCTGCAGGGACAGGCGCAGCAGGTCGCGGTGGACCAGGGCGTGGACCGCGCGCAGTTCCCGCCTCAGGCGGCTCGGGGGTGCCGGATGCGGGCCGGCGTGGCCGTCGGGGTTTCCCGGCGCGGTGACGGCGGGGGCGGTCACAGGCCCTCACCCGCCGCCTTGGGTCCCGCGGTGTGGATGCTGCGGCCGGTGTGGTGGAAGAAGACGTCGTCGAGGGTCGGCGGGGTCGCGGAGGCGGCCCGGACGGGGATGCCCTCCGCGGCGAGAGCCGCGCACAGGCGGGGGATCCAGGAACTGCCGTCGGGCAGGCGCAGGCTGATCCCGTCCGGGCCGGGGGTGGTAAGGGTGCCCGGCGGGGCGGCGCGGCGCACGACGCGGTCGGCGGCAGGGTCGTCGTGGGTGCGCAGGACCACCCGGTCGTTGCCGATGGCGGCCTTGAGGGCGGCGGGCGGACCCTGCGCGACCAGGCGCCCGCCGTCGATGATGGCGAGGCGGTCGCAGTTCTCGGCCTCGTCCAGGTAGTGGGTGGTGATGAAGAGGGTGGTCCCCTGCCGCTCGCGCAACTGGCGCAGGTAGTCCCAGACCTGGGCGCGCGCGTGGGGGTCGAGCCCGGTGGTGGGCTCGTCGAGGAAGAGGACCCGCGGCTCGTGGAGGAGGCCGCGGGCGAGTTCGAGGCGGCGGCGCATGCCGCCGGAGAGGGTGCGGACCGGGGCCCGCCGCCGGTCGCCGAGGCCGATGGCGTCGAGGGTCTCGGTGGTGCGCCGGTGGGCGTCGCGGCGGCTCATGCCGTAGAGCCGGGCGTGGACGCGCAGGTTCTGCTGCACCGTCAGCTCCATGTCGAGTGCGCTGTGCTGGAAGAGCATGCCGACCTGGCGGCGGACCTGGCCCGGGTGGGTGAGGACGTCGACGCCTGCCACCGTGGCCGTTCCGGCGGTGGGGCGGGCCAGGGCGCACAGGAGGGAGATCGTGGTGGACTTCCCCGCGCCGTTGGGGCCGAGGAACGCGAAGGTCTCGCCCTGGTGCACGTCGAGGTCCAGGCCGTGCACGGCGGGAGTGACGCCGCCGTCCGGGCCGGGGTAGCTCTTGACCAGGCCGCGGGTGCTGATGGCGTACGGCCCCCGCGCTTCGGGCCGCGCACCCTCCGGGGCCGTGGCGGAGGTCGGGAGGGGCGCCCGTTCGGGGGCATCGGCACCGGCGTGGGGCTGCATGGTCACTCAGGTCCTCGTCTGCTGGGTGGCGTCCACGGACTTGGGCGTGCGGTACGTCGGAGGGGCGGTGTGGTGCTCGGGGGCGGGTGCTTTCGTGCCCCCGCCAGGGCGGGGGCACGATGCTCCGGCCGGTGGCTGCCACGGGGGCGGCCACCGGCCGGAGGCCGGCCGGCTCCCTCGTGCTGCCCTGATCGGCTGGCGATGCGGGTGCACGGGGTGTTGCCGGCCTACGGGTGCCCGGCGTTCAGTGCCTCGTCAACAGCGGAGCGGTCGGCGGGGCCGCCGGGTGGGATCGGATCCGCGCGGGCTGCGGCCTGGTCAGGCGCAGCTGATGCCCACGCAGACGGTGTTGAGGAGCGTGAGCAGGCCGACGCAGGCACACGTGTCGGCGAACGCGGCTCCGTCGGCGCCGATCGGGTCGGTCTCCGGAAGGGCGTGCAGGTGAGCCAGCAGTTCGAGGTCGCGGTTCTCCATGACTATCTCCTTCTCTTCGTGGTGTCGACAGGGGGTCCCTGTCAGCCCGGCTGCTGGATCATCCAGAGCCGGGAGTCCGTGTGGCGGGTCCGCAGGAGGAACGCGAGGATTCCTGCGGACCCGTCGCTCCAGCCCGTCGAGACGTCCCCGTACTCGTTGGGGAAGACGACGTGGCCGTCGCGGTGGATCTGTTCGGCGGTGATGAGGCGGGCCAGGGCCTCGGCCGACGCGCCGTGGGCGGCGTCCCCCGTGGCGGCGGCCATGTCGAGGAGGAAGTCGCCGTTGCCCGCGAGTCCGTGGCACTGGGCGAGGGGGGCCCGGGAGGCACGCTCCACGACGGCCCTGGTCGCACCCCGGGCGAGCTCGCCGTACCGATCGTCGCCGGTGGCCTGCCACAGCCGGAGCAGGAAGGAGCCGATTCCTGCCGAACCGTGGCACCAGTACGGGGCGGTGGGCACGTCACCGGCTCGGGAGGGCCACTGCGCCGCCCCGCCGACCGTCAGCGCGGCGGCGGCCAGCGCGTCTCCCGCCGCCAGGGCCAGGTCCCGGTGCTCCTGACGGCCCGTGACGGCGGAAGCGGCGAGCAGGAAGCATCCGATGCCGGCCGTCCCGTGGGCGAAGCCGAGGTAGCGTTCACCGACGCTCCCGGTGACCACCTCGGGAGGCGCGGGCCAGCTGACGCCGGACGGCTCGGGTGTCGCGGCGGCGACCAGCGCGTCGGCCGCCTCGACGACGCGTTCGGCGAAACGCTGGTCCCCCGTGCGGTGCCAGAGGTGGGCGGCGGCCAGTCCGCTCCCCGCCCGGCCGTGGGTGATGTCGTGGTGGGGCGCCGGTTCCTGGGGGGCCAGGGCCAGGGCCGTCGCATGCTCGACGAGCACGCGGTCGTCGAGGACACGGCCGGCTTCGTACAGCGCCCACGCGGTTCCCCGGCCGCCGAAGTGCAGGCCGGCCCGTGTGGAGCGGGTGTCCGTCCGCGCCGCCATCCAGTGCCCCGCGGTGGAGAGCACCTCCGGCAGGCGCTGGTCGCCGGTCAACTCGAAGTACCGGGTCAGGACCGCGAGGACACCGGCGGCACCCTGCTGCACCGTGCAGGGGTCGGTCTCCCCCGCTCTGACGGACACCGGCCACAGGCGGCGTTCGTCCTGCGGGGTCATCGAGTCGATGAGGTGGTCCACCATCCCCGCCACCGCGCCCTGCGTCGCGTCGGACCGCGGGGTCCGGTCGGCCGGGACCGCGGCGGCCCGGCCCGGACGTCCCCGTGCCGCCCGGCGAAGGGCGGCGCCGGCCCGGTCGGGGTCCCAGCGCTCGGCGGGTTCGTCCGCCATCAGCCCGAGGATCATCTCGATCAGGCCCTCGGGCAGCCGCAGCACGTCGTCGCAGGCGGCCAGCCACCCGGCGAGCCGCTCGTGCGCGGTCCTGGTCGCGGGCTCCTCGGCCTGCAGACCGGGGACCTTGCCCGTGAGGACGAAGCACACGGCGGCACCCAGGCTGTAGTAGTCGGCCGTCGGCGAGACCGGCGCGCCCGCCAGCCGCTCGGGGGCACTGAAGCCGGGAGTCCCCACCGTGGTCGGAAGCGGGACGTCGTCCTTGAGGACGGCGAGCTCCAGGTCGATGAGGCGCAGTTCACCGTCGGGCCGGACCATGATGTTGCCGGGCGTGAAGTCCCGCAGGACGCAGCCCAGGCCGTGGGCCGCGGCGAGGAGGTCCACCAGACGCCCCGCCATGGCCAGGGCTTCGGCGCGGTAGCGCTCGCCGCCCACGTCGCGGAAGCGCTCGGCGACCCAGTTGCGCAGCGGGACGCCCTCGATCTCCTCCTCGGCCAGGAAGAGGTGTCCGCCGTGCTCGAACATCGCCAGGAGCCGCGGCGCCAGCCCCGAGCCGTCGAGGAACTCCAGCACCCGGGCCTCGACGCGCAGCCAGTCCCGCACGTCGGATCCGGAGGCGTCGGCTTCCACGTGCGGCCGGGCCTCCTTGATGACCACCGGCACGCCCGCGGTGACGTCCGTCCCCCGGTAGACGCCGCCCTTGTTCGTGTGGCGGATCGCCTCCCGCACCGAGAAGCGGCCGCCCAGCAGCACCGGGTCCGCCGTGGCCCGCTCCGCGGCCGGCGGGGCGGGCACGGAGGCCGGGAACGGGCTCACAGCCCACGCCGGCGGCGAGTAGCGGCCGGTGCGGACGTCCTCCACGGGGTTGCCGTCCGGGTCCTCCATGTACCACACCAGCAGGCCCGACTCGGAGAGCCGCTGACGGCCGACGAACGCCCCGTAGCGGTAGTGCACCAGGCTGTTCACGGCGTACGGCTGGTCGGACAGGATCCGCGGGCCGGCGAGTCCCGCCGTGGCCCGGTGGAGCTCCAGCGCGATCGCGGCCGCGTCGGCGTCCGAGCGGGGGTAGACGGTGATGAACTTGCCCGAGTTGCCCCTCGGCGTGGCACGGGAGTTGAGCGCGCTCACCTGCTCCAGGGACCGGGCGAACTTGAACATGGATTCCCGGGGCAGCAGCACCTCCAGGCAACGCGCCAGCACCGCGGGAGCGGAAGCGGGCGTGGCCGACACGTGGAGCTTCCAGCCCTGCTCGGGCGGCGCCGCGGAGGCGGGTGTCAGACGGCACCACATCGCGTCCGTGTCCACGGTCCACCGCACGGCCTGCCCCGTGGCGTCCAGCGACCGGTCCAGCAGGTCCTGGAGTTCGACTTCGCTTGCCTGGCTCGTCATGCCCATCCCTCTCCACCGCGAGGACCGCAGATTGGACTATGCCTTCGGAACATGTGGACCGTGCGCGCCCGGCATCACCCGCCGCAGCGGGCGCACGGTGTCGTCGACGCTGCCGAATGGTTTCGACCGGCGCGGAGAACGGAGTGCACGGGAGTGCCTCCGGCGTCGGGTCCCGGGTTCTCCGGACGGTGCGTCGTAGAAGTGGCGGTCCGCGTCTCAGACTCCGGCAAGGCCCTGGTTCCCGCCCGTTTCCCTTCCGGTCGGTGACAGGAGAAACGGTGTCACGGGGCGGACGGGCCGGAACAGTCACCGCTGTCACCACTGCGCCGTGCGGAACGCACGGGTAACCGGTGCACCGGGGAAGCGTGTGCGGCGCGCCGCACACACGGGGCCGCCGACTTCCCCGGCGCGGCACGGGACCGCGGCGCGGGCGGACGGGCCTCCGCCTCCGCGGCGCCCGGACCCCCGGCGGGCGGTGGGGGAGGCGGCGGCCGGGGGCGGTGCGGGCAGGGCGCCGCCGCCCGTGTGCACCGGGGGGAGCACCCCGGACCGGTCCGGTGAGGCGGCGACGGGCCGCCCCGACCGCGCTCCCGCGCGGTGCCCCGGAGGGCCGTCGGCAGCCCCGCGCAGACCTCCGGCGGGCCGCGCCCGCGGCGCGGCCGGGAGCACGCCCCGGGGCTGAGGCGTCGTCACCGCTGCCTGCATGCGGGGCTCCCGCACCGGGCGCCCCCGGCCGCCACCGTCGCACGCGCAGGAGGGCGCCGGCACTGCGGCCACCGGGAGCCGGTGCCCGGGAGGCCCCCGGCTCCCGGCCGTCCCGGCGGCGGAGCCGGGGAGCTGCGGCGCCTTCGGCGGCCGACCGGGCGGTCGATCCGCACGGGTGGGACGCCCGGGGTGCGGGAGCGGCGCCGCTGGGGACTGTCTCTCGGATCCGTCCGTGAGATCGTCGTGCTCGTGATCGAGTCTTGGGTGATCAATGACGACAGCCCTGTCCCCGTATCGTCGGCGGGGGTGGTGGAGGCTCTTCGGTCGAGGATCGACAGCGGGCGGCTTGAGACGTGGCTGACCAGTTCGTCTGGACGTTTGCTGGCCTTCGTGACGAATGCCGAGCGAGCGATGGTGGTGCTGCTCGAAGGCGAGGGTGATCCCGGCGAGCATGCCGTGGACCCCGGAACTGCGGGGGCGAGCGACGGGTTCGTCCTCTCCAACGGGCAGGGCGACGAGTATCCGGATGAGGACACCGTCCCCATCCGTGAGGCATGCAAGCTCGTGGAGCACATCGTTGGCACGGGCTCTCGGCCTGCGGACGCACGGTGGGTGGTCGATCGCTGAGCGGGCTACCGCCGTGCCCGGATGAGGGTCGCGGCGAGGTGGAGTGCGGCCTGGTAGGCGATGGCGAGCTTGTCGGTCCCCATGGCCAGGCCGCGCCATTCCTTGAGCCGGTTGATACAGCGTTCGATTGAGTAGCGCTGCTTGTATGCCTCGGCGTCGAAAGCGGGCGGTCGGCCTCCGGCACTGCCTCTGTCACCCGCTCGTGCGGCAGACCCTTCGCCTTGGCCGGTCGCGACCTACCAGGCCGTCGGGGTGTGCCACCGTACGTCCGCCACCGCGAGCAAGCCGAGCACTGCCGACAGTGCCACCGCGACCATGCCGAGTGAGGGCGTGCGCCGAGCACGCCTGCACCCTGTTGGGTTCCTGGCGGTTACTCCGCTGGGCCAGATGCTCCGCCCGACACGTCAGCGCCATCGTCCAGGCCAATCTGTTCCCCTGCTGACCTGCAACTATTCAGAATGGAATCGACTCAGCGGCAGTACTTCGCAAGCCGTAGTTTCAAGCTCCAGCAAGCCTAATCGCGGCCGTTCCGGTTAATCAGCACGCCTGGATGGCGGATGGGTTCTACCCCATTCGGCCATTTTGAAATTGCAGGCGACAGTGTCGTTCACTCTCTTGGGGCGATTACTTTATCCCGGAGGCGGCTCAGCACTCGCCCTGTTGCCTGCGACTGGAGACCGGGTTAGCTTCGCATTGCTCCTGTGAATCGCTTCGGCCAGCCTGGCTTTCCATGCTCCGAGTTAGGTCACGGGACGTAATTTCGCGAGCGAAGGGAGACTTCTGTGCGTCTGCTATTGACTGCACTTTCCGTAATATCCATGGCTTTACTTGGCCTGCCCTCTGTGGGCGTCGCCGAGGCCGCTCCGCCGAATGCTGCGGTAACTCTGGTTAGCCTCACGCCGTCTCGCGCGGTGGCGGCGAGTCCGACCGCTGCCACGCTCACCGTGCGGGCATCGCGATGTACCACCGTTCGACGCCTGGGAGTGGCGGTCCGCGATCAACGCGGAAGGAACCTGGATTTCCCGGGCGCGAGAGAAAACGTCCGCATATGCCGAAACGGCGTGACGATCACCACTGGAAGGCGAAGCTTTGAGCCCGGTGAATACGTCATGTTCGGCTTCTACGAGATCGCCGGACGATTCTACAACCTGCCGCACGTAAAGCTCTCCGTCACGTCTACACAAGGAGGGCTTCCGCCGAGCGCAGGAAAATCACTGGCCTTCGGAGAGGAATTCGGTCGCATTTCATGGGGGAAGCGATGGAATGGTAGCCGAACGAGCGCGTACGAGTACGGCGACCATAACCCGAAGGACAACAAGCTCGATTGGCTGAGCCCATCCGCGGTGTCGACGCATGCGGGCGTCGCGACTTTCACAGCCAGGCCCTCTCGGCGGATTCTAGAGAACGGTCGGTTGGCATGGGAAACAGGTCTGCTGACGACCGAAAACACCGACGAGGACTTCATGGTCCGCCCAGGCGACTACGCAGAGACGCGAGTTCGCCTGCCCGACGCCCATGGGGCATGGCCGGCGCTGTGGACGTGGAAGGACGGAAACGGCGAAGTCGATGTGTTCGAGTATCACCCGAACAACTTCGACCTACTCGAACTCACCAACCGAGTGAGACCCGCTGGCACCTACTACCGCGACCCCGAGAGCATAGGCCCGGGGCGGTGGATCACGATCGGGGTGCACTTCGGGGCCCACTCTTCCGACTGGTACCTCAACGGGCGCAGGATCTACTCCGACCACACCGGCGTCGGCAACAACTGGTCCGCGCACCTCATCCTGAACCTATCGGTGTGCGCTGGCGCCTACCATCCCCCGCCCGAAGGCCGCACTCCCTTCTCCTTCGCCGTGGACTACCTCCGTGTCTGGAGGTAGAGGGCGAGGCTTCACCTGAACTCCTTCTTGCCGTGGGCCTTGGAGAAGCGGCGTATGGCGCCCCGTGGGTCAACTCGGCAGTGAAGGCGACGAGTTCAGTGCAGCGGTCGGCCATGGCGAGGAAACCTCCCCGACGTGTGCTGCCGGGGAAGAAGACACACAGCGGCTGTGCCGCGTCCAGGAGGTCTCCCTGTCCCGTTCTACCGGTAGCTGAAGGCCGACGGTCCACCCGGTGCGAGTACAGGTGTCGGTCTCGCCCGGCGGACCGGGGAACGCACCTCCACCCACGTCCCTGCCGCACTCGCAGCGGAGGCAGCGGCGCCCCACAGCTGACGGATTCTGGAGATCGCCACAACCCATGATCACTGCCGTGTGACGACGAGCGGTCTACGCAGGCGCTCGGCTGGGGTTTCCCAGCCGAGCGTTTCGCTTGGCCAGCCTTTGCGTTCGGTGGTGACCGTGTTCAGGTGCTCGCGGGTGTTGCCCGTGAGGTCGGTCCTGGGGGAGGGCAGGTCCCAGGAGTCCGGGGCCGCCCGTAGTCGTCCCCGCCGCACCACCCGCAATCGAAGGCGAACTCCACCCGAATCCCTCCCCGCGCCTGCCGGATCGAGGATGCCCGGCGCGCCGGTGCGGTCACCACCCACCCGCCAGCACCCCACAGAAACGGCACTCATAGCCGTTCAAGGAGACAGGCCCTAAGCGTCCTCGACGAGTACGACGGCCCCGACCGGGCAGGCCCGCGCGGCCTCGCGCACGAGCGGGCTGCCCGCGCCGTCCTCGTGGCCCGGTGCCACGGTGCCGAAGCCGTCCTCGTCCTGGGTGAAGACCTCCGGGCAGGTCAGGGCGCACTGCCCCGCGCCGATGCAGGCCCCTCCGTCGACGGTCACACGCACGGGCTGCCCGCCTCCCCTCACCAGGTGACGGGGAGTTCGAGCATCCCCTGGATCGTGTCGCCGGGCTTGAAGGGAACCTCCTGCGGGGGCACCGCGAGCCGCAGCCCGGGCAGCCGGCGCAGCAGCGTGCCCAGCGCGATCTCCAGCTCCGCCCGGGCGAGGTTCTGTCCCAGGCACTGGTGGATGCCGTGGCCGAAGGCCAGGTGGTGACGGGCCGGGCGGGCCCAGTCCAGCAAGTCGGGGGCGGCGTAGACCTCGGTGTCCCGGTTGATGGCGGAGGTGGCGAACACCACGCCCTCACCGGCGCGGATCAGCACTCCGGCGACCTCCGTGTCCTCGCGTGCCACGCGCAGCAGGCCGTCGGCGACGGACAGGAACCTCAGCAGTTCCTCCACGGCGGCCGGGACGAGCGCGGGGTTCGCTCGCAGCTCCGCCATCCGCCGGGGGTGCCGCAGCAGTGTGAAGGCGCCCAGGGAGATCATGTTGGCCGTGGTCTCGTGCCCTGCGACCAGCAGGATCGTGGCCAGCTGGACCAGTTCCTCCCGCTGCGGTGCGCCCGTTTCCAGCTGACGTGCCACCAGGTCGTCGAGCACCCCCTCGCCGGGGTGCGCCCGCTTGCGGTCGACCAGGTCGCCCAGGTACGCCTCCAGTCGCGCGAGGGCGTCCTCGACGTCCGCCCCCGTGGGACCGCGCAGCAGACGGCGCGACTGCGTCTCGAAGAACTCGTGGTCCGCGTAGGGCACCCCGAGCAGCTCGCAGATCACCATGGACGGCACGGGCAGCGCGAAGGAGGCGACCAGCTCGGCGGGAGGACCCTGCGCCTCCACCGCATCCAGCAGCCCGTCGACCACGGTCCGGATGCGGGGCCGCATCCGCTCCGCGCGCTGGAGGGTGAAGCCGCGGATCAGCATCCGCCGCTGTGCGTGGTGCTCGGGGTCGTCGAGCCCGAGCAGCGCCGGGCGACGGCGCCGCCGGAGCGCCGCCCGCTCGGTGGGCACGGGGAAGTCGCGGTGGGTGGAGTCGCTGGACAGCCGCTGGTCCGCGAGGAGCGCCCGGGCGGCGGCGTGCCCGGTCACCAGCCACACGGAGCGTCCGTCCCACAGGGTCACCCGGGAGAGCGGGTGCGTGCGGCGTGACGAGGTGTAGGCGCCGGGCGGGTGGTAGGGGCAGGTGCGGTCCTGGGGGAAGGCTGCGGCTTCGGTCATGGGGGCCTCGCAGACGGTGGCATCGGCGGCTCGGACGAAGGTGGCTCCACGGACAACTACATGCCTCAGGCATCCATCTGGTCAACGCGAGGATCGGCCAACCCCCCGGGCTGGCGCGTTCCCCGCCCCTCGCGCCCTGTGCTCACCTCGCGTGCCGCCCCCTCCGGCCCGCGGTGCGGGGGCCGGAGGGGGCGGCGGCGGTGGCAGGAGCGGTGGGGCTCAGGCGTTGGTCAGGGTGGCGACCGATGTCCCGCGCCGCTGCGCCCAGGTGTCGAGCGTGGTGGCGCAGGCGTGGTCGAGGTGGCGGACCCCGGTGAGGTCCAGCTCGACCGGCCGGTCCTGCGGGATCGCCTCCAGCGCCTCCAGCAGCCGCGGCAGGCGCAGGAAGGTCGCCGAGCCGGTGATGGAGACGATGAGCCGGCCGTCGGTCAGCTCGTGCACGCCGACCTGCACCTGGGAGGTCTCCCAGGCGCACTTGACCACGGCCAGCAGCAGGCCGAGGAGCACGCCCTCGAACATCCCGACGGCGACGATGGCCAGCGCCGTGGCGGCCAGGACCAGCGCCTCGCCCCGGTGCCTGCGCCACAGCGGAAGGAACTCCCCGGTGGGGACGAGCTTGCAGCCGGCGTGGAGCAGGACTCCGGCGAGCGCGGCGAGCGGGATGATCCCGATGGCCGCGGGTAGCAGTGCCGCGAACAGCACCAGCCACAGCCCGTGCAGGACGCGCGAGAGCTTCGTCCTGGCACCCGCCTGGACATTGGCGGAGCTGCGGACGATGACGGCGGTCAGCGGCAGGGCGCCGAGCGCGCCGCACAGCGTGTTGCCCACTCCCTGCGCCATCAGCTCCTTGTCGTACTCGGTGCCCTTGCCGTTGTGCATCCTGTCGACGGCGGCGGCGCTGAACAGGCTCTCGGCCGAGGCGATCAGCGCGAAGGCGAGCACGGTGCCGACCGCGGCGAGGCTTGCCAGGGCGGCGAAGGCCGAAGCGCCGGGGGGCTGTACGGCCGACAGCAGCCCCTGTACCTCGACCCGCGGGACGGACAGGCCCCCGGCGGCGGCCACGGCCGTGGCCAGGGCCACCGCGGCGAGGGGAGCGGGGAGTACCCGGACGCGGGCCGGCAGTCTCTTCCAGAGGACCAGGACGGCGATGGTCCCCAGGCCGAGTGCCGAGGCGGTCAGTGCCTGCCGGGAGGTGAGCACGTCGGCCACCAGCCCGGGCACACCGATGATCTTCTCGAAGCCGGAGCGGGGCTGCTCCAGCCCGGCCATCGTGTAGAGCTGCCCGAAGAGCAGCACCAGGCCGATGCCCGCGAGCATCCCGTGGACGACGGAGACGGAGATGGCGCGGAAGACACGGCCGAACCGCAGGGCTCCCAGGCCGATCTGGAGGAGTCCGGAGACCAGCACGAGGGCGCCCAGTGCGGCGAGGCCGAAGGTCTGCACGGCCTCGTAGACCAGGACCGTCAGTCCCGCGGCCGGGCCGCTGACCTGGAGGCTGCTGCCGGGCAGGGCACCGACCACGAGCCCGCCGACGATGCCGGTGATCAGGCCCAGCTCGGCGGGGACGCCGGAGGCCACGGCGACGCCGACACACAGGGGCAGGGCGACCAGGAACACGACCAGCGACGCCAGGACGTCCCGTCGGACGTCGGAGGTGTTGCCGAGGGGGGATAACATCAGCGGCCTTCCTCGATGTGTGGGGTTGGTGGGGGTTGCGGCCGAAGGGCACGGGCGGTGTGGTTCACAGCGGCCTGAAGGATCCGCTGCCGGTGTCGTAGGTCCGCACGGCGCCCGTGTGGACCTCGTAGTACCAGGCGTGCAGGGACAGGGCTCCCTCCGCGACCCGCCTCGCCACGCTGGGGTGCGCGTGGAGGCGCTGCAGCTGGGTGAGCGCATGGTCCTGCACGGACTCGGCGAGGTCGGGGCGGACTCCCGGGCCGCCCGCGGGGCGCGGGGTCGACCGCTCCAGCCACCCCTGTACGGAGGGGACGGCGGAGAGGTCGTCGGAGCGGACCAGGGCGCCCACCGCGCCGCAGTGCGAGTGGCCGCAGACGACGACGTCGCGCACGCCGAGCACCTCCACCGCGTACTCGACGGTGGCGGCCTCCGCGCAGGGCCGGTCGGCACCGTACTCCGGCACGACGTTTCCGGCGGTGCGGAGTTCGAAGAGCTCCCCGGGCCGCGCGCCGGTGATGAGGGCGGGCACCACCCGGGAGTCGGAGCAGGTGATGAAGAGCACCTCGGGGCGCTGGCCGGCCTCCAGGGCGCGGAACTCCTCGGAATGCTCGGCCACATGGGCCGTGAAGGAGCGTGCCCGGTCGATCAGGGGCTTCATGGGGGGCCTCTCTGGGGAAGGGAGGGAAAGGCGCGGGGGAGGATTCCCCCGGCACCGGGCAGCGGCATATTCACTCGGCAATGGCGTGGAGCGGAGCGGACCGCCCTGTGCGGAGGCGGTGCGCCGGGGCGGCCGGGCGGGGCGCGCATTGCCGTGCTCCGAATACGGGTGGAGTGTTCGGAATTCCCTCGGGATGCGGATGCACGGATTCGATGGATGTCCGAAAACCGCAGGTGTCCGTCGGGTTTCAGCGGGTGCGCGCCAGAGTCGGGCCGAAAAGCATCGCCATCCTCGTGCTTGTGGCCGAATGGAGATGGTGGTGGTACTGCCGGGAGAACGGGAAGTCCGCTTTACCCGCGGATTACCTTGCAGTCCAGGTCAAGGGATCGTCAAGTGCGGAGCGGGCGCCGGGGACTGGTGCCGGGTGTGCGGGCTCCGGCGGGAGGTCCGGCCGTCCGGCTCGCGGGGCCCGCCGCCGACCCCTGCGGCCGCCCCCGTGCCCCGGTGGCGGGCTCTTGGGGTGCGCGCGGTTGCGCCGCTCCTCCCGTGTCGGGGCGGTTTGGCGACGGCGGGGTGAACGGGGGGTTCCGTTGACCTGGGTCGACCCGGGTGCTGTCTCGAATTGCCGCGTGAGAGCGCTCTCGTGTCCTGATAGCGCCATCCGGATTGCCCTTCATTGACAGTGACTTGGTCTGGGCTTTACGGTCTGTCACCGCGCCACAATCAATGGCCGTCGTTCCTATGTTCCTATTCGGAGGGTCGCATGGAAAAGCTGATCGCGAAGATGTCGCAGGACGCCGTCTGGCAGAAGTGGGTGGCCGTCAACTCGGCCCAGGGTTCGGCCAAGTCCGGCTGCATCAGCGCGGCTCCGAAGTCCGGCTGCATCAGCGCCGCCGGAAAGTCGGGCTGCATCTCCTGAACCGCGGCTGACGGGGGAGCGGGATGGGCCGGGCGTGCCTCCAGGGCCCCCGGCCCCTTTCCCGGCAGGGATTCCGCAAGGGACCCCGGCCCTCGCCGGCAGTGAATCCGCAATCCGCCAACCGGTCCACAGGGGGTGCTCGCGTGCACGGTCAACCGCCGGCAGAGTTCGTCGAACAGGTGAGGGACATACCGATCTACCGCGCGTCGGTTGCCGCGGGCAGCTTCCCCGTCCTGGAGAAGCCCGAGATCGCCCGGGGGTTCCCCGGCAACTGGATGACGCCGCGACTGGCTGCCGCGCTCGCCGAGGGCGAGGCGGAGTTCGTGCTCTCCACCGGCACCAACCACGCCAGGATGCAGATCATCCGGCCCCCGTACTTCCTGCTGCACTCCTACTACAGGCTCTGGAGCGAGCACCCGGACATCGCCTTCACCTGGGAGCAGGGCTGCGAGCGCGTCTCCCTGACCACCGTGCTGGCGACGGAGCACGTCGCACGCACCAACGCCGGGAAACGCGGTGCCACGCCCGAACCGGTGCCGTCGCTGCGCGACCGCAGGCTCGACGACCGCACCGTGTACCTCAACCTGCGCCTGGACCCGGCGCAGTGGGAGCGCTCCGACGTCGAACGGATGGTGGCGGAGATCCACGAGGCCCGCCGGGCGCACCCCCGCGGCTGGTACCACCTCGACTGCTCCGGCTACCACCTGGCCCATCTGGTCCTCAAGGCCCGCCGGTGGGGCCTGTGGGAGGACCTCCCGCGGCCCGCCAGCATCGTCCACGCCTACGAGTACACCCCCACCAACGTCCGGCGCTTCCTGACGCGGCACTTCGCCTGCCCGGTCGTCGACCTCTTCGGCAGCACCGAACTCGGCTACCTCTACTACAGCGACCGCCACGGCCGGTACCACCCCCACCTCGACCGGATGAGCGTCGAACTCCTGCCCGTCACCCCGGGAAGCGACATCTACAGCCTGATCGTCTCCAGCGTCCGCAACCCCTACATGCCGCTGATCCGCTACCGCTCGGGCGACTGCGTGCGGACCCTCGACGGCACCCCGGACCCGGAGCGGATCGAGCGCTTCTGCGGACGGGAGAAGGAACTGCTGCCCGCAGGAGCGCTGCGCACCGGCCGCCGGGGCCCGATCGCCCAGGGGGACCTGGACGACTGCGTCGCCGGGATCTCCCCCGCCGTCTTCGTCCACCGGCTCCGCGTCGACGGCGACCGGGACGCCCGTCTGTCGTACACCACCTTCGACGGAGCCCCGCTGGCACCGCCCGTGGCCGGGGAACTGGCAGGGGCCGTCGGCGCCCTCGTCGGACGCCGCTGCGCGCTGGAGCACCGCGACCACGTCCCCATCGGCCGATCCGGCAAGTACGCCTGGCTCGACACGAGCCGCTGACCGCGCCGGGAAACCGGCACCCCACCGCGAGGCCCCGGCGCCGACGCGCCGGCGGCACCGCACCGCACCTCGAGGGAGAGACGTGAGCGCACCACCGCAGACGACGGCCGAGGACCTGCGCACCCTCCTCGGCCACGACCTCCACGAGGAGGTCGTGGCCCACTTCTCCGCCGGGGACGGCCCCCCGAAGGCGTTCGTCGAACGGCAGGTACTCGAATGCCTCCGCTACCTGTACCTGGTCTCGCTCCACCGCGAGCGGCTCTCCGGACTGTTCCTCCCGGTCGAGCAGGCCGTGGACGAGATCTGGCACTACCTGATCCTCCAGACCCGCGAGTACCGGGCCCTCTGCGAGGAGCGGCTTCCCGGCGGCTACCTCATCGAGCACCGCAGCATCGCCTACCAGGACTACCAGCGCGAGCCCGGGCGCGAGGAGGTCGTGGAGGAGGCGCTGCGCTGGATCCCCCTGTACTGCCGGGCGTTCGGGCCGTTCGAGGAGGAGGCGCTGCCGCACTGGACGATCGTCCGCTTCCTCCACCGGCAACTGGACATGTCCCTGGAGGAGATCGCGGAGATCGACCTCCCGGACGGGCCGTAGGCCCCGCGGTTTCACCCCCCGTGGCCGAGGGAAGCGTCCAGGCACCCGGCCCGCCGCGGCGCAGTGCCTCCCTCCGGGCCGGCACCGCACCGCCCGCGTCCGACGCCACCCGACCGCCCCGACCGGAAGGCACCCCGTGCAGCAACCGCCGCCCGCGGCCCGTCTCTTCGACGCGATCGCGGAGGAGTACGAGAGCGCCTTCGCCGCCTCCGAGGGGCGCAGGCAGAGCGTGGCCTGGCTCCTGGGCGAACTGCCGCCCGGGAGCCGGGTCCTCGACATCGGGTCCGGCACCGGCAGGCCCGTCGCCGCCGCCCTCGCCGGATCCGGGCACCGGGTGACGGGCGTCGACGTGTCACCGGTCATGGTCGAGCTGGCCTCGCGCCATGTGCCCGACGCCCGCTTCCTCCTCGCCGACATCCGCACCCACGAGCCGGAGCCGGGCCACTACGACGGCGTCTGCTCCTACTTCAGCCTGCTCCAGATGACCCGCGCCGAGCAGCGCGCCGTCCTTGCCAGGGCGGCCGCCGCGCTGGTGCCCGGCGGCGTCTGCGCTCTCGCCACCGTCCCCCTCGACCTCGACGGAGTCGAGGGCCGCTGGATGGGCCACGAGGTGACCCTCACCAGCTTCTCCACCGAGGCGTTCGTGCACCTGGTGGAGGAGGCGGGGCTGAGCGTGGCCGAGGTCCGGGAGGAGGAGTTCACCCCGGCGACGGAGCTCGCCACGCCCGAACCCCAGCTCTACGTGCACTGCCGCCGCCCGCGCTGACCGGCCCGGATCCGGCCCGCCGGGCCCCGGCGGCGGTCCCGCCCCCCGGCGAGGCACCGCCGCCCGCCCTCCCGCCGCGCCTGCCGCGTCCCCTCGGCCCTTCTGGGCCATTCTGGGACGACGTGCGATGCCGAGCGGGAGGCGGACCGGAGATGACCGAGCACAGTTCCCAGGGAGTGGGCCGGGGCCGGGTCGTGCGGCCCCTGGTGCGGATGACCTCCCGGCGCCCCGACGAGGCGCACCGGGCCGCCACTCCGCTGGAGCTGCTGTTCGACCTGTGCTTCGTGGTGGCCGTCGCCCGCGCCGGGGCCCGGCTCGTCCACGCCGTCGCGGAGGGCGATCCGGCCCACGGCATCGGCGGGTACCTCCTGGTGTTCTTCGCGCTGTGGTGGGCCTGGGTGAACTTCACCTGGTTCGCCTCCGCCTACGACTGCGACGACGTCCCCTACCGGGTGGCCACCCTGGTCCAGATGGCCGGGGTGCTGGTCCTGGCGGCCGGGATCCCCGAGGCCTTCGACGAAGGCGACTACACGGTGGCCGTCGTCGGCTACCTGATCATGCGCGTGGCCCTCACCGCCCAGTGGCTGCGCGCCTCCCGCGGGGAGACCGGCGCGGGGCGGACGACCGCCCTGCGGTACGCCGGGGGCCTGGTCCTGGTGCAGCTCGGCTGGGTGGTGCTGGTGCTGCTGCCCGATGCCGCATGGCTGTGGGGCATCGCGCCGCTGATCGTCGCGGAGCTGGCCGTCCCCGCCTTCGCCGAGCACAGCCGGCGCACCCCCTGGCATCCGCACCACATCTCGGAGCGCTACGGGCTGTTCACCATCATCATGCTCGGCGAGAGCATCGCGGCCACCAGCGTCGCCGTGCAGGCCGGGCTGGACGAGCACGCGCTCGGCGACCTGCTGCCGGTCGCCGCGGGCGGCCTGGTGATCGTGTTCGCGGCCTTCTGGATCTACTTCTCCGTTCCCATCCACGAGTACCTGGTCTCCAGCCGCCAGGCGTTCCTGTGGGGCTACGCCCACTACGTCGTCCTCGGCTCCGCGGCCGCGATCGGGGCCGGCCTGGAGGTGGCGGTGGAGCAGGTCACCCACCACGCCCACGTGTCCGCGACCGGGGCCGCGTTCGCCGTGACCCTTCCCACCGCGCTGTTCATGGTCTCCGTGTGGGCCGTCCACGCACGCCACTTCAAGCGGGACATCGCCGAGCACCTGGTGCTGCCCTGCGGCGCCTTCCTGGTGCTGCTCGCCACCCTGGCCGGGCACTGGGCCGTCCCCCTGGCGGGCCTCGCGGCGGCCGCGACCGTCGCCGCGGGCATCGCCCTGGGCGCTCGCAGCCGCGGCTGAGG
This sequence comes from Streptomyces sp. C10-9-1, assembly GCF_024497955.1. Classification (GTDB taxonomy): domain Bacteria; phylum Actinomycetota; class Actinomycetes; order Streptomycetales; family Streptomycetaceae; genus Streptomyces; species Streptomyces sanyensis. The sequence goes on along the minus strand of NZ_JANHKP010000018.1, from coordinate 70,405 downwards.
CCCGCCGGGCCGCCTCCCTCGCGCCACGGCGCCCCGCACGAGACCCGCACAGGGCGCCGCACCCGGACCGCGGTCCCGGCCTCCGTCCTCTCAGCAGGGGTCGCGCCACACGTCCAGATCCAGGCGCTTGCGCATCGACGACAGCCCCAGGTCCCGGGAGTCCGCACAGAACTCCTCGGTCCGCTCCTCGTACTCCACGTGGAACACCGCCTTCCCCGCCGCGACGAACGGCTCCAGCCGCTCGCACTCGTCGAACTCCGCACACTCCTCGTTCACCGCGAAGTCGAAGTGGTCCACCAGCACCGGGACATGCGCCAGGTCGTTCTTCAGGCCGACCGCCAGGCCGCGGTCGTGCGCGATCTCGGCGATCATCAGGTTGTAGCGCAGCTGGTCGTCGGCGGAGAGCGGGAACCCGGTGTCGTTGGCGTACCCCTCCAGCAGGTCCGGCTCGACGGCGTCGAAGCCCTTGTCCCGGCACATGTCGAAGCGGCGCTCCATCAGCGGCCGCAGGACGTCCGTCCGCCTGATGTCCAGCCACCGCTCGCCGTGCCACCCGTTGGGCGAGCCCAGCAGGGAGCGGGGGAAGTCCTCCTGGTCGGGCCGGTAGTCCTCCCAGGCACCCGCGTTGATGTAGCAGATGACCCGGCGCCCGTCCCGCTTCAGGCGGGCCACGTCGGCCGCGGAGTTCTCAAAGCCGTCGATGTCGTAGACCGGCACGTCCACCGAGGGGTCGACCCGCCCGTCCAACTGCCACTGCCAGGCGAGCCCGGGCCGGGGCTGCCAGCGCCCGCCCGGTCCCGAGGACGCCCCCGGACCGGGCGTACCGGACGTGCGCCCCGGCGACGGTGCGGAGGCCGAGGCGGACGGCGGCGTCCCCGGCGAGGCCGTGCCCGCCGGCGGCCCGGTGGAGGCCGGGGGCCGCGGGGCGGGGGAGGAGCGGTCCGGACCGCGGGCACCCGGTTCGCCGCCGTCCGAGGAGCATCCCGCGGCCGCCAGCACCAGCAGCGCCACGAGCGCGTGGCGCGCCCCGCGCCTCATCGCTCGGCTCCCGCGAGCGCGGGGGTGAGGTCCGCCCAGGGGTTGGGCAGGTCGCCGGTGACCGGACCGGTGACGGCCGCCCCCCGGGTGCGCGCCGTGCGCACCGCCAGCGGCACCAGGGCCTCCGGCACGCCGTACACCAGGTGGCAGAAGCGCTCCGGTGCCTGACGGACGGTCCAGTCGGGTCGGCTGAAAGCGGACACGTAGGTGCTCCAGTGGCCCTCGAAGGTGACGGTGAGGTCGGCGGCCCGCGCGTACCCGGGCGCCGGGTGCACACCCGGGTTGATCACGACCGGCGACGCGCCGAGCCTGCGGACCCTGCGGACCAGGCGCCGGCAGGCCGGGAGTTCCGCCGCGCCCGAGGTCACCTGGTCGAGGAAGCAGCCGTCCGCGGCGTACCACTCGCGGTAGCGGGCGACCTCCTCCGCGACCGTGTCCTCCGTGCGGCGGCCGTAGCCGCTGTCCACGTAGCCGAGGACCCGGGCCCCGCGCGCACGCAGCGCCCTGGCGGCCGCCGCGTACGCCGGATCGGGCTCATCGCCCGGCCCGCTCGCGGGGTTCAGGATCACGGCCCAGGTGCGGCGTGCAGCGGTGATGAGCCGGTGCCAGGCGCCCGGATCGTCGGCCGGGTGGACGTAGAGGGGTATCAGGAGGCTCACGGCGTGCCGTCCGGGACGGCACCGGCGGCCACCGCGGTGCCGTCCTCCCGCCACAGGGCGGCCACCGAGTCCCGAAGGGTGTGCGCGGGCCGCCAGCCGAGCGCCTTCTCGGCGGCGGCGATGTCGGAGCACTGCCAGGACACCCCGCCGGAGCGGGCCGATCCGCCGTTCTGCTCCACCACCCGGCCCCGGAACCCGGCCGCCCGCGCCAGCCCCTGCACCAGGTCCCGCACGGGGACCGCCCCGCCGCCGCCGACGTTCAGCACGCCCGGGAGCGGTCCGGGGACCGTCGCCGCGAGCAGTGAGGCCCGGGCGACGTCGCGCACGTCCACGAAGTCCCGGTACGGGGAGAGGTCCCCGAGCCGGAGCTCCGCATCGGGGCCCCCGCCGGCCGACCGCAGCAGCCGGACCACCCGCCCCGGAAGACCCGCGGCCGGAGCCCCCGGGCCGACCGGATTGCCCACCCTCAGCACGACCGCGTCCAGTCCCGACGCGGTCACCGCCGCCGTGCCGGCGAGCTTCGTGGCGCCGTACGGGGTGGCGGGAGCGGCCTGGGCCGTCTCCGCCACCCGTACCCCCTCGGTGCCCGGGCCGTACTCGGCCGCGGAACCGAGGTGGACCAGCCGGGCCCCGGGGGCCGCGGACCGCAGGGCCGCGGCCAGCACGGCCGGGCCCCGGGCGTTCACCTCCGCCAGGGTGACGGCGTCGCCGCCCACCGCCCCGGCGCAGTTGACCACCGCGTCGGGTGCGACGTCGGCGAGTGTCCCCGCCAGGCGGTCGGGGGAGACGGTGGCGAGGTCGACGCCGACGTCGGCGGCGGGCGAGCGCCCGCCGCCGATCACGGCCACGTCCGGCGTGCGGCGCAGCAGGCCGGTGACGTGTCCGCCCAGATATCCGGTGAAGCCCAGGACGAGGATGCGCATGACGGGGGTTCAGGCTCCCTTGAGCAGCAGTGACTTGCGGCTGGTGAACTCGGCGTTGGCCCGGTCGTAGTCGTCGGGGCGGCCTATGTCGAGCCAGTAGCCGTCGAACTCGTACGCGTGCGGGGGGTTCTCCTCCTTCAGCAGGTCCAGCACCAGCTCGTCGAAGCCGAGCGGGAGGCCGGGCGTGTAGCTGTCGAGTGTGGCCCGGGAGAGGCCGTAGACCCCCATGGAGACCCGGTAGTCCAGGCTCGGCTTCTCGGTGAACCCGACGACCCGCCGGTCGTCGGTGGTGAGCACACCGAAGTCGATGCGGACCTGGCGGCTGTAGGTGGCGATGGTCAGCGGTGCACCGGAGTCGGTGTGCCGGCCCAGCACGTCCGCGTAGTCGAGGTCGGTGAGGACGTCGCCGTTCATGACGAGGAACTGCTCGGGCAGGCGGTCGCGCAGGTTCAGCAGCGGACCCATGGTGCCCAGCGGGCTCTCCTCGGTGGCGTAGTCGATGGCCATGCCCCACTGGGACCCGTCGCCGACGTAGGCCCGGATGATCTCCCCCAGGTGCCCGATGGCGAGGGTGCAGCTGCGGAATCCGGCCGCGGCGAGCTGGCGCAGCACGATCTCCAGGATCGCGTGCTGGTCGCCGATGGGGACCAGCGGCTTCGGCAGCGCGGTGGTGTACGGCCGCAGCCGGACACCCTTGCCTCCCGCCAGGATCACTGCATGCACAGGCTTCTCCTTCGTGGTGTCCGAACGGTCAGATGTTGTAGATGTCGGTCTTGTAGCGGGCGAGGTTCGCCGGGTCGCGGAAGAACTCCACGGTGTGGGCGAGCCCCTGCTCCAGGTCGTGAGCCGGGGCCCAGCCGGTGGTCTCGCGCAGCCGCGTGGCGTCGGCCACCAGGCGCATCACCTCGGAGTCGGCCGGGCGTACGCGCTCGGCGTCCGTGCGGACGTCGACCGGGGTGTCCATGACCTTCCCGATGAGCGACACCAGGTCGCCGACGGAGATCTCGCCCCCGGTGCCGGCGTTGAAGGTCCGGCCGACGACCCGCTCGGCCTCGGCCGTGCCGACCGCGAGGAAGGCCTGCGCCGTGTCCCGGACGAAGGTGAAGTCGCGGGTGGGACGGAGGTCGCCGAGCGTGATGGTCCGCGCGCCCGCGGCGAGCTGGCCGATCACCGTGGGGATCACGGCCCGCATCGACTGCCGGGGGCCGAAGGTGTTGAAGGGGCGGAGCGTGACCACCGGGGTGCCGAAGCTCGCGTGGTAGCTGTCCGCGAGCCGGTCGCCGCCCGCCTTCGAGGCCGCGTACGGGGACTGGGTGTTGATCGGGTGGTCCTCGGTGATGGGGACCGTCTGCGCGGTGCCGTAGGTCTCGCTGGTCGAGGTGTGCACCAGGCGGGGCGTACCGAGGGCGCGCACCGCCTCCAGCACGTTCAGCGTGCCGGTGACGTTGGTGTCCACGTAGCTGTGCGGCGCCTGGTACGAGTACGGGATCGCGATGAGCGCGGCGAGGTGGTAGACGCACTCCGCCCCTTCGGTGAGGGCGCGGACCGAGCCCGGGTCCCGCACGTCTCCCAGGACGATCTCCACCTCCGCGAGCACATCGGCGGAGAGGGTCTCCAGCCAGCCGTAGGAGGAGAAGGAGTTGTACTGCGCCATGGCTCTGACGCGGTAGCCCGCGGCGACGAGCGCCTCGGTCAGATGGGAGCCGATGAATCCTTCGGCTCCGGTGACGGCGGCGAGCGGTGCGGAGGTCAACACGTGTCCTTTCGGTCGGTGGTTCGCGGAACGGTCGTGAGGGTGCGGTGCGGGCCGCGGCCCGCCGGTGCGGGGACCGCCGCGTCGGTGCCGGCGGTCCCGGTGCGCGGGTCAGGTGTGGGCGGCCGGTCGGCCGAGGCGGCTCAGTACCCAGGCGGCCAGCACGAGCGAGGCCGCCCCGCAGCTCGCGGGGAGCAGCAGCGGGTGCGGAGGCGCCGAGGCCAGGGCAGGGACCGCCACCGCGGACGCCGCCGCCAGGCACACCAGGGCCGGTGGCCAGGCGATCCCGAACGCCTGCAGGAGCAGGGCGCACCACAGCGTGGCGCCGAGCGCCAGCAGGGTGGCCGGGTCGGCGCCCACCAGCAGGGCGCCCGGGAGCAGGGGCAGCAGGTAGCCGGCCAGGCAGAGCATCAGGATGCCCGCCGAGCGGCGGCGGAACCCGGACGGCGTGGCGGCCGACCGCAGCGCCGCGACGGACAGCCCGCGGTAGCGGTAGAGCAGCCACTCCGCCGGGCCCATGCTCACGGTGAGCACGATCACCGCGAAGGGCTCCGCGCGGCCTTCGCTCAGCACCAGGGCGCCCGCGGCGAGACCGAACAGGCCGTAGGGGACCGACAGCAGGGCCCGGGGCCGTGCCGCGTGCGCGGCCGCCGGTGCCGCCAGTGCACGGGACAGCGCGAACCCCGCGGCGGCGACCGTGGCGGCCACCGTCGCCAGGGGCACCGCGATCCGCACGGCGGCGCCGGCGTCCCACCACACCAGGGCTGCGGCTCCGGCGATCAGCGGGGCGAGGGCGGCCAGGAGCAGCTTCTCCCGGCCCAGGACGAGGAGCACGCCCGCGCAGGCGAGGTAGACCGACTGCGCGGCCGCGAAGGCGGCGGCCGGTCCCGGCCCGGCGACCGCGAGCCCCGCCGCGGTGGCCAGGGCCGCCCCGGCCAGCGCCCCGAGCAGCAGTGTCCGGCCGGCCTCCCGGCGGCCGTCGGCGAGCCGCAGGTAGGCGCGGTGGCCCAGGGCCTGGCCGAAGGCCCAGGACACGAGCCCGGCCGTGACCAGCGCGGGGACGGCGTCGGTGCCCTGCCACAGCGGGGCGGTCAGCAGGTGCGCGAGGCCCGGCAGCGCGAACAGCGCACCGCGCAGGGCGCAGCGCAGATGGTCCGGGCGCCACGGGTCCCCCGGCGCCTGCGGTTCCGGGAAGGCCCGCGGCACCCGCTGGTAGAGGGCGTCCGCGAGCGCGAACAGGTCCTTCTTGCCGTACCGTTCGCGGATCACGTCCGCCGTGAGTCCTTCGGACTCCAGCATCGCCGCGATCTCGTAGGAGTGGACGGCGGGGCCCAGCGCCTCGGTCATCTCGGCGGCGAGGCGGTCTATCTCCTGCTCGCGCCCCCGCATCCGGGGCAGGCGCAGGGCCAGGGTGCGCTGGTCGCCCAGGCGCAGGGCCAGGGTGTCCTCCCCGGTGCGGGGCTCCAGGGGCAGCGGTCCGCTCATCCGGCCATGCCCGCCGTTCCGGCGGCGGGTATCCGCTCCCGCCCGACGGCCGCGAGCAGCGCGACGGGCTCCGCCGCGGTGCGCTGGCGTGGCAGGAGCCCGCGGCGGTCGGCGAGTTCCTGGTAGATGTCCCGGAAGGCGTCGATCGTCTGGCGCAGGGTGAACTGCTCGATGACGCGCAGCCGTGCCGCCTCGCCCATGCGCCGTCGGCGCCCGGGATCGCCGAGGAGCTCCAGTGCCGCGTCCGCCATCGCCCGCGGATCGCGCGGGGGGACGACGAGCCCGGCCTCCCCGACGGCCTCGCGCACGCCGCCCACGTCGGTGGAGACCGTGGCGCGGCCGCAGGACATCGCCTCGATCAGGGTGAAGGGGAAGCCCTCGCTGATGCTGGACAGCATCACGACAGAGCCGGCGGCGTAGGCGTCGGTGATGTCCTCCACCCGGCCCTCGAACCGGACGGCCTCGGCGTGTCCGAGTGAGGCGGCGAGCGCCTCGCAGCGCTCGCGGTAGGCCTCGCCGCCGCGGGGAGTCCCCCCGAAGAGCCGCAGGGTCACCTCCGGCTGCTTCTCCCGGACGAGGGCGAAGGCGCGGATCAGGGTCTCCAGGTCCTTGATCGGGTCGACCCGGCCCGCCCAGCTGAGCACCGGGCCGTCGGGTTCCGGCCCGGCCGGCGGGAAGGCCGAGGGGTCCACGCCGTTGTAGACGGTGCGGATCAGGCGCGGGTCGGCACCGCCCTGCTCCTCCCACAGCCGGTTGTACCGGTTGCCCGGGGTGATGAGTGCCGCCCGGCGGTAGGTCTCCTCCGCGAGCAGCCGGAAGAAGCCGAGCACCACGGCCTTGACCGGCCAGCGGTAGGGGGCCGTGCGGTACCCGAGGTAGCGCTCGCGGAGGTAGACGCCGTGCTCGGTGAGCAGAAGCGGCACACCGTGGCGTTCGAGCCCGGCGAGACCGGGCAGCACGGCGACCCCGCCGCTGACGGCGTGCGACACGCCGTGCCGGGGCGCCTCGGCCGCCAGCGGCCGAAGGGCGTGCTCCAGCAGGCTGGTGGCGGTCAGCGCGTCGTGCAGGTTGGGGCGCGCCTCGCGGACTATCAGGCCGGGGCGGTTCCAGACGGAGGCCAGGACGCCGATGGCGCGGTCGCTCCGGAGGAAGGGGCTGAGCAGCCCGTCCGCCGCGGCGTCCGCCAGGGTGTAGAGCGCCGGGGCGAACCCGTCCTCCGCGCAGGGGTCGAGCAGCGCGGTGGCGAAGCGCTCGTAGGCCTGGGCGATCCGGCGCTCGCGCCGTCCCGAGGGGGGCCGACCACCGGGGGCCGGGCCCCACATGGGTGCCGAGCGGACCCGGGTGACGTGCGGGGGCAGCTCCCACACCACCGGTTCGCGGCCGGTGCCGGTGACGGCCAGGACGTCGAAGGCGACGTCCGGCATGCCGGTGACGATCTGGTCGCACCAGACGCTCACACCGCCGTGGCTGTGCGGGTAGGTACCTTCGGTGAGCAGGGTGACGTGCGTCGCGCCGGAGTGGCGCGCGCCGTGGATAGCGTGCATGGGTGTGCTCCGCCGTCGAGGGCTGGACAGAGGCGTGCAGGTGGCGCGGGCGCCCCCGAGGGGCGCCCGCGGCACGCTCAGCTCTCGGGCGAGTAGGGCACCTGCCGGGTGACGCCGGCGGGTACGGGGACGTCCGGCGCGGTGCCGGAGGGCTCCGGGGAGGAACCGCTCTCGGGGGCGGCGGCCGGGGCGGCCGCCCCGGGGACGTCCAGGGTGAGGGACCCGGCCGTGCCGGTGGCCCAGCCGGAGACCTGCCCGGCGTAGGGACTGCCGAAGGCGGCGGTCCCGCTCTGCGTCCCGGCGGGCATGGTCGCGGTGACCGCGAGGCCCGCGGGGGTCTCCACGGTGACGGTGTCGCCGGTCCGGTAGGCGCTGACCTGCCCGGCGGCGACGGCCGCGCGCCATGCGGCACGGCGCTGCTGCTCGATGCCGATGTCCTTCATCCGCAGGTTGACGACCGGGGCGCTGTCCGCGAACAGGCCCGCGTAGGTGTCGAGCACGCCGTCGAGCACGGGGTAGGCGATGCGGTCCTCGGCGAGGTTCGACTGGTGGATGAAGTGGGGCTTGGGGTCGTTGGCGATCACGTGGCCGAGGGCGATCCGGGTCTCCAGCGGGACGATGTAGTCGCCGTAGCCCGTGGAGAGGTCGAGCGGAGCCGGGAGGCAGGTGGTCGTCTCGGGGTAGTCCTCGCAGATGCCGCTGCCGCCCTGGGCGCGGCTGGTGTAGATCCAGTTGTACTCGTCGACCTGCTCGGCGGCGCGGCCCGCGTTGTAGAAGACGTTCATCGGGTAGCGCGCGACGGTGAGCGCCGGGCCGACCTGGCGCAGCTGCGGGTCGCGCGAGTTGTCGGACGCGAGCCAGGTGACGGCGTTGTCGCCGAGGGCGGGGGCCAGGTTCGGGTTGTCCTGCGGCTGCTGCGGCGTCACCTTCAGGCCGGAGTGCTCGCCCGTGACCAGCTCGTCGTCCTCCAGCGGAAGGCCGGCGACGTCGCCCCAGACGCGGTTGGTGGCGATCTCGTCGGAGATGTCGTTGCGGCTCACCCAGACGGTGTCGCCGCCCGGAGTGGTCTCGCACCGCCACGGGACCACGGTGGTGTCCTGCACGCAGCCGAGGAAGGCGTGGGTGTAGGTGTGGTTGATCCACCGGAACTCGTCGCGCTCGGCGATCAGGCGGTCGGCCAGGGCGTCCTCGCCGTTGTTGTCCTCGCGGTGGTCGACGCTGCCGGCGCCGTTGTAGGCGAGGTCGAGGGTGAACTGCTTGGCGTCCTGCCACGCGGTGGCGTGGTCGACGTCGGCGGCGGTCATCCGGATCGGGTCCGGCTGCACGCTGCTGTCGGTGCAGTCCACGTCTCCGGGAGTGCAGTTGAGCTCGGAGTTCCAGCGGTCGTCCGCGGCGAACACGTCGTCGACGTGGACGGCGAAGTAGTTGCGGGAGGCGCCCAGGTGCACGCCGTCGGTCATCCATTCCACGATGCCGCGGGCGAGCAGGCGGAACTGCTGCTGGTACTGGTTGTAGACGAAGGTGACGACCAGTTCGCGCCGCCCGTCGTGGCGGTACTCCCCGACCAGGGAGCCGCGGGTGGCCCGGCCCGGGATCGGTGCGTCGACGTAGGTGGTGAAGTCGGCGCCGGCGACGGGGGTGGAAAGGAAGGCGTAGCTCTCGCCGACGTCGGGCGAGTTGTCCTCGAAGGGCACCGCGCCGTCGAGGTAGGCGAAGGGGCCGGTCGCGCCCGCCGGCGTGACCTGCGCCTCGACGCCGTCCATGCTGCCGGAGTAGCCGCCGAAGACGGGGTACTGGAGCCCGGCCTCGGGCCGGGCGTAGGTGTAGGCGTCCACCTGCGGGATGTCGTAGGTGCGCTCGTAGTCGGCGAGGGCCGTCATCTCGGCGGAGCCCGCCGGGAAGGGGTTGTCGTTCGGCAGGACGACGGCCTGGAACCTGGCGCGCGGAACACCGGCCACGGTGTCCGCCAGGAAGGCCGCGTCGATGACGGGTCGGCCCGCCTGCTGGAGGTCCACCTCCGTGTAGGGGGTGCCCGCGGTCTCGAGTTCCGCGGCGATGGCGTCCACCGCGGGCCCGCCGTCGGAGACCACGAGGACCCGTAGGTCGATGCGTACCGGGTCGTCGGCGTGTGCCGTGCTCACGGGCAGGCACAGAGAGGCCAGCAGGGCGCCGGCCGTGCACAGAGTCGTGCGAATACTCCGCTTCATGCGGTTATGTCCCCTCCCCAAGGACGGGATGAAGACAGCCCCGTGCGGAGCGGACGTCACCCCCGTGCGGACGCCGCCGCCCCCTCGGGCGGCTGGTCGCTCACATCCGTCTCGTCACATAGTGATGCGTGTGTGGACCTTTTGTGTTCCCACCGCGAAAGCTGGCGGAAAACGACAGGTGACGAACTGTGCTCTGTTGGGGGCGTGTTGTGGGGGCGCGAAAGCGCCTCCAGGATGTGCGCTCCCCTGCTCAGCAGGCGGTTGCGGCCTTCTCGGGAGGGGGTCCGGAACGTCGGTGCCCGGATCGCCGCCATTGGTCTAGACCGATGTAGCTATCGTCAAACGTCGATTTTCAGCCAACGTGTGTCGCCGCCGCGCCGCCGGGTCGGCAGGGGCGCGGCGGCGACCGTCATACGGGCTCGCCCGGGTGTGCGGTCAGGCGCACAGGACGCGGGTCTCGGGCGTGTAGACCGGGCCCCCGCTGAGGTTGCTGCTGTCGCTGAACTCGGCGTAGAAGTAGGAGTAGAAGCCGATGTTGCCGTTGCAGCCGGAGTCGGCCGCGACCTGGAGCGTCAGGGTCACGGTGCGGCTCTGGCCGGGCGGGATGGTCGTGCCGTAGTTGCCGCCGAGGTCCGCGGGGCCGGTGCCCGAGCACGGCACGCTGCCGCCGGTGGTGGCCAGCGCGCAGCCGGTGAAGCTGTACTTGAGGTCGGGGCGCTGCGTCGTCAGCCAGGTCGGGTCGATGGTCTGGTAGATGAACCAGATGTCGTAGGTCTGGTTGTTGGTCATGGTCATCGACAGGTTCACCGTGCCGCCGGGGGTGGTGGTGGCGGCGTCGGTGCTGAAGGTCAGCTCGGCCGGCGCGGGATCGGCCGCGTGCGCGGCGGGCGCCAGGCCGAAGACGGCGAGGAAGAGGGCGAAGACGGAAGCGAGGCCCATGCGCCTCATCTGAGTACGTCGCATGGAGCGGAACGCTACGAGAGCGGGGTGCCCGCCGTCCGTCACTCCGGGTCAGCGCTCGTACACGCGACCGAAAGTGCGCTGCGTGTGAAGCGCTTGTGACGCCGTCTTCACCGTGTGACGGTGGGGTCGTTTCCGCACGGCAGGGGCCCCCGGGGCGGTTCGGGGGGCGGCTCGCCGCCCCGCGCGGACGCAGCGCCGCCGCGCGTCCGCCAATGGCCTGTACCGGTCACCGGGGAAGCCGGTGGGCAGGGCGCGGCGCGTCCGGAGTGCGGACGGCCCCGTGGGCCGCGCACCGGAACCGGGTGGGGGCGGCTCCCGGGGGTCTCACCGGCCCGCCTGCCGCCGGGGGGTTCGGCCCTCCCGTGACCGCGGGTTCCCCCGGATCCTCCTCGCACACCCGTGCACCGCAACGGACGGGTGATGGCGGGTGAACGGTTCCCGACGGGCCGGGAGGGCCGACGCGGGCCGCGGCGGGTTCCCGGCCCGGACGCGGACGGGGGTCCCGGCGCCGGTCCCACCGGTCCGGGGCCGCTCGGGCGCGGCACCCGGACGGCGGTGCCGTCCCGCCCCCGTGGCCCCCGCCCGTCGGGATCAGCCCTCGGGGTCCATCCCGCTGGCGCGGGCGATGCCCTCCAGCGCGTCGTCGACCGCCTGCCGCTCGGTCATCCAGGTGTGCACCTGGTCCCGGATCTCCGCGAGCGCCTCGGGGTCGCCCGCGACCTCGGGGGTGACGACCGCGTAGCCGGCGCTCCCGTCGGGGCCCGGCATGTCGACCACCTCGTGGTCCATCCGCCCGGTCGAGACGATCGCCATCACGACGAGGAACTCGCGCTGGACGTCCCCGGCGAAGTTCTTGGCCGACCCCGCTTCGAGGAAGCCCTCGTTGCCCTCCGCCATCAGCCGGGTCATCTCCTCCACGGCCGTATGGAGCGTCGAGAAGTCCTCCGGGTCCATGCGCGCCTTGACGGACTCCAGGTACAGGGCGGCCATGGCCATCCGGTCCTGCGGGCTGTCGTCTGGTGTGTGGTCGTCCATCACCACCTGCTACCCGCGAACGCCCTCCCCGCACACCCCCGTCCAGGGCCATCCGGGCTACTGCCGCCCGCCGGCCCACCGCGGGCGCGGGGCGTCGCCCGTGCCGGGAGCCCGGGTGCGGGCCCTCCGTCAGGAGCCCCCACCGTGCTCCGGTGCGGGCGGGGGCTGCTGCGCCGGGCCGCGCTCCGCGGCGATCCGCCGCAGGCGCTCGGCGTCGCCGGTGCGCGGGCACGTACCGCACGCCTCCGCGGGGCGCAGTGTGTAGTAGAGGCAGCATCCGGCCCGGTCGCGCGTCGGACGGCGCCGGCCGTCCGCGTCCTCCAGCCACCGGAACGCGGCGCCCGCCGGGAACGGCGCCATCGGCCCCGGCAGGAGCCGTTCGGCCTCTCCCACGGCCCGCTCCTCCTCGCCCAGCATCCGGCCCAGGTACCAGATGCCCGAGACGAGGTCGTCCTCGACCATGCCCCACAGGGCGCGCGGCCCCCGGCGCAGCCGCGGGGAGAGGGCGCCGCACAGGGGCCGGGCCAGGGTGGCGACGGCGTGCAGCAGCGCCTCGGCCGTCTCCCGCTCCCCGGACAGCACCCGGACGCCGGGCAGGCCCGCCGCGGGATCGCCCGGCAGGCAGGCGAAGGCCCCGGGGACCACCTGGTGGCCCTCGCCGCGCAGGGCGAGGCGTACGTCCTCGGGGCGCAGCAGCGGCACCCGGCGCTCCAGGTACCAGGGGCCGCTCAGCAGAAGGCACAGGGACCACAGGTGGCCGTGCAGGAAGCGGGAGGCGGTGACGTCGGGGCGGGGCGCGCGGCCGTGTTCCGCCCTGATCCGGTCGGCCCCGTCGGCGAGGAGGGCGTCCAGCAGCCCCGGGCGCCCGACGAGTTCCGTGCCGTCGACCCAGCCCGGCCCGGCGGGCGTCCTCGGCGCGCAGACCGCGACCTCCAGTGCCGGGCACAGCGCGGCCAGGCGCCGGTAGGCGGCGGCCGTCAGGGCGGAGCAGCTCTCGGCGGGGCGGCGTGGCGCCGGTGCCGGGGCGAGGATCACGGGAGCTCCCGGGAGGGGTGGATCGGCAGAGGGGCGGACGCGGTCCGGCGCGGGACGGCCACCGTCCGCGGGTCGCGACCTGAGGGAAGGCTCACCTTACTACCGGGTCGGGCCTCCTCGGCCCAACGCGGCGCGGCGCGCCGCCAGTTGGCGCCATTAGGCTTGCCTAACCTAAGCTCGGTCCGTTCTCCGGTCCGGGCCGTCCCCGCCTCGGTCCCGACTCCCCGCTCCGCGCTCCCCGCCGCGCTCGACCGCCGGAAGTGGTCCGCCCCATGCAGCTCTACCTGCTCGCCCTGAACCCGACCGACTCGGTCCTCGACGGGTTCCTCCCCGCCGCCGGCCGCCTGGGCCTGTCCGTCACCCTGCTCACCGACCGGCCCGGCCCCTGGGGCGAAACCGGCCCCCTGGGCGACCACGTCCGGGTCGAGGGCTGCGACGTCCGCGACCACCGCGCCGTGATCAGCCGCATCGCGGGCGGGCGCCGGGCGGACGGCGTCTTCACCAACAGCGACCACCTCCAGATGCAGGGGGCTCTCGCGGCCGCCTACTTCGGCCTCCCCGCGAAGGACTGGCGGGCCGCGCTGCGCACCAAGGACAAGGCCGAGATGCGCCGCCGCCTCGACGCCGCCGGGGTGGAGCCGGTGCGGTCCGCGGAAGTGCTCCCCGGCCAGGACCCGGCGGCCCGTGCCGAGGCCGCCGCCGTGCCCTACCCGTGCGTCCTCAAGCCCCGGGAAGGCGTGGCCAGCGAGGACGTCGTGCTCGCCGGGGACGCGGCCGAGCTGCGGCGGCTCTGCGATCGGATACGGGTGCGCCGCCCTGCCGACGCCCTGCTGGTCGAGGAGTACCTTCCCGGTGGACTGCACACCCTGGAGACCCTCGGCGACGGGCGGCTGCTGCACCTGCTCGGCGGCTTCCGCACCCGGCTGTCGCCGCCGCCGCACTTCATCGAGGAGCGGATGACCTACGTCCCGCACCACCCCGCGCCGGTACGCGAGCAGGTGCTCGCGCGCCTGGCGGCCCTCGGCGTCGGGTTCGGCGCCTGCCACACCGAGTTCGTGCTCCACGAGGAACGGGTCCGCCTCGTGGAGGTCAACTACCGTGCCGCCGGCGACCAGTGCGACCTGCTCCTCGCCGACCTCCTCGGCATCCCCCTCTTCGACCGCATCCTCTCCGTCCACCTCGGCCGCGCACTGCCCGCCGCCCCGGAGCTCCCCGCGGACCGGGCCGCCCGGATCGACTACCCCTGCGCGGACCGCTCCGGGACCCTCGTCGCCGCCCCGGAGCCGATGGACCGCCGGGAGAACGGACTGCACCAGACCTACCGCCCGCTGCGGCGCCCCGGGGAGCACCACCCGCTGCACCGCACCAACCGCGACTACCTCGGAGTCCTGCGCACCATCGGCCCCGGGGCCGCCGAGGTCGACCGGGCGGCGGACGCCTTCCTCGCCGGGGCCCGCTGGGAGATCGCCCCGTGACCGGCGCACCCGCCCGCGGGACCGGCCCGGCGCTCCCCGGCCCCGACACGGCCCCCGCACGCACCGACCCGGCAGCCCGGACGCAGCTGCTGCGGGTGCTCGGCGCCCTGCTGAGGGAGGACGTCGGCGGGCTGCGTACCCGCAGCACGCTGGTCGTCCTGTCCGACGGCCCCTGGCTGCGGCTGCCCACCGGAGAGGGCCGGGCCCTGCTCCTGCCCGTGCGCGAGGACGGCTTCCAGAGCCGCTGGACCGCGCGGCTGCCATTGCTGCGCCAGGAGCCCGGCGGCCGGGACCTGGCCTCCACCGGCGCGGTCCTCGACGCGCTCGCACGCCTCGCCGCCCCCGGGGACGCCCCCGGGTACCGCGCCTTCGCCGAGGAGTGCGACCAGGACCTGCTGGCCCGGCGCCTGCACTCCGCGACGGACGCGGCCGTCCTGGCCCGCCTCGCCGAGGTCCACGGGCCCGACCCCGCGTACTGGCACGGCCACCGGGGCAGCCTCGCCCACGACACCCTGGCCGCCCGCACCGACCACCCCGTCCACCCCGTCGCACGCGGCAGACGGGGCATGGGGGCGGACGAACTCCGCTCCTGGGCACCGGAGTTCCATCCCGGGTTCGCGCTGCGCTGGCTCGCCCTGCCCGCCGAGCACGTCGTCCACGCCCCCGGCGCCGCCGGGCGGCCGGGGGAGGGCTGGCCGACCCCGGCGGAGGCGGGCCTGCCCGACCGGCTCCACGACAGCCACGTACTCCTGCCCGTCCACCCGATGACCTGGTCCGGCCCCCTGCACGATGCCCTCGCCGCCACGGGACTGGCCGACCGGGCCGTGCCCGTCGAACGCCCCCTGCTGGACGTGGTGCCGACCCTGTCGACGCGGACCGTCGCGCTGGCCTCCCGGCCCGCGGAACACCTCAAACTGCCGCTGGCCACCTCCACCCTGGGGCTGCTCAACCGGCGCACCATCACCCCGGCCTCGCTGCGCGACGGCGCGGCCGGACAGCGGCTGCTCGCCCGGGTCCTCGCCCGCACACCCCGCTTCGCGGGACGGATCCTGCTCGCCGACGAGACCCGCTGGGCCCACGCCGGGCACGAACTGCTCGCCGTGCTGCGCCGCGTCCAGCCCGCCGGCCTGGAGCAGGCCGTCGTCCTGCCGCTCGCCGCTCTGCCGGCCCCCGCCCCCGACGGGCGCCCGGTGGCCGCGGCCCTCGCCGACCGCTTCCACGGCGGCGACGTCACCGCCCTGGTGGACGCCCTGCTCACCCTCCTCTTCGACTGGCAGACCACCCTGTTCGCCCACGGCATCGCCCTGGAGTCGCACCAGCAGAACGTCTCGCTGGTCCTCGGCGGCGCCGAAGGGCCGCGGCTGCTGCTCAAGGACAACGACGGCCCGCGGGTCAACACCCGCCGGCTGACCGCGGCGCTCGGCGGCGGCGAGTGGAACGCCGACCGGCTGGGCTTCGCCGACCGGCGGGTGTGCGTCACCGGTGACGGGCCCGTCACCGACCTGTTCACGGCCATCACCGTCCACCTGTGCGCCGGAGCCCTCGCCTTCGGCCTCGGCGCCCGCGGCGCCGCCCGCCCGGACGCCCTGCTGGCCCTGGTACGCGACAGGCTCCGCGAGTCACTGGACCGGACGGCCGCCGCGTACCCGGCCGCCGACGGCCTCCCGGCCGCGGCCGAGGTGCTGCGCGCCCGCCTCCTCCACGCCCCGGAGCTGCCGGTCAAGGCGATGGTCACGGCGGGCACCCTGCTGACCAAGGCCCGCTCGGGGGCCACCGACATCAACAAGCACTACACCACCGGCCCCAACTACCTGCTCCGGAAGGCATGACCACCCCGATGCCCAGCACCACCACGTCCCGCCGGCGGTCCGGCGCGCCCCCGCGCCTGCCCACCGCGGACGAGGCCGTCGCCCACACCCTGCTCAACTGCCTGCTGCGCGAGGCCGTGGCGCCCGGGGACCGGGTCCTCGCCGACGGCCGCCTGCTGATGCGGCTCACCCACCGCGACATCCGGCTGGGCGTGGCGCTGCGCCGCACCTCGCTGATCGGCGCCCACCGCTTCACCGGACCCGTCAGCGCGCTGGAGCCCCCGTCGGGCGGCGGGTGGCGGGACGTCGGCTGGCGGCGGCTGGCCGAGCTGGTGCACGCCGAGCTCTGCTCCCGCACGGGCACGGCCAACGAGGAGTTCCTCGACCAGGTGGCAGCCAGTCACCGGGCCGTCGCCGGCACCCTCGCCCGCCGCTCGCCCGCGGAGGCCCCCGCCGTCCCCGGCGGCGACCCGCTCGGCGCCTACCTCGCCTCCGAGCAGTCCCTGCTGCTCGGCCACCGCTTCCACCCCACCCCCAAGGCGCACGGCGCGGACCCCGCCGCCTGGGCCGCCTACGCGCCCGAGGAGGGCGCCCGCTTCCCGCTGCGGCTGCTCGCCGTCCGCGCGGACCTCACCGCCGAGGACACCGCCGCCCCCGGCGGCCTCGGCCCGCTCGACCGGCTCGGCGGGGCACCCCCCGGATACCGGCTGCTTCCGGCGCACCCCTGGCAGGCCGGCATGCTCGGCTCCCACCCGGTCCTTGCCGCCGCCCTGGAGCGGGGCGACGTCCTCGACCTCGGCGCCACCGCCCACCCGGTCGCCCCGACCGCCTCGGTGCGCACGGTCTACGACGGCAGCGCGTTCCTGAAGTTCAGCCTGGACGTGCGCATCACCAACTGCGTCCGCAAGAACGCCCACTACGAGCTCGCCGGGGCCGTCGCCCTCACCCGCCTGCTCGCCCCCGCCTTCGCGGACCTGGAGCGCAGCCACCCCGGCTGCGCGGTGCTGCGCGAGCCCGCCTACCGCTCGCTCGCCCTGCCGGGGCGGGACGGCCGCCCCGACCGCCGCCTGCTGGAGGGCTTCGGCGTCATCGTCCGCGACGGCCTCGCCCCCGTCACCCCGCCGGGGGCCGTGCCCCTGCTCGCCGCGGACGTGGCGGGGGAGTACCCCACGGGCCCCGGACACGTCTCCCGCCTGCTGGCGGGCGCCGACCGGCGCCGGACCGCCGAATGGTGGGCCCGCTACACGGAGCTGCTGATCCCGCCGGTGCTCACCGCCTACGTGCGCCACGGGATCGTGCTCGAACCGCACCTTCAGAACGTCGTCGTCTGCGTCGGGCGGGACGGCATGCCCCTGCGGGTCCTCTTCCGGGACCTGGAGGGCGTCAAGCTGCTCCCCGGGCACCACCGCGAGGCACTGGCCGCGCTGCCGGGCGACGTGGCCGGACCGCTGACCTACGACGCGGCGCGCGGCTGGGACCGGGTGGTCTACTGCCTGCTGGTCAACCACGCCGCCGAGGTCCTCGCCGCCCTCGCCGACCTGGACCCCGGGCTGGAGCCCGCGCTGTGGGGGCAGGTGCGCCGCGTCGTGGCCCGCGCCTCCCGCGCCCTGGGCGACCCGCCGCCGACGGCGGCGCTGCTCGCCGGTGCGCCGCTGCCGGCCAAGGCGAACCTGCTGACCCGCTGGCGGCGCGAGGCCGACCGCGACGCCGCCTACGTGCGGCTTCCCTCCCCCCTGACCCCCGGAGGCGCCCTGTGACCCCCGAGCCCGGCGGCGTGCCCGCCACCGAGGACGAGCCGTCGGCGGCCGAGCTGCTGACCCCTTCCGTGCGCGCCGCCGCCGGGGCGCTGCGCCCGGGGGAACTGCCGTGCTACGTCTACGACCTGACGGCCCTGCGCACCCACGCGGCCTCGGTCCGCCGCGCGCTGCCGCCGGCGGTGGAGCTGTACTACGCGGCGAAGGCCAACCCGGAGCCCGCGATCCTGGCCGCTCTGGAACCCTTCACCGACGGCTACGAGGTGTCCTCGGGCGGCGAACTGGAGCACGTCCGCGCGGCCGCCCCCGGCCACCCGCTCGCCTTCTCCGGCCCCGGAAAGACCCCCGCGGAACTCTCCGCCGCCCTGGGGGCGGGGGTGGAGCGCATCCACGCCGAGAGCCTCCACGAGGTGCGGATGCTCGCGGCGCTCGCCGCCCGCACCGCCTCGGCGGGACGGCCGCCGGTGCGGGTGCTGCTGCGTGTCGACGTGCCGGTCGACCACGGGGTGCTGAGCGGCAGCGCCCTGACCATGGGCGGCCGCCCCTCGCCCTTCGGCATGTCCCTGGAGGAGGCGTCCGAGGCCCTGCGCCTGCTGGCCGGGGACTGCCCGGGCCTCGTCCCGGCCGGGATCCACGCCCACCTGGCCAGCGGCCTGGACGCACCCACCCTGCTGCGGGTCGCACGGGCCGTGGCGCGGGCAGCGGCGGACCTGGCCGCCCGCCACCGGCTGGCCGCGCCGGAGGCCGTCGTGGGCGGCGGCATGGCCGTGGACTACGGCCGGCCGGGCGGGCGCTTCGACTGGGAGGGCTACGGAGCGGGCCTCGCGCGCCTCGCGCGCACCCACCCGGGGCTGCGGCTGCGTATCGAGCCCGGCCGCTCCCTGACGGCCTACTGCGGCTGGTACGTCACGGAGGTGCTGGACGTCAAACGCAGCCACGGCGAGGACGTGGCCGTGGTGCGCGGGGGCACCCACCACCTGCGCACTCCCGCGGCCAAGGGCCACGACCAGCCCGCGGCCGTGGTCGCCGTGGAGGAGTGGGGGCACCCCTGGCCCCGGCCCGCGGCCGCGGGCGGGCACGTCACGGTGGCCGGTCAGCTGTGCACGCCGAAGGACGTGCTGGCCAGGGCGGTGGCGGCGCCGGGGCTGAGGGCGGGGGACCGGGTGGTCTTCGCGATGGCGGGCGCCTACGCCTGGAACATCTCCCACCGCGACTTCCTGATGCACCCTCCGCCCGGCTTCCGGTTCGTCTGACGGCGCGGCGACGGGGGCCGGAGCCCGGGGGAGCGGGCGGTGGCGGGGAGTCGTATCCGGGGTGCTAAGTTAGGCAAGCCTAACCTAAGGAGTTGGAATGGCCCTCGCCCCTGCCCGCGTCGCCGAACCCTCACGTGCCGAGCGGATCCGCTCCGTCGTCGCGGCCGCCGGCTCACTCGGCCTGGCCACCGCCGGGACCTCCTACGACCTGGTGGCCATGCACGCCGTCGAGCGCGGGCGGCTGCTGCTGCGCGTACCCGGCGACACCCCGCTCGCGGCCGAGGCGGCGTGCTCCCCGCGCGGGGCGCTCGCGGCCCTGGCGGAGTTCACCGACATCGCACCCGTGCGCGCCCGCGACCGGGTGCGGGCACGGGTCGCGCTGTTCGGCCAGCTCTCCCCGGCCGTGGTGCAGGACGATCCGGGGGTGCTGGTGCTCAGGCTGGACCTCGCGCGGGCGAGCCTCCAGCGGGACGGGCGCGTGGAGCCCGTCGGTCCGAGCGAGGTGCAGTCGGCCGCGCCCGACGGGCTCGCCCTCCAGGAGGCCGCCCTGCTCGGCCATCTCGACCGGGACCACCAGGACGTCGTCCGCGACCTCGGCCGCCTGGCGGCGCCGGGGGTGCGCGAGGGGAGGGCCGCGGTGCGCCCCTACGCGCTGGACCGCTTCGGCTTCACCCTGCGCTTCGAGTACGCCCGCGGCCACGAGGACGTCCGCCTCCCCTTCCCGGAGCCCGTGTGCTCGGCCGCGGAGGTCGGCGCCCGGGTGGAGGCCCTGCTCGCCCGCGGCCGGCGCTGCCGGCGGGCCGGGCGCGCCTGAACCCGGCCGGTCGCGGGTCCGGCCGCCCCCGCAGGGCGCGGCTACCAGTCGGTGGCGGCGTGCCAGGTGCTTCCGCGCACCGAGGTGATGTCGGTGTGCTCCGGGACGTACGCGGCGCACTCGGGGTTGTGGCACGGCCCCGCGACCCATACGGGGACGGTCACGCCCATGGACTTGCGCCGTTCGATCACGTCGCTCACGGGCCGGTGGCAGGCGGGGCAGTGGTGCCCGCTCCGGCTCTCGGTGGCTCGCTCGTTCTTGGACATATCGCAACTTTACTCTCTTTTGGTGACGAGGTGGGGTGGCCTTTGCCCGGGTGCGCGCCCCCCGCCCCGGGCGCTGCCTCAACCGGGAGGGTCGCCGTCGCGGGACGCGGGCCGCCGGGCATCGCCCTCCGCCGGAGCGGAGGGCTTCGGCGGGTGCAGGATGCTGACGGCCACGGACACCGCCAGAACCACCACGATGACGGCGAGGCTGACCGGCGAGGGGATCTCGGGGACGGCGGTGCTCACCGTCTCGTGCGCCGCCTGGAGGACCAGCTTGACCCCGATGAAGCCCAGGATCACGGCGAGCCCCTTGTTCAGGTACTCGAAGCGGTCGAGCAGCCCGGAGAGCAGGAAGTACAGGGCGCGCAGGCCGAGGATCGCGAAGGCGTTGCTGGTGTAGACGATGAAGGCGTCGCTGCTCACCGCGAGCACCGCGGGCACGCTGTCGACGGCGAACACCAGGTCCGCCGCCTCGATCGCGGCCACGACGGCCAGCAGGGGAGTGGCCACCCGGCGGCCCTGCTCCCGCACGAAGAAGTGCGCTCCCTCGTAGTCGTCGCGCACCGGGACCACCCTGCGCAGCGCCCGGACCGCCAGGCTCCGGCCGGGGTCGAAGCCCTCGTCCTCGCCCCGCAGGATCTTGAAGGTGCTGTAGAAGAGGACGGCCGCGAAGAGGAACAGGACGGCGGTGAAGCGGCTGACCACGGCCACGCCGGCGGTGAGGAAGATCCCCCGGAAGACGAGGGCGCCGAGGACGCCGAGGAACAGGACGCGGTGCTGGTAGGCGCGCGGCACCCGGAAGTAGCCGAAGATGAGGGCGAAGACGAAGAGGTTGTCGACCGACAGGCTCTTCTCCAGCAGCCACGCCGTCGTGTACTCGACCCCCGCGCCCGTGCCCACCACCAGGAAGACCAGCGCGCCGAAGGCCAGGGCCAGGCCGACCCAGACCGCGCTCCAGGCGGCGGCCTCCCGGAAGCCGATGACATGCGCCTGCCGGTGCGCCAGCAGGTCGACGGCGAGCGACACGAGCACGGTGGCGGCGAACACGATCCACAGCCACAGCGGCACATCATGCATGGACCCGACCTCGCAGGGCGGTGGACGGAGGCTGTCCTACGAGTCTGGCCCATGGGGGCGGTGCTGTCCTGCCTGGGCGCGGCGGCGGCGCCCCGGCCCGCGAGGGCCGCACCCGGCGCGGGCGGGCGGGCCGGTTTGCGTGCGCGGCCCGCCAGGCGGCAGGGTGCGTCGGTGGCCACTTTGCTGATCGTCCATCACACCCCCTCGCCCAACTGCCAGGCGCTGCTGGAGGCCGTCGTCTCCGGCGCGGGCGCCGACGGGATCGAGGGTGTCGACGTCGTCCGCCGCCCCGCGCTCGCCGCCACGGCCGGCGACGTGCTCGCCGCCGACGCCTACCTGCTCGGCACCCCCGCCAACCTGGGCTACATGTCGGGGGCGCTCAAGCACTTCTTCGACCAGGTCTACTATCCCTGCCTCGACGCCACCCGCGGCCGCCCCTTCGGCGTGTACGTCCACGGCGGCAACGACGTGACCGGCGCCCTGAGGGCGATCGACGCGGTGACCACCGGCCTGGGCTGGCGCCGGGCGGCCGAGGCGGTCGCGGTGACCGGGGAGCCGGACAGGGCCGACCTGGAGCGCTGCTGGGAACTGGGGGCCGTGCTCGCGGCCGGTCTCGTCGGCTGAGCCGCCCCGCGCCGCGCCGCGGGGCGGGGCGGCGGACGGTGGCCGGGCCCGCACCCCGGCCCCGGCGGTGTCGGCCATACTGTGCCGCGCGTGGCGCCCCGGGCGCCCGCGGCGGCGACGGTGCCGCCGGACCCCACCCAGGCCCGGAAGGACCTCCATGGCGACTGCGCCCGGCATGCCGGACCAGGGCTCGATAGCGGCACGGCTCGAACGGCTCCCCCACTCCCGGTGGCACGTCAAGGTGCGGGTCCTGATCGGAGCCGTCACCTTCTTCGAGGGCTTCGACATGCTGCTCGCCGCGTCCGCGCTGCCCGTGCTGACGGTGGAGTGGGGGCTGGGCGCGGGCCAGGCCACCGTGCTGCTGGCCGCGGCGTCCGTCGGCATGCTGGTCGGCGCGCTGGCGGCGGGGTGGCTGGGCGACCGTATCGGGCGGGTCCGCACGGTCGCCCTGGGCGTGGCCGTCACCGGGCTGGCGGGCTTGGGCGTCGCGGCCTCGGGCGGCGTCGAGGAGTTCGCGCTCTTCCGCTTCGTCCAGGGACTGGGCATCGGCGGTGTGGTCCCCGTCGCGGCGACGTACATCAACGAGATCGCCCGGGCCGACCGGCGGGGGCGCTTCGTGCTCCTCTACGAGATGGTCTTCCCCGCGGGGCTCGCCGTCGCGGCCCTGGTCGCCGTCTGGGTGGTGCCCCATGCTGGCTGGCGTGCCATGTTCGTCCTCGGGGCCCTGCCCGCGGTGCTCGCCGCCCTGCTGCCCCGCCACGTGGAGGAGTCGCCCAGGTGGCTGCTGGCGCGGGGCAGGGGAGCGGAGGCCGAGGCGGTCCTCGCGCGGATCGAGGACCGGGTCGCCGCGTCCTCGGGCGGGGCGCTGCCGCCGCCGGTCGCACGCGCCAGCGCGCAGCCCGTCGGCCCCGGCGGGCTGCGCGCTCTCTTCCACGGCATCTACCTGCGGCGCACCGCCGTGCTTTCCGGCCTGTGGTTCACGGCCTTCTACGTCAACCAGGGGATCTCCGTCTGGCTCCCGTCCCTCTACGCCGGGCACTTCGGCCTGGACCTGGGCACGGCACTCGCCTACACCCTCCTCGCACACGCCACCGGTCTGCTCGGCACCCTCGCGGCCGCCCTGCTGGTCGACCGCGTCGGGCGCAGGCCCGCGCTGGCGACCGCGCTCGGCGGGGCCGCGGTCAGCCTGGGGGTCCTCGCCGCTTCGGGCGCGGACTCGGGCGCCGAGGTCGCCGTCTTCGCCTCCTGCGCCACCTTCTTCCTGTACGCGATCAACGCGGGCCTCTACCTGTACGCCCCCGAGCTCTACCCCACGGCCCACCGCGCCACGGGCGCCGCCTTCGGCGGGCTGTGGAACCGCCTCGGGGTGATCGCCGGTCCGGTGGCGGTGGGGGCGATCCTCGGCGCGGGCGGGGGACTGCCCCTGGTGTTCGCGCAGCTCGGTGCGGTGGCCGCGGCGGGTGCGGCCCTGGCCTGGTGCGCCGAGGAGACCCGCGGCAGGACGCTGGAGGAGCTCAGCCCCTGACCGGACCGCCCCGGCGCGCCCGCTCCGGCCGTGCGCGGGGCCGCCGCCTGCGCACGTCCACGCTATTGACAGAAGGTCAACAAGCCACCTTACTGTTGAGTAACTCTCAATAGGGCGTCCGGCCCACTCCCGGCGGAGGAGCACCCATGAGCCACGACACGCACGACGACCTGGTCCTGCACCCGCGCGACGTCCGTTTCGACTGGGGCCGGCTGCCCATGCACTGGGTCCCCGGACGGCCGACCGCCACCCATGTGATCAACGTGCTCCACCTGCTGCTGCCCGAGGGGGAGCGCTGGTTCGTGCGGACGTTCCAGGAGGCGCTCCCGCTCGTCCGGGACGAGGAGCTGAAGGAGGCGGTCCTGGGATTCACGGGCCAGGAGGCGATGCACGCCGAGGCGCACCAGGGCGTGCTCGACCACCTGCTCGCCGCCGGGCTCGACCCCGCGCCCTACATCCGGCAGGTGGAGTTCGTCTTCCGGCGCGTCCTGGGAGAGCGCCCGCAGCCGACCGCCGCCCGGGCCCGGGAGCACGTCGTCGAGCGGGTGGCCGTCATCGCCGCCGTCGAGCACTTCACCGCCTTCCTGGGCGACTGGGTGCTCAACGCCGAGGCCCTGGACCGGGCCGGTGCCGACCCGACCATGCTCGACCTGCTCCGCTGGCACGGCGCGGAGGAGGTCGAGCACCGCAGCGTCGCCTTCGACCTGCTCCGGCACCTCGACCCCGGCTACGCGCGCCGACTGCGCACCTTCCTGATCGGCGGTCCCGTGCTGGTGCACCTGTGGATCCGCGGCGTCCGCTTCCTCATGGCCGCCGACCCCGCCCTGCCGCCGGGGGCCGGGCCCACCTGGCGCGCCTACCGGGAGGCCGCACGCGAGGGGCTGCTCCCCGGCCTGGGCCGGATGGCCCGCTTCGCCGTGCGCTACCTTCGGCCCGGCTACCACCCCTCCCAGGACGGATCCACCGCCCAGGCCGTCGCGTACCTCGCCGCGTCCCCCGCGGCCCGCGCCGCCGACCACTGACCCGAGCACCGAGGAACGCACCGATGAGCCGCCCGCCCGTCCCCGCCGACATCCCACCGGACCTCTACGGCCGGGACCGCCCCGACCGCCTGATGCGGTTCCTGGACCGCGCCGCCCGCGCCCTCGTGCCCGTCCTCGCCCGGTCCGCGGGTGCCGTCCCGCCCCCGCGCCCCGCCCCCGCGCCCCGCAGGTTCCTCGTCAGCGCCCGGGAGGAGGCCGCCGACGACGTCGTGGCGCTGACGCTGACGGCCGCCGACGGCTCCCCGCTGCGCCGCTGGCAGCCGGGGGCCCACGTCGACCTGTGCCTTCCCTCGGGCCGGGTGCGCCAGTACTCGCTGTGCGGCGACCCCGCGGACACCGGCGCCTACCGGATCGCCGTGCGACGCGTCCGCGGCGGCGGAGGCGGATCCACCGAGGTCCACGAGGACCTCGCCCCCGGCACCCCGGTCGGTGTCCGAGGCCCCCGCAACGCCTTCCCCTTCGTCGCCGAGGGGCCGGTCCTCCTCGTCGCCGGAGGCATCGGCATCACGCCCCTGCTGCCGATGGCCCGCGAGGCCGCACGCCGCGGCCTGGACTGGCACCTGGTCCACACCGGCCGCACCCGCTCCTCCATGCCGTTCAGCAACCGGCTCGCCGACCGCTTCCCGGATCGCGTCGAGATCCTGCCCGACGACGAGGGAGGGGTACGCGGCGCCGTCCGCCTGCTGCGCGGCGCCGCCCCCGGAGGCGCGGTCTACTGCTGCGGCCCCGCCCCGATGCTCGACGCGCTGCGCGAGGCCTTCGAGTCGTGCCCCGCCGCGGCCCTGCACACCGAGCGCTTCACCGCGCCCCCGATCAGGGACGGGCGGCCGTTCACCCTGCGGCTGCGCCGCAGCGGCACCACCCTCGCCGTCCCGGCGGACCGCTCCGCCCTGGACGTGCTGCGGGCCCACGACCCGGCCACCCCGTACTCCTGCCGCCAGGGCTTCTGCGGCGTGTGCACCGTCCGGGTGACCGACGGGACGATCGACCACCGCGACCGGCGGCCCGGGGAGCGGACCCCGGGCGCCATGCGCGTCTGCGTCTCCCGGGCGCCGGAAGGCGCCTGCCTGGAACTCGACCTCTGAGCCCCCTCCCGCCCTCCCGCCCGCTCCCGCGGCGGCGGCCCCCGGCCGCGCCCGGGGGAGCCCGACCCCCACGAGGCAGCCATGACGAACCGAGCCCTGCGCCGCAGGACCGCCCACCCTCCCGCCTTCCCCTACGACGCCCAGGACCTCGACCGCTTCCGCGAACTCCAGCAACTGGCCTACCGCTGCGCCCAGCGCGTCGGCGCCTGGCTCGGCCCCGGGGTGACCGAGCGCCAGGCGGCCGCGCGGCTGCGGCGCGAACTGGCCGCCGAAGGAGTCCGGGACTTCTTCCACATCCCCTTCGCCTGGTTCGGTGACCGCACCGCCTTCCGCGACTTCCGCACCCCGCTGCAGTTCTTCGCGGGCAACCGCCGACTGGCCGAGGGCATGCCCTACATCCTCGACTGCGCGCCGGTCGTCGACGGCTACACCGCCGACATCGGCTACGCGGGCCGGATCGGGGAGAACGAGGTCTGGGACCGGATCGCCGCCGACCTGCGCGAGTACCGGGAGCTCATCCTCGCCGAGGTGCGGGACCGCAGGCCGCTGGCCGACATCTACGCCTCCGTCGACGCGCTCACCGCCCGTCACGGATACGACAACCGCCACAAGGTCTACCCCGGACGGGTCATCGGCCACCAGGTCACCCGGACCACCGCCCGCGGCCCCGCGGGGGTGACCCTCTTCGGCTTCGGCGTCCGCACCCTCCAGACGCTCGGCAGGGAGTTCGTCGGCGAACGCCTGCGGGGCCGCTCCCCGCTCTGGGCCGACGGCCGCGCCTCGCGCCATGCCCCCACCCCCGGCCTGTGGGCCGTCGAGCCCCACATCGGACTGGGCGACGTGGGCCTGAAGTTCGAGGAGTTGCTCGTGGTCACCGAGGACGACGCATACTGGCTCGACGACGACCTCCCGCACGTGCGCCGCTGGCGGCAGGAGTCCGAGTGACCGCCGGGCGCGCCCCAGCCGCCGCCCGGCCCCCGGCGGCGGCCCCCCGGCCTCGCCGCCGCTCCCGACCCGAGGAGGAACCCATGCCGAAGCCCCCCGAACCGGGCACCCCCGCACCCGACTTCGCCGCCCCCGGCACGGTGCGCACCGACTCCGGTCCGCTGCGCGGCACCTACCGGCCCGGCGAGAGGCGGGGCAGCCCGCTGGTCCTGGTCTTCTACCCGGGAGACAACACCCCGGTGTGCACCCGGCAGCTGTGCTCCTACACCTCCGAACTGGAGCGGTTCACCGACCTGGGTGCCACCGTGTGGGGCATCAGTCCCCAGGGGCTGGACAGCCATGAGCAGTTCGCCGCGCAGCACGACCTGCGCTTCCCCCTCCTGGCCGACACCGACCGGGCGGTGGCGCGCGCCTACGGCGTGGCCGTGCCCGGGCTCGGGCTGCGGCGCTCGGTCTTCGTCCTGGACGCCGGGGGCGTCGTGCGGTGGCGCCATGTCGCCGTCACCGGGCTGACCTTCCGCAGTGTGGACACCCTCACCGAGCAGATCCGCTCGGCGGTCGCCGAGCGCCCGCGCGGGGTCGCGGGAGGCGATCAATAGAATCCCCGTATGACCCGCCCCAAGCGCCTGCGCCTGTCGCCCGAGGAGCGCAGGGCGCAGATCCTCGACTCGGCGCTCGCCCTGCTGGAGCGGCGCGACATCGAGGAGGTCTCGGCCGAGACCGTGGCGGCGGAGGCCGGCGTGACCCCGGGGCTCCTCTTCCACTACTTCGGCTCGCAGGCCAACCTCAGGCTGGCCGTGCTGCGCGCACTGACGGAGCGCATCGTCGCCAGCGTGCGGCCCGACCCCTCGCTGTCCTACGCAGGTCAACTCCGCGAGGGGCTGGCGGCCTTCGTCGACCAGACGGCCCGCCACCCCCGTGCCTTCCTCGCGGTCGTCCGTCTCTCCACCGGAGGCGGGGCGGAGGTGCGCTCCCTGCGGACCGACGTGCGCAGGGTCCTCGCCGACTGGATCCTCGCCCGCCTGGTCGCCGCGGGCGCGCCCGAGACGCCCTTCCTCGCCATCGGCGTCCCCGCCTGGCTCTCGTTCGTCGAGGAGGCGCTGGTCCAGTGGCTCGGCGGCAGCGGGCTGAGCCAGCAGGAACTGGTCGACCTCCTGGAGGAGAGCGGCTACCGGCTGCTCGGCCTGACGGTGGACGACCCGGAGCTGCGGAGCGGTGTGCTGGACCGCATCCGCCGCGCACCGGGAGGGGCGGCCGGCCCGGCCTGACCGCCCCTGCCGCCGCTGCCCGTGCGGAGGGCCCCGTGGCGGCTCCCCGCGCCGTCCCCCGCCCCCGGAGGAGCCGGGCACGTCCCCTCCGCGCGGCTGCGCCGCGCCGTCCGTCCCCTCGTCCTGCGCGGCGGTCGGCCACCCGTCGTTGAGCGTTTCTGTTTGCAGCGCGGCCTCAGCGAGCATCTATTGACATGTAGGCGTCATCGCCGCCAGAGTCTTCCCCGCCCCTGCCGCACCACGGACCGAGGAGCGATGCACATGCCTGGAATCCCCGCAGTCCCGCGCCGGTTACTCCTGGGCGGCGCCCTCGCCGCCACGGGCGCCCTCGCCTCCGGAGAGGGCACGGCCGCGGCCGCCCGCCGCGAGCCGGGGACCCCGGCGCCCGCCCCCGCACCGCGCCGCCGGAAGGGCCAGAGGCCGATGATCGGCGTCCCCTACGAGCGGCACCCCGTCGTCCGGGTCGGCGTCATCGGACTCGGAAACCGCGGCGCCGGCATGAGCGAGGGGTGGGCCGCCGTCCCCGGCTGCACGGTGACCGCCGTCTGCGACGTCCGGGCCGACCGCGCCCGCCGCACCGCGGACCGGCTGGTCGCCCGCGGCCGCCCCCGCCCCGCCGAGTACGGCGGCTCCGAGGACGCCTACCGGCGGATGCTCGGCCGGGACGACATCGACCTCGTCTACATCGCCACCCCCTGGGAGTTCCACCACGGGCAGGGCAGGGACTCGCTCCTCGCCGGGAAGCACGTGATCGTGGAACTGCCCATCGCCACGGACCTGGACGAGCTGTGGGACCTCGTGGACACCAGCGAGCGCACCCGCCGCCATCTGGTGCTGGCCGAGAACTGCAGCTACGGCCGCAACGAACTCGCGATGCTGAGGATGGCGCACGCAGGCCTGTTCGGGGACCTCACTAACGGCCACGGCGGCTATCTCCACGACCTGAGGGCGCTGCTCTTCTCCGACACCTACTACACCGACGCCTGGCGCCGGCTGTGGCACACCCGCAGCACCGCCTCGCTCTACGCGATGCACGGGCTGGCCCCGATCGCCGCCGCCATGGACATCAACCGCGGCGACCGGATGACCGTGCTGCGGGCCACCGCCACCGCCCCCCGGGGGCTGGCGGACTACCGGGAGCGCTTCGTCGCGCGCTCGCACCCCTCCTGGCGGGAGACCTACGTCAACGGTGACCTCGTCACCTGCCTGATCGACACCGCCCGGGGCCGGGTCATCCGGGCCGAGCACGACGTCAGCTCGCCCCGCCCCTACAGCCGCATCAACACCCTGGCCGGCAGCCGAGGCATCTTCGAGGACTACTCCGGCACCTCGGCCACCGGCGGCCGGGTCTACCTCGAACCCGACCACAGCGGCCACGCCTGGCGGGACTTCGGCGCCTACCGCAAGGAGTTCGACCACTGGCTCTGGGTGAAGGCCGGCGACGACGCCGCCGGCAACGGGGGCCACGGCGGCATGGACTACGTCATGCAGTGGCGGACCGTGCAGCAGATGCGCGCCGGGCTCGTCCCCGACATCGACGTCTACGACTCCGCCGCCTGGTGCTCGCCCGTGCCCCTGAGCGCGGCGTCCCTGGCCCGCCAGGGCCGTCCCGTGGCCGTCCCCGACTTCACGAGGGGGGCCTGGGTGAACCTGCGGACGGGCCTGGACTCGCGGACGACCGAGATGCCCCCGGTGCTCTGACCCGCCGTTCCACCACCCCGCGAAGGAGGGAGCGGCGGAGAGCGGCGCGACGGCCACCGCACTCTCGGCGGCGCCCGGGGAGCCGCGGAGACGGAATCCCTCGCGGGACTGCCGGACGGCGGGAGCGGACTGCTCCCGGTTCCCGCCCGCGCCGTCTCCGGTGCGGATAACGGCCTGCGCACGGAAGCGGCGTCGTGGAACGATCAGGCGATGACCGAACCGAGCAGTGACGACGGGCGCGTCCTCCGGCGCGAGACCGAGCGGGTCGTCAACGAGATCGCCCAGGGGCTCCGGGCGCTGGACGCCGGTGCGGAGTGGTTCTCCGGCCTCGCCCCGACGCTCCGGCAGCAGGTGCTGGACGACGTCGCCGGCTATGCGATGCAGGCGCACGTCACCGCTGCGGACGGCCGTGAGGGGGTGGCACGGTCCGGTGTGAAGCCCACGGCGAACCCTGCGGTGATGATCTGCATGGACCCGCCCCGCTACGGGTTCTCAGACCTCCCCTCCGCCGAGCACCCCAAGGCGTTCCGCGTCCTCGTCTCCGTGTTCGCGGTCGCCGACACCCGTCGCCGCGAGAGGTACTGCAAAGGCGACTGCGGACACGCGTGGCACAACCTGCCGCCGGCAAGCGGACAGCCGTAGCATCGGCCGCTCCGGCCCCGGCCCCCTGGTCCCCGGCGGCCCTGCCGCCCGGCAGGCCCGCCCCGCGGGACGGGCCTGCCGGGCGGTGCGCGGTCACCGCGGCACGCGCTCCCAGATCCCCGCCAGGTCGGCCCCGCGCGGCAGGGTCCCGAAGGCCGCCCCGCCCTCGCCGCCGAGCCGCGTCGCGCAGAACGCGTCCGCCACGGCCCCGGGCGCGTGCCGGACCAGCAGCGAGCCCTGGAGGACCAGCGCCATCCTCTCCACCAGCCGCCGCGCCCCGAGGGCCGCGTCCCCGGGGTCGGACGGCGTCCCCAGCTCGCCCAGCAGCGCCCGCCACGCGGTGTCCAGCCGCGTGTCCGCGCCGGCCGCCGCGTCGACCTCCGCGCGGAAGGCGTCCAGACAGCCGGGCTCCCGCGTCAGCGCCCGCAGCACGTCCAGCGCGTTGACGTTCCCCGAGCCCTCCCAGATCCCGTTCAGCGGCGCGTCCCGGTACAGCCGCGGCATACCGGAGGCCTCGTCGTAGCCGTTGCCGCCGAGGCACTCCAGTGCCTCGGCGACCGCGGCCGGCTGCCGCTTGCACACCCAGTACTTGGCCACGGCCGTCGCCAGGCGGAGGAAGGCGCGCTCACCGGCGTCCCCGCGCTGCGCCCGGTCCGCCGCCCCGGCCAGCCGCAGGGCCAGCGCGGTCGCGGCCTCGGACTCGACGCCCAGGTCGGCGATCACGTTGCGCATCAGCGGCTGGTCGGCCAGGAGGGCGCCGGACACCCGCCGGTGGCGCACATGGTGGGCCGCCTCCGCCAGCGCCGCCCGGGTGCCGGAGGCGGAGCCGAGGACGCAGTCGAGGCGCGTCATGGTGACCATCTCGATGATGGTCCGCACCCCCCGGCCCTCCTCGCCGACCAGCCAGCCCACGGTGTCGTCGAACTCGGGCTCGCTGCTGGCGTTCGAGCGGTTGCCCAGCTTGTCCTTGAGCCGCTGGATGCGGAAGGTGTTGCGGGTGCCGTCCGGCAGCACCCGCGGCACCAGGAAGCACGACAGCCCGCCGGGGGCCTGGGCGAGCACCAGGAAGAGGTCGTTCATGGGAGCGCTGGTGAACCACTTGTGCCCGCGCAGCCGCCAGGTGCCGTCGCCCCCCGGGACGGCCGCCGTGGTGTTCGAACGGACGTCCGTGCCGCCCTGCTTCTCCGTCATGCCCATCCCGGCCAGCAGCCCCCGCTTGCCCGCCGGCGCACGCAGCCCGGGATCGTAGACGCGGCTCGTCAGCAGGGGCTCGTAGACGGCGGCGAACTCCGGGGCGGAGCGCAGCGCCGGGACCGCGGCGTAGGTCATGGACACCGGGCAGCCGTGCCCCGCCTCGGCCGAGCTCCACACCATGAAGCCCGCCGCGCGCGCCACATGGGCGCCGGGACGCGGGTCGGCCCAGGGCGCGCCGCCCAGCCCCTCGCCGACGGCCACCTCCATCAGGGAGTGGTACGCCGGGTGGAAGTCGACCTCGTCCACGCGGTTGCCGTAGCGGTCGTGGGTGCGCAGCACCGGCCCGTGGGCGTTGGCCTCCTGCGCCCAGCGCTGCACCTGCTCGGACCCGGTGAGGCGGCCGATGCGGTGGAGGTCCCCGGCGTACCAGGCGGCCCCCTCGCGGGCCAGCCCCTCCAGCAGGACCGGGTCGTCCGCGGCGTCGTGGCCCACCCGCGGCGGCGGCTGGTTGGTCACTTCGTGGGTCCGCCCGGCGGGGGCGCTGCGCGGCGTTGCGGCGATGGCGGTCATCGGAGTCCTTCGTCGTCGGAGGGGCAGGCCGGGCGGGCGGCCGGTGCCGGGGGCGGCGCGCCCGCACAGCGCAGGGACATGGCGAGCAGTTCGGCCACCAGGGCCCCGGCGGCGTCCTCGCCGGGGCCGGCCAGCGGGTCGACGAGGACCTCGCCGATCGCGCCGGTGAGCGCGGCCGCGGTGACGTCGGCGTCCTGGGAGGGCAGCAGTCCCTCGGCGACGCCCTCGCGGACCACCCGGGCGAACGCGGCCCGGTAGCGGCGCCGGTACTCCAGGCGCTCCCGGCCGACGGCCGCGTCCGCGGGCGCGGCGAGCAGGGCATGGGCGAGTCCCCGGTTCTCCAGGGCCCGGCGGGCGAAGACCTCCACCCCGTGCGCCAGGCGCTCCAGCGGGTCGCCCGTACCGTGGGCCAGCACCTCGGACAGCACGCGGACCTCCCGGCCGGACGCCCTGCGGAAGACCTCGACGGCGAGTGCGGACTTCGAGGGGAAGTGCTGGTACACGGAGCCGACGGACATCCCGGCCGCGGCCGCCACGACCGTCACCGAGGCGCCCGACCAGCCCGCCTCGGCGACCACGGCGGTGGCGCTGTCCACCAACTGCTCCCGGGCCGCGTCCAGCCGGCCCTGGACCGAGGGGGTCTTGCGATAGGCCATACGAAGAAGTGAACCACCGTTCAGACCTTCGCGCCAGGGTCCGCGCCGCCCGTCCCGCCCGGTGACGCACCGCCCCGTCGGCCCGCACCACCGCTCCCGGGGCGACGAACCGTCGTCCCGGGGGCCGCGCGGCGCGACACCCGGACCGATGCGGCGCCCCGCCCGCGGGCCTAGCCTTCCGTCCATGACCGACGCCACCGCCTTCGCCGTGCACATCCCCGACGCCGACCTCGAGCCGGATCCGCTCGACCCCGCGCAGATCGTCTCCGGCACTCCGGAGGTCTCCGGGCGCGTGCTGTGGGAGTCGCCGGACGGGCGCCAGATCCGGGGGATCTGGCAGATCACCCCGGGAGTGGTCACCGACACCGAGGCGGACGAGCTGTTCGTGGTCGTCAGCGGCCGCGCCACCGTCGAGGTGGCGGGCGGCCCGGTGCTGGAGGTCGGCCCGGGAGACGCGTGCGTGCTGCGCGAGGGCGACCGCACCACCTGGACCGTCCACGAGACGCTGCGCAAGGCGTACCACATCAGCCTGCCCTGAGGCGCGGGGCGGCCGGTGCCGCCCCGCGCGCACCCCTACCGCCCGCCGAGGGCCGCGGAGACCACCCCCCTCGCCTCCTCCTGCACCCTGGCCAGGTGCTCCGGTCCGAGGAAGGACTCGGCGTACACCTTGTACACGTCCTCGGTGCCGGAGGGGCGGGCCGCGAACCAGGCGTCGGCCGTGGTCACCTTGACCCCGCCCAGCGGCGCCCCGTTCCCGGGCGCCTCGGTGAGCACCGCGGTGACCGGCTGGCCGGCCAGCGTGTCGGCCGGGACCTGACGCGGCGACAGCCGGGCGAGCACGGACTTCTCCTGCGGGGTGGCGGGGGCGTCCACGCGCGCGTAGGCCGGCTCGCCGAAGCGGGCCGTCAGCCCCGCGTAGTGCTCGCTCGGCGACAGGCCCGTGACGGCCAGGATCTCGGAGGCGAGGAGCGCGAGCAGGATGCCGTCCTTGTCGGTGGTCCACACCGAGCCGTCGCGGCGCAGGAAGGAGGCGCCCGCCGACTCCTCCCCGCCGAAGGCGATGTCGCCGCGGGACAGCCCGTCGACGAACCACTTGAAGCCGACCGGTACCTCGACCAGCCGCCGCCCGGCGTCGGCGGCCACCCGGTCGATCATCGAGGAGGACACCAGCGTCTTGCCCACGCCCGCGTCCGCGGGCCAGCCGCCGCGGTGGCGGAAGAGGTGGCCGATCGCGACCGCGAGGTAGTGGTTGGGGTTCATCAGGCCGCCGTCCGGGGTCACGATGCCGTGTCGGTCCGCGTCGGCGTCGTTGCCCGTGGTCAGGGCGAAGCGGTCGCGCTCCTCGATCAGCGAGGCCATCGCGTACGGGGAGGAGCAGTCCATCCTGATCCGCCCGTCCCAGTCCAGGGTCATGAAGCGCCAGGTCGGATCGGTCAGCGGATTGACGACCGTGAGGTCCAGCCGGTGCTCCTCGGCGATCCGCCCCCAGTACGCCACCGACGCCCCGCCCATCGGGTCCGCCCCGATCCGCAGGCCCGCCGCCCGCACCGCGTCCAGGTCGAGCACCGAGGGGAGGTCGCCCACGTAGGCGCCCAGGAAGTCGTGGCGGGCGGTCGAGTCGGCGGCCAGGGCCCGCGCGTAGCCCAGGCGCCGCACCTCCTTCAGGCCCCCGGCGATGATCTCGTTGGCGCGGTGCTGGATCCAGCCCGTCGCCTCCGAGCCCGCGGGCCCGCCGCTCGGCGGGTTGTACTTGAAGCCGCCGTCCGAGGGCGGGTTGTGGGACGGCGTCACCACCACGCCGTCGGCGAGGCCGGTGCCGCGGCCCCGGTTGTGGGCCAGGATGGCGTGCGAGACGGCCGGGGTGGGGGTGTAGCCGTCGGCCGCGTCGAGCAGCAGCAGCACGCCGTTGGCCGCGAACACCTCCGTCGCGGTCGCCCGGGCTGGCTCGCTCAGGGCGTGGGTGTCCGCGCCCAGGAACAGGGGGCCGTCGGTGCCCTGGCGCGCCCGGTACTCGCAGATCGCCTGGCTGGTGGCCGCGATGTGGTCCTCGTTGAAGGAGCGGCGCAGGGAGGAGCCGCGGTGCCCCGAGGTGCCGAAGGACACCTGCTGGTCCGGTTCGCCCGGCTCGGGGTGCAGGGCGTAGTAGGCGGTGACCAGCCGGGCCACGTCCACGAGGTCGTCGGGCCGGGCCGGGAGCCCCGCGCGCTCGTTCGCCATCGTCCACTCCTTGGTGTCGTGCCGCCGATGAACGCGGAACCCGCCGGGGTGTCGCTATCGGCGGGGACCGCGCCGTGCCGGACCTGATCCTTCCCCCGCGGGCCCGCCCCCGCCCCCGCTTCGGGCGCACCGGCCGTGCGGGCCTCGTCACACTCCGCCGCCGGGGCGGCCGCCGGATGCGCTCACCCGTTCGAGGGATGTCCCGTGCGCGGGGAACTCGCCGGGAGGTGCGGCGCGTTGGCAGGGCGCCGGGCGAGCACGCGCGGCACACGACGGGCACAGGCGAAGTCGAGGTGGCACACGTGGCGATGTGGGACAAGCTCAAGGAGCAGGCCAAGGGGCTCCAGCAGCAGGCGCAGGGCGCGCGGGGCGGCGGTCCGGCGCGGCCCGGGGGGTCGGGCGGCGGCTCCGGCGGCGGCTCCAGGGCCCAGCTCGTCGGGGCGCTGAAGTCGCAGCTCACCTCGCTCAAGGCGGAGCTGAAGAGCGGCGCCTTCCGGGACGCGAGCATGGCCGTGTGCGCCCTGGTGGCCGCCGCCGACGGGCATGTGGACCCTGCTGAGCGGCAGCACGTCGAGTCGCTGATCGTCTCCAACGACGTCCTGCAGAACTTCCCCGCGGGCCAGCTGCGCGAGCGCTTCAACCGGCACGTGGACCAGCTCGCGGCGAACTTCGCGCACGGCAAGGCGCAGGCGCTCCAGGAGATCGCCAAGGCGGCCAAGAAGCCGGTGGAGGCGCGCGCGGTGGTCCAGACGGGCCTGGTGGTGGCCGGGGCCGACGGCTATGTCGCCCCGGCGGAGGAGCAGGTGCTGCGCGAGGCGTGCGCCGCGCTGGGCCTGTCCCCGACGGAGTTCGGCCTCTGAGGCGGACACCCTCCGGTGCCCGGTCGCCTCGCTCCGTGGTCCCCGGCGCGCAGGACGGGCGCCGCGGCGCCCCGGGGGCGACGATGGAAGGGGTGATGGCTGCCATGGAGTTTCCCGAACACTACGAACTCGTCTTCCAGGCCCCCGCAGTCGCCGACGACGTGGTCGTCGTGCACCGCACCGACCGCACGGGAGCCGGAGGCTGCCCGGTCTACCAGGACGCCACCGGGATCGTCCGTGCCGAGATCAGCGAGCGGGGAGAGGTCCGCATGCTGGCCAGCGGGGCCCACCAGGTGCATCCCCTCCCGGTGGTGGCCCGCGTCCTGACGGGCTGAGCGGCGGCCTCTGCCGCGATCCGGCCGAGCCTCCGCGGGCGGGGCGGCCGGGCGCTTTCCGGTGCCCGTGCCCGGGCCCGCCGCGCTCGGTGGCGCGATTCCGGGGCGGGGACGTGCGCCGGGGCGTCCCGGTCCCGGCCGCCGCCGCGGGGTGCGCGCCGTCCGTGCTCGGACGCCCGGCGGCCCGCGGAGCCCGGCGTCCCCGGCGGTCCGGGCCCGGAGCGTTGTCCCGGTCGGCCGGACGACCCGCCAGGGGCCCGGTGGGGCGCTCGCCGGTGCCCCGAGCGGCCCGGCCCCGGGCGTGCTCCGCCCGGCTGCCCGGCCCCGGACTCCGCCCGCCACGTCCCGCCCCGCGCCAGGCCCGGGCAGGGCGGCGCACCTGACGAAGCCCGCCCGCCGGCGTTGCGCGGGGCCCGCTGCGCTATACTGAGCCCCTCGCCTTCGGCCCGCACACGCGGTGTCCGGAGGCTTTTTTCATGCCTTCTGACGCCCTTTCACCCCACCCTGCCCAGCCACCCCGCACGGGATACCGCGCTCTGCTGCGCCACCGCGAGTTCGCCGGCCTCTACACCGGTTTCACCCTGGCGGTCGCCGCGAGCACCCTCGCGGGCTTCGCCCTCGCCACCCTCGTCGACCGCCAGACCGGCTCGCCCCTGCTGACCGCCCTCAGCATGTACGGCGCCACCTTCGCCACCGTGCTCGGAGCCCTGACGCTGATGTCGGTCGCGGACGGGCACCGGCCCCGGCGGACGCTCACCGCCCTCCAGTGCGTCTCGCTCGCGGTCACGGCCGCGCAGGCCCTCCCCGGGCTCCCTCTCGCCGTGCGCTTCGCCCTGCTCCTGGTGCTGGGGTTCTTCCAGTCCCTGATGACGGGCGCGCGCATGGGGCTCCTCGCCGAGGTGGTGCCGACCGCCTCCTACGCGACGGCGCGCTCGCTGATGAACATCACCGCGGGCGCCACGGCCGCCCTCGGGTACGCCGCCGGGGCCGCGCTGCTGGGCCACCTGCACCCGTCGGGCGTGTTCACCGTGGCCGCCGTCCTCACCGCGACCGCCCTGGCGGTCACCGCGGCCACCGTGCGGGAGCACTCGGTCCGTCCCACCAGCCGCCCGGGACTGGGCCGGACCCGGACGGCCAACCGGGCCCTGTTCTCCCGTTCCGGCCCGCGCGTGCTCCTGCTGAACCTCTGGGTCCCGGGCGGCCTGATCGTCGGCTGCGAGGCCCTGTTCCTCTCCTACGCACCGGACCTGGCGGGGGCGCTGCTGGCGGCCGTGTCGGCCGGCATGCTCCTCGGGGACCTGGTCGTCGGGCGGCTGCTGACCGCCGGGCAGCGGCGCCGCGCCGCCTTCCCGCTGCGCCTGCTGCTGGCCGCCCCGTTCCTGCTCTTCGCCGCCGATCCGCCCCCCGGGGCGGCGATCGCCGCGGTGTTCGTCGCCGGTGCGGGCTTCGCCGCCACCCTTCCGCTCCAGGAGCGGCTCCTCGCCCTGACGCCCCCGGCGATCCGGGGCCAGGTCCAGGGCGTGGACTCGGCCGGCCGGATGACCTGCCAGGGGCTCGGTGCGGCGCTCGCCGGGGCCGCCGCCCAGTTCGCGGACCCCGGAACGGTCATGACCGCCCTGGCCGCCCTCTCGCTCACCGTCACCCTGGCCTCCCGGCCCCTCGTCTCCCGAGCCGGCGGCCTGCCCCACGACCTCGGCACCCCCGACCGCCGGGAGGACCGTGCCGCTCCGTGACCCGCGGCCTCCCTCCGCACGTCGCCCCGCCCCGGGCCGCCTCGCAGCGGGCCCGGCCCGGGCGGATCCTGTAAGCACAAGCCCCGAGCGGCCGGGAGAGCGGCGATGACCAGGACACTGCAGTGGAACGTCGACGTGGCACTCGTCGAGGACGAGGGCACCACGAAGGCACGGGCCCGTCTGCGCACGGACACGGGAACGATCACCGGCTACGGCACGGCCCATCTCAGCCCGCAGGACGTGGACGTGCCGAAGATCGGCGAGGAACTCGCCGCGGCCCGTGCGATGCACAGCGTGGTGCGCCAGTTGATGCGGGCGGCGGACCGGGACCTCCAGGCCGTGGGCGCCGGTCCCTCGGGCCCGCCGGAGCCCGGCTACGGATGGCCCTACAGCGCGCCCTGAACCCGCCCGGAGCGGGCCCGCTCCGCCCGGCGGCCCGGGTCCGCCCCGGCCGCCGGCGGGTGAGGCGCCGCGGCGCCTCACCCGCCGGCGGGGCCGTGGGCCACCACCGCCACGGGGACGGTGCAGTGGTGGATGGCGGCGTGCGCCACCGGCCCGATGTGCGGCACCACGGGCGCATGCCGGACCCGTCGGCCGACCACCACCAGCGCCGCCCCGTCCGCCTCGGCCACCAGGATCCGGGCGGGCGGGCCGACGGCCACCCGCTGTTCGACGGTGACCTCCGGGTGGCGCAGCCGCCAGGGCCCGAGCGCCAGCGCCAGGGAGGACAGCCCGTGCCGCTCGGCGGCCGCCCGGTGCTCCGGCGAGCGCCCGTGGAGGACCGGCGGGCGGGCGACGTGCACCGCCCTGAGCAGTCCGCCGCGCAGCCGCGCCGCCTCGAAGGCGAAGTCGAGGACCGCCGCGTCGACGTGCTGCGGGCCGCCGCCGTGGTGCAGCTCCACCCCGACCACCACGTCCCGGGCCCGGTCGTCCCCGCCCGTGCGCACCACGACGACGGGCCGCTCACTCGCCCCGATCACGGCCTGCCCGACGGAGCCGAGCAGGGCACCCGTCACCGTGCCGAGTCCCCGCGACCCCAGGACCAGCAGCTCGGCCCGGGCCGCCGCCGCGGCCAGTGCGGCCGGAGCCCGCCCCGAGAGCCTGCGGGTGGCCAGGGCCACCCCGGCGTGGGCGCCGCGGACCTCGGCGGCCGCGTCGGCCAGGAGGCCGTCCGCCCACCGGCGGTGGTCGTCGCGGTTCACCGTCGGGACCGCGACCGCCAGCGGCAGCGGCCACTCCTCGACGTGGACCAGCAGCAGCGGAAGGCCGCGGCGCCGCGCCTCCTCCGCGGCCCAGTGGGCCGCGGACAGGCTCTCGGGTGTGCCGTCGACACCGGCGGTCACCTGACGGGACACGGGAACCTCCTCGGGCGTGTGCACGGCCCCGTCCTCCAGGGTCGCGCGCGCCGCTCCGGCCCGCCACGGGCCTCGGCAGGCGGTCCCGCGGGCGCACGGCCATCCTGGTGGCGAGGGCCCGCCCGACCGGTGACCGCCCCGCCGGGCCCGAGGAGAACGCCGACCGTGCGCGGGGCGGACCGGACAGGAGCCGCCGCCATGCCCGAGGGGAGCGAGCCCGGCCGCCGCCGGGCCGTACCGGCGGCCCCGGTCGCCCCCGACCCGGTGTGCGCGGCCGCGCCGCCGGGCGCGCGCCGGCTGCGGCCCGGAGGTGCGCGGACCTGCGGTCGGGAGCGGCGATGAGCGGCTGGAGCTGGGAGTACGAGGGCTACGACCCCGGTGCCGAACGCCTGCGGGAGGCGCTGTGCACCCTGGGGAACGGCTACTTCGCCACCCGCGGCGCCGCCCCCGAGTGCACCGCCGACGACCTCCACTACCCGGGCACCTACGCCGCGGGCTGCTACAACCGCCTCACCTCCACGGTCGCGGGGCGCCGGGTGGAGAACGAGGACATGGTCAACCTCCCCAACTGGCTGCCCCTGCGGTTCCGTCCCCGCGGCCCGGACGGCCCCGAGCCCTGGCTCGCCCCCGACACCCCCGCCCTGCGCGACCACCGGCAGCGGCTCGACCTGCGCACCGGCACCCTGACCCGCACCTGCCGGTACACGGCCGCCGACGGGCGCCCCCTGACGGTCCGGCAGACACGCCTCGTCCACATGGGGGACCCCCATCTCGCCGCGTTGCGGACCGAGTTCACCGCGGAGGGCTGGGACGGGGAGATCGAGGTCGAGTCCGCGCTCGACGGCAGGGTGACCAACAGCGGTGTGGAGCGCTACCGGGGGCTCGACGGCCGGCACCTCGTCCATGTCGGCACGGGTGACGCCTCTCCCGGAGTCGTCTGGCTGCGCTGCCGCACGAGCGCCTCCGACATCCGGATCGGCCTGGCGGCCCGCACCACCACCGACGCCCCCGGAGAGCACGGCAGGAGCGCGCACGAACCGAAGCGCGCCGTGCGGGTGCTGCACCTGCCGCTCACCCACGGCCGGCCCGTGACGGTCGACAAGATCGCCGCCCTGCACACCTCGCACG
The DNA here is from genome assembly GCF_024497955.1 of Streptomyces sp. C10-9-1. Classification (GTDB taxonomy): domain Bacteria; phylum Actinomycetota; class Actinomycetes; order Streptomycetales; family Streptomycetaceae; genus Streptomyces; species Streptomyces sanyensis. The sequence goes on along the minus strand of NZ_JANHKP010000018.1, from coordinate 30,435 downwards.
ACAGGGCCATCGGCGACCCCCTGCACGCGGCGTCCGACCGCGCCCGGCGCGCGCCGGGCTTCGAGGAGCTGCTGGAGTCCCACCGCGGCGCCTGGCGGCGGCTGTGGAGCCGGGCCGACCTCGACGTACCGGGGGAGGCGGGCCGGATCCTGCGGCTCCACCTCTTCCACGTCCTGCAGACCCTCTCCCCGCACACGGCCGACCTGGACGTGGGCGTGCCCGCCCGCGGCCTGCACGGGGAGGCCTACCGCGGCCATGTGTTCTGGGACGAGCTGTTCGTGCTGCCCTACCTCAACCTCCGTTTCCCCGAGGTCTCCCGGGCCCTGCTGACCTACCGCCACCGCCGTCTGGAGCGCGCCCGGCTGCTGGCCCGCGACTGCGGCCACCGAGGTGCCCTCTACCCCTGGCAGAGCGGCAGCGACGGGCGGGAGGAGACCCAGGAGGTGCACCTCAACCCCCGCTCGGGGCGCTGGCTGCCGGACCACTCGCACCTCCAGCACCACGTCGGGTCGGCGATCGCCTACAACGTCTGGCAGTACTGCGAGGCGAGCGGCGACACGGAGTTCCTGCACACCAGGGGTGCCGAGATGCTGGTGCGGATCGCGCGCTTCTGGGCCGACTCGGCGGCCTACGACCCCGGGCTCGGCCGCTACCGGATCCGCGGGGTCGTGGGCCCCGACGAGTACCACGACGCCTACCCGGGCTCCGACCGCCCGGGGATCGACGACAACACCTACACCAACGTCACCGCCGCCTGGGTGCTCGCCCGCGCCCTCGAACTGGCCGCTGGCCTGCCCGGCCCGCGCCGTACCGAGCTCTTCGGCCGCACCGGCCTCACCGGCACCGAGCTGGCGCACTGGGAGGAGGTGTCACGCAGGCTGTACGTGCCCTTCCACGACGGGGTGCCGAGCCAGTTCCACGGATACGGCGACCTGGCCGAGCTCGACTGGGAGGGGCTGCGTGCGCGCCACGGGGACATCCGCCGCCTCGACCGCGTGCTGGAGGCCGAGCACGACACGGTCAACCGCTACAAGGCGTCCAAGCAGGCCGACGTGCTGATGCTCGGGTACCTGTTCTCCCCTGACGAGCTGCGCGGCTTGCTCCGCCGCCTGGGCTACGCCATGGACGAGGACGTCTGGCACCGCACCGTGGACTACTACCTCCACCGCACCGCCCACGGCTCCACCCTCAGCGGACTGGTGCACGGCTGGGTCCTGGCCCGGGTGCGCCGCAGCGAGGCGTGGGCGTACTGCCGCGAGGCCCTGGAGGGCGACATCGCCGACCTCCAGGGCGGCACCACCGAGGAGGGCGTGCACCTCGGAGCCATGGCCGGCACGCTCGACCTCGTCCAGCGGGGACTGAGCGGCATGGAGACCCGCGCGGGCGCCCTGTGGTTCGACCCGGTGCCGCTGCCGCAGCTCGCCCAGTACGGGTTCTCGTTCCGCTACCGCGGCCACTTCGGGGTGCGGGTGCGGGTGCGGCCGGGTGAACTGAGCATCGGCGTGCCGGCCTCCTCGCAGGGCCCGCCCGTGGAGGTGCGCCTGGGCGGGGCGGCGGTGACCGTGGACCCGGGAACCGTGCGCACCCTGCCGATCCCGCCTGCCTGACACGGCCCCCGCCCAGGCGTCCGCCGCCCCTGGGCGGGCCGGGGGCCGCTCGGTGCCTCTCAGGCCCCCGGGGCGGGCACGTCGTCGCTCGCGTAGTCCAACCGGTCGACGACGTCGACCACACCGTCGATGCTCTCGCACAGCCGCACCACGATCCGCACCAGCGAGCGCCGCTCCAGGGTGCCGCTGAGCGTCACGCGCCCGTCGGTCACCTCCACCCCCACCGCGGCGGGGGAGGCCCCGAGCGTGCCGGCGAGCACGTCCTCGACGATCTCCTCCTGGATGGCGCGGTCGCGCCGCAGGAAGAGCTGGAGCAGGTCGCTGCGGCTCACGACGCCGACGAGCCGTCCGTCGTCCGCGACCACGGGGAGCCGCTTGATGCGGCGGTCCTCCATGACGCGGGCCGCCTGCACGGCGCTCCAGCCGGGCCGGGCGACCACGGCGGGGCTGCTCATCAGGCCTTCGGCGGTGTCGGCGCCGGTGCCGCCGGTGTGGCGGCGCAGCAGGTCGGCCTCGGAGACGACCCCCACGGGCCGCCCCTCGTCGTCGACGACGGGAACGGCGGTGATGCCGTACTCGTCGAGCAGCCGGGCGATCTCCTTGAAGGCCGTGCCGCGCTGGGCGACCACCGCCTGCGGGGTCATCAGGTCGGCTACCGAGCGGTGTCTCATCGTGCACCAGTCCAGGGGGTCATCGTGGCGCCTCCAGTCCGTGTCCTCTTGTGGACAGTATTTCCGAGTCTGTCCCCGGTCGGCCGGGAGGGTGGCGGAAGCCGGGCCCGCCGTGCGGGTCGGGCGGGCGCTGGCTACCGTGGGCGAGGGGCGGGGCACGTGCCGCGACCGGACCGCCGACAGGAGAAGGTGCCGACATGCCCGGACAACCGCAAGCGGACTCAGGCGGCGCGGGCCGGGACCGCGCCGGCAGCGACATCGGCCGCCGCGTGGCCGCCCGCCGCAGGGATCTCGGGCTCTCGCGGGAGGAGGTCGCCCTGCGGGCGGGCTCCGCGCCCGGGTACCTGCAGTACCTGGAGGAGAGCCCGGCCGCGCCCGGGATGGGCTTCCTGCTCCGGCTGGCGGACGCCCTGGAGACCACCGTCACGGCGCTGACCGGTGGGGACGCGGACCTCCCGGCCGGTGCGGGCCGTGCGGGGTACCACCCGGAGCTGGTGGAGCTGGGGGCCGAGGAGTGCTGGGACCTGCTCGGCGCGCACGGTGTGGGCAGGGTCGCGGTCGCCACGCAGGAGGGGCCGGCGATCCTCCCGGTCAACTACCTGGTCACCGAGGGTGAGGTGGCCTTCCGCACGGGGCACGAGTCGCTGCTGGGCCGGTCGGCGGGGGGTGAGGCCGCCTTCGAGGTGGACCACATCGACGAGGCCTTCAGCCAGGGGTGGAGCGTGCTGGTCGTCGGCGCGGCACGCCGGGTCACCGACGAGGAGGAGGGGCGGAGGCTGGACCGCGAGGCCTACTCCGCGCCCTGGGCCGGGGGTGGGCGGGAGCTGTGGATCGCGGTCGCCCCGACGCGGATCACGGGGCGTCGGATCCTGGTGCGCGGCGCCCCCGGGCAGTCATAAGCATCATTTCGGACATATGTGAATATTCTCCAGGCTGGAGGCGGTGCCGCTTCCGTCTCGCCATCGTGGCCTAATGTCCGAATTTGGCCGCCAATGAATTCATTGGCGGCCTTTGCTCCGTCGCTGGTGACATCGGTCACCCGGCCTGCCCCGCGCAGTGGATCTCCCCTGCCCTTCTCCGTATTCGGCAAAGGGAACTGACGGAGCGAAAGTCGATCTCGGACGTCCTCTCCCGGTGCTGTCGGTGCCCTGCGCGTTGCGTGTGTGAATTGCGGGCTTGTTGTGCCGCCGGTGCCTCGCCTACGGTCACGGCATTCCGGACGGGACGCCGAATCCTGCCGCTGTCCGGTATTCCGACCAGATCACCCGAACTCGGCAGGAGCGGGGGAACCAGGTAAGCCGCCGGACCGGCATCCGCCAAGGACGCCGGGACGGCTCGGGGTGAAGCCGTGCGCTCGCACGGCCGGGCATCTCCAGCCCGAACCCGACAGCTCACCTCGCAGGCGACGGAGAGGAACTCACCATGCCTGCACAGGGTAAGCACCGCCGTCCCCGCTCCCGCCGCATCGCCCTCGGCCTCGTCGCCGTCGGGACGGGAGGCGCAGCCCTCGCCCTCCCGCTCCTCGGGGCGACGACCGCCAGCGCCGCACAGCCCGCCCACGCCCCCGCTGCCCCGGCCGCCGCCGTGGCCGCTCCCGCCGTCGCGCAGCAGAGCGCGCCCGTGACGTACTCCGTGGTCGCCGGCGACTCGCTGTCGGCCATCGCGGTGGAGCACTCGGTCGACGGCGGCTGGCAGAAGCTCTACCAGGACAACCGCGAGGCCGTCGGCGACAACCCCTCGCTGATCCACCCCGGTCTGGAGCTGACCATCGGCGCCGGGCGCGCCGAGGCCGACCGTGCGGACCGCTCCGCCGAGCGCGCCCCCGCCGCCACCGGCACCGCGGGCAAGTCCGCCCCGGCCGCGCAGACCGCCGCCGTCACCTACCCGGACAACCTGGACGGCTGGATCCGCGAGGCGCTGTCCATCATGAAGAAGCACGGGATCCCCGGCAGCTACGAGGGCATCCACCGCAACATCATGCGCGAGTCCTCCGGCAACCCCCTCGCGATCAACAACTGGGACATCAACGCCCAGAACGGCGTCCCCTCCAAGGGCCTGCTCCAGGTCATCAAGCCGACCTTCGACGCCTACCACGTCCCGGGCACCAAGCACGACCAGTACGACCCGGTCGCCAACATCGTCGCCGCCTGCAACTACGCGGCCGACCGCTACGGCTCGATCGACAACGTCAACGGACCCTACTGATCCCGGGTGCCGCCCTGCCGACGGGCGGCACGCAGCCTCCGCCGCCGGGCGGTGGACCCGCGCTGCGGGCCCGCCGCCCGGCGTGCGCGTTCCCCGGCCCGGGCCGGGGAACGGCCACCTCGGCCCCGAAGGCGCGGCGGCAGCCACGCGAGCTGCACGGCCTGCTGGAACTCGCCCCCGCCCTCGTGGTCGTTGAACGGGTAGACCTCGATCCGCTTCTCGCCGCCGCCGTAGGCGTTGAACGCGGCGAAGACCGTCGACGGCGGGCAGGTCATGTCCTGGAGGGCCGCGGAGAACAGCGCCGGAGCGCGGCACCGCGCCGCGAAGTGGACGCCGTCGAAGTAGGCCAGGGTCCGCTCCGCCTGCCGCGCCCGGCCCCGGTGCGCCCCCAGGTACACGGCGACCTCCCGGTAGGGGTCGCGGTCGGTCAGCGTGGTGGCGCGGGGGAAGTCGCACAGGAAGGGCAGGTCCGGGGCGAGCGCCGCGAGGTCCGGCACCAGGGCGCCCACCGCCAGCGCGATCCCGCCGCCCTGGCTGACCCCGGCGACCGCCGTGCGCGCCGGGTCGACCGCCGGGTGGGCGCGTACCGCCTCCACGGCCCGGACGCCGTCGGCGAACACGCGGCGGTAGTAGTACCCGGCGGGGTCCTCGATGCCCCGTGTCAGGTAGCCGGGGGCTGCGGGGCCGTGCCCCACGGGGTCCGCCGTGCCTCCGTCCGTCCATGCCGCACCCTGCCCGCGGGTGTCCATCACGAAGTGCGCGAAGCCCGCCGAAGCCCACAGCAGGTGGGTGTGCGCCAGCCCCCGGCCGCCTCCGTAGCCCAGGAACTCCACCACGGCGGGCAGCGCCCGCTCCGCCCCGGCCGGTACGGTCAGCCAGCCCCTGACCGGGTGCCCCCCGAACCCGGCGAAGGCCGTGTCGTACACCTCCACGGAGGACAGGCCCGTCTCCACCCGCTCGAAGCGCGCGTCCAGGGGGCGGCTGCGCGTGTCGCGGAGCGTCGAGGCCCAGAAGTCGTCGAAGTCCGCCGGTTCGCGGGAGGCGCTGCGGTATTGGCGCAGCTGGTCGAGGGGGAGGTCGAACTGGACCATGCGGGGCCGCCTTCGCTTCGGGGACGTGCCGACCTCCAGCATGATCGCAGCGTGCCCGGCGGCACCCGGTCCGTCGTCCGCGCCGGGCGGGCCCTGCGGCTCCCGCGACGGGTGCCGCGCCGCGCCGTTCGGGCCTCCCCGGCCGACGGACCGGCCGGGCTGACGGACCGTATGCTGCCGCCATGAGCGATCACACACCCGAGCAGCTCGCGGAGATGCCCGCGGACTGGAAGCGCGCGCTGGCCGTCGTCGCCCATCCCGACGACCTGGAGTACGGCTGCGCGGCCGCCGTGGCGGCCTGGACGGACCAGGGCAAGGAGGTCGCCTACCTGCTCGCCACGCGGGGCGAGGCGGGCATCGACTCCATGGCCCCCGAGGATGCGGCGCCGCTGCGCGAGCGCGAGCAGCGGGCGAGTGCCGCGGTGGTCGGCGTCTCGGCGGTGGAGTTCCTCGACCACCGGGACGGCGTCATCGAGTACGGGACCTCCCTGCGGCGCGACATCGCCGCCGCGATCCGCCGCCACCGCCCCGAGATGGTGGTCACCCTCAACCACCGTGACACCTGGGGCGGAACGGCCTGGAACACCCCCGACCACCGCGCGGTGGGGCGGGCGGCACTGGACGCGGCGGCGGACGCGGGCAACCGCTGGATCTTCCCCGAGCTGGTGGACCAGGGGCTGCTGCCCTGGAACGGTGTCCGCTGGGTGGCCGTGGCCGGCTCCTCCGCGCCGACGCACGCCGTCGAGGCGGGACCCGGTCTGGAGCGGTCGGTGCGCTCGCTGCTGGAGCACCGGACGTACATCGAGGCGCTGACCGACCAGGAGCCGGAGACCTACTGCCGCACCCTCCTGACCTCCCTCGCGGAGGCGGCCGCCCCGCGCTTCGCGGGCCGCCCGGCCGTCGCCTTCGAGGTCTTCCCGCGCTGAGGCGCCCTCCCTCGGTGCCGTCCCGGCCCCGCCCCCTTCGGCGCGGCCCTTCCCGGTGCGGCCGGTCCGTGTGCTGACTTGACACGTGGGTTTGCCGTTTCTGCAATGTGTCCATGGTTCGAGAAGACGAGGACGAGCGCCTGGGCGCCGTGCTGAACGAGGTCGGCCCCCGGCTGCGCAGGATCCGCAAGGAGCGGGGGGCCACGCTGGGCGCCCTCTCGGAGGCCACCGGGATCTCGGTGAGCACGCTCTCGCGGCTGGAGTCGGGAGGCCGCCGCCCGAGTCTGGAGCTGCTGCTGCCCATCGCCAGGGCGCACCAGGTGCCGCTGGACGAGCTGGTGGGGGCCCCTCCGGTGGGGGATCCGCGGGTACGCGCCAAGCCGGTGGTGCGCGGCCACCGCACGATGTACGCGCTCACCAGCCGCCCGGGCGGGCTCCAGGCGTACAAGGCCGTCTACCAGCCGTCCTCCGAGCCGCCCGAGCGCCGCACCCACGAGGGCTACGAGTGGCTCTATGTGCTCTCCGGGCGGCTGAGGCTGCTGCTCGGGGACCACGACGTGGTGCTCACGCAGGGGGAGGCCGCGGAGTTCGACACCCGGGTTCCGCACTGGTTCGGGGCCGCGGGCGACGAGCCGGTCGAGTTCCTGAGCCTGTTCGGGCCGCAGGGCGAGCGGATGCACGTGCGGGCCCGGCCGCGGCGCAGCTGAGCGCCCCGTGGGCACCGTGGTCGCAGGCCATGGCCTGCGTCCCTTCCATCGGAGGCAAGCGACCGCTTAGTATGCGGGCTGGCACAGTTCTGCCCGTACTGCCCTACGGCCGGTGGGAGGCCCCGAGATGCAGGCATGGCGAGTACACCGCAACGGCGAACCGGGCGAGGTGATGCGGCTCGACGAGGTCGAACGGCCCGAACCGGGGCCCGGCCAGGAACTGCTGCGGGTCCGGGCCGCCAACGTCAACTTCCCCGACGCCCTGCTGTGCCGCGGCCACTACCAGGTGCGCCCGCCGCTGCCCTTCACCCCGGGTGTCGAGGTGTGCGCCGAGACCGCCGACGGCCGCCGCGTCATCGCGACCCCGGCCCTGCCCCACGGCGGTCTCGCGCAGTACACCGTCGCCGACTCCGCCGCCGTGCTGCCCGCCCCGGAGGCGCTGGACGACGCCGAGGCCGCGGCCCTGCACATCGGCTACCAGACGGGCTGGTTCGGCCTCCACCGCAGGGCCGGCCTGCGCCGGGGCGAGACCCTGCTGGTCCATGCCGCGGCCGGGGGCGTCGGCAGCGCGGCCGTCCAGCTCGGCAAGGCGGCGGGCGCCACCGTCATCGGCGTCGTCGGCGGAGCCGACAAGGCCCGGGCGGCCCGCGAACTCGGCTGCGACGTGGTGGTCGACCGGCGCACCGAGGACTTCGCCGCCGCCGTCAGGGAGGCGACCGGCGGCCGTGGCGCCGACGTGGTCTACGACCCGGTCGGCGGCGCCGCCTACACCGGGTCGACCAAGTGCATCGCCTTCGAGGGGCGCATCGTCGTCGTCGGCTTCGCGGGAGGCGAGATCCCCGCCCCCGCCCTCAACCACGCCCTCGTCAAGAACTACTCGATCCTCGGCCTCCACTGGGGCCTGTACGCGCGCAAGGACCCCGGTTCCGTGGCGGAATGCCACCGGGAGCTCAGCGAGTACGCGGCCAAGGGCCTCGTCAAACCGCTGATCAGCGAGCGGGTCCCGCTGTCCGGCGCCGCCTCGGCCGTGCAGCGCGTCGCGGACGGCGCGACCACGGGCCGCCTCGTCGTCCTCCCCGGCGCCGGTGAGGGGGAGCGGCGGTGACCGGCCCCGAGGACCTCCGCCGGCGGGTCGCCGACCTCCTCGCCGCCCACCCCCCGGCCGAGACGGGGCGCACCGACTTCCTCCGGGCCCGGTTCGACGCCGGTCTGGCCTGGGTGCACTACCCCGAGGGCCTCGGCGGGCTCGGCGCACCGCGCACCCTCCAGGCGGCCGTCGACGCCGCCCTCGCCGAGGCCGGGGCCCCGGACAACGACCCGCGCCGGATCGGCATCGGCCTCGGGATGGCCGCCCCCACCCTGCTCGCCTACGCCTCCGACACGCTCAGGCAGCGCTTCCTGCGCCCGCTGTGGACCGGCGAGGAGGTGTGGTGCCAGCTCTTCTCGGAGCCCGGTGCCGGCTCCGACCTCGCGGCCCTCGCCACCCGGGCCGTCCGCGACGGCGACACCTGGGTCGTCGACGGGCAGAAGGTGTGGACCTCCAGCGCCCACGCCGCCCGCTGGGCCATCCTCCTCGCCCGCACCGACCCGGACGTGCCCAAGCACCGCGGCATCACCTACTTCGTGTGCGACATGACCGACCCCGGGGTCGACGTGCGCCCGCTGCGGCAGATCACCGGCGAGGCCGAGTTCAACGAGGTCTTCCTCACCGGAGTCCGCATCCCCGACGCCCACCGCCTCGGGGCGGTCGGCGACGGCTGGCGCGTCGCGCAGACCACCCTGATGAACGAGCGCGTCTCCATCGGCGGCCACCGCGTACCGCGTGAGGGCGGCATGATCGGCCGCCTCGCCGCCACCTGGCGCGCGCGTCCGGAGCTGCGCACCCACGACCTGCACCAGCGGCTGCTCGCGCTCTGGGTCGAGGCCGAGGCCGCCCGGCTGGCGGGGGAGCGCCTGCGCCAGAAGCTCGCGGCCGGGCAGCCGGGACCCGAGGGCAGCGCGGCGAAACTGGCCTTCGCCCGCCTCAACCAGGAGATCAGCGGCCTGGAGGTCGAACTGCTCGGCGAGGAGGGGCTGCTGTACGACGACTGGACCCTGCGCCGCCCGGAACTCGTGGACTTCACCGGCCGGCAGGCGGGCTACCGCTACCTGCGCGCCAAGGGCAACTCGATCGAGGGCGGCACCAGCGAGGTGCTGCTCAACATCGTGGCCGAGCGCGTCCTGGGCCTGCCCGCCGAACCGCGCAGTGACAAGGACACCCCGTGGAAGGACCTGGCCCGATGACGGACCTGCTGTACGGCGAGGCCGAGGAGGACCTGCGCGCCTCCGTCCGCTCGCTGCTCGCCGCCCGCTCGGCCCCGGCCGCGGTGAGCGCGGAGCGGGAGGAGGCCGGCCACCCCTACGACCCCGACCTGTGGCGGGCGCTCGCCGGCGGTGCCGGCGCCGCCGGACTGCTCGTCCCCGAGGAGTACGGCGGGCAGGGAGCCGGTCCGCGCGAGGCCGCCGTGGTGCTGGAGGAACTGGGGCGGACCGTCACCCCGGCCCCCTTCCTCACCAGCTCGGTGGTCGCCACCACCGTGCTGCTCGCCCTGGACCCGGACCACCCGCCCGTCGGCGGGCTGCTGGAGGACCTCGCGGCCGGTGGGCGCACGGCCGTGCTGGCCCTGCCGCTGTCCACCCCGCCCGGTGCCACGGCGGCCCCGCCGCAGGGCCGCGCCACCGCCGTCGCGGACGCCGTCGCCGCGGACGTCCTCCTCGTGCCGAGGGCCGACGGCCTGTACGCCGTCGATGCGGCGGAGGCGCGCGTCGAGCCCTGCACCCCGCTCGACCTCACCCGGCCGCTCGCCGCGGTGAGCGCCCCGGACGGCACCGGCACACGGATCGCCGCCCCCGGGCCCGCCGCGGACGCCGTCGGCGGGGGCCTGCTCGCCGGGGCCGCCCTGCTCGCCTCCGAGCAGCTCGGCCTCGCCGAGTGGTGCCTGGAGGCGGCGGTGGCGCACACCCGGGAGCGGCACCAGTTCAACCGCCCCGTCGGGTCCTTCCAGGCGCTCAAGCACCGCATGGCCCGGCTGTGGCTGGAGCTCGTCTCCGCGCGGGCGGCCGCCCGCGCGGCCGCCGACGCCCTGGCCACCGGTGCCGGGGACGCGCCGCTCGCCGCCGCGGTGGCCCAGGCGTACTGCTCCCCGGCAGCCGTGCGCGCCGCCGAGGAGTGCGTGCAGCTGCACGGAGGTATCGGCATGACCTGGGAGCACCCGGCACACCGGTACCTGAAGCGGGCCAAGGCCGACGAGATCGCCTTCGGCACCCCGGGCCGCCACCGGCAGGAGGTGGCCCGGCTCGCGGGTCTGGACGCCCCCTGACACCCGGCGGGCCGCGCCCGTGCCCGCACACCCCACCGGTAACACCCCCTGTTCCGTCCCGGCCTTTACATACTGTTTAATTGCGAGCGTTTTGCAACAACAGTCGATCTTCAACAGGGGTTTCATCATGACGGGCCGATCCCTACGGGCCGCCTCCGCCGCGGCCCTGGCCGCCGCGCTGCTCCTCGGCGCGGCGGCCTGCACCGCGCCGTCCGGCGGCGGAACCCGGGCGGCGGACGGCGGCACCGCGGTCGTCGGCATCGCCTACGAGCCCGACACCCTCAGCCCCCTCCTCGGGTACGGCAAGGACGGCAACTCCAAGATCTTCGACGGGCTGCTCGCCCACGACGCGGACATGCGGCTGCGCCCGGCCCTCGCGGCCGAACTCCCGGAGGTCAGCCCCGACGGGCTCACCTACACGTACACCCTCCGCCGGGGCGTGACCTTCCAGGACGGAGAGCCCTTCGACGCCGAGGACGTCGTCTTCACCTACCGCACCATCCTCGACGAGAAGACCAACAACCCCTCCCGCGCGGAACTCGACGCCCTCAGGGGTGTCCGCGCCGAGGGCAGCCACACCGTCGTCTTCACCCTCGCGTACCCCTACGCCCCCTTCGCCCAGCGGACCGTGCTCCCCATCGCCCCCGAGCACATCGCCGGCCGGCAGGACGTCAACACGGGGAAGTTCACCACCGAACCGATCGGCACCGGGCCCTACATCCTCACCGGCTGGTCCAGGGGAGAGAAGCTCAGCTTCAAGGCCAACCCCCACTACTGGGGCGGCGAACCGCAGGTCGAGCGGTTCACCATGGCCGTCATCCAGGACGACGACGTCCGCGCCACCCGGCTGCGCGCCGGGGACCTCGACGGCGCCGTCCTGCCGCCCGCCCTCGCCGAGGGCTTCGCCCGCGACAGGAACCTGCGCACCCACCGGGCCACCAGCTACGACTACCGCACCGTCACCCTGCCCACGGGCAACCCCGTCGCGGGCGACACCGCCGTACGCCGCGCCCTGGACATCGCCGTCGACCGGCAGGCCATGGTCGACGGCATCCTGAACGGCGCGGGCAGGCCGGCGTACGGGCCCGTCCCCACCGGCAGCCCGTGGTTCACCGCAGGCACCGAACGCCGCCACGACCCCGAGGCCGCCCGGCGGATCCTCGACGAGGCGGGGTGGAAGCCCGGCAAGGACGGGATCCGCACCAGGGACGGCGTCCGCGCCGCCTTCCCGCTCTGGTACGTCACCGGCGACAAGCTCCGGCAGGACCACGCCCTGGCCTACGCCTCCGACGCCCGCAGCATCGGCATCGACATCACCACCCAGGCCGGGAGCTGGGAGGTCATCGAGCCGCGGATGAAGGACGACGCGGTCCTCGCCGGCGGAGGAGCGCCCGGCGACCCCGACTTCGACCAGTACCTGCTCCTCCACTCCGACCACGCGGGCGACGGCTTCAACAACATGGCCCGCTACGACAACCCGGCCGTGGACGAGGCCCTGGAGCAGGGCCGCCGGGCCGGGGACGAAGCCGCCCGCAGGCGCGCCTACGACACCGTCCAGCGGGAACTGGCGAAGAACCCCGGCTACACCTTCCTCACCCACATCGACCACGTCTACGTGCTCGCCGACACCTGGGACGGCCTCAGCACCCAGGTCGAGCCGCACGACCACGGCCTGGCCTCCGGACCCTGGTGGAACGTCGAGACCTGGACCCCCAAGGGCGCGGCGCGGTGAAGCGGCGCGCTCCCTGGGGCGCCATGGCCCGCATGGCGGGACGGCGGGTCCTGCTCGCCGTCCCCGTCCTGCTCCTCGTGACCTTCGGCGTCTTCGCCGTCGCCGCGGCCTCCCCCTTCGACCCCGTCACGGCGTACACCGGCACCGCGGGGCTCACCGCCTCGCAGGAGAACCTCGACCAGATCAGGGCCAACCTCGGCGTCGACCAGCCGTTCACGGCCCGCTGGGCGGACTGGATCGCCGGCGCCCTGCGGGGGGACCTCGGCGACTCCGCCGTCCTGCGGATGCCGGTCGCGGACGCCGTCGCCGAGCGGCTCGGATGGTCGGTCCTCCTGGCCGCCGCGGCCTTCGCTCTCGCCGTACTCCTCGGCACCGCGTTCGGCGTGCTCGCCGCGCGCCGCCCCGGCGGGCCGCTCGACCGCTGCGCCACCGCGATCGCGTACACCCTGGAGGCCGCTCCCGCCTTCTGGCTGGGGCTCCTCGCCATCTGGCTGTTCTCCCTCCAGTGGGGCGTGCTGCCCGCGGGCGGGCTCACCGACACCGCCAGCGACACCGTCACCGCCGGTCAGGTCGCCCGCCACCTGGTGCTGCCCGCGGCCGTGCTGGGCATCAGCCAGCTGCCGTGGTTCTACCTCTACGTACGCCAGGGAGTCGGCGACGCCTTGGACGAGGACCCGGTGCGCGGCGCCCGCGCCCGCGGACTGGCCGAGCGCACCGTCCTGCTCGGACACGCCCTGCGCTCCGGCATGCTGCCGATGCTCACCCTCATCGGCTCCCGCGTCCCCGAACTCATCACCGGAGCACTGCTCGTGGAGACCGTCTTCAGCTGGCCGGGCATCGCCGCCGCGACCGTCCAGGCCGCCACCGCCGTCGACTTCCCGCTGCTCGCGGCCCTCACGGTGCTCGCCACCGCGGCCGTGCTCCTCGGAAACCTCCTCTCGGACCTGCTCTACGGCCTCGCCGACCCCCGGGTGGGCTTCGATGGCTGACCGGCGCCCCGTCCCCTTCGCCGCCCCGGCCGTGTGGCGCAGCCGCGGCGGCACCCGGCGCTCGACCCGCACCCTGCGGATCGCCGCCTCGGCCGCCGTCCTCGTCTGCGTGGCCCTCGCGGTGCTCGTCGTGCCCCCCGCCGTCGACCTCGACCAGCAGGCCGTCGATCTGCCGAGCAAGCTCCTGCCGCCCTCCGCGGCGCACCCCTTCGGCACCGACGACGTCGGCCGCGACCTGCTGCTGCGCTGCGTCTACGGACTGCGCGTCTCGCTCGTGGTCGGCCTGGTGGCCGCGCTCGCCGCGACCGTGATCGGCACCGCCGTGGGCGCCGCGGCGGCAGCCCTCGGCGGCTGGACCGACCGCCTGCTGATGCGCCTCGTGGACACCTTCTCCTCCGTGCCCCACCTGCTGCTCGGCATCTTCGTCGTCGCCATGTTCCGGCCCGGGCTGTGGCCGGTCGTGGTGTCCGTCGCGGTCACCCACTGGCTGTCCACGGCCCGCATCGTGCGGGCGGAAGTACTGTCGCTGCGCTCGCGCCCGTACATCGACGCCGCCGTCAGCGGCGGAGCGGGCCGCCTGCGCGTCGCCGTCCGCCACCTGCTGCCCGGCGTCCTGCCGCAGGCCGGCCTCGCCGCCGTGCTCATGGTCCCGCACACCATGTGGCACGAGTCGGCCCTGTCGTTCCTCGGCCTGGGACTGCCCACCCACCAGGCGAGCCTCGGCAACCTCGTCCAGACCGCCCGCGGCTCCCTGCTGGCGGGCCACTGGTGGCCCACCCTCTTCCCCGGCCTGTTCCTGATCGTCCCGACCCTCGCCGTCGCCGGCCTCGCCGGCGCCTGGCGGGAACGTCTCAACCCGCGCCGGCGAGCGGAGCTGACGCTGTGACCGAGCCCTCCGCGACCCGCCCGAGCACCCCCGCCCACCCGTCCGCCGACCACCCACCCCTCCTGGAGGTCCGCGGCCTGTCCGTGCGCTTCCGGATGCCCGGCGGGCGGCACGTCGCCGCCGTCAGCGACGCCGGCTTCACCCTGGAGGCCGGACAGTGCCTCGCCCTCGTGGGCGAGAGCGGCTGCGGAAAGTCCGTCCTCGCCTCCGCCCTGCTCGGGCTGCTGCCCGCCAACGCCCAGACCGCCGGCACCGCCCGCACCGCCGGCACCGAGCTCCTCACCGCCGACGAGGCCGTCCTGGCCCGCACCGTCCGCGGACGCCTCGTCGGCCTGGTGCCCCAGAGCCCCGCCGCCCACCTCACGCCCGTACGGACCGTCGGGGCCCAACTGGCCGAGACCGCGAGGGCGCTCACCGGCCTCAGGGGGGAGGCCGCCGCCCGGCACGCCGCCGGGGCCGCCGAGCGCGCCGCCTACCCCGCGGACCACCTCGACCGCTACCCCCACGAACTCTCCGGCGGCCTCGCCCAGCGGGCCGCCACCGCGCTGGCCCTGGTGGGCGACGCGCCCCTGCTGCTGGCCGACGAGCCCACCACCGGCCTCGACCGCGACCTGGTCGAGCACACCGCGGACGAGCTGCGCCGCCAGGTGGACCGGGGACGCGCCCTGCTGCTGATCACCCACGACCTCGCCGCCGCGCAGCGCACCGCCGACCGGGTCGCCGTGATGTACGCCGGCCGCATCGTCGAGATCGCCGAGGCCGACCGCTTCTTCGGCGACCCCGGGCCCCGGCACCCCTACGCCCGCGGCCTGCTGAACGCCCTCCCCGAGCGGTCCTTCACCCCGATACCCGGACTGCCGCCGGAACTGGGCGACCTCCCGGCGGGCTGCGCCTTCGCCCCGCGCTGCTCCAAGTCCGACGGCCGCTGCGCCTCGCAGCGGCCGGTCTTCGCCGGGGGCACCGCCTGCCACCACCCCGAGGGGGCCGCACCGTGATCGAGCTGGACGGGATCACCGCCGGATACGACCGCCGCACCCCGGTGGTGCGCGGCGCCTCCCTGAGCCTGGCGCCGGGCGAAGCGGTCGGTCTGCTCGGTCCGAGCGGCTGCGGGAAGTCCACGCTGGCCCGCGTGGTGGCCCTGCTGCACCGCCCCGAGGCAGGCCGCCTCGCTGTCGACGGGGAGCCGGTCTGCGCCTGGCGCCACCGTGCGCCGCGCCGTCTGCGGACCGCGATCGGGGTCGTGTTCCAGCAGCCCCGCCTCGCCGCCGACCCCCGGCTGCGCCTCGTCGACCTCATCGCCGAACCCCTGCGGGCGACGGGCCGCCGCGAAGGCGCCGCGCGGCGGGCGGCGGAACTCGCCGAGACCGTGGGGCTGACGGGTGAACTGCTGCGCCGGCGCCCCCACGAGGTCAGCGACGGCCAACTCCAGCGCGCCTGCCTGGCCCGAGCCCTGGTGCTGCGCCCCCGGCTGCTGGTCTGCGACGAGATGACCGCCATGCTGGACGCCTCCACCACGGCCGCCCTCGTCGCCGCGGTGGAGTCCTACCGGGCCGCCAGCGGGGCGGGCCTGCTGGCCGTCGGACACGACCGGGTGCTGCTGGGACGCTGGTGCGACCGCACGGCCGAGTGGGAGGACGTGGCGACCGGCTGAGCGCCGGCTGCGGTCGCGGCCGCACTGACGCCGAGCGGTGCACCGGCCCTCGTGCGGGGGCTGCGGGGCACCGCCGGGCCGCCAGCCGCGCGAGAACCGCGCGTGCCGCGTGGCCGGAAGGCGTGCCGGGGGCGGCCGCCGGGGCTCAGGGGGCGGGGATCATGCCGGTGCGGGGCCGTCGGGGGTGCGCAGCATCGCGGCCAGGGTGTCGGTGGCGAGGCGCTCCGGGGTGTCGTCGAGGCCGAGCTTCGCGAACCCGCCGTTGAGGTGCAGCACGGCCAGGCCGTGGACCGCTGCCCAGACGGAGCGGGCCAGGACCAGTGGCGAGGAGCCGGAGTCCAGCACACCGCGGCGCTGCGCCTCGGTCACCGCGTCGATCAGGGGCTGGAACGACGCGGGGCCGGTCGGGGACTGCCGGTGGGTGCCGCGGCTGCGGAAGAGGATGCCGAACAGGGCCGGGTTGTCCTGCGCGAAGCGCAGATAGGCGGCGCACATGCCCACCAGGGTGTCGGCGGGGCCGTCCGCGGCTGCGTCCGCACGGAGCAGGCGCCGGCGCAGCTCCTCGTAGCCCAGGTCGCCGACGGCGTGCAGCAGGGCGTCGCGGTCGGCGAAGTGGCGGTAGGGGGCGGCGGTGCTGACACCGAGGCGCCGGGCCAGCGCGCTGAGGCTGAAGCCCTCCTCGCCGCGTTCGTCGAGCAGTTCGCGAGCCCCCGTCAGCAGTGCCTCGCGCAGGGCTCCGTGATGGTAGGAGTCGGGGTTCTTCGCCCCGGACCCGGTGTCCGGTCTCGCTTTCGACGCCATGTTGACCACATTAACATTCGTGGCTATGTTAAAGGCCCTCACAATGTAAGAGCGAGTCACATGAGGGTGGGGGTGCTTCCGCCCTGCCCTCTCCGCCCGCCCGTCCCCGCCCCAGCACCGGGTGCGGGGAGGGCGAGCGGTCGGCGACCAGCCGTACTCGCATCCGCCGCCACCCGCTGGAGGGGCCGTGTCCGATTGCCGAAGCGACGAGGGAACCGCCGCCCCGGCTCCCCAGCCGTCCGCGTCCGGGGGGACCGCGACCCTTGCGGGATCCCGGAGCGCGCCGCCCCCGCCTCGCCGTCCTCCAGCCCGCTCCCGCACGGGTTGGACGCTGGTCCTGCTGAGCTCACTGGCCGTGGTCGCCTTCTCCGTCGGCACCTATGCCGCAGGGTCCCTGGAATCCCTCGCCGAAGACGGGGCCGGCCTTTCCGAGGCGTATGCCGCCGCACCGGCCTTCGCCCAGGCCCTCCTGTACGTCCACATCGCCACCGCTGCCCTGGCGCTGCTGCTGGGCCCGTTCCAGTTCTCCCGCGCACTGCGTCGGCGCTCGCCGCAGGCGCACCGCGCGGTGGGCCGTGTCTACCTGGTCTCGGTCCTGCTCGGGGCGGTGAGCGGTGCGCTGGTCACTCCCTGGAACTCGGCCGGCATGGCCGGCTTCTTCGGCTTCGGAGGCCTGTCCGTGCTGTGGGCGCTCACCGCGGTGCGCGGCTACAGAGCCGCCCGCCGGGGCGACATCGCACACCACCAGGCCTGGATGATCCGCAACTTCGCCTTCACCTACGCCGCACCCGCGCTGCGCCTCTGGCTCGGAGTGCTGATCCTCGTCCAGGCGCCCTTCCACGACATGGACACCGAGTTCGACGTGGTGTTCGACAACGCCTACCACGCCGTGCCGTTCCTGGCCTGGGTGCCGAACATGTTCATCGCGGAGTGGCTGATCCGCCGCCGCAACCTGCCTTCCTACCGCCTGCCGCCGCCCGCCTCCGCCCGGCGCGTCCGCTGACCGCGGCCGGCCGGCCGGCCGCGGTCAGCGGACGCGCCGGGCGGCCCTCCGCCGGTTCCGGCAGGGGGGCCGACGGACGCCGCAGCGGAGCCGAGCGGACGGTCAGGCGGACCGGGAGCCCCCGCGCGGTCGCTGTCGAAGGCCATGTCGACCAGATCGAGATGCTCAAGCGCCGGATGTCAGGCCGCGCCGGCTGCTCACTGCTGCGTAGGTGGGTTCTTCCTGATGCGTGAGGAAAGCCGGTGCTGTCAGGGACCTCAACGGTTCTCGGATCTGCGGATGGTCACCACGGAACCGAGCGGGTCGGCAGGCGGCGCCAGCTCACTGGAGGAGACCTCTACCAGGTGCGCCGGAGCATCGCCGTGCTGCAGGGCGGTCACGTATTCGATGATCTGGGCGTGGGAGAGCGCTGGCACCTTTCGGCGCAGGGTGTGCATGGCATGAACCCTCCCGCGGGCGTCCGCCACGGCCCGGACCTCGTCGTGCAGATCGTCCGCTGCGGTCCGCGTGACCTGCCCTCGAACACGGACTCGGTAGTCCGTTTCCCATGCGTCCGCTACTGCGGAGACCACGCCGATCTGGTGCAGGCTTCCGTCGGCGCGGTCAACAAGGTACGGCCCATTCCCGGCCAGTGCGAAGTCTGGATTCCGGGTGCGCAGATACTCCTCGGCTGCCCAGGAAACGATCCATGCCAGCTCATGCTGCTCTACATGCGACACAGCCATGCGGATCGGGTCGAGCCCAAGTGCCAGCTCCTGCTGGTAGTCCCGTTCCAGCTGTTCCTCGACGATCTGAACCGCGGCATCTCGCTCGATCACTCTGTGAGCATCCCGTAGGGCATGGATGGCTGCCACCAGGTTTCCTGCTCGCTTCGCGTCTTCGCAGACCACCGTGGACACACGTGAGCGGCGCCAACCGACGCTGCTGATCCTCCGCGCGACGGGGTACCAGACGCTCACTCACGGTGGCCCTGGCACAGAAGTCGGGCCAGACCCGCTGCCCGTGAACAAGAGCCACCCGCCACGGCGCACGAACGGAGCCTGCGAAGCCCTGTTCCGGCCTCCGGCGCGCATCG
The DNA here is from genome assembly GCF_024497955.1 of Streptomyces sp. C10-9-1. Lineage (GTDB taxonomy): Bacteria > Actinomycetota > Actinomycetes > Streptomycetales > Streptomycetaceae > Streptomyces > Streptomyces sanyensis. The sequence goes on along the minus strand of NZ_JANHKP010000018.1, from coordinate 11,732 downwards.
GCGCGACAGGCGTCCTCTCGCGCCGATGCGTGCACGGCAGGGCCACCGGACCCTCGCGGCCTCGGCACCCCCTGCTCAACGGGGTTCCGGCGTGCCGGGAGCCCGGTGGTCAGTGGGCCGAGTGACCTGCGCCCCCTGCCACGGCCACGTCGGCGCCGCTGATGTACGAGGCCATGGGTGAGGCCAGCAGGGCGATGACGGGCGCCACCTCCTCAGGGCGGCCCATCCGCCCGAGCGGCACTCCGCGGCGGGCGACGGATCCGGCGGCCCACTGCTGGTAGGACTCGGCACTGCCGGACGCCGCATGGACCGCCTGCTGCCGCTCCGTGTCGATCATGCCCAGGCTGACGGTGTTGACCAGGATCTCGTCGGCCGCCAGCTCGGTGGCCATGGAGCGGGCGAGGTTGGCGAGCGCGGCGCGGGCCGCACTGGCCGTGACCAGGCTCGGCTCCGGCTCGCGTGCGATCAGGGCCCCGATCAGCACCACGCGGCCCGCGTCGGAGAGCCGAAGCCAGGGCAGTGCCGCCCGCACCGGGAGCACCGCGCCGAGCACCTTGCCCTCCAGCTCGGCCAGCCAGTCCTTGGGCGTGGCATCGGCGAAGGTGCTCGGGAGCCCTTCCCCGGCATTGGCCACCACGGCGTCGATCCGGCCGAACCGTCCGGCCGTCGCGCGGACGAAGCCCTCCATCGCCGCCTCCTCGCGCACATCGCCCGCATGGAGGTACAGCCGGTCCTGCTGGTGCGCCCACACCTGCTCCAGCCGTCCGGCGTCCCGGGCGCAGGTCGCCACCTGGGCGCCCTCACCCAGGAGCAGTTCGACAGCGGCCCGGCCCACGCCGGAACTGCCACCGGTCACCACGATCACACGCCCTGCCAGCTTCAGATCCACAAGATCGCAGGCTAGCCACGCGGCACGTCGGGCACCACAGGTCCGCGCGCCATTCGTGGGCGGCCCCGCGGGCCGCCCACCGGCACCGCCATCAGGCCCCCCGCGCGGGAATGCTCCACCCGCCCGCGCATCACCGCTGGCAACGCCCCTGCGCACGGACGGGATCGGACGAGCCGGGCCGACCACCGGCATGCGGGACGGCGGCACGCTCCCCGGGCTGCGCGATGCGGACGAGGCCGAATCCGATCACACCCCCGCCGCGGGCCCGGGGACCTGGCCGTCCGCGCCGCGCGGCGTACCTCGGGGGCACCGGACCGGGTCCGTGGAGGCGTTCGGCGCCCACCGGCGCAGAAGGCCGGCGGTGGGTCCGGAGTTCGAGGCCGCGAGCCGCGGTGAGCCGGGGGCGCTGCCGGGCCCGGCCCGTGAAGCGGCCCTGCGCGCCGCAGCGAAGGCCGGGCGCGAGACCACCCTGCCCCCCGCCCCGGAGCTCTGACGACGCAGCGTCGGCAGGTGTTCCGTCCCGCGAGGTGCGGGAACGGCGTGTGCCCGGCTGAATGACCCTGGCAGGGTGACGCCACGTGTGGGCACGGGCCGCCCCACTGCTCGCCAGGGGGACGCGGCTGCGTACGTGTGTCGTGCCGTGCTGACGGCGGGCGGGGCGTGAGACTCGTCGCGTGGGTGAGGAGAGGGCTTCCCGGGACTACCGGGAGAGGGCGGGGCACGTGATGATGCTGGCAGTCGTGCTCGCGTTGCCGGCGCTCAAGCTGGCCTGGACACTCGGCGGCGGGGACGCGGCCAGGGACGCGCTGATCGCTATGGGGCCGGGCAACTGGGCCGACATCCTCATCGGCATGTTCCTGAACGAGGCCCTGCTGGCCACCGTGCTGGCCGTGACCGTCTCGCGCGCCAGCTACGCCCACTTCGCGGCCAGGGGCGGCGCCCTCAGACATCGGGACACCCCCATGGCGGTGACCGCTGCCACCGCCGCCGTGGTCCCGGCCGCCCTGGGGACAGTGGTCGGTGCGTTCAACGGCCTGGGCTGGGGCCTGACCGCCGGACTGGCCTCCTACGTCATGCGGGTGGGGGTCATGGTCGACTACAGGACCGGCCGTCGCGAGCACACCACGGGCCGCCGCACCGGCACGCAGGCCGAGACGGTTCCGCAGCGTGCCGCCGACGTCCTGTGGATCGCCGGACTGCTGCTCGGCATCGTCGTCCTGCCCGCCGTGGCGGTCGCCGCCGCCCTGGACGGACGCTCCTGGACCAGTGTCGAGACCTGTGACGTGAACACCGGCAGCGGAACCCATCGCGCTCGCCTGGTGGAGCTGACCCGGAAGGGCAACGGCATCGTCGGCTGGGACCTGGGCGACTCGGAGGTCGTCCACGGCGTCAACTGCGCCGCCGACACCGACGAGAGCATCCGGCCCCCGTGGTGGCGCGATGCCTGACAGCGACTCATCGGCCACGTTCCGGGGCTTCGATGACGCGGAGTACGCGGTCCTGGCGGATCCGTGCCCGTGAGCAGGGGCCGCGGGTGTCGCGGCCGGGGCGGCGCCGGCGATGATGCCGTTGAGGGCGTCGGACCGGGCCGCGAGGCGTCTCGGTGCTTGCGCACGAGCGCCGCGATCCGCACGAGAGCGGGCACGGCGAGGTCGGACAGGCTGCGCTCGACGTGCGCCCGTACCCGCTTCCACCGGGTTCGGATCACGCGCCGACGCGGCAGCGGGAACCCCGTCGACCGGACGCGCGCGGCCGGCAGCCCACGTGCGGCGCGAGTGGCACGGCGGCCGAGCCGGTCCCGTACCGGCACCGTCGGCGCCAGGGGTCTCCCGTGATCCCCGGCGGGCGCGCGACGGCGGCCGCGGCGTTCGCCCTGGCTCGCGGGCGGTGGCACGGGCGGGGGTGCGTGGCCGGGACGCGTCGTGATCGGCCCGGCTGCGGACAGGAGCCGGAGCGTCCCCCGCTCACCGTCGTTCGCCAGGAGTCAGCGGTAGTCGGGGTTCGGGAAGTCGGAGCGGCAGCCCGCGTCCCACTCCGAGCGCTGGTTTCCGTGGGCCGGGATGCCACCGGTCTGTTTGAGCATCGCGGCCAGGTGCATCAGGTTCCAGGTCATGAAGCTGGTGTTGCGGTTGGTGAAGTCGTTCTCCGGGCCGCCGGACCCCGGATCGAGGTAGGAGGGTCCGGGGCCGGCCTCACCGATCCAGCCCGCGTCCGCCTGCGGTGGAATGGTGTAGCCGAGGTGCTGGAGGCTGTAGAGGACGTTCATGGCGCAGTGCTTCACGCCGTCCTCGTTGCCGGTGATCAGGCACCCGCCGACACGTCCGTAGTACGCGTACTGGCCCCGGTCGTTGAGCTGCGAGGACCCGGCGTAGAGCCGCTCGATGACCTGCTTCATGACGGAGCTGTTGTCCCCGAGCCAGATCGGTCCCGCGAGTACCAGGATGTCGGCCGCCATGACCCGCTCGTACAGCGACGGCCATGCGTCTGTGGCCCATCCGTGCTCGGTCATGTCCGGCCATACGCCGGTGGCGATGTCGTGATCGACGGCTCGTACGAGTTCGGTGCTCACACCGTTCGACTCCATCACCGAGCGGCTCTTGTCGATCAGCCCCTGGGTGTTGCTGACGTGGGGTGACCGCTTGAGCGTGCAGTTGATGAACATCGCGTGGAGACCGTCGTGTGCAGGGGCCTGCGGGGTGTTCACAGAGAGCTCCCGATGTGTACGGCCGTTCCGACGGCCGTGGTGTTCCCAGCGGTGACGCGTCCCATCGTGCGGGCTGAACCCCTCGCCGTCCCCGTGTCGGTGCGCAGGGGGCCGTGACGACCACTCGGGTGGCCGAACCGCTCCGAGCACCTGGCGGCGGTGCTGCGGTGCAAGATCGACGAGGACAACGTCCCGTAGCCACCGGGGACGTTCGCGGTCGACCTCCCACGGCTTCGGCCGAGCTACTCCAGCCCCCGGGTCGTCGGCCGTCGAGTGATCCGACGACCTTGAAGACCACGTCACCAGGATTCCCGGCAGCGCGGGTCTGCCCGTTTCGGCGGGTGTCCGGTCACGGCGTCGGCGGGTTTGCCGGTGTGGCTCGCTGTGGGTGGATCGTCTCGTGCCGGGCCAGCATTGCCACGTACTCGGCGATCTTCCGGGTGCGTGTCTCGGCCCGCTTGACGGCGTTGACCCGGTTGATGAGGGCGAATCGGTTGGTTCTGGTGAGCACGTCGAACATCGCCTGTGCTGCCGGGTCCGCGGCGATCGCGTCCCGGAGGTCGGGCGGTACCTCCGCTTCCGATGACGGTGCATAGGCGGCTGCCCACCGTCCGTCGGCCTTCGCCGCGTCCACTGCGGCGCGGCCGGCGGGCAGCATCAGGCCGGCTGCCTCCAACCGGGCCACGTTGTCGACGTTGCGCCGGGACCAGACGCTGCGGGGCCGGCGCGGGGTGAAGCGCCTCCAGGAGCTCCCCTCGTCGCGTTTGCGGGCCTGCCCGTCGATCCAGCCGAAGCACAGGGCCTCGTCGACCGCCTGCTGCCAGGTCAGGGTGGTGACGGTGCCGCCCTTCCTGGTCAGGGCGAGCCACACGCCAGGAGAGGTGGTGTGGTTGTCCAGCAGCCACGCGCGCAGCGCCGCCGCGTCGGCGACGATCAGCTCGTCCAGCTCGGTTCCGGTCATCACCGCAGGCTAGTGCCACGATCCGGTGTTGCGTCCTGCCGGGGTGGCGCGTTGAGCCCGCGGCGCCGTCGTCTGCCTGGCCCGCCCTCCCCGACGCCACCGTGCAAGGCGGCCGGCTGCACGTCGCCCCCGGTCCCTCGGATTCGGCTACCTGCCGCACGAACAGGGGGCCGAGCACAGCGGGGACGCGGCCGGGCGGCCAAGTCGTTCTGGCCGAGGCCGGGTTCGGGCACGGCGAGACACGGAGACGGCACCCACCCCCTGATGCCGGCCCGGCCCCGCCTCCGTCGGCTGCCGGAAGCGGTACGGAGACGCCGGCGTCGACGCGGTTCGCCCGACGCGTTGCCGAACCCGACCCTGCGGCACATGGAACCCTCGCTCGAGGCCGGAGAGAGCACTGCCACCGGGCACCGCGAGAACTCGGACGCGCCGACCCGGTAGGCCCACGGGCCCTGGTTCGGCTCGCCCCGGTCCTGCTGCGTGGTCCGCCTCAGCGCACCGTCAGGAGGGACCGCGCCGCCTGACGGGCCTCGGCCGCCGGTCGTGTACTGCCCGTGACCCCCGCCGTGACCATGGCACCCTCGGCCAGGAGATGGAGCGGCCCGGTCAGTGCGTCGGGCAGCTCGGCCCCGGCCACCAGTGAGCCGAGGTAGTCCCGGAACGCCTGCTTGTGAGCCCGCACCTGGCCTGCCACCCGGTCGGACCGGGCGCCCAGCTCGCCGTAGGCGTTGATCCAGGCGCACCCGCGGAACTCCTCGTCGCCGAACCACTCCTGAAGCCAGTCGAAGACGGCGATGATCCGCTGCTTGGGATCCTGCTCCCGTGCCACGTACGCGGCGAGTTCACCGCGCCAGCGCACGTCGCGGCGCTCCAGGTACGCCTCGACCAGCTGCTCCTTCGCCGGGAAGAGCTGATAGAGCCGCTTGAGTGAAACCCCGGACGCCCCCCTGATGTCGTCCATGCCGACGGACTGGATACCGCGGCCGTAGAACAGCCTCTCGGCGGCGTCCAGTGCCTGTTCCCGGGCGGTTGCGGTGTCCATGCGCGGCCTCTCCTTGACGCGAGAACGAACGTTCTCCTACGGTAGCAGCCCACGGGAGAACGTTCGTTCTCCCGTGTCTGCTCATCGATCCACTCCCTGGAGGAAGACATGACCGACCGGCCGCCGCTACCCCCGTTCACCCGTAAGAGCGCGGCCCGGAAGGTGCAGGCCGCCGAGGACGCGTGGAACACCCGCGACCCGCACAGGGTGGCGCTCGCCTACTCGGAGGACTCGGTATGGCGTAACCGCGGCACCTTCATCACCGGCCGTGCGGAGATCGTCGGGTTCCTCGCGGCGAAGTGGGCGCGAGAGAGGGCGTACGCACTGCGCAAGGACCTGTGGGCCTTCGACGGCAACCGCATCGCTGTTCGCTTCCGGTACGAGTGCCAGGACGGCGACGGCCGGTGGTGGCGGTCGTACGGGAACGAGCTGTGGGAGTTCGACGGGCGCGGGCTGATGACCCGGCGTGAGGCGAGCATCAACGATGTGCCGATCGAGGAGAAGGACCGCCGAATCTTCGGCCCGCGATCGGAGGGCGAGCGCGGACTGGCCTTCCGCCTGCACGAGGCCTGACGGAGCGCCGGGCCGGGCACCTGCTGCCCTCCGGCGCCGGCTTCGGATCCGCTGCCGGGTGGGCTGGCGGGAGCGCGGTACCCGCGCGGGCGCTGCTGGGTCCCTGGGGCCGCCCACGTCGAGAGTGGGTCGGCCCCGGGACGGCCTCACGCCGCGTATGTGTGGCCCGTGGTCAGGGGGAGGTGAGGGTGTCGAGTCGTGCGGTGAGGTCGGGGTGGGCGGTGGCCAGGTGGGGGCGGGTGGCGGTCAGGGGGCGGATCAGGGCGGCGGGGTCGTCGTCGGCGAGGGCGGCGTGGAGCGCTGCGACCGGGCGGCGGGCCGCGGGGGCCAGGTCGGTCAGGGCGGTGATCTGGCCGGCGAGGCGGCGCAGGTCGGCGGCGTTGTCGCGGGCCCGGGCGGCGGTGGTGCGTTGTGTGGCGCGGGCTTGGCGGGTGGCCGTCACGCGTTGCTCGCCGGTGGTCCCTTCGGGGCCGGGGCGGCCGCGCAGGTAGCGGCGTTCGGCGGCCTGGCGGCTGGCGACGCCGAGGGGGTGGGCGAGGTCTGCCCAGCTGGCGCCGGCGTCGCGGGCGGTCTCGATCAGGCCGGTCTCCCATCCGGCGAGTTGCTCGCGGACCTGCCGCAGCAGCAGGAGCGAGGCCAGTGCCTGCTCCGGGGCCGGCGCGGGGGAGGGGGTGTCGGGGTCGTCGTGCCGGGCGGTGTGCAGGGCGTCGTCGATGGCGTCGAGGGCGGCCGCGGCGGCGAGGAACGACGCCGGGCCGCAGGTGTCGGTGCTGATCGGGGGCGGCTGTTCGGCCGGGGTCATGGGCGCCTCCCTCGGGGTGTCATCCTTCTGACGACATCGTCTTTGTCATCCATCGGATGACATGCTACAACGGTGTCAGTGAGGCGCATTGGCAGCAACTGCCCGAACCTCTGGAGGTGTTTTCCATGTTGATGCGCACCGACCCGTTCCGTGAGCTGGACCGGCTGGCCCAGCAGCTCATGGGCCCGGGAACCTGGTCGAAGCCGTCGGCGATGCCGATGGACGCCTACCGCGAGGGCGACGAGTACGTGGTGGCCTTCGACCTTCCCGGCGTCAGCGCCGACGCGATCGACATCGACGTCGAGCGGAACATGCTGACGGTCAAGGCCGAGCGCCGGCCCGTCACGAGGGCCGACGACGTGCAGATGGAGCTGACCGAGCGGCCGCTGGGCGTCTTCTCCCGCCAGATCGTGCTCGCCGACACCCTCGACACCGAGCACATCCAGGCCGACTACGACGCGGGCGTGCTCACCCTGCGCATCCCGATCGCCGAGCGCGCCAAGCCCCGCAAGGTCTCCGTCGGCGTCGGCTCCGGCCGCAAGGAGATCTCCGGCTGACACGGCCGGATACGGTGCGGAGGACGGAACACCCGGTCTCCCCCCTCTCACCCCCGTCCTCCGCACCCCGTGGGCAGCCCGATGAAGACGAGACAGGACGGGGTGGCGGACGAGATGACTCTGCGACGCGAAGCGTTCCTCGACCACGTCAAGGAACGCGGCGAGTACGGCACGGCAGAAGAGGCGGAGCGCGCGGCCCGCGTGGTGCTCGCCCTGCTGGGCGCGCACCTGGTCGGCGAAGTCCGCGCCCGGCTCGCGGCACGTCTGCCGGAGGAGTTCGCGCTGATCCTGCTCAACCCGCTCCAGAGCGCCGAGCCGCTGGCACCGGAGCGGTTCGTGCGGGCGACCGCCGCGTGGATCGAGGGCGCCACCGAGCAGACCGCGACCTGGGACGTCGGCGCCGTCCTGTCCACGGCCGCCGACGCCGCCGGCGACGACCTGCTGGAGCAGATCCTGTTCCAACTGCCCGCCGGCTACGACCTCCTCTTCGGCCGCCCGCAGCCCATCTGACCCCCGCCTCGGTGCCGCTGCAGGCACCGTCCCGCCCCGCCCACGAGAAAGGCATGCACCGCAGTGATCACCGACGTCCGCGCACCGCTCGAGCGCCCGCAGCCCTACGGGGCGGCGTACGAGCAGATGCTGGAGAAGGTCCGCTACGAAGGCGCGTACCCCACACGCGAGAGGGCCGACGAAGCCGTCCGCCTGGTCCTCGCCGGACTCGGGCGCCAGCTCACCGGCGACGAACGCGAAGCCCTGGCCGCCCGCCTGCCCCGGGAGGCCGCACGCATCCTCACCGCCCCGAATCCCGACGCCCGGCCGCTGACCGGCTGGGCCCTGGTGAAGGACCTCGCCGCCCGCTCCGGCGCCTCCCCGGCCACCACCCGCTGGGACACCGGATCCGTCTTCGCGGCCGTCGCCGCCTGCGCCGGCCCCGACATGATCACCCGCATCCTGCACCGGCTTCCCACCGGATACGCGCTGCTGTTCGGCCGCGCCGACCTCACCCCCGCCGCGTAGAGCGGCGGTGTCCGTGCTCAAGCGCAGCACGAGACGAGCCCCGCCGCGGCCGTCACGGCGCGTCCCATGGGGCCCGCACCCGAGGAGCGCACCGACCCGCCGGTGGTCCGGCACGCCGAGGGGGCCGGTGACTCGGCCCGGGTCTGCCGACGGCGTCGCACCCGCCCGGTGCGCCTGCACGTGTCCCGGGTTCTCCGCCCCTCTGGGCAGAGCGGGGGAGCGAAGGAGGCGGCGCATTGCGCTCTGCGAGAGGCTCCCGGTCTCCGCTGCGTCGGCGATGACGGCGCACCCCCGGCCTGCTCCCTGCGCCCGGCGACGCCGACGCGCCCGCCGGGAGGTTCGGCGTCTACGGCGTGGCCCACGTCGCCGCGTGGTCCAGGTGCTGGGATGACGTGTCCAGGAGCCGTGAGTGGTGTCCTGTACGAGTGAGATCACAAGTGAACGACGGGTCCCCGGGAGCAGGTTCGCGCGTGAAGCGGTCCTGCCCGGCCGCTTCCGGTCGGTCCGGGCGGACGCCGGCGCAGGACGAGTGGCCGACGGCAGGCGCGGGCCTTCGGCTCTCGTCGTGGCCTGGCCCGGGAAGCGCGCCGTGCGCCGCGGCGGTGTGATCGTCGCCCGCGACCTCACCCGGAGGCGTTCCGCACGGTCGGGGCGGGGCCGCGCGGCTGCGGGTGCCCCCGCGTACGCGCTCACCTGCCGGCAGGCGGTCGCTCCCGGCGCCTTCCCGGGGGCCTCACCTCGGTGCGTCGTGCGAGCCGTCGCAGAGAGCGCGCAGTGCGGTGAGGCCGGCGGCGACCGCGGGCTCGTGCGCCGTACCGTGCCGGACGGCGGTCTCGATCGTGCGCGCGAGGGTGCTGTCCGTGACCGGTCGTGCCGCCAGCACCGGTGGCAGGTGGGCTGCTGCCAGGTGCGGGATGAGGGCGGTGTGGCCGCCGCCTGCGGCGATGGCGATCATGGCGGAGAAGTCGGTGCAGGTGTGGCGGACCCGCGGAGTGAAACCGGCCGACCGGCAGGCTTGCAGGACCGCGTCTCCGCAGGCTGTGTGGGGCGGGGCGGTGATCCACTCGGTGTCCGCGAGCTCTCGCAGGTCGACCGCGCCCCGCCCGCGGCGGGCTGCCGGATGGTCGTTGCGCAGGACCGCGACCAGCGGATCGGTCCGCAGGGCGTGGGTCTCGACGCCGGCGTACGGGGGAGTGGCGAGGTTGGTGTAGCGGTAGAGCAGGGCGAGGTCGACGCGACGCTGGAGCAGCAGCCGCACGGCGGCTTCCGGTTCGGCTTCGGTCAGGTGCAGGCGCAGGTTCCCGTGGGCGCTCTCCAGGGCTTCGCCGAGGGGGGCACCCACCGGTGCGAACGCACTGGGGAAGCAGGCGACGCGGAAGGGGCCGGTCGGCTCCCCCCGGCCGGCCTGCAGCCGGTCCTGGGCCCGTTCGAGCGCGGTGAGCACGTGCTCGGTGTCGTCGGCCAACTGCCGCCCGGCGGCGGTGAGGTGGACGGAGCGGCCGGTGCGCTCCAGAAGACGGGCGCCGGTCTCGACCTCCAGCAACCGCAGCTGCTGCGAGACGGCGGAGGGCGTGACGCCGTGGAGCTCCGCCACAGCGGTCACCGTGCCGTGGGCGTCCAGATCACGCAGGAGGATGAGCCGCCGAAGATCGAGCATCAGTTCATCTTAAACAGAGGCTGTAGAGAATGTAGCTGGACACGAGAACATGTGTACGGCGACCCTGGCTGCTCCGCCCAGGCCCCGAGCAGTCCCAGGAGACTTCCGTGCGCGCTACCGTGATCCACGGCCCTCACGACATCCGGATCGAGGACGTACCCGACCCGGTGGTCCGGCGGCCGACCGACGCCGTGGTTCGGGTGGTCAACGCCTGCATCTGCGGCAGCGACCTGTGGGCGTACCGCGGTGTGGCCTCCCGGGCGGCAGGGCAGCGGATCGGACACGAGTTCCTGGGCGTCGTCGAGGACACCGGCTCCGAGGTGACCGGCTTCACCCGCGGCGACTTCGTGGTGGCCCCGTTCGTCTGGTCCGACGGCACCTGCGACTACTGCAGCGAGGGCCTGCACACCTCCTGCCCCGAGGGCGGCTTCTGGGGCGAGGCCGGCTCCGACGGCGGCCAGGGCGAAGCCGTCCGTGTGCCGTTCGCCGACGGCACCCTGGTCAAGCTGCCGAAGGAGGCAGCCGGCGAGGAGAAGCTGCTCCCCGCCCTGCTCGCCCTCTCCGACGTGATGAGCACCGGCCACCACGCCGCCGTCGCCGCCCGGATCCGCCCCGGCTCCACCGTCGCCGTGGTCGGCGACGGCGCGGTCGGCCTGTGCGGTGTGCTCGCCGCCCGGCGCCTCGGCGCCGAAAGGATCATCGCGCTGGGCCGGCACGAGCAGCGCACCGCCATCGCCCGCGGCTTCGGGGCCACCGACGTCGTCGCCGAGCGCGGTGAAGCCGCGGTCGAGGCCGTCAGGGAACTGACCGGGGGCCAGGGGGCGCACGCCGTCCTGGAGGCCGTCGGCACCGAGGAGTCCCTGCGCACCGCCGTCTCCATCGCCCGGGACGGCGGTGCGGTCGGCTACGTCGGCGTGCCCCACGGAGGCTCCGCCGGCGTGGACATCGCCCAGATGTTCGGCCGCAACGTGACGCTGGCCGGCGGCGTCGCCCCCGCCCGCGCGTACATCCCCGAACTGCTGCCGGACGTGCTCTCCGGCGCCATCGACCCGGGCCCGGTCTTCGACCGCACCGTCGGCCTCGACGGGGTCCCGGACGGCTACCGCGCCATGCACGACCGCGAGGCGCTGAAGGTCCGCATCGCCTTCTGATGCACCGGCCGGCCGTCCGGCCGCCGCGAGGCGCCCCGGCCTGGCCGCGGCAGACCCCGGAGAGGGGGGCGGGACCCGCCGGCGGCCGGGGCGCCGAACCAGGTATCCATGACGTCCGCGGGGATGGAATGCCTGCCGAGACCGTGGTCGAGTGCCGAGGCAGGATGACACGGCCCCGCGGACGTCGGGTACGGCTTGCGCCCCCCGACCCCCGCCCGACCGCCCGACCGAGCCCTTGAGCCGGGAACAGGGGCCGACCGCGCGCCATGAGGTCGTTTGCGTGGGGAGCTTCTGCTCCGCCGCCGTCTCCAGGGCGTCGAGCCAGGCCGCGAGCGAGTCGTCCGGCGCGGCGGCGAGGTTGCCCCGGTCGGCGCCGTCC
>NZ_JANHKP010000017.1 GCF_024497955.1 Streptomyces sp. C10-9-1 | reverse complement strand
GCCTCGGGCCCGGCGACGAGGCGGCCGTCCTCGGCGCGCACGGGCACCTCGGGCAGGGGCACCGTCGCCGGGCCGACGAGGGCCTTGCCGGTCGTCACGTCGAAACGGCTGCCGTGGCAGGGGCAGTTGCCCTCGGTGCCCTCCAGCTTGTCCAGGACGCAGCCGGCGTGGGTGCACTGGGCGCTGAAGGCCCGGTACTCGCCCTCGGACGGGCGGTGTACCACGACCCGCTGCTCCCGGAAGAGCAGGGCGCCCCCGACCGGCACGGCGTCGGCGGCGCCGAGATCCACGGGGGCCGTCGGGGTCGGGACCTGTGCGTGGCCCAGCTTGGACTCGGTGGAGCAGGCGGCGGCGCCCAGCCCGGCGGCTCCGGCCAGGGCCGCCCCCTTCAGGACGGTGCGGCGGGCGGGCGTCTGGCCGGGCATGGGTACTCCACGGGTCGGTACGTCGACGCACGCCGTCGGCCGCGTCGCGAGGCTGTGGCCTCCGACGATACCGGCGGGGGACCGGCGGCCGGAGAAGGGGTTCCGCCGCCCCCTCTCCGGCCGCCCGCTCACTTCTTCCGGCGGGCCGCCGTCCGCCTGGTCCGGGCCCCGGCCACGGGGGCCGCGTCGCTGATCCGGTCGGCGTCCAGGATGTCGCGCAGGAACTTGCCGGTGTGGCTGGCGGGCACCCCGGCGACCTGCTCGGGGGTGCCCTCGGCGACGACCGTGCCCCCTCCGCTGCCGCCCTCGGGGCCCATGTCGACGACCCAGTCGGCCGTCTTGATCACATCGAGGTTGTGCTCGATCACGATGACTGTGTTGCCCTTGTCGACCAGACCGGAGAGCACCGTGATCAGCTTGCTGATGTCCTCGAAGTGGAGGCCGGTGGTCGGCTCGTCCAGCACGTAGACGGTGCGGCCGGTCGAGCGCTTCTGGAGCTCGGAGGCCAGCTTCACCCGCTGCGCCTCGCCGCCGGAGAGGGTGGGCGCCGACTGGCCGAGCCGCACGTACCCGAGCCCCACCTCGTTGAGGGTGCGCAGGTGGCGGGAGATGGTCGGGACGGCCTCGAAGAACCCCAGGGCCTCCTCGATGGGCATGTCCAGGACCTCGGCGATGGACTTGCCCTTGTAGTGGACCTCCAGGGTCTCCCGGTTGTAGCGCGCTCCGTGGCAGACCTCGCAGGGGACGTACACGTCCGGGAGGAAGTTCATCTCGATCTTGATCGTGCCGTCGCCCGAGCAGTTCTCGCAGCGCCCGCCCTTGACGTTGAAGGAGAAGCGCCCCGGCAGGTAGCCGCGGACCTTCGCCTCCATGGTCTCGGCGAAGAGCTTGCGGACGTGGTCGAAGACCCCGGTGTACGTGGCCGGGTTGGACCGGGGCGTGCGGCCGATCGGCGACTGGTCGACGTGGACCACCTTGTCGACCAGGTCGTCGCCGTCCACCCGGGTGTGGCGGCCGGGCACGGACTTCGCACCGTTCAGCTCGCGGGCGAGGTGGGTGTAGAGGATGTCGTTGACCAGCGTCGACTTCCCCGAGCCGGAGACGCCGGTGACGGCGGTGAGCACCCCGAGCGGGAACGGGACGTCGATGTCCCGGAGGTTGTTCTCCCGGGCACCGTGGACCGTCAGGCGCCGCTGCGGGTCCACGGGCCGCCTCTGCTCCGGCGTCGGGATGGAGCGCTTGCCGGCCAGGTACTGCCCGGTCAGGGACTCCTTGGTGCGCAGCAGCTCCTTCAGCGGCCCGGAGTGGACCACCTTGCCGCCGTGCTCGCCCGCCCCGGGGCCGATGTCGACCACCCAGTCGGCCACCTTGATGGTGTCCTCGTCGTGCTCCACGACGATCAGGGTGTTGCCCATGTCGCGCAGACGTACCAGGGTCTCGATCAGCCGGTGGTTGTCGCGCTGGTGGAGGCCGATGGACGGCTCGTCGAGCACGTAGAGCACCCCGACGAGGCCGGAGCCGATCTGGGTGGCGAGCCGGATGCGCTGGGCCTCGCCGCCGGAGAGGGTTCCCGCGGCGCGGTTGAGGGAGAGGTAGTCCAGGCCGACGTCGACGAGGAAGCGGAGCCGTTCGTTGACCTCCTTCAGGACGCGTTCGGCGATCTTCTTGTCGCGGGCGTTCAGCTTCAGGCGGCCCAGGAACTCGGCGCACTCGCTGATGGACATCGCGGAGACCTCGGCGATGGACCGCTCCATCACGGTCACCGCGAGGACGATCGGCTTGAGGCGGGTGCCCTCGCAGGTGGGGCACGGCACCTCGCGCATGTAGCCCTCGAAGCGCTCCCTGCTGGCGTCGCTCTCGGCCTCCGAGTGGCGCCGCTTCACGAACTGCACGGCCCCCTCGAAGGCGGGTGTGGTGTAGGCGCGCTCGCGGCCGTAGCGGTTGCGGTAGCGGACCTCGACCTGCGTCTTGTGCCCGTGGAGCAGGGCCTTCCTGGCACGGGCGGGCAGACCGGCCCAGGGCATGTCGGTCGAGAAGCCCAGAGCCTGGGACAGGCCGCCGATCAGCCGGCCGAAGTACTCCTTGGTGTGGCCGTGCGACCAGGGGTGGATGGCACCCTCGTCGAGGGACTTCTCCGGGTCGGGGACGATCAGCTCGGGGTCGACCTCCATCCGGGTGCCGATGCCCGTGCAGTCGGGGCAGGCGCCGAACGGCGAGTTGAAGGAGAAGGAGCGGGGCTCCAGCTCCTCGAAGGAGAGGTCGTCGTAGGGGCAGTACAGGTGCTCCGAGTACATCCGCTCGCGCTCGGGGTCGTCCTCCGGCAGGTCGACGAAGTCGAGGACGACCATCCCGCCGGAGAGGCCGAGGGCCGTCTCCACCGAGTCGGTGAGCCGGCGCTTGGCGCTGTCCTTGACGGTGAGGCGGTCGACGACGACCTCGATGGTGTGCTTCTCCTGCTTCTTCAGCGCCGGCGGGTCGGCGAGCTGCACCGTGGCGCCGTCGACCCGGGCCCGGCTGTACCCCTTGGTCTGGAGGTCGGAGAAGAGGTCGACGAACTCGCCCTTGCGCTCGCGTACCAGGGGCGACAGCACCTGGAAGCGGCTGCCCTCGGGCAGCGCGAGGACCTTGTCGACGATCGCCTGCGGCGACTGGCGCGAGATGGGGCGGCGGCACTCGGGGCAGTGCGGCTTCCCGATGCGCGCGAAGAGCAGCCGGAGGTAGTCGTAGACCTCGGTGATCGTGCCCACCGTGGACCGCGGGTTGCGGGAGGTGGACTTCTGGTCGATGGAGACGGCCGGGGACAGTCCCTCGATGAAGTCCACGTCCGGCTTGTCCATCTGGCCGAGGAACTGCCGGGCGTAGGAGGACAGGGACTCGACGTAGCGCCGCTGCCCCTCGGCGAAGATCGTGTCGAAGGCGAGGGACGACTTGCCCGACCCCGAGAGCCCGGTGAAGACGATGAGGGAGTCGCGCGGGAGGTCGAGCGAGACATTCTTCAGATTGTGCTCGCGCGCGCCACGGACGATGAGACGGTCGGCCACGCCGGTCCGCACCTTTCTCGAGAGAAGCGGAGGCAGGGCCCCCGTCCCGGAGTGCTCAGGGACCGTGGGGCCGCCAGATCGATGGATGCCTGGCTTTCAAGGATGCCTCCACCGAGCGTATAGCACGCACATTCGATTTATGGGCCTCTGCCGCCTGCTTCACCCGATCGTGTGGCGGAGCTATCGTCAGGCGCATGATCAACCATGTGCATGACCTGGCCTCCGTGCGCGAGGCGACGGACCGGCTCCTGGACTCGCTCTCCCGTATCGACAACGCCGCGGCGGCCGGAGCGTCACGGCTTCCGGGATGGACCCGCGGCCATGTGCTGGCCCATCTCTCCCGCAACGCCGACGCCCTGGTGAACGTCCTGCGCGGCGAACCGATGTACGCCAGCGCCGAGGCCCGCGACGCCGACATCGCGCGCGACGCCGTCCGGCCGCTCGACGCCCACCTCGACGACCTGCGCGACAGCGCCGCCCGCTTCGACGCGCAGGCCGCGCTCCCCGCCGACTGGGAGCGCACCGTGGAACTGCGCAACGGCGTCACGGACCGCGCGGCCCGGGTGCCCTTCCGCCGCCTCGTGGAGGTCGAGCTCCACCACGTCGACCTCGGCCTCGGGTACGAGCTGGAGCACCTGTCCCCCGCCTTCGCGGAGCGGGAGACCGAGTTCCTCGCCCAGCGCTTCGAGGGCAGGTCCGACGTGCCCCCGACCCTGGTCGTCACGGACGCCGGGCAGTGGCGCACCGGCGGCGCCGAGGGCCCGGCGACCACCGTCTCCGGAGCCCCCGCCGACGTGCTGGGCTGGCTGTCCGGACGGCGCGACGGAGCGGCGCTGAAGGCGGAGGGAGGCCCCCTGCCGAAGCTGCCCCCGCTATAGGCTGAGAGTCATGACATACAGCGGAGCGGTGCGGGTCGGCGGCCCGGCGGACGTACACGAGCTCACGGACCTGATGATCTCCAAGGTCGCCGTGGGACCGATGGACAACAACTGCTACCTGCTGCGCTGCCGCGCCACCGGCGAGCAACTGCTGATCGACGCGGCCGCGGAGGCCGGCACGCTGCTCCGCCTGATCGGCGACGACTCGATCGCCACCGTCGTGACCACCCACCGCCACGCCGACCACTGGGGCGCGCTGGCGGAGGTGGTCGCGGCGACCGGAGCCCGCACCTGCGCCGGCCGCGAGGACGTCGAGGGCATCCCGGTGCCGACGGACACGGCCGTGGACGACGGGGACACCCTCCGGGTGGGCCGGGTCGAACTCACCGCCCGCCACCTCGTCGGCCACACCCCCGGGTCGATCGCCCTGGTCTACGACGACCCGCACGGGCACCCGCACCTCTTCACCGGCGACTGCCTGTTCCCGGGCGGTCCTGGTAGGACAACACATCCCGATGACTTCAACTCCCTGATGAGCGACCTGGAAGAGAAGCTGTTCGGGGTCCTCCCGGACGAGACGTGGATTTACCCGGGTCATGGGAACGACACCACGCTCGGCGCGGAGCGTCCGCATCTGCCGGAGTGGCGCGCACGAGGCTGGTAGCCGACCAGCGGAGACGGTCGCCCACAGCCAGGTCTGGGGGCGGAGGGATGTCGTCCAGCGGACGATGGTCGATCCGCCGGTGACCTTGACGGCCACCTCGACCACGCGGCCGTCCGTGAGGGTAACGGTCCGCACGACCTGCGTCACGACCACGTCTCCAACGGTGAGGCCGACAGCTGACTTCTCCGCTTCCGTGGCGAGGCGGGAGGTCACCTCCTCCAGGACCTCGTCCTGCTCGGCCCCCAGCCGCTCGGCGGCCGGCTCCCGTGAACCTCCCGTGGAGACCGGTTCGGTCAGCTCGGGTGTCGCGGCGATCACGTACGCGGGGTAGTAGGAGCTGCTGAGGTGCAGGGGTGCACCGCCTCGGCTGACGACCCGCCGACGAACGTGCACCGGGGTTCCCGGGAGCACGTCCAGCCGAGGCGCCACCAGGTCGCCGGCCCCGATCGTGCCGATCTCCAGAATGCGCGAGGACTCACCGTCGCTGAGAGCGCGGCCGGTGGCCTCGTACGTCTGCACACGCGTGGCGATGTTGTTGCTCGCCGGACCCGCGACGAGGGTCCCCACCCCGGCCTTGACCAGGTTCAGCCCCTCCATCTCAAGCTTCCTGTAGGCGCGGTCGGCCGTCGTCTGCGCTACGCCGAACCGTTCGCAGACCTGCCGGAGCGACGGCATGGTGTCGCCGGGGCTCAGCTCTTCGTTCTGGATCTGGCGCCGGTAGTGCGCTGCGATGTCCGCGTATCCACCGTGGCCGCCATCGCCGCCTCAGTGCCCGACTCCACCCGCCGGGCGTACGGCGCGGACCGCGAGGCGTTCACCGCCTGGTGCGCCGAGGAGGACCGTACGCCGCTCCCGACCCGGCCACCTGCCCGGTGCGCGTACCTGGACGCGCTGACGGCCGCCGGGCGAACCGAGGGCCCGGTGTTCCTGCGCGTGGACCGGTGGGACCGACTCGCCCCACCGCTGACCCGGCACGGGCGGCCGGTAGGAGACCCCGCCGGGCGGCTCACCGCCGAGGCCGCGGCCGATGTCGTGGAGCGCCTGGCCGTCGCCGCCGGTCTCGCGGGCGCCTGGTCAGGTCACTCCCCTGCGCCGAGGGTTCGCCACCGCCGCCCGCGCGGCCGGACACGACCCGCTGGAGATCGGCCGTCAGGGCGGATGGGCCGACGGCTCCCACGTCCTGGCCAGCTACTTGGCCGACGTGGACCGCGTGAAGAACAGTCCGCTTGTCGGGATCGGCCTGTGACCGGCAGCCCGGTGTGTCCTCGAGGCGGCCCCGCACCCGGTAGCTTGCTCGTGGGCCCGGGTCGCTGCCGCCGCTGGGGCCAGTCACAAGGCGCCCGGCATGGGAGTACGGGACCAGGGGGAAGCCGCTGTTGTCCTCAGGACGGCAGGAAGCCCTGCTCACCGCCGGTCGCGGCCGGACGAGCAGGGCCTCGGTGGGGCTGCTACGTGGTGTAGGTGGCACCTGGTGTGTTCTTCAGGATCCAGTCGAGGTACCGGCTCACGCGGGTGTGGATGTCGGGGACCTCTGTGGCGCAGCCGGAGCCGTGGCTGATGATGCCGACCAGGGTGCGACCGCGGCCGTCGAGGTAGGTCAGTGGGCCGCCGCCGTCGAACTGGCAGGTGCCTTTCCCGGGAGTGTGGGTGCACATCTGGTTCGGGGTGAGGTGCCGCACACCGCGCGCGGTGCACTCGGCGTTGGTCATCGTGTCGAGGTTGACCGTTTGCAGGGTGGTGGGCGCCGGGCCGTTGAAGGAGAGCGTGCCCCACCCGAAGGCCATCAACCTCGTGTCGTCGAAGGTGCCGTCCTCGTACAGCCAGGGCAGCTTTGCCGGCTGTACGCCGTAGTTCATCTCGACATCCTTGGTAAGTCGCAGGATGGCGATGTTGTGGTCGCTCGTGTAGGGCGCGTAGTGCTCGTGCACCTTGATCGCGGCGACCGGGTGGATGTCCGCGGTGTTGGTGTCGCGGCCGGTCGCGTAGTCATGGTCACCCACCAAGGCGATGATGTCCTGCGTACGCCCGTACTGGCCTTGCACGCAGTGCGCGGCGGTCAGCACGTACCGTGCGGCGATCAGCGTGGCCCCGCAGTACATCTGGCCGCTCGGAATGTGGTACAGGCCCACCATGTGCGGGTGCTCTTGGCTCCCGGCCTCCCGGCCTCCCACGATGGCGCCGGCCGGAGCCGCCTGCAGGCCCCCCGCCAGGCACATTCCGGCAAGCGTTACGGCTAGTCTCCTCCGCCAGCGCATGGCAGACCTCCACTCGTGGTACGCCCCCGCTCCGTCCGCTCTGCGGACCAGGCGGACTGGCGTCGCTTCCTGGGCAGGGCAGCGAAGCCGGCGGCCTGCGTTCTGATCCACGCCGCACGGACCGCGCACGGCGAGGGCGACCGGATGCCGCGCCCTGCCGGGTACTGCAGCCGGTCCCGCCTGTTTGGCTGGGCCCGACTCCGCTGCTCCTTCAGCCCTTCACAACGACAATCGATCACCAGCGTCACGGCTCTCTGCTCCGTCCGCTGTCGAGGTGTCGTCCACCGGCGGAAGCCGATGACCGAGACGGGCGGTCGCTGAACGGGCCCTGCGGGGCCCGTCGCGGACCACCGCCCACGCCAGGTCCCGCAAGGCGTCCGCGGCGTCCTCCTCAGGGGCCACACGGCCCACCAGGGCGGCCACCCCGGCGAGCGGGTTGCAGAGCAGCACCAGGGCGTCGTCCTCGACCGGATCCGGCGCAGCGCACAGGTTCACCGTTGCCCGGGGACGACTCCCCAGCGCGGCCCGCACCTCCCCGTCCGGGACCGCCAGGAACCCGTTCGCCTGGAACACGACCCGCCGCATAAGGTCCACGTCCGGCAGCCCGGAGTCCGGGCGCGGACCGCGCGGGCCCTGGTGCAGCGGGAAGTCGTACCGGTACTGGAGAATTGCGGCGGCGTCGGCCAGCTCGGTCGCGCGTGCCCCGGTGCCGGCGAACTCCTCGGCGAGGGTGCGCACCTCCTCCAGCAGCTCGGCACTGCCCATGTCCCGGTACCGGTCACGGTGGTCGGTCGTCACTGCTGCGCACCCGTTTCCTGTTGCTGGGAGAGAGCGGCCAGGGACACCGCGTCATGCGGCCGTCACGTGCCCGCACGGCCACGGGTCCCAGCGGTGCCCTGGAGGGGCCGGGCGGGGGTCCACCTTGTACCCGGCGGCCGTGGCGCGCTCCACGGCCGCGGCCCGGTGACCGGCGCACGCGTAGATCACCTCGTGGTGGGTGCCGAGCCTCCCCGGCCCCGGGGTGCTGGCCTCCACGATCAACGAGGCGCCCGCGTCGCACTCCCACCCGGTGTGCCCGTCCGCCGACGCCGCGCCCGGGTTGCTGCGCAGCTCCTCGGCGTAGCGGCGGGTGGACTCCTTCACGGGCTCCGTTACGTCGGCCTCCTTCACGGCGGCCGGGGCCGGCGCCCCATCGTCGTCCCGCTCGCACAGGGCGAGCACGGCCGCGTGTGCGTCGGCGTCCAGCCCGAACGGCCGGATGCCCTCGGCCTCGTTGTGCAGCCACAGGTTCCGCTGTCCCTGCGCCCATGTGCGCAGCAGCGCCCGGGCGTCGTCCGGCTCGGCGTCCAGGGCGCGAGCCACCTCGGGCCACGACGCGCCCAGTTCCAGGGCCTCGCGCACCCGCGCGCCGCGCCCGTACTCGACGTCCCGGCGGATGGACTCCCGCAGGGCGAGCACGGCCAGGGCGTCGCCGGCCGTCCCGTGCTCAACCTCGTGTGGGAAGTCGGCGGGCAGCAGGTTGTTCATCAGCCGGTCCGCATGGACGGTGTGCTTCTCCACCTGCCACGACAGCGGCGTGGCGGCCGGGAACTGGTCCGGCTCCTGGACCTCCAGCGCGTTCCGGTTCCCGGGCGGCCTCGATGGCGTCGGACATCAGTCGATCGTCCTCGGGGTGGTCCTCACCCGAGTGGGCGGAGACGTCGTTCTCGACGTACTCGCCGCCGGTCTCCCAGGTGTTCTCCTGCGAGAACGTCCGTAGGTCGCTCATCTGCCGGTTTATGCCCCGTCGGCGGTCGCGCGGGTCCTCTGAGATGCGCGCGTACAGGAAGGCGACGGTGCGGAGTGCCAGGGTCGGAGTCTTCACGATCTAGATCCCTATGGGTTCCCGGGGGGCGTGGGCAACACCCACCAGGGCCCCGAGGCGTTCACCAGCCTGCTCGACGGAGTGGAGGAGAAGCTGTTCGGGCGGACGAGACCTGGGTCTACCCCGGCCACGGCAAGGACACCACCCTCGGCGCCGAGCGCCCCTCGCTCGCGGAGTGGCGCGCACGAGGCTGGTAGCGGCGGGGCCGGTGGGCCGCTCCCCGGGCGCGGCGGGCCGCGCCCGCCCTCAGCCGCCCGCGGCCACCGTCCGGGCGTCCGCCGGTTCCCCGCCCCCGCCCTCCAGTCCGGCCGCCACGGCAGGGGGCAGCGGGGCCAGCCCCAGCAGGCCCGTCACCAGTCGTGCGGTCAGCCCGTGCCAGGTCCCTGCGTCGCGCAGCATCGCGTGGTCCCCGCCCGGCATCCGCAGCGCGCAGACCCGGGCGCCCGCCTCCCGCGCACGGCCCGCCAGCGCCCAGGAGTCGGCCGCGGCGGTCACCCGGTCCCGGTCCCCGTGGAGGAGCACCAGGTCACGCCCCCGAAGGTGGGCGACCGGCTCGCCGGCAGGGCACCAGGGCGCGAGGGCGACCACTCCGCGCACCCGGGCGTGGCCCGCGGCGTGCAGAGCGGCCCTGCCCCCCATGGAGTGCCCGACGAGCATCACGGGGACCGGGGCCCCGAGCACCTCGTCCAGTTCGTCGAGCGCCCTCAGGGCGTCGCGTCCGGCGTCCGCCCGCTCCCCGTTCCAGCCGCGGCACCGGTAGCGGACCCGGCCCAGGACGACGCCGCGACCGGCCGTGGCTGCGGCGACGGCACGGCCGAAGGGGCGCATCCGCAGTCCGGGCAGGTTCACCGCGGAAGGGGGCCCGGGCCCGTCGGCGCGGCCCCCGTGCAGGACCAGGACGGCGGCGCCGGGCCGGGTCTCGGTCCGGTCGAGCACCAGGGCGGGCGGTGGCGCGGGGCGTTGCTGTCGTAGCGCGATGGCGGGTCACGTCCTCGGGTGTCGGGGCCGCTCCTCCTGCCGGGGCGGTCGGGTCCACCACCGTATGCCGGGCGGGCGCCGCCCCGCCCCTCTCCCCCGGCCGGGACCGGACGGGGCGGGGGACGCGGACGGCCCCGCCGGTCCGGCTGCGGGGGGGGGCATCCGGTCCGGCGGGGCCGTCCTCGGGGCGGCCTGGCGGAGCCGCCGTCGGGGTGGTGCGCGGTCAGGCGTCCACGCTGTCCTTCGCGGGGCCGTCCCCGGTGGCCGGGTCGGACTGCGCGGCCGCGGCCGCCTCCCTCTCCGTCTGGCGCTTGGAGGCGATCAGGCTGGTGATCGTGGTGATCACCAGGACACCGCAGATGACCGTGAGCGAGAACGGGATGGAGATCTCCGGCACGTGCACACCGCTCTCGTGCAGCGCGTGGAGCACCAGCTTGACGCCGATGAAGCCCAGGATCACCGACAGGCCGTAGCTGAGGTGCACCAGCTTCTTGAGCAGGCCGCCGATCAGGAAGTACAGCTGCCGCAGGCCCATCAGGGCGAAGGCGTTGGCGGCGAAGACGATGTACGGGTCCTGGGTGAGGCCGAAGATCGCGGGGATCGAGTCCAGGGCGAAGAGGACGTCCGTGGTGCCGATGGCCAGCATCACGACCATCAGGGGGGTGAGGATCCGCTTGCCGTTGACCCGGATGAAGAGCTTGGTGCCGTGGTAGCGGTCGGCGACCCCGAACTTCTTCTCGATCGACTTCAGCAGCCGGTTCTCCTCGAACTCCTCCTCGTCCTCGTCCGAACGGGCCTCCTGGATGAGCTTCCAGGCGGTGTAGATGAGGAAGGCGCCGAAGATGTAGAAGACCCAGGAGAAGCTGGCGATGATCGCGGCACCGGCCGCGATGAAGATCGCGCGGAGCACCAGGGCGATCAGCACGCCGACCAGCAGCACCCGCTGCTGGAGGTGGGAGGGCACCGAGAACTTCGCCATGATCAGGACGAAGACGAAGAGGTTGTCCACGCTCAGCGACTTCTCGGTGATGAAGCCCGCGAAGAACTCCCCGGACGCCTGGGTCTCGCCCGCGAGGAGCAGTCCGATGCCGAAGAGCACCGCGAGCACGATCCAGACCACGGTCCAGATCCCGGCTTCCTTGATCGACACGTCGTGGGGCTTGCGCCCGATGAAGAAGTCGACGGCGATGAGGGCGCTGAGACCGAGAATGGTCAGCACCCAGACAGTCATTGATACGTCCACTGCGCCTCCGGCGTCGTACGGCTATGGATCAGCGTCGTCGCTGCCGGAGGTCTCCTCCACCCGGCGGCATGCGGCCGGGCCGGTGCCCCGGGGCCGTTCGGACGGCCCGTACTGACGGGTGCACCGCGAGACGGGAGTACTCCCCTCCGCCCATGAGACAGTACAGGGAAGACCAAGGAAAGGTAAAGAAGAAGGTAAAGGTGCTGGTCAGCGACTTGCCCGTCGTTTCACGGAGAGACGGAGGGCACGCGGGGCGACCGGGCCCGGACCCCGGGGCGGCCTCAGCGGCCCCAGGAGCGCCGGGCGGCGGTGACCTGCTCCAGCACCTGGTGCAGCACCGTGCTGCCGGCGGGCACCGCGGCCGGCTCGAAGGTCCAGCAGTGGCGCACCCAGGGGTCGGCGAGGTGGTCGTCCGGCACGGGGGTGATCCGCAGCAGGGACCGCCACAGCGGGTCGAGGACCGGGCCGTAGGCATGTGCGTCCTCGCGGTCGGCGACCATCAGCAGGTGCACCCCCACGGAGGGCCCCTCGTCCGCCAGATAGCGCAGCTGGGTGACCGCGCGGTCGTCGAAGCCGTGCGGGAAGTCGTTGACGATCAGCAGCTGCTCCGAGGTGTCCACACCGGGCGGGAGGGCGTCGGCGGCACCACCGCGGACCGCCATGGACACCAGGTCCACCCGCTCGGTCAGCCGGGCGAGAACCGAGCGCACGCCCTCGGCGCCCCGCGCCGGGGGCGAGGCGAGCACCCCCGTCTCGGCCAGCGGGGCCAGGGGGCCCTCCGCCGAACCGGCCGGGTCGATGACGTGGACGGAGAACTCACCCGGCGGGTACACGGCGATCAGCCGGGCGGCGAGGGCCACGGCGGTCTCGGCCGCCAGCCGGCGCAGCGTGCCCTCGTCCAGGGCCGTGCCCGCGTCCGAGCCGGACCTGCCCGCGTCCACCCACAGCCCCCGCTCCAGGGGCAGGCGGACGAGGAGGGGCAGGCGCAGGCCCGGGTCCTCCGGCAGGTGGATGTCGCCGATGCGCAGGGCCATCGGGATCTCCATGGGGACGCGGTAGGCGTGCCAGACGGGGTTGTCCCAGCGGGCGTAGGCCGCGGGGAGGGCGGGCTCGACAACCCCGCTCTCCGCGGTGAGCTGCGCCAGGTCCCGGTCGAGGGCCTGGCGGGCCCGGTCGGTCAGCTCCTCGCACTTCGACCGGGCGGCGGCCCGTGCCGCCTCGCCACCGCTGCCGATTCGGGCGCGCGGGTCGGTCAGCGCCCGGTCGAGTTCCTTGTCCATCCGCGACTCGGCGAACTCCACGGCGCTGCGGTAGGCGGCCACGGCGCGTGCCAGGTCCTCGAACATGCCCCAGACCTGGTTGTAGAGGCGCTCCTCCATGGACCAGCCCGACGCGTCTCCGGCCACCGGAGCGGGCGGGGCGCCGGGGGAGGCGGGTTCCGGGGCGGCCGGAGGAGGCGGCGGGGCCGCGGTGCGGCGCCCGGGGTGGGCGTAGTCGATCGCTCCGCGGGTGCGGGGGCCCGGCTCCGGGACGGGCGCGGGGGCGGCGGACGCGTCCGTCCCGGAGCCGGGTGACGGCGCGGGCTCGCCGAGCGGGGTGCCCCCCGGGCGGGTGGCACCCGCGGCGGGTGCCCGGCCGGCGCCGGAGGCCGACGCGCCCGCCGCGTCGCCGTGGGTGCCGAGCCGGGCGGGCTCGGTGCGCGCTCCGGCCGGGGCCGCCGCGGTCGCGACGGCCCCGGCGAACTCCCGGGCGGTGGCGAGCCCCTGGTCGGCGAAGAACTCGGCGAGCCCGCCCGCGTAGCCCTGGCCCACCGCCCGGACCTTCCAGACACCGCCGCGGCGGTACACCTCGACGGCGACCACGGCCGTCTCGGCGCCGAGCCCGGACACCGTGAAGCTGGCGAGTTCCTCCCCGCCGGCCGCGGCCACCGAGACGAAGGGGGCCGCCGTGGCGCCGAAGCGCTCGGGGGCGGCCAGGCCGGGCAGTGCGAGCACAACGCTCAGCTGCTCCACGCCCTCGGGGACGGCGTCCAGGTCGAGGGTGCAGCGCGGGGCGCTGCCGGACTCCGCGGGCACGGCCACACCGGGCAGCACGGGCGAGGCGGGGTGGGCCACCAGGTCCTCGCGCGTGGCCCCTCCCCCGTCCGCGCAGGAGACGCAGGCCAGGACCGGATGGCCGGTCGACACCCTGATCTCCAGGCGGGTGTGGGACAGCGGGTGGTTCTGCCCGCGGACCAGCTCGGCCGTCATCGCTCTGTTCCCCTCGTTGTGCCCTCTGCGGTGCCGGTGGCCGGCTGGTCGGTGGTCGATGCGTCCTGCGGGCGGGACGGCGCGGCCCGGGCGCTGCGCCGACCGGGCACCGCGGTCCGGTGGGCGTACTCGTGCGGGCGTCCTGCCGCACGGCGGTGGGCCGGCGGCGGTCGGACGCCGGCCCACCGGGGCGGCCGCGGCCCCGAGGCGGGCGGCGCGGCTCCCGGCGGTCGTGGACCGGGAGCCGCCGCGGGCCGCGCCCGGGCCGGCGCCGCTAGAGGTGCGGCAGGATCGACGGCATCAGGTCCTGGAAGGTGCGGCCGTTGGCCGGGTTGCCGAGAGCCGTCATCTGCCAGCCGCTGCCCGCGCGGTGGACCTTGGCCATGATCTGCGCCGTGTACTGCCCGCCGCCGTCCAGGGTGTAGCGGGCGAGCTCCTGCCCGTTCGTCTCGTCGACCAGGCGGCAGAACGCGTTCTGCACCTCCTGGAAGGTCTGGCCGGTGAAGGAGTTCACCGTGAAGACGATCTGGTCGATGTGCACCGGGACCCGCTGGAGGTCCACCAGGATCGCCTCGTCGTCGCCGCCCGAGCCGGCGCCGCCGACCAGGTTGTCGCCGGTGTGCTTGACCGAGCCGTCGTCGCTGACGAGGTGGCGGAAGAAGACCACGTCCACCGGCTGCTTGTCGGCGAAGAGCACCGCCGAGGCGTCCAGGTCGATCTCGCGGGTCCGCGAGCCGAACAGACCGCGCCGGGGGGCGGCCTGCCACCCGAGCCCCATCCGCACAGCCGTGAGGGTTCCCCCGTCGCTCTTCTGCAGGCTGATGGCCTGCCCCTTGGTCATATTGACCGTCACGCGCTGTCCCCTTCTCCGGAATTGCCACCGCATCCACCGGCGGTTGACGTGCACCCTACGCAGTGCGGGCGGACGGACAGTACCGTCCGCCCGAATTTGTGTCGGTCTTGCAACACTGCCCCCGCGCCGGGCTCAGGCGAGCCCCGCCTCCTTCATCTGGCGCAGCTCCTTCTTCAGTTCGCCGACCTCGTCGCGCAACCTGGCCGCCACCTCGAACTGCAGCTCCGCTGCCGCCGCCCTCATCCGCTCGGTCATCTCCTCGATGACGGAGGCGAGTTCGGCCGCAGGGCGGTCGGTGGGCTCCGCGGGCCCCTTGCCCGTGCCCTTGCGGAGGGCGGGGACCGGCGCCGCGGCCGCCTTGCCGGACTTGTCGGCCGTGCGCCGGTAGCCGGTGCCGAGGAGCTCCTCCGTGTCCACTTCCTCCCGGGCGATGGTGGCGACGATGTCGTTGATCTTCTTGCGGAGCGGCTGCGGGTCGATGCCCTTCTCGGTGTTGTAGGCGATCTGCTTCTCGCGGCGCCGGTTGGTCTCCTCGATCGCCTTCTCCATGGCCGGGGTGATCTTGTCCGCGTACATGTGGACCTGGCCGGAGACGTTGCGCGCGGCGCGGCCGATGGTCTGGATGAGCGAGGTGCCCGAGCGCAGGAAGCCCTCCTTGTCCGCGTCGAGGATGGCCACCAGCGACACCTCCGGGAGGTCCAGGCCCTCGCGCAGCAGGTTGATGCCGACCAGGACGTCGTACTCGCCTGCGCGCAGCTCGCGCAGCAGCTCGACCCGGCGCAGGGTGTCGACGTCGCTGTGCAGGTAGCGGACCTGGATACCGAGTTCGAGGAAGTAGTCGGTGAGGTCCTCGGCCATCTTCTTGGTGAGCGTGGTGACCAGGACCCGCTCGTCCTTCTCGGTGCGCACCCGGATCTCGTGCACCAGGTCGTCGATCTGGCCCTCGGTCGGCTTGACCACCACCTCCGGGTCGACGAGACCGGTGGGCCGGATGATCTGCTCCACGAAGCCGTCGGAGCGGGACAGCTCGTAGGCGCCCGGGGTCGCCGAGAGGTAGACCGCCTGCCCCACCCGCTCCTGGAACTCCTCCCACTTCAGCGGCCGGTTGTCGAGTGCGGACGGCAGCCGGAAGCCGTGGTCGACCAGCGTGCGCTTGCGCGAGGCGTCGCCCTCGTACATGGCGCCGATCTGCGGCACGGTCACATGGGACTCGTCGATGACCAGCAGGAAGTCCTCGGGGAAGTAGTCGAGGAGGGTGTTGGGGGGCGATCCGGGCTCACGGCCGTCGAAGTGCATGGAGTAGTTCTCGATGCCCGAGCAGGAGCCGATCTGGCGCATCATCTCGATGTCGTAGGTGGTGCGCATCCGCAGCCGCTGGGCCTCCAGGAGCCTGCCCTGCTTCTCCAGCTCGGCGAGGCGCTGCTCCAGCTCCCGCTCGATGTCGTTGACGGCGCGCTCCATGCGCTCGGGGCCGGCGACGTAGTGGCTCGCGGGGAAGACGTAGAGCGAGCGGTCGTCGCTGATGATCTCGCCGGTGAGCGGGTGGAGGGTGGAGAGGGCCTCGATCTCGTCGCCGAACATCTCGATGCGCACGGCGAGTTCCTCGTAGACCGGGAAGATCTCGATGGTGTCGCCGCGGACCCGGAAGGTGCCGCGCTGGAAGGCCAGGTCGTTGCGGGTGTACTGGATGTCCACGAAGCGGCGCAGCAGGGTGTCCCGGTCGATCTCCTCGCCCACGGAGAGCCTGACCATGCGGTCCACGTACTCCTGCGGGGTGCCCAGGCCGTAGATGCAGGAGACGGAGGCGACGACGACCACGTCGCGCCGGGTCAGCAGCGAGTTCGTCGCGGAGTGGCGCAGCCGCTCCACCTCCTCGTTGATCGAGGAGTCCTTCTCGATGTACGTGTCCGACTGGGGTACGTACGCCTCGGGCTGGTAGTAGTCGTAGTACGAGACGAAGTACTCCACCGCGTTGTTCGGGAGCAGCTCGCGGAACTCGTTCGCCAGCTGGGCCGCGAGGGTCTTGTTGGGGGCCATCACCAGCGTGGGGCGCTGGAGCCGCTCGATCATCCAGGCGGTGGTGGCCGACTTGCCCGTGCCGGTCGCGCCGAGGAGGACGACGTCCTGCTCCCCGGCGCGGATGCGCCGCTCCAGGTCGGCGATGGCCGTGGGCTGGTCGCCGCTGGGCTGGTACGGGCTGACGACCTCGAAGGGCGCCACCGAGCGTTCGATCTTGGAAACGGGCCGCATGGTGTCCACCGTACGACCCGGCACCGACATCGGGGCCGCCGCGCGGGTTCCGGTGGTCGCGACGGGGCACCGGCCGGCGCCCCCGGTCCCCCGGGCCGCCGCTGTCGCGCCGGCGGCCGCGGCCGCCGGCGGTGCCCGCGGGCGTCAGCTCCCGCCGGGCCCTCGGGGCAGGTCCTGGCGCGCGGATTCGAGGGCCCAGGCGGTCTGCCTCCGGGCGGGGCGCCCGGTGCGCTGCGCGGGGATGCCCGGGAGCGGGCTCTCCTGCGGACCCCGCGCCTCGCCCGCGACCAGCCGGGGGTCGAAGAGGACCACCACGGCGGCGAGCAGCAGGAAGACCACGGGACCCGCGAGTAGCGGGGCGAGACGCGCGGCCGGTGAGTCGGCGGCGTCCGGCGGCACGGTGACGGAATCCAGCCTTACGGTGACGGCGGCCATGCCGACGTAGTGCATCCCGCTCACCGCGACGCCCATGCCGAGGCTCGCGGCGATGCCGGTCAGCAGGCCGTGCGTCGAGACGGCGGCCCATACGGCGGCGGTCGCGGCGACCACGGCGATCAGCACGGACGCGGCGACGAGCGGGGTGTCGTACTCGACGGCGCCCTGGAGGCGCAGACCGGCCATCCCCAGGTAGTGCGTGGAGGCCATGCCGAGCCCGGTCAGCGTCCCCCCGGTGACCAGTGCCATCGGGGCGGCGCCCCGGTAGCCGACGATGAAGACGCCGATGCCCGTCATCACGACGGCGACGGCGAGGGAGGCGAAGGCCGTGGTGGCGTCGTGGGACACGGGCGTCTCGGCGACGGAGAAGCCCGTCATCGCGACGAAGTGCATGGTCCACACGCCCGTGCCGACGGCGGCGCTGCCCAGTGCGAGCCACACGACCCGGGAGCGCCCGCTGTCGCGTATCGACCGCCGGGCGCAGCGCAGGCCGAGGGCGCCGCCGAGGCAGGCCAAGAGGTAGGCGGCCACCGGGGTGGCCATTCCGTAGCTGAATCCGTCCACCGTGCCCTGCATCCGCACGCCTTCCGCCGCCCCGAGTGCTTCCCCACTACCCGCTGGTACCGCAGGCCCCTTCGATCCCGGCGTCCCGCCCGCGACCCCCGCGGTCGCTGACGGGACGTCCGTTTCCGGGCGACACTACGGCCCATGGCGGCGGATGCCTACGGCACCGCGTCGATCGGCCCCGTCGGCCGGGGCGGGCGGCCGCGGCCGGCGGGACGCCGAACGGGGCCGGGCGGCGCGGTGCCCTCGCCGCGTCCGCCGAGGTGCCCGCACCGCGTTCCCGGCGCCGGGACACCGCGCGTGCGGCGGACCCGGGCGGCATGGTTCGGCCCCGCCGTCCGAGTCCGGCCGTCCCGTTCCGGCGGGGCCGGGGGCTCCTCCGGTGCGCCCGGCGTCCCGGAGGGAGCCCCCGCCCCCGCAGGCGCGCCCCGGACGCGACCGCTGCCGCCTCGTGCCCCGGCCCGGGCGGCGCACCCCCCGTACTGACCGCGGCCGGGGCGCTGTCGGTGGCGGGTCCTACCGTGGAGGAATGAACACCGTCGAGTGGGACGTCGTCGCGACCCCGGTCGGGCCCCTGCTGCTGGCCGCGAGCGCCGAGGGCCTGGTGCACGTGGCCTTCCACGCCGACCGGGCGGTGCGGGAGCGGGCACTGGCCCTCCTCGGGAGCCGGCTGGCCGCGGAGCCCGTGGCGTCCGCGGCCCACCGGCTCACGGAGCCGATACGCCAGGTGTCCGCGTACTTCGCGGGCGAGCTGCGGGATTTCGGCCTGCGGCTGGACTGGTCCCTGGTGTCCGGCTTCAACCACCGGGTGCTGCGTGCCCTGCCGGCCGCGGCGCCGTTCGGCTCGGTCGTCGGATACGGGGAGCTGGCCGCCCGCGTGGGGCAGCCGGGTGCGGCGCAGGCGGTGGGGGCGGCGATGGGTGCGAACCCGCTCCCCGTGGTGGTGCCCTGCCACCGGGTCGTCGAGACGGACGGCGCTCTGGGCGGCTTCGGCGGCGGGCGGGAGACCAAGCGGAGGCTGCTGGCCCTGGAGGGGGTCCTGCCCGAGCCGCTGTTCTGAGGCCCCCCGGGCGGCGCGGCCGGACCACGCGGCGAGGCGCGGAGCACACCCCGCGGGGTCGGAAGGGTCCCGCAGGGCACACGGGTCCGATTCCCCGCGTGGCGGGGCCCTGACAGACTGCGTCCGTGACCATCAGACCTGACGCCCCTGACACCTCCTCCGAGGCGGCCCCCGGTGCCGCCGATCTTGCCGCGCTCCGCCGCCGGGTCAGCGCGGTGCTGACGGCCGGGCAGATCCTGGGAGGCCTGGGCGTGGCCTCCGGTATCGCGCTGGCCGCCGTCCTGGCACAGGAGGTCAGCGGCACGGAGGCGCTGTCGGGGCTCGCGCCGACCGCCACCGTGGTGGGCACGGCAGCCCTGTCGGTGCCGCTGGCGGCGCTGATGACGGCCCGGGGGCGGCGCGCGGGCTTGGTCCTGGCCTATCTGATCGGGGCGGTCGGGGCGGGGGTGGTCGTGGTGGCCGCCGTCCTCGGCAGCTTCCCCCTGCTCCTTCTCGGCATGGCGGGGTTCGGCGCCGGCTCCCTCGCCACGCTCCAGGCCCGGTTCGCCGCCACCGACCTGGCGGAGCCCGACAAGCGGGCACGCGCGATCTCCACGGTGGTCTGGGCGACCACCGTCGGTGCCGTCCTCGGCCCGAACATCGCCTCACCGGCGGGGCGCAGCGTCGCGGGTCTCGGCATACCCGTCGCGGCAGGGCCGTTCCTGTGGGCCGGTGCCGTCTTCCTCCTCGCGGCGCTGCTGACCTTCGCCTTGCTGCGTCCCGACCCGCTGCTGACGGCGCGGGCGCTCTCCGGGGAGCCCCACACCCCCGGCGGCCACTCGCTGCGCGCCGGCGCGCAGGCCGTGCGGAACTCGCCCATGGCCCGGCTGGCGCTGGTCACCATCGCCGTCTCGCACACGGCGATGGTGTCGATCATGTCGATGACGCCCGTCGCGCTCAGTCACCACGGCGCGGGCATCGAGCTCATCGGGCTGGTGATCAGCGGGCACATCGCGGGGATGTACGCCTTCTCTCCCGTGATGGGCTGGCTCGCGGACCGGGTCGGCCGGCTCTCGGTGATCGGCCTGGCGGTCGCGCTGCTCGCCGTGGCCGCGGCACTGGCCGGTACGGCGGGGCCGAGCCACGGGCGTACGGCCCTGGGGCTGTTCGCGCTGGGCCTGGGCTGGTCGGCCGCGCTGGTCGCCGGCTCGGCGCTGCTGACCGAGTCGGTGCCGCAGCCCGCCCGGGCGGCGGTCCAGGGGTTGTCGGACCTCACGATGAACGCGGCGGCGGGCATCGGCGGGGCCGCTGCCGGCCTGGTCGTGGCGAAGGCGGGCTACGGATGGCTGAACGCGGTCGGGGCGCTGCTGCTGCTCCCACTGGCGGTGCTGGCCGTCCGGCGGGCCACCGCCGACCGCTGAGCGTCCCGGCCGCCGGCGGCCCCGCCGGAAGCACCGGCGACCGGAACACGCCCGCCCGGCGGGCCGGTACGGGCGAGCCGCCCCGAGGGCCACCGGCCGGCGCCCCTCGGACGCGTGTTTGGGCGGCCGCCCCGGGTGCCAGGGATGAGGACATGCCGAACACCGCGACCGACCTGTCCCCCGAGGTCCGTGAGGCCCTCGCGTCCGGCGCCCCCGTGGTGGCCCTGGAATCGACCATCATCGCCCACGGGCTGCCGCGGCCGCGCAACCTCGACGTCGCCCGTGAACTGGAGGAGCGGGTCAGAGCAGAGGGGGCGGTGCCCGCGACGATCGCCGTGCTCGACGGCCGGGTCCGCGTCGGCCTGACGGACGAGGGGCTGGAGCGCGTCGCCCGGGACCCCTCGATGCGCAAGCTGGGGCACCGGGACCTGGCCCCCGCGCTGGCCTCGGGGGCCTCGGGGGCCACCACCGTGTCCGCCACCGCCTTCGTCGCCGCGTCGGCCGGGATCCGCGTCTTCGCCACCGGCGGGCTCGGGGGCGTGCACCGTGGCTGGACCGAGACGCAGGACGAGTCGGCCGACCTCCGGCTGCTCTCCGAGGTGGGCGTCACGGTGGTGTGCGCCGGGGTGAAGTCGATCCTGGACGTCCCCGCCACACTCCAGCGTCTGGAGACGCTCGGCGTGGGTGTGGTCGGGTACCGGACGGACCGCTTCCCCGGCTTCTACCTGGCCTCCTCCGGCGAACCCGTGGACTGGCGCGCGGACACCCCCGAGGAGGTGGCGGCGGTGATGCGCGCCCAGGACGCCCTCGGCGGGCCGCGCGCGTCGCTGGTCGTCGCCAACCCCGTCGCGGACGAGGACCAGTTGGACCCCGGGCTGCACGACCGGGTGCTCGCCCGTGCGCTGGAGGCCGCGGACCGGGAAGGGGTGTCCGGGCAGGCGGTCACGCCCTTCCTCCTCGACCGGCTGACACGCTGGACGGAGGGCGCTTCCCTGGAGGCCAACCTGGCGGCCGTCCGCGGCAACGTCGCCCTGGCGGCGCGTGTCGCCGCTGCCTACGCATGACCGGGGGGACGGCCCTCCCCCCGGTCGGCGGGACCGGGGCGGGCGGGCTGCTGGTGGTGGGGGAAGTGGTCACGGACGTGGTCGCCCGGCACGCGGCACCGCTCTCGCCCGGCACCGACACCGCCGCCCGCATCCGGATCCTGCCGGGCGGCGCGGGCGCCAACGTGGCCTGCTGGGCGGCACACCGGGGCTGCGGCGACGTGCGCCTGCTCGCCCGGGTCGGGCGTGGCGACGAGCGGTGGCATACCGAGGGGCTCAGGGCCGCCGGGGTGCGCCCCCTCCTGGTGCCGGACGCGGTGGCGCCCACGGCCACCGTGATCGCCCTCGTCGACGCGTCCGCCGAGCGGACCTTCCTCACGGACAGCGGCGCGGTGCACCGCCTGGGTCCGGACGACTGGTCGCCCGGGCTGCTGGACGGCGTGGGGCATCTGCACCTGTCGGGCTACCTCTTCTTCACGCCGACCGGCGCCGAGGCGGCACGCAGGGCACTGCGGGCGGCACGGGAGCGGGGCGTCCCGGTCTCGGTGGACCCGGCCTCGGCCGGTTTCATCACCGGCTACGGGATCCCCCGGATGCTGGCGGCGCTCCGGGGGGCGGACGTCCTGCTGCCCAACGCCGACGAGGCCCGGCTTCTCGGCGGCAGGGCCGATCCGGCCGAGGCCGCAGCGGAGTTGAGCCGCCTGTTCCCCCTCACCGCGGTGACCCTGGGGCGGCGGGGCGCGGTGGTCGCCGAGCGGGGCGCGGTGACGGGGCGGGTGGACGCACCCGCGGCCCGTGCGCTGGACACCACGGGCGCCGGTGACGCCTTCACCGGGGCGTTCCTGGCCGCTCGGCTGCGCGGTGCGGACGCACGGACGGCGGCGGTGGAGGGCTGCTCGGCAGGGGCGCGGGCGGTGACCCTCGTCGGCGGCCGCCCCTGAACCACGGGTGCTCCGCCTCGTGGGGGCGCCCGGCCCGGCGCCGCGGAACGGGCGCCGGGCGCGGCGGCGCTCCCGCACGGACGAGGCGGCGGCGACCGGTCTCCGGGCGAGCAGGGCCGGGGAGGGTCAGGCGCACGCTCCCCGGTGGTCGCCGGCTCCGACGAGGCCGCCGTCCCCTTCCACCGCGATGCGGCCCGAGCGCACCCCCTCCGCGAGGGTCAGCGCACCGGTGACCAGTGCGGTGCAGGTGTCCGTCGTGAGGGTGAGCACGGCCGCGGGGGCCGGTGCCGGACCGTCTCCGTAGGCGGGGGCGGAGGCCGGGGCTCCCTCGTGTCCCACGGCGACGGCCTGCTCGGGGTCCCCGGGGCCGAGGAGGAGGTGGAACACGCCCTCGTCGATGCGCACCTCCACGGCTCCGCGGCGGCCGGCCGAGGCGGCGGCGGGGGCGAGCAGACCCAGCAGCGGGACGGCGAACCAGTGGGCTCGCACCGCGTCCGTCGGGCGGCGCCCTGCGAGGTCGGGCGCGCCCCAGGCGGCCAGGGCGTCGAGCACCGGGAGCAGGGCGCGTCCCCGGGGCGTGAGTTCGTACACCTGGACGGACGAGGGGCGCGCGAGCCGGCGGCGCAGGGCGAGGCCCGACTGCTCCATCTCCTTGAGCCGCGAGGCCAGGACGTCGGTGCTGACTCCCGGCAGGTCGGCGTGGAGGTCGCTGTAGCGGCGCGGTCCGGCGAGCAGCTCGCGGACCACGAGCAGGGTCCAGCGGTCACCGACGGTGTCGAGCGCACGGGCGGCGGCGCAGTACTGGTCGTAGCTCCGGCGGCGGGTCTCACGTGGCATGCGACGCAGTCTAGACATGTTGTTGGACTTTCCAAGCTCGAACTTGGTAAAACCAAGCAGTACATCGGTCAAGGGAGGGCCACACCATGGAGTTCCGGCAGTCGAGCAAGCTCAGCGAGGTCTGCTACGAGATCCGCGGACCGGTGGTGGAGCACGCCAACGCCCTGGAGGAGGCGGGCCACAGCGTCCTCCGCCTGAACACGGGCAACCCGGCCCTCTTCGGGTTCGAGGCCCCGGAGGAGATCGTCCAGGACATGATCCGGATGCTGCCCCGGGCCCACGGGTACACCGACTCCCGCGGCATCCTCTCCGCCCGTCGCGCCGTCGCGCAGCGCTACCAGGCCATGGGCCTCGACGACGTGGACGTCGACTCGGTCTTCCTCGGCAACGGCGTCTCCGAACTGGTCTCCATGGCCGTCCAGGCCCTGCTGGAGGACGGCGACGAAGTCCTCGTCCCCGCACCCGACTTCCCCCTGTGGACGGCGGTCACCACCCTGTCCGGCGGCAAGGCCGTGCACTACCTCTGCGACGAGCAGTCGGACTGGAACCCGGACCTCGCGGACATGGCCGCGAAGATCACCGACCGCACCCGCGCCGTGGTGATCATCAACCCCAACAACCCCACCGGTGCGGTCTATCCGCGGGAGGTCGTCGAAGGCATCCTCGACCTCGCCCGGCGCCACGGCCTCATGGTGTTCGCCGACGAGATCTACGACCGGATCGTGTACGACGACGCGGTGCACCACCCCGCCGCCGCGCTGGCACCCGACCTGGTGGTCCTGACCTTCGGCGGCCTGTCCAAGACCTACCGTGTCGCCGGCTTCCGCTCCGGCTGGCTCGTGGTCAGCGGCCCCCGCCGGCACGCCAGGGACTACCTGGAGGGCCTGACCATGCTGGCCTCCATGCGGCTGTGCCCCAACGCACCCGCCCAGTACGCCATCCAGGCCGCCCTCGGCGGGCGCCAGTCCATCGAGGAGCTGGTGACACCCGGCGGAAGGCTCCACGAGCAGCGCGAACGCGCCTGGCAGCGGCTCAACGAGATCCCGGGCGTGTCGTGCGTCAAGCCCAAGGGGGCGCTCTACGCCTTCCCCCGGCTGGACCCGAAGGTCCACCCGATCCACGACGACGAGAAGTTCGTGCTCGACCTGCTCCTGCGGGAGAAGATCCAGGTCGTCCAGGGCACGGGGTTCAACTGGCCGCGCCCCGACCACTTCCGGATCCTGACGCTGCCGCACGCCGACGACCTCGACGCAGCCATCAGCCGGATCGGGCGCTTCCTCGGCGGCTACCGGCAGTAGCGGAGCGGGGCACGGACCCGAGGGGCGCGTTCCGCCGGTGGAGGAGGCGGGCCCGGGGGCGTAGCCGACCCCCGGGCCCTGTGGTTGCCGCCCGTACGGCACGCCGGCACGCTTGAGGACCCGGGTCAGTCTGATGTCGCCGCGTCCTGCCTTTGGACCACCGCGCACCGAGCTGCGCGGGCCGGACTTGAACCGGCACTTCGACGTCCGGAGCCCAGGTCCGGTCGATCCGGCGATCGGCGGCGAATGCTGAGTCTGGAGCGGGAGTCTGAGATTGACGCGGTGTGCCTCTGCCTGACATGGGCCACCCCGGCACGAGTGCCGGGGGGAGGATTCGAACCTCCTCCGTCACCGCCTGATCACGACGAACTTCAGCTTCAGCTTTGCGCTCCTCGCGCACCCCGGACGCGCCTCGGCGCCCGGGGAGTCGTCAGCGGCTATCCGAAGAGATAGCCGAACACGGCATCACCCGCCCGCCGGTCGTCCACCTCGCAGGCGTTGGCCTCCTCGCGGGCGAACTTCACGGCCTGCTGGAGCTTCTCCAGCCGCTCCGTCAACTCGTTGAGCCGACGGGCCGGAAGCGCCCCCGAGAACTTCACGGTCGTCCAGTAGCCGACCGGGACGTCCTCGTAGTAGACATCGACCTGGGCCGGGTGGTGCTCCGTGGCCTCGGCCTTCACATGGTTGCGCGGCACCTTCCGGGTGCGGACCGTACGCACCGGGTCCGTCTTCCACGCGTCCGTCGACGGGTCGTGGACCCACGACTCTGAGGCGTCCAGCACCGGCAGCTTGCGCACGAACGTGGCGATGTCCGTCAACTGCTTCTCCAGGAACAGCAGATACGAGACGGGCACCCCGGTGAGCAGGGCGCGGCCGTCCACGGTGACGTCCGCTCGCGCCGTGCAGTTGGCCCAGTCCTTGGTGGCGGTCACGTCGAACAGCCGCGTCAGGGTCCTGGCGGTGTCCCGCAGGACCTCCTCCGCCTGCACCTGCACCCGGGTGGACTCGGGCGGGAGCTGCTCGCCCTCCTCGTCCTTGGGCTGGTAGGTGCGGGAGATGCCCGCGAGCAGCGCGGGCTTCTGGAGCCCGTGGTGGGCGGCTGTCAGGTCGTGGTGCGCCCTGGTCTTGACGCCCTTCTCCACTGCGATGATCTGGTTGAGTTTCGCCACGCGGACGAACCTACCAATCCCTCCCGGGCAACTCGAACGGATTTACGGGGCGGTGCCTCCCGTCGGCGCGCCCGGTGCACTCCCGCTCGGCGGTGGGAACCTTGGCGCCTCAGCCCCGCGTGGTCGCCGTCGG
Source organism: Streptomyces sp. C10-9-1 (assembly GCF_024497955.1). GTDB lineage: Bacteria > Actinomycetota > Actinomycetes > Streptomycetales > Streptomycetaceae > Streptomyces > Streptomyces sanyensis. The sequence goes on along the minus strand of NZ_JANHKP010000017.1, from coordinate 128,178 downwards.
CGCCGGGCTCCCGTACCCGCCGCCCGCCCGGGAAGGGCCCGCCGTCCGCGACTTCCCGGCCGAAGCAGCCGCCGTGGTCGAGCCCGGTGCCTCAGCCGACGGGACCGGCCCAAGAAGGCGGGGTGCGCTGCGCGGCGGGTGCGGCCGCCGGAAGGGCTGGAGCACTCACGTCCGCACCGGCTCCGGCATGCGCCGCCGAGGGCGGCGCCGCCACCCGTGCCGCCTGGCCGGCGGGTTCCGCCGGGAGGTGGTCCGCCGGGGCGCGGTCGCATGCGGGACGCGCCGCTGCCCTGCGCCGGTCACCCGGCGGGTGCGGTCTCCGGACCGGGGCGAGTCGGCCCGCCCCCCGCCCCGCGGCGCACGCGTCGGCCGGGTCGGCTCCGTACCCCGTGCGTCCGTGCCGAAGGCCGACCGGATGCGGGGGGCCTGGGGCCCGATCCTGCCGGATCACGGCTTCCCGAGCCGGCTCCCGCGCAGGTCGGCGCCGAGGGTGCACGGCCAGGACCGGCAGGCATGCAAGGCCGCGCTCTCCACCGGGAGGTGGCGGGCACGGGCCCGGGTCAGTGCCGGGCGGCCAGGTGGGAGGGGCGCCGCCGCTCGCAGGTGCCGGCCGTGACACCAGGTGGGCCTCGGCGGCGAGGGGCGACGGGGGCCTAGAGGGGGCGGACACTACGGGCCCCCGCAGCCGCGGGAGGCGGAAGAGCTGCGAGGCGGTGACGGGGGCGCGCTCGTGCCCCTCGCGGCGAGGTTCCCGCAGCCGTCGGCGGCAGCCGCCAGGCTCCCCCGGTGGCGGCTGCTCCCGGAGGGAGCGGGCCCGGACGGCGTCGCCCCGGACGCTCCGGTCGGCGCGGGAGAAAGCGCCCCCGGCGGGCGCCGGGTACCGGTGCAGGCGCGAGGGAGCCGGGCACGGTTCGCGGGTAGGTTCCGTGGATGGGGCGGATTGTCGTACGGCCGCGGCGGGGTCGGCACTGCGCCGTCTGCCGCCGGGGCCCGCTGGCGATGCATGTGGTCGAGTCGGGGGTCCCCGTGTGCCTCGACTGCGCGGACCTGGGACATCTGGTCTACCTGCCGCGTGGTGACACGGCACTCACCCGCCGGTCCCGCGAGGGCAGTTCGCTCTTCGCCGTGGTCGTCCGCCACGACCGGCGGCACGATCGCGCGGAGCGTCTGGGGCTTCTGGTCGAGCGCGGGGCCCTGGCGCGGGCCGAGGAGGCATGCCGGGCGGACGCGGAGTTGCAGGGCGAGGCGCCGCGGCCGCGACGCGGAGCGCAGGGCCGCCGAGGACGTCCGGTTCACCGAGGCTCTCGCCGGAGAGATCCGCCGTCTCTTTCCCGGCTGCCCCGGGGACCGGGCTGCCGGGATCGCCGCCCACGCCTCCCTCAGGGGCAGTGGCAGGGTGGGCCGGAGTTCCGCGGGCCGAGCCCTGGACGGCGCGGCCGTGACGGCGGCGGTGCGGGCCTCGGTACGCCATCTGGACACGGAGTACGACGCCCTGCTGACTGCAGGAGTGCCCCGGCGCGAGGCACGGGCGCGGGTGGCACCGGACGTGGAGGGTGTCCTGGACACCTGGCGCCGAGCCGCCTCGCAGGACCCGGTCGGCGCCCCGCCGCCGGGGGCTTCCGGCAGAGGAGCACGGGGCCCGGGCGGTCAGGCGGAGGATCCGCCGCGGGAGCGGCGGTAGAGCAGCGCTCCGCCGAGCAGCATCGCGGCACCGGCGGAGAGCGCGTAGGCCGCCGTGTCCGCACCGGTGTGGGCGAGGGCGTCGACGGAAGGCGCGGCCGGGGCCGGGGCCGGGGTCCGGACCGGCTCCTCGACGACGGGTTCGGGGTCGGGGAGCTCCTCCACCACCGGGGGCGTGGTGGGCTCGGTCTCGGTCGGGGGCTGCTCGGAGACGTTGACGGAGGTGTTGCCCATCACGGGGTTGCCGATGCCGACCACGTTGACCGAGTTGCCGCTGACGTTGGCGGGGAGGTCGACGGGCAGGGCGATGCCGTTCCCGGAGAGCAGACCCGGCGAGCCCGCCGCCTGTCCCTCGGCCCGGGCGCCGCCCCCGTTGGAGGCTCCGGCCCCGGAGGCGGCGCCCGCGCCGCCCGTCTGCGCACCGTCCCTGTCCGCGCCGTCGGCTTCGGCACCGCCGGCTCGGGTGCCGCCCGCGGCCGACCCGCCGGACCGGGTGTCGTCGGCGCCGCCGCCCGCCGAGGTGTTCGCGCAGGAGTTGCCCGCCGCCGGGTTGAGCAGCCCCACCACGTTGACCGTGTTGCCGCAGGCGTTCACGGGGAGGTGCACGGGCAGCTGGACGCCGTTGCCCGCCAGCACGCCCGGGGACCCGACGGCGGAGCCGTCCGCCGACGCATCGGCGTGCGCGTAGCCGGTGGCCATGGCCAGTGCGCCACCCGTGAGCATCACGGTGGCCAGGCCCTTGCGGTGAACCTGCCTCATGGGTCCCTGCCTTCAGGAAGTCGACGGCCGGGCATGTGCCCGTATCGGGCTTAACGCCCAAGGGGCGCGGAAGGGTTCTGGCGAACGGACCATTCACCCGTTCGTGGGTAAACCGTCGATCGGGTGGACCTCCCGGCCGCCGCCGTCGCCCCGGCCCCTGCCTCGGGGCCCCGGCGCGCTGGACGCACCGGCGGCGGCACGGCGCCGGCTCGGTGCGCCGGCTCGGTGCATCGGCGGGGCCGCGACCGGGGAGCCGCCCCAGGGCCGCGGCTCGTGTACGGGCCGACGGCGAGAGGGGGTGGGGGCCCTCACTCTCCTCGCGGAACGCCGTCGGCAGGCCGCGCGGCGCCGCGGAGGGCGGCGACCGGGTCCTCGTCCGGGGTGCCTCCGGGCCACCAGTCCTCCCGCCCCGTCTCGGACTCGTAGCCGTACCACAGTCCGTCCTGCCCCAGGCGCAGTTGCAGCGCGGGGGAGGTCAGATGGTTGCGCCAGGGGCGGAACGGCGGCATACCGGCCGCCGTGAGCGCGGAGCGGGCGCGGTCGAAGGGACCGGCCGGCGGGTCCCAGGGCTCCTCCAGGACACGCAGGGCTGCCGGTCCGCCCTGCCGCCACGCCGCGACCGCGCGGGCCAGTTCGACCGGGGCGCGGCCCGTCGCGGCCGCGAGGTCGCGGTACAGCGCTCGGGTGGAGGCCGCCAGTCCCGCCCCCGGATGGGCCGCGGCGAGGCGCACGGCGTCCTGCCAGGTCGTCAGCCCGGCGACCGGATCGCGGCCGGTCGCCAGCAGCGCATGGGCGCGGGCCGCGGCCTCTCCCGCGAGCAGGTCCAGGGAGAGGGGGTCGGGGGCGCCGGAAGCGTGGGGGTAGGCCGGCGGGCGGCCGGGCCGCGACGGAGCGGGAAGGGGCGGCGGGAGCGGCGGCCTGGCACCGGCGTGCAGGGCATCGCGTGCGGCGACGGAGGGCGGCGCGCCGGGCGCGGCGCCTCCGGTGCGGCGTTCCCCGGCCGCCCGGTCGGCGCTGCGGTGGGCGAGCGCGGCGAGCACCTGGCGTTCGCCTCGGCCGCGCAGGAGGAAGAGCACGAAGGGATCCTCGTCCAGCAGCGCCGCGGTGCGGTAGCACAGGGCCGCCGCGTGCTTGCACGGCATGCCGTCGTCGGGACAGGAGCAGTCCGGGACGAGGTCACCGGGGCCCGGCAGCAGCTCCGCCGCGGAGGCGAGGGTGTGCGGGACCTCCTTGTCGAGGAGGGCGGCGATGTGCTCGGGGCGGGCTGCGGCCGCGTCGAGCAGGGCCTCCCACTCACCGTCGCCCAGGGTGCGCAGCCGGAGTTCGGTGCGGTACGGACGGGGGCGGCCGCCCTGCACGTAGGCGGTCACGCGCCCCGGGGTGACCGTGATGGAGGCGACTCGCCCGCTCCCGGCATAGGACCGGCCCCGCTCCAGGCGGGCGCGGTCCAGGGCGGCGTCCTCCATGGCCTCCACCCAGGCCGTGCCCCACCAGGTCGGTGCCGTGGGCCCCCCGGCGGAGAGTGCGGCGGAGGAGAAGGTGCGCCGCGTGTCGTCCCCGGAGAGGCCGCGGGGCTCCCGGCGCCGGAGCGGGGTCACTGCCGCCTCCGGAGCGCGACCAGGTCGGCGAGTTCGCGGTCGGTCAGTTCCGTGAGCGCGGCCTCCCCGCCGTGGAGCACCGCGTCGGCGAGCGCCCGCTTGGCGGCGAGCAGCTCGGCGATCCGGTCCTCGACCGTGCCCTCGGTGACCAGGCGGTGGACCTGGACGGGCCGGGTCTGGCCGATCCGGTAGGCGCGGTCCGTGGCCTGCTCCTCGACGGCCGGGTTCCACCAGCGGTCGAAGTGGACGACATGGCCCGCCCGGGTGAGGTTGAGGCCGGTCCCCGCGGCCTTGAGCGAGAGGAGGAAGACGGGCACCTCCCCCGACTGGAAGCGGTCGACCATGCGCTCCCGCTCGGCGACGGGCGTTCCGCCGTGGAGGAGCTGGCAGGGTACGGCGCGGGTGGCCAGGTGCTCCGCCAGCAGCCGGGCCATGGCCACGTACTGGGTGAAGACGAGGACGGCGCCGTCCTCGGCGAGGATCGTGGCGAGGAGTTCGTCGAGCAGGGCGACCTTCCCGGAGCGTCCGGCCAGGCGGAGGTTCGCGCCGGGCGGTGCCCCGGAAGCTCCCCCGCGTTCGCGCAGGAACTGGGCCGGGTGGTTGCAGATCTGCTTGAGGGAGGTCAGCAGCTTCATCACCAGGCCGCGGCGCGCCATCCCGTCCGCCGCCCCGACGGCGGCCATGGACTCGCGCACCACGGCCTCGTACAGGGAGGCCTGCTCCCGGGTGAGGGGCACCGGGTGGTCCGTCTCGGTCTTCGGTGGGAGCTCGGGCACGATGCCCGGGTCGGACTTGCGCCGGCGCAGCAGGAAGGGCCGCACCAGGCGCGCGAGCCGTTCGGCCGCTTCCGGGTCCTCGCCGCTCTCCACGAGGCGGGCGTGCCGGGCCCGGAACGACGCGAGAGGGCCGAGGAGCCCGGGTGTCGTCCAGTCGAGGAGGGCCCACAGTTCGGAGAGGTTGTTCTCCACGGGGGTGCCGGTGAGGGCCACGCGGGCGGGTGCGGGAATCCTGCGCAGGGCCTTGGCGGTGGCCGCGTTCGGGTTCTTCACGTGCTGGGCCTCGTCGGCGACGACCAGCCCCCAGGTGTGCGCGGCCAGCCGCTCCGCGCTGGTGCGCATGGTGCCGTAGGTGGTGAGGACGAACCCGCCGGCGGCGGGCAGGGCGCGGTCTGCGCCGTGGAAGCGGTGGACGGGTGTGCCGGGGGCGAAGCGGGTGATCTCCCGCTGCCAGTTGCCGAGCAGGGAGGCGGGGCAGACGACGAGCGTCGGCTCCGGACGGGCGCGGCGCAGGTGCAGGGCGATGACGGTGACGGTCTTGCCGAGGCCCATGTCGTCGGCGAGGCAGCCGCCGAGCCCGAGCGAGGCCATCGACTCCAGCCAGGCGAGCCCTCGCAGCTGGTAGTCGCGCAGTGTCGCGGCGAGCCCCTCGGGGGGCTCGGCGGCGACGGGCCCGGCCGTGATCCGGTCCCGCAGTGCGGCCAGTGCACCCGTGGGCACGGCCTCGACGGTCTCCCCGTCGACCTCGGCGGTGCCCGTCAGGGCGGCGGCGAGGGCGGCGGGCGGCTCCAGCAGTCCCAGCTCCCGTTTGCGGGCCTTGCGGACGAGGTCGGGATCGACGACCACCCAGCGGTCGCGGAGCCGTACGACCGGTCGGTGCGACTCGGCGAGCACGTCCATCTCCGCCTCGGTCAGGGGGTCTCCGTCGAGGGCGAGCTGCCAGTCGAAGCGCAGCAGTGCGGCGCCGTCGAAGAAGGGGGTGCCGTCCGTGGCGGAGCCCGGTGCGGGGCGCACCACGGCGGCGGCACTGAGGCTGCGCGCGAGCTCACGGGGCCAGTGGAGGGCGACGCCGACCGCGTCGAGCCGGGCGGCCGCCGGTCCCAGCAGCTCGTACAGCTCGTCCTCGGTGAGGGCGAGGACGTCCGGCACCTGCTGGTCCAGCAGCCGGGCGAGAGGCGCCCAGACCCGTGCGGCGGCGCGCAGGGCGAGCATGGCGTCGATACGGGCCCGCGGCCCCAGGCGCTCGCCGGCCGAACCGGCCCACAGGGCCGCCGCGTCGGCGACCAGCGCCGGGTCGGCGAGGCTGTGGATCTGCACCACGGCCGCGGCCGCGTTGCGCGGCTGCCCGTCCGGGGGGACGGCTCCGTTCCCGGTGTCGAAGAGCGCGAAGGCGGAGGGGTCGAGGCGGAGGGAGACCCTGACCCCGGCGTCCATGGCGGCCGCCGCCTCCGCCGCCCAGCCGCGCGCCCGGGGCAGGTGCTGGGCGGACTGCGCCGCGAAGGCGGGGCCCGCGGCGTGCGGGGCGGCCGGGGTGCGGGGCAGGACGTCGGCAACGGCGTCGAAGAGCTGACGCACCAGGTACTCGGGGTCGGCGAGCCGCATGGGGGAGGAACCGGGGACGGGCACGGCGTGGGCCTCCGGCGGCATGGCCGCGGCGATGGCGCGCAGTTGGGCGATGTCCTCGGCGTCGAGGGGCCCGGCGCGCCAGACGTCCAGGTCGCCGTCGTCCAGACCGGGCAGGAGGCGCCCGCGGGCCACCAGGTGGAGGGCGTGGCGGGCGGCCGCCCCCCAGCAGGCCGCGGCCGGGTGGGACCGGGGTTCGGCGGCGGCCCGGACCAGCAGCGGCAGGGCCTCCACGACGGGGACCAGCCGGGCCGGGACGGTGCGGCGGCGGATGCCGGAGCCGTGGGCCCGTACGACGGTGATCCGGTCCTCCGCCCCCGGGACCTCGTCGGCACCGGGGGACCAGAAGGCGAACCGCCCCTCACGGGGCAGCGCGCCGGGCAGCAGAACGGGAGCGCAGCGGAGGAGCGGCCCGGCCCGGTCCGCCTGGGGCGCGAGCGGCAGCGGGCGGGGCCGTTCGGGGGCCTGCGGCGCACGGGGAGGCGCAGGCGTGCTTCGGCCGGTCATGGTGGCGCCTCCTCCCGCAGGCTGGGGGTGGTGCGCGGTGCGCACCGTGTCCTTCGACCTTACGGGCGGGCACTGACATCGACGGGCCGCGGTCCCGCGGGGGCGCTCCCGGTGCCGACCGGCGCGGTGTCCGGGCGCACGGCCGGGCGGGAGGTCACCCGGCCGTGCGGGAGGTCACGCGGCCGTGCGGGAGGTCACGCGGCCGCCGGCCGGGACGGCGGAACCGCGGCCGGGTCGTCGGGGGGCCGCCTGCCGGTAGGGGCTTCAGCCTCCGGGATCGGGGTCCCGGCCCCGGGGGCGAGTTCCTGCGGCGCAGCCGGCTTCTCCAGGGGAGCGGGCCGCTCCTCCGGGGGAGCGGGCCGGTCGGCCTCGGGCGCTCCCTGCTGGGCTCGCTCCAGGAAGCGCAGGAGTTCGACGGGGAAGGGCAGGACGAGTGTGGAGTTCTTCTCGGCCGCCACCGCGACCACCGTCTGCAGCAGGCGGAGCTGGAGGGCCGCGGGCTGCTTCGACATCTCTCCGGCGGCCTCGGCGAGCTTCTTCGACGCCTGCAGCTCCGCGTCCGCGTTGATCACCCGGGCCCGGCGCTCGCGATCCGCCTCGGCCTGCCGGGCCATCGAGCGCTTCATGGCCTCGGGCAGGGACACGTCCTTGATCTCCACACGGTCGATCTGCACGCCCCACCCCACGGCGGGGCTGTCGATCATCAGCTCGAGCCCCTGGTTGAGCTTCTCCCGGTTGGACAGCAGGTCGTCCAGGTCGCTCTTGCCGATGATCGAGCGCAGGGAGGTCTGGGCCATCTGCGAGACGGCGAAGCGGTAGTCCTCGACCTCGATCACGGCGTTGACCGCGTCCACGACACGGAAGTACACGACGGCGTCGACCCTGACGGTGACGTTGTCGCGGGTGATCCCCTCCTGGGCGGGGACGGGCATGGTGACGATCTGCATGTTGACCTTGTGCATGCGGTCGACCACGGGCACGATCAGCGTGAATCCCGGGCGGCGCACCTCACGGCGCAGCTTTCCCAGGCGCAGGACCACGCCCCGCTCGAACTGCCTGACGACCCGGGCGGCCGCCATCATGTAGACCCCGCAGGCAGCCGCGACCGTCGTGCCGGCGACGATCAGTTCCTCGACCATGGGGGCACCCCCTGCCCTGATACCGCAGCTTCACTGCGCCATACGACCCTTATGCCCTGTATTACGCGATTCATACGGTGCTTGGATGCGGCACGTCCCCACAAAACCGGCCGGCAGGCGCCGGGGCACCGCCGGCCGGGATCCGGCAGGCACCGGAACCGCGTCCGCGCCGGGTGCACCCTGGAGTGGGAGGTGGTGCCATGCGCAGCGGGAACGAGCCGGTCAACGCCCGGAGCCCGCTCCGCCTGCGCCTGGGCCTGGGGATCTGGGGCCTGGTCTTCTTCGGTGGGGCGGCAGCGGCCTTCGCCCTGGCGGACCACCCCGGGTGGTCGGCGCTCTGCTCGGCGCTGTTCCTCGTCACGGTCGTGGACGTGGGGCTCGTGGTGCACCGCATCCGCCAGGGGCCCCACTACCAGCCGGGCCGCGACGTGCCGCCCTACGACCCCGACCACGGCTGAGGTCGCGAACCCAACGCGGAAGGAGAGCGGCGGAGGCCCCGCAGGACCCTCGGCGGGCACTGCGCACGGCCGCCCGGCTCCACCCGGGGCTCCCGGCGGCAGTCCCCCGCCCCGCACCGGCTCGGGCGGGGAGGGGCCGCGCCTCAGGCCCCGTCGTCGAAGCGCGCGGCCCTCAGGAACTCGGGCTTGGGGTCCAGGGCGGCGGCCAGACGGAAGTGGCGCTGCGCCTGCTCGGGTTTGCCGGACCTCTCGAAGGTCCGGGCGAGGGCGAAGTGGGCGAAAGCGTTGTCCGGCTCACGCTCCAGGACGAGTTCGAACTCCAGCTCGGCGGGCCGCAGCTGCGCTGCCGCGAAGAAGGCCCGGGCACGCAGCAGCCGCGCTGCGGTGTTCTCCGGGTGCGCGGCGATGACGGAGTCCAGCAGCTTCACGGCACCCCGCGGATCCCGTGCGGCGAGCAGCTGCTCGGCGGCACGGAAGTCGATGACGTGCGTTTCCGGATCGCTCATGGGCACCTTCGGATCCTTCCCCTCGGCTGCTGCTTTGCAACATGCCCCGGTGCACGGGATATTCCGGCCGCGAAAGGCGTCGGTCAGCGGCGCCGGCCCCGGCTACCCTCCCGCCGTCCTGGCCGCCAGCTCCTCCCACACGGCCCGCACCCGGGGCTCGAGCGCGTCGAGCGGACCGTCGTTGTCGATCACGATGTCGGCGACGGCGAGCCGCTGCTCACGGGTGGCCTGGGCCGCCATCCGGGCCCGGGCCTCCGGCTCCGCCATGCCGCGCAGCCGCACCAGCCGGTCCAGCTGGGTGGCCGGGTCCGCGTCCACGACCACGACCAGGTCGTACAGGTCCACCAGGCCGTTCTCGGTGAGCAGGGGGACGTCGTGGACGACCACGTCTCCGGGGCCTGCGGCATCCTGCAGCTCCTGGGAGCGGGCCCGCACGAGCGGGTGCACGATGCCGTTGAGGACGGCCAGCCGCTCGCGGTCGCCGAACACCAGCGCCCCCAGCTTCGCCCGGTCCAGCGCTCCGTCCGGCAGCAGGACGTCCGCGCCGAACTCCCGGACCACCGCGGCGAGCCCCTCGGTCCCGGGCTCCACGACCTCCCGGGCGATGCGGTCGGCGTCCACCAGGACCGCACCGTACGAGGCGAGAAGCCGGGACACCTCGCTCTTGCCGGCACCGATCCCACCGGTCAGGCCCACGGTCAGCACGCCCTGCCTCCACCACGCTCGACGCTCGTTCCGCCCCGCGCGGCGCCGGGCGGGCCCCACCGGCTGCGGCAGCGGGTTCCTCCACGCATCTGCCGGACCGGCGGCGGCGCCCGCAGCCTAGCCGATCACCCCGAATCGCCCTCACGTTCGGCCAGGAAGCGCTCGAACTCCCTGCCGATCTCGTCCGCGGAGGGGAGGTCCACCGGTTCCGCGACCAGGCTCCCGCGCGTCTCGGCACCGGCGATCGCGTCGTACTGGTGCTCAAGCCCCTGGACGAGGGCGGTGAGTTCCTCGTCGCCTTCGCGGATCTGGCGCTCGATCTCCGTCTGGGTGCGCTGCGCCGCGGTACGCAGCGCGTGCGCGACGCCGGGCAGCACGATCCCGGTGGCCGCGGTGATGGCCTCCAGCGCGGTGAGGGCCGCGTCCGGGTAGGCGGAGCGGGCCACGTAGTGGGGCACGTGGGCAGCGACCCCGAGGACGTCCCGGCCGGCCTGCATCAGGCGGTACTCCACCAGCGCCTCGGCGCTGCCGGGGACCTGCGCCTCGTCGAACGGGCTGCGGTGGCCCGGCACCAGGTCGGCACGGTTGCCGTGAGGGGTGAGCCCGACGGGGCGGGTGTGCGGGACGCCCATGGGGATGCCGTGGAAGTTGACGGCGAGGCGCACCCGCAGCCGCTCGGCGATCTGGCGGACCGCCGCGGCGAAGCGCTCCCACTCGACGTCCGGCTCGGGGCCGGAGAGCAGCAGGAAGGGAGCGCCCGTCGCGTCCTGGACCAGACGCAGCTCCAGTGTCGGCGTGTCGTAGGCGGTCCAGCGGTCGCGCCGGAAGGTGAGCAGCGGGCGGCGGGCACGGTAGTCGACCAGGCGGTCGTGGTCGAAACGGGCCACGACCTGGTGCGGAAGCGTGTCCAGCAGGTGGCCGACGATCTGGTCGCCGGTCTCTCCCGCGTCGATGTACCCCTCGAAGTGGTACAGCATGACGAGCCCCGCCGACTCCTGCGCGAGAGCCATGTCGACCACCGCGAGCCCCTTGGGGTCCCACTCGTACAGTCCCTGCGGATCAAGCACGGTTACCGCTCCTCCTCGTGTCGACTGCGACAACGCGCAGTGTCGGTGCGGCATTCCCGTGACCGGGCCGTGCGCCGGGTCGGCCGGCGCGGGAGCAGGGGAAAAGCGGTACGGCCCGCCCCCCGGTGGGGAGCGGGCCGTACGTCAGCGGTGCGGTGACCGGGGCCGGAGCGTCAGCTCTGGCCGCCCGCCAGCTTCTCGCGCAGGGCGGCGAGCGCCTCGTCCGACGCCAGGGCGCCGGAGTTGTCGTCCGACTCCGAGGAGTAGGAGCCACCGGTCGGCGCTGCGGCCGGAGCGGCGTTGCCACCCTCGGCAGCGGCGGCCTCGTCGGCCTCGCGGGACTTGATGACCTGGGCCTGGTGCTGCTCGAAGCGCTGCTGCGCCTCGGCGTACTGGGTCTCCCACGCCTCGCGCTGGGCCTCGTAGCCCGGCAGCCAGTCGTTGGTCTCGGGGTCGAAGCCCTCGGGGTAGATGTAGTTGCCCTGGTCGTCGTAGGACGCGGCCATGCCGTACAGGGTCGGGTCGAACTCGACCGCGGACGGGTCGGCGCCGAAGGACTCGTTGGCCTGCTTCAGCGAGAGGCTGATCCGGCGACGCTCAAGGTCGATGTCGATGACCTTGACGAAGATCTCGTCGTTGACCTGGACGACCTGCTCCGGGATCTCCACGTGGCGCTCGGCCAGCTCGGAGATGTGGACCAGGCCCTCGATGCCCTCGTCCACGCGGACGAACGCACCGAAGGGAACCAGCTTGGTGACCTTGCCCGGGACGACCTGGCCGATCTGGTGGGTGCGGGCGAACTGCTGCCACGGGTCCTCCTGCGTCGCCTTCAGCGACAGGGAGACACGCTCGCGGTCCATGTCCACGTCGAGGACCTCGACGGTGACCTCCTGGCCGACCTCGACGACCTCGGACGGGTGGTCGATGTGCTTCCAGGACAGCTCGGAGACGTGCACCAGGCCGTCGACGCCGCCCAGGTCCACGAACGCACCGAAGTTGACGATCGAGGAGACGACGCCGGAGCGGACCTGGCCCTTCTGCAGGGTGGTGAGGAAGGTCTGGCGGACCTCGGACTGGGTCTGCTCCAGCCAGGCGCGGCGGGACAGGACCACGTTGTTGCGGTTCTTGTCCAGCTCGATGATCTTGGCCTCGAGCTCCTTGCCCACGTAGGGCTGGAGGTCGCGGACACGGCGCATCTCGACGAGGGACGCCGGAAGGAAGCCGCGGAGGCCGATGTCGAGGATGAGACCACCCTTGACGACCTCGATGACGGTACCGGTGACGATGCCGTCCTCTTCCTTGATCTTCTCGATGGTGCCCCAGGCACGCTCGTACTGGGCGCGCTTCTTCGAGAGGATCAGGCGGCCTTCCTTGTCCTCCTTCTGGAGGACGAGGGCCTCGATCTCGTCGCCGACCTTGACGACCTCGTTCGGGTCGACGTCGTGCTTGATCGAGAGCTCGCGGCTCGGGATGACACCTTCGGTCTTGTAACCGATGTCGAGCAGGACCTCGTCCCGGTCGACCTTCACGATGACGCCGTCGACGATGTCGCCGTCGTTGAAGTACTTGATCGTCTCGTCGATCGCGGCGAGGAAGGCTTCCTCGTTACCGATGTCGTTGACCGCAACCTGCGGGGTGGTGGCGGTGGTCTCGGTGCTGCTCGTCATGTGGGAAAGGGCTCCGGTACGGACATTGAAGTCGTAGGTACTGCTACGCCGTGAGCCCGTATCGCAGCTGCAGAAGCCGGACAGCCTAGGAAGCGCCGTCCGGGAATCCGGGGCGCCTCGTGAACCGAGGGGACATACATACAGATGCGAGCGCGGCCTGCTCCGTCTGAGGCACGCAGGCCCGCAGCGCAACTTGTAGCATACGGGGGCAGCAGGAGACGGTCAATGCGCGAAGCGGCCCACCGGGGACGCAGCGCCGCATATCCGGCACAACTCGTGTTCACCGAGGCCACGGCAGCCCCGCGCGGCGCGGACCTCTCCGGCCCGGCTGCGCGGTACGCAAACTACAACGACGGTGACGATGAGCCAAGATTTCGAACCGGAAGCCACCCGCCGTGACGCGGGGGACGCGGAGAGCAGCCGGGCGAACCGCGGCTGGTGGGACCGGAACGCGGACGAGTACCAGCGCGAGCACGGCGCCTTCCTCGGGGACGGCCGGTTCGTGTGGGGGCCCGAGGGGCTCGACGAGGAGGAGGCCGCCCTGCTGGGACCGGTCGCCTCGCTCTCGGGGCTCGACGTCCTGGAGATCGGCGCCGGCGCCGCCCAGTGCTCGCGCTGGCTGGCCGCCCGGGGGGCCCGGCCCGTGGCCCTCGACCTCTCCCACCGGCAGCTCCAGCACGCCCTGCGTATCAGCGGGGACGTGTCGCTGGTGGAGGCGGACGCTGGCGCCCTGCCCTTCGCGGACGGCTCCTTCGACCTCGCCTGCTCCGCCTACGGCGCGGTCCCGTTCGTGGCCGACCCGGTCGCGGTCTTCCGCGAGGTGCGGCGGGTGCTGCGGCCCGGTGGGCGCTGGGTCTTCTCGGTGACGCACCCGATCCGCTGGGCCTTCCCCGACGAGCCCGGCCCGGAGGGCCTGTCGGTGGCCGCCTCCTACTTCGACCGGACGCCCTACGTGGAGCAGGACGAGCGGGGCGAGGCCGTCTACGTGGAGCACCACCGGACCCTGGGGGACCGGGTGCGGGACGTGGTGGCGGGCGGGTTCCGGCTGGTGGACCTGGTCGAGCCGGAGTGGCCGTCGTGGAACGTGCAGGAGTGGGGCGGCTGGTCGCCGCTGCGGGGCAACCTGATCCCCGGAACGGCCGTCTTCGTCTGCGAGCGGGACTGACCGGATCGCCCGCGCGGGACCGCGCCGGTCCCCGGAGGCCGGCGCGCCGGTCCGGGTCCCGGGACGCGGGCGCCGGTGGGGCGGGCCCGCGGCCGAGGGCGCCGTGGCGGGAGACGGGACCCGCGGCGGAGGACCCGCGGCGCGGTCGCCGGGCGGAGGGCGCGGTGTGCCGGGACGGACGGGACGCCCTCGGCGGACGGTGCGGGCCGGCGGCCTCGGGCCACTCGCCCGGAGAGCCGATGATCATACGATCCGATGGCACACGGAGCCTGTGGACAAGTGCGCCCGCGCCGCTGCCGGCCGTACCAGACTGAGGGCGTGATCCGAACCGACGTACTCGACCGCCTGCCCGTCCGCCGTGCCGTGCCCGAGTTGCTCGCCGCGCTCGACGCACAGGGTGTCGCGGTGCTCCACGCCCCGCCCGGCACCGGCAAGACCACGCTGGTGCCGCTCGCGCTCGCGGGCCTCATAGGGGCGGGCCCGGCGGCGGGCGGGCCGTCGGGAGCCGCGGCTCGCTCCGTGATCGTGGCCGAACCGCGCAGGATGGCGGTGCGGGCCGCAGCCCGCCGGATGGCCTGGCTCCTCGGGCAGGAGGTGGGCGGCGACGTCGGCTTCTCGGTGCGCGGTGAGCGGCGCGTCGGCACGGGCACCCGCGTCGAGGTGGTCACCACGGGGGTGCTGCTCCAGCGGCTCCAGCGAGACCCCGAGCTGCCGGGGGTCGGCACCGTGCTCCTGGACGAGTGCCACGAGCGCCACCTGGACGCCGACACCGCCCTGGCCTTCCTCGTCGACGTCCGCGCCACCCTGCGGCCGGACCTGGGGCTGGTGGCCGCCTCGGCGACGAGCGACACGGGCACCTGGTCCCGCCTGCTGTCCCCGGAGGCGGGCCCACCGGCACCGGTGGTCCGCAGCGGGGGCGAGAGCCACGGCGTGGAGTTCCGGTCCGCTCCCCCTCCCCCGGGCATCCGTCCCGCCCACGGCACCCGGGTGGATCCGCAGTTGCTGAGGCACGTCGCGGCCACGGTGCGTCGCGCCCTCCACGAGCACACCGGGGACGTGCTCTGCTTCCTCCCCGGGACGGGCGAGATCGCCCGCACGGCGGGCCTGCTGGAAGGGACGGGCGCCGAGGTGCTCCAGTTGCACGGCCGGGCCCCGGCCGGCGTCCAGGAGGCGGTGCTGCGCGGCGGCGAGCGGCGGCGGGTGGTCCTGGCGACCTCGGTGGCCGAATCGAGCCTCACCGTGCCCGGGGTCCGCGTCGTCGTGGACTCGGGTCTGGCCCGCGAGCCACGCGTGGACCATGCCCGGGGTCTCGGCTCGCTGGCCACGGTTCCCGTCTCGGCGGCGGCCGCCGAGCAGCGGGCCGGGCGCGCAGGACGTGAGGCGCCGGGAGTCGTCTACCGCTGCTGGTCGGCTGCCGACGACGCCCGCAGGCCCCGCTTCCCCTCCCCGGAGATCGCGGTGGCGGACCTGGCGGCCTTCGCCCTGCGGGTGGCGTGCTGGGGCGACCCGGAGGCGGCGGGTCTGGCGCTGCCGGACGCACCGCCCGCCGGGGCCATGGCGGCCGCCCGCTCCGTCCTCACGGCCGTGGGGGCGGTCGACGCGGAAGGCAGGGCGACGCGGAGGGGCGCGGCGATGTCCCGCCTGGGCGTCCATCCGCGGCTGGCGAGGGCCCTTCTGGACGGTTCCGAGCAGCTGGGCGCGCGCCGCACCGCCGAGGCCGTGGCCCTGCTCAGCGAGGAGCCGCCCCGGGAGTACGGCGACGACCTGGCCGGCGCGTGGCGCGCGGCGGGGCGAGGCGGGGACGCCTACGCGGCACGCTGGCGGGCGGAGGCCCGCCGCCTGGAGGGAGCGCTGGCCGCCCTGCCCCCGGATGCCCGCTCCGGACGGTCCGGGACGCCGGAGTCAGCAGGAGAGGGGCGGGGGGCCGGGAACAGGGAGGCGGCCGTCGGCCTGGTCGCCGCCCTCGCCTTCCCTGAGCGGGTCGCCTCCTCACGCGGCGCAGGCACCTTCCTGATGGCGTCGGGAACCCGTGCGGAGCTCGGGGCCGCATCCCCCCTGCGCGGTGAGCCGTGGCTCGCGGTGGCGGTGGCGGACCGTCCGGTGTCGGCCGCGTCGGCTCGGGTGCGGCTGGCGGCGGCGGTCACCGAGGGGGCTGCCCGCGCGGCGGCGGCGCACCTGCTGACGGAGGTCGAGGAGGTGGGCTGGGAGGGCGGCGACGTCGTGGCGCGGCGCGTGGAACGGCTGGGGGCGGTGGAGTTGGCCACCGCTCCCCTCCCCACACCGGACGCCGGGCTGGTTCGGCGGGCCCTGCTGGACGGCTTGCGGCGGGAGGGCTGCGGGCTGCTGCGCTGGACCGGGGAGGCGGAGGGACTGCGCCAGCGCCTGGCGTTCCTCCACCGGGTGCTGGGGCCGCCCTGGCCGGAGGTGTCGGACGAGGCCTTGCTCTCCCGGTGCGAGGAGTGGCTGGAGCCCGAGCTGTCACGGGCCCGGCGGAGGGCGGACCTCGGGCGCATCGCCGCCGGGGAGGCGCTGCGGCGGCTGCTGCCGTGGGCCTCGGGCGAGGCGTCCCGGCTGGACGCGTTGGCACCGGAGCGTCTGGAGGTGCCGAGCGGATCGCGCGTCCGCGTGGACTACGCCGGGGACCAGCCCGTCCTGGCGGTGAAGCTCCAGGAGCTGTTCGGCCTCCGCGAGACGCCGCGGATCGCGGGAGTTCCGGTCGTGGTGCACCTGCTGTCGCCCGCCGGGCGCCCGGCGGCGGTGACATCCGACCTCGCCTCGTTCTGGCAGGAGGGCTACCGGGCGGTGCGGGCCGAGCTGCGCGGCCGCTACCCCAGGCACCCGTGGCCCGAGGACCCCTCCACGGCCGAGGCAACACGCTTCACCAAGGCCCGCCAGGAGCGGCGCGCCCCGTAGCTGCGGCTCCCGGTGGACGGGGCCGGGCCCGGGGCACCGGGGAGCGGACCGCGCGGGAACGCCCCGCTGCGGCGCCGGATTCGCCCACCGGACCGGCCTCCACCGGGGGTGCCGCTGCCGCCTCATGGCAGGGGCAGGGCACCTCCCGCGGCTGCCGTCCCCGGCTCGGGGAGGTGCCCCCGGGAGACGCGCCACGCGCCGCACCGCCTGCGCGGGCGCGCCCGGAGGGTGCGCCCGCGGCAGCAGCGAGGCGGGGGCCCCGTCGGTCCTGCGGCTGTCAGGCCCCGGCGGACGGGGACGGAGAGGCCTCCCGGGCGGTCGGCTCGGGGTCCGCGGGTGCGGGGGCCTCGACGGTCAGCACGACGTCGAGCAGTCCGCCACCCGGCGTGGTCAGGCGCAGGCCGAAGGTGCCCTCCGCCTCGCCCGCGTGGATACCCGAGAGGACCAGGCGTCCCTGCTCGTCCGTCAGCAGGGTGACGGTGCGGACGGGAGTGCCGCCGTCGACGCGCTCGAAGTAGGGACCTGCCGCGTCGGTCCCCTCGCCCAGGTCCTCGCCCTCGGCGGGCTCGGGCCGGGTGATCGTCGCGGTGACGGTGACGCGCGGGGCGGGGGCGCCCTCGTGGACGGCCCGGACGGTGAGAGGCCCGAACGCCTCGCCGGGCGCCGCGACGAGCCGCACCTGCTCGGCGCCGAGTGTGTCGGCGAGGCGCTCGGTGACGGTCGCCTCGAAGTCGACGGGAGCGATCCGCGGGTTCTCGACCGCGGCGCGGACGGTGAAGGTGCCGGTCCTCTCACCCGCGCGGAGGGCGGGTGCGGCGACCCTGCCGTCGGCATCGGTCGTGGCCACAGCCTCGGTGGCTCCGTCGGGGAAGCGGGCGTCGGTCTCACCGACGACGGTGAAGCGGACGGGGTGGTCCGCGACAGGGGCGCCCGAGGAGTCCAGGACGCGGACGGTGGCGCTCGTGGCGAAGACCCGGCCGGCCGTCGCCGTGAGCGGGCCGCTCCCCGCGTCCTCGACCGTCGACACCGTGACGGGCGTGGGCTTGGGAGTCGGCGTCGGAGTGGGGGTCGGCGTCGGGGTCGGCGTCGGAGTGGGGGTCGGCGTCGGAGTGGGCGTCGGGGTGGGGGTCGGAGTCGGGGTGGGGGTCGGCTTGGGCTTGGGCGTGCCTCCCTTGCCGGGCTCCGACGGCGCGGGGCTCGGCTCCTTCCCCGGCCGGGACGGCGCCGGCGAGGGCTTGCGCACGGGCGGGGCGGGCTGCACCGGGGCGGGCTGCGGTGAGCTGTCCGGGCTCGGCCTGGACGGCAGGACACCCGAGCCGTCCGGAACCTCGTGCGTGCCCCGCTGGTAGAACTCGAACCAGGAGAGCACGGTGCGCAGGTACTCCCGCGAGTGGTTGTACGACAGGACCGCCCGGTCCAGGTCGTCCTGGACGGTCAGGTCGCGGTCCCCGTGGCAGAGGTACCGTCCGGCGGCGAGCGCCGCGTCGTAGATGTTGTCGGGGTCCTTGCGGCCGTCGCCGTTGGCGTCCTGCCCCCAGGTCTTCCACGTCGACGGGATGAACTGCATCGGCCCCACGGCGCGGTCGTGCACGGTGTCGCCGTCGTAGGCCCCGTCGTCGGTGTCGGAGATGTTGGCGAAGCCGACGCCGTTGAGGACGGGGCCGAGGATGCGTCCGACGGTGGTGCCCTCGGAGTCGACGCGGCCGCCGCGGGCCTGGCCGGACTCGACCTTGCCGATCGCGGCGAGCAGTTGCCACGGGAGGCGGCAGGCGGGGTCGGTGTCGGCGACCGTGCTCTCGGCGCGCCGGTAGGCGTCGAGGACCGTCGCCGGGATGCCCGCCTCGCCCGTGCCCGCCAGGACCGTCCCCACGGGCGGGTTCGTGCTGTTCGGCGAGTTCAGCGGCGGAAGGTCGGTGTAGTAAGGGGAGTTGCCGGTGGCGGGCGTGTCCGGGGTGGGCGTGGCGTCCGTGGTGCCCTGGCTGTCGCCCGAGGTCGCCGGCGCTATACCCGGCGGCTGAGAGGCCGACAGTGCGGCCACCGCGGCCGCTGCGACGGCTGTGGTCGTGGCCCCCTTGCGCAGACGGCGGCCGAATTGCGCTGCCATGGTCAGAACCCTCCCCTGAGGCGGCGTCCCGCGCTCCCCTGCACGAGTCCGACGCGACACTAGTCCACCGCGGGGTCCTCGGCACTGCCTCCTGACCGGTATTCACCGGTTCGGCACCAACACCGCGTCCGGTGTCCCGGCCGTGGCGGAGGAGGAGCCCCGTCGGAGGTAGCGCATACTGGGCAGAGCGGATGGAACCGACCGGCGCAGGGGGAGACGCAGGATGCCGTTCACGTTGAGCCATGCCGCGGCGGTACTGCCCCTGCTGCGGAGCGACGGCTCGGCACGCGGGCCGCTGGTGGCCTCCGGGCTCGTGCTCGGCACGATGGCCCCCGACGCGACGTACTTCGCCGCGAGCTTCGTACCCGGTGCCATGGAGTTCGGCTCGGTCACCCACAGCCCCGCGGGGGTGTTCACGGTCGACGCCGCCGTGGCCGCCCTGCTGTTCGCGGGGTGGCTGCTGGTCCGCGACCCGCTGGTGGCCCTGCTGCCGGGCCACTGGCGCACCCGAACCCACCCCGTGCCGGCCGGTGCCCACGGGCGGGCCGCCCCGCGCCGCCCGCCGCTGGTGCGGGCGGCTGCGTTCTACGCCTCCGCGGTGGTCGGTGCGTCGACGCATGTGGTGTGGGATGCCTTCACCCACCCCGGCCGGTGGGGGGTGCGCCTCCTGCCGGTGCTCGACCAGCACGTGGCCGGCTTCCCCCTCTACACCTTCGTCCAGTACGGCAGTTCGGCGGCGGCCCTGCTGCTGCTCGTCTGGGCCGCGGCCTCCGCGGTGCGGCGCGCGGAGCCCGTGGCACCCAGGTGGCCGCGGGCGCGGCGCGGTGAGCGCCGCCTCGCCGCGGCGGTGGTGGGGCTGTGCGTGGCCGCGGGTGTCCTCCACCGCTGCCTGGTCTGGTACTGGCACGGGGGGCGGGTGGAGACCGTTCTCGACATCGTCCCGACGGCGTGCTTCGGCGGGGGCGCCGGGCTGGCCGCGGGCCTCCTGCTCTACGGGGCCGCCGCCCGGACCGGTGCGGCGGCCCGGTGGCGCCGGGCCGGGGCGTGGGAGCCCCCGCCCGGCGGAGGCCCTCAGTGGGCGGCGGACTCCCAGTCCGGGCCGACGCCGACCGAGACGTCCAGCGGCGCGCGCAGGGTGACCGCCGACGACATCTCCTGACGCACCAGCGCCTCCACCTGCTCGCGTTCGCCCGGGGAGACCTCCAGCACGATCTCGTCGTGGACCTGGAGCAGCAGACGGGTGGCGAGCCCCGCCTCGGTCAGTGCCCGGTCCACGTTGAGCATGGCGACCTTGACGATGTCGGCGGCCGTCCCCTGGATCGGCGCGTTGAGCGCCATCCGCTCGGCCGCCTCGCGGCGCTGCCGGTTGTCGCTGTTGAGGTCCGGCAGATAGCGGCGGCGCCCGAGCATGGTGGCCGTGTAGCCGGTGGCGCGCGCCTCGTCGACGACTCGCCGCAGGTAGTCGCGCACGCCGCCGAACCGCTCGAAGTAGGTGTCCATCAGGACCCTGGCCTCGGCGGGCTCGATGCCGAGCTGCTGCGAGAGGCCGAACGCCGAGAGCCCGTAGGCCAGCCCGTAGGACATGGCCTTGATCTTCCGCCGCATCTCGGCGTCCACGGCGGACCGCTCCACACCGAAGACCTGCGAGGCGACCGTGGTGTGGAGGTCCTCCCCCGAGGTGAACGCCTCGATCAGGCCCTCGTCCTCGGAGAGGTGGGCCATCACCCGCAGTTCGATCTGGCTGTAGTCGGCCGTCATCAGCGACTCGAAGCCCTCGCCGACGACGAAGCCCCGGCGGATCGCGCGGCCCTCGTCGGTGCGGACCGGGACGTTCTGCAGGTTCGGGTCGGTGGAGGACAGCCGGCCCGTGGCGGCGACGGTCTGGCTGAAGGTGGTGTGGATGCGGCCGTCGCCCGCGATGGTCTTGATCAGGCCCTCGACCGTGGACCGCAGCCTGGCCTGCTCCCGGTGCCGGAGCATGATCACCGGGAGCTCGTGGTCGGTCTGGGAGGCGAGCCAGGCGAGGGCGTCGGCGTCGGTGGTGTAGCCGGTCTTGGTCTTCTTCGTCTTCGGCAGGTTGAGCTCCCCGAAGAAGACCTCCTGGAGCTGCTTGGGGGAGCCCAGGTTGAACTCGTGGCCGACCGTGGCGTGGGCCTCCTTGACGGCCTGCTGCACCGCGCCGGCGAACTGCTGCTCCATCGCCTCCAGGTGGGGCCGGTCCGCGGCGATGCCGTGCCGCTCCATCCGTGCCAGCAGCACCGAGGTGGGCAGCTCCACGCCGTGCAGCAGCTCCGCCGCTCCGACCTCGGCGAGCCGCTCGCCGAGCGCCTCGCCCAGGTCGAGGACCGCGCGGGCCTGGGCCATCAGCGCGTCGGCCTCGGCGTGCTCGTCCTCCGTGCCGAAGGCGAGCTGGCCGTCGGCGGCGGCGGGGGCCAGCTCGCGGTGGAGGTACTCCACCGACAGGGCGTCGAGGGCGAAGGACCTGCGGCCGGGCTTGACCAGGTACGCGGCGAGGGCGGTGTCCATGGTGATGCCGTCGACCCGCCAGCCGTGCTCGGGGAGCACCCGCAGGGCCTCCTTGGCGTTGTGCAGGACCTTCGGCCGCGCCGGGTCGGAGATCCACGCGGCGAAGGAACGCTCGTCGGCCTCGTCGAGCCGGGTGGTGTCGAACCACGCGGCCTTCCCGTCCGCGGCGGCGAGCGCGATCTCGCTCACGCTGCCCACGCCCAGCGCCCAGCCCGCGACGATCGCCACCCCCAGCGGGCGGCCGCCGTGCTCGGCCAGCCAGGGTGCCAGCTCGCCGGTGCCCAGGACGGTGCCGTCGATCTCGACACCCTCGGCGGGCGCGGGGGGCTCCTCCTCGGCCGCTCCCGGGTCGACCGCGAGCAGGCGCTCGCGCAGGCTCGGGTTGCGGATCTCCAGGACCTCCAGGAAGCCCTTGAGGGCGGCACGGTCGTAAGGGGCCCGCTCCAGCTCGGCGACGGTCCGGGGCAGCTCGACGTCGCGCACCAGCTCGGTGAGGTGGCGGTTGAGCTTGACGGCCTCCAGGTGGTCGCGCAGGGACTGCCCGACCTTGCCCTTGACCTCGTCGGCCCGCTCGACGAGCTCCGCGAAGGAACCGAACTGCCTGATCCACTTGCTGGCCGTCTTCTCCCCGACCCCGGGGATGCCGGGCAGGTTGTCGGACGGGTCGCCGCGGAGGGCGGCGAAGTCCGGGTACTGCCGCGGGGTCAGGCCGTACTTCTCCTCGACCTTGGCGGGGGTGAACCGGGTCAGCTCGGAGACGCCCTTGGTGGGGTACAGCACCGTCGTGTGCTCGCTGACCAGCTGGAACGAATCCCGGTCGCCGGTGACGATCAGCACCTCGAAGCCGGCCCGCTCGGCCTCGGTGGCCAGGGTGGCGATGATGTCGTCGGCCTCGAAGCCGTCGACCGCGAACCGCACGGCGTTCATGGTGTCGAGCAGCTCGCCGATCAGCTCGACCTGCCCCTTGAACTCGTCGGGCGTCTTGGAGCGGTTGGCCTTGTACTCGGGGAAGTCGGCCGAGCGCCAGGTGGCGCGGGAGACGTCGAAGGCGACGGCGAAGTGCGTGGGCGCCTCGTCGCGCAGGGTGTTCGCCAGCATCGAGGCGAAGCCGTAGACGGCGTTCGTCGTCTGGCCGCTCACGGAGGTGAAGTTCTCCGCGGGCAGGGCGAAGAACGCCCGGTACGCCAGGGAGTGCCCGTCCATGAGGAGCAGGCGGGGTCGGTTGTCTGCCGTCTTCTGCGATGCCGTCTCAGCCACGCCCCCGATCCTGCCATGCACCGCTGACATTCCCGTCCGGTGCCGACCGCGGGCACGCCCGCCCCGCCGTCCCGTGACAGGATCGGAGGCGTACCGCAGGAGACGAGGCCCGAAGGAGAGCGCGATGGCCAGCAAGCCGCCCGCAGACGATCCGGTCCAGGACGCGCCGCAGGTCACCGCCCCCCAGCACGCGGCGGCCGGGCTGCCCGCGATCGCGCACACCCTGCGCGCCGCACAGCGGCAGATGGGCGTCGCGCGCACGGCCCGCACCCTGCTCAGGGTCAACCAGAAGGACGGCTTCGACTGCCCCGGCTGCGCCTGGCCCGAGGAGGACAGTCGGCACACCGCCGAGTTCTGCGAGAACGGGGCGAAGGCGGTTGCCGAGGAGGCGACGCTGCGCCGGGTCACCCCCGGGTTCTTCGCCGCGCATCCGGTGGCCGAGCTGGCCGGGCGCAGCGGCTACTGGCTGGGCCAGCAGGGCCGCATCACCGAGCCGGTGTACCTCGCCGAGGGCGCCACCCACTACGAGCCGGTGGGCTGGGACCGCGCCTTCGCGCTGATCGCCGAGGAGCTGCGCGGGCTGGACTCGCCGGACGAGGCCCTCTTCTACACCTCGGGGCGCACCAGCAACGAGGCCGCCTTCCTGCTCCAGCTGTTCGCCAGGGAGTTCGGCACCAACAACCTCCCCGACTGCTCCAACATGTGCCACGAGTCCTCAGGCTCGGCGCTCACCGAGACCCTGGGGGTGGGCAAGGGCAGTGTGACCCTGGAGGACCTGCACCGGGCGGAACTGATCATCGTCGCCGGGCAGAACCCGGGCACCAACCACCCCCGGATGCTGTCGGCCCTGGAGAAGGCGAAGGCCCGGGGCGCGCGGATCATCTCCGTCAACCCGCTGCCCGAGGCGGGGCTGGAGCGCTTCAAGAACCCGCAGAGCCCGCTCAAAGCGGTCAGGGGGGTGGCGCTCACGGACCTCTTCCTGCAGATCCGCATCGGCGGTGACCAGGCCCTGTTCCGGCTGCTCAACAAGCTGGTGCTGGAAACCCCCGGGGCCGTCGACGAGGAGTTCGTGCGCGAGCACACCCACGGCTTCGAGGCCTTCGCCGAGGCGGCCCGCTCCGCCGACTGGGAGGAGACGCTGGCCGCGACGGGCCTGGCGCGCGACGAGGTGGAGCGGGCACTGGCCATGGTCCTGTCCTCGCGGCGCACCGTCGCGTGCTGGGCCATGGGCCTCACCCAGCACAAGCACTCCGTCGCCACCATCCGCGAGGTGGTCAACCTGCTCCTGCTGCGGGGCGACGTCGGGCGGCCGGGGTCCGGCGTCTGCCCCGTCCGCGGGCACTCCAACGTGCAGGGCGACCGCACCATGGGGATCTTCGAGCGCCCCTCCCCCGCCTTCCTGGACGCGCTGGAGAAGGAGTTCGGCTTCGCCCCGCCGCGGCACCACGGCCTCGACGTGGTCCGTTCGATCGAGGCGCTGCGCGACGGCCGCGCCAAGGTCTTCTTCGCGATGGGCGGCAACTTCGTCGGGGCCTCGCCCGACACCGCGGTCACGGAGGCCGCCGTGCGGCGTGCCCGGCTCACCGTCCAGGTGTCCACCAAGCTCAACCGCTCGCACGCCGTGACCGGACGCCGGGCGCTGATCCTGCCCACGCTCGGGCGCAGCGACCGGGACGTGCAGGCCGGGGGCAGGCAGGTGGTGACCGTGGAGGACTCGATGGGCATGGTGCACGCCTCCCGCGGCAACCTCCCGCCCGCGGGACCGCGGCTGCTGTCCGAGCCCGCGATCGTGGCGCGCCTGGCCCGCGCGGTGCTCGGGCCAGGCTCCGCGACGCCGTGGGAGGAGTTCGAGCGCGACTACGCGGCGATCCGCGACCGGATCGCCCGCGTCGTGCCCGGCTTCGAGGACTTCAACGCGCGGATCGCCCGCCCCGGAGGGTTCACGCTGCCGCACGCCCCCCGCGACGAGCGGCGCTTCCCCACGGCCACCGGGAAGGCCAACTTCACGGCGGCGCCCGTGGAGTACCCGGTGGTGGGCGAGGGGCGCCTGCTGCTGCAGACGCTGCGCTCCCACGACCAGTACAACACCACGGTCTACGGACTGGACGACCGCTACCGGGGGGTGCGCGGCGGGCGCCGGGTCGTCCTGGTGAACCCCGGGGACGCCCTCGCGCTGGGCTTCGCCGACGGCGACTACGCGGACCTGGTGGGCGAGTGGGAGGACGGCGTCGAGCGGCGGGCCCCGGGGTTCCGGGTGGTCCACTACCCGACGGCGCGGGGCTGTGCGGCCGCCTACTACCCCGAGACCAACGTGCTGGTCCCGCTGGGCGCCACGGCGGACACCAGCAACACCCCCGCCAGCAAGTCCGTGGTGGTCCGTCTGGAACAATCACCGACCGTCTAAGCGTTCGCTCAGGCAGCAGGGACCAGCCGTACGACGATCGGAGCACGCCCATGGGCGAGAACACCACCGTGAAGTTCCCGCAGGAGGTCATCGACGAGTACGCGGCGCTCGGTGTCGACCTCCCCTCCCTCTTCTCCGCCGGCCACCTCGGCGAGCGCATGGGGGTGCGGATCGTCGAGGCGGCGGCCGACCGGGTGGTCGGGACCATGCCGGTGGAGGGCAACACCCAGCCCTACGGCCTGCTGCACGGAGGCGCCTCCGCCGTGCTGGCGGAGACGCTCGGCTCGGTGGGCTCCATGCTCCACGGCGGCCCCTCGAAGATCGCCGTCGGTGTGGACCTCAACTGCACGCACCACCGGGGGCTGCGCTCCGGGATGGTCACCGGGGTCGCCACCCCCGTGCACCGCGGGCGCTCGACCGCCACGTACGAGATCGTGATCTCCGACGAGCAGGACCGGCGGGTCTGCACCGCCCGGCTCACCTGCCTGCTGCGCGACGCCCCGCAGTCCTGAGCCCGCGACCGCCCGCCCCGGTGCGGCACCGGGGCGGGCGGTCGCGGCGGAGGGCCGGGAGGCGGTCGCCTCCCGGCCCTCCGCCGGTTCACGGTGCGAGACGGCGGGCCGCCGCAGGTGCCCGCGTCAGGCGGCACCCTCGCCCAGGTAGGCCTCCCGGATCCGCGGGTCGGACAGCAGCTCGGCCGCCGGTCCCGACATGGCCACGGAGCCGGTCTCCAGCACGTAGCCGCGGTTCGCGAGCCCCAGGGCCTGGGTGGCGTTCTGCTCGACGAGCAGCACCGTGGTGCCCTGCTTGTTGATCTCCTCGATGATCTCGAAGATCTGCTGGACGATCAGCGGGGCGAGTCCCATCGAGGGCTCGTCGAGCAGCAGCAGCTCCGGCTCGCCCATCAGGGCGCGGCCGATCGCCAGCATCTGCTGCTCGCCGCCGGAGAGCGTGCCCGCCAGCTGGGAGCGGCGCTCCGCGAGGCGCGGGAAGAGGGTGAACACGCGGTCCATGTCGGCGGGGTCCACCGAGCTGAACCGGTAGGCGCCCATCTCCAGGTTGTCGCGGACGGTCATCGCCGCGAAGACCCGCCGGCCCTCGGGGACGTGCCCGATGCCGAACTGGACCAGTTCGTGGGACTTGATCCCGTCGATGCGCTCCCCGCGGTACCGCACCTCGCCCTGGCGGGGCTGGAGCATGCCCGAGATGGTGCGCAGCGTGGTGGTCTTGCCCGCGCCGTTGCCTCCGAGCAGGGCCACGATCTCGCCCTTGCGCACCGTCAGGTCGATGCCCTTGAGCGCCTCGATGGCCCCGTAGAAGACGTGCATGGAACAGAGTTCGAGGAGCGTCTCCTCGGCGGAGTCCGGCGTACCGGTGTCCTTCCGCAGCTCGGTCGTCGTGCTCACTTGCCGCTCTCCTCGTTCGACGCGGTCTCGCCGCCACCGGCTTCGTCCGACGGCCCGGCGGCCTCCGGGGCGTCCCCCGTGGTCCCGGAGTCCCCGGAACCCTCGGAGTCAGCCGTGTCCCCGGCATCCCCGGAGTCACCCGAGTCCCCAGAACCCGCCGCGTCCCCGGAACCCCCGGAGTCACCCGAGTCCCCAGAACCCGCCGCGTCCCCGGAGTCCCCGGAACCCTCGGAGTCAGCCGTGTCCGCGGCATCCCCGGATTCACCCGAGTCCCCGGTGCCCTGCGCCGAGGGCTCCTCCGGGACGGACTCGCCCTCGGCGGGCGAGCGCTGCTCGGCGATCACCGCCTGGGCGACCTGCTCCGTGTCGGCCGACGCCCCCAGATACGCCTCGATCACCGCGGGGTGCTGCTGCACCTCGCCGGGCTCCCCCTCGGCGATCCGCTTGCCGAAGTTGAGGACCATCACCCGGTCCGCCACCGACATCACCAGGCGCATGTCGTGCTCGATGAGCAGCACGCTGACGCCCAGCTCGGTGTTGATCCGGCGGATCAGCCGCTCGAGCTCCAGCTTCTCCGTGGGGTTGGTGCCGGCCGCCGGCTCGTCCAGGAGCAGGATCTGCGGCTCGGTGGCCAGGGCACGGGCGATCTCCAGACTGCGCTGGTCGCCGTAGGACAGGCTGCCGGCGATCTCGTTGAGCTTCTCCTCCAGCCCGACGAAGGCCAGGAGCTTGTGCGCCCGCTCGTCGCTGAGCCGCTCCGCCTTGCGGGCCTTCGGCAGGCCCAGCATGATCGACACGGGACCGGCCTTGAGCCGGGTCTCCGCCGCGATCTTGACGTTCTCCAGCGCGGTGAGCGCCGAGAACAGGCGGATGTTCTGGAAGGTGCGGGCCAGACCGATCCGGTTGACGATGTGCGGCTTGCTGCCCAGCAGCGGCTTCTCGCCACCGTCCGCCGAGCGGAAGACGATCTTCCCCTCCTGCGGGGTGTACGCCCCGGTGAGGGAGTTGAACAGCGAGGTCTTGCCCGCGCCGTTCGGCCCGATCACCGCCAGGACCTCGCCCCGGCGCATGTTCACGTCGACCTTGTCCAGCACGGTCAGACCGCCGAACCGCAGGGTCAGCTCCGACGCCTTCAGCACCAGGTCCGGTTCCGCCCCGGAGGGCGATGCGGCCGCCGTGTCGTTCTTCACCTCGGTGCCCATCAGTTCTTGCCTCCCGCCGGCTCGGACGTCGCGTCCGCGTCGCCGCTGCCTTCCTCGGCCAACTTCAGCTCGCGCTGTCTCCGGCGGGACGGCCAGACTCCCTGCGGCCGGTAGATCATCATGACCACGAGCAGTGCGCCCAGGTACATGTAGCGGTCGGACGGGTCCACCCAGTCCTTCAGCGCCTCGGGCAGCCACACCAGGATCGCCGTGCCGATCAGCACACCCGGGATCGAGCCCATGCCGCCGAAGATGACGTAGGCGAGGATCAGGATGGACTGCAGGAGCGGGAAGACCTCGGGGTTGATGTACCCGTACTTGCTGGTGAAGATCACGCCCGCCACGCCGGAGGTCGAGGCGCCGATCGCGAAGGCCATCAGCTTGAACTGCACGGTGTTGACACCGTTGGCCGCCGCCGCGATCTCGTCCTCGCGGATCGCCGTCCACGCGCGGCCCACCCGGGAGTGCTCCAGCCGCGAGAAGAGGATGATCACCAGGACGATGAAGAAGACGAGCAGGTACCAGTACGGCAGCGGCTTGATGGACCACGTGTACTCGATGCCCGCGAAGTCGATGGAGAAGTCCGGGATGAGGCGGGCGCCCTGCGGGCCGCCCGTGATGCCGTCCGCGTTCTTCGCCACCAGGTAGATGATCTCGTGGAAGCCGAGGGTCACGATGGCCAGGTAGTCGCCGCGCAGCCGCAGGGTCGGGGCGCCCAGCAGCACGCCGCAGACCAGGCAGGTGAGCACGGCGACCGGGATGACCCAGAAGTTGTTCAGGACGACCGGGGGCTCGACCGGGAGCCGGCCCGTCCAGAAGGCGGTCGAGTAGGCGCCGACGGCGAAGAAGGCGAAGAAGCCGAGGTCGAGCAGGCCCGCCCAGCCGATCACCACGTTGAGGCCGATGGCCAGGAGCGCGAAGATCGCGATCTGGTCGACCAGCACGGTCTGCCAGCTCCGCTCCAGGCCCGAGGGGACCACGAGCACCAGGACCAGCAGCACCGCGTAGGCGCCCAGTCGCAGCCGCTTGTCGGCCTGGAAGCGCGCCCGGAGGGAGCCGACCGGACCGCCGGCCGCCGCCGCGGCCGAACCGCGCGCCGCGGACACCGCGCCCTTGATGGGCGTGGCGGCGAACTCGCGCAGTGCCCAGACGCCCACCGTGGCGCCGAGGCAGACCCACAGGTTGACGCCCGTGAGGGTGTGGGTGATGGAGTAGAAGATGTCCCGTGTGTTGCCCTGCTCGCCCGTGACCAGGGCCAGCAGGAGCCCGAGCGCGATCATCGCCCACAGGCGGGTGTAGCGCTCGGTCCGGTACCACGCCGTGCGGCGCAGCTTCGCCGCAGCGGACGGCGTCAGGTTCTGCGAGGTGTCCACCGTGCTCATGCCGCCCTCCCCACTCGCTCGCCGAGGATGCCCATCGGGCGGAACATCAGCACCAGGATCAGGACCACCATGGCGGAGACGCTGCGCCACTCGTCACCGAGCAGCGGCACCGTCATCGTCTCCACGATGCCGATCAGGACGCCGCCGAACATCGCACCGCGGATGTTGCCGATGCCGCCGACGACGGCGGCGGCGAAGGCGGTGATGCCCGGAATGAAGCCCATCGTGTAGGAGACCTGGTTGAGGTTGGCGAACAGGAAGCCCGCCACACCGCCCAGGACACCGCCGATGATGAAGGTGCGCGACACGACCTTGTCGATGTTCACGCCCATCAGGCCCGCGACCTCGGCGTCCTGCGCCACCGCGCGGATGCCCATGCCGAGCTTGGTGCGGTTCACCACGAGGTCGAGGAGGACCATCATGACCACCGCGGTCGCGAACTGGAGCAGCTGGGTGATGTTCACCCCTGCGCCGAAGAGCGAGAAGATCTCGCGGTTCTCGTACATCTCCGGCAGCGGCAGCGGGTCGCGCCCGAAGAGCTTGCCGGCCAGGTTGTAGAGGAAGAACGAGGCGCCGATCGCGGTGATCAGGAAGATCAGGCGCGGAGCACCGCGCCTGCGCAGCGGCCGGTAGGCCACCTTCTCCAGGCCGTACGCCGTGACACCACCGAAGAGCGCCGAGCCCGCCATCGCGAGCGCGACGAAGCCGATGGACGCCATGACGGACGGGTTGTCCCCCGGACTGACGAGCTGAAGGACGATGAGGCTGCCGTAGGCACCGAGCATGAACACCTCGCTGTGCGCGAAGTTGATCAGCTGGAGCACGCCGTAGACGAGGGTGTAGCCGATGGCGATGACGGCGTACAGCGAGCCGAGCATCACCCCTAGGACGAGGTAGTCCCAGAATTCCTGAAGGGACATGGAGCAGACTTCCTTGTGGGAGCCGAGCGGACCCGCGCGCTCGTGGCGACGGGGTCGGCCCGCGGGCGGAACGATCGATGCGAAGAGGGCGGGGAGAGGGGCCCTGCTTCATGGACGGGGGCCGGGAGAACTGCCGTCTCCCGGCCCCCGGTCATGGCCTCGGCCATGCGAGCCCGGTGTCAGCCGACCAGCTCGTTGATGTTGCCCTGGTAACCGATCTTGCCGCCCTTGACCTGGTACAGGTAGACGTCGGTGCCCTTGAACTCGCCGTTCGCCTCGAAGGAGAAGGTCTTCGTCAGGCCCTTGTAGGACGCCTTCTTGAGGGCGTCACGCAGCGTCTCGCGGTCGATGTCCCCGCCGGCCTTGCGGATCTCCTCGATGATCATGTTCGCCGCGTCGTAGGACTCGGCGGAGTAGGTGCCGGGCGCCCGGCCGAAGGCCTTCTGGTAGTCCTCGGCGAACTTCTTCGTGCCCGCCTCGACGGTGGCGTCGGTGCACGGGCAGGTCAGGAACCAGTTCTCGGAGGCGTCGCCGGCGAGCTCGACGAACTTCATGTCGTTCGTGCCGTCACCGGAGATCGCGGCGCCCTTGTAGCCGGCCTCGGCGAGCTTCTTCGCGAAGGGGGCGGCGTCCTGGTAGTAGCCGGCGTAGATGAGCGCGTCGACCTTGGAGTTGACGACGTCCTTGGCGGTGGCCGAGTAGTCCGGCGTCTTCTGCGGGACGGACTTCTTGACGACCTCGATGCCGGCGTCCTTGAGGTTCTTCTCGGCCACGGTCGCGAGGCCCACGCCGTAGTCGGTCTTGTCGTCGATCAGGTAGACCTTCTTCGCCTGGACCTTCTTGGCGTAGTAGGTCGCCATCCCGGCGCCCTGCTGGTTGTCGTTGGGGACCGCGCGCAGGAAGGAGGTGAAACCGTTCGCCTCGTCGGTGAGGTTCGGGTTGGTCGCCGACGGCGAGACCGTGACGAGACCCGACTCCGCGTACAGCGGAGAGGCGGTGTTGGTCGGGCCGGAGAAGGCGGGGCCGACCACGGCGAGGACGCTCTCGTCGTCGATGATCTTCTGAGCGGTGGCGGTGGCCTTGTCCGGCAGGCCCTGGTCGTCACCGGGCACGTACTCGAGGGTGAAGTCGAGGTCGCCCTTGGCGTTCGCCTGGTCGATGGCCAGCTTGACGCCGTTCTGCATGTTCTCGCCCAGCGCGACGTTGTCGCCGGAGAGCGGGCCCTGGAAGGCGATCTTCACGGCATCGCCGTCGCCGCCCGAGTCAGAGCCGCATCCGGTCAACGCCAGAGCGCCCACGGCGAGCGGAATGGCCAGCTTGACGATGGTCTTGTTCAGCACTACGAACCCCTTGGAGCCGCCCGAACGATCTTGTCTACGAGGGCAGTTGCAGTCGCCTCTCGCAGGACACCGCTTGTCCGCGCGGTGTGCCGGGAATGTAATCGCGCGTTCGGGCGCAGGGGTAGGTGAGGAGACGATGTGTGATCGCCCTGTGACCTGAGTCATGCGCCGGAAACAGAACACTCCTTACCGGCGACCGGACATGTCATCCGGGATCCACAAGATCCCGACAACTCGCTCACGCTCGCGAGCCGCCGGGCCGGCGGATCGCCGCGGTTCGGCGGCCGTGGCGCAACCTCGCAGCTCAGAGCCCTACCCCCCGAGAGGGCCACGGTATGCGCACCGGCGGGCCCGCGTCCGGTAAATGGCTGAATTCCCCCTGTCCGCAGAGCGGACGCCCTGTTCGGGTGGAGTCGGCGTCTCATCCGGCGACACGGGCCCGCCGCGCCTCCGCACCGGGTCCGGCGGGCACCCGGGAGGCCCGTACCGCTACACGGAGTCAGCGGAGGGGCGGCCGCGGGCACCTCCGGCGGCGCGGCGCGCCCCTCCGGGCACACCACCGCCCCCCACGCCTTCACGGTCTCCACGGGATCCCCACACCCGGGACGGCAGGACCCCCGCCGCACCCGACGGGTGCGGCGGGGGTCCGCAGCCGCCCGGCACCCCGCGCGGGGGCCCGCCGGTACGGCGCACACGGTGCGCGACGGCGCCCCTGCCGACCAGCGACGAGGCGAGCGACCGGAGGCCGGGTCCGGCGGGCCGCCCGGCAGCCGGAGCGGCCCCTACTGCCCCTTCGCGGCCTTCTTCTCCTCCGCGTCCTCGATGACCGCCTCGGCCACCTGCTGCATGGACAGCCGCCGGTCCATGGAGGTCTTCTGGATCCAGCGGAAGGCGGCGGGCTCGGTGAGGCCGTACTGCGTCTGCAGGACGGACTTGGCGCGGTCGACCAGCTTGCGGGTCTCCAGGCGCTGCGCGAGGTCGGCGACCTCCTTCTCCAGGGCCTTGAGCTCGGTGAACCGGGAGACGGCCATCTCGATGGCGGGGACCACGTCGCTCTTGGAGAACGGCTTCACCAGGTAGGCCATCGCGCCCGCGTCGCGCGCCCGCTCCACCAGGTCGCGCTGGGAGAAGGCGGTCAGCATCAGCACCGGGGCGATGGACTCCTCGGCGATCTTCTCGGCCGCCGAAATGCCGTCCAGGACGGGCATCTTCACATCCAGGATCACGAGGTCCGGCCGGTGCTCCCGGGCGAGCTCGACGGCGCGCTGCCCGTCCCCCGCCTCCCCGACGACCGCGTAGCCCTCCTCCTCCAGCATCTCTTTCAGGTCGAGCCGGATGAGCGCCTCGTCCTCGGCGATCACCACACGGGTCGTCATCGGAGGTACGTGCGCGGTGTCGTCGGCGATCGGCTGGGGCGACTCGGGGGCGGTCACGGAAGGCTCCTCGTTCTCAATCAGGGTGCTCCTCAAGAGCCTACCCAGCTCCTGTATGGTTGGGGGACGAGCGGATTGCTTGATCCTTTATTTCCAAGGGAGCCCCGGTAGCCCAGCGGTAGAGGCAATGGTCTCAAACACCATCCAGCGTCGGTTCGAATCCGACCCGGGGTACTTTATCTCGCTTTCCAAGGTCACCTTCGGCCGGGTGAAACCCCCGCTCCGGTGAGCCCTCGCGCACCGCCCGGGCCATGTCACACGAAGGTGTGAGCGCGCCCGCGGCGCCGGGCCGGAATCCCGCCGGGGCGCCGCCGAGGCCACGCGCCGCCTCCCCCGCGCAGCGGACCGCTCCCCCCTTCGGCCGGGACCCCCGGCGGCGACGGGACGGCCTTTCAGTGCACGCTCTCCCCGATCCGGTGGACGCGTACGAGGTTGGTGGAGCCGGAGACCCCGGGCGGGGAGCCCGCGGTGATGACCACGATGTCGCCGGGCCGGCAGCGCCCGATCCGCTGCAGCTCCTCGTCGACCTGGGCCACCATCGCGTCGGTGGAGTCGACATGCGGCCCGAGGAAGGTCTCCACTCCCCAGGTCAGGCTGAGCTGCGAGCGGGTGGCCGGGTCGGAGGTGAAGGCCAGCAGCGGGATGGGCGAACGGTAGCGGGACAGCCTGCGGACCGTGTCGCCGGACTGGGTGAAGGCCACCAGGAACCGGGCCCCGAGGAAGTCGCCCATCTCGGCCGCGGCGCGGGCGACGGCACCCCCCTGGGTGCGGGGCTTGTTCCGCTCGGTCAGCGGCGCCAGGCCGCGTGCCAGCAGGTCCTCCTCGGCCGCCGCCACGATCCGGCTCATCGTCCGGACGGTCTCGACCGGGTACTTGCCCACGCTGGTCTCGCCCGAGAGCATCACCGCGTCGGTGCCGTCGATGACGGCGTTCGCCACGTCGGAGGCCTCGGCGCGGGTGGGGCGGCTGTTGTCGATCATCGAGTCCAGCATCTGGGTGGCGACGATGACCGGCTTGGCGTTCCGCTTGGCCAGCTTGACCGCGCGCTTCTGGACGATGGGCACCTGCTCCAGGGGCATCTCGACGCCGAGGTCCCCGCGGGCCACCATGATTCCGTCGAAGGCGGCGACGATGCCGTCGATGGTCTCGACCGCCTGGGGCTTCTCCACCTTGGCGATGACGGGGAGCCGGCGGCCCTCCTCGTCCATCACCCGGTGCACGTCCTCGATGTCCCGGCCGCTGCGGACGAAGGACAGCGCGATGACGTCGGCACCGGTCCGCAGGGCCCAGCGCAGGTCCTCGACGTCCTTCTCGGAGAGCGCGGGGACGGAGACGGCGACGCCGGGGAGGTTGAGCCCCTTGTGGTCGGAGACCATCCCGCCCTCGACGACCGTGGTGTGCACGCGGGGGCCGTCGACGCGGGTCACCTCCAGGGCGACCTTGCCGTCGTCGACCAGGATGCGCTCGCCCGGGGTGACGTCCGCGGCGAGCCCCCGGTAGGTCGTGCCGCAGATGCCGCGGTCACCGGGGACGTCCTCGACGGTCACGGTGAACGCGTCGCCGCGTTCGAGAAGTACCGGGCCTTCGAGGAATCGGCCGAGGCGGATCTTCGGGCCCTGAAGGTCCGCCAGCACGCCGACACTGCGGCCGGTCTCGTCGGCCGCCTTGCGGACGTGCCGGAACCGCTGCTCGTGGTCGGCATGGGCCCCGTGGCTCAGGTTGAACCGGGCGATATCCATTCCTGCTTCGACCAGAGCCTTGATCTGGTCGTATGTGTCGGTGGCGGGTCCCAGGGTGCAGACGATCTTTGCTCGGCGCATGATTCGAGCCTATGGCTTACCGGCGGGTAGAGAATCAGCCTCTCGTGTCCGTCCAACAACCTTTGCATGAAGGGTTATTGACAACTGTTGAATTGTGCGGAGGGGCGCTCCGATGAGCATTTCTCACAGGCTCGGCGGTGTCATCGTGAACCGTGCGTTCACCTGTGCGACGACGGTCTGCTGCTGCGGTTCGAGGTCGAGTGCGGGAGCCGCCTCCGCCTGGACCGCCCCTCCGAAACCACGCACGGCCGCGGGCGCAGGGGGACCCCCGTAGGGGGTGTGCGCCTCCGCGCCGATGTCCGCGAGTTCGAGCAGCGCGTCCAGCCGTCCGCCGAGGGCCTCGGCATACTCGCGCGCACGGCGCACCGCGTCGTGGACGGCGGCCCGGCGCGCCTCCGCATGGGCCGGCGAGTCGGCGCGCAGGGACCACCAGGGACCGCTCACCCGGGTGAGTTCCAGGTCGGCCAGGCGCGTGACGAGCTCGCCGAGGGCCGTGAAGTCGGTGAGCCGGGCGGTGATCTGGACGCTGCCGTGGTACGCGCGGACCCGCTCGCCCCGCCCGTGCTGGGCGAGTTGCGGGCTGATGGAGAAGGAGCCGGTGGAGAGCTTCTCGACGGCGTCCCCGTAGGAGCGGATCAGGTCGAGGACGGCCGCGTTGCGCCGTGTGAGGTCCTCCAGCGCGGCACGCCGGTCGCGGCCGCGGGCGGTGACGTGGACGCCGAGGGACGCGATCTCCGGGTCCACCCGGTGTCGCGCCTCGCCGCGGACCGCGACCCGGGGCGCCCCGGGCGTGCCGGGGGAAGCGGAGTGGTCGTCGGTGGCGCCGGTCATGCAGCCCTCCCGGGTCGGCGTGCGGGCCGCGCGGGTGCGCGGGCCGGTTGTGCGGCCAACCCTTCCGTACAGCAGGGTCGTTGCGCCAGAATCTACGCGCGTCGTGCAGGTGATCGAGGGAGACGAGATGCCGCTGAACCGCAGGACCTTCCTGGGGCGGTCCGCCGCCGCCGGGGCCGGGGTCGCCGCCGCCGGGGCAGGTGCGGCCCCGGCCGCCGCCGCCGAGCCGGGACGGGGAGGAGGCGGCCCGCACCGGTCCAAGCGCTACTCCTTCACCGTGATGGGGACGACCGACCTGCACGGAAACGTCTTCAACTGGGACTACTTCACGGACCGGGAGTTCGACGACAAGGACCACAACGACGTGGGCCTGGCGAAGATCTCGACCCTGGTCGAGCGGGTGCGCGCCGAGAAGGGGCGGTGCAACACGCTGCTCGTCGACGCGGGCGACACCATTCAGGGCACCCAGCTGTCGTACTACTACGCCAAGGTCGATCCCATCACGGCCCGCCGGGGCCCGGTGCATCCGATGGCCCGCGCCATGAACGCCATCGGGTACGACGCCGCGGCCCTGGGGAACCACGAGTTCAACTACGGCATCCCCGTGCTGCGCGCCTTCCAGGAGCAGTGCGACTTCCCGCTGCTCGGCGCGAACGCGCTGGACGCGAAGACCCTGCGCCCCGCCTTCCCGCCCTACAGCATGCACCGGTTGCGCACCCCCCACGGGAGCGATGTGCGGGTGGCCGTACTCGGCCTGACCAACCCCGGCATCGCGATCTGGGACAAGCTGAACGTGAGCGGGCGGATGGTCTTCCCCGGGCTGGTGGAGCAGGCCGCGAAGTGGGTGCCGCGGCTGCGGTCGATGGGCGCCGACGTCGTGCTGGTGTCCGCGCACAGCGGCTCCTCCGGCACGTCCTCCTACGGCGACCAGCTTCCCCACGTGGAGAACGCCGCCGCGCTGGTGGCCGAGCAGGTCCCCGGCATCGACGCGATCCTGGTCGGCCACGCGCACCAGGAGATCGCCGAGCACGTGGTGGTCAACCGGCGGACGGGCCGGCCCGTGGTGCTGTCGGAGCCCCTCAAGTGGGGGCAGCGGCTGACCCTGTTCGACATCGGGGTGGTCCGGGAGCGCGGCCGCTGGCAGGTGGAGAGCGTCGGGGCGCGGGTCCTCAACTCGAACACGGTCGAGGAGGACCGGGCGATCACCCGGCTGCTCGGCAGGGAGCACCGCGAGGTCGTTGCCTACGTGAACCAGGTGATCGGCACCTCGGTGTCGGCCATGACCACCGCCGAGGCGCCCTGGCGCGACGCACCGGTCATCGACCTGATCAACCACGTGCAGGCCGAGACCGTGCGGGCGGCCCTCTCCGGCGGCGAACACGCGGACCTGCCGGTGCTCTCCCAGGCCTCGTGCTTCTCCCGGACCGCCGCGATCCCGGCGGGCGAGGTGACCATCAGGGACGCGGCGGGCCTCTACGTCTTCGAGAACACCCTGGAGGCGCGGCTGATGACGGGCGCCCAGCTCAGGGACTATCTGGAGTACTCCGCGAGGTACTACGTGCGGACCGCGGCCGGCGCCCCGGTCGACCCGGCGGCGCTGACGAACGCCTCGGGGATCCCTGACTACAACTACGACGCGGTGTCGGGCCTGGTGTACGACATCGACATCGCGCGGCCGGAGGGTTCGCGGATCACGGGCCTGTCCTTCGAGGGCCGGCCGGTCGACCCGGAGCAGCGGTTCGTGCTGGCGGTCAACAACTACCGGGCGAGCGGGGGCGGGAACTTCCCCCATGTCGCGCGGGCCCCGCAGCTGTGGGCCAACTCCGAGGAGATCCGGAACACGATCATCTCCTGGGTGAAGGCCGCGGGCACGGTCGACCCGGCGGACTTCGCCTCGGTGGGCTGGCGGCTGACCCGGGAGGGCGCGCCGGTCTTCGGCTGAGTCCCGCCCCGCCCGGGCGCCCCCGGCGGGTCAGGCCTCCAGGGGGGTGAGGGCGGGGGCCTGGCCCGGGATGACCGGCGCCTCCCGCTTCTCGAGCCCGAAGCTGGTGAAGGCCGTGCGCCGGGGCAGGGGGTACGGCTCCGTGCCCGTGAGGGTGTTCAGGATGGACGCGCTCCGCCACGCCGCGAGTCCGAGGTCGGGGGCGCCGACGCCGTGGCTGTGGCGTTCGGCGTTCTGCACGAAGACGGACCCGGTGACGGAGGGGTCGAGCTTCATCCGGTACTGCGCGTCGACGACCGGGCGGCCCCCGGCGTCGCGTCGCATGTAGGGGTCGAGCCCGGCGAGGAGCCGCCCGAGGGGGCGCTCGCGGTAGCCGGTGGCGAGCACCACGGCGTCGGTGGTGAGCCGGGAGCGGGTGCCCTGCTGGACGTGCTCCAGGTGGAGTTCGACCTTGGTGGTGGCGACCCGGCCGGCGGTGCGGACGTGCACCCCGGGGGTCATCACCGCCTCGGGCCAGCCGCCGTCCAGGCTGCGCCGGTACAGCTCGCGGTGGATCGCCTCGACGGTCGCCGCGTCGATGCCCTTGTGGAGCTGCCACTGGCGGGGCAGCAGTTCGTCGCGCACCCGCTCCGGCAGGGCGTGGAAGTAGCGCGTGTAGTCCGGGGTGAAGTGCTCCAGTCCGAGCTTGGAGTACTCCATGGGGGCGAAGGCCTCCGTACGGGCCAGCCAGTGGAGCCCCTCCGCCCCCCGGGGGCGGCCGCGCAGCAGGTCCAGGAAGACCTCGGCACCCGACTGCCCCGAGCCGATGACCGTCACGTGACCCGCGGCGAGCAGTGCCTCGCGGTGGGCCAGGTAGTCGGCGGAGTGGACGACGGGGACGCCGGGGGCGTCGGCGAGGGGGCGCAGGGGGTCCGGCACCCAGGGTTCGGTGCCGATGCCCAGGACGATGTTGCGGGTGTGGGTGCGGCAGAGCGCCTCGGCTCCGCCGGCGGCGTCGAGCTGGGTGAAGTCGACCTCGAACACGTCGCGTTCGGGGTTCCAGCGCACGGCGTCGACCTGGTGGCCGAAGTGGAGTGCGGGCAGGGACCGGGCGACCCACCGGCAGTAGGCCTCGTACTCGGCGCGCTGGATGTGGAAGGTCTCGGCGAAGTAGAAGGGGAACAGGCGCTCCCGGGCCCGGAGGTAGGACAGGAAGGAGTGGGGGTTGGCCGGGTCGGCGAGGGTGACCAGGTCGGCGAGGAAGGGGACCTGGAGCGTGGCGCCGTCGATCAGGAGTCCGGGGTGCCACCGGAACTCGGGCCGCTGCTCGTAGAAGGCGGTCGCCAGTCCTTCCGGCACGCGGTCCGCGAGGGCCGCGAGGGAGAGGTTGAACGGGCCGATGCCGATGCCGACGAGGTCGAGGGGCCGGTCGGGTCCGGGGGCTGCCGCGTCAGGAGCGGGATCGGGTGCGGGCGTCGCCGTCATCGGGGGTGCTGCCTTCCACGAGGGTGATCAGGGTGCGCAGGTGGTCCGGGGTGGTGTGGGGGTTGAGCAGAGTGGCCTTCAGCCAGACGCGCCCGTCGGCGCGGGCGCGGCCGAGGACCGCGCGGCCGGAGAGGAGCAGGGTCCTGCGGATCGCGGCGGTGCGCTCGTCGGAGGCGCCGCGGGGGCGGAAGAGCACGGTGGACAGCACGGGCCGCCCGTGGAGGTCGAGGCCGGGGTGCTTCTCGACGAGGTCGGCCAGGTCCTGCGCGGTCGAGCAGACGCGGTCGACGAGGTCCCCCAGCCCGCGGCGGCCGAGCGCCCGGAGCGTGACCGCGATCTTCAGTACGTCGGGGCGGCGGGTGGTGCGCAGGGAGCGGCCGAGGAGGTCGGGCAGGCCGGCCTCGGTGTCGTCCTCGGCGTTCAGGTAGTGGGCCGTGTGGTCGAGGGGGGCGAGGAGGGCGGTGTCGCGGACGGCGAGCAGCCCGGCGGCGACGGGCTGCCAGCCCAGCTTGTGCAGATCGAGGGTGACGGTGTCCGCCCGGTCGAGCCCGGCCAGCAGATGGCGGCGGGCGTCGCTGAACAGCAGCGGGCCCCCGTAGGCGGCGTCGACGTGGAGGGCGGCGCCGTGGCGGGCGCAGGCCTCGGCGATCCCGGCCAGCGGGTCGATCCGGCCGCTGTCGGTGGTGCCCGCGGTGGCGGCGACCAGGACGGGGCCCGGGGCGGCGGCCAGGACCCGGTCGAGCGCGGCGGGGTCCCGGAGGGGCGCGGTGCGGGGGGCGGGCAGGCCGAGGAGCCAGGCGGCGCGGTGGACGGAGTGGTGGGTGTCGTCGCCGCACAGCACCTGCACCGCGCCCCGGTGCTCCCGGGCCAGGAGCAGGGCGAGCTGGTTGGACTCGGTGCCGCCGGTGGTCACCAGGGCGTCGGGGGCCGCGCCGCCGGGGAAGACCTCCCGGGCCAGGGACCGGGTGACGGCGGCTTCGAGGGCGGAGGCGGCCGGTGCCTGGTCCCAGGAGTCCATCGACGGGTTGAGCGCGGCGGCGGCGAGTTCCGCGGCGGCGGCGAGCGCCAGCGGAGGGGTGTGCAGATGCGCGGCG
Source organism: Streptomyces sp. C10-9-1 (assembly GCF_024497955.1). Classification (GTDB taxonomy): domain Bacteria; phylum Actinomycetota; class Actinomycetes; order Streptomycetales; family Streptomycetaceae; genus Streptomyces; species Streptomyces sanyensis. The sequence goes on along the minus strand of NZ_JANHKP010000017.1, from coordinate 88,490 downwards.
CACAGGGGGTCGGCGGGGTCCGCCGAGCCGTGCGCAAGGGCCTCGACGAGGTCCCGCAGGGCGGAGTCGGGGCCCCGGCCGTCCTCGGGCAGCGGGTCCCCGAGGGCCCGGGCGAGGGCGGAGTCGACGGCCTCGGGGCCTCCGGGGGGCAGCGGGCCGCCGCGGCTCCTCGCGCCGGAGCCCAGGGCGTCGAGCACGGTGCGGACCAGGGGGCGCAGAGCGGCGGGGCCGTCGGTCCCGCCGGCGAGGGGCGGCGGGGGCGGGGGCTCTGCGCGCATCGGGGTCCTTCGGCGGTCGCGGGCGGGACCCGGAGCACCCGGCGTCCCGTGTGTCCAACGAGCCGGGAGCGGCGGGGTTTTGGCCCGGCGCCCGCCCACCGGGGCGCGCACGGCGCACAGGGTGGTGCAGCGCGCGTGCCGGGGTGTGACGCACGCCGCCGGGGCGCGCGGTTGCGGGGCCAGGCGCACGGGCGCGGGCCGCAGGCGGCGTCCGCTGGGCCGGGAGTGCGGACCGCCCTCGCCCCCGCCGAACGGCCCGGCCCGGGGCGCCGCCGCCGCGGGCCCCGCCGTCCCCTCAGACGCCCCGGACCCGCAGCGCCCGGGCGAGGTCGTCGAGCTGGTCGACGAGCTTGCGGTGCAGCGCGGGCAGCATCTCGGAGCCCTTCAGGCAGTCGCGCCCCTGCCGCAGTGCCTCGGCGGTGACCTCGTGGGCCGGGAAGGCGTACCGCCCCGCGGCGTCCGCGATGGCGGGCCCCCGGCGGTCGGCCAGCCCCACCGCGTCGGCGTAGAAGCGGCCCACGTACTCCCGGGTCAGCGACGCCTGCTCGGGCTGCCAGAACCCCTGCGCGGTCGCGGCGAAGAGGTAGTTCGACAGCTCCTCCCCCTCGAACATCCGGGACCAGGCGGCCGCCTTGGCCTCCGCGAAGGGCAGGGCGGCGCGGCAGCGGACGGCACCCTCCAGTCCGGTCGCACTGGGGTCCCGGGCGAGTTCGGCCGCGATCTCGGGCTCCCCGGCCTCGCCGAGCACGCAGAGCCGGGTGAGGATGCGCCAGCGCAGCTCCGGGTCGAGTTCGGGGCCTCCGGGGACGCTGCCGTCGGTCAGCCACTCCTGGATGGACGCCGAGTGGGCGGCGGCGTCGACGAAGTGGCGGACCGCGGTCAGCCGCATGCCCGGGTCGCTGCCGTCCTCGGTGCGGCGGAGCAGGGCGCGGCAGGTGTCGGTGAGGAGGGACAGGGCCGCCGGCCGCCGGCCGGGGGCGAGGTAGCGGTCGGCGATCTGGGTCGCGGCGAAGGACAGGACGCCCTGGACGACGGCGAGGTCGGTCTCCTTGGGCAGATGGGCGCGGGCGGCCTCCAGGTAGGCCGCCGGGGCGAGTTCGCCGTCGCGGACCATGTCGCGGGCCGCGTTCCAGACCACGGCGCGGGTCAGGGGGTCGGGGATGCCGGACAGGGAGCCGAGGGCGGTGGCCCAGGACTCCGCGTCCAGGCGGACCTTGGCGTAGGTGGTGTCCCCGTCGTTCAGGAGGACCAGTGCGGGGCGGCGCCCGGGGTGGGGTTCGCCCTCGGTGAGCGGGACGTCGACGTCGATGCGCTCGCGCAGCACGAGGGACCCGGGGCGGACGGGGTCGCGGTCGTAGGCGCCGACGGTGATGCGGTGCGGGCGGCCGCCGTCGCGGTCGACGGTGAGGGTCCAGCCGCCGGGGCCGTCGGCGACCTGCGGGGTCAGGGTGTCGACCCCGGTGGTGCGCAGCCAGCTCTTCGCCCAGCCGTGGACGTCGCGGTCGGTGGCGGCGGCGAGCGAGTCGAGGAAGTCGGCCAGCGTGGCGTTGGCGAACCTGTGGCGCCGGAAGTGGTTGTTGATCCCGGCGAGGAAGTCCTTCTCCCCGAGCCAGGTGACCAGCTGCCGCAGGGCGGAGGCGCCCTTGGCGTAGGAGATGCCGTCGAAGTTGAGCATGGCGGAGGCGGTGTCGGGGACCGCGTCCGGGTCGGGTGCCACGGGATGGGTGGAGGGGCGCTGGTCGGCGTCGTAGCCCCACGCCTTGCGCGCGATGCCGAAGTCGACCCAGGTGTCGGTGAAGCGGGTCGCCTCGGTGAGGGTCTGGTAGCCCATGTACTCGGCGAAGGACTCGTTGAGCCAGATGTCGTCCCACCAGGCGAGGGTGACCAGGTCGCCGAACCACATGTGGGCCATCTCGTGCGCGATGACCATGGCTCTGGTCTGGCGCTGGGTGTCGGTCACCGCGGAGCGGAAGACGAACTCGTCCCGGAAGGTCACCAGTCCCGGGTTCTCCATGGCGCCGGCGTTGAACTCCGGCACGAACGCCTGGTCGTAGGAGTCGAAGGGGTAGGGCTCCTCGAACTTCTCGTGGTAACGGTCGAAGCACTGCCGGGTGATCTCGAACAGCTCCTCGGCGTCGGCGTCGAGGTGGGGGCCCAGCGAGCGGCGGGTGTGCAGTCCGAAGGGCAGCCCCGCGTGCTCCGTGCGGACGGAGTGCCAGGGGCCGGCGGCCACGGCGACCAGGTAGGTGGAGATCGGCGGCGTCGCGGCGCAGCTCCAGCGGCCGTCCCCGTGGTCGGTGGCGACGCCGTTGCCGAGGACCGTCCACCCGCCGGGTGCGGTGACGGCGAGCTCGAAGACGGCCTTCAGGTCGGGCTGGTCGAAGGCCGCGAAGACCCGCTGGACGTCCTCCATGAACATCTGGCTGTAGACGTAGGTCTCGCCGTCGCTGGGGTCGGTGAAGCGGTGCATGCCCTCACCGGTGCGCGAGTAGTCCATCAGCGCCTCGACCTGGAGCCGGTGCTCGCCGGGTTCGAGGGTCAGCGGGTACCGGTTGCCGTCGAGGGCGCCGGGGTCGAGTGCCTGTCCGTCCAGCGTGAGGGAGTGGAGCGCGGAGGGCTTGAGCTCGACGAAGGTGTCCCCGGCGGAACGCGCGGTGAAGTGGATCAGGCTCCTCGACGCGAAGGTGTCGTCCCCGGTGGTGAGGTCGAGGTCGATCGCGTAGCGGTGCACGTCGATCAGCTGGGCTCGGGTCTGCGCTTCGTCGCGCGTCAGTACGGACATGGGGGTCATGCTGCCCGATGAGTGCCCCCGGGTACACGGGGGTGCCGTGCGCTGTGGGCGCACAGGCCCGCACGCGGCGGGCGCAGAGGCGCGGCGGGCGCATGTCGGGGGCGCGCGGACGGGCCGGAGGCGGTCGCTCCGGCGTCGCGGCCGGGGTACGGGGGGGTACGGGCGGGTGCTGCGCGCGGACGGTGCGGGCGGCGCGGGGGCGGCCGGGCGGGGCCCGCGGGGCCGCCGGGGCCCGGGCGGCGCGGCGGCTCGCGGTCCCCGGGCGGCCCCGGGCGTCAGCCGTTCCCGGGAGGGGCGTTCTCCGCGATGGTCTCGTGGTGGCGGATCACCTCGGCGATGATGAAGTTCAGCAGCTTCTCGGCGAAGGCGGGGTCGAGCCGCGCACTCTCGGCGAGGTGGCGCAGGCGCTCGATCTGGCGCGCCTCGCGGGCCGGGTCGGCGGGGGGAAGCTGGTGCTCGGCCTTGAGATGGCCGACCTGCTGGGTGCACTTGAAGCGTTCGGCGAGCATGTACACGACCGCGGCGTCGATGTTGTCGATGCTCTCGCGCAGGCGGTCGAGTTCGGCGCGTACGTTCTCGTCGATGTCCTTCGTGGTCATGGTCAGCGAGCTTACGTCGAAGGGGCGTCCCGGTCCGCGGGTGCCCGGGGACCGGGACGCGTCAGGGGCGGCACGAGAGCCGGGGCGGGCCGCCGCCCGCCCCGGCACCCCGGCCGCGCCCCCCGCGCCGTGCGGCGGGGGCGCGGCGGCTGGGGCGCCGCCCCGCCCCGACCGGGGCACGGGGGCGGGCCGGTCCTAGAGTCCGGCCGCGGCCGACCGGATGGCGGAGGCGAAGGCCGAGACCTCGGTGTAGACCCCCGGGTATCCGGCCCGGGCGCAGCCGTAGCCCCAGCTCACGATGCCGACCTGGATCCAGTCGCCGGCGGCGTCGCGGCGGAACATGGGGCCGCCGGAGTCGCCCTGGCAGGTGTCGACGCCGCCCTGGCTGTAGCCGGCGCAGATCTCCTCGTCCGCCACGAGTTCGCGGCCGTAGGCCTGGCTGCAGGTGGAGTCCGGGACGAAGGGCACCTGGGCCTTGAGCAGGTAGCGCTGCTGGAAGCCGCCCTCGCGGTTGGCGCCCCAGCCGGCCACCGTGAAGGTGCCGTTGTCGTACGCGGTGGTGTCGGCGATCTTCAGGGTCGGCAGGTCGATGGGCCGGGCGAGCTTGATCAGGGCCCAGTCCTTGCCGCTGCCGTTGTAGCCGGGGGCGCGCAGGACCTTGGTGGAGCGGACCGTGATCGCGCTGGAGCTGCGCAGGTCCACCGTCCCCGCGGTGGCGGTGATGCCGGTGTTGTCGCCGGAGGAGCCGACGCAGTGGGCGGCGGTCAGGACGATGTCCCGGGCGTAGAGGGCGCCGCCGCACCCCATGGAGAGCCGGACCATGAAGGGGAACTCGCCCTGGGCGGCGCGGGTGCCGCCGACGACGGGCTGGGGGGCCGCGGTGGCGGCGGCGGGCTGGAGGCTGACCGCGGCGAGCACGACCGCTCCGGCGGCGGCGCAGCGTTTGAGGGCACGCAGAAGCTGCTTCAAGGCACTGCCTTTCGTGGGGGGTTGAGGCATGCACCGGCTGGTGTGCGCATGACGCGGAACGTGGGGATGACATGCGCTTGACAAGCCTTACTGCGGATTATGAGCACCGGGCGACAGGCCCACAAGAAGGCGCTTTCGGCCACCCGCCCGGGGACGCGCCCGCCGCCGCGCCGCGCCGCCCGCCACCCGCGCCGCGAGCGGTCCGGCCGCCGTACAGTGGGGGCGCCGGACGGTCGTCCACGGGGGTGGTCATGGGGAAGAGCGGTGAGGTGGTGCACGGCTTCCCCCACCTCGACACGGTGCACTCCGCGGTCACGGCGCTCTACCGGCGGCTGTCCGCCGACGGCGTGGGCGCCTACGCGGCGAGCGTGCCGCCCGCGGACGTCGCCTTCGCCGACCACGACGACCTGTACCTCGGAACCCAGCGGGTCGCCCGTGCCCTCGTCGCCCATCTGCGGCTCCCCGAGGCGCGGATGATCGTCGCCTTCCGGGCGATGGAGCACGCCGCGAGCGTGGAACTGACGGCGGGTCCCGAGTACTTCATCGAACTGAACGACCGGTTCCGCACCCACCGCCGGGACATCGGCGCCGCGCTCGCCCACGAGATCACCCATGTGCTGCTGCACCGGCTCGGGCTCTCGTTCCCCGGAACGCGCGACAACGAGATCCTCACGGACACGGTGACGGCCTACCTCGGCGCCGGCTGGCTCCTGCTGGACGCCTTCCGCGAGGACGGGATGTCCAGCCAGAAGCTGGGCTACCTGACACCGGAGGAGTTCGGCTACGTCCTCGCCGGCCGCGCGGCGCTCTTCGGCGAGGACCCCTCCCCCTGGTTCACCAGCCCCCAGGCGTACCGGGCCTACACCGCGGGGCGGGCCCGCGCCCTGAGCGACGCGCGCAGGCCGCCGCTCGCCTCGGCCGGCCGGGTGGGGCGCCTGCGATACGCCCGGGACCGCCGCCGCGCGCTGGAGCACCCCGGCTCACGCCAGGAGGGCCAGGGTGCCTACGCCTTCGAGTCCGGTCCGGACGGGGTCTGCGTCACCTTCCCCTGCACCACGTGCCACCAGCGCATCCGGGTGGCGGTCCGCGGCCGGGCCCGGGTGCGGTGCGGGCTGTGCCGCACCGTTCTCGAATGCGACACCTGAGGGGCCGCACACGGTGCCGTCCCGTCGCCCCGAACCGGACCGGGGGACGGCGGGCCCGCGTACGGCTCCCCGCGTGCCGTCAGGCGCTCTGGCCCCGCCCCGCGCGGCGCGTGCGCGGACGCCGGCCGCCCGAGCCGTCCGCCGGCTGGGCGCCGCCCCGCGTACGGGGCTCCGCCCCGGAGGACGCCGCGGTGTCGCGGCCGCTCCCCCGGCGCGCCTGCCGCCCGGGGGTGCGGCCGGAGGCACTCGCGGACGCGGACCGGGCGGTGCCGCCGCGCCGGGCCGGGCGGCGGGAGCCCGAGGTCCCCGAGGGCGCGGCAGACCGGGCGGGCGCCTGCTGAGGGACCGCGATCGTCACCGGGATGCCCGAGGGCTCCCGCGCACCGGTCAGCCGGACCAGCTCCTCGTCGCCGGAGCGGACCCGGGTCACCCGGGGCGCTATCCCGGTCTCCGCCATCAGCCGGTCGGTGTCCCGGCGCTGGGCGGGCAGCACCAGGGTGACCACCGTGCCCGAGCGGCCCGCACGGGCGGTGCGCCCGCCGCGGTGCAGGTAGTCCTTGTGGTCGACGGGCGGGTCCACGTTGACCACGAGGTCCAGGTCCTCCACGTGGATGCCCCGGGCGGCCACGTTGGTCGCCACCAGGGCGGTGACCACGCCGGTGCGGAACTGCTCCAGGGTCCTGGTGCGCTGGGGCTGCGAGCGCCCGCCGTGCAGGGCGGCCGCGGGCACGCCGCTGGCCAGCAGCCGCTTGGCGAACCGGTCGGCGGCGCGCTTGGTGTCGACGAAGAGGATGGTCCGGCCGTCCCGGGCCGCGATACGGAGGGCGACGGCGCGCTTGTCGGTCTCGTCGGCGACGTGCAGCAGATGGTGGTCCATCGAGGTCACGGCGCCCGCGGTCGGGTCGACGGAGTGGACGACGGGATCCGTCAGGAAGCGGCGCACCAGCCGGTCGATGTTGCCGTCGAGGGTGGCGGAGAACAGCATGCGCTGCCCGTCCGGCGCGGTCTGCTCGACGAGCTTGGTGACCTGCGGCATGAACCCCATGTCGGCCATCTGGTCGGCCTCGTCGAGGACGGTGACCTCGACCCGGTCGAGACGGCAGTCACCGCGCTCGACGAGGTCGATCAGCCGCCCCGGCGTGGCCACCAGCACCTCGGCGCCCCGGCGCAGCGCGCCCGCCTGGCGGGTGAGCGAGACCCCTCCCACCACGGTCGTGCGCCGCAGGCCCAGGGCGGAGGCGTAGGGCTCCAGCGCGTCGCCGACCTGCTGGGCGAGCTCACGGGTGGGGACGAGGACCAGGGCCAGCGGCGCCTTCGGCTCGGCGCGCCGGCCGGCGGTACGGGCGAGCAGGGCCAGGCCGAAGGCCAGGGTCTTGCCGGAGCCGGTGCGGCCGCGGCCGAGCACGTCGCGTCCCGCGAGCGAGTTGGGCAGCGTGGCGGCCTGGATCGGGAACGGCTCGGTCACGCCCTGGGCCGCGAGGGTCTTCGCGACGGCGGCGGGCAGGTCGAGCTCCTCGAACGCCGTGACGGCGGGCAGCGCCGGGGTCAGCGTCTCGGGGAGCGCGAACTCCTTCGGGGGGCCGGACGGCCGCGCGGCCGCGCCCCTGCCCGCGCGGCGGCCGGCGGGGGCCGGGGTGCGCGCCGTGCTACGGGCTCCGCCGCGGGATTCGGAGCGGGGAGCGGCGGCCGTGCGCTTGCGTGCCGGGCGTTCGGAGCGGTTCATACGGGGTGGGCCCTCCTGGGCTGGACGGAGACGGGCCGGGGCCCGCACCGTGCGGTGCGGGCCCCGGTCGCTTGACGCGCGTCCGGCGGTCAGGCCGGGAGGATGTTCTCCGCCTGCGGGCCCTTCTGGCCCTGCGTGACGTCGAAGGTGACCTTCTGGCCTTCCTGCAGCTCGCGGAAGCCGGAGGTGGCGATGTTGGAGTAGTGGGCGAAGACGTCGGGGCCGCCGCCGTCCTGCTCGATGAAGCCGAAGCCCTTCTCCGAGTTGAACCACTTCACGATGCCGGTAGCCATACTGTTCTCCTTGAACGGGGCAAGCCGGGACTCCGCACCTCGCGAAATCCCCGTCGCTGCATTGACCCCCTCCGGAGAGAGTCCGGAAACACGACGTGCGCCTGAGGAACATTCCGTCAGGCGCACACAGAGCATGGGTACCAAAACCGCAACGCCACCACCCTAGCACGGAGCCGCCGCGGTCCTGCGCGGGCGGTCCGCACACGCCCCTGCCCACGCCACGGCCCCGGGCCCCGCGCTCAGCCCCGCACGATGCCCCGGGCCCGGGCCGCCGCGAGCCACTGGGGGAACTCCCCCAGCAGCCGGTCGTAGAGCTCGGCGTCGGGGACGCGGCGGGGATCGGGCCCGGCGTGGAAGAAGCCCGCGTTGTCGACCACCCGGTGGCGCGGCACGGCGAGCCCGTCCAGGCGGCGGAGGAAGTCGAACTGGTTGCTGCGCTTGTCGCCGAATCCGACGAACTGCCAGAACAGCGGCAGGCGGGCGGCCTTGCACAGGTAGCGTTCCGCGGCGTGCCGGCTGATCGGGCCGCCGTCCGTCTGGAAGACGACCAGGGCGGGGGCGCCGGCACCGCTGTCCAGGTAGTGGTCGAGGACCTCGTCCATGGCCAGGTGGTAGCTGGTGCGGCCCATGTGGCCGAGGCGGGAGACGATCTCGTCGATGCGCCCGCGGTGGTTGTCCAGGGCGATGTCCTCCACCGCGTCGACGTCCGTGGAGAAGAACACCACGGGGACCACCCCGTCGTCGTCGAGGTTGGCCGAGAGGCCGAGCACCCGGTCGGCGAGCGCCTGGACGCTGCCGTCGCGGTAGTAGTCGCGCATCGAGCCGGAGTAGTCGACGACCAGGTACACGGCGGCGCGCTGCCCCTCCAGGCCGTGCTTGCGCAGACTGACCCCGGCGGACTTGTAGAGGCTGACGAGCCCGGGGGCCCGCTCCTGCACCGCACCCAGTCCCACGCCGGCCATGGCCGTTCCCCCCCTGCCCGCTCCGGCGGGCCCACTCGTGTGCGACGGACGGCGGCCGTGCCCGCGGGCCCGGGCCGCGGCGGACCGGAGCGCGGATCGGGGCCCGTGGCGATCGTACGCCCCGGCCGGCCGCGGTGCGCCCGTGCGCGACGGGACCCGGACATGCCGCAGCGCCCGCCGGGTCCGGTCGGGGACGGGCGGGCGCCGCGCTAGTTCCGCACGCCGTTGTACGGGACGTCTTCGATGGCCCCTCGGGGCCGGTCACCGCCCCGTCGGGGGCGGCGGTTCCGGTCGTCAGACCGTCAGCGCGCGGTCCGTGGGCCGGATCGGCGCCGGCAGCTGGCTCGCACCGGTCAGGTAGCTGTCGACACCGCGGGCGGCCGAGCGGCCCTCCGCGATCGCCCAGACGATCAGAGACTGGCCGCGGCCCGCGTCACCGGCGACGAACACGCCGTCGACGTTGGTGGCGAAGTCCGCGTCGCGGGCGACGTTGCCCCGGGCGTCGAGCTCCAGCCCGAACTGCTCGACCAGGCCGTTGGACTGGTCGATGCCGGTGAAGCCCATGGCGAGCGTCACCAGCTGGGCCGGGATGCGACGCTCGGTGCCGGGCTTCTGCTCCAGCTTGCCGTCCCTGAACTCTACCTCGACCAGGTTCAGCGCCTGGACATTGCCCTCCTCGTCGCCCTCGAAGGAGGTCGTCGAGACGGAGTAGACCCGCTCGCCGCCCTCCTCGTGCGCCGAGGTGACCTTGTAGAGCATGGGGAAGGTGGGCCACGGCTGACCCGCGTTCCGCTCCTCGCCCGGGCGCGGCATGATCTCCAGCTGCGTGACCGAGGCCGCGCCCTGGCGGTGGGCGGTGCCGACGCAGTCCGCGCCGGTGTCGCCGCCGCCGATCACGACCACGTGCTTGCCCTCGGCCGTGATGGGCGGCGCGACGAAGTCGCCCTCCTGCACCTTGTTGGCGAGCGGCAGGTACTCCATCGCGAAGTGGACGCCGTTCAGCTCGCGGCCGGGGACCGGCAGGTCGCGGGAGACGGTGGCACCGGCGGCGATGACGACCGCGTCGTAGCGGCGGCGCAGCGCGTCGGCCGGCATGTCGGTGCCGATCTCCACCTCGGTGCGGAACTTGGTGCCCTCCGCGCGCATCTGCTCGATGCGGCGGTTGATGTGCACCTTCTCCATCTTGAACTCGGGGATGCCGTAGCGCAGCAGCCCGCCGATGCGGTCGGCGCGCTCGTAGACGACCACGGTGTGGCCGGCCCGGGTGAGCTGCTGGGCGGCGGCCAGGCCCGCGGGGCCGGAGCCGACGACGGCGACCGTCTTGCCGGAGAGGCGCTCGGGGGGCTGCGGGGTGACGCCGCCGGAGTCCCACGCCCGGTCGATGATCGAGACCTCGACGTTCTTGATGGTGACGGCCGGCTGGTTGATGCCGAGCACGCACGCGGCCTCGCAGGGCGCCGGGCACAGGCGGCCGGTGAACTCCGGGAAGTTGTTGGTCGCGTGCAGCCGCTCGGACGCGGCGGACCAGTCCTCCCGGTAGGCGTAGTCGTTCCACTCGGGGATCAGGTTCCCGAGGGGGCAGCCGTTGTGGCAGAACGGGATGCCGCAGTCCATGCAGCGCCCGGCCTGCTTGCTGATGATCGGCAGGAGGGAGCCGGGGACGTAGACCTCGTTCCAGTCCCTGACGCGCTCCGCCACGGGGCGGGTCTCGGCGACCTCGCGCCCGGTGGTCAGGAAGCCCTTGGGGTCAGCCATGGGTCGCCGCCTCCATCATCTTCTCGGTGGTCTCCTGCTCGGAGAGACCGGCGAGCTCAGCGGCGTCCTTGGCGGCGAGCACGGCCTTGTACGTGGTCGGGATGATCTTGCTGAACCGGGCCGCGGCTGCGGGCCAGTCGGCAAGGAGCCTCTCGGCGACGGTGGAGCCCGTCTCCTCGTGGTGGCGGCGCACGACGTCGTGCAGCCACTGCAGGTCGGCCTCGGACGGGGCCTCGATCGCCGCCAGGTTGCCGGCGTTGACGTTGTCCCGGTCCAGGTCGATGACGTAGGCGACGCCGCCGGACATGCCGGCCGCGAAGTTGCGGCCGGTCTCGCCGAGGACGACCGCGTGGCCGCCGGTCATGTACTCGCAGCCGTGGTCGCCCACGCCCTCGGAGACGACCAGCGCGCCCGAGTTGCGGACGCAGAAGCGCTCGCCGGTGCGGCCGCGGAGGAACATCTCGCCGCCGGTGGCGCCGTAGCCGATGGTGTTGCCGGCGATGGTCGAGTACTCCGCGAGGTGGTCGGCGCCCCGGTCGGGGCGGACGACGACCCGGCCGCCGGAGAGGCCCTTGCCCACGTAGTCGTTGGCGTCGCCCTCCAGGCGGAGGGTGACACCGCGCGGCACGAAGGCGCCGAAGGACTGGCCGGCGCTGCCGGTGAAGGTGATGTCGATGGTGTCGTCGGGCAGCCCCGCACCGCCGAACCGCTTGGTCACCTCGTGGCCGAGCATGGTGCCGACCGTGCGGTTGATGTTGCGGATGGCGACCTGGGCGCGCACCGGCGACGCCTGCTCGGCACTCGCGGCGCCCAGCGCGTCGGCGGCGAGCCTGACCAGCTCGTTGTCGAGCGCCTTCGCCAGCCCGTGGTCCTGCTCGACCAGCTGGTGGCGCACCGCGCCCTCGGGCAGCTCGGGGACGTGGAAGAGCGGGGCCAGGTCCAGGCCCTGCGCCTTCCAGTGGTCGACCGCCCGCGTGGTGTCGAGCAGTTCGGCGTGGCCGACGGCCTCCTGGAGCGTGCGGAAGCCGAGCTCGGCGAGGAGCTCGCGGACCTCCTCCGCGATGAACTCGAAGAAGTTCACCACGAACTCGGCCTTGCCGGAGAAGCGCTCGCGCAGCACCGGGTTCTGGGTGGCGATGCCGACCGGGCAGGTGTCCAGGTGGCAGACGCGCATCATGACGCAGCCGGAGACGACCAGCGGAGCGGTGGCGAAGCCGAACTCCTCGGCGCCCAGCAGGGCGGCGATGACCACGTCGCGGCCGGTCTTGAGCTGGCCGTCGGTCTGCACCACGATCCGGTCGCGCAGGCCGTTGAGGAGCAGCGTCTGCTGGGTCTCGGCGAGGCCGAGCTCCCAGGGGCCGCCCGCGTGCTTCAGCGAGGTCAGCGGGGAGGCGCCGGTGCCGCCGTCGTGGCCCGAGATCAGGACGACGTCCGCGTGGGCCTTGGAGACGCCCGCGGCGACCGTGCCGACACCGACCTCGGAGACCAGCTTCACGTGGATGCGGGCCGCCGGGTTGGCGTTCTTCAGGTCGTGGATGAGCTGGGCGAGGTCCTCGATGGAGTAGATGTCGTGGTGCGGCGGCGGGGAGATGAGCCCGACGCCCGGCGTGGAGTGCCGGGTCTTCGCCACCCACGGGTAGACCTTGTGGCCGGGCAGCTGGCCGCCCTCGCCGGGCTTGGCGCCCTGGGCCATCTTGATCTGGATGTCGTCCGCGTTGACCAGGTACTCGCTGGTCACACCGAAGCGGCCGGAGGCGACCTGCTTGATGGAGGAGCGGCGCTCGGGGTCGTACAGGCGCTCCGGGTCCTCGCCGCCCTCGCCGGTGTTGGACTTGCCGCCCAGCCGGTTCATGGCGATGGCCAGGGTCTCGTGCGCCTCCCGGGAGATGGAGCCGTAGGACATGGCGCCGGTGGAGAAGCGCTTGACGATCTCGGAGACCGGCTCCACCTCCTCCAGCGGGATGGAGGGGCGCTCGGAGGAGAAGCCGAACAGGCCGCGCAGCGTCATCAGGCGCTCGGACTGCTCGTTGACCCGGTCCGTGTACTGCCGGAAGACGTCGTACCGCTTGGTGCGGGTGGCGTGCTGGAGGCGGAAGACGGTCTCCGGGTCGAACAGGTGGGGCTCGCCCTCGCGGCGCCACTGGTACTCGCCGCCGATCTCCAGCGCGCGGTGCGCGGAGGGGATGCCGGACGCGGGGTACGCCTTGGCGTGGCGGGCGGCCACCTCCTTGGCCACGACGTCCAGCCCGGCGCCGCCGATCTTGGTGGCGGTGCCGTGGAAGTACTGGGCCACGAAGCCCTCGTCCAGGCCGACGGCCTCGAAGACCTGCGCGCCCCGGTAGGAGGCCACGGTGGAGATGCCCATCTTGGACATGACCTTCAGCACGCCCTTGCCCAGGGCGTGGATCAGGTTCCGGATGGCCTTCTCGGGCTCGGTGCCCTCGATGAAGGTGCCGGCGCGGACCAGGTCCTCGACGGACTCCATGGCCAGGTAGGGGTTGACGGCGGCCGCGCCGTAGCCGATCAGGAGCGCGACGTGGTGCACCTCGCGGACGTCGCCCGCCTCGACCAGCAGGCCCACCTGGGTGCGCTGCTTGGTGCGGATGAGGTGGTGGTGCACGGCGGAGGTGAGCAGCAGCGAGGGGATCGGCGCGTGCTCGGCGTCGGAGTGCCGGTCCGACAGGACGATGAGGCGGGCGCCGTTGGCGATGGCCGCGTCGGCCTCGGCGCAGATCTCCTCCAGGCGCGCGGCGAGGGCGTCGCCGCCGCCGGAGACCCGGTAGAGGCCGGCGAGGGTGGCGGCCTTCATGCCGGGCATGTCGCCGTCGGCGTTGATGTGGATGAGCTTGGCCAGCTCGTCGTTGTCGATCACCGGGAAGGGCAGCGTGACGCTGCGGCAGGACGCGGCGGTCGGCTCCAGCAGGTTGCCCTGGGGTCCGAGCGAGGAGTGCAGCGAGGTGACGAGCTCCTCGCGGATGGCGTCCAGCGGCGGGTTGGTGACCTGCGCGAACAGCTGGGTGAAGTAGTCGAACAGCAGCCGGGGACGCTCGGAGAGGGCCGCGATCGGCGAGTCCGTGCCCATGGAGCCGATCGGCTCGGCGGCGCTGCGGGCCATCGGGGCCAGCAGGACGCGCAGCTCCTCCTCGGTGTAGCCGAAGGTCTGCTGGCGGCGGGTGACCGAGGCGTGGGTGTGGACGATGTGCTCGCGCTCGGGCAGGTCCTCCAGCTCGATCTCGCCGGTCTCCAGCCACTCCGCGTAGGGGGCCTCGGCGGCGAGGGCGGACTTGATCTCGTCGTCCTCGATGATCCGGTGCTCGGCGGTGTCCACCAGGAACATGCGGCCGGGCTGGAGGCGACCCTTGCGGACCACCCGGGCGGGGTCGATGTCGAGGACGCCGACCTCGGAGGACAGCACCACCAGGCCGTCGTCGGTGACCCAGTAGCGGCCGGGGCGCAGCCCGTTGCGGTCCAGCACGGCGCCGACCTGCGTGCCGTCGGTGAAGGTGACGCAGGCGGGGCCGTCCCAGGGCTCCATCATCGTGGAGTGGTACTGGTAGAACGCGCGGCGGGCGGGGTCCATGGAGTCGTGGTTCTCCCACGCCTCGGGCACCATCATCAGCACGGCGTGGGGCAGCGAGCGGCCGCCGAGGTGGAGCAGCTCCAGCACCTCGTCGAAGGAGGCGGAGTCGGAGGCGTCCGGCGTGCAGACCGGGAAGATGCGGTCCAGCTCGCCCTCGCCGAAGAGGCCCGAGGCGAGCTGGGACTCGCGGGCGCGCATCCAGTTGCGGTTGCCCTTGACCGTGTTGATCTCGCCGTTGTGGGCGACGAAGCGGTACGGGTGGGCGAGCGGCCAGCTCGGGAAGGTGTTGGTGGAGAACCGCGAGTGCACGAGGGCGACCGCCGTGGCGCAGCGCCGGTCGGACAGGTCGGGGAAGAAGGGCTCCAGCTGGCCGGTGGTCAGCATGCCCTTGTAGACGATCGTGCGCGAGGAGAGCGAGGGGAAGTACACCCCGGCCTCGCGCTCGGCGCGCTTGCGGAGCACGAAGGCCTTGCGGTCCAGGGCGATGCCGGAGTTCTCGCCGTCGGCGACGAAGAGCTGGCGGAACGACGGCATGGTGGCGCGGGCGCCGTTGCCGAGCAGGTCGGGCGCGACGGGGACCTCGCGCCAGCCGAGGACGTCCAGGCCCTCCTCGGCGGCCAGGGCCTCGATGCGGGCGGTCGCGGTGCCGTCCTCCTCGGCGGGCAGGAAGGCGATGCCGACCGCGTAGGAGCCGGCTTCGGGGAGGTCGATGCCGGCCACCTCGCGCAGGAAGGCGTCGGGCACCTGCAGGAGGATGCCCGCGCCGTCGCCCGAGTCGGGCTCGGAGCCGGTGGCGCCGCGGTGTTCGAGGTTCCGCAGTACGGTCAGCGCCTGCTCGACCAGCTCATGGCTGGCAACACCGGTGAGGGTGGCCACGAACCCGACACCGCAGGCGTCGTGTTCGTTACGGGGGTCGTACATCCCCTGGGGGGCGGGGCGACCGTCCATGGGCGACCAGGCGTCGGAACGCATCGGCTCTCCCGTCGTCGTCGTGGCATGTGCTGTGCCGAGGGACGACGTTGGCCCTGGCGAAATTTCGTGCAGGTTACATGATGGCGTGCTTCTCGGAAAGTGGATAGAGCATTCCAGCATGCGGACACCGCAGAGGGTGCGGTGACGGGAGGGACCCCGGAGGGAAGGGCCGGGGGAACAGGAGGAATCGGATGGACCCACGGCCCCCGGGGGGGCGGACGCGGCCGGGCTTCGTTGCCCGCAGCGCTTTCGGCTCATGCCCGGGGATTGCGGAATCGAAACCACCGGGTAACGGCTACTTATGTGGTGCCTTGCATAGTGTCCCACTCCCGGGCCGCCCAGGGGAGGGACGTACGTCACAGGGTCGGGCACCGGGCGCGGAAACGCCAGCGTGCCGTCCCGGAATCCGGGACGGCACGGCGGAAAAGCGCTCCTGCGGGGGCGGCGGGGCGGGCGACCCCGCCGGCTCAGACGGCGGCGCCGATCAGCACTCCGAGCCCGTAGGTCACGGCCGCGGCCGTGCCGCCGAGGAGCAGCTGCCGGAGCCCGCTGAACCACCAGCCGCGCGCTGTGACCTTCGCCACCAGGGCGCCGCAGGCGAAGAGACCGACCAGCCCCAGCAGCACGGCCGGCCACAGGGACCCGGCCCCGAGCAGGTACGGGAGCACGGGCAGCAGCGCGCCCAGCGAGAAGGACCCGAACGAGGAGACCGCGGCGACCAGCGGCGAGGGCAGGTCGTCGGGGTCGATGCCCAGCTCCTCGCGGGCATGGATCTCCAGCGCCTGCTCCGGGTCCTTCGAGAGCTGCATCGCCACCTCGCGGGCCAGCTCGGGCTGGACCCCGCGGGCCACGTAGAGCGCGGCCAGCTCCTCCATCTCGTCGACCGGGTGCTTGTGCAGCTCGCGCCGCTCGACCTCCAGCTCGGCCTGGACGAGCTCGCGCTGCGAGGCGACCGAGGTGTACTCGCCGGCCGCCATCGAGCAGGCGCCCGCGGCCAGGCCGGCCAGGCCGGTGACGACGATCACCTGCTGGGAGGCGGCGCCGCCCGCCACGCCGGTCATCAGGGCCAGGTTCGAGACCAGCCCGTCCATCGCCCCGAAGACCGCCGGGCGCAGCCAGCCGCCGTTCACGTCGCGGTGCGTGTGGTTGTCCCGGTGCGCCTCGTGCAGCGCGGCCCCGGTCTCGATGACGGACACGGCTCTCCCCTCTCCGGCGGTCCGCTGCGTGCGGAACCGCCCTGCGATGCTTCGAAAATACGCACGATGTAAGGGGCGCGCTAGCAAGGCAGGCCGTACTTACCCGGAGCAGGGGCACCACCGGGGGCCGCCCGGGCCGCGCCGTCGGGCGGTGCCCGGGCGCCCGTCGGGGTGAGGCGGGCGCCCGTCGGGGTGAGGCGGGCGCCCGTCGGGGTGCCCGGGGCGGACGCACCCGCGGCCGGGCGGCCCCGGTCGCGCGTGCCCTCCCGCGGCGCCCGGACGGCGCGGCGGCCGGAAACGCGGGACCGCCCCGGGCGGGTGCCCGGGGCGGCCTCGGATACGGATGTGCGGCGCCTCGCCGCTACTCGCCGCCGGCGTCCGACGCCGCGGCGTCGGCGGTCGTCCCGGGCTCCTCGGACGTCCGGCCGGCCGCGCCGCCGGACGGCTTGCCGTCGGCGGCCCCGTCCGAGGGCTTCGCCTCGCCGGAACCCGCCGCGCCGTCGCCGTCCGCAGCGGTCGGCTTGTCCGTGTCCGCGGCCCCCTCCGCGTCCGGCTTCCCGCCCGTGCTCCCCCCGGACCCGGCCTTCGCCGAGGGCGGCAGGTCCGGCTCCACCACGGACTCGCGCCCGGGCCGCAGACGCGCGGAGACGATCATGTAGACGACCGCCGCGGTGAAGACCAGGATCGAGGTCCACAGGTTGAGCCGGAGGCCGAGGATGTGGTGCGCCTCGTCGACGCGCATGTACTCGATCCAGCCGCGGCCGGCCGTGTACGCGGCGACGTACAGGGCGAACGCCCGGCCGTGGCCGAGGCGGAAGCGCCGGTCCGCCCAGAACACCAGCGCCGCCACCCCGAGGCACCAGAGCGACTCGTAGAGGAAGGTCGGGTGGTAGGTGGCCAGCTCGGGGGTGGCGTCCGGGCGGTACGCCGGGTCGATCCGCAGCCCCCAGGGCAGGTCCGTCGGACGGCCGTAGAGTTCCTGGTTGAACCAGTTCCCCCAGCGGCCGATGGCCTGCGCGATCGCCAGTCCCGGTGCCACGGCGTCGGCGTACGGCGGCAGGGCGATGCCCCGGCGGCGGCAGCCGATCCAGGCACCCAGCGCGCCCACGGCGACCGCGCCCCAGATGCCGAGGCCGCCCTCCCAGATCTTGAACGCGTCGACCCAGTTGCGGCCCTCGCCGAAGTACAGCTGGTAGTCGGTGACCACGTGGTACAGGCGCCCGCCGGCGAGTCCGAACGGGACCGCCCAGACGGCGATGTCCCAGGCCGTGCCCTTCTTCCCGCCCCGCGCGACCCAGCGGCGGTCGACGATCCAGAGGGCGGTGAACAGACCGGCGAGGATGCAGAAGGCGTAGCCGCGCAGCGGGACCGGTCCGAGTTCGAGGACTCCGGTCGAGGGGCTGGGAATGTAGGCGATGTCCATGGCAGCAACGACGCTACCCTGCCGGGCGGGACACGGGGCAGCCCACCCGGCAACTTCTGGGTAACGAGGCGCCCGCGGGCCGCCGGGACCGGGGGCTCAGGGGGCCTCGGAGCTCCCGGCGCCCGGGGCCGGGGTCGCCGTACCGGGCTCCTTGCCCTCGTTGGCCTCCTCGACCCACTTCTTGAAGTTGGCCACCGAGATCTGCTCCTCGCCCTTGGTCGGGAAGATCGACTCCCCGTTGAGCAGGACGGTCGGCGTGCCGCGGAAGCCGCCCTCGGTGAAGGCCAGCCCCGACTTCTCCACCCAGGTGTCGTGGACGCCCTCGTTCACACAGCTGCGGAACGCGGGGGTGTCCAGCCCCTCCACCTGGCCCGCCAGCTCGATCAGGCGGGCGTTGTCCGCGAAGTCGTCGTCCTGCTCCGGCGGCTGGCTGGCGAAGAGCACGTCGTGGTAGGCGGCGAACTCGCCCGCGTCCTGGGCGCAGGCGGCTGCGTTTCCGGCCCGCAGCGAGCCGGAGCCGCCCATGTTGCCGTCGATGATGGTGGCCAGGTGGTACTCGACCCTGAGCTCCCCGGCGTCGACCATGTCGTGGATGGTGCCGCGGAGCGCGTTCTCGAACTGGGCGCAGGCGGGGCAGCGGAAGTCCTCCCAGACGGTGAGGGTGGACGGGGCGTCGTCCGCGCCGACGGGGATGGCGAGCTGCTCCTCGCCCTGCGCGCCGCTCGGGGCGCTCAGCGGCCCCGCCTGCGACCCTCCCGAGTCCTTGCCGCTGTTCGCCGCGAGGAGGCCCACCACGGCCGCCAGGCCGAGGACGCCCACGACCGCCGCGGCCACGATCACCGTGCGGCGGCGGCGCTCACGGGCCTTCTCCCGCTCACGTTCCTTCTGGAGCCGCTCGCGGGCGCTCCCCTTGCGTTCTTGGTTGTCGCTCACGCACCGCCAACGAACCGGGGAGGCACGGGCGTGCCTCCCCGGTCCCACATCCACCCGTTCGAGCTACCCGGACCGGCGGACACCCCGGGCCAGGTCGCCCGCCAGTTCGCGTACCGCGGCCACGGCCGCGGCGTCCCCGTCCGCGTCCAGCATCCGCTTGACGAAGGCCGAGCCGACGATCACCCCGTCCGCGAAGGACGCCACCTCGGCGGCCTGCTCGGGGTTGGAGACGCCGAGCCCCACGCAGACCGGCAGTTCGCAGGTGGCCCGGGTGCGGCGCACCAGGTCGGCCGCCTGCTCCCCCACGGAGGCGCGGGTCCCGGTGACGCCCATCAGGGAGGCCGCGTACACGAAGCCGCTGCCGGCGGCGGTGATCTTCGCAAGCCGCTCGTCCTTGCTGCTGGGGGCGACGACGAACACGGTGGCCAGCCCGTGCTTCTCCGCGTGCTCCCGCCACAGCGCCGACTCCTGGACCGGCAGGTCGGGCAGGATGCACCCGGCACCGCCGGCCTCCGCGAGTTCCGCGGCGAAGCGCTCGGCACCGTAGCGGTCCACCGGGTTCCAGTAGGTCATCACCAGGACCGGCTTGCCGGTCGCCGCGTGGGCCTCGCGCACCGTGCGAAGGACGTCGGCGATGCGCACCCCGCCGCGCAGGGCGATGTCGTCGGCGGTCTGGATGACGGGGCCGTCCAGGACCGGGTCGCTGTGCGGGAGCCCCACCTCGACGATGTCGGCTCCCCCGTCGAAGGCGGCCTTGACCGCCTCGATGCCGACCTCGACGGTCGGGAAGCCCGCGGGCAGGTAGGCGATGAGCGCCGCCCGGCCCTCCGCGCGGGCGGCCGCCAGGGTCCGGTTCAGCAGGTCGACGGTGCCGCTCATTCGGCGTCCCCCTGGATCTCGGCGGCGCCGTCGGCGGAGGCGTCGGCCTCGACCCGGGCGTCGGTGTCGTAGAGCCCGAAGTAGCGGGCCGCGGTGTCCATGTCCTTGTCGCCCCGGCCGGAGAGGTTGACCACGATCAGCCCCTCGGGCCCGAGTTCGCGCCCGACCTCCAGTGCGCCCGCGAGGGCGTGCGCGGACTCGATGGCGGGGATGATGCCCTCGCTGCGCGACAGCAGCCGCAGGGCCTGCATCGCGGCGTCGTCGGTGACGGCGCGGTACTCGCCCCGCCCGCTGTCCTTGAGGTACGCGTGCTCCGGGCCGATGCCCGGGTAGTCGAGGCCCGCCGAGATCGAGTACGGCTCGGTGATCTGGCCCTCGTCGTCCTGGAGCACGTAGCTGCGGGAGCCGTGGAGGATGCCGGGCTCCCCCGCGGTCAGGGTGGCCGCGTGCTCCCCGGTCTCCACCCCGTGGCCGCCCGGCTCGCAGCCGATCAGCCGGACGCCGGTGTCGGGCACGAAGGCGTGGAAGAGGCCGATGGCGTTGGAGCCGCCCCCCACGCAGGCCACGGCCGCGTCGGGCAGCCGCCCGGTCCGCTCCAGCAGCTGGCGGCGGGCCTCCACGCCGATGACGCGGTGGAAGTCGCGCACCATGGCCGGGAAGGGGTGGGGTCCGGCGACCGTCCCGAAGAGGTAGTGGGTGTGGTCCACGTTGGCGACCCAGTCGCGGAACGCCTCGTTGATGGCGTCCTTCAGGGTGCGGCTGCCGGACCCCACGGCCACGACCTCGGCGCCGAGCATCCGCATCCGGGCCACGTTGAGCGCCTGCCGCCGCGTGTCGACCTCGCCCATGTAGATGGTGCAGTCGAGGCCGAACAGGGCGCAGGCGGTGGCGGTCGCCACGCCGTGCTGCCCGGCGCCGGTCTCGGCGATCACGCGGGTCTTGCCCATGCGCCGGGTGAGCAGTGCCTGCCCCAGCACGTTGTTGATCTTGTGTGAGCCGGTGTGGTTCAGGTCCTCCCGCTTGAGGAAGACCCGGGCTCCCCCGGCGTGCTCGGCGAAGCGGGGCACCTCGGTCAGCGCGCTGGGGCGGCCGGTGTAGTCGGCCAGCAGGGCGCCGAGCTCCTCGGCGAACGCGGGGTCGCTCTTGGCCTTCTCGTACTCGGCGGCCACCTCCTCGACGGCGGCGACGAGCGCCTCCGGGATGAACGTGCCGCCGAACGCGCCGAAGTAGCCGTCCGCGGTGGGGACCAGGCCTTCCGGGTCCGGGATGAAGAAGTCGCTGCACATGGCGACGGAGCTCCTTAGCTCAAGGGACGTGAGGTCTGCGGGTGCGGGGAGCGCGCGGGCCGCCGCGTCCCGGGCCCGTGCCCCCGGACTCCGCCCGGGCGGCCGCTCCCGGGCGCGGGGGTGCCGCGCCCGGGAGCGGCCGCGCGGCGGTCGGGGCGGGGTGGGGAGCGGTGGGTGCCGCGGCGACGCGGCGGGCGGATGCCCGGTCCGGCGCAGCCCGGGGTCCGGGGCGGCCGGCCCGCCCGCCACGGGGGCGGGCAGGTGGGCGCCGCGGTCCGGTCGGGACGGTGCCGCAGCCGGTCAGCGGCTGTCGCGCGCTCGCTCCGGGCGCCATCGCATCCCGTTGACCTGGCCCGGCTCGTCGCCTATCACATAGCGCACCCGGCGTCCGTGGACGCGGCGTGCGGGTGCCCGGCAGCCGCGCGGACGGCAGCCGCGGGCGAGGCGGGCGTAGGCGTCCCCCGGCGCCGCCGCGGCCGCGGCACGGGCGGCGCGGCCCGCGGGCGGCACCTCCGAGCCGCCCGGGCGGGTGCCCGGGGCCGGTGCGGAGCGGGGCGCGGGGGTCATGGCGGGTTCAGTCCCGGCCCTGGCGCAGGGCCGGGTGGGCACCCGCGGCGACCAGGTCGGCGACGGCCGCCTTCGGGTCGCGTCCCGTGACGAGGGACTCCCCCACCAGCACCGCGTCGGCGCCGGCATTGGCGTAGGCGATGAGGTCGTGCGGGCCGCGCACACCGGACTCCGCGACCTTGACGACGTGCGCGGGGATCTCGGGGGCGACGCGCTCGAAGGTGGACCGGTCGACCTTGAGGGTCTTCAGGTCGCGGGCGTTGACGCCGATGATCCGGGCCCCCGCCTCGACCGCGCGCTCGGTCTCCTCCTCGTCGTGGACCTCCACGAGGGGCGTGAGGCCGATGGACTCCGCACGCTCGATCAGCGAGACCAGGGCCTCCTGCTCCAGCGCGGCGACGATCAGCAGCACCACGTCCGCACCGTAGGCGCGGGCCTCCCAGAGCTGGTAGGCGGTGACGATGAAGTCCTTGCGCAGCACCGGGACGTCGACCCGGGCGCGAACGGCCTCCAGGTCGGCGAGCGAGCCGCCGAAGCGGCGCTCCTCGGTGAGCACGGAGATGACGGCGGCGCCCCCCGCCTCGTAGTCCGCGGCGAGCGCGGCGGGGTCGGCGATGGCGGCGAGCGCGCCCTTGGAGGGGCTGGAGCGCTTCACCTCGCAGATCACCTGGACGCCCTCGCCGCGCAGTGCGGCGACGCCGTCCCGGGCCGCCGGGGCCTTGGCGGCGCGCTCCTTGAGTTCGTCGAGGCTCACACGCGCCTGCCGTTCCGCGAGGTCGGCGCGCACACCTTCGATGATCTCGTCGAGCACACTCACGCGAGCGGCCCCCTTCCGGGAGGTGGTAGCGGTCCGATACAGCCGTCTCGATGGTATCCGTATGCGGGCGGTGGGCCCGCATCCGGCCACCGCCTGTCCCACGACCTGGGACGTCAGGGGGCGAGCAGCGAGCCGAAGGGAAGGTTCCGCACGACGCTGAAGACGGCGAGGAGGCTCCCGGTGAGCCACCACCAGGCGGGCGCGAGCACGATCCGGGTAGGGCGGCCGCGGGCGGCGCGGACCACCCACACGACCCACACGACGGCGAAGGCCAGGTATCCGGCGACGGCCGCCGCGTTGGACCCGAGCGCGGCCGGCAGGTCGCCGTGGACGAAGGCGTGGGCGCTGCGCAGCCCCCCGCAGCCGGGGCAGTAGATGCCGGTGAGGGCGAGCAGGGGGCAGACCGGGTAGTGGCCGGGCTCGTTCGGGTCGACGGCGCCCACGTAGGCGAAGGCGCCGGCGACGGCGGCGAGGGTGGCCAGCGGGGCGGCGAGCCGCCGGGCGAGGGAGTGGGGCCCGCCGGGCGCCGCGGGAGCGGGGGCGCCGGAGTGGGGCCCCGGGGGCGGTCCGGGAGCGTGGGCGGGGCCCACCCGGGCGGTTCCGGGGCCGTGCGCGGCCCCCGGAGCACCGGGATGGCCTCCGGGCTCGGGCGGCGTCGCGGCGGGGCCGGGCGGGAGCGCGGCGGACGCGGAGGGCTCGGTGGACGGGGCGGCCGGTGAGGGCGGGGTCGCGGTCACGGAGGTGATTGTCCCCGCTCGACGACGGCGGCGCAGCACGGGCCTCCGTGCTGCGCCGCCGTTCGGTGCGCCGGGTGCCGCCGGGTCAGGCGGCCGCGCCCTCCCGGGCGGCGGCACGTGCGCGGGCCTCGACGACCGCGGCCGGCTCCTTCGGCGTGCCCATGCCCGCGACCTTCATGGCCCCGCCGACGACCGCGCCGAGCGCGATGACGGCGCAGCCGGCCCAGAACCCCACGGGGCTGTCCGCGACCATGAACAGGCCCGCGGCGCAGAAACCGATGAAGGCGATGATGACGCCGGTCCAGGCGGCCGGGGTGTGTCCGTGGCTGCTGCCCGCCATGAGTGTGCTCCTCGTTTCCGATGCGCTGTCGTGAGCTGGTGCTCCTGAGGTGAGCCGGACGCTCCCTGCCATTGTCCCGCACGCCGGGCGCGCCGATGACCCGGGGTCATGCTTCGCGGGTGGGGTCCTCGCCGCGGTCGAGCGCCTTCCACAGGTCCTCGGGCCGATCGGGGTCGACGGCGGCGGGTGCGGGGCGCCTGCGGGGCGTGCCGTCGCGCTCGTACCGGCCCGACATCGCCGGCCAGCGGGCGCCGAAGCGCAGCGCGAGCACCCCGGCGAGCAGGATCAGCAGCCCGCCGGCCGCGCCGGCGTAGGGCCACGGGGTGTGGGTGAGGCCGTCGACGGCCGCCGCGGCGTCACCGGTGGTGCGGGCCGCCGCCTCGTCCAGGGCGGCCCGGTCGGAGGAGCCCAGCAGGGCCGCGGCCACCACACCCGCCCCGCTGAGCGCGAGGAGCGCGGACACCAGGAGCCGGCCCCCGCGCCGCACGGCGAAGAGGGCGACCAGGGCGGCCAGGGCGACCACCGCCAAGGCGCTGGGCACGCCGGTGACGTCGCCGCCCGTGGCGTCCAGGGCCACGGTCCCCCCTCCGACCTCGGCACGGCCCTCGGCCCAGATCCGGCCGGAGGCGAGCAGGACGGCGGTGGACCCGGCGGAGCCGAGGAGCAGGGCGGCGGCCAGGCTGCGGCGGGCGCCGCCGGGGGCGGCCGGGGCGTCGGGCGCGGCCCCGGCACGGGGCGGGGGTACGGGCGGCAGGGCACTCACGCCCCCCACTATCCCTCACGCCCCGGTGCGGCTGCCCAGCCGGTTGGCGGTGTGCACGGCCCGCAGCACCGCGGCGGCCTTGTTGCGGCACTCGGTGTCCTCGGCCACGGGGTCGGAGTCGGCGACCACACCGGCTCCGGCCTGCACGTACGCGGTGCCGTCGCGCAGCAGGGCGGTGCGGATGGCGATGGCCGTGTCGGAGTCCCCGGCGAAGTCGAGGTAGCCGACGGCGCCTCCGTACAGGCCGCGGCGGGCGGGCTCCAGTTCGTCGATGATCTGCATGGCGCGCGGCTTGGGGGCCCCGGAGAGGGTGCCCGCCGGGAAGCAGGCGGCGAGGACGTCGAAGGCGGTCCGCCCCTCGGCGACCCGGCCGGTGACGGTGGAGACGATGTGCATGACGTGCGAGTAGCGCTCGATGGACATGAAGTCGACCACCTCGACGGTGCCCGGGGCGCAGACCCGCCCCAGGTCGTTGCGGCCGAGGTCGACGAGCATCAGGTGCTCGGCCCGCTCCTTGGGGTCGGCGAGCAGCTCCTCCGCCAGGTCGTGGTCCTCCTGGGGGGTCGCTCCGCGGGGACGGGTGCCGGCGATGGGGTGGACCATGGCCCGCCCGTCCTCGACCTTGACCAGGGCCTCGGGGCTGGAGCCGACGACGTCGAAGCCCTCGAAGCGGAAGAGGTACATGTACGGCGAGGGGTTGGTGGCCCGCAGCACCCGGTAGACGTCGAGGGCGCCGGCCGTGCAGGGCGTCTCGAAGCGCTGCGAGGGGACGACCTGGAACGCCTCGCCCGCCCGGATGCGCTCCTTGATGTCCTCGACGGCCTCCTGGTAGTCCGCGCCTCCCCAGCGGGCGGAGAACTCCGGCAGCTCGGAGGGCGGCAGCACGGCCGGAGCGGAGGGCAGGGCCCGGGCCAGGTCGGCCTCCATGGCGTCCAGGCGGGCGACGGCGCCCGCGTAGGCCTCGTCCACCCCGGTGTCGAGGTCGTTGTGGTTGATCGCGTTGGCGATCAGCAGGACGGTGCCGTCCCAGTGGTCGAGGACGGCCAGGTCGGAGGTGAGCAGCATGGTGAGCTCGGGCAGGCCGAGGTCGTCGTGGTCGCCGGGGCCGATCCGCTCCAGCCGCCTGACGATGTCGTAGCCGAGGTAGCCGACCATGCCGCCGGTGAAGGGCGGCATGACCGAGTCCGGTCCGCCGTCCGCGGGGGCGGGGGGCGTGTGCAGGGCCTGGATGGTCTCGCGCAGGGCGTGCAGCGGGTCGCCGCCGTCGGGCACGCCCACGGGCGGCGTGCCCAGCCAGTGGGCCTGCCCGTCGCGGACCGTGAGGGTGGCGTCGGAGCGTACGCCGACGAAGGAGTACCGGGACCAGGACCGCCCGTTCTCCGCGGACTCCAGCAGGAAGGTGCCCGGGCGCTCGGCCGCGAGCTTGCGGTAGAGCCCGACGGGCGTGTCGCCGTCGGCGAGCAGGCGGCGGCTCACGGGGATGACGCGGCGGTCGGCGGCCAGCTTCCGGAAGGTGTCGAGATCCATGGCGGCAGACCCTACTGGTCGAGGAGCACGTCGGCGTCGAAGCAGGTGCGGGCGCCCGTGTGGCAGGCTGCTCCGACCTGGTCGACCCTGACGAGCACGGTGTCGGCGTCGCAGTCCAGCGCCACCGACTTCACGAGCTGGACGTGCCCGGAGGTGTCGCCCTTCACCCAGTACTCCCCGCGGCTGCGCGACCAGTAGGTGCAGCGGCCGGTGGTCAGGGTGCGGTGGAGCGCCTCGTCGTCCATCCACCCCAGCATGAGCACCTCCCCGGTGTCGTACTGCTGGGCGATGGCGGGGACGAGGCCGTCGGCGCTTCGCTTGAGCCGGGCGGCGACCGCGGGGTCGAGGGCGCTGTCGGGGACGCTGCTGGTCATGCACGCCATTGTGCCGTGCCGCGGGGGGTGCGCGGGCGCCGCGTCCGCGCACCGGGCACGGCACCGCCCGTGCCCCGGGCCGTCGGCGGTACCGGCGACGCACCCCGCGCGCCCGCTGGGCGCAGCGGGCGGTACCGCCGTACGCTGGCGGTCATGTCGACCCATGCCAAGCGTGAACGGCTCCTGCTCGCCGACCTGTTGGAGGCGGCGGGCCCCGACGCCCCGACCCTGTGCGGCGACTGGCGGACCCTGGACCTCGCCGCCCATGTGGTGATGCGCGAGCGCCGGCCGGACGCGGCGGGCGGGATCCTGCTCACGGCGCTGAAGGAGCGGACGGAGCGGATCCGGTCCGAGTTCGCCGCCAAGCCCTACGGCGAGCTGCTCACGCTCATCCGCACGGGGCCGCCGCGGATGTCCCCGTACGCGATCAAGCAGGTCGACGAGGCGGCCAACACGGTCGAGTTCTTCGTGCACGCCGAGGACGTGCGCCGGGCGCAGCCCGACTGGACCCCCCGGGACCTGGACCCGGTCTTCGAGAACGTGCTCTGGTCCCGGCTGGAGAAGGCGGCGCGGCTGCTGGGCCGCCGCTCCCCCGTCGGCCTGGTGCTGCGGCGCCCGGACGGCCGCACGGCGGTGGCCCACCGGGGTGCGCCGGTGGTCACGGTGACCGGGCAGCCGGGCGAGCTGACGCTCTTCGCCTTCGGGCGGCAGGCGGTGGCGCGGGTCGACCTGGAGGGAGACAAGGACACCATCGCGCAGGTGACCGAGGCCCGGCTCGGCTTCTGACGCCCGGATCGCCGCCGGGCGGTGCGGCGGGCGGCTCAGCCGGGCAGCTCGGCGCGCCGCAGCGGGCCCCGGGCGAGGCCGAGCACGGCGCCCGCGGCACAGACCGCGGCGCTCACGGCGAACACCGGGGTGGTGCCCCACAGACCGACGGCGGCTCCGGTGAGCGGGAAGCTCAGCGGAGCGAGCCCCAGGCTGACGAAGGTCGCCAGCGAGGTGACCCGGCCCAGGTGGGCGGGGTCCGCCGCGGTCTGCAGCAGTGCGCCGCACAGCGAACCGCTGACGCCGGTGAGCACCCCGACGGCCGCGGCCGCCGCCACCGCCGCCGCGAGGTGGGCGGCGAGCGCCAGCCCGGCGATGGCGGCGGAACCGGCGAGCAGCGCCCCGCACATCACCAGACCGGCCCGGGGCAGGCGGCCGCGCACGGCGAGGAGCAGGGAGGCGGCGCCGGAGCCCGCGGCGAAGCCCGCGAGCACCCAGCCGAGCCCGGTGGCACCCCAGCCCCGGGCGTCGGCGAGCAGCGCCAGGCCGACGCCGAGCGGGCCGACGAAGCCGAGGTCGCTGACGGCGACGACGGCCACCAGGGGCCCGAGGACGGGGTGGCGGCGCACGTACCGCAGCCCGCCCGCCAGCTCCGCCGGGAACCCGCCGCGCCCCGCCCGGTCCTGCTGCGGGGCGGGCGGCAGCGGGGACACCCGCAGGGCGAGCAGCAGGGGCAGACCGGCGGCGAACAGGGCCCCGGCCGCGGCGAAGGCGGCCGCCGGCCCGCCGAGGGCGACCGCCGCCCCGGCGAGCGGCGCGCCGACGACCGCGGCCCCGCGGCCCGCGAGTCCGCGCAGGCCCTGGATCCTGGCGAGCTGGCCGGGGGGCGCGATCCGCGGGGGCAGCGCGCCGACCGCGGGCATGAACACCGCGTCCAGGGCGCCGAACACCAGCGCGGCGGCCGCCAGCAGCCACAGCCCGGGCGCGGTCAGCCACAGCAGCGCGGCCAGGCCGAGGACGACCGCGGCGCGGGCGGCGTCCGTGCCGATCACGACCCGGCGCGGGCCGAGCCGGTCGGCGAGCACTCCCCCGCCGAGCATCAGCAGGGCGCGCGGGACCGCGCTGACGGCCATCACCACACCCGCCTGGACGGCACCGCCGGAGCGGGTCGCCGCCCAGGTGAGGGCGAGGTAGTAGACGCTGTCCCCGGTCGCCGACGCCGCGTAGGCGGCCAGCCAGCGGAGCACGTTGGCGTCCCGGTGGGCGGGGCGTCCGGGGGGCGGCGCCGTGGGCGGCGGGCAGCCCGGGGCGGCGGCACCGGGCGCCCCGGTGCCGCCGCCCCGGGGCGGGGGCTGCGGGGCCGTGGGCGGGGTCACCTCGGGGGCCTCTCGGGGACTGGTCGGGATGCGGGCGGGCGCGGCGAAGGCCCCTGGGAACCGCCGTGGCGGCGGATCCCGGGGGCCTTCGCCGGCGGGGTCAGCGGACCGGGTGGCCCGCTTCCCGCAGGGCGTCCTTCACCTCGGCGATGCGCAGGTCGCCGAAGTGGAACACGGAGGCGGCGAGCACCGCGTCCGCGCCCGCGTCGATGGCGGGCGCGAAGTCGGCCGCCCTCCCGGCGCCGCCGGAGGCGATCACCGGCACGGTGACATGCCGGCGGACGGCGGCGATCATCTCCGTGTCGTAGCCGTCCTTGGTGCCGTCGGCGTCCATGGAGTTCAGCAGGATCTCGCCCGCACCGAGCTCGGCCGCGCGGTGGGCCCACTCGACCGCGTCGATGCCGGTGCCCCGGCGGCCGCCGTGCGTGGTGACCTCGAAGGAGCCCTCGGCGGTGCGCCGGGCGTCGACCGACAGCACCAGCACCTGGCGGCCGAAGCGTTCGGCGATCTCGCGGATCAGCTCCGGCCGGGCGATGGCCGCGGTGTTGACGCCGACCTTGTCCGCACCGGCCCTCAGCAGGCGGTCCACGTCGTCGGCGGAGCGGACGCCGCCGCCCACGGTGAGCGGGATGAAGACCTGCTCGGCGGTGCGGCGGACCACGTCGTAGGTGGTCTCGCGGTTGCCGGAGGAGGCGGTGATGTCCAGGAAGGTCAGCTCGTCGGCGCCCTCGGCGTCGTAGAGCTTGGCCATCTCGACCGGGTCGCCCGCGTCGCGCAGGTCGCGGAAGTTGACGCCCTTGACGACGCGCCCGGCGTCGACGTCCAGGCAGGGGATGACGCGTACCGCGAGGGTCATGCGGTTCCTCCCTCGGTTGCGGTGGGGGGCCGGTACGCCTCGACCTCGACCTCGACCACCAGCGAGGGGTCGACGAAGCCGGAGACGATCACCATGGAGGCGGCCGGGCGGACGTCCCCGAAGAGCTCCCGGTGGGCGCGGCCGACCTCGTCGACGTCCCGGGCGTGGGTGAGGTACATGCGGGTGCGCACGACGTCGGCCGCGCCCAGGCCGAACTGCTTCAGGGCGTCGAGGGCCACCCCGAAGGCGGTCAGGGCCTGCTCGTGGGGGCTGCCCGCGGCGATCTCGCCGCCGACGACGGAGGTGCAGCCGGAGACCAGGACCAGCCCGTTCGGCAGCCGGACGGCCCGGGAGTAGCCGAAGGCCTCCTCCCAGGGGCCGTCCGAGCCGACGCGGTCGACGGATCCGGTCACGCCGACACCGCCGCGAGTGCCTCCTGGAGCGTGAACGCCTCGGCGTAGAGGGCCTTGCCGACGATGGCGCCCTCGACACCCTCGGGCACCAGGGCGGACAGCGCGCGCAGGTCGTCGAGGGAGGAGACGCCGCCGGAGGCGACGACGGGCTTGTCGGTGGCTGCGCAGACGTTGCGCAGCAGCTCCAGGTTGGGGCCCTGGAGGGTGCCGTCCTTGGCGATGTCGGTCACCACGTAGCGGGCGCAGCCCTCGGAGTCGAGGCGGGCGAGGGTCTCGTAGAGGTCGCCCCCGTCGCGGGTCCAGCCACGCCCGCGCAGCGTGGTGCCGCGGACGTCCAGTCCGACGGCGATGCGGTCGCCGTGCTCGGCGATCACCTTGGCGACCCACTCGGGGGTCTCCAGGGCCGCGGTGCCGAGGTTGACCCGGCGGCAGCCGGTGGCGAGCGCGGCGGCGAGCGAGGCGTCGTCGCGGATGCCGCCGGAGAGCTCGACCTTGATGTCCATGGCACCGGCGACCTCGGCGATCAGCTCCCGGTTGTCGCCGGTGCCGAAGGCCGCGTCGAGGTCGACCAGGTGCAGCCACTCGGCACCGGCGCGCTGCCAGGCGAGGGCGGCCTCCAGCGGGGAGCCGTAGGAGGTCTCGGTGCCGGACTCGCCGTGCACGAGGCGGACGGCCTGCCCGTCGCGGACGTCGACGGCGGGGAGGAGTTCAAGCGTGCTGCTCACAGTGTTCCGATCCAGTTGGTGAGGAGCTGGGCTCCGGCGTCGCCGGACTTCTCGGGGTGGAACTGGGTGGCCCACAGCGCGCCGTTCTCGACGGCGGCGACGAAGCGCTCGCCGTGGGTGGCCCAGGTGACCTGAGGGGCGCGCAGGGCCGGGTTGGCGGTTTCGAGCTCCCACCCGTGCACGGCGTAGGAGTGCACGAAGTAGAAGCGCTCCCGCGGGCCGAGCCCGGCGAACAGGGCGCTGTCCTCGGGGGCGTCCACGGTGTTCCAGCCCATGTGGGGGACGACCGGGGCCTTCAGCGGGCCCACCGTGCCGGGCCACTCGTCGAGGCCCTCGGTCTCGACGCCGTGCTCGATGCCGCGGGAGAAGAGGATCTGCATGCCGACGCAGATGCCCATGACGGGCCGGCCGCCCGCCAGGCGCCGGCCGACGACCCAGTCGCCGCGGGCCCGCTTCAGGCCCCGCATGCAGGCGGAGAAGGCACCGACGCCCGGCACCAGCAGGCCGTCGGCGTTCATGGCCGTGTCGTAGTCGCGGGTGATCTCGACCTCGGCGCCGACGCGGGCCAGGGCGCGCTCGGCCGAGCGGACGTTGCCGAAGCCGTAGTCGAAGACGACGACCTTCTTGGATGTGCTCATGGCGCTCACTCCCAGATTCCCTGGATCCGCAGGACGCCCGCGAGCAGGCACATGAAGGAGGCTCCGGCGAGGAGCCCGATCACGCCCCGGGGCAGGCCCTGCTTGGCGAAGGAGTAGACCCCGCCGGCGAGGAAGAGCCCCACGACGATCAGGATGGTGGACAGACCCGTCATCTCGGTTACAGCGCGCCCTTCGTGGAGGGCAGGATGCCGGCGGCGCGGGGGTCGCGCTCGCTGGCGTAGCGCAGGGCCCGGGCGAGGGCCTTGAACTGGCACTCGACGATGTGGTGCGCGTTGCGGCCGTAGGGGACGTGCACGTGCAGCGCGACCTGCGCCTGGGCGACGAAGGACTCCAGGATGTGGCGTGTCATCGTGGTGTCGTAGGCGCCGATCATCGGCGCCATGTTCTCCGGCTCGCTGTGCACCAGGTAGGGGCGGCCCGAGAGGTCCACGGTGACCCGGGCGAGCGACTCGTCCAGGGGGACCGTGCAGTTGCCGAAGCGGTAGATGCCGACCTTGTCCCCGAGGGCCTGGCGGAAGGCCGCTCCGAGGGCCAGGGCCGTGTCCTCGATGGTGTGGTGGGTGTCGATGTGCAGGTCGCCGTCGGTCTTGACGGTGAGGTCGAACAGGCCGTGGCGGCCGAGCTGGTCGAGCATGTGGTCGAAGAAGCCGACGCCCGTCGCGACGTCGACCCTGCCGGTGCCGTCGAGGTCGATCTCGACGACGACCGAGGTCTCCTTGGTGGTCCGCTCCACGCGGCCGGTGCGGCTCATGCGCTGTGCTCCTTAGGGGGCGTGGGGCCGTTGCCCACGTAGGACGTCAACTCTCGTGCGGCGTCGAGGAACGCGTCGTTCTCCTCGGGAGTGCCCGCGGTCACCCGCAGGCGGCCGGGCACGCCGTTGTCCCGGACCAGCACGCCGCGCTCCAGCATCCGGCGCCAGGCCGCGTGGGCGTCGTCGAAGCGGCCGAACTGCACGAAGTTGGCGTCGGACGCGGTGACCTCGAAGCCCATCGCGGTCAGCTCCCCGACCAGCCGGTCGCGCTCCGACTTCAGCCGGTCCACGTAGCCGAGCAGCGTGTCGGTGTGCTCCAGGGCGGCCAGCGCGGTGGCCTGGGTGACGGCCGAGAGGTGGTACGGCAGGCGGACGAGCTGGACCGCGTCGACGACGGCCGGGTGCGCGGCGAGGTAGCCGAGCCGCAGCCCGGCGGCACCGAAGGCCTTGGACATGGTCCGGGAGACCACCAGGTTCGGGCGGCCCTCGATCAGCGGCAGCAGCGAGTCGCCGTGGCTGAACTCGACGTACGCCTCGTCGACGACGACCAGCGAGGGGCGGGCCTCCTGGGCCGCCTCGTACAGGGCGAGCACGGTGTCCGCGCCGACGGCCGTCCCGGTCGGGTTGTTGGGCGAGGTGACGAACACCACGTGGGGGCGGTGCCGCGCGATCGCCTCCGCCGCGGCGGCCGGGTCGAGGGTGAAGTCCTCGTTGCGCGGACCGGAGATCCACTCGGTGCCGGTGCCGCGGGAGATCAGGCTGTGCATCGAGTACGAGGGCTCGAAGCCGATGGCCCTCCGGCCGGGCCCGGCGAAGGTCTGCAGCAGCTGCTGGAGGACCTCGTTGGAGCCGTTGGCCGCCCATACGTTCCCGGCCGCGACCGGGTGGCCCGTGGTGCGGGTCAGGTAGCGGGCGAGCTCGGTGCGCAGGGCGACCGCGTCCCGGTCCGGGTAGCGGTTCAGGTGCCGGGCGGCCTCGCGGACCCGCTCGGCGATCCGGTCGACCAGGGCGTCCGGCAGCGGGTAGGGGTTCTCGTTGGTGTTGAGCCGGACGGGGACGTCCAGCTGCGGCGCGCCGTAGGGGGACTTGCCCCGGAGCTCCTCGCGGACGGGCAGGTCGTCGATGCCGACGGGCCCGGGGTCCGTCGCGCGCGCGGTGGTGGCGCCGGTCATCGTCCGGGCACCTCCCAGCCGAAGCGGGCCTTGAGGGCGGCGCCGTGCGCGGGCAGGTCCTCCGCCTCGGCGAGGGTCACCACGTGGTGGGTGACCTCGGCGAGGGCGTCGCGGCTGTAGTCCACGACGTGGATGCCGCGCAGGAAGGACTGCACGGACAGGCCCGAGGAGTGGCAGGCGCAGCCACCGGTGGGCAGCACGTGGTTGGAGCCGGCCGCGTAGTCCCCGAGGGAGACGGGCGAGAAGGGACCGACGAAGACCGCGCCCGCGTTGCGCACCCGGTCGGCGAGCGCTGCGGCGTCCGCGGTCTGGATCTCCAGGTGCTCGGCCCCGTAGGCGTCGACGACCTTCAGTCCGTCCTCCACCGAGGAGACCAGCACGATCGCCGACTGGCGGCCGGTGAGGGCGGGCTTGATCCGGTCCTCGACGTGCCGGGTGGCCGCGATCTGGGGCTCCAGCTCCCGCTCGACGGCCGCGGCCAGCTCCTCGGAGTCGGTGACCAGCACCGCGGCGGCCAGCGGGTCGTGCTCGGCCTGGCTGATCAGGTCGGCGGCGACGTGCGCGGGGTCGGCGGTGGCGTCCGCGAGGATGGCGATCTCGGTCGGTCCGGCCTCGGCGTCGATGCCGATCCGGCCGGTGAAGTAGCGCTTGGCGGCGGCGACCCAGATGTTGCCGGGGCCGGTGACCATGTTGGCCGGGGCGCAGGACTCGGTGCCGTGGGCGAACATCGCCACGGCGGTGGCCCCGCCGACGGCGTAGACCTCGTCGACGCCCAGCAGCGCGCAGGCGGCGAGGATGGTCGGGTGGGGCAGTCCGCCGAACTCGCGCTGGGCGGGGGAGGCGAGCGCCAGCGAGGGCACCCCCGCCTCCTGCGCCGGGACCACGTTCATGACCACCGAGGACGGGTAGACGGAGCGGCCGCCGGGTGCATACAGGCCGACGCGGTCGACCGGAACCCACTTCTCGGTCACGGTGCCGCCGGGCACGACCTGGGTGGTGTGGTCCTTGCGGCGCTGGGCCCGGTGGACGATGCGGGCACGGCGGACGGACTCCTCCAGCGCGGCCCTGACCTCGGGGTCGAGCTCCCGCAGGGCCCGGTCCAGGGCCTCGGCGGGCACCCGCACCTGCTCCAGGGCGACCCCGTCGAACCGCTGCGCGTAGTCGATCAGCGCCGCGTCGCCCCGATGATGCACGTCCTCGCAGATCGGGCGCACCTTCTCCAGGGCGGCCGCGACGTCGAAGTCGGCACGGGGCAGCAGGTCGCGCAGGGCGGTGCCCTCGGGGAGGGCGTCGCCGCGCAGGTCGATTCGAGAGATCACGCGGTCAATTCTCGCAGACGGCCCGAGGCGTCCGTCTCCCGTATCAGTGGCTGATACGCAACGTCGCCACAGCGCCCGGTGGGCGGGGGCGTCGCGCGCCGCGCCCCGCGTGTCGCCTCCGCCCCTGGAGCACCGGACCCCACGGCGGTACCGGCTCCCCCAGCGGCGTGATCTGGCCATCCTGTTTCCCGGGCGACGACCATCACCACTAGCGTTCAGGCCGTCACGGAGCGGGAAGAACAGCTGTACGAGCCAACGAATCGGAGGGGCGGCATTGACCGAGCCGCTGGACGGCGGGCCTCCGGAGGGAGTGAGCCCGGCCGAAGCAGCCATGTGGAACGCCTATCGGAACGGCAGAACGTTCGACCTGAGCGACACCGATCCCCTTCAGAACAACCCCTTCTCCCCCTTCCCCTGGGGGCCGGAACGCATCGTCCGGGCCTCCGTCGTCGCCCGTCTCCTGCTCAACGGGCCGGAGCCGAGACCAGGCCGGGTCGCGGCCCTGAAACTGCGCGGCCTGCAGATCACCGGCACCCTGAAGCTCGCGGGCGGCACGATCTCGCCCTACGTCGAACTCCACGGGTGCCGCTTCGAGAGCGAGCTGCTGATGCCGGAGGCGCATCTGGCCACCATGCGCCTGATCAGCTGCGCCATCCCCCGGATCGAGGCGGCGCGGCTGCGCACCGAGGGGGACCTGCACCTGCCGCGCTGCCGTGTCGAGCACGGCATCCGCCTCACCGACGCGCAGATCGGCACGGACCTGCTGCTCAACCAGGTCCATGTGCGGCCGGACCGGCGCGGACGGGCGATCACCGCGGACGGCCTCGCGGTGGCCCAGGACCTCCAGGCCGAGCTCGTCGAGAGCTACGGGGAGGTCAGCCTGCGCGGGGCGAAGGTGGGCGTGTCCCTGAGCCTGCGGGGCAGCCGGCTGCGGGCCGCGGGCGACCGCCGCGCGCTCAACGCGCCGCAGCTGAGCGTGGAGCGGACCCTCTACCTGACCGGGGCCTGGGTGAGCGAGGCCACCGGCGACCAGGGCGCCACCCCGCCCTTCGGCATCCGCACCGGAGTCGCGGGAGCGGCCCGCGGTTCGCGGCTCCAGCCCTTCGAGTGCCACGGCGGGGTGCGCCTGGACGACGGGCGCTTCGGCGACGCGGTGGACCTCAACGGGGCGCGCTTCGTCCTCGGGCCGCGCGAGGAGCTCTCGCTCCGGCGGATCACCGTGCCGGAGCTCCGGTTCAACGCGGAGCGCCCGGAGGAGGGCCGGGTCGTGCTCAACGGCGCCAAGGTGGTGACCCTGGTCGACCTGGCGGCGAGCTGGCCGGGGCCGGGCGGCCTGGCGATGGGCGGCTTCGTCTACGAGAACCTGGTCCCGCAGGAGGAGTTCCCGCTGTCCCGGCGCCTGGAGTGGGTGGCCTCGGCCACGCCGGAGTACTCGCCCGAGCCGTACGAGCGGCTGGCCACGGTGCTGCGCAACAGCGGCGAGGACGCCGACGCCCGGGAGGTGCTGCTGGCCAAGCAGCGCCGACGGCGCGAGACGCTGCCGCTGGCCGGCAAGCTGTGGGGCCACCTCCAGGACTGGACGGTGGCCTACGGCTACCGCCCCGGGCGCGCGGCGCTGTGGATGGCGGTGCTGTGGGCGGCGGGCGCGCTGGCCTTCGCCCGGGTCGAACCGGAGCCGATCAAGCAGGACGAGCACCCCGCGTGGAACCCCTCGCTGTACGCGCTGGACCTGCTGATCCCGGTGGTCAATCTCGGCCAGGAGGGCTACTGGAGGCTGGAGGGCACCTGGCAGTGGGGCGCGGCCTCCCTGGTGTTACTGGGGTGGATCCTGGCGACCACCGTGGCCGCCGGTGCGTCCCGGCTCCTGCGGCGCGGGTGAGACCGGAGCGACGCACGGGACCCGTTCTTTACCGTCTCTTGACCTGATGCCGGACAACCTTCCGGCCGCTACGGAATCCTTACATATGCCCTCTGGCGCGGTGTTCACCTGCGTCTTTCAATGGTCCGCACCATGTCATTGCTTCGCTCCGCGGTGCGCACCGCCCGCATGATCCGGCACACGCCCCGGCTGTCCGACGGACTGGTGCCCGACGCGTCGGTCCTGCTCGACGCCCCCGACGACCGGCTCGGTCCGGCGCTGGTGGCGGCGGCCCGGGGGGCGTACGAGGGGGCGGCCTCGCTGCTGGCCGCCACCCGGGTCTCGGCCGAGTGGGAGAACCGGGACCGCTACGTGAGGCGGCTGTCCGCCTTCGCCCGCAGCCGGGACGGCTGGCTGGCGGACTGGCTCGCCTCCGCGCCCCGCGACCCGGACGCGCTGCTGCTCAAGGCGCAGCTCGCCGTGGACCGCGCCTGGGTGTCGCCGGCACACGCGGAGCGGCTGCGCGAGGTGGGCCCGCTGATCGACGCGGCGGCCCGGGCCGAGTCCGCCGACCCGGTGCCCTGGCGCCTCGCGCTGGACCACGCCCGGGGCACCCACGCTCCGCACGGCGCGTTCGAGGCCCTCTGGGAGGAGGCGGTCCGCCGCTCCCCGCACCACTACGGCTGCCATGTCTCGGCGCTCACCTACCTGTCCGCCCAGTGGTACGGCTCGCACCGCGAGTGCTTCGACTTCGCGGAGCGGGCGGCCGCCGACAGTCTGCCCGGCTCCCTCGTCCGCGCCCTGCCCGCCCGGGCCGCCTTCACCCAGCTGCTCGCGGGCGAGCCCGCCACCTCGGTGCAGCGCGAGCGGATCGAGGCGGCCGCCGACCTCGCCATCGAGGTCTCCGCGGGCTACGCGCCCGGTGACCCCTGGCCCGCCGAGGTCCGCAACCTGCTCGCCCACGTCCTGGTCACCCGGGGGCGGTGGCGGGACGCCCTGGAGCAGTTCCGTCGCATCGGGCCGTACGCCACGTCCTTCCCCTGGTCCTCGGTGACCGACGATCCGCTGGGGCAGTTCCTGAGGGCACGCGACGGGGTGCGGATCGAGGTCGCCTGCGGAATCCCGCTGCGCGGGGTCCGCGCCGGATCCGGCGGCCATTACGCTTGACCGCTGTGACCACCGTTCGCCTGCCGCTCTTCCCGTTGAACTCGGTGCTGTTCCCGGGCCTCGTGCTGCCCCTGAACGTCTTCGAGGAGCGATATCGCGCCATGATGCGCGAGCTGCTGAAGACGGACGAGTCGGAACCCCGGCGCTTCGCCGTGGTCGCCATCCGCGACGGGCGGGAGGTCGCGCCGACCTCCCCCGGGCTGCCCGACCCGACCGCGGTGGTCGAGCGCGGTCCCGCCGCCGGGTTCGGCGCCGACCCCCTCCAGGCCTTCCACCGCGTGGGCTGCATCGCCGACGCGGCGACCGTCCGCGAGCGCCCGGACGGCACCTTCGAGGTGCTGGCCACCGGGACCACCCGGGTGAGGCTGCTCTCCGTCGACGCCGACGGCCCCTACCTCACCGCCGAGCTGGAGGAGATCCCGGAGGCCGCGGGCGACGGCGCGGAAGCGCTGGCGGAGGGGGTGCTGCGGGCCTTCCGCACGTACCAGCAGCGGCTGGCCGGAGCACGTGAGCGGTCCCTGTCGACCGGGGCCGAACTCCCCGACGAGCCCTCCGTGGTCTCCTACCTGGTCGCCGCGGCGGCGGTGCTCGACACCCCGGCCAAGCAGCGGCTGCTCCAGGCGCCGGACACGGCGACGCGGCTGCGGGAGGAGCTCGCGCTGCTGCGCTCCGAGACGGCGGTGCTCCGCCACCTGCCGTCGCTGCCCGCGGTCGAGCTGACCCGGCAGCCGACGAGCCCCAACTGACGCGGGACGGACACGCGAGGAGCACGGCACGTGGCGAAGAAGACGAAGAGGCAGTCCGGGGGGACGCCCGCGACGGTGGCCCTCACCGCGGCCGGGGCGGCCTTCACCCTGCACTCCTACGAGCACGACCCGGCCTCGCCCTCCTACGGCGAGGAGGCCGCCGCGGCCCTCGGCGTCTCCCCCGAGAGGGTCTTCAAGACCCTGGTCGCGGACGTGGACGGGGCGCTGACCGTCGCCGTGGTCCCGGTGGCCGGGCAGCTCGACCTGAAGGCCCTGGCCGCCGCGGTCGGCGGCAAGCGGGCGGCCATGGCCGACCCCGCGGCCGCGGAGCGCAGCACGGGGTACGTCCGCGGCGGGATCTCGCCGCTGGGCCAGCGCAGGCGGTTGCCGACGGTGCTGGACGCCTCGGCCGGGGCGCACGAGACGATCTGCGTCTCCGCGGGACGGCGCGGGCTGGAGGTGGAGCTCGCCCCGGACAGCCTGCGGTCGCTCACCTCGGCCGTACTGGCGCCCATCGCCCGGTCGTAGGCCCGCGCGGCGCCCGGGCCCGTCCCGCCCGGGGCAGGGCGCGACCGTCGGGACCCGTCCCGCCCCGTCCCGCCCCGGGCCGTCGCCGGCCTCAGAGCAGGACGGTCCGCAGCACCTCGGTGAACTCCTCGGCGGTGGGCTGCCAGTCGGTGAGCAGGGCCTGCATCAGCAGGCCGTCGACGACACCGGGCAGGATCCGCAGCCGCACCGGGTCGTCGGTGTAGCAGCGGCCGAAGTCCGCCACCGCGGAGATCCAGTCACGGGCCGGCCCGCGCAGCTCCGGACGCCGGGCCGCGAGCAGGTACAGCTCGTACTCGGCCAGCAGGTGCTCGGGGCCGGCGACGACGGAGCACATCAGCTCGGCCAGCGCCCGCAGCCCGGCCTCGGAGCCGCCCGTCTCCTCCGCCAGCGCGCGCATCCGCGCGGCGTCCTCGCGCAGGCAGCGGGTGAGGGCGGCGGTGAGCAGGTCGTCGATGCTCGTGAAGTAGTAGGCCGCCGCGGTGGGGGGCTGACCGGCCTCCCGGGCGACGGCGCGGTGGCTGACCCCGGCCA
Source organism: Streptomyces sp. C10-9-1 (assembly GCF_024497955.1). Classification (GTDB taxonomy): domain Bacteria; phylum Actinomycetota; class Actinomycetes; order Streptomycetales; family Streptomycetaceae; genus Streptomyces; species Streptomyces sanyensis. Next base: position 49,694 of record NZ_JANHKP010000017.1, on the reverse strand, counting down.
CTCCCTCGCGCGCGACCACGCGGACGGTGGCCTCGATCAGCTCCTGTCTGCGGCGCTCGCCCTTGATGCGGCGCCCGTCGGTGGTCGGCTCGCTCACCTGGGTCCCCCGCGTTCCGGCGTACGTCTCCCCGGACGATACCCCGCGCACCCCGGGGTCACGATCGCGCGTCCCCGGTGCACGCCGCGGCCCCGGGCGCCTCGGCCGGGGCCGGGGCGGCCCCGGCGGACCGGGCGTCGAGACGCCGGGTGAGGGGCCGCACGGAGCAGGAGGCGAGGACCGCCACGGCGGCGCCCGCGGCGATCGCCACGGCGAAGCCGCCCGCGGGACCGTGGCGGTCCACCATCGCCCCCGACACGGCAGCACCCAGGCCCACCCCGACGCCCAGCCCCGTGATCGCCCAGGTCATCCCCTCCGTCAGCTGCGCCGGGGGAACGGTCCGCTCCACCAGGCGCATGACGACGATCATCATGGGCGCGAAGAACAGTCCGGCGAGGAAGACGGAGGCGGAGAGCGTGGCGATCCCGTCGGACAGCACCAGGGGCAGCGTGGTCAGGGCCGTCCCCAGGGCGCCCGCGAGCAGCAGCCGGGGCAGCGGGAGGGTGACTCCCGCCATGCCGAGGGCCAGTCCGGAGAGCGCGGACCCGACGGCGTAGCAGGACAGGACGACCCCCGCGGCGGAGGGCGCCCCCCGCTCCTCGGCGAAGGCCACGCTCACCACGTCCACCGTGCCGACGATGACCCCGCCGGCCGCCAGGATCGCGGCGAGGAGGCGGACCGAGCCGGATCGGATCGCCGATCCGGGGCGCTGCCCGCCGGGGTCGGCGCGGTGGACGGGGGGCTCGGTCCGCTTCTGGGGCACGAGGAGCAGCACCCCGAGGAGGAGCAGGGCAGCGGCCACCAGCGGTCCGCACTCCGGGAAGAGCGCGGTGGACAGGGCGACCGACAGGGCGGGGCCCACGACGAAGGTCAGGTCGTCGACCACCGACTCCAGGGAGAAGGCCGTGTGCAGGGCCGAGGGATCGCGGTGGACGTGCGTCCACCGCGCGCGGACCATCGCCGCCATGTTCGGCAGCGTGCCCGCGAGGACGGCGCAGGCGAAGAGCGTCCAGACGGGGGCCCCGTAGCGGGCGCAGAGCAGCAGGGCCCCCATGCCCAGCACGCTCACCCCCGTCGCGGGCAGCAGCACGCGCCCCTGGCCCAGGCGGTCCACCAGCCGGGACACCAGGGGGCCGAAGAACGCGGTGGAGAGCGTGAAGGCGGCGGAGACGGCCCCCGCGAGCGCGTAGGCGCCCCGCAGCTGGGACAGCATCGTGACGAGGCCGATCCCGGTCATGGAGACGGGCATCCTGCCCAGGAACGCCGCGGCGGAGAAGGCCGCCGAGCCTGGCGCGCGGAAGAGCTCGCGGTAGGGGTTGGCCACGGGCCACCTCGTTCCGTCGGGGACCGTCGGCCGTGTTCGGGGCGGCGGTCGGGCACAGGAAATTGAGCGACCGCACAAGATTGAACGGTCGTTACATTTTTTTACTGTACGGCACCGCCGGGCCCGGGCGGAGAGGACATCGCGAGCACGCCGCCCCCGCCGCCGGGAACGGCCCGCGACCACCACGGCGCGAGGGCCCGGGCGCCGCCGAAGCGGCACCCGGGCCCTCGGACGCGGCAGGGGCGGCCCGGACGGGCCGCCCCTGCCGCACGCTCCCGCGGAGGAAGGCGTCACGCCCCCCGCGGAGGCCACTGGTGCTGCTCGTCCCGGACGGGCTCGGGATCGTCCGGGCCGAAGAGCGCCGTCAGCCCGAGGTGGGCCACCATCGCGGCCAGCGGCCAGGCCAGCAGCGCCCCCTTCGCCCTCAACTGGAGATAGGCGTCGAAGGTGACGCCCTCCCCCACCTGGCGGGCGCGCTCCGCGACATCCGTGCCCGGACCCAGCCAGACGCCGACGCCCCAGCCCAGCAGCGAGGCGAGCAGGCCCCCCAGGGCGAGGGCGAGGACCAGGGCGATGCCGCCCCGGCGGCGGAAGAGGAAGACGGCGGCGGCGCTCAGCACGCCCAGCCCGGCCGCCAGCAGGGCGAACATCCCGTCCGCGCCCACGGCCTCCTCGCTCTCGGTGTTCCTCAGGAACACCGCCTCGCCGTCCGAGACCAGCGGGACCCTCGGCGCCAGCCACAGCCACAGCAGCCCGAGCACCACACCGAGCACCGTCACCCCCGCCAGGACGACGGCCGCGTCGCGGAGGTCCCTGCGCAGCTCCCGGGCCTTGGCCTCGGCCTCGGCGGCGTCCTCCTGCGCGCCCCACGGCTCACCGTGCGGGACCGTGCCGCCCGCCGGGGCGCGCCAGGGATCGCCGTCCCCGGACGAGGACGACGAGGAAGGCCGGTGGGGTGGCGTCAGCGGTGCGGTCACCCCGCCATCGTGCCAGGCCCGCCGGGGCCCCGCCTCACCGGACCGCGGCCCGCCGGTAGGCCAGGGTGGCGACGGCCAGGGACACCACTCCCACCGCCGCGCAGACCGCGAGGTCGACACCCACGGCGCCCCAGTCGGGGCGGGCCTCGAAGGTGCGGGCGAGCGCCTCCACCCCGTAGGTGGAGGGCAGCAGGTCCCGGGCGTAGGCGATGGGCCCGGGCATCCGCTCCGCGGGCAGCACACCGAGCAGCAGCGCCGCGGACATGCCGAGCTGGCCGAGCAGGGTGGCGAGCTCCTGGCGGGGGGCGAGGAGGCCGAGCGCCGCCCCGAGGCCGGCCAGCGCCGCCCCGGACAGCGGGATCACCGCCGCCAGCACCCACAGGTGCACCAGCGGCAGCCCGAAGAGGACCGATCCGGCCACGGCGGTGACCACCGTCCCGGGGACGGTGAAGGAGGCGTAGGCCCCGGCCGCGCCGAGCACCACCGCCGCGGGCGGCACGGGAAGCGTGGCGTAGTGGTCGAGCCCGCCGGCGGCACGCAGCTGGCCGAAGTACTGGGCGAGCAGGTTCAGCGCGACGAAGGCGACGACCAGCACGCTCGCCCCGGCGACGACCGCCCGTGCCTCCGAACCGCCGTCCACCACCCCGCGCATCAGGACCATGATCCCGACGGACTGGAAGGTGGCGACGAACAGCAGCGGGATGCGCGCCACACGGGCGCGGGACAGCTGGGCCCGGTAGACCGCGCCGAGCGCGGGGAGCAGCCGGGCGGCGGGCGCGAGCGGAGCGGGGGCGCGCCCCGCCGGGGCGGCCGCCGCGTCCGGGCTCGGCGCGGTCCCGGGCGGCCCCGGGGGGCCCGCGGACTCAGCGGACACGATGCTCACGCCTTGACCAGCCCTTTCGTGGTGTCTCCGCCGAGTGCGAGATAGACGTCCTCCAGGCTCGGCGTGGCCAGGGTGAAGTCGTCGAGTGCGGCGAAGGCCGCCCCGCCGGTGACGGCGGCCACGGCGGCCCGCGCCTGGTCGGGGGCGAGCCTGAGGACCCAGCGCCGCCCGGATTCCTGGGCGAGCGACCGCAGCGCGGCCACCTCGGGGACCTCCACCGGGGCGCCGGCCCGCCAGACCAGCTCCACCCGGACCTCCCCCGCGACGCGCTCCTTCAGCCCCATCGGCGTGTCGCAGGCGATCACCCGTCCACGGTCGAGGACGGCGACCCGGTCGAGCACGGTCTCCGCCTCGATGACGTTGTGGGTGACCAGCAGCACGGTCGCGCCGTGCTCCGCGCGGCGCCGGTCCACCGCGGCCCACACCGCCCGCCGGGCGACGGGGTCCATGCCGGTGGTGGGCTCGTCCAGGACGAGCACCGGCCGGGGGCCGACCAGGGCGGCGGCGAAGCAGGCGAGTCGGCGCTGCCCCCCGGAGAGGCGGCGCAGGGCCCGGTCGGCGAGCGGGGCCAGACCGAGCTCGTCGAGGACGCCGCCCGCCTCCCGGCGGGCGGCGGGCGCCGGGAGCCCGCGCAGGCGCCCGGTGGTCTCGGCCGCCAGGGAGACGGTCATCTCGTCCAGCGCGGTGGACTCCTGCCCCAGGTAGCCCAGGAGGCGGGAGGCGCGCTCGGGGTGGCGCACGAGGTCGTGGCCGAGCAGCTCGACCGAACCGGAGTCGGGGCGCATCAGCCCGGTGAGCTGGCGCACCAGAGTGGACTTCCCGGCACCGTTGGGCCCGAGCAGGCCGAAGATCTCGCCCTCCCCGACGTCCAGGCTGACCCCGTCGGTGGCCCGCACCTCGGGTGTGCCCGGCGCGCCCCGGCGCCCGCGGGCGGCCGGGTACGTCTTGACCAGGTCCCGCACCACGCACACCGTACTCACGAGGTACGAGACTACGGGGTCCGGCCGCCCCGGACGCCCTCGGGCCCCGGGTGGTCACTCCTCGGGGCGTGCTCCGCCGCCGTGCGCACGTCGATCTCGCGCCAGAACCCGGCCCGGATCGCGTAGCGGTCGTGCTCGTCGATCTGGTCGTCCTTGTGGGCCAGCAGCCCGAAGCGGGCGGCGTAGCGCAGCAGCTCGCCGTCGATACGGTGCGGGATGCGGGGGTAGAGGCCGGCGAGGCGCTGGACGTGCCCGGCCTCCGGCAGCCGTTCCATCCAGCGGCGCGCGAAGACCTGTCCCACCTCGAAGGGGTCGCCGCCGACGGTGGTGATGTCCTCCTCGCGGTCGGCCCAGCGCTGCTCGGCGCTGGTGAGCTGGGCGAGGGTCGGCAGCGAGGCGGTCTCGGGCGGCTCCCCGGGCGCGCCGCCGGGACGCTCCACCCAGCCCCGGTCGGAGGACCAGCGCAGGGTGGCGCCGGCGGGCTGCGGTGCGGTGGGCGGATGGCCGTGGGGGTGCAGCGAGGCGAGGTCCTTCGGCGTGGGCACGCCCTTGGGCGGGGCCGGTGCGCCGGGTGCCTCGGGGGCGGTGCCCTCGGCGGCGGGGGCGGTGTCCCGGTCCGGCGCCTGGGCGGCCCGTTCGGCGGCCGCGCGCTCGGCGGAGGCAGCGAGCGCGGACTCGGGCAGCGGGGCGGAGAGGATGGCCGCGATCTCCGGGCGCGGCACGGGCGGCGGGGCGCAGACCGCGGTGAGTTCCTTGGCCCGGATGGCACGGGTGATCCAGACCCGGTCGAGCACCCGGCGCTCGTCCGCCTCGGCGACGAGGTCCTCGGACTGGTTGTAGTCGCCGTCGGCGGCCTGCACGGCCCAGAGGTGGACGGCGACCCCGTGCTCCTTGGCGGACATCAGGCCGGGGAGGAGGTCTCCGTCGCCGGTCACGAGGACCACGTCGGAGCAGGCGCGGTTCCTGGCCAGCTCGGTGAGTTCGGCGTGCATGGCCGCGTCGACGCCCTTCTGGGCCCAGCGGCCGTCGCTGCGGGTCAGGGCGCCGAGCCTGACGGTGACCCGGGGCATGACGCGCAGCCGCCGGTGCTCGGGCTGGGGCACCCGGTCGGGTGCCCCGTCGAACCAGTAGATGCGCAGCAGGGGCTGCTCGGTGTCGGCCTGGGCGAGGTCGCGCAGCCCCCGGACGAGCGCTGCGTGGTCGACGGTGATCCGCGAGCGCGCGGGTTCCCCCGCGAGCAGGCTCGCGGCGGCCCCCAGGAGATACCCGGCGTCCACCAGGACGACGCATCGGTCCACGCGCTCCACCCTCTTTCGGGGACTCGTTCGGGGCACCGGGTCCGCCCCGGTCGCCGGGGCGGACCGGGCCGGGGCCCGCCGCCTTCCCCTGCCGTCGCCCGGCTCCGGCGGCCGGGGCCGGCCGGGATCCGGAGCGGGAATTGTCCCGGGTTTCCTCCGAGTCTGCCTGACCGCGCAAGGGTTGGCGGCCGGAACTCGATCATCGGCGTGGCGGATCGGGCGCCGGGGCCGTCACCTCGCGCCGCTACTGTCCGCAATGATCCAAAATGCGGGGGTATTTGGCTTGTGTGAGTCTGGTCGCGGCCCCGGGCGCACCGCCTTCTCGGGGCACGCGGACCTTCACAGGAGGCAACGACCATGGCCAAGAACAAGAACCGAGATCGCGCCCACCAGAAGCAGTCGCCGGCGGAGCGCGGCCGGCAGGACGCGCAGAAGTCGTCGATGGAGGCCCAGGCCGAGCAGCGCATGACGCAGGTGACGCCCGCCGACGTGGCGAGCAAGGGCCGTCAGAAGCGCTTCGGCCACAACTGAGCGCGGCGACCGGTTCGGTCACGCAGCAGGGGCGCGCCCGTGAGGACGGGCGCGCCCCTGCTGCGCGCGCGGGGGGGGGGAGGCGGCGGAGCGCCCTGCCGGCTCAGCCCGCCAGACAGGAGGGGCCGAGCAGCACCTTCAGGTCGCCGAAGAGGGCGGGATCGGGCTGGACCCGGTGGCGGTCGAGCCGCAGGACCGTGGTCGTGCGGGGGCCCTGGAGCTTGATCCGCACCTCGGTGTTGCCCTTGTGGTGGCTGAGGATCTCGCCGAGGCGGGCGACCATGGGCGGGGTGACCCGCACGGTCGGGATGGTGACGACCACCGGCGCGTTGGCGCCGGCGGAACTCAGGTCGGGGACCTGGAGCTCCATGGCCACCAGCCGGGGCACGTCCTCCCGCTTGTCGAGCCGCCCCTTCACGAAGACCACGGTGTCCTCGACCAGCTGCGTCGACACCAGCTGGTAGGTCGCGGGGAAGAACATGCACTCGATCGAGCCCGCCAGGTCCTCGACGGTGGCGATGGCCCAGGCGTTGCCCTGCTTGGTCATCTTGCGCTGGAGGCCGGAGATGATCCCGCCGATGGTGACGACCGCGCCGTCGGAGTGCTCGCCGCCCGTCAGCTGGGCGATCGCCGCGTCCGTCTTGTCGGAGAGCACGTGCTCGATGCCGAACAGCGGGTGGTCGGAGACGTAGAGGCCGAGCATCTCCCGCTCCTGGGCGAGCAGATAGGACTTATCCCACTCGACGTCCGAGAACTCGACGTCCAGCCCGAAGCCGGGTTCGCTGCTCTCCTCCTCGCCCATCCCGCCGAAGAGGTCGAACTGCCCCTCGGCCTCCTTGCGCTTCACCGCCACCACGTTGTCGATCATCGGCTCGTGGTGGGCGACCAGGCCCTTGCGGGTGTGGCCCATCTCGTCGAAGGCGCCCGCCTTGATCAGCGACTCGACGGTGCGCTTGTTGCAGACCACGGCCTCGACCTTGTCGAGGAAGTCGGGGAAGGTGCTGTACTTCCCCTTCGCCTTGCGCGTGCGGATGATCGACTCCACCACGTTGGTGCCGACGTTGCGGACCGCAGTGAGGCCGAAGAGGATCACGTCGTCGCCCTGGGCGGCGAAGTTGGGCTGCGACTCGTTGACGTTGGGCGGCAGGACCTTGATGCCCATGCGGCGGCACTCGTTCAGGTAGACGGCGGACTTGTCCTTGTCGTCCTTGACCGAGGTGAGGAGGGCCGCCATGTACTCGGCGGGGTGGTTGGCCTTGAGGTAGGCCGTCCAGTACGACACCAGGCCGTAGGCGGCGGAGTGGGCCTTGTTGAAGGCGTAGCCCGCGAAGGGGACCAGCACGTCCCACAGCGCCTGGATCGCCTCGTCGCTGAACTCGTTCTTACGGGCGCCGGCCTGGAAGATGGTGAAGTTCTTCGCCAGCTCCTCGGGCTTCTTCTTGCCCATCACCCGGCGGAGGATGTCGGCCTCGCCGAGCGAGTACCCGGCGATGATCTGGGCGGCCTTCTGCACCTGCTCCTGGTAGACGATCAGGCCGTGGGTGACGTCCAGGACCTCCCTGAGCGGCTCCTCCAGCTCGGGGTGGATGGGGGTGATCTCCTGCTGGCCGTTCTTGCGCAGGGCGTAGTTGGTGTGGGAGTTCATGCCCATCGGGCCCGGCCGGTACAGGGCCGAGACGGCGGAGATGTCCTCGAAGTTGTCGGGCTTCATCAGCCGCAGCAGGGAGCGCATCGGCCCGCCGTCGAACTGGAAGACGCCCAGGGTGTCGCCGCGCTGGAGGAGCTCGAAGGTCGTGGGGTCGTCGAGCGGGAGGCTCAGGAGGTCGATGTCGACCCCCTTGTTGGCCTTCACCATCTTGACGGCGTCGTCCATGATCGTGAGGTTGCGCAGGCCCAGGAAGTCCATCTTGAGCAGGCCGAGCGACTCGCAGCTCGGGTAGTCCCACTGCGTGATGGTGACGCCGTCGGTGTGGCGCACCCAGACGGGGACGTGGTCGGTGATGGTCTCGCTGGACATGATCACGCCGGCCGCGTGCACGCCCATCTGCCGGACCAGGCCCTCCACACCCCGCGCGGTGTCGATGACCTTCTTCACGTCCGGCTCGTTCTCGTACATCCCGCGGACCTCGCCCGCCTCCGAGTACCGGGGGTGGGAGGGGTCGATGATGCCGGAGAGCGGGATGCCCTTGCCGAGCACGTCGGCGGGCATGGCCTTGGTGATCCGGTCGCCCATCGCGTACGGGTAGCCCAGCACGCGGGCGGAGTCCTTGATCGCGTTCTTGGCCTTGATGGTGCCGTAGGTGCCGATCATGGCGACCTTGTCGGCGCCGTACTTCTCGGTCACGTACCGGATCACCTCGACGCGCCTGCGCTCGTCGAAGTCGATGTCGACGTCGGGCATCGAGATGCGCTCGGGGTTGAGGAACCGCTCGAAGATCAGCCCGTGCGGAATGGGGTCGAGGTCGGTGATGCCCAGCGCGTAGGCGACGATCGAGCCGGCCGCGGATCCCCGGCCGGGGCCGACGGCGATGCCCTGGTTCTTGGCCCACATGATGAAGTCGGCGACCACGAGGAAGTACCCGGGGAAGCCCATCGAGATGATCGTGTCCATCTCGTACTCGACCTGCTTGAGGCGGTCCTCCGGGACGCCGCCGGGGAAGCGCCGCTCCATGCCCCGCATGGTCTCCTCGCGGAACCAGGAGACCTCGGTGTAGCCCTCGGGGATGTCGAACCGGGGCATCAGGTCGCGCTTCTCGAACATGCCCGTGGTGTCGACCTGCTCCGCGACCAGCAGGGTGTTGCGGCAGCCCTCCTGCCAGGCGTCGGAGGAGTCGATGGCGTACATCTCGTCGGTCGACTTGAGGTAGTAGCCGGTGCCGTCGAAGCGGAAGCGGTCCGGGTCGGAGAGGTTCTTGCCCGTCTGGATGCACAGCAGCGCGTCGTGCGCCTGCGCCTCGTGGGAGTAGGTGTAGTGCGAGTCGTTGGTGACCAGCGGCGGGATGCCGAGCTTCCGGCCGATCTCCAGCAGGCCGTCGCGGACCCGGCGCTCGATCTCGATGCCGTGGTCCATCAGCTCCAGGAAGTAGCGGTCCTTGCCGAAGATGTCCTGGTAGTCCGAGGCAGCCTTCAGCGCCTCGTCGAACTGACCGAGGCGCAGCCGGGTCTGGAGCTCGCCGGAGGGGCAGCCGGTGGAGGCGATCAGCCCCTCGGACCACTGGGCGATGGTCTCCTTGTCCATCCGCGGCCACTTCTGGAGCCAGCCCTCGGCGTAGGCGTCGGAGGAGAGCCGGAAGAGGTTGTGCAGGCCGGTGGCGTTCGCCGCCCAGATGGTCTTGTGGGTGTAGCCGCCGGAGCCGGAGACGTCGTCCCGCTTCTGGTGCGGCTGCCCCCACTGGATCTTCCGCTTGTTCCGCCGGGACTCGGGGGCGACATAGGCCTCGATCCCGATGATCGGGGTGACCCCGGCCTTCTTCGCGGAGTGGAAGAAGTCGTAGGCGCCGTGCAGGTTGCCGTGGTCGGACATGGCGATGTGGGTCATGCCCATCTCGTTGCACGCGTCGAACATGTCCTTGAGCCGCGCGGCACCGTCCAGCAGGGAGTACTGGGTGTGGACGTGCAGGTGCGTGAAGGGCGGCTTGGTCACGGCGGATGGCCTCCGGGGAACGTCGGTCGCCAGGCTGGGCGCGGTCTGGGGGGACAGCTCGGAAGTCTACGTGCCGGCGCAGACGGCGGGCGGGCACTCCGGGAGGGTGCCGCGCGTTGGTACCGGGCGACAGGCCACGCCCCGCGATCCCCCTGGAGGCACCGCGCGATGCCGCTCCCGCAGCACGACGCCGAGCAGCGCGGCGAGGAGATCCTCGCCGTCTTCGACTCCGCCTTCGGCGAGCTCCTGGCCGCCGATCCGGCGGCCTTCCGGGTCAAGTTCCGCAGGATGGCCGCCTCGGCCTTCGCCTTCTACCGGGGCAGCGCCTGCCTGTTCTACGGCGACCTGCGCGAGGAGCGGGAGGGCGGGCCGTTCCTGGACGAGCGCACCGGCCGGGTGTGGATCCACGGCGACCTGCACGCGGAGAACTTCGGCACCTACATGGACGCCACGGGCCGCCTGGTCTTCAACGCCAACGACTTCGACGAGGCCTACGTCGGCCCGTTCACCTGGGACCTGCGGCGCCTCGCGGCCTCCCTGGCGCTGATCGGCTACACCAAGGCGCTCAGCGACCCCCAGATCACCGAACTGGTGCGGATCTGCGCCGCCGCCTACCGGGAGCGGATCGGTGCGCTGGCCGCCGGCGCGGGGCGCGAGGAGCTGCCGCCGTTCATGCTGGACACCGCCGAGGGCCCCCTGCTGGAGGCCCTGCGCGCGGCCCGCTCGCTGACCCGCTTCTCACTCCTGGACTCGCTGACGGAGGTCCACGACGTGGAGCGCCGCTTCGGCTCCGGCGGCGGGGCCGTCGAGCTCGACGCGGCCACCCGCTACAAGGTGCTGGACGCCTTCGACGGCTATCTGGAGACGCTGCCCGAGGCCAGCCTGGCCCGGCCCGACTCCTACCGGGTCAAGGACGTGGTGGGCCGGCGCGGCGTGGGGATCGGCTCGGCGGGCCTGCCCTCGTACAACATCCTCCTGGAGGGCAGCAGCGACGCCCTGGAGAACGACGTGGTGATCTACATGAAGCAGGGCCAGACCCCGGCCGTCTCGCGCCATGTCACGGATCCCGCGGTGCGCGCCTACTTCCGCCACGAGGGCCACCGCACCGTGATCTCCCAGCGCGCGCTCCAGGCGCACGCCGACCCCTGGCTCGGCTGGACGGAGCTGGACGGGGCGGGCCAGCTGGTCGCCGAGGTCTCGCCGTACGCGGTGGACCTGGACTGGTCCGGCCTGGACGACCCGGCCGAGATGGCGGCCGTCGTGGCCGACCTGGGTCGCGCCACGGCCACCATGCACGCGGCGGCGGACGACGAGAGCGGCCACTCGCTGGTGCCGTACTCCACCGAGCGCGCCATCGACGCGGCGATCGCCGCGGACGAGGAGGGCTTCGCGGAGCTGCTCGTGGACTTCGCACACGACTACGCCGCCCGCGCCCGGACCGATCACATGATCTTCGTCGACCTCTTCCGCAACGGGCGGATACCCGGACTGGCGGCCGCCCCGCCCACCGTGTTTCCGGCCGCCCGCCTCGGGGCCTGACACCGCCCCGACAGGAAGGCGTGGCACACTCACCCACGATGGACATATCCGGGACGCAGACGCGGGTACTGCGGGCGGCGGTCTTCACGGCACTGGTCGTGACGCTGTCCGCGGCCTCCCATGTGCTGCTCTCGCAGGCCCCGCTGCCCGTGGCCACGGTCGCGCTGCTGTCGGCGGCCGTGTTCGGCGTCGCCTACGCCCTCTCCGGCCGGGAGCGCGGCTACTGGCGGATCGCCGGGCTGCTGATCCCCCTGGAGCTGGCGGCGGACACGGTCTTCACCACCGGGCAGCACGCCTGCTACGGGGCGGCCGGCGGGCCGGTCACCGGCTCGCTGCGCTCGGTGGGCCTGGACGTGCTGTGCAGCGGCGTCGGCAGCGGGCTCGCCCCGCTCGCAGCGGGCGGCGGCCCGGCGCCCGCCGCGCTGCACGGCTCCCCCGACCCGGCCGTGCCGTGGCTGCTGCTCGCGGCGCACATCGCCGTCGGCGCCGTGGCGGCGGCCTGGCTGCGGCGCGGTGAGGCCGCGCTGGCGCGGCTGCTGCGCACCGCCTGCGCCCTGGCCTTCCGGCCGCTGCTGCTGGCGGTGGCGGCGGTCCGCCCGCCCTGCCCCCGGCGGCTTCCCCGGCCACCGGCCCGGGCACCGCGCGCGGCGCGCACCCGGCTGCTGGTGCACGCCGTGGGCCGGCGCGGTCCGCCGGGTGCCGTGCCGCACGTCGCCTGACGCCCGGACCGTCCGCGCCCGGGCCCCCCGTGCGCGGCTCGCCCGCGCCCCGCGTGCGGCACCCGCCCCGTTCGACCCCCGCGCCCCGCCTCCGCCCGCCCCCGTCCCGGGGCGGCACGCGGCCCTGCCGGGCGCGCACCCAGCCGTACCCCATCCCCACACGGAGTGACACCACCATGAGCAAGCGCAACAGCCAGGCCAGCAAGACCGCGGCCCGCGAGCGTCTGCGCGAGGAGCGCGAGCGCCAGGCCAAGAAGGACAGGATGCGGCGGCAGATGGTCGTCGCCGGAGCCGGAGCCCTGGTGCTGGCCCTGGCCGGCGGCATCGGCTACGCCGTCGTGCAGGCCAACAAGCCCTCCGAATGGGAGGCGGCCAAGGACCAGACGCTGGTGAAGCCCGCCAACTCGGGCGGTGACGGCCTGACCGTCAGCCTGGGCAAGGGCGGCGGCAAGACGATCGACATCTACGAGGACCTGCGCTGCCCCGCGTGCGCCGCCTTCGAGCAGACCAACGGCGAGAAGCTGAAGAAGGGCGCCGAGGAGGGGAAGCTCACCCTCCGCGTCCACCTGGGCTCGATCATCGACGACAACATCGGCGGCAGCGGTTCCAAGAACGCCATCAGCGCGCTCGGCGCCGCCCTGAACGTCAGCCCGGAGGCCTTCGCCGAGTACCACGGCCTGCTCTACTCGGCGGAGCACCACCCCGAGGAGATCGACGACAAGTTCGCCGACGACTCCTACCTCCTCGACGTCGCGAAGAACGTCGACGCGCTGAAGGACAGCGAGGAGTTCAGCCAGGCCGTCGAGAAGGGCACCTACGACAAGTGGGCCCTGACGGTGATCGACGACTTCAACGAGGCCGGGATCAAGGGCACCCCCACGGTCCGCATCGACGGCAAGGACGTCGAGCAGACCGCGCTCCCCGCGGAGCTGGAGAAGCTCGGCGTGCAGTAGGGCCGCGGCGGCGCCCGAAGGGCCGGCGGGCACCCCTGGCGGGGTGGCCGCCGGCCCTTGGCGCGTCCGCGCGCGGACCGGGCGGGGCCCGGGGCGCCGGGGGCGGGGGAACGGAACGGCCCGGGGTCGTCGGGGGCACGGCGGCACCACGGCACGAGGAACTTTCGGTTTTCGGCCAGACATTCGGCCTACTGGTCAGTAGTCTGATCGGCCGTGACCAGTCGACTCATCTCAACTCCCAGCCGCCGTACGGTCGTCAAGGCCGCCGCCGCGACCGCCGCCGCCCTTCCCGCCGCCGCTGCCGCCGCGGGCCATGCCACCGCCGCGGACGCCCCTCCCGCCTTCCTCCACGGCGTCGCGTCCGGCGACCCGCTGCCCGACGGCGTCCTGCTGTGGACGCGTGTGACACCAGGCCCTGACGCCGTACCCGGATCGGGCAGAGGCGCCGACACCACGGTCGCCTGGGAGGTGGCCGAGGACCGCGGGTTCACCCGGATCGCCGCCCGCGGCTCCCTCACCGCCCGCGCGGCCTTCGACCACACCGTCAAGGTGGACGTGCGCGGGCTGCGCCCGGCCACCGACTACCACTTCCGCTTCACCACGGGAGGCGTCCTCTCCCCCGCCGGCCGCACCCGCACCGCCCCCGCCGCCGACTCCTCCGGCCCCGGCATCCGCTTCGGCGTGGTCTCCTGCGCCAACTGGGAGGCCGGCTGGTTCTCCGCCTACCGGCACCTGGCCGCACGCTCCGACCTCGACGCGGTGCTGCACCTGGGCGACTACCTGTACGAGTACGGCTCGGGCTCCTACCCCTCCGAGAAGTACACGGTGCGGCCGCACGAGCCCCGGCACGAGATCCTCACGCTCGCCGACTACCGGCTCCGGCACGCGACCTACAAGACCGACAGCGACCTCCAGGCGCTGCACGCCGCCCACCCCGTGGTCGCCATCTGGGACGACCACGAGATCGCCAACGACGCCTGGTCGGGAGGGGCGGAGAACCACACCCCCGGCACCGAGGGCGACTACGCGGCCCGCGTCGCGGCGGCCAAGCAGGCCTACTTCGAGTGGATGCCCGTACGCACCTCCACCGAGGGCACCGTCTACCGCCGCCTGCGCTTCGGCCGCCTGGCCGACCTGCACCTGCTGGACCTGCGCTCCTTCCGCTCCCAGCAGGTCGGCGTCGGCAGCGGCGAGGTCGACGACCCGGACCGCACCATCACCGGGCGCGCCCAGCTGGACTGGCTGAAGGCCGGCCTGACCGCCTCCGAGGCCCGCTGGCAGCTGGTGGGCACCTCGGTGATGATCTCCCCGGTGGCCTTCGGCTCGATGCCCGCCCGCCTGCTGCGGCCGCTCACCGAGCTGCTCGGCCTGCCGGAGGGCGGCCTCGCCGTCAACACCGACCAGTGGGACGGCTACACCGACGACCGCAGGGAGCTGCTGGCCCATCTGACGGACCGGGGCGTGGAGAACACCGTCTTCCTCACCGGCGACATCCACATGGCCTGGGCCAACGACGTCCCCGTGCGGGCCTCGACCTACCCGCTGTCCCGCTCCGCGGCGACGGAGTTCGTGGTCACCTCGGTGACCTCGGACAACCTGGACGACCTGCTCCACGTGGCCCCCAACACCCTGTCCCTGGTGGCGGAGACCGCGGTCAAGGCCGCCAACCGCCATGTGAGATGGGTGGACATGGACGCCCACGGCTACGGGGTGCTGGACGTCACCGCGGAGCGCACGCAGATGGACTACTACACGGTCTCCGACCGGACCCGCAAGGACGCCACCACGGCGTGGGCGCGCTCGTACCGCACCCGCAGCGGCACCCAGAAGGTGGAGCGGGTGAACGCGCCGGTGCGGTAGGCCCTCGCGTACGGCCGGCCCCTCGCGCCCGCCCCCGTCGGGAAGACCGGGGCGGGCGCAGCGCGTCCCGGCCCGGCGGCACCGGGCGTCCCCGCCGCGTGACGTCGGCCACCCCGGCGGCGTGAGCCTTCTCACGGGGAGCGGTGGGCGCGGCCCGTCCGCCCGGCCGGCCTCACAGGGTGCCGAGGAAGCCCAGGGCCACCCGCCAGGTCCGCTCGGCCGCCTCCTCGTCCCAGTCGTCCAGCCCCTGGTCGGTGAAGAGGTGGCCCGCCCCGGGGTAGCGGTGGACCTCCACGTCCGCTCCGGCGCGGAGCATCCGCAGGTACCAGGCGTTGAGCCAGTCCTCCGACTCGAAGGGGTCCGGCCCGGCCATGTGCAGCTGCACCGGCAGGTCCTCGGGCGCGACGGTCCCGGGCACATCCGAGGTACCGTGCAGGAGCAGCAGGCCGCGGGCCTTCTCGTCGGCCAGGGCCACGTCCTGGGCGAGGGCGGCGCCCAGCGAGAAGCCCGCGTAGACGAGGCCGGCCTCCGAGAGCGGGGCCGCGGCGAGGGCGGCGCGGCGCAGCAACTCGTCCCTGCCGATGCCCTCCATGAGCGCCTGTCCGTCCTCGGTGGACTCGGCGGTTTGCCCGTCGAAGAGGTCGGGCACGCGCACCTCGTGCCCGGCGGCCCTCAGGCGGTCCGCGGCCGCGTGCACCGCCGGCCGCAGGCCGTACGTGGAGTGGAGGAGCAGGATGTTCATCCCGACATCCTGCCAGTGACCGCCCCTTGGGCCGACCGGGCCCACGCACGAGGAAAGACACGGAGTCAGGAAGACATGGAGAACGTACTGCGCCCGCTGGTCGTCGTCGGCGGTTCGGTGCTGCTGACGCTGCTCGTCGGCCTGGCCGTCGACCGGCTGATGCGGCGCGCCGACGACCGCCACCCCGAGACGCCCCTGTGGGGGCTGCTGCGCCGCTGCCGCACGCCGCTGCAGGCCGTGGTCCTCGGGCTGGTGCTGCGCGCCTCCTACGGCCAGATCCGGCAGCCGCTGGTGGCGGACCACCGGGCGGGTATCGACCACGTCCTGTCGCTGGTGCTGATCGCCGCGAGCGCCTGGCTGGTCCTCGGGATCGCCTCCGCGGCGGTGGAGTCGACCTACGCCCGCTACGCCGCGGCGACCCGCGACGCGGCCCGCGTCCGGCGGGTGCGCACCCAGGTGACGCTGATCATGCGCATCGTCACGGCCGTGGTGGCCGTGGTCGCGGCCGCGTCGATGCTGCTCACCTTCCCGGGCATGGAGAAGCTGGGCGCCTCGATGCTGGCCTCCGCGGGAATCGTCGGCATCGTCGCCGGTGTGGCGGCGCAGTCCACGCTCGGCAACCTTTTCGCGGGCTTCCAGATCGCCTTCGGCGACATGGTGCGCATCGGCGACACGGTGGTCGTCGACGGCGAGTGGGGCGTGGTGGACGAGGTCACGCTGACCTTCCTGACGGTGCGTACCTGGGACGAGCGGCGGATCACCATGCCCGTGTCGTACTTCACCTCCAAGCCCTTCGAGAACTGGTCCCGGGGCGGGGCCCAGATGACGGGCACGGTCTACTTCCACCTGGACCACACGGCGCCGGTGGGGCTGATGCGGGAGAAGATGCAGCGCATCCTGGAGGAGTGCCCGGCCTGGGACCGCCGCGACTGGAGCATCGCGGTGACGGACACCACGCCGACCACGATGCAGGTGCGGGCCGTGATGACGGCCAAGGACGCCAACGACATCTGGACGGCCCGCTGCACGGTGCGCGAGCAGATGGTGGCCTGGCTCCAGGAGGAGCACCCCTACGCCCTGCCCAAGGTCGCCACCGGTCCGGCCGCGGCCCGGCCCTCGGTGCCCGGCCCGGCCCGGGAGCCCTCCCTCCCCGTGGAGGCGGACACCCCGCGCACCGGCCGCGGCTGAGCGGCGCGGCCCGCCCCGCGGGGTGTCCGCCGGCGGGGCGGGCGCCCACCGCCCGGCGACGGACTCCCGCGAGGGCGGGCGGGGCCCGGTCACGGGTCAGTGCAGGCTGCGGACGTCCAGCCGGTGCAGCACCCGGTCCACGATCTCCGGGTCCGCTCCCGGCTCGTTGCGTGCGGAGAGCACCTCGTGGCGCGCGGCGGAGAGCATCTCCCGGCGGATGCGGGTCAGCGTCCCACGGCGCCGCTCGCGTACGGCGAACCACTCGCGCCGCTCCTCCTCGGCCACGTCGGGGCTGATCCGCGCCCCGAGGTCGTAGGCGCTGCGCAGCAGCCGCTCGCTGACCTCCTCCGGCAGCTCCTCGGCCGCCTCCAGCTCCCGCAGCCTGCGGCGGGCCGCCCTGGCGGCCCTCAGCGCGAGGGCCTGCTCCAGCTCCCGCTCGGCGTCGGCGTCGGCGCGGACCCCGAGGCGGCGCACCAGCCGGGGCAGGGTCAGCCCCTGGACGACCAGCGTGGTCATGATCACCGCGAACGCGAGGAAGATCACGGTGTCCCGCATCGGGAACGGCGCCCCGGCGTCGGTCTCCCTCGGGATGGCCAGGGCGAGCGCCACCGAGGCCACGCCCCGCATCCCCGCCCACCAGACGACGATCGTCTCCCGCCAGCCGGAGGGCACGTCCTCGTCCACGTCCCGCCGCCGGTGCAGGCGGCTCGCGAGCCAGGAGGCCGGGAGCAGCCAGAGCAGCCGCACGCCGACGACGACCGCCACG
This sequence comes from Streptomyces sp. C10-9-1, assembly GCF_024497955.1. Classification (GTDB taxonomy): domain Bacteria; phylum Actinomycetota; class Actinomycetes; order Streptomycetales; family Streptomycetaceae; genus Streptomyces; species Streptomyces sanyensis. Next base: position 32,194 of record NZ_JANHKP010000017.1, on the reverse strand, counting down.
ACCGCGGCGCTCCAGGCGAGGAGTTCGCCCGGGCGGCCCTCGGCGGTGCGGAAGACGTTGTGCAGTTCGAGCCCGATCAGGCCGAAGGCCACCCCCGTGACCAGGGTGTCCACCACCCCCCAGAAGGCGTTGGCGGCGAGGCGCCCCGTCACGTCGTCGGCGTCGGCGGTGCGGTGGGCCAGGTAGAGCGCGGCGGTGAGGACGGCGAGCACCCCGGAGCCGAGCAGTTCCTCGGCGAGGGCGTAGGCGGTGAAGGGCACCAGGAGCGTCAGCCCGGTCTGGAGGGTGGGGTCGTCCAGCAGCCCCGTCAGCTTCTCGCCGGCCCACCCGAGCGCCCCGCCGACCAGCAGGGCGACCACCGCCGACAGGACCAGTTCCCCGGCCGCCCGGCTCCAGGAGAACGTTCCGCTGACCACCGCCGCGACGGCCACGTGGTAGAGCACGATCGCCGTGACGTCGTTGAACAGTCCCTCGCCCTCCATGATCGACACCAGTCTGCGCGGCAGCCCGAGGGAGTTCGCGACCGCGGTGGCGGCCACCGGGTCGGGCGGGGCGATCAGCGCTCCGAGGACGACCGCGGCCGCGAGCGGCAGGCCGGGGACGACGGCGTGGGCGACGGCCGCCACGGCCGCGGTGGTGACGAGGACCAGCGCCACGGCGAGCAGCAGGATCGGGCGGGCGTTGGCGGCGAACTGCCGCCACGAGGTGCGCTGCACCGCCGCGTAGAGCAGCGGGGGCAGCACCAGCGGGAGGATGAGGTCCGGCGGGACGTCGACGTCGGGCACGAAGGGCAGGACCGCGAGGACGGCGCCGAGCAGGGTCATCAGCACGGGCGGGGGCAGCCCGGCCCGGCGGCCGAGCGGGACCGTGACCACGGCGCCGAGCAACAGCGTGAACAGCAGCGCCAGTTGGTCCACGGCGTGGCCTTTCGGAAGTGCGAACCTCGTGGATCGAGGTCAACACCCTGCCACGGGCGCCGGGCGCCGGCCCTCGCGGCAGCGCCGTGCCGACCGGGTGGCCGCCGCGCCGGTGTCCGGGCGCGGCGCACGGGCCGCCGGGCGCCTCAGGTCCGAAGGACGCGCCGCATCGAGCGGTGGGGAATGCCCGCGTCCGGGAACTCCGCGCCGTAGGCCCGGTAGCCCAGGCGCTCGTAGAACCCCAGGGCGTGGGTCTGGGCGTGCAGGTCGACCGCGGCGAGGCCCAGCGCACGGGCCTCGTCCTCGACGGCGCGCACCAGGGCGGCGCCCACACCCAGTCCGCGGGCGGACCGGGTCACGGCGAGCCGGCCGAGCGCACCGACGCCCGGGTCGCCGCCGGTCCGGGAGGCGGCGGCGGGGCCGTGGAGCAGCCGCCCGGTACCCAGCGGGGTGCCGTCCTCACGGACCGCGAGGACGTGGACGGTGGCGGCGTCCTCGGCGTCGTGCGCGTCGTACTCGATCTCCTCCGGGACCCGCTGCTCGGTGACGAAGACCTCCCTGCGGACCGCGAAGCAGGCGGCCCGGTCGGCGGGCCCGGCGGCGGGCCGCACGGTCCAGGCGCTCATGCGCTCTCCGCCGCGATGACGTCCAGGGCCTTGCGGAGGTCGTCGGGGTAGGCGCTCTCGTACTCGACCCAGCGCCCGTCGGAGGGGTGCTCGAAGCCGAGGCGCACGGCGTGGAGCCACTGGCGGGTGAGCCCCAGCCGCGCCGCCAGCCGCGGGTCCGCGCCGTAGGTGAGGTCCCCCACGCAGGGGTGCCGGTGGGCCGCCATGTGCACCCGGATCTGGTGGGTGCGGCCCGTCTCCAGCTTGATGTCCAGCAGGGAGGAGCCGCGGAAGGCCTCGATGAGGTCGTAGTGGGTGACCGAGGGCTTGCCCTCGGCGGTGACCGCCCACTTGTAGTCGAGGGTGGGGTGGCGGCCGATCGGGGCGTCGATGGTGCCGCTCATCGGGTCGGGGTGCCCCTGCACCAGGGCGTGGTAGCGCTTGTCGACGGTGCGGTCCCGGAACTGCTGCTTGAGCAGGGTGTAGGCGCGCTCCGACTTGGCCACCACCATCAGCCCGGAGGTGCCGACGTCGAGGCGGTGCACGATCCCCTGGCGCTCGGCGGCGCCGGAGGTGGAGATGCGGTACCCGGCGGCGGCGAGACCCCCGATCACGGTGGTGCCCGTCCAGCCGGGGCTCGGGTGCGCGGCCACGCCCACCGGCTTGACGATGACGACGATGTCCTCGTCGTCGTGGACGATCTCCATGCCCTCGACCGGCTCGGCGACGATCTGCACCGGGGCCGGGGCCTGGGGCATCTCGACCTCCAGCCAGGCCCCGCCGCGGACCCGCTCCGACTTGCCGACCACCGCGCCGTCGACCAGCACCTTGCCCGCGGCGGCGAGCTCGGCCGCCTTGGTGCGGGAGAAGCCGAACATGCGGGAGATGGCGGCGTCGACGCGCTCGCCCTCCAGGCCGTCGGGTACGGGCAGGGTGCGGATCTCGGGAAGCGTACTCACCCGTCGAGTATGCCTTGTCAGTCCTTGTGGACCGTCCCGTCGGGGTCCAGGCCCCGGAAGGACAGCAGCACGATCAGCACGCCGCCGCACACGATGGCGGAGTCGGCCAGGTTGAACACGGCGAAGTGCGCGGGCGCGATGAAGTCGACGACCGCCCCCTCGAAGACGCCCGGGGACCGGAAGATCCGGTCGGTGAGGTTGCCCAGCGCCCCGCCGAGGAGCAGACCGAGCGCGATGGCCCAGGGCAGGCTGTAGAGCTTGCGCGCCAGGCGGATGATCACCACGATGACGGCCGCGGCGATGAAGGTGAACACGAAGGTGAACGCCTCGCCCATGCCGAAGGCGGCACCGGGGTTGCGCACCGCCTGGAAGGTGAGCAGGTCGCCGACGACCTGGATCGGCTCGCGGTGCTCCAGCTTCTCCACGACGATGATCTTGCTCACGAGATCGAGCACGTAGGCCGCGACGGCCACGGCGAACAGCGCGACGATCCTGCGCCTGCCCCGGGGCTGCTCGGCCGGTGCCGTCGCGTCGTCGTCAACGTCCGGCGTACCGATGGTGCGCTCCGCCTCTGCCACGTGTGTCCCTCAACCTAGGTGCCGACCAGGGCGACACGCCCTGGGTCGAGGGTACGACACGTGTTCCCGGCCTCAGCCGCGCCGTTCCTGCTTCTGCTTGCACTCGACGCACAGGGTCGCGCGGGGGAAGGCCTGCATGCGGGCCTTGCCGATGGGCTTCCCGCAGCTCTCGCAGAGCCCGTAGGTCCCCGCGTCGAGACGCTCCAGGGCGCGCTCGGTCTGTTCCAGCATCTCCCGGGCGTTCGCCGCGAGGGCCAGCTCGTGCTCGCGGGTGATGTTCTTGGTGCCGGTGTCGGCCTCGTCGTCGCCGGCACCGTCGCCGGAGTCCCGCATGAGCCCGACCAGCGCGTTCTCGGACGAGGTGATCTCCGCGGTGAGCCGGGCGGCCTCACCCTCCAGCTCCGTGCGCGCCCCGGTGACCTCCTCGGGGGTCCAGGGGTCCTCGCCGGGCCGCACCGCAAGCTCGTCGGGCGGCGCGGCGGCCGCCGTACGGGCGGGGGGCAGGCCCACCGCGCTTCCCGCTGCGGTCTTCTTCGTTGCCACCGTCCTGGCTCCTGTCTGCTCGGCGGCCTCGGCCGCCCCCTGGGCCGCGGGTGCGGCCTCCGTCGCGGCCGCCTCGGCGGCCGCTTCCGCACCGGCCGGGCCCGCGGCCCGGCCGGATGCGGCGGTCTTCCTCGCCGCGGACTTCTTCGCCGCCGCCTTCCGCGCCGGGGCGGCCTCGCCGGCGGCCGCCCTCTTCGCGGTCTTCTTCGCCGCCTTCTTCGCCGCGGACTTCCTGGCCGCCGTCTTCTTCGCGGCCGGCTTCCCCGCCGCGCCCTTCCCGGCGGCCGCCTCCGGGGCACCGGCAGACCCCGCGGGCGCCGCGGCGGGACGGGTCGGCGCCGAGTCCTCGGCGGTCTTCTTCGCCACCATGGCCGCGACCCCTTCACATTTTGTGATCTTGCTCGCGAATCGTGCTGGGACGATAAATCGACACCGGCCCGGCGGCAACGGGGCACGCCGCCGGATCGGCCGGGTACGGGTGGCGGGGCTCCGCGTCCTCCAGCGTTGTGCCCAGCTCCCCGCCCGGTAATCCGCCCCGCGGGCGGCTGCCCCCCTCGGGAGACCGGCGTGCGGCATTCGGGCCAACGCCGCGCCCGCGGCACCCCGCGGAAAACCGGGCGGCCCGCGCTCCCCGCGGCCCGTACACTGGGCCCAGCGAAAGGCGTGGATGGGGACGAGTAGCGTCGTACGCAGCCATGAGCGACCCGGGGACGGTGCGAGCCCGGGGGCGAGCGCGACGTGAAGCATCACCCCGGAGCCGCCGGAGGAAAGCCCGCAGGCGAGTAGAACCGGCGTCGCTGCCCCAATGAGGGGGCCCGGGACCGCGGTGTCCGGGGCCAAGGAGGGTGGTACCGCGGGAGCGCAGTGGATGCGGCTCTCGTCCCTCCGGACGGAAGAGGCACAGTCCGCCGGAGGAGACCGATGACGCCGCCGCAGTACCGCCAGGTACCCGCCCAGGTAGACCTGCCCGCGCTGGAGCACGCCGTGCTCGGCTTCTGGCGCGAGGCCAAGATCTTCGCGAAGAGCCTGGAGCAGTCCGAGGGACGCCCCGAGTGGGTCTTCTACGAGGGCCCGCCCACCGCGAACGGCATGCCCGGCGCCCACCACATCGAGGCCCGGGTCTTCAAGGACGTCTTCCCCCGCTTCCGCACCATGCGCGGCTACCACGTGGCCCGCAAGGCGGGCTGGGACTGCCACGGCCTGCCCGTGGAACTGGCCGTCGAGAAGGAGCTCGGCTTCTCCGGCAAGAAGGACATCGAGGCCTACGGGATCGCCGAGTTCAACGAGAAGTGCCGGGCCTCCGTCTCCCGGCACACCGACGCCTTCGCCGAGCTCACCACGCGGATGGGCTACTGGGTCGACCTCGACGAGGCGTACTGGACCCTGAACCCCGAGTACATCGACTCGGTGTGGTGGTCGCTGAAGCAGATCTTCGACAAGGGCCTGCTGGTCCAGGACCACCGGGTCGCCCCCTGGTGCCCGCGCTGCGGCACCGGGCTGTCCGACCACGAGCTGGCGCAGGGCTACGAGACCGTGGTCGACCCCTCGGTCTACGTGCGCTTCCCCCTGGTCTCCGGTCCGCTGGCCGGCGAGGTCTCGCTCGTCGTGTGGACGACCACCCCGTGGACGCTGGTGTCCAACACCGCCGTCGCCGCGCACCCCGACGTGACCTACGTGGTGGCGACCGACGGCAGGGAGCGGCTGCTCGTCGCCGAACCGCTGCTGGAGAAGGCGCTCGGCGAGGGCTGGGAGGCCACCGGGCAGAGCTTCACGGGCGCGGAGATGGAGCGCTGGGAGTACCGGCGCCCCTTCGAGCTCGTGGACTTCCCCGAGAAGGCGCACTTCGTGGTCAACGCGGACTACGTGACCACCGAGGACGGCACCGGCCTGGTGCACCAGGCGCCCGCCTTCGGTGAGGACGACCTCAAGGTGTGCCGGTCCTACGGGCTCCCCGTGGTGAACCCCGTCCGCGCGGACGGCACCTTCGAGGAATCGGTCGGCCTGGTGGGCGGCCAGTTCTTCAAGAAGGCCGACGAGGCGCTCACCGAGGACCTGGACGCCCGCGGCCTGCTGTTCCGGCACATCGCCTACGAGCACAGCTACCCGCACTGCTGGCGGTGCCACACGGCGCTGCTGTACTACGCGCAGCCGTCCTGGTACATCCGCACCACCGCGGTCAAGGACCGTCTCCTGGAGGAGAACCGGGCGACCAACTGGTTCCCGGAGTCCGTCAAGGAGGGCCGCTTCGGCGACTGGCTGAACAACAACATCGACTGGGCGCTGTCGCGCAACCGCTACTGGGGCACGCCGCTACCGGTCTGGCGCTGCGAGGACGACCACGTGACCGTGGTCGGCTCCCGCGCGGAGCTGGGCGGGCTGGCCGGCCGCGACCTGTCGGACTTCGACCCGCACCGCCCGTTCATCGACGAGGTCACCTTCGACTGCCCGCAGTGTGCGAGGACGGCCACCCGCGTCCCCGAGGTCATCGACTGCTGGTACGACGCCGGGTCCATGCCCTTCGCGCAGTGGGGCTACCCCTACAGGAACAAGGAGCTGTTCGAGAAGCGCTTCCCGGCGCAGTTCATCTCGGAGGCCATCGACCAGACCCGCGGCTGGTTCTACACCCTCATGGCCATCGGCACCCTGGTCTTCGACAAGTCGCCGTACGAGAACGTCGTCTGCCTGGGCCACATCCTGGCCGAGGACGGCCGGAAGATGTCCAAGCACCTGGGCAACATCCTCCAGCCCATCCCGCTCATGGACCAGCACGGCGCCGACGCGGTCCGCTGGTTCATGGCGGCCGGCGGCTCGCCCTGGGCGGCGCGCCGGGTCGGCCACAGCACCATCCAGGAGGTGGTGCGCAAGACGCTGCTCACCTACTGGAACACGGTCGCCTTCCAGGCCCTGTACGCCCGCACCGCGGGCTGGGCGCCGTCGGAGGCCGACCCCGCCCCGGCTGAGCGCACCGTCCTGGACCGCTGGCTGCTGAGCGAACTGCACACGCTGGTGGACCAGGTCACCCGGGCCATGGAGTCCTACGACACGCAGCGGGCGGGCAAGCTGCTCTCCGCCTTCGTCGACGACCTGTCGAACTGGTACGTGCGCCGCTCCCGCCGCCGCTTCTGGCAGGGCGACCGGGCCGCCCTGCGCACCCTGCACGACGTGGTGGAGACCGTGACCCGGCTCATGGCCCCGGTGACCCCGTTCATCACCGAACGCGTCTGGCAGGACCTGGTCGTCCCGGTCGCACCCGACGCCCCGGAGTCGGTGCACCTGTCGGCCTGGCCGACCGCGGACCCCGGTGCCGTCGACCCGGACCTCTCCCGGCAGATGGCCCTGGTGCGGCGGCTCGTGGAACTGGGGCGCGCCACCCGGGCGGAGTCGGGCGTCAAGACCCGCCAGCCCCTGTCCCGGGCGCTGGTGGCGGCGGCCGGCTTCGAGACGCTCCCGCCGGAGCTGCGCGCGCAGATCACCGAGGAGCTGAACGTCACCTCGCTGGCCGCGCTCTCCGAGGTCGGGGGCTCGCTGGCGGACACCACCGCGAAGGCCAACTTCCGGGCGCTGGGCAAGCGCTTCGGCAAGGGTGTGCAGGAGGTCGCCAAGGCCGTGGCGGCGGCGGACGCCGCGGCGCTCGCGCTCGCACTGCGCTCCGGGGAGGCGAGCCTGGAGGTGGGCGGCGAGACGATCGCGCTCTCCCCCGAGGAGGTCATCATCACGGAGACGCCCCGCGAGGGCTGGTCCGTGGCCTCCGACGCGGGCGCGACGGTCGCTCTCGACCTGGAGATCACGCCCGGGCTGCGCCGTGCCGGCCTGGCGCGCGACGCCATCCGCCTGATCCAGGAGGCCCGCAAGAACAGCGGTCTGGACGTGGCGGACCGGATCGCGCTGCGGTGGACCTCGACGGATGCCGAGGTCGCCTCCGCACTGGCGGAGCACGCGGAACTGATCGCGGACGAGGTGCTGGCCACCGACTTCGCGACCGGCGACGGAGACGAGGGCTTCGGCTCGCCGTTCCGGGACGAGGGCCTCGGCCTGGTCTTCCGCCTCCGCAGGGCCTGACCCGCTCCCCGAGGGCCCGGACGCCTCCGCGTCCGGGCCCTCGGCACGTTTCGGCACCCGGCCCGGCGCCCGGCGCGGGACGGTCCGCCCCTCGCCGGGTGCTCCGCGGCCGTGTCCGCCGCGCCGGGGTGCGGCGGACCGGGTGTGCGGCGGACACGGCCGCGGTGACGTGACAAGGACCGGGCCCGGGGTGCTGGTGCACCCCGGGCCCGGTCCCGCTGTCTGCCGACGGCTCTACGCGCGCTGCGCGCCAGGGCCGGTCAGTTGTCGTCCTCGTCGATCAGGAAACCGCGCATCGGCGAGGGAGCCTGCTGCATCGGCTGCGGCGCCTGCGGCCGCACCGGTGCCATCGGCTGGGTCATCGCCGGGGACATCTGCTGCTGACCGCCGTAGGACGGACCGGAGGACGACGGGCCGCCGTGGCCGCCCATCTGCTGGTTGCCGCCGTACGACGGGGCGCTCGCACCGGCCGGTGCCATCGACGGCGCCGGGGACGGCGGCAGCGAGGCGGCGGCGGGGGACCGCGGCGGGGCGAGGGAGTCGTCGGACTGGGTCTCCAGCTGGCGCAGCTGCGACTCCAGGTACGACTTGAGGCGGGTGCGGTACTCGCGCTCGAAGCCCCGAAGGTCCTCGACCTTGCGCTCCAGGGTGGCGCGGGCGGACTCCAGGGAGCCCATGGCCACCCGGTGCTTCTCCTGGGCGTCCCGCTCCAGGGCGTCGGCCTTGGCACGGGCGTCGCGCTCCAGGCCCTCGGCACGCGAACGGGCCTCGCCGACGATCTTGTTGGCCTCGGAGCGGGCCTCGGCGATCGCCTGGTCGGCGGTCTGCTGGGCCAGCGAGAGCACCCGCGCGGCACTGTCGCCGCCGGGACCCTGGCCGCCGCCCATCGGGCCGGGACCCTGCGGGCCGCCGTGACCGCCCATGGGGCCGCCCATCGGACCGCCCATGGGGCCGCCCTGCATCGGACCGGGGCCCATGGGGCCGCCGCCGGGGCCCTGGGGGCCGCCGTGGCTGGGGCCGCCGTGGCTGGGGCCGGCAGGCAGCTGGGGCGCGCCGCCCGGCAGCTGGGGCGGGCCCATCTGCGGAGGCTGCTGCTGCTGCGGCGGTCCGGATATGGCGGCGGGGACGGGAGCCCCGGGACCGCCGCGCCCGTCCTGGGGCTCCGGAGGTTTGCGCATGCCCTGCTGTTGCTGGTTCTGGGCAGCCGCACGGGTCGCCGCCGCCAGCTTGGCGCGCAGGTCCTCGTTCTCGCGGAGCAGGCGGGTCAGTTCGCCTTCGACCTCGTCGAGGAAGGCATCGACCTCGTCCTCGTCATAGCCTTCTCGAAGGCGGACGGTCGTGAACTGCTTGTTCCGCACGTCCTCGGGGGTCAGCGGCATCTCTTCTTCACCTCTACGTAGTCGTCGGCAGTCGGCAGGACCGTATCGCTCACATCTAGCTCCCCACGCCGCGTACGACGGAGATCAGGATGTAGACGATGATCATCAGAACGAAGAAGGACAGGTCGAGTGCCACGCCCCCGAGACGCAACGGCGGGATGAACCGCCGAAGGAGCTTGAGCGGTGGATCGGTGACAGTGTAGGTGGCCTCCAGAACGACCACCATCGCCTTGCCGGGCTGCCATGAACGCGCGAACTGGAAGACGTAGTCCATGACCAGCCGGAAGATCAGCACGACCAGGAAGCACATCAGCGCGATGTAGATCACTTGTAGTGCGACGCCCATCCCGCGCTTCCCTCTCCCCTGGTCTCTCGTTGCCGGCCGCCTCCGGCCGGGTCGTTCCCGGTGTCTTTCCTCAGCTCTGGTTGAAGAATCCGCCCTCAGCGATGCGGGCCTTGTCCTCAGCCGTGACATCGACGTTAGCAGGCGACAACAGGAACACCTTCTGCGTCACGCGTTCAATGCTGCCATGCAGACCGAAGACGAGCCCCGCGGCAAAGTCGACAAGTCGCTTCGCATCGGTGTCGTCCATCTCCGTGAGGTTCATGATCACAGGCGTGCCCTCGCGGAAGTGTTCCCCGATGGTACGGGCCTCGTTGTAGGTCCGCGGGTGCAACGTGGTGATGCGGTAGGGCTCCCGCTCGGACACGACCTTGGGCATGATCACCGGTGCGTTCTTCTCCAGGCTCGGGCGGTCGGGTGTGATGGATGCCACGGGGGCGATGCGCGCGGGGCGGGGGTTCTCGACAGGGAGGGAGACCGGCTCACGGGGCGGCGGCGGGGCGGCGGCCCGGACGGGCTCCTCCCGCTCGACCTGCTGCGGGGGCGCGTGCCGCCGGTGCTCGCGCTCCGGCTCGGGCTCGGGTTCGAAGTCGTCATCGGGGTCGAAGCCCCGGCCGTCGTACCCATCGTCCTCCACGAGGCCGAGGTAGACCGCCATCTTGCGCATAGCGCCGGCCATTCTCTGAGTCCTCCGCTCTGTGGTGGATCGGCATTCGTCACCAAGTGCCCGAATCCACGGGGTCTGCCCGCCTCTCAGCGGTAATGACCATATTTTCTACTGTGGTCCGACTTGCTTCGCGACGTTACCCGAGCCTCGGGCGGACTCCGAGTACCGCGGTGCCGACGCGTACATGTGTCGCACCCGCCGCCACGGCCTGTTCGAGGTCCGCACTCATCCCCGCCGACACCATGTTCGCAGCCGGATGGTCGGCGCGCAGGCGGGACGACGATTCCATCAGACGCTCGAACGCGGCCTGTTGCCGTCCCGCGTAGGGACCCCGCAGCGGCGCGACGGTCATCAGCCCGCCGAGTCGGAGCCCCGGGGAGCCGGCCACCGCGTCGGCCAACTCCGCCACGCCGTCGGGCGCGACACCGCCCCGCTCCCCCTGGCCCGACTCGGCGTCCAGCGCGACCTGCACCAGGCAGGTGATCTCCCGCCCGGCGCGCACGGCGGCCTTGGACAGGGCGGTCACCAGCCGGAGCCGGTCGACGGACTGCACCGTATCGGCATAACCCGCAACGGAACGGACCTTGTTGGTCTGCAACTGGCCGACGAAATGCCAGTGGATGTCCAGGTCCGCGCAGGCGGCGGCCTTGGGCGCCGCGTCCTGGTCGCGGTTCTCCGCCACGTGGCGGACGCCGAGCCCGTGGAGGATGCGCACGTCGGAGGCCGGGTAGGTCTTGGTGACCACGATCAGGGTCACCTCCTCCCGCGGACGGCCGGCCGCGGCGCAGGCGGCGGCGATCCGCTCCTGGACGCCCGCCAGGTTGGCCGCGAGCTCGGCCCTGCGGTCGTCCGTCATCGCTCCCCCCGGTCCTCGTCGAGCCAGACGTATCCGGCGAGCCGCCCGGTCGTGCGGTCGCGCCGGTACGAGTAGTGGTCCCCCGACTCCAGGGTGCAGACCGGCGAGGCGGCCCGGTCCGTGACACCGAGCGCGGCCAGTTGTGCGTGGACCGCGGCGGTGACGTCCACGGCCGGTGTCCCCCAGCTGGTCTCGGACCAGGCAGCCGGTTCCGCTTCGGCCACATCGGACCGCATCTGCTCGGGAACCTCGTAGCAGCGACCGCATACGGCCGGTCCGGTTCGGGCGATGATGCGTTCCGGTTCGGCTCCGAGCGAGCGCATCGCCGCCACGGTCGCCGGCACGATCCCGGCGACCGTGCCGGGCCGCCCGGCATGGGCCGCGCCGACCACCCCGGCCCCGGGGTCGACCAGCAGCACGGGGGTGCAGTCGGCGGTGAGCACCGCGAGCGCCAGTCCGCGCCGGGCGGTGACCAGCGCGTCGACGGCGGGGACCGGCCCCTGCGCCCAGGGCCCGTCGACGACGGCGACGTCCCTGCCGTGGACCTGGTTCATCCAGACGACCCGGTCCGCGTCCAGGCCCAGGGCCCCGGCGGCGATGGACCGGTTCTCCCGTACGGCCGCGGGGTCGTCGCCGACGGCGCCGCCGAGGTTGAGCCGCTCGTACGGAGCGGCGCTCACCCCGCCCCACCGGTCGGTGAAGGCGAAGTGCGCGCCGCTCTCGTCTATGACGTCGTGTTGCACGGTCACTTCAGGAAGTCCGGGACGTCCAGTTCCTCGGCCTGGGTGTCGTACGGACGGGCGGAGGGGACCTGCGGCGGGGCCGGGGCCGGGGCGGTGTCGCCGGCGACGGGAGCGGGCTCGGCCGGGGCCGGCGGCTCCTCGCGGACGGGCACGGTGCCGAGGCCGCCCGCCGGGCGGGCCGTCTCGCTGCGCGCCGGGGCCGGGGCCGCCTCCTCGCGCTTGGCGGAGGCGGAGCCGATCACGTTCTCGCGCCGCGCCGGGGGCTGGCCCCCGTCGAAGCCGGCCGCGATCACGGTGACCCGCACCTCGTCGCCGAGCGCGTCGTCGATCACGGCGCCGAAGATGATGTTCGCCTCGGGGTGGGCCGCCTCGCTGACGAGCTGGGCGGCCTCGTTGATCTCGAACAGGCCCAGGTCGCTGCCGCCGGAGATCGACAGGAGCACCCCGCGGGCGCCGTCGATGGACGCCTCCAGCAGCGGCGAGGAGATCGCCATCTCCGCCGCGGCCACCGCGCGGTCGTCGCCGCGGGCGGAGCCGATGCCCATCAGGGCGGACCCCGCCTCGGACATCACGGACTTGACGTCCGCGAAGTCGAGGTTGATCAGGCCGGGGGTGGTGATGAGGTCGGTGATGCCCTGGACGCCCGAGAGCAGGACCTGGTCCGCCGACTTGAAGGCGTCCAGCACGCTCACCTGCCGGTCCGAGATGGACAGCAGCCGGTCGTTGGGGATGACGATGAGGGTGTCGACCTCCTCGCGGAGCTCGGCGATGCCGTCCTCCGCCTGGTTCGCCCGCCGGCGGCCCTCGAAGGTGAAGGGGCGCGTCACGACGCCGATGGTCAGGGCGCCGAGCGAGCGGGCGATGTTGGCGACGACGGGAGCGCCGCCGGTGCCCGTTCCACCGCCCTCACCGGCGGTGACGAAGACCATGTCGGCTCCCTTGAGAACCTCCTCGATCTCCTCGCGGTGGTCCTCTGCCGCCTTCCGGCCGACCGCCGGGTTGGCTCCGGCGCCGAGGCCGCGGGTGAGTTCGCGGCCGACGTCGAGCTTGACGTCGGCGTCGCTCATCAACAGCGCTTGCGCGTCGGTGTTGATCGCGATGAACTCGACGCCCTTGAGACCGACCTCGATCATCCGGTTGATGGCATTGACACCACCGCCGCCGACACCGATGACCTTGATGACTGCGAGGTAGTTCTGCGGTGCTGCCACGTCGAAGGCCTCTCGCCTCGAGTTACGTGTCGCCGCTTCGCGGGCTGCGGTGCGACGACTGATGTCGAATGGGGACGGACGGCCCGACCAGCTCGGCTGCCGACCCGAACCCTAAGGGTGAAGTTTAGGGTTATCAGTGTGCCTGTTCCCTGGACTCTTCCGAACAGGACACTAAGTCGGCGAGCGGCGCCCGTACAACGAACACGCCGAACCTCCCGTTTTTCTTTTCACCCTATGTGATCACGCCCCACGATGCCCAACCAGGGTGCTGGCCTGGGCAGATACCCGTCAACTCCCCGAGGAGGCGGGCGCGGTGGGCACCGTCACGTCATAGCGCCCGGCATCCGGTGCGGCCTTCAGCAGGGCCGTGAGCGCGCGGGCCTTCGCCTCGCCCGCCTCCGAACTGCCCCAGAGAACCGTGCGATCTCCGGTCAAACGCAGAGAAATATCGTCATACGAACGGACTTTGATGGTGGCCAGGTCGCCCACCACGTCCTCGGGGAGCCGGCTCCGGACCGCCACAGCCTCCGCCAGCAGGCGCTCCTCCGCGAACCGCGCACGGCTCGGGGAGCGCGCGGCGTCCACCTCCAGCAGCGGGACCCCCCGGGGCGCCACCGGGACGGTGGCGAACCGCACTCCCCCGGCGTCGACTTCGACGTACTGCGACCCCTCGCGCAGCAGCAGGACGGCCGTGCGCTCCGTGACCTCCAGGCGGATCGCGTGCGGCCAGGAGCGCACCGCCCGCACCGAGCGGATCCGGGGCAGCTCCCGCAGCAGACGGGCCTGCGTCCCCCCGGTGTCCACGGAGGCCAGGGGGGCGCCGATCGGCACGTCCGCCACGCGCTCGACCTCCTCCGGCGTCAGCAGCAGGGTACCGGTGACCGCGACCTCCCGGGTCCTCAGCCAGGGGGAGCCGTAGAGCACCCAGGCGAGCCCCGCCAGGACCGCGACGGCGGCGACGGAGGCGACCAGTGCGCGTCGCAGGCGCCGACCGGGGCGGGCGCCGCCCTCCCGAGCGGGTGCCGGGGCCGGACCCCCGGAGCCCCCGGATCCGTCCCGGGGCTGTCGTGCACCGCGCTCGGCGGTGGTGGGTCCGGCCACGCTCCCTGCCTCCTCACGCCCGGCGGCGTGCAGCAATCGCCTCGTACACCATCCCGACGAGCAGGTCGTCGGCGTCCCGCCGCCCGAACTCGGCAGCCGCACGGGACATCTCGTACAGCCGATGCGGATCGGCGAGCACGGGCAGGACGTTGCCCTGGACCCACTCGGGGGTCAGCTCGGCGTCGTCCACCAGCAGTCCGCCGCCGGCCTTGACCACCGGCTGGGCGTTGAGCCGCTGTTCGCCGTTGCCGATCGGCAGCGGGACGTAGGCGGCGGGCAGCCCGACGGCGGAGAGCTCCGCGACGGTCATCGCGCCCGCGCGGCAGAGCATCATGTCGGCCGCGGCGTACGCGAGATCCATCCTGTCCACGTACGGTACCGGCACATAGGGCGGCATCCCGGGCATGTTGTCCACGTGCGGCAGTTCGTTCTTCGGGCCGACCGCGTGGAGCACCTGGATCCCGGAGCGCTGGAGCACCGGAGCGATCTGCTGGACCACCTCGTTGAGCCGGCGGGCCCCCTGCGAACCACCGGAGACCAGCAGGGTGGGCAGGTTGGGGTCGAGCCCGAACGCCGCCCGCGCCTCGGGGCGCACCCGCGCCCGGTCGAGCGTCGCGATGGAGTGGCGCAGCGGGATGCCGATGTAGCGCGCGTCGCGGAGCTTGCTGTCGGGGGTGGCGACGGCGACGGAGGCCGCGTACCGGGAGCCGATCTTGTTGGCCAGGCCGGGGCGGGCGTTCGCCTCGTGCACGACGATCGGCACGCCGAGGCGCTTGGCCGCCAGATAGCCGGGCAGGGCGACATAGCCTCCGAAGCCGACGACGCAGTCGGCCTTGGTGCGCTCCAGGACCTGCTCGGCCGCCTTGATGGTGCCGCGCAGCCGCCCGGGCACCGTGATCAGCTCGGGTGTGGGCTTGCGCGGCAGCGGCACGGCGGGGATGAGCGCCAGCTCGTAGCCCCGCTCGGGGACGAGCCGCGTCTCCAGTCCGCGTTCCGTGCCCAGGGCCGTGATGCCCACGGTCGGGTCCTGCCTGCGCAGGGCGTCCGCGAGGGCGAGCGCGGGCTCGATGTGGCCGGCGGTCCCCCCACCGGCGAGTACGACATGCACCGAAATTCACCGCTCTCCGGACGGACGCTTCGTCATGCGCCGTCTCATCGACTTCCATCTCACCCCGGGCCTCCGGGCGGCCAGCGCCGCCTTCGCCGCGGGGTCCTGCCGGGCGAAGGCGATCAGCAGCCCGACCGCGAACATCGTCGGCAGCAGGGCCGACCCCCCGTAGGAGAACAGCGGAAGCGGGACACCGGCGATCGGCAGCAGGCCGAGCACCGCACCGATGTTGACCACGGCCTGGGCCGTGATCCAGGTGGTCACACCTCCGGCTGCGTACCTGACGAAAGGGTCCTCCGTGCGTCCGGCGACGCGGATACCCGCATAGCCTAGAGCCGCGAACAGCGCGAGCACCGACAGCGTCCCCGCCAGCCCCAGTTCCTCACCGGTGACGGCGAAGATGAAGTCGGTGTGCGGTTCGGGCAGTTGGCCCCATTTTTCCACACTCGCCCCCAGGCCGGAACCGAACCATCCGCCGGAGGCAAGAGCATAGATGCCGTGCACGGCCTGCCAGCACTCGCCTCGGGGTCCCAGGTCGCTGGCACCGATGCACTGCAGCCGGGACATCCGGTTCTCGTTCGTCCTGATCAGGACGAACCCGGCGAGCACGGCGACGCCGAGCACCCCGGCGAACAGGCGGGTGGGCGCCCCGGCGAGCCACAGCAGACCGAACAGGACCGCGGCGAGGATGATGGCCGTGCCCATGTCCCCGCCCAGCATGATCAGGCCGAGCAGCAGGAAGGCCACCGGGACCAGCGGGACCAGCAGGTGCTTCCACTGCGTCAGCAGCCGCTTGTCCTGCTTGCGGGCGAGCAGGTCCGCCCCCCACAGGATGAGTGCCAGCTTGCCGAACTCGCTGGGCTGGAGCTGGAAGGGCCCGCCGAGGTGGATCCAGTTCTGGTTGCCGTTGACCGAGTGCCCTATCCCCGGCACCTGCACCAGCACCATGAGGAAGACCGCACCCATCAGCAGCGGGTAGGACAGCGCCCGGTGCAGGGGGACCGGCATCCGGGAGGCGGCCAGCAGCAGCGCCCCGCCGATCAACGCGGCGAGGAACTGCTTCCGGAAGAAGTACGAGGCGGGGAGCGAGTACTCCAGGGCCTGGATGATCGAGGCCGAGTAGACCATCACCAGGCCCAGCACGGTGATCAGCAGGCTGCTGCCGAAGATCAGGTAGTAGGACGTCAGCGGCCGGTCCCAGCCCCTGCGCGCCCGCTCGTACAGCCCGCGCGGGCCGGGCGGCGCCGCGGGGCGGGCGGCACCCCGGGAGGCCGGCGGCCGGGCCGCCGTCCCCGGGCGCGAGCGCAGCAGCGGGCCGGCGGCGGGGCCCCCGGCGGTGGCCGGGCGGGGCGCCGGGGCGCCGGCGCGGAGCACGCGGCGCCGGGAGGGGCCGGCCGTCGGCTCCCGGTCGCCCCCGGAAGGACCGGGGGGTGCGGTGTCCCCGTGCGGTGTGGGCGGCATGGTCGCTGTCCCTCCAGTCGGGCCCGGCGGAGCGCCGGGCCCGGTGGCCGTCAGCCGCGCTCGTCGGCGAGGGCGCGGACCGCTTCCGCGAACGCCTCGCCCCGCTCGGTGTAGTTGGTGAACATGTCCATCGACGCGCAGGCCGGGGCGAGCAGGACGGTGTCCCCGGGCCGGGCGAGCCGCGCGGCCTCGGCGACCGCGGCGGCCATCGCCCCAGTGTCGGTCCGGTCGAGGTCCACCACCGGGACGTCGGGGGCGTGTCGCGCCAGGGCCTCGCGGACCAGGGCGCGGTCGGCCCCGATGAGCACGGCGCCCCGCAGGCGCCCGGCGGACTGCGCGGCCAGTTCGTCGAAGGTGGCGCCCTTGGCGAGGCCCCCGGCGATCCAGACGATCGGGTCGTACGCGGCGAGCGAGGCCTGGGCCGCGTGGGTGTTGGTCGCCTTGGAGTCGTCCACGTAGGCCACGCCGTCCACGTCGGCGACGTGGTCGATGCGGTGCGGGTCCGGGCTGAAGGCGCGCAGTCCGTCGCGGACGGCCTGCGCGGGGACGCCGAAGGCGCGCGCGAGGGCCGCCGCCGCCAGGGCGTTGGCGATGTTGTGCGGGGCCGGCGGCCGCACGTCGGAGACCTCCGCCAGCTCCTGCGCCTGCCGGTGGCGCTGCCCGACGAAGGCGCGGTCCACCAGGAGGCCCTCGACGACGCCGAGTTGGGAGGGGCCCGGGGTGCCGAGCGTGAAGCCCACGGCCCGGCAGCCCTCCTCCACGTCCGCCTCGCGCACCAGGTCCTCGGTGGCCTTGTCGGCGGCGTTGTAGACGCAGGCGACGGTGTTGCCCTCGTAGATGCGGCCCTTGTCGGCGGCGTACGCCTCCATGGAGCCGTGCCAGTCCAGGTGGTCCGGGGCGAGGTTGAGCACGGCCGCGGAGTGGGCGCGCAGCGAGGGCGCCCAGTGCAGCTGGTAGCTGGAGAGCTCCACGGCGAGCACGTCGTAGGGCTCGCCACCGGTCACCACGTCGACGATCGGGGTGCCGATGTTGCCGATGGCGGCGGTGCGCAGCCCGGCGGCGGTCAGGATCGACGCCAGCATCCGGGTCGTGGTGGTCTTGCCGTTGGTGCCGGTGACGGCGAGCCAGGGCGGAGCGTCCGGGCCGCGCAGGCGCCAGGCGATCTCGACGTCGCCGACGACGTCGACCCCGGCGGCGGCCGCGGCCGCGAACAGCGGGCTGGAGGGCTTCCAGCCGGGCGAGGTGACCACCAGTCCGGTGCCCTCGGGCAGCGTCTCGGCGTCGCCGAGGCGCACGGCGACGCCCTCGTCGGCGAGTTCGGCCGCGCGGGCCCGGTGCGCGTCGCCGGAACCGCCGTCGACGACGGTCACCTCGGCGCCCAGCCGGGCCAGGGCGCGTGCGGCGCTGACGCCGCTCACGCCCAGGCCCGCGACGGTGATCTTCCTGCCCTGCCAGTGGCTCACTTGTCGGCTGCCCATCCCGCGTAGAAGAGGCCCAGTCCCACGATCACGCACATGCCCTGGATGATCCAGAAGCGGACCACCACAAGGACCTCGGACCACCCCTTGAGCTCGAAGTGGTGCTGGAGGGGCGCCATTCTGAAGACCCGCTTGCCGGTCATCCGGAAGGAGCCGACCTGGATCACCACGGACATGGTGATGAGGACGAACAGGCCGCCGAGGAGCGCGAGCAGCAGCTCGGTGCGGGAGCAGATCGCCAGACCCGCCAGGGCGCCGCCGAGCGCCAGCGAGCCGGTGTCGCCCATGAAGATCTTGGCCGGCGAGGTGTTCCACCACAGGAAGCCGAAGCAGGCGCCCATCAGTGCCGAGGCCACGACCGCGAGGTCGAGCGGATCCCTCACCTCGAAGCAGGCGTTGGGGTTGGTCAGGGTCTGGGCGTTGGCGCAGGACTCCTGGAACTGCCAGAGGCCGATGAAGGTGTAGGCGCCGAAGACCATCACCGAGGCACCGGTGGCGAGGCCGTCCAGACCGTCCGTCAGGTTCACGCCGTTCGACATGGCGAGGATCATGAACAGCGCCCAGATGACGAACAGCACCGGGCCGATCGACCAGCCGAAGTCCGTGATGAACGACAGCTTGGTGGAGGCCGGGGTGTTGCCGCGGCTGTCGGCGAACTGCAGCGACAGCACCGCGAAGGCGATGCCGACGATCAGCTGGCCGGCCATCTTCGCCTTGGCCCGGAGGCCCAGCGAGCGCTGCTTGACGATCTTGATGTAGTCGTCCAGGAAGCCGACCAGGCCCATGCCCGCCATCAGGAAGAGGACCAGCAGGCCCGAGAAGGTCGGGTCCTCACCGGTGATCACCTTGGCCAGGGCGTAGGCGATGAGCGTGGCCAGGATGAAGGAGATGCCGCCCATGGTGGGCGTGCCCTTCTTGCTGCCGTGCGTCCGCGGGCCGTCGTCCCGGATGAACTGCCCGTACCCCTTGCGTGCGAGGAGCTTGATGAGCAGCGGGGTGCCGATCAGGGTCAGGAAGAGGCCGATGGCCCCGGCGAAGAGGATCTGCCTCATCGGACGGCACCCTCACCCTCGAGCAGTGCCGAGGCGACCCGTTCCAGGCCCACCGACCGGGACGCCTTCACCAGCACGACATCACCCGGGCGCAACTCTGCGCGCAACAGGTCGACCGCCGCCTGCGCGTCGGACACGTGCACCGACTCCTCACCCCACGAACCCTCGTTGTATGCGCCCAGTTGCAACCAGGACGCTTCCCTGCCCCCGACCGCGACGAGCCTGCCGACATTGAGCCGGACGGCCAGCCGCCCGACCGCGTCGTGCTCGGCCAGCGCCGCGTCGCCGAGCTCGGCCATCATGCCGAGCACCGCCCACGTACGGCCCCCTTCGGCCCGTGCGGCCTCGCCCATGGCGGCCAGCGCCCGCAGCGCGGCACGCATGGACTCGGGGTTCGCGTTGTAGGCGTCGTTGACGATCGTGACGCCGTCCGGACGCTCGGTGACCTCCATGCGCCAGCGGGAGAGGGTGCCCGCCTCGGAGAGCGCGAGGGCGATCTCGTCCACAGGCATGCCCAGCTCATGGGCGACGGCGGCCGCGGCGAGCGCGTTCGACACGTGGTGCTCACCGTACAGCCGCATGGTCACGGTGCTGCACCCGGTGGGTGTGTGAAGGGTGAAGGAGGGCTGTCCGAGCTTCGTGAGCCGGACATTCTCGGCACGGACCGCCGCGTCGGCGGCCTCGCCGAACAGCAGGACCCGCGCCCGGGTCCGGTCCGCCATGGCGCGGACCAGGGGGTCGTCGGCGTTGAGGACGGCGACGCCCTCCTCCGGCAGGGACTCGACCAGTTCGCCCTTCGCCCGGGCGATCTGCTCGCGGCCGCCGAACTCGCCGATGTGGGCGGTGCCGACGTTGAGCACCAGGCCGATCCGCGGAGGGGTGAGCTCCGTGAGATAGCGGATATGGCCGATTCCGCGCGCCCCCATCTCCAGCACCAGGTGCTCGGTCTCGGCGGTCGCGGTCAGCGCGGTGAGCGGCAGGCCGATCTCGTTGTTGAGGGAGCCGGGGGTGAAGACCGTGGGTGCCTTGCGGCCGAGGACCTGGGCCACGAGGTCCTTGGTGCTGGTCTTCCCGGCCGAGCCGGTGAGGGCGACGACCTGCGTGCCCAGCCGCTCCACCACGGCCCGGGCGAGCCGCCCCAGGGCGCCCTGGACGTCGTCCACGACGATGGCGGGCAGGCCCAGCGGGCGGGCGGCGAGGACCGCCACGGCACCCCGGTCCACGGCGCCGGCGGCGAAGTCGTGCCCGTCGGCGTGCTCGCCCCGGAACGCGGCGAACAGCCCCCCGGGCTCCACGGCCCGGGAGTCGATGACGACGCTGCCGGTGACCTGGATGGCCGGATCCGGTATGTCGTGGGTCTGCCCGCCGACGATTTCGGCGATCTCGGCGAGGGAGAGGGCGATCACTGGGTCATCCCTGGGTCTTCTCGTGTGCGGTGGCGCGATCCGTTCGCTCCCCGGTACCGGCCTCCCGCGCCTCGATGGCGGCGCGGAGCACCGTGCGGTCGTCGAAGGCGCGGACGACGCCGGCGATGTCCTGGCCCTGCTCGTGGCCCTTGCCGGCGACGAGCACGGTGTCGCCCTTCTCCGCCCGGGCGACGGCCGCCGCGATGGCGGCGCCGCGCTCCTCGAAGACCAGGACGTCCCCGCGCTCGTGGATCGGGACCTCGGCGGCACCGGCGAGCATGGCCGCCAGGATGGCGAGGGGGTCCTCGGAGCGCGGGTTGTCCGAGGTGAGCACGGCGGTGTCGGCGAGACGGGCGGCGGCGGCCCCCATCGGGCCGCGCTTGGAGGTGTCCCGGTCGCCGCCGCAGCCGAGGACGATGTGCACCCGGCCCTCGGTGACCTTGCGCAGCGCGCGCAGCACGGACTCGACGGCGTCGGTCTTGTGCGCGTAGTCGACGACGGCGAGGTAGGGCTGGCCCGCGTCGACCCGCTCCAGGCGGCCCGGTACGCCGGGGACGGCCCCGATGCCGTCGGCGGCGGTCTGCGGGTCGATCCCGGCGACCGCGAGGACGGTGAGCGCCGCGAGCGTGTTGGCGACGTTGAACGGGCCGGGGAGCGGCGACCGGGCGTGCACCCGCCGGCCGCCCGGCCCCACCGCGGTGAAGGTGGAGCCGATGGAGCCCACCTGCACGTCCTCCGCACGCCAGTCGGCGTCCGGGTGGCCCTCGGCGGAGAAGGTGGTCACCGGCACGGTGGCCTCCTTCACGAGCCTGCGCCCGTACTCGTCGTCGAGGTTGACGACGGCCTTGCCGCTGCGCTCGGGGGTGAACAGCCGGGCCTTGGCCTGGAAGTAGTCCTCCATGCCCGAGTGGAACTCCATGTGCTCCGGGCTCAGGTTGTTGAAGACCGCGATGTCGAAGACGCAGCCGTCGACCCGGCCGAGCACCAGGGCGTGGCTGGAGACCTCCATGGCGACGGAGTCGACGCCGCGTTCGCGCATGACCGCGAAGAGCGCCTGGAGGTCGGTGGCCTCCGGGGTGGTCCGCTCGGACTTGATGCGCTCGTCCCCGATGCGCATCTCCACCGTGCCGATCAGGCCGGTCGCCCGGCCGGCCGCGCGCAGCCCGCCCTCGACCAGGTAGGCGGTGGTGGTCTTGCCGGAGGTGCCGGTGATGCCGATCTGGAGCAGGTCCCTGCCCGGGCGGCCGTAGATCTCGGCGGCGAGGTCGCCCATGTGGGAGCGCGGGTCGTCGGCGACGAGCACCGGCACTCCGGTGGCGGCGGCGCGTTCCGCGCCGGAGGGGTCGGTCAGGATCGCGGCGGCCCCGAGGTCGGCGGCCTGGGCCGCGAAGTCGGCACCGTGGAACCGCGCGCCCGGAAGGGCGGCGTAGACGTCGCCGGGGCGCACGGCCCGGGAGTCGTGGGTGATGCCGGTGATCTCCGCCTCCGCCGGGGCCGGGACGCCCAGCCGGGCCGCCAGGCCCCCGAGGCTCGTCGGGCTGGGCCGTTCCGGGCGCGGGGCTCCGGCGTGGTCGGCTGCGGGCTGGGGGTTTCGGGACTGATCAGCGTGTGGCACGGCGGTGAGCGTACCGGGCGCGGGCGGCCCGGGGGAAAAACGGGGGCCGCCTGCCGGGCGGTTCCCGGGGCCGGGCGTGATGGTCGTCACTGGTTCCTCCTGGTGCGTCACTCACCGGGTTCGAAGGTCACGGGCAGCCGGGCCGGTGCCTTGCCCGTCGGCGGGACCTGCAGGGTCTTCAGGGCGAACTCCATGACCTCCCGGTAGACCGGCCCGCAGATCTGGCCGCCGAAGTAGCTGCCCTTGGTGGGGTTCTGGATGGCGCAGTAGACGGTGACCTCGGGCGCGTCCGAGGGGGCGAAGCCGGCGAAGGAGGCGGTGTAGCCCTTGTAGCGGCCGAGTTCGGGGTCGACCCGGTTGGCCGTACCGGTCTTGCCGGCGACCCGGTAGCCGGGGATGCGGGCCTTGGTCCCGGTGCCCTCCTCGTCGTCGACGACCGATTCGAGCATGGTCGCCAGGGTGCGCGCGGTCTCCTCGCTGACCACCCGCTCCTTGCGGGGGGCGGGCGCGGCGGAGAACCGGCCGTCGGGCCCCCGGGTGCCGCGCACCAGGGTGGGCGCGACGCGGACCCCGCCGTTGGCGATGGTCGAGTAGACGGACGCGGCCTGGAGGGCGTTGACGGACAGGCCCTGGCCGAAGGGGATCGTGTACTGCTGCGAGGTGGACCAGTCGGCGGGGTCGGCGAGGATGCCGGCCGTCTCGCCCGGATAGCCGATGCCGCTGGTGCTGCCGAGGCCGAAGGCCCGCAGGTAGGAGTGGAGCACCCGGTTGGCCTCGCGCTGCGTGGAACCGAGCTGGCCCGTGGCCAGGATGGTGCCGATGTTGCTGGACTTGGCGAGGACGCCGTTGAGCGTCAGGTACCAGGTCGGGTGGTCGATGTCGTCCTTGAACAGCCGGTCGCCGCGGTGCAGCCGGTTGGGGACGACGACGTGCGTGGCCGGGGTCGCCTTCTTCTCCTCCAGCACGGCGGCCATGGACATCACCTTGGCCGTGGAGCCCGGCTCGTAGGCGTCCTGGAGCGCGGCGTTGCCCAGTGCCGCGGGGTCGGCGCTGCGCAGGTCGTTGGGATCGAAGCCCGGGGCGTTGGCCATGGCGAGGACCTCGCCGGTGCGGGCGTTCTGCACGATGACGTAGCCGCGGTCCGCCGCGGACTCGGCGACCTGGTCCTCGATGGCGCGCTGGGCCGCCCACTGGATGTCGCGGTCGATGGTCAGCTCCACGTCGGAGCCGGGCACGGCGGGGACCTCGCGGGAGCCGGCGGTGGGGATCCGCCGGCCGCCCGACTGGACGTAGGTGACCGTGCCGTCCTGCCCGGCGAGCGTCTTGTCGAGCATCGACTCGATACCCCCGGCGCCGCGGCCCTCGGCGTTGACGTAGCCCAGTATCGCGGCCGCCAGGTCCCCGTTGGGGTACACCCGCTTGCTGCTGGGCTCCTGGAAGACCCCGGCGAGCACGTTGGCGCCGGGGCCGCCCGCCCGCTTGTCGGCGGCGGCCTTCTCGGCGTAGACGCCCTTGAGGTCCTTGATCTGCCGCCACACCTGGGGGGTCTGGCGGCGGGCGAGGACGGCGTAGCGGGAGCCGGGCTTGCCCAGGCGCTCGGCGAGGACCTCGGGGTCGGCTCCGAGGATCGGCGCGAGCAGGGCCGCCGCCTGCTCGGGCGCGTCGGGCGCCTTGCTCTCCTCGGGGGTGAACATCTTGGGGTCGGCGGTGATGTCGTGGGCGTCGACGGAGGTGGCGAGCGCGGTGCCGGTCCGGTCGGTGATCCGGCCGCGCTCGGCGGCCAGGGTGACGCTGCCGTAGCGGTTCTTGTCGGCCTTGGCGGCGTAGGTGTCCGCGTCGACGGCCTGCACCTGCAGCAGCCGCACGACGAAGGCCAGCATCACCAGCGTCAGCGCCAGACTGACCAGGCGCAGCCGGGGCCTGGGGTTGCCGAGGGTGATGGTGCGCGGCCGCCGCGGCCCCGGGCCGGGCCGGCGCCGGGCGGGGCGCCCTCCGCCGCGGCGCGGGGGCGCGGAGGGGTGCCGTGCCGGGCCCGGCACACGGCGCCGCGGGGGTTCCTGGGAGGGCACGGGGTCACCTGCCGGAGGAGGTCGGGGACGGGGTCGGGGAGGGCTCGGCGGAGGGTGCGGGCGGTTCGGGGGAGGCGCCGGGGCCCGCGTCGGAGGCGGGCGTGGCGGAGGCGGGCGCGGACGGCTCCGCCGCGGCGTCGTCCGCCGCGGCGGAGGAGGAGGGCGTGGCGGTGGGCGGGGGCGGAGGGGGTGCGGTCGCCTCGCCGGGGACGCCGCGGACGGTGCCGTCGGTGTCCAGGAAGGCGGGGCTTCCCCCGGGGACCATGCCGAGTTCGCGGGCGCGGCGCGCGAGGGCGTCGGGCGCGGACCGGCCGTCCACGTCGCGCTGGAGCGCCTGCTGCTGGTCGGTGAGCTCGGTGGTGCGCTTCTTCAGCTCGCTCAGCCGGAACGAGCCCTGGCTGAGGGAGGAGTTGAGCAGCAGCAGTGTGATCAGCCCACCGGACAGCAGCAGGACGACCAGCAGGACGAAGGGCGTCCTCGCCGCGCTGCTGGGCCCGGACGGCAGCAGCCGGGCGAGCCGGGCGGCCTTTCCTCGCAGCTGCCTCGCCGTTGTGCTCACGGTGTCCTCCGCATCGCCTCGTACCCGCGGGTCGCGCACCGCCCGCCCGCCGGCGCCCTCCTCCGTGCCCCTCCCCGCGCGGGCGCCTCCGGCGGGCGGGAGCCGGCCCGCTGCACCGGGCGGCGCGCGGTCGGTGCCGCGGCGTCCGTGGCCCCTGGGGCACCGGTGCCGCTAGGAGACGTCCTCACGGATGCGCTGCGCCCCTCTCAGACGCGCGGGGGCGGCGCGGCGGTTCTCGGTCACCTCTTCCTCGGTGGGCAGTTCGGCGCCGCGGGTCAGCAGCTTCAGCCGCGGCTGGTACTCCTCGGGGACCACCGGCAGCCCGGGCGGCGCGGTCGTGGCGGCCCCGGCGGCGAGGACGTGCTTGACCAGCCGGTCCTCCAGCGAGTGGTAGGAGAGCACGGCGATCCGGCCGCCGACCGCGAGGGCCGCGACGGCGGCGGGGACCGCCCTCTCGAGGACGGCCAGTTCGCCGTTGACCTCGATGCGCAGCGCCTGGAAGGTCCGCTTGGCGGGGTTGCCCCCGGTGCGCTTCGCGGCCTGCGGCAGGGAGTCGCGGATCAGCTCCACGAGCCGGGCGCTGGTGGTGAAGGGCTCCTTCTCGCGCTCCCGGACCACCGCGGAGACGATCCTCTTCGCCTGCTTCTCCTCGCCGTAGGCGCGCAGGATCCGCACCAGTTCGCCGGCGGGGTAGGTGTTGAGGACCTCGGCCGCGCTGATGCCGGTCGTCTGGTCCATGCGCATGTCCAGCGGGGCGTCCTGCGCGTAGGCGAAGCCGCGGTCGGCCTCGTCCAGTTGCATGGAGGAGACGCCCAGGTCGAACAGGATCCCCTGGACGCTCGGGATGCCGAGGCGCCGGAGCACACCGGGCAGTTCGTCGTAGACGGCGTGCACCAGGGTGGCGCGGTCGCCGAAGGGCGCGAGCCGCTCCCCCGCGAGCCGGAGGGCCTCCGTGTCGCGGTCCAGGGCGACGAGCCGGGCCTCGGGGAAGCGGGTGAGCAGGGCCTCGCTGTGGCCGCCGAGCCCGAGGGTGCAGTCCACCACGACGGGCGCCCCACCGCCGGGGGCGGGCTGCTCCAGTGCGGGGGCCAACAGGTCCAGGCACCGCTGGAGCATCACCGGGACGTGTCGGGTCTGGCTCATGCGCCCTCTCAGATCCGGCGCGGTGCGGAGCAGGGCCGGGCCGCGCGTACGTCGCGCACGCGGGATGCGGGAGACGGTCGGGGGAGGCCGACGCACGTCTGCCGGTGGCGTCTGCGGGCGGCTTCCGGGAACTGCGCGTCACTCTAGTCGACCGCCCGGGCCGGTCAATCAACCGCACAGCGCGTCGCCCGGAGGAGGCCGGATGGCCTGTGCATTAGGTCACAGGCGGGTGTGTTGGCGCTCTTTGTCCGCCCTCACCGCGGCCTCCCGACCCCTGTGACGGATACCTTCGAGCCATGTCGACCTCTGCGCACGCGCCCGCCGGCGCCGGAACCGTGACCGATCGCCTCGTCGAGGCGAACCGCACCTACGCCTCCGCGTTCCAGGACCCGGGCATGGACGCGCGTCCCGTGCTGAAGGTGGCCGTCGTCGCCTGCATGGACGCCCGCCTCGACCTGCACGCCGCGCTGGGCCTGGAACTCGGCGACTGCCACACCGTCCGCAACGCCGGCGGGGTCGTCACCGACGACGTGATCCGCTCGCTCACCATCAGCCAGCGGGCCCTCGGCACCCGCAGCGTGATCCTCGTCCACCACACCGGCTGCGGTCTGGAGACGATCACCGAGGAGTTCCGGATGGAGCTGGAGGAGGAGGTCGGCCAGCGCCCCGCCTGGGCGGTGGAGGCCTTCCGCGACGTGGACCAGGACGTGCGGCAGTCGATGCAGCGGGTGCGCACCTCCCCCTTCCTGCTGCACACCGACGACATCCGCGGCTTCGTCTTCGACGTGCGGACCGGCCTGATGCGCGAGATCAGCCCCGCGTCCGGCGGCTCCGCCCCGGCCGCGTGACGCCCTCCGCCCTCCGTGTGGCATGATCCGACCCCGCCGCGCGGCGGGTTTCGAACCCGCTGCGTGACGAGCGGACACCCGAGCGTCGGACAGATCGGGTCGAAACCGTCGATTCGCCTTCGGTTATCCACAGGCGAGTGACACGACGCGGTGCCGCCAACAAGAATGCGAGTGTGGCGCCCTCCGGACGGATGCCGGGGACGGTGCCCGCGATTCGTGGTGGGCCGCGTCGTCGTCCGACGTGCGGCGGTCCCGGAACGGGCCGAGGAGGGCCGGGTGACGACCTTTGACGATCGAGCGAGCCTCAGCGATCTGACCGCGACCGCGGAGCGTGTCCGCAGGTCCGTGGAGAGTGTGATCGAGGGCAAGCCCGAGGTCGTGCGGCTGTCGCTGACCGTGCTGCTCGCCGAGGGGCATCTTCTGATCGAGGATGTCCCCGGCGTCGGCAAGACGATGCTGGCCAAGGCGCTGGCGCGGTCCATCGACTCCTCCGTGCGGCGTATCCAGTTCACGCCGGACCTGCTGCCCTCGGACATCACCGGTGTGTCGGTCTTCGACCAGCAGCGCCGCGAGTTCGAGTTCAAGCCGGGGGCGATCTTCGCGCAGATCGTGATCGGCGACGAGATCAACCGCGCCTCGCCCAAGACCCAGTCCGCGCTGCTGGAGTCGATGGAGGAGCGCCAGGTCACCATCGACGGCAGGAGCTACGAGCTGCCCGACCCGTTCATGGTGGTGGCCACCCAGAACCCGGTCGAGATGGAGGGCACCTACCCGCTGCCCGAGGCGCAGCGCGACCGGTTCATGGCGCGGATCTCCATCGGGTACCCGAGCGCGGGCGCCGAGGTGCAGATGCTGGACGTGCACGGCGGCGTCAACCCGCTGGACGACCTCCAGCCGGTGGCCCACGCGCACGAGATCGCCAAGCTGATCGAGACCGTCCGCGAGGTGCACGTCGCGGAGTCGGTCCGCAAGTACGCCGTGGACCTGGTCCAGGCGACGCGCACGCACCCCGACCTCCGGCTCGGCGCCTCGCCCCGCGCCACCCTGCACCTGGTGCGGGCCGCCAAGGCCTCCGCCGCGCTCGCGGGTCGCGACTACGCCCTGCCGGACGACGTCCAGCAGCTCGCCGTGCAGGTGCTCGCCCACCGGCTGCTGCCGACCGCCCAGGCCCAGCTGAACCGGCGCACCGCCGAGCAGGTGGTGGGCGACATCGTGCAGGGCACCCCCGTGCCCACGACCGGCAGCCCCGACGGCGCCTATGTCGCGGGCCGCCCGCCGCAGCCGCTCTTCGGCCAGCAGCCCGGCGCCCGGCGGCTGTGATGACCGCCGGGCGGCCCGCCGCACCCGCGGCCCCGGAGGCCGCGGGCAGGACCGGGGTGCGCGCCGCACTGGGCGGGCTCACCACCCGCGGCCGCTCGTTCCTCGCCGCGGGGGTGGCCGCGGCCGGCTGCGCCTACGCCCTGGGCCAGGGGGACCTGCTGCGGGTGGGCCTGCTGCTGTCCGTGCTGCCGCTGATCTGCGTCGCCGCGCTGTACCGCACCCGCTACCGGGTCGCGGGAAGTCGCCGTCTGCACCCCGGCCGGGTGCCTGCGGGCTCGGAGGCCCGCGTCCACCTGCGCATGGACAACGTCTCGCGGATGCCCACCGGGCTGCTGATGCTCCAGGACCACGTGCCCTACGTCCTCGGCCCCCGGCCCCGCTTCGTGCTGGACCGGGTGGAGGCGGGCGGACGGCGGGAGGTGTCCTACCGGGTCCGCTCCGACCTGCGCGGGCGCTACCCGCTCGGGCCGCTCCAGCTGCGGCTGAGCGACCCCTTCGGGATGTGCGAGCTGACCCGCTCCTTCCAGGCCTCCGACACCCTCACCGTCGTCCCCCGCACCGAGCCGCTGCCGCCCGTGAGCCTGGCCGGCGAGGCGACGGGCTACGGCGAGGGGCGCCGCCGCACCCTCGCCCTCGCGGGAGACGACGACATCATCCCGCGCGCCTACCGCCACGGCGACGACCTGCGCCGGGTGCACTGGCGCTCCACCGCCAGGTACGGCGAGCTGATGGTGCGCCGGGAGGAGCAGCAGCAGCGCGCCCGCTGCACGGTGCTGCTGGACACCCGTTCCGCCGCCTACCGCGGGAGCGGCCCGGACTCGGCGTTCGAGTGGGCCGTCTCCGGGGCCGCGTCGGCCCTGATGCACCTGCTCGAACGGGGCTTCACGGTCCGGCTGCTGACGGACACGGGCACCTCGGTCCCGGAGGAGGGCGCCGAGGGCGCCGCGCAGGGCTCCGCCGACGCGGCCGGGCTGATGATGGACACCCTCGCCGTCGTGGAGCACTCCGACGGCGCGGGCCTGTCGCGGGCCTTCGACGGGCTGCGCGGCGGAGCCGAGGGGCTGCTGATCGCCTTCCTCGGCGATCTCGACGAGGACCAGACCGCGCTGGCGGCGCGGATGCGGCGCCGCACCGGGGCGGCGGTCGCGTTCGTCCTGGACAGCGGTGTCTGGACGGGCGAGGACCACGTCCCCGGTGCCGCGCGGGAACGGGTGCGGGTGCTGCGCGAGGCCGGGTGGACGGCCGTGCCCGTCCGGCCGGGCGACGCACTGGCCGACCTGTGGCGGCAGGCGGGGCAGGAGGGCGCCGCGGCCTCGGGCGCCGCGGACGGCTATCCGGGGGGTTGGTCATGAGTGGACAGGCACGGCTGGCGCTGTGCGCGTACGCCGCCACGCTGCTGACCGCCGGGGCGCTGCTGCCCCTGGTCGACGGCGCGGGCTGGATCCTCACGGCGGCGTTCCTGCTGGCGCTCCTGAGCGGCACGGGGGTGCTGGCCCGCCGGATACCGCTGGCCCGCCCGCTCACCCTGGCCCTCCAGGTGCTGGTCTCGGTGCTCGGGCTCACGCTCGTCTTCGTCCGGGACACGGCGCTGCTGTGGCTGCTGCCGGGCCCGGACGCCTCGCTGCGCTTCGCGGAGCTGTTCTCCTCCGGCATGGACGACGTCAACCGCTACGCCATCCCGGCCCCGGCGACCGAGGGCATCCGGCTGATGCTGGTCGCCGGGGTGCTGCTGATCGGGCTGGTCGTCGACGCCCTCGCGGTCACCTACCGGTCCGCCGCGCCCGCGGGGCTCCCGCTGCTGGCGCTGTACACCGTCGCCACGGGACTCTCCCAGGGCGGCACGGGCTGGGTGTGGTTCCTGCTGGCGGCCGTGGGCTATCTGCTGCTGCTCCTCGCCGAGGGCCGGGACCGGCTCTCGGCCTGGGGACGGGTGTTCGGCGGCGCCCCCCGGCGTGCCGGCCGGGGCGGCCTCGACCGCGAGTCCGGGGCGCGGGCCCCGGTGCGCACCGGCCGCCGGATCGGGGTGGTGGCCCTCGGCGTGGCGCTGGCCGTCCCGGCGGTCCTGCCGGCCCTGGGGGGCGGCTTCCTCGGCGGCACGGGCAGCGGCCCGGGCGGGGGCGGCGCGGGAGGGGGCGGCACGATCTCCGCGGTGAACCCGCTGGTATCGCTCCAGAGCAGCCTGAACCAGCCGCAGAACACCGAGGTGCTGCGCTACCGCACCAACGCACCGGACAACCAGGACATGTACCTGCGGATCGTGGCCCTGGACCGCTTCGACGGCACCTCCTGGCGCTCCTCCGAGCGCAAGGTCGAGGACGTCCCCACGCCCCTGCCGGAGCCGCCGGGGCTGAGCCCCGCGGTCGCGGCGACCGAGGTGCGCACGAACCTGTCGGCGGCGGGCTCCTACAAGCAGAGCTGGCTGCCCATGCCCTATCCGGCCACCCGGGTGTCCATCGACGGGCGGTGGCGGTTCGAGCCGGCCGGGCGCACCCTGGTCGGCGACCGGCGCCAGACCACGGCGGGCCTGCAGTACTCGGTCGGCAGCCTGGTCGTTCGGCCGACGCGCGAGCAGCTGGCCGAGGCGCCCGCTCCCCCGGTGGACCTCAGGCGCGAGTACACCCGCGTCCCCGACGTGCTCCCCGGCAAGGTCGCGCAGACGGCGCTGCGGATCACCCGGGGGTCGGCGAACGACTTCGAGCGGGCCACCCGGCTCCAGGACTGGTTCGCCCGGGACGGCGGCTTCCGCTACGACACCGAGGTGGAATCGGGCACGGGTGTCGCGGCCATCAGCCGCTTCCTCGACCAGAAGGAGGGCTTCTGCGTCCACTTCTCCTTCTCCATGGCGGCGATGGCGCGGACGCTGGGCATCCCCGCGCGGGTGGCGGTCGGTTTCACCCCCGGGACCGAGCAGCCCGACGGCACGTTCTCGGTGGGGCTGCGGGACGCGCACGCCTGGCCGGAGCTGTACTTCGAGGGCGCCGGCTGGACCCGCTTCGAGCCGACGCCGAGCCGCGGCACGGTCCCGGAGTACGCGCAGGAGGAGGCCCCCGCGGGTGACACGCCCGCACCGGCGGAGCCGGTGCCCGGGGAGGCGGCCCAGCCCTCGGCGGCGCCGGTCCGGCCCGACGAGTGCCCGGAGCAGGCGCGCAGGCTCGGCGAGTGCGGGGCGCTCGCGCCGCAGGATCTGGCCGTCCAGGCGGACGGGGGCTTCTCCTGGCGCGGCGTGGCGGCCACCGTCGCGGTCGTGGCGGTGGTGGTCCTGCTGCTGCTCGTCCCGCTGCTGTGGCGGCTCCTGGCCCGCTCCCGCCGTCTGGGCGCCGTGGCGCGGCCGCGCGGCGGCACGGACGGGGCACCGCCGGACGCGGCGACCGGCGGCGAGACCCGGGGCGCGGTCGCCGTGGTGGACGACCCTGCGGGGACCCTGGCCGTCTGGCAGGAGATCACCGACACCGCCTGGGATCTGGGCATCCCTCCCGACGAGGCGCAGACCCCGCGGCAGGCGGCGGCCCGGATCGTGCGGCTCGGCGGGCTCGCGGACGAGCCCGCGGCGGCGATGCACCGCACGGCCCGGGCGGTGGAGCAGGTGCTCTACGCACCCGAGCCCCGTCAGGCGGAAGGGCTTGCCGAGGACGCGCAGGCGGTGCGGGCGGGGCTGCGGGCGTCGGCCGACCGCAGGACCCGGCTGCGGGCGCTGGTGCTGCCGCGCTCGTCGGTGCGGGCGGTGTGGGCGCTCTCCGAGCGCTGGGCCCTCGCGGTGGACCGCGTCTCGGCGCGGCTGCGCGGGCCGCTGGAGCGGGTCACCGGTGCGCTGCGCCGCCGCGGGCCCGCGCGTCAGCGGAGCTGAAGGCGGCGGCCCGGGCGGGAGTGCACGGCGGGCGGCCCGGGGTCACCGGCGGCCACGGCGCAGGAGTCGCCGGGACGGTCCGGGGCCGGTTACCTCGCGCGGCGGGGCGCCTTCCGCGGGCGGTCTACGGGGCCGTTCGGGGCACCCCCACGCTGCGCGGCGGCGCTGCGGGGTGGTCCCGGGCGTGCCGGTGGCGCCCCGAACCGAGAAGGCGACGGCTGGCCGCGCCCGAACGGGGCAGCAGGGCGCGTCGCGAGCCACGGAGCCCGCGAACGGGCGAGGCACGGAACGGGCGAGGCACGGAACGGGCGAGGCACGGAACGGGCGAGG
>NZ_JANHKP010000016.1 GCF_024497955.1 Streptomyces sp. C10-9-1 | reverse complement strand
CCCGAACTCTAGCGGATTTCCCGGTCCGCTCATAATCGAGCGTTCGAAAGGAATTCGGGCACGCCGAATTCGATCCCGTCCGGGAGTTCGTGCTGAGGTTGGGTGCCGCATCCGCGGCGGGGATGGTTACCGAAGAACCGTTACGGCCCAGCGGCAACCCGAAGAACTTTACGGATCGGTGAGGAGTGTGTCAACTCCCGGGAACAGGATCCCGGCGGCCGCGCTCCCGGGTCCCGCCGGAACCCCTGCCGGGCCGCCGGCTCGGACCAGGCGACGCGCTGCGCACCCGGCCCCTCACTCCAGGTCGGTGAGCCTGCCTCCGGCGTCCGGCTGGTCGTGCTCCACCCGCCGCAGGACCCGGATCAGCATCTCGCCCAGCAGTGCACGGTCCTCCCCGACGAGGTCCTGGAGGAGGTCCTCCTCGAAGGTCGTGGCCATCCGCATGGCCTCCAGCCACCTGGTCCGGCCCTCGTCCGTGAGTTCGACGATCACCCTCACCCGGTTGCTCTCGTCCCGGTCCCGGGTGACGAGCCCTTCGGAGGCCATGCGGTCGATCCGGTGCGTCATCGCGGCCGGGGTGAGCCCGAGGCGCTTGGCGAGCTCGCCGGGTCCGAGCCGGTAGGGCTCTCCCGAGAGGACGAGGGTCTTCAGCACCTCCCACTCGGCGTTGCTGATCCCGAGGTCCGCCAGCTGCCGCCCGTAGGCGACGTTCATGCGCCGGTTGAGTCGGCCGAGGGCCGAGACCACCTTCTCGACCTGGGGGTCGAGGTCGCCGTACTCCCGCTGATACGCGGCGATCTGTTCGTCGAGGCTCGGCTCCTGGGGGCCGGACGCGGGAGCCCCGGGGGTCTCGGTAGGCATGCGGCGAAGTATGGCACGTACCCGTTGGCGTTGAAGTCCTTGGATGTGTAGAGTTAAACATCGAACTTTAGTTTTGAAGTCTTCAGGCTTCAGTCGTCCAGTCGGCCCCGGAGCGGGCCGCAGAACCATGAAGTAGGTGAGTGTGACCAGGGCGAAGGGCGCGGCGATGCGCCGGATCCAGGCAGGGAACGCGCTGAGCGCGTTCGGGCTCGGCTTCACCGTTCCCTATCTGTACGTCTATGTGGCGCAGGTGCGGGAGCTGGGGGCGACGACCGCGGGCGTGGTGCTCGCGGTGTTCGCCATGGCCGCCCTCGCGGTTCTGCCGTTCACGGGGCGCGTCGTCGACCGGCGCGGACCGCTGCCCGTGCTCGTGGGTGCCGCGCTGCTGGCGTCCGTCGGTGCCGCGGGGCTCGGCCTCGCCACGGACGTACCCGCCGCCGTCGGGTCCGCGGCCCTGCTGGGCGCCGGCACGGCCGTCATGCAGCCCGCGCTGGCCACCATGATCGTCTGGTGCTCGGACGCGACGACACGCACCCGCGCCTTCGCCACGCAGTTCTTCCTCCAGAACCTCGGGCTCGGGGTCGGCGGGCTGATCGGCGGGCACCTCGTCGACGAGAGCCGGCCGTCCAGCTTCACGCTGCTGTTCGGCATCGAGGCCGTGATGTTCCTGGTCCTGGCCGGGATGGCGCTGACCATCCGGCTGCCCCGGCCGAGCGCACCGGCAGGCACGCGCCCCACCGCACCGGGCGGGGGCGGTCTGCGGGCGCTGCTGGGCCACCGCGCCATGGTGCAGCTGCTCGTCCTGGGGTTCGTGCTGTTCTTCGCCTGCTACGGCCAGTTCGAGTCGGGTCTCGCCGCCTACGGGACCGAGGCCGCCGGGATCGCGCCCGCCACCCTGGGCACCGCCCTCGCGGCGAACACCGCCGTGATCGTGGCCGCGCAGTTCCTCGTGCTGAGGTTCGTGGAGCGCCGCAGCCGCACCAAGGTGATCGCCTCGGTCGGTCTGATCTGGGCGGTGGCCTGGATCGCCGCGGGCTACGCCGGGCTCGGCCACGGCGGTCAGGCGATGGCCACGGCCGCGTTCATCTCCACCTACGCGCTCTTCGGACTGGGGGAGTCCATGCTCTCCCCGACCGTCGCCCCGCTGGTCGCGGACCTGGCGCCCGCATCGATGGTCGGCCAGTACAACTCGGCGTTCGCACTGGTCAAGCAGCTCGCGCTGGCCGTCGGCCCGGCCGTGGGCGGTCCGATGGGAGCCACCCTGCACGGCCCCTACATCGTCACCTTCGTCCTGTTCTCGCTCGGCATCACCGTGCTGGCGCTGCGGCTGGGCCGGCGCCTCGCACCGGAGCAGGACCGGCCGTGGCTCGCCGCGAACTCCCGGGTCGTGGCCGTGCACCGGCCCCGGGGCGAGGGGCACCCGGGCGCTTCGGAGGCACCCCGCTCGCCGGCTGCCGCCGGGAGCCGCTGACACCGCCCCGTCGCGGATCGCCTCAGGAAGGCAGGGCGAACTCGCACCACACCGCCTTGCCTCCGCCGGGTGTGCGGCGGGACCCCCAGGACGAGGCGATGGTCGCGATGATCGAGATGCCGCGGCCCGCCTCGTCCTCGGTCTCGACCCGGCGGCGCCGCGGAAGGTGCTCGTCCCCGTCCGTCACCTCGATGATCAGCCGCCGGTCCGTGCGGCGGAGCCGCAGCCGCATCGGGGGGACGCCGTGCTGGAGGGAGTTGCCGACCAGTTCGCTGACCGCCAGTACGCCGAGGTCGTGGAGCTCGGGCGAGAAGCGCCAGGAGGCGAGGACCCCCGAGGCGAACGCCCTCGCCCGCGGGGCGGCCTCGTGGCCGCCGAGGAGGTCCAGCGCGGCGTTGTGGAAGAGCTCGGCGTCGGCGCCGTCGCGCGCCGGGTGCTGGAGGACCAGCACGGCGACGTCGTCGTCGTGCTCCGCGGTCACGCCCAGCGAGCGGATCAGACGGTCGCAGACGACCTGCGGGGAGCCGGTGGCCCCCGCCAGTGCGCGCTCCAGGGCCGCGACCCCCTCGTCGATGTCCTCGCGGCGGCGCTCGACCAGCCCGTCCGTGTAGAGGACGGCGGTCGAACCGGGCGGCAGGGCGATGCTGCCCGAGGTGTGGAGCCAGCCGCCCGTGCCGAGCGGCGGGCCGGTGGGCTCCTCGGCACGGCGGACGCATCCGTCGGCGTCGCGGACGAGGATGGGCAGATGGCCCGCGGAGGCGTAGGCCAGGCGCCCCTCGTTGGGATCGTGGACCGCGTACACGCACGTGGCGATCTGGCTGGCGTCGATCTCCGCGGCGAGGCCGTCGAGCAGTTGGAGCACCTCGTAGGGAGGCAGGTCCAGTCGGGCGTAGGCGCGCACGGCGGTGCGGAGCTGCCCCATCACCGCGGCCGCACGGACCCCGCGGCCCATCACGTCGCCGATCACCACCGCGGTGCGGCCGGCGCCGAGGGTGATGACGTCGTACCAGTCGCCGCCGACCGCGGCGTCGGTGCCGCCGGGCTGGTAGGTGGCCGCGAAGCGCAGGTCGTCCGGCTGCTCCAGCTCCTGGGGCAGCAGGGAGCGCTGGAGGGTCACCGCCGTCTCGCGGTGGCGGCGCTCGCTGGCGCGGAGCCGCTCGGCCGCCACGGCGTGGTCGGTGACGTCGGTGGCGAAGATCAGCACGCCGGCCTGGGCGGGGTCGCCGTCCCGCCGTCCCGCCGGGAGGCAGGTCACGGTGTAGGAGCCCTCGCCGCCGGCCGGTGCGTCGCCGGTGTGGATCCGGCGCGACTTCACGGTGCGCGGTCTGCCGCTGCGGAGCACCTGCTCCATCAGCGCGAGGAGACCGAGTTCGGCGAGTTCCGGGCAGCCGTCGACGGCGGGCAGTCCGGGGGTGCGGTGCCCGAAGGCCGAGGTGTAGGCGTCGTTGGCGTAGGCGAGCCGGTGGTCGGGCCCGTACACCAGGGCGATCAGGGCGGGCAGACTGCCCAGCAGCTCCGGCAGGACGAAGTCCTCCAGGGCGGGCACGGCCGATCCGTCCTGCTCGGCGGGGCGGGCGGACCGGCCGCGGGCTGCGGGCACGGCCCCTTCGCCGCGCGGTGCCCGGGAAGGCCCTTGGTCCGTCCCTCGCGCTGCGGCGCG
Source organism: Streptomyces sp. C10-9-1 (assembly GCF_024497955.1). Taxonomy (GTDB): domain Bacteria; phylum Actinomycetota; class Actinomycetes; order Streptomycetales; family Streptomycetaceae; genus Streptomyces; species Streptomyces sanyensis. The sequence goes on along the minus strand of NZ_JANHKP010000016.1, from coordinate 177,678 downwards.
GCGCTGCGTACCGGGGAGCATCGCGCTCCAACGCGTGAAGTTCACTGACTTTCAAGCCTCAATGGGATGGATTCCAAGGGTCACTCTGTGCAGGTGTGAGCCCACCTATGGTCACACGTCCAGTGTCGCGGACCGGACTGACAGTCGTCTTTGCGCCGGTCTCCCGGCGTTGCGGGACCGCCTCGCCGCACGGGGCGGTCAGCGGTCGGGTGCTCCGCCTCCGCCGTCCGCCGGGGGGCTGGCCCCGGGCGGGTCGGTGGGCGACGGGGGCGGTGCCGCGGCGCGTTCGAACTCGGCCCGCGGGTGCTCCAGGGAGCCCAGCGAGACGATCTCCCGCTTGAACAGACCGGAGAGGATCCACTCGGCGAGCACCCGCGCCTTGCGGTTCAGCGTGGGGACGCGGCTCAGATGGTACGCGCGGTGCATCAGCCAGGCCGGATAGCCCTTCAGCTTCCGCCCGTAGACATGGGCCACGCCCTTGTGCAGGCCGAGCGAGGCGACCGATCCGGCGTTCCGGTGCGCGTACTCCCGGAGCGGTTCGCCGCGCAGCGAGGCCGCGAGGTTCCCGGCGAGCACGGCGGCCTGGCGGACGGCGTGCTGGGCGTTGGGGGCGCAGTACGCGCCGGGGCCGGACGCGGTGAGGTCCGGGACCGCCGCCGCGTCGCCGGCCGCCCAGGCGTGCTCCGCGCCGTCGACCGTCAGGCGTGCGGTGCACACCAGGCGGCCGCGTGCGTCGAGGGGCAGGTCGGTCGCGGCGAGCACCGGGGCGGGCCTGACGCCGGCCGTCCACACCAGGGTCCGGGTGGGGAAGCGGGAGCCGTCGCTGAGCCGGGCGACGCGGCCCTCGCAGGACTCCAGGCGGGTGCCCAGCCGTACGTCGATGTTGCGTGCGCGCAGTTCCCGGACGGCGTAGCGGCCCAGGGCCTCGCCCACCTCGGGCAGGATGCGGTCGGAGGCCTCCACCAGGATCCACTTCAGGTCCTCGGGCCGGATGGTGCGGTAGTAGCGCGCGGTGTAGCGGGCCATGTCCTCCAGTTCGGCGAGCGCCTCGACTCCCGCGTAGCCGCCGCCGACGAAGACGAAGGTGAGGGCCGCGTCGCGGATCGCGGGGTCGCGGGTGGAGGAGGCGATGTCCATCTGCTCGATGACGTGGTTGCGCAGGCCGATGGCCTCCTCGACCGTCTTGAACCCGATGCCGTGGTCGGCGAGGCCCGGCACGGGCAGGGTGCGGGAGACGGATCCGGGGGCGATGACGAGCTCGTCGTAGGCCAGCGCGACGGCTCCGGTGCCCTCCTCGTCCGTGGCGAGGGTGGTGAGCATCGCCGTCCGCTTGGCGTGGTCGACGGACCGCACCTCGCCGATGACGACCCGGCACCGGTCGAGGACCCGGCGCAGGGGCACCACCACATGGCGGGGGGAGAGGGAGCCGGCCGCGGCCTCCGGCAGGAAGGGCTGGTAGGTCATGTAGGGGTCGGTGGCGGCCACCACGATCTCGACGTCGTCGCGGGCGAGCTCGGGCCTGAGCGTCCGCTGGAGGCGCAGCGCGGTGTACATCCCGACGTACCCGCCGCCGACGACGAGGACGCGTGTGCGGGGCGGGGTGCCGGAGGTCGTGCCCCGGGTGTTCGCAGCCTTCACCATCCCATGAGGCAACGGGCTCTGCCGTTTGTCCACAGGCCCGACGGATTGTGTGACCGCAGGGCGCCATCGGAGCCGCCGCGGGACGGGTCCGGTCATATCGGAAGGTGTGCAGGTCAGCGGTTGCGGAGGTGGTGGGGAGGAGGGGTGGAATAGGGAATGTTCCGGTCCTTGCTCCGATCGGGGGGCGCTCCGTGCGAAGTGCCCCCTTCTGAATTGACCCCGGCTCAACTATGTTCATAGCCGGTCGGGGTGCCGGGCCACGGCATGCCCGACAGACCGAGGGCGGGGATGTCTCCGGGGGGAGACGACATGACCGGGGGAACATATATGCACATTCAGGATTCTCATTGGCAGACCGCCGTCGCACCGGTGGCGGCACCGGCTTCCACCGCGGAGAGCGGGGGCGGGGCGGTAGCGCCGCACCCGGCGGGGCGCCCGGCTCCGCTGCGCGTCGACGCCCAGCGCAATCTGGAGCACGTGCTGCGCGCCGCACGCGAGGTGTTCGGCGAGCTGGGGTACGGCGCCCCGATGGAGGACGTGGCGCGGCGCGCCCGGGTGGGCGTCGGCACGGTGTACCGCCGCTTCCCGAGCAAGGACGTGCTGGTGCGCCGCATAGCGGCCGAGGAGACCGCCCGGCTGACGGAGCAGGCGCGCACCGCGCTCGGGCAGGAGGAGGAGCCCTGGTCGGCGCTGTCCCGGTTCCTGCGGACCTCGGTGGCCTCGGGCGCCGGGCGGCTGCTTCCCCCGCAGGTGCTGCGGGTGGGGGTGGACGGCGAGAACGCCGGAGCCGAGGGCGTGTCCGAGGAGCACTCCGGCGATGTCCGGGAGGAGCCGAGGGTCCCGCAGCAGCGGGCCGGTGAGCCGACGGGGCTGCGGGTCGTCGGGCCCCGGTCCGTGCCCGACGAGGAGCTGGAGGACACCGGGGCCGCCGAACTGCTCGACGTGGTGGGCCGGCTCGTGGCCCGCGCCCGGGCGGCGGGCGAGCTGCGCGAGGACGTGACGGTGGCCGACGTCCTGCTGGTGATAGCCACCGCGGCGCCGTCCCTGCCGGATGCCGCGCAGCAGGAGGCCGCGTCCTCCCGGCTGCTGGACATCCTGCTGGAGGGATTGCGGCCGCGCGCGGTCTGAGGGGCACCGTGCGGCACGGCGGGTCCGTGCGGCACCCGTGATCCACCGCCCGCCGTGGGCGCCTCCCCGGACGGGTGGTTGCCGGGCAGCAGGGTCCGGCGGGGCGGCGCGCTGTGGCACTCTTGCCCGGTAATCCGGGTCTGAAGTGCTAACGGGGGCTTCCGCGATGAGCGGTGACGGTCGGGACGAGTCACTCGACGGGTCGGGGGCGTCGGCCTCCACCGGAGCGCCCTCGGGGAAGGTCCCCGGCCAGGGCGGGCCTGCGGGGATGCCGGCGTCTGCGCCGTCCGGCACCGGAGACGGCGGGCGGCACCGGCCTGCGGGCGAGGGCCCGGTGGCGGTGCCGCAGCAGCGGGAGAGGGGCAGTTCGGGCTCGGTGCTGCCGCCGCCGCGGGAGGCCGCGCCGTCCGACGGCGATCTGCTGCGGCTGATGCGGGAGGGCGACGACAGCGCCTACGAGGAGCTGTTCCGCCGCCACGCGGAGGCGGTGCGCCGGTACGCGCGTTCCTGCTGCCGGGACGCGGACACCGCGGACGACCTCACGGCCGAGGTCTTCGCGCGGACCCTCCAGGCGGTGCGGGGCGGTGCCGGGCCCGAGCACGCCGTGCGCGCCTATCTGCTGACCACGGTCCGGCGGGTCGCCGCGACCTGGACGAAGTCGGCGAAGCGCGAGCAACTGGTCGAGGACTTCGCCGTGTTCGCGGCGGAGGCAGCCCGCGGGGGCGACCGGGCCCACGGCGACACCCTCGACGCCGGTGCCGATGTGCGGGCGATGCACGAGGCGGAGCGTTCGCTTGCGCTCCAGGCGTTCCGGTCCCTGCCGGAGCGCTGGCAGGCGGTGCTGTGGCACACCACCGTGGAGGAGGAGTCCCCCAGCGAGGTCGCCCCGCTGTTCGGGCTGACCCCGAACGCGACCGCGGTACTGGCCAGTCGCGCCCGCGAGGGGCTGAAGCAGGCCTATCTCCAGGCCCATGTGAGCACGTCGCTGACCGCGGGGGGCGACTGCGCGCGGTACGCGGACCGGCTGGGGGCCTTCGCCCGGGGCGGTCTGCGGATGAGGGCGGAGCGCGGGCTGCGCAAGCACCTCGACGAGTGCGCCCCGTGCCGGCTCGCGGCGGGTGAGCTGGCGCATGTCAACGCCGGGATCCCGGCGCTGCTGCCGATCGCCGTCATCGGCTGGTTCGCCGCCGGCTACTCGCTCAAGGCCGCCGGGGTGGCCGCGGGCGGCGTGGCGGGGGCCGCGGGAGCCGGTGCCGCGGCGGCCGCGGCGGGAGGCGGGGCGTCCGGCGCGGCGGCGGGCGGGGCCGTCGCGGAGGGGCTCGGCGCTCCGGCGAAGGCGGGCATCGCCGCCGCCGCGGCCGTCGCGGCCACCGCCGGTCTGGTGTGGGCCTTCTCCGGGGAACCGGCCCCGGTGGAGGCGCCCGAGGCGAAGCCCGCGGTCTCCGCGCCCGCCGGGCCGGAGGCGCCCCCGCCCGCCGCCGCGGCACCGTCCCGTTCGGCGGCACCCGCGTCCCCTCCGGCGCCGGCTCCCCGCGCGGTGGCGGCCCCCGCCCGGACATCGCCCCCGCCGCCCGCGCCGAAGCCCACCCCCGCGCCGTCGCGCTCCGTGCCGGCGCCCGAGCCGCCCCCCGCGCCCGCTCCGGACACCCCTGCGCCGTCCCCCACGCCTTCTCCCACGCCTCCCGCCCCGGCCGTCTACCAGGTCAACCGGCTTCCCTACGCCCTGATCGGGGACGGAAACGGCCCGGAGGTCCGGATCGCGGGAAGCAGCTGGCTCTGGCAGCGCGGCGCGACGTCGATCGGCGGCCGCGGGTCCGGCCAGGGCGTGACGGTCGGGGGCCGCTCCTCGGTCCTGATCGACCTGAACCGCCCGTGCGTGGCGTACGAGGCGGTGGTGGGGGTGGACGACCTGACACCGGGCAGTCGGACCGTGCGCTTCGCGGTGTACGGGGACGGCAGCCGGGTGTGGCGCTCACAGCCCCTGGCCCGCGGGGACGAGGCGGTGCGGGTGCGCGTGTCGCTGACGGGCTACCGCACGCTGCGCCTGGTCGTCGAGCCGGTGGGTCACGGGGCCTCGCTGGCGCTGGCCGACTGGGCCGAGCCGCGGATCACCTGCGACCGGGCGGACTGACCGCGGCGTGCGCGGCCGCGCACGGCGCCGGTCGCGACGCGACGTCCCCGGCCGGTGCGCGCTCCGCTCTCCGGCGACCGGGAGCGGTGCGCCGCCGACCGGGCCCCGGCGGGCGGGCCCGCACACCGGGCGGGGCGCCCCCGGAGCCCCTCCGCCCCGGGCCCGCGGGCGGGGGCACCGGCGCGGCCGAGCCGCCGATCACCCGCGGCCGCGGGTGATCGGGGCCGGGTCAGGGCTGGAGGGTGGGGCGCCTGGGCACCCCGCCGGCCACCGCACGGCGGCGGGGCGCCTCCGTCCCGGTCCAGCAACTGCCCCGGCGGGCCAGCAGCTTGCGCAGCCACAGCTCCGTGGAGACCAACTCGGCCAGCCCGTCCAGCGCAACCGGCTCCCCTTCGGAGGCGGCCCGCAGCGCCCGGCGCACCACACGGGCCTCCACCAGTCCGGCATCGGCGAGGAGGGGCGCGTCGAAGAGCGCCATCAGCTGCGGGAGCGCGGTGCGCAGCCCGGTGCGCGCCGTCGCCGTCGCGGTCTGCCCGGCGTGGGCGGTGGTCCCCCACCCGGTCGGCAGGTCGCGGACACCGGCCCCCGTCAGGACGGCGCGCAGCACCTCGGCGCGGGCTCCGGGACGGACCCGCAGCGTCTCCGGCAGCGCCCGGCTGGCACGCACCACCTGGTTGTCGAGGAAGGGCGCGTGGAGGCGCTGGCTGCGGATCTCGGCGGCCTGCTCCAGGATCCGGTGGTCGGCCGCGTACCGGGTGAGGGCCGCACGGGCACGGGCCTCGCCGGGGCGCAGCACGGTGGCCGGGCGGGTCGCCGCGCCGGTCAGGCGAACCGATACTTCAGCGAGGGCCTCTCCCGTCAGCCAGCGTGCCGCCGGGCCGGGCCGGGCCCACGCCAGCGCGGCGAGCGAGGCGCCGACGGCACCGTTCAGCCCCACGGCCCCCGGCCGGTTGGCGGTGAGCAGCCGTCCGGCGGCGTCCTCCAGCCCCGCCCGGTAGGGCGTACGGGCGAGGCGGCGGGCCGCCCGGTAGACCGTGAACGGCACCAGCAGCGACTGCGGCGAGGCACCGTCGGCGCGGGCCAGTGCCGCCACCGGCCGCATCAGGTGGCGCCGGCTGCGGTCCATCAGCAGGTCCGCGAGGCGCGCGGGGTGGGCGTCGAGCACCGCTCTGGCGCCCGCCCCGGTCAGATGGTCGGCGCTCCCGGCGACAAGCCGGCAGCGGTGGCGTTCCGCGGTCACCAGAGACGGCGCGGGCTCGTCGGTGAGCGGCCCGCCCTCCAGCCCGGCATAGGGCAGGGCCTCCTCCCCGGCGGCGACGACCACATGGTGCAGCCGGGGGTTGGCGGCGAGGAGGCGGGCGCGCTCCAGTTCCGGCTCGCGGGAGTCCCGCCCGGCGGTGGCCAGGTCGTTGAAGGTGACGGCGAGCAGCCGCTCACCCGCGCCGGTGCCGTGCCCGAGCACGGTGCCGGGCACCCCGGGCAACCCGGCGGCGAGGAGGGCGAGCGTGCTGGAGGCGCTGCCGCCCGAGAGGTCGGCCCCGATGCCGGGTGCGGGCGCGCCCCGGGCGGCCCTGCGCTCCGCCGGTCCCATGCCGGGGACCGGCCCGGGGTCGGGGGGCAGGGTCTCGGGGGCGTGGCGCGGCGCGGTCAGGCGCGCCCGCACGGCCTCCACCAGGGCGTCGCGGACCCCGCCGACGGCCTGGTCCGGGTCGATCCGGGGCCCGGCGACGGCGAGCGAGGCGACCGCTTCGTACCCGGCGACCTCCCGGGAGCCCTCGCGGAGGATCAGCGCGTGCCCGGGCGGGATGCGCCTCACTCCGGAGTACGGCGTGGCGTCGCCCAGCGCTTCGGGGGTCTCGGGGCAGGCCAGCAGTGCCGCCAGGTAGCCGATGTCGAGCTGGGCCTCGACCAGGTCGGCGAGCGGCAGGGCGGCGGTGGCGTAGGCGGTGCCGCCGGCCCACGGGGTGTGGAAGACGGGCCGGGCGCCCGCGAGGTCGCCGACGACGGTGGTGCGCCGGCCGGACTGGACGACGGCGGTGTAGCTGCCGGGCCAGGCGGTCAGATGGCGCAGGGCGCCGCCGCGTGCGGCGAGCAGGCCCACCCGGAGTTCCTCGTCGTCGGCGGCGCAGCAGCCGAGGACCGCGAGGCGGACGGCCGGGGGAGGGTTCGCGCCACCGCCGGGAACGGCGCGGGCCGGTGGTGCGACCGTGACGACGCGCACCTCGTCGGGGCGCCAGTCGCCCACCGCCCACAGCGGATCGGGTCCGCCCCACAGGGGGTGGGAGCCGACCGGGTGGACGGAGCCGCCCTCGGTGCCGTCCGGCAGGCCGGCCGGGGCGCCGGTCGGGGCGTCGGCCGGCGCGGGACCCGGGCCGCCACTGCTCCATCCCACCAGCCAGCGCATCCCCGCCTCCACCGTGTTCCCGAAGCCGCTCGGGAACATGCTGCCACGAAGGAGGCGCCGGGACCCCGGCTCCGGTCGCGTGCGCGGGAAGTGAACGCCTGCCGCAGCGTGGCGATTTAACGCTGTACGGATGGCGTGAAAACGTAGTTCCACTCGCGGGAGGAGCGGCTGGAGCCCGCTCCCTCACCATCGACTTCCGGCCATTCTCTGGAACGAGGATTAGGTTCGGCAACCGTTCCGGGAGGCGCGGTTCGCCTCCCGGACCGGTCCGCCGCCCGCGGGGATGAGGCGGCGGTGTCCCCCAGCCCACCGGTGCTGACGCACCGTGGGCCGACCCACGCAGCACCCAGCGAACCGCCCCGGCCGCCCCCGGGCCAGAGCGCACGGACGGGCGCACGGCCACACGGCGGGAGCACGGCGCGCGGGCGGGGGCGCCCGGCCCGCGCCACATTCCCGCCATACGGCACACCGCCTCTTAACGGTAGGGATGCGGCGAACTACGCTGGGTTTACTGCTGTCCTCCACGGGCGCGCATATTCCGGGCGGTTCGGCCAGGCGCTTTTGCAGCCGGGACCGGTCCGGGACGGGCGGGCCGCGAAGCACGGGGACACAGCACGAATGCCGTGCGCCGGGGCGTCGCGGCAGCCGTCTGCGTGTCGAGGGGTGGCGCATGTCCAGGGAGCAACGCGAGCCGAACGACAAGCTCGGCGCCGTCCTCGCCCTCGCGGGAATCAGCAACGCGGGGCTCGCCCGCCGGGTCAACGACCTCGGGGCCCAGCGCGGACTGACCCTCCGCTACGACAAGACCTCGGTGGCCCGCTGGGTCTCCAAGGGGATGGTGCCCCAGGGAGCCGCACCGCACCTGATCGCCGCGGCGATCGGCGCCAAGCTGGGCCGCCCGGTCCCGCTCCACGAGATCGGCCTGGCGGACGCCGACCCGGCGCCCGAGGTCGGGCTCGCCTTCCCCCGGGACATCGGCGAGGCGGTGAAATCAGCCACCGAGCTGTACCGGCTCGATCTCGCCGGACGCCGCGCGGGCGGGGGAGGCATCTGGCAGTCCCTGGCCGGTTCCTTCGCCGTGAGCGCCTACGCCACCCCCGCGTCCCGCTGGCTGATAACCCCCGCGGACCCGTCGGTCGAGCGGCTCGTCGGCGCCCCCCTGCGGGTGGGCTCCGCCCCGCGCACCGCCGGGCCCGCGGCGGAGCCGGCCGACGGCGCGGACGCCGCCGTGCGGGTCGGCCACAGCGATGTGGCCAAGCTCCGCGAGGCGGCCGAGGACGCCCGCCGCTGGGACTCCAAGTACGGCGGCGGCGACTGGCGTTCGTCGATGGTCCCCGAGTGCCTCCGCGTCGACGCCGCACCGCTGCTGCTCGGCTCGTACTCCGACGAGGTGGGCCGCGCGCTGTTCGGCGCCACCGCCGAGCTGACCCGCCTGGCCGGCTGGATGGCCTTCGACACCGGCCAGCAGGAGGCGGCCCAGCGCTACTACATCCAGGCCCTGAGGCTGGCCCGGGCCGCCGCGGACGTGCCGCTGGGCGGCTACGTCCTCGCCTCCATGTCGCTTCAGGCCACCTACCGCGGCTTCGCGGACGAGGGGGTCGACCTGGCGCAGGCCGCACTGGAGCGCAACCGCGGCCTGGCGACCGCGCGCACCATGAGCTTCTTCCGGCTGATCGAGGCGCGCGCGCACGCCAAGGCCGGCGACGCCGCCGCCGCGGGCCAGGCGCTCAAGGCCGCCGAGGGCTGGCTGGAGCGCTCCCGGGAGGGCGACTGCGACCCCTCCTGGCTCGGCTTCTACTCCTACGACCGCTTCGCCGCCGACGCCGCCGAGTGCTACCGCGACCTCAAGGCCCCCCGGCAGGTGCGCCGCTTCACCGAGCAGGCCCTGTCCCGCCCCACCGAGGAGTACGTGCGCTCCCACGGGCTCCGGTTGATCGTCAGCGCGGTCGCCGAGCTGGAGTCCGGCAACCTGGACGCCGCCTGCGCGGCTGGCACCCGTGCGGTCGAGGTGGCGGGCCGGATCTCCTCCGCGCGCACCACCGAGTACGTGCGCGACCTGCTGCACCGCCTGGAGCCCTACGGCGACGAGCCGCGGGTGATGGAGCTGCGGGAGCGGGCCCGCCCGCTCCTGGCCGCCCCGGCGTGACACCCCCCACTCCCCGGGCCTGGTTTGAAGCCCCTGCCGGCGGGCCAGTGCACTATCGGGGTGGGAGGTGGCGCAGGTGACGGCACGCGTACGGGGCTTCGACTGCGACGTCCTGGTGATCGGCGGCGGGATCGTCGGCCTGTCGACGGCGTACGCCCTCTCCCGCTCGGCCCCGGGCGCCGAGGTGGCCGTCCTGGAGAAGGAGCCGGGCCCCGCACGGCACCAGACGGGACGCAACAGCGGAGTGATCCACAGCGGGATCTACTACCGGCCCGGCTCGCTCAAGGCCCGCTACGCGGTGCGCGGAGCCGCCGAGACGGTCGCGTTCTGCAAGGAGCACGGCGTTCCCCACGAGGTCACCGGCAAACTCATCGTGGCCACCGACCGCCCGGAGCTGCCCCGCCTCCACTCCCTGGTCCAGCGCGGCCGGGAGAACGGCATCCCGGTGCGCGAACTGGGTGCCTCGCAGATACCCGAGTACGAGCCCGAGGTCACCGGCCTCGCCGCGATCCACGTCGGCACCACCGGAGTGTGCGACTTCCGCGCCATGGCCGCGCGGCTGGCGCTCGCCTCCGGCGCCGACGTGCGCTACGGGCAGGAGGTCGACGCCGTCGACCGCAGGCCCTGGGGGGTGGCGGTCCGCACCACCGGGGGCGCGGTGGTGCGCGCCCGGGCCCTGGTGAACTGCGCCGGGCTCCACTGCGACCGGGTGGCCCGCCTCGCCGGCGACGACCCGGAGCTGCGGATCGTGCCCTTCCGCGGCGAGTACTACGACCTCCTCCGCCCCGGGCTGGTCCGCGGCCTGGTCTACCCCGTGCCGGACCCGGCCTTCCCCTTCCTCGGCGTCCATCTGACCCGGGGCGTCGAGGGCGGCGTCCACGTGGGCCCGAACGCCGTACCCGCCCTGGCCCGCGAGGGCTACCACCGGTGGACGGCCCGTCCGCGGGACGTCGCCGAGACCCTGCGCTGGCCCGGCGCCTGGCGGATGGCGCGCCGCCACTGGCGCCACGGGGCGGGAGAGCTGCACCGTTCACTGTCGAAGCGGGCCTTCACCCGGGCCGTCGGCCGGCTGCTCCCCGCCGTCACCGAGGACGACCTGCGGCCTGCCGCGGCCGGGGTGCGTGCCCAGGCCGTGCTGCGGGACGGCACCCTCGCCGACGACTTCGTCCTGCGCGAGGGCCCCCGGACGGTCCACGTGCTGAACGCGCCCTCGCCCGCCGCGACGGCGGCACTGCCCATCGGCCGCGAGGTGGCCCGGCGCGTGCTGGCCGCGCTGGAGGCCGCACCGGACTGACCGCCCCGGACCGGCGCCCCGGCCCCGCACTCCTCCCCGGACCGGGCGGCCGACCGGGCCCCCAGCACCGCGCCGGAGGGGGCGCCGGTCCGGCTCGTAGAATCGACGCACTGTGTCTGAGCCTCGAAACACCGCCCCCGACGCCCCCCGGCCCGCGACCCGCACCGTGGGCGCGCCCCGCTTCCCCGGCGGCCCCGCCGCCGACCCCGCGGGCTCCCACCACGAGCGCCGCATCCGCAGCTTCCAGCCGCGCCGCAGCCGGGTGACCACCGGGCAGGGCGAGGCACTGCGACGGCTCTGGCCGACGTGGGGCACGGACATCGACGGGCACCGGGTACTCGACCTGGAGGAGATGTTCGGCGGGCTCCCGGTCGTGCTGGAGATCGGCTTCGGCATGGGCGAGGCGACGGCGCAGATGGCGGCGGACGATCCGGGCACGGGCATCCTGGCCGTGGACGTCCACACGCCGGGCCAGGGCAACCTGCTCGCCCTCGCCGAGCGCCACGGCCTCACCAACGTGCGCGTGGCCAACGGGGACGCCGTCATCCTGCTGCGCGAGATGCTGCCGCCGCGCTCGCTCGACGGCATGCGGGTCTTCTTCCCCGACCCCTGGCCCAAGAAGCGCCACCACAAGCGGCGTCTCGTCCAGCCCGCGTTCCTCGATCTGGCCGCGGGGCCCATGAAGCCGGGCGCCGTGCTGCACTGCGCGACGGACTGGGAACCCTACGCCGAGCAGATGCTCGACGTGCTCCAGGCCCACCCGGACTTCGAGAACACCGTCCCCGGCGGCGGCTACGCCCCCCGGCCCGCCTTCCGGCCGCTCACCCGCTTCGAGGGGCAGGGGCTGGACAAGGGCCACCGCGTGCACGACCTGCTCTTCCGCCGCACCCGCCGGGACGTCTGACCCGGGCGTCCTGCCCCGAGCCGGCGGCCGGTCCCCGGGGGCCCTCGGCAGCGCTCCGCCGCCCTTGCCGGAACGTCCCTCCCGTCCCGGAGGACCACCCCCGCACCGGGCGCCCGTCCGGCGGCTCCGCAGGGCGGCGAGGGCCGCCGTACCCGCGCCGGGGGTGCGGGACAGGTCCCGGGCGCGCTCCCCGCACTGCCCGGCGCGCGGCGTCGGATGCGGTGCAGCAAGGCGGAGAATCCCGTGCGCATCGGGCGTGTCCGGGCGAAACGACAGCACAGCGGGGTGCCGTGCCCCGTCGTCGTACGCCCGCCGGGGAGCACGGGGCAGGCCTTAGGGTCGACGGGTGTCAGCGACTCCGCCGGAGCCCTCCCCGCCCGCCTTCCCGCCGCCCCCGGCCGTGCCCCCGTACGCACCGGACGGGGCACCACCCGTCCCCGGGGCACGGGCACGCCGGTCGGCCCGCCTGCGCGCCGCGCTGCTGTGGCGCAGCCGGGCCGTGCGGATGGCGGCCGTGTTCACCCTGCTCGCACTCTGCGGGCTGGTCATCCTGGTCCTGGTGCGCGAGCAGACCGGCTCCACGGGCTTCCTGGTGGGCCTGGGGCTGGCCACGCTCCCCGTGCCGCTGCTGCTCGCCGCGTTCCGCTGGCTCGACCGGGTCGACCCGCTTCCCTGGCGGAACCTGGTCTTCGCGTTCGCCTGGGGGGCCTGTGCGGCGGCACTGATCTCCCTCCTCGCCAACACCCTGGCCACCCGCTGGATAGCCACCGCCACGGCCGACCCCGCCTCGGCGGACACACTGGGCGCCACGGTCGTCGCGCCGGTCGTCGAGGAGAGCGCCAAGGGGGTCGCGCTGCTGCTGCTCTTCCTGCTGCGCGGAAGGGAGTTCACCGGTGTGGTGGACGGGGTCGTGCTCGCCGGGTTCACCGCGACGGGCTTCGCCTTCACGGAGAACGTCCTCTACCTCGGGAACGCCTTCGGCGAGGACATGGCGTTCGGCTTCGCGGGCCTGGGATCGGTCACCGCGGCGACCTTCTTCGTCCGCATCGTGATGTCCCCGTTCGCGCACCCGCTGTTCACGGTGCTCTGCGGCCTCGGCTTCGGCCTGGCCGCCGCGGCGCCCCGCGGGCGCCGGGTGCGGCGGGTGCTGCTGCCGCTGCTCGGGCTGGTGGCCGCCATGGGCATGCACGCCCTGTGGAACGGCTCGGCCTCCCTGCTCGGCCCCTGGGGGTTCTTCGGGGTGTACGGGGCGTTCATGGTGCCCGCGTTCGCGCTGCTCACCTGGCTGACCGTGTGGAGCAGGCAGCGCGAGCTGCGCACCATAGCCGCCCGCCTGCCCGCGTACGCGGCGGCGGGCTGGCTCACGGCCACCGAGCCGCCCGCCCTGTCGTCGATGCGCGCGCGAGCCATGGCGAGGGACTTCGCACGCCGCACCTACGGCCCGGCGGCCGGACGGGCCGTGGCGGAGTACGAGGCGTTCGCGACCTCGCTGGCGTTCCTGCGCAACAGGGCCCACCGGGGCGCGGCGGGACCGGACTTCGCGGAACGGGAGCGGGAGCTGCTGCACCACCTGTGGCTGCGCCGCGAGGTCGCGGCGCCCTCCCTGGCCTACGCGGCACGCGCCACGGGCCGGGCCCCCCGGGTGCTGCCGCACCGGGACTACGACGGGTTCAACCCCTACCGCACCTGAGGCCGGCACCGGGCGGACTCCCCGGGTGGTGCGTGCCGGCGGGAACGCGGGCGGGGGCCGTGGCGCGCGCGAGGGCCCGGACGCAGCGGCGCCCCGGGGTTGCCGGGGCGCTGCGGACGCGGGGTGCGGGCTCGCCGTGCGTCAGACGGTGAGGCCCTTGCCCCGCAGCCAGGCGAGCGGGTCGAGGCCGGAGCCACCGGCGGAGTGCACCTCGAGGTGGAGGTGGGGGCCGGTGACGTTGCCCGTCGCACCGACCCGTCCGATGGTCTCGCCGGTGGCGACCTTCTGGCCGGCGGAGGCCGTCATCGAGGACAGGTGCGCGTACCAGACCTCGGTACCGTCCTCCAGCTCCAGCACGATGCGGTAGCCGTACGAGCCGGACCAGCCGGCCGACGTGACGGTGCCGCCGTGGACGGCCTTGACCGGGGTGCCGGTCGGGGCGGCGAAGTCCAGTCCGGTGTGGTAGCCGGAGGACCACATGGAGCCGGCCTGGCCGTAGGTCGAGGTGAGGGTGTAGGAGGAGGTGGGGAGGGCGTAGCTGGCCGCGAGCTTGGCGAGGCGCTCGGCCTCGGCCTTGGCCCGTGCCGCCTCCTCGGCCTTGCGCTTCTCCTCGGCGGCCTTGGCCTCCGCCTCGCTCTGCTGCTTGGCGGCCTCGGCCGCCGCCGCCTCCGCGGCGGCCTTCTCGGCCGCGGCCTTGGCCTCCGCGTCCGCCTCGGCGCGCTGCTGCTCGGCCTGCTGGAGGATCCGGGCCCGCAGGGCCTCGCCCGCTCCCGCGGAGCGGTCCTCGGCGCCGCTCGCGACGGTCTCGGCCACGGGCGCCATAGCGGTCAGCGGGGCGGTGTTGGCGGTCGTCCCGGAGTCGGAGTCCGCGTCGGAATCCGCGATCAGGGAGCCGACGCCGGGGAGGGAGGCAGCCTCGGGAAGGCTGTCGGTGAGGGCGTCGGGAAGGGATATGGAGACCGCGGGCTTGTCCTGCGCGGTGGCGATGCCACCCGCACCCACGGCCGCGATGACGCCCACGCCGAGGACGGTGGAGCTGCGGGCCAGGCCGCCGCGCTGCTTGGCCACGCGGTGCCGGCCCCGCACGGGGCGGACCGTCTCCTCGGTCGGGTTCCACTCCCCGAAGGAGGCTTCCGGGGTGTCGCCGCTGAACCGGGACGACGCGGTCGGGGCCTCGGGAGCAGGCATGTTGGACGCCACGAAGGCGTACTCCTTTCCTTCCTTCTCGCCTACCGGGTTAGCTGACGGGTTCGGAGCAGGAAGGTCTCCTACAGCCGCCCCCTGCCGCCGATGTGCGTGCGGCCGAAGTTGGCTGATTCACCCCAAGTGGTGGTTCCCCGGTTCCCTTGCGGGATTCGGCGCGTGAGCACGGTGCCGCCTCTTGCGACGGCTGGGACGACCGTGCTGCGTTATCGAACGTTAATAGAAGCCGCGGCAGGTTTCCAAGCCGTTCCAGCGGATAGTTGAGGATCTTGACCGGGACCAAACGGGACAGAAGCGTGTGGACTCGGGCGACTTGAGCGCCTCTCAGGAGGAGCGGCTTTTCTGACTGTTCGTCAGTTGTTATGCGGAGGGGTACCTTCCGACTACGCACGGTGCTCTCGGTCGGCACGCCTCCCGGCTCCCCTGACCGACTCCTTCCGGTCACCGCGGACGACCGGAACCGTACGCCTGCGCTCCGGCTGCCCGGCCGCCGGACGCTGGACGGCCAGCAGGGCCATGTCGTCGCTCGACCCCCCGCCCGTGTAGCGCCGAACGTCCGCCACGAGCGCGTCCAGCAGGTCGTCCGGCTCCGCGAAGATCCGCCCGCTCAGCCGCTCCACCGGGTCGTAGAACACCCCGCGGCCGTCGCGCGCCTCCGACAGCCCGTCCGTGTAGAGCAGCAGCGTGGACCCGGCGGGCAACGGGAACGACTCCGGGCGGTCCGGCCAGCCGCCGAGATCCCCCATCCCCAGCGGCAGCGCGGCCTGCGCGGGCGGCAGCACGTCCAGCCGGCCGTCCGCGTGGAGCAGCAGCGGGTCCGGGTGCCCGCGGTTGAGCAGCCTGACGGTGCCGGGCACGCCGCCGCCCGGGCCCTTCCGCGCCGGCGGGCCGTGGGCCCCGCCCCCGCCGTCCGGGTGCGGGATCTCGCCCAGCACGGCCGTGGTGAACCCCTCCACCGCGTCGAGACCGGCACGGCGCACCCCCTCGCGCCGCAGCGCCCGCTCCAGGCGCTCGGCCACCTGCTCCAGCGTGCCCTCCTGCTCGGCCGCCTCCCGGAACGTGCCGATGAGCACGGCGACCGACTCCACCGCGCCCATGCCCTTGCCCCGCACGTCCCCCACGATCAGCCGGATCCCGTGCGGGGTGTCCTGGACGGCGAAGAGGTCGCCCCCGATGAACGCCTCCGCCTGCGCCGCCTCGTAGCGTGCGGCGATGTGGAGCCCGGCTATCCGGTCCTGGGGCGTGGGCAGCACGGCGCGCTGGGCGGCCTCGGCGACCACCCGGGCGGAGGCCAGCCGCTCACCGCTGCGCCGCACCACCCTGTTGATCACCAGGGCCACGGCGGAGACCGTGACCACGGTGCTCGTCTCGGTGAAGGCGGTCGCCTCGGTGATGTTGTCGTCGTAGTAGTGCAGCGCGCCGGTGGCCAGGATCGCCCCGATCCCCGTGAGGAGGGTCACCACCCAGGAGGCGATGGCGGCGGCGATCAGCGGTGCGGCGGCGTAGAACGAGACGGCCGTGAACCGCGGCGGGGTGAGTGCGTCGAGCGCGACGCCCGCCAGCAGTGTGGCGGCAGGCAGCAGGCGCAGGAACCACGGAGGCCGGTAGCCGGCGCCCTGCTCTCGCCCCACAGCTGATCTCCTGCCGCTTGGTCCACGGCCGCGGACCGGTGCCGCGCTCTTCCCATGCTGCGTGCGGATCGGCGCGGCGGCGACTTGCCGCATGCCCGCCGGGCGAACCACCGGACCGGAGGGGCGCATGGCGAAGGCCCGGTGATCGCTATGATCACCGGGCCTCGGCCTTCAGTAGCGGGGACAGGATTTGAACCTGCGACCTCTGGGTTATGAGCCCAGCGAGCTACCGAGCTGCTCCACCCCGCGTCGGTGAACACAACCATACGCCATCCGCGGGGCGGTTCCGACCACGTTTCCCGGGCGGGCGCTCCGCGGGCCCCGGCCCGGCCCGGTCCGCCGGGCGGAACGTGCCGGGTACGCCGCCGTGCGGGGGTGCGTGCCGGGAGGGCCGGAGTCCCGCCCGGGGCTCCGCGTCAGCCGCCGGAGCGCACCGGGCGGAACCGGACGGGCGTCACTCCAGACCCAGCCACAGGTCCGGACCGAAGACCTCGTACTGGATCCGCCGGGCCGGGACGCCCCGGCGCAGCAGGTCCCCGCGCACCGCGCGCATGAAGGGCAGCGGGCCGCAGAGCAGCACGGTGACCCCCTCGGGCAGCTCCAGCGCCCCGGCGTTCATCGGCCCGGACGCGACCGCCACCGGGCGGCCGCCGGTCCCCTGCTCCTCGGTCCCCTGCCGCCCGGGCTCCTCGTACCAGAGGCGGACGGCGGCGCGGGGGTGCGCCGACGCCAGCCGCAGGAGCTCTTCGCGGTGGGCGTGGTCGGACGGGCTCCGGTCGGCGTGGGCGACGAGGACCTCGCGGTCGCGCCCCGTCTCCGCCAGGTGGCCGAGCACCGAGAGCATCGGCGTGCCGCCGATACCGGCCGAGACCAGCGCGACGGGACCGTCCCCGGGAGGCAGCACCAGGTCGCCGAAGGGCAGCGAGACGGTCAGCTCACCGCCGGGCCGCAGGTGCTCGTGCAGCCACGCCGACACCTCGCCTTCGGGCGCCGCGCCGCCGCGCACCCTCTTGACGCTGATCCGCCAGGTGGATCCGCCGGGGGCCGCCGAGAGGCTGTACTGGCGTATCTGCCGTGCGCCGTCGGGCAGCGGGACCTGCACGCTGACGTACTGCCCGGGCCGGAAGGCCCCGGCCGGGCGGCCGTCGGCGTGGCGCAGGGTGAACGAGACCACGTCGGGCGTCTCCCGGTGGCGCTCCTCCACCACCATGCGCTGCCACACCTCGCCCTCGGGCACCCCTGCCTCCTGGTAGAGGCGGGCCTCCCGGGCGATCAGGGCACCCGCCATCAGCCAGTACACCTCGTCCCAGGCGTCGGCCACCTCGGGGGTCACCGCGTCGCCCAGCACCTCGGCGATGGCCGCGAAGAGGTGCCGCTGGACGAGCTTGTACTGGTCGGAGGTGACCCCGAGGGAGGCGTGCTTGCCGGCGATCCGGGCGAGCAGGGCGTCCGGCCGCTCGTCGGGCCGCTGCACCAGCATCGTGGCGAAGGCGGCGATGGACCCGGCGAGGGCGCGGCGCTGCTCGCCGTTGGCCTGGTTGCCGCGGTTGAACAGGTCGCGCAGCAGCTCGGGCCGGTCGGCGAAGAGCCGCTCGTAGAAGCGGTCGGCGATCTCGCCGATCGCGGCACCGACGGCCGGGAGCGTGGCGCGGACGACGGGCGCGGACTGGTCGGACAGCACAGGGACTCCTAATTGGTTAAAGATCTTCGCATTTTCGCTGACGCTTGCGGGCAGAGGCCAGGCACACCACCACCGCGCACCGGCCGGTCATCCGGGCCGGGGGACTCCGGCCTCCCCTCCCCGCACCCCGGTCAGGCCGACCAGGACCGGACCCGTGGGCGAAGCGACGACGTCCCCGACGGTCAGCGGGTCGAGGCTGGCGTAGAACGCCTCCTGGGCCTCCCGCAGCGCACGCCGCAGACGGCATGCGCCCCGCAGCGGACACGGGGCGTCACCCTCGCAGGTGACGACCTCCTCCTCACCCTCCAGCTCTCTGACCAGCCACCCGACCGAGGCCCTGCGACCGAGGGCGCTGAGCGCCAGACCGCCGCCCCGCCCGCGCCGGGCCTCCACCACGCCGAGGTGCTGGAGCCGGGCGACCGCCTTCGCCATGTGCGCGTACGGCACGTTCATCGCCTCGGCCACCTCGCGGGTGGTCGAGACGGGCGAGCCCTCGCGCACGACGGCGAGCCGCATCACGGCACGGAGGGCGAGATCGGTGAACTTGGTCAGCCGCATACGAGGACGCTAGCAAACATGCATCCAGGACTCCTATTCAGGGTCCCGGCGGACACCGCACGCCTCCGCGGCCCGGCCCCCGGCGCCCCCGCCCGGCCGCCCCGGCCTCCCGGGCGCCCGTCCCGCGGCCGCCCCGCCCGGCAGGACTCACCCGGCGCCGTCGGGAACCGGCGTGCCCTGGTGGTACAGCAGCCGCAGGGGGCCGGTACCGCCCTCGGCCCGCCACAGCGAACTCCGCCGCACCCGGCGTCCGCCGGCCTCCGTCTCGTAGGTGAGGTGCACCAGCCCCGGCGCCAGCAGCACCCCGGCCACCGCGGACGGCCGGTGGCGCGGCCCCTCCCCGTCGGCGCCCGCCATCCCGGGCAGCGCGTCGAGCATCTCGGCGTACGTCCACCGCCGACCCGACGCCCCCACCTCGACGAACTCCGGATCCAGCAGCTCCGCCGCAGCGGCGCGCGAGGCGCGCACCGCGGGCTCCATCAGCCGCAGCTCCCCCGCGACGGCCCGCGCCACGGCCTCGTCCCCGGGGCCCGGCCCCGTCGTGTCCTCCATCGCGCCATTGTCCCGGGCGGTGCGCCCGGGCCGCCGTTCAGGTGCGGGCGAAGACCGCGCTCTGCTCCGCGAACTCCTCCACCATGCCCCGGCTCACCGTGGGATGGGTCTCGCGGATGGCGGCCAGGTAGTCCTCGGTGGTCGGCCGGGAGCGGGCCCCGGTGTCGTAGGTGCGCTCGAACTGGGCCTGGGAGACCATCCGCGCCACATGGGCGATGTCGGCGGGGGTGAAGCCCTCGCTGGCGGCGGCGAGCGCGGAGACGTCCGCCTCAGTCCCGGCGCGCGCCAGGTAGCTCCCCCACAGGGCGGACCGGGCGCTCTCGTCGGGCGGACCGATGGGCAGGACGTAGTCGAAGCGGCCGTGGCGCAGGAAGGCCGGATCCAGCGCGGTGACGCTGTTGGTGGCGCAGACCAGCAGCCGCCCGTCCTGGCTGCGGAACCGCACGATGGCCTTGAGCAGCTCGTTGACGACGCCGACCCCCGTCGCGTCCGCACCGCTGCGCGCGGCGGCGACCTCCTCCACCTCGTCGATGAAGACCAGGACGTGGTCGAGCTGCGCGATCTCGTCGAACCGCCGGCTCAGACCGGCGGCCAGCCCGTACTCGGCTGCCAGCCGCGCCGGGAACAGCTCCAGGAACGGCCAGCCGAGACGGCTCGCGATGGCGTGGGCGAAGGTGCTCTTGCCCGTCCCGGGCGGCCCGAAGAGCATCACCGCGCGCGGCGGCTCCACCCCGTGCTGGGACGCCATCTCCGGGTGCGCGAGCGGGAGCACCAGCCGCCGCTCGATCAGCCGCTTCTCCCGCTGCATCCCGGCGACCTTCCCCCACAGCCCCCCGGGAGGCAGCTCCGCGCCGAGCGCCGAGAGCATGCTGATCGCCCGCGGGGTCACCGGTCCCCGCTTCTCGAAGACGACCAGCCCGGACCGCGCCTCGAAACCGCAGTTGCGCAGGGCGGCGGCGCCCGTCTCCTCCTCCGGCAGCGCGACGTGCACCGAGCGCACCCCGCCCGCGAAGAACCGGTGCTCCAGGGCCGTGACCAGCGCACTGCCCATGCCCATGTGCCGCCAGCTGGGCAGCATGCAGATCCGCAGGATCCACGCCCGGTCGTGCTCGACCCGCCCCACGGCCGCCCCCACGACCACGTCGTCCGCCACAGCCACCACCGCAGGGTGCCCGCCCTGGAGGGCGGCCACCGCGTCGGACAGCGGGAACAGCGGCGGCTCCCCGGTCGTCCCGCTCTCGGCGTCGACCCGGATCAGCCCCTCCAGGTCGTCCTGGGCATAGTCCCTGATGAGCCAGCCGGTCATGAGCGCCTCCCTGTCGACGGGCGTACTCCCATCGTCGGCCGGGGCAGGCTCCCCGACGACCGGGCGCGCGCGGCACCGCCGCGCCACGCCCCCGCCGCGCCCGGTGGCCGGGGCCGGGCACCGGGCGGTGAGGTGCCGTCAGGGCCGGTCGCGGTCAGCCGATGCCGAAGTACGTGCGGACGCCGCCGAGCATGAGCTGGATGCCGATCGTGGCGACGAACAGGCCGCCGAAGCGCGTCATCAGGGCCATGGTCTGGTGGGAGAAGTTCATCCGGTCGGCCAGGTACAGGTGCCCGAGCGGGATCAGTGCCACCGTCACGCCGACCGCGATGAGCGCGGCGACCGTGCCCGAGAGTCCGTCCCCCGCGGAGGCGATGGTGATCACCGAGGTGATGGCGCCCGGGCCCGCCATGAAGGGGATGGCGTACGGCACGACGATCGAGTCCTCGGCCGACCTCCGCTGCGGCTCCTCGTGTGCCCGGGCCCCGCCCTGCGCACGGGTCGGCTCCCCTCCGAAGAGCATCTCGAACCCCATCAGGGCGAGCACCAGCCCGCCGGCGATGCCGAAGGCCCCGAGGTCGATGCCGACCAGGTCGAGCAGCTCCCGGCCGACCAGGGCGGCCCCGCCCAGGGTGACGGCGATCGTCAGCATGATCCGGCCGACGTACTCGCGCCGCCGCTCGGGCTCGTCCTCGGTCAGCATCCGGAAGAAGACGCCGCGCAGGAAGGGATCGACCAGCAGCAACACCGCGATGGTCGCCTGGATCGTCAGCTCGATGGTGCTCATGAACGTCTCCCGCGGGCCGTCGGGCAGCGTGTGGGGCCCGTCCCGCAGGCCGACTCGGCGGTGCACGGGCCGCGCCCCGACCTCATCGTCGCCGCACCGCGGGGCGTCCGCGACCCGCCGCAGCCGGGACCGTCGACGAGGCCGGCACGGCCGGGGCCCCGGAGGGACGGGCCGGCACGGGGAGGCGGCGGTGGCCGAGGCGGCCGGCGGCGGCCTCGGGCGGGACACCGCCCACGGCCGGTCGCGGAGGGGGCCGTCCCCGGTGCCCCGGTCCCCTGAGGGGCCCGGCGGGCACGCCCGCGTCCACCCGCGCGCCGGAACGGCGGAGCGCCCCGCCCGGTGGGAACCGCGCGGGGCGCTCTGCCGCAGGCGGGAGGATCTCTCCTCCCCTGCTGCCGGTAGGCCGTGTGGGACTCGAACCCACAACCAACGGATTAAAAGTCCGCTGCTCTGCCAATTGAGCTAACGGCCCTCGACACGACACCCCTGAGCATAGCCAAAGAGCTCCCCGGAACCGATCGGGTATCCCGACACGTCCGGGCGTCCCGCCGCGACCGGCCCCGGGAGGGCGTCCCCGGAAACGGCCCGGGCCCGCGGACCGCTCGTCAGAAGCGGCCCACGGGCCCGGGGTTTCAGGTCACACGGTGTCAGCCGTTGCGCTTCCAGCGCGGCTTGTCGTCGCGGCGGCCGCCGCCGAAGGAGCCGGCGCCGCGGTGGTCGTCACGACGGCCGTAGGGGCGGTCGTGGCGGTCGCCGCCCGAACGGAAGCCGCCCGAGGGGCGGTCGTCACGGCGGTCGCGGTTGTAGGGGCGGTCGCTGCCGCGGTGGCCCGAGGGGCGGTCGTCACGGCGCTCGAAGGAGCGGCCACCGCGGTCGTCGCGGCGGAACCCGCCCCGGTCGCGGCGCTCGAAGCCCCCGCGGTCGTCCCGGCGGAAGCCGCCCGAGGGGCGGTCGTCGCGGCGGTCGAACGAGCGGTCGCGGTCGAAGGAGCGGCCACCGCGGTCGCCACCGCGGTCGTCACGGCGCTCGAAGGACCGGTCACGGTCGAAGGAGCGGCCACCGCGGTCGTCGCGGCGCTCGAAGGACCGGCCGCCGCGGTCGCCACCGCGGTCGTCACGGCGGAACCCGCCCCGGTCGCCACCGCGGTCGTCACGGCGGAACCCGCCCCGGTCGCGGCGCTCGAAGTTGCCCCGATCGTCACGCCGGTCGTGGGAGGGGCGCTCCTCGCGCACGGGCTCGGGGGCCGGCTCCGGCACGGCAGCCGCCACCTCGGCCTCGGCGGCCTCGGTCACCTCGGCGATCGCGGCCTCCGGGTCGTCACCGCGCTCGCGGGCGGCGCGCGCGACCAGGCGGTCGGCCTCCTCGCGGAGCTCGGCGGCCCGGCGCTGCACCTGCTCCAGACGCCGGGTCAGCTCGGCGACCTCGCGCTCGGCCTGCTTGGCGGCGTTGTTGGCGGAGTCGGCCTGCACCTCGGTGAGCGACCGGGCGCCGGTGATCTCGGCGACCTCCGGGTCGAAGGCGCCCGCGCCGCCCACGACGTGGCGCGAGGCGTCGACGCCCGCGTCCTCCATCAGGCGGAAGATCTGGCGCCGCTGGTGCGGAAGCGAGAGCGAGACCACGGTGCCCGACTGGCCGGCGCGCGCGGTGCGGCCGGAGCGGTGCAGGTAGTCCTTGTGGTCGCCGGCCGGGTCCACGTTCAGCACCAGGTCGATGCCGTCGACGTGGATGCCGCGCGCGGCGACGTCGGTCGCGACCAGCGCGTTGACGTAGCCGTCCTTGAAGTCGGCGAGGGTGCGGGTGCGGGCGCCCTGGGTCATGCCGCCGTGCAGGGCGTCGGCCTTCACCCCGGCGTCGCGGAGCTGCTCGGCGATGCGGTCGGCGCCCAGCTGGGTGCGGACGAAGATGATGGTGCGGCCCTCGCGCGCGGCGATCGCCGCCGTGACGGGCGCCTTGTCCTTCGGCTTCACCACGAGGACGTGGTGGGTCATGGTCGTGACGTTGCCCTGGGCGCTGTCGACCTCGTGGCTGACCGGGTCGGTGAGGTAGCGCTTCACCAGCGTGGAGATCTCGTTCTCCATGGTCGCGGAGAACAGCATGCGCTGGCCGTCGGACGGGACCTGGTCGAGCAGTTCGGTGACCTCGGGGAGGAAGCCCAGGTCGGACATCTGGTCGGCCTCGTCGAGGACGGCGACCCGCACGTCCTCCAGGGAGCAGGCGCCACGGTTGATGACGTCGCGCAGACGGCCCGGGGTGGCCACCAGCAGGTCGACGCCGCGCTCCAGGGCGTAGATCTGGTTGCCCATGGAGGTGCCGCCGCAGACGACCTTCATCTTCAGGCCGAGGACGTCGCCGTAGGGCTGGAGCGCGTCCGCCACCTGCATGGCGAGCTCACGGGTGGGGGTGAGGATCACCGCGCGGGGGCGCTTCTTCTCGGTGCGGCCGCCGGCCAGGGCCGCCAGCGTCGGCAGGCCGAAGGAGAGGGTCTTGCCGGAGCCGGTGCGGCCGCGGCCGAGGATGTCCTTGCCGGACAGGGCGTCCGGGATGGTGGCCGCCTGGATCGGGAACGGGACGGTCACGCCGTTCTGGGCGAGCTTGCGCACCACGCCCTCGGGGAGGCCGAGGTCCGCGAAGGTCACCTGGGGCTCCTGCGGCTCCGCGGACGGCTGCTCGGCGGCGGGCGCCTCGGCGTCAGCGGGCATGACGGCGTGATCGGTCGAGAATTCGGACATGCGAAATGCGAACCTTCCGGAGTTACGGCACGCGCCCAAACTCCGTGAATTCGCAATTCGACCGCCTCGATGCGGTCAGCCACGGTCAGGGAGAGTACGCGCCACACGGCGCGCTTCTTTTTCGGCGCCGGGCAATGGGATCAAACGATCTACCACCATACGCACCCTCCCCCCGCCGAGGCAAACCGCCTCGGCGTGAGCCCGGTTACACCGGCCTCACGGGCGGGTGAGCGGCACGGCGGTCACGCGGGACCGGCCTGGGGCGAGGCCGCGGGCTCCGAACCGAAGCGGGCGTCCGGCTCCCCGTCCGCGACGGTGCGCAGCGCGCTCCCGTGCACCTCGGGGGCCGAGGAGGCGGACGGCTGCCCGGTGGGTTCCGCGGGCTCGGAGGACTCGGGTTCGGGCTCCTGCGGGGGCTCGGACGGCGGCTCGGGCGTCGGCGTGCCGGGCTCGGCACTGGGGCCGGACGGCGTCGCGGAGGGGTGGGTGTCCGGCTTGTCCGGCCCCCCGCCGGGACGCGGCGAGGCACCCCGCGTCGGCGAGCCGCTCGGCACGGGGGGCGCCCCCGCCTCACCGGGTTCGGCGTCCTCGTCCTCGTCCGCCCCGTCCTCGCCGCCCTTGCCGTCCTCGTCCTCGGCGGCGTCGTCCCGGTCGCCGACCGCGGGCCGGTCCCCTCCGTGCCCGGCCGGGAGCTGCCCGCCCGGGGCCCCGCGGTCCGCGCCGGCCTCCTGCACCTCGTCGGACCCCTCGCTGGCGGAGGTGCTCGGCGCAGGTGGCGCGCCCTCGTCCTGGCCCACGCTCATGCAGCCCGCGGAGGCCAGGACCGCGAAGACGGCGGCGAGCAGGGCGGCGGACCGGCCGGGAGCGGGCAAATGGCGCACGGGGGCACCTCCGGGGCAGGAAAGACGGACGCGGGTCCCCCTGCCCAACTACCCGCACCCCGCCGGGGACACGGCCGCCGCGCGCACGGCGGCGCCCCCGTGCGCGCCGGGGCCCCCGCCCCGGCCTCCCGGCGCGACCGCCTCCGGGCCCGTGCCGCACGCTCAGCCCGCGAGGAGGCGGGCGGTCTCCATGCCCGCGTACACCGACGCCACCGCCACCGCCACCGAGGCCGCCACATTGGCGGCCGCCGTCAGGGGCCGCCCCTGCTCGGCCAGCCGCAGGGTCTCGTAGGAGAACGTCGAGTACGTCGTGAGCGCCCCGCACAGCCCCGTGCCGAGCAGCGCGTACGCGCCCGAGGAGACCGACGCCCCGGCCAGCAGCCCGAGCAGCAGGCTGCCGAGCGCGTTGGCGGTGAACGTGCCCCAGGGGAAGGCGGAGGTGTGCCGCGACTGCACCGCACGGTCCGTCAGATACCGCAGCGGCGCCCCCGCGGCCGCGCCCGCGGCCACCAGCAGCCAGGTCATGCCGTCCCCTCCCGGTCCGCGTCCCTCGTCCCGCTCCCGGGGCGTGCCGCGAGGGACCCGCCCCGCCCGAGGCGCCCGGCGCGCGCGCAGCGCCCCGGCCCGCTCACGGGCGCTCCCCCGCCAGGCAGGCCCGGGTGGCGGACGCACCGGCCCACACCCCGCCGAGCGCCGCCGCCGCGGTGCCCGCCGCGTATCCGGCGGCGGGCAGCACGCTGCCGTGCTCCAGCAGGTCCACCACCCCCGCGGCATAGGCGGAGAAGGTGGTGAAGCCGCCGAGGACGCCGACGCCGAGGAAGGGCCGGACCAGGGGGCGGGACGCCCTGCCCCCGGCACCCACCAGCACCATCAGCACGCCGATCAGGGCGCAGCCCACGGCGTTGACCGCGAGGAGGGCCCAGGGGAAGCCGCCGCCGGAGGCCGGCCAGAGCACCGAGGCCGCGTGGCGGCCCGTCGCGCCGACCGCCCCGCCGAGCGAGATCGCGGAGAGCACCGTCCACCGGTGACGGCCCGCCAGCTCCGCCCGCTGGGCGGGAACCCGCAGGTCGACGTCCGGGTCGACCGCCGAGGCCGGGCAGACGCCGTCCTCCGGGGGAACGGGCGCGTCCGGCGGCGCCTTGCGTCCGCCCCTCATCCGTAGCCCAGTTCGTGGAGCCGGGCGTCGTCGATCCCGAAGTGGTGGGCGATCTCGTGCACCACGGTGATCTCGGTCTCGGCGACCACGTCCTCCCGGCTCTCGCACATGCGCAGCGTCGGACCGCGGTAGATCGTGATCCGGTCCGGCAGGACCCCCGCGTACCACTCGCCGCGGTCGGTGAGCGGAGTCCCCTCGTAGAGACCGAGCAGGTCGGGGTCGCCGGGGGCCGGCTCGTCCTCCACGAACACGGCGACGTTGTCCATCAGCCGCGTCAGCTCCGGAGGGATCCGGTCCAGGGCCTCGGCGACCAGTTCCTCGAACTCCTCGCGCGTCATCTCCAGCACCCGGCCATTGTCCCGTACCGCCGCCGCGGCGCACCGGGCCGGAATGCCCCGGCGGCCCGGAGGGCATACGCAGGCAATGGCCCGCCGAACCCCGGAACCGCACCGGGCACCGGAACCGCACCGCGCCGGCCGCCGGCCCGGGCCGCTCCGGGTGCCGCGTCGCCGCACCCGGCCGGTGGGGACGTCCGGCGGAGGGCTCGGCCGCACGCCGCAGCCGTGGGCGCGCGCCCTGGCCCTGGCGGCGGTGGTCCTGGCCGGTGCCTGGCTCGGGCTGCTCGTCGTGGGCGACGTCCGCACGCCGGTGGGGCCGGTGGACACCACCATGACCCTGCGTCCCTCCCTCACCGGCGGAACCAGGATCAACGTCGCTCCGCTCGGCGACCTGCGGCTGGACTCGCACCACGCCCCGGTCCGGCTCGACGTGGACGTCGACCGCCTGGACCCGGCGCGGGCGCAGGCCCTGGTGGAGGACCCGGGGCTCTTCTCCGGGCTCGGCGACACGGTGTCGGCGGACATCCGCGACGGCACCCGCGAGCTGGCCTTCCGCTCCGGTGCCGCGGTGGTGACCGGTGCGACGGCGCTGGGGCTCGTGGTCTTCCGCCGCCCCCGGCGGGCCCTGGCCGCGGGCGGCCTGGCGCTCGCCCTGCTGGCCTCCTCCGCGGCGTCGGCGGCGGCGACCTGGAACCCGGACTCCGTGCTGGAGCCCCGGTACTCCGGCCTGCTGACGTCCGCCCCCTCACTGGTCGGCGACGCCCGCTCGATCGTCACCGACTTCGACGTCTACCAGAAGGAGCTGGCGCGCCTGGTCACCAACGTCACCCGGCTCTACGACGCCACCTCCACCCTGCCCGCGTACCGGCCGGACCCCGGCACCCTGCGGGTGCTCCACGTCTCCGACATCCACCTCAACCCGGCCGCCTGGCACATCATCCGGTCGCTGGTGCGGCAGTACCGCATCGACGTGATCGTCGACTCGGGCGACACCATGGACCACGGCTCGGCGGCGGAGAACGGCTTCCTCGACCCCGCGTCCGGCCTCGGCGCGCCCTACGTCTGGGTACGGGGCAACCACGACTCGCGCACGACCCAGGCGTACCTGTCCCGGATGAGGAACGTGCACGTCCTGGACGAGGGCCGGGCGGTGACGGTGGCGGGGCTGCGCCTCGCGGGCACGGGCGATCCGCAGTTCACGCCGGACCGGTCGGTCGCCGCGGCGGGCGACCCGGCCGAGCGGATGGCGGGCATCCGGCTGGCCTCGGCCCTGCGCGACCAGGAGCGGGCGGGTACGCCCGTGGACATCGCCGTCGCCCACAACCCGGTCGCCGCGGCGGAGGTCGACGGCACCGTGCCCCTGGTGCTGGCGGGCCATGTGCACCACCGCCGCACCGAGGTGCTGGAGCACGGCACCCGGCTGAGGATCGAGGGGTCCACCGGCGGCGGCGGTCTGCGCGCCGTGCAGAACGAGCGCCCCGAGGAGGTGCGGGCCTCGGTGCTCTACCTGGACCGCTCCGAGCGCCGGCTGCAGGCGTGGGACGAGATCACCCTGGGCGGACTGGGACTGACGAAGGCCGAGGTCAGCCGGCACCTGGTGGAACCGGCGGAGCCGCTGCCGCCGCCCCCGCCCGCCTCCGCCCCGGCCACTCCGTAAACCGTTTTGGCGATACCTCCCCGCATCCCATATGCTTCTCACGTCCCCGACGCGCTGCGAAGCGCCCAGGCGGGCCCTTAGCCCTCATCGTCTAGTGGCCCAGGACGCCGCCCTTTCAAGGCGGTAGCACGGGTTCGAATCCCGTTGGGGGCACGCATCACCGTGTGCGAGACTCGTTCTCGCGCAATGCTTGGTCCTGTGGAGCAGTTTGGAGTGCTCGCCACCCTGTCAAGGTGGAGGCCGCGGGTTCAAATCCCGTCAGGACCGCTGGAGCTCGCAGGAGCTCCGCGGCTGGGTAGCTCAGTTGGTACGAGCGATCGCCTGAAAAGCGATAGGTCGCCGGTTCGACCCCGGCCCCAGCCACAGCCAAGGCCCCGATCCTCGGATCGGGGCCTTCTCTGTCGCCGCACGCGCTCCCGCCCGGCGGCGTCGCGCCCGCCCTCCCCGTCACCCGGTCCCGTCCCGCCCCGGCGGGAAGCCGGGGCGGGAGGGGCCGCGGGCTCCGGTCAGACCTCCCCGGTCGGTGCACCCCCGCGTGACCGCCGCCCGCGGCGGCCGCGCACCGCGAGCGGCACCGCCACCGCGGCCACGAGCAGCACCACCAGCGTCCAGTCGGGCACCGCGCCGCCGACCCGGGACGCCCACCGCTCCACGGCGAGGGAGTCGTCCGCCGACAGCACCCCCGGCAGCGCCGTGGCTCCGTCGAAGGCCAGGAACATCGTGCCCAGCAGCATGAAGAAGAGCCCCGACAGCAGCGAGGTGGTGTGCAGCCGCAGACGCCCCGCGCGCAGCTCCCGGCCCCGCAGCCAGCGTCGCCGCCCCAGGTCGAACCGGTCCCAGAGCAGGGCCAGCAGGAACAGCGGCACGGCCATCCCGAGCGCGTACACCGCCAGCAGGAGACCGCCGTACACGGGGCTGCCGCCGATCGCGGCCACCGTGAGCACACTGCCGAGGATCGGCCCGGCGCAGAACCCGGCCAGCCCGTAGACCAGTCCGAGGGCGTAGACCGACAGCGCGGTCGTGGGACGGATCCGGCCGGAGACCTCGGCGAGGCGCCGGGAGGCGAAGCCCGCGCCGAGGATCTGGGCCGCCCCCAGGGCGATGATCAGCCAGCCCCCGAGGGCCACGAGCAGCTCGCGGTGGCCGTAGAACAGGCGTCCGGCGAAGGAGCCTGCCGCGCCGAGGGGGACCAGGGTGGTGGCGAGACCGGCGTAGAAGACGCCCGTCCGGGCCACCAGCCGACCCGTGGAGTCGACGGAGTAGGCGAAGAAGGCAGGCAGGAGCAGCGCGCTGCACGGACTGAGCAGCGCGAGCAGACCGCCGAGGAAGGCGGCCAGGTAGCCGATGTCGGACACCGCCTCAGCCCCTGTCCTTCGCGGCCCGGGCGGCCTCCTCCACCTCGTCGGCGAAGACCGCCAGGGGCTGCGCGCCGGAGACGGGGTAGCCGTTGACGAGGAAGGAGGGGGTGGAGGCCACACCGAGCTTGTAGCCCTCCGCCCGGTCGCGGGCGACGGCCCCCCGGGCCCTGTCGCCGTGCATGTCGCGGGCGAAGCGGTCGAGGTCGGCCACTCCCGCCTCCTCGGCGAGCGCGCGCAGCCGGTCCGCGGTGAAGCCCTCCCCGGCGGCGTCCTCGGCGTAGGCGGCCGCGTGGAACTCCCAGAAGCGGCCCTGCCGGCCGGCCGCCCAGGCCGCGCGGGCGGCGGCCTCGGACTCCTCCCCGAAGATGGGGAAGTTCCGGAACTCGATGCGCAGCGTCCCGTCCTCGACGTAGCGGCGGACCAGCTCCGGCTCGGTGTCGCGGGCGAAGACCCCGCAGTAGCCGCACTGGAAGTCGGCGTACTCGACCAGGACCACCGGGGCGTCGTGGCGGCCCACGGCGAGCGGGTCGTCCGCGTCGCGGCGGGCGACCGACTCCAGGGCGGAGCGGGGCCGGGACTCGGCGGCGGACGCGGCGGAGGTGCCGGCGCCGGAGCCCTCCGGCTTGGTCGCCGTGTACGAGGCCCAGCCGAGCAGCACGGCGGCGGCCAGCACGCCCGCGCCGATGGCGAGCGGTGCGCGGGAGGGGGCGGAGGGACGGTCGGACGGCATGGTGGAACTCCTGTGCGGGGTGGGTGCGGGGGCCGGGCGGGACGGGTCCTCCCCGGCGGTGGGGTACGGCGGCGGCTTCGCGCGGCGCGGGGTGTGCACCGCGGCCGGGCCGGACCGTCGCGGAGTGCGGCCCAGGGCTGCCCGCCGCCCGGGGGCGGAGCAGGCGGCAGGCGGTCCGGGCGCTCGCACGGCGCAGGACCGTCCTGGTACCGGGGGGACGGGTCAGCCAGGTCCTAGACCCGCAGCACGGAGAGCCCGACCGGGGACGGGGCCTCGGTCGGGGGCGGGGCACGCAGCGGCGAGGGCAGCGGGGAGAGCGCGTCCCGCAGGGCCGTGCCGCCCGGCGGGGCGGGGGCGTGGTGGAGGGCCGCGAGCAGTTCGCACGCACCGCCGCGGGGCGGCACCGAGGGCCGCGCCCCGTCGTCGGAGGCGCCGCCGCGGCAGCCGGGCACCGGGCCGTCCGCCCGGGGGTCCCGCGCGGCGGGGGGCGGTGCGGTCGCGGCGGGCGTCCGGAGGGAGGCGTACGAGGTCCCCCCGGCTTCCGCGCCCGGCTGCCCGTGTCCGGACCACCAGGCGCTCGCGGAGGCCTGAACCACGCCCTGCGACCCGCCGGTCGCACCGCGCGTGCCAGCCGCTCCCCCGGACGGCCCCACGGCGCCCGCCGCCGCGCAGCCCAGCAGGCCGAGGAGCAGCCCCAGCAGCAGACCGACGGCGACCGGCACCCTGCGGTGCCCGGAGCCGGTGCCGATCAGCATGTGCGGGAGCCCTTTCCACCCGGTGCGCGGAGCGTGAACGATGGGCTCCATACTGCACCACCCCTGTGACACCGCCGGCGGTACGGGTCGGCCACCGCGGCGAAATGGGTTCGCCACCGCTTCGGCGGGGGTGCGATCCTGGACTCCGTATGTCTACTTCCTTCGCCGACCTCCAGACCCTGCTGGCCGGGGCGTCCCTGCGCGACGCCCACCGGCTCGGCCGTCGTCTCGAGGGCGCCCGCCGCATCCGCAAGCCCGAGGCGCGGCAGGCCGTGCTGGCCGAGATCGCCGCCGAGGCGGAGAAATCCGCGGCACGGACGGCGCGGCGCGCCGAGCGCATGCCGGAGATCACCTACCCCGAGCAGCTCCCGGTCAGCCAGCGGAAGGACGAGATCCTCACGGCGATACGGGACCACCAGGTGGTGATCGTCGCGGGCGAGACCGGCTCCGGCAAGACGACCCAGATCCCCAAGATCTGCCTGGAACTCGGCCGCGGCGTACGGGGCATGATCGGTCACACCCAGCCCCGCCGCATCGCCGCCCGGACGGTGGCCGAGCGCGTGGCGGAGGAGCTGGACACCCCGCTCGGCGAGGCGGTCGGATGGAAGGTCCGCTTCACCGACCAGGCGAGCGGCGACACGCTCGTCAAGCTGATGACGGACGGCATCCTCCTCGCGGAGATCCAGACCGACCGCGAGCTGCGCGCCTACGACACGATCATCATCGACGAGGCCCACGAGCGCTCGCTCAACATCGACTTCCTGCTCGGCTACCTCGCCCAGCTCCTCCCCCGCCGTCCCGACCTCAAGGTCGTGATCACCTCGGCGACCATCGACCCGGAGCGGTTCTCCCGCCACTTCGGCGACGCACCGATCGTGGAGGTGAGCGGCCGCACGTACCCCGTGGAGGTGCGCTACCGGCCCCTGCTGGAGGAGGACTCCCAGGACGCCGACCGCGACCAGATCACCGCGATCACGGACGCGGTCGACGAGCTGATGGGCGAGGGCAAGGGCGACATCCTGGTCTTCCTCTCCGGTGAGCGGGAGATCCGGGACACGGCGGACGCGCTCAGCAAGAAGAACCACCGCTTCACCGAGGTGCTGCCGCTCTACGCCCGCCTCTCCCACGCGGAGCAGCACCGGGTCTTCCAGCCGCACACCGGCCGCCGGATCGTGCTCGCGACCAACGTCGCCGAGACCTCCCTGACCGTCCCCGGCATCAAGTACGTGATCGACCCGGGCACCGCCCGCATCTCCCGCTACAGCCACCGCACCAAGGTCCAGCGGCTCCCGATCGAGCCCGTCAGCCAGGCAAGCGCCAACCAGCGCAAGGGCCGCTGCGGCCGCACCTCGGACGGCATCTGCATCCGGCTGTACTCCGAGGACGACTTCCTCGCCCGGCCCGAGTTCACCGACGCCGAGATCCTGCGCACCAACCTGGCCTCCGTGATCCTGCAGATGACCGCCGCCGGGCTGGGCGACATCGAGAAGTTCCCCTTCATCGACCCGCCGGACCACCGCAACATCCGCGACGGCGTGCAGCTGCTGCAGGAGCTCGGTGCGCTCGACCCGGCGGAGAAGGACCCGCGCAAGCGCCTCACCCCGCTGGGGCGCCGGCTGGCCCAGCTGCCGCTCGACCCCCGGCTGGCCCGCATGGTGCTGGAGGCCGACAGGAACGGCTGCGTCCGCGAGGTGATGGTCATCGCGGCCGCGCTGTCCATCCAGGACCCGCGCGAGCGCCCCGCCGAGAAGCAGGTCCAGGCGGACCAGCAGCACGCCCGCTTCAAGGACGAGACCAGCGACTTCCTCGCGTACCTGAACCTCTGGCGCTACGTGCGCGAGCAGCAGAAGGAGCGGGGGTCCTCCAGCTTCCGCCGGATGTGCAAGCAGGAGTACCTCAACTTCCTGCGGATCCGGGAGTGGCAGGACATCTACGCCCAGCTGCGCACGGTGGCCAAGCAGATGGGGATCCACCTCGACGAGCAGGACGCCCCCGAGCAGGCGGTGCACGTCTCGCTGCTGGCCGGGCTCCTCTCCCACATCGGCCTGAAGGACGTGAAGGAGACCGGCAAGGAGCCGGCCGGCCGGGGCGGCGGGGGCCGGAACGAGTACCTGGGCGCCCGCGGCGCCAAGTTCGCGATCTTCCCCGGCTCGGCGCTGTTCCGGAAGCCGCCCCGGTTCGTGATGTCCGCGGAGCTCGTGGAGACCTCCCGGCTGTGGGCGCGGGTGAACGCCCGGGTCGAGCCCGAGTGGATCGAGCCCCTGGCGCAGCACCTGGTGAAGCGGACGTACAGCGAGCCGCACTGGGAGAAGGACGCGGCGGCGGTCATGGCGTACGAGAAGGTCACGCTCTACGGCGTGCCGATCGTCGCGCAGCGCAAGGTCAACTACGGGCGCATCGACCCCGAGACCTCGCGCGACCTGTTCATCCGCAACGCGCTCGTCGAGGGCGACTGGCGCACCCACCACAAGTTCTTCGCCGACAACCGCCGGCTGCTGACCGAGGTCGAGGACCTGGAGCACCGGGCCCGCCGCCGCGACATCCTGGTGGACGACGAGACGCTGTTCGACTTCTACGACCAGCGGGTGCCCGAGCACGTCGTCTCCGGTGCCCACTTCGACTCCTGGTGGAAGCACAAGCACCGCGAGCAGCCCGAGCTGCTCGACTTCGAGCGCGAGATGCTCATCAACGAGAAGGCGGGGTCGGTCACCAAGGACGACTACCCGGACACCTGGCGCCAGGGGCGGCTGTCGTTCCGGGTGACGTACCAGTTCGAGCCCGGCGCAGACGCCGACGGCGTGACCGTGCACATCCCGCTCCAGGTGCTCAACCAGGTGACCGGGGAGGGCTTCGACTGGCAGATCCCGGGCCTGCGGGCCGAGGTCGTCACCGAGTTGATCCGCTCCCTGCCCAAACCGGTGCGCCGGCACTACGTCCCCGCCCCCAACCACGCCGCGGCCTTCCTCGAACGGGCCGCCCCCTCGCAGGAGCCCCTGGTCGCGGTGCTGGCACGGGAGCTCCAGCGGGCGGTCGGGGTGCCCGTCTCGGCGGACGACTTCGACCTCTCCCGGGTCCCGGACCACCTCAAGGTCACCTTCCGGATCGTGGACGAGCGGCGGCGGAAGCTGGCCGAGGACAAGGACCTGGAGGCGCTGCGCCGCGCGCTGCGGCCCAAGGCCCGCAAGGCGCTGTCCGAGGCCGCGGCCTCCGCCCGGCCCGACGGGCGCTCCCTGGAGCGCACCGGGCTCAGGGACTGGACGGTCGGCACGCTGGAGAGGGTCTTCGAGACCCGCCGGGCGGGCCAGCCGGTCAAGGCGTACCCGGCGCTGGTCGACGAGGGGGAGTCCGTGGCCGTGCGGCTCTTCGACAGCGAGGCGGAGCAGGCCGAGGCCATGTGGCGGGGCACCCGTCGGCTGATCATGCTCAACATCCCCGTCAGCCCGGCGAAGTTCGCCTCGGACCGGCTCACGAACCAGCAGAAGCTGGCGCTCTCGCGCAACCCCCACGGCTCCGTGCAGGCGCTCTTCGAGGACTGCGCCACGGCGGCGGCCGACCGGCTGATCGCCGACCACGGCGGGCCGGTGTGGGACGAGGCGGCCTATCGGGCCCTCTTCGACAAGGTCCGCGCCGATCTCGTCGACCTGACGGTGCGCACCGTCGACCAGGTCCAGCAGGTCCTCGCCGCCTGGCAGGCGTGCGAGCGGCGGCTGAAGGCCACCACCAGCCCGACGCTGCTTCCGAACGTCCGGGACGTGCAGCGGCAGTTGGCCGCGCTGATGCCCGACGGCTTCGTGACCCGGACGGGGCTCGCGCGGCTGCCCGACCTGATGCGCTACCTGGTCGCCGCGGACCGCAGGCTCCAGCAGATGCCCACCTCCGTCCAGCGCGACACCACGCGCATGGAGAAGGTCCACGAGATGCAGGACGAGTTCGCCTGGCTGCTGGAGCAGTTCCCCGAGGGGCGGCCGGTCCCCCGCGCCGCGCGGGACGTCCGCTGGATGATCGAGGAGCTGCGGGTGAGCTACTTCGCGCATGCCCTGGGGACCGCGTACCCCGTCTCGGACAAGCGCATCGTGAAGGCCATCGACGCCCTCGTCCCGTGACCGGGGCGTCGCTCACCGTGAGTTCGACCTGACCAGCAGACCTGCTGTACAGTCTCTCTCGCAGCCAGGGGAACAGCGGCTGCGAAACCTGGTCCTGTGGAGCAGTTTGGAGTGCTCGCCACCCTGTCAAGGTGGAGGCCGCGGGTTCAAATCCCGTCAGGACCGCATCATCTGAAGGCCCGTACCCTACCGGTGCGGGCCTTCGGCGTGCCCGGCCGGGGGTGCGGCGAACTCCCGCCCGCACCTCGCACCACCCTCCCCGGCCGCCTCCCCCACCCCCTGTGCCGCTCCCGTCGCGCCGGGGCGGCACTCGCCTGCACCCGTCCCTGCGGGAAGGGTTGACGGTCCGCCGTGCCGCCGGTACTCCGTTGCCAGGGCCCTTGGGCGGCACACTCCCGGAGGTGACGTGCATGGCGGCGTCCACCGCGCGGCGTTACGAGACACGGGCGCTGCTGCGCGCCCACCTGGCGGCCTCCTCGGGGTACCGCCACCTCACGAAGACCTGCCCCGTCTGCCACCACCTGCTGCGGCTCGCCCTGGAGCGCGCCGACCGCGAGCCGGGGGCGGTGGCCCCCGGGGAGCCGGAGGGCCCCGCAGGGGGCCTCCCGGGGCCTTCCGGGGGGCCGGCGGAGCAGGCGCCGCCCCGGGAGCGCGTCGCGCGCCCCGCAGGGGAGGGCCGCCAGGTCCCGGACGGCGGGACCGAAGGTCCCTCGGGCGAGTGACCAACGCCCGCCGCGCGGCCGCTCTTTCAGTGGCAGGCTGGAGTTTGACAAGAGGCAGGCACTGTGACGGGAGTCACGGAAGGGGTTTCAGGAACCCTCATATTTAACCCCTCCCTACAACGCCACCATTTAATGTGTGCCATTGCACTGACCTCCGACACGCCCGTCGGCACGACAGCGATGTCACCCGGGAAGGGGCCCGCGGCCCGGGCGCGCGCCTCCGGCGCCGCCCGCGGACACATGAAGATCGCGCCGGACTCGGCGGAGTCCGGCGCGATCAACGGCGCACACCTGTTGGGGCAGGCGGGCGCCGGATGTATCAAGGTGTGGGTCGCTCAGGGGTGGGGGCCCCTGGAACGCCCGGTGAAACGGGGTGTTCAGGCCTCGCTGCGCTGCTGCGGAATGCCCGCCAGCAGTGCGCGGACCTCGGCCTCGCGGTATCGGCGATGTCCACCGAGCGTGCGGATGGACGTGAGCTTGCCCGCCTTCGCCCAGCGGGTGACCGTCTTCGGGTCCACGCGGAACATCGTGGCAACCTCAGCCGGGGTCAGCAGCGGCTCGGCATCAGGGGTGCGAGCGGTCATGAGCGGCCTCCTCGGGAGAACCGAACCTTCTCGGTTCATTCCTCTAAATTCTGCACCTTGACCCGCGTTGCCCGAAATGGCGGACGCAGGCCGAGTCGGTTATAGGACGAACGGCTTGTCCTCGGCACTACAACTACACCATCTGTCCAGCCACGTCGGCCAAACCGATGGAATTGCCCTCTCAGGTGTCCATCAGCGGCCGAAGCCCGATGGACCATGCCATAACGGACAGTCACGTCACAGTAACGATCAGTCACAGAGCGATCAGGAGTCGTCAGACCCCCCATAGCGTGCAATGCAGAGCAATCCGCCCGTAACCGGGCGGAAGGAACCCTCCCCGGACTCCTTGTCCTATTTTGACACGAGGGGAGGTGATGGGCGCAAGGGAGCGGTTAGTGCCGTCCATCACGCTTGAGGCAAACGCCCGACTCGGGACCCAGGTCCCGAGCCCCGGCCACCAGCCGGATCAGTTCGCGAACTGACGGTGCCTCACGGCGCGCCAGCGCTCGGTCAGCCTCCGGTACGCCTCGCCCGCGCCCTCCCGGTCGCCGGCGCCCAGAGCCGCCAGCCCCTCCGCCGCATCGCGCGCCGAGTGGTCCTCCGCGAGCTCCGCCGCTCCCAGCGCGTGCACCAGCCCGCCGTAGTCCAGCTCCACCAGCGAGCGCGGATGGAACTCCTCCAGCCAGCGCCCCACGTCCACCAGCATCTCGGTCAGCGGCCCCTCGCCGATCGCCTCGCGGACCGTGCGCAGCGCCCGGGCCAGCCGCCGCCGGGCCTGGACCATCGGCGTCCGGTAGCGCAGCGCGGGCTCCTCGGGGCAGTGCACGCGCTCCCCGTCGGAGAAGAGCACGAACCAGCCGACCGGCACCGCCCACAGCGCGGTCCTCATCCACGGCCGCGCGTCCGGGTTGCCCGCCCGCCACTTCTCGAAATCGGCCGCGGCCTGCTCGCGCACCACCCGGGGCAGCACCGCGTCCAGCAGCGCCGCGGGAAGCACGCCCGGGAGCTCCGCCAGCGCCAGCCAGCCGCGCAGCCGGGTCCGCCAGGGGCAGACGCAGACCACTCCGTCGACCTCGGCGACGAAGGCGTCGGGGCTCTCGTGGACGGGGACGGCGACCGGCGGGGTGGGCAGCAAGTCCGCCAGCGAGCGGCGGAGTTCGTCCTGCGCCGTGGGGCCGTCGCCGCGCCGCGCGTAGCGCGCCCAGTAGGACCGCTCCGGCTCCGGGAAGGCCGCGAGCGGCTCGTAGACCCGCAAGTAGACCGCGTACGGAACGAGGACCGAGGACTGCGCTGGCATAGCGGAATCCTTCCACGTCGGCACCCTCCCGGAGGGTGTTCCGGCGCACCGTGCCCACCTACGCGCGCGTAGGACATACTCTCTGCCCACACGGACCTTCCCCCACCCCCGGAAGGTCCTCCCCCCGCCGCTTCGTACTTGGGAGTCACCACCGTGACCGATGTGACCGACGGCGTCCTGCACACCCTGTTCCGATCCGAGCAGGGAGGGCACGAGCAGGTCGTGCTCTGCCAGGACCGCGCCACGGGCCTCAGGGCCGTCATCGCCATCCACTCCACCGCCCTGGGCCCCGCCCTCGGCGGCACGCGCTTCTACCCGTACGCCTCCGAGGAGGACGCCGTCGCCGACGCGCTCAACCTCGCGCGCGGGATGTCCTACAAGAACGCCATGGCCGGCCTCCGCCACGGCGGCGGCAAGGCCGTGATCATCGGTGACCCCGAGCAGATCAAGTCCGAGGACCTGCTGCTCGCCTACGGCCGCTTCGTGGACTCCCTCGGCGGCCGCTACGTCACCGCCTGCGACGTCGGCACCTTCGTCGCGGACATGGACGTGGTCGCCCGCGGGAGCCGCTGGGTGACCGGCCGCTCCCCCGAGAACGGCGGCGCGGGCGACTCCTCCGTGCTCACCGCCTTCGGCGTGTACCAGGGCATGCGGGCCTCGGCCCAGCACCTGTGGGGGGACCCCTCGCTGCGCGGCCGCAAGGTCGGCGTCGTCGGCGTGGGCAAGGTCGGCCACTACCTGGTGCAGCACCTGCTGGAGGAGCGTGCCGAGGTCGTGATCACCGATGTGCGCGAGGAGTCGGTCCGGCGGATCGTCGAGGCCCACCCCGAGGTCACCGCGGTGGCGGACACCGAGACGCTGATCCGCACCGAGGGCCTGGACATCTACGCACCGTGTGCGCTGGGCGGCGCGCTGAACGACGACACCGTGCCGGTGCTGACGGCCCGGGTCGTCTGCGGCGCGGCCAACAACCAGCTGGCCCACCAGGGCGTCGAGAAGGACCTGGCCGACCGGGGCATCCTCTACGCCCCGGACTACGTGGTGAACGCCGGCGGCGTCATCCAGGTGGCGGACGAACTGAACGGGTTCGACTTCGACCGGTGCAAGATCCAGGCCGCCGG
Source organism: Streptomyces sp. C10-9-1 (assembly GCF_024497955.1). Lineage (GTDB taxonomy): Bacteria > Actinomycetota > Actinomycetes > Streptomycetales > Streptomycetaceae > Streptomyces > Streptomyces sanyensis. The sequence continues at coordinate 139,191 of NZ_JANHKP010000016.1, read as the reverse complement.
GATCTTCGACACCACGCTGGCAATATTCGCACGTGCGAAGGAAGACGGTATCCCGCCGGCCGCCGCGGCCGACCGGATCGCCGAGCAGCGCATGGCCGAGGCACGGCAGGGCTGAGCCCTGGGCGCACGGCCCGCCCGTCCGGGGGGAGAGAAGACTCACCCCGGACGGCGGGTCGTGTGCCCGGAAGAGGTTAAAATCGCAGTTGACCAGCGAGGACGGGGCGCCTCGGGGGTCGTGTGAAGTGGCACCTCATGCGGGCGGCGTACCGTATGGCCGCGGAAGCAGGTACCGTTGAAGCCCTACGGGCCGAGCTCTCCGAGGAGAGCCCGTTCCGCATCATGAACGCGTGTCAAGACTCTGGGGCCGTCGAGCCCCGTCACCGAGGGGGTCGAGCCATGGGGCGCGGCCGGGCCAAGGCCAAGCAGACGAAGGTCGCCCGCCAGCTGAAGTACAACAGCGGCGGGACGGACCTCGCACGTCTGGCCAACGAGCTGGGCGCATCGACTTCGGGTCATATCTCGAACCAGCCGCCGAACGGCGAGCCGTTCGAGGACGACGACGAGGAAGACGACCCGTACGCGCGGTACGCCGACATGTACAACGACGACGGGGACGAGGACGAGGAGTCCGGTCCCGCGTCGCAACGCCGCGGCGCTTGACGCCCATCCACCGACCCGGTCCGGCCTGTGCCCGGACCGGGTTCTGTGCGCTTCCGTACTGTTCGGCGACCGTGTCGTCCGGCCGGGCGGCCGCCCCCTGAGGGCAGCCGCCTCTCCGTCGTGCCCGAGGTCGCGCTCACGCGCAGGTCACCGGCCGTCGTCGCGGGCTAGACGGCGTACGACCCGGTCAGCTCCGCACCGGTGGTGCGGTCGCCGCGGTCGACGATCTCACCGGCGACCCAGGCGTCCACGCCCCGGTCGGCCAGCGTGGCCAGGGCCACCTCGACGGAGGACTCCGGGACCACGGCCATCATGCCGACGCCCATGTTGAGCGTCTTCTCGAGCTCCAGCCGCTCGACCCGGCCGGCCGTGCCGACGAGGTCGAAGACGGGACCCGGGGTCCACGTGGAACGGTCGACCACCGCGTGCAGCCCGTCGGGGACCACCCGCGCGAGGTTGGCGGCGAGACCGCCCCCGGTGATGTGGCTGAAGGCGTGCACCTCGGTCGTCCGCGTCGTCGCCAGGCAGTCCAGCGAGTAGATCCGGGTGGGCTCCAGCAGCTCCTCGCCCAGCGTGCGCCCGAGCTCCTCGACCTGCTGGTCCAGGGACATCCCGGCCCGGTCGAACAGCACGTGGCGGACGAGCGAGTACCCGTTCGAGTGAAGGCCGGAGGAGGCCATCGCGATGACCACGTCACCCGTGCGGATGCGGTCCGGCCCGAGCAGCCGGTCCGCCTCCACCACGCCGGTCCCGGCGCCGGCCACGTCGAAGTCGTCGGGGCCGAGCAGCCCAGGGTGCTCCGCGGTCTCGCCGCCGACGAGGGCGGTCCCGGCGAGCACACAGCCCTCCGCGATGCCCTTGACGATGGCGGCGACCCGCTCGGGGTGGACCTTGCCGACGCAGATGTAGTCCGTCATGAACAGCGGCTCGGCACCGCAGACGACGATGTCGTCCATGACCATGGCGACCAGGTCGTGGCCGATCGTGTCGTAGACGCCCATCTGGCGGGCGATGTCGACCTTCGTGCCGACCCCGTCGGTGGCCGAGGCCAGCAGCGGGCGCTCGTAGCGCTTGAGGGCGGACGCGTCGAAGAGGCCGGCGAAGCCGCCGAGGCCGCCGAGGACCTCGGGGCGCTGCGTCTTCTTCACCCACTCCTTCATCAGCTCGACGGCGCGGTCGCCCGCTTCGATGTCGACACCTGCCTCGGAGTAGCTGGCACCGGTGGTCTGAGACATGGCTTCAGAGCTTTCGTGTCGTTACTGCGGGGTGTTACGGACGGCGGAGCGCGTCGGCGGCCGCGGTGGCCGCGGGCCCGGCGGCCAGCTCCGTCTCCAGCAGCTGCTTGCCGAGCAGCTCCGGGTCGGGCAGCTCCATCGGGTACTCGCCGTCGAAGCACGCGCGGCACAGCTGGGGCTTGTCGATCGTGGTCGCGGCGATCATGCCGTCGATGGAGATGTACGCGAGGGAGTCGGCGCCGAGCGAGGTGCCGATCTCGTCGATCGTCATGCCGTTGGCGATCAGCTCCGCGCGGGTGGCGAAGTCGATGCCGAAGAAGCAGGGCCACTTCACCGGCGGGGACGAGATCCGGATGTGGACCTCGGCGGCGCCGGCCTCGCGCAGCATCTTGACCAGGGCGCGCTGGGTGTTGCCGCGGACGATCGAGTCGTCCACCACGACCAGGCGCTTGCCCTTGATGACTTCCTTCAGGGGGTTCAGCTTCAGCCGGATGCCGAGCTGCCGGATGGTCTGGGAGGGCTGGATGAAGGTGCGCCCGACGTAGGCGTTCTTCACCAGTCCGGAGCCGTACGGGATACCGCTGGCCTCGGCGTAGCCGATCGCCGCGGGCGTGCCGGACTCCGGCGTCGCTATGACGAGGTCGGCCTCGACGGGGGCTTCCGCCGCAAGTTTCCGGCCCATTTCCACCCGCGAGAGGTACACGTTCCGGCCGGCGATGTCCGTGTCGGGACGGGCCAGGTACACGTACTCGAAGACACAGCCCTTGGGCTTCGCATCTGCGAAGCGAGAGGTCCGGATGCCGTTCTCGTCGATGGCGATCATCTCACCGGGCTCGACCTCGCGGACGAAGCTGGCGCCGCAGATGTCGAGGGCGGCCGACTCGGAGGCGACGACCCAGCCGCGCTCCAGGCGGCCGAGGACCAGCGGGCGGATGCCCTGCGGGTCGCGGGCCGCGTACAGGGTGCCCTCGTCCATGAAGACGAGCGAGAAGGCGCCCTTCACCGCGGGGAGGACCTGGGCGGCCGCCTCCTCCACGGTGAGCGGCTTGCCGTCCTCGTCGACCTGGCCCGCCAGCAGGGCGGTGACCAGGTCCGTGTCGTTGGTAGCGGCGACCTGGGTGGCGCGGCCGTTCTCCTTGGGGAGGTCGGCGACCATCCCGGCCAGCTGCGCGGTGTTGACCAGGTTGCCGTTGTGACCCAGCGCGATCGACCCGTGGGCGGTGGCCCGGAAGGTCGGCTGGGCGTTCTCCCACACGGAGGCTCCGGTGGTCGAGTAGCGGGCGTGTCCGACCGCGATATGACCGCTCAGGGAGCCGAGGGAGGTCTCGTCGAAGACCTGGGACACAAGGCCCATGTCCTTGAAGACGAGGATCTGAGAGCCGTTGCTGACCGCGATTCCCGCGGATTCCTGGCCTCGATGCTGGAGGGCGTAGAGCCCGAAGTAAGTGAGCTTGGCGACCTCTTCGCCCGGAGCCCAGACACCGAAGACGCCGCAGGCGTCCTGGGGGCCCTTCTCTCCGGGGAGCAGGTCGTGGTTGAGTCGTCCGTCACCACGTGGCACGCCACCGAGTGTAGGCGAGATCGACCACTGGTCCGAATTGGGGATGGCCGCGCACCCGCTCCCAAGGGCCGCGGAGGGCGCCCCGGCACGTCCCGGAACCCCTGATTCCGAGGTTCCCGCACGCCTCTCACCCACCCCCGGACAAGATCACCCGGACGTTCGCCGGGCCGTCCGGATAGCGGAACGGGGGCCGACTCCCCAGGCAGGCCCCGGGCGGCGCGGGTGTGACCGCCGGCGCCGGGAGCCGCTCGGGGGCGAGGGGGCGGGGGTGCCGCCGGCCACCCGGGGCCGGACCGGGACCGCGTGCGCTAGTTCACATCCCCGCCCGCCCCTCCACGCAGGGACATACTCCGACATTCGGGACGCAAGGCGGCGCCCGGGCGGCCGCGGGGCCCTCAGCGCTCCGGCTCCGCCGAGGCCACCAGACCCGTACCGTCCCCGGCGGTGAGGGTCAGCGCACCCTGGTCCAGCCGGTACCGCAGCGCCCCCGACTCCAGCAGTGCCGTCAGTGCCCGCTCCAGCTCCATCGCGGGACCGTCGCAGAGCTTCCTGGTGGCCGCGATCGGCCCGAGGGCCACCGAGTCGCCGGTGATCCGGGCGTCGGCGGTGAAGCGGTTGCAGCCCAGGCTCCCCTCGACCGTGCCGTCCTCGGCGAAGGCCAGCACGGCGGTGCCCCGCGCGCCCTCGGGAAGGGAGGAGGCGCTCTCCCCCTCCACCAGGGACGTGACCGTCCACCCGGTGCCCACCAGTGCGGGCTCCCGGGCGGCCGAGAGCGCGATCTGGTCGCCGTGCCGGTCGGTGAGGGTCAGCCGGTCGTCGGCCAGTTCACCCGTGAGCGCGCCGGTGAGCAGGGCGCGGAAGCCGTCCTCGAAGCTCTGGACGTCCTCGGCGCACCCCTTCTCGGTCGCCTCGCCCGGGCTGACGGTCACCGTGTCGCCCTCGACGCGCACCTGCGCCCCGAAGCGGTTGCAGCCGTAGTCGCCCCGGGCCCGGCCCTCGTCGGTGACCTCCAGGTGGGCGCCTGCGGGGGCGGGGATGCGCCGGCCGTCCAGCGTGAGGGCGTCGACGGACCACCGCACTCCGGACAGGGGGAGGTCGGGAACGGCGGAGGAGGCCGCTCCGGAGGACGTCTGCCCGCCGCAGGCGGCAAGCGGCAGGAGGAGGACGGACGCGAGGACGGAAGGGATCAGCCGAGGACGCATGCCGCTGGGACGGCCCCGCGTGCGGAGCGGTTCCGTCCGGCGACCGGGATCAGCCCGGCGGACCGGCGACCGGGATCAGCCCAGCAGGGGCAGCAGCGGCCCCAGGTCGGCCCGCTCGCCGCGGACCCGGACCCGGGCGGCGTCCCGCTCCTCCTGCCAGGCGGCGCGCCCGGTCGCGAGCCTGACCCAGGTCAGCGGATCGGTCTCCACGGTGTTCGGGGGAGTGCCCCGGGTGTGGCGCGGTCCCTCGATGCACTGCACGACCGCGAACGGCGGGATCCGCACCTCCGTGGAACCGCCCGGCGCCTTCACCGCGAGGGCGTCCGCGAGCAGCCGGGTGCAGGCGGCGAGCGCCTGCCGGTCGTAGGGGATCTCCAGCCCGGTGGCGGCGGCCAGGTCGTCGGTGTGCACCACCAGCTCGACGGTGCGGGTGACGAGGAAGTCGCCGAACCGCATCCCGCCGAACCGCATCGCGACCAGCCGGTCGGCGGGGGAACCGGGGAGCAGGGCCCCGATCCGCTCGGCGGTGCGTGCGCAGAGTTCGTCCACCTCCCCGTGCCCGGCGAAGGAGCGGGTGTCCTCGTCGACCGCGGACGCCGCGGTGGAGGTGGCGAACGGCCAGTCCAGCAGGGCGAGGTCCCGGGTGCGCGGCTCGGGCCGCTCCAGGCCGTCGGCCGCGAGCCGGGCCACCATCGCGATGTGGGCGCAGAGTTCGCGCACCGTCCACTCCCCCAGCCGGGTGGGCAGGGCGAGCTGCTCGGGCGTCAGCCGCCCGGCCGTCGCGCGGACGTGGGAGAACTGGGCGAGGACCGCGGCCACGACCTTCGCGTGGTCGTAGGAGCGGGTGCGCTTGGCGGCAGGGGGCATGGCCCGACCCTACGGCCCGGCGGCACGTCGCGGGGTCCGCGCCGGGGATCGCACCGCGCCGGGCCCGCGCGCGGCGCCGGAGGGCCCGGGCAGGGCCGGGCCGCACGCGGCCGGAGGACCCGGACCGCACCCGGTCACGGGGCCGGGCTGCCGCCGGGGGCAGGCCCCGGGGCACGCCGGAGCCCCGCCCGGCGGCGCGGGACGCCGTGCCGGGCGGGGCTCGGGGGCTCCGGAAGCGGAGCCGCGCCGATGCGCGTCAGGCCAGCAGGCCCGGGATCGTCTCCTCGTGCGCGGCGCGCAGCTCGTCGAGCGGGATGCCGAACGCGCCCTGGACCTCGACCGCGTCGCCGTCCACGACACCGATCCGGGTCGCGGGCAGCCCGCGCGCACCGCACATGTCGGTGAAGCGCAGCTCCTCGCTGCGCGGCACGGCGACGACCGCGCGTCCGGCCGACTCGCTCAGCAGGAAGGTGAAGGCGTCCAGGCCGTCCGGCACGACCAGCCGGGCGCCCTTCCCGCCGCGCAGGCAGGACTCGGCGACCGCCTGGACCAGCCCGCCGTCGGAGAGGTCGTGCGCGGCGTCGATCATGCCGTCGCGGGAGGCCGAGATGAGGATCTCCGCCAGCAGCCGCTCCCGGTCGAGATCCACCGCGGGCGGCAGACCGCCGAGGTGGTCGTGGACGACCTGGGACCACGCCGAGCCGCCGAACTCCTCACGGGTGTCGCCGAGCAGGTAGAGCAGCTGCCCCTCCTCGGCGAACGCGATCGGCGTGCGCCGTGTCACGTCGTCGATCACGCCGAGCACGGCCACCACCGGGGTGGGGTGGATCGCCGTCTCGCCGGTCTGGTTGTAGAGCGAGACGTTGCCGCCGGTCACCGGGGTGCCGAGCGTCTGGCAGGCGTCCGCGAGCCCGCGGGTGGCCTCGGCGAACTGCCACATCACGTCCGGGTCCTCGGGGGAGCCGAAGTTCAGGCAGTCCGAGACCGCGAGCGGCCTGGCTCCCGACGCGGCGACGTTGCGGTAGGCCTCGGCGAGGGCGAGCTGCGCCCCGGTGTACGGGTCGAGCTTGGCGTACCGGCCGTTGCCGTCGGTCGCCATGGCCACGCCGAGGTTGGACTCCTCGTCGATGCGCACCATGCCCGCGTCCTCGGGCTGGGCGAGCACCGTGTTGCCCTGCACGAAGCGGTCGTACTGGTCGGTGATCCACGCCTTCGACGCCTGGTTCGGCGAGGCGACGAGCCTGAGCACCTGGGCACGCAGTTCCTCGGCGTCCGCCGGGCGGGGCAGCGCGTTCGCGTCGTCCGCCTGCAGGGCGTCCTGCCAGGACGGGCGGGCGTAGGGACGCTCGTAGACGGGGCCCTCGTGGGCGACCGTGCGCGGCGGCACGTCGACGATCTGCTCGCCGTGCCAGTAGATCTCCAGCCGCTCGCCCTCGGTGACCTCGCCGATCACGGTGGCGATGACGTCCCACTTCTCGCAGATGGCGAGGAAGCGCTCGACCTTGTCGGGCTCGACGATCGCGCACATGCGCTCCTGCGACTCGCTCATGAGGATCTCCTCGGGCGAGAGCGTCGCGTCGCGCAGGTGGACGCGGTCGAGCTCGACGCGCATGCCGCCGGAGCCGGCGCTGGCCAGCTCGGAGGTGGCGCAGGACAGCCCGGCGCCGCCGAGGTCCTGGATGCCCGCGACGAGCTTCTCCCGGAAGATCTCCAGGGTGCACTCGATCAGGAGCTTCTCCTGGAACGGGTCGCCGACCTGGACGGCGGGGCGCTTGGCGGGCTTGGAGTCGTCGAAGGTCTCGGAGGCGAGCACCGAGACGCCGCCGATACCGTCGCCGCCGGTGCGGGCACCGTAGAGGATGACCTTGTTGCCGGGGCCGGAGGCCTTGGCCAGGTGGATGTCCTCGTGCTTCATCACGCCGATGCAGCCGGCGTTGACCAGCGGGTTGCCCTGGTAGCAGGAGTCGAAGACGACCTCGCCGCCGATGTTCGGCAGGCCGAGGCAGTTGCCGTAGCCGCCGATGCCCGCGACCACGCCCGGCAGCACGCGCCTGGTGTCCGGGTGGTCGGGGGCGCCGAACCGCAGGGGGTCGACGACGGCCACCGGACGGGCGCCCATGGCGAGGATGTCGCGGACGATGCCGCCGACACCCGTCGCCGCGCCCTGGTAGGGCTCGATGTACGAGGGGTGGTTGTGCGACTCGACCTTGAAGGTCACCGCGTAGCCCTGGCCGACGTCGACCACGCCCGCGTTCTCGCCGATGCCGACGAGCAGGGCGTCGTTCTCGGGGGCCTTCTCCCCGAACTGGCGCAGGTGGACCTTGCTGCTCTTGTAGGAGCAGTGCTCGGACCACATGACGCTGTACATGGCCAGCTCGGCGCCGGTGGGCCGGCGGCCGAGGATCTCGCGGATGCGCGCGTACTCGTCCTCCTTGAGCCCGAGTTCGCGCCAGGGCTGCTCCGCGTCAGGCGTCCCGGAGGCGTGCTTGACCGTGTCGAGAGTCATGAGGCGCTGACCAACTTCTTGAGGATCGAGGTGAAGAATCCGAGCCCGTCCGTTCCGCCCGTGCCGATCAGCGGCTCCACGGCGTGCTCGGGGTGCGGCATCAGGCCCACGACGTTGCCCGCCGCGTTGGTGATGCCCGCGATGTCGCGCAGCGAGCCGTTGGGGTTGCCGTAGCCGTCGGCCGCGTTCCCGCCGGCGGTGTAGCGGAACGCGACGCGCCCCTCGGCCTCCAGCTCGTCCAGCGTGCGCTCGTCGGCGGTGTACCGGCCGTCCATGTTCTTCAGCGGGACCGAGATCTCCTGGCCCTGCTCGTAGTCGGCCGTCCAGGCGGTGGCCGCGTTCTCCACCGTCAGCCGCTGGTCGCGGCAGATGAAGTGGAGGTGGTTGTTGCGGAGCATCGCGCCGGGCAGCAGGTGCGCCTCGGTGAGGATCTGGAAGCCGTTGCAGATGCCGAGCACCGGCATGCCGCCCTTGGCCTGCTCGATGATCGTCTCCATCACCGGCGAGAAGCGGGAGATGGCTCCGGCGCGGAGGTAGTCCCCGTAGCTGAACCCGCCCGCCAGGACGACCGCGTCGACCTGGTGCAGGTCCCTGTCGCGGTGCCAGAGCGGCACGGCCTCGGCGCCGGCCACGCGCACGGCGCGCAGGGCGTCCTGGTCGTCGAGGGTTCCGGGGAAGGTGACGACTCCGATACGCGAGGTCACGACTCGACCCTCACGACGAAGTCCTCGATGACGGTGTTGGCGAGGAAGGTCTCGGCCATCTCGTGGATGCGGGCGAGGGCGGCGTCGTCGACCGTCCCGTCCACCTCCAGCTCGAAGCGCTTCCCCTGACGTACGTCCGCGATGCCGTCGAATCCCAGACGGGGCAGTGCACGCTGCACCGCCTGCCCCTGGGGGTCGAGGATCTCGGGCTTGAGCATGACGTCGACTACGACGCGAGCCACGGGCACTCCCGGTGGTGTGTTGCGAGGGCGGTTCCCTCAGCGTACCCGGCCGAGAAATCTACGCGAGTAGATATCCTTGGACACCGCACGGAAATCCCGGATAGGAATGCCGAGGGGGTTTGCCGCGGACACGCGCAGCGAATTACCGGGGCTTCACAATGCGCCGCCCGCCGCTGTACAAAGGAATGCAGAGGAAAGCGGCATTGCTCCTCGCCGACCGCTTATCCGGCGTCCTGGCACGTCAGAAGCGGTGACACCGCAGGGAAAGGACCGATATCCGTGGCTCAGCGAGTGGTCGTCACACTCTCCGACGACATCGACGGAGGAGAAGCGGCGGAAACGGTCATGTTCGGCCTGGACGGGAAGTCGTACGAGATCGACCTCAATACCTCCAATGCAAAGAAACTGCGCAAGGCCCTGGCACCGTACCTGGCCGCGGGCCGGAAGCGGTCCGGGGGCGCGGGGCGGAGGCCCGCACCCGAGGCGTACCGCCACACCGCGGTGGAACCGGCACCGTCCGCCGTCCGCGCCTGGGCGCAGTCGCGGAAGATGGACATCCCCGCCCGGGGGCGCATCCCCAAGCACGTCTACGAGGCGTTCCGCGCGGCGAGTTGACCTCGCGGGGACGGCGGAGGCGCCGTCGCACCCGATCCGACTTGCACGCCCCCCCCGATGATCGGCTAGAGTCTGGAGCACGCCGAGGGGCGAGGCCGAAAGGCCCGAACCGAGGATCGTGCGGGTGTAGTTCAGTAGTAGAACATCCCCCTTCCAGGGGGAAGGCGCAGTGTGCAATTCCTGTCACCCGCTCTCCACCTCTTACCGGCCACCGTTGTGGATCAGGTACAGTGGTGAACGCGCCGCCCGGTGAAAGCCGAGCGGAGGCACTGCGGACGTGGCTCAGTTGGTAGAGCATCACCTTGCCAAGGTGAGGGTCGCGAGTTCGAATCTCGTCGTCCGCTCGTGGAACGAAGGCCCCGATCATCACGATCGGGGCCTTCGTCGTCTCCGCGTGCACCGCGCGGCTCCCGCCCGGACCCATGACATCCGTCACGGGCGGCGATGACAGCAGGCACTGCCGCCGCCGCACGGGCGGCGGAAGCCTGGTGGCATGACCGACGCCACACTCCGGAACGCACTCGAAGCCACTCGCTCCGCATCCGGGCACGAGGAGCACGCGATCGAGGCGCGCGGGCTCCACCGCACCTACACGGGCGGGTACCGGGCCGTCCGCGGCATCGACCTGAACGTGCGCCACGGCGAGGTCTTCGCCCTGCTCGGGACCAACGGGGCCGGCAAGACCTCCACCGTCGAACTGCTCGAAGGACTCGCCCCGCCCGGCGCCGGCACCGTCCGCGTCCTGGGCCACGACCCCTGGCGGCAGCGCGCCGCCGTGCGCCCCCGTATCGGGGTGATGCTCCAGGAGGGCGGCTTCCCCTCGGACCTGACCGCCGCCGAGACCGCCCGGATGTGGGCCGGCTGCACCAGCGGAGCCCGCCCCGTGCCCGAGGCCCTGGAGCTCGTGGGGCTCGGCCACCGGGCGGGGGTCAGGGTGAAGCAGCTCTCCGGGGGCGAGCGCCGCAGGCTCGACCTGGCCCTGGCGCTCCTGGGCAGGCCCGAGGTGCTCTTCCTCGACGAGCCGACCACCGGACTGGACGCCGAGGGGCGCCGCGACACCTGGGAGCTGGTGCGCGCCCTCCGGGACGGCGGGACCACGGTGCTGCTGACCACGCACTACCTGGAGGAGGCCGAGTCGCTGGCGGACCGGCTGGCGATCATGCACCAGGGCCTCGTCGTCACCTCGGGCACGCCCGCCGAGGTGACCGCCCGACGCCCGGCGCGCATCCGCTTCAGGCTGCCCGAGGAGGTCGCACCGGCCCGGCTGCCGCTCTCGCTCCACGCGGCCGCCGACGGCCGGCACGTCGAGATCCGCACCCACCGCCTCCAGGAGGACCTCGGAGCCCTGCTCCGGTGGGCGGCGGAGGCGGACGTGGGGCTGGAGCAGCTCGACGCCCGCTCCGCCTCGCTGGAGGAGGCGTTCCTCGACATCGCCGAGCACGCGGGCGGGAGCCTCCCCGGCGGCGGCCCACCGGACCTCGGCGACGCGCACCCCCACGACAGCGGCAACGACGGGACGGTGAGGGCCCGATGACGGCCACGACGACGGCCGCGGGACGGCTGACGGCCCTGGGGCGCGCGGAGATCACCCTGCTCGTCCGCAACCGGTCCTCGCTCTTCGTCGCGCTGGCCCTCCCCGCGCTGATGGTGGTCGCGGTCAGGAACTCCCTCGGGGGCCTCGACCTGTCCGGCACCGGCATCGACCCCGACACCGCGCTGATGACGAGCGGCACCGGCCTCGCCCTCGTCCTCGTCGTCCACATGAACCTGGTCTCCGCCTACGTCGCGCGGCGCGAGGACCTGGTGCTGAAGCGGCTGCGCACGGGGGAGGCGTCCGACGCGGAGATCCTGGCGGGCGCGGCGCTCCCGGCCGCCGCCCTGGCACTCGCCCAGTGCGCCGCGCTGGGTGCGGCGGGCGCGGCGCTCCTCGGCACGGGCGCGCCCGAGCGGCCGTGGCTGCTCGCCGCGGGCGTGCTCCTCGGGGTGGTGCTGATGACGGTGCTGGCCGCGGCGACGTCCGCCGTGACCCGGACCGTGGAGAGCGCCCAGATCACCACGCTGCCGATGCTGGTGCTCTCCTCGGTCGGCTCGGGCCTGGTCCTCCCGCTGGCCCTCCTGCCGGACCGGCTGGCGCGGCTGTGCGAGCTGCTGCCGCTGACCGGGGCCATGACCCTGGTCAGGGCGGGATGGACCGGCGGTGCCGAGCCGGCCGAGCTCGCCACCGCGGCGCTGGCGGCAGTGGCCTGGACGCTGCTGGGGGTGTTCGCTGTGCGACGGTGGTTCCGCTGGGAGCCCCGGCGCTGAGCGTCCGCACCCGCCTCGCCGTCCGGGGGCGGCGGGGCCCGGAGGGCGAGGGCGCGGGGACCGCGGACTGGCGGGCGGAAGACGAGGAGGGACCGGGTGAAGCTCTGGAGCGGCCGCAGCGGACCGGCGAAGGTCGATCTGTACACGCGCGGCTCGGTGTACGCGATCCACTGGGGTGCGGTGCTGTGCGTCGTCCTGCTGATGGCCGCCCTCCTGGTCCGCGACGCGGGTCAGCCCCTCCTGGCCTCCGCCGCCCTGCTGTTCGCAGTGGTCAACGGCGTCCTGTGCCACCGCCTCGCCCGCGCCGCGATCGAGGCGTACCTCGGCCGCAGGGCCTACCCCGGGCGGCTGCTCGCCCTCTGCGCCGCCACCACCGCCGCACTGGCGGCGCCGGTGGTGGCGGCGGCGAAGGCCGTGCCGGAGGGGCTGCTCCCGCTGCTCCTCGGCTGCTGCCTGGCCCCGCTCTCGGGCGGCCACTGCCTGCTGCCGAGGGCCCGGACGGTCGCCCTGCACCAGGTGCTCGCACTCGTCGTGCTCGCCGCGGTGCTGCCGGGGGCCGGGTACGGGGCGGGCGCCGCGGTGGCCGTGGCCGTCACGGTGGGTCTGGTCACCGGGTGGCTCGCGGTCACGGTCCGGGTCTCCCTGTGGGTGCTCGCCGTGATGTGGAAGCTCCACGCGGCACGGGACGTCGAGGCCCGGCTGGCCGTCGCCGAGGAGCGGCTGCGCTTCGGACGGGACCTCCACGACGTGCTGGGCCGCAACCTGGCGGTCATCGCGCTCAAGAGCGAGCTCGCCGTGGAACTCGCGCACCGCGGACGGCCGGAGGCCGCCGACCAGATGACCGAGGTCCAGCGGATCGCACGGGAGTCCCAGCGGGAGGTGCGCGAGGTGGTGCGCGGCTACCGGGACGCCGACCTGCGGGCCGAACTGGACGGGGCGAGCAGCGTGCTCGCGGCCGCGGGCATCGGGTGCACGGTGCTGACCGCCCCGCACCCGGGGGCCGTGCCGCGGGCCCACCGCGGCGGGCGGGAGCTGTCCGCGCTGGACGCGGCCGTCCAGTCCGCCCTCGGCTGGGTGGTCCGTGAGGCCACCACCAACACCCTGCGGCACGGCGACGCCCGGCACTGCACGATCTCGGTCGGCCTCTCCGAGGGCAGCGCGGTCCTGACCGTCGAGAACGACGGGGCGGGAGCCCGGGCCGCCCCCGCCGGCCCGGGCTCCGGTCTGGCGGGACTGCGGGAACGCCTCGCCGCGGTCGGCGGCAGCCTGGAGGCGGGCCCGCTCGACGGCGACCGCTTCCGGGTGGCCGCCCGTGTCCCGCTGCCGGAGCCCGAGGACCCCGGCGCCGAGGGAGCGGGGACCGCGGCACCGGGCGCCGCCTCCGGCCCCGTGCCCCGGCCGCCGGGCCCCCGGCGGGCCCCGGGAAAGCGCCGGAGCGCCCCGGGGCGGGAGCCGCCCCGTACGAGCACCGAGCCGAAGGAGCCCGCGTGACCCCGCGTGTACGCGTCCTGCTCGCCGACGACGAGCACCTGATCCGGGGCGCACTCGCCGCCCTGCTCGCCCTGGAGGACGACCTGGGCGTCGTCGCCGAGGCCGCCACCGGGCCCGAGGCCCTGGCGATGGCCCGGGCCCACCGGCCGGACGTGGCCGTGCTGGACCTGCAGATGCCGGGCGCCGACGGTGTGACGGTGGCCACACGCCTCAGGGACGAACTCCCCGGGTGCCGCAGCCTGATCGTGACCAGCCACGGACTCCCCGGGCACCTGAAGCGGGCCCTGGCCGCGGGGGTGCGGGGCTTCGTCCCGAAGACCGTGAGCGCCCGGAGGCTCGCCGAGATCATCCGCACCGTCCACGCGGGAAACCGCTATGTGGACCCGGAGTTGGCGGCCGACGCGATCTCCGCGGGCGACTCCCCGCTGACCGCGCGCGAGGCCGAGGTGCTGGCCCTGGCCGAGGACGGGGCGCCCGTCGCGGAGATCGCCGTGCGGGCCTCGCTGTCCCCGGGCACCGTGCGCAACTACCTCTCCTCGGCGGCCTCCAAGCTCGGCGCCGAGAACCGCCACACCGCGGTGCGTCTCGCCCGGGAGAAAGGTTGGGTATAGTGGGCTCCGCGCTACGGCGCATGCGGACGTGGCTCAGTTGGTAGAGCATCACCTTGCCAAGGTGAGGGTCGCGAGTTCGAATCTCGTCGTCCGCTCGGTTCGAAGCCCCCGGTGATCTCACCGGGGGCTTCGTCGTGTCCCCCTCCACCGCACCCCGCTTCCCCGGCTTCCCCCGGGGGAAGCCGGGCGGCCCGGCACCGGCCGGGCCCGGGCGGTCGCGGAGGGCGGGCCGGGTCCCTCACGGCGGGGCGGCGGCACACGGGGCCCCGCGTGCCGCCGGCGCGCGCCGGGTCGTGTCCGGCACGGCGCCGTCCGCCCGCAGCTGGGTGCGCGGCATGTGGTGCGTGCCACCGCAGGGCGGAGGGCCGTCCTCGTACGGGACGCCCGGGGACGGCTCCGGCAACGCAGCGAGTGTGCGCGGTGCGGGACCGTGCCAGACCGGCCTAGGACCAGGCGGTGCCGGTCAGCAGCTCGTAGGCCTCCAGGTACTTGGCACGGGTGGCCGCCACGACCTCCTCCGGCAGCGCCGGGGGCGGCTCCTCGCTCCGGCGGTCCCAGCCGGACGCCGGCGAGGTCAGCCAGTCGCGGACGAACTGCTTGTCGTAGGAGGGCTGCGCGTGCCCCGGCTCCCAGGCGTCGGCGGGCCAGAAGCGGGAGGAGTCCGGCGTCAGCACCTCGTCGGCGAGGACGAGCGCGTCCCCGTCGAAGCCGAACTCGAACTTGGTGTCGGCCAGGATGATGCCGCGGTCCCGGGCGATGTCCCGCGCCCGCGCGTACACGTCGATCGTCTTCCGGCGCAGCAGCGCCGCCGTCTCGGCGCCGACCTGGCGGGCGACCTCCTCGTAGCTGACGTTCTCGTCGTGGTCGCCCACGGCGGCCTTGGTCGCCGGGGTGAAGATCGGCGCCGGCAGCTCGGACCCGTCGGCGAGCCCCTCGGGGAGCGCCAGGCCGCAGACGGTCCGGGACTGCTCGTACTCGGCCAGTCCCGACCCGGTGAGGTAGCCGCGTGCCACGCACTCCACGGGCACCATGCGCAGCGAGCGGCACACCAGGGTGCGGCCCTCCCAGGAGGCGGGAGCGCCCGCGGGCAGTTCGGTGGACAGGACGTGGTGGGGCACCAGGTCCTTCAGCCGGTCGAACCACCACAGCGACAGCCGGGTGAGCACCCGCCCCTTGTCCGGGATCTCGGTGGGGAGCACCCAGTCGTACGCGGAGATGCGGTCGCTGGCGACCATCACGAGGTCGCCCGCCTCGTTCCGGTACAGGTCGCGCACCTTGCCGGTGTGCAGATGCACCAGTCCCGGCACCTGGACGGGCTCGGGCTTTTCGACGAATCCGGACACGGTTCCTCCCCGTGGTTCAGTACGACGGCACCGATTCTCCCGTACCGGCGGGGCTCTCCCGACCAGGGGGCGCCGTGCCGCGCCGACCGCCCGCCGGGACGCGGCGCGCGAACGGCGGGGCGCGGAGCTCAGTCGCGTTTGCAGATGCGGTCGAGGAGGTTGGCGGTCGCACGCTGGACACGGGCGTCCACATGGCCCGGCCGGTCGAGCGCGGGCGACCAGGCGAAGGTCCCCGAGGCGAAGACCAGTGCCCCGGAGGGCGCCCGGTAGAGCGAGGTCTCCTGGTGGCGCACCACGCCCTCGCCGTCCCGGTAGGGGGAGTGGGCGAGCAGGATCCGCCGGTGGTGCTCGGGGAGCGCGGTGCGCGGGAAGTACCGGTCGGCCTCCCCCGCGACGAGGCCGGGGATCTCGTCGCCCTCGCCCGCGCCGGTGGCCTCCCACAGCCAGTGGTCGGCATTGCGCACCACCATGGGGGACGGCTCGGGCACCCGGCCCGCGTACTGGATGCCGAGCAGCTGCTGCTCGGCGCGGTCCAGCTCGCGCCAGAGCGCCGGGCGCCCCGGGCCGCGGCGCTTGCGGCAGGTGAGCAGCCGGTCCGGCACGCCGGACGGCGAGGGACCGAGCCGGACCTGCCAGTAGAGGGTGTTGGCGGAGAGGAACACCAGCGACGTCCCGCTGTCCCGGGCCCGCTCCGCCGCCTGCCGCATGGACACCGACCAGTACTCGTCGTGGCCGGGGAAGACCAGGCCCCGGTAGCGGGCCGGGTCGATGCGCCCCGCGTGCAGGTCCCGCGCGTCCGCGTAGGCCAGGTCGTAGCCGTACCGCTCGGCCCAGCGGATGAAGTCGTAGGCGTGGCCGACGTGCAGCGGGAGGCCGGCACCGGCGTAGGGGCGGTCGAAGGAGACCGTCGTCGCGGCCTCCGCCTCACCGAGCAGCCGGCCGTCCCCGTCCCAGGCGTGGTAGAGGCTGGCACCGGTGCGCCCGTCCTCCGGGTAGAGGTTGTAGGCCTGCCAGGTGATGTCGGGCAGGAGCAGGAGCAGGTCCGCCGGATGGTCGTCGCGGACCGTGAACGGAATGTGGGAGCGGTGCCCGTCGAGGGTCGTCAGCACCGCCACGTAGGCGCCGACGGACCAGTACGAGGGGATCTGCAGCCGCCACGAGAGCCACCAGTGGTGGCAGGAGACCGTGCGGTCGGCGGTCAGCGGGGGCGGCTGGACGATCCCCGAGAGCCGGGGGCTGGTGGTGATCTTCGCGGCACCGTCGCCCCCGTAGTGGCCGATCCGGTAGACGTCGACCGAGAACTGCTGAGGCGGGTCCACGGTGATGTGGAAGTCGACGGCCCCGCCGGGCTCGACCGCCCCCGGGGAGACGAAGCCCTTGATCTGGTGGTGGACGTCGTCGGCGGTACGCGGGCGACCGGAGCCGCCCCGGGCCATCGCCTCGTCGGCGTACCAGGGGACGACCTGCCCGGTGTCGCCGAAGTACTGCTCGCTGCCCCGCAGCCAGGGCAGCGGCCCCTGGCCGAAGGGGTCGCTGACGGCATGGGCGAGGGCGCCCGATTCCCATCGCCGGATCCTCTCCGCCCTCATGCCGTGCCTCCTCGGTGCCCCGGACCGCCGGTGGGCGCAGACCTGTGCAGCGCCGGTCTCCAGCACATCACATAACGCACTCAGCCCGTCACCGTTCGTCGCGAATTGACGTGAAACGGAAGGGACTTCTCCGGACCTTTCCGGCGTCCCGGGCGTGCTGCCCGCATATCCGGCGCGTTTGCGTGGCCGCCCGTGACGGCTGCCGCCCTGCGGACCTCGCGTCCGACCGATCCGTACCGGGAAGGAGCGGAGGACGAGCCGGTGGGAGAGGAGGGAGACCGGGCGGCGACCGGACCCGAGCGGTTCACGACACCTGCCGCTCCGGGCACCGCGGACTGCGCACACCGCCGGCCGGACTCCCCCGGACGGCCCCACCGCACGGACCGCTTCCGGCCACCGGCCGCGTCGAAGGGCACCGGGCGACCCGCCGCCGGTCGCGCACACCCCTGTGGGCCGCGGACGCCGGCCCCGGTGGCACCCCCGCCGAACTGCTCCGGCCGACGGGGCGCCCCGGCCGGGCGCTCACACCAGCCGCACGGGCTTCTCCGGGCGCACTCCGAGCGAGCCCAGCCAGACGCGCAGCGGCGCGGCGTCGCCCTCCTCCACGAGACTGAGCACCGGGGGCAGCAGGTCCGCGCAGCGCTCACCGTCGACCAGCAGGACCGGACCGTCGAGCCAGTCCATACCGGGCGCCGCGCCCACGGTGTCGATCGCCGTGCAGCACACCATGGCGACCACATGGTCGGCGAGCAGTTCCCGCCCGGTGCGGGGCGGCTGCAGGGGCACCAGCGGGGTGGTGTCCCCGCCCCACAGCGCGGACACCTCCTCGGCGGCGGGAGCGGCCGCCTCCTCGCCCGGGGCCGGGGGGCGCTGCTCCCCCGGGCCGCCCGGACCCGCCGCCCCGGCCGCCTCCTCACGGGCCGCGCGGGCCGTGAGCGCGGCCGCCAGTCCGTCTCCCGCGGCGGTGCCCGGCCTCCGGGAGAGGTGCTCCATCACCCGGGCCAGCGTCGGACCGCCGGGACCGGTCGCCGCCGGCACCCCGAGGTCGTCCAGCACCCCGTGGATACGGGCCGCCTGCGCCCGCCAGGTGCGGTCCACGACCTGCTCGGGATAGGCCTCCCAGGCGACCGGTGCCCACGGGGGACCGGACCGCCCTCCGTGGAAGAGCCGGGCCGCCAGCAGGGACACCGCCTCGTCCACGGCTCCCGGCTCCTCCAGCAGGTCGCACGCGGGGCGCTCGCCCAGACGGGAGGCGAAGCCGTCGGCGAGCCGGTCCCGGCGGGACAACTCCGTCAGGGCCGCCACCACGCCCGCGTCCAGCCGTGAGGGCCAGCGGCCGATCCGCCAGGCGGGGAGCGCCACCCGCGTCAGCAGCCGGTCCCATCCGGCGTAGGCGAGGCCGACCTGCTCCTGTGCGACGACCCTCAGCCCGAAGTCCACGCCCTTGGCGCGCTCGGAGGAGGCCGTCGCGACCCAGCGCTCCATCTCCGCCGCATCCGTCCGGCAGGCCCGCAGCAGCACCGCGGCGACACGGCCCGCCAACGCCCCGAAGGGCGCGGCTATGCCCCGCCGCCCGTCGGGCCCGGCGGCGTCCGCGACCGCCGCGTCCAGCGCACGGACGAACCGGCGGGCGGCGGCTATGTCCGGGTCCGCGGCCGGGCCCGCGCCCGCCACCACCGGCGCCAGCACCGCGCGCAGCTCGGCCACCCGCATCCACCAGAGGAACGGCGAGCCGATGACCAGCACCGGGCCCTCACCGGACCGGCGGGCACCGGTACGGCTCCGGGCGGGGTGGGAGCGGTCCTCCAGCCAGCTGTCGCAGTCGGGCGTGAGCGCGAGGGCGGACGGCGCCGGGACGTCGAGGCGGTCGGCCAGGTCCTCCACCAGCCGGTGGAGGTCCGGGGCGGCACCGGGCGCGAGCTCCACGGTGGGGGTCAGCGCGGGGGCCGCACGGGCGATCACCGCGGCCACCCCCGCGGCCGCCAGCAGCACGGCCACCGCGCAGGCCCCGGTGATCCAGCGCGCCGTGTCCCAGCCCGCGCCCCGCATCGGGCCCGTGGCCGCGCCGGCGAGCAGCACGACGGCCGCCGCCGCGGGAAGCAGCGCGGCGGCCGTGGCCCAGCCGCGCACCCGCAGTACGGCGAGAGCCTTGGAACGGGCGCCGTGAGCGCCGACGGAAAAACCGGAACCGGACACCACCGGATCTCACCCCCTCTGCCCTGCGACGGTGTTGGTCACTCCCCCACTGTGGCACCGGCCGCCGACATCGCAATGCCGGTGAGCCAAGTGCCGGAAAGCCTGCGCCGCACCATAGTTGGGGGTTCGGCGACCGTCATCCGGATGGCCCAGCCATCACCCGATGGAATGGCTTTGGGGCAAGGGTGGGACGCGGGGGGTGGACACCGGATGACGGGACCCGCGCGGGACGAGCCCCCGCGCGGGCGGGCCGGGACCGGGTACGGCGGCGGACGCACACGGCGGAAGGGAGCCCGGGGCGCGATGCCGCCGGGCTCCCTCCCGCCGTGTGCGCACGCGGCGCGGGCTCACTCCCCGGCGGCGCTCCGGGCGATGTCCGTGCGGTGCTGGGAGTCGGCGAGCCGGATCCGGGAGACGGCCCGGTACGCCCGCTCACGGGCCTGGGCGAGGTCCGCCCCGGTCGCGGTCACCGACAGCACCCGCCCGCCCGCGCTGAGGACGGCGTCGCCGTCGCGGCGGGTGCCCGCGTGCAGCACGTAGGCGTGCGGGGCGTCCTCGGCCGCGACCTCCTCCAGGCCCTCGATCGGGTCGCCGGTGCGGGGCGTGCCGGGGTAGTTGTGCGAGGCCACCACCACCGTGACGGCCGCGTCCTCACGCCAGTGCAGCGGCTCCAGCGAGTCCAGCGTCCCGTTCGCCGCCGCGAGCAGCACCCCCGCCAGCGGGGTCGTGAGGCGGGCCAGGACGACCTGCGTCTCCGGGTCGCCGAACCGGGCGTTGAACTCGATCACCCGCACCCCGCGCGAGGTGATCGCCAGCCCCGCGTACAGCAGGCCGGAGAACGGGGTTCCGCGGCGCCGGAGCTCGTCGACGGTCGGCTGCAGGACGGTCTCGACGACCTCGTCGACCAGCTTGGGGTCGGCCCACGGAAGCGGCGAGTACGCGCCCATGCCGCCCGTGTTGGGGCCCTCGTCGCCGTCCAGCGCGCGCTTGAAGTCCTGGGCGGGCCGCAGCGGCACCACGGTGGTGCCGTCCGTCACCGCGAAGAGCGAGACCTCGGGACCGTCCAGGAACTCCTCGATCACCACGCGGTCGCAGGACAGCGCGTGCTCGCGGGCGGCGGCGAGGTCGTCCGTGACGACGACGCCCTTGCCCGCGGCGAGACCGTCGTCCTTGACCACGTAGGGGGCGCCGAAGGCGTCGAGCGCCTCGTCGACCTCCGCCTCGGTGGTGCAGACGTAGCTCCGGGCCGTGGGCACGCCCGCCCCGGCCATCACGTCCTTGGCGAAGGCCTTGGACCCCTCCAGCTGCGCCGCCTCCCGGGACGGGCCGAAGCAGGGGATCCCCGCGGCGCGCACGGCGTCGGCGACACCCGCCACCAGCGGCGCCTCGGGGCCGACGACGACGAGGTCGGCCTCCAGCGACGCCGCCAGGGCGGCGACGGCCCCGCCGTCCAGCTGGTCGACGGCGTGCAGCTCGGCCACGTCGGCGATACCGGCGTTCCCGGGCGCGCAGTGCAGGGCGGTGACGTCGGGATCGAGGGACAGGGAGCGGCACAGGGCGTGTTCGCGGGCGCCGCCGCCGATGACAAGGACCTTCACGGGCGCCAGCCTAGCCGCCGGGCGCCGGAAGTCGTCGTACGGGCCTCCGAGAGAGGACCCGCTACTCGTTCGTGTATTCCTCCACCACGGTGGCGCCGAGCTCGCGGACGATCAGGTCGTGCCCGGAGAGGGCGGAGTCGACCAGGTCCGGGTCGTCCTCCTCCGGGACGTCGTCCTCCAGGGAGACCGGCGGCGGGCTCGGCGGCTCCGCGGAGCGGGGCGGCTCCTTCGGTGCGGCCTGCTGCGGAGCCGGCTGCCCCGGGGCGGGCGCGGCCGGAGCCTCCGGCGGCCGGGGGGCCTGCGGGGCCTGGGGCGCGGCGGGGGCGGGCGGGCGCGGCGGAGGCGCGGCCCCGCCGCCGGAGCCGCCGTACCCGCCGGAAGGGGGCTGGCCCGGACCGGAGGGGTGGCCCGCGCCGCCGGACGGGTCGACGATCGCCTCGATCTTCCAGTGCACGTTGAAGCGCTCGGCGAGTGCCTGCCGGAGCACGTCCTCGCTGCCGCTGCCGGCGAAGTTGTCCCGGGCTCCGGCGTTGACGAAGCCGAGTTGGAGGGTGGTGCCGTCGAATCCGGCCACCTGGGCGTTCTGGCTGAGCAGGATCCAGGTGAACCGGCGCCGGTTCTTCACCGCCTCCAGGATGTCCGGCCACATGGTCCGCACCTGCCCGGCCCCGCCTCCGGCCGGAGCGGCCGCGGACGGCGCCGGGGCCTGCGGAGCCTGCGGGGCCTGCGGCCGAGGCGGTGCGGGGGCGGCCGCGGGCTGGGGCGCACCCTGCCCGGGCGAGGCCGCGGTGGGCCAGCCCCCGGGGCGGCGGCCCGGCTCGGCCGCCGGGGCGGGCGGCGCGGGCGCGGCGTCACCACCGGAGCCGGCCGAGGCCCCGGGCCAGGCCCCAGGCCGGGCGGGGCCCGCCGGGGGCCGGGCATCCGGGGAAGGGGCAGGCGCAGGCGGGGCGGGCGCCTGCGCGGCCGGGGCCTCGGGCCCGGGAGCCGGAGGAGCGGGCGGCGGAGGCGGCTGCTCCGCGCGCACGGCGGCGCGGGCCGCGGCGGGGCCGCCGCCCGGGGGGACCTGCGCCACATGCGCCTGGGCGTCGGGGCCGGGCACGTAGCCCATGGCAGGTGCGGGGGCGCCCGCGGGGAGCCCGGCCGCGGCACCGCGCTCCAGGCGCTCCAGCCGGGCCATCAGCGAGCGCTCGTCGCCGAAGGCCGCGGGCAGCATGACCCGGGCGCAGATCAGCTCCAGCTGCAGCCTGGGGGAGTTCGCGCCCCGCATCTCGGTCAGGCCCTGGTTGACCAGGTCGGCCGCGCGGCTCAGCTCGACCGCGCCGAACACGGACGCCTGCGCCTGCATCCGCTCCACCACGTCGTCGGGGGCGTCGATCAGGCCCTTGGCACCCGCGTCCGGGACCGCGGCGAGGATCACCAGGTCACGCAGGCGCTCCAGCAGGTCCGCCACGAAACGGCGGGGGTCGTTGCCTCCCTCGATGACCCGGTCGACCACGTCGAAGGCCGCGGCGCCGTCCCCGGAGGCGAAGGCGTCGACCACCGCGTCCAGCAGGGAACCGTCGGTGTAGCCGAGGAGGGCCGTGGCCATGGCGTATGTCACACCGTCGTCGGCGGCGCCGGCCAGCAGCTGGTCCATCACGGACATCGAGTCCCGCACCGAGCCGGCCCCGGCCCGCACGACCAGCGGCATCACACCGTCCTCGACGGGGATGCCCTCCTTCCCGCAGACCTCGGCGAGGTAGTCCCGGAGCGTGCCGGGCGGCACCAGCCGGAAGGGGTAGTGGTGCGTACGGGAGCGGATGGTCCCGATGACCTTCTCCGGCTCCGTGGTGGCGAAGATGAACTTCAGGTGCTCCGGGGGCTCCTCCACCACCTTCAGCAGGGCGTTGAAGCCCTGCGGGGTGACCATGTGGGCCTCGTCGATGATGTAGATCTTGTAGCGGCTTCCCGCCGGCCCGAAGAACGCCTTCTCCCTCAGGTCGCGGGCGTCGTCCACACCGCCGTGCGAGGCCGCGTCGATCTCGATGACGTCGATGGAGCCGGGACCGTTGCGGGCCAGGTCGAGGCAGGACCGGCACTCACCGCACGGGGTCGGTGTGGGCCCCTGCTCGCAGTTGAGGCAGCGCGCCAGGATGCGCGCACTGGTCGTCTTGCCGCAGCCGCGCGGACCGCTGAACAGGTACGCGTGGTTGACCCGGTTGTTCCTCAGGGCCTGCTGGAGCGGGTCAGTGACATGCTCCTGTCCGATGACCTCGGCGAACGACTCGGGGCGGTAGCGGCGGTACAGCGCAAGGGACGACACGCCTACGAGGTTATCGGGGCCCGCGGACAACCGGAGCGGCCCGTCGCGGCGCCCGCCCCGGAGACCGTTCCCCGGGAACGCAGACGCCCCCCACGCACCCGCCAGAGCCGACCTACCCTTGCTGCCTTCCGGCCCTGGGGGAGTTCAGTCAGATAGCGCCACGTGAGGGGCTGCGCCCCAGGTTACCCGATCCCGAGGGGTGCTCGACCCCCTCGGGGGATCCCCCCGGAACGGGTTCGCGAGCACCCCCCGACGTCATGTAATGTTCCCGGCGGAGGATTCGCCTAGAGGCCTAGGGCGCACGCTTGGAAAGCGTGTTGGGGGCAACCCCTCACGAGTTCGAATCTCGTATCCTCCGCCAGTGCCTCACCGGGCACGATGTCGAAGGGCCCCCTGGAAACAGGGGGCCCTTCGTCGTTGTCCTGAGGCCGGGTCGTCCTGCTCCTCGCCCACAGAGGCCGTGCCGTGGTCGCCGCCTCGGACCGCCGTTCCGCTGCGGCACCGCCGGGCTCCCGGCCCGCGATCCGGCCGACGCCACGGTCCGCTGCACCGGACAGCATCAGCAACGCGCCAGCCGTGTGACGGGCGTCATGCGGGCGGCCGCCCCCGGGCCGGCGCCCGGGCCAGCGAGGAACCACCGCCCGCCTCGATGCCGACGACGCCGACGGCCATCGGCCCCTCCCCGCTCACGGCACGCTCAGCACCCCCGCCCCGCGACGGCGCCTGGACCGCCCCGCGCCGCCGTCGCGGAAGGGTCGCGGGGCGACCTTCCCGCAGCTCCTTTGCGAGCCGCAGCCGGGACACCCGCCCCGCCCGGAGATAACGAACCGGTAACACGGCGCGAGGGGGCGCCCTGTGCCCGCTCCCTACCCGTGCAGTCAGTCTTCGAGCAACGGGAGTACAGAGCACATGCACACCAGAACCGGCAGGCTCCTGGCCGCTGCGGCCTCCCTCACCACGCTGGCGGTCGGGGCCTCGGCCTCACCGGCCGCGGCGGACGACGCCAAGACCGGGCGCGTCCTGGTCGTCGTGGCCGACTTCGCCGACCGCGCCCACCCCGACCCCGCGGCGATGCGGGCGGACGCCCTCGACAAGTACTTCGGTCCCGGCGACTCCCTGTCCACGTACTTCACCGAGGTCTCGCGCGGCCGCTTCACCTTCGCGCCCGCCGCCAAGGAGAAGGTCATCGGCCCGCTGACGCTGCACCAGAAGGCGGGCTGCAGCAACCTCCGGGGAATCCGCGAGGACATCGAGGCCCAGGTGACCGCCAAGGGCCTGGAGCGGAGGAAGGACTGGGACCACCTGTCCATCGTCCTCCCCAACATCAGCTGCTACTGGTCCGGCATGGGCTCCATCGGAGGCCGCTACACCTGGCTGAACACCAAGAACAACACCGTCTCCGAGACGACGATCCGCCACGAGTTCGGCCACAACATCGGCTTCGGTCACCAGGTCCGCTACCAGTGCCGGGACGGCAACCTCGTCGACTGCACCGACCGCGCCGCCGTCGCGGGCCGCTCGCCCATGGGCGGCAACGGAGGCGCCGGGCTCTCCGCCAACCAGCTGATCCGCATGGGCTGGCTGGAGACCGCCGAGCACCAGCGCGTCACCGGCTCCGGAACCTTCAGCCTCAAGCCCCTCTACGGCACGCAGAAGGGCACCCGGGCCCTGGAGATCCCCCTGAAGGGCAAGCAGAGCCTGCTCCTCGAGTACCGCCGGCCCTCCGGCCACCTGGACGGGAACTTCGACGGCGTCTTCGCCTACCGCGTCGACGACGGCAAGTACCACACCGCGGTCCCGATCGTCCTGGACACGACCGACCGCAACGCGGGCGTCACCGAACTCGGCGACGACGCGAGCAAGGTGACGGTGAAGGTCACCGGCCGGACCGCCGACGCCGCCACCGTCGCCGTCGGCCTCGACGGCAGGGCCCCGGCCGCCGGCGCCGCGCCGAGCACCGCCGTCGCACCGGAGGAAGCGGCCGACACCGCCGCTCCCGTGGAGGTGACCGACCCGGCCGTCCCCACCGGTCCCGGCGAGGTCGACGAGACCGGCACCGACTCCGCGCACGAGCACGCCACGCAGGACGGTGCCACGCAGAACGAGGCCGGACAGGAGGGCGACGCCACGGGCACCGCGCAGTCCTCGACCGACGCGCCGTCCGGCAAGGTCGGCCACACCCCCGGCCTCCCGGGCCAGAACCTCGCCGCAACGGGCAGCGACGGCACCACGCTCACGCTGACCGCCGTCGGCGGCACGGGGCTCCTCCTCGGCGGCGCGTTCGTCGCGGTCCGACGAGCCCGTTCCCGGCACAGGGCCTCCCAGAGCCTCTGACCGGCCCCACGCGGCGCCCGGCCCCCACACCGCGGTGCCGCCCCGTTCGGCCAGGGCCCCGCGGCTTCCCTTCCCGGACGCGGCCGACCGGGTACCTGAACGCCGACGCGGCGAGGCGCAGGCCGCACCGGGCGGCCCGGGCACTCCGGCGGCGGCGGCCCGGGACGCAAGCCGTCGCAGCACTCTCCACCCCGCGGTGTGCCGCGCCCGCGTGGCAGCCGCCCTCAGCCCCCCGGGCGCGCCTCGGCCGAGACTTCGGAGGAACGCTTCTCATGACCACGACGCATCCGGAGGACGCCGCGCACCGGGCCGCCGACGGGACGGCCCCTCAGCCGTACGCGCCGGCCCCCTGGCCGGACGGGTGGTATGTCCGCGAGCCGCCGCCGTACGCCGCCGCGCCGCACCACCCCTGGCCCCACCACCCGCATCCCTACGACCAGCAGGCACACACCCCTGATCCGGCGCCCGACGGCTGGTTCCACGAGCAGCCGCCGTACGCCCCCGCGCCGCACCACCCCTGGCCGACCGGCTCCGAGCCGCACACCAGCGGCGCCCCGCTCGCACCGGAGCCGCTTCCCGAGACGAGCGCCGCTCCGGAGCCCACGGCACCGGACGCGGAGGCGTCCGCCTCACCACGGCCCGCGGCCCGACGGGCGTCGAGGCGCCGAGCCGGCTCCCGGCGGCGCCGGGCGCCCGGCCGCCGCAGGAAGCCACCGTCCAAGGGCGCCTCCCGGGCCGCGAGTGCCGTGCTGATCACATCGGGCCTGGCCATGGTCCTCTCCGTCGTCCACCAGGTGTGGTGGACGAACGTCCAGGCCCGGGCCGAGGCCCACGAGGCACTCTCCAGACTGGAACAGACATGGACCGACGAGGCCCGTGACCCGCGGACGGCCGACGAGACCGGGGCGTTCGAGCCGGGCGAGGGATTCGCGATCCTCCGCATCCCCGCACTCGGGCTGGCCTCACCGATCGCGGAGGGCACCGGGACGGAGCAGGTGCTCGACAGAGGGCTGGTGGGCCACTACACGGGAACGGGGATGCCCTCCGACCCCACCGGCAACGTCGTGCTGGCCGCGCACCGGAACACCCACGGCGAGCCGTTCCGGGAGATCGACAGACTGGCACCCGGGGACCGGATCGTCGTGGAGACCGCGACCGCCGCCTACACCTACGAGGTCGCCGGCCGCATCCCCGAGACACCCCCGACCGACGTCAGCGTGCTCCGGCCGATCCCCGGCGGATCGCCCTTCACCACCTCCGGCCGGTACATCACCCTGACGACCTGCACCCCCGAGTACAGCACCCGGGGACGCCTCATCGTCTTCGGCCGGCTCGTCGAGGAACGCCCCCGGAGCCGGAGCTGACCTTGAGGATGGCCGGCCCACGGGATGTGACCGTTGACCGGGAAGGTCCCCTTCCCTGCCGGGGGCCGGCGAGCGGTGGCAGCTCACGCGCCCGGCAGCCGGAGGGGTGCCGTCCGCCGTCGGGCCACCCCCGCTCCCGGCCTGCGGAACGAAGGTTCACGTGCCGGATCGCACCGCGGGGCCGTGGACCACTCGAAGGAGTCGTCCTGAGCCGCCGGCCCTCTCTGCATCCACCGGAGATCAGTCGCTGACGATGTCGGGCACCTCGCGCTGGAGTGCGGCGCGGGTCGCCGGACCGTACTGGCCCGGCAGATCGGATGTGATGCCGCGGCTCTGCTGGTAGGCGAGAACCGAGTCGGTCAGGCGCTGGTTGTACGTGCCGTTGAGCCGGCCGCCGTACAGGTCGAGCCACCGGAGCCGGAATTGCAGGTCGGCCACTTCAGGGCCGCTGGCTCCACAGCACAGGCCGGTGGATCTCCCTTTCGGTGGGAGGCTTTGCTGCTCTCCGGCGATCGGGCACGGCGCCCCGGGGAGGCGGGGCACGAGGCACTCCTCGGCGCTTCCTCCGGAAGAGGCGGTCGTCGGGGTGGGCACGGGCGGGGTGGTTTCGGGCGGGGTCGTCGTGGGGCGGGACCAGGTGGGGGAGTTCGACGCCGACGGGGCAGCGCCGGCAGCGGCGTCCTCCCCTTCGTCAGTCTCCTGACGCGGGCTGCCGACGGGGGTGGGTGAGGTGGTCGGCTTCGGGTCGGAGTGGGCGGAGGACGTCGCTTCGGGTGCCACTCGCTGCGCGGTGCCCCCAGCGCCGACCAGAGCGCCGGCCAGCGCGGTCGTGCCGACCAGCGCCGCCAACAGGGCCGCAGTGCCCGCGGCTTTGGCACCCCGACTCCGACCGGCGGGGTGCCTCGCCCCCGCACTTCCCCTGCGAAGCCGGCGGGGGCTTGTCCCCTCCCGGGGCGCGGTGGGCGGGTCGACGGTGTGCTGGGCACCGACCAGGCGCAGGACGGCGGTGTCGTCATCCGCGGCACCCGAAGCCGGGGAAGCGGGAGAGTCCCGAGGACCGGCGAGCCCGGCAGCCGGATGGTGCGGGGGCAGGAGTCCTCGTGAAGGCGTCTCCAGCGGACCGGAGTCGCGGTAGCCGGAATCGCGGTGGTCCGTCACCCAGCCCTCGTCCTGGCGCAGTGGCGTGTAGGCCTGCATGATGCCCCGCACGGGGCCGGGCGGGCTCATGCTCTCCCCTGCCCACGGGTCCGCGGGCGCGTCCGGGGGCCCGGCTTCGCAGGCTGGCGGGCCGCAGAGATAGGGGCGTACCCATGTCTCCTCGAACGGCTGGGTGTCGCGTCCCGGGGTCGCCCCGGGGGCCGCG
Source organism: Streptomyces sp. C10-9-1 (assembly GCF_024497955.1). Classification (GTDB taxonomy): domain Bacteria; phylum Actinomycetota; class Actinomycetes; order Streptomycetales; family Streptomycetaceae; genus Streptomyces; species Streptomyces sanyensis. The sequence continues at coordinate 111,104 of NZ_JANHKP010000016.1, read as the reverse complement.
CAGAGGCAGTCTGGGCCCGACTGCGGTCGGGCGGTACCGCAGCGTGGGCAGATCGATCCGGACACGTCCGTCCTCTTCCTGAAGGTCTCGCCGGGGGGTGCAGCCATGGCCACGGTCCGGCGCAAGGCCGACGGCGAAGCCGGTGCGGGGCCGTGTCCCGCCTCGCGCAGGACGCGGTTGCCGGTTGTCCGTGCCGTCCCGGTTCCTCTCGTGCCGGCCGGGTCACTGCAGCCGGACGTGCAGATCTGCGGCGTCGCGTCCGGACGGGGAGCCGCGGCACGGACCCGTGGGGTGTCGAGTGGGTTGGCGGGGTGTCGGCCGGGTGGTCGAGGTGTCTGCCGTGTCCGAGGGGCGGGGTGGAGGCGGTGCGGTGCGGGTTCGTCTGGAAGGCGCCTGTGTCGGTGATGCGTCGGCTTTGGGTCTGGTTGAGCGGGGCCTGCCGGGGGCGTGCGGCGGCGTTGCGCCGGCATCCGCCGTCCGGGATACGGGCTCGTCGGTTCGATGCGATGAGCGGCCTTGGTGGGGGCAGGGGCGTGCCCGGTCCGCCTCGCGGCCGGCCCGGACACGCCCCTGCTGCGGCTACTGGTGCGACGTCAGGGGTGAGCGCGGTTGCGGCGGGTGCGCTTCAGTGCGAGAGCGCCGAGGACCAGCATGAGTGACGCACTCACGGAGACGAGCACCAGGACGGTGGCGTCGCTGCCGGTGGCGGCCAGACGGGTCTGGTCCGTGTCGGAGTTCGTGGTGTGTGTGCCGTCGTCGGACGAGGAACCGGGTGCGCCGGCGGTTCCCGTGCCGGCGCCGTGGGCGGGGGCTCCCGGTGCCCCGGCGGCGTCGTCGCCGTGGGCGTCGTCGGCCGGGGGCTCGTCGTCGCCGTGGACGACGGGGGCGTCGTCGGAGGGGGTGGGCCGGGACGGGGGCTCGACCTCCTCCGTGACGACCGGCGTGGTCTTCTCGGCGGGGGGCGCGGCCTTGCCGTTCATGCTGATCGCCACCTCCGCGCCGTCGGCACCGGTGGAGGTGACGGAGACCTTCAGCTTGTGGGCGGTGTCGGTGAAGGTGGTCACGGCGCCGTCACCGTCGTTCGATCCCAGGCGGATCTGCCGACCCCCGGCGTAGTGGTCCTTGGTGACGCGGTAGGCGTAGACGCCGCCGAGTTCCTCGTCCAGTCCGGCCGTCGGGCGGCGGTACTCCAGGACCACCTTGTCCTCGCCGAGGGGCACTTCCAGGGCACGCACACCCTGCTGCTCGCCGTACAGGGGACGCAGGGTGAAGGTGCCGGAGTCCTTGACCCGCCGGTGTTCGGCGGCGTCGAGCCAACCGCTGCGGATGAGCTGGGTGGCGGTCAGACCGAGGCGGGTGCCACCGCCGCCCATCGGGGACTTGCCGCCCCTGCCCTCGGCGCAGTCGGTGAGGTTCCCGTCCTTGCACACGAGGCCCGGCTGGTGGGGGTAGCCCTGGTTGTGGCCGAACTCATGCACGATCACCCCCAGGTTGGCGGTGCCTCGCGGGGCCTGGATCCAGCTGACCCCCCGCCCGATGGTGGCCAGCCCGGACCAGGAGCAGCCGATCCTCGGCGTGACCATGGAAAGACTGTCGTAGTCCTCGCCCTTCTTGAAGCCCTTGGCCGCCATGAGGGCCTCGGCCTTCACCTTGATCTCCCCCGGTTGGCAGGTGCCCCCGCTCACGGAGATCTTGAAGGGGCCGATCACCTTCTCCGGAAGCGCGGGCACGAAGTCGACGCGTCCGCGGGAGACCTTGTCGTAGTAGGACTTCAGGGAGTTGTCGGCCCCGAAGTAGCGTGCGGCGAAGTCCGCCTTGGTCGCACCGGGGTCGGCGTGGACCCGGTCCTGGACGTCCAGCATGACGACCAGGACGCGGTTCCTGCCCGTGTCGTCCGCGGCGGCCGGCGAGGCAGCGGCTCCCGCGCCCGCGAGCAGCGCCGCCGACACCACCGCCGTTCTGGCGACCTTCTTCAGACTGAGTCCCATATCGCTCCGCGCTCCCTCGGTTTCGTGGCTCGTCACCGAGGAAGAGCGAGGTGGGATCACAACCCTCCCAGAGCTTTACCTTTCCGTTACCTTTGGCTCGGCGACGCACCCGCCCGGCACCGCGCTTTCGCCCACACGCCTGGCCCGACCCACCCCACGCAGGTCCGGGCGGTCGTCGTCCGGCCTCGGCCCCGCCGATGGCGGTGATCGGTGAAGGTCGGGCAAAGCGGCGGGAGTCCCTGCGAAGCAGGCAGCTCTCCCCTCATGTGCCCGGTGCGAGCCGTCGGTCAGCCCGCCACTCCCGGTGGGAGCGGCCGGTGTCGTTCGACGAGGCGGTCAGCCACCGGCTCCGTGCCCGTGGCTCCTACCCCCCGGCGGCGATCGACGGATCCCGGACGGGTACGGCACCGCAGGCAAGCGCCCTCGGCTCGTCGCGGTCGCCCACCGAGCAGGCGAACGAAGTGATCGAGAAGATCAGCCCGCAGGCCACCCCGGCGGCCGCGCGCCGGTAAGCCGTCGAGCGGTCGTCCGCCGCGAAGGCCGCCTCGGCGGCCGCGGCTTGCCCCGGGGACCCGGCCGGCCGGGCGGGCGGGCGCGCTGACGGGTCCGGCGTGCGATCAGGCCGGCCGTCGCGTCGCGCGCAGTACGACGTCGCTGACGTGGTGGGTGCTGGCCGCGCCGGCGGGCCGCGGCCGGGTCTCGTGCGTCTCGACCCGCCAGGTGCCGGGGTCGGCGGCGAGGGCGGCGGCGATCTCGTCGACCCCGACGAACGCCTCCGGGTCGTACATCCGGGTCTGGGTGGCCACGTCCACCGGGTCGCGCAGGGGGGTGAGGTCGTGGTGCACGACCAGGAGCGTGCCGCCGGGGGCGACGGCGGCGAGCAGGCTGCGCAGACCGCGCTGGTCGGGCGTTCGCTTGAACGAGCCGTACTGCAGGGAGACCAGGTCGTAGGTCTCGGTGCCGAAGGGCGCGGGGTCGTTGGCGTCGCCGCGTACGAGGGTGACGGCGAGTCCGCGCCGCTCGGCCTCGGAGCGTACCCGGGCGAGCGCGTTGCCGGAGATGTCGGTGGCGGTCACCTTCCAGCCGTGTTCGGCCAGCCAGAGGGCGTCGGCGCCCTCGCCGGTGCCCACGTCGAGGGCCCGGCCCGGGGACAGGGCGGCGGCCTCGTGGACGAGTGTGCCGTTGGGGTTGCCGCTCCAGGCCCGGTCGGGGCCCGCGTAGCGGTGGTCCCAGTCGGCCTCCTCGCCCGAGTGCCGGACGGCGGCGCGGAGTTCCTCCTCGGCGAGGCTGAAGGCGATCATGGAGCCGACCTGGCTGCCCTGGGCGGCCGACGGCAGCACCTGCAGGCTCGGGTCGGTGACGTTGCCGGCCGCGTAGATCCCCGGTACGGAGGTCTCGCCGCGCGCGTCGACCGCGAGGACGTCGCCGATGCCGGTCGGGTGCGGAGCGGCGGTGAGCCCGAGCCCGGCCAGCGCCTCGACGCGCGCCCGGAACCGCGAGCCGACCACGACGGCGTCGGCCTCGAGCACGCGGCCGTCGCCGAGTTCGACCCCGGACACCTCGCCGTCCGGGCCGGTGCGGACCCGGGCGACCTCGCCGCGCTCGACGGTGACGCCGGAGGCGGCAAGGGCTTCGAGGGCTTCCTCGTCGAGCCCGGCCGGGTCGTGCAGCACGACGGTCAGCCGGTCGCTCAGGTGCCGGAACAGCGGGGTCGGGTGGAGCGCCAGGGGGTGCGTGACGATCTGCACCAGGCGCTGGTCACGCACCTCGAAGCCGTGGCAGAACGGGCAGTGGATCACCCCTCGCCCCCACCCTCCGGCGACACCGTCGATCGCGGGGAGTTCGTCGGACAGGCCGGTCGCGGCGAGGACCCGGCGGGCCACCAGCGCGTGCCCGCCGGTGAGGTCGAGGTGGAACCGGCCGTCGTCGCGACGGCGCACTCCCACGACCCGGCCGGGGAGCACCTCCCCGCCGTGTGCGCGCACTTCCGCGCGCCCGGTCTCCACCAGCTCGCCGGGAGCGGCTCCCTCGCGCCCGAGGTAGCCGTGCATGTGCGCGGCCGGGGCGTTGCGGGGGGTGCCGTCGTCGACCACGACGACGCCGCGCCGCTGGCGGGAGAGCTGCAGGGCGGCCGCGAGACCGGCGGCCGAGCCACCGATCACGGCCACGTCGCAGTGGCGCTCCATGGTCGGGTGCGGGGTGTGGCCGGCCCGCTCGGTGGGCTCGGACGAGGCCGGGTGCCCGCTGTGTCCGGGGTGTTCGCTCATGCATCCGACCGTACAGCGCCTAGCGAGTTCGGCAAGCACACTTGCACAATCCGCAAGACGCGTCAGGATGGGCACATGAACGGAGTCGCCGACATCGAAGCCCTGGCACGATCGCGCCTGCGCAGCATGCGCACCACCCTGGGGTACTCCCTCGACGAACTGGCCGAGCGCACCAACCTCAGCCCCTCGACCATCAGCCGCATCGAGACGGGCAGGCGCACACTCAGCCTGGACGTGCTCGTACCGCTGGCCAACGCCCTCCAGCTGAGTCTCGACGCGCTCTTCGAGGCGCCCGCCGACGGCGACGTCGTCATCCGCCCGGTCGCACACAGCAGCGGCACGCGGACGACCTGGCAGCTGAGCCGCCCGGACGGGCGGACGGTCGCGGTGAAGATGCGCCTCGAACCGTCCGACGCACCACCCGGCCAACGAGTGCACCCGGGCCACGACTGGTTCCTCGTGATGGAGGGGCGCGTGCGGTTGTGGCTGGGCGAGCGGCAGATCGACGTCGGCACGGGGGAGGCCGCGGAGTTCGCGACGATGGTCCCGCACGCCATCACGGCCCTGGGCGGCCCGGCCGAGTTGATCATGATCTTCGACCGCGACGGCCAGCGCGCCCACGTGCACCAGTGACCTCGCCGCTCGCGCGGCAGCGCGGCGGCCCCGGGGTCGGCACGAGGGTGCCGGGGGCCGCAGCCCGGTGTGCGTTCACGGTCGTTCAGGACCGCTCACCCCACCGGCCCACCACCACGGCGCCGCGGGCCGGAAGGCATGCGAACCCGCCCGGAATCGCGCACGGACAGGTGGACGGCGTGTCGGGGCGACCCCTCATGTGCTCGAAGCTCGCGTCCTCCGCCGGCTCGGAGGGCCGGAGCGCGAAGCGCCTGCGGCCTCCGGCGGCCTCCGGTGTTCGTCCGCCCCGGTTTCCGTCCCGATGAAGGGCGAAGCCGCTGCCGCCCTGCCGCTCTCCGGGACCGGTCGGGTCCGCGCGGCGCCCGGACACCGGACTGCGGGCTCCGGCGGACCGCCACGCGGCGCCACTCGGTGGCGGCCCTTCACCGTCGCCCGGTGCCGGTGCCGGTGCCGGCCTCGCGCAGCATCCGGACCAGCAGCAGGGCGCCTCCGGTCGCCGCCCCCAGCGCACCCACGGCCAGGAAGCCGTGAGAGGAGCGCCACGACAGCACCGACCAGCGCGACTGCGCCGAGAGCAGCGACCCTGTGCTCAGCCACGACCCGGCCGAGATCAGCGACAGGGAGGAACCGATCGAGCCCACCGACAGGGCACTGCCGATCGAACCCACCGACAGGGCCGAGCCGACGGACCCCACGGAGAGCACCGATCCCACGGAGCCGATCGACAGCACGGAGTCCTGCGACCACAACGACAGCACCGAACCGGGGGAGGCACGGCGGACCGGCCGTGCGGACTGCTTCGCCATGATCCGATTCTGCCCTCCGCTCGCTCGGTCCCGGAGGATGCGCGAACCCGGGGGTGCGGGGCCCGGTCACGGACCCGGCAGTCGTGCACGGCGCCTGCGCGTCGGCCACGGGGAGTCTCCGAGGGGGTCGCGGCGGGTGCGGCGGGCTCATGCCTCCTCCGGCCCTGGCACCGGCGGACGCGGCCGCGGCGCGGGCGGGCCGCGGCCGGGCCGGTTGTCAGAGGCGGCTGACAGCATCCGGTGGGTGAGTACCGACGAAGACCTCCTCGCCCGTGTCGCGGACCGGGCGCGGGCCGGAGAGACCCCGCTGCCGCCCGCGGTCTCTGCCGCGGACGTGGCCGCCTCGGAGGCCGCTCTCGGCTTCGCGCTCCCGCCCCTGCTGGCCGCCCTGTACCGGGAGGTGGCCAACGGCGGCTTCGGCCCCGAGTACACCCTGCTCCCCCTGGTGGGTCCGACGCGCACGGTGGTGAGCGCCTACCACGCCGAGCGGTCCGCCTCCGCCGAGGAGGAGGCGCCCTTCTGGCCGGAGGGCGTGGTTCCCGTCCTCGAATGGGGCTGCGGGATGTACGCCGCGGTGGACTGCCGGAGCGAGACGGCCGCGGTGCTCCTCTTCGAGCCGAACGCCGTCGGTGACGACTGGGCCGCCGCCTGGTTCGTCGACGACGTGAGCCTGGCCCGGTGGCTTGAGACCTGGGTGGCCGGGACGGGCTGGTACCAGGAGGACGCGGACCAGGAGGACGCGGACCAGGAGGACGCGGACCAGGACGAGGGGGCAGGGGAACTGCGTCCCTGGGAGCTCGCCGCCTCGCGGATCGCGGGGTGACCGGCCGCGGGCGGGCGCGTCCCTCCCGAGGTGAGGAACCGCCCGCGCTCCCGGCCTCCTCCGGTCCCGTCCGCCCGCAGAACGCCGGCGTGGGCACCCGCACCGGCACCGGAGGCTCGCAGGCGCGCCCGGGGACTCCGGGCCGTGGCGTACCGCAGGGCGGGAGGCGTACCGAAGGGCGGAGCGCGCGCCCGGGAACCGGAAGGGGGTTTACCCGGCGCCCCTCACGCTTGAGAGCGAATGGCCCGGTGCCGACGCATTCACCGGGGACGGCTGGGCAGTTCTGTCCCTGCGACGTCGTGGACACGCTCCGGAGCGAAGGCCGATCGCCCGGAGGCAAGGGGCACAGCGCCCGTGGGCCTGCACGAAGGAGAGGACATGAGAGGCGTGGACAGGGACGGCTCCGGCTCGTTCCGGGGTCGTCCGCGCGCACCGGACTGAGCCGGGGGAACCGGCCCGAGGGGGACGCGGGAAGCCGGACGCGGGAAGCCGAGGGGCCCGGGGAAAGGGGGTGCAGCAGCCGACGGGGCCCGCTCGGCGACCGGGCGGAGCCGCGCCGCCCCGGAGGGGGTGCCGAAGGGGCGGGGCGGCGGTCCGCGGTGCGGTGCCCCACAGGGGAGGGCGCCGCACGCGGCGACGGCGGCGACCCGGCTGCTGCGGGTCGCGGCCGGGAGGTGGAGGCCTCGGGGGCGCCCTCCACCTTCAGGAGGTGCGGGGCGGTCCGGACCTACAACCTGAGGGGGACGGGCCTTCGGTCCCTGGGGCCGATCCGTGGGGCCGGGGGCGCTCCTAGCGTGGACTCATGACCACGCCAGTCTGTACGAGCGCCTCCCAGGCCGCCACGCCGGTGCCGTCGTACACGCGCTACCCCTGCTTCTCGTCCTACATGCGGGCGCGGGGGCCCGTGCTGCTGCGCACCGCCCGGTCGCTCACCGCGAACCCGAGCGATGCCGAGGACCTGCTCCAGACCGCGCTCACCAAGACGTACATGGCGTGGGAGCGGATAGAGGACCACCGGGCGCTGGACGGCTACGTCCGCCGCGCCCTGGTGAACACGCGGACCTCCCAGTGGCGCAAGCGCAAGGTGGACGAGTTCGCCTGCGACGAGCCGCCCGAGCCCGAGACGGCCCCCGCGGCGGACCCGGCCGAGCAGCAGGCGCTGCGGGACGCGATGTGGCGTGCCGTGACGCGGCTGCCCGACCGGCAGCGGGCGATGGTCGTCCTGCGCTACTACGAGGACCTGAGCGAGGTGCAGACCGCCGAGGTGCTCGGCGTGTCCGTGGGCACGGTCAAGAGCGCGGTGTCCCGGGCGCTCGGCAAGCTCCGGGAGGACCCTGAGATCAGGCCGGTGCCCTGAGGGCGCCCGGCGCGCCGCCCGGTCCGCCGGGCGCGGCGGAGGTGCCGGGTCGCCCCGTGCGGTGCCGCGTTCCCCGGCGGTGTGCCGCACCCCGGGCTTCGAGTGATTGATTACTCCCGGGTAGTGACATACCGCTCAGTATGTGCGCAGAATCTTCCCACTTGCCGCAACGTAGCGCCAGCGCCCACCGGGAGGACGCCGTGCTGAGCACCATGCAGGACGTACCGCTGACCGTGACCCGCATCCTTCAGCATGGGATGTCGATCCACGGGACGTCTCAGATCACCACCTGGACCGGTGAGGCGGAACCGCAGCGACGCACCTTCGCCGAGGTCGGCCGCCGCGCCACCCAGCTGGCCAACGCCCTACGCGACGAGCTCGGCATCGACGGCGACCAGCGCGTCGCCACGCTGATGTGGAACAACGCCGAGCACGTCGAGGCGTACTTCGCCATCCCGTCCATGGGCGCCGTCCTGCACACGCTGAACCTGCGGCTGCCCGCCGAGCAGCTCGTCTGGATCGTCAACCACGCCGCCGACCGCGCGGTCATCGTCAACGGCTCCCTGCTGCCCCTGCTCGCCCCTCTGCTGCCGCACCTGCCCACCGTCGAGCACGTCGTGGTCGCCGGGCCGGGCGACCGCTCGCTGCTGACCGGCACCGACGCCCGGGTCCACGAGTACGAGGACCTGATCGCGGGACGCCCGACCACCTACGACTGGCCCGAGCTGGACGAGCGTTCCGCGGCCGCCATGTGCTACACCTCCGGCACCACCGGCGACCCCAAGGGCGTCGTCTACTCGCACCGCTCGATCTACCTGCACTCGATGCAGGTCAACATGGCCGAGTCCATGGGCCTGACCGACCGGGACACCTCGCTCGTCGTGGTGCCGCAGTTCCACGTGAACGCCTGGGGTCTGCCCCACGCCACCTTCATGACCGGCATCAACATGCTGATGCCGGACCGCTTCCTCCAGCCCGCGCCCCTCGCCGAGATGATCGAACGCGAACGGCCCTCCCACGCCGCCGCCGTCCCGACCATCTGGCAGGGCCTCCTCGCCGAGGTCACCGCCAACCCGCGCGACCTGTCCTCCATGAAGCAGGTCACCATCGGCGGTGCCGCCTGCCCGCCCTCGCTCATGGAGGCGTACGACAAGCTCGGAGTGCGGCTCTGCCACGCCTGGGGCATGACCGAGACCTCGCCGCTCGGCACCATGGCCCACCCCCCGGCCGGGCTCTCGGCCGAGGAGGAGTGGCCGTACCGCGTCACCCAGGGCCGTTTCCCCGCAGGGGTGGAGGCGCGCCTCGTCGGCCCCGGTGGCGAGCGGCTCCCCTGGGACGGGGAGTCCGCCGGGGAGCTGGAGGTGCGCGGCGCGTGGATCGCCGGTGCGTACTACGGCGGAGCGGGCGGCGAGGAACTCCGGCCCGCGGACAAGTTCAGCGAGGACGGCTGGCTGAAGACCGGTGACGTCGGTGTGATCAGCCCGGACGGCTACCTGACCCTGACCGACCGGGCCAAGGACGTCATCAAGTCCGGTGGCGAGTGGATCTCCAGCGTGGAGCTGGAGAACGCCCTGATGGCGCACCCCGAGGTCGCCGAGGCCGCGGTCGTCGCCGTCCCGGACGACAAGTGGGGCGAGCGCCCCCTCGCGACGGTCGTGCTCCGGGAGGGCGCCGCGGCGGACTACGCCGTGCTCCGCGCGTTCCTCGCCGAGCGGATAGCCAAGTGGCAGCTGCCCGAGCGCTGGGCGCTGGTCCCGGCCGTGCCGAAGACGAGCGTCGGCAAGTTCGACAAGAAGGTCATCCGGCGGCAGTACGCGGACGGCGAACTGGACGTGACGGAGCTGTAGCCCCGCCCCGCGCGGCGGACGGTGCCCCGAGGGGCCGGCGGACGGACCGCCGGCCCCTCCGGCGTGCCGTGACCCGTCCCGGCCGTGCCGGGCTCAGTTGGTGCCGATCTTCGCCAGCAGGTCCACGAGGCGGGCCTGCACCTCCGCGCTGGTGGACCGCTCCGCGAGGAAGAGGACGGTCTCCCCCGAGGCGAGCCTCGGCAGCTCGGCGGGGTCCAGCCCGGCCGAGGTGTAGACGACCAGCGGCGTGCGGTTCAACTGCCCGTTCGCCCGGAGCCAGTCGACGATCCCGGCACGCCTGCGCCGCACCTGCATCAGGTCCATGACCACGAGGTTCGGTCGCATCTGCCCGGCCAGCGTCACCGCGTCGGCGTCGGCGTCCGCACGGGCCACCTGCATCCCGCGCCGCTCCAGGGTCTCGGTCAGCGCGAGCGCGATCTCCTCGTGCTCCTCGATCAGCAGCACCCGCGGCGGGTGCTGCTCGCTGTCCCGCGGTGCCAGGGCCTTGAGCAGCACCGCCGGGTCCGCCCCGTACGCGGCCTCCCGGGTCGCCTGCCCGAGCCCTGCGGTCACCAGCACCGGCACCTCGGCCGCCACGGCTGCCGTCCGCAGGGACTGGAGCGCGGTGCGCGTGATCGGCCCGGTCAGCGGATCGACGAACAGCGCCGCCGGGAAGGCAGCGATCTGGGCGTCGACCTCCTCCCGGGAGTGCACCACGACAGGCCGGTAGCCCCGGTCGCTGAGGGCCTGCTGGGTGGTGGCGTCCGGAGCGGGCCAGACCAGCAGGCGGCGCGGGTTGTCGAGGGGCTCGGGAGGCAGCTCGTCGTCGACCGGCTGCGGCTGAGGCCGGTTGGCGACCTCCACGGCACCGCCCGGGCCGTCCAGGGGCTCGGGCCCCTCGGCACCCTCGTCCGGGGCGCCTATGGCGTAGGCGCGTCCCTCCGACCGGTCGGCCGGGAGCCTGGGCTGCCCGGTCGCGGGGCCCTGACCGGCGGGCCCGGCGGGAGCCTCTCCCGGCGCGGGCACCCCCGCGCCCGGCGGTGCAGGCGCGGGGGCGGCCTGCGGCTGGGGCTGCATCTGCGGGGGCGCCGCGCCCCCCGGACCGGGGAGGGCGGCGTCCTGGCGGTTGCCGAGCTTGCGTCGGCGTCCCGAGCCCGTGGGCGGAGGCGTCGGGCTCTGCTGCTGGGTCAGCTGCTGCGCGAGGGGGACGCCCTGGCCGAGGGTGCGCACGCTGAACGCGCGCCCCTGCGTGGAGTCCGCGGGCGCCGGCGCCTCGGCGGGCAGCGGCTGGGCGGCCCGCGGCGACGGCATCTCCCGCGGCAGCGGCAGCGAGACCGAGCCGCTGTCCTGCCGCCCCGCCCCGGACGCGGCCGCACCCGGCCCCGGACCCAGGGCGCGATGCCCGCCGTCGGCACCACCCTCCATACCGGTCGCGTCCGCGGCCCCCGGGCCGGCGGGATCCGCCGCGTACGGCGCCGGGACGTCCGCGGTGCCCGCGGCGGTGTCCGGCACGTCACCCGGCTGCCGGGGCGCCACCGCACGACGGCGCCCCGTGGCGACGGACTGCGCGGGAGCGGTGGACGGCCCGGGCGGGGTCGGCTGCGGCGCGGAGTCGGACCGCGGCGGAGGGGCGGACTCCGGCCCGCCCGCGGCCGCCTGCTCCGCAGCGTCCGGCCCCGGGGCCACCGGGCGGTCGGCGTCGGCGGGCGGCAGCGCGAAGGGGGCGCGGACGGCAGGCTCCGCCTCCACCGGGGCCGCGGCCAGCGCGCGCCGCGCCCTGCGGCCCGTGGACTGCGCGGGCTGAAGCTCGGGCTGTGCAGCCGCCCCGGGCTGCGGGTGCCCGGGCCGCCCCTGCTCCGCGGGAACCAGCCGGTCGGCGGCACCCGGCGCCTGGGTCCGCCCGGGAGGGGTTCCCGGCTCGGCGGGGGCCGCCGACAGCTCCGGCAGCGCGGTGCGCGCGGGCTCGACGGCCCTGCGCGCCCGGCGTCCCGTCGGCGGCCCCGCCAGGCCGTTCGCGTCCACCGGGACACCCTGCGGCGGCACGGTCTCACCGAACGCGGCCCGTCCGCCGGCGCTCTCGGCCGCCGTCACGACCGAGCCCTCGGCGGCCGGCGCGGCGCCCGGTACGGGAACCGCGGCCTCGGCCGGACTGGGGCGTCCGCGCCGCCTACCGGTTCCGCCGTCCGACGCGCCGCGGGCGACGCCCTCCGCCGCCTCCTGCGCCGCGTCCTGGGAGGGGATCAGCTCCTGGCCCGGGGCCCGGCGCCGCCCGGTCGGGCGCGCGGCCACCGGGTCCTCGGCCGCCACCGGGCTGTCGAGGAAGGCGTCGGTGGAAGCCCGTCGTGCCCGTCGCCGCCCGCCGCCCGAACTGCGCGGCGAGGCGGGCGCGACCGGCTCGGCGGACTGCTGGGCCGGCAGGGCCGCCGGCAGCTCCAGCGCCGGCGGCGGGGCCACCGTGCCCGCGCCCTCCCCGAGCGGCAGCTCCAGCACGAAGGCGCTGCCGCCCGCGCCCGGCACCTCGTGCGTCTGCAGCACGCCCCCGTGCGCGCCGACGATCCCGCGCACGATCGGCCCGTGCACCGGGTCACCACCGGAGAAGGGCCCCCGGACCTCGATGCGCACCACGTCGCCCCGCTGCGCCGCGGCGACCACGATCGTCGAGTCCACGTACCCGCCGCCCGGCGCGGGCCGGGTGCGACCGGTCGAGTCGACACCGGCCACATCGGCCACCAGATGCGCCAGGGCCGTGGCCAGCCGGGGCCCGTCCACCTCCGCCTCGATCGGCGGAGCGTGCACCGCGAACTGCGCCCGCCCGGGGCCGATCAGCTCCACCGCGCCCTCGACGCCCGCGGCGACCACGCCGTCCAGCATGGCCTTCGCCTTCACCAGGCGCTCCGCGCCGGTGTCCAGTCGCTGGTAGCCGAGCACGTTGTCGACCAGCGTCGTCATCCGGGAGTAGCCGGCGGCGAGGTGGTGCAGGATCTGGTTGGCCTCGGGCCACAGCTGCCCGGCGGGGTCGGCGGCCAGGGTGGCGAGCTCGGCGCGCAGCTCCTCCAAGGGGCCGCGCAGGGACTCCCCGAGGACCGCGGTGAGCTGTGCGTGGCGGCCGGCGAGTTCCTCGTACCGCTCGGCGCCCGCCTCCAGCTCGGCGCTGTAGCGCTCGGCCTTGTCGGCCAGCTCGGCCTCGTGCTTCTCGGTGGCCGCGTCGAGTTCCGCCGTCAGCCGCCCGGTGGCCTCCTCGAGCTCGGCCGTAAGGCGCTCGGTGGTCTCCTTGAGCTCGGCGCCCAGGCGCTCGGTGGTCTCGGCGAGTTCCGCCGCGTGCCGTTCGGCGAGCTGCTCGTACGGCCTGCGGTCGGTGAAGGTCATCACCGCGCCGACCAGCTGGTCGCCGTCCCGCACCGGGGCCGTGGTGAGGTCCACGGAGACCGGGTCCCCGTTCTTCGCCCACAGGACCTGCCCCCGCACCCGGTGCTTGCGCCCCGACTTGAGGGTGTCGGCGAGCGGCGACTCGTTGTACGGGAACGGCTCGCCGTCCGCGCGGGAGTGGAGGATGAGCGGGTGGAGCTGGTGCCCGCCCAGGTCACTGGCGCGGAAGCCCAGGATCTGCGCGGCGGCCGGGTTCACCAGGACCACCCGGCCGTCGGTGTCGGTCCCGACGACGCCCTCCGCGGCGGCCCGGAGGATCATCTCGGTCTGCCGCTGCGAGCGTGCCAGCTCCGCCTCGGTGTCGAGGGTTCCGGTCAGGTCCCGGACGACGAGCATCAGCAGCTCGTCCCCCGTGTAGCCGCCGGCCGAGTCGTAGGCCTCGCGGCCGTCCAGTCCGGCGCTCGTCACCTCGACGGGGAACTCGCTGCCGTCGGTCCGCCGGGCGATCATCCGGGTGGGCTTGGTGCGCCCGCGGGAGTCCGCGACGTCCGGACGGCGCATCGAGCCGGGGATCAGCTGGGAGTCGAAGCCGGGCACGAGGTCGAGCAGCCCGCGGCCGACCAGGGCCGTGCCGGGCGCCTCGAAGAGGTCGAGCGCGATGGCATTGGCGTTGACGACGGTGCCGTTGGCGTTGACCAGGACGAGCCCGTCGGGGAGGGCGTCGAGTATGGCTGCGAGGCGAGCAGCGCCTCGGGATGGCCTGCTGCTCACGACGACGGTTCCTCCCTGACCTACTGCCTAGTGCGGACGGCCGGTCCCATCTTGCCCCTCGGGCCCCGGCCTGTCACTGAGGGAGTCTAAGCGCTGCCGCCGGGGCCTGGCCGGTGGATGAGGGGGAGCCCTCCGTCGGCTTGTGTACGGGCGGTGTACATCGGCGTGCTGCGGCCCGGTGTCCGGAAGGACGGGCTACGGCCCGGTGTTCGGAAGGACGGGCTCCAGTGACCGCCAGCGGGAGATCTCGCAGCCGTTCGATCGGTCGAAGGAGGCGTCGACGGGCCGGCCCTGCCAGGTGCCGGTGATCCGCGCGGTCGCCGAGCCGCCGTACTGCTGCGTGCACATCCGCCCGCGCGGGACCGGGGCGAAGGGGTCCCGTCCGCTCCGGGCGATCTCGTCCAGGCGCGCGCAGGCCGAGCGGGCCGCCGGATGGGTGCCTCCCACCGGGTCGCACTCCAGGCGGTACCGGCCGTCCGTCCGGGCGTAGCCCGTCCTGGAGACCACCACGGTCAGCTCGTCGGGCGCCGTCCGTGCCGAGCCGGGCGCGTCGCCGGTGAGGCCGAGGACCGGCAGGGGCAGGGGCAGGGGGTCGGCCACCGCCGCGGGGGCGGGTGCGGCCGCACCGAGCGCGGCGGCCGAGACGGCGGCGGTGAGGGCGAGACGGCGCAGCATGGGAGCTCCTGGGAGATCACGGTTCCGGCGGGGAGCGGAGGCCCCGGCATCTCTAACGCTGCTCAGGGCGCGGCGTTGCGCAACCGCAGGCAAAGGCTTTGCTCTGCGGGCCGCGCTCCTAGTACCGTGGACGGCGATTGGTGACAGGCCGTGCGGCTGTGTCATCATCTGCACGCACCACCTGCTCACGCGGGTGGGCTGGAGGCGTCGCCTAGTCCGGTCTATGGCGCCGCACTGCTAATGCGGTTTGGGGCTTACCCCCCATCGAGGGTTCAAATCCCTCCGCCTCCGCACCACACCGAAGCCCCGGCCCCCGGCCGGGGCTTCGGCCGTTCCGGTGCCACCGGCGGCCTTCCCCCCGCGAGCCGCCGGCGCGGCGGCCCTGCGGTCACCACGCGCCGGAGAGGGACGGCCACCGCACCGGGTCCGGCGCTCACCCCTCCCTGTCCGTCGAGTACTCCGGACGGGTCACGAAGAAGCCCACCGGGCCGGGGTGCCACACGGAAGACGTCAGCTGATCGTATGGACGTTTGCCCAGGTCAGAACGGGTTCACCTAATGGATTTCGCGTGACGGCGCAGGTCATGTAATGTTGTTCCCGCAACGCCGACCGGGCGGAAAAGCCCGGGAAGCACAAGCACTCGTAGCTTAACGGATAGAGCATCTGACTACGGATCAGAAGGTTGCAGGTTCGAATCCTGCCGAGTGCACACAGCTCAGAGGCCCCCTGGACATCGTCCAGGGGGCCTCTGACATCAACGGGTGACATCAACGCTGCCGGACGGAGCCGATCAGGCAGTGTCCTCGTCGGTCTCCGGGCCCGACGCGTCGTCCATCCGATCGGCGGCGGCCCGGAGCGTTGTGCCCATCACGTGCGCGTAGGTGTCGAGCGTCATGGTGATCGTGCTGTGCCCCAGCGTCTCCATGATCGTGCGCGCGTCCACTCCCTGGGCGAGCAGCAGGGAAGCGCACGTGTGGCGCAGGTCGTGCACACGTACGCGCCGAACCTTCGCGTCACGGCACAGGATGGTCAGCATCCTGTTCAGGCCGCGCGGATCGATCACCCTGCCCGCGGACGTGGTGAAGACGAGTTCCGCAGGCTACCCCGGCGCCGCCCGCCACTTCTGCCCGGCGATCTTGCGCTCCCGTTCCTGAGCCGCGCGGTGGTCAGTGAGGATCACCCGGCGTGACGGGCACGCCTCGCAGCACTCCCCGACCGCGCGGCACTTTCGACGGTCAGCGTCCCATTTCGCGTCCTTGCCCTGTGCGCAGAGGGGACGCACCTGGTGACGGGCTGCCGTAGCCGGGCGCTCGCGAGGCGCTCACGCCGAAGGCGTCCTGACCAGGGCGCAGCCTCCCGAGGTAGGACGAGGCCGGTCCGGAGCGGCCAGAGCCGAAGGACGTGCGGGGCACGGGACTCGGGAACCGCGCGGCCTGCCATCCGGGCGACCGCAAGCCGCCACCGGGGCGGTGGGACGGTCAACCCGAACGCCTCCATGGCCGAGCAGCGGGTCAAGGTGGACGGCTGACCGGCGTCTACAGGAGCACGACCTCGGGGCATCGTGGCTCTCGTGTTTCGGTGAAAGCCCTCGGGGAGCCGGCCGAATGTGGTTGGGGACGGGAAACTCCCGTCCCGTCTGCCGTCGCCCCAGGACAAGCCGAGCAGACGGGATGGGAGGTGGGGCGAGTGGCTGGCGGGGCGGGGTTGGCTCAGCTGGGCACTGGGAGATCGGGAGGAGCCTTCTGTGAACTCGCTGATTGTGGCGCTTATGTGACGGATGGTTAGATGAGTGGACGCGCTGGTCCCCACATCCCGGCTTAGCCGAATATCCCCTGATCACAGCGCAGGAAGGCACAACCATGCCCAAAGCTCGGTACACCTTCGAGCTTCCAGCCCACAAGGTGGAGTACGGACAAGAGGTTTCCGTTTCCGACCTCAACATCGATCCGCAGGCGCAGCGCACGCTCAACGAGCGGCGAGCACAGAACATAGCGAACAACCTGGTTCGAGAGGCGATCGGCTCGATCATCGTCTCCAGGAGAGACGACGGGGACCTGTACATCGTTGATGGCCAACACCGTTGGCGCGCCTCCGTCCTGGCCGGCATCACCACCATCCGCGCCGACGTCCACGAAGGGCTCACTCAGCCCCAAGAGGCGATCCTGTTTCTGATCAAGAACCGAGAGTCGCACAAGCCGCGCCCCATTGACGAGTATCACGTGGGGCTCACCGGCGGCGTGCCCCTGTTCGTGGACACGGATCGCATCCTCAAGAAGCACGGGCTGTCCCTCGGATCGTCTTCCACCAACAGTGTGGGGGCCGTGTCCGGCGTGCTCCAGATCACTGACCGCTACGGCGCGTCCGTCTTCGACCGCACTTTGACGATCGCGGAGGAGGCTTGGGGTCGTGCCGCGGAGAGCTGGGACGGCATGCTTCTCGGTGGCATCGGTCAGTTCATCGGCCGTTGGGGTGACCTGGTGAACGACGCCGAACTGGCCAAGAAAATCCAGAAGATGGGCACTGCCGCCAAGTGGCGATCCGAGATCCTGAGCCGATCGTCGCGCGGAGGATTCAACAACAGTGGCACCGGCTCCCGTACCAGTACTGCCTACAAGTTGGTGGTCGACGCTTGGAACCATGGCCGCACTGCCAGCAAGCGCATTGAGGCATAGCCCACTCCACAGCCCCCGTCCGGCGACTGCGCGGCCGCGGCCGCCCGCGCCGGGCGCCGTCATCCGACTCAGGGCTGTCGGACGTGGCAGCCGAGGAGCGGCCCGCGATCCCGTGGGTCGACGTGCGGCCCCGGAATCCCGTGCGCCCCCCGGCGGAGGGTCGCCTTCGTGCCGGGTGCGTGCGGGCCATGCGGCAACGCGGCGGGGTGCCGTGGCCGTCGTCGCGCCCACCCGGTAGCGCGGGACAGGCCTTAGCCTCCACTGAGGGCCCTCGCACGGTGCGGGGCCCCCGTCGGAGGCGGTGGGTGCGGGTGGCGTGGCGGTGTGCCGGGCTCGGGTGGCCGGAGGAAGGCCCCGGGGCGGTGCTGCGCTGGGAGGGCGGCCGGGTCAGCGTGCTGGATCCCGGTCGGCCGATCGGCTTCCGCGTCGTGGGCGGGCGCTCCTGCGTCGGCGCACGGGCCGCGCCCTGCCCGGTGGGCGCCCCGGTGCCCGCGCGCGCCGCGGGGGCACGCTGCCCGGAGTGCTCCCGCCTCGACCGGGCGTTCTCGGTGGCGGCGGACGGGGTCCCCGACGATCCCCGCACCTTCCGGGTCTACCTGGCCTGGTTCGGCCCCGGGGTGGTGAAGGTCGGCATCACCGCGGAGGAGCGCGGGGCCGCGCGGCTCCGCGAGCAGGGCGCGGTGGCGTACACCTGGCTGGGCCGAGGGCCGTTGATGGCCGCCCGGCGGACGGAGGAGCTGCTGCGGGCCGCGCTCGGGGTGCCGGACCGGGTCCCGTACGCGCGCAAGCGGGTCCTGCGGTCCGCTCTGCCTCCGGTGGGCGAGCGGCGCGCGGAGGTGGCGCGTCTGCACGCGCGCGCCGCCGGGTTCGACGGCTGGGCGGAGACGCTGGAGCGGCTGGAGTGCCGGGTGGTCGACCACAGCCGGCTGTTCGGGCTCGACGGGCTGCCGGTGGCGGCGGCGTCGGTGCGGGAGCTGGTGGACGGCGGAGTCGTCGCCGGGCGCCTGGCCGCGGCGGCCGGTCCGGACCTGTACCTGCGTGCGGACGACCCGCGCACGGGCGGCGACCGGATCGTGGTGCTGGACACGCGCCTGGTGACGGGCTGGGCGCTCACGGGAGCGGATGCAGGCGAGGGGATCCGGGTGCCCCTCGCCCCGCTGCCCGCCTCCGCCGCGGCGGAGGGAGCGGGCCAGGAGGGCCTGTTCTGACGGTTCCCCAGCTTCCGGGGTGTCACCGGGGCGCGGCGCGGGCCGCCGGGCGGGAGTGGAGGGGCTGCCCGCCACGGCCGCCGGACCGGGTGGTAGGACGGCCGGGTGCGTCCGCCGCGGGGAGGCCGGCTCCGGCTCCCCCTCACGGCGGGCCGATCACGGGCGCCGCAGGGGCGCAGGGTCCGGGAGGGGTACGGATGGCGAACGGGACGGGGGCCGGGGAACCGCGGCCCGCGGGGGACGGTGTGCGGGACCGGGAGGGCGTGCGGGTCTCCGGGGAGGGGGCCGCCCCACCGGCGTCCGGCGGGGAGACGGCCGGTGTGCGGCGCTTCTGGACGCGTCTGGGGCTGCCCGGGCTGGTGGACGTCCACACGCACTTCATGCCGGAGCGGGTGATGCGCAAGGTGTGGGCCTACTTCGACGCCGCCGGCCCGCTGACCGGCCTGGAGTGGCCCATCACCTACCGGCACGAGGAGGACGAACGCGTCGCGCTGCTCCGGGCGTTCGGCGTACGCACCTTCACCTCGATGGTCTACCCGCACAAGCCGGGCATGGCCGAGTGGCTGAACGCCTGGGCCGCGGACTTCGCCGAGCGGGTCCCCGACTGCGCACGCACCGCGACGCTCTTCCCCGAGGACGGGGCGGAGCGCTACGTGCGGGAGGCCCTGGAGGGCGGGACGCGGGTCTTCAAGGCGCACGTGCAGGTGGGGGACTACGCCCCGGACGACCCCCTGCTGGACGCGGCCTGGGGCGACATCGCGGACGCGGGCGTCCCCGTGGTCGTCCACTGCGGGTCCGGCCCGGCGCCCGGGAGGTACACCGGGCCCGGCCCGGTGGGCCGGCTGCTGGCCCGGCATCCGGGGCTCCGGCTGGTGGTCGCGCACATGGGCATGCCGGAGTACGGGGAGTTCCTGGACCTGGCCGAGCGCTACGCGGAGGTCCACCTGGACACCACGGTCGCCTTCACCGACTTCAGCGAGGCGCTGGCGCCCTTCCCCGTGAAGGAGCGGGGGCGCCTCGCCGACCTGGGGGACCGGATCGTGCTGGGGACGGACTTCCCCAACATCCCCTACCCCTACCTCCACCAGCTGGACGCCCTGGAGCGGCTGGAGCTGGGCGAGGACTGGCTGCGGGCGGTCTGCCACGACAACGGGGCCCGCTTGCTCGGCCCGTCCCGCTGAGGAGGGCGGCGCGCCGCGGGGCGCCGGGCCGGGCGGTCGGGAGGCGGCGGCCGGAGGGCGGTCAGCCGCCGGCGCCGTCCCGCCGTCCTGGTCCGCCCCGACGTGTACGGGCCCCGGGCCGGGGCGGCCGGCCGTCCCCTGCCCGCCGCGCCCGTCCCGGGGCCCGTCTCCACCCGAGGGGCGCGCGCATCCGCTACGGTCGCGCGTCCGCTCCGGTGGTCTTCTCCCCCCGCCCCGGGCGGGGAGGTGCCGCGGGGGCAACGCCCCCGCGGCCGGTCTCAGCCCTCCTCGCCGTGGTGCGTCTTCAGCGCGACCTCCTTGATGAACAGCGTCACCAGCAGGGCGAGCAGGGCGAAGGGGGCGGAGTAGAGGAAGACGTCGCCGACGCCGTGGCCGTAGGCGTCCTCCACCACCAGGCGCACCGGCTCCGGCAGCGCGTCCAGGTCGGGAATGCCCCCGCCTCCGGTGCCGCCGTGGCCGAGCGCGGCGGCCTCCGGGCCCAGCTTCCGCAGGCCCTCCCCCACGTAGTCGGTGACCTTGGTGCCCAGCACCGCGCCGAGCGCCGAGACGCCGACCGCGCCGCCGAGCGAGCGGAAGAAGGTGACGACCGAGCTCGCCGCGCCGAGGTCCTGCGGGGGCACCTGGTTCTGCGTGCACAGCACGAGGTTCTGCATCATCATGCCGATGCCCAGGCCCATGACGGCCATGAACACGGCCACGTGCCAGTACGGGGTGTCGTAGCGGATGCCGCCGAGGAGGCCCAGTCCCGCCGTGACGAGGACGCCGCCGCCGACCAGCCAGGCCTTCCACCGGCCGGTGCGGGTGATGACCAGACCGGAGACGGTCGAGGAGACGAACAGGCCGCCGATCATCGGGATGGTCAGCACTCCGGACATCGTCGGCGACTCGCCCCGGGCCAGCTGGAAGTACTGGCTGAAGAAGACGGTGCCGGCGAACATCGCGACGCCGACGAAGAGCGAGGCCAGCGAGGCCAGCGTGATCGTCCGGTTGCGGAAGAGGCGCAGCGGGATGATCGGGTCGCTCGCCCTGGACTCCACGAGGACGAACAGGGCTCCGAGCGCCACGGATCCGCCGACCATGGCCGCCGTCTGCCAGGACGCCCAGGCGTACTTGTCGCCCGCGAAGGTGACCCACACGAGCAGCAGCGAGACGGAGGCGCTGATCAGCGAGGCGCCCCACCAGTCGACCGTGACCTCCCGCTTCACGACGGGCAGCTTGAGCGTCTTCTGGAGCACGACGAGCGCGATGACCGCGAACGGCACGCCGACGTAGAAGCACCAGCGCCAGCCGAGCCAGTCGGTGTCGGTGATGACGCCGCCCAGCAGCGGTCCGCCGACGGTGGCGACGGCGAAGGTCGCACCGAGGTAGCCGGAGTAGCGGCCGCGCTCCCGCGGGGAGATCATCGCGGCCATGACGATCTGGGCGAGGGCGGAGAGGCCGCCGACCCCGATGCCCTGGACCACGCGGCAGGCGATCAGCATGCCCGAACTCGTCGACAGCCCGGCGACCACCGAGCCCAGCACGTAGACGATCAGGGCCAGCTGGACCAGCAGCTTCTTGGAGAACAGGTCGGCGAGCTTGCCCCAGAGCGGGGTGGTCGCCGTCATCGCCAGCAGCGAGGCGGTGACGACCCAGGTGTAGGCGCTCTGGCCGCCGCCGAGGTCGCCGATGATCTCGGGCAGGGCGTTGGAGACGATCGTCGACGACAGGATCGCGACGAACATGCCGAGCAGGAGCCCGGACAGCGCCTCCATGATCTGCCGGTGGGTCATCGGGGCGCCGCCGCCGGGGGCGTCGGCGCCGCCGTGCTCGGCGTGGCCGCCCCGCACACCGGACGGTGTGGTCGTAGCCATGGGCTTCCTTTACGTGGTCGGTGTACGGGTGGCGTGGGCCCGGCAGTCGCCGAGGGATTCCCGGAGACGGGCCAGCAGGGCGTTGAGCTGTCCGACCTCGTCGTCGGTCCAGTCCCCGAGGTGGTGGGCGAAGAGGTCCGCCGTGCGGCGCCCGAGGCCGTCGAGGAGGTCCCGGCCCGCGGGGGTGAGCCGCAGGATGCGGGAGCGGCCGTCGCCCGGGTCGGGCAGCCGCTCCAGCCAGCCCCGGTCCACGGCATGGGCGACGTGCCGGCTGGTCACCGACATGTCGACGGCGAGCAGCTCGGCGAGCCGGCGCAGACGCATGTCGCCGTGGCGGTCGACCAGGGAGAGCACGGCCGCGGAGCCGGCGGGGCACTCGGCGGGCAGCAGGCGGGCGAGCGCCCGTTTCACGGCGCCCACGGCACTGATCTGCCGCGCCAGGTCCTCGTACTGGCTCCTCTCGGCCATCGCTCCACTCCCCATCTTGTTGCTTAGGGCAACGATAGAAGAGTTTGGTTGCTACAGGCAAACGAAAACGGCCCGGAACGGGTAAAGGAAGCCCTAAGCCTTGGCCTGGCACGGGTCATGGGAAGCCCATGGGCGGGCAGCGCCCCCACCACGAGGAGCGGCGGCCCGGATCCGGACCGCCCGGGGTTGGGCGCCGGAGCGCCGTTCGCTAGTGTCCTGGCCCATGGCACACAACCCCCATGCTCCGCAGAACCAGGGCCCCGAGGGCACCCACGACCCCGCGGGCAGCACGCAGATGTTCCGCGCGTTCGTCGACGAGGGCGCCCCGCAGGGACACGCCGCGACCCCTGCCGCCTCCCCCGCCACCCCGTCCTCGTCGCGGACGGGCCTCATCCTCGGCGTCGTCGCCGTGGTGCTGGTGCTGGGCGCGGTGGCCTGGCTGGCCCTGGCCTGAAACGCGGGCCGGCAGGGGGCGGCGCCCCGCCCCCCGAACAGGCGGGGCACCGCCCCCGTGCGCCCTGCGCGGCGACGGCCGGCCCCTGCGGGGGCCGCGCCGCGGCGGCTCAGTCGGCGATCAGGCCGTCCCGCAGCTGCGCCAGCGTGCGCGTCAGCAGGCGCGAGACGTGCATCTGGGAGATGCCGACCTCCTCGCCGATCTGGGACTGCGTCATGTTGGCGAAGAAGCGGAGCATGATGATCTGCCGTTCCCTGGGCGGCAGTTTGGCCAGCAGGGGCTTCAGCGACTCGCGGTACTCCACGCCCTCCAGCGCGCTGTCCTCGTAGCCGAGCCGGTCGGCCAGGGAGCCCTCGCCGCCGTCGTCCTCGGGCGAGGGCGAGTCCAGGGAGGAGGCGGTGTACGCGTTGCCGACCGCCAGCCCGTCGACGACGTCCTCCTCCGACACGCCGAGCACCGCGGCGAGTTCGGGGACGGTGGGCGACCGGTCCAGCTTCTGGGAGAGCTCGTCGCTCGCCTTGGTGAGGGCGAGGCGCAGCTCCTGGAGCCGGCGCGGGACACGCACCGACCACGAGGTGTCCCGGAAGAAGCGCTTGATCTCGCCGACGACGGTGGGCATGGCGAACGTCGGGAACTCCACGCCCCGTTCGCAGTCGAAGCGGTCGATCGCCTTGATCAGGCCGATCGTTCCGACCTGGACGATGTCCTCCATGGGTTCGTTGCGCGAGCGGAACCGGGCGGCCGCGTAGCGCACCAGCGGCAGGTTGAGCTCGATCAACGTGTCGCGCACATAGGTGCGTTCGGGGCTGTCCTCGGCCGCGCCCTCACCGTCGAGCGCACGCAGGCGCAGGAAGAGGGAGCGGGACAGGGTGCGGGTGTCGATGGCTTCCGAGGCGTCGGGCGCGGAAGGTACCGGAGCCGTCGCCTGCGCCGGTACGCCGTGCGCACGCGTGAGCACCTTCGAGCTGCCCTGTTCTGCGGACATGCCACCCCCTTGAGGTCGCGGACGGTCGCGGTGGCCGCGACCGGCTGAGGAACGCAGCCTCCACCTGAATACCGGCGGCGGGGCCACGGCAAACACGCTTCCCGCAGAATGTCACATGTCGGCAACGCGCTGTAGCGACATGTCGACAAGTATCGGGTGGAAAGCCCCAGGAAACAAGGGGTGTTCGGGGTTGGGGACCCCCTCCGTTTCCCGGAAGGGGTCTACCCGTTCTGCTTACGCTTCGATCCTGTTTGCGGATCGGAGTCGCGCGAAGCTTCGGGCCAGAAGCCTTGACACGTGCATCTGCGAGACACCGAGCTCCTGGCTGATCTGGGACTGCGTCAGGTTGCTGTAGTAACGCAGCATCAGGATC
This sequence comes from Streptomyces sp. C10-9-1, assembly GCF_024497955.1. GTDB lineage: Bacteria > Actinomycetota > Actinomycetes > Streptomycetales > Streptomycetaceae > Streptomyces > Streptomyces sanyensis. The sequence continues at coordinate 87,356 of NZ_JANHKP010000016.1, read as the reverse complement.
CGCTGCTCCCGCTCGGGGAGCTGGACCAGCAGATGGCGGACGAGGTCGCGGTGCTCCACGCCCGCCAGCGCGGGGTCCTCGTAGCCGAGCCGGTCGAGCAGCCCGGGCATCCCGTCGCCCTCCTGCGCGGCCTCCAGGGAGGTGGCGTGGTAGGAGCGCCCGGCCTCGATGCAGGCGAGGACCTCGTCCTCGCCGATCTTCAGCCGCTCGGCGATCTCGGCGGTCGTCGGGGAGCGGCCGTGGGCGGTGGTGAGGTCCTCGGTGGCCCCGTTGACCTGGACCCACAGCTCGTGCAGCCGCCGGGGCACGTGCACGGTGCGCACGTTGTCCCGGAAGTAGCGCTTGATCTCGCCCACGACCGTGGGCATCGCGAAGGTGGGGAACTGCACGCCGCGGTCGGGGTCGAAGCGGTCGATGGCGTTGATCAGACCGATGGTCCCGACCTGGACGACGTCCTCCATCGGCTCGTTGCGCGAGCGGAAGCGGGCGGCCGCGTAGCGCACCAGCGGCAGGTTGGCCTCGATGAGCGCCGCGCGCACCCGGGCGTGCTCGGGCGTGCCCGGCTCCAGCGCCTTGAGGCGGGCGAAGAGGACCTGGGTGAGGGCCCGGGTGTCCGCCCCGCGCCCCTGGGGCCGCGCGCCCGGACGCCGGGGCGGGGCCGGCGCGGCGGCAGGGGTGGACTGGTTGGGCCGCTCGTTCTGGGGCGGCACCTGAGGCGCAGTACTGGCCGGCACGGTCACGCCACCCCTTTGCGGTCGATTTCAGTCAACTCATCCGTCAAAAGCGGTCATAGCATCACAAGACATGTCCACTGTGTGCAAGCACCTCGTCACGCCGTGTTGACGGCCTTCGCAGGCGGGCGGAGGGGCCCGGGGCGCGGCTCCCGGTGCCGCCGCCGGGGCCGCCGGGCGGGGCTCCGGCCCGGCGAACGCGGGGACCCCCCGCCGCGACCGGCGGGGGGTCCCTGCGGGGCCGGGAGCCGCTCAGAACTCGTAGTCGGCGATCACCCACGTGGCGAACTCCCGCCACTGCGCGGCGGCGGCCTGGTGGGCGGGGTGCTCCAGGTAGCGCTTCAGCGCGTCGGCGTCCGCGACGGCGGAGTTGATGGCGAAGTCGTAGGCGATGGGCCGGTCGGTGATGTTCCAGGCGCACTCCCAGAACTCCAGCTCGGGGACGACCCCGTCGAGGTCCCGGAAGGCCTGCGCACCGGCCAGCACGCGCGGCTCGTCGCGGCGGACTCCCTCGTCGAGCTTGAACAGGACCAGATGGCGGATCATGCAAGGCTCCCGGGGCCGAGTGCGGGGGCCCGTCCCGGCGCCGGGCCGGGCGGGCTAGTTGACGAGCTGGGTCATGAACTCTCCGACGCCCTTGGCGGCGTCCGAAATGCCCTCGAACCCTATCTGCACGAGGTCGGCGGCCTTGGCGGGGGAGGTGATGATCGTGTACAGGACGAAGACGCCGACTATGTAGAGGGCGATCTTCTTGGCTTGAACCATCGTCCGCTCTCCCTGCTGCCCCTGCCCCGGTCCGTGCGCGGCGTGAGTCTAGCCGAGCGCTCCGGGGCCGCTCCGGCCGCGGACGGAGGCCGGGAACCCGGGACCGCCGCCGGGGCCGGCCGAGGCGGGAGACCGAGGCGGAAACCGGCTCGGCGAACCGGAAGGGGCGAACCGGTCTTCCGACCGGTTCGCCCCTTCCACAGCGGTAGCGGTGGGATTTGAACCCACGGTGACGGGTTACGCCACACTCGCTTTCGAGGCGAGCTCCTTCGGCCGCTCGGACACGCTACCGGGAGAGATCCTAGCCCACCGGAGGCCGTGCTCCGAAATCGGTTCCCCGACTCTGCGGCGGTGACGTCCGCCTCGTGGGCGCGGCCGCAGGTCAGAGCGGTGCGGGGCGATCACGGAAGAAGCGGGTCAGCACCTCGGAGCACTCCTGCTCCAGCACGCCCGCGATCACTTCCGGCCGGTGGTTGAGCCGGCGGTCGCGCACCAGGTCCCACAGCGAGCCCGCGGCACCCGCCTTCTCGTCGCGGGCGCCGTAGACCACGCGCTCCACACGGGACTGCACCAGGGCACCCGCGCACATGGTGCAGGGCTCCAGCGTGACCACCAGGGTGCAGCCGGTCAGGCGCCATGCGCCCACCCGTGCGGCGGCCCGCCGCAGGGCGAGCACCTCGGCATGGGCCGTCGGATCGCCGGCGGCCTCGCGCTCGTTGTGGCCGGTGGCCAGCAGGGTGCCGTCGGCGGCCAGCACGACGGCACCCACGGGCACATCCCCGGCGGCGGCCGCGCGCCCGGCCTCGGTCAGCGCGCGTCGCATCGGCGCCAGCCAGGGCCCGCGCACGCGGTCGGCGTCGGGGTCGTGGGTGTCAGGACTCCCGGGGTGACCGGGGGTACGAGAGGGTTTCGGGCGGTTCATCGGATGGTTCATCAGGGGGCGTCAGCGGACGGTCTCCAGGATCTCGCCGGCGCCGAGCGCCTCCGTGATCTCGGGCAGCGCCTCGGAGCCCAGAGCCAGCAGGTCCGACTCCGACAGGCCGAGGTCCGCGAGCACGGACCGGTCGCCGACCGGTCCCGCGGGGACGGACTCGTCCCCGAAGGACTCGCCCTCCCCGTCCTCGCGGTCCGGCTCGCCGTCCTCGGTGCCGTCCAGGTCGAGTGCGTCCAGGTCGTCGGCGGGGTCCTCGTCCCCGCCGAGCAGTTCGGTCGTGAGGATCTCCCCGTACGAGGAGCGTGCGGCCGCGGCCGCGTCCGAGACGAAGATCCGGGGGTCCTCTTCCCCCTCGATCCGCAGGACGCCGAACCAGGCGTCCTCCTGCTCGATGAAGAGGACCACCGTGTCCTCGTCCACCGAGGCGTCCCGGGCCAGGTCGGCCAGGTCCGACAGGGTCTCCACATCGTCGAGCTCTGTGTCGCTCGCTTGCCACCCGTCGTGAGTGCGCGCGAGCAGTGCGGCGAAGTACACCGTGACTCTCCCACTGATCAGAGGTGTGACGACCGGCGGTGCGCGGCGTGCGTGCCCCGCCCTCCCGGAATCGTGGCAGAAACATGCGCCGGGCGAGAGGTCTTCCCGCGTTGCGTCGGCCACCAGTTCTGCCGTGTCCCCCGCAGGGAGGGCTCCCGGGGGCCCGGAGGATCACCAGCGAAAGGTCCTCATACGCATCTGCTGGCGCATCCGGGCCGCACGCGCCTTCCTCGGCTGGACCCGGTCGCGGAGCGCCCTCGCCTCGTTCAGCTCACGCAGGAACTGCGCGCGCCGCCTGCGCCGGTCGGCGTCGGTCTCCGGGTGCTCGGCACGCTCCGGGTCGGGCTCCGCCATCGGTCACACCACCCCATGCACTCTGACTGCGCCCCGTCCCGCGGCCGGGGTACCCCACCACCTTCCCTCCGGCGCAGGGGTTGATGCGAGCGCGGGCTACTGTGGACGCCATGCGGATCCACGTCGTCGACCACCCGCTGGTGGCGCACAAACTCACCACACTGCGCGACCGGCGCACCGACTCCCCCACCTTCCGGCGCCTCGCCGACGAGCTGGTGACCCTGCTCGCCTACGAGGCCACCCGGGACGTGCGCACCGAGCAGGTCGACATCGAGACCCCGGTGACCGGCACGACCGGTGTGAAGCTCTCCCACCCCCGCCCGCTGGTGGTGCCCATCCTGCGCGCGGGCCTGGGCATGCTGGACGGCATGGTGCGGCTGCTGCCGACCGCCGAGGTGGGCTTCCTGGGGATGATCCGCAACGAGGAGACCCTGGAGGCGTCGACCTACGCGACCCGGATGCCCGAGGACCTCTCCGGGCGTCAGGTCTACGTCCTGGATCCGATGCTGGCGACGGGCGGCACGCTGGTGGCCGCGATCCGCGAGCTGATCGACCGGGGTGCCGACGACGTCACGGCCGTCGTGCTGCTCGCCGCCCCCGAGGGCGTGGCGGTGATGGAGCGCGAGCTGGCCGGGACCCCGGTCACCGTGGTCACCGCCTCGGTCGACGAGCGGCTGAACGACAGCGGCTACATCGTGCCCGGCCTCGGGGACGCGGGCGACCGGATGTACGGCGCGGCGGAGTAGCACCGCAGGGCGACGGTGACGGCCCGGGCCGGCGGCGCGAGGGCGCCGCCGGCCCGGTGCGTCCCGCGACCGTCCGGGCGTCCCGGGGCTCAGCAGCCGGAAGGGGAGGGCGCCGGCTTGCTCAGCGCCGCCAGCGCGGTGTCGGCCTCGGCCTTGGGCGACAGCGCGGTGAAGGCCGTGCCGATGATCAGGTCGACCTCCGCGCCCTCGCGGGTGTCGGTCTTGAGCTGGGTGCCGGTGAGCTGGGTGCCGAGCACCCGGAAGGGGCCGTCGTGGGCGGTGGCACCGCCGAGGAGCACCGCGGTGCCGGGCACCTTCTTGTCGTACTCCTCGGTGGCGTTGCCGATCTCCCCGATGGCGAAGCCGCGCTTCTTGAGCTCGTCGGCGGCCGCCTTGGCCAGTCCGCTGCGGGGTGTGGCGTTGTAGACGTTCACGGTGATCTCCCCGGGCGGCGGCGGGGGCGGCGCGGCGGAGACGACGGGGACGGGTTCGCACTCCCGGGCCTTCTTCGCGGCGGTGGCCGTGGTCTCGTCCCCGCCGGTGAAGGCGTCGATGAGCTGGACGGTGCCCCAGCCGGCCAGGCCGAGGGCGACCACCGCGGCCACGACCGCGAAGACGATTCTGCGGCGCCTCCGCGGGCGTCGCATCCGGGGATAAGCGTTGCCCGTGATGCGGTACTTTCCGCCCATGCCGGGGGGTGTGAGCATGCTCATGGGCGCAGCGTAGTGCCGTCTCGGCGCCATGCCTACTAAACGATCAGCTGCCTGCGTCCGTCCGGGAGGCGATTGACCTCGAAAGGAGGCACGCAGGAAGGCTGGGCGGGCCGTCACGCGGGGGCGGACCGGGCGGGTCCCGGGGCTGCCGGAGCGCTTCCGGGCGCACCGGACCGCGGACAGGGCCCGGCGGTCCGGGAAGCCGCACGGACCGCGCCCGGAGGCCGGGCGCGGGGGAGCCGGTCAGCCCAGTTCGAGCACCCGGGCGTGCAGCACCTGGCGCTGCTGGAGGGCCGCACGCACGGCGCGGTGCAGGCCGTCCTCCAGGTAGAGGTCGCCCTGCCACTTCACGACATGGGCGAAGAGGTCGCCGTAGAAGGTCGAGTCCTCCGCGAGCAGGGTCTCGAGATCCAGCTGGCCCTTGGTGGTGACGAGCTGGTCGAGGCGGACCGGGCGGGGCGCGACGTCCGCCCACTGCCGGGTGCTTTCCCGGCCGTGGTCGGGGTACGGCCGCCCGTTGCCGATGCGCTTGAAGATCACACGGAAAGCCTACCGGGCGACGGGCTCCCGGCGCAGCCGCGAGGCCAGGTGGCCATCAGGGTGAAACCCGGGCAGAAGCTGAGGAACCGGCTCCCGGAGCGGGTGCCGGTTCCCGTCGCGGGCCCGTCGGCGGGGTGCCGGTGCCGGCGGACCCGCACCGGGAGGCACCCGCCCGGGGCCGACACCGCACCCGGCTGCGGGGCCGGAGGCCGCGCGCGGTGGGCCTGCCGCACCGCCCGCAGGCGACGGCACCCCCCGGCGCGCGTCGCGCCGGGGGGTGCCGGGAGTCCGGCGGCACCGGAGCCGGTGCCGGGACGGGTCTCGTGTGCGTGCTACTCGGTCACCTCGTGGCCGTGGCCGTCGTGCAGGCCGCCGCCGCTGCCCGCGTCGCCGCCCGTCGGAACGGACTCGACCGGCGTGCGGAGCGAGCTGATGTCATGGGCGTAGGTCCCCACTGCGTTGGCGATGACGCCGATGTTCACGGCGAAGGCGTCCATGTTGATGTTGTCGAGGTCGTCGCCCGCGGCGTGGTAGTTCGGGTCGTAGGCCACGCCCGCCTGACCGCCGAACTTCTCGGCCTGGGCCTCGGTCTTGATGCCCTCCGCCCCGGTGAAGGTGCCGCCGGAGGGGATGCCCACCTCGATGAAGGGGCCGTAGTCGGAGCGCCCGGTGAAGTCCGTGCCCTCGTGCGGGGTGCCGCGGCGGTCGAGGAAGGCGTTGATGTCGCGCTCCAGCTGCGCCGAGCCCTGCGGCCCCGGCCCGGCGCCGACGCCGTCGGAGTCGTCGCCGTCGTAGACGAAGAGCCCGTAGTTCGGCGAGGCGATCATGTCGAAGTTCAGATAGAGCTTGATCTCCTTCCTGCCGAGATCGCTGAGTTCGGCGACGTAGTGCTCGGAGCCGAGCAGGCCGTTCTCCTCGGCCGACCACCAGGCGAAGCGGACCTTGTTGGCCGGCCGCTTCTCCTTCTTCGCCAGCTGCTCGGCGACCTCCAGCAGACCGGCGGAACCGGAGCCGTTGTCGTTGATGCCGGGACCCTCGCTGACCGAGTCCAGGTGGGAGCCGAGCATCACGGTGTTGGCCGCGTTGCCGCGCTTGGTCTCGGCGATCACGTTGCGGGTGGTGCGCGTCTGCTGGAGCTGGCGGATCTCCAGGGAGACCTCCACCGGCCCGGTCGCCAGGTCGGCCACCAGCTGCTCGCCCGCCGCCTTGGTCACTCCGCCGGTCGGGATGCGCCCGGCCGCGGCGTCGCCGAGGGTGCCGGAGAGCACGCCGTCGGTGTTGTTGTAGACGATGGCGCCCACCGCGCCCGCGTCGGCCGCCGTGGCCTGCTTCTGGGCGAAGGTGCAGCCGCCGCGCTTGATCAGCGCGATCTTCCCCGTGAAGGTGGCCGAGGCGTAGTCCTCCGCCTCGCAGCCGGTCGTGTCGTCCACCGGCACGGCGGCCAGGGCGGCCGTGATCCCGCCCACCGGGGTGGACGTCGTGTAGGTCATCGCCGCGATCTCGACGTCCCGCGGGGCGGGTGCGACGACCGACAGCTCCTCGGCCTGGGTCTCCGTGTACGGGAACTGGAACGTCTGGTAGGAGACGTTGTAGCCCCAGCGCTTCATCTGCTGGTACACGTACGCGGCGGAGGCGTCGTGGCCGAGCGAGCCGGCGGCGCGGTGGCCGTCGGTGGTGTCTGCTATCTGCTGGAACTTCTCCAGGTGGCGGAAGGCGTCGTCGGCCGACGCCCTGGCCACCAGTTTCCGGGCGAGCTTCGCCGCGTCCTTCGCCGCCCGGTCGCCGGGGTCGGCGCGGTGCGCTGCGGAAGGGGAGGCGGACGCCAGCAGGAGCGGGGTCGCGAGTGCGGCTGCGGCCAGGGTGGCCACGGCTCTGCGAGGGGATACGGTCACAGAGGTCCTTCCCGATGCGAACGTGGGTGGAAGGGAAGTTAGCGATCTCATCCGGATCTGGGAACACTTCAGTCACAACTGGCGGCGCATTTCATGCCATTGACACCCGGACGAGATCCCTCCGCCCCAACTGCCGCCGTTTGGCGTCTACTTGGCACCTTTGGCGCGATCGGAACGCTTGCCCGAACCCGAGGGTCCGGCCGCCGCCTTCCTCTCCTGCTTGTAGGCGCGCACCCGGGCCAGCGACTCGGGTCCCGTGATGTCCGCCGCCGAGCGGTGGGCACCCTCCTCGCCGTAGACGCCGGCCGCCTCCCGCCAGCCCCGCGGCCGCACCCCGTACTGCTTGCCCAGCAGCGCGAGGAAGATCTGCGCCTTCTGCTCCCCGTACCCGGGCAGGGCACGCAGCCGGGCCAGCAGCTCCGGTCCGCTGTCCACGTCCCGCCAGACCGCCTCGGCGTCGCCGTCGTACTCCTCGACGAGATGGCGGCAGAGCTCCTGCACCCGCTTCGCCATCGAGCCGGGGTAGCGGTGCACCGCGGGCTTGCGGCGGAGCAGGTCGGCGAAGGCCTCCGGATCCTGGGCCGCGATCGCGCCCGCGTCGAGGTCGTCGCCGCCGAGCCGCTGCGCGAGCGTGTACGGGCCGGTGAACGCCCACTCCATGGGGACCTGCTGGTCCAGCAGCATGCCGACCAGGGCGGCGAGGGCGCTCCGCCCGAGCAGTTCGTCGGCCTCGGGCTGCTGGGCGAGGTGAATCGTGGCATCCATGCCCCGATGATCACCCGCGACCGGGTGGGCCGCCAGCGTGGCCGCCCGGCCGGGTAGCGGGGACGTGCCCGGCCACCGGGCGCAGCCCGTGGCGACGGGCCGTCATCCGCTCGACGGTGGACCGCGGGAGCAGTCGGCGCAGCGCGAAGACCAGGGGCGCACCGCTGCCGACCGCGTACAGCGGCCGGGGCCTGGCCGCCTCCACGGCCCGCAGCACGGTGGCCGCGACCCGCTCCGCCGGGACGCCCCGGGCCTCGTTGGCGTCGAGGGCGGCGAGCATCGCCCGGTACTCCTCCCGGTAGGGGGAGCCTTCGGCCAGATAGCCCGTCCGGCGGGCGCTGATGCCGGTGCGGACCGCCCCGGGCTCGACGGTGGCCACCCCGATCCCGTACGGCGCCACCTCGCGGCGCAGCGCCGTGGCGAAGCCCCTGAGGGCGGCCTTGGAGGCCACGTACGAGGAGCGGTACGCCAGCGGGAAACTGGCCAGCATCGAGCCGACCATGACGATCCGTCCGCCCCGCCGGGCCCGCATGCCCGGCAGCACCAGCTGCGTCAGCCGCACCGCGCCGAGGACGTTCAGCCGGAAGAGGCGCTCCAGCGCCTCCTCCGGCAGTTCCTCCAGCGGCCCGCTCTGGCTCTCCCCCGCGTTGTTGACGAGGACGTCCACCGGGCCGGCCGCCGCGGCGCACGCCCGGACGGAGGCCGGGTCGGTCAGGTCCAGCTCCAGGTACTCCACGCCCGGGACCGGGTCGGTGACGGATCCGGGGCGGCGGCTCGTCCCGTACACCCGGTACCCGCGGGCGGTCAGGGCCGCGGCGACGGCCGCGCCGATGCCCGAGGAGGCACCGGTGACCAGGGCGGTGCCCGCGGCGCTCATCCGAGGCTCCGTGCGATCGCCCGGCCCGCCGCCCGTCCGGAGAAGACGCAGCCGCCGAGGAAGGTGCCCTCCAGCGCGTTGTAGCCGTGCACCCCGCCGCCGCCGAAGCCCGCCGCCTCGCCCGCCGCGTACAGCCCCTCGAAGGGCTCGCCGTCGGGGCGGACCACCTGGGAGTCGAGGGTCGTCTCCAGCCCGCCGAGGGTCTTGCGGGTGAGCAGGTGCAGGCGCACCGCGATCAGCGGTCCGTGCGCGGGGTCGAGCAGCCGGTGCGGCCGGGCGACCCGGGTGAGCCTGTCCAGCCAGTACGCACGGGCGTTGGCGACCGACATCATCTGGAAGTCCTTGGAGTAGGCGCCCGACGCCTCCCGGTCGCGGGCCGCCACCTCGCGCTCCACCTGCGCCGCGTCCAGCCTCGGGCCGGGGGCGATGGCGTTCATGCCCGCCACGAGTTCGGGGAGGGTGCGCCGCACGACGAAGTCCTCGCCCTTGTCCAGGAAGGCCTGCACCGGGCCGGGGGCGCCCCTGCGGGCGCGGGAGAGGACGAGTTTCAGGTCCTTCCCGGTGACGTCGGGGTTCTGCTCGGAGCCGGAGAGCGCGAACTCCTTCTCCACGATGGAGCGCGTCAGCACGAACCACGAGTAGTCGTGGCCGGTCGAGACGATGTGCCGGAGGGTGGCGAGGGTGTCGTGCCCGGGGAAGAGCGGCGCCGGCAGCCGCCTGCCCGTGGCGTCCAGCCACAGCGAGGAGGGGCCCGGGATGATGCGGATGGCGTGGTCGGGCCAGATCGGGTCCCAGTTGCGGACGCCCTCGGTGTAGTGCCACATCCGGTCGCGGTTCACCAGGGAGGCTCCCGCCTCCTCCGCGATGCCCAGCATCCGGCCGTCGACGTACGCGGGGACTCCGGTGATCATGGAACGGGGTGCGGGGCCGAGCCGCTCGGCGGGCCAGTTGCGCCGCACCAGTTCGGGGTCGCCGCCGATGCCGCCCGAGGTCACGACCACGGCCTGGGCCCGCAGCGCGAACTCGCCCGCCGGCTCTCGGGAGGAGGCCGCGCCGCGCGGCGCCGCGGACGGCTCCAGCACGGTGCCGCGGACGCCGACCACCGCTCCGCCCTCGGTGATCAGCCCGTCGGCGCGGTGCCGGTACCGGAAGCTCACCAGCCCCCGGGCGGCCGCCGCGAGGACCGGTTCGCGGAAGACGCGGACGACCTCCGGACCGGTCCCCCAGGTGACGTGGAACCGGGGCACCGAGTTGCCGTGCCCGGACGCCGAGCCCGCGCCGCGCTCGGCCCATCCGACGGTCGGCATCACGCGCAGCCCGAGCCGGTGGAGGTAGGCCCGCTTCTCCCCGGCCGCGAAGTCGACGTAGGCCTCGGCCCAGCGCCGCGGCCAGTGGTCCTCGCGCTCCCGGTCGAAGCCGGCCGACCCGAGCCAGTCGGAGAGGGCCAGCGCGGCCGAGTCCCGGATGCCCATGCGGCGCTGCTCGGGGCTGTCCACCAGGAACAGGCCGCCCAGGGACCAGAACGCCTGCCCCCCGAGGTTGGCCTCGCTCTCCTGGTCGACGACGATCACCCGCCGCCCGGCCCGGACCAGCTCGTACGTCGCGACCAGGCCGGACAGCCCGGCGCCCACGACGATGACGTCGGCGTCCCCGCTCACGGTGCCTCCTCGGCGATCGGTGTGCTGTAGGCGTTCAGGACGGTGAGGAAGAGCTCCTCCCGCCTCCGCCGGGGCTCCTCCGCCCCCGGTTCGAGAAGCACCTGCACCGAGGTGCCGTCGTGCACCGCGACGAGCGCCCGGCCCAGCGCGGTCACCTCCGGGACCCGGCGCCCGAGGCGGGCCAGCGTGGCGACGACGACGGGCAGGACCGTGTCCAGGACGGCCTGCTCCCGGGCGGCCATCACCCGGCGCAGCGCCGGGTTGCGCAGGGCGTGGGCGGTGAACTCGGCGGTGACCCGGTACCAGGCGTCGTCCACCGGGATCGCCCCGAGGGCGGCGCGCAGGGCCTGGTCCGGTGACGCCGCGGTGACCTCGTCGAGGGCCTCGCGCAGGTCCTCCAGCATGCGCTCGGAGCGCTCCTCCCACATGGCGAGGAAGAGTTCGTCGAGGGAGGCGAAGTTGGAGTAGAACGCCCCCCGGGTGAACCCGGCCCGCTCGCAGACCTGCTCGACGGTGGAGCGCCCGAAGCCCTCCTCGGCGAAGACCTGGAGCGCGGCGTCCAGCATGCGGCGACGGGTCCGGGCGCGGCGGGCGGTCACCCGGCGGGGTGCGGTGGTGCTCATGGCGGTCCCTTCTCGGATGCGTGAACGTATCGGATACGCGCATGTATCGACAAGGGGCCGGCGGGGCCGCAAGGGGTCCCGCGGGAGGTCCGGGCCCCGGGGCGCTGCACCCCGGGGCCCGGAGGGCGGAGGCCGTCGGCCTCAGGCGGTGCGGGCCCCGGCCGGCCCCGCCGGGACTCCCCCGGAGGCCGCGGGACGGTCGGCGATGTGGTTGTCGCCCTGGAGAACCGCGGGGCCGTCGTGGGCTGCGGGAGCGGCGGCCGGGTGCTGCCCGGGCCCGGACGCCGCGGGGTACGCCCCGGGAGCGGTCGCCCCGGCCAGCGCGGTGACGGCCGCCGCGGCGGCCAGCGCGAGCGCCGCGCGGGCGGGGGAGGTGCGGGGGATGCGGGCGGTGCGGGGGGCGGTGCGGGATCTGGTCATCGTTCCTCGCTGTACTCCGGTGCCGGGCGGGATGCGGGAGGCGGCGCCGCGGAGCGCGGATCGGCGCCCGGCGGCCGCCTCCCGTCTCTCAGAGGCGGGCCGGGGGCCGGGCGGTTGAGAACACCCGGCCCCCGGCGGCGTCATTGGCCGAAAACGGCTCGGCTCGGACGCTTTCCGGCCGTCCGCACCGGCGTGCCCCGCGGGCCGTCCCCGTGTGACCGTCCTCACACCCCCGTGCCGACGAGTCCCGGCGTCGCGGGCGGTCTCCCCTCACGGCACGGCAGAGACCACCGGAGCGAGCACCGCCGACGCAGATACGGAGCACCCGCCATGACCGCAGCCGCCAAGGGCCCCGCGAGCTACTTCCCCTCGATCGAGAGGACGTACGGCCGCCCCGTCGCCGAGTGGAAGGAACTGATCCGCGCCTCGCCGCTGACCCGGCACATGGAGCTCGTGTCCTGGCTCAGGGCCGAGCACGGCCTGGGGCACGGCCACGCCAACGCCCTGGTGGCCCACACCAGGGCCGAGGACGCCACCCGGTCCTGACCGCCGGGGGCGGCCGGTCAACGGCCCGGCCGTCCTCTCCCGCCACCGGGGACCGCGGGGACCGCGGGGGAGCGCCCGCGGTCCCCGGTGGCGGGCACCGCCCTACCCCAGAGGCCGCTCCGGTGCGAGGACCGCGGCGATCCGGGCCGCGACCAGCTGGGCGGTGTTGCCGTCCGGGGAGTCCGGGCCCAGGGTCGTCGACACGGCGATGGCCAGGTGACGGGACGGCAGGTACGCCTGGACGGCGGCGAAGCCGTTGAAGACGGGGTTCTGGGTGATCCAGGTGTTCAGCACGTTCACGCCGAGCCCGTAGTGGCGCGCCTCGGTGTTGGCGAGGCAGACCGTCTCCGGGCAGGTGTCCGTCGGTCCGCCGAGCCCCACGGTCCCGGGGTCCAGCTGCTCGCGGTGGGCGCGCCGGGAGAGCAGCTCCCCCGTGCCGACGGCCGCGGCCGAGCGGGCCAGGTCGCAGATGTCCGTCGTCATCACCGCGCCCGGCGCCGTGCTCCACGAGGGGTTCCAGAAGGTGGACTCCTCGTAGGTGCCGCGCTCGGCGGTGAAGGCGTGCAGCACCGGCGCGGGGATGTCGGGCGTCGTGGAGGAACGGGTCTCGGACAGCCCGAGGGGCCGGAGGACCCGCTCACGCAGCAGTGCGTCCAGCGGCCTGCCGGTGATCCGCTCCAGCGCCCTGCCCAGGATGACGAAGTTGGCGTGCGAGTAGCTCCAGTTGGTGCCCGGCCGGTACCACAGGGGGTGCGAGGTGGAGATGCCCACCAGCTCGCGCGGCCCCCACTGCCGGAACGGGTCGGCGTCCAGGGCCGCCAGGAAGCCCGGGTCGGTGACGTAGTCCGCGAGCCCCGAGGTCGAACTGCCGAGCATCCTCAGGGTGATCTGCTCGGAGTGCGGCAGCCGGGGCAGCCAGCGGGAGACGGGGTCGTCCAGCGACACCCGGCCCTCGTCGACGAGTTGGAGCAGCACCGTGCCCAGGTAGGAGATGGCCACGGACCCGTTGCGGAAGTGCATCGCGGGATCGGCGGGCACGCCGGTCATCGACTCGCCCATCGCGGAGGTCACCACCTCCCGCCCGCGCACCGTCACCTTGAGGACGACGGAGTTGAGGTCCAGGTCGCGGCGCGCCTCCTCGGCGATGCGGACGACGTCCGCCGCCTTCCCCGCCCGGGCCGGGGGCGAGGCGGTGCACGGCGGTGGGCGGTGGTCCGCGGCGGTGGCCGGGAGGGGACCGGCGAGCAGGGCGGCGGCAGAGAGCGCGGAGAGCAGGATCTTCCTCATGGAGAAGAGGTATGCGCACATCCGGGCCGTTCTCCCGGTGACCGGGCGGAGGTGACCGGTTCGGCGGCGGGGCCGGGGCGCACCCGGCCCAGCGCGTCCCCCGTGCGGGCGCATCCCCGCGCGTCGCGCCCGGACGCCGCGTGCTCCGCCGCCGGTGGCTCCCTACGCCCTGCGGGCGCGGCGTCCGGCCCGGTTGCCGGCACTCCCGTCCGGCCACAGCCGCGGCCGCCGCCGTGCCGCGACGTCCTCGATCCAGCCGACCGCGAGCACCGCCAGGGCGATCAGCGGCCAGACCACCACGAACGTCCACATCGAGTACGTCGCGTCGAGTGCCGCGTCGCCCCTCTCCCCGGCGAGGAAGGGCAGCCGGTACCCCTGGGTGACGACCACCCCCGCCACGAAGATCAGCAGGTTGTGCCACAGGTAGATCGTGACCGCCCGGTTGTTGGACAGGGTGACGAGCCCGTCCCACTTCGCCAGCCGGCCCGGGAGCCGCTCCCAGGAGGGGGCGTACTGGAGCAGGATGAGCACGAAGCCGAACGACCAGGCCGCCTGTGCCAGCGGGATCTCGTTGAGGTTCCAGCCGCCGGAACCGGCGTGGCCCGAGGCCCACCACAGGCCGAAGGCCATCACCAGGAAGCCCCAGGACACCGCGGCGTACCGCGGGATCCGCTTCAGCAGCCCGTCGTGATGCGCGAAGCCCAGGACCCAGCAGCCGCCGTAGACGGCGAAGTCGGTCACCGCCTCACCCGTCTCGCCGGGGATCGCGACCAGACCGGTGCCGACGACGGCCGTCAGCGCCAGGGGGGCCGCCAGCACGGCCCACGGGACGCGGCGGAAGGCCCACAGCAGCAGCGGCGAGGCCAGGACGAACCACAGGTAGGCGCGCAGGTACCACAGCGGGCCCGCGGCCTGCACCGCCCAGTCGTCGCCGAACGGGTAGGGCGGCGCGCCCAACGGCACCAGGTAGGAGAGGACCCTGACCAGGCCCCAGGCGGCGCCTTCGCCGGTGTCCTTCAGCGGGTTCCAGCCGCCCGCGATGAGCACGGACAGCGTCACCGCGCCGAACGCCCACAGCGGGGGCAGCAGACGCCGCACCCGGCTCATGATCACCTGGCGTGCCGGGCGGTCCAGCGAGCGCGCCATCAGCATGCCCGCCAGCGCGAACATCACCCCCATGGAGGGGAAGAGGATCGTCAGCCAGGCCCAGCCGAAGACGTGGTACGCCACCACACGGACGAGCGCGACGGACCGCAGCAGGTCCAGGTAGCGGTCGCGGCCCGGCTTCCGCTCCGCCGGAGCGGCGCCCTCGGGCCCGGGTGTCTCGGACCGCGGCGGATCGGCGTCCACGGGACCGGCCGGGGCGGTACCGGACGGTTCGGCACCCGGCGGTTCGGCCTCCCGGACGCCGACCGGTGCGGCGGGCGGGGGATCGGCCTGCCAGGCGCCGGCCGATGCGGTCGGCGACGGGCCGGGCCCCGCTGCCTGCTCGTGCGTGGTCATCCGACGGGCCTCCGATCGCTGCCGCTCGCCTGCTCGGCCGACTGCCTCGGGACCGAGCCCGGGGCCGCCTCCACCACTCCGGTGCGCCGCAGCTTCTGCCAGCGCAGGCGGCCGCCGGTGAGTGCGGTGATCCAGGACTGGAGCAGCACCACGTACATCAACTGCCGGTAGAGGATCTGCTGGAGGGGAAGGGAGACGAGGTGCGTCATCTTCTCCCGGTCCAGCCGGAACGCGTAGGCGGCACAGACCGCCTGCACCGCGAGGACGCCCAGCCAGGCGGCGACCGTCTTCCCGGTGGGCCCGAAGATGAGCCCGTACAGGAGGAACACGTCGATCAGCGGCGCCAGCAGCGGTGCCAGCACCATGAACAGCGAGACCAGCGGCAGCCCCACGCGGCCGAAGCGGCCGGAGGGCCCGCGTTCCACCAGGGCCCGGCGGTGCTTCCAGATCGCCTGCATCGTGCCGTAGGACCAGCGGTAGCGCTGCGACCACAGCTGCTGGACGGTCTCCGGCGCCTCGGTCCAGGCCCGGGCGTTCTCCGCGTAGACCACGCGCCAGCCGTCGCGGTGCAGGGCCATGGTGATGTCGGTGTCCTCGGCGAGCGTGTCGTCGCTCATGCCGCCGACCCGCTCCAGCGCCGAACGCCGGAAGGCCCCGACCGCGCCCGGGATCGTCGGCATGCAGCGCAGCATGTCGTACATCCGGCGGTCCAGGTTGAAGCCCATCACGTACTCGATGTGCTGCCAGGCGCCGATCATCGAGTCCTTGTTGCCGACCTTCGCGTTGCCCGCGACCGCACCCACCCTGGGGTCCGCGAAGGGCTGCACGAGTTCGCCCACGGTGGAGGGTTCGAAGACCGTGTCGCCGTCCATCATCACGACCAGGTCGTAGCGGGCGTTCACCAGGCCCCTGTTGAGGGCCGCGGGCTTGCCCGCGTTGAGCTGGCGCACGACGCGGACGTTGGGCAGCCCCATGTCCTCGACGATGCGGGCCGTCCCGTCGGCGGAGCCGTCGTCGACGACGATCACCTCGATGGGGTGCTCACTCGTCATCAGGGACCGGATCGTGTTCTCGATGCACTTGGCCTCGTTGTACGCGGGCACCAGCACCGAGACGGGCTCGGTCACCGGGGCGGGGCCCCAGCGGAAGTTCTTGCGGCGGACCCGGCGGGCGTGGGCGCCGGACAGCACGAGCATCAGGCCGAAGCGGGTGAAGACCAGCACGCCGATGGCCGCCAGCGCGACGACCAGGACGTCGGTGGTGTCCTCCGATGCCTGGACCAGGAAGGTCCATGCCTTGCCCTTCCACAGGTCCACTCCGGTGACCGGTGTGTGGGCGCTCGGCGCGTCGAGCGCCTCGGTGAGGTTCTGGAAGCGGTAGCCCTCGGCCTTCATCGCGGGCAGGAACCGGTCCAGTGCCGCCACGGTCTGCGAGCGGTCGCCGCCGGAGTCGTGCATCAGGACGATCGCGCCCTTGCCGTCCTCCGGGGTGGCCCTGCGGATGATCTCGCCGACGCCCGGCCTGCGCCAGTCCTCGGTGTCGGTGTCGTTGACGACGGTGATGTAGCCGCGCGTTCCGACGTACCGCGTCACGGGCCACGACGCGTTGTCCATCGCGTCGGCGAAGGAGGAGTAGGGCGGCCGGAACAGCGACGAGCGGATACCGGCGGCCCCGACGAGCGCCAGCTGGTTCTGGGACAGCTCCCAGTCGATGCGGCTCTTGGACTGCAGGGAGAGGTCGGGGTGGTTGAAGGTGTGCAGCCCGACCTCGTGGCCCTCGTCGACCATGCGGCGGACGAGGTCCGGGTGCCGCGAGGCCATGGTGCCGGTGACGAAGAAGACCGCGTGGGCGCGGTGCTTCTTCAGCACGTCGAGCACCTTGGGGGTCCAGGTGGGGTCCGGGCCGTCGTCGAAGGTGAGGACGATGCTGTCGTCGGGCACACTCAGGCTGGTCACACGGTCGCCGCGGGTGTCGAGGACCGGCCCGCTCTCGTGGACCTCCGGGGGCACCTGGTCGCTGGCGGTCTCCGAGCTGACGCGGTGGTCGGCGAGGATCTCGCTGTTCACGTAGCCGCGGAGCATCAGCATCGTCATCACGGCGACCAGAAGCAGCGAGGGAAGCAGGAAGCGCAGCGGCAGCGAACGGCGACGGCCGACCGGAGCGCCTTTGCGAGCGGAAAGACGCTTGCGGGTGGATCTGCTCACAGGACGCTCTCCGTCGAGGAGTGGGCGGCCCCGCCGGCGAACCCGGCGGGCACCGGGAGGGCGAGGCTCTCGACCGCGGAGCCCCCGCCGGTGGGGGACGTGGTCGCTTCCGGCGTGGGGCCGCCGGAGGAGGCGGAGGGCGAGGGCAGGGGCGTGGACGAGGAGGAGGGCTCGGCCGGGGGATCCTCCGTGGTGGCGTCCGGTGAGGGTGCCGTGGTGGCCGCCGAGGAGGGGTCGGGGGTGGGGGAGCCGCTCGGAGCGGGAGCGCTCGCCGAGGGGGTGGGCACGACCCTGGCGGGGGCCGCGGGCGGTACGCCGCCGGTGGCGCTGGGCGTCGGGAGCACACTCACGGTGGGTGACGGCTCGGCCGACTCGGACGGCGGCGTGGATATCTCGACCTGCCCGGCCGGTACCCCCTGGTCCTGGTCCGGGACGGGGAGCCAGGGCGCGGCGGAGTTCCCGGACAGCAGCGTGCCCACGATGATCACGGCGTAGACGGCGCAGGCGGCCCCCATCAGGGTGCCGAGGCGCCGGAAGGTGCGGCTGCGGCGACCGGACTCGTCCACGAACACGGGGCCGTCGGGCTCTCGGCGGACCTCGGCGGCCGACTCGGCCGGGCGGACGGACCACTCGCCGTCGGAGCCGCCGATGCGCACCGCGTCCATCTGGACGGTGACCTCGTTGGGGTCGTGCGCGTCGGCGGAGGGGGCGTCGGCGAGGGGGGCGCCCGCCTGCGCGGCGGCGGCCCGGGGAAGCGGGCGGGTTCTGCCCGCATCGGAGGAACCGGGCGACGGGACGTCACCCTGTGTGATCCACGGGTCCGGTCTTCGCGCGTTCTCCGCGGCGGAGCCGCCCGGGGTCCCGGCCGGCGCGCCGCCGAACCAGGACTCCTGCCCGCCACCGGATCCCGGCGGCGTCACCGGGTCGGCTTCGCGCGGGCCGCCCACCCCCGGCGAAACGGTGCGATCATCAGACCGATCGGCCTCACGGTCACTCCTTCCACCGACATCTCGTCGACCAGGTTGACCATGATCAAGCCACTTTTCCACTCCGACGCACATCCCCATGGACACCGATCGGGCGCGTCGTACGCTCCCGGGCTGACGTACCTGTTCACAGGAACGAACCTGGACGGTTCGAACGCCCCCTCTGTCACACTGTGCCCGGGGGCCATGAGGGTAGCGCATGGACCTGTGGGGTGGACATTTCCACGAGTTGTGAATTTCCGGTGAAGCATCAGGTGTGGCCGGAAACCGGCCGACCGCAGGCCAGAACTCGAACGCAGCCCGAACAGCCGCCTCCTCCCGCCCGTCACCGGCCCTCCGGCCTCGCTTCACCCCTCGCACCCCGGACCGGACCACGCCTCCTCCCGGCCGGGCGAAGCGGCGCCCCTCGGATGCCTGTGCGAGGTCCGGGGCTACCCTGACCGCCATGAAACGCGCCGGATGCCTGCTCCTCGCGGCCCTCCCCGTCGGCCTGACGGCGGTGGCCTACCTCTTCGCACCCGCACATTCGGAGAGCGACGCACTGAGCAAACCCGCCGCGTCCTCCACCCAGGGAACCCGCCAGCAGGCCAAGGAGTCCGCGGAGGACCCGGACGACGCGGCGATCGCCGACCTGCCCCCCGGCCTGGCCGCACCCGCGAAGAAGGAGCTGGCACAGCGGTTCGTGGCGACCGCCGTGAACTCCACCGCGGACTGGCGCAGTACATACGGCGCCGTCAAGGACATCGGGGACGGAAGGGGCTACACCGCGGGAATCGTCGGGTTCTGCACGGGCACCCACGACCTGCTCACGCTCGTCGAGCGCTACACCGAGGACCACCCCGGCAACGGCCTCGCCCGTTACCTGCCCGCCCTGCGCACGGTGGACGGCACGGACTCGCACAAGGGCCTGGACCCCGGCTTCACCGCCGCCTGGGAGGCCGAGGCGGAGGTCGAGGCCTTCCGCGAGGCCCAGGAGGTGGAACGCGACCGCGTGTACTTCGACCCAGCGGTCCGGCTGGCCAAGCTCGACGGCCTCGGCACCCTGGGGCAGTTCGTCTACTACGACGCGATGGTCTTCCACGGTCCCGACACGGCCGCGAACGGCTTCTACGACCTCCGCGAACGTGCCCTGGCGGAGGCGGACACCCCCGCGGAGGGCGGCTCCGAGAAGGAGTACCTGGACGCATTCCTCGACGTGCACCGCAAGGCCATCAAGGCGAAGCGCCCGGACAGCGACACCAGCCGGGTCGACACGGCCCTTCGGCGGTTCCTCTACAACGGCAACCTGTCCCTCGACACGCCTCTTGAGTGGAGGATGTACGGCACGCTCTACACGGCCTGACAGGCCGGGGAACTCCCGCCGCCGGCGCCACCGCACGGACGGGCCCCGTCCCCCGCGCCGGGGTTGCCCGGTGCCGGGGGCGACGGGACCACGGTCCCCTCACACACCGCCCCCGGACCCACGGGGCAGAGGAGCCCGCCGGAGCGCCGGGCGTGTTCCCCGCGCGGCGGGACGGGCGGGAACCGGCATGGCCTGGCGCGGACTTCAGCCGTCGGCCTGCGTCCCGGCGCCGACGGCCCCCGCGCCGCGGCGGAGGACGACCGCACGACGCGCGGTCACCACGGCCATGAGCGCGAAGCAGATGCCTCCCAGGCACCGGCCGAGCAGGTCCACGCCGTCCACGCGCTGGCCGGCGAGGTTCTCCACGATCTTCCAGACGTCGTAGAACACCAGACCGGTGAGCGCCAGGGCGCAGAGTGCCGTCGTCCACCAGCGCTCGGGCCAGCCCTTGTCCACGTCTCCCCCGTCACGACCGCGGCCGCGACACGCGCCCGGCCGTGTGCTCCGCCCGCCGCGCGCCCCCTCGCTCCGGGACACGGCGCGCCCGGGGCGGCTGAACCGCCCTCACGCCTCTCCTCGGCAACCGCGCCCCACCGCCGCACTCCCCCGCCCGGCGGCGAAGCCGTGCGCACGGCGGGGCCGCCGCCGTCCGGTGCCGCGTCCTGCGCCGGAGGACGGGCCACCGCCTTCATGGCAGGGGTGACAGGAGTCGAACCTGCGGCATCCGGTTTTGGAGACCGGCGCTCTGGCCATCTGAGCTACACCCCTTCGGTGTGCCGAGAGTCTGCCATGTCCGGCGGCGGGCGCACTACCCGATATCGCACGCGGCGACGCGGGGCCGTCCCGCGGTCACCACTGGCAGAAGGCGACGGTCGCGTCGTCTCCGGACTTGTAGCGCGGCCATCGCCGGCCGTTGGGGTCCGTGGCTTCGACCTTGCGGACGGTGTCGATGAGCTCACTCGGCCCTCCGGCCCGGAGCATGGTGAAGACCTGGGGCCACGTCGCCATGCCGTACCCGTCGACCAGGCACGAGGCGCCGTCGGACAGGACGGCCGCCGCCCGTACGCCATCGGCCGGAGTGCTTCCCGTGACCACGTGGTCCGCGGCCTCCGGATCGGCCGCCGCCACCCAGTAGCCGCCGGGGACGTTGCGGGTCTGCCGCTGGGCGGTCACGAAACGCCGTACGGCCTCCTTGTGCTCGGCCGTGTGGGTCTCGTACTGCTCCACCTCGGCCCGCAGTTCGGGGAGCACCTCGTCGACGCGGAGGTCGGTGACGACGGTGACGCCGTCCTGCCCTTCGAGGACGACGGGGGAGTCGGCCAGGACCATGTGGTCGAGGAAGCCCTCGCGCTGCCGGAGGACCGCCACCGTCGCCGAGGGGGTGCCGGGGTTGCCCAGGTCGCAGTCGGGGTGGAGTGCGGCCACGTGCCCGAGTGCCCGGGCCAGGCCGCTCGCGAGCGGGACCTCCGGATCGGCCAGTTCGGCGAGAAGCCGACTGCCGAGGCGGGACACGTACCAGGGCACTCCGTGGCGGCATCCCGTGTCGAGCCCTGCGGTGCTGAGTCCGTCCAGCACCACGGCGAGTGCGGGCGTGCCGGCCACCCAGTCCTCGTTGGGGGCCGTTCCACCGGGTCGGGTGTCCATCGTGACGCGCATGCTCAGCCTTCGTGTCGGTACAAGGGGTTGATGTGCGGGCTCCCCGCCGCTTCGAGTGTCGTCGACCCGCCCGGCGGCCCGGGACCGGGGTCGATCACCGACGCGGACGGACCGCGGGGTTCGGGACTGCGGGGCCGGCTTCCGGGACGCGGGGGGCCGTTCTCCCGCCGCCGGTGGTCGCACTCCCCGGAACCACGGCACACGCGCCCGGGGCGGGTATCCGGGTGCCCGGAGCACGCAGCGCCTCCTGCCCGGCCATCCGCTTCACCGTGGGCTGGTCCGGCTCCTCTCGAAGACCTCGCGCCGCAGCACATCGAGCACCCCGACACGAACCGCCTGGTGCAGCACCGAGTGGTCCCGCCTCGATGCGCCGATGTCCGCTCACCCTCCCGGAACGGCCGGATGCCGACAGCGGCCACTGACGACCACCTGGCCCAGGAAATCGCAGAACCGGGGGGAGCCCTGTCGCCGCACTGCAGGACCTCCGGCGCCTGCATGTGAGGGACGACTCGTGCGCACTCCCGCATGAGGTGGCGACCTCGTAGGAGCAGGCGTGCCGGTATTCGTCACTTCAATGGGAACTTACCTGAGACCGAACGGAGTTCAGCCTGGCTCTGTGATGCTGGAGGTAGGTCGAGAGGGGCCGCAGCGATGCAGTGGAAGATCCACGGCGAACGTCCGATCTACGAGAACAGCTGGGTGAACCTGTGGCTCACCGACGTCGAGACGCCGGACGGGAACCGCTGGGGCACCACGTCGTGAAGCTCCGGCACCTGGCCGTCGCCGCCGTGGTCAACGAGCGGCGCGAGGTCTTGATGATGTGGCGGCACCGCTTCATCACGGACCCCTGGGCGTGAGAACTGCCCATGGGCCTGGTCGAGGAAGGCGAGAGCCCGGCGGAAGCGGCCTCCCGGGAGGTTCAGGAGGAGACCGGCTGGCGGCCCGGCCCCATCAAGCCGCTGATCTACGCCGAGCCGACCAACGGCATCACCGACTCCCAGCACCACGCCTTCCGGGCCGACGGGGCGACATACGAGGGCCCGCCGACGGAGAAGAACGAGTCGGACCGGATCGAGTGAATCCCGCTGGCCGACGTGCGGGGCATGAACGACCGCCGCGAGATCGTCAGCAGCGGCTCCCTGGTCGGGCTGCTGTACGTGCTCACGGACGAGGCGATCCGCTGATCCGGCGGGGCGGCACTTCCCGGAGACGGGAGTCGGATGGCACCGCCCGTGTGGTGAACCCGACCGTTGATGACCGAGGCCCGAGCTGCGCTGTGAGTCCGCGTCACCGCGGGGCCCCGCGGATATCCGGCAGCGCGGGGAACCGCGGGTACGGGCGGTTCCCGGCAGCACGCTGGCACGACAACGGCCCCTGACCACAACGCCTGGTCAGGGGCCGTCGGCCACTGCGGTGGGTGTGGGATTTGAACCCACGGTGACTTGCGCCACGACGGTTTTCAAGACAGTGCTACGGGAAGCCTGGCGTACGTGTCTGACCTGGTCGTTCCGTACGATCCGGGCCCCGCGCCGCCACCGGCGGTCCACACCTGGTCCACTGGGTCGGCTCAGCTCCCTGCTTGCCACTCGGGCCCGACAACTGACCTCTTGATCCGTAGGATCGGGCAACGCCTTGCGGGAGCCCCCCGCGGTCTCCCGAACTGATCGCCCACGTTGGCGATCACGGGTCACTGTGTGCCGCCGTTGCCGTCAAGGCTGCCGTCAGCTCGGACCGCCTCCACCACACGCCTCAGAACCCGGCCATGGACTTGTCGAGCACTCCGCCCAGTGCACCGTAGGCACTACACCGCACCGAGTGCCTTGCCCTGCGGCGGAGCGCGAACCCCACGATGAATGACAACGCGAAGAGCCCACCGAGGACCATCGCGACGACCGGGTTGTAGACGATGTACACGAAGCACGCGATGCCGGCCCAGATCAGGATTGGCAGAAGCGAGCCGCGTAACACCGTCCCGAACCCGATCCGCTCTGGACCCGACGGCAGTACGCGTTCATGCCACACCTCGATGTGGTTCCTGGTCGCACAGTGCTCGGGTCTCATGAATCCATCACACCACCGACGGCTCGGGTCTGGTGTGGTGATCCGGAAGAAACGGCCTGCTCAGCGTCTCGCCGCCCGTTGAACAAATCAGGTGTACCTGGCCACCGTGTACACGGTCGGCCCCGTGAGCGTGCCTCCGGAGCCGTCGGTCATGTCCAGGATCTCGAAGCCGACGCGTCCCGCGTACTGTTCCAGCTCGCACGGGAAGAGGACGCGTCTGCGGATCTCGTCCTGGGCCTCGTCTCCTGAGGGGAGTGCCCAGTGCCGGCGCATGGTGTTGATCTGCGTTCGCAGGTCCCACTCGTGGCGGATCGTGACGGTCGCCGGGCCGCTCGGGGTGTCGACCGTGGCGGTCATCGGTTCGGTCCTCGTGATGGGTGCGACGGGGGAGCACAGGATGAGCAGGCTGCCCCTGTGGGCGTGGGCCGCGAACGTGGCGAAGACCTGGGTGATCTCGTTGTTGTCGTGGACGTAGGTGAGGCTGTTGCCCATGCAGGTCACCACGTCCATGCGCCGCCGGAGTCGCGCGGTGCGCATGTCTCCGATGCGGATGTCCAGCTCCGGGCGGACGTGACGGGCGTAGTCGACCATGCCGGGCTGGAGGTCCAAGCCGATGCACTCGAAGCGCTTGGCCAGGATCTCCAGGTCCCTGCCGGTGCCGCATCCGAAGTCGAGCAGCGTCCGGGCGTCCGGCCAGTGCGTCTCGATCAGGGTCTGACACATCCCAGCACCGGTGCTGTCGGACTGAATCACGTCGTACAGGGCCGGGTCCCGGTAGAGGAGGTTCGTCGCTTCCACTGGTTCCGCTTCCGTGTCGTGGCTGGTCACATGAGGCTCCGCAGTCCGACCTCAAGGGCGAGGACATCGCACAGCAGATCGGGGACGGTTGGGGCGGCGTCGGCGTCCTTGCGGGCCTGAGCGAGTGCCTTGCCGTCAACGTAGCCGAGATCGACCAGGACGGATTCCCTCAGCATGTCGTCCAGTACGGGCAGGCCGTAGGAGCGCAGCCCCTTCTCCAGGACGGCCAGGAAGTCCGGCTCGGCCGGCGCCGCCACCGACTCCGGCAGTCCCGCCCGCCTGATCCGCTGACGGAACAGCGCCTTGCCTCGCTTGTACTCGTGCGGCACCTGCTCCATGGGGCGTTCCGCATGGTGCTGGACCCTGAGACCGGTGACCACATCTGCCGCAAGGACGCGGTGGAACCACCCGTCGAGGTTCGTCGGGCTCTGGCGTGGGTGTCGGACCACTCGCTGAAGGTGGTGGACATAGCCGAGTCGGACAACGTGCGGGGCGCCCTTCGGGCGCTGTCCAGGACGCTCGCCGGGAAGCAGGCCGCGGACAACACGGTCCGTAGGAAGCGGGCCGTCCTCAGCAACGCCTTCCGCTATGCCATCGAGCGCGACCTGCTGGCGGCGAACCCGTTGGACCGCATCGACTGGTCGCCCCCGGAGACGACGGACGAGGTCGATTTCCAGTTCGTCCCCGGGCCTGAGCAGGCGCGTGACCTGCTGGCGGCCGTGGCGGACGTCAGCTCCAGGGGACGGCATCTGCACGCCTTCTTCGGGTGCATGTACTACGCCGCTCTCCGGCCCGCCGAGGTCGCCGGTCTGAAGCGGAGCAACTGCAAGCTGCCAGCGCAGGGCTGGGGCGAGCTGGTGCTGTCCAGGAGCCGCCCGGAGGTCGGGTCCGGATGGACGGACGACGGGAAGTCCTACGAGGAGCGCGGGTTGAAGCGCAGGGCGCGCAGGGCCACCCGTCCGGTCCCGATTCCACCCGTGCTGGTCGCGATGCTGCGCGCGCACCTGGACGAACACGGAACGGCCCCGGACGGGCTGCTCTTCCGTGCGGTACGCGGAGGACGCGTCCGGTCCACGGAGTACACGGAGCTGTGGCAGGCGGCCCGGGGAAAGGCCCTGTCCGCCGAGGAGGCCGGGACGCCCCTCGCGGACGTGCCGTACTCCCTGCGGCATGCCTGCGTCTCACTGTGGATCAAGGCTGGCGTGGATCCCGTGGAGGTGGCCCGTCGGGCCGGCCACAGTCCGGCCGTCCTGTGGAAGTTCTACGCGAAGCTGCTCCGGGGCCACCAGGACGCATCGAACCGCATGATCGATGCCGCTCTGGAAGCCCGCCGGGACGCATGACGGCCGTGGCCAGCCTGGCCACAGGTTGGCCACACGCCCTGGTCAACACCGGGAATCGGGCGGCATGGGGTGAGACAGGGTGAACACCGAGGGCGGGCCCCGGAATCCGGGACCCGCCCTCTGACCAGCCAGTTCTCTGACCTGCAAGCGGTGGGTGTGGGATTTGAACCCACGGTGACTTGCGCCACGACGGTTTTCAAGACCGTTCCCTTAGGCCGCTCGGGCAACCCACCCGCGCCCCGGGCCCGACGGGCCGGAGCGGGCTACAGACTACCCGGCGCCGCCCGGCCGCGTGGGGCGGCCGAAGGGGTCAGCGGTCGCCCTTGCGTTCGCCGAGGGTCAGCTCGGCCGTGCGCTCCTGGCCGTCGCGCTCGTAGGTGAGGGTCACCCGGTCACCCGGCTTGTGGGTCCAGATCTCGCTGATGAGCGTCGGACCGCTGTCCACGGGCTCGCCGTCGAAGCCGGTGATGACGTCACCGGGCCGGAGACCCGCCTGCGCCGCGGGGCCGTCGGGGGTGACCGGCTCGGTGCCGCCCGCGCCCTCCTGCGCGATGCGGGCCCCGTCGCCCTGGCCCGACATGTCGACGGTGGCGCCGATCACGGGGTAGACGGGTGTGCCGGTCCTGATGAGCTGCTGGGCGACGGTCGTCGCCTGGTTGACGGGGATGGCGAAGCCGAGGCCGATGGAGCCCGCCTGGGACTGGCCGAAGCCGTTGCCCGCCGACTGGATGGCCGAGTTGATGCCGATGACCGCCCCGCCGGAGTCGAGGAGCGGGCCGCCGGAGTTGCCGGGGTTGATGGACGCGTCGGTCTGCAACGCGCTCATGTAGGAGTTCTTGCCGCTGGAGCCGTCGCCGGAGGCGACCGGGCGGTTCTTGGCGCTGATGATGCCGGTGGTGACGGTGTTCGACAGCCCGAAGGGCGCGCCGATCGCGATGGTGGAGTCGCCGACGGCGACCTTGTCCGAGTCGCCCAGCGGCAGCGGGACCAGCCCGGCGGGCGCGTTCTTGAGCTTGAGCACCGCCACGTCGTAGCCCTGGGCCCGGCCGACGACCTCGGCGTCGTAGGTCTTGCCGTCGGAGAAGGTCGCGGAGAGCGTGCCGCCGTCGGCCGCGGACTCCACCACGTGGTTGTTGGTGAGGATGTGGCCTTCCTTGTCGTAGACGAAGCCGGTTCCGGTGCCGGCCTCGCCCCCGGGACCGCCGCCCGCCGCGGCCTCGATGGTCACCACGCTGGGCAGGGCCTTGCCCGCCACGGCGGCGACGCTGCCGGGCTCCCGTTCCAGGGAGCGGGGGGCGGCGGCGGAGACGGTGGTGGAGCCGCCGTCGCTGCGTTCGGCGGCCCAGTAGCCGATGCCGCCGCCGACACCGCCCGCGACGAGCGCGGCCACCAGGACGGCGGCGACCAGGCCGCCCGGGCGGCGGCGGGGCGCGGGGGCGGCGGCGGGCGCGCCCCACACGGGCCCGCCGTCGCCCCCGCCGTGGGAGGGGAGTCCGGACGGGGGCGGCGGCCAGCCGGCGCCGCCCGCCTGGTGCGGGGCACCGGTCGGAGCCGGTGCGGGGGTGCCCGACGGGGACGCGGGGTGGGGAGGCGGCGTCGCCGCGCCGTCGGGCCGGGGCCCGGGTGCGGCGTCGTCCCCGTAGGCCCCGGGCACGGGCTCCGGGCCGGGGGCGGCCGGGCCCGCGGGGGCCCGTCCCTCCGGGGAGCCGGGGGCGGGGGGCGTCGCGGGAGCATTCTCCGGCCGAGGCGGTACGGACGGGGCTGCCGGTTCCGTGTTGCCCTCGTTCTCGGTGCTCACAGCTGTGTCTCCTCAGATTCCACATCGGTATACGGCTCGGCCCGCGCCGGCGGACGGGCTCCGGTGCCGGACGGGGCACGTTGAGCACATGTCCGCCGACCAGCCTTTCCCACCGCACGTCAGGCCACTGTAAGCAGGACCTGTGTGTATCGCGGCAATCCTTTACTTCCGGCAAAACGCCCGCATCTCCGGGAGGGCCGGAGGCCGGGGCGGGGCGGCTGGCGGATCCCCTGCTCCGTCTGCCCCGTTCCGGTGACACCATGACGCGGTGACCTCAGCACCTCAGCCCCGCCGGAGCCAGTCCGGGATCCAGGTCGTCGCCCACCGGGGCGCGTCCGAGGACGCCCCGGAGCACACCCTCGCCGCGTACCGCAAGGCGATCGAGGACGGGGCGGACGCCCTCGAGTGCGATGTGCGGCTCACCGCGGACGGGCATCTCGTCTGCGTGCACGACCGCCGGGTCGACCGGACCTCCAACGGCCGCGGCGCCGTCTCGGCGCTGGAACTCGCCGACCTCGCGACCCTGGACTTCGGCTCCTGGAAGGACGCCCCGGAGAGCCCCGACTGGAAGGACCCCTCGCTCACCTCGGTGCTGACCCTGGAGCGGCTGCTGGAGCTGGTCTCCGACGCGGGGCGGCGGGTGGAGCTCGCGATCGAGACGAAGCATCCGACCCGCTGGGCCGGTCAGGTGGAGGAGCGCCTGCTGACGCTGCTGGGCCGCTTCGGGCTGGCGGCGCCGCCCTCACCGGAGGAGTCCCCGGTGCGGATCATGAGCTTCTCCGCGCGGTCGCTGCACCGGGTGGCTGCCGCGGCGCCGACCGTGCCCACCGTCTACCTGATGCAGTTCGCCACGCCCCGGGTGCGCGACGGCCGGCTCCCCGCGGGCTCCCGTATCGCCGGCCCGGGGATCCGCATGGTCCGCAGCCACCCGGGCGTGGTGGAGCGGCTGCGGGCTGCGGGGCACTCCGTGCACGTGTGGACGGTGAACGAGCCCGAGGACGTGGAGCTGTGCGTCGGCCTCGGCGTCGAGGCGATCATCACCAACCGCCCGGGGCCGGTCCTGTCCCAGCTGGGCCGCGGCTGAGCCGATCACGGGGAGTGCACCGGCGCATTCACTGCGTGGCCACACATGTCGAATGCGTCACGCCTGCGCGCTTGGCCGGTTTCCGGCACGGTCCGGGAGGGCATCCACACCGTGGCGTGGGGCAAAGGAGGTCTCGGGGGTGGCGTTGGTGGTGGCACAGGAGGTGCCCACGTCGTCGAGCATGGCCGTGCCCCACGGCCCTGCCGGCGTAGGGCGGGCACGGCGCCGGATGCGTGAGCAGTTGCTCCTCGGCGGTGTATCCGACTCGGTCGTCGACGATGCGGTTCTCGTCCTGTCGGAGCTCTTGAGCAATGCCTGCCGGCACGGCAGGCCGCTCGGGGCCGCGGACGCGGGCGAGGGCGATGTGGTGGCGGCCTGGCGCGTCGACGGGACGGGCGGGCTCACGGTGGAGGTGACGGACGGGGGCGGGCCGACCCGACCCGTCCCGTCGACGCCCTCGGTGACGGCACGCGGCGGCCGCGGGTTGAACATCATCTCGGCACTGGCCCGGGAGTGGGGCGTGCGGGACGGCCTGGGGGGCGAGGTCACCGTCTGGGTGGTCCTGGCGGCGGGTCACCGCCGGGAGGACTTCGCGACGCGGGTGGGCGGTCCGTCCTTCGGCTTCGCGGACGCCTTCGACGACCTCTGAGCGCGTGCGGCGCCGGTCCCGGGGCGGGACGCGCCCGGCGCGCCGATCGCGATGCGCCCGGGGAGGGGCTCGCGGACACGCGTGCGGCCGTCCGGGGAGCAGCCCGCGGGGTGCTCCCGCGCGCGATGCCCGGCAGTGCGCCCCGGGCGCGGCGGCATGCGGCTAGGCTCGCGCCGACACCGCACCGCCGCAATCGGGAGATAGCCACACCATGGCCAAGAAGCGCCCCCAGACGAAGGCGACGAAGCCTCGGACCACGGCCGGGGCACGCTCCGCAGGAGCGAACGAGCCCGTGCCCGTCGTGGGCGCCCGCGAGCCCTGCCCCTGCGGCTCGGGCCGCCGCTACAAGGCGTGCCACGGGCGCGCCGCGAGCCACTCCGTGACCGAGCTGGTCCAGCGCCCGTTCGAGGGCCTGGCCGGGGAGTGCGACTGGGTGGCACTGCGCGAACTGGTGCCCGCCGCGACCGTGGAGCTGTCGCTCAAGGACGGCCTGCCCGAGGGAGTGCCGTCCGTGACCCTGGCGACGGTCCTGCCGATGGCCTGGCCCGCGCTGCGCCGGGACGACGGCTCCGTGCTGGTCGGCCTCCAGAACGACACGCCGTCCGGCGACCTCAGCCGCGACCTCGCCTCCACCCTGACCAGGGCGCTGGCGGCCGAGCCGGGGACTCCGGTGACCGGTGGCCGTGCCGAGGAGGGCGCGGCGCGGCTGCAGGACCTGCTGGACCCCGAGGCGCCCTTCGAGCCGACGGTGCACTCCGGCTTCGAGTTCTGGGTGCCGGACTCCGCCGAGCAGGCCTCCTCCGAGGTGGCCGCCTCCCTGGAGCGGGCGAACGCCGCGGCGATCCCGACCGTGAAGCTCGCCGGGGTGGACTCCGCCTACTGGTGCGAGACGCCGGAGAAGAACCACCTGCGCTGGGTCATGCCGCACCCGGAGGAGCGCCTGCTCGACGCCCTGGCGCGGCTGCACGCCGCCGGTGCGTCCTCGCTCGGGGAGGGCACCCGCCTGGTCGGCTCCTTCCGTGCGCACGGCCTGGTCGTCCCCGTGTGGGACCTGCCGACCGGGATGGGCGCCGAGGACTGCGAGAAGCCCGCGGCGGAGTTCGCCGAGCGGCTGGCGTCGGCCCTGGCCGACGGCACCCCGCTCACGGCCGAGGAGCGCCGTGCCCGCGGCGGTCTCACCAACCGCCAGGTCACCCTGAGCTGAGCGCGGCACGGCCCGGGAGCCGCGGGTGATGCCAGTCACAACTCGCTCTCCGGGAAGGTAAATCCCTGTCCGAATACGAGAGATCGAATTTGCGGAACGCAGATCTCTTGTTACCGTTCTGGAAGCCCGGTCGCTGGTGCATCCCCCGTCGCCAGCGACCGGGCGTTTCCATTTCCCGGGAGCAACGGCCGTCCCAACACCCGTTGCCCTGGGGGGAGTTGCTCTCCACGCGTCGCAGCAGCCGGCCCCGTCGAACTCCGGGGCGGTGAACTCCGCAAGCAGTCGGTAAGGGCCGGGCAGGAGACGCCCCGTATTCCGCGGTGGAGGTTCCGCACACTCCGGTCGACACACTCCGGTCGACGCGGTCACCCGCACGCCTGCGGGCCGCCGCCGTACGGGTGGTACCCGCGCGGTCCGCCGGCGCCGCCGCGGTGCCGTGGTCGACGCGGAGTCCCGGCCCGCTCCCGGGAGCGAGTTCCGGCCCACATCGCCCCCACCGCGCGGGCCGGGGAGACCGTCCGGCCTCGGGTACCATCCGCCGTCCTTCCCCGCCGGGCCGACCGGCGGTGCGCACGCGCGGACCCACCGGGCCCACACGGGGGCCCCGCCCCGGGGCCCGGGCTACCGGAGGGCCGCCCCCGGGCCGCGTGCCCGGGGGACCCGCGGGAGGCGGCGCCGGGCCGCCCCGCTCAGTGGGCGAGCCGGCTGCCCTCGCCCGGCTCCGGCGGGAAGACCTGACCGCCCGGCGGCCGGAGGGTGTCCCCCGCGCCGGGTTCCCCCTCCTCCACGCTGGCCTCGACCAGGGCGTCGATGACGGCCTCCACGTCGGGCAGCCAGGGTGCGGCCGAGCCCGGCAGGGGCGCACGCTCCCAGCGCACGGTTCCCGAACCCGTGAGCGACGGCGGGAGGGCGAGGTAGCCGCCCTCGCCGTGGAAGCGCAGCGAGCCGGGTACGTGGTCCTTGGCGTAGAGCAGTTCCCCGAGACGCTCCAGGCCGTAGGGGGCGACCAGCAGCGACCACCGCTCGGGTGCGGCCACGACCGGCCCCAGGCGCAGGTCGCGGTCGTCCAGCGCGGCCAGTGCGCGGGCCGCGGCGACCGCGGGCAGGCTGACCGCGCAGGGGGCGCGGCCTCCGGTGGCCAGGATGACCGGGGCGGTCGGCCGGTTGCCCCACCACCAGCGGACCATGCGCTCGTCGGTGGTGGCCGCGAGGAGTCCGGGGTCGAAGGGATGTGCGCCGGGTACGGCGCACTCGGGGTCGGGGCAGGAGCAGTCGCGCCCGCCGTCCCCGACGAAGTCGTCGTCCGGGTCCGCCGCGGTGCTCCGTTCCGCACCCGGCAGGACGGGCCAGCCCCAGGCGACGGCGCTGGTGAGCGCCGCGTCGAGCTGGTCGGGCCCCTTCTGCGGGCGGTGCCGAAGCCTGCGTCGCCTTCCGAGGATCTCGCGCATGTGCGCTCGTTCCTTTCCGTTGAACGCCGGGTCCACATCACTACACGTGCATGAGTTCACTGTGCGTACACATGCGCACTGATCGGCGTGCCGCCCCCGGTACCGCGGGGCTCGGGCCACCCGGTCCACCGGCGGCGGGGGTGCCGCCCGGGCCGAACGTCGGCTGAGGTCCATGGAACGCGCGGTGAGGGATGGCTCCCGGCGTGTGCGTCCGGAACGGAACGCTCCCGTCGGGTCGAGGATGGGGCACGGCCCTCGACCGTCGAGGACGCCTGTGCCCGCCGTCAGGTTCCGGGGCGGACCAACTGCCCCTCGCCGTCACCGTCTACGTACACGTACCCAGCCCGCTTGCCATGACGCTTCCCCGGGATGAGAGCCCCGGGATCCCCCTGTCGAACGCCCTCAGTCGACCGCAGACATCGCCCATCAGGTGCATTTTTCAGCCAAGTTAGCAGCCTCACGAACACCATCAAACCCACCGGGGCAATGCTGGACATCACCTTGCGACTGCGTGTAGATGTGGATGCATAGGTAGCGGCGCAGATGGACCTAGGGGTTTGCGATGCTATTCAGCGAAACGCTCCTGCCGGAAAGCCGGCGGCGATGAACGCCCCACACCGACCGAATGTGGCCGGAATCAGCTCCATGGTGCCCTCCCCCTCTCAGACTTCCGCACCCCTCCCCCCGCTCCCCCCCGACCCTCCCCCGGGCGCCCTGATCCAGGACCGTCTGGCCGGCTGGGTCTCCGACCTGACGACGCTCCACGAGCTCACCGAGCGGCTGGCGCGGACGGGCACGGTGGACGGCGCGCTGGAGGAGCTGCTGAACGCGGGAGCGGCCCTGGCCGGCGCCCGCCGCGGGCTGGTCGTCCTGGAGCCGCCCCGGGACCCCGCACTCGACGGCTCGCTCCCTCCCGAGACGAGCCGCACCCTGACCAGGGGCCTCGGGCTCAGCCGCGCCGACCTCGGACACATCGAGACGGTGCCGCGCGAGGCCACCGCGTACGGCGCGATGCTGGACCGGGGCCGCACGGCCCGCCCGGTCCCGGAGCCGGTGGCCCACCCGGACCTGCTCTCCGAGGACCTCCACCCCCGGCAGCGCGAGGTGGCACGGCGCCTCGGCTACGCGGCCAGCTACACGGCCCCCCTGGCCGGCGAGGAGTCGGGCACGCTCGGCGCGGCCGTGTGGCTCTACGACGAGCCCGCCGAGCCCGTCGAGCGGCAGGTTCACCTCATCGGCCTCTACATGAGGTTCGCCACCGGGCACCTGGCCCGCCTGCTCGAACTGGAGCGGGCGCGCGCCACCGTGGCCGCGGTCGCCGACGGGCTGCTGCCCGGCCGGCTGCCCCGGGTGCCGGGGGTGTCCCTCGCCGTCCGGCACCGGGCGGGCGAGCGGGGCGGCGGCGACTGGTACGACGCCCTGCCGCTGCCCGACGGGGCGCTGGGCCTCGCCGTCGGCTCGGTCGGCGGCTCCGGTCCGGGCGCGCTCGCCGCGATGGGCCGCCTCCGCGCCTCGCTGCGGGCCTACGCCGTGATGGAGGGGGAGGACCCGGTCGCCGTCCTGTCCGACCTGGAGCTGCTGCTGCGGCTGACGGAGCCCGCCCGCACGGCGACCGCGCTGTTCGCCTACGCGGAGCCCGCGGCACGCAGGATCGTTCTGGCGAGCGCGGGCCACACCCCGCCGCTGGTCGTCGGCGACCGGCGGGCCGAGTTCGTCGAGACCTCCCTCTCGGCCCCGCTGGGGATGCTGGCCTGCTGGGAGGCTCCCAGCGTGGAGCTGTCCCCGGCCCCCGGAGAAACGGTGCTGCTCTACACGGACGGGCTGCTGCGGCGCACCGGGGAGCCCATGGACCGGGCCTTCGCGCGGCTCCACGCGGCGGCGGCGGGCGCCCCGAGGCCGGTGCGGGAGGACCCGTCGGCCCTCGTCGGCCATGTGATGGACGCGGTCCTCCCGGAAGGGGGCGGAGGGAGCGGCGGAGCACAGGAGGCCGTACTGCTCGCCGCCCGTTTCGACTGATTCCTCACAGTCGCCCGGACCGGGCGAGGCCGTCTTCCCCCCGCACATACGATGGAACCGTCCCCCCGGTGAGCGGAACCCCGCCACCGGGAGGCCCCGAGTCGTATCGCGAGCGGCCCCAAGGCCGAGGAGGCAGACGTGGCGGAGGAGCTCACCCCGGAGACCCCGGAAGAAGAGCAGCCGATCAAGCAGCGCAAGAACGGCCTGTACCCGGGCGTGTCCGACGAGCTGGCCGAGAACATGACCCAGGGCTGGGCCGACACCGAGCTGCGCGACCTGGAGCCCGTCCCCCAGGCCGGCCACGCGGCGGCCCGGCGCGCGGCGCTCTCCGCACGCTTCCCCGGTGAGCGCCTGGTGGTCCCCGCGGGCAATCTGAAGACCCGCTCCAACGACACCGAGTACAGCTTCCGCGCCTCCACCGAGTACGCCTACCTCACCGGCGACCAGACCGAGGACGGCGTGCTCGTCCTGGAGCCCACCGCGGACGGCCACGAGGCGACGGTGCACCTGCTGCCCCGGTCCGAACGGGAGAACGGCGAGTTCTGGCTGTCCGGCCAGGGCGAGCTGTGGGTGGGCCGCCGCCACTCGCTGGCCGAGGCCGAGCAGTTGCTCGGCCTGCCCGCGCGGGACGTCCGCGAGCTGCCGGAGGCCCTGCGGGAGGCGACCGGCCCGGTCCGCGTGGTCCGCGGCCACGACGCCGGGATCGAGGCCGCCCTGACCGACAAGGTGACCGCCGAGCGCGACGAGGAGCTGCGCGTCGTCCTCTCCGAGGCCCGGCTGGTGAAGGACGACTTCGAGATCGGCGAGCTGCAGAGGGCCTGCGACTCGACGACCCGCGGCTTCGAGGACGTCGTCAGGGTGCTCGACAAGGCCCAGGCCACCAGCGAGCGCTACATCGAGGGCACCTTCTTCCTGCGCGCCCGCGTCGAGGGCAACGACGTCGGCTACGGCTCGATCTGCGCCTCCGGCCCGCACGCCACCACGCTGCACTGGGTGCGCAACGACGGCCCGGTCCGCTCCGGCGACCTGCTGCTGCTCGACGCGGGCGTGGAGACCACGACGCTCTACACGGCGGACGTCACCCGCACGCTGCCGGTCAACGGCCGCTACAGCGACCTCCAGCGGAAGATCTACGACGCGGTCTACGAGGCCCAGGAGGCCGGGATCGCCGCCGTGCGGCCCGGCGCCAAGTACCGCGACTTCCACGACGCCGCCCAGCGGGTGCTGGCCGCGAAGCTCGTCGAGTGGGGCCTGGTCGAGGGCCCGGTCGAGCGGGTCCTGGAGCTCGGCCTCCAGCGCCGCTGGACGCTGCACGGCACCGGTCACATGCTCGGCATGGACGTCCACGACTGCGCCGCGGCCCGCACCGAGTCCTATGTGGACAGCACGCTGGAGCCCGGCATGTGCCTGACCGTCGAGCCCGGCCTGTACTTCCAGGCGGACGACCTGACCGTGCCCGAGGAGTACCGGGGCATCGGCGTCCGCATCGAGGACGACATCCTGGTGACCGAGGACGGCAACCGGAACCTCTCGGCGGCGCTGCCCCGCCGCTCCGGCGAGGTCGAGGCGTGGATGGCCGCGCTCCAGGGCTGACCGCCGGAGAGCGCACGAGGCGGCGGGGGCGCGCCACCGGGGACGGTCCCGGTGGCGCGCCCCCGCGGCTCAGACCGCCGCCAGCGGGGCGCCATCCCGCCAGGTGAGGAGCCTGTCGAAGCTGACCACGGACCCCCGCCCCGGGCCGGTGCGCACCTGGACGTGGTCGGCCAGGTGCGCGATGAGGCCGAGGCCCCGGCCGCTCTCCGCGTCGGCCGGCGCCCGGCGCCCGAGGGGGCCGTGGGGGCCGTGGGGGCCGTGGGCGGACGCGCTCCGCGGTGCGAAGCCGGGCCCCGAGTCCGCCACCTCGATGCGGCACCTCTCGCCGTCCAGGTAGGCCGTCACCCGGAACTCCTCCGGGCCGTGCGCACCGGGCGTCCCGCCGCCGTGCTCGACCGCGTTGGCACAGGCCTCGGTGAGCGCGACGGACAGGTCGTGGCAGACCTCGGGGTCGACGCCTGCGGTCTCCATGGTGCCCAGGAACAGCCGGCGGGCCAGCGGGACGCTGGCGGCATCGCGCCGCAGGCACAGCGACCACCAGATGCTCATGCTCCAGCCTCCCGATCGCGGCTCGACATACCGATACGTATTGCCCGAACCCCCCGCCGGTACGCCCGCGAAGACGGCGGCGGCGCCCGTTCGGCGGGCGGGCGGCAGGGGTGCGGACCGGTCCGGGCGCCCACCCTGCCCGAGTTCCCCGGGGCCGTGCCCGGGGCCGGCGGGACGGACCGGGCAACGGCCCGGACTCGGCAAACCGGATCTTTGGGACCTGCCGTACGGGGCCCGCGGGGCCAGTGGGATGATGACCCGGCCATGTCCTCCACGTCCGTCGTGCACCGCGCACGCACCGGGGTCGGTCTCCGGCTGCTGAGGGCCGCGGTCTTCGCCGCGGTCTGCGTCGTGCTGTCCGGGACGGGACATGCGCTGGCCGCCTGCGAGGGCGTGCCGGCCTGGGCCCTGGCCGGGGGCTTCGCGGGCGTCTTCGCGCTGGTCCTGCCCTTCGCGGGGCGGCAGCGCTCGCTGCCCGCCATCGCCCTGGTGCTCACCGGCGGGCAGCTGAGCCTGCACGGCCTGTTCGGGGCCGCCCAGACCCGGTTGCACCTCGCCCCGACGGCGGACGACGCCCTGGTCAGGGTCGCCGCCAAGCTGGTGTGCGGGGGCACTCCCGCCTCCCTCACCCCGGCCGACGCGCGGCGCATCGTGACCACGGCCGGCTTCGACCCGGCGGACGCCGTGCACGGCGCCCACGCCGCCGGAACGGCCGCCGCGGACGGGCAGCTGCCCTCGCTCGCCATGCTGCTCGCCCATCTGCTGGCCGCCGTGGCCACGGGGCTGCTCATGCGGCGCGGCGACCGGGCGCTGGTCCGTCTGATGCTGCTCTCCGCCGACTCGGCGCAGGAACTGGCCGAGACGGCCCGGCTGCGCTCGCTGCGGGCCGCGCTGACGCTCGTCGCGGCCCTGTGCGCGGGTGCCACCGGCGCGGCTCCGGCCCCCTCTCTGGCGCCCCCCGCGCAGGGCCCTCCGCCCGCGGCCCGCGGCGCGGTACTCCAGCACACGGTGATCAGGCGCGGGCCCCCGCCCGCCTTCGCACTCGTCGCCTGAACGCGGCTCGCTCGACGGGAGCGGAGCCGCCGTGCCCCCGCGCGTCCGCGCACGGCACATCCCGCCTTCTTCCCACCGTGGAGTGCTTTCCCATGAACGTTTCCCGTGTCGCCGCCACCGCCACCGCGGCCGCCGTCTCCGTCCTCGCCCTCTCCGGCACGGCCTTCGCGCACGTCACCGTCCAGCCGCAGGGCGAGGCCGCCAAGGGCGGCTACGCCACCGTCAACTTCAAGGTCCCCAACGAGCGGGACAACGCCTCGACCGTCAAGCTCGAGGTCTCCATGCCCGCCGAGCACCCGCTGTCCTCGGTGACGCCGCAGGCCGTGCCCGGCTGGAAGGTCGAGATCACCAAGGAGACCCTCGACAAGCCGCTGGAGGTGCACGGCAAGCAGATCACCGAGGCCGTCACCAAGGTCACCTGGACCTCCGACGGCTCGAAGATCGAGCCCGGCTACTTCCAGCAGTTCCCGGTGTCCCTGGGCCGCCTCCCCGAGGACGCCGACCAGCTGGTCTTCAAGGCCGTCCAGACCTACGACAACAAGGAGGTCGTCCGCTGGATCGAGGCCCCGGTCGAGGGCGGCGAGGAGCCCGAGGCCCCCGCCCCGGTCCTGGCCCTGTCCGCCGCCACCGGCGACCACCACGGCGGCGGGTCCGCGGACACCGCCGCGCAGGACGAGAAGGACGGGGAGGACGGCTCGCACGGCGCCGAGGCGGAGCAGGCCGCCGCCTCCGCCGACGGCAGCGACCCGACCGCCCGGATCCTCGGCGGCGTCGGCATCGCCGTCGGCGCCGCGGGCGTGGCCTTCGGCGTCCTCGCCGGCCGCCGCCGCGCCTGAAGCCCCCCTCACCCACGACGGGACACTCGCACCATGCGCAAGAAGCACCTGCCGGCGGCCGCGTTCCTCGCGGCCGCCGCGCTGGCCCTGACCGCCTGCTCGACGGGCGGTACCGACGCCTCCGGTACGGGCTCCGCCTTCGAGGTCTCGGCGCAGCCGAAGACCAAGGCGGCGACCGTGCTGGACGCTCCGTACACCAAGCCCGACCTCGTCCTCACCGACACCCGCGGCGAGAGCTTCGACCTGCGGGAGCGGACCAAGGGCAGGCCGACCCTGATCTACTTCGGCTACACCCACTGCCCCGACGTCTGCCCGCTGACGATGAGCAACCTCGCCATCGCCGTGAAGCAGCTCCCCGAGGCCGACCGCGACCGGCTCCAGGTCGTCTTCGTGACCACCGACCCCGAGCGGGACACCGCCGAGGAGCTCGCCTCGTGGCTGCCGAGCGCGGGCGACCCGTCCTTCATCGGCCTCACCGGCGACTTCGAGACCATCCAGGCCGGGGCGCGGGAGCTGCACATCGGCATCGACCCGCCGAAGAAGAACCCCGACGGCACCGTCGAGTCGATGCACGGCGCCCAGGTCATCGCCTTCTCCCCGAAGACCGACCAGGGCTACGTCTTCTACGGCGAGGACACCGACGCGGACACCTGGGCGAAGGACCTGCCCAAGCTGGTGAAGGGGGAGAAGCCGTGAGGCGCATACCTCGCCGCACCGCCGCCGCACTGGCCGCCGCGGTCGCGGCCCCGCTCCTCCTCGCGGGCTGCGGCTCCTCCGCGGCCCCCGAACTCACGGTGAGCGGCGCCTTCATGCCGCAGCCCGTCTCGGACATGGCCGCCGGCTTCCTCACCGTCGAGAACACCGGCGGTGCCGGGGACCGGCTCACCTCGGTCACCAGCGGCATCTCGGACGAGGTGTCCATCCACCGCACCGAGGACGGGCGGATGACGGAGGTGGACTCCTTCGACATCCCGGCCGAGGGCTCCCTGGACCTCGAACGCGGCGGCAACCACATCATGTTCACGGCACTGAAGGAGCGGCCCGAGGAGGGCGACACGGTCTCCGTGGAGCTGCACTTCGAGACGTCGGACCCGATCACCGTGGACGTCCCCGTCAAGGCGGCGACCCACAACCCGGAGCACTGAGACGTGAGTGAGGGACTGATCGCATGACGACCACCACCACCGCCCCGCGTCCCGTGCGGCGGGCCGTACGCCTGCTGCTCGCGGCGGCCGTGCTGCTGTCCGCGGCCCTCGGGGGCCTGCTCGCGGGCGCCGCCCCGGCGGCCGCGCACGCGGTCCTGCTGGCGAGCGACCCGGCGGACGGGGCGGTGGTGGCCACCGCGCCCGCGGAGGTCACGCTCACCTTCTCCGAGAAGATCGCCGTGGGCGACGACTCCATCCGCGTCCTCGAACCGAGCGGCAAGCGCGCCGACACCGACGAGATCCGCGAACTCGGCACCGACGGCGGCGTGGTGTACGGGGTGACGCTGCACCCCGGTCTGCCGGACGGCACCTACACGGTGGCCTGGCAGGGCGTGTCGGCGGACAGCCACCCCGTCGCCGGGGCCTTCACCTTCTCCATCGGCGCGCCCTCGCAGACCACCGTCGCCCTTCCCGACCAGGAGGCCGGCGGCGGGCTCGTCGGGACGCTGTACGACCTCGCCCGGTACGCGGCCTACGCGGGCTTCACGGTGCTCGCCGGCGGCGGCGCGTTCGTGCTGCTGTGCTGGCCGCGCGGGGCGGCGGAGCGGCCCGTCCGGCGGCTCGTCGTCCGCGGGTGGATCACCGCGACCGCGGCCACCCTCGTGATGCTGCTGCTGCGCGCCCCCTACACGGGCGGCGGCGGCCTCGCGGACGTCCTCGACCTCGCCGCCCTCGGCGACGTGCTGGACACCAAGACCGGTGCGGCGCTCGTCTCCCGGCTGCTGCTGCTCGGGGCTGCGGCGCTGTTCGTCGCCGTGCTCTTCGGCGCGTACGCCCGGATGCCGGCGGCCGGCGCCGACGCCGCGGAGGGCCCGGCGCAGGACGGGCCGGGCACCGGCACCCGCCGGGACCTGACCTTCGGCCTCGCCATGGGCGGCGGTGTCCTCGCCGCCGGGATCGCGGCCACGTGGGCGCTGTCCGAGCACGCCTCGACGGGAATCCAGCCGGGCGTGGCCATGCCGGTGGACGTCCTGCACCTGCTGGCCGTCGCGGCGTGGCTGGGCGGCCTGGCCACGCTGCTCACCGCGCTGTACCGCACCCCCTCGATCGAGCGGGAGGCGGTGCGGCGCTTCTCCACGGTGGCCTTCGCCTCGGTGGCGGTGCTCGCCGCCACCGGGCTCTACCAGTCGTGGCGGCAGGTCGGCTCCTGGTCCGCCCTCACCGGGACGCGCTACGGACAGCTGCTGCTCGTGAAGCTGGCCCTGGTGGCTCTCCTGGTGGCCGTCGCCTGGTTCTCCCGGCGCTGGACGCGGCAGCTCACCGACCCCGAGCCGGGCACGGGCACGGGCACGGAGGGCACCGGTACAGGCGCCCCGGGCAAGGGCACCGGCACGGGCGGAAGCGCCGGTGTCGCGGCCGCCGGGGACGGCGCCGACCCGGCCCGGGCCCGGCGCGCGGCGCAGCTGGAGCGCCAGCGGGCCGTCGTCGCGGACGCCGCCCGCAAGCGCGCCCGCGACGCGGACGCGGAGCGCAGCGGTCTGCGCCGCTCCGTGCTCGTCGAGGCCGGGGTCGCGGCGGTCCTGCTGGCCGTGACCACGGCGCTCACCTCCACCGAGCCGGGCCGGGCCCAGGAGGCCGCCGCGGCCTCCGGTGTCCAGGCCGCCCCCGCCGCACCGGCCGGGCCGACCGAGGTCGAGCTCCCCTTCGACACCGGCGGCGAGGGGGGCGAGGGAACGGTCCGCCTCACCCTGGGCCCCGCCCGGGCGGGCTCCAACGAGATGCACGTCTGGGCCGTGACCCCCGGCGGGAAGCCGCTGGACGCCCCCGAGCTGAAGGTGTCCTTCACGCTGAAGGCCAAGGAGATCGGCCCGCTGCCGATCACGCCGGACCGGGTCTCGGCCGGGCACTGGAGCGCGGGCAGCGTGCAGATCCCCATGCCGGGCGACTGGCAGATCAAGGTCACCGTGCGGACCTCCGACATCGACCAGACCACCGTCGACGAGACCATCGAGATCGGTTGAACCACCCGTGAGCGACACAGACATCTCCAGGCGGCGGCTGCTCGGCACCGCGGGCGCCGCCGGTGCGGCCGGACTCGTCCTCGGCGCCGGGGGCGGCGCCCTGGGCCGTTCCGCGACCGCCGACTCCCCGACGGCGCTGAGCACCGTGGGCTCCACCTCGGTGGCCTTCCACGGCGAGCACCAGGCGGGCATCACCGACCGGCAGCAGTCCCACGGCCATCTCGCCGCCTTCGATCTCGCCCCCGGGGCGGGGCGCAGGGAGGCGGCGGCACTGATGCGGCGGTGGTCGGCGCTGGCCGCCGAGCTGATGGCCGGCCGGCCCGCCGGGGACGGCGACACGGGTGTCGCGCTGGACGCCGGCCCGTGCTCGCTCACCGTCACCTTCGGGTTCGGCCGCAGCTTCTTCGACCGCACCGGGCTCACGGCTGCCCGCCCCGAGCAGCTCGACCCGCTGCCGGTGTTCTCCGCGGACCGCATCGACCCCAAGCGGTCGGAGGGCGACCTGTGGGTCCAGATCGGCGCGGACGACGCCCTGGTCGCCTTCCACGCCCTGCACGCGATCCGCAGGGCGGCCGGGCGGGCGGCGGTGCCGCGCTGGGAGATGGGCGGGTTCAACCGCTCCCCGGGGGCCACCGGGAAGCCGATGACGGCGCGCAACCTGATGGGCCAGATCGACGGCACGGGCAACCCGAAGCCCTCCGAACCCGACTTCCGGCAGCGGGTCTTCGTCCCGCGGGACACCGAGCACGCCTGGATGGCGGGCGGTTCGTACGCCGTGGTCCGCAGGATCCGGATGCTCCTCGACGACTGGGAGCGGCTCGCCCTGAACGCGCAGGAGAAGGTCATCGGGCGGCGCAAGTCGGACGGCGCTCCGCTGACCGGCGGCACCGAGGCGACCGAGCCCGACCTGGAGGCGGTGGGCCCGGACGGCTCCCTCGTCATCCCCGCCAACGCCCACGCCCGGATCTCCGCGCCGGAGCAGAACGGCGGTGCGGCGATGCTGCGGCGGCCCTTCTCGTACCACGACGGGCCCGGGGAGGACGGTGCCCCGGACGCGGGGCTGCTGTTCGTGTGCTGGCAGGCCGATCCGCTCCGGGGTTTCGTCCCGGTGCAGCGCAAGCTGGACCGGGGCGACGCGCTCTCGGCGTTCATCCGGCACGAGGCCAGCGGGCTGTTCGCCGTGCCGCCCGGCCCGGCGGAGGGCGAGTACGTGGGGCAGCGGCTGCTGGAGGGCTGAGGACGGCCCGCGGACGGGCGCCGGGGGGCCGGCCGGGGGCCGCAGGCTGTCCGCCCCGCCGTACCGGGTGTGCGGAGGGGGGCCGCGGGGACGCGGCGGGGTGCCGCGGCCGTCGCCGTACGCCCGCCGGGGACCTCGGGACAGGCCTTAGGGTGACGGTATGTCCGCCACGCGCTTCACGTACCTGGGCCCCGAGGGGACCTTCACCGAGGCTGCCCTGCGCACGCTTCCCGAGGCCGCCACGCGCGAACTCGTCCCCATGCTGTCCGTGCCGGCGGCCCTGGACGCCGTCCGTG
This sequence comes from Streptomyces sp. C10-9-1, assembly GCF_024497955.1. Taxonomy (GTDB): domain Bacteria; phylum Actinomycetota; class Actinomycetes; order Streptomycetales; family Streptomycetaceae; genus Streptomyces; species Streptomyces sanyensis. The sequence goes on along the minus strand of NZ_JANHKP010000016.1, from coordinate 45,149 downwards.
CGGGCGAGGCCGCGGCCGCGCTGGTGCCCATCGAGAACTCGGTGGAGGGCGGGGTGACGGCCACCCTGGACGAGCTGGCCGCCGGCGAACCCCTGATGATCTACCGCGAGGTGCTGCTGCCGATCGCGTTCGCGCTGCTGGTGCGTCCGGGCACCGAGCTGTCGCAGATCAAGACCGTCACGGGCCACCCGGTCGCCCAGCCCCAGGTGCGCAACTGGCTGCGCGGCCATCTGCCGGACGCGCTGTGGGAGTCGGCGGCGTCCAACGCGGACGGCGCCCGGCTGGTGCAGGAGGGCCGCTACGACGCGGCGTTCGCGGGCGAGTTCGCGGCGGCCACCTACGGCCTGGAGCCGCTGGTCACCCAGATCCACGACGCGGACAACGCGGAGACCCGCTTCGTGCTCGTGGGGCGCCCGGCCCGGCCGTCGGCGCCCACCGGGGCGGACAAGACCTCCGTGGTGATCTGGCTGGGCGACGACCATCCCGGCGCGCTGCTGGAGCTGCTGCAGGAGTTCGCCGTGCGCGGGGTCAACCTGATGCTGATCCAGTCCCGGCCCACGGGCGCGGGCATCGGCAACTACTGCTTCGCCGTGGACGCGGAGGGGCACATCGCGGACCGGCGGGTGGGCGAGGCGCTGATGGGGCTGAAGCGGATCTGCCCGAAGGTGCGCTTCCTCGGGTCGTACCCGCGGGCGGGGGTGGCCCGGCAGGATGTGCGGCCGCTGCGCGCCGGGACCTCGGACGCGGAGTTCACGGCCGCGTCGGACTGGCTGGCACGCTGCCAGGACGGCCGCGCGGAGGACTGAGCCGCGCGGGCCGCGGCGGGCGGCGGTTTCCGGCTCGCGGCATCCCGCGGCGGGCGGCGCCCCGGTCCTACGGGCTGACTTTTCTTGTCCACAGAACTTATCCACAGGCTCGCTTCTCGACCTGGGGACAAGTCGACAGTGAACCGTCGGAGGGTCGACAAATCGGCTCGGTGGACCGCCTTCGGCGCCTGGGGCGCCCCGGGGGTGCGGGGCGCCCCCGTCGGCCCAATTCCACCGATCACCCCCGCAAGGGGAGAATCTCCCACCCGAATGAGTGGGCGAATGGGGTTTGAACCGCGAATCCGATGGCAATCCCGACAGCTTCGGAATGATCAATTCCAGAATCCACAGGGTCTTCACACAGCCTGTGGATAACCTGTGCCGCCCTTGCCATTCCTGTGGACAGCGCGCCCGCCATCCGGGCGGAGGGCGCCGGGGGCGGCCCGACCGCCCCCGGCGCCGCCTTCCCGGGGCGCGGCAGCGTGCCATTCGCCGGCCGGTTTTCCCCGCGGCTTTTTATCAAGGGGATCAATAAGGACATAACGACACGCACGGCAATATCCGGTGCGGGGGCCCGAGTCGGCACCGGTAGCCTGGTGGGGTGATTGACCTTCGCCTGCTCCGTGAGGACCCCGACCGAGTCCGCGCGTCCCAGCGCGCCCGTGGAGAGGACGTCGACCTCGTCGACGCCCTGCTCCTCGCCGACGAGCGGCGGCGGTCCTCCGGCGTCCGCTTCGACGAGCTGCGTGCCGAGCAGAAGTCGCTCGGCAAGCTGATCCCCAAGGCCTCCCCCGAGGAGCGCGCCGAGCTGCTCGGCAAGGCGGAGCAGCTCAAGAGCGACGTGAAGGCCGCCGAGGCAGCGCAGAACGAGGCGGACGACGAGACCCGCCGCCTCCTGCTCCGGCTGGGCAACCTGGTCCACGAGGACGTCCCGGTCGGCGGCGAGGAGGACTTCGTCGTCCTGGAGACGCACGGCACCGTCCGCGACTTCGGAGCGGAGGGCTTCGAGCCCAGGGACCACCTGGAGCTCGGCGAGGCCCTCGGCGCCATCGACGTCGAACGCGGCGCGAAGGTCTCCGGCTCGCGCTTCTACTACCTGACCGGCGTGGGCGCCCTGCTGGAGCTCGCCCTCGTCAACGCGTCGATCGCCCAGGCCACCGAGGCCGGCTTCACCCCGATGCTGACCCCGGCGCTGGTCCGCCCGCGCGCCATGGAGGGCACCGGCTTCCTCGGCCAGGCCGCGGAGAACGTGTACCACCTGGAGAAGGACGACTACTACCTCGTCGGCACCTCCGAGGTCCCGCTCGCCGCCTACCACATGGACGAGATCCTCGACGCGGACGCGCTCCCGCTGCGCTACGCGGGCTTCTCGCCCTGCTACCGCCGCGAGGCCGGCACCTACGGCAAGGACACCCGGGGCATCTTCCGCGTCCACCAGTTCGACAAGGTGGAGATGTTCTCCTACGTCGCCCCCGAGGAGGCCGAGGCCGAGCACAAGCGGCTGCTGGAGTGGGAGAAGCAGTGGCTCACCTCCCTGGAGCTGCCCTTCCAGGTGATCGACGTCGCCACCGGCGACCTCGGGGCGTCCGCCTCCCGCAAGTACGACTGCGAGGCGTGGATCCCCACCCAGGGCAGGTACCGCGAGCTGACCTCCGCCTCGAACTGCGACAGCTTCCAGGCCCGCCGCCTCTCCGTCCGCATGCGCGAGGGCCGGAAGGTCCAGCCGCTGGCCACGCTCAACGGCACCCTGTGCGCCGTCCCGCGCACCATCGTGGCGATCCTGGAGAACCACCAGCAGGCCGACGGGTCCGTGCGGGTGCCGGAGGTGCTGCGCCCCTACCTCGGCGGCCGCGAGGTGCTGGAGCCGATCTCCCGGTGAGCAGCGGCAGCTTCCCCTACCGGCTCGTCGCCACCGACCTCGACGGCACCCTGCTGCGGGGCGACGACACCGTCTCGCAGCGCACCCGCGAGGCGCTCGCCGCGGCCACCGCGGCGGGCGCGGCACACATCGTCGTCACCGGCCGCGCGGTGCCCTGGACACGCCACATCCTGGACGACCTCGGCTACCGGGGCCTCGCGGTCTGCGGCCAGGGCGCGCAGGTGTACCACGCGGGCGAGCACCGCCTGCTGACCTCCGTGACGCTCGACCGCCAGCTGGCAGGGCTCGCCCTGGCCAAGATCGAGGCCGAGGTCGGCCCCCTGCTGCTGGCCGCCGGCCGCGACGGGCTGGACGGGGACGTCCTGATCGGCGAGGGCTACCGGGCCCAGGAGGGGCCGCTGCCCTACGTGCCGCTGCGGGAGCCCTCCGAGCTGTGGGCGGCCCCGCTCAACAAGCTCTACATCCAGCACCCCACGCTCGGGGACGACGAACTCACGGAGGCCGCCCGGGCGACGGTGGGGAGCCTGGTGGACATCGTCATGGCCGGCCCCGGCACGGTGGAGATCCTGCCGCTCGGGCTGAGCAAGGCCACGGGGCTCTCGCTCGCCGCCCGCCGCCTCGGCCTCCGCGCGGCGGACACCATCGCCTTCGGCGACATGCCCAACGACATCCCGATGTTCGGCTGGGCCGCGCACGGGGTCGCGATGGCCAACGCGCACGACACCCTCAAGGCCGTGGCGCACCGGGTCACCGCGTCGAACGACGACGACGGCATCGCGGTGGTGCTGGAGGAGCTGCTCACCGGCTGAGCGGCAGGGCTCCGGGAGGGGGCGGCCCGCGCGGATGCGCGCTCGAAGCGGCCGCCCCCGGGCGGAGCGCCGAGCGGCACGCGGCCGGTGGCTCCTGCCCCGCCGCGGCCCGCCCGGCCCGCCCCGACGGGAGCGCGGTGGGCGGGGACTCGAACTCCGTGCCGCCGACGTGCTCCGCTCCCGGTCCCTCCGGCGGGCACGGCACGGGCCGTTCCACCGGTGGGACCACTGTGCCGCGGGCGGCCGTCCGCGCTCCACCGAATATCCGGCCGGGGTTCCGGGCACACCTCCCCGTCCCCGGTCCCGCGGCGGGTCCGGGGACACCAACGCGCCCGGCGCCGCCCCGCGGTGCGGGGCGGCGCCGGGCGGGCTGGTCCCGGTCGGCCGGGGCTACTCCTCCCCGGCCAGGGTCAGGCCGCGGAGCTTGCTGCCCGCATACCAGATCGCCGCGACCGTCACGCCCACGAGCAGGGACACGGCCGCCGCCATGCCGACGTCGGAGCCGAACAGGCCCTCCCCGGCGATGCGTTCGGCCAGCGCCAGCGACCACTGCTGGACGCTCAGCGTCCGTGCGCCGGGTACCAGGCTGCCGAAGAGCGACTCCCAGACCAGGGCGTAGACGAGGCCGATGACCACCGCGTGCCGGCTCACCGTGCCCAGCAGCAGGAACAGCGCGCTGTAGGCGAAGGAGGCGACCAGCGCGGCCACCGCGCAGGCGACCGCGACCTGCTGGCCGTTCCCGTTCAGGATGAAGCCCGCGAGGAGCGTCGGCAGCGCCGAGAAGGCCATCGTGACGGCGAGGGCCACCGTGAACTTGGTGGCGATGATCTCGGAGCGCTTCACCGGCTTGGAGAGGAGGTAGACGATCGAGCCGTCGTCGATCTCCGGACCGATCGCGCCCGTTCCCGCGATGACTCCGATCAGGGGCACCATCGTGGCCAGGGCGAAGCCGCCCAGCAGGTCGGCGGCGACCTGGTCGTCGGCGCCGTGGAAGCCGCGCACCGCGGCGGCGAGGAGCAGCAGCAGCGCCGGGAGCACGAAGAGGATGGCGGCCCGGCGCCGCCCGAGGACGGCCCGGTAGGTGAGCCGGGCGACCGTGGGGTTGTACATCGTGGTCACAGGTCCTTTCAGGCCGCTACGAGGTACGAGAAGACCGATTCGAGCGACTCGTCGGACGGCGAGACGGACAGCAGCCTGATGCCGTGCTCGCGGGCGACCCGGGGGAGCAGCCCGGTGAACCGGCCGAAGTCGACGGCCTGGATGCGCAGGGCGCCCTCCGCCGCGTCCACCTCGATGCCGGCCGTGGAGGGGTCGGCGATCAGGGCGGCGGCGAGCGCCCGGTCGTCGCTCGAGCGCACCAGGTAGCGGTGCGGCCGGTCGGTCATCAGGCGCCGGATGCGGCGGAAGTCGCCGCTCGCGGCGTGCCGCCCGGCCACGATCACCTCGATGTGCGAGGCGAGCTGCTCGACCTCCTCCAGGATGTGCGAGGAGAACAGCACCGTCCTGCCGTCGGCTCCCATCCGGCGCAGCAGGTCCATCAGCTGCATCCGCTGGCGCGGGTCCATGCCGTTGAACGGCTCGTCGAGCAGCAGCACGGAGGGCTCGTGGACCAGGGCGGAGGCCATCTTGACCCGCTGGCGCATGCCCTTGCTGTAGGTCGCGATCTTGCGGTCCTGCGCGTACTCCATCTCCACCGTGGCGAGGGCCCGCCCGGCCGCCCGGCCGTCCAGCCCGTGCAGTTCGGCGTTGGCGACGACGAACTCCCGGCCCGTGAGGAAGTCGTACATGGCCTCCCGCTCGGGCACCACGCCGATGTGGCGGTAGACGCCCTCGTTCCGCCAGATCGGCTGCCCGTCCAGGGTCACGGCGCCGGTGGAGGGGGCGAGGAAGCCGCCCATCATGTTGATCAGGGTGGACTTTCCCGCGCCGTTGGGGCCGAGAAGACCGGTGACACCCGGTCCGATGCTCATGCTCACGTCGTTCACGGCGACGACGTTGCCGAACCACCGCGAGGCGTTGGCGATGTCGATGGTGGTCACAGTCCGACCTTTCGGTAGCGGCGCATCAGGACGGCGTAGCTGCCGGCGACCAGGGCGAGGAGGACGGCCAGGTACACCGCCCCGACGCCCGCGCCGGGCCCCTGCCCGCCGGGGAAGGCGGAGGTGGCGCCGAGGAACGCGGTCTGCACGCCGTCGACGAGCGTGGCGGGCGAGAACAGTCCCAGCCACTCCACCGCGCCGGGCGAGCCCGACTCGAAGGCGATGGCCTGCACGGTGGTCACGGCACCGTAGGTGATGGTCATCGCGGCGATGACCGCGGCGACTCCGAAGCCGCGGCGCGGGGTGAAGGCGGCCAGCACGAGTCCGATCCCGCCGAAGAGCAGGGAGAGCAGCGCCACGGAGACCACGGCCTGGGCGAATCCCTTCGTCTGGTCCGCGACGTCGAACTTCGCGAGCAGCGCACCCGCGTAGAGGATCACCAGGGGCGCCCCGGTGAGCACGAACAGCGCGGAGGCCATCGCGGCGAACTTCGCGAGCACGTAGTCCGAGCGCTCGATGGGCCGGGAGAAGTAGAGCGGCACCGTCTTGAAGCGCAGGTCCCGGGAGACCGACTGGGGCGCCTGCGCCGCCAGGAACAGCCCGATCAGCGCCTGCATGACGATCGCGAAGCGGGTGTACTCCATGGGCAGTTCGGTGCTGCCGGGCACGGCGAGGGCCACGGCCACCGTGATCGCCGCGACCAGGCACATGATCCCCGTGAGGATCATCGGCAGCACCTTGGACTTCGCCGAGCGCCCCAGCCCGAAGGCGCCGCGCAGCGACTGCGTGTAGAGCGACCGGCGGGCGTAGGAGCGGCCGAGCCGCGGGCCGTCGTAGTGGCGGTAGCCGATGTCGTGGATCCGGGTGCTGCCGGGGGGCTGCGCACTCCCGGGGGAGTGCGCGGCCCCGGAGGGCAGGGGTGCCCCGGTCGTCCGGGCGGGCCCGGGGGTCTGGGGGGTCACGGGGTCTGCACCTCCATGGTCCGTGCCTCCGCGTCCGGCGTCCCGGGCCGGAACACCTCGGCGATGTGGTGGCGTCGCTGCTCCATCCGGACGAGTCCGAGGCCGAGTTCGGCGACGGTGTCGCGGACGAGGTCGTAGGTCTCCTCGCCGGTGGCCTCCAGCAGCAGGATGTGGCCGGCTCCGGGCAGTCCCTGCTCCTCGCCCTCGTGCGGCCGCACTCCGGCCGCGAGGAGCGCCCCGCGCAGGGCGGCCGTGCCGTCGGGGTGGGCGTCGGAGTCGGTGACCTCCACCGCGAGGGTGGTCGTGGTGCGGGTGAAGTCCCGGGTGGAGCTGGAGCGCAGCAGGGCGCCGCCGTCGATCACGACCACGTGGTCGCAGGTCCGCTCCAGCTCGCCCAGGAGGTGGGAGGTGACGAGGACCGAGATGCCGAACTCCGTGTGGATACGGCGGATCAGGCCCAGCATGTCGTCGCGGCCGACCGGGTCGAGGCCGTTGGTCGGCTCGTCCAGCAGCACGAGCCGCGGGTCGTGGACGAGCGCCTGCGCCAGCTTCACCCGCTGCTTCATGCCCGTGGAGTAGCCGCCGATGGGGCGGTACCGCTCCTCGTAGAGGCCGACGTGCCGCAGGGTGTCGGCCGTCCGCTCCCGGGCGGCCGTCGGCGGCAGGCCCGACATGCGCGCCATGTGGACGACGAACTCGGTGGCCGAGACGTCGGGCGGCAGGCAGTCGTGCTCCGGCATGTACCCGACCCGCTCGCGGATCTCGGCGCCGCGGGTGGCGACGTCGAGGCCGAGCACGGCGGCGGTGCCCTCGGTCGCCGGGGACAGGCCCAGCAGGATCTTGATCAACGTGGACTTGCCGGCTCCGTTGGCGCCCACCAGGCCGGTCACACCGGGGCCGATGTCCAAGGAGAGCCGGTCAAGCGCGGTCACCCGGGGGAACCGCTTGCTCAGGCTTTCGGTCGCGATCACAGTCACGGGGTCGACGCTAGTGGCGCGTGCCACACCTGACGTCAGCCTCGTGGACCGACCCGTGTCCGACTCCAGGGGTAGGGCCCCGTAGGGGCCGTGCGACCTGAGAGGGGCGGCGGCCTCCGGGGCGCGGCGCCCCGGCCGGTGCCCGGTGCCCGCCGGGAGGTCCGGGCGGCACCCTTGACGCGGCCGCCGTACATTGTCACATTCATCGGTGGCAGATCACGGATCGTGGCCCGGCGGAGACGGACGGCCGTCCCCCTGCGCCACCCGCGCCGGTCGCCCGCGCCCTTCCGCACGGGGGGCGCCCGGACCGGGGCGCCGAACCGCCGGTCCCCGCGGGGCGTCCGGCAGGAGGAGGACGGACGGGTGGGCGGCAGCGGTCTTCAGGGGGCGCGGGAGCGCCGGATACGCAGCGGGGGCGTCGAACTCCGCGTCGCCGAACTGGGCGAGCCCTCGCGGCCCACGGTGGTCCTGGTGCACGGCTACCCGGACAGCAAGGAGGTCTGGTCCGAGGTGGCCTCCCGGCTCTCCGGGAGGTTCCACGTCGTGCTCTACGACGTGCGGGGACACGGCCGCTCCACCGCGCCGAGCCCGCTGCGCGGCGGCTTCACGCTGGAGAAGCTGACCGACGACTTCCTGGCCGTCGCCGACGCGGTGAGCCCCGGGCGGCCGGTGCACCTGGTCGGCCACGACTGGGGCTCGGTGCAGGGGTGGGAGTTCGCCACCTCCGCGCGCGCCGAGGGCCGCATCGCCTCCTTCTCCTCCGTCTCCGGGCCCTCGCTGGACCACTTCGGCCACTGGATCCGGCGGCGGACGCGCCGCCCCACCCCCCGTGCGGTGGGCCAGCTCCTCAGCCAGGGGGCCAAGTCCTGGTACGTGTACCTGCTGCACACCCCGGTGCTCCCGGAGCTCGCCTGGCGCGGCCCGCTGGGCCGGCGCTGGCCGGGGGTGCTGGAGCGGCTGGAGGGCGTTCCCGCCGGCTCCTACCCGACCGCCTCCCTCCCGCAGGACGCCGCCCACGGCGCCTGGCTGTACCGGGACAACGTACGGGCGCGGCTGCGCCGTCCGCGGCCCGACGCCCACGCCCACGCACCGGTGCAGCTGATCACCCCGGCCGGTGACGCCTTCCTGTCCGAGCGGCTGTACGACGACCTCGACCGCTGGGTGCCCCGGCTGACGCGGCGCACGCTGGCCGCGGGCCACTGGGCGCCCCGTACCCGGCCCGACCTACTGGCCCGCTGGATCGGCGACTTCGCGGAGGCGCACGAACCGGGCGGCCCGGGCGGGAGCGGAGGGGAGCGCGACGCCGGGCGGGAGCCCGCCGCCCCGCCCCGGGGCGCGTACGGTCGGCGCTTCGGCGGGCAGCTGGTCCTGGTGACCGGTGCGGCGAGCGGCATCGGGCGGGCCACGGCGCTCGCCTTCGCCGCCGCGGGGGCCCGCGTGGTGGCGGTGGACCGCGACGCGGACGGCGCCGTCCGCACGGCGGACGAGGCGCGGGCCGCGGGAGCGGCCGGGGCGTGGGCCGAGACCGCGGACGTGAGCGACGAGCAGGCCATGGAGAAGCTCGCCGAGCGGGTCACCTCCGAGCACGGAGTCGTGGACGTGCTCGTCAACAACGCCGGCATCGGCCTCGCCGGCTCCTTCCTGGACACCAGCCCCGAGGAGTGGCGGCGGGTGCTGGACGTCAACCTCTGGGGCGTCGTCCACGGATGCAGGCTCTTCGGGCGCAGGATGGTGGAGCGCGGGCAGGGCGGCCATATCGTCAACACCGCCTCGGCCGCCGCCTTCCTGCCCTCGCGGACGCTGCCCGCCTACAGCACCTCCAAGGCGGCGGTGCTGATGCTCAGCGAGTGCCTGCGCGCCGAGTTCGCGGGCCGGGGCATCGGCGTCTCCGCGATCTGCCCGGGGATCGTGAACACCGGCATCACCTCGACCACGCGCTTCGCGGGTGCGGACGAGGAGGAGCAGCGGCGGCGGCAGCGGAAGTCGGCGCAGTGGTACGGGAGGCGCAACTACCCACCGGAGAAGGTGGCGGAGGCCGTGCTCGACGCCGTCCTGCGCGACCGGGCCGTGGTCCCGGTGACGCCGGAGGCGCACGGTGCCCGGCTGCTGTCCCGCCTCGCGCCCAAGGCACTGCGCGGGCTCGCCCGCCTGCGGCCTCCGCTGTGAGCGGCGGCGGGCATCCGCCCGGGTCGGCTCCGGGCGCCGGGGACGGACCCGGTTACCGGATCGACGACCTGGCGCGGCTGAGCGGGGCCACGACCCGCACGATCCGCGGCTACCAGGACCGCGGGCTGCTGCCCCGGCCGGAGCGCAGGGGCCGGTCCAACGTGTACGGGCCCGTGCACCTCGACCGCCTGGGGCGCATCGCCGACCTCCTCGACCGCGGCTACACCCTGGCGTCGATCAAGGAGCTGCTCGACGCCTGGGACGAGGGCCGGGGCCTGGGCGGTGTGCTGGGGCTCGCCGCGGAGGTGGCTGGCCCCTGGAGCGAGGAGGAGGAAGGGCGCGTCACCCGGGCCGAGTTGGCCGAGTCCTTCGGCAGCGGGTCGCACGGGGCGCTGATCGCGCAGGCCCTGCGGCTCGGCGTGCTGGAGAGCATCCCGGGCGAGCCGGACGCCTTCCGGGTGCCGAGCCCCCAGGAGCTTTCCGTGGCCGTCGAGTTGCATGCCGCGGGGGTCCCCCTGGCGGCGATCGCCGTGCAGCTGGCGGAGGTTCGGGAGCTGGTCGAGCACCTGGCCGCGCGCCTGCTGGAGTTCACCACGGAGCACGTCTTCGGGCGCTTCCTGGCGGACGGTCCGCCGACGGACGAGCAGGCCGCCGAGGCGGCCGGGCTGGTGCGGCGCCTCAGGCCGCTCGCCCGCCGGACCGTGGACGCCGAACTGGCCCGGGCCATGCGGATGCTGGCCACCCGCGACCTTCCGCGGCATCTGGCCGGGGAGACCGCCGAGGGTCCCGGGGCGGGGCCTCCGGCGAACCGGGCCGTCGCCCTTCCGGCGGAGACGGTCGCGGCCGTGGAGCGGGCGGTTGGGAGGCAGGGGGCGGCGGAGTTCATCGCCGTCTCCGCCGAACGGGAGCTGCGCGCACGGGTGCTGGACGCCCTGCTCCCTTCCGCCGGTGGGACAAGGGCTGTTGATCAACACCCCTTGTCCACAGATGATGTTGGCCAATCGGGCGCAAAGTAGAGGGCGGTTGTCCACAGGCAACCCAAGAACCCTGTGGACAACCCTCATTGACTGTGGATCAAACCTCTTGTGGGCTGCGATTTTTGATGGCGGAGCCGTCGGCCGACCGGGCATCCTGTCGGCATGGAAGCGGAGACGGAACCCCCGCCGGAGATCGGCACCCCTCGCACCGTGCGGGTTTCGAAGTACCTCGCCAAGCACCTGCGCCACCGGCCGGAGCGCATCGGCCTCTCCCTGGATCCGCACGGCTGGGTGCCCGTCGACGCCCTGCTCCGCGCGGCCGCCGCGCACGGCTTCCCCCTCTCCCGTGCCGAACTCGACCATGTGGTGGCCGTCAACGACAAGCGGCGCTTCACCGTGGACGGCGACCGCATCCGCGCCGCCCAGGGGCACACGGTCCGCGTCGATCTGGACCTCCCGCCCGCCGAGCCGCCCGAGTACCTCTACCACGGTACGGTCGCCGCCCGGCTCGCCGCGATCCGGGCGGAGGGGCTTCGGCCGATGGCCCGGCACGACGTCCACCTCTCCCCGGACCGTGAGACCGCGCTGCGCGTGGGAGCGCGCCGGGGGCGCCCGATCGTCCTCACGGTGCGGGCCGGGGCGCTGCACCGGGACGGCCATGTCTTCCGCGTGAGCACCAACGGCGTGTGGCTCACGGCCTCCGTCCCGGCCGGGCGCCTCGCCTTCCCGGAGCGCTGAGGGCCCGCGGCACGCACGGGCGGACACCGCCCGGTTCACCCGGGCGTAGGGTCGCCCCCATGCGTCTGAGTACTGTGATCCTGCCCGTCGACCGCTGGCACGAGGGCGGCCGCGCGAAGTGGCGGCACGCCGAGGAGCTGGGCTTCCACGCCGCGTACACCTACGACCACCTCTCCTGGCGGTCCTTCCGGGAAGGGCCCTGGTTCGGCGCCGTTCCGACGCTCACGGCCGCGGCGGCGGTGACGGAGCACATCCGCCTGGGCACCCTCGTCACCTCCCCCAACTTCCGGCACCCGGTGACGCTCGCCAAGGAGCTGATCTCGCTGGACGACGTCTCGGGCGGCCGGATCACCCTGGGCATCGGCGCGGGCGGCAACGGCTTCGACGCCACCGCGCTCGGCCAGGAGGCGTGGACGCCCCGCGAGCGGGCCGACCGCTTCGCCGAGTTCGTGCCGCTGCTGGACCGGCTCCTCACCGAGGGCGCCGTCTCGCAGCAGGGGGCCTTCTACACCGCGGAGGAGGCCCGCAACATACCGGGCTGCGTGCAGCGGCCGCGGCTGCCGTTCGCCGTGGCGGCGACCGGACCGCGCGGGCTGAGGCTGGCCGCCCGGCACGGCCGGGCCTGGGTGACGACGGGCGACCCGAAGCTGTACGAGACGGGCACCCCGGAGCAGTCGGTGGCAGCCCTGCGCGGACAGGCCGAGCGGCTCGACGCGGCCTGCGCGGAGATCGGGCGGGACGCGGGCGAGCTGGACAGGATCCTGCTGACCGGCTTCACCCCGGACCGCGGACGCCCCCTGGAGTCCCTCGACGCCTTCGTCGACTTCGCGGGCCGCCACCGGGAGCTCGGTTTCACGGAGCTCGCCGTCCACTGGCCGATCCCCGGGTCCGACTTCGCCGCCGACCAGGCCGTCTTCGAGAAGATCGCCACCGAGGCCCCCGCCCAGCTGCGCTGAGCGCACCGCGCCGCTCCGGGCCCGTGCCGGCCGGCAGGACCGGGCACGGAGCGGCCCGGGCCTCTGCGTCACCGTGTGCTCACTCACATGTGCGCCCCCTCGCACGCACGTGCACGCGGTGCGGGAGAATGATCGGGTGACCTCAGCGACCGACCCCCTGCCCCAGTCCACGATGCCGCGGCTCATCGCCACGGACCTGGACGGCACACTGCTGCGCGACGACAAGTCCGTCTCCGACCGGACGGTGGCGGCCCTGGCGGCCGCCGAGGACGCCGGGATCGAGGTCTTCTTCGTCACCGGCCGCCCGGCCCGCTGGATGGACGTGGTCAGCGAGCACGTCCACGGCCACGGCCTGGCCATCTGCGCCAACGGCGCGGCCGTCGTCGACCTCCACGCCGGGGGCGAGCTCGTCCAGGTCCGCGACCTGGCCCGGCTCACCGCACTGGACGTGGTGCGCGCCCTGCGGGACGCCGCGCCCGGGACCTCGTTCGCCGTCGAGCTGGCCACCGGTATCCACTACGAGCCCGCCTACCCGCCCTTCCACCTCGACCCGGGCGCCACGGTGGCCACGGCGGAGAAGCTGCTCCACGAGGGGCGGCCCGGCGAGGGAGCCCCGGTGCTCAAGCTCCTCGCCCACCACACCGGCCTCACCCCGGACGGCTTCCTCGCGCTCGCCCGCACGGCAGCGGGCGGGCACGCCTCGATCACCCGCTCCAGCCCCACGGCGCTGCTGGAGGTCAGCGGCCTGGGCGTGAGCAAGGCCAGCACCCTGGCCCTGTGCTGCGCGGAGCGCGGCATCTCCGCGGACGAGGTCGTGGCCTTCGGCGACATGCCGAACGACATCGAGATGCTGAGCTGGGCCGGCACCTCCTACGCCATGGGCAACGCCCACCCCGATGTCACCGCGGCGGCCTCCGGCCGGACCGTCGACAACAACGAGGACGGCGTCGCCGCCGTCATCGAGCGGATCCTCACCCGGCTCGACGGGCGCACCTGAGTCCTCCCACCGACGGGCCGGCCGGGGCGGGGCGAGGGCGCCGTCGGCCGACCGCGTCCCCGGCCTCCGCCGGGCGGGGGACCGGCGCTCACAGGTGCACGCCGCGCTCCCGCAGCCAGGCCACCGGATCCACCCCCGACCCGAGGTGCGGCGTGATCCGCGCCTCGAAGTGCAGATGCGGTCCGGTGGAGTTGCCGGTGGTGCCCACCTGGCCGATCCACTGCCCCGTGCGCACCCGCTCCCCCTGGTCCACCGCCAGCCCCGCCAGATGCGCGTACTGGGTGTAGGAGCCGTCACCGTGGCGGACGACGACCTCGATGCCGAAGGCGCCGCCGCAGGACACCTTCACCACCCGCCCGGCACCCACCGACCTCACCGGGGCCCCGATGCCCACGGCGAAGTCCTGCCCCGTGTGGCGGTGGGCCCACCGGCCGCCCGAGCGGGCGAACCCCGCGGAGAGCCAGTAGTCCTCCACGGGCGCCACCCACGCGGGCCCGCCGTCCGGCAGCGGCGGCTGGTCCAGCCGCACCGCACCCGCGCAGGAACCGGCAGCCACACGCCGGTCGGCCTCGCTCTGCAGCATCCACTGCGCGGCCTCCAGGGTCGTCTCGACACCGCGCTTCACGGCCTCAAGGCGCGCCTCGCGCTCGGCCAGCTCCCGCCAGGCCGCCCGTGCCCTGCGCTCCTGGCGGGCGAAGCGCGCCCGGGCCCGGTCCGTACGGTCCAGCAGCCGGTTGACCGCGCGCTGGGTCTGGGCGGCGATCCGGTAGCCGCGCAGCAGGGTGTCCGGATCCTCGGCCAGCAGCAGACGCGCCGCGTCCGCGAGGGGGCCCCCGCTCCGGTACTGCTCGCGGGCGACCGCGCCGAGCTTCTCGCGGAGGTCGTCCAGACTGCGGCGCTCCCGGACGACCCGCGCCCGGAGGCGGTCCGCCTCGGCGCGCTGGCGCACCGAGGCGCGGCGGCCGCGCTCGTACGCCGCGGTCGCGCGGGCCGCGTCCTCGTAGAGCCGGAGGACCTTCTGCGCCAAGGGCCGCGGCGGCCGGTCGGACGGCTCCCGCTCCCGCCCGGAGCCGGCCGCCGCACCCGGTGGGGTCGCCCGCCCCGCCGGCCCGTCCGCAGGAGGGGTCGGCTGCGGGGCCGGCTGCGGCCGCCCGACGGGCATGCCGGGGAGCCGCCCCGGAGGCCCGTGCGGTGCCGCGGGGAGCAGGGGGTGCGGCACCACCGAGGAGAGCAGCTGCGGCACCGGGGAGGGCGTCGCATGCGCGGGGACGGCGGTCGCCGTGGAGGAGGGAGCCCCCAGCAGCGCGCACAGCACCACCGTCAGCACACACAACCGGTCACCGTGTCTCCAGGCCATGCACGGATCGTGACCCGCCCCTCCGGCCGAAACCGTCAGCCCGGGGCGCCGTAGGGCCACCTGGCCCAGCAGCCACCGCTTCCCGGGCGACCCCGCGCACCGGCCGGTCCGCACCGCCGTCCGCCGCGCGCCCCGGCCGCGGACGGCCCGGGCCCGCAACGCCGTTCACCCGCCCCCGCTCCCCGCCGCCCGAGGCACCGGTCTCCGGGATCAGGTGCCGGGCACCTCCAGCGGCGCCCGCCAGAACACCGTGGTCCCCCTGCCCTCGGTGCCGATGCCCGGACCCGTCCAGCTGGAGCCGCCGAGCGACTGGGCACGCCGCGCAAGGTTCCCCAGGCCGCTGCGCCGTCCGCCGTCCGGCAGACCGATGCCGTCGTCCCCGACCGACAGCAGCACCGCGGGGGTGCCGTCCGGGAGCTGCGCCGCGGCGTCCACCTCCACCTCGATCCTGCTCGCCCGGGCGTGCCGGAAGGCGTTGGAGAGTGCCTCCCGCAACGCGGCGATCAGGTTCTTGCCCGTGAGTTCACCGACCCCTTCGTCCACCGGGCCGGTGAAGCGGTGGTTGGGGGCGAAGCCCAGCGGGACGGCGGCCATGGCGATCTCCCGGAGCACCCGGGTGCCCAGAGCCGCGGGTTCGTCGGCGGGGCCCTGGCGCAGCGCGAAGACGGCGCTGCGGATCTCCTGGATGGTCACGTCCAGCTCGCCCACCGCCCGCTCGACCCCCTCGCGGACTCCGGCCGCGGCGCTGTGGAGCTGGGCGCTCTCCAGCAGCATCCCGGTGGTGAACAGCCGCTGGATCACGAGGTCGTGGAGGTCCCGTGCGATGCGGTCGCGGTCCTCCAGCACCGCAAGGCGCTCCCGTGCCCGCTGCGCCTCGGCCGTCATCAGGGCCAGGGCGGCCTGGGCGGCGAACCGGGTCGCCAGCGTGAGGTCCTCCGGGGTGAAGCGCCGCGCGCCGCCCGCCCGTGGCAGGGCCAGGGCACCGAGCACCCGGCCGCCGCTGCTCAGGGGCAGCAGCAGGCCGGGGCCGAACCGCCCGGCGAGGCGGGACCCCGCCAGACGCGGATCGGTCGCCGAGTCGGCCACCAGCACGGTCTCCCCCGCCAGCAGCATCCGCACCGCCGGGGTACGGGCGGGGACGACCACACCCAGCAGTTCGGCACGGGTGGCGGCCCCCCGCGCGGTGCCCGGCGTCCCGGCCGCACCGGAGGACCGGTCCCCTGCCCCGGACGGCGCGCCGGTCCCCTCGGACGACGGGACCGGCGGCGTGGAGACGGCCACGATCTCCAGTCCACCGCCCTCCTCCGGAAGCAGCACCACGCCGGCCGCCGCTTCGGCCAGGCTCATCGCCTGCTCGGCGACCACGGCCAGCGCCTCGTCCGCGTCCTCCCCCGCGAGCAGCTGGGTGGTGACGGCCACCGCGCCGTCGATCCACCGCTCACGCCGGCGGGCCCGTGTGTACAGCCGCGCGGTGCCGACCGCGATCCCCGCCTCCGTCGCGAGGACGTGCGCCAGATGGAGGTCCTCCTCGGTGAACCCCTGCCCGCCGTGCTTCTCGGCGAGGTAGAGGTTGCCGAAGACCTCGCCCCGCTCCCGGATCGGGACCCCCAGGAAGGTGCGCATCGGCGGGTGGCCCGGAGGGACGCCGAGGGACCGGGGGTCGGCCGTGAGGTCGTCCAGGAGCAGCGGGCCGGGATCGTGGATCAGCGCGCCGAGGAGACCGCTGCGACCGTCCGGCCGGCGCCCGATCGCCTCCTCGGTCTCCGGGGGGACCCCGTGGGCGACGAAGTCGCCGAGTTCCCCGCCCTCGGGGTCGAGCACCCCGATCGCCGCGTACCGTGCCCCCGTCAGCTCGGCCGCCGTGCGGCAGATGCGGTCCAGGGCCGAGCGGAGTTCCGCCCCGGCGCCGATGGACCGCAGGGCCCGCAGCAGCCCGGGCACCCGGTCCTCCGGCCCGCCGGGCGGCTCCGCCGGACCATGCGTGGCCCAGCGTGCGGAGGCGGTCATGCCTCCGAGCCTAGTGAGCACCGACGGAGGCGGAAAGTCGGATTCCTCCCTCTTCGGCCGCGGTTTCCCTCTCCAGCATCGCCCGGAGCGGTCCGTCGACGAGGAGCAGGTCCTCGTAGGGCCCCTGCTGCACGACCCGCCCCTCCTCGAGGACGACCACCTCGTCGACGGCCTCCAGCCCGCGCAGCCGATGGGTGATCAGCACCGTGGCACGCCCCGCGCCGCTGCGGGTGCGGGTCGCGGCCAGCAGGTCCGCGGTGAGCGCGTCGGCGGTCACCAGGTCGAGGTGCTCGGCCGGTTCGTCCAGCACCAGCACGGGGAAGTCGGCCAGCAGGGCCCGGGCCAGGGCCAGTCGCTGCCGCTGGCCGCCCGAGAGGCGGGCACCGTGCTCGCCCACCAGGGTGTCCATGCCGTCGGGCAGGGCGTCGGCCCAGTCCAGCAGACGGGCGGCGGCCAGGGCGCGGCGCAGTTCCTCCTCGCTCGCGCCGGGGCGCGCCAGGCGCAGGTTCTCCCGCACCGAGCTGTCGAAGAGATGGGCGTCCTGGGCGCACAGGCCCACGAAGCGACGCAGGCTGTCACCGTCCAGGGTCCCGGCGTCGGTGCCGCCGAGCGTGTAGCGGCCGGAGTCGGTGTCCAGGAAGCGCAGCAGCACCTGGGCAAGGGTGGTCTTGCCCGCTCCGGAGGTGCCCACCACCGCGACGCGACGGCCGGGGGTGAGCGTGAGGTCGACGTCGCACAGCGCCCGGGGCGCATCCGTCCCATACCGTGCCCCGACTCCGCGCAGTACCAGCGGGAAGGGCGTGGCGGGCGGCTCGGCGGGGGACGAGGGCTCCCGCACGGGGACGGGGGCGTCGAGGACCTCGTACACACGCTCCGCGCTGCGCTCCACCCGCTTGCGGTACTGCACGGCGAGCGGCAGACCGGCGACCGCCTCGAAGGCGGCGAGCGGGGTCAGCACGACGACGGCGAGCGCCACGCCCGAGAGCCGGCCCTCCTGCACCGCCCGGAGCCCGACGGCCGCGGCGCCCAGCACGGTCAGCCCGCAGACCAGCGCGGACAGCCCGCCGCCCAGCGCCGTGGCGGCCGCGCCCCGGGCGGCGATCCGGGTGAGCCGGCCGTCCGCCTCCCGCACGGCGGCGAGCTTGCGGGCGCGTGCCCCGGCCACGGTGGACTCCGCGGCACCGCGCAGCAGGTCGACCACCGTGTCGGTGAGGCGGCCGCGGGCCGGGGCCAGCTGCCGCTCGGCGCGCCGCGCGACGGCGCCGCTCAGCAGCGGGACCGCCACGCCCGCCACCAGCAGGCCGACGGCCAGCACGGCGCCCGCCTCGGGAAGCAGCCAGCCGGTGAACCCGACGGTCCCGGCGCCGACCAGGGCGGCCGCTCCCGCGGGGAGCAGCCAGCGCAGCCAGTAGTCCTGGAGGCCGTCCACGTCCGCGACCAGTCGCGAGAGCAGGTCTCCCCGCCGCCGTCCACCCAGCCCGGCGGGGGCGATGGCCTCCAGCCCCCGGTAGACGGCCACCCGCGTCTCGGCGAGCATCCGCAACACGGCATCGTGCGCGACGACCCGCTCCGCGTAGCGGAACACGGCGCGCCCGATGCCGAAGGCGCGGGTGGCGGTGACCGCGATCATCAGATGGAGCACAGGGGGCTGCTCGGAGGCGCGGGAGATCAGCCATCCGGACACGGCCATCAGGCCGACCGCCGAGGCCAGGGCCAGGGTGCCGAGCAGCAGCGCCAGCAGCAGCCTGCCGTGGAGGCCGCCCGCGGCCGCCCGCACCCGGGCCAGGACCGGGCCTCCCCGGGAGCGCCCGGTATCCGGGGCACCGCCGCCGGGGCGGGACTCCGTCGGGTCACCGGTCCGCACCTCGCCGGGGCCGGGCGCGGGACGCTCGCGGCGACCGCCGGCAGCCTCGGCCGAGGGAACGGCGTCCGGGGTCTCCTCGACGGAGGCGGAGGCGAGGGAGACCACCCGGTCGGCGACGGACAGCAGGGCGGGGCGGTGGACGACCAGCAGCACCGTGCGGCCCCGGGCGAGACGCCCGACCGCCTCGACGACGGCCGTCTCGGTCTCACCGTCCAGGGCGGCGGTCGGCTCGTCCAGAAGCAGCACCGGACGGTCGGCGAGGAACGCCCGGGCGAGCGCGAGCCGTTGGCGCTGCCCTGCGGAGAGGCCGGCCCCGTCCTCACCCAGCGGCGTCCGGGCGCCGTGGGGGAGGGCATCGACGAACTCCTGCGCGCCCGCGTCCCGCAGCGCCTCGCGCACCGCCGCGTCATCGGCCCCGGGACGGGCCAGGCGCACGTTGTCGGCGATCGTCCCGGCGAAGAGGTAGGGGCGCTGGGGGACCCAGGCGACCTGCTGCCACCACTCCTCGGTGTCGATCTCCCGGAGGTCGGCACCGCCCACCCGCACTGTTCCGCTCGTCGGCTCCGTGAAGCCCAGCAGGACGTTCAGCAGGGTGGACTTCCCGCTGCCGCTCTCCCCGACCAGGGCCACCGTCTCACCCGGCTCGACCACCAGCGAGGCGCGCTCCGGCGCCGCCCCGCGCCGGCCCTCGTGGTGGACGGAGACCTCCTCGATCTCCAGGCGGAGCACCTCGGGGACGGCCGCGGTGCCGGGGGGCCGCTGCCCGGTCTCCAGCACCTCGAAGACTTCCTCGGCGGCCGAGAGTCCCTCCGCCGCCGCGTGGTACTGGGCGCCGACCGCCCGCAGCGGCAGATACGCCTCGGGCGCCAGGACGAGGATCACCAGACCGGTGTAGAGGTCCAGGTCGCCGTGGACCAGGCGCATGCCGATGGTCACGGCCACCAGGGCCACCGAGAGGGTGGAGAGCAGTTCCAGGGCGAAGGAGGAGAGGAAGGCGATGCGCAGGGTGCGCATCGTCGCCCGGCGGTACTCGGAGGTGATCTCCCGGATCGACTCCGCCTGCGCCTTCGCCCGGCCGAACACCTTGAGCGTGGGCAGGCCCGCCACCACGTCGAGGAAGTGCCCCGAGAGCCGCGACAGCAGGCCCCACTGCCGGTCCATCCGGGCCTGCGTCACCCAGCCGATGAGCACCATGAAGAGAGGGATCAACGGCAGGGTGCCGACGATGATCGCCGCGGAGACCCAGTCCTCGGTGACGATCCGCGCCAGGACCGCCACCGGGACCACGACCGCGAGGCCCAACTGCGGCAGATAGCGCGCGAAGTAGTCGTCCAGGGCGTCGATCCCGCGGGTGGCCAGGGCGGCGAGGGAGCCGCTGCGCTGCCCGCTCAGCCAACCGGGACCCAGCCCCGAGGCATGGTCCAGCAGCCGACCGCGCAGCTCCGACTTGACCGCGGCGCTGGCCCGGTGCGCAGCCAGCTCGGTGAGCCAGGAGACGACGGCCCGGCCCACCGCGACGGCCCCGAGCAGCAGCAGCGGCGTCGCCAGCTCCGCCACCGCCAGGTCCTGCTGGAAGCCGCCGACGACGATCTCGGCGATGAGCATCGCCTGGGCGACGACGAGCGCGGCCCCGGCCAGGCCGAGCGCGACCACCGCCGCCAGGAAGAGGCGGGTGGCGCGGGCGTAGTGCAGCAGACGCGGATCGATCGGTTTCACGTGAAACATCCCCCGCTAGTGGGTGTCGGCGAGGTGCTGGGTGCCGATGCGCTTGCGGAACACCCAGTAGGTCCAGCCCTGGTAGAGCAGGACCACCGGAGTGGCGATCACGGCGAGCCAGGTCATGATCGTGAGCGTGTAGGGGCTCGACGAGGCGTTGGTGACGGTCAGGCTCCAGGCGTCGTCGAGGGTCGAGGGCATCACCCGCGGGAAGAGCGCCAGGAAGAGCATGGCGACGGCCGCGGCGATGGCGACGCCGGACAGGGCGAAGGACCAGCCCTCACGACCGGCCCGGATCGCGGCGATCGCCGCGAGGAGCGCCGCCCCGGCGACGGCGAGCGCCACCAGGCTGGCCCCGTCGCCCCGCAGGGCCTGGGTCCACAGCAGGAAGGCGACCGCCGGAACGGCGGCCACCGCACCCAGCCTCAGCGACAGCGCCCTGGCCCGCACCCTGATCTCCCCCACGGTCTTGAGGGCCGCGAAGACGGCGCCGTGGAAGGTGAACAGGGTCAGCGTCACCAGCCCGCCCAGCAGGGCATAGGGGTTGAGCAGGTCGAGCAGGCCTCCGACGTACTCCTTGTCCGCGTCGATGGCGACACCGCGGACGATGTTGGCGAAGGCCACGCCCCAGAGGAAGGCGGGCAGCAGCGAGGTCCAGAAGATCGCCCGCTCCCAGTTGGCCTGCCAGCGCTCCTCCTCACGCTTGTGCCGGTACTCGAAGGCCACCCCGCGCACGATCAGGCAGACGAGGATCAGCAGCAGCGGCAGGTAGAAACCGGAGAAGAGGGTGGCGTACCAGTCGGGGAAGGCGGCGAAGGTCGCCCCGCCCGCGGTGAGCAGCCACACTTCGTTGCCGTCCCAGACCGGCCCGATCGTGTTGATGAGCACCCGCCGCTCCGCGCGGTCGCGGGCGAGCAGCTTGGTCAGGACACCGACGCCGAAGTCGAAGCCCTCCAGGAAGAAGTAGCCGATCCAGAGGACCGCGATCAGGACGAACCAGACGTTGTGGAGTTCCATGCGTCAACAGCTCCTCTGCGGTCTCAGTACGAGAAGGCCATCGGCCGGTCGGCGTCGTGGTCGTGTCCGCCGATCCGGGTGGGCGGGTCGAGGTCGGCCTCGGTCAGCTCCGGCGGGCCGGCCTTGACGTACGTGACCAGGAGCTTGACCTCGATGACGGCGAGCACGGCGTAGAGCAGCGTGAACACCGTCATGGAGGTGATCACCTCGGCCTGCGAGACACCGGGGGAGACCGCGTCGCTGGTCCGGAGCACGCCGTAGACCACCCAGGGCTGGCGGCCCATCTCGGTGAAGATCCACCCCCAGGAGCTGGCGATCAGCGGGAAGCCGGTGGTCCACAGGGCGATGCGCCAGTACCACCCGGTGAGGCGGGGGCTGAGCGCCTTGGTCCTGAAGAGCACCAGGCGGGGCACCTCCTCCTCCCCGGTCCGCAGCGCGGGCGGCAGCAGGAACCGCCTGCGGGTGAGCCAGAGGCCGAGCAGGCCGATCCCGAAGGACGTCATACCGAAGCCGATCATCCAGCGGAAGCCCCAGTAGGCGACGGGGATGTTCGGCCGGTAGTCCCCGGGGCCGAACTTCTCCTGCTCCGCCTTGTTGACGTCGTTGATCCCCGGCACATAGGAGTCGAAGTCGTCGTTGGCCAGGAAGGACAGCAGGCCGGGGATCTCGATGGCGACCTTGTTGTGCCCCGCGTCGACGTCGCCGTAGGCGAAGACCGAGAAGGGTGCGGGGGCCTCGCCGTCCCACAGCGCCTCGGCAGCGGCCATCTTCATCGGCTGCTGCTTGAACATCACCTTGCCGAGCAGGTCGCCGCTGACCGCGGTCAGCAGACCGGCCACGGTGAGGGTCACCAGGCCGACCCGGAGCGAGCTCCTCATCACCGGGACGTGCTTCCTGCGGGCGAGGTGGAAGGCGGAGATCCCCACCATGAAGGCACCGCCGACCAGGAAGGCCGCGGTGATGGTGTGGAAGAACTGGGTGACCGCGGTGTCCTGGGTCAGCACCAGCCAGAAGTCGGTGAGTTCGGCCCGGCCCCGCTCCTCGTCGATCCGGTAGCCGACCGGGTGCTGCATCCAGGAGTTGGCCGCCAGGATGAAGTAGGCGGAGAGGGTGGTCCCGAGGGCGACCATCCATATGCAGGCCAGGTGGATCTTCTGGGGCAGCTTGTCCCAGCCGAAGATCCACAGGCCGATGAAGGTCGACTCGAAGAAGAAGGCGATCAGGGCCTCGAAGGCGAGCGGAGCCCCGAAGATGTCTCCCACGAAGCGGGAGTAGTCGGACCAGTTCATCCCGAACTGGAACTCCTGCACGATGCCCGTGACCACGCCCATCGCGATGTTGATCAGGAACAGCTTGCCCCAGAACTTGGTCGCCCGGAGGTACTTCTCCTTGTTCGTCCGCACCCAGGCCGTCTGGAGTCCGGCCGTGAGCGCGGCGAGCGAGATGGTCAGGGGGACGAAGAGGAAGTGGTAGACGGTGGTGATGCCGAACTGCCAGCGCGCCAGTGTCTCGGGCGCGAGTGCGAGGTTCAGGTCCACGTCGGTTCTCCTTACGTCGCCGTGGTCACCGCGAACCGCCCGCCTGCCAAACCCCCGCATCCGGGGAGAAACAGGGGAGCTTGTGAACGCGTTCACATTCACAAGCATTATGGCTCATTCACGATCCGCACCTTTCACCGGGGGGTCCGAAAACCGCCCCTCCACCCCGGGCGCCGCCGGAGTGTGGCGCCGGCCACACGGGCCGCGCCTCCCGGCCGGTCGGCAGGACCGGCGCCCGGCCACCGGGAACACCCCCGTGAGCAGGGTGCTCACGGGGGTGCCAGGACGGATCGGGGGAGCCCCGCGACCGCCCGCCGCCTCCGGGACGGCACCGAAAGGCGGGCCGAGCGAGCCGTGGCGGGTGCGGCGGCGCGTCACCCCGGCGCGAACGGGCGCCGGGACGCCGGGGCGGACACGCGCAGGCGGATCAGAGGGCCTTGCGGAAGGCCTCCGCCGTCTGGAGGAAGAGGTCGTTGGCCTCGGTCTCGCCGATGGTCACCCGCACGCCCTCCCCCGGGAAGGGCCGCACCACGACGCCGGCCTCCTCACAGGCGGCCGCGAAGTCGACGGTCCGCTCGCCGAGCCGCAGCCAGACGAAGTTCGCCTGGGTCTCCGGCACGGTCCAGCCCTGGCCGACGAGCCCCTCGTACACCCGGGTCCGCTCGGACACCAGGGAGCCGACACGCCCCAGCAGCTCGTCCTCGGCACGCAGCGAGGCGACCGCCGCGTCCTGGGCCAGCTGCGAGACACCGAAGGGCACGGCCGTCTTGCGCAGCGCCGCCGCGACCGGCTCGTGCGCGACGGCGAAGCCGACCCGCAGGCCCGCCAGCCCGTACGCCTTGGAGAAGGTCCGCAGCACGGCGACGTTGGGGCGGTCCCGGTAGATCTCCAGGCCGTCCGGCACCTCCGCGTCGCGGATGAACTCGCGGTAGGCCTCGTCCAGGACGACCAGCACGTCCGAGGGCACACGGTCGAGGAAGCGCTCCAGCTCGGCCCGGCGGACGACCGTGCCGGTCGGGTTGTTGGGGTTGCAGACGAAGATCAGCCTGGTGCGGTCGGTCACCGCCTCGGCCATCGCGTCGAGGTCGTGCACCTCGCCCGGGGTGAGCGGCACGGGAACGGCCGTGGCGCCGCTGATCCGGGTGATGATCGGGTACGCCTCGAAGGAACGCCAGCCGTAGATCACCTCGTCACCGGGGCCCGAGGTGGACTGGAGCAGCGACTGGGCGACACCCACCGAGCCGGTGCCCGTCGCGAGGTGGGAGACCGGGACGCCGAAGCGCTCCGCGAGCTCGTTCATCAGCCCGGTGCAGGCCATGTCCGGGTAGCGGTTGAAGCTCGCCGCCGCCGCCAGGGCACTCTCCATCACCCCGGGCAGCGGAGGGTAGGGGTTCTCGTTGGAGGACAGCTTGAAGGCCACGGGCCCGCCGGCCGCCGCGGGCTTGCCCGGCTTGTACGTGGGGATGTCGTCCAGCGCCGCGCGCAGCTTGGGCGTCGTCTCGCTCACCGCAGGTCCTCCTCGACCGTCCTGCCGGCCGTTCCCCGCGCGCACGCCGGGCCGGCCACCGTGTACCGCTCACCAATACTGCTCACCTTATGAGGATTCGCGTCTCCTGCGAATGGCCGGAGCCGGAAATCCCCTGCGGGCCGCCGGAGGCCCACCGACCGCGCGGAGCCCGCCGGGCGGTCTCCCGGCGGGCTCCGCGGGCGCCGCCGGATCCCGCTCGGGCAGGGCCTGGGGAGCGCACGAGCACGTCGCGCGCCGGTGGCTCACTCCGTGGCGCGCATCCCTCGTAGAGGTGAGTTGAGACCGGTTCGCAACCTGACCCGCCTGACAGGTGCACACCGCTCCCTACCCACGGCATGCAGCCTGAATCGGCCAACAGCCTTATCTTCGAAGGCAGTTAGCCTGCTGTGATCATGCAGAATCGTGACTGTCAACGCGCGCATATGCGACCGGCCAGACCAACCGCGTGAGCCCTACTATCGGCTCGCCATGACAGCAGCAGGGAAGCACCAGGTGAGCCGGACGGAAACATCCCGCCGGGGCGGCAGGCAGGGGCGGGCGGGCATCCGGGACGTCGCCGCCGCAGCCGGGGTCTCGATCACTACCGTCTCCGACGCGCTCAACGGGAAGGGCAGACTCCCCGACGCCACCCGTCGGCACGTCCGCGAGGTCGCCGACCGGCTGGGCTACCGCCCCTCCGCAGCGGCCCGCACGCTCCGCACCGGGAAGTCCGGCTTAATCGGCCTGACGGTGACCACTTACGGGGATGAACCTTTCACCTTCACCGAGTTCGCCTACTTCGCGGAGATGGCCCGGGCCGCCACCTCGGCCGCCCTGGACCGCGGCTACGCCCTGGTGATCCTTCCGGCCACCTCCCGCCACGACGTCTGGTCCAACGTGGCACTCGACGGCACCGTGGTCATCGACCCCTCCGACCACGACCCCGTGGTCGCCGAGCTCGTCCGCCAGGGGCTCCCGGTCGTCTCCGACGGCCGCCCCGCGGGCACCCTGCCCGTCACGGCCTGGGTCGACAACGACCACGAGGCCGCCGTGCTGGGCCTGCTGGACCACCTCGCGGACGCCGGGGCCCGGCGCATCGGCCTGCTGACCGGCACCACCACGGACACCTACACCCGCCTGTCCACCACCGCGTACCTCAGCTGGTGCGAGCGCGTCGGCCAGGACCCGGTGTACGAGTCCTACCCGGCCCACGACCCCTGCGCCGGCGCGGTCGCCGCAGACCGGCTGCTCGCCAGGCCCGACCGGCCCGACGCGGTCTACGGCCTCTTCGACCCCAACGGCACGGACCTCCTCGCCGCCGCCCGGCGCTACGGTCTGCGCGTCCCGGAGGACCTGCTGCTCGTCTGCTGCAGCGAGTCCACCGTGTACGCCAGCACGGAGCCGCCCATCACGACCCTCTCGCTGAAGCCCCGGCGCATCGGGACCGCGGTCGTCCAGTTGCTGATCGACGCGATCGAGGGAATCGACGAGGACCGGCCGGTCGAGCAGGTGATACCGACCGAACTGATCGTCAGGACGTCCTCGCAGCGCCGCTCCCCGCGCACCACCGTGAGCGCACCGCGGTCCC
Source organism: Streptomyces sp. C10-9-1 (assembly GCF_024497955.1). GTDB lineage: Bacteria > Actinomycetota > Actinomycetes > Streptomycetales > Streptomycetaceae > Streptomyces > Streptomyces sanyensis. Next base: position 19,249 of record NZ_JANHKP010000016.1, on the reverse strand, counting down.
CCGCCCAGGACTAGAGCTTCTCAATTGGGACGAAACATCAGGTGAACCAGGAGAGCGGCGGGATTCGTCGCCCCTGGTGCGTCACACACCGCCTGGGGCGTTCCTATGATGGGCGAACGACACCGCGGACCACCCCGACCAGGTTGGGCCGAGTGGTGAACGGCGCGCGACGGTGGTGGAGGGGTCGATGACTCAGGGGGCCGGTCAGGGACCCGCGGTGCGGACGGCGACACTGCGTGACTTCCGGGTACCGCCGTACGCCCAGGTGCCCGTGCAGTCGCAGTCCGCCGCAGCCGGGCACGACGCCCGCCCCGGGGGCGCCTTCCCCGAGGGCGAGGTGCCCGAGGGGTACACCCCCACCGAACGCAACCTCCCGGTGATCGGCCGGGGGGGGCCCGGCGACACGCTGGAGGTGGCCGTCGCGCCCGAGGAGCCGTCGACCGCCGGCCTCGGACCGCTCTACGTCGTCGGAGACGTCCACGGCTACCTGGAGGAACTCGTCGCCGCCCTGGCCGAGAAGGGGCTGATCGACACCGACCTCCACTGGGCCGCCGGCAACGCGCGGCTGTGGTTCCTCGGTGACTTCACCGACCGCGGCCCCGACGGCATCGGCGTGATCGACCTGGTCATGAGACTGTCCGCCGAGGCTGCCGCCGCCGGAGGCTACTGCAAGGCCCTGATGGGCAACCACGAGCTGCTGCTGCTCGGCGCCAAGCGGTTCGGCGACACGCCCGTCAACTCCGGTGCCGGCACCGCCACCTTCCAGGCCGCCTGGCTGCTCAACGGGGGCCAGAAGCAGGACATGGACCGCCTGGAGGAGGTCCACCTCCAGTGGATGGCCCGGCTCGACGCCGTCGTCGAGGAGGACGGCCATCTGCTGCTGCACTCCGACACGACCGCGTACCTGGAGTACGGCTCCACCATCGCGGACGTCAACGACGCCGTGCACGAGGTCCTCACCCGCAACGACCCCGACCAGTGCTGGGACCTCTTCCGCAAGTTCACCAAGCGCTTCGCCTTCCGCGACGAGGCCGGCCCGACGGCCGTGCGCGAGCTGCTCGACGCCTACGGAGGGCAGCGCGTGGTCCACGGGCACAGCCCCATCCCCTACCTCCTGGGCGAGGTCGGCACCGAGGACGGCGGGGAGGGCGAGCGCCCACGGGTCGAGGGCCCGCACGTCTACGCGGACGACCTGGCCATCGCCATGGACGGCGGCGTGACCATGGCCGGAAAGCTGCTTGTCCAGCAGCTGCCGCTTGCTCGCTGACCGACCACCCGCCTCCCGGGCATCCGGCGAATTACGGAAACCCTCTGTCACCGTGTGCCGTGACCGCTCTACCATCGGCGTATCCGTAGCAGGCTCTCCTCCGTTTCCGCCCGACCGCCCGGCCACCACGTGCGATCCGGCCCTACGGAGCTTCGGGGGATGCACATGAGAAGCGCTCCGCACCTGCTGGCCGAGGACCGCACCGACTACGAGCGGATCCTCGACGCAGCACTGCGCACCGCACGCGAGGGACGGGATCCCGCCATCGCGGGCACCGGACTGACGACCGAGCAGCTGCGCGCCACCGCACTGGACGCGACGGCCCTGATCACCGCCGCCGCGGCCGCCGAGTACGAGCACTACGTGAAGGTCCGCGCCGAGGTCCGCGCCGCGGCGGCCGGCACGGTCCCCCCGTCGGGTGCGGGGGAGACGACCCGGACCGGAGCGGGGCTGGCCGCGGTGGTCACCGTCCTGGCGCCGATGCTCGCGGGCACGGCCGCGGTGATCCTGCTCGCCGTCGGCTACCTGCTGAAGGTGCTCAGCCCGCCGCCGTCCCTGGCCGGCGCCCTGGTCTCGACCGGCTGGGCCTTCGCCGCCCTGACCGCCGCCGCGATCCTGGCCGCGGCGGTGGCCCTGCTGCTGACGGCCCTGCGCAACGACGCCAGCCATGTCGCCGACGGCAGACCCTTCGACGCGCTGCCCGACGAGGTGCGCAGCGCCAAGGACGCCTGGGGTGCGGCACTGCTGGAACGGGGGATGCTGCCCTTCCTCAGGGCGGCCCTCGACGACACCGCCCCCCGGGCCCGGCTGGACCCGCCGCCGCGGGTGGGCCGCATACCCAAGGTCGGCTACAGCGGGCCGGACTTCACCAGCCCCTCGGAGGGGCGGACCGGCAAGCGGCGGCCGACGTTCTCCAGCCCCGACTTCTCCGGGCCGGAGTTCGGCGGCCCGGAGCACCGGCCGGAGTGACCGGCCCGTCCACCGCCCCCCGGCAGCCGGTGGCCGGACCGGGGTGTGCGGTGGACGGGGACGGGACGGCAACGGGGGCCGGCGTGGAGATCAGGCGGCGGGCACGGCCTTGGGGCTGGCGCCGTACCGGTTCTCCTCCTCCTGGCCTTCGGCGGCCATGAAGACGATCAGGATGATGCCGCCGACGAGCGGGACGAAGCCCAGCAGGAGCCACCACGCGGGGCGGCCGGTGTCGTGCAGCCGCCGGAAGGACACGGCGAGGGACGGCAGGAAGGTCGCGACGGCGTAGAGGAAGTACGGGACCATCGTGTCGATCGCCATGCCCACGACGTACAGCACGAGCGCCGCAAGGAAGTTGAAGAGCGTGTACATCCAGAATTCCGTACGGCGCGCACGGCCGCTGAATCCCACGTAGTTCTTCAGCACTGCCAGGTACCAGTTCACTGCGGTCCCCTCCCCATGCCCATGTCAGGGCAGATCGAATTTCGGACAAGCGGCTGAAACTTATCCATGGGGTGGTCGCCGGGCAAGGCGCGGACCGGTCACGGCCGAAACGTCACCGACCTGCGTCCCAACCGTGTCCGAGCGCAGCCCGCCCCGCGGGCGGCGGCGCGGCACCGCGAGGCCCGACAAGGGCCCCGGGGACAGCGCACTCCGGCCACCCCTCCTTGGGGCACCCGTGAGCCGGGGCGGAGGGCGGGCGGCCCCACCGCTCGGGCCGGATTCCGACGGTCCCGGGCCCGGCGGCGGCAGCGGGCCCGCACGGGGAGCCCGTCCGCCGAGGAAGCCCCCGCACACGACGATGTCCCCCGGCAGCTGCCGGGGGACATCGCGGCCTCGGGGCCTCAGTCGGCGATCGGCAGGTACAGCCGGTTGCCCTGGGCCGCGAACTCGGCCGACTTGGCCAGCATCCCGGCACGGGCCTCGTCGTCGCCGACCAGCGGATCGTCGCCGCCGAACTGCTCCGTGATGCTTCTGCTGATCTTCATCGAGCAGAACTTCGGACCGCACATGGAGCAGAAGTGCGCGGTCTTCGCCGGCTCAGCGGGCAGCGTCTCGTCGTGGTACTCCCGGGCCGTGTCCGGGTCGAGCGCCAGGTTGAACTGGTCCTCCCAGCGGAACTCGAACCGCGCGTCGGACAGCGCGTCGTCCCACTCCTGCGCACCGGGATGCCCCTTGGCCAGGTCCGCCGCATGCGCCGCGATCTTGTACGTGATGACGCCGGTCTTCACGTCGTCGCGGTCGGGCAGGCCGAGGTGCTCCTTGGGCGTGACGTAGCAGAGCATCGCCGTGCCCCACCAGGCGATCATCGCGGCGCCGATCCCCGAGGTGATGTGGTCGTAGGCCGGGGCGACGTCCGTGGTGAGCGGGCCGAGCGTGTAGAACGGCGCCTCCTCGCAGATCTCCTGCTGGAGGTCGATGTTCTCCTTGATCTTGTGCATCGGCACATGGCCGGGGCCCTCGATCATGGTCTGCACGTTGTGCCGCTTGGCGATCGTGTTCAGCTCGCCGAGCGTCCTCAACTCGGCGAACTGCGCCTCGTCGTTGGCGTCCGCGATCGAACCGGGACGGAGGCCGTCGCCGAGGGAGTAGGTGACGTCGTAGGAGGCGAGGATCTCGCAGAGCTCCTCGAAGTTCTCGTACAGGAAGGACTCCCGGTGGTGCGCGAGGCACCACGCGGCCATGATCGAGCCGCCGCGCGAGACGATGCCCGTCTTGCGCCGGGCGGTGAGCGGCACGTAGCGCAGCAGCACACCGGCGTGGACGGTCATGTAGTCGACGCCCTGCTCGGCCTGCTCGACGACCGTGTCCTTGTAGATCTCCCAGGTGAGTTCCTCGGCCTTGCCGTCCACCTTCTCCAGCGCCTGGTAGAGCGGGACCGTGCCGATCGGCACCGGGGAGTTGCGCAGCACCCACTCGCGGGTGGTGTGGATGTTGCGGCCGGTGGAGAGGTCCATGACCGTGTCGGCGCCCCAGCGCGTCGCCCAGGTCATCTTCTCCACCTCCTCCTCGATGGAGGAGGTCACGGCGGAGTTGCCGATGTTGGCGTTGACCTTCACCAGGAACCGCTTGCCGATGATCATCGGCTCGATCTCCGGGTGGTTGACGTTGGCGGGCAGCACGGCCCGCCCCGCCGCGATCTCCTCGCGCACGACCTCGGGGGAGACGTTCTCCCGGAGGGCCACGTACTCCATCTCCGGGGTGGTCTCGCCCCGTCGGGCGTAGGCGAGTTGGGTGACCGCCCGGCCCTCGCGGCCGCGGCGGGGCTGGCGCGGGCGTCCCGGGAACACCGCGTCGAGGTTCCGCAGTCCGCCACGCGGCGCGGTGTGCTTGATGCCGTCGTCCTCGGGGCGGACGGGCCGGCCGGCGTACTCCTCGGTGTCCCCGCGCCCGACGATCCAGTTCTCCCGGAGGGCCGGCAGCCCGCGGCGCACGTCGGTGTCGACCCCGGGGTCGGTGTACGGACCGGAGGTGTCGTACAGCGTCACGTCGCGGCCGTTGGTGAGGTGCACCCTGCGCACCGGCACCCGGATGTCGGGGCGCGACCCCTCGACGTACCCCTTGTGCCAGCCGATGGACCTCCCGGCCTCGCCGCTCTGGTCGGAGGCAGGCGTGTGTGCGTCCGATGTGGTCATGTGACCTACTCCCTACGCCGGCATTACCCGGTAACAGGTTCGGCGGTCGGCGCAGCTGTCCCGTACGGATATACGGAGGTCAACGCCCTCTCAGCCCGGTGCTCCGAGCTCCCGCGTGTGCAAAACGTGCCACCACGCTAGCGTCCCGCCGGGCGTGCTGAACAGTGGGCCCCTCGCGTTCTTGCGATGATCTGTCGGTGACCTCCTCGCAGCAGACTCCCGAACCGCACTCCCACGGCCACGGAGCCGCCCCCGACGATGTCGCGGCCTCCGGGCATGTCCACTCCCACGCGCACGGCCCCGCCGAGCCGGTGTCCCGGCACCTCCGCAGGGTCATCGCCGCGGTGCTCATCCCCTTCGCCACCGCCGTGCTGGTGGGCCTGGCCGTGCTCTGGCCCGGCGGGGCCCCCGGCCACGAGCGCACCGGGGTGGGCTTCGACCGCCAGACCGAGCAGGGCACCGTCGTCGAGTTCGAAAGGGTGTCCTGCGAGGAGGTCAACGCGGCCCAGGTACCGCCGACCGGCGACACCTCCACCCCGGAGGGACGGGAGGCGGTGGACCGCCGGCAGGGCGACTGCGCCCGGGCGACCGTGGAGGTGACCACCGGTCCGGAGAAGGGGCGGCGGTTCGTCGAGATCGTCCAGCCCGACGCCCCGAGGCAGTTGAGGGAGGGCCAGGGGGTCGTGGTGGCCTACGCCCCCGACGCCCCCCGGGACCTCCAGTACTCGGTCACCGACGTGAACCGCAAGGTGCCGATCGCCGTGCTGGCCGGCATCTTCGCCCTGGCGGTGGTGCTGGTCGGGCGGATGCGCGGCCTCATGGCGCTGATCGCCCTGGCCGTGTCCTTCGCCGTGCTGACGCTGTTCATCCTCCCGGCGATCCTCCAGGGGTCGAACCCGCTGATCGTGGCCGTCGTGGGCTCCAGCGCGATCATGCTGATGGCGCTGTACCTGTGCCACGGCATCACGGCCCGCACCTCGGTGGCGGTGCTCGGCACCCTGATCTCGCTGCTCCTCATCGGTCTGCTCGGCTCGCTGTTCATCGGCTGGGCCAGCCTCAGCGGCAACACCGACGACAACACCGGTCTGATCAAGGGCCTCTACCCGGAGCTGGACATGAGCGGCCTGCTGCTGGCCGGGGTCATCATCGGCTCGCTGGGCGTGCTCGACGACGTCACCGTGACCCAGACCTCCGCCGTCTGGGAACTGCACCACGCGGACCCGGGGATGGGGCCGCGCGCCCTGTACCGCGCGGCCATCCGGATCGGCCGCGACCACATCGCCTCGGTCGTCAACACCCTGGTGCTCGCCTACGCGGGCGCGGCACTTCCGCTGCTCCTGCTCTTCAGCATCGCCCAGTCCAGTGTGGGCACGGTCGCCAACAGCGAGCTCGTGGCGCAGGAGATCGTGCGGACCCTGGTCGGCTCGATCGGCCTGGTCGCCTCGGTGCCCGTCACCACGGCGCTCGCCGCCCTGGTGGTCTCCGCGGACCGGCCCGCCGCCGGGGAGAAGCGGACCGCGGCGGGGGCGGGGCGGACCGGCGGCCGCGGACGGCGCAGGAAGCGGTAGCCGGTCGGGCGGTGGCGGAGCGCGCCGCGACGGGGCGTGCGGGCCGGGCGCCTCCACCGCCCGGACCTCGGCCGGGGCTCCCAGCGGCCGGCTTCCCCGGTCCCGCCGCCCTCAGCCCGCGTTCTCCTCGGCCAGGATGCGCCCCAGTGCCTCCTCCAGGCTCAGCTCGAAGTCACCGAGCGCGAGCTCCTGTCCGAGCGGAACCAGCTTGTCCGTGCGGTCCAGGAAGGCGACGAGCGGCGGGGCACCCACCCGGAAGAGAGCCGAATCGTCCCCGACCCGCAGGCGGATGTGCACGTCCGACAGGGGCTCGTGGCCGGTCGGCGCGATGTGCACGTCGCCGTCACCGCTGGGCGCGTTGATCCCGTCGAGCAGCAGCTCCCTCCCGAAGGCCCAGGTCACGGGAGCGTCGCCGGGGAGGTGGAAGGTCATCCGCACCGCGTACGGATCGCCTGTCTCGTAGCGCAGCTCCACCGGGATCCGGAAGGAGAGCTCCTCGGAGACCAGGAAGCTCATCAGGACCTCGGCCTGAACCGACTCGCGCATCACATACCTCGCAGAGATGGAGCTGATTGAACCGTGCTGACGTACCGGCGTTCTGGCATACCGACGAAGAAGAGTTGGCCGGGAACGATCCCCCGGTCCCTCTTGACGCCATGGTGCTGGAACCGCTAGCAGATCACAAGGAGTGATATTTCAGATACTGATAGAGAACGCAAGAGACTCCATGAGCTCCCTGACTCCTCTCCGCAGCTGTTCAACTGCGGGACGGAGACGGGCTTCTTGCTCCAGGGGCAGAGAAAGAGCCATCGTCCCGATCATGTCACCGACGGTGACGGGAATGGCGGCGCAGACGGTTCCGAGCGCGTACTCCTGGCGCTCGACCACCGTTCCCGGGCGGGCGTTTGCGGCCATGCGCTCCAGCAGCGCCTCCCGGTTGCGCACGGAGTAGGGCGTGACCTGCTGGACCGGGTGGCGGTCGAGGTGGTCGCGCCGCGCCTCCGCGTCGAGCTGACCGAGCAGGCACTGCCCGATCGCATGGGCGTGGGCGGTCTCGCGGAAGTCGGCCCACTCGGGGACGGCCGGGGCGTAGGGCGTGTCGGAGACCGCCAGGACGTCGACCTCACCCTCGCGGTACACCGCGAAGTAGACGGCGACGCCGATCGCGTCCCGCCACTGGGTCAGCGAGTCCTGAAGCCTGACGCGACGATTCTGCTGGGAGCGGTCGAGGGCCAGCCGGTCGACCGCGGGGCCGAGGGTGAAGACGCCCTTGTCCCGCCGCAGGTAGTCCTCGTGCGTGAGGGTGCGCAGCAGATGGTAGGCGGTGGCCAGCGGGATGCCGGCCTCCCGCGCCAGCTGCTTGGCGGGCGCGCCGTCGCGATGCGCCCCGGCCGCCTCCAGCAGCCTCAAGGCCCTCTGCACCGAGCCGATCAGGGTAGGGACGGCAGCGGACGTAGCCCTGGCCATAGGTCACCCCCAGGCGTGGTGACGGGCTGCGTGCCCGCCCGCGGGGGCCGCCCCCGCGCGGCCGCCGCAGCCCGCGGTCCTGGGGACCACAGATCCGGGACCGCCGTTCCGGGCCGACCGGCCGGGACGCGGGCACCTGCCCGGGACGGCAGGGGCTCGGGGCGGAGCCGTCACCTGTGGAGATGGGCCGAGGGGGCGGCAGAAGGCTGTCACTCTAACGGCAGCCGGGGGACGGCACGGGCGTACGCCGTTCCGTTCCCCCGGGCGGGCTAATGCGGTGGCGCCGGGCAGTCACCCGGCGCCGCGCGGGCCGCTCCGCCCGCTCCGTGCGAGGGGCCCGACCGGCCCCTCGCCGATCCTCACCAGTCGCTCCGCGAGGAGCCGGAGGACGCCGTGAACTTCCTGACGACGAAGACGAGCACACCGACCAGGGCCACGAACAGCAGCACCTTGAAGAGCAGGCCGACGACGAAGGCGACGATGCTCGTGATCAGCCCGCCGAACACGACCAGGGCGATGACGGGTACGGCGATCCACTTCACCCACCACGGCATCCCCGCGAAAATCTCCCGCACAGCCATCGCGCCACCTCTTTCTCCGAGTCCGTGCCTTCGATGCTAGGCGGCAGCGGACATCGAGCGGCGCCCTCGATCCCCCGAACTCCCCTGAGCCACCCCCTAGGGAACCCGGGGCCCCCGTCCCGGACGCCGCCCCGGCACGGCGGCCCCGTCAGCCCTCGGGCGGCGAGAAGACGACCATGACCCGCAGGTCCTCGCTGATGTGGTGGAAACGGTGCGGCACCCCGGCCGGCACATAGACCACGCTGCCCCGTCCGACCTGCGTCGTCTCGGTACCGACGGTGATCGCGGCGCGACCGCTGACGACGAAGTACACCTCGTCCTGCCCGTGCGGCTGCTGCGGGTCCGTCTGCCCGGCGTCCAGCGCGTACAGCCCGACCGACATGTTCCGCTCGCGGAGGAACTGCAGATACGCCCCCTCGTTGGCGGCGCGCTCCGCCTCCAGTTCGTCCAGCCGGAATGCCTTCATGCCCGTCCGCCCCTGCCCTTCGCCCGATCGTGTCTGCCACGATCAGACACATGATGAATTTTGCAGTCAAGACGCTAGCCAACGCCGGGGCCCTGCTGGTCGCCATCTGGCTCGTGCAGGACATCACCCTGACCGGCGACAGCAACGGCAGGAAGGCGCTCAGCCTGATCCTGGTCGCGCTGATCTTCGGACTGGTCAACTTCTTCGTGAAGCCCGTGGTCCAGGTCCTCACCCTGCCGCTGTTCATCCTCACGCTCGGGTTGATCACGCTCGTCGTCAACGCGCTGATGCTGATGCTGACGTCCTGGCTCGCCGACCAGTTCGACCTGAACTTCCATGTCGAGGGCTTCTGGACGGCCGTCCTCGGCGGCCTGATCATCTCCATCGTCTCCTGGGCCCTCAACGTGGTGCTGCCCGACGGCGACTGAACCCCGCCCCACCGGCGCCTCCCGGCCCCGGCGGGGACCACGCCCCGCCGGGGCCGCCGCCCCTCCGCCGCCCGTGGCCGACAATGGGCGAGGCGCCGGGCGGGGCACCCGCCCGGCGCGACCAGCACAGGCGGAGGAGCGTCGCGGCATGACCGGTACACCCGCGGGAGAGGGCACCCGAGCGGTCAGGGCGGGGCTGCCCGACCCGGTGAACCACGAACCCACCCTGCCCGGGCCCGTGTTCGCCGCCCACTTCCACCTCTCGGGCGACCCGACGGGGCCCTACGCGTACGGCCGGGACTCCAACCCCACCTGGACGCACCTGGAGCGGGCCATCGGTGAGCTGGAAGCCCCCGGGGAGCGCGTGGAGAGCGTCGCGTTCGCCTCCGGCATGGCGGCGATCTCGGCCGTGCTCATGTCCCAGCTGCGCTCCGGCGACACCGTGGTGCTCCCCTCCGACGGCTACCAGGCACTCCCGCTGGTGCACGAGCAGCTACGCGCCTGGGGGATCACCGTGCGCACGGCTCCGACCGGTGGCGACGCGCAACTGGCCGTGCTGGACGGGGCACGGCTGCTGTGGATCGAGACGCCCTCCAACCCCGGGCTGGACGTGTGCGACATCCGGCGGCTGACCGGGGCGGCACACGCCGCCGGGGCCCTCGTCGCGGTGGACAACACCCTCGCCACCCCGCTCGGGCAGCGTCCGCTCGCCCTGGGCGCGGACTTCTCGGTGGCCAGCGGGACCAAGGGCCTGACCGGTCACGGGGACGTGCTGCTCGGCCATGTGAGCTGCCACGATGCCGAGAGGGCCGCCGAAGTGCGGCACTGGCGCAAGATCGTCGGCGCCATCCCGGGCCCGATGGAGGCATGGCTGGCGCACCGGTCCCTCGCCACCCTGCACCTGCGCTCCGACCGCCAGTCGGCCACCGCGCTGGCGCTTGCGGAGTCCCTTCAGCGGCGGACGGAGGTCACGGGCCTGCGCTACCCGGGCCTGCCCGGCGACCCCTCGCATCCGGTGGCCTCCCGCCAGATGCGGCGCTTCGGCTGCGTGGTCTCCTTCGTGCTGCCCGACCGCGACCATGCGGAGCGCTTCCTGAGCGCCCTGACGCTGGTCGACGACGCGACCAGTTTCGGCGGGGTGCGCTCCACCGCCGAGCGGCGCCGCCGCTGGGGAGGGGACGACGTCCCGGAAGGCTTCATCCGCTTCTCGGTCGGCGCCGAGGACCCCGGGGACCTGCTGGCCGACGTGGCCCGGGCGCTGGACGCGGCGGCGCGCTGACCCCGGCCCCCCGGCGAACGGTCCGAGCCTCCCCCCTCGTGGCTCGGACCGTTCCGGTTCCCCCTGCGAAGAACCGTGCGGACAAGGCTAATTGACTCAGCGTCAGTGTCCAATCACCCTAGCGACAGCGCCCTATCGACATATTTATAGTTGGCCGGGTTCGAGAGCATCGCCGGATCGGGAGGTCATGGCATGGATCTGGCCCTGCTGCGCACGTTCGTCACGGTGCACCGGGCCGGGTCCTTCACACGGGCCGCGGCACTGCTGGGGCTCTCCCAACCGGCGGTGACCGGCCAGATACGGACACTGGAGCGCCAGCTCGGCCGTCCGCTCTTCCTGCGCAAGGCCCGCGGTGTCACTCCGACCACCATCGGCGACGAACTCGCCCACCGGGCCGCCCCGCACCTGGACGCACTGGTGGAGATCGCCGAAGGGGGGCTGCGGGACGACTCCGCGGTCCGCACACTGCATCTCGCGGGTCCGCCCGAGTTCACCGCGGTCCGTGCCCTGCCCGCACTCACCCCCCTGGTGTCCCAGGGGCTGGCCCTGCGGACGTCCTTCGGCACGGCGGAGAGTTCGCTGGACGGGCTGTCCGCGGGCCACCACGACCTGGCGATCACCACCGCCCGCCCGCGCGGACGCCTCCTGGCGTCGACCGCCCTCTGCGACGAGGAGCACGTCCTCGTCGCCGCCCCGCGCTGGGCGCACCACCTCCCGCCGGAGGACCTCCGCAAGGGACACGTGGTCCTCGCGCAGCTGCCCGTCGTGGAGGTGCACGAGTCGCTGCCGCTCGTCTCGCGCTACTGGCACGCGGTGTTCGAGTCGCGTCCTGCGGCCGCGGCTGCCGTGGTCGCGCCCGACCTGCACGCGGTCCTCGCGGCGACCACCGCGGGAGCGGGGCTCGCCGTGCTGCCGCGCTATCTGTGCGAGGGGGCGCTGAGAGAGGGGCGGCTGATCCCCCTCCTGGAGCCCCCCGTCCCTCCGCTGCGGACGTACTTCCTCGTGGTCCGCACCGGCACACTGGCCCATCCGCACATCGCCCGCGCCCACGACCACCTGCTCCGTGCGGCCGCCGACTGGTGACCGCCTTCGCAGCGCATCCGGACCGGGCACGCGTTTCAGAGGGCCCGATGTGGGCCACTCTCTTGCCATGACCGAACGACCCGTGGTCAAGCGCACCGCACGCGCCGTCCTGCTCGACGGCGGCGACCTCGTCCTGATCAAGCGCACCAAGCCCGGGATGGACCCCTACTGGCTCACCCCCGGCGGAGGCGTGGAGCCGGGGGACGCCACCGTGGTCGACGCCCTGCACCGCGAGGTGCACGAGGAACTCGGCGCCAAGATCACCGATGTGGTCCCCTGCTTCGTCGACACGGTGGAGCACATCGCGGACGGCGGCGTGACCGGTGTGAAGGTGCAGCACTTCTTCGTCTGCCGCCTGGAGTCGATGAACCCCTCGCTCCGGCACGGCCCCGAGGTGGAGGAGCCGGTCGGCGAGTACGAGATCGTGCGGGTGCCCTTCAGCAGGGTCGGCATCGCCGCCGTCCACCTGGTTCCGCTGTCCCTGCGCCACTACCTGGACGGCAACATCGAGGGCGTGCGGGCCATGCACGCACCGGACCTGGGCTGAGCCAGGCCGCCGGGCCGGCTTCAGTACGCGTACGGCACCAGGTCCTCGACCGCGTCGTGCAGGATCCGCCGTCCGGGGAAGCCGAGCGTGCGCAACTCCTCCACCCCGTTCCTGATCATTCCGGCGGGTCCGGACAGGCAGGCGTCGAAGCCGTCCCACGGACCGTACCTCCCCAGCCTGCGCAGGGCCGCGGGTAACCTCGCGTCGGCGTCGACCACGGGGAGCACCGAGAGCCAGGGGTACGTCCGCCCAAGGCGCCGCAGGGTGTCGAGGGCGTACAGGTCGTGGTCGGAGCGGGCCCCGTAGAACACCTCGACGGGCCGCCGTCCGCCGCGCCCGGCCACGTCCTCGACGAGGGCCGTGATCGGGGCGATCCCCGTCCCCCCGCCGAGGCAGAGCAGGCCGCGGTCGGAGGCGTGGTCCACGGTCATCGACCCGGCGGGCGGTCCGATCCTCAGGACGTCACCGGGGCGGGCCCGGTGCACCAGGGCTCCGGAGACCCAGCCCGCAGGCACCGCCTTGACGTGGAAGGTCAGCAGCCCGTCGGCACGCGGCGCCCCGGCGAACGAGTAGTGGCGCCAGACCCGCGGCCACCAGGGCGTCTCCAGAGCCGTGTACTGGCCGGCGAGGAACGGATAGGGACGGTCGGGCCGCAGGGTGACCACTGCGACCTCGGGCGTCCTCAGGTCGTGGGAGACCACCTCGGCGTCCCACCAGGCGGGGTGGCGCCGCTCGTCCTCCGCGGCGGCGTCGATCATGATCTGCGAGATCGTGGTGTACGTGCGCACCCAGGCCGCCTCCGTCTCGGCGTCCCAGACCTCGGCCGCGTAGCGGGTGAGCGCGCCGATCAGCGCCTCGCCCACCGCGGGGTAGTGGAAGGACTGCGTCCCGTACCTGCGGTGGCCGCGTCCCAGGTCCCCCAGGTAGCCCGAGAGGACGGCAGGGTCGTCCATGTGCTCCGCGGCGGTCAGCAGGGCCTTCACCAGCCGGTCGCGCTGGAGGTCCATCGCGACGGGGAACATCGGGCGCAGCGCGGGGTGGCGGACGAAGAGCAGGGCGTAGAAGTACGAGATGAGCTGGTCCGCGACCGGTGCGACGGCGGCCATCGTGCGGCGTACGAGGACGGCGTCCCTCGACGGGGGTGCGGTGGGGGCGGTTTCCGGTACGGGGGGCGCGGTGGGGGCCCGGCGCGCCTCGGGGGCCTCCCCGGGGTCCGCGGCTTCCCGGACGATCGAGAGCTGCGGCCGTCTGCCGGGGCCGGCGGCCCAGGGGCCCGCGGGGCGCACCGGGGAGTCAGGATCGGCGGGGACCACCGGCTGTTCCGCGTTCGGCCGGGCGGTGCCGGGGGACAGTGGGGGCAGGGGGCCGGGGAGGGGGCCGCCCGACGGGTGCCCGCCGTGTGCGGACCACGGCTGTGCTGTCGCCCGTATGCCTCTGCCACCGGGCCTGCCGTTCCCTGCCGGCATACCGGCCGGAGCATCCATGTGTCTGCCTCACTCGAACATCTCTCGATCGGGTGCGCCGGATCTCGGTCCGGGCGCCGCGTCCGGCCGAACCCGCCGTATCTCGGTCGGTTCCGCGCGTCGGGGGCCGTGCGGGGCCGCGCCTCACGCGCTCCGTCCGCACCGGCCGCTGTCGCAGGATGGCAGAGGCCCCACGGAGCCGGAGGCAAGAGCGGGAAGTCCCGCCCGGGCGAATCCTTTTCCCTCTAGGCTGTGTCACTCTCCCAATGCCCCGTCGCACAGGGCGGTGCGACCGGCCCCCGGCCGCCATGGCCCCGAGGTTGACCAACGCCACTCGCGTCCCCGGCATCCCTCAGGAGCACGCGGTCGGCGCCCGCTCCCCCGGGGGGATCCCGCGGTAGCCCTCGCGCCGGACACGGCGAGGAAGGCGTCGCGGTGGATGTTTCACGTGAAACGACGTGCCCGGTCCCTGCCTGCGGGCCAGGCCCTCCTCCCGGTCGGACGGAGCGCCATCACGCTCGGACGGCTCCGTGCCGGTGGGTCCCGGGATCGGCCCCGGGCTCCGAACCGAAGAGGCCACCGCCTGCCGCGGGGCCGAGTGGGCGGCCGAGTATTGCCCGAAAGGACTGGACGGAAGATCCATGAGTCGTACAGCCTGGCTCCATGCCGACACTTCTTGCCGAACTGTCCATCAGGCACCTGACCCACCGTGACCTCTCCGCCTGCGCCGATCTCTCCGAGGACCGGGGATGGCCACGCGAGGAGCACAAGTGGGGACTCCTGCTGAGCGCCGGCACAGGGCACGGGATCGACGCCCCCGACGGCAAGGGCCTGGCCGCCGCCTGCGTGGTGACCTCGTACGGTCCCGGCCTCGCGGCCATCGGCATGGTGCTGGTCGCCGAACGGTTCTCGCGCCAGGGGATCGGAAGGCGCCTGATGCGGCACGTTCTCGCGGAGGTGGGGGACACTCCGCTCACTCTCCACGCCACACCCACCGGGCGCCCCCTCTACGAGGAGCTGGGATTCCGGGTCCAGGGGCGGGCCGAGATGCTTCGGGGCCGCTTCACCCGGGGGGAAGCGGTGCCCCCGGTCGCCACCCGTGCCGCGACAGCGGAGGACATCCCCCGGATGCTCCGTCTGGACGCCGAGGTGTTCGGAGCCGACCGCACTCCGCTCCTCGCCCGTCTTCCCGCCTTCGCCGACCACCTGCGGGTGGCGGAGAGGGCGGGCGCTCTGGTGGGCTACACCGCCGCCTGGCCCAATATGGACACGCATGTCGTCGGCCCTCTGATCGCCGAGAACACGGACACGGCGAAGGCGCTGATCGCCTCTCTGGCGCGGTGCACCGACCGGCCCCTGCGGACGGACATCGACGTCCGGCACGAGGAACTACTGCGCTGGGTGCGGGCCCAGGGCCTGGAGACGATCGCCCACAACGCGGTGATGACCCTCGGAATGCAGGAGCTGCCCGGGGACTGGACCCGCCGCTTCGCCCCCCTGACCGTGGCAGCGGGCTGACCCACGCCAACCGGCGGGAGGACCCTCGCCCCCGGAGCGGGTGCTCGGCGCCCCGTTCCGGAGGGCTCCCGGGCTGCCCGCTTCCCCGCCTCCTCGCCTCCTCGCCTCCTCGCCTCCTCGCCTCCTCGCCTCCTCGCCGCGGAGCCGTACCACGCACCGGGGACAGCGGGCCACGGCTCGGGAGGCACGGGACGGTAGGGCGCGGGACCCCGCATCGCCCGCCGGTCTCGGGCCGTTCGCCCCACTGCTCCCGGCCGTCGGGCACCTCCACGGACCGCACGGACGGACTGCGTAGTCTGCGGGGCATGAGCGATCTTCAGATACGCCCCGCGACGGCAGAGGACATCCCGGCGATCGTGGCCATGCTCGCCGACGACCCGCTGGGAGCGCAGCGGGAGACGCCGGACGACCTCGCCCCGTATCTCACCGCGTTCGAAGAGCTGGCCGCGGACCCCCGTCAGCACCAGACGGTGGCGGTGCGGGGCGGCCGCGTGGTCGGCACGCTGCAGCTCACCGTGGTGCCCGGCCTGTCTCGACGCGGTGCCACCCGGGCGATCATCGAAGCCGTCCGCATCCACCAAGACGAGCGTGGCGGCGGCCTGGGAACACAGCTGATCGAGTGGGCCGTCGAGGAGTCACGCCGCCTGGGGTGCGGACTCGTCCAGCTCACCTCGGACACCAAGCGGACCGATGCCCACCGCTTCTATGAGCGCCTTGGTTTCACCCCGTCCCATCTGGGCTTCAAGCTCACCCTCTGAGCGCCCGCGCGAGGCACCCCGGCCTCCCGGGCGCCGCAACGGGCCGACCGCCCAGGAGGCGGCCGGCCCGTGCGTCCCTGCCGCGGACCGCTCCGGGCCGGACCATCCCCCCGGAGAGCCTCCGCACGGCGCAGCTGCCCGGGCAGCTCTCAGATGCCGCGCCAACCGCCTTCGTCCACACCGCCCGGCACCGCGTCACCCGGCTCATAGGGCTCCCGGGTGAACACGAAGGACCCCAGGTCGAGATGGCTGACCGACCCGTCGGAGCGGCGCACCACCCGCAGCGTCTCTCCTGCGTAGTACCCGTCCAGGCCGGTCCACGCCTCCTCGCCCGCCGCGACGAACCGGGAGCCGCGCCCTCCGCCGCGCAGCAGGTCGAGCGTCAGCCCGCCGTCGGAGGTGAGGCGGAGTCCGTAGGCGTGGGTTCCCCAGTACCAGGGGCCCGCCAGGGCCAGGAGCCGGGTGTCCACGTCCCCGGCGGGGCGCCAGGGGGCCGGGAAGCGGGGCTCCGCGTCGGCGACGATCCGTACCAGCTCGGCCGCCGCCGGGCCGGGCAGCGGCCCCGAGGTGGCGTTGGCGAGCGCCACGGCGGCCACGCCCTCCTCGACACACAGCCACAGGCCGGCCAGGAAGCCCGGCAGGGAACCGCAGTGGCCCACCAGGGTGCGGTCCCCGCTGCGGGTGATCTGCATCCCCAGACCGTAGGTGCCGCTCCAGTCCCCGGCGGACGCCGGGACGGCGGGGGTGCGCATCTCCCGGACCGAGGCCGCGCCGAGGACCCGGTCGTCACCCTCCGCCAGGAACCAGGCGAAGCGGAGCAGGTCGGCGGCGGTCGACCACAGCTGCCCCGCGGGTGCCATCAGGCCCAGGTCCTCGGCGGGCTCGGGCAGCAGGGCGTCGGCCCAGGGGTGAACGGCCCACCCCCTCGCGTACGGCTCCTGCGGCTGAGCGCTCGTACGATGCAGCCCCAGCGGTTCGAGGACCTCGCGCCGGAGGGCTTCCTCCCAGGACATCCCTCGCAGCGCCTCGACGAGTGAACCGAGCAGCGTGTAACCGGGGTTGGAGTAGTGGAACAGACGGCCGGGGGGATGCATCCGGGCGCCCTCCCCGATCACGTCGGGGAGCGAGGGACGCAGGGAGCCCGGCGTCCGCTCCCACCACGGAGCGGGCGCCTCGGCGCCCAGACCCCCGCTGTGCGCCAGGAGCTGGGCGACGGTCACCTCGCCCACCTCGGTGCCGGGAAGGTGCTTCTCCAGCGGGTCGCCGAGGTCGAGGAGCCCCTCGTCACGCAGACGCATGACCAGCACGGCGGTGAAGGTCTTGGTGATGGAGCCGATCCGGTACTGGGCGTCGGTCCCGGGAGCGGTGGCCTCGTCGAGCCCGGTGCGCGAGCCAGTCCACACGACTCGCCCGTCCCGCAGCACGCCTCCCACACAGCTGGGCGTGCGCCCCTCCGTCTGCGCGACCGCGATGCGGTGCAGCAGGGCCCTGCGCGTGCCGGGCAGCAACTCTTCCGATTCTGAGGTCATACCCCAGGTCTATCGGTGGCCCGGCCACCCCGTCGACCCGATTGGCCCGACCCGGCCGAATCCCCCGCCGGTGGCGCTTCGGCGGCTGTCGCGGGCCGGGGTCCAGCGGGTCTTGCCCGACCTCAGCGTCCGGAGACCACCCCACGGAGGGCGACGGCGCCCGCAGGTCACCCGCGGGAACAGGCGGCGTCTGCCCGGGGCCCGCCCGGCCGTTGCCACCGGGTCGGCCGTCCGCCGCCCGCGCTCGTCCGCTGTCGAGCGGACGCGGAGGGGGCCCGTGCCTTCACGCCGTCACAGGCTCGTGAGGAGGCCGTCGAGCGGGGGCGGTGTCCGATCCGCTGCGAGGCCCTCGACAAGGAGCCGGCCGTAGCGGATCTTGCGGCCCTTCTTCGTTCCGAGGAAGCGCCGCAGCTGCTGGTGCCGGGGCCGGCCGAGCTGTGCGGGCTGGCGCTGGAAGGACTGCCACGCACGGAATTCGCCCTCGGCGCGGAGGATCTCCTCGACTCCTGCCGTGCCGAGCGAGCGGACGAGTTCGTCCTCCAGATCCGCGGTGCAGACGTAGACGTCCCGGAGCGGAGCCCGGGAGCGCGCCAGCCCGCGCTCGTAGAAGCCCTTCTCGCCCGCGTCGCACAGCCCTGTCAGGCGCAGACCGAGCCCGGTGGGTCCAAGGAGCCCGGCGTAGCGGGCGACGTTCATCGCCCCGCCCATCGGCACGGCGCACACGCCCTCGGCGTCCAGGCTCCGGCCGTGCCGGGCGGCCAGCGCCTCGACGGCCGCGAGGTCGCTCCGCCCTTCCAGAAGCACCGCGGTCCGCACCCCCAGGCGCTCCGCCAGATCGCGCGCCGGCCCCCCGGGACCCCCCGCCGCCCAGCCGGTGACCGCATCCCGGAACGCCCTCATGTCCGCCATGGGGCGAGTCTGCCCGTCAGCCGGTGGCACGGCACGGGGATATTCGGCGGCCTCGGAGACCGCCTCCGTCGTGCCCCGGGGTCCCTCCGGTCGCCTCGTCGCACGGCCCGTGCCGACTCGGCCGGTCGGTTGACAACGCGATCGGTGACAGGCGCTCTGTGAACCGGCAGGAAGCCTGTAGGTTCTCGCTTTCGGTGTCATATCGCGACGCTGTGACCTGCAGGTCTTGGCGGTGTCTCACGCGGGTTGGCATGGGTGCTGTCTCACGGCCATGTCATTTCCTCAAAGCCGTCCCGGCTCGACGGCTGGCAGCTGGGTCCTTCTCACGGTCACCCAAAGAGCAGTTCGACGTTCGAGTCGACGCAGGTCTTCAACACGATCACGAGCTGTCGGGCGTCCTCGATGTGTCGCGAGAGGGTGGAGTCACCTTCCTCGCCCTCCCACTCCGTGATGATCTCGGCCAGCCGGGGCAGGACCCGGGCACAGTCGGCGGCGGATAGATCGCCAGCGTCGTCAGGATGGTCGAGCAGGGGCTCAAGCGTCGATGAGATCTCACTCCATTGCCGGTCCCCGCCGAAGCCCCTCATGTCCGGCAGCGTGAACCCCTCGGCCTGGGCCAAGCGCTGGCGGAAGGCGCTGAAGCCCGAGTAGGACCAGCTGATGTCCGGGCTGGTGAGGTCACCATCCCCGGGGAACAGACACAGTCCCACGAAGCCTCCTCGATCGAGACTTCCATGATCGAACGGGCAGGTCGGGTGCGACAAACGTCTATCCGCCCCTG
>NZ_JANHKP010000015.1 GCF_024497955.1 Streptomyces sp. C10-9-1 | reverse complement strand
GGGGGGGGGGGGGGGGGGGGGGGGGGGGGGGGGGGGGGGGGGGGGGGGGGGGGGGGGGGGGGGCGGGGGGGGGGGGGGGGGGGGGGGGGGGGGGGGGGGGGGGGGGGGGGGGGGGGGGGGGGGGGGGGGGGGGGGGGGGGGGGTGGGGGGGGGGGGGGGGGGGGGGGGGGGGGTGGGGGGGGGGGGGGGGGGGGGCGGCCGGACGACGTCCGGCGACGCACATCAAACCAGCCAAAGTTACTTTCAGGTAATAGGTAGGTGCCGGATTTCTTGACGGGGTCGCAACGCTCGCCGCGCCCTCCCGTTGATCGATCAGAAGTGCGTGCTGTCACCCACCCGGTTGGCATGTCGCCGCGCGTGGTGTGCGGCCCCCGTTCGGCGCACACGCGTGCGCGAAGCTGATCACGAACGGAGAGCGCGGGCGGGTCCGCGCACCCACGCACACGCACGACACGGGAAGCACCATGAGCATCGACAGCCCCACCGCGGCACCCCTCAGGGAGGTGATCGCGGCACACGCCCGGCGGGTCACGGACGCAGGCTGGTTCTCGGCCACCGCCGTCGCCGCCATCCTGCTCAACGCCGCCCTGCTCGGCGCGGAGACCTATGCGGGCTTCGCCCGGGACTGGTCCGTCCCGCTGGGCCGGGCGGAGGAACTGCTGCTCGGGCTGTTCACGGCGGAACTCGCCCTGCGGGCGGTCGCGCACGCCGACCGCCCCTCCGCCTTCTTCCGCAACCCCTGGAACCTCTTCGACGCCGCCGTCGTCCTGTGCGCCCTCCTGCCGTTCGCGGGCGACAACACCACCGTGCTGCGTCTGCTGCGCCTCGCCCGGGTGATCCGCACGGCCCGCTTCCTGCCCCAGCTGAGGATCATCGTCACGGCACTCGGCAAGTCCATCCCGGGCGCGGTCAGCTTCCTCATGGTCGGCACGCTCCTGCTGTACCTGTACGCCATGCTCGGGTGGGCCGCCTTCGCCGACGCCGACCCCGAGCACTACGGCTCCCTCGGGCGCGCCGCGCTCACCCTCTTCGTGCTGATGACCCTCGACGGACTCGGCGACGCCCTCTACGGCGGCCTGCTGATCTCCCCCTGGGCGGCCGTCTACTACGCCTCGTACGTGCTGCTCAGCGCCTTCCTGATGGTCAACCTGCTCATCGGGGTGGTGATCGACTCGCTCGCCCGGGCCCGCGAGGCCGAGGAGGCGCGGCGCTCGCCCGCCGCGGTCGCGGCCCGCGGCGAGGAACTGCGCGAGGCGCTCGCGGCCGTCCGGGCCGGGCTGGAGGACATGGAGCGCCTGCTGCCCCAGGTGCCCGCCCAACCCGACAGGACCCGGCTGCCGCAGGGCCCCTGAGCCCGCCCCCGCCCGGCCGCCGGGCCCCGGCACCGTGGGCGGGATACTGGTGGCGAGCGCCCGGCACCGGAGCCCGGCGCACGGACCCGCCCCAGGAGCCCCGGATGCCCCGCCCCGCAGCCCCCGTCGCACCGCCCCCGCCCGGCGGGGTGCTGTGGAACCTCGCCGGGGACGTGCGCGCCCTGCTGATGCTGCCCGCCGCGCTCACCCTCCAGGTCGCCCACCCCGCCGTCGGCGCCGGGGTCGACGAGCACTCCGTCTTCCGCACCGACCCCTGGGGGCGCGGTGAGCGCTCGCTGCGCTCCCTCCAGCTGTGGATCTACGGCGGGGAGCGGGCGGCCGAGGAGGGCCGAAGGCTCCGCGAGCTGCACCGCACCATCGGCGGTACCGACACCCGGGGCCGCCGCTACCACGCCCTCGCCCCGGCCACCTACGCCTGGGTGCACGCCACCGGGTTCCCCGTCTACCGCCACGCCTGCCGGTATCTGGTGCGCGAGCTGACGCCGGCGCAGGAGCGCCGGCTGTACGCCGAGTGGCTCCAGGTCGGACGCGTCCTCGGGATCCGCGACCGCGACATGCCGGCCACCGTCGAGGCGTTCTGGCCCTACTGGCGGCGGATGCTCGCCGACGAGGTGGAGGCCACCGCGGTGGTCCGCGAACTGGTGGACGCGGACGCCGCCGTGCCTCCGCCGGACCGGGGACCGCGCCCCCTGCGCGCGGTGCTGGCCGTGCTCTGGCCCGTCCTGCTCCCGCCGCTCGCCCGGTTCCGGCGCTTCATGACGGTCGGGCTGATGCCGCCCGACGCCCGCGCCGCCCTGGGGCTTCCCTGGACGCCGGTGCAGGAGCGGCGCCTGCGGCGCTTCGGCCGGGTGCTGCGCCTGCTGGTGCCGCTGCTCCCGGAGCGGCTGCGCTACCTGCCCCTGGCCCGCGAGGCCCGGCGGGCGCACCGTGCGGGCACCGCGGCACGGAGGGCACCGGTGCGGGACCTGTCCGGGCGATCACCGGCAGCGTAGGACGCGGGTGCGCACACCGCCGCGCCGGAGCGGGCGCCCGGGCGCGGGGCCGGGCGCCACGGGTACACCGGCCACCTGTGCGCTACCGGGTCGCCGTCCGCACGACGCCGGGCCGGGACCGGGGGCGGGAGCAGGACGCGGACGGCGGGCCGTGCCACCCCCACCGGATCGCGCGGGAGGACCCGGGAGTTCCCCCCGCCGGGCGATCGGCCGGACACCCCCCGGGCGGCGCCCCGCCGCCTCGCGCGAGGCGCCGGGCGCGGCCGGGCGCACGGGCAGGGGTCCTGCGGACCGAGGCCCGCAGGACCCCCGCGCGCGGGTCAGCCGCCGAGCCCGCCCCGGGCGATCACGTCCGCGTACCAGCGCGCGCTGTCCTTGAACGTCCGCCGCTGCGAGGCGAAGTCGACGTGCACGATGCCGAAGCGCTTGCTGTAGCCGTAGGCCCACTCGAAGTTGTCCAGCAGGGACCACAGGAAGTACCCGCGCACGTCCGCACCGTCCTCCAGGGCGCGGTGCACCGCCGCCAGGTGGGCGTGCAGGTAGGCCACCCGCTCGGGGTCCTTCACCTCGCCCGAGGGGTCCGCGTAGTCGTCGTAGGCCGCGCCGTTCTCGGTGATCACCAGCGGCGTCCCCGGCAGCTCGTCCCGCAGCCGCACCAGCAGCTCGTGCAGCCCGTCCGCGTCCACCGGCCAGTCCATCGCCGTGCGCGGGCCCGCCGCGGGCAGGAAGCGGACGTGCCGCTCCGCCCCCGCCCACGGCGAGGGGGCGTCGCTCGTCCCCGCCGCCACCACCGTGGGGGAGTAGTAGTTGATGCCCAGGCAGTCCAGGGGCGCCGCGGCCGCGGCCAGGTCGCCGTCCTCGACGAAGGACCAGTCGGTCACCCGGGCCGTGTCGCGGACCAGGTCCTCGGGGAGCCGGCCGCGGAAGACCGGGTCGAGGAAGATCCGGTTGCCCACGGCGTCGATCCGGCGGGCCGCGTCCTGGTCCTCGGGTGCCTCGGTGTGGGCCCGCACCGCATGGAGGTTGAGCGTGAGCGACACCTCCGAGGCCGGGGGCAGCACGCTCCGCAGGGCGCGCGCGGCCAGCCCGTGCGCCAGGTTCAGGTGGTGCGCGGCGCGCAGCGAGGAGAGCGCGCTGGTGCGGCCCGGGGCGTGCACACCGCTGCCGTAGCCGAGGAAGGCCGCGCACCAGGGCTCGTTGAGCGTGGTCCAGGTGGCGACCCGGTCGCCCAGGGCCTCACCCGCCAGCCGCGCGTACTCCGCGAAGCGCTGGGCCGTCCCCCGCTGCGGCCAGCCGCCGGCGTCCTCCAGCTCCTGCGGCAGGTCCCAGTGGTAGAGCGTGGCGACCGGCCGGATCCCGGCCTCCCTCAGCTCGTCGGCGAGCCGCCGGTAGAAGTCCAGCCCCTTGCGCACCACCGGTCCCCGGCCCGTGGGCTGCACCCGGGGCCAGGAGATCGAGAAGCGGTAGTCGGTCACCCCCAGGCGCCGCATCAGCGCGATGTCCTCGCTCATCCGGTGGTAGTGGTCGGCGGCGATGTCCCCGGTGTCGCCGTTGCGCACCTTGCCGGGCGTGCGGCTGAAGGTGTCCCAGATCGACGGGGTGCGCCCGTCCTCGGAGGCGGCGCCCTCGATCTGGTACGCCGCCGTGGCGGTGCCCCAGCGGAAGTGCTCGGGGAACCGGTGCGTCGTCATGGCGTCGGGCCGTGTGTCGATCGCGGTCATGAAGGGGGAACTCCCGGAGGTGAGACGTGGGTGCGGACGGGGGCGACGGTTCACCGGTTCAGCCCTTGACGGCGCCCTGCATGATGCCGCCGACGATCTGGCGGCCCAGCAGGCCGAAGACCAGCAGCACCGGCAGCGTGCCGAGCAGCGTGCCCGCCATGATCACGGACTGGTCGTGGACGTATCCGCCGCCGAGCTGCCGCAGGGCGACCTGCACGGTCGGTTCGGACGAGGTGAGCGCGACGATGGGCCAGAAGAAGTCGTTCCAGGCCGCCATGAAGGTGAGCAGGCCGAGCACGGCCATCCCCGGGCGGGCGATGGGCACCACGATCGACCAGAAGATCCGCGCGGTGGAGGCGCCGTCCACCCGGGCCGCCTCGATCAGCTCGTCCGGCAGCGACTGCACCAGGTACTGGCGCATGAAGAACACGCCGAACGCGGAGACGAGGCCGGGCAGGATGACCGCCTGGAGCTGGTTGACCCACTGGAGTTCGGCGATGAGCATGAACAGCGGGATCACCCCCAGCTGCGGCGGGATCATCATGGTGCCGACGGTGACGGCGAGCAGCGCTCCGCGCCCGCGGAAGCGCAGCTTGGCGAAGGCGAAGCCCGCGAGGGTGCAGCACAGCACCGTGCCCAGCGTGATCGACCCCGAGACGATGACCGAGTTGACCAGCGCCTTGCCGATGTCCGCCTCCTCCGTCACCGCCTCGAAGTTGCGCATCAGGTTCGGGCCCGGCAGGAGGGCCGGCGGCACCTGGGCCAGGTCGGCGTTGGAGCGGCTGGCGGCGACGATCGTCCAGTAGAACGGGAAGGCGGAGACGAGCACGGCCAGGACCAGGAGCGTGTAGGCGACGGGCCCGCCGTGCAGGGTGCGGCCCGCCCGTGAGCGGCGCCCGCGCCGCGGCCGGGGGGCCGCACCCGCGGCGGGGGGTGCGGCCGGCGGGTCGGCGAGCCGGGTCATGGGCGGGCCTCCTTGCGGGTGCGCCGGTGCGCGAGGGCGGCGTTGGTGCCGACGAGCACCACGATCAGCAGGAACATCACCCAGGCGATCGCCGCCGCGCGCCCCAGGTGGAAGAAACCCCATCCCTGCTCGTACAGGTAGAGGCCGAGCGTCTGGTACTGGTGCGAGATGCCCCCCGAGACCGAGCCCTCGAACAGCAGCGGTTCGCCGAACAGCTGGGTGGCGCCGATGGTGGAGACGACCACGGTGAAGACGATCGTCGGGCGCAGCCCGGGCAGCGTGACGTGGAGGAACTGCCGCCAGCGCGAGGCCCCGTCCATCTCGGCCGCCTCGTAGAGCTCGCGCGGGATGGACTGCATGCCGGCGAGGTAGATCAGCGCGTTGTAGCCCGTCCAGCGCCACACGACGATCGTGGAGACGGCGACCTGGGAGGCGACGGTGCCCGTCTGCCAGTCGACGGGATCGATCCCGACGAGTCCGAGCACGTAGTTGACCAGGCCGAAGTCGCGGCCGAAGAGCTGGGCGAAGACCAGGGTGGCGGCGGCCACGGACGTGGCGTAGGGCAGCAGCATCGCCGTGCGCAGGAAGGTCCGCCCGCGCAGGCGGTAGTTGAGCAGATGGGCGAGGCCGAGGGCCATCACCAGCTGGGGGACGGTGGAGAGCACCCCGATGGTGAAGGTGTTGCGCAGCGAGGTCCAGAAGAACGCGTCGCCGAACAGCGCGGTGTAGTTGCCCAGGCCCCGCCACTCCATCTCGCCGGGGGTCTGGAGTTCGACCCGGTACAGCGACACGAAGGCCGTGTACAGGAGCGGGAAGAGCCCGAAGGCGGCGAACAGGGTGAAGAACGGGGCGATGTAGGCGTACGGCGAGACGGTCTGCCAGGCACGCCGGGCGGTGCGCCGCCGCTGCGGCGGCGCGTCGCCCCGGGGTGCGGGCCGCGCGGGCGCGGTGAGGGTCACGGGGAGCCCTTCGGGGAGGAGGTCGGGCGGTGCGGCGGGAGCCGCGGGGCGCTCGGGGGCCGCCGGCCCCCGCCGCCGCAGGGTGCACGGCGGCGGGGGCGGAGGCGGGGCCTCAGCCGAGGGTGTTGGCCACGCCCTTCTCGGCGTTGGCCCACGCCTTGGCGGGGTCGGTGCCCTTGCGCTCCACCTCGCCGAGCGCGTTGGTGATCTGCTGGGCGACGTTCTGGTCGTGGACGCCGAGCACCTGGACGGGTGCGGCCTTCGCGGCCTCGCCGAAGATCCTGCCGATCGGCGCGTTCGAGAAGTAGGGGTCCTTCGCGTCGGCGACCTGGTCGATCGCACCGGTGGCGGAGGGGAAGTTGCCCTGGGTGCGGAAGAGCTTGGCCTGCTGCTCGGGGGCGGTGAGCCAGGCGATCAGCTCGTACGCCTCCTCCTTGTGCTCGGCGGCCTTGGGGACGGCGAGGTAGGAGCCTCCCCAGTTGCCCGCGCCGCCGGGCAGCGCGGCGATGTCCCACTTGCCCTCGCCCGCGTCCCCGGCCTGCCCCTTGATGTAGCCGAGCATCCACGCGGGGCAGGGGATGGTGGCGAAGGACCCGGCGGCGAAGGCCTGGTTCCACTGCGGCGACCACTGGTCCAGCTTGGCGCTGAGACCGCTCTGCGCGGCCTCCACGGCGGTGTCCCAGGCGGTGCGCAGGGCGGGGTTGGTGTCCCAGATCAGCGTGCCGGAGGCGTCGTAGTACCGCTCCTCCTCCTGGCCGATCATGATCGAGTAGAGGCTGCCGACGCTGTCGATCCACGCGCTTCCGGCGGGGGCCTTCTCCTTGTACCGCTTGCCGAGTTCCAGGTAGCCGTCCCAGGTCGACCACGTGCGGGCGAGTTCCTCGCGGTCCGTCGGGAGCCCGGCCCGGGCGAGCAGGTCGGTGCGGTAGCACAGCGCCTCGGGGCCGACGTCGGTGCCGAGGCCGAGCACCTCGCCGCCCTTCGCGGTGGCCGCGGCCCACTTCGCCTCGGCGAACTCCCCCTTGAGCTTCTCGGCGCCGTAGGCGCGCAGGTCCTGGAACCGGTCGGCCTGCTGCTGGGTCACCGAGGCGATCCGTCCCACCTCGATGCCCTGGACGTCCGCGAGGCCGCCGCCGCCCGCGAGCCGGGTCTGGAGCGACTTCCAGTAGTCGGCCTCGTCCTCGGTGTCGGTCTGCTTGATGGTGACGTCCGGGTGCAGCTTCTCGTACTCGGCGTAGAGCCCGGCCTCCTGGTAGCCGAAGGAGCCGAACAGGTCGACGGTGAGCGTGACCTTCCCTCCGGCGGCGTCCGAGGCTCCGTCCGACGCGCCGCCGCAGGCGGCGAGGAGCGCCCCGGTGAGCGCGACCGCGCCCAGGCGGACGGCGGCCCTTGTGGCGGCTCGGGCAATGGGCATGGGAAGCCTCCCTTGGCTCCGGGGTCGAACGAGAGCGAGTCGGTTGAGAGCGCTCTCAGTGCTGCGAGGGGAGCGTGCCCGCAGGTCGAGCGCCCCGTCAAGAGTCGAAGGCATAACGGGTTGGAATCGGCGCCGGGGGCGGGCGCTGCTCCATGTCTTGACACCCGTGTTACCGGGGTCCTACGTTCACCGGCATCTGAGAGCGCTCTCGAAAGGGCCGCGGACACGCTCCCCCGTCCTCCCGGCCCGCACCCACCGCCCCGCCGCTCCACCGTCCTGCTCATCGGCCGTATACCGCGGCGCGCACCGGCGTGCGCGCGCCGCGGGGCACGGGCGACCGCCCCGCGGACCGCCCGTCCACCGTGATGACATGAGGTGCCCTCCATGCCAGCCCCCCGCACCCGACCGGCCGCAGCGCTGGTCCTCGCCGCTGCGCTCGCCGCCGCCGGACTGGGCCCGGCCGCGTCCCCCGCGGCCGCCGCCACCGTCCCCGTCGGCGCCGGAAGCCACTCCGACACCCGGCCCCCCGGGGCCTCGGGCCCCACCACCGCCACCGGGACGCCCGTCACCCCCAAGGTCACGCCCGCCGCCCGCGACAAGCCGGTGCCGACCAACGACTGGTGGTCCTCCCTGGCCTTCCAGCGCTACGGCGACAACCCCTGGTCCACCCCGATGTACGGCCACCCGCTGACCTACCAGGCCGTCTCCGGCGGCCTGGAGATCGGCTACCCCACCACCCCGGCGATCGTCGGCGACGGCCGGCAGTACGAGTACCCCCACCGTCGCGACCTCACCCTCGGCCTCACCGGCCTGAACTCGCCCGACACCAAGGCCGACTCCTGGTCGGACTGGACCGTCACCCCCTACTGGTCCGACGGCTCCCGCACCCTGCGGACGACCATCGGCCACGGCCTGCCCTTCGTCTACGCCCAGGGCACCGGTGGCAGCGCACGGATCACCACCGCCACCGCCCCGGCCGTCTTCGCCGACCAGGGCAACGTCCTCGGCATCACCGTCGCCGGGCACCACTACGCCCTGTTCGCCCCCACCGGCAGCGACTGGGACGTCTCCGGCTCCACCCTCACCGCCGACCTCGGCGGCAAGGACTACTTCTCCCTCGCCGTCCTCCCCGACACCGGCGCGCTCGCCGCCTTCCGCCCCTACGCCTACAGCTTCGTCACCGGCTCGGCGGTGGAGTGGGACTACACCGGGGGCACCGTACGGGCCACCTACCGGCTCACCACCGAGGCCAGGGAGGGCACCGAGCGCGGCACCCTCCAGGCCCTCTACCGCCACCAGTGGCTCCACGCGCAGGACCCGCTCACCGGCTACACCTACGTCTCCCCCCGGGGCACCATGAAGGTCCGCCGGGGCACCTCCTTCACCACCGTCCAGAAGGCCGCCCCGGTGCTTCCGGGCCTGCCGCCCACCGGCGCCGTGGACTCGGCCCGGCTGCGCGGGTACCTCAGCGAGGTCGCGGACTCCGCCGACCCCTTCTCCGGCGCCGTCGACACCTACTGGACGGGCAAGGCGCTCGGGAAGCTGGCGCAACTCGTGCCGCTCGCCGACCAGATCGGCGAGGACGCGCTCCGCGAGAAGCTCCTCGGCCTCATCAAGGGCCGTCTCCAGGAGTGGTTCACCGCGGGCGGGCCCTCCGAGTTCTCCTACGACCGGACCTGGAGGACGCTCACCGGCTACCCGGCCTCCTACGGCAGCGACACCGAGCTGAACGACCACCACTTCCACTACGGCTACTACGTCTACGCCGCCGCCGTCGTCGCCCAGTACGACGCCGCCTGGGCGGCCGAGTCCGCCTGGGGCGGCATGGTCGGGACCCTCGTGCGCGACACCGCCAACCCCAGCCGCACCGACGCCGCCTACCCGTTCCTGCGGGGCTTCGACGTCTACGCCGGCCACAGCTGGGCCTCCGGCCACCAGGGCTTCGCCGCGGGCAACAACCAGGAGTCCTCCTCCGAGTCCACCAACCTCAGCGCCGCGCTGGTGCTGTGGGGGTCCGCCACGGGCGACACCGCCCTGCGCGACCTCGGCACCTATCTGCTCACCACCGAGGGGGAGGCCATAGCCCAGTACTGGTTCGACGCCGACCAGCAGGTCTTCCCCGCCTCCTTCGGCCACGACACCGCGGGCATGGTCTGGGGCAGCGGCGCCGCCTACGCCACCTGGTGGACCGCCAACCCGGAGGAGATCCACGGCATCAACGTCCTCCCGGTGACCGGCGGTTCGCTCCACCTGGGCGGGCGGAAGGAGGCGATCCGCCGCAACCTCGCCGAGATGGAGCGCGAGAACGGCGGACCCGCCGTCGAGTGGCGGGACCTCCTCTGGGAGTTCCGGTCCCTCGCCGACCCGTCCGCCGCGAAGTCCCGCTGGGACGCCGGCCACTCCGGCTACACCCCGGAGGCGGGCGAGTCACGCGCCCACACGTACCACTGGATCACCACCCTCGACGCCCTGGGCGCGCCCGACCCCTCGGTCACCGGCTCCGTCCCGACGTCCGCCGTCTTCGCCAAGGGCGGCACCCGCACCTACGCGGCCCACAACCACGGACCCACCGCCCGCACCGTGACCTTCTCCGACGGCCGCACGCTCACCGTGCCCGCGCGGTCCACCGCCACCGCCACCGGGCCGGGCGGCCCCGGCCCGGACCCCGAGCCCCCGACGGGCGGCACCCTCCACCCGCGCACCGGCGGCGCCCTGGCCGCGACCGCGGGCGGCACACCCGGCAGCGACACCGTCCCCTCGGCGGGCGGCGCCAACCACGACGGCACGCCCCACCGTCCGCTGGTCTACGAGATCAGGGGCGTCGACGGCACCTACCGCCCCGGCGGATCCACCGCCTTCCGCCTGCCGGTGGACGCCGGCACGGCCGTGGCCCTCGGCCAGCAGGCGCGGATCAGCTACGACCTGACCGGGGACGGCACCTTCGACCGGGTCGAGACCTACCACTACTTCGCCACCGACCCGGTCGCGGGCTGGGAGGAGTACCACCAGGGCCGCGGCCTGAAGAGTGCCACCGGCACCTGGGGCGACCTGCGCGGCGGCACCGTCCGCCTGGAGGTGTGGAGCGCGATCGGCAACGCCGACGCGCGGCTGCGCACCGGTGCGGAGGACTCGGCCGTGGTCATCCCCTTCGGCTGAGGAGCCGCCGCACCGGGCCCGCCCGCACCGGGCCCGCCCTCCCCGGGACCTCCCGGGGAGGGCGGACCCGCCTCAGGCGGAGGCCCGCCGGACCAGCGTCACCGGCGTGACGACGGACGCCGGCGGCTCGCCGCCGGTCCCGTCCAGCAGGCGCATCAGCAGCCTGACCATCAGCCGCCCCATGCCCTCGATGTCCTGCCGCACCGTGGTCAGGGCCGGGTCGGTGCGGGGTGCCACCGAGGCCATGTCGTCGAAGCCGACCACGGCGACGTCCCCGGGCACCGCGACCCCCCGCTCGCGCAGGGTGCGCAGGGCCCCCGAGGCCATGACGTCGTTGGCCACGAACACGCCGTCCACGTCCGGCCGCCGCTCCAGCAGCTCGGCCATCGCCCGGGCACCGCTCTCCTCGGTGAAGTCCCCCTGGCACAGCAGCGCCGGGTCGGCGCCGGCCAGGACGTCGCGGTAGCCGTGCAGGCGGTCCAGGGCGGAGGTCTGGTCGCGCGGACCGGCGATGTGCGCGATCGTGCCGCACCCGAGGGAGACCAGGTGCCGCACCGCCTCCCGCGCCCCGCCCCGGTTGTCGGCGTCCACGAACGGGACGCCCTGGCCCGAGCCGGCCGCGGGGCGCCCGCCGAAGACGGCCGGCACCCGGGTGCGGCCGATGAGCGCGGGCAGCCGGTCATCGTCGTGCAGGGAGAAGGCCAGCGCGCCGTCCACGTGCCCGCCGCCCAGGTAGCGGGCGATCCGGTCGTGGTCGCCGGGGCCCTCCACCCACAGCAGCACCAACTGGGCGTCGTGCGCGGTCAGCTCCCGGCTGATCCCGCGCACCTGCTGTTCGAAGAAGGGGTCGGAGAAGACCCGGAACTCCGGCTCCGCGATGATCACGGCCACCGCGCCGTTGCGCCGGGTCACCAGGGAGCGCGCCGCGTGGTTGGGGACGTATCCGAGCTCCTCGACGGCCCGGCGCACCTTGTCCACCAGCGGGGCGCGCACCCCCGCTCCGCCGTTGACGACCCGCGAGGCCGTGGCCCGGGACACGCCGGCGCGCGCGGCGACGGCTTCCAGCGTGGGGCGGGGCCCCGTGATCTGCTCGGGCAAGGCGGGCGCTCCTCGGCTCTCGGGCGCGTACGGCGGCTCTCCCCGGCGGCCGCGCCGCCGGGTGACACGCCCAGGATATCGGCAGGCCGCAGCTGCCTGAGAGCGCTCCCACCCGGGGTGGCGCCCCGGGTGCCGCGGGCCGCCGCGCCCGCCCCCGCGGGAGCGGAGGCGGCGGCCCGGTCCCGTCAGCGGTCGTGCCCCGCGCCGGCGGCCGCGCCCGGCCGGCCGTGGTCGTGCACCGAGTTCGTCGCCGCGATCCCCTCCCAGGACGCCGGCCGGACCGGAGCGGCCTGCCCGGTGCGCGAGGAGGCGATCCCCGCCCCGGCCGCCGCCGGGGCGGCGGGCCTGCGCGGTTCGTACAGCCAGGTGTGGAAGAGCCCGGACAGCGGGCGGCCCGACACCCGCTCCGCGTAGCGGACGAAGTCGCCCACGTCCGCGTTCCCGTAGGCGTACGCCGCGGGCCAGCCCTTCAGCACCGCGAAGAAGTCCTCGTCGCCGATCTCGTTGCGCAGCGCCTGGAGCGCCAGGGCGCCCCGGTCGTAGACGGCGAGGTGGAACTGCCGCTCGGGTCCCGGGTCACCGGGCAGCACCGTCCAGAACGGGTCCTCCTCGGGGTGCTGCGCGTACACCCAGTCCGCCAGCTCCTGCGCCGTCCCCTCGCCCTCCCGCTCGGACCACAGCCACTGGCTGTAGCGGGCGAAGCCCTCGTTGATCCAGATGTCCCTCCAGCCGCGCACCGAGACGCTGTCGCCGTACCACTGGTGCGCCAGCTCGTGCACCACCACCGAGACGTTCGCGCCGTTCGCGAACTGGCGCGGGCTGTAGAAGGGCCGGGTCTGCGTCTCCAGGGCGTACCCGCTGGTCACATTGGGTACGTAACCGCCGAGCGCGTTGAACGGGTAGGGGCCGAACACCTCCGTCAGCCACTCGGCGACCTCGGCCGTGCGCTCCAGGCTCGCCCGGGCGGCCCCGGCGTGGGCGCCGAGGTCCTTGCTGTAGGCGTTCAGCACGGGCAGCCCGTTCGCCGTGGTGTCGGTGGTGATGTCGAACCTGCCGACCGCCAGGGTGGCCAGATAGCTGGCCTGCGGCCGGTCGGAGCGCCAGTTGTAGCGGGTCCACCCCAGACGCGAACGCTGCGAGACCAGGACCCCGTTGCTGATGGCCTGGCTGCCGTCGGGCACCGCCACCGACACGTCGTAGGTCGCCTTGTCGAGCGGGTGGTCGTTGCTGGGGAACCACCACGCCGCCGACTCCGGCTCCTGCGCCGCGACACCGCCGTCCGGCGTGCGGTGCCAGGCCGTCCAGCCGCCGATGCTGACCTCGGAGGGCTTCCCCGCGTACCGGACGACGACCGAGAACGGCCGGCCCTCGGCCAGCGGACGGGCCGGGGTGACGACCAGCTCCTGCTCGCCCTCCCGCACCGAGGCGGCCGGGCGGCCGTCGACCCTGACCTCCCGGACGTCGAGCCCGAGGTCGAGGTTGAAGCGGCTCAGCGACTGGGTGGCGGTGGCCAGGATCGTCGCCGTGCCCTCCAGCCGGTCCGTCTCCGGCCGGTACGTCAGCCGGAGGTCGTAGTGCGAGACGTCGTACCCGCCGTTCCCGGACGCCGGGTAGTAGGGGTCGCCGATCCCCGGTGCCCCGGGCGCCGGGGACGCGGCCGATGCCGGGATCGCCAGCAGCAGGACGGACGCGAGGGCTCCGGGGGCGATGAGTCTGCGGTGCACGGATGCTCCCTGTCGTAAGGGGTGTGCGAACCCGTCGACCCTAGGCGCGGCGCGGCCCCGTGACAGGAGTGAACCAAGCCGTTTCCCGTGGCCGTGGCGCGCCGGCCGCGGCGGGGGCCCGCCCGCCGCACGCCCTCGGACCGAACGCCCTCTGTCGCCGAGCGGTCGCGCACAGTACCGTCCCGCGCATGCCGATACGAGTGCGCGGCACCCGCGTGACGCACCACCGCCCCCTGCGCGCCCTCGCGCTGGTCGCCGGGGCCGCCGCATCTGCCGTCCTCGGTCCGCTCGTCACCGGCCCCGCCCAGGCCGCCCACGCCCTGCCCCGCACCGGGTTCGAGCTGACCGCCGGGGCCCGCTGGACCACGGCGGCCGAGGAACGGGCGCTGCTCGGCGCCGTCGACCGCACCCCGGGGGCCGCCGTGGCGCGGATCGGCACCACCGCCCGGGGCCGGCCGCTGCACCTGGTCCGCCTCGGCGAACCGCGCTCCCCGCACACGGTGCTCCTGGTCTGCGGGCAGCACGGTGACGAACCCTCCGGCCGGGAGGCGTGCCTGACGGCCGTCCGCGACCTCGCCCTCACGCGCGACCCGGCGGCCCGGGCCTTCCTCGCGCGGACCCGCCTGCTCGTCGTCCCCACGGCCAACCCGGACGGACGGGCCGCCGGCTCCCGGCTCACCGCGGAGGGCGCCGACGTCAACCGCGACCACATCGCCCTGCGCACGGCCGAGGCGCGGGCGGTGGCCGCGGTGCTGCGCGACCACCGGCCGGACATCGTCGTCGACCTGCACGAGTACGAGGGCTCCCCGTCGTCTCCGGAGCCGGACGTCCTCGACCTCTGGCCCCGCAACCCCAACACCCGCCCCGAGGTGCGCCGGGCCTCGCTCCTGCTGTCCGCCCGGGTGCGCGCCGCGGCCGCGGAGGCGGGCGCGAGCACCGGCACGTTCGGGCTGCGGGCCGGACCGGCGGCGGGCGGGGACGCGGACCGGGCCGCGGGCGGGGCCCAGGAGCGGATGCTCCGCAACGCCGCCGGGATCAAGAACGCCGTCGCCCTCCTCGTGGAGGTCCGCGCGGGCCCCCGCGGCCTGCGGGACGACCCCGCCCGCGAGCGCCGCCGCAGGGTGGACGCCCAGCGTGCCGCCCTCAGGGGGGTGTTCGCCTTCAGCGCGGCCGAGCGGGACCGCGTCGAGGCCGCCACCGAGGCCGCCCGCCGTCCCGCCCCGGGGCCCCTGTACCTCGGCGGCGCCGACAACGACCCGCCCACCCCCGGGCGGACGCTCCCGGACCCGCCCTGCGCCTACCGCCTGGACGCCGCGGCCTACGCCGAGGTGCGCGGCGAACTCGCCCTGCACGGAGTCGCCGTGGTGCCCGACGGCGAAGGGGCCCTGGTGCCGCTGGACCAGCCGCTGCGCGGCCTCGTCCCGCTGCTTCTGGACACGCGTGCGAGCTTTCACCTGGTCCCCGGACGGCCCCTCGCCGCCTGTTGAGAGGCAGGGGGGAGTGCCGCGTGTGGTAGGGGGTAGCGGATGGCGAAATCGCTTCGCCCCTACCCCGTGAAAGGTGCCGCCGGTGTCGCATGACGAAGAGGGACGGGCGGGCCGGGGTGATCTGCCGGTGACGGCGGATCTCCCCGAGCCCGACCACGAGACGGGGCGTCAGCGGACGGACCCCGTGGTGTTCGGCGTGTCCGCCGTGCTCACCGTGGCCTTCGTGCTCTGGGGAGCGCTGGCCACGGACACCCTGGAGGACGTGTCGGCGAGCCTGCTGGACGGGCTCATCCACAACGGCGGCTGGGCCTTCGTCCTGGCCGCCTCCGGCTTCGTGGTCTTCGCACTGTGGCTCGCGGTCAGCCGCTACGGACGGATCAGACTCGGGCAGGAGAACGAGGAGCCCGAGTTCCGCACCGTGTCCTGGATCGCGATGATGTTCAGCGCGGGCATGGGCATCGGCCTGATGTTCTTCGGGGTGAGCGAGCCCCTCTCGCACTTCGTCACCCCGCCGCCGGGCACCTCGCCGCAGGACGCGGCCGAGGCCATGGAAGTCGCCATGGCCACCACGCTCTTCCACTGGACGCTGCACCCCTGGGCCATCTACGCGGTCGTCGGGCTCGCCATCGCCTACGCCTCCTACCGCCGCCGCCGCCGGCAGACCATCAGCGCCGTCTTCGTGCCGCTGATCGGCGAACGCAACGTCAACGGCGTCTTCGGGAGGGTCATCGACATCCTCGCGATCCTGGCGACGCTCTTCGGCTCCGCCGCCTCCCTGGGCCTGGGCGCCCTCCAGATCGGCAGCGGCATGACCGAGCTGAACTGGATGCAGAAGGTCAGCACCGCCCTGCTGATCGGCATCATCGCCGTGCTCACGGCCGCGTTCGTGGCCTCTGCCGTCTCCGGCGTCGAACGCGGCATCCAGTGGCTGTCCAACATCAACATGGTGCTCGCCCTGGTGCTCGCCCTGTTCGTCTTCATCGCCGGACCCACGATCATCGTCCTCGACCTGCTCCCCACCTCGATCGCCGCGTACTTCGGCGACCTGCCGCAGCTCGCGGGGCGCACCGAGGCCAGCAGCGGCGAGGGCGTCGCCGACTGGCTGGGCAGCTGGACGGTCTTCTACTGGGCCTGGTGGATCTCCTGGACGCCGTTCGTCGGCATGTTCATCGCGCGCATCAGCCGCGGCCGCACGATCCGCCAGTTCGTCGGCGGCGTCATCCTCGTCCCGAGCACGGTCAGCCTGATCTGGTTCGCCATCTTCGGCGGCACCGCCATGACCCTCCAGAAGGCCGGCCGGCTGCCCGACGACGCCACCCCGGAGGGCCAGCTGTTCGGCGTGCTCCAGGAGTACCCGGCCGCCACCCTCATGAGCATCCTGGTCATGGTCCTGGTGGGCATCTTCTTCGTCTCCGGCGCGGATGCCGCCTCCATCGTGATGGGCACCCTCTCGCAGCGCGGCTCCTTCGAGCCCACCCGGCCCGTCGTCATCTTCTGGGGCGTGGTCACCGGCGCCGTGGCGGCGATCATGCTGCTCATCGGCGGTGGCGAGGGGGACGCCCTGGCAGGGCTCCAGAACCTGACGATCCTGGTGGCCGCGCCCTTCGTCCTGGTGATGATCGGCATGTGCTTCGCCCTCATGCGGGACCTGCGCCACGACCCCCTGATCGTCCGAGGGGAGCTGGGGACCGAGGCGGTGGAGTCCGCCGTCATCGCCGGGCACGAGCACTACGACGGCGACTTCGAGTTCCGGATCGGTCCGGGCTCCGGCGAGGACGGGGAGGAGTCGCCGGGCGGGCCGCTGGACCGCCCGCCGGCGGGCTCCCGCTGACGGACCCCCACCGCGCCGCCCCGGCCGGGCCCTTCACCGGTGGAAGGGCCCCGCAGCGGGTGGCGCGGCGGGGATCCCGGCGTCAGCCGGCCGCCGCCTCGACCAGGTCCGCCGCGGTACGGGCGCACCCCCAGGCCACCGTGACCCCGGCCCCGCCGTGGCCGTAGTTGTGCACCAGCGGACGCCCGTCCGGCAGGGACTCCGCCTCCAGGCGCACCCCCTCCGCCCGGCAGGGCCGCAGCCCCACCCGGTGGCCCAGGACCCGCGCCCGGGCCACCTCCGGACGGATCCGGGCGCACCGCCGCACGATCGCCGCCGCCGTCGGGCCGTCCGGTTCCGTCGAGGTCCCGCCCTCCTGCGCGGTACCGCCGAGCAGGAGGCGTTCCCCGTGCGGGAGCAGGTAGGTCGTCTCCTCGCCCGCCGGGTCCGCCGCCGTGAACCACTCGGTCACGCCCGGGTTCTCCACCACGACCAGCTGCCCGCGCACCGGGCGCAGCGAGGCGTCCGGGACCAGCTCGCGTGAACCGAGCCCCGTGCAGTTGACCACGGCGGACGCACCCGCATCGGCCGCGGCCCGCTCCAGGCCGCCGGCGGTTCGGCGTTCCACCGTCCCGCCCGCCGCCCGCAGCCGCCCCTGGAGCCAGCGCAGGTGCACCGGCATGTCCACCAGCGGCAGACGCGCCCTCAGCCCGGTGGCGAAGCCCCCCGGCACCTCGCCCGCGCCGACCGCGCGCAGTCCCTGAACCGCCCGGCCCCAGGACCCGAGGCCGTCCGGCGAGATTCCCGCATGCACCCCCTCGACCAGCCGGACCCCGCTGTCCCCGCCGTCCGGCGGCCCCTCGCCCGCCAGCCGCCCGTACACCCGCAGCGAGGCCAGCGCCCACGCGCCGACCCGCTCCTCCGGCTCGATCCGGTAGGGCCACCACAGGGCGCCCGCCACGGCGGACGTGGTCGCCTCCGCGGCGTCCCGGCTCCACACCCTGACCCGGTGCCCCCGCTCGGCGAGTTCCACGGCGGTGGTCAGCCCGGCGACCCCGCCCCCCAGTACCAGCACATCACCCGTCATGCCGGGGACCGTAGCCCACCCGCCCGCCCCGCCACCGGCGGTCGTGCGCACCGGGCGGCCGACGCCCGGCCGCCCCGTGCGCCCCGGCGGCCGGTGGCCGAGGAAGAGAGGGGGAGGCGGAGCGCCCCCCGGCCGCGGCGGCCCCCGCCGTAGAATGCCGCCCTGATGACTGCCACCCTCGTCGCCAAGGATCTCGCCGCCGGCCACGGCGACCGCCCGCTCTTCGCCGGACTGGACCTCGTCGTCGCCCCCGGCGACGTGATCGGCCTCGTCGGCCCCAACGGCGCCGGGAAGTCGACCCTGCTGCGCCTGCTGGCCGGAGCGGACCGCCCCGAGCACGGGGAGGTGCGCGTGTCGCCGCCCGGCGCCTCCGTGGGTCACCTCCCGCAGGAGCCGGAGCGCCGCCCCGGGGAGAGCGTGCGCGCCTTCCTGGCCCGCCGCACCGGGGTGGCGGCCGCGCAGCAGCGGCTGGACGCCGCCACCGAGGCACTGGTCGAGGGCGCGCCCGGCGCCGACGACGCCTACGCGGCGGCCCTGGAGCGCTGGCTGGGCCTCGGCGGCGCCGACCTGGAGGAGCGCGCCGAGGGCGTGACCTCCGCCCTGGGCCTGGGCGTCGGCCTGGACCGGCCGATGACCGGCCTCTCCGGCGGCCAGGCCGCCCGCGCGGGGCTCGCCTCGCTGCTGCTCTCCCGCTACGACGTCTTCCTCCTCGACGAGCCCACCAACGACCTGGACCTCGACGGGCTCGAACGCCTGGAGGACTTCGTCCGCACGCTGCGCGCGGGCACCGTCGTCGTCAGCCACGACCGCGAGTTCCTGGCCAGGACCGCCACCGCGGTCCTCGAACTGGACCTCGCCCAGCAGCGGACCACCCTGTACGGCGGCGGCTACGCGGCCTACCTGGAGGAGCGCGAGACCGCCCGGCGCCACGCCCGCGAGGACTACGAGGAGTACGCCGACCGGCGGGCCGCCCTCGAAGGCAGGGCGCGCATGCAGCGGGCCTGGATGGACAAGGGCGTGAAGAACGCCCGTCGCAAGGCCGGGGACAACGACAAGATCGGCCGCAACTTCCGCAGCGAGGCCAGCGAGAAGCAGGCCGCCAAGGCCCGCCAGACGCAGCGGATGATCGAACGGCTCGACGTCGTCGAGGAGCCGCGCAAGGAGTGGGAGCTGCGCATGGAGATCGCCGCCGCCCCGCGCTCCGGAGCGGTCGTGGCCACCCTGCGCGAGGCCGAGGTGGTGCGCGGCGGCTTCCGCCTCGGCCCGGTCTCCCTCCAGGTCGACTGGGCGGACCGGGTCGCGGTCACGGGGGCCAACGGCGCCGGCAAGTCCACGCTGCTGGCCGCGCTGCTGGGCCGCCTTGAGCCGGACGCGGGCCACGCCTCGCTCGGCCCCGGAGTGGTCGTCGGCGAGGTGGACCAGGCCCGGCGGCTCTTCCACGGTGAGGGGACGCTGCTGGACGCCTTCTGCGCGGCCGTACCCGAGACCGAGCCCGCCGAGGTGCGCACCCTGCTGGCCAAGTTCGGCCTCAAGGCCGGGCACGTGCTGCGTCCCGCCGCCACCCTGTCCCCCGGGGAGCGCACCCGGGCGGCGCTCGCGCTGCTCCAGGGCCGCGGGGTCAACCTGCTCGTCCTGGACGAGCCGACCAACCACCTCGACCTGCCGGCCATCGAGCAGCTGGAGAAGGCGCTGTCCTCGTACCCGGGCACGCTGCTGCTGGTCACCCACGACCGCCGGATGCTGGACGTGGTGCACACCACGCGCCGCGTCGAGGTCGCGGACGGCAAGGTCACGGAGGTCTGAGCTTGGGCTTTAACCTTTGCGGGCTTTCATCCTGTTTCGTTCGGTGATGGTTCCGGGGCGCCTGGTCGTTTTGCCCACGCCGTGGCGGGTGGCCGGATGTCGGTTCCTTGATCCAACTGGGCGCCCTGGTCCTGGTGTTGAGGCTTTCGGCGCGCGGGCCGGGCAGTGCAGGTACGGGCGGAGGTTGCGAAACCCTCGGCGGACTCGTGCCGGGGTGAGCCGGGACGGTGCGACCGGCTTCTCCCAGGGGCGGCGGAGGTCGGACGCGGCCTCGCGGAGGAGCCGGAGCTGGGTGTGGGCCGCGATGACGAGCCAGGTCCAGCGGTCCGCGGCCTGGGGTGTCCGCAGTTTCGGCCGGGTCCAGCCGAGCGTCTGCTTGATCGTCGTCCCAAATGTCGGAGGGATAGCAGCGTCGCCGCGGCAACGTTTCCTCCCTCAAGGACGGGGCGGGGCCGGCCGCTTCGTGGCCGGCCCCCTCCACCCAGGCCACCGTGCGCCCGTCGGGCGTCCGCAGGAACATGACGTCGGTGTTGGTCAGCGCGTGCAACCCGACGGACTGCGCGGCCACCTGGACCGTGCGGTCCTCGCCTCGTGGCAGGACGGCGCAGTGGTCGCGACGGCCCCCAGGGTAAGGCCCGACCCGGCGGGGAACAGGAACCATGTCGGAGGCCATCAGCGCGCGGACAGGTGGGGCATGAGCGGACGACCAGACGGGGTGGGGGCACGACCGCGGCTGGGCAGGTGGTTGCGTGTGGCCGGCAAGGCAGTCGTGTTGACGGTTCTTGGAGCGATGACCGCCTTCATCGGGTACGGGCTGTTCAGCGTCGGGGTCGAAGGTTTCAGGACAGCCGCCGAGTTAGATGCGCACGGACGATCGACGAACGGGACCGTCGTGGCCAGGTACACGACACAAGGAGGCGGCCCGGGCAGCGATCGCACCCGGGTCAAGGTCCGTTTCACCACGGAGCCCGGGACGGCCGTCACGTTCTGGGACGGTGGCAACGACCAGGTCGGCGACACCGTACGGGTCCACTACATCCCGGAACACCCGGAATCGGCGAGCCTCGCCTCGGCCGCAGCCACCCGACTCGGGGCCGGTCTGGTGATCCTGATGGGGATCATGTGCCTTACCCTCACAGTGATCATCCTCCTCCTCGGCGTTAGGGAGCTCCCGCGTGAGTGGCGAGCGGCACGGCGCCGCCGTGCCGACGGCTGACCCGGCGTAGCCGGGCCCGACCGGCGAATGCGCAGGTGGCCAGCGGCGTCCTCCCCGACCAGGTCGAGGGTCGCGTCGCCGCGGCCCCCTCGTCGTCGTCCACCCTGCCGAGTCTGGTCGTGTAGACGCTGAGGGGCGGCGCAACGGCCCCCCCCGTCGCGCGGGGGCGGGCGGTCCCGGGACCGCCCGCCCCCGCGGGGAGGCTCCTCAGCCGCGCCGCCGTCCGCCGCCCCGCTCGCCGCCGAGCAGCCCCGCCTTGCGCAGCGCGTCGGCCATGGCACTGTTCGCGGGCGCGGCGGCCGGGCGCCCGCCGCCCTGCTGCCTGCCCCCGCCGCGGCCCTCGCGCCCGCCGTCGGACCGGCGCTGCTGGGGCGCGCGCCCGCCGCGCTCGCGCCGCGCGCCGCCCGCGGGCGGCGCGGAGGCGTCGTCGTCGAGGCGCAGGGTCAGCGAGATGCGCTTGCGGGGGATGTCCACGTCCAGCACCTTCACCCGGACCACGTCACCGGGCTTGGCCACGTCGCGCGGGTCCTTGACGAAGTCCCGGGACATCGCCGACACGTGTACCAGGCCGTCCTGGTGGACGCCGACGTCCACGAAGGCGCCGAAGGCGGCCACGTTGGTGACCACGCCCTCCAGCACCATCCCCGGCGCCAGGTCGCCGATCTTCTCCACGCCCTCCTTGAAGGCGGCCGTGCGGAAGGCGGGCCGCGGGTCCCGGCCCGGCTTCTCCAGCTCCCGCAGGATGTCGGTCACGGTCGGCAGGCCGAAGGTGTCGTCGACGTAGTCGGAGGGCCGCAGCGAGCGCAGCACCGCCGTGTCGCCGATGAGCCCCGCCACGTCCCCGCCGTGGGCCTTCACCATCCGGCGGACCAGCGGATACGCCTCCGGGTGCACGCTGGAGGCGTCCAGCGGGTCCTCCCCGCCGCGGATCCGCAGGAAGCCCGCGCACTGCTCGTAGGCCTTCGGCCCGAGCCGGGACACGTCCTTCAGGGACCTGCGGGACCGGAAGGGGCCGTGCCCGTCGCGGTGGGCCACGATGTTCTCGGCGAGGCCCGCGCTGATGCCGGAGACCCGCGCGAGCAGCGGCGCCGAGGCGGTGTTGACGTCGACGCCCACACCGTTCACGCAGTCCTCGACCACCGCGTCGAGGGACCGGGAGAGCTTCACCTCCGCCAGGTCGTGCTGGTACTGGCCGACGCCGATGGACTTGGGGTCGATCTTGACGAGTTCGGCCAGCGGGTCCTGCAGGCGGCGGGCGATCGACACCGCGCCGCGCAGCGACACGTCCAGCTCCGGCAGCTCCTGCGAGGCGAAGGCGGAGGCCGAGTAGACCGAGGCGCCGGCCTCCGAGACCATCACCTTGGTCAGCTTCAGCTCCGGGTGCCGGGCGATCAGGTCGGCGGCCAGCCTGTCGGTCTCCCGGGAGGCGGTGCCGTTGCCGATGGCCACGAGCTCGACCGCGTGCTCCCGGGCCAGCCGGGCCAGCCGGGCCAGTGCCTCGTCCCAGCGGTTGGCGGGGACGTGGGGGTGGACCGTGTCGGTGGCCACCACCTTGCCCGTGGCGTCCACCACGGCGACCTTCACCCCGGTGCGGAAGCCGGGGTCGAGGCCGAGGGTCGCCCGGGTCCCGGCGGGCGCGGCGAGCAGCAGGTCGCGCAGGTTGGCCGCGAACACGCGGACCGCCTCGTCCTCGGCGGCCGTCCGCAGCCGCAGCCGCAGGTCGATGCCGAGGTGGACGAGGATCCGGGTGCGCCAGGCCCAGCGGACCGTGTCGCCGAGCCACCTGTCGCCCGGGCGGCCCTGCTGGGAGATGCCGAAGCGGGAGGCCACGAGGGACTCGTAGGAGGAGGGTCCCTCGGTCTGCTCCTCGGGCTCCAGGACGAGGTCCAGGACCTCCTCCTTCTCGCCGCGGAGCATCGCGAGCACGCGGTGCGAGGGCAGGTCGGTGAAGGGCTCGGCGAAGTCGAAGTAGTCGGCGAACTTGGCGCCCGCCTCCTCCTTGCCCTCCCTGACGCGGGCGGT
Source organism: Streptomyces sp. C10-9-1 (assembly GCF_024497955.1). Taxonomy (GTDB): domain Bacteria; phylum Actinomycetota; class Actinomycetes; order Streptomycetales; family Streptomycetaceae; genus Streptomyces; species Streptomyces sanyensis. Next base: position 200,515 of record NZ_JANHKP010000015.1, on the reverse strand, counting down.
CAGACGGCCGCGGGTCCACATGCGCTCGCGCAGGTCCCCGATCAGGTCGGCGTCCTCGGAGAAGCGCTCGGTGAGGATGGCCCGGGCGCCGTCCAGTGCGGCCGCCGCGTCCGCGACCCCCCTGTCCGGGTCGACATAGGCGGCCGCCGCGGCGGCCGGGTCCGCGCCGGGGTCGCCGAGCAGCCCCTCGGCCAGCGGCTCCAGCCCGGCCTCGCGGGCGATCTGCGCCCTGGTCCGCCGCTTGGGCTTGAACGGCAGGTAGACGTCCTCCAGGCGTGCCTTGGTGTCGGCGGCCCGGATCCGCCCCTCCACCTCCTCGGTCAGCCTGCCCTGCTCCCGGACCGACTCCAGGATCGCGGTCCTGCGCTCCTCCAGTTCCCGCAGGTAGCGCAGCCGTTCCTCCAGGGTGCGCAGTTGGGCGTCGTCGAGCATCTCGGTCGCTTCCTTGCGGTAGCGCGCGATGAACGGCACGGTCGACCCGCCGTCGAGCAGCTCGACGGCCGCCTTCACCTGCCGTTCGCGTACGCCGAGCTCCTCGGCGATCCTGCCTTCGATGGACGTGGTCACGGTTGACTGACTCGCCTTCTCGTGCGGGCTGTGCTTCGGGCCTGCATTCTGCCGGGTGACGGGGACCGTGTCGCGCGCCGGTCCCGCAGGTCGCCGAAGCCGGTGCCGCGTCCGTGCCGGGTCCTCCCGGCGACGCGGAGGCACCCGCGGCCCGCGGTGCCGCCGCGCACGCCGCCGCGGGGAGGGCGTCAGGCGCTGCCCATGAGGTCCGGGGGGAAGGCCCCGGCCGCGAAGGCCGTCATCAGCAGGCTCCGGCCCAGCTCGGTCAGGCGTTCCACCCCGTCGGCGCCCAGGTGCTCGTAGGGGCCGCGGTCCATGAGGTCGGTCCGCTCCTCCAGCTCGGTCCGCAGCGCGGTGCCCGCGTCGGTCAGGCGGCCGTCGGCGTCGAGCAGGCCGCGCCCGAGCAGCCGCTCGCGGGCCGCCCCCCAGTCGTCCCGGCGCCAGCCCCGGGTGGCCAGGATCCAGCCGGGGGCCATGCCCTTGCCGGTCGCCGTGTGGCTGACGAGCGCCTCCAGGGGATCGAGCTCCGCGAGGAGCAGCGCCGCCAGGTGGGCGTCGCCGCGGTGCTCGCGCAGCAGCGTGGCGGCGTGCCACAGCGCCAGGTGGGGCTCCTCGGGCACGGGCAGGTCGGCGTGGGCCGAGTAGAGGGGGCGGGCATGGCGGGAGCAGCCCTCGGCGGCCCGCAGGGCGAGTTCCGCCGCCTCCTCCAGTTCCTTGGACGCGATCACCTGCTCGCCGAGGAGCCGGCGCAGGGTGGTGTCGGCTGCCCGGGTGCGCGCGGCCAGCACCTGCTCCGGGTCGGCGGTCTCCCACACGGCGGGCAGGTGCCGGGCGACGAGTTCGGGGTTGAAGTTGTAGAAGGCGGCCGCGACGGCGCCGGGTCCCACGGCCCCCATGGCCGCCGAGCGGCTCGCGAAGTAGGCGGCCCTGGCGTCGGCCACGCCGAGGCCGGACAGCTCCCTGTCCAGGTCGGGGGAGAAGTAGACGGTCGAGTGCAGGGGGTTGAGCGCGTTGTGGCACCGGCGTCCGGCGCGTGGGGGCAGAGGCGTCATGGCCGCAGGTTACCGACTGGTCGGTACGGACGTACAGCCCTGGACGGCGTCCCGCGGGCGGCGCTCCCGGCGGCCGGACCCGCCGCCCCGGGGCTCAGCCCCCGTCCGTCGCGGGTGCCCAGGTGAAGCGCGGGGAGCGGCGCTCCAGGAAGGCGCCCACGCCCTCCGCGGGGTCGCCGCTGCCGGCCGCGGCCGCCGCCCAGAAGGCGTCGCGGTCGGTGCGGCCGTCCGTGAACTCCTTGGCGGCGCACTGGGTGAGCAGGGAGCGTGTCCCCAGGACCCGGGTGAACTCCGCGGCCCGCTTGCCCAGTTCCGCGCCCGGCAGCACCTCGTCCACCAGCCCGGTGCGCAGCGCCCGTCCGCTGTCGACCAACTCACCCGAGAACAGCAGGTACTTGGCCGCCGAGGGGCCGACCAGCCGGGCCAGCCTCCGGGTCGAGGAGGCCGGGTAGACGATCCCGAGCTTCGCCGGGGTGATGCCGAACCGCGCGTCCTCGGCGGCGAAGCGCAGGTCGCACGCGGCCGCCAGCTGGCAGCCGCCGCCCACGCAGTACCCCCGCACCACGGCCAGCGTCGGCTTGGGGAAGGAGGCCAGCGCCTCCTCCGCGCGCACGGACAGCGCCTGCGGGTCCTCGCCGGGCTCGCGCAGCGAGGAGATGTCCGCCCCCGCGCAGAAGGTGCCGCCCGCTCCGGTGAGCACCAGCGAGCGCACCGCCGGGTCGCCGGCCAGCGGGACGAGTGCCTCGGGCAGGGCCCGCCACATCGCGGTGGTCATCGCGTTGCGCTTGGCGGGGTTGTCGAGGGTGAGGGTGGCGACCCCGTCCGCCACGGCGACCGCAAGCCGGGGCTCGGGCTTCTCGGAGTGCTGCATGGTGCGGATGCTATCCGGCGTACGGGCCCGTACGCCGGGCGGTCCACGGGAGGAGGGGTGCTGCGCGGAACAGGGGGCGCGGATAAAGCTGCTGAAACGATCGGCCTCCCCGAACGGACAGAACCCCGCTCCGAGCAGTCGCGGCGGGGGCGCCGCCCACCGCGTTCGGTCGCGTGTCGTACAAAGGCGGTCAGTTGCGATCGGCTCCCCGGTCCGGACCATCTCGCTGCCAACACTGATGACCCGATGGTCCCGGAACGAGCAAGGGTGTCGACGTGACTCCACCCAGGCGTGAACGCGCGGGCTTCCCGCGGTCGCGGCCGGGCCGCGTGGCAGACGGCCCGCCCGGCCCTGCCGGGGGCGCCCGCCCCGCCGACGCGGTCCGCGTCCCCCGCGCGCCCCGGTGCGGCGCACGCGAACCCCGCGGCTCGTCCGGCCGCCTCCCGGGCCGTCAGGCCACCGGCCGGCGGTGCCGCGGACACCGCACGTGGAGTCCGGGGCCGCACGCGCGGGCGGCGAACGGGAGCACCTCCCGCGTCGCGGCCGCGCGATCCCCCTACGAGCGCGGCAGGTCCCGTGCGGGCAGAAAGGCAGTGCAGGTGAACAGTGCGCATCCAGGCACCCGGTCGAGATCGGAGCAGTCGGGGGAAACCGTTCCCCACCCCGCTGGAGCGGGACGTCACCTGGCCGGGTCCTGATGGAGAGCCGGGAGAGCGCGCCCGCCGGGCCGCTGTCGTACGAGGGGGTCTGGAGGTTCACGGCCCCGGCCGTCGACGCGTCCGTCCCGCAGTCCCGCAGGGCGGTCCGCGAACTCCTCGTGCGGCAGGGCGTCCCGGTGGCCGACGACACCGTGCAGGGGCTGCTGCTGATCGTCTCCGAACTGGTCACCAACGCCGTCCGGCACGCCGCGCTGCTCTCCCCCGAGGTGGTCGTCGAACTCGCCGTCGGCAGCCGGTGGATCCGGGTGTCCGTCGAGGACGACCACCCCTACCGGCCCCGGGCCCTGGAGGCCGACTCCGCCCAGACCGGCGGACGGGGCCTGCTGCTCGTGAGGGAGGTCACCCGCGAGGCGGGCGGCAGGTGCGACATCGAGCAGACGGCCGGGGGCGGGAAGGTCATCTGGGCGGAGCTGCCGCTGGTGCCCGCCCTGTTCACCGACCCGGCCCCGCTCTGAACGCGTCACCCGGTCCCGGGATACGCCCCGCGGCCGGACCGCGCAGGTGACGACGGAACCGCCCCGGGACCCGGCCCGGGGCGGCTCGGGGCGGTCACCAGCCCCCGGCCGAGCCGGTCAGCTCCCGGATGGCGGGGCGCGCCGCGTCCAGCACCGTCGTGAACCAGGCGGAGAAGACGGCCGAGTCCTGCAGCGAGGCGAGCTCCCCGGGGGAGACGAAGGCGGTCTCGCCCACCTCCTCGGGGTCGGGGCGCAGCGAGGACTGCGCCATGCCCACGAAGAGGTGGTTGAACTCCTGCTCCACCAGCCCCGAGGCGGGATCGGGGTGGTTGTAGCGCACCGTCCCCGCCTCGGCCAGCAGCGAGGGGGAGACGCCCAGCTCCTCGTACGTGCGCCGCGCCGCCGCCGCGAAGGGCGACTCGCCGGGGTAGGGGTGCCCGCAGCAGGTGTTGGACCAGACGCCGGGGGAGTGGTACTTGCCCGCCGCGCGGCGCTGGAGCAGCAGCCTGCCCTGCTCGTCGAAGAGGAAGACCGAGAACGCGCGGTGCAGCTGCCCGGGCGCCTGGTGGGCGGCGAGCTTCTCCGCGGTGCCGATGGTGCTGCCCTGCTCGTCGACGAGTTCGAGCAGGATCGCCGGGGAGGTCCCGTTCGACGAGCTGTTCGCCTCGGTGGCTGGTGTGATCGGCATGTCCGTCCTTCGCATCGGTCCTCGGCCGTGGGGAGCCCGGCCCAGTCTGCCGCAAAGACGGTGCTTCTCCGCACTTCGGCCCTCTGGCATGTCCGGTCACCGCCGCCCGCGGTCCACGGTGGCCGGAAGCAGCGGTGCCGCCGTCAGACCCCGAAAGCCGCCGGATAGCGGATCGTGCCGCCCGGGACCTCGTCCGATCCGTCCAGCACCAGGGCCATCAGGGCCTCGTCCGGCACCTCGAAGGACGTCCGGATTCCATGGGTGGACGCCCGTACGAAACCGAACCGGGGGTAGTAGCCGGGGTGCCCCAGCACCACCACCAGGCGCTCGCCCCGGGCCCGAGCGGCCTCCAGCACCGCCCGGATCACCGCCGTGCCCGCACCCCGGCCCTGCCACGCGGGGGCGGTCGCCACGGGGGCCAGTGCCAGGGCGGGTGCGCCGCCGACCCGGCAGCGGGTGAGCAGCGCATGGGCCGCGACGGAGCCGTCCGGTGCCTCGGCGACATGGGACAGCCCGGTCAGCCACGCTTCTGGGTCCCGGCGCAGCGCGTCCACCAGCCGGGCCTCGTCCTCGGTCGGGAAGGCCGCCGCGTGGAGCGCGTGCACGGCCGCGGCGTCGGCCCGCCTCTCGGGCCGGGTGGGCCAGCGGTGGGCCGCAGGGGCGCCGGCCGTGGGCGGCTGCCCGGTCCCGCGGCCGCGGGCCGCGGCCTTCGCGCGGTCCGGCTCCCGGTGCGGGGAGCCGTGCGGGTGCTGGGAGGAGGTGTCGGACAATGGGGAGTTCCTTGGTCGGGGAGGGCCACGGCGGCGGCGCGGTGCGGGGGCGGTGGGGGCGGGGCCGGGCCCCGCCGGGTGGTCGCCGGGCCGGGGCCCGGCGACCGCGTGCGGCTCCTCGGCGGGAGCCGCGGTCAGTGGCACAGCCGCGCCTCGTGCTCGGCGTGGCCGACCGGTTCCAGCTGGAAGGTGCAGTGCTCGACGTCGAAGTGGCCGCCGATGCAGCCCTGGAGCTCGTGCAGCAGCTTCTCGTGGCCGACCGAGTCCAGCATCTCCTGGCTGACCACCACGTGCGCCGACAGTACGGGCATCCCGGAGGTGATGGTCCAGGCGTGCAGGTCGTGCACGTCCTCCACGCCCGGCAGCTCCAGGACGTGGCGGCGGACCTCGGCCATGTCGACCCCTTCGGGGGCCGCCTCCAGCAGGACGTTCAGGGTCTCCCGCAGCAGCCGCAGCGTGCGCGGGACGATCATCAGGCCGATGGCCAGGGAGGCGATCGGGTCCGCGTACTGCCACCCGGTCGCCAGGATGATCCCCGCGGAGACCAGCACCGTCACCGAACCCAGGGCGTCGGCCAGCACCTCCAGATAGGCCCCGCGGACGTTCAGGCTCTCCTTCTGGCCGCGGACCAGCAGCGACAGGGACACCAGGTTGGCCAGCAGGCCGACCAGCGCGAACACCACCGTCAGGCCGCCGCGGGTCTCGGTCGGCGTGATGAACCGCCCCACCGCCTCGAACAGCAGGTAGCCGCCCACGCCGAGCAGGAGCAGGCAGTTCGCCAGCGCGGCGAGGATCTCCGCCCGGGCGAGGCCGAAGGTCCGGTTCCCGGCCGCGGGCCGGGAGGCGAAGTGGATGGCGAGCAGGGCCATGCCCAGCCCCACCGCGTCCGTCGCCATGTGGGCGGCGTCCGCGATCAGGGCGAGGGAGCCGGACACCACGCCGCCCACGATCTCCACCACCATCACGCCGAGGGTGATGGAGAGCGCGATCCTCAGCCGGCCGCGGTAGGCCGCCGCCGCGGTCCCCGTCGGCGGGGGGCCGTGCGTGTGTCCGTGGTCGTGCCCAGCCCCCATCGGATGCCTCCCGTGGAACGTCGCCGTCATGCCTTCCAGCGCTCAGTGAACTACGGGGTGGGGGTATGGTCAACACGGGACTGAACACCGTTGTCATGTGCTCTGACCTGCGGAAACGTCAGCAGGTCAGAGAGGTGTGCACTCGCCGGGGCCCCACCGCCGCCCGCACCCACCGACGCGCCGCGGGGCGGGCGGGCAGGCGTCCGGCGCCGGCCGGGGTGCCCTCGGCGGGCCACCCGGCGGAGGGGCCTCCCGCACCGGGCGGGAGGAGTCCGGGGCCGGGCTCGGGCCAGGTTTGGAGCGCAGGGTGATCATCGACCATGATGGGCGCGCGGACCTCGGGGGTGTGAACGCCCGATGAATTTCCGCTCCCCGCCATCCGATAGCCTCTGCCGACGCGCCGCCGCCCGGGTCCGGGCCGGGCCGCGCGGATCCCGCCGCGTCAGCTCCAAGGAGTGAGTTCGTCTGTCGACCGCCATCCTCACCGGTCCGCCGGTACCCGGGTCGTCGCTGGAGGGCGATCTGCGGTCGCTCGGTTTCGACGTACACGTCGCGGCCGGGCCCGACGAGGCCGCCGCTCTGGCCGCGGCCGCCCCGGCCCGGGAGCGGGTCGCCCTGGTCGACCCCCGGTTCGTCGGCCACGTCCACTCCCTGCGCCTCGCGCTCACCGACCCCCGCTTCCCCGCCGCCGCCGTCGCCGGGGCCCTGACCGCGCAGCCCGAGGCGCGCTCGGCGCTCGCCGGGGCCCTGCGCACCGCGGCCGCCGAGGGCCGGGCCGCGCTCCCCGACGGCGCCGCGGCCGCCCTGGAGGCGGAGGGCACGGCCGTGCACCGCCCGGACCTCGGCCCGCTCGTCGCCGAGACCCCCGACGACGCCGAGCAGCGCCACCGGGCGCGCGCCTCGGTCGAGGCCGTCGACGACGAGGCGGTGCGGCTGCGCTCCGCGGTGAAGGCCCGCGACGGGTTCTTCACCACCTTCTGCATCAGCCCCTACTCGCGCTACGTCGCCCGCTGGTGCGCGCGCCGGGGGCTCACGCCCAACCAGGTCACCACCGCCTCGCTGCTCACCGCCCTGGTCGCCGCGGGGTGCGCGGCCACCGGCACCCGCCCCGGGTACGTCGCCGCGGGGCTGCTGCTGATCGTCTCCTTCGTGCTGGACTGCACCGACGGGCAGCTCGCCCGCTACGCCCTCCGGTACTCCACCCTCGGAGCCTGGCTGGACGCCACCTTCGACCGTGCCAAGGAGTACGCGTTCTACGCGGGCCTCGCCCTCGGCGCGGCCCGCAACGGGGACGACGTGTGGGCGCTGGCGCTCGGGGCGATGGTCCTCCAGACCTGCCGCCACGTGGTCGACTTCTCCTTCAACGAGGCCAACCACGACGCCACCGGCAACACCAGTCCCACCGCCGCCCTCTCCGACCGCCTGGACGGCCTCGGCTGGACGGTCTGGGTCCGCCGCATGATCGTGCTGCCCATCGGCGAGCGCTGGGCCATGATCGCCGTGCTCACCGCGGTGACCACCCCCCGCGTCGTGTTCTGGGCGCTGATCGCCGGCTGCGCCTTCGCCGCCTGCTACACCACCGCGGGGCGCGTGCTGCGCTCGCTGACCCGCCGGGCCACCAGGACCGACCGCGCCGCGCGCGCCCTGGCGGACCTGGCCGACTCCGGCCCGCTCGCCTCCACGGTGGCCCGGGCCGCCCGCGGCCCGGCCCGGCGGCTGCCGGGCATGGCCCCGCCGGTGCTGGCCGCGGCCGGGGCCGCCGCGCTCGTCGCCACCGCGGGCCTGACCGCCTACGGAACGCCCTGGACGGTCCTGGCGGCCCTCGTCTACTGCGCCACCTCGGGCGCCGCCGTCGCACGGCCGCTCACCGGCGCGCTCGACTGGCTCGTCCCGCCGGTCTTCCGTGCCGCCGAGTACCTCACCGTCCTGCTGCTCGCCGCCCACGCCGGGGTGAACGGCGCCCTTCCGGCCGCTTACGGGCTGGTGGCGGCCGTCGCCTACCATCACTACGACACCGTGTACCGCATCCGCGGCGGGGCCGGGGCACCGCCGGAGTGGCTCGTACGGGTGCTCGGCGGTCACGAGGGGCGGGTCCTGGCGGTGGCGCTGCTGGCGTTCCTGCTGGACGGGGACGGCCTGACCGTCGCGCTGACGGCGCTCGCCTGCGCCCTCGCGCTCGTGGTGCTCGCCGAGAGCATCCGCTTCTGGGTGTCGGCCCACCGGCGGGGCGCACCCGCCGTACACGACGAAGGAGAACCCGCATGATCGGCCTCGTACTGGCAGCCGGTGCCGGACGCCGCCTGCGTCCCTACACCGACACGCTCCCGAAGGCCCTCGTGCCGGTCGACCCGGAGGGCGAGGGCTCGCTCACCGTCCTCGACCTCACGCTCGCCAACTTCGCGGAGATCGGCCTCACCGAGGCCGCCGTCGTGGTCGGCTACCGCAAGGAGGCGGTGTACGCGCGCAAGGCGCAGCTGGAGGCGAAGTACGGCCTCTCGCTCACCCTCATCGACAACGACAAGGCCGAGGAGTGGAACAACGCCTACTCCCTGTGGTGCGCCCGTGAGGTCCTCTCCCGCGGTGTGATCCTCGCCAACGGCGACACCGTCCACCCGGTCTCCGTCGAGCGCTCGCTGCTGGCGGCCCGCGGCGAGGGCAGGCGGATCATCCTCGCCCTGGACACCGCCAAGAAGCTCGCCGACGAGGAGATGAAGGTGGTCGCCGAGGACGGCGCGGGCGTCCGGCGGATCACCAAGCTCATGGACCCGGCCGAGGCCACGGGCGAGTACATCGGCGTCACCCTGATCGAGCCGGAGGCCGCCGCCGAGCTGGCCGACGCCCTCAGGGCCACCTTCGAGCGGGACCCCGACCTCTACTACGAGGACGGATACCAGGAGCTGGTCGACCGCGGGTTCACCCTCGACGTGGCCCCGATCGGGGAGGTCGCGTGGGTCGAGATCGACAACCACGACGACCTCGCGAAGGGCCGTGAGATCGCGTGCCGGTACTGACCCGCCTCATCCCCTCGCCCGTCGTCGTCGACATCCGCGCCGGGGCGCTGGGCCACCTCGCCGGGCTCCTGGCCGACCAGCGGATCTCCTCCTCCGGGAGGCTGGCCTTCGCCGTCAGCGGAGGCTCCGGCCTCGCCCTGCGCGAGCGCCTCGCCCCCGCCCTTCCCGGGGCGGACTGGTACGAGGTCGGCGACGGGACCATCGACTCCGCGGTGAAGCTCGCCGACGGCATCAAGGGCAGCCGCTACGACGCCGTCGTGGGCCTCGGTGGCGGCAAGATCATCGATGTGGCGAAGTACGCCGCCGCCCGTGTCGGCCTGCCGCTGGTCGCCGTCGCGACCAACCTCGCGCACGACGGCCTGTGCTCGCCGATCTCCATCCTCGACAACGACAACGGCCGCGGCTCCTACGGCGTCCCGTCGCCGATCGCCATGGTCATCGACCTGGACGTGGTCCGCGACGCCCCCGTGCGGTTCGTGCGCTCCGGGATCGGGGACGCGATCTCCAACCTCTCGGCCGTCGCCGACTGGGAGCTCTCCCACCGGGTGAAGGGCGAGAGCGTGGACGGCCTCGCGGCCGCCATGGCCCGGACCGCCGGGGAGTCGGTGCTGCGCCATCCCGGGACCGTCGGCGACGACGCCTTCCTCACCGTGCTCGCCGAGGCGCTGGTGCTCTCCGGGATCGCCATGTCCATCAGCGGCGACTCCCGCCCCTCCTCGGGCGCCTGCCACGAGATCAGCCACGCCTTCGACCTGCTGTACCCCGGGCGCGCCGCCAGCCACGGCGAGCAGGTCGGGCTGGGGGCCGCGTTCGCCATGCACCTGCGCGGCGAGCACGGACAGGCCCGGAGCTTCGCCGAGGTGCTGCGCCGCCACGGCCTGCCGGTGCTGCCGCAGGAGATCGGGTTCTCCGCGGACGAGTTCGTGCGTGCCGTGGAGTACGCACCGCAGACCCGCCCGGGGCGGTTCACCGTCCTGGAGCACCTCGACCTCACCCACGACCAGATCAGGGACGCGTACGCCGACTATGCCAAGACCATCAGTAGCTGAACTCCGCCCCGTGGTGCACCCGCCGGGCGTGAAGGACCGGCGCAGCGGTGAGCACTGGGGCGGTCGCCTGTACATGCGGGAGATCTCCCTGAGGATCACCCGGTACCTGGTCACCACCCGGGTCACGCCCAACCAGCTGACCTATCTGATGACCGTCTTCGGCGTGCTCGCCGCCCCGGCCCTGCTGGTGCCCGGAGTGTGGGGCGCCGTCCTCGGCGTCCTCATGGTGCAGCTGTACCTGCTGCTGGACTGCGTCGACGGCGAGGTCGCCCGCTGGAAGAAGCAGTTCTCGCTCGGCGGGGTCTACCTCGACCGGGTGGGGGCCTACCTCTGCGACGCGGCGGTGCTGGTGGGCTTCGGCCTGCGCGCCGCCGACCTGTGGGGGACCGGGCGGATCGACTGGCTGTGGGCCTTCCTGGGCACCCTCGCCGCCCTCGGGGCGATCCTGATCAAGGCGGAGACCGACCTCGTGGGCGTCGCCCGGCACCAGGGCGGGCTGCCGCCGGTCAAGGAGGCGGCCTCCGAGCCGCGCTCCTCCGGGATGGCGCTGGCCCGCAGGGCGGCCGCGGCGCTCAGGTTCCACCGGCTGGTCCTCGGCATCGAGGCCTCGCTGCTGATCCTGGTCCTGGCGGTCGCGGACGAGGTCCGCGGCGACCTGTTCTTCACCCGGCTCGGTGTGGCGGTGCTCGCCGGGATCGCACTGCTCCAGACCGTGCTCCACCTGGTGTCGATCCTGGCGTCGAGCAGGCTGAAGTGACGGCACCGCTCACCGTGGGCGCGGTGGTCATCACCATGGGGGACCGCCCCGCGGAACTGCGCGCCCTGCTCGACTCGGTCGCCGCCCAGGAGGGCGACCGGGTCGAGGTGGTCGTGGTCGGCAACGGGACGCCGGTCACCGGCCTCCCCGACGGCGTGCGGACCGTGGAGCTCCCGGAGAACCTGGGCATCCCCGGCGGGCGCAACGCCGGCATCGAGGCCTTCGGGCCGGCCGGCCGGGACGTCGACGTGCTGCTCTTCCTGGACGACGACGGGCGGCTCGCCCGTACCGACACCGCCCGCCTGGTACGCGAGGCCTTCGCCGCCGACCGCCGCCTGGGCATCGTCGGCTTCCGCATCGCCGACCCCGACACGGGGCGCACCCAGCGCCGCCACGTCCCGCGGCTGCGTGCCTCCGACCCCTTGCGCTCCTCCCGCGCGACCACCTTCCTCGGCGGCGCCAACGCGGTCCGCACCGCGGTGTTCGCCGAGGTCGGGGGGCTGCCCGAGGAGTTCTTCTACGCACACGAGGAGACCGACCTCGCCTGGCGCGCCCTGGACGCCGGGTGGTCGGTCGGCTACCGGGCCGACATGGTGCTCTTCCACCCGACCACGCCGCCGTCCCGGCACGCCGTGTACCACCGCCTGGTGGCCCGCAACCGCGTCTGGCTCGCCCGCCGGAACCTGCCCGCGCCGCTGGTCCCCGTCTACCTCGGGGTGTGGCTGCTGCTGACCCTGCTCCGCCGCCCCTCCGCGTCCGCGCTGCGGGCCTGGTTCTCCGGCTTCGCGGAGGGCTGGCGCACCCCCTGCGGGGGGCGCCGCCCCATGAGGTGGCGTACTGTGTGGCGGCTCACACGTATGGGCCGACCTCCTGTGATCTGACAAGCTCGGTTCTGAGAGCATCTGGGCCCGGGGCGGCGGGGGACGTCCCAGCCCCCGATCGCCGTGCAACTTGACCATGAAAGTATTCACTTGTGAGTGAGACAACCCACCACGGTGCCGTCGCCACGAGCCCGGCGCCGCCAGTCGAGGACGACCTCCCGCCGGCGCAGCTGGCCGCCGCACACGGCCTGACCGTCAGCGGCGCGCGCCCCGGGCTGGCCGACTACGTCCGTCAGCTGTGGGGGCGGCGCCACTTCATCCTGGCCTTCTCGCAGGCCAAGCTGACGGCCCAGTACAGCAAGGCCAAGCTCGGCCAGCTGTGGCAGGTGGCGACCCCGCTGCTCAACGCTCTGGTGTACTTCCTGATCTTCGGCCTGATCCTCCAGGCCAACCGGGGGATGTCGACCAGCGTCTACGTTCCCTTCCTGGTCACCGGCGTCTTCGTGTTCACCTTCACCCAGAGCTCGGTGATGGCCGGCGTGCGGGCGATCTCGGGCAACCTGGGCCTGGTGCGGGCGCTGCACTTCCCCAGGGCCTCGCTCCCCGTCTCGTTCTCGCTCCAGCAGCTCCAGCAGCTGCTGTTCTCCATGGTGGTGCTGGTCGCCGTGGTGGTGGCCTTCGGCAGCCTGCCCACCTGGTCCTGGCTGCTGGTGGTCCCCGCCCTGGCCCTCCAGTTCGTGTTCAACACCGGCCTGGCGCTGATCATGGCCCGGCTGGGTGCCAGGACGCCGGACCTGGCCCAGCTGATGCCCTTCGTGATGCGCACCTGGCTGTACGCGTCGGGCGTGATGTTCTCGATCCCGATCATGCTCAGGGACCGCCCGGCCTGGATCGCGGACATCCTCATGTACAACCCCGCGGCGATCTACATGGACCTGGTCCGCTTCGCCCTGATCGACGAGTACGGCTCGTCCAACCTGCCCGCCCACGTGTGGGCCGCCGGGCTCGCCTGGGCGCTCGTCGTCGGCGTCGCGGGCTTCGTGTACTTCTGGAAGGCGGAGGAGCGGTACGGCCGTGGCTGACGAGATGCTTGCGACGCCCGCGGGGGAGCGGATCCCCACGGTGATCGCCGACGACGTCCACATCGTGTACCGGGTCAACGCGGGCGGGGGCGGGCGCGGCAGCGCGACGGCAGCGCTGAGCCGCATCCTGCGCCGCGACCAGGGCCAGTCCCGCGGCGTGCGCAAGGTGCACGCCGTCCGCGGTGTCACCTTCACCGCATACCGGGGTGAGGCCATCGGCCTGATCGGCACCAACGGCTCCGGCAAGTCGACCCTGCTGCGCGCCATCGCGGGCCTGCTGCCCACCGAGAGCGGCAGGGTGTACACCGACGGGCAGCCCTCGCTGCTCGGCGTGAACGCGGCGCTGATGAACGACCTCACCGGCGAGCGGAACGTCATACTCGGCGGCCTGGCCATGGGCATGTCGCGCGAGGAGATCCGCGAGCGCTACCAGGACATCGTCGACTTCTCCGGGATCAACGAGAAGGGCGACTTCATCACCCTGCCGATGCGCACCTACTCCTCCGGCATGGCCGCCAGGCTCCGCTTCTCCATCGCCGCCGCCAAGAACCACGACGTGCTGATGATCGACGAGGCGCTCGCGACCGGTGACCGCCGCTTCCAGATCCGTTCCGAGCGGCGCATCCGGGAACTGCGCAAGCAGGCGGGCACGGTGTTCCTGGTCAGCCACAGCAACAAGTCGATCAGGGACACCTGCGACCGCGTCCTGTGGCTGGAGAAGGGGGAACTGCTCATGGACGGTCCCACCGACGAGGTCATCCGGGCGTACGAGAAGGAGACCGGCAAGTAGCGCGGCGCCCCGGCCGGGCGGATGCCCGGCCGGGGCGCCGCGTCCACCCCGAACGGCGCTCCCCGGGCCCCCGCCGCAGCCGCACGGCGGGGGCCGCTCGTTTCCGGCCGTCGATCACGGGCACCCCGCGGCGGGCCCGGACGTTGTACGACGTAAGCTGGTCCGGTGCGCATTCTCGGCAAGTGGGGCAAACCGTGCCAAAGTGACCCTTCCTCTGCTCGGCGCGGGGGGCCCGCTCGGGGGCGGCGTGTCCGAAAAGGGATGTACCGGTTCAGCGGTGTACAACTAGGAGATGTGACGGCCTTGACGGAAACCCATCAGGTCCGCGCGGCCTTCGCGGCCCCCGCGGCAGGGGGCGTCGCGCGGTGACGGGAGCACGGCAGGCACGCCCGGCCGGGGCCCGTGCCACCCTCGACAAGGCCGCCGACGAGAACTTCCCGGTCGCCCCCTTCTTCCTCCCCCGCGCCTGGCGCGGGGACCTGATGGCCGTCTACGGATACGCCCGCCTGGTCGACGACATCGGCGACGGCGACCTCGACCCCGGCGGGGCCGACGCCCGGTGGCTCGGCGCCGACGGCGCCGACCGCCTCGCGCTGCTCGACGCCCTCGACGCCGATCTCGAACGGGTCTTCGCCGCGGGCGGCACCCCCCGTCACCCGCTGCTCGGCGCCCTGCGCCCCACCGTGCAGCGGTGCTCCCTCACCCCCGAGCCCTTCCGTGCGCTCATCGCGGCCAACCGCCAGGACCAGCTGGTGCGCCGCTACGGGACCTGGGGCGACCTCCTGGCCTACTGCGAGCTCTCGGCGAATCCCGTCGGCCGCCTCGTCCTCGGGATCACCGGGACGGCGAGCCCCGAGCGGATCCGCCGCTCGGACGCCGTCTGCACCGCCCTCCAGGTCGTCGAGCACCTCCAGGACGTCGCCGAGGACCTGGCGCGCGACCGCGTGTACCTGCCGGCCGAGGACCTCAAGCGCTTCCGTGTCACGGAGGACGAGCTGGCCGCGCCCTCCGCGGGCGCCTCGGTGCGCGCCCTGGTCGCCGCCGAGGCGGAGCGGGCGGCCGGTCTCCTCGACGAGGGCGCCGCGCTCGCCGGCAGCGTGCACGGCCGGCTGCGGCTGCTGCTCGCCGGTTTCGTCGGCGGTGGGCGTGCCGCGCTCGCGGCGATCGCCGCCGCCGGACATGATGTGCTGCCCGGTCCACCAAAAGCGACAAAGGTGGAGGTACTGCGAGAAACGGGACTGGTCTTGCGAAGGGCACGGAGAAAGGGATGAGCCGGACGATGGAGGAACCCGAGCGCGTGCCGGCCCCGGTGCAGGCGGCCTACCGCTACTGCGAGGCCGTCACCGGGCAGCAGGCCCGCAACTTCGCCTACGGGATCAGGCTGCTCCCGACCGGCAAGCGCCAGGCCATGTCGGCGCTCTACGCCTTCTCCCGCCGCGTCGACGACATCGGCGACGGGGGGCTCGCCCCGGAGGCCAAGCAGTCCCGGCTGGAGGACACCCGCCACCTGCTCGACCGCATCCGCAAGGACGACGTCGCCGAGGACGACACCGACCCCGTCGCCGTGGCCCTCGCCGACGCGGCCGCGCGCTTCCCCGTCCCGCTCGACGGCCTCGACGAGCTGATCGACGGCGTGCTCATGGACGTCAGGGGCCGCACCTACGAGACCTGGGGCGACCTCAGGGAGTACTGCCGCTGCGTGGCGGGCTCCATCGGCAGGCTCTCCCTCGGGGTGTTCGGCACCACGCCCGGGGCCCCGGGCGCCGAACGCGCCGCCGAGTACGCCGACACCCTCGGCCTCGCCCTCCAGCTCACCAACATCCTCCGCGACGTCCGCGAGGACGCCGGCAACGGACGCCTCTACCTGCCCGCCGACGACCTCGCCAGGTTCGGCTGCACCGACGGTTTCGCGGGCCGCACCCTCCCGCCGGGCGCCGACTTCGAGGGACTGGTCCGCTTCGAGGTGCGCCGCGCCAGGGCCCTGTTCACCGAGGGCTACCGGCTGCTGCCCCTGCTCGACCGCCGCAGCGGCGCCTGCGTCGCGGCGATGGCCGGCATCTACCGCCGGCTCCTGGACCGCATCGACCGCGACCCCCACGCCGTACTGCGCGGACGCGTGTCCCTGCCCGGCCGGGAGAAGGCGTACGTCGCCGTCCGCGGCCTGTCCGGACTCGACACCCGGCGCGTCCCCCGGGGGCGCGCGTGAGCGGCGACGCACCCGGGCCCCGAAGCGCCGTGGTGGTGGGCGGCGGCATCGCCGGCACCACCGCCGCGCTCCGCCTCGCCGACGCCGGACTGGACGTCACCCTGCTCGAAGGCCGCCCCCGGCTCGGCGGGCTGGCCTTCTCCTTCCGCCGGGGCGAACTCACCGTGGACAACGGGCAGCACGTCTTCCTGCGCTGCTGCACGGCCTACCGCTGGCTGCTGGAACGGATCGGGGCCACCTCCCTCGCCCCCCTCCAGGACCGGCTCGACGTCCCCGTGGTCGACGCCGCGGCTCCCGGCGGGCCGCGCGTCGGGCGGCTGCGCCGCACGGGCCTGCCCGTCCCGCTCCACCTCGCCGGGGGGCTCGCCCGCTACCCGCACCTCTCGCTCGCGGAGCGCGCCGCCGTCGCCCGCGCCGCCCTCGCGCTCCGGCGCCTCGACCCGGCCGACCCCGCCCTGGACGGCGTCGACTTCGCCACCTGGCTCGCCCGCCGGGGGCAGTCCCCGCGGGCCGTCGCCGCGCTGTGGGACCTGGTCGGCGTCGCCACGCTCAACGCCCGCGCCCCCGAGGTGTCGACGGCTCTGGCCGCCATGGTGTTCAAGACCGGCCTGCTCTCCGAGCCCGGAGCGGCGGACATCGGCTGGGCGCGCGTCCCGCTCGGCGACCTCCACGACACGCTGAGCCGCAAGGCGCTCGACGAGGCGGGGGTGCGCACCGAACTGTCCACCCGTGTCCGCGCCCTCACCCGGACCGACGGCCGGTGGCGGGTCACGGCGGGCGAACGGCGGCTCGACGCGGACACCGTGGTCCTCGCCACCGCCCAGCGCGAGACCCACGCGCTGCTGCCCGAGGGCGCCCTCCCCGAGCCCGGGCGGCTCCTGGACATCGGCACCGCGCCCATCCTCAACGTCCACGTCCACTACGACCGCCGGGTGATGCGCGGGCCCTTCGCCGCGGCGCTGGGCTCGCCCGTCCAGTGGGTCTTCGACCGGACCGGGGCCTCCGGTGCCACCGGGGGCCAGTACCTCGCGCTCTCGCAGTCCGCGGCGCAGGACGAGATCGACGATCCCGTCGCCGTGCTGCGCGAGCGCTACCTGCCCGAACTGCGGAGGCTGCTGCCCGCGGCACGCGGCGCCCGGGTCCGGGACTTCTTCGTCACCCGGGAGCGCACCGCGACCTTCGCGCCCGCCCCCGGGGTCGGCAGGCTCCGGCCGGATGCGCACACCTGTGCCCCCGGCCTGTACCTTGCTGGCGCGTGGACTGCCACCGGCTGGCCCGCGACCATGGAGGGTGCCGTACGCAGCGGCTTCAGCGCCGCAGCCGCTGCGCTCTCCGCGCTCGGCCGCCCCCACGGCAACCCGCCCGGGGAGGCGGCGTGAGCATCCGTACCGGAATCAGAGGAGTAAGCGTGCCGACAGTGCCCTCGGCCCATCCGGCCGAAGACACCGCACAGACCGCAAGGACCGTGCCCGACACGGACATCGCCGCGCTGCTGGAGCGCGGACGAGCCCTGTCCACGCCGGTGCTGCGCGCAGCGGTGGACCGCCTCGCCGCGCCCATGGACACCGTGGCCGCCTACCACTTCGGCTGGATCGACGCCGCGGGCAACCCCTCCCACGGAGACGGCGGCAAGGCCGTGCGCCCCGCCCTGGCCCTCCTGTCGGCCGAGGCGGCCGGTGCCGCGCCCGAGGTCGGCGTCCCCGGCGCGGTCGCGGTCGAACTCGTCCACAACTTCTCCCTCCTCCACGACGACCTGATGGACGGGGACGAGCAGCGCCGCCACCGGGACACGGTCTGGAAGGTGCACGGGCCCGCGCAGGCCATCCTCGTCGGCGACGCCCTGTTCGCCCTGGCCAACGAACTGCTGCTGGAACTGGGCACGGTGGAGGCCGGACGGGCCGCCCGGCGCCTGACCACCGCCACCCGCAAGCTCATCGACGGCCAGGCCCAGGACATCTCCTTCGAGCACCGCGAGCGGGTCACCGTCGAGGAGTGCCTGGAGATGGAGGGCAACAAGACCGGGGCGCTGCTCGCCTGCGCCGTCTCCATCGGCGCGGTGCTCGGCGGCGCCGACGACCGCACCGCCGACATCCTGGAGTCCTACGGCCACCACCTCGGCCTCGCCTTCCAGGCCGTGGACGACCTCCTCGGCATCTGGGGCGACCCGGAGTCCACCGGCAAGCAGACCTGGAGCGACCTGCGCCAGCGCAAGAAGTCGCTCCCGGTCGTCGCCGCGCTCGCCGCGGACGGCCCCGCCTCGGCGCGGCTCGGCGAACTGCTCGCGGCGGACGCCAAGAGCAGCGACTTCGACACCTTCTCCGAGGAGGAGTTCGCCGTCCGGGCGGCCCTCATCGAGGAGGCGGGCGGCCGCGACTGGACCGCCCAGGAGGCCCGCCGCCAGCACGCCGTCGCCGTCGGGGCCCTCGACCGCGTCGACATGCCCCGGGAGGTCCGCGAACAGCTCCTCGCGCTCGCGGACTTCGTCGTCGTACGAAAGAGATGATCGCCATCACTGCCAGCACCACCGGGCGGAGCACCCCCCGCACCATATGACGCGCGTCGCCGGCCGGTGACCCACGCGGTCACCGGCCGACGGATACCCCAGCTCAGCAGAAGCTCATGCGAGACCACTGCCATGAAGGGGACACCATGACAGCGACGACCGACGGCGGCAGCGGGCCCGTGCGGGCCGGCTCCGCACCCGCCGGGGCGCGGACCGCGACCGCCGGGGCGGGCCCGGGGGTTCCGGCGCGGGAGGCCCCGGCCGCGCCTCCCGCCGACACCCGCGAGGCCGCGGCCCGGGCGGCCGAGCGGGCGGTGCGGCACCTGCTGGACCGCCAGGACGACCGGGGCTGGTGGAAGGGCGACCTCGAGACCAACGTGACCATGGACGCCGAGGACCTGCTGCTGCGGCAGTTCCTCGGCATCCGGGACGAGCACACCACCCAGGCGTCCGCGCGCCACGTCCGCGGCCTCCAGCGCGAGGACGGCACCTGGGCCTCCTTCCACGGCGGTCCGGGCGACCTGTCCACCACCGTGGAGGCGTACGTCGCACTGCGGCTCGCCGGGGACCGGCCGGACGACCCGCACATGCTGCGCGCCGCGCTCTGGATCCGCGGCCAGGGCGGCATCGCCGCCAGCCGGGTCTTCACCCGCATCTGGCTCGCGCTCTTCGGCTGGTGGCGGTGGGAGGACCTGCCCGAGCTGCCGCCGGAGCTGATCTTCCTGCCGACGTGGTTCCCGCTGAACATCTACGACTTCGGCTGCTGGGCCCGGCAGACCATCGTGCCCCTGTCCATCGTCTCCGCGAAGCGGCCGGTGCGCCCCGCCCCCTTCGCCCTCGACGAGCTGCACCGCGACCCGGACGAGCCCTGCCCGCCGCGCAGGATGGCGCCGGCGACCAGCTGGGACGGCTTCTTCCAGCGCGCCGACCGGGTCCTGCACCACTACCACCGCGTCGCGCCCCGGGCGGTGCGCCGCGCCGCGATGCGCAGCGCCGCCCGCTGGATCGTCGAGCGCCAGGAGAACGACGGCTGCTGGGGCGGCATCCAGCCCCCGGCGGTGTACTCGCTCATCGCCCTCCACCTCCTCGGCTACGACCTCGACCACCCGGTCCTGCGGGAAGGACTCGCCTCCCTGGACCGCTTCGCCGTCTGGAGGGAGCAGGACGGCCTGCCCGTCCGCATGGTCGAGGCCTGCCAGTCGCCCGTCTGGGACACCTGCCTCGCCACCATCGCCCTGGGCGACGCGGGGGTGCCGCCCGACCACCCCGCCCTCGTCAGGGCCGTGGACTTCATGCTCGGCGAGCAGATCGTCCGCCCCGGCGACTGGGCCGTGCGGCGCCCGGAACTCGGCCCGGGCGGCTGGGCGTTCGAGTTCCACAACGACAACTACCCCGACATCGACGACACCGCCGAGGTGATCCTCGCACTGCGCCGGGTGAGCCACCCCGACCCCGCACGCGTCGAGGCGGCCGCCGAGCGCGGCGCCCGCTGGACCCTCGGCATGCAGTCCCGCAACGGAGCCTGGGGCGCCTTCGACGCCGACAACACCAGCCCCTTCCCGAACCGGCTGCCCTTCTGCGACTTCGGCGAGGTGGTGGACCCGCCGTCCGCCGACGTCACCGCGCACGTCGTCGAGATGCTCGCCCACGAGGGCAAGGCCGAC
This sequence comes from Streptomyces sp. C10-9-1, assembly GCF_024497955.1. Classification (GTDB taxonomy): domain Bacteria; phylum Actinomycetota; class Actinomycetes; order Streptomycetales; family Streptomycetaceae; genus Streptomyces; species Streptomyces sanyensis. The sequence continues at coordinate 180,437 of NZ_JANHKP010000015.1, read as the reverse complement.
CACCCCCGCGTCCGGCGCGGACTGCGGTGGCTCCTGGCCGAACAGGAGCCCAGCGGGGCATGGTTCGGCCGCTGGGGCGTCAACTACGTGTACGGCACCGGCGCGGTGGTCCCGGCGCTGACGGCCGCGGGGCTGCCCCCCGCCCACCCCGCCATCCGGCGCGCCGTCTCCTGGCTGGAGTCCGTCCAGAACGAGGACGGGGGCTGGGGCGAGGACCTGCGCTCCTACCGCGAGCGGAGCTGGATCGGGCGCGGTGAGTCCACCGCCTCACAGACCGCCTGGGCCCTGCTCGCCCTGCTGGCGGCGGGGGAGCAGGACGGTGCGGCGGTGCGGCGCGGTGTCGGCTGGCTGGCCGCGTCCCAGCACCCCGACGGCTCCTGGGACGAGCCGCAGTTCACCGGCACCGGCTTCCCCTGGGACTTCTCCATCAACTACCACCTCTACCGGCAGGTCTTCCCGCTCACCGCCCTCGGCCGCTATCTGCACGGCGGCCCGTCGACCGGCCCCGCGGTCGCCCGTGAGGGGGCCTGATGGCCCTTCCGCCGGAGGCCGCGGCCCCCGAGGACGCGCCGCTGCTGGTCGCCTGCGCACTCGGCATCGAGCGCCTCGCCCTGCGGGGGCCCGGCCGCGCGGCCGCCGCCACCGTGCTGCGCACGGGCATGGGCCCGGCGAACGCCGAGCGGGCGGTGCTCGCCGCCTGCTCCACCGACCCGCTCCGGCGGGCCGCGGTGGTCGCCTCCGGGTTCTGCGCCGGACTGGCCCCGGGGATGCATCCGGGCGACGTCGTGGTCGCCGACGAGACACGCGCCGAGGGCACCGGCACACGCTGCACCGAGCCCGCCCTGCTGCGGCGGGCGGTGGCACGCGCCCTGCCCGGCCGCACCGTCCACGGCGGGGTCCTGGCGGGCGCCGACCACGTGGTGCGCGGCCCGGAGCGCGCCCGGCTGGAGGCGACCGGGGCGATCGCCGTGGACATGGAGTCCGCGGCCACTCTGCGCAGCGCCCTGGCGGCGGGCCCCCGCCCGGTTGCCGCCGTACGGGTGGTCGTGGACGCCCCCGAGCACGAACTGGTCAGGATCAGCACCGTACGCGGTGGAATATCGGCATTCCGCGTCCTTTGTGGCGTCCTTCCCGCATTCCACGAATGGCACCGTTCTTTGCTGCTCCCCAGGAGGTGAGCCAGATGGCCATGCCGCTCCGCCAGACCATCAGGGTCGGGACCTATCTCTTCGAACAGAAGCTCCGCAGGCGCGAGAAGTTCCCGCTGATCGTCGAGCTGGAGCCGCTGTACGCCTGCAACCTCGCCTGCGAGGGGTGCGGGAAGATCCAGCACCCGGCCGGGGTGCTCAAGCAGCGGATGCCGGTGGCGCAGGCGGTCGGGGCGGTGCTGGAGTCCGGCGCCCCGATGGTCTCCATCGCGGGCGGCGAACCGCTGATGCACCCCCAGATCGACGAGATCGTGCGCCAGTTGGTCGCCCGCCGCAAGTACGTCTTCCTGTGCACCAACGCCGTGCTGCTGCGCAAGAAGATCGAGAAGTTCACCCCCTCCCCGTACTTCGCCTTCGCCGTGCACATCGACGGGCTGCGCGAGCGCCACGACGAGTCGGTGGCCAAGGAGGGCGTGTTCGACGAGGCGGTGGCCGCGATCAAGGAGGCCAAGCGCCGGGGGTTCCGGGTCACCACCAACTCGACCTTCTTCAACACCGACACCCCCCAGACCGTCGTCGAGGTGCTCGACTACCTCAACGACGAGCTGCGCGTGGACGAGATGATGATCTCGCCCGCCTACGCCTACGAGAAGGCACCGGACCAGGAGCACTTCCTCGGCGTGGAGCAGACCCGCGAACTGTTCCGCAAGGCCTTCGCGGGGGGCAACCGCCGCCGCTGGCGCCTGAACCACTCCCCGCTCTTCCTCGACTTCCTGGAGGGCAGGGCCGACTTCCCCTGCACCGCCTGGGCCATCCCCAACTACTCGCTCTTCGGATGGCAGCGGCCCTGCTACCTGATGAGCGACGGCTACGTCCCGACCTACCGCCAGCTGGTCGAGGAGACCGACTGGGACGCCTACGGCCGGGGGAAGGACGCCCGCTGCGCCAACTGCATGGCGCACTGCGGGTACGAGCCCACGGCCGTCCTCGCCACGATGGGCTCCCTCAAGGAGTCCCTGCGGGCGGCGCGGGAGTCGGTCGGCGGCACGCGGTGAACGAGGCGCGCGGGCGGCGCGGTGCCGCCCGCGCGCACGGCGGCCGAGCGGTCCACGAGACGAGGAGAACCGAGCGATGACCCGGGCACCGGGGGGTTTCGACCTGGCGGAGCTGCTGGCGCGGCGCGGAGGCGAGCGCTATGCGCTGCACAGCCGCCACCTCAACCACCAACTGCCGCGGATGCTGCACACCCTCGGCTTCGACAAGGTCTACGAACGCGCCGAAGGCGCCTACTTCTGGGACGCGGACGGCAACGACTACCTGGACATGCTGGCCGGCTTCGGCGTCATGGGCCTGGGCCGCCACCACCCGGTCGTACGCCGCGCCCTGCACGACGTGCTCGACGCCCAGCTCGCCGACCTGACCCGCTTCGACTGCCAGCCGCTGCCCGGGCTGCTCGCCGAGAAGCTCCTCGGGCACACCCCCCACCTGGAGCGGGTCTTCTTCGGCAACAGCGGTACGGAGGCCGTGGAGACGGCGCTGAAGTTCGCCCGGTACGCCACCGGGCGCCCCAGGATCCTCTACTGCACCCACGCCTTCCACGGGCTGACCGCCGGCTCCCTCTCCGTCAACGGCGAGAGCGGGTTCCGTGAGGGCTTCGCGCCCCTGCTGCCCGACACCCCGATCGAGCTGGGCGACCTCGACGCCCTGGAGCGGGAGCTGGCCCGGGGGGACGTGGCCGGACTGGTCGTCGAGCCGATCCAGGGCAAGGGGGTCCACCCGGCCCCGCCCGGCTTCCTGCCGGGAGCCCAGGAGCTGCTGCACCGGCACGGTGCCCTGCTGATCGCCGACGAGGTGCAGACCGGCCTCGGGCGCACCGGCGACTTCTACGCCTTCCAGTACGAGGCCGGTGTCGAGCCCGACCTGGTGTGCGTGGCCAAGGCGCTCTCCGGTGGCTACGTCCCCGTGGGCGCGACCCTGGGGCGGGACTGGATCTTCAAGAAGGTCTACTCCTCGATGGACCGGGTCCTGGTGCACTCGGCCAGCTTCGGCTCGAACGCCCAGGCCATGGCCGCCGGGCTCGCGGTGCTGGCGGTGCTGGAGGACGAGCAGGTCGTGGCCAACGCCCGGGTGACGGGGGAACTCCTGCGCTCCCGGCTCGCCGCCCTGGTGGACCGTTACGAACTGCTCCACGAGGTACGCGGCCGGGGACTGATGATCGGCATCGAGTTCGGCCGGCCCGAGTCCCTGGGCCTGCGCGGCCGCTGGGCGATGCTCCAGGCGGCCCGCAGGGGGCTCTTCGCGCAGACGGTGGTCCACCCCCTGCTCCACCGCCACCGGATCCTCACCCAGGTCTCCGGGGACCGCCTGGAGGTCATCAAGCTGATCCCGCCGCTGATCATCGGCGAGGCGGAGGTGGACCGCTTCGTGTCCGCCTTCACCGCGGTGATGGACGACGCGCATTCCGGCGGCGGTCTGCTGTGGGACTTCGGCCGGACCCTGGTCAGGCAGGCCGTCTCCGGTCGCTGACCTGCACGTCGGAACCGGCGGACCCCGCCCGGGCGGGGTCCGCCGGTTCCCCGCGGAGCCCGGCCCCGCGGGCGCCCGGTCGCGGAACCGGCGGGCCGCCGCTCCCGGTGCTCCCTGCCCCGCCGCGGAGCAGTGCGGGGCCTCCGTCCCGGCGGCCGGGTTCGTCCGCCGCGGCGGCGGGGCAGCCGCCACGGGCACCGGGAAGCGGCTGCGGACCGGGTGCTAGCGTGCCTCCGTGTCGGACCACCAGGACGGGACCAGGGCGGCCTACGACGAGGTCGCCGAGCTGTACGCGTCGATGTTCGCCGACCGGCTGGAGACGCAGCCGTTCGCGCGGAACATGATCAACACCTTCGCGGAGCTGGTGCGCGGGACGGGCAATCCGCGGGCGGCCGACGTCGGCTGCGGGCCCGGGCACCTGACGGCCATGCTGCACGAGCTGGGGCTCGAGGCGTTCGGGCTCGACCTCTCCCCGGCCATGGTCGGCCACGCCCGGCGGATCCGTCCGGCGCTGTGCTTCGCCGAGGCGCGGATGGAGGCCCTGCCGGTCGGGGACGGCGCGCTCGGGGGAGTGCTGGCCCACTACTCGATGATCCACACGCCTCCGCGGGAACTGCCCGCGCTGCTCGCGGAGCAGGCGCGCGTCCTGGAGCCAGGGGGGCTGCTCCTGGTCTCGTTCTTCGCGACCGGGGCACCCGAGCCGGTCCGCTTCGACCACAGGGTGGCCCCCGCCTACAGCTGGCCGCCGGACCGGCTCGCCGGGCTCCTGGCCGGGGCCGGGTTCGCCGTGTTCGCCAGGCTGCTCCACGACCCGGCCTCCGAGCGGGGCTTCCTCGACGCCCACCTGCTGGCCCGCCTGCGCGAGGAGTACCGACCCGCAGGCCCGTCCCCTCGCTGACGGGTGGTGGCCGCGTCGTCGGGGCTTCGCCCGTCGCGCTGTCCCGTCTGAGCCGTGCGACCGCACCAGCCGCACACCGGGGCTCCGGCAGCCGGGCGGACGAGGCCGTGCGTCGGGCGGCCCCGGGGCCCGGCTCCTCCACCGTCCGCAGGGCGGGGGACCTGCGGGGGCCGGGAAGGGCGCCGCCGGGGTGCCGAAGGGCCGTCGCCGGATGCCGCCACGCCGGACCGGGGGGCGCCTCCCCGGTGCGTGCGGCCCGACGCCCGTGGAGTCCGGGGGCGTCGGCGGCAACGGGATCGTGCCGGAAGCCGGGCGGGGGTCCGCTCCCGGGGCGCCGTCCACGGCCGGCCCCGGAGGTCCCTTTGCCTCCGAGGCAAGAAACTTGCCCGGGCGGCAAAAGAGTGGCGGAATGGAGGCATGACCACTTCCGCCGACCCGGCGCCCGAGGGGCTCGACGCCGTCGCCCCGAGACTACGGGACCTGCGCCGGGGCAGGGGGCTCACCCTGGAGTCCGCGGCCCGCCGAGCCGGACTCTCCCCGGCGCACCTCTCCCGGTTGGAGACGGGCAACCGCCAGCCCTCGCTGCCCCTGCTGCTCGCCCTCGCCCGCGTCTACGGCACCACCGTGGGCGAGGTGCTCGGCGAGCAGGCCCCCGAACGCGAGCCTGTGGTCAGAGCGGGCCGCCACGAGCCGGTCCGGGCGGACGGCTGGACCTACCACCAGGCCGGCCCACCCGGCCGGGCCATGCAGGCGCTGCGGGTCACCGTGCCCTACGGGACCCAGGGCGACCTGGTCCGGGTGCACCCCGGCGAGGAGTGGCTGCACGTCGTCGAGGGCCGGCTGCGGCTCGCGCTCGGCGACACCGTGCACGAGCTGGGGCCGGGGGACAGCGCCCACTTCGACTCGGAGACCCCCCACCGCATCGCCGCCGCCGAACCCGGCGGCGCCGAGCTGCTCTTCGTCCACACGCTGCTCCGGAGCCCCGACCCCCATCCCCACGGATCCGTCCGTCCCTGACCCGAGACAGGTGATCACGCGATGTCCCACGACCCCTTGGACGGCCGCAGCGGTGAGGCCGGCGGACCGCGCGGGGACCGCTTCCCCCGCGGCCTGGTGATACGCCTCTTCGCCTACCTGGTCGCCGGCCACGTCATCGCGGCCTTCCTCTACCTGCTGTTCCTGGTGGGAGGCTCGAACCAGTAGACCGGGCGCCCCCCAGGGGGCGGCGCGCACCCCGGGGGTCAGCGGACCCCCGGGGTGCGTCGCGGGCTCAGGCGCCGTCGAGGAGCCGCCCGCGCAGCCGCTCACGGGTGGCGGGGGAGAGGCCGAGCCCCTCGGACAGATAGCGCTCCGTGCCGCCCCAGGTGTCGTCGATGGTCTCGAAGGCCGCCTCCAGATAGGAGGCGCGGGCGTCGAAGAGGGGGTTCAGCAGCTCCATGACCGCGGCCGACATCCCCTCGGGGGCACCGGGCCCGCGCTGGACCCGGTAGCGGCGGTGCGGGTCGTTGGACTTGAGGTAGTCGGCCTCGATCGCGTCGCGCTCCACGCCGACGGCCAGCAGGGTCACGGCCACCGACAGGCCGGCGCGGTCCTTGCCCGCCGCGCAGTGCATCAGGGCCGGGACGCTGTCCTCGGCGATCGCGTGGAGCACGCGGCCGTGCTCCGCGGTCCGCTCCCGGATGATCGAGCGGTAGGACTCCGTCATGCGCGCCGCACCCTTGCCGTCGGCGAGGATCGCCTTCAGCTGCTCCAGGTCGCCGTCGCGCACCATCCGCCAGAACTCGGCGCCGTCGGCCGGGTCGCTGAGGGGGAGGTTGAGGTTGCGCACCCCGGGGAGGTCGACGTCCGGTCCCTCCAGCCGCTGGTCCGCCGCGTTGCGGAAGTCGAAGATCGTGTGGAGCCCGAGTGAGGCGAGGAACGCCGCGTCGGCGGCGGTCGCGTGTGCGAGGTGACCGCTGCGGTAGAGCCTGCCGTGGCGGACTGTGCGGCCGTCGACGGTCGGCAGCCCGCCCACGTCCCGGAAGTTTCGGACTCCGGCGAGCTCGGGCTCGGCCGACGGGGCCTGCGGCAGCTGCTGCGTCACATGGACTCCTTCGGGTCACAGCCGTCGGCGGGGAGCCGACGAGGGCGCGAACCCGACGATACGACATCCGTTTCATGCGGCAACCATCTCGGCCGGGGGCGCGGGAGGCGTCGGGCACCGGGCTTCCGACCCGGCCCGCGCCCCTGTGCCCTGTGGCGCCGGTCCGCACTCTCCCGGCGCGGGGCCGGTGGCGGTGCGGGAGGGGCCGGACCGGTGGACGGGAATGCGGGCGAAGGGGACGAGCTCTCCCGATCTTGCGGGGCAAGTGCACTATTCGATAAGCCTTCGCGTTTTCTGTCCGAATTGACTTCTTGGGTGGGTGGTGTCCTTTCCTGGGCGAAATGGGAATGCCCGGGTGAGCAGGATCATAATCGTGACGCACCGTGGCCGCTGTCGGGGTGTCAGTTCCAGCTCGGGGGCGGAAGTTGACGGGTGGTCGCCCACGCAGGGTGATGGGGTGCGGTGATCGTGCGGGAGTTCCCGGGGGGCGGTGGATCGGGACGGGTTGTTCCGTCGCGGCGGCTCGCCTACGGTCACGCTCAATCCGGACGGACCGCCTAATCCTGCCGCCGACCGGAGTTCGCACTCACCCATGCGTGGCAGGAGCGGGGGACCCAGGTAGTACGCCGTATCCGGATGATTTCGGACGGCTTGGGGTGAAATCGCGCGTACTGCGCGATCGGGCATCTCCAGCTCGAACCCGACAGCTCACCTCGCAGGCGCCGGAGAGGAATGCGCCATGCCCGGAAAGGGTAAGCACCGCCGTCCCAAGTCCACCTCGCTGACCCGCGGTTTCGTCGTCGCGGGCACCGGCGGCGCCGCCATCGCCCTGCCGCTGCTCGGCGCCGCGGGCGCCCACGCGGCCACGGGCCAGGCACCCGCCACCGCACCCGCCCGGGCCGCCGCCGCGGTGCCCGCGACCGCCCCGGCGGCGGCCCCGGCCGCGCAGGCGCCCCGCACGTACACCGTCGTCCCCGGGGACTGCCTGTCGCAGATCGCCGAGGACAGCGGCCTCCGCGGTGGCTGGAAGCAGCTCTACAACGACAACCGCCGCGCCATCGGTGCCGACCCCTCGCTGATCCACCCGGGGCTGGAGCTCACCATCGGCGCGAAGTCCGCGGCGAAGAACGACCCCGAGGTGCGCACCGGATCGGCCCCCCGCGCCTCGCGTGACGACGCCCGCGAGGCGGCCCCGGCCGAGGCCGCCGAACCGGCCAGGACCGCCGCCCCGGCGAAGAAGGCCGCCGCCGCGCCCGCGGAGAAGCCCGCCGCCGAGGCCCCCGCCTCCGGCTTCAGCGCCCCCATCCCCGGGGCCACCGTCTCCACGCCGTACCGCCAGAGCGGCGCCATGTGGTCCAGCGGCTACCACACCGGTGTCGACTTCATCGCCTCCACCGGCACCTCGGTCAAGGCCGTGGGCGCCGGGACCGTGGTCTCCGCGGGCTGGGCCGGGGCCTACGGCAACGAGGTCGTGATCCGCCACACCGACGGCACCTACTCGCAGTACGCCCACCTCTCCTCGCTCTCCGTCTCCGGCGGCCAGCAGGTGAGCGGCGGCCAGCAGATCGGGCTCTCCGGCTCCACCGGCAACTCCACCGGCCCGCACCTGCACTTCGAGATCCGCACCGGTTCCTCCTACGGCACGGACATCGACCCGGTTGCCTACCTGCGCCAGCACGGCGTCTCGGTCTGACGCTTCCCGCACGCCTCCACCGCCGGCCCCGCCGGCGGCGGAGGGCTCCGCGGACCTCGACGAATCCCCCGCACCGCCACCCGCGGAGCGGGGGACTCCGCGTATTCCGGCTTGGGGGAAACTTGACCGGTGGTAAAGATCACCCGGCGTCAACCCCTCCCTACGGTCGCGTAGGTCACATCCGGGCGGGAAAAATACTGTCCCGTGGCAGACGATTCGAGAACACGGACCAGCGGCACATTCGGGTCGTACGCAGCGATCGGTGACAGCTTCACCGAGGGTGTCGGCGACCCCGGACCGGACGGCGCGTTCGTCGGCTGGGCCGACCGCTTCGCGGTGATCCTGGACGACCTCGCGCCGGAGGGCGCCTTCCGCTACGCCAACCTGGCCGTGCGCGGCAAGCTCCTCGACCAGATCGTGGCCGACCAGGTCCCGAGGGCGAAGGAGCTCGCCCCCGACCTGGTCTCCTTCTGCGCGGGCGGCAACGACATCATCCGCCCCGGCACAGACCCCGACGACGTCGCAGCCCGCTTCGAGCGCGCCGTGGCGGATCTGACCTCCTCGGTCGGCACGGTCATGGTGACCACCGGCTTCGACACCCGGGACGTCCCCGTCCTGCGCCACCTGCGGGGCAAGATCGCCACCTACACCGCACACGTCAGGGCGATCGCCGACCGCTACGGCTGCCCCGTCCTCGACCTCTGGTCCCTGAGGTCCGTGCAGGACCGGCGGGCCTGGGACGCCGACCGGCTGCACCTCTCCCCCGAGGGGCACACCCGGGTCGCGCTCCGGGCCGCCCAGGTGCTCGGCATCGAGGTGCCCGCCGACCCCGACCAGCCCTGGCCGCCGCTGCCCCCGCGGGGCGCCCTGGAGGTGCGTCGCGACGACATCCACTGGGCCCGCGACCACCTGGTGCCCTGGATCGGCCGCCGCCTGCGCGGCCAGAGCTCCGGCGACCACGTCGAGGCCAAGCGCCCGGACCTCATGCCCCTGTGAGGCACCGCGGCCGCCCCGCCCCGGATCCCGGGGCCGGGCGGGCCGCCCGGCCGTCCCGCCCGCTCCCGGGCAGGCGGCGCACGGGGACCGGGACCTCAGCCGCCCGCCGGCGCCGGCACCTCCCGGTCCAGCCCCAGCTCGCGGGCGAGCGCGTCGTCCGCCCACTGGAGCATGGCCGCACGGGACACGGCACCGGCGTAGCAGGTCATCTGCACGGCGAGGCCGTCCAGGAAGGCCGTCAGGCGCCAGGCGGCCGCCGCCGGGTCCTCGCAGCAGAACTCGCCCGCCGCGGCGCCCTCCGCGATCACCTCGGCCAGGGCGGACTTCCACTGCTGGTCGAGCCCGCGCGACAGATCGCGCAGGTCCGGATCGCGCAGCGACATCGACCACGCCTCGATCCACAGGCGCCACCCCTTGGCCTGACCCGTCGGCGCGTACCAGCGCACCGCCGAGCGCAGGCGCCGCAGCGCGGAGGTGCGCCGGGCGGCGATCTTGCGCAGATGCCGCAGGTCGGCGTCGGCGGCATGGCTGAACGCGGCGGCCACCAGCTGCTCCCTGGAGGAGAAGTGGTAGAGGACGAGAGCGTTGCTGACACCGAGCGCGGTGGCGACGTCGGCGATCCGCACCGCCGCCGCACCGCGCTGCTCGATCTGCTCCACGGCGGCGTTCAGCAGCTCCTCCCGGCGCTGCGCAACGCTCAATCGGACTCTGGCCACGGCCGTCACCCTACACAGCGGATCTTGGCGCGGGTCCAGAGTGCGGAGGCTCTAATTCCGGTCATTCCGTGGGAGCGGCGCAGCGCTCCGCGGCCCGGCTCCCACACGCCGTGCATCCCGGTGTCCCGGCTGCCCGGCGCCGGGTGCCCCACCGGCTCGGGCACCCGCCGCGGACCCGCCACGGGTGCCCCGGGTGCCGGGAAGGGGCGGGGCGCCGACGGCGAGCGGGGCATGGCGGCCTCCTGAGGCGGTGTCCGGATCTCCACCCGTACGACGGGGCGGGCCCGGCCGGATGTGACACCCGCCCCGGACGCCCCCCCCGCCCCCGGACGCCCCCCGCCCGCGGACGCCGCCGTGGCCCGGCGTCCGCCCCGAGGAGGGGGCGCCACGGGCACGTCCGGCGGCCCGGCGGGGAACACGGCGACCCGCGCACACGTTGCCCGGGGACCGCGGGCGCCCGTCCGGACCGGCCGGAGTGCCGGGGAAAACCCATAATGGAAGCAACCGCCGACCACCAGGAGGTGCCGTGACCGGCGCAGGTCCCTTCCACCCGCTGCGTGCGCGGCTGCGCGCCCTCAGGACCGCCGCCTTCGGCGCCGACCCTTCGGGTGAGCGCCTGCAGCGCATCCGGAACTCGCCCAACTTCTCCGACGGCTCCTTCCGGAACCCGGTCGGCGCCCGGACGCGCCCCTCCGGCGCCTCCCTGTCGGAATTCGCCCGGATCTACTTCGAGAAGGAGGCGCGGGCCCGCCGCAGCCCGTCCGGCACGGTGCCCGTCCACGGCACCACCCTCGCCGACCTGGCCCGGCGGCCCGCCTCCGGCCTGCGTCTGACCTGGATGGGGCACTCCAGCGTCCTGGCGGAGATCGACGGCCGGCGGGTCCTGTTCGACCCCGTCTGGGGGCAGCGCTGCTCCCCCTTCGACTTCGTCGGCCCCCGCAGACTGCACCGCGTGCCCGTCCCGCTGGCCTCCCTCGGCACCGTCGACGCCGTGGTGATCTCGCACGACCACTACGACCACCTCGACCTTCCCACGATCCGCGACCTCGTCGGGTCCGGCACCGTCTTCGCGGTGCCCCTGGGGGTCGGGGCCCATCTGGAGCGCTGGGGCGTGGCACCGGACCGGCTGCGCGAGCTCGACTGGAACGAGACCACCGACATCGCGGGCCTGCGCCTGACCGCCACCCCGGCACGCCACTTCTGCGGCCGGGGCCTGCGCAACCGGCAGCACGCCCTGTGGGCCTCCTGGGCCGTCGCCGGGCCCGAGCACCGGATCTACCACAGCGGGGACACGGGGTACTTCCCCGGCTTCGCCGACATCGGTGCCCAGCACGGCCCCTTCGACGCCACCATGATCCAGATCGGTGCCTACTCGGACTACTGGCCGGACATCCACATGCGCCCCGACGAGGGGCTGCGGGCCCACCTCGACCTCCAGGGCGGAGTTCCGGCGGGAGTCCTCCTGCCCATCCACTGGGGCACCTTCAACCTCGCACCCCACCCGTGGGCCGAGCCGGGGGAGTGGACGAGGGACGCGGCCGACGAGGCGGGCCAGGCCGCCGCCTTCCCCCGTCCGGGCGAGCCCTTCGAACCGTCGGGCGCCCTGCCCGCCGACCCCTGGTGGCGCGCGGTGTCCGCGCCGCTCACCCCCGCCTGGCGCCCGCCGGAGCGGGCGGAGGCCCCCGCCGAGGCCCGCAGGGGCGATCTCGACCTCGCCTGAGCGGCGGGCCCGCACCGGCACGGCGGCACGCACCCGGTGCTCCCGCGCCGCAGCGCGCCCGCTGCGGCCCGGGACCGCTCACCCCGGCGCGCCCTCCGCCGTCGGCCACGCCCCCTGCTCCGCGAGAGCGAGCACCAGCGCGGCGATGTTCCAGGCGTCGTCCTCGCCCCGGTGGTGGCGGCCCTCCAGGGGCAGTCCGGCGAGGTCCAGCGCCTGCGCCATGCCCGGGCGCCTGCGCAGTCCCCGGGCCTCGGTGAACACGGCCTTGGCGTTGGTGTGCCGGGAGCCGAAGGGGTAGGGGGTGGCGGTGGCCCGGCACTGCCGGGTGAACTGCCTGCGGTCGTAGTCGCCCCAGCTGGCCCACGGACGCCGCCCGGCCCGGTGCTCGGCGGCGAGCTCGCGGCAGGCCTCGGCGAAGGACAGTCCGCCGTCCACCTCGTCCTGCGTCAGACCTGTCAGATCGGTGCAGAAGGGGCTCACCGACGAGCGCGCGGGCCGCACCAGGATCCGGTGCCTGGCCAGCCGCTCCCGCGCGGCCAGGTCCACCACCGTCAGCCCGATCTCGATGATCTCGCTGACCTCGCCCGGCGGGGGCCGGTCCTCCCAGCAAGTGGCCTCGACGTCCACGACGTTCAGCAGCGATATCCCGTCAGCGTCCATGAGGGGAGCCTAAGGCCTGTCCCGCCCTGCCCGGCGGGCCCACGAGGGCAGCCACGTCACCCCGCCGCACCGCCCGCACCGGTCGGGAACGCGGCCCTCCGCCGTGCGGTGCACCGTACCGGAGGGCCGCACACCGATCCACCGGGGTGTGACAGGACGGCCCTCGGCCCGCAGGGCCCTCCCGAGCCACCCGCAATCGCCGCGTGCGCGGGCCGGGGCACGCGACCGGAGCGCGGCGCCCCCGGACCGCTCGCCGCGGCCCCCGGACCGGTTGTCGGTGGCGGCACCTAGTGTTCGGTGCGTCAGTACGGCGTTGCCGGAGGCCGTGGCGCGGGTGTGCCCGGGCCTTCGGCGTGTGCGCCGGTGCACGTGCGCGAAGGGCGGGGACTGCGGTGGGTTGGCTGGCAGCGGGAGACGGGTACGAAATCGCCCTGGTGGGGGGCCGGGTGACCGCCCGGTCGACGACCGGGCGGTCCGCGGGGCGGCAGTTGAAGACGCTGCCGAAGGCACTCAGGGACCACCCCGAGGTCGACCGGCTGCGGCGCTTCGCGCGGTGGCTGGACCGGCACGCCGAGGACTGCCTGGCCCGCGTGGACAACTGGATGGTCTCCTCCCTGCCGGTGCCGACCGGGCTGCTGGCGCGGGTGTGGCCGGACGAGGCGTGGCAGTCCGCGCTGCGCGACCTGGTGGTCGTCGGCGAGGACCCGGAGGAGCCCGGTCTGCTGAGGGATGTCACCGGGTCCGGCGAGCTGCGGGTGGTGAACCTCGACGGCGAGACCGTGCGGATGGCGCCGCCGACGGTGCTGCTGCCGCACCCCGTCCTGCTGCCCGACCTCGACGAGCTGCGGGAGTTCGCCGCCGAGTTGGGCGTGGTGCAGAAGGTCGAGCAGATCCACCGGGCGACCTGGCGCACACCGGAGCACCCCGCCCCGGGGAGCACCGAGGTCAGGGAGTACGCCGGAGGGGCGTACACCTCGCGGTTCGGTCTGGCGGCGCGCGCCGCCTCGCTCGGCTACCGGGTCTCGGGCGGCAGCGCCACCTGCCTCGTACGGGAGGCCGGGCGGACCACCGAGGCGGCGGTGTGGATCGGGGAGCCCTACTGGGACGACGACACCGAGACCGGCGCCCTGCAGTGGCGGGACGGCGACGGCCGGGTCCTGAGGCTGCGCGACGTCGGACCCGTGGCCTGGTCCGAGGGCATGCGGATGGCCGCGGCACTGCACGCCGGCCGGATCATCGAGGAAGGCAAGGACGCATGAGCAACCACCCCATGACCCGGGACACCGCCCCGGCGGGACCGGGCACCGATCCGGAGGAGCTGCTGGCGGCCGGTGCGGTGCTGCCGCCCGGCACCGAGGGGGCCGGGCCGGGGGCGGTGGAGCTCACCGCCCGCGCCTACCGCCATCCCGGTCTCCCGGACCGCACGGTGGTGCGCCTGGTCCCCGGGACACTGGGCGGAGCCGAGGACCTGACGTGCGGCTTCATGGGCATGGAGCCCCACGGCCCGCCGGCGGTGGTCGGTGTGGGCACACGCCGGGAGCTGGGCTTCCCGGAGTGGGTGCTGGTCAACCATCCCGAGGACGGGCACCGCGCCCTGGACCTGGTACCGGAGATGGAGCGCGCGGCGCAGCGTGCCAGGACCAAGCCGAAGGCGGCACTGGAGGCGTACCAGAAGCTGGCCGCCAGGCTGGCCGCGTCCGTACCGCACTTCCTGCCCACCTTCCACGAGCAGGCCGGGCGGACCTTCCTCGGAGTGGACAACTTCGCCTTCGCCGGCCGGATGTTCACCGCGGCCCGCCAGGCCGAGGCCGAACACGGCCTGGCGGTCGACGAGGACCGTCTGGACGCGGTGTTCCTGGAGTTCGCGCTCGCGGGAGCGCTGCCGGTGAAGTCGCTGTCCGGATACGCGAAGGAGCTGGCGGCACGGCTCCCCGCGGAGGAGGCGCTGCGGCGCTACGTCCGGTTGTGCGTGCGCCGTACCTCCGGTGGTCTTCCGCCGTCGGCCCAGATGGCCGCGGACGTGCGGCGCCTTGCCAAGGCCGCCCACGGGCAGCGGTCCGGCGAGGCCGAACAGGACTACCTGGCGCAGTTGCTGGGGCTTGCCGGCACGGTGCGGGCGGCAGCCGGCTGGTGGAAGGCCCACCGCACGGCCCTGGCGGCACTCGCCCGCCGGGACGCGGGCGTGCGCGCCACCCTGCTGGACGTCCTGCCGCACAGCGACGACGACGGCCTGTCCGCCCTGTGGCTGGAGATCCTGGAGGAGTCCGGCGCCACCGCCGGGCTGTGCGACGGCGAGGACTCCGGCGCGGTACGCCCCGCCGACGGCAGCGCGGGCTGGCTGGAGCGGTTCCTGGACTTCCGGCGGCACCGGTGGAACCGGCCCGACCGGATGCCGGCCCTGTACACGCTGGTGGAGCGGATGGCCCCGCGGCTGCGACGGGAACTCGCCGAGCGCGCGGCGCCGCTGCCGCACACGGCCGATGTCGACCTGCTGGACCTGCTGCTGGCGCTGGGCCTGCCGGTGGCCGACCCGGGAGAAGGCCGCCTGCGCCTGAACTCCTGGGGGCAGGGGGAGGGGCAGCGGGACCTGCTGGCCCTGGCGGCCGACCCCCGGTTCCGGCCCGCCTTCCTCCGGTCCGCCGACGCGTCCTTCGACGACGAGGACGGAGAGCGCACCGTCCGTCTGCTCGCCGCCTCGCCCGGCGGGCGGCCCCTGCTGACCGAGTGGGTGCGCACGGTCGCCGCGCGGTCGTCGGCCGCCGGCCTGCCCGGCTTCCCCGAAGCCCTGGAGCGGCTGGCCTGGATTCCGGGCGAGGCGCTGGCCCTCGCCCCGGACGAGGTCCGCCGGGCGGCCGCCCGCGGCCGGGTCGACGACCTCCTCGCCCGGACGCTGCGGGCCGGGCTCCTGGACGAACTGGGCTGGCCCGCCTGGGAGGAGGCGGCAACCGCCCTGGTGCGCAAGGAGGACGTGGACGAGCTGATCGTCGCGGAGGCATGGCCCCATCTGGTCGTCGCCGGCCCCACCCAGGCCCGGGTCATCGGCCCCGAGGGCACCGTCCTCACCCACGATCTGCGGATCCCGGCCGGGGACACCTGGCGCGACCCCGGCTTCCACTTCGTGGACGGCGAACTCCTCGTGCACTGGGAGTCCCGGGCACTGGACGGGTCGCTGCGCGGCTACTGGCACACCGCTCCCGGTCGGCCGCAGCCCCTGGAGGGCACGGACAGCCCCCGGGGCCGGCAGATGGACTACTACAGCGGATTCCGCGAGTTCAGCCTCCCGCTCCCCGCGGGCGGCCGGACCACCGGCGGCGGCGTGCTGCACCGGGGGGACAGCGTGCTGCCCGCAGAGCGCCCGGTGATCGGCGACGGCAGCTCGTACTGGGTGTGGGACCGGGAACGGGACGGCGAGGGCTCCGCGGGCGCCGGCCGGGCCGGCGCCGGCTGGTACGCGTACGACCCGGCCACGGGGCAGCGCGGGCCCCGCAGCGTGCCCGCCTTCCTGGCCGACGCGCTGCGCACCGCTCCCGAGGGCAGCACGCTCCTGGAGGCCCGGCTGCTGCCCGCGAACGGCACGGCCGCGTCCGGTGCCCCCGAGGGCGGAGTGCTCGGCTGGCGCGTGGTGGGCCTGCCCGACGGCTCGCAACACGGCACCGACACGGAAGGGCGGGCCGTCACCGTGCCCTCCGGGTGCGGGAGGCCGGTCGCGGCCCTGCTCTTCCCCGGCGACGACCGGCCGCGCGCCGTCACCCGCGGCAGCTACGCGGTCAGCCTGGTCGACCCGGACGGCGCGGTCACCGCCACGGCCGACACCGACGACCCCCCGGGCCCCTTCGGGGAGGGCACCCCGATCCTCCCGCCGGTGGAGTACTGGCACTGCCTGCGCCCCCGGGACCCGGAGGGCTCGGCCGCCCTGCGCCGAGCCGACCGGGACACGGCGGCGGCGCTGCTGAAGGCCGCGTCCACCGACGAGGGGAAGGGCCTCCGGGAGGCGGTGCGCGCACTGATCCCGGCGGTCACCCACGAGGCACTGGTGACGGGCATCGCCGGGGTGGCGCGGTACGCCGCGGCACGCCAGGAGGAACTGGACGAGGTGACCGCACGACTCGACCGGCAGCTCACGGCCACCCGCCACGAGGAGGAACCCGCGGGTCCGGGCGACACCCTCGTCCGGCAGGCCCTCGCCGGACTCGTCGACGGCGGCTACACCCGGTACGGCGAGGCCGACTCCGACCGGGCGCTCCGCCGGATCCGCGCCGTCGCCCGGGCCGCACACGAGGCGCGGCCGACCCCCGCGGACGCGGGAGCCGCGGCCGCCGTCCGCCTCCACCTCGACGGACCTCCCCTGCCGCAGCGCTCCTGGCCGGACCTCCAGGCGTTCGCCGACGGGTGCGCGGCGGCCGCGGTCCGCGCCGCGGCGGTGACCACCGAACCCGAGCACCGCGACACGCTGCTCGCCGTGCTGCGGGAGCTGGACGCCGCGGGAGTCGCATCCGGCGCCGGACCGGCCCCGTGGCGCCGGTTCGAACTGCACCTGGCAGCACAACACCTGACTCCCTATCAGAGCAAGCGGCGCGACGGCGACTGGTCGGGCGTGCTGCCGCTGGACGGCGGCGCCTGCCTCGTGGTCGTCGCCTGGGGCGGCCCGCGCGAGGGGGAGGAGGGCCGTGTCCTCACCGCGCTCCTCCACGACCCCTCTGGTCGCTTCGAGGTGCCCGCCCCGTACACCGTGCGGTCCTCGGAGCCGGTCGGGGAGCCGGACCGCGGTGCCCAGTGGGTGCGCGAGTTCCTGGCCGAGCTGGACGAGCGCGGCCCGGCCCCCTGGCTCCCGGCGGCCGCCGAGGAGTTCGCCCGCCTCACCGGCGTGACCTCCACGACGGCCCGGCTCGTCCTCGCCGGCATGCCCCGTACCGACGAGTTCGGGCGCTTCTCCCTGTCGAAGCAGGCGCGGACCACCCTGGGGGTGAAGGTCGCCGACGCCGCCGTGGCCAAGGACCTCCTGCAGGGCTTCGACGCCCGGTTCCGCCGGGCCGTCACCTCGGCGCTGCTGCCCGCCGAACCGCGGCGGCTGTGGACCGAGGGCCCCGACGTGGCCGCGGCCGCCCGGGTCTGGAACGCCCGGGTGGGCCGGCGGACCCCGATACCCGAGGCGGTGCTCGGCGACGCCGTCCGCGCGGTGCGGACCCGCTGGAAGCCCGCCGAGGTGCTGCCCGCCCTGCTCGACCCCGCCGCCGCGCCCGAGCTCAGCCGGGACCTGAACTGGCAGATCAAGGGCGACCGCGTCCGCCGGGCCGACGGGCAGGACACGGGATTCGACGCGACCGCCCTGGTGGGTGCCGTGGCCCTGGCCGCCTGGCTGGCCCACCGCCTCCCGGAGGGGGACCGGCTGCGCGCGGCGCTGCCCGCCGCGCTGGCCGCGGTCCGGGACAGGCTGGCCCACCCGGGGCTGATGCTGGACCTGGACAGGTACATCGACCTCCCGGACTTCCGTGCGGCGGCCGGCGCCCCCACCGAGACCGGCGACGGATGGGAGCGGTACGGAGCGGTGGTGCTGGCCACCCATGACGACCAGCCCGCGCCCGCGCTGCGCACGGCGCTGCTCGACGCGGCCGGGGAGGACCCCTACCTGCCCGCGCTGCGCGCCGGTACACAGGAGCGCTTCCCCGCCGAGGTGGCCCTGCGCCTGGCACGCGACCCCCGGTTCGGGGCGCTGCTCGCCGGTCCCGGCGACCCGGTGGAGGGGGAGCGGTTCGAGGACGGCACCTGGTGGCCGCAGGACCCGACGCGCTCGGTGCCCCAGCTGGTCGGCGAGGCCGCCGAGGCGTACGGCCTCGGGGCGGACGCCGCCGCGCTGTACCTGATGCTGCTGGCGATGCCCGACCCGACGGACCGCCACACGGCGCGCTGGACCGGGTGGAGACCGGCCCGGCTCAAGGCCGCGCGGGCCGAACTGGCCGCGCACGGGCGCCTGGTGGTGGAGGCGCGGCGCACCCGGGCGGGCCGCTCGCTCTTCCTGCCGGGCGGCTGGACGGCCCTGAGGTCCCCGCTCACACCCCTGGAGCAGTGGAAGCTCCCGCTCTACGGAGACCTGCTCGCGGGCCAGGACTCGCCGCTGGGTGTCGTGGTCCCCGGCGAACCGGCCTCGGACCTGTACCGCAGGGCCTGGACACGCGTCCGGGAGGGCGACGCGCCCCGCTTCGAGGAGCTGGACGTGCCGCGCGGAGGACGCCGCTGAGCCGGTTTGCCCGAAGCCCGCACCCCCGTCCCCGCCCGATCCCCGCCCCCGCTCCCGCCAGCGTCCTGGGCGGCGGCCCCTGCCACCGCCACCCGGCAGGGCCGCCGCGCGGGAGCGGGGTCCCGACGGACGCGCCACCGCCGCGCGGCGCGCCCGGGCCGCCGCGTTCCGCCGCCGCGCAGGCGGACTCGTGGCCACCGCCGCGCGGGCGCACCCGAGTCGGCCACCGGAGCCCGCCCGGCACCGGAGCGGTGCCGGGCGGAGCACCTGCCGCCAGGCGCTGTCGGTGGCCGTCGGTAGCGTGCGTCGCACAGGTCGGCGCCCGGCACCGGGCACCCCGGCGCAGCGCCGACACGTATCCGGCACGCGGGAGACCGTCCGCGGACCCGCGCGCCCCAGCCACCCCGTCCGAGAACCCGGCCGGCCGGCCCCAGCGGCCCCCGAACCGGCCCGTACGACACCGGAGTCCCCAGCCCATGACCCGAACCGCCCCCCGGCCCGCCGGCCCGACGACGGAGCCCCCGGCCACGCAGACCCGGCCGGCCGAGCAGCGCCACGCCGCCGAACTGGCCTTCCTCGCCGCCCTCGACGACGGCCCCCGCCCACCGGGCTGGGCGCTGACCCCGCGTGCCGTGGTCACCTTCGTGTGCGGCAGCGGCGGCGAGCCCCTGGCGCTCACCGGCGAGCCGCCCGCGGGAGTGCCCGCGAAGCTGGAGGTCACCCGGAAGTTCGTGGGGGAACGCTCCCTGGTGGAGCGGTGCGTGGTCACCCTGGCCGGGGAACGCGGACTGCTGCTCGTCGGCGAGCCCGGCACGGCCAAGTCGATGCTCTCCGAACTGCTGGCGGCCGCGGTCTGCGGCACCAGCGCGCTGACCGTCCAGGGCACCGCGGGCACCACCGAGGACGCCTTCCGCTACGGCTGGAACTACGCCCTGCTGCTGGCCCAGGGGCCCAGTCCGGAGGCCCTCGTCGACTCACCGGTCCTCACCGCCATGCGCACGGGGAGGGTCGCCCGCATCGAGGAGGTCACCCGCTGCCTGCCCGAGGTGCAGGACGCCCTGGTGTCGATCCTGTCGGACCGCCGGCTGAGCGTGCCCGAACTCTCCGGCGCCGGGAGCACCGAGGGCCTGGTGCCCGCGGCCCCCGGCTTCACCGTCATCGCCACCGCCAACCTGCGCGACCGCGGTGTCTCGGAGATGTCCGCGGCGCTCAAGCGGCGGTTCAACTTCGAGACCGTCCACCCCATAGCCGACGCCGACGCCGAGACCGCGCTGGTGCGCCGCCAGGCCACGGCGGCGGTGGAGCGGGCCGGGGCGTCCTTCGGGGTGGACGACGCCGTGCTGGACGCCCTGGTCACCGTCTTCCGCGACCTGCGCGCCGGGCGCTCCGACGAGGGCTGGGACGTGGAGCGGCCGGGCACCGTGATGTCCACCGCCGAGGCGGTGCAGGTCGCCGCGTCCCTCGGAGTGGCCTCCGCCTACCTGCCCGCCGGGGACGCCCTCGACCTGATGCCCGGTCACCTCCTCGGCGTGGTCCGCAAGGACGACCCCGCGGACCACGACCGGCTCCTGGGCTACTGGGACGGCCCGGTGCGCCGCCGGGCCGAGAACGGCTCCGCGCTGTGGCGCCGCCTGTGGGACCTGCGGGAGAACCTGCGGTGACGGCACACCACGACAGCGCACCCGGCGCGGCACCCGAGAGCCCTGACGGCCCCCGGCGACCGGCTCTCCCCGGCAAGGGCGCGGACCCCCGCGAGGCCGTCGCCGCGCTCGCCGGATCGGCGGCCCCCTACCTCCTGGGCGTACGCCACCACAGCCCCGCGCTGGCGGCGGCCGTCCCCGCCCTGCTCGACGCCTGCGGCGCCGAGGCGGTCTGCGTCGAGCTGCCGGCCGAATTCCAGCCCTGGCTGCCCTACCTGTCCGACCCGGCCACCCGGGCACCCGTGGCGCTCGCCGGTGCAGCCGAAGGACGGCTCGGCTTCTACCCGTTCGCCGACTTCTCGCCCGAACTGGCCGCCGTGCGCTGGGCCCGCGAGCGCGGAGCCGAGGTCCTGTGCTGCGACCTCCCCCTGTCCGACCCGGCCCGGAGCGCACCGGACGGAGGCCGCTCCGGAGCACCGGAGCCCCAGGCGGCCCACCCCGCGGCGGGGGAGCGGCACGCGCCCGGCGCACCGGAGGTTCCCACGGCCGCCACCGCCGCGCACACCCGGGGGACGACCGGCCCGGAGGCGTCCGCCTCCGCCCGCACCGGCCGTTCCTTCGCCGAGGCCCTGGCCGCCGCCGGCACCGGCCGGGACGGCGAGGACCTGTGGGACCGGGCCGTGGAGGTCCTCGCCCCCGGCTGCCCGCCCGAAGCGGTCCGCAGGGCCGCACTCGGCGTCGGCTGGGCACTGCGCCGGGACGCGGAGGACGCGGGCAGTGTGCCGCCCGAGGACCTGGCACGCGAGGCGCACATGCGCCGGGTGCTCGCCGGGGCGGCCGCCGGAGGCCGGCGGGTCGCCGCGGTGGTCGGCGCCTTCCACGCCCCGGCCCTGCTCGGCTCCGCGCCCGCCGGACCGGTGCCACCGCCCGCGCCCGCCGACGAGGGCCCCGCGCCGGGCGGGGGCACCGGCGCCGAGCGCCCCGCCGCGCCCGCACCCGGCGCCGCGGTCACCTCGCTCGTCCCCTACACCTTCGACCTGCTCGACTCCCGCTCGGGCTACCCCGCGGGCATCCGCGACCCCCGGTGGCAGCAGGCCGTCTTCGAGTCCGGGGGAGACCCGGCGCGGGTACGCGCCGCAGCGGCGGCAGCCCTCACCGCCCTGTGCCGCGAACTGCGCTCCGCCGGGCACACCGCCGGGACCGGCGAGGCCGCCGAGACCCTGCGGCTGGCGAGCGACCTGGCCCGGCTCCGCGGCCTGCCCGCGCCCGGCCGGGGCGAACTGCTGGAGGCGGTGACGACCGTGCTCGGACAGGGCGAGCCCCTCGGCCGCGGCCGGGCACTGGCCCGTGCCCTGGAGACGGTCCTGGTCGGCACCGACCGGGGCAGGACCGCCCCCGGCACACCCCGCTCGGGGCTCGGCCCGTCCGTGGAGGCCGAGCTCGCCGAACTGCGCCTGCCCTGCCCGGAGAAGCCCGAGCCCCGCGAGCTCCGCCTCGACCCGCTCCGCTCGACGCTCGACCGGCGCAGGGAGGTCCTGCTGCGACGGCTCGACGCCTGCGGGGTGGGCTACGCCCATGCGGTCGAGGTGACCGGCACCGGCGACTCGACCGCGCTCACCAGCCGGTGGCGATCGGCCTGGACCCCCTCGGTCCCCGCGCTGCTCGACCTCGCCGGTGCACGGGGCGTCACGGCCGCCCAGGCGGCCGCCGGCACGCTCCGCGAGTCCTTCCGCCGCGAGACCGCCGACGGGGGAGCCACCGGCGCGCAGGTCCTGACCGCGCTGCGGGCCGCCGCCCGCTGCGATCTGCCGTCGCTGGTCGCCGACCGGCTCGCCGACGCCTCCGCCGTGCTGCCCGCCTCCGCCACCCTCCCCGAACTCCTCGAAGCCCTCGACCTGCTCCAGGCGCTCCGGCGCGAGCACCTGCCCGGTACCACCCCGGACACCCGGGAGCGGGCCGGTGAGCTGTCCGCCGCCCTGCTGGAGACGGCGGTCAGATCGCTGCCGGGACTCGCGGGCAGCGACGACCGGGAGGACGCGGCAGCCCTGGTCGCGTTCGCCGCGCGGGCCGCCGACCACCGGCTCGGCCTCCGGCTCGACCGGGTCCTGGGCGGCCTGGCCGACTCCGGCTCACCGCTCGTGCAGGGCGCCGCGCTGGCCGCCCGGGTCCTGCTGGACCTCGAAGGGGCTGACACCCTCGGCACCCGTGCCGCAGGCTGGATCGACCGCGCGGCCACCCCCGACGGCCGCCGCCGGCTGGCCCGCCGGCTGGCCGGCCTGCTGACGGCGGCGGCCCCGCTGCTCCAGTCGGCCCCGGCCGCCCTCGACCCGCTGCTCGACCGCATCGGCACCCTGGCCGACGGCGCCTTCCTGGACCGGCTGCCCGCGCTCCGCGGCGGCTTCGACACACTCAGCCCGGCCGGCCGGGACCGGGTGCTGGCGGCCGTCACCGACCGCCTCGGCGACCGCGTCGACCTCACCCTGGACATCCCACCGGAGCTCCTCGCCCTGTGGACCGCGGCGGACGCCGAGGGCCGGGCGGCCCTCGGCGAACTCGGCCTGCCGCAACCGGCCGACGGGCCCGCACCCGGCGGTGCCGCGCACTCCGCCACCCCCTCCACCACCGCGCCGGCAGGCTCCGGGGCCGCCGACGGCCGACCCGGCCGCGAGCGGGGCGGGCCCCCCGCCCCCGGCGCCCCGGAACCCCGCCTGGCCCCCGCCGACCGGTGGCGCCTGCTCCTCGGCCGGGAGACCGACCGCCTCCCCGAAGGCGCCCGCGGCTATGCGCACGCACTCGACGAGCTGTACGGCCGGGGCAGCGGCGAGGGCGCCACCGACTTCGCCCCGGGCAGCGGCAGCGGCAGCGGCGGCGGCCGGGAGGCGCCCTTCCCCACCGCCCGCGAGTGGGCCGGGGAACTCCAGGCCCTGTTCGGCGAAGAGATCCGGCAGGAGGTCCTCG
This sequence comes from Streptomyces sp. C10-9-1, assembly GCF_024497955.1. GTDB lineage: Bacteria > Actinomycetota > Actinomycetes > Streptomycetales > Streptomycetaceae > Streptomyces > Streptomyces sanyensis. The sequence goes on along the minus strand of NZ_JANHKP010000015.1, from coordinate 157,164 downwards.
CGGCCGCCGCCGAGCACGGCCGCACCGACGTCCTGACCGAACTCGATCCCGCCGCCGTCCGTCCCTCGGTCGAGCTGCTGACCTCGGTGCTGTCCCTGGCCGGTGGCCTGCCGGAGCAGCGGCTCGCCCCGCTGCGCCCCCTGGTCCGCCGCCTCGTCGAGGAGCTCGCCAGGGAACTCGCCACACGCGTCCGGCCCGCGCTGACCGGCCTCGCCACCCCGCGGCCCACCCGCCGCCCCGGCGGGCCGCTGGACCTGCCCCGCACCCTGCGTGCCAACCTGGCCCACACCCGGCGGCTCGACGACGGCCGGACGGTCGTCGTCCCGGAGCGGCCCGTCTTCGGCACCCGTGCCCGCAAGGAGGCGGACTGGCGGCTGATCCTCGTCGTCGACGTGTCCGGCTCGATGGAGGCGTCGGTGGTCTGGTCGGCGCTGACCGCCGCCGTGCTGGGCGGGGTGCCCACGCTCTCCACCCACTTCCTCGCCTTCTCCACCCGGGTCACGGACCTCACCGACCGGGTCGCCGACCCGCTGTCACTGCTGCTGGAGGTACGGGTCGGCGGCGGCACCCACATCGCGGCGGGGCTCGCGCACGCCCGCACGCTCGTGACCGTGCCGAGCCGCACCCTGGTGGTCGTGGTCAGCGACTTCGAGGAGGGCCACGCGCTCGGCGGACTGCTCGGCGAGGTCCGCGCACTGGCCGCGTCCGGAGTCCACCTGATGGGCTGCGCCGCGCTGGACGACGCCGGGGCGCCGCGCTACTCGGTGCCCGTCGCCCGGCAGCTCGTCGCGGCCGGGATGCCCGTCGCCGCCCTCAGTCCGCTCGCCCTCGCCCGCTGGGTGGGGGACCGCCTCCGTGGAGAAGCCCGGTGACATCGTCCAGCACCCCCCGCAACGCCCTCGCCGACCGGGGCGACCGCGTCCCGCTGCCGCCCGTGGCGCCCGAGGTGGTGGCCGCCGCCGTCGAGGGCCTCACCTCGCGGCTCCGCAGGAAGCTGGACGCGGCGATCGAGCGCTGCGCCGCGGCGCCCGTCGCCGTCGGGGACGGCGACGGCGTCCTGCGCATCGACTGCGGGGCGGACGCCGAGGTCAGCCTCCACCCCGGAGCCTCCGGGACGGTCGACGCCCCCGGGCAGGCCCGCTGCACGTGCCTGCTCGCACCCCGGTGCCTCCACCGGGCCGCGGTCCTCGGCGCCTGCCCCGTCGCCGACCCGGCGGCCGGTGGTCCGCACGGCCGGTCCGCGGTCCCGCGGGCCGCCGGGCGGCAGGAGGGGGCCGGCGCACCGGAGGGCGGCTCCGGCGCACCCGAGGCGTCCACCGCGCAGGACCGGGTCCCCCCGCCCGCCGGCCGTCCCGCGCCGCCCCCTCCCACCTCCGCCCAGCGCTCGGCCGCGGCCGGACTGTGGGCGGCCGCGGCCGCCGTCCTGGACTCCGGGACCCCCGCCGCGGGCGCCGTGCCGCAGGCGGAACTCCTGCGCGCCGCGCACACCGCCCGGCTGGCCGGGCTCGTCCGGGCTGAGGCCGCGGCGCTGCGGGTGGTCCGCGGCCTGCGGGCCGCCCGCGCCCGCCACGACGGCCACCGGCTCGCCGACCTCGTCTCGGCCCTGTGCGACCTCCTCCGCACGGCGGACCTGCTCGCCTCCGGAAGCCCCGCCCCGGGGCTGGTCGGCACCGTCCGCCGCGACTACCGGCCGGAGGGCGGCCTCCGCGTCCACGGCGTCCTGCGGGAGCCGGTGATCAGCGCAACCGGGTACGCCGGGGTGGTCACCCATCTGGTGGGTGAGGACGGCCGCTGGTACACCCTCGCCGACGTGAGACCCGGCGGCCCGTCTCGTGCACGCGGCGCCGGGACGGCCGCCGTGGCACTCGGCGGCGGCGCCCTCGACCACGGCGCACTCGCCCGCCGGGGGCTGCTGATCGCAGGGGCGACGGTCTCCCCGGACGGCCGCCTGGGTTCCGGCCGCGGAGTGCGGGCCACCCCGCTCCCGGGCCTGCCGTGGTCCTCCGGCCCCGTGGGCGCCCTGTTCGCCCGCCCGCTCGCCGAAGCGGTCGCGCAGCGGCTGTCCCCCGACCCCTGGGACGACCCCGAGGCCGCGGAGCGGGCGGCCCGGGAACCGGTCGGCAGCGACGTGGTGGTCGTCGGTGCCCGCGGTGACCAGGTACTCGCCCGCGCGCTGCCCCCGGACGGGACGGAGCAGCCGGACGGCCCGCTGATCCGCCTGGTCGCCGCGGGCAGCCACCCCGACCTGGCGCACACGGCGAACCTCCGCCGCCTCGCGGCCCGTCCCGGTCTGCGGATACGGGTGCTCGGGCGGGTCGACACCGCGCGGACGGCCACCCTCCACGCCCTGGCGGTGGGCCCCGTGCCCGGTACGGGCCCGACGCTGCGCCTGCCCCCGGAGTGGAGCGGGCGCGCGGACCTGGGCTACGACCGCCTGCAGGGCTCGCACTTCCCGCCGGCCGACGGGATCGAGCCCCCGCCCGCCGAGGCGACCGGTCCCGACCCCCTGGCCGACTCGCCCCTGTGGCAGGCGCGCCGGCTGGTGGAGCTCGCCGTCGCCGGGGGGCGCAGGACGGTCGCGGAGCAGCACCGCGGCGGCGGCCCCGGCGCGGGCGGCACAGCCGGACCCGCGCGACTGCGCCGTGCGGGCTTCCACACCGCCGCCGAGCTGGGCGCCGCACTCGCCGCGGAGGCCGGCCGCCGGGGCCGCGACGCCTTCGGGCGGTCCACCGACCCCGATCCCGACCGCTACGCACGGGCCTGGCTGGCCGCCGCCGTCCACCTCGCGGCCACCGAACGCGCCCTCGTCCGGGCCACCTGGCAGGTCCCCCACCCGCCCGTGGCGGCTTCCGCGCGCTGACCGCCCCGCACGGCCGGCCGGGTGGGGCCCCGTTGGGGACCGGGCGGCCGTGCGGAGGGGAGCGCGTCCACCCGGGGCGGGCCTCGGCCGGGCCGGTGCGCGGGAGCGCGACCCCTTCCTTCGTCCGGGTGAATCGTTCTTGCCCGCACGCGTCCCCCGGCATCCGTCCGGCGCCCCCGTCCCCCGCCCCGGGTGGTGCCGACGGGGTGCCGCCCCGGGACATGCCGTGACACCTCGCCCCGTATCGCGCCGCCCTGCGGCCCTCATACCAGAGCAGCACGCGCCCCGGGGAACTTTTCCCACTGCTGCTCGTCCTCGTCCGGTCGCCGACTACCGTGTGTTGCCGGTGATCAACGGTGGGCTTCTCTCCGTGTGCCCCTGGCCTGCCCGTGCACCGCTCTCCCGCTGTACGCCGATTCCTGGGACCCCACGTACCGAGGACGCCGATGTCTCAACTACGCGCACCCGCCGCGCGGTCCGACCGCCGAGAAGGCGGGCGCCACGGGCGGCCGGGCGCCCGCTCCCTGCCGTCACCGGGGCGGTCGCCCTCCTCACCGGGACGGCCGGACACCCGCATACGCCCCCAGCTGCTGCGCGCGGCCGTCCTGCCGGCCGTGGTCGCCACGCTCAGCGGGGCCGCCGCCGTCACCTTCGTGCTCCAGGCGGCTTCCCCCGAACCCACCTTCACCCTGTGGTTCGTGCTCCTCGGAGCGGCCTCGCTCGCGGCCGCGGCCGTGGTCTCGGCCGCCGTCGGAGCCGAGCGCACCGCCGCCTCCCTGCTCGCCCGCGCCTCCGCGCTGCGCCGGGGCGCCGCCCGGGGCCAGGCCGAACTGCGCACCGCCGTCGACGGGCTGCGCCGGGGCGAGGCCCCGCCCGCACGCCGCGCCGCCGCGGCCGCGCCCCGCGGCGGGGACGAGTTCGACCTGCTGGCCCATGAACTCGGCCGCTCCCACCAGGCCGCCCTCGCGGCGGTGGTGCAGGCCTCGCGCCTGTCCAGCAGCGTCGGAAACGAGCAGAAGGTCGAGGTCTTCGTCAACCTGGCCCGGCGCCTGCAGTCCCTCGTCCACCGGGAGATCCAGCTCCTGGACGAACTGGAGAACGAGGTCGAGGACCCCGAACTGCTGAAGGGCCTCTTCCACGTCGACCACCTCGCCACCCGCATCCGCCGGCACGCCGAGAACCTCGCGGTGCTCGGCGGCGCCATCTCCCGGCGCCAGTGGTCCAACCCGGTGACCATGACCGAGGTCCTGAGGTCCGCCATCGCCGAGGTGGAGCAGTACCCGAGGGTCAAGCTCGTTCCGCCCATCGACGGCACCCTGCGGGGCCACGCGGTGGCGGACGTGATCCACCTGCTGGCCGAACTCGTGGAGAACGCCACCCTCTTCTCCGCACCGCACACCCAGGTGCTGATGCGCGCCCAGCACGTCACGGCCGGACTGGCGGTCGAGGTCGAGGACCGCGGGCTGGGCATGCCGGCCGAGGAGCAGGAGAGGATGAACGCCCTGCTCACCGACCCCGACCAGGTCAACGTCGGCCACCTGCTCCAGGACGGCCGGATCGGGCTGTTCGTCGTCTCGGCCCTGGCGCGCCGCCACGGCATCGCGGTCAGGCTCCAGTCCAACATCTACGGCGGTGTCCAGGCGGTGCTCGTCCTGCCCCAGGGCCTGCTCGGCTCCGACCCCGTCGCGGCCGCCTCGGACGGAGCCCGGCCGACCGCCGCCTCCACCGCCGCGGAAACCGGCCCCCCGCGGCTCCCGCAGCCGCCCCCCGCCGAGCCGCCCGGCGACCGCTTCCACGGCGAGCCCGCCCGGGGGACCGGCCACACGGGCGGCCCGCGGCGGCACACCGATCCCGGTCACGCCGGGCCGCCGGCGGGGAACGCCCAGCCGCTGCCCGCGCAGCGGGAGCCCGCCCGGGACCCCGGGACCGGACCGGACCCCCTCCCCGTCCGCGGGGAGTACCGCGACCGCCCGAGCCCGGCGGGAGCCCTCCCCGGAGCCGCGGCGCCCCCGGCCCACCCGGCGCCGATGCCGCCCGCGCCCGCCGGGCACCCGGAGCCCGATCCGGCGACGGCCCCGGCCCCGGTCCCGGGGGCCGGGGGCCGGCCCCGGCTGCCCCGGCGCCGCAGCCAGGAGCACCTGGTACCGCAGCTGCGCGAGGCCCCGGCGACGCGCCGCGAGGACGAGCACACCCTGCACGACCCCGGCCTGATGGCCGCCTTCCAGCGCGGCATCGTCCTCGCCGAGTCCGCACACGACACGGCCCGGCCCGCGCCCGCACAGCCCTTACAGCACCGCCACGACCCCACGACCAAGGAGTAGATGCAGCATGGCGAGCGATGTGCCGACCGGTCACGTATCGGACCTCGACTGGCTCCTCACCGGTCTGGTCCAGCGGGTGCCCTACACCCGCAACGCGGTACTGCTCTCCTCCGACGGCCTGGTGAAGTCGGTGCACGGCCTGGACAACGACAGCGCGGACCACATGGCCGCACTCGCCTCCGGCCTGTACTCGCTGGGGCGCAGCGCAGGGGCCCGCTTCGGCGACGGCGGGGAGGTGCGGCAGGTGGTCGTGGAGCTGGACTCCACGCTGCTGTTCGTCTCCACCGCCGGTTCCGGCACCTGCCTGGCGGTCCTGGCCGGCCGCGAGGCCGACGCGGCCGTCCTCGGCTACGAGATGGCCATGCTCGTCAAGAGCGTGCGCCCCTACCTGACCACCCCCGCCAGGACGGCCGCCGGGGCGTCGAGCCCTGTGGGGCAGTGACATGCCCGCTCCCAAGGAAGGGCCGCTGCTGGACGACGCCGCCGGCCGGCTGATCCGCCCCTACACCGTCAGCGGCGGCCGCACCCGCCCGACGACGGCCCTGGACCTGCTCTCCCTGGTGATGGCGACGGGCTCGGCTCCGCAGGGCCACCTGGGCCCCGAGCACTCCCTCGCGCTCGGACTGTGCCGCGGACCCACCTCGGTCGCCGAGATCTCGGCGCACCTGCGGCTGCCCGCGGTCGTCACCAAGGTGCTCCTCTCGGACCTCGTCGACTGCGGTGCCGTCACGGCACGGGCGCCGCGTCCGCACGGCACACCCACCGACCGTTCACTGCTGGAGGCGGTGCTCGATGGCCTACGACGACGGCTCTGACTCCGGCCCGGCAGCCGGAGACCTCTTCCCGACCGCGCTGAAGATCCTCGTCGCCGGGGGCTTCGGCGTCGGCAAGACCACCTTCGTGGGCGCCGTGAGCGAGATCGACCCGCTCAGCACGGAGGAGCTGCTGACGCAGGTGAGTGTCGGCACGGACCACCTGGACGGGATCGAGGCCAAGCGGACCACCACGGTGGCGATGGACTTCGGCCGGATCACCCTGGACGCCCGCCATGTGCTGTACCTGTTCGGCACCCCGGGGCAGGAGCGCTTCTGGTTCATGTGGGACGAGCTCTCCCAGGGGGCGCTCGGCGCGGTGGTCCTGGCGGACACCCGCCGGCTGGAGGACTCCTTCTCCGCCGTGGACTTCTTCGAGCGGCGCGGCATCGGCTTCGTCGTGGCCGTCAACGAGTTCGACGGCGCGTACCGCTACGACCCCGAGGAGGTGCGGGCCGCGATCGACCTCCGGCCCGAGGTGCCGGTGGTGCTGTGCGATGCCCGGATCGCCAGCTCGGGCATCGGCACCCTGGTCACGCTCGTCCAGCATCTGCTCACCCGCACACCCGCCGTCGTACCGGGCCCGGCGCCGAGCTACGGAGCATCGTCATGACCTACGACCCCACCGGCCACCTGCTGCTCACCCCGGTCGACAGGGAGGCCCCCGCCCGGGTGCGGCGGCTGCGCCAGCTCGGCTTCGGCGACCGCCCGGACCCGGCCTTCGACGACTTCGCGCAGAAGCTCGCCGAGGTGACCGGCGCCCCGTACTCGATGGTCAACTTCATCGACGAGAACAAGCAGTTCTTCGCCGGACTGCACACCCCGGGCGGCACCCACACGGGCACCCACGCCGACCCCGGGGCCGGCAGCGGCGGGGTGAGCCGCTTCATGGCCCGGGACCACGGCTACTGCCCCCATGTGGTGGTGCGGCGCAAGGCGCTCGTCCTGGAGGACGTCTGCGACTACCCCCGCTTCGCGGGCAACCCGGTCGTCGACGAGATCGGCATCCGCTCCTACCTGGGGGCGCCCCTGATCGACCGGACGGGGATGGCACTCGGCACCATCTGCGTGGTGGACACCGAGCCCCGGCCGTGGGGCAGGGCGGGGCTGGAGACGATCAAGTCCCTTGCCGCCGAGCTGATCGGGCAGATCCACCGCCGGGAGGACGGCCGCATCTGAACCGCCGGCGCCACGGGCGGCCGCGGGCCGCCCGTGGCGCCGGCGGACGCGCCCCTCGGGCCCCCGGCTCCGCGCCGGTCGGGGCCTCAGCCGGCCGGTGCCAGCCGCACCGCGTCCGAGAGCCGCTCGGACCAGTCGCCCTTGGCCTTGCCCAGGGCGACCTCGGCGAGCCGCAGGAGCTGGATGTCGGAGGTGCCCGCGGGAGCGAACATGTGCAGGGCGTCCCGCATGTACCGCTCGACCGGGCGGTCGGTGAAGAGCCCGGCCGCGGCGTGGACCTCCATCGCGTTGCGCGCCGAGTCGATGGCGGACTCCACGTTCACCAGCTTGGCGTTCATCAGCTCGGCGTCACAGGGCAGACCCTGGTCGAGCAGGTGCACCGCATGGTAGGCGGCCAGCCGGGAGGTCATCAGCCGGGACTGCATCGCACCGAGTTTCAGCTTCACCGAGGGCAGCTCGTGCAGCGGCTTCCCGTAGCGCCGGCGCTGCTCGCAGAAGCGTGTGGTCTCCTCCAGGATCGCGCGGTGCAGACCGAGGGAGACCGCCGTCAGGTTGGCCCGGCCGTAGAGCACGCTGGAGGAGTACGCGACGGCCAGCCCGTCCCCCTCGTTCCCGAGGCGGCACGAGGCGGGCACCCGGCAGTCCTCGAAGAGGAGTTCGCCGAAGCTGAACCCGTGCAGTCCCATGGTCGGTTGCTGCTCGCCGACGCGGAATCCCGGACGGTCGGACTCGACCAGGAAGGCGGTCAGTCCGCGCGCCCCGGGACCGGTCCGAACGACCACACCGTGCAGATCCCCCACATGGCTGTTTCCCACATACACTTTCCGGCCGTTGAGGACGTAGTCGTCGCCGTCCCGGACGGCCGTCGCGGACATCCCGAGCACATGCCCGCCCGATTCCGGCTCGGTCACGGCGATCGTGGGCAGGCAGGCGCCCGAGGCTATCGCCGGAAGCCAGGTCTTCTTCTGGTCGTCACTGCCGAAATGGACAATCTTGGCGACGCCCAGCTGCGAAGCCTGGATCATGGCGCCCATGGCACCGCTGACCCGGGACAGCTCCTCGATGACGATGGTCTTCGCCAGGTGCCCCAGCGCCGTTCCGCCGTAGTCCTCGCTGATGGTGGCCCCGAGCCAGCCCTGCCGTGCGATCAGCTGCGAGAGGTCGCGGTCCACGACCCTGGCGTCCTCCATGGCCGGAACACGAGGCCTCACCTCCCTCTCGGCGAACTCCCTCACCTGGGCGCGCAGCCGGTGGTGCAGTCGACTGGCGAAGTAACCGTCCATCGCGAGCTCCCCTCCGCGAAACGCCTGTTCGCGCAGTTGTGCGAGCAGGTGGTGCGTCGGCAGCACCCCCGTGCCGAACAGGCCGACCACATCAGCCTGTTGAGCGCTGCCCCGAGGGACAAGGTGGATGCCGACTTTGGCCGGAACATGGACCGTTGACGTGTGATTGAGGCTGTGTACCGGGTGGTAGGCCGAAGCCCTGCCCCGCACCGGACACTTCCCCTCCGGATGGAGGATGCCACCTGTCGGCCGGTTCCGGTTTCGCTCCGGGAGCCTCCGACGGCACCCCGGCGCGGCGCCGGGGTGAACGGATGTGGCTTCAGGGAAAGGAGGCAGGATCGATACTGCGCCGGAACGGACCGAAATCCACCGCGTGGTGGCGAAGCGCATCCCGGCGCAGCAGCGCGCGGAGGCGAGGGGGAGCGTGCGCCGCCGGTCCGGGCAGCAGGGGGCGCGCGCGTCCCGCGCTCGGAGGGTTACGCGCCCCGGTGGGCGCGCGGCATCCCGCCGCACGCCGCGCCCCGGCCCCGCATCCGGGCTGCGGTGCCGGGCGCGCGGCTCCGGGAGCACGGCGGGCGGGCGGGATGCCCGCGCCGCGCGCCGCGCCCCGGCCGTCCGGCGGCGATCTCCGCTGCGGCACCCGGGAGGCCCCGCGCGGGCCCCGTGTCCCGCGCGGGTGTCCGTGCCGGGCGCTAGCGTCGGCGCATGGCCACCGCTGACGACGTTCGCAGAATCGCGCTCACCCTGCCCGGAGCGCAGGAGAAGCTCGCCTGGGGCATGCCCACCTTCCGGCTGGAGGCCCGCGGCCGGGTCTTCGCCTCGCTCGACCGGGACGACCTGGCGATGGGCGTGAAGTGCCCCAAGGAGGAACGCGAGGAGCTCATCGCGGCCGAGCCCGGGAAGTTCTTCCTCCGCAAGGGCCACGACGACGCCTTCGCGTGGATCCGGGTGCGGCTCGCCGCCCTCGACGACGAGGAGGAGCTGCGGGCGATCCTGGTGGACTCCTGGCGCCAGGCCGCGCCCCGCGCCCTCCTCGACGCACACCCCGACCTGGCGGCGGCGCCGGGGGACTGAGGGCGGCGCGGTCCGTCCGTCCGCTGTTCCCCGGTGCCGGCGCCCGCGCACGGCCGCCGGGCGTCCACCGCCGCTGAACACCTCTCGCCGGCCGGCCGCCCACCCCCTGCGCCCCCCGGCCGGGCCCCGCTCAGCGCCCGGCGAAGGCCTCGATCCGGCGTCGCAGCCCGCGGGGGTCGAGACCGTGTGCCGCGAGGTGCTCGGCGGTCGTCCCGTAGCGCCGCAGCTCGCGTCGCGGCACCCCGAGCCCCAGCACCCGGTGCGGCACGTCGGCCAGCGCGTCGTTCGCCGCCGCCGTGGAGGTCCCCTCCAGGTAGGGCTCGACCAGCACCACGTCGGCCGTCCTGCGGCCGGCGGTCGCGGCCCGCAGGGCCGCACCGTCGAAGGGGCGCACGGTGGCGGCGTAGAGCACCGCGGCGTCCGTTCCCTCGGTGGCGGCCAGCACCCCGTCCAGCATCGGGCCGACCGCGACGACCACCGGCCCCCGTCCGGCGCGCACCGGGGTGAACCCGCCGCCGACCTGCATCGCCGCGGCGTTGGACTGCACGGAGAGCCGCACGTACACCCGGTCCTCGCCGGCTGCGGCCGCCCGCAGCAGCGCCTCCGCCTCGTCCGGGTGCCCCGGGACGTGCACGGTCCAGCCGTCCAGGGTGTCCATGAGCGCCACGTCCCCCGGGGCCATGTGGGTGAAGCCGCCCGCGGGCCAGTCGTAGGATCCGCCGGCGCTGACCAGGACGCCGCCCACGCCCTGGTGGCCCAGGTCCAGCTTCACCTGCTCGAACGGGCGCTCCACCAGGAAGCTGGCGAAGGTGTGCATCAGGGGCCGCATCCCCGTGAGGGCCAGGCCGCCGCCCACGCCGACCAGCAGCTGCTCGCGGATCCCCACGTTGATCACCCGGTCGGGGTGGCGGCGAGCGGCCTGGTCGAAGCCGTCGCGACTGATCTCGGCCAGCACGAGGGCCAGGCGGGGGTCCTCGTCCAGCAGCCGGGTGGTGGTCGAGATGAAGCGGTCGCGCATCGTGTCCATGGGCGGTTCTCCGATGGTGGTGCAGGGGTGGATTCAGGCGTTCTTGGGCTCGACCCGGGCGACGACCGCGCGGGGGCGCCCCGGATGGGGTGCGGTGAAGGCCCGGTACAGGGCCTCGTGGTCCCGCCCGTCGACGGTGTCCGCGGACCAGCCCGCGGCGGCGAAGCGCGAGGCGATGCCGCCCGGCCAGCCCGGGGTGGCGGAGGAGTTGTCGATCACCAGCGTGTGCAGGGACTCCAGACCCTCCGGGCCCGCGTAGGCGAGGGCCTCGTGGTTGCTCCCCTCGTCGAGCTCGGCGTCCCCGATCAGCACCCACACCCGGGGGCCGGTCAGCCCCTGCGCCCGCAGGCCGAGCGCGGTCCCCACGGCGAGCGGCAGGCCGTGCCCGAGCGACCCGCTGCCGATCTCCACACCCGGCACCAGCGTCCGGTCGGGGTGGTGGCCGAGCGGGGAGTCGTAGGAGCCGAAGCCCGGCAGCCAGCCCTCCGGGACGAACCCCTTGGCGGCGAGGACCGCGTAGTAGGCCATCGGGCCGTGTCCCTTGGAGAGCAGGAACCGGTCGCGCCCGGGGGAGTCGGCCGTGTGCGGCGACACGCGCAGCACACGGTCGTAGAGCACCCACAGGGCGTCGAGGGTGGAGGTGGCGGCGGGCCCGTGCTTCTCGTCCCCGGTCATCAGGGCCATCAGCCGGCCGACGTCCCGGAAACCGGCCGCGGAACCGGTCTGTGTCGTGGTCATGAAGCCCACCGTGCAACCTCAAGTGAACTCGAGGTCAAATGCCCGCGGCGCCGGAGAACGGGTTCGTGACCACCCGGTCGAGTGCGGTATGGTTCTCGTGCGCGTTCGGCCGGGGGAAACCCCAGGTCACGACGGGCATCGGGACGTGGCGCAGCTTGGTAGCGCACTTGACTGGGGGTCAAGGGGTCGCAGGTTCAAATCCTGTCGTCCCGACTTGTGAGAGTCGCAGGTCAGGGCCGGTTTCGGAGGTATCCGAAACCGGCCCTTGATCATTTTTGGGGACCAGATGGGGACCGGCGCCCGTGACCGGGGTCAGCGGGTCACGACGATCGGGCTCGGCAGCGCGCAGGTGCTCGTAGCCGAGCTTGGTGACCACGTCGTCCCGGTGTGTGGCGGCACGCCGGACTGTGGCAGTGCCTGACGGCCCTGGCCCGCCGCCACGAGCCCGTCGACCCCGTCACCGTTCTGTGGGAGGCCCAGCAGCGCGGCCTGCTCGACGACAGCACCCCGCCAGACGAAGTCCTCCACGTCCTCGCCGAACCGGCAGGCTCCCGGGCCCGGTCCGCGCCTATGCGCCGCTGCGCATGCTTCTACCGCGCGGGCGACCTGACCATCGGCTCCCATCGCCGCAGCCACGGCGCGAGCAGCAGCCGCCCGGGGGCGCGTGGAGGTGCGGGGGGCGCACTCGGTAGAAGATCATTTCGATCGTGCGCCTGGGAGTGATCCGACGCCTTGCAAGATCGTCTGGCTGTTAGCTTCCCGATCATGACCCCGTTGATGGAATCCCCCCTGGATCCCGGCTGCCTGGTGCCGCCTTCCGCGCAGAAGGTGAGCGAATCGTTTCGCCCCCTGCTGCTGGACCCCGCACGGCCTGACGACAGCGTTGCCCTGTCCAGGCTGCGGGAATCATCCAGCGTGCGGGAGGTCCATGACCGTATCGAGGACCAGGTCGAGGAGTTGCTGCGCTGCCGGGCACCCCGGGACCCGTTCGCCTCCCGCTCCCGCTCGCATGCCGTGACCGAGGTCATGGACGGTCGGCCTGACGCATACGGCAGGTGGGCCTGGTATCCGTGGTCCGGGCGCCTGGTGCACGTGCTGCCCCGGGAGGAGTTCCGGCTGGTACGCACCGACCGCAACCGAGACAAGATCACCCGTGCGCAGCAGCAGGCCCTGCTGCATCGCCGGATCGGCGTCATCGGACTGTCGGTGGGCAGCAGCGCGGCGCTGGCCTGCGCCATGGAGGGGGTCGGCGGGGCCTTCCGGCTGGCGGACTTCGACCGGCTCGGCCTGTCGAACCTGAACCGGCTGCGGGCAGGCGTCCACGAACTCGGCGTGGAGAAGAGCGTGCTGTGCGCCCGACACATGTACGAACTCGACCCCTACCTGGACATCGAGATCTTCCGAGGCGGCGTCACCGAGGACACCATCGAGGACTTCTTCGCCGCTCCCGCTCCCGGCGGGGGGCTCGACCTCCTGGTCGAGGAGTGCGACACCCCCTGGGTGAAGGTCGCCGCCCGCGAGCACGCCCGCCACCGGCAGATCCCCGTCCTGATGGACACCAACGACCGGGGCCTGCTCGACATCGAACGCTTCGACGTCGAACCCGGCCGACCGCTCTTCCACGGCCGCGCCGGCCGGGTGAGCGCCGACGAGGTGCGCGCCCTGGACCGGGAGGAGACCATCCGCTTCCTGCTCACCGTCGTCGACGAGAAGCGGCTGAGCCCTGCCATGGCCGACGCCCTCACCCGGGTCGGAAGGTCCCTGTCCAGCTGGCCCCAGCTCGCCAGCGGGGTGATGCTCGGCGCCGCCCTGATCGCCGACACCGCCCGCCGCATCCTGCTCGGCGAGCCCCTGGCATCGGGCCGCCACGCCGTCGACCTCCACGCCCTCGTACCGGCCGCCGAGACCGGCGCACACCCCCTGGGAGCCGAAGAGTGAGCCGCGTCCCCGAACTGCGCGGCGAGCACCTGCGACTGCGTGAACTGCGCGCCGACGACCACCAGCCCTTCACCCGGATCCTCACCCACCGGGTCCTCACCCGCTACCTCGGTATCGACCGCATGACCACCGGCCAGGCCCACGACGCCTTCGCCCAGGCCCTGGCCCAGCCCCACACCCACCCCCGCCGCAAGTACACCCTGGCCATCTGCGCCCCGGACGCCGACACCCTCACCGGCACCATGGGACTGCTCGTCGAGGACTACGGCAGCAACGCGATGCTCACCAGCCTCGTCCTGCTGCCCGGATCCCCCCTGCGAGGCCACGGGCACGAGGCAGGCCGCCTGCTGATGGCCTACGGCTTCGGCCGGCTGGGCCTGCACCGCATCTGGGCCGGACACCGCAGCGACCACCACTTCATGCCGCCGGTGATGCACTCCGCCGGGCTCCGCCCCGAGGCCACCCTCCGTCAGCTCTTCCGCACCCAGGGCTGCTGGCACGATGTCACCACCTACGCCACCACCGCCCCCGAATGGAAGCGCCAGGCCACCACCCGGGAACTCGCCATCCTCGACAGCGCACACACCTGACAGGGGGACGGGCGCGGAAACGCGTCCTGTTCGCCATGCTCCGCGACGGAACCTTTCGCGCACCGCGACCTGTTCGGGCCGTCATCATGCGCGGCGCAGGCGGAGGATCCCTACGGGACAGCCCTGGGGACGGACGACGCGTACAGGCCCCGCGCCGTCCGGAGCCGTGCCGACTCCCGGGTGAGGACGGCGGCGGAGGCGGCACTACGATGGGCGCCCGGGAGAACGTCGGGAGGGGGCGGCGTGGCCACGAGCCGCGGGGGGACGCATGGCTAGCGCCCCGTCTCCGGACGGTGCGGACCCGACTCCTCTCGAATCCCGGATCGTGCAGGCATTTCCCCGGGGCGTGCCGGTCGACGCCCGGCGGCGGACTGCGGAGGGGGACCCGCCGGACGCCTCCGGCCGTCGCACGGGTACCCGGCCGCCCGTACGGGCCTCCGTTCTGCGCGAACTCCTGCTCTCCGGCCGTGCCGACGGGATACCGGGCCTGCATCTGACCGGAGTGACCGTCACAGGCCGGCTCGACCTCGCACACGCCGAGATCCCCTGTCCGGTGCGCTTCGTGGACTGCGACTTCCAGCACCCGGTCGAGCTGAGCGAGGCCCGTGTGCGCCGGCTGGACCTGTGTGCCTCCCGGATGCCCGCGCTCACCGCGACCGGCATCCGGGTCGAGAGCGACCTCGGCCTGGCCGACTGCGAGGTCACCGGACCGGTCCGGCTGGACAGGGCGCGCGTCGAGGGCGACATCAGAGCCGCCCGGCTGCGGGTGCGCGGTGCGCTCGTCCTGGAGACGGCGCAGGCCGACGGCGCCCTCGATCTGGAGGACGCCCGGCTGCACGGCCGCGGGGGCGACGCCCTCGACGCCCGCAACCTCACCCTGGGCACCCTCCTGAACGCCGGGGGCCTCGACGCCGAGGGCAGGGTACGGCTGACCGGCTGCACGGCCGGCGGCTGGATCTCCTTCATGGAGGCCCGGCTGCACAACCCCGGTGGAGTCGCCCTCGGTCTGAGCAGCTGCGAGGCCCGGCAACTCACTCTCCGCGACGCGCGGCCCATCGCGGGCGAGGTCAGGCTGCACCACTCCGCCTTCAAGGCGATCGAGGCCGACCCGGGGGTGTGGCCGCCCTCGGTCAGCCTGGAGGGGCTGGTCTACGAATCGCTCTCCCCCCGGCTGCCGGCTGACCGGCGGCTGCCCCTGCTGGAATGCGATCGGAGCGGCTTCCTGCCGCACAGCTACGAGCAGCTCGCCCGTAGCTACCGCGCAGCCGGCGAGGACGCCGAGGCCAGAACGGTGCTGCTCGCCGCACAGCGCCGCCGACGGCGCTCCCTGCCCTGGCCCGCGAGGGTGTGGGGCCATGTCCAGGACGTGACCGTCGGCTACGGCTTCCGGCCGGCCCGGGCCGTGGCCTGGTTGCTGACGCTGCTGCTCGCCGGCACCGTCGCCTTCGGGCTGGACGAACCGACGCGCTCCGAGCCAGGCAAGGGGCCCCCGTTCAACGCTCCCGTCTACGCGGCCGACCTGCTGCTGCCGGTCGTCGACTTCGGCCAGGAGAAGGCCTTCGCCCCCACCGGTCCCCACCAGTGGCTGGCCGTCCTGCTCGTCGCGTCGGGCTGGATCTTCGCCACGACCGTCGCGGCCGGGGTGACACGCAGCCTCACCCGTCCGTGACCTGCGCCGGCGCGAAGTGTGAAACGGCCTGTCCCCCCGTGTGGGCCGGTGCCGCGCAGGTCGCGGGCGCCGTCGGGGGCCGCTCCGGGGCGCCCGGAACCGGCCCCGCCGCTCCGCGGCCGTCACGCACGCCCTACCGGAGCGGGCGCCCCCCGGGCGGCAGGGCGGCGGCCTCCGGCGGATCGGTGTCCCTGAGCTCGGGGGGCAGCAGCGTGCCGGGGAAGGACTGGTAGCAGACCGGGCGCAGCCAGCGTTCGACGGCGAGGGCCCCGACGCTCGTGGCCCCCGGCGAGGTCGTCGCGGGCCACGGGCCCCCGTGCACCATCGCGTGACTGACCTCGACACCGGTCGGCCAGCCGCCCCACAGCACGCGTCCCGCCCGCTCCTCCAGTACCGGCAGCAGCCGTGCCGCCGTGGCCCCGTCGGCCTCCGTTCCGTGCACCGTGGCCGTCAGCTGCCCCTCCAGGTGCTCCAGCAGGGAGAGGAGCTGCCGCGTCCCGGACCAGCGTACGACGAGCCCCGCCGCGCCGAAGACCTCTCCGTGGAGGTCCCGGTGGGCGGTGTACACGGCCGTGTCGCAGGTGAAGAGCGCCGGGGCGGGTGCGTACCGGCCCTGGCCCGGCGCGCCCCGTGCCACCTCCCGCACCCCGTCGACCGCCGCCCACCGCCGCACCCCCTCGGCGTAGGCGCGGCAGATGCCGGGGGTGAGCATGACCTGGCCGGGGGTGTTCCGCACGGCCCGGGCCGCGGCCGCGAGGAAGGCGTCGCCCGAGGGCCCGGCCGGAAGCAGCAGCAGGCCGGGATTGGTGCAGAACTGCCCCGCGCCGAGGGTCAGCGAGGCCGCGTACCCTTCGGCCTCCCGTTCCGGATCGGCGAGTGCCCCGTCGAGCACGATCACGGGGTTGACCGCCGACAGCTCCGCGTGGACGGGGACGGGCACCGGGCGCGCACCGGCCGCGGCGACCAGGGCCAGCCCCCCGGCGCGCGATCCGGTGAAGCCCACCGCGGTGATCCGGGGGTCCTGGACCAGGGCGAGGCCGACCCGGTGCGCGCGGCCCACGAGCAGCGAGAACACGCCCGGCGGCATCCCCGTGCGCTGGGCGGCGGCCGTCAGGGCCCGGGCGACGGCCTCGCCGGTGCCGGGGTGCGCCGGGTGCGACTTGACGACGACGGGGCACCCGGCGGCCAGCGCGGAGGCCGTGTCGCCGCCCGCGACGGAGAACGCCAGGGGGAAGTTGCCCGCGCCGAAGACCGCCACCGGGCCGAGCGGGATCCTGCGCAGCCTCAGGTCCGTTCCCCCGGTCGCGGAGTCGGTCCGCGCGCCGGCCACCGCGCCGTCCCTGACCAGTTCGGCGAAGACCCGCAACTGACGGCAGGTGCGGGCCCGTTCACCGGCGAGACGGGGCCGCGTGAGCCCCGTCTCGCGGGCCGTGAGTTCCAGCAGGCCGTCGCCGAGCGCCTCGATCTCCTCGGCGCAGGCGTCGAGGAAGGCCGCCCGCCGGCCGGGCGGAAGGGCGCGGAAGTCCCGCGCCGTCGCCGCGGCGAGCCGCGCGGCCTCCGCGACCTGCTCCGCCGAGGCGTCGTGCAGGGCGGGGCCGAAAGGCTCCCCGGACGCGGCGGCGGCCGCGTACCAGGCATCCCCCGTGCCGGGGACCTCGTCCCCGGCCAGGATCGAGTGTCCGTTCAGGTGCGGGTGTCCGGGCGGCTTCACGGCGATGCTTCTCCCTGCTGGCGCCGGTCGTCCGGCGTGCCGTCGTCGGGTACCGGGCCCAACTCGCCCGGTTTGCGGCGTTGTCCGCGGAACGGTCGGGTGGCTAGCCTAGAGAATGGCATGTGACATTGCACCAGGGGGTGGGCATGAGAGTCGTCGTGGTGGGCGCGGGCATCGTGGGCGCCGCGTGCGCGTTCCACGCCGCGGCGGCCGGGCTCGACGTCACGGTCCTCGACCGGGGCCCGGTCGGCGCCGGCACCACCAGCCGCGGGGAGGGCAACATCCTCCTCTCCGACAAGAGACCGGGACCGGAGCTGGAGCTGGCCCGGCTCAGCCGCGAGCTGTGGGACGAGGCCGGCGCCGAACTCGGCCCGCACACCGTCGAACTGGAGCCGAAGGGGGGCCTGGTCGTCGCGAGCACTCCCGGCGCCCTCGCCGAGCTGCAGGTCCTCGCGGCGCGCCAGTCGGCGGCCGGTGTCCGCGCCGAACGCGTCGGCTGCGTCCGGGACCTGGAGCCGCACCTGGCGCCCGGCCTGCCCGGCGGCGTCCACTACCCCCAGGACGCCCAGGTGCAGCCGGTGCTCGCGGCGGCCGGGCTGCTGGGTGCGGCCCGTCGGCGCGGAGCCCGGGTGCGCACCGGCGAGGCCGTCTCCCCCGTCGCCGGACGCGGCGGCCGGATCCGCGGGGTCCGCACCGCCGACGGTGCGGTGCTGCCCGCCGAGGCCGTGGTGAACGCCGCGGGGACCTGGGGCGGCGAGGTCGGCCGCCGACTCGGTGCGCCCGTCGAGATCCTGCCGCGCCGCGGTTTCGTCCTCGTCACCCAGCCGCTGCCGCCGATGGTCCGTCACAAGGTCTACTCCGCCGGCTACGTGGCCGACGTCGACTCCGACGGCGCGGGGCTCGGGACCTCCTGCGTCGTCGAGGGCACCCGGGCGGGCACGATCCTGATCGGGGCCAGCCGCGAGCGCGTCGGCTTCGACACCGCCATGGACCCGGCCGTGGTCGCCGCGCTCGCCGCCGGGGCGTGCCGCCTGTTCCCCTTCCTGCGCGCCACCCAGGTGATCCGCGCCTACCGGGGCTTCCGGCCGTACTGCCCGGACCACCTGCCGATCGTCGGCCCCGACCCGCGCGTCCCCGGGGTCGTCCACGCCTGCGGCCACGAGGGCGCGGGCGTCGGCCTCGCCCCCGCGACCGGAGCCCTGGTCACCGCCCATCTACTCGGCCGTCCGTGGCGCGGCGCCGACCCGGCCGCCCACACCGGGCTGCTGCCCGACCGGTTCCTCACCGGGGAAGGAACGCCGTCATGACCGAGTGCACCGTGGACGGCGAACCGCTGCCCTTCGTCCCCGGGCAGACCCTCGCCGCCGCCCTCGTCGCCTCGGGGCGGATCGCCTGGCGCACCACCCGGATCGGGCGCCGGCCCCGCGGGGTCTTCTGCGGGATCGGCGTCTGCTTCGACTGCCTGGTCACCGTCGACGGCAGGAGCGGGCAGCGCGCCTGCCTGGTACGGGCCCGCGCGGGCATGACCGTCACGACCGGGAGGGAGGACGGCGATGAGTGAGCCGGGCGACCTGGTGGTGGTGGGCGCGGGACCGGCGGGCATGGCGGCCGCGGCCACCGCACTGCACGGCGGGCTGCGCGTGACCCTCCTCGACGCCGGCCCCGAGCCGGGCGGCCAGTTCTGGCGCCGCCCCGTGCGCGCCGCGGACCCGGCCGCCCGCGCCGCGCACCCGCGCCGCGGGCGGCGCACCTACCGGGCGCTGTGCGCCGCGCTCTCCGCCCACCGGCGCACCGGACGGCTCACCCTGCTGACGGACCACCACGCCTGGACCGCCACCCGCGGGGAGGACGGCTTCACCGTGCACGCCGTGGACCGCAGCCGGGCGCCCGAGGAGACCGACGTGGCGCTGCGCGCCCCGGCCCTGCTGGTGGCGACGGGAGCCTACGACCGCCAGCTCCCCTTTCCCGGCTGGGACCTGCCCGGAGTGCTCACGGCGGGCGGGCTGCAGGCCCTGCTGAAGGGCGGGGGAGTCCCCGCCGGGGCCCGGGTGGTCCTCGGGGGCACGGGGCCCTTCCTCCTGCCGGTCGCCGCGGCCCTCGCCACGCGCGGAGCCGAGGTCGCCGCCGTGTGCGAGGCGTCGGGGCCCTCGGCCTGGCTGCGCCGCCCCGGACCGCTGCTGCGCCGCCCCGCCCGGTGGGCCGAGGCCGCCGGCTACGCGGCGGTGCTCGCCCGGCACCGCGTCCCGGTCCGCACCCGCACCGCGATCACCGCGGCCGAGGGCACCGGGCGGGTCGCCGCGGTGCGCACCGCCCTGCTGGACGCGGACGGCAGCCCGCTGCCGGGCTCGGAGCGCAGGATCGCGGCGGACACCGTCGGCGTCGGCTGGGGCTTCGTACCCCAGCTCGATCTCCTGGTGACCCTCGGCTGCCCCCTCGCCGACGCCGGTGACGGCAGCATGGCCGCCGCCGTCGACGGCGGCCAGCGCACCGGCGTGCCGGGTCTCTACGCGGCGGGCGAGGCCTGCGGCGTGGGCGGGGCGGCCCTCGCCGTGGGCGAGGGCCGCCTGGCGGCCGTGTCGGTGCTCGCCGACCTCGGGGCGCCGGGGCGGCCGAACCCGCGGCGCCTGGCGGCCGAGCGCGCCGCGGTGGCCGGGCACCGGGCCTTCGCCCGCGCGGTGGCAGGGGCGCACCCCGTGCCGCCGGGCTGGTCCTCCTGGCTGACCGACGACACCCCCGTCTGCCGGTGCGAGGAGGTGACCGCGGGCGCGGTCCGCTCGGTCTGCGCCGACGGCTCGGCGGCCGACCACCGGCAGGTCAAGCAGCTGACCCGGGCCGGCATGGGGTGGTGCCAGGGCCGGATGTGCGGGCCCGCCGTGCACGGCCTCGCCGCCCCGGGGCAGCCGTACGCGCCCGCCGAGCGGCTGATCGCGACCCCGCTCACCCTCGGTGCGCTCGCCGGACCGGGCGAGCCGCCCCCCGTTCCCAGCTGAGGAGTCCCCATGGCACACGACCGCAGGCCCTGGCACGGCGTCATCGTCGCGACGAGCCTCCCGTTCCGGCGGGACCTGTCCGTCGACTACGGCGCCTACGGGGAGAGCGTCGCCTGGCTCGCCGAGCAGGGCGTGCACGGTGTCGCCCCGAACGGCTCGCTGGGCGAGTACCAGACCCTGACCGACGAGGAGCGCGACCGCGTCGTGCGGACCGCCGTCGCGCACGCCCCCGAGGGCTTCACCGTCATGCCCGGCGTGGGCGCCTACGGCGCGATGGAGGCGAAGCGGCACGCGCAGGTCGCCAGGGACGCGGGCTGCCAGGCCGTCATGTGCCTCCCGCCCAACGGCCACCGGGCGGGAGACGGCGCCGTCCTGGAGCACTTCGCCATGGTGGCCTCGGCCGGGCTCCCCGTCACCGCCTACAACAACCCCGTCGACACCAGGGTCGACCTGCGCCCCGAACTGCTGGCCAAGCTCCACGCCGAGGGCCTCATCGCGGGCGTGAAGGAGTTCTCCGGAGACGTCCGGCGCTGTTACGCCCTCCGGGAGCTCGCCCCCGGGCTCGACCTCGTGGCCGGCACGGACGACACCCTCCTGGAGGTCGCCCTCGCCGGGGCCCGCGGCTGGGTCGCGGGCTACGCCCAGGTCTTCCCACGGGACTGCCTCGCCCTCTACGAGGCCGCCCTGGCGGGGGACCTGGACACCGCGCTGCCCCTCTACCGGCGACTCCACCCGGTGCTGCGCTGGGACAGCAGGACCGAGTTCGTCCAGGCGGTCAAGCTCGGCCAGGACATGACCGGCCGGACCGGCGGGCCCTGCCGCCCTCCCCGGCAGGCGCTGGCCCCGGAGGCGGAGGCCGTGGTGCGCGCCGCCACCCGGGCCCTCGTCGAGGCGGGGGTGCGGTGACATGCGGTCCGTGGCCTGCTACCACGCGGTCGACTCGCACACCGAGGGGATGCCGACCCGGGTCGTCACCGGCGGGGTCGGCGTGCTGCCCGGCGCCACGATGGCCGAGCGGCGGCAGCGGTTCGTACGGGAGCGCGACCGGCTGCGCACCCTGCTGATGTGCGAGCCGCGCGGGCACGCGTCCATGTCCGGAGCGATCCTCCAGCCCCCGACCCGGCCGGACGCCGACTTCGGCGTGCTGTTCATCGAGGTCTCCGGCTGCCTGCCCATGTGCGGCCACGGCACCATCGGCGTGGCGACGGTCCTGGTGGAGACCGGCATGGTCGAGGCGGCCGAACCGGAGACCGTCATCCGCCTCGACACCCCGGCCGGCCTGGTGACGGCCCGGGTCGCCGTGCGGGACGGGCGGGCGGAGGCGGTCACCCTGGAGAACGTCGCCTCCTACAGCCATGCGCTGGACCAGGTCGTCGACGTCGAGGGGTTCGGCCCGGTCCGCTACGACATGGCCTACGGCGGCAACTTCTACGCCCTCGTGCGCACCGAGGAACTCGGCATCCCCTTCGAACGTGCGCAGAAGCAGCGGCTGCTCGGCGCCGGACTGGCCGTCATGGAGGCGGTCAACACGCAGAACCCGGTGGCGCACCCGGAGCACCCCGCGATCGACGTCTGCCACCACGTCTACCTGGAGGCGCCCGGCTCCGGTGCCCGGCACTCCCGGCACGCCATGGCGATCCACCCCGGGTGGTTCGACCGGTCGCCGTGCGGGACGGGAACCAGCGCCCGGATGGCCCAGCTGTACGCGCGGGGACTGCTGGAGCAGGGGCAGGAGTTCGTCAACGAGTCCTTCATCGGCTCCCGCTTCACGGGGCGGATCCTGGGGGAGACCACGGTCGGCGGCCGTCCGGCCGTCCTGCCCTCCGTCACCGGCCGCGCCTGGATCACCGGCACCGCGCAGTACCTGCTCGACCCCACCGACCCCTACCCGGCGGGCTTCACCCTGTGACCTCCGGCGCCCCGCGCCCGGATCCCGGGGTCAGCGGGCGCCGGGCCGCCGGGGCGGCGAGACGCGCCCCGCCTGCTGCCTCCGTGCCGCCCACAGGGTGCGCACATGCGCGAGATGGCGGCGCATGAGGTCCTCCGCGCCCTCGGCGTCCCCCGCGATCATCAGGTCGAGCAGTGCGGTGTGCTCCTGCGCCGAGGCGACCAGTGCCCCCTCCTGCGAGAGGTCGGCCAGCCCGTAGAGCCGGGAGCGCTTGCGCAGCTCGGCCACCGTCTCGACGAGGCGGGCATTGCCCGCCAGGGCGAGCAGGTCGAGGTGGAAGCGGCGGTCCGACTCCAGGTAGCCGATGAGGTCGCCGCGCCGGGCGGCGGCCACGATCTCCTCGGCGACGGGCCGCAGCGCCTCCAGCTGCCCGCGCGAGGCGGTCCGGGTCACGCGGCCGACGGTGGGGATCTCGACGAGCGAGCGGATCTCGGTGTACTCGTCCAGGTCGCGCTCGGAGAGCTCGGTGACGCGGAACCCCTTGTTGCGCACGGCCTCGACCATGCCCTCGCGGGCCAGGTCCAGCATGGCCTCGCGCACGGGCGTGGCGGAGACGCCGTACTCGGCGGCCAGCGAGGGCGCCGAGTAGACCACGCCGGGCTGCAGGTCCCCCGCGATCAGTGCGGCGCGCAGCGCGTTGGCCACCTGGTCGCGCAGATGCTCCTGGACGGAGATGAGTTTGCGGCCCGTCAGCTCGCTCATGCGATCCCCTTCATGCCGTGTGACCGCACTCTACAATGTCACGTTGCGCGGCCTTCGTGCCGTCTGCCGGCGGGGTGGGGAGGGCCGGCCCGGCCGGCCCCCGGCGAGGGGGCGGAGCCGTCCGGTGCGCGTCCTCGGGAGGGCGCGCGCGGGGTGCGGGAGTGCCGTGGCGGACATGCCGCGGCCGGGGGGTCCGGTGTGCCGGGGGAGTTCCGAGGGATCGGGCCGGTCGCCTTCCCTGTGAAGTGTGACCTGTGCCATGGTACATGGTACCGGTCGTGAGCATGTCAATCCTTGCGTGTGTGCTGTGTCCCGTCGCCCGCGAGATCCCCGGCCCACGGCCCGTCCCCTCCGTCGGTCACGTCCCCGCGTGCCCCGATCCCCCATGGGAGGAACCACGTGAGAGCCATGCTCGTCCGCAGAGGTGCGGGCGCCGCACTCCCCCTGGCGCTGGCCGGGGCCTTGGGCCTCGCGCTGCTCGCGCCGCCCGCCCACGCACGCCCGGACTCCCCTCCGGCCGCCGCGGCGCCCGGCCGGGCCCTGCCGTCCCACCCGGGCGCGGCGCCCGACCCCGCGCCCCGGGCACAGCAGTCCGCCGCTCCGGACCCCGGCCATGTGGCCGCGGAGCGGCTGGCGCCCTCCCAGCTCCCGCCGCTGGGCGCCGACACGTCCCGCCTCAGGACGTCCTACGACGACGGCGCCTCCCGGGAACCGGACGCGGCCGTGCCGCCTCCGTCCCGCTCCGCCCCCTGCGATCCGGCCGACTTCACCGGCAGCACCGGGGACGCGCTGGTGCGCCGGATCAAGGCCGCCGCCACCGCCTGCGTCAACACCCTCTTCGGCCTGACCGGCGAGGACGCCCGACTGGCCTTCCGCGAGGCGCAGATGACCTCCGTCGCCGGTGCGCTGCGCGACGCGTCCGCGGACTACCCGGGTGACCCGAGCGCCGGAACCCCGCAGCTCGTGCTCTTCCTCCGGGCCGGGTACTACGTGCAGTGGTACCACCCGGACGACGTCGGCCCCTACGGCGGCGGGCTGCGAACCGCCGTCCGCGCCGGCCTCGACACCTTCTTCGCGAGCCCCCGCTCGCGCGACGTCACCGACGCCAACGGCGAGACCCTGGCCGAGGCGGTCACGCTCATCGACAGCGCCCAGGAGAACGCCCGCTACCTCCACGTCGTCGAGCGGCTGCTGGCGGCGTACGACCCGTCCTGGAACGCGTCCCGGTGGATGCTCGCCGCCGTGAACAACGGGTACACGGTGACCTTCCGCGGCCACTACTCGCCCGAGTTCGTCGGGGCGGTCGAGGCGGACCCGGGCCTGGTCCACACCCTGCACCGCTTCGCCGTGGACCACGCCGCCCTGCTCGGCACCGACGAGGCGTACCTGACCTCCAACGCCGGCCGGGAGCTGGGCCGCTTCCTCCAGCACACGAGCCTGCGGGACCGTGTGCGCCCGCTCGCCGCCGACCTGCTCGGGCGGAGCGCCGCCACCGGGCCCACCGCGCCCCTGTGGGTGGGCGTCGCCGAGATGGCCGACGCCTACGACAGGGCCAACTGCTCCGCCTATGGCACCTGCGGCCTGCGGGAGCGACTGGAGCGGGAGGTCCTGCCGGTCCACCGCACCTGCGGACCCGGCATCCGCATCCTGGCCCAGCAGATGACGGCCGGCCAGCTGGACGCCACCTGCGCGAGCCTCGCGGGGCAGAACGCCGCCTTCCACCGGATCGTGGGCGACGGAGGTCCGGTCGCCGACGACGGCAACACCGTCCTGGAGGTGGTCGTCTACGACTCCGGCACCGACTACCGGACGTACGCGGGCGCCATGTACGGCATCGGCACCGACAACGGCGGCATGTACCTGGAGGGCGACCCCGCCGCCCCGGGCAACCAGGCACGCTTCATCGCCTACGAGGCGGAGTGGCTGCGCCCGGAGTTCGCCGTCTGGAACCTCAACCACGAGTACACCCACTACCTCGACGGCCGCTTCACCCTGTACGGCGACTTCGCCGCCGCCATGACCACCCCCACCGTCTGGTGGGTGGAGGGCATCGCGGAGTACGTCTCCTACTCCTACCGCGGTCTGCCCTACACCGCGGCGATGGCCGAGGCCGCCCGGGGCACCTACTCCCTGAGCACCCTGTTCGACACCGGCTACGGCCACGGCAGCGCGCGGGTCTACCGCTGGGGCTACCTGGCCGTGCGGTACCTGCTGGAGAGGCACCCCGCCGACCTGCACAGCGTGCTGGGCCACTACCGCGCCGGTCGGTGGGACGCGGCCCGCACCCACCTCACCACGACCGTCGGAACCCGCTACGACGCCGACTTCGCCGCCTGGCTGGCCGCGTGCGCGGCCGGCGACTGCGGCACCGCCGTCCCCGAGTGCACCGGCGCGGACACCCGGGCCCTCGGCGGGGGGTGCCGCCGCAGCGGCCTCGCCGCCGCCGAGGGCGACCACGTCTACCTCTACCTGTACGTCCCGCCCGGGACCGCCCGGCTCACGATCACCTCCACGGGAGGCACCGGCGACCCCGACCTCTACTACAGCGGGTCCGGCTGGGCCACCGCCACCTCCTACACCAGCCGTTCCGCCGGTCCCGGCACCAGCCACGTCCTGACGGTCACCGACCCGCCCGCCGGTTACACCTACGTCAGCCTCCACGCCGCCGGCGCCTTCACCGGGGCCGCCGTCGGCTCCGCGTACTGAGCGCGCCGGGCCGCGGCCGCCGCCGCGGCCCGGCCCCGTGCCCGCCAGGCACCGCAGGGGCGGCCCGGGCCGGGGGCGGGGCGACCTCCCCGGACGGGCTCTGCCCTGCCGTGGTGGTGCGGGGGCGCGGGCGGCTCGCCGACCGTGCGGGACGCGGCCGGGTGCGCCGGGGGCGACCGGCCCGGCCGCCGTGCGGGGCCACCCGGACGGATGGTCCCGGGGTGCGGCCGGTCGGCCGCTGGTAAAGGCTCATGGCGCGACGCCCCCCCACTCGAAGGAGAGAAACATGCTTCGGCGCATCTCGATCGCTCTTGCCGGCCTGCTCGCTGTCGGCTTCCTCGCCGCCGCCCCCGCCGCGGCGGACCCCGTGGAGGACAGCGGCTGCTGGGGCAGCGGCGGCTACGTCTCGGCCGGCCATGTGAACGTGGCCGGCCTCGGCGTCGTCTGCTGGGACCTCGGCTGACGGCACGGCAGCGGTTCGCTGGCTTCCGGGTGGGTCCCCAGGAGGGGGACCCACCCGGAAGCCGTGTCCGGGGCGGGCCGCGACGACGGCGCGCCCCGCGGGCGTCCCGCGTGCCGAGACCCCTCGGCGCCGAGCGGGACGGCACCCCACGGCCCGCTCCGCGCGGGGTGCCGGGACGGGGGACGCCGTGCGCGGCGCACCCCGATTCCCACCCGCCTCTTGCGCATTGGTATAAACCAATGCCACGCTCTCTCCGGGATTCCGGTCCGGTTCCAACTCCCTTGTCCTGCATGCCGCTTGCAGGTCCCCCATGTATGAGAGAGAGCATCCCCATGCCGTCGTCCCCCCGTGCCCTGCGCGCGTCCGGCGCCCTGGCCGCCGGTCTGTCCGCGGCCGTCCTCGTCCCGCTGGTGCCCTCCGCGGCCAGCGCGCACGGCGCCGTCTTCAACCCGGTCAGCAGGGTCGCCGCCTGCTATGCCGAGGGCCCCGAGAACCCCAGGTCGCAGGTGTGCAAGGACCTCGTCGCCGACTCGGGGACCCAGCCGCTCTACGACTGGAACGAGGTGAACATCGCCGACGCGGCGGGCCGCCACCGGGAGGTGATCCCCGACGGCAAGCTCTGCTCGGCCAACCGCACGAAGTACCGGGCGCTGGACTGGGCCCGCACCGACTGGCCCTCCACGGCGGTGTCGGCCGGTGCCTTCGACTTCAGGATCCGTGTGACCGCCCCCCACTCGGGCACCATGACGCTCTACGTCACCAAGGAGGGCTTCGACCCCACGCAGCCCCTGAAGTGGTCCGACCTCGACCCGAACCCGGTCGCGGTGTACGGCACCACCCGCACCTCCGACCAGGGCTACTACAACTTCACCGGTGACCTGCCCGCCCGCAGCGGACGGCACGTCATCTACAAGGTCTGGCAGCGCAACGACAGCCCGGAGGCCTTCTACAGCTGCTCGGACGTGACCTTCGGCGGCACCGCCTCGGCCTCCGCCCCCACCGAGGCCAAGATCGCCGCCGGGGCCGAGCTCTCGACGGTCAGCCACGCGGGCCACGGCGGCGACGAGGTCCCGCCGGCGCTCGCCTCCTCGCCCGCCGGGCCCTCCTCCTCGCTGCCGCTCGCCCTCGGCGGCGCGGGGGCCCTCGCGGCCTTCGCCGTCGGCAGCCTCGTCCTCTCCGCCCGGATCCGCCGCCGCGCCTCCTGACGGGCCGGCGGGCGGGACCCGGCCGCCGCCGGTCCACCGGCGGCGGCCGGCCTCCCGGTGCGCAGGGGAGGGAGCGCTTGCCCGCACCCGTTCGCCCCTCCCGGAGGAGGGCGGACGGGTGCGGGCTCCGGTCCCGGTCAGGACACCCGGTGCGGCCCCGCGCCGTGCAGCAGCGCCAGCAGCCGTCCCACCTCGGCGGCCATCGCCGCGCGTGCGGGCCCCAGGTACCTGCGCGGATCGCTGAGCCCCGGGTCGGCGGCCAGCGCGCCGCGCGCCGCGCCGGTGAAGGTCCGGTTCAGGTGCGTCGCGATGTTGACCTTGCGCATGCCCGCGGCGACCGCGCGCACCAGCCCGGCGTCGTCGACCCCCGAGGAGCCGTGCAGCACCAGCGGCACGGGCACCGTCTCGCGCAGCCGGGCGATGAGCGCGTGGTCGAGGGCCGCGTCCCGGGTGGCCATCGCGTGGGAGCTGCCGACCGCGACGGCGAGGGCGTCCACGGCCGTCGCGGCGACGAAGGACCGGGCCTCGTCCGGGTCGGTGCGCACACCCGGGGCGTGGGCTCCGTCCTTGCCGCCTATCTCGCCGAGCTCGGCCTCCACGGACATGCCGTGGTCGTGGCAGTGCGCGGCCACCTTGCGGGTCCGGGCCACGTTCTCCTCGTACGGCAGCCGCGAGCCGTCGAACATCACCGAGCCGAAGCCCAGGGCCACCGCCTCGTGCACCAGCTCCACGGACTCGGCGTGGTCCAGATGGACGGCGACCGGAACGGCTGCGGCCCGGGCGAGGGCCAGCACGGCGAGCCCCACCGGTGCGAGGGAGCCGTGGTAGCGGACGGTGTTCTCGCTGATCTGGGCGACCACGGCGAGGCCCGCGGCCTCCGCCCCGGCCACGATGGCCTCGGCGTGTTCGAGCTGGATCACGTTGAACGCGCCGACCGCGGTGCCGGACTCCGCCGCGCGGTCCAGGAGGCTTTCGGTGGGGCACAGGGGCATCGCGTTCCTCCAGCGGAACGGTCGGGGCGGCCGCGCTCAGGCGCGGCCGCCGTCCAGGACGACGGAGCGGGTGAGGTGCCGGGGGGCGTCCGGGTTGCGCCCGGCCGCCAGGGCCGTCTGCACGGCGAGGCGCTGGACGAGCACCAGCTCGGCCAGCGGGTCGGTGCCGGGGTGGTGGACGTGGGCCGCGCCCGCCCCGGAGATCTGCGCGGCCAGTCCGCCGGGGACCGGCCCGAGTGTCCACACGACCCGGTTGGGTGCCGCGATGCTGAGGGGGCCGTGCCGGTACTCCATCGCCGGGTACGCCTCGGTCCAGGCGCCCGCCGCCTCGCGCAGCTTCAGCGCCGCCTCCAGGGCGAGGCCGTGGGACCACCCGGTGCCCAGGAAGGTGAACTGCTCGGCGCGGAGGAGGTGTCCGGGCAGCTCGCGGGAGACGGCGGACTCCGCCTGCGCGGCCGCGTCCGCGAGCGGAGCCACCCCGGGGGGCAGCGTGCCGTCGGTCTCCAGCGCCGCCCGCAGCAGGGCGAGGGCGGTGGTGGCGTACCGGGTCTGCACCACGGAGCGCTCGTCGGCGAAGTCGAGCGCGGCGGTGCGGTCGGCCGCGGCGGTCACCGGCGTGTCCGGGTCGGCGGTCAGGGCCGTCGTGGGACTCGTTCCGCGCACCCGGTCGAGGAGGTCGAGCACCTCCGTCGTGGTGCCGGAGCGGGTGACGGCCAGGACCCTGTCGTAGCGGCGGGAGAGGGGGAACTCGGACGCGGCGAAGGCGTCGGTGTACCCGCCGCCGCCCGCCTCGCGCAGCGCCGCGTACGACTGGGCGACGAACCACGAGGTGCCGCAGCCGACGACGGCGACCCGCTCCCCCCGGCGGGGCAGCAGCGCGCGGAACTCCCCTGCCAGGGCCGCGGCCCGGCGCCAGCAGGCGGGCTGGGAGGCGATCTCCCGCTCGGTGTAGCCCGGTGGGGCGGTGCCCTCGGGCGGGACGCCGGCGGCACCGGATGACCGGTCGTCGCCGGGTGAGGCGGCTGCGGACGGCGAGGCGGTGGACGGCATCGTGGCGGGCTCCTCGGACGGGCGGACGGTACTGTTCGCGACAGCCTGCTCAATAGTGCGCATAAGAGCCATGAAAAGAGCAGAACTGCGCAGTGTCGGCTCCGGCAGTATTCAGCAGGCACCGCCCCGCGGTCCAGTGCTGTGCCCCGGATGCCCTTCGCTGCCCTGCGGGCGTGGTGACGGGATGTGCGTGCCGGTGCGCCGTCCCGCCTCCTTCCGCGCACCGCCCGCCCCGCGAGGGGTGCGTACCGGTCATGGCCTAGCGTGTCCGTGCGCAGCCCCGGCCCGAAGGAGAGCGAGCCATGTCCAAACACGAGCGGTGGAACGCGCTGCTGGAGCTGCTGGCCGCCGAGGGCCGGGTCGAGGTCGAGGAGGCCGCCGGGGCGCTGCGGGTGTCCCCGGCGACGATCCGCCGGGACCTGGACGAACTCGCCGGGCAGCAGATGCTCGTCCGCACCCGGGGAGGCGCCGTCGCGCACGGGGTCTCCTACGAACTGCCCCTGCGCTACAAGTCGGCGCGGCACGCCTCCGAGAAGCAGCGGATCGCCGAGGCCGCCGCGGACCTGATCGGGCAGGGTGAGGTCGTGGGCCTGAACGGGGGCACCACGACCACCGAGGTCGCGCGGGTGCTCGCCCTGAGGGCCGGCGGCGCGCACCGGGACGCGCCGGAGCCGCGGGCGCCCTTCCTCACCGTGGTGACCAACGCGCTGAACATCGCGGGAGAACTCGCGGTCCGGCCGCAGATCAAGATCGTCGTCACCGGTGGCGTCGCCCGCCCCCAGACCTACGAGCTGGTCGGCCCGCTGGCCGCCGGGGTGCTCGGGGAGGTCGTGCTCGACGTCGCGGTCCTCGGCGTCGACGCCCTCGACGCGGAACTGGGGGTGATGACCCGCCACGAGGACGAGGCGAGCGTGAGCCGCCGGTTCGCCGAGCGGGCCCGCCGGGTCGTGGTCGTCGCCGACTCCTCGAAGATGGGGCGGCGGGCCTTCGCCAGGATCTGCGGGCTGGAGCGGGTGGACGTGGTCGTCACCGACGCGGGGATCGACGGCGGGAGCGCGACCCGCTTCGAGGAGGCCGGCATCAGGCTCGTCACGGTCTGAACCCGCCCCGCCCCGTGCCTCGCCCGCGCCGGTGGGGCCGGGCGCTCCGCGCGGTGTCAGCCCGCCGGCACCGGGGGCGGCAGCGGCGGCGACCCCGCGTCCCCGGGACGTGCCTCCCGGGCCCCCTCCGGCCCCTCGCCGGCCGGTGCGGCGGCGGCCCGCGGCGTGCCGCGGGACAGCAGCACTACGCCGCGCGCCGCGAGCGCCGCGGCGCCGGCCGCGACGAGCCAGCCCCAGGCGCCCATCCGGAAGGTCTCGCCGAGCAGGAGGACCCCGATCACCGCGGCGGCGGCCGGGTTCGCCAGGTTCACCACCGCGAGGGGGGCGGCCAGCCCGACCCGGTAGGCCGCCTGGGAGAGCAGCAGTCCGCCCGCCGCGAAGGCGGCCACGAGGGCCGCGACCAGCGCCGTGACCCACCACGCGGCGCCCTCCGCGCCGCCCGCCGCCACGGCGGCCGTCACGGTCTGGGTGAGCGCGGAGGCCACCCCGGAGGCGACGCCCGAGGCGGTGGCGTACCCCAGGCCCCGGCCCCGGGCCAGTGCGGTGATCAGCAGCGCCGCCGCGGCCGCCACGCCGAGCGACTCCGCCGAGGACAGCGACTCGCCCGGCGGGGTCGGCCCCGTCACGGCCACCAGGCCGCCCAGGCCCGCGAGCGTCGCCAGCGCTCCGCGCCACTCGGTGCGGTGCACCCGGCGCCGGGCGTGCCGGGCCGCCAGGGGCAGCGCCGCGACCAGCGTCAGTGCGCCCAGCGGCTGCACCAGGACCAGCGGGCCGTGGTGCAGCGCCCCGACGTGGGCGAGGGCCGCCGCGGCGTTGAGCCCGACGGCCCACCACCACAGGGGCCGCGCCGCGAGGGAGCGCAGCCCCCGGCGGCCGGGTGCGGTCGAGCGGGCCAGCCGCGACTGGGCGACGGCGGCGAGCGCGTACCCGACGGCGGAGAGCAGCGAGAGCAGCACCGCGGTGACGATGCCGCTCATCGCGGCACCGCCTCGGCGGTCCGCCCCGAGGCCCTGCGGCGGAGGTCCGTGGGCACCCCCGCGGGTGCGGGGCGGGGGACCAGTGCCAGCGCCCCCGCCAGCAGCACGGCGGCTGCCACGGCGTCCAGCCAGTAGTGGTTGGCCGTGCCGACCACGACCAGCAGGGTCACCGCGGGGTGCAGCAGCCACAGCCCCCGCAGCCGCCCCCGGGTGGCCGCGGCGAGGCCGATCGCCACCACCAGGGCCCAGCCCACGTGCAGCGAGGGCATCGCGGCGAACTGGTTCGCCAGCGGGTCGGCCTCCGGTGACGCCTGGTACACCGAGGGCCCGTACACCTGGGCGGTGTCGACCAGGCCGGCGGACGCGAGCATCCGCGGCGGCGCGAGCGGCACCAGCAGGTGCAGGGCCAGCCCGGCCGCCGTGAGCGCGGCGAGCGTGCGCCGCGCCCACAGGTAGTGCCCGGGCCGCTTCAGGTAGAGCCACACCAGGAACAGCGCCGTGGCGGGGAAGTGGACGGCCGCGTAGTAGGTGTTGGCCGCCCTCACGAGCGGCTCGGCGCCCAGCAGCACCTCCTGCACCAGGCCCTCGTGCGGCAGGTGCAGCGCCCGCTCGGCGCTCCACACGGCGTCGGCGTTGCCCAGGGCCCGGGCCTCGTGCCCTCCGGCGACCACCCGTCCCAGCTTGTAGACGAGGAAGAGCACCGTCACCAGGGCGAGTTCGCGGGCCAGGGGCGGCCTGCGGGGAGCCCGCGGCGGAGGCGGGGGCGCCGGGCGCCGCGCGGGCCGCGTCCGGCTCCGCCGCCGTGGCGGTGCGGTGCCGGCGTCGCCGGATATGCCAGGGGGCGTCCCGGCGGTCATGGGCGGCCCCTTCGGTCGAGCGCGTCGGCAGCAATCGGGCGAAGCCTAGATCCCGGACGTATCGAGACGCAAACGTCTCGATACGTTTGCGTCTCGTTCCCTCCGGGGGCTACGCTCGGTACTGCGGCCATGCCCGCCATGAGCCGCCCGGCACGCCCGAACCGGGGAGAGGGGCCCATGTCCACGCAGGCCGCCACGGCCGCCGCACGGCGCAGCCGCATCACGCCCGAGCGCGAACGCGAGCTGTACGCCGCCGTCCTCGACCTGCTGCGCGAGGGCGGCTACGAGGCCGTCACCATGGAGGGCGTCGCCGCGCGCACACGCTGCGGCAAGGCGACCCTCTACCGCCAGTGGAAGACCAAGGCCCAGCTCGTCACCGCGGCTCTCGGCAGCAGCCGCTGCGTCTTCTTCGGCGGCATCGACACCGGCTCGCTCGCCGGCGACCTGCGCGAGGCCGCCCGCGTCGCCGGGGACCGCTCCCTGCGGGACCCCGAGCTCATGGAGGCCGTCGGCCAGGCGTACCTCCAGTACCCCGAACTGCGCACCGCGCTGCGGGAGACGGTCATCGGCCCCGAGGTCGCCGCCCTCGACGGGATCCTCGCCCGGGCCGTCGCCCGCGGTGAACTCGCCGCGGACCACCCCGCCCTCGCCCATGTGGCGCCGTGCTTCCTCGGCATGCTCCGGGTGGAAGGGCTGTTCGAGGAGCGGTTCGGCGGCAGCGGCGGGCTGGCCGGCTTCGTCGACTCCGTCCTCCTGCCCGCACTGGGTGCCCGCCCGCCGGGTGGCCCCGAGCGGCCGCCCCGGTGACCCTGGAGGCATGACGCGAGCCTCCGGCACCGTGAGGGTGCGCCGGATCTACGAAGCCCCCCGGGACGACGACGGACTGCGCGTCCTCGTCGACCGGCTCTGGCCGCGCGGACTCGCCAGGGCCCGTGCCGCCGTCGACCTCTGGCCCAAGGCCCTCACGCCGTCGACGGAGCTGCGCCGCTGGTACCACGGCCCGGACGCGGACGAGGAGGGCTTCCGCCGGCGCTACGAGGCCGAGCTGACCGCCCCCGAGGCCGCAAAGGCGCTGGAGGAGCTGCGGGCCAGGGCCGCCGAAGGCCCCCTGACCCTGCTCACGGCCGCGAAGGACCCGGCGGCCGCGCACGTCGCCGTCCTGCGCCGCCTGCTCGGCCCCCGGCCCGGGCCGCACGCGAACTGAGCTGCGGCGCGCGGATCCAGCTCCCGCAGGCGGCAGTCGGGAGCCTGGAGCCGGGCCGAGCGCCCCGGACTCACCGGACCCGCGGGCCGCGCCGTCCGTGCGCCCCGGAGGGCCGGCTACCCCCGCCCCGCCGTCAGCCGGGGCGACTCCGCCACCGGGTCCGCCGCGCCGTCGCCCGCCCGCTCCGCCAGGTCCTCGGCCCAGCCCACCAGACCCCCCACGTCGATCCCGTGAGCCGGTCCGTGCGCCGCGATCCGCTCCGCCCCACGGCGCAGGAGCCGCGCGCCACCGGTCGCGTTCCCCCGCGCCGCATGGGTGAGACCGACGGCCAACTGCGCGAGCCCGCGCCACAACTCCCGCTCCTCTTCCGGGCCTGACTTCCAGGCGTCCTCGAACACCTCGTGGGCGTGGAACGGCATCCCCGCGTCCAGCAGCCGCTGCGCCTCTTCCAGGGTCCCGGCCGGAGTGCGCAGCACTCCCTCGGGCTGCCGCGCCACCCCCGGCGCACCGTAGGGGAGCGGCCGCCCCAGCCCGTCCCGCGGGCGGGCGTTGCGGGCCCGTCCCTCCGCGTCGCGGTCCCGCCGGGGGGTGCCGCCTCCTCGCTCGTCCATGCACCCAGTGTGGCGGACACCGCCCGCCGCGTGCGCGCGGTGCCGGGGACCGGCTGCAACGGGAGCCCCGCAGAGTGTTGTATGGTTCTCATGCACGTTCGGCCGGGGGAAACCCCAGGTCACAGCGGGCACCGGGACGTGGCGCAGCTTGGTAGCGCACTTGACTGGGGGTCAAGGGGTCGCAGGTTCAAATCCTGTCGTCCCGACTCGAGAGAGTCGTGGGTCAGGGCCGGTTTCGGAGGAATCCGAAACCGGCCCTTGATCATTATTTTCCGAGCCGGTGCATCAGCCGGTTGGCGCCGGAGGCGCTGCAGGAGACGTGGGACTTCCTGCCGGTCAGCGTGGCCACCCTGGCCGCGTCCCACACCCGGGCCGTCTCTTCCACCAGCCTGCGCGCGGCAGGTACCTCCTTGAGATATGTCGCCAGCTTCTTCAGACAGCAGGTGGACAGCCGGCACCGCGATCCACTGGCACCGCGGGAGGCAGGCACCTGCACGCCGCCCTCCCGCCACAACCGCAGCCACTCATCGACCGACGTCAGACTTACCCGTAGCCGCCGTGCGGTCTCCGCTGGATTGCTCTTATGAGCTCGTAACACGATCATGATCGACGCTTCTTGAGGCGTCTCCAGCAGATGAGGCTGCAGGCCAGGGAGACGAGGGCGTCGTGGAGTTCGGTGCGGCGTTCCCAGCGGACAGCGAGGCGTTTGAACTGGTGGAGCAGGGCGAAGGTCTGCTCGACGACGTAGCGGAGCTTGCCCAGGCCCTGGATGTTCGGGGCACCTCTGCGGGAAATGACCGGCAGGATCCGGCGTTTTCGCAGCTCACGACGGTTGGGGTTGGAGTCGTAGCCCTTGTCGCCGAGCAGGGCTTCGGGCCGTCGGCGGGGTCGGCCGGGACGGCCTGCAACGGGCGGGATGCCGTCGACCAGGGCGAGTGTCTGGGTGACGTCGTTGACGTTGGCCGCCGTGGTGATGACTTTGAACGGGGTGCCGTGTCCGTCGCAGATCAGATGGTGCTTGCTGCCCGTCTTCCGCCGGTCGACCGGCGACGGGCCGGTGTCGGCGCCCCCTTTTTCGCGCGGACATGGGAACCGTCGACGCACGCTCTGGACCAGTCCAGCTCGCCGGCCGCATTCAACTCGGCGAGCAGAATGCGGTGGAGTTGGTCGAAGACCCCGGCCTCCTGCCATCGCTCAAGACGCCGCCAGCAGGTCTGTCCTGAGCCGAACCCCAGCTCCAGGGGCAGGAGTTGCCAGGCCATGTCGTTGTGGAGGACGAACAGGATGCCCTGGAGGCAGAGCCGGTCCGGCACCGGCCGCGGCCCCGGCGACCTCTCGGGCCAGGGCGGCAGCAACGGCTCGATCAGCGCCCACAGGTCATCGTCCACGATCCACGGCCGGGTAGTCACACCATCCCGAACGGCCGAATCGTCACACCGGTCACGGCCGACCAGGGCCGATCAACAAGATCGTGTTACGAGCTCTATAGCAAAGCGAGTCAAGACAGGCGAGACTATCTATTATCAGGTCACACCGCACTACAGCGGCGGGAATCCCGTCCCCGATTACCTAGACCTTCGTTGGGTTGGGAACCGCGCTGGCTGGGGTGGCGTCCGCATTCGTAATGCCCCATGGAGGAAGGGAATGCAATGTCCTGGGTCAGTCAACTCGTAGCGGCAGTCGGCCAGGCTTCACTGCATCTTGACATCGATTGGTCGGCTATTGAATCCCGGATCGGGGTCACCCTGCCTTCCGATTACAAGGAGTTCTGTGAGAGCTTTGGTGTTGGCGAGTTCTCTGAGTTCCTTGTCGTTAACTCCTCGCCGGGTGGCTCGGATTCGAGTCTTGTTGAATCCCTGGATTTGGACCGTCGAAGCATTGAGTAACATCCGATCGTTTTGGATCTGTATCAGCCGTACGGGCTATACCTTCCGGGGATGGAAGGCGGCGTCATGGAGTGGGGTACGAGTTCCCAGGGGGACGTATTTGCATGGCTCATCGACAGGTCAGAATCTGCTGAACTCTGGCCAGTTCTGATTCGCGAAGAAGTTGGAGACTGGGTTCGGTATGATATGCCGATGACCGAGTTCGTGTATCGCCTACTTAGTGATCAGTCATTTGATAGCGTCGGGGGGTTCGGTGCAACTGAATCGGGCCCGAGTTTCACGAGTTTTGCCTGATGTTCAGCAGGGTTTCCATCCAATAATGTCGAGTTCGTCTGACGGGATCAACTCGTCATGTCGCGCGGTTGCCCAGGTGTGCCTGATGGTTAGAGCTCGTAACACGATCATGATCGACGCTTCTTGAGGCGTCTCCAGCAGATGAGGCTGCAGGCCAGGGAGACGAGGGCGTCGTGGAGTTCGGTGCGGCGTTCCCAGCGGACAGCGAGGCGTTTGAACTGGTGGAGCAGGGCGAAGGTCTGCTCGACGACGTAGCGGAGCTTGCCCAGGCCCTGGATGTTCGGGGCACCTCTGCGGGAAATGACCGGCAGGATCCGGCGTTTTCGCAGCTCACGACGGTTGGGGTTGGAGTCGTAGCCCTTGTCGCCGAGCAGGGCTTCGGGCCGTCGGCGGGGTCGGCCGGGACGGCCTGCAACGGGCGGGATGCCGTCGACCAGGGCGAGTGTCTGGGTGACGTCGTTGACGTTGGCCGCCGTGGTGATGACTTTGAACGGGGTGCCGTGTCCGTCGCAGATCAGATGGTGCTTGCTGCCCGTCTTCCGCCGGTCGACCGGCGACGGGCCGGTGTCGGCGCCCCCTTTTTCGCGCGGACATGGGAACCGTCGACGCACGCTCTGGACCAGTCCAGCTCGCCGGCCGCATTCAACTCGGCGAGCAGAATGCGGTGGAGTTGGTCGAAGACCCCGGCCTCCTGCCATCGCTCAAGACGCCGCCAGCAGGTCTGTCCTGAGCCGAACCCCAGCTCCAGGGGCAGGAGTTGCCAGGCCATGTCGTTGTGGAGGACGAACAGGATGCCCTGGAGGCAGAGCCGGTCCGGCACCGGCCGCGGCCCCGGCGACCTCTCGGGCCAGGGCGGCAGCAACGGCTCGATCAGCGCCCACAGGTCATCGTCCACGATCCACGGCCGGGTAGTCACACCATCCCGAACGGCCGAATCGTCACACCGGTCACGGCCGACCAGGGCCGATCAACAAGATCGTGTTACGAGCTCTTAGCCTGGATCTTTCGTGACGGTCCGTCGGTTTCTTCGGCGAGCCGTTTCGGTTGTGCGGGCTGGTGGCAGGCGGGCTGATGGCCCGGCTGTCGCGTCGGGTGAGCGCCGGGTTCCAGTGCTTCGGTCGGGGTAGTGCGGGTCTTCGAACTTGAGCGGTGCGCCAGTTCGGCTTGCTGACACGGCGTCATGCTCCGTGTTGAGTCGGGCTGCTTGGCCCTGGACGCAGGGCGCCCGTGGCCTGCGTGATCATTCCTGTTCTCTACGCAGAACGATCATGCAGGAGCCACGGCGAGCATCGGCATCCACGCGAGGAGGTCGTGGGCGATCTGGACGATCTCCAGCCAGATCCGGTTCTGCGCGGTGTCGTGCAGGGGCAGGTTGCGCAGTCCGGTAGCGCGAGTGGTTCGGATGCGGTCTTCGGCTCTCGCGCGTTGGCGGTGCCGCAGTTCGAGTGCGGCGATCGGGACGCCGGTGGTATTGGTGGCGAACGCCGTGAGCCGCAGCCCGTCAGCATCGGTGAACCGCAACTGGGCACCGGGTGTGGGCGTTCCTTGCGGACGATCAGCCCCCTGCGGCCAGCCCTTCAGGACGTCCCCGTCGAGCTCGGCGACCCAGGCGCCGTCGCGGATCTCACCTCCCGGTTCGACGGCCACCGTCCATGCCGCGGGCGGGATCTTGAGGACGGCCTGGTGGATGGCGTCGGTGCCGGGCACGCGTGCTCCCCGGGGCCGGACGCCTCCGGACGGCCTGCTCGGCCCCGCCCCACCGTTCGCGGGGGCGGCTTGCGTGCGGTGCGCCGCGCCGGAGCGGCCGGCCACGGGGGTGCCGGCCGCTCCGTGCGGGGGAGGACCCGGAGGCCGCCGGTCTCAGGACCGGTGGCCTCCGGGCTGCCGCGGCGGGCCGAGCAGCGGAGTCCTCACCGGGGCGGC
This sequence comes from Streptomyces sp. C10-9-1, assembly GCF_024497955.1. Classification (GTDB taxonomy): domain Bacteria; phylum Actinomycetota; class Actinomycetes; order Streptomycetales; family Streptomycetaceae; genus Streptomyces; species Streptomyces sanyensis. The sequence continues at coordinate 119,054 of NZ_JANHKP010000015.1, read as the reverse complement.
CAGGCCGACGAAGACGACCATCTCCAGCCCGCCGGGGTTGGTCTGCACCGGCACGTTCCGCCAGTTGTTCGTCAGCCACACATTGCCGGACGGGTCGATCTGGACCGCGGTGTTCCTCTCCAGGCCGTCGCTGGTGTACCCGGTGTCCGCAGGGGAGATGGGGTCGCCCGTCGTCAGCCCCGGCGGACAGGCGGAGACCCGCGCGCCGCAGAGGTTGGCCACGCGCCGGCCGCCGAAGTTCGACACCCAGACCGTGTCGTTGCCGTCGACCGCCATGCCCCAGGGAAGGAACAGGCCGTCGTTGACGAACGGCTCCGACGGGGTGCTGCCGTCCGGGCGGATCATGGTGACCGAGGCGTCCACGTGCCGGGTGACGATGTCCACGACCGCCTCCGCCAGCATCGCGGGCGTGGTGCCCTCGCACGGGGCGACGACCACACCGCCGTTGGAGACCCAGACGTTGCCCAGGCTGTCCGAGGCGATGCCCATGGGGCGCTTGATGCCGCCGCCCTCGACCGTCCGGAGGAGCTCGCCCGAGGGGGAGAGCAGCCCCACGTTGTCGGTGCCGTTGCCGGTGACCCAGGTACGGCCCGAGGTGTCGACCGTGACGTCGAAGGGCTTGACGATCCGGTCGCCGAAGGAGATGTTGCGGGCGTCGCGCGCCCGCCCCTGCGGGATGCGCGTGACGCTGCGGCCGCCGCAGTTGGCCACCCACACGTTGCCCCTGCGGTCGGACATCATGCCCTGCGGCTGGAGGATGTCGCCCCGGCGCCAGCCCCACGGCGGGGAGAGGGCCAGGCCGTTGGGCGTGAACTCGGACACGCTCCGGTACAGCCGGCTGGCGTCGTTCGGGCATCCGGTGCCCTGGAAGCCGAAGTTGCCCACCCAGACCCGGCCCCGCGGGTCGAGGGTGACGCCGTATCCCGCGCCGTACAGGCCGCCGCCCCGGTAGGGGGCTCCGCGTACCGCCTCGCCGGTGGGCGTCAGCCGCGACAGGATCCGCGAGCCGCACGCCGTCTTCAGCGGGTCCGAGCCGAAGGCGTAGTTGTTGGCGATCCAGGCCGTGCCCTCGGCGTCGAAGGCGACGTTCCCGGGTCCGTCGATCTCGTGGCCGTTGCCCACGTAGCGCAGGGCGATGGTCCAGGCGTCGGGCGCCTCGCCCAGCGCCGGGGTGTAGAGCGGCCGTACGGAGGCGAGGCCGAAGAGCGCGTCCACGTCGTGGCCCGGGGCCCGGGCGATGTCGGCGGCGGCCTGGAAGGTGTCCCGCGGGGGGCTCTGGCCGGGAGGCGTGGCCAGGGCGAACAGGTCCCCGCAGGTCTCCCCGGCGGTGCAGCCCGAGAGGATGTTGGCGAGCGAGTTGAAGGCCCGCATCGCCGAGGTCTCGCGCCCGTTGGGGGCGGTGGCGAGGACCCGGGCGACGTCGCCGGTCGCGATGTCCGCCAGGTTGTGGGAGACCCCGGCGGCGTTCTGCAGGCCCGGGTGTCCGCCGGAGATCTCCGACCCCTTGGTGAACTGCGCCATCGCGAACCCGGCCGCCACCGTGGTGCGCTCGTTGACGACGATCGGCGCCCGGCGCCCGGCGTGCCCGAGGACGGTGGTGAGCCGGACCGGGGCGACCCCGTGTGCGGCGCGTCCGCGCTGCTTCCCCCGCGGTGCGTCCGCCGTCACGTACAGCACGGCCCCGGGTTCGGCGGGCCGCCGGTAGACGAGCCGGAAGCGGCCCTGCGCGTCGCTGCGGGCCCGGGCCAGGGCGCGGGCGCCCTTCCCCGTGCCGTCACCCGCCTGGTACAGGGTCACCCGGGCCGCGGAGAGCGGGGTGTCGCCGCTGCGCACCACGCCCTGCTGGGCGATCCCCCCGTGCCGGTCCGGGGGTGCGGTCGGCGGCTGGGCGTAGGACGCCCCGACGGACAGGGCCGACACGACGGCACTCAGCAGGAGGATGTTGCGATGTCGCACGGTCGCTCCGATTCTCTCGCGGGAGACGGCGGCCCGGTCCCGTACGGGGCCGCGCGCGGTCGCCGCCCAACGTCCCACCGGTGCGCCGTGCCGCGGCGGAGGCGGCGGGCATGGTGCGCGGTTGTGGCCCCAACAGGTGACGCACAGGGCCGGACGCTGGTCCGCTTGGGCGGATCACGCCGCCTCGCTCGCGCCCCTCGGGGCAGGGAGGGGCGAGCGGCGGGTGCCGCGGGGGCGGGCGGGCCCGCCGCGCTCCGTCCGCGGACGCCGTGCCGGGGCGGTGCCGCCGGGCAGGACCGGGCGGGCCCCGCCGCCGGGCGGCCGCACACCGCCGCGGTGTGGGAGCGTCGGCCCCGCACCGGAGGCGCCCGGCCGCCCGGGGCGACCGGTTCCGCGGGGACGCGCCGTCGCCGGGTTCCGTGCCCGGCGGCCCCCCGGCACCGTCCCGCAGGCGCGCCCCGCGGCGGGGTCAGGCGTTGAGCGCCGTGGCCAGCTGGGACCGCGAACGGACGTCCAGCTTCTGGTAGATGCGGGTCAGACGGGCCTCCACCGTCTTCACGCTGAGGAAGAGCTTCGCCGCCGCCTCCTGGTTGCTCGCCCCCTGTCCCACCAGCTGGGCCAAGCGCAGCTCCGCCTCCGTCAGGGCGGCCAGGGCGCCTCCCTGACCGGTGCCGGCCGGCTCGGGGACCGCCGGCGGCTGCTCGGTCGCCAGGGCCAGCCAGGGCACCGCGCCCGCCCGGTCGAAGACCGTCGCCGCCGTGGTGAGGGCCGTGGAGGCGGCCGAGCGGCGACGCCGCCTCCGTTCCACGCGCGCGAGCGCGATCAGGGCGCGGCCGTGCTCCAGCACCAGACCGGCCTCCGCGTACGCCGCCGCCACCTGCGCCAGCAGTCCGGCCGCCTCGTCGGGCTTGCCGCAGGCCGCCAGCCGCATGGCGTCCGCCCGGTCCAGGCCCAGCAGCACCGTCCGGCGGCCGAGGCGTTCGGCCACCGGGCGGGCCTCCGCCAGCAGGGCGTCGGCCTCGTCCGGGGCGTCGTTGGCCACCAGGGCCTCCGCGAGCTCCTCGTGCCACCGCAGCATCGACGGGTCGACCGCCCCCTGCGCCCGTTCGCCCGTCTGCACCCGCCGCAGCGTCCCCAGGGCCGTGGACACGTCGCCGACCAGGAGCTGCACCCGGCCGAGTGCGTAGAGGCTGCGGGAGAGGAACACATGGTCGCCCTCCTCCTCGGACGCGCGCACGCTGCGGCGCGCATAGCTCGCCGCCCGGGCGAAGCTCCCGCCCGCGGCCTCCGCCAGGGCCAGGGCGTACCAGGCCGGACCCGGGGAGAGGCCCGCCTCCAGCGTCAGCGCCAGCGAACGCCCGGCGTGGGCCAGGGCGTCGGCGCAGCGGCCCTGCCGCGCCTCCACCTCGGCCAGGGTGCGGTACAGCTCGATGGCGTCCTCCACCGGACCGCGCCGCTCCACCAGCGGCAGCAGGGCCGCCAGCCGTGCCCGGGCCTCGGCGAGCCGGTCGTCGAACAGGGCGTGGCGGACGCTGAGGATCTGGGCCGCGTTGCACACGCCGAGCGGTCGCTCGGCGGCCTCCAGACCGCGGGCGCGCGCGAGCACCGACTCCGCGTCGGGAGAGCCCAGGAAGCGGTCCATCCTGGCCTGTACCGTCAGGGCGCGGGCGGCGGTGTGCTCGTCGCCCACCGAGGAGGCGAGGGCGGCGGACTCCACGGCTGCGGCGCGCGAGGCCACCGGGTCGCCGTCGGCCAGCACGTACTTCATGGCCAGGCGCAGCAGCACGGCCGCCCGCAGGCCGGTGTCCCCCTCGGAGTCCTCCAGGGCGTGCGCGTAGAGCTCGTCGAGTCCCGTCAGGCCCTGCCCCGCGGTGTCCAGGACGGCGAGCCGGGCGCGCACCCGGTCGGCCGGGGAGGCGTCCCGGGCGAGCAGGTCCGTCGCGGCCCGCATGGTGAGGTCGGCCCGGGCCGCCCGCGCGCCCTCCGCGGCCGCCTCCACCAGCCGCGCGATGCGCCGGGCGGCATCGAGCCCCGGTGTGGACTCGGCGGCGAGCAGGGCCAGTTCGGCGGCGAGGGTGCTGTTGCCGCGCCGCCGCGCGGTCTCCACCGCGGTCGACACCTCGGCCGCGAGCGAGGCGTCGGGGACGTCGGTGGCCAGTGCCCGGTGCCGGACGGCCTCCACGGGGTCGTCCACCACCAGGGCCAGCGCGGCGTGCCCGCTGCTGCGCTCGGTCCAGCAGGCGTCGTGGAGCAGGGTGGAGGGGATGATGCCCGCGCAGAAGGCCACCGTGCCGTCCTCGGTGAGGCGGATCAGCGAGGCGCGCTCCGCGGCGGCGAGTTCGGCCTCGGCCCGGGGCCGTCCGGCCCGCCGGATCAGCGCGGCCGACGGGCGGAGCGCGAGGGCGGCGATCAGCAGGGTGCCGCGCACCTCGGCCGGGACCGAGGCGATCAGGGACCGGGCGAGATCGCGTGCCCGGCCCGACAGGGACAGGGCCTCCGTGTGGTGGACGGGGGTGCGGGCGTCGGCCAGGGACCGGCCCACCGCGAGGGCGAGGCGCGGGTTGCCCCCGCTCGCCTTGTGGATCCGGCCCGCCATCCGGGAGGGCAGCCGGTGGTGGATCAGCAGTTCGGCGATCTCGTCGGCGTGCAGCGGTGGCACGTTGACGACCTCCGCCTCGGACGCCTCCCACAGGGACGCGGCCGTGTGGGGGGAGGGATCGCAGGGCCCGGCGGGCAGGCCGTCGTGGGCCGCGGGGGTGTGGACCGCGAGCGCCCGCAGCGCGGGCGGGGCCAGATGGAGGGCGAAGCGCAGCAGGTCCGCGCTGGTCGTGTCGATGTCCTGCGTGCCGTCGAGTACCAGCAGGGCCGGGCCCCGTGCGGTGAGGCGGCGCAGCACGTGGGCCAGGGCCAGGCGCAGCGCGACCGGGTCCCAGCCGCCCTCGGGCATGGGGGTCTCCCGGCAGAGCATGGCGACCGCCTCGCGCTGGGGCCCCGGGAGGCCGTCCAGCACGCCGTCGTCCTCGCCGGGCACGGTGGCGGAGGCGATCAGGGCCGCGGCGGCGGCACCGGGGATGTCCCGGTCGGCGGGGAGCGCGGTCAGGCACAGCACCGCCTCCCCGCGTGCTTCGGCACGCGCCGCGGCGGAGAGGGCCACGGCGGTCTTGCCGACCCCGGGCGGGCCGGTCAGCAGGGCCCGGCCCCCGCTGGCGAGTACGCGGTCAAGCCGGGCCAGCAGGTCCGTCCGCCCGACCGGCGCGGTGCGGCTCTCCGCCGGTTCCATCGGCCCACCACCACCCTCCGGCGTGCGCGGGCCCCCTGCCCGTACGGGCTGAGGATACGAACCCAGCCCCCGGCGTCCAGGGGCTTTGTCCGGCATACGGACAGGTACGGACCTGGAGACGTGCGGGCGCGCCCCCGGCCGAAGCCGTGGGGCGCGCCGCTGACCTGCGGTGTTGTCGGTCACCGGGTGGGTCAGAAGGTGAGGCTCCAGGAGTCGATGTAGCCGGTGTCACCCGATGCCACATCGCGGACCTGAAGCTTCCAGGTGCCGGCCGCGGTCTCGCCGGAGGCGTTGACCGTGTAGGTGCCGGTCACGTTGTCGGCGCTGTCCGAGCCGCTGCTGTTCTTCAGGCGGTACGTCGACCCGTCCGGCGCCACCAGGTCGATGACCAGGTCACCGCGCCAGGTGTGCTTGATGTCCACGCCGACCTTCAGGTCGGAGGGGGCGTTGCCGGAGACGCCGGTGACGGTGATCGAGGAGGCGACGGTGGTGTAGTCGTAGATCGGGACGTTCGCCGTGTTGCTGAAGACCGAGCCACCGGGGGTGGTGGTGCCGGTCACGGCCTCGACCGTCTTGGCGGCGTCGGCGATGCCGGCCCCGCAGCCGCCCGAGCAGGTGCCGGGCAGGGGGCGGGCGTTGGCCTTGATCGCGGCCTCGATCTGCGCCGGGGTGAGCGAGGACTTGGCCGACTTCAGCAGCGCGGCGAGCCCGGCGATGTGCGGGGCGGCCATCGAGGTGCCCTGGTAGGGCGCGTAGTTCTCGGAGCCCTGCACCGTGGCACCGGCGTTGAGGGTGGACCAGATGCCGTTCTGGGGCGTGGTCACCGTACCGGGCGTGTCGGTGCCGCGACGGGTCTCGCCGCCGGGCGCCGAGACGTCCACGATACTGCCGTAGTTGGAGTAGAAGGAACGATTACCCTCGCGGCTGGTGGACGCCACGTTGATGATGTTGGAGCAGTTGGCGGGCGTGAACGCGGAGGCGTTGGCGTTGCTGTTGCCGGCCGCCACCACCACCGTGCTGCCGCGCGAGACGGCGCCGTTGATGGCGTTCTGGTAGACGCTCGGGCAGCTGCTGCTGGGACCGCCCAGGCTCAGGTTGATGACCTTGGCCGGGGTCGGGTTGGACGGCACGCCCGGAACGGAGCCGCCCGAGGCCCAGGTGATGGCGTCGGCGATGTCCGACGAGGAACCGCCGCACTTGCCGAGCACGCGCACCGGCTGGATCTTCGCGCCGTGGGCGATGCCCGCGATGCCCTTGCCGTTGCCCGTGGCGGCGGCGATGGTCCCGGCCACGTGCGTGCCGTGCCAGGAGGAGTCGCCCGCCCTCGAGTTCGGGCCGCACTCGCCGTCGGTGAGGTTCCAGTCCCCCTCGTCCTTCGGGTCGCTGTCCCGGCCGCTGCCGTCGCGGGCCTCGGAGGAGCTGGAGATGAAGTCGTAGCCCGGCACCACGTTGGCGGCGAGGTCGCTGTGCGCGGCGTAGCCGGTGTCGATGACCGCGACGGTGACGCCGCTGCCGGTGGTGGTGTCCCAGGCGGCGGGCACGTTCATGCCCCCGGTGGCCTCGAACAGGTCCCACTGGCGCGGGTACTCGGTGTCGTTCGGGGTGGCGGCCATCGGGTAGGCCCGGATGTCGGGCTCCACCGAGGCGACGGACGGGTCGGCCCGGAAGGCCGCCATGACCTCGGCGACGTCCTTGGAGGACGCCTCACCGCCCAGGTCGACGAGGGCGGGGCCGCCGGCGAGCCGGCGCTCGAAGGACAGGTCCTCGCCCGTCCGTTCGGCCTTCTCCTTGGCGTCGGAGGTGGCGGCGCCGTTCGACGCGGCCTCCGCCGTACCGGACTTGTAGGTGACGATGACCTTCTCGACCGGCGCGGCCGGCGGGGCGGACATCGACTGCGAGGCCGGTGCGGGGTCGGATGCGGGAGCCATGGGCGCTGCGGCGAACGCCACGGGAGCCGTTGCGACGACGCCGGCGAGCGTTGCGCTCGCTGCCGCCACGGCTATGAGTCTCCGCCTGGAACCGTTCAAGGTGTTCCTCTCAATGACGGTTTGGTGGCGCGGGCGGGCGGCGCGGGAACCGTGGCGCAGTGTGGGGGTTGCGTATCCCACGGTTCCCCGGGCCGGGTGAGCCCTCGCGCCGCCGCTCGGCACGTCGGCCCTGGGTGGGACCGACACCCGCGAATCCCTTCATGCACCTGACAGGCCAGCCGGGTCGGGCTCGCGGGTCAGGGAGGTTCGGGATGCGCCGGTGCGCAGACATTAGGAAACGCCGAGGTGAACGCGATACGGGGAAAACCCTTGTCACCCTTTTCGGCCACGGAGGGTGGCGTGAGGGTCACGGCTCCCGGGCCGCCCGGACCGCCGCCCGCCAGCGGCGACGCGGCACGGGCACGGAGCGGTCCACCAGCGGCTTCCCGCCGTGCCGGACGCGGCGCGCCCGGCACCCCGCACCCCGCCCCGGTGTTCGCCCCCGGCACCCCGCCCGCGCTCCCGCAGCCCGCCCCGGTGTCCGGGCCCGTCGCCGCGGCCCTGTCTCCGTCGCTGCACGGCTGCCCGCACCGCGGGGCGCCTGCCGCGCCACCGGCCGCTGTCGTACCCCCCGGCTAGCGTCGGGACATGACGGAATTCGTGCTGGTACCAGGGGCATGGCTCGGCGCGTGGGCATGGGACGAGGTCGTACCCGCGCTGCGCGAGGCGGGCTGCGGGGCCCATCCGCTGACCCTCGCCGGCCTCGCGGAGCGGGCGGGGGAAGAGGTGGGGCCCGGGGCCCACGTCCAGGACGTCGTCGACGCGATCGAGCGCCGCGACCTGCGCGACGTCGTCCTCGTCGGCCACAGCTACGCGGGCATACCGGTGGGGCAGGCGGCCGGCCTGATCGGCGACCGCCTGGCCCATGTGGTCTACGTCGACGCCGTGGTGCCCGCCGAAGGCGCCTCGTTCGCCTCCGTCTGGTGGCAGGGGCGGCCCGCCTTCGAGCAGGCCCTCGCCGGAGCCGGAGGCAGGTGGATGCCCCAGGCGGCTCCCGACTACGCCGGGCAGGGTCTGACGGATGCCCAGGTCGAGCGCATCGTCGGCGGGTCGACACCCCACCCGGGGGCCTCGCTCACCGATCCCGCCGAGCTTGCGCGGCCCGTCGGGGAGCTCCCCTCCACCTACGTCGGCTGCCTCCTCGACGCCCCGGAGCCCGGCCCGGACGTCGCCGCGCTGCTGACCGGCGGCACCTGGCGCCACGTCACGATGGACACGGGCCACTGGCCGATGTTCTCGCGCCCGGCCGAGCTGGCGGCGGTGCTCCTCGACGCCGCGCACCGTCCGGGGCGCTGAGGGCACCGCACTCCCCGGCGCGCGGGGCCCGCCCCCGGGCTCCGGCGGCCCGTCCGGGGCCGGAGCCGGGGCCGCTCGTCAGAGCGTGCCGATGTCGGTGCCCAGCCACCGCTGGGGGCGCATCCGCACCACCACCTGCACGCCGTGGGTGCGCCAGGCGAAGTCCACATAGCCCGCGACCTTCTCCGCCGGGAGGTAGCGGCCGGCCAGTTCGGTCAGCTGCTCCCGGGTGGCCGGTTCGACGGCGGTCACGGGCCCTTCCACGGACACGTACCGGATGGACGGCGCCAGGCGGTCCACCATCAGCGTGAACCGCTGCGCCGCGGCGATGAGCTCCGCCTTGCGGGAGTCACGCCCCGTCAGGATCCACACCTCGCCGCCCGGTGTGTACTGGTACCAGATCGGCACGGTCAGCGGCGCGCGGTCGCCCTTGGCGCCGGCGTCGACCGACAGGGCCGCCACATGGGGCTCGGCGAGGAACTGCTCACGCTCTTCACGGCTCAGGGCCATCGGATGCTCCTTCGGGTCGAGAGGGAGTGCGGTCGAAAGGGAGTGCACACGCACAACGGACGGCGAGCGGGAACCCGTCCCCGGTCCGGAGCCGGTCCCGCTGTGCCAGCACGCAGTCTCCGCCGTGCACGGCCTCCGGGGCGGCGCCGTGCCGCGCGTGTCGCGCAACCGCCCGTAGGGGCAGTGCGGTGGCGGGCCACTCGCGCCGGGCCGTCACCGGCGGGGCGGCCGCCTTCCGGGGTCCTTGCCGAGGCCGTCGCCGATCCTGACGAGCCATACGGCGACGAGGGAACCGATGGCGGGGAGGGCCAGGTTCGCCGCGGCCCTGAGCCCGCCGTGGAGGTAGACGGCGATCCCGGCGAGGTGGATGAGGACGGCGATCGCCGAGGTGGCGATGCGGGGGAAGCGGTGCTGTCGCGGCATGGTGTGGGTGAGGGGGGCAGGAGACGGGGGAGGGGCCGGGGCCGCCGGTCGGCGGCCCCGGCGGGGCGCGGCGCGGGGGAGCGGCGCCCTGGGCCGGGCACCGGCCGCCGACGGGCTCCCGCGGGTGTGCAGGGCGCCTGACGGCGGCTCCGCGGCGCGCAGCGCGCGACGGCGGTCGCGGCGGGTGGACCGGGAGCCGCTGCGGTGCCGCGTGCGCCCGGCCGGGCGCCGGCCGGGCCGCGGAACGGGCGGGCGGCGGGCGGTCGCCGACGGCGCCGCCGGGCCCGTGCCGGGGACGCGGCGGGACGGGAGCGGGGCAGTAGCGGGAGGAGGACCCGCGTGGGCGTCAGGTCCTGCCCGGGAGGAGGACCCGCGGGGGCGTCAGGTCATGCCCGGGCGGGGCGACGAGGAGGCGCCGCCGCGCACGGTGCGGGTCGCGGCCTCCCCGCCCTGCGGGGGAAGGGGCTGCCGGGCGCAGCCGGGCCCGTGGCGTCCGCCGTGCGCGGCACGGCGGACGCCACGGCTGCACCACCCGCCGTGGCGACGGCTCGTCGGGCTCCGGCCGTGCGGAACCGGGTCCTCGGACTCATTCTTCCCCCTGGAATGCGGCGGGGCGCTGGTCGGGCGTCCCGCGTGGTGGCCCGGGGAACAGTAGTACTCACACGCGGTGTTGCGTACGCGCCCGTTCGGGATCTGAGCGAAACTTGAGCCTCGGCGCCTCGGGCCCCGTCGTCGCCCGGGTGCCCGTCCCGTGCGGCGCCCGCCGTGTCGGGCACCCGGGCGGTCTTCCGCCCCGGTGCCGCGGTCCGGGGCGGCCCGTGCACGTCCCGGCGCGGCCGGACGGCCGACCGGCGGGACCCGGGGACGGGTGCGAGGCGCGGAGCGGGTGCGTCCGGGGGAGGTGCCGCGGCCGGACGCCGGCCGGTCCGGGCCCCCGGCTCCCGGACGGCTCGGCGGACCGCCTCCTCGGGGAGCGGAGGCGGGGGCCGCCGCCCGGACACCCGGCGCGGGGGCCGGTGCGCTCGGGGCTGCGGCCCCTCAGACGATGTGCTCCTCGATCTCGGCTCCCTCCCGGGCGCTGCCGTAGGCGGACGGCGTGCTGTACGACCTGCGGGCCACGAACCACCACACGGTGGCCAGCGCCAGCACGGCCACCAGCGCGATCGAGGCGTAGTTCATCGAGTCCGCGGTCACCGGGTGCGACTGGGGCAGGCAGAACAGCACCGTCACACAGGCCACCCAGCCGACGGCGACCCAGCCCACCGGCTTGCTCCAGCGCCCCAGGTTCCACGGACCGGGCTGGAAGCGGTCGCCGGCGCGCAGGCGCAGCAGGACCGGGATCGCGTAGGCGGGGGTGATGCCGATGACGTTGATCGCGGTGACCGCCCCGTAGGCGGTGGGCGAGTACAGCGAGGGCAGGGCCAGCACGCACGCGAAGCCGACGGACAGCCACACCGCGGGCACCGGGGTCTGCGTCCGGCGGCTGACCCGCCGCCACAGGCCCGAACCGGGCAGGGCGTTGTCCCGGCTGAAGGCGAAGACCATCCGGCTCGCCGCCGCCACCTCCGCGTTGCCGCAGAACAGCTGGGCCGCGATGACGACCAGCAGCAGCGCGGAGGCCCCGTCGGTCCCGAGGGCGTCGATGAAGATCTGGGCGGGCGGCACGCCCGTCGCGCTGTTGAGGGTGGCGTCGTAGTCCTGGATCGCGAAGGTGAGCCCCGCGAGGAGCGCGAAGCCGGCGATCCAGGAGACCCAGATCGCCCGCACGATCCCCTTGGCCGCGGCCACCGAGGCGTTGGAGGTCTCCTCCGACAGATGGGCGGAGGCGTCGTACCCGGAGAAGGTGTACTGGGCGAGGAGCAGGCCGATGGCGGCCACGTACACCGGGTTGTCCCAGCCCGTGCCGTTGACGAACTCGCCGAAGACGAACTCGGGGGACTTGTGGTCGGACGGGACGACGGCCAGGATGCCGACGATCAGCGCCACACCCGCCAGGTGCCACCACACGCTGATCGAGTTGAGCACGCTCACCAGGCGCACCCCGAAGAGGTTCAGGGTGGCGTGCAGCAGCAGGATGCACACGAACACGATCATCGTGGACCCCGCGGTCGGCTCGATGCCGAACTGGAGGTTGAGGAAGGCGCCGGTGAACAGGGCGCACCCGTAGTCGATGCCCGCGATGGCGCCCAGCAGTCCCAGCAGGTTCAACCAGCCGGTGTACCAGCCCCACTTGCGCCCGCCGAGCCGGTCCGCCATGTAGTACAGCGCCCCGGACGTGGGGTAGGCGCTGGTGACCTCGGCCAGGGCCATGCCGACGAAGAGCACGAACAGCCCGACGCCGAGCCACCCCCAGAGCATCACCGAGGGGCCGCCGGCGCTCATCCCGAAGCCGTACAGGGTCATGCAGCCGGAGAGGATGGAGATCACCGAGAAGCTGATGGCGAAGTTGCCGAACCCGCCCATGCGGCGGGCCAGGACCGGCTGGTAGCCGAGTTCCCGCAGCCGCTCCTCCTCGTCCTTCGGCGGCACCGGGTCGGCGGACGACCACGTGGGCGGGGACAGGGACATCGGTCAACCTCCGGTGCGGGAAGCGGGGTGCGGGGTGCGGACGGGTGCGGGGTGCGGACGGGTGCGGGGTGCGGACGGGTACGGGGCGCCCGGGGCGCGGTGGCGGGCGTGCGCACGGCGCGGCCCGGCCTGCGGGCGCGTGGGGGCCGCGGCGGGGCGGGGGCCGGGCCGGGTTCCGGGGGGTGGCTGCTACTCCCTGCGCGCGGCCGCCAGGCAGCGGCTGCGCGCCCGCAGGAACACCTCCTCGGCCAGCTCGGTGTCCCCGGCGTCGCGGGTGCGGAAGCACCACGGCTGGGTGGTGTAGTACGGGCCCAGGGCCTCGAAGACCCGCGCAGCCTCGGTGAACAGCTGGGCCCCCCACAGCGCGTGGGCCAGGTGGCACAGGTCGGGGAGCGAGCGCGTCCGCGCCGGTGCCAGGTCGAACCAGTCGTGGAGCGCGCGCCGGGCGTCGCGTACCGCGTCCTCGGTGACCCAGTGCAGGTCCAGGGCCCGCTCCTGGCCGTTGACCCGGCGGTAGCGCTCCACCCGGACCTGCAGCGGCATGACCTTCAGCGGCGAACCCGCCGGGGCGGAGGTCGAGGCCCACTGGGAGAAGTCGACGGCCTCCGACAGCCGGGGGCTCGCCCGGCGCCCGTACGCGAACTGCAGCATCCGCTGGTACGCCTCGCGGTTGTGGGGATCGCGCCGGTCCGCCTGCGCCAGCAGCCCCCAGGGCCCGGGGAAGAGCATCGGGCCCGGCGGCGCGGCCCGGTGCTCGTCGAGCTGCTGCCGCTCGTCGAGGCGGGAGAGCGCCAGCAGGCACACCCACGGCACCGGATCGGCGGGCGCGGCCTGCGCGGCGGCCCGGCACGCCTCCCAGGCCCCGAACCACAGTTCCTGGGTGCGGTGGTGGTGTTCCCGGTGCGCCCGCAGCGCCCGCTCCACGGCCACCCGGCAGAGCATCACCGCCACCAGCGGACTTCCGGGCTCCTCCACCTGCCAGGCCCGCACGGTGTCGGAGCCCGCCGCGACGGCGGCCAGCACCTGGGTGCGCTGGGTCCACAGCGCCCAGTCGGGCGTCGCGTCCAGCAGGTCCCGCATGGCGACCCAGCGGCCCGTGCGCAGGTCCTGGAGGGCGGCGCGCAGCTCCTCGTCGTGCCCGGCGGGGTGGTACAGCGGGCGGAAGCCGTCCTGGGTCATCGGACGACCGCCCCGGGAGCCGGACGGGCGGGGGAGAAGGGGCCTAACACGTCGCCGGGGCCCCCGCTCCCGTCGGGCGGGTCCACGGGCCGGGCGGGGCGCCGGGCGGTGCGTTGCGCGTCATGGAGTCCTCGGAACGGTACGGGTCGGGCGCCCGGGACCGGCTCGGGCAGGCGGTATCGCCGCCGCTCGGGGACGTCGCGGCCGACGCCGTCCGAGGTCGGGTTCCGGGCGCTCCCGGTGGTCGGCCGGGGACCCGTCGGAGGGACATGGGATGCGGCACCGGCGGTCGGCCGCGCCGCGCCGATCCTACTCGACCGGGGCATGACGGCAAGGGCTTACCGATCACACATCCTTCACATGACGGATAATCAATTATTGTGGCCAGAAGCATTCTTGACGGTCCATCGGGGTTCGGTCAGGCTGATCCCGACGATCTTGGAGATCCGGTCCCCGCAGCGCCGTCCCGACGGCGGAACGGCCCGGCCCCGGCCCGCACGTGCCGGGGAGGCGCCGGGGGCCGCGAGGAGGACGGCGGGACGACGGCAGTGACGCAACCGGTTCTCGCCCTCGACCAGGGCACCTCGGCCACCAAGGCGCTCGTCGTCTGCCCCGAGCGTGGTGTCCTCGCCTCCGCCACCGTCCCCGTCACCCCGCGCCACGGTCCCGGAGGCCGGGTCGAGGCGGACCCGCGCGAACTCCTCGACTCGGTCGTGACGGCCGGGCGCCGGGCGCTGGCCGAGGCGGGCGAGCCCGTCGCCGCCGCCGGTCTCGCCAACCAGGGCGAGACCGTGCTGGCCTGGGACCCGGCCGGCGGCGAGCCGCTCACCGACGCCCTCGTCTGGCAGGACCGGCGTGCCGCGGGCCTGTGCGAGACGCTCGCCCCGCACGGCCCCGAGCTGCGGCAGCTCACCGGCCTGCCCCTCGACCCCTACTTCGCCGCTCCCAAGATGGCCTGGATCCGCCGCGAACTCACCCGCGACGGTGTCGTGACCACCAGCGACGCCTGGCTCGTCCACCGGCTCACCGGGGCGTTCGCCACCGACGCCGCCACCGCGGGCCGCACCCAGCTGCTCGACCTCGACCGGGTGCAGTGGTCCCCCCGTGCCCTGGAGCTGTACGGCCTGGCGGACGAACGCCTTCCCGAGGTCGTCGACTGCGCCCGCCCCGTCGGGGTCACCACGGCCTTCGGCCCCGCGATCGCGCTCACCGGCCTCGCGGTCGACCAGCAGGCCGCCCTGTTCGCCCACACCGCCGCCGGACCCGCCACCGCCAAGTGCACCTACGGCACCGGGGCGTTCCTCCTCGCCCGGACCGGCCCCCGCCCGCTGCGCACCGGCGGCGGCCTCGTCAGCTGCCCCGCCTGGCGCCTCGCCGGGGCCGCGGAGTACTGCCTCGACGGCCAGGTCTACGCCGCCGCCTCGGCCGTCCGCTGGCTCGTCGACCTCGGGGTGCTCTCCGCGCCCGCCGACCTCGACGCCGTGGGCTCGGCCGTCCCCGACTCCGCGGGGGTCCGCTTCGTCCCCGCGCTCGCGGGCCTCGCCGCCCCCTGGTGGCGGGGAGACGTGCGCGGCTCGCTCACCGGACTCGGGCTCGGCACCCGCCCCGGCCACCTGGTGCGTGCCCTGGTCGAGGGCATCGCGGCCCAGGTCGTGGAGCTCGCCGAGGCCGCCGGGCGCGACCTGGGCGCCCCCGCCGCCGCCCTGCGCGCCGACGGCGGACTGACCCGCTCCGCCCTGCTGATGCAGACCCAGGCCGACCTGCTCCAGCGGCCCGTGGAGGTCTCCGCCCTCCCCGACGCCACCGCCCTCGGCGTCGCGGCCCTCGCCCGCCTCGGCGCCGACGCCTCCCTGGACCCCGGGGAGGCCGCCCCGCCCTGGCGGCCGTCCGCCGTCTACGAGCCCCGGATCGGTCCCGACGAGGCCGCCGCCCGCCTCGGGGCCTTCCGGGAGGAGGTCGGCCTGCTGCTCGCCCGGGGGCCGGGCGCGGCGGGCCGGGCCGGGGCCGCCGGAGCATGAGCGTCACCCGCACCGGCGCCCTGCCCGGCACCCTCCACGACGTCGCCGTCGTCGGAGCCGGAGTCGTCGGCACCGCCATCGCCCGCGAACTCGCCCGGCACCGCCTGACCGTCGCGCTGCTCGACGCGGCCGACGACGTCGGCACCGGCACCTCCAAGGCCAACACGGCGATCCTGCACACCGGCTTCGACGCGACCCCGGGCACCCTGGAGGCCCGCCTGGTGCGCGAGGGGCACCGCAGGCTGTCCGCCTACGCCGCCGAGTGCGGCATCCCGCTCGAAGGCGTCGGGGCGCTGCTGGTGGCCTGGGACGAGGAGCAGCGCGCCGCCCTGCCCCGCCTCGCCGCCAAGGCCGCAGCGGGCGGCCACCGCGAACCCCGCCTGATCGGGCCGGAGGCCCTGCGCCGTGCCGAACCGCACCTCGCCCCCGGCGCGCTGGCCGCCCTGGAGGTCCCCGGCGAGTCCGTGATCTGCCCCTGGACGACCACGCTCGCCTACGCCACCCAGGCCGTGCGCGCCGGTACCGGGCTGCACCTGCGCTGCCTCGTCACCGGCGTCACCGACCGCGGTGACCACCATGAACTCGCCACCGGGAGGGGCCCCTTGCGGGCCCGGTACCTCGTCAACGCCGCCGGGCTGCACGCCGACACCCTCGACGCACTGCTCGGGCACCGCGACTTCACCGTCGCGCCCCGCCGCGGCCAGCTCCTCGTGCACGACGGGGCCGCCCGCCCGCTGGTGCGGCACATCCTGCTGCCGGTGCCCACCGCGCGCTCCAAGGGGGTGCTGATCGCCCCCACCGTCCACGGCAAGGTCCTGCTCGGGCCCACCGCCGAGGACGTGGACGACCGCAGGGCGACCGGGTCGACGGCCGAGGGGATCGAGGCGCTCCGGGCCGCCGGCCGACGCATCCTGCCCGCGCTCGGGGAGGAGGAGGTGACGGCCGTCTACGCCGGACTGCGCGCCGCCACCGAGCACCCGGACTACCGGATCCGCTGCCACCGCGACCAGCGCTACGCGGCCGTCGGCTCGATCCGCTCCACCGGCCTGAGCGCCTCCCTGGCCATCGCCGCGTACGTCGCCGAGGCCCTCGGCGACGCCGGTCTCGACCTCGGGCCCGCCCGGGACCTTCCTCCCGTGGTGATGCCCAACATCGGGGAGGCCGCCCCCCGCCCCTACCAGCGGGGCGACCTGATCGCCGCCGACCCCGCCTACGGCACCGTGCTCTGCGCCTGCGAGCGGGTCACCGAGGGCGAGATCCGCGACGCCCTGCACTCCACGGTGCCGCCCGCCACCCTTGCCGGGCTCCGCCGCCGCACCCGGGCCCGTGCCGGGCGCTGCCAGGGCTTCTCCTGCGGCCCGGCGGTCCGCGCGGCCTTCGACGCGTACCGCGGCACCCGGCCGGGACCCGGGGCCGCAGAGGCGGGGGAGCGGTGAGCCGCCGCGAGCGCGCCGTGGACGCCCTCGTCGTGGGTGCCGGGCCGGCCGGGCTCGCCGCGGCGGCCGAACTCGCCGCGGGCGGCGCCGGAGAGGTGGAGGTCCTGGACCACGCGCCCGGTCCCGGCGGGCTGCCCCTGCATCTGACCCATCGCGGGTTCGGTCCGCGCCGCAGCCCCCTCGGCGGCCCCGCGTACGTCCGCCCCCTCGTGCGCGCCGCGCTGGAGGCGGGAGCGGCCCTGCGCCCGCGGGTCCTCGCCACCGGAAGCCCCGCCCCCGGAACCGTGGACGTCACCCACCCCGGCGGCCTGGAGCGGATCACCGCGCGCGCGGTCGTCCTCGCCACGGGGGCCCGCGAACGGCCCCGCGGCGCGCGCCTGATCCCCGGAACCCGCCCCGAAGGCGTGCTGACCGCCGGCGAACTGCTCCGGAGCGTCCGCCTCCACCACCGCCCCGCGGGCCGCAGGGCGGTGGTGGCCGGCACCGGACCCGGGGCGCTCGCGGCGGTGCGGGCGCTGCGCGAGGCCGGGGCGGATGTCGTCGCGCTGGTCACCGGGCACCCCGAGGCGCCCCTCCTCCCGCCGCGGCTGCGCGTCCCCGTGCTCACCTCGGCGGCCGTGGCCGAGGTGACGGGCGCGGACGGCCTCTCCGGCGTGCTCGTCACCGGGCCCGGTGCCGCCGTGCGCCGTCTGGACTGCGACACCCTGGTCCTCACCGGCGAGGGCGTACCCGAGTGCGAGCTGGCCCGTCTCGCCGGGGCCGCGCTGGACCCGGCGACCCGCGGCCCGGCGGTGGACACCGCGCTGCGCACCTCCCTCGCGGGGGTGTTCGCGGCGGGCGACGTGCTGCGGGGCGGGGGAGACGCCCCCGGCGCGGCCGCGGAGGGGCGGCACGCAGCACGGTCCGCGCTGCGCCACCTGGCGGGCGGGGGCCGCCCCGCGGGTCTGCTGCGGCTCGACGCCGTGGCACCGCTGGAGTGGATCACCCCCGGTCTGCTGCCCGTCCCCGGTGAGCCGCCGCCCCGGGGCCGGTTCACGCTGTCGGTCTCGCGGCGCGTCGACGGGCCCGTCCTGCTGGCCGAGCAGGACGGCCGACCACTGGGGCGGTGGCCGCTGCCGCACACGGCCCTCCCCGGCCGGCCGCTGCACCTGTACGGGATGCCCTTCGCGGCTGCCGACCCCCTCGGCGGCCCGGTCCGGGTCCGGATCGGGCGGACGTCCTTCCCGGCGGGCCCGTCCCGCGGCTGACGCGCCCCGCCCCGGGAGGCCCGGCCCCGTGCGGCGCCGCCCGGCCGCGTGTCGGCTCACCCGTTCGGAGCAGCAGAGAGTCGGGCGGGCGGGCCGCACGGCCGACAGTGGTACCCATCGCCCCTCGCCACCACCGACCGGGAGCCGCCATGACCACCCTTCTGCGACGCGACGCCGGGCTGCTGGCCCTGCGGGTGGGGACGGGCGCCGTGCTCGCCGCCCACGGGACCCAGAAGCTGTTCGGCTGGTTCGGCGGCGGCGGGCTCGAAGGCACGGCGCGGGGCATGGAGGCGATGGGCTTCCACCCGCCGAAGCAGAGCGCCCTGGCCGCCGGGCTCACCGAGACCGGGTCGGGTGCCCTGCTGGCCCTCGGGCTGGCCACCCCGGCCGCGGGGGCCGCGGCGGCGGGCAGCATGGCCGGGGCCGTCTCCGTCCACGCCCCCGCGGGGTTCTTCGCACAGTCCGGAGGCTACGAGTACCCCCTCTTCCTGGGGTTCGCCGCGGGCGCGATCGGCGTCCTCGGCCCGGGCCGCTGGTCGCTGGACCACGTCACGGGTCACCGCTTCGACCGGCCCTGGACCGTCGCCGCCGCGTTCCTGGCCAGTGCGGCGGCCGCCGCGGCCGTCGTCGGCAGGCGTGCGGGGGGCCGGGCGGAGGCGGAGGTGGACGACGCGGAGGCCGGCGCCGGGGAGGGCGGGTAGCGGCCCCCGCGGCCCGGCTCCGCTCAGCCGCGGCTCACAGGCCGGGGCGCCAGGGCCCCCGCGCCGCGGCCACCAGCTCCTCCACGGTCGCCAGTCGCGACCGGGGCCGTCCGGCAGCCCGGCCCCGTGCGAGTTCGGCCCGGTCGATGAGCGTCAGGCCGCGGGCGTCCACCACGCGCCCCACGCGGCGGCGGACCAGGCGGTGGAAGGCCCTGACCGTGCCGCGGGGCGACGGCAGCATCCCGCCGACCGCGTCCGTCAGCAGCGTCCCCACCGTCTCCGCCGCACAGGTGCGGTTCGCACCGATGCCGCCGGACGGGCCGCGCTTGATCCAGCCGACCACGTAGGTACCGGGCATCCCGGCCACCCGGCCGCCCTCGTGCGGCACCGTGCCGCGCTCCGTGTCGAACGGCAGCCCCTCCACCGGCTCGCCGCGGTAGCCGGCGGCGCGCACCACCAGATCGGCCGGGAGGGCGTACGGGCCCCGGTCGCCCGCGCCCCCGGGCCCGCCGGTGACGAGGATGCCGCCCCGCGCTCCCGCCGGGCTCAGGTCGGTGGGGGCACAGTGGAAGCGCAGCACGATCCGGCGCCGGCCGGACGGCGGCGCGCCCGGGCCGACGGTCCCCCGGGGCAGTCCCCGGAGCACCGCGGCCTTGCCGCCGGGGCGCGCTGCGGCGATCGCCGCGCCGATCCGGGGGTCGTGGTCGTCCACGACGAGGTCCACGCCGGGCAGGTGGGCGAGCGCCAGCAGCTCGCCGCGGGTGCAGGCGGCGTCTTCCGGGCCGCGGCGCCCGAGCACCACCACCTCCCGCACGTCCGCGTCCCGCAGGGCCGCGAGCGCGTGGTCCGCGATGTCGGTGGCGGCCAGCGACGCGGGGTCGGAGACCAGGATGCGGGCGGCGTCCAGGGCGACGTTGCCGCTGCCGACCACCGCCACCCGCCGCACCCCGGACAGGTCGACGGCGTCCGCCGCCACGTCGGGGTGGGCGTTGTACCAGGCAACGAGCCGTGCTGCGGGGAGCACTCGCGGCGACTCCTCGCCGGGCAGTCCGAGCGGCCGGTCGGAGGAGGCACCGACCGCGTACACCACGGCGTCGTGGTGGGCCGCGAGTTCCTGTGCCGAGAGGTCGCGCCCGACCCGGACGCCGAGGTACATCCGCACCCGCGGATGGGAGTGGAAGCGGGCGAGGGCCTCGCCCGCGCGCCGGGTCGCGGGATGGTCCGGTGCGACCCCGTGCCTGAGCAGGCCGCCGGCCACCGGCAGCCGGTCGATCAGGGTGATCTCGGCGTTGGTGTGCAGCAGCAGGTCCTGTGCGGCGTACATGCCCGCGGGCCCGGTGCCCACCACGGCGATGCGCAGCGGTGCGAAGTCCGCGGGCAGGACCCGGGTGAACTCCGGCCGCCCCCAGACGTGGAAGTTCGGCCCGGGGTCCGCCGCCGGTGCGGCGGGCGGAGCGCCGCCCTCCTCGCGCGGCGCGGCACCGGGGCCCCGGCCGCCGCCGTCCCGCGTCCCGGGTTCCGGCGCCTCCCGCTCCGGCGTCCTCGGTTCCGGTGCCCCCTGCTCCGGAGTCCCCTCGAACCAGGCCGCGTTCGCCTCCGCGTACGGCCGCAGCCCGGGCCGCAGCGAGTCCACGGGGAAGATCGCGTCGACCGGGCAGGCGTCCGCGCAGGCACCGCAGTCGATGCACGCCCGGGGGTCGATGTGCAGCATCTCCGTGCTGCCGAAGGCCCGCTCCTGCGGTGTGGGGTGGATGCAGTTGACCGGGCACACGGCCACGCAGGCGGCGTCGGTGCAGCAGGTCTGGGTGATGGCGTACGTCATGGTGGGCGGCCCGGTTCAGATCAGGTGGGCGCGCTGGTAGAACGCCAGCGCGGGGCGGGTGAGCAGACCGGCGGAGGCGAGGAAGTCCATCAGTCCGGAGCAGCTGGAGCGCAGCATGGCCTTGTGGTGCTCGTTGGCCCGCGCCTCGGCCAGCGCCCGCCCGCCGTCGAGCCCCGCCTGGGCGTAGACGGCCCTGTTCACCATGCTGGTGACGATGAAGTAGGAGGCGGCCGCGACCACCAGGGCGTTGACCTGCCGCCGCACCCGGCCCGCGCCGCGCAGCCGCTTGCGCGTCTCGTCGCGGGCGAACTTCATGTGCCGGGACTCCTCGACGACATGGATGTTGTTGATGGTGCGCACGAAGGGCACCACGCGCTCGTCGCGCATCCAGTCGCGCTGCATCACGTCGAGGACCTCCTCGGCGACGAGGATGGCCGCGTAGGCCGCCTCGCCGAACGCCAGGGTCTTGAAGACGCGCCCGAGTTCCAGGACCGCACGGCGCGGCCGGTACGCCGGGGCGCCCAGCTTCTGCGCCCCGCGGGCGAACATGATGGAGTGCCTGCACTCCTCGGCGATCTCGGTGAGGGCCCACTGGAACTCGGCCCCCGTGGGGTCCTTCGCGTAGATGTCGCGCAGCACCATCTGCTGGAGGATCATCTCGAACCAGATGCCCGTGCTCGCCACGGAGGCCGCCTCCTGGCGGGTCAGCTCCTTGCGCTGCCCCTCCGTCAGCTCCTCCCAGTAGGCGGTGCCGTACAGGGTGCTCCACTCGGGGCTGGCCCCGTGGAAGTCCTTGTCGAGGGGGGTGTCCCAGTCGACCTCGACCGCGGGGTCGTAGGACAGCACCGCGGCGGAGTGGAGGAGTCGGCGGGCGACGGGCTCGTCCTCGGGTCCGTCGCCGTGGATCGTCGGCCGGGCCGTGCTGCTGGCCATGGGGAGCTCCTTCCGTGGCGGGTGGGTGCTCGTGCGGGCCGGGCCGGTCCGGTGTGCGCCTCCGCCCGCGCCCCCGGCCGGGGGCGCGGGCGGGCGACCGCCGGGAGCGGACGGCCCCTTGTTAGACGGACCGTATAGTAAGAGCCCCGCCGGGGCCTACCCCGCGGTAGAAATTTTGTCAGCAGCGCTCCGCGGTGCCCCCTTCCCGCCGCTCTCGGGGGGTACCCGCCACGGCGGGCGGCCGAGGACGGTCCACGCGCGCAGGGCCCATTCCACGGGGCCGTAGCGGTGGTGCCGCAGCCACCAGCGGCAGGCGAGGGCCTGCGCGGCGAACAGCGCCACGGCGAGGGCGGCCAGCCCCGCCGGGGAGACCCGGTTGACCAGGCCGGCCCCGTAGCCCGTGAAGAGCAGTGCCCCGACGAGCGACTGGGCGAGGTAGTTGGTCAGGGCCGTGCGCCCCGGCGGTGCGAGGGCGCCGGTCAGGCGCCCCAGTCGCCGGCTGCGCAGGGCGAGCAGCACGGCCGCCCCCCAGGCGCCGGCCAGCAGAGGCGCCGTCAGCACGTCGACGCCCAGGGCCAGCACGTGGTACGCCGAGCCGGGCCGCGTCGCGCCGGCGTGCGCGTACACGAGGCCGCCGGCCACCCCGAGGGCGCCGCCGGCCAGCAGGAGCCGGCGCAGGGCCCGCTCGTGGCGCCCGGGATCGTCCAGTAGCCGCAGCCGCCCCGCGGCCAGCCCCAGCAGGAACATCGCCAGGGCCGCCGGGGCCTGGAAGAAGACCAGCAGGAAGGCCACGTCGGGCAGCTGCTCCAGATGGGCCCCGACCACGGACGCCGCATCCCCCCGCAGGGCCTCGGCCGCCCGTGCCGCCCCGGCCTCGGCCGCCGCCGTGTCCGCACCGCCGCCCCCCGCCCGCCACAGTGCGGCCGCGAGCAGCGCGTAGGCGGCGGCGGTGGCGGCGAGCAGGGCCGCGGCGACCCGGAGCGCGGTGCGCAGCCGCATGCGGTGGACGGCCAGCAGCACCAGCCCGAGCACCGCGTAGGTGGTGAGGATGTCGCCCGGGAACAGCAGTACCGCGTGCAGCGCCCCCAGGGCGAACAGCCCCGCCAGCCGACGCAGGAACCGCGGCCGGAACCGGGTCCCGGCGCGGCGTGCCGAGCCGAGCTGCAGGGTGAAGCTGTAGCCGAACAGGAAGCTGAACAGCAGGAAGAACTTGGCCTCGAAGAGCGCCGCCACCACCGCCCGCACGGCGTGGTCGACCGGCCGGCCGAAGCCCGGGTCCGCCGCCCCGGCCCCCTGGTGGGTGGAGGCCATGTAGGTGATGTTGACGACCAGGATGCCCAGGAGCGCGAACCCGCGCAGGGCGTCGACGGCGGCCACGCGCCCGGCCGCCTCGGGGTGCGCCGGTTCGGCCGCCCGGGACGCCGTGTGCCTCACGCCGCACGCTCCCCGGGGAGCTGTTCCACGAAGCGGGCCTGGTCGGCGAGGAAGCCCGGGGCGAAGATGCGGCGCGGCGCGAGGAGCGCCGTCGCCGTCAGCCGCGGCTCCCAGGAGGCGACGGCCTCGTCCAGCAGGGCGTGCGTGGCCCCCGGGTAGTGCACCACCCGCAGCAGGGACGGATCGAGCAGCGAGCGGTAGGCCTCCTCCGTCTCGGCCACGTCCACGTGGACGTCGTGTCCGGCGAGCACCAGCAGGACGGGCACCCCGTGCACGGCCCGCAGGTCGTCCGTGGCGTCGGCCGTGAGGTTGCGGGCGGCGAACCCCCAGCGCGCGGGCGTCATGTCCGCGGCGTCACCCAGCTCGGCCCGGTACTCCTCGTAAGACGCCCCGCGCCGCAGCAGCTCCAGCGTGGTCTCGCGGCGGAGCAGCGCGGCCGAGACCTCCTTCCCGGGCGCCTGCCGCTCCCGGAGCTCGGCCAGCAGGTTGTAGCGGCCCTGGCGCTGCCAGTTGACGGCCGGGGAGACCGCGATGGCGAACCGCAGCGAGGGGTCCTCCGCGGCGACCTTCGGCAGTACCCAGCCCGCCTGGCTGGCCCCCCACAGGCCGATGCGCTTGCGGTCGATCTCCGGTCGCCTGCGCGCCCAGGCCACGGCGGCCAGGGTCTCCTCCGCCCGGTCCGCCATGCTCTGCTTCAGCCAGTCGCCCCCCGAGCCGCCGACGCCCGGCTTGCTGAACGAGAGCGAGGCGTAGCCGGCCCGCGCGAAGGACTCCCATATCGGCCGGTAGAAGGTCTCGTGCGTCGCGTCGACGGGGCCGTCCCCGTGCACGAACACCACCAGCCCGAAGGGGCCGTCGCCCTCCTCGGGCAGGGCGAGCACCCCGTCGAGCGTGTGGCCCGCGTGCTGCAGGGAGACCTTCTCCTCGCGCAGCGCGTAGCTGTTCTGCCACACCGCCACCCCGCCCAGTACGGCCGCTGCCGCCAGCAGTCCGGCCAGCGCGCGCAGCAGCACGCGGCCCCGCCGTCGGCGCACCCGGGGTCCGACGCCGTGTCGGTCCGCCATGACTCCACCTCCAGAAACTATCGAACTCAAAACGTTCGTGCTTAGAATGAACGTTGTAGACTCGATCGTGCAAGTGGGTTCGAGTGCGGATGCGACGACCGGGAGGGCGGACATGGACGCGGTGCCGATGCGAGGAGACGGAAGGGGCGGCCTCGCGCCCGTGGTGCACAGGGGCGTGCCCGAGGGCCACGAGCGGCAGGTCGCCGCCCTGTACTGGGAGGCGTTCGGCCGCAAGCTCGGCCCCGCCCTCGACCCCCCGGAGGTCGGCCGCGCGTTCCTCGCCTCCCACCTCCACCGCGACCGCGGTGTCACCGCCCTGTCCGGCGGCCGGACCGTCGGAGTCGCCGGCTACCAGCTCGGCGGCCGCGGACTGACCGGCGGGGACGTCGGGGACGTCCTCTCCGCCTACGGCCTGTTCCGCGGTCTGCCCCGGCTGGCCGTCCTCGCCCTCTTCGAACGCACCCCGGACGCCGGCGAACTCGTGATGGACGGCATCGCCGTCGACCCGGCGCACCGCGGCACGGGCATCGGGGGCAAGCTGCTGCGCGAGATCGCCCGGGTGGCCGAGGAGTCCGGCTGCCGGCGCATCCGGCTGGACGTCATCGACACCAACCCCCGGGCCCGCGCCCTGTACGAGCGGCACGGCTTCACCGCCGTGCACACCGAGAAGACCCCGTACCTGCGCCGCCTCATGGGCTTCGGCGCCGTCACGACCATGCACCGCCCGGTCGGCACGGCGGCGGGCGGGGGGTCGCGATGACCGCCGCACGCCCCGCCCCCGACGCGCCCGGGCCCGCTCCGGAGGTCCCCACCCGGCTCCTGGTCCATGCGCTCGTCCGGCAGGACGGCACGGTCGACGCGGGAGAGCTGTACGCCGTCGCGGGCGTCCTCGGGATGACGGACCAGCAGGTCCGCCTGTGCGTCAAACGGCTCGTCGCCGAGGGCCGCTTCACCCAGGAGGGCCGCGGGCGCAAGGCGGTGCTGCACGCGGTGGCCGACGCCACCGGATCGGTGGCGCCGGACGCCGCCTATGTGCGCCACGCCTACCGCCAGGACCGCGGACTCGCCCCCTGGGACGGCCGCTGGCACCTGTTCGGGTTCGCGGTCCCCGAGTCGCAGCGGACCGCCCGCGACACCCTGCGCGACGCCCTGCTCCACCTCGGTGCCGCGCCCGTCCAGGGCGGGCTGTACGTGACCGCCAACGACGTCGGGGCGATCGTCGGGGCCCACGCGCGCGCACTCGGCGTCCTCGACGGGCTCACCCGCCTCACCTCCACGGACCTGAGTGTCGGCGGGCAGTCCGAGCCCCGGGCCCTCGCCGCGGCCCTGTGGCCCCTCGGGCCGATCGCCGCGCGCTACGAGGAACTGGAGGCGTTCGCCGCGTCCTGCCTGGAACGGCTCCCGCAGGGGCGCAGCCTCCCCGGACCGGAGCGGCTGACCATGGCGGTGCGCCTCGCCGCCGTGTTCAGCCGGGCCATGGAACCCGACCCCCTGCTGCCCCCCGAGCTGCTGCCCCGGCCCTGGCCGGGGGCCCGCGCCCGCGGCCTGGCCGCGGAGTGCTGGAGCCGCCTCGCCGCCATGGAGCCGGCAGGGGGAGCCTCCGCACCACGGCTCTTCGCGCTCTACGCGGACACCGCCGCTGCCCCGCACGGCGGTGCGGGCGGCGGGGGGTGAGGCAGGCCGGGCGGGCCCCGCCTCCCGGGGGCGAGCCGGGCCCCGCGCCCCCGGGAGGCGGAGGCGCGGAGCACATCACCCGGGCGCGGGCCGTGCGCCCCGCCCGCTCCGGTACGGTCGCGCGGCCCCGGGCGCTCAGCCCGGTCCGTCGGCCCCGGCCCGCCCCCCGCCGTCCGGCCGCCGCGCGGTCCCGCCGTCCGCGGTCTTCGTGCCGCTCCGCGCCGCCGCGCGGCGCCGCCGCGCGCGCAGCAGGAGCGCCGCGGCCAGCAGCACCCCGAAGGCGGCCGCGGCCGAGGCGGGTCCCGCCGCGTCCACCGCGTCGGCGAGGAACCGCTGCACGGTCCCCGCCGCGTCGATGACCGGGTCGGTGGTGGCCGCGTCGCGCTGGAGGCGGAGCTCGTACCAGCCGTAGTACGCGACGTACGCCCCGGCCAGGAGCAGCAGGGCACCGCCGAGCCGAGGGGCGAGGGCACCGGCGCGCCGCAGCCGCGGGACCGCGGCGGTGCGGGTGAGCGCCACGGCCAGCGAGGCCGCCCCGACGACCAGGCCCATGCCGGCCGCGTACGCGGCGAACAGGGCGACCCCCTCGCCGGGGGACCCCGCGCGGAAGGACGAGACCACGATCGCCAGGAACGGCGCGATGGTGCACCCGAGCGAGGCCGTCGCGTACGCCGTCCCGAACAGTGCCATCGAGGGCAGCGAGCGGGTGACCTGCGGGGCCCGGCGCAGCCGGGGAGCGGGGGAGGGCAGCGAGCGTCCGGCGAGCAGCCACGCCCCGGCGGCGGCCAGCAGCAGGCCGAAGACGACGGTGAACCAGGGCAGATGCCGCTGCACCTGCCCGGCGACCGGCTGGACGGCCAGGCCGAAGACACCGAAGACCGCGGTGAACCCCACCGTGATCCCGGCCGTGGCGGCGAGGGCCCTGCCGACCGCGACCCGGCGGCTCGGCGTGTCGTCGCCGAGCACGAGCAGGGACAGGTAGGCCGGGAGGAGCGCGAAGCCGCAGGGGTTCACCGCGGCCAGCATCCCGGCGCCCACGGCGAGGGCCAGGGGGAGATCGGACACCGCGGGTCAGCCGGCGAGCCCGGCGACCTTCTCGGCCAGTCCGTCCCCACCGGGCAGGACACCGTCGTAGACCGTCTCGCCGGAGGCGTCGAGGATGACGTAGCGGCTCTGCTCGGTGACCTCGAACCGCTTCCAGACCTCGCCGTTCTCGTCGGAGAGGTGGGTGAACTCCCCCGTGCCGGTCTCGGCGACGAAGCGCTTCATCGCCTCGGTGCCGTCCAGCCCGGCGACGCCGACGACACCGACCTCGCCCCGGTGGGCCTCGGCGACCCTCGCCGTCTCCTCGGCCTGGGCCTTGCACTTGGGGCACCACGGGGCCCAGAACCACAGCACGACCGGCTTGCCGGCCAGGGTCCTCGCGTCGAAGGACCCGCCGTCCACGGTGGTGGCGCTGAACTCCAGCGCCTCGGGCACCTCGGCCGTCCCGCCGCCGGTCTCCCCGGCCTGCGGGGCGGGAGCCGAAGGGGAGGACGCCTGCTGCTCCGGCCCCGCGGAGGCCCCGGCGGCGGAGCCGCCGTCCGAGCCGCACCCGGCCAGAGCGAGCACGAGGGCGGTCACGGCTGCGGGGATCAGGGTGCGGGCGCGCATGGTGTTCTCCTGTGTCGTCGGCACGCCCCCGAGCCTAGTCGCGGGTGGCGGGCCGGAGTCCTTACGGTTCGGTGACGTCCCTCCTCGGCGCTCCGGGCCGGCCGGCGCGCACGGCCCGGCGCCCCGTGCCCGCGCTCCCGCCCGCGGCCCGGGGAAGCACCGGACCCCCGGGACCCGTCGGGTGCCGTGTCACTTCGGGGCGGGCTGCGGTGTGAGCCGGGCCAGGCCCCGGCGGTCGTAGTAGCGCGTCATGCCGAAGCCGAAGACCAGGGCGAGGCCCAGCCCCAGGGCGACCATCGCCCAGGCGCGGTGCAGCCCCGCGTCCCCGCGTGCGTCGAAGTAGAGGATCGCGCGCACCCCGTCGCTCAGCTGGCGCATCGGCTCGAAGACCCCGAGGAAGCGGAAGAACCCCGGAGTGGCCTCCAGCGGGACGGTCGCACCGGACGACGGAAGGGCCAGCGCGATGAAGACGAACATGGAGACCAGCTGGCCGATCCCGCCGAACGCCGCGTTGATCGCCTGCACGCCCAGCCCCACGGCGACCACGGCGCAGTAGGAGAACAGCCACAGCAGCGGCAGATGGGAGGCGTCCATGCCCAGGATGCCGATGGTCGCCGCCATCACCAGCGTGGTGGTGAGCAGGGAGACGCCCGCCGTCATCACCATCTTCAGCAGCAGGGTCGCGGTCCGGGTGATCGGCACGGTGGGGTGCCGGGTGTGCCAGGGCCCGACCTCGCTGTCCGCGTACCCCAGGGCGGTGTCCACGCCGCTGTTGACGAGGTTCCCGCCGAGGAACCCGGACAGCACCAGCAGCAGGGTGAAGTAGAACGCCGTCAGCCCCAGGCCGCTGCGCTCGCCGAGGGGGTGCCCGGGGCGCGTGGTGACGCTCACCGGGTCCGCCAGCAGCACCCGGGCCGTGGGGTCGGCGCCGGTCGAGGAGACCAGCCGTTCGCCGATCGAGAGGGAGGCCCGGTGGGCCGCCTCCTGGTTGATCCGGACGGCCAGCGAGGAGCCCAGGCTCCCGACCCCGGGATTGCTGAGCACCGTCAGCGTCGGACGCTCCCTGGCCTGGCGCGTCGTCAGCGCGGCCACGGACGCGGTGAAGCCGCGCGGGACGACCAGGGCGCCGAAGACCTTGCCGGAGGCCAGCTGGTCCTCCGCCTCGGCCCGGTCCAGCTCCCGCCAGTCCACGTCGCCGCCCGGACGCGAGGAGACGACGGCGGACGTGATCTGCTCGCCCAGCGTCTCGTCCTGCCCGGGCAGGGGCTCGCCCCGGTCCTCGTCGACGAGCGCGATCGGCAGCCGGTCGAGGTTGTCGGTCGGGGACAGGATGCCGCCCATGTACAGCAGGGACAGCACCAGGACGACCAGGGCGCTCAGGACGGTCGGGACGAGCCAGAGCCGGGGCTGCCGCAGCAGGGCGCCCGGACGGCTGGGGGGTGCGGAGGTCATGGTTCTCCGGGGAGGTGGCGGGCGGATCGGCCGGCGGCCGCCCGCGGTACCCGGCCGGTGCCGCGGGCGGTGCCCCGGCCATCGTCGGCGCACGACGGGCCGAAACCCGGCACCGACATCACCGGCGTCCCGCGGGGGGCGGCGCCCTGCCCGGCCCGCGGCAGCGCCGGCTCCCGCCCCGCGGGGCGACGTCAGGGCCTGGTCGCCAGGAAGGTGTGGGTGATGCCCCGCTGCCAGCCCGGCTGGGGCCGGGTGCGCACCCCGTCGAACCCGGCCCGGCGCAGGCGCCCGGCGAAGGCGGCCGCCGTGTCGAAGTCGACGACGCTGCGCCACAGATGCCGGTACAGCCGCCCGTCGCCGTGCAGCCGCCCCCAGGGCAGGACGATCCCCGCCATCACCGCCGACCACGTCGCGCGGTGGACCCGCCGGCCGCTGAGCGCGTACTCGTGCACCACGAGGCGCCCACCCGGGCGGAGCAGGCCCCGGACCTGCGCCAGCACCGCATCGGGATCGGCGACGTTGCGGAAGAGGTACGCGGCGAACACGGCGTCGTAGGGCCCTGTCACACCGGCGGACTCCGCGGCCTCGACCGAGGTGTGCACGAAGCACACGTTCGCGGGCCACACCTTGCGCCGGGCCCGCTCCAGCATCCCCGCCGAGGCGTCGATCCCCGTGATCGAGGCCAGCGGGGCGGCCCGCAGCAGCGCCTCGGTCGACGCGCCGGTACCGCAGCCGAGATCGAGCACGCACCGGCCCGCGCCGCCGCCCGGCAGCCCCAGCCGGGCGGCCGAGCGGCGCAGGTCGCGGTGGTAGCCCGGGCTGCTGGACGTCATCCGGTCGTAGGTGCGCGAGGCGTGGTCGAAGGCCTCGGCGAGGTCGGCGTCCCGCAACAGGGCCATGGGCCCTCCCTCCGCGTCCCACCCGTCGGCGTGCCCGGGCGGCCCGCCCGGCGCACCGCATTCTCGCCGCCGCGGGACGCGCGCCGCCGGTCGACGCGCCGGGCCGCCCGCCGCGGCGACCGCCGGGGAACGCTTCGGGGGCGGCTGTTGCTCTGGACGGCCCAAGGCGCGGTGCATCCGCCGTCCCCGGCGGTACGGAACAAGGTCGTGGAGCCAAGAGCAGTCACCGCGTCGGCAAGGGGCCCTCGATGCACGAACTCGATCCGCTGGACGTCGACCGGGACGTACCCGGGGCGGTGGCGGCACGCCTGAGGAGCCTCCTCGGCCCGCGCCGGGAGCAGGCGGCGGCCGCCGACCCCGTCTTCGCCGCCGATCTCGCCGGCCGCGTGGCGGACTTCGCCCTCGGCGGTGGCCGCCTCATGCGCCCGCAGCTGCTGTGGTGGGGGTTCCGCGGCGCGGACGGCGGGCCCGCCGGGGCCCCGGCCGCCCTCGGCGCCGCCGCCGCCCTCGAACTGATCCAGACCTGCGCGCTCATCCACGACGACGTGATGGACGGCGCGCCCCTGCGCAGGGGCCGCCCGGCCGTGCACGCCGCGCTCGACGGGCAGTACGGCGGGCCCCGGCGCCTGGCCTGCGGAGGCTTCGGCAGCGCGGCCGCCGTCCTCGCCGGCGACCTGGCCCTGGTGTGGGCGGACGACGTGTTCGGCGAGTCCGTGCTCGGGCTCCCGGCGGCGCCCCGCGCGTCCGCGGAGTGGCGCACGATGCGCACGGAGATGGTCGCCGGCCAGTACCTCGACCTGCTGGGGCAGGTCACCGGCGTCCGGTCCCCCGACCGCGCGCAGCGCACCGCGGTGCTGAAGACGGCGCTGTACTCGGTGGGCCGCCCCCTGGCCCTGGGCGCCACCCTGGCGGACGCCCCCGAAGCGCTGGTCCGCGCCCTGCACGAGGCGGGCCGGTCCGCGGGACTCGCCTTCCAGCTGCACGACGACCTGCAGGGCGCCTTCGGCGACCCCGGTGCCCTCGGCAAGCCGGTCGGCGGCGATCTGCGGGACGGCAAGCCGACCTATCTGCTCGCCGTGGCCAGGCAGCGGTGCGAACGGAGCGGCGACCGGGCCGGGCTGCGCCTCCTCGACGAGGTCGCCGGCTCACCGGACGCCGCCCCGCAGGAGCTGGCGCGGCTGCTCGACCTGCTGGTCGACTGCGGCGCCCGCGAGCTGGTGGCCCGGCGCGTGGGCGAGCTGTGCGAGCAGGGCGTGGCCGCACTCGCGCAGGCCGGGCTGCCACCGCAGGCCGAGGCCCGCATCACGCTGCTGTTCCGGAGCGCGTGCGCCCCGGCGCCTCCCCCCGCCCCGCCGCCCCCCGGCGGGGCCGTCCGGCCCGGCCCCGTACTGACCGGGGAGGCCCGGTGAAGACCGTTGCGGGACCGACGGACCACGTCGTCGTCGTGGGCGCGGGGCTCTCCGGGCTGGCCGCTGCCCTCCACCTGCTGGGCTCCGGTCGCCGTGTCACGGTGGTCGAGCGGGACCCGGGACCGGGCGGCCGGGCCGGCCGCCTGGCGCTCGGCGGCTACCGGGTGGACACCGGGCCGACGGTGCTCACCATGCCGGACATCCTCGACGAGGCGTTCCGGGCCGTGGGCGACTCACTGCACGCGCACCTCGACCTCGTCCCCCTGCACCCCGCCTACCGGGCGCTCTTCGCCGACGGCAGCCGCCTCGACGTCCACACCGACGGCGAGGCGATGGAAGCGGAGGTCGCCGCGTTCGCCGGCCCCCGGGAGGCGGCCGGCTACCGGCGGCTGCGCCACTGGCTGGAGGAGCTGTACGCGGTGCAGATCCGGCGCTTCGTGGACGCCAACTTCGACTCCCCGGCCGGTCTGCTCCATCCCGACCTCGTCCGGCTGGCCGCGCTCGGGGGCTTCGGCCGCCTGGACGGCGCCGTGGGCCGGTTCCTCTCCGACGAGCGGCTGCGGCGCGTCTTCTCCTTCCAGGCGCTCTACGCCGGAGTGGCACCCTCCAGGGCCCTGGCCGCCTACGCGGTGATCGCCTACATGGACACCGTCGCCGGGGTGTACTTCCCGCGTGGCGGCATGCACGCCGTGCCCACCGCCATGGCGGACGCGGCCGCGGGGGCCGGCGCGGCACTCCGGTACGGAGAGCGGGTGCTGCGCCTGGAACGCGCGGGCGGACGCGTCACGGCCGTCGTCACCGAGCACGAGCGGATCGCCTGCGACGCCGTCGTCCTCACCCCCGACCTCCCCGTCGCCTACGGGCTGCTGGGACGCACGCCCCGCCGGCTCCTGCCGCTGCGGCACTCCCCGAGCGCGGTCGTCCTGCACGTGGGAACCGACCGCACCTGGGAGATGCTGGCGCACCACACGCTGTCGTTCGGCGGCGCGTGGGAGGGCACCTTCCGCGAACTGGTCGAGGAAGGGCGCCTGATGAGCGACCCCTCGCTGCTCGTCACACGGCCCACCTCCACCGATCCCGCACTGGCTCCCGTCGGACGGCACCTCCACTACATCCTGGCCCCGTGCCCGAACACGGACACCGGCCCCTCCGCCGCGCACTGGGGCGAACTCGGCCCCCGCTACCGCGACCGCCTGGTGCGGGAACTCGAACGCCGCGGGCTGGCGGGGCTCGGCGGGGCGATTGAGGAGGAGGCCCTGGTGACCCCGGCCCACTGGACGGCCCTCGGGCACGCGGCGGGCACGCCCTTCTCCGCCTCCCACGGCCTCGCCCAGACCGGGCCCTTCCGGCCCCGCAACCTCGTCCGCGGCGTCGAGAACGCGGTACTGGCCGGCTGCGGCACCACCCCCGGGGTCGGCGTCCCCACCGTGCTGCTCTCGGGCAAGCTCGCCGCGGCGCGCATCACCGGCGGCGGGGCACCGCGCCGCTCGGACCCCCGGGCCCGGCGCGCCGCCGAGCCCGGCCGGCCCCGGCGGAGCGCCCGGCCGGCCCCCGAGGGCACCCGGGCGAAGGGAACACCGGCATGACGGCGCGAGAACTCGACGCGGCGGGCGTCACCGACCCCTCCCTGCGCGCGGCCTACACCGCCTGCCGCCGCCTCAACGCCCGCCACGGCAAGACCTACTTCCTGGCCACCCGGCTGCTCCCCGTCGACCGGCGCCCCGCGGTGCACGCCCTGTACGGCTTCGCCCGGCACGCCGACGACATCGTCGACGACCTGGGCACCCAGGCGACGACGGAGGAGCGCCGCACCGCACTGGACCGGCTCGAGGCGCAGTGGCTGCGGGCGGTCCGCGGTGGTGCCGCGGGCGAGCCCGTGGTGCGGGCGGCCGCCGACACCCGGGCCCGCTACGGGATCGACCCGCGCCACTTCGCCGACTTCCTCGCCTCCATGCGCGAGGACCTGACGGTCGGCCGGTACCCCACCTACGCGGACCTGCGCGCCTACATGCACGGCTCCGCGGCCGTCATCGGGCTCCAGATGGTGCCCGTGCTGGGCACCGCCGTCCCCCGGGCGGAGGCGGAGCCGTACGCCGCGGACCTCGGGGTGGCCTTCCAGCTCACCAACTTCCTCAGGGACGTCGGCGAGGACCTCGACCGGGGCCGCGTCTACCTGCCCGCCGACCTCCTCGCCGCGCACGGCGTGGACCGGGACCTGCTCGCCTGGAGCAGGGCGAGCGGCGGCCGCGACGCCCGGATCACCGCGGCGCTGCGCGCGGCCGCGGCCCTGACCCGGGGCGTCTACCGGGAGGCGGAGCCGGGCATCGGCATGCTGGACCCCGTCTCGGCGCCCTGCGTGCGCACCGCCTTCGTGCTCTACCGCGACATCCTCGGCGCCATCGAGCAGGACGGATACGCCTGCGTGCACCGCAGGGCGGTCGTCGGCGGGCGGCGCAGGGCCGCCGTGGCCCTGGGGGGACTGGCGCGGGCACTGGCGGCCCGCACCCTGCCGCGCGCCCCCGCCCCGGGGCCCGGGGCCACCGGCCACCGGGCCGCAACCGCCCCGCTCGCCGACGGCACCGGCGCGGCGGGCGACCTCGGGGCCGGCGACGGAACCGCGGGGGGCCGCTCATGAGCCCCGGCCGCCCGCCGCGGCGCGGGCCCGCCCTCCCGCTCCGGCTGCGCCGGAACGCGGTCGCCTGGGAGCGGCAGCGCCCCACCTGGCGCGAGGCCAGGCCGGCGCTGATCGCCGAGGCCCTGCAACGGGCCCTGGCCCGCCCCTCGGGCAACTGGTTCGTCGTGGGCGCCGCCCGCGACCTCGGCACCGGCCGGCCGCTCGGGCGGACGGTCGCGGGGACGGAGATCGTGCTGTGGCGCGACGCCGACGGAGTGCCCCACGCGGGTCCCGGGGCATGCCCCCACCTGGGGGCGCCCCTGAAGGACGCGGCCGTCCGGTGCGGGACGCTCGTCTGCCACTGGCACGGACTGGCCCTGGACGGCGGCCCCACCGCCGGATGGTCCCCCTGGAGCGTCCACGACGACGGCGTGCTGCTGTGGGTGCGGCTGGACCGTGCCGGGGGAGAGCAGCCGACGGACCTGCCCGTCGTCCCCCCGCGCCCCGGACCGGGTTCCGCGGTCGACGCCGTCTACACCGGGGCGGGCAGCTGCGAGCCGCAGGACGTGGTCGCCAACCGCCTCGACCCCTGGCACGGCGCATGGCTGCACCCCTACTCCTTCGTCGACCTCCGGGTGCTCGGCACGCCGGACCGCGGCCCGGCGCAGCACGAGGACGTCCTGGCGGTGGAGGTGTCCTTCAAGGTCTCGGGCCGTCTGGTCGTCCCCGTGCGGGCCGAGTTCAGCGCTCCGGAACCGCGGACGGTCGTCATGCGGATCACCGACGGCGAGGGAGCGGGGTCGGTCGTCGAGACCCATGCCACGCCTCTGACGGCCGCGGGCGCCCCCCGGCCGCGCACCGCGGTCGTGGAGGCCGTGCTCGCCGTCTCCGACCGCCGCGGGTTCGCCGTGGCGCGGGCGCTGGCCCCTCTGCTGCGCCCCGCGATGCGCGCCACCGCCGCCCGGCTGTGGCGCGACGACCTCCGCTACGCCGAGCGGCGCCGGGAGCTGCGGGCCTCGGGCCGCTTCCCGGGCTGAGGGCCCCGGCCACCCGGCCCCCCGCCCGGCGCTCCGGGCCCGTGCGTCAGCAGGTGCCGAAGCGCCGCGCCAGCAGCCGCAGCACCGCGGAGCGGCCGTGCGGGGGGACGGTCCACAGGGTCTGGCCGCGCAGCCCCCAGCGCCGCAGGTGCGCGTTGGCCGCCAGGAAGCCCGTCGTGGCGGCCCGCTCCATCAGCGCCACGGGCAGGTCCGTGCGCACGAGGTCGCCCGCCACGGTCACCCGCGGGTCCGGCGTCGACACGGTCGGCCGGTCGCGGTGGCCGTCGGCCGTGAACAGAGGGCAGTCCTGCCGCCATTCGTCGCGCCGGTCGACGACGCGCGCCCGGGAGGTCTCCGGGTAGACGCGGTGCAGCTGCTCGACGAGGGAGCGGGCCAGCCGGTCCGGTGCGGCGGACGGGTCGGCCGCGTAGGCGTGCAGCTCCACCACCGCACCGTTGGTCTTCGCGGCCCAGCGGGCCGCTTCGCCCTCCCACCGGTCCAGGACGCTGATGTTGTCGAGGCCCCCGAAGCCGCTGGTGCCGAGGAACCCGGGGCGGGCCGCGTCGACCGGCCGGTCCAGCCACAGCCGGGTGACCAGGAACGGCGGGGCGGTCCGGAGCCGGGAGACCCGCGCACGCCACTCCTCGTCGCCCAGCGAGGGGGAGGCCGCCGCCAGGCTCCTCAGACCCGCGGTGTCGACGGCGAGGACGACCGCGTCGGCGGCCTCGTCCCCCGAGTCGGTGCGCACCACCCGGGCGCCGCCGGGGGCGGAGGCGATCCCGAGCACCCGCGCGCCGGTGCGGATCTCCGCACCGTGGCCGCGCAGATAGCGCGCGAGCGGATCCCACAGGGCCTGCGGGAACGGCTCGTCCGGCACGTCGAACAGCAGCCCCTCGGAGGAGCCCAGGAAGTAGATGTGGAACATCAGCGCCAGTTCGGCCGCGGCGAGGTCCCCCGGGTCGGCGAAGAAGCTGCGGGAGAAGACCTCGAAGGCGAGGTGGCGGGCCGCCTCGGGGAAGCGGATGCGGTCGAGCAGCTCCCGGGCGCTGACGCCCTCGTACCGCCCGGGGACCTCCGCCGCGCGCACGTCGAGCAGGGGCAGCGCCGCGCGCGGGTTCATCGAGGCGAGGTCCCGCAGACCGAAGCTGGGGCTGAGCGCGGCGAAGCCCACGGCGCTGAGCGGGGGCGTCCGGGGCACCCGGGCGAAGCTGTCGTACATCCCCGAGGCGTGCCGCAGCGGGTAGTCGGGGAGCGGGCGGAGCCGGTCGAGGCCCGGGTCGATCCTCCGCAGCAGGCCCCTGAGGTTGTAGTACTGGCGGAAGAAGGCGTGGAAGCCCCGGCTCATGGTGGCCGCCGAGCCGTCCGCCAGCTCGACGGGCCACCCGGCCAGCCGGCCCCCCAGCGACGGCCCCTGCTCGTAGAGGGTGACGCGCACCCCCCGTTCGGCGAGGGCGGTGGCGGCCGCGATGCCCGCGATCCCTCCGCCGACGACGGCGCACCGGGGAGGCCGCCCGGTCGGGCGGGGCAGCCCCGGGTGCGCCGGCAGGACGGCCCCCTTGCGGTCGCGCCCGCGGCGTGCGGCGGGCGGGGCGGTGCGTGCGGCGGCGCGGCGGCTCATGGAGCGGTCTCCCTCGGTGGGGTGCGGCGGCTGAGGCGGGGCAGCCCGGCGGCGGTGCGGAGCATGGCGCGGACGGGCGTCCGGAGCCCGACGGCGATCTCCTCGGCCCAGCCCGCCTGCCCGTCGAGGAACCGGAGCAGGCGGTCGGCGGGGACCGTGTCGAAGAGGCGGGTGAAGAACTCCGGTCCGGCGATGCGCCCGCTGTCCAGGCCGTGCAGGAGCAGGGCGTCCATGGCCAGTGACCGGGCCGGGTACGCGGGCGGGGGCTCGGGGCGGCCGCCCCGGTGCAGGGCGCGGGCCACGGCCCGCGTCTGGCGCTGGATCGCGGCGAAGGCGTAACCGGAGGAGGGCCGCACCGCGCCCCCGGCGGCGCCGATCGGGAAGACGTGCCGGCCGTGCCGGCGCGGATGGCGCCCGTCGGTCATCGGGATGGCCCCCTGCTCGGTGGCGGTGACCCGGAAGGCGCCGAGGCGCAGCACGCGCTCGGTGTAGTGCCGAAGGGCCCGGTCGTAGCCCGGGCCGCTCAGCGGCGCACGGCCGAACTCGGTGTACTCCACGAGCGCTTCGCGGCGGCCGGTGGGCAGCACGTAGCCGAAGGAGAGCCCGTGGCCGGGCTGCGGTGTGCGGAAGTCCATCAGCTCCACCGTCCCGGTGTCGAAGACCGGGCGCTCCGTGCGGACGAACCAGCCCCGGAAGTGCTGCAGCAGCGAGACCCGGGCGGCGGGGGCCACGGCCGGCGGGCGGGAGTCGTAGACCCAGCGGGCGCGGAGCGTGAGCGTCGAGCCGTCCGCGGTGCGGCAGAGCACCTCGGCACCGTCCGGGCGGTCCCGGACCCCCTCCACGACGGCCTCGATCCTGGCCAGACCGGCCAGGCGCGGGCGCAGGCCGTCGGCGAAGTCCCCCGAGCGCAGCATCTTGTAGCGCAGGGACCCCAGGTCGTGGGCCGCTCCGCCCCCCTCGCCGTCGCGGACCCGCAGCCGGCGCCAGCCGGCGGTGAGGAGCCGGTCGTACTCCCCGTGCTCGGGCTCCCAGAAGCACCACGTCCGCTCGGGGGGCCGCAGCGGGCCGGGCGGGGCGTCCACCAGGACCACGTCCGGCGCGCGGACGCCCGGCGGCGGGTCCAGCAGCCGCCAGGCCAGCGAGAGACCGGCGGCGCCCGCGCCGACGACCGCGATGTCCGTGCTCCGTGTGGCCATGCCCGCCTTCCGCGTTCCGCCCGTGCGACCGCGAGGGATTCCGCTGCGACGGGTCCGTCGGATGCGGTGGTGCGCCGCCGTCCGCCGGCGCGCACCGCCGCCGGGGCGGCCGCGCCCCTGCGGCACCGGGGCCGCGTCCCGGTCGCGCGCGGCCCGCGCCCGGCACGGGCCCCGGTGGCGGGGGCGCGTGCCGGGGCCCAGCCAAGCAGCCGCGGCGCCGTCCCGGCCGCTCGGCGCGCACGTGGCCGCCCCTCTCACCGGGGTGGCCCACAGCGGGCCGCGACGTCCGGGGCGTGCGGGTGCCGTCGCGGGGCGGCGTGCCTCATACGGCCAGGGCCGCCACCGTGGCCGCGTACACACCGATCAGCAGGACGCCCTCGAAGCCCAGCCGCCCCCAGCCGCGCCGCTGGCGGACCAGCAGGCCCGCGAGGAGCACGGTGGACATCACCAGGGCGCCGCTGGTCAGGAACAACTCCTCGGGCTCGACGGCGTGGTAGAGGGAGCCGCCCCGGTAGACGACGTCCCCGACCACCAGGTTCAGCACGTCCAGGCAGTTGCCGCCCAGGACCGCCGCGACGGCCAGCGTCACGGCGCCGCGCCGGACGGCGGACACCGCGGTGACGGTCTCCGGCAGGGCGTTGACGATCCCCATGAACACGCCTCCGACCAGCCCCGCGCGCAGGCCCGTCGCGGAGACCAGGCCCTCCGCGGCCTGCGTCACCGCCCATCCGCCCACCACCACGACGAGCGCGACGGCGACGAACTCCGTCCACAGGCCCCGGGTGCGCCTGCCGGAGAAGCGGGCAGGGCCGCCGGGGGCCTCGGTGACGGTGTCCTCGGTGGTCACGGCCCGCCACAGCGGCCGGTGGGTTCCGCGGATCAGGGCGAGTCCCCCCGCGTAGCAGGCGACGAGGACCGCGGAGACGGGATGGATGCCCAGCAGGGTCACCCGGGGGCCCAGGGAGCCCATCAGCGTGAGGCCCAGCAGGGTGAGGAGCAGGCAGCCGAAGAGCAGGTTGCGCGACGAGGCCGCCGCGTGCTCCAGGTTGACGCTCCGGTAGGCGGCGTCGGCCACCGAGACGGCGAGCGTCTGCGCCGCGATGCCGCCGACCGCGTTGCCGTAGGCCAGCTGCGGTTGCCCTTCCGCCGCGCTGACGGCGGTCATCACGATCCCGGACAGCGAGGTGGCCAGCCCGAAGAAGACCGCCCCGAACAGCGCCTCGCCCCAGCCGGTCCGTTCGGCGAGCGTCTCGCCGAGGCCGGTGAGGCGGACAGCGCACAGCACGGTCGCCACCCCCGCGAGGACGAAGACCGCGGCGCTCCAGCCCACCGGCCACGCCCCGCCCACCTGATCGGGCACCGTGCTTCTCTCCCTGCCTCGTGACCGGTTGCGGCCTCCGGCGGAGCGGTGCCGCACCCTCGGCGGCGGCCGGACGCCGCCCGGCGCGGTGCGGCAGGCTCCCTGCCGCCCGCGGCGGTGCGGCCGGGTCGAGGACGATCATCGTCCGCCGCGGCCGGGGCGGGCGGGACGGCGGCGCGCAGGGTCCTCCGTCCGGCCGAAGCCCGGTACCCGGACCGCGGCGCGGGCGAAGCGGCGGCCCGCCGGGAGCGGCCGCCGCGACCGGCGTAGCGTGGCGGCGTGGGGGCGGCCACCGCCCTCGGTGCGGACCGGTGCTCCGGGTGGCGGGGCCGGGGAGGAGCGAGGATGGACGCCGAAGCCTGGGACGAGCGGTACGGGACCGCGGAGCGCGTGTGGTCGGCGGAGCCCAACCGGTGGGTCGTCCGGGAGACTGCCGGGCTGGCCCCGGGCCGGGCCCTGGACCTCGCGGCGGGGGAGGGGCGCAACGCCCTGTGGCTGGCCCGCCGGGGCTGGCGCGTGGACGCGGTCGACTTCTCGCCCGTCGCCGTCCGCCGCATCGCCGACGCCGCGGCCCGCCCTGCGCAGCACGTCGGGGCCGGGGGGCGGGGCAGCGTGCGTGCCGAGGTGGCCGACGTCACCCGGTACCCGGCCGAGGAGGCCGCGTACGACCTGGTGCTGCTGTCCTATCTGCACCTGCCCGCGCGCGAGATGGCAGGCGTGCTCGGGACCGCGTGCCGGGCCGCCCGGCAGGGCGGCACCCTGCTGCTGGTCGGCCACGACGCCGCCAACCTCGCACACGGCACGGGCGGGCCGCAGGACCCCGGGGTGCTCACGGACGTCGGGCAGGTGCGGGCGGCGTGGGAGCCCTGCGCGGTCCTGCTCGTGGCCGAGGTCGCGAGGCGCCCCGTCGGGGACGCGGTGGCCTTGGACACGGTGGTGCGCGCCGTCCGCCGCTGACGGCGCCGGACGCCCCCCGGGAGGCGCGCCCGGCGCGCGGTGGGCCGCCGCCGGGCGGCGGCCTCTCCGGTAACGGGGGCTCAGCCCTCCGGGCGCAACCGCGCCCGTCCGTCGCCGAGGGCGCTGCGGCACCCGGTGGACGACGCCGCCGGCGGCGGCCGGCGGAGCCCGCCGGGGCCGCGACCGGGCGCAGGACCTCCCCGCGGCACCGCCCGCCGCCACAGGGCCCGGTGGCGGCGGCCCTCTCGGCGGCCCGCGGCCGCACCGCGACCGGGGGTGCCGACGCACGGGCGGGTGCGGGCGCACGGGCGGGTGCGGGCGCACGGGCGGGTGCGGGAGGCGCCGCGCCGGCCCCCGCACCCGCCCGCCGCGGGCCGTTCGGCCGGGGCCGCGCCTACCAGGAGGACTTGGTCACCCCGGGCAGGAAACCGGCATGGGCCTGGCTGCGGGTGCGCACCCGGGACAGCCCGAACGTGCGCAGGTAGCCGCGCGGGCGGCCGTCCACGCTGTCGCGGTTGCGGACCCGGGTGGCGCTGGCGTCGCGCGGTTGCCGGCGCAACTCCGCATAGGCGGCCTCCCGTTCGGCCGCGGTGGAGGACGGCCGCCGGATGACCGCCTTGAGTTCGGCGCGCCGGGCGGCGTAGCGGGCGACGGTCGCCCTCCGCTGCTCGTTCTTCGCGATCTTGCTCCGCTTGGCCATCAGACCTTCCCTCCCCGGGCGCGGATCCGCGCCACGGCTGCCTCGATGCCGATCGCGTCGACGGTCCTCACCGCCCTGGCGCTCAGGGTGAGGCGGACGTGGCGGCCCTCGCCGGGCAGCCAGTACCGCTTGCGCTGGATGTTCGGGTCGAAGCGGCGGGAGGTGCGCCGGTGGGAGTGGGAGACGCGGTTGCCGAATCCCGGCTGCGCGCCGGTCAGCTGGCAGTGGGCGGACATGGGTGCCTTCCTCGTTGTCGAAAATGAAAACCGTTGCCATATAGTAGCCCCATGGCACGCAACGAGATCCGCCCGGTCGTCAGGCTCCGCTCCACCGCGGGCACCGGGTTCACCTACGTCACCCGCAAGAACCGCCGCAACGACCCCGACCGCCTGGTCCTGCGCAAGTACGACCCCCTGGCACGCCGCCACGTGGACTTCCGGGAGGAGCGCTGACGCGCACCGGCCCACCGCCCGCCACCGACACGACAAGGAACCCCGCAGTGAAGCCCGGAATCCACCCCGCCTACGGCCCCGTCGTCTTCCGCGACACCGCCTCCGGCACCGCCTTCCTCACCCGCTCCACCATGACCAGCGACCGGACCGTCGTCTGGGAGGACGGCAACACCTACCCGCTGGTCGACGTCGAGACCTCCTCCGCGAGCCACCCCTTCTACACGGGAACCGCCCGGGTCCTCGACACCGCCGGGCGCGTCGAGCGCTTCGAACGCCGCTACGGAGGCCGCCGGTGAACCGCGGTCCCGCACTCGCCGTCGCGATCGTCGCCGGGCTCCACTCCGACGCCCGGCGCGAGGTGGTCGACCGCCTCCTGCGCACCGTGCCGCGCAGCCTCGCACTGCACCACGACCTGAGCGGCGCCCCCGAGGGCACCGTGCGGCGCAGCCTCCGCGACGCCTCCGGCACCCTCTCCCGGGCGGAGGCGCCCCTCGTCGACGACTGCGCCTGCTGCGCCCTGCGCGAGGACCTCGTCCCGGAACTCGTACGCCTGGCGGAGGACGGCACGACCGCGCTCGCCGTCGTCGAGCTGTGGGACTCCGTCGAGCCGAAGGCCATGGCCGAGGTCGTCGCCGCCCACGGAGCCGGCCGCCTGGAGGTGACGGGCGTGATCACCGCGGTGGACCCCGCGCTCGTCCTGCCCTACCTCGGCAACGGCGACGACCTGGCCGAGGTGGGTCTGGCCGCCGCCC
This sequence comes from Streptomyces sp. C10-9-1, assembly GCF_024497955.1. Classification (GTDB taxonomy): domain Bacteria; phylum Actinomycetota; class Actinomycetes; order Streptomycetales; family Streptomycetaceae; genus Streptomyces; species Streptomyces sanyensis. The sequence continues at coordinate 77,387 of NZ_JANHKP010000015.1, read as the reverse complement.
CCACCGACCAGCGGACGGTCGGCGACACCTGGGCCCGGCAGCTGGAGTACGCGCCCGTGCTCGCCGTCGTCGACAGCGCGGAGGCCGACGAGGAGGACGGCGCCCTGCTCGCCCAACTCCACCCCACCGCACGGCGCGTGCGGGCCGACTCGGTCGAACTCGCCCGGGCCGCCTTCGCGGGGTTCGACGTCGAGGCCGCCGCGGCGGCCCAGCACCCCGCCTGCGCGCTGCTGCCCCAGGAGGCCGACGAGGCCGGGGTCTCGACACTGGTCTGGCGCCGCCGCAGGCCCTTCCACCCCGAGCGCCTCCACCGCGCGCTGGAGGACCTGTGCTGCGCGGCCGCGCGCAGCCGGGGAAGGTTCTGGCTGGCCGAGCGGCCCGACACGCTGCTCGCCTGGGAGGCGGCCGGCGGGGCCCTGTGCGTGGAGAGCGCCGGCCCCTGGCTCGCCTCCCTGCCCGACGCCGCCTGGGAACTGGTCCCGCCCGTGCGCCGCGCCGCGGCCGCGCTCGACTGGCACCCCGACCACGGGGACCGCTGCCAGCACCTCGTCTTCACCTCGCCGGGCCTCGACCGGGACGGGCTGGAGCGGCTCCTCGACTCCTGCCTCCTCACCGACACCGAGTACGCCGCGGGGCCCGAGAGCTGGAGCCGGCTGCCCGCGGCCTTCGGCACCCTGCTCGACGTCGCCTGACCCCCCACCACCACCCGGAAGGAACCCGCCATGGCCCGACGCCACGACCCCCGCAAGCCCCTCAAGGCCCGCCCCAATCCGCTCGACGCGGCCGGGGTGGTCCTCGTCGACTACAAGGACACCGATCTGCTGCGGCGCTTCCTCTCCGACCGCGGCAAGATCCGCAGCCGCCGCGTCACCCGGGTGACGGCCCGGCAGCAGCGCGAACTCGCCGCCGCGATCAAGAACGCCCGGGAGATGGCACTGCTGCCCTACGCCTCCCGCTGAGCGCGGCGCCGCCCGTGCGGCGGCGGCCGGCGCTGCCGTCAGCCGCGCCTGCGGCTCGGGGCGGGGCCGCTCGGTGCGAAAGCGCGGCGGCACCACTCCACCGCGGTCGCCGTGACCCGCGGACGCGCCGCCCGGGCGGCGCGTCCGCGGAGCGGACCCGACGGCAGCAGCGGGGGCAGCGCCTTCATCAGCCGGGTCGCGGCCGTGCCGTAGGCGACGCCGAAGACCAGCGAGGCGAGGAAGGCCAGGTGCCGGGAGAATCCGTCGATCAGCGGGAAGATCTGCCAGTGGGTCAGGTAGATGTACAGCGAGTTGCCCGCCAGGAGGCCGGCGACCTGGTTGAGCCGCTCACGTCCCGGCAGGGTCGGCACCCACACGAGCAGCGTGAACGTGACCATGATGATCGCCTCCCGCCCCGGATCGCCGGGGAAGAAACCGGGCACCGTGACCAGGGCGGCGGCCGTGACCACGAGCCGCTGCGCCGCGGTGCCGGCCTTCGCGGCCGCCCAGCCCAGCGCGAACAGCCAGAAGACGGTGACCGCGTCGGGCATCAGGGCGCGGTCCGGGAGCCCCAGCAGGTCGTAGCGGGTGAGCAGGCCCAGAGCCGCCAGCGCCAGCGGCAGGCCGTACGGGAAGCGCCGCTCCGCCCGGTCCGCGAGGGGCAGCGCGAGGAGGGCCACGACGGCGACCAGGATGTAGACCAGCGCCTCGATGAACCAGAAGTGCATGCCCGTACTGCTGTCCTCGGGCCCCAGGACGCTGTCGAGCAGGGCGAGGTTGGCCAGTGTGTAGTCGTCGTTGACGAGGAGGACGAGACCGATCCAGGCCATGGTCGGCAGGGCGATCCGCGCCACGCTCAGGCAGGCGCGCCGCACGCGCTCGCCACGCGCGGCGCCGGTGAGGTGGAAGCGGGCGAAGTTGAAGCCCGCGAGGGCGAGGAGCAGGTGCGCTCCGCCCTTGATGCCGAAGACGTGGATGTGCGATCCGACGATGCAGAAGATCGCCATGGCGCGCAGGGCGACGCCGGTCTCCAGCGCCCGTGCGCGAGCAGGGCGCGCTCCTTCCTGCGGCCTGAGGTCCCGGATCGGCGTGGTGTGCCAGCCGGTGGGCAGATGGCCGAGCCGCTCCTCCAGCTGGAGCGACATCTCGACGTAGGAGAGGGAGTCGCCGCCCAGGCCGACGAAGGTGCTGTCCGGCGTCACGCCGGTCCGGTCGAGGATGCGCGCGTACAGGCGGCACAGGTCCTCGGGCCCGCTGCCCGGCCCCTGCCCGGGGGAGGGGACGTCCTCCGGCACCGCGCCGGACCGGCGGCCCAACTCGCGTACGGCCTGGTAGTCGGGCTTGCCCGTCGGCAGCCGGGGAAGGTCCGCCAGGACGTGGACCCGGACGGCCCGGGCGGGAAGGCCGCACTCGTCCCGCACCAGGGTGCGTATCCGCCGCGCCTCGCCCTCGGCGGCGACGGCGGCCACGGTCAGGGCCGCGTCGTCGCCGGTGCACAGGGCGGTGACCCCGTGCCGTGCCAGCATGGCCTCGACGCGCGCGGGGTCGATGCGCAGGCCGAGGATCTTGGCGAACCGGCTGCGCCGGCCGACGATCTCGTACAGGCCCTCGGGGGTGCGCCGTGCGATGTCGCCCGTGGACAGCTCCTCCACCGTCCGGCCCAGGGCCAGGTCCTCGGGGGTGCGTGCGTAGCCGAGCATGACGTTGGGCCCCGTGTAGACGAGTTCCCCGGTGTCCTCCCCGGGCCAGTCGGGCAGCGGCCGGAGCCGGAAGGCGCCACCGGGGATCGCCACCCCGACGGCCCCGGGGTGGGACTCCGCGAGGTCGGGCGGAAGGTAGGCCATGCGGGCCGTCGCCTCGGTCTGGCCGTACATCGCGAACAGCTTCCAGCCGGCGGCGCGGCCGAGGGCCGCGTAGTGGCGGACCCGGTCGGGCGCGAGCCGCCCGCCCGCCTGGGTGACGTAGCGCAGGTGGGGCAGGTCCATCGCGGCGAAGCCGACGCGGTCGAGCAGGTCGAAGGTGTAGGGCACGGCGGCGAAGGTCGTTCCGCGCGCGCCGCGGAAGAGATCCCAGAAGCAGCTGTCGGCGACGGAGAGACCGGTGAGGATCACCGCCGCGCCGCGCAGCAGGTGGCTGTGGACGACGGAGAGGCCGTAGCAGTAGTGCAGGGGGAGGGTGGTGGCGGCACGGTCGGTGTCGCGGATTCCCAGGTACCCGGCAATGGATTCGGCGTTGGCCTGGAGATTCCCGTGCGACAGCCGCACCAGTTTCGGCGATCCCGTCGAGCCGGAGGTGCTCAGCAGCAGGGCGAGGTCGGGGTGCAGCTCGTGCGCGGAGACGGGGCGGCGTTCCTCCAGCACCCACTGCCCGTCACCGCCGGGGCCCGCCACGACGTCCGGGTCGTACGCCTCGACGAGCGCGCGCACGGCCTCCGGGTGGTCGCCCGGCACGAGCAGGACCGGGTGGCCCGCCGAGAGCGCCGCGAGATGCGAGACGAGGGCGTCGAGGGTGTTGGCACCGGCCACCAGGACCAGGCGGCGCGACGGCCCCAGACGCTGTGCCGCCGCCTCCACCCGCGCGGCGAGTTCGCGGTAGGTCACGCTGCCGTCGGCGGTGATGACCGCGGTGCGGTCGCCGTGGCGCGCGAGATCGCCGGCGAAGGGAACGTTCCGGGAATCGGGGAGCAGGGTGGAAGGGGCTGTCACGAGCGCATCTTAGGAAAGGCTTGCCTCAGGGGACAGTCACGGAAGCGTCACGGCCCGGGCGGTGAAGATCGCCAAGGATTCTCCGTGTAGGGTCGGCTCCGCCGAATTTCCCGCGGAGGCGGGAAGTTGCGTACATCACCTTGACCTTTAGGTTAGCTTTACCTTACTTATAGGGCGTTCACTTCTCTCTGCACGTGCAGGAAGGCCTTCCATGCGACGCCCCTTGGTCCGACGTCTGACCGCGCTCCTCGCGGCAGCGCTCCTGCTCCCCGCCGTCGCCGGCTGCGGCGTCGACGAGGACGACGCCGGGCTCGTGATCTACTCCGGCCGCAACGAGAAGCTGGTGGACCCGCTCCTCGACGAACTTGAGAAGGCCGTCGGCACCACCATCGCCGTCCGCTACGGCGAGAGCGCCGAACTCGCCGCCCAGATCCAGGAGGAGGGCGACCGGACCAAGGCCGGGCTGTTCTTCTCCCAGGACGCCGGTGCCCTCGGTGCGCTCTCCACCCGGGGCCTGCTCCAGAAGCTGCCCCAGACCTCGCTCGACAAGGTCGACCCGGCCTTCCGCGGCAGCGCGGGCGACTGGGTCGGCACCTCCGGCCGTGTGCGGGTCCTCGCCTACGACCCCGGCCAGGTCACCCGGGTGCCCGACAGCGTGCACGACCTGGTCAAGCCCGAGTGGAAGGGCAGGATCGGCTACGCCCCGACCAACGCCTCCTTCCAGGCCTTCGTCACCGGCCTGCGGGTCATGGAGGGCGACGACGCCGCCCGCGCCTGGCTGAAGGGGATCAAGGCCAACGAGCCGAAGGCCTACGACAACAACCTCAAGGCCATGGACGGCGTGGACAAGGGCGAGGTCTCGATCGCCCTGGTCAACCACTACTACTGGTACGAGCGGGTCGCCGAGAAGGGCGAGGACGAGGTCGCGTCCCGGATCCACTTCCTGCCGGGAGGCGACCCGGGCGCCCTCGTCAACGTGGCCGGGGTCGGCACCCTCAAGGGCAGCGACCAGCTGCCGGTGGCGCGGAAGGCGGTCGACTTCCTGCTCTCGGAGAAGGCCCAGAAGTACTTCGCCGAGGAGACCAAGGAGTACCCCCTGGCCGCCGGAGTGACCAGCACCGTCGAGGGCCTGCCGCCGCTGGCCTCGCTCGACTCCCCCGAGATCGACCTGGGCGAGCTGGAGTCCCTCCAGGAGACCCTGAAGATGCTCCAGGAAGCCGGGATGGTCTGACGCCCATGACTGCCACGGATCCCGTCGCGCCGGCGGATCCGGCAGCCGGCCCGGCAGGCGCCGCCGCGCCCGCCGGGCGGCGCCGCGCCGGGCGCCGGCCACCCGCCGCCCTGCTCGTCCCCGCGGGCCTCGCCGCGCTGTTCGCCCTGCTGCCGCTCGGCTACCTCGCCGTCCGCTCCCTGGAGCGCGGGCCCTCGTTCGCCTGGCAGGTGGTCGCCGACGGGCGCACCGTCGAACTGCTCGGCCGCAGCGTGGGGCTGGCCGCGACCGTGGTGGCGGCCTCCCTGGTGCTCGGTGTGTCCCTGGCCTGGCTCACCGTGCGCTCCCGACTGCCCGGCGCACGGGTCTGGTCGGTCCTGATGACCCTGCCGCTGGCCGTGCCCAGCTACGTCGCCGCCTTCACCTGGCTGTCCGCGTTCCCCGCCCTCGCGGGCTTCGCCGGCGCCGCCGTCGCGCTGACGCTGGTGAGCTTCCCCTACGTCTACCTGCCCGTCACCGCCGCCCTGCGCGGGGCCGACCCCGCGCAGGAGGAGGTGTCCCGCTCGCTCGGCCACGGACCGCTGCGCACCTTCCTGGCGGTCACGCTGCCGCAGGTGCGCCCCGCCGCGGCAGGCGGAGCGGTGCTGGTCGCGCTGTACGTGTTCTCCGACTTCGGAGCCGTCTCCCTGATGCGGTACGACACCTTCACCCGCGGCATCTACACCTCCTACCGGGCCAGCTTCGACCGCACCCCCGCCGCGGCCCTCAGCGTCGTCCTCGTGGCGGTGACGGTCCTGCTGGTGGCCGCCGAGGCCCGGACCCGCGGCCGCGCGGGCCACGCCAGGACCGGGACCGGGACGGCCCGCCCCGCCGTCCCCGCGCCGCTCGGCCGGTGGCGCCTGCCGGCCCTGACCTGGTGCACGCTGGTCGCGGCGGCCGCCGTCGTCATGCCGCTGGCCACCCTCGGGTACTGGCTCGCCGTCGGGAACTCCGCGACCTGGGACCCCGCCACCCTCGCGGACACCGCCGGCACGACGCTCGGCGCCGCCGCCGCGGGTGCCGCACTCACCACCCTCCTCGCGCTGCCCGTCGGGGTGATCGCGGCCCGCCACCGCGGCCGGACGGCACACCTGCTGGAGCAGTCCGCCTATGCCGGGCACGCCCTCCCGGGCATCACCGTCGCCCTGTCGCTGGTCTTCTTCGCGGTCCGCTACGCCGAGCCGGTCTACCAGGAGCTCCCGCTGCTGATCTGCGCGTACGCCGTGCTCTTCCTGCCCGTCGCCGTGGCCGCCACCCGCGCCGCGGTGCTCCAGTCGCCGCCGGTGCTGGAGGACGTCGCCCGCTCGCTCGGCCGGTCCCCGCTGGGGGTGCTGCGCGAGGTGACGCTGCCGCTCGCCGCGCCCGGCGTCGCCGCCGGAGCCGCCCTGACCTTCGTCCTGTGCATGAAGGAACTGCCCGCGACCCTCCTGCTGCGTCCCACCGGAATGGACACCCTGGCCAGCCGGCTCTGGACGGAGACCGGCACCGGATCCTTCGCCGCCGCCGCGCCCTACGCCGCGGCACTCATCCTGCTGGCGGCCATCCCCTCCTACCTCCTCGGGCGGCACCGCACATGACCGACGTACAGATCGCCGGAGTATCGAAGTCCTACGGCCCGGACGCCCCCGTCCTGCGCGGACTCGACCTCTCCGTCCCGGCGGGCACCCTGGCCGCCCTCCTCGGCCCCTCCGGCTGCGGCAAGACCACCCTGCTCCGCATCGTCGCCGGATTCCTGCACGCCGACGCGGGCACCGTCACCGTCGGCGGGCGCACCCTCTGCGGGCCCGGCGTCCACGTTCCCCCCGAAGCCCGCCGGATCGGCATCGTCCCCCAGGAGGGCGCCCTCTTCCCGCACCTGAGCGTCGCCCGCAACGTGGCGTTCGGGCTGAGCGGCCGCGACCGTGCCGCCCGCCGGGCCCGGACGGAGGAGATGCTCGAACTCGTCGGCCTCGGCGGCTACGGCGACCGGATGCCGCACGAACTCTCCGGCGGCCAGCAGCAGCGCATCGCACTCGCCCGGGCACTGGCGCCGCAACCCGAACTGGTGCTGCTCGACGAACCGTTCAACGCCCTGGACAGCGGGCTGCGGACAGGCGTCCGTTCGGACGTGAGGGCCGCCCTGCGCGCCACGGGGGCCACCGCACTGCTGGTCACCCACGACCAGCAGGAAGCCCTCTCCACGGCCGACCTCGTCGCCGTCGTACGGGACGGTCGGGTGGCCCAGTGCGGCACCCCCCAGGAGGTCTACGGACGGCCCGTCGACCCCTGGACCGCCCGCTTCGTGGGCGACGCCGTGCTGGTCCCCGGCACCGCCGACGGCGGCACCGCGACCACCCCGCTCGGCCGCCTCCCGCTCGCGGCGGCACCCGCGGGCCGGACGGAGGGCGCCGTCCTGCTGCGTCCCGAGCAGCTCCGGCTCGCCGACACCGCCGCCGGCCCCCAGGGCACCGTGACGGACGTGGCCTTCTACGGCCACGACGCCATGGTCACCGTCACCGTCGACGGGCTGGAGGAGCCCGTCGGCATCCGGGTCGCCGGACCGGTCTCCGTGCGCCCGGGGCAGCGCACCGGCATCCTCGTGGAGGGCGAGGCGACCCTGCACCCGTGAACCCGGCCGCGGCCCCGGCCGCCTCGGCCCGGGGCCGCGTCAGCAGCCGTCCCGCACGGCCTCCACGGACGGCGTGATCTCGCGGGCGGGTGCGGGGGAGTCGAAGGACGGCTCGGGCCGCGGAGGCGACACGGCAAGGCAGGGGACCGTGCCGGTGTCCGGGGCGGAGACCACGAACCGGTCCGGTCCCGCGCCGCCCCCGGTGCCCTCCCCGCCGGCCGCCCCGACGGCCGCGCCGGACTCCAGGCCCTCGCCGGTGGCGTGGAGGGCGTACCGGATCAGGCCCTCGCAGCCGCGGTGGCCGGGGGAGCGCTCGCTCCGCGCCGACGCCTCCGGGTCCCCGGCCGCCGCGTGCACCGCTCCCGGAACTCCCCCTCGCTCCCGTGGGTGCCGTCGTACCGGTCGTGAAGGAGCCGCTCGGCGAGCGGCGGGGACGCCGCCACGAGCACCCGGCCGACCGGGTTCCGCCGGTTGTCGTGGTACCGGCCACGGGCGCGGGTGACGACGGGCCCGTCGTGCGGCTCTGCGATCACAGCGGTGAGGCCACGGCCTGCCCCCGCCCTCCCCGCCGGGCGCGACGGCAGCCCGCCGTCGGGCCGCCCGGCTCCGTACCGGGCCCTGCTCCCGGTGGGCGCGCGCGGAGGAGGCGACCGCGTGAAGGGCGTGGGAACACCAGTACGTGCAGGGCGTGTTAGCCTGCCCGGGGTCATGATCGCAGGCACATGGGGGATTCGCGGTGGGCTCGGACGGATACCAGGTCACGGCGGGAATGACCGGCCCGGCCCGGCAACTCGACAACGCGGGCAGGGACATGGACGACGTCAGCTCGGCGGTCCGGTTCCGCACCACGTACTCCTACGGCGATGCCGGCGGCCATGACGCCGCGTCGGCGCTGAACGACTTCGTCAAGGCGTGGGAGGCCGAGGCCAAGACGCTGGCGTCGGCCCTGCACGAGCTCGGCAGCAAGGTGCAGCTGGCCAAGAACACCTACGGGGGCACCGACGGCCTGGTGGGGACGTACGCGGACGGCGTCCCCGGCGGCGCCCCGAGCACTCCCGCCGAGGCGCCCCCGCGGGGCGGGCGCACCTCGATCCTGTCGAGCTACTGAGGAACGGACCCGTGTCGATCTTCTCCTCCCCTCTCGACTCCCCTTCCTTCCGCCTCGCGTGGCTCGCCGGCCTGTCCCAGAAGCTGCTCGGCGCCGGGAGCAAGAACGAAGTCCTCGACCTGATCGACAACGCCCTCTCGGTGCCCCCACCGGGCGGCGACCCGGGCGCACTGGAGGGTCTGGCCAGGCTCTACCACGGCCAACTCGGCCCGGTCGGGGGCGTCTTCGAGCAGGTCGACCAGGTGGGCCGCAAGGGCCTTCCCGAGGTGTGGGTCGGTGACACCAGCGTGCTCGCCTCCGAGGTGGTCAACGCCGCCGGGCGGTCGGTGGACCAGATGAGCGAGGCCTTCCGCGAAGGCGCGACGGTGCTGCTGAAGCTGGCCGACGCCATCGGTGCCGCACAGCGCAAGGACGAGCAGGGCCGTGGGCAGTTGCTGGAACAGAGGAAGCTGCTCGGCTCCCGGGACGGCTTCTTCGACGACCTCCACGAGAACGACGGGGAGGAGTGGGACCGCAAGAACGCCGCCCACTTCGGCTCCTACGCGGTCGACCTGATGCACGATGCCGTCTCCGAGGCGCAGGAGGCCACCCGCGTCGCCGCCCGGGAGCTGAACACGTGGGCCGCCGAGGCGCGGGCGGGGAAGATGGAGACCAGCGAACTCACCGCCGTGGACAAGCTGATGCTCGCCGACACCGGCGTCGCGGGCGCGGACGCCGAGTTGAACGAGATCCTCACGCCCGGCGACCTGGAGCGTGCGTCCGCGCGGATGGACCTGCTGAACCTCGACGACGAGACGGCCATGGAGCGGATGCTGGCGAGGGCGGAGACGCCGCAGGAGCGGGCCTACCTGATGAAGGCCCTGGCCGCCGGCCACGGCGTGGCCGAGATCGGCCGCTTCCAGGACAAGATCCACGGCAAGGACCCCGACTGGCTGCGCCGGCACCTCACCCCGGTGGTCACCGCCCCGGACAGCATGGACGACGAGGGAGTGGCGCCGAACGGCTCCAACAACAACACGGACGTCGTCGAGTTCCAGGGCCAGCGGTGGGTCCAGGGCGGCGACGGATCCGAGGGCACGTGCGTGGCCTCGTCCACCGTCACCTCCCGCGCCATGGTGGACCCCGTCTACGCCCTCGAACTCACCGGTGGCCCCGACGGGCAGCAGGACGATCCCGATGCCTTCCGGCAGCGCCTGGTCGACGAGCAGCACCGGCTGCACACCGAGGGCGAGGGCGGCGAGAACTGGAGCGGCATGGGCGCGGAGGGGCAGGAGCGGATCAACGACAGCACCGTCGGCCGCGCCACCGGCACCGACTACGACCGCCGGGACCTGGACAGCGCCGACGACCGCCGCGCGGTCCTCACCGAGGTCCAGAGATCGGTGGCGCAGGGGCGGCCGGTCCCCGTCGACGTCCGCGGCGAGAGCGGTGCCCATGCGATGACCATCATCGGCCAGGAGGGTGACATGCTCCAGGTGTACAACCCCTGGGGCTCGACCACCTGGGTCAGCGAGGACGACTTCATCAACGGCCGGATGGGCAAGGCTTCCAACAATGATCTTCCCGATGCGTACAGCGTCTTCATCCCGCGGTAGCAGGGGCGGCGCCGCGCTCGCGGCGGCCGCGCTCCTCGCCCTCGCCACCGGCTGCGCCCCCGGCCCCGGCGAACCTGCCGGGGGCGCCCCGGACACCACGAGCCGCTCGGTGGAGGACACCAGCATCACCGCCGAACCGGGCGAGCGCTTCACGCTCACCGTCCGGCAGAACGCCTCCACCCGCGAGTACTGGTACCTGGCCGACCCCCGGCCCGACCGCGCGGTGCTCGTCAGCCGGGGCACGGAGCTTGCGCCGGAGACCGGGGAGCCGTCGGCCGGCGGCGGGGTCCCGCTGACCTTCACCTTCGAGGCCACGGGCAGGGGGACCACCCGGTTCACGCTGCTGCACTGCACCTCCACCACCTGCGAGGGCAACAACTCCACACTGCCCCCCGACGAGACCCGGCCCTCCGCCGCACCGGCCGAGGGGGAGGCGTCCCCCTCCCCCCAGGCCCCCGAGCGCATCACCTACACCGTCACCGTCGGCTGATCCACCCGGACCAGCGAGACGAGACGAGACACCCGAGGTCCCACCATGAACGACGCACCGCACCCGCCGGACCGCACCGACGACGAGCTGGCCCTGCTCGACATCACCCTCCTGCTGCGCTACGGCCTCGCCGCCGAGCCCGGTGGTCTGCGCACCGCCCTGTTCGGGGACGGCGCCGCGGCCGCGGCCGTCCTCCTCGACCGCCTCGGCACCGAGCCGCGCTCGGTCGCCTTCCTCGCCGACACCGTCCGCGCGGGGGGGCTCGCCCGCGCCGCCGACCTGCCCGAGCCGCTGCCCCGCCGGGAGGCGGCCGTCCTCGTGCGGGACTGGCTGCGGACCGGGGCGGAACTCGCGGCCGGCCCCGCCGTCGACGACTCCGCGGCCGCCTGGCTGCGCGCCGTCGCCACCATCATCGAACTGAAGCAGCTGGCACGGGCCCGGGGCCGGAGCAGCTGACGACAGGCGGGAGCCGCCGCCCTGCCGGCTCGCCCGCCACCCGAGCGCGCACGGCCCGGTGCCGCGGCCACGTCCCGGCCCTCGGCGGGCAGCGGCGAGCGACCACCGGCATGTCCGACCACCACATGCTCCGCGGCGCCGCCGCCTGGGAGCACTGACGCACGCGGGGCGGGCAAGCGTCACGCGGCCCGGGGCTGCTGGGCGACGGTCACTCCCTTCGGGGCTGCGGTGATTCTTGTCACTGGCCGGGCCGCGACTTATTCCTGGTTTGCCCTCTTCGCGGTCTGGACCAGCTTGTGAAGATGATCTAGGTTCTGACCTCGTCATTTTCATATGATCTTCATAAAGCGGTGGGGAGTGCGAAGATGAGGACGCGTGCGCGTATGCGTGGCGTCGGGGGAACCTTCGTCGTCGTCTTGGGTTCCATGCTTGCGGCCGGGTTGCCGCCGGGGGCCGCGGCGACTGCCGAGGCGCTGGCGAACCCGGCCACAGCGCAGACGAGTTCCGACGAAGCTGCTCTCTCGGAGGAAGCGGCGCGGGCCCAGGCCGAGCGGACCGGCAGAAGCGTGGAGATCGCTTCGCTGCGCGGCGAGAGCCGTGAGGTGTTCGCGACCCCGGACGGGGAACTGGAGGCGCGGGAGTACCTGCGCCCGATCCGGGCCCGGGTCAATGGCGAGTGGAAGCCGGTCGACACCGCGCTGACCATGACCGGCGAGGGCGCGATCGCCCCGAAGGTCACCACGGTCGGGCTGGAGTTCTCGGGCGGGGGGGATACTCCGCTGGTCCGGATGAACAAGGCGGGACGCGAGTTGGCGCTGTCCTGGCCCGGCGAGCTGCCGGCGCCGGAACTCGACGGCGACACGGCCACGTACCGGAACGTGCTGCCCGACATCGACCTGCGGATGGGCGCGCAGGAGGACGGCTTCACACAGCTGCTCGTCGTCAATACGGCCGAGGCGGCGAAGAGCGAGGAACTGGCGGAGCTGCGCCTGAAGCTGGCCGCGGACGGAATGCGGGTCAGGGAGACCGCGAACGGTGGCCTGGAGGCGGTCGACGACGGTGCCGGGAGTGCCGTGTTCGAGGCACCGAAGCCCTTGATGTGGGACTCCAGCACCGGCGGGGGCTCGGGCAAGGCCACGGGCGGGACCGCGGTACACGCCCGCGCCGCGGCCCCTTCCGGCGTCGAGAGCGGCGGCGACAGGGCCGGCGCCGACGGCGAGCCGGGCCCGGGCGAGTCCGGCAAGGTGGCCCCGGTCGAGGTCGATCTGCCGGCGGGCGGCCGCGAGCTGGTCCTGAGGCCCGACCCGGAGGTGCTGAAGGGCAAGGACACCGCGTACCCGGTCTTCATCGACCCGCAGTGGTACTCGCCGCGCGCGTCCGCCTGGACGATGGCGTCGAAGTACTGGGCGTCGTCGCCGCAGTGGAAGTTCAACGGCAAGTCGGACGCCGGCATGGGCTACTGCGGATGGGCCTACTGCGCGCCCCAGGACACCAAGCGGCTGTTCTACCGCATCCCGACGTCCACGTTCTCGGGCAAGACGATCCTGTCCGCCGAGTTCGTCGTGCGGAACGTGCACTCCGCGTCCTGCTCGGCACGCGAGGTGCAGCTGTGGCGCACGAAGGACATCTCCTCGTCGACGACGTGGAACTCCCAGAACGCGTCCGGGTACTGGATCAAGAAGCTCGCGACCAGGTCGTTCGCGTACGGCTACTCGGGCTGCTCGGCGAAGGACGCCGAGTTCGACGTGAAGTCGGCGGTGCAGGAGGCCGCGAACGGCAAGTGGCCGACGATGACCTTCGGCCTGAGGGCCACCAGCGAAACCGACAAGTACGGATGGAAGCGCTTCTCGGACAAGGCGTTCCTCCGGGTCAAGTACAACCGCCCGCCGCCGCAGCTGAAGATGACGCAGCTGGCGATGGAGTACGGCGGGACGTGCAAGCGCCCCGGGGAGGCAGCCAGGGTGCGCACCCTGGGCAAGGTCTACGCGAACAACGTCACCGACCCGGACGGCGACAGCATCGCGGTGGAGTTCCAGGCGAAGTGGGACGCCGGTGACGGCAAGGGACTGATCGTCAGATGGAACCCGGCCCGGACGTCGTACAAGAGCTCCGGGTCGAGCTTTTCCGTCGGCCTTCCGGCCTCGATCACGCCGGACAAGGAGGTGCACTGGTACGTGCGCTCCTATGACGGCGCGCAGTACTCGCCGTGGTCGTACGCGGGGGACCCGACGGCCTGCTACTTCGTCTACGACAAGAGCGTGCCCACGGCACCCGTGATCTCCTCCGGCCAGTACCCGGCCTCGGATCCCGAGAACCCCGACGACCCCTGGTACGACGGGGTGGGCCAGTACGGCACGTTCTCCTTCGACTCGGCCTCGACGGACGTGGTCCGCTATCGCTTCGGCTTCAACAGCGACCCCTCCTCGGCTCACGAGATCACCACCAGCGGTGGCGCCGCCAGGTCCACGAGGCTGCTCCCCGCGAAGCCGGGGCTGAACTTCGTCACCGTGCAGGCCTTCGACCAGGCGGGCAACGGGTCGGAGATCCGGACCCACCAGTTCCGGGTGAAGGCGGGGCAGCCGGAGCGGGCGGCCTGGCAGCTGGACGAGGCCGCCGGAGCCACGCAGGCGGCCAGCACCGCCACGTCGCGGACCGCCCGCCTGCACGGAGGCGCGGCTCTCGGCGCCGCGGGCGCGAAGGGAACCGGCCTGCACCTGGACGGAACGTCCGGGTACGCCGCGTCCGATCTCACCGTGGTGGACACCTCGGACGGCTTCTCCGTGGCGGCCTGGGCACGACTGGACCGGATGCCCTCCAGCGCGGCGATCATCGCCGCGCAGCCGGGCAACCACTCGCCCGGCTTCGAGCTCTACTACTCCAAGTACTACGACCGCTGGGTGTTCAACCAGTACACCTCCGACACCGCCGGAGCCCCCATCGCCCGGGCCATGGCCACCGCGCCCGGGAACGCGAGTGCGGGCGAGTGGACCCATCTCACCGGCGTGTACGACGGCAAGGCCCGCCAGCTGCGCCTGTACGTGAACGGCACGCTGTCCGGCTCCACCTCGTACACCACCGCCTGGGAGGCCCGCCGCGGACTCCGGCTCGGTGCCGGCGTCTACAGCGGAAAGCACGCCTCCTTCTTCCCCGGCACCATCGACGACGTGCAGATCTTCGACCGGGCCGTGACCGCGACCGAGGCCGCGCAGCTGCACCAGGGCCAGGCCCCTGCCAGTGGGCGCCCGGCCCGAGCGGTCTTCCCGCTCGACGAGGAGGCAGCGGCCGGGGAGGTCACCGGCAGGGCGGCCGAGCAGCCGCTGACGCTGCACGGCGACACGACCGCCGGGGCGGACGGCATCGCCGGCAAGGCCCTGCGGTTCGACGGGTCCAGCGGCTACGCCGCGACCAGCCGGCCGGTCCTCAACACGGCCCGTTCGTACACCGTCTCAGCCTGGGCGAAGCTGCCCCAGCAAGGCGCCAGCGGCAACCGCACGGTCGTCAGCCAGAGCGGGACCTACTACAGCCCGTTCTACCTCTCCTACGAGGCAGGGCCCGACACCTGGAGCCTGCGCACCTCGCTGGAGGACGTGGAGGCCGGGAACATCCGCGAGCAGGTGGTCAGGGGCACCCAGCCGGCCCGGCCGGGCGAGTGGACCCATCTCGTGGCCGTCCACGACGCCACCGCCCGCCAGATCCGCCTGTACGTCGACGGGCGGCTGCAGGGCACGGACGACGCGCCGAAGACCTGGGAGGCGAACGGACCCGTTCAGGTCGGCCGGACCATCTGGACGGGCAGGTACGTCGACTACTTCCCCGGCAGCATCGACGACGTGCGCCTCTTCGACCGCCCGGTCGCCGACGACGAGGTGCGCCAGATGTTCCAGCAGCGGCCCCTGGTCAAGAGCCGCTGGACGTTCGAGGAGACCGCAGGGACCGCCCCGGTCACCACACCGGACTCGGCGCCTGGAGGCAGCGCACTCACCCTGAACGGAGGGGCGGCGAAGTCGGACTCAGGTTTCATCGACTTCGGCAGTCTGGAACTGGACGGCGTCGACGGCCATGCGTCCACGGCCACCGTTCCGGTGGACACCAGCGCCAGCTACACCGTCACCGCATGGGCGCAGGCGGCGGCTCTCCCGGAAGGCGGGGTGTCGCTCGTGAGCGCGGAGGGAGCCACCCAGAGCGCCTTCAGCATCCGCTTCGTGCCGGACGCGAACGACCCGGACGGCCTCGGCCACTGGGAACTCGCCCTGCCGGACAGGGACGCCGCCGACACCTCCGTCGTGCGCGTCGCCAACAGCGAGTTCTACGACGCGCGGGACTGGAACCACCTGGCGGTCGTCTACGACGGCTTCGCCAAGCAGGCCCGCCTCTACGTCAACGGAATCCTCCAGCAGGCGGCCTGCGGTGACGGCACGGCCGAGGCAGAGTGCCGGAACCGGGCCTCCTGGTCGGAGAACACGCTGACGTTCAAGGCCGCCAGATCCCTCCAGATCGGCCGCGCCAAGGTGAACGGGGCCTGGGGAGAGCACTTCCCCGGCCTGGTCGACGACGTCTGGACCTTCCAGGGAGCGCTGACCGACTCCCAGGTTGAGGAGCTGGCGGGATCCTGGTTCGACATCCCGACCCAGGTTCCCCAGGGCTGACCTTCCCCCCCGGTGTGCCCGGCCTTCCGGGCACACCGGGGCCCCCGATCCCTGCCCGGGATCACACACCCTTCCCGTGCCGGCACCGCGCACCCGCGACACCGGCACCGCGCGTGAGGAATCCGAACTCCACGATGAACCGCACAGTGAAACCACCCTTCTGGGACGGCCCACCCGGCCCGGCCCGGCCCCGTCGCCGCGCCGCGGCGGTGCGGCGTGCTGTCGCGCTGACCGTGTCGACCGTGCTCGCGGGCACTCTGCTGCAAGGGGCCGCCGCGTCGGCGTCCGCGCAGGTTCCCGAACGCACGGCCCCTGCCTCGAAGGAGAGGCCGGTCAAGGGCAGCGACGGCGGCATCACCACCGATCCGCGCACACTGCAGAAGGGCCCCAGGACCCCGAAGGATCCGCCGAGGGCGAGCTGGCCGCAGGCGGGTGCCGCGGTCGTCACCTTCCCCGCGACGTCCCCCGGGGTGTCCGGTGGTGCCGTGAAGGCCAGGGGACTGCCCCTGGCGACGACCGAGGCCGGGAAGGGCAGAGCGCCGAAGTCCACCGCGCCGGGCGAGGTGCGGGCACGGATCGCCGACCGGAAGGCAGCCCGACGTGCGGGTGTCGACGGCGTCCTGATGAGCCTGGAGGCCGACGGCGGGACGCCCGGCAAGGTCGGCGTGCGCCTCGACTACGCCTCCTTCGCCGAGGCCTACGGCGGCGGCTACGCCTCCCGGCTCACCCTGGTCGAACTTCCCGCCTGCGCGCTGACGACACCGGAGAAGGCGGTGTGCCGTACCGGTGAGCCGGTCGTAACCGTCAACGACACGGAGAAGCAGACCCTCACCGCGCACGCCGTGTCGCTCAGCTCCGCCGGACCGACCCTGCTGGCTGCCGTGGCGGAAGAGGAGGGCGAGAACAGCGACTACAAGGCGACTCCGCTGACCCCGTCCGCAGCGTGGCAGACCAACCTCAACACGGGCGACTTCACCTGGTCCTACGACATCGCCGTGCCGGACGTCCCGGGCGGCTTGAAGCCGACGGTGGGCCTGTCCTACGCGTCGGGCGCCATCGACGGCCGGACGGGTGCGACCAACAACCAGTCCTCCTGGGTCGGGGACGGCTTCGACCTGTGGCCGGGCTTCATCGAGCGCAGCTACAAGCCCTGTGCCCAGGACGGCGTCAAGAAGGCCGACGGAAGCAAGCCCGGCGACCTGTGCTGGGCGTACGACAACGCCTTCATCACCTTCAACGGCAAGGGAGGAGAACTCGTCCCCGCCGGTGACGACGAGTTCAGGTTCAAGAGCGACGACGGCAGCCGCATCAAGCGCCTGCGCTCCACCGGGCGGGGCAACGGCGACGACGACGGCGAGTACTGGCGCCTGACCGACCCCGAGGGCGTCCGCTACTACTTCGGCTACAACCGCCTTCCGGGATGGGTGCAGGGCAAGGAGACGACCGACTCCACCTGGACGGTTCCGGTCTTCGGCAACGGCTCGGGCGAGCCCTGCCACAAGGCGGCCTTCGCCGACTCCTGGTGCCAGCAGGCATGGCGGTGGAACCTCGACTACGTGGTCGACCCGCACGGCAACGCGGTCGCCTACTACTACGGGAAGGAGACCAACTCCTACGGCCGCAACCTGACCGCCAAGGCCAACACCCCGTATGTGCGGGGCGGTTACCTGGAGCGCGCCGAGTACGGGCTGCGGTCCTCCTCCGTGTACGGCACCAAGGCCCTGGCCAAGGTCGACTTCACCAGTGCCGAGCGGTGCCTGCCGAACGCCCAGACCGACTGCTCGTCCATCGAGAAGGACGCCTTCTACTGGTACGACACGCCGTGGGACCTGAACTGCAAGGCCGCGGAGGAGTGCGACCGGGGCCGCATGTCGCCGGTCTTCTTCACCCGCAAGAGACTGGCGGACGTCACCACCCGGGTGCTCGTCGGTGACACCTATGCCACGGTCGACTCCTACAAGCTGGGCCACCGCTGGGGACAGGGCGACACGGACTACCAGCTGCTGCTCGACTCCGTCCAGCGCACCGGTCACACGGCGACCAGCCCGGTGACGCTGCCGAAGACCACGTTCGCCTACACCCAGATGGCCAACCGCCTCGACAGGACGGGCGACGGCTACGCCCCGTTCATCAAGGCCCGGCTGTCCACGGTGGCCGACGAGTCCGGTGGCCAGATCGACATCGGCTACTCGGCCCCGACCTGTGCCTGGGACGCGCTTCCCACTCCCGAGACCAACACCACGCGCTGCTTCCCGCAGTACATCGGGGGATCCGACACCGCCGACCCCGAGCGCCAGTGGTTCAACAAGTACGTCGTCACCTCCACGACCCAGACCGACCGTACCGGCGGTGCGCCGGACCAGGTCACCCTCTACGAGTACAAGGGCGGGGCGGCCTGGCACTACGACGATGACGACGGCCTGACCAAGGAGAAGTTCAAGACCTGGTCGCAGTGGCGCGGATACGGCCATGTCAGCGTCAAGTCCGGTGGCCAGGGCGGTCCCTCCGCACTGCGCTCGCAGAGCGACTCCTACTTCCTGCGCGGCATGCACGGCGACCGGAAGACCCCCTCGGGTGGCACCAAGGAGGTGACCGTGGCCCTCGCGGAGGGCGAGGGCGGACCGATCACCGACCACGAGGCATCGACCGGATTCCTCTACAGGACCGTCACCTTCGACGAGGTCGACGGGAAGGTGCTCGCCAAGACCGTCAACCGCCCCTGGCACCACGAGACGGCGAAGAAGGTACGCAGCTGGGGCACCGTCACCGCCGGTTTCACCGGGACCTCGCTCTCCACGGCGTGGACCTCGCTCGACAACGGTGCGGGCAGCAGGTGGCGGACCACGTCCAAGGCGACCACCCATGACACCGTCGCGGGCCGGGTCGTCCGGACCGACGACCACGGTGACACGGCCACGGCCTCGGACGACCGGTGCACGCGGACGACGTACGCCACCAACACCGACAAGAACATCCTGCTGCTGCCCTCGCGGGTGGAGACCGTGGCGGCGGCGTGCTCCGGTACGCCCGACCGGGCCAAGGACGTCGTCTCCGACGTCCTGACCGCCTACGACGGCGGCGCCTACGGCGACGCGCCGGTCAAGGGTGACGAGACGGCCGTCGCGACGCTCAAGAAGCATGACGGCACGACGGCCGACTACCTGGAATCGGGGACCGCCTTCGACGTCTACGGGCGCCCCCTGGAGGTCGTCGACCTGACGGCGGACGTGAGGGTCAGCGGGACCGGTGCCCCGGTGCGCACGGCACGTGCGGACGGCCTGAAGTCGACGACCTCGTACAGCCCGGCCACCGGCGTCCCCGCCAGGATCAGTGAGACCACGCCGCCGGCGAAGGCGGGGAACACCGCCACCGCGCAGACCACGGTCACCGAACTGGAGCCGCTGCGGGGCCAGCCGTCCGCACTGGTCGACCCCAACGGCAAGCGCACGGAGCTCAGCTACGACGCGCTGGGGCGCTCGCACAAGGTCTGGCTCGCCGACCGGAGGACCGAGCAGACCCCGAGCTACGAGTTCACCTACTTCGTGGAGGAGGGCAAGCCGGTAGCCGTCCGCTCCCGGACGCTCGACAACAAGGGTGGTCAGATCGCTGCGTACACCCTGTACGACGGGTTTCTGCGCGAGCGCCAGACCCAGGCCCCGGGGCCCGACGGGGGGCGCATCCTCACCGACGTCTTCTACGACGAGCGCGGCCTGACGACCAAGACCTTCGACCCGTACTACACCGAGGGCGCTCCCGACCGGACGCTGTTCGCGCCGGAGAACGCACTGAGCGTCCAGTCGCAGACGCGCCACACCTACGACGGACTCGGCCGGGAGACGGAGAGCCGTCAGATCGCCGGGAACGGCGACGGCGGCACCGTGCTCGGCGTCACCACCACCCTCCACGGCGGAGACCGGACCACCGTCGTGCCGCCCCGCGGCGGCACGGCCACCACCACGGTGAAGGACGCCCGCGGCCAGACCACCGAACTGCGCCAGCACCACAGCCGGAGCGCGACCGCCGCCTACGACGCCACCACCTACGGCTACACCGTGCGCGGCGAGCTGGCCCGGGTCGCCGACCCGGTGGGGAACACCTGGACGTACCGCTACGACCAGCAGGGCCGCCAGATCGCGGCGAGCGACCCGGACAAGGGGACCACGACCGGGACGTACGACGACCGCGGCCGGCGGGTCACCACCACCGATGCCCGAGGCGTCACCCTGGCCTACGCGCACGACGGACTCGGCCGCCGTACCGAGGTGCGGGAGAACAACGGCACGGGCACGCTGCGGGCCGCATGGGTCTACGACACCGTCGCCGGTGCCAAGGGCCAGCTTGCCGAGTCCGTTCGCTACGCCGGCGGTGCGGCCTACCACTCCAAGGTGACGCAGTACGACCGGCTCTACCGGCCGGTCAGGACGGCCGTCGTGATCCCCGCGAGCGAAGGCGCACTGGCAGGGACGTACCAGACCGGAACGGCCTACAAGCCCTCGGGTCTCGTCGGCGGGGTGAGCTACTCCGCGGCAGGGTCCCTGCCGGGCGGCAGCTACACCTTCTCCTACGAGGACCGGACGCTCCGGCCCGTCTCCGTCTTCGGCGGCGGTGTACGCGCCGACGCCACGTACTCCCTCACCGGAAGGCCCCTCCAGTACGAACTGAGTGCCGGTTCGGGCAGGAAGACCTGGATCACCAGCACCTACGAGTGGGGCACCCAGCGCCTGGCGACCTCGCGTGTCGAACGCGAGGGAGTCGCGGGCGTCGACCAGTACAACACCTACCGCTACGACGAGGTGGGCAACGTCCTCGCGGTCTCGGACGTCTCCCGCGACGGCACCGACACCCAGTGCTTCACCTACGACCACCTGCGACGCCTGACCGAGGCATGGACCGAGGGCGACAGGACCTGTGCCGAACTCCCCACGTCCGGTGGTGTCGGAGGAGTCGCGCCGTACTGGCACTCCTACACCTACGACACGATCGGGAACCGTCTGTCGGAAACCCTTCACGGGACGGGCGGGGATCCGGCCGAGGACGTCAGGCGCAGCTACACGTATCCCGCGCCCGGGCGGCCGCAGCCGCACGCCCTGACCTCCGTGACCACCGATGCCGCCGGGAGCACCGGCGTCGGTGCCTTCGCCCACGACAAGTCCGGCAACACCACCCGGCGGCCCGCCGGTTCCGGCCCCCAGACCCTGGACTGGGACGCGGAGGGAAGGCTGGCCAAGGTCACCGAGCCGGGCGCGGGCAGCGCGGACAAGGTCACCGAGTACCTGTACGACGGTGACGGCGAGCGCCTCATCCGGCGCACCGGAGAGGAGACGACGCTCTTCCTGGGGCACACCGAGCTCACTCTGCGCAAGGGGGCAGCCGGGCCGAAGGCCACACGGTACGTACCGCTCGGCGGCGGCCACCAGGCGGTCGTCGGTGATGACGGCACGGTGACCTTCACCGTCGCCGACCACGTGGGCACCGGTCAGCTGGCGATCGGCGCTGCCGACCAGAAGCTCACCCAGCGCCGCACCCTGCCCTTCGGCGGAACGCGGGGCGCGCAGCCCGCGGCCTGGCCCGGCACCAGGGGATTCGTCGGTGGTACCGACGAAACGGCCGACACGGGGCTCGTCCACCTCGGGGCGCGGGAGTACGACCCTGCCACGGGCAGGTTCCTCAGCGTCGACCCGGTCTTCGACCCCACCGACCCGTTGCAGATGAACGGGTACGCGTACGGCCACAGCAGCCCCGTCACCCGCAGCGACCCGTCCGGTCTGTACGATCCCGACGAACGGGACTACTGCAATGCGAACCCGCAGGACTGCCGTGGCGGCCGCTATGTCGGCAAGGGTTCGGGCAACACGGACGCAAAGCCCGTACGGAACGCCAAGTCCAAGCAGTACGCGAAGGTCGACCAGGCGCAGCGCGCGCAGAACACCAACCAGCGCGTCGCGGCCAAGCAGCGCAAGCAGCGCTTCAAGCAGATCATCGTGGGTGGGAAGTTCTCGTACGGTGAGTTCTACAAGAGCATCAAGTCGATCAACGACCGGTCGTGCCGCATGGAACCGGGCGGCCGCGCGGGCTGCAGGTTCGCCAACTGGATGACGGAGAAGAACCTCAAGGACATTCTCAAGGACGCGCTCAATCGCATCGACGAGTCCTGGGGATCGAAGAACAAGAAGGGAAGCTTCGGCTTCAGCGACGAGGAGTTCGAGCAGGCGCTGATGCTCGCGCGGGAGGGGAGCCACGTGGTGGCCCGGGGATCGGACGACGGAGCGCCGGGAGCCTCGGGAAACAAGTCCTTCGACGCCTGGGTGGACGGTGTCCGCACCGAGTTCAAGGTCCAGTCCACGACGAGCCGCAAGGGCATCACCAGGGAGATACGCAGTGCTGACCAGCAAGGTGCGGACTTCGCCTTGATCCACCTGACGAAGGCGGACGAGCGCATGGCGAGGTCGGCGGTCAACAGCATCAAGTCGTCCAAGCAGGCCCCGGTGGGGCTGAGTACCGTCCGCGTCTACGGTGACGGCTACGACTTCACCGTACAGCTGCGCTGACATCATGAAGGTAGGGGCCGGCGCGCGTACACCCGCGCGCCGGCCCCCGGCAGAGGAAGGAAGGGGACGGCGAGCAGCCATGAGTTCCATTGCCAGGCAGCTGAGCGCGGAGATGCGCCGACTGGGTCATGCCCTGCGCCCGGCCCGGGTGGTTTCCGCGGAGTCGGAGCACGGCGTGGCGGTCCACGGGTTCCCCGTCGACCGTGAACAGGCGCCCTCGATCTGGAGGTCCTGGCGGGCCGGGCATCGACGCACGGGGCTGTGGCCGGTGATCACGTCCGTGGACCCGGTCGCCCTGGCCGCACCACCGGCCGCTGGGGAGCGACTCGGCCCGGGCGGCCCCGCGGCCCTTCGGGCCGCGCTGTCCCGTGACCCGGAGTCGGTCGTCGCCGAGGTCGTCGACGCCGGAATCCAGGACGTACTCGCCCAGGCGGAGGAGGACGAGAAGGACGCATGGCTGGCGGACCTGACGCCCGGGCGGCTCGCTCCGCGGCTGCGCCCGGCGGACCGGACGCCTCGCCCCGGCAGCGTGTGGGCGAAGGATCAGCTCTGGACGGGCGACCGCCTGTGGCTCTGCCTGGTGGAGGCCGCCGAAGGCTTCGAGCTGCCGGCCCTGCTGCCCGGGGTGCCAGACGCGCCGAACTGGTGGAGCGAGCCGGCCCGGCGCGCCCTGCGCCCCGCCGACCACGTCGCCTTCCTCCGCAGCTGGCACGAGCGCTTCGGCGCCGAGGTGTTCCTCGCCG
This sequence comes from Streptomyces sp. C10-9-1, assembly GCF_024497955.1. Taxonomy (GTDB): domain Bacteria; phylum Actinomycetota; class Actinomycetes; order Streptomycetales; family Streptomycetaceae; genus Streptomyces; species Streptomyces sanyensis. The sequence continues at coordinate 54,280 of NZ_JANHKP010000015.1, read as the reverse complement.
ACGGGTGCAGTCTCCGCCTGGTGGTGGAGCGCCCGCCGCTGGACCCGCTGACAGCCGCGCAGGTGGCCGTGGAACAGTTCGTCTACTGCGGTGATGTGGCGGAGGACATGGACGTCATGGGCGACGAGCGAGTGCGTTCCACCGTGTGGTCGTTCTGGTGGGACTGAGAAGCACAACCGGAGGGCAGTGATGAACAGAGCCGCAACACCGCTGAGCCGTATCGGCCGGAGAGCGGCTGCGCTGCTGTTGGCGATCCCGCTGGCGTCAGCGTGCGGCAGCGGGGGCACGGGCGCCGCCGATGCGACCGGGGTGCGGGAGAAGCCCCGCGAGGCCGAGGTGACCGTGGCCGCGGTCCGCAAGGACATGGTCGACTCCGTCGCCGAGGCGCGACTGACGCGGATGGGCGAGCCGACGGTCGAGAAGGACTGCGCGGTAGCCCTCACGTCGCAGGGGAAGCAGGGGGACGAACTGATCGGCTCCCTGCGCAAGCGGGGGTGGACGGAAGGTGAGACCCGTTCCGTCGACGGCCTGGAGCAGACCGTCCTCGCGAAGAGCGGGTGGGAACTGAGCGTCCGTGGCTACGAGAACGCCGGCGACGTGGACGCCCTGGTGGCGCTGGTCGCCGTCAGGGCCGGTTGCGCCTAGGCGCGGCTCGGACGGGTGCCCGGTCGCCGGACGCCGGGACGGTCTTCGGGGAGGAGGCGGCCGTACGCGGTCCACGGGGCCGGATCGCCCGTACCGAGACCGCCCGGCCTGGCAGGGCGATGGCGGTCGCCCTCCCCGCCACGGCGCCTGCCGCCTCCCGGCGCCTGCGGAGCTCGACGGCGGATGCGGGAGGGGCCGGCCCTGCGTCCCGGTCCGCCCGCCCCGCCCGTCGAGCGGAACCCGGACAACGGCTCCTCTCCCCGCGCCCGGCCTCCGGCCCGGCTGGGACCCCGGGGGCGGCGGCCGGGACGCGGTCCCGGGCGCACTCCGGATGCCGGACCTCCCCGGCCGAGGCGGCTCCGGGCCGCAGGAGAACCCCGGCACCCGTCCCGCACCGTGCGCCGACCCGGGCGGCGGGAGGGGAAGGGACGGTGCGGCAGCCGCGCCGCCCGTGATGTCCGGACCGGACCTCAGGCGACTGCGCCGACGCCCCGTTCCGCGTGACCCAGGTGGGCGAAGAGGTCCGCCAGGAGTTCGCGGCGGTTGTCCACCAGGTAGAAGTGGTCCCCGGGGAACGCGCGCAACGCGAAGCTGCTGCCCGTGACGTCCGACCAGCACGCGAGGGCCTCCCTGTCCGCCTTCGCGTCCCGGGTGCCGTAGTAGGCGACGACCGGCGCCTGCAGGGACCTCCGCCCGATGGTCCCCTCGTACCTCCCCACGAGCCGGTAGTCGCCGCGCAGGGAGGGAAGGACCAGATCCAGGACTTCCGGGTCGCGCAGCGTGTGCTCGGCCGTGCCTCCCAGCGAGCGCACGTGCTCCAGCAGTTCGGAGTCCTCGGTGTAGCGGAAGGGGTGGTGCGGTCGCCCGGGCGCGGTGCGGGCCGAGACGAAGAGCGCGGCCGGGCGGGTGCCGTACTCGTCCTGCAGCCGCACCGCTGTCTCGTGGGCGACGGAGGCCCCCATGCTGTGGCCGAACAGGGCCAGCGGAGTGTCGAGGAATCCCCGGCATGCCTCCGCCACGGAGCCCGCCATCTCCTCGATGGACTCGGCCATGGCGTCGAACAGGCGGTCCTCCCGGCCGGGGTAGCGGACCGCCACGACCTCGACGCCGTCCGGAACGTCGTCCGCCCAGCTGCGGAAGAAGCTCGCGGCGCCGCCGGCGTGGGGAAAGCACAGCAGCCTGATCCGCGGGCTGCCGCATCGCTTGATGGTCCGGAACCATGTGGTGCTGCTCCGGTCTGCCAGAACGCTCATTACCTGTCCTTGTCGGTGTGCTGCTGCCCTTGCGCCCCGGGAGCTCGCCCGCCGGGGCCTCGCCACGGTGGTCGGTGGCCGTGTCGTCGTGGAACCCGTCCGTCGGCGAAGCGTCCGGGTCAGACCACGAGGCGACCCGCGGCGGACTCCCGCGCCGCCCGCGACTTGCGCAGGTCACGCGTGACGACCGCCTTCTGCAGCCAGCGGTCGGTTCCGTCGTAGCGCGCGGTGAACGCGCGACGGCCGTGCACGGCCAGGTAGTTGTCGACGACCAGCAGGGTGCCCGCGTCGACCACCACGTCCTGCTGCGTCCGCTCGAGCTCCACCACCAGCTCCTTGAGCGCCACCTCGGCCTCGGCGTCACCGTCGACACAGCGCATGAAGAACGGGTCGATGCGCAGGTAGGGGGAGTCCGAGCCGCCGAAGAGCACCGCGACCGGCTCCGGGTTGTCCCGCATCTCACGGACCCGCAGCAGCCCCGGGTCGTCGGGCCGCACCGCCGCCAGCTGACGCAGGTGCTCGTCGTCCGGCAGGATGTAGAACCGCGGCTCGGACAGGACGGCCCGGGCCTCCGCCGACAGCCGCACGTCCCGGATCGAGGCGAGGGTCGTCGGAACCCGGTCGTGGTTGCGGACGCCGAACAGGGCGAGGTAGTCGCAGCGGTAGGGGTGGAAGGCGTCCTCGGTGTGCCATTCCAGCAGTACGTCGCTGCCGTGACCGCTCTGCTGGTCCTCCTCGCCGGCGATGGGCAGCACGTTCTGGATCAGGCGCCCGGACTGGAGCGTGGGCCAGCTGAACACCGAGCCCAGGCAGTTGCCGAGAAGGCCGAGGAAGAGCTCCTCACGGCGGGTACGTCCGGAGGCCGCGGCCTCCGCCCAGGTCCGGGGGGTCGGGCCGACGGCGTCGTCGTCGACGCCGAAGCCGCGCACCAGGAAGGCGGCAGCGGAGTCGTTGAGACGGAACTCCTCCAGGAACCGGCGCAGTCCGGTCGGCACCCGGGCCACCAGCTCCCAGGCGCTGTCGTGGAACGCCACCTCGCCGGGGTCGAGGCCGGCCAGGCCCGGGTCGGCGAGCAACTGCTCCAGGGAGGCTGTTTCTCCGGCGGAGAGGTCGTAGCTCGGGATTCCCTGGTACTCGCTCACTGGCGTCTCCATTCTGGTTGGTTTCGGGATCGCTGAACCGCACTCGGCGGGGGAGGGCATCGGAGGGCCCGGGAGCGTGGGGGCACGGCTAGTGGCCCGCCGGACCGGCTTCCACGTCCCACCACGGGATGTGCCGGTCGATCGGGTCGATCGGCATGACGGCCTTGAACATGTCGTTCTCCGTGTTCGCCAGCCGCGCGTCGTACGGCTTGCCGACCGCGGCGAAGGCCCGGTGGATCCCCTCGCGCTGCCGGTCGATGGCCCGGGCGTTCCGCTCGAACGTGCTGGCCGGCTGCAACAGGAAGTAGGTGCGGCTGTCGCCGTGGGTGTGGCGCGGCGACGTCTCCGGATAGCAGGGGGCGAAGGAGACGAGGAAGAACAGTTCCCCCTCGATCATCGCGTACCACCTGTCGTCGGGCCGCGGATCGTCGGGGATGTACACGCTGGGGAACATCCCGGCGAGCGTCGTGTAGAACCGCCGCGTGAGATCCACCAGGGCGTCCAGCGTGGCGCCGAGGGACGGGTCCTCGAAGGTGACGACCATGCCGTCACGCGATGTCCCGGCGGCCGTGCGGAAGAAGTCCGCTACGGCGTCGCGGTGCCGGGCCAGCTCCTGCTCGACGTCGGCCGTCGAAAGAGTGATTCCGGGTCCCATCCGCGACCGTTTGGCGAAGGGGCAGTACGTCTTCTCCGTGATCCGGGCGAAACTCACGCCGCGTTCACCACCTTGTCTGCCGTGCGGGTGGCCGCCGTGGCCCGGCAACCGGCGGCGTAGAGCCACCAGCTGGCCACCACGAGGGCGATCAGGACGTAGAACATGACGGCCGGGGCGAAGTGCTGCAGCAGGACGCCGCAGAGGATCGGGCCCAGGGCGATGCCGACATGGATGAGGTTCTGGGCGCCGAAGTAGCTGCCGCGCAGGTTCTCCGGGGCGATCGAGTCGATGAACGTGAACTCGGCCGGCACCACGATGACCTCGCCGATGCTGAAGACGACCACGGCGATGACGAGGACGGCCGCGTGCGTGGACAGCGACATCGCGAGCAGCCCGACGACGAAGGCCCCGGTACCGACGGTCAGCCACTTCATCAGGGTGTTCGGCCTCAGGCGGCTGCCGAGGGCGTACTGGGCGCCGATGACCACGACGGCGTTGGCGGCCGAGACGTAGGCGACCAGCCGGTAGGCGGTGTCGCGGTCCTCCACCAGGACGAGGTACTGCGACATGAAGGTCAGGAGCGGCCCGTACACCACGATGCTGAGGATGCCGCCGACGGTGAAGTACGCCAGCCGCCGGTCCGCCCGCATCCTGCGCAGTACGTCGAGGAACCCGGGCTCCTCCTCCACGCCCTGCTCCCGCTCCACGTCCTGTGCCGCTGCCGCGGCGGGTGCCGCCGTCGCGGTCCCGGGGGCCAGGAAGCGGCGGCGGAAGAGCACCAGGGGCAGCAGGGACGCGCCGATGACCGCGACGCTGAGGACGAAGGGCCCGCCGGCTCCGGCGGTCACCGCGGCGACACCCAGGAACGGGCCCGCGGCGGCACCGATGTTCTGCAGCGAGTACCGCAGCGAGAACACCTTGGTGCGGTTCTCCGGGCGCACCAGCTCGGAGATCAGGGCGTTCCCGGCGACCCCCATCGACGAGGAGGCGACACTCGCCAGGACCAGGATCGCGGTGACCGTGAAGGGATCGCGGATCACCGTGAGGCTGAGGTAGAGCGCCATGATCGCGATGTCCAGCGCGATGACCAGGTTGATCTTGGTGACCCGGTCCGCGAGGTATCCGCCGTAGACGCTCGCCAGCGTGCCGACGAGCACGCTGCCGCCGATCACGTAGCCGATGGCCGCACCGCCCATCCCCACCGTGTCGTAGAGGTAGATGGGCATGTACGCGAGGATCGCGAAGAAGCTCAGGCCGCGCGCGGCACTCGAGGCGAGGAGGATCTTCATCGCGAACGGCAGTTCGCGGACCATCGTCAGGAAGTTCCTCATCGGCCCCGCCCTGCCGCGATCGTTTCGAGCGTACCGATGATCGACTCCTTGATGTCCCTGATCCGCGCGTCGTCGCATACGTGCGGGTGATGGCCGATGGTGAGGTCGAGCTGCCGGCCCGGGATGACCGTGATGCCGAGCGGGTAGTGGGAGAACCCTCGTGCTCCCTGCGTCCGCTCACGCACCCGCAGTCCGTCGGTCGCGCTGCCTGAGAGCGCGTCGGCCGGGTAGCTCTGGAAGGCGTAGCAGGTGTCGAACAGCTCATCCGTGCCGAGCAGCCGCTGGATGTCGGTGAGCTCCAGGGACCGGTGCGGAAGCGTCTCCAGTTGCGTCTCGTGCACCCTCCTCATGGTCTCCTCCACCGGCTCGCCCGGCTCGATGCGCACCCGCAGCGGAACGGTGTTGATCAGCAGACCGACCATCGACTCGACGCCGTCGAGGTCGGCGGGCCGTTCCGAGACGGTGTTGCCGAACAGCACGTCCTCGCGCCCGGTGAGGCGGCCGAGCGCGATGCCCCATGCCGTCTGGACGGCGGTGTTGAGGGTCACCCCGGCCTGGGCGCACCGGCGCCGCAGCGCACCGGTCAGCTCCGGGGAGAGCGTGAGGTCCGTGGTGCGCAGCGGGACGTCCGGCGCGGGCCTGGCCGCATGGACGCGGGTCGGGCCGCCGACGCCCGCCAGGTAGTCGCGCCACGCCGACGCCGCGGCCTCGCGGTCGCACCCGGCGAGCCACGACAGGTAGTCGCGGAACGGCGCCGCCCGCGGCAGCCGTTCGCCGCGGTACAGGGCGAAGAGCTCCTGCCACACCAGCGACGTCGACCAGCCGTCGAGCAGGATGTGGTGGTCGGTGACGAGCAGCCGGTGCCGCTCGGCGGCCAGCCGCAGCACGGTGAAGCGCATCAGCGGCGGCGCCGACAGGTCGAACCGCCGGCCGAGGTCCGCCGCGAGGATCTCCGCCTCCCGGCGCTCCTGCTCCGCCGGAGCGAGCCGGGACAGGTCGTGCTCGGTCCACGGCACGTCCACCCGTTCCTGCACCACCTGCACCGGGGCCCGCAGGCCGCGGTGGGTGAAGGCGGCGCGCAGGTTCTCGTGCCGCATCAGCAGTGCGTGAGCCGCCTGCCGCAGCCGCCCGGTGTCCAGCGGCCCGTCGAGGTCGAACAGGGTCTGACTCTGGTAGGGGTCCGGACCGTCGCCGTCGGTGGCGGTGTGCAGCAGGAAGCCCTGCTGGAGTGGTGTGAGGGGCAGGATGTCGCGCAGCCCGGGGTAGTCGCGCTCCAGCTGGTTGACGGCCGACTGCGTGACATCGGCCAGAGCGACGTCGGACGGGGTCAGCCCACCGAGTTCCGGGCGCTCCACGAGGGCTCCCAGCGCTGCCGTGCAGGCTGCCCAGCGGTCGGCGAGTGCGCCCACGGCGTCCTCGTCGAACCGCGCGGCGTCCCAGGACCAGACGGCCTCCAGGGCGTTGCCGTCCCCGGCCGGCCGGACGTCGACGCACAGGGCGTGAGCCGTGTCGCCGGCCTCGGGGCGCGCCTCGCCGCCGGCCGTGCCGGCCGGCAGCATCCGCAAGCGCACCTGGGAGGACGGCCGCTGCGCGGTCGCCGGGTCGGCGAGCAGCGCGGGGTAACCGCGGCCCGCGTCCGGCACCGACCGCATCTGCTCCTTGACCCGCTTCAGCAGCCGGGCCAGGTCCCGCGGCTCGGCCAGTGCCCTGTCCAGGTCCGGGACACCCGGATTGAGCCGAACCGGGTGCGCGGTCGGCACCCCGGCCGCGGCCAGGTCCAGCCGGAGCCAGGCGCCGGCCCCCGGCAGCCGGGTACGGCGCCACTCGACGAGCGACGGGGCCAGCGCCGCCACCGCGATGTGCTCGGGCGTGCAGCGGAAGAGCTGCGGCAGCCCGGTCAGCAGCCGTCTGGCGTCCCTGCCGGCCACCCGCCGGGTGACCCGGCCGCGGCCTGCCGCGGGGGAGGTGCCGGAGACCGGGTACTCCGGATCGGGAGTCCGCAGGATCCTCTCCCAGGCCCCGGCGTCCACGGCCGCGTCGCCGTCCGCCGGGCGGGCCCCGCCGTTCCGGGCGGCGCGGGCCACCAGGGCCTCGACCGTCTGGTCGTGGAACACATCCCGGGGGGTGATCCGGAAGCCTTCCGCGCGTGCCCTGCTGACGAGCTGAATCGAACGGATGCTGTCCCCGCCGAGGTCGAAGAACCGGTCGTCGGCACCGACCGCCGCCAGCCCGAGTACGTCGGCGAAGAGCGCTGCCATCGCCGCCTCCTGCGGTGTGGCCGGCGGCCGTCCCGCCCGGGAGCCGAACTCGGGCGCGGGCAGCCGCCGCGGATCCAGCTTGCCGTTGGGGGTCAGCGGCAGCGCGTCCAGGACGACGACGGCCGCGGGCACCATGTGCTCCGGCAGCCGCCGTGCCGCGTGGCGGCGCAGCTCCGCGGCGAGGTCCCGGCTGCGATCGGCGGCCTGGGGGTCGTTGGCCAGCTCGCCCGGGGACCGTCCCTTCCGGTCCGCGGACAGGAACACGTCGGTCAGCCCCTGCCCCGCGCCCACCTCCGGCGCGAGGAACACCATGTCGAACCGGTCGCCCTCGGCGGTGTCGGTCCACGTCGGCAGGGCGGTGTAGCCGGACCGGGCGCCGATCTCGCACAGGGTCTCCGGGTCGACCCCGGCCTGTGCGCCGGTCTCCTCGACCAGGTCCCGTACGAGCGTGCCGCCCCCGGAGTCCACCTGCCGTGCGGTGGCGACCCGGGCGCTCACCCGGCCGTTGGGGATGCCGGTGACGCGCAGCGCCCTCGGCCGGTCCGCCGCCAGGCAGGCGCCGACGTCCTCGGCGCCGCTCCACTCCCGCGCAGGCACCTCGGCGAGGGACACCAGCTGTGCTCCTCGCTTGTGCAGGACCACGTCGTAGCGGAAGTCCGTCAGCTCGTTGCGGAAGCGGCCCCGCTTGAGCCGCACGTCCACGCCGACCACGTCCGGAACCAGCTCCCCGATCCCGGCGAAGAAGGCCGGATCGAGCAGCAACTCGCTCTCCATCTCCTGCTGGTGGGAGACGAGCTCCCGCGCGGTGGCCAGCGACGCGTCGGTGTGTGCGCCGTCGTGCAGGACGGTGGAGGTGACGAAGGCCCGCAGCAGCCGCAGGTTGCGGATGTCACCGAGCAGGATCCGGCCGCCGGGAGCGAGCAGCTCCATGGACCGGCGCACCACATCGGTCAGGTAGTCGACGCCGGGGAAGTACTGCGCCACCGAGTTGATCACCACGGTGTCGAAGGAGGCGGGCGCGAGCGCACCGACCTCGTGGGCGGCCAGGGTGTGCAGATCGACCCGGTCGCGCAGTTCGCCGGCCTCGATCGCCCGCCCCAGGGTCCTGATCAGGGCACGGGAGAAGTCCACACCGGTGTAGGCGGAGCAGTGCGGGGCGACCGGGCGCAGGATCAGCCCGGAACCGACGCCGACCTCCAGCACCCGGTCCGGCCGCAGGTCCAGGATCCGGCCGACCGTGGCCTCCTGCCACTCGGTCATGTGCGCGAGGGGCAACGGCTCGTTGTCGTAACTGGAGTTCCAGCCGGTGAAGTCCTGCTCCGCGCCGAGGTCCTGCTGCTCGCTGTAGCCCTGCTCGTGGATCTGGTGCCACTTGCCGACATGCTCGATGTCCTGGGCCGCTCCGCGCGCCCCGGGGACCACGTAGCCGACGAGCTGCCGGTGGCCCGGACTGTCCTCGCGGACGACCACCGCGGACTGGGCGACCTGCCCGTGCTCCTTCAGCACCGCGTCGATCTCGCCGAGCTCGATGCGCATCCCGCGGATCTTGACCTGGTCGTCGGCACGGCCGGCGAAGTCCACCACACCGCCGGCGCGCCAGCGCGCCAGGTCGCCGGTGCGGTACATCCGCGTCCCGGCGGGGCCGAACGGGCAGGCCACGAAACGCTCGGCGGTCAGGTCCGGCCTGCCGAGATAGCCGCGGGCCAGGCCGTCGCCGCTGATGTACAGCTCGCCGACGACGCCGGGCGGCACCGGGCGCAGCGCGGCGTCGAGGATGTACACCTTGGTGTTGCCCAGCGGGCGGCCCACCGGCACCGACGCGTCCTCGAAGCCGTCCGGGCCGCTGCCGCACTCCCAGTACAGGGTGTCGACGGTGGCCTCGGTCGGTCCGTACGCGTTGATCATCCGGCGGCCGGGTGCCCAGGCTGCGGCCAGTGCGGGCAGGCACGCCTCGCCGGCGACCATCAGGTTGCCGCAGTCCGCGAGCGCGTCCCGGGCCATCCCGCCGAGGATGGTGGGCGAGAAGGTGATGTGCGTCGGCCGGTACCGTGCCGTCACCTGGCGCTGCCGGTCGGCGGAGAGCAGCTCGTCGGGTGAGGTGAGCACGACGGTCGCGCCGGCGAGGAGGGTGCAGCACAGCTCGCAGAACGTCGGGTCGAAGTTGATCGAGGAGAACTGCAGGAACCGCGAGCCCTCCTCGAGCCGGAACCGCTCGATGTAGCTCTGGGCGAGGTTGGGGATGCCCCGGTGGGTCACGGCCACGCCCTTGGGGCGGCCGGTGGAGCCGGACGTGTAGATGACGTACGCCAGATCGTCCAGGCGCAGCTCCGCGCGCCGGTCCGCGTCCGTCGGCGCGTCGGAGCGGTGCCTCGACAGCTCGGCCACCGCGTCCGGGTCGTCGAGTTCGAGGCGCGGCAGCCGCCGCGCCTCGCCGGGCAGCTTCCCGACCACGTCGCCCGTGGTCAGCAGGATGCCGGGAGCGCTGTCCGCGACCATGAAGGCCAGCCGGTCCGCGGGATAGTCCGGGTCGAGCGGCAGGTACACCCCGCCCGCCTTGAGGATGCCGAGCAGGGCGCACAGCAGCTCGGGGCGGCGCCCCATCGCGAGTCCGACCACGTCGTCGCGGCCGACGCCGCGGGCGATCAGCCAGTGCGCGATCCGGTTCGACCGGCGGTCCAGTTCGGCGAAGGTCAGCTCGGTGTCCTCGTGGACGAGGGCCACGGCGTCGGGAGTGCGGGCCACCCGGTCGGCCAGCAGCTGCGGGTAGGCCGCGCCGGACAGCTCCCGGCCGGTGTCGTTCCATTCCTCCAGGATCGTCCGCCGTTCGGCCGGGGAGAGCACGTCGACCGAGGCCAGCCGGCGGGCCGGGTCCTCGGCCACCGACCGCAGCACCTGCAGCAGCCGTCCGGCGAGCGACTCGGCCGTGGACCGGTCGAACAGGTCGGTCGCGTACTCGATCTCGCCGCTGAGCCCGTCCGGCCGCCCGTCCGAGGCGAACCGCTCGGTCAGCTCGAAGGTCAGGTCGAACTTCGCGGTGCGGGTCGGCACCACCTGGTGCGCGGCCTCCAGCCCGCCCAGCCGCCACTGCGGGGCCACGTTGTTCTGGAGCACCAGCATGACCTGGAACAGCGGGTGGTGGCTGGTGCCGCGGGCCGGGTTCAGCACCTCGACGAGGTACTCGAAGGGCAGGTCCTGGTTCTCGTACGCGGCCAGGCCGGCAGTCCTGACCCGGGACAGCAGCTCCGTGAAGGACGGGTCGCCCGAGGTGTCGGTGCGCAGCACGAGGGTGTTGACGAAGAACCCGACGTTGTCGTCGACGGCGCGGTCGCCGCGCCCGGCGAGGACGCTGCCCAGCGGGATGTCGGTGCCGGCGCCCAGCTTGGTCAGCAGGGCCGCCAGGGCCGCCTGGAGCACCATGAACAGGCTGACGCCCTCGCGCCGGGCCAGCTCCGTCAGCCGTCCGGCCAGCGCCGCCGGCACCTCGAAGGGCACCACGTCACCGCGGTGGGTCGCCAGCGCGGGGCGCGGACGGTCGGTCGGCAGCTCCAGCACCTCCGGCGCACCGTCGAGCTCACGACGCCAGTGCGCGAGCTGCCGGGCCATCAGGCTGTCCGCCTCGTCGGCCGAGCCGAGCAGCTCGCGCTGCCACAGCGTGTAGTCGCCGTACTGGACCTCCAGCGGCGGCGCCGCGGGTGCCTCCGCTGAGCGGTGGGCGGTGTACGCGTCGCAGAGGTCACGCACCAGCGGGGCCAGTGACCAGCCGTCGCTGGCGATGTGGTGGATGCACAGCAGCAGCACGTGCTCCTGCCCGCCGGTGCGGAACAGGTCGACGCGTACCGGGATGTCGGTGGTGAGGTCGAAGAGGTGCCCCGCCGCCCGGTCGACGGCGGCGGGCAGCTCCGGGTCCGTGACCTCGTGCACGGTGACGGCGGCGGCGGCCGCCACTGCGGCGTCCGTGGCGGGCACCACCACCTGCTCGGCCCCCGAGGGGCCGTCGGCGAACCGGGTGCGCAGGCTCTCGTGCCGCCGCAGCAGGTGGGTGATCGCCGCGCGCAGGGCGTCGAGGTCGAGGTCCCCGGTCAGCCGGACCGCGACGGGCAGGTTGTAGGTGGAGCTGGGGCCCTCCATCCGGTGCAGGAAGTACAGCCGCTGCTGGGCGTAGGACAGGGGCAGCGAGGCGGCGCGGTCCATCGGGCGCAGCGCGGGCCGGGCCTGCTCGGCACCGGTGAGCAGGAGGGCGAGGGCCGCCGGGGTGGGCTGGTCGAAGACGGCCCGGATCGGCATCTCGACGCCGAGTTCGGCCCGGATGCGGGAGACGAGGCGCGTGGCGAGGAGCGAGTTCCCGCCGCAGTCGAAGAAGCTGTCGTCGGCACCGACACCGCCGAGCCCCAGCACCTCACCGAACAGGTCGGCCAGCACCCGCTCCTGCGAGGTGGCGGGAGCGCGGCCCACCGCGCCCGTGCCCGCGAAGTCCACCGGCGGCAGCGCCGCGCGGTCGATCTTGCCCGCCGGCGTCAGGGGGAACCGGTCCAGCACCCCGATGGCGTCGGGCACCATGTACGGCGGAAGCCAGGCGCCGAGGGCGCCGCGCAGCTCGTCGGGCGCGGGAACCGGGCCGGGAGCCGGTACGACGTACCCGGTCAGCCGCGCCACGCCCGGGACGTCCTCGCGCATGACCACGCGCGCCTGCGCGACCTGCGGGAGCCCGCGCAGTGCTGCCTCGACCTCGCCGAGTTCGACGCGGTACCCGCGGATCTTCACCTGCTCGTCGACGCGGCCGACGAAGTCCAGTGTCCCGTCGGCGCGTTGCCGCACCAGGTCACCGGTGCGGTACATGCGGCTTCCGGTGCCGCCGAACGGGCACGCCACGAACCGCTCGGCGGTGAGGGCGCCGCGCCCGTGGTAGCCGCGGGCCAGACCGTCCCCGGAGAGGTACAGCTCGCCCGTTCCGCCCCGCGCCACCGGCGCCAGACGGTCGTCGAGGACATGGACCCCGGTGTTCCGCAGCGGGCCGCCGATGGAGACGGGCTCTCCGGCGGTCACCTCTGCCATCAGCGACCAGACGGTCGTCTCGGTCGGCCCGTAGAGGTTCCACACCGAGGCCGCACCGGCGGCGAGGAAGTCGGCGAGGTCCTGCGGCAGGGCCTCGCCGCCGCACAGCAGCCGAGCCGTGGCCGGGAGTGACTCCGGCGTCCAGCCGGCCTCCCGCAGCAGCTGCCACAGTGCCGGGGTGCCCTGCACCAGCGTGGGGCGGGCGGCGGCCAGGTACCGGCGCAGCGCCACCCCGTCCACGGCGGTGCCCCGCGGCACCAGGTGCACCGCGGCTCCGTTGACCAGGGGCAGGTACAGCTCGAGCCCGGCGATGTCGAAGGAGACCGAGGTGGTGGCGAGCACCGTGTCACCGGACGTGACCTCGAACCGGTCCGACAGGCAGTCCAGGAAGTTCGCCAGCGAACGGTGGGTGACGACGACACCCTTGGGCCGGCCCGTCGAGCCCGAGGTGTAGATGGTGTAGGCACCGCGGTCCGGATCCCAGCCGGCCCGGATCCGGCCTGCCGCTGCCGGGGACGGCTGCTCCTCCTGCTCGTCCAGGTACAGCACGGAGCCGGGGACGGCCCCGACCACGGCGTCGAGTCCGGCCGCCGCCTCACGCGTGGTGACCAGCACCCGGGGTGCGGCGTCGGCCACCATGTACGCGAGGCGGTCCGGTGGGTAGCCGGGGTCCAGCGGCAGGTACACCGCCCCGGCCTTGAGGGTGCCGAGAAGCGCGGCGACCAGGTCGGGAGAGGTGGGCAGGAGGATCCCGACGGTGTCCTCCGCGGCGACGCCGCGGTCCGTGAGGCGGCGCGCCACCCTGTCGGCGCGGTCGTCGAGTTCGCCGTACGTCACGACGGCGTCCCCGGCGACCAGTGCCGGTGCCCGGGGGGCACGGGCGGCCTGTTCCTCGAACCGGCCGATCAGGCCCGTCGTCGGTTCTGCTGCGCGGGTGAGGGCGTCGAAGCGCTCGAGTTGCGTGGTCATGAAGCCGGTTCTCCCGCCTCGCCGCCCCGGCGTACGGGGGACAGGTCCGTCCAGTGCTGCTCGATGTGCCCGGTGCAGGCCGCCCGCGGCCCGGGGCCGAAGACGGTGTCCCAGCCGGCGGGCACCTCGACGAAGTCCGGCCACAGGGAGTACTGGCCGGCGGAGTTGCGCAGCACGAGGAACACGCCGGCGCTGTCCTCGAACGGGTTGGTGGTCGTGCCGTCCATGCCGCTCACTTCTCACCCAGGTAGTCGACGGTGCGGGCCGCGAGGTACGAGGCCTCTTCGATGCAGAGCCGCTGCCCGTAGAACTCGGACTGCAGCACCTCCGCGGTGAGTTCGCCGGTGACGACCGAACGCCACTGGTCGAGCGTGTCGTTGTCCTTGGCGAAGAGCATGAGGAGGTCGACGTCGACCGGCTCGGGGCGGTAGGCGGTCAGTCCGCGTGCGTTGGTGAGGAAGGAGGCGTAGAGGCGCCGGCAGAACGCGACGGCGCGCTCGTCCGAGCCCGCGCGGGTGCCGAGCATGGCTTCCGCGGTGACCCGCAGCACCTGCTCCAGGTCCGCCTCCTGCGCCGTGATCGCCGGGAACCGGTCGGTGGTCCCGGACATCCGCAGAATGTCGTCGTGGAAGACGACCATCAGTTCGTCCTCCGGCGTCTGGCTGGCGGAGTCCAGCTCCAGGTAGCCGTCGACCACGACGGTCCTGCCGATGCCCAGGCCCCGGTCGGCGGCGATGCGGCCCAGTTCGAGGCAGATCGCGCCGCCGCCGCAGGAGGTGAACAGATGGAACTCGTCCTCGCCGAACTCGTCCTGCAGGAGATCCGCGTAGACCTCCGCCAGACCCTGGTAGGTGTCCGGCACGTTCTCGGCGCCCTCGACGAGCAGGGGGGACTGGAGCCCGTAGCAGGCCCGGTCGGTACCGAGTTCGCGGACCATGCGGCCGTACCCGTCCACCATGCCGAGCCCGGCGTGCACGAAGACGATCGGTGTGCGCGGGCCCTGGTTGCTCATCCGGATCAGCGCGTGCTCGGCGTTGGCCGCCTGGGGCTGCGCCTTCTCCGCGGCCAGCTCGGCGATGGTCTGGAACCGCAGCAGGTCGCCCATGTTGAGCTGCCAGCCGAGGCGCTGGTTGACGTTCTCGATGGTGGCCAGCGCCAGCAGCGAATCGCCGCCGGCCTGGAAGAAGTTGTCATGCACGGTGACTTCGTGCTTGAGCATGGTGCTCCAGGCGTCCAGCAGGATGTGCTGCACCAGGCTCGGTTCCACTGGGCCGGCCGACGGTGCGACGACCGTCTCCGCTGCGTTCATGCGCTGTGTCCTTCTCGGGGTTCTCACGGACGGTTGACTGGGCGGAGCCGACTCGGGGCGGGGGTGCGGGACGAGTACGGCCGTGCGACCCGGGCGGTTCGGGAAGGCCGTCCCGCGCGGCCCGCCGGGCCGGATCCACGGCCTGTGACGCTGGACGTCAGGCGCTGCCCGCGACGGACATCTCCTGCTCGATGAGGTCGCGCAGCGCATTCGGGAAGCGGAGGAACTCCCAGTGGTCGCCTTCGAGGACGTGGAACGTGGCCGTGGCGCAGTCCTCCCAGCCGGGCCGCACCTCCGCCTGCGGGACGACGTCGTCCTCGGTCCAGCCGATCACCGAGACGGGGATGTCCCGGCTCGGCAGCGCCTTCGCCCGGTAGCCGCGCTGTACCCGCAGGTCGGCGAGCATGGTGTCCGCGGCGATCTCGACGAACTCCCGGGGCATCCGCTGCCCCAGGGCCGCGCACCGGTCCTCGATCTCGGCCACCATGTCGACCTCGGCCAGGTCGACGAAGTTGAGCCTGCCGTACAGGCCCTTGTGCGGAGCACCCCACCCGGAGGCGAACAGCCGCCGGGGGAGCGGCAGGCCCCGCTGCTCCAGGTGCGCCGCGGTCTGCAGCAGGAACGGAACCGCACCGCAGTGCCCGATCAGCGCGTACGGCCGGTCCAGCCGGTCGGCGATCTCCGCGACCAGGCCCTCGGCGAACTCCTGGTGGCTGGTGACCGGGTCCTCGCCGAACCGGTTCTCGCGTCCCGGCGGCTGCACGGCGCAGAACCGTCCCGCGCCGAGCTGCCGCGGCCACGCCTTGAACGAGGAGGCCCCGGTCCCCGCGTACGGCAGTCCGAAGACCAGGAAGTCGCCGTCGTCGGGGACCGGCTGCAGGGTCCAGCGGCTCATGACCGCTCACCGAGGTGGAGCACCATGTCCATCCGGGCCATGCCGTTGATCCAGTTCGAGGTCAGGTGCCTGGGCTCCTCGGGGAGCTCGAACCGCTCGACGTGTTCCGCGAGGATCTCGAACAGCACCGTGAGCGCGGCCCGGGACACCAGCGCGCCGATGCAGTAGTGCGGTCCGACGCCGAACCCGAGGTGCGGGTTGCTGCCCCGGTCGATCCGGAACTCGTACGGGTCGTCCCACACGGCGTGGTCCCGGTTCGCCGAACCGACCCAGCCGCACAGCCAGTCGCCCTTGCCGACGGCCTGGCCACCGAGCTCGGTGTCCACGTTGGCCCGGCGCACCAGGTGGTGGGTCGGCGACGTCCAGCGGGTGCCCTCGTCGACCAGGGCGGGGACCAGGGAGGGATCGGCGCGCACCTGCGACCACAGGTGCGGCCGCTCCACCAGCGCGGTCACGATGTGGCCGGCGACGTGCGGGGTGGTGGCGTGCGCACCCATCATCAGGCTGTAGTAGTTGAGCGCCACATGCCACTCGGTCAGCGGCTCGCCGTCCAGGAGCAGCCCGGTCAGCGCCGTCATCACGTCGTCGCCCGGGTCGCCGGCCCGCATCTTGATCGCCGCGCCGAACAGGTCGAGCAGGTGCACGTGCGCTTCCCGCGCCGCCGTGTGCGCGTCGAGCCCACCGGTCAGGCCGGGCTCGTCGGGCGCGATGCTCACGGCCGACCAGTGCGCGATCTCCTCGCGCAGCTCCTCGGGGATGCCCATCATCGGGGCGAGCATCGCCATGGGCAGGTTGTGCATCAGCCCGACGAAGTCGCCCTTGCGGTCGGCCAGCAGGGGCGCCACGACCCTGTCCACCTCGGCCCTGAGCTGCTCGGTGCAGCGGCGGATCATCGCCCGGCCCAGCTTCTGCATCACCGGGTTGCGCAGCTGCGCGTGGCGGGGAGGGTCGGTGACGGTCATGGTCTTGCCCGTCGCGGCGTCGCCGACGCCGACGGAGCTGAGGATCGTACCGTCCTCGGAGCTGAACCTGCGGTGGTCCTTGAGCAGCTGATCGACGTCGGCGTGACGGGTGAAGTTCCAGAACCCGGTCCCGTTGGGGGCCTTCTGCCACCAGACGGAGGCCTCCTCGCGCAGGGTCTGCCACAGGGTGTGCTGGCATGCGTCGCGATAGGGCACCGGGTCGTAGAGGTCGACGCCGGCCAGCGGGACCCGGGCGTCGCGGTCGGGGCTCGTGATCCTCATGCCCTGCCCCCGACCGGCTGCAGCTCGTCGACGAGTCCGGTGAGGCCCCGGACGGTGGGCCGGCGCAGGAAGTCCCGCGAGCTGACGGTGATTCCCAGGGCCCGCAGGTGCTCGAGCATCCGGACGCTGCGCAGGGAGTCCCCGCCGAGGGCGTAGAAGTCGTCCTCGACGCCCACTTCGTCCAGCCCGAGCACGTCGGCCATCACCTGGGTGACCAGCCGCTCGGTCCCGGTACGGGGCGCGACCGCCTCGGGCAGGTCGAAGTCCGCGCGGGTGGTCCACGGGCGGGGCAGGGCCTTGCGGTCGACCTTGCCGTTGGGGTCGAGCGGCAGGGTGTCGAGGAGCACGTAGTGCGACGGGGCGAGATAGCCGGGAAGGGCGCCGCCGACCCAGCGCCTGAGCGTCGCGGTGCTCAGCACGGACCGGCCCGCGGGCGACACGTACGCCACGAGGCGCTTGCTGTTCTCGTCGTCGCCGACGGCCAGCACCGCCACCGCGCCGATCGCCTCGTGTGCCGACAGGGCGGCTTCGATCTCGCCGAGCTCGACGCGGAATCCGCGCACCTTCACCTGGCGGTCCGTCCGCCCGACGAACTCGACCTCACCGTCCGGGAGCAGCCGGCCGAGGTCGCCGGTCCGGTAGAGGCGGCTGCCCGCAACCGGTGAGCCCGCATCGGGCACGAAGCGGTCCGCCGTGAGCGCCGCACGGTTGTGGTAGCAGCGGGCCAGGCCGTTGCCGCCGAGGCAGATCTCTCCGACCTCGCCGGGTGCGACCTCGCGGAGCTGGTCGTCGAGGATGTGCAGCGTCTTGTTGTCCAGGACCCGGCCGATCGGCACCCGCTCGTAGGACCGTGCCGGATCCACCTTGTGCAGCGTGGCGAAGACGGTCGTCTCCGTCGGCCCGTACGCGGCGTACAGGTCCCGCTTCACCGACTCCGCCGCAGCCTGCACGTGCTGGGGAGAGAGCACGTCGCCACCCGTCAGCACCGTCCCGACCGAGCTGAACATGTCTACGTCGTGGTCGACGAGGAGGTGGAACAGGCCGGTGGTGAGGAACAGCCAGTCGGGTCGGACCGCACGCAGGGTTCGGCCCAGCTCCGCGACCGAGATCTCGTCCTTGCTCAGGGCGGCCACGGTGGCGCCGCGGGCCAGCGCCGACCAGATCTCGAAGGTCGCGGCGTCGAAGGCGGTCGGGGCCAGGTGCGCGACCACCTCGCCCCGGGCGACGGCCAGCCGGGGGTCCGATCCGATCAGATCGGTGACCGCGGCATGCGTGACGCAGACACCCTTGGGGGCACCGGTCGATCCGGAGGTGTACACGATGTAGGCGAGGTCGTCGGGACGGACGTCCGGTTCCGGCCCGGCCCCCGCGGGCGCGCCACCGGCCGCCAGCGCGGTGCGCATGTCCACCTCGGGGTATCCCCCGGGGCCTGCCGTGCCGGCGGTGATGATGAGTGCCGCGCCGGAGTCGGCCAGGATGAGCTGCTGTCGCTGCACCGGGTACTCCGGGTCGATCGGCACGTACGCACCGCCCGCCTTGAGCACCGCCAGGGCCGCGACCACGAAGTCGGTGGACCGCGGCACCGCGACGACCACGCGCGAGCCGACCGTGACACCGCGCGCCCGCAGCACCGCGGCCAGCGCGGTGGCATCGGCGTGCAGGGCCCGGTACGTGAGCTCGGTGCCGCCCGCGGTGACCGCGACGGCGTCCGGGTCCTCCGCGGCCGCGCCCGCTACCCACGCGTGGATGAGCTGATGTTGCACCACTGCATATCTCCCTTTGGTTCTCAGCGAGCCGAGCGCAGGCTCAGCGGGCACAGGTCAAGCCATGCTTCTTCGATCCGGGCCAGGGCCTCCTCGCGCGAGACGGCTTCGCCCACCTCCTGCCAGCCCTGCGGCACGGGCTGGCCGATTCGCCAGACCGAATACTGATCCTCGTGGTTGCGGACCACGGTGTATTGCGCGCCGTTCTCCGGCACCGCAC
Source organism: Streptomyces sp. C10-9-1 (assembly GCF_024497955.1). Lineage (GTDB taxonomy): Bacteria > Actinomycetota > Actinomycetes > Streptomycetales > Streptomycetaceae > Streptomyces > Streptomyces sanyensis. Next base: position 35,544 of record NZ_JANHKP010000015.1, on the reverse strand, counting down.
CTTCGGCAGTCGCCTCGGCGGCCGTCTCATGCATGTTTTTTCCACCTTGTGATTCTGCGAGGTCCACAGTTCAGGGATTCGTGGAGATCGAGATTTCCGTAGCGGTACGTACCGCGCGCACATCTCTCGGTGCGTCGGACCATGCGGCGGCAGTAAGGGAAACGGGGTTCTTGCGAAAGGGGCCCGCGGCGGTGTGCGCCGGGCAGGTCCGGGCCGTTCGGGCGGATGCGCCCGAGACCGGGCGCGACGCCGGGAGGACGTATGTCTGCGCCGGTGCTGCCCGGGAGCTGTGCGGGAGTATCAGTGCACGTCGGTGCCGTGGAACCCGGCAAGGGGACGTGCGGCGGGAGAGCGAGGGCGGGTCACTGCCACCCGAGGTCCGGGGCCATGGCGCTGACGGATTCCCGGGCCGGCGTCCGGGCGTGTGCGGGCTGTTCCGCGGTGACTCCTGCGGCGAACACCAAAGGCAGTGCGCACGCTACACAGAGAATCGCCTTCTTGATGCGCTCCATGAATCTTTTCCTCCCCCTCTCGGCCTTGGCGGCCGAGTTTGCTCCGGTCGATGCATTGATCTTCACCGAACCGAGCGAGTGGGAACAAGCTTTCTGCCTGGCACATTCTGCTCCTGGCAGTTTCATGCCTGCGCCGGAAGCGGGGCCGACTACCGCGGGGGGAGGGTTCCGCCGAGAGGCAGGGGGGTGCACTCGAGGAGAAGCCAGTCGCCGACCGGGCCTCCGGAACGGGTGACGGCCCCCCAGAGTGCGCGTACGTGGGACTCCGCGGCCGCGGCGTCCTGCGCCGACACGAAGAGGACGCCGCGGGCACCCTCCCTGCTCATGTGCAGACGCATGTGCTGGAGCCGGCCGTGGTTTCCGTCGTGCTGCAGGAGAGCGCTCCTCAGCTTCTCCTCGGCCGTCGGCGGCAGGGGAGGCGGGGACGACCACGAGGCAGCTATGAGAAACAACGGTGTCACCCTTTCGGGATGAGTCGGGCCCGGAACTCGTCCGCGCGACCGGACGAGAGGGGCCGATGTCTTCGGTGGGCGTGGATCGGCAGTGGCCGTTGGGATCGCGGCGACGGCTGTGCCGGGCGCCGGCGGCAGGCGGGATGCCGGCTCCCGGGGCGCGGGGCGGAGGCGTCCGGCCGCAGGTGGGGTACCAGGACGGCACCTGACGGACCCGTGCCTCGACCGCGCGGCCGGTGAGCGGTCCTGCGGCGCTCGGTCAAGCGGATTTCGGGTGCTGCCGGATCCGGCGTCAGGGTGACGCACGGGTAACGATGACGACGTACAGTGCCGCCAGGGCGGCGTCCGGGTCTGTTGTGGCCCACCGGCCGGCGGGCGCCCTTCGCCGTAGTCGCAACCAGCACGAACATCGGACTCATTCACCTAGGAGAGATGTGCTCCACACGTGGGAAGTGGGAGATGCCACCGACACCGTCTACCGGGAGATGCTGCGCAGCCCGGGCATCGGCATAGCGGCGCTGTGCGCGAAGCTGGACCTGACGGAGGACCAGGCCCGTGACGCGCTGGACAGGTTGGCCGATCTGGCTCTGATCAACGCATCGTGGGACGCGGTCGGCAGCGCCCGCCCCGTCAGTCCGCACCTGGGGTTCCAGGCGCTGTGGGCGAAGCGGCAGGCCGAGATCGCCGGCCAGCAGAAGGCACTGGACGAGGCCCGCGCGCGGATGGCCTCGCTCATCGATGACTACATGACGGAGTATGCCGGGGCGCGGGGCTCCGGTATGGAGCGGCTCACGGATCTGGTGTCGGTCCGCGACTGCCTTGAGAGGCTTGCGTCGGAGACCCGGCAGGAGTCGCTGGCCTTCGCGCCCGGCGGGCCCCAGACCGAGGCCAACCGGGCGGCCAGCCGCCCCCTCGTGGAGGACCTGCTGACGCGCTCGGTCTCCGTCAAGACGATCTACCTGGAAAGCATCCGCAACGACGTCGGGTCGGTGGAGCACTCCACCTCGCTCGCCGCTCAGGGCGCGGCCATCCGCACGGTCGCCCACCTCCCCTTCCGCATGCAGATCGTGGATCGCAGAGCGGCACTCATCCCCCTCCGGCTCGAGGACTCCGCCCAGGGCGCGCTCCTCGTCGAGGAACCCGCGGTGGTGTCCGTGCTGTGTGCGCTGTTCGACATGGTGTGGGCGACAGCCGTTCCGCTGGGAACAGCGGCCGCACCGACCGGCGACGGGCTGTCGCCCCAGGAACGGGAGCTCCTGAGGCTGCTGGCCCAAGGACTCACCGACGAGGGCGTGGCCCGCAAGCTCGGCGTGTCCATCCGTACGGAACGGCGTATGGTCACCAAGGTCTCGGAACTCCTCGGCGCCCAGAGCCGCTTCCAGTTGGGGCAACGAGCGGCCGAGATGAGACTGCTGTAGCCCGGCTCGCCTCGGCCCTGCCAGCCTTCCATGGATTCGGGGGCGGGGAGATTCATCCGGGTGGCAGGAACCAGGCAAGGCAACTTTGTGCCAGGGGGCTGGGGGAACGCCGTGGACCGGTGTCCCGGGGGGTGAGGCCGGTGGCCCGGCCGTGTGCCGGCGTCTGCGGAGACGGAGCGTGCTGCTTCCGGCTGCTGCCCCGCCGGGCGAGGTCCGGCGCCGGGACCGGCCGGGTCGGGCAGGCCCGGACGATGCCGTCGGCGAGGGCGGGAGTCACGTCGTGGCGTGACCCGGCGTCACACAGGAGGACCACGGGCGGTGTGCCCTCGGGTCCGTCGACGCCCTGGACCCTGCCGCCGCCCCGGCGGTGTCGCACCGGACGGGCAGGGGCCCGGCCGCGATCGGGCGGCCTCTCCTCGGGCCCTCACCCGCAGGACGGCCGGCTTCCAGGACAGGGCTCACCGCCTGCTGCCTGCCCGCTACCGATCGCCGCTTGACTCCCCGGTGCCGTATCCGTACGGATCGTCGTCTCCCGGCGGCGGAGGGAGCACCAGATCGCCCGGCAGCGGACCGTGGTCCTGCTGGCGCGCGTAGCGGTGCATGCGGACCCGCAGGTGCATCTTCCGCTCCTGCACCCGCAGTCGGCGTCGCTCCCGCCTGCCCGCCTCGTCGTCGTCCAGGTCCTGGATGAGCCGCCGGTTGTCCCAGTAGTCGCGTTCCTGGTCGGCTACGCCCTCTCCAGGAGAGGCAACGCCCCTGTCGTCTTCATCCCACTGGCCTGCCATGCGGATCAGACTACTGGCTGCACCGCGCACGGGCGTGCCGTCCGCTCCTCCCGCGGGCCCGCCCGCCACGGCGAACGCGACGACCCGCGCGGGGGCCGCACCCGCACATGTACCCGCAGCGGGCCCACCCCGGGCGCCGGGACCCCATGGCGCCGATGACCTGCATCGATGCGGTCGTCCCCCGGAACTGCGCGGAGTGGTCGTTCAGCGTCCTTCGGGATCGGGGCTGCCCGCGCGGCCGGTCTCCCCATGCGCGCCCGGGGTCCGTCGACACGTACCGGACCCTCCATGGGAAATGGCGTTGCGGCGGGCCCGGTGGTGCGGGATGTCCTACCGCCACGGGCGCTGCCGAGGGCACGTCGGGTGACTGTCCGCCAGTGCAGGGCGGAAGCCCGGCACCGACCGGCCCGGTGGCTGCTCGCCGGCGCCGGCTTCCGGGGCACCCCCGCTCGCGTGGGGCCTTCTCGCATGCCCGACCGGGCGGTCGCCGAGTCTGGCGCGCAGCCGAGCCTCGCGATCCGGTCCCCCGGGGGAGCGTGCCGCCGCGGATTCGTCGGCTTCTTCTCACCTGCCGGTCAGGCTGACCGGGAGGGGTTCCGCTGGCACGGCATCCGTCTCGTGGGGCGGGGCCTCTCGCGGTGGGGCTCGTCGTCCTGCCGGCCGCGAAGGCGGCCGCGAAGGCGGCCGGGAACGCCCGGTCGAGCCGCCCGCGACGATCCCGCACGCGCACGAGCCCTGAGTCCCGCACCGGCTGATGGAATGATGGCCGGCGACAGGGCGACGGCGGAGCGAGGAAGCCGGTGCGAATCCGGCGCGGTCCCGCCACTGTGATCGGTGAGCCAATCCCCTACAGGCCACTGCCCCGCGAGGGGTGGGAAGGCGGTGGACGAGCTGCGACCCGAGAGCCAGGAGACTCACGTCGTCGCCTCCTCGAACGACCCCGGGGCGGATCTCCCCGGAAGAGAGGGGTGTTTCGGCGTGTCCGAGACCATGGACGACGCGGCGTACGGCGCCGAGGTGCCGGCGCGACCGGTCGGCAGTGTGCCCTGCCGGGTCGTCGTGTGCCGGGACTGCTGCTGCGGCAGCTCCAAGGTGACCGGCGTCGACCACGCCGCACAGACGGCGCGCCTGCGTGCCGAGGCCCCCGTACGGGTCTCCGCCTGCCTGGACGTGTGCGACCAGGCCAACGTGATCGTCGTGCAGCCCTCGTCCGCCGGGCGGGCGGCCGGGGCTCGACCGGTATGGCTGGGCCTGGTCAACGACCGGGACGCAACGGAGGACATCGCGGCCTGGGTGCGGGCGGGCGGTCCCGGCGTCGCGCCCTGCCCGGACATCCTCGACCTGTACACCTTCACCCCGCCGCGCCGCCGGTCGGCTTCCTGAGCGGGGGCGACCGCCAGGGACGTGTCCCGGGCCCGGTGCCTCCCGTAGGAAGCCCTCGTCACGTGCTACCCGGACAACATCGAGCACAGTGTCGTGTGGGCGTCGACACCAGTCATCGACGAGGCATCGGGCCCGATCGTGTACCTGCTCATGTCTACGGCAAAGCCGAGGAAGTACCTGCGTGCGCCGCTGCTCTGGCCCGCGAGCACGGCCTCGTCGGTGCCGAGCGCGGCCGCGACTGTCGGCCCTTACGGTGTCGCACTGACCCCAGGCTTCACGAGTCACTGGCACTAGTCCCGCCGGGGCAGTTGATTGTAAAATTGTCCAATCAATTGAGATTCATTGACTGAAGGGGCTGGGTGATGGGAGGACAGGGGAGCGACACTCCATCTCCGCGATGGCACGGTGTACACAAGGCGCTCGCTGATCCCTTGCGTATCCATCTGCTGGAGGCACTGTGGGAGATGCCGCGGTCCGCACGAGAACTCGCCGATCATGCAGGCATCCCGGTTGATCGCCTCTACTACCATCTGGGGCAGCTTGAGCGGGCCGGGTTGATTGAGATCGCCGAGTACAGGCCGCTGGCACGCGGCAAGGTCGAGCGGGTCTATGCCCCTTCGGTCACCGAACCTCCCGGGGATGCCACGAGCCCGGAAGAGATGGTTGCGTTCCTCGGCTCGATGCTGGATGCCACCCGGGCAGATATCGGTGCTGCCTGGCGGTCCAAGCAGGCGGGTGGCCGCCGGGAGGTTGACGTACACCGTGGTGCGCTGCGGCTGACCGATGAGGCGCTCGCGGAGCTGCGAGGCCATATCGAACGACTCGCCGTCCGGTTCGGGGACCGCGATGCGCCGGGGGTCTGGACGCGGGTGGTCATCGCGCTCGTCGACCTGCAGGACCGTCCATCCCGAGATTCCGCTCCGCCTACTACTGAAAGGTCACCATGAAGGACCATGAGGAGCACACGGCCAGCGCGGTCATCCGGGCCTCGGATGCCGAGCGGGACCGGATCGAGGCGCAGTTGAAAGACCACTTCGCGGGGGGTCGGCTGACACTGGCAGAGCTCGAAGAGCGTGTGGCCGCGGCCTATGCAGCGCGCACCCGCGAGCAGCTCGATGTCCTCGTGAAGGATCTGCCGAGGGAAGCGGACGTACCTGCATCACACGGTCATGGAATCGACTCGAACCTGCTGATCATCCTGTTATGCGTCGCGCCTCCTGCGGCGCTCGTCTACTGGCTCATGTCCCAACGCGCAGCACGCCGAAGCCGCCCCCGAAGACCGGAGCTGGCTCCGACCGATCCGAAAGACGAGTCTGCGGGTTAGCCGCCGGTCAAGACTCCGTAGTGATCTGATCGGTCGGCGCTGGCCCGGCTGCCGACTGTGCTGGCCTTCTGGCCAGCGCCTGCTGTCTCGGGCAGCCCGCGTCGTGTGAATCCTCGTGTCGGAGGTTCCCTACTACCTCAGCCCTGCCTGGGCGGAGGTGATCGGCGTCGGCTGTGAGGTGTCGGTGAAGACGGGCATGCCAAGGTCAACTAGTTGTGGCCGACCGTCGGCCCGGGTCCGGCTGAGGCTGTTGAGCTTGGCGGTGGCGGCGTCGAGGCTGACCTGGAGCCCCTCCACCTCGCCGAGCCAGCCGTTGCCGCGGGCTTCGCGGATGCGCTCGCGGAGGTTGCGGATGATCTCGACGAGTCGGCCCCGAGCATCGGCATCCACGCCAGCAGGTACAGGGCCTGGTGAAGGTTCAGGCCTGGCAGGGGCTTCTGGGTGTCTCCGCTGTTCGGTCAGGAACAAGTGGGCGGCGATGACGAGGGTGACGTGCCGGTGCCAGCTTGCGAAGGTACGGCCCTCGAAGTGGTCCAGGCCCAGGGCTGTTTCCAGTTCGCGGTAGTCGTGTTCGATCCGCCACCGGGCTTTCGCGAGGCGGACCAGGTCCTTGGCGGGGATGTCGGGTGGACGGCCGTCCTTGGGGAAGCCGGTGTCGTCCACCACCCACACCTGCGGCCGCACGACGGCCACCGCCCGCCACGCCGGCCGGGCCCGCACGTCCCTGACCTGCCACGTCGAGGTCGTCATGAACTGCTGCAACTGCTGGTGATCGGCACCGAGCCGTTCAGCCACCGGCTGCATCGACTTCCTGCGGCATCCAGCAGCCCCCCGCAGATACGACGCGTCCTTCGCCCGCTGATCCCGACGCACCAACGGCGCGAACACCTCCGCCGCGAATTCCTCCGACCGGCCCCGCACCGCAGCAAGCTCCCCAGCCCTCGTACAGCCAGCGAACTACCACCCACCCACCACGACACGACCACCTAACAAGGCACTACCAGGTCGCCGCGCCGCTTCGAGGGTTCCCGTGGTGGCGGGGCCCTCGCGGATGTGGGGATCGGGGGCCGTCGCCGATCCATCGGGGTGACGGTGATCACGGGTTCTCGTGGGCGGGAGCTGCGTAGGCTGGTGAAGTCGTCGTGGTCGGTCCTGAGGGGCGGGCGACGCCCCCCGGCATTGCCTGACGACGAGTCAGAAAAGTCGGCTAGTGGTCAGCATCAGTCCTGAAAACCTGGGGACAGCTGCCCGAACCCGCGACTCGTTGTAGGGTAGGGAAACCGCCCTTGACCTGCAAAAACGCAGGCAGGGAGCCTATGTTCAGGAGTGCCTCGATGATGCGAACCATGTTCAAGTCCAAGATCCACCGTGCCACCGTCACCCAGGCCGACCTGCACTATGTGGGATCGGTCACGGTCGACCGGGATCTGATGGACGCCGCGGACCTGCTCCCCGGGGAGCTGGTGCACATCGTGGACATCACCAACGGTGCCCGCCTGGAGACCTATGTCATCGAGGGCGAGCGTGGCAGCGGGGTCATCGGCATCAACGGCGCCGCGGCCCACCTCGTGCACCCCGGGGACCTGGTGATCCTCATCAGCTACGCCCAGGTCGACGACGCCGAGGCCCGCTCGCTCGTGCCGAGCGTCGTGCACGTCGACGCCGCCAACCGGATCGTCGCCCTGGGGTCGGACGCGGCCGAGCCGGTTCCCGGCTCGGACACGGTCCGCAACCCCCACGCGGCCGTCTGAACCGGCCCCGTCCGCCTGGCGACGTGGAGCGGCGGGACCGCACCGCAGGCGGTCCAGGCGCCCCGGACCCACGGCCGGGCGCGGTGATCGCCCCGGCCGTGCTGGCCCTCCTGCACACCTCCCCGGTCCATGTCCCCGTCTTCGACGCGCTGCGCGACCGGAACCATCCCGGGGCGGCCCTGCGGCACCTGGTGCGCGAGGACCTGCTGGACCGGGCGCGGCGCGAGGGGACGGGGCCGGTCGCGGACGAGGTCGCGCGCGCCGTCGCCGCCGCCGCGGCGGGCGGCGCCCGGGCGGTGCTGTGCACCTGCTCCACGCTCGGCGCGGTCGCCGAGGCGGCGGCCGGACGGGCCGGCGTGCCCGTGCTCCGCGTGGACCGGCCCATGGCGGCGGCCGCCGCCCGGCTGGAGCGGGTCGCGGTCGTGGCCGCGCTCGCCGCCACGGTGGGACCCACGGTGGCGCTGATCCGCGAGGAGGCGGCCCGCGTCCGTACCGCCCCCCGGCTGCGGACCCACCTCGTCCCCGGGGCGTGGCCCCGGTTCACCTCCGGCGACCGGGACGGCTACCTGGACGCGGTTGCCCGCGCCGTCGACGCGGTGCGCGACGCCGATGCGGTCCTGCTGGCGCAGGCGTCGATGGCGGACGCCGCGGCGCGGGCCCGTACGGCACTGCCGGTGCTGAGCAGTCCCGCGTCCGGGCTGCGGGCCGCGGTGCGGGCCGCCTCCGGCGCTGCCGACGCGTCGTCCGCACGGCCGTGACTGGATCCGGCGCGCGTGGGAACCCGAGCCGGTGGACAGTGGGAACGACGCACGACGTCCTCTGGAGGCACGGCATGACCCACCCGTACCCCGACCCCGCCCCGCCGGTGCCCACGCCCACGCCGGGCCCGCCGCCGGACCCCGGCCCGCTGCCGCATCCCGTTCCCGCGCCGTCGCCGGTGCCCGGTCCGTCCCCCGACCCGGTCCCGCAGCCGCCGGGTCCGTCGCCCGAGCCGGTCCCGCCCCCGGAGCCGCAGCCCGGCCCGGCCTGACCGGCCCGCGGCGGCGCGCGTCCGGCAGCGGCGCCCGCAGCGGTCGTTCCGCGCGAGGACGCCCCGCCCGCCCCTGCGGTCAGTCCGCCGCGACCTCGGAGCGGTCACCGCCCCAGAGGGTGTGGAAGGCCCCCTCGCGGTCGGTCCGCCGGTAGGTGTGCGCACCGAAGAAGTCGCGCTGCCCCTGGGTGAGGGCCGCCGGGAGCCGCTCGGACCGCAGGGCGTCGTAGTAGGCCAGCGCGGCGGAGAAGCCGGGGGTCGGCACGCCCTTGCGTGCCGCCGTCGCCACCACCTCGCGCCAGTCGTCCTGCGCGGCGCCGATCTCCTCCGCGAACTGCTTGTCCGACAGCAGGCTGGGCAGGTCCGGCTGCGCCTCGAACGCGCCGCGGATGCGGTCCAGGAAGGCCGCCCGGATGATGCACCCGGCCCGCCAGAGCGAGGCGACGGCACCGGGGTCGACGTCCCAGCCGTGGGCCTCGCTCCCCGCCCGCACCTGGTGGAAGCCCTGGGTGTACGAGACGATCTTGGAGGCGTAGAGGGCCTGCTCCACCCGGGCGGCGAACCGGTCCGCCTCCCCCTCGCCGAGCGGCTCCGCGGACGGGCCCGGAAGCCCGCGGGAGGCCTCGCGCAGTGCGGTGTGGCCCGACAGGGACCGGGCGAACACCGCCTCGGCGATCCCGGACACCGGAACGCCGAGGTCCAGGGCGATCTGCACGGTCCAGCGCCCGGTGCCCTTCTGCTCCGCCCGGTCCGCCACCACGTCCACGAAGGGCAGTCCGGTCGCGGCGTCCACCTGGGCGAGGACCTCGGCGGTGATCTCGATCAGGTAGGAGTCCAGCCGACCGGTGTTCCAGGTGCGGAAGGTCTCCGCGATCCGGGCGGGGGAGTAGCCCGCCACCGCGCGCAGCAGATGGTAGGCCTCCGCGATCAGCTGCATGTCGGCGTACTCGATGCCGTTGTGGACCATCTTGACGAAGTGCCCGGCGCCGTCCGGGCCGACGTGCGTGACGCAGGGCGTCCCGTCCGGGGCGGTGGCCGCGATCCGCTCCAGGAGGGGGCCGAGCGAGGCGTAGGACTCCGCGGAGCCGCCGGGCATGATGCTCGGCCCGTGCAGCGCGCCCTCCTCGCCCCCCGAGATCCCGACGCCGACGAAGTGGATGCCGCGCTCCCGCAGCCGGCGCTCCCGGCGCCGGGTGTCCTCGAAGTGCGCGTTGCCGCCGTCGATGATCACGTCCCCCTCGTCGAGCAGGGGGGCGAACTCGTCGATCACGGCGTCCGTCGGCTCACCGGCCTTCACCATGATCACCAGGCGGCGCGGGCGTTCGAGCGCGGCGACGAAGTCCTGTGCCGACTCCGCGGCGACGAAGGCGCCCTCGCCGCCGAACTCCTCCACCAGTGCACGGGTCCGGGCGGCCGTCCTGTTGTGGACGGCGACCGTGAGTCCGTTGCGGGCGAAGTTGCGTGCGAGGTTGCGGCCCATCACCGCAAGGCCCGTCACGCCGATCTGGGCGGTTCCGTTCATCGGTGTGCTCCTGGAAGCCGAAGAAGTCCTGAGGGCGGCCGGTCGGCCGTGCGCCGGTGCATACGTAAGGGCGGTCCGGCCCACTCACCGATCTTCGGTGCGCCGCCCGGTAAGTGCATCCCGTTCCCGGGAAACCCACCGGTTCCGGGCCGGCGTCCGTCAGGTCGGGCCCCGTGCCCGCCCCCGCCGCGGCGCCCTCCCGCGGCCGCGCCCCCCGGCGCGCCCTTCCCCCGCCGGGGCGCTCCCCGGGGCGCGGAACGGGCACCGTACGTGACCTGTCGGCCGAGGACGGCGGTATTCGGTCACTCTCGGCCGAATCGCTTGTGACGCTCCGTTCCCCCGCCCTACGTTTGCCGACTGCGGCATGACCTGCATGCGTGCGTACGGGTAATGGGGGAGCACACCATGGCCGGAACCGGACGGCACCGCCGATACCAGCCGAGTCGCCTGAACAGGGCGTCGCTCACCGTCACCGTCGGCGGTGCCGGGATGGCGCTCCCGCTCATCGCCGCGGGGGCCGCGGGCGCCGCGTCGGCCGACACGTGGGAGAAGGTCGCCGCCTGCGAGTCGAGCGGCAACTGGAGCATCAACACCGGCAACGGCTACTTCGGCGGACTCCAGTTCACCCAGTCCACCTGGGAGGCCTACGGCGGCACGCGGTTCGCCCCCCGGGCCGACCTGGCGACCAGGGACCAGCAGATCGCCGTCGCGGAGAAGGTCCTCGAGGGCCAGGGCCCGCGTGCCTGGCCCACCTGTTCGGAGCGGGCGGGGCTCACGCGCGGCGGGGGCGGGCCTGACACCGCTCCCGCCGCCCACGCGGCCCCCCGCACCGCCCCCGCCCGGCCGGCGGCGCCCGCTCCCCAGGCCTCGCCGACCACCGTGCCCACCCAGCGCGAGGGGTACACGGTGGCGCGCGGGGACTCCCTGTCGAGCATCGCCGAGCGCAAGCGGGTGCGCGGCGGCTGGCAGGACCTGTACCGGCAGAACCGGACGGTCGTCGGCGAGGACCCGGACCTCATCTTCCCGGGCCAGCGACTGGTGCTGCGCGCGCCGTCCGCGGAGCCGGAGACGAAGCCGCGGGACCGCGCCGCCTCCCGGACCGGGGACCGTCCGGCGGCCGGGCAGACCCCGAAGGGGACTCCCGAGCGGGCGCCCGCGCAGAAGCCGAAGGAGACCCCGAAGCAGACCCCCGAGCCCGCCCCGAAGCAGCAGACGCCGAAGCCCGCCCCGAAGCAGCAGGCCCGTACCGAGGCCGAGCCGGCGCCCGAGGCCGGCGGCTACAGCGCCCCGGTGGCCGCCGGCCCCTCCACCGCCTACCGCACGGCTGGCGGCTCCTGGTCGCGGGGCTACCACACCGGCGTCGACTTCCCGGTCCCCACCGGGACCTCCGTCAAGGCCGTCTCGCCGGGGACGGTGGTCTCCGCGGGCTGGTCCGGGGCCTACGGGTACGAGGTCGTCATCCGCCATCGCGACGGCCGGTTCAGCCAGTACGCCCACCTGTCGGCCCTCAACGTGCGCGCGGGCCAGCAGGTCTCCGGCGGGCAGCGGATCGCCCGGTCAGGATCCACCGGCAACAGCACCGGACCGCACCTGCACTTCGAGGTCCGCACCGGCCCGGGCTTCGGCTCCGACATCGACCCGCTCGCCTACCTCAGGTCCCGGGGCGTCCGCGTGTGACCCCGCCTTCCGGCCCGGACCCCGCACGGGTGCGGCCGGCGTCCGTGAGCGACCGCCGCCCGCCGTACGGCCTCCGCCCGTGCGCCCCGGGCGGTCGCCGCCGAGCCGCTCCCGTGTCAGCAGCACGATCCCGCCCGCAGCGACCGCTCCGCAGACCACCGCCAGCGCGGCCCCGAGGGCCCCGTACCGGAAGCCCTCGCCGAAGAGGGCGATGCCGACCGCGGCCGCCGCGACGGGGTTGACCACGGTCACGGTGGCCAGCGGGGCCGCCAGTCCCGAGCCGCGGTAGGCGGCCTGGGACAGCAGCAGTCCCAGCACCGCGAGGACGCCGACCACGACCAGGGCGGGCCAGTGCCGCAGCGGGGCGTTCCATGCCCAGTCCTCCGCGACGGTCTTGGTGAAGACGGACGCGATCCCGAACGCCACCCCCGCGGCGGTGGCCAGCAGTACGCCGCGCAGCACGCGGCGGTGCACGCCGTGTGCGGCGAGGAAGAGCAGCGCCACCGTGCCGAAGGCCGTGGCCGCGAGCACGGCGCGCTCCCCGCTCCCCGGAGTGACGCCCGTACTGCCGTCGGTGAGCGCGAGGAGCCCCGCCAGCCCGGCCGTCGTCAGGAGCGCGCCCCGCCAGGCCCGGGCCCCCGACCCGCGGCGGACGAAGAGCGCGGCCATCGGCAGGGCGAAGACGAGGGTGAGCGCTCCCAGCGGCTGCACCACGCTCAGCGGCCCGTAGGCGAGGGCCGCGACGTGCAGCGCCGCTCCCGTGCCGTTGAGGGCCACGGCGGCCCACCAGCCCGGCCGGTCCACCGGGGCGTAGGCCCGGGAGGCCGACGTGGAGGCCACGTACTCCTGGAGGATCGCCCCGGCGGCGTAGGCGATCACGGAGGCCAGCGAGAGGAGCACGGACAGCGCGAGGGAACTCATGGCCACCACCCTGTCCCCCTTCCGCGTTCACGTCGTCATTCCTGAGCACGCACTCTCCCGTACTGCCGCGGGAGTAGGGGAGGAGTCGGCGGGTGGGCTCTTCGACGGGCACGACCGGACGGGTCGGTCCACCCCGGGGGAGAGGCCCGCTGCGGGGTGTGCGCTTCATCCCCCAGTATCCGGTCCGCCCCCGCCTGCCGCGCGCCCGGCGGTGACGGCCCCGGCGGAGCCCGTCTCCGCCCCGGCGCCGGGGACGTGTGCCGCCGGGGGGCCCGGGTCTCCCCGGGGTGGCAGCGGGCCGGCCGCCGTGCGCCGTCCGCACGGCGGCCGGCCCGCGTCCTCCCCCGGTGGGGCATGCCGGACCCCCATCCGGCATGCCCCACTCCCCTGTGCAGTGGCCGGTACGCGCTCCATGGTGGAGCGCCGGGGTCCTCGAATGTGTGGACTCGGTGACAACTGGCGGGAAACGACTGCGCTGCCGCTTGCGCTGTGCTGGGCGCTCTCCCCGCAGGTCAAGGGGCACCTGTGGGTAAGCGATTACCTTCCGTGAGAGGTCTGTACCAATCGGCTGGCCATCTGCCCTGCGTATTTCGGCCAGTCCGGGACGGACGCCCGGGGGAGGGCCGGCCCCCCCGATCCGGCCGCGGCCCGTCCTCGGGCCCGGGCGCCCCGGCGCCCCGCGCCGGCCCGGCCGTGACGGACGCCATTTGGAGGGGGCCCTCCCCCTCGCTAAAATCGCGCTTTTGGACATGCCGACGGCATTCGAGTGACCGAGGAACAGCGAAGGCGATGACCCTGACAGAGGACAGCCCCGTGGCCCACGGCCCGGGTATCGACCCGGAGCGGCTGGCCGTCTGCCTGAGCGTGCTCGAGGAACTCGACCGGCTGGAGGTCGACCACCCCGACGCCGTCGCGGTGCGCCGGGCCACCGCCGGTGTCTACCGCACGGTGAAGCAGCGCCGCCGCCAGGAGCGGCGCGCGGCGAAGACGGCGCACGACCGGGCGGTGACCGAGGCGACCGCCACCGGCAGCGCCGAGCGCATCGACGACGAGACCCAGGGGCTGCTGCCCAGCTCCACGGCCGCCGGCGACATCGCGGGCGTACTCCGCCGTCCGCGCTCCTGCTACATCTGCAAGACCCGCTACGTCGAGGTCGACGCCTTCTACCACCAGCTCTGCCAGGAGTGCGCCGCCCGGAACCGCTCCCGCCGCGACGCGCACGCCGACCTGAGGGGCAAGCGCGCTCTGCTCACCGGCGGCCGGGCCAAGATCGGCATGTACATCGCCTTGCGCCTGCTGCGCGACGGGGCCCACACCACGATCACCACGCGCTTCCCCCACGACGCGATCCGCCGGTTCAAGGCCATGCCCGACAGTGACGCGTGGATCCACCGGCTCAAGGTCGTGGGCATCGACCTCCGCGACCCCGCCCAGGTCGTCGCCCTGGCCGACTCGGTCGCCGCGGCCGGTCCGCTGGACATCCTGATCAACAACGCGGCCCAGACGGTCCGCCGCTCGCCGGGGGCGTACCGCGAGCTGGTGGCGGCCGAGTCGGCGCCCCTTCCGGCGGGCGAGCTGCCTCCGTCCGAGGTGATCGGAACCTTCGGCAGCGGTGCCGTCGACACGGTGGCCGCCCTGCCCTCGGCCCGGAGCGAGGCGCTCGGTGCCCAGCAGGTCACCGAACTCGCCCTGGTCGGCGGTTCGGCCGCGCCCGCGCGCATCGAGGCGGGCACCGCGATCGACGCGGGCGGTCTGGTGCCCGACCTCCACGCCAGCAACAGCTGGATCCAGACGGTCTCCGAGGTCGACCCGGTCGAGCTGCTGGAGGTGCAGCTCTGCAACTCCACCGCACCGTTCATCCTGATCAGCCGCCTGCGCCCGGCCATGGCCGCGGCCCCGGGGCGCCGCAAGTACGTGGTGAACGTCTCGGCCATGGAAGGGGTCTTCAGCCGCGGCTACAAGGGGGCGGGTCACCCGCACACGAACATGGCCAAGGCGGCGCTGAACATGCTCACCCGCACCAGCGCCCAGGAGATGTTCGAATCGGACCGCATCCTGATGACCGCCGTGGACACCGGCTGGATCACGGACGAGCGTCCGCACCCCGACAAGATGCGGCTGGCGGAGGCCGGTTTCCATGCACCGCTGGACCTGGTGGACGGCGCCGCCCGCGTCTACGACCCGATCGTGCGGGGCGAGGAGGGCGAGGACCTGTTCGGATGCTTCCTGAAGGACTACGCCCCGTCCAAGTGGTGATCGGGCTTTCCGGACGTTCCCCTCTTGTCGGATAGTCCGCATTCTTTCGGTCCTCTTCACGGCCGGTGCGCCAGCAGGCGCGCCGGCCGTTGTCCATTTGGAGGGGGTCGTTGGCCTGAATGTGACAGGGAAACGGGCCCCATCGAGCATGGGGCCGCTCATTTGGTTAGTCTGTGGGGAATGAGCGGCCCCCAAGGGATCCACCAGTCCCCCTCGGCCGTCCAGGGACAGGTCCTCAACCCGGCCGCGATCCCGCACGTGTTGACTGCGCCACCGCGACCCAACCGGACCTGTTCCCCTTCGCGACACAGAGGAGTGCGCGGTGACATCAGATGTGAAGCATGAGACGAGGCCGCCTGATCGCGGCGGCCAGAGGCCGGGCAAGACCGAGGAACTGGGCAGTCTCGAGGTATGGGCCCGCTCGGCTCCGATCAGGCTCGCCGGGTACGAGGAGGACCTCGCCGAGCCGCACATCCTGCAAGGCATCGACTGAGCCGGACGACCAGCCGCACTGCGCCGCCGTGCCCCCCGCCCACGCCGGGCGGGGGGCACGGGCGTGACCCGGCCCGGCCCGCCCTCAGCGCAGCCGCGTGGGCGGCAGGAACTCCCGCACCGGTGTGCGGTGCCACCAGGCCCCGGTCTCGCGCCGTTCGGCGCGCGTCGTGTAGCGGTAGCGGTACAGCAGGGCCCGGACCTGCACGGGAGGCGCGTCCGGGAAGGGGTTGCGGGCGAGCAGCCGCAGGGTGTCGCGGTCGCCCCGCAGCAGCCGTTCGACGAACCCCGGGAACCAGGGCGCGGCATAGGCGGGGGAGAGGGCCGCGAACCACATCATCCAGTCCAGTCGCAGATGGTAGGGCGCGTACTGGCGCGGCCTGCGGTGCACGTCCCCCGGCTTGCCCCTGAAGCCGTACGCGCGCCAGACCGTCCCGCCGCCGGCCACCGCGTCGTCCGTCCCCTCCACCACCACCTCGTAGCGCACCCGGCTCACGCTGCCGAACGCGCCGTAGGAGTTGACCAGGTGCAGGGGGTCGTAGGACCGGTTCATGGCCTGGTGGCGCGAGAGCAGGTTGCGGGCGGGCCGGTAGCTCAGGGCGAGCAGGACCGCCGCGACGGCCAGGACGACGGCCTGGTACCACGGGGGCGCGTCCGGCAGGCTCCGCACGGCCAGGGGCGAGGCGTCCACCGCCGGGAGCGCGAGCACGATCGTCAGCCAGTTCAGCCAGGCGAAGTTGCCCGAGAGCACCAGCCACAGCTGGGTGACCACGATCAGCCCGGCGGCCGCGCTCGCCACCGGCTGCGGGGCGAACAGCAGGAACGGCACCCCCAGCTGGACCGCGTGGTTGGCCGCCGTCTCCGCGCGGTGCAGCGGCCGGGGAAGGTGGTGGAACCACCAGCTCAGCGGACCGGGCATCGGCTGGGTCTCGTGGTGGTAGTCCAGGCAGGTCAGGTCCCGCCAGCAGCGGTCCCCCCGCAGCTTGATCAGCCCCGCGCCGAACTCGACCCGGAAGAGCAGCCAGCGCAGCAGCCAGAGGACCACCACCGGAGGGGAGGTGCGCTCGTTGCCCAGCAGGATCGCCAGGAAACCGGCCTCCAGCAGCAGCGACTCCCAGCCGAAGCCGTACCAGGTCTGGCCGACGTTGACGATCGACAGGTAGAGCGCCCACAGGGCGGCCCACCAGGCCATGGCGACGGCGAGCGGCAGGTGGTCCGCGGCCCCGGCCGCGAGACCGGCGGAGAGCAGCACCCCGCACCAGGCCGTGCACGCGAACAGCCGGTCGCTGTAGCGGAGCCGGAAGAGGCTCGGCGCGGCCCGCGCGGGCACCCGCCGCAGATGGGCGGGGACCGGGAGCATCCCGCGCTCTCCGATGAGCGCCCGGAACTGCAGGGCGGCGGAGAGGAAGGCGACCAGGTACACCACGGCCAGGGCCCGCTGGAACACCAGCCGGCTCAACCAGTAGGCGTCGTCGCCGAACCACTGCATCGCCTCCAGTATCGCGGCCGGGGAGGACTCCCCGCGCAGCGGCCCGCGGAGCGCGCCCCCTCAGGCGGCCGCCGCCCGGCGCAGCACCCCCGCCAGCCGCCGGGCGTAGAGGCGCTGCGCGAGCGGCACCGCGGGCCCCGCGAGGCGGGTGTACCAGGCGGCGGGGCGGCTGAAGGCCCGGACCGTGAACCACACCTCCCCGTCCTCGCGCAGCTCCACCAGGAACGCCTCCTCCCCGCACTCGGGGTGGCCGGCCTCGGTTCCGTAGGCGAAGCCCGTGCGATCGGGCCCGTCCGCGGCCCAGACCACCTCGCACGGGGCGGTGAGCCGCAGCGGACCGGCACCCAGCGAGATCCGCACCCGCACCCCGGGCTCCGCCCGGGGTGCCGAGGCCTCCACCCGCGCCCCGGAGGCGCGGTGCATCTCCCAGCCCGTGACCGCCGCTCCCGCGGCCTCGAAGACGGCGCGGCCGTGGCCGATCCGCTCGGCGACGTGCAGGTGCAGGTAGCCGCGCGGCAGGGGAGCGCCGCGGGTCGCGCCGACCTCGGGGTAGCTGAGCGCGGAGGGGGGCGTGGTCATGCGGGTGTCTCCTTCAGTCGTCTCCAGGCGAGCACCGAGCAGAGCGCGAAGCCCAGTGCGTTGCCGAGCCCGTGGGTTGCGGCCATCCAGGCCAGATCGGGGTGCGGAAGCCCGGTGGCCTCGCCGAGCGCCCAGCTGAGGGCGAGCAGCATGGTGGCCACCAGGACCCCCGCCGAGAGGGCGAGCAGCAGGCGGGTGGGTGCCTCACGGGCGCGGCTGCGTACGTCGCGCCAGGTCAGCAGGGCGACCGCCCACATCCCGGCCGTCAGGACCACGGCCCCGGCGAGCTCGGTGGCGTCGCCGAGGAAGTAGCCGACGAGGACGAGCAGCGTGCCCGCGGGCACGCTGAGCGCGGCGAACCGCCCGAGGGGGCCGCCCGTGGCGGTGCAGACCAGCCCGGCGACGAGCGCCGCGGCGAAGCCGGCGTAGTGGAAGTGGGGCACGGTCAGGGCGAGGATCTCCAGGTCGAAGCCGAAGAGCCGGTGGCCCCCTCGCTCGGCCACCAGGGCGATTGCCGCCACGGCGGGCGAGAGCAGGGCGGTGAGCACGGCGACTTCGGCCGGCGCGGCCGACCGGGTCCGCCGCAGCCGCCGGGGCGCCTCGGCCGCGAGGGCCAGGGTCCCCGCCGTGTAGACCCCGGCGAGCGCCACCGCAGCGGTGCCCCGGGGCAGCCACAGCGCGGCGGATCCGGCCAGTGCGCACAGCGGCCATGCCCGCCGAATGGCGGTCGGCGGGTGCGGTGCCGCCAGGCGGAGCCCGGCCGGCACCACGAACAGCATGCCGAGCATCACGATCAGGTTGACCAGCACCGACACGGCACCCCACCCCCCTGTTGAACGTGTTCAACTGCTTTCGGCGGTGAGCCTACGGGTTGGATTGAACGCGTTCAAGTCGCGTCCTGGCTGAAGATCCGTCAGAACTTGAGGTGTGGACGGTGCGCCCGGCCCGGGAGCCGGTCCGCGGGCGGGAGGCCCGCCGTCCGCCGCAGGCGGAGCGAGGGACGCAGAGCTGAGGGAGAACGAGGTGCGCGCACCGATGCAGCGACTGTCCGTGGCGGCCGCCACGGCGTGGGTGGGACTCCTCGCCGCCGGTTGCGGTGGCACGGACGCCCCGCCCGGACCGGAGGAGCTGCTCCTCCAGCCGGCCGGCGCCCGCGGCGCGGGCGCCTACGCCCCCTCCGCAGCGGTCCCCGCGCCCGCCTTCGCCCCGCCCGCCGTCACCGCCGCCCCCGCCAGCCCCTCCGGCGGGGGCACCACCCTGCGGACGCTGTCCGGCGCCGCCCCCGGCCTGTACGGCGGCCTGCCGGAGCGGGCGAGCTGCGACGTCCCCGCCCTGACGCGCCACCTGTCCGCCGACCGGTCCGAGGGCCGTGCCTTCGCCACCGCGGCGGAAGTCGAGCACGAAGACGTCGCCGCCTTCCTGCGCGGCCTGACACCGGTCGTCCTGCGGGCCGACACCCGGATCACCGGACACCGCCTCACCGACGGCGGCAACCGCGCCCACCAGGGCGTCCTGCAGGCGGGGACGGCCGTGCTCGTGGACCACTTCGGCGCCCCCCGCGTGCGCTGCGCCGACGCGAGCCCCCTGGGGCCGCCCGTCCCCGCCGAACGCGCCGTCGTCCCGCGCGGCCGGCCCTGGGACCGCTACCGCCCCGACCAGGCGATCGTCGTCAAACCCGCCGAGCAGGTCGTCAGCAGCCTGCTCCTCGTGAGCACCGCCGACAGCAGCTGGATCGAGCGGCCCTCGGGCACCGGGGGCGAGGAGGACGCCCGGCCGGAGGTGCTGCCGCCGGTGGCCGCCGGGGAGGTGTTCGCCGACCCCGCCCTCGCCGGGCCCGACGCCGGGGCCGTCCCGGCGCCCGCGGCCCCGGGCGACACTGGGTCCGCGCCGGCCGGGCAGGCCCCCGAGGCGCCGCTCCCCGACGCGCCCGTGTACGACCCCCTCCCGCCCGCCGACGTCCCGCCCCCGCAGCCGGACGCGGCCCCGCAGCCGGACGCCGCCCCGGTCCCCGACCCGCTGCCGGACGGCCCCGACGCCCCACCCGTCCTCCCGGACGTCCCGCTTCCGCCCGCCTCCGACCCCTACGCCTCCGGGTACTCCCCGGGGTGACCCGCCCGGGCACCGGATCCGGTCGTGGGAAGCGGCAAATGATGGCAGAGTGGCTGCATGGCTGATCGGGCAGCGGGTGCCCTGTCGCTTCCCGACGACTGGCCGGCACGCGCGGAGACGACTCTGAGTCTCACTCGCATGGGCACCTTCGACTGGGACCTGGGCAGCGGTCTCCTGCACCTCGACCCCGTCGGTCTCGCCCTGTTCGACCTGCGCCCCGAGGAGTTCAACGGCCGGCCCGACGGCCTCGCCCCCAGGGTGCCCGCGGACGAGGCCGTCCGCCTGGACACCCTCGTGACCCAGGCGCTCAAGCGCGGGGCGGAGCACTACGGCGCCTACTTCCGCGTCCGGCGCAAGGACGGGAGCCTGCGCTGGACCCACACCCAGGCCCGCGTCCGGCGCGACGCGGGCGGCCGCCCGGTGCGCATCACCGGCATCGTCCGGGACGCCACCCAGGAACTCGCCGACTCCGCCGCGCGCATGGGCCTCGACGCCGACCGCCGCCGCCAGACCAGCGTCGTGGAGTCCACCACCGCCGCCCTCGCGCACGCCCGCACCGTCGAGGACGTCATCGCCCTGCTCCGCGGCTCGCAGGGTCTGGAGCACCTGGGGGCGACCAGCCTGGTGATGGGCCTCCTGGAGTCCGGGCGCATCCACCTGGTCGCCGAGGGCCCGGAGGAGTCCTTCGTCCCCGGCACCCGGTGGACCCGGGTCGACGAGCAGTACCCGATGAGCGAGGTGGTGCGGACCCTCGCCCCCCGCTTCATCGAGTCGGCAGAGGACTTCGCCGCCTCCTACCCGGTCCTGTGGCCGCACATCAAGGGCCTGGGCGTGTCCGCCGCCGCCTACCTCCCGCTCATCGCCCAGGCCCGCCCCATCGGCGCGCTCGGCCTGCTCTACCGCGACAAGGAGGGCTTCACCTCCGACGAGCGGAACCTCCTGGTCGCCCTCGGCAGCAGCATCGCGCAGAGCCTCCAGCGCGCCGTCCTGTACGAGCAGGAGCACGATCTCGCCGAGGGCCTCCAGCAGGCGATGCTGCCCCGCCGCATCCCGGAGGTCGCCGGTGCGCAGATCGCGGTGCGCTACCGCTCGGCACGGCTCGGGCGGGACATCGGCGGCGACTGGTACGACGTCATCCCCCTGCCCGGAGGCCGTGTCGGCGCCGTGATCGGCGACGTCCAGGGGCACGACACCCACGCGGCCGCGGTCATGGGGCAGCTGCGGATCGTGCTGCGGGCCTACGCCGCCGAGGGCCACACCCCGGCCACGGTGATGGCCCGCGCCTCCGTCTTCCTCCACGAGCTGGACACCGACCGCTTCGCCACCTGCACCTACGCCGAGGTGGACCTGACCACCGGCGTCGTCCAGCTGGTGCGCGCCGGGCACGTCGACCCGCTCGTCCGCGACCAGGACGGCAGCCCCCGCAGACTGCCCGTGCAGGGCGGGCTCCCGCTCGGGCTGTCCGCGGAGTTCCGCCGGCTGGAGTACCCGGTCACCACCGTCGAGCTCGACCCCGGCCAGACCCTGCTGCTCTACACCGACGGGCTGGTGGAGCAGCCCGGCGCCGACCTCGACGACGGGATGCGCCTGCTCGCCGCCCTCGTCCACGACGGCCCCCGCGACCTGCAGCTGCTCGCCGACCGGCTCTGCGAGGTCGTGGACGAGCGCGGCGGGGACGACGACGTGGCCCTGCTGCTCCTGCGCCGCAAGGGCACCTTCGCGCCGCAGGCGGGCGGACGCCTCCAGCAGCACGTGGCCCAGAACGACCCCGAGGCGCTGCGCTCGGCCCGGCACATGGTCCGCGCCGCGGTACGGGCCTGGGGGGCGAGGGAGCGGGCCGACGAGATCGAGCTGGCCGCGGACGAACTCGTCACCAACGCCCTGATGCACACCGACGGCGGAGCCATCGTGACCGTGCGGGTGCTGTCCGGTCCCCGGCGCCTGCTCCGGGTGGAGGTGGAGGACCGCTCCAGTGCCCTGCCGCGGCGCAGGGAGGCGGGGGAATCCGGGGTCTCGGGGCGCGGGCTGATGCTCGTCGACCGGTTGTCCGACACCTGGGGCGTGGAGTCGCGCGGCAGCGGCAAGTGCGTGTGGTGCGAGTTCGCCGTCCCGGAGCGGGACCACCGCTGACGGCCGCCCCGCCCGTGCCTCGCGCCGCCCACCGCCGTGCGGCAGGGTGGAGGCATGCCCGAACTGCCCGAGGTGGAGGCGCTGCGCGGCTTCCTCGCCGCGCACCTGGCCGGACGGTCCGTCGCCCGCGCCCTCCCCGCCGCCGTCAGCGTGCTCAAGACCTACGACCCGCCGCTCCCGGCGATCGAGGGGGCACCGGTCACGGCCGTGGACCGCCACGGCAAGTGGCTGGACGTCACCGCGGGGGAACTCCATCTGGTGGTCCACCTCGCCCGGGCGGGATGGGTGCGCTGGCAGGACCGCGTTCCCGAGGCACCCCCGCGTCCGGGCCGGGGGCCGCTGGCGCTGCGGGTCGTCCTCGACGACGGCAGCGGCTTCGACCTCACCGAGGCGGGCACCACCAAGAGGATGGCCGTCCACCTCGTCCGCAGCCCCGGGGAGGTCCCGGCGATCGCCGCCCTGGGGCCCGATCCGCTCGCCGACTCCTTCGACCTGGCGGCCTTCACCGCACTGCTCTCCGGAGAGCGCCGGAGGATCAAGGGCGCCCTGCGCGACCAGACGCTGATCGCCGGGATCGGGAACGCCTACAGCGACGAGATCCTCCACGCGGCCCGGATGTCGCCGTTCAAACCGGTGCAGAACCTCGACGAGGACGAGCTGCGCACCCTCCACGCCAGCCTGCGCGCCACGCTCGGCGAGGCCGTCGCGCGCTCCCGGGGCACCGCGGCGGGCCGGCTGAAGGCGGAGAAGCGGAGCGGCATGCGCGTCCACGGACGCACCGGGCAGCCGTGCCCCGTCTGCGGGGACACCGTCCGGGAGGTGTCGTTCAGCGACTCCTCGCTCCAGTACTGCCCGACCTGCCAGACCGGCGGGAGGCCGCTGGCCGACCGCAGGCTCTCCCGCCTGCTGAAGTGACCGCCGGGCCCGGGGCCTCCGCTCGCCCGCCGTGCCGCGGCCTCCGCTCCGGTGCGTGGCCCCCGCACCAGCCCGCCGGGATCAGCCGCCGATCGACAGCAGGCGCTCTCCGTTCTCGCCCCGGACCTCCCACCGCCCGATCTCGGCCGAGCGCAGCATCGTGCCCCCGGCGATCTCCAGCGGCCCGGCGGAGCCGGAGGCGCCGTCGATCCCGTAGCCCGACTCCGGCACCCGCCAGCTGAGCACGGGGTACTCCGCGCCGTCGGTGCCCACGGCGACCAGCCGGCAGGTCCGGGGGCCGGGCAGGTCGCTGAGCCGCATCGCCACCGAGGTGCCCCAGCCGTGGTCCGCCAGCGCCACCGAGGCCCGCACCCCCGAGACCGGGTCGGAGGCCGCCACCCGCTGCACCGGCACGGCCGGTGCGCCCGGCCCGTGGACGGCGACCACGGCCACGGGGAGCGCCACGACCAGCGCCGCCGCGGCGGCGCCCACGGCCCACCGCCGCCGCCCGGCCCTGCGCCGCTGCGCCCGCACCCGCCCGGTCAGCCGGTCCAGCACCTCGGGGGAGGGCGCGGTGGGCAGCCCTCCGGGCTCGGCCAGCTCGCGCAGGGCGTCCGCCATGGCGGTGAAGTCCGTCAGCTGCACGGTGCACCGCATGCACCCGGCGAGATGCTCCTCGAAGCGGATCGCGTCCCCGGGTTCCAGGACACCCAGCGCGTAGGCGGCCACATCGCGGTGCGGCTCCTGGCGGGTCATGGCGATCCTCGATTCCTGGTGTTACGGCCGGTCACTCTGCTATACGCAGCGACCCCGGCCCCTGCTCAATGCGCCGACGGCGTCGTGCACACGAGTCCGGGGACCCCGTTTCGCCCCTCGCCGCGACACGGGCCGCGGCCCCCGCGCCGCAGGCCCTACACTCCGCTCCATGCTGCGCGTACTGGCCGTCGACGACGAGAGACCGGCGCTGGAGGAACTGCTCTACCTCCTGAGGGCGGACCCGCGGGTGCGCACCGCCGAGGGCGCCACCGACGCCACCGAGGCCCTGCGGCGGATCGGCCGGGCGCTGGAGGCGGGGCCGGACGGCGACGAGTCCGTCGACGTGGTGTTCCTCGACATCCACATGGCCGGGCTGACCGGCCTCGACGTGGCCAGGCTGCTGGCCGGCTTCGCCCGCCCGCCGCAGATCGTCTTCGTCACCGCCCACGAGGGCTTCGCCGTGCAGGCATTCGACCTCAAGGCCGTCGACTACGTGCTGAAACCGGTGCGCCGCGAACGCCTCGCCGAGGCGGTCCGCCGGGTCGGCGAACTGGTGGCCGCCCAGCGGGAGCCGGCAGGCGCCGTGCGCAGGGGCGGTGCCCCGGCGGTCGTCCCCGGGCCGGGCGGCGACCAGATCGCGGTGGAACTCGGCGGGGTCACCCGCTTCGTCCCGGTCGACGACATCTCCTACGTGGAGGCCCAGGGCGACTACGCCCGCCTGCACACGGCGGACGGAAGCCATCTGGTGCGCATCCCGCTGTCCACCCTGGAGGAGCGCTGGGCCTCCCGGGGCTTCGTCCGCATCCACCGCAGCCACCTGGTCGCCCTCGCGCGGATCGACGAACTGCGCCTGGACGCCGGTGCCACGACCGTCCGCGTCGGCAGCGCCGAACTGGCCGTCAGCCGCCGCCACGCACGCCAGCTGCGCGACCTGCTGATGCTGCCCCGCGCCAGGACCTCCCAGGGCCGCGGCGCCTGACGGCCCGGGCGCGGACGGCGTCGCCGCCGTCCGCGCGCCGGGACCGGGCCGCCGGGTGCGCCGGAGCCGGGCGACGGCTCACTCCTCCCAGTCCCAGGTGCCGAAGTACGCCGCCTCGCCCGTCCGCCGTGCCCTCTCCACCGCGCTCAGGCGGGCGAAGTCCCCGGGCGGCATCAGCGCCCGCCACCCGTCCAGGGGCAGGACCCGCACCTCGTCATGCTCCCGCGGGTCCAGGACGATGCCCCGGATCTGCGCCGGGGTGAGCCGCCCGCCGTCGAAGACCGTGCCCAGGCTGCTGTAGGGCCAGCCGGCCCCGGGCAGCCCGTAGACGGTGGCCAGGAGGCGGGGAGGGGACGGCGGGGTGAGGCCGGTCTCCTCCCGGCACTCGCGCACGGCCGTCTCCCAGGGCCGCTCGCCCGGGTCCATCGTGCCGCCGACCAACTGCCACGGATGGGCGGGCGAGTAGACGGAGTGCAGCTGGAGCGGCCGGTCGTCCTCGTCGGTGTAGTAGACGCAGGCGAACGCGGTGGCCTTCAGCACCGTCTCGGCGTACCGCTCCGGGGGCATCCAGCCGCTGCCGTGCCCGGAGGCGCCGTCGGCGGCGGGAGGCTCGGGACGGGTCATCCGCATCGACACCGGGCTCCCCGTGAAGCCCAGCTCCCGGTAGAGCGGAGCCGCCTCGACGCTGGCGTCGACCTCGAACAGGGTGACGTGTTCCTTCTCGGCGAGGTGGTCCACGAGTGCGGACACCGCGGCACGCGCGCAGCCCCGGCGTCTCAGGTCCGGGCGGGTGGCCACGATGTGGAGCCGGGCGGCCAGCCCCCGGGGGCGGTCGGGCGTCGGCAGGGCGGAGTGGACCAGACCGAGGGCGCAGGAGGCCAGCGCACCGTCCGGCGCGTCGACGACGAAGGCCCGCGCGTCGCCCGCCGGGCCCAGGCGCGGGGCCAGTTCGGTCGCGCACCGCCGGATCCACTCCTCGCTCAGGGGCTCCGCCAGGATGTGCGCCGAGCGCATCCGGACGATCGCCTCGGCGTCCTCGGGGGTGGCTGCCCGGACGCCGCCCCACCGGCCGGGTCGCACCCCATCCGGCACGACGGCGGTGGAGGGCCGGTGCGGCCCGGCGTCCTCGGTGCCCGCGGCGCCGGGGCCGCGCCCGCGGGCGACGGGCAGCGGGACCGCCACGTCCCCCGCGCCGGGGGCCGTGCTCCTCCCGACGGCGGAGGGCGCCGGGGCGGAGCCCGGCGCCGGGTGCGCCGTCCCCTCGGCGGCGGCGAGCGGGTGCAGGGACCCGTCAGCTCGGCGCCTCGGCCGGGTGTCGCCGCGCCGCAGGGGCGGAACCCCCCGCTCCGCGGCGGCCGGGCGGGCCTCGCGCACCCGTGCCGGGGAGCGGTCGCGGCCCTCGCGGGCGGGACGTGCGGCGACGGGCGCCTCGGGCGGCGTATGCGCACCGCGCCCCCCGGTGCCGGCCGTGGGGAGCTTCGCCCGGAGCGCCGGGCAGGCCACCTCGGACAGGGGGAGCCACCGGGCGCCCCCTCCGTCGGCCCCGGTCGGCGCCCGGTGCACGGAGCAGCCGGGCACCAGGGGGAACAGGAACCGGAAGTCGTAGCGGCGGCGGCCGGGTTCGCCCGTCCCCGGATCGGCGTCGACGTCGTGCACGGCGATGTCCAGCGGTTCCCGGAGTCGCCGGGGCGTCAGGCACAGGTCCCCGGGCAGGATGCCGGTCTCCGCCGAGAGCCCGCGCAGTGCCGCGTCCGCCAGGTGCCGGTCGGCCGCCTCGACGGGGACGCACGGCGCGGGCAGGCACGGTGTTCCGCCGCGGAGGGTGTGCAGGACCCGGCGGTCGCGGTCCACGACGACGGCCGTGCAGGTGAGGGGCGCAAGACGGGCGCAGCGGCCCCGCGGGCCGGAGGGCCCGGCGGTCCCGGCCGGGGCCGCCAGGTGGGCCAGGAGCCCGGCTAAGGACCGGAGTTCCCCGGGGTGCCGGGAGAGGTACGCCTGTGCGATCGCACGGACGGAGGGGAGGAAGAGCCCCACGTCGTCACCTTTCTTTCGCGGGCCGGGTTGGCCGAGCCGAGGGGCGGCCCGGTCGGCCCCACCGGCTCCTGCGGGGGCGCCCGGGGAACCCGCCGGGCCGGGGTGCCGTGCGCGGGACGGGCCGGTTCCGCACCGTGTGCCTTCGTGCGTGGGCAGTGCGTCCTCCGGCCGTCGGGGTGTCCCGGAACGTGCCGGGTCGGAGTGTGGCTGCCCTGATCGCCGCGTGCGTACTCGCCCCCGAAGGGTGAGCCGCCACCGGCGGCCGCCCGGCGGGTCGCGAGGGCCCGCGTCCCCGTGCCCCGGGCACGGTCGCACCCGGTCGAGCGGCCCGCACGGCACCGGCACCGCGTGCGCGCGCAGCCCCCGCGCTCTCCCGGGCGAGGGGCTGCTCGCGGGGGAGGCGCGCCTGCCGGGACGGGCCGCCGGCACCGTGCGGCCCTTCCCCGGAGGACGTCGTGGAGGCGGGCGACGGCGCGTTCGGGGGCGCTACCGGAGTTCCGGTCGGACGACGGGGCCGCGCGGCCGGGCTCCGTCCGGCCGGAGACCGGCAGCCCGCTGCCGAGGGCCTCCCCGGAGGTCCTCCGGGAGGAGTTCCTCGAACCCGGGCGGGACCTCGGGGCACGTCCGTTCCCCCTGGTGATCCGCCTGCAGGGGCCTTCGGGCCGTGCCCCGGCCCGGGTCCCGCCGTGAGCATGCGCGGCGGGGCCGTCGTGCGCCTGCGACCCGCCTGACTCCGCGCCGCGGGCGCCGCTTTCCCCACCTGTCCCACCCGAACGCCCGCGTCTCTACCGCCCGTGATCGCCCCTGCGTAGACTCCCTGCTCCGGGTCCGCCCGCTCCGGCCGGGCCCCGAAGCGCCCCTGCCCGCGACCCCCGCCCCCGACTCGACCCCCGACCCGCGAAGACCTGCGACCCGACGCTGGAGCGGACGCCGATGCCCCCAGAGCACACCCCCCGCCGCGAGGTGGTCACCGGTGTGCCCCGCGCCGCCCGCCGCCGCCCCGGGCACGCTCCGGCCCGCTCCGAGATCAGCGAGCAGACCACCCTCGGCACCACCTATGTACGCTCTCTGATGCGCAGTCAGCTCCGGGCGGCGCTGCGCGCGCTCGGCGTGCTGGTCCTGCTGGTCGGCAGCCTGCCGCTGCTGTTCGCCCTGCCCGGCGCCCTCGGCGGGTGGCCCGGCTCGCCCGCGCCGTTCGTCTGGGCGGCCCTCGGCTTCGGCGTCTACCCCGTGATGTGGCTGACCGCCCGCTGGTACGTGCGGCGGGCCGAGCGCAACGAGCGGGACTTCGTCCGCCTCGTCGAGGGCCGCTGACCCGTGGAGCGCACGTACACCGCACTCGCCGTCGCCGGCGTCGTCCTCGCCACCGTGCTCATCGGCGGACTGGGCCTGCGGATATCCCGCACCACCTCCGACTTCTACGTCGCCTCCCGCACCGTGAAGCCGGGCCTGAACGCCGCCGCCATCAGCGGCGAGTACCTCTCCGCCGCCTCCTTCCTCGGCATCGCCGGCCTGGTGCTGCTCCAGGGCCCGGAGATGCTCTGGTACCCGGTCGGCTACACCGCCGGCTACCTGGTCCTGCTGGTCCTGGTCGCCGCACCCCTGCGGCGCTCGGGCGCCTACACCCTCTCCGACTTCGCCGAGGCCCGCCTGGAGTCCGCCGCCGTCCGCAGGCTGGCCAGCCTCTTCGTCGTCGGCATCGGCTGGCTCTACCTCCTGCCGCAGCTCCAGGGAGCGGGACTGACGCTGGCGATCCTCACCGGGGCGCCCGACTGGCTCGGTTCGGTCGTGGTGGCCGTGGTGGTCACGGGAGCGGTGGCCGCCGGGGGGATGCGCAGCATCACCTTCGTCCAGGCCTTCCAGTACGGGCTCAAGCTCACCGCCCTGCTGGTGCCCGCGCTCTTCCTCGCCACTGCCTGGGCGGCCGACGACGCCCCGCGCGCCCGCTTCGACGCGCCGGCCGTGCTGCGCGAGCACACCGAGGTACGGATCGACGACACCGTCCGCGTCGACGTCGGGGCGCCGCTCACGCTCACCGCGACAGGCACCGTGGACGGCGAGGTGCGCCGGGGCGAGCCGTTCACGCTGGAGGAGGGGCCGCACCGCATCGAGGCCGGCACCGTCCTCGGACTGCCGAAGGGCGCCCCCGTCCCGGAGCGCGCCGCCACGGACGCGGACCCGGCCGGCTGGTCCCAGCCGCTCGCCGGAGGGCGCGAGGGCCCCCAGCTGTACGCCACCTACGGCCTGATCCTCGCGACCTTCCTCGGCACGATGGGCCTGCCGCACGTCGCCGTCCGCTTCTACACCAGCCCCCACGGACGCGCCGCCCGGCGGACCACGCTGGTGGTGCTCGGCCTGATCGGCGCCTTCTACCTGCTGCCCCCGGTCTACGGCGCCCTGGGCCGCGTCTACACCCCCGAACTCGCGCTCACCGGGGAGGCCGACGCGGCCGTGCTCGTGCTGCCGGAGCGGGTCATCGGGGGAGCGGGGGGCGAACTGCTGGGTGCGCTGCTGGCGGCGGGGGCCTTCGCCGCCTTCCTGTCGACGGCCTCGGGCCTGACCATGTCCGTGGCCGGGGTGATCACCCAGGACGTGCTGCCGCCGCGCGGAGTGCGGTACTTCCGTCTGGCCACGGTCCTGGCGATGACGGTCCCTCTGGTGCTGTCCGTGGTCTCGCGCGACGTGCCCGTCGCGGACGCCGTGGGGCTGGCCTTCGCCGTCTCCGCCTCCTCCTTCTGCCCGTTGCTCGTCCTCGGCATCTGGTGGCGGCGCCTCACCCCGCCGGGCGCGGCCGCCGGGCTGGTCGCGGGCGGCGGCTCCGCCCTGACCGCGGTGATGGCGACGCGGGCGGGCCTGCCCCCGCAGGGGTGGCCGCACACGCTGATGGCCTGGCCCGCGGTCTGGTCCGTCCCCCTGGGGTTCCTGACCATGGTGGGCGTCTCCCTGGCCACCGCCCGCCATGTGCCCGCGGGGGCGGGCGCCATCCTCGCCCGGCTGCACCTCCCCGAGGACCTGGCCGCCCGGACGGGCCACCAGGGGCCCGGGCGGACCGGGGGCCCCGGCCCCGGGCCGACGGGGCACCGCGGGCGCGAAGGAGCGGGCCGGTGAGCGGCACCGGAGCCGTCGCGCTCGCCGCCACGGGCGGGGTGCTGCTCCTCGCGCTGGGCTTCGTGCTCGGCGCGTCCGCGGCCCGCCGGGGCACCCGCCGGGACCTGGACCTGGGCACCCCCGTGGAACGGGCGACCTTCCACACCCTGCACACCGCCTCGCTCGCCGCGCCGCCGCTGCGCGCCGGGCTGACCGAGGACACCGCGCGCAAGGCCGTGCGCAGGCTCCGCTCGCTGCTGGGCACCGAGGCCCTGTGCCTGACCGACCGGGGGCGGGTGCTCGCCTGGGACGGGCCCGGCGACGACCACCACCGCGAGCAGGCCCTGGCCCGGGTGCGGGAGGTGCTGGACTCGGGGCGCGGGCAGAGCGCCCACTGCCGCTGCGAGGAGGTGGACTGCCCGCTGCGTTGGGCGGTGGTCGCGCCGCTGACCGGCGAGGACGGGGTGCTCGGCGCCCTGGTGGCCTACGGGTCGCGGGAGTCGGCGGTGCTGGCCCGCGCGGCGACGGAGGTCGCCCGCTGGGTCTCGGTGCAGCTGGAGCTGGCGGAGCTGGACCGCTCGCGCACACGGCTGATCGAGGCGGAGATCCGCGCCCTGCGCGCCCAGATCTCCCCGCACTTCATCTTCAACTCGCTGGCCGCGATCGCCTCGTTCGTGCGCACCGACCCCGAGCGGGCCCGGGAACTGCTGCTGGAGTTCGCGGACTTCACCCGCTACTCCTTCCGCCGGCACGGCGAGTTCACCCACCTCGCCGACGAGCTGCGCTCCATCGAGCAGTACCTGGCGCTGGCAGGGGCCCGCTTCGGCGACCGGCTGACCGTCACCCTCCAGGTCGCCCCCGAGGTGCTCCCGGTCGCCCTGCCGTTCCTCTGCCTGCAACCGCTGGTCGAGAACGCGGTCAAGCACGGGCTGGAGGACTCCCGGGAGCGCTGCCGGGTCACGATCTCCGCCCAGGACGCCGGGGCGGAGGCGGTGGTCGTCATCGAGGACGACGGCGTCGGGATGGACCCCGCGGTGCTGCGCTCGCTGCTGGCGGGGGAGCGGACCGCCTCCTCCGGCATCGGGCTGCTCAACGTGGACGACCGGCTGCGCCAGGTCTACGGCGACGCGTACGGGCTGGTCGTCGAGACGGCCGTGGGCGCCGGGATGAAGATCACCGTGAGGATCCCCAAGTACCGTGCGGGCGTGCACTCCTCGCCCGGACCGGGTGCGCTCGCCTGACCGTGTGCGCCTCGGCCCGGGTGCCCCCTCGGCCGGCGGCCGCGCCGCCCGGTCGCCGGGCGCTCACCACAGGCCGACCGCCAGGTGCCCGAGCGGGACGCCGATCCGCCACGCCGGTGTCCACACCCGGCGCCCCTCGTCCACCGCCGTCCCCGCCGCGGAAGGCGCCCCGGAGCAGGGTTCCCCCAGACCGCCGAGGTCCGCCGCGTGGACCTCCGTGCCCCGCAGCCACTCCCACGCGGCGGCGGCGGGGCCCAGGTCGGGGTCCGGGACCCCGCTCCGGGCGAGCTGCGCCCGCTCGCCCAGCCGCCGGGCGGCCCAGTGGGACCAGGGGTGCCCGTGGGCGGTGACGGCCAGCCACTCGCGCGAGCGGGGACCGGCGTCGGCGGGGGAGGGGGGACGGGCGCCCTCGCAGAGGTGCACCGTCAGCGCCAGGGCGTGCAGCCCCGCCCGGAACTCGACCGTGCCCCGGTCCACCAGGTCCGCGGACCGCAGCACCTCGTCCGCCGTGTACTCGGCGCACCACCATCCGAGCGGCACGGCGAGCCCCGGCCCCCCGGTGTCGCCCGAAGTCCCGCGCAGCATCGCCCCACCTCTTCCTTCCCGCCGTGCGGATCGCCGTCGCGCGGACCGCCGCCGTGCGGACTGTTCCCGACGAGCCTCTCCCGTCCGGTACGGCGGCGGGCCCGAATCTGCTCAACTCGCCCGTGAGGTACGGCATACGCCCCCGCCGTGCCCGTGGTCGGAGTGGCGGGGGCGGTCCACGGAGGCCCGCGGGTCCACGGGTGCGCCACGGCGGCTGTAGCCGGGCAGGCCGCGGGCGAGCGCGCGCAGCGCGTAGTGCGAGCGGGACTTCACCGTGCCGGGCGGGATGCCGAGCGCCTGTGCCGCCTCGTTGACGCTCAGGCCCCCGAAGTACAGGTGCACCAGCACGGCCCGGTGCTCCGGGCTGAGCGACCCCACCGCGGCACGCACGTCCAGGGCGGCCACGGCGCTCTCCGTGGCGTCGCAGGGGTC
Source organism: Streptomyces sp. C10-9-1 (assembly GCF_024497955.1). Taxonomy (GTDB): domain Bacteria; phylum Actinomycetota; class Actinomycetes; order Streptomycetales; family Streptomycetaceae; genus Streptomyces; species Streptomyces sanyensis. Next base: position 3,685 of record NZ_JANHKP010000015.1, on the reverse strand, counting down.
CGGGACGGCGGCGAGGACCCCGTCGCCGATCTCCGCCGGCCGGGCCAGCCGGGAGCGGCGTGCGTCGATCGCGAGGCGCCGGCCGACGGTGAACAGCCACGGGCGCATGGAGTCGTACGGGGCGTCGAAGGCCTCGGGGTGCTGCCAGGCCCGGAGCAGGGTCTCCTGGAGCAGGTCCTCGGCGCGCTGCTGATCACCGTAGGTGAGGCCGAGCAGGAAGCCGAGCAGCGCCGGGCCGTGGTCCCGCTGGAGCTCCGCCAGCGCCTGCTCGTCGGTGGTCGCGGTCGCCGTCGCCATGCGTCAACATCCTTTCGCCCGTGGGCCGCTGTCACGTGGCGTATACGAACGCATCCGGCCGGATCGCGACAGACGCCGGACGGGGGGCGTCGGTGAACGGTCGCACCGGGCGACGAACGGTGCGGTGAGCGGTCGGCCGGGCCGCGCGACGCCGGCCCGCGCGGCGGTAGGCCCCTCGGAGCACCGCGGCCACCTGCCGGCACCCCGGCCCGGCCAGCCGCACCGCCGCCCGGCGCGCGACGGCCGCGCACCCCGCCGCGGCGTCGCAGCACCGCACCCGGCGCCGCGCGGCGGTCCACCGGGACGGCCGCGCCCCCGGCCGGCCGGCACCGGGCGGCGCCGCCGGGCGGGCGGTCGCGGTGGTCCCATCGGGTTGAATCCCGCCCGTGCCCGTGTCGTTTCCCCCTCCCGGGGCACGGCACGTGCGAGCAGTGGGCCATGCACAAGGACCAACTGCCCGTCCGTCGCCGCTCGGTACTGCACTGGGCCGCCGCGCTCGGCGGGGCCGCCGTCGTCGGGGGACTGTTCGCCACCGAGCCCGGCGGCGCACCGGGGCGCCCCGCCCCGCGGCCGGCGCCCGTGCCGGAGCCGGAGCCCGTGGCACCGGCGGCCGGTCCGCAGGCCGCGGCCGGTCCGCGGCAGCCGGCCTCCTCCTACCGCCTCCAGCCGATGACGGCGCATGCCCCCCGGGTGCGGCGCGCACGTCCGCCGGTCCGCACCCGGCCGATCCTCGAACTGCCCGGTGCGGGCAGGACGATCGTGCTGACCTTCGACGACGGGCCCGACCCGCGGTACACCCCCGGGGTGCTGGCCACGCTGCGCGAGTTCCGCGTGCCGGCGATGTTCTTCGTCTGCGGGGAGATGGCCCAGTACCACCCGGACCTGCTGCGCGAGATGGCCGACGACGGCCATGTGATCGGCAACCACACCTGGTCGCACCCCCTGGTGCCGGGGCTGACGCGCCCGGCGATCCGGCGGGAACTCTCACGGACCTGCGAGGTCGTGGACCGCGCGGTGGGTACCGGGCCCCTGTGGTACCGCGCGCCCTACGGGGCCTGGAACAGGCACTCCTTCGAGATCGGCGCGGAGCTGGGCATGGAGCCCCTGGCCTGGACCGTCGACACCCTGGACTGGACCGAACCCGGAACGGGCACCATCGTCCGCCGGGTCATGGACGGTGCCGCGCCCGGTGCGGTCGTCCTCTCCCATGATGCGGGCGGCAACCGCTCGCAGAGCGTCGCCGCCCTGCGGAGGTACCTGCCGCGCCTGCTGGACGCCGGGTACCGCGTCACCGTCCCGCACCGCTGAGGCGACCGCCGGGGGCCCCGCGGGGCCCCCGCCCGGGCGGTCAGCCGGCCTCGACCATCCGCGCGAAGACGACGACGTTCCCGTCGTAGCCCGAGGCCCGGGAGTACCCGCCGCCGCAGGTGATCACGCGCAGCTCCGGCCGGCCCGTGTCCCCGTACACCCGCACGCCGGGGAAGTCGTCCTTGGCGAACACCTCCACCCCGTAGACCTCGAAGACCGCCGTGCGCCCGTCCAGCCGGGGCACCTCGACGCGGTGGCCCTTGCGGAGCGAGCCGAGACCGTAGAAGACCGCCGGGCCCGCCTGGTTGTCGACGTGCCCGACGATCACCGAGGTGCCGCGCTGGCCGGGGGCCACCCCGTTCTGGAACCAGCCGGCCAGGTTGGGGTCGGCCGCGGGCGGGGCCGCGATCCAGCCCTTGTCGTCGAGACCCACGTCCATGATCGGGGCGTCGACCTTCAGGGCGGGGATGCGGATCGTCTTCGGAGGCGCGTACGCGAGTGGTTCGAGCGGGACGGGAAGGAAGTTCTCCCCCGCGCCGCCGGTGGCGGAGGCCGCGGCCGCGGGCTGCGGCGGCCCCGCACCGGAATCCACCCCGTTCCTCATCAGGGCGATGCCGCTGAGCATGACGAGTGCCAGTACGCCCCAGGGCGAGGGGCGCCTGATCCGTTCACGGCCGAAGGTGTCCCGGTCCGCTCTTCTCCCCTTGATGCGCATGCAGGCACGCTAAGCGCGCCCGCGGAGGGCGGCGATCAGGGAAGGGCGAACGGGTGGCCGGGGCCAGCCGGGTGATCCGTTCGGGTCATCGGACCGCAGGAGCGGCCGACGGTCCGTGACCTGCGGGTCCTTGCGATCATGACCCCGGCGGGCGTACCGGCGGTCACCGGGGTGGCCCAAGCCCGATATGCGCCGCTTGTCGGCCTCGGTGAGGGTTCGTCATGGAAGGCGTCCTCGTCGACTTTCCCGGAGCGCCGCTTCGGAGCGTCTTCCTGGAGGTTCAACGATGCGTGCAGCACGCGCTCTCGCGGTGACCGCGACCGCCTTCGCGGCCGTCGGGCTCTGCGCTCCCCTGGCCGCCGCCGGCGGCGGGGACGGCCCGAGGAACGTCCAAGTCAGCCCGTCCACGGTGTTCCCCGGCGGCACCCTGACGATCACGGTCGACGGCTGCCACCGGGGTGGCACCGTCAGCTCCAACGCCTTCCCCGACGCGACCCTCTCGCGCGGCGACCGAGGCCAGCAGGAGGCCACGGCCAGGGTCCGCAACAACGCCCGGCCCGGCGACTACCACCTGACGGTCCGCTGCAACAACAGCGACCAGACCGCCAGCGCCTCGTTCACCGTGCGCCCGGGCCGAGGTGCGCAGGGCGGTCTCGGGGGGTCGGTCGGCCCCTCCAGCACCGAGATGGCCATCGGCGCGGGGCTCGTCGCCTCGGCGGCGGTGGGCGGCAGCCTGTTCGTCGCCCGCCGGCGCCGCACGGTCGGCGGTCAGGCCTGACCGGCCGAACCTCCCGGTCAGCCGGGCCGCCCGTCGCCCCGGGTCCGCAACGGACCCGGGGCGACGGGCGGTTGCCGCCGGGACGGGGGCTCGGTACATGCCCGCGCCCGGCCGTGCGGGGGCATCAGTGACGCCGGTCGGCCGTCCGCCTGCGGACGACCAGGACGGTCGCCGCCGCCGCGGCCGCCACCAGGGCGCCGCCCGCGGCGATCTCCGCGGTGCCGGCTCCGCCGATGCTGCCCCCCACACCGCCGCCGACGCCCGAGGGGGCGATGGTCACCGCGGAGCGGGTGGAACTCGCGGTCGGCGTGGAGGAGCCGCCGGCGATCCTGAGGTCGAGCGTCCCGATCCGCCCGGTGCAGTTGAACTGGACCGAGTACACGGCACCGGGACGGGCGTCCCAGTCGACCACGGCGGTGGCGGCGCCGTTGCGCGGGATCGTCACGGTGTCGAACACACCGGACGTGACGGTCGTGGTACTGGGACAGCCACCCGCCGTCAGGGTGACCCTGCCGCCCGCGGACACCGTCGACGGTGTCACCGAGAAGTCGTAGGGGGTGTTGTTGACGGCCACGGCGGGCGCGGAC
>NZ_JANHKP010000014.1 GCF_024497955.1 Streptomyces sp. C10-9-1 | reverse complement strand
TACGCGAGGTTGGCGTAGCGACTTTGGCCGGGAGCTGCTTTGGCGCGAGTGATCATGGCCCCGTAAGCTTCCGGCGCGTCGGGCAGTCTGTGGACCTGCCCGCTAAAGCACGACGTTGGGGCCATGATCTTCGAGGCTCGCGCCAAAGTGGCTGGCTAAAGTCGCGGAGCCGACCGTCCCAGGCACGGTTCTGTAACGTCAGCACGGGCTGGCTATTGATCAGAAACTGATGGGGTTCTCGTCGAGGGTGTAGCGGGTGTGCGGGCCGCCGAAGTAGCCGCGGACGATGTGTGGCTGGCGTTGTCGGCGGTGGAAGAACCTGCGGGTTTCGGTGGCGAGTTCGGCCTGGTTCCTGGCCCGGTGGGTGTGGGGCAGGCTGCGCTTGAGATCGGCGTTGACCAGCTCGTCCGGGTTCAGTTCGGGTGAGTACGAGGGCAGGAAGTGCAGCTCGACCTGGTCCCTGTGGTCAGCGAGCCAGGCCCGGACAGCCTTCGAGCGGTGGGCCGAGTGCCGGTCCACGATCAGGTGCACCTTCCGGTCGAAGTGACCGACAAGCCGGGCGAGGAAGCGGCACATGACCTGTGCGTCGAAGGTGTCGGTGAAGACCATGAAGTGCATCCAGCCCTTCGTGCTGATCGCGGACATCGCGTTCACGGAGAACCGGTTCCCGGTGCGGCGGACGACCGGAGTTCGTCCCTGCTCGCCCCAGGTGCGGCCGGTGACCTGGTCCGAGCGGATCCCGACCTGGTCGCCGAAGAGGACTTCGGCGCCTTCTGCCTTCGCTCTGGCCCGGATCGCCGGCCAGGTCTCCTCGCACCAGACGCGGACGGCCTCCGGATCCTGCTCGACAGCCCGCTTGTCCGGCCGCTGGAAGGTCAGACCCCAGCGTTTGAGGTACTTGCCCACCCCCGGCTCGGTGAACCGGACCCGGTACAGCTTGAAGATCAGCTCGCCTATCAGCCCCCGCGTCCACAGTTGACCCGAAAGCCCCAGGTCGGAGGGGATGTGGTCGAGAACGGCCTGCCGGACGGCGGCCTGCTCGGCCTCGGACAGGACCTGATGCTCGCCCACGCGACGACCTCGCGGACGCGAGAGCAGTGCGTCCCGGCCTCCGGCCTGCCACTTCGCCCACCAGTTGTCCACGGCCTTGACCGACACCTTGAACAGGGCCGCGACCTCTACCCGGTCCCAGCCGTCCACCAGCGCGGACACCGCCAGCAATCGCACGGCCTCCTGCGCATCCGGCGACCAGGCCCGCGCATCCCCCACCAGATCGCTCACACACCGTCAACGATCCTGAACTCAAAGCGTTTCGGATCAATAGGACCATGCAATGAGGGATCGAGCTCTGCTGGTCCTACTGCATTGTTCCTGGAATCGACCGGATACGTCACCCGCGCAATTCGTGCTGTCGGGGCCCTGCACGGACTGCGCGGCTTGCCAGTTATGGGCGAGAGGTCGACCAGGGCCAGGGGCAGTCTGGCGTTGTTGACATCGGCAGCGGTGATGGGTGATGACCTCAAAGGAGGATGCAGTTGCCGTGCTGATCAGGTGGTGTGTGCTGTCTCCCGCGGTCGACCGCTGTCGTGCTCGTCTGACGTTTCATCGGCAAGGGAATCAAGGAACTCCGCATCTGCGAGGAGCGCGGAGATCTCTGTGCTGAGAGAACTAACTTTCCCAACGAAGATTACGTCCGGCGTCAGCGTCATTCCGATGCAACCGTCCTCTGCTTGCAATGCATCCTTTGCCAGACAATGCGCTTGAATGTCCTCGTCCTTGAGAGTGTGGATTCTTGCTGCACGCAACCGTGACGATCCCTTTTCAATGCCGAAGACTGTGTCACCCACCGAGATTTCCGTGGCCTCTAGAGCGATGATATGAGCCTTTGGCTTCGCGTAGTACTGCTTGACGTAACCGACAAGCGCCGGGGATAGATGCAGGAAGGTTGCTTTTCTGATCTCGTCGAATATCGCGGTGACTAGTTTCTTGAGGACCTCGCAGATTGCTGTCAGGATGTCGGAACTAGCCAAATCGACGTAGTCTCCGTGCGCGATTTCATTTCGACGACTGACCAAGTCCGCTAGAATGCTTTCGACATCCTTGTACAGTCCCGACAGGAGTCCATCCTGTAGCGTCTTGATGTCGATCTTACCGATTGAGTCGCTAAAGTTTACGTTTACTCTCCTCAGCAAATCTGACAGCATGTCGCCTTTAAGGTTCCTGTCATGGAAGCTGAGCGCAATTCCGCTGAGGGTGTAGTCCTCCGCTCCGTCGAGGCATGACGCCAAACTGCGTAGCATCTCATCGATATCGTTTCGATCTAGACGGCCCCCGCTATCCCTGGTAAGCAGTTGCCGGGCTTGGCTGTCATGGGCCTTCTGAATGTTCTCGGGCAAGTCTGTGTACTCGGGAAAAAAAGTGGCGCACAGGGATGCGTAACGGGCAATGATGTCATCCACGAACTGCTCGAGGCACCCATATAGATTAATGATGGAGCCCGAGTAAACGAGGCGACGCCATTCCGAGTTTCGTGCTGATTCCCTTGTCTCTGTAAGTGACTGCAGCTTCTCATCGAACTCCAGGGCTGAGAGGATTTCGTCGAAGCGCGCGAGAGCGGCCTTCAAGATTCCATGCATGCTCAGCTCCGGCCATCCAAGTGGCCGTCAAGAAAACCTAGGTAAAGCTTGTTGCGCTCGGCTAGGTCGCGAGTATTGACCCTGCGACCGTCGATTCGATCTCCGTTTTCTTCGTAGAACCGGTCGATCCCTTCACGGATCGCGAATCGTTTATCCACTAGATCGGTGCTTCGTGAGAGTCTTTGGCTAAAAGCAAGCATCAGAGGTTCGTACGCAACGATGGCTGGCTCTTCAATCCATTGCCACTGCCCGTTCCGGAAACGCTTTAGCCAGAACGCGCGGTGGGTCATGACTTGTTCTACCAGATCAGAGGTCTGAACAAACAATGCTCCCAGCTTGGTCAGAAGCTCGGGCTTGTACCCGTTCGCAGCCTTGAGGTAGGAGTCAAGGAAGAGTTTCAGATTCCTTGGGTTGCGCGACCCGGCAATCAATCTTTGCCGGTATGCGAAGAAACGTAGCACCAATTCGACGTCGTACATCGATCGGTAATAGGGGTGGCTTTCTGGTGACGATTCGCCCTCTTCGCCGTCTTGTTCATTGCTCGTAGTCGTAATACCCCAGAGACGGCGAAAGCTAGGCGTCTCAGCCAGATCAAGGCACAGGCGGTTCATAGGACCCGGCAGGAGGGCATTCCGAGATTCCTGTGCAGTCAGATCTACGCCACCGCTATTGATGCGCTCGAAGACGAGCTGTTTCAGTAGATCTGCTTCGCGGCCTGAAGGTCCGCCAGTTTCATGCAAGAGAATGACAGCGCTAAGGTAGCGGCGATCGATGCCGCGTTGCGACATTTCATCCAAGTCGGAGTAGCGCTTACCGTTATGCTGCGGGAAGTACTGGAGATCTCGGAGGGTGTAGCTGTCTTTATAGAACTCAGAGATGGCAGTTAGGCGCTGAAGGCCGTCCATGACTTCGAACTTGCTGAGTTCTGCCTCGTAAAGGAAGATTGGAGGAATGGGCACGTTAAGCATGATGGATTCGATGAGTCTAGACTGCTTATCGGGGTTCCATCGATGGCGGCGCTGGAAATCTGGGTTTAGATTCCATTCTTTCCCGGCCACTAGGTCGGGAATCTGAGCGACCTGGTAACGGGCTTGTTCCGTCACGATGCGGAAGTCGCCTTGCCTGTGCTTCGCGGCTTCGTCTATTCTCTGGTCGATGTTCTCTTGAAAGTTAACTCGCTCACCAGGTAGAAGGATTGGAGACTGCCTCGCGGTGGCATCTTCCTCTACGGTGAAGAGGCTCTGATCGTGAGCTTGAGGTCGTGAATTTTGCTCCGCCATGTGATGCCACCGTTCGCTCTCTGTCGATCGCTCGAGATGAGTTGTCTCCAAGCAGATCGTAAAGGCAGTCGGGGGCAGTCTGTATCACACGAATGAGCGATCTCGGCAGACTAATTCGGGGCAATATGGGTTAAGTGTCCGCAAAGGGTGCTCCGATGGTCCTGTCCTGGCTTCTCAGTGCGCGACCGGGTGCCGGCCGGGCTGGAGCGGGGCGGAGACAGGAGCGCAGGCCCGGGCGACGGGCCGCGCGCGCCGCGCCGTGCGCGGCGGGTGCCTTGATGAAGTAGGGAAACTCTTACCGCGCCCGCTGCTGGTGCTCGGCGCGGAACTGGTCGAGCAAGGTGAAGAACAGCTCAATAGGTGGGGCGCCGATCGCCTCGGCTTCGCGCTCGATTCGTGTGGACCAACGCAGGGAGCTCGCAGCGCCGGAGCACTTATTCAGCCAGAGGTCGAAGGGGGAGTCCTCGCCGGGAGTCCAGAAGGGGAAGTCCTCTTCTACGTTGTGCACGGCCATGGCCACTCGGTAGCCGATGAGCATGGAGTCCAGGTGGGTCAGAGAACCGCCCGGGAGCCACATGCCTGGGCGGAGGCGGACCTGGTCCAAGAAGTCGTTGACGTTCTCGAACTCGTGTAGCGGCTTCGGCTTCGTCATGCGGACTTCTTCAGCAGGTGGCGGCCGTCGTGGCTGCGGACGTGGGGGCCCTTGTCGTCCAGGGCGTCGAGGAGGCGGATCGCGTAGACCTCGGTCATGCGGGCGGTGATCTCCTCCGGGGTGAGCCACTCGACCGCGGTCGACTCGGCGGAAGTTCGTTCCTCGCCGCCGGCGGGCTTGCAGCGGAAGACCAGGGCTACGACGCCTCGGGTGGTGTTCTTGTAGACGCCGGTCAGCTCTTCCACCTCTACCCGGATGCCTGTCTCCTCCCAGACCTCGCGGGTCACGCCGACTTCGGGGGACTCGGTGAGTTCGAGGACGCCGCCCGGGAGTTCCCAGGTGCCGTTGTCGGCTCGGCGGATCGCCAGGAGGCGGCCGTCTTCGCGTACGACTGCGCCCGCGACGGACACGGAGTGCAGTGGCGTTGACGTCGTCTTCTGGGCGCTGTTACTCATGTACAGGAGCATAGGAGAGTGAAGAGGTCTATGGGTACGACTGCAGGGGGTGTCAGAGCGGTACCCCGGTACGTCCAGATCGCCGACGAGATCGTGGAGCAGATCCGGGCCGGAGTTCTCAAGCCTGGCGACCTGGTGCCGAGCGAGTCCGAGCTTGTCGAGCGGTACGGCGTCGCCGGCGGGACCATTCGCAAGGCGATGGTCGAGGTGCGGGCCAGTGGGCTCGTGGAGACGCGGCACGGGAAGGGGTCGATCGTGAAGGACCGGCCGCCCGTGCGGCTGCGGTCGTCGGATCGGTTCCGGGCGTCCCATCGACGGGGCGGGAAGGCTGCCTATCTGGCCGAGTCGGCCCAGTCCGGGGCCACCGCCAAGGTGAGCGTGCTGTTCATCGGGCCCATGGAGGCTTCCGAGGAGATCGCTGAGCGGCTCGGGGTTGAGCCCGGGGCTCAGGTGCTGGCCCGGCGGCGGCTGTACTTCCGGAACGGGACGCCCGTCGAGACCGCCTCGTCGTACCTGCCGTGGGACGTCGTGAAGGACATCCCCGAGCTGTTCTCCGAGAACCCGGGGCCCGGGGGGATCTACGCCCGGCTTGAGGGCGACGGGCACGTCTTCGAGGAGTTCGTGGAGACGCTCCAGGCCCGGCCGGCGTCCAAGGCCGAAGCGTCCGAGCTGGCGTTGAGCCCTGGTGCTCCTGTCGTTCACCTGCTGCGGAACGCCGTCACCAAGACCGGGCGGGTGGTCGAGGTCTGCGACACCCTCATGGCCGCTGACCAGTTCGTCTTCGAGTACCGGATCCCCGCCGCCGACTGACGCGCGGTCAACTCCTTCCAGCCCGCTCGGACTTCTTCGTCCGGGCGGGTTGACTCATGTATAGGAGTGGTGCACTCTTCTTCATGTCACTCATGTGCATGAGTGGAGGAGTTCAGCACTTCTAGAGGAGTGATCTTCATGCGTCAGATTCCCGTCGACACCTCCGCCGCCACCGTGATGGTGGCCCAGCCCCCGCAGCCCAAGGTGAAGGACCGCCGTACCGGCGAGCGCGCCATGGACGCCGAGACCGGGGCCGCGCTGTCGACCGTGGACGTCATGTTCGCGGCCAACGGCGAGGTGGAGATCCTGAGCGTGACCGTCCCGGAGACCGGTGTCTCCGCCGACCTGGCCATGGGGACCCCCGTGGCGATCACGGGGCTCGTCGCCCGGCCCTGGGAGAGCGAGTTCAACGGGCAGCGTCGGCACGGCATCGCCTTCCGGGCCGTGGCCGTCACCTCGCTCGCCGCCAGCGCCTCGATGCCGAAGGCCGCCTGATCATGCGGTGGTTGATCGCCGCCGTGGTACTGGTCGCCGTCCTCGCGGGTCTCCTGCGGTGGCGGCGGCCCGCCTGGTACTGGCTCTCCTTCGGCGTCACATTCGCCACCTGCCGGATCCTCGGCCGGTACCGGGCGGTCATGGACGCCTGCGGGCTCACCGCTCCGCCGCCCCGCTGGCGTCTCGCCATCGCCCGGATGGCGAACCGGCCCGTCCCCGAACCGCGGGCGCCGCGCATCCTGCGGCTCCGGCCCACCCGTACAGGGCTCGTCTTACGTCTGGGGCTCCGGCCCGGACAGGACGCCTTCGACGTGGCGGCCTCGTGCGACCGGCTCCGGCACTCGTTCGGCATGTTCGGGGTCACCTCGCGGGAGATCCGCTCCGGCGTGGTCGAACTCCGGATGACCGGATACGACGTGCTCCGGCGGGTTCAGATGCCTGCGCGGGCCGAACGCTCGACCATGCTGGTGCCGGTCGCCCTCCGCGAGGACGGAGACGTCCACTACCGCGACTACCGGACCACCCCGCACGCCCTGACCATCGGCGCCACCAAGTCGGGGAAGTCGGTGTACCAGCGGAATCTGGTGGCCGAACTCGCCGCTCAGGAAGTCGCCTTGGTCGGGATCGACTGCAAGCAAGGGGTGGAGCTGTTCCCTCTGGCCCGGCGGTTCTCCGCGCTGGCCGACAACCCCGACACCGCCGCCGACCTGCTCGATTCCCTCATCTCGCACATGGAGGACGTCTACCAACTCATCCGCGCCGAACAACGCATCACCGCCGACACCCCGGACGCCGACATCGCCGCCGACATCTGGGACCTCCCCGACCACCTCCGCCCCGTTCCCATCGTCCTCCTCGTGGACGAGGTCGCCGAACTCGCGCTCTTCGCCACGAAGGACGAGGAGAAGCGGCGCGACCGGATCATCACCGCCCTCGCCCGGCTCGCCCAGCTCGGCCGCGCCGCCGGCATCTACCTGGAGATCTGCGGGCAGCGCTTCGGCTCCGAACTCGGCAAGGGCATCACCATGCTCCGCGCCCAGCTCAGCGTCCGTACCGCTCACCGCGTCAACGACGAGACCAGCGCCAACATGGCCTTCGGCGACATCGCGCCGGACGCCGTCCTCGCCACCGTCCAGATCCCCGTCTCCGCTCCTGGCCTCGCCATCACCGGCGACGCGTCGGGCGGCTGGTCCCGCATCCGGACGCCCCACACCTCGCTCCGCGCCGCCGCGGACGCCTGCAACAAGCACGCCCACCTGACCCCGGACCTGCCCGCGCTCGACGCGTTCCGGCCGGTCCTCGCCTCGCTCGCTGTGCCCGTGGCCATTCCGGCCCCGGCGGCCCCGGCGACTCCCTGAGGCTTCCCGCTCTCCTGGCCGGCGCGGCCTCCTCGTGCCACGTCCCTACCCCCGCCATGCCCGAAACGCCCACCAAGGAGGTGCCGTTATGACCAGCAAGCTCCGCGTCGACGCCGTGCTGGTCCAAGCCCTGATCGCAGGGGCGCTGTCCTTCGCCCACCTGCACGACCTGGCCGCCGCTGCCGGGCAGACCGGATGGAAGGCGTGGGCCTACCCGGTCTCCGTCGACCTGCTCCTGGTCGCCGCCTGGCGCCGACTCCGCGCGGACGGCTCGTCCCGGCTCGCCTGGTGCTGGTTCCTGGTCTCGCTCTTCGCCTCGCTCGGCGCCAACGTCGCCACCGCCGGCTTCCTCGACCTCGCCGACCCGCCCGCCTGGCTGCGCTTCGGTGTCGCCGGATGGCCCGCGGTCGCCTTCCTCGGAGGAACGCTGCTTGCCCATTCCGCGCCTGTCCCTGCCCCGGCTGTCGAGCCGGAGCCTGCGGAGCCGGAGGACGTACCCGAGACGGAGGACAGCGGGGACGCCGGGCCCGTGACTCAGGTGGAGAGCGAGCCAATCGACGTGCCCGCCCTTCTCGCCCCGGCGCCCGAGCCTGCTCCCGCCGTCCCGGCCGCGCTCGTCGAGCACGCCCGCAAGGTCGCCGCCGACCACCACGCCCGTACGGGCTCCCCCATCGACACCGACTCCCTCCGTGCCCGTCTCGGCGTCCCCGTCCCCATGGCCGACGCCATCGCCGCCCAACTCGCCTGAGGAGCAGACAAGCCATGCGTGACTCGACCCGACGCGCCTTGGAGCGCGCCGCTGAACTCACCCGGAACAACCTTCTGGTCGACGCCATGGCGCTGGCCGAGCCGGTGATCCTCGCCGCCGACGAGTACGAGTCGGCCGAGATTCGCCAGTGGCTGCTGGAGCACGCCGACGACTTCACCCGGGAGATCTGAGCGATGTCCGCCCGCGACCACTTCCACTCCCTGATGTGCATCGGCCCCGTGCAGATCGGCACCCACCGCGACCGCCACGGACGCACCAAGTACGCGGCCGTCTGCACCGCCGACCGCTGCGGCTGGTCCGCCGACTACTCCAGCTCCTCGGCCGCCCAGCTCGCCGCCCGCACCCACCGCTGCCGCCCCACCGGCTGAACGGAGACCGTCCGTGGACGTCCCGCTCTGGTTCACCCTCCTCGTCGTCGGCGCCCTCGGCATCAAGCTGATCCGCCCGCCCTGGTGGCTCGTCGCCGTGCTCCTCCTCGGCGGCTTCCTCCTCGCCGACAGCCTCCTGGCCCCCGTCATCGACGCCGCCGTCTCAGAGTGACCCGACCCGTACGGATCCGCACCGCCTGGAAAGGAGAACCACCCATGCTCCGCCCCAAGATCCCCACCATGCCGACCCCGGTCGGCGTCACCGCGCCGCCCGCCGTCGTCCGGCCGACCGCTGTGGAGCCCACGCCGCAGACCATGGCCCCGGCCCCGGCCCCGGCCGCGGCCCCGATCGTCCCGACCGCCCGGCCCGCCGTCCAGATCACGCCCGGCAGCGTCCTCGCCGTCGTCGGCGCCGGCACCGCCGTGGTCCTGGTCGTCGGCACGGTCCTGGTCTCGATGCTGCTCGCGACCGCCGTCACCGCGGCCTCGGTCGCCGTCTGCGCGGTCGTCGTCCGCTCGCTGCTCACGTCCCCGAACAAGCGCCGCCGCTGACCGGCCCCCGGGCGGCCTCGATACCGCCAAGCATCCGCCGCCCGGGAGCCGTACCCCTCGCCGATCTCTCGACCGGAAGGAAGACCCATCATGGCCCAGCCCAACGCCGCGACCGCGGCGGGCCTGGACCCGGCCACCCTGCACGACGTCCTCCGCGTCGCCGCGAACCTCGACTTCGACCGCTGGAAAGACCAGGTGCACCGCACCGGCGGCTGCTCCGACCCCGTCCACCTCACCGGCTGGTCCCTCGCCAAGGACCGGACGTCCGGCGAGACCCTCCGCCGGTACTCGACGGAGAACGAGCCCGGCGGACGCCTCCGCGTCGCCTGCGGCAACCGCCGGGCCTCCCGCTGCCCCTCCTGCGCCCACACCTACGCGGGAGACACGTACCACCTGATCCGCGCCGGCCTCGCCGGTGACGAGACCAAGGACATCCCCGCGACCGTCCGCGACCACCCCCGCGTGTTCACGACCCTCACCGCCCCGTCCTTCGGGCCCGTCCACAACCGACCCGACCGGGGCACCTGCCGCTGCGGCACCCGGCACCGGGACGACGACCCCGCCCTGGGCACTGCCCTCGACCCCGACTCGTACGACTACGCCGGCGCCGTCCTCTTCAACAACCACGCCGGACAGCTCTGGCAGCGCTTCACCAACCGCCTCCGCCGCGAACTGGCCGCCCGCGCCGGACTCACACAGCGCGCCATGAAGGACGTCCTGCGGGTCTCGTACGGGAAGGTCGCCGAGTTCCAGAAGCGCGGCGCCATCCACTTCCACGCCGTCATCCGGCTCGACGGACCGGACGGGCCCGGCAGCGCCCCGCCCTCCTGGGCCACCGTGCCCCTGCTGGACGACGCGATCCGGGCCGCCGCCGTCCACGCGTACACCACCGTCACCGTCCCGGCCGCCGGGGACCAACCGCGCCGGCGGTTCCAGTGGGGACGACAGCTCGACGTCCGTCCGGTCAAGGCGTTCGGGGACGGCTCCGACATCACCGAACAGGCCGTGGCCGCGTACGTCGCCAAGTACGCCACCAAGGCCGCCGAGACCACCAGCAGCCTTGACCGCCGGATCGGCAACCGGGAGGTGCTCGACCTCCTCGACATCCCCGACCACCCCCGCCGCCTCATCGAAGCCTGCCTCGACCTCGCCCCGCTCTACCCGGACCGCAAGCTCACCGCCTGGGCTCACATGCTCGGCTTCCGCGGCCACTTCTCCACCAAGTCCCGCCACTACTCGACCACCCTCGGCGCCCTCCGCCAGATCCGCGCCGACTACCGCGCCGCCCAGGAGGGCCACGCCGACCCGGACACCGTGCTCGTCCTCGCCTCCTGGCAGTACGCGGGCCACGGCCACTCCCCCGGCGAGGCCGCCCTCGCCGCCACCATCGCCCGGGACATCCACCTCAACCGCCAGACCGCACGGGAAGCACTCCGCCTGGAAGGAGCCGCCGCATGACCACCGCCACCGCCGAACTCCTCACCGTCCCGGAGGTCATGGAGCGGCTCAAGCTCGGCCGCTCGACCGTCTATGACCTCATCCGGTCCCGCCGCCTTGTCTCGATCACCGTCGGTCGTTCCCGCCGCATCCCGGTCGACGCCCTTCGTGACTTCATCTCGTACGAGATCGGGGAGGTCGCCTGATGGCCACCCAGCGCAAGCGCAACCCCAACGGCGCCGGCACCATCACCCAGCGCAAGGACGGACGCTTCCAGGCCGCCGTCTACGTCCTCCAGCCGGACGGCACCCGCGCCCGGAAGTTCGCCTACGGCAAGACCTGGGCCGAGTGCGACGCCAAGCGCCGCGCACTCCTCGACGCGGTCGACAACGGCGTCCCCGTGCCGACCCGCTCGGCGAAGCTCTCCGAGTGGCTTCCGTACTGGCTCGACAACGTCGTGAAGCCGTGCCGCAAGCTCAGCACGTACGACAAGTACGAGGCGCACGTCCGGCTCTACCTCGTCCCGGGGATCGGCTCGAAGCGGCTGGAGTCCCTGAGCGTGGCCGACGTCCGGCGCTTCCTCGTCCAGCTGGAGAAAAAGACCACCGCGGCCACCGCCAAGGAGTCCCACCGCGTCTTGCGGACCGCCCTCACCGCCGCCTGCCGCGAGGAGCTGATCTCGCGCAACGTGGCCTCCCTCGTTGAGCCGCCCCGGCCGAAGGCGCGAGAGCTGAGCCCCTGGTCCCTGGACGAGACGCTCGACTTCCTCGCCGCCTCCCGCCGGGACCCGTTGTACGCGGCCTTCGTCCTCGCCATCGCCATGGGGCTGCGGCGGGGCGAGCTGGTCGGGCTGCGCTGGGCGGACGTCGACCTCGACAAGCGCGTCCTCTACGTCCGCCAGCAGACCCAGCGCCGCCGAGGGGTCCTGTACGACGACGATCCCAAGGGCCGTCGCCGACGGACCGTGCCCCTGCCCGCTATGTGCGTCGCGCCTCTGCGCTGGCACCGGATGCGGCAGAACGAGCAGCGGTCCAAGGCGGGGGAGAGGTGGGAGGAGGGCGGCTACGTCTTCACCACCGCCAGCGGTCGGCCCGTCGAGCCGCGGAATGTGTACCGGTCCTTCACCCGCGTCGCTGCCTCCGCCGGCCTCCGCGTGATCCGGCTGCACGACGCCCGGCACGGTACGGCGACCCTGCTCACCGCCGCAGGCGTCGCGCCCCGCGTCGTGATGGAGATCCTCGGGCACAGCCAGATCAGCATCACGATGGACGTGTACACGCACGTGGTCCAGGACACCCAGCGTGAGGCGATCAGCCACATGGACCGGCTGCTCAAGAGGCGTCCCGGTCGTGAGTGACCGCCGCCGTTGATGTCAGCCGTGGATGTCAAAAGGGCACCTACTGAATCAGTAGGTGCCCCTTTGCCGTGTGCCCCCGGCAGGATTCGAACCTGCGACACCCGCTTTAGGAGAGCGGTGCTCTATCCCCTGAGCTACGAAGGCCGGGGCCCGTGGGTGCCGGGAAGAACCGTGGGGATCTTCGTCGGCGGACGGGGCCCGTGGTCAGGCGGTGGGGTGGCGGTCTGCCCGGGATGCCCCGGGCGGGTACCGCCGGGATCACCGGCCGACCGACTGACAGCGTAGCGGATGCGGTGTGCAGGCACGGAGCGAGTTGCCCGCCGATGTCCGGAGGTGATGCCCGCGCTGCACCGAAGGTGGCCGAAGACTGCCGGGTCTCGGCAGTGATGCATGGCACAGGGATGTGAAAAAATCGCTGTATAGGCAGCCGTTCGGCGACTGGGACGGGGTGACGACGGACATGGGATGGTTTCTCGGTCTCGGTATCGCCGGTCTGGTGGTGCTTCTGCTGTCGCTGGTCTTCGACGGGTTCCTGGAGGGCGCCTTCGACAGCCTGCCGGGGGGCCTGGACGGTTTCCTGTCACTGCCCGTGATCGCAGGCTTCGTGTCCATGCTGGGTTTCGCCGGGGCGATCGTGCTCGGGGCGACCGGACTCGGTGTGGGGGCGGCCACCGCGGTGGGCGTGGCCGCCGGTGCCGGGGCGGGGTGGCTGACCTGGAGGTTCAGCCGCGCGCTGATGCGCGACGGCGACGCGGGGACGCCGCGCGGCACCGACCTGGTCGGCAGCGCCGGCACCGTGGTCACCGGGATTCCCGCCGACGGCTACGGCGAGGTGCTGGTCCATCTCGCCGGCCAGCCGGTGAAGCTCTCGGCGCGCAGCCCCGCGCCGGTGGCCCGGGGCAGCGAGGTGTGGGTGGAGGCCGTTCTCACCGCCACGTCCGTCTCCGTCCGTGCCGTGGAGCGGTGAGACCAGGCCCGCCCCGCCCTTCCGATCTGCACTCTCCGTCACCACCGATAGGGGAATCGCATGAGCCCGGTACTCATCGCAGTGGTGGGAGTCGTCGTACTCCTGGTCCTGCTCGCCCTCGTCGTCGTCACGCGCTACAAGGTCGCCGGCCCGAGCGAGGCGTTCATCGTCACCGGGCGGCGGGGGAAGACCTCGACCGATCCGCAGACGGGACGGGTGTTCACCGACAACAGCGGCCAGAAGGTCGTGGTCGGCGGCGGGGTCTTCGTCGTCCCGTTCGTCCAGCAGCGGTTCTCCCTGGACCTGTCCAGCCGGCACATCCCGGTCGCCGTGCGCGGTGCCGTGACGCTTCGGGGGGTGAAGGCCCATCTCGAAGGCGTGGCCATCGTCAAGGTGGGCGGGACGGAGGACTCGATCCGGGCCGCGGCGCAGCGCTTCCTGATGCAGCAGAACGGCATCGTCGGGTTCACCCAGGAGGTGCTGTCCGGCGCGCTGCGCTCCATCGTGGGCCGGATGTCGGTGGAGGACATCATCCGCGACCGGGCCGCGTTCGCCGGGCAGGTCGCCGAGGAGGCCGAGGCGAGCCTGTCGGGGCAGGGACTGGTGCTGGACGCCTTCCAGATCCAGGACATCACCACGGAGGGCTCCTACCTGGAGGACCTGGGCCGTCCCGAGGCCGCCCGGGCCCGGCAGGAGGCGGACATCGCCGAGGCCGTGGCGCGCCGTGCGTCGGAGCAGGCGCGGCTGAAGGCCGAGGAGGAGATCGCGATCGCCGAGCGGACCTTCGCCCTGAAGCAGGCGGAGATCAAGGCGGAGACGGACGAGGCTGCGGCCCGGGCCGCAGCGGCCGGGCCGCTCGCCGAGGCGGACCGCCGCCAGGAGATCCTCAGCCAGCAGGAGAAGGTGGCGGTACGGCAGGCCGCCCTGACCGACCGCGAGCTCGACACCAAGATCCGCAAGCCCGCGGACGCCGCCCGCTACCAGGCGGAGCAGGAGGCGGAGGCGCGCAGGGTCGCGCAGGTCAAGGAGGCCGAGGCGGACGCCCAGCGTTCCCGGTTGACGGGTGAGGGCGAGAAGGACCACCGTGCCGCGCTCGCCGATGCCGTGCGCATCGAGGGCGAGGCGCACGCCGCCGCGATCGCCGCACGGGGATCGGCCGAGGCCGAGGCCATGCGCAAGAAGGCGGACGCCTTCGCCCAGTACGGCGACGCCGCCGTGCTGCAGATGCTGGTGGAGGTGCTTCCGCAGGTGGTCGCCAAGGCCGCGGAGCCGCTGACGGCCGTGGACAAGATGACGGTGATCTCCACCGACGGCGCGGGCAGGCTGCCGCGCGCCGTGGCCGACAACGTCGCCCAGGGGCTGGAGCTGCTGGGCTCCACCACCGGTGTGGACCTGGCGGAACTCCTTCAGGGCATCACCCGCAGGGCCGCGGAGACCGCCTCCCCGGCGGGCGGGCCGACGGCGGATGCGGGCGGTGCGGAGTCGGGCGCTGCGCCGGAGGCGGACGGCGTGATCGAGGTCCGGGACGACACGTCCTCCTGACGCCGGGCCGCCTGCGGGCGGTCGCGACGGGCAGGTGGTCCGGGGAGGTGCGCGGTGTCTCGGCGTGCGGGGGAGCGCACCGCGCGGTGAGGGGGAGGCGGTGACGGGGACGTGCCTGTCATGGGCATGCCTGCGCGCCTCGTCCGGGCCCGGCCGGAGCGGGCGCCACCGGTCCCGTGAGCACGCCTCCCGTGGCGGTCTCCCTCCGGCGCGGGGGTGACCGGGCCGCCGCTCCTGTGAAACGATCATGCGGGCCGTGGCCGGGGCCCCGGCCACGGTGCGGCCCCGCCCCGTCGGCACCCGAGCCGGTCCCGGTGCGCCCTCGCGGGTCCGGTGGCGCGCACCACCCAGCATCACCACGCACCACGCACCACGCACCACGCACCACGGATCGCGGGACGCCGGGCGCGAACCCGGTCCGCGTGCCCGCAGCACCTGCACGGTGGCGCCGGTGACGGCCCCGTCGCCGCCCGCCGACCGGCCGTCGTGACGTCGCCCCAGGGGGAGCAGGCATGATCAGATCCGCACGCCCGCAGCCGCACGCGGACGGAATCCCGGTCGAGCACATGATCGTCTGCGGCGACGACGGCCTCGCGCACCGGCTCGCCGACGAACTGCGCGACGTGTACCAGGAGTCCGTCACCCTGGTCGTCCCGGAACCGCGCAGCGTCGGCGGGCTCGGACCGGACCCGTCCGGGACGCGCCGCTCGGCGCGGCTGCTGGGGCGCTTCGGGGCCGCCGTCACGCGGTCCGCATCCGATCCGCGGGTGGTCGTCGGCCCCGCCGCGCCCCCGGACGGCGACGCCGTCCCGGACACCATCGGCCGCGGGCTGGTGCCTCCCGTGCGCGAACTGACCGCCGCCGAGCCCTCCGAGGCGGTGCTCCACGAGGCGGGCGTGGACACCGCCGCCGCGCTCGCCCTCGTCTACGAGGACGACGAGACCAACATCCGCGCCGCGCTCGCCGCCCGCCGGCTCAACCCCGGGCTGCGGCTGGTGGTCCGGCTCTACAACCGCAAGCTCGGCCAGCATCTGGAGGAGCTGCTCGACCAGGCCGCTCTCGTCGCCCGCCCCGGCATGGACCCGGCCTCGCTCGACGCGTCCACGACCGTGCTCTCCGACGCGGACACGACCGCCCCCTCGCTCGCGGCCACCGCCGTCACGGGCACCGGCAAGGTGGTCCGGGCGGACGGTCTGCTGCTGCGCGCCGTGGAGCGCCCCCCGGCCGGCGACGGAGGGCCGCCCGCGGACCGGGGCATCGCCACGCTCGCCCTGCTCTCCTCGACCACCACCGACCCGGCAGGCGAGGAGGGCTCCGACCGCAGCGGCGGCCGGGCGCCCGACCTGCTCCCGGACGAGGAGACCGTGCGCGCCTCCCAGGGGCGCGGCACGGTGGTGCTGGAGACCGTCACGCGCCAGGACCCGGTGCGCCCGCCGCGGCGCAGGGCGGGCCGCTGGGCACCCCTGAGCGCCTTCTTCTCCGCCCGTCTGCGCTGGGCGCTGGCGGGGGTGCTGACCGCGGTGGTGGTGCTCACGCTGGTGGCCTGGGCGCTCGACGACGAGCCGCTGGTCCACGCCGTCTATCTGACACTGCTGGACCTGATCGCGATCGGTGACCCGGCGCACGGCGAGGACGTCACCCGGCAGCTGCTCCAACTCCTCACCAGCCTGGTCGGGTTGGCGCTGCTGCCGCTGCTGGTGGCGGGCGTCCTGGAGGCGCTCGGCACCTTCCGCGGCGCGAACGCCACACTGCGTCCCCTGCGGGGGCTGTCCGGGCACGTGGTCCTGCTGGGGCTGGGCAAGATCGGCACCCGGGTCCTCGCCAGTCTGCGGGAGCTGGGCATCCCGGTGGTGTGCATCGAGGAGGACCCGGAGGCGCGGGGCATCCCGCTGGCCCGCAGCCTGCGGGTCCCGGTGGTCATGGGCGACGTCACCCAGGAGGGGGTCCTGGAGACCGCCAAGGTGCACCGGGCGCGCGCTCTGCTCGCGCTCACCAGCGAGGACACCACCAACCTGGAGGCGGCCCTGTACGCCCGGTCCGTCAAGCCCGACCTGCGGGTGGCCCTGCGGCTCTACGACGACGACTTCGCCACGGCCGTCTACCGGACCCTGCGGGCCGCCCACCCGGAGGCGCTGACCCGCAGCAGGAGCGTGTCCCACCTCGCCGCGCCGGCGTTCGCCGGGGCGATGATGGGGCGCCAGATCCTCGGCGCGATCCCGGTGGAGCGCCGCGTGCTGCTCTTCGCGGCGGTCCCCGTGGCGGGCAATCCGCAGTTCGAGGGCCGCACCGTCGGCGAGGCCTTCCGGCCGGGCGTCTGGCGTGTCCTGGCCCTGGACACGGCCGACCCGGGCGCCCGCCGCCCCGACCTGGCGACGGCGCGCCGCGCGGGCGACGGGCCCCGCCTGCTGTGGGACCTGCACCCGGGGCAGGTGCTGCGGCCCGAGGACCGCGTCGTCATCGCGGCCACCCGGCGCGGGGTGGCCGAGCTGCTGGGGCGCCGCACCCGCACCCGGACGCACCTCTGACCCAGCGGCGCCGTCCCGCCGGAGTCCCTGGTCGCGGGCGGTCGCGGGCGGTCGCGCGGTCCGCGGCCGGGCCCGTACGGCCACCGGTCCGCGCGGGCCGGGGACCGCCTTGACCGGTGCCGGGGCCGCGCATAGCGTCGCCGGGTACCGAGTCCTGAGCGAGTGCGGGGAGAGACGGCCGATGACCCGTGCCGAGAGCGCCGAGCAGGTGGCCGCCCGGCTCACCGCCCCCGGCGCGCCCTTCGCCGTGGTTCGGGCCGAGGACGGCACC
This sequence comes from Streptomyces sp. C10-9-1, assembly GCF_024497955.1. GTDB lineage: Bacteria > Actinomycetota > Actinomycetes > Streptomycetales > Streptomycetaceae > Streptomyces > Streptomyces sanyensis. The sequence continues at coordinate 218,141 of NZ_JANHKP010000014.1, read as the reverse complement.
CCCTCCTACGCCTCGGGGCCGCGGACCCTGCGGGAGTTCGCGGAGACCACCTGGGCCTACGCGGACCGGCCGTTCCTGATCTCGGAGAGCGGCACCCTCGGCTACGGCGCCTTCTTCGCCGCGGCGAGCGCCCTCGCGCGCCGGTTCACGGACGACTACGGGCTCACCCCGGGCGACCGGGCGGCGATCGTGATGCGCAACCACCCGGAGTGGCAGGTCGCCTTCTGGGCCGCCCAGCTCGCCGGACTGGTCGCCGTCCCGCTCAACGCCTGGTGGACCCGGTCCGAGCTGGCGTACGCGCTCGACGACTGCACACCGCGTGTCCTGCTCGTCGACGGCGAGAGGCTGCCCTCGGTGGAGCCCTGGCGGCGGCGCAGCGGTGCCCGCTGCCTCGTCGTCCACGCCTCCGCCGACGCGCTGCCGGAGGGGGTGGAGCGGTACGAGGACCTCGGCGCGCCCGATCCGTCCGCGGCGCCCCCGGACGTGGACGTACCGCCCGAGGCGGACGCCACGATCTTCTACACCTCGGGGACCACGGGCCGTCCCAGGGGCGCGGTGGCGACCCACCTCGCCCAGGCGGGGGCCGCCGTGCACCCCCGCTTCCACGCGGCGGCCTCCGCCCTCGGCCGGGGCCTGCTCCCGGGGCAGGGGGCCGACCCGGTCGCGCTGATGACCTTCCCGTTCTTCCACGTGGCGGCCTTCACCACGGTCTACTCCATGATGGGCACCGGCGGTGCGGTGGTGCTGATGCGCAAGTGGGACGCCGAAGAGGCGCTTGCGCTCATCGCCCGGCACCGGGTCACCCACTACTCGGGGGTGCCGACGACCGCCGTGCAGCTGCTGGAGGCCGCCGAGCGGACGGGCGCGGACCTCGCGACGGTCACCCATCTCGGCACCGGCGGCGCCCCGCCCCCGCCCGGCCTGGTCGCCCGGCTCACCGCCGCGTACGGCCGCCGGATCGAACCGCGCAACGGGTACGGGCTCACCGAGACCAGCGGAGGCGTGCTCGCCGCCTTCGGCGACGCCTACCGGGAGGACCCCGCCTGCGTGGGCCGCCCCGCCCCGGCGATCGACGTGCGCATCGCCGGGCCGGGGGGTGCGGCGGTGCCCGCGGGGCAGGCGGGCGAGCTGTGGCTGCGGGGGCAGGGGGTCGTCCGCGGGTACTGGCGCGACGAGCGGGCGACCGCCGAGGCCTTCCGCGGGGGCTGGTTCATGACGGGTGACGTCGCGTTGCTCACCGAGGGGGGCGTGCGGATCGTCGACCGGGTCAAGGACGTGGTCCTGCGCGGGGGCGAGAACGTGTACTGCGGGGAGGTCGAGCGGGAGCTGCTCGGGCACCCGGACGTCGCCGAGTGCGCCGTACTCGGTGTGCCGCACGCGCACCTGGGCGAGGAGGTCGCCGCCGTCGTCCGGCTGCGGCCCGGCGCGACCGCCGGACCCGCGGAGCTGAGGCGGCACGCGGCCCGCGCACTCGCCGCCTACAAGGTGCCAGCCCGGGTGGTGCTGGCGGACAGGCCGCTGCCGCGCAACGCGACCGGCAAGGTGCTCAAGCGGAGGCTTCGCGGGGAGCTGCACCCGGAGGGTCCCCGCCCCGGCGCGGATGCCGAGGAGGGCGGTTCCGGCGGGGCGGGCGTCACGAGCGGGTGACCCGGACGCGGTAGGCGTCCCCGTCCTCCTCCGCGACGACGGAGATGGACAGGCCGTGCCTCTCGTCGCCGAAGCTCTGGCCGGGCCGGTAGGTGGCGTCGGACAGTTCGGCGTGCACGTTGGGACTGCGGGTGCAGCCGCCGCTGCCGCGCGCGCTGTCCGCGACCGCGATGGGCCCCTGCCCGGTGTCGACGCCCGAGGCGACCCGGTAGATCAGCACACCGGGACGGCACACGGCCTCGTCGTTGCCCGCGCGCGTGCGGACCTCGACCGCGTAGCCGGAGTCCTCGGTCAGCGGGACGATCGCGAGCTTGGGGCCGCCCGGTTCCGCGAGCGGGGTGAGCAGGTACTCGACGGTGCCCGGTGCCGAGGCGCAGCGGACCTGCTCGTTGTCCAGCCAGCCCAGCTTCCACTTGTGCCAGCCCAGGAAGTCGTTGTTGGCGCCCCAGTCCTCGGACATGATGTCCCAGTGGCCGACGGCGCCGCCGCCCTCCGCCGTGTAGAGGTCGGGCAGGCCGAAGACATGGCCGTTCTCGTGCGGCAGCACCCGGTAGCCGGTCTCCTCGTACGAGCCCGAGCCGTCGTCCTGGCGGCTGTAGACGAACGAGGTGTTGGCCAGCGGCACCCCGTCCGCGTGCGGTGCCTCGTCGTTGCCGGAGAAGGTCACGGACAGCACGGTGTCCAGGGCCGACGGGCCCGCGTTGGGGGTGACGAGCACGTTGACGAGGTCGTAGGCGGCGAAGTCCACCACCGGGTCGGCGACCTCGACCAGGTCCTCGACGAGCTCCCGGTAGCCCGGCTCGTAGGGGGACCCGCGTTCTATCCCGTAGGCGGCGAAGGGCTTCGGCATCCGCAGCCACTCGTCCACCGGTGCGTGCGGACGGTAGTCCAGCCGCCCGTAGGAGCTGGTGGTGAACCACTGGGAGGTCTGGGGGAAGAACTCGGCGAGCCGGTCGAGCGCCGGGCCCTCGCCCTCCGCGTCGGGAAAGTCGATCATCAGGTTGAGTGCGCTGACCTCGCCGGTCGAGGGGGTGTAGCCCGGCGGGGTGGGCATCCCCTCCGACATCTGGACCCCGAGCACCGCCGGCAGGCGGCAGGGGCCGAGCCCCGGTGCGTCGGGGGCGGCCACCGGACCCGAGGCGGGGGAGGGGACGGGCAGCGTGGCGCTCGCCGTCGTGAGCGCCGCGAGCCCGAACGCGGCGGCCGCGGCGGCCGCGCCGAAGCGCCTGCTCCGCAGGGACGAACGGCCGCTCCCCGTGCGTATCCGGTGGTGAGGCTGCTGCATGCGCGCACCTTCGGCTCCGCGGCAGCAGGCCGGCCCTCGCTGCGCTCTGCGGTCAGCCTGCGCTCGGCGGAGTGCGGGCCGCTCGCCGGAATGGGCTGTTCGAGGGGTCTTTCCGCAGGTGGGATTGGTTGGCCGCCGCGACGGTGCGCCGGGTGACGCGGGTCACATGGCGGGCGGGAAATATCCGGGGACCCTTTCCCCGTTTGGCATGGTGCCCGCCGAAACGGGGAGGGCGTCCCCGCTTCGGTGGGGACGTCCTCCGGGGCGAAGGCCGCGCCCGGCTCCCGGGCGGCGGCCGGGGCAGTACCGCACCGAACCGCACACGATGGACCCGTGAACCGGCCGAGGGCCGCAGGACGGGGCGCCCGCGCCCCGGCCGGGTCGGCAGCTCGACCGGAAGGACAGAGAGCACATGAGCGCCGCAGCCACCGAGACGTCCCGCAGCACCCGCACCCCGCGCCCGAGGGCCGACGCCCTGCGCAACCGCGAGCGGATCGTGTCGGCCGCCCGGGAGATGTTCGTCGAGCACGGGCCGCAGGTCCCGCTCGACGAGATCGCCCGGCGCGCCGGTGTCGGCAACGCCACGCTCTACCGCCACTTCCCCGAGCGGAGCGACCTCGTGCGCGAGGTCGTCGTCTCGGTGATGTCCCGCACCACCGAGCAGGCCGGATCCGCGGCCGCCACGGAGGCGGACCCCTTCGCGGCCCTGCGGCACTTCGTGCATGCCGCCGCCGACGAGCGCATCGGCGCCCTGTGCCCGATGCTCTCCGGCGCCTTCGACGCCGACCACCCTGATCTGCACGCCGGGCGCGGGGAGCTGGAGGCCGCCGTGCAGGGGCTGGTGGAGCGGGCTCAGAAGGCCGGCAGGATGCGGTCCGACGTCGCGGTCGGCGACCTGCTGGTGGCGCTCTCGCAGCTCACGCGCCCGCTGCCCGGTACCGCCTGCCCGAACATGGACCGCTTCGTCCACCGCCATCTGCAGCTCTTCGTGGACGGGCTGGAGGCGCCGGCCCGCTCCGAGCTGCCGGGGTCCGCCGCGACCCTCGACGACCTGCGGGGCGACCTGTGAGCGACCGCCCGGGCTGCGGGCCGGACCGTACGGGGCCGGACGACCGTACGGGGCCGGACCGCCGGCCCCCGGCCGTAGGCGCTCTCCCGGCCGCCCTGCCCCTGCCCGGGGCACCCCGAACCATGGCGTGACGCCCGCCGGACCACCCGGCACCCGCCCCTCCCGCCTCCCACTTCTCACCTCCCGTCTCTTCCCGAGTGACCTTTCACGTTCTCTAGGTGGCCAGATCATGCCGAAAAGCCCTGAAATCTCCCTCCCCGACCCGAGCCGCTGGAAAGCTCTGGTGTTCATCGCCCTGGCCCAGCTGATGGTGGTGCTGGACGCGACGATCGTGAACATCGCCCTCCCGACCGCCCAGCAGGACCTGGGGATCTCCGACGGCAACCGGCAGTGGGTCATCACCGCCTACGCGCTGGCCTTCGGCGGGCTGCTCCTCTTCGGCGGCCGGATCGCCGACCTGTGGGGGCGCAAGCGCACCTTCGTGGTGGGCCTGCTCGGCTTCGCCGCGGCCTCCGCGCTCGGCGGCGCGGCGACGGGCCAGGCGATGATGCTCGGCGCCCGTGCCCTGCAGGGCGTGTTCGGCGCCCTGCTGGCACCCGCCGCGCTGTCGCTGCTGGCCGTGATGTTCACCGACGCCAAGGAGCGGGCCAAGGCCTTCGGCATCTACGGCGCCATCGCGGGCGGCGGCGGCGCCGTCGGCCTGATCCTCGGCGGCGTCCTCACCGAGTACCTCGACTGGCGCTGGACCTTCTTCGTGAACATCCCCTTCGCGATCGTCGCCGCCGCCGGTGCCTACTTCGTGATCCGTGAGCCCGCGGGCGCGCGGAACCGCTCCCCGCTCGACATCCCGGGCGTGGTCCTGTCCACGCTGGGTCTGGTCGCGCTGGTCTACGGCTTCACCCGCGCCGAGTCCGCGGGCTGGTCGGACGGTCTGACGGTGGGCATGTTCGTCGCCTCGGCCGTGCTGCTGCTGGCGTTCGTGGCCACCGAGGCGAAGGTCGCCTCGCCGCTGCTGCCGCTGCGTGTGCTGACCGAGCGCAACCGCGGTGGGGTCTACCTCTCGCTGGGACTGGCGGTGATCGCCATGTTCGGGCTGTTCCTCTTCCTGACCTTCTACCTCCAGGTGGTGAAGGACTACTCGCCGGTCATGACCGGATTCGCCTTCCTGCCGATGATCGCGGGCATGATCACGGGCTCGACGCAGATCGGTGCCCGGCTGATGACCCGGGTCGCGCCCCGCCTGCTGATGGCCCCCGGCTTCACCGTCGCCGCGCTCGGCATGCTGATGCTCACCCAGCTGGACGTGGACAGCTCCTACGCGGGGCTCATCCTGCCCGCGCAGCTGCTCCTCGGCCTGGGCATGGGCACCGCCTTCATGCCGGCGATGTCGCTGGCGACGCACGGGGTCGACCCGGCCGACGCCGGGGTGGCCTCGGCCATGGTCAACACCTCGCAGCAGGTGGGCGGAGCGATCGGCACGGCGCTGCTGAACACGATCGCCGCGTCCGCCACCAGCTCCTACATCGCCTCGCACAGCGCCGCCGCGACCGACGCCCGGCTGCTCCAGCTCCAGGGCATGGTGCACGGGTTCTCGTCCGCCATCTGGTGGGCGGTCGGCATCCTGGTCCTCGCGGCCGCGATCGCCGGGACGCTCGTCAACACCGGACGCCCCGGGGCGGGCCGGACCGTCGCCGGCGGCGGCGCCGACGAGGGCACCGAGGGGGAGGTGCCGGTTCCGGTCGTCGCGCACTGAGCCCGGCGGCCCGAGCGCACCCACACCACCGCGGGCCCGGTCCGGAAGAGCATGCGGCTCTTCCGGACCGGGCCCGCGGCCGTCCTGTGCCGCTTCCTCGCCCCTTCCCGTGTCCGGCGGGCGACCCGGTGCGGGTGGAGGGGCGGCGGAGTCGCGCGGGGGTGTCCGGCGTGCGGATGCGGTGGGGGCGCGGGACGGGGTGAATCCTCCGCCGCGCAGTGGGCAGCCTCAGCAACCAGAGGGCGGCGGGAGCCGTCTTCAGGGGAGAGGGGCGCCCGCGGACGATGTGGTCCGGGGCTCGATGCGGCCCCCGCGACGGCGCCGGGGGTGTGACGGCAGTCTCACCCGGCGTGGCGGCCGGTGCGGTGCCCGGAGCCGCCGATCGGCGCCCGTGAGGGGCTGACCTGCACGTCCGCGGCCCGAAGTGATACCGGTCGCGCCGGATCGGGCGCACAGGGTACTGCATGATCGCGGAAATCCATGTACCGCATGGGAATTCTGTCCTGATTCCAGTCGTTGTTTCCATCGGATGCAGGGCACCCGGGAGGGTGTCGCGACCTACTCAGCAAGGGAGCTCGCATGGCAACCCGTGCCGTCGCCCGTCGGCAGTCCGAGTCCGCAGGGACCGACCGGGCAGGCAGCGCTCGCGCCGTGAGCGGGGAGATCGCCGACCGCGACCTGGTCGGCATGTACCTCGACGAGATCGCGCGCACGCCGCTGCTCGACGCAGCCAAGGAGGTCGAGCTGTCCCAGACCATCGAGGCGGGCGTCTACGCCCGCCAGATCCTCGACGGCGGGGCCGAGACCGCGAGCGAGGCGTCCAGGGAGGAGCTAGAGGCGCTCGCGGAGGCCGGTGAGCGGGCCAAGGACGTCTTCATCCGCTCCAATCTCCGTCTGGTGGTCGCCGTCGCCCGGCGCTACCCGCGCAGCGGGCTGCCGCTGCTCGACCTGATCCAGGAGGGCAACGCGGGCTTGGTGCGCGCCGTCGAGAAGTTCGACTACGCCAAGGGCTTCAAGTTCTCCACCTATGCCACGTGGTGGATCCGCCAGGCGATCACCCGGTCCATAGCGGACCAGTCCCGCACGATCCGGCTCCCCGTCCACCTGGTCGAGGAGCTGGGGCGCATCCGGCGCGTACAGCGTGAGTTCAACCGCGAGCACGGCAGGGAGCCGGAGGCGGCGGAGATCGCCGAGGACCTGGGGTCCACCCCCGAGCGGGTCACCGACGTCCTCGACTGGGCCCGCGACCCGGTCAGCCTGAACATGTCCGTGGACGACGCGGGCGAGACCCAGTTCGGCGACCTGCTGGAGGACACCTCCGCCGTCTCACCGGAGCAGTCGGTGCTCACCCTGCTGCGCAGCGAGGAGCTCGACGACCTCATCGACAAGCTGGACCACCGCACGGCCTCCATCATCCGGATGCGGTACGGCATTGAGGACGGCCGGGAGCGCACCCTCACCGAGGTCGGCAAGGAGCACGGCCTCACCCGCGAGAGGATCCGCCAGATCGAGAAGCACGCGCTGCTGGAACTGAAGAAGATGGCCCGCGACACCGGGTTCGACGCCGCGGCCTGACCTCGCGGCCGGGAGCCGTGCCGACCGGGGCGCCGCGCGGTCCTCGGGGAACCGGTGCCCTGCCTCTGCGGACCCGCGCCTGCCCGAGCGGCCCCGTCCGCACGGGCGTCGGCCCGCGTCTCCTGCGTCGGCTCTGCTGCGTCGGCGCGGACCGCCGGGAGGCGGCCCGGCGGCCGGCGGGGCGGACGGCCTCCCGGCGGGACCGAGCGTCAGCCTCCCCCGGAAGCGGCACGCGACAGGCGCCCGGACAGCTCCGCCATGTGCGCGGTCAGCTCCGGTGGGCCGTGGACGGTGAACTCGCAGTCCACCAGGGCGAGTCGCAGGGCCAGCCACTCCACGGTGTCCGTCGAGCGGCAGCGCAGGCGGCACCGGTCACCGCCGAGGGCCACCGGCGTGCCCAGGTGCCCGGGGAGCCGGGACGCCACCCGGGACGCCGGGGCGTCGAAGACGACGTCCAGCTCCCGCTCCCGCTGCAGGCGCGACATCGTGTGGTTGAGCAGTTCCACCGCATCGCCCACCGGAGCGTCGCGCGGAGTGAAGCGCGCCCCCGTGGCGAAGGGTTCCGTCACCCGGTCCATCCGGAAGGTGCGCCATGCCTCCCGCTGGAGGTCGTAGGCGACCAGGTACCAGCGGTGTCCCGTGGACACCAGGCGGTACGGCTCGACCTGCCGCCGCGTCTGCGCCCCGTCCCCCGCCCGGTAGGCGAAGCGCAGGCGCTCGCGGTTCGTGACCGCGCCTGCCGTCACCGTCAGCGTGCTGGGGTCGATCCGCGGTCCGTCGCCTCGGGTGAGCGCCAGGGTCGCCCCCTGGAGCACGCTCACCCGGTGCCGCAGCCGGGAGGGCAGCACCTGCTCCAGCTTGGCCAGCGCGCGGACCGCCGCCTCCTCGATCCCCTCGATGGCATGGCCCGCCCCGGCGCGCAGGCCCACGGCGATGGCCACCGCCTCCTCGTCGTCCAGGAGGAGGGGCGGCATCGCCGCACCGGCGACCAGCCGGTAGCCGCCCTCGGCACCCTTGCTCGCCTCCACCGGGTAGCCGAGCGCACGCAGGCGGTCGATGTCCCGGCGGATGGTGCGCGGGCTGACCGCCAGTCGTTCGGCGAGCTCGCTGCCGGGCCACTCGCGGGGTGTCTGGAGCAGTGAGAGCAGGTGCAGGAGCCGTGCCGGTGTGTCCGCCATGCGCTCCAGGATGCGGCACAACTAGGACATGATCAGACCTACACGGCCACCAGACTTCCGGCATGAGTTCACAGCAGCCCGCCGTCACGGGGACGGCATCGGACCGCCGGAGATGGATCGCGCTCGCCATCGTCATGACCGCCGCGTTCATGGACCTGGTCGACGCCACCATCGTCAACATCGCCATTCCGAGCATCGAGCGGGACCTGGGGGCCTCGTTCGGCGCGATCCAGTGGATCACCGCCGGGTACGCCCTCGCCTTCGCCGCCGGCCTGATCACCGGTGGGCGCCTCGGCGACATCTACGGGCGCAAGCGGCTGTTCCTGATCGGCATCACCGTGTTCACCCTGTCGTCCGCACTCTGCGGGCTCGCCCCGGACTCCGGGACCCTGGTCGCCGCGCGGCTGATACAGGGTGCCTCGGCCGCGTTGATGGTGCCGCAGGTGCTCGCCATCGTCCATGTCACCTTCCCGGCGCACGAACGCGGAAAGGTCTTCGGCCTGTTCGGCGCCGTCGTCGGCCTCGGAGCGGTCTCAGGGCCGCTGCTGGGAGCCCTGCTGACGCAGTGGGACCTCTTCGGCCTCGGCTGGCGGCCGATCTTCCTGATCAACCTCCCGGTCGGTGTCGCGGGCATCCTGCTGGGGCGCCGGTTCATCAGCGAGTCCCGGGCGCCGAAGGCCCTGCGGCTCGACCTCGTCGGCGTCGCCCTCGTGACGCTCGCGCTGCTGATGCTCGTCTACCCCCTCACCCGGGGCAGGGAGCTGGACTGGCCGCTCTGGGGGCACCTCTGCATGGCCGGCAGCGTGCCGGTGTTCGCGCTGTTCACCGCCTACGAGCGGTACAAGGCCCGCAAGGACGGCTCCCCGCTGGTCGAGCTGTCGCTGTTCCGGGTGAAGAGCTTCGCCGCCGGTATCGCCGTGCAGCTGACCTTCGGCGTGGCCCTGGGCATCTACTTCCTCGTCTGGACGCTGTACATGCAGTACGGGCTGGGGTGGACACCTCTGCGTGCGGGACTGACCGGGGTGCCGTTCTCCCTCGCGGTGTCGGTGGCGGCCGGTGTCTCGGTCCAGATGCTGGTGCCGCGCTACGGACGGAAGGTGCTCCAGGCGGGAGCCCTGACGATGGCGGTCGGACTGCTGCTCTACCTCTGGGAGGCCGACCGCTACGGCATGGCCGTCCAGTCCTGGCAGATGGCACTGCCGCTGGTCGTGATGGGCACCGGCATGGGACTGATCGTCGCCCCGCTGACGGACGCGGTGCTCTCCGAAGTCCCGCGGGAGCATGCCGGGTCGGCTTCCGGTCTGGTCAACACGACCGCCCAGATGGGCAACGCGCTCGGACTCGGACTGGTCTCGGTGGTCTTCTTCGGAAAGGTCGACGAGCGGGCGGCGCCGCCCGCACTGCGCGCCTCGTACCTGGAGGGCTTCCAGCACTCCCTGTGGTGGGTGGTCGCGGTGCTCGGTGTCATCTTCGTGGTGATGTTCGCCCTCCCTGCCCGGAACGGGCACCGTCCGGAGGCGGAGGGCGCGAACTCGGTCGCGGGAACGGGTGCGGAGGCCGGGACGACGGCGGGCGGGACCCCGGCGCGCCCGGACGCGGCGGAGGAGACGGCCGAACCGGAAGCGACACTCGTCGGCTGAGGGCCCTGCCGCTGCCGATGGTCCCGCGGTGTGCCCGCCCGGCCCGGCCGGGCGGGCACACCGTGCCGTGGCCCGTCCCCCGTACGTGCACGGGCCCACGGGCGAGCCGGAAGCCCGAGGACGCGGCACCCGGGCCGGTCACCCGCGGGTCAGCGGACCCGTGCGCGCAGCTCCATCGCCTGCCGTGCCGCCCCCTCCCGCTCGTAGACCTCGCACATGTGGCGGCCGTCAGGCGTCGCCGTGTGCTCGATCTCCCAGAGGCTGGTCTCCGTGCCGTCCAGCAGCAGGAACGCGTGCTCGTAGAGGGTGAACCCCGCGTCCTTGCCTCCCACGCGGTACTGGCGCCCGAAGACCTGGGTGATGTGGTGGGCGAAGGCTGACCGCAGGCGCCGAGCGGTCCGCTCACCGGGCCGGTCTCGGTTCTCCGCGCGGCGCAGCACACGCCGGGCGTGGTCCGCCGAATCGTCGAGGACGTACACCGGAGGGAGAGGGGCCGGTGCCGGTGTCAGCAGGGAGGAGAGGAGTTCCAGCCCGGTGTCCAGGTCCGGGGAGAGGCCGTCGTCGAAGGAGCCCGGCCTGTTCTCGGCGAAGCCCGGGAAGCCCGCCGGAAGCCGGGATGCGGCAAGGCGGGCCTCGGACTCCTCCTCGTAGAGCTCGCGCTGCTCCGCCCCCTCCGCGCCGGGCGTACCCGTGGTGTGCACGAGCTCCCAGAGGGTCAGGGGGCTGCCGTCGGCGAGGAGATAGGTGTGGCGGTACAGCGAGCGGTGCAGCCGCGCCGTGTGGTGCGAGGAGTGCAGCGAGCTGTCGTGGGCCAGGGCGGAATCGAGCCGCTCGACCGTCGCATCGGGCAGGTCGAAGGAGTTGAGCGCCCGGCCGAGGAGCCGTGCGATCTGTGTCCCGGTCGTCTCGTGCAGATCGATGGGATCGTTCAAGAGGGTCTCCAGGCCGTCGCCACACGTCACTTGCTGGTTGCTAAACGTAGCGCTTGGGTCGGACAGCGCGGTCAAGGTTCGGGTAAAACGACGGGCGGGTGGTGGTGAGTTCCCGGGCTTTGCCCGCCGAGTGCCCCGGGCCCGCTGCCGCACGCCCCGCTCAGCCGCGACCGCCCCCCGCCCGCCGGTCGCGCCGCTCGGCCGTCCGGGGCGGCCGACGGGCCCCGGGCCCCCGGCGGACGGGAGCGCGCCGGGCCGTGCGCCGCCCCCGACCGGGGCCGCCGGAGGGCGGCCGGCCGGGAACCGTCATCCGCCGCCCGGCGACCCGTACAGCTCGGTGTACGAGGGGAACCAGCCCCCCGGCCCGTCCACGGTCTCCGCGGCCCGCACCGCGCGGACGATGGCCTCCGTCACGGTGTCCGCGCCCGCGGCAAGGACGCCGTTCAGGGCCAGCGGGTCGGTCCGGTCCAGCGGCCTGTCACCCGTGGCCAGGGCGAACACGGTGTCGCCGTCGTGCAGCAGGTGCACGGGGCGCACCGCCCGGGCGATGCCGTCGTGCGAGGTGCCGGCGAGCTTGTGCGCCTGGGCCCGCGTCAGCTCGGCGTCGGTGGCGACGACGGCCAGGGTGGTGTTCAGGGGCGGGGCGACTTGCCGCGCCTCCGCCTCGGCCAGCTTCTCCCGGGCCGCCGCGTGCACCGCCGCCGGGGGAATCACGGGCCCGTCCAGGACGTAGTCGCCGTACAGCGCGCCCGTCCGCGGATCGACTACCGAGCCCACCGCGTTGGCCACCACCAGCGCGGCCACCGTGACGCCCGAGTCGAGGACTCGCGAGGCGGTGCCGACGCCGCCCTTGAGGGAGCCCGCCACCGCGCCCGTGCCCGCCCCGACCGCGCCCTCCGCCACGGGAGCGCACTCGGCGCTGCGCGCAGCCGCTTCCACCGCCTCGCGGCCCGTGGCGGGCGTGGGCCTGGCGCGCCAGTCGCCCCCGCGGCCCAGGTCGAACACGCAGGCAGCCGGCACGACGGGGACGACCTGGGAGGGGTCCGGGCCGACCCGCACGCCGCGCCCGTGCTCCTCCAGCCAGGCCATCACCCCGGCGGCCGACTCCAGGCCGTAGGCACTGCCGCCCGTCAGGACGACCGCCTCCACGCGCTGCACCAGATTGCGCGGGTCCAGAGCGTCCGTCTCGCGTGTGCCCGGTCCGCCGCCGCGGACGTCCACGGCGGCGACCGCGCCGCCCTCGGGGGCGAGGACGACCGTGGTGCCGCTGAGAGCACCCCGACCGCCGACCCGGGCATGGCCGACCCTCAGCCCGCGCACCGCGGTCAGTCCTCGCACCGCCTCCTTCCGCGTACCGCCGTGCGGAGCGGAGACCGGAACGGAACCGTCGTCGACACCCATGACCCCCACGGTAGTTGACGCGCCTGACACACCCGGCTCGTCCGGACCCGCGCGCCGCCCGGCGCCTCGGGCGGGGTGACGGTGGCGCACCCGCGGCCGGGGAGGGCGGGGGAAGAGCCCGTGGCCCGGCCGGCCCGCAGGGCAGGGCCCGCGGTCGCGGGAGTGCCGTGACGGAGGGCCCGATGCCGGTGCCGCTCCGAGCCCCGCCCCCGAGGGGCACGCCACCTCCAAGGCGCCCGCCAGGGCCTGTCGAGCCGGTACGGCGCGAGGCGCCGGCGGTGCCCCGGTGCGGGCACGGAGCCGGGCGCCGGGTTGCGCGTCGGCCGAGCTTCGCCCACGGCTCCCGCTGTGTGGCCGATCCGACCGTGCACCGGCCGGTCCCGCGTGCCCGATCCGCCGTACCCTGGAGAGATGAGCACCGCCCCCGCCCCCGGATCGCGAGTTTCGAAGCAGCCCGGTCCCCAGAATCCCGCGCTTGTCTTCGACGATCCGCTCGACCAGCAGTCGGCGGACGATACGGACCGAGGGTGGGGCGAGCGGCCTCCTGCCGGGGGTGGCAGCGCCGGGGAACTGGCGCGTTTCCTGGACGAGAAGCCGCCGCACCACATGTGAGGCGCCCCCGCCCGGCTCTCGGGACCGGGCAGGGACCTCGTGCACCGGGCGGGCGTCAGCCCCGGTTCTCGCCGGCGCCGGGCCCGGACGGCCCGCCGGAGCGCTGCGCGACCAGCGCGTCCCTGATCTCCTTGAGCACCTCCAGCTCCGAGACCTCGATGACCTCCTGGGTGCCGGCCTTCGCCTTGCGCTGCGCCTCGCGGCGGGCCAGGTACTTGGCCATCGGCAGGACCATCAGGAAGTAGACGACCGCTGCGGTGATCAGGAACTGGAGCGAGGCGCCGATGACCGAGCCCCAGGCGATCTCGATGCCGTCCACCTCGCCGTCGACGACCTCGCAGGTCCCCTTGATGCACGAGGTGTAGGAGTCGAGGTCCTGGGTGCCGAACGCTCCGACGAGCGGATTGATCACGCCCTTCACCACGGCGTTCACGATGTTGGTGAAGGCCGCACCGATCACGACGGCGACGGCGAGGTCGATCACGTTGCCGCGCATCAGGAAGGCCTTGAAGCCTGCGAGCAGACTCGGCTTGCTCTCGCTCACGAATGAGCCTCATTTCACAAGTGCGTTGGAGGGGGACCGGGGGGAAACCTACGGCAGCCCCGGCCCTCCCTGTCCAATCAGCCCATGCGATCGTGTGACCTGACGATACGTCAGTGCGAGGATTCCGCCTGCACTCCGTCAGCACACCGCCACCACCAGTGGCGCGGAGGCCCCGGCGCCCGCGAGGGCCTGCGCGACCTTCCTGGATACGGACAGGACCACCAGCGCGCCCCCGTCGGAGGGGCCTTCGCCCGCGAGTGCGGGCACCCGGTCCACCCGCACGCACGAGGCGACGACCTCGGCCGTCGCGTCCGGGCCGTCCGCGGAGGCGGGGGCGGCGATCACGTCGACGAGATCACCGGGGCGCAGCAGCCTCACCGCCGCCGCGTCGGCGATCCTGACCGGTGCGGAGACGAGCTCCCCGCCCGGCTTCCGCTCCTCGGCGGGTGCCGCGGCCAGTGCCGCCGCGGCGGGGACGTCCCGGGCGAGCCGCCCACCCGGATCGTCCGCCCGCCCCACTGCGGAGGCCGCCAGCGCAGCGGCCGTGACGGCGAGGCCGGCCGCGGCGGCCCTGCGCTGCCTGCCCACCGCCCTGCGCAGCCGCCGCGCACCTGCACGGACGTGTACGGGTGGGAACGGCGGTACGCCGCCGGGGCGGGGCACGGTCGTGGCGTGCGGTCCGCAGCCGGCCGGCGGAACTGCTTCCCTCTGCTCCGCGACCGCCGACCGGTGCGGAGCACCGACCGGAACCTGCCGTGCCGCAGCGGTCGCCCCGGTCGGGCCCGGGGGCCCGGACGGGCCCCGATCCTCGGCCGCCCGGCCCCCGGGGCGGGCGGACCGCCCGGGCGGGGAGGGCGGCGGAGCCGGCACGGGCCGCCCGCGGCCGGAGGCCGCGAGGGCTCCCGAGCCGCTGCCCCCGTCGCGGGGAACCGGCTCGGAGGCACCGTGCGGAGGGGCGGAGCTGTGACGGGGGTGGACGGGGAACGCCATGGCGGACCGCCTTCGTGAGCGCCGGACCGGGCCCGCTGCCCGTGTCCTGTTGCACCCACGATCCCGCTCTCCGGCCGGATCCGCCGGGCCCTGTGGACACCCACCGGACTGTGGACAACCCGGTCACCGCCGCGGGCGACTACGGCAGGACGAACCCCGGGTCCATACCCGCCAGGGCGTTGCGGCAGAGGCAGTCGCGCTCCTCGTTCGCCGGGAGCTCGCCCACGGCGTCGAACAGAACGTCGCGCAGCCGGTCCACGTTCGAGGCGAACACCTTGAGCACCTCCTCGTGGGAGACTCCCTCGCCCGCCTCGGCCCCCGCGTCCAGGTCCGTGACCAGCGTCAGCGACGTGTAGCAGAGTTCCAGTTCACGGGCGAGCACAGCCTCGGGGTGCCCGGTCATGCCGACCACCGACCAGCCCATCGCCGCGTGCCAGCGGGACTCCGCGCGGGTGGAGAAGCGGGGTCCCTCCACCACGACGAGGGTTCCGCCGTCCACGGGTTCCCACAGCCGTCCGCGGGCCGCCGCCAGAGCGGCCTTGCGGCCCCTCGGGCAGTAGGGGTCGGCGGGCGAGACGTGGACGACGTTCGGCAGCTCCCCCGACGGCAGGGGCAGTCCGTCGAAGTAGGTCTGCGCCCGCGACTTCGTGCGGTCGACGAACTGGTCGGGCACCAGCAGCGTGCCCGGGCCGTACTCGGGGCGCAGGCCGCCCACCGCACACGGCCCGAGTACCTGCCGCACTCCCACGGAGCGCAGCGCCCACAGGTTGGCGCGGTAGTTGATGCGGTGGGGCGGCAGATGGTGGCCGCGCCCGTGGCGCGGCAGGAACGCCACCCTCCTGCCGCCGATCTCCCCGAGGAAGAGGGAGTCGCTCGGAGGCCCGTAGGGGGTGTCGACCCGCACCTCCGTCACGTCGTCCAGGAAGGAGTAGAAGCCCGAGCCGCCGATCACCCCGATCTCCGCGCCGGGGGAGCGGTGGCCGGTGTCTGCGTTCGCGTTGGTCGCCATGGCAGGTCACAGTATCCGGCGGTCCGGAAACGGCGAGCCCCGCCGTGGACCGGGGCCGCGACGGGGTGTGGAGTGCCGGTGCCGACATGGGCCGCGGTACGCCGGACCGCGGCGAGGCCCGCAGCTCGGCCGCGGCCCCTCGGCGTCCGGCGCCTGGTGGGCGGCGCGGTCGGTCAGGCGGCGGAGCCTGCGGAGCTGGTGCTCCCGGAGGAGGCGGAGGCGGCGGGAGCCGGCGTGGACGCCTTGGTCTCCGGCGTCTTGCTCTCGGCGGGCTTCGACGCAGCGGGGGAGCTGCTCGACGAGGCGCCGCGGCTGTCGTTGCGGTAGAAGCCGGAGCCCTTGAAGACGATACCGACCGCGGAGAACACCTTCTTGAGACGTCCGTCGCAGCTCGGGCACACGGTCAGGGCGTCGTCGGTGAACTTCTGCACCGCCTCGAGGCCCTCGCCGCATTCGGTGCACTGGTACTGGTAGGTCGGCACTGTCTTCCTCCTGGCACTCTCACTCGATGAGTGCTAACGACGGTCCATAGTGACGTATTCCGTGGAATCAGTCCACCGTCACCGCGGCTCGGTGACCGATGCCACGTGCCGCGACCCGTCCGCCGGCCGAGGGCGAGAGCCGGGAGCGCAGCGCCATCAGGGTCACCAGCGCCAGAGCGGTGCCGGCGAGCGGCACGACGAACCCGGCGCTCGACCCGTAGCCGTCGGCGAGTCGTCCGGCCACGGTCACACCGGCGGCCTGGCCGAGGGCCACGGCCCCCGTCAGCCAGGTGAAGGCCTCGGTGCGCGCCGTCGCCGGGACCAGCGAGTCCACCAGGGTGTAGCCGGTGATCAGCGTCGGCGCGATGCAGAGGCCGACCACCAGGCCGAGCGCTCCGAGCAGCGCCGCGGACTGGGCCGTCCACAGCAGCGAGGCGGCGGCCGTCAGCAGGGCGTAGCCGACGAGCAGGCGCCTGCGCGGCCCGACCTTCCACGCGACGGTGCCGATGGCGACGCCCGCCAGCATGTTCCCGGCGGCGAACAGGCCGTAGAGCAGGCCGTTCACGCCCGGCTGCCCGATCTCCTCGCTGAAGGCGGTGAGGGACACCTGCATGCCGCCGAAGACGGATCCGATGCCCAGGAACGCGACGGCGAGCACGCGTACCCCCGGCACCGACAGGGCGGAGGTCCGCCCGCGCCCCGTGTCGGCGGGGCGGCCGTGGGCGGGCTGGGTGCCGCGCCGGGCGGCGAACAGCAGACCGCCCACGAGGGTCAGGCCGGCCTCGGCGACGAGCCCGGCGGCCGGGTGGACGCCCGTGCACAGGGCGGTCGCCAGGACCGGCCCGACGACGAAGGTGAACTCGTCCGTCACGGACTCGAAGGCCGCGGCGGTCTGGAGCAGCGGGGAGCCCTGGAGGCGGGCGGCCCAGCGGGCGCGCACCATCGGACCCACCTGGGGAACCGATGCTCCCGTGGGGACGGCGGCCGCGAACAGGGCCCACAGGGGCGCGCCCGACAGGGCGAGCGCCACCAGGGCGGATCCGGCGAGGGCATGGACGATCACACCGGGCACGAGCACGGCCCGCTGGCCGAAGCGGTCGGCCAGCTTCCCGCTCTGGGGGGCGAACAGGGCCATCGACACACCGGTGGCCGCGGCGACGGCGCCGGCCTGGCCGTAGGAGCCGGTGGTGTCCTGGACCAGCAGCACGATGCCGATGGTCAGCATCGCGAAGGGCAGCCTGGCGGCGAACCCGGGGAGGAGGAACGTCCAGGCTCCGGGAGTGCGGAGGAGTTGCCCGTAGCCGGAGCGCTTGTCGGCGACCGTGGACGCCACGGCCCTAGCCTTTCTGCCGCCTGGTAGCGCTCACCGGGGTGCCGGGAGGTGCCGAGAGCTGTCCTCTTGCGCGGAACTGCGGTAGATACCGGGGCCCGCTGCGAGGGGACTCCGCGGCCGCCATACGGTCGCGCCAGCTCTGCGTCAGGCAGAGTTGGTCGATCAGTGTGCCTTCAGGGTACAGGGTTCTCGCCGCGTCCACCTGGGAAACGGTGGAGATCGGCTCCCTCGGTCCTGTGATTTCCGCAGCACCGGCCTCCGGTCCGTGACTCTCGGTCGCCTTGCGGGGACCCCGGGTGTCGTGTCAGGCGGGCGGCCTGGGGCGGACCCGGCCGCTAGCGCCCGCCGGTCCCCAGCCAGTAGGCGAGCTTCCCGCCCTGCGAGACCGCCCGCAGCCGCCTTTCGGCCTCGTCCCGCACCGGGTCGGTCGCCACGACCAGCAGCTCGTCGCCCTGCCGCAGCGCTGTCGTGGGGAGGGGCACGAAGCTCGCCCCGTCGCGTACGACGAGGGTGACCGCGGACCCCGGCGGCAGCCGCAGCTCCCCCACCTCGACGCCGTGCATCCTCGACTTCTCGGGGACCGACACCGAGAGCAGGTGCCCCCGCAGCCGCTCCAGCGGCGCCGACTCGACGCCGAGGTCCGCGGCCTCGGCCGGGTCCCCGAGGTGGAGGGCCCGCGCCAGCCAGGGCAGGGTCGGCCCCTGGATCAGGGTGTAGACGACGACCAGCACGAAGACGATGTTGAAGATCCGGTGGCTGTCCGGGACGCCGGAGACCATGGGGATGGTGGCCAGGATGATGGGGACCGCGCCGCGCAGGCCGGCCCAGGACATCAGGGCCTGCTCCTGCCACGGCATCCGGAACGGCAGCAGGCTCACCAGCACGCTCAGCGGCCGCGCCACCACGGTGAGCACCAGGCCCACCACGACGGCCGGCCAGAAGTCGTCCACCAGCTCGTGCGGGGTGACGAGGAGTCCGAGCAGGACGAACATCCCGATCTGGGCGATCCAGCCGAGGCCCTCGGCGAAGCCGCGGTTGGCCGGGGCGTGGGGGAGCCGGGAGTTCCCCAGGACCACCGACGCCAGGTAGACCGCCAGGAAGCCGCTGCCGTGGACCATGGCGCCGGCGGCGTAGGCGACCACGGCGATGGCCATCACGGCGATCGGGTAGAGCCCGGAGGCGGGGAGTGCGACGCGGCGGAGCGCGTAGGCCCCCAGCCATCCGGTGGTGAGGCCGACCGCGGCGCCGATCGCGAGTTCCAGGGCGATCTCCGCCAGGAGCAGGTACCAGGCGTCGACGGGTCCCGAGGTGGAGAACGCGACGACGAGGATGACGACGGGGGCGTCGTTGAAGCCCGACTCCGCCTCCAGGACGCCGGTCACCCGGGACGGCAGCGGCACCTTCCGCAGGACGGAGAAGACGGCCGCCGCGTCGGTCGAGGAGACCACCGCGCCGATGATCAGGGCTTGCTTCCACTCCAGGCCCACGAGGAGGTGGGCGGCTGTGGCCGTGACGGCCACGCTCACCGCGATGCCGACGGTCGCCAGCGCGGCCGCCGCGGGCAGTGCGGGCCTGATCTCCTTCCACTTCGTGCCCAGGCCGCCTTCGGCCAGGATCACCACCAGCGCGGCATAGCCGATCACCTGCGTCAGCTCGGCGTCGTCGAACTGCAGGTCGAACAGGCCGTCCTGGCCCATGGCGACGCCGATTCCGAGGTACAGCAGCAGGCTGGGGAGCCCGCTTCGCGAGGAGATCCGCACTGCCACGACGGCGACGAGCAGGACGAGCGAGCAGACGAGCAGGAGCTCGTTGAGCTGGTGGACAGTCAGCGGCCGATCCTTCCCCTCGCGCCCGGTGCAGGGGGCGGTGGTACCGCCGGGCGCACTTCGTTACCTTACCTAATCTTTAACGCTTTCTTGACAGTAAGACGATCCGATCATCAGGGGACGAACGGTGCCGTGTGGATACCGCGTCCGGGCCGGCCGGGTGCTGCGCCTAGAGTTGCCTCAGCACTGCCAGGACCACCCTGCCCCTCGAAGGACAGCGATGCCCGCCAACACAACAGCCTCTTCCCCCAAGAAGAAGAAGGGGCGACGTGCCCGACTGCTCGTGCTCGTCCTGGTGCTGGCGCTCGTCGCGGGTGTCGGGTACGGCGCCTACTGGAGCGTCGGCACGGTCCGCGCCTCCTTCCCCCAGACCACCGGTTCGCTGGAGGTCGAGGGCCTCGACGGCACGGTGGAGGTGAAGAGGGACGCCTACGGCATCCCGCAGATCTACGCCGACAGCGACGAGGACCTGTTCCGCGCCCAAGGGTTCGTCCAGGCCCAGGACCGCTTCTGGGAGATGGACGTCCGGCGCCACCTGACCGCGGGCCGGCTGTCCGAGATGTTCGGCTCGGCGCAGATCGAGACCGATGCCTTCCTGCGGACCCTGGGCTGGCGCAACGTCGCCCAGGAGGAGTACGACACCCGGCTCTCGCCCGAGACGAAGAAGTACCTCCAGGCCTACGCCGACGGCGTCAACGCCTATGTCGAGGGGCGCTCCGCCGACGAGCTGTCCGTGGAGTACGCCGCGCTGTCCTTCGCGAACGACTACACGCCGGAGCCGTGGACACCGGTGGACTCGGTCGCCTGGCTGAAGGCGATGGCCTGGGACCTGCGCGGCAACATGCAGGACGAGATCGACCGTTCGCTGCTCACGAGCCGCCTCGGCGCCGACCAGATCCGCGACCTGTACCCGGACTACCCGTACGACCGGAACAAGCCGATCGTCCAGGAGGGCGGGATCGACCCGGCGACCGGCGCCTACGACCCGGAGGCCGAGCCCTCGGCCGGCGGTGCGGGAAGCGGCAGCGGCTCCGGCGGGGCCGACGGTGCTCCCGGCACCGGCACCCCTGCGGGAGCGGCGGCGGGGTTCACCACGCAGCTCGGGGCCCTGGCGGACACCCTCGACGACATCCCGGCGCTCCTCGGCCCCAACGGCAGTGGCATCGGATCCAACTCCTGGGTCGTGAGCGGCAAGTACACGACCACCGGGAAGCCCCTGCTGGCCAACGACCCGCACCTCGCGCCGCAGCTTCCGTCGCTCTGGTACCAGACGGGCCTCCAC
This sequence comes from Streptomyces sp. C10-9-1, assembly GCF_024497955.1. Classification (GTDB taxonomy): domain Bacteria; phylum Actinomycetota; class Actinomycetes; order Streptomycetales; family Streptomycetaceae; genus Streptomyces; species Streptomyces sanyensis. The sequence goes on along the minus strand of NZ_JANHKP010000014.1, from coordinate 197,583 downwards.
TGCCGCGAGCTCTCCTCGGAGTGCACCTTCGACGTGGCCGGCTACAGCTTCTCCGGCATGCCCGGTGTCGTCATCGGCCACAACCAGGACATCGCCTGGGGCTTCACCAACCTCGGGGCGGACGTCACCGACCTCTACCTGGAGAAGCTCGACGGTGACAGCTACCTGGTGGGCGGCAAGGAGAAGGCGCTGACCGTCCGCGAGGAGGTCATCAAGGTCGCCGGGGGGGCGGACAAGACCATCACCGTCCGGTCCACCGAGCACGGCCCGCTCGTCTCCGACCGCAGCAAGGAACTGGCGAGGGTGGGCGACCGCGCGCCCGTCTCCAACGCGGCCCCCGACCGGGGCTCCGGCTACGCGGTCGCCCTGCAGTGGACCGCGCTCCAGCCGGGCAGGAGCATGGACGCCGTCTTCACGCTCAACCGGGCCAAGGACTTCGCCGGCTTCCGCGCGGCGGCCAAGGACTTCGAGGTCCCGTCCCAGAACATGATCTACGCGGACACCAAGGGCCACATCGGCTACCAGGCGCCCGGGCGGATCCCGATCCGCGCCGAGGGCGACGGCCGCACCCCCGCCCCGGGCTGGGACCCGCGGTACAAGTGGGACGGCTACATCGACTTCGACGAACTTCCCTACGAGTACGACCCGGCCCGCGGCTACATCGTCACGGCCAACCAGTCCGTGATCGACGCCGAGACGTACCCGTACCTCATCACCGAGGACTACGGCTACGGTGCCCGGAGCCAGCGCATCAACGATCTGATCGAGTCCAAGATCCGGGGCGGGGGCAAGATCTCCACCGAGGACATGCGCACCATGCAGATGGACAACAGCAGCGAGATAGCCAAGCTGCTGACCCCCTACCTGCTCAAGATCGACGTCTCCGACGCCTATGTCCGTGAGGCGCAGAAGCTGCTGGAGGGCTGGGACTACACCCAGGAACCGGACTCGGCGGCCGCCGCCTACTTCAACGGCGTGTGGCGCAACGTCCTCAAGCTGGCCTTCGGCAACAAGCTCCCCAAGGAGCTGCGGATCGAGGGCGAGTGCCTGAGCGTGCTGCCCGCGGACAGCACCGCACCGGACGACGACCTCGTGGAGCGGGTGCGTGAATGCGGCCAGCGGGACGCCGACTCCGCACAGCCCGACGGGGGCGACCGGTGGTACGAGGTGGTCCGCCGGCTGCTCAAGGACGAGGACAACGCCTGGTGGCGCAGCCCCGGTACGCGGACGGACGAGCCGACCGACACCCGGGACGAACTGCTCGCCCGCGCGATGGAGGACGCGCGCTGGGAGCTCACGGCCGAGATGGGCAAGGACGCCTCGACCTGGAGCTGGGGCCGACTCCACCAGCTGACCCTGCGCAACCAGACCCTCGGTACCCAGGGCCCCGGATTCCTCCGGTCCATGCTGAACCGCGGCCCGTGGAACCTCGGCGGCGGCGAGGCGGCCGTCAACGCCACGGGCTGGAACGCGGCGGGCGGCTACGACGTGGTCTGGGTGCCGTCCATGCGGATGGTGCTCAACGTCGGCGACTGGGACAAGTCCCGGTGGATCAACCTCACCGGGGCATCGGGCCACGCCTACCACAGTCACTACACCGACCAGACCGACAAGTGGGCCAAGGGCGAGCTGCTGGACTGGGTCTACACCGGAGAGGCGGTGGACACCGCCACGGCCGACACCCTCACCCTGCGTCCGCCGGGCGGCGCGGCCGGGTGAAGCGCCGCACGCCGGCAGGAGTGACCACCGCATGGACGGGGCGGTCGTGGGGTTCCACCGGGACCTGATCGACCACCTCGTCCGTGTAGAGGAGCACCACGAGTGCCGGGTCGGCCCCCGCCGCGGAGAGCCGGGACAGCACCCGGTCGTAGGAGCCGCCCCCGCGCCCCAGCCGCATGCCCCGGCCGTCCACCGCCAGCCCCGGCAGCAGTACCGTCCCGGCCTCCAGCACGGCGTCCGGACCGAGCCGGGTGCCCTGGGGCTCCAGCAGCCCCCGTCCGGCCGAGGCCAGGTGCTCCGCCCCCCGGTAGGGCGCCCAGTCCAGGTCGTTGTCCGGCAGCAGCACCGGCAGCAGCACCCGCGTACCCCGCGCGCGCAGCACGTCGAGCAGGGCCCGGGTGCCGGGCTCGCTCCCCACCGAGACATAGGCGGCCACGGTGTCCGCCTCCGCCACCTCCGGCAGGAGCAGGGCCTGCCGGGCGAGGACGGCCGCGGCGCTCCGGGCCTCCTCCGGCGGCAGCAGGCGCCGGGCGGCGAGCAGTTCGCGGCGCAGAGCGCCCTTCTCGGACATGTCGTTCCTCATTCGCCGACGGTGAACCTCTCGTATGCACTGTTATAAGGAGGAAGTTAACCGGAGCATCATCTTCCCCCCATACTCAGTCGCTAAGGTGCTCCGCATGACTCAGTCGCACCCCAGGATCAGCAAGGCTGTCATCCCCGCCGCCGGTCTCGGCACCCGGTTCCTTCCGGCCACCAAGGCCACCCCGAAGGAGATGCTGCCTGTGGTCGACAAGCCCGCCATCCAATACGTGGTGGAGGAGGCCGTCTCCGCGGGGCTCTCCGACGTCCTGATGATCACCGGGCGCAACAAGCGCCCCCTGGAGGACCACTTCGACCGCAACTACGAGCTGGAGGAGGCCCTGTCGCGCAAGGGCGACGCCGGCCGGCTCGCCCGGGTCCAGGAGTCCAGCGACCTCGCCACCATGCACTACGTCCGCCAGGGGGACCCGAGGGGCCTGGGGCACGCGGTGCTCTGCGCCGCCCCCCACGTCGGCGACCAGCCCTTCGCCGTCCTCCTCGGCGACGACCTGATCGACCCCCGTGACCCGCTGCTGGCCCGTATGGTCGAGGTCCAGCAGCGGGAGGGCGGCAGCGTGATCGCCCTGATGGAGGTCGACCCCGCGCAGATCCACCAGTACGGCTGCGCCGCGGTGAAGCCCACCGGGGACAGCGACGTCGTCCAGGTGACCGACCTCGTGGAGAAGCCCGAGGCCGGGGAGGCGCCCAGCAATCTGGCCATCATCGGCCGCTACGTCCTCGACCCGGCGATCTTCGGGATACTGAGGGAGACCGAGCCCGGGCGCGGTGGCGAGATCCAGCTGACCGACGCCATCCAGAAGCTCGCCGACGCCCACCTCGCGGGCGGGTCTTCGGTGGGGCCGGTCCACGGCGTCGTCTTCAAGGGCCGCCGCTACGACACCGGCGACCGGGGCGACTACCTGCGTGCCATTGTCAGACTCGCGTGCGAGCGTGAGGATCTTGGCCCGGAGTTCCGCGCCTGGCTCCGCCGATTCGTGACCGAGGAGATGTAGACACCGTGAGCAGCACGATCTGGTCGGTCGACGACCACCTGGAGGACATCCTCGCCTCTGTCCGGCCGCTGGACCCGATCGAGCTGCAGCTTCCCGAGGCCCAGGGCTGCGTCCTGGTCGACGACGTCACCGTCCCCGTCGCCCTGCCGCCCTTCGACAACAGCTCCATGGACGGCTACGCCGTCCGCGTCGCCGACCTCGCGGGGGCCGGCGAGGACTCCCCGGCGGTCCTGGCCGTGATCGGCGACATCGCGGCCGGGAGCGAGGGGCTGCCGACGGTCGGTCCGGGCCAGGCCGCCCGGATCATGACCGGTGCGCCGCTTCCGCCCGGGGCGCAGGCGGTCGTCCCCGTCGAGTGGACCGACGGCGGCACCGGCGGCGGGGCCGCGACGTCGATGCTCCCCGCCGGGCAGGCCCCCGAGGGTGCCGCGGGCGAGGTCCGGGTGTACCGGCCGGTCGAGGAGCACGCCCATGTGCGCGCCCGCGGCAGCGACGTGCAGGCGGGCGACCTCGCGCTCGCGGCCGGTACCGTCCTCGGCCCGCCCCAGATCGGGCTGCTCGCGGCGATCGGCCGGGGCACCGTCCGGGTGCGCCCCCGTCCCCGGGTCGTCGTCCTCTCCACCGGAAGTGAACTGGCCCAGCCCGGCGAGGAGCTGACCACGGGAAGGATCTACGACTCCAACAGCTTCGCGCTCGCCGCCGCCGCCCGGGACGCCGGTGCCATCGCCTACCGGGTGGGGGCGGTCACCGACGATCCGGAGCTGCTCCGCGCCGCCATCGAGGACCAGCTGCTCCGCGCCGACCTCCTGGTCACCACGGGAGGTGTCAGTGTGGGCGCCTACGACGTGGTCAAGGAGGCGCTCGCCCCCACCGGGGACGAGGACGTGCCCGGCAGCGGTGTCGACTTCCGCAGGCTCGCCATGCAGCCGGGCAAGCCCCAGGGCTTCGGTTCCATCGGTCCGGAGCACACGCCGCTGCTCGCCCTGCCGGGCAACCCGGTCTCCAGCTACGTCTCGTTCGAGTTGTTCGTCCGGCCCGCGATCCGCACGCTGATGGGGCTCGACGACGTGCACCGCCCGACGGTCCGCGCTCTGCTGGACGCGGAGGGGCCGCTCACCTCGCCGGACGGCAAGCGCCAGTTCCTGCGCGGTCGCTACGACGCCGAGGCGGGGCGCGTGGCACCGGTCGGCGGTGCCGGATCCCACCTCGTTGCCGCGCTCGCGCACGCCGACTGCCTCATCGTGGTCCCCGAGAGGACGACGTCCGTGGAGCCCGGAGCCGGGGTCGACGTGGTCCTCCTGGGGTGAGGGGCCCGCGGTGGCGGTAGCGTGTCTGCCCACACACGGCCCGTACGGGTCCCTACCGGGAGCACACAGCGCACATGAGTACGCAGAGCAGGCTGACGCACATCGACGAGGCGGGAGCGGCCCGCATGGTCGACGTCTCCCAGAAGGACGCCACGGCCCGCACCGCGCGGGCCACCGGCCGCGTCCTGGTGTCACCGCGGGTCGTGGAGTTGCTGCGTGGTGAGGGCGTGCCGAAGGGCGACGCCCTGGCCACGGCGCGCATCGCCGGGATCATGGGCGCCAAGCGGACGCCCGACCTGGTCCCGCTCTGCCACCCGCTCGCCGTTTCGGGGGTGAAGCTGGACCTCTCCGTCGCCGACGACGCCGTCGAGATCGCGGCCACGGTGAAGACCACCGACCGCACCGGGGTCGAGATGGAGGCCCTGACAGCGGTGTCGGTGGCCGCTCTCACCGTCGTCGACATGGTCAAGGCCGTCGACAAGGCCGCCGTCATCACGGACGTCCGGGTGGAGGAGAAGACCGGCGGCAAGTCCGGCGACTGGCATCGAGAGCAGGCGGGCTCATGACCGCCGGGGAACATGCCGGCTCCGCGGCCCCCTACCGCGCCCTCGTCGTCACGGCGTCCAACCGCGCCGCGGCGGGCGTCTACGCGGACCGCGGCGGACCGGTGATCGCCGAGGCGCTGACGGCCCTCGGCTTCACGGTCGACGGCCCCCGGGTGGTGCCCGACGGCGCGCCCGTCGAGGAGGCCCTGCGGGAGGGAGTCCGGGCCGCGTACGACGTGGTCGTGACCACCGGCGGTACCGGGATCTCACCCACCGACCGCACCCCCGAGGCCACCCGCGCGCTCCTCGACCGCGAGGTGCCGGGCATCGCCGAGGCCATCCGCGCCCACGGCCGCGGCAAGGTCCCCACGGCGGCCCTCTCCCGAGGCGTCGCCGGGGTGGCGGGCCGCACCCTCGTCGTGAACCTCCCGGGGTCCACCGGAGGGGTCCGCGACGGGCTCGCCGTGCTGGAACCGCTGCTGCGGCACGCGGTCGACCAGCTGCGCGGCGGTGACCACCCGGGCCCCGCAGCCTCCCCAGAGCCGTCCCCCGCGTCATGAACGCGACCTGGCCGGTGGTGCTGGCGGACGGCGACGTCGTCCTGCGGCCCATAAAGCTCCGCGACCAGCGGGCCTGGCGTGAGGTCAACCGGCGCAACCGCGACTGGCTCAGACCCTGGGAGGCCACGATCCCGCCGCCGGCGCCGGGCGGGCCGGTCGCCCAGCGGCCCACCTACCGCCAGATGGTGCGCCACCTTCGCTCCGAGGCCCATGCGGGGCGGATGCTGCCCTTCGTGATCGAGTACCAGGGACGGCTGGTCGGGCAGCTGACCGTGGCCGGGATCACCTGGGGCTCGATGTGCTCGGGCCATGTCGGCTACTGGGTCGACCGCGAGGTCGCGGGCCGCGGTGTGATGCCGACCGCCGTGGCGCTCGCCGTCGACCACTGCTTCCGTACCGTGGGGCTGCACCGGATCGAGGTCTGCATTCGCCCGGAGAACGGCCCGAGTCGCCGGGTGGTGGAGAAACTCCGCTTCCGTGAGGAGGGGCTGCGCCCGCGCTATCTCCATATCGACGGGGCCTGGCGGGACCACCTCGTCTACGCGCTCACGGCGGACGAGGTGCCCGAGGGGCTGCTGCGGCGGTGGCACCGCTCGCGCCCGGCGGCCCCGACCGAGCAGGGAGGCCCGGTCGCGGGTTCCCGCCCGGAACCGGGCCCGGCACCGGGGACGGGCTCCGCACCGGGGACGGGACCCGGAACGGCACAGGAAATAAAATAAATGTTCGATATTGGTCTCGGGGTATCCGTGTGCGATCCCGGTAATCACAAAAAAAGTCCGTGATATCAGCCAGATCGTGCGACACACCGGCCCAATTGGCGGATGCCGCCGGGCGTATCCCTCTACGGTGTGAGGCGTGAGCAGCAGCGGCCTCATCTACGCAGTCATCGTCGGGGCCTGGGCCGCCTACTTGGTGCCGATGTGGCTCCGCAGGCAGGACGAGTTGAACGAGGCTCGTCCGACGGAACGCTTCTCCACGGCCATCCGGCTGCTCTCGGGCCGGGCGGGAATGGAGCGGCGGTACGCCAAGGACCAGCGGGGCCGCGCGGCCGAGCAGCCCGAGTACGACGTGGACCCGGATGCGGCCACGGACCGGATGGGTTCCGTGGACGTCCGGGCCTTCGCCGCGCCCCGAACCGAAGCCCCCGCGCCCGAACGCGCGCCCGAACGTGCGCCCGCACCCGCCGCCCGGCCGCGGCAGCCGCGGATGCAGCGCCAGGGAGGCAGGGCGGGAGCGGAGCGGGCCGCCGCCGAGCGGGCCCGCCGGGGCAAGGTGCTCGCCCGCCGCAGACGGACCACCTCCGTCCTCTTCGTGGCGTTCACCGCGGGTGCGATCGTCGCCGCCGTCGGCGGGATCGGCTTCCTCTGGGCCCCCGCCGCCCCCGCGGCTCTGCTGACCACGTACATCGCCCACCTGCGCAAGCAGGAGCGCCGGAGGTTCGCCTACGTCATGGACCGGCGGCAGGCCGAGGCCGCCGCCCGGCAGCTGCGCGAGGGCGGGCGCCGCCGACCGCAGCCCCAGCCCGGGGCGGCGGACGCCGACGAGGAGCCCGCCGAGTCGGCCGAACCTCAGCCCGTGTCCGCCGTCTCGCCGCAGGAGGCCGGGCGCCGGGCGCTCGTCGAGCAGACCGACCATGCGGAGTGGGTCGACCAGCAGCGGCGGCAGCGCGGCCCCTCGGCCGCCGGTGACAGCTGGGACCCCGTCCCCGTGCCCCTTCCCACCTACGTCACGGCCCCCGTCGCCCCCCGCGCGGCCGGCGGGGTGGACGTGAACGACCCGGAGACCTGGAGCTCGGCCCGCTCCTCGGCGGCGGAGCCCACCCCGCCGCAGGAGGAGGCGCCCTCGGAGCGGCGGCCGCCCCAGCAGCGGCGCTCCCGGGAACGGGGCCGCACCCCGCTCTTCGACCAGTACGCGGACGAGGACCGGCCCCGCGCGGCCAACGAGTGACTCCGGCCGGACCCACCCCACCGTGCCCCGGCGCCTGAAAGGCGCCGGGGCACGGTCGCGCCGGGCGCCGCGTCCCGGCACGGGCTCGGCACGAGGGCCGTTCGCCGCCGTGGAGTCCGCGGAACGGATTTCGGAGCACCCGGATCGGGATGCTAGAGTTTCACTCGTTGCAAGGGCCTGTGGCGCAGTCCGGTAGCGCACCTCGTTCGCATCGAGGGGGCCAGGGGTTCAAATCCCCTCAGGTCCACGCACAGCTGTTCTTGAGTTCGCTCGGGAATGGTGACGAGATCCCGTCCGATCGCAAGATCGGGCGGGATCTCGTCGTTTGTCGGCTTGCCACGCGGTCAGGGTGGCGCGGCACGCGTGCCGCGCGTGCTCGCCCGGCTTCGGGCATGGGGGAGCGCACCGGGCCGTGGCGATCGGCATGTTGTGATGCGGGGTCGCGAGCTTCCACGGGAGTCGCGCCCTGTCGTGGCCCGCCAGGCGGCACCCGAGTCACTGTCTCCCGGCACGATCAGGCGGGTGGTGCAGTGGTTCGGGGGAGCCCCCCGGCGAGTCGTCCCGCCCGGAAGTGCGTCCCACCGCTCGTCAGGAGAGCTGCCCGTCAGAGGCATCCGGCCGTCAGGAGGTCCCCGCGGTGGTGCGCGGCATCAGGCGTGCGGCGAGTGCGCCGAGGGCGGCCGCCGCGACCGCGCTGCCGATGGCCATCCAGCGCAGCGCGTCCTCGATCGAGGTCCCGAGGCCGACGTCCTCGGCCCTGACCTCGATCAACGTCGCCCCGGCGGCCACGAACATGCCCGCGACGCCGATCACGATGGCGAGGGTGACCCCGGAGGCCTGACCGGCACGCTCGGCCGGGACGACCGTCTGGGTGCCGATGCTCGCCATGGCCCAGCCGATGCCGTAGCCGAGCCCCACCAGGGCGAGGCCGGGCAGGTAGCTGCCGAGGGCGTCGGAGAGCGACACGAGGCCGAGCCCCACGGCGCCGAGGACCGTCGCGGCGGCGATGGTCCGGGGGATGTCGAAGCGCTCGCCCAGCCATCCGGAGACCGGGCCCGCGAAGCCCGCGGTGACGGAGGAGGCCAGGAAGATGACACCGGACACCAGCGGCGAGTGCCCCTCGACCTCCTGGAGGTAGACCGTGACGCCGTACATCGCGACCACGAAGGCGATGTTGGCCACCGTCGCCATCAGGGTCACGATCACGTACGGCGTGTTGCGGAAGAGGTCCAGGGCCACCAGCGGCCATCGGGCCCTCCGCTCCCGGAGCACGAACAGCCCGAGCATCAGCAGCCCCGCCGCCGCGACGGCGACGGTGGCGCCCGCGGGCCAGGCGTTCGCCCGGTCGACCGCGAGCGTCAGTCCGGCGATGCCGAGCACCACGGTGACCAGGCCGGGCAGGTCGATGGTCCGCGGCACGGTCGTGTCCCGGGACTCCCGCACGCCCGCCCGTACGACGAGGATCGCCACCAGGACGGTCGGCACGTTGATCAGCAGGACCCACCGCCAGCCGATCAGCTCCGTCAGCCCGCCGCCGACCAGCGGCCCGAGGGCCAGGGCGAGGGCGCCGATCCCGTAGGCGTTGCCGATCGCGCGCATCGTCCGCTCGCGCGGGTAGGCGTCGGTCACCACGGCGACGGCCAGGGGGAAGAGGATGCCTGCCCCGGTGCCCTGGAGGATGCGCAGCACGACGACCACGGCGGCGGACGAGGAGAGCCCCGCGCCCAGCGAGCAGAGCCCGAAGACGGCCAGTCCGACGATCAGCACCCGCCGGCGGCCGAAGATGTCGCCGAGGCGTCCGCCGGGGATGAGGAAGGCGGCGAGGGCGAGCATGTAGCCGCTGATCACCCACTGGAGATCGGTGGTGCTCGTCCCGAGTTCGGAGGCCATCCGGGGCAGTGCGAGGTTGAGCGCGAGGAAGTCGAGCTGCACCACGAAGATGCACATCGCGGCCGCGGTGAGCGTCAGCCCCAGGCGCGGACTCCCGGGAGCGCCGGCTCCGGAGGCGTCGGCCCGCCCGTGGTCGCGCCCGCGGTCTCCGTCGGGCATGGCGGTCTCCCTGTCTCGCCGTGCGGACCGTCCGGCGTGGGGCCGTGCCGGGGGTGTGCGGACGGCACCGGTCGCTGCCGGAAGGCCGACGGACTCCCCTCGGTCCTCGGTGAGGTGTGCGCCCCGCCGGTCCGGAGCGGCGCGCAGGTCCACCATGCACCACGCCGAGGCTTGTGCGGCGTACATCCGGTGGGGCCCGTGGCGCGTTCCCCCGCCGCGCCCGCGCCCGCGCGGGTGGCCCCTCCCCGGGAGGCGGTGCGGCGCCGGGCCGGGCCGAGGGGCCGTCAGGCAGGCGGCGGCGGGGCGGCCCCGGGCGACGGCAGGGGGTGCTCCCGCGCCACCCGCCCCGGGCCGGGCGCCTGTCCGGCGGGGCCGGCGGGTGCCGGTGCGGGAGGGGCGGCGGCACGGCGGCCCCAGGCCGTCCCGGCGAGCACCAGCAGCGCGCCCAGCAGTCCCGTCCATCCGGGCCGGTCCCCGGCGAGGGCGATTCCCGCGACGGCCGCCCAGACCGGCTCGGTGCCGAGCAGCAGGCTCACCCGGGAAGGGGAGCTCCGTCGCACGGCCCACATCTGGACGAAGAAGGCGAACAGCGTGCAGGACAGGGAGAGATGGAGCAGCCACAGCCACTGCCCGGTCCCGAGGACGGCGGCGGCCTCCCAGGGGGTGCGCCCGGTCCCGGGGGCTGCGCAGAGCACGGCGAAGACGGCCGTCGCCGTGCCCAGCTGGACGGTGGTCAGCGACAGCGCGTCGGCGCCCTGCACCGAGCGCATCCGCGACATGGCCAGGACGTGCACCGTACGGGCGGCCGCGGCCGCCAGCATCAGCAGGTCGCCCAGGGACGGCGCGGTGAAGCCCGCGCCCTGGGTGAGCAGCACGATCCCCGCGACGGACAGGCCCGCGGCGCAGAGGAACGGGCGGGGCAGGGGCACGCCCGTCAGACGGCTTTCGGCGACCGGCGTGATGATCATCGTGAGGCTGATGATGAGCCCGGCGTTGGTGGCCGAGGTGTGCACCACGCCGTAGGTCTCCAGGAGGAAGATCCCCGCCAGGACGAGCCCGAGTACGCCCGCGCCGCGCACCTGCCGGGCGTCGAGGGCCCGCAGCCTGCGCCGGCCGGCGAGGACCAGGACGGGCAGCACCAGGGAGAACCGGAGCACCAGTACGGCCAGTACGGTCTGTGCCGTGGTGACGCCCTTGGCGGCGAGGTAGCTGGAGCCCCAGGCGGCGGCGACCACGAGGACGGGCAGGTCGGTCGGCCAGGTGCGGTGGGGCGCGGCGGCGCGCATGGACCTCCTCGGCGGGCGGGCCGCCCGGGGCGGGCCCGAGGGCCCGGACGGCGCCGCCCGGGCGAAGCGGGGGACGGGGGGCCGGCCCCGGGTCAGGAGAGGGGCTTGGCCATGCAGCGGCTGCTGTCGTACTCCCGGTAGTGGCCGAACTTCCCGCACGCCAGGTAGCCGCTGGAGGCGTAGAGGGCCAGCGCCTCGGGCTGCATGTCGCCGGTCTCCAGCACCATCCGGACGCGCCCTGCCTCGCGCGCGTCGGCTTCGAGGGCCGCCAGGATGCGGCGGGCCAGGCCCAGGCCGCGCGCCTCGGGTATGACGTACATGCGCTTCAGCTCCGCGTCGCCGTCCGCGTAGCCCAGCGGGTTGGCGTCCTGCGACCGCCAGCCGCCGGTCGCCACCGGGCGGTCGCCGTCGTAGGCGATCAGGTACAGGCCGCTCGGCGGGGCGAACATCGAGGGGGCGAGGGGGGTGACGTCGCCTTCACCGTCCCCGTAGCGCTCGACGTACTCAAGCTGTACCCGGTCGTTGAGCTTCACCGCGTCGGGGTGGTCGAAGGCCATGGCTCGAAGCTGCATGGTGAAAAGCGTACGGGCAGGCGAGAGGGGGTCCTACCCGCGGTGCCCTGCCCGGCCCGCTCCGCCGTTCCCTCCCTCCGCCGGACCGGTCGGGCTCGGTAGGGTGCAGCAATGCTCACCGTTTCCTCCGTCAACGTGAACGGCCTGCGCGCCGCCGCCCGGAAGGGCTTCCTGCCGTGGCTCGCGGGGACCTCCGCGGACGTGGTCTGCCTCCAGGAGGTGCGCGCCGAGGAGGACCAGCTGCCCGCCGGGGTGCGCAGCCCCGAGGGCTGGTTCACCCTCTTCGCCCCGGCCGCGGCCAAGGGGCGCGCGGGTGTGGCGATCCTCACGCGACGGGAGCCGGACCGGGTCCGCGTCGGTTTCGGGTCCTCCGAGTTCGACGGCTCCGGCCGCTATGCGGAGGCCGACCTGCCGGGCGTGACGGTCGCCAGCCTGTACCTGCCCTCGGGTGAGGCGGGCACCGGGAAGCAGGACGAGAAGATGCGCTTCCTGGCCGAGTTCCTGCCCTACCTCAAGGAGCTGAGGGAACGGGCGGCCGCCGACGGGCGCGAGGTCGTGGTCTGCGGCGACTGGAACATCGCGCACCGCGAGGCCGACCTGAAGAACTGGCGGGCCAACCGGAAGAACGCGGGATTCCTGCCGGAGGAGCGCGAGTGGCTCTCCCGGGTCTACGAGGAGGCCGGCTACGTCGACGTGGTGCGCGCCCTCCACCCGGGACAGGAGGGCCCCTACTCCTGGTGGTCCTACCGGGGCCGGGCCTTCGACAACGACTCGGGCTGGCGCATCGACCTCCAGGTGGCCACGCCGGGGCTCGCGGACCGTGCGGTGAAGGCGTGGGTGGAGCGGGCCGCCACGCACGGGGAGCGCTGGAGCGACCATGCGCCGGTGACCGCGGTCTACGGCGTCTGAGGCGGCCCGGCCGCTCGGGGCTGCGGCGGGCGGCGCATCCCGGGCCCCGGGGAGGCCCGGCGGACCGGCCCTCCCCGGGCGCGCCCTACTGCCCCGGCCGCTCGCCGTGCAGCCTGCGGTCCATCGCCATCGACAGTTCGGCGTCCACCACGCTCTTGGCCAGGGGGCGCAGCCGCTCGGGATCGGCCGTGCCGGTGCCGCCGTGGGAGCCCAGGAGGTCGAGGAAGAGCGCGGCGAGGGCGTCGGCGTGCTCCCGCACCCGGCGTCCGGCCTCCAGGACGTCGGCGAGCGGGATGCCCTCGCGGACGAGGGCGGCGGAGACGTCGAGCAGCCGCCGGCTGATGTGGACGATCTCGTCCCCGTCGACCGCGAGGTAGCCGAGCCTGAGCGCGTTCGCCAGGTTCTCCGGGGTGACCTGCCCCTCGAAGTAGTCGGCCAGGGCCTCGGGGGTGAGGCGGACCGGGGTCTCCTCGGTCGGTTCGACCAGGCCGAGGGCCTCGCCCACGTCCCGTCCGCTCTCGAACGCGGTGGCGAGGTCGGCGATGCCGTTGAGCGTGTGACCGCGCTCCAGCAGGGCGGCGATCGTGCGCAGCCGGGCGAGGTGGTGCTCGTCGTACCAGGCGATGCGCCCCTCGCGGCGCGGGGGGTCGATGAGCCCGCGCTCACGGTAGAAGCGCAGGGTGCGCACCGTGATGCCGGCCTCCCTGGCCAATTCCTCCATGCGGTACTCGCGCGCTCCGGTCACACGGGAAGCCTAAGGGCAGCCCCGTCAGGCGTACCGCCGGTAACTTGTCGGGCCGGACCCCTACCGCTCGGTATGCCGCTGCTCTACCCTCCCAACCATGCCAGTGAACACTGGCAGCGTTCCCCCGGGGGCGGAGACACGGACGTCCGGCGGTTTCAGCAGGAGGCGGCGGTATGACGGAGCAGCAGCACGAGCAGGTACGCGTGGCGGTGATCGGATCCGGATTCGGCGGCTTGGGCGCCGCGGTCCGGCTGCGCCGCGAGGGGGTCACGGACTTCGTCGTGCTGGAGCGGGCCGAGTCGGTCGGCGGCACCTGGCGGGACAACAGCTACCCGGGGTGCGCCTGCGACGTCCCCTCCCACCTCTACTCGTTCTCCTTCGCCCCCAACCCGGACTGGCCGAGGACCTTCTCCGGGCAGGAGCACATCCGGGCCTACCTGGAGCACGTCACCGACACCTTCGGACTCCGGCCCCACCTGCGCCTCGGCCACGAGGTGCTGAAGGCCGCCTGGGACGCCGCACAGGGCCGCTGGGTGATCGAGACCTCGCGCGGCCGCTTCACCGCGGACGTGGTCGTCTCCGCGACCGGGCCGCTCTCCGACCCCAAGACACCGGACATCCCCGGCCTCGACGGCTTCGAGGGCAAGGTCTTCCACTCCGCCCGCTGGGACCACGACTACGACCTGGCCGGGAAGCGGGTCGCCGTGGTCGGCACGGGTGCCTCCGCGATCCAGATCGTGCCCGCCATCCAGCCCGAGGTCGGGCGCCTGACGCTGTTCCAGCGGACGCCCCCGTGGGTCATGCCGCGGGTGGACCGCAGGATCTCCGCCGCCGAGCGCTGGATCCACCGGCAGCTCCCGTTCACCGGAGCCGCCCGCCGGGGTCTGCTGTGGGGCATCCGCGAACTCCAGGTGCAGGCGTTCACCAAGCGGCCCGAGGAGCTGGGCCTCGTCGAGCGCCTGGCCAAGGCCAACATGGCCAAGGCGATCAAGGATCCCGCCCTGCGCGCCCGGCTCACCCCGTCCTACCGCATCGGGTGCAAGCGGATCCTGCTCTCCAGCACCTACTACCCGGCGCTCGCACAGCCCAACGTGGACGTGGTCGCCTCCGGGCTGAAGGAGGTCCGCGGCTCGACCGTCGTCGCCGCGGACGGCACCGAGGCCGAGGTCGACGCGATCGTCTTCGGCACCGGCTTCCACGTCACCGACATGCCGATCGCCGAGCGCGTCGTCGGCGCCGAGGGGATCACCCTGGCCGAGGCGTGGAAGGACGGGATGGAGGCGCTGCGCGGCGCCACCGCCGCGGGCTTCCCCAACTGGATGACGATCATCGGCCCCAACACGGGCCTCGGGAACTCCTCCATGATCCTCATGATCGAGTCGCAGCTGAACTACATGGCCGACTACCTGCGCCAGCTCGACGTGCTCGGCGAGGGCAGCGTGCTCTGCGCCCGCCCGTCCGCGGTCCACGGCTGGAACCGCAGGGTGCAGGAGCGGATGAGGCGCACGGTGTGGAACACCGGCGGCTGCACCAGCTGGTACCTGGACTCCGCCGGGCGCAACACCACCGTCTGGCCGGGCACCACCACCGAGTTCCGCAACGCCACCCGCCGCGTGGACCTGGCCGAGTACGAGGTCCTCCGGGTCCGCAGGGACCCCCTCCCGGCCGGGGCGCTCCCGGGCGCGGACGGTGCCGCGAAGAAGTCCGGCCGGGGTGCGGAGGCGGCCGCATGAGCCGCCTGACCCGGGGCGCCGGGGCCCCGCCGGTCGCGGACCGGGAGCTCACCGCCGCCTCGGCCGACGGCTCACGCATCCATGTGGAGGTCCACGGGCCCGATGACGCGCCCGCCGTCGTGCTCGCCCACGGGTGGACCTGCTCCACCCGCTTCTGGGACGCCCAGATCCGCGCCCTCGCCGGCGACCACCGCGTCATCGCCTACGACCAGCGCGGCCACGGCCGCAGCCCCCTCGGCCCGGCCGGCACCGACCGCCTCGCCGACGATCTGGAGGCGGTGCTCTCGACCGCGCTGGCCCCGGGGGAGCGGGCCGTCCTGGCGGGCCACTCCATGGGCGGTATGACGATCATGGCCGCGGCCGACCGGCCGGCCTTCCGGGCCCGCGCCGCCGCCGTGCTGCTGTGCAGCACCGGCAGCGCCCGGCTCACCGACGAGGCCCGCGTCGTCCCGCTCCGCCCGGGCCGGCTGCGCAGCAGGCTCACCCGCGCGGTCCTCGGTGCCCGGGCGCCCCTGGGGCCGGTCACCCCCGTGTCCCGGCGGATCCTCAAGTACGCCACGATGGGGCCCGCGTCCCCGCCCGAACGCGTCGACGCCTGCGCCCGGATCGTCCACGCCTGCCCCCGGGACGCCCGGGTCGCCTGGTCCGAGGTGCTGGCCGGGCTGGACCTCGACAAGGGGGTACGGGCGCTCGACGTGCCGGCCGTCGTGGTCGCGGGCACCGCCGACCGGCTCACCCCCCTGGTGCACGCCAAGCGGCTCGCCCTCGACCTGCCGCGCTGCGTGGAGCTGGTGGAACTCGCGGGCACGGGGCACATGACGCCCGTCGAGGCGCCCGAGGCGGTCACCGCGAAGATCCGCGAACTCGTCGACACCCACGGCAGCACGAAGGAGGAGGCCGCATGAGCAGGCGGAGTCTCGAAGGGCAGGTCGCCGTCGTCACCGGCGCCGCACGCGGCGTCGGCGAGCTGCTGGCGCGCAAGCTGTCGGCACGCGGCGCCAGGGTGGCCCTCGTCGGCCTCGAACCGGACGAACTCAAGAGGGTCGCCGGGCTGCTGCACACCGACTGCGACCACTGGCACGCCGACGTGACCGACCACGAGGCCATGGCCCGGGTGGCGCAGGAGGTGAAGGAGCGCTTCGGCAAGGTCGACATCGTGGTCGCCAACGCCGGTGTGGCGGCGGGCGGTCCGTTCCTGGACTCCGACCCGGTGGCCTGGCGCCGGGTGATCGAGGTGAACCTCGTCGGCAGCGCGGTGACCGGCCGGGCCTTCCTGCCCGTGCTCGTCGAGAGCCGCGGCTACTTCCTGCAGATCGCCTCGCTGGCCGCCCTCACCCCGGCCCCGATGATGTCCGCCTACTGCGCGTCCAAGTCGGGCGTGGAGGCCTTCGCGCACAGCCTGCGGGCCGAGGTCGGCTACCGGGGCGTGCGGGTCGGCGTCGGCTATCTGTCCTGGACGGACACCGACATGGTCCGCGGCGCCGACCAGGACGAGGTGATGGCCGAGCTGCGCTCGCGGCTGCCCTGGCCCTCGAACCGGACCTATCCCCTCGGCCCGGCGGTGGACCGGATCGTGGCCGGCATCGAGCGGCGCTCCGCCCATGTGTACGCCCAGTGGTGGCTGCGGGGCATGCAGTCGGTGCGCGGCTACCTGCCGGGGCTGATCGCCACCGTGGGGCAGCGCGAGATGCGCCGCTTCGCCCCCCGGCTGGAGGGCGTCACCAGGGGGCTGGTGGGAGCCGGGGGAGCGGCCGACGAGAAGGGCCGCGCCCCGCGCCGCTGAGGGCGGCGGGCCCGGCGTGCCCGGCGGCGCGCCGGGTGCCCGGCCCCGCCGGCCGGGCGCCTCACCCCCTGGGCGGCAGCGGTGGCCTGCGCAGGTCCGGTACGGAGGAGTAGTCCGGGGGCTCCGCCGCCGGTGAGGACTCCAGCAGGTCGAGGGCCAGGCGGATGGCGTCGTCCATGTCCGTGTGCCGGCCCTCCGCCCAGTCCAGCGGGGTGCGCAGGGCGTGCACGTCGGGCTCCACTCCGTGGTTCTCGACCGACCACCCGTAGGCGTCGAACCAGGCGGCGTTCATCGGCACGGTGATGACCGTGCCGTCGATCAGCCGGTGGCGGCCCGTCATCCCCACGACCCCGCCCCAGGTCCGGGTGCCCACCACGGGGCCGAGTCCCAGCAGCCGGAACGCCGCGGTGATCATGTCGCCGTCGGAGGACGTGGCCTCGTCCGCGATGGCCACCACGGGTCCGCGCGGGGCGTTGGAGGCGTAGCTGACGGGCTGCGCGTCGCGCGTGAGGTCCCAGCCGAGGATCCTGCGGGTGAGCTTCTCGACCACCAGCTCGCTGATGTGGCCGCCCGCGTTGCCGCGCACGTCCACGATGAGGGCCGGGCGGGACATCTCCAGGCGCAGGTCGCGGTTGAACTGGGCCCAGCCCGAGCCGCCCATGTCCGGGATGTGCAGATAGCCGCAGGCGCCCCCGCTCAACTGCCGCACCACCTCGCGCCGTTTGGCCACCCAGTCCTGGTAGCGCAGCGGGCGCTCGTCCACCAGCGGCACCACCGCCACCCGCCGGGTGCGCCCCCCGGCGCGCCGCTCGGCGGGCGCCGAGGCCGCCGCGAGGGCCTCCGCCGCGGTCTCCACCGGGATCTCCTCGTCCTCCTCGGCGGGCAGGAAGGCCAGCTCGACCGTGGTGCCCCCGGCCGCCGAGAGCATCGGGTACGGCCCGGCCACCGGGTCGACCGGCCGGCCGTCCACATGGGTGAGGACCGCGCCCTCCCGGATGCCGGTACCCGCCAGCGGGGAGCGCGCCTTGGAGTCGGAGGAGTCGCCCGGCAGGATCCGCCTGACCACCCACCGCCCCTCCCGGCAGACGAGGTTGGCGCCCAGCAGGCCCATGGCGCGCTGGTAGTGGGGCGGCCCCTCGTTGCGCCGCGCGGGGGTCACGTAGGCGTGGGAGGTGCCCAGCTCGCCCAGCACCTCGCGGAGCAGGTCGGCGAACTCGTCCGGCGAGGCGACCCGCTCCACCAGCGGCCGGTACTGCTCCAGCACGCCGTCCCAGTCGATCCCGCACATGCCGGGCTCCCAGAACAGCGCGCGGATGAGCCGCCCCGCCTCCCGGTACGCCTGGCGCCACTCCGCCGCCGGCTCGACCTCGTGCAGGATGCGGCGCATGTCCAGGTAGACCGTGGAGTCCCCGTCGCCGGCCTCCGTGGCGGGCACCGCGCGCAGCTCGCCCTCGTCGACGACGACGAGCCGGGTGCCGTCGCCGCTGACCGCGAACCAGTCGAGATGGTCGACGAGTTCGCTCCGGCGCGCCTTGGACAGGTCGAAGTGCTCCAGGGTCGGGCGGCCCGAGGTGTCGGCCGGGTTCGCGAAGGTCTCGCCCAGTGCGCCGGAGATGGGCCAGCGCAGCCAGACCAGGCCGCCGCCGCTCACCGGGTGGAGGGCCGAGTACTTGGAGGCGGCCACGGGGAAGGGGACGACGCGGCTCTCCAGGCCCTCCGTCTCCACCATCACTGTGCCGTCGCCGGTGCCCTGGAGCGGGTCGAGCCCGCCCGCGGCCGGACGCCCCTCGGGGGTGAGGGCGAAGGGGGAGGGGGTGGCGGAGGAGAGCGGCACCAGGTAGGGCCGGCAGCCCAGCGGGAAGGACAGGTCGCCGGTGTGCACGTCGTAGACGGGGTCGAAGCCGCGCCAGGACAGGAAGGCGAGGAAGCGGCCGTCGCTGGTGAAGACCGGGTTCTCGTCCTCGAAGCGGCCGTTGGTGACGTCCACGACCGCCCGGTCGGCGATGCGGGCCATCCTGATCTGGCGCAGTGAGCGGCCGATGCCCGGGTGGGACCAGGTGAGCCAGCTGCCGTCGGGGGAGAAGGCCAGGTCGCGGACGGGGCCGTTGAGGGAGCGGGTGAGCTCGGTGACCTCGCCCTCGCCGTCCTCGGCCGTGTCGACCAGCAGCAGCCGCCCGTCGTGCGAGGCGACGGCGATCCGCTCGCCCTCGGGGTCGGGGACGGCCTCCAGGACGCGGCCGAGCGCCCCGTGGGCCAGTCGGCGCGGCGGGCGGTCCCCGCTGGCCCGGGGGAGGTAGGCGATCTCGACGGCGTCCTCGCCCTCGGCGTCGGTGATGTAGGCGACCTGGCCGCCGCTGCCGAGCATCTGCGGGTGGCGCACCCGCACCCCGGGGGTGTCGGCGATGGTGCGGGCGGGGCCGTCGCGGTGGGTGAGCCAGTAGAGGCTGCCGCGTACGCCGACGGCGCTGGCCCGGCCGGTCTCGTCCACGGAGAGCGCGTCCAGGTGCCCGGCGGCCGGCACCTGGTACGTGCGGCGGCCCGTGCGCGGCCCGCCGAGGCGGATCTCCAGCCGGCGCGGCACCGAGTCCGGGGTGAGGGCGTCGACCGCCCACAGGTCGCCCGCGCACTGGTAGACGATCCGGCGGCCGTCGCTGGAGGCGTGCCGGGCGTAGAAGGCGTCGTGGTCGGTGTGGCGGCGCAGGTCCGTGCCGTCGGGACGGCACGAGTAGAGGTTGCCGACGCCCTCGTGGTCGGAGAGGAAGGCGATCCGGCCGCCGCTCTCCGGCGCCCAGGTGGCGGCGCCGGGACCCCGGACGAACATCGGGCAGTCGAGGTGTCCCTCCAGGTCGGGCAGCAGGCGTCCGCCGTGCAGCCACAGCCGTCCGGTGGCCCCGCCGCGGTAGCGCTTCCAGGCGGCGGGCTCGTGGGGCGGTTTGCCGGTCAGCAGCAGCGTGCGGCGGTCGACGCCCTCGCCCTCCGGCGCCGGGGCCCGGACCGCGTCGGCCATGGCGATGTCGGAGACCGGCCCCCAGGGCAGGCGTCTGCCCGGGGAGCCGTCCACCGGGAGGCTGTAGGCCCAGGAGAAGTACGAGAAGGGCTGGTTGTGGGAGGAGACGGCGAGGATCTGCCCGTCGGGGGTCCAGCCGCAGACGCGGGTGTCGGTCGAGCCCCAGTAGCTGAGCCGCCGGGCCGGACCGCCGTCGACGGGCACCAGGTGGACCTCCGGGTCCAGGCTGCGCCAGCTGGTGAACGCGATCCGGGTCCCGTCGGGGGAGAAGCGGGGGTGGCCCACCCGGGTGCGGTCCACCGTGAGCCGCCAGGCCCGGCCGGGCCGCCGCCCCTCCTCCGCCAGCGGGGCGACCCACAGGTCGTCCTCGGTGGCGAAGCAGACCACGTCGTCGTGCAGATGCGGGAAGCGCAGGTACGCGGCGTGCTCACTCACCCCACCCATGGTTTCCGCGGCGCGGGGGTGCGGCAACTCGTGCCGGCGCCGGCCGGCGGGCCCCCGGCGGCGGGCCGCCGCGTGACCCAGCCCACAAGCGAAACGACTTCGTTTCGCTCCGCCCCTGGGGTACGGTCGTCATGTACGAAACGGTTTCGTTCCCTTCGATCGCCGAGGAGGCGGGTCATGACGCGCAGCCGGCTCACCCCCGAGCGCGAGGCGGAGATCTACGAGGCCGTGCTCGACCTGCTCCGCGAGGTCGGCTACGACGCCCTCACCATGGACGCCGTGGCCACCCGCACGCGCTCCAGCAAGGCCACCCTCTACCGCCAGTGGGGGAGCAAGGCCGAACTCGTGGTGAAGGCGGTGCGGCACGACAAGCCGGTCCAGGCCGCCGAGATCGACACCGGCACGCTGCACGGCGACTTCCACGCGATGCTCGACCGCTCGGACGACTGCCGGATGGAGAAGGACTGCGCCCTGATGCGTGGGCTCGCCCAGGCGATCCACACCAACCCCGACCTCCACCAGGCGCTGCGCGAGCACCTCGTCGCCCCGGAGATCACCGGGCTGGACGTGGTGCTCCGCCGGGCGGTGGACCGGGGGGAGATCCGCCCGGACAACCCCGCCCTGGGCTATGTGATGCACATGATGATCGGCGCCTTCGTCGCCAGGGAGCTGATCGAGGACCGGGTCCCCGACCGGGCCTTCCTGACCGACTACCTCGACGCCGTGGTCCTGCCCGCCCTCTCAGCCTGACCCGGGGCCTGCTTCCCGGGCCACCCCGTCCCCCGCTCCGGCGTCCGCCGGAGCGCCCCCGCCGGAGCGCCGCTCCGGTGCACGGAGTCCCCGCTCCGGAACGCGCAGGTCCCCCGCCCGCGCGTGCCCCTCCCCGGGTCCCGCACGATCCGCTCACCCGCAGCTCCTGACGCGCCGCTCTCGTCGTCGGGCCGACTCCCCCTGTCCTGTTCGCCTCACACATGGGAGTAGCCCTCGTGGCCTCGTTCCTGTACAAGATCGGACGGTCGGCGTTCCGGCGCCGCCGCCTCGTCGCCCTGCTGTGGGTGGCCCTGCTGGCCCTCGCCGGATTCGGCGCGGCGACCGCACCGGCCGCCACCTCCTCGTCCTTCTCGATCCCCGGCACGGAAGCCCAGCGCGCCTTCGACCTGCTGGAGGAGCGCTTCCCCGGCAGCAATGCCGACGGCGCCACCGCACGGGTCGTCTTCAAGGCCCCTGAGGGCCGCTCGGTGAACGACCCCGACCTCAAGGCCGAGGTCACCGAGGCGGTCGCCGACCTGACCTCGGGCTCCGGCCAGGTCGCCTCCGTCTCCGACCCCTACGCCTCCCAGGCCGTCTCGCAGGACGGCTCCACCGCGTACATCTCCGTCACCTACAAGACGAACCCCTTCGAGCTGACCGAGTCGACGCGCTCCGCCCTGGAGCAGACCGGCGAGGCCGCGCGCGAGGGCGGGATGACCGTCGAGATCGGCGGCGACGCGCTCCAGACCATCCCGCACACCGGCGCGGGCGAGATCGTCGGCGTGGTGATCGCGGCGATCGTGCTGGTCATCACCTTCGGCTCGCTGGTCGCGGCGGGTCTCCCGCTGGTCACCGCGCTCATCGGCGTGGGCATCGGCATCTCGGGCATCACCGCCCTGGCCAGCACGCTCGACCTGGGCACCACCACCTCGACGCTGGCCATGATGATCGGCCTGGCCGTCGGCATCGACTACGCGCTGTTCATCGTCTCCCGCTACCGCGTCGAGCGCGCCGAGGGCCGGGACGCGGAGGAGGCCGCCGGACGGGCCGTCGGCACGGCCGGGTCCGCCGTGGTCTTCGCCGGCCTCACCGTGATCATCGCCCTGGTGGGCCTCGCCGTCGTCAACATCCCGATGCTCTCCAAGATGGGCTTCGCCGCCGCCGGCACCGTGGCCATCGCGGTGCTCGTCGCGCTCACGCTGATCCCCGCGCTGCTCGGCTTCGCCGGGGACCGGGTGCTGGGCCGTGCGGTGCGCAAGGCACTCGCCGCGAAGGACAAGGACGCCGAGGGCGGCTCGGCGGCGGCGGACGGGGCCGCCGCGGGCGGGGAGACCGCCAAGCCCAACGCGGGCACCCGCTGGGCGCGCTTCGTGCTCCGCCGCCCGGTCGTGGTGCTGCTCGCCGGAGTCATCGGCCTCGGCGCCGTCGCCGTCCCGGCGGCCTCGCTCGAGGTGGGCCTGCCCGACGACGGCTCGCAGCCCGTCAGCACCACCCAGCGCAAGGCGTACGACCTGCTCTCCGAGGGCTTCGGCCCGGGCTTCAACGGCCCGCTGGTGGTCGTGGTCGACGGCGACGCGGACGCGGCCGAGAGCGCCGCCGAGACCATCCGGGGGATCGAGGGCGCGGCGGCGGTCACGCCGCCGACCCCGAACAAGGCGGGCGACGCCGCGATGATCACGGTGATCCCCGAGGACCGCCCCTCCTCCAAGGCCACCGAGGACCTGGTCCACGACATCCGCGAGCAGTCCGGCGACGAGGTGTACGTCACCGGCGCGACCGCGATGAACATCGACTTCTCCCAGCGGATGAACGACGCGCTGCTGCCCTACCTCGGGCTGGTCGTGGGCCTCGCCTTCCTGCTGCTGATGGTGGTGTTCCGCTCGATCCTGGTGCCGCTCAAGGCCGCGCTCGGCTTCCTGCTCTCGGTGGTGGCGGCGCTCGGCGCGGTCGTGGCCGTCTTCCAGTGGGGCTGGCTCGGCTCGCTCTTCGGTGTGGAGCAGACCGGCCCGATCATGTCGATGATGCCGATCTTCATGATCGGTGTGGTCTTCGGGCTGGCCATGGACTACGAGGTCTTCCTCGTCACCCGGATGCGGGAGGCGTACGTCCACGGGCAGCGGCCGGGCGAGGCGATCGTCACGGGCTTCCGCCACGGCGCCCGGGTGGTCACCGCGGCGGCGGTCATCATGATCGCGGTCTTCGCGGGCTTCATCGGCTCCAGCGAGCAGATGATCAAGATGATCGGCTTCGGCCTGGCGATCGCCGTCGTCTTCGACGCCTTCGTCGTCCGGATGGCGATCGTGCCCGCGGTGCTGGCGCTGCTCGGCGCCAGGGCCTGGTGGCTGCCGCGCTGGCTGGACCGGGTGCTGCCCGACGTGGACGTCGAGGGCGACCGGCTGCGGGGCTCCGCGTCCGCGTCCGACGGCTCCGGCGAGGGTGACGCGGACCGCGAGCTGGCCCGGGTCTGACGCCCGAGAGGCTCCGGGGGCGTCCGGCGGGCCGGTGTGCGGGAAAGCGCACCGGCCGCCGGGGCCGGTGCGGGTGCGCCGGGTGAGCGAGCCCCCGGACAGCGGCGGCACCGTGGGGACGGGGGCCGCCGCACACGGTGAGGCCGCTGCCGCCGGGAACTCCCGGCGGCAGCGGCCTCCGCGCGTCCGGCGGCCGCCCGGTGGGTCCGCCGAAGTCCCTTGGTGGCCCGAGGGGGCCGCGCGCCTCAGGCGGTGGGGGCCGCGGCGGCCTGCGCGTAGGTGTGGCGCAGGAAGCGCCGCAGCGTCTTCGCCTCGAACTGGACGACCGCGACACCGTCCGCGGTGTGGAACTCCACGACCGCCTGGACCCGCCCGCACGGCCAGACCTCGACGTCACCGCGCCGGACCGGGGTGGTCAGCCCGCTCTCCAGCACCTCGCGGGGGAAGGTCCACTCCTTCCCGCTGGGGAAGGCGAAGCTGACGGACTGGGGGTCCTCGGCGGGGTCGTAGCTGAGGGACACCCGGACGGGGCGGTACTGGGGAGCGTCGGTGACGATGCGGCCTCGGGCGTGTTCCTTGACGGTGGGGGACATCGGCCTTGCTCCTCACACTCGTCCGCTTTGTCCTCTAATGTCCCATATTTCGCGGTAGCGGCTCGACCGCTTCTCGGGACGTATACGCATGTGTGGTCGCTGCGCTCTTGCAAGTCATTTGCAGCGGGCCCATTCTTGGACGGTTCTTCTCCTGTCCTGAGTGGGGTTCTCCATGCACGTGCCTGACGGATTCATCGACGCACCCGTGTCCGTGGCCGCCGGTGTCGCCGCCGCGGGCGCCGTCGCCGCCGGGCTCCGCGGGGCCCGGCGGGAGCTGGGGGGCGCGAGGGCCGGCTCCCTCGGCGGTGACGACCGCACCGCGCCGCTCGCCGGCCTGGTCGCCGCCTTCGTCTTCGCCGCGCAGATGCTGAACTTCCCGGTCGCCGCGGGAACCAGCGGCCATCTGCTCGGCGGCGCGCTCGCCGCCATCCTGGTCGGGCCCTGGACCGGGGTGCTCTGCATCTCCGTCGTGCTGCTGATGCAGGGCATCCTCTTCGCCGACGGAGGGCTCAGCGCCCTCGGCGTCAACATCCTGCTCATGGGCGTCGTCACCGTGGTCGTGGCCTGGGCGGTCTTCCGCGGGCTGACCGCCGTCCTGCCGCGCGGCCGCCGCACGGTCACCGCCGCCTCCTTCGTCGCCGCCCTGGTCTCGGTCCCGGCCTCGGCCGCCGCCTTCACGCTCCTCTACGCCCTCGGCGGTGTCACGGAGGTGCCGATCGGCTCGGTGCTCACCGCGATGGTGGGCGTCCATGTGCTCATCGGCATCGGCGAGGCCGCGATCACCGCGCTCACGGTGGGCGCCGTCCTCGCGGTCCGCCCCGACCTGGTGTTCGGCGCGCGGGGCCTGACCGCCCCCCTGAAGCTGAGGGTCGGCGGCGAACTGGTCGACGCCCCCGCCCCCGGGCCGGCGCCCGCCCGCTCGCCCCGGGGCGTGTGGATCGCCGGGCTCGCCGCCTCGCTGGTCCTGGCCGGGTTCCTCTCCTTCTACGCCTCCGGCGACCCCGACGGCCTGGAGCGCGTCGCCTCCGACAAGGGCTTCGACGCCTCCGCCGAGGAGCACGCGAGCGCCGGCTCCCCGCTCGCCGACTACGGGGTAGAGGGCGTCGGGAACACCCGGCTCTCCGGAGGTCTGGCCGGAGTGATCGGCGTCGGCGCCACCGTCGCCGTCGGCACCGGGGCCCTCTACGCCGTGCGTCGCCGCAGCGCCCCGCGGGAGCGCGACGAGGCCCCCCGGAGCGCGGCCTGAGATGGGGGCCGGCCACTCCCACCGGCTCTACCGGGCGGGTGACTCGCCCGTCCACGCCCTGCCCGCGCACTGCAAGCTGGTCGCCGCGCTCGGCTTCGTCCTCGTCGTGGTCTCCACGCCCCGGGAGGCGGTCTGGGCCTTCGGCGCCTACGCGGCCCTGCTCGCCGCCGTGGCGGCCGTCGCCCGGATCCCGGCCGCCTTCCTGCTCAAACGGCTCCTGGTCGAGGTGCCGTTCGTCGCCTTCGCCCTGCTGATGCCCTTCGTGGTGCCCGGCGAGCGCACCGAGGTGCTGGGCGTCGCGCTGAGCGTCCCCGGGCTGTGGGGCGCCTGGAACATCCTGGCCAAGGGCACGCTCGGCGTCGCCGCGTCCGTGCTGCTGGCCTCCACCACCGAACTGCGCGCGGTGCTGCTCGGCCTCCAGCGGCTGCGGCTGCCCTCGCTGCTCGTCCAGATCGCCTCGTTCATGATCCGCTACGCGGACGTGGTCACCGAGGAGATGCGCCGGATGTCGGTGGCCCGGCGCTCCCGGGGGTTCGAGGCCCGGGGCGTGCGCCACTGGAAGGTCCTGGCCGCCTCGGCCGGGGCGCTGTTCATCCGCTCCTACGAACGCGGCGAGCGGGTGCACCTGGCGATGCTCAGCCGCGGCTACACCGGCACCCTGCCGGTTCTCGACGACACCCGGCCCACCTCCGCCCAGTGGGCCTTCGCCGCCGCACTGCCCGTGGCCGCGCTCGCGGTCTGCCTGCTGGGATGGACGCTATGACCCACACGCCCCCCTCACTGGAGGTACGCGGCCTCGCGTACGCCTACCCCGACGGCCACCAGGCCCTGTTCGGCGTCGACCTGACCGTGGGGCGCGGCGAGCGGGTGGCGCTGCTCGGCCCCAACGGCGCCGGCAAGACCACCCTGGTGCTCCACCTCAACGGCATCCTCACGGGCGGCGTGGGGACGGTGTCGGTCGCCGGGCTGCCCGTCGGCCGCCGGGACCTCGCGGAGATCCGGCGCCGGGTGGGGATCGTCTTCCAGGACCCCGACGACCAGCTCTTCATGCCGACCGTCCGGGAGGACGTCGCCTTCGGCCCGGCCACGGCGGGGCTGCGCGGAGCCGCGCTGGAGGAGCGCGTGGCGGCCGCGCTGGAGCGCGTGGGGATGGCGGACTTCGCCGACCGGCCCCCGCACCACCTGTCCTTCGGCCAGCGCCGCCGGGTCGCGGTGGCGACCGTGCTGGCCATGGAGCCGGAGATCCTGGTGCTCGACGAGCCCTCCTCCAACCTCGACCCGGCCTCCCGGCGCGAACTGGCGGACATCCTGCGCTCGCTGGACGTCACGGTGCTGATGGTCACCCACGACCTGCCGTACGCCCTGGAGCTCTGCCCGCGCGCGGTGGTGCTGAGCGAGGGGGTGATCGCGGCGGACGGCCGGACGCAGGAACTGCTGTGCGACGAGGACCTCATGCGCGCCCACCGCCTGGAGCTTCCCTTCGGCTTCGACCCGGCGTCCGTGACAATGGGGACGTGACGAACGACCACGACCGCGCCCCGGAGGCCTCGCTCCTCCTCGACGAGCAGCTGTGCTTCGCGCTGTACGCCGCGCAGCGCGCGGTGACGGCCGCCTACCGGCCGCTCCTCGCCGACCTGGGCCTCACCTACCCCCAGTACCTGGCCATGCTGGTGCTGTGGGAGCGCGGCGAGGTGCCCGTCAAGGAGCTGGCCGCCGCGCTGCGTCTGGACTACGGCACGGTGTCGCCCCTGCTCAAGCGGCTGGAGTCGGCGGGCCTGGTGCGCCGCGAGCGCTCCGCGGCCGACGAGCGCTCGGTGCACCTGGTGCTGACCGAGGAGGGCGCCGCGCTGCGCGGGCGGGCCGAGCGGGTGCCCGCGGAGCTGGCCCGCAGCACGGGCCTGGACGGCGCCGAGATCACCCGCCTGCGGAGGGAGCTGCACCGCCTGGCCCGGGCCGCGGACGCCGAGCGGTAGCGGAAGGGCCGGTCGGAGCGTCCCGCGCCCGACGGGGCTTCCCTCGTGGCGGGGCGCCTCCCCGGATCCGATACGTTGTGCACGATGCAGTTTCGGCGGTGAACGCGACAGATCCGGGGACGCACCGTGAGCGAACAGACCGACCCCCTCGACACCCGGCCCACCCGGATCGTGTACGTGGCCGAGGCCACCGCCCACGGCGGCCGCGAGGGCTATGTCACCAGCCACGACGGCCGGATAGACCTCCGGGTCGCCGCTCCGCCCGCCCTCGGCGGCGACGGCCTGGGCACCAACCCGGAGCAGCTGTTCGCCGCGGGGTACAGCGCCTGCTTCCACAGCGCCCTGGTCATCGTCGGGCGGCGCGCCGGACTCGACCTGAGCGGGTCCACCGTCGCCGCCAAGGTGGGCATCGGCCCCAACAACGCCCGCGGCTACGGGCTCGCCGTGGCCCTGAGCGTCTCCCTGCCCCTGGTCGACCAGGACCTCGCCGCCCGGCTCGTCTCGGCCGCGCACCAGGTCTGCCCCTACTCCAACGCCACCCGCGACAACATCGACGTGTCGATCCTGCTGAGCTGAGCCCCGCCGCCCCCGCGGCCGGGGGCACCGCCGGGGCGTTGCACCATGGGGGGATGCACGCGAGCGAGGGAGCACAGGTGGGGGACGTCCGGGGCACGGTGGCCGAGGGCTACGAGGCGGTCGCCGACGCCTTCGCCCGCAACGCCGAGCAGCGCGGCGAGCGCGGCGCGGCCGTCGCCGTCTACCGGCACGGCCGCAAGGTCGCCGACCTGTGGACCGGCACCCGGGACGTCGACGGCACCGAGCCCTGGGCCGTCGACACCGCGCAGGTGGTGCGCTCGGCCACCAAGGGCGTGGCGGCCGCCGTCGTCCTGCTGCTCCACCAGCGTGGCCAGATCGACCTGGACGCCCCGGTCGGCACCTACTGGCCCGAGTTCAAGGCCGCGGGCAAGGAGCGGGTGCTCGTCCGCCATGTGCTCTCCCACCGGGCCGGACTGCCGGTGCTCGACCAGCCGCTCACCCCGGAGCAGGCACTCGACGGCGTCTCCGGGCCCGCGGCGCTCGCCGCGCAGGCCCCCGTCTGGGAGCCGGGCGCCGAGCACGGCTACCACGCCCACACCTACAGCTGGCTGCTCGGCGAGCTCGTCCGCCGGGTGACCGGGCGCCCCATCGGCCGCTGGGTGGCCGAGGAGATCGCCCACCCGCTGGACCTGGACTTCTGGATGGGCCTGCCCGAGGAGGAGGCCCACCGGGTCGGCCGCGTCGGTCCCGTGCCCGAGCCCGGACCGGCCCAGGGCGGAGGGCCCAGGCTGCGGCCCAAGCGCTCCGTCGCCGCCGCCTACGAGGACCCGGACTCGCTCACCCGCCGCGCCTTCTCCGCCGTCGCACCGCCGCCCGACGAGAACGCCCCCGCCTACCGCGCGGCCGGCCTGCCCGGGTCGGGCGGCATCTGCACCGCCCGGGCCCTGGCCCGCTTCTACGCCGCGACCATCGGCGAGGTCGACGGCGGCCGCCGCCTCTTCGCCCCCGCGACCCTGACCCTCGCCCGGACCGAGGAGTCGGCGGGCCCGGACCGGGTGCTCGTCGTGCCCACCCGCTTCGGGCTGGGCTTCATGCTCCACGGGCCCGCCGCCCCGCTCCTCGGCCCCGGCTCCTTCGGCCACCCGGGGCGCGGCGGCTCGCTCGGCTTCGCCGACCCCGAGTCGGGCACGGCCTTCGGCTATGTGACCAACGGGCTGCGCAAGGGCGTCACCGCCGATCCCCGCGCGCAGGCCCTGATCCGCGCGATACGGTCCACGCTGTAGGGGGTCCGGCGAGGGGGAGTGCCATGAGACGGTTCGACGGGTACGGGGTCCTGGTCACCGGCGGGGCGCGGGGCATCGGCGCCGCGATCACCCGCCGCCTCGCCTCCGAGGGCGCCAGGGTGCTCGTCGCCGACGTCGACGCCGAGGCCGCCGAGGAGACCGCGGCCGCGGTCGACGGCGCCGAGGCATGCCGGGTGGACGTGGCCCACCGCGCCGACGCAGAGGCGGCCGTCGCCCGTGCCGCCGAGCGCTTCGGGCGGCTCGACGTGCTCGTCAACAACGCCTTCTCCGCGATCGACCATCCGGGCCCCTTCGAGGAGCTTCCCGACCAGGAGTGGGCCCGCGACCTGGACATCTGCCTCGGCGGCGCGATGCGGTGCGCCCGCGCCGCGCTGCCGTCCCTGGCCGCCGCCGGGGGCCGGGGCGCGATCGTCAACATCGGCTCCGTCAACGCCGAGCAGTCCTTCGGCGGCCACGCCTACAGCGCGGCCAAGGCCGGGCTCGCCTCGCTGACCCGCACCCTGGCCGCCGAGGCGGCGCCCCGCGGCGTCCGGGTCAACCAGGTCAACCCCGGAACGGTGCGCACCCGCGCCTGGGAGGGCCGGCCGGAGGTCCTCCGCGCACTGGGGGAGGTCTACCCCCTCGGGCGGGTCGGCGAGCCGGAGGACATCGCGGCCGCCGTGGCCTTCCTCGCCTCCGGTGACGCCGCCTGGATCACCGGGACCACGCTGCGGGTCGACGGCGGCCTGCTGGCCGTCAACACGCAGTTCCTCCGGCTGACGGGCCAGGACGGGGGGCCCGCGGGCCCCCCGGAGGCGGGGCCGGCACCGATGTGAGGCCGGCCGGCGCGGCCGGACCGGTCGCGCCGGCCGACCGGGCCTTCCCGGCCCGTTCGCCGTTTGCCATGATCTTGTCATGGACCGCGAGACCTCGCCCGTGTACCAGGCCCGCTACGGCTTCGACCTCAGGACCTCGATGATGGTGGCGCTCTCCGCCGCCTTCACGGCGGCCCTGCTCCTTCCGGACACGCCCCTGTTCGCCCAGGTGCTGGGGCTGCCCCTGTTCGGAGGGGGCGGGCTGTTCATGGCGTACACGGCGCTCAGCCGCAGGGTCGCGTTCCGGGTCGACGGGACGGGCGTGCTCCTCGGCGGGAGCCCCGCCCGGTACCAGGCCACCACCGCCCACGTGCCCTGGGAGGACATCACGGGCTTCGTGCTGTGGCGCCAGGCCGCGGGGTCCGCCTCCGTGCCCTACGTCGGCGTCACCCGGCGGGAGGGCGCCCCCTCGCTGCCCGGGGACGGCCCGAAGGCCCATGCCGCCCTGCGCCTCCTGGTGCCGGTGCCGCCCGGCACCGCGGTCTCCTCCCGGGCGGTGACCGGGTGGCACTTCGACAAGGAGCGGCTGGAGGCCGCCGTCGCCCACTTCGCCCCCGGCACCCCGGTGCTGGACGGCCACTGAGGGCACCGCACGGCCGAGGGCGCCCCGGGGCGCGTACCACCCGGGCGCGCCCCGCCCCTCAGCGGGCGCCCAGCACCGCCGCCACCACGGGGCCGGCCGCGTCGCCACCGTGGCCGCCCGCGGACACCACGGCCGCCGCCGCCAGGTCGTCCGCGAAGGCCGTGAACCAGGAGTTGGACTGCCCCTGGCCGTCGACCTCGGCCGAACCGGTCTTCGCGCCCTTGTCGCCGCCGACCGCGGCCATGGCCTCGGCGCCCGTGCCGCCCGGCGCCGCGCCCGCCCGCATCAGCCCGCGCAGGGTCTCGGCCATGCCGCCCGGCATCCGCTGGGCGACGGCCAGGGGGCGGTCGTCGAGGGACGCGGGCACGATCACCGGCTGGCGGAAGCCGCCGTCCTTCACGGTGGCCGCGATCGAGGCCATGTTGAGGGCGTTCATCTGGACCCGGCCCTGGCCGATGTAGGACGCGGCGGTCTCGGAGCCCGTGGAGGCGGGCACCGAGCCGTCGCGGGTCACGACCCCGCTCTGCCAGTCCTTCCCTATGCCGAAGTACTGCGCGGCCGTCTCGCCGAGCGCGCTGCCGGCCGCGGCGCCCAGCGGCTTCACGGGCTTGATGAAGGTCGTGTTGCAGGAGCGGGCGAAGGCCGTGCGCAGGGTGGCGCCGGGCACCTCGAACTTGTCGAGGTTCTGGAAGGTGCGCTCCCACACGACCGTGGGCGGGCACTCCACCGGGGAGTCGGCGCCGTTCACCAGCCCCCGGTCCAGCATCATCGCGGCCGTCACGATCTTCATCGTGGAGCCGGGGGCCTGACCGCCCTGGAGCGCCGTGTTGAAACCGGCGGCGGGGCTGTTGGCCACCGCCCGGATGTGCCCGGTGCTCGGCTCGACGGCGACCACGGACGCCTTGCCGTAGCGGCTGACCGCCTGCTCCGCCGCGGCCTGCACACCGGCGTCCAGATAGGTCGGCACCGTGCCGGGCTCGCCCTCCGCCAGGGTCAGCAGGGTCCTGTCCGGCACGCTGCCGTCGTCGGAGGCGAGCACCAGCTCCACGCCCGCCGTGCCGCCCGCCTCGGCGCCGTACTTCTCGCGCAGCTCGTCGAGGATCCCGGCGAGCGAGGGGAACTTCTCGGCGGTCAGCTCCACCCCGTCCCTGTCGACCGCCCTGATCGGCGGCGCGGTGGACTCGGAGGTGCTGAGCGAGGTTCCCTCGGTCAGCTCGGGGTGCACCACCGAGGGGTCCCAGTCGACCACGGCCCGGCCCGTGCTCAGCCCGCGGACCACGGTGAGGCGGGAGGCGTACTCCCAGGTCTCGGAGGTGCCCTCGTACTCCACGGTCGCCGAGACGGTGAACGGGACGGTGGCTCCCGTCGCCGGTCCCGGGGTGATCTCCGCCCGGGTCACGTGGGCCGACGCGGAGTACCCGGCGAGCACCGCCTCGGCGGCCACCGGGTCGTTGGTCAGCCGTGCGGCCGCCGAGCCCTCACCGGACGCCCAGGCGGTCAGGAAGCGTCCGGCGGCCTCCTCCGTCTCGGCCGCGTCCGGCGGCCCGGTCTTCCTGGGGGCGGACCTGGTGGAGAGCCCCCCGTCCCCGCCGTCCGCGACCGAGCCGACGAGGTTCCACCCCGCGTACCCCACGCCCCCGGCCACGACGGCGAACACCCCGCCGACGACGGCGACCTTCATCCCGCTGCGCATCCCCCTGCAACCCCTCCCCGAGGTGTGCGCACCCCTGGGTCTGAACATGTTCAAGGGGCGCGTCGGGTGCAGCCTACGGGACGGGTGAGCCGCGAGCGGCGGCCGTTATCCGACCGGGACGCGACCGCACGGATCCGGCCGACGCGGCTTCGGCCGGATCCGTGCGTCCGCCGCACGCCCTCAGATCCACATGTCCAGCCACATCCTGTTGCGCCACTCCTCCATCGGGAGCGGAGCGCCGGTGTAGATCGGATGGAAGTAGACGAAGTTCCACACGATCAGCAGCACCAGCACCCCCGAGCCGATGGCGCCCACCGCCCGCCGCCGCTCGTCGCAGCCCGCCGGGCCGAGCAGCGCGCCGATCATCATCGCCACCGCCAGGCACAGGAAGGGGACGAACACCACCGCGTAGAAGTGGAAGATCGTGCGCTCCTGGTAGTGCAGCCAGGGCGCCCAGCCGGCCAGGAAGGCGCACAGGATCGCCCCCGCCCGCCAGTCGCGGCGGAACAGCCAGCGGTAGCCGACGTACAGCAGGGCGAAGCAGGCCGCCCACCACAGCAGGGGGGTGCCGAGGGCCAGGACCTCGCTCGCGCACTTGTCCGCCGTGCCCTGCGGGCAGCCGCCGGTGCCCGGTGCGACGTCCTGGTAGTAGTAGGAGACCGGGCGCCCGACGACCAGCCAGCTCCACGGGTTCGACTCGTAGGTGTGCCCGTCGGTGAGGCCGACGTGGAAGGTGTAGACCTGCGACTCGTAGTGCCACAGGCTGCGCCACCAGTCCGGGAACAGCCAGCTCCAGGAGCTGTCCCGCCCGGGACCGGAACTCGCCCACTGCCGGTGGTAGCCCCCGGAGGTGGCGATCCAGCCGGTCCACGACACCACGTACGTCGCGAGCGCCACCGGCACCGTGGAGGCGAACGCCGGGACCAGGTCGCGGCGGAGCACGGCCGCGTACGGGCGGACCGCACCCGCGGTGCGCCGCGTCCCGACGTCCCACAGCACGCTCATCACACCGAAGGCCGCCAGGATGAACAGGCCGTTCCACTTGGTCCCGGCGGCCAGGCCCAGCATCACGCCCGCGGTCAGCCGCCAGGGCCGCCACCCCAGGCGCAGGGTCTCGGCGACGGTGCGGTCGGGCCGCAGCACCCCGTCCCCGTCCACCGGGAGGGCCGCCGCCATGCGGCGGCGGCTCGCGTCGCGGTCCAGCAGCAGCGCACCGAAGGCGGCCAGCACGAAGAACATCAGCACCAGGTCGAGCAGCGCGGTACGGCTCATCACGAAGTGCAGCCCGTCGACCGTCAGCAGCAGCCCCGCCAGGCAGCCGAGGAAGGTCGACCGGAACAGCCGCCTGCCGATCCGGCACAGCATCAGCACGGACAGCGTGCCGAGGACGGCCACCATGAACCGCCAGCCGAACGGCGTGAAGTCGAAGAGCTTCTCGCCGAGGCCGATGACCCACTTGCCGACCGGCGGATGCACCACGTAGCCCGGGTCGGCCGGCGGCAGCACCGCCGATCCGTCCCGCAGGATGCGCTGGTCCACGTCCTTGGGCCAGCTGCCCTCGTACCCCTGGTTGACCAGCGCCCAGGCGTCCTTGGCGTAGTAGGTCTCGTCGAATATCACCGCGTGCGGCCTGCCGAGGTTCCAGAACCGCAGCAGTCCCGCGATCAGGGCCACCAGCAGCGGGCCGCCCCAGGCGGCGATCCGCGCCAGCACGGCGCCGTCGCCGGGCCGCACCCCCAGCGCCCGCCAGAACCCGGCCGACGGGCGGACGAAGGGCGGCACGAGGCGGTCGCGCAGGCCGGTCACGGGGCGGGGCACGTAGCCGAACCGGCGCAGCCGGTCGAGCCGCCCGGGCTGCGGCCCGGCCTCCTGGCCCTCGATGGTGTGGGGCGCGGTACTGGTCACCGCGCCATCGTAGGGAACGAGGCCGTGCCCGTGGCGGCTGCCGTCCTGGGAGGATGGAGTCGTGACTTCCAAGCCCGGCACCCTCGTCCTCGCAGGCACCCCCATCGGCGACGTCGCCGACGCACCGCCCCGGCTCGCCGCCGAGTTGGCGGACGCCGACATCGTCGCCGCGGAGGACACCCGGCGGCTGCGCCGCCTCACCCAGGCGCTCGGTGTGCAGACCTCCGGGCGCGTCGTGTCCTACTTCGAGGGCAACGAGGCCGCCCGGACGCCCGAGCTGGTCGAGGCGCTCGCCGGAGGTGCCCGGGTGCTGCTGGTGACCGACGCGGGCATGCCCTCGGTCTCCGACCCCGGCTACCGGCTGGTCGCCGCCGCCGTCGCGCGGGACCTCCGGGTCACGGCCGTGCCCGGCCCCTCCGCCGTCCTGACCGCCCTGGCGCTGTCGGGTCTGCCGGTGGACCGCTTCTGCTTCGAGGGCTTCCCGCCCCGCAAGGCCGGGGAGCGGCTGGGCCGGCTGCGCGAGGTGGCCGGGGAGCGGCGCACCCTCGTGTACTTCGAGGCCCCGCACCGCCTCCACGACAGCCTGGCGGCGATGGCCGAGGTCTTCGGCGCGGACCGGCGGGCCGCCGTGTGCCGGGAGCTCACCAAGACCTACGAGGAGGTCCGCCGCGGCGGCCTCGGGGAGCTGGCCGAGTGGGCCGCGGAGGGCGTCCGGGGCGAGATCACCGTCGTCGTCGAGGGAGCGCCCGCCGCGGACCCCGGCGATCTCGGCCCCGAGGAGCTGGTGCGCAGGGTGCGGGTGAGGGAGGAGGCGGGGGAGCGGCGCAAGGAGGCGATCGCGGCGGTGGCCGCCGAGGCCGGGCTGCCCAAGAGGGAGGTGTTCGATGCCGTCGTGGCGGCAAAGAATGCGGCACGGCCCGCACCGTGAGACGGTAAAGGACTATCGTAAAAGGCAAAGCGCAGACCGTGCCCCGGCCGTCAGTGCATGGGAATCCCCAAATGCGCGCCATATTGTCGGAAGGCGCCTGTGCGCTCCCGCCGGAAAGGGCGTCCACTGGACACAGTGGAGAGGAGCTGGCATGAGCGAGATCACGGACACCACCCCTACGGTGCACGAGGCCTATTCCTTCGCCTGCATGCGCTGCGGATACGGCTGGGAGCAGTCCTACGAGATAGAGCACCACGTCGACACCAAGGGCCGGGCGTTCGTCGTCTACCGGGCGGACGGCGAGCGGGTGCCGTCTCCTCTGTCCAGCCCCACCTGCCTCAACTGCGGGGGGCACGTCGTCCGCATCATGCGGGCCGGGAGGGTCTCGACCGTCCAGGAGTTCATGGAGCACGGCCACGCCACCGAGCCCCACGAGGACCGGCCCGCGGCCGCCTCCGTGCCGGCACCCGCCGCCGAGGAGCCGCGGCCCTCGTCCGAGGCGGCCCCCACCGGTCGGCACCGGCGCCTCTCCGACCTGCTGCACCCCTTCCACCACCGCAGATGAGCGGTGCCGCCGGGGCCGGTCGTCCACCGGGCCGGGCCCCGCACCGCGGACGGGCGGCGGCCCGTCGCCCGCACCCTCCGGCGGAACGCGCCGGTGTGGGGGGCGGGGGGCGGGCCTCGTAGGATCGCGCCCATGAGTTCGAAGTCCGCACCGCCGCCGCTGCCCGAACCGCTCGGGGTGGCGGTCGCCGATTCGCACACCCACCTGGACCTCCAGGACGGCACCGTCGAGGAGGCCCTTGCCCGGGCCGCCGCGGTGGGCGTCACGACCGTGGTGCAGGTGGGCTGCGACGTCAAGGGCTCCCGCTGGGCCGCCGAGACCGCCGCCGCCCACCCGCAGGTGCACGCGGCCGTCGCCCTGCACCCGAACGAGGCCCCCCGCCTGGTGCTCGGCGACCCGGGCGCCGATCCGTCCGGGCCGGGCCGGGTGCGGCCCGGGCGCGAGGCGGGGGGCGACGCGGCCCTCGACGACGCGCTCGCCGAGATCGACCGCCTGGCCGCCCTCGACGAGGTGCGGGCCGTGGGCGAGACGGGGCTCGACTACTTCCGGACCGGCCCCGGGGGAATCGCGGCCCAGGAGCGCTCCTTCCGCGCGCATATCGAGATCGCCAAACGCCACGGAAAGGCGCTGGTGATCCACGACCGGGAGGCGCACGCCGACGTGCTGCGCATTCTGGCGGAGGAGGGCGCACCGGAGCGCACCGTGTTCCACTGCTTCTCGGGCGACGCGGACATGGCGCGCGTCTGCGCGGCGGAGGGCTATTTCCTGTCCTTCGCGGGCAACGTCACCTTCAAGAACGCGCAGCCGCTGCGCGACGCGCTCGCCGCCGCCCCCGCGGAACTGGTGCTCGTGGAGACCGACGCGCCCTTCCTCACCCCCGTGCCGTACCGGGGCCGCCCCAACGCCCCCTATCTGATCCCGGTCACCCTGCGGGCGATGGCCGCGGTCAAGGGGCTCGGCGAGGACGCCATGGCGGCGGCCGTCGCCGACAACACCGCACGCGCCTTCGACTACTGACCCTCCAAGCCCCCGGGAGGACGCCCCCGCCGTCCCGCCGGGCCCCCGGAGGGACGCCCCCGCCGGTGACCGATCGGGCTCCCGGAGCGTTGTGCCCGGCGTGCAGGGCAGACATCCCCCGGCGTACCCCGCCGCACCGGCCGCGGCCCCCGCGGCCGCGCCGACCCTCGTCGCCGGCTCGGCGCGGCGGTCGCGGCCGCCCGGCGCCGCCGTGCCCCCGCCGCCCGGCGCGCCGGGCCGCCCGCCCGCCCCGACGCCCCGGGCACCGGCCGCCCCCGCCGATCCCGGGCACACCGTCCTCGACGTCCGGGTCGCGGCCGCCTACGCCCCCACCGTCGCCCACCTGGACCTCTCCGAGGCCCCCGGGACCGCCCCGCCCCGCGGGGAGGGCGCGCCCCCGCCGGCCCGCCGCCGCGCCCGCAGGGGTGCCCGGCGGCGCGGCGGGCGGCGCGCAGGGCGCGGTGCCCGGCGCCGGGCACCGGCACCCGGCACCGGGGCGCTGCGGCGGCTCCTGCCCCGGGCCCTGGTCCTGGCCTTCCTGGCGGGCGGCACCACCGCCTTCCTCGCCGCGGACAAGGAGGTGCGGCTCTCCGCCGACGGCGACTCCCGCACCCTGCACACCTTCGCCGGGGACGTCGAGGCCCTGCTGCACGAGGAGGGCCTCCTGCTCGGCCCGCACGACACGGTCTCCCCGCCCCGGGCCGCCGGACTCGACAGCGGCGACCGCGTCGAGGTCCGCCGCGGACGGCCCCTCGTCCTCACCCTCGACGGCCGCCGCCGCACCGTGTGGACCACCGCCGCCACCGTGGACGAGGCGCTGCGCGCCCTGGGCGTGCCGGCGGACGGGCCCCGCCCGGCGGCCGCCCGCACGCCCATCCCCCCGACCGGTCTCGCCCTCGACGTCCGCACCGGGCGTACCGCGCCCCTGCCGGCCGGCCACCCAGAGGCGCGCCCGAGCGCGCCCGGTGCAGCGGGTGGCGGATCCGCCGCCGCACCGCGGCCGTAGGCTGTATCGGTGAGCACCACTGACCCCGACGCCCTGCTCGGCCCCGCCGACATCCGAGAACTGGCCGCCGCGCTGGGCGTACGCCCGACCAAGCAGCGCGGGCAGAACTTCGTCATCGACGCCAACACCGTCCGCCGGATCGTGCGCACCGCGGAGGTCCGGCCGGACGACGTCGTCGTCGAGGTGGGCCCCGGACTCGGCTCGCTGACGCTGGCCCTGCTGGAGACCGCCGACCAGGTCGTCGCCGTCGAGATCGACGACGTGCTGGCCGGGGCCCTGCCGGCCACGGTCGCCGCCCGGCTGCCCGAGCGGGCCGAGCGCTTCCGTCTCGTCCACTCGGACGCCATGCGGGTGCAGGAACTGCCCGGGCCGCCGCCCACCGCGCTGGTCGCCAACCTGCCGTACAACGTGGCCGTACCGGTGCTGCTGCACATGCTGGAGCGCTTCCCGAGCATCGAGCGCACCCTCGTCATGGTGCAGGCCGAGGTGGCCGACCGGCTCGCCGCCCGGCCGGGCGGCAAGGTCTACGGGGTGCCGTCCGTGAAGGCCAACTGGTACGCGGAGGTCAGGCGGGCCGGGGCCATCGGCCGCAACGTCTTCTGGCCGGCCCCCAACGTCGACTCCGGCCTGGTGTCCCTGGTGCGCCGCAGCGAGCCGCTCGCCACCACCGCCTCCCGGGCCGAGGTGTTCGCCGTCGTCGACGCGGCCTTCGCGCAGCGCCGCAAGACCCTGCGCGCAGCCCTGGCGGGCTGGGCCGGGTCGGCGGCGGCGGCGGAGGCCGCCCTGGTGGCGGCAGGCGTCTCCCCGCAGGCACGCGGGGAGTCGCTGACGGTGGAGGAGTTCGCGCGGATCGCGGAGGCGAAGCAGTGAGTGTCACCAGGGGCGTCACGGTACGGGTGCCGGCCAAGGTCAACGTCCGCCTCGCGGTCGGCGGAGCCCGGCCGGACGGCTACCACGACCTGGCCAACGTCTTCCTCGCCGTCGGCCTGTACGACGAGGTCACCGTGGCCGAGGCCGCGGCACCGGCCGTCACCTGCGAGGGCCCGGGGGCCGGCCAGGTGCCGCTGGACCGCACCAACCTCGCCGTCCGCGCCGCCGAACTCCTCGCCGCACGGCACGGCATCACCCCGAACGTGCACCTCCACATCCGCAAGGACATCCCCGTCGCCGGCGGGATGGCGGGCGGCTCCGCGGACGGCGCGGGCGCCCTGCTCGCCTGCGACGCCCTGTGGGGCTGCGGCTCCTCGCGGGAGGAACTGCTCTCGCTCTGTGCCGAGTTGGGCTCCGACGTGCCGTTCAGCCTGGTCGGCGGAGCGGCACTCGGCACCGGCCGGGGCGAACTGCTCACCCCCCTGGAGGTGGGCGGCGCCTTCCACTGGGTGTTCGCCATGGCGGACGGCGGCCTGTCGACTCCCGCCGTCTACGCCGAGTTCGACCGGCTGAACCGCGGTACCGAGGTCCCGACCCCGGCCGCCTCGCCCGCGCTGCTGGAGGCACTGCGCACCGGCGACACCGCGGGCCTGGCGGACGCCCTCGGCAACGACCTCCAGCCGGCCGCCCTCTCGCTGCGCCCCTCCCTCGCGGCCACCCTGGCCGCGGGCACGGACGCCGGAGCGCTCGCCGGACTGGTCTCCGGTTCGGGCCCCACCACGGCCTTCCTGGTGAAGGACGCCGAGGCCGCCGAGTCGGTGGCCGCCGCGCTGCGGGCCTCGGGCACCTGCCGCGAGGCACGTCCGGCCCTCGCTCCGGCACCCGGGGCGACGGTCGTCGCCGGGGGCTGAGCACTCCGCCGCGGCACCGCGCGCCCGGTCACGGCGGCGCCGGGTACTCAGACGGGACCTGAGTACCCGGGCGCTGTCCGCCGCCCCGGGCGGGCGGCACCGTGGCCCCCATGACCACGACCACCGTCCGCGAGCTCGCCCGGAACACCCCCGGAACCCGCGACCGCTACGCCGACCTGCTGCGGGTCGCCTCACTCGCCACCGTCGTCTGCGGGCACTGGCTGATGGCCGCCGTCACCGCCGACGGGCGGGTCGGCAACCTGCTCGCCTCCCTCCCCGGGCTCCAGGTCCTGACCTGGGTGCTCCAGGTGATGCCGGTCTTCTTCTTCGTCGGCGGCTTCGCCCACGCGCTCACCTTCCGGTCCCTGCGCCGCCGCCTTCCGGCGCGGAGCGTCTACGCGGCCTTCCTGCACGGCCGGTCGCGGCGGCTGCTGGTGCCCACCGCGGCGTTCGTGCTCGTCTGGACGGCCGCGGCCCTGGTCGCGGCCGTCCTCGGCGCGGACCGCGGGCCCGTGGGCGCGGCGCTGCGACTGGTCGCGCAGCCGCTGTGGTTCATCGGCGTCTACCTCGCCGTGGTCGCCCTCACCCCGCCGCTGCTGCGGCTCCACGAGCGGGCCGGAGCCCGGGTGCCCCTCGCCCTCGCCGGGGCGGTCGCCGCCGTCGACCTGCTGCGCTTCGCCTTCGGCGTGCCGTACGTGGGGTACCTCAACTTCGCCCTCGTCTGGCTCGCCGTCCACCAGCTCGGCTTCCTGCGCGCGGACGGCATGATCCGGCGCCCCGGCCTGCTCGCCGCCGGCGGACTCGCGGGCGCCGCCGCGCTGGTGGCCCTCGGCCCCTATCCGCTCTCCATGGTGGGCATGCCCGGCGAGGAGGTCTCCAACATGGCCCCGCCGACCCTCGCCCTGCTCTGCCACGCCCTCTGGCTGGTCGGCGCCGTGGAGCTGCTGCGCGGGCCCGGCACCCGGCTCGCGGGCAGGGCGCGCGTGTGGCGGGCGGTCGTCGCCGCCAACGGGGTCGCGATGACCGCGTTCCTGTGGCACCTGACCGCGATGCTCGGTGTCTACGCGGCGCTGCTCGCCGTCGGTGCGCCGCTGCCCGCACCCGCCACGGGGGCCTGGTGGGCGCAGGTCCCGCCGCGGCTGGCGGCCGCCGCGGTGTTCACCGCCCTGCTGGTGGCGGTCTTCCGCCGCTTCGAGATGCCGGGCACTCCGGGTGCCTCGCCCCGGCCCGGTTCGGGACCCCTCGCGGCGGTCGGCGCCGCACTCTGCCTCTTCGGGGTGCTGGGCCTGTCCCTGGTGGGCTTCGGCGGCATCCTGGACGGCCGGACCGCCGTGCTCGTCGCGGTGCCGGTCTCCGCCCCGTCCGCGCTCGCCATGGTGCTGGGCGGCTGGCTGCTCGTCGCCCGGGCCGGCCGCCCCTCCGCACCGGTCGAGCCGCGCGTGTGGCGGCGCTGAGGGGCGGCGCGCGGGCTCGGGGGCGCTCCGCCGCCCCCCCCGGCGGACCGGCGCGCGGGCCCGCAATGCGGCGCGCGGCGCGGCGGGGGACGCCCCGTGCCGGGTGCGCTCCGGGGACGCGGCGACGCGGCGGGGTGCCGCGGCCGCCGTCGTGCGCCCGCCGGGGACCGCGGCACAGCCCTTAGGCTGGGACGTCGTTCGTTCCCCCTGGCAGGAGAGTCATGGCCGTCAACCTGGTCAACGTCGAGGCAGTCAGCAAGGTCTACGGCACCCGTGCCCTGCTGGACTCCGTCTCGCTGGGCGTCTCCGAGGGCGACCGCATCGGCGTCGTCGGGCGCAACGGCGACGGCAAGACCACCCTCATCCGGATGCTGGCCAAACTGGAGGAACCCGACAGCGGGCGGGTCACCCAGAGCGGCGGGCTGCGCCTCGGCGTGCTGACGCAGCACGACTCGCTCGACCCCGAGGCCACCATCCGGCACGAGGTCATCGGGGACCTGGCCGACCACGAGTGGGCGGGGAACGCCAAGATCCGCGACGTTCTCACCGGCCTCTTCGACGGCCTGGACCTCTCCGGCTTCCCGCAGGGGCTCGACACCGTCATCGGCCCGCTGTCCGGTGGCGAGCGCCGCCGGATCGCGCTCGCCAAGCTGCTCATCGCCGAGCAGGACCTGATCGTCCTCGACGAGCCCACCAACCACCTCGACGTCGAGGGCATCGCCTGGCTCGCCCGCCACCTCCGCGAGCGCCGCTCCGCCCTCGTCTGCGTCACCCACGACCGCTGGTTCCTCGACCAGGTCTGCAGCCGGATGTGGGACGTCCAGCGCGGAGCCGTCCACGAGTACGAGGGCGGCTACAGCGACTACGTCTTCGCCCGGGCCGAGCGCGAGCGGATCGCCGCGACCGAGGAGGCCAAGCGGCAGAACCTGATGCGCAAGGAACTCGCCTGGCTGCGCCGGGGAGCGCCCGCGCGCACCTCGAAGCCGCGCTACCGCATCGAGGCGGCCAACGAGCTGATCGCCGACGTGCCCCCGCCCCGCGACACCTCCGAGCTGATGAAGTTCGCCTCCGCCCGGCTCGGCAAGACCGTCCTGGAGCTGGAGGACGTGACCGTCCAGGCCGGTCCCAAGGTCCTGCTCCGGCACGTGACCTGGCAGCTCGGGCCCGGCGACCGCATCGGCCTGGTCGGCGTCAACGGGGCCGGCAAGACCTCGCTGCTGCGCGCCCTCGCGGACGCCGTCCGCACCGGGGGCGAGGTGCAGCCGGCCGCGGGCCGTGTGGTGGTCGGCAAGACCGTCCGGCTCGCCTACCTCTCCCAGGACGTCACGGAACTGCCCGGGAGCCTGCGGGTGCTGGAGGCCGTGCAGCAGATCCGGGACCGGGTGGACCTGGGCAAGGGGCGGGAGATGACCGCCGGTCAGCTCTGCGAGCAGTTCGGCTTCGCCAAGGACAAGCAGTGGACCCCGGTCGCCGACCTCTCCGGAGGCGAGCGGCGCAGGCTCCAGCTGCTGCGCCTGCTGATGGACGAGCCGAACGTGCTCTTCCTCGACGAGCCCACCAACGACCTGGACATCGAGACCCTGACCCAGCTGGAGGACCTCCTCGACGGCTGGCCGGGGTCGATGGTGGTCATCTCGCACGACCGGTTCTTCGTCGAGCGGACCACCGACCGCACCTTCGCCCTGCTCGGCGACGGCGCGCTGCGGATGCTGCCGCGCGGCATCGACGAGTACCTGGAGCGCCGGGCGAGCCTGGTGGCGGCCGCCGCCCCGGTGCCCGCGGCGGCGCCCGCGCCGACGGCGGGCAGGGAGCGCTCGGCCGCGGACGCGCGCGCCGCCAGGAAGGAGCTCCAGCGCATCGAGCGCCGGCTCGACAGGATCTCCGACAAGGAGACGACCCTGCACGCGCAGATCGCCGACAACGCCACCGACTTCGAGAAGGTGGCGAGGCTGGACGCGGAGTTGCGTGAACTCGGGAGCGAGCGCGAGGAGTTGGAGATGCAGTGGCTGGAGCTGGCGGAGGACGCCGGCTGAACGGGCCCCCCGGCGCACCCCACTCCCCTGGCCGCGGGGCGCCGGAGGCGGCGGCTCCGGCCGTGAACTCCCGTGCCCGGGCGCCGGTTCCGTGGCCGGATGTGGTTCGTGGAGGCGCCGTGGAAAGCGCATAACAACAGCGTCACGGGCCGGTCCTCCCTTGGGAACAGGGGAGAAGCGGCCCGTTTTCGCGTTCGTCGCGGGTGATACAAAGAAGCGCGCCCGACCACGGTCGGCCGAAAAGAAACAAGCGACGGACACGTCCGATCAGCTCCTTCCGGACCTGGGTGCTCCCACCGCGCCCCGGACGCCGGTGCACACGGGGGTGGGGGACCTTTCGGCAGCGCCCGGGCGGGAGACCGACGGGGTGCCGGGAGCAGCAGACCGGAGGAGAAGTACGCCATGACACAGCCGCCGCAGCCGGGCTTCGGAGCCCCCGAGGACCCGCAGGGCGTCTCCCCGCGGCCCGCGCAGCCTCCCCAGGCTCCGCCCGCCGGCCCGCCGCCCGGCTACGGCTACCCGCAGGCCGGGCAGCCGGGCCAGGCCCCCGGCTACGGCTACCCGCAGGCCGGGCAGCCCGGCCCGTACCAGCAGCCCGGCCCGTACCAGCAGCAGCCCGGCCCCTACAACCAGCCGGGCCCCTACGGCTACCCGGGGCAGCCCCAGTACCCCGGCGCCCCGACCCCGCCCCCCGGCAAGCGCCCCGGCTCCCCCTTCAAGGGCAGGACCGGTGCCGTCGTCGCCGCCTCCGTTGCCGGCCTCCTCCTCGTCGGCGGCGGGACGTACCTGGCGCTGAGCGGCGGCGGGAAGAAGGACGCCCCCGTCGCCGCCGAG
This sequence comes from Streptomyces sp. C10-9-1, assembly GCF_024497955.1. Classification (GTDB taxonomy): domain Bacteria; phylum Actinomycetota; class Actinomycetes; order Streptomycetales; family Streptomycetaceae; genus Streptomyces; species Streptomyces sanyensis. Next base: position 153,861 of record NZ_JANHKP010000014.1, on the reverse strand, counting down.
TCCGGCGCGGCGACGCCGACCCCCGCCGCGGACGCGGACGGGGGCGGGGACGAGGTCGACAAGGGCGACGGCAAGGGCCCCGGCGGGGGCCGGGAGCAGGCGGAGGACCTCAACGCCGGACGCAAGGACGGCGAGTCCAGGGTCCTGTTCCTCACCAAGAACGACGTCGACCTGCCCCGCGGCGGCGCCCGGGTCTTCGGCCCGTGGACCGTCGGCGACACCGTGGTCAAGGCCATGTACCGGGAGATCGCCGGGTACTCGGTGAAGGACGGCACCAAGAAGTGGAGCGTCCCGGTCGCCACCACCGTGTGCTCGGCGCCCGACGCCCCCTCCGCCGACGGCCGGATCGTCTTCGGCATCGAGGACGGCCTGACCGACAAGGCCAAGTGCAACGACCTCCAGATGGTCGACCTCAGGACCGGCAAGGCGGGCTGGAAGAAGTCCATCCCGAAGCCGAGCGGCGCCTTCGCCTCCCTGGCCGACTACACGCTCGCCATCTCCGGCAGCACGCTGGCGGTCGCGGGCGGCAGCAACTCCCACGGCTTCTCGCTCGCCGACGGCAGGCAGCTGTTCGGCAAGCCCGCCGGCGACTGCAAGCCCTTCGCCTTCGCGGGCGGCCCGAAGCTGATCGCCGCCGCCAGCTGCCCGACGGGCGACTACAAGAACCCCAAGCAGCAGCTCCAGGGGATCGACCCGGCGACCGGCAAGCCGCGCTGGACCTACGACACCCCCGAGGGGTGGGAGATCGACAAGGTCTTCTCGGTGAGTCCGCTGGTCGTGTCGATCAGGCAGAACGAGCCCAAGAAGTGGTCGATCCTGTCGCTCACCGACAACGGCAGCCAGCGGGCGACGATCCAGGGCGGGGACGACTCGTACGCCCCCCGCTGCAACGGCGGCGCCTTCGTCGTCTTCGGCCAGAACCTCCAGGGCTGCACCGGCGTGGCCGCGGACTCCCGCTACTTCTACATGGCGACGGACACCGGCTTCGGCAAGGCCAACGAGGTCGTGGCCTTCGGCCTGGACACCGGCAAGCCGGTCTGGCGCACCAAGGCCCCCGCCGAGCGGGAGATGACCCCGCTGCGGATGGAGGGCGGCCGGGTCCTCGTCTACATGACCGCCCGCCACGACACGGGCGGCACCCTCGCCACCATCGCCCCGGCCGGCGGCGCACCGAGGACGGTGCTGCAGAACCCCGCCTCGACCGCGCGGATCGAGAGCTCCTTCCACTCGCCGAGGACGGCGTACGCCGACGGCCGCTTCTTCCTCGCCAGCGGGCGGGTGAGTGCCAGCAACGACGAGGAGGAGCTGGAGACGAAGACGCTGATGGGCTTCGGCTCCTGACGCCGCCCCGTCCTCCGCTCCCCGCCTTTCCCTCCCGTACGACGAGGTAGACGCAGATGACCCAGCCCCCGCCGCCCCACCAGCCCCCCGCGGATCCCCCGTCCGGGAACTCCGGGGGCGAGACCCCGGCCCCACCGCCGCAGGGTCCGCCCGCCGCCGGTCCCCCGGCCGGGCGCCCGGCAGGCGAGGCCCCCGGCGCACCGGCCTCCCAGGGCTTCGGGGCGCCCCAGGAGCCGCCCGCCGGAGGCTTCGGCGCACCCGTCCCGCCGCCGGCCGGGGCACCGCAGGACGCGGGCGCCTACGGCTACCCGCAGGGCCCGCCCCCCACCCAGCCGTTCGGGGCCCCGGGGGCCGCGCCCACCCAGCCCTACGGCCATCCGCAGCAGGGCGCCCCCGGGCAGCCGTCCTACGGCTATCCGCAGCAGGGCGCCCCGGGGCAGCCGCCGTACGGCTACCCCACCCAGCCGACGGCGCCTCAGCCGGGCCCCGGCGGACGCCGCGGGATCAGCACCTCGACGAAGATCGTCATCGCGGCCTGCGTCGCGATCGTGCTGATCGTCGGCGGCGGCATCGTCTACGCCTCGGTGAGCGGCGTCGAGGGCAAGGAGGAGGCCGGCAGCAGCGCCGGGGGCTCCTCAGGGGGCCAGGGGGGCCAGGGCGACTCCGGCAAGGCCCCGGACGGGTCCGGTCAGGAGAAGCCCGGCGCCCGCACCGCCTCGAAGGTCGCCTACCAGCTGCCCGAACCCGCCCGCGAGGACCTGATGGCCGTCCCCGGCTCCTGGGTGACCGACAAGACGTTCGTGAAGCCGGGCGCCGACTCGCTCGTCGGCTACGACGTGGCCGAGGGCACCGTCCTGTGGACCACGCCGCTGCCCGGCCAGGTCTGCGGAGCCTCCCGCCACACCACCGAGGACGGCCTGACCGCGATCCTCTTCGAGGCCAGGAAGCGCACCGCCCCCAAGTTCTTCGAGCGCTGCACCGAGGTCGGTGTCGTCGACCTGGGCACCGGCGCCCTGAAGTGGAGCACCTCCGTCAGCGGGGGCACCACGGGGGACGACAAGACGCAGTTCGAGCAGGTGACGCTGAGCGGCGCCACGGTCGCCGCCGGAGGGCTCTACGGCGGCGCCGCCTTCGACCTCGCCACCGGAAAGGTCAAGTGGAAGCCGACCGTCGACGCGCAGAACTGCCGCGACATCGGCTACGGCGGGGGAGAGGCCCTGGTCGCCGTGCGCACCTGCGGCGAGTACGGCAGCCGCACGGCGACCGTGCAGCCGGTCGACCCGGACAGCGGCGCCCCGCTGTCGAGTTTCGCGATGCCCGACGGCGTCGAGGACGCCCGGATCGTCTCCACCGACCCGCTCGTGGTCGCGGCCGACGTGGGCGACACCGGCTCCTACGGCATCTCGGACTTCTTCTCGATCGATGCCGCGACCGGCAAGCTGCGTGCCAAGATCGCCGCTCCCGGCGACAACTACCTGGCCCGCTGCTCGGCCAGCGACGGCGTGGAGGGCTGCCAGTTCGTGCTGGTGGGGAACGGCAAGCTCTACCTCCCGACCGCCGAGCACGAGGGGAGCGCCGACAGCACGGGCCGCACCAACGAGATCGTCGCCTTCGACCTGGCCACCGGGAAGGGCGCACCGGAGCGCGCGGACGCGGGAGAGGGCTACTACGCGCTGCCGCTCCGCATGGACGGAGGCAACCTGATCGTCTACAAGCGGCCCCCCTACGACAAGGGCGGGCAGGTCGTCAGCATCGACGGGGCCACGTTCAAGGAGACGCTGCTGCTGGAGAACCCCTCGGACCGGTCGGTGAGGGACGTCGAGACGCGCTTCACGGAGAGCGGGTCCGAGTACCGCTACCACGCGGGCCGGTTCTTCATCTCGCAGGACCTGCTGAGCAAGCCCCGTGAGAACGACTCGCAGTTCGGCAAGGAGTACCTGGCGGTCGCCTTCTCGGCCGTCGACTGACCCGCCGTCCGTCCGCCGACCGCGGACGCGGCGGGGGACACACCCCACGGGCCCGGCCCGCCGTTCCGCGGCGGCCCGGGCCCGCGGCGTCCCGGGGCACCGGGGCGCCCCCGGCGGGGGGCCGACGGGCTCCCCGGGCGGTCCGGTGCGCCGGGAACGGGCCGCTCCGGGCACCGGATCCACGGTGATCTGCGGTGATCGGCGGGCGCCCGGCGGTGCGAGCGTGTAGCTTGCCGGGGGTCAGGAGGGCCGGGGGGTCCGCTCCGACGGGGAGGGTTGATGGGCGTGCGGCTCATCGTGGTCGACGACCACAGACTGCTCGCCGAGGCTCTCGCCTCGGCGCTGAAACTGCGTGGGCACCGGGTGCTCGCCGCGGCCGCTCCGGCGGCCGGGGCGGCGGACCTGGTCGTGGCCCGCGCTCCGGAGGTGTGCCTGCTGGGCACGCAGGCGCCGGCGGCACCGGGGGCGTTCGACCCCGTGGTGCGGATCAAGCGCGAACGGCCCCAGGTGGCGGTGGTCGTCCTGGGGCCGGTGCCCAGCCCGCGGGGCATCGCGGCGGCCTTCGCCGCCGGGGCCTCCGGGTACGTGCGCCACGACGAGCGGATCGAGGGCGTCGAACGCGCCCTGCTGAAGGCGCGCGCCGGTGAGGCGGCGGTGGCCCCGCTGCTCCTGCACGGGGCCTTCGCCGAACTGCTGAACCCGGCGGCCCAGCCGGACGACGAGGGCCAGCGGCTGCTCGCCCTGCTCACCCCGCGCGAGGTCGAGGTGCTGGTGCGGGTGGCGGAGGGCGAGGACACGCGCCTGATCGCGGCGGGGATGGGCATCGCCCCGAGCACCGCCCGGACCCATGTCCAGCGGGTGCTGATGAAGCTGGGGGTCGGCTCCAGGCTGGAGGCGGCCGCGCTCGCGGCCCGCACCGGCCTGCTGGACCGCGCGGCGCACGCGGCGTCCGCACCCGAGTAGCGGGGCGCGCTCCGGCAGCCCCGCCGCGCCCGGCCCGTGCGGTGCTGCCGGAGCCGTCCCAGCCCGTCCGAGCCGATCGGCACGGGGACGGCCGCGGCACCGCGCGGCACCGCGCGGACCATGCGCGCCGATCCCGACGGGGACGACGGGGCGGAGCGGAGGCGCCCGCGTACGCCCGCGTGGCCCAGCGCACCGGCCGGTCAGGGGGCGCGCGGGCTCCGCGGTACGCGCCACCGGGTTCCTGTGCGCCCCGTGCGCCTCCGCCAGCTCCCCGCAGCCCCGGCCGCCCCGTGTATCCCCGCCGCGCGGCACCGGTCCGGCCCGTGCCCCTCGGGCCGGGTGCCCCGCCTCGGGAGCCCTTGCGCGACGTGAGCTCTTCACCGGCCGACGCACTAACGGCAAGCTGAAGTTCCTCGCGGGTTCCGAGTCCGGCATGAACGTGTTCACCAACGACGTGCCGCCGGAGCCGGCGGCCGTGCGACTGCGAGAGGTAGCGAGCTAAGTGAGCAAGAAGTACCTGGTCACGGGCGGTGCGGGCTATGTGGGCAGCGTGGTCGCCCGGCATCTGCTGGAGGCCGGACACCGCGTGACCGTGCTGGACGACCTCTCCACCGGGTTCCGGGAGGCCGTGCCGGACGGGGCGGAGTTCACCGAGGGCCGCGTCCAGGACGCCGCCCGGTGGCTGGACCCCTCCTACGACGGTGTCCTGCACTTCGCCGCGTTCTCGCAGGTCGGCGAGTCGGTGGCGCACCCGGAGCGCTACTGGTCCAACAACGTCGGCGGCAGCATGGCCCTGCTGGACGCCATGCGCGCCGCTGAGGTGCGCACCCTGGTGTTCTCCTCCACCGCCGCCACCTACGGGGAACCCGAGACCACCCCCATCACGGAGTCCGCCCCGACCGCCCCCACCAGCCCCTACGGAGCCTCCAAGCTGGCGGTCGACCACATGATCTCCGGGGAGGCCGCCGCCCACGGACTGGCCGCCGTCTCGCTGCGCTACTTCAACGTGGCCGGCGCCTACGGGGAGTGCGGGGAGCGGCACGACCCCGAGTCCCATCTCATCCCGCTGGTCCTCCAGGTGGCCCTCGGCCGCCGCGCGCACATCTCCGTCTACGGCGAGGACTACCCCACGCCCGACGGCACCTGCGTGCGCGACTACATCCACGTCGCCGACCTCGCCGAGGCGCACCTCCTCGCCCTGGAGGCGGCCGCGCCGGGCGAGCACCTGGTCTGCAACCTCGGCAACGGCAGCGGCTTCTCGGTGCGCGAGGTGATCGAGACCGTCCGCGAGGTCACCGGACACCAGGTCCCCGAGCTGGCGGCGGAGCGCCGCCCGGGCGATCCCGCGGTGCTGGTCGCCTCCGCGGAGGCCGCCCGCAAGCGCCTGGGCTGGCGGCCCTCCCGGACGGACCTCGCCGGGATCGTCTCCGACGCCTGGGACTTCGCCCGGGCGAGGTCCGGGGCCTGAGCCCGTGAGGGCCCCGGCCCGAGCCCCCGCCGGGCCCCGGCCCGAGTGCGGGCCGGGCACCGGGCCGGGGCCGCCGCCGACGGCCGCCGGGGGCGGAAGGCGTCGACTTGCGTCGCATTCCGAACACCCGCCACACCCGGAACACCGGGCGCGATCAGTTCTGCAAAAGGGCTTCCGCCGCAGCCCACCGTCCGTACTCTGATGCACACGCCGGTGGGGGCCGGTGTTGTTCAGGGGGCGAGACCGTCGGATACGGCGCCCCGGGCGGGGTATCACTCAGGGCACGGCGGCGGCCGGGTCCTGCGCCACTCCCTTCCCGGGCGCCGTGCCCGCGCAGCTCCGTCCTCCCCGGCACTGGGGGTGCTTGTGGTTCGTATCCGGGTTCTGGTCGTGGACGACCACCGAATCTTCGCCGAGTCGCTCGCCGCGGCTCTCGCCGCCGAGCCCGACGTCGAGGTCGCCGCGGCCGGCAGCGGCCCTGCCGCGCTGCGCTGCCTGGAGCGCGCGGCGGCGGAGGGACGGCGCTTCGACGTCATGCTGGTCGACGCCGACCTGGGCATACCGGCCGTGCCCGCACCGCGGGCGGTCGGCCGCTCGGACGAGGGGGCCGTGGACGGCATCTCGCTCGTGGCGGGAGTGCGCTCGCACCGAATCCCGGTGCGTTCCGTGGTCCTCGCCGAGAAGGACGACCCCGCGCGCGCCGCGCTCGCCCTCCAGGCCGGTGCCTCCGGGTGGATCGCCAAGGACTGCTCGCTCCAGCGGCTGCTGGCGGTGATCCGCGGGGTGCTGCGCGAGGAGACCCATCTGTCGCCGACCCTGCTGACCGGGGTGCTGCGCGAGCTCACCGCGGCGCGCCGGCACCGCACCGAGAGCGAGCGGCTGGTCGAGTCGCTGACTCCGCGCGAGCGGGAGGTGCTGCGGTGCATGGTCGCGGGCCTGGGGCGCAAAGCCGTCGCCGAGCGCCTCTTCCTGTCCCCGCACACCGTCCGCACGCATATGCAGAACGTGCTGGGCAAGCTCGGCGTGCACTCCACGCTGGCCGCGGTCGCCCTGGCGAGGCGGGCGGGTGTGGGGCCGGCCGACCTCTCAGGGGAGGTTGTCGAACGGGGCGGTCAGCTGGCGTAGCAGCCCGGCCAGCTCGGCGCGCTCGGCGCGGGAGAGCCGGGAGAGGATCGCCCGCTCCTGGGCGAGCAGCCCCGCCAGCGCCTGGTCGGCACGGTCCCGGCCCTCGGGCGTCAGCCGCACCAGGACACCGCGCCGGTCGCTCGGGTCGGGCAGCCGCTCGACCAGGTTCTTCTTGGCCAGCCGGTCGATGCGGTTGGTCATCGTGCCGGAGGTGACCAGGGTCTGCGTGAGCAGCTGCCCGGGGGAGAGCTGGTAGGGGGCCCCGGCGCGCCTCAGCGAGGTCAGCACGTCGAACTCCCACGGCTCCAGCTGGTGCTCGGCGAAGGCGATCCGCCGGGCGCGGTCGAGGTGGCGCGCCAGGCGTGAGACGCGGCTGAGTACCTCGAGCGGTTCCACGTCGAGGTCGGGGCGCTCGCGGCGCCAAGCTGCGACCAGTCGATCGACCTCGTCCTCCATGGCGATCAGTGTAGAGGGTCTGTCGACATGAAGTCTCTTGACGTCAAGATATATTTCCCGTGAGTATGGGGCAGGGTCGGGCCGGAACGCCGTCCGCTCGGCACCTTTCTTTCCTGCAAGGGGGAACGATTCATGCATTCCGTACCCACCTGGGATCCGGAGCAGTACCTGCGACACGCCGGACACCGCAGCCGTCCCTTCCTCGACATGCTGGGGCGGATACCCCATCTGCCCTCGGGCGGGCGGCCCCCGCGGATCGCCGACATCGGGTGCGGCCCCGGCAATGTGACCGCCCTGCTGGCCGACCGCTGGCCGGACGCGCACATCACCGGATTCGACGTCTCGCGGGAGATGCTCGCCCAGGCCCGCAAGGACCACGAGGGCGCCACCGCGGGCGGGGGGATGATCGACTTCCGGCAGGCGGACGCCGCGCACTGGACCCCGGAGGAGCCCTACGACCTGATCGTCTCCAACGCGGCCCTCCAGTGGGTACCGGGCCACCCCGAGTCCTTCGCCGCCTGGATCGAGGGCCTCACCCCCGGCGGAACCCTCGCCTTCCAGGTCCCCGGCAACTTCACCTCGCCCAGCCACGCCCTCCTCGGCGAGCTCTGCGACGCGCCCCGCTGGCGCGACCGCCTCGGCACCCACGGCCGCCGCTACGTCCACATCCTGGAGCCCGGGGACTACCTGGTGCGCCTCGCCGACCTCGGCTGCGACGCCGACGCCTGGGAGACGACCTACTACCAGCTGCTCGGCGGCGAGGACCCGGTCCTGGACTGGGTCAAGGGCACGGCCCTGCGCCCGGTGCTCACCGAGCTCGCCGACGACCCCGCCGCCGCGGAGCGGTTCCTCGGCGAGTACCGGGACCTGCTGCGCGCCGCCTACCCCCCGGGCCCGCACGGCACGGTCTTCCCGTTCCGGCGCATCTTCGCGGTCGCCCGGAAGGTCTCCTGATGCTCGCCGCCGTCGACCACGTCCAGCTCGCCGCGCCCCCCGGCTCGGAGGGCGCCCTGCGCGCCTTCTACACCGGGGTCCTCGGCATGGCGGAGGTACCCAAGCCGCCCGCGCTCGCCGCCCGCGGGGGGTGCTGGTTCGCCCTCGGTGCCGTCCGGCTCCACCTCGGCGTCGAGGAGGACTTCCGGCCCGCCCGCAAGGCCCACCCCGGACTGCGCGTCACCGGGATCGGGGCCTTCGCCCGGCGGCTGGAGGCCCGCGGGGCGAAGGTCGTGTGGGACGACCACCTGCCGGGTCACCGGCGCTTCTACTCCGAGGACCCCGTGGGCAACCGCCTGGAGTTCCTGGAGCCCGACGCCTGAGGCCGCGAGCCCCCGCCGGGGCCGGCCGCCGCGGCACGCACGGCGCCCCGCCGCGGATCCGCGGCGGGGCGCCGTGCACCGTCCGGCTCAGCTCTTCCGGTGGCCTATCAGCCGGGGCTTCGGCTCCAGACCGTCGAGCCCGTGCCACGCCAGGTTCACCAGATGCGCCGCGACCTCGGCCTTCTTCGGCCGGCGGGCGTCCAGCCACCACTGTCCCGTGAGCGCCACCATGCCCACCAGCGCCTGGGCGTACAGCGGCGCCAGCTTCGGGTCGAAGCCGCGGTTCTTGAACTCCATGCCGAGGATGTCCTCGACCTGCGTGGCGATGTCACTGATCAGAGAGGCGAAGGTGCCCGTCGACTGGGCCACGGGGGAGTCCCGCACCAGGATGCGGAACCCGTCCGTGAACGTCTCGATGTAGTCGAGCAGCGCGAACGCCGCCTGCTCCAGCAGCTCCCGCGGATGCCCCGCCGTCAGCGCACCGGTGACCATGTCCAGCAACTGGCGCATCTCGCGGTCCACCACGACCGCGTACAGGCCCTCCTTGCCGCCGAAGTGCTCGTAGACCACCGGCTTGGAGACCCCGGCCTTGGCCGCGATCTCCTCCACCGAGGTGCCCTCGAAGCCCCTCTCCGCGAACAGGGTCCGGCCGATGTCCAGCAACTGCTCCCGGCGCTCGGCACCCGTCATCCGCACCCGGCGGGCCCGCCTGGCCGAAGGCCTGGTCTTCTCCGTGCTGCTGCTACCGCCGTCAATCGCCACGTCGTCCATCATGCCGCGTCGGCCGCGCCGCTCCCGCCGGGGGAGGACGTCCGGCGGGCGTCCAGACGGGACTGCTGGGGCCAGCGCACGTCGTACGCCCAGCCCGCCCGCTCGAACCAGCGGATCAGCCGGGCGCTGGAGTCGACCTGGCCGCGCAGTACGCCGTGCCGGGCGCTGGTGGGGTCCGCGTGGTGCAGGTTGTGCCAGGACTCGCCGCACGACAGCACCGCCAGCCACCACACGTTCCCCGAGCGGTCCCGGGACTTGAACGGGCGCTTGCCGACCGCGTGGCAGATCGAGTTGATCGACCAGGTCACGTGGTGCAGCAGGGCGACCCGCACCAGCGAGCCCCAGAAGAACGCGGTGAACGCGCCCCACCAGGACATCGTGACCAGGCCGCCGACCAGCGGCGGGATCGCCAGCGAGACCACCGTCCACAGCACGAACTGCCGGGAGATCCGGCGGAGCACCGGGTCCTTGACCAGGTCGGGCGCGTACTTGTGCTGCGGGGTCTGCTCCTCGTCGAACATCCAGCCGATGTGCGCCCACCACAGGCCCTTCATCAGGGCGGGCAGGGTCTCGCCGAAGCGCCAGGGGGAGTGCGGGTCGCCCTCGGCGTCCGAGAACCTGTGGTGCTTGCGGTGGTCGGCGACCCAGCGCACCAGCGGCCCCTCGACGGCCAGCGACCCCATGACCGCCAGCGCGATCCGCAGCGGGCGCTTGGCCTTGAAGGAGCCGTGCGTGAAGTACCGGTGGAAGCCGATGGTGATGCCGTGGCAGCCGATGTAGTACATCGCCACCAGCAGGCCGAGGTCGAGCCAGCTCACACCCCAGCCCCAGGCCAGCGGCACCGCCGCGAGCAGGGCGAGGAACGGCACCGTGATGAACAGCAGCAGCGCGATCTGCTCGATCGACCGCTTGCTGTCCCCGCCGAGCGTGGCGGAGGTCGTGGAGGAGGCTGTTCCGGCGGAGTCCCGGGGAGGGGCGCCGTCGGCGGACGCCGTGCCGGCGGATCGCGCCGTCGCGGCGTCGTCCAGCAGGTCGGGGCCAGTGGTCATGAGGATTCCCTGGGGGTGGGGGAAGGGGGACGTGAGGCAGGGCCTCCGGGCCGCGGACCGGTCGGGGTCCCGGGGCCGGGGGCTCTGGGCCGTCCGGTGGATCGCGGCCATGGCTCTGATCCGCCGGGACGGCCCCGAGGCTACGGAACCGTAACCTACGGCGACGTAAGTATGGCAGTGCTCAGCATCACGGCAAGAGACCTGTGGACAACGTCGGGAAAATGGACACCTATCCTTGGGGACGTCGGACAGCGCGGTCCGCAAGCCTCCAGAACACCTCCAGACGTGCTCAAACACTGCAAGGAGCCGCACCTGTGAGCAGTGCCGACAAGACCCCTACCGCCTCGGCCGAGCTGCGCGCCGACATCCGCCGACTGGGCGACCTCCTCGGCGAGACCCTCGTACGGCAGGAGGGGCCCGAGCTCCTCGACCTCGTCGAGCGGGTCCGCGCGCTGACGCGCGAGGACGGGCGGGCCGCGGCCGAGCTGCTCGGCGACACCGATCTCGACACCGCCGCCAAGCTCGTCCGTGCCTTCTCCACCTACTTCCACCTCGCCAACGTCACCGAGCAGGTGCACCGCGGCCACGAGATGCGCGAGCGCCGCGCAGCCGAGGGCGGCCTGCTGGCCCGCACCGCCGACCGGCTGAAGGACGCCGATCCCGAGCACCTGCGCGAGACGGTGCGCAACCTCAACGTGCGCCCGGTCTTCACCGCCCACCCCACCGAGGCCGCCCGGCGCTCGGTGCTGAACAAGCTCCGCCGGATCGCCGAGCTCCTGGAGAACCCGGGCATCGCCGCCGACCGGCGCCGCCACGACCTCCGCCTCGCCGAGCACATCGACCTCATCTGGCAGACCGACGAGCTGCGCGTGGTCCGCCCGGAGCCCGCCGACGAGGCCCGCAACGCCATCTACTACCTCGACGAGCTGCACGCGGGGGCCGTCGGCGACGTCCTGGAGGACCTCGCCGCCGAGCTGGAGCGGGTCGGCGTCGAGCTGCCGCCCGGCACCCGGCCGCTGACCTTCGGCACCTGGATCGGCGGCGACCGCGACGGCAACCCCAACGTCACCCCGTCCGTGACCTGGGACGTGCTGATCCTCCAGCACGAGCACGGCATCACCGACGCCATCGAGGTCATCGACTACCTGCGCGGACTGCTGTCGAACTCCATCCGCTACGCGGGCGCCACCGAGGAACTCCTCGCCTCCCTCCAGGAGGACCTGGAGCGCCTGCCGGAGATCAGCCCCCGCTACAAGCGCCTCAACGCGGAGGAGCCCTACCGCCTCAAGGCCACCTGCATCCGGCAGAAGCTCCTCAACACCCGCGAGCGGCTCGCCAAGGGCACCCCGCACGAGGACGGCCGCGACTACCTCGGCACGGCCGAGCTGATCCGCGACCTGACCGTCGTCCAGACCTCGCTGCGCGAGCACCGCGGGGGCCTGTTCGCCGACGGCCGCATGGACCGCGTGATCCGGACGCTGTCGGCTTTCGGCCTCCAGCTCGCCACGATGGACGTCCGCGAGCACGCCGACGCCCACCACCACGCCCTCGGCCAGCTGTTCGACCGGCTCGGCGAGGAGTCCTGGCGCTACGCCGACATGCCGCGCGACTACCGGCAGAAGCTGCTCGCCAAGGAGTTGCGCTCCCGCCGTCCGCTGGCCCCCACCCCGGCGCCGCTCGACGCCGCGGGCGAGAAGACGCTCGGTGTCTTCCACACCGTCAAGCAGGCGTTCGAGCGCTTCGGCCCCGAGGTCATCGAGTCGTACATCATCTCGATGTGCCAGGGCGCCGACGACGTCTTCGCGGCCGCGGTGCTCGCCCGCGAGGCCGGGCTGATCGACCTCCACGCCGGCTGGGCCAAGATCGGCATCGTGCCGCTGCTGGAGACCACCGACGAGCTCAAGGCCGCCGACGTCATCCTGGAGGGCATGCTCGCCGACCCGTCCTACCGGCGGCTCGTCTCGCTGCGGGGCGACGTCCAGGAGGTCATGCTCGGCTACTCCGACTCCTCCAAGTTCGGCGGCATCACCACCAGCCAGTGGGAGATCCACCGGGCCCAGCGGCGGCTGCGCGACGTCGCGCACCGCCACGGCGTGCGGCTGCGCCTGTTCCACGGCCGCGGCGGCACCGTCGGCCGCGGCGGCGGCCCCTCGCACGACGCCATCCTGGCGCAGCCCTGGGGCACTCTGGAGGGCGAGATCAAGGTCACCGAGCAGGGCGAGGTCATCTCCGACAAGTACCTCATCCCCTCGCTGGCCCGGGAGAATTTGGAGCTGACGGTCGCCGCCACGCTCCAGGCGTCCGCCCTGCACACGGCGCCCCGCCAGTCCGACGAGGCGCTGTCCCGCTGGGACGCGGCCATGGACACCGTCTCGGACGCCGCGCACGACGCCTACCGCCGCCTGGTCGAGGACCCCGACCTGCCCGCGTACTTCTTCGCCTCCACGCCGGTGGACCAGCTGGCCGAACTCCACCTCGGCTCCCGGCCCTCGCGGCGCCCCGACTCAGGGGCGGGCCTCGACGGGCTGCGCGCCATCCCGTGGGTCTTCGGCTGGACCCAGTCGCGGCAGATCGTGCCCGGGTGGTTCGGGGTGGGCTCCGGCCTCAGGGCACTGCGCGAGGCGGGCCTGGACACGGTGCTGGCCGAGATGTACGGGAACTGGCACTTCTTCCGCAACTTCGTCTCCAACGTGGAGATGACGCTGGCCAAGACGGATCTGCGGATCGCCCGGCACTACGTGGACACGCTGGTGCCCCAGAACCTGCGGCACGTGTTCGAGACGATCGAGGCCGAGCACGCCCTGACCGTCGCCGAGATCCTCCGCGTCACGGGCAACGAGGAACTGCTGGGCTCCCAGCCCGCGCTGGCGCAGACCTTCTCCATCCGGGACGCCTACCTGGACCCGATCTCCTACCTCCAGGTCGCGCTGCTCAAGCGCCAGCGCGACGCGGCGGAGCGGGACGAGGAGCCGGACCCGCTGCTGGCGCGCGCGCTGCTGCTGACCGTCAACGGCGTCGCCGCCGGCCTGCGCAACACGGGCTGAGCGCCCCCGCCCGGCGCACCGCCGCCCCCGGCCCTGACCAGGGCCGGGGGCGGCGGTGCGTTCGGTCGCGCGGCGCGCGGGCCGGGGGCGCGGCCCCCGCGGACCGCTCCGCGGGGGCGCGTCGGGCCGCGGGCCGTGCGGGCCCGGCCGTCCGGCCCCGGATCAGCTCCGGGTCGCGGTGCGGCGACGGGCCAGCAGGTATCCGCCGGCGCCGACCAGCAGTGCGGCGCCCGCGGCCAGGGCGCCCACGGGGGTGCCGCTGCCGGTCTCCGCCAGGTTGCCCGAGGTGTCGTCACCCGGGACGGGAGCGGCGGACTCCGAGGACTCCGGTGCGGGCCCGGTTCCGCCGGGGGCCGGCTTGGTCTCGCCCGGAGTGGGCTCGGTCTCGCCAGGGGTCGGCTTGGTCTCGCCCGGAGTGGGCTCGGTCTCGCCAGGGGTCGGCTTGGTCTCGCCCGGAGTGGGCCCGGTCTCGCCGGGGGTCGGCTTGGTCTCGCCCGGAGTGGGCCCGGTCTCCCCGGGCTCGCACGCGGACTTGAAGACCTTGTGCTTGGCCTTGCCCTTCTCGCCCTCGAAGGTCCAGAAGAGCTTGTACTGCCCGTCGGCCAGCCGCATGTCCTCGGTGCGCCCGTGGCCCTCCTCGTCGAGGGTCAGGGAGCCGGACTCGACGACCGTGCCCTTCTCGAGGTCGTTGCCGGCCCAGGCCTGGATCTCCCAGTTCGCCTTCTGGCCCTCGTCGAACGTGAAGGCCGCGAGGTAGAAGTCGCAGACCTTGGGCTCGTTCTTCACCAGCTCCTGGCCGGTACCGGCTTCGTGGATCTTCACGGTGCCGTTGTCGCCCTTGGCCGCGGGCAGAGCCGCGTGCGCGGCCGGAGCCGCGAGCGCCGTGAGGGCGGTCGCCGTCATGACGGCACCTACGGGAAGGAATCTACGCATGGCAGTCCATCTGCAGAAGGGCCGTGGGGGGCAGCTCAGCGTCCTCGGGAACAGGGATGCCGGTCAAGTCACGTGAGCCCTCTTTCACCACAAGAGCCCCGTTTCCTGCCGATAGTCCTGCTAACAATCAGGTCAAGATGACTACGCGTCATGCTCCGGAGTGGTCAGAGCGCGAGGAAGGACGCCAGCAGCAGCAGGCCGCCCGCGGCCGCCGCGGCCCAGGCCGTACGGGTGAGCCGCAGCCCGGCGCCGATGACCGGGGAGGCCAGCAGCAGGGCGCCCCCGAGCGGCATCCAGGCCAGCAGGGCGCCCGCGGGTCCCGTGCGCAGCGCCTCGGTGGTGCCGGGGCGCAGCACCACGGAGAGGATCTCGCCCTTGCGCACGGCGACGGACTCCTCGATGGTCACACCCTCGCGGCCCGGGGCCGGCTCCTGGGGCGTGTACGGGCCCGTGCACACCTCGTCCGCGCACTGCCCGACCGACAGGGTGCCGTGCTCGCGGCCCTTGGAGAGCAGGATGTGCTGGGCGTCGCCCCAGGACGTCCAGAAGCCCGCGGCGAGCAGGAGCGCGGCGACGAGGCCCGTCGCCGCGGTGCGGGTGTGATCGAGTATCCGGCCGGAGGAGTTCCGCTTCATGGGGCGCGATCCTTGGCCATGGGAGTGCGCCGGGTCAACCTCCTCCCGTCCGGGGTGAGGAAGGTCCCGGCGCTGGCCGCTCAGGAGTTGTACGTCCCCTGGGCGCGCTCCAGACCGTCGAGCACGAGGCACTCCACCGCGTCGGCGGCCCGGTCCACGAAGTAGCCGAGTTCCTTGCGCTCCGCGGACGCGAAGTCCTTCAGGACGAAGTCCGCCACCTGCATCCGGCCGGGCGGGCGCCCGATGCCGAAGCGCACCCGGTGGTAGTCCGGGCCCATGGCCTTGGTCATCGACTTCAGCCCGTTGTGCCCGTTGTCCCCGCCGCCCAGCTTCAGACGCAGCGTCCCGTAGTCGATGTCGAGTTCGTCGTGGACCGCCACCACCCGGTCGGTGGGGACCTTGTAGAAGTCGCGCAGGGCCGTCACCGGGCCGCCCGAGAGGTTCATGTACGACATCGGCTTCACCAGCACCACCCTGCGGCTCGCCGGCCCCGCGGGCCCGATGCGCCCCTCCAGCACCTGGGCCTGGGCCTTCTGGGCCCGCTTGAACGAGCCGCCGATCCGTTCGGCCAGCAGGTCGGCCACCATGAAGCCGACGTTGTGGCGGTTGCCCGCGTAGCCGGGTCCCGGGTTGCCGAGCCCCACGACCAGCCAGGGGGCGTTCACGTCCGACATCTGCGCCGCGTCTCCTCGTCACCGGACCGAACAGGAAAGGGAAGCGGGGTGGCGGGCCGCAGCCCGCCACCCCGCGCAAAGCCTCGGGGAGAGCTTACGACTCAGGCCTCGGCGGCCTCGTCGCCCTCGCCCTCGGCGGCCGGCTCCTCGGCCTGCGCGGCCAGGACCTGCAGGACGACGGCGTCCTCCTCGACGGCCAGGGAGACGCCCTTGGGCAGGGTGATGTCCTTGGCGAGGACGGAGGCGCCGGCCTCCAGACCCTCGATGGACACCGAGACGGACTCGGGGATGTGGGTGGCCTCGGCCTCGACCGGCAGCGCGTTGAGCACGTGCTCCAGCAGGTAGCCGCCGGGGGCCAGGTCGCCCTCGGTCTGGACCGGGATCTCGACCGTGACCTTCTCGCCGCGCTTGACGAGCAGCAGGTCGACGTGCTCCAGGAAGCCCTTCAGCGGGTCGCGCTGCACGGCCTTCGGGATGGCCAGCTCGTTCTTGCCCTCGATGTCCAGGGCGATCAGGACGTTCGGGGTGCGGAGCGCCATCAGCAGGTCGTGGCCCGGCAGGGTGATGTGGACCGGGTCGCTGCCGTGGCCGTACAGGACGCCGGGGACCTTGTCCTCGCGGCGGATGCGGCGGGCAGCGCCCTTGCCGAACTCCTTGCGGACGGAGGCGGCGAGCTTCACCTCGGACATGTGCACTCCTCGTGTAAACAGGATGGGTAACAGGTGGCGGTCACCCGGCCACGACTGGCCTGCTACGAAGAGCGCGTCGATAACGGACCGCCGCACCGTGGGGTGCGGCCTCCCTCGCCGAGCAACCCGGTCATTCTAGCCACCGCCCGCGGCACCCCCAAATGGATCACCGAGGGGCCCGCGGGGCGGCATGCGAAAGGGCCGCCCCGCGGCGAGCGCGGGGCGGCCCCTGCATCCCCCGGGACGGCTGCCCGGGCGTGGCTGCTAGCGGTCCTCCTCGAAGAGGCTGGTGACCGAGCCGTCCTCGAAGACCTCGCGCACCGCGCGGGCGATCGTCGGCGCCATGGAGAGCACCTTGATCTTGTCGAGCTCCAGCTCGCCCGGCGTCGGCAGGGTGTTGGTGAGCACGAACTCGCTGACCTTCGAGTTCTTCAGGCGGTCCGCCGCCGGCCCCGAGAGGATGCCGTGGGTCGCCGTCACGATGACGTCCTCGGCGCCGTTGGCGAACAGCGCGTCCGCCGCGGCGCAGATGGTGCCCGCGGTGTCGATCATGTCGTCCACCAGGACGCAGACCCGGCCCTCGACCTCGCCGACGACCTCGTGGACCGTGACCTGGTTGGCCACGTCCTTGTCGCGGCGCTTGTGGACGATCGCCAGCGGTGCGTCCAGCCGGTCGCACCAGCGGTCCGCCACCCGCACGCGGCCGGCGTCGGGGGAGACGATGGTCAGCTTGGTGCGGTCGACCTTGGCGCCCACGTAGTCCGCGAGCACGGGCAGCGCCGACAGGTGGTCGACCGGCCCGTCGAAGAAGCCCTGGATCTGGTCCGTGTGGAGGTCCACGGTGAGGATCCGGTCGGCGCCCGAGGTCCTCAGCAGGTCGGCGATCAGGCGGGCCGAGATGGGCTCGCGGCCGCGGTGCTTCTTGTCCTGGCGGGCGTAGCCGTAGGACGGGATGATCACGGTGATGCTCCGGGCCGAGGCCCGCTTGAGAGCATCGATCATGATCAGCTGCTCCATGATCCACTTGTTGATGGGGGCCGTGTGGCTCTGCATCAGGAAGCAGTCGGCACCGCGCGCCGACTCCTGGAAGCGGACGTAGATCTCGCCGTTGGCGAAATCGAAAGCCTTCGTCGGGACGAGGCCCACACCCAACTGGTGTGCAACCTCCTCGGCCAGCTCGGGGTGGGCGCGGCCGGAGAAGAGCATCATCTTCTTCTCGCCGGTCGTCTTGATCCCGGTCACAGCACTGTCTCCTCAGACGTGTTCTCTGGCCGCGGGAGTCCAGGGGGTCCCTGGAAGGCCCGACGCGAGCCAGCCGAATTTGTGTGCACGTATCACGGTACGCCGAGTTCGGCGCACTCGTTTCCGGTCAGTTCTCCTCGGAGGCTTCCCCGGCCGCCGCCGCGGCGGCCTGCGCGGCGGCGCTCCCCGGTCGCTTGCGCGCCACCCAGCCGTCGATATTCCGCTGCTGGCCGCGGGCGACGGCCAGTGCGCCGGCGGGCACGTCCTTCGTGATCACCGAGCCGGCGGCGGTGTAGGCGCCGTCCCCGACCGTGACAGGAGCCACAAACATGTTGTCGGAGCCCGTCTTGCAGTGCGAGCCGATCGTCGTGTGGTGCTTGGCCTCGCCGTCGTAGTTCACGAAGACGCTCGCCGCGCCGATGTTCGAGTACTCGCCGATCGTCGCGTCGCCCACGTACGACAGGTGGGGCACCTTGGTGCCCTCGCCGATCACCGCGTTCTTGGTCTCGACATAGGTGCCGATCTTGCTCTTCACGCCGAGCCGGGTGCCCGGCCGCAGGTAGGCGAACGGCCCCACGGAGGCCCCCTCGCCGATCTCGGCGGACTCCGCGACGGTGTTGTCCACCCGGGCGCCGGCCCCCACGGCGGTGTCCCGCAGGCGGGTGTTCGGGCCGACCTCCGCGCCCTCGCCGACGTGGGTGGCGCCGAGCAGCTGGGTGCCCGGGTGGACCACGGAGTCCTGGCCGAAGGTCACCGTGGCGTCGACGAGCACCGAGGCCGGGTCGACGACGGTCACCCCGGCGAGCATGGCGCGCTCCAGCAGCCGCTCGTTGAGCAGGCGGCGGGCCTCGGCGAGCTGCACGCGGTTGTTGATCCCGAGGATCTCCCGGTGGTCGCCCGCGACCGAGGCGCCCACCCGGTGCCCCGCCTCGCGCAGGATGGACAGGACGTCCGTCAGGTACTCCTCGCCCTGGCTGTTGTCCGTGCGCACCTTGCCCAGGGCGTCGGCCAGCAGCGCCCCGTCGAAGGCGAAGACCCCGGAGTTGATCTCCCGGACCGCCCGCTGCTCCTCGGTGGCGTCCTTGTGCTCCACGATCGCGGTGACCGCGCCGCTCGCCGGGTCCCGCACGATCCGGCCGTAGCCCGTCGCGTCGGGCACCTGCGCGGAGAGCACCGTGACGGCGTTGCCGTCCGCGGCGTGGGTCCCCGCGAGCGCCGCCAGCGTGCCGCCCGTCAGCAGCGGGGTGTCGCCGCAGACCACGATCACCGTGCCGTCCGGCTCGCCGCCCAGCTCCTCCAGGCCCATCCGCACCGCGTGCCCGGTGCCGTTCTGCTCGGCCTGGAAGGCCGTGCGGGTCCCGGCGTAGTGGCTGCCGAGATGGGCCTCCACCTGTTCGCGGGCATGGCCGACGACCACGACGAGCTGCTCGGGCTGCAGCTCGCGGGCGGCCGAGACGACATGGCCGACGAGCGACCGCCCGGCGATTTCGTGCAGGACCTTGGGGGTCTTCGACTTCATGCGGGTGCCCTCACCCGCTGCGAGAACGACGACGGCTGCCGGGCGGTTGGCGCTCACGGATATGCCCTTCGGCTTCGGGTGGATGTCAACCGCAGGATACCGGTGGGTTTCGAACGGCAGACGCGCGCGGGCCCCGACCGGTGAGGTCGGGGCCCGCGCGCGTCGGGTGGGGAAGAGCTCCGCCGCCAGGACTCGAACCCGGACATAAGGCACCAAAAGCCCCAGTGCTGCCAATTACACCACGGCGGAACGCGGCGTCCGGCGGGCGTCCTTCGAGGAGGGGGCCCGCGGGCATCCCCTACTATGCCGCACCGCCGCCCCCCGGCGCGACGGGCCACGGCGCGGCGGTCCGGAGCCCGAACACCCCCGCCCCCGAAGGCTCCAGGGGCGGGCGGCCCCTCCCGCCCCGGTCCCTGCGCCCGTGCACCCCGGCCGCCCGCGGGCGGACCGCCCCCTGGCCCCCGGCCCCCCGCCCGGCCCGCGGACGCACACCCCGTGGAACGACCGGCGCCCGCCCTTAGTCTGGGGGGCATGACCGCAACGGGGGCAGACCGGGACGCCGCGGGTTCGACCGCCCGCGCGTTCCTGTGGTGGGGACGGCGGCGCAGCGCCGTGCTGGACGTGGGGCTGGCGGCGGTGTCGGCCGCGGAGTGCGCCGTGCAGGGCGTCGGCTTCGCGCACCAGGCCGCGCTGCCGGTGCCGGTGGGGGTGGTGTTCGGGTTCCTCGTCGGGTCCGTGCTCGTGGTGCGCCGGCGCTGGCCCATCGCCGTGGTGCTGGTCTCGGTGGCCACCACGCCCGCCGAGATGGGCTTCCTGATGGCGGTCGTGGGCCTCTACACCCTCGCGGCCTCGGAGGTGCCGCGCCGGATCGTGGCGACCCTCGCGGGGATGTCGCTCGCCGCCACCTTCATCGTGACCTTCGTGCGCGTCCGCCAGGACGTGCTGGGGGCCGGGGGCCACGCCTGGTACGAGCCGCTGACCGCGGGCTTCATGTCGCTGGGCCTCACCGCGCCCCCCGTGCTGTTCGGCCTCTACATCGGCGCGCGGCGCCGGCTCATGGAGAGCCTGCGGGAGCGGGCGGACAGCCTGGAGCAGGAGCTCTCGCTGCTCGCCGACCGCGCCGAGCAGCGCGCGCAGTGGGCCCGGCAGGAGGAGCGCACCCGGATCGCCCGGGAGATGCACGACGTGGTGGCCCACCGCGTCTCGCTGATGGTGGTGCACGCGGCCGCGCTCCAGGCCGTGGCCCTGAAGGACCCGCAGAAGGCCGTCAGGAACGCCGCCCTGGTGGGGGAGATGGGCCGGCAGGCGCTCACCGAGCTCCGCGAGATGCTCGGCGTACTGCGCAGCGGCGATCCGGAGGCCGCCGCCGCGGCGCCCCCGCAGCGGCCCGCCGCCGAGGGGGTGCCGCTCGCGGCGGTCGGCGCCGCCGCCGCTGCCGCCGCCGCTGCCGCCGCGGGGGACGGACCGAGCCTCGCGGACATCGAGGCCCTGGTGGGGCAGTCGAGGATGACGGGGATGGTGGTGGAGTTCGCCGTCCACGGGGACGCCCGCGGCTACGCCCCCGAGGTGGAGCAGACGGCCTACCGGGTGGTCCAGGAGGCGCTGACCAACGTCCACAAGCATGCGGCGGGAGCCGACGTGAGGGTGCGGCTCGCCCACCGCGAGGCCGAGGTGGCGATGCAGGTGGAGAACGGCGCGCCCGGCACGGCGGTGGCGGCGCCCGGTCTGCCGAGCGGCGGCAACGGGCTGCTCGGGATGCGCGAGCGGGTGACCGCCCTGGGCGGGGTCTTCGTCTCCGGGCCGACGGACGCCGGCGGTTTCCGCGTCTCCGCGGTGCTGCCCGACCGCGGCCGCGCGGCCTGAGCCCGGCACCGCGCCCGCGGGGCGCGGGTGCGGCGGCAGGGCGCACCGGGCCGGCGGGCGGCACCGGGCGGCGTCAGCCCCCGGCGGTGAGACGTGCCGGCTGTGTCCCCGTGACCAGCGTGGACAGTGCCTCGTCGATGTCCGGGCCGAGGTACCAGTCGCCGGTGTGGTCGATGCTGTAGACCCGGCCCTCGGCGTCCATGGCCAGCACGGCCTGGTGGTCGCCCTCCCGTCCCAGCGGCGACACCTCCGTCTCCAGCGCCCGTCCGAGGTCGCCCAGGGTGCGGGCCAGGTGGAGCCCGGCCAGCGGGTCGAAGACCACGGGCGCCGGCGCGTGCTGGCGACCCGGACCCGGTGCCACCAGCCTCAGTCCCCCGAACTCCGCCCACGCCTCCACCACGGCGGGGAACACGCTGTGCCGGTGCCCGGCCGGCGAGGTGTGGGCACGCAGGCTGTCCGCCCAGTGCTCCGCCTGCTGTATGTCCCAGCGGCCGGGTTGCCAGCCGGCCTCGCGCAGGGCCGCGTCCACGGCCACGGGGAAACGGGTGGTGCTCAGGTGATCGGGCATGGGTGGGTCGCGTCAGCCGTTCTCGGGTGCGGTCGGGTCCACGGCACGTACGCCGAAGTGGTCCAGCAGGGCGGTGCAGGAGCGGCACGGCGGTGCGTAGGTGCCGTGCAGCGGATCGCCGTCCTCGCGGATGCGCCGGGCGGTGAGCCGGGCGTGCTTGAGGGAGCGCCGGGCCTCGCTCTGCGTCAGGGGCTTGCGCTGGGCGCGCTTGGAGCGTCGCCCCTCGGCGGCGGCGAGGTGCCGGGAGAGCAGGATCGCCTCCGGGCACCGGCCCGTGAAGCGCTCGCGCTGGCCGCTCGTCAGGGTGTCGAAGAAGTCCTGCACCAGCGGATGGAGGGGCGGCGGGCGCTCGCTCCTGCCCGCGGTGCCGGTGAGCGTCTCCCCGCGGACGGAGAGCGCGGCGGCCACGGCGGGCAGGATGCCGTCCCGGCGCTGGCGCAGCACGGGCGGTCGTGGCGCCTCGTCACTGCTCCAGCTGAGGCGCGGGTCGCCCGTGGTGCCGGGCGCCGAGCCTGGTTGCGCTGCGTGCATGGTCCTGTGGATCCCCTCCGTGCACTCCCCCGAGTCATGCAAAGGGACAGCCTGCCAAAGAGGGCGGGTCATGGGGAAGCTGGGTCGCCGAAACGCGTCGCCGCGGGGCGTGTCGTGTCACCCGGAAGTGACTGTTCGTTACGGAGGCGACGGGCCGGAGGCCCCTCTTGCCGTACCGCATAGGCTGTGCTGCACCAGCCAGACGCCACAGGGGGCAGAACGCCATGACGACAGGTCGGCAGGGCCTGGGGGCAGCCATGAGCCCCGGGGCCGGCGCCGGTGCCGCGCCACCGAACGCGGCCTACGCCGGGCAGGTCGTGCACTTCCCGGACCCGGTACGCGCGGCGCGCCACCCTCAGGGGGTGCGGGTCGACACGCACGGATACCCGGACTTCTCGCCGTACGCGCGCGCGGCCGCCGAGATCGCGGAACCGCCCGAGGGCTTCGGCGTGGACGAACTGCGCCTGACCGACTACGTGTCGGCGAACGCCGCCCTGCACGCCGGGGGGCACCCCCTGTGGGAGGGGCTGCCCGCCGTGGCCACCCCGCACGGCTGGACCTGGCACCACGTGGCGGGCACCCGGCGCCTGGAACTGGTGCCGGTAGAGGTGAAGGCGCTGCTGCGCCACCACGGGGGCCTGGCCACGGCCCGGGTCGACCAGGACAAGCGCGGTACGCGCCCCCTCCAGGAGACCCGTCCCGCGCACTTCGCCGTCCCGCGGGGCGCCGTGTCGGTGAGCGAGCACCAACTCCAGGGCGTGGAGGAGGACCTGGGCTACCGGCTGCCGGGCGCCTACCGCACCTTCCTCAAGGCGGCGGGCGGTTGCGCCCCGGTGGGGGCGGCCCTCGACGCGGAGCTCGGGCTCCTGGTCGACCAGCCGTTCCTCACGGTCCGGGACGAGGCGGCCGTCAACGACCTGGTCTACGCGAACAAGTGCCTGCGCGACCACCTCACCAAGGACTACCTGGGCGTCGCCTTCGTGCAGGGCGGGATCCTCGCGGTCAGGGTGAAGGGCACGGGCACCGGTTCGGTGTGGTTCTGCGCCCACGACGACGCCCGCGACCGGGACGGCATGGGCGTCCAGGAGCGCACGGAGCGGCTCCTGCTGCCGTGCGGCGAGGACTTCGACGACTTCCTCCAGCGCCTCGCGGGCAGTCCGCCGGAGCTGGAGACCGTGGCGAATCTGATGGTGGACGGCGGCTTCGCACAGGCCGTGCCGGTCCGCGAGCCGGGCGAGGGGTGATCGGCCGATGGTGACGTTCGCGCAGGCGCAGGAGCGCGCCGAGGAATGGGTCAACGGCGACGTGCCCGCCTACCAGCACCGTGAGGTGCGGGTGCGGGAGTTCGAACTGGGCTTCGTCGTCTGGGCGGAGGACCGCGAGGGAGTCGCGCGCTCGGACGGCGGCCGCCAGCGGCTGGTGATCGCCCGGGACGGCGGCGAGGCCACCCTGTGGCCCGGACTCCCCGTCGGCGAGGTGATCCGCCGCTACGAGGAGGAGTACGGGTCCCGGGCGGCCGCGGCCCCGCCCGAGGCCGGGGCCCCGGAGCGGATCGACCTGAACCAGACCTCCTTCCTGCTGACCCCGCCGGAGTGGCTCCAGGAGGCCGCGGACCGGCTGGGCATCCCGGACCACCGCACCTCGGGGGCGGACGCCCGCGGGACGGCCGGCGGCCGCGCTCCCTCGGACGCCGAACCGCCGGACGCGGGGCCCTCCGGCGCCGTGCCCGCCGACGCGGTCCCCGCCCGTCGGGCGGAGCCCTCGGACGCCGCCCCCGCCCCCGCGGACACCGGGGACACCGGCGGTGGTGCGCCCGCCACCCCGTGGCCCGCTCCGCGCGGTGCGGAGGGCCACGAGCCGACCGCGCAGGACGGCGTGCCCGCCGCCCCGGGCGGCACCGGCTGGACGGACACCAGCGGCACGGACGGCGGCGACGCCTCCGTACCGCTGCCCGCGACGGTCTTCGCACCGCCGCTCGGCGGCGACGACACGCCTCCGCCCGTACCCGCCGACACCCCCACCGCACTGATGCCCGGCGGCAGTGCCCTGCCGCCCACGGCGGTGGCCCCCGCCCTGGACGCCTCCCCCGCGGCCGCCGCCCCGCCCCCGGGTGCCACGCCCCCGCCCCCCGGCGCGGCGGACATCGCCGAGGCGGCCACCGGCAAGGCCGCCGCACCGCCGCGCGGAGCGCGGTCGGCAGGGGCCGGCGGCACGCCGCCCCCGCCGCCCGGAGCCCCCACCCCGCCCCCGGGCGGCTACCAGCCGACCGCAGTGGTGCCCCAGGCGGGGCCGGGTGTCCCGCCGCCTCCGGGTCCTCCCGGTCCGCCGCCTGCTCCGGGGTCGACTCCGCCGCCCGGCGCGGGGGCGGGGCCGGTTCCGCCGTCGGGCGGGGGCGGCACCCCGCCGCCCGCGGGCGGCGTGCACCATGCGGCGACGATGCTGGCCGATCCGGGCCGGCCGGGGCCGGGTGTCCCGCCGCCTCCGGGTCCTCCCGGTCCGCCGCCTGCTCCGGGGTCGACTCCGCCGCCCGGCGCGGGGGCGGGGCCGGTTCCGCCGTCGGGCGGGGGCGGCACCCCGCCGCCCGCGGGCGGCGCGCACCATGCGGCGACGATGCTGGCCGATCCGGGCCGGCCGGGACCGGGCGCCCCGCCGCCCCCCGCTCCTCCCGGCCCCGTGCCGGGAGCCCCCGGGGGCTACGGCTATCCCCAGCCGCCCACGGGTGCGCCGATGGTCGGTCCCGGCTACCAGGCGGTGCTGCGCTACCGCGCCCCCGACGGCTCGGAGGCGCAGCTGATCCGCCGCTCGGCCCCCGGCACCCCGCACCCCGAGTGGCAGATGCTGCACGAGCTGCGGGCGATGAACGTGCCCCCGCAGGCGGTGCTGGAACTCCACACCGAGCTGGAGTCCTGCGAACTCCCGGGTGCCTACTGCGCACGGATGATCCGCGAGACCTGGCCCCAGGCACGGATCACCTCGATCGCCCCGTACGGCGCGGACCACGCCTCGCGCCGGCAGGGCGTGCGGCAGCTCCTCGCCCACCAGGGCGAACTGCACCAGGTGGCGGACGGCCCGGCCCGTCCCGCTCCGGTGCGGGCACCGCTGCCGCAGGTGCAGCCGGCGCCGCCGGTCCCGCCGGAGGGCGCCGCGCAGGAGCTGGCCGCCGCCTTCGGGCCCGCCCTGCTGCGGTTCGACCAGCGCGCCGTCTCGCGCCAGGGGGTCCCGGAGATCGTGGCGGCCACCCTGGTGTGGGCCGGACTGCCCGCCGACTTCAACCCCTTCTTCTGGGTGCAGCCGGCGCACCCCGTGGTGCCGACGCTGGCGGAGCTGGCCGCCCAGCGGCAGCTGCAGCCCGCGTCGGACGCCGCCTCGTACCTCGTCCTGGGCAGCGACTTCGGGCGGGCGATCTGCGTCCAGTACGGCACCGCGCACATCGTGGCCGTGCCGGTGGAGGCAGGTCCCGGCGGGCAGTCCGTGGCGCCGCAGTTCGTCAACACCGGACTGCCGGAGTTCGTGCGGTGCATGGCCCTGCTCGGGCGGATGTGGCGGCTGCGCTACGGCCTGAACCCGGAGCAGGCGGGCCGGTGGACCGTCGACTTCCAGGCGCAGCTGGCGGCCCTGGACCCGGCCGCGCTCTCCTCGCCGGAGAGCTGGTGGTCGGTGCTGCTGGAGCAGATGTGGGACGGTCTGCTGTGAGCCGCCCGCACGGCTGAGGCCACGGCGGGGCGCCCCGCCGCGCGACACGAGGGGGCGCCCCCGGTCACCGGACCGGGGGCGCCCCCCTTGCGTGCCCGCGCCCGCTCAGGCGGGGGCGCGCTCCGGCGCGGGCACGCCCGCCAGGATGGTCGCCTCGACCTCCTCGTACCGCAGCCGCTCCGCGTCGGGGCCCCGCCGGCGCTCGGAGAGCAGGGTGCCGAGCCAGCCCGCGAGGAAGCCGAGCGGCACCGACACCAGACCGGTGGTGGTGTAGGGGAACCAGTGGAAGTCCACGTCGGGGAAGACCGCCTGGGGCGAACCCGACACCAGGCTGGTGCCCGTCATCAGCAGCAGCGCCGAGCCGGTGCCCACGACGAGGGTGCCGAGCAGCCCGGCGCGGGAGAAGCGGCGCCAGAACAGGCTGTACACCAGGGCCGGTGCCACGGCGGAGGCGCCGATGCAGAAGGAGAGCATCAGCAGCGCCTGGAGGTTGAGGTGCCGGGCCACGGCCGCGACGGCCAGTGCGGCCAGGCCCACGCCGGCCGCCGCCGCGCGTGCCACGGCCATCTCGGTGGTGTGGCTCAGCCGCCTGCGGCGCAGGCCGTGGGCGATCAGGTCGTGCGCGAGGGTGTTGGCGCAGGCCAGGGTGATGCCCGCGACGGAGGCCAGGAGGGTGAGGAAGACGGCGGTGGCGACGGCGGTGAACAGCAGCGTCTGGGCCGGGTTCGGCTCGCTGCCGAGGACCGCCTGGGTGACCAGCAGATAGGCCGTCTTGCCCTGCGGATCGCCCTGCACGAGGCCCTGGTGGCCGACGAGGGCCGCGGCGCCGAACCCGATCACCGCGATCAGCAGGCAGAGGACGACGACGGTGGACACGGCCCACGACATGGACCGCCGCACCGCGCGGGCGCTGCGCGCGGTGAACATGCGCATGGTGATGTGCGGCAGGACCGCCGCGCCGAGCACCACGGTCAGCTGCGCGCTGATCATGTCGAGGTCGTCCCCGCCGAACTGGAGCCCGGCGGTCAGGTAGGCGTCCCCGGCACCGCTGCCCGCCGCCGCGGCGCCCAGCAGCGCGGGCAGGCTGAAGTCGTGCCGCTCCAGCACCAGTACGGCCACCGCCGTCGAGGCGCCGAGCAGCACCACGGTCTTGACGATCTGGATGAACGCGGTGCCCTTCATGCCCCCGATCGCCGCGTAGGCGATCATCAGCAGGCCGAGGAAGACGATCGCCCCGGTCTTGAAGCCGTCGGTGTCGAAGCCCAGCACCACGGCGAGCAGGTCGCCCGCCCCCGCGAGCTGGAAGACCACCAGCGGCACCAGGGCCAGGAGGGTGACCGCGGCCGTGGTGATGCGCACGGCGGGCCCGGGGGTGCGCCGGGTGAGGACGTCGCCCATGGTGAACCGGCCCGCGTTGCGCAGCGGTTCGGCCAGCAGGAACATCATCAGCACCAGGGAGAGCACCGTGCTCAGGGTGAGCGAGAGCCCGTCGTAGCCGAGCAGGGCGATGATGCCGATGGTGCCGAGCACGGTCCCCGCGGAGATGTAGTCCCCGGCGATGGCCAGGCCGCTCTGCACCGGGGACAGGGAGCGGTAGCCGGTGTAGAACTCGCCGAGGTCGTCGCGGTCGGGGCCGGTCATCACGCACAGCAGCAGGGTCACGGTGATGACCGTGATGAAGGCGATGAGCGACAGGGTCTGCGCCTCGGAGCTGAATCCGGTCAGGCCGTTCATACGAAGGCACCCCCCGGGGCGCGCCGGGCGGCGGTCCGCTCGTCGTCGGCGGCCGCCTCGGCGGCCCGCTCGCGCATCCCCGCGGCCAGGGGGTCGACGCGGCGGCGTGCGATGGCCTCGTACAGGGCGATGGCCCCCAGAGCGACCGGGAGCTGGACGAGTCCGAGCAGGACGCCGGTGGTGAGCCCGCCGCTGACGGAGCCCGTCATCAGCCCCGGCGCGTAGGCGGAGAGCAGCAGGTACAGGACGAAGTAGCCCAGCGCCGTGAGGGTGGCGACGCGCCGCAGCAGCCGGTAGGCCGAGCCCAGCCGGCGCACCGCTCCCCGCTCGTCGGCGGGCCCGGGCGCGCGCGGGGTGCCGAGCGGGGTGCCGTGCGTGCCCGCCCAGGGGTCCCGGGCGGGCTCCGCCCAGGTACCGGCCGCGGGGTCGGCCCAGGTGTCGGCCGCGGGCTCCGCCCAGGGGCCGTACCCGGCCGGGCGGCCGGGGTGCGGGGAGCCGTGTGCGGGGCCGGCGCTCCCGGGGCGGGCGCGGTGGGCCCCGGAACCGTGCCGGGGCGGCGGATCGGGGAAGGGCGGGTGGTACGACATCGGCATGCTCCTTGCCGCCCGAGGGGGACGGGGCGGGTGGCGCGGGTGGTCCGGGTACGTTACTCACCGGTAGAGGGCGCCGTAAGGGGTTACCGACCGTACGGTATGTCGGTTCGGTGACGATTCTGTGCGCGGCCGGCCGCGCCGTCCCGGCCGCGCCGCGCCGCCCGGGCCGGGCGGCGCGGCGTACCCGCGGCCCCGGGCCCTGCTCCTTTCGCCGTACCCGCGCCTCCGCCCCAGGGTGGACACCCCTAAGGGCCGTCCCTTACCCGGGACCGGGAAGCGTTCGTCCCGGCGGACGACGTGGCCGGAACATCTCTTTCCTTACCGTGTCCTTACGCCCTGAGGGGGGCGCCCGGCGCACGGGGGTGGGGAAAACCCCCGCCTCACGACTGCGCCGTGCACCAGGGCTTTTCCCTCCCCGGGCCGGAAGACTCGAAGCACCCCCGGCGGCGGCCCGCCCGCCCCGGGGGCCACCGCACCCCAGAGCTAGGAGACCGACCGTGACCACGGCTGTGACCACCCCCGCACGCGGGGAGACCGGAGGGTCGGCCGTCGCCGCCCGGGGGCGGCAGGTCGTCAAGGCGTACGGCGACGGCGAGACGCGCGTCGTCGCCCTCGACCACGTCGACGTGGACATCCACCGCGGGCAGTTCACCGCGATCATGGGCCCCTCCGGCTCGGGCAAGTCGACGCTGATGCACTGCCTCGCGGGCCTGGACACCGTGACTTCGGGCCAGATCTCCATCGACGACACCGAGATCACCGGCCTCAAGGACAAGAAGCTCACCCGCCTGCGCCGGGACCGCATCGGTTTCATCTTCCAGGCGTTCAACCTGCTGCCGACGCTCAACGCCCTGGAGAACATCACCCTCCCCATGGATATCGCCGGCCGTCGGCCCGACGCGGCCTGGCTGAACCGCGTGGTCGAGACCGTCGGCCTGGCGGAGCGGCTCAAGCACCGGCCGACCCAGCTCTCCGGCGGGCAGCAGCAGCGCGTGGCCGTCGCCCGCGCCCTGGCCGCCCGTCCCGAGATCATCTTCGGCGACGAGCCCACCGGCAACCTGGACTCCCGCGCCGGGGCCGAGGTCCTGGGCTTCCTGCGCCGCTCGGTCGACGAACTCGGCCAGACCATCGTCATGGTCACCCACGACCCCGTCGCCGCCTCCTACGCGGACCGGGTGCTCTACCTCGCGGACGGCCGCATCGTCGACGAGATGCTCCGGCCGACGGCCGAGGCCGTCCTCGACCGGATGAAGGACTTCGACGCCCGGGGGCGCACCTCATGACCGTCCTCAAGACCTCGCTGCGCAACTTCCTCGCCCACAAGGGCCGGATGGCGCTCTCCGCGGTGGCGGTCCTGCTGTCCGTGGCCTTCGTCTCGGGGACCCTGGTGTTCACCGACACGATGAACACCACCTTCGACAAGCTCTTCGCGGTCGCCTCCGCCGACGTCACCGTGAGCCCGGAGGGCCCCGACGACGACGGCAGGCCCGCGACCGGCGTCCCCAGGACGCTGCCCGCCTCGGTGGTCGACGAGGTGCGCGCCGTCCCGGGCGTGGAGTCCGCCCAGGGCGCCGTCGCCACGCTCAGCGTCACCGTGGTGAACGCGGACAACGAGAACGTCGGGTCCACCAGCGGCGCCCCCACCATCGCCGCCAACTGGACCGACAACGACCTCAAGTCGATGAAGATCACCTCCGGGCAGGCGCCGCGCGGGCCCACCGAGGTGATGGTCGACGGCGACACCGCCGACAAGCACGGGCTGAAGCTCGGCGACGAGCTGCGGACCATCGCCGTCACCGGCGACTTCACCGCGCGGATCTCCGGCATCGCCTCGTTCCAGGTCACCAACCCCGGTGCCTCGATCGTCTACTTCGACACCGCCACCGCGCAGCGCAACCTCCTCGGCGAGGAGGGGGTCTTCACCGAGATCCTGGTCACCGGCGAGGACTCCGTGACGGACGAGCGCCTCAAGCGGGACCTCGACGCCGCGCTCGACGCCCCCTACACGCTCCGGACCGCCGAGGAGGCGGCCGACGCGGGCCGCGAGCAGGTCGGCTCCTTCCTCGACGTGATGAAGTACGCCATGCTCGGCTTCGCCGGCATCGCCCTGCTCGTCGGCGTGTTCCTCATCGTCAACACCTTCTCCATGCTCGTCGCCCAGCGCACCCGCGAGATCGGGCTGATGCGGGCGATCGGCGCCGACCGCCGCCAGGTGAACCGGTCCGTGCTCACCGAGGCGCTGCTGCTCGGCCTCGTCGGCTCCCTCGCGGGCGTCGCCGCCGGTGTGGGGCTGGCCGTCGGCCTCATGAAGCTGATGTCGGCCGTGGGCATGAACCTCTCGCTCGACGACCTGACGGTGAAGTGGACCACCCCCGTGGTCGGGCTCGCGCTCGGCGTGGTCGTCACGGTGGTCGCCGCCTACCTGCCCGCCCGCCGGGCCGGGAAGATCTCCCCCATGGCGGCCCTCCGGGACGCGGGGACGCCCTCCGACGGCCGCGCCGGGCGCATCCGCGGCGCGGTCGGCCTCGTCCTGTCGCTGGGCGGCGGTGCCGCGCTCCTCGCCGCGACCCGGGCGGAGAAGGCGTCCGAGGGGTCGGTCCTGCTGGGCCTCGGCATCCTGCTGTCACTGGTCGGCTTCGTGGTCGTCGGCCCGCTGCTCGCCGGCGGCGTCGTGCGGGTCCTCGCCGCGCTCGTCCTGCGGGTGTTCGGCCCCGTGGGACGGATGGCCGAGCGCAACGCGCTGCGCAACCCCCGCCGCACCGGGGCCACCGGCGCCGCGCTGATGATCGGGCTCGCCCTGGTCGCCTGCCTGTCGGTGGTCGGCTCCTCGATGGTCGCCTCCGCCACGGACGAACTCGACCGCTCGGTCGGCGCCGACTTCATCGTCCAGTCCGCCGCCCAGGACGGCGCTCCCATCGTGCCGAAGGCCGGGGAGGCCCTGGAGGGGGCCGAGGGCCTGGCCCACGTCACCGGCTACCGCCCCGTGGCGGCGACGATCACCGCCCCCGACGGCTCCGCGGAGCCCGCGGACCTCGTGGCCGCCGACGCCACCTACGCCGAGGACGTGCGCCGCGAGACGCTGGAGGGGGACCTCGCCGCCGCCTACGGGCCGGACGCCCTCTCGGTGGGCTCCGACTACGCGGAGCAGCACGGCGTGTCCGTCGGCGACACCGTCGAGCTGGAGTTCCGCGGGGGTGCCACCGCGCGCCTCACGGTGGCCGCCGTCACCTCCGACGACACCAACATCGACCGGGGGGTCAAGTACTTCTCGATCGCCACCGCCGAGAAGTACCTCCCCGCGGACCTGATGCCGCAGAACATGATCATGTTCGCGACGGCGCAGGAGGGCCAGGAGGAGGCGGCCTACGCCGCCCTGAAGTCCGCGCTCGCGGAGTACCCGCAGTACACGGTGAAGAACCAGACCGACTACAAGGAGGACCTCAAGAACCAGATCGGCCAGCTGCTGAACATCGTCTACGGCCTGCTGGCGCTGGCGATCATCGTCGCGGTGCTCGGCGTGGTGAACACCCTCGCCCTGTCGGTGGTGGAGCGGACCCGTGAGATCGGCCTGATGCGGGCCATCGGACTGTCCCGCAGGCAGCTGCGGCGCATGATCCGCCTGGAGTCCGTCGTCATCGCCCTGTTCGGTGCCCTGCTCGGCCTCGGCCTCGGCATGGGCTGGGGCACCGCCGCCCAGAAGCTCCTGGCGCTGGAGGGCCTGGAGGTCCTGCAGATCCCCTGGCCGACCATCGGCGCGGTGTTCGTGGGCTCCGCCTTCGTCGGCCTGTTCGCGGCACTGGTGCCGGCCTTCCGCGCGGGGCGGATGAACGTCCTGAACGCGATCGCCACCGAGTAGGGGCACTCCCGCACACGCGGCCGCCGCCGGGGGGAAGGGCCCCGGCGGCGGCCGCCCGTGTTCCCCGGGCCGCCCGCCGGGCGCCTGTGCGGAGCGTGGCCGTCCGGTGGCCGAACGTGCCCCCCGCCCGCGGATCGCCCGCGCGGGTGTCCCCCGCGCGTCGTAGGCTGGAGCCCCCGGCCCGCCCCGCGTCCCCGACGCGGGGCCCACGACGCGCCGGGCCGTTTGCGTTGCCCACCCCCCTCGATTCCTGGACGGAAGCCCTTCATGAGCCTGCACGGTCTCCTCGATGCCGTCGTAGCCGACCCGGCGCTCGCCGAAGCGGTCGCGGCGGCCACGGACGGCCACCGGACGCATGTCGACCTCGTCGGTCCGCCCGCCGCCCGGCCCCTGTCGGTGGCCGCGCTCGCCCGCGGCGCGGGCCGCCCGGTGCTGGCCGTCACGGCCACCGGCCGCGAGGCCGAGGACCTCGCCGCCGCGCTGCGCTCCCTGCTGCCCGGTGACGGCGTCGTGGAGTTCCCCTCCTGGGAGACCCTTCCCCACGAGCGGCTCTCGCCCCGCTCCGACACGGTGGGCCGCCGCCTCGCGGTGCTGCGCCGCCTCGCCCACCCCTCCGCGGACGACCCGGCCGCAGGGCCGGTGAGCGTGGTCGTCGCACCCGTGCGCTCGGTGCTCCAGCCGCAGGTCAAGGGGCTGGGCGACCTGGAGCCGGTGGCGCTGCGCACGGGGATGCGGGCGGATCTGGACGAGGTGGTCGCCTCGCTCGCGGCCGCCGCCTACTCCCGTGTCGAACTGGTCGAGAAGCGCGGGGAGTTCGCCGTCCGAGGCGGCATCCTGGACGTCTTCCCGCCCACCGAGGAGCACCCCCTGCGGGTGGAGTTCTGGGGCGACGACGTCGAGGAGATCCGCTACTTCAAGGTCGCGGACCAGCGCTCCCTGGAGGTCGCCGAGCACGGGCTGTGGGCACCCCCGTGCCGGGAGCTGCTGCTCACCGACGACGTGCGCCGCCGCGCCGCGGAGCTCGCCGAGGCCCACCCCGAACTCGGCGAGCTGCTGGGGAAGATCGCCGAGGGCATCGCCGTCGAGGGCATGGAGTCCCTCGCGCCCGTGCTCGTCGACGAGATGGAACTCCTGCTCGACGTGCTGCCGAAGGGCTCCATGGCGGTGGTCTGCGACCCGGAGCGGGTGCGCACCCGGGCCGCGGACCTCGTCGCCACCAGCCAGGAGTTCCTCCAGGCGTCCTGGGCGGCCACCGCGGGCGGCGGAGAGGCCCCGATCGACGTGGGCGCTGCCTCCCTGTGGGGTATCGCCGACGTGCGGGACCGGGCCCGGGAACTCGGCATGATGTGGTGGTCCGTCTCGCCGTTCGCGGCCGACGCCGAGGACGCGGACGAGGACACCCTCCGCCTGGGCCTTCAGGCGCCCGAGGCGTACCGGGGCGACACGGCCCGCGCACTCGCCGACACCAAGGGCTGGCTCGCCGACGGCTGGCGCACGGTCTACGTCACCGAGGCGCACGGCCCGGCCTCCCGGACGGTCGAGGTCCTCGGCGGCGAGGGCGTCGCCGCCCGCCTGGACGCGGACCTGACGGACCTCTCGCCCTCCCTGGTGCACGTGGTCCGCGGCTCCGCCGACCACGGCTTCGTGGCCCCCTCGCTGGGTATCGCGGTGCTGACCGAGACGGACCTGTCGGGACAGAAGGCGGCGGGCAAGGACGGGCAGCGGATGCCCACCCGCCGCCGCAAGACCATCGACCCGCTGACCCTGGAGACCGGGGACCACATCGTCCACGAGCAGCACGGCGTCGGCCGGTACATCGAGATGGTGCAGCGCACCGTGCAGGGCGCCACCCGCGAGTACCTCCTCGTCGAGTACGCGCCCGCCAAGCGGGGGCAGCCCGGTGACCGGCTCTACATCCCGACCGACCAGCTGGAGCAGGTGACCAAGTACGTCGGCGGCGAGGCCCCCACGCTGCACCGCCTCGGCGGCGCGGACTGGACGAAGACCAAGGCACGGGCGAAGAAGGCGGTCAAGGAGATCGCCGCCGACCTGATCAGGCTCTACTCGGCCCGGATGGCCGCCCCCGGACACGCCTTCGCCCCCGACACGCCCTGGCAGCGGGAGCTGGAGGACGCCTTTCCCTACGCGGAGACGCCCGACCAGCTCTCGACCATCGCCGAGGTCAAGGAGGACATGGAGAAGACCGTTCCCATGGACCGCCTGATCTGCGGCGACGTCGGCTACGGCAAGACGGAGATCGCGGTCCGCGCCGCCTTCAAGGCGGTCCAGGACGGCAAGCAGGTCGCCGTCCTGGTGCCCACCACCCTGCTCGTGCAGCAGCACTACGGCACCTTCAGCGAGCGCTACGCGCAGTTCCCCGTCGCCACCCGGGCGCTGTCGCGGTTCCAGAGCGACACCGAGGCCAAGGCCACCCTGGAGGGGCTGCGGGACGGCTCCGTCGACATCGTCATCGGCACCCACCGGCTGTTCTCCTCGGAGACGAAGTTCAAGGACCTCGGACTCGTCATCGTCGACGAGGAGCAGCGCTTCGGCGTGGAGCACAAGGAGCAGCTGAAGAAGCTGCGGGCCAACGTCGACGTGCTCACCATGTCGGCGACCCCGATCCCGCGCACCCTGGAGATGGCGGTCACCGGCATCCGGGAGATGTCCACGATCACGACCCCGCCGGAGGAGCGGCACCCCGTGCTGACCTTCGTCGGCCCCTACGAGGAGAAGCAGATCGGTGCCGCGATCCGGCGCGAACTGCTGCGCGAGGGGCAGGTCTTCTACATCCACAACCGGGTGGAGTCCATCGACCGGGCCGCGGCGCGGCTGCGCGAGATCGTGCCCGAGGCGCGGATCGCCACCGCGCACGGCCAGATGTCGGAGCAGGCACTGGAGCAGGTGGTGGTCGACTTCTGGGAGAAGAAGTTCGACGTGCTGGTCTCGACGACGATCGTCGAGTCGGGCATCGACATCTCCAACGCCAACACCCTCATCGTCGAGCGGGGCGACAACTTCGGCCTCTCCCAGCTGCACCAGCTGCGAGGGCGGGTCGGCCGGGGGCGGGAGCGCGGCTACGCGTACTTCCTCTACCCGCCGGAGAAGCCGCTGACCGAGACCGCCCACGAGCGCCTCGCCACCATCGCCCAGCACACCGAGATGGGCGCGGGCATGTACGTCGCCATGAAGGACCTGGAGATCCGCGGCGCGGGCAACCTCCTCGGCGGCGAGCAGTCCGGCCACATCGCGGGCGTCGGCTTCGACCTGTACGTGCGGATGGTGGGCGAGGCGGTCGCGGACTACCGCGCCTCCCTGGAGGGCGGCACGGAGGAGGAGCCGCCGCTGGAGGTCAAGATCGAGCTCCCGGTGGACGCCCACGTCCCGCACGACTACGCCCCCGGGGAGCGGCTGCGGCTCCAGGCGTACCGTGCCATCGCCTCCGCCGCCTCCCAGGAGGACATCGCGGCGGTGCGCGAGGAGCTGACCGACCGCTACGGCAAGCTCCCCGAGCCCGTGGAGAACCTGCTGCTGGTGGCCGGGCTGCGGATGCTGGCGCGGGCCTGCGGGGTCGGCGAGATCGTGCTCCAGGGGCCGAACATCCGCTTCGCACCGGTCGAGCTGCGCGAGTCGCAGGAGCTGCGGCTGAAGCGGCTGCACCCTCGGGCGGTGGTCAAGCCCGCCGTCCACCAGGTCCTGGTGCCGCGGCCCACCACCGGGAAGATCGGCGGCAAGCCCGTGGTCGGGCGCGAACTGCTCGCGTGGACGGGTGAGTTCCTCACCACCGTCCTCGGTTCCTGACACGGTCCGCCCGCCCCGGCGGCCCCGGTGGCCGACCGGGGCGGCGGCGTTCCGGCGAACGGCCCCGTACCGTAGGGGGCGTGAGGGGAACACGGAGCATCAGGGGCGGGGCGGCGGCGCTGCTCGCGGTGGCACTGCTGGCAGGCTGCGAGGACATCGGGCGGGGCGGGGCCGGACCGGAGCCGGACACCGCCGCGCCCGCCGCGCGGGGCACCAGCCCGCTCGACAACCCGGACGGCACCCGTGCCGGCCTGGCGGCCCTGCCGGAGGGGCGGCTGGCCGAGGCGCGGAGCCTGATCGAGGGCCTGGCCGTCAAGGGGCGCGGCCCGAAGACCGGTTACGACCGGGACGAGTTCGGCTACGCCTGGATGGACACGGCCGACGGGGTGCCGCTGGCGCGGAACGGGTGCGACACGCGGAACGACCTGCTGCGGCTGCACGGGCGGAACGTCCGCTTCCGTGAGGGCTCCGACTGCGTGGTCGTCTCGATGGACCTGCACGACCCCTACACCGGCAAGGACATCGCCTGGCGCAAGGCGAAGGCCGCCGAGGTGCAGATCGACCACGTGGTGCCCCTGTCGTACAGCTGGCAGCTGGGCGCGGCGCGCTGGCCGGAGGACAAGCGCCGGCGGCTGGCCAACGACCCGCTCAACCTGCTGCCGGTGGACGGCCGGGAGAACTCCGCCAAGGGCGACTCCGGCCCGGCCTCGTGGCTGCCGCCGGACAGGACGGTCCGCTGCTCGTACGCGGTGCGGTTCGCCCAGGTCGCCGACGCGTACGAGCTGCCGGTGACCGGCGCCGACAAGCAGGCCATGCTCCGCTGGTGCGGGGGCTGAGGCCTGGGAAAACCGGTGGGAGAGGTGGGTTCGGCGCGGTTAGCCTGCGCCGCATGGACCTGATGATCACCACCTTGGCGGAACGCCCCGAACTGCGACCCCTGCTGTGGGAGATGCCCGACACCTGGGAGTCGTTCATCGGCGAGGACCCCGTCGGCTGGGCGAACATCGGCCGGATCATGGCGGAGCTGCCGGAGTACGTGCTCGTGGCGACCGACGGCCCCGAGGGGCCGGTCGTGGCCAAGGCGTTCAGCGTGCCCTTCGTCCTCGACATGGACGGGCGCCGGGAGCTGCCCGACCGGGGCTGGGACCAGGTGGTGCTGTGGGCCTTCTCCGACCTGCGCCACGGACGCCGCCCGGACACGGTCAGCGCCGTGGAGATCACCGTCTCCTCGGACCACCTGGGCCGGGGCATATCGGGCCGGATGCTCCACGCCCTGCGGGAGCTCGTGCGCGGGCGGGGCGTCGCCCAGCTCGTCGCCCCCGTGCGGCCGAGTGCCAAGAGCGCCGAACCGGAGGCCGTGATGGCCGAGTACGCGTTCCGGAAGCGGGAGGGGGACGGCCTGCCGCACGACCCCTGGCTGCGGGTGCACGCCCGGGCGGGCGGTGTGCTGGAGAAGGTGGCCCCGGCCTCCATGACGGTGTCGGGCTCGACGGAGGAGTGGCGCCGGTGGACCGGCCTGGCCTTCGACGTCTCGGGGCCGCTGCACGTGCCCGGCGCCCTGGTGCCGGTGCACGTCGAGGCGGAGCGGGGCTACGCGGTGTACGTGGAGCCCAACGTGTGGGTGCGCCACCGGTTGTGACGCACCCGGGGACGGCGGCGCGGGCCGCTCCCCCGTCGCGGCCCGCACCCTCCCTCTGCCGGAGCGGGGCCCGTGCGGGCCCCGCGTCGGATCAGAGGGTCAGCTCCCACTGGGAGGAGTCGTAGGAGATGCCGGGGGAGATCTCGACGGTCAGGGTCTTGGCGTCGGCCGGGGCGTCGAAGGCGTACACCACGGTGGCCTTCTTGCCGGGCGCGATGGTGCCCTCGAAGCCGCCGCCCACCGTGTCGTCGAAGATCTGCTCGGCCTCCACGCCCTGCTCGCCGGCGCGGGCGTCGGCGGTGGTGAGGACGGTGTCGAACTTCTCCGTACCGGCGTTCTCGATCACGACGGTGACCTGGTAGGCCTTGTTGCCCGAGGTGTGGCCGATGGCGAACTCGCTGGGGGAGTACGCCTTGGGCGCGGAGACGGTGACCGTCACGTCGTCGTCGTAGATGACGGAGTCGCCCGCCGCCAGCGTCTCGCCGGTGGCCGGGGCCTCGCCCTCGGCGGCGGGCTCCTCGGCGGCGTCGGTGGCCTCCTTGGGAGCGCTGGCCTCCACGGCCTTGTTGATCTCGTCGACCGCCTCGTCCACGGCCATCACGGTGACGATGCCCATGAACACGCTGGCGACCAGGGTGAGGGCCGCGAGCACGGTGCCCGCGACGGCCACGCCCTTGTTGGTGGCCTCGCCGCGCTTGGCCCGGCCGAGGCCGACCAGGCCGAAGATCAGGGCGAGCAGGCCGAGGATGCCGCCGAGCCAGAACAGCAGCGGGACGAAGGCGATGAGCAGGCCGATGATGCCGAGCACCAGGGCGGTCGTGCCGAGGCCGTTGCGGGCCTGAGCGGGCGCGGGGCCCGGGTTGTAGGGCTGCGGCGTTCCGTGCGGAGGCTGCTGGGTCGGCTGGGACATGGGTGGATCCCCCCCAAGGGATGTGTGTAGGACCCTGAAGAGGATCCGCTGTGTTCGAGCCAATAAGAACAGAGCCTGTGAACCGAGTCAACAGGGTTATCTTATTGTTGCCTTATGCGGCTGTGAAACTGTCTGTCCCATGGGGCCTGGTTAGGATCGTCGTCACAGCAGCGTGATCAGGTGTCCTGCGACGCGCCGCCGACACGTCGCTCACGAGCCCGAGGGCCTGACGAGGGGAAGCCGGATGCCGGAGAACGCAGCCGAGGTCACCGCGGCGGGCATCGCACGGCTCGCCGGTGTGGGCCGCGCCGCCGTGAGCAACTGGCGCCGCCGCCACCCCGATTTTCCCAAGCCCGTGGGCGGCACCGAGGCCAGCCCCTCCTTCGCGCTCGCCGAGATCGAGCAGTGGCTGCGCGACCAGGGCAAACTCGCGGAGGTTCCGCTGCGCGAGAGGGTCTGGCAGCAGCTTGCCGGGGACCCCGCCGGAGCCGTCACGGCCCTGGTCCGAACGGCCTGCGTGCTCCTCGCCGTCCACGAGCGGCCCACCGACTGGCCCGCGCTCGCCGCGGCCCCCGAAGAGCGCTTCGGCACAGGGCTGGGCGACGTGCTGGACACGGTCCTCGAACGGCGCTTCGGCGCCTCGCGCGCCGTTCCCACGCCGTCCCCGCAGCAACTGGACGACTCCGCACCGCTGCTGCGTGCGGCCGCCGAACTCGCCGCCGCGACCGGCGCACGCCAGACCTTCGAGTTCCTGCTGGGCCGCCACCTCGACGCCAACCCCCGGCAGTACACGCTCACCCCGGCCCCGGCCGCCGAGCTCATGGCCGACCTGGCGGGCGACGCCGGAACCGTGCTCGACCCCGCCTGCGGGACCGGCGCCCTGCTGCGGGCCGCCCGCCGCCCGACCGCCCTGTGCGCCCAGGACGCCGACCCCGACCTGGCGGCGCTCACCGCCCTCCGGCTTGCCCTGCACGGCGGCTCCCCGGTCCGCGCCGCCGGGGGCGACGCCCTGCGCTCCGACGGCCACGAAGGGCTCGCCGCCGACACCGTGCTGTGCCACCCGCCGTTCAACGAACGCAACTGGGGCCACGAGGAACTGGCCTACGACCCCCGCTGGGAGTACGGCTTCCCGGCCCGCACGGAATCCGAGCTGGCCTGGGTCCAGCACGCCCTGGCCCGGCTCCGGCCCGGCGGGACCGCCGTGCTGCTGATGCCCCCGGCCGTCGCCTCCCGGCGCTCGGGCCGACGCGTCCGCGCGGGGCTGCTGCGCCGCGGCGCGCTGCGCGCGGTCGTCGCCCTGCCCGCGGGAGCCGCACCCCCGTACGGCATCCCGCTGCACCTGTGGCTGCTGCGCAGGCCCGCCCCCGGCGGCCCGCCCGCCTCCGAGCTGCTGCTCGTGGACACCGCGGCCCTTGCGTCCCCCGAGGACGGCGGGCGCGGCGACGGCGCGCGCGAGCGGCTCGACTGGACGGCGGTGCGCACCGCCGTCCTCGACGCCTGGCGGGCCTTCGACCGCGGCGGCACCCCGCCGGAGGCCCCGGGGGTGAGCCGCGCCGTGCCCGTCGTCGAACTCCTCGACGACGAGGTGGACCTGACCCCCGCACGCAGCCTGCCGCCCCCCGCCGCGGCGGGGGGCGCCGAGCTGTCACGGGTCGGCGAGGACCTCTCCCGCGCCCTCGCCCGCGCCACCGCGCTGACCCCGGTCCCCTCGGAGGCAACGGGCACCGCCGCGAGCCGCCCGTCGGCCACGGTCGGCGAACTCGCCCGCGCCGGGGCCCTCCAGCTGCGCTCCGGCGGTGCCGGGGGCTCCCCGGCCGACGGCCGCCCGCCCGTGCTCACCGAGCAGGACCTGATCGCCGGACGCCCGCCCTCCGGCATGCTCCCCGACGCCCCCGGGGAGGAACCGGTGCTGATCGCGCCGGGGGACGTGCTGGTGCCCGTGCTCGGCGGCGGAGCCTTCGTCCGGGTCGCGGACCCCTCCCTCGCGGGAGCCGTGCTCGGCCGCCACCTGTACCTGCTGCGCCCCGACCCGGCCACCCTCGACCCCTGGTTCCTCGCGGGCTTCCTGCGCGGCAGCGCCAACCGGCGCCAGGCCAGCAGCCACGCCTCCACCGCCTCCCGGCTCGACGTCCGCCGGCTCCAGCTGCCCCGGCTGCCTCTCGGCGAGCAGCGGCGCTACGGTGAGCGCTTCCGCGCCCTGAGCGAGTTCGAGGACGCCCTGCGGCTCGCCGCGCGCCTCGGGGACCGGCTGGTGCAGGGGCTCCACGACGGGCTGACGGACGGCCGCGTCCTGCCCTGACGCGTCGGGACGGACCGCGCGGGCACAACGGTTGGGTACAACCCGGAACACGTCACGGGCGTCGGTGTATACGCTTCACCCGCCCCCAGGGCGCCCCGCCCGTCCGCCTCGTCCTCAGGCACCCAGGAGCAGGAATGCACGGCCACGGCCCTGTGCCGCACTCCCCGCGTCCCTCGACGGCGCTGCTCGTCGTCGTACGCGTCGTCCTCGTCGCGCTCTCCGTACTCAGCCTCGGGTCGCTCGCCTGGGCCGCGATGCTGCGCATCGCCGTCCTGCGCCGGCGGCGGTCCGACTGGCTGCTGTGCTGGGGCGCGCTGCTGCTCGCCGTCGCCGCGTTCGTGGTGCTCGGGGTGACCAGCACCGACACGGGGGACCAGGGCGAGCCGGAGACGGGGCCGCTGGACGCCGTCTGCGCGGTGGTCCTCCTCGGCCTCGCCTTCGGGGTGCCCGTGCACTTCCTGATCGCCGACATCAGCCACTACCAGCAGCCGCGGTCCCCCGGCGGCTGGCCGACCGCGCCGGGGCAGGCGGTGTCCCCCTACGGCACGCCGCCGCCCACCGCGGGCCCCTATCCGCGCCCCGGCGCCCATCCGCCCGTGCCGGCCGGCCCGTTCGCCGGTCCGGGCCGGCCGGCGCCCCCTCACCGCCCGCCGTCCGGCCCCGCACCCGGCGCCGGATACGGCTACCCGCCCGCCCCGTCCGTCCCGCCCGCGGCCCCGCCCGCCGCCCCGCCCGGGCCGGGCGTCCCCGGCACCCCCACCGCACCGGGTGCGGCCACACCCCGCATCGACCAGGTGCGCGCCGAACTCGACGAGCTGAGCGACCTGCTGCGCGGACCCGACCGCGGGGACCGCCCCGGCGAGGGGAGCACTCCCGGGAACGGCGGCGGCCGGTGAACGGGCGGATGATCGCCGACCGCTACGAACTCTCCGCCCTGATCGGCCAGGGCGGCATGGGCCAGGTCTGGACCGCCTACGACGGGCGGCTGGACCGCCGTGTCGCCGTGAAGCTGCTCCGCCCCGACCACATGGCCGCCGCCACCGCCGCCGAGGAGATGCGCCGCCGGTTCGTCCGCGAGTGCCGGGTCACCGCCCAGGTCTGCCATCCGGGGCTGGTCACGGTCCACGACGCGGGCAGCGACGGGGACGACCTCTACCTGGTGATGCAGTACGTCGAGGGCGCCGACCTGGCCGACCACCTGGCCGAGCACGACCCCTACCCCTGGGAGTGGGCCGTCTCCGTCGCCGCCCAGCTCTGCTCCGTGCTCGGCGCGGTCCACGCGGTGCCGATCGTCCACCGCGACCTCAAACCGCGCAATGTGATGGTCAAGCCGGACGGCACCGTCACCGTTCTCGACCTCGGCGTCGCCTCCGTCATCGACTCCGACACCACCCGCCTCACCCACACCGGGTCACCGGTCGGCAGCCCCGGCTACATGGCCCCCGAGCAGGCGCTGGGCGGCGCCGTCGGGCCCTACACCGACCTGTACGCCCTCGGGGTGCTGCTCCACGAACTCCTCAGCGGGGACGTCCCCTTCAGCGGCTCCACCGCCCTCGGGGTGCTCCACCGCCACCTCCACGAGGCACCCGTGCCGGTGCGGCGGCTGCGCCCGGACGTCCCCGAGCCCCTCGAAGCCCTCGTACTGAGACTGCTCGCCAAGGACCCCCAGCACCGCCCGTCCGGAGCCCAGGAGGTGTACGCGGCGCTGGCCCCGCTGCTCCCCGCCAGGGGGGCGACCCGCGGCCCGCTCGATCCGACCCGCCCCTTCCTGCGCCCGCACGCGCCCTGGCCCGACGGCACCGCGGCGCCGCCGGGCACGTCCCCGGCCCCGGCAGGCCCTCCGCCGGGGGTGGACGTCGCCGCGGCCGTGGACGAGGTCAAGCGGCTGCTCGGCGAGGGCGGCATCACCCGGGCCGTGGACATCCTCGGCGGCATCCTCCCGGCCGCCGCGGCGCAGCACGGGGAGCACTCGCAGGTGGTGCGGATCCTGCGCAAGCAGTACGCGGCGACCCTGATGGACGACGGCCAGTACCGGAGGGCGCTGCCGGAGCTGCGCCGACTCGCCCAGGAGCGGGCCGCCGAGGCGGGCTGGGCCGACACCCAGGCGCTCCAGTTCCGCCACGACGCCGCCCAGTGCCTGGAGCACCTCGGCGACCCCTCGGCGGCGCTCGCCGAGTACCGCGCGGTGCTGCCGTCCTACGAGGCCGCCGACCGGGACCGGGCGCTCCAGGTGCGCCAGCGGATCGGCCATCTGCTGCTGGCCGTGGGCGACCACACCGCGGCGGGCCACCAGTTCCGCTCCCTGCTGTACGACGCGGAGCGCGCGTACGGGCCGTACCACCCGTTCCCGGTGGAGCTGCGGCGCGCGCTGGAGCGCCAGCAGCAGCTGCGCACCTGAGCGCCCCGCCCCGGACCGGCGCCCTCAGCGGGCGCGCAGGAAGGCCGAGGTGGAGGCCCGGCCCAGCAGCGCCAGCCGCGAGTCCCCGGAGGCCAGATGCGCGTCCAGGGCCGCCCGGACACCGGGCCAGGCCGGGTCGCCGTAGTCGTCGAGGACCACGATCCCGCCCGGTGCGGCGATCCGCTCCACCCAGGACAGGTCCGCCGCGACGCCCTCCTCGGAGTGGTCGCCGTCGACCACGACCACCCCGTAGGCCCGGTCGGAGACCTCCGCGCGGATCTGCGGATCGCCGGAGAAGCCCTGCCTGATGCGGGCGTCGAGCGCCGAACGCCCGCCCGCCAGCGCCAGGTTGGCCCGCAGTACGTCCTCCCGCACGGGTGTGCCCGTGGGGTCGGCCGGCTGGGAGGTGCCGGGCTGGAGCTGCGAGCCCGCCAGCGGGTCCACGATGGTCAGGTCCGGCTCGATGCCCGCCCGGTGCACCATCCGTACCAGCGCGGAGGCGAACAGCCCGTGGAGCGTGCCGATCTCCAGGATGCTCCCGTTCGGAGGGGAGAGCAGCGGCACGGCGGCGAGCTTGCCGCAGATGTTGGGCGTGGACCCCGCCAACCGCCCGATGCCCAGCGCCTCCAGGGCCACCAGCGTCCGGTAGGCGACGACCACTCCCCGGCGGGCGTGCTCGCTGCCGGTGACGGCCCGGACCTCCTCGACCAGGCGGTCGATCTCCCCGGGCGGGGGCATGCGGTGCGGTCCGCGGCCCGTGCCGTCGAGCAGCAGCCCGACCGCGTGGGTCTGCCGGCGCATCTCGTCCACCTCACGGCGGAGCGAGGCCAGTTCGGGTTCGAGGCCGCGTCTCACCCGCCCTTCGAGCACGGTGAGCGCGGGTGCCAGCACCCGCTTCGTCAGGCGGTTGCGGAGAAGAGGCATGACCGGGAAGGTAGCGGGGCGCGCCGCCCCGGCCAACCACCCTCCGGTGCGCGGGGGATGAAGTCTCGGTGTCGTGCGGATGACGGATGTGGGACCGGTGGGCGGGCGGCTCCGTGACGTGTGGCGAGGGGCCGGGCGCCCGGCTCCGGCAGATCCCCCGTCGCCGCTCCGCGCCCGCCCCGCGCCGGGTAGGATGATCACATGCAGACGTTCCTGACGCCGCCGCCGCCCGCCGTCTGAGGCGGGCAGC
The DNA here is from genome assembly GCF_024497955.1 of Streptomyces sp. C10-9-1. Taxonomy (GTDB): domain Bacteria; phylum Actinomycetota; class Actinomycetes; order Streptomycetales; family Streptomycetaceae; genus Streptomyces; species Streptomyces sanyensis. Next base: position 109,610 of record NZ_JANHKP010000014.1, on the reverse strand, counting down.
CCATGCAGAGCCGTCCCGGGGCTACCGGGACGGCGATCTGAGTTGCCCTCGAGAAGCATCGTGATGCCCTTCAATCGAGGAGACCTCAGTTGCAGTCCTCTTCTGCCCTGCCCGTGCGGCGGGGTGTTCTCTATGTCGCGATCGCGGCCACAGCATGGGGTACCGGCGGTGCCGTGGCCGCCGAGCTGTACGACGTCGGCGGGATCGGTCCCGTCTCCGTGTCCTTCTGGCGCTTCCTCGCCGGACTGGGGCTGCTCCTGCTGGCCCACCTGGTCCGGCGGTCCCGGCGACCGCGGACGGCGCAGTCCCTGCGCGCGACGTTCGCGGCGAACCCCCGTCGGGCACTGATCACGGGCTTCGGCCTTGCGGTCTACCAGACGGCCTACTTCGCCTCCGTCCAGCAGGCCGGGCTGACCGTGGCCACGGTGGTGACCCTGGGCTCGGGCCCGGTGCTGGTCGCCGTCGGCGCGCGGTTCACGCTCGGCGAGCGCACCGGCGTCGCCGGAACCGCCGCCGTCGGCAGCGGCGTCGTGGGCCTGGTGCTGCTGATGGGGGGCGCGGACGGGAGCACCGGACCGGCCCCCGTCCTGGGCATCGGGTACGCGCTGCTCTCCGCCGCCGGCTACGCGGGCGTGACCCTGCTGGGCCGCTCCTCGGGCCGGAAGAACGCCGGCGGCGCCTTCGAGTCCACCGTGACGGGGTTCGCGGTGGGCACGGTCTGCCTGCTGCCGATGGCGCTCGTGGAGGGCCTGCTCCCGGACATGGATCAGGCGGCGTGGACCCTCGGCCTGATCCTCTACCTGGGGGCGGCGCCGACGGCACTGGCGTACACGCTGTTCTTCATCGGCCTCGGGGCCGTGCGGGCGACGACGGCCTCCGTGGTCGCCCTGGTGGAGCCGCTCACCGCGGCTGTCATCGGGGTCCTGGTCTTCGGCGAGCGGCTCAACCCGGTCGTTCTCGCCGGCACGGCCCTGCTGATGTTCGCCGTCCTCTTCCTCGCCGTCGACGAGGGGGGCGGTCGAGCGGGTTCCCGGAGTCCGGCCGGACCGGATCCGGAGCCCGGCCGGCGTGCCGCGGAGCCGACGCTGCGGGTCAAGGACTGACCTCGGCCACTCTCGTGCGTCTCCGAGGGCCGTGGGTGGCGTGATCACGCCACCCACGGCCCTCGGCCTTCCTCTGATACCAGACCTGTCAAGACCCTCCATCGCGTCACGATCTTGGGGCGATGTAGATCTTCATGAGGTAAGGAAGTTAGATTATTCGTGTGGCCATGTCATTGGCATGGGAAACAGGTATATGTCAGGGGGAAGTGTGGACGTAGCGTCTCCGTTAGCCGGCCGGAAGTCGGCATTGGACGCCTATCCCGTGGTCGCGGAGGTCTCCTCATTTCTGGGGACTCCCGCCGACGAACTCGACGCGTCGCTGGGCGCCGAGAAACGCGCAGCCCTCCGCGCGGCCGTCGGTGAACTCAACGCAAAGGCGGCGACGGGTGATCCGGCCGCCTTCTACGGGCAGCAACTGCTGCTGTCCCGCCTCTACGGGCTCTCGATGCAGCTCCCCGAGGGGCCCAGCGCCGAAGGCTCCCTGGTCGTCCAGGAAGTCCTCCGCCTGCTGGAACAGGCCACCATGGCCGCCGAGGACGCCATGCTGGGGCCCGGCATCCTCGACGCGGCACCGGCCGAGCCCGCCGCCTTCCTCTCCTGGCTGAAGAAGTCCGCCCGCGCCCACCGCGTTTACAAGCACCCGTACTACCGGGAATTCATCCGCGACCAGGCCACGGCGGACGACCTGCGGAACTACGTCATCCAGGAATCCGTCGTCGACGGGCGCTTCGACGATCTGCTCGCACTGATGCAGGTCGGCACCGCCGGTGCCGCGAAACTGGAGATCGCCGGCAATTTCTGGGACGAGATGGGCAACGGTGAGCCCTCCGAGGTCCACACCCATCTCTTCAACCAGATCTTCCGGGTCTTCGACATCTCCGCCGAGGAAATGGAGCGGTCGCTCACCGCCAACGCGCTGCTGTCCGGGAACCTCGCCGTGCTGCTGTGCCGCTACCGGCACCTGTACGCGGAGGCCGTCGGGTTCCTCGGCATGACCGAATGGCTGGCGCCCGACCGCTTCGTGCAGGTCGTGCACGCCTGGGAGCGGCTCGGACTGCCCGACGTCGGCATCGTCTACCACAAGCTGCACATCACCATCGACTCCCGTCACGCGGCGGGCTGGTTCCACAACGTCGTCGTCCCCGCTGCCGAGTCCGAGCGCATGCGGCGGGCGATCGCCCGCGGAACGCTGTGGCGGCTCAACTCCTCGGCGCGCTACCTCGACGAACGCATGCCCGTTCCCGCCGCTCACTGACCGGCCCGACAGGAAGGCTCCGAGCCATGGCACTCGGCCCCCAGGGGTTCTCGGTCATCGACGTACCCCCGGCCGCACCGGAGGTGCTGGAGAGTTACGAGGACCTCCCGCTCGACCCGTACATGGGCAACGGCACACGCTTCAAGCGGTTCGCGCAGTACCGGGTCGCACCGGAACCCGGACGCGACCGGGGCTGGCGGTACGAGAAGCTCCCGCAGCGCGACTACACGACGTACCGGACGTTCAACGACGTGGGCGGCGGCATCCGCCGCTCCTACGAACCGGTGCGCGTCGACTTCACCCCGATGATCACGCTCGGTGCGGACGCGATCGGCCTGGACCGCGGCGAGGACTGGCAGATCAACGTCCACCAGAACCGCACCAGGGCCGACGGCCGGCGCCCCGGGCCGCTGACCCCGGAGGGCGTGCACCACGACGGCCACGAGTACGTCATGATCGCCGTCCTGCGGCGGAACAACGTGGGCGGCAGCGAGACCCGGCTGTGGAAGCCCGGCGCCGGAACGCCCTTCTGGACGGGCACCCTGGAGGCCGGCCAGGCCGTCCTCCTCGACGACAGGGCGCTCCAGCACGACGTCACCGACGTGGTCTCCGCCGACGGCGGACCCGGCCACCGGGACATCGTGATCGTCGCCTTCTCGCGCTGGAAGGACAAGTGGTACGGCGACGAGCACGACGCCGCTGCCCTCGCCGACCGCCCGCGGAGCTGAACCCGCGGCGCACGCGCACACACCCCGCCGGGCGTGCGGCCGTGAGGGCCCGCATGCCCGGCGGCAGCCCGGGCGGGAGCGCGGCGGGACCACCGCGGCCACCTGCCCCGGACCGCGCACGAGGCGGCACACCACTCCCCGGCCCACGCCGCCGCACCGGAGCACGGCCCGGCGCAGGGGGAAGCGGTACCGGAATCTCACGGAAGGAGAGGCGGCGCATGAGCGTCACCCAGGTCCCCGGGGCGTGCCCGCTGGACTGCCCGGACGGCTGCAGCTGGCAGGTCACCGTCCGGGACGGTGAGGCCGTCGCGCTGCGCGGCACCCCGGACCACCCGTACACCCGGGGGACGCTGTGCGTGAAGGTCAACCAGTTCCTCGAGCACACCAGGGCACCCGACCGGCTGCTCCACCCGCTGCGGCGCGTCGGCCGCAAGGGCGAGGGGCGGTTCGAGCGGATCAGCTGGGACAGCGCGCTGGAGGAGATCGCGCGACGGCTGGCGGAGACGATCGAACGCCACGGCGGCGAGGCGATCTGGCCGTACCAGGGCACCGGGACCCTCGGCTTCCTCCAGGGGCTCCAGGGCCGGGCGGGCAGCCGTCTGTGGAACGTCCTGGGGGCCTCCCGCCATGACATGACGATCTGCTCGATCGCCGGTGTCGCCGGCCTGCGGTACACCCTCGGCACGAGCACCGGGATCGACCCCGAGAGCCTGGAGTACTCCCGGCTGATCCTCCTGTGGGGGAGCAACCCGCTCACGACCCACCACCACCTGTGGAAGGTGATCCAGCGTGCACGGCGGGACGGCGCCCACGTCGTCGTCGTCGACCCGGTCCGCAGCCGTACGGCCGCGCAGGCGGACGAGCACCTCGCGCCCCTGCCCGGCACGGATGCCGCCCTCGCCCTGGGCCTGCTCAACGTGGTCCTGGCGGAGGGCGCCGAGGACCGCGCGTACCTGGAGAAGCACACCGTGGGATGGGAGGCGTTCCGGGAGAGGGTGCTGGAGTTCGACCCGGCGCGCACGGCGCGCGAGACGGGCCTGGCCGAGGAGGAGATCGTCCGGCTCGGGCGGCGCATCGCCCGGACCCGGCCCACCGCCGTCCGGGTGTCGCAGGGCATCCAGCGCCACGCCGGCGGAGGCACCGCGCTGCGGACCCTCGCCTGCCTGCCCGCCGTGACCGGCGACTGGCGGCGGCCCGGCGGCGGCCTGCTCTACTCCACCGACGGCTACTTCGGCGGGAACCGCGAGGCCCTCCACCGGGACGACCTGCTGGACCGTCCGGTGCGGACCCTTTCCATGACGCGGCTGGCGGAAGGGCTGCTGGAGGTCGACGACCCGCCCGTCGAGGCGCTGGTCGTCTACGGCGCCAATCCCGTGGCCAGCTCCCCCGACCAGAACCGGATCCGCCGCGGCCTGGCCCGGGAGGACCTGTTCACCGTGGTCATGGACCACTTCCGGACCGACACCGCCGACTACGCCGACATCGTGCTGCCCGCCACCATGCAGCCCGAGCACCTGGACGTCCACGACGGCTACGGCCATCTGTACGTCACCTGGAACGAACCGGCGGTCGCCCCGCCCGGGGAGTGCCTGTCCACCACCGAGACCTTCCGGCGCCTGGCCCGGGCCATGGACCTGAAGGAACCGGCGCTGTACGCCGGAGACGAGGAACTGGCCGGCGAGCTCCTCGACTCCGGGCACCCCTCGCTGGCGGGCATCACCCCGGAGGGACTGCGCGAGCGGGGATGGGCGCGGCTCTCCTACCCGGCCCCGAAGGAGTTCGCTCCCTACGCGGACGGGTTCCCGACCCCCTCGGGGAAGCTGGAGTTCGTCTCGGAGACCGCCCGGGCGGACGGGCACGACGCCCTGGCCGGATACGTACCGGCCGCCGAGCCGGGCGACGGGGAACTGGCGCGGGCCTACCCCTTCGTCCTCATATCGGTCGCGAACCACTTCTTCCTCAACACCGTCTTCGGGAACAAGCCGGCACTGCGCCGGAGGGCCGGCGGGCCCTCCGTCGTGCTGCATCCCAAGGACGCCGCGGCGGCCGGGATCACGGCCGGCGACCGCGTCCTGATCGGCAACGGCCGAGGCGAGTTCGAGGCCGTGGCCGTGGTCGACGAGGTCGTACGGCCGGGCGTCGCGATGACGGCCAAGGGCCACTGGCCCAAGCTGACCGGCGGCCGCGGCCCGAACGCCACCGTGGAGGAACGGGACGCGGACATGGGCGGTGGAGCGGTCTTCCACGACAACCGCGTGCGGATCACACCCCTGCCTCCGCGCGGGGACGACAGCAGTGAGGACTGAGCATGGAATTCAGGCGTCTGGGCCGCAGCGGGCTCCAGGTCAGTGAGATCGCCTACGGCAACTGGCTCACACACGGGTCCCAGATCGACGAGAACCGCGCCGTCGCCTGCGTCCACGCGGCGCTCGACGCGGGCATCACCACGTTCGACACGGCCGACGTGTACGCGGGCACGGCCGCCGAGGCCGTGCTCGGCAGGGCGCTGAAGGGCCTGAGGCGCGAGTCCCTGGTGCTCTCCACCAAGGTGTTCTTCCCGACCGGCCCGGGGCCGAACGACGGCGGCCTGTCGCGCAAGCACATCACCGAGGCGGTCCACGGCTCGCTGACCCGGCTGGGCACCGACTACGTCGACCTGTACCAGGCCCACCGCTTCGACGGCCGCACCCCGCTGGAGGAGACCCTCAGGACCTTCGACGACCTCATCCGGCAGGGCAAGGTCCTCTACATCGGTGTCTCGGAATGGACGGCGGACCAGATCGCGCGGGCCCTGGAGGTGGCCGGCGAGCTGGGACTGGACCGCTTCGTGTCCAACCAGCCCCAGTACTCCATGCTCTGGCGGGTCATCGAGAAGGACGTCGTGCCGCTCTGCGAACGGGAGGGGCTCGGCCAGATCGTCTGGTCGCCGCTCGCCCAGGGCGTGCTCACCGGCAAGTACCGCCCCGGGCAGCCGCCGCCCGAGGGTTCGCGGGCCGCGGACGAGGTGGGCTCCGGCTGGGTGAAGGCCTTCCTGCGGGACGAGGTGCTGGAGCGCGTGCGGCAGCTCGCCCCCCTCGCCCAGGAGGTGGGGCTGACCCAGGCCCAGCTCGCCGTCGCCTGGACGCTGCAGAACCCGAACGTCGCCGCGGCGATCGTGGGCGCCTCCCGGCCCGAGCAGATCCGGGGAAGCGCGAAGGCGGCGGGTGTGCGCATCGACCCCGAGCTGATGCGCCGTGTGGACGCACTCCTCGACCCGGTCGTCGAACGTGACCCGGCCAAGGTGGACAGCGCCGGGTAGGCGCGCCTCCGCCCCGCTTCCCGTCCATCCGAACCGCCGAGCGCCCAGGGGGACGCACCCATGACCTTCACCCCGTTCGACCTGCTGGACTGGCAGGGGAGACTGGGAGGCACCGCCACCCACAGCCTGGCCGACAGCGGCTGCCGTCCGGTCCGGCTCCGTGACATCGTCGACAGCGAGCAGGCGCTGGACCGGCTGCTCTCCAGCGAGCTCGGCTACCCGCCGACCTGCGGCACGGACCTGCTGCGCACGGAGATCGCGCAGTGGCACGCGGGGAGCGCGGACCACGCCCCGGAGGTCATCGTCACCGTCGGCGCGGCGGAGGCCAACACGGTCGCCGTCGAGACCCTGGTACGCCCCGGGGACCACGTGCTGACCATGGCGCCCGGCTACCGGCAGGTCTGGGGAGCCGCCCGCAACCGGGGCGCCGAGGTCGAGGACTTCCCCCTGGACCCGCGGCGCGGCTGGCGCCCCGACATCGACGCGCTGGCGAGGGCGGTCCGCCCGGACACCCGGGCCATCTCGGTGACGACCCCCAACAACCCGGCCGGCACCGTCCTCACCGTGGAGGAGACGGAGGCGATCGTCGCCATCGCCGACCGGGTCGGCGCGTGGATCCTCTCCGACGAGGTGCACCGCGGGACCGAGCTCCGCACCGACGAGGTCAGCCCCTCCTTCTGGGGCCGGTACGACCGCGTGGTGTGCGTCGGCAGCCTCTCCAAGGCGCTGGGCATGCCGGGGCTGCGCCTCGGCTGGCTGGTCGCACCCGCCACGCTCGTGCCGCAGCTCCGCCGGCGGCACGAGTACGCGACCGTCTCCGCGGCCGGTCCGGCGATGGCCGTCGCCGAGCTGGCACTCGCCCCCGCCACCCGCACCCGGCTGCTGGACCGCTACCGCGGCTTCCTCCGCGAGAGCTGGACCCAGATGCAGCAGTGGATCGACGCCCACGACCCGCTGCTGTCGGTCGTCCCGCCCGAGGCGACCTCCCTGGCCTTCGTCCGCTACGACCTGGACCTCCCCAGCGTCGAGGTCGCCGAGGCGCTGCACGCCCGGGGCGGTGTGCTGGTCGGCGCCGGGGCCCACTTCGGCACCGAGCAGCACCTGCGGTTCACCTACGGGCTGGAGCCGGCGAAACTGGCCGCCGCTCTGGAGAAGACCTCCCTGGTGCTGAAGGAACTGAGCGCGTGAACCCCGCCGCACTGCGCCGGGTCGGCGCCGACGAGCTGGCGCGCCTGCTGCCGATGCCGCAGGCCGTCCGTGCCGTCGAGGCGGCCCTGCGAGCGGGGCTCGACCCGGAAGCGGATATTCCGCGGACGGTGCACGAGGTCGCCGCAGGGCAGCTGCTGCTGATGCCCTCGGCGAACTCCTCGTACGCCGGGGTGAAGATCGCCGGGGTCGCACCCGGCAACCCCGGCCGGGGGCAGCCGCGCATCATCGCCTCCTACCTCCTGATGGACGCGGAGACGCTCCGTCCGGCAGCCCTGATCGACGGCTCCGCACTGACCCTGCTGCGCACCCCGGCGGTTTCCGCCGTGGCCGTGGACCACCTGGCGGTTCCGGCTGCCGAACGGCTCGTGGTCTTCGGCGCCGGGCCGCAGGCGCGCGGCCATGTGGAGGCGGTCCGGGCGGTGCGCCCTCTCTCCTGGGTGGGTGTCGTCGCGCGCCGCCCGCAGCAGGCCGCGGAGCTCGTGGAGCACTGCGGGGAAGCCGGTCTGGACGCGGAGGCGGTCCCCCCGGAAGCCGTCGCCACCGCCGACGTCGTGGCCTGCTGCACGACGTCCCGTACACCGCTGTTCCCGGCCTCGGCCGTCGCACCCCACGCGGTCGTCGTGGCCGTCGGATCGCACGAACCGACGGCCCGGGAGGTGGACACCGAACTCGTCGCCACGGCGACGGTCGTCGTGGAGGCCCGCGCCGCGGCGCTGCGCGAGGCGGGCGACCTCCTGATCCCGCTGGAATCCGGCGACATCGGCCCGGACCGGATAGCGGGCAACCTGGCCGAACTCGTGCGCGGAGCCGTGGAGGTCGGCGCTGGGGGACCGAAGCTCTTCAAAAGCGTGGGCATGTCATGGCAGGACCTGGTCGTGGGAGCCGCCGCCGTCGAGCGGGCCGGCGCGGGGGCCGCACCGTAGCCCGGGTGGACCGGCCGGGGACGCCGGGTGCGCCGCGTCAGCCGCCGCAGGGCCGGCCCCGTGCCGGGCGTCTCCGGCGCCTCCGCGGTGCGCCGCGGCCGGAACTCGACGCACGCTGACAGTCCCGCCGCTGTCACCCCAGCGTGACGAAGTCCATGCTGACAGTTGTGAACGACACCTTCGACACCGCAGTCCACACCGTCGTCGTGCTGGCCGTGCTGGCCGTCGTGGCGGTCCCCGCGATCATCGGAGCCGTAAGGGACCGCCGCGACGGCACCCGGCCGCGGGACGCGGAGGACCGCCGGGACCGCCGCACCGGTGTCCTGCTCGTCTTCGACCTCGCCTACGGTCCGCACGAGGACAGGGTCGCCCGGGCGCGTGCGCGCCGCGGCACCGGCAGGGGCCCCGGAGGCGCCGCCGGGGGCGGGCGGCGGTGATCCCGGCGGGCCGGAGCCGCGGCACCGGCCGGCCCGGGCGTCCGGCGGCTGCCCGGTCTCAGCGCAGGCGCCGGACCATCCTGCGTACCACCGGGTTGCGCCGCAGCGCCTCGCCGCGGACCGGGGCCGTGGCTCCGGGCAGGCCGAGACCGGTGAGCCGCCGGCGCTTGAAGTAGCGCGTGAGCCGCTCCTCGGGCAGGCCCGACAGGTACGCCTCGGCGGATCCGCGCAGCTCCGGGTGCGCCTTGTGCTGCATGCAGTACCCCACGGCGCGGACCAGGCCGGTGACGTCCGCCCCGAGGTCCACGGGCCGCCCGGCCCGTTCCGTGTCCGAGACGTCCGGGACCAGGGCGTCCACCAGGGTCAGCGGGATCCGGTTGCTGTTCTGGTAGGGCGTGATCCGCTCCAGCAGCAGCTCCGTGCCCACCCGCGCCGCGGGAATGCCGTACAGGGCGGCCGCGGTGACCATGGCCGTGGAGAAGCACCCCACCACCAGCTCGGGCCGGGCCCGCTCGTACACCGTCTCCGCGAGCACCGGGTCCCGCATCACGTGCAGGTCGACGTCCAGCTCCCCGGCGAGGTCCTCCAGTGCCCGGGTGGAGTCGGCCGGGGCGCTGGGGTGCGGCTTGAAGGTGATCGAGCGGTGGCCGAGGGCGGCGGCGCCGCGCAGCATCCGCAGGTGCAGCCCCGCCTCCTCCTCCGGGCTGATCAGTCCCAGCGCGGACAGGTACTGGCCCAGCAGCAGCGCGGTGGCGCCCGCCCCGCCCGCGGCCGCGCCGGACCCGACGGCCGCGGCGATCGCCGCGAGCACCGCCCGGAACTCCGCGTCCGGCACCGCCACCGGCTCCACCCCGTGCTCGGAGAGCAGCAGCGGCCGCAGGCCCGGCACCAGGTCGAGGTGGATCAGGCGGCGGATGCGGCTGCTCATCGGCAGCGGGATGTGGTTGCGGGTGGGCCCGTAGCTCATGAGGCCGTCCGCGTACACGTGGATCGGGCTGTCCGCGAAGATGGCCGCGACGGCCCGGGAGGGGTTGGCCTGGATGGACTCGCAGGCGATCTCCACCGGCCCGTCGCCCAGGTCCCAGGCCAGGCGCAGGCTGCGCTCCCACAGGACGGCGTCCTGGGCCCGCGGCGACCACCCGGCCGGGTGGTGCGGGCGGATGGCCTCGTTCCAGGAGCGCACCTCGTCGAACTCCCCGCGCAGCGCCTCGAAGCCCGCCATGGCGTCCAGCGGGACCCCCACCTCCGGGGCGGCCGAGGTGTCGCTGACCAGCAGGATGCGCCGGTGCTCCGCCCGGGGGCCGAACATCCCGGCCCGGATCGCGGCGGTGACGGTCGCCGCCGCGTACTGGGTGGCCGCGCAGAAGATCTGGATGGTCATGCCGCCGCCTTCCGCACGAGGGTGCGCCGTTCGTCGTCGAGTCCGTCGAGTGTCGCCTCCAGCACGTCGGCCGGTATGCGCCGCAGGGCGGTGGAGACCCGGGTCCGCAGCTCCCGGGCGACGGGGCGGCTGAAGCGCTGCCGCTCCCGCAGGTGGTGCGCGACGACGACGCAGTAGCCGCGGACGGCCTTGGGCATCAGCACCTCCCGCTCGGGGTCGTCCGCGACTTCGGCCAGCACCTGGTCGAAGGCCCTGACGAAGTCCAGCTGCCGCACGTCCCCGATCTGGGTGAGCGAGCCGGCGACGCCCCGGCGGTAGAAGACGCCGTGCAGGGGGACCACCGCGTAGGAGTCCGCCCGGCGGTGCAGCTGCCAGATCCAGGGCCGGTCCTCCGCGGTCCGCAGCCCGTCCGTGAAGCGGAGCAGTCCGCGGTCGAGCAGGGCCGCGTCGTAGACGCCCGCCCACGCGTAGGGGTAGTCGACCATGCTCGACTCCCCGACGGGGAGGATCGAGGTACGGGGGTCCAGCACCTCGCCCCGCCGCCCCTCGGGCGCCCTCTGGAGGGTGCGCTGCGCGCCGTTCACCTGCACGTGGTCGGTGCGGACGAAGTCCACGCCCAGCCGCTCGATCGCCTCGACCAGACCGGCCAGATGGCCGGGGCCGAGCCAGTCGTCGCCGTCGAGGAAGGTCAGGTACCGCCCGCCGGCCCGGTCGATCCCGGTGTTGCGGGCCGAGGCCAGCCCCCGGTTCTCCTCGTGGCGCACGACGACGGAGCGCGGCAGGCGGGCGGTGAGCGCGGTCAGGGCCTCGAAGGTGTCGTCGGTGGAGCGGTCCTCCACGAACACGAACTCGAAGTCGTCCCGGGCGTTGTTCGCCAGCCCTGCCACGGTGTCGGCCAGATAGGCCGACACGTTGTAGCAGGGGACGATGACGGAGAGCATGGTCACCGGGCGAGGCTAGGCGCCGCCGGTGGAGCACTCGCCGACCGCAGCATGAGCACCAGGTGAACGCCCGGTGAGCGTCGGAGTCGGAGCCGCGCCGGCCGCGGTCCGTGGGCCCGGGCGCCCGCTCGCGGCGCACTCCCGGCACCGGGCGCCCGGCACCGGGCACGCCGTGTCGGGGCCGCCGCATCCCGCCCGCCTGCGGAATCGTTTGGCGAATCAGTGGCCTGGGCCACTCCGACTGCCTACCATCGATCACCGCAAGGTCTTGTGCACCGAAGCACAATCACGCCGGGAGGCTCCTTTGCACCGCCGTCGTCGCACCGCGCTCACCCTCTCCGCCGCCCTCGTCTCCGCGCCGCTGCTGGCCGCCTGCGGCAGCCAGGCACACCCCGGGGCCGCCGCCGTCGTGGGCGGCGAGCGGATCGAGGTGTCCACCGTGCAGGCCCAGGTCAGAGACGTACGCGAGGCGCAGCAGGACGCCGAGGAGAGCGCCCGGATGATCAGGGACACCGGGCAGCTCGGCCGGGCCAAGCTCTACGACCTGATCGTGGACCGGATCGTCGAGAAGGCCGCCGCGGACGCCGGGATCACGGTCAGCCGGAAGGAGGTGCAGGACGCCCGGGCCGAACTCGCCGGCCAGTCCGGCGGCCAGGAGCAGATGGCGGCCCTCTACCTCCAGCAGCGCGGTGTGGCTCCGGACCAGCTCGACGACCTCGTCCGCCGGGACGTCCTGGTCGGCAAGCTGGCGGAGAAGCTGGGCGCCGGGAACACCCCCGAGGGCCAGGAGGCGATGAACGAGGCCTTCACCGCCGCGGCCCGGTCCCTGGACATCGACGTGAACCCCCGCTTCGGTGCCTGGGACGACGGCAAGCTGGAGCTCGGCGCCTACAAGGCCCCCTGGATCTTCCAGGTCTCCCCGGGGCAGGAGCCCGAGGCCGCCGGCGCCTGACCGGGAGGTAGGTTCGACGGATGACCGAGGAAGCATCCGCCGACGCCGGCCGTCTCGTCCTGCTCACCGCCAGTCACCGGGTGGCCCCGGGGCTGCTGTCGTGGCCCGCCTGGGCGGCCCTGCGCGCGGCCGACCTGGTGCTCTGCGCCGACGAGGCGCACCCCCAGCTCCCGTACCTGCGGGAGGCGGGCGTCGTCGTGCGCCCCGGGGTGCCCGGTGCCGAGGAGCTCGTGGCGGCCTGCGCCGGCGGCCGGACGGTGGTGGTCGTCACCTCCGGCACCGGCGACCGGCCGCTGACCGACGCCCTGGCCCGCCTCGGCGGCTCGGGCCGGGTGCGGATGCCGGAGCTGGAGCTGCTGCCCGGCTCCTACGACCTGCCGGGCGCCCGGCTGCTGGACCTGGTCGAGGTCATGGACCGCATCCGCCGCTCCTGCCCCTGGTCCTCGCGCCAGACCCACCGGGGCCTCGCGAAGTACGGCATCGAGGAGGCGTACGAGCTGGTCGAGGCGATCGAGGACGGCGACCGCACGGAACTCCGCGAGGAACTCGGCGACGTGCTGCTCCAGGTGGTCTTCCACGCCCGGATCGCGGAGGAGGACGAGGAGGAGCCGTTCTCCGTGGACGACGTGGCCGCCGGGATCGTGGAGAAGCTGATCCACCGGCACCCCCACGTCTTCGGCGACGCGCACGCCGAGACCCCCGAGGACGTCAAGGCGCACTGGCTGCGCACCAAGGCCGTGGAGAAGCAGCGCACCTCGGTCACCGAGGGGGTGCCGCTGGGCCAGCCCGGCCTGGCGCTCGCCGCCAAGCTGGCCTCCCGGGCGCGTACGGCGGGCCTCGCCGTGGAACCGCCGCCCGGTGAGGGGGTCGGCTGGGAGCTGCTGCGCCTGGCGGTGCGCGCGGAGGCGGACGGCACCGACCCCGAGGCCGCGCTGCGGGCGGCGGCCCGCGCCTACCGGGACGCGATCCGTGCTGCGGAGGGCGGCCCGGGTAGCGTCGAGGGGTGAACGCCCCGAGCACCCCGAGTACGCCGAACACCCCGGACGAACGGCCGGAGCCGCCCGCCTCGCGGCGGTCCCCGGCGGCGGACGCGCCGCGTCCCGGTTCCTCCGCACCCGCCGGTCCGGGCGCGGGGGGCAAGCAGCCCGGGGCCGCGTCCGGCGGATGCCCCCGCACGGGTGCCGGCGGGCCCGTCCCCCCGCTCTTCAGCCGGGAGTTCGCCACCGACCCCTATCCGGCCTACGCCTGGCTGCGCGAGCACGCCCCGGTGCACCGCACGGTCCTGCCCTCGGGCGTGGACGCGTGGCTGGTGACCCGCTATGCCGACGCCCGCCAGGCCCTCGCCGACCAGCGGCTGTCGAAGAACCCGGCGCACCACGACGAACCGGCGCACGCCAGGGGCAGGACCGGCATCCCGGGGGAGCGCAAGGCGGAGCTGATGACGCATCTGCTCAACATCGACCCGCCCGACCACACCCGGCTGCGCAGGCTGGTCTCCAAGGCGTTCACGCCGCGCCGGGTCGCCGCCTTCGCCCCGCGGGTGCAGGAGCTGACCGACCGGCTCATCGACGGTTTCGCGGCGAAGGGCGAGGCGGACCTGATCCACGCGTTCGCGTTCCCGCTCCCCATCTACGCCATCTGCGACATGCTCGGCGTCCCGCGCGAGGACCAGGACGACTTCCGGGACTGGGCGGGGATGATGATCCGCCACGGCGGCGGCCCCCGCGGGGGCGTGGCGCGCTCGGTGAAGAAGATGCGGGGCTATCTCGCCGAGCTGATCCACCGCAAGCGGGCGGAGCTCGGCGAGGGCGGGGCCGACGACCTGCTCTCCGGGCTCATCGACGCCTCGGACCACGGCGAGCACCTGACCGAGAACGAGGCCGCGGCGATGGCGTTCATCCTGCTGTTCGCCGGGTTCGAGACCACCGTGAACCTCATCGGCAACGGGGTCCACGCACTCCTGCGCCACCCGGAGCAGCGGGCGCTGCTCCAGGCGTCGCTCGCGGCCGGGGAGAGCGGGCTGCTGGAGACCGGGGTGGAGGAACTCCTGCGCTACGACGGGCCGGTGGAGCTGGCCACCTGGCGGTTCGCCACCGAGCCCCTCACCCTCGGCGGGCAGTCCGTCGGGGTGGGCGACCCGGTACTGGTGGTGCTCGCGGCGGCGGACCGGGACCCCGCCCGCTTCAACGCCCCCGACACCCTGGACCTGTCCCGCCGCGACAACCCGCACCTGGGCTACGGGCACGGCATCCACTACTGCCTCGGCGCTCCGCTGGCACGGCTGGAGGGGCAGACGGCCCTCGCGACCCTGCTGACCCGTTTGCCCGATCTGCGATGTGCGGGGGATCCGGACGATTTGCGGTGGCGTGGGGGGCTCATCATGCGCGGATTGCGCACTCTGCCGGTCGAGTTCACCCCGGAGAGTAGTTGACGCCCCGTCAGGGTCGTGACTTTTACGTGATCTGCGCTGCATCGACTTGTGACTTACGTTCGAATGCGGCTACGTTCACGTCGACCTCGGCGGGTGAACGACCGCCGCACGGTCCCCTGTAGTCACGCGAAAGGCAACCGCATGCTCTCCGGGAACGGACGCCACCGCCGCCCCCGCCAGGCACCGGCCATCGTCGTCGCGGCGGGGGTGACGGGATCGGCCATCGCCATTCCGCTGCTCGGCGCCGGATCCGCCTCCGCCGCCGACGCCGCGACCTGGGATCGCGTCGCCGAGTGCGAGTCGGGCGGCAACTGGTCGATCGACACGGGCAACGGCTTCTACGGAGGGCTCCAGCTGTCCCAGGAGGCGTGGGAGTCCTTCGGCGGCACGGCGTACGCACCGACCGCGGACCTGGCGAGCCGCTCCCAGCAGATCACCGTCGCGGAGAAGGTGCTGGACGCGCGGGGTGCCGGCACCTGGCAGGCGTGCTCCGTCGTGGCGGGGCTGACCGACGACGGCCCCGACAGCGCCCTCGACCCCGGCCTGGAGCCGGAGGCGGCCGTTCCTGCCGCAGAGGCCCCGGGGACCGGCTCCCCGAAGAGCGGGCCGGCGGCGGACGGGCCGGGCCCCAGGCCGGGCGAGCGCGCGGCGGAGCAGGCTGCCGCCTCCCCGTCCCCGTCCGGGGCACCCGAACCCGAGGCGGCCCCGTCCGCCGCTTCCGTGGAGCCCTCCTCGGAGCCGTCCGCGGAGCCCTCCGCACCGGCGGAGCCCGCCACGGGCGCCCCCGGGGCCGAGGGCTCCGCGGAGGAGCACGAGGGGGCCGTCGGCTCCGCGGGCGGCGGCAAGCACCGCGGCGCCCCCGCGGAGGAGGCGGGCCAGGCCCGGGCGGACGAGGCGCGCGGCGGCGGCGGCCACCCCTCGCGCGGCGACGGTTCGGTGCGCGACGGCGCGGCCGGGGACGCACCGGAGGGCTCCTACACCGTGCAGGAGGGCGACAGCCTCTGGGGCATCGCCGAGCAGGGCGAGGTCCCCGGCGGCTGGTCGGCGCTGTACGAGGCCAACGAGGCCGTCGTCGGCGAGGACCCGGACCTGATCCTCCCCGGCCAGACTCTCGAACTGGGCGCGGAGCCTGCGGAATCCCCCGCTCCGTAAGCCCCGTCCATCCGGCGATAGGTCCGGAGTTGTCCGTTCTGCGCAAGTGAGACAAGGGTCTCTTCGCCGCAACTGGCCGGTTTCGCCAGTCGATTTCGGTCACCTCTACCTCTACCTGCGGAAACGGTTCATTCAGCCCTGGCGGTTCGTCCGGTTTCTCCCCGATGTTCGTATTCGAACATCGGGGAGAGGTGTGTTTACCGTCGGAACCGCTCGCCACCGGTGGGCACCGCTGACCGTCACGCCGAATCCTGCCGTCGGTCGGGGGGAACAGTCGACGCTCGAAAAGCGCCGAAGGCAGGAGCGGGGGACCCAAGGTAAGTCGCCGGTCCCGGCGGCCCGGAAGGGGCGCCAGGGGACGGCTCGGGGTGAAGCCGCGCGCATCCGTGCAGCGCGGCCGGGCATTCCTTCCGGCCCGAACCCGACAGCTCACCTCGCAGGCGTCGGTGAGGAGTCCATCCATGCTGCGTTCCGGCACCGCCAAGCACCGTCGTCCGTCCCGCGTCTCGCGCGTCGCCGCCCTCGTCGGCGTCGCCGGAGCGGCCGTCGCCGCCCCGCTGCTCACCGCCGGCCCGGCCTCCGCCGCGACCGCCGCCGAGTGGGACGCCGTGGCCCGGTGCGAGTCCGGCGGCAACTGGTCCATCAACACCGGCAACGGCTACTACGGCGGCCTCCAGTTCTCGGCCTCCACGTGGGCCGCCTACGGCGGCACCGCCTACGCCGCCACCGCCGACAAGGCGTCCAAGGCCCAGCAGATCGCCATCGCCGAGAAGGTCCTCGCGGGCCAGGGCAAGGGCGCCTGGCCGAGCTGCGGCGTCAACCTCTCCAGCACTCCCTACGGCGGCGCGGCGGCCGAGCAGCCGCAGCAGCGCGCCGAGGTCCCGACCACCCGCTCCGAGCGGTCCGAGGCTCCGAAGCAGTCCGCCCCCGCGAAGCCGGAGACCGTCAAGAAGGGCGACGGCGAGTACACGGTCAAGGCCGGCGACACCCTGAGCGCCATCGCCGAGGCCGAGAAGGTCGACGGCGGCTGGAAGAAGCTCTTCGAGCTGAACAAGGACGTTCTGCAGAGCGCCGACGTGATCTACCCGGGCCAGCAGCTCCACCTGCGCTGACCCCTCCGCCTCCGCCGCGGGCGGCGTCCCGCTCCGCCCCGGCGGCCACGGCCGGCCCCGGCCCGGCGCACCTTCCCCCGAACGCGCCGGGCCGGGGTCCTTGCACTCCGGGGCCCCGTTCCCCCGCCCCTGCCGGAGCCCCGCGGAGCTACCGGCGGGTAGATGGCCGTCGTTTGTCCGGTTCGACGGGTTGTGATGTCCTTTTTCGTCCCACGGGGCGGGCATCGGCCGGGCTTTGACCCCGGGGCGGTTAGGCTCTTGGCGCAAGGCCAAGCAGACCCTGCACCTATCTCGCGTCACATCCCAGAAGGAGATGCTCGTGCCGTCCATCGACGTCGTCGTAGCCCGGGAAATCCTGGACTCCCGAGGCAACCCCACGGTCGAGGTCGAGGTCGGCCTCGACGACGGCAGCACCGGCCGTGCTGCCGTCCCCTCCGGCGCCTCCACCGGCGCGTTCGAGGCCCTCGAACTCCGCGACGGTGACCAGAACCGCTACCAGGGCAAGGGCGTCGAGAAGGCCGTCCTCGCCGTCATCGAGCAGATCGGCCCGGAGCTCGTCGGCTACGACGCCACCGAGCAGCGCCTGATCGACCAGGCCATGTTCGACCTGGACGCCACCCCGGACAAGTCCTCGCTCGGCGCCAACGCCATCCTCGGCGTCTCCCTGGCCGTCGCCCACGCGGCCTCCGAGGCGTCCGACCTGCCGCTCTTCCGCTACCTCGGCGGCCCGAACGCGCACCTGCTGCCCGTGCCGATGATGAACATCCTCAACGGCGGCTCGCACGCGGACTCCAACGTGGACATCCAGGAGTTCATGATCGCCCCGATCGGCGCGGAGTCCTTCTCCGAGGCGCTGCGCTGGGGCACCGAGGTCTACCACACCCTCAAGAAGGTGCTGAAGACCAAGGGCCTGTCCACCGGCCTCGGCGACGAGGGCGGCTTCGCGCCCAACCTGGACTCCAACCGCGCCGCCCTCGACCTCATCATCGAGGCGATCAAGGAGGCCGGCTACGTCCCGGGCAAGGACATCGCGCTCGCCCTCGACGTCGCCGCGTCCGAGTTCTACAAGGACGGCGTCTACGAGTTCGAGGGCAAGTCCCGCTCGGCGGCCGAGATGACCGAGTACTACGAGGAGCTCGTCGCGGCCTACCCGCTCGTCTCCATCGAGGACCCGCTCTTCGAGGACGACTGGGCCGGCTGGAAGGTCATCACCGACAAGCTCGGCACCAAGGTCCAGCTCGTGGGCGACGACCTGTTCGTCACCAACCCCGAGCGCCTCGCCCGCGGCATCGACGAGGGCATCGCCAACGCCCTGCTGGTCAAGGTGAACCAGATCGGTTCGCTCACCGAGACCCTGGACGCCGTCGAGCTCGCCCAGCGCAACGGCTTCAAGTGCATGATGTCGCACCGCTCCGGCGAGACCGAGGACGTCACCATCGCCGACCTGGCCGTCGCCACCAACTGCGGCCAGATCAAGACCGGTGCCCCGGCCCGCTCCGAGCGCGTCGCCAAGTACAACCAGCTGCTGCGCATCGAGGAGATCCTCGACGACGCCGCGGTGTACGCGGGCCGCTCCGCCTTCCCCCGGTTCCGCTCCGCGGACCAGTAGGCGCCCGGCGCCCCCGGGACCGCCGAGTCCGCCCCGCGGACCGGCGGCCCCGGCGGCCGCCCAGTGCACCACGCCTCCGTACGTCCCCGTCCCCGGTCCCGTACCGTGTCCGGGGACGTACGCGTGTGAAGGGGAGGCGAGACCATGGCGCGCAGGCCGGAGCCCGACCGGTTCTCCACCGCGACCAGGCTGCGGCTGCTCGGGGAGCAGACCGCCGCGCGCGTCTACCGGTCCCAGAGCCGCCGCCAGGACCGCCGCTCCCGGCTGACCGGCCGGGCCGCGTTCCTGGCCCTCGTCGTCTGCTCCCTGGTCGTCGCGCTCGCCTACCCGATGCGCCAGTACGTCTCGCAGCGTGCGGAGATCGCCGAGCAGGAGCGGCTGATGGACGAGGCACGCGCCCAGGTCGAGCGGCTGCGCGACGAGAAGGCCCGGCTCCGGGACGACGCCTACGTACGGCGGCTGGCCCGGGAGCACCTGCACTACGTACTCCCGGGCGAGACCGGCTACACGGTGATCGACCCGGAGGCGGCCCAGGAGCGCCGGGAGGACCCGGGCGCCAGCGACCGGCCCTGGTACTCGAACGTGTGGAACGGGGTCGACGACGCCGACCGCGAGTAGAGGACGCCGGCCGCACCCGGCCGGGCCGCCGGCGCATCCGGCCCCGGGCCGCACCCGGACCCCCGCGCCGCGACCGGCGCACGGCACCACACCAGCGAACGAACCCATCAGCGGACAGAGCAGCAAGGCAGGCATGGACACCCCTCCTCCCACCACCGAGCACACCGAGCCGACCGAGGCGGACGTGATCGCGTTCGAGCAGCAGCTCGGCCGCCCGCCGCGCGGACTGCGCGCGATCGCCCACCGCTGCCCCTGCGGCCGCCCGGACGTCGTCGAGACCGCCCCGCGCCTGCCGGACGGGACTCCCTTCCCCACGCTCTACTACCTGACCTGCCCGCGTGCCGCCTCCGCGATCGGGACCCTGGAGGCCGAGGGCGTGATGAAGGAGATGCAGGCGCGCCTCGCCACCGATCCCGAGCTGGCCGCCGCCTACCGCGCGGCCCACGAGGACTACATCGCCCGCCGCGACGCCGTCGAGGTCCTCCGGGGCTTCCCGAGTGCCGGGGGCATGCCCGACCGGGTGAAGTGCCTCCATGTGCTCGTCGGCCACTCCCTCGCGGCCGGGCCGGGCGTCAACCCGCTCGGCGACGAGGCGCTGGCCATGCTCCCCGAGTGGTGGCGCAAGGGCCCGTGCGTCTCCGGCTGCGCCGAGGACGGCGAGTCCGGGGAGGGCGCCCGATGACCCGCGTCGCCGCCGTCGACTGCGGCACCAACTCCATCCGGCTCCTGGTCGCCGACGTCGACACCGCCACGGGGCGGCTCGCCGAACTCGACCGCCGGATGACGATCGTGCGCCTCGGGCAGGACGTCGACCGCACCGGCCGCCTCGCGCCCGAGGCCCTGGAGCGCACCTTCGCCGCCTGCCGCGAGTACGCCGCCGTGATCGGGGACCTCGGCGCCGAGGCGGTGCGCTTCGTCGCCACCTCCGCCTCCCGCGACGCGGAGAACCGGGACGACTTCGTCCGCGGTGTGCGCGACATCCTGGGCGTCGAGCCCGAGGTGGTCACCGGGGACCGCGAGGCGGAGCTCTCCTTCACCGGGGCCACCCGGTCGCTGGCCGGCCGCGAGGACCTGGACACCCCCTACCTGGTGGTGGACATCGGCGGCGGCTCGACGGAGTTCGTGGTCGGCGGCGGGGGCGCCGAGGACGGCGGCCCGGGCCTCGCCGCACGGTCCGTGGACATCGGCTGCGTGCGGCTGACCGAGCGGCACGCCCCCGGCAGCCCCGCCACGGAGGAGCAGATCGCCGCGATCCGCGCCGACGTCGAGGCCGCCCTGGACCTCGTGGAGCAGAGCGTCCCCCTGGCGAAGGCGCGGACCCTGGTGGGGCTGGCCGGGTCGGTGACCACCGTAGCGGGGATCGCCCTCGGGCTGGACGCCTACGACTCCGAGGCCATCCACCACGCCCGCATCCCCGTCGAGCGGGTCGCGGAGATCTCCCGGATGCTGCTGGGCGCCACCCACGACGAGCGCGCCGCGATCGGGGTGATGCACCCCGGCCGGGTCGACGTCATCCAGGCCGGAGCGCTGGCGCTCCTCACGATCATGGAGCGAACGGGGGCCCGCGAGGTGGTCGTCAGCGAGCACGACATCCTCGACGGGATCGCCTACTCCGCGGCGGGCGGGGTGCGCTGAGGCGCGCCGTCCGGCGGCCCGGCTGCCGGTCGGAGCGTCACGGCCTGCGGTGGGCGTCCCGCCGGTCGCCCGTCTCGGCCACGAGGGCGGCCGGGCCCGCCCGTGGCCCGGCCGCCTCCGGTCCGGAGCCGGTGGAGCCCTGACGGGGAGCGCTGAGGGGCGTTGTCAGGCCGGGCGGGGCGTCACAGGTTGCGGTAGACGTCGCGCCGGTCGCCCACCTTGACCACGAGGACGACGAGTTCACCGTCGTGGATCTGGTAGGCGACCCGGTAGCTTCCGACCCGGAGCCGGTAGAGGCCCGACGGGCCGGCGAGCTTCTTGACGTCGGCGTCCTGGCGGTACGGGTCGTCGCCGAGTGCGGTCAACGCGGTCAGGATGCGCATGGCGTCGGGGCGGCTGATGGCCCGAAGCTGACGCTGTGCCGCCGCGGTGAACCGAAAGGCGTACTTCACGCCGCTTCGCCACCGTGCTCGGTGAACAGGTCCGCGAGCAGTTCCGCCATGGTCACGGTGCTGCCTCCCTCGGCCAGCACCGCTTCGGCCTCCCGCGCGAGCATCACGTCGGCGGCTTCCTCCAGCGCTTCGAAGTCCGAGATCGGGACCACGGCTGCGACCGGGGCGCCATTGCGCGTGATGACGGTCGGGACACCTTCCTCGGCCCGGTTGATGTGATCGGCGAGGTGCGCGCGGGCTTCCCGTACGGTCACGGTGTTCTCAGTCATGACATCAGTGTACGCGTCATCGTGTACACGGCACTGTGGGAGGAATCGCGTTCGTGCGCGATCCCCGACGGGATCGCCTACTCCGCGGCGGGCGGGGTGCGCTGAGGCGCGCCGTCCGGCGGCCCGGCTGCCGGTCGGAGCGTCACGGCCTGTGGTGGGCGTCCCGCCGGTCGCCCGTCTCGGCCACGAGGGCGGCCGGGCCCGCCCGTGGCCCGGCCGCCTCCGGTCCGGAGCCGGTGGAGCCCCGGCGGGCCGGCGCGGCCCCGGGTCAGGGCCGCGGCGGGGCGGGCGTCAGGACGACGAACTCCGCGCCGTCCGGGTCCGTGCACACGGCCAGCCGGCCGACGCCCTCGGCGTCCTCGGGTCCCATGGACACCCCGCCGCCGTTCTCCCGGACCAGCGCCACGGTGGCATCGCAGTCCGCCGAGCCGAACACGGGATGCCAGTACGGCCGGGCGCCGCCCGAGGCGAACATGCCGGGCACCGCCATCACCCCGCCGAACATCCGCTCCGGCGGCTGCCCCTTCGGCGTCACCATCGTGTACGCGCCGCTCTGGCCGGGCAGCTCCATGTCCTGGCCCGTCCAGCCGAACACCTCGCCGTAGAAGCGCTGCGCCGCGGCCGAGTCGGTCGTGTAGAGCTCGACCCAGCCGAGGCTGCCGGGGCCGTCGACCGCCTGGAGGCCCGGGTAGCTGCCCGGCTGCCAGACGGCGAACTGCGCGCCCTGGGGGTCGGTGAGCTGGGCGAAGCGGCCCTCCTCGGCGACCTCGGAGGCGGGTGTGCGCACGCTTCCGCCCGCGCGTTCGGCGGCCGCGACGGTCTCCTCGATCGCCGGGGTGCTGAAGTAGACCATCCAGGCCGGGCGGGCGCCCTCCTCGGTGAGCTTCCCGAGCGCTCCCACCGTCCTGCCGTCGAGTTGCAGCATCCGGTAGTCGCCGTCGCCTTCGCCGTCGCCTTCCGCTCCGGAGCCGGGGGCCATCGAGGCGGTCCGCCAGCCGAAGACGGCGCCGTAGAAGGCCGCCGCCGCGTCGAGATCGGGCACGCCCAAGTCCAGCCAGCACGGCGAGCCGGGCACGAAGTCCGTGGTGATCATGGTCCCTGCGCCTCCTGAGCGCTCCCGGGGGTGTCGGCCCTCCCAGCCTTGCACCGCGTGCCGGGGCCCGCGCGCCGAGCGCGCGCCCGCACCGGGAGGCCCGGCGCCCGGCCGGTGCGCGACCGGCCGGGCGGGGCGGTGTCCGGCTTCCCCTGGTGCCTCCTCCTCGGCGCCGGACGGGAGAGTGGTTCGAGTGGGTGGAGGACGGCTCGGGGCCGGGGATTCAGAGGGAGCGGTCGTGCCGTGCGGGGCCGTACGGACCGGGCGCCGCGGCGGTGGGCGGTGTGTGGGGCACCGCCCGCCCGCCCACCCGAGAAGGGGGCGCCCGGAGCACCGTCCACCCGGTCGGTGGAAGGGATCACCGCCTGCCGCCGACCGGGTGTCGTCGGTACGCCGTGAACATAGTGCGGTCGACGGGGGGTTGACCACGGCCGAAACAGGCGTGGCCGAATGCGGACAGACCGGTCGCGCGCCCGCACCGACGGCCCCGGGGCCGCCCGGGGGGTACTAGGGTCGGCCCATGTCGGCCACGGACCCCCAGCGACCCGGTACCGCACAGCCCACCGGCGAGGGCGGTCCCGCCCTGCCGGAACCCGCGGGCGCCGACCCCGCCGGCGGACTGCCCGAGGAGGTCCGCCGCTGGCTCGCGGAGCGCCGGCTCGCCGACACCGCCACGGACCGCCCGGCCGCACCGGAGCGGGCCCTGCACGAACTGCTGCTGGAGCAGCGCGGACGGGTGGAGGCCCTGCACCGCACCCTCGACGCCTTCGACGACGTCCTCCGGCTCATGCCCGGCCTGAGGACGAGCGGCCGCCAGACGCTGGAGGCGGAGTTCTTCTCGGACCGGGCGGTGCTGAGGCAGCGGATGGAGGACCTCGACGCCCTGTGCCGGGACGAACTGCTCGCGATGCGCGCGGT
The DNA here is from genome assembly GCF_024497955.1 of Streptomyces sp. C10-9-1. GTDB lineage: Bacteria > Actinomycetota > Actinomycetes > Streptomycetales > Streptomycetaceae > Streptomyces > Streptomyces sanyensis. Next base: position 86,094 of record NZ_JANHKP010000014.1, on the reverse strand, counting down.
GTTCCCCGGCCCGGAGGTGATCGACGCGAGCCTGGAGGGCGACATGCGGATGCTGGAGCGGGGCGTCGACCTGACGCTGCTGGTCTCCACCCGGGCGACCCGCCAGACCGGGGTGGCCCGCTATCTCGCGACGCTGCTGGAGCACGGCGCGCGCATCCGCACGGCCACCACCGTCCCCCTCCACCTCAACGTCGTGGACCGTGCGGTGACCGTGATGGCGCTCGGGCCGCCGCAGCCGAGGGGCGGCGACGGCGAGGACGTGATCCTGCACGGGGCCCGGCTCGCGGAGTGCTTCGCCCAGGTCTTCGACCACCACTGGAGCACCGCGCGCCCCTACGACGTCCCGCTCCGGGAGGGGACGGCGGGCGGCTCCGCGGCCGAGGACTACACACCGCGGGAGCGCGAGGTGCTGGCCCTGCTGGCGGCGGGCGCCAAGGACGAGGCCATCGCGCGCCGGCTCGGCTGCTCCGAGCGGACCCTGCGCCGGCTGCTGACCGGGCTGGTCGCGAAGCTCGGGGCCCAGAGCCGTTTCGCGGCCGGTGTGCGGGCCGCGGAGCTGGGGCTCGTCGGCTGAGCGGGGCGGTCGGCTCCCCGTCCCGGGCGGTGCGCGGGGGCGGTCCGCCGGCGGCGCGGTCCGCGGGTCCGGGAGCGGGACGGCCGCCTCCGGGGGCGACGCGGCGGTAACCTACCGGTGGGTTCCGCGCCCCTTCCGGTGCCGCCGGGGCCCCTTGGCCGGGAAAGTTCGTGAACTTCTTCACAAGGAATTCGGTCCCGATGGGCCCGTTCGGCCCTTGAAACCCCCGCTCCGGGCGCCGGTTGGGCTTCGGAAGAACGATTCTGCGACCCCCGGTGGAGGCTCCGCACCGCCGGGCCGCGGCCGTGGGAGGCTCCGCCCGGCGGCAGAGCGGGCAGCTCACGAGGGGTGCACAACGTCCCCGGACCCGTGGTGGTTCCCTTCGGCCCCCATGACCTGGGTCACGTGGGCGGCGGAGTGTAGCAGAAGGCCCCGGAAACCTTGTGAAGGGGCTCACGAGCCCCCCCTCCGAGGGGGGTGGATACTCGATGCCATGAGCACCACGGAGCGTCCCCGGATCCTCGTTGTAGGCGGTGGGTACGTAGGCCTGTACGCAGCACGTCGCATCCTGAAGAAGATGCGTTACGGCGAGGCGACCGTCACGGTCGTCGACCCGCGGTCGTACATGACCTACCAGCCCTTCCTTCCCGAAGCTGCCGCCGGCAGCATCTCGCCTCGGCACGTCGTCGTCCCGCTGCGGCGCGTGCTGCCCAAGGCGGAGGTCCTCACCGGCCGTGTGACCACCATCGACCAGGACCGCAAGGTCGCCACGGTGGCCCCCCTGGTCGGCGAGGCCTACGAGCTGCCCTTCGACTACCTGGTGATCGCCCTCGGCGCCGTCTCCCGCACCTTCCCGATCCCCGGCCTCGCCGAGCAGGGCATCGGCATGAAGGGCATCGAGGAGGCCATCGGGCTGCGCAACCACGTGCTGGAGCAGCTCGACAAGGCCGACTCCACCACCGACGAGGAGGTGCGCCGCCGGGCGCTCACCTTCGTCTTCGTCGGCGGCGGCTTCGCCGGTGCCGAGACCATCGGCGAGGTGGAGGACCTGGCCCGCGACGCGGCCCGGTACTACAACAACGTCAAGCGCGAGGACATGCGGTTCATCCTCGTCGACGCCGCCGACAGGATTCTTCCCGAGGTCGGGCCCAAGCTGGGCACGTACGGCAAGGAGCACCTGGAGGGCCGCGGGGTCGAGGTCTACCTCTCGACGTCCATGGACTCCTGCGTCGACGGCCACGTGGTGCTGAAGAACGGCCTGGAGGTCGACTCCAACACCATCGTGTGGACCGCCGGTGTGAAGCCGAACCCGGCGCTCGCCCGCTACGGCCTCCCGCTCGGCCCCCGCGGCCACGTGGACTGCAACGAGAAGCTCCAGGTCAACGGGACCGACTACATCTGGGCCGCCGGCGACAACGCCCAGGTGCCGGACATGGCCTCCCGCGAGGCCGGTGTCGAGAACGCCTGGTGCCCGCCGAACGCCCAGCACGCGCTGCGCCAGGCCAAGGTCCTCGGCGACAACGTGATCTCCGGGATGCGCGGCTTCCCGCAGGAGACCTACAAGCACGCCAACAAGGGTGCCGTCGCGGGCCTCGGCCTCCACAAGGGCGTCGCGATGATCGTCATGGGCAAGATGAAGATCAAGCTCAAGGGCCGTCTCGCCTGGTACATGCACCGCGGCTACCACGGTCTGGCCATGCCGACCTGGAACCGGAAGATCCGCATCTTCGCGGACTGGACGCTCGGCATGTTCCTCAAGCGCGAGGTCGTCTCCCTCGGTGCCATGGAGACGCCGCGCGAGGAGTTCTACGAGGCCGCCAAGCCCGCCCCGGCTCCCGCCGCGGCGAAGCCGGAGGCCGAGAAGGCCAAGGCGTCGTAGCACGACCCGTTCCGAAGGGGCCGTCCGCCATCCGTGGTGCGGGCGGCCCCTTCGGCGTTCCCGGCGTTCGTCCGCCGCCCGCACCGGCGACCTCCGCCCGCCGCACGCCCGTCCACCGCACACCCGTCCGCCGCCTGCCGCCGTGCGGGGGGCGATCCGGTGCCCGATCCGGGAAGTCCCGGCCGCGGTCACCCTGTTGTCGGTAGAGAGCGTTTCGTGCACGAGCGTTTCGTGGGAACCACCGTCACGGAGGTGTGTGCCATGGCCGACGCCGCACTGCGGCTGACCACTCTTGCGGAAGAGGTGCTGGGAGCCCCGCTCCCGCTGCGCGTCCGCGCCTGGGACGGCAGCGAGTCGGGACCCCCCGACGGCCCCGTCCTCGTCGTCCGCCACCGCAGGGCCCTGCGGCGGCTGCTGTGGAAGCCCGGCGAGCTCGGGCTCGCACGCGCCTGGGTGGCCGGCGAGATCGACGTCGAAGGAGACCTGTACACCGCGCTGGACCGGCTCACCGGCATCCTGTGGGAGCGGGGGCCCGCGGCCGCTCCGCCCGCGCTGCGCGACCCGGCGGTGCGGGCCGGGGCCCGGGGCCTGCTGAGGCTGGGCGGTGTCCTGCCCCCGCCCCCGCCGCCGCCGGAGGAGGTGCGCCGCCACCGCACCGGTGCGCAGCACACCAGGCGGCGCGACAAGGCGGCCGTCAGCCACCACTACGACGTGGGCAACGACTTCTACTCCCTCGTCCTGGGCCCGTCGATGGTGTACTCCTGCGCCTACTGGGGCGGCCCCGAAGGGACCCTGGAGGAGGCCCAGCGGGACAAGCTCGACCTCGTCTGCCGCAAGCTGGCCCTCCGGGAGGGTGACCGGCTGCTCGACGTCGGCTGCGGCTGGGGCGCCCTGGCCGTCCACGCGGCGCGCGGTTACGGGGCCCGCGTCACGGGTGTCACGCTCTCCCGGGAGCAGGCCGCCCACGCCCGCAAGCGGATCGCCGAGGAGGGGCTCGCCGACCGGATCGAGATCCGGGTGCAGGACTACCGCGACGTCCGCGACGGCCCGTACGACGCCGTCGCCTCGATCGGCATGGCCGAGCACGTGGGGGAGGTGCGCTACCGCGAGTACGCCGACCGGCTCCTGTCCCTGCTGCGGCCCGGCGGGAGGCTGCTCAACCACCAGATCGCCCGGCGCCCGGAGGCCGACGAATCGGCCTACCGGATCGACGAGTTCATCGACCGCTACGTCTTCCCCGACGGGGAGCTCTCCCCCCTGGGGCGGACCGTCGCCACCCTGGAGGAGGCGGGCTTCGAGGTCCGTGACGTCGAGGCGCTCCGGGAGCACTACGCCCGCACCCTGCGCGCCTGGGTGGCCAACCTGGAGTCCTCCTGGCGCCGGGCCGCCGGCCTCACCTCGCCCGGCCGGGCGCGGGTCTGGCGGCTCTACATGGCGGCCTGCGCCGTCTCGTTCGAGCGCAACCGCATCGGTGTGAACCAGGTCCTCGCGGTGCGCACCGCCGCCTCGGGCGGGTCCGGGATGCCGGCGCGGACGCGCTCCTGGTCCGGGCCGCCGCCCGGCTGAGGCGCCGTGCCCGTGCGCGAGGGCCCGGCCGGGCGCGTCCGACGCGCCCGGCCGGGCCCTCGCGGGGACCGCCTGCGGCTGCCGCTACTCCGCCTTGATGGCCGCCAGCATGTTCAGACGGGCGGCGCTGCGGGCGGGCCACTGCGCGGCCAGCACCCCGACCAGCCCGGCGAGCAGGAGGAAGATCCCGATCCGGCCCCAGGGCAGGACCAGCGCGTATCCGGGGATGTTCCCGCGGATGGACTCGCCGATCGCCCAGCCGAGGAACGAGCCCAGCCCGATGCCGACCAGGGCGCCGAACAGCGAGATGACCACGGCCTCCAGACGCACCATGCGCTTGACGCGGCGCCGGTCGAGCCCGATCGCCCGCAGCATGCCGATCTCCTGCTGCCGCTCGAACACCGACATCGCCAGGGTGTTCACCACACCGAGGACCGCGATGATCAGGGCCATCGCCAGCAGGCCGTACATGATGTTCAGCAGGGTGCTGATCATGCCGCCGAACTGGTCGCGGATGTCCTGCCGGTCCATCACGCTGATGGCCGGGTTCTCGCCGAGGGCGCTGATGAGCGCCTTCTCGTTCGCGGCGGTCTGCCCGCCGTCCGTGGCCACGAAGATCTGCGGGATGTAGGGCTTGAGCTCGTGCGGGTCGGCCACCGCGGTGTCCAGCAGCACGGGGGAGAGGAACTCGCTGCCCTTGAAGACGGCGCCCACCGCCAGGTTCCCCCTGGCGCCGTCGCCGAAGACGACGGGAAGCGTGTCGCCCACCTTCCAGCCCCGGCTCCGGGCGGTGTCCTCCGCGACGGCGACCTTGCCGGCGGCCAGGGACGCGAGGTCGCCGTCGACCACCTCCACGTTCAGGACCTCGCCGACGGCCCCGGGCGTGACTGCCGAGGCGGAGGCCGTGCGGCCGTCCAGCTCGACGTTGACCGACTGCTGCGGGGACACGGCGGTGACGCCCGGAGCCTTCTCCAGTGCGGCGAGCGCGGACCGGTCGAGCGGTCCGCCGTTCGCCATGGTGACCATGTAGTCGGCCTTGATGTTGTCCGTGGTCATCTTGTCGAGCGCGGTGCCGACGGTCACCCCGAGCACGGACAGCCCGGTGACCAGGGTCAGGCCGATCGCCAGCGCGGAGGCGGTGGCGCCGGTCCGGCGCGGGTTGCGCACCGCGTTCTGGCCGGCCAGCTTCCCGGAGACCCCGAACGGGCCGACGAGCACGGGGCGCAGGGCGGCGATCACCGGACGGGAGAGCAGGGGGATCAGCACGATCACCCCGACGAGGGCGAGGAAGGCACCTCCGGCGATGAGCATCCGCCCCTCGTCGCCGCCCGTTCCCGCACCCGCGACGATCCCGGCGGCACCGATCCCGGCGACGACCGCGCCGATGGAGTTGCGGACCACGAGGGACTTGGTGGTGGCCACGGCGTGGACGCTGCCCATCGCCGCCACCGGCGGGATCTTCGCGGCCCTGCGGCCGGGCAGCCAGGCGGCGAACATGGTGATCAGGACGCCGACCGCCAGCGAGGCCAGAACCGGGGCGGAGGAGATGACCAGAGGGCCGTCCGGGACCTTCATCCCGAACGCGGCCATGCCGGAGCGCAGCCCGACCGCCAGGCCCACACCGAGCGCGAAGCCGATCGCGGAGGCGACGGCACCCACCACGGCGGCCTCGGTCAGCACCGAGCGGGTGATCTGCCGGCGCGAGGCACCCACGGCGCGCATCAGCGCGAGCTCCTTGGTGCGCTGGGCGACCAGCATGCTGAAGGTGTTGGAGATGAGGAACACGCCGACGAACAGGGCGATCGCGGCGAAGCCCAGCAGGACCTGCTTCAGGGCGCCCAGGCCCGACTCGATGTCGGCGGCCTGCTCGTCGGCGAGTTCGCGGCCCGTCCTGGCCTCGGCCCCCTCGGGGAGCAGCGGCTCGACGGCGTCGAGGATGCGGGCGGCGTCGGCTCCCTCGGCGGCCGTGACGGTGATGTCCCGGTAGAAGCCGGTCTTCAGGTACTGCTGCTGGGCGACGGAGTTCTCGAAGAGCACCAGGCTGCCACCGGCGTTCACGGCGCCGTCCCCGGTGGTGAAGACGCCGCTGAGGGTGTACTCCCTCACCGGCCCGTTGGTGGCCACCCGCACCCGGTCGCCGACCGCGTACTCGCCCTGGGCGGCGGAGTCGGCGTCCAGGGCGATCTCGCCCGCCTCGCGGGGCCCGCTGCCGTCGGTGAAGGTGTAGGCGGGATCCTCGCCGTCCCGGCCGGGGGCGAAGTTGGCGCCCTTGTTGGACCAGCCGACGCCGATCAGCCGGCCGTCGGGGTCGGCGACGCCCGCGAAGCCGTCGATCCGGCCGTGGGCGTCGGCCACCCCGTCCAGGGCGCGGATCCGGTCGAGCGTCCGCTCCGGCAGGCCGGGCTGCTGCCGGGGGTCGTTCTCGTCCGCGTAGGAGGTGACGGCGACGGCCACGTCGTCGTAGCTCTTCGCCGACTGGCTGCGGAAGGCCTGGGAGAGGGTGTCGGTGAAGACCAGGGTGCCGGAGACGAAGGCCACGCCGAGCACCACGGCGAGTACGGTCATCAGCAGCCTGGCCTTGTGCGCGAGCACATTGCGCAGGGCGGTACGGAACATCGTGTCTGTCCTGGGAGAGGGAGGCCGACGAGGGCCCGCGGCTTCGGGGCGCGGGCCCTCCGACGTGAGGTGGGTGTTCGGTGGGCGCCCTCGGGGGCGCACGGGACGCCGCGCGGGGCGGGCCCCCGCGCGGCTCGGCGCGCGGGGGCCGGTCACCGGCCGCGGCGGACGCGGGTCAGCTGGTGCGGCCCTTGCCGTCGAAGGCCTTCATGCGGTCCAGGACGCCGTCGGCGCTCGGGTCGATCATCTCGTCGACGATCCGCCCGTCCGCCAGGAAGACCACCCGGTCCGCGTAGGAGGCGGCGACCGGGTCGTGGGTGACCATGACCACGGTCTGGCCGAGTTCGCGCACCGAGTTGCGGAGGAAGCCCAGGACCTCGGCGCCGGAGCGGGAGTCCAGGTTGCCGGTGGGCTCGTCGCCGAAGATGATCTCGGGACGGGAGGCGAGGGCGCGGGCGACGGCCACGCGCTGCTGCTGCCCGCCGGAGAGCTGGTTCGGCCGGTGGCCCAGCCGGTCGCGCAGTCCGATCATCCCGATCACGCGGTCGACCCACTCCTTGTCGGGCCTGCGCCCGGCGATGTCCATGGGGAGGGTGATGTTCTCCAGCGCGGTGAGCGTCGGCAGCAGGTTGAACGCCTGGAAGATGAAACCGATCTTGTCCCGGCGCAGCTGGGTCAGCTGCTTGTCCTTCAGCGACCCGAGCTCGGTCTCGCCGATCCGCACCGATCCGGAGCTGAAGCTGTCGAGCCCGGCCACGCAGTGCATCAGGGTCGACTTGCCCGAGCCGGACGGGCCCATGATCGCCGTGAACTCCGCCTGGCGGAAGTCGATGCTGACCCGGTCGAGCGCGACCACCCGGGTCTCGCCCTGTCCGTACACCTTGGACAGGTCCGTGGCGCGGGCGGCCACGGCGGTGGCGCGGTGAGCGATGGGGGCGGTGGTCACGGGAGGACTCCTGTGGGGCTGTGCTGCAGGGACCGTTCCATGGTGTCCCCGCTCCCCGGCCCGGGCGTCAGTCCCGCTGCCCCTTTCCGGGGCCCTCTGCGGTCGGACCGCGCGCGGGGGGAGTCATCCCTGGGTATGACGCCGTCCCTGAGAGGGGCCGAACGCGGCAGTCGCGGTTCATATACGGAGCAGAGGCGGCATTTTTCCGTCAATCAAAGGCCCCGCACACCTCCTGGTTCCGCCCTGTCCCTTCTGGAGCCACCCGCTCCGACCTGCACTGACACCCCATCAAGCACCAATAAAATACGACAGTATCGGGCCATCGCCACTCATCGTGGAGCGATCGCCACCGATAGTCTCCGTGCTGACGCTGACCGCGTGCACGCCCGGATGGTGGAATGCAGACACGGCGAGCTTAAACCTCGCTGCCCCTCGGGGGCGTGCCGGTTCGAGTCCGGCTCCGGGCACAGAGCGCACCGGCCCCGGCGGATCGCCGTCCGGTCCGTGCGGGAGCCACCGGGACCACGAGGTGTTCGCATCCGCACCGTACCGCGACAGGGCGGCGGAGCCGCCGGACGCCGTCCGCGACGCGGGCGGACGCCTTCGCGCGGGGCCGCCCCGCGACCAGCCCGTGCCCCCTCCCGGAGGGCGCGGTCCTCACGCGGAGGAGCGCGACAGCTCCTCCAGCAGGTCCACCGCCCGGGCCGCGTGCTCGTGCGGCACGAAGAGGTGGTCGTGGTGGAAGCCCGCGGCGACGTTGCAGCTGAGACCCGCGTCCGCGAGGACCCGTGAGACCGAGGCGGTCAGCCCGACCGCGTCGAGCGCCGAGTGGACGCGCAGGGTGATCCACCCCGCGACGTAGTCGTAGGCCAGGCCCGCCGCGTCGGCCGCCTCCTCGGGGACGACCAGGGTCAGTCCCTCCGGCTCCGACACCGTGACCACGGGCGCCAGGCCCTCGGGCACACCTCCGGTCACGGAGGTGAAGACGTAGCGGCCCGGGTTCAACTCCGGTCGCATGGCGCTCAGCAGGGCCCGCAGATCGCTCTCACCCGTCATGCCGCCAGCCTAAGGGCTGTCCGGCCCGCCCCGTCCGGACCGCACGCCCGCCCGCGGCGTCGCCGGCCGCCGGCGCGGCGGTCCGCGCTCCTCCCCGGCATGCACCGGAGGAGCTGAGCCCCGCGCGCCGGGTGGACGACGCCCTGCCGGGCAGGCCCCGGGGCGACCCGGGGCGCGCGGCGGGCGGCGCCGGGGCCGGGTCCGGGTGCCCGCCCCCTGCGCACCCCGCACGGCTCCGGGCGCCGCGCGGACCGCCCGCCCGTGCCGGGACCGACCTAGCGGCGGACTCCGGACACGGGCGGGGCGGCGTCGGTCTGGCGGAGTTCCGCCAGCAGCTCGTTCTGCCCGGCCAGCAGCTCGGTGAGGATGCGCCGGGCGGCCCGCAGCAGCTCCGCGACATCGCCTCCGGCGAGCGCGTAGCTGACCGTGGAGCCCTCCCTGATCGAGACCACGATGCCGGAGCGCCGCAGCACGGCCAGCTGCTGCGACAGGCTGGACGGTTCGATCTCGATGTCGGCGAGCAGGTCCCGCACCGGTACGGGGCCGTTCTGGAGCAGCTCCAGGACCCTGATGCGCACCGGATGCCCGAGCATGCGGAAGAACTCCGCCTTGGCCTGGTAGAGGGGTACTTGCATGCGCGCTCGCTCCCTGGCGGGTGGGGGGGATGACGTCCTGGGTGCGGCGGCACCCCGGTGTGCCGCCGCAGAACCTGCCCTTACCTGGCGATCCATCCTCAGGGAGCACGGTCTCCGCGATCCGTGAGTTGGGATCTTGCTGATGTGCCGACTTGAAGAATTCTTCACATCATGGGCATGGAAAAGGGCCGGACTCGGGTAGGTGTCAAACCTCCAGTTGCTCCTCGACGCGACGCAGCTGGTGCCGGGCCATCGCGAGGTTCGAGCGGCCCTTGTCCAGTACGAGGTAGAGGAACAGTCCGTGCCCGGAGCGGCCGCCGACCAGGCGGATCAGGTGGTACTGCCCCGCGAGCGTGATGAGGATGTCCTCGATCTCGCTGCGCAGGCCCAGCTGCTCCATCGTGCGGACCTTGGCCCGGATCACGTCGGTGTTCCCCGCGGCGGCGACCGTCAGGTCGAGATCGCCGCCCCCGCCCAGGGTGCCCAGCGCCATTCCGCTGGTGTAGTCGACCACGGCCGCTCCGAGAGCGCCCTCGATCCCGGTCATCATCTCCTTGAGCGACACTTCCACACTCGCCACGCTGTCTCCCCTTCTGGTGTGCGGTGGGCCGGAGTTGCCCCCGGCACATTCGGTTCTGGAACCGTAGGCCGCCGGCGGGCCGCCCGGCGGAGGGTGATCGCTAATGGCCAATGTTGATCGAGACATGATCGAAGTGGGCTCCGCTCCGCCCTGTGGTGTGCGCTCACGGGGGCCTCGGCGTCCGATCCGGCGCCCGGCCCCCGGGCGCGGCTCACCCGGACGGGCTCCGGAGGGGCGCGACACGGCGTCACCCGTCCGGAGGGCACCGGGCCGCCCGGGCGGCCCCGGGGGACGGGCGGGCGTTCGCCCAGGGTGGACACGATCTCCTAAAGATCCTCCTCGGGCACTAGAGTGTTCCCTTTGCTTGCCTATTACTCTTGGGTCAAGGCCGCGCCCGGCGGCCATGGAGGAGTGAGATGAGGAGCAGTAACCCGGTCTTCTCGCGACGGGGGTTCAGCCGCGACAACGGCTACGCCGGCTTCAACGCGCAGCAGTCGCAGGCCGGGGGCCCCGCCGCAGGTGCCAATCCGTACGCCCAGGGTGCGGGCAACCCGTACGCGACCAACCCCTACGCCACCGCCGACGCCACGCTCGGCGCCCCGCCGCAGGCCCCCGCCCGCGCGGACGTGATGACGATCGACGACGTCGTCACGCGGACCGCCATGACGCTGGGCACGGTCGTGCTCACGGCTGTCCTGTCCTGGGTGCTGCTGCCCGTGGACGGGGACAACCTCGGCAAGTCGTACGGCATCGCCATCGGGGCCGCCCTGGTCGCGATGGTGCTGGCCCTCGTGCAGTCCTTCAAGCGCAAGGCCTCGCCCGCGCTGATCCTGTCCTACGCGGCCTTCGAGGGCGTGTTCCTCGGTGTGATCTCCAGCGCGGTGTCCACCTACATCGCCGACGGTGTGGTGGCCCAGGCCGTGCTCGGCACGATGGCGGTCTTCGCCGGTGTGCTGTTCGCCTACAAGATGGGCTGGATCCGCGTCACGCGCCGCTTCTACGGCTTCGTGATGGCCGCGGCCATGGGCTTCGTGCTGCTGATGGCCGTGAACCTGCTCTTCGCCGTGATCGGCGGCGGTGACGGGCTCGGCTTCCGCAGCGGCGCCCTCGGCATCCTGTTCGGTGTCATCGGCATCATCCTGGGTGCCTGCTTCCTCGCCCTGGACTTCAAGCAGGTCGAGGACGGCATCGCCTACGGCGCGCCGCGCGAGGAGTCCTGGCTGGCGGCCTTCGGCCTGACGCTGACCCTGGTGTGGATCTACCTGGAGATGCTGCGTCTGCTGTCCATCCTGCAGGGCGACGACTGACGCACGGCCACGGCGCCGCGTCCCCGCGGCGCAGCCGGCACGAGGAAGGGCCCGCCCCTCAGGGCGGGCCCTTCCGCTGTCACCGGCACCCGGCCGCCGACGGGAGCGCCGGGCGCGAGGGCCCGGGGCGGGGAATCGTGGACGGCACCGCACTCCGCCGAGCGGCCGCGCGGCGCCCTGGGCTCCTTCCTCCGGCGTGCGCCGCGCGGGACGGGGCCGGGGCGCCACGGCCCCGTCCCCGTCCGGCTCTCAGAGCAGCTTGCGGGCCGCCCGCCTCAGGTCGTGCTCGTGGATGATCGCCTTCGCGTGTCCGTAGGAGAGGTCGTGCTCGCCGCGGAGCCAGCTCACCTTCTCCTCGAAGCGGAAGAGCGACGGGCCCTCGTCGACGGTGCGCAGCCAGTCGGAGATGTCACGACCGGTGCACTCCGGGATGCGGGAGATCAGGTTGCGATGGGTCTCTTCGGAGAAGACATGGGACATCGGCGCCTCCGGACGCAGTGCACATGGTGCTCTTGACGCCACGGTGCCCGAGAGTGCCCGCGTTGGCAACACTCCCGCGGGGACGCGTAGGGTCGCGGGGTGCTTGATACGACGGAATTCGACGCCTGTGTGGAGCGCCTCTCCGACCGTCTGAGGGCCGCGCCGCAGAGCCGTCTGCAGCAGGGGGCCGCGGCGGAGGGGCTGGCCCTCGCCAGGGAGTTGTCCCGTCGCGCCCAGCGCCTGGAGGGTGCCGCGGACCCGCTGCGGACCATGCCGGACGCGGGTGTGTTCGCCGTCGCCGACCAGCTGCTGGTCGCGGGCCGGGATCTGGCCGAGGTGCTGCGGGTCGCCGGCCCGGAGGGTGCGGCGGAACGCGACGCGGCCGTCGCGCTGGTGGTGTCGGCCGGCCGGCGGGCCGGCCTCTAGGCCCCGCCCGGGCGGGCTGCGCGGCCGGGCCGGCCGTCAGTGGGAGGCGATCACGCGGTCCGCGAGGATGTAGACGCTCTCCCCGCCGCAGGCGAAGGTCAGCGCGTAGGCGCCCGACACCCCGGAGCCGCCGAGGAGGACCGGCGAGCTGCCCGCGCGGACGGCGTCGGCGAGGCGCTCCGCGGTCTCGCGGTGCCCGGGCGTCATGCACAGTGTGGTGCCGTCGGTGAAGACGTACACGTCCAGCGTGCCGAGCGGCCCGGGGCGCACGTCGGCCAGCTCGGTGCCGTCCTCGGCCAGCGCCTCCAGGCGGGCCACCGTGCGCTCGTGGTCGGTGACCACCGGGGTGCGCACCGGGACGAAGTCCGGGTGCGAGGGGTGGCGGCGGCGGGCGGCCGCCAGCTCCGGGGAGTCCTCGGCGAACTCGGTGGACTCGGGGAGGTCCGCCATGTCGTCCAGCGCCTCCACGGCCTCCAGGTCCATCGCCTCCAGGCCCGCGAAGTCGGCCTGCCGCGGCACGTAGAAGGGCGTGGTGTCCTCGCCCGCGTCGACGAGGCCGCCGAGCGGGGAGGAGTCGCCGGGGAAGCGGGCGGAGGCGTCGGCCGCGTCCCGTGCCTCCTGCGCGGCCCAGAAGGCCCGGGCCTCGGCCAGCTCCCGCTCCCGCTCCTCGGCGAGCGCCTCGGCGACCGCCGCGCGTATCTCGGCGGCGTCGCCGGTGCGGGCACCGGGCACGGGCACGGTGCGGCCGGTCGCGTGGGACTCCGCGATCTCCTCGCGCAGGGCGGTGACCTGCTTGCGCAGCCCGTGGGCGGCGTGCAGGGCAGCGGCGCCCACGGCCGTGGCGGCGGCCGTGGTCAGCAGCAGGGCAAGAGACATGGCGCTCACTGACGTACTCCCGGTTTCAATCGACACCCCCGACTTTCCTAGCATCAGCTTGCGATGAGCCACCCCTGTCTGTCAGTGCATTACGTCACGAAACGGACAGGACTTTGGGCTCCAGGTTTGGTCGGACAACTGCTGTGACCTGCGAAAAGGCCGCTCCCCCAGGAGATAGGTCACATCCTGGGGGAGATTGAGTCACGAACGGGGCTCCGCGGGCCGCGGCCGCGGCCCGCGGAGCCCCCGGGGCCGGGTCAGCTCAGGCGCTCGACGACCATCGCCATGCCCTGGCCGCCGCCGACGCACATCGTCTCCAGGCCGAACTGCTTGTCGTGGAACTGGAGGCTGTTGATCAGCGTGCCGGTGATCCGGGCTCCGGTCATGCCGAAGGGGTGGCCGACGGCGATGGCGCCCCCGTTGACGTTGACCTTGTCCAGGTCGAAGCCGAGATCGCGGTAGGAGGGGATCACCTGCGCGGCGAAGGCCTCGTTGATCTCGACCAGGTCGATGTCGGAGGTGGTCAGCCCGGCCCGCTTCAGGGCCTGCCGGGACGCCTCGACCGGGCCGAGGCCCATGATCTCGGGGGAGAGCCCGGAGACGCCGGTGGAGACGATCCGGGCGAGCGGGGTGAGCCCCAGCTCGCGGGCCTTGGTGTCGCTCATGATGACGAGTGCGGCGGCGCCGTCGTTCAGCGGGCAGCAGTTGCCCGCCGTGACCAGGCCGTCGGGGCGGAAGACCGGCTTGAGGCCCTGCACGCCCTCCATCGTGACGCCGGCGCGGGGGCCGTCGTCCTTGGACACCACGGTGCCGTCCGGGGTCGTGACCGGGGTGATCTCGCGCTCCCAGAAGCCGTTCTTGACGGCCTCCTCCGCCAGGTTCTGGGAGCGGACGCCGAAGGCGTCCATGTCCTCGCGGGTGACGCCCTTCAGGCGGGCCAGGTTCTCCGCGGTCTGGCCCATGGCGATGTAGGCGTCCGGGACCAGGCCGTCCTCGCGCGGGTCGTGCCAGGTGGAGCCCTCGGACTCGGCGACCGCGGCCGTGCGCGCCTCCGCCTCGGCGAAGAGCGGGTTGTGGGTGTCCGGCAGGGTGTCGGAGTTGCCCTTGACGAACCGCGAGACCATCTCGACGCCCGCGGAGACGAAGACGTCGCCCTCGCCCGCCTTGATGGCGTGCATGGCCATGCGCGAGGTCTGGAGCGAGGAGGAGCAGTACCGGGTGACGGTGCAGCCCGGCAGGTGGTCCATGCCCATCTGCACGGCCACGATCCGGCCCAGGTTGTTCCCCTGCTCGCCGCCCGGGAGGCCGCAGCCGAGCATCAGGTCGTCGATGTCGCGCGGGTCGAGCTCGGGGACCTTGGCGAGCGCGGCCTGGACGATCGTCGCGGTCAGGTCGTCGGGCCGCAGCTCCTTCAGGGAGCCCTTGAAGGCCCGGCCGATGGGCGAGCGGGCGGCAGAGACGATCACGGCTTCGGGCATCACGGCTCCATGAGGGGAGGGAGGTCGGCTCACTGGGAAGTTACCCGTACGTATGCCCGCGGTCACGGCGCGGGCCGTGTGATGCGGGCCTCTTTTCTAAGCGTGCGCTTGCTCAGTCCAGTGTGCCATGCCCGGCCCCGAAGCGCGCCGCCGTTCCGGGCGGCGGAGCCCGCCGCCCCCGGCCCCGCCGGGCGGCCCTCAGCGGCGGTGTGCCCGGTCCGGAGGGTTCCGGTCCGCCCCCCGGTCGCGGCCTCCTTCCGGGACCGGGCCGCCCCCGGGGGCCCGCTCGGCGGGCGCCCCGTCGCCGGCCGCCCCCTGCGCGGCGCCCTGGCCGGCCTCCGCCGCGGGCAGCCTACGGCGCCTGCGGTGCTTGAGCAGTGCCCAGGGAGCCCGGGCCCCCGTCACCTCCGTGCCCGCCTCCGAGGCCGCCGTGGCCGCCGCACGGGCCACCGGCAGCAGATCCTCGTGGCGGTCGGCCTCCAGGGCGTCGCCCTCCGGCCACAGGCCCAGCGCGGCGCACAGCGTCGGGAGCATGGCCATCGCCGCCGTCGCGTACCCCTCCGCCGAGGGGTGGTAGTTGTCCGCCCCGAACATCTCCCGGGGATTGGCGGCGAACTCGGGGCCCAGCAGGTCCCCGAGCGAGACCGTGCGGGCGCCCTGCTCCACCGCCACGATCGTCTGCGCCGCCGCCAGCTGGCGGCTGGCCCGCCGGGCGAGCCAGCGCAGCGGCTGGTAGACCGGTTCGATGGTGCCGAGGTCGGGACAGGTGCCGACCACCACCTCCGCACCGGCGGTGCGGAGCCTGCGCACCGCCGCGGCCAGGCAGCGCACCGACTGCGTGGCGGGCATCCGGTGGGTCACGTCGTTGGCGCCGATCATGACGACGCAGAGGTCCGGGGTGCGTGTGCGGTCGGCCAGCAGCCGGGTGACCTGGCGCTCCAGGTCGTCGGACTGCGCACCCGGCAGGGCGATGTTGCGGACCTCCACCGGCCGCTCCGCCACCGCCGCCAGCCCCGAGGCCAGCAGCGCCCCCGGGGTCTGCCCGGCCCGGTGCACCCCCTGGCCCGCCGCCGTCGAGTCGCCGAGGACGGCCAGGTGCAGGGGGTTCTCGCGGCCGAAGGACAGTCCGTACAGTCCGTTGCCGCGCGGTGGGACGGGTGCGGTGCCCCCGCCCACCGACCGCTTCGCCAGCTGGACCTCCGCGAGCAGCACCCCGACCGCGGCCACGCCCACCAGCCCGATGCCGCCGCCGCCGTACGCCGCGCCAGCCGCGATCCGCCTGGCCACCCTCGCCCTGGACACAGCCACCTCCTCGCGGCCGTCTCAGGCCGCAGTCTCGCCCCTACAAGACGTAACTGCCCCGTTGTGCACGTCGCCCAATCACTCCCGCATCCGGCATACGCTGGCGGCATCATGACGGAGACCCCGGAGAAGACAGTGCGTATCCACGACTCGATGATCAGCCTCGTCGGCGACACCCCGCTGGTGAAGCTGAACAACGTGACCGACGGCATCTCGGCGACGGTGCTGGCCAAGGTCGAGTACTTCAACCCGGGCGGTTCGGTGAAGGACCGGATCGCCCTGCGGATGATCGAGGCCGCCGAGCAGAGCGGCGAGCTGAAGCCCGGCGGCACGATCGTCGAGCCGACCAGCGGCAACACGGGCGTCGGCCTGGCGATCGTGGCCCAGCAGAAGGGCTACAAGTGCATCTTCGTCTGCCCGGACAAGGTGTCCACCGACAAGATCAACGTGCTGCGTGCCTACGGCGCCGAGGTCGTGGTCTGCCCGACCGCCGTCGACCCCGAGCACCCCGACTCGTACTACAACGTCTCCGACCGCCTGGTCCGCGAGACGCCGGGGGCCTGGAAGCCCGACCAGTACTCCAACCCCAACAACCCGCGCTCGCACTACGAGACGACCGGCCCCGAGCTCTGGGAGCAGACCGAGGGGCGGATCACCCACTTCGTCGCGGGCATCGGCACGGGCGGCACCATCTCGGGCACCGGGCGCTACCTCAAGGAGGTCAGCTCCGGCGCGGTGAAGATCGTCGGCGCCGACCCCGAGGGCTCGGTCTACTCGGGCGGCTCCGGGCGCCCGTACCTGGTCGAGGGGGTGGGCGAGGACTTCTGGCCCACGGCCTACGACCGCGAGGTCACCGACGAGATCGTCGCGGTGTCCGACAAGGACTCCTTCCAGATGACCCGGCGCCTGGCCAAGGAGGAGGGGCTGCTCGTCGGCGGCTCCTGCGGCATGGCGGTCGTCGCGGCGCTCCGTGTCGCCGAGCGGCTCGGCCCCGACGACGTGGTGGTGGTCCTCCTGCCGGACAGCGGTCGCGGCTACCTCTCGAAGATCTTCAACGACGAGTGGATGGCCGACTACGGCTTCCTGGAGAGCGGCGGCGCCAGCGTCGCCGACGTGCTCCGCCACAAGGAGGGCGGCGCCATGCCCAGCCTGGTGCACATGCACCCGGACGAGACGGTCGGTCAGGCCATCGAGGTGCTCCGCGAGTACGGCGTCTCCCAGATGCCCATCGTCAAGCCCGGTGCGGGCCACCCGGACGTGATGGCCGCGGAGGTCGTCGGCTCGGTGGTCGAACGGGAGCTGCTGGACGCGCTGTTCACCAAGCGCGCCTCGCTGGGCGACCCGCTGGAGAAGCACATGTCCGCGCCGCTGCCGCAGGTCGGCTCGGGCGAGCCGGTCGCCGACCTGATGTCGGTGCTCGGGGAGTCCGCGGACGCGGCGATCGTGCTGGTCGAGGGCAAGCCGACCGGTGTGGTGAGCCGTCAGGACCTGCTCGCGTTCCTGGCCGGCGAGACCAAGTGACGGTGGTCCCGGGGCAGTCCGGGCGGCTGCCCCGGGATCCGCGGAGCTCGGGCCGCGCGCCCGTGTGACGTGCCGTCGGACGGGCTTCGCGGAACCGGTACGAGCACGTCACGTCCGCGCAGCACCGGCTTAACACGCACCCGGCACAGTGGTCGGCGTCGGCAGGGGAACCGGGCAGGTGAACCGACCCGACAGGACGGCGTCCAGGACAGACGGAGCGGCTCCCGGACCTCCAGGACGCCCGGACGCGCCGACCGGTCCTGACCCGGTCCGTGTCCCTCGCGGGGACCGCCGTCGTCCCGCCCCCCGGCGCGGCCGGGGGTGCGGCGGTCCCCGCGCACGACCCCCCGCCCCGGGCACCGCGGCGGTGCGCCCCGGGGGCGCGCCCCTCGCGGCGCACGGCTCAGGTGCCGGACCCGCCCCCCGTGCCCCGGCGTTCGCGCTGCCACGGCCATCGCCGCGAGGCGTGGGCGGTGCTGACCCCGACGATGCCGAGCCAGGTGATGAGCAGCCCGGGCAGGCCGGCGTGGGAGGCTCCGATCGCGGAGAGCGGGATCGCCAGCACCAGTGTCACGACGGCGACGCCGTAGCGGCCGCCGAAGCCGTGCTCCGCGTCCCGGGCCGCGGTACGGGTGCCGCCGCGCGCGACGACCATCTGCTGCTCGGCGAGCTGCCTGCGCACACGGCGGTCGACGGTGGTGTCGAGCCGCTGCTCGACCTTCTCCAGAAACGACTCGACCAGGGCCGAGTCGTAGTCCTCGCCGAGTTCGCGGCGGGCGTCCAGGGTGGCGGCGAGCTCCTTCTCGAGCTCCTTGTCGCGGGCATCCATGCGACGACGTTATGCCCCGGGGGGCGCCCCGTCACTGGGGACAGCCCCCGGGAGGACCGGGGGCTGTCCCCGCCGGGCCCGCGGCGTCCGCCCCGCCCGGCCCGGGCGGCTCCGGCACCGGAGGCCCGGACCTACCCGGGCGTACCGCTTGCCGCCCTGTATAAGGTCATGCAGAGTTCTCGATGACTGAATACCGGGCCGGGAGGAGGGCGAGGGGCGTGAGCGAGGGCCCTGCCGCACGGCTCCAGGAGCTCTTCGAGGGGCACCGGCTGACCCCCACCCAGCGGCGCATCGCCCACAGCATGGTCCGCCGCGCCGCCGACGTGCCCTTCCTGTCCAGCGTGGAGCTGGCCGAAGTCGCCGGGGTCAGCCAGCCGTCCGTGACCCGCTTCGCCGTGGCCCTCGGCTTCGACGGCTACCCGGCGCTGCGGCGCCACCTGCGCGAGGTGGCGCCCCCCGAGGCGGCCCCGGTGCCCCAGGACGCGCCGAACGAGTACCAGCAGGCCGTGCACGCGGAGATCGAGAACCTGCACCACCTGGCCGCGCTGCTGGCCGACCCCGAGCCGGTCGAGCGGGCCGGCCGGCTCCTGGCCGCCTCCCGCCCCCTTCCGGTGCTCGGACTGCGGGCCGCCTCCTCGCAGGCCCGGGGCTTCGCCTACTTCGCCGCCAAGGTCCATCCGGACGTGCGGCTGCTCGACGAGGGCGGCTCGATGCTCGCCGACCGCATCGACTCGGCACGCCGGGCGGGCGCGAGCGTCCTGCTCTGCTTCGCGCTGCCGCGCCATCCGCGGGAGGTCGTGGAAGCGCTGGAGCACGCCCGGGCCGCCGGTCTGACGGTGGTGACCGTCGCCGACTCGGCCTTCGCGCCGGTCGCCGCCCACAGCGACCTGCTGATCCCGGCCCCCGTCGGCACGGGACTGGCCTTCGACACCGCCTGCGCGCCCATGCTGCTCGGCCGGGTGCTGCTGGAGGCGCTCTGCGACGGGCTGCCCGACGCCCAGGCCCGCCTGGAGGACTTCGACGCGCAGGCGGCGGAGCGCGGACTGTTCGTCGACTGACCCGGTTCCCGCGCACCGCACCGCGCCGCCCGCTCTCATGCTCCCCTCAGACGGGGCCGCTATCCTCCCCGGCCGGACACGCATTCCGAGGAGGGAGCGGCAGGTGGCACGCGGACGGGTTCGGAGCAGGTCGGAGAAGGAGGCCGCCGCGGCGGCCGGGCCCGGGGCGCGCCCCGCGGCCCGGGATCGCGGGACCCGGTCGCTCGCCCGGGTCGCCGTGGCGGTGCGCGCCCCCGCCGCTCCGCTGTGGTGGCTGGGCGTGGTCGCCGCGGCCGTCGGGCTGGCGGTGCCGGGGCTCACCGGCCGCCGGATCGGCGTCCTGGCCGGGGCCGCCCTCTTCCTGGTGGCGGCCGCCGTGGCCGCCCTGTTCCGCCGGGGGCGCTACACCCACTTCGCGGAGAGCGCGACCCGGGCGGGGCGCCACGACCTGCTCCAGGACCGGCGGGTGACGCTCCGGCTGCGCCGCCGGGCCCTGCGCGGGCGGCTGTCGGCGGCCTTCCTCGCCGCCGTGGCCTCCGCGTTCGCGGTGCCCGCGGCGGGCGGGGCGGTGCTGGCCGGAGCGGCGGCCGGGCTGTGGTTCAAGGCGCTGTGGATCGGCCGCCGCGAGCAGGCGGCCGAGACCCTGCTGTGGGTGCGCACGGACTGGCTCCCCGGCGGGCCCGTGGGCCCGAAGGCCGGGGGCTTCCGTGCCACGGGGATCGCGGCGGGCGACGCCGCGCCCGGTGGGGCGCGGCGCCGGGCCTGACGGCGGGGAGCGGCCGAACGCCGGTACCTCAGACCTCCAGTTCGTTCTCGATCTTCCGGAGCTGGTGGCGGGCCATCGCCAGGTTGGCCCGGTCCTTGTCCAGCGCCAGGTAGAGGAAGAGCCCGGCCGAGGTCCTGCTCTTCAGCAGCCGGATCAGGTGGTACTGGGTGCCCAGGGTGATCAGGATGTCCTCGATGTCCTCCTTGAGGCCCAGGTGCTCCATCGTGCGGACCTTGGCGCGCACCACGTCGGTGTTGCCCGCGGCGGCGACGTTCAGGTCGAGTTCCTTGCCGCCTCCGATGGTTCCCAGCGCCATGCCGCTGGAGTAGTCGACGAGGGCGGCACCGACCGCCCCTTCGATGGTGAGGGCTTCCTTGAGGGCGGTCTCGGTGTTGGCCATGGCAGGCGTACGTTCCTTCCGTCTGGTCTTGCTGATCTGGTTCTGCCGGTGTGCGTGCGGCGCGTGCCGGACGCACGGGTGGTACGGGTCGGACGGGGTGGGGTGGAGCGGCGGCTCCGGGATGGTCCCGCGGACCGGGGGTCAGCCCTCCTGGGTCCGCTCCAGGGCGCCGTCGACGAGTTCGCCGATGCGGGCGCCGGTGCGGCGCGCCTCCAGATGGAGCCGGCCGACGTTGATGCGGGGCTCGGCCAGCACGGTGAGTACCGCGGAGGCCCCGGCCGCGTACGTGGCCACATAGCCCCGCTCGCCGCGGACGAGCAGTTCCTTGAAGCCGCCCTGCCCGGTCGCCTCGGTCAGGCGCAGCCCCACGCCGAGCGCTGCGGCGGTGAGGGCGGCCACGCCCTCCGCCTCGGCGGTGTCCGCGGCCAGGACCAGCCCGTCGGAGCTGGCGGCGAGGGCTCCGGTCAGCTGCGGCACCCGTGCCCGCAGCCTCCTGATCTCGCCGAGTACGTCGGCCTCTGCCGTCATGAGCAGTCTCCTCTCGGCGCGCAGCCGCAGCGCGCGCCTCATGACGGTTCGCGCCGGGCCCGGTGGGTCGGGCGGTGAATCACAGGCTTGCCTCCAGTGCGTCGCGGAGCCGGCGTAACAGGGCGATGTCCGGGTCGTCGGAGAAGTCCGGGACCCAGTCGGGAAGCCGGGCGCGAGGTGTGCAGGCCGGGTCGGGCGGGGTCTCGACGAGCCCCGCCGCCGCCATCCGCCGCACCTCCACCAGCGTGTTGAACGCGGGCCGTCCGATCACCCGCGCGATCGCCGGCGGGGTGCGCACGCCGTCGGCGAGGGCGAGCAGCGCCCGCTGCCTGCGGGACGCGCCGGGGGAGGCCGGCGCCGGGCGCAGTGGTGCGGTGTCCACGCCGGGGTAGGGCCACAGGGCCTCCAGCAGCCCGCGGCGCCGACTGGCCTCGCGGGCGACGTCCGCGGCGGGCACGGGCCGGATGCTGCCCATCCAGTGGGCGACCCCGTAGCGGAAGCGGGTCGGGCCTCCGGCCGGACCCAGGGTGAAGAACGCGGCGTCGTGCAGGGCGGCGAGGTGGCAGAGTTCCAGTTCCCCGCCGGTCACCTGCCCGCTGTCCACGAGGAAGCGGCCCACCTCGCGGCGGGCGCCGGCCCGGGCGACGGCGTCGTCCCAGCCCGTGCGCCCGAGTCGGCCGCCCGCGATGAGCAGCACGTCCAGGCCGGGTGCGGCGGGGCTCTCCGCGTGCACCACCTGGCCGTCCGACAGGTACAGGGCGCCGTGGTCCCGGACGAGTACGCCCGTCGCCCGTTCCTCCGCGAGCCGGGTCAGCGTCGGGGAGACGGCGGCCGTCGGGGTGCTCATGCGAGGACCAGCCGCTCGGCGATGTCGGCCAGCCGGAGTCTGGCCAGGGCGAGGTTGCCGGTGTCCCGGTCGAGCCACAGGTGCAGGAAGACGCTGCTGTCGAAGGTGGTCTCCACGAAGCGCATCACGTGGTAGCCGGAGCTGGTGGTGACGATCACGTCCTCGACGGGTAACCCCTTCGCCCCGGTCCCCTGCCGGGCGGGGGCCTCGCCGGGGGGCTGCGCCGCCTGGGGCGAGAACGACCGGTACTCGGTGGCCATGCGGGCCATCTCGGCGGTCTCCGCCGCCGTCGCCTCCACGTCGCCGCCGGGGCTCTCCCCGATGGCGCCCAGGGCGAGTCCGCTGGTCCAGTCCACGATCGTCGCGCCCCGTGCTCCGGGCACCACCATGGCCTGAAGCAGGCACTCGTCGATTCCGGGCACGTGGATCTCCCTCCCCACCTCGGTGCGGCGTGCACATATGGCGCGCGCCGGTGACGGAGAGGTTACGCAACGTGCTGTGCCGAGGAGGGAGTTCTGGCATTTTCCATCGGGACTTGCCCCGAAGGCTGTACGCTCCGCGCCCCATATGTGCACAACGCGGCGAGACGTCCGCCGGAGCACTCGTTTCCGGCCGGATTCACGCCGTGCCCCGGGCCCGGCTCCGGGGCGGTGCCGCCCCGCCTCTCCCGGGGCTCTCCCCGGCGGCCCGGACCCGCGGGGGCGTCCTCCTCAGGGGTGCCGCGCCTCCGCCGCCCGCGCCATGTCCGCGAGGTCCCGGGCGATCGCGCGGCGCGCGGCGCGGGCCCCGACCGGGCCGAGGAGGCGGGCGAGCAGGCCCCGGGGGCCGTCGGGGAGCGAGGCGGAGAAGGTCATGCGCACGGTCGTGGCGCCCTCTCCCGCGGTCAGCAGGAGGAACTCCGAGACGTAGTGCGTCCCGTGCGAGTCGGCTTCCACCACGTAGCGCTCGGGCGGCTCGCAGGCGGTGACCGCCATCTCCTCGGTGCCCTCCGCGCCGAGCATCCGGCGGGTCTCGCGCCAGCGGGTGCCCACACCGAACCCGCCGGGCGTCAGCACCTGGACCCGGTCGACCCCGGTGAGCACCTCCTCCCAGCTGCCGATGTCGGTCATGGCCTCCCACACCGGGCCGGGAGGCGCCTGGACGAGTTGCTCGACGACGATGCTGCGGGCTGTCATGCCTTCATGGAATCACCGGGGTCCGACAGGCGCCCCCGGGCCGCCGGCAGGGCCAGCAGCGCGTCCCGGTGCCCGGCTCCCGCCTCGGCGACGATCTCGCCGGCCCGCTGGGCCTCGCGGACGGTGGTGAAGGAGATCCCCCCGGGGCCCTCGGTCCAGCCGTGGACGGCGACCCGGGGCAGGCTGTTGTAGCCGTAGTGGCTGGCGAAGCAGTACGCCCCGGTGTCCAGTGCGGCCACCACGTCCCCCGGGTGCAGCAGCGGCAGCGGGCGCCGCTCGGCGAGCAGGTCGCCCGCGAAGCACGCCGGTCCCGCCACGTCCTGCTCCACGGCGGGACCGGTGCGCGGTGCGCCGGCCGCGTCGTAGGCGGCGATCCGCAACGGCCAGGACTCCGGTGCGTAGACCGTGCGCGTGGCGACCTGCACCCCGGCGTGGGTGATCGCGATCGGCCTCCCGCCCGCGCTCTTGGTGTACTCGACCCGGGCGAGGACCAGGCCGTGCTTGGCGACCAGGGAACGGCCGAACTCGGTGACCAGCCCGTACCGCCCGTCGAACAGACCCGGGACCCGCGCGGCCAGCAGCCCGGCGTACTCCCGGAAGGAGGGGGCGTGCTCCTCGGAGGCGAAGTTCACGGGGAGCCCGCCGCCGATGTCGACCGTGTCGATCCGGCGCTCCCCGGCCGCCGCGTTGATCTCCTCGGCGAGCAGGTACGCGGCCTCCACGGCGTCGGCCATCCGGTCCAGGGCCATCCCCTGGGAGCCGGAGTGGGTGTGCAGCCGGGTCAGCCAGGGGCGGTCGACGGCGGTGCGGACCAGGTGCCGCCGGGCCCCGGGGTCGGTGAGGGGGAAGCCGAACTTGGAGGTGGCCGTCGCGGTGGACAGCGCCCCGATGCTGCCGCCGCCGACCTGCGCGTTGACGCGCAGTCCGATCGGGGACGCGGTGGGCGCGGCGGCCGTCAGGGCGTCGAGCCGGGCGAGTTCCTGGGGGTTGTCGGCGTTCACCGCGACACCGAGGGCGAGTGCCTCGCGCAGCTCGGCGCGGGTCTTGGCGGGGGAGTCGAGGACGATCCGCTCCGGGGGCAGTCCGGCGGCGCGGGCGATCGCCAGCTCGCCGGGGCTGGCCGCCTCCGCCCCGAGGCCCTCGGCGTGCAGCAGGGCGAGCACCGGTACCAGCGGTGCGGCCTTCACCGCGAAGGCGTGCAGCACGGGTGCGCCGGTCACCGCGGCGAAGGCCGCGCGCAGGGCGGCGGCGGAGGCGCGCAGACCGGCCACGTCGAGGAGGGCGGTCACCGGCTGCTCCCCGCCGAGGAGCCCCTGTTCCACGGCCGCGCGGACGGCCCGGTCGCGGAGGTCGGAGGTCATGGGCGCCAGCCAATCACCGGTCCCGACCCGCCGCAGCTGTTGACTAGAAGTATTCATCCCATCAGGATGTGAATACCTGGTTCACACCCGGTACATGCCGGCTTGTCGCGAGGAGGCACCCGCCCATGTCAGGACCCCGCCCCGTACGGGCACCGCGCGGTACGTCGCTGAGCACCCTGGGGTGGCAGCAGGAGGCCGCCCTGCGGATGCTCCAGAACAACCTCGACCCCGAGGTCGCCGAGCATCCGGACAAGCTGGTGGTCTACGGCGGCACCGGCAAGGCCGCCCGCGACTGGCGCTCCTTCGACGCCATGGTGCGCACCCTGCGGACCCTCAGGCAGGACGAGACGATGCTCGTCCAGTCCGGCCGCCCCGTGGGCGTGATGCAGACCCACGAGTGGGCCCCGCGGGTCCTCATCGCCAACTCCAACCTGGTGGGCGACTGGGCCACCTGGGAGGAGTTCCGCCGCCTGGAGCAGCTGGGCCTGACCATGTACGGCCAGATGACGGCCGGCTCCTGGATCTACATCGGCACCCAGGGCATCCTCCAGGGCACCTACGAGACCTTCGCCGCCGTCGCCGCCAAGAAGTTCGGCGGAACCCTCGCCGGGACCATCACGCTCACCGCCGGCCTCGGCGGCATGGGCGGTGCCCAGCCCCTGGCCGTCACCATGAACGACGGCGTCGCCCTGTGCATCGACTGCGACCCGCGCGCCATCGAGCGCCGCATCGAGCACCGCTACCTCGACGTCAGGGCCGACTCGCTCGACGAGGCCCTGCGCCTGGCGGTGGAGGCCCGCGACGCCCGCCGCCCCCTGTCCATCGGCCTGCTCGGCAACGCGGCCGAGCTGCTGCCGCGGATGCTCGCCGAGGGCGCGCCGGTCGACATCGTTACCGACCAGACCAGCGCGCACGACCCGCTGTCCTACCTTCCCGTCGGCATCGCCTTCGAGGACATGGCCGAGGCCGCCGCCAAGGACCCCGCGGGGTTCACCGACCGCGCCCGCGCGTCCATGGCCCGCCACGTCGAGGCGATGGTCGGCTTCATGGACGCGGGCGCCGAGGTCTTCGACTACGGCAACTCGATCCGCGGCGAGGCCAAGCTCGCCGGCTACGCGCGGGCCTTCGACTTCCCCGGGTTCGTCCCCGCCTACATCCGGCCCCTGTTCTGCGAGGGCAAGGGCCCCTTCCGCTGGGCCGCGCTCTCCGGAGACCCGGCCGACATCGCCCGCACGGACAAGGCCGTCCTCGACCTCTTCCCGGAGAACGAGTCGCTGGCCCGCTGGATCCGGATGGCGGGGGAGCGGGTCAGCTTCCAGGGCCTGCCCGCCCGGATCTGCTGGCTGGGCTACGGGGAGCGCGACCGGGCGGGCGAGCGCTTCAACGACATGGTCGCCCGCGGCGAGCTGACCGCCCCCCTGGCCATCGGCCGCGACCACCTGGACTGCGGCTCGGTCGCCTCCCCGTACCGCGAGACCGAGGCCATGCGGGACGGTTCCGACGCCATCGCGGACTGGCCCCTGCTCAACGCCATGGTCAACGTGGCCTCGGGCGCCTCCTGGGTCTCCCTCCACCACGGCGGCGGCGTCGGCATGGGCCGCTCCCTCCACGCGGGCCAGGTCACCGTGGCCGACGGCACCCCGCTGGCGGGCGAGAAGATCCGCCGGGTGCTCACCAACGACCCCGGCATGGGCGTCATCCGCCACGTCGACGCGGGCTACGACATCGCGGAGTCGGTCGCCGAGGCCAAGGGCGTGCGCGTGCCGATGCGCGAGGGCGGGCAGGAGCAGGCGTGAGCGACTCGTTCCACCGCATGTGGGCCGACCTGGCCCCCGTCGGCCGCCATCCGGACTCCGGCGGCTACCGCCGCTACGCCTGGACCGGCGCGGACACCGACTGCCGCGCCTGGTTCAGGGCCCAGGCGGAGGCCCGCGGCCTCGACTGCGAGACCGACCGCAACGGCAACCAGTGGGCCTGGCTCGGCGACCGGACCGCCGGTGACGCGGTGGTCACCGGCTCCCACCTGGACTCGGTACCCGACGGCGGGGCCTTCGACGGCCCGCTCGGCGTCGTGTCCTCCTTCGCCGCGCTCGACGAACTGCGCCGCAGGGGGGCGCGGTTCACCCGGCCGCTGGCCGTCGCCAACTTCGGCGACGAGGAGGGCGCCCGCTTCGGGCTCGCCTGCGTCGGCTCCCGGCTCGCCGCCGGGCAGCTGACCCGGGAGGCCGCCTTCGCCCTGCGCGACGCCGACGGCGTCAGCCTGCCGCAGGCCATGGAGGCGGCCGGCCACGACCCCGAGGCCATCGGGCCCGACCCGGAGCGGCTGGCGGGCATCGGCGCCTTCGTCGAACTCCACGTCGAGCAGGGGCGGGCGCTGGACCTCACCGGCGACGCCGTCGGCGTCGCCTCCGCGATCTGGCCGCACGGGCGGTGGCGGTTCGACTTCCGCGGGGAGGCCAACCATGCGGGCACCACCCGGCTCGCCGACCGCCGCGACCCCATGCTGACCTACGCGGAGACGGTGCTCGCCGCCCGTCGCGAGGCCGAACTGGCGGGCGCGGTGGCCACCTTCGGCAAGGTCGCCGTCGAACCCAACGGGGTCAACGCCATCCCCTCCCTGGTGCGGGGCTGGCTCGACTCCCGCGCCCCCGACCAGGCCGCGCTCGACACCGTGCTGGCCGCCGTCGAGCGGGCCGCCAGGGAGCGCGCCGAGCGCGACGGCACGGACGTGGCGGTGGTGCGCGAGTCCTTCACCCCCGTCGTCGAGTTCGAGCACGCCCTGCGCGACGAGATCGGCCGGATCCTCGGCGGCTCCGTTCCGGTCCTGGGCACCGGCGCCGGACACGACGCGGGCATCCTCTCGGCCTCGGTGCCGACCGCCATGCTGTTCGTGCGCAACCCCACCGGCGTCTCCCACTCCCCGGCCGAGTACGCGGCCGAGGACGACTGCGTCGCGGGTGTCCGCGCGCTCGCCGACGTACTGGAGGGACTCGCGTGCGGATGACCGCCTACTGGCTGGAGCACGCCTGGCTCGGCGACCGGGTCGAGCCGGGCGTCGTGCTGGAGGTCTCCGGCGACCGCATCGCCGCCGTGCGCACCGGCACCCCGGCGCCGCCGCCCGGCGCCGAGGTGCTGAGGGGCCTCACCCTCCCCGGGCTCGCCAACGCCCATTCGCACGCCTTCCACCGGGCCCTGCGCGGCACCGTGCAGACCGGCTCGGGCACCTTCTGGACCTGGCGCGAGGTGATGTACCGGGTGGCCGACCGGCTCACCCCGGACAGCTACTTCGCGCTCGCCCGCGCCGTCTACGCGGAGATGGCACTCGCCGGCGTCACCGCCGTCGGCGAGTTCCACTACGTCCACCACGCGCCCGGCGGGACGCCCTACGCGGACCCCAACGCCATGGGGGAGGCCCTGATCGCGGCGGCTGCCGAGGCCGGCATCCGGATCACCCTGCTGGACACCGCCTACCTCTCGGCGGGTTTCGGCGAGCCCCCCGGCCCCCACCAGCTGCGCTTCTCGGACGGCACGGCCGAGGCCTGGGCCGAGCGCGCCTCGGCGCTGAAGGAGTCCCCGCACGCCCGCGTCGGGGCGGCCGTCCACTCCGTGCGGGCCGTTCCCGCCGGCCAGCTGGCGACCGTCGCCGCCTGGGCGGCCGAGCGCGGCGCGCCGCTGCACGTCCACCTCTCCGAGCAGACGGCGGAGAACGAGGCGTGCCTGGCCGCGCACGGCTGCACACCGGCCCGGCTGCTCGCCGACCACGGTGTGCTCGGGCCGCGTACCACCGGAGTCCACAACACCCACCTGACCGACGAGGACATCGCGCTCGTCGGCGCCTCGGGCACCGGCACCTGCATGTGCCCCACCACCGAGCGGGACCTCGCCGACGGCATCGGCCCCGCCCCCGCCCTCCAGGCGGCCGGCTCGCCGCTCTCGCTCGGCAGCGACAGCCACGCCGTGGTCGACCCCTTCGAGGAGGCCCGCGCCCTGGAGCTCAACGAGCGGCTGCGCAGCCGCACCCGGGGCCACTGGACGGCCGCCGCCCTGCTGCGCGCGGCCGCCGAGGACGGCCACCGGGCCCTGGGCTGGGAGGGCGCGGGACGCCTGGCGGCGGGCGCGCCGGCCGACTTCGCCGCCGTCGCCCTCGACTCCGTGCGCACCGCCGGCCCGGAGCCCCTGCTCGCCGCCGAGACCGCGGTCTTCGCGGCGAGCGCCGCGGACGTGCGGGACGTCGTGGTGGGCGGCTCCCGGATCGTCCGGGACCACGGGCACACCCGCGTTCCCGACCCGGCGGCCGCCCTGTCCGCCGCCGTCTCCGCCCTGCGCGGCTGACCCCGCCCCCGCCGGCCCCGACCCCCGGCCCCGCACCCGGCCCCCGGATTGGACCCATGACCACCACGCTCCTCACCGGCATCGGCAGTCTCGTCACCAACGACCCCTCCCTGGGCGACCTCAGCCCCCTCGGCGTCGTGACGGACGCCGCGCTCGTCATCGACGGCGACGGGACCGTCGCCTGGGCCGGGCCCGCGGCGGGTGCCCCGGCCGCCGACACCGTCCACGACGCCCGGGGGGCCGCCTGCATCCCCGGTTTCGTCGACTCCCACTCCCATCTGGTCTTCGCGGGCGACCGGACCGCCGACTTCCACGCCCGGATGTCCGGCCGCCCCTACTCCGCGGGCGGCATCCGCACCACGGTGGCGGCCACCCGCGCCGCCACGGACGAGGAGCTGGAGGCCAATCTCACCCGCTACCTGGGCGAGGCCCTGCGACAGGGCACGACCACCTTCGAGACCAAGTCCGGGTACGGGCTGACGGTCGAGGACGAGGCCCGCGCCCTGCGCATCGCCGCCCGCCACACCGACGAGGTGACCTTCCTCGGCGCCCATGTGGTCTCCCCCGAGCACGCGGACGACCCGGCGGCCTACGTCGACCTGGTCACCGGCCCCATGCTGGACGCCTGCGCCCCGCACGCCCGCTGGGTGGACGTCTTCTGCGAGAAGGGCGCCTTCGACGCGGACCAGGCCCGGGCGGTGCTCACGGCGGGCGTGGGCAGGGGCCTGGTGCCGCGGGTGCACGCCAACCAGCTCTCCTACGGCCCCGGCGTGCAGCTGGCCGTGGAGCTGGGAGCGGCCTCGGCCGACCACTGCACCCACCTCACCGACGCGGACGTCGACGCCCTGGCGAACGGGAGCACGGTCGCCACGCTGCTGCCGGGTGCCGAGTTCTCCACCCGCGCCCGGTGGCCCGACGCCCGGCGCCTGCTGGACGCGGGCGCCACGGTCGCCCTCTCCACCGACTGCAACCCGGGCTCGTCCTTCACCTCGTCCATGCCCTTCTGCATCGCCCTGGCCGTCCGGGACATGGGCATGACCCCCGACGAGGCCCTGTGGTCGGCCACCGCGGGCGGTGCGGCGGCCCTGCGCCGCACCGACGTCGGCCGCCTGGCGCCCGGCACCCGCGCCGACCTGGTGCTGCTCGACGCCCCCAGCCACGTCCACCTGGCCTACCGGCCGGGCGTCCCGCTGGCCCGGGAGGTGTGGCGGGCGGGCCGCCGCCTGGTCTGAGCCGCCGCCCGGACCCGCTCGGCCCGCCCCTCCCGGCGCGGGGTGCGCACCACGGGCAGGCACGGCCGCGGGGGAACGCCGACAGGGCCCGTTCCGGGGGAACGGGCCCTGTCGGGGCGGCAGGCCCGAAGGCCCGCCGGGAGCGCGGCTCAGCTCTCGGCGGTCAGCCCCTTGCGCAGGGTGACCAGCGTTCTGGAGAGCAGCCGGGAGACGTGCATCTGGGAGATGCCCAGCTCCTCGCCGATCTCGGACTGCGTCATGTCGGAGACGAAGCGCATGGACAGGATGCGCCGGTCGCGCGGCGCCAGGCTGGCGATCATGGGCTTGAGCGACTCCACGTACTCGATGCCCTCGATGCCGTTGTCCTCGTAGCCGAGGCGGTCCGCCAGCGCGTTCTCGCTGTCGTCGTCCTCCGGCTGGGCGTCGAGCGAACTCGCCGTGTAGGCGTTGCTGGCGGCCATGCCCTCGACGACCTCGTCGCGCCCGATGCCCAGGTGGTCCGAGAGCTCGTCGACGGTGGGCGCGCGGTCCAGCCGCTGCGCGAGCTCGTCGCCCGCCTTCGCCAGGTCCAGACGCAGCTCCTGGAGACGGCGCGGCACCCGCACCGACCAGGAGGTGTCCCGGAAGAAGCGCTTGATCTCGCCGATGATGGTCGGCATCGCGAAGGTGGGGAACTCGACGCCGCGGCTCAGCTCGAAGCGGTCGATCGCCTTGATCAGGCCGATCGTGCCGACCTGGACGATGTCCTCCATCGGCTCGCTGCGGCTGCGGAACCGCGAGGCGGCGAACTTCACCAGGGCCAGGTTGAGTTCGATCAGGGTGTTGCGTACGTAGGCGAACTCGTGGGTGCCCTCTTCGAGGGACGCGAGGCGGTCGAAGAGCGTCCGCGACAGCGCGCGGGAGTCCAGCGTGCTCAGCTCGTCCGCGGGAGGGATCTCGGGCAGCTCCGGCAGCCCGCCGGGTCCCTCCTCCGAAGCGGTCGCGCCGGAGTGGCGGGGTGGGGCGGCGGTGGTGTCCTGGGTCGCCGACGTCGCGGTCTCGGCGGTCGTCTCGTCGAGCCGGGGTGACATGGTCTCCTCCATCGTTCTCGGCATATGGCTGCCGATGCCGTGCATGTCCATTGCGGTGAGCGGCGCCTCCGAGGCCGGCCGTGTCGGGTGTGTCCCTCTAGCCCTATCGGTTCCGAGTGGCCGATCGCAAGTGGTGAATGCCCGATTTGCCGGTAAGGTGGGTCACTTCGACTACCCGTCGACGGGGTGAGGGCGTAGGGTTCGGCGGGTGTCTGCCCACCGCCCGGCGGGGGGCGCGGCATGCAGGACGGAACAGTGGACGAGGCAGCGACGACACGGCGAAGAGGGACGGGCATGGACCGCGAGACGGTCGGCAGCGTGAACCGGGGCCGGCTTCAGGTCGAGGTTCGGACCGAGGGCCGCAGCGAGATTGTGAAACCGGCGGGTGAGTTGGATCACCACACCGCCGAACTGCTGCGCGCGCCCTTGGACGAGGCGATCGACCGGGGCCGGGTGCGGCTGGTGGTCGACTGCTCCCAGCTCGACTTCTGCGACTCCACGGGGCTCAACGTCCTGCTGGGGGCGCGTCTGAAGGCGGAGGCGGGCGGTGGAGGGGTCCATCTGGCGGGCATGCGGCCCGTGGTGGCGAGGGTCTTCGAGATCACCGGGGCCGACGCCGTCTTCACCGTCCACGACACCCTCGAATCGGCCCTGGTCGACTGAGTCCGCGGGCGCGGTGTTGCACGTGTCACGTGGGCAACGCGAACCTCGCGGGTGTCGTCCCGATTCGGTCGGGCAGGAGAACCCCCACGAATACCCCGCGGATGCTCCGCGGAACGTACGGCTGTCCGGTACGGACCGTACGACGACATTGGCGAACTGGTGAATCGGTGAGGTGAAGCGCTGATGAGCACCACCCGGCAGCAGCAGCCGGGCGAACTCGGCCCCGAGCCGAGAGGCACGGGCGCGGCACCCGCCGTTCCCGCACCGGCGGCGGCCGGCGGCGCGTTGCGCCGCCTCACCCTTCGCCATGCCAGCGGAATCGTCCCGCTCGCCCGTGACTTCACCCGCCAGGCCCTCCACGACTGGGGCTGGCTGCCCGCCGGTTCCGCGGACCGCAGAGCGGCCGCCGAGGACGTCCTCCTGGTGGTCTCGGAGCTCGTCACCAACGCCTGCCTGCACGCCGAGGGGCCGGAGGAGCTGCGCATCGGCTGCGACGGCAAGGTGCTGCGGCTGGAGGTCGTCGACCAGGGGGCCGGGCAGCCCGCCCCCCGCAGGCCCCATCGGGCCGGACGGCCCGGCGGCCACGGCATGTTCATCGTGCAGCGCCTGTGCCTGGACTGGGGCGTGACGAGGACCCCGGGCTCCGCCGGCAAGACGGTCTGGGCCGAACTGGCCGCGCCCGCCTGAAGGTTGCCCTTCCGGCTCCACCGCGGCGCCCGTTCCCGCGGTCCGCGCCGTACCTGCCCCGCGCACCCCGTGCGGAACGGCCCGGCACCCCCCGAGGGGTGCCGGGCCGTTCCGCACGGGGTGCGCCGGGCGGGCCCGGCGCAGCCTCAGCGCACGTCGCCCATCAGGGCCCGGATCTTACGGCCGGCCGTCATGAACGCCAGCCCCGCGACCACCGCGACGACGGCCCACAGCGAGTAGTAGAGGGCGTCGCCCAGGGGGGCGTTGAGCTTGGTGGTCCACCCGTTGAGCGCGTTGCCCGTGGCGGTGGCCAGGAACCACAGACCCATGATCTGGCCGACCAGCTGCTTCGGTGCCAGCTTGGTCGACAGGGACAGGCCGACGGGGGAGAGGCACATCTCGCCGACGGTCTGGACGAGGTAGACGCTCAGCAGCCAGAAGACCGTGACCTTGCCGGTGTCGCTGTTCGCGGCGGCGGCGCCCGCGAGGCCCATGATGGCGAAGGAACCGCCGATCAGGAGCATCGCCAGCGCGAACTTCATCACCGTGCTGGGCTCGCGGTTGCGCTGGGCCAGCTTCACCCACAGTGCGGCGAAGAGCGGGGCCAGGATGATGACCATGGCCGGGTTCACCGACTGGTACCAGGAGGTCGGGAACTCCCAGCCGCCGATGACGCGGTCGGTCTTGCCGTCGGCGAAGAGCGTCAGCAGCGAGCCGGACTGGTCGTAGATCATCCAGAACAGCACGGCCGTGACGAAGAACCACACGAACGCCTTGATCTTCGAGCGGTCCCCGCCCCGGAGCTCCGGGTTGCGGAACATCGCGACGAAGTAGAGCACCGGCACGACCACGCCGAGCACGGCGAGCACGTTGACGACGTGCTCTATGTCGTAGGTGCCGAGCGCGATGTCGGCCAGCAGCGCCGCCACCGCGACACCGGACCACAGCAGGGCCTTGCGGAGCGCGGCGCGCTTCTCCTCGGGGCTGGCCGGTGTGCCCGGCTCCTTGCCGACGTCGCCCAGGTGCTTGGCGCCCAGGACGTACTGGACGACGGCGAGCGTCATGCCGATGCCGGCGATGGAGAAGCCGAGGTGCCAGTTGACCTTCTCGCCGACCAGGCCGACCGCCAGCGGCGCCACCACGGCGCCGATGTTGATCGCCATGTAGAAGAGCGAGAAGCCGGCGTCCCGCCGGGCGCTGGACTGGCCCTCGTAGAGCCCGCCGACCATGGCCGAGATGTTCGGCTTCAGCAGGCCCGTGCCGAGGGCGATGAGGACCAGGCCGAGGAAGAACGCGATGTCGGAGGGGATCGCCAGGGTGTAGTGGCCCAGTGCGATGACGATGCCGCCGACGAGCACCGCCTTGCGCGCGCCCCAGAGCCGGTCGGCGATCCAGCCGCCCGGCATGGCCGCCATGTAGACGACCGCGTTGTAGACGCCGTAGATGGCCGCGGCCAGCGCCTCCCGGCCCTCCATGGGGCCGTCGAGCACACCCGCGACCAGGTACAGGACGAGGATGCCGCGCATCCCGTACCAGGAGAAGCGCTCCCACATCTCCGTCATGAAGAGCGTGGCCATTCCGCGTGGGTGGCCGAAGAAGGTCTTCTCGCCGCCAGGAGTGCTGGCCGAGTCCTTCGTCAGGCTGGACGCCATGGTGGTCAATCCTCGTCAGTTCGGGACGCGCCGCCTTGTGGGCGGGCCGACGCCCGGTGGGGGTGGCCGGTACCGGCACGGGTCCGCCCCGCCCCACGCCGAGGGGCCCGCCGCCCCGTGCGGGGGCGGCGAGGGGGGACCGCGCCGGGATCCACACCCCGCCCGCCGTCGGCGGACGGAGCCCGGCCCATAGCTCGTCGACTGCTCTGCGCCGTGCGGCCGGGAAGGCCGGCCGCGCACGACAAGAGGGACCTTCGGCACGACATCACCAAAGGCCCCAGGATGTTACGTCAGTCGAATCGACACGATACGACATGACAGTGCGGCATTTGGAAGGACTTGAGACATCAATCACAGGTGATCATGGAACCGGCCCCGTAGAAACAAAGGTCTCCGACAGGATTGCACCCCTCGATCGCGGACGGAACCACGCCTCGGCGCCTCCCTCCGTGATCACGCCACGGTCGCCGCGCCACGCGGACTACCATCAGGTTCATGACGCGTGTACTGCTCGCCGAGGACGACGCATCCATCTCCGAACCCCTGGCCCGCGCCCTGCGCCGGGAAGGCTACGAGGTGGAGGTGCGCGAGGACGGCCCGGCCGCACTCGACGCCGGACTCGCGGGCGGCATCGACCTCGTCGTGCTCGACCTCGGCCTGCCGGGCATGGACGGCCTGGAGGTCGCCCGGCGGCTGCGCGCCGACGGGCACACCGTGCCCATCCTCGTCCTCACCGCACGGGCCGACGAGGTGGACACCGTGGTGGGCCTGGACGCGGGCGCCGACGACTACGTCACCAAGCCCTTCCGCCTCGCCGAACTGCTCGCCCGCGTCCGGGCCCTGCTGCGCCGCGGCGCCACCGAGCCCACGCCCGCCCCGGCCACCCACGGCGTGCGGATCGACGTCGAGTCCCACCGGGCCTGGATGGGCGACGAGGAGCTCCAGCTCACCGCCAAGGAGTTCGACCTGCTGCGCGTCCTGGTCCGGGACGCGGGCCGGGTCGTGACCCGCGACCAGCTGATGCGCGAGGTCTGGGACACCACCTGGTGGTCCTCCACCAAGACGCTGGACATGCACATCTCCTGGCTGCGCAAGAAGCTCGGCGACGACGCGGCCAACCCCCGGTACATCGCCACCGTGCGCGGCGTGGGCTTCCGGTTCGAGAAGTCCTGATACGCAGGCACCATGACCGCCCTCCCCGGCCCGACGGGCCACCGCTCCCCGGCCCGCCCCGACGCGCGACCCGCCGCATGCGCCGCCGTCTGATCAACTCCACGCTCGCCGTGGTGCTCGTCGTGATCGCCGTCTTCGGCGTCTCCCTGGTGGTGGTCGAGACCCGCACCATCAGCAGCAGCGCCCAGGAGAGCGTGGAGTCCGAGGCCCTGCGCCTGGCCAGCATCGTGGACTCGCGGCTGGTCGGCGGGGAGCCCGTCAACCCGGACATCATCGCCGAGCAGACCGACACCCGGCGGTACGCGGAGATCCGCATCCCGGGCCGTGCCCCGATCGAACTCGGCACCCGGCCCACCGGCAGTGTGATCCGCGCCAGCGCCGAGGGCGAGCAGGACACCACGGTCACCGTCGAGGAGTCCCGCTCGGCGGTCACCCGCGAGGTCGGCCGGTCCCTGCTGATCATCGGCGCGGTCGCCCTGGTCGCCGTCGTCGCCGCCGTGCTGCTGGCCGTGCGCCAGGCGAACCGGCTCGCCTCCCCGCTCACCGATCTCGCCGAGACCGCCGAGCGCCTGGGCTCCGGCGATCCCCGCCCCCGCCACCGCCGGTACGGGGTGCCCGAGCTGGACCGGGTCGCCGACGTGCTGGACGCCAGTGCCGAGCGCATCGCCCGGATGCTGACCGCCGAGCGCAGGCTCGCGGCCGACGCCTCCCACCAGCTGCGCACTCCGCTGACCGCGCTCTCCATGCGCCTGGAGGAGATCACGCTGACCGACGAGCCGGAGACGGTGAAGGAGGAGGCCAGCATCGCCCTGGCCCAGGTGGAGCGCCTGACCGACGTCGTGCAGCGGCTGCTGACCAACTCCCGCGACCCGCGGACCGGCTCCGCGGTCGCCTTCGACCTCGACGAGGTCGTCAAGCAGCAGCTGGAGGAGTGGCGGCCCGCCTACCGCAGCTCGGGCCGCGCCATCGTGCACTCCGGCCGGCGCGGGATGCGGGCGGTGGGCACCCCCGGAGCGGTGGCCCAGGTGCTCGCGGCGCTGATCGAGAACTCGCTGATGCACGGGGGCGGCACCGTCGCCGTGCGGACCCGCGTCACCGGCAACCAGGCCGTGGTGGAGGTCACCGACGAGGGGCCCGGCGTCCCCGCCGAGCTGGGAGCGCGCATCTTCGAGCGCACCATCAGCGGGCGCAACTCGACGGGCATCGGCCTCGCGGTCGCCCGGGACCTGGCGGAGGCGGACGGCGGCCGGCTGGAGCTGCTCCAGCAGCACCCGCCCGTGTTCGCCCTCTTCCTCAGCCGCGTGGCACGCGAGCACCGGGAGGAGAAGCCCACGGTCCGCTGAGTCCCCGCCCCGGGCCGGGCCGCACTAGCGCCGGCCCACCGGGTCCGGTGCCGGCTCGCGGACGCGGCGCTGCTCCAGGACGGCCTCCGCCCGCTGCACCGCCTCCCGCGCGGGCAGTGTCCGGAAGACCCAGGTGCGGTAGGACCAGAACCGGAACAGCGTCGCTATCCCGATGCCGAGGAACTTGAACACGTTGCTCTGGAGCGGGGTGTCCCAGCCGAAGCCGTAGGTGGCCGCGTACAGGACGCCGTTCTCGATCACCAGCCCCGCCGCGCTGAACAGCAGGAAGAGCGAGAGTTCGCGGGTGCGGCGGCTCTTGTCCCGGTCGCGGTAGGCGAAGTACCGGAAGCCGAGGTAGTTGAAGGCGATGGCCACCACGGTGGCCAGCACGGACGCCCGCACCACCGGCAGGTCCGTGGCATGGCGCACCAGGTTGAACACGCCCAGGTTGACCAGCAGGCCCGCGCCCCCCACGGCACCGAACCTGGCCGCCTCCCGCGCGAGCCGCCGCAGCCGCCCGCGCAGTCCTCCGCCTCGTTCGCTCATGGTGGGTGTCCAACCTCGTCGGCTTCGCCGTGTCGGCGGTGTCGAGCGGCAGTGTCGACACCGTCATGCTAACCACGCGGCCACCGGGCCGCCCGGGCCGCACGGGGGCGGTGTGACGGCCGCTACACCGCTTGTCGGAACATACGGGGGACGGAGGCGGTCGCCTCGGCGGATACCCTGAAGGGGTGACGTTCCCGGTAGTCGGCATGGTCGGTGGCGGTCAGCTCGCCCGAATGACCCATGAGGCGGGTATCCCCCTCGGCCTGAAGTTCAAGCTCCTCAGTGACACTCCCCAGGACTCGGCGGCCCAGGCCGTCGGCGACGTCGTCGTCGGCGACCACCGCGACCTGGACACCCTGCGCGCCTTCGCGCGCGGCTGCGACGTGATCACCTTCGACCACGAGCACGTGCCCATCGAGCACCTGCGCGCCCTGGAGGCCGACGGCATCCCCGTCCGCCCGGGGCCTGACGCCCTGGTGCACGCCCAGGACAAGGGCGTGATGCGCGAGCGGCTCGACGCCATCGGCGCGCCCTGCCCGCGGCACCGCATCGTCGCGGACCCGGCGGACGTCGCGGCCTTCGCCGAGGAGGCCGGCGGGTTCCCGGTGATCCTCAAGACGGTCCGCGGCGGGTACGACGGCAAGGGCGTGTGGTTCGTGCGCTCGCGGGCCGAGGCCGAGGCGCCGTTCAAGGCCGGCGTCCCGGTGCTCGCGGAGGAGAAGGTCGACTTCGTGCGCGAGCTCGCCGCGAACATCGTCCGCTCCCCGCACGGCCAGGCCGTCGCGTACCCCGTGGTCGAGTCCCGGCAGGTCGACGGCGTCTGCGACACCGTGATCGCTCCGGCCCCCGGCCTCGGCGCGGAGCTCTCCGGCCAGGCGCAGGAGCTGGCGCTGCGCATCGCCCGGGAACTCGGCGTGGTCGGCCACCTGGCGGTCGAGCTGTTCGAGACCACCGACGGGCGCATCCTGGTCAACGAGCTGGCGATGCGGCCGCACAACTCCGGCCACTGGACCCAGGACGGCGCGGTGACCTCGCAGTTCGCCAACCACGTCCGGGCCGTGCTCGACCTGCCGCTCGGGGACCCGCGTCCGCGCGCTCCCTGGACCGTGATGTGCAATGTCCTGGGCGGCGACTACCCGGACATGTACCAGGGGTACCTGCACTGCATGGCCCGGGACCCGCAGCTCAAGATCCACATGTACGGCAAGGACGTGAAGCCCGGCCGCAAGGTCGGCCATGTCAACACCTTCGGCGACGATCTCGACGACGTGCTGGAGCGCGCCCGTCACGCCGCCGACTACCTGCGAGGAACGATCACCGAATGAGCGCTGTCGTCGGCATTGTCATGGGCTCGGACTCCGACTGGCCCGTCATGGAGCTGGCCGCCCAGGCCCTCGACGAGTTCGAGATCGCCTACGAGGTCGACGTCGTCTCCGCCCACCGGATGCCCCGCGAGATGATCGCCTACGGCGAGCAGGCCGCGGACCGCGGCCTGAAGGCGGTCATCGCGGGCGCCGGGGGAGCGGCCCACCTGCCGGGGATGCTGGCCTCCGTCACCCCGCTGCCGGTCATCGGCGTGCCCGTCCCGCTGAAGTACCTGGACGGCATGGACTCGCTGCTGTCGATCGTGCAGATGCCGGCCGGGGTCCCGGTGGCCACCGTCTCCGTCGGCGGCGCCCGCAACGCCGGGCTGCTCGCCGCCCGGATCCTCGCCACCCAGGACGGGGAGCTGATGGACCGGATGCGCGCCTTCCAGCAGGAGCTGAACGACCAGGCGACGGAGAAGGGCAAGCGCCTGCGGGCACGGGCGGCCGGTGCGGACGCGTTCGGCTTCGGGAGCCAGGGGGCCGGGAAGTAACCCCGAATGACGACCCCCACGGACCACCTGACCCGGGCGCGCGAGCTGCTCGCCGCCCATCCCGTCGTGGACGGGCACAACGACCTGCCCTGGGCGCTGCGCCAGCAGGTCCGCTACGACCTGGACCGCCTGGACGTCGCGGCGGACCAGCGGGGCCGGCTGCACACCGACATCCCCCGGCTGCGCGCGGGCGGTGTCGGCGCGCAGTTCTGGTCGGTGTACGTCCGCAGCGACCTCTCCGGCGACGAGGCGGTCAGCGCCACGCTGGAGCAGGTCGACGCGGTCGGGCAGCTGCTGGCCCGCTACCCGGCGGACCTGGCCCGGGCCCTGACCGCCGACGACATGGAGGCCGCCCGGGCCGAGGGCCGGATCGCCTCCCTGATGGGGGCGGAGGGCGGCCACTCCATCAACAACTCGCTGGCCACCCTGCGCGCCCTCCACACCCTGGGCGTGCGGTACATGACGCTCACCCACAACGACAACACCGCCTGGGCGGACTCGGCCACCGACGCCCCCGGGGTCGGGGGCCTCAGCGCCTTCGGACGCGAGGTGGTGCGCGAGATGAACCGCCTCGGCATGCTGGTCGACCTCTCGCACGTCGCGGCGAGCACCATGCGCGACGCGCTGGCCGCCTCGGCAGCGCCGGTGATCTTCTCGCACTCCTCGGCGCGGGCCGTCTGCGACCATCCGCGCAACATCCCCGACGACGTGCTGGCGCTGCTCCCGGCCAACGGGGGCGTGGCCATGGCCACCTTCGTGCCGAAGTTCATCCTGCCCGCGGCCGTCGACTGGACCCGCGCAGCGGACGAGAACATGCGGGAGCACGGACTCCACCCCCTGGACACGACGCCGGTGGCGATGAAGGTCCACGAGGAGTTCGAGGCCGCCCACCCCCGCCCGCTCGCCACCGCGGCCACGGTGGCCGACCACCTGGACCACATGCGTGCGGTCGCCGGTGTCGACCACATCGGCATCGGCGGGGACTACGACGGCACCGCCTTCACGCCGGCCGGGCTGGACGATGTCTCCGGCTACCCGAACCTGGTCGCCGAGCTGCTGCGCCGCGGCTGGTCCGAGGCCGATCTGGCCAAGCTGACCTGGCAGAACGCCGTCCGGGTGCTCCGTGCGGCCGAGGACGTGGCCCGCGGGCTCACCGCCGAGCGGGGTCCGTCCAACGCGACGATCGAGCAGCTCGACGGGGTCGGCTGAGGCGCCGGGGCGGCGAGCTGGAAGGGGGTGCGCGGCGATGCCGCGCACCCCCTTCTCCGGCTCCGCCCGCGGTGGTGCGCCGCTCAGG
The DNA here is from genome assembly GCF_024497955.1 of Streptomyces sp. C10-9-1. GTDB lineage: Bacteria > Actinomycetota > Actinomycetes > Streptomycetales > Streptomycetaceae > Streptomyces > Streptomyces sanyensis. The sequence continues at coordinate 46,056 of NZ_JANHKP010000014.1, read as the reverse complement.
CCGCGCAGAGGCAGAACGGATGGCCCGCCGGGTCGGCGTAGACCCGGAAGCCGGGGGAGCCGTCGGCCGCGTCGAGCACCGTGGCGCCCAGGGCCAGCACCTGCTCCTCCGCCGTGTCCATGTCCTCCACCAGCACGTCCAGGTGGAACTGCTGCGAGCGCTCCGGCGAGGGCCACTTCGGCGGCATGTGCCCGGGAGCGGCCTGGAAGGCCAGCGGGGCGGTACCGCCCTTGAGGTCCACCCAGCCGTTCCCGCCGTCCTCGACCTCGCCGCCGAGCAGCTCGGCGTAGAACCGCGCGAGGGCGACCGGGTCCGGACAGTCCAGGACGACGGACCCCAGCCTGGCAATGCTCATACCTGCTCCTCCTCCGTTCGGTGTTACCTGTTGATAGCTTCAACGGGTAACCGTTACTGCATGCTGCCTCATCGGCGGTAACGTCGCAACCATGAACGAGCGGAATTCCGCGCCCGGCGGCCTCGCCCTCATCGAGGCCCTGGTGAACACACTGGACGTCGAGACCGGTGCGGACGCCCTGGACACCCCGCGGAACCGCGAGCGCTTCGGCTTCGCCGCGGAGGAGGCCGAGGACGTCCGCGTCCTGCGTGAGGCCCTGCGCGCCGCCTGCCTCGCCCACGCCGGCCACGGGAGCGCGACGGCACTCGGCCCGCTCCTCGCCGAGACCCCCCTTCAGGTCGCCGTCGGCCCCGGGGGAGAAGCCGTGCTGCGCCCGGCCGGGGCGCCGACGCTGACCGCCAGGGTCGCCGAGGCCATCGCGGCGGGGGCGGCGGACGGCACCTGGCAACGCCTCAAGGCGTGCGAGGCGGAGGACTGCCGCTGGGCCTACTACGACCGCAGCCCGGCCGCCCGCAGGCGCTGGTGCTCGATGTCCGTGTGCGGGGCCCGCACCAAGATGCGCACCTACCGCGCACGCAGGGCGGCGCCGGGGCGGCCCGGCGGGGCGGGCGCCTCCGGTGCGGCGGGGGGTGCCGACCCGGGCACGGGGGGCGCCCAGGGGCCTGTCTGACGCATCCCCTCGGGGCCGCGGCGCCGCCTCCGGCGACGGGGCCGCAGCCGCGGGCGGTCCGCCCGGCGCGGCCCGTCGCCCGGGCGGGGTGCCGGCCGGCCGCGGCGCCTTTCCGGGGGCGCGGGCCGGGAGGCCGCTCAGGCCCGGGGGCGGCCCATCGCCCGGTACGTCCAGCCCGCCGCGCGCCAGGCCTCCCCGTCCAGCGCGTTGCGCCCGTCCAGGATGATCCGGCCGGACACGGCCTCGCCCAGCACCGCCGGGTCCAGCTCGCGGAACTCGCGCCACTCGGTGAGGTGCAGCACGACATCGGCGCCCCGCACCGCCTCCTGAGCCGAGTCCGCGTAGGCGAGCGTCGGGAACAGGCGCCGGGCGTTGTCGTTGCCCTTGGGGTCGTAGACGGTCACCTGCCCGCCCTGGAGCTGGATCTGGCCCGCGACGTTCAGCGCCGGCGAGTCCCGGACGTCGTCGGAGTCCGGCTTGAAGGTCGCGCCCAGCACCGCGACCCGCTTGCCCAGGAACGAGCCCCCGCCGACGGCCTCGCGCGCCAGCTCCACCATGTGGCCGCGTCGGCGCATGTTGACGGAGTCCACCTCGCGCAGGAAGGTGAGCGCCTGGTCGGCGCCCAGCTCGCCCGCCCGCGCCATGAAGGCGCGGATGTCCTTCGGCAGGCAGCCGCCGCCGAAGCCGACGCCCGCCCGCAGGAACTTCCGCCCGATCCGCTCGTCGTGCCCTATGGCCTCGGCCAGCTTCACCACGTCGCCGCCCGCCGCCTCGCAGACCTCGGCCATGGCGTTGATGAAGGAGATCTTGGTCGCCAGGAAGGAGTTGGCCGCCGTCTTGACCAGCTCGGCGGTGGGGTAGTCGGTCACCACGAAGGGCGAGCCCTCGGCGACGGGCGTGGCGTACACCTCGCGCAGCAGCTTCTCGGCGTGCGTGCTGCGGACGCCGACCACGATCCGGTCCGGGTGGAGGGTGTCGTCGACGGCGAAGCCCTCCCGCAGGAACTCCGGGTTCCAGGCGAGTTCCACATCGCCGGGGGACTGCTCCTCCAGCACCCGGGCCAGCCGCTCGGCGCTGCCCACCGGCACGGTGGACTTGCCGACCACCAGTGCCGGGCCGTGCAGGTGCGGGGCGAGCGAGGCGAAGGCCGCGTCCACGAAGCTCATGTCGCAGGCGTACTCACCGTGCTTCTGCGGCGTGTTCACGCACACGAAGTGGACGTCGCCGAAGGCGCCGACCTCCTCCCAGGAGGTCGTGAACCGCAGGCGGCCGGTGGAGCCCTCGGCCCCGGCGACATGCCGCCGCAGCAGGTCCTCCAGGCCGGGCTCGTACATCGGCACCCGGCCGGAGGAGAGCAGTTCGATCTTCTCGGGCACCACGTCCAGGCCCAGGACCTCGAATCCGAGCTCCGCCATGGCCGCCGCGTGGGTGGCCCCCAGGTAGCCGGTGCCGATCACGGTGATCTTGAGGGCCATGCGTGCTCCAGTAACGATGCGGGCGGGTGCGCCCCGGCGGTGCGGCCGGGTGCGCGCCCGAGCATATCCGCGCTCCGGACGGCGGCCCACGACCCACCCGCCCGCCCGCCCGGCCGGGACGCGGCGGCGCTTCCGAAGGCCCCGCGGCCGCCCCGTGCGGCCGCTGTCGCCAAGCTCACCTATGCCCCGAGCGCCGGTGCCGTCTAAAATTGGGTTACTTAACGGTAGTTAGCAGCTTGGGGAGTGAGAGACCTTGGCAGGATCGGCCGACTTCGATCTGTACCGCCCGTCCGAAGAGCACGACATGCTCCGCGAGACGGTCCGCTCCCTGGCCGAGGCGAAGATCGCGCCCCATGCCGCGGCCGTGGACGAGGAGGCCCGCTTCCCGCAGGAGGCCCTGGACGCCCTCGTCACCTCCGACCTGCACGCCGTCCATGTGCCGGAGACCTACGGCGGCGCGGGTGCCGACGCCCTCGCCACCGTGATCGTCATCGAGGAGGTCGCCCGGGTCTGCGCGTCCTCCTCCCTGATCCCGGCCGTCAACAAGCTGGGCTCGCTCCCGGTGATCCTCTCCGGCTCCGAGGCCCTCAAGGCCAGGTACATGACGCCGCTCGCCAAGGGCGACGCCATGTTCTCCTACTGCCTCTCCGAGCCGGACGCGGGCTCCGACGCGGCGGGCATGAAGACCAAGGCCGTGCGTGACGGCGACCACTACGTCCTGAACGGCGTGAAGCGCTGGATCACCAACGCGGGCGTCTCCGAGTTCTACACGGTCATGGCCGTCACCGACCCGGACAAGCGCTCCAAGGGCATCTCGGCCTTCGTCGTCGAGAAGGGCGACGAGGGCGTGTCCTTCGGGGCTCCGGAGCGGAAGCTCGGCATCAAGGGCTCCCCGACCCGCGAGGTCTACCTCGACAACGTCCGCATTCCCGCCGACCGCATGATCGGCGAGGAGGGCACGGGCTTCGCGACGGCGATGAAGACCCTGGACCACACCCGCATCACCATCGCGGCCCAGGCGCTCGGCATCGCCCAGGGCGCCCTCGACTACGCCAAGGGCTACGTCCAGGAGCGCAAGCAGTTCGGCAAGCCGATCGCCGACTTCCAGGGCGTCCAGTTCATGCTCGCGGACATGGCCATGAAGATCGAGGCGGCACGTCAGCTCACCTACGCGGCGGCGGCCAAGTCCGAGCGGGGTGACTCCGACCTCACCTTCCAGGGCGCCGCGGCCAAGTGCTTCGCCTCCGACGTGGCCATGGAGGTCACCACCGACGCGGTCCAGCTCCTGGGCGGCTACGGCTACACCCGCGACTACCCGGTGGAGCGCATGATGCGCGACGCCAAGATCACGCAGATCTACGAGGGCACGAACCAGGTCCAGCGGATCGTGATGGCGAGGAACCTGCCGTAGCAGGGTTCTTGCAGTCGGACACGGCCGGGAAGCGGCCGCCAACCGGCGCCCACGACGACAGCCCCCGGCGTCACGCCGGGGGCTGTCGTCGTGGGCGCCGTGCTGCGGGTCGGCCGGCCCGCCGCCTCGTTCCCGGGCTCCGGCCCGCCGCAACCGGCGCTCCGGTCCCGGTCGAGCCCGCAGGGTGGCGCGGGTGGCGCGGCCCCCGGTCGCGGGTGCCGGTTCAGGCGCTCCCCGGCTCGTCCGGGTGGAGGGCGTCGAGGATCAGGGCGAGGCCGAAGGTGAACTCGTCCCCGTAGGAGTAGCCGGGCTTCAGGGCGTGCTCGGTGGCCAGTTCGGTGAGGTGCGGGTAGGTGTCGGCGGGCATCTCGCGGAGGATCCCGCTCGCGACGTCGTCCAGCTCGTCCGGGTTCGTGAACGGCAGGCTCAGCTCCTGCATCACGAAGCCGTACAGGTAGCTGTCCACCAGTGAGACGGCGTGCGCCGCCATGGGGACCGAGAAGCCCCCGGCGCGCAGGGTGCCGAGGACGGCGTCGTGGTGCCGCAGCGTCGCGGGGCCGGGGCGGCTGCGGGAGTCCATGAGGCCGACGGCCCAGGGGTGCCGTCGCAGCGCCGCGCGCGCGGAGTCCGTCCGGTGGCGCAGGGCGCTCTTCCAGTCCGTGTCGCGCGGTGGCAGGTCGATCTCCTCGAACACGGCGTCCACCATGCCGTCGAGGATGTCGTCCCTTCCGGCGACGTGGTGGTAGAGCGACATCGCCTCGACCCCCAGCGGCGCCGCGACGGCCCGCATGGTGAGGGCCGCGGAGCCCTTCTCGTCCGCCACCGCGACCGCCGCGCGGATCACCCGCTCGCGGCTGAGCGGGGTGCGGGTGGACGCCTTGCGGCGACCGCCTTTCCCTCCCTCGGGCATGCGCCCTCCCTCTTCGCTTCCTTGACTGCCTTACGCCATAAGGCTACCTTGCCTTACAAGGTAAGGTTGCTGTACCGGTGAGGGGCTGTGTCATGGACGCGAATCGTGTGAAGAAGGTCTGCATCGTCGGAGCTTCGGGGAAGCTCGGGCAGTACATGGTCCAGCACGCGCTGGACCGCGGCTACGAGGTCGTCGGCGTGTGCCGGGAGAAGAGCGTGCCGAAGCTCGCCGCGTTCGAGGGCCGGATGACCGTCGTCCCCGGTGACACGAACGACCCCGAGGTCATCCGCCGGGCGGTCGAGGGCTGCGACGGGGTCCTGACCGTGCTCGTCCCCTGGGGGGTGCGCCAGTACTCCTCCGGGACGGCCCAGGCGGTGCTCGACCACGCGCGCCCCGGCGCGCGGCTGGTGTTCTCCTGCGGCTGGCATATCACGCGCGACGGCAAGGACCACTACTCGCGCCTCTTCCGTGCCGGGGTCCGCGCCTCCGCCTGGGTCGGCAAGGCGCTCCGGCTGGTCGAGATCGACGACCAGGTGGAGGCGTGCGACCGGGTGTTCGCCAGCGACACCCGGTGGACCGTGGTGCGCGGCAGCTCCCTGGAGGAGGGCGAGAGCCAGGGGCTCCCGGTCTGGAGCCGGCACGTGGGGGACCCGGTACTGGCCAGCGATCTGACGCGCCGTGTGGACTTCGCGCTGTTCATGGTGGAGGCGCTCACCGACGACTCGCTCGTCCGGGAGGCCCCGGCGATCGTCGGCCGCTTCGCCCCCAGCGCCGTGGCCCACGCGCGCGAGCGCGCGTAGGTCGCGGTGGTGGCCGGTCGGCCCGGCGCGCCCCCGGCGGGCGGGGCGCTCCGCGAGGGCGGGTCGCCCGCGCCCGGACGCTGTGTGCAGGGGCCCTCCCTGGGCGACCTGCTCGCGCTGGTCGGCGCGGGTGTCTGGGGCGGGTGGGCCGTCGGGACACGGGCGGAGGGGGGCCGGGGCGCTCCGCGGGGAGCACGCCGGGCGGTGCCGGCCTGCGGGGCGGGCGCTACTCCTCCGTGAAGACGTCCTCCGAGGAGTCGGCGGTCATGGCACGGGTGAGCCAGGTGCGCAGGGTCTCGGCGTCGCGGCAGGCGTCGATGCGTTCGCGGGCCTCGGGAGTGAGGCGGACCCCGCGCAGTTCCAGGACGGTCAGGAGACTTTCCGCGCGGCCTTCCACGCGGCCCTCCGCGCGGCCTTCCACGCGGCCTTCGTCGCGGATCTCTTCGGAGAGGGGGGAGGTGTAGAAGGAGAGGTCCACGGCCACCAGGTTCCTCCACTGCTCTGCGGCCGGGCGGTTGCCCAGGCCCTGTGCGGTCAGTTCGACGATGGGTTCGACGATGCCCTCCGGAGCGTCCCGGAGAGCGGCGGACAGCGTTTTCAGTATGGCACCGATGGCCGGATCGCCGGCGTGCGTGATGGCGGAGAGCGTGGCGAGCGCGAGGTCCTTGCGGGCCTCCGCCACGTCCCGGATGACCGGAATGTTGTGCGGACCGGCGACGAGCGGCCGCGAGGTGAGGGACGGCCAGGAACGGTGTCAGCTCACCCTTGCGGGTGGTGCGGGCCCGACCGAGGTGGGGCGCCTCCGCCGCTCCGTCGAGCGAGAGGAAGAAGTGCGCGACGATCCTTCGTGCGGCTGGTCTCCCGTGGTGTGAGGGCCCGGCCGCCCGCTTCGCGGGGCGCTTCGCAGGGGTGGGCGGTTCGGGGGACCTGGATTCGCCGCCGTCGTGCGCGGGTGGGTGTGCGTCAGGGGCCCGACCGGTGAAGCGGAAAGTTTTCTAGAAATCGCCTCTACAAAGTCATCCGTCGGCTCCACACTCGGACCATGGCATCCCGAACCCGGACCACGGCCCCCGGACAGGCCGCACCCACCGGAGCGTTACGACGCCGCGCGGCCGCCCTGCTAGCCGGGTCGCTGCGGCGCGCGGGGACCGCGGCTTCGGCACTGACGCTCGCCGCCGTACCGCTGCTGGGCGCGTCACCCCCTTCCGCCGCGGCGGACCCGCCCGAGCTGCACGACGGCTTCGGACTCACCCAGACCGCCCCCGCGACGGGCACCGACACCAACTTCGTGATCACCGTGACCACCCCGGAGGTCGCCGGTGAGCACCGCATCAGGATCCTGCTGCCGGAGGGCTACGCCGACGCACCCGAACGGCGCTACCCCGTCCTGTACTTCCTGCACGGAGCGTCCGACGACCCCGGCAACCCCGCGTTGGCCTACCCGGCGCTGACCGCGGCGCGTTCGATGATCACCGTGATCCCGGACGGCGGCCGCCGCGGCTGGTACGCGGACTGGCGGGACCAGGACACCGCCGCGGGCGCGCAGCGCTGGGAGACCTTCCACGTCGAGCAGGTCCTCCCGTTCGTCGACGCCAACCTCCGGACCGTGCGGGAGCGGGGCAAGCGCGCCGTCGCCGGGATCTCGATGGGCGGCTTCGGCGCCCTGCACTACGCCCAGCGCCACCCCGGACTCTTCGGCCATGTGGCCACCTTCTCCGGGGCGAACGAACTCTCGCGCGGCCACGCCGTCATCCGGGCCGCGGTCGTCGCCACGCTCACCAACGTGGGCGCACCGCTGTGCGGGGGGAGTTCCTGGCCCACCTGCGGGCACGACTTCGGGCCGGCGGTCTCCAGCGACGCCCTCTTCGGGTCCCCGTACCCGGTCCTCGGCGCGGACCGGTTGTGGAACGAGGCCGACCCCATCGCCCACATGGACCGGCTGGCCGACACCGGCATCGCCGTCTACGCCGGTGACGGCCGCGGCGACCCGGGCGAGATGGAGTTCTGGGGCGCCTCGGCCGCGCAGCACACCAAGGAACGCCTGGACGCGCTCGGCATCCCGCTGCACTACGTGGCCTACGGCGACGGAACGGGCTGGGGCGAGCACTGCGACGGCGGCCACAACACCGGCTGCTGGGCGCAGGACCTCGTGGACTACGTCCCCCGGCTGGAGGCGGAGTTCGCCGCCGGCTGAGCGGCGCGCACCCCGGCCGAGCAGAGACCACGCACGACGCGAAACCGCGTACCGACCCGAGAGGAAGGCCCCTCAGTGACACCTCGCCCGTTCCCTGCCGGACCCCGCACCGCAGCGCCCGCGGCCGGCTTACGCGCCGTGCCCCGCCTGCTCGCCGCCGCCCTGGCGGTCTGCGGCGTCGTCCTCGGGCTGCTGGCCGTCCCGGCCGCCGCCGCCCCGCCCGCCGAGGAGGCCCCGGCCGCGGCATCCGCCTGCTCGCCGCCGCTGGCCTGCATCCCGCTCACCTCCGTCAGCAACGGCCGCAACCTCGACGTGCAGAACGGCTCCACCGGCGACGGAGCCTTCATCGTCACCAACTCCGCGCCCGGCTACCACCAGTCGTGGACCCTGAGGGTCGATCCGGTGGAGTCCACCTTCGCCATCGCCAACGACGCGACCGGAAAGTGCATCACCCTCGGCTGGCCCGCCCTGCGGCAGCAGACCTGCCGCAACCAGGCCGGCCAGAAGTGGTACTTCCAGCCGGTCGCCGGATCGCACGAGGCCTTCATGATCCGCAACCAGAGCGACGGTTCCTGCCTCGACCTCGTCGCCGACGCCCAGTACGACGACGCCTGGACCGGCCGGTCCACCTGCCACGGGCGTCCCAACCAGCGCTGGTCGACCACCTCGCCCGCCGCCTTCGACCTCGCCGTCGACCGCGGCGCCCGGATGTGCCAGCAGAACCCGTCGAGCTGCTCGTGGAGCGTGCGGCACGAGGCACCGGCCGCACCCCTGCCGACGGTGTGCGCCTCCCCGGTCTGGTTCAACAACACCGCCTCCACCGCCCAGCAGACCTTCTCCGTGACCGAGACGACCGGCTGGTCCAGCTCCATCGGGACCACGCTGTCCTCCAGCCTCACCGCGGGCACGGCCCCCGCCCTCCAGGCGACGGTGGGCACCCAGCTGACCTTCAGCAACGTCTGGCAGGGCTCCAGCTCGGTCGGCAACGGCATCCAGGTCTCCGTGCCCCCGTCCCAGTACGGATGGGTCACCCTGTCGCTGCTCGCCCGCCAGGTCACCGGCACCTGGACCTTCGACGCCCAGGGCTTCCCCTGGCAGGCCGAGGACACCGTCACCGTGCCGGTGAAGGACGCCCCGGGCGGCGGCGCCACCGTCTACAGCGCCAACACCGCACCGGAGTTCACCTCCTGCTCCTGACGGGCGCGCCCGCGCCACGGAACGCGGCGCACGCGCCGTGCCCCGGCGATCCGGAAGGGATCGCCGGGGCACGGCGCGCGGTGGGAGGCTCCCTCACCGGGAGCGGCGGAAGGTCACATGGCCGCCGTCGCCGTGGCTGACGAACTGCCCGGACTGGAAGACCAGGACCCGGTAGCGGCACACAGCCCGCCACAGCCCGGGCACGCAGGAGTACGTCCGGGCCGTCACCGAGGCCGGGGCGGAGGTGCGGACCCAGGGCGGGCCCCTGGCGGCGGCCCCGTCAGTTCTCGGTGACGGTGACCTTCTCGTCGTTGCGGATCTGCTCCACCAGCTGTTGCACCTTCTCCTTGTCCCAGACGAGGTTCCCGCCGCGGCTACCGGAGATCGGCATGTTCATGGAGGTGCCGTCACCGCCCGTGACGCCCTTCATGGCGAAGAACATCTCCCCCAGGTCGAACAGGGACATGTCCTTGTCGACGATCAGGGTGTCCAGGCCCGCGCCCATCACGGGGTAGATCCTGAACGGGTTGAGGATCGTGCCCGGGGTCGCGGCCTGGCCGGCCAGGGCCGACAGGAACTTCTGCTGGTTCTTCGTCCGCGCCAGGTCCGACTCGGCGAAGGCGTACCGGGTGCGGACGAAGGCGAGGGCCTGTTCCCCGTCGAGAGTCTGGCGCCCGGCTTCGAAGTCCGCGCCGGAGTTCTTGTCCGTGAAGCCCTTCTCGATGTCCATCTCGACACCGCCGAGCGCGTCGACGATGCCCGCGAAGCCCGCGAAGCCGATCTCCGCGTAGTGGTCGATCCGCAGGCCGGTGTTGTGCTCCACGGTGCGCACCAGCAGTTCGGGGCCGTCCTCGGCGTAGGCGGCGTTCAGCTTCACCCGGCGGCCGGTGCCCTGGAAGGTCTTGCCCGACTCGGAGCCCACGAAGGTCGGTATCTCCACGTCGGAGTCCCGGGGCAGGGAGATCATGGTGTTCCCGCTGCCGCAGGCGGCGAGGACCATCATCGAGTCGGTGCGCTTGCCCTCGGCGGAGCCGGTGTGCAGCTTCTTCCTCTCCTCGGCGGACAGTCCCTCGCGGCTGTCCGAGCCCACGATCAGGTACGTGGTGCAGTCGCCCTCCGCGGGCCGCTCGATGACCTTGGAGAGGTCCACCTCCCGGCGGACCTTGGAGTCCGCCCAGAGATAGGTCCCGACGGTCGTGCCGAGCACGGCCACCAGCGCGACGATCGAACCGATCTTGATCCGCCGCCGCCAGTCCGGAGGCGGGCCGGGCCGCCGGGAGGGGTCGCCGCCCTGCGGCGGGACCCGCCCGCCGCCCGACGGCGTCCCGTAGACCTGGCCCGTGTTGTAGCCGCTGTCGTAGCCCTCCCGGGCGCGTCCGCGCTGCTGCGGGGGCACCGACGGCTGCGGCGGCTCCGACGGGCGGGGCGGCGGGGCGGGCCGCTGGACGTGGCGCATCACACGGGCGCTCTCGGGCTGGGCGCCGGCGCTGCCGCGCCCGTAGCCGCGGCCGTCGCCGCCGCCGTCGTCGGTCCATCCGCCCCCGGCGTCACCGCGGCGGGGGCCCCCATGCCAGTCAGTCATGCGCAACAGTGTGCCGCCGGGCCGGTCCGCGCCGACAGAGTGGGTGATGGATCACACCGGGCCTGTAGCGAAGCTGATGCAATGCGGACCACCTCGTGTCCCGGCATAGGGTGGACGGCATGACAGATCAGGCCCAGCGCCCGGACAGCGGCATTCCGGGCAAGCCGACCTCGGCGTCCCGCACCACCCTCAGCCACATCATGACCGGCAACGACACCAACCTCCTCGGCACGGTGCACGGCGGCGTGATCATGAAGCTGGTGGACGACGCGGCCGGGGCCGTCGCGGGCCGCCACTCGGGAGGCCCCGCCGTCACGGCCTCCATGGACGAGATGGTCTTCCTGGAGCCCGTCCGGGTCGGTGACCTGGTCCACGTCAAGGCGCAGGTCAACTGGACGGGGCGGTCCTCCATGGAGGTCGGCGTCCGGGTGATGGCCGAACGCTGGAACGAGTCGACGCCCGCGACCCAGGTCGGCTCGGCCTACCTGGTCTTCGCCGCCGTCGACGCGGACGGCAAGCCGCGTCCGGTACCGCCCGTGGTCCCGGAGACGGAGCGTGACCGCAGGCGCTACCAGGAGGCGCAGATCCGGCGCACCCACCGCCTGGCGCGGCGCCGGGCCATCAAGGAGCTGCGCGAGAAGCGCATCGCGGAGGGCATGGACGCCTGAGCGGCACCGGGAGCGCGCCGAGGACGGTCCGGGGCCCGCGCGCCGGGAGGCCGTCCGCCGCCCCGGCTCAGGGGCAGACCACCTGGTCGCCGGTCACCGCCCCGAACTCGCCCCGCCGCCGCTCCTCGGCGCGCACCGGGGTCACCCCGTCGAAGTCCTCCCCCGCCATCACCTTCATCGTCGGCCCCTGGCCCTTGGCGGCCCGCAGTTCGCAGCCGCCCAGTGCGGTCCGGAGCGACTTCGCCGAGCGGTCCCAGCGCGGGTCGTAACTGATGTAGGTGCGCTCGACCGAGCCGTCGCCACCGTTCCGCGGGGTCCGCGTGGTGTCGAACCCGGTGGCCCGCAGCGCCTCGTCGACGCGGTGGCCCAGCCCGTCGGTGCGGGTGCCGTTGTAGACCTGCACGCGGATCCGCTGCGGGGCGACGTCCACGGGCGTGGCGGCGGGGGCCTTCGGACGCGGCGGGGTCAGCGGCTTGTCCTCGCGCAGCAGCCGGAACAGCTTCTCGGCCTTCTTCTCGTCCCACTTCACCGTGGAGCCGATGCCCTTGACCGGGTGGCTCACGTCGCCGACGGGCACCGAGGTGAACTCCGAGGAGGCGGCGGAGAAGCCGCGCATGGCCCGCCCCAGGGCGAGCATCTGCTCGGTGCCGAAGTCCTTGTCGGCCCTGACCGAGTCGAGCACCGTCGAGGCCACCGAGCGCAGCTTGACGGGGTTGAGCAGTACGCCGGTGCTGCTCGCCTGGTGGATGAGGGCCGCCATGAACCGCTGCTGGCGCTGCATCCGCCCGAGGTCCGCCGCACCGTCCACATGCCGCGAGCGCACGTACTGAAGGGCCTCGCCGCCGCCCAGCCGATGGGAGCCGACCGGCAGGTCGAGCCCGGTGTGGGAGTCCTTCATCGGGCGGGTGGTGCAGATCTCCACCCCGCCGACGGTGTCCACGGTGCGCATGAAACTGGTGAAGTCGACCTCCAGGTAGTGGTCGATCTTCACCCCGGTCATGTGCTCCACGGTGCGCACCGTCAGGGCCGGCCCGCCCTCGGAGTAGGCGGCGTTCAGCTTCACCGGGTGCGCCTTGTGCCGCTCGCCGGTGGTGGCGTCCGTGTGCTGCGGGATCTCCGCGTAGCTGTCCCGGGGCAGGCTCACCACACTGGCGCGGTCCCGTTCGGCCGAGAGGTGCACGAGCATGATGGTGTCGGTGCAGTGGCAGCCGGCGCCGCCGAGCCGGTACTTCCGCTTCTCCTCGGCGGTGATCTTCTCCCGCCCGTCGGTGCCGACGAGCAGGAGGTTCGTCCCCCGCCCGCCGTCCGGCCGGTTCTTCATGTCGCGGAACGGGTCGACGCGCTCGATGCCGCTCTCCAGGCCCGTCACCACCGCGTGGCCGATGCCCCCGATCCCCAGCACCAGGACCGACAGCGAGGTCACCACGCGCATGCCCCAGCGGGGGCGGTCGGCCCCGGGCGCCCGCCGCACGGGCCGGGCCGCCGGGCGCCGTCCGGGCCGCCGCTGCGGGACGGGGGCCGGGCGGCGGGGGCGGCGGGGCGGTGGGGGCACGGGACACCTCCGCGGGCGACAGGGGAACCCGAGCACCGTAGGCCCATACGATCAGCGCCATCGGCCGCCGCGCCGCCGCATCCCCCGTTCGCGGTAACGTGGCGGCGATGAACGCCACGCCCCCTGTCTCCGTGATCATGCCGGTCCTCAACGAGGAGCGGCATCTGCGCAACGCGGTCCGCCACATCCTCGCCCAGGAGTACGCAGGCGAGATGGAGGTGGTGATCGCCCTCGGGCCGTCCACGGACCGCACCGACGAGATCGCCGCCGAGCTCGTGCGCGAGGACCCCCGCGTGCACACCGTGCCGAATCCCACCGGCCGCACCCCGGCCGCGCTGAACGCCGCGATCAAGGCCTCGCGCCACCCGATCGTGGTGCGGGTGGACGGCCACGGGATGCTGTCGCCGAACTACATCGCCACCGCGGTGCGGCTGCTGGAGGAGACGGGCGCGCAGAACGTCGGCGGCATCATGCACGCCGAGGGCGAGAACGCCTGGGAGGACGCCGTCGCCGCGGCCATGACCTCCCGGATCGGCGTCGGCAACGCGGCCTTCCACACCGGTGGCGCGGCCGGCCCGGCGGAGACGGTGTACCTGGGCGTGTTCCGCCGCGAGGCACTGGAGCAGCAGGGCGGGTACAACGTGGAGTTCATCCGCGCCCAGGACTGGGAGCTCAACTTCCGCATCCGCGAGGCCGGCGGGCTGATCTGGTTCTCGCCGGAGCTGAAGGTGCAGTACCGCCCGCGGCCCTCGGTGCGGGCACTGGCCAGGCAGTACAAGGACTACGGGCGCTGGCGCCATGTGGTCGCCCGCTACCACCAGGGCTCCATCAACCTGCGCTACCTGGCGCCGCCGGCCGCCGTGTGCGCCATCGCCGCGGGCCTCGTGGCGGGGGTGGCGCTGACGCCGTGGGCGCTGGTGGTGCCCGGCGGCTATCTCGCGGCCATCGCCGCCGGCTCCGTCCCCGCGGGCCGGGGGCTGCCCCTGAAGGCCCGTCTCCGGATCCCGGTGGCGCTGGCCACGATGCACATGTCCTGGGGGTACGGCTTCCTCACCAGCCCCCGTTCGCTGGCCCGGAAGGTCATCGCGAGCCGCCGTCCCGCCGGGGCGGTCACCGCCTGACCCCGCCCCGCGCACCGCACACGGACGGCGCGGGCCCGCGTCCCCCACCGCTTCCGTGGGGCGCGGGCCCGCGCCGTCGTGCTCCCGGTACCCGGGCGCCGTCCGGGCCGCCTCGTCAGAAGCGGTACGGCGCGTAGACGTCCATGCAGGCGCCCTCGTCGTCGCCCATGACGGTCTCCGTGTTCTCCGGAGGGCCGGACACCGGGTCCGCCTTCGGGAAGGTGTCCCCGGTGCGCCAGTCGGCGCCGACGATCAGGGTCACCCCCGAGACCTCGGTCGACTTGCGCACCGCACTGCCGGGGACGTCGAGCGCCGCGGCGATCGCCCGGGCGTCGCCCTCCAGGTCGGCGCTGGGGAAGAGCACCTGGGTGCGGCGCTCGGCCTCCGGCGTCCGGTCGGTCCGCGCCCCGGTGAAGCCCCTGCCGTCGAGTGCCGCGGCGACGGCCGTGGCCCTGCCCAGGACCGCCGCCTCGCCGGCCCCGGTCCCGTTGCGCACCATCACGCCGATGTCGGCGGGCGCCGCGGCAGGGTCCTCGGACGCGGTGGCCGCGGGTGCGGGACCGCCCGCGCCCGCCTTGCCGTCGAGCGGGAGGTCCTCGCGCAGCATCTCCCACAGGCGGTCCGCCTCCCCGGGAGCGGGCAGGACGTGCGCAGCGGGGTTCGCGGGGTCGGGCACGCGCGGCATGGTCAGCATCGCGATGCGGTCGGTCGGCACGTCCTTGAGCGTCATACCGAGGTCGAACAGCTTCTTGACCGTGCCGATCTCCCGGGAGACCGTGAGTGACTCGGTCGCGGTCTCGGCCAGGTCCATCAGGTGCCCGGTGTCGGTGAAGGCGTTCTGGTCCTTGAGCTTGCGGATCACCGAGTTCATGTACATGTGCTGCGCCTTGGAGCGCCCGATGTCGCTCTCGAAGGCGTGGCGGGTCCGCAGCCACTGGAGGGCCTGCTCGCCCTGGACGGGCCAGGTGCCCTTCTCCAGGCGCAGCCCCGAGCCGCCCGGGACGTTGGGCTTCGGGCCGTCGTAGACGTTGTCCTTCACGCACACCTCGGCACCGCCGATCGCGTCGGCCATCGCCACGACGCCGGCGAAGTCCACCATCAGCCAGTGGTCGACGTAGACGCCGGTGAGCTCCTGCCAGGTGGCGAGGGTGCATCCGGGCCCGCCGCGGCCGAGGGTGGTGTTGATCAGGCCCCGTGTCGCCGCGTACTCGTCCCCGCTCACGGGGTCGGTGCACCGGGGGATGTCGACCTTGGTGTCCCGGGGGACGGAGACCACCGAGGCGTTCCTGCGGTCGGCGGAGACGTGCAGCAGCATCTGCACGTCCGCCAGCGGCTTGGCGCCCACGCTCTCCTTCGAGCCGCCGAGCTTCAGGTTGGCGTCGGAGTTCCGGCTGTCCGAGCCGATCAGCAGGATGTTCAGCGGCACCTGGCCCGCGGCGTTGGGGGTTGCCTTGCGGACGTCGGAGTCGGCGGAACTCCGCTCGCCCTTGCGGATGTTGCCGTTCAGATGCGCGTAGTACGCGTAGCCGGCGCCGGCGGTGCCGAGGATCAGCACCGACACCGACACGGCCACCCAGCGGCCTATGCGCCGTTTGCCGCGTCTGGCGCGGCTGCGTGTTCCGCGCCGCCGTGGACCGGACTCCGCCGGGGGCCGGTCCGCGTCGGGCGCGTCCTGCTCGGCCTCCGGTGCCCTGCGGGCACCCGGGACCCGGGGGGTCCCGACGTCGTGCGGCTCCCGGTCCCTGCCGGAACCGCCCGAATGCGGTCCGCGTTGCCGCGTCCCCTCCTCGCGCACCCTGCTCTGTCCCACCCTCAGCCCCCTGTAACCGGGCCCCCCTGTGAGCCCGTCCGTGTTCCTGCTCGCCCGGCCGGCCTCCTCGCGGGCCGGGCGGAAGCGCGTCGCGCCGCTACTCGGCGCAGACCGCCTTGTCGGCCTGGACCTGGGACACGTCCTCCGGCAGCTTCGCCGGGCCGGTGAGGGGCACCCCCGCGCCCCTGAAGTCGGGTCCCAGCGTCAGCGTCATCGCCTGCAGCCCCTCGGCGTCCGTCGTGCCCTGCACGAGCGCGGCGGCCGGCAGGCCCATCAGGTCCGCCAGCTTGCGTGCCTGGTCGGCCTGGTTCGGCGCGTACTCCAGCCGGGTGGCCGGTACCTTCGCCGGTGCGTTGCCCTTGTTGGTGGACTTCAGCACGCCCTCGGAGTTCTGCAGCCACTCCAGGGTCTTCTGCGCGGCACCCGTGGGGCCGCCGCCGTTGAGGACGTCCACGCGGACGTCCGCGGCCTCGGCCCGCGCACCGTCCAGCGGGCCGGGCTTCGCGGCCTTCGCCGCCTTCTGCTTCTGCTCGACCTCGGTGAGTGAGACGTCGTTCTTCACCATGGAGAAGAGGGGTTCCGCCTTGGACGTGTCGAGCACGACCGTGGCCTTGACGGTCTCCGCCGGGTTGTCGAGCACCGGCACGGTGGCGAAGGTCAGGTTCTTCATGTCGAACTTGCCCAGTTCCAGACCCAGGTCGCGCAGCTTCATGATGTCGTCGATCTTGGAGTCGACGGTGAGCGCCTTGGTGCCCGCCTCGGCCAGCTTGACCAGCTTGGTGGGGCTGGTGAGCGTGTCGTCGGACTTGAGCTTGCGCATCAGCGCGCTGAGGAACTGCTGCTGGATCTTGATCCGGTCCAGGTCTCCGCCGAAGCCGACCGAGTGCCGGGTGCGGACGAAGGCCAGTGCGTCCTCCCCCTCGATGACGTGCTCTCCCGCGGCCAGCTTCAGATGGGACTTCGGGTCGTCGATGTCCTTGGCCAGGCAGATGGGCACGCCGCCCACGGCCGAACTCAGCGTCTTCACCGCGTTGAAGTCGGCCACCATGAAGTGGTCCAGGGGGATGCCGGTCAACTCGGTGACCGTGCGCATCGTGCAGCTCGCCGTACGGCCCGACTGGCCCAGACTGGTGTTGAAGCGGGTGTTCGACTCGCCGGGGATGACCTTGGTGGTGCCGTCCTCCTGCGTGGTCGGGCAGTCGGGGATGTCCGTGATCAGGTCGCGCGGGATGCTCAGCGCGGTGGCGTTGGTGCGGTCCTTGGACACGTGCAGCAGCACGGTGGTGTCCGCGTGCCCCGGGCTGTCGTTGTCGCCGTACCCCTGGTTGCCGTCACCGGTCCGCTTGTCCGTCCCGATCACCAGGATGTTGATCGCGCGGTCCTTGCTGAAGCCCCCGGTGCCCGCACCGTCGTCGGCGACGGACGTGATGTTGGAGTTCAGGTGCCGGTAGTAGAGGTAGCCCGCGGTGGCCGTGGCGACCATCAGCAGCGCCAGGGCGGCTCCGAGCCACCCCAGCACGCGCTTCTTCCGCGGCTTCGGCGGCCTGCGTTTGCGGCGCCCGGCTCCCGGCGGCACCCGGTCGCCCGCGCCCCCGGCCGCCCGGCGGCTCCGCTGGCCGGGGACCTCCGCCGGGCGGTCGCCCGGGCCCTGCCGGGAAGCGCTCTCCCGGGTGCCCCGAGGGGCCTGGGACGGAGTCCTGCCCCGGGTGGCGGTGCCCTGCGGGCCGCCGCCCGGGGCGGCGTTCCTCGCTGTTCTCCTTGCGTCCGCGGTCCCGCTGGAGGAAGCTGGTGACTGCGCACCGGAACGGTCCAGTCGCAGCTCGTAGTCACCCGTCTGCGGGTTCAGCACCCACTGGTCGGCGGGGTCGATCTCGTCCGCCTGTCCACGGTTCTGCGCATCCACGGTTGCTTGAGTCCTCCGTCGGGTGCCACGCGGGCGCCTCCCCCTACAGGCGCTCGGTCCTTCGATCCACTGGTGCGCGACGCGGTCGGGAGCACCGGGTCGCGTCACAGTATCCGCCCTGCTCAGCGTCGGGCGACGACCGTGACAAATTCCTCACGTCTTACAACCGGGCAATTCGCGCAATCCGCTTGAGCTGTGGGTGTGTGCTTGGCCATGGCTTTACCCGCACATGCCCTCGGCCGCGGTGGTGCCCGAGAACGTGGGATCCGGCGAGGGGGGCCGGCCCGTCGCCTGCTCCCGCTCTTTCTCCTCCTTCGGCACGACGGTGACCGGCGCGTCCTCGCGCAGCCGCTCGAAGAGCTCGCTCGCCTCCGGCTCGACCAACTCGTCACGGTTCGGGTCGAGGTGGTAGGGCTGGCGAGGGACTGTCAGGAACTGCACCTTTTCGCTGGGGACGCTGCGAATCGACCGGGTCAGGTCGTACAGCTCCTTCAGGGAGTCGAGACCCGGGTCGGTGGTGAGGGACCCGGTGGCCGCGTCCAGGACCGGGTAGAGCCGCGCCGGGTTCAGCAGCACGCCGTTGCTCTGCACCTTGTTCACCAGAGCGCCGAGGAACTGCTGCTGGCGCTCCATCCGTTCGGTGTCGCTGCCGTTCCCGAGGGTCTTGCGCGCGCGGACGTAGCCGAGCGCCTCCTCCCCGTCGAGCGTCTGGCGGCCCGCGGGCAGTTCGAGGCGGGCCGCCCGGTCGTCGATCGGCTCCTCCAGGCACACCTCGACGCCGCCCACGGCGTCCACCATGTCCTTGAACCCGCGGAAGTCCACGACCATGTGGTGGTCGATGCGGATTCCGGTGAAGCGTTCCACCGTGCGGATGGTGCAGGCCGCCCCGCCGAACTGGAAGGCCCAGTTGAACTGCGCCACCTGCTCGCGTGTCCGCGTGCCGTCGGGCTTGCCGCAACTGGGGATGGTGACCATCAGGTCGCGCGGCACGGACATCGCGGTCGCGCTCTGCCGGTCGGCGGAGATGTGGAGCAGGATCGTGGTGTCGGACCGCTGGCTGCCCGCCTCGTCCTTGCCGTAGCGGTCGTTCCCCTCGCCCTCGCGCGTGTCGGACCCGAGGAGCAGGATGTTCCGGGCCCCGGTCTGGGCGGGCGTGGGGCGCTCCCGCTCGTAGACCTCCAGCTCGTGGGCGGTGGAGGTGTCGGTGGTGATGTTGGCGTCCAGCTTCCGGTAGAACCACCAGCCCGCGCCGGCGGCCGCGAGCACCACGATCGAGGTGCCGAACGCGGCCCATCGCAGCCAGTACCGCGACCGGCCGCTGGGGCCGGGTCCCCCGGGGTGCGCGTCGCCGGGCACGGTGTCCCCGGGGCCGCCGCCGGACCCCCCGGCGTCCTCTTCCCCGCCGTCCCGCGCCTTCGCCGCGTCCCCGGCGCCCGGGGCGGCGGGGCGCTCGCGGTCGGCCCCCGGGTCCGCGGCCCCGGCGGAGGCGTCGGGGTCCTCCTGCGGGCCCGCGTTCCCGTCTCCGGGCGTGCCAGCCTTGTCCGTCACGTGTGGGTCCATCCTTCATGGCATCGGCAGCGAGCTGGGCCGCCAGTCGCCCGTCTAGACGGCCGAGCCCGGCGCTTGGTTGTGCGGTGAAGCACGCTTGTCGCCGATCATCCACCGGAGTTGAGTTCCGGCCCGGGAGGCCCGGGCCGGGCATGCGCCACTTGGGGGGTGTCCGGCCCCGATTCGCCCGGCACCCCGCCGGCGGAGACCGGCGGCCCTCCCCGTGCCGGGGGCCGGGGCGTGCGCGCCCGCGCCGCGCACGGCCCGGGCGCGCGGACGCTCAGCGGGCGGTGTGCGTGACGCGCTCGCTGTCGACCCGCTGCGCCAGGGCGCCGTCCGGCAGCTCGCCGAGGTTCCGGCACAGGACGACCGACGCCCCCGCGGCCAGCGGCGCGTACAGCCCGGCCGACAGGCCCTCCCACCCGTCCCAGGCGAGCCCCGACAGCAGCCGTGAGCCCGTCGTGAGTCCCCTCTGTGCCGCGTCCTCGCGTGCCCGGTCCACCAGTTCGGCCCCGCTCAGCTCCCCGGAGCCGCCGAGCGCCAGCGCCGGGGCGTCCGCGTCCACCGGCGCGAAGGGGGCGAAGACGTCGCCCTGGCCGGGCACCTCCACCGCGTAGTCGGCGTAGCCCTCGGGCGGAGTGGGGAACCTGCGGCCGAGCGGTGCCAGGGACAGCGCGACGCGCTCCCCCCGGCAGGCCCGCCCCGCGTCGAACCGCCCCGGGCCCGCCACCACGTGGTCCGCGGCGGCCGGGTCGCCGCCGACGTCGGCGACCACGCCCACCGAGGCGCAGGCCAGCAGCCACACGGCGGTCTGCCAGTGCTGGGGCAGCAGCAGGGCGACCCGCTCGCCCGGCTCGGCGGCGAGGTCTCCCTGGAGGAGGTTGGCGGTCTTGGCCACCCAATTGGCGAAGGTGGCGACGGACAGTTCGACCCGCTCACCGGTGGCATCGTCGTAGAAAGTGACCAAGGGGCGTGCCGGGTCCGCGGCCAGCGCGGATCGCAGCAGGTCGGCCGGGGTGCGATCGCTGGAGTTCACCCGCGCAAGGGTACGCGCGCCGCGCCCGGGGAGTGCGGCCGCGGATGCCGGGTAGCCCGGTCGGCCGGACGGGGCGCGACCGGATTCCCGAAAGGCGATCAACGGACGCCCCTTCGACGATTCGAGCCATGCGTGGATACCTCGTTTCATCGATCAGCGCGGCCTGCGCGGCAGCGCTCGTGCTCCCGCTCTCCCTCACCGCCGGCGCGGCGACGGGGGCGGACCCCGAGCGGGAGATCCCCGGGACCACCCGCTCCCTGCCCCTGGAGCCCCTCGGGCCCGCGGCCACGGACCGCTCGTTCGGCGCGGTCGTGCAGGGGCTGCCCCGCCGGGACGTCGCCCCCTTCTCCCTCCTCGGCCTCGTCTGGGAGGACGCCGCGGCCGAACTGGAGGGCACCGTCGAGGTCCGCACCCGCTCGCTTGCGGACGGCACCTGGTCGGCCTGGCAGCGGGTCGAGACCCACAACGCCGACCACGCCGCGGACCCCGGCACCGAGGAGAGCGCGGCGGGCCGCGTACGCGGTTCCACCGCCCCGCTGTGGGTGGGGCCATCGGACGGCGTCGAGGTGCGCGTGAAGCGCGCGGACGGCGGCAGCCGGCCCCTCCCCGAGGGCCTGCGCCTGGACCTCGTGGACCCGGGGGACGGACCCGGGTCCGATCCGGCCCCGGCGGCCGGGGACCGCGCGCGCGGCGGCGGAGACGGCGAGGCGGACACCGGGGCGGACGGCACCGACCCGGGTGGCGCCGGGGGCACCGGCACCGAAGAGGACGGCACCGAAGAGGACGGCACCGAAGGGGACAGCACCGAAGGGGACAGCACCGAAGGGGACGGCACCGAAGGGGACGGCACCGAAGGGGACGAGGACGGCACGGGTACGACGGCCTCCGGCCCCGGCACGGGCACCCCCGCCACCCCGGCCCCCGGCACGGTCCTGCCCGCGCTCGACCGGGACGACACCGAGGCCGCCGCCGCGGCGGGCGGCACGCTCGGCTTCGACGCGGCCGCCGCCCAGCCCCACATCGGGCCCCGGCCCGCGATCGTCATCCGCAAGGGCTGGGGCGCCGACGAGTCGCTCCGCGAGAAGACCTTCGTCTACACGAGCACCGTGAAGGCCGCCTTCGTCCACCACAGCGCCACGGGCAACAACTACACGTGTCAGCAGGCACCCTCCGTCCTGCGCAGTATCTACCGCTACCACACGGTGAGCAGCGGCTGGCGGGACATCGGCTACAACTTCGCCATCGACAAGTGCGGAAACATCTACGAAGGCCGTGCGGGAGGCGTGGCCCGGCCGGTCCTCGGTGCGCACACGCTCGGTTTCAACACCAACAGCACCGGAATCGCCGTGCTCGGCACGTACAGTTCCTCCAATCCGCCGCAGGCCGCGGTCACCGCAGTCGCCCAACTGACCGCGTGGAAGCTCGGCCTGCACGGAGTCGATCCGAAGGGCAGCGTGACCCTGGTCTCGGGAGGGAGCGGCAAGTACGCCAAGGGTGCGAAGGCCACCCTCAACACCATCGCCGGGCACCGCGACGGCTTCGCCACCGACTGCCCGGGCAGCCGCCTCTACGGCCAACTCGGCACGATCCGCACGGCGTCGGCCGCGCTGCAGGGGCGCTGACCGGACCTGCCGGGGCGGCGGGCGGGTGCCACCGCGCACACGCTCCCCCGGGCCGTCCCGCCGCCTCCGGCGGATCGGCGCACGGCGCCCGCGGCGGTGCCCGCACGCCGGAGAGCCGTCCTCGTACCGCGCGTACGCGGGCGATCCGGCACCCGCGAGGCACCCGCGGCCTCCGTCGCGCCGCCGCCGGGGACGGACGGGCGGAGCCTAGACTGGCCGGTCCGACAAGCGACCGTGCCCGGCCCCAGCAGGAAGCAGAGACCGCATTGAACCAGGCCAACCAGGCCGTCCCGGCCTCCCGGGCCCCGGAAGCCATACTCCTGGTCGGGGGCAAGGGCACCCGGCTGCGTCCGCTCACCGTCCGGACCCCGAAGCCAATGGTCCCGGCGGCGGGTGTCCCTTTCCTCACCCACCAGTTGGCGCGCGCCCGCGCCGCGGGAGTCGAGCACGTCGTGCTCGCCACGTCCTATCTGGCGGAGGTCTTCGAGCCGTACTTCGGAGACGGCTCGGTCCTCGGACTGCACCTCGAGTACGTCACCGAGGAAGAGCCCCTCGGTACCGGCGGCGCCATACGCAACGCCGCCGCCCGGCTCCGCTCCGGACCGGACGAGCCGGTCCTCGTCTTCAACGGGGACATCCTCACCGGACTGGACATACCCGCGCTGGTGGACACCCACCGCACCGCCGGCGCCGACGTCTCCCTCCACCTCACCCGCGTCGACGACCCCCGTGCCTACGGCCTGGTGCCCACCGACGGCACCGGACGGGTCACCGCCTTCCTGGAGAAGCCGCAGACGCCCGAGGAGATCGTCACCGACCAGATCAACGCGGGGGCCTACGTCTTCCGCCGCTCGGTGATCGACGGCATCCCGGACGGCCGCCCCGTCTCCGTCGAGCGCGAGACCTTCCCCGAACTGCTGGCCGCCGGCGCCCACCTCCAGGGCATGGTCGACTCCACCTACTGGCTGGACCTCGGCACTCCGCACGCCTTCGTCCGCGGCTCCGCCGACCTGGTGCTCGGCCGCGCTCCCTCGCCCGCCGTGCCCGGACGCCGCGGCGAGCGGCTGGTCCTGCCCTCGGCCCGGATAGCGCCCGGGGCCAAGCTGAGCGGCGGCACCGTGGTCGGCGAGGGCGCCCGTATCGGTGCCGACGCCCGCATCGACGGCAGCACCGTGCTCGCGGGAGCCGTCGTGGAGCCCGGGGCGGTCGTCTCGGAGTCGCTGATCGGCCGCGGTGCCCGTATCGGGGCCCGGACCGTGCTCTCCGGGGTCGTCGTGGGCGACGGAGCCGTCGTCGGCGAGGACAACGAACTCCGGCACGGGGCCCGGGTGTGGTGCGACGCGGTGCTCCCCGCGGGCGCGGTGCGCTTCTCGTCCGACCAGTAGCCGTCCCCCGGCCAGTAGTCTTGGGCGCCATGGCAGGGCGCTTCGAACCGGGTGTGCGCCGCACGACGGTGCGGGGCGGTGACAGCCGTGCACCGCAGGGCGGGCGCGCGCCCGGCCCAGTGCCGCGTCCGGCAGCCCCGCCCCGCTCCCGGCGCTGGACCCCGCCCTGGCCGCTGGACCTCCCCCTGGTGCTCGGCCCCCTGCGCCGCGGGCCCGCCGACCCCACCTTCCGGATCTCGCCGGACGGTGCGGTCTGGCGGGCCAGCCGCACCCCGGAGGGCCCCGGCACCCTGCGCCTCGCCCTGCGCGGGGGCACGGTCGAGGCCGACGCCTGGGGGGAGGGCGCCGACTGGCTCCTGGAGCGGGTGCCCGAACTCCTCGGCGCCGCCGACGCCCCGGAGGAACTCACCCCCCGCCACCGCCTCGTCGCCGCCTCCCGGCACCGCCGCCCCGGCCTGCGGCTGCTGCGCACCGGGCTGGTCCTGGAATCCCTGATCCCCTCCGTCCTGGAGCAGAAGGTCACCACGGACGAGGCGTACCGCGCCTGGCGGTTGCTGGTCCGGGGGCACGGCGAGCCCGCGCCGGGCCCGGACCCCCGGCTCCACGTCATGCCCGGCCCGCGCACCTGGGCGCTGATCCCGTCCTGGGAGTGGCACCGGGCAGGGGTCGACGACAAGCGCGCCTCGACCGTCCTGCGCGCGGTGCGGGCGGCCCACCGCATGGAGGAGGCGGCCTCGATGCCGCCCGCCGAGGCGATGGCACGGCTGGAGCGGGTGCCCGGCATCGGCCCGTGGACCTCGGCGGAGACCGTGCAGCGCAGCCACGGCGCGCCGGACGCGCTGACCCTCGGCGACCTCCACCTGCCGCGCATCGTCGGCTATGCGCTGGCCGGGGACCGGGACGCCGACGACGCGGCGATGCTCGACCTGCTGGAGCCCTACGCCGGGCAGCGCCACCGCGCCGCCCGGCTGATCCTGCTCTCCGGGCGCACCCCGCCGCGCCGGGAGCCGAAGATGCGGCGGGTGGACATCGCCCGCTGGTGACACGGCGGGGCCCGGCGGCAGGGGCGCCGCCGGGACCCGGCCCGCCCCGGCCTCAGCGCACCTCGACGAAGCCCTCCGCCGCACGCGGCGGGCGGGGCGGCGCGGGTGCGGCCGGATGCCCGACGGCCACGGCCCCCATGGGGTCCCAGCCGGCGGGCAGCGACAGCACCTCGCGCACCACCTCGCGGCAGAACATCGTGGACGACACCCATGCGGACCCCAGCCGCTCGCCCGCGAGGGCCACCAGGAAGTTCTGCACGCCCGCACCGGCCGCGACCACGAACATCTCCCGTTCGGCCGCGTCCCGCCGGGCGTCCCCGTAGTGGTGGGCCCCGTCCATGACCAGGCAGGGGACGGCCAGATACGGCGCGTTGCGCAGCACGTCCCCGCGGCGCACGCGCCGGGCGATCGACTCCGGCGACTTCCCGTCGCGGCGCAGGTCCGCGATCCACGCCTCGCGCATCGCGTCCAGCAGCCGCAGCCGGGAGGACTCCGACTCCAGCAGCACGAAGCGCCACGGGGTCGTGTGGTGGGGCGCGGGTGCCGTCACCGCGGCGGCGACCGCCCGCCGCACCGCCCCGCCGTCCACGGGCTCGTCGGTGAACGAGCGGACGGTGCGGCGCAGGGTGACCGCCTCGCGCAGGGCCTCCGAGGTGCCGAGGCGGAACATGTCCTCGGCGGCGTCGCGGACCAGTGCCCGCGCACCCTGCGCGTCCGGTCCGCCTGCGGCGCCGACGTGGTGGGCGAGGCCCCGGACCACGGCCACCGGCAGGCCCTCGGCCTTGCCCTTGACGAGGTCGCCCGCGGCGGCGAGTTCGTCCGCCACCGCGACGACGGTGGCGTGGAGCGGGTTGCCGTGCGCGTCGGTCCGGCCGCGCAGGTCGTCGAGGACGCGGACGCCCGCCGCGCCGATCGCCACATCGGTGAGGCCCGCACGCCACGGGCGCCCGAAGGTGTCGGTGACCACCACTCCGACGTCGACCCCGAGCTCCTCGTGCAGGCCCCTGCGCAGGGCCCGGGCCGAGGCGTCGGGGTCCGCGGGCAGCAGCAGCACGGTCCCCGCCGGGGTGTTGGAGGCGTCCACCCCCGCGGCGGCCATCACCAGGCCCTGGCGGTTCTCCACGATCCGCAGCGTGCCGCGGCGCGCCACCACGCGCACCGTCTCGGCGTCGACGGCTGCCTCCCGGTCCGCGGCCTGGACGACCCGGCCCTCCGCCTTGCTGACGATCTTCGAGGTGACCAGCAGGACGTCCCCGTCGGCGAGGTCGGGGGCGGCCGCGGCGATCAGCTTGGCCAGGTCGTCACCGGGACGGACCTCCCCGATGCCGGGGACGGCCCACACCCGGAGCGAGGGGGAGGTCACGCCCGTACCTCCTCGGCCAGCGCCAGCGCGGCACGCGCCATGGCGGCGGTGGCCCCGGTGTCGGTCATCATCAGCGGTACGGCGAGGCAGCGGATGCCCGCCGCCTCCACCTCGGCCGCGGACGCCGCGTCCGCCGTGTCGACCAGCCAGCCGTCCAGGAGCCCCGCTCCGTAGTGCCGGGCGACGGCCGCGGCGGTGGACTCCACGCCCACGGCGGCCAGCACCTTGTCGGCCATGCCGCGCACCGGGGCGCCGCCGACGATGGGGGAGAGGCCGACGACCGGCGCCGCGGCGGAGGCGACGGCCTCGCGGATCCCGGGTACGGCGAGGATGGTGCCGATGCTGACGACGGGGTTGGACGGCGGCAGGAGGATCACGTCCGCCTCGGCCAGGGCCTGGAGCACCCCGGGAGCGGGCTTCGCCTCGTCCGCTCCGACGGGCACCACGGCCTCCGCGTCCACGGAGGCGCGCAGCCGCACCCAGTACTCCTGGAAGTGGATCACCCGGCGCTCGCCGTCGAGGGTGACGGCCACGTGGGTCTCGACCCGGTCGTCGGACATCGGCAGCAGCCGTACGCCCGGGTTCCAGCGGGTGCACAGCGCCTCGGTGACCGCGCTGAGCGGGTACCCGGCCCCGAGCATCTGGGTGCGGACGACGTGGGTGGCGAAGTCCCGGTCGCCGAGCCCGAACCACTCGGGGCCCACTCCGTAGGCCGCGAGCTCGGACTTCACCCGGAAGCTCTCGTCCCGGCGCCCCCAGCCCTGCTCCTCGTCGATGCCCCCGCCCAGGGTGTACATCACGGTGTCGAGGTCGGGGCAGACCTTGAGCCCGAACAGATGGATGTCGTCGCCGGTGTTGCCGATCACCGTGACGTCCGCCTCGGGCGCGGCACTCCTGAGGCCGCGGAGGAAACGGGCGCCGCCGATGCCGCCGGCCAGAACCACAATGCGCATGCGCACAGTGTCGCAGGCCGGTCACACGGCGGCGGCGGACGCCCACCGCGGCGGCGGGGGCGGCGGTTTCCGGAGGTCAGGCCAGGGGCGCGGCGAGCGGGTCGGCGAGGGGCACTCCCGCGGTGCACCGGGGGGCGTCGTGCATCGGCATCTCGGTGAGGCCGGGGTGGTAGACGTGGAGGCTGACCGCGCCGTCGAGCGCGTCGTTGGCGACCTCGTGCACGTATCCCGGGGCGAACACCCGCTGGTCTCCCGGGCGCAGGCTCAGCTCCCCGCGCGCGGAGCGCTCGGTCAGCTCGCCGGAGAGCACGGTGAGCACCCCGGAGGACCCGCCGTGGCCGTGGCGGCCGCTGCCCTGTCCGGGGACCCAGCTCAGCAGCCAGACCTCGTAGCCGGGGCCCGTCCTGAGCCGGTGGTACCAGCGGGAGGCCGCGTCGTACCGGACCAGGGGCTCCCAGCCGGCCCGGTCCGCGGCGATGGACCGGGCGAGGCCGGCGAACTCGGCCACGGTGGAGGGGTGCTCGGGTGCGGGCCGGAGCAGGTGCTGGACGGAGAGGATGTCGCCGGCGATCTGGAGGTCGCTGTCGCTGTTCATGGGGTGCGGTGGTCCTCGGCAGGGGGAGCGTACGGGGCCTGCCCGACCCGGCGGTACGGGTGCGGGGTGCGCCGGGCAACGGTGCGGCGCGGCGGAGTGGGGAACGCGGGGGAGGCCGGAGCGGGGCTCGACGGCTTCAGGAGGTGGTGCGACAACAGCGACAGCGGGCCTGGACAGCGCTGCGGGACCCGCGGTGGCGGGTCGCGAGGGGCGCTGAGGTCGCTGGCATGGCACCCAAGGTGACGGGTGGGCTCACCCGATGTCAACCCAATGACCGGTTTGGCGGCAATGTTTCATCACATCCGGTTATGGCGTCCAGAGAAAGGTTTGTGCAGGGAAGGGTGGGGAGACATGCGCCAGCAGTCCTGCCGGTAAACGCCGTTGGGGCTCCGTGACCATACTGTGATCCGGATCGCTTCGGTGGCCGGATTGCAACAGTGCCGATCTCCACGGCGTCTCCCCCGGAAAGGGAGGTGCGGGGAGTTGGCCGCTGGCATGTGTCAGGTTTTTGGTGATTTGAACACTTTCCGCATAGCCTTGGTTCCGCAGAGTGAATACCTGGCGCAATAGCAGATCGTGGCTTGACTCGCTCGGAGCTACACACTTGTAATTTCACTCGTGTCGTTCGGCCGAAAAGCATCGCGGCAACATCACGGGGACGCAAAGACAGACGAGGGGCGCACATGACCGAGCTGTTCCAACAACTGCTGGTCGAGGACGCGGACGACGAACTCGGCTGGCAGGAGCGCGCGTTGTGCGCCCAGACCGATCCGGAGTCCTTCTTCCCCGAGAAGGGCGGCTCCACCAGGGAGGCCAAGAAGGTCTGCCTCGCCTGCGAGGTCCGCTCCGAGTGCCTCGAATACGCCCTCAACAACGACGAGCGTTTCGGTATCTGGGGCGGGCTGTCCGAAAGAGAACGCCGCCGCCTGAAGAAGGCGGCCGTCTGAAGCGCCTGGTCCGAGGCCTCGCGCCTCGCGCGGGACCGCCCCCGGCGGGCCGCGCCGGGTGAGCCCTCCGCTCCTCCGCCGCCCCCCACCGGGGGCGGGTCGCCCGGACCGGGGGCCGAGGCCGGGGGAGGGGCGGGTCGCGGCCCCGCACGGGAGCGGCGCCCCGCGCGCCCTCCGGACACCGGGGCAGGGCCGCCGGGCCGCCGCACCGGCCGGCGAACAAGGGCATACAGGGACATCGGCATCGGTCCGCCGCCCGTACCGCGCGTACGGGCGGCGGACCGATGTGACGTCAGCCGTTAGTGTGGGGCCCCGTCCGAGACGCACCCACGCCCCCACGGGGCGCCCCCTTCCGGCCGGAGGGCCCGTACCTCAATGTCCGCCACCACAGCAGCGTTCGCCCCGGCGTTCGCGCCCGAGTTCCCGCGGCACGTGGTCACCGCCGTGCTCGTCGCCCACGACGGTGCGCGCTGGCTGCCCGACGCCCTCGACGGACTGCTGGGCCAGGAACGCCCCGTGCAGAACGCCGTCGCCGCCGACACCGGAAGCGCCGACGACTCGGCCCGGCTGCTCACCCGGTCGCTGGGCCCCGACCGCGTCCTGCACCTCGCCCGCCGCACCGGCTTCGGCGCCGCCGTCGACGAGGCCGCCCGCACCGCGGGGGTGCTCGGCCCGGACGACCTGCCCTACCTCAAGCGGCCCAGCGGCTGGGACCCGGTCACCCGCACCTGGCACGACGAGGCCTACGAGCTGCCCGAGCTGCCGCACGGCGAACCCGTCCAGTGGCTCTGGCTCCTCCACGACGACTGCGCCCCCGCGCCGGACGCCCTCCTCGAACTGCTCCGCGTGGCCGACTCCGACGACTCCGTCGCCGTCGTCGGCCCCAAGCTCCGCGGATGGTACGACCGCAGGCAGCTGCTGGAGGCCGGCGTCTCCATCGCCGACAGCGGCCGCCGCTGGACCGGCCTGGACCGCCGCGAGCAGGACCAGGGCCAGCACGACCAGGTCCGCTCCGTCCTCTCCGTCTCCTCCGCCGGCATGCTCGTCCGGCGCGACGTCTTCGAGGCGCTCGGCGGCTTCGACCGCCGACTGCCCCTCATGCGCGACGACGTGGACCTGTGCTGGCGCGTCCACACCGCGGGGCACCGCGTCCTCGTGGCACCCGACGCCGTCCTCCGGCACGCCGAGGCAGCCGCCCGCGAACGCCGCACCGTCGACTGCGCGGGCCGCTCCGTCGCCAGCCCGCACCGCGTCGACAAGGCGGGCGCCGTCTACACCCTCCTCACCAACGCCCGCGCCGTCGCCCTGCCGTGGGTCCTGCTGCGCCTCGTCGTCGGCACGCTGCTGCGCACCGTCGCCTACCTCGTCGGCAAGGTCCCCGGACAGGCCGTCGACGAGGTGACGGGCCTGTTCGGGGTGCTGCTGCGGCCCGAGCGGATCATCGCCGGACGGCGCCGCCGGCCCCGCGGTGCCGTCGAGGCGAAGGAGCTGCGGCCGCTCTTCCCACCGCCCGGCGCCACCGTGCGGGCCACCCTGGAGCAGGTCCTCGCGGGCTTCGGCCGCACCGACTCCGACAGCGGCGGCTCCCGCCACGGCGTCGTGGAGTCCGGCCCCGGCGGCGACGACGCCGACTACCTGGAGATCGAGCAGTTCTCCCGGCTCAAGAAGATCGCCCGCAAGCCGGCGCCGCTGCTGTTCGCCCTCCTGCTCCTCGTCTCCCTCGTCGCCTGCCGCGGGCTGTTCGGCGGCGGCGCCCTGTCCGGCGGCGCGCTGCTGCCCGCCCCCGGCGACGTCGGGGACCTGTGGGCCCGCTACGCCGACAGCTGGCACGCCGTCGGCACCGGCGGCACCCCGACCGCGCCGCCCTACCTGGCGATCCTCGCCCTGCTCTCCTGGCTCACCCTCGGCTCCACCGGCCTCGCGCTGACCGTGCTGCTGGTCTGCTCCGTCCCGCTGGCCGGGCTCACCGCCTACTTCGCCTCCCGGCCACTCGTCGAGTCCCGCCTCCTGCGGGCCTGGGCGAGCATCGCCTACGCCTTCCTGCCCGCGGCCACCGGCGCGCTCGCCGCCGGGCGCCTGGGCACCGCCGTCCTCGCGATCCTCCTCCCGCTGACCGCCCGCGCGGCCGTCGCCGCCCACGGGCTGCGCACCCGCAGCGGCGCCCGCGGCACCTGGCAGGCCACCTGGGCCTACGCGCTGCTGCTCACCGTCGCGACCGCGTTCACCCCCGTGGTGTGGCCGCTCGCGGTCGCCACCGGCCTCGCCGTCCTGGTGCTGCACCGCCGCGATCTCCCGGCCTACGCGCTGCGCTTCCTCGCCGCCGTCGCCACCCCGGTCCTCGTGCTCGCCCCCTGGTCGCTGGAGCTGTTCACCCGGCCGGCCGGGTTCCTCCGCGAGGCGGGCCTGCACCTCGGCAGCGGCTTCGCCGAACCGCTCGACCTCCTGGGCATCAGCCCCGGCGGTCCCGGCGCACCCGGCGGCATCCTGATGCTCGGCATCGTGGCCGCCGCGCTGGCCGCCCTGCTCCGCGAAGAGCGCACCTTCGCCATCCGCACCGCCTGGGCCGCGGCCCTCGCCGGCCTGGTGTGCGCCGTCGCCGCCGACGGCTCCGGCTGGGCCGGACCGGCCACCCTCGTCTACGGGCTCGCCCTGCTGACCGCGGCCGTCCTCGGCGCCGAGGGCGGCCGCACCCGGGTCGCCGCCCGGAACTTCGGCTGGCGCCAGCCGCTGGCCGCGCTCGTCGCCCTGGCCGCCGCGCTCGCCCCGCTGGGCGCCGCGGTGGTGTGGACGGTCGGCGGAGCCGACGGGCCGATCGGCCGCCGGGACCCCGTCCACGTGCCGGCCTTCGTCGCCGAGGAGAGCGTCACCCGGGACCAGCCCCGGACCCTGGTGCTCGGCGGCACCTCGGCCGCGACGGTCTCCTACATGCTCGTACGCGGCTCCGGCGGGCGCCTCGGCGACGCCGAAGCCGCCGAGGCGCAGGGGAGTGACGCGCGCCTCGACGGGGTCGTCGCCAACCTGGTCGCCGGCTCCGGAGCCGACCAGACCAGCCAGCTCAGCGGGTACGCCATCCGCTACGTCCTGGTGCGCGACGGGGTGCCCCGGGAGACCTCCCGCGTCCTCGACGCCACCCCGGGGCTGAGCAGGCTCAGCCAGCTCGACGGCAGCGCCCTGTGGCGCGTCGACCGGCAGGTCGCCCGGGTGACCGTCCTCGACGGGGACAAGGACCCGCTGCCCGTGGCCTCCGGGCCGGTCGAGGCGCACGCGGACATCCCCAAGGGCGGCGCGGGCCGCGTCCTGCGCGTCGCCGACCGGGTCTCCGAGGGCTGGCAGGCCACCCTCGACGGGCGACCGCTGGAGCGGACCACGGTCGACGGCTGGGCCCAGGGCTTCGCGCTGCCCGCGGAGGGCGGGCGGCTGGACCTCATCCACCGGGACCCGGTGACCCACACCGCCCGGATCTGGACGCAGGGCGCCCTCGCCCTGGTCCTGGTGGTCCTCGCGCTGCCGGGGCGGCGCCGCCAGGTCGACGACGACCTCCCCGACGAGGAGCCCGCCGCCGTCCCGCCGCAGCCCGAGGAGGGCGACGGCCGGCGCGCCCGCAGGCTGCGCGCCCAGGCCGAGGCCGACGGCGCGCCCGGGGTCCCGGCGCAGACCCGCACCGGGCCCGGCGCCCCCCCGGCCGAGGGCACCGCGAGCACCGGCACCCCCGACGCCGGCCCCTACGCCCCGGTCCCCGACGCCGGGTACGCCGGCGGCCACGACACGGACTGGCAGGGCCGGGCCCCCTACGCACCGGGCGGCAGCGACTACGGCGGCCAGGGCTACGACCCCTACACACCGCCCTACCAGGACCCCGGCCAGGCTGCCCACCCCGGCGGGCAGCCCTACGGCCACGACCCCTACCAGCAGGGCGACTCCGGCGGGACGTACGCCGACCCCGGGTACGGCTCGGCGCCGTACCCGCCGCAGGGCGGCGTGGACGACGACCCGTACGGATACGGAGGCCGGTACCCCGAGCCGCCCTCCCAGGCCCCCGGCACCCCGCGAGGCGACCAGTGAAGCGCACGACCCTGTCCCTGATCGCGGTCGCCACCGCCCTCGCGGCGATCACCGGCGCCGCCGCGGTGAGCGGTTCCGACGCCGACGCCCCCGCCGCGGCGAGTGCCGCCGCCCGCCTGCCGGTCGAGCGCTCCAGCCTGCTGTGCCCGGCCCCCAGCACCTCGGAACTCGCCGAGACGCTCTACACCTCCTACACGCCCGCGGCGGCCGCGGGGGCCCCGTCCCCCTCCGCCTCCGAGGACGGCGACGCCCCCACCGCGGCCGCCGAGCTGCGGGCCGCCACCGCGCGCCTGGCGGGTGCGGCCGACGCCCCCGCCGAGGACGGGGAGACGGAGGACGGGGAGACGGAGGACGGCGGCGAGGGGGCCGGGGACTCCGCCGGTGCCGGGAAGACCGACGCGGGGGAGGCCGCCCCCAAGCCCGTCCTGGCGCTGAAGCAGCCCGGCACGCCCGTTTCGGCCGAGGCCGACGGAGGCGAGGCGCCCGCGCTCCTCGGCACCGCGTCCGGCGCCCTCGCGCCCGGCTGGACCACCCAGCAGACGACGACCGTGCCCGCGGGCGCCGGGCGCGGGCTGCTCGGCATCAGCTGCACCGGCCCCGACACCGACTTCTGGTTCCCCGGCGCCTCCCTCGCCGGGAGCCGCCAGGACTACGTGCACCTGAGCAACCCGGACGACGCGAGTGCCGTCGTCGACATCGAGCTCTACGGCAAGGACGGCCTGCTCAAGGCCACGCTCACCGAGGGCATCACCGTTCCGCCCGGAGGCTCGGTCCCGGTCCTGCTGTCGACCCTGACCACCGACAAGGCCGAGGACGTCACCGTCCACGTCAGCACCCGCACCGGCCGGGTGGGCGCCGCCGTCCGCGCCTTCGACGAGGCCCTGGGCAGCGACTGGCTCACCGCCTCGGCCGCCCCCGCGTCGACCGCGGTCCTCCCCGGCATCCCCGGGGACGCCACCTCCGTCCAGCTGGTCGCCTTCGCCCCCGGTGAGGACGACGCCGCCCTCACCGTGCGCTTCGCCGGCCCGACCGGGACCATCACCCCGGCGGGCAGCGAGAGCGTGCGCGTGAAGTCCGGCATGACCTCCGTGCTGGACCTGGCGGACGTCAGCAAGGGCGAAGCCGGCAGCCTGCTCCTCAGCCCCGCGGAGGACGGCGCGGCGACCCCCGTCGTGGCCGCGCTGCGCGTGGTCCGCGGCACCGGGGAGAAGCGGGAGACCGCCTTCATCCCCGCCGCCGCACCCGTGGGCGAGCGGGCCAGCGTCGCGGACAACCGCGACCGGGGCACGATGCTGTCGATGGCGGCCCCCGGTGCGGCGGCCGAGGTCGAGGTGGCCGCCTCCGCGGGCACCCGGGGCGGTACTCCGGCGGTCAGGAAGTACACGGTGAAGGCGGGCACCACGCTCACCATCACCGCGCCGCTCCCCGAGGGGCTCAAGGGCGTCTACGCGCTGACCGTGCGCACCCTCTCGGGAGGTCCCGTCCACGCCTCGCGGATGCTGGAGGTCTCCGAGGACGGCATCCCGATGTTCACCGTGCAGAACCTGCCGGACGACCGGGGCACGGTGTCCGTGCCGACGGCGGAGCAGGACCTGACGGTGCTCGGGCACTGACCGGGCCGGCACCGGCCCGGCCCCGCGGACACCGCCCCGGTCCGCGGGGCCCGTCCCCGGTCAGTCCTGCCCGTACCGGGGGTCCACCGACTCCGGGGAGAGGCCCAGCAGCTCGGCCACCTGCTCCACGACCACCTCGTGCACCAGCAGGGCCCGCTCGTCCCGGCTCTTCGTCCGCAGCTCCACCGGGCGCCGGTAGACCATGACCCGCGCGGGCCGCCCCTTCGAGGCGGGCAGCACCCCGCCCAGCGGCACCGAGTCCTCCGACCCGCTCGGGACCTCCAGCACCACGAAGTCCACGTCGGCGAGCTGGGGCCAGCGACGCTCCAGCCGGTCGACGGAGTCCTGCACCAGATCCCGGAAGGTGTCGGCGCGGGTCACCGCGAGCGGGACCTGGGGAGGGGCGACGGGCCCGCGCATCCCCCGTCCGTGGCGGTCGCGGTGGCGCGGACGGGACTGCGTGGGCGGCGGCGGTACGGGACTGTCCTTCACTCACGCAGGGTAACTCCCCGGTCCCCCGGGCGGCCGCCGCAGGGACGGCCGCGGCCCGCGTTGTCGCCGATTGAACGATCCGGCCACGCTTGGGCGCGATTGCGCCCCCCGGCGACCGGCGCCCCCGCGCTGATTGACATCATTCACCCCGAACCGGGACCCGCCCTTGCGCGGCCGCCGTCCGTGCGGTTCTCTTCCCGTGCAGGTCAGGCCAGTTACCGGAAGCGGTGTTTCGTCGGATGCCACGTCACGACACGGGGGAGTGACCTGATGGAGAGTCGTCGCAGCCCGCTCAAGAGTGCGGTACCGTCCAACGTCGTGAGCCCTGTACGTCGATGTTCTCGCACCGCGTGCGGCCGCCCTGCCGTCGCGACACTGACGTACGTCTATGCCGACTCGACCGCGGTCCTCGGCCCGCTCGCCACCTACGCCGAGCCCCACTGCTACGACCTGTGCGCCGAGCACGGCGAGCGGCTCACCGCCCCACGCGGCTGGGAGGTCGTGCGGCTCACGGACGGCTCCGCCCCCGCACGCCCCAGCGGCGACGACCTGGAGGCCCTGGCCAACGCCGTCCGCGAGGCGGCGCGCCCCCAGAGGCGCACGGCGGAGGGCGGCGGGCCCGGGGGGCGGCGCACCGCGGACCCGAGGGAGGTCGCCCGGCGCGGCCACCTCAGGGTGCTGCGCTCCCCGGACAACTGAGCACCTCCGGATCCCGTTCCCGCCCGCGCCCGCGCGTGACCCCGCTCGCGGAGGCGGGAACCGGGCGGACCGGCGGCGGACCGTACGGGTAGGTTGTTGCGACCGCCGAGACTTGTGGAGGATGAGGCCGTGGCAGCTGCTGATCTGTCGCAGATCGTGAAGGCGTACGACATCCGCGGAGTGGTTCCCGACCAGTGGGACGAGGACCTCGCCGAGCTGTTCGGTGCCGCCTTCGTGCAGGTGACCGGCGCGACGGCCGTCGTCGTCGGCCACGACATGCGGCCCTCGTCCCCCGGCCTGTCCGGCGCCTTCGCCAAGGGCGCCGCGCTCCAGGGAGCGGACGTCACCCTGATCGGCCTGTGCTCCACGGACCAGCTCTACTACGCCTCCGGGAAGATGGACCTGCCCGGGGCGATGTTCACCGCCTCCCACAACCCGGCGCGCTACAACGGCATCAAGCTCTGCCGCGCGGGGGCCGCGCCCGTCGGCCAGGACACCGGCCTCGCCGACATCCGCGCCCTGGTGGAGGAGTGGTCGCGCACGGGCACCACCCCCGAGCCCGCCGCCGCCATGGGAGGCGTGACCAAGCCCGACACGCTCCAGGACTACGCGACCCACCTGCTCTCCCTCGTCGACCTGGGGGAGATGCGGCCGCTGAAGGTGGTCGTGGACGCCGGCAACGGCATGGGCGGGCTCACCGTCCCGGCCGTCTTCCGGCACCTGCCCGTGACGCTGGTGCCGATGTACTTCGAACTCGACGGCACCTTCCCCAACCACGAGGCCAACCCCCTCGACCCGGCCAACATCACCGACCTCCAGGCCCGGGTGCGGGCCGAGGGCGCCGACCTGGGCCTGGCCTTCGACGGCGACGCCGACCGCTGCTTCGTCGTGGACGAGCGCGGCGAGGGAGTCCCCCCGTCCGCGATCACCGCCCTGGTGGCGCGGCGGGAGCTCGCCAAGCGACCCGGCGGAACGGTCATCCACAACCTGATCACCTCCTGGGCCGTGCCCGAGGTGGTCCGGGAGAACGGCGGCACCCCGGTCCGCACCCGGGTCGGCCACTCCTTCATCAAGGAGGAGATGGCCCGCACCGGCGCGATCTTCGGCGGAGAGCACTCGGCCCACTACTACTTCCGGGACTTCTGGAACGCCGACACCGGCATGCTCGCCGCCCTCCACGTCCTCGCCGCCCGCGGCTCCCAGCCGAAGCCGCTGTCCGAACTGGTCGCCGAGTACGACCGGTACGCGGCCTCCGGCGAGATCAACTCCCAGGTCGAGGACCAGGCCGGACGTACGGAGGCCGTCCGCGCGGCCTTCGCCGGCCGCGAGGGCGTGACCACCGACGACCTGGACGGGCTGACGGTGGCCACCCCGGACTGGTGGTTCAACCTGCGCGCGTCCAACACCGAGCCGCTGCTGCGGCTGAACGTCGAGGCGCGCGACGCGGCGACCATGGCCGCGCTCCGCGACGAGGTGCTCCGGCTGGTCCGCACCCGCTGAGTCCGGCCCGCGCGGCCCCCGCCGCACAGGGGGCCGCCCGGCCGGGCGGTGCGCCGCGCAGCCGGGCGGCACCGGCGCCGCCGCGGCGCAGCCCAGAACGAGCCTCCGCGGCCCGCCCGGCGGTAGGCTGACGAGGCCTGATCCACACGGCACCCGCAAGCCCGAACAGATCCACCCGCCAGAACCGGTCGGCTCCGACGGGGTCCCCCGCCGCCCGACCCACCCCGCCCCGAAGGGACACCGCCGCCATGCCGCTCGAAGCCGGCCTCCTGGAGATCCTCGCCTGCCCGGCGTGCCACGCCCCGCTCGACGACCGCACGACGGCCGAGACGCCCGAGCTGGTGTGCACGGGGGCGGACTGCCGACTTGCCTACCCCGTGCGGGACGGCATCCCGGTGCTCCTGGTCGACGAGGCCCGCCGCCCGGCCTGACCCGGGTCCGGCCGTCCTCCGGACGGCCGCCCGCGCGGCCCCGTCGCCGGGGCGGGGACCGGGCCCCGGCGCAGTCCGCCGACCCGACCCCGACCGGCCCGCCCCGGTTCCACGGCTCCCGCACCCATCCGCCGCACGCGTACGGCGATCGGAGGCCCACCCCATGCTCGACGAGTCGCTCCTCGACGCGCCGGACGCTCTCGCCCGCATCGACCACCGCGGACTGCTGCGGGGTGCCGCGGAGGCCGGCGCCCGCGTACGCACCGCGGCACACCACGCGGCCGAGGCCGGCATCTCCGCGCTCGCACCCGAAGGACGCCCCCGTGCCGTCCTGGTCGCCGGCCCCGGCACGGCGGGCGTCGGCGTCGCCGACCTCATCGGCGCTCTGGCCGGGGCGTCCGCACCCGTGATCCCGCTGCGCCCCACCGGAGTGGCCCACGCCGCCGGCGCCCTGCGCTGGGCGCTCCCCGGCTGGGCGGGCTCCCTGGACCTCCTGCTCGTGGCCACCACCGACGGCAGCGAACCCGGCCTCGCGCAACTCGTGCAGCAGGCGTACCGGCGCGGCTCCACCGTCGTCGCCGTCGCCCCCCGCACCTCCCCCCTCTCCGAGGCGGTCGAGGGCGCCCACGGGCTCGTCGTACCCATGGCCACCGCCCCCTACGAGCTCTACGAGGAAGGGCAGGCGGCCGGACCCGGCGCCCTGTGGGCGCTCTTCACCCCCCTGCTCGCCCTGCTCGACCGGGTGGGTCTCCTCGAAGCGCCCCCCGAGGCACTGGACCAGGTCGCCGACCGGCTCGACGAGGTCGCCGAGCGCTGCGGGCCCGCGATCGCCACCTACACCAACCCCGCCAAGACCCTGGCCGCCGAGCTCGCGGACAGCCTCCCGCTGATCTGGACCGAGGGCGTCGGGGCCGCCCCCGCGGGGCGCCGCTTCGCCGCCGTCCTCGCCGAGCTCGCCGGGCGGCCCGCCCTCGCGGCCGAACTGCCCGAGGCACTGCCCGCGCACGGGGTGCTCCTGGTCGGCGGCTTCGCCGCGGGCGCCGACCCCGAGGACTTCTTCCGCGACCGCGTCGAGGAGCCGCAGGCGCTCCACGCCCGGGTGGTGCTCCTCAGGGACCGCCCGGCCGGCGGGCTGACGGCGGCCCCCGCGGCGCGCGAGCTGGCCCTCGGGCACGACACCCCCGTGAGCGAACTCGAACCGCAGGAGGGCACCGAACTGGAGTCGATCGCCGAACTCCTCGCCGTCACCGACTTCGCCGCCGCGTATCTGTCGCTGGCGGAGGCGGGCGAGGCCCGGCCCTCGTAACCCCGGCGCCACCTGCCCGCCATGCGCAGGCCCCGGACCCGTGGCACGGTGGCGGCACGCGCTGCCTCCGTGCCGCACGCGCCCCCGCGGGACCGCAGGGCGGTGCGGGCGGCCGGACGCGGAGCGCCCGGTACAGGGCCGGTCCCCGGCAGCCGTCCCGGCCCACCCGGACCGGGCTCCGGCCCACCGGGGCCGCCCCGCACCGCAGGACCACCCGGGATCGCACCGGAGCACCCGGAGCACCCGGAGCACCCGGAGCACCCGGATCGCACCGGACCCGCCGGACCAAGGAAGACAGGACCATGGACCGCCTCGCCAACACCGTCCGCCCCTACGCCTGGGGGTCCACCACCGCCCTCCCCGAGCTGCTCGGCACCGCCCCCACCGGTGAGCCCCAGGCCGAGCTGTGGATGGGCGCCCACCCCGGAGCGCCGTCCGGCACCCCCCGCGGGCCGCTCGACGAGGTGATCGCCGCGGCCCCGGAGCGGGAACTCGGCGCCGCCTCCGTCGCGGCCTTCGGCCCCCGGCTCCCGTTCCTGCTCAAGCTGCTCGCCGCCGGTGCGCCCCTGTCCCTCCAGGTCCACCCCGACCTCGACCAGGCCGCCGAGGGCCATGCGCGCGAACATGCCCGGGGCGTCCCCCTCGACGCCCCCCACCGCAACTACCGCGACACCAACCACAAGCCCGAACTCCTCTGCGCGCTCACCCCGTTCGAGGGCCTGTGCGGCTTCCGCCGGCCCGTCGAGGCCGCCGACCTGCTCGCCGCGCTGGAGGTCGACTCCCTCAAGCCCTATGTGGACCTCCTCCACGCCCACCCCGAGGACGCGGCGCTGCGCGAGGTCCTCACCGCCGTCCTCACCGCCGACCGCGAGGAGACGGCTGCCACCGTCACCGAGGCGGCCGCGGCGGCCGAGCGGCTCGGCGGCCCCTACACGCCCTATGCGGCCATCGCCCACCACCACCCCGGAGACCCGGGAGTGATCGCGGCGATGCTGCTGAACCACGTCCGGCTCCAGCCCGGCGAAGCGCTGTTCCTCGGCGCCGGCGTGCCCCATGCCTATCTCGACGGCCTCGGCGTCGAGATCATGGCCAACTCCGACAACGTCCTGCGCTGCGGCCTCACGCCCAAGCACGTGGACGTGCCCGAGCTGCTGAGGATCGTCCGCTTCGAGGCCGCCGAACCCGCCGTCCTGCGGCCCGAGGCACCTCCCGGCGGCGAGGAGGTGTACGAGACCCCGGCCGACGAGTTCCGCCTCTCCCGGTTCGTGCTCGCCCCCGGCTCCGCGCCCCGCGACGTCACCGCGACCGGCGCCCAGATCCTCCTGTGCACCGCCGGTTCCGCCGAGCTGAGCGGCGAACTGGCCCTCGGGCCGGGCGAATCGGTCTTCGTGCCCGCCGGGGAACGGGTCACCCTCGCGGACGCCGGGGACGGCAGCGCCACCGTGTTCCGCGCGACCGCCGTCCTCTGAACTCCGGCGGAAGGTCCGCCCCTTCGCCCCGGGGCGGACCCCTCCGGGCACCCCGTCTCCCCACTCCGTGCTCCCGTGGCTCCCGTGTGCTGCGACAATGTCGCACCGCACAGGCCGGGCAGCGCCCCGGCCGGCGACAAACGGCAGCACGAAGGGACATCGGGCACTCATGAGCGCGTCAGGCGGAAGCAAGGCCATCGTGGCCGCACTGCTGGCCAACCTCTCCATCGCGGTAGCGAAGTTCGTGGCGTTCCTCTTCAGCGGCTCGTCCTCGATGCTCGCCGAGAGCGTCCACTCCGTCGCCGACTCCGGCAACCAGGGGCTGCTCCTGCTGGGCGGACGCAAGGCACGGCGGGAGGCCACCCCCCAGCACCCCTTCGGGTACGGACGCGAGCGCTACATCTACGCCTTCCTCGTCTCCATCGTGCTCTTCTCCGTGGGCGGCATGTTCGCCGTCTACGAGGGCTACGAGAAGATCCACGACCCGCACGAGATCGAGGCCTGGTACTGGCCCGTCGGCGTCCTCGTCTTCGCGATCATCGCCGAGGCGTTCTCGTTCCGCACGGCCATCAAGGAGTCCAACGCCCTGCGCGGACGGCTCTCCTGGTCGCAGTTCGTGCGCCGGGCCAAGGCCCCCGAACTGCCCGTGGTGCTCCTGGAGGACCTCGGTGCGCTCGTCGGCCTGGTCCTGGCCCTCGGCGGTGTCGGGCTCGCGCTGCTCACCGGCAACGGCGTCTGGGACGGCATCGGCACGCTGTGCATCGGCGTACTGCTCATCATCATCGCGATCGTCCTCGCCGCCGAGACCAAGTCGCTCCTGCTGGGCGAGGCCGCCGGGGTGGAGGACATCGAGAAGATCAAGGCGGCCACCGTCGACGGCGACACCGTCACGCGCATCATCCACATGCGCACCCTGCACCTCGGCCCCGAGGAGCTGCTGGTCGCCGCCAAGATCGCCGTCGAGCGCAACGACACCGCCGACGAGGTCGCGTCCGCGATCAACGCCGCCGAGGAGCGCATCCGGGCCGCCGTTCCCATCGCACGGGTGATCTACCTGGAGCCGGACATCTACAGCGAGGCCGAGGCGGCGGCCGGGAGCGACCCCGCCGCGACACCCGGGGGCGCGGGCACCGGGCACTGAATCTCCTCCCCGGGGCGGGGTGGACGTCCGCCCCGCCCCGCCCCTCCGGTGCGGGCGCCCTTCCGTGCGTCCGCACGCCCTCCCCGCCGGTCCGGACGGCCCCGGTCCGCTCCCGCTGCACAGCACCGCGTGCGGCCGGAACCCGCCCCTGCGGGCCGCCGCGGACTGGGGTCCGCACGGCCGATCGGTGTAGATTCGTCTCCGGAGTCAGACGTCGCTGCTGATGGCGGTCGGGCGGTCCCCGGGGCCGACCGAGGGAGAGAGGGCCTCCGACGGACTGTCCTGCCGATGACCGGGCATCCGTATGCCCGGCCGCAGCAGAGCCAGCCCAGACCACCTCGACCCCGAACCACGAGGAGCAGCCCGCATGTCGAGTGCCGCCAACCACCACGACTTCAAGGTCGCCGATCTGTCCCTGGCCGCTTTCGGCCGCAAGGAGATCACGCTCGCCGAGCACGAGATGCCGGGGCTGATGGCGATCCGGCGCGAGTACGCGCAGGCGCAGCCGCTGGCCGGGGCGCGGGTCACGGGCTCGCTGCACATGACGGTGCAGACCGCGGTGCTCATCGAGACGCTGGTCGCCCTCGGCGCCGAGGTCCGCTGGGCCTCCTGCAACATCTTCTCCACCCAGGACCACGCGGCCGCCGCGATCGCCGTCGGCCCGGACGGCACCCCCGAGGACCCGAAGGGCGTCCCGGTCTTCGCCTGGAAGGGCGAGACGCTGGAGGAGTACTGGTGGTGCACGGAGCAGGCGCTGACCTGGCCGAACACCCCCACCGGCGGGCCGAACATGATCCTGGACGACGGCGGTGACGCCACCCTCCTCGTCCACAAGGGCGTCGAGTTCGAGAAGGCCGGCGAGGTACCGGACCCCTCGACGGCGGACTCCGAGGAGTACGGCCACATCCTGGCCCTGCTCACCCGCACCCTCGCGGACAGCCCGCAGAAGTGGACGCAGCTGGCGTCCGACGTCCGCGGTGTGACCGAGGAGACCACGACGGGCGTCCACCGCCTCTACGAGATGATGGCCGAGGGCACGCTGCTGTTCCCGGCGATCAACGTCAACGACGCGGTGACCAAGTCGAAGTTCGACAACAAGTACGGCTGCCGCCACTCGCTGATCGACGGGATCAACCGGGCGACCGATGTCCTGATCGGCGGCAAGACGGCAGTCGTCTGCGGCTACGGCGACGTGGGCAAGGGCTGCGCGGAGTCGCTGCGCGGCCAGGGCGCCCGTGTCATCGTCACCGAGGTCGACCCCATCTGCGCGCTGCAGGCCGCGATGGACGGCTACCAGGTGACCACCCTGGACGAGGTCGTGGAGACCGCCGACATCTTCATCACCACGACCGGCAACAAGGACATCATCATGGCCGGTGACATGGCCCGGATGAAGCACCAGGCGATCGTGGGCAACATCGGCCACTTCGACAACGAGATCGACATGGCGGGCCTGGCCGCGACCGAGGGCATCGTCAAGGACGAGGTCAAGCCGCAGGTCCACACCTGGACCTTCCCCGACGGCAAGGTCCTGATCGTGCTGTCCGAGGGGCGGCTGCTCAACCTCGGCAACGCCACCGGCCACCCCTCGTTCGTGATGTCGAACTCCTTCGCGGACCAGACCCTGGCCCAGATCGAGCTCTTCACCAAGCCCCAGCAGTACCCGACCGACGTCTACACGCTGCCCAAGCACCTCGACGAGAAGGTCGCCCGCCTCCACCTCGACGCCCTCGGCGTCAAGCTGACCACCCTCCGCCCCGAGCAGGCCGCCTACATCGGCGTGCCCGTCGAGGGCCCGTACAAGCCCGACCACTACCGCTACTGATCCTGACACCCCCCGCCCGGCGGCCGTCGCCGCCGGGCGGCCGTGTGGGGTCCAGGTACGAGGCAGGCCCCCGCACCCCCGTGTCGGGGGCCTGCCCCGTCCCCTCGGCGCACCTTCCGGTACACCGCCGGCAGGTGTCCGGACGACCCCCTCACGGAAGCCGTCGGCACCGCCGCGTCTCACCGCACAAGGACTCCGAGCCCATGCCCCGCGGCCGATATTCGCTTCACGACCCCCACGACCACACCCCTCTCGGTGAAGAGCACTTCCAGTGCGCCCCCGGACCCTCCGGGTGGCGCTATGTCTCCCGCACGTTCAGCCCGTCCGGGAACCCGTCCGGAACCGTCGATCTCGCCCTCGACGATCTCGGCC
Organism: Streptomyces sp. C10-9-1; assembly: GCF_024497955.1. Lineage (GTDB taxonomy): Bacteria > Actinomycetota > Actinomycetes > Streptomycetales > Streptomycetaceae > Streptomyces > Streptomyces sanyensis. The sequence goes on along the minus strand of NZ_JANHKP010000014.1, from coordinate 3,006 downwards.
GCCCCCTCCGGCTGGAACTCCGCACGGCCGACTGGCAGATCCGGGGTGCCGCCCTGGAGGGCGTCACCTGGGTGCGGACGGACCCCACCGGGGAGCAGGCCAGCGAAGGAAGCGTGCGCGCCCCCGCATTCACCGGTACCTCCCCCGCCTTCCTGGTGGCCGCCGCCCGCCTGCTGAGGCTCCAGCCCGGCAGCCCGGCGGTCCGCATCCGGCTGGTCGCCTTCACGGAACCCGTCCTCGCACCCCGGACCGTCGACCAGTCCTGGGCACTGGTCGACAGTGAAGCGCACACCACTGACAACGGCCCCCTGGTCGTGGACACGTACCAGGTCAGCGCCTTGGACACCGGCGAGCAGCACAGCGTTCACATCGCGGGGGACGTCGTGCTCGCGGCTCCCGGGATCGAACTGGAGGAGCTGGAGGCACCCCCCTCCTCGTTCTCGTGACGGGTCCCCCGCGCCCGCACCGGCCCGCGGCGGCATCCCCGCGACCGGCTGTGAGGGACCGCGGCCCTGTCGCCCGGTCACGCGACGACCCGCGCCCGCCCGTGTGTCACGCGGGCGGGGCGAACCCGCCCCCCGGAGCCGGAGGCAGCGGCGCGTCGGCGCCTGTGGGCGCCGGGCCCGTGCGCTCCTCCTGCCGCCCGGGCCCGGCGGCCGCCTCGGGGACCGCGGCCGCGGGGCCGGAGGCGACCTGCGCGCCCGCGGTGGGCCCGGTCGCGGCGGCCGTGTCCGCGCCCGGTCGCGCCGCCCTCTCCGCCGCCGCGTCGGCCGAGGCACGTGCCGCCGCCGCATGGGCCCGGCGCACCTCCCTGCCCTGCCGCTCGTGCACCACGGCTGCCAGGTAGGCGGCCGGCGGCACCCCGTCGGGGACCGGCGCACCCGTCCGGGAGGCCAGGTCGCCCGCCAGCCGCACCGCGACGGACCAGCTCACCGCGGGGTCCAGCTGCCTCATCCGGGTCAGGTACTGCCGGATCGCCAGCCACAGGTCGTCCGGGACGCCCGAGAGGTCGAGCCCCGTGAAGCGCCCGGCCAGCCACGCGGGCGGCGGCGGGACCACCCAGGCCGCGCGCTGGGCCGGGACCCGCTCCCGGACGACCAGGGTGCCCGCGAAGACGTCGCCGACCCTCCGCCCCCGGGCGGAGACCAGCGACGCGAGGCACGCGATGACCCCGAAGGACAGCATGATCTCGACCACGCCCATCGCTCCCCGCACCAGGGCGTGCCGGAAGCGGACGGGGCCGCCGTCGTCGCGCACCACCCGCAGACCGCAGGCGAGCTTCCCGAGCGACCTGCCGCGGCTCAGCGTCTCCACCGCGATCGGGGCCCCGACCAGGACCAGCAGGAAGGCGACGACCGACAGGGCGGCCACGGCGGCGTCGTCCAGCACCGTGGACGCCAGCACCACGCCGACCATGACGATCAGGTACACCGACCAGACCACGACGAGGTCGATCAGCAGGGCGAGCGCCCGGCTCGGCAGCCTTGCCGGCTGCAGCCCCAGCACGACGGCATCCCCCGTCACCAGTCCGCTCACGGCGCCCCACCCCTTTGTGATCCTCGACCTTCCCTGCCCCCGGCGAACACCAGTCTGCCAAGCTGACCCGCAGCGCACCGCAGCAGGACGGACCGTGAACACCCAGCGCATGGAGCCGCAGCCCCCATGGACCTCGACGTCTTCGTCACCACCCACCGTGCCGAGTGGGACCGCCTCGACCGGCTCCTCCGCCGCGGCAGGAGCCTCACGGGCGACGAGGCGGACGAGCTCGTCGCCCTCTACCAGCGCACGGCCACCCATCTCTCGCTGATCCAGTCGAGCGCGCCGGATCCCGCGCTCACCGGACGCCTCACCCAGCTCGTGGCCCGCGCCCGCTCGACCGTCACGGGCGCCCGCAAGGCCGGCTGGCGAGACGCGGCGGCCTTCCTGACCGCGGGATTCCCCGCCGCTGTCTACCGTTCGCGCCACTGGTGGATACCGACCGCCGTCCTCTCCACCCTGCTCGCGGCCGTGATCGGCTGGTGGATCGGGACGCACCCCGAGGTGCAGGCCGCCATCGCCGCTCCCGACGAGCTCAGGGAGCTCACGAGGCCGGGAGGCGAGTACGAGACGTACTACTCCAGCCACCCCGCGGCCTCCTTCGCCGCCCAGGTGTGGACGAACAACGCGCAGGCGGCGGCCATGTGCCTGACGCTGGGTGCCTTCCTGTGCGTCCCGGTCCTGTGGATCCTGTTCCTGAACATGCTCAACCTCGGCGTCGGCATCGGCCTGATGGCGTCCGCCGGCCGGCTGGACACCTTCCTCGGGCTCGTCCTCCCGCACGGTCTGCTCGAACTGACGGCGGTCTTCGTCGCCGCCGGCACCGGACTGCGGCTGGGCTGGACGGTCATCGACCCCGGACCGCTCAGCCGACGGGCCGCGCTGGCCGAGCGGGGCCGTGCGGCGCTGGGCATGGCTGTGGGCCTGGCGCTCGTACTCCTGGTGTCCGGCGTGATCGAGGGGTTCGTGACGCCCTCCGGCCTGCCGACCTGGGCCCGCATCACGATCGGGGTCGTCGCCGAACTCGTCTTTCTCGTCTACGTCTACGTCCTGGGCGGACGTGCGGCCCGGGCCGGGGAGCACGGCGACGTGGAGGAAGCGGACCGGCCCGCGCAGTTGCCCACCGCGGCGTGACCCACCGATGTGCATCGGACGACGCAGAGCTGCTAGTCTCCTCTTCGCCCACAAACCCGTTGACACGGGCTGCGTGGGGAGGTAGGTTTTAACGGTTGCGTCGGACTGGACAGGTCCACGCGTGAACGTTTAGAGTCTATGTCGCTCCCGATCAAGGGCCGCCGAGCCCCGGGGAGCCACCCTCCCGGCCTTACCGAGAATTCCCCCCGCCCTTTCAGGGCGCCGGAATTCCTCTGATAAAGTCGGGAACGCCGAAAAGGAAAACGCGTGAGCGGCCCCTTTGAGGCAGTCCCGCCGACGGGGAATCGGAGCCGAAAGGGTCTGATAGAGTCGGAG
>NZ_JANHKP010000013.1 GCF_024497955.1 Streptomyces sp. C10-9-1 | reverse complement strand
ACTCAGGATCCCCGCATCCCGGCACGCCCGGGCCACGCGGACAGCGATTTCGCCACGGTTGGCGATGAGGACTCTACGCATCGCGGTCGGCCCCGGTCCGGCCCGCCGCCGGGGCCTTCGGCCCGGCCTGGCCGAAGCGCCCGTCCGGGGCGTCCAGGGGGCCCAGTGTCCCGTCGTAGAAGATCAAAGGTTCCCGGGAGCTGCCCGGCGCCGCCAGTTCCAGCACCTCGCCGACCACGATGTCGTGGTCGCCGCCCGGGTGGACGGCCACGGTGGAGCAGGTCAGGTACGCCAGGGCCTCGGTGAGGACCGGGGGACCGTCGGGGGCGAAGTGGTGGGGGACGCCGTCGAAGCCCTCGGGCCGCCGGCGGGCGAAGGAGCGGGCCAGTTCCTGCTGGCTGCCCGCGAGGACGTTGACGGCGAAGGTGCCGTGCCGGCCGATCACCGCATGCATCCGGGATTCCCGGTGCAGGCAGAACAGCACGAGCGACGGTTCGAGTGAGACCGAGGTGAAGGAATTCACCGTCGTGCCTTCGGCCTGTCCCTGGGTTCCGGCGGTGATGACCGTCACCCCCGTGGCGAAGAGTCCGCAGACGCGCCGGAATTCCTTCGCTTCGATCGGCTGTTTCACTCGGCTGTCGATCAGTGAGCGCGCTGCGGACATGTGCATCCCTTTCATGACGGTTACCGGTCTCGGGGAACGCGCGCATACCCGAGGGACTGCGGATCTCTGACACGTCGTGATCGGCAGTCCCTCAGAGGAGCTTCCGCACCTTGGATCCGGCCTTGAGGATGCCGAGCAGGAATTCCCTGCCGACGGAGTTCATCTCCGGGGGTGCCTGCACCGAGGCCCAGTAGAGGAATCGGGCCATGGTCGCGGTGGACGGGTAGATGAACCGCTTGCTCTCGTCCTTCCAGCCGAAGACGGGATTGACGATCGGCGATTCCTCGAGGAGCTTGAAGACGATGTCGGCGGCCTCGTCTCCGCTCAGGGCCCCCGCCTCGTACTTCTCGCAGGTCTCCGAGGTGGTTTCGAGCAGGATCTTGAACCTGTCGCTCTGCGGCCACCACAGCCCGGGGTAGTCGTTCTCCTCCAGCTCCCGGAAGTGGCGCTGGTCCTTGTCCCGGAAGTGCTTCAGCCGGGCCCGGGTCAGACGCATCGTGCCCGGGGTGATGAACGAGCCCCACACCCGGAACACGGCGTTCCAGAGCCGGAAGTGCGAGAAGGCGATGAAGGAGCTGTTGACGATCTCGTCGTTGTAGCGGAGCAGGCCCTGCTCCAGGCGCTCCACGTAGGCGAAGCGCTCGGCCGAGAAGTCGCCGTCCTCCAGCGCCTCCAGCAGGCGGGAGGTCAGGGCGTCGACCACTTCGAGGGTGTTGGACAGGCCCCGGGAGAACAGCGGGTCGAGGAAGCCGGCGGCGTGGGACATCAGGCACCAGCGGTCGCCGATGGTCTGCTTGGAGGAGTACTGGAGCCGGTCCGTGGAGACCCACTCCCTGACCCTGGCCGCGCCGTCGAACTGCCGCTTGACCGCGGGGTACTTGTCGAGGAAGAGCGCGAACTCCTCGTCGGGGGTGAGGTCCTGGGGCTTGGGGTAGGTACGCTCGTCCATCGTGAGGCCGACGCTGCACAGCGGGTTGCGCGAGTCCTTGTGGTTGTCGAACGGGATGATCCAGAACCAGCCGCGCTCGATGAGGTGGTGCATCGTGCCCGTGTGCCAGTCGGCCGGGGGCCGCAGCGCCCGGGGGTGGCCGCTGACGTCGTCGAAGCGTTTCACCCCCACGTAGTGGGTGAACATGGAGCGCGAGTGGTGCTTGAAGCGGGCCGGCTTGTCCCGCAGGTCGAACTTCTGGGCCAGCGGGGAGCGGAACCCGGAGGCGTCCACCACGTACTTCGCGCGGAAGGACTCGGGCCGGGCGCCCGGAGCGCCGCTGCGGCCGGTGACCGTGACGCCGTCCTCGTCGAAGTCGACGTCCTCGGCCCGCCAGCCCTGCTTGGCCACGCACCCGTACCGGACGGCGACATGGAACATGAACGAGTCGCTGTCCTGCCGGAACATGTGGCTGTTCTGGTGGAAGATCTTGGGCAGTGCCAGCTGCGTCGCCTCGCGCGGGTCGGGCTCCTTGCCGACCTCGTGCTTCATGAACCCGAAGTGGGCCTTGGTCCCGAAGGTGGGGCCGATGTCCCGGGTGCTCTGCTGGACACTGGCCAGACTCTTGAGCTCGGGAAGGTCGTGGCGCTCGGAGAGGATGTGGATCCACTCGACGAGCTGCGGCGTCATCGATTCACCGACCGCGAATCGCGGATGCAGGGTCGCGTCGACGAGAAGAACCCTCGCCCCGTGCTTCGCGAGAATCGCTCCGGTTACCGATCCGGCGATCCCGGAGCCCAGGATGACGACATCGTACGTCGCCTCCGCGGGAATGCCGTCCGCTCCTTCGGGCCTTTCTTTCTTCTGGTCGACCACGGGCCTTCTCCTTCGTCAGGTGGGTGCGATCGCGTGCGAAGAGGGCACAAAAAAGGGGCCCTTCCGGTGGTCTGCAAAATGACCTTTGGGAGGAGCCCGAAAAACGGCACGACTGTACTACCGGAGAAAGCGTGACAGGAATTGTGCGGGCGGTCAACCCCCGTCGGGGATATGCCCTCCGGCCTCGGACTCCGGCCCTCGGGGCAGTCGGCCCGCCGGCCTCGGGGGACCGGTTCCCGCCGCCGTTCGCTCCCCCGGAGCGCCCTGCGCACAGGGCCGGCGGGAGCAGGGCGGCGCCGCGGACGGGCGGCCGTCACGGCTGATGACACGCGTAGACGTCCCGGCCGTCACGGGCCCGGGAAGACGGGGCACACGGCTCCGGGCGGGACGGCCGCCGGGCGGGAGCGGGCGGCCCACGGCGCCCCGGCCGAGGGCGGGTTCGTGCGCCCGGGGACCGACCCGGGACTCAGTCGCGGCGTCCGGCGCCCTGGGAGACCCCGGGGTGGGCGGGTTCCAGCAGCCGGACGAGCAGGGCGCGCAACTCGTCGTCGCCGCCGGGTCCGAGGAGCTCCGCGACGTCCTCGGCCAGCTCGTCGACGGCGCGGGCGACGGTCTTGAGCCGGGTGTGCCCGAGTTCGGTGAGCTCCAGGGCGTGCCGGCGCCGGTCGTGCGGGTCCCGGCCGCGGTGGACCATGCCGCCGTCGACGAGCTCGTCGACGAGCTGCGAGGTGGCGGGCCCGGTGATGGCCAGCTCCGTGGCGAGCCGCTGCTGCGGGCAGGGGCCGTGGTCGGCGAGGATCGCCAGCGGTCCGTAGTGGCGGACCCGCAGGCCCGTCCCGGACAGCTTCTCGTCGCCGAGGCGGCGAAGGCGGTGGTGGGCCTGCTCGACGAGGTGCTCGGTGCCCCGCACGAGGCCCTCGGCGCCGGGCGCGAGGAGTCTCGCCAGCAGGGTGTTGAGGCGGGCCGCCTGCCCGGGGGCGAGGGCGGCGGTCAGCCGCGCGTCGCGCGCGGCGACCGCGCGGCGGCCCGCCTCGACCGCGGCGCGGCCCTCGTCGGTGAGGGAGAGGACGTACTGGCGGCGGTTCTCCGGGTTGCGGGTGCGCAGGACCTGCCCTCGGCCCTCCAGCCGGTCGATGACCGCGACCATGATGGTCCGGTTGATGCCGAGCCGCTCGGCCAGGTCGAGCTGGGAGACCCAGTCGCCGCGGGTCAGGGCGTCCAGGACGAGGAAGTCCCGGGAGTCGTCGGCCGGTCCGTCGGCGAAGGTGGCGAACTGCGCGTGGACGCGGCGCAGGAGGTAGCCGACGAAACCGGTGAGGGCCTCCGGCAGGACGCCGGCGACCTCGGCCGTCGCTTCCGTCTCCGAGACGGGGCCCCGCGTCGCGTCCAGCTCGCCTCGCACGATCGTCATCTCCCCTTCGGAACCGGGTAACCGAGTATACGGCGGGCGGCACGGGCGGGCCGTGGCCCGGGCGCGCGAGCGCTTCGACGCCGAACCCCGCCCGGAGGGGGGATGGCCCGGGCGGGGCGGCGGGGGAACCGGCGGCGGCCCGGGGGCGGGCCGCGGCCGGTCCGTCAGTGGGACTGCGGCTGCGGAGCCGCGGCCTTGATGGTGCCCAGGGTCACGACGAGGGCGATCAGGTAGATGCCGCCGCCGATGAGGAGCCCGTAGGAGTACCCGGTGGTGAGCGCCTCGGAGCGGTCCCCGGGCAGGTTCGCCTCGGTGATGACCGAGGCCGTCGCGGCCAGGATCGCGAGGCCGACCGCGCCGCCGATCTGCTGGCTGGTGTTGATCAGGCCCGCCGCGATGCCGGTGTCCTCCGGGGAGACCCCGCGGACGCTGATGACGGTGACGGTCACGAAGACCAGGCCGAGACCGAATCCGCAGACCAGCTGGGCGGGCAGCAGGACGGCCAGGGCGTTCTGACCAGGCTCCAGGAAGCTGAGCCAGACCATGCCGACGATGCCGATGACCAGACCGAGCGAGATGACCGAGCGTTCGGGGGCCTTGGCCAGCAGCTGCGGGCCCACGCCGCCGGCCGCGAAGCCGATGCCGATGGCGAACGGGAGGTAGGCGAGGCCGGTGATCATCGGCTCGTACCCCTTGACGATCTGCATGTAGAGGGTCAGGAAGTAGAAGGTGGCGAACATGCCCGCGCCCACCAGGAACATGACCGCGTTGGCACCGGCCCGGCTCTTGTCGGCGACGACGGCGCCGGGCACCATGGGCGCCCGGCTGGAGCGCTGGATGGCGACGAAGGCGGCGATCAGCACGACCGCGGCGGCCAGGCCGATCAGGGTGAGGCCGTCGTCGAGCCCCTTCTCACCGGCCCGGTTGATGCCGAAGACGAGGGAGCCGAAGCCGAAGGTGGCGGTGAGGGCGCCGGGGACGTCGACCCTGCCGCGGTCCCGCTCGCCCTCCTTCAGCACGCCGGTGCCGATCAGCACCGCGATGGCGATGGGGATGTTGATGTACATGACCCAGCGCCAGCTGAGGTACTCGGTGAGCGCGCCGCCGAGCAGCAGCCCGACGACCGAACCGAGCCCGCCCATCGCCCCGTAGACACCGAGGGCCTTGTTGCGCGCCGGTCCCGCCGGGAAGGTCGAGGCCAGCAGGGAGAGCGCGGTGGGTGCCGCGATCGCCGCCCCCACGCCCTGGAGGACGCGGGCGAGGAGCAGGATCTCCCCACTGCCCGCGAGGCCGCCGAGCAGCGAGGCGAGGGTGAAGATCACCAGGCCGGTGCGGAACACCCTGCGGCGCCCGAAGAGGTCGCCGGCCCGGCCGCCGGCCAGCAGCAGGCCGCCGAAGGCCAGGGCGTAGGCCGTGACGACCCAGCCGAGGTTGGCGTCGGACAGGCCCAGTGCGCTCTGCATGCTCGGCAGGGCCACGGCCACGATGGTGTTGTCGAGCACCAGCATCAGCTGGGCGGCCGCGATGACCGCGAGCGCGAGGCCGAGCCGTTCGCCGGAGGGGGCCGGCGCCCCGGAGCCCGGGGGTGCGACCGGTCCCGGCGGGGAGGCTTCGGTTCTGTCCTGCATAGACATGAACGTCTCCAGAGGTGATTCGGGGGGTGGATCCGCCCGCCCCGCCCCGGGGGAGGGAGGGGTCGGGCCCGGGGAACGGGTTCAGGCCTCCGCCGTGTCCGCGGCCGCCCAGATGTCCAGGGCCTCGTAGGCGGCGCGCCACTCGTTCTCGTAGGCGGCGCGCAGGGGAGGCGGGAGCTTGCCGAGGACGGTGGCGACCCGGGCGGCGTCGATGTCGTCCAGGAGCCAGGGGAGGTAGCGGTTGGCGTCGCTCCCGATCCGGTCCTTCTGCTCGACGCTGAACGCGGACCACTGCTCCTGGCTCATGGTCAGGTCCATGAGCGCGAGCGCCTCGCGCTCCTCGTGGTCCAGATGCGCCCGCAGGTCCGTGCAGAGCTGGTCGACCAGGCCGCCGAGGCGGGCTGCGCCGGAGTCCCGGTCGGCCAGGGCGGCGTCGATGTCCGCCAGCATCGGGTCGATGACGGCGTGCTCGGCCTCCATGGCGTCGAGGAGGGCGATCTCGGCCTCGGCCTCGCGTCCGGCCAGCGCCTTGTGCATCACCGGCCACACCGTGCAGTCCTCGGAGGTGTGGTGGGCGACGAGGAACTTCTTGAACAGCTCCCATCCCACGGCGGTGCTGAGCACGTGCCGCGGGTCCTCGTCCACCCGGGAGGTGATCCGCGCGATGCGCTCCAGCTCGCGGCGGAGCGCGTCGTGGATGGCGAACATCATCGTCATGTCGAGGTTCTTGAAGTCGCCCATCGTCCCATCCCTCTCCCTGCACGTGTCCGGCCTGGAACGACAGTATCGTCAATCCACCTAACTATCAACTTGAGAATCATCAGGACGCCAAATACTCAGGGCGCCGGGACCCCTCCCGCGGCCCGGGCGCCCTCCGGCGGCCGGGTCCCCGCCGGCGCCTCCTCGGTGCGCCGCTCCTCCCCGTCCCGCATCCCCCTGCGGATCCGGTTGAGCGCGGGCGAGGTCACCACGGTCGTGGCCAGGGCCATCAGCACCAGGATCGTGAACAGGTCCCGGCCGATCACCCCCAGACCGAGCCCGACGTTCAGCACGATCAGCTCGGTCAGCCCGCGGCAGTTCATCAGCGCGCCGATGGACATCGCGTCCCGCCAGGACTGGCCGGAGAGCCGCGCCGCGCCCGCCCCGCCGCCCCACTTCGCCACCACGGCCACGACCAGGACCGCCCCGGCCCACAGCCACTGCACCGGATCGGCCACGAGCAGCGAGACGTCCGCCCGCAACCCGGTGGTGACGAAGAACAGCGGGAGCAGCAGCGGGACGGCGAACGCCCTCAACCGGGCGGCCTGCTCCTCGACGACCCGGTTGCCGCGCGGCGTCACCGCCCCGAAGACGAACGCCCCGAACAGGGCGTGCACCCCGATCAGGTCCGTGGTCAGGGCGCTCAGGCACAGCCCGCTGAAGAGCAGGACCAGGACCCGGCCGTCGGTGGGCGCCCGCCCGGCGCGCGCGGCCAGCCGCGCCAGCAGCGGCCGCACCACCCCGCCCATGAGGAGCGCGAAGCCGACGGCGAGCAGCGCGGTCGTCAGCGCCTCCGCCGGGGAGCCGGCGGTGGACACGGCGACCACCCCCGCGAGCAGGCACCAGGCGGTCACGTCGTCGAAGGCCGCGCAGGCCAGCGCCAGCGCGCCCACCCGCGTCCGGTCCATGCCCCGGTCCGCCAGGATCCGCGCCATCACGGGGAAGGCCGTGATGCTCATGGCCACCGCGATGAACAGGACGAAGGGCAGCCGCGCCACGCCCTCGGGCGCGAAGGACCCGTACATCCCGAGGGCCAGGAGCGTGCCGAGACCCAGGGGCAGGACGACGCTCGCCATGGACACCAGCGCCGCCGTCCCGGTCTGCGTGACGAGGGAGCCGATCCTGAGTTCGTGCCCGACGAGGAACATGAAGACGAGCAGTCCCAGGTTGCCCAGGAGCCCCAGGTAGGGCAGGGCGGACGGCGGGAAGAGCCACGCCTGCGCGCCCGGCCACAGCCATCCCAGGAAGGAGGGGCCGAGCAGCAGGCCGACGGCCATCTCGCCGACCACCGGCGGCTGTCCGGCCCTGCGGACGAGGCGCGCACCCAGGGTGCAGAGGATGATCACCACGGGGATGGCGACCAGGAGATCGGGGAGGGGGTCACTCGCAGCGGCCATGGCCATCGGTCCTTCAGGAGGAGGTGAGGGAGCTCAGGTGCCGTACGGACGGACGGACTTGGCGTCGCGCAGCGCCCGGGCCCACCAGAGCAGCTGGTCGAGCATGAGCTTGGCCGCGGCCCCGGCGCCCTCGGAGTCGACCGGAAAACGCCCCTGCGCGTCGTAGTGCTCCAGGACGCGGGGGAAGAAGACCGCGTCCTTCATGCCGACCGCGTGGAACTCGGCGAAGATCAGCCGCAGGTGCTCCACCGCCCGCACTCCGCCCGACAGGGAGAGCCCGTAGCCCACGAAGCCGACGGGCTTGGCCTCCCATTCGGACTGGAAGCTGTCGATGAGCGTCTTCAGCGGGCCGGGGACGCTGCGGTTGTACTCCGGCACGACCACGACGAAGGCGTCGGCGGCGGCGAGCCGGGGACGCAGCTCCAGCGCGACCGGGTCCTGCGCGTCGAGACTGCCGGGCAGCGCGTGCTCGGCCGCGTCGACCACGTCCAGGACCAGGTCGTCCCGCTGCCCGGCCAGCGCGGTGAACCAGCCGGAGACGTCCGGGGCCAGGCGGCCCTCACGTGCCGAGGCCACCACGACGGCCACCGTGACCGGCGGCCCGCCACCCGGTGCGCCCGCGCCCTGCGCGGCCCCCATCCCCGGCTCCTCAACCCGTCGCCGCGGAGCGCGCGGCGACGGGCGTGAGGGAGAGGAACTGGGTCGCGTCGACCCTGGAGAGGATGCGGCGGGTCAGCGCCGGCATCTTCGTCGTGCCGTCGTCGGTGAAGACCACCGGATCGGTGACCCGGATCCGCCGGCCCCGGGTGGTGATCTCGCAACCACCCTCCGCCAGCACGTTCTTGACCCAGTCGGACCCCGGCCCGTAGGGCAGGGTGATGATGATGTCCTCGCCCCGGCGGAACAGCTTGACCGGGGTGGTGAAGGCGCGGCCCGACTTGCGGCCGCGGTGGTGGACCTTGCCGAAGCCGGGCATCCGGCTCAGGACGGGGCCCACCAGGTGGTTGGCGACCGCCTTGTTGAAGCGGGCGACGCGTCTGTCGATCGGCACAGCTGCCTCCTCTTCCTCCGTGGTTCGGGCGGCGCCGCCCGGGGTGCGCCTGCGGGCACGCCCTCGCGGCGGCAGGGGGCGGGGGCGGCTCCCTGCGGGAGCCGCCCCCGCCGTCACCGGTGCACCGTCAGGACTGCTGCGGGGCCCCGGCCTTCGGGGTCAGCGGCCCCACCGGCTTCCCGCCGGACTTCAGGAAGCGCTCCAGCGTGAAGTTGTCCACGATCCCCCAGCGCTCGGCGATCTTGTCGCCCTCGAAGCGGAACCAGATGATGGCCTGGTGCTGGACCTGGAGCCCGGTCGGCTGGATGCCGATGAAGGGGCCCGTGTGCTTGCCGTGCATCACCCAGCGGATCGCGGCACGGTCACCCTGCGAGATGAAGTCGAGGATCTCGTACTTGATCTCGCTGAAGGCGGACTGCTGGATGCGGATCGTGTGCTTGAAGGCCTCGGGGCCGCGCATGGAGTCGTCGTGGCTGCCGTGGTTGCGGAAGTCCTCGGTGAGGTAGCGGTCGGCGGCCGTCAGGTCCCCGAGGTCCAGTCCCTCGTGGAAGACCTTCTCGACGAGTGCGCGCTGCTGTTCGGGCGTGAGGTTGGTGGGCATGGACGGTTCTCCTGTGAACTCGTGGATGGGGTGGGATGAGAAGTCGCCGGGCGGCGCGGTCTCACGAGCGGACGCGGGGGTGCTCCAGGCTCCGCGCGTCGACCTCGGTGACACCGCCGGGCGGTGTGCCGGTGCTCCACACGATCCGCAGCCGCAGCCGCGCGAAGCGCCAGCCCGCGGCGGTACGCCGCGCGGTACCGGTGAACCGCCCGCCGATCTGGAAGTACGCGGAGGGCTGCGGCGGCAGGGGTGAGCCGAAGTGCACATGCGAGGCGAGCAGGCTCCAGCCGATCTCGGCGCGGTCGCCGTCCGGCTCGACGAAGGCGAGGGAGCCGTGGTGGTGCGTACGGCTCCAGCGCTCCATGATCTCCCGCAGGAAGCGGTCCGCCCCGGCGAGGCCCCGGTGGCTGCCCACCGGGAAGAGCAGTTCCACGTCCTCGGTGAACAGGGACGCCGCCCACTCCTCGTCGAAGCCGGACCGGGCCGGACCGCCCTCACCGGAGCCCGGCCGCGGGTCCGCCCCGGGTGGCGTGAGGCCCTCGTCCAGGCTCGTCAGATAGCGGTCGATCAGGTTGTTCAGGGCCGCGATGTCGGCCAACCGCGCCACCTGGGCGGCGAGGTCGCCGGTCCCGGGCCCGAGGGCCCCCGTCACGGCACCCGGTGCGCGTCGGTCCGGGCGTCCGTCGCGTAGATCACCTTGTCGTGGGTGTCGTGGACGACCGCCTTGCCCTTGCCGGTGAACGTGCCGTCGCCCTCCAGCCGGGCCTCGAAGTCGATCTTGATGTAGGCGGCCCGGAACCCGGTGGGGCTGATCTGGGTGACGTCGGCGTTGAAGTCCTCCCTCAGGAAGAACGTGAACGTGTCGTCGCCGGTGGCCTTCCAGGAACCGGAGCCCGTGCTCTTCTTCGTGACGACGACGAGCGAACCGTCCTCCTGGAAGGTGACGGTGTAGTCGTCCACCTCACCGTCGTGCGTGACCGTACCGGCCCACTGTCCGGCGGGGGTACTGGGGGAAACAGACATCGACCACACTTCCTCTGTCGGCTTCAGACAAAAAGAATCCGCGTCCGGCGCGGTGCCGGACGCGGATTCGGGTCGGAGCGGGGGCCTTCGAGACGTCCGATCCGGTCGATCGCGAAGCGATCATGGAATCAGAACGTGGAGCCGCCGGGAGAAGTGTGACACTCAATCTTCTGAACCGTCAACCCGCTTATGCGGTAATGAGCCTCCCGGTTCCGCGGCGCCTACACGCAGCCCGTCGCCGCAGCTCGGAGCGGTGATGACACCCCCTCAGGCCCCTGGCCCCCCGGCGGACAGCGGCGCCGCCCGCTGCCGCAGGGCGATGAGCTCGTCGAGGTCGTACTCGGCCCGTTGCTTCCTGCCGTAGCGGGTGATCTTGCCCCGGGACGCCCACTTGCGGATCGTCGCCTCGCTGACACCCATCGCCAGCGCGGCCAGCTCCGTCGACACCGTCCTGCGCCTCTGACCCGTCATCGCGTCCCCCTCTCCAACTGGCCGGCCACCATCAGCCACTGCGCGGGCGGCAGCGCATGTCCGGCGTCGCAACTGATCCGGCCGGGGGCCGCGGCCGGCTCCCCGGCCTCGCGCCCCACGGCGCGCAGGGTGCCCGTGCACTCGGGCTCCACACACGCCCCGAGTGCCACCCCGCGCTCCGGCGCGGGCCCGAACAGGGCACCGAGCCGCTGGAGCAGATCACGCACCTCGTCGTCGAACGCGACGGCCGCGTGATGCCCGGCTATCCAGTCCACCTCCCGGCGGAGGAACGGCACCAGCGACTCGACGTCGCAGCCCTGCAACCCCTTCGCCCCGCGCTCCTCCACGACCAGCCGCGCCCAGGAGGCCAGCACGTCCGCCGCCTCCGTCCGCAGCTCCACCGTCCGTTCGTCGAGCACCATGCCGACGGATCTGGTCCCGCTCACCCGTTCCCGCATCCGGGGTGACCGCGCGACCAGGGCGTGGTCGCTCTCGCGGTGCAGCTCCAGCACCGTGAGCAGCTGCCCCCGTAAGCGCTCCACGCACATCGGGCAGATGCGCCCACAGAGTGCCGCGCAGTCCCGGCCGGTGTGGTCGGCGGAAAGTTCAGGGTGCTTGTGCATCTGACTCCTCGAGTCCTTCCTTCGCTGTCCGTGCCGACGGCCCCCGGGACGCCCGGGACCGTGCACGGGAGGGGCGGAAAACGGGACGCGGAGCGGACGGGGAACGCGGGTCCGCCGTCGATCGCTCCGGTCCGGTGCGCTGATCCGTGACAGTGGCCTGACTCAGCCCGCGCCGCGGGCGCGCGAGCCCACGCCCGCCGTGGCGGGACGCGCTACGTACAGCTCCCGACCTGCAGGGACGGCCCGCGCGGTGAGGGCGGCACCGCCACCCCCGCGTCCGAACGCGAAAGACCTTGCGCACACGGCGGACAAGCGTGCGTTCACCCCCCGACGACACCGCTGCAGATGGATCCGACCGCGCGCCTCCCGGGACGGGGACCCGCGTCTACTCCAGAGCCGAGGACAGATGAGACACCCATCCGGGGACGACTGGCAACCGGACCGTACTGTCCGAAAGGGAACAGACGACTACGCGAGCGTTTCCTTTCGCGTCGAAGTGGCCGTCACACCCGGGACGACGGACGGCGCAGCACAACACCACGCCGGAGAGCGGAATCTGACACAACGTCATTTACAGAACGGACATTCCGGGCCGCCCGGGCAAGCGTGCAGGTGACCGGTACGCACTCATCCGACCACGGAGCGCACCCGCGGCCCGCACTCCCTAAGTGAGGGATTCGGCCATCCCTGAATACGCCCGTGGCAACCCCTTCCGACCCACCCTTCACTGTATTCCCGTTCAACCACACAGTGAGACGAAGGTCACAGACTGTGCGGTAGGTCGCGCGTCCTCCCCGCCACGGGCACCGGCCCCGGGGCCGCCCGAGAGGACGCCGGCCGCGGTGGTGCGCCGGGTGCGCGACGGCACGCAGGGGGCTCCCCCGGACGGTCGGCGGGGCCGCCGAGTGCCGTGGGGCCGCCGTGGTGGCCGCCGGCGTGCCGGGCGCCGCGGCCCGGACGGGTCGGACGGGACGGACGGGCCTCAGGCGCCGTCCTGCTCCCCTCCCCCGCTCTCCTCCCCTTCCGCCGGCCCGGCCGGATGCCTGCCCCGGGGCTGCTGGGGCTCCGGGCGGACGGGCACCTGGGGCACCGGCCGGTCCGCCGGCGCCCCGGCGGCCACGGTCACCGGCTCCCCGTGGTGCAGCACCTCCAGCGGCTCGCCCTCCAGCAGCACGTACCGCGCGCCCGCGGAGGTGATGTCCACCTTCAGCCTGCGCCCCCGCACCGTCACGGTGAACACCAGCCGGGTCAGCGCCTCGGGCAGACGCGGCGCGAAGCCCAGGCGGTCCGGCTCCCCGTCCTGCCTGGCGTGCCGGCGCATCCCCCCGAAACCGACGACCAGCGCGATCCACGACCCGGCGAGCGAGGCGATGTGCAGCCCGTCGCGGGTGTTGTGCTCCAGGTCCGCCAGATCCATCAGCCCGGCCTCGCGGAGGTAGGCGTAGGCCAGCCGCAGATGCCCGGTCTCGGCGGCGAGCACCGCCTGGCAGCACGCCGACAGGGACGAGTCCCGGACGGTCAGGGCCTCGTAGTAGGCGAAGTTGCGCGCCTTCTCCTCGGCGCTGAACTCCTCCGGGCACTCCATCATCGCCAGCACCAGGTCGGCCTGCTTGACGACCTGCTTCCGGTACAGGTCGAAGTAGGGGTAGTGGAGCAGCAGGGGGTAGTGCTCGGGCGGGGTCGCGTCGAAGTCCCAGCGCTGGAGGCGGGTGAACCCGGCCGACTGCTCGTGCACGCCCAGGGACTCGTTGTACGGCACCGCCATCCGGTCGGCGGCATCCCGCCAGGAGGCGGCCTCCTCCTCGTCGACGCCGAGCTCGTCGGCCCGGTCCGGATGGCGGGTGGCCGCGTCCGCCGCGGCCCGCAGGTTCCGGCGGGCCATCAGGTTGGTGTAGAGGTTGTCGCGGGCCACCGCGCTGTACTCGTCGGGCCCGGTGACGCCGTCGATGTGGAAGACGCCCCCCGCGTCGTGGTGGCCGAGGGACCGCCACAGCCGGGCGGTCTCGACCAGCAGCTCCAGCCCCTCGGCGCGCTCGAAGTCCTCGTCGCCCGTCACCCTCACGTACCGGACCACGGCCATGGCGATGTCGGCGTTGACGTGGAAGGCCGCCGTCCCGGCCGGCCAGTACGCCGAGCACTCCGCGCCGTCGATGGTCCGCCAGGGGAAGGCCGCACCCGCCAGGCCCAGCTGGAGCGCGCGCTCCCGGGCGGCCGGCAGCGTGCGGTGCCGCCACCGCAGCACCGGGGCGACGGACCGCGGGGCCGTGCAGGTGAGCACCGGCAGGACGAGGGACTCGGTGTCCCAGAAGGAGTGCCCGTCGTACCCCGTACCGGTCAGCCCCTTGGCGGGGATCGCGCGCTCCTCGCCGCGGGCCGCCGCCTGGAGCACGTGGAAGAGGGCGAACCGCACCGCCTGCTGGATCTGGGCGTCGCCCTCCACCTCGACGTCCGCTCCCGCCCAGAAGCGGTCCAGGAAGGCCCGCTGCTCGGCGACCAGCCCGTCCCAGCCGGCGCTGAGCGCCGCGGCGACGGCGCCGTCGACCTGGTCGTGCACCGCCGGCAGCGAGCGCTCCCCGGACCAACCGTAGGCGACGAACTTCACCAGCCGCAGGCACTGCCCGGGGGCCAGGTCCGCGGTCACCGTCAGGCGGCTGACGTCCGGCTCGCTCTGCGCCGTCCAGCGGGTGCCGTCCGGGCCCTCGACGAGGTGGTCGGCAGCCGCTCCCACCCGCTGCCCGCTGACCTCGGTGCGGTGCACCAGCCGCAGCCGGGTGTCCTCGGCGAAGTGCTCCTCCGCCACCAGGGGGGACCCGGTCACCGCG
The DNA here is from genome assembly GCF_024497955.1 of Streptomyces sp. C10-9-1. GTDB lineage: Bacteria > Actinomycetota > Actinomycetes > Streptomycetales > Streptomycetaceae > Streptomyces > Streptomyces sanyensis. The sequence goes on along the minus strand of NZ_JANHKP010000013.1, from coordinate 229,825 downwards.
GCCACACGGGGATCCCCCTCGGTGTGCGGCAGCTGCTCGTTGGCGACGAGCTCGGACTGCACGGCCACCGCGGCCGGGCCCCCGAGCGGCTCCACCTCGTACACCAGCGCGGCCACCGCCCGCTGGGTGAAGGAGACCAGGCGGCGGGAGGTGATCCGGACGGTCTGGCCGCCGGGCGTGGTCCAGCGCGCGGTCCGGGCGAGCACCCCGGTACGGAAGTCCAGCACCCGCTCGTGCTCCAGCAGCCGGCCGTAGCGCAGGTCGCAGGGGTGGTCGTTGACGAGCAGCCGGACGACCTTGCCGTCGGTGACGTTGATCATCGTCTGCCCGGACTCCGGATAGCCGTACCCGGCCTCCGCGTAGGGCAGCGGATGCTGCTCGTGGACGCCGTTGAGATAGGCGCCCGGCAGCCCGTGGGGCTCGCCCTCGTCGAGATTGCCGCGCCAGCCGATGTGCCCGTTGGAGAGGGCGAAGACCGACTCGCTCTGTGCCAGCACGTCCAGGTTCAGCTCGGTCTCGCGCAGGCACCACGGCTCGACGGCGAAGCAGGAATGGGTGATCACCGCGCCTCCAGGAGTTCGGACAGGTCACGGACCACCACGTCCGCCCCGTGTGTCCTCAGGCGCTCGGCCTGCCCCACCCGGTCGACGCCGACGACCACGCCGAAGCCCCCGGCCCGCCCGGCCTCGACACCGGCGAGCGCGTCCTCGAAGACCGCCGCCTCGGCGGGCTCGGCCCCCAGGACGCGGGCGCCCTCCAGATAGGTGTCGGGGGCGGGCTTGCCGCGCAGCCCCCGCTCGTGCGCCACCACGCCGTCGACCCGTCCGTCGAACAGGTCCTCGATCCCGGCGGCCGCCAGCACGTCACGGCAGTTGGCGCTGGAGGACACCACGGCGCACCGCAGCCCGGCGGCCCGCACCGCGTGGACGTAGCCCACCGACCCCTGGTAGGGCTCCACTCCGTCCTCGCGGATCCGGCGCAGCACCAGGGCGTTCTTGCGGGTGCCGAGCCCGTTCACGGTCTCGGCACCCGGCGGGTCGTCCGGCGACCCCTCCGGCAGCCGCACCCCGCGTGCCGCGAGGAAGGTGCGCACTCCGTCCTCGCGCGGTCGGCCGTCGACGTACTCGTCGTAGTCCTCGACCGCGTCGAAGGGCGTGAACGCGGTTCCCTCGCGGTCCGCGCGAGCGCGGAGGAACCCGTCGAACATCTCCTTCCAGGCGGCCGCGTGCACCTTCGCGGTCCGGGTGAGCACCCCGTCGAGGTCGAACAGGCAGGCGCGTACGTGGTCAGGAAGCCCCAGCATGCCGACGAGGCTAGGAGCGCGGGGCGGTCTCCCGCGGGAGGAGGCCCGCGCGGCGCGCCGGGAGGGAACCCGCCCGGTGGAGGCTCGGGCGGCATCCGGAGCAACGCGGCCGGGTGAGCCCGCCGGAGTCCTGCCCGCGGTGGTGGGGTGAGCGGCGACGGCGCACCCACGCGGGGAGGACCTCACGGTGGACTATCAGCCAGGGCACGCAACCACGGGTGCGGACCCCGTGCACGGCGGGGCCGGGCCCGGTGCCCGGTGGCGCCGGTGACCGGGGCGCTGCAACTGCTGGCGCAGGACCCGCCGCAGCTGCTGCCGGCCCGCGAGCTGATGGCCTTCAGCCTCGGCGTCCACATCCTGCTGGTGCCGCTCGGGGTCGCCCTGCCCTTCATCACCCTGCTGATGCACTACCGGGCGCTGCGCACCGACGACCCGGTGGCCTGGCTGCTGGCCCGCCGCTGGTCGGCGGTGATGGCCGTGCAGTTCGCGGTCGGCGTGGTCACCGGCACCGTGCTCTCCTTCGAGCTCGGGCTGCTGTGGCCGGGGCTGCTGGGTCGCTGGGGCGACGTCTTCGGCCTCGGCTTCGGGGTCGAGGCCTGGGCCTTCTTCCTGGAGGCGGTGCTGATCGCCGTGTACCTGTACGGGTGGCGCAGGCTCGGGCGGCGGACCCACTTCGTCCTCGGGGTGCCGCTGCCGCTGGTGGCGCTGCTGGGGGCGTTCGGCATCCTGGCCGCGAACTCCTGGATGAACACCCCCCGGGGCTTCCGGCTGGACGCGAACGGCGAGCCCGTGGACGTGGACGTGCGCAAGGCCGTGTTCACGCCCATGTTCGGCCCGGAGTACTGGCACTTCGTGGTGGCGATGTTCATGACCGCGGGCTTCGTGGTGGCGGGCGTCTACGCCACCGGAATGCTGCGCGGGCGCCGCGACCGCTACCACCGGCTGGGCTTCACCGTGCCCTTCACGGCCGCCGCGGTGCTCGCCCCCGTGCAGATGTTCCTGGGGGACTTCATCGCCCGGTCCGTCTTCCACCAGCAGCCGGTGAAGTTCGCCGCGATGGAGCTGGTCTGGGAGACCGACACCCATGTCCCGGAGTACATCTTCGGACGCCTGAACCCGGACGGTTCGGTGTCCGGGGGCATCAGAATCCCCCAGCTGGACTCGATCCTCGCCGGGTTCAGCCCGAGCACCCGGGTGACGGGGCTGACCTCGGTGCCGCCGGGGGACCGCCCGACACCCGGTCAGGCGACCGTCGCGCACACCGCGTTCGACGTGATGGTCGGCATCGGCAGCGTGCTGCTGCTCCTCGCGCTCTGGTACGCGTGGGCGTGGTGGCGCCGCCGCGACCTGCCCCGGTCCCGCTGGTTCCTGTGGGCGGCCGCGGGGTCGGGCGCCGCCTGCCTGGTCGCCGTCGAAGCGGGCTGGATCACCACCGAGGTGGGCCGCCAGCCCTGGATCGTCTACGGCCACATGCGGGTCGCGGAGGCCGTCACCGACGCCCCCGCTGGCACCCTGTGGGCGGTCCTCGGCGTGGTGGTGGCCGGGTACACCGCGATGCTGGCGGTGTTCCTCACCGTCCTGCTGCGGATGCGCACCCGCTGGCGCCTGGAGGACGAACGGAGCGGGGTGCGCGAGGGCCGCCGGCCCTCCGTGGCCGAGTCCCCGGAGCACGCCACGCCCTACGGACCCCGTCCCCCGCACACCCCCGCCTCCGGAGGACGCCGGTGATGGCCGATCTCGTCGCCTGGGTGCTGGTGCTGGCCGTGCTCGCCTACGCCTGCGGGGGCGGCGCCGACTACGGCGCCGGGTTCTGGGACCTCCTCGCGGGCGGGGCGCGGCGCGGGAGGCGTCCGCGCGCGCTGATCGACCACTCCGTGGGGCCGGTGTGGGAGGTCAACAACGTCTGGCTGATCTTCGTGCTGGTGGTGATGTGGACCGGGTTCCCGGCCATGTTCCAGGCGGTGTTCACCGTGCTCTGGGTTCCGCTGGCGCTGGCGGCGGCGGGGCTGGTGCTCCGCGGGGCGGGGTTCGCCTTCCGCAAGCCCACCCGGCGGCTGGCCGAACGGCGCGTCTACGGGGCGGCCTTCGCGATCGCCTCGGTCCTGACCCCGTACTTCCTCGGTGCGGCGGTGGGGGGCGTCGCCTCGGGGCGGGTCGCGCCGGGCGGCAGCGCCTCGGTGTCCGCCTGGACCAACCCGACCTCGGTGCTGGCCGGGCTGATGACGGTGGCCGCGGCCGCCTTCCTCGGCGCGGTCTTCCTCTCCGGCGACGCCCGCACCTACGGGGACCCGGACCTGGTCGGCTACTTCCGGCGGCGGGCCCTGGGAACGCTGGTGGCCCTGGCCGCGCTGGCCGGCGTGGGCATCGTGCTGACCCGGGACGACGCGCCCTACGTCCACGAGCGGTTGACCGGCGGCTGGGGGCTGGCCCTGGTGGGTGCGGCCGCGCTGTGCGCGCTGGCCGCGGCCTGGCTGCTGGTCCGCGACGCGCCCACGCTGCCCACCCGGGCGGCCGCCGTCGGCTCGGTCGGCGCGGTGGTCGTCGCCTGGGGCCTGGCCCAGCGCCCGTATCTGCTGCCCACCTCGCTGACCGTGGCCGAGGGGGCGGGCGCGGAGGCCACGATGGGCTGGCTGGTGGTCGTCTCGCTGGTGTCGGTGGTGCTGGTGGGTCCGGCGCTGGTGCTGCTCTACCGTCTGGACTCCCGGGGCGAGCTGCTGCCCGATCCGCTGCTCAGCGGTCCGGAAGGCTCCAGCGGTACGGAGCGATGAGCCGGTCGATCCGCTCGGGGCCCCAGGAGCCCGGCCGGTAGGGCTCGACGGGCGGAGGCTCCTCCAGCAGCGGGGTGGCGGCCTCCCACAGGCGCTCGATGCCGTCGGAGCGGGTGAACAGGGACTGGTCCCCCAGCATGGCGTCCAGGATCAGGCGCTCGTACCCCTCCAGCGCGTGCGCCTCGTTGAACGAGCCCGCGTAGCCGAAGACCATCTCGGCCTGCTCCAGGCGCATCGAGGGTCCCGGCTGCTTGGTCCGGAAGCGGGCGGTGATGCTCCCGGGGTCGTCGAAGTCGATCGCCAGGACGTTGCCGTGCGGGCCGTCCGCACCGGCGTCGGGTGCGAACATCCGCAGCACCGGTTCGCGGAAGCCCAGGGTGACCATGTGCCGCCCCTGGGCGAGGGACTTGCCGGACCGGAGGAAGAACGGCACCCCGGCCCAGCGCCAGTTGTCCAGCTCGACGCGCAGGGCCGCGAAGGTCTCGGTGTCGGAGTGCGGGTCCACCCCCGGTTCGTCGCGGTAGCCCGTGTACTGGCCGCGCACCACGTGGGCGGGGTCGATCGGGCGCAGCGACTGGAAGACCTTCTCCTTCTCGTCCCGCAGTGCGCGCGCCGTGAGGGAGGTGGGGGGTTCCATCGCCACGAACCCCATGAGCTGGAAGAGATGGGTGACGATCATGTCCCGGAAGGTGCCGGTGCCTTCGAAGAACCCCGCCCGCCCCTCGATCCCGATCCGCTCCGGCACGTCGATCTGCACATGGCTGATGTGGTCCCGGTTCCAGACGGGTTCGAACATGCCGTTGGCGAACCTCAGGGCGAGGATGTTGTCCACCGACTCCTTGCCCAGGAAGTGGTCGATGCGGAAGATCATCGACTCGTCGAAGACGGCGTGGAGGGTGGCGTCCAGGGACCGGGCGGACGGCAGGTCGGTGCCGAAGGGCTTCTCCACGATCACCCGCGTGCCCTCGGCCAGCCCGGTGTCGCCGAGGAGCTGGACGACGGAGGCGAACGCGGCCGGCGGCACCGCCAGGTGGCAGAGCCGGCCCGGGTGGCCGCCGAGCGACTGCTCGGCCCGCCGCACGGCGTCGAGCAGGGGCTGGGGGTCCTCCGCGTCGGCGGCACCGAAGGAGAGCGCCGCCTCGAACTCCTCCCAGGCCCCGCCCTCCGGCTTGCTCCGGCCGAACTCGGCGACCGCCTCCCGGGCGTGGGCGCGGAACTCCTCGTCGCCGAGGGCGACGGCGGCGGGGGCCGAGCCCACGATCCGGTAGCGCTCCGGCATCAGCCCGGCGTGGGCCAGGTGGAACAGCCCGGGCAGCAGCTTGCGGCGGGCCAGGTCCCCGGTCGCGCCGAAGAGCACGATCACATGGTCGTCCGGGCGGGGGCCGCGGCCCGTCGCCGGGGTCGGCAGCGGCACGGTTCAGCCCGCCTTCTCGGCGTGCCCGCCGAACTCGCCGCGCATCGCCGACAGCACCTTCCCGGTGAACTCGCCCAGTCCGCGCGAGCCGTAGCGCTCGTACAGGGCGGCGGTGATCACGGGTGCGGGTACGCTCTCGTCGACCGCCGCCAGGACCGTCCAGCGGCCCTCCCCGGAGTCGGACACCCGGCCCGCGAAGCCGTCCAGCCCGGGCGACCGGGCCAGCGCGTCGGCGACCAGGTCGACCAGCCAGGAGCCGACCACCGAGCCGCGTCGCCAGACCTCGGCGACCTCGGCGACGTCGATCTCGTAGGCGTAGGCCTCCGGGTCCCGCAGCGGGGCGGTCTCCGCGTCGACCGTCCGCTCGCGCAGACCGGCGTCGGCGTGGCGGATGATGCTCAGGCCCTCGGCGATGGCCGCCATCATCCCGTACTCCACGCCGTTGTGGACCATCTTCACGAAGTGGCCCGCGCCGCTGGGCCCGCAGTGCAGGTAGCCCTCGGGGGCGGTTCCGGTGGTCGCGGTCCGGCCCGGGGTGGGCTCCGCGCTGCCCCTGCCCGGGGCGATGGTGCGCAGCAGCGGGTCGAGGCGCCGGACCGCCGCCTCGTCGCCGCCGACCATCAGGCAGTAGCCGCGCTCCAGGCCCCAGACGCCTCCGGAGGTGCCGCAGTCGACGTAGTGCACTCCCTGCGGGGCGAGTCGGCGCGCGCGGGCGATGTCGTCGCGGTAGTAGGAGTTGCCGCCGTCGATGACGACGTCGTCGGTGTCGAGGAGGTCGGCCAGTTCGTCGACGGTGCGCTGGACGACGCCCGCGGGGAGCATCAGCCAGACGTTCCGGGGCCGGTCGAGCCGGCCGACGAGGTCCTTCAGCGAGGTGGCGGCGACGGCGCCCTCCTGCTCCACCTCGCGGACGGTGTCGGGGTCGAGGTCGTACACCACGCAGGTGTGGCCGTCGCGCATGAGGCGGCGCACCAGGTTGGCGCCCATGCGTCCGAGCCCGACCATGCCGAGTTGCATGGGGGTGTTGGTGGTCACGGTGATCCTCCCCGTCGCTTCATGGTGGCCTTCCTCCGTACGCTCTGCGCCGCGCGCCGAGCGGGCGCGGGCGTGGTCATGCGGCGGACCGCGGTTGCTCCCGGCCCGCGAGCACGTCCCGCGCGACCTGGGCGACCCGCTCGGGTGTGAACCCGAACTTCGTGATCAGCTTCTTCAGCGGGGCCGACGCGCCGTAGGTGTGCATGCCGACGACCGCTCCCCGGTCGCCGACGTAGCGGTCCCAGCCGAAGGTGGACGCCTGCTCGACCCCCACGCGGGCGGTGACGCCCGGTGGCAGCACGGCCTCGCGGTACTCCCTCGGCTGCCGGTCGAAGAGTTCCCAGCAGGGCATGCTCACCACGCGGGCCGCGATGCCCTCGGCGGCGAGTTCCTCCCGGGCCGACAGGGCCAGGGAGACCTCGGAGCCGGTGGCCAGCAGCAGGACCTGCGGGGCGCCGTCGGGCGCGTCGGCCAGGACGTAGGCGCCGCGGGCCGTGCCGGAGGCGGGGGCGAGGGCGGAGCGGTCGAGGGTGGGCAGGGCCTGGCGCGAGAGCACCAGGGCGGCGGGCTCGTGGCGCAGCGCGGCCACCGCCCGCCAGGTCTCCACGACCTCCCCCGCGTCGGCGGGGCGGAAGACCAGCAGGCCGGGCATGGCCCGCAGGCCCGCGAGCTGTTCGACCGGCTGGTGGGTGGGGCCGTCCTCGCCGACGCCGATGGAGTCGTGGGTGAAGATGTGCACCACGGGGATCTCCATCAGCGCGGACAGCCGGATGGCTCCCTTGGCGTAGTCGGAGAAGATGAGGAACCCGGACCAGTAGGGCCGCAGCTTGGTCAGCGCCATGCCGTTGGCGATCGCCGCGGAGGCGTGTTCGCGCACCCCCAGGTGCAGGTTGCGCCCGCCCGGCTCGTCGGGCTCCAGGTCCCCCGCGCCGTCGAAGGTCAGCCGTGTCTTCGTGGACGGCGACAGGTCGGCGGAGCCGCCCAGCAGCCAGGGCACCCGCTCGGCCAGCGCGTTGAGGACCCGGCCCGAGGAGTCCCGGCTCGCCAGGCCCTTCGGGTCGGGCGGGAACTGGGGCAGGGCCGCCTCCCAGTCCTCGGGGAGTTCCCGGCGCTGCATGCGGGTGATCTCGTCGGCCTCCGAGGGCCAGGCGCGGCGGTATGCCTCGAAGCGCTCCTCCCAGGCGGTGCGCAGCCGCTTCCCGCGGGCGCCGATGCCCCGGGCGAAGTCCTCGCGGACCGCCTCGGGCACGTGGAAGCGCTCGTCGGGCGGCAGGCCGAGGAAGCGCTTGGTGCTGCGGACCCCCTCCTCGCCGAAGGGCGTGCCGTGGGCGCGGGGGGAGTCCTCCACGGGCGAGCCGTATCCGATGTGGCTGTGCACCACGACCAGGGTGGGGCGCTCGGTCTCGGCGCGGAAGGTGTGCAGCGCGCGGGCCACGGCGTCCAGGTCGTTGGCGTCGGCCACGGTGGTGACGTTCCATCCGTAGGCCAGGAAGCGGGCCGCCACGTCCTCGGTGAACGTGATGTCGGTGTGGCCCTCGATGGTGACCCGGTTGGAGTCGTAGATCCAGCACAGGTTCGCCAGCCCCTGGTGCCCGGCGGCGGAGGCGGCCTCGGAGGAGATGCCCTCCATCATGCAGCCGTCCCCGGCGAGCGCGTAGACGTCGAAGTCGAACAGGTCGAAGCCGTCCCGGTTGTAGCGGTCGGCGAGCCAGCGCCCGGCCAGCGCCATGCCGACCGAGGTGGCGACTCCCTGGCCGAGGGGGCCGGTGGTCGTCTCCACCCCGCTGGTCCAGCGGTACTCGGGGTGCCCGGGGCACCGGGAGTCGAGCTGGCGGAAGGCCCTGAGGTCGTCGAGGGCGACCGCGGGCCGTCCGAGCACCTCGTAGTCCGCGTCCACCGCCCGTACGCCGGACAGGTGCAGCAGCGACCACAGCAGCGCCGAGGCGTGCCCCTCGGAGAGGACGAAGCGGTCCCGGTTGGGCCAGACGGGGTCCTGCGGGTCGAAGCGCAGGAACCTCTGCCACAGGGTGTACGCCACGGGGGCGATGCCCATCGGGGTCCCGGGGTGCCCCGACTCGGCCTGCTGGATGGCGTCCATGCACAGGCCGCGGATGGTGTTCACCGACAGCGTGTCCTGATCGGTCATGGGCAGCGGTCCGATCTCTTCGAGACATCTGCCCTTCCAGTACACGCCACATCGCCGGTGGCCGCATGCCCGCGGCGGCGGCCCCGGCGCGGGCCCGTCGGGTCAGGTGCGCGGGCCCCTCCCGTCCGCGGTGCGGGCCTCTCGGGTCAGGTGTGCGGGACGACGGCGACCGGGCAGGCGGCGTGGTGGATCACCGCGTGGGCGGTGGCGCCGAGGTGGCCCCTGCGGGCCGTCGTCCGCCGCCCCACCACGACGATCCCGGCGCCCGCGGCCGCCTCGACCAGGTGCTCGGCCGCCCGTCCGACGGCGGCCTCCTCCTCCACCTCCACCTGCGGGTACCGCTCGCGATGGGGGCGCACCGCCTCGCTCAGTGCCGCCCCGGCCGCCTCGGTGCTCTCCTCCTTGTGCGGGTGCAGGGCGTGGTGCAGCGGAGTCAGGTGCCAGGTGTGCACGACGCGCAGGGGCGCGGAGCGGCGGGCGGCGAACTCGAAGGCGAAGCGCAGCAGTTCCTCGCCGGCGGACCGGAGGTCCACGCCCACGACGACGCGGCCGCCGGGTTCCGCCCCGGCCCCCCGGACCAGCACGACGGGGCCGTGCGCCTCCGCCGCCACCTCCTGGCCCACGGATCCGGCGGTGAAGCCCGCGGAGGCGCCGAGGCCGTGCGAGCCGAGCACCACGAGTTCGGCGTCCGCGGAGGCGGACACCAGCACGGTGCCGGGCGCGTCCTCCACCTCCTCCTCGCTGGTGGTGACTCCGCCCTGGCGGGACCGGGCCCGCTCCTTCATGGCGCCGAGCAGGTCCCGCGCGCGCCGGGCGCGGACGTCCCGGGCGGGCTGGACGGCCACGACGGCGTGCTCCCGCCAGAGCGAGGCGTTCACCAGGCGCAGCTCGGCGCCGCGGAGGGCGGCTTCGTCCGCCGCCCAGTCCACCGCCGCCGCACTCTCCTCGGAGCCGTCCACTCCCACCGCGATGCGTCCCGACATGCCGGCTTCTCCTCGTGTAGGGGTCGTGCTCGGACGGCCGCCCGGCCTGGCCGGGAGGGCCGGGGCGGAGGGGCCGTGATGCATGACAAATGATGCTCTTCCGGACGGAGCGAGTGAGGTATCTCGGACCCGGTGTCGGGGCGGGCCGCGGTGGCGCCCCGCTGCGTCGCGGGACTGCGGCGCACCGTTCCGCGGTGCCGGTGGGCGCTGCTCCGCGGGCGGGGCCGCGGCCTTCTCGCGCGGACGGCGGCGGCCGGGCGCCAAAGGCGCGCGGGCGCCGCCGGAGCAGGCCGCGTAGCGTGGGGAGAGGGAGGCGAGGGTCATGACCGGACAGGTGCTGAGCGAGGTCAGCGCAGTCGTCGCCCCGGAGCGGGAAGGCGAACTCGTGGCGGCCTACCGTGCGCTCGTCGCGGGCCCCCTGCCCGACGGGGCGCTGCGGACGGAGTTGCTGAGGGGCCGGGACGGCCGCTGGCGGATCCAGACCCTGTGGCGGGACGGCGCGGCCCTGGAGGCCATGCGCCGGGCCCCGGAGGGCCCGGCCGCTCCCCGGCTCTTCCGCGCGGTGGGCGCCGAGCCGGAGCTTGCGCTGTTCGACGTCGAGGCTCGGGGCGTGGCACCGCACTCACCGGCGTGACGCGGCCCGGCCGGGCGCCCGGCCGAGCGGCGGTCAGCCGTGGAAGCGGAGCGGGACCCGGGGGCCGGCACCCGGCGGCACACGGGATGCGGCACGGGTCGGCTCCCGGAGGTGGCGACGGCATCGCCGTTCAGGCCGCGGCAGCGGTGGCTGCGCCTCGCGTCGCCGACCGCGGCCGCCGGCCGCTCCTGCCGCAGGCGCCCGGGCGGCGGTCCCGCTCCCCGAACACGGCGGTGTCAGGCGCCGGTCCGCCCGTCGACCAGCTCACGCACGACATCCAGGTGGCCGTTGTGACGGGACGTCTCCTCGATCAGGTGGAGGATCACCCAGCGGAGGTCGACACGGCGGCCGTCGCTGATGGGGCGCTCTGCCGTCGAGTCCAGGTCGTGGTCGGCCACCAGTCGCCGGTAGCGGGCGCTCTGCTCCTCGTACTCGGCGAGGAGCCGGGGCAGCGGTACGTCGACCGCCGTCCGCATCTCGGGATCGGGATCGTCGTCGGTCGCCTCGGCGAGCGGCCCCGCAGGCTCCTCACCCAGGAACACCACCTGGAACCAGTAGTGCTCGACCCACCGCAGATGGCTGATCAGCCCGCACAGGGTCATCAGCGGTGAACGTGCGAGCGGGGCCTTGCGGGCGTCCTCGGCGGACACGCCCTCGCACTTGGCGCGGGCGGTGGCTCGGGCGTAGTCCAGGAAGGTGGCCAGCTGCGTACGCTCGTCCCAGCTGGGAGGCGTGTCGGTTCGTTGAGTCATCGGGGGGAGTTTCCCGCAGCTCCGAACGGGTGTCGAACGGATTGACCGGAAGCACCGTCACCCGTAGCGGCACCGAAGGCGCTCAGGGGGCCGCTCAGGCGTCGGCCCCGGGCCCCTGTGCCGGGGGCCCGTCACGGAGCGACCGCGCGGATCGGGCCGTGCACACTGACCGCTCGCGCTGACAGAACATGCCTCAGCGAAAGCCTGCGCACGGCATCCCTCTTCGCCTCTCGTCGTGCGTGACTACGAGGGCCGGGGGCTCTCCGTCGCTGCGGCGGTTCCGTCGGTGGCGGAGCCCCCGGCAGGCTTCGGGACGAGGGTCTCGCGGGCCTCCCCGGCTTCCACGACCACGACGCGGTGCGTCGGCTGCGCCAGGACCGACTCGGAGAGGTGCTTCTTGAGCCGCTTGGCCATGGGGCGGTACGTCGCGAAGGTGAGTGTGCCGGACACGGCGGCCCCGACGACCGGGATGGCCTTCGAGACGCTCTTGGCGAAGGTCTGCTTCGTCATCTGAACACCGATGTAGGCCGCGACCTTCTTCACCACCGGGTAGACGACGCCTTGGGTGAGCGCCTTCTGGGGCAGCTTCCTGGCGACCTGCTCCGCCATCATCCCCGCGACCTTCCCCACGGCCGCGTTCGCCGACTGGGTACCGAACATCACGCCGAAGAACAGTGTGAGCACGCCCATCGTCGCGTCGTCGACGTCGTCGCCGTCGTCGGAGAACAGGTCGGGCCAGCTGTAGAGGTAGGCGAGCTTCTGCGAGATGCGCAGCATGTGGGCGAAGTACTGGGCCGTGTCGGCCGGCACGGTGGCGGGCAGGGCCAGGAATCCGGGTACCCCGGCCGCGGCGGAGAGGGCACTGGCCTTGGCCGTCTCGTAGCGGATGGAGTCGTCGGCCGCCCGGCCCAGCAGCTCGGTGGTGAGGCCCGCCGCCGCGGGGGTCCCCTCGACCGCCCTGCGGATCTCGTCCTCGGTGCAGTAGCGCGCCAGCGCCTTACGGAGGTACGCCTCCCGATGGATGCGCACGCCCGGAAGCCTGGCCGCACCCACCATCACCGCGGAGAAGCGCGATTCCGGGTTCTCACTCACCTTGCCCTGATTCATAGCAGGAACTTACAGTAACTGCGCGCTCACGTAGCCGAGTTGGCCCTACCCGGTCCAGGGGCCGTCTGCGGGAGACAGCGGGCAGACCGGCCGGTGTGAAGGCCGGGTGCGACCGGGGTGCCCTCTCGGCACCTCCGGGCGAGGCGAGGGTCACGACCGGACAGGACCGAGCCAGGTCAGGGCGGTAGACACCGACGTCCTCGGCCGACACCGCGAGCGCACCGCACTCCATGACGTGCTGTGGCAGTCCCGCGTACTCACCCCCTCGACGCAACGCGCGCCCGCCGGGGTCGGGGCCAGCGAGGCACCGCAGCCGTCGACCGCCGCCGCGGGAGGGGCGATCCCCCATCGACGTCTGACTTCCACTACGTCGTAATGAAGACTGCGGACAGGGTGTGGAGGGAGAGGTACGAGGCGGAGCTGGGTGCTTGCTTCCCGTCCCTGGTGTGTCATCTCGGGCTACCGCGCTTCAGCGTCGTAGTAGTGCTCCCCTCCGACAAGCACGGACGTCACGAAGAGGGGCAGTCCCTGCGGCGTGCGGGGAACCTCCTGGGAGGTCTGGCGCGTGAAGCCCAGGGAGACTCCGGGGATGAACGGGTACTCGGGGTCCGTCCGGTCGACGGTCCAGCCGCGTTCCTCGGCCTTGCGGAAGAGGTCCTCGGCGGGTGTGGTGAAGACGTCGTCGCCGTCGAGCAGCACGCGGACGGAGCTGGCGCGCCCCTCACCGGGCCACCACAGCTCCACTGCGGTGACGGATTCGCCCGAGCCCTCCAGGAGGACGTTGAAGCGGATCTCCCGGAAGGCCGTGAAGATCCTCTTGGGGGGACGACCCTGTGCGGGGACGAGCTTGGGGGTGCCCCAGGGGGCTACGGCGGCGAGCGCTTCGTCGGGCGTCATGCCGAGACGTACGGGCTCCACGCCGTGAGGCGGGTTCAGCGTCAGGTCCATGGGGTTGCCCCTTCCTCTGTGTGGGTCACTTCAGGATGTCGTAGTCGACGGTCCAGCCTCGCTTCTCCAGCATCTTCTGGAACTTCCCGTTGTTCTGGAGGCTGTCGATCATGTCCTTGATGTGCGTGTCGTACTTGTCGCCGAAGTTCTCCCGGATCTCGTCGATGTCCATCTTCATGGCTTGGTCCCAGTGGCCGGCGTCGATCAGCGCCCGCTGCCTGGCTCGCCATGCGACGGATTCTGCGCTGGATCCTGTGCTGGTCATGATGCGGTGGTCGTCGTACTCCATGCGGATCGCGGGGCCCATGCCCGCGCCGCCGCCCCTGCTGTTCGTCCGGAATCCCGGCTCGTCCAGGTGGGCGTAGGAGTTCTTGGCGGGGATGTGGTTGATCTCCATGTCGACGTCGGTGCGCCGTGAGCCGTCGTGAGGACGCCTACGAGGAAGTGCTGCCTCCGCTGCTGTCCGCACGCAACCCGCGTACCCGTTCGGCAGGCGTCACCGCGCTGAGACGGGCGGGGCGGCCGGGGCAGGCGGAGGCGTTTCTCAGCGACCGTTCCGCGCTGGTGCGTGCCTGTGCCCGGTATGTCGTACGACAGCAGGGGGCCGACCCGGCGGTCCGGTACCGGGAGCGGTGCACGCCATCGGACGACCCCGACTTGCCGCCCGGCGCGGTCATCGGGCTGGCCGAGTGCGGGAACCGCGCGGACGCCGGGTTCCTGCGACCGCTGCTCGCGCACCCGGCGGCCGGGGTGCGGGCGCGAGCGGTGGCAGGGCTGCGGCTACTGGACTGCACGGACGCGGAGCAGTTGCGGCCGCTCCTCGACGACCCTGCCACCGGTGTCGTCCGCGAGACCGCCACCGCGCTGCTCCCCTCGGCCGGGGAACTGCCCGCCGACTGGCTCCTGGAGCGCACCGGTACCGATCGACCGCCGCACGTCCGCGTCGGAGCGTTCCGGCTGCTCGACGCACGCGGCGGCACCGTGGCGCTACGGGCGGCGGTCGGTCTGTTCCAGGACCCGGACATGAAGCTGCGCGCCCGGGCCGAGCAAGCAGCGCGGCGCTGGCATCCACCGCAGGACGGGCAGCGCGCCGACGCGGAGGTGGGCGAACTGCTCGACCGGAGCCGGCACCTCTTCAGCGACGACATGCTGCGCCGGCTCAAGTGGGAAGCCGGGGTGGACAGCTGAGAGTGCACCGGGGTCCGAACCCTGCTCGGCGCCCGCCCCCGGTGGCCCTGGTGACAGCACGCCCGCCGTGGTGACAGCCATCGGACCGTGGCCCATGAGCGCGGTGACGTCGCCGAAGGTGGCCTGTGCGGAGCCCTCGGCAGCGCGGGACTGCCGAAGGCCTTGCCCGATCAGAGTGCCGCGAACCGGACGAACGCGGTCCATGCGGCGGGTTCCACGGCCAGTGCGGCGCGGGTCGTGTCCTTCGAGTCGCGGACGTGGACCCGGCCGGGGCGGGCGGCGACCTCAACACATTCGCCGCCGTCACCGGCGCTGTAACTGCTCTTGAACCATGCCAGTCGGTCCAGGTCAAGCCCGGTCTCTTCCCCGCTCATCTCTCTCCCAACAGCTTCTCGATCAACGCACGCGATTCTGCCGGAGTGTGGGCCTGAGCACGCAGGGACCCGTACGTACGTTCAAGCTCCCGGACCCTCTGGCGCTGCGTGTGGACCCGGCTGTCGCCCTGCACCTCCGCATACGCGATCCTGCGCCCATCCTTCATCTCCATCAAGGTGAACGGGCCAGCCAATCCGGCATGTTCGTGACGGGAGAGCGGCATCACCTGAACCTCGACGTTCCGCTTCTCCTCGATCAACAGGAGCTGCTCCATCTGCCCCCGCCATACAGACTGACCACCCAGCGGACGCAGCAGTACCGCCTCCTCAATCACAAAGCTGAGGTGCGGAGACGGCCGCCGGTCGAAGATGCCTTGCCGTGCCAATCGGGCTCCCAGACGCTGCTCGATGACTTCTTCCTCCAGCTGCGGTCGCCACATGGCGAACACCGCACGCCCGTACTCCTCGCTCTGCAAGAGCCCCGGCACAGCCTGGGTGGCGTACACATGCAGAACGACGGCCTCGGACTCCAGCTTGGCCGCGTCGCGGAAGAACGCAGGGTACTGAGCGCGAGCCACCTCCTCCTTGCTCGCGCGCAGGACCTCACCCGCTCCCAGGACTTCATCCGCCTGGTCGATGAACCTCGGCGGGGGAATGCGTCTCCCCTGCTCGAACGCCGCGATGGTGGAGGCCGAGTACCCGGTCAGCGAACCGAAGCTCGCACGGTCCATCCCCGCCCGTTCGCGGAACAGCTTCAACTGCCGCCCGAACACGAACAGAATGCCCGCGGCGCCCTCGCCCTCCGGCTGCCGATCCTCGTCGTTCACGCCGCTGCTCCTCCCGTACGACCACCACAGCCACCGATTCCGGCCCAACGTGCGCTCGCAGAAATCGGTCACGCCCCGCGCCGCACACAAGCCCACCGCCCCCGCGTACAGCCCGTGCCCGTCAGCGCATCGCTCCTGGTCAACGCTACGCAGAGTCCGCGACCGTTTACCCCATGAAGTCAGCAACTCCCCCGAACGGGCATATGCCGCAGCAGCCCGCGCCTGAGCGCGAGTTCACCATGCGCTTCACCTCGACGCCTCGCGGGGCCCGCCTCGCCCGTCGCCTCGTCTCGCACCGGCTGAACGACTGGGGCCACCCGTACACGGCCCCGGCCAACGAGTCGCTCACGCTCATCGCCTCGGAACTCGCCGCCAACGCCGTGCGGCACGGCCATGTCCCCGGCCGGGACTTCCATGTCCGTCTCACGCTGGGCGGGGGCGCCTTCCGCATCGAGGTGACCGACACCCGCGCCGAGAAGCGGCCTCCGGCCAGCGCTCCGGCGGCCGACTCGCTTGCCGGGTCCGGCCGGGGCCTGCTTCTCGTCGCCGCCCTCGCGGACGACTGGGGCGTCAGCCCTCGCCCGGGAGCCCCCGGCAAGACGGTGTGGGCCGAGTTGCGCGTACGGCCCGAAGGCCGCCCGCACACCCCCCGGATGGTCCCTGACCGTACGGACGTCGACCTCCTGCTGGCCACCGCCTCGCTGCTGCGCGACGGCGCCGGGCTGCCGCGGCGGGAGGGCGCCAGCCACGGAGAGCGTCGTCCGTGAGTCCGTGCTCGCCCTGCACGGGCAGCGCGCGGCCCGGCCGGACGCCCCCGCTCACCCCGCCCCTTCGGCGGCCCCGTCCGGCGGCGGGCCGGGCAGGGGGAGCAGGATGCGGAAGGTGCAGCCGCGGCCCGGGGCGGCGTCGACGGTGAGGCGGCCGCCGTGGGCGGTGACGAGGGCGTGGGCGATGGCCAGGCCCAGGCCGGAGCCGCCGGTGGCGCGGGTGCGGGAGGCGTCGGCGCGGTAGAAGCGGTCGAAGACCCGCGCGCGTTCGGCGTCGGTGAGGCCGGGGCCCCGGTCCGCGACCTCCAGGACCGCATGGGAGCCGGCGGTGCCGACGCCGATGCGCAGGGGCGTGTCGGAGGGCGTGTGGGTGACGGCGTTGCCGATGAGGTTGGTGACCACCTGGCGCAGCCGGGCCTCGTCTGCATGGGCCGGGGCCGTGGCGGGTGGTCCGCCGCCCGGACCGGTCAGCGTCACCGGTCGTGTGCTGTCGAGGGCGCGGACGTCGCGCAGGGCGTCCGCGGCCAGGGTGCGCAGGTCCATCGGGGCCGGGTCGAGGGCCGGTACGGGTTCCCCGGTGGCCGGCGCGCCCGCGGCGGCCCCACCCGAGGTGTCGCCGCCCGCGGTGTCCTCGTCGAGGCGGGCGAGGAGGAGCATCTGCTCGACGAGCCGGGTGAGGCGTTCGGACTCCTCCGCGATCCGGGTCATGGTCCGGTCGACGTCCTCGCGGGTGGGCGTCGCGCCCATGCGGTACAGGTCGGTGTAGCCCTTGATGCCGACCAGCGGTGTGCGCAGTTCGTGACCGGCGTCCGCGAAGAAGCGGCGGGTCCTCGCCTCGGCCTCGGTGCGTGCGCGGAAGGCCGTGTCGATCCGGTCGAGCATCCGGTTGAGGCAGGTGGTCAGGCGTCCCACCTCGGTGTGCGGGGCGGCCGGTTCGGGGATGCGGTGGGAGTAGTCGCCGGCGGTGATCGCGGTCGCGGTCTCCTCGATCCGGGTCAGGGGGCGCAGTCCCGAGCGGACGGCGAACCAGCCGGCGGCCCCCAGCAGCGCGAGCAGGGCGGAGCCCGCGGTCAGGGAGAGGTTCCGGACCTCGGTGGTCGTGCGGTCGACCTCCGTGAGCGAGGTGGCGACGACGATGCTTCCCCGGCTCCCGGGGCGGTCCGGCGGGAAGACCTCGGCGGGCCGGGCGAGGGCGAGGACCCGCCAGTCGTGCCCGCCGTCGCGGGCGGGCACGGTGAACGGCCGGTCCTCGTGCGCGAGGACGGCCGGGCGGTCGAGGCGGGGCAGGTCGGGGCCGCCGCCCGGGAGGGCCGTACCGGTGTCGAAGGTGCTGCGGGTGGCCCCGGCGTCGTCCACGTACGTCACGGTGGTGTCGCCGAGCACGTTCAGGGCGCGCACGCCGAGCGGGGTGCCGGTTCCCGTCGGGGGCGACAGCCGGGCGGCGACCCCTCCGGTGAGGGCGAGCCGGTCGTCCACCCGGTCCTGGAGGTAGCCGTGCAGGGCGGTGGTGACGAGCAGGCCGGTGCCGAGGAGTCCGACGGCGACCAGGGCGAGGCAGAGGACCAGCAGGCGGCTGCGCAGCGACATCCGGCCCGGCCACGGCGCGGCCCGGCCCGGGGAGGGGCGCCTCACGGCCGGGGCTCGCGGACCACGTAGCCGACGCCGCGGACGGTGTGGATGAGCTTGGGGGCCTCCGTGTCGACCTTGCGGCGGAGATAGCTGATGTAGGTGTCGACGATGCTGGGGTCGCCGCCGAAGTCGTACTCCCAGACGCTGTCCAGGATCTGACTTTTCGTCATGGTCCGGCCCGCGTTGGCGACCAGGAAGTGCAGCAGCCGGAACTCCGTCGGGGACAGCCGCACGGTCCGGCCCGCCCGGGTGACGTGGTGGCTGTCGGGTTCGAGGTCCAGGTCGCCGACGGTGAGCCGGGTCGGAGGCTCGCCGCGGGTGCGGCGCAGGACGGCGTGGATGCGGGCGATCAGCTCCTCCAGGTCGAAGGGCTTGGTGACGTAGTCGTCGCCGCCCAGGCGCAGCCCGTGCAGCCGGTCCCGGCGCTCCTCGCGCGCGGTGACGAAGAGGACCGGCACGTCGCCGCCCCGGCCGGGACGCGGTGTGCGGGGCCGGGCGCGCAGGCGGCGGATCACCTCGAAGCCGTCCATGTCCGGGAGCATGACGTCGAGGAGCACCAGGTCCGGGGTGTGCCGTGCGGCCAGGTCGAGGGCTTCACCGCCCGTGGCGGCGGCGTCGACCTCGAAACCGGCGTACCGCAGGGCGGTGCGCAGCAGCTCCCGGACGGTGGGCTCGTCGTCGACGACGAGCAGGTGGTCCGCGCGGCCCGTGGGGCGCCCGGGGGGTGTCGGTGCCGTCATGTCCTGTGCTCCGCCGCCTTCCGGATGCCGTGGTGCCCGGTCCGGCTCGCGGGCACTGCTCGGCGCCCTCTCAGGAGACCACACGGCCGTCCTCGTCGGACCGGAGCCCGGGCGGCGCGGGAGCAGGCGGGGTGCCGGGAGCGGGCGCGGGCGCGGGAACGGGCGCGGGCGCGGTGCCGGGCCGCCCCGTACGGCGTCCGCGCCGCCCGGCCCGATGGCCGTGCAGGCGGCTGCCGCCGTAGGAGGCAAGGGCGGCCACGGCGAAGGCGGTGAGCGCCGACGGCCCCGGGCTCGCGTCGAGGGCGGCCCGGAGGCCGCCCACCTCGCGGCCCATGAACTCGACGCCGATCCTCAGCCCGCCGCGTGCGAAGAGGGGGAGCACCAGGGCCGCGGCGCCGGCCACGGCGCCCGTGCGCAGGGCCGTGTCCATGTGCGGGCCCAGGAGCAGACCGGCGTCCTCGCGCGCGGTGCGGGCCGGGGTGCGGGCCGCGGCGAGGTAGCCCGCGGCTGACAGCAGCAGGAGGGCGAGCAGCAGCCCGAACGCCCACAGCGGGATCCCCGCGGGCGCCAGGTGCCCGAGGGCCACGACCCGGTCGCCGCCCGCTCCGCCGCCCGGCCCGCCCGCGGCCAGCAGGCCGAGCAGCCCGCCGCCCTCGGGCTGCAGCCGCTGCACCCTCGCCTCCCAGGAGGTGCCCGTCCCGGCGGTGAGCAGGACCGCGATCACCTGGGGACCGGTGAGCAGCAGCGCCCCCGCGGCCTCGGTGGCCCGCTCCCGGCCGGTCGGCGCCAGGGCCCCGGCGAGGAGGGCGGCCGCAGGCACGGCGCAGCACACCGCGGCCGCCGTCCCCGCAAGGGCGGACAGCACGGGGTTCCACCTCCGCCGGAGGCGGCTCAGGGCGAGGGAGCGCGGCAGCGCCGTCCGGCGGGCGGCGAGGCAGCCGACCGCCAGCACGGCGGCCGCGCCCAGGAGGCCGAGGAGCACGGTGGCGGCGGCGTCGGCCGAGAAGCCCACCGAGGACAGCCCCGGGGCGGGTTCCTCTCCGCCCCGGCCGCCGAACCTCGCGAGCAGGTCCGCCCCGGCGCCCCCGCCCATGCGGTCCCGCAGGCTCCCGGGCAGGCGGGCCGTGCCGCGGGCCAGGTGGGCGCAGACCGCGAGGGCCGCTCCCGTCACCGCCAGGGCCCCGGCGCAACGCGCCCACAGCATCGCCGGGGTGGGACGCGCCCGTCCCCTCAGGGGCCGGAAGAACCCGATCGCCAGGACGGCGGCGCCCAGGAAGGACAGCGTCAGGGGCGTCGCCGCCACCTCACCGCTCAGCGCGAGCCCCAGGCCGCCGCCACCATCGAGCAGTCCGGCGAGGCCCTGCGCGTCGGCGGAGGCCCCGGTCCCGGCGGGCGGTTCCAGGGTGAGGCTTCCGCCGACGGCCAGGCTCACCAGGGCGGGCACCAGGCGGGAGAGCGGTGCGAGGGACCCGGCGCCCAGCAGGGCAAGGCCCGCCCAGGCGGTGGCGGCCATCGTCAGCAGCGCGGCTGCGGCGGCCAGGCCGCCGCCGAGGGCGTGGCGCCACGGGGAAGGGCGCCACGGGGAAGGGGAAGGGCGGTGCGCGGGTGCGGACATGGCGGGTTCCTCCGGGCGGGACGGGGTTCAGTTGCCGGGGACGCGGTCGGCGGCGGGGCCGGAGACGCTCACCTCGGCCGGGCCGTCGTGCGGGGCGCCCGTCGGCGGCCCGCCCTCGATGTCGAGCCGGGGCACGAACCGGTCCAGCCACCGGGGCAGCCGCCAGGCGCGGCGGCCGAGGAGGGCGAGCACGGCCGGGACCAGCGCCATCCGGACGGCGAAGGCGTCGAGGAGGACGGCGGCACCGAGCCCGAAGCCGATGGTCCGCAGGATCTGCTCCTCGGACCCGAGGAAGGCGGCGAACACCGAGATCATGATGACGGCGGCGGCGGTGACCACCCGTGCGCTCTGCCGGAACCCGCTGACCACGGCGTCCTTCGGCGACTGCCCGTGCAGATACGCCTCGTGGATGCGGGTCACCAGGAACACCTCGTAGTCCATGGCGAGTCCGAAGACGACGCCGACCATGAAGACGGGCGTGATCGACACCACCGGCCCCGGCTCCGCTCCCCCGAGGACGGGCCCCAGCCACCCCCACTGGAAGACCGCGACCACCGCGCCCAGCCCGGCCAGCACCGACAACAGGAAGCCGAGCGCCGCCTTGAGCGGGACGAGCAGCGAGCGGAAGACGGCGATCAGCAGCACGAACGCCAGGCCGACCACGAGGGCCAGATAGGGGACCAGGGCGTCCGACAGCTTCTGGGCGACGTCGGCGTTCATCGCGGTCGGACCGGTGACGAGCACGGCGGCACCGCTGTCCCGGGCGAGGTCCGGTGCGCGCAGTGCGCGCACCAGATCGGCGGTCTCGGTGCTGCCGGGGGCCGAGGCCGGTACGACGTTCAGCACGGCGGTGTCGCCGGAGGCGTTCGGCTGCGGCCGTCCGACGGCCTGGACGTCCTCACGGCCGCCGATCCGCCCGGCGACCCGCCGGGCGGCCTCTTCGGCGTCCCCGTCCGCCCCGGTGCGCACGACCACGGTGAGGGGTCCGTTGAAGCCCGGCCCGAAGCCCTCGGCGATCAGGTCGTAGGCCCGGCGCTGGGTCGTGGAGAGCGGCTTGCCCTCGTCGCCGGGCAGACCCGTCTCCAGGGACGCGGCCGGTACCGCGACCACGCCGAGCAGCGCGGTCGCGCCGAGGAGCACGGCGAGAGGGCGGCGCACGACGAACCGGGCCCAGCGCACGCCCAGGTCCTGCCGCGGGGCCCCGTCCGCCGTGCGCCTGCGGTGCCGCGGGCGGGACGGCGGGATGCGGCGGCCGCAGAGCCCGAGGAGCGCGGGGACCAGGGTGAGGGCGATCAGGACGGCGACGACGACCGTGCCCGCGGCGGCGAGACCCATCTGCGTCAGCAGCGGGATGCCCACCACCCACAGCCCGGCGAGGGCGATCACCACGGTGAGCCCGGCGAACACGACCGCCGAGCCCGCGGTGCCGACCGCGTGCCCGGCGGCCTCCGCCCTGCCCCGGCCGTGGGCGAGTTCGGCCCGGTAGCGTGAGACCACGAACAGGGCGTAGTCGATGCCCACGGCCAGTCCGATCATCACGGCGAGGCCCGTCGTCGTGGAGCCGAGGCCCAGGGGTTCGGCCAGCGCCCGGATGGCGAGCGCGCCGATGCCGACGCCGAGCACCGCGGTCAGCAGCGTCAGACCGGCCGCGAGCAGCGAGCCGAAGGTGAGGACGAGCACCACGGCGGCCACCGCGAGGCCCACCGCCTCCGCGGTGTGGCCGGCGGCCCTGGTGTCGACGGCGTTGCCGCCCGCCTCCACGGTCAGCTCCGGCGAGGCGGCCTGCTCGACGGTGTCGCGCAGCGCGCTGCGGGAACCCTCCGGCAACTCGGCGGCGGGCACCCGGTAGGAGACCTGGGCGTAGGCGGTGGAGCCGTCCGGGCTCACGGACCCGGCCGTGAACGGGTCGATGACGCGGCCCACCTGCGGATCGTCCCCGAGGGCCCGCACCGCCAGCCCGATCGCCCCGCGCGCCCCGGGGTCGGTGACCTTCCCGCGCTCGGCGCGGAACACCACACGGGCCGTGGCGCCTTGGGCGTGCAGTCCGGGGAAGCCCTCCTCCAGGAGGTCGTACGCCTGCTGGGCCTCCGTGCCGGGCATGGAGAAGTCGTCCGGGGGCGCGGCGGGCGCCCGCCCGGCCAGCACCCCCGCCCCCAGGAGCAGGACCACCCACAGCGATACGACCAGCCGGTTCCTGGAGAAGGAGAACCGGCCCAGTCCGGAGAGGAAGGTTGCCACGTCACAGGGCTCCACATCAGATCGGGGCTCACGGAGGATCCGTGCGTGACGCTCCCAGCCCCGTCTGACCGGACCCGGGGAGTTCCTGGGAACTTCCTGGGAGTCCGGCCGCCCGGGACAGGGCAGGACGGGCAAGTCCCCCGCCGCGGCGGCCGGATTCACAGAGGACTCCCGGACGCGGGGGGAGGGGCGCGGGTGCGGGCGGCGGGTGCGGGCTCGGGCCGAGGGCAGGGGCCCGGGGCGAACGCGGCCGGGTGCGGCGTGGGCCTTCGCAGCACTCCCGCCCCGCCGGTCCGGGACCGGCGGGGCAGGACTCTTCAGCCCGTCAGGCTCACTTCCGGTAGCCGAGGACGGTCATCATGCCGGACTCCGCGTGGTAGACGTTGTGGCAGTGGACCATCCACAGACCGGGGTTGTCGGCGTCGAAGTCGACGTCGAGCCTCCTGCCCGGCAGCACGATGGCGGTGTCCTTGCGCGCGCCGCCGTCCGGCAGCGCGAAGGTGTGGCCGTGCAGGTGCATGGGATGCCACATGGTCGTGCGGTTCACGAAGGCCAGCCGGACGCGTTCCCCGGAGCGGACGGGGTAGCGCCGGGCGGGGTCGTACGTCTGTCCGTTGATGGCCCAGTCGTACGCCCCCATCGAGCCGGTGAGCCCCAACTCGATCGTCCTGTCCGGGCGTCGCGGTGCCAGCCGCACGGACTCCGCGGCCTTCAGCCGGGCGGCCTGCACGACCGTGCCGGACAGTTCCCTCGGACGTACGGAGGCCGTGGGCGCGGCTCCGCCGGAGGTGCGCAGGACGGCGAGCGCGGCGCCGCCCTTGCCCTCGGCGAGCGCGGTGAGGGGGAAGGCCCCGTCCCCGGCGGTCACGAGGGCGTCGAACCGCTCCCCCATGCCGAGCAGCAGCGCCTCCGCCGGTGTGTGCTCGACGGGGAAGCCGTCGGTGTGGGTGACGGTGAGGCGGTGGCCCCCGAGGGCGACGCGGAAGGCGGTGTCGCCGCCCGCGTTGATGATCCGGAGGCGGATCCGGTCGCCCGGCGCGGCGGTGAAGGTCTCCGGGTCCTCCGCCGTCCGGCCGTTGACCAGGTAGTACGGGTAGGCCACGTCGCCCGCGTCGCCGCCCAGCAGTTCGCTCCTCGCGCCCATCAGCATCCGGGAGGGGCCGGACGGGGCAGGGGACGGGGACTTCCCGTCGGCCGGCTGCATACCCGGCATGGCATGGCCCTCCATGCCGCCGGAGGCTCCGTGGTCCATGCCGCCCATGCCCGCGCCGAGTTCGGCGAGTACGGAGTCCGGGGTGGAGCCGTCGACGCCGTCGACCCAGTCGTCGAGGACGATCACCCACTCCTTGTCGTACGCCAGGGGTTCCCTAGGGTCCTCCACGATCAGCGGGGCGTACAGACCGCGGTCCTGCTGGACACCCGAGTGCGGGTGGAACCAGTAGGTGCCGGGGTGGGTGACGGCGAAGCGGTAGTCGAAGGAGGCACCCGCCCTGATGTCGCGTTGGGTGAGCCCGGGGACGCCGTCCATGTCGTTGCGCAGGGCGAGGCCGTGCCAGTGGATGCTCGTGGGTGCGGGAAGGCTGTTGGCGAGCGTGAGCGCGAGGGTGTCGCCTGCGGTGACCCGCACCTCGCTGCCGGGGAGCCGGTCCCCGTACGCCCACGAGCGGACCGTCCGCCCGCCGCCGAGGTCGAGCGGGGTCTCGACGGCGGTGAGCCTGACCCTCCGCTCCGGGCCGGGCCTTCGCAGGGTTTCGGCCGCGACGATCTCCCTGCTGTCGGGCGTGAGGTAGCCGGCGGTCGGCGGTGTACCGCCGCCGTGGGAGGAGTGGCCGGGGGCGCTGCCCGAGCAGGCGGCGAGCAGACCGGTGCCGGCGGTGGCCAGGCCGGCACCGAGGACGGTGCGACGGGTGATGCGGGACATGACGGAGCAACCTCTGAACGTGGTCGTGTGATGCGGAAGGGACCGGTGCCGCTCACGGGGCGGAGCGGCCGGTCCTCCTATCTGCGCAGCGACGACAGGCGTGTCAGCAGGGACCCGGGCGGGGCGGGCGGCGGGTGCGCGCGGAGCGCGTGGGCGAGGCGCGGCGCGGCCGACGGCAGGGCGCCGGTCGACGGCCGGCGGTGCGCGGCGGCCATCAGGAGCAGCACCCCGAGGCCCGCGCCGAGGACGGCGAGGCACACGGCCGCGCCGTCCGAGCCGTGGACCGGGACGGTGCCGGCCTGGTGGAGGCTCCCGGAGGACGCGCTCCACTCGCCCGGCATGGCGGAGGCATGGGACTCCGCGACCGCGTGCGGGGTGTCCGGGCGGGGCGCCGTGTGCTCGCCGGGGTGACCGAGACCGTGCATCAGCAGGAGGCCGAGGAGCAGCGCGGCGGCAAGGGCACCACGGCCCAGCCACACCGTCCTCTCCCGGCGCACCGCCACCTCGGTCCCCTTTCGCGGCCAGGCCCTCCGGCACGTGCCCATAGTACGGGGAGGGGGTATGGAGGACGTGAGTGGAACCCGGGCCCGTGGGTGGGACGTCAGTGGGCCGTCGGTGGGCCGTTCACGGTCGGGAACGAGGTCGCGGCCGCGCGGGTGCCGTACGGGCAGATGGAGCAGGGCGGCGGCGGTGGCAGGGTGTTCGCCGGTGCAGTCTTGTCGCCGGAAGGCCCTCGGTGCCACCGGATTCGCTCGGGGCGGTTGGTGGCCGTGCCGCGCTCTCGCCCGGGTCCGGCCTTGAAGACAAACTGAGCCGAACCGCTGACGGAGAGGTTTCGGAACACGCCGGAGACCTGTCTTCCGCCGGCGGCGGAACACCTGCCCGACCGGGCTCGACAATCACTACAGTCCCGTCGCATGACGGTGATTTCGACGCGTACGGTCGTGTATCCGGCCGACGGTCTGACGATGATCGGGCACCTCGCGCTCCCGGCCGGCGCCGATCGCCGGCCGGCGGTCCTGGTCGGGCCCGAGGGGGTGGGACTCAGCGACGTCGAGCGCCGCCGGGCCGATGCGCTCGCCGAGCTGGGATACGTGGCGCTGGCCTTCGACCTCCACGGCGGGCGCTATCTGGGCGACCCCGAGGAGATGCTGGCCCGTTGCCTGCCGCTGCTCGCCGATCCCGACCGGATGCGTGGCATCGGCCACGCGGCGCTCGACGTGCTCCGCGCCGAGCCGCGGACCGACCCGGACCGGATCGCTGCCGTCGGCTACGGCACCGGGGGCGCGATCGCGCTGGAACTCGGGCGCGACGGCGTCGACCTGCGCGCGATCGCGACAGTCAACGGACTGACCACGGGCCGACCGGGCGAGGCTGCGGGCATCCGCTGCCCGGTGTGGGCCGGGGTCGGGTCGGAGGACCCCATCATGCCGCCCGCGCAACGGGACGCGTTCACCGCCGAGATGCAGGCTGCGGGCGTCGACTGGCGCCTCGTGGTCTACGGCGGCGCCTTGCACGCCTTCCACCACCTGCCGGTCAGCCACCCCGTGGTCCCCGGCGTCGGCTACCACCCGCTGCACGCGCAGCGAGCCTGGCGGGACGTCGTCGACCTGCTCGCCGAGTGCCTGCCCAGGGCGGAGTGACCTCGCAGTCCGGGGCTTCTTCACAGGCTCTGACGGCTCGTTGACCGTCGCCCCGTCCACGCTCCCCGGGGCCCCGTCCGCGGCCCGGGCGGGCTCACTGGAAGCTGAGGCGGTGGGGGTGCGCCGGGTCGGCCGGGCAGGTGTGGATGCGCATCAGGCCGCGGCCGAGGTGGACACCGACGGGATCGACGACTCCCGGGTCGTCCGCCCCGTCCTGGACGGGCAGCCAGCTCCGGGAGGCGCCGTCGCACTCCTGGGCGTCGACGGTGAGCAGGGGCGGCATCGCGGTCCCGCAGCGGGAGCAGTCGACGGGGGCGGGGTCGGTCAGGTGCCAGGAGGCGTAGCCTCCGACCTTCCAGCCGGGGGCGATGGAGAGGTCGCTCATGTAGTCGACCTCCTTCGGCTCCTCGGCGCGGGCGGCGGCCGTCGCCGCCTCGTACTCCTCGTAGGTGGCGTAGCTCGCGGGAGCGGAGGCGCACGTCCCGTTCTCGTCGTCATCGCCGTCGAGTAGGCCCTCTTCCCACTCGGCGATCTCGTGCTGGAGGTCCTCGCCCAGCAGGCCCAGGTACTCGTACTCCACGACCTGTTCCGGGTGGAGGACGCACGCGGTCGGGACGCATTCCTCGCGACCGGCGACCGGTGGCTCGGGCTGCGGTGTCAGGACGGCTCCGACGTCCCCGGACCGCCGCCACCTGAGGACCACGTCGATCGTGCGGTCCGTCCCGTGCACCTCGAAGGGACACCAGAACACCTGGAGCAGGTCGTGTCCGCGGGGCCCGTCGAGGTCCGGCACGTCACGGGTGTAGAGCTGGGCCACGGCCAGGAGCGGCAACGGGTGGACGGCGTCCCGGTCCGGGTGGTGCCGCCCGGGGGCCGTGCCGTGCAGGAGCAGGCGCTCCTCGTCGGTGTACTCCCGTCCGCGCGCGCCCGCGTGGATACGCCGCCGCAGCCGTACGTCGGACAGGAGATGGCCCCGGGTCTTCGGGTGGACGGCGGTGCAGACCGGCCACGGTTCGTCGACCGGCCACAGCAGCGGTCCGGCGATCGAGCTCTCCTCCGCCGTCGGCGCACCTTGTCGGGGGTGCAGCCGGGTCGCCGTCCTCCGGTGGGCGGCGAGCGCGGGGAAGAGCGCCTCGATGTCGACGGGCCGGGGCGGCGTGGTGCGGGCCATCAGGAGTCCTCCAGGTCTGTTCGGCCGCACCCGGGGGGCTGCGCCGGGGTCGGGGCGCCTCCGCACCGCGCTTTCGGCCCGACGGCGAGCGGCCGCCGCTGCGGGAAGGGCGGGCACGCGCCCGTCCGGTCCTCCGTCTCGACATGCGTCGGGAGACCGGGAACCGGTCCGGCAGGTGACCGGCGACGGTCCGCATCCGGACGCCGCGCTGTGCGGCCCCTTCGACGAGCGGCCCGGTACCGGCCGGGACATCGGCGAGGATACCGGGCCGGCCTTCGGGAGGAGGGGCGGCACCGGCCGCCCGGGACTGCGGACTTCGGGATGGCTGTCGTCTTCGCGGCGGCGACACTCGTGTTCGGGATTGCCAGCCCTGCGAACGCCGGAACGTCTGGCGTCCGGGAGACCGCGAAGTGCGGAAACCTCAGCAACGGTGAAGTCTGCATCATCGGCCCGGACACCGGCAGGACCGGCACGTACCGCACCGAGTACTGCAAGAGCAGTGGCTCCGGTGACGTCTCCGTGCAGCTCGGATATCAAAAAGCGTACGACGGGTCGGATTACAGCGACCTGTCGGCGCGGATCACGGACTCGCCCCTCTACGGGGTGTGGGCGGGGTCCTGCACGTCGTACTCCCGGCACCTCAATGTGAGCTCCGATAATTGCGTGCGGGGCATCATGAAGTGGCAGGCCTACACCTACATCTCCAAGTGGCACTGCTGAGACTCCTGAAAAGCGCCGTCCGGCCGTGACCGACCCCGCCGGAGGTTGAACGGGGGCACTGCGCGGGAGCGGCCCCTTCGGTGAGCGGCCGCGCAAGAGGCTCCGCCGGGGCGAGAGGAAGAGAGAGTCATGTGGCGCGTCATCCTGTACCTGACGCCTGCGACGGTGGCGGCGGCATTGCTGCTGACCCTCCTGGGGGCGCTGGGGCTCCGGAGTGCCGCTACCCGTTGGCCCCGGACTGTCGGTCGCATCGGCTCTCTCGCTCTCGCTCTCTGGCTGGCGCTCATCGCCGCGGCGACGTTCACCGCCTCTGACGGCAGTACCGGCGGAAGCGGCGGCGGTCTCTGGCTGAGCCCGGGAATGGAAACGTTGAGAGCGGACAGCGCCTATGTCACCGCCTATGAGAAGGAGATGGTCGTACGGCAGTGGGTAGCGAACGGGCTGATGTTCGTGCCACTGCCAGTGCTGCTGACGACAGCACGCCCCGGCCTTTCGGCAGCGAAATGCCTCGGACTATGCGGAACGACGGCTGTCGTCGTCGAACTTGTGCAATGACTTGGGGGCCACGGACGGATCGTGGACCTCGACGACGTGCTCTTCAATTCCGTCGGCACAGCCGTAGGCGTCGGCTTGAGCGTGGCGGCCGGTCTGATGCTGAAACGGCTCCGAGACCGAAGGACAGGCACCGAGGAGCGAGTGTGAACCTCACCCGATGACTGCCGGCCTGCCGGCCGGCGTCAGCAGTTCCTCACACCCCCCGGGCCCGCTCGTCCCCCTCCGCGCGGCAGCCACCTCCGCCTGCCACGCCCTCCGCGATCACACCCCGCACACGAGGAAGCCCCTGCCCATCGAGGGGGCGCCCTCGACCACAACGCACCAGGAGCACGACCACGGCCCGCACAACGCGCGGACGTTCAGGCAGGGCCGAGCGCCCATGTGCTTATGGCGGCGCCTTTGTGACGTGTCGTCATGCCAGAGGTACGGATCTGACCGATCGTGATCGACGCGTGATCATTATTAGGGCGAAATGCCCGACTTGCACCAAGTAGGCACAGTGAAGATTTCGTAAGGTCCTCTTGACCTGTGCAACAAAACGGAGGGGATCTGGTGCTCAAACGCGGAGCCAGAAGTAGACAAGCCTCACTGGTACTTGGGACATCGATGGCGCTGTGCGCGCTGTCCCTGGGAGCGCTCGGCGGATCGACCGCCGCCGCGGCCTCGGGCTGCACCGCAGGAACGGATTCGGACTTCAACGGGGACGGCATCCGCGACATGGCGATCGCCGACCCGGAAGCGACGGTCGCCGGGAAGGCCGAAGCCGGCCTGGTCCGCGTCGTCTACGGCGGCGGCAAGGGGACGGCCACGGTCCATCAGGGTTCCAGGGGCGTCACCGGCACCCCGGAGGCGGACGACCGGTTCGGCCACACGCTTGCGGTCTACGACGGCAACAAGGACGGGTGCAGCGATCTCGTCGTGGGTGTCCCCTATGAGGGCGTCGGCGCCGAGGCGGAGGCGGGTGTCGTGCAGGTGATCTACGGCGCTCCCGCAGGACTCGGGGAAGGGCCCGCGGGCGTCAGCCTGATCCAGGGCACCGGCACCGGCAGTATCGCCCGTTCGGCCCCCGAGGCGGGCGACTGGTTCGGCTTCTCGCTCGCAGCCGGGGCCACCGCGGGCGGCGACCCCTATCTGGCCATCGGCGTGCCCGGCGAGGACCTGGGCACGACGAGGGACGCGGGCGGAGTCCACTACGTACGCCGGGACACCAATGTGACCCTCCACCAGGATGTGGCCGGGTTCGCCGGGGTGGCCGAGGAGAACGACCGGTTCGGCTACTCCCTCGCCGGCTCCCCCCGCCACTTCGCCATCGGCAGCCCGGGAGAGGCCATCGGCACGGAGAAGTTCTCCGGCGGTGTTCAGATAGTCGCCCATGAACCGTACTCCCAGGGCATGCCCGCGCCGGTCGCCGGGCTCGACCAGGACAGTCCCGGCATCAACGGGGCGGCCGAGGCGGACGACCGGTTCGGCGGCTCGCTGGCCATGGTTCCGTACCGTCCGTCGGGAGCTTCCGCGGCCACCGACTCGATCCTGGCGGTCGGCTCACCCGGAGAGGATCTGACCACGGGAGAGGATGCCGGACGGGTCGTTCTGATCCACATTCAGGCATCCGGGAAGATCTCCCAGACGGCCGACATCAGCCAGAACATCTCCGGCGTCCAGGGAGTGGGCGAGGACGGCGACCAGTTCGGTCAGCACCTGACGGCCGTCAACGCCGCGCCGGCTTCCGTCGGTACCGCCTCGACGATGCTGCTCGCCGTGGGCATTCCCGGCGAGGACACCGCAGCCGGAGCGGACGTCGGCGCCGTGCAGGTGTTCCCGATGACCGGTCCCGTGGGCAAGGGGGCCTGGGTGCCGCAGAGCGGCCACGGACTCCCCCACGAGGCCGGTGAGCGCTCCTACCTCGGCAGCAGTCTGCTGGCGACGGCGGACCGCCTCCACGTCGGCCTGCCGTACGGGCCGGCCGCCCAACGCGGCGTCTACGGCCTGCCCTGGGCGAACATCCTCTCCGGCGGAACCGGCGAGGTCACGGCCACCAGGCCCGGCGAGGGCGGCGTGCCTGCCGAGCAGACGTCCTTCGGTGCGGTGATCCGCTGATGAGCGCAGCCGCACCCCAGCGCGGCAGGGACCGACGGGGAAGAGAACACATGGGCATCCATCGGCGACGCGCCGCGTCGTCCCGTACGGCCGCCGGCCTCGCCGCCGCCCTCGGGCTGCTGGCCACCGGTCTGACCTGGCCCGCCGCACAGCCGTCCGAAACGACGGTCACCTCGGGTACCGCGGCGCGAGCCGTCGGCGCGACCGCCGGGACCGACGGGGCGCACGGCGCCTTCGGCGAGCAGACCGCGAGCGCAGCCGCCGAGAAGAACGGCCGGCGGGTCGAGGTCACCGGGCTCCGGCAGGAGCGGCGCGAGGTCTTCGCCAACCCGGACGGCTCCTTCACCGCGATCGAGTACACCGAGCCCGTCCGCACCAGGCGCGGCGGCGACTGGGTCGACGTCGACGACACCCTGGCCCAGCGCGAGGACGGCAACTGGTCGCCCAAGGCGGCGACCGTGGAGCTGGAGTTCTCGGGCGGTGGCGAGGGTGCCTTCGCCCGGATGCGCAAGGCGGGCCGGGAGTTCGCGCTGACCTGGCCGGGCGGTGCACTGCCCGCGCCTCACGTGGAGGCCAACACCGCCACGTACCGCGACGTACTGCCGGGCGTGGACCTCGTGGCGAAGGCCGAGGTCGACGGACTGGGCCACCTCCTGGTGGTCAAGACGCCGGAGGCGGCCAGGAACCCTGAGCTGGCACGCATCGAACTGGGCGTCAGGACCGAGGGCCTGAAGGTCGAGGAGACCGAATCGGGCGCGCTCCGGGCCGTCGACGCCACGGTCGGCGGCACGGTCTTCGAGGCGGGCCAGCCTGCGATGTGGGACTCGGCGGCTGTCGCGGAACAGCGCGCGGACTCCCCGGGCGGCCCCGCACCGCAGCTGGCAGCGGCGCGGCCGGTCTCGGTCCGCACCACCGCGTCGGCCCGCGCCGCCACCGAGCCGCAGGCGAACCCCGAGGTGCCGGCCGGCGCGGCGGAACTGGACGGTCCCGGCGGCGGTGGCGCCACTGCGGCAGTGGACCTGGAAGTGGCGGACGAGAAGCTCACCCTCGTGCCGGACACCAAGCTGCTGAACGGCGAGGAGACGGTCTACCCGGTCGTCATCGACCCCGTCTCCAAGACCACGCACCGCTCTGCCTGGACCGCCGTGATGTCCGGCATGCCGAGCACCAAGGAGTGGAAGTACTCCGGCAGCGCGGGCGTGGGCAAGTGCCCGCTCAACTACAACCCGACGAGCTGCAAGAACGTCGGCGTGCGGCGGACGCTGTACACCGTGCCCACGTCCTTCTACAAGGGCAAGCAGATCCTCAAGGCCACCTTCTCGGCCCGCGTCGAGCATGTCTACTGGGCCGACGCCAAGGCGGAGCCGATCCAGCTCTACCGGATCGGCGGGAAGAACCACACGATCACCTCGTCCAGCAACTGGAGCAACACCAAGGACGACTGGGACGACTTCCTGATGACGGTGGACAGGAAGATCTCGCCGACATCGTGCTCCGGCTCGGCGAACCTGCACTTCGAGGGCGGCGAGCTCACCAGCGAGCTGAAGACCGCGGCAGGCGGCGGCTGGTCCTCGCTGTCGCTCGGGCTGAAGGCCGGGGACGAGAGCAGCTACGCCGGCTGGAAGCGCATCTGCGGGAACACCTACCTCTCCGTGGACTACAACAACCCACCGAAGCAGGTGGACTCCCGGCTGATGTCGTCGTCCCCCGGCGGCACGTGCGTCTGGGGTGCCGGCCGGCCGTACGTCGAGGAGCCGCCGGAGCTGCGCGCCGAGGCACGCGACCCGGACCACTCCTCGTCCGGGACCGACAAGGTCAAGATGCAGTTCCAGGTGGACTGGACGGATTCCGCGGGCAAGGCGCAGTCGTACACCTACGACACCTCCTACAAGGCGCCGAACGCGGGCACGGTGTTCCGCCACCGGGTGAAGTCGTCGATCCCGGAGAACACGGTCGTCTACTGGAGCGCCCGGGCCTACGACGGTGACGCCTGGGGCGAGTGGAGCCACGCCGGCAGTCCGCAGCGCTGCGAGTTCGTCTACGACGCCTCCAGGCCGGGTGCACCGCTGGTGAGTTCCGCGCAGTACCCCGACGACGAGATCTGGCACCACGGCGTGGGCACCTCGGGGACGTTCACCTTCAGTCCCGACACCGAGGACGGCACCCCGGACGATGACCTGGTCGAGTACCGCTACGCCTTCGACGGCGATGCGGTGAAGACGATCGCGGCCGACAAGGCCGGGGGCTCCGCCTCGGTGACCTGGACCCCCCAGAGCGCGGGCCGCCACTGGGTGACGGTGGAGGCGTTCGACAAGGCCGGTCACTCCAGCACACGGGCCCAGCACGAGTTCCTGGTCACCGACGGCCTGCCCGCGGCCGGGCAGTGGAACCTGGCCGACGAGGAGGGCGTCGCCGACGCCCACGACGAGTCGGGCCGCAACCCCGCGGCAGCAGGCGGCGGGGTGAGCTTCGGTGTGCCGGGGCCCGGGGGCGGCGCCGACTTCGCGGCTCGCCTGGACGGCTCCCGGAACGCCTACCTGGACGTCGGCCGGACCGTCGTGGACAGCGACGCGAGCTTCAGCGTCAGCGCCTGGGTCCGCCCCGCGTCACTGGACCGGGACATGGCCGTCGTCAGCCAGGACGGCACCGGCGAGCCCGGCTTCGTCCTCGGCTACGACGCAGCTGCCGGCTCCTGGGCCTTCTCCGTCCCGGTGTCCGACGTGAACACGCTCGGACACTGGAAGGTCAGCGCGGGCGTCACTCCCGTCAAGGACCAGTGGGTGCTGCTGACCGGCGTCTACGACGCCCACGCCGCCGGCGGGCCGGAGCTGCGGATCTACGTCAACGGCCAGGCCAAGGGCAGCGTCGGGCGCCACTCCCACTGGACCTCGTACGGTCCGCTGCAGATCGGCCGCACCCTGGGCAAGAGCGGCTACCGGGACCACTTCCACGGCGACCTGGCGGAGGTACGGGCGTTCGACCGCGTCCTGCCGCCCGCCCAGGTGGCCGAGCTGATGACGGTCGCACCGCAGCGCAGGGGCTACTGGATGCTGGACGAGGCCCCAGGCGGATCCGCCGCCAACACGCAGCAGGGCGGCGAGCCGCTGACGCTCGCGGGCGGCGCCTCCGTCTACCAGCCGGATCCGCTGTTCGGCTGGCCCACCGCGCTGGTCGGCGAGGGGCATCTCGAGCTGGACGGATCGACCGGCCATGCGGCGACCGAGAGCGCCCCGGTCCGGGGCGACTCCAGCTTCACCGTCGCCGTACGGGCGCTGCCGACGACGCTCGACCCCGAGCGGTCCCAGACGGTCATCTCACTGCCGGGTGCGCACGCGGACCGCTTCGCCGTGCGCTATCAGGCGACCACAGGGCAGTGGGAGCTGGTCGTGGCCGAGGAGGACACGTCGGGGACGGCGACCGTGAAGGTCACCGACGACGTCCACCCGGCCACGAACGAGGGATCGGGCCAGCATCTGGCCGTCGTCTACGACGCGTTCGCCAACGAGCTGCGGCTGTACGTGGAGGGGCAGCTCGCCGACTCGGCGATCACCTCGGACGACACGCTGTGGAAGGCCACCGGCGGCCTGCAGGTCGGCCGGTCGGCACTGGGCGGCGGCGAGTACTTCGCAGGCGCCCTGGACGAGGTCCGGGTGTACGCGGGTGCGGCCGACCCGCTCGCCGTCCGGCACATGGCACAGATCACCGCCAGGCCGGACATCTAACGAGCGCTCGGGCGGGCCGGTCCGGTTCCCGGACCGGCCCGCTCAGGCAGCTCTTCATGAAGACGCCCGCATGGGCACAATCGGGGAGATCCAGTGAAGTCCTTCAGAGGACGATTGTTGACCCGGCGCATATCGCGCCGCTGGGCGGGATCGGTCGTCATCGGCCTGAGCCTCGCCCTGTCCGCGGGGACGGTGCAAGCCGTTCCGGTGGAAGCCGCAGGCACAGACCGGCCGGGCGTCCAGGACCTGGGCGAGCCGGCACAGGGGAAGAACGCCAGGACGAAACCACGCGGTGCCGACCCGGCGGCAAAGGCCGCGGTGGAGACGCTGGACGCGCCCGAGTGGCCGGACGGCGACAGCACCACGCTGCGCGTCGGCGCACAGCTCGGCAGCCGCGACGGCGTGCCCAAGGGCGCCGCGGCGCCCGGCGGTACCGGCGACACCGCCACGATCGGCGGACTTCCGGTCACCGCGAGCGACGCACACCTCTCGGCGAAGGCCACGGCCAAAAGCGAACACTCCCCGGCGGCAAGGGCCGGGAGTCCGGCCCCGGACCGCGTGCGGGTCTCGTCGCTGGGCCGGGAGCGGGCCGCCGAACTGGGCAGCGCGGCGCTGCTGCGGGTGCAGCGCGCGGACGGAGTGGAGACGTCCGCACCGGTCGAGCTGACCGTGAACTACGCGAAGTTCGCCGAGGCGTACGGCGGCGACTACGGGGCCCGTCTGCGGCTGGTGGAGCTTCCCGCCTGTGCCGCCAAGGCGACCCCGGGCAGCAGGGACTGCCCCGAGCTGCCGAAGCCGCTCGACTCCCGGAACGACGCGGACGCCCGGACGGTGACCGCCACCGTCGAGGCCGACGCCGACCGAGCGGGCCTGTCCACCCATGCGGGTGAGGCGGCCCCCCTGCTGGCCGTCACCGGCGGGGACTCCTCCTCGCAGGGCGACTACAGGGCGACTCCGCTGTCGCCTTCGTCGAAGTGGTCCGTGGCCAACTCGTCCGGCGGGTTCTCCTGGAACTACCCGATCCGGACGGTGCCGACCCCGGGCGGTCTGACCCCGTCGGTCGGGCTGGGCTACTCCTCCCAGGCGGTGGACGGCCGCACCTCGGCGACCAACAACCAGGGTTCCTGGGCCGGTGAGGGCTTCTCCTACGAGCCCGGCTACATCGAGCGCCGCTACAAGCCCTGCTCGGACGACGGCCACAAGTCCTCCGCCGAGCAGTGCTGGGCGTTCGACAACGCCACCATCATGCTGGAGGGCGCCTCCGGTGAGCTGATCAAGGATGACACCTCCGGCAAATGGCATCTCGCCAGCGAGAACGGCGCCAGGGTCGAGCAGCTGACCGGGGCGCACAACGGCGACGACAACGGTGAGCACTGGAAGGTGACGACCACCGACGGCACGGAGTACTACTTCGGCCTGAACCGCCGCCCCGGCTGGACATCCGGCAAGGAGGAGACCGACTCCACGTGGACGGTGCCCGTCTTCGGAGACGACTCCGGCGAGCCCTGCCACAATGCGACGTTCAGCAAGGCCCACTGCCAGCAGGCCTGGCGCTGGAACCTCGACTACGTCAAGGACACCCGCGGCAACGTGATGTCCTACCTGTACGGCAAGGAGACCAACCACTACGCCCTGAACGGCAAGACCGACGTCGAGGGCACCGCGTACACGCGCGGCGGCTACCTCAAGCGCATCGACCACGGCCAGCGCGACGGCAAGGTGTTCTCCACCGATGCCGGGGCGCGCGTCGTCTTCCACACCGCCGAGCGCTGCCTGCCGACGAAGGACTTCGACTGCGCGGCGGGCACGTTCACCAAGGCCAATGCCAAGCACTGGCCGGACACCCCGGTGGACCGCTACTGCAAGGCGGGGGCGAAGTGCGACTCCAGCCAGGTCTCGGCGACCTTCTGGACCCGCAAGCGGCTGACCGGCATCACCACGCAGATGCACAAGGGCTCCGGCGCCTACACGGATGTGGACGCCTGGACCTTCACCCACCTGTTCACCGACAATGGCGACGACTCCAAGACCCTGTGGCTCTCCGCGATCGACCACGAGGGCAGGGTCGGCGGCAGCGCCAAGCTCCCCTCGCTCGAACTGCAGGGCATCCAGCTGAAGAACCGGGTGGACAAGGACGGCGACAACATCGCGCCCTTCCACCGCTTCCGACTGGCGTCGGTGCTCACCGAGACCGGCACACAGCTGGACGTCAACTACGCGCCGACCGAGTGCACGGCCGACAAGCTGCCGAAGCCGGGTGAGCAGACGGGCCGCTGCTATCCCGTGAGGTGGGCCCCGCCCGGCCATATCGACCCGATCACCGACTGGTTCCACAAGTACGTCGTCGCCGAGATCATCGAGACCGACCGCACGGGCGGCGGCGAGGATGTCGTCACCCGCTACGACTACAAGGGCGACGCCGGCTGGCGGCACGGCGAGCCGGACGGCATCACCGACGAGAAGTTCCTGACCTGGGACCAGTGGCAGGGCTACGGCAAGGTCACCGTCACCAGCGGCAACGGCAACGGCAACGGCCAGACCATGTCGACACGGCTCGACTACACGTACCTCCAGGGGCTGGACGGCGACAAGAAGCCGGGAGGCGGCACCCGCACTGAGGAGGTCACCGACTCCACCGGCAAGACCTACACCGGGCACGAGAAGTACACCGGCTTCGAGCTCGAGACCCGGACCTGGGACGGGGACAAGGTCGTCTCCAAGGTGATCAGCGAGCCGTGGAAGCACGACACGGCCACGCAGACCAGGAAGTGGAAGACCACCAAGGCCACGATCGTCCAGCCGAGGGTCACCCGCGGGTACACCGCCCTCGCGTCCGGCGGCTGGCGGGAGACGAAGTCCACCTCGTGGTACGAGACGGGGAACCGCACCGGCCGGGTCAGCATGGTCGAGGACCTGGGCGATGTCTCCACCGCCGAGGACGACAAGTGCACCCGGTTGTGGTACACGGACAACACCTCCGAGCACATGTACGAACTGCCCTCCCGCAGTGAGGCCGTGTCGGTCAGCTGCTCGGCAACGCCGGACCGCAGGACGCAGGTGATAGCCGACGAGCGGACCTCGTACGACGGCGGCTCGTTCGGCGACCAGCCGACCAGGGGCGACGCCACCACGACGGAGCGGCTGGCCTCCCACGACGGCTCCACGGCGACCTACCAGGTCACCGGACACACCACATACGACGCCTTCGGCCGCCCCACGTCCCAGACCGACGCTGTCGGGGCAAGGACGACCACCGAGTACACCGACGTCAACGGCCTGATCTCGAAGACCAAGGCCACCAACGCCCTCGGGCATGTCACCACCACCGACTTCGCCCCCGCGTGGGGCCAGTCGGCCGGCCAGACCGACCCGAACGGCAAGCGCACGGATTTCGCCTACGACCCCTTGGGCCGCCTGGTGTCGCTCTGGCTGCCCGACCGGCCCAGGACGCACGCCCCGAGCATCAAGTACTCCTACCTCGTCCGCCGGGACAAGCCGGTCGCGGTCAAGACCGAGAAGATCGAGATCAGCGGCTCCTACGGTGTGGAGTGGCAGCTCTACGACGGACTGCTCAGGCCCCGGCAGCTGCAGACCGAGGGTCCGGACGGCAGCCGCATGGTCGCCGACACCTTCTACGACGGCGTCGGCAAGATCAAGAAGACCAACAGCACCTACAACGCCGTGGGCGCACCCTCCAGCGAGCTGCTGGAGGTCGGCAACGGTGAGGTCGGCGCGCAGACGCTCTACGAGTACGACGGTCTCGGCCGCCCGACGAAGGAGACCTTCGCCGTCGCCGGCGCACCGCAGTGGTCCACCACGACCCGGTACGACGGCGACCGCACTCATCTCGACCCGCCGCAGGGCGGCGTGCCGGTAACCAAGATCACCAACGCCGCGGACCAGATCACGGAGCTGCGCTACCACCACGGCGAGTCACCCGCGGTGAACGGGCCTCCCGGTCCGGGCGCAGGGTACGACGCGACGAAGTTCAGGTACACGCCGGGCGGCGAACTGGCCCAGGTCACCGACGCCAAGGGCAACGTCTGGCAGTTCGAGTACGACCAGATGGGCCGCAAGGTCAAGACG
The DNA here is from genome assembly GCF_024497955.1 of Streptomyces sp. C10-9-1. Lineage (GTDB taxonomy): Bacteria > Actinomycetota > Actinomycetes > Streptomycetales > Streptomycetaceae > Streptomyces > Streptomyces sanyensis. Next base: position 191,442 of record NZ_JANHKP010000013.1, on the reverse strand, counting down.
GTCGACCCGGACATCGGCGTCTCCACGTTCGCCTACGACGCCGCGGACCGTCCGGTCTCCGGCACCGACGCGCGGGGCAAGAAGCGCTCCACCGTCTACGACAAGCTCGGCCGCACCCTGACCACCTGGGAGGGCGAGCCGAACACCGGCACCCGGCTCACCGAGACCCGCTACGACCGGCCCGGCTGGCTGGGCCAGGCATGGGCCTCGCTGCGCTATGTCAACGGCGGCAGCGACTACTTCGCCACCGTCACCCAGTCCATGGACGCCTTCTACCAGCCGCTGAAGACCGCGTACTCGGTGCCCAAGTCCGAGGGCGCGCTGGCGGGGACCTACACCTTCACCACCGGCTACAACTTCGACGGCACCGTCCAGGGCATCGGTATGCCGGCCGCCGGGGGCCTCGGCAACGAGACCGTGGTGTTCGGCTACGACGACCTGCAGCGCCCCACGTCCATGCGCGGCAAGACGTCGTACGTCACGGACACGGTGTACTCCAACACCAGCCTGCTCCAGCAGCTGGAGCTGTCCGACAACGGCGGCCAGAAGCTGTGGCAGACCTTCCAGTACGAGAAGGGAACCGACCGGCTCACCCGTGCGGTGGTCGACGTCTCCTCGCAGAGCCGTTCGCTGAAGGCCGCGCACTACTCCTACGACCAGTCCGGCAAGGTGCTGTCCATCTCGGACACCGCCGACACCGGGGTCGGCTCCGCGGATCTGCAGTGCTTCGCCTACGACAGCGGCCAGCGGCTCGCCGAGGCATGGACGCCTGCGGCCACCGCCGAAACGGCGGCGGGCGCGGGTACGTCCGGCGCGGCGACGGGCGGCTCCCGGCCGTCCGCCTGTACCGCCCCCGCGGGCGGCAAGGCACTCGGCGGCCCCGCGCCGTACTGGAAGTCGTACGAGGTCGACGCGATCGGCAACCGCACCAAGGAGGTCATCCACGACACCGGCCTGAACGCCGCCGAGGACATCACCCGCACCTACACCTACGGTGAAGGCGCGGCCGGACCGCACGCGGTGACCAAGGTCGTCGAGGACGGCCCGAGCGTGGACCAGCAGTACACCTACGCCTACGACGCGACCGGCAACACCACCGAGCGCGTCATCGGCGGCGACGCCCAGAAGCTGGAGTGGGACGTCGAGGGCCAGCTGGTCAGGACGACCGAGGCGGGCGGCGCGGAGGCGACCTACGTCTACGACGCCGGGGGCGACCGCGTGGTCCGCCGTGACGCGACGGCCACCACGGTCTACCTGCCCGGCATGGAGCTGCGGCTGGCCAAGGGCTCCTCGAAGGTCGAGGCCACCCGCTACTACTCCTTCGCCGGCCAGACGGTCGCGGTCCGCTCCGACAGCGGGAACCTGGCCTTCCTGTCCTCCGACCACCACGGCACGGGCCAGCTGGCGGTCGACGCCACCACAGGCTCGGTGTCCCAGCGGCGCTTCGACCCCTACGGGCTCGACCGCGGCAGCCCGGTCGGCGAGTGGCCCGGCGAGAAGGGGTTCGTCGGCGGCACGATCGACAAGCAGACCGGCCTGACCAGCGTCGGCGCCCGCGAGTACGACCCCGCACTGGGCAAGTTCATCTCGGTCGACCCGATCATCGACTACAGGCAGCCGCAGCAGATCAACGGCTACGCCTACGCCAACAACAGCCCCGTGACACTCTCCGATCCGTCGGGCGAGTGGGTGGGATTCCTCCGGCTCTACAAGTGGGCGATGCAGCAGATCGCCAAGCTCTACGCGGAGCCCAGGAAGCAGCAGGCGGTCTACCGGGCCCAGAACGACAGGGACCGGGCGGAGCGCCAGTACAACGGCGCCAAGCAGCAGACGAAGCAGGCTGTCAAGGAACTGGTCAAGATTGCCAAGAAGGAGCTTGGCATCGACGCCGCTCTGGACTGCTTCTCCAGCGGCGACCTGGGTTCCTGTGGCGAAACGGCGCTGAACATCGCAAGCAGCTTCGTCGGCGGCCTGGCCGGCAAGCTCCTCGCCAAGTACGGCAGCCCCTTCAAATGGAAGAAGGGGTACCAGCTCGCCAAGCGTGTCTGGGGCCTGCTCGATGACCTCGTCGGTGGCGCCAAGGACATGTGGAAGCGCTCCGAGGCCCTGGACAAGGCGAAGGACAAACTCGCCGCTGCCAAGGCGAAAGTGACCAAGCAGGCGAGTGATTGCCTGACCAAGCACAGCTTCCTACCAGGCACCGGGGTCCTTCTTGCCGACGGGAAGACGAAACCGATCGAAGAGGTCGAACTCGGTGACAGCGTCACCGTCACCGACCCGGAGACCGGCGAGACCACCACGCGTGAGGTGGTCGCCACGATCGTCACGGAGGACGACAAGGACTTCGTCGACCTGACCGTCGAGAGCGACGGCAGCGCGGCGGCGCTCATTTCCACGACGACGCATCCCTTCTGGGCCGTCGACGAGGCCGCCTGGATCGACGCCGGGGACATCAAGCCGGGCACGCGCCTGCGCACCCCGGAAGGCGACACCGTCGAGGTCGCCAGGATCCGCCACTTCGAGAAGCGCCAGCGCACACACGACCTCACGATCGAGGACGTCCACACGTACTATGTGCAGGCGGGCGAGACCCCGGTCCTGGTTCACAACAGCGACTGTCCGACCGCGTCAAAATATGAGGACATCACCAAGCCTGGCGCTCGCATGCTGAACAAGTCGACGGACGTCGGTCCCGTGGACTTCGGAAAGAACCTTGAGGCCAATGGGTGGGCTCGTACCGACAAGGGCCCGAACATCATGTACGAGAAGGATGGGGCAAGGTATTTCCTTCGCGGGAAGGCGAACACCCACGAGGGGTGGACGGCTGACTACTACAATCCGGGGTCCAAGAAGGCCGATATCAAGATCAGGCTGGGTGAGGACTAATGGCAGAGGCGGGTTCGATAGTGATCGATCGCAACAGCTATCTGGATGTTCGCTGCCGTGGCGCAGCCACCTTCGATCTCGACGCCAGGCTGCCTGACCAAGTCTTCAAAGAAGATGCGGAGGACTCGCTGTTCTGTGAGTTCGATGCGGTCCTCACCCCGGAATTCTGGCCGGCGCTCCGCACGATGGCCCGGTGGCATGGTGACAGGCATGTCGAACTGCTGGTTCTTGAGCCGGACTGCGACGGGTTCTATCTCCCGGAGTACCGGATGTACCCGGCGTTGTCGTTGTCCGTCGAGGCCGACATGGACGACTACTGGGCGGCGATCGGCCACGAGCCGGACGGCGACATCATGGGGTCGATCGCGATCTCTGCGAACGTCATCGCTGTGACTGGACCTTCCGGGAGATGGGGCTGTTGGGGCGAAAGGGATCCCGAGGTTGCAGTCTTCCGGGGGTTTCCGAACGTGGTCGCACGGAACAAATGGCGCGCGCAGTTCGGGCCCTTCCTGGAGGTGTCAGGCGCACTGGAGTCGTATCTCCCGCTGACCTTCGCGGGGCGGACCGTTCCGGACAAGTACGCTGCAACCCTGACCGCCAACTACGGATCTCCGAGCGGTAGACGGCCGTAATGTCACGGAGCGGCCCACTGGAGTCGATCCGGCCCAGATACTGAGCCCCGCACAGCGGTACGCTTGTGTAAATTTGAGGCCCCGTCAGGTATCTTGAGTTCTAGTGGTCGTCGCAACACCCCAGCTCAAGGGGTGCGATGGACTTCGAGGTTCGCAAGATCCGCAAGGCTCAGGGGCCCAGGAAGCTGCGGCGTGAGCGGGAGGAATACTTCCGCCTCATGCAGCTGGGGTACTCGAACAAGGAAGCCTGCCGGGTCGTCGGGATCAACCTGAGAACCGGCCGTGAATGGCGGAACGGCAGGACGAGTCCCAACCGGACTGTGGCGCCCGCGCATGCTGTGCGGGCGCCACAGTCCGTCTCGTCGCGGTACCTGCGCGAGGAGGAGCGCATCCACATCGCCGACCGGCTGCGGGAGAAGGCCACCATCCGGGCCATCGCGCCCGAGCTGGGCCGCAGCCCGTCCACCATCAGCCGGGAGATCCACCGCAACCGCACCGTCGATCCTCGCGGCCAGTGGCACTACCGGCCGCATGCGGCCCAGTCCCGCGCCGATGCCCGCCGGCCCCGCCCCAAGCTCGGGAAGATCGGCCAGAACCCCGAGCTGCGGGACTTCATCCAGGAGCGTCTGACCCGACGGTGGAGTCCCGAGCAGATCTGCCAGGCTCTGCGCAGAGGGTTTCCCGACCGGCCGGAGATGCACGTGACCCACGAGACGGTCTACCAGGCGCTCTACGTCCAGGGCCGCGGTGAACTCCGCCGCGAGCTTGCCAGAGCCCTGCGGACCGGACGCGCCCGCCGCCGCCCGCGCCGCCAGCCCGACAGACGCCAGCATCGTGCGGTCAAGGACATGGTGATGATCAGTGACCGTCCCGCCGAGGCCGACGACCGGGCCGTCCCGGGCCACTGGGAAGGCGATCTGATCACCGGCAAGGACAACCGCTCGGCGATCGGCACGCTCGTCGAACGCGCCACCCGCTACGTGATGCTGGTCCACCTCCCCGTCGACCACACCGCACCCGCCACCCGAGATGCCCTGGTCGAGACCGTGAAGACGCTTCCTGCCCACCTGCGACGCTCCCTGACCTGGGACCAGGGCTCGGAGATAGCCGCCCACCGCACGTTCACCATGGCCACGGACATCCCGGTCTACTTCTGCGACCCAGCCAGCCCCTGGCAGCGCGGCTCGAACGAAAACACCAACGGCCTGCTGCGGCAGTACTTCCCCAAGGGCACCGACCTGTCCGTCCACACCCGCGAACACCTGGCTGCTGTCGCCGCCGAACTCAACGGCCGCCCACGCAAGACGCTCGGCTGGGAAACCCCAGCCGAGCGCCTGTCCAAACTGCTCACCGCCTGATCAACCGACCACGGTGTTGCAACGACCCCTCGAATTCGCCACACCTGGCGGGGCTTCAGCGTGGTCTGACGCAGCGGCAACACAGACGCACAACAAGGCACTTCCACGCACACCCACGGACAGGCTGGAATTCGCTGACCAGCGAAAATGCAGGTGACGCCCGCCCGGCGCGCACACGTACTATGTGCTGGCGGGGGCCACGCCAGTGCTCGTGCACAATGACGGTGGATTCGACTGGGAGAAAGAGCTCGAGAATCTCAAGAAGAGCTGGGACTCGGGTGATCTCGATGACGACGACTACCAGGCGCCGCGAGGAAGCCAGGCAGAGAACAAGGAATTAAAGGATGCGCTGCGCGAGATCGAACGAAGCCTCGGTCGGGAGATAACGCCCGCAGAGCGTCGATCCCTGCACGATAGAATCACGGGGCAGGGGTACGGCTATCACCGAATCGTGGAAGAGGGAAAGGGGTTGTTCGGTGACTGCTAACGATCAGATGGCTGAGATCCAACGACTCCTCCAAGGCGCGAAAGTTCACTCTGCCGGCAGGGCTGCAGACTTGGGTGTGGTTGAGTTTGCCGGGCTTCGTGGCGACGTGATCAATTTCCACATACAGTGTCCTTTCCGGATCTTGCAGGAAGGGAAGGTGATTCTGGGGTCTCGCGACATGAGGTACCCGCAACAGGGGGCGGATTCGGACTCATTTGAACAGTTCAGGACCGTCTATGATTCACGGGCCGCGACGTTGAATGGGATCTTCGAGCGACTTCGACCGGCCGTATCGGAGGTGACCTTCGGCGACTCCGGATATCTCGCTGTGGGTTGGGAACCTCGTTTTCGGATCGAGGTCTTTCCTGACTGCTCCGGCCGCATGGAAGCCTGGAGAGTTTTTCGGCGGGGAGGTCCTCACTACGGGTTTCCCCAGGGCGCCATCTGAGCTGGGGACTGGAGGATTCATTCGATTCCCCCGTTGCGTTCCTGACCGCGACTCGGAATGGCTGGCGGAAATCTCGTAGCTGCTGAAACGAGGCCCTCCCGAACTCCTCGGGAGGGCCTCATGCCGTTTGACGCTCAGGTTGAAAGGACATCCGCCTTCGTCGCGCTTCAGGTCCTGCCCCGGCCTCACCCTCGAAGGCCACCCACGCGCCCAGGAGCCGCCCCGTCCTCTTGCCCGTGACCACCGCCCCGTCCGCCACACGGCGACGGCCCGCCCATCCCGCTCGGCCGCCCGATGTGCGGGCACCCGAAGGCGACCAGCCCAGCCGGTGCAGCGGATACGACACCCCACGCGGGTGCACCGGTGGGCCCAGAGGACCAGGAGTTGCAGAAATTTGCAATTACATACATCCTTAGGTGCCGTGTCCGCAGGTAGCCGCGGGCACGGCCCCGGGCATCCGTGGGCGGCCTGGAGATCGAGCGGAGGAGAGACCGTGCCGTTTCCGCTGCATCCGGCGAAGGCCGAGTCCTCCCGCAGGCTCGGCAACCCGGGGCGCGCACGCGTACCGGAACCGCCGCGGACCGGGCCGGTACCGCCGAGCACGCTCCCGGGGGAACGGCGCACGGGCGGGGATCAGGCTCCGTGAATCCCCTCCTGCTCGGCGCGGCCGGTCGTCTGCGTGCCGTCCTGCCCGCACGCGCCGATCTCCGGCTCATGGCGCGGAACCCCCGCCGGGACCTGCTGGCCGGGATGACCGTCGCGATCGTCGCCCTCCCCCTCGCCCTGGGATTCGGGGTGTCCTCGGGGCTCGGCGCGGAGGCGGGGCTGGTGACCGCGGTGGTCGCGGGCGCCCTCGCCGCCGTGTTCGGCGGCTCCAACCTCCAGGTGTCGGGGCCCACGGGCGCGATGACCGTGGTGCTGGTGCCGATCGTGGCCCGGTTCGGGCCCGGCGGTGTGCTGACGGTCGGGCTGATGGCCGGTGTGCTGCTGATCGCTCTGGCGCTGCTGCGGGCCGGGCGGTACATGCGGTACGTGCCGGCTCCGGTGGTGGAGGGCTTCACGCTCGGCATCGCCTGCGTCATCGGCCTCCAGCAGGTGCCCCATGCCCTCGGGGTCGCCGAAAGCGGCGGGGAGAAGGTGCTGCCGGTGGCGTGGCGGGCGGTGCAGGCGTTCGCCGCGGCCCCGAACTGGAGCGCGGTCGCCCTCTCCCTGGGCGTGGCCGGGGTGATGCTGGCCGGGGCGCGGTGGCGTCCGGCGGTCCCCTTCTCGATCGTCGCGGTCATCGCCGCGACCCTCGCCGCGCAGCTCCTCCACCTGGACGCGGCTGCCGCCATCGGGGACCTGCCCTCCGGGCTCCCGGCCCCTTCCCTGGCGTTCCTGGACGTCTCCGCGCTCGGCTCGCTGCTCGCTCCGGCGGTGGCGGTGGCGGCACTGGCCGCGCTGGAGTCGCTGCTGTCGGCGACCGTCGCCGACGGGATGACGGTGGGGCAGCGGCACGACCCGGACCGGGAGCTGTTCGGGCAGGGCGTCGCCAACCTGGCCGCCCCGCTGTTCGGCGGGATCCCGGCGACGGCCGCGATCGCCCGGACCGCGGTCAACGTCCGCAGCGGCGCCTCCTCCCGCCTCGCCGCCCTCACCCACGCCGCGGTCCTCGCCGCCGTCGTGTTCGCCGCCGCTCCCCTGGTGTCGGCGATCCCGCTCGCCGCGCTCGCCGGTGTCCTGCTGGCGACGGCGGTACGGATGGTGGAGGTCGGCGCGCTGCGCGCCATGGCGAGGGCGACCCGCTCCGACGCCGCCGTGCTGGTGCTGACGGCCGCGGCCACCCTGGTGCTCGACCTCGTCTACGCGGTGATCATCGGGCTCGTCGTGGCCGGGGCCCTGGCCCTGCGCGCGGTGGCCGCCCAGGCCCGCCTGGACGAGGTCGGGCTCCGCCCGGACCTGCCCGGCGGGCACAGCGACGAGGAGCACGCGCTGCTGGCCGAGCACATCGTGGCGTACCGGATCGACGGTCCGCTGTTCTTCGCCGCCGCCCACCGCTTCCTCCTCGAACTCTCCGAGGTCTCCGACGTGCGGGTGGTCATTCTGCGGATGTCGCGGGTGACCACGGTGGACGCGACCGGGGCCCTGGTGCTGAAGGACGTGGTGGAGAAGCTGAACCGGCGCGGCATCGCCGTGCTGGCCTCCGGCATCCGCCCCGGTCAGCGCCAGGCCCTGGAATCGGTCGGCGCCCTGGCGCTCCTGCGGCACGAGGGCCGCGAGTACGCCACCACGCCCGAGGCGATCGCGGGGGCCCGCAGGCACCTCGAACACGCCGGGCTGCTGCCCGCTCGGCACCACCCCCTCCCCGACCCCCGTCCGCACCGCATCCGGAAGGCGCCGCGATGACCGACCCCGCCGCCGCGGCCCTGCGCCTGATCGAGGTCTCCGGCACCGAGGCGCTGTGGCTCCTCGAGGGCTCCTCCCAGGGCAGGCTCGTCCACCTCCAGCGCGATCAGGCCGTCATCCGCCCGGCCGCCCACGTGGTGGAGTACGGGCGCCTGGTGGTGCGCGCGCCCGTCCAGGCGGCCGCGGCCCTGGCCAGGACGGCGCTGACCTACCAGGTCGACGAGATCCGCCCGGCGGGCACCGGCTGGACGGTCAGCGTCCACGGTCCGGCCGAGGTCGTCACCGACCCCCACGAGGCCGCCCACTACCGGCGCACCCTGCCCGGCCGGAGCCACGGCCCCCACGACACGCTGCTGCGCCTCCGTCCGCAGTCGGTGTCCGGGTTCCGCATCGCCCGCGCCGACCACCCGGCGGGCCGATGACGGCCGCCCTGCCGCAGGCGCTGCCGTACCGGCACGTCCTGACCGTGCCCGCGATGGGAGCGGCGGTGCGGATCGCGCGCGAGACCACCGAGCTGGTCCTGGTCGAGTGCGGGGTCGGCCTGCGCCACCCGAGTACCGGAGCGGCGCTGCTGATCCTGGCCGAACTCGTCACCAACGCGGTCCGGCACGCCGCGGCCGTCACCCCGACGATCACGGTCACCTACGCGTACGGGCCGGGTGTGTTCGCGTTCGCCGTCCACGATCGCCACCCCTACCGGCCGCCGCTGCTCCGCGCCCCGGCGACGGCGCCCGGCAGCGGGCTGGCCACCGTGACCGAGATGACCGCGGAGCTGGGCGGTACCGCGGTGGTCCGCGGCGACGCGGACGGAGGCGGGAAGAGCATCTGGATCACCCTGCCCCTGTGAGGCCGGGTGACGGCAGCGCACGGGGCCGGGCGACGGCGTGGCCGGGACCCCCGGCAGCCCGCGGGGGTCCCCGGGAATTGCAGGAATCTGCAATTGTGGAGGTCGCACACTGTGTGGCGGGGCGGAAGGGCTGCCCCCGGGACGATGGGCATGGGGTGGACGAGGTGCGCGGTACAGGCGCGAGAGGCAAGGCGGGGGCCGCCGGCGGGACGCAGGCGCCGCTGTACCAACTCAAGGCGGAGTTCTTCAAGACCCTCGGCCACCCGGTCCGCATCCGCGTCCTCGAACTGCTGAGCGAGCGCGAACACGCGGTCGCCGAGATGCTCGCCGAGGTCGACGTCGAGGCGGCCAGCCTGTCCCAGCAGCTCGCCGTCCTGCGCAAGGCCAACCTCGTGCTCACCCGCCGCGAGGGCTCCACCGTGTACTACCGGCTCACCAGCCCCGAGGTCGCCGAACTGCTCCGCGTGGCACGCAGCATCCTCTCCGGTGTGCTGCAGGGCCAGGCCGAGCTCCTGGCCGACCTGCGCGCCACCCGCCCGCGCTGAGAGGGCGCGCCGCCGGGCCGCCGCCGGGCCGTGCGTACGGGTCCGGCCGTGCCGCGGGACGAGGCCCGCGGCACCGGTCGGCTCACTTCTGGGAGTGCTGCCCCACGTAGAACAGCAACCACACGAACCCGGCGATGAGGTGGGTTCCGAACATGTAGAAGAAAGCGCGCAGGGCGACACCCCTCTCCAGCCACCGCTCGTGCGCCGCCGCCGCGTCGTCCTCGGGTTCCACCGTCACGACCTCCCGCCTCCGCTCCCGGCGCCGTCGGCCGGATCACCGGGGTACGGGCGGACGACCCCGGCCCGCACCTCCCCGGAGGCGGCCCCGGCCGCCGTACCGGCCCGCGCCTGAAGGGCCGGCGCCGGGCCGGTGGACGCGAGCGCGTCCACCGGCCACCCATATCCGAAACTGGCAAATTGCATAACTCTGCAAGTCTACGCGGATCGGCCGTTCCCGGGAACGGTACGGGTGGGGCTCCGCCCAGCGGCCCCTCAGGGCGGAGGCGGCCCCACCGCCCCCGGCCGGCTCCCCACCAGGCCACCCGCCGGGGGCCTCAGGGGTGCCCGGCCGGCTCCGGGGAGCCCTCCCGGGGCGGGTCCGCGACGGGCCGCGGACGGCGCGCCCGCACCGTGCCCCAGGTCACGGCCGCGGCCGACGCAAGGCCGATACCGGCCCAGGCGAGCGGACTGGCCCACATCCCCTGGGGCAGCTGCCCGCCGAGGACGAAGACGCCCATGACCACGACGAACCAGCCGAAAGCCTTGCGCAGGGCGTCCTGGGGGATGCGCCCGGCGAAGCGGCTGCCGACCACGCTGCCGACCACGGCCGCGGCGGTCACCATCAGCGCGAGGTTCCAGTCGATCTGGACGCCGGCAAGGTGGCCGGCGAGCCCCGAGAAGGACTTCATCGCGATGACCAGGAGCGAGGTGCCGACGGCGACGCCCATGGGCAGCCCGCCGAGGAGGGCGAGGGCGGGGACGACGAGGAACCCTCCGCCGGAGCCGACCAGACCGGTGACCGCGCCGACGACGAGGCCCTCGGCGACCACGTGCGGGACGGGGAGTTCCGCCGGGGCGGGCCCGGCCGCCTTGGTCCTGCGGGACTTGCGGAGCATGGCGGCGGCGGTGGCCAGCATCATCAGCGCGAACGCCACGAGCAGGGCGGTGGCGGGGACGTACTCGGCGAGGCGCCCGCCGCCGTAGGCGCCCACCATGCTGACCGCACCGAAGATCAGGCCGGTGCGCCAGCGGACCCGGCCGGCGCGGGCGTGCGCGACGAGGCCGACCAGGCTGGTCACGCCGACGACGAACAGCGAGGTGGCGATGGCCTCCTTGGTGTCCTGACCGGCCAGGTAGACCAGGATCGGCACGGTCAGGATGGACCCGCCGCCGCCCAGGACGCCCAGGCTGACGCCGACCAGCACGGATGCCGCGAGGACGAGCGTGATCACGACCGGTCCCGCAGTGAGGCGATCACGGTGCGGATGTCGGTGCGCGGGCCGCGGTTGTAGGGCAGCTTGGACAGCAGCATCCCCATGGCGCAGGTGTTGCTCAGCGCGGCGAATGTCAGCCCGGCGCCGATCGCCGTGCCGATCAGGTGCACTCCGGGCACGAGCAGTCCGGCGACGCCGGTGACCAGGACCACGGCGCCCGCGACCAGGCGGACCTGGCGCTCCAGGTCCCAGCGGGCCTCGCCCCGGTTGACGGGGGCGCCGGAGGCCTCCCAGGCCGTCATGCCCCCTTCCAGGACCCGCAGATGGGGCATGCCCGCCTCGGCGAGCGCCTCTCCGGCCTGGGAGGCGCGGGCGCCGGAGCGGCAGACGAGGACGACGTCCTCGTCGAGGTGGTCGAGCAGTTCGGCGCGGTGCTCGCGCAGCGTGTCCAGCGGGACGTTGTAGGCACCGGGGATGTGGACCGTCCGGAACTCGCCCGGGGTGCGCACGTCCAGCACCCGGGGGCCGCGTCCTCCCTCGGTGAGCTGCCGGAGGGCGGCGGGGGTGAGGCCGGGAGCGCGGGAGGCGTCGATGGTCATGGAGACTCCGTGGTGGTGAAGGGACCCGCAGGGGATGCGGGGAGGGGTTGCAGGGGGCCGGGGCTTCCGCGGGTGCGGTCGGCTCGGGCCCCCGCACCGGTGCGCCGGTGGCGCCCGGAGCCGGGTGGGGCCGGTCCCCGTGGGGCCGGCCCCGCCCGTCAGACGGCGGCGGGCGCCTTCGACAGGTCCCAGGCGGCGTAGCCGCCGAGGATGTCGGAGACGTCGGCGAAGCCGTGGTGGCGCAGCAGGCTCGCGGCGATCGAGGAGCGGAGGCCGCCCGCACAGTGCAGGACCAGGGGCCGGTCGCGCGGGATCTCGTCGAGGCGGCGGGGCAGTTCGCCCAGCGCGACGTGCAGGGCCCCGTCGATGAAGCCGTGCTCGCCGCGCTCGCCGCAGGTGCGGACGTCGACGACGACCGGCGGGTTGTCGCCCGCCAGGGCGGCGCGGACCTGCGCGGCCGTCAGGCGGCTGGCCGGAGCGACCTCCCCGGCCAGTGCGGTCAGGGCGTCGCCCGGGGAGCGCAGGTAGCCGGCGACGCGGTCGAAGCCGATCCGGGCCAGGCGCGTGACGATCTCCTCCTCGCGGTTCTGCGGAGCGACGACCAGGAGGTCGGCGTCGGCGGGCAGGACGGTGCCGGCCTGCTCGGCGAACCGCCCGTCGGCGGGCACGTTCACCGAGCCCCGCAGATGCCCGGCGGCGAACTCCTGCGGGTCGCGGGCGTCGACCACGACGGCGCCGGAGGCGCGGAGCGCGGCGGCGTCCTCGGCGGTCAGCGGCCGCGGGGCGGCGGCGGGGTCGAACAGCGGGCGCTCGCTGCGGTTGAGGGCCGCGTCGTAGACGAAGTAGCCGGGGGCCGCGGACTGACCGGCGGTCACGAGCGCGACGAAGTCCTCCTGCGGCATGGGCGCGCAGGCGTAGTTGGTGGCGCGCTGCTCGCCGATGGTCGACTGCCGCTCCGTGGACAGGTTCTTGCCGCAGGCGGAGCCGGCGCCGTGCGCGGGGAACACGCGCACCTCGTCGGGCAGGGCCATCAGCCTGTTCTGGACGCTGTCGTGGAGCATGGCGCCGAGCTCCTCGGCGGTCACCCCCACGGAGGCGAGCAGGTCGGGGCGGCCCACGTCGCCGATGAAGAGCGCGTCGCCGGTGAGCACCCCGTACGGGACGGTGTCCTCGCGGCGCTCGCGGACCAGCACGCTGATCGACTCCGGGGTGTGCCCGGGCGTCTCCATGACCTCCAGGGTGACGTCGCCGAGGCTGATGACCTCCCCGTCGGCCAGCGCGCGGATCGGGTACTCCGTCTCGGCACGGCGGCCGTAGCCGATCCACGCGCCCGTCTCCGCCGCCACCTCCAGGTGCCCGGCGACGAAGTCCGCGTGGAAGTGGGTGTTGATGACGCCGACCACGGTGAAGCCGCGGGCCTCGGCGTCCGCCAGGTACTCCGAGACGTCCCGGCGGGGGTCGACGACCACGGCCCGGCCGGTCGTCTCGTCGGCGATCATGTACGACGCCTGCGAGAGGCAGTCGAGGTAGTACTGGGCGAAGAACACGGGAACCTCCGTAAGTGGTGGCCATATACCCCTAGGGGTATATGGGAGCGAAAGGCCGGCCCGCCCCGGAGAGGCGGGCACGCGGGCAGGGAGCGGTCAGGCCGACCCCGGGGCGGATCCGGCGGCCACCGAGCGGCCGGACGCGATCCAGCCGCGGGTTCCACCGGCGACAGAGAGGGCCTCCACCCCGGCCTCGGCCAGCCGGTCCGCGGCCCACCGGCTGCGGTTGCCGCTCGCACAGATCACGTACACCTCCCGCACCTCCGGCGGGTGGGCGAGGACGGCGACCGGGTCGACCGGCGCGAGCAGCGCACCGGGCACATGCCCCGCGCGGTACTCCTCCGGCGTCCGCACGTCGACGACGACGGCACCGGCGCTCCAGGCGGCGGCGAAGACCTCCAGGTCCACTTGGCGAGCCATGGGCGAATCCACCTCCAGATACCCCCCTGGGTATTTGATACTCGACCGTAGGGGTGGGCACCGAGCCTTGTCAAATACCCCCCCGGGTATCCCGTCGGGACTGTCGACCGGAGCGCGGGAACAACTCCGAACAGGCGCCGGTTGAATCCGTCATATACCCCTCCGGGTATACAGGAAGGAGTGTGGAACCCATGGCGACCGTCGAGCTGACCCAGGAGAACTTCGAGGCCACCGTCACGGGCTCGGAGATCGTGCTGGTCGACTTCTGGGCCGGGTGGTGCGGACCGTGCCGCATGTTCGGCCCCGTCTACGAGAGGGCATCCGAGCGCCACCCGGACATCGTCTTCGGCAAGGTCGACACCGAGGCGCAGCCGGAACTCGCCGGCGCCTTCCGGATCTCCTCCATCCCCACCCTGATGGCCGTCCGCGACCGGACCGTGCTCTACGCGCAGCCCGGCGCACTGCCGCCGCAGGCCCTGGAGGAACTGATCTCCCGGATCAGGGGCGTCGACATGGACGAGGCACGCGGCAGGGCCGTCCGCACCGCCGACCCGAGGTGAACCGCCGCACCGCCCGCCGCACCCGGCGGTGCGGCGGAGGCGCCGGGCAGCCCGCGTGCCGTGGCGCCCGGACGCGCACGAACTCTGCGGGAGACCGGGCGGCGCCGGACCGCGGGTCAGTGGCCCCGGGACGCCGAACGGCCCCCGCCCCGCCTGTCGCTCGCCTTCCGGCGGGCGCACCGGGAGATCATGCTGACGGAAGGCCGCCCCTCGCGGGCGGGCCCGTGTCGGCCGCGACGCCCGAGGCCGCCGCGGGCCGGCGAATCCGCCATCGGAACAGCGAGGTGAGGACCATGCCCTACGACCGCACCGTCCGGCTCCCCGGGACCTTCGACGAGACGGTGGAGGCCGTCCGCCGCGCCCTCTCCGACCAGGGCTTCGGCGTCCTGACGGAGATCGACGTCCAGGCCACGCTCAGGGCAAGGCTCGGCCACGAGATGGAGCCCTACCTGATCCTCGGCGCGTGCAACCCCCCGCTCGCCCGCCAGGCCCTGGACACCGACCGCTCGATCGGCCTGCTCCTCCCGTGCAACGTCGTGGTCCGCGCCGAGGGCGAGCAGGTGGTCGTGCAGGCGATCGACCCCTCGACCATGGTCACCCTCACCGGCGACGACGCCATGGCCCCGGTCGCGGACGAGGCGTCCCGCCGCCTGGACGCCGCACTCGCCGCACTCGCGGAGACCGGTGGGTGAGCCGCCGGGGCGAGGCGTCCCTCCCCCGTCCGCCGTGCAGCGATCCCGCCCGCCTCACCTCGGCGGGCGTCGTTCCCGCTCCCCGTACCCGCCCAGGGCGCCGCGGGCGCACGGGACGTCGCGGGAAGGGCCGTCGCGGGGTGGACCCTCGGCCGCCGCCGGGCCGGCCGCCGTCCCCGGCGCCCGGTCCGGCGGCCGAGCGCGCGGCCGGTCAGGCCCGGTCCGGCCGGGGCGCCTCGTGGAGACGGCGCGTCTGGGTGTCGTAGTCGCTCAGCACCTGCGTGAGCTGCTCCAGCGACTCCTCGGGCATGTCGGGGGGAGCGGACTCGGCCACGTAGCGGGCCGCTGCCACGAGCGCCGCGAACTCGAAGGCGTGCGCGGTGACCCGCAGGACGCCGGGCCGGGACCACTCCAGATGCATGATCAGCCCTTCGACGACAGGTATTCCTTGATCTGGCCGAGCTCCTTCTCGAAGTCGTCGTAGTCCTCACGGATGCCGTTGAGGTACCCGCTCCAGCCGATGCTGTTCTTCGCGTAGTGGACGGCTTCCTGGATCTCCTCGTCGGTGGCCCCGAAGAGCTTCGCGGCCTCGGTGTGGAAGAGCGTGCAGTACCGGCACTTGGTCTCGGAGTGCACCGCGATCCCGATCAGTTCCTTGTACTTGTTCGGGATCAGCGTCTCACCGAGTTCGAGCCTCTTGAAGATCTCCCACTCGTGGTCGAGCAGGTCATCGGGGATGCGGGAGAAGAAGTGGGGAACAAGCCCCAACGTCTCCTTGATCTCCGCCTCCACCTCGCTCCGGTTGCGTCCCGCCATGGCGACCACTCCTCTCAGCCGAGCGGATCAGGCCCCTCCCTCCACGCTAGGCCGCCGGGGCGGCCCCGGCGACTCCTGTCCGCCCGTGCCGCGCCGGATCACTTCGGCGGCAGGGCGGCGGCGAACGCGCGGCCCTCGTCCACCCACCCGGCCAGGGCCTCCGCGGTCAGGGCGGACGCGTCGACGACGACCCATCCGCGCATCGGGCGGCCGGTGAGGTCGAGGGGTCTCGCCCCGGGACGCGCCAGCGCCGCGGCGGCGGCGTCGGGGCCGACGCGGACCACCAGGTCGTCGCCGATCACGCCCACCGCCATGTTGCCGGCGCGCAGGAACGCCAGCCCGCCGAACATGCGCTTCTCCGCGATCGCGGGATCGGCGCCCAGACAGGCGCGGACCCGCTCCGCGAGGCCCTCGTCGAATGCCATGTCCGTCCTCGCAACCGTTCCTGCACCGCGCTCAGCCGCTGTCCGCCCCGGCCCCGGAGCCACCCGCCTCCGCCGGGGGTTCCGCCGTGCGGACGCCCCGGGTCCGCACGGCGTCGCGGCGCCCGGGCACCGGCACGGACTCCCGGAGGGGTGATCGCCCGCTCCACGGCCACGTCGGGGCCCGGCCTCCGCCGCGCTTCCGCGTGCCCACCTCCAGGGACCCACCCGGGCCCGCAACCGGCAACCGGGCCCGGCCGGCCCCGGGCGGCTCGGCTCCCCCGCCCGCCTTCCGCCGGGCCTGCTCTCGGCGCCGCCCCCGCGCGCGGGGGTTCCCCGCCCTCCGGACGCAGGAGCGGACGGGGCACGCCGCCCCGCGGAGGAGCACGCCGAGCCGGAGAGGGCTCCGGCCGGCCTCCCGCCGCCATGCTCGGGGGCCGTGCGAAGCCCCACCGCCCAGAGGCCGAAAAGGCGTGCATCCCAGAATGATTGACAGCCCGTCAGCGAAGATCGGCGTTGTCCCTCACGCCATGGGACCCGGGTCATAGGATTCCCCGACGGGAGGGATCGGCGGGACCGGAGAAGCCGGACGGCACCCCTCCTTCGGGAGCGCCTTCGCCCCGGGCCGGTGCGGCTTCACAAGGGCACGTCGCGTCTCCTGCGCCCCAGTGAGAGAACACGAGCAGCTAGGACGAGTGTGGCAAACCCGAGTGGTTCCGGCGGCGGTGAAGAGCTGGAACGGTTCAGAAGGATCCTGGCCGACTGGCGGACGTCGCTCGTCGACCTGAGCGGCCGAAACCGGCTCCTCAACTTCAGGCACACCAAGGCGGCGACCCTGGAGATCACGTACCCGCCGGCCGGGGAACTCGTCGAGGGTCTCGAGCGCGGCTGGGACTTCGCGCCGCTGCCCGACGAGGAACCCGACGTCCGGGAGTCCGAGGCGGCGCAGGCGGGGACCCCCGCCACCGAACGGCCCGGCGGCGCGCAGGGAATCGTCACCCAGAAGAGGACGGGCCCCGCGCTCCTCCGTGCCGTGACACGCCTCCGCGGCAGGTCCACCCAGCTCTTCAACGACTACGGCCTGTGGACGCTCCAGCTGGGCGTCGGCATCCTCCGCTGGCACGAGGACGGCGCATCGACCCGCAGTGACGCACCGATCGTCCTCCTTCCCGTGCGCATCGAGCGGCTGGGCAGCGGACGGGTCCGCCTGGTGGCCAACGAGGACGAGGAACCGCGCCTCAACCCCGCGCTGAGGGTCAAGCTGGAGCAGTTCTCCCTCGACTGGTCGCCCGTCACGCAGCAGGATCCGACGGACCTCGACGCGGTGATCGACGCGGTCACCACGGCGGTGGCGGGGAAGTCGGGCTGGCAGGTCTCCCGGCGCGCGGTGGTGGCGCTCTTCGCCTCCCACAAGGAGTCCATGTACCAGGACCTGCTGGACAACGAGGCCCGCATCCTGGACAGCGACCTCGTTCGGGCCGTGGCGCTCGGGCCCAGGGCCGGACTGGCGCCGGACCGCTTCGACTTCGAGGAGGTCGACGCCGACCGGATCGACGAGCTCAGCCCGCCGGAGGCCGGCCCGCTCGTCCTGGATGCCGATGCCTCGCAGCGCCAGGCCGTCGCGGCCGCCGTCGCCGGGCGGTCCTTCGTCCTGGACGGCCCGCCGGGCACCGGCAAGAGCCAGACGATCACCAACATGATCGCCGGCCTGATGCACGCGGGCCGCAGCGTGCTGTTCGTCAGCGAGAAGGCCGCCGCGCTCGACGTCGTGCTGGACCGGCTGAAGTCCGTCGGACTCGACTCCTACGCTCTGCCCCTGCACAGCCACAGCACCAGCCGCCGGGCCGTCGCGCAGGAGCTGGGACGGGCGCTGGAGGAGGAGCCGCGAGCACCGCGGCTCCCCCCGGAGGCGGTCGCCCGCGCCCGCGAGGCGCGCGAGGCCCTGAGCGCCTACGCCGAGGCGATGAACGAGACGAGCGGGCCGCTCGGCCGGAGTCTGCACGAGGTGATCGGCAGGGTGGGGCAGCTGTCCGAGGCGCACGTGGCGTTCCTGCCCCCGGAGGCGGACGGCGCCGCCCGGGGGGAGGGGGTGTTCGACGCCGCGTCGATCAGCGGAGACGACCTGCACGGCATCGTCGAGGCCACGAAGGCCCTCGCCGGTGCCTGGCAGGCGGTCGCCGACCCTTCCTTCCCCTGGCGGGACCTGAAGGCCGGAGCCCCCCACCCCCGTCCGGCGCTCGACCAGGCCATGGCCGCACGGGACGGACTCGCCGCGGCGGTGGCGCGCTACCGGGACCTCGCGGACGACGGCGAGCCGATCGAGGAGGAGGACGGCGTCCGCCGGCTCATCGCGCTCCTCGCGCTGACCGGGTCGCGCCACCCGGTCCCCGAAGCATGGCTGACCCGTGCCGACTTCGCCCACGCGGTGGAGGGCCCGGTCGACGACTTCCTCGCCGCGCTGAGGAAGCTGCTCGCGGCGCAGGCCGCGGCCCGCTCGTCGGCAGGGGGGCGCTGGGGCGAACTCTCGCCGCGGCTCGTCCCCGTGCCGAGCGAGGCCGAGTTCGCCCTGGCCGCGCTCTTACCGGCCGGTGTCGATCCCTCCGAGCTGTCCGAGGAGCGGGCGAGGGACCTGGCCGAGGAGTTCGGGAGCACCGCGGACCGTCTCGACCGCGCCCACCACAGACTTGCCCAGATCGCCCGGCAGCTGGGGCTGAACGTCCCCGACAGCGTCGCGGCGGCGGAGGACCTCTGCGAGGTCGTCTCCCTGGCGGGGACCGGCCACCGGCCGCTGGAGCAGTGGCTCGTGCCCGGCGGGGCGTCCCGGGCGGACGGAGCGGCGGTGGCCCTCGTCGCCGACGGTCTGCGCGCGTTCGCCGACCGGCGTGACACGGTGCTGTCCGCCCGTGGACGCGCGATCGCGGAGGCCGGACCCGGGTGGGCCTCCATCCCCACCGGCCTCGACGCGGAACCACCGGCGTCCGAGCGGGACCTCGCCGGGCTGGAGCCGTCAGGACTGGACCCGGGCCCCCTGACACGTACGCAGGCCGCCCAGCTCTCCGACCGGTTGGCCGGACTGGCGGCAACCCTGGAATCGGCGGAGGAGCACGCCGAGGCCGTCGCCGGGCTCCTCGGACGCGACCGTCCGGGGAGCACGCAGGAGGCCGAGGAGCTGACCGCCCTCGTACGACTGGCCACGGCCTCCCACCGGATGCCGGAGCCGTGGCTCGACCCCCGGGTGATGTCCCGGGTCCGGGAGGCCTGCGCGGAGATCGGCGACGCCGCGCGCCGGCTCGCCGGGGCCGAGCGGGCCGCGCGGGACGTCTTCCGGCCCGAGACCGCCGTCTCCCCCGGGCTGCCGGACCTGATAGGCCGCCTGTCCGACGGCTCGCGGGGAATCGGCGGCATGCTGTCCGGCGCGGTCCGCGCGGACCGCAGGGCACTCGGTGCGCTGACGACCGGGGGCGCGTGGCGCAACGAGCTGTACGAGCGGCTGCCGCTCGCCCTGGACTGGCACGCGGCCCACGAGCGCCTGCGGTCCCTCGCCCGTACGCATGCCGCGCTCCTCGGCCCCTACGCGGGGACGGGCCTGCCCGACGTGCCCGCCGTGGAGGCGGCCCTGGCGCACGCCGAATCCGTGCACCGGCTCGCGCCGGACACGGTCCGCGACCCGCACCGTCGCGGCCTGCTGGCCGCCCAGGTCGCGAACGGCCGCACCCCCGCCCCGGACCTGCTCCGGCACGGCGGGGCCCTGAGCGAGTCCCTGGGCCGATGGCGGCGGGGCCTGTCGGACTCCCGGCTGGCGGCCGTCGCGGACGGACTCGCCCGGTGCTCGCCGGCCGACGTCGCCCGCTGGCTGCGCGACCACCTGGATCCCCTCGCCCGGGCCGTCGACGTCATCGACACGGTCGCCTCCGTCGGCCGTCGCGACGGCGGGCCCGGCTTCGCGTACACCCTCGCGGGCGCACGGGCGGCGATCGGCGCCGCCCGGGAAGCCCGCCGGGAGACCGCCGGGTTCGCGGCCGAGGAGGACGCGTACCGCCGCCTGTGCGGCTCCTGGTACCAGGGGCTGGACACCGATCCCCCCGAACTGCGCCCACCGTCCCCCGACGCGGTGCGCGGACCGGGCGGCGGCACCCCCGGACTCCTGCACCGGGCCTGGACCGTCCACGCATCCTCCCAGGGCGCCCGCGCCGACGCGGAGCAGCGCA
The DNA here is from genome assembly GCF_024497955.1 of Streptomyces sp. C10-9-1. Classification (GTDB taxonomy): domain Bacteria; phylum Actinomycetota; class Actinomycetes; order Streptomycetales; family Streptomycetaceae; genus Streptomyces; species Streptomyces sanyensis. The sequence continues at coordinate 171,157 of NZ_JANHKP010000013.1, read as the reverse complement.
CGCTGCTCGGCCGGTACGCGCTCGACGGCGGTGTCGACACCGCCGCGCTGGAGGACGCGCTGGAAGCCGCGCACACCGTGGAGCGGCTGGCACCGGACGCACTCGCCGATCCCGCACGCAGGGAGCGTCTGGTCGACTTCCTCGCGGACGGGCGCCCCGCTCCCCCCGCTCTCGTGCGGCAGGCGGAGCCGCAGCTCCGCACCGAGCTGCGCAGGTGGCGGGAGTACGCCCGTCAGCCGCACCTCGCGGGCGCAGGCGCGCAGCTCCTCGCCGGTCCGCTGCACGAGGCGGCGCGGTGGCTGCGTGCCCACGTCGCACCGTTCGAGGAGGCTCGCGAGCTTCTCCACGCCGTGGCTCGCGTCGCCGGGGCCGACGGCGACCTGTCCCTCTCGCAGGCCCGCCGCGCGGTGGCGGCGGCGCACGACGCGCGGGCGGCCGAAGCGCGGTTCACCGAGGGCGCCCCACGCCACCGGGAGCTGCTGGGCGAGCTCTACCGGGGGGCGGCGACCGACAAGGCGTCCGTACTCGACGCCCTGGACTGGGCCCGGCAGGTCCGCCGGACGGCGCACGGAGACCACGGGGCCCCGCTGTCCGCCCCGGCGGCCCGCGTGATGCTGGATGCGCCCGCCGACACGTCCGTGGCCGACCGGCACGAGGACTGGCAGCGCCAGCGGGACGGTCTCGTCGCCCACTTCGACGTGCAGCGCGGCCGCCTCCTGCACCGCGAACTCCGGGAGTCGCTGCCCGCCGCCGCGCTCTGCCTGTCCCGGCTGGACGACGACCCCTTCGGCCCCGAGGCGTGGACCACGCGCTCCGAGGCCCTGGGGCGGCTGCGACGGTACGGACTGGAGGCGCTGCCCTCCCAGCTGGCGCAGCGCGGCGTGTCCGCGGACGGCTTCCCCGCCTCCGTCGAACGCGCGGTCCTCACCGCGTGGATCGAGCTGCGCCTCGGACTCGACGCCCGGCTCAGGCCCCTGCGCGCGGCGGACCGCGATCAGCTCGTCGAGCGGTTCCGGGACGCGGACCGCGCGCTGGTGGAGGCTGCCCACGCCGAGGTCATCGCGGCGTGCAACGCACGCCGCCCGCGCCGGACCGGCGTCGGCCCCGCTGCCGAGCTGCGCCGCCAGTCGCAGCTGAAGCGCCGCCACAAGCCGGTGCGAAGGCTGCTCGACGAGACACGGGACGTCGTGCGGCTCCTCAAGCCCTGCTTCATGATGAGCCCGCTGACGGTCAGCCAGTTCCTGCCGCCGGACTTCCGCTTCGACGTCGTCATCTTCGACGAGGCCTCCCAGGTGCTGCCGCAGGACGCGGTGAACTCCGTCTACCGCGGCGGCGCGCTCATCGTGGCAGGCGACCAGCGGCAGCTCCCGCCGACCTCGTTCTTCAGCGCCGGCGGGGACGGCGACGATGACGACGACTGGGACGAGGAGGCCACGGACGACTTCGAGTCCGTGCTCGACGCCTGCAAGGCCAGCGGCGTGCTGCGCGGCCTGCCGCTGCGATGGCACTACCGGAGCCGCCACGAGAACCTCATCGCCTTCAGCAACCGCGAGTTCTACGACAACACCATGGTGACCTTCCCGGGCGCGCACGAGCAGAGCCCGGACCTCGGCGTAGTGTTCTTCAAGGCCGACGGCGTCTACGACCGGGGCGGCCGAAGCGACAACCCGGGCGAGGCGGCAGCGGTCGCCCGGCGCGTGATCCACCACTTCGCCACCAGGCCGGGACTCAGCCTGGGGGTGGTCGCGCTGTCCAAGGCGCAGGCGGAGGCCATCGAGGAAGCCGTCCAGAAGGCACGGACCGACCGGCCCGACCTCGATCGCTTCTTCACCGACGATCGTCTCGACGGCTTCTTCGTCAAGAACCTGGAGACCGTCCAGGGCGACGAGCGCGACGTCGTCATCCTGTCCGTCGGCTACGGTCCGGACCACCGGGGCAGGCTGCTCTCGGCCTTCGGCCCCATCAACAGGGAGGGCGGCTGGCGGCGCCTCAACGTCGCCGTGACCCGGGCCCGGCGCCGCACGGAGGTCGTCGCCTCCTTCCACGGCTCCGAGCTGGCCGACAGCACCAACAGGAGCGTCCAGCACCTGAAGCGCTACCTCCAGTACGCCGAGCACGGGCCCGGCATCCTGGAGACGGCCGCGTCCGACCCGAACGCCGCGCCCGAGAGCCCCTTCGAGGAGGAGGTCCTGGGCGTCCTGCGCGACTGGGGCTACTCCGTGCAGCCGCAGGTCGGCGTCGCCGGCTTCCGCGTCGACATGGCGGTACGGCACCCCGCCGCCCCGGGCAGCTACGCCCTCGGCATCGAATGCGACGGCGCCATGTACCACTCCTCGCGCGCGGCCCGCGACCGCGACCGGCTGCGGGAGGCCGTACTGCGCGACCTCGGCTGGGAGCTGCACCGCATCTGGGGGACGGACTGGTACCGCAACCGCCGGGACGCGACGGCGCGCCTGCGCGCCGCGGTGGAGGAGGCATGCGCGCGGGACCCGTTCCCGGTGCCGCCGGACGCGCCGCCCGGTGAGGGCGCGTCCGCGGAGGTGCCTGCCGGGCCGGACCCGGCGGAGGACGGCGCGGCGGCGGTGACGTTCGTGGCGGTGGACGACGGGCCGCCGGCGTGGAGCCGGGCCTACGAAGAGGTCACCGAGGCCCGCCTGGTCGACCTGCGGGTCGCGTCCGCCCGCCGGCGCGGCATGCGGGACGCGGAGTTGCAGGACCCGGACGCCGTGGGAGTCGTCGCCGACGTCGCCCTCTCCGTGGTCCGGGCGGAGGGGCCGGTGACGGAGGAACTGGTCGTCGCGCGGGTCCGTTCGGCGTGGGGCGTCTCCCGGGCGGGCACCGTGGTCCGGGACTCCGTTCGCCGGGCGCTGCGCAGGAACGCCTCCGCGGGCCGGATCGTGCGGGTCGGCGAGGCGTACGACATCCCGGCCCGGGATCTGGCCTTCGCCCGCACGCCGACACCGAGCGTGGCGCGCAAGGTCGGGCAGGTCCCGTCGGCCGAGCGGAGGCTCGTGACGGGGCGCATGGTCGGGGAGAGCCCGGGCGTCCACCGGGAGGACCTGCTCCGCGAGGTCGCCCGCTTCTTCGGGTGGACACGGCTGGGCCCGGACATCAGGGACGCGCTGACGAAGGATCTGGAAGAGCTCCTCGCACAGGGGTCGGTCCGTGAGGCGGACGGGTACCTGCTGCCCGCGGCCGGTGACTGACGGGCCTGCCCTCGGTCGGTGACCGAGGGCCGCGCGGGGTGCCGCCCGGCGGGACTGCCCGCCGGGCGGCACCCCGCGACGGCGATACGGCACCCGGAGATCACCGGCGGAGGACGGTGGTCCCCCGGGAGTGGCACCATGGTGCGACACGGTTACGGGGAGGAACGCATGACGGTTGATGTGGCCCAACTTGTCGCACAGAGCTGGCCGTTCGTCGGCGCGGCCGTCGGGGCCTACGGCACGGCGGTGCTGACGCAGGCCGGTGACGCGGGAGCGACGGCGACGGTTTCCCTGGGGCGGCGCGTCCTCCGGCGCCTGTGGGACCAGGGGGAAAGCCCCTATCTGCTGCGGGCGGTGGAGGGAGCCGCCGAGGACCCGGCGGACGAGGATGCCCAGGCAGCCCTGCGCACCGAGATCAGGCGGCTGCTGCGCGAGGACGAGGCGCTGGCCCGCGAACTCGCGGAGCTGCTGTCCGACGCCCCTCCGGCCGGGGAGACGTACACGGCGGTCGGCGAGCATTCCGTGGTGGTCAGGGAGAACCACGGTGTGATCAGCACCGGTGGCGATGTGACCGTGCAGAGGTGACACGGGGTGGCATCGGAGGAGCGTCCGGAGCAGTACGTCGCCGCCGGCATGGGTTCCGCCGTGGTGAAGTACAACTCGGGTGTCATCAGCACCAACGTCCACCTTCCCTTTCTGCCGCCGGACGAGGTGGAGGCGCACGCGGGGCTGGTGCTGCTGCCTGAGGCGCGGAACCGGCTGTTCACCGGCCGGGAGGAGGAACTGGCCCGACTGCACGCCGCCTTCCGCTCCGGCACCGGCAGGTCGGCCCAGGTCGTCCACGGCCTGGGCGGGGTGGGCAAGAGCGCTCTCGCTCTGGAGTACGCCCACCGGTACCGCGAGCAGTACAACCCGATCCTCCGGCTCCCGGCGGACAGCCCCGAGGGCATGACCGCCGGGCTGGCCGGACTGGCCGACGACCTCAACCACCTCCTCCCGCAGATCGCCCATTCGGTCGAGCAACGGGCCACCTGGGCCAGGAACTGGCTGCAGTGCCACAGCGGCTGGCTGCTCGTGCTCGACAACGTCGAGCGGCCGAAGGACGTCGACGCCCTGCTGGGAACGCTCGTCGGCGGCCACGTCCTGATCACCACCCGGCAGTCCACGGGCTGGCAGGCCCGGTGCGGGCTCCTGCCCCTGGACGTGCTGGCCGAGGACACCGCCGTGGAGTTGCTGGGCCGTCTGGTGGCGGACGGAGGCGAGGAGCCCGAGCTGCGCGAGCTGGCGACCGAACTGGGCGGGCTCCCCCTCGCCCTGGAACAGGCGGCGGCGTACCTGAACCAGTCGAGAACCGACCCCCGCAGCTATGTGGCACTCCTGCGGGACGTCCCGCGGGAGGCGCACGCCCTCGCGGCGCACAGCGACGAGAACGAGCGCACCATCGCACGGGTCTGGCAGCACACACTGCGCAGCGTCGAGGAGGAGCAGCCCTGTGCGACCCACGTGCTGCGGGTCCTGGCCTGGCTGGCCCCGGACGGTGTGCCGCGCAGCCTGGTCGCCCCGCTCCGCGAGGACATGTCCCGGCCCTCCGGGCGGCCGTCGCACAGGCTGACCGGCTGGACGCTCCCGTACGCCCGGCGCCGGCTCGCGCAGCGCATCGGGTGGCTGCACGCCCGCGGGCGCACCGCTCACCGGGAGCTGACCCCGCTGGAGATCAACCGCGCTCTGGGCGTGCTCCACGCGTACAGCCTGATCAGGCTCGACCGGGACTCGGTGAGCCTCCACCGCCTGGTGCAGAGCGTGGCCCGCACCCCGGATCCCACAAGCCCCTTCTTCCGGCCGCCGGCCGTCCGGGCGGCCCGGCAGGAGGCCACGGAGCTGTTGCTCCGGGCCGCCGTGGACGTCCCGGCCGACATGCACGGGTGGGTGCGCGAGCAGCAGCTCCTCCCGCACATGGAGGCGTTCCTGCGGGCGCTCGCCCCGGCGGACGACCGCCCGGACACGGCCCTCATCCTGGGGTACCTGGTGTCGTACTCCCACCGCTGGCGCACGGAGGAGCACGCACGCGCCGTCGATTACGCCGAGCGGGCCGTGACGGCCTATCGCAGACACCTCGTGGGAGGCCGGTTCCACCCGGCCTGCAGGGTGGCCCACAGCAGGCTCGCCGAGGCCCTGCTCATGGCGGGCGAGGTGGAGCGGGCCGTCGGCCTCCTCGGGCCCGAGCGGCGGCACGGGGCTCTCCTGCCCGTCCGGCGTGACACCTTGGCGCGGTGCTACCTGGAGCTGGGGGAGCCGGAGCGCGCCGTCCCGCTGCTGGAGGCGGCGGTGACCGACGCCGCCCGGGGAGGGAGCCGGACACACCGTGAGCTGCTCCGGGCACGGGGCCGACTGGCGGAGGCGTACCAGGCGGCGGGCCGGCTGGCCCAGGCCGTGGCCGTGTTCGAGCGCAATCTCTTCGACAGCCTGGAGACCCTGGGTGAGGAGGACTCGGACACCGTGACCGCCCGGCATCAGCTCGCCGTGGCCTACCTGGAGGCGGAGGACGCGGACCGGGCCCTGGCACTGCACGAGCGGAATCTGGCGGATGCCCTGCGGGTGTTCGGGCGCGGCCATTCCGCGGTGCTGATCTCCCGCACCGGACTGGCGCGCGCCTGCGAACAGGCCGGGGACGCTGAGCGGGCCGTCGCGCTGGTGGACGAGACCCTCGCCGACGCCAGGGGCCTGCTCGACGGAGAGGGCTACCTGCTCCGCGTGTGGCAGTCGGAACGAGCCCGGCTGCTGCTGTCGGTCGGGCAACCGGAGCGGGCCGTGGAACTCCACGAGCAGAACCTCGCCGACTGGATCCGCGCGCTGGGCAGCCACCATCCGCATGTCCTGTACGTGCGGGGAGGCTTCGCGGAGGCTCTCGTGAAGGCGGGAAGACCGGAATCGGCGATCCCGCTGCTGGAGGAGAACCTCCGGACGGCCGAGGAGCACCTGGGCCCGGTCCATGTCGCCACCCTGGACACCAAGGCGTTCATGGCGCTGGCCTTTCAGGAGTCCGGGGACCTGGAGCGGGCGGTCCCGCTGTACGAGCAGCTGCTCCACGACGTCCGGTCGGCCAGGGGGGCGGTCCACCCGATGTCTCTGGAGACTCAGGTGAACTGCGGGCGCGCGTACCGGGACAGCGGTGACCTGGAACGTGCCGCGTGCCTCCTGGGAGAGGCCCTTCGCGACGCCGAAGCGCTCTACGGACGGCGTCACCGCTGCTCCGTCGCGGCGCGGAGCGCCCTCGCCCTCACCCATGCGGCGGCCGGGGACTCGGTCCGCGCGGTCACCATGCTGCGCCGCGCGGTCGCCGACGCGGAGAGCTACCTCGCACCGGGGGACTCGCTGAGACGGGACGTGCGCCGACGTCTTGCGGAACTCGACCACACCGCCGGGCACGGCGGACGGTCACGGGCCGGACGGGCGCCCGCGGTACCCGATCAGCAGGACGGCCAGGACGGCTCCCGAGGCGGCCCAGCAACCGAGCCCCCACCGCACGGCAGGCCACCACGACGTCTCCGGCCCGAATCCGGCAGCCGCGCAGACGGCCACGCCCACGACGGCGGCACCCGCGGCGGCGTGGCAACCGGCGGTCCAGGGGTACCCGAACCGCCGGAACACCCCGAGCGGGCCGCCGACCAGCAGAGAGAAGAGGAGCACTGAGGCGAAGGCAGCTCCGGCGGCGATCAGGACGCCGACCGGCACGGCGAACCACCATCGCCAGGGCAGCAGCACCACGGCGGCGGTGCCGACCGCGGCGCAGACCAGGGCCATCCCGCATCCCACCGCCTGCTGCCCGCGCTCCCGTCCGCCTTGCACGCTCATGGTGGTGCGGGCCAGCACGGGCCAGAACGCGAGAGCCAGTGCGGTCAGCCCCGCCGCTGCCGGCACGCCGAGCGAGGTGAACGCCGTCAGCGCCACCGCGGTGGCGGTCGCGACGGTCAGACCGGTGGCGACCGCGGCCGGAAGCGGGAGCGCGCCCTCCCCGCCCGCGGGAGCCCGGAGGGACGACCCCGTGGCACCGGCTGCCGCCGTGGTTCCGGAGCCCGGTGCCGAAGCGGCGGACCGCGTCCCGGGCCGGGCGGGGTGCGGTGGCCGTGCGGAGCGCGGCAGCGGCCCTTCGGCGATCTCCCGCAGCCGATCGGCGACGGCCCGGACACCGTCGGGACGGCGCTGCGGATCCTTCTCCAGGAGGTCCCGGATCAGGTGGTCGAGCCGCTGGGGGACCAGGGAGGCGTGCCGCCATGACGGCTCCGGCGGACTCTCCTGGTGCAGCCTCAGCACCTCGTCCCGGCTGCCGGTGAACGGGGCGCGGCCCGCGACGAGGAGATACAGCAGGCAGCCCAGGGAGTACAGGTCGGACCGGGAGTCGATGCCGTCCCGCCCCGCGGCCAGTTCGGGGGAGAGACACTCCACCGCGCCCCCGGAAGCGGGCCGCCCGGCAAGCCGGGCGACACTCGGTGCTCCCAGGACGACGCCGTCGTCCTCGGTGACGACGACGTTGCCGGGGCCGATATCCGCGTGGACCAGACCGGCCGCATGCAGCGGCTCCAGCGCTTCGCACAGCTGTATGCCCCAGGCCAGCACCCTGCTCAACTCCGGGGTCCCGTCGGCAGGCAGCGTGCGCAGCGGCCGTCCGGGCACGTCCTCCACCAGGAGATAGCATGCCGGCTCACCGTCCAGGTCGCATGCCCCGTAGCCCTGGACAGCGGCCAGACGCTGTGCCGTCACCCCCACCGCGCTCCGCGCCCCCGAAGTGAAGGCCTCCCGCCAGTCGGGGGCAGCCGGAGCCCCGGACTCGTCGGCTCCGGACGGGTCCGGGACACCGGTCAGCACCTTCACCGCCACGGAACGTTTCAGCCCCACGTCCCACGCCTCGTACGTCTCCTCGCCCCGGACGGGGCGCGACGCGCCCAGCCGGTAGCGGTCGTCCAGCAGCCTGTCCACGCCCGTCCGCCCTCCGTCCCGGTGTCCCCGGCGCCGTCGGCGACCTCGGCATCACCGGGCCAGCGCCCCGCGTCCAGCATGTCTCAGATCGCCGCAGCGTGACACATCATCAGCGCAGACGAACGCACAACACGGCAGGCTCCGAACACAGTTCGCGGAGCGCGGGGCGTGCGTGCGCGTCCGCATCCGCGCCCGTTGCCCTCCGCCCCTCCACGGACCCGTGCTCCCCTTTGACCCACGAGAACATCACGGAGGGGAGGATTCCTGGCAGGAACGGCTCCTTGCCCCCGGCACTGCGGATCAGATGAGGCGGCTACAAGCACGGGGCCGACGTTCGACGGTGACTACCACGCCATTGTGACGGACTGTCTACTGCCCGAAATGCCCCGCCTCGCAGGTACTTCGATGGAGATCGCGGCCGTCACGGACACGTAAGGGCGTGAGCAGTTTCGGCGCGCACATCCGGCGGCCGGGGCTGGCTCTGTGACGTGACCGCCGTCCTCCGCTTGGACTCGGTCGGCAGGCCCCTGGTCGGGGCCCGGTCCGTACGCCGGAAGAGTCGGTCTCCGTCGCGGACCGTTCCCGCCTTCCCCTTACACCCGCCGCTCGCCGCTCGCCGCTCGCCGCTGCAGACTGCGCGCGGACGACGTCCGCGACTTCCGCCAGGAGACGTGCTCGGTGCTGTGCCGCCCTCCAGGGGACGCCGTACTGACCTGCCTGCGCGACCTCGATGTCCTCGACGAGCCGCCGGAGAGCCGCGTCGGCGTTGCCCTCGACGTGGTACTCCTCGTCCCGGACGGCGCCGTCGTCGGCTGGAGCCTGACCTACCCGGCCCGCTGCCCGGCCACCGGGGTCAGCACCCCCGATCCCGCCCCGCCCTCCCCCGCAGCCCCGGCGGCATCTAGCCCTCGGCAGCGCAGGGCTGCACACGGCCGCCGTGCATGACCGTACAGTCACCACCTGGCTCGCCCTGGCCCGCGCCGACAGCCTCCGCGTGATCACCTCGGCTGTCATCTTGGTCGACGTGGTCCACCCCCGAACATCAACCGCGCCGCCCTGGAGTGGACACCCTCCCGTCTGGCCGTGGAACCGAGTACCGAGCCGATCGCCCGCCACGCCGCCACTCACGCTCGCCGACGCCAGTCCGCCCAGCCACAGGTACGCCATCGACGTCATACTCGCCGCCACCGCACTGGCCTCACCAGGGGCACGTTACGATCCTCACTTGCGATCCAGAGAACCTCACAGCGCTTCGGCTTGATCATGCCAAGTCACGAGGGCCTGAGGCCTGAGCCCCACGTGCCCGCTCATGCTCTCTCCGCAAGCGGATGACACCTACTCCAGACGGACATGTTGACGACGTCAACATCTGACACTTACCGCGCATCTGCAGTACCGTGTACGGTTTCCGCATGAGGAATGACACGGGTGCAGCAGACCCTCTGATCACCGGGGCCGAGATCGCTCGCCTCGCGGGCGTGACACGAGCCGCCGTGTCGAACTGGCGACGCCGCCACAAGGACTTCCCAGCCCCGACTGGAGGCAGTTCGGGCGCACCTCTGTTCTCTCTTGCCGATGTACGAGAATGGCTCGCGAACCAGCGGAAGAGCCATGACGTATCCGATGAAGTCCGACTATGGCAGACGCTTCGCGCGTCGTTCGGCGATGACATGGTCAGCGGCCTGTCTTCGGTCGCAGCATTCCTTTCGACGGGCAATCCGTCTGGCCTCGACTCCGCAGCGGCTGCGATCGTCACCTCGTCGACGCAGAGCGCCACACCAACCGACGTGGCCGACGGACTCGTCGAGCGCTTTCAGGATTCGGCGCGCCGCAGCGGCTCGGATCAGGTGACCTCGGCGAGGATCGCCCGGGCGGTCGCTCACTTTGTGGGCCCGCTTCCCGAGGGCACCACCGTCTTCGATCCCGCCTGCGGGATCGGGGTCCTTCTCATGGTTGCGGGGGACGACGGTAGTACGGCCATTCGCGGACAGGAGATCGACCCCGCAGCAGCGCGGTTCGCGGAACTCCGAGCCAAGTTGAGCGGCCGAGCCGATGCAGTGATCCAAGCGGGCGACTCACTGCGGGCGGATGCCTGGCCCTCGCTCCGCGCCGACCTCGTCGTATGCGAGCCTCCCACCGCCGGCCCCGACTGGGGGCGCGAGGAACTGCTCCTCGACGCGCGATGGGAGCTTGGCACCCCCTCCAAGGCGGAAGGGGAACTCGCCTGGCTCCAGCACTGTTACGCCCACACCGCACCTGGCGGCCGTACGGTGATCGTCATGCCGTCATCCGCGGCGTACCGCAAGGCTGGACGCCGGATCCGGGCGGAACTCGTACGGCGGGGAATCCTCACCCAGGTCATCGCGCTACCAGGTGGAGTCGCCTCCGCGCACTCCGTCCCCGTACTGCTCTGGATCCTCCGCCGCCCGAAACCGGACAACGCCACTCCGTCACACGTCCGCATGATCGACCTGACGGGCAACGATCCGGACGGACCGCTGGAACCCACCAGCAACCAAGTCGCCGACGTCCGCCTCATCGACCTCCTCGACGAGACCGTAGACCTCACGCCGAACCCGCACGTCCATCGTTCCACCCAGGACTTTCGGGCGGAGTACTGGTCTCTGCGCGAAGAGATCGAGCAGCAGCTCCAGGCGCTGGGCGCGCTCCTGCCGGCCTTGCGGGAAACGACCGGAGGCGACTCCCTGGACACAGCCACGGTCAGCCTCGCGGATTTGTCCAGAGCGGGACTGATCAAGGCAGGCGCCGGCGGCCCCCAATCCACGAGTCCTCAGCTCGATACGGACTACCTGCGTGGCTTTCTTCAGAGCCCGTCCAACGTCCGCCGCTCGACCAGCAACAGCGGAACGCATCGTGTGGACGCGCGGGCGGCCCGCATCCCGCAGATGGCGGTCGCCGACCAGCGTCGCTACGGATCCGTCTTCCGTTCTCTCCAAGAGTTCGAGGAACGCGTCGCGAGTCTGGCCGCACTGGGGAAGGAAGTAGCCGCTCTGGCCCGGGAGGGGCTGACCAACGGAGCCCTTGTACCCCCTGCGGACGATTCCGGCGAGTGACCCGAAAGGCCGGTCAGGGGAGTTCGGAAGGCAGGGGCACGAACGGGCTGGGCTTTCCGCTCCAGGACACGTGCAATGTCTCCCTGGCACGTGTGCAGGCGACGAAGAGGAGGCACCGCTCACGCAGCAGATCGGCCTCGTACTGCAGCCTGTCCGTCGCAGCCGCGGTGACCTCACGAGCGAACGGAATTGCGCCGTCCGAGACTCCGAGTACACCGACGCCACGAAACTCCAGCCCCTTCATCGCGTGCATTGTCGCGAGGCGCACCCCTGGCGTTCCCGCCCCCGGCCCCTCCTTGACCCGGACCACGGGAATGCCCCGAGCCGCGAGCCTGTCGTACACCTTGTCCAGGAGCAGGTGGAAGCGGGCGCACACGCCGATCTCCTCGGGCCGCATGCCTTGGCCTACCCACTCCTCGATCCGCTCGACGATCGCGTCCACTTCGACCTGCTCGGAAGCATGACCTCTGACGTGAGGGCGTTCTCCGTGGAGCAGTGACCGGTAACCGAGGAGGCTGTCCGCACCGTCGCCCCCGAGATCATCGACGTCCACCTCCATCAGAATGCCAGTGGACCAGCCAAGGATCTCCTCCGTGCTGCGGTAGTTGATGCGCAGCCGACCGCTGCGACCGGCCACCGCAATGCCCAATGAGGCCAGGGAGACCCGGGAGTCGTAGATCCGCTGATGGGGGTCACCGGTGATGAAGAGGTCGTCGGGCCCACGGCCCACAGCTGCCCGAAGCACCCGCCATTGGGCTGGATGCAGGTCCTGGGCCTCGTCGACGACCACGTGATCGTAATCGTGACCGTCCGAAGCGACCTTGTCTTCCAGCAACCGTGCCGCCTGGGCACACACGTCTAGGTGAGTGCGGGCGCCTCGGGCAGAGAGTTCGGCCCGGAAGAGCTCGATCGCCTCCCAGACCCTCTCTCGCTGGGCTACGGGTAGCGCCGAACCGCGCCCTCTGCGCACCGCGCCCCGGTAGGCGTCCAGCGTGCCGATGTCCTGGGCGAGTACGACGTGGCGATATTCCTGGGCAAGGAACTGCTCCGGCCATGGAAGGCCGAGGCTCTTGCCGACTCGCTGCCAGATCTGCCGCTCCTCACGGCCTCCGACGAATGACGGAGTCCGGCCGCCGGCCGCCTGAAGGGCTCGATGCGCGTAGGCGTTCACCGTCGTCACGTCGACCCTGCGAAGCAGCGCCTCATCGCCGTCGAGCAGCAGGGCGAGGTTCTCGCGCAGGCTCGCCGCCAGACTGTTGGTATACGTGGTGAGCAGGACCCGGCTGTCCTCGGAGCGGGAGAGCAGGTGCTTGACACGATGCAGGGCGACGACAGTCTTGCCCGTGCCCGGGCCTCCGGTCACCTGCGCCGGTCCGCCGTAGGACACGCGGTAGGCGACGCGACGCTGGGACGGGTGGAGGAAGACCCGCCAAGCCGCGAAGGGCTTCTCCAGGATCTCGGCCAGCTCGTCCGGCCCGGTCACGAGCGTGATGCGGCTTCTGGTGTGGAGGATCGCCGACGCGAGGTCGTCCGCGGGGTCCCCAGGAGCGTCGGCGGGTCGCCGTGCGGTGACGACGTCGCGGTAGACCTCTTCCGGGCCGAAGCCCTCCGCGAGGTACTGGAGGACTTCGAACTGGTCCTCGGGAAGCAGGGTGCCGAACGCGTCCAGCTGGGCCTGGTCCGTGATGGTACGCACCGCCCGCAGCACCTGCGCGTCGATGCCGAGTTCCCGCAGCACGGTGTCCGAGTGGGATGCGAAGAGCAGGGTGGGGGCTACGGCCGCCGCCTTCTCCAGGACCGGCGTCAGCTGCTCGATGGCGACGGCGTTGCGGACCTCCAGGCCGCGGGTGGCGGTGTTGACCGTGTAGAGCCGCTTGGCCGCCCAGCTGTAGGCGTCGTCGTGCGGCACGACGTTGATGAGGAGGAAGACATCGCTGCCGTCGTCCGGGGCGAGGACCACTCCGCGCCAGAAGTCGTTGATCCGGATGGTCCTCATCCGTGGATCGCGCGCCTTGTCCACCGACTCCAGGTGAAGCCCCTTGTCGGCGTGCAGTTCCGCGACGGTGAGCTGCTGGAACTTGGCCATCGCCTTGCGCACTCCGGCTTTGACGGGCTTCTCCAGCACGTCGTAGCTCTCCCAGAAGCTGTTCGCGAAGGCGAGCTGGGGCACGGTGGGCTCCTTATCTCATGGCGTGCGGCGCGGCCGAAACGATCTTAGGGGGGGACGCTGGTCCCGCGCCCCTGGCCATCAGGCGGGCGAGGTCCCGGACCATCCCCAGCAGTTCCGTCGGCGTCCCTCCCAGGTCCAGGACGTGCTGATGGATGGCAATCCCCACGTTCCGGACACGGTGGGAGGCATGAAGGGCGCCGCCCCTGGCGTAGATCAGATGTCCCTCGGGGAGACCCAGCGCCGTGCAGTAGGCGAGCATCTGGTAGACGTCGGCGTCCGGGACACCATCGGGCTTCTGCGCCTTGTACTTGGCGTCGACGACGGTCAGCGGGCGGCCGTCGTCCCCGTACCGCACGAGATCCGGCCTCATGCGGATGGTCCCGTCCGCGTCAAGGTGCACTCCCCTGGCCTGGAGCGCGCAGTGTCCGCCGTATGCGGCGAGGGCCTCGCGAAGGGCTACGCAGACGAAGTCCTCGAAGAGCTTGTTCATGTCGAGCAGGAATCCGTCGACGGTGGCGTCACCCGGCAGATGTTCGGGCGACTCTCGGCGCAGGACGGTCTCCGCCAGCCGCAGTGCGGGCTGGTAGCGCAGGTTCAGACGGCTCGGCCGCCACCGGGGCGGAGCGGCGCCGCGCAGCAGGGGCTCGGCGTCGATGAGCCGGGCCCGTTGGTGCTGGAGGGACCGCCGTACTCCGGCCGGGACGCTGGGCAGGCTCAGCAGCCGCTCGGTCGCCGCCCGCAGCAGCCGGTTCTCGGGAATGTCGGTGGTGTACTCGTCGTAGGCCACCTCCAGGGGAAAGAGCCGTCCGTGATGACGGCGGACCTGGTCGGTCTCCCTGAGCCGGCCACGAAGCACGGGGGACGCCTCTTCCGTGTGCCGGTAGCCCTGCAGCACTCCTTGTCTCAGGGCGCGTTCCTGCACCCTCTCGTAGGTCTGGGCGAAGAAGGGAACCAGTTCCGTGTGCGCCGTCACCTCCACGACGCCCTCCTGGTGGATCCGCGGGTTCAGGGCGTACCCCAGGAGGAAGAACAGGCGGGCGATCGGCACCTTCGGGGTGATCCTCAGGGTGACGGGGTCCTCCCCCGGGGCCCTGACCACGAAGGCTCCGACCTTGCTCCCCGCGCGCAGCCGCCATCCCCCGGTCCGGTACGGGTCGGGCGCCGCGTCCACGATCCTGGAGGCGGCGAGAGCCCTGCCGATGGCCGCCGGCAGGTCATGGGTGGTGTGCGGGGCGTGTTCGACGAGCTGGATGCCGGTCACGCGTCGGGCTCACCCGTACCGGCAGCCGGTGCGATGCTCGCGCGAAGGGCTTCGAGACCGTAGGTCTTGGCAATGTCGATTCCCTCTCCGTAGTGATGCTCCTCCAGGAGCGGAAGGATCTTGGTGCGCCAGGTGCGGTCGAGGCCGCCTTCCCGGTAGACCGCCTTCTTCATCAGGTACGAGGGGCCGATACGGAAATCGGGGTCGTCGATGCGGGAGTTGAGCGCGTCCAGTAGGTCCGCCGGCTCGGGGCCGCGGTCCTGGGCGGCGAGCCAGCGGCGCAGCAGCCCCTGGGTGGGCTCGGTACGCGGCGAGAGCTCCACGAAGGCGAAGCGCCGTCGCATGGCCGCGTCGACAAGGGCGATGGAGCGGTCGGCGGTGTTCATCGTGCCGATGACGAAGAGATTGGACGGGAGGGCGAAGTCGTCGCCCGAGTAAGTCAGGCGGACCGACTTGTTCCGGTACTCCAGGAGGAAGTAGAGCTCTCCGAAGACCTTGGCCAGATTCGCACGATTGATCTCGTCGATGATCAGGAAGTGCGGGATGTGGCGGTTTCCTTCGCGGGAGGCGAGGTCGGCGAGCTCCCGCAGCGGGCCCGCCGTCAGCCGGAAGGCGACCTCCCGGGTGTCGGGGTCCTCCTTCGGCCGGAAGCCTTCGAAGAAGTCCTCGTACGCGTACGACGGATGGAACTGCACCAGCTTGACCCGTTCGGGCCCGCCTCCGAGGAACTCGGCGAGTTTGAGGGCCAGGTGGGTCTTGCCCGTTCCCGGCGGTCCGTACAGCACCAGCTGCCGTTCGTCCCAGAGGAGGTCCTTCACCTCGCGCAGCCACTCCACGTCGTGGACGAGCAGTTCGTCGGCGAGGGCCTGGCCCGGCTCGGGAAGCTCCAGCTCACGCCGGGCCGCGAGGGCCGGGACGGTCTCGCTCGGGTCGCGTTCCCGGGACACGGCCTCGTCGGCGAGCTCCTCGTCGGTACGGCCGAGTCCGTCGATGAGGGCCTGCACGGAGGTGAGGTCGACGACGTCGTGCTGCGCCGAGAGCTTCTGCTGGAGTTCCTCGGGAAGCTCGTCGTAGGCGTATCCGCTGCTCTGCCAGTCGACGGGGCGGCGCAGGTTGGAGCGGCCGCCTTCGGAGGCGGTCTGCTCGACCGTTCCGGTGATCTCACCCACGTACAGGCGGCCCCCGGAGATGCCGCACACCGTGTCGCCCGGTTTCATCCAGGAGAGGAACGCGTACAGCTCGTCGACGAGCTCCAGCTTCTGGTTGTAGGTCGCCGTCGTCCCGTAGTCCTCCTCGACGAACGCTCTCAGCCGCTCCTTGCTCGCCCCCTGCGCCACTCCCTGGCGCAACCGCGAGGCCGACAGCGTGACCCTGCCCTCGGGGAGCCAGAGCCGGTGGACGAGGTCACTGCCCGCCACGTTCGAGCCGCGCACGAGCCACGACCGGTTGGGCCCGGAACGCACGCCCTCCATGAAGTCGGACAGCGGTGTGCCCGTCTCGGTGCGCCACTCCTCCCAGCCGTTGCGCGGGGCGCCGACGAGTATCTCGGCGGCGGCGGACGGCGATCCGCACTCGACGTCAGCGGTCAGCTCCAGCCAGCCGGGCCAGCGGTGGGACGGCGTAAGAACTCCGGTGGTCCTCAGCTCCTCGCGTCGCTTGAAGGTGCCGCTGAAGTGCTTGGGGAACGACGGCATGACGTGCTCCCGGGCCGGCGAACCGGCCCTGATCAGGAACTTGCGGCTCCCGTTGGTGCCGACGGCGTCGAGGAGGACACCGACCGCCCGCCCGATGCCGTCCCCGCCGGGCAGCCGCAACCGGAACTCCGGGTGCTCGACGCAGTTGCCGCCGTCCTGGTTCACGCACACTCCTGGTTCACGTGCGTTCCTCGTTTCCGTGAGCCCGTGGACACGGGCAGGGCACGTGCTCGAGGACCGCTTCCGAGAGAGACCCTAGCCCCGCTTCGCACCTCAGGTGAGGGTGTTGGTGAGGTGCGGACCGATGTATCCGATGAAGATCCCGTGCTCGGCACAGGCACCGTCGTGGTAGTGCAGGCGTGGAGCGACGGTGTTGCCGCCGCCGATCCTCACGTGCGCGCCCATGAACAGCCGACAGGTGGGATCCACGTAGTCCGGGACGGGAAAGGTCCGCTCCTTGCGCCAGGCGGTGTTCGTCTTCACCGTCCTGGACTCGTCGCGCACGACCTTACGGGGCGATATCGCATGCATCCCGCCCGGAGCTTCCTCGCACCACTGCTTGAAGTCGCGGAAGGGCGTGCCGTGGGCCGGGGCGTCGGCGGAGACCTCGGCGTAGTCCCGGAGGGCCAGCAGGGCGTCCCAGGCCATGCGGACCCAGGAGGAACCGTACGCCTGGTCGTCCAGTTCCAGGGTGATCTTCCTGGCTCCGGTGAAGTGCACGCGAGGCATCTCCTCGATCCGTTCCAGGATCTCCGCGAAGGACTCGGGCACAGCGGGACCGCTGCCGTCCGGGGCGTACGCGGCTTCGGCAGCGCCGAGGACGAGCAGGCGCTTCTGCACGGTGACCAGCTGGACCCGGGTCTCGTGCAGTTCCCGGTACTGCTCGTCGTACTCGGCGATCAGCGTGATCTCGTCGCTTCTGGCGCGCTGGAGTTCGTTCTTCAGGTCCCTGATCTCGTCGGCCCGCACCCGCTGCTCGCGCCCGGCTTCCTCGAGGATCTCGAAGAGGGCGCGGTTCTCGTCCCTCAGCCGCTCCAGCTCGGAGCTTGCCGAGCTCTCCTTGGTACGCGCGCGCAACACGGGCACCGCGTCCAACTCGGGCGGCAGGGGCGCCCGGGTGGCGAGGCCCTGGGGGAGTTGGGCGAGCAGACGGCGGGCCCGTCCCGGGTTCTCGGCGATGGCCCGGTGTGACATGACGCGGTGGCGCTGGCCGTCTGCCGCCCAGGCCGGGTCCACACCGGGGAGGTAGGTCCGGATACCGCCACCGTAGACCCGGTGGTACTCCATGAGCCGGTTGAAGCGGTTGTCCGCCCCTGGAGCGAGAGCGTAGAGGATGGCGAGGCCGGCCAGGGGGCGGACCAGCGGGTCCAGGGTCCGCTCCAGCCACGTGTCGAAGTGCGCCCCGTGCGGAGCGGTGGCCATGACGATCGGCAGACGACGCTCCGCGTCGCACAGCTCGTCGATGACGGAGTCGATGTCGGCCGCCTCGACGACCTGCGGCATCCGGGTCACGTCCGCGAGCCCGTCGCGGGCTTGGAGGACGTCCAGTAGGGCTGCTGCGAGGCGGGGAGTCTTGGCGGCTGTCGGCAACGTATCCGGATCGTCGGGAAGGTGCTCTACGTCCAGCTGTACGCGGGTCGGTCGACTCTCCGTCTGCCTGATCACCAGGGTCGTCTGCCAGGTGCCGTCCGGGGCGGTCTCCCGGAGGCGCCAGCGGCCGTACGCCCCGCCGGTACCGGTCGCCGAGTCGTGGTCGAGCGTGACTCCCCGGGCTATCTCGTTGCGTCCCTCCGCGAACGCCTGGATGTCGTAGTTCTTGGGAGGTTCACGCAGCCAGTCCCGGAGCCGGGCGTCGACCTGTGCGCCGGTGCTGACGTAGTCGAGGCCGCTGGTGACGACCATGCGGTAGCGGCGCGTGTCCATGCCGTGGTCCCTTCGGTGCACCGGTCAGGCTTCGGTCCGCTCGGGTCCCGGGCGGAGGGCGGCGAGCACTTCGACGACGTCGTCGTGCCAGGCCCTGACCTCGCCCGGGGTGGGTGGGAGTTCGTACGTGTGGTGGTGGCAGGCCGCGCTGAGCGCGGACCACACGGCGTACCACTGACGGGCCACAGAGGACGGGGCATACCACTCCAGGCAGAGCGCCTTGGTACGGCCACGGCTGTGCGCCATCGCGGGACTGACCCGATGCCAGAAGCCGTCCATGGCCTCGTCCAGAGCCAGCCGGAGCAGGGCGGCGGCGGCTCGGGCGCGGAGTCCCGGTGCGAGGGTGTGGGTGACACCGAGGGGAGGAAGGAGCAGATGACGGGCGGCCGAGGCCAGGTCGTCGGGGGTACGAGTCATCAGCCGCGCACCACCCTCGCAAGGCGCTCGGTGTCCCGGACCAGGTCCATGCGGTCGCCGATCGGGGTGAGGAGCTGGTGGGCGCCGGCGTTGCACCGTTCGATGAGCGCGCGGGCCCAGGGCCCGTGGTCCTGCGCGACGGCCGCGAGGACCTGGGCGGGTTCCATGCTGCTGTCGTAGAAGGCGAGCGCGGCGAGTTCGGTGAGCTTGTGCGCCTTGCCGATCCTGGCCTCGACGTCGGCGTGGCCGTGGCCTTCGGCCCGCAGGCGGCGCCGTGCGGGTTCCAGGCAGGCGGCCTCCAGGGCGCCACGGCACATCTGGGGCAGGACCCGGTCGGCGACGTCCTGCGGCACGTTCGGGTCCCTGGCGACGGCCCGGGCCTCGCTCAGCGCGAGGGAGACCGGGTCGTCGGTGCAGGTGGCCTTGACGACGGAGTCGGTCTGCCGGGAGACCTGCATGATCGTCGCGGGGATGCGCAGGTGGCGGATGGCCTGCTGGAGGCGGGTGTCGTGGGTGAAGACGATCAACTGGCGGCGTTGGGCACAGGCGTGGAGGACCCGCGCGAGCCCCTCTACCTTCTCCGGGTCCATGGACTGCACCGGGTCGTCGATCACCAGGAACCCGAAGGGGCTCTCGGGGTGGGTGGCACGAGGGAGGAACAACGAGAGTGCGAGCGAGTGCAGTTCGCCCTGGCTCATCACGCCGAAGGCGGGCGCGTCCATGGCGTCCACGGACACGTCGAGCTTCACCTTGCGCTGGTTGGCCGTCCCCGTGAGGCCGATCGAGCCGAGCGTGACGCTGCTGCGCTCGCAGAGCAGCTTCCAGATGGTCTGCGACTGGTCGGCGAACGGGCGCAGCCGCTCCTCGCGGAGTTCGTCGGTGACCTTCTTAAGCCAGGTCTGCGCGTCCTTGAGCCGCTTGCCGAGCGGTGCGTCCGCGGCAGCCCGGTCGGCGGCGGCCAGCCATTCGGCGAGGCGAGCCCCGAGCGGCTGCCAGTCGGCGTCCTGATCAGCGAGCAGGCGGGCCGCCTGCTCGCTCTCCTGCCGGCAGGCGTCGGCGAGGGCGGCCGAAAGGCGCTCGACCTGATCCGCCAGCGGGCGGGGGTCGGTCGCGCTCCGACACAGGGACCATTCCCGCCAGAGGGCGGCGAGCGGCGAGTCCTCCGGCCGGAGCCATACGGGGACGGGCTGGACGAGATCGTGGACGGCGCGGATGGTGCCGCGCAGTTCGTCGCGCGCGGACTGCGCTTCCGCGGCTTCGTGCTGGAGTCGTTCGACCTGCTCCCGGGCGCGCACCGCCCAGTCGTCGTCGAGCAGTCCGGGCGTGTCGCAGACGGGGCAGTCGGCGGTCCGCGCCCGCCGCCGGTGGTCGAGCGCCCGTTCCAGGAGGTCGGAGAGGCGGCGGGCGTCCTCGGCGGAGCCGGACCGCGCGTCATCGGCCCGGGCCGCGGCTTCCCGCAGCCGCGTCACGGCACCGCTGACGTCGCGCAGATCAGGCCCTTCCAGGGTGGAGAGCCCCCGCAGCCTTGCGAGTTCGGCGGTGTCTCCCCCGGGCCGCGTGGCGAGAAGGGCGCGAACACGCTCGCGGTCCGGGCGGCGCGCGGAAAGAACCTCCACGGCCGCGACGGCCCTCGGGTCGCCGGAGCCCCGCAGCTCGGCGAGGACCACGGCCGTCAGGTCGGTGACCTTCTTCTCGCCGTCCTTGATCGTCTTGAGGCGGGCTCCCGCTTCCCTGTAGGCCTCGGAGAGCTGCTCCAGGCCGAGGATCTGGGCGAGCCCGTCATGGAGGGCGGTCATGGGGCCGTTGATCACGGCGCCGAGTTCGCTGTACGAGAGGAACGGCCGGTACAGCGCGAGCTCCTCCGCACCGACGACCTCGCCCAGCTCCCCGTCGGGCATACCGGGCTGATGAACCGCCACCCGCGCGTCGCCCAGCCCGCCGCCGTGCCAGCTCCTGCGAACGGTGACAGGCGTCTCGAGACCGTCACGGCAACACTCCACCTCCACACGGGGAGCCGCCGGATCGTGCAGATTCCGCCACCCCTGCCGCCAGATCTGAGTACGGTCCTGCCATCGGAAGTTGTCGCCCGTCAGCGCCATCTCGGCGGCCTCGGCGAAGCTGGACTTGCCGGAGCCGTTGCGTCCGGCGACCACGGTGAGACCCGGTGCGGGAGTGAGGCCGAGCATGGCCTCCGGGCCGATGCCTCGCCACCCGGCGGCCGTGATGGAGCGGAGGAAGAGAGGACCGGTTCGGGAGGCGCTTCCGGCCCGAGGCCCGGGGAAGAGGTCGCGCAGCAGATCCACCGTCTCCGGCTCCAGGCCGGCGGCGGCCAGGCGCTGGAGGACGAGGTCACGGAGGGAGGGGTGGGGCTGGTCGCTCACGGTGTGGCTCCATGCACGGGAGGCGGCGGGTGCGACGGCGAAGTCCGCACCCGGGAGCCCTAGAGTGACGCACATGCGTTGACGTCGTCAACAGTAATCCACCACCGCACTCCATGCGAATCTGTGTACGATCGTGGATCAGAGCTACAGGAGTGACTGTCAGACGGCGCCACGGCCACACCTCTTGAGGAGGACCGGCTCGGACCGGGCCCGCGTCAAGAAGTCCCTCACCCGGCGCAACTCGCCGCGCAGTGCGGGTTGTCGCTCCCGCGGATTCTGACGGGCCGTCCCGACGTCGCACCGGAACCCGCCTTCGACAAGCAGGGCCTCCCTCGATCGGCCTGGAGCACGCTCAGGATGAGAAGTCCCTCCAGCACGTGCTGCACTTCGCCGTGGACGACGACGAAACGCCGACCACGGCCCACGTCATCATCCGGGTCATGCCGACGCTCCGCACGGTGGGCTGCCTGCCGCCAGCACCACTTTCTGACGTCCCGCGCCTCGACTCCACGCGTCAGTGCCACCCTCTGGCGTAGGAGGCCAAGCATCCCCGCTGTCGACGTGGACTCGGGTGGAGACGGCAGGGGAGGGCCACATGGCGCGGCGGATGGCGGACGAGACGTTCCGTGCCGACCAGGTGCGGAACCGGTACGCGCCACACGTCCGCGCGATCAACGAGTTGGTCGACGACTTGCGGGACCAGGACGGCAGGGGCTGGATGCCGTACGTCGCTCCTTGGCACGGAGGAACCGAGGCGCGCGTGCTGTCCGTGCTGCGCGATCCGGGGCCCAAGACGCAGGACGGCACCGGCTCGGGCTTCCTGTGCACGGAGAACGACGACCCGACCGCCGAGCGTCAGTGCCGGGCCTTCGAGCAGGCCGGCATCGACGCCCGCGACGTCACGCCCTGGAACGCCTACCCCTGGTAAATCAACCGCAAGACCGACGCCTCCGAACAGAAGTCCGGCGCCGAGGCCCTCGTGCGCCTCCTCGGACTGATGCCGGACCTCCGCGTCGTCCTGCTCCAGGGCGGCGACGCGCAGGCCACCTGGCGGCGGCTGGAGAAGGCGCACCCGGATGTCGCCGCCCAGGAGCGCTTCCAGGTGGTGCGTACGTACCACCCGGGCCGGCAGGCTCTGTGGTCGCCCGATCCCGAGGTCCGCGCGGCACGCGAACAGCACCGCGAGAACGCGCTCCGCCGAGTGGCCGACATGCTCCGTGACTGACACGCCCCTGGTACTCAGGACCAGTTCCCTGGGCGGCGTGCCGAGCCGCCGCCTGCCAAGAGGAGCGCCAGCCTTTCGCGGTCGGCCGCGAGGGGTGGACGCGGTTCGTGTCGTTCGCGACGGAGCGTCAGCGCGTGTCCGCCGGTGGCCTCGGGTGCGCCCCCTCCAGAGGCTCGCCGATCCTCGCCAGCACCCCGCGGGACAGCGCCTGGAACTCCTTGAAGCAGGTCTTCACGTACTGCTGGGTGCTCCCCAGGGCACCGTCGGCCGGCCTCAGGTCGAACATGGGCTTCCGGGCGTCGTGCGCCAGAGGCATCAGGCTCCGGTAGTTGCGCATGGTCGCGATGCGGTGCCGGTCGTCTTCGCGGGTGGGTTCCGCCTCGTCGAGGACGGCTGAGGAGTAGACCCACGGAATCCGCTTGAGCCATCGCTCGTACGCCTTGACCGGCCGGTCCAGCCGCATTTCCGGCTGCATGATGACGTACCCGAGTGGACGCATCTCGGCCCGGGGCGCGGAGATGTCCGCGGGCACCCTGGGCAGGACGAGCTGTTGCCAGTCGGCGCGCCACTGGCGCAGCGTCGGCCCCAGGTTGCTGAGGCCCTTGAGCGAGAACAGGTCGGCGGCCAGCGGCATCAGCACCGTGTCGGCCGAGATCAGGGCGGCGCGGTTGATGGCCCCCAGGTTGGGGCCGACGTCGATGAGCACGATGTCCGCCCCGACGGTCCGGGTGGCCTGCTCGATGATCCGGTGGAACGCCGTGGACGTACGGATCGCCGCGATGTCACCCGCGTAGGCGCGGGACCACTCGTTGGACAGCTTGTCCTCGAAACGGCTGAGGTCGAGGCTTCCCGGCAGCAGCCAGAGCCCCGGCTGGAGCTCGACAGGCTCGACGGCAGCGATGTCGCCCGTCCCTTCGAGGATGGGGCGGACGGCGTCGGCGATGGTCTGTCCACTGCGCACCCGCCCGGTGCCGGGAAGCCCCGCCCTCGCCGCACCCTGGTTGATGAGTTCGGAGGGGTTCTCCCATAGGTCCTCGATCTCCGTCTCGTCCAGGCACATGGAGGTCAGGTTGGCCTGGGGGTCCAGATCGACGGCCAGAACGCTCAGGCCGAGGCGCCTGATCATGTGGGCCAGGTGGTAGGTGAGGGTGGTCTTTCCCACGCCTCCCTTGTTGTTGAACAGCGCGATCGACGTCATGCGGCCCTCCTGATCACGACGACCCACGACGAATCGTCCACCTGGAACTCGGCGGGCGGATTACCGTTGTCCTCCAGTGCCCTTCTCACGCGGCCGATACCGCGGCCGAACCGGTTCACGTACCCGAGGCCCTTCAGCGCGGCGGCCAGGGACGGGTTGCGGTAGTCGGTGACGCGGTCGAAGTTGTCGTCCCGTACCTGCCCGAAGGGTCCGCCGGGGTTGGTGATCTCGATCCGGTCGTCGAACCACACGATCCGGGTCGGCGCGTAGGACGTCTCGTAGTTGCGGTGCATGAGGGCGTTCATGCAGAGTTCGCGCAGCGCCTCCAGCGGGTAGTCCGGGCGCGGGGTCTCCCGAAAGCCGTCCTCCACGAGCCGGGTACGGAGGTTGCTGCGCAGGAGGGGTTCCAGGCGCGCCGACAGCCCCACCAGGTTCTGCCGGAGTTCCTGCTCGTCGGCGATCGGGGCGTCCAGGTCGGTGCCCTGATAGCGGACGAACTGAACATAGGCCCCGGGGACCTGGCTGGTCGGATCCAGTCCGACGGCCAGGACGCCGAGCGTGGTCGGCGTGCCGGCAGGGGTGGTCAGGTGGAGCGAGGAGAGCTGGAGTTCAACGGGGCGGCCGTTCTCCTCGATGACGTCGGGGGCCACCATCGACGGCAGGTACGACTGCCGGAACACGTCCAGATCCAGGTCGTCGAGGCGTGCCAGCTCCAGGGGGCGCGTGTCGAAAGGCAGGTCCTTGGCACGACGGCGCTCCGTGAGGACCCGCTCGTCCTCCCTGCTGGCCTTCCGCGTGGTGGGGCCCGGACGGACCCAGATGACGCCGTCGAACCGCACCGGCGGGGTCGCGGACGCGGTCACGTGGAGCCGGACGACGGGCCGGCCACGGTAGACGGCCCGTTCGACGGTGAGGGACGGGCGGTCGAGGATGAGGCCGGAGTCCCGGATCTCGGTGAGCTGCAGCAGCGCCCGGTCGCTCAGGTCGACGTCGTCGACGGGCATGCCCTGGTCGTCCACCCCCACGAGGATGTCGCCACCGCCACGACCGCACAGGTCGTTGGCCATGGCGCACACCGCGTTGCCGATGGCGTCCCCGCGCTTCCCCTCGCGCTTGGGAGTGCGTTTGAACTCCAGCCATGCGGATTCCTGGGTCCCCAGGGTCTCGGCCAGATCCACGTCTTCGTCGCTCACGGGCCCATTCTGCCGTGCCGATCCGCGCTTCGGCCGCCGGTGGGCGGCACCACCTGCCCTTGGTCGTGCGCGTCGGAACGGAACGTAACCGCAGTCACGGGTTTCCTCCCTCGCTCCGTCGGCCTCGGTCCGCAGGAGTCGGCAGGGCGCGCGAAAGCCTCCAGGCGGGACGATGATGGTCGTAGGCCGTTGACCCCGGTGTGAAGCCGCGTCGGCGGGAACAACAGAAGCGAGCGCACCACCGTGACGGCGGTGGGCTCCTTAGCGCGATGAACGAAGCGTGATCCATGATGAGCAGCCCACAAGGGAACACCCCCCAATGGAGGCCCACGCCACCCCAGCGCCCCCCGCGCAAGAAGCCCCGGGTCTTCCTCTGGGTGTTCCTGGGTGTACAGCTCCTCTTCCTGATCTGGCTGATCACCGGAATCGCTTCCGGGTCGGGTACTCCCGAGGACTGCGGAACGCTCGACGCGCAGACCTGCAACGAGGCCGAGAACGTCGGCACCGCTATCGGTGTGGGCCTGATCCTGGTCCTCTGGGCCGTCGTCGACGTCATCCTGGGCATCACGTACGCGGTGTACCGCTTCTCAAGGCGACCGTAGCCGTCTCGCCAGGCTTGTCAGCCAGGGAACGGGCCGGGAGGCTGGGGGCGGCCCGGTCGCGACGGCGCAGGCGGTGACGGTTTCTCCTCATGGTCCTCTCGTGGAGCCGGTGATCCGGGTTCGGCATGCGCTTCGAAAGCACGCGCCTGCTCATTCTTCCGCACTTGGCCAAGTTCGATGGGCCGGAGACCATGTGGACGGTTGAGAGCGCGGAGGATGTCGTCGAAGTAGGGGACTGGCGTGTGGCCGGGGCCGATCACGAGCGACGGCAGCAGCAGTCCGTCTGCTTGCGGGTACCCGTCCACAGCGATGAGGATCGCGCATCGGTCGGTGTCGGACAGCAGCCCCATCTCTGTTCCGGCAGCAGCGGCAAGCGTGTTCCAGCCCACGCAGACCTGTCGAGCGGCCGCCTGGATCAGTGCCCGCCTGACGGCATCGACCATGCCCACCGTCCGGCTCGTCAGGCCGCGGCGCGTCGCCCCCGGTTTGGCGGCCGCGATGGAGGGGGCGGTCCAGTTCCTCGCGGCCGCATAGGCCCGGTCACGTTCGACGGGCCAGGCGGCGTCCGCCGTCGGGGTGCCCGCGCTCGGCTTCCACCCCAGCGCCTTGAGCACCGCGCCGAACACCTTGTCCGGGCCATGCCGCCCTTTGTCCTTCACGAGCGCGGACAGAACGGGCTTGCCCTGCTTCCACGGGGAGTCGACCGCCACGAGCAGGCCGAGCCGCGTCGTCTCGGGGATGGCCGTGTGCAGAACGCCCTGCTTCCCGAGGAGGCTCTTCCAGGTGATCCGCCCCCGCGCCCTGGCCACAAGCATCAGTTCCCGGCGGAGTCGCCTGACGAGTTCCTGGTCCACCCCCGTGCCCGTCCGTCCTGTCTCCGCCCAGGCCTCGGGAGCGCGAGTCTCGCGCCGGTCGGTCGCAGACCGCGTGGAGTCGCGCCAGATCCGGTCGACCTCGCCCTCGGTCAGTCGCTTCCCCACGCCGAGCCCGGCAAGGACCTCGGCGAAGAAGGGAGCTGGTCCGGGGGCTTCGTGGGCCAGTTTCACCGCTGCGGAGAGGAAGGGCTTGTCGGGGGTGTGGGGCGAATCGACCGCGACGAGGAGACGAACGCGATCCGCTGATGTGAAGTCCGCGGGGGACGCGCCGACGTGAGCGACCAGGGTTTCCCAGTTGATCAGTCCGTGTGAGCGGTGGATCTGCTCCAGCTTCGTACGGAACCGGGCGACCATCGCGTCCTCGGCCATCATGGGAGGCCGCGTCGGCTCGGTGAGGGCGGCCGGGTGGAGGTCAGGCCAGCGGGGGTGCGTCCGATGCGGCAGCGGGGTCGCGGTCTCCGCGCGGATGTACCAGGGGGATTCCGCGGGATGGACCAGGTCGGCGGTGCCGGTGAGCGCGTAGATCAGGTGGGGACGCGGGGCGGGAGTCTGCGACGGCAGACCTATTCGTGCGCGCGTCACGGCAGACCCTTCGCTCTGGACATCGGCCTCGTAGAGTCGCCCGCCATCGGCTTGCTTCTCCGGGATCCCCACCGCACCGGTGAAGGCGATGCGTTCGGCCTGGAGTGGAAAGGCCACCTGTGTCGGGGGCTCGGGCAGGGGCTCCGGCTTCCGGGAGTCGAGGGCAGGTGGAATGACGCCGTCGGCCGTCAGCCGGCACTCGGCGAGGGTCGTCCACTCGACGGCGTGGCCGGGGAGCTGCGTACCGACGTACACCTGCCGGGTACCGCGTTCGGTCCGGCAGGAGAACCTGATGGCGTGGCCGTGCTCCTCGACCTCGTTGTGCGCCAGTCCGCTGTCAGGACCGTACGACCAGTGGACTCCGCCGGGGTGGGTCCGGGCAAGACGGTCACGGTCCGCCTGCCAGGTGCGGAGCGGCAGTCGGCCCATCTGCACCCGGATGAGACGATGGCTGGACTCGAAGCGGACCTCCACCGCGTCGCCGGGCCCCGCCCCGAGGTCCGGGTAGGTGACGGTCACCTGCCGGTGGCCTTGGCGGCGCAGCCACTCCTGGAGGGCCCGGCCGATGTAGAGGTGGTCGGCGCTGGACTCGCCGTTCGCGGTGCGGCGGCAGTGGACGGGCGGGCGGTGCGCGAAGTGGCACTTCTTCTCGGTGTAGCGCTTGGCGCTGAGCTGCTTGCCACAGCCGCCGAGGAGGGTGCCGCAGTAGAAGTCGTCACGCGAGCGGCCCCGCATGAAGAGGTCGAACTCGTCGTGGTCGTACGGAAGGAAGACGGGGTCGTCGGAACCGGCGCGCCCGAGGACGGCCGTCTGGACCTTGCGGGTGTCTTCCTCGTCGGCGAAGGGTGTCACGGCACGCTCCGGGCGGGCGGTGGGTCGGTGGGGCGGACTGGCCGTGGTGCGGGAGCTCGGGTACGGGGGCGCGGAAGCGGGGCCGTCAGCTGGAAGCGGAGCCGGCGATCGTGACGACGGCCAGGTCGCCTTCGGTCATGCCTCTGGAGCCGGAGAACGACCACTGGGCCGGACTCGCGTCGGCGGGGAGCTTGTAGACGAAGACGGCGTCGCGCTTGAACCCGGGCTGGACCTCTTCGCCGCAGGCGTCGGCCTTTCGGTTGGCCTTCACCTGGAACACCTCGTGGATGATGTCGAACTTCCGGCCCTCGGCGTCGATGAGTCCCTGCGAGATCCCACCACCGCACACAGGGTCGAAGGGCTCAGTGCCGTCGTTGTAGACGGTCGTCTCCACGATTGCGAACTTCGCTCCCGTGCCAGCTTTGAGGATCTTCTCCGAATCGAAGTCGTCGAGGGTCACCGACGCGGCCTCGCCGACCTTCTTGACGACGACAGTCGCCCCACCGCTCTTCGCCTTCTCCCCCATGGCGTAACTCTTCGAGGTGGGAGACGGGCTGGGCTGTTCCTCCGGCCCCTCCGCGGCGTCATCGGGGTACGTGCGCGAGTCCTGCCATATGGATGGGCTGGACGTCGGTGCGGCGGTGCCCACGATGGCAACAGTGACCGCGGAGGACACCCCGGCAACCACGACCGTCCAGGCGGCGAGCAGCACGGCGGCGCGCCAGGACAGCTGGCCTCCGGCGGGCGCGGCGACAGGAGCGGTGAAGAAGGTGGGCTCGTCGGTGGGCTTGGGCGGGATCACGGCAGAAGACTCCTGAGATGCGGACCCGTCCGAGGCGGGCGGGGCTGTTTCAAAGCTCATCGCGGTCGAGGGTGCGAGGCAGAGAGGGTCGTAGATGCGGTCTGGTACGAACCCGCGCGGTCGGTGGCAGGCGCTGCTCGCTCAGCCTTCCGTGTCGCGGTCCCCCTCGTCGCCGTTCCCGTCCCCACGCCAGCGGCGCGCTCGCTCGGCGATCCCGTCGGCGATCTTGTCCTTCACCGAACTGGCCCGGTCGAGAGTCTCGTTGCCGAGGCTTCTGGCGGCGCCAACCCCCTTGGCGCCTGTCTCAAGCGCCTTGTCCCGCACCTCCGCCGCCGCGACCGTCCATCGTCTCGACTCCGACGACTGGCGACCGGACTCGACCCCGAGCCGCCCGAGGAAGTCGTGGACGCCCGCCACGACCTGGTTGCTCGACCGGACCACGGCCGGGGACTTGGCCGGGTGCAACAGCACCTTCGCATTGGCCTCGTCGGCGGCCGCGTTCATCCGGGCCACCAGACGCTCGGTGCTCCGCAAGATGAGCTCCAGCCGATTCCGCCGGGCGATCCGGATCCCCTCGCGATGCCGGTCCAGTTCCTCCGGATCCGTGTCCAGCACCCGGTCAAGTTCGAGCACGGCTATCGCGTCCTGGAGCTGGAAGCAACGTGCCAGGACGGCGAGCCACTGCCTGCCCTTGGACTCGGCCTCCTCGGCCGCGGAGGCGAGCTCACCGATCTTGGCCTTGTGTTCCATCTTCTCCGCGAGCGCGTCGAGCCGGCGGAGCGCTAACGCCTGGGTCGTCGCGATGGTCTCCGGCGTGGCCTGCACCTTCGACCACGTGATGTCGGAGACCCGGCCGACCTCGTCCCGGATGGTCATGGCATCCGTGATCACGAGCTCCGCTCCGATCATCTTCGCCAGTTCGGCGTCCTCCTGGGCGCGGAGCACGTCGTCGAGCTTCTCGTCAATCGTGGCGAGATAGTCGGTGATCTCGTCCAGGGCCTGCTGCATCGCGAGCTGCGCCATGACCGCCGCGACGTTGGCCATCCGCGCGGGGTTGCATCGGAGGGGCCCCCGCCCCTTCGCGAACTCGACGAACCCCTTGATCTGGCCCTTGTCGCCCTTCAGCACGCCTGTGCTGAGACCCGTCTTGGCGCTCTCCCTCAGCCCGTACTTGTCCATGCTCCGCGCGGACTCCTTGGTCAGCTTCACCCAGCGGCCCGAGTTGGCGGCTATGTCGGAACCCGCCTGTGCGAATCGAGCGGCGTTGCCGAGGGCGGACCGGAACGGGCGCGGTCGCAGGGCCTGCGACGGCAGCCCTTCCGACATGAGGAAGCGTTCGACCGTCGCTTGATCCCCGATGACCGCCAGGCCGTCGCCGTCCCTGATCAGCTGGATCTCGTCATCCATGGTCACTCCTTTCGAGTCGCGGCCCGGACCGTGGTGCTCTCCTCCGGTCCGGGCCGCGTAGGCAGTGGTGCGCGTCAGGCTGCCGGGTGGCGGGGGCCGTGGCCGGGGGGCGGGGTGAGGGTGGAGGTGTAGTTCTCGCCGTCCACGAGGGGGGTAGTCAGGCTGACGCCGGCCGCCGCCATGCGGTCGTACTCGGCGAGGATGAGGTCCTTGGTGCGGTAAGTGCCGTACTTGGCCTCGTCCTTGCGCTTGACGATGGGGAAGGCGTCGAGGATGTAGTCAACGTCGTCGCGGGTGATTCCGTAGAGGTGGAAGAAGAGGGCGTCGAGTTCGGCACGGATGACGGTGCGGCGGTCTTCGTTCCAGACGAAGGGGGCGCCGGTGTCGCCGAGGTCGCGGGCGAAGGACCGCATGTCATAAGCGGTGTGGGCCAGCTCAATGAGTCGTGGAGTCAGATAGCCTGCATGAATCAAGAGTTCCGCAGGCGACGGAACGGGCAGCTGCCTCACGATGAAGAAGCTGAGCGAGGTTCCACCAATGCTCTGCCGGCACACATAGTCAAATGCGAACGATGACCACGCCGCGCTGAGGAGTTGCGGAGAATCGGCCAGGTTGAGCAAGAACTTGTGCCCCATACCAACGGCGGGTGCAATCGAACTGATCATCGTCCGCTCGTCGGTAGCGCGGCAAATTTCCCGCCACCCAAGCGTCCAGTCCCGACGCCAGCCTTTCGTCAGGAATTTCTCATCCACCTCACACTCAGCCACCCAATGCCGTGGCAGCACTACCATACCTGGGTCTTCCTTCTCGCCCAATTCAAGGTCCCGAGCGGAATCGCCTCTGCTATAGGTGGCCCAGCGGTGATCAAATTGGTGCAGCATCTTCGCCTCATAGAGCGGCAGCATACGAGCTTCGCCCTTCGTGAAGACGTTACCCACCAACTGCCATCCCTCGGCCTCCAGAGTCTCGCGACGGTGGAAGAGATGCGAGTCATGGGAAAGATGAAACATGGCCAGAAAAGCCACATCCCATGGGTTGCCCTTCGGATCGCCTTCCTTGATCAGGACAGGGACACGGCGGTAGATGCCCAGCGTGATCTCCGCATCACGACGTGAGCGGAATACTGGGCACGTGCCCGTATTCGGGTTGAGGAGAGTGATCTCCTCGGGCGTCAGCGTGAAACCCTTCTCCGCGTCGTCCAGCTCCACCGGGTCGTGGAGGAAGAAGGCGAACCGAGCGGCAGGCTCACGAAGGCCCCGGCCCGTCAGGGACAGGATGCTGAACTTCATACGGGAGTCCACGTCCGGGAACAGGCCGGCCCGGTTCTCGAAGTCGTACAGCGCCGCGATCGAGCCCTTCTGCACCAGGTCCTTGAAGAAGTATTGCGTCCTCGCGTCCGTCGCGATGCCCGTCGGCACGATGACGCCGACACGGCCCAGCTCCCCCGTCAGTATCCGGTCCGTCTCCGCGAACACCGCGTACAGGTTGAGGTTGCCCTGGCCCGTCAGCGGCACCCGCTTCGACCGGCGCAGGAAGTGGCTCTCCGCGTAGACGGCACGCTTCGCCGCCGCGTACTCGCCGTACAGCTCCAGCGTGTCCGGGTCGTCCTGGAGCTTGGCGATCTGCTTCTTGCGGGCGCTCGCGTTCGAGATGGCGGCGATCTCCGGGGCGCGCTGCGCGAAGAACTCCTGTTCTTTCAGCTCCACGCTGTCCCACGGCGGGTTCCCGAGGACGCAGTCGAAGCCGCCCGCCCAGCCCGTCGCCTCGTCCACCGTCCCCGTGACAACCCCGTCCGGAACGGAGAACACCTCCGGGAACTCCAGGTGCCAGTGGAAGAAGTGGTACTGCTCCCGCAGGCGCACGATCTCGTCGTGGGTGGCCTTCGAGGCGCTGGACGCGTCCGGGTCCTCCAGGGAGCGGAAGAGGCCGTGCGTGACCGCCCTGGGAGTCTCCGGGGTCTTCAGCCACATGAAGGCGGCGCACCAGGCGTCGGCCAGGTGGAGGGCGTTGAGGTAGTCGGCGGACTTCTCCCACTGTTCGTAGGCCGCCGCCTGGCCCCGTACCTCACGCAGGTTGTCCGAGGGGGCATGGGTGATCCGGCGCATGCCGGCCGCGAGGGTCGTGTTCGCGACCTTCACGCCGTCGTCCTCCATGTCGAAGAGGGTGAACTGTCCCTTCCGCTCCTCGGCGTTCAGCTTCTCCAAAGACTTGGCGTGCTTCTTGTCGTCGCCCTCCGTCGCGATGAACGCCTCGTCCGGAATCCCGCCCCGCAGCAGCTTCGGCGTCGCCCCAATCAGTGCGTTGCCGTGCTTCACGTGGGCGTCCAGGAAGCCGAGCGGCTTGCCCGGTTCCAGGGCCTCCAGCCACAGGGAGACCTTGGCCAGTTCGACGGCCATCGGGTTGAGGTCGACGCCGTAGACGCACCGCGCCACGACCTCGTGCAGCGCGTGGCGGACGGCCTCAAGGGTGGGCTCCGGGTTGCGTTCCCGTACCGCCGCGACCCGCTTCGCGATGCGTCGCGAGGCCGCCACCAGGAAGTGGCCCGAGCCGCAGGCCGGGTCGCAGACCGTCAGGGACAGCAGCTCGCGGACGATCGTGTCCGACGGGTCCGGGTCGCCCGCCGCGCTCGCCGCCTGCTCGCCACGCTTGACCGTGTCGTCCAGGACCGGGTCCAGGGCGGAGTCGAGCAGGCACTCGATGAGCGAGGACGGGGTGTAGTACGAGCCCGTCGTCTTCCTCGTGTTGCCAGCCAGCTCCACCAGTTCGAAGGTGCGGTCGGCCGCGCTGTGCTGCGGGACCAGCTCGAGCAGGGACTCGTAGATCGAGCCCAGTTCCTCGGCGTCCAGGTGGCGGTAGTCGACGGTGCGCCAGCGCCGCGAGCCCGCGTCCCGGACCTGGGAGAGGTGGCGTACGGCCGTGAGGAGGTACTCGTTCGACAGCGCGAGGCCCTCCAGCGGGGCGTCCGCGTCCGTCTTGTCGAAGATGCCGCCGAGGCCCGGCAGGCCCAGTTCCGGGCGGCCGTTCTCGTCGCCGAGGGCATCCAGGACGATCCGGAGGGCCTGGTAGAGGTCGCCGTGGGCGGTGCCCCGGCGGCGGCGGGCGTGCTGCCTCAGACGAGCCGACGAGAAGTAGCTCGTGTAGCGGTCCCGGGCCTGGTCGGTCGCCTCCGGGCCGTGCAGGGCGTCGCGGTCCTCCGCCACGAAGACGAACAGCAGGCGGTAGACGAGACGGAGCAGCGCGCCGTGCAGGGCCTTGACGTCCGTGTCCTCGCGCAGGGCCGTGTTCGCCGGGTGGCGCAGGAAGCCCGTGCCTAGGGTGGTGATGGCCTCCTGGACGCCCTTGCGGAGTTGGTCCAGGGCCCGCGTGCCCGAGGCGATCGCCTCCGTACGCCACTTCTCCAGCCAGCAGGCGGACGGGGCCGCACCCTCCGCCACCGCGAAGCGGGAGACGTGCAGCAGGCGGTACAGGAGCACGAACTCGCTGAAGAGTTCGCCGTCGAGGATGGCTTCGAGGTCGAACTCGACGTACGAGGCGGTGGCGAGCGCGCTGGAGTCGCGCAGGATCCGGAGTCGGCGGCCGTTGGTGAGGACGCCCCAGAGGTGGGCCTCGGTGCGGTTCAGGCATTCCTGGACGAGGGACTGGGGCGGGACCGTGCCCGCGCCGCCGGTGCGCTTGTCCAGGTCGGCGTTCCAGGCCGTCATGTGGAGGAGGGCATGGTTCCAGCGGTGGCTGATGGGGAAGACGCGGTCGGCGTCGCTGTCCGCCGGGATGCCGGTGGCGCCGATCGGGGTCAGGCGGCCGAAGCCCAGCTCGGCGAAGAGCGGTTCCAGCCACTGGGAGACGGCCAGGCCGGTCGGGTCGGCCGGGGTCTCGGCGTCTGGGACGACCGGCAGCTTCTCGCGCAGTTCGCGCCAGACGGACTTCAGGTAGTCCCAGTGGCGTTCGGCCTCGTCGCGTACGGAACGGGCGCCGATGACCTGGTAGTCGGCGGGGGCGGAGCCCTTGACGTCCTTGCCGTCGGCGATGCGGAGCAGCATGTCGGCGGGGAGCAGGCCGCCGACGGTGTGGACGGCGGAGAAGACCTGGTTGCGGGTGGTGGCGGACATCAGACGGCGGCCTCTCCGGACGCGGCGGGCAGGTAGACGTAGACGCCGAGGACGTCGGCCGGCTTCTGGGCGGTGACCCGCAGGCCGCGGACGATCTCGTCAGAGGCGCGACGGACGCGCCGGTGGGACTCGTGGAGTTCGGCGGAGAGGGTGTCGCCGTACTGCTCCAGGTGGTCGGTGACAGCCGAGAGCTGGCCGAGGACCCGGGTCATCATGTGCTCACCGTGGTCGGGGTCGACGCTGTCGGCGGCCTGGGCGGTGAGGAGGGCGTGGGCCTGGTCCTCGGGCAGCCACACGGCGTTCTTCGGGGAGCCCTGGAAGGCGAGGAGGCGGGCGTCCTCGGCGACGAGCTGCGTCTCCCCCTGCCGGGAGGGCAGCGTGAGGTGGAAGCGGTAGCGGACGAGGAGCAGGGTCGTGCGGGTCTCGACGGCGCGGGTGGAGACGACGCCGCAGCGGCGGGCGGGGCGGCGGCCGTCGGCCTGGCTGTCGAGGGCGGAGTTCAGGACGTGGGCGGCGATGGCACCGACGACGGGGTCGGTGCGGACGAGGGCGGCCTCGCCCCGGGCCACGGCCGAGGTCGTACGGAACGGGATGGGGCGGGCGCCTTCGACGGTGGCGGAGCCGACGACGGGGGCGAGGGCGTCGCGCAGGCCGGCGGAGGTGCCGCTGACCTCGGCGGTGAAGTCGCCGGAGCCGTCGCCCGCCTCCACCAGGTGGGCTTCCAGGGCGGCGAGGGAAGTCCGTACGAAGTCGTTCACCTCGTCGGCGCGGCCGAGGGTGTCGCGGATGGCGAGGACCTCGCGGGCGACCTCCTCCGGGTGGATGGAGCGCTGGGCGAACCGGGAGCGGGAGCGGGTCTCGCGTTCGGCCGCCGACTTCCAGTCGGCCTCCAGGTCGGCGAAGCTCTGCTGGAAGGAATCTGCCTCGAAGAGGGTGCCCTGCTCCCCCTCCCGGCCGCGCAGCAGCAGCCACTCCACGATGGCGTCGGTGACGCCGGAGGAGGTCTCGTCGGGGACGGAGACGGAGATGCCGAGGTCCTTCTTGATCTGGCGGTGCTTCTTGATGAGGACGTCGAGGACCTTGCCGTCGATGCCGTTGTCGCTGCCGTACAGGGTGATGACCCGGACCTCGTCGCGCTGCTGCCCGTAGCGGTCGACGCGGCCCTCGCGCTGGTCGTGGCGGGTGGGGTTCCAGGCGAGGTCGTAGTGGACGACGGCGTCGAAGTGGTGCTGGAGGTTGACGCCCTCGGAGAGGCAGTCGGTGGCGACGAGGACGCGGCGGGCGGCCGGGTCCTGCCCGGCCTCCTCCGCCAGCTCCTCGATCCGCTCGATGCGCTGCTGGGGCGAGAGGGTGCCGGTGACGGCGCGGACGACGGTCTTCTTGCCGAGCTTGCCGCCCAGATGCTCGGCGACGTACTCGGCGGTGGGGATGTAGCGGCAGAAGACGATCGGGTGGTAGCCGTTGTCGAGCAACACCTTGAGGTGCTTGACCAGGGCCTTCAGCTTGAGGTCGCCTTCCGGGCCCTCCAGGGCGGCGGCCCGGTCGGCGAGTTCGGCGAGGCGGGCGCCCGCGTCGTCGGTCTCGGCGCCGGGGGCCACGTCCATGCCCTCCAGGCTGTCGCTGTCGGCCGCGTCGCGGGTGAGGGGCGCGCCGAAGCGGTCGGCCTCCTCGGCGCTGGCGGCGGCCGCGGCGGCGGAGCGCGTACGAAGGGTCTGGGCGGCGGCGCGCGGGGAGGAGACGAGGGAGCGGAGCAGGGCGATCGCGGACCACCAGGCGATACGGGCCTCGCGCTTGCCCTGGCTGCCGGCGGCCTCGACGCGCTCGCTCGCGTAGGCGATGGCGTCGTCGAGGAGGGCGCGGTAGGCCGGTGACAGCTTATAGGTCTCGTCCTTGAAGAAGCGGTCGGACGGGAACGCGGTCCGCTCGGCCAGGCTGTCGTCGCCGAGGCCGTCCTCGGTCGTCAGGTACTGGCGTACGTCGGCGCGCTTGCGCTGCACGAAGTGCTGGGCGAGGAGTCGTCGGCCCTGGTCGGAGTCGAGGTCCGTGCCTGCCAGTTCGGGCCTGACCAGGCCGAGAAGGTTGCGGAAGGCGGACTCCTTGCCGCTGTGCGGGGTGGCGGTCACGAGGAGCAGGTGACGCTCGGCGTCCTCGGCTACGCGGCGCAGCAGTTCGTAGCGGAGCTGGTTCTGTGTGGAGGTGGTGTCGTCGGCGGCGACGCAGGTGTGGGCCTCGTCGACGATCACCATGTCGGGGCAGTGCTTGACGAAGTCGTCTCGGTGGCGGGTGGACTTGATGAAGTCGGTGGAGACGATGACGTGGGGGTACTTGTCGAAGAGCGACTGCCCCAGGTCCAGGCCGCGCTCCAGGCGGGAGACGGTGGAGGCGAGGACGAGTTCGGCGTCGAGGCCGAACTTGGTGCGCAGCTCCTCCTGCCACTGCTCGGCGAGGGCCGGTGAGCAGAGGACGGCAAGGCCGCGTGCCTCGCCCTGGGCGAGGAGTTCGCTCGCGATGAGGCCGGCCTCGACGGTCTTGCCGATGCCGACGTCGTCGGAGATGAGGAGCCGTACGGTGCTCTGCCGCAGCGCCATGAGGAGCGGGACGAGCTGGTAGGCGCGGGGTTCGACGGCGATGCCGGCGAGGGAGCGGAAGGGGCCGGCG
The DNA here is from genome assembly GCF_024497955.1 of Streptomyces sp. C10-9-1. Taxonomy (GTDB): domain Bacteria; phylum Actinomycetota; class Actinomycetes; order Streptomycetales; family Streptomycetaceae; genus Streptomyces; species Streptomyces sanyensis. The sequence continues at coordinate 134,557 of NZ_JANHKP010000013.1, read as the reverse complement.
CCGGAGCGGAAGCCGATGCGGAGGGCTGAGCGCAGCAGGCCGGCGGCGCGGTGGTCGCCGAGGTCGGCGGCGGACGGCGGGGTGAACTCGGCGCCTCTGACGTCCTCGAAGGCGGGGAAGACGGCGGCGATGTCGTCGTCGGAACCGCCGAGCGGGCGCAGGACGAGCATGTCGGGGGCGCTCTCGGGGAGCACGACCCATTCGCGGCCTCGGGCGGTGACCAGGGAACCGGCGGAGTAGGTGAGCGTCATCGGGTGAGTCCTCGGGGTCCTCGGGCGGTCGGTTCCGTGGTCAGGAGGCGGCGGGGCCGCCGAAGTAGCGGGCGTGGCGGGCGACGACGGCGTCCCAGTCGGCGGGGTCGGCCGGGAAGCGGACGACGCCCCAGCCGGCGTCGTAGAGGCGCTCCTCGGCGTCCTCGTCGCGGGTGGCGTCCTCCTCCTTGTCCGGCCCGTCGACGAAGACGGCGAGGTTGACGCCGGGCAGGTGGTAGACGAAGTCGGGGAGGGCGGTGCCGACGAGGGTCCGGCCCTCGTCGGGCAGGCGCAGGCCGTGGTCCCTGAGCCAGGTGACGAGGGTCTGCTCCAGGGGAGTGTTCGCCATGTCGTCGGCGTCGTCGGCCGGCGTGTCGGCGAGCTTCGGGGCCGTTCGCCCCAGTTCCTCGACGAGCCGCCGGTGCTGCTCCGTCGGGGACTCGCCCCGACCTTCGGGCTCGGACACGGCGGAGGCGAGGCGGCGCAGCAGGTGGACGACGGTGTGGCGGTCGATGGCCGCATGGTCGAGCTGGTTGCCGTAGGTGAGCAGGCAGTCGTAGCAGCCGCGGGCGCAGTGCTGCTTGGCCTGGTCCACTCCGTGCTCGTCGAAGTGGCAGATCTCCAGGGCGCGGCGGGCGGCGACGGCGAGCGCTCCGGGCTCGGCCTGGAGTCGGCGCAGGACTCCGGCGCCGCCCTCCGCGGCCTCGGTGAGCAGGAAGCGGTTGCGGGGGCCGTCGTCGGGCGGGAGCAGTTCGCTGGTGAGCTCGGAGTCCTCCAGCTCGAACGCCGCCTCGACGCCCCGCTCCAGGGCGTACATCAGAGTGAGGGCGACGGGTTCGGGCAGCGGCTCGTCGAGGGTGACGACGAGGATGTTGCGGCGGTCCTCGACGAAGGGCACGACCCGCTTCTTGCGGCGCTTCTCGTTGCCGTCCGGGTCGATGACCGGCATCTCGCTGGAGTCGCCGGACGCCTCGGCGGCATCGCGTTCGTTCATCCAGTGGCCGCTTGCGGGGTCGAGCCAGTAGCCGTCCTGCTCGTTCTCCTTGGCCCGCAGCCGTCCCTTGTTGGTGATGCGGACGGTGGCCGAGTCGCCGTACGAGATCGTGGCGAGACTGCCCGCCGGGTCCGAGACGTGGGCGTCCTGGCGGCCCTTGCGGATGCCGTGGTCCTGGAAGCGGTACGAGATCTCCAGCCGGAATCCGGCCCTGCGGCGCTCCTCCTCGTCGGAGGAGATCCGCTCCCGGCGCTGGGTGTAGACGGTGTGCAGGTGCAGCAGGTTGTAGGCGGCGGCGCCGAGCGGCTCCTTGCACATGTCGCAGACGTCGGCGCGCCGCTCGGGATCGTGGTGGTAGCCGCAGTGCTTGCAGCGGGTGGCCGCGGTGGTGGCGATGTCGCCGGAGGAGTCCGGGGGCAGCTGGACGCGGGTCACCTGGTAGCGGGCGCCCTCGTGATAGATCAGCGCGCCGGGGCCGAACTCGCGGATGGCGAGGAACCGGGGGCGCTGGAGGTAGTCGCCGTCGCCGTGGCGGCGGCCGGTGGTCGGGATGTAGGCGGCCAGCGGCAGGCGGGGGAAGGAGTAGCCGGGCAGGAAGCCCTCGGAGGCGAGGTAGCGGTAGGGGTTGAAGTCGGAGAGGACGGACCTGCTGTCCGGGGTCTCGTTCTTGAGGAGATTGAGCTGGGTCTCCGCCTCCTTGCGGCGGGCGACGGCGCGCCGCCGGTCGCCTTCCGTGAGGGTGTGGTCGAGGACCCGCTTGTTCTGGACGTACTGGTCGACGAGGGCGGCCCGGAAGAGGTCGCGCCAGCGGTCGAAGGCGCGGTCGAAGCGGTCGGGGGCGGTACGGACGCGGTCCTCGATCCAGCGCTCGTCCCACCAGACGGTCGTGGCGAAGTCGGCAAGCAACGGGCCGAGGACCCGGTGGGCCGCCGCCACCGTACGGGCCTGCGCGTCGGCGTCGCGGGAGGCCGCGTACAGGTCGTCGTGGAGGTGGAGCGCCGGGTTCGGGCGGCCCAGGCTCTCGTCGTACGCGATGTCGATGATCTGCGGAATGGCCCGGCCGAGCTTCAGCCCGGCCTCGGCGAGCCAGATGCCCTGGAGGTGGGAGAGGACGAGGTCTTCGTTGGCGAGGTCGAGGCGCGGCGGGGCGACGGCGCCCGCCACCATGCGCTCGGAGCGACGGAAGTAGTACTGGTCGTGGCTGTTGCCGGTGGCGCAGTACGTGGTGACGAGGGCGGGCTGGCCGCTCCGGCCGGCGCGTCCGCTGCGCTGTGCGTAGTTGGCCGGGGTGGGCGGCACGTTGCGCATCATGACCGCGTTGAGGGACGAGATGTCGACGCCCAGCTCCATGGTCGGGGAGCAGTAGAGGAGCTTCAGTTCGGCCTTGCTGAAGGCTTCCTCGCGGCGCTCACGCTCGGCGGGGTCGACCTGGGCGGTGTGCTCACGGGCGAACAGGCCGGACAGTTCGGCGGCGGCGTTGCGGTAGAGGTCGCGGAAGAAGGTGTTGACGCGCGGCCCGTCGCCGCTGGCGTAGGTGCGGGTGAGGGGGTCGTGGGCGCCGGACTCGCCGGGGCCGGCCCGCCAGATGAGGGAGGCGGCGGAGATCCGGTAGCCGGTGGCGGCGGGACCGGTCGGCGCGCGGAAGCGGCCAGCGCGCTGGGGGGCGGCGCTGACCTCGGTGACCAGGCCGGCCTTTGCGAGCACCTTCAGCAGGCCCTCGATGATCTTCTGGAGGTCCCTGTTGTCCAGCTTCACGCCGTCGCGCACGTCGAAGACCGTGGGTGCGGTGCGGCGCAGGTACTTGCCGAACTTGCCGCGGGCCGAGAGGAAGTGCCCGGACCGGTCCATGCCGGGGCTGGAGGGCTGCGGGTAGGCGGTCTTGACCCTGGGCGCGTCGGACCTGCCGAGGACCCACGGGTCGATGAGGCGTTCCTCGCTGGCACGCTGGAGGGCGTCGAAGTCGTCGCGGAAGTACTGGACGTCGATGGCGAGTTCGCGGCGCATGTCGTCCAGGAGCGTCCGCGTGATCTCGGCGCGCAGGGCGGGGTCGGCGTCGCGGAGCGCCGCATGCGTGTCCTGCCAGCGCTCGTCACGCTCGGCGACCCACTGGAGGTCCGCGTAGTCGATCGTCAGCAGACCGGTCCGCTCCAGGTTCGGCATGGTGATGCGCCAGCCGCTCTCCAGGTCGAGGTAGAGACGGAAGGCGATGACGTCACGCAGGGTCTTGGCCGCGTTGCGGGCGAGGGCGGGCGGCAGGTCCGACTGCCCGGTGTATCCGACGGGGTCCAGGGCGAGGGCGTTCGCCACGCGGGTGGCCAGCTCCTCGTGGTGGATGCCCTCTTCCCCGGCGTCCAGGGCGGCCCGGTAGAGCGCGCCGCGCAGTTGGGTGATCTGGACGAAGTCGTTGAAGTGGCCGGCCTGGAGGGAGGCGTCCTGGCGGTTGTCGACGAAGGTGAGGAGCTTGCGCGCCTCCTTGTCGAGGGCTTCCTCGGGAACGGCCTTGAGGGAGCGGACGACGGCCGCCGACACCAGGGAGGTGGCGGAGGACCGGCCTTCCTGGTCGAGGGTCGCGAGCTTCGCGAAGTCCTTGCCGCGCGGCTGCTCGTAGGACACCGAGCACTGGATGCAGAAGCGGAACGGGGCCGGGATGAAGGCGGCGTCCAGGTCGCCCCGTCCCTCGTACCCGTAGGGGTCGACGGTCACGGCGCGGGGCGCGCGCTCGCGGTGCGACTTCCTGACGACTTCCTGACCACGGTCGTCGAGCTCCAGCCACGACTCCGGCAGCTTGCGCTCGGCGACGGCCTCGTCGAGCGAGCGGGGCCAGGGGCGGCCGACGTAAAGGTAGCCGTCGCCGGCCCTGCCGCCCGTGGCGGAGGTGTCGCGGCGGGACTCGTAGCGGACCTCTCCGTCCTTCTCGGTGCGCCACACCGTCAGGTACTCCTGGCCGCACTCCCGGCAGAAGGCGAGCGGGATGAGGCGCTTGCCGTCGGTGCCGGGCTGCACCTGCTGGTAGTCACGGGTGAGGTGGCGGCTTTCCGGGTCCTCCAGAGTGACATAGACGGTGTCGCCCTTGGAGAGGAACTGGTGGAGGCGGAAGGCGAAGAGGGGGCGTTCCGTGACGGGGTGACGGGCCTGCGAGCCGGCCTCCAGGGTGGCGCGCAGGGCCGCGGCGCAGTCCTCGACGGACACGCCGCTCTCCCGGGCGAGGTCCTCGGCCGCCTCCTCGATCTTGGCGGGCTTCTGGCGGACGAGGCGGTCGGTGAGGGTGTCGGTGGCCAGGCCGAAGCGGGTCTCGATCCAGCGGGCGAGCGGGTCGCGGACCAGGTCGGCGTACGCGCGGGGCGCGTCGATGGTGCGCAGCCGCTCGGCAGGGACGGTGTCGGGGGCCGGGTCGGTGGCGCGGACCAGGGTCTCGCCGATGACGTGCTCGATGCGGATCCTCGTGCCGAAGAGCTTGGAGGCGACGCCCGCGACCACGCTCTTCTGCTCGTCGATCGTGCCCTCGGTGGACATGGTGGCAGAGGTTCCGACGCACTGGAGACGGTCGGCCTGGCACGCCTCGCGGACGCGGCGGATGAGCAGGGCGACGTCGGCGCCCTGGCGGCCTCGGTAGGTGTGGAGTTCGTCGAAGACGAGGAACTCGAGGCCCTTGGCCATCCGGACGAGGCTGTCGCGGTCGTCGGGGCGGGTGAGCATCAGCTCCAGCATCACGTAGTTGGTGAGCAGGATGTCCGGCGGGTTGTCACGGATCTCCCTGCGGGCGGCGTCGTCCTCCTGGCCGGTGTAGCGGGCGAAGGTGACGGGCTCGCGTCCTGTGCCGTAGCCGTCCCTCAGGTACTTCTCCAGCTCCTTGAGTTGGCTGTTGGCCAGGGCGTTCATGGGGTAGACGATGATCGCGCGGACTCTCTTGGCCGTCCCTCGCGGCTCCGTCTCCCGGTCCCTGAGGACCTTGTCGACGATGGGCACGATGTAGGAGAGGGACTTGCCCGAGCCGGTGCCGGTGGTGAGGACGTAGGACGCCCCGGACCGGGCGGCGTCGACGGCTTCGCGCTGGTGCTGGTGGAGGGTGAGCGGGCGGCCGTCGCAGACGGTGCCGCCCCTGGTCTTCTTCGCCTGGAAGGTCCGCGCGCACTCCGGGTGGAGGACGCCCTGGGACGCGAGTTCGGCAACGGTTCCGGCGGAGCCGAAGAAGGGGTTGAGGGAGAGCCAGGGGTTGGGCCACTGGGACTTGGCGTCGAGGTCGCGCCGGACGAAGTCGGCGACGCGTTCGTCGCGGATGATCGTGCCGCCGTGGGTGAAGGCACGGTACTCGTCGATCAGGTCCCGGTGGACACCGAAGACGTCCATGCCGGAGGCGTGCGGGCGGGTCTGGGCGGGCGGCCGGTCGGGCGGAGCCTGCCGCGCCGTGGGCGTGGAGAGCGCGGACCGGTCCTGGAGGAGGCGGCCCAGCGGATCGAACTCGCTCCAGGTGGGCAGTAGTTCGCCGGGCGCGACGAACGGCAGCAGGGCGTCCCGTACGGCGGCGGCGCTCTCGGGACGGTCCGCCGGGTTCTTGGCGAGGAGACGGTCGACGAGGCGGGCGAGCGCCTCGGGGACGTCATGCCGGACCAGCCGGACCGGGTTCGGTGCCTGATGGACGTGCTTCTCGCCGAGTTCGTACGCGGAGGTGCCGACGAACGGCGGCACGCCGAGGAGCATCTCGTACAGGACGCAGCCGAGGGCGTAGAGGTCCGCCGCCGGGGTCACGGCTCCGCCCTCGAACTGCTCGGGGGCCATGTAGCGGGCGGTGCCGACGGTGACACCCGTGCTGGTGAGCTTGGCGCCATCCGAATCGTCGACGATCCGGCCCATGCCGAAGTCCAGGACCTTCACGAGGCCACCGCGGGTGAGCATGACATTGCGGGGCTTGAGGTCGCGGTGCACGACGCCCTCGACGTGTGCGGCCTTGAGCCCCTCCGCCATCTGCACGGCAATGGCCGCCGCCCAGGAGATCGGCAGCTGCGGCTCGTCGGCGACCAGGTCGGCCAGAGGATGGCCGTCGAGGAATTCCATCGCGAGGTAGGGCAGGCCGCCGTTCGTGTCGTCCACACCGCCGGCGATCGTACGCGGGAGGTTGGGGTGCCGGGCGAAGGTCTGCATGATCCGCACCTCGCGGGCGAACCGTTCCACGGTCTTGGTGTCGCCGTGCGTGTCGATCTGCAGGCCGGACCGGCGCCGGAGGATCCGCTTGACCGCCACGACGCGGTCGGCGTCGCCTGGAGCGGCCTCCAGATCCTCGGCCCTGTGGACCTCGCCCATGCTGCCCGAGTCCACAGCACCCAGGAGCCGGAACCGCCCCGCGATCATCTCCGTCGCCACAGCCCATTCCCTTGCGTTTTCGCGTGGCCCTGCGAGCACACGACTCCCCACGGGAGAATGCCGTGGAACCTGACACGGACAGACCCCCAGCCCACAGGGAGCGTACACGAGTGTTTCGTCGTGAACAACGCATTTACACGTTGACAGAGTCAACGTACTAGCTGATGGATCACAGGGCGTGTTCATCCATGAGCCGCATCGGGTTCCGTCTGCGCTGCGCTCACACCAACGGCCTCGCACCAGACCGTCAACGACCGATTCCCTGCGCCGCCTGGCGTCTCGCCTCTGTGGTCATCGACCACCCCGGCTCCCCGGGCCTTCCCCGAAGGAGGCCGCACCACCAAGCACGCCACCGTGAATCTCAGGAAGTCCCCGATACTGATCCCCTCAGCCGAAAGCCAAAGAACATTCCAGTTCGGCAGGACAGGCCGGCTTCGCACCTCCGTCCCATCGCCGCCGCACGGCGTCTCCCCGCTTCACCATCACCGCACAGGGACAGACTGTGGCGTTCCTCGTCCTCCAGGGGCAGGAGCGAACACATCGCTGCTACCGAGCAGGAACTCGCCGAGGCCAGGAAGAACTCCTGAATCAGGATCCTCCGCTTCGACTACACCGCGCCCGAACGCCTGCGCTTCGCCCTCAGCGGCGGCCTACGACACCGGGCGAGCATGTGGGCCGACGCACCCGACGATCCCTCGAAGACCAGCTCGCCGAGATCCCGCAGGAGGTCACCCTTCGCGGCGAAGCCGCCGAACGCACACGTCTCGACGAGATCTAAGCAGCCCACCAGAAGCGCATCCACTGGGAAGCCGCCGTGGATGAAGCACGCGTCCAGCGCACCGAGACCTACCGCGTCAGGCGCTTCGAGGCGCAGGAAGCCGCATGGTGCCACGCCATCCGACTCGCGGTACGCACGCGAGTCGAAAACGTGCCGCCGAGGCAGGCCCGAGCCCCATCCGAGGCATGGATCGACTGGGCAGCAGCCACTGTGGAGCGCCTTGACCCGCTGAGCATGCTCCGGCTACCCGGCATCCCCGAACCACGAGCCGACGGTCTGACTCCCTTCCTCGGGCACTGGAGCCCCTACGGCCTCTGACGCGACATCCGCCCACGACTCGCCCCAGGATTACGGAACGTCACAGCCGAGAAGCAAGAGGCGGGGCCAGCCAACCGCGCGACGGTCGGCATCACCACCTCATCGCGGCGGCTCCGCACAGGCGATCGCCCGTCCAGCAGCCTCAAGCCGCGCATGACGGACCATCAGGCAGTGCACTCCGTGCGTCGAACATGCATCGAGATGTCCCACCTAGCGCATGTAACGCCCACAACTCGGATAACCCCAGGTCAGGCGTCCTTCTTCACCGGCTCCAGAATCGCCACGCACTCCACATGATGCGTCATCGGAAACAGGTCGAACGCCCGCAGCGTGCGCGGGCGGTAGCCGGACTCGTGGAAGTACGCGAGGTCGCGGGCGAGGGCGGCCGGGTCGCAGGCGACGTAGGCGATGCGGCGGGCGCCCAGGGAGGCGAGGTGGCGCACCGTCTGCTTGCCCGCCCCCGCGCGCGGCGGGTCCAGGACGACGATGTCGACGTCGGTGATGCCCGTCCGGGGCAGCACCGACTCCACCTTGCCCTGCTCGATGCGGACCCGGTCGAAGTCCTGGAGGTTGTGCCGGGCGTCCTCCACCGCGCGCTTGCCCGACTCGATGCCCAGCACCGCGCCCTTGTCCCCCACCCGGTCCGCGAGGGCACCGGCGAAGAGGCCCACCCCGCAGTAGAGGTCGAGCGCCATGTCCCCCTTGCGCGGCAGCAGCCCCTGCATCACGGCCTTCACCAGCAGGTCGGCGGCCCCGGGGTGGACCTGCCAGAAGCCGCCCATCCCGACCCGGTAGGTGCGGTCGTCGGCCCGCTCCCGGACGAAGGCGCGGCCGTGGACCCGGTGGACCGAGCCGTCGCGCTCCTCGACGCGCAGCACGGACACCGGCTTGTCGAGCTCCACCAGCGGAAGGCGCCCGCCCGGACGCGGGGTGAGCACCACCTGGCGGTCGTGGGAGCCGGTGGCGGCGATGGCCTCGACGGTCGCCATCTGCGGCCAGTCCTGCTTCTCGATGCCGAGTTCGGTCACCCCGGGGGCGGCGATCATGCAGTGGTCGACCGGCTGGACCTCGTGTGAGCGGTGCTTGCGCAGCCCGGCGCGCCCCTCGGCGTCGACGGCGTACTGCACGCGGGTGCGCCAGGCCGGTACCTCGCCCGCGGGGAGCTTGTCCCCGGGCGCGGGCATCACGGTGCCGTCCCAGCCCGCCTGCTCCGGGGTGAGCCCGGCGAGCCGCTGCAGCTGCTCGGCGATCACCTCGCCCTTGAGGCGGCGCTGCGCACCGGGCTTGGCGTGCTGCCAGTCGCAGCCGCCGCACCTGCCCGGGCCGGAGTAGGGGCAGGGCGCCTCGACCCGGTCCTTGCTCGCCTCCAGCACGGTCACGGCGTCGGCGCGCAGGAAACGGGAGTCCTCGTCGCCCTCGGTGACGCGGGCGACGACCCGCTCGCCCGGCAGGGCGTGGCGGACGAAGAGCACCCGGCCTTCCTCGGTGCGGGCGACGCAGTGGCCGCCGTGGGCGACCGGGCCGACCTCGACCTCGTACTCGGTCCCGACCAGCGACGTCTCGGGTGCGTTCTGCATGGCGGGGTGACTCCAGGGGGCGGGGGCGGGCGGCCGGACAACGACCGTCCAGTGTACGTCGGCGCGGGCGTGCTCCCGACCGCCCCGCGGGCGCCGGTGCCGGGGCGGCCGGCCTCCCGCGGCGCCCGGCCCGGGCCGCCGGCCGCCCCGCGTCAGCCCTTGCCGCTGGGCTCCTTGGTCCGCCGGTCCACCGGCCCGCGGCGCACCGCGCCGGGCGCGCTCCAGTCCTGGCGCTTGCGCGCCCGGCGCTTGGCCGCCTCGGAGGACTCCAGCTGGTAGGGCACGGAGGTGACCATGACGCCCGGGGTGAACAGCAGCCGCCCCTTCAGGCGCAGGGCGCTCTGGTTGTGGAGCAGGTGCTCGTACCAGTGGCCGACCACGTACTCCGGGATGATCACGCTGACCGCGTCGCGGGGGCTCTCGCGGCGCAGGCTCCTGACGTACTCGATCACGGGCCGGGTGATCTCGCGGTAGGGCGAGTCGAGGATCTTCAGCGGGACGTTGATGCCCCGGCGCTCCCATTCCGCCTGGAGGGCGCGCGTCTCGGCCGGGTCGACGTTGACGCTGAGCGCCTCCAGCCGGTCGGAGCGCATCAGCTGGGCGTAGGAGACCGCCCTCAGGGTGGGCCGGTGGACCTTGGAGACCAGCACGATCGAGTGGACCCGGGAGGGGCGCACGGTGTCGTCGGCGGGCTCCTCGGGCGCGGAGATCTCGTCGGCGACCCGGTCGTAGTGCCTGCGGATGGCGGTCATGGTGCCGAAGAAGATCACCATGCCGAGCAGGGCGACCCAGGCTCCGTGGGTGAACTTGGTGACGAGGACGACGACGAGGACCAGCCCGGTGAAGAAGGCCCCGAAGGCGTTGATGGCGCGCGAGCGGATCATGTGGCGGCGCTTGGCCTTGTTCCGCTCGGCGGCCAGGTGGCGGTTCCAGTGCCGGACCATGCCGGTCTGGCTGAGCGTGAAGGAGACGAAGACGCCGACGATGTAGAGCTGGATCAGCCGGGTGGAGTCGGCGCCGTAGATCCACACCAGCAGGACGGCGGCGCCCGCGAGGAGCACGATGCCGTTGGAGAAGGCGAGCCGGTCTCCGCGGGTGTGGAGCTGGCGGGGCAGGTAGCGGTCCTGGGCCAGGATCGAGCCGAGCAGCGGGAAGCCGTTGTAGGCGGTGTTGGCGGCGAGGAACAGCACCAGGGCGGTGGCGGCGGCCAGGAGGACGAAGAAGAAGGTCCCGTCGCCGAAGACGGCCGCCGCGACCTGGGAGATCACGGGGTGCTGCACGTAGTCGGGCCCCACCGGCACGCCGTCGCGGTAGAGGTCCTTGGCCGGGTACTCGGCCATCTTGACGTCGCTGGCCATGGCGAGGGCGATGATGCCGCAGAACATCGTGACGGCGAGGGCGCCCATCAGGGCGAGCGTGTTGGCGGCGTTGCGGCTCTTGGGCTTGCGGAAGGCGGGGACGCCGTTGCTGATGGCCTCGACACCGGTCAGGGCGGCGCAGCCGGAGGAGAAGGCGCGCAGCAGCAGGAAGACGAGGGCGAAGCCGGCGAGCCCCGGGTGCTCGGGCTTGATCTCGTAGTCGGCCGTGGGGGCGTGCAGGGTGTCGCCGAGGACGAGGCCCTTGAACGCGCCCCAGGCGAGCATGAGGAAGACGCCGCCGACGAAGACGTAGGTCGGGATGGCGAAGAGCTTTCCGGACTCCTTGACGCCGCGGAGGTTCATCAGCGTCAGCAGCACGATTATCGCGGTGGCGCTGAAGGTCTTGTGCTCGACGACGAAGGGGACGGCCGAGCCGAGGTTCTCCACGCCCGCGGAGATCGAGACGGCGACGGTGAGCACGTAGTCGACCAGCAGGGCGCTGGCGACGGTGAGTCCGGCCCTGGGCCCGAGGTTGGTGGTGGCCACCTCGTAGTCGCCGCCGCCGCTGGGGTAGGCGCGGACGTTCTGGCGGTACGAGGCGACGACGGTGAACATCAGCACCACGACGGCCGCGGCGATCCAGGGGCTGAAGTGGTAGGCCGACACACCCGCGATGGACAGGACCAGCAGGACTTCGCCCGGTGCGTACGCCACGGAGGACAGCGGGTCGGAGGCGAAGACGGGGAGTGCGATGCGCTTCGGGAGGAGCGTCTCCCCCAGCCTGTCGCTGCGCAGCGCCCGGCCGATCAGAATCCGTTTGGGCAGGTCGGTCAGTTTGGACACGGGGAGGATCGTAAACGCTCGAAATCCGCCGGGCCCACTCACCACCCTGGCCTTAACAGAATCCTGTTGCGCTTTGACGGAATGACGTCTGTCCAACACGCCCAGTCCGCGGTAGGACCGCGCGTGCTTAGCTGGGTCCGTGGTCTGAGACCCTGTAGGGCCTTGACAGCATGACGGATCACGTCGGACGGATCACGTCATGGGACCGAGTCAGCCGGAAGGACGGTCGTGCACATCGTCATCATGGGGTGCGGGCGGGTGGGAGCCGCTCTCGCCCAGACCCTGGAGCAGCAGGGGCACACGGTCGCGGTCGTCGACCGCGACCCGACGGCCTTCCGCCGCCTGGGGTCGGGCTTCGGCGGCCGCCGTGTCACCGGCGTCGGCTTCGACCAGGACACCCTGCGCGAGGCGGGGATCGAGGAGGCCGGCGCCTTCGCGGCGGTCAGCAGCGGCGACAACTCGAACATCATCGCGGCGCGGGTGGCACGGGAGATGTTCGGCATCGAGAACGTGGCCGCGCGGATCTACGACCCCCGCCGGGCCGAGGTCTACCAGCGCCTCGGCATCCCGACCGTGGCGACGGTCCGCTGGACGGCGGACCAGATGCTGCGGCGCCTGCTGCCGTCGGGTGCCGAGCCGCTGTGGCGGGACCCGAGCGGCGGTGTGCAGCTCGCCGAGGTGCACACGTCCCCGGCCTGGATCGGGCACAAGATCAGCCGTCTCCAGGAGGAGACGGGGGTGCGGGTGGCCTTCCTCACCCGGCTGGGCGAGGCGGTGCTGCCGACCTCGCAGACCGTGCTCCAGGAGGGCGACCTGGTGCACGTGATGATGCGGACGGACGACATCGCGAAGGTCGAGGAGGCCTTCGCCGAGGGGCCCGAGGAGGGCGGTCACTGATGCGCGTCGCAATCGCGGGCGCCGGCGCCGTGGGGCGTTCCATCGCGGGCGAGCTGCTGGAGAACGGCCACGAGGTCCTGCTGATCGACAAGGCCCCGACCGCCATCTCGGTGGAACGCGTGCCGCAGGCCGAGTGGCTGCTGGCCGATGCGTGCGAGATCACCTCGCTGGACGAGGCGGCCCTCCAGCGCTGCAACGTGGTCATCGCCGCGACCGGCGACGACAAGGTCAACCTGGTGGTCTCGCTGCTGGCCAAGACGGAGTACGCGGTGCCCCGGGTCGTCGCGCGGGTCAACAACCCCAAGAACGAGTGGCTCTTCAACGAGTCCTGGGGTGTGGACGTCGCGGTGTCCACGCCGCGCCTGATGTCGGCGCTGGTCGAGGAGGCGGTGAGCGTCGGCGACCTGGTGCGCCTGCTCCGGTTCAGCCACGGCGACGCCAACCTGGTGGAGCTGACGCTGCCGCCGGAGTCGGCCGTCTCGGGCACCCGCGTCGGGGACGTGGCCTGGCCGGACGACACCTCGCTGGTGACGATCATCCGCGGTTCGCGGGTCCTCACGCCCAGCGCCGAGGAGACCCTGGAGGACGGGGACGAGCTGCTGTTCGTGGCGGCCCAGGCGCGCGAGGAGCAGCTGGAGGAGCTGCTGTCGGTGCGCCGCGAGGGCTGAGGACCGGCCGGGGAAGGCGCTCGCACGGGGCCCGGCGGGGCACCGGGCCGGGTGCACGGAGCACGGAGGGCGGAACCGGTGCGGTTCCGCCCTCCGTGCGTCCCGGGTGCCGGGTACCCGGCCGGGCTCAGGGGGCGGCGTCGCGGGCGGCGGCCGCCTTGCGCTCCTTCTCCGCCCGCTCCTCCGCCTCCATCTCGGCGAACACGTCGATCGGCGGCGGCGCCTTGGCCAGGAAGACCCAGGTCAGCCATACGGCGAGCAGGAACGGTGGGATCTTCAGTGCCACCAGCACCCAGCCGAGCTGGGTCGTGTCGGCCCACCAGTACAGCGGGAAGAGGATGGCGCACTTGGCGAGGAGGATCAGGCCCCAGGCCCAGCTGGCGCGGGTGTAGGCGCGCTTGCGGCCGGGGTTGCGGGTCCGCCAGGAGAGGTTCTCCTTGAAGACCGGCCCGAGGATCAGCCCGATGAGCGGCACGCCCGCCACGGCGGTGACGATGTACGCCAGCGCGAGGCCGAGGGTGTAGAGCATGCCGGGGAGGTAGAAGTCCTTGGCGTTTCCGGTCATCATCGCGAAGACCACACCGAAGGCGACGCCGAAGACGCCGCTGAAGGCGTGCTTGACGGTGTCGCGGCGCAGCAGCCGGACGGCGACCAGGACCAGGGAGACCGCGAGTGCGGCGATCGCCGAGCTGTGCAGATCCTTGTTGACGGTGTAGATCGTCACGAAGAGCAGGCCCGGCAGGACCGTCTCCACCATGCCGCGCACGCCGCCGAACGCCTCGAACAGCGCCGCCTCCGTGACCGCCTTGGAGTCGGTCCCGGAGGCCGTGGAACCGGCCGGGTCCTGCTGCTGGTGGTCGGGGGGCGGGGGGGTCGGCTTGTCGAGGGACGTCACCGGCTACTCCTGTCCGAGTGGTCGGAGTTCGTATTTGGGATTGAACAGCACCCGGCGGCCGTGGCTCATCGAGATCCGGCCCGAGGCGATGAGGCGGCGGCCCGGTTCGATGCCCGCGATGGAGCGGCGGCCGAGCCAGACGACGTCCAGCGGCGCCGTGCCGTCGAACATCTCGGCTTCCAGTGCGGGCACTCCGGCCCGCGGACGCAGGGTCACCGTGCGCAACGTACCAGTGACCCGGACGATCTGGCGGTCCCCGCAGTCGCAGATGGGCGTGCACCCCGTGGCCTGCGTGTCCTGGAGGAGCTCCGCCGACTCGATGTCCTGCTGGGAGGAGGCGAGCCGGTCGAGCATGCGGCGGAAGCGGCCGGCGGGTTTCGCCCCCCTGCCGTCCTGCGCGGCCCGCTCCGAACGGGGTGTTGCGTTCATACGGAAAGCCTACCGGCCCCCCTCCCCGGCGCATCAATGCCGGAGCGGTCCCGGATCAGCGTTCGAAGCGGTAGCCCATGCCCGGTTCGGTGACGAAGTGCCTCGGGTGGGAGGGGTCCGCCTCCAGCTTCCGCCGCAGCTGGGCCATGTAGACGCGCAGGTAGTTGGTCTCGGTCCCGTAGGAGGGGCCCCAGACCTCCTGGAGGAGCTGCTTCTGCCCGACCAGGCGGCCGGTGTTGCGCACCAGCACCTCCAGGAGGTGCCACTCGGTCGGGGTCAGCCGCACGTCCCGGCCTTCCCTGCGCACCCTGCGGGCGGCCAGGTCGACCGTGAAGGACTCGGTCTCCACGGTGACGAGGCCGTCGTCGCCGCCGGAGGGCTCGGCGCGGCGGACGGCGGCGCGCAGCCGGGCGAGCAGCTCGTCCATGCCGAAGGGCTTGGTGACGTAGTCGTCGGCGCCCGCGTCCAGGGCGGCGACCTTCTCGTCGGAGGAGTGGCGCGCCGACAGCACGAGGATCGGGACGCGCGTCCAGCCGCGCAGGCCCCGGATGACCTCGACGCCGTCCATGTCAGGCAGCCCGAGGTCGAGCACGACGACGTCGGGATGGCGGGCGGCGGCAAGTTCGAGGGCGGTGGCGCCGTCGTGGGCCGAGTCCACCTCGTACTTGCGCGCCTTCAGGTTGATCACGAGGGGGCGTACGATCTGCGGCTCGTCGTCGACCACGAGCACCCGGGTCATGACCGGTCCGCCTTTCTGGTGTGCGGATGGGGAAGGTGGGTGAGCAGGGTGGGGGCGGCAGGCCCCGGTCCGGCCGGGCGGTGGGGCGCGGGCGACGCGCGGACGGGACGGGCTCGCGTCGCGGCACACCGGCCCGCCGCGGCGGACGGCGGCGGCCCGCTCATGTGGTGGCCTCCGCCAGGCGTTCGGCGCCGCCGACGTGCCCGGGCTCGGCGGCCAGGGTGAGCACCATGGTCATGCCGCCTCCCGGGGTGTCCTCCGCGGTGAGGGTGCCGCCCATGGCCTCCACGAACCCGCGGGACACGGCCAGGCCCAGGCCGACCCCCGCGCCGCGGGGGGTGTCGCCGTAGCGCTGGAACGGTTCGAAGATCCGCTCCTTCTCCTCGTCCGGCACGCCCTGGCCCCGGTCGACCACCCGCAGCTCCACCCGGGCGCCCAGGGCGCTCGCGGCGACGGCGACGGGCAGGCCGGGAGGGCCGTACTTGACCGCGTTCTCGACGATGTTGGCGACCGCCCGCTCCAGCAGGCCCCGGTCCACCGCGACCATCGGCAGCGACTCGGGGACGTCGAGTTCGACGCTCTCCGGCGGCACGCCCGCGAGGGCGAGCGGGATGACCTCGTCCAGCGCGGTCCGGCGGATCAGCGGGGTGACCGTGCCGGTCTGGAGGCGGGACATGTCCAGGAGGTTGCCCACCAGGTGGTCCAGGCGGTCCGCGCCCGCCTCGATCCCGGCGAGGAGTTCGGCCTCGTCCTCGGGGGACCAGGCGACGTCGTCCGAGCGCAGCGAGGTCACCGCGGCCTTGATCCCGGCCAGCGGGGTGCGCAGGTCGTGGCTGACGGCGGCGAGCAGCGCGGTGCGGATCCGGTTGCCCTCCGCCAGGGCCCGCGCCGTCTCCGCCTCCCCGGCCAGGCGCTGCCGGTCGAGGACGACGGCCGCGTGCGCGGCGAAGGCCGAGAGCACCCGGCGGTCCTCGGCGGGCAGCACGCGGCCGGAGAGCGCGAGGGCCATGTGGTCGCCGACGGGCATATCCACATCGGCGTCGTCCGGCCGGGAGGCGGGTGCCGGGCCGGTGCTCGCGGTGCAGGTCCACGGCTCCAGGTCGCCGGCCCGCTCCAGCAGGGCCACGGACTCCATGGCGAAGGTCTCCCGCACCCGCTCCAGGAGGGCGTCCAGCACGGTGGCACCGCCGTTCTGCGGTGCGGGCAGGCTCACCCTGAGGACGCTCCCGGCGAGGAAGGAGAGGACCTCCGACTCGGCCCGCAGCCGGGCGGCCTGCTGGGTGCGGCGGGCCGCGGCGTCCACCACCGAGGCGACCGCCACGGCCACCGCCACGAAGATCATCAGAGCGACCAGGTTCTGCGGCTCCGCGATGTCGAGGGTGTGGGTCGGCGGGGTGAAGAAGTAGTTCAGCAGCAGGGAGCCGACGGCCGCCGAGACGAGGGCCGGGAGCAGCCCGCCGAGCAGGGCGGCGAGGACGGTCAGGAACAGGAAGAGCAGTACGTCGTTGGCGAGCCCGGGGCCGTCCTCCAGGTGCCGCAGCAGCACGGTCAGCACGGCCGGGCCGAGGACGCCGGCCAGCCAGGCGGCCACCGTGCGCGGGCGCCCCAGCCGGGCCCCGCGGGCACCGGGCAGACCGCGGCCCTTGCCCGCCTCGTCGTGGGTGACGATGTGCACGTCGAGGTCGGGCCCGGAGTCGCGGGCGACGCTCGCGCCCACGCCGGGGCCGAACAGGTACTGCCAGGACTTGCGGCGGCTGGACCCGAGCACGATCTGGGTGGCGTTGACCCCGCGGGCGAACTCCAGCAGCGCCGAGGGCACGTCGTCGCCGATCACGTGGTGGAAGGTGCCGCCGAGGTCCTCCACCAGGGTCCGCTGGACGGTGAGCTCCTTGGGCGAGGCGGAGGTGAGGCCGTCGCTGCGGGAGATGTAGACCGCGAGGATCTCCCCGCCCGCGCCCTTGGCGGCCATCCGCGCCGAGCGGCGGATCAGGGTGCGCCCCTCGGGCCCGCCGGTGAGGCCGACGACCACGCGTTCGCGCGCCTGCCAGGTGGAGCGGATGTTGTGCTCGCCCCGGTACTGCTGGAGGTACTCGTCGACCCGGTCGGCCAGCCACAGCAGGGCCAGCTCGCGCAGGGCCGTCAGATTGCCGGGGCGGAAGTAGTTGGACAGGGCGGCGTCGATCCGGTCCGGCCGGTAGATGTTGCCGTGGGCCATGCGGCGGCGCAGCGCCTGGGGGGCCATGTCGACGAGCTCGATCTGCTCGGCCCGGCGGACCACCTCGTCGGGCACGGTCTCGCCCTGCCGGACGCCGGTGATGGAGTGCACCACGTCCCCCAGCGACTCCAGGTGCTGGATGTTGATCGTGGTTATCACGTCGATCCCGGCGGCCAGCAGGTCCTCGACGTCCTGCCAGCGCTTGGCGTTGCGGGAGCCGGGGACGTTGGCGTGGGCCATCTCGTCGACCAGGACCACGGCGGGCCGCCGCTCGATCACGGCGTCGACGTCCATCTCCTCGAAGGCCGACCCCCGGTGGGTGAGCCCCCGGCGCGGCACCTGCTCCAGACCGTCGAGCAGCGCCACCGTGCGCGGCCTGCCGTGGTGCTCCACGTGGCCGATCACGCAGTCGGTGCCCCGCTCCAGGCGCCGGTGCGCCTCGCAGAGCATGGCGTAGGTCTTGCCGACGCCGGGTGCCGCACCCAGGTAGATCCGCAGTCTGCCGCGTCCCATGGCCTCATCGTCTTCTGTGTCGCGCGGGTGCGCGGCCGTGCCGGGCGGGCGGGCCGCGCACCGTCGACCCTACGTCGGCGGAGGAGACCGGACGGTGCGGCGGGGGCGGAAGGGGCCCGGCGATGACGGGATCCCGACGCGGGCGGGGGCGGGCAGGCGGCGAGAGCGGACCCGGGGCGCGCGACCGGCGGGAGAAGGGGCGTGCGACACCGCGGGCGGACGGCCGCGGACGGGGTCGCGCCCTGCCGGGCGCGGCCCCACCCGCCGCCGCGGTCGGTCAGCGGACCTCGGTGATCTCGGGGCCGCGCTGGAGCTGGCCCATGCCGCCGGAGAAGCGGGAGCCCTCCTGGTCCTCCTGCTGGACGCCCTCGGGCACCATCTGGGCGTCGTCGGGCAGCTTGAGGACGATCGGGTCGCGGGGGGCCATGGGGCCCTCGCCGCGCACGACCACGGTGTCCCGGAAGATCTGCTCCAGGAGTCCCGCGGCCTGCGGCTGCACGGCGCCCTGGCCGGAGATCACACCGCGCAGGAACCAGCGGGGGCCGTCCACGCCGATGAAGCGCACGAGCTGCACCCCGCCGGTGCCGTTGGGCAGCTGCACGGGCACCTGGGCCCGCAGCTCCCAGCCCAGGGGGCCCTCGACCTCGTCGATGACGCCGCCCTGCTGGGTGATGCCGGAGGCGATCTCCTCGCGGACCTCGCCCCAGATGCCCTCCTTCTTCGGCGCCGCGAACGCCTGGAGCTGTACGGCGCTGTCCCGCAGGACCACCGTGGCCGCGACGATCGCGTCGCCCGCGACCTCGACCCTCAGCTCCATGCCCTCGACACCGGGCACGAAGATGCCGCCGAGGTCGACACGCCCCTCACCGGGCTTGGACACCTCGGAGACGTCCCACGGGCCGTCGGGCCGCGGTGCCGGCGGGAGGTTCACCCGGCGGGTCTCGCCGGTGTCCGCACCGGGCTCGTCGACCTGCTCGACCTCGCCCGCTGCGTCCGCCGCGTCCTCGGCGGAACCACTCTTCTTGCGACGTCCGAACACGTCACTGTCCTTCCCGGTCGGATACGACCGAAGCGTATCGATTCCCACCCGTAGCGCCGCCCACAGCGGCATGACCGCCGGTGGACCCGAAGCCCCCCTCGGCCCGTGCCGAGCCGGGAAGCTCCGCCACCTCGTGGAAGCGCACCTTCTCGACCTGCTGGACGACTAGCTGGGCGATCCGGTCGAACCTCCCGAACCGCACCGTCTCGCGCGGGTCGAGGTTGACCAGAATCACCTTGATCTCTCCACGGTACCCGGCATCAACGGTCCCCGGGGCATTCACCAGAGCCACTCCGCACCGGGCGGCGAGTCCGGAGCGGGGGTGCACGAAGGCGGCGTACCCGTCGGGCAGGGCGACGGCGATGCCGGTGGGCAGGACGATCCGCTCGCCGGGGGCCAGTTCGGCGGCCTCGCAGGTCACCAGATCGACGCCCGCGTCGCCGGGGTGCGCCGCGGACGGCAGGGGGACGTCCGCCCTGACGCGGCGGATCAGTACGTCGACGGGTTCACGCATCAGGGGTTCACCTCGAAGGCTCGGGTACGGCGCACCTGGTCGGGGTCGGCCATGACCGCCTGGATCTCCTCGGACCGGCCGTTGTCGATGAAGTGGTCCACCTTGACCTCGATGAACAGCGCCGAGGCGCGGACGGCCATGGGGCCCTCGGGGGATCCGATCCGGCCGACGGCCGAGCAGTAGATCTTGCGCCCGGCCACGGCGTTCACCTCGGCGTCGAGATGGAGCACGGAGTCCACCGGCACGGGGCGGACGAAGTCGGTCTCCAGCCGGCCGGTCACCGCGATGACCCGCAGCAGCCAGTTCAGCGAGCCGAGCGTCTCGTCGAGGGCGGTGGCGAGCACGCCGCCGTGGGCGAGGCCGGGGGCCCCCTGGTGCGCGGGCCGCACGGTGAACTCCGCGGTGACGCGCACGCCCTCGCGGGCCCGCGCCTCCAGGTGCAGCCCGTGGGGCTGGAGGCCCCCGCAGCCGAAGCAGTGCTCGTAGTGGGAGCCGAGCGGCTCACCGGGAGCGGGCGCGTCGGGGTGCCGGACCGGAGCCGTCGCGTCGGGGGGCGGGTTCAGGGACGCCGAGCCGGACGGCGGGCGGGCGGCGGCCTCCTGGCGGTTGTCGTTACTCACAGCCGCAGACCTTACCCGCGCGGATACCCGTGGGTCGCCCCGTGCCAAGCTGGATCCATGCAGCCCTCCGCCCCGCAGTTCTCGGAACGTCTGACCGCACCCCGCTCCTGGTGGGTGGTCGCCGCCCTGTTCGGCGTCTCCGGCGGCCTGGTCGCCCTGCCGCTGGGCGTGCTGCCCCTGCTGGGCGGGGTGATCCTCGCGGGGGCGGCGGCCGGTGCCGTGGTCAGCTCCTACGGCTCGGCGCGCATCCGGGTGGTGTCCGGCTCCCTGGTGGCGGGCGACGCCCGGATTCCCGTGTCGGCCCTGGGCGAGGTGCGGGTGCTGGATCCCGAGGAGGCCCGGGCCTGGCGCTCGCACAAGGCGGACCCGCGCGCCTTCATGCTGCTGCGCAGCTATGTGCCGACGGCGGTGCGCATCGAGGTCACGGACCCGCAGGACCCGACGCCGTACCTGTACCTCTCCACACGCCACCCCGAGCAGCTCTCCGAGGCGCTGCGGACGCTCGCCTCGTCCTGAGCGCCCCGTGCGCAGGGGCGCGTGCGGGCGGCGGGCAGCCGGGGCGTGGCGGCGGCCTCAGGGGGACCGGCCGGCGGCGCCGGGCGGCAGCTCCCCCTTGAGCACGTGCTCGGGAAGGGCGTCGGCGGGCCGCTCCAGGGCGGGAAGGTCCGCCAGGTCCTCCCAGGGGACCTGCCGGGTGCGCAGGTCGGTGCGGATGCGGTCGGCCAGTTTGCGGGTGTCGCGCCGGTTCATCACGGCGCCCACGGCCGCCCCGACCATGAACGGGATCAGGTTCGGGAGGTTGCGCACCATGCGCCTCATGATCTGCTGGCGCAGCCGGCGCTTGTAGGGGGAGTTCATCGCGGCGCTGTACGTCGACGGCCGGGTCACGTCGATGCCCCGCTCCGTGGACCAGGAGCCGAGGTAGGCGGCGCTGCGCTCCTTCAGCGAACCGGGCGGCCGCTGCCCGTAGACCTCGTGGAGCTCGGCGATGAGCTTGAGCTCGATCATGCCCACGCCGGCGACCTCCGCGGCCAGCTCGGTGGGCATGGCGGGAGGCACGGGCATCATCGCGGCGGCACCGACACCGGCGCCGACCGTGGAGGTGGCCAGGGACGCGCCGGCCACCAGCTTGTCGGCGAGCTGCTCGGGGCCGAGGCCGGGGAACTGGCGGCGCAGGGTCGCAAGGTCGCGCACCGGTACCCGGGGCGCGATCTCGATCAGGCGGTCGGCGAGGTGGGCCAGGGCCGCCTTGGCGCCCTCGCCGGTGCGCACGATGCGCTCGCGCGCACCCCGTCCCGTCCGTGCCAGCCCCGCCTTCGCGCCGGTGCCGCCCCGGACGACTCCCTCGCGCACGGCGGTGAGACGCCGGGCCCTGGTCGGGGGCCCCGCACGGTCCACCGCTTCGAGCGAGGCCGCCGGGCCCCGCTCCGCCGCGTCGTCGACGCCGTCCGGCAGGAGGGTGTCCCGCTGCCCCGTGGACGGCGCGGGATCCCGCACCGGGCCCGGCGCACCCTGGAGCGCCTCCGGCGGCTTCTGACGCCGGAAGCGCCGCTTCGGGGACGGTTTCTCGCCTGCCACCGGCGATCGCCCTCAGTCGCAGTCGCGGCAGATGGGCTGGCCGTTCTTCTCGCGCGCCAGCTGGCTGCGGTGGTGCACCAGGAAGCAGCTCATGCAGGTGAACTCGTCCGCCTGCTTGGGCAGGACCCGGACGGCCAGCTCCTCGTTGGACAGGTCGGCGCCGGGCAGCTCCATGCCCTCGGCCGCGTCGAACTCGTCGACGTCGACCGTGGACGTGGACTTGTCGTTCCGGCGGGCCTTCAGCTCTTCCAGGCTGTCGGAATCGACGTCGTCGTCGGTCTTGCGTGGGGTGTCGTAATCCGTTGCCATATCGCTCTCCCCCTTTGGGTGTCTGCGGTGTCTCCAGCGCACGTAACGCGCGAGAGGCCGGACTTGTGCCCGACCTGAGGCGGAGATTTTGCCTCACATCAAGGTCTGTTACTCAATCGACACCCAGCCGGATCGCCCGAGAGTGATCGGGACGGGTGGCGATGGGGACCGTACACGGTCCGATCGGTGCACTTCAGCGGCACCACCCCGTGTACTTCCCGTGAGAGGGAACCCCGGAAACTCGGACTTTTTCCGACTTTACCGGGGCACCGAGGGTCACGGAGAGTGGATATCGAGGGAGGGGGACATGTGAGCGATCCCACAGCCGCACCAGTCCGGCCCGTCCGGAAAATTCCGCTTAAAGCGAACACCGGTCGGGTCTCAGATCGGCAGGGTGACGCGCATCACAAGGCCGCCGCCCTCGCGGGGCTCCGCGATGATACGTCCCCCGTGGGCGCGCGCGACGGAGCGTGCGATGGAGAGACCGAGACCGACCCCCTTGTCGCTCCCCGTGCGCTGCTGGCGCAGCCTTCTGAACGGCTCGAAGAGGTTGTCGACCTCGTACGCGGGAACCACCGGTCCGGTGTTCGAGACGACCAGGACGGCCTGTCCCTCGGCCGCCTCCGTCGAGACCTCGACCCAGCCGCCCCCGGCCTCGGCCTCCTCGTCCCGGGGCACGTTGTAGCGCACCGCGTTCTGGACCAGGTTCAGGGCGATCCGCTCCAGCAGCACGCCGTTGCCCTGCACCACCGCCGGGGCCCGCTCGCCGCGGATGGCCACCCCGAGCGCCTCGGCCTCCGAGCGCACCTGGTCGATGGCCCGGGAGGCCACCTCCGCCAGGTCCACCGGCTTCCGCTCCACGATCTGGTTGTCGCTGCGGGCGAGCAGCAGCAGGCCCTCCACGAGCTGCTCACTGCGCTCGTTGGTGGCCAGCAGGGTCTTGCCGAGCTGCCGCAGCTCCACGGGCGCGCCGGGGTCCGAGAGCTGCACCTCCAGCAGCGTCCGGTTGATCGCCAGCGGGGTGCGCAGCTCGTGCGAGGCGTTGGCCACGAACCGCTGCTGGGCCGTGAAGGCCCGCTCCAGGCGGTCGAGCATCTCGTCGAAGGTGTCCGCCAGCTCCTTGAGCTCGTCGTCCGGTCCGTCCAGCTCGATCCGGCGGGACAGGTCCGATCCGGCCACCCGACGGGCCGTGCGGGTGATGCGGCCCAGCGGGGACAGCACCCGGCCGGCCATGGCGTAGCCGAAGGCGAAGGCGATGATGCTCAGGCCCAGCAGGGCGAAGAGCGAGCGGCGCAGCAGGTCGTCCAGCGCGAGCTCGCGCTGGTGGGCCAGGCACCCGGACACCGCCTGGTTGAACTGCTCTCCCGAGCCCTCCTCGGGCAGCACGCACCAGTCGGTCGTCGGCTTGACCTTGCCGGAGACGATCTCGAAGGGCAGCTCGCTGATGTTGTTGAGCGCCTGCGCCGTGAAGAGGTAGATGATCGACAGCAGCAGGATGCCCGCGATGAGGAACATCCCGCCGTACAGCAGGGTGAGGCGTATCCGGATCGTCGGGCGCAGCCACGGCTGGACCGGTTCCCTGGGGTCCCAGGTCGGCTTGGGGGGCGCCCCCGGGGGCGCGGGTGTCGCGGCCACGGCGGTCAGATCCGGTAGCCGGAACCGGGCACGGTGACGATCACCGGCGGTTCCCCCAGCTTGCGGCGGAGCGTCATCACCGTCACCCGGACGACGTTCGTGAACGGATCGGTGTTCTCGTCCCATGCCTTCTCCAGCAGCTGCTCGGCCGAGACGACCGCACCCTCACTGCGCATGAGCACCTCCAGCACCGCGAACTCCTTGGGGGCGAGCTGGATCTCGCGGCCCTCGCGGAAGACCTCGCGGCGGTTGGGGTCCAGCTTGATCCCGGCGCGCTCCAGCACGGGCGGCAGCGGGACCGTGGTGCGCCGGCCGAGGGCCCGGACGCGCGCGGTGAGCTCGGTGAAGGCGAACGGCTTCGGAAGGTAGTCGTCGGCCCCGAGTTCGAGGCCCTCGACGCGGTCGCTCACGTCCCCCGAGGCGGTGAGCATCAGCACCCGGGTCGGCATGCCCAGCTCGACCACCTTGCGGCACACGTCGTCGCCGTGCACCAGCGGCAGGTCGCGGTCGAGGACGACCACGTCGTAGTCGTTGACCCCGATGCGCTCCAGCGCTGCGGCACCGTCGTACACGACGTCGACGGCCATGGCCTCCCGGCGCAGCCCGGTCGCCACCGCATCCGCGAGCAGCTGCTCGTCCTCGACGACGAGTACGCGCACGTCCCCTGTCCCTTCCTCGGAGCCGGTCCCTTTGCGGACACGGCAGTTCTGCGCACCTGGTGTGCGTGCCCATCCTGCCTGCTACGTGCGTAAACCGGCAGTAAGGCGGCGGGCGGCGGCGCGGGCCGCCGATTCCCCGGGAGGCCGAGGTTTCCCCGGCTGGAGGGGTGGGGAGGACGACTGCACACCCACGATCACGCCCTCCCGAGGGGGCCGCACGACATGTTCGAGGGTTGATCACCCACCCTTCACCCGCCGGTCGCCTGCGGTGGTGAGGGGGAACCCCAGGCACACCCCCGTGCCACCGACCTAGCCGAGGGGGCGCATCGATGGACGCATTCACCGCGGGGCTTCTGCAGCGCATCAAGGCTGCGGAGAACGACCTGACGAGGGCCCGTGAGACGGGCGACGACTTCCTCGCCGACGTGGAACAGGCCGAGCTCGACGACCTGCACCGCCTGGCCGAGGAACACGGCGTGCGGGTGGGCGCGGCCTAGGCCGTGATCCGCCCCTAGCACCGCTCGCGGCAGGAGGGCCCCCGCACGGCCGTGCGGGGGCCCTCCTGCGCGCGGGCCCCCGCCGCGGGCGGGGGCGGGGCCTGGCCGGCCCCGCCCGTCCGGCCGCGGGCGAACGGCGCCATGCGTCGGACACGGCCTAGTCGTGCCACGCCCCCAGCTCCTCCAGGAGCTCCTGGAGGGGCGCGAAGACGCCCGGCGAGGCGGCGACGGTCAGCTCACCCGAGGGCGGCGTGCCCGGCCGGCCGCCGGTCAGCGCGCCCGCCTCCCGGGCCACCAGGTCACCGGCGGCCAGGTCCCAGGGGCTGAGGCCCCGCTCGTAGTAGCCGTCGAGGCGCCCGGCGGCGACGTCGCACAGGTCGACGGCCGCCGAGCCGCTGCGCCGGATGTCGCGCAGCCGGGGGATCAGCCGCTGGGCCACCTCGGCCTGGTGGCTGCGGACCCGGTGCACGTAGTTGAAGCCGGTCGAGACCAGGGCCTGGTCCAGCGGCGGGGCCGGGCGGCAGCTCAGCCGCCGCTCGCCCGCGTACGCCCCGCCGCCGCGGACCGCGCGGTAGGTCTCGCCCCGCAGCGGGGCCGCCACCACACCGACGACCGTCTCGCCGTCCACCTGGGCGGCGATCGAGACGGCCCAGGTGGGGAGCCCGTAGAGGTAGTTCACGGTGCCGTCGAGCGGGTCGACGACCCAGCGCACCCCGCTGGTGCCCTCGGTGGCGGCGCCCTCCTCGCCGAGGACGCCGTCGTGCGGGCGGCGCTCGGCGAGGAGGTCGGTGATCAGCTTCTCCGCGGCGAGGTCCATCTCCGTGACCACGTCGATCGGGCTGGACTTCGTCCGGGCGACCGCCAGGTCGTCCGGACGGCCGTCGCGCAGCAGCGTGCCGGCCCGGTCCGCCGCCTCCAGGGCGAGGGCGAGCAGCTCCGAGGTCAGGGTCTCGGTCACGGGGGTCGGGGAGTCGGTCACGGGGTCTCCTTCACGCCTGGGGGCCGTCGGCGCCGGCGGCCGCGGGCCGCGGGGTGCGGGCCGGGCAGCAGTCGGCCGGGCAGCGGTCGTGGCTCGCCCCGAGGGCGCCGAGGGCGCAGCGCTCGGCGGCCACCCCGCGCTCGGTGGCGGCGCGCTCCAGCAGCAGGTCGCGCACGGCGGCGGCGAAGCGCGGGTCGGCGCCGACGGTGGCCGAGCGGCGTACCGGCAGGCCCAGCTCGGCGGCCTTGGCGGTGGCCTCGGTGTCCAGGTCGTAGAGCACCTCCATGTGGTCCGAGACGAAGCCGATCGGGACCATGACGGCGGCGGGGGCTCCGTCGGCGTGCAGGGCCTGGAGGTGGTCGCAGATGTCCGGCTCCAGCCAGGGGATGTGCGGGGCACCGCTGCGGGACTGGTACACCAGCCGCCACGGGTGGGCGACGCCGGTCTCCTCGCGGACGGCGTCGGCGACGAGCCGGGCGACGTCCAGGTGCTGGCGCACGTAGGCCCCGCCGTCGCCGTGCCCGGGCGCCGGGCCCGAGGTGTCGGCCGAGGCGGTCGGGATGGAGTGGGTGGTGAAGGCCAGGTGCGCACCCGCGCGGACCTCCTCGGGCAGCTCCGCCAGCGAGGCGAGGACGCCCTCGACCACGGGGCGGACGAAGCCCGGGTGGTTGAAGTAGTGCCGGAGCTTGTCCACGCGCGGCGGCCGGAGCCCCTCCCCGGCGAGGGTCGCGAGCGCGTCGGCGAGGTTCTCGCGGTACTGGCGGCAGCCGGAGTAGGAGGCGTAGGCGCTGGTGGCGAGGACGGCGATGCGCCGGTGGCCGTCCCGGGCCATCTCGCGCAGGGTGTCGGTCAGGTAGGGGGCCCAGTTGCGGTTCCCCCAGTACACCGGCAGGTCCAGACCGTGCCCGGCGAAGTCCTTGCGCAGGGCGTCCAGCAGGGCGCGGTTCTGGTCGTTGATGGGGCTGACGCCGCCGAAGAGGAAGTAGTGCTGCCCCACCTCCTTGAGGCGTTCGGCGGGGATGCCCCGGCCGCGGGTCACGTTCTGGAGGAACGGGACCACGTCGTCCGGTCCCTCGGGGCCGCCGAAGGACAGCAGCAGGAGGGCGTCGTAGGGTGCTGGATCACGCAGATCGGACATGGGTCGATCCTGCCACCCGGGCGCAGGGCGGGCGGCTCCGCCCCGGGCGTGTCAGGCGGCCGGCGGCGCTGCCCGGCGGGCCCGCCGGGCAGGGAGCCCGGCGGCGGGGCGGTTCCGGCCAGGCCGGAAAACCCCGGTGCGCGGGCCCGACCAGGCGCGTAACCTGTGAAGGCTGCCCACACGCCTTACCGGAGTCCCCAGTGCCCAGTCCTTACCGCGCGGTCTTCGCCTCCCCCGGCACCCTCGGGTTCTCCGCCGCGGGCTTCGTCGGCCGGATGCCGCTGTCCATGATGGGCATCGGCATCATGACCATGATCTCGGAGCTGACCGGCCGGTACGGCCTGGCGGGCACCCTGACGGCGACCCTGGCCCTGTCGGCCGCCGTCCTCGGCCCCCAGGTCTCGCGCCTGGTGGACCGGTACGGCCAGCGCAGGGTGCTGCGTCCGGCGACCCTGCTGGCGCTCGCCGCCGTGACCGGCCTGCTGGTCTGCGCGGAGTCGGGAGCCCCCGACTGGACGCTGTTCGCCTTCGCGGCGGCCGCCGGCTGCGTGCCCAGCGTCGGTGCCATGACACGGGCCCGCTGGGCGGCGATCTACCAGGGGCGCCCGCGGGAGCTGCACACGGCCTACTCGGTGGAGTCGGTCGTCGACGAGGTGTGCTTCATCTTCGGCCCGATCGTGTCGATCGGGCTCTCCACGATGTGGTTCCCGGCCGCGGGCCCGGTGCTCGCCTGCGCCTTCCTGCTCGTCGGCGTCTGGTGGCTGACGGCCCAGCGGGCCACCGAGCCGGTGCCGCATCCGGCGGACCGCCACAGCGGCGGTTCGGCGCTGCGCTCCCCCGGACTGCAGGTGCTGGTGGTCGCGTTCGTCGCCACCGGGGCCATCTTCGGCGCCGTGGACGTGGTGACCGTGGCCTTCGCCGAGGAACTGGGCAGCAAGTCCTCGGCCAGCTGGGTGCTGGCCGTCTACGCGCTCGGATCCTGCCTCGCGGGCGCCGTGTTCGGGCTGCTGCACCTCAAGGGCGAGCCCTCCCGCCGGTGGGTGGTGGGTGTCTGCGCCATGGCCGTGAGTATGATCCCCCTCCAACTGGCCGGGAGCCTGCCGTTCCTGGCCGTGGCGCTCTTCCTCGCGGGCCTCGCCATCGCCCCGACGATGGTCACCACCATGGCTCTCGTCGAGGCGCACGTACCGCGCAGCAAGCTGACCGAGGGCATGTCCTGGACCGGTACGGGCCTCGCGGTCGGCATCGCCCTCGGTTCGTCGGCAGCAGGCTGGGTCGTCGACGCGCACGGGGCGGCTGCCGCGTACGCGGTGCCCGGGCTGTCGGGAGCGTTCGCGGCCGTGGTGGCGTTCCTTGGGTACCGCCGGCTGCGCAGGCCGGTGCCGACGCGGGAGGTACAGCGTGAGCGCAACTCTGGCCGATCAGAGGACCGGACGGAGCACGTGGCGTAACTGGGCGGGCACCGTCGCGGTGACCCCCCGGCGGGAGGCGCGCCCCGCGTCCGCCGCCGAACTGGCGGAGGCCGTGCGGCGGGCCGCCGAGGACGGACTGCGGGTGAAGACCGTCGGCACGGGCCACTCGTTCACGTCGATCGCCGCCACGGACGGGCTGCTGATACGGCCCGACCTGCTGACGGGCATCCGGCGGATCGACCGGTCGGCGATGACGGTCACCGTCGAGTCCGGCACCCCGCTGCGGCGGCTGAACGAGGCCCTCGCCCGCGAAGGGCTCTCGCTCACCAACATGGGCGACATCATGGCCCAGACCGTCGCCGGGGCGATCTCCACCGGCACCCACGGGACGGGGCGCGACTCCGCCTCGATCGCGGCGCAGGTCCGTGCGCTGGAGCTGGTGACGGCGGACGGGTCGGTGCTGACGTGCTCGGCGGAGGAGCACCCCGAGGTGTTCGCGGCGGCCCGGGTGGGACTCGGGGCACTGGGCGTGATCACCGCCGTCACCTTCGCGGTGGAGCCGGTCTTCCTGCTCACCGCGCGGGAGGAGCCGATGCCCTTCGAGCGGGTGCTGGAGGAGTTCGACGCCCTGCACGCGGAGAACGAGCACTTCGAGTTCTACTGGTTCCCGCACACCGGCAGCTGCAACACCAAGCGCAACAACCGCAGTGCGGGACCGGCGGCGCCGCCCGGGGCGGTCGGGGCGTGGATCGAGGACGAGCTGCTCTCCAACGGGGCTTTCCAGCTGCTGTGTTCGCTGGGGCGGGCCGTTCCGGCGGCCGTGCCCGCGATGGCGCGCCTGTCCAGTCGTGCCCTGTCCGCCCGGACGTACACGGACATCCCCTACAAGGTCTTCACATCTCCCCGCAGGGTGCGGTTCGTGGAGATGGAGTACGCGCTGCCGCGCGAGGCCGTGGTGACGGCACTGCGGGAGCTGCGGGCCATGGTGGAGCGGTCGCCGCTGCGGATCGGCTTCCCCGTCGAGGTCCGCACCGCCCCCGCGGACGACATCACCCTGTCGACGGCCTCGGGCCGGGAGAGCGCCTACGTGGCGGTCCACATGTACCGGGGCACGCCGTACCGGGCGTACTTCACCGCGGCGGAGCGGATCCTGACCGCCCACGGGGGGCGTCCGCACTGGGGCAAGATCCACACGCGGGACGCCGCGTACCTGTCCGAGGTCTACCCGCGCTTCGCGGAGTTCACGGCGCTGCGCGACCGGCTGGACCCCGACCGCCTGTTCCACAACCCCTATCTGCGGCGGGTGCTGGGCGACTGACCCGCCTCACCCGCCGGGGGACGGGGAGGCCGCGTCCCCGGGCCCGCCGGAGGGGGCGGGGTCCATGCCGCTGGGAGAGGGCTCCGGCTCGGTGGTGGGCGGCGGGGTGGTGGTGGGCGAGGGGGCGGTGTCGCCGTCCGCCTCCTCCTCGGGCTCTCCGGAAGGTGCGGGGGGCAGGTCCGGGTCCGCGCCGGGTCGGCCGGTGCCGTCCGGGGTCTCGCCGGATCCGCCGCCGGGCGGGGCCGGTGCGGAGGGACCGCCGGAGGGGGCGGGGTCCGTGCCGTCCTGCCGGGGGCCGGAGTGCCCGTCCGTCCCGCCGCCCCCGCGCAGGGCGGTGCCGACGGTGGTCCCGCTCCCCCCGCCGAGCTCCTGCCCGGCGGCGACTTCCCAGGCCGTGATGCCCGCCATGGTGACGCCGAAGACGACCGCGGCGGCGGCGACCGGGCGCTTCCACCCGCGCATCCGCGTCCCGTGGGTGCTCGGGGCCCCGAACCCGTCCGCCCCCGGATCCGCGGCGGTCCGCGGAGCGGCGGTCCGCACCTCCGCCGGAGGGCCGCCCTCCGGGCGGCGCGGACGCCGCCGCCCGGGGTCCGCGGCCACCCGGAGCTGTTCGCCGGTCCGGCTGAAGAGGTGCTGGAAGAGGGGGCCGCCGCAGGTCGCCACGATGCTGACGACGCCCGCCCCGACGATGGTCCCGTAGACGCCCAGCCGGGAGGCGAGCACGGCCGCCGCGACGGCGGCGAGCGCACTGCCCGCGACCTGGGGGACGCTCAGCTCGATGCGGCGCGGCGCCCCGGGGGGCCGCTCCCCCGGCTCGTCGCGGCGGTTCGCCCCGCTCTCTCCGGTGTGTCGCATCTCCATCCCCTGTTCGCCCCTCTGCCCTTCCTGCACCTTCTGATGACAGATGAGCGAAGCAGATGGTTCCGCTTGGGTTGGTTCTGTGAACCACACCACCCGGGGAACCGGGAGGCCGCGGGCAGACGTGCGCCACACGGAGGAAGTCGGGCGGCGCGGCAGTCCACCCTGATGGCCCGAATGGAGTACTGTGGCGAACCCTGGGCCTGAGCGTCTTGCGGCGTGCGGACCCAGGTTGGGGGCCGAAGGCGGCGCTCGATCCGGCGGCGCCGCGGCACCGCACGGGAATCTATCGCCCAGAGTGAGCAGTGGTGACTCTGAGTGGCTCAATAGACGACCGTGCCATACCGACGGTAACGGGCCTGTGCCCGACACGCCGGGCAACTCGGCAAGGTTGTGGCAGGCTGCACCCGGGCAGGCCACACTCGACTAGCGGAAGCAGCGACGCAGGTGACGTCGGCAGGCACCACCCGGGAGGTCCCCATGCCCGAACTGCGTGTCGTGGCCGTCTCCAACGACGGCACACGACTGGTGCTCAAGGCTGCGGACAGCACGGAATACACGCTTCCGATCGATGAGCGGCTGAGGGCGGCGGTACGCAACGACCGCGCCCGGCTCGGCCAGATCGAGATCGAGGTGGAGAGCCATCTCCGCCCCCGGGACATCCAGGCGCGGATACGGGCCGGTGCCTCCGCGGAGGAGGTGGCCCAGCTCGCCGGGATCCCCGTCGAGCGGGTGCGCCGTTTCGAGGGCCCCGTCCTGGCGGAGCGCGCCTTCATGGCCGAACGCGCCCGCAAGACCCCCGTACGGCGGCCGGGCGAGAACACCGGACCGCAGCTCGGCGAGGCGGTGCAGGAGCGGCTGCTGCTGCGCGGTGCGGACCGCGAGAGCGTCCAGTGGGACTCCTGGCGCCGGGACGACGGCACCTGGGAGGTCCTGCTCGTCTACCGGGTGGCCGGTGAGCCGCACGCCGCGAGCTGGACCTACGACCCTCCCCGGCGGCTCGTCCAGGCCGTGGACGACGAGGCGCGCTCCCTCATCGGGGAGACCGACGACTCCCTCGCCCAGGAGCCGAGCTTCCCGTTCGTGCCGCGGATCGCCCGGCTGCCCCGGGACCGGCCGCTGGACCGGGGCCCGGACCGGCCGGCCGAGCGCGGACCGTCCGCCGAACCGGAGGACGAGGGCGAGCGCGACTCCCTGACCAGCCTGCTGGAGGCCGTGCCCAGTTTCCGCGGGGACATGGTGGTGCCGGAGCGCCCCTCGGAGGAGCCGACGGCGATCGAACTCGAACCCGCGCAGGAGGACGAGGCGGACGAGGAGCAGGTCGCGCCCGCCGCCTCCGCCGGTGCCGGCTCCGCCTACGCGGACGTGCTGATGCCGCGCTCGGTGGCCGGGCACCGGGACCGCCTGACCGGGACGACGGACCGGCAGGCGGAGGCGGACGGCGTCCGGCCCGGCAGGCGGGCGGCGGTCCCGAGCTGGGACGAGATCGTCTTCGGCACCCGGCGCAAGAAGCAGGAGTGAGCGCCTCCCCGTCCGCGCAGCGGTGCGCGGACGGGGAGGCGGCCCCGGCCCCTGCCGAGGGGCCCCGCCGTCATGCCGGAGCGGCGCCCGTCGCCACCGGCCGGGCCGGATCCCGGGACCACTCGGACCAGGAGCCCGCGTACAGCGCCGGGACGAAACCGGCCAGTTCGAGTGCAATGGCCTGCTGTGCGGCCGACACGCCGGAGCCGCAGTACACCCCCACCGTCGCCGTGCCCTCCCCCGCTCCGAGCGCCGCGAAGCGGGCCGCCAGCCGCGCCGCCGGCAGAAAGCGCCCCGCGTCGTCCAGGTTCTCCCCGGTCGGCGCGGAGACCGCCCCCGGGATGTGCCCCGCGACGGCGTCGATCGGCTCGACCTCCCCCCGGTAGCGCTCCCCCGCACGCGCGTCCAGCAGCAGGCCCGTGCGAGCGCACTCCGCCGCACCGTCGGCGTCCAGCAGCGGGAGCGCGCCGGGGCGGGGCGTGAAGTCGCCCTCCGCGGGGACCGGGACGTCCTTCTCCAGGTCGCCCGTCCAGGCGGCCAGGCCGCCGTCGAGGACCCTGACGTCCGTGTGTCCCGACCAGCGCAGCAGCCACCACGCCCGGGCCGCGCCCCACCCCTTGTCCCCGTCGTAGACCACGACGGGGACGCTCGCGCGGACACCCGCCCGGCGCATCACCGCGCCGAAGGCCCCGGGGTCAGGCAGCGGGTGCCGGCCCCCCTCCCCGGGCGGCCCCGCGAGATCCGCGTCGAGGTCGACGAAGACGGCTCCCGGGATGTGCCCGGCCTCGTAGGCGGGTCGGCCGTGCGGGCCGCCCAGCTGGTAACGGACGTCGAGCAGCACCGGCGGCACGGGGCCGGCCAGCTCGGCGGCGAGATCGGCTGCGGAGACGATGGGTGTCATACCGCCATCCTGCCCCACCGCGCACCGGATTCCGGCCGTCCGGGGAGGGCCAGGATCCGCCGGAACGTTCCGTCGGCGTCGGGAACCCGCCAAACACGGCGCGGCCCGGGCGCCGGGCGCCCCCGGTGGTGGCACCATCTGCGCGGGCCCTGACGACCGGCGGCACCGGACCGGCGGCCGGGCCCGGGCGCACGACCTCCGCACAACGGCCCACGCGCCCGACCCTTGTACGGCCACCACGATGGTCCGAGGAGACGATGACGATGACCGAGGCGACTCGGCACACGCCCGGCGCACCCTGCTGGGTCAGTCTGATGGTGCACGACGTCGAGGCGACGCAGGACTTCTATGCCGCCCTGTTCGGCTGGGAGTTCGAACCGGGTCCCGGGCAACTGGGGCCGTACGTCCGCGCCGTACGCGACGGGCGGGAGGTGGCCGGCATCGGGCGGCTGCCCGCCGACCGGGACCTGCCGGTGGCCTGGACCCCGTACCTGTCCACCCCGGACGCGGGCGCCACCTCCGAGGCCGTGCGCAGTTGCGGCGGGACGGTGGGCGTCGGCCCGCTGGACGCGGGCCCGGCGGGGCGCCTGCTCATCGGCGCGGACCCGTCCGGGGCGGTGTTCGGCGCCTGGCAGCGGGCCACGCACCTGGGGGCGGCGGTGCACGGCGGCCCGGGGACGGCCGTGTGGCACGAACTCCTCACCTGGGACGCCGGGGTGGCCAAGTTCTACGAGATGGTCTTCGGGGTGGAGGCGCGGGCCACCGGGCCGGCGGGACGGGACCTGGTGACCCTCTTCGCCGACGGGCGGCGCGTGGCGTCGGTGCGCACGGCCGACCGTGCGCTGCTGCGCACCCGGGGACCGTCCTGGATGACCTGGTTCGAGGTGGAGGACGCCGCCGGGGCGGCCCGGCGGGCCGTGGAGCTCGGCGGCAGGATGGACACCCCGCCCGCCCGGGGCGCGGGAGGGGTGGAGGCCACCATCGCGGACCCGGAGGGCGCGGTCCTGTCGGTGGTCCAGCCGCGCACCTGAGCCCGCGGCGGACCGCGCGGCCGCGCCGAGGGGCCGCCGGACGCGGAGGCCGACCCCGCCCCCGCCCGATGGGACCGCGTCCGTGTGCCCGCACTGGCGGATGCCTCTGGGGCGGCCGCGGCCATGTGGGCTGCGGAAGGCGCCGGTGACGGGGACCGTCCGGTCCTGACCGAGACGCCCGCCCGCCGACACGGAGGAGTGGAGGCGGCCCGAGACGGTCGACGCAGGATCCGAGGCCGGCAGCCCGGGCCTCCGACCCTCCCCACGGGGCACGGCAGCGAGTCCGGGCCCCCGCGCGTCCGGCGCAGCTCCCCCCAAAGACGCGCGGCCAGTGCCCGGCACCTACGGAACCGCCGGGCCGGAGGGCGACTTCGGCTGCAGCCGGGTTCCGCTCGGGACCGCGAGGGGCGGCTGCGTGGCGGGCACCGGCCCCCGTCGCGTGCATGCCTCACGCCCAGGCACACGCACGACGGCTGGCGTCACGCCCCACGCGTAGCCGGCCCAGGAGCCTGCCCCGGGAGGGACTTTGCGACAATCACGGCGCAAGGCGAAGCGGCTTCGAATACGGGGGGGGTCCATGACGCGGGAAGAGCTGCTCAGCGCCCTGTCGTCGCTGCGGCGGGCGCAGACGGGTGGACGGCGAGCGCCGCACAAACCGCTTCTCGTGCTGTGGCTGCTCGGTCGGTTCGCCGAGTTCGGGAGCACTGCCGTCTCGTACGACGAGGCCGAGGAGCCGGTCAGTCGGCTGATCAACGACTTCGGGCCGGCCGTCACGAGCCCCTCGCGAGCACGGGAGCGGGCGGCGATGCCGTTCGTGCACCTGGAGCGCCGGGTGTGGGAGCTGCGGGACCGGGACGGACACGCCATCGGTCCCGACGCGCCGGAGCGGGGCAGCGCGCTGCGGGCCCAGGGGGCGCATGGCCGTCTTCGTCCCGATGTGGAGAAGCTGCTGGCCGAACCGGGCACACTGGGCGCGGCCGTGCGCCTCTTGCTGGAGCAGCATTTCACCCCCACGCTGGAGGGGCCCATCTGCGACGCCGTCGGGCTCGACCTCGCCCCCGGCCTCGACGACACGGCACACACGCCGGCCGAACGGAAGCGGCGCCGGCGTCGGGCCGGGTTCGCCGAGGAGGTGTTGCACGCCTACGCGTACGCCTGCGCGTTCTGCGGCTTCGACGGCGCCCTCGGCCGAAACCCCGTCGGCCTGGAGGCCGCGCACGTACGCTGGCACAGCCTGGACGGCCCCGACGAGGTGGACAACGGCCTGGCCCTGTGCTCCCTGCACCATGCCCTCTTCGACATCGGCGTCCTGGGCCTTCTGCCCGACCTGCACATCCAGGTCTCCGAGCTGTACGTGGCCCGCGGCCCGGCGGGCCGAGCCGTCGACGGCCTCCACGGGCAACCGGTGGCCGCCCCTCGCCCCGGACGGCCCACCGTCGACCCGCAGTTCGTTCTCTGGCACGGCCGCCAGGTCTTCAAACGCCCCGGCACACAGGCCGCGTAGCCTCAGCGGGCGGTCCGGCTACGGCCTGGTGAGGCGCAGGTCAGTGCGAGGTGACCGGCAGGACGTCGGGCGACAGTGCCGCCGCCCGCGAGGCCGCGCTCGTCATCCGCCTGCGGTGGTGGCGTCGGCACAGCACCTCGTACCCGACCTCCTCCGCGGCCCCGCCCACGTCTCCCACCACCACCTGCTCCCCGTCGACGACCATCTCCCCGCCCACCGTGCGGGCGTTGTGCGTGGCGCGGGCACCGCACCAGCACATCGCCTCGACCTGGAGCGTCTCGACCCGGTCGGCCAGTTCGATCAGGCGCTGGGAGCCCGGGAAGAGCTTGGTGCGGAAGTCGGTGGTGATGCCGAAGGCGAACACGTCGAGGTTCAGCTCGTCGACGATCCGGGCGAGCTGGTCGATCTGGTCGGGGACCAGGAACTGGGCCTCGTCCACGATGACGTAGTCGGTCTTGCCGCCGCGCGACATGAGGTCCACGACGAAGGCGTAGAGGTCCAGCGCGGGCGTCGCCTCGACGGCCTCGGTGACCAGGCCCAGCCGGGAGGACAGCTTGCCCGCGCCCGCCCGGTCGTCCCGGGTGAAGATCATGCCCTGAAGGCCCCGGGCCGAGCGGTTGTGCTCGATCTGGAGCGCGAGGGTGGACTTCCCGCAGTCCATCGTTCCGGAGAAGAACACCAGCTCGGGCATGAGGGGGCGACGGCCTTTCGGGTCGGCGGAGGGGGTGCGGCTGCGAGGGGGCGGGGCGGCGGGTCAGGTACGGACTTCGAGCAGGGGCACCAGCTGCTCGACAGGGGTCATCGAGCCGTGCATGCCGACCATCGCGGACTCGTGCGGCTCCGCCACCGAGGCGGTGATCACGACGTCCTCGCAGGCCGCGGCGACGACATCGCCGATGCGGCCGAGGACCCGGTCGTCCACGCGGGGGCCGAACCAGCCGGCGGCCACGGCCTCGTCCCGGCCCGCGACCCAGAACCGGTCGCCCAGCACCTCCTTCCAGACGGCCAGCACGTCCGCCTCGGCTCCGGGCACCGCGTACACATGGCGGGCACGCCCCTCACCGCCGAGCAGGGCCACCCCGGCACGCAGCTCCCAGTCCTCGTCGAAGTCGATCCGCGACTCCTCGTCGAAGGCGATGTCGATCATGCCGTGGTCCGCGGTGACGTACAGGGCGGAGCGCGGCGGCAGCTGCTCGGCCAGACGCTGCGCGAGCCGGTCCACGTACATCAGCTGGCCGCGCCAGGCGTCGGAGTCCACCCCGAAGCGGTGCCCCTTGCCGTCGACCTCGCTGTAGTAGGTGTAGACGAGGGAGCGGTCCCCCGCGGCGAGCTGCTCGGCCGCGAGATCCATCCGCTCCTCGCCGGTCAGCCGTCCGTGGAACGTTCCTCCGCTGAGCGCGACCCGGGTGAGCGGGGTGTGCTCGAAGGCGGGCGAGGACACCTGCGCCGTGTGGACGCCCGCCGCGTCGGCCAGCCGGAAGACCGTGGGGTGGGGCTGCCACGCGTGCGGGTCGGTCCACGGCTTCCAGCGGAGCTGGTTCATCAGCTCGCCCGTGTCGGGGTTGCGGGCCGTGTAGCCGGGCAGGCCGTGGCGGCCGGGTTCGGTGCCGGTGCCGACGGAGGCGAGCGAGGTGGCGGTCGTCGCCGGGAACCCGGCCGTGATCGGCCGTCCGGTGCCGCCCCGTGATCCGCCGAGCAGCGAGGTCAGGAACGGGGCCTCGTCGGGGTGGGACCTGATCTGCTCCCAGCCGAGGCCGTCGACGAGGAACACGCAGTTGCGGTCCGCGGGGGCCAGCTCCCGGATGCGCGGCTCGCAACCGGGTACCGACTGCCCCGCGGCGAGCGTCGGCAGGAGGTCCGCCAGGGATCCGGTGCCGTACTCGGGCACCGGGGCCCCGTCGAGCGGCAGCGGGGCGGGCTCGTCCGGCCAGAGTGCGCTGTGCGCGGGCTGGACCATCAGCGGGTGGCCGCCGTGGCCTCGGAGAGCGCCTGGGCGAAGGCGAGGGTCTGGCGGACCGTGTCGGGGCCGTCGCCGGCCTCGCTCACCCGCAGGCTCAGGTCGTCGGCGGTGGTGCTGCCGGTGTAGCCGTGGTCCGCCTCGCAGTTGGGGTCGCCGCAGGCGGCGGGTTCGAGGTCGATCCGGGAGACCGCGCCCCAGCCGATGGTCAGCACGACCTCGCGGGGCAGGGTGCCCGGGGTGTACGACTCGGGGTTGGAGACGACGCGGCTGACGACGACGGAGGAGATCCGGTCGAGCTTCACCGACTCCGTGGACGTGGTGGCGTACGGGGTGGGCGAGTCGGAGTCGGCGGCCTGCTCGTCGGTGTGGCTGACGATGAAGCGCTTGCCCGTGAGCACCAGGACGGTGACATGGCGGCGGACCTCGTTGGCGTCGAAGGTCGTCTCCTGGTGCACGAGGTACGAGGAGATCGCCTCCCCGCCGACGGCGGCCTCCACCGCCTCGGCCACGAGGGCCGGGTAGTAGCCGCTGCGCTCGATAGCCGCGCGCAGCCCCTGGGTCGTCGTGCCGGTCTTCGCCATGCCGTCCATCCTAAGGGGCCGGGCGGACCCCGTCGGCGCCCCGCCGGATCCCGCGGCCCGGGGCCGCCGGGTGCGGGCGGACGGCAGGCCGGGGCCCCGTGGCGTCAGTAGCTGGGAAGCCTGCGCGGCCCCAGGTCGGTGCGGGCGGGCGGCGGCGCCAGCCGGACGGAGGCGTCGAGCACCGACAGGCCGTGCGGTGACACGACGACCGGTTCCAGGGAGACGGACACGATCTCCGGGTGGTCGTCGACCAGCCGCGACACCCGCAGCAGGAGTTCCTCCAGGGCGGCCGTGTCCACGGGGGCCGCACCCCGCCAGCCGAACAGCAGGGGGGCGGTGCGGATGCTGCGGATCTGCTCGGCCGCGTCGCGGTCGGTCACCGGGACCAGCCGGTGGGCCGTGTCGCCGAGGAGTTCGGAGGGAGCCCCGGCGAGGCCGAAGGACAGCACGGAGCCCACGGCCGGGTCGATGGCGGCCCGCACGACGGTGTCCACGCCGCGCGGCACCATGGCCTGGACGACGGGCTGGAGCTCGGCCGCCCGGCCGAGTGCGTCGGTCAGCTCCTCGTACGCCTGGCGCAGCTGCCCCTCGTCGGCGAGGTCCAGGCGCACCCCGCCGAGGTCGGCGCGGTGCCGCAGGTGCGGCGCGGTGGTCTTCAGGGCCACCGGGTAGCCGAGGCGGGCGGCGGCGTCGGCGGCCGAGTCGGGGTCGGAGGCGGGCAGGGCGTGCCGCACGGCGATGCCGTAGTGGGCGAGCAGCGCCCGGGCGTCCGCGGGGGCGAGGCTGAAGCCGCGGTGGTCGCCCTCCCGGCCGAGCAGCTCCTCGATCAGTGCGGCCGCGGCGCCCTCGTCGACGTCCTCGTACTCGGGGACGCGCCCCGGCTCGGCGGCCTGGCGGCGCCACTCGGCGTACCGGGCGGCCTCGGCCAGGGCGCGCACCGCGCGCTCGGCGGCGGGGTAGGCCGGGATCCGCCACACGGTGGGGGCGTATCCGGGGACGGCGGGGCGGGGGGCGTCCGGGGGGCGCTGCGCGTCCTGCGGGCTCCGGGCGCTCCCCGTGTCCGCCGCGCGCGGGGCCGTGCCGTCCCCGTCGGCCGGGCGGGAGGCCGCGGTGTCCGGAGCGGGCGCCCGGCGGTCGGTGCGCAGGCGGCCGAGCCAGGAGCGGGCGCCGAGCGGACGGTGGCGCGGGGGCGCTCCGCCGGTGCCGCTCTCCCGGCCGGCCGCCGGTCCGCCGTCGCCCTCGCCGTGGCCGTCGCCTCCGGCGGGTGGCCCGGCGGCCGGGCGGTGCTCGGGAGCGGCGGGGCGGCCGACGGGGGCGGACGCCTCCGGTCCTGCGCCGTCTGAGGGCGCCGCGGGCTCCGGCCGGGTGCGCGGCCTGGTGCGGGTGGCCGCCGACAGGGCGTCGGCCAGGGCCCCCATCTCCACATGGACCACGGCGACGGGCTTGGCCGGGCCCGCGGCCGCCGCGTCGGTCAGTGCTTCCGCCAGGACCTCGCCGTCGCCGGATCCGCCCTCGCCGGGCTCGGCGGCACCGGGCTCCTCCACCCAGGGGATGGCGGTGACGATGACCGCGTCGCAGGCGCCGTCGTCGAGGGCGGTCGCGAGGGCGGCGCGGAAGTCGGCCGGGGTCGCCGAGGTGGTGAGGTCGACGGGCGGCAGGGGGCGCAGGCCCTCGGTGAGGCAGGCGTCGTAGGCGAGCAGGCCCAGCGACTCGGAGTTGCCGAGGATCGCCACCCTCGGTCCGGCGGGCAGCGGCTGGCCCGCGAGCAGCAGCCCCGCGTCCACGAGTTCGGTCACCGTGTCGACGCGGATGACGCCCGCCTGGCGCAGCAGGGCGCCGACCGTGGCGTCCGGGATCCGGGTCGCGGGGACGGCGTGGCCGGGCGGCGCGCTCCCGGTGTGCCGCGCGCCCTTGACCGCGACCACCGGCTTGACCGCGGCCGTGCGGCGGGCGAGCCGGGTGAACTTGCGGGGGTTGCCGATCGACTCCAGGTAGAGGAGGACCACGTCGGTCCCGGGGTCCTCGTGCCAGTACTGGAGGAAGTCGTTGCCGGAGACGTCCGCGCGGTTGCCCGCGGAGATGAACGAGGACAGCCCCGCACCGCGCCGGTGCAGGCCGGCGAGCAGCGCGATGCCGATCGCACCGGACTGGGTGAAGAGGCCGATCCGCCCCGGGGCGGGCGACCGGGGGGCCAGCGAGGCGTTGAGGCGGACCTCCTCGGCGGTGTTGATGATCCCGAAGGCGTTGGGGCCGATGATCCTCATGCCGTACGAGCGGGCCTGGCGCACGAGTTCGCGCTGGCGTTCCCGCCCTTCGGCGCCGCTCTCGGCGTATCCCGCGCTGAGCACCACCAGCCCCTGGGCGCCGTGCTCACCGCAGTCGGCGACCGCCTCGGGGACGCGCTCCGCGGGGACGGCGACGACCGCGAGGTCCACCGGCTCGCCGA
The DNA here is from genome assembly GCF_024497955.1 of Streptomyces sp. C10-9-1. Lineage (GTDB taxonomy): Bacteria > Actinomycetota > Actinomycetes > Streptomycetales > Streptomycetaceae > Streptomyces > Streptomyces sanyensis. The sequence continues at coordinate 94,224 of NZ_JANHKP010000013.1, read as the reverse complement.
TCTCGCCCAGCGACCGGACCGCGGCGACGCCGTCGACCGTGCGCAGGTCCTCGGGGTAGGCACGGTTGACGGCGTGGAGGCGGCCGGTGAAGCCGGAGGCCAGCAGGTTGCCCAGCGTGGTCCGGCCCACGCCGCCGGGGCGGCGGCCGACGCCGACCACGGCAACCGAGCGGGGGGCGAGCAGCCGCTGCACGGAGCGCGCCTCGGCGCGCAGCTCGCGGCCGCGCTGGACCGCGAGGGACTTCGCGGTCGGTTCCAGGTCGAGGGTGAGATGGACGGAGCCGTCCTCGAAGCTGCGCCGCTGGGTGTAGCCCGCGTCCCGGAAGACCTTGATCATCTTGGTGTTGGCGGGCAGGACCTCGGCCGTGAAGCGGCGGATGTCCCGCTCCCGGGCGACGGCGGCGATGTGCTCCAGGAGCGCGGAGGCCACCCCCCGGCCCTGGTGGGCGTCCTGGACCAGGAAGGCGACCTCGGCCGAGTCGGCCGGGTACGCGGCCGGGCGGCCCCGCTCGTCGACGCGGTCGTAGCGGACCGTCGCGATGAACTCGTCCCCCGCGGTCATGGCCAGGCCCACCCGGTCCACGTAGTCGTGGTGGGTGAAGCGGTGCACGTCCCTGTCGGAGAGGCGGGGATAGGGGGCGAAGAAGCGGTAGTACTTCGACTCGTCGGAGACCTGCTCGTAGAAGCTGACGAGCCGGTCGGCGTCGGCGGGGGTGATGGGCCTGATGCGGGCCGTCCCGCCGTCGCGCAGCACGACGTCGGCTTCCCAGTGGTCGGGGTAGGCGTGCTCCGGCTCGCTCCGCGTGGGCATGGGCCAAGCGTACGGCGGTACCTGCGCTCGCGTACCGGGGCGGCCGAGGGCAGGCTGAGGCCCGTCCGCCCCTTGACCGGGAGGGCTTCCGCCCCGGCGGGAGCACGGCGGGGCGTATGCCACACTGGTCTAGACAACCCGTAGCACTCGAAGGGCAACACCATGGCTGAGCGTCGCGTCAATGTCGGCTGGGCCGAGGGCCTCCACGCCCGCCCCGCGTCCATCTTCGTCCGTGCCGCCACGGCCTCCGGGGTCGCCGTGACCATCGCCAAGGCGGACGGCGCCCCGGTCAACGCCGCCTCGATGCTGGCCGTGCTGGGGCTCGGCGCCAAGGGCGGCGAGGAGATCGTGCTCGCCTCCGAGGCCGCCGACGCCGACGCCGCGCTCGACCGCCTGGCCAGGCTGGTCGCCGAGGGCCTCGACGAGCTGCCCGAGACGGTCTGACCGCAGCGGGCGGCCCAGGCGGCCGTCCGCACGTCCGCGCCCGGTGAGCCGCGGCATCCGGGAGGGTGCCGCGGCTCACCTCCGGTCCGGGTCCGGTCCGGGCCCGCGCGCGGTGCGCACACCGCCGACGCAGGTACCGGTCGGCCACCGCACGCGGCCCCGCAATTCCGCGGATGAATTCCCCCTCGACCCACGGGCAGCGAATTCACGCAAAGCCACGCACCGGACGCGACGGAAATGCACGCAATTCCCGGAGGGCATCACGAGGAAGCTCCTCGGCCGCCACCCCTTTGTATACGGACCTGGTGTTACGTGCGGACGCGTTCGGTGTTTACGGAATGTTGCGAAGTCCTCACGGGCTCCGTGCGGCGGAGCCGGTGGGCCGCGGCGGACCGCTGCGCGTGCAGGGCGGTCAGGGCGCGGGCGCGCTCCGCGTCGCCCCGGGCGACCGCGTCCACGATGGCGCCGTGCTCCACCCACTCCTCGACCGGTGCCGCCGCGGGCTCGACCGCGTACATCCACGCCACCTTGTGGCGCAACTGGGTCAGCAGGGCGATCAGCCCGGGGCTGGCGCTGGCCTGGGCGAGCGTCTCGTGGAACCAGGACCCGAGGGACCTGAGGTCCTCGTCCTGACCACGCCGGGCGCGGTCCTGCCCCAGCCGGACCAGGCCCCGCAGCACCCTCAGGTGCCCCTCGCTGCGCCGCTGGGCCGCGCGGGCCGCCCCGAGGGGCTCCAGCAGGGTCCGGACCTCCAGCAGGTCGGCGGCCTCCTGCTCGGTGGGCTCGCAGACATGCGCCCCGGCGTGCCGCCGGGTCACCACGAACCCCTCGGACTCAAGGGTCCGCAGGGCCTCGCGGACGGGGACGCGGGAGACGCCGTAGCGACGCGCGAGCTGCTCCTCGGTCAGGCGGCTGCCGCGCCGGAAGACGCCGGAGACGATGTCGTCGCGAATAGCCGTGCATACAGAGTGCGCGGGAATGCGCATGACCGAACCTCCGCCGTATCCGCACGAAACCAGCGCCGGCCGACGCGGGTCCCGTGACTCTATTCCAGTCGGCAGGGTTTTCCGAAGGGCGCCCGGAATCCACACATAATCTTCCGGCCTTTTGGCCGGAATCGGTGGAACAGTCGGCCGCGGCGGCGGATGTCCTCCCGGCGAGGGACGGGAGGGCTCCTCCCGGCGGCAGCCCACCGGACGGTGAGGGCCAGGGGCGGGACGCGCCCGAGGGGCTCGGGTGGCGGCAGGGCCACGGGTGAGGGCAGGTCACCCGATCCGGCCCGGGCCGCCGCCGCGGAAGGGCCGCCCGGGGGTGGACCGCCCGGCCCCCGGGAAGGGGACGGCGGCCCGGTGCGGGCGGCCCTCCCCGATCGGGTGGGCCGCCGAGGCTCAGACGCCGACGCCGTGGGAGCGGAGGTAGGCGACGGGGTCGATGTCGGAGCCGTACTCCGCCGTCGTCCGCGCCTCGAAGTGCAGGTGCGGGCCGGTGGAGTTGCCGGTGGAGCCGGAGAGGCCGATCTGCTGGCCCGGCGCGACCTGCTGACCCACCCCGACACCGATGGAGGACAGGTGCCCGTACTGGGTGAAGGTGCCGTCGTTCATCCGGATCACCACGTTGTTGCCGTACGCGCCGCCCCAGCCGGCCTCGACGACGGTGCCGGCGCCGACGGCGACCACGGAGCTGCCCATCGGAGCCCGGAAGTCGACACCGGAGTGGCTGCCCGAGGACCACAGGGCGCCACCGGCCTTGTAGCCGGTGGTCACATGGGAGCCCGCCACCGGGAGGCGGTAGGCGTTCAGCCGCTTGCGCTCGGCCTCGCGGGCTGCGCGCTCCTCGGCCTCGCGCAGCTCCCTGGCGCGCTCCTCGGCCCTGCGCTCGGCCTCGGCCCGGGCCTTGGCGGCGGCGCGCTGCTTCGCGGCGGCCTCCTCGGCGGCCTCGCGCTGCGCGGCGGCCTGGTCGGCTATCTCGTCGGCGAGCGAGGTCTCCACGGAGATGACCTGCGTCAGACCGGTGTCCTCGGAAGCGGCGGCCAGGGGCTCGGCCGCCAGGGCCGGGGAGGCGAGGCCGCCCACGACGCCGGTGGTGGCGAGCGTGGCGGCACCGGCGAGGCTCGCGGTCCTGCGCGTCAGGCGGCTCGGGGCACGATGCTTCCCGGTGGCACGGGTGAATGCCATGGAGAGGCGGATCCTTTCCTTCCGTCTCGCCTACCGGGTTAGCTGACGGGTTCGGAGCAGGAAGGTCTCCTACGGGCGCCTCCGCGGGCGAAGGCCCCCGATTCACCCCAGGGGAAACGCTCCGCCGCCCTCCACGGGCGGGGAGTTGGGTCCCCGGCTCCCCGGGCTCACACCCTGCGGGGACTCGGCGATGACTGTCCGGTGCCGCCGGTGCGGCAGGTTCGGGGCGGACAGCCGGACCGACGCTAGGCAGTCGGAGGGCCCATCACCAAACGGACAAGGGCTTTTGTCATACACGCCACATGACATAACACCACTTACACCGACGAGGGACATCAATCGCCCATTCAGGACATAGGGGACGGGTCCTCGGGTCCGAGCAGGTACCCGAGGACCCGTCCCCTGTACGTGGGCGGGAATCAGCCCGCGACCACCGTCACCTCTCCGATCCCCAGGGCCTCCACCGGCTCCCGGATCGCGGCGGCGTCACCGACGAGCACGGTGACCAGGCGGTCGACCGGGAAGGCTCCGACCGCGGCCGCGGTCGCCTCCACGGTTCCCGTCCCCGCGAGCCGCGCGTACAGCCTTGCCTGGTAGTCGTCGGGCAGGAACTGCTCCACCTGGTCCGCGAGGGTGGCCGCGACGGAGGCGGCCGTCTCGTACTTCAGCGGCGCGACACCGACGAGGTTCTGCACGGCCACGTCCCGCTCGGCGTCCGTCAGCCCCTCGGAGGCGAGCCTGCGCAACACCTTCCACAGGTCGTCCAGGGCCGGGCCCGTGTTGGGCGTGTCCACGGACCCGCTGATCGCCAGCAGGGATGCCCCGGAGCCGTCCGGCGCGGAGCGCTGCACCTGCCCGAAGGCGCGCACCCCGTAGGTGTAGCCCTTCTCCTCGCGCAGGACCCGGTCCAGGCGGGAGGTCAGGGTGCCGCCGAGGCAGTAGATGCCGAGCACCTGCGCCGCCCAAACGCTGTCGTGGCGGTCGGGGCCGACGCGCCCGATCAGCAGCTGGGTCTGCACCGCCCCGGGCCGGTCCACGATCACCACACGGCCGGTGTCGTCGGCGGTGGCCGCGGGGACGGGGCGCTGCGCCGCCTTGTCCCCCGTCCAGGCGCCGAGGGTCCCGGCGAGCACGGCGTCCACGTCGAGACCCGAGAGGTCGCCGACGACCACGGCCGTGGCGGTGGCGGGCCGGACATGGGCCTCGTAGAAGGCCCGCACCGCGGCCGCGTCGATCCGCGACACGGTCTGCTGGGTGCCCTGCCGGGGGCGGGAGATGCGCAGCGCCGCCGGGAACAGCTCGGCGGAGAGCTGCTTGGCCGCACGGCGGGCCGGGTTGGCCATCTCGTGGGGGATCTCGTCCAGGCGGTTGCGGACCAGGCGGTCGACCTCGCCGGGGTCGAAGGCCGGGGCGCGCAGGGCGTCGGCCAGCAGCCCGAGCGCCTTGGGCAGCCGGGAGGCGGGCACCTCCAGGGAGACCCGCACACCGGGATGGTCGGCCATCGAGTCGAGTGTGGCGCCGCAGCGCTCCAGCTCGGCGGCGAACTCCTCGGCGCTGTGGCGGTCGGTGCCCTCGGAGAGCGCCCGGGCCATGATCGTGGCGACGCCGTCGAGTCCCTCCGGCTCAGCGTCCAGCGGCGCGTCGAGCAGTACCTCGACCGCCACGACCTGCTGCCCGGGACGGTCGCAGCGCAGCACCGTCAGGCCGTTGTCCAGGGTGCCCCGCTCGGGGGCGGGGAACGCCCAGGGCCGGGGCTCCCCGGCGGTGGGCTGCGGGTGGAAGTCCATGGTCACGGCAGCGTCGCTCACTGGTCGGCCCCCTCGGTCGCAACGTTCTGTGCGGGCTCGTCGGTCTCTGCGGAGTTCTCTGCCGCCTCGTCGGCGGCCAGCGGCTCGTAGACCAGCACCGCCCGGTTGTCCGGGCGCAGCCTGGCCTTGGCGACCGCCTGCACCTCCTCCGCGCTGACGTCCAGCACCCGCTGCACGGCGGTGAGGGCCAGCTGCGGGTCCCCGAAGAGCACGGCGTAGCGGCACAGCTCGTCGGCGCGGCCGGCGACGGTGCCCAGCCTGTCCAGCCACTCGCGTTCCAGCTGGGCCTGGGCGCGCTCCATCTCCTCCGGGGTCGGCCCCTCGGCCGCGAAGCGGGCGAGCTCCTCGTCGACGGCGGCCTCGATCCGCGGGACCTCCACACCGGCCGAGGTCTTCACGTCGAGCCAGCCGAGCGAGGGGGCGCCGGCCAGGCGGAGCATGCCGAACCCGGCGGCCACGGCCGTCTGGTCGCGGCGCACCAGCCGGTTGTGCAGGCGGGACGACTCGCCGCCGCCGAGCACGGTGAGGGCCAGGTCGGCCGCGTCGCACGCGCGGGTGCCGTCGTGCGGAAGGCGGTAGGCGGCCATCAGCGCGCGCGCCGGGACCTCCTCGACGACCTCCTCGCGCAACTGCGCGCCGATGACGTCCGGCAGGGAGCCGTCGCGCGGCGGGTGCTTGCCGTCGTGTCCGGGGATCGACCCGAAGTACTTCTCGACCCACGCCAGGGTCCGCTCGGGGTCGATGTCCCCGACGATCGACAGCACCGCGTTGTTCGGGGCGTAGTAGGTGCGGAAGAAGGCCCGGGCGTCCTCCAGGGTCGCCGCGTCCAGGTCCGCCATCGAGCCGATCGGGGTGTGGTGGTAGGGGTGGCCCTCGGGATAGGCCAGGGCCGTCAGGCGCTCGAAGGCCGTGCCGTAGGGAACGTTGTCGTAGCGCTGGCGGCGCTCGTTCTTGACGACGTCGCGCTGGTTCTCCATGGACTCGTCGTCGAGCGCGGCGAGCAGCGAGCCCATGCGGTCGGCCTCCAGCCAGAGGGCGAGCTCCAGCTGGTGCGCGGGCATGGTCTCGAAGTAGTTGGTCCGCTCGAAGCTCGTGGTGCCGTTGAGGGAACCGCCGGCCCCCTGGACGAGCTCGAAGTGGCCGTTGCCCTTCACCTGCGCCGAGCCCTGGAACATGAGGTGCTCGAAGAGGTGCGCCAGCCCGGTGCGCCCCTCGACCTCGTGGCGGGAGCCCACGTCGTACCAGAGGCACACCGCGGCGACCGGGGTCAGGTGGTCCTCGGAGAGCACCACGCGCAGGCCGTTGGCCAGCCGATGCTCGGTCGCTGTCAGGCCGCCGGAGCCGGCCTGGCCTGTGGCCGTGTGACCCATGGGCATGTACGTCCCTTCGATCGCGATGTGAAAGAGTCCTGCCACCCTATGCAAGCGCACCAGCGGGTGGCGAAGTTCCCGTCCGGCCTCCGCGTCCCTCTTCCGGGTCGTGAGGGCGTTGTCGGCGGGACGGTCCACAATGGTGCGCGTCGGATCCAGACTGGTACGTGAAGGAGCAGCAGCCGCGATGGCCCGCCGCAGCACGAAGACCCCACCGCCGGAGGCGTTCGAGGAGAGGATCCTCGACATCGACGTCGTGGACGAAATGCAGGGCTCCTTCCTCGAGTACGCGTACTCGGTGATCTACTCACGGGCACTGCCGGACGCGCGGGACGGCATGAAGCCGGTGCACCGCCGCATCGTCTACCAGATGAACGAGATGGGCCTGCGCCCCGACCGCGGGTACGTGAAGTGCGCGCGGGTCGTCGGCGAGGTCATGGGCAAGCTGCACCCGCACGGCGACGCCTCTATCTACGACGCCCTGGTGCGCATGGCGCAGCCGTTCTCCATGCGCCTTCCCCTGGTCGACGGCCACGGCAACTTCGGCTCCCTCGGGAACGACGACCCGCCCGCGGCGATGCGCTACACCGAGTGCCGGATGGCCGACGCCACTGGGCTGATGACGGAGTCGATCGACGAGGACACGGTCGACTTCCAGTCCAACTACGACGGCCAGGAGCGGGAGCCCGTCGCCCTGCCCGCGGCGTATCCGAACCTGCTGGTGAACGGGGCCTCGGGCATCGCCGTCGGCATGGCGACGAACATGCCGCCCCACAACCTCTCCGAGGTCGTCGCCGCTGCGCGGCACCTGATCCGGCACCCGAACGCCGACCTTGAGACGCTGATGCGCCATGTGCCGGGCCCCGACCTGCCCACCGGCGGCCGGATCGTCGGCCTGAACGGCATCAGGGACGCCTACGAGACGGGCCGCGGGACCTTCAAGATCCGGGCCACGGTCTCCGTGGAGACGGTCTCGGCCCGCCGCAAGGGCCTGGTGGTGACGGAACTCCCCTTCACCGTCGGCCCGGAGAAGGTCGTCGCCAAGATCAAGGACCTGGTCGGCTCGAAGAAGCTCCAGGGGATCGCCGACGTCAAGGACCTCACCGACCGCGAGCACGGCCTGCGCCTGGTCATCGAGGTCAAGAACGGCTTCATCCCGGAGGCCGTGCTGGAGCAGCTCTACAAGCTGACGCCGATGGAGGAGTCCTTCGGCATCAACAACGTCGCCCTGGTCGACGGCCAGCCGCTCACGCTGGGGCTGAAGGAGCTGCTGGAGGTCTACCTGGACCACCGCTTCGACGTGGTGCGCCGGCGCAGCGAGTTCCGCCGCGGCAAGCGGCGGGACCGGCTGCACCTGGTGGAGGGCCTGCTGGTCGCGCTGGTCGACATCGACGAGGTCATCCGGCTGATCCGCTCCAGCGAGAACTCGGCGCAGGCCAAGGAGCGGCTGATCGAGCGCTTCTCGCTCAGCGAGGTCCAGACGCAGTACATCCTGGACACGCCGCTGCGCCGCCTGACGAAGTTCGACCGCATCGAGCTGGAGGGCGAGCGGGACCGGCTCACCTCCGAGATCGAGGAGCTGACCCGGATCCTGGACTCGGACGCCGAGCTGCGCAAGCTGGTCTCGTCCGAACTGGCCTCGGTGGCGAAGAAGTTCGGCACCCCGCGCCGCACCGTTCTGCTGGAGTCGGCGGGGGCCCCCGCCCCGGCGGCCTCGCTCCAGGTCGCGGACGACCCCTGCCGGGTGCTGCTGTCCTCCACCGGCCTGCTCGCCCGGACGGCCACCGCCGAGCCCCTGGCGGTCGGGGAGGGCAGGCGGTCCAAGCACGACGTGGTCGTCTCCGCCGTCCTCGCGACGCAGCGCGGCGAGGTGGGCGCGGTGACGTCCACGGGGCGCCTGCTGCGCGTGCCGGTGATCGACCTGCCGCAGCTGCCGGACACGGCCGCCGGGCCGAACCTGGCGGGCGGCGCCCCGCTGGCGGAGTTCCTGTCGCTGGAGGCGGACGAGGACGTCGTCTGCCTCACCACACTCGACGAGTCCTCCCCCGGGCTCGCCCTCGGGACCCTCCAGGGCGTGGTCAAGCGGGTGGTGCCGGACTATCCCTCGAACAAGGACGAGCTGGAGGTCATCGCCCTCCGCGACGGCGACCGGATCGTCGGCGGCACCGAGCTGCGCACGGGCGAGGAGGACCTGGTGTTCATCGCCTCCGACGCCCAGCTGCTGCGCTACCCGGCCTCCCAGGTGCGGCCGCAGGGCCGGGCCGCGGGCGGTATGGCGGGCATCAAGCTGGCCCAGGGCTCCTCGGTGGTGTCCTTCACCGCGGTCGACCCGGGCTCGGACGCGGTGGTGTTCACCGTGGCCGGCTCGCAGGGGACCCTGGACGACGGGCCCACCACGGCCAAGCTGACCCCGTTCGACCAGTACCCGCGCAAGGGCCGCGCCACCGGTGGTGTGCGGTGCCAGCGGTTCCTGAAGGGGGAGGACCTGCTGGTGCTGGCCTGGGCGGGTGCCGCACCGGCGCGTGCCGCCCAGAAGAACGGCTCCCCGGCACAGCTGCCCGAGCCCGATCCACGCCGCGACGGCTCGGGCACGCCGCTGACGTCCCCCGTGGCCGTGGTGGCGGGCCCGGCGGGCTGACGGCCCACTCCGCACGGGGCCGGGGGGCGCCGTGCCCGCCCGGCCCGGGCGTGCGGGGGCCGGGCTCCCGGGGGGCCGGATCTCACCCGGGGACGGGCGCGGTGTGCGGCGGGTCCGGCCGGTCCGCCCCGCCGGGGTGTCCCTCGGCCCCGGACGGCCCGGGCCCGGGCGGCTCCTCCCACCCCTCCGGCCCGTCGGCGTCGCCCGGAACCCAGCGCAGCACACCCCACATGCTCCGCTCGTCGGGGACGTCCTGCGCGTCTCCGCGCAGGGCGCAGGCGCCGAGCCGGGCCCTGAGGCCTCCGGTGTCGAGTCCGGAGCCGATCAGGACCAGCCGGGTGGCCCTGCTCCCGTCCTCGGGCCAGGGCTCGGGGTGGAAGCGCAGGAAGCGCCCGACCGCGTGGACCGTGTAGCGGTTCCGCGGGTCGCAGGCGCCGAAGTCCACATGGCCCTTGATGCGGTAGAGCCCGGGCGGCCTGGTGTCGAGGAAGTCCATCAGCCGGCGCGGGTGCAGGGGCGTCGCGGTCTCGAACGAGACGCTCTCGTAGGCCGTGTGCAGGTGCGCGTCGTGCCCCGGGTCGTGGCCGTGCTCGGCGTCGTAGGCGTCGGCGTACAGGTCCTCGAAGGAGAGCTGGCGAACGGCGTCCTCGGCCTCGGGGCGCAGCGCCGCGTCCAGCAGCAGGGCGGGGTCGATCCGCCCGTACCGGGTCTCGACGACGGGGGTCCCGCCGCACAGCTCCCCGATCTCCGTCCGCAGCCGCGCCACGGCGGCGTCGTCCACCCGGTCGGTCTTGTTCAGCACCACCAGGTCGGCGATGGCGAGATGCCGGTCGATCTCCGGGTGGCGTGCCCGGGTGGCGCCGAACTCAGCGGCGTCCACGACCTCGGCGAGTCCGCCGTACTCGATGCGCGGATTGTCGCTGGCGAGGATCATGCGGACGAGTTCCTGCGGCTCCGCCAGCCCGGAGGCCTCGACGACGATGACGTCGATCCGGGCCTCGGGGCGGGTGAGCCTGTCCAGGTAGTCGTCGAGCTCGCCGACGTCGACGGCACAGCACAGGCAGCCGTTGCCGAGCGAGACGGTGGATCCGACCTGCCCGGCCACGGTCATCGCGTCGATCTCGATCGCCCCGAAGTCGTTCACGACGACGCCGATGCGGTTGCCCTGGTTGCGCCGCAGCAGATGGTTGAGCAGGGTCGTCTTGCCCGATCCCAGGAATCCCGCGAGGAGGACGACGGGGACGGGGGACCTGCTCTCGCTCACGGGGCACCTCGGTTCCGGGGAGGGAAGTCGGGACGCCCAGGATAGGCGGGCGGGCCCTGGCGGATCACCGCGGCGGGCGGCGCACGGGGGCCGGACCGCTGCGGGCGGCCGGGCCCGGGCGTCGGGCGCCCCGCCCCCCGGAGTGCTACGCCGCCCCGGCGCCGGTGAGCGCCCGCACCTCGGTCTCCGCGTGCCGGGCCTCGTCCGGGACCTCGGAGGAGGTGACCGTGCCCAGCCATCCTGCGAGGAACCCCAGGGGGATCGAGACGAGCCCCGGGTTCTCCAGCGGGAACAGGCTGAAGTCCACGCCCGGGAAGAGGGACTTCCCACTGCCGGAGACCACCGGGGAGAGCACCACGAGCACCACGGCGGGCACCAGACCGCCGTAGACGGACCACAGCGCCCCGCGGGTGGTGAAGTCGCGCCAGAACAGCGAGTAGAGCAGCACCGGCAGGTTGGAGGAGGCCGCCACCGCGAAGGCGAGGCCGACCAGGAAGGCCACATTGAGGTTCTGCGCCAGCAGCCCGAGACCGATGGCCACCGCGCCGATGCCCACGGCCGCCGCCCGTGCGACGGCCACCTCGCCCCACCGGCGTCGCGGCTCCCGGCCGTCTCCCGCCGTCGCGCGGGCCCGGCGGCGGCCCAGCGAGGCGTACAGGTCGTGGGCGACCGAGGCCGACGAGGCGAGGGTGATCCCGGCGACGACGGCGAGGATGGTCGCGAACGCGATGGCGGCGACGACCGCGAAGAGCACCGTGCCGCCGGTCGACCCGGCCCCTCCCCCGAGGTCCAGGGCGAGCAGCGGGACGGCCGTGTTCCCCGCCGCGTTCGAGGCGCGGACCTGCTCGGTGCCCAGCACCGCGGCGGCGCCGAAGCCGAGGACGATGGTCATCAGGTAGAAGCTGCCGATGAGGCCGATGGACCAGATCACCGAGCGGCGTGCGGCCCGGGCCGTGGGGACGGTGTAGAAGCGGGACAGGATGTGCGGCAGCCCGGCCGTGCCCAGGACCAGGGCGAGGCCCAGGCTGATGAAGTCGAGCCGGTCCGTCCAGCCCCCGCCGTAGCGCAGCCCCGGGGCGAGGAAGGACGCGCCGTGGCCGCTGCGGTCCGCCGCGGTGTGCAGCAGCCGTCCGAGGTCGCCTCCGAAGCGCGAGAGCACCAGCGCGGTCAGCACGGTCGCGCCCGCCATCAGCAGGACCGCCTTCACGATCTGGATCCAGGTGGTCGCCCGCATCCCGCCCAGGGAGACGTAGACCACCATCAGGGCCCCCACACCGACGACCGTCCAGGAGCGCGCCGCCTCGCCGGTGCCGCCCAGGAGCAGGGCGACCAGGGAGCCCGCGCCCACCATCTGGGCGACCAGGTAGAGCACCGAGACGGTGATGGAGGAGACCCCGGAGGCGATCCGGACCCGGCGGGCGGCGAGCCGTGAGGCCACCACGTCGGCGAGCGTGAACCGGCCGCAGTTGCGCACGAGTTCGGCGACGAGGAACAGCACGACCAGCCAGGCGACGAGGAAGCCGACGGAGTAGAGCATCCCGTCGTACCCGTAGAGGGCGATCAGCCCGGAGATGCCGAGGAAGGACGCGGCGGACATGTAGTCGCCGGCGATCGCGAAGCCGTTCTCCATGGGCGAGAACAGCCGTCCCCCGGCGTAGAACTCCTCGGCCGAGCCCCTGCGGTGGCGGCCCACCCAGGTGGTGATGCCGAGGGTGACGGCGACGAAGGCGCTGAACAGCACGAGGGCCAGGGCCTGGTGGTCTCCGCTCACCGGTCCGCCGCCCGGGTCATCTCCTGGGTGTCCCAGCGCAGTTCGAGGGCCGCGCGGTCCCGGTGCAGGCGCGCGTGACGGGCGTAGGCCCAGGTGAGGACGAAGGTGGTGAGGAACTGGGCGAGGCCGGCCACCATGGCCACGTTGAGCCCGCCCGCGACCTCGGCGCCCATCAGCCCCGGTGCCGTGGTCGCGGCGACGACATAGGCCAGGTACCAGAGGAGGAAGACGAGGGAGGCGGGCACGACGAAGCGCCGGTAGCGGCTGCGCACCTCCTGGAAGGCGGGGCTGCGCTGCACCTCCGCGTAGACCTCCGCGCTGGTCCGCCCGGTGCCCCCGGACTGCGCCGGGACGGCGGGGGCCGCCCGGGCGGCGTCGGCCGGGCCGGTGGCCAGTGCGTCGTACCACGGGTCGTCGAGCCGCAGCTCGTCCGCGCTCCGCCCTTCCTGCTTCTCCACGCTCAACTCTCCTTGTCAGCGAACCGTTTCGGCCCGCGATCACAAGGATGGACAGAGCAGGAAGATCCCGGACTCTTCTCCCCGGAGGCTTCACCCCATCAGGTGATGGGCGCCTTCGGGGCCCGTGGGGCGGGCGGGCGGCCCGCCCCACGGCGTCTCAGGCGTCGATGCGGGAGCGGTCCAGCGTGGCCGCCGAGGTGGTGATGAACTCCTTGCGCGGGGCGACCTCGTTGCCCATGAGGAGGTCGAAGACCCGCTCGGCCGACTCCAGGTCGCCGATGTTGATCCGGCGCAGCGTGCGGTGGCGGGGGTCCATGGTGGTCTCCGCCAGCTGGTCGGCGTCCATCTCGCCGAGGCCCTTGTAGCGCTGGATGGAGTCCTTGAAACGGGTCCCCTTGCGCTGGAACTCCAGCAGCGTCTGACGCAGCTCGCTGTCCGAATAGGTGTAGACGTACCGGTCCTGGCCCTTCCTGGGCTGGATCAGCTCGATCCGGTGGAGCGGCGGCACGGCGGCGAAGACCCGCCCGGCCTCCACCATGGGCCGCATGTAGCGCTGGAAGAGCGTGAGCAGCAGCGTGCGGATGTGGGAGCCGTCGACATCGGCGTCGGTCATCATGATGACCTTGCCGTAGCGGGCCGCGTCGATGTCGAAGGTGCGGCCCGAGCCGGCCCCTATGACCTGGATGATCGCCCCGCACTCGGCGTTCTTCAGCATGTCCGAGACGGACGACTTCTGCACGTTGAGGATCTTGCCGCGGATGGGCAGCAGGGCCTGGAACTCGCTGTTGCGGGCCAGCTTGGCCGTGCCGAGGGCCGAGTCGCCCTCGACGATGAACAGCTCGCTGCGCTCGACGTCGTCGCTGCGGCAGTCGGCGAGCTTGGCCGGCAGGGACGAGGACTCCAGTGCCGTCTTGCGGCGCTGGGCCTCCTTGTGCTGGCGGGCGGCGATGCGGGTCCGGGCCGCGGCCACCGCCTTCTCCAGCACCGCCCGGGCCTGCGCCTTGGCGTCCCTCTTGGTGGAGGTCAGAAAGCCCTTGAGTTCCCTGGCCACCACGCCTGCGACGATGCGGTTGGCCGCGGAGGTGCCGAGGACCTCCTTGGTCTGGCCCTCGAACTGGGGCTCGGCGAGGCGGACCGTGACGACCGCGGTGAGCCCCTCCAGGGCGTCGTCCTTGACGATGTCGTCCTCGGCGACGCGCAGCAGCTTGGCCGAGCGCAGGACCTCGTTCACCGTCTTGGTCACGGAGCGCTCGAACCCGGTGACATGGGTGCCGCCCTTGGGGGTGGCGATGATGTTCACGAAGGAGCGGACGGTCGTGTCGTATCCGGTGCCCCAGCGCAGCGCGACGTCCACCCCGAGCTCCCGGGTGACCTCCGTCGGGGTCATGTGCCCGCGGTCGTCCAGGACGGGGACCGTCTCCTTGAACGTGCCGTGACCGCTCAGGCGCAGCACGTCGCAGACGGGCCGGTCCTGCGCCAGGTACTCGCAGAACTCGCTGATGCCGCCGTCGAAGCGGAAGGTCTCGACGCTCTTGCCCTCGCCGTCCCCGCCGGCCTCGCCCCGCTCGTCGCGGACGACGATGGTCAGGCCGGGGACCAGGAAGGCGGTCTGCCGCGCCCGCTGGTGGAGGGTGTCGAGGGAGAGCCTGGCGTCCTTCAGGAAGATCTGGCGGTCGGCCCAGTAGCGGACGCGGGTGCCGGTGCGGGCCTTGGGGACGCGCTTGCCCTTCAGGAGGCCGCCGGTGGGGTCGAAGGGGGCGTCGGGGCCGGACTCGGTGAAGACGCCGGGGACGCCGCGACGGAAGCTGATCGCGTGGGTGGCGCCGCCCCGGTCCACCTCGACGTCGAGGCGGGCGGACAGCGCGTTCACCACCGAGGCGCCGACGCCGTGGAGGCCGCCGGAGGCCGCGTAGGAGCCACCGCCGAACTTTCCGCCCGCGTGCAGCTTGGTCATGACGACCTCGACGCCCGACAGACCGGTCTTGGGCTCGACGTCGACCGGGATGCCTCGGCCGTTGTCCCGGACCTCCACGGAGCCGTCCTCGTGGAGGAGGACCTCGATGTGGTCGCAGTGGCCGCCGAGCGCCTCGTCGACGGAATTGTCGATGATCTCCCAGAGGCAGTGCATCAGGCCCCGGCTGTCCGTCGACCCGATGTACATGCCCGGGCGCTTGCGGACCGCTTCGAGGCCCTCCAGGACGAGCAGATGCCGCGCGGTGTAGTTGGAGCCGTCACGCTCCGCTGTCAGCAGTGCTGTGGACGGCACGGACGTTTCGGCGGTCACGCGGTTCGCTCCTCGCTGAATTTCAGATGTGGCCACGTGGGGTAGGGGCCCGGGCGTCGGTCGCCGCACAGAGCGTACCGAGGCCTGGTAGAGCCGATGTAACGCCACCCTCGTGATGTCCCATGCTAGTCGAGCTTCGTATGGATGTTCGATCCCTCGATGGGGTGACGTGCACATCACGTTCCCTTCGAGGCATGAACCATTTAGGCTCCGGGCACGTCCTCATGAACAACCGGCAACGGGCCGGGAGGACCGCACGAGACATGCAACCGCGAAATCCGTAGAGCGAAGCAATACGGTTCCTTCGCCGCCAACCGGCAGCAGACAGCCACCTCGGAGAGACTTTCGAGGAAAAGCCACGAGCGGGAACGTTTTGGGGCTGGTTGGATGTTGACCCTGGTACGACAGCTCGTCGAGCTAGAGAAGAGGCGACGTGACTACTGTTCTGACCCCCGCGACCCCGCTGACGGCCGCCGACCGCTGCGACCGCTGCGGCGCCCAGGCTTACCTGCGCGTCGTGCTGATCAGCGGCGGCGAACTGCTCTTCTGCGCCCACCACGGGCGCAAGTTCGAGCCGGAACTCAAGAAGATCGCCGCTGAGATACAGGACGAGACCGACCGCCTGACGGTCATGCCGGCCGCGGCCGGCGACGAGGAACGCTGACGCCTCGCATCCCGACGAGCCAGGGCCGGTCACGACCGGCCGACGGGCGGCCGCTCCTGGACACCAGGGGCGGTCGCCCGTTCTCGTGCTCCTCGCGCCGGTGCCCCCTGCCCTCCCACGGGCGGGGGGCACCGGCGCGCGGAGAGCCGCGCACCGTGGGACACGAGGGGCGGTCGCGCCTCTGGGCGGGCCGCCACGGCCCGCGCAGAGCCTGCCGCGCCCCGGAGGCGGGGCGGCTCCCTGGCGCCCGGGAGCCGGGCGCCAGGGCCCTGTGGGCGCCTCAGCGACCCGGCGGCTCCGGCCGGTCCACCCCGTCGGAGGCCCACTGCGAGGGGGGCGGGGCCACGGCCGAGACCCTCGTGTAGACGCCGGGCCCGTCCGGGCGGCCGCAGCCGCTGCCCCAGGAGACGAGGCCGACGAGGCGGCCCTGGGCGACCAGCGGTCCGCCGCTGTCCCCCTGGCAGGCGTCGTGACCACCCCGGACGTCACCCGCGCAGAGCATCGTGGACGGGAGGTAGCGCCCCCTCCCGCCTCCCGGGTAGGCCCAGCTGCAGTGGCTGTCCGGCAGGACCTGCACCCGGGCGGCGCGCAGCGTCGAGGCGTAGCCGCCGCGCCCCGTGGTGTCGCCCCAGCCGTACACGGTCGCCGGCGTACCCGGCGCCTCGGACGGGTCGCCCGGCCCGGCGAGAGGCAGCACCCTGGAGGCGGGCAGCTCCCGGCCGAGGGTCAGCAGCGCCAGATCCGAGCTGTTGGTGAGCGGGTCGTAGTCGGGCGACACCCAGCTCGAACTCACCGGGACCTCCTCCCCGCCGTCCCCGTCGAGTTCGCTGCGTCCCGCGATCACGACCAGGTCCCGCACCGAGGCGGCGTCCCCTCCGAGCACGGCGGGGTCCAGGCAGTGGGCGGCCGTCATCACGGTGGCGGGCCCCACGACCACCCCTCCGCAGAACTGACCGGCACGGTGTGCGCCGAACCGGTCACGGCTGGACAGGGCCACCACCCAGGGACTGGCCTCCACATCGGCCTCGTATCCGCCGATGACCACGCTGTCGGCCGAGGCGGAGCCGGGAGCGGTCAGGGCCGGGACCAGCACGGCGGCGATCACGGCCGAGACGAGGGCCGGGCCTCCGGGGACGGGACGACGCATGCGTTCTCCTGACTCTGCGTGGAACGAGGTTGCACCCAGCGTCGTCCAGGGGGCGGCGCGGCGCACCCCCGCGCGCCGTAAGCGGGAACGCGTGCCGCGCGCGGCGGGATTCGCCCGTCGGGAATCCGGTGCGGAGCAGCCACGGGACGGGCCGCCGCGGCGGCACGGCCGGGCGCCACACCGCGCACCGGGCCCGGCGCCCCCGGCCGACGCCGCTCCCCCCGGAGAAGGGGCGGGCAGCACGGGAGGGGCCCGGAACCCTGCGGCGGTGCCGCCGGCCGATCGGATCACTCGGATCGGATCAGCCGGCGGTACGCCTGCGGGTTCCGGGCCCCTCCCGGTGGCCGTACGCGCGCGGTGGCCGCCCCCGGCCGGAGGCGGCCGCGGCTCAGTCCAGGTAGTCGCGGAGAACCTGCGAGCGGGACGGGTGGCGCAGCTTGGACATGGTCTTGGACTCGATCTGGCGGATGCGCTCACGCGTCACGCCGTAGACCTTGCCGATCTCGTCCAGGGTCTTGGGCTGGCCGTCCGTGAGGCCGAAGCGCATGGAGACCACGCCCGCCTCCCGCTCGGACAGGGTGTCGAGGACCGAGTGCAGCTGCTCCTGGAGGAGCGTGAAGCTGACGGCGTCCGCCGGAACGACCGCCTCGGAGTCCTCGATCAGGTCGCCGAACTCGCTGTCGCCGTCCTCGCCGAGCGGGGTGTGCAGGGAGATCGGCTCCCGGCCGTACTTCTGGACCTCGATGACCTTCTCCGGGGTCATGTCGAGTTCCTTGGCCAGCTCCTCCGGGGTGGGCTCGCGGCCCAGGTCCTGGAGCATCTGGCGCTGCACGCGCGCGAGCTTGTTGATGACCTCGACCATGTGCACCGGGATGCGGATGGTGCGGGCCTGGTCCGCCATGGCACGGGTGATCGCCTGACGGATCCACCAGGTGGCGTACGTGGAGAACTTGTAGCCCTTGGTGTAGTCGAACTTCTCGACCGCGCGGATCAGACCGAGGTTGCCCTCCTGGATCAGGTCCAGGAAGAGCATGCCGCGGCCGGTGTAGCGCTTGGCCAGGGAGACGACCAGCCGGAGGTTGGCCTCCAGCAGGTGGTTCTTGGCCCGGCGTCCGTCCTCCGCGATGATCTCCAGCTCACGCTTGAGCTTGGGGGCGAGCTTGTCGGCACCGGCCAGCTTGTCCTCGGCGAACAGACCGGCCTCGATGCGCTTGGCGAGCTCCACCTCCTGCTCGGCGTTGAGCAGGGGGACCTTGCCGATCTGCTTCAGGTAGTCCTTGACCGGGTCGGCGGTGGCACCGGCGACGGCGACCTGCTGCGCGGGGGCGTCGTCCTCGTCGTCGTCGGACAGGACGAAGCCCTTGGCCTCGCCCTCCGGCTCCTCCTCGTCCTTGCCGCCGGGCTGGACCTCTTCGAGCAGCTCCTCGCCCTCGACGGGCTCGTCCGCGTCCTTCTTGCCCGCGGTCTTCTTCGCGGTGGTCTTCTTCGCGGCGGTCTTCTTGGCCGCCGTCTTCTTCGCCGCCGTCTTCTTGGCGGCGGCCTTCTTGGCGGGAGCGGCGGCCACCGGCTCGTCGGCCGAGGACTCCACGGGCTCCGCGACCGGCGCCGCGGGGGCGGCGACGGTCTTCGCCGTGGTCGTCTTGGCTGCGACGGCCCTGGTGGCGGTGCGCTTGGCCGGGCTCTTCGCTGCGACGCTCTTGCGGGCGCGCTTAGGCGACTCCGCTGCACTGACCATCAGCGTCACACCCTCTTCCTCGAGGATCTGGTTGAGGCTGCGCAGAACATTCTTCCACTGGGTTGGCGGAATCTGGTCAGCCTCGAAGGCCCGCCGCACGTCATCGCCGGCGATCTGCCCATCAGCCTTTCCCCGCTCGATAAGCGCCATCACAGACTCGGACTCGGCGATCTCCGGCGGGAGCGTACGGGATGTGCTGGCCGACACGAACAACCTCTCGGTAACGATGGGAAACGGCTTCCGGCCCCGCCCGGGAAATCGGACCGGAGCCGACGACCACCGGGGTGAGGACGTACCGGTGGCGCGGGCTGGACCCAGGAGCTAGACACAGCGCCGGTGCCGGCTGCTGTATTCCCTCCTCGGCTGTCACCTCTTAGGTCATCGCCACGCCCCGAGGAGCGTTACGCCCAATACGCGTGGCCCGAGTCACACCCCAAAGGAACGGTAACGTCACAAAGCGTGCATACTGCACGCAGCGTGTCGCCGGATCCCGGGGAATCCGGCGACACCCGCGTCGCACACCGCCGCCGAAACGTCCGGATCAGTGCTCGCGGGGGGCCGGAACGACGCGGTCCACCTCGGGGTGGACGGTGAGCAGCTGCCGCACGGCCGCCTCGGCACCGGCAGCGTCCCCCGCGGCGAGGGCGTCGGCGATCCGGGCGTGATGGGCGACGCAGGCGTCGCCGGGGCGCTCGCACCCGGTGACCGGCCCGCCGGAGACCTGGAGGGCGGAGGCGACGATCCCGGACAGGTGCTCCAGCATCCGGTTGCCGGCGAGCTGGACGAGCAGGGAGTGGAACTCGGCGTCGGCCCGGGAGAAGGTGATGCCGTCACCCTGAGCCAGGGCGTGGCCCATGATCTCCACCATGTCACCGAGCCGCTGCTGCACGTCCTCGCGGCCGTGCCCCGCCGCGAGACGGGCCGCCAGGGGCTCGATCGTCCAGCGGAGCTCGTTCAGCTCGCGACGCTGGTCCTCCCGCTGAGGGCCGAAGGCGCGCCATTCGATGATGTCCGGGTCGAGCAGGTTCCAGTCGCTGACCGGGCGCACCCGGGTGCCGACGTTGGGGCGGGCGCTGACCAGCCCCTTGGCCTCCAGCACGCGCAGCGACTCACGCACCACCGTGCGCGAGACCTCGAAGCGCTGACCGATCTCCTCCGGGACGAGCGGACGGTCGGCCCCCAGGTCTCCGGAGACGATCATCTGGCCGAGCTGCTGGACGAGTTGGCCGTGCAGGCCGCGGCCGCGGCTGCCCGCGGTGCGGCGCGCGGCCCGGCCCAGCTCCGCGTCCGCGCCCTGCCACGCGGGAGCGCCGACGCGCTCGGCACCCGGGCGCTCCGGGTAGGGGTATCGGTCGAGTTCGCCCGGGCCGGCGAGGCCGCTCTCGGCGGGGCGGGCGGCGGTCATCATGGTGTGCGCAACGGTACTCACGCATCCTTTGTCGGCCCCGATTCCGAGCCCCTTGAGGTCTTTGGTGAAAAGCACACGAAAGGGTGATCAGCGCCCACTCCCCAATTGACGCCTTATCGTAAGGAATCGGGCAGTTTGGCTCGGTGGTGGTGACGGGGACCGGCGTTCGGTCCGCTTCGGTCCCCAAGCGGCCCGGGACCGGAACTCGGCGAACACACCGGCGCAGAGCAGGACGGGGAACGACAACGCCACGGCGTTGTCGACCGGTTGACCGCAGGAGGGCGGGACCGACTCGGCGGGGCCGCTCACCGTCGGTGGGACACGGCTCCTCACAGGAGGGCGGGGCCGGCCGGTGAAGCCGCCGGACAGACGGGGAGCGCGAGCGCGACGCCCCGACGGGCAGGCCGCTCCGCCCCGGGCGCGGCGAGGAGGGCAACCGCCTCCGGCGCGGGCCGCACGCAGCGGGCCGGGGCAGCGGGCAGGCGGGCGAGGACCCCGGTCAAGCCGTGAACCGGTGACGAGGACGCCCTGCCGGTCGCCGGTCCCGCGGCCCGCCGCCGCCACCGCGCGGGGACGGGAACGGGGACGGGGACCGGGGACGGGTCCCGCCGGTCCTGTCACGGCGACGCCGACCGGTGCGGCCGCGAGGGTCGGCAGCCGGGCGGACCCGTCGCGCCGGGCGCCGTCCGGTGGGCACCCGGGACACCCACCGGACAGCACGCCGCCGCGCAGCCGGGCGGCGGTCGGGATCAGACCTCGGGGCGCAGCATGGGCGGGTTCAGCAGAGTCGCCCCGCCCGCCCGGAAGAGCTGTGCGGGACGGCCGCCCTGGCGCGTGGTCGTCCCGCCCGTGGGAACCAGGAATCCCGGCGTACCCGTCACCTTCCGGTGGAAGTTCCGCGGGTCCAGGGCCACTCCCCACACGGCCTCGTACACGCGCCGCAGCTCCCCGACGGTGAACTCGGGCGGGCAGAAGGCCGTGGCCAGCGACGAGTACTCGATCTTGGACCGTGCCCGCTCGACCCCGTCGGCGAGGATCAGCGCGTGGTCGAAGGCGAGCGGCGCCTGCTCCCCCGCGCCCGGCGCGCCCTCCTCCCGGCGACCGAGCAGTTCGCCGACCGGCGCCCAGCGGGCGCTGTTGGCGTCGCCGCCCGCGCGCGGGGCCGGGAGGTCGGGGGCGAGCACCAGGTGGGCCACGCTGACCACTCTCATCCGCGGGTCGCGCCGCGGATCGCCGTAGGTGGCGAGCTGCTCCAGGTGCGCACCGTTCACCGCGCCGGGGTCGGCCGGGTCGTGGGCGCACAGCCCGGTCTCCTCGGCCAGCTCGCGGCCCGCCGCGCCCGCAAGGTCCTCGTCACTCCGCACGAAGCCGCCGGGCAACGCCCAACTGCCTTGGAAGGGCGGCTCGCCGCGCCGCACCACGAGCGCGCAGAGCGCGTGGCGGCGCACGGTGAGCACGACCAGATCGACGGTGACGGCGAA
Organism: Streptomyces sp. C10-9-1; assembly: GCF_024497955.1. GTDB lineage: Bacteria > Actinomycetota > Actinomycetes > Streptomycetales > Streptomycetaceae > Streptomyces > Streptomyces sanyensis. The sequence continues at coordinate 72,767 of NZ_JANHKP010000013.1, read as the reverse complement.
GGGCGGAAAGGCCGACGGGTCGTAGGGAGACATGCCGCGATCATAGTCGTCTGCCTGACGATAAGACAGCCGTCCGCCCCGTGGCTCGACCCCGTTCCACCGACGGCGGCCGGGACGCGGCAGGCGCCTCCCGCGCGAACCGGACGGCGTCCGGAGGCACCCGCGGCCGCCGGCAGGGGGCGCCCGGCGCCGCCGCTACCGGCTGCTCCGTCCCGGGGCGCCCCTGCCCCAGGCCGCGCGATCCCCGGGCCGCGCATCGGCAGGGCCGCCCCTCCGCTGCTCGGGCCGGGAACCACGGCCCGCCCGGGCCGCAGGCCGGTTTCCGCGCCCACCCCGGTGACGTGCCCCGGGCGCGCTCCTCACCTGCCCGGAGCCCGCGCGGCCGGATGCCGCCCCGGTGCCCGCAGCACGGTTCCGGGCCACCTGGACGGCCTCCTGCCGTCCGGGCTCCGATCCGGCCCGGCCCGCATCCGGGGCGGCGAGCCCGCCTCCTCCGTCGGCCCCCGCCCGGTCCGTACACGCCTGCCCGCCGGGGCGAGGGCGCGTGCCGCCGGGCCCTCCGCGGGCCTCGTCGCCGCTCCGCGCAGACCGGGCGGCCCCCTCCGGTGCAGGACCGCCGGGCGCGCCCGGGCCCTGCGGCGACAAGGGCGGGCCCGCCGCCGCAGGGTCCGCGTGCGCGGCCCCGGCCGCTCCGCCTCCTCCCGCAGCGACGCAGGGGATCCCCGGCGGAGGAACCCGCGAGCCGCCGCCTGCCCCCGCGGAGCCCTCCGAGCCGGCAACCGGCTCCTCACCTCCTTCCGGCCAGCCCTGGTCCTGCCGGAGGCAGTGCCGCAGCGTCTCGGGGTCGAGGCCCGCGTTGCACGCCTGGTGCAGCAGGCGTGCGAAGACGTAGTCGGGGTCGGCCCGCAGGGCGAGGCCGAGCGCGACCCGGGCCGAGGGCTCGTCCCCGGTCGACCAGGAGACCCAGCCGGCCAGGGTCAGAGGCGCCGCCGCGTAGGACCGGTACCCGCCCGTGCAGCGCCGGGCGAGCGAGCGCCACAGGCGCAGGGCGGCGTCGGCCGACGGGCCCTCCATCCACTGGGCCGCCCGGTCCCGGGTCCTCCGGTCCTGCAGTCCGATGATCACCCGGGCCGCCTCGGAATCCGCGACCAGCCGGTCGTCGGCGGCGTCGGCCGCACCGGCACCGCCCGTACGCGGCGCCTGGGCGAGCCGCGCCAGCAGGGCCTCCGCCGTGTCCAGGGTCTCCACCGCGAGGCGGCGGCGCCCCGTTCCGCCCGCCAGGCGGAGCGCGGTCGCGCAGCCCGCCTCGTCCAGGGCCCACTCCCCGGCCGCCGCGTCGGCCTCCGGCCGGGGAGTCATCCTGGCCTCGATCTCCTTCTGCGTGCCCCGCACCTGCACGCCCGCATACGCGGCGGCCGCGGCCAGCACGGACGTGCCCGGCAGGGCAAGGGGTGAGCCCTCCGGAGGGCAGCAGCGGGCATCGGGGCAGCAGTAGGACCAGTAGCGGCCCCCGGTGATGCACAGGGCTTCGTAGACGGGCACGTCGAGGGTGCCGCAGGCGGTCCGCAGCCATTGCGCCAGCGGACGCAGCCGGGCCATGACCGAGGCGGGGCTCTCGCCGGCCACCGGGTCCTGGCAGAGGAAGACGACCATGCCGTCGGGGCGGGCACCGCGGTGCTCGCTCCCGCGGATCAGGCAGTCGGCGATCTCCGTCGCCACGGGCTCCCACTCCTCGCTCGACGGCGGGATGCCGACCCGCAGACGGCCGCCGAACCTGCCGCTCCTGCCGTGGAGAGTGACGAGGACGATCGAGTCACTGGGATGGAAGCCCATCATGTACGGGAGTGCGTCGGCCAGTTCGGCCGGGCTGCGGAGGGTGATCTGCCGGTCGCCGGGGCGACCGGCGTCGAATGCGCTGTGCTTGCTCATGGGCCGACCGTCTCGCGACCGGGAGGGCGGCGTCACCCCCTGTGGAAAACTTGTCCACAGGGAGTGGCCGCCGTTCGCGTCCTGTCGGTCCGATCAGGTTGCATGGAGCCATGACCAACGCAGACCGGGCGGAGCTCAGGAGCGCCGCCGACACCGTGCTCGCCCGACTCGTCTCCGACCCGACCGGCACCGCCCGCCTGCGCGAGGACCAGTGGCGGGCCATCGAGGCCCTGGTGGCGGACCGGCGCCGGGCCCTGGTCGTCCAGCGGACGGGGTGGGGCAAGTCCGCCGTGTACTTCGTGGCGACCTCGCTCCTGCGGGCGCGGGGCGCCGGTCCGACGGTGATCGTCTCCCCGCTGCTCGCCCTGATGCGCAACCAGGTCGAGGCCGCCGCCCGGGCGGGCATCACCGCGCGGACGATCAACTCCTCCAACACGGAGGAGTGGGAGGCGGTGCAGGCCGAGATCGCGGACGGCACGGTGGACGTGCTCCTGGTGAGCCCCGAGCGGCTGAACAACCCCGACTTCCGCGACCGGGTCCTGCCCAGCCTCGCCGCCGCCACGGGCCTGCTGGTCGTCGACGAGGCGCACTGCATCTCCGACTGGGGCCACGATTTCCGCCCGGACTACCGGCGGCTGCGCACGATGCTCGCCGAGCTGCCGGCCGGAGTCCCGGTCCTCGCCACCACGGCCACCGCCAACGCCCGGGTCACTGCCGACGTGGCGGAGCAGCTCGGCACCGGCGCCGGGACCGACGCCCTGGTGCTGCGGGGCCCTCTCGACCGGGAGAGCCTGAGCCTCGGTGTGGTGCAACTGCCGGACGCCGCGCACCGCCTGGCGTGGCTGGCCGACCACCTGGGCGAACTGCCCGGCTCCGGGATCGTCTACACGCTGACCGTCGCGGCCGCCGAAGAGGTTACCGCGTACCTGCGCCAGTGCGGCCACACCGTCTCCTCGTACACCGGCCGTACGGAGAACGCCGATCGGCAGCAGGCCGAGGACGACCTCATCGCCAACCGGGTCAAGGCCCTCGTGGCGACCTCCGCCCTGGGGATGGGGTTCGACAAGCCGGATCTCGGCTTCGTGGTGCATCTCGGCTCCCCCTCCTCGCCCATCGCCTACTACCAGCAGGTGGGACGAGCGGGGCGCGGTGTCGAGCACGCCGAGGTGCTGCTGCTCCCGGGCAGGGAGGACGAGGCCATCTGGAAGTACTTCGCCTCGGTGGCCTTCCCTCCCGAGGAGCTCGTGCGCCGCACCCTGGACGTGCTGGCGGGGTCCGACCGCCCGCTGTCGCTCCCCGCGCTGGAGCCTCAGGTGGAGCTCCGCCGCACCCGCCTGGAGACGATGCTCAAGGTGCTGGACGTGGACGGCGCGGTGCGCCGGGTCAAGGGCGGGTGGACCGCCACCGGGCGCCCCTGGGAGTACGACGCGGAGCGGTACGCCTGGGTGGCCCGCCAGCGCGAGGCGGAGCAGCAGGCGATGCGCGACTACGCGGGTTCCACTGCGTGCCGGATGGAGTTCCTGCGCCTGCAGTTGGACGACGAGGAGGCGGCTCCCTGCGGTCGGTGCGACAACTGTGCGGGAGCGCGCTTCAGCGACAAGGTCACGGACGGCGCACTGGACGCCGCGCGCGGCGAACTCCGGCGCCCCGGTGTGGAGCTCGAACCCCGGCGGATGTGGCCGACGGGCCTGGCGGCGGTGGGGGTCGCCCTCAAGGGGCGCATTCCGGCGGCGGAGCAGTCCTTCGGCGGACGGGGGCTCGGCCGCCTGTCGGACATCGGCTGGGGCAACCGGTTGCGGCCGATGGTCGCTCCGGGGGCACCCGACCACCCGGTGCCCGACGACATGTTCTCGGCCGTTGTGACGGTCATGGCGGACTGGGCCCGAGGTCCCGGCGGCTGGGCCTCGGGGGAGGCGGACGCTCCTCCGCGGCCGGTCGGCGTGGTCACCGTCGCCTCCCGCACGCGGCCCCGGCTGGTCGAGTCCCTCGGGTCCCGTATCTCGGAGGTCGGGAGGATGCCGCTCCTGGGGCGTGTCGATCACGCTCCGGAACTGTCCGAGCTACACGTCTCCCGGACGAACAGCGCCCAGCGGGTGCGCGCGCTGCACGAGGCGTTCACGGTTCCGCCCGCACTGGGCGAGGCCGTGTCCCGGGCCGAGGGACCGGTGCTGCTGGTCGACGACTACGCCGACAGCGGCTGGACACTGGCGGTGGTCTCGCGGCTGCTGCTGCGCGCGGGGGCGAAGGGGGTGTTCCCGCTGGTTCTCGCGGTTCAGTCCTGACCGCCGGGGTGACGGAGCTCCGGTGCCGCTTCGCCTCGCAGGCCCGGCCGCCGGCCCGGCGGGCGCGGCGGGGGCGGCTCCGCACCGGGTCCGGTGCCGACCCGGGTGGGCCCGGGCGGTGCAGCGCCCTCCCCGGCGGGCGCGGTGTCTCCGCGCGGGGCAGTGCACCGAGGGCGGGCCGCCCCCGGTCCGCCGGTCATGACACTGCGTCATGACCGGGAGCGGCGCGGCCCTCTCCCGTCACTGGTGTGTGAACTGGTGTCCACAGGGGCGTGAACGGACGGTGAGTGGGCAGGGATATCAGTCACATACCCACTGATTCCCGTCGGCGACGCCAAATTGCTCGTTGCCGCATGCTCATGCGGCAGGAAGAATTGAACTGCTCCCCGCTCGGGTCCGTTTCGGTCCTGAAGGGCCCTGCTGCGGTGCGCCCTCACCCGACCCTGCCCGCTCCTGTGGGCGCGTATGCGAAGGGAGGACCGTGACCTTCGGATTCGCTCCGTCCGCAGCCTCTACGATCACCGCATCGGCCGGCACCGCAAGTCGCCTCGTCCGGATACTCGAACCGGCGGAGTGGGCGGCGGCGGAGATTCCGCTGCTGCGCAACCCCCGTGAGGTGGTCGGCGGGCTGCACGCACGTCACCGGCCCTCGCAGTCGACGGCGGTCATCGCCGTGCTCGACCACGAAGAACGCCTGGCGGCCAGTGCCTCGTTCACCCGCCAGCCCTCCCCCGCGGACGGCTGGGAGTTCCGCAACGCCCTGCTGGCCCACCTGCGCCGCGTCATTCCGCACGACCTCCGGCGCCGGACGCCGGTCCGCACCGCCGTGCTGCTCTACTGCCGCGACGGGGACGAACGGTGGACGGAGGAGGACGGCGCCTGGATGTGGGGGCTGCGCGACGCCTGCACGCTGCACGGCCTGCGCTGCGGCGCCTACATCACGCTCACGCGCGGCGGGTGGCAGGTGCTCGGTGAGGGCCGTGGGGGACGGCACCCCCACTCGGCCTCCCCTCCGGGCCGCCTGGCCGACAGCATGCTGGAGGCCGATCCGGCCCCGCTGCGCAGCGCGGGGGGCGCGTCGGAGGCCCTGCGCCGCACGGCCGCCCGCTGACGCCCCTCCGGCGTGCGGACCCGGGACCGGCCACCGCCGTCGCCGGAGGTTCCGGGACGTCCGGCGTCGCGAGCACCGGCGCACGGCGTACCGGGCGCCCGGGCACGGCCGAGGAGTCGTCCCGACGGCCGTGCCCGGGCGCACAGGCGCGTCACGCCCGGGCGCCGAGCGCCTTGTCGATGCGCGCCGGGTCGCCGCAGACGACCAGCAGGGCGGACGCCTTGGCCAGGGCGGCGGGCAGCGCACCGGCCGCGGCCTCGTCCGACCCGCCGTTGACGGCGACGACCACCACGGGGCGGGCACCGACGCGCCCGATGCCGTCCGCAGCCGCGTAGAACACGTCCTCACGGGCGTCACTCTGCGCCCAGTAGGCGGACTCGCCGAAGGACAGCTCGTGCTCGGCCCACGGGTGCTGGCCGCCGGTCGTGAGCACCAGGACGTCGCCGGGCGCCCTTCCGGAGTCGAGCAGCAGGTCGACGGCCTCGTCGGCGGCCTCGACGGCGCCCTGCGGCGTCGAGGCGACCAGCTGGATCTGGGGCCCGGGGCGGTTGCCCTTGCCGGGCGGGGTGGACTTCCGCACGGCGGCCGGCGAGGGCCGCTGCGCGGAGGGGGCGGGCCGGGCCGGACCGGGGCCCGGATGCCCGGGACGCGGTGAGGCCGCGGAACGCGGACCGGGTACGGGTCGAGGGGTCGGCGCGGTGCGGCCGGCGGCCGGAGTGGCGCGGGGACCCTTGGCACTCTCGTGAATCTGAGGCTCCTCGGGGGTGAGAGGCATGAGTGGTTGTCTATCAAACTCGGGCGGGATGGGCATCGGCGGGTGGGCACAGGAGTGCGACCCGGCTGCGCTCGCAGGGCAGGTTTCAGAAGTCGAAGCCGAGCTGGCCCCCGTCTGCCAGTGCGGCCGCCTCGGGCGAGAGGCGCGCCTTCTTCAGGTGGCGCCACCGGGGCAGCCCGTCCAGATACGCCCAGGACAGCCGGTGGTGCGGGGTGGGCCCCAGCTCCGCGAGAGCCGCCTTGTGCACGGGCGAGGGGTATCCGGCGTTGTCGGCGAAGCCGAAGACGCCGAACTCCCCGCCCAGTTCGGCCATCATGGCGTCCCTGCGCACCTTGGCGATCACGGAGGCCGCGGCCACTGCCACACAGGACCGGTCGCCCTTGATCACCGTGCGCACCTGCCACGGCTGCCCGAGGTAGTCGTGCTTGCCGTCGAGGATGACGGCATCGGGGCGCACCGGCAGGCCGTCGAGCGCCCGCACGGCGGCGAGGCGCAGGGCGGCCGTCATCCCGAGGTCGTCGATCTCCGCGGGCGTGGCGTGCCCGAGGGCGTGGGCGGTGACCCACGACTCCAGGCGATCGGCAAGCTCCGCTCGGCGCTTGGGAGTGATCAGCTTGGAGTCGGTGAGGCCCGGCGGCGGGCGGCGCAGTCCGGTGATCGCCGCACAGACGGTCACGGGGCCGGCCCACGCGCCCCGGCCCACCTCGTCGACGCCCGCGACGATCCTGGCTCCGGTGGTGGCCCGGATCGACCGCTCGACGGTGTGGGTGGGTGGTTCGTACGGCATGGCGCCAGCAAGGGTACGCCTGCGGGTGCGTCCGGCGACACCCGGTTCCCGCCCCGATCCGCGACGGCGGGTCACGGTTGCGTCGCAGGCCACACCCGGTGCCCCGCTCCCCCGGCCCGGCCAGGGGAAACCGCGCCGTCGGGCGGCACCCACCGGACCCGCTGCCTCCGGATCCGGCCGCACCGTTTCGGGGCATCACCGACCACCTCGGAGTTCGCATTCGCACACCACTCCGTGGCGCCGAGGCGCTACTGGCCGGTAGCACCGGTCACGCGGTCTCGGGCCCCGCCCCACGCGCCCTCAAGTCCCGGGCTCCTTGCACAGCAGCCGACTTGCCCGGGGAGAACCCCCCTTGGACCCCCCACCCGGACGCGGCCGGGGCGAGGGGCAGGGCACGCCCGCACCCAAGCGTCCTCGCGTCCGCGAACCTCGCCCCTCCGTGCACATCCCGAGCCGTGAGGCGGCCCGTCCACGGCCGGACCGGTCCGGCACCCTGCCCTCGCCGCCTCTGCCCGGATCGCACACGGCGCACGGAAGATCTCGCGGCCGACACCCTCTCCGGGGTGGCAAACCTCCCCCGTACAGCCGATAATGACGGCCGATCAGCGGTCGTGGAGGCGGGGCACCGGACCCTGAGCGCACCGGGGGCCGCCACCGGACCACCCGGCGGTCCACCGCCCGCCTCCGGCTCCGAACCCTCCGCACACGCGCACCGGGGGCGCGGCGGGGACGGACCGAGCCGTCCCGTGGCGGGGCGGGGCCCGTACGGGCGCCACCGCGGGCCCGGCGCCGGGTGACACCGCTCGGCCCGGGCAGGCCCCGCCGCCCTCGCCCGTCGGCTCAGCCGGGCCGGGCAGGCAGCCAGTCCGGCAGCGGCTCGGTCCTCTCCGTCCACGCCCGCGGCGGTGCCCCCGCCGCTCCCGCGGCCACGACCCCGCAGGCGATCGCGCAGGTGGTGTCCACGTCCCCGCCGACACCCGCCGTCGTCCAGAAGACCCGCTCGAAGTCGTCCAGGGCCCGGGCGGCCGACCAGAGGGCGAAGGGCACCGTGTCGTGGGCGCTCGTCCGGCGGCCGCTGCCGAGGACCGCGGCGACCGTGGCGGCGTCGTCGTAGTCGAGCATGTCCCGGGCCCGCCGCAGCCCCGCGCCGACCGCGCTGCGCGGGACGAGCGCGATCACCCCGTCGAGCAGCGCCTCGGGTGAGGGGGCGCCGGCGGGGTCGGCGGCGAGCGCCGCGGCCGCCGCCACGGCCATGGCCCCCACCACGGCCTCCCGGTGCTGGTGGGTCGTGTACGAGGAGATCTCGGCCTGGTGGGTGGCCTGCTCCGGGTCGTCGGCGTACCAGGCGCCGAGCGGCGCGATCCGCATGGAGGAGCCGTTCCCCCAGGAGCCCTGCCCCTTGAACAGGGCCGCCGAGAGCTCCCTCCAGTCGCCGCCCTCGCGGACCAGCCGCAGCATGCGGTTGACCGCAGGTCCGTAGCCGCGGTCGACGTCGTGGTGCTCCGCGAAGGAGCGGGCCAGGGCGTCCTGGTCGATGCGTGCGTGGCGGTGGAGCACGGCGAGGACGGAGGCGGCCATCTCCGTGTCGTCCGTCCACTGCCAGTCGCCGGGAGGCAGCTCCCGCCGTCTGAGCAGCGGATAGTGGGTGGGTACGAAGAACTGGGAGCCCAGGGCGTCTCCCACGGACAGCCCGCGCAGGCTGTCCAGGGCGCGGGTGAAGCGCCGCTCGCGAGAGGAATCAGCGATCATCTTCCCCCTACCCTATCCGGTGGCGCCGTACGAGCGCGGGGTGCACCACCGCTCGAAGGGCCGGTCCAGCCGGTAGTGGCCGCCCGTCTCCAGCTCCAGCACCCGGGTCTCGCCGTTGTCCGGGTTGGCCAGCGACTCGAACTCGGCCACCGTCCAGTGGAACCAGCGCATGCAGAACAGCCGCATGGTCAGGCCGTGGGTGACCAGCAGGACGTTCGGCGGATGGTCGGGGGCGTCGAAGCTGCGGTGCAGGCTCTCCAGGAAGGCCCCCACCCTGTCGTACACGTCCGCCCCCGACTCCCCCTGCGCGAAGCGGTAGAAGAAGTGCCCGTAGGCGTCGCGGTAGGTCTTCTGGAGCCGCACGTCGTCGCGGTCCTGCCAGTTGCCCCAGTCCTGCTCGCGCAGCCTGGGCTCCTCGCGGACGCGCACCAGTGCCGGGTCGAGCCGGAAGGCGCGGAGCGTGTCGTGGGTCCGCCGGTACGGGGAGACGTACACGCTGACGCGCTCGCCGCCGAACAGGGACCGCAGCCGCTCGCCGGTCTCCTGCGCCTGGGCGAGACCCCGCTCGGTCAGCCGGAGGGCGTGGTCGGGCTCGCGCTCGTAGACGGTGTCGTCGAGGTTGCCCACCGACTCTCCGTGGCGGACGAGGACGATACGTCGCGGTCGTGCCATACACCGACCCTACGCGCGCACGCCGCGGGACCGCCCGCGGGCGGACGGGGCCCGCGGGCGCCGCCCGGACGGCTCAGACCGTCCAGGAGGGTTCGAGCTCCACGACGTCGCCGGTCATCGCCGCCACGTCGGCCTGGGTCCTGGCCCTCAGCAGCAGCCGCTCTATCCGCTCCTGGCGGTACTTGCCGTGCTCGGCCGCGGACTGCCACAGGGACATGATCAGGAACTCGTTCCCGGGCGCCTCGCCGAAGAGCCCCCGCAGCATGCCGGGTGACCCGGCCATGGCCGGGTTCCAGACCTTCTCCTGCATCAGGGCGAAGTGCTCCACCCGGTCCTCGCGGACCCGGCAGTGCGCCACCCGCAGCACGTCGGCGTCGGAGAAGCGGGGCTCGAAGCCCGTCTTCACGTCGAAGCGGTAGGCGAACAGCGTGGCCTGGGCCTCCTTGAAGGTCCCCGCCTGGGCGGCCGCGAGCCGGTCGTACGACCGGGCCATGAAGGAGTCGTAGAAGGGGCGGCTCTCCCAGAAGGAGACGACATGGGCGACATTCGGCCGCAGCCGGCTCCAGCCGCCGCCCTGCCCCCGGAAGCCGGGCTCGCCCGGCAGCCCCGCCCACTTGCGCTGCCCCCGTTCGAACCCGCGTCGGTCCACCACGGTGCAGCGACTCCACTTGACCAGCACCGCGCCATCGTACGGCGCGGGCGCCGGGGGCGGCTGCGGTCCGCGGGCACTGCCGTCCCCGTGTGCACCGGTGCGCCGGTCCGTGCACCGGGCGACCTCCCGGTCCGTCGGTGTCCGCCACCGGCCCGCTCGGGCACCGCTCGTTTCCGGACACCGCAGGTCGTCGGCCGTGGGGCGCCTTCCGCCGGACCGGCGGAAGGCGGCTCGCACCACCCGCCTTCGAACGGCTACGGTCGACCTGCTCAGGGAACAAGGCAGTTGCACAGGGCGGCGCGACAACGGGGAGGAGATCCGGTGAGCAGCCTCAGCAAGGGCGTCCGGAAGGCAGAGGTGTCCCTGCGGTGGGACCCGAGTCCCATGGGCGAGGCGCCCCATGACCTGGATCTGGTGGCAGGGATGTACGAGGGGTCCGGCGAGAGCGGAGACCCGGCATACGTGGTGCACTTCGACAGCCGGTCGCCGGACGGGACGATCATCCTGAACCGGCACAGCGACACCGGGCAGGGCTTCGGCGACGACGAGGTGCTGACGCTGGAGTTCGACCGCATGGCGCCCGTGTACGGCCGGGTGGTCGTCGGCGTCGTGATCCAGCAGCGGGACGGACGGCGGGTGTTCGGCGACATCGCCCATGTCGGGCTGACCGTCGAGGAGGACCACCGCGAGCTGGCCGCCGAGGACTTCTCCTCGGTGTCCGGCTCCACGGCGGCCGTGGTGTGCGAGTTCCGCCGTTCGGCCGGGGGCGCCTGGAGCTTCGAGCCGGTGCTGCGCGGTCACGACGCCGACCCGGAGGGCTTCCTGCGCGCGATGGGCCGCTGAACCAGGGCGGCGGCGACCGCGGGCACGCGCGAAGGGAGCGCCTGCGCGTGCCCACGCCCGCGACGGAGCGAACGGGCATGCGGTGAGGCGGGGAGCCCCCTGGGGGCTCCCCGCCTCACGGCATGCCGGGGCCCTCGGGTGCCCGCTGCACGGGCGGAGATCACCTGCTCCTGGCGTGCGCCCGGGAATCCGCCCCGAACGGGAAGGACACGTGCGGCCGGCGTGAGGCCGCCCCGGCCGGGCGGGCAGGCCCAGCCGGTGATGCGAGAGGATGCGCATCCGACCCTCACGAGAGAGAGGCCGACGGTGACCGAATCGGACGCAGTGGACCTGATCCACCTGGAGGACGTGGACGGCAACCGCTGCGTCGTGCGCGTGACCGGTCGCGACCGACCGGGAGTGCTGACCGGCCACGACATCCTCCGGGCCGATGTTCTGGCCTCGGCCGACTTCGTCGACGCCCGGCTTGAACTCTTCCTGCTCCAAGGGGATCTCGACGCCTGGCAGCGCGACCTGGCCCGGCTCGGGCCGGGCGCGGACGCGACCATCGGCGGTGACCGCGGACCGAGTCTCGCCTTCCACCTGTACGAGGACCGTTCCTTGTCCGTGACCGTGGACGACCCCGACCACCTCACCGCGACGCTCTCGCTCCGACCCCGGGAGACCTGGGTCCAGGAGCATCAGCGGCGACTTGAGCGCGTGCGGGAAACCTGGCCGAGCGACGTCGTGGAGACGGCCCCCATGGCCTACGCGTGGCGTCCCGGCCGCAGGCGGTGAACCGCCTCGTCGAGGCCCCGAACGCCCCCGCTTCTCGAACAGTCAGGGTGGAACGGGACGATGCCCAGTTGCCGCGGGCGCCGGAGCGGCGGATGCGTCCCCGGGCCGGCCACTGCGCGGGAGGGGCGTCAGCACGAGGCTGACGTCCCTCCCGTCAGGGGTTGCCTGCCGGCTGAGCGTTCACCGAGTGCCGCACTCGATGCGGCTCAGCCCGGCTTCAGCTGCAGCCGCTGGTGGAGCCGCAGCCCTCGCAGATGTAGCAGGAGCCTGCGCGCTGCATCTTGGTGCCGCAGGAGAAGCAGAGCGGGGCGTCGGCGCTGATGCCCAGCTGCATCTCGACCAGTTCGGCCGAGGTGTGCGCCTGCGCCGGTGCCGGGACGGTCGCCGTCTGCGGTGCGGTCTCCCGCTGGACCGGGGCCGACTGGGCGAGGCCCTCGACGTCGAGGTCGACGTCGTCCGTCTGCTCGTAGGAGCCGGTCTCCAGGTGGCGCTGGCGCTCCTCGGCGGAGTGGATGCCGAGCGCCGAGCGGGTCTCGAAGGGCAGGAAGTCCAGCGCCAGGCGGCGGAAGATGTAGTCGACGATCGACTGCGCCATCCGCACGTCCGGGTCGTCCGTCATCCCGGCCGGCTCGAAGCGCATGTTGGTGAACTTCGAGACGTAGGTCTCCAGCGGGACGCCGTACTGGAGGCCGACGGAGACGGCGATGGAGAAGGCGTCCATCATGCCCGCCAGGGTCGAGCCCTGCTTGGACATCTTGAGGAACACCTCGCCGAGGCCGTCGTCCGGGTAGGAGTTGGCCGTCATGTAGCCCTCGGCCCCACCCACCGTGAAGGAGGTGGTGATCCCCGGACGGCCCTTGGGCAGGCGCTTGCGGACCGGGCGGTACTCGACCACCTTCTCGACCGCGGACCGGATGGTCTCCTCGGCCTTGGCGGTGACCTCGGCCTTCTCCTTCTCCTTGGTCTTGGCGGAGAGGGGCTGGCCGACCTTGCAGTTGTCGCGGTAGATGGCCAGCGCCTTGACGCCGAGCTTCCACGCCTCGAAGTAGATCTCCTCGACCTCCTCGACGGTCGCCGACTCCGGCATGTTGACCGTCTTGGAGAGCGCGCCGGAGATCCAGGGCTGGATCGCGGCCATCATCCGGACGTGGCCCATCGCGGAGATGGAGCGCTCGCCCATGGCGCAGTCGAAGACCTCGTAGTGCTCGGTCTTCAGCCCGGGGGCGTCGATCACGTTGCCGTGGTCGGCGATGTGGGCGACGATCGCCTCGATCTGCTCCGGCTGGTAGCCGAGGCGGCGCAGGGCCTGCGGGACCGTGTTGTTCACGATCTGCATGGACCCGCCGCCGACCAGCTTCTTGAACTTCACCAGCGCCAGGTCGGGCTCCAGGCCGGTGGTGTCGCAGGACATCGCCAGTCCGATGGTGCCGGTGGGGGCGATCACCGAGGCCTGGGAGTTGCGGAAGCCGTTCTTCGCGCCGAGGCGGATCACGTCCTGCCACGCCTCGGTGGCCGCGGCCCACACCGGGGTGTCGAGGTCGTCCATGCGGGTCGCCGTGGCGTTGGCGTCGGCGTGCTGCTTCATCACGCGCTGGTGCGGCTGGGCGTTGCGGGCGTAGCCGTCGTAGGGGCCGACCACCGCGGCCAGCTCGGCGGAGCGCCGGTAGGAGGTGCCGGTCATCAGCGAGGTGATCGCCCCGGCGAGGGCCCGGCCGCCCTCGGAGTCGTAGGCGTGGCCGGTGGCCATGAGCAGGGCGCCCAGGTTGGCGTAGCCGATGCCGAGCTGGCGGAAGGCGCGGGTGTTCTCGCCGATCTTGCGGGTCGGGAAGTCGGCGAAGCAGATGGAGATGTCCATCGCCGTGATGACCAGCTCGACGACCTTGGCGAAGCGCTCGACCTCGAAGGACTGGTTGCCCGCACCGTCGTCCTTGAGGAACTTCATGAGGTTCAGCGAGGCCAGGTTGCACGAGGTGTTGTCCAGGTGCATGTACTCGCTGCACGGGTTCGAGCCGTTGATCCGGCCGGACTCGGGGCAGGTGTGCCAGTGGTTGATGGTGTCGTCGTACTGGATGCCCGGGTCGGCGCAGGCCCAGGCGGCCTCGGCCATCTTGCGGAACAGCGACTTGGCGTCGACGTCCTCGATGACCTCGCCGGTCATCCGGGCGCGCAGGCCGAAGGTGCCGCCGGCCTCGACGGCCTTCATGAACTCGTCGTTCACGCGGACCGAGTTGTTGGCGTTCTGGTACTGGACGGACGTGATGTCGTCGCCGCCCAGGTCCATGTCGAAGCCCGCGTCGCGCAGGGCGCGGATCTTCTCCTCCTCCTTCACCTTGGTCTCGATGAAGGCCTCGATGTCCGGGTGGTCGACGTCGAGGATGACCATCTTGGCGGCGCGGCGGGTGGCTCCGCCCGACTTGATCGTCCCGGCGGAGGCGTCGGCACCGCGCATGAAGGAGACGGGGCCCGAGGCGTTGCCGCCCGAGGAGAGCAGTTCCTTGGAGGAGCGGATGCGGGAGAGGTTCAGGCCGGCGCCCGAACCGCCCTTGAAGATCATCCCCTCTTCCTTGTACCACTCCAGGATCGACTCCATGGAGTCGTCGACGGAGAGGATGAAGCAGGCGGAGACCTGCTGGGGCTGGGGGGTGCCGACGTTGAACCAGACCGGGGAGTTGAAGCTGAAGACCTGGTGCAGCAGGGCGTAGGCGAGCTCGTGCTCGAAGATCTCGGCGTCGGCGGGCGAGGCGAAGTAGCCGTGGTCCTCGCCGGCCTTGCGGTACGTCTTCACGATCCGGTCGATGAGCTGCTTCAGACCGGTCTCGCGCTGCGGGGTGCCGACGGCCCCGCGGAAGTACTTGCTGGTGACGATGTTGACCGCGTTCACCGACCAGAAGTCGGGGAACTCCACGCCGCGCTGCTCGAAGTTCACCGAGCCGTCACGCCAGTTGGTCATGACGACGTCACGGCGCTCCCAGGCCACCTCGTCGTACGGGTGCACTCCCGGGGTGGTGTGGATGCGCTCGATGCGCAGCCCCTTGGCCGCCTTGGTCCCCTTGGTGCGGGACCCCCGTGCGGGGCCGCTCGTCGTCTCGGTCATGCCGCCTCCCATACATGGGCAAAAACGCCCTGATGTGCCCAGATCTTCCCAGGGCACAGGTTCTGTCGTGTGCCCGGTGCGCCGCTGAGCGGCGCCCCGGGCAGGTCATGTGCCGCCTCGGCCGGCCGGGGATCCCGCGGGGCGGGCTCCACCCGTCCGGCCGCCGTCGGTCAGTCGGCCGCGCCTGCGGGCTCCGGCACCTCGACGGCCCCGCCCCCGCAGCACTCCCTGGCGGGCGGCCGCTCCTCGCGGAGCTCGTCGATGGCGGCCTCGAAGTCCTCAAGCGAGTCGAAGGCCCGGTAGACGGACGCGAAGCGCAGGTACGCGACGAGGTCGAGTTCCTGCAGGGGGCCGAGTATGGCCAGGCCCACGTCGTGGGTGGTCAGCTCGGCGCTGCCGGTGGCGCGCACGGCCTCCTCGACCCGCTGGCCGAGCTGGGCGAGCGCGTCCTCGGTGACCGGTCTCCCCTGGCACGCCTTGCGCACGCCGGAGATGACCTTGGTACGGCTGAAGGGCTCCGTGACGCCGCTGCGCTTGATCACCATGAGTGACGCGGTCTCGACCGTCGTGAAGCGGCGGGAGCAGTCGGGGCACTGGCGGCGACGCCGGATGGAGGTGCCGTCGTCGGTGGTCCGACTGTCGACGACCCGGCTGTCGGGGTGCCTGCAGAAGGGACAGTGCATGGCTCCCAACCCCTCCTCACACAGCACGACGCAACGACCCGGACGGCCTGCCGAACCCCCCGAAGCAGTCCCCAGCATAGGCGATGCCGGAGGCCCTGACGGACCGGGGGACCACAACTTCTGGGTGGTGGAGCCAATCCAACCACTAGATCTGGGGTCTGACCGGTCATTGGACCCCGGCGCGTCCCTCTGCACACCCGCCGGGCGCCGCGCACACGGGACGCGGCGACGGGGCCGCGCACGGGGCGGGCGCGGCACTCCGCCCGGAACCCGGGCGGGGGCGGCGACACGACGCGGAGGGCCGACCGGCCCACGGCCGCGAAGGCTACCGTAGACGGGACACCCGCACGGACACGCGGAGTGTTCGCACATACACCCAGGCGGCGGCAGCGCACAGGAAAATCCGGGTTTTTCACTCGAACGTGTGTTTGGCGCAACCTTTCGAAACCAACTACCGTTGTCCAGCTAGGGAGACCATTCGAGAGGGGCCGACGTGACCACGACTGCTGACAGTGCCGCGACCATCACTGCTCAGGACCGCTCCCAGAACCGATACGAGCCGGTGCATGCCATGAACGACGGACTCACGAGCCCGGAGGGGCCCAAGCCCAGCCGCTCCCTGCCCGGGCGGCCTCCAGGGATCAGGGCGGACAGCTCCGGTCTCACCGACCGCCAGCGCCGGGTGATCGAGGTCATCCGGGACTCCGTGCAGCGCCGGGGATACCCGCCGTCCATGCGCGAGATCGGCCAGGCGGTCGGCCTGTCCAGCACCTCCTCCGTCGCCCACCAGCTGATGGCCCTGGAGCGCAAGGGCTTCCTCCGGCGCGACCCGCACCGGCCCCGTGCCTACGAGGTCCGCGGCTCGGACCAGCCCAGCACCCAGACCACGGACACCACCGGCAAGCCGGCCGCCTCCTATGTGCCGCTGGTCGGGCGGATCGCCGCGGGCGGCCCCATCCTGGCGGAGGAGTCCGTGGAGGACGTCTTCCCCCTCCCCCGCCAGCTCGTCGGCGACGGCGAGCTGTTCGTCCTCAAGGTCGTCGGCGACTCGATGATCGAAGCCGCGATCTGCGACGGGGACTGGGTCACGGTCCGACGCCAGCCGGTCGCCGAGAACGGGGACATCGTCGCCGCCATGCTCGACGGCGAGGCCACGGTGAAGCGCTTCAAGCGGGAGAACGGGCACGTCTGGCTCCTCCCGCACAACGCCGCCTACCAGCCCATCCCCGGCGACGAGGCCACCATCCTCGGCAAGGTGGTGGCCGTTCTCCGGCGGGTGTGACACCCGCCGGCACCGACCGGGCCCCGGGACCTCCTGCGCCGGTCCCGGGGCCCTGCCACGCCCGGGCTCCCTGCCGCAGGGTGGCCGCCCCGTACGGGGCGGCCCGGGCTCCCCGGGTCGGCTCTACCGCCCCTCCGCCGCAGCGGCCGCGTCGATCGCGGACAGCGACCTGCGCACCTGGTTCCGGTCCGTGGTGTACCAGAAGTCCGGCAGCGAGGCGCGCAGATAGCCGCCGTACCGGGCCGTGGCCAGCCGCGGGTCCAGCACCGCCACCACGCCCCGGTCACCCGTGGCCCGGACCAGCCGCCCCGCGCCCTGCGCCATCAGCAGCGCCGCGTGGTTCGCCGCGACCGCCATGAAGCCGTTCCCCCCGGCCTCCTCCACGGCCTTCTGCCGCGCGCTCATCAGCGGATCGTCGGGCCGCGGGAACGGAATGCGGTCCATCACCACCAGCTGGCAGCTCGGCCCCGGCACGTCCACGCCCTGCCACAGGGACAGGGTGCCGAACAGGCAGGTGGCCGGGTCCGCCGCGAAACGGCGGATCAGCTCGCCCAGGGTCTCCTCGCCCTGGAGCAGGATCGGCCGGTCCGAGCTCCCCCGCAGCTCCTCCGCGGCGGCCTGTGCCGCCCTCATCGAGGAGAACAGCCCCAGCGTCCGCCCCCCGGCCGCCTCCACCAGCTCACCCAGTTCGGCGAGCATGTCGCCGCGGGAGCCCTCCCGGCCCGGCGTCGCCAGATGGCGCGCCACATAGAGGATGCCCTGCTTCGGGTAGTCGAACGGCGAGCCGACGTCCAGCCCCTTCCACTGGGGGACCTCGTCCCCGCCGGTCCCCTCCGGCGCCAGGCCCAGCGAGGCGCCGACACCGTTGAAGTCCCCGCCCAGCTTCAGCGTCGCCGAGGTCAGCACCACGGACCGCTCCGCGAAGAGCTTCTCGCGCAGCAGCCCCGACACCGACAGCGGGGCGACCCTCAGCGACGCCCCGAAGCGGTCGTGGCGCTCGTACCACACGACGTCGTACTCCGAACCCACGGTGATCCGCTCCGCCACCGCGTGCACGTTCTCCACCGCGGCCAGGGCCTGCTTGCGCACCGCGTCCTCGTCCTGCACCGAGGAGTCCCGGGTGGCCCCGATGGCGCTGATCACCGTCCGCGAGGCGTCCCGCAGCGCCGCCAGGGCGTACCCCAGGTCCTCGGGCACCTCCTCCAGCCGGCCCGGCAGCGCCAGCTCCATGACCCGCTCGAAGGACTCCGAGGCCGTCTGGAGGGCGTCCGCGGCCTTCTCGTCGACCAGCTTCGCCGCACGGCGCACCGCACGGCCGACCTGGCCCGGGGTCAGCTCGCCGGTGGCGGCCCCCGTCACCCGGGACACCAGCTCGTGTGCCTCGTCGACGATCAGCACCTCGTGCTTGGGCAGCACGGGAGCGCCCTCGATCGCGTCGATCGCGAGCAGGGCGTGATTGGTGACGACCACCTCGGAGAGCTTGGCCCGCTCCCGTGCCGCCTCCGCGAAGCACTCCGCGCCGTAGGCGCACTTGGACGCCCCGAGGCACTCGCGCGAGGAGACCGACACCTGGCTCCAGGCACGGTCGGAGACCCCCGGGGTCAGGTCGTCGCGGTCGCCGGTCTCCGTCTCGTCGGCCCAGTCCCGCATCCGCAGCAGGTCCTGCCCCAGCCTGCTGCTGGGAGCCGCCGCCTCGAACTGGTCGAAGAGCCCTTCCTCGTCGTCCTGCGGAACGCCCTCGTGGAGCCGGTGCAGGCACAGGTAGTTGGAGCGGCCCTTCAGCATGGCGAACTCCGGCCGCCTGCGCAGCAGCGGGTGCAGCGCGTCGACCGTGCGCGGGAGGTCCCGCTCGACCAGCTGCCGCTGGAGGGCCAGCGTCGCGGTCGCGACCACCACCCGCTCCCCGTGCGCCAGGGCCGGTACGAGGTAGCCGAGCGACTTGCCGGTGCCGGTGCCGGCCTGGACCAGCAGATGGGAGCCGTCGTCGATCGCCTCGGCGACGGCCTCGGCCATACTGGCCTGGCCGGGCCGTTCCCGACCGCCCACGGCGGTGACGGCGGCGTGCAGGAGCTCGGGGAGGGATGGCTTCGTCATAGCCGGACCAGCCTACGGGTCACCGCCGACAGTGCGGTCACCGTACGCCGTCATCCGTGCACGGCCAGCGGGTTGGGGACGGTCCCGTGCACGGCCGCGTGCGGCCGGTCCGCCCGGTCCCGGTAGCCGTCCAGGTGCAGCCGGTTGCGGTTGAGGCACAGCCGCTCGATGCGCTCCGTGAGCAGGTCGAACAGCTCGTAGCGCTCCTTCAGTTCGGGGAAGCGCCCCTGGTAGCGCAGGATCTCCTCGCGGACCAGGGCGAAGAACCGCTCCTCCGGGACGCCGAGCTCGTCGTCCATCAGCGGCGCGAGGTACCGGAACACCCCCACGAACAGACCCGAGTGGATGAACTGGGTGAGGAAGGCGGGCTCCTCCGTGAGCAGCACCCGCCGCACCTCCTCCGGCATGTCCGCGTGCTCGGGGAGGGGCACCGCGCTGACGTTGACGTCGTCCACGAAGTCCTTGATCGCCAGCCGCACGGGGACGTCCTGCGCGTCGTAGACCACGATCGCGTTCTCCCCGTGCGGCGAGAACACCGTTCCGTAGCGGTGCAGGAAGTGCAGCAGAGGCGGGAGCAGCGCGGCGAACAGACGCCGCAGCCAGTCCTGTGGGGCGAGTCCCGAGCGCCGGACGAGTTCCGCGGCGAAGGCGCGCCCGCGGGCGTCGGTGTGCAGCAGCGAGGCCAGGGTACGGGCCCGCTCCCCCGGGTCCAGCCGGGGCTGGAGGGGCTCGCGCCAGATCGCGCCGAGGAGTTCCCGGTACTGGTAGGGCACGTCGTCGAGCCGATCGTACAGCGGGTGCTCGACGGTCACCGAGGCGACCTCGCCGAGCAGCACCACCCGGGTCTCGTCGCGCAGGAACGGGTCGGCGTCGCGCAGCCCCTGGACCCAGGCGGTGACCGCGGGGGCGGCCAGCGTCCGCTCCGTCGGCAGTCCCCGCCACACCAGGGTGTTGAGGATCGACAGGGGCAGCTTGACCGTGTGGCGCTCGGGCCGGTCGACGTTGGTGAAGGTGCGGATGGACTGCTGCGGCAGCCGGAGGTCCCCGTCGCTGGGCAGGGGGACGATGAGGCGGTGGGCCACGGAGGGAGCGTGGAGGGGGAGGACCACCTCGTCCCACTGCCAGGGGTGGACCGGCAGCCACAGGTAGGCGTCCGGGTCGAGGCCCTGCTCGTGCAGGACCGCCGCGAAGCGCGTACGGGTCCGCTTGTCGAGCTCCCGGCGGTAGAGCTCGCGCGGATCGGCGAGCCGCGGAACACCCCGGTAGGCCGCCAGGTCGGTGTGGACGGCGATCCAGGGCAGGGCGCACGGCAGGCGCGCCTCCGGGGCCCAGTGGGCGCTGTCGGAGGGGGTGAAGCCGATGCGGCCCTTGTTGAGGACGAGCCACGGGTGCCCGGTCTGGTGGCCCTCCAGTTCGGCGTAGCCCAGCTCGGCCAGTTCGGCGGCGGTGGCGGCGCGGCGGTCGAGGGCGGTGTCCGCGGTCAGGGTCAGGGAGAGCTCGCGCACCAGGTGGCCGAGGGTCGGGCCGTCGAGGTCCAGGACGTCCCGGGCGCGGGTGAGGAAGGCCAGCGGATCGGTGAACGCGGCACCGTCGCAGGTGACGGAGCCGGCCTCGACCCGCCAGCTGCCGTAGGCGCCGCGGCGGGCGCGGAAGGAGAGCTCACCGCCGTCGCCGAGGCGCAGCAGGTAGCGGGCGGCGGCCCCCTCCGGCGCGCCGGGGCCGTCCGGCCCCGCGGGCCGCGGGGTGATGATCTCCTCGTAGGCGAACTCTCCGAGCATCTTGGCCAGCAGCCGGCGGCAGGCCCGGTCCCAGTGCTCCCCGGTCAGGCCCGGGGGGGTGTGGAGGGCGGAGCGGGACCGCTCGGAGGGCATGGGGCTCGCAGGGGTCATGGGCACGGGGGCTCCTCGGGTGGAACCGGCGCGGGGCGCACGGGGTATGGCGGTCAGCGGGTTCACAGGCGGCTCCGCAGGGCGCGTTCACGGATCATGAGCGCGGCCCGCTTGTCCGGGAGGTCGACCTCCGCCGAGAGGCGGAAGCCGGCGCTCAGGAAGGCGGCGACGCACGGCGTGTTGCCCAGGTCGGGCTCGGCGACGACCCGCCGGCAGGCGGGATGGTGGTCCAGGACGAGGTCGGCGACGGCCCGCAGCAGGTGCGAGCCGGTGCCGCGGCCGCGGTCCCGGGCGGCCCCGATCAGGAGGTGGACGCCCATGTCGTGGGGGCGGGCGGGGTAGTGGCGGGCCAGCGGGTCGAGATCGGCCCGGTAGATCTCGAAGTAGCCCGTGGGCCTGCCGTCGAGCTCGCCGAGGCAGGGCGTGCTGCGGCTCCCGCCGTCCAGCTGGCGCCGCAGGTGGGCGAGGGTGGTGGCGGCGGGGCCCGCAAGCTCCCAGAAGGCGGCCACGGCGGGGTCGTTCATCCAGCGGACCAGCAGGGCGAGGTCGCGCTCCGGGACGACGGGCACGAGGCGGAAGGCGCCGGCGGGGGTGGGGACGGTGCTGCCGCCGGGGGGCAGTCCGCCGGCGGCGGGCGACGGGCGCGGGGCGGCCGGCGCCGGGCTGAGGGGCGGTGTCGCCGGATGCGGGGCGGGGGGCCGGGCGGGGTTCTGCGCGGCGGCGGGCCCCCCGGGGTCCGCCGCCGCGGGCTCCGGGCGTGCGGTGCGGGGGTGCGGCGCGGTCTGCGGGGGTAAGGGCACGCCGGTCACCGCACGGGGCGGGGGCGTTGCGCTCATCGGGGCCTCGGCTCCTTTCGTTCCGCTCCCCCGGTCGGGGCCCGCGGGCCGCGACCGGGGCTGGTGGGAGGCCGTCTCAGGAGTGCAGCGGATTGGCGATCTCCACGTACACGGACTGGGTGTCGACGGGCCCGACGAGTTCGTCGAGTCCCCGCAGCCGGGTCAGGAGGTTGGCCTTGGCGCGCAGCACCGGGGCGTCCAGGAGGAGTCCGGGCAGCGGGGAGCCCTGGGCCGCCTCGGCGGCCAGGAAGCGCCGCAGCCCTGCGAGGAGCACCCGTTCGTCGGCCAGGTGCTGGGAGCCGAAGGCGCCGATCAGGCCGAGGACGTTGTTGACGCCCAGGTAGTAGGCGAAGCGCTCGTCGGCGATCCGGTCGGAGACGAAGGTGTCGCTGCGGTCGCCGATGCCGGGCAGCAGCCGGGTGAGCTGCTCCCGGTGGGACTCGCGGAAGTAGTAGCCCTGGTTGTCGCGGTAGCGTCCGCCGGCGGGCCAGCCGTGCGGGTCCAGGACGACCAGGGTGTTCTGCTGGTGGGCCTCCAGGGCGACACCGGCCTCGGCGTCGAGCCACAGCAGGGGGCGCACGACGTGGTCCAGGTAGCGCAGGAACCACTCGGCCGCCACGGCGGTGGAGGGGCGCCCCGAGCGGCGGGCGAGGCCCCCGACCACGGCGGCCAGCCGGGAGCGCATCCGCGGACGGCCGGGCCAGGGGCGGGGGGAGGTGAGCGAGGCGATGCACACCGCGTCGTCGCCCGGGCCGAAGGGGTTGTGGCGCAGCACCAGGTCCAGGCCCGGGACGGGCTCCCCGTCCGGGGTGTCGACGGCCGCCCAGGCGGGGTCGCGGACGATGTCGAAGCCGGGGTGGGCCGCCCGCCACCGCGCGGCGAGCCCGGTGCGCAGCAGGCGGTGCACCTCCACCCCGCGGTGCAGCTCCTTGCGGAGGTTCTCGCGCCGGGAGTTGGTGATGCGCAGGCCGAGGGAGAGCTTGAGCATGGCGGGTGCACCGGGGCGGTGGACCGTCCGCACGGAGGAGGTGGGGTGCCATGCGCCGCCCCGCGGCCCGAGGTCGCGCAGGAGTCCCGCGTCCAGCAGCTCGGCGACGGCCGGGCGGTGCAGGACCTCCCGCGCCTGCCACGGGTGCAGGGGCAGCACGGCCGTGTCCGGGGGGAGGTCCGCGTCGGCCGCGGCCCGGCGGATGATCCGGTCGGCGCTCAGCGGGCGGCCCTGCTCGGTCCAGGCGGAGTCGGTGGCGAGCACGGAGCCCGCGACGGCGATCCAGTGCAGCGGGAAGGAGCCGTGGACCTCGGGCGAGAAGCGCCGGCCCTCCGCGTCGGAGAGCCCTTCGCGGCTCTTGGGCGTGGGGTGGAGGGGGTGGCCGAGCAGCAGGGACTGCTCGGCGGCGAGGAAGGCGTCGGCGCCCGGCGGGTCCTCGGGGGACCGCCGTCTGGCGGTGACGAACCCCGTGGTGCGGCGGACCGAGTCGGCGACCCGCCCGACCAGCTCGGCGGCCTCGGACTGCCCGGCCTCCCGGCCCAGCAGGGCGGCGACCGTGACGGCGTCGGCCGGCTCCGCCGCCTCGGGGCTGCCGTCGAGCACGGGGGGCCCGAAGCGGTGCCAGCCGGTGGGCGACCAGTAGCGGACGGGGACCAGCAGCGCGGTGCCGCTCGCCGCGAGGGGGACGCGCAGGACCTCGCCCGAGGGTCGGGTCAGTCCCCGTTCGCGGACCCAGCAGCGCAGCAGGTTCTCGGTGGCGGCCGCGTCGGCGACACGGTAGGGGTCCGGGGCGTCGAGGGGATCGTCCTCGGCGGACAGGGGGGCGTCGTCGAGGCTCCTGGCGTGCTGGCGGGGCACCGCCGGGGAGCCGTCCTCCGGGGCGAGGGGGCCGCGGGGCGGGCTCTCGCCCGCGCCGCGGGCGGGAGCGCGGTCGCCGCGGGTCTCGGGCGCTTCGGGTGCGGGGGTGGGGTTCACGGGCTTCCTTGGGCGGTTCCGGGGTGCGGGGGCAGGGGTGGCGGCCGCGCGGGGGCCGCGGAGGGGGGCCGGAGCGCGGCTCGCGCTCCGGCCGGCCCGCGGCCGGTCAGCGGGCGCGCGAGGGCGCCGCTCCGGCCGCCCGGGCGGCGGGGTCGCCGACCGCGCGTTCGGCCACGGCCAGGGCGTCGGCGAAGCGGTCCAGCACGGCCTCCGCCTGCTCGTCGGTGAGGGTGAGCGGGGGGAGCAGGCGCACCACGGCGGACTGCCGCCCGCCGAGTTCGACGATCAGCCCCCTGTCCAGGCAGGCGTCGCGGACCGCGGCGGCGAGCCCGGGTGCGGGGGCGGGGGCGGAGGAGTCGGCGGACGGCGTGTCCGGGTCGACCAGTTCCACGCCGATCATCAGCCCCCGCCCCCGTGCGTCGCCCACGCAGGGGTGGCTCGCGGCGAGGCCCTGGAGCCGGGCCAGCATCCGCGCCCCGAGCGCGGAGGCGCGCTCGGCCAGGCGGTTCTCCCGCACGAAGGCGAGGGTGGCGGCCCCGGCGGCCATGGCCAGCTGGTTGCCGCGGAAGGTGCCCGCGTGCGCACCCGGGGGCCAGGCGTCCAGGGCGGAGCGGTAGACGACCACCGCGAGCGGGAGGGAGCCGCCGATGGCCTTCGACATGACCATCACGTCGGGGACCACCCCGCTGTGCTCGACGGCCCAGAAGGCCCCCGTGCGCCCGACGCCGGTCTGCACCTCGTCGGCGATGAGCGGGATGGAGCGCGCCTCGGTGAGGGCGCGCATCCGGCGCAGCCAGGCGTCGGGGGCGGGGACGACACCGCCCTCGCCCTGAACCGGTTCGAGGATCATGCCCGCGGGGGACGGGGTGCCGCTCTTGGGGTCGTCGAGCAGGCTCTCGGTCCAGCGGGCCGCGAGTTCGGCGCCGCGGTCCCCTCCGACGCCGAAGGGGCAGCGGTAGTCGGAGGGGAAGGGCAGGCGGGTCACCCGGGTGTCGGTGGCGCCGCCGGACACGTCCAGCGCGCCGGCCGTCATGCCGTGGTAGGCGCCGGTGAAGGCGAGCATGCCGGTGCGGCCGGTGGCGGTGCGGACCAGCTTCAGGGCGGCCTCGACGGCGTCGGTCCCCGCCGGCCCGCAGAACTGGATGCGGGCGTCGGCCGCCAGAGCGGGCGGGAGGGTGGCGAACAGCTCCGTGGTGAAGGCGTCCTTGACCGGTGTGGCCAGGTCGAGGACGTGCAGCGGGGCGCCCGAGTCGAGGACCCTGCGGACCGCTTCCAGGACCACGGGGTGGTTGTGGCCCAGCGCCAGCGTGCCCGCGCCGGAGAGGCAGTCGAGGTAGCGGCGCCCGTCGGCGCCCTCGATGGTCAGCCCCCGGGCGCGGACGGGCACGATCGGCAGCGAGCGCGCGTAGGTCCGGGCTGCCGACTCGCGCAGGGCCTGCCTGCGCAGGATCCCCTGGTGGGCGGTGGTGGCTGCCGTCGGGGCTGGTTGGGTCACGGCCACGGCTGTCGGTCCTCCCGCTGTCACGGTTGCGTCGTCCCCGGATGCACCGGGTGGGCCGGGCGATCGCGGCGCCCGCCTCCCTCCGGGGTCCCTCCCGGAGTACGGCCGCGGCGCGCCGAGCGCTCGATGCGGGGCAGCACCGCTGTCCCCCCGCAAGAACAACGACGGTCGTCCCGAAAGATCACGGGCTGCGCGGAAGAAGCCCGGAGCGGGGAACCGCGGACCTGGTGATCGCCGTCCCCATCGGCACCGGCATAGTGGGGGGCCGCAACCGGCGGCGGTTCGTGCCCGGGAGGCAGCGGGCGGCCGCCCGGTCCTTCCGGGTGCGCCGAGGCGCCGACACCTCCCGCAGGTTGCACGGTTCGGACAGATCAGCAGCACCGAAGTCCCAGGGGGATCACGAGATGCGACCCATTCGCCCGACGCTGGCGGCGGTTTCCCTTGCCGCCGCACTCGCGCTGACCGCCACCGGCTGCGGTCCGGGCGAGGACTCCGCGGCGGACAAGCCGAGTGCCCCGGCGAGCCAGGCGGCCGACGGCGCGATCACGATCCCGGACGATCTGGTGGACCGGCTCAAGGAGCACGGGATCGACCTGGACAAGTGGCGCGGCGGCGAGTGGCGCGACTGGGACGCCGACACCTGGCTCCGCGAGGCGAAGGACTTCGTCAACCCCATCATCGAGGACCTGTGGGACCCGGACCGGATGCGGGACGCGGAGACGCCCCCGGCTGCCCCGGTGGACCCGGACATCTCGGGGGACGAGGGCGTGACGGACCCGACGCCCGCGCCCGTCGACGCGGTGCCGGCGAAGGCCCCGTACCACGCGAGCGCAGCCGAGGCGGGCAAGGTGTTCTTCGACGGGCCCGAGGGCTCGATGGTCTGCTCCGCGACCGTGGTGAAGGACCCCGCCAACCCGGGGCGCTCCAACATGGTCTGGACGGCGGGCCACTGCGTGCACGCGGGCAAGAGCGGCGGCTGGTACCGCAACATCGCCTTCGTGCCCTCGTACAACGACGGGGCGCTGCCCACCGCGCAGTTGGAGCAGGCGTCGAAGGACCAGGTCGCGCCCTACGGCGTGTGGTGGGTGGACTGGGCGCAGACCTCGGAGCAGTGGATCGCCGAGGGCGGTGCCACCGGGGGCGACGGCGCGTCCTGGGACTACGCCGTCATGCACGTCACGCCCGAGAAGGGCGGTTCGGGCAAGTCCCTGGAGGAGACGGTCGGCGCCGCGCTGCCGGTCGACTTCACGGCGCCCGCGGTGCCGGAGGTCGCGTCCATGACGGCCACCGGCTTCCCGGCGTCCCCGCCCTACGACGGCCAGCGGATGTTCCAGTGCACCGACGCACCGGGGCGGCTCTCGCTCGGCGCCGAGCAGCCCACGATGTACCGGATCGGCTGCACCATGACCGGTGGCTCCTCCGGGGGCGGCTGGGTCGCGCAGGGGCGCGACGGCGCGCCCGCCCTGGTCTCCAACACCTCGATCGGCCCGGTGACCGCCGGCTGGCTCGCCGGACCGCGGCTGGGCGAGGAGGCGCGGGGCGTCTACACGGAGGTCAGCCGGAAGTTCGCCGGGCAGTGAGGCGCCGGGACCCGGCCGCGGGGCGGCCGGGTCCCGGCGGCTGCGCGCCGCCCGCACGCACGGAGCGGGGGAGCCCCGGCCCGCCCCGGCAGGGGGGCGGGCCGGGGCTCCCCCGCGGGGCGTGGCCCGCTCAGCGGGCCGCGGGCACGTAGGGGGCGAGCGCCGAGGCCAGCTCCTCGTGCACCCGTGCCTTGAGCAGGGTGCCCTCCGTGGTGTGCTCCTCGGAGATCACCTCGCCCTCGCCGTGGACCCGGGAGACGAGCCCCCCGTGGGTGTACGGCACGAGGGCCTCGACCGCGACCTCGGGCCGCGGCAGCAGGGCGTCGATCATCGCGAGCAGCTCGGGGATCCCGGCACCCGTGCGGGCGGAGACCGCGAGGGCCCGGCGCTCGATCCGCAGCAGGCGCTGGAGCACCAGCGGGTCGGCCGCGTCGGCCTTGTTGACCACCACGATCTCCGGTACGTCGACCGCGCCCACCTCGCGGATCACCTCGCGCACGGCGGCCAGCTGCTCCTCCGGCGCGGGGTGCGAGCCGTCCACCACGTGCAGGATGAGGTCGGAGTCGCCGACCTCCTCCATGGTGGAGCGGAACGCCTCGACGAGGTGGTGCGGCAGATGGCGCACGAAGCCGACGGTGTCGGCCAGGGTGTACAGCCGGCCGCTCGGGGTCTCGGCGCGGCGCACGGTCGGGTCGAGGGTGGCGAACAGCGCGTTCTCCACCAGGACGCCCGCCCCGGTGAGCCGGTTGAGCAGCGAGGACTTGCCGGCGTTGGTGTACCCGGCGATGGCCACCGAGGGGACCCGGTTGCGGCGGCGCTCCTGGCGCTTGATCTCGCGGCCCGTCTTCATCTCCGCGATCTCCCGGCGCATCTTGGCCATCTTCTCGCGGATCCGCCGGCGGTCCGTCTCGATCTTGGTCTCACCGGGGCCGCGCGTGGCCATGCCGCCGCCACCGCCGCCGCCCATCTGCCGGGAGAGCGACTGGCCCCAGCCGCGGAGCCTGGGCAGCATGTACTGCATCTGCGCGAGCGCGACCTGGGCCTTGCCCTCTCGGGACTTGGCGTGCTGGGCGAAGATGTCGAGGATCAGGGCCGTCCGGTCGACGACCTTGACCTTGACGACGTCTTCCAGGTGGATCAGCTGCCCGGGACTGAGCTCACCGTCGCAGACGACGGTGTCCG
Organism: Streptomyces sp. C10-9-1; assembly: GCF_024497955.1. Taxonomy (GTDB): domain Bacteria; phylum Actinomycetota; class Actinomycetes; order Streptomycetales; family Streptomycetaceae; genus Streptomyces; species Streptomyces sanyensis. Next base: position 45,086 of record NZ_JANHKP010000013.1, on the reverse strand, counting down.
CGCCCGACTCCAGGACGATGTCCCGCAGCTCCTGCGCCTTGCCGGAGCCGATGTAGGTGGCCGGGTCGGGCTTGTCGCGGCGCTGGATGACGCCGTCGAGGACCAGGGCGCCCGCGGTCTCGGCGAGCGCGGCGAGCTCCGCGAGGGAGTTCTCCGCCTCCTGGGCGGTGCCGGTCGTCCAGACGCCGACGAGGACGACGCGCTCCAGCCGCAGCTGGCGGTACTCGACCTCGGTGACGTCCTCGAGCTCGGTGGAGAGTCCGGCGACCCGTCGCAGCGCGGCACGGTCGGAGCGGTCGTACTGTTCGCCGTCCCGGTCCGTGTCGTGTCCGTGGCTCCAGGCGACGTCCTCTTCCATCAGGGCATCGGCCCGAAGGCTCCGGTCGCGCGTCTCCGCGAAGCTCTGCTCGGCCTGGGAAGGGGATGAAGAGGAGGTCATTGGATCCTTCGCGTAGGAGAGGGGTCGGCGGGCCGGGGGCCGGCGCCGTCGAGGGGAGGGCCCGAGGGGCGCCCCCCGGGCAGTGTGCCCGGTTTCACCGGGAAGAACGTGCCACGGCCGGGGAAGATTCCCGGCGGTGTCCCCGGGCGGCCGGCGGCCCGTCGATGGTCGCACGGCTCCGTCGGCGCCGTCACCCGGAATTCCCGGGTGCGGCGCCCCGCAGGAGGGCGGCCCGGTCCCCGGCCGCGGACGGGGCCTGTCCCGGTGCGTCGCTGCGCCAGTCGGGGTGGCCCGGCATGGGCGGCGTCCGGGGGGCGTGCAGCCAGCCGTCGAAGAACGCGTCCAGGTCGCGGCCCGTGACGCGGGAGGCGAGGCGGGCGAAGTCCGCGCTGTCCGCGGTGGCGTCCCGGTGGACGGACAGCCAGGCGCGCTCCAGCCGTTCGAAGGCGGCCGCGCCGACGGTCTGGCGCAGGGCGTAGAGGACGAGGGCGGAGCCGTCGTAGACGACCGGGCGGAAGATGCCGAGCTGCCGGCCGGGCGCGGGCGGGGCGGGCCGCGCCGGGGGCCCGCCGGCGGCGCGCCAGCCGTCGCTGAGCCGGTACGCGCGGCGCATCCGCTCCGTGAGGGACGGACCGCCGTGCTCCTCGGCGTACAGGGCCTCGTACCAGGTCGCGTGGCCCTCGCTCAGCCACAGGTCGGACCAGGTGCGCGGTGTGACGCTGTTGCCGAACCACTGGTGGGCCAGCTCGTGGACCATGATCGAGTCCACGTACCAGGACGGGAGGGCCTCACCGGTGAGCAGGGAGCGCTCGAAGAGGGAGAGCGTCTGCGTCTCCAGTTCGAAGCCGGTGCGCGTGTCGGCGACGAGCACGCCGTAGGTCTCGAAGGGGTAGCGCCCGACCCGCCGCTCCATCCACGCGATCTGGTCTGGGGTCCGGGCCAGCCGCGGCTCCAGGGCCTCGCGGTCGGCCACGGGAACCACGTCCCGCACGGGCAGGCCGTGCGGCCCCCTGCGCTCGACGACGGCCAGGTCCCCGATGGCGACCTGGGCGAGTTCCGTGGCCATCGGGTGGGCCGAGCGGTAGGTCCAGGTCCGTGCTCCGTCCTCCTCGCGGACGAGGCCGGTGCGGCGCCCGCCCGCGACGACGGTGGCGGAATCGGGCGCGGTGACCCGGAAGGTGACGTACGCCTTGTCCGAGGGGTGGTCGTTGCAGGGGAAGACCCGGTGGGCGGCGTCCGCCTGGTTGGCCATCACCAGACCGTCGCGGGTGCGGACCCAGCCGCCCGCGCCGGCGGGACCGCGGGGGTCGCTGGTGTGGGCGACCGTGATCCGCAGACGGCTCCCGCGGGCCAGGGCGCGGTCCGGTTCGATCACCAGGTCCTCCTCCGCGGTGGCGAAGGAGGCGGGTGATCCGTTGACCTCCACCGAGCGCACGGTGCCGTGGGTGAAGTCGAGGTTGACCCGGTCGAGGCGGCGGGTGGTCCGGGCGTCCACGGTGGTCACCGCCTCCATCGGCCGGTCGTTGGCACCCGGGTAGGCGAGGGAGATGTCGTAGGCGACGACGTCGTAGCCGGGGTTGCCGAGCAGGGGGTAGAGGCGGTCGCCGATGCCGAGGGCCCGCGGCCCGGGCAGGGCGGCGGCGACGAGGGCCGCCGAGGCGGCGGTCAGCAGGAGGGCACGCGAGCGGCGCCGTGGAGTGGCCAGCACGCCCCTACCGGTACCAGCGGGCCCGTCCGGCGCGGGGTGCGGCGCGCGAGACCGGGGGCGGCACCCACCCGAAGGAGGGCGCCGGGAGGCCGGGGCCCGCCCGGGGCGGCCGGGTCCGAGGGCTCAGTCCGGGGGCAGCCGGGTGACGGCCGGTGCGCCGCGGTGCTGGGTACGGCCCACGTCGTACACCCCGGGAACGTCGCGCATGGCGCGCATCAGCGCCGACAGCCCGGTCGCGTCGGGCAGGTGGAGCGTGTAGGTGTGCCGCACACGCTGCTCGGTGGGGGGTTCCACGGTCGCGGAGACGATGGCGGCGCCCTCGGCGGCGATCGCCTCGGTGAGGTCGGCCAGCAGCCCGGGGCGTCCGAAGGACTCGGCGACCAGGGTGACCCGGCAGTCGGCGGCGTCGCCCCAGCGGACGGCTACCGGCGACCGTCCCGCCCTGGTCATCCGGGCCACGGCGGGGCATTCCCGCCGGTGGACGGTGACCGCTCCCCCGCGGACCGGGAAGCCCGTGACCCGGTCCGGCGGCACGGGGGTGCAGCATCCGGCGAGCCGGACCGTGGCGTCCGGCAGGTCGACCACGGCATTGGCCGCGGAGGGCCGCTCCGCGGTGCGCTGGGCGGGCCGGCGGGGGGCGGCGGGCGGCGTACCGGAGGGCTCGGGGTGGGCGTCGAGCCAGCCGCCGATGGCGATGCGCGCGGCGGGGGTGCGGGCGTGGTCGAGCCAGTCCGGGGAGGGGCCCGAGCCGGTGTCCTGGGCGAGCAGCACCTGCACGGTGTCCCCGTCCCGCAGCGGCGTCCCCATGGCGGCGAGCCGCCCGTTGACCCGGGCGCCGACGGTGGCGTGGGCGCGCTCGCCGTACTGGGCGTACGCGGCGTCGACGCAGGTGGCACCGGCGGGCAGGCCCAGGGAGCGGCCGTCCGCGCGGAAGACGGTGATCTCGCGGTTGTGGGCGAGGTCGGCCCGCAGGGAGGTCCAGAAGTGGTCCGGGTCGGGGGTGGACTGCTGCCACTCCAGGAGCCGGGAGAGCCAGCCGGGCCGGGTCGGGTCGGCGCGCTCGCCGTCCGCGGGCTCGGCGCCCTCGGTGGGCGCGTAGGGGTTGCCCAGGGCGACCACGCCCGCCTCGGCGACGGTGTGCATCCGGTGGGTGCGGATGAGGACCTCCGCGACCGCTCCGTCCGGCCCGGCGACGGCGGTGTGCAGGGACTGGTAGAGGTTGAACTTGGGCGCGGCGATGAAGTCCTTGAACTCGGAGACCACCGGGGTGAAGCAGGTGTGGAGTTCGCCGAGCACCGCGTAGCAGTCGGCGTCCTCGCCCACCAGCACCAGCAGTCGGCCGAAGTCGGTGCTGCGGGGCTCGGCCCGCTTCAGGCACACCCGGTGGACGGAGACGAAGTGGCGCGGTCTGAGCAGGACCTCCGCGGGGATGCCGGCCTCGCGCAGGACCGTGCGGAAGCGCTGGGCCATGGTGTCCAGGGCGGTGCAGGCCCCGGAGTGCCCGGCGATCAGCGCGCGGGTGCGCTCGTACTCCGCCGGGTGGAGGATCGCGAAGACCAGGTCCTCCAGCTCGGTCTTCAGCGCCTGGACGCCCAGCCGTTCGGCGAGCGGGATCAGGACGTCGCGGGTGACCTTGGCGATGCGGGCCTGCTTCTCGGGACGCATCACGCCGAGGGTGCGCATGTTGTGGAGCCGGTCGGCCAGTTTGATCGACATCACCCGGACGTCGTTTCCGGCGGCGACGAGCATCTTGCGGAAGGTCTCGGGTTCGGCGGCGGCGCCGTAGTCCACCTTCTCCAGCTTGGTGACGCCGTCGACCAGGTAGGCCACCTCCGCACCGAACCCGGTACGCACCTGGTCGAGGGTCACCTCGGTGTCCTCGACGGTGTCGTGGAGCAGCGAGGCCGTCAAGGTGGTGGTCTCCGCGCCCAGTTCGGCCAGGATGAGGGTGACGGCGAGCGGGTGGGTGATGTACGGCTCGCCGCTCTTGCGGAACTGGCCCCGGTGGGAGGACTCGGCGAGCACGTAGGCGCGGTGCAGCGTGGCGAGGTCGGCGTCCGGGTGGTGGGCGCGGTGGGCGTCGACGACGTGGCCGATCGCGTCGGGCAGGCGGTCGCGCACCGCGGGGCCCATCAGCGCGGCGCGCCCGAGCCGGCGCAGGTCGATCCGGGGGCGGCCGCGGCGGCGGCTGTGGGCACCTGGGTTCGCGGCCTCTGTCATGGGGCACCTCCGGCGGCGTCGACCGGCGCAGGGGAGAGTCGGGTCGCGCCTCCCTGCCGGTGCTTGATGCTACCGAGCCGACCACGTGGAGCAGTGCCGCTCTCGCCCAGCGTGAAACGGATCACCCATTCGAGGGATGGTGCGGGCGGGTTCCGTGCGAATCGGCGCGCGCTCCCCGCCCGCCCCGGTGCGGCCGCGCCTGCCGCGCACCCGCCGCCGGACGGCGCCCCGGAAGGGCCGGGCCGTCAGCCCGCGGCGGTGCCGGCGAGCAGGGAGGGCTCCACGGTGCCCTCGGCGACGATGACAGCCGCACCGGTCATGTCGATCGCACCGTCGGGGTGCTCGGTGATGACGAGGCGGCCGCCGGGCAGGTCGACCGTGTAGCTGACCGGGGTCCCGGTGGCCGCGGGGTCGGTGCCGTCCCTGCGGGCCGCGGCGACGGCCACCGCGCAGGCGCCGGTACCGCAGGAGCGGGTCTCGCCGGAGCCGCGCTCGTGGACGCGCATCGCGACGTGGCGCTCGCCGCGGTCGACGACGAACTCCACGTTGACACCGTCGGGGTAGACGGAGGCGGGCCCGTAGGAGGGCTCCGTCAGCAGGTCCCCGGCGTGGGCGAGGTCCTCGACGAAGGCCACCGCGTGCGGGTTGCCCATGTTCACGTGCCGCGCGGGCCAGCTGCGCCCGCCGACGGCCACGGTCACCTCGTCGCCGGGGGTGCGGGCCCGGCCCATCGAGACGGTCACGTCGCCCTCGGGGGAGCCGGTGCCCGCCTTGGCGATGTGGACCCGCTTGACGCCGCCGCGCGTGGCCACGGCGCACTCCCCGACCCGGGCGTGCCCGGCCCGCTGGAGGTAGCGGGCGAAGACGCGGACGCCGTTGCCGCACATCTCGGCGACGGAGCCGTCGGCGTTGCGGTAGTCCATGAACCACTCGGCCTCGTCGGCCATGTGCCGGGCCTCGGGATGGGCGGCGGAGCGGACGACGCGCAGGATGCCGTCGCCGCCGATACCCGCCCTGCGGTCGCACAGGCGCGCGACGGCCGCCGGGGAGAGGTCGAGGACGCCGTCCGGGTCGGGGACGATCACGAAGTCGTTCTCGGTTCCGTGGCCCTTGAGGAAGCGGACGGGCTGGGTCTGCGTGGCGCTGGTCACGTCCCCATCGTACGAGACGGGGTACAGGACCGGCCTCGCCCGCCGGGACGGGGGTCAGCGGAGGCGCGCGACCCGCCACACCGCCAGGGCGACGAGGACCGCGGCCATCCCGGCGTACAGGGCGACCACCCGCCAGTCGGGCCGCCGGCCGGAGCCGCGCTCCGGCAGACCGGGCCAGGTGTGCCCGACGCGCCGTGCGGCCATGACCCCCCAGCCCGCGGCGCAGCCGCAGATGAGGAGGCCGAGCATCGCGACGACGGCCCCGCCGTCACCGGTGCCGAAGGCGAGCGGGAAGGCGAACATCAGGGAGCCGAGGGCGGCGAGGCCCACGATGGGGGCGAGCTGCCAGATCCTCAGCCGCCGCGGGGGGCGGAGCTCGACCTCGACCTCGTCCGCGAGCACGTCCTGCTCCTCGGGTCCGTCCGGGCTGAGCCCCGGTGCCACCTCGACGGCATCGCGCTGCTCGTGCTCGGTGTCGCGAGGGCCGGCCTCCATCGCCACGCGCCCTCCCCACTCGGACTCAACTGTCGATCGATGCTCGATGATGGCACGCTCCCGGAGGGCCGCATGACACCCGGGGCATCCCGATGCCATCACGTGATCAGGCTGTGACCGCCCGTTCGATCAACGCCAGGGCACGCCGCGGAAGTTCCTCGCGGTCGGCTTCCGCACCGCTGAGCCAGTGGACGCGGGGGTCCCGCCGGAACCAGGAGTCCTGGCGGCGGGCGAAGCGCTTGGTGGCGCGCACCGTCTCCTCGCGGGCCCGGAGTTCGCTGCACTCGCCCGCGAGCGCCGCGAGCACCTGCTGGTACCCGAGGGCCCGGGAGGCGGTGCGGCCCTCGCGCAGCCCGTGCGCCTCCAGCGTGCGCACCTCCTCCACCAGTCCGGCCTCCCACATGCGGTCCACGCGGGTGGCGATGCGCTCGTCGAGCTCGGGGCGTGCGACGTCCACGCCGATCTGCACGGTGTCGTAGACGGAGCGGTGGCCGGGGAGGTTGGCCGTGAAGGGCCTGCCGGTGATCTCGATCACCTCCAGGGCGCGCACGATGCGCCGCCCGTTGCCCGGCAGGATCGCCCGGCCCGCGTCGGGGTCCGCGGCGGCCAGGCGGGCATGGAGGGGGCCGGGCCCGTCGGCCGCGAGCTCCTCCTCCAGCCGGGCGCGCACCGCGGGGTCGGTCCCGGGGAACTCCAGGGCGTCGATCGCCCCGCGGACGTAGAGGCCGGACCCGCCGACGAGGACGGGGGTGCGGCCCCGGGCGAGCAGCCGGTCGATCTCCGACCGGGCCAGGCGCTGGTACTCGGCGACGCTGGCGGCCTCGGTGACGTCCCAGATGTCCAGCAGCCGGTGGGGTATCCCGCCGCGTTCCTCCTGCGGCAGCTTGGCGGTGCCGATGTCCATGCCCCGGTAGAGCTGCATGGAGTCGGCGTTGACGACCTCGCCGCCGAGCCGCCGGGCGAGGTGGACGCCCAGATCGGACTTGCCGGCCGCGGTGGGTCCGACGACTGCGATGACCCGCGGTGCGGGAGCTGCGGTGTTCACCGCCCCAGTCTCCCAAACCGCGGGCCGTGCCCGGACGCGGGCGGAGCCCCGGCCGGGCGCGGTGCGGGGCCGCGGCGGGCGGTGTCCGCGCGCCCGGAGACGCTCCGGCGCCCGAAGCGGGAGCCGCGGGTACGCTGAGGAGTGATCGCAGGCGTTTTCCTCCGGTTCCGCACGGTATCGACCTGTTCGCCATGAGGTGGGGCGGCACGGCACCGGTCCGGTCCCCGTCCCGCGGGACGCGTGTCCCGCGGCACCGCCGCCGGCCCGCGGGGCGCGGCGAGGGCGGCGGGCGGAGCCGCCGGAGGACGCCCGGAGCGGTCCCCGCGCGGGACCACGAGGGAAGGTGGACCATGGGCTTCCTGGACACCCTGAAGACCAAGCTCGCCCCGGCCAAGGAGAAGGTCGCCGACCTGGCCCAGCAGCACGAGGGCAGGATCGGGCAGGGCCTCGACAAGGCCGCGAGGACGGTCGACGACAGGACCAAGGGCAAGTACAGCGACCGGATCGAGACGGGCACCGGGAAGGCGAAGGACGCTCTCGGGCGCATCGCGCACCCGGAAGGGGGCGGGCACCCGCCGGAGGGCGGCGGCCAGCAGCCTCCCGCCTCCTGAGGACCCGTGGCACGGGCCCCGGTCCGCCCCGTCGCGGAGCACCGCTCCGCGGCGGGTGCGGGCCGGGGCCCGCGGCCGTCCGCGGGGTTCAGGACCAGGCGGCGACCATGTACCCGACTCCGTAGGGCGCGTCCTCGTACAGCAGACGTCCGCCCAGTCCCGCCCCCTCGGCGGCGCCCGCCAGGACCTGCCAGGGCGCCCGGCCCGAGACCTTGAGCTGGTGGGCGAGACCCGTGTCGAGCGCGAGGAGCGCCGGGAGGTCGGCCGCTCCCAGGGCCCGTGCGATGCGTGTGTCGAAGCCGAGGGCGCGCTCGTCGAGGTAGCCGGGCGCCTTCACGGTCCGGCGGGCGCTGCCGTCGCCCATGACCAGCAGGGCCGTCCGGGCGGACCGGCCGCCCGAGGCCCGTCCGGCCAGGTCGCGCCCCGCGGCGGCGCAGTCCTCCGCCGCGAGCGCCTCGTCGACCGCCAGGCCCTCCACGGGGCAGTCGCCGAAGTCGGCGCGGCCCAGCAGCCATGCCCCGACGGCGAGCGAGGGGGGCAGGGGGCGCTCGGCGCCGGTCCCGTGGCCGAGGCGGACGCCGAGGTCCACACCGAAGCCGCGGAAGGAGCCGGTGCTTCCCGGCGGGTAGGGCCCGTCGCCGTCCACGTCGGCCGGTCCGACCACGACGAGCCGGTCGGGCCGGGAGGCGGCGAGCACTCCGATGGCGTCCATGCAGGCGTCCCGCGCGGCGTCCAGCTCGGCGGCGGCACCGGCCGCGACCTCGGGGACGAGCAGCGGCGGGCAGGGGCACACGGCGGCGGCGGCAAGCATGATCGCCAGCCTAGTCCGTGCGGGACGGGCGTGGGCGGCGCCGTGCGGGGACCGCCGCACGGCGCCGGCGCCGGCCGGTCGCGGCCGGTCAGTCCCGGCCGCACCCGGGGGCGGCCGCGGCGGGCAGCGGCGCGGGGGCACCGACCGTCGGCAGGCCGAGCATCACCCCGGCCGGCTTCGCCGCGCCGGCGGCCCGGCGGCGCTCCCAGGCGTCCCCGGCGCGCGTGCGGCGCACGGCGAGCGCCTCGCCCTCCGCCAGGAGGTGGTGCGGGGCCGCGTAGGTGATCCCGACGGTGACCACGTCGCCCGGGCGGACCTCCTGCCCGGGCTGGGTGAAGTGGACCAGCCGGTTGTCGGGGGCGCGGCCGGACAGGCGGCGGGTGGCGTCGTCCTTGCGGCCCTCGCCCTCGGCGACCATGACGTCCAGCGTGCGTCCGACCTGCTTCTTGTTCTCCTCCCAGGAGATCTCCTCCTGGAGGGCGACCAGCCGCATGTAGCGCTCCTGGACGACCTCCTTGGGGATCTGCCCCTCCATGGTGGCCGCCGGGGTGCCCGGGCGCTTGGAGTACTGGAAGGTGAAGGCGTTGGCGAACCGGGCCTCGCGCACGGTGTGGAGGGTCTGCTCGAAGTCCTCCTCGCTCTCGCCGGGGAAGCCGACGATGATGTCGGTGGAGATGGCCGCGTGCGGGATGGCGGCGCGGACCTTCTCGATGATCCCGAGGAAACGCTCCTGCCGGTAGGAGCGGCGCATCGCCTTGAGCACGGAGTCCGAGCCGGACTGCAGGGGCATGTGCAGCTGCGGCATCACGTTCGGCGTCTCGGCCATGGCGGCGATGACGTCGTCCGTGAAGTCCCGCGGGTGCGGCGAGGTGAAGCGGACCCGCTCCAGCCCCTCGACCGCGCCGCAGGCACGCAGCAGCTTGCCGAACGCCTCGCGGTCGCCGATGTCGGAACCGTAGGCGTTGACGTTCTGCCCGAGCAGCGTGATCTCCGAGACGCCCTCGGCCACCAGCGCCTCGACCTCGGCCAGGATGTCGCCGGGCCGCCGGTCCTTCTCCTTGCCGCGCAGGGCGGGCACGATGCAGAAGGTGCAGGTGTTGTTGCAGCCGACGGAGATCGACACCCAGGCCGCGTACGCGGACTCGCGCCGTGTCGGCAGGGTCGAGGGGAAGGCCTCCAGCGACTCGGCGATCTCGACCTGCGCCTCCTCCTGCACCCGGGCGCGCTCCAGCAGGACCGGCAGCCTGCCGATGTTGTGGGTGCCGAAGACGACGTCGACCCAGGGGGCCTTGCCGACGATGGTGTCGCGGTCCTTCTGGGCGAGGCAGCCGCCGACGGCGATCTGCATACCGGGGCGGGACGCCTTCACCGGGGCGAGCCGGCCGAGGTTCCCGTACAGCTTGTTGTCGGCGTTCTCGCGGACGGCGCAGGTGTTGAAGACGACCACGTCGGCCTCGCCGTCCGAGCCCTCGGGCGCGCGGACGTAGCCGGCCTGCTCCAGCAGACCCGACAACCGCTCGGAGTCGTGGACGTTCATCTGGCACCCGTAGGTGCGGATCTCGTAGCTCCGGGCAAGGCCCACGTCGTCCACCGCTCCCGCGCGGTCACTGCTGCTGGTCATGCCACCAGGGTAAGGGGGCCCGGGGACGGCCCCGTCCGCCCCGGACCGGGGCGTGCGGCCGGTGCCGCGTCCCGTGGACGGACCCCCCTGGCCAGGGCACCGGGCGACCTGGCAGGATCGCGCGCATGTGCCCGGCCGTCGTCCTCCGCCTCAGCCGCCGCCGCGCCCTCGCGGCCTCGGTGGCCGCGCTGGTGGTGTGCGGGCTGCTCGCCTGGTGGCTGGTCCCCTTCGGCCGTCCCTCGCCAAGCGGCGAGCTGACCTTCAGCACCGGCTCCCGCAGCGGCGTGTACCAGCGCTACGGAGTGCTGCTGGAGCGCGCCCTGGCCGAGGACATGCCGGACGTCCGGATAGAGCTGAGGACCAGCGAGGGCTCCCAGCAGAACCTGGCCAGGCTCGCCTCCGGCGAGGCCGACTTCACCATCGCCACCGCCGACGCGGTGGCCACCTACCGGCACCAGGGCCTCCCCGAGGCGGACCGGCTGCGGGGCTGCGCCCGGCTCTACGACGACTACGTGCACCTGATCGTCCCCCGCCGCTCCCCCGTGCGCTCGGTGGCCGACCTGCGGGGCAGAACCGTCGGCGTCGGGGAGCCGGGTTCCGGGATCCGGCTCGTCGCCGACCGGCTGATGGCGGCCGCGGGCGTGGACCCGACGCACGGCATCACCCCCGTCCCGGCCGGCATGGACACGATGCCCGCGCAGTTGGAGGGCGGTGAGCTGGACGCCTTCTTCTGGTCCGGCGGCCTGCCCACCGGCTCGGTGCAGGAGCTGTCGGAGCGGTTCGACATCCGCCTGGTGCCGCTGGAACCGGAACTGGTCGGCAGGCTGCACGCCGGCGGTGACTCGACCACCTACTACCGCTCCGCGGTGATGCCCGCGGACGCCTACCCGCAGGCCCAGGGCGGGGTGCCGGTGCCCACGGTCGCCGTGGCGAACCTGCTGGTCACCACCGACCGGATCGGGCCGGTGCTGACGGAGGGCTTCACCCGCACGGTGATCGACAGCCGCGACCGCATCGGCAAGACCGTCCACCCCGCCCAGCTGGTGGACCTGCGCACGGCCGTCTACACCTCGCCCCTGCCCCTGCACGACGGCGCCCGCCGCTACTACCGCTCGGCGAAGCCGTAGTCCGCGCGGGACGCGTCCGGCGGTGCGACGGCGTCCGGGCGGCGGCCCTCCGCCCGGACGGCCCCGCTCGGCACCGGGTCTTTCCTACACTCGCGGACATGGCATCGCGCATCAGTGAACTGGTCATCGACTGCACCGACCCCGGCCTCCTCGCCGCCTTCTGGGGCGAGGTGCTGGGCTACGTCGAGCTGGGCCGTGAGGAGGACGGGAGCATCGAGATCGGCCCTCCCGGCACCGGCTTCGGCGGCCCGCAGCCCACCCTCGTCCTGAGCCCAGGCCGCGGCCCCCGGAGCGGGAAGCTCCCGCTGCACATCGACGTCAGCGCCACCGACCGCGACCAGAGCGCCGAGCTGGAGCGGCTGCTCGCCCTCGGCGCCAGGCACGCCGACGTGGGCCAGACCGGCGAGGAGTCCTGGCACGTCCTGGCCGACCCGGAGGGCAACGAGTTCTGCCTCCTGCGCACCCGGCTCGCACCGCTCTGACGCGTCGGCCGCACCCGCTCGGCAGGCACCCCGCACCGCCGCGCGGGCGGCCTTCGGAGGGCATCGGGCTCAGGGCGCGTCGGGCGCGGCGCGGGGCACCGTCAGCACCACCCGCAGGCCGTGCGGCCGGTGGTGGGCGAAGGCGATGGAGCCGCCGCCCGCCGCGAGGAGCGCCCGCGAGATGGACAGGCCCAGACCCGACCCCTTGACGTTCTGGTGGCGGCCGCTGCGCCAGAACCGGTCGCCGATCCGGGCGAGTTCCTCGTCGCTCAGCCCGGGCCCCTTGTCGGTGACGACGACCGTGGAGGTGCCCCCGTTCGACGCCACCTCCACCGTGACCGCCTCCCCGTGCGGCGTGAACTTCAGCGCGTTGTCGATCACTGCGTCCAGGGCGCTGGAGAGCGCGACGGGGTCCGCCCAGGCCGTGACCGCCGCCGTGTTCCCGGCCAGCGCCACGCCCTTCTCCTCGGCCAGCGGGCGCCAGGCGGCGACCCGCTCGGCGGCGAGCGCGCCGATGTCCGTGAGTTGCAGGTCGGCCGCCGCGTGCTCGGCGAGCGCGAGGTCGAGCAGGTCGTCGAGGACCTGGGCGAGGCGCTTGCCCTCGGTGCGCACCGAGGCGATCTCCGCGTTGCCCTCGGGCAGCTCCAGGGCCAGCAGCTCGATCCTCAGCAGCAGTGCGGCCAGCGGGTTGCGGAGCTGGTGGGAGGCGTCGGCGACGAAGGCGCGCTGCTGCTCCAGCACGGTCTCGACGTTGTCGGCCATCTCGTTGAAGGAGCGTGCCAGGCGGCGCAGTTCCGGCGGGCCCCCGGACGGGGCGACCCGGGAGTTCAGCCGCCCGGTGGCGATGTCGTGGGTGGCCGCGTCGAGGACCCGTACGGGCCGCAGCACCCAGCCGGTGAGCCGGAAGGCGGCCCCCACCGCCAGCAGCATGGCCGCGCTCTCCCCCGCGGCGATCAGCAGCCAGCCGCGCAGCACCCGGGAGCGGAGCTGGCCGGTCGGCGAGTCGGTGAAGACCACGGCGACGACGTCGCCGTCGCTCACCACGGGTGAGGCCACCACCAGCCGCTGCCCCTGCTGCCAGGGCCAGACCTGCGGCGGGTCGTCGCTGCGGCGCCCGGTGAGCGCCTCCTCGAAGGCCTCCAGTCCCTCGCCCTCGGTGGGCAGGGTCCAGTTCTGCGGTGCGCGGGCGAGGGAGTTGCGCTCGCGGTAGAAGACGCCCGCACGGATGCCGTAGGTGTCGTGGTAGCGGTTGAGCTGGTCCTGGAGCGTGGCACGGCGCTCGTCCGAGCCCTCGGGCCCCTCGGTGACGAACTGGGCGAGTGCCGCGAAGCGGACGGTATCGTCGATGCGGTCCACCACCACGCCCTGCTGCTGCGCCGCGGCCAGGCTGACGGCCAGCGGGAAGCCGAGCGCCAGCAGCACACCGGCCATGAGCACGATGAGCAGAGGAAGCAGGCGGGTACGCACCGGGGACGACGCGCCTCAGGCCGGGCCGGGTGCGACGAGCCGGTAGCCCACGCCGCGCACCGTCTCGATGAGCGCCGGCATCCGCAGCTTGGAGCGCAGGGAGGCGACGTGCACCTCCAGGGTGCGGCCGGTCCCCTCCCAGCTGGTGCGCCAGACCTCGCTGATGATCTGCTCCCGGCGGAAGACCACCCCGGGCCGCTGGGCCAGCAGGGCCAGCAGGTCGAACTCCTTGCGGGTGAGCTGCACGTCGGAGCCGTCCACGCTCACCCGGCGGGTGGGCAGTTCGATGGTGACGGACCCGAGCCGCAGGGCGTCGTCGGCGCCCCCGGCGACGGCGGTCTCCTCCGAAGCGTGGGTGCGGCGGCTGACGGCGTGGATCCGGGCGAGCAGTTCACCGGTGTCGTACGGCTTGACGACGTAGTCGTCGGCGCCGAGGTTGAGGCCGTGGATGCGGGAGCGGACGTCGGAGCGGGCCGTCACCATGATCACGGGGGTGGCCGTCAGCTTCCGGAGCTTGCCGCAGACCTGGTAGCCGTCCTGGTCCGGGAGGCCGAGGTCGAGCAGGACCACGCCGAAGGGAGGCTTGTCGGCCTGCCCGTCGGGGAGCACGGCGCGCAGTGCCTCCTCGCCGTTGCGCGCGTGGACGACCTGGAACCCGTGCCGTCCCAGCACCGCGGAGAGAGCGGCGGCGACGTGGTCGTCGTCCTCCACGAGGAGCAGCCTCATGGTCCCTCTCCATTCCCGTGCTGTGGTCCGGCGGATGCGCCGTGCGATCGTGCCCGCCGGGCGGCGCCCCGAGCGGCTTCCGCCCGGAAGATCCCGCCTGCGGACGGGCGGGCCGCCGAGCGGCGGATGGCTCCGCACCCAACAGGGCATGAACACCGATCGGACAGCCCCCCGTCAAGAGGCCACCGGCCGTACCCGCGGTTCCGTTATGGAGCCGGTACGCGGGCCGTCGGCCCGTTCACTCATCGTGTCCGGGTGCAGCCATATCGTTATGCTCAATTTCCGCTCAGATGTAATGACGCTGCTCGCACGGCGTGATTAGGGTCCTCTGCAACCGAGGAGGATGGAGCAAGAGGCCGATGAGCGAAGTGTCCGTGACCAAGGAGTCGGAGGGTCCCCAGCCCCCGGCGGGCGACCTGGTCGTGCTCGGCGATGTGAACAAGCACTTCGGCGCGCTGCACGTGCTCCAGGACATCGACCTGACCATCGCCCGGGGTGAGGTCGTCGTCGTGATCGGCCCCTCGGGGTCGGGCAAGTCCACGCTGTGCCGCACGATCAACCGCCTGGAGACGATCGACTCGGGGTCGATCACCATCGACGGGAAGCCACTGCCCCAGGAGGGCAAGGAGCTCGCCCGGCTCCGCGCCGACGTCGGCATGGTCTTCCAGTCGTTCAACCTGTTCTCCCACAAGACGGTCCTGGAGAACGTCGTCCTGGGGCAGGTCAAGGTCCGCAAGACGGACAAGAAGACGGCCGAGGCCAACGCGCGGTCGCTGCTCGACAGGGTCGGCGTCGGCGCACAGGCCGACAAGTACCCCGCGCAGCTGTCCGGTGGGCAGCAGCAGCGCGTCGCCATCGCGCGGGCGCTCGCCATGGACCCGAAGGTGATGCTCTTCGACGAGCCGACCTCCGCCCTGGACCCCGAGATGATCAACGAGGTCCTGGAGGTCATGCAGCAGCTCGCCCGGGACGGCATGACCATGGTCGTCGTCACCCACGAGATGGGCTTCGCCCGCTCGGCGGCGAACCGGGTGGTGTTCATGGCCGACGGCAAGATCGTCGAAGAGGCCTCCCCCGAGGAGTTCTTCAACAACCCGCGCAGCGACCGGGCCAAGGACTTCCTTTCGAAGATCCTCCACCACTGAGTCCCGGGCCGGCCCCCGCCGGTCCGCTCCGTACGCGTCAACCCAAGGGAAGTCATCCATCATGAACCTTCGCAAGGTCACCGCCGCCTCGGCCGCCGTGCTCGCCCTCTCGCTGACCGCCACCGCCTGCGGCTCCGAGGACAAGGACGGCGACGCCGGCTCCTCCTCCGGCGACAAGAAGATCACCGTCGGCATCAAGTACGACCAGCCGGGCCTCGGCCTGAAGACCCCTGACGGCTCCTTCACCGGCTTCGACGTCGACGTCGCCACCTACGTCGCCAAGGAGCTGGGCTACGCGGAGGGCGACATCGTCTTCAAGGAGACGAAGAGCGCCGACCGCGAGACCGCGCTGGAGCGGGGCGACGTGGACTTCATCGCCGCCACCTACTCCATCACCGACGAGCGCAAGGAGAAGGTCGACTTCGCCGGCCCGTACCTCCTGGCCCACCAGGACCTGCTGATCCGCGCCGACGACAACGTGGCCAAGGGCGAGGACCTGAACGGCAAGAAGCTCTGCTCGGTCACCGGCTCCACCTCGGCGCAGAACGTCAAGACCAAGTTCGCCCCCGACGCCCAGCTGAAGCAGGTCGGCACCTACTCCGAGTGCCTCAACGCGCTGCAGAGCGGTGCCGTGGACGCGCTGACCACCGACGACTCGATCCTCGCCGGCTACGCCTCGCAGGACCAGTACAAGGGCAAGTTCAAGCTGGCCGGCCTGGAGCTGAGCAACGAGAACTACGGCATCGGTGTCAAGAAGGGCGACACCGAGATGCTCAACAAGATCAACGCCGCGCTGGAGAAGATGGTCTCCGACAAGGCCTGGGACGAGGCGGTCAAGGCCAACTTCGGCCCGGCCAACTACGAGAACGAGCCCGCGCCGCAGATCGGCAACATCGTCAAGTGAAGCACGGCCGAAACGGCGCGCCGCCGGTGACGGCGGCGCGCCCGGCCATCCCCACACGCGGAAGCGCGGGAGATCGTGTTCGACTTTCTTGAAGGCTACGACCTGCTGGGGGCGTTCTGGGTGACGGTGAAACTCACCGTCTTCTCCGGGATCGGCTCCCTCGTCCTGGGCACGCTGCTGGCGGCGATGCGCGTCAGCCCCGTCCCCCTGATGCGTGGCTTCGCCACCGTCTACGTCAACGTGGTCCGGAACATTCCGCTGACCGTCATCATCGTCTTCGCCTCACTCGGACTCGCCGATGTCTTCGGCGTGACCCTGGGTGCCGCCGACGACTTCGACGAGCAGGCGTTCCGGCTGGCCGTGCTCGGACTCGGCGGCTACACCGCGGCGTTCGTCTGCGAGGCGGTGCGCTCGGGCATCAACACGGTGCCGGTCGGGCAGGCGGAGGCGGCTCGTGCGATCGGGCTGAGCTTCACGCAGGTCCTTCGGTTCGTCGTGCTGCCCCAGGCGTTCCGCTCGGTGATCGGCCCGCTGACCAATGTGCTGATCGCCCTCACCAAGAACACCACGGTCGCCTCGGCGATCGGTGTCACGGAGGCGGCCCTGCTGATGAAGGAGATGATCGAGAACGAGGCGCAGCTCGTGCTCATCTCCGCCGTCTTCGCACTCGGTTTCGTAATTCTCACCCTGCCCACAGGGCTGTTCCTGGGCTGGCTCGGCAAGCGCATGGCGGTGAAGCGATGACCTCCGTTCTCTACGACGCCCCGGGCCCCGGGGCGAAGAGGCGCAATGTCCTCTACACCGTCGGCTTCGTCGTGCTGCTGGGGCTCGGTTGCTGGTGGGCACTCGCCGTCATGGCGGACAAGGGGCAGCTCGACTGGGCCCTGTGGGAGCCGTTCACCCAGGCGCAGGCATGGACCACCTATCTGCTGCCGGGCCTGGGCAACACCCTCAAGGCCGCGGCACTGGCCATGGTCATCGCCCTGCCGCTGGGCGCGCTCCTCGGCATCGCGCGGCTCTCGGACCACCGCTGGGTCAGGGGCCCCGCGGGGGTCGTGGTGGAGTTCTTCCGGGCGATCCCGGTGCTGCTGCTGATGCTGTTCGCCAACCAGTTCTACTCGGTCTCCACCGACCTGAGCTCGGATGTGCGTCCGCTGTACGCGGTGGTCACCGGCCTGGTCCTCTACAACGCCTCGGTCCTCGCCGAGGTGGTGCGCGCGGGCATCCTCTCGCTGCCCAAGGGGCAGACGGAGGCCGCCAAGGCCATCGGCCTGCGCAAGGGCCAGACGATGACCAGCATCCTGCTGCCTCAGTCCGTCACCGCCATGCTCCCGGCGCTGGTCAGCCAGCTCGTGGTGATCGTGAAGGACACGGCCCTGGGCGGTGCGCTGCTCGCCTTCCCCGAGCTGCTCAACGCGCGGGGCACGCTGGCGGCCAACTACGCCAACGTCATTCCGAGCTTCATCGTCGTGGCGCTGGTCTTCATCGTGCTCAACCTGATACTCACCAGCTTCGCCTCGTGGCTGGAGCGCAGGCTGCGCCGTGCCAAGCGCAGCAGCGGCGCGGTACTCCACGCCGAGCAGGCCGGAGCCGAGGAACCGGTCGCCGAACCGGGTGTGACCACCAAGGAAGGCCCCTGAGCCCGGCAGCTCACCGGGTGTGACGACCGCCGAGGGGCGGCGGCCTGCGGGCCGCCGCCCCTCGGCGCGCGGTACGTCCCCGCGGGGCTCCCGGCGGGTGCTTGCCGGTGTCGCTTGACGCGAGCACTCACAGTGAGTTGCATACGTTCTGTGATCGCGTACCGGGCTTCCTCCGCACCGTCCCGCCCGCCTCTCGCAGCCGTGCCCGCCCCGGCGGACGGCTGCCCGGACGGAGGCGGCCCGTGGACCCGGTGATCGTGGTGGGGGCCGGGCCCGTCGGCCTCGCCCTCGCCCTCGCCCTGGCCGACCAGGAGGTGCCCAGCGTGGTCCTCGACGAGACCGGCGGCAAGGAGGAGACCCGTCCGGCACGGACGGTGGTGCTGCGCCCGGACACCGCGGCACTGGCGGAGCGCCTGTGCGGTTCCGGGCCCGGCGAGGAGGGCGCGCGCTGGTCCGGCTGGCGCTCCATGCGCCGCCGCGCCGAGGTGCGGCGCCTCGCGTTGGGGGCGGACGGCGCCCCCGCGCCGCTGCACCTGCCCCAGCACGCGCTGACCCGCGCGCTGCGCGCAGCGGCGGAGGGCCGCAGCCTGGTGCGGCTGGTCACGGAGGGCCGCCTCGACACACTGGAGCAGGACCTCTCCGGGGTCACCGCGCACACCCGGGGCCCGTCCGGCACCTGGTGGCGGGGAAGCTACCTGGTGGGGTGCGACGGGGCGCGCTCCACGGTGCGCAAGCTGCTGGGCATCCGCTTCCCCGGGCGGACCGCCGTCGAGCGCCACGCCGTCGCCGCGCTGCGGGCCGAGCTGCCGTGGCCGGGTGAGGCGTTGCTGCACCGCCGCCCGGTGTTCCTGCCCGGCACCGAGGAGATCACGGCCCGGCCGCTGGCCGAGGGGGTGTGGCGGCTGGACTGGCTGCTGCCTCCGCGCGGGGACCTGGTGACCCCCGAGACGCTGGTGGCCCGGGTCCGCGACACCCTCGGCGCCTGGTGCGGCGGGGTGCCGTCCTACGAGCTCCTGGACACCGGGGTGCACACCCTGCACCACCGCCTGGCGCGGAGCTGGCGCGCGGAGCGGACCTTCCTGGCCGGGGACGCGGCCCACCTGCTCGGCGCACTGGGGACCCAGGGGGTGGACGAGGGGCTGCGGGACGTGGACAACCTGGCCTGGAAGCTGGCCTTCGCCTGGCACGGCCGGGCGTCCTCCGCTCTCCTGGACAGCTACGAGGACGAGCGCCGCACCGCCGTGGCCGCCCGGCTGCGGGCCGCCGACCAGTGCCTCCCGATACTCCGCAGCGGCGGCGGTCTGCGGACCTACCTGCCCGGAGCCGCCCGGGGGCACGACCAGATGCTCACCGACGCGCATGTGGGCCAGGGGCCTCTCGGGGCACCGCCGGTGTACGCGCATTCGGCACTCACCCCGGGCGGCTGCCCGACGCGGACCGCCGTGGCCACACCGGAGGGCGCTCCCGTGGAGGACGTCCGGGTGACCTCGCCCGACGGCACCGGCGGGCTGCTGCGCGAACGGCTGGGGCGCGGGCTGCTGGTGGTCCTCGTCGCCCCGGGCACGGGTGTCTGGGAGCGCAGGCACTGGGTCGGGGCGGGCGTCATGCCCCGCCTGGCAGCCGCGGTGGAGGGGCTGCCGGTGGCGGCGGAGCTGCTGGTGACGGAGGGCTATCCCGGGGCTCCGGCGCACTCGGTGCTGATGGTACGGCCGGACGGACACCTGGCGGCGGCCTTCTCCGGGGTGAGGGCGGAGGACCTCCACGCGGCGGCGTGCGCCGTGGGCGGCGGCTCGGGTCCCGGGCCCGCGGACGACGGACGCCCCGGGGCCGCCGAGGAGCGGGCGGACCCGGACTGAGCGGACGGCGCCGTCGCCCGTCCCTGGCGGGCGCCGAGCGGTGGTCGGGGCCGTCCTGCCGGGAGCGGCCGCTCCGGCCCGGCCGGCACCGCTTCGGAGCGGCGGCCGGGGCTTGGCCCTCAGCTCCGCGGCCGGGCGCCGGTGCCCGGCGCGGATCTTCAGTGCACCGGGCCCTCCAGGTCGTCCACGTCCTCTCCCTCCGCTTCGAGGGCCTGGCGGACGATCCGCAGTGACAGCCCCTCGGGGTAGCCCTTGCGGGCCAGCATCCCCGCCAGCCGCCGGATGCGCCGGTCTCGGTCCAGACCGCGGGTGGACCGGAGCTTGCGGGCCACCAGTTCGCGGGCGGTCTCCTCCTCCTGCTCGCCGTCGAGCTGTCCCACCGCCTCGTCGATCAAGGCGCCGTCGACGCCCTTGGTGCGCAGTTCGCGCGCGAGCGCCCGGCGGGCGAGACCGCGCCCGTGGTGGCGGGACTCCACCCAGGCGCCCGCGAAGGCGGCGTCGTCGATCAGGCCGACCTCCTCGAAGCGCGAGAGCACCTCCTCCGCCACGTCCTCGGGGATCTCGCGCTTGCGGAGCGCGTCCGCGAGCTGCTTGCGGGTACGCGGGGTGCCGGTGAGCAGGCGCAGGCAGACCGCCCGCGCCCGCTCCGCCGGATCCTGGGGCGGCAGCGCCTCCCCGGCCCTCGACGGGTCGGCGCTGTCGCCCGGCCATTCGGTGCGCCGGGTCACGGATCAGGCCTTGGCCGCCGCCTTGGCCGACTTCGCCTTGGCCGCCGACGCCGGCACGGCCTTGGCGTCCTCGGCCGGGGTGGCGGCCGGGGCCTCGGCTCCGCTCTCGGACGCCTCGGTGTCGGGGCGCACACCGACGCCGAGCTTCTCCTTGATCTTCTTCTCGATCTCGTTGGCGAGGTCCGGGTTGTCCTTGAGGAAGTTGCGCGCGTTCTCCTTGCCCTGCCCCAGCTGGTCGCCCTCGTACGTGTACCAGGCTCCCGCCTTGCGCACGAAACCGTGCTCCACGCCCATGTCGATCAGGCCGCCCTCGCGGCTGATGCCCTGGCCGTAGAGGATGTCGAACTCGGCCTGCTTGAACGGCGGCGCGACCTTGTTCTTGACCACCTTGCAGCGGGTGCGGTTGCCGACGGCCTCGGTGCCGTCCTTCAGGGTCTCGATGCGCCGGATGTCGATGCGCACCGAGGCGTAGAACTTCAGGGCCCGGCCACCGGTCGTGGTCTCGGGGGAGCCGAACATCACACCGATCTTCTCGCGGAGCTGGTTGATGAAGATCGCCGTGGTCTTCGACTGGTTGAGGGCGCTGGTGATCTTCCGCAGGGCCTGGCTCATCAGCCGGGCCTGGAGACCCACGTGCGAGTCGCCCATCTCGCCCTCGATCTCCGCCCGCGGCACCAGTGCGGCGACGGAGTCGATCACGATGAGGTCCAGTGCGCCGGAGCGCACGAGCATGTCGACGATCTCCAGGGCCTGCTCGCCGTTGTCCGGCTGGGAGAGGATCAGACTGTCGATGTCGACGCCGAGCTTCTTGGCGTACTCCGGGTCGAGGGCGTGCTCCGCGTCGACGAAGGCGACCTGGCCGCCGGCGCGCTGGGCGTTGGCCACGGCGTGCAGGGTGAGGGTCGTCTTACCGGAGGACTCCGGGCCGTAGATCTCCACGACGCGTCCGCGCGGCAGGCCGCCGACGCCGAGGGCCACGTCGAGAGCGGTCGACCCGGTGGGGATGACCTCGATGGGCTCGTTCGGCCGCTCGCCGAGCCGCATGACGGCACCCTTGCCGAACTGCCGTTCAATCTGCGCGAGCGCGGCGTCGAGCGCCTTCTCGCGGTCGGTTCCTGCCATGGGTTCCACCCGATTTGCTTGAGTCGATCGCTTCACGTCAAAGACGCTAACCCCTGCCACTGACAACGGGCCCCGACGTCCCTCCGGCCTGTGGACAACCGCGGCCCACCGCGGCACCGGGGCCGGACCTCCATAAGAATGGATGTTCGATTTTCGTGTCAAGCGCCCACGCGGGAGCCCGCCCGGAAGCCGCACGACACCCCGCTCAGCGCCCCGGCCGCCCCCTCACCCGTCCCCCGGCGCCCCGGCCGCCCCGTCCCGGCGGTCCGCGAGCGCGCGCCGCACCTGGGCCACCACCCGGCGCCCGCCCCCGCGCCGCCGGCCCTGCAGCCGGCGTTCGTCCGCCACGTCGTAGCGCTTCACGTAGGCACCGAGGAACGCCTGGAGCGTCGCGACGGCCGGAATGGCGATCAGCGCACCCACCGCCCCGAGCAGCGCCGTGCCCGCGACCACCGACCCGAAGGCGACCGCCGGGTGGATGTCGACGGTCCGCGCGGTCAGCTTGGGCTGCAGGACGTAGTTCTCGAACTGCTGGTACACCACGACGAAGCCGAGCACCCAGACCGCGTACCACGGGTCCACGGTGAAGGCGATGAGCATCGGCAGGGCCCCCGCCAGGTAGGTGCCGATGGTGGGGATGAACTGGGACACCAGACCCACCCAGACCGCCAGCGCCGGCGCGTAGGGCACCCCGAGGAACTCCAGCAGGACGAAGTGGGCCAGGCCCGAGACCAGGGCCATCAGCCCGCGGGAGTAGAGGTAGCCCCCGGTCTTGTCGACGGCGATCTCCCAGGCCCGCAGCACCTCCGCCTGCCGGTTCGGCGGGAGGACCGAGCACAGCGCGCGCCGCAGCCGGGGCCCGTCGGCGGCGAAGTAGAACGAGAAGAGGAAGATCGTGAGCAGCCGGAAGAGCCCGCCGAGGACCTGGGCGGAGACGTCCAGCACGCCGGAGGCGCTGTTCTGCACGTACTTCTGCAGCCAGTCCGAGCGCAGCAGGCTGTCCTGGACCTCGACCCGGGAGAGCTCGGTGTGGAACGTGGCGTTCACCCACCGGATGACGGAGTCGATGTAGGTGGGCAGGTCCTCCACCATGTCGATGATCTGGCCGGCGAGCATCGAGCCGAGGATCACCACGAACCCGACGCCCGCCACCAGGACCGCGGAGAACACCAGGAACGTGGCCAGCCCCCGCCGCATCCCGCGCGCCGCCATCCGGCTCACCGCCGGTTCCACCGCCAGGGCGATGAAGAAGGCGATCAGGACGTTGACCAGCAGACCGATGAGCTGGTGGAAGGCCCAGGTACCCAGCTGGAGGCAGGCGTAGAGGGCCAGCGCCAGCACCATGGCGCGCGGCAGCCAGCGCGGCATCCGCGCCGCGGCCGGGGCACCTGCCCGCGGGGGCGGCTCGCTCCCGGAGGCGGCGGGGTCGGCCGGCCGGCCGCCCTCCCGCGCGGGAGGCGGGGCGGGGGCGGGATGCTCCGCGGGGTCGGGGGCGCCGTCGTCCTGGCGGGTGCTGTCGGTCAGGTCCACCGGGCCAGTGTCGCGTATCGGGAGCGTGCCCCGCCGCCCTGCCCCGTGACCGGCGGCGGCCGGACCGCCCGGGCTCACAGGCGCGTGCGGGCGGGCAGGCGGCGCTGCCGGGGCCGGGCCGGGGCGCGGCGCTCCCCGGGCCTCCTCAGCGCTTCTCGGCGGGGATCGCCATGGCGGAGCAGACCGCCCGCCAGACGTCCTTCGCCTCCCATCCGGCGTCGAGCGCCTGGTGGACCGTCCGGCCGCCCAGCTCGGCCATCACATGGTCCCGGGCGAAGGAGTCCGCGTACCCCGAGCCGAAGTGGTCCGCCATCCGTTCCCAGAAAGTCGTCAACCGCATGACGCCAGTATCCCGCCCCTGGGGGTGCAGCCCGCCGGGAGAGCCTCGCCGAAAGCCTTTTCCGCCCTAACGTCGGACCATGGCTGGAACCGGAGCAACCACAGCGACGCCGACCGCGTCCTCACTCGCCCGCGCCGAGCGCTTCATCTGGCTGACGGCACGCGTCCTCGAACAGCGGCGTTTCGCCTACCACTTCCTCGGCGGGGCGGCCGAACCCGTCGAGGCGGCCCTGGCCGCCTACCGCAACGAGGACGGGGGTTTCGGCCACGCGCTCGACCCCGATCTGCGGGGGCCCGTGAGCCAGCCCCTGCACACCGCCCACGCCCTGCGCGTCCTCGACTCCATCGGGCGCTGCGGCGGCCTGAGGGTGGAGCGCATGTGCCGCTACCTCACGGCGGTGTCCACCCCGGACGGCGCGCTGCCCGCCGTCCATCCCTCGCAGCGCGGCTTCCCCTCGGCACCCGCCCTCGCGGTCGCCGACGAGCCGCCGAGCGCCCTGCTCGCCACCGGCCCGGTGGTCGGTCTGCTCCACCGCAACCAGGTCTGGCACGCCTGGCTGTTCAGGGCCACCGACTTCTGCTGGGCGGCCGTGGACGCGCTCGGCGAGACCGCGCGCCCCCGGGACGTCGGGGCGGCCGTCGTCTTCCTGGACAGCGTCCCGGACCGCTCCCGCGCCGAGGCCTCGGCCGACCGCCTCGGCCGCCTGGTGCGCGAGCGGCGCCTGGTCGTGCTCGACCCGCCGCCCGGGGAGGGTGCCGACCCCGCGGGCGGGACTCCCTCCGGTGGCGGGCCGCTGCCGCACGACTACGCGCCGACCCCCGGCTCGCTGGCCCGCCACTGGTTCACCGACGAGGAGATGGAGCGGTCCCTGGACCGCCTCGCCTCCCGCCAGCAGGAGGACGGGGGCTGGCCCGCGCCCGGGCGGGAGTGGGCCCCGGCGGCGTCACTGGAGAACCGGCCGGTCGCGACGGTGGAGGCCCTGCGGACGCTGCGTGCCCACGGGCGGCCCGTCGGCCCCTGACCGCCTGGGGGGGCGGGCGCCCCGACCGGCAGCGCGCCCTCCGGCCGGGCTCAGCCGCCGAGGGCCCGCACGCCCGCCGTGACCGCCACCGCCACGCCCACGACCACCAGGAAGGGGGCGCGCAGGACGAGGGCGAGACCGGCCGCGGCGACTCCCGCCGCCCGGGCGTCGAGCACGAGGGCGTGACCGTCGCCGAAGGTCTGCTGCGCGGTGAGCGAGGCGAGCAGGGCCACGGGGAGCAGCGCGGCGAGCCGCTGCACGGAGGGGCGCTCCAGGGTGTGCGCGGGCACCAGCAGCCCGACCAGTTTGGCCAGGTAGCAGCCGGCGGCGGTCAGTGCGATCGCGATCCAGACACTCACCGGTCCTCCTCGGGGGTCGTCGCGGACGTGGCGCCGTCGGCCCGGCCGGAGGCCGGCGGGCGTCCGGATCCGAGCGCCCGCCCCTTGAGCCACAGCACGGCGGGGGCGGCCAGTCCGGCCACCAGCACCGGGACCCCGGCGGGCAGCACCGGCAGCAGGCCGAGGCCGAGCAGCACGGCGAGGGCGGCGACCGCCCGCTCGGTGGCCGTGCGCAGCATCGGCGCGAGCAGAGCCAGGAACACCGCCGGCCCGGCCGCGTCGAGGCCCCAGGCCCCGGTGTCGCCGAGCGCCTCGGCACCCAGGGCGCCGAGCAGCGTGGTCAGGTTCCACAGGACGTACAGAGTGAGCCCGGTGACGGTGAACCCGAGGCGGACACCGCGGCGGGAGCGCTGCGCGAGCGCCACGGCCGTCGTCTCGTCGATGACCCAGTGGGCCGCGAGGGGCGTCACGGAGCGGGGCAGGGCGAGCAGTTGCGACAGCCGCAGCCCGTAGAAGGCGTTGCGGACGCCGAGGAAGAAGGCGCCGGCGGCCGCGGTGAGCGGGTTGCCACCCGCCGCCAGGGCTCCGACCAGGGCGAACTGCGAGGCGCCGGTGAAGACGAGCAGGCTGAGCGCGCAGGTCTGCAGGACGCTCAGCCCGGCGCCGGCCGAGGTCACGCCGAAGGCGAAGCCGGACAGGCCGACGGCGACGCCGACGCCGAGCGCGTCCCGGACGACGGCCGCGTCGGACCCGGGCGCGGCGGCCTCGGCCGGGCCGGGCCGGTGGGCCGGGCCGTGCGGGGGCGCGGCGGCCGCTGTGGGGCCCGGGCCGTCCCCGGGCGGGGCGCCCGGGGGTGTTCCGGGGGGAGCTGGAGCTGTCTGTTCTGCCACGCCGCGACTCTAGGCATGCCCCCGGCCTGCGGTCTTGTACGTTCTTGCGGCCCGAGGGGCCGCCGCCCCTCAGCGCCCCGCGCCGCCCTCGGGACGGCTCCCCGCCCCGGTGCGCTCCCGCCGGTACGCGCCCGGCGGCACGCCGACGATCCGGGTGAAGTGGCGGTTCAGGTGCGGCTGGTCGGTGAAGCCGACGGCCACCGCCGCCTCCGCCGGGGTGGCGCCCGCGTCCAGCAGGCCGCGTGCACGGCGCACCCGGGCATCGGTCAGCCAGGTGTGCGGCGGCAGGCCGTACGCCGCCTTGAACGCGCGCAGCAGGGCGAAGGTGCCGGTCCCGAGTTCGCGCGCCAGCTCCTCCAGCGAAGGGGGAGCGGCCATCCGCGCCTGAAGCACCTCGCGGGCCCGCTCCGCGGTACGCGCCCCCGCCGCCGGAACCGGCCTGGAGGGAAGGGCGCCCCCGTGGCGGCGCAGCAACCGGGCGACCACGAGTCGCAGCACGCTGTCGGCGGCGAGCGCGTTGCCCTCCTCCGCGGCCCGGTGCACCGCGTGCACCAGGTGCGAGGCGGAGGGGTCGCGGACGATGGTCTCGGCGAAGCCCGCCGTTCCGCGCAGGCTCGTGGTCTCCGCGGCGATGCCCGCGACCAGTGCGGACGAGGGGTAGAGCGTCGAGTACACCCAGCCCTCGGGGACCCCGGCCCTCGCGGAGTGCGGCACCTCGGGGTTGATCATCACCACCGTGCCGGGCAGGGCGCGGATCGTGCCGCCGGGCAGGGCGACGTCCTCGATGCCCCGCCGCACCGCGCCCAGCACGAAGCCCTCGTGGGCGTGACGGGTGAAGGAGTGGCGCACGTAGCGGGCCTGCAGCAGGTCCAGGCCGGGCACACCGGGGTACTGCCAGTGGCGGGCCCACTCGTCCTTCCGGTCCGGTGCCGCGTGCGTCTCCATACAGGCCATTCTGCGCCCCGCCGCCGACAGCCCGGGACCGCGTCCGCCCCGGGACGCGCACGGGCAGGGCGCGGGGGCGGGCCACCGCCGCCGGCGGATCCCGGCACCGGGCGGACGCCTCTCCGCGGGGGCTCGGCCCCGGCGGACCGCCGTTGTCGGTGGCGGGGTGCACGATGGGGTTCATGGCCCCGACAGCGCTCGACCGGTTCTCCCCCGCGACCCGCGGCTGGTTCACGGGTGCCTTCCGCGCCCCCACGGCCGCCCAGGAGGGAGCCTGGGCGGCGATCGGCGAGGGCTCGGACGTCCTCGTGGTGGCCCCCACCGGGTCCGGCAAGACGCTGGCCGCGTTCCTCTCCGCGCTGGACCGCCTCGCCGCCGCGCCGCCCCCGGCCGACGCCCGCAGCCGCTGCCGCGTGCTCTACGTGTCCCCGCTGAAGGCCCTGGCCGTCGACGTGGAGCGCAATCTGCGCAGCCCGCTGACGGGCATCCGGCAGGAGGCCGTCCGCCGGGGGCTGCCGGAGCCCGAGGTGCGCGTCGGCATCCGCTCGGGGGACACGCCCGCGGCCGAGCGCAGGGCCCTCGCCACGCGCCCCCCGGACATCCTGATCACCACGCCCGAGTCGCTGTTCCTGATGCTGACCTCCTCCGCGCGGGAGGCGCTGGCAGGGGTCGAGACCGTGATCCTCGACGAGGTCCACGCCGTCGCGGGCACCAAGCGCGGGGCGCACCTGGCGCTGTCGCTGGAGCGGCTGGACGAGCTGCTGCCCCGCCCGGCCCGCCGGATCGGCCTGTCCGCCACCGTCAGACCGGTCGACGAGGTGGCCCGCTACCTGTCCCCGCGGCGCCGGGTGGAGATCGTGCAGCCGCCGTCGGGCAAGGAGTTCGACCTGTCGGTGGTCGTCCCCGTGGAGGACCTGGGGGAGCTGGGGGGAGCGCCCGCGGCCGACGCCTCCGGGGCTCCCGGCGAGCGGCCCTCGATCTGGCCGCATGTCGAGGAGCGCATCGCCGACCTGGTCCAGGCCCACCGCTCCACCATCGTCTTCGCCAACTCCCGGCGGCTGGCGGAGCGGCTGTGCAACCGCCTCAACGAGATCGCCCACGAGCGGGCCGAGGGCGCACCGCTGCCCGAGGGGGCGCCTCCCGCGGAGATCATGGCCCAGTCGGGCTCCGCGAAGGGGGCCCCGGCCGTGCTGGCCCGCGCCCACCACGGCTCGGTGTCCAAGGAGCAGCGCGCCCAGGTCGAGGAGGACCTGAAGGCGGGCCGGCTGCCCGCGGTGGTGGCCACCTCCAGCCTGGAACTCGGCATCGACATGGGGGCGGTGGACCTGGTGGTCCAGGTCGAGTCGCCGCCCTCGGTCGCCTCCGGCCTCCAGCGCGTCGGCCGGGCGGGCCACCAGGTGGGGGCGGTGTCCACGGGTGTCGTCTTCCCCAAGTACCGCGGAGACCTCGTGCAGGCCGCCGTGGTGACGGAGCGGATGCGGTCGGGGGCCATCGAGTCGCTGCGGATCCCGGCGAACCCGCTCGACGTGCTGGCGCAGCAGCTGGTGGCGATGACCGCGCTGGACAGCTGGGGGGCCGACGACCTGCTGGCCCTGGTACGGCGGGCGGCGCCGTTCGCCGCTCTGCCCGAGTCCGCGTTCACGGCCGTGCTGGACATGCTGGCCGGACGCTACCCCTCGGACGCCTTCGCCGAGTTGCGCCCGCGGGTGGTCTGGGACCGGGTGGCGGGCACCGTCACCGGGCGGCCGGGGGCCCAGCGGCTCGCGGTCACCTCCGGCGGAACGATCCCGGACCGGGGCATGTTCGGCGTCTTCCTGGCGGGGGCCGACCCCAGGAAGGGCGGCGGCCGGGTCGGGGAGCTCGACGAGGAGATGGTCTACGAGTCACGCGTGGGGGACGTCTTCACCCTCGGCACCACGTCCTGGCGGATCGAGGACATCACCCGCGACCGCGTCCTGGTCTCCCCCGCTCCCGGGGTGCCGGGGCGGCTGCCCTTCTGGAAGGGGGACCAGCTGGGGCGGCCGCTGGAACTGGGGCGCGCGGTGGGCGCGTTCCTGCGGGAGCTGGGCGGCCTGCAACCGGAGGACGCACGGCGGCGGCTGCGCTCCGCCGGGCTCGACACCTGGGCCGCGGAGAACGTCCTGGCCTACCTCGACGAGCAGCGGCGCGCCTGCGGCCACGTCCCTGACGACCGCACCGTGCTGGTGGAGCGCTTCCGCGACGAGCTCGGCGACTGGCGGGTCGTCATCCACTCCCCGTTCGGGGCCCAGGTGCACGCCCCCTGGGCGCTGGCCCTGGGAGCCCGGCTGGCCGAGCGGTACGGCATGGACGCGCAGGTCATGCACGCCGACGACGGGATCGTGCTGCGGCTGCCCGACGCGGACCTGATGGGCCTCGACCTGCTGGACGGCGATCCGGCCCGTCCCGGTGCCGCGTTCGACGGCGAGCAGGCTCCGGTCGGGGCGTCGGACACCGTCTTCGACCAGGGCGAGGTCGCGCAGATCGTGACCGACCAGGTGGGCGGCTCCGCCCTGTTCGCCTCCCGCTTCCGCGAGTGCGCGGCGCGCGCCCTGCTGCTGCCGCGCCGGACGCCGGGGCGCCGCACCCCGCTGTGGCAGCAGCGGCAGCGGGCGGCCCAACTGCTACAGGTCGCCAGCGAGTTCGGCTCGTTCCCGATCGTGCTGGAGGCCGTCCGCGAGTGCCTCCAGGACGTCTTCGACGTCCCGGGCCTCACGGAGCTGATGGGCGACATCGAGTCCCGCCGGGTCCGCCTGGTGGAGGTCACCACGCCCGAGCCCTCGCCCTTCGCACGCTCACTGCTCTTCGGCTACGTGGCCCAGTTCCTCTACGAGGGGGACTCCCCCCTCGCCGAACGCCGGGCGGCCGCGCTCTCCCTGGACTCCCGGCTGCTGTCCGAACTGCTCGGCCAGGCGGAGCTGCGCGAGCTGCTCGACGCGGAGGTCCTGGCGGAGCTGGAGCGCGAACTGCAGTGGCTCACCGAGGAACGCCGGGTGAAGGACGCGGAGGGCGTCGCGGACCTGCTGCGGGTCCTCGGCCCGCTGACGGACACGGAGCTCGCCGCGCGCGGGGCGGATCCGGCCTGGGCGGTGGAGCTGGAGGGAGCGCGCCGCGCGATCCGGGTGCGGGTCGCCGGACACGACCACTGGGCGGCCGTCGAGGACGCGGGGCGGCTGCGGGACGCCCTGGGCACGGCTCTCCCGGTGGGTGTGCCGGAGGCGTTCACCGAGCCGGTCAAGGACCCTCTCGGCGATCTGCTCGCCCGGTTCGCACGCACCCGGGGCCCGTTCACCTCCGCGCGGGCCGCGGCGCGCTTCGGGCTGGGCACCGCGGTGACCGAGGGCGCGCTGGCGCGGCTGGCCGGGTCCGGCCGGGTGGTCCAGGGGGAGTTCCATCCCGCAGGCGCGGGCCAGGAGTGGTGCGACGCGGCGGTGCTCCGCAGACTGCGGCGGCGGTCGCTGGCCGCGCTCCGCCAGGAGGTGGAACCGGTACCGCCGTCGGCGCTCGCCGCGTTCCTTCCTCAGTGGCAGCACATGGGTGCGGGGCGGCTGCGCGGGATCGACGGTCTGGCACGGGCCGTCGAGCAGCTGCAGGGCGCGGCGGTTCCGGCGTCGGCACTGGAGCGCCTGGTGCTGCCGTCCCGGGTGCTCGGCTACGCGCCCGCGCTGCTCGACGAGCTGACCACCACCGGAGAGGTGCTGTGGGCGGGTGCGGGTGCGCTGCCCGGCAAGGACGGATGGGTGCGCCTGTACCTCGCCGACGCCGCTCCCCTGCTGCTGCCCCCGCCCCATCCGCTGGAACTCACCGCGCTGCACGACTCCGTGCTCGGCGCCCTGTCCGGGGGTTACGGGCTGTTCTTCCGGCAGATCGCCGACCGGGTGCGTGCCACCACGCATCCGGAGGCGACCGACGTGCAGCTGGCCGACGCCGTATGGGACCTGGCCTGGTCCGGCCGGCTCACCAACGACGGCCTCGCCCCGCTGCGCGCACTCCTCGGATCGGGCCGCACCGCCGGTTCCACGGCGCACCGCGCCCGCCGCACCGTGCCCCGGGGCCGCTACGGGGTCGCGTCGGCGGGGGCCCGGCCGGTGTCCCGCTCGGGTCCGCCGACGATGGCCGGGCGCTGGTCGCTGCTGCCCGCGCCCGAGGAGGAGGCGACCCTGCGCGCCCATGCGCTCGCGCGCACCCTGCTCGACCGGCACGGCGTGGTGACCCGGGGGGCGGTCTCCGCCGAGGGCGTCGAGGGCGGGTTCTCGGCGGCCTACCGGGTGCTGTCGGCCTTCGAGGACAGCGGCCAGGCCCGTCGCGGCTATGTGGTCGAGGGTCTGGGCGCCGCGCAGTTCGCCATGGACGGCGCCGTCGACCGGCTGAGGGCCGCGGCCTCCGCCCGGGACCGCGCGGAGGGGTCCTCCGCACCCCAGGCGGTGGTTCTCGCCGCGGCGGACCCGGCGAACGCCTACGGCGCCGCCCTGCCGTGGCCGGATCCGCCGGAGGGCGCGGGGCACAAGCCGGGGCGCAAGGCGGGGTCCCTCGTGGTGCTCGTCGACGGGGAGCTGACGCTCTACGTGGAGCGCGGGGGCCGGACGCTGCTCGCCTGGGCGCGGGATCCGGACGCCCCGGCGCTGCACGCGGCGGCACGCGCCCTCGCGGACGCCGCCCGCGAGGGGGCCCTGGGCACGGTGACGGTCGAGCGGACCAACGGGGCACCCGCGCTGACCTCGCCCCTCGGGCGGGTGCTGGAGGGGGCGGGCTTCCACGCCACCCCGAGGGGGCTGCGCCTGCGTCCCTGACGGTCGGCCGCGAGAGGGTGCGGGAGCGCACGGGTCGGCGGGACTCGGGGGTGCACCGCCCGCGGTCCCCTGCGCCCGGCGCACCGCGGTCCCCCGTCCCCGGTCGCGCATCATGGAGGCATGCCCGAAGGAGACACCGTCTGGCTGGCCGCGCACCGGCTGCACGAGGCCCTGGCCGAGCAGGTGCTCACCGTTTCGGACCTGCGGGTCCCCCGGCTCGCGACCGTGGACCTGACCGGACGGCGGGTGCTCGGCGTCGTCCCGCGGGGCAAGCACCTGCTCACCCGGTTCGAGGGCGGGCTCACCCTCCACTCCCACCTGCGGATGGAGGGCTCCTGGCGGGTGTTCGCCGCGGACGAGCGCCCGCGGGGAGGACCCTGGCACGAGATCCGCGCGGTGCTCGCCAACGCCTCCCGCACCGCGGTCGGCTACCGGCTCCCCGTGCTCGACCTGCTGCGCACCGAGGACGAGCACCAAGTGGTGGGGCACCTCGGGCCGGACCTCCTCGGGCCGGACTGGGACCCGGGGGCGGCCGCCGCCCGACTGCTCCGCGACCCGGCCAGGCCGCTGGTCGACGCCCTGCTCGACCAGCGCAACCTCGCGGGGATCGGCAACGTCTACGCCTGCGAGCTGGCCTTCCTCGCGCGTGTCTCCCCCTGGCTGCCGGTCGGCGATCTGCCGGGGGACGTCCCGCTGCGCCTGGTGACGACGGCGCACCGGCTGCTGGAGGCCAACAAGACCCGCAGCGACCGCACCACCACCGCGGCCCGCGCCCCCGGCCGCCTGCACGTGTACGGCCGTGGAGGGCGCCCCTGCCCGCGCTGCGGCGCGCCGGTCGGCAGGGCCAGTCCCGAGCCGGGCCGGAACGAGCGGGTCACCTACTGGTGTCGCGGCTGCCAGCCCGGCCCGTCGCCCTGACGGCCTCGCGTGCCGCCCGGCGCCGGGAGGCACGCGAGGCGACGTGCACGGGCAGCAGGCTGAGGCCCCAGCCGCTCGCCGCCACCGCCCCCTCCAGCACTCCCGTGTGCTCCGGCGCCACCACCAGGCGCAGCACGGCCCACCACCACAGGCCCCCCGCGGCGAGCGCGGCGAGCGCGGCGAGCGCGGCGAGCGCGACGACCGCCATGGCCGCCGCGGTCACCGCGCCCGCCGCGGGGAGAGCGTGCCACCGGGCCGGGCCGGCTATCGCGCCGGGCGCCCCGCCACCGGGCCGGGCCGCACGGGGCGTGTGCTCCGCGCGGTGCCGACGGGGTGGTCGGGTCCCGCTCAGGCCGACTCCGCCTGGAACATCCAGGCGTGTTTCTCCAGATCGGCGGTGAGCGAGATCAGGATGTCCTGGCTGACGGGGTCGGGCTTCTCCGTCACCTCGATCCGCTCCCGCATCCGGCCGATGACCGCGCTCAGGGCGTCCACCAGGGCCTTCACGGCGTCCGTGTCCTGGATCCAGCCCTCGGGCACGGTCCCGATCGCGCTCTGGGCGGCGACGGTCCCCGCGCGCCCGTCCGGGTTCACGCCGATCGCGGAGGCGCGCTCGGCGACGGTGTCGGAGTGCAGGCGAGCCGTGTCCACGACCTCGTCCAGCTGGAGGTGGACGGAGCGGAAACGGGGCCCGACCACGTTCCAGTGCACCTGCTTGGCGACCAGGGCCAGATCCACCAGGTCCACCAGGGCGCCTCGCAGTGCCTCACCGACCGCCTTCAGGTCGGTCTCCGACAGCGGGCTCTTCACGACAGACATGCGTCCTCCATCCGGGCTTGCCGACTACGCCCCACGATCGCACAACTACCCAAAAGGGTCATGTGGGGAGGTACCGCACCGGAAACGGCAGGGTCCCGAGTGGTACGCGCGTACCACTCGGGACCTTGCCCGAAACACCTCGACTCGGATGCCCGTGGATCAGGCGGCGACGACGTCGACCGCCTCCGCGGGCGCCTTGATCGTCACGCGCTCGGTCGGCACACCCGTCACCGACGTCACGGAGACGGAACCCAGCATCGGACGTACCGGAGCGGGCACCGGCTCGGTGGCGGCGGCCGACTCGGCCAGCTCGGCCAGGGACAGTTCGTCGCTCACCTCACGCATGAGCTCGGACATCCGTACGTCAAGCGCGTCGCAGATAGCGGAGAGCAGCTCGGAGGAAGCCTCCTTCTGCCCCCGCTCCACCTCGGAGAGATAGCCGAGTGAGACTCGGGCGGACGAGGAGACTTCGCGCAGAGTACGGCCCTGGCGCTGGCGCTGCCGACGCAGCACGTCACCCAGCAGGCGACGGAGCAGAATCATCGGTGGCTCCCTCCTCGGACCGCGTAGCCGCATCCTTCACGCCCCACCGTACCGCCTCGTGCCGCGGCCGTGCGGGGAGCGATGTCGTGTTCACTCAGGGCTGCAAACATCAAGTCCCCCCGTTCTGTTCCGTATCCTGTGCCCGCGCATTCCCGTGCAGTTCGCCGGAGAGCAGGTCGATTACCCTCAGCACACTCTCTCTACGGATTTCCTCCCGACCGCCGTTCAACCGCAGCGCGGCGCTTTTCCCGGCTCCCGAGGGTCCCGAAACGGCAACGTACACCGTTCCCACGGGCTGTCCGTCCTGCCGATCGGGCCCCGCGACGCCGGTGGTGGCGATCCCCCAGGCGGCGCCGAGGAGCCGCCGCACCCCGGCCGCCATCTGCTCCGCGACCTCGGCGTCCACGGCCCCGCGGGCGGCCAGCAGCGCGGGATCGACGCCCAGCAGCCCGCTCTTGACGTCCGTCGCATAGGCCGTCACCGAGCCCCGGAAGCTGCGGGAGGCGCCGGGCACGCCGGTCAGCGAGGCCGCGACGAGGCCGCCCGTCAGGGACTCGGCCACGGCCAGGGTCTCACCGCGCCGCGCCAGGAGCTCCAGTACCCGGGCGGCGGCGCTCATGCGGGGCGGTCCCCCGCCGCCGCTGCGGCGGCCCGCTCCTCGGCCAGGCCCCGGCGCCTGAGCACGACCGCCTGGCGCACGTAGTCGAGGCCGGTGGCCACCGTGAGCACCACGGCCACGGCCATCACCCAGAAGCGCAGGGTGGCGAGCGGCCCGGTGAGCGCCAGGACGTACATGCCCACCGCGGTCCCCTGCGCCAGGGTCTTCATCTTGCCCCCGCGGCTGGCGGGGATGACCCCGTGCCGGATCACCCAGAAGCGCATCAGCGTGATCCCCAGTTCACGCAGGAGGATGACGCACGTCACCCACCAGGGCAGGTCGCCCAGCACGG
The DNA here is from genome assembly GCF_024497955.1 of Streptomyces sp. C10-9-1. Lineage (GTDB taxonomy): Bacteria > Actinomycetota > Actinomycetes > Streptomycetales > Streptomycetaceae > Streptomyces > Streptomyces sanyensis. The sequence continues at coordinate 10,686 of NZ_JANHKP010000013.1, read as the reverse complement.
AGAGGCAGATCAGCCCCGCCGCCATGATCGCCTTGTCGGCGATCGGGTCGGCGATCTTCCCGAAGTCGGTGACCAGGTCGTACGTCCGGGCGAGGTGCCCGTCGAAGACATCCGTGATCATGGCCACGGCGAAGGCGGCCCAGGCCCAGGCGCGCCACACGGGGTCGTACCCGCCGTCCTGGAGCAGCAGCACCACGAACGCGGGCACCAGCACCAGCCGGATCATCGTGAGGATGTTGGCGATGTTCCACAGACTGGCCTGGTTGACGGCCGCCGCGGCCAGCTTGCCGCCGGACGCCGGCCTGCCGGTGCCGCCCGTCGCGGATGCCGGCACTCCGGTCATCTCCCCGCCCCCCCGCCCAGCGGTTCGGCCACCAGGTCCACGCCCTCGGCCGCGACGGCCTTGGCGGTCACCATCCGGCCGGGGACCAGGCCCGCGGAGTTCGTCAGCAGGATCTGGCCGTCGGTCTCGGGGGCCTGGTGGGCCGCGCGGCCGAGGGCGCCCTCCTCCTCGTCGACCGACTCGACGAGCACGTGCAGCGTCTGGCCCAGCCGCTCCTCGGCGCGCTGGGCGGTCAGCTCCTCGGCGACTCTCGACAGGTGGGCGAGCCGCTCGGCGATCACCTCGGAGCCGAGCTTGTCCTCGTAGGAGACCGCCTCGGTGCCCTCCTCGTCGCTGTAGCCGAAGACACCGATCGCGTCGAGGCGGGCGGCCCCGAGGAAGCGCTCCAGCTCGGCGAAGTCCTCCTCGCGCTCGCCGGGGAAGCCGACGATGAAGTTGGAGCGCACCCCGGCCTCGGGGGCCTTGGAGCGGATGGCCTCCAGCAGCTCCCAGAAGCGCTCGGTGTCGCCGAAGCGGCGCATGGCACGCAGTACCCCGGGAGCGGAGTGCTGGAAGGAGAGGTCGAAGTAGGGCGCCACCTTCTCGGTGGAGGTCAGCACGTCGATCAGGCCGGGCCGCATCTCGGCGGGCTGGAGGTAGCTCACCCGCACCCGCTCGATGCCGTCGACGGCCGCGAGCTCGGGCAGCAGGGTCTCCAGCAGCCGGATGTCGCCGAGGTCCTTGCCGTAGGAGGTGTTGTTCTCCGAGACGAGCATGACCTCCTTCACACCCTGCTCGGCCAGCCAGCGGGTCTCGCCCAGGACGTCGGCGGGGCGGCGGGAGATGAAGGAGCCCCGGAAGGACGGGATGGCGCAGAAGGTGCAGCGGCGGTCGCAGCCCGAGGCCAGCTTCACGGAGGCGACGGGGCTGGAGCCGAGCCGGCGGCGCAGGGGCGCCCTGGGGCCGGACCGGGGGGCGAGGCCCTCGGGGAGGTCGGCGGGGGCCGGGGCGGTGTCGCCGTGTCCCGGAAGGGCGACGTCGGTGGCCTGCTGGCGCTCCACCGGGCTCAGGGGCAGCAGCTTGCGCCGGTCCCGGGGCGTGTGGGAGGCGTGGACGCCGCCGCTCAGGATGGTCCGGAGGCGGTCGGAGATGTCGGCGTAGTCGTCGAAGCCGAGCACGCCGTCGGCCTCGGGCAGGGCCTCGGCCAGCTCCTTGCCGTACCGCTCGGCCATGCAGCCGACCGCGACCACGGCCTGGGTGCGGCCGTGGTCCTTGAGGTCGTTGGCCTCCAGCAGGGCGTCGACGGAGTCCTTCTTCGCGGCCTCGACGAAGCCGCAGGTGTTGACGACGGCGACGTCCGCGGCGGCGGCTTCCTCGACGAGCTCCCAGCCGTCCGCTGCCAAGCGGCCTGCGAGTTCCTCCGAGTCCACCTCGTTACGGGCGCAGCCAAGGGTGACAAGGGCGACGGTACGGCGTTCGGGCATGGACTCAAGACTACTTCGTCCCGGCCCTCGCCCCTGCCCCGAGGCCTCCTCCGGCCCCTCGCGCCGCACGAGGACCCCGCTGGTGCGCCGGGGGCGCGCCCTCGAACGCGCCCCCGGCGGCCCCGCGGGTCAGCCGGCGGCGGGGTCGCCCTTGGTGTAGGACAGGCGCTCGACTCCGCCGAGCTCGAAGTCGTCGTCGATCTTCTTTCCGTTCACGTACAGCTCGATCGCCCCGGCGTTGCCGAGGATCAGGTCGACCCGCTCGTCGTCCTGGAAGGTCTTCGACTGGCCCTTGAGCAGGGTCCCGTCGAAGAGGAGCTTGCCGTTGTGCGACTTGGCCGAGATCCAGCTCTTGTCGTCGACGACCGAGAGCTTCACGGTCACCTTGTCCTTCGGCACCGCCGCGATGGCGCTGTCCGAGGGCTCGGGCTTGGGGTCGGCGGGCTTGACCGGGGTCGCCGAGGGCGTCGGCTCGGCCTCGGGCGCCGTGCCCTCGGCGACCGCCGAGCCGCTGTCCTCGCCGTCGCCGCTGAAGAGGGTGAAGCCCGCGAAGCCGACCACGGCGACGATGGCCGCGACCATGGCGGCGGTCCAGTTCGGGCGCCGCGGCTCGGGCCGGATCCGTTCGGCCTCGAACAGCGGCGCGGCGGGTGTCGGGGAGGGGCGGCCGCCGTGCTCGGCGTCGTACCGGGCGATCAGGGGCTCGGGGTCGAGCCCGACGGCCCGGGCCAGTGTGCGGATGTGCCCGCGGGCGTAGACGTCGCCGCCGCAGCGGGAGAAGTCGTCGTCCTCGATCCCGTGCACGATGGGAACGCGCACCCGGGTGGAGACGCTGACCTCGTCGACGCTCAGACCGGCGTCGACACGCGCCTGCCTGAGGGCATGGCCGATCGACGGCCGGTCGTCGTCGGGGGCGGAAGGCCGGTTGTCTTCGGGGGAGTTGCCGATGGACACGGGTGCGCCTTTCGAGCGTGAGCCACCTGCTGGAGGTTCAGTCTAGGGGTGGGGCGAAAGGGTGGGGCAACCGGGCGGCGTAACTTTGTACGCCATCGGAATGGCCTTGTGACCAGCCGGTCCGCCCGGTGGCGGAACAGGGCTCGCCCCTCCCTCCAACGTGACGTACAGCCGGGGGAAACGGTTGCCCGAATCTCCCTTACGAAGGAGTCTCTCCCCGGATCAGGGCGAGCACTCCCTCCAGTTCGTCCGGTTTCACCAGAACGTCGCGCGCCTTCGAGCCCTCGCTCGGGCCCACGATGTTCCGCGACTCCATCAGGTCCATGAGCCTGCCCGCCTTCGCGAAGCCCACACGGAGCTTGCGCTGGAGCATGGAGGTGGAGCCGAACTGGGTCGAGACCACCAGCTCGGCCGCCTGGCACAGCAGGTCGAGGTCGTCGCCGATCTCCTCGTCGATCTCCTTCTTCTGCTTGCCGCCGACCACCACGTCCTCACGGAAGACCGGGGCCATCTGGTCCTTGCAGTGCCGGACGACGGCCGCCACCTCCTCCTCCGTCACGAAGGCGCCCTGCATACGGGTCGGCTTGTTCGCCCCCATCGGCAGGAACAGCCCGTCGCCCTTGCCGATCAGCTTCTCGGCACCCGGCTGGTCCAGGATGACCCGGCTGTCGGCGAGGGAGGACGTGGCGAAGGCGAGCCGGGAGGGGACGTTGGCCTTGATGAGGCCGGTGACGACGTCCACGGAGGGCCGCTGGGTGGCCAGCACCAGATGGATGCCCGCGGCGCGGGCCAGCTGGGTGATGCGCACGATGGCGTCCTCGACGTCCCGGGGGGCCACCATCATCAGGTCGGCCAGCTCGTCCACGATGACCAGCAGGTAGGGGTAGGGCTGGAGCTCCCGCTCGCTGCCCTCCGGCAGCTTCACCTTGCCCTCGCGGACCGCCTCGTTGAAGTCGTCGATGTGCCGGTAGCCGAAGGCGGCGAGGTCGTCGTAGCGCAGGTCCATCTCGCGCACGACCCACTGGAGGGCCTCCGCGGCGCGCTTGGGGTTGGTGATGATCGGCGTGATCAGGTGCGGGATCCCCTCGTACGCGGTGAGTTCCACGCGCTTGGGGTCGACCAGGACCATCCGGACGTCCTCGGGCGTCGCCCGCATCATGATCGACGTGATCAGGCAGTTGATGCAGGAGGACTTGCCGGAGCCCGTGGCGCCGGCGACCAGCATGTGCGGCATCCGCGCCAGGCTGTGCATGACGTAGCCGCCCTCGACGTCCTTGCCGAAGGCCACCATCATCGGGTCGTCGTCCTCGGCGAGGCGCAGCACGTCGCCGAGGTTGACCATCTCCCGGTCGCTGTTGGGGATCTCGATGCCGACCGCGGACTTGCCCGGGATCGGGGAGATGATCCGCACGTCCGGGCTGGCCACCGCATAGGCGATGTTCTTCGTCAGCGCCGTGATCTTCTCGACCTTCACCGCCGGGCCGAGCTCCACCTCGTAGCGGGTGACCGTCGGGCCGCGGGTGAAGCCCGTGACGGCCGCGTCCACCTTGAACTCCGTGAACACGGTGGTCAGGGAGTCCACGACGGCGTCGTTGGCCGCGCTGCGGGTCTTGCCCGGTCCGCCGCGCTCCAGCAGGTCCAGCGAGGGCAGCGCGTAGGTGATGTCGCCGGAGAGCTGGAGCTGCTCGGCGCGCGGGGGGAGCGGCGGGAGGTCCTCGGGGGAGGGCTTGGTCAGGTCGGGGACGGAGGACCGCCCCGAAGCGCCGGCGCCCTCGGGCTCCCGCGCGGTGGGCACCGGGGTCGCGGCGCGCCGCCGGTCCGCCGTCACGTCGCGGGTGAGGTCGGCGACCACCGGGGAGGGCGGCATCCCGTTGAGCACCGCGCCGTCGAGCGCGGCGGCGGCCGCGGCGGCGACGTCCACCGGGTCCAGCCCGTCGCGCGCTCCCGGCCGGGGCCCCGCACGGCGCTTGCGGCGGCCCTCGGTGGCCTCCCGCTCAGCACGTTCCGGGTCCTCGTCGGCGGGCCGTGCCGTGCGCCGGGAGGAGCCCCGGCGGGCCGGTGCGGGCAGCGCCTCGCGCCACTGCTCCTCGTAGCGCTCGTCGTCCTCCGAGGCGGAATGCTCCGGCAGGGGCTCGACGATGCCGAGGCGCGCCCCGAGCTGCCGCAGGCGCTGGGGAATGGCGTTGACCGGGGTGGCGGTGACCACCAGCACCCCGAACACGGTGAGCAGCAGCAGCAGCGGGACGGCCAGCACCTCGCCCATGAGGAAGACCAGCGGCTGGGAGGCGGCCCAGCCGACGAGGCCGCCCGCGTCCCGGACGGCTTCGCTCCCCTCGCCGCGGCCCGGGGTTCCGCAGGCGATGTGGACCTGGCCGAGCACACCGATCACCAGCGCGGACAGCCCGATGACGATCCGTCCGTTGGCCTCGGGCCTCTCCGGATACAGGATCAGACGGACGGCGACGGCGCCGAGCAGCAGCGGCACGAGCAGGTCGAGACGGCCGAACGCGCCGGTGACCAGCATCTCCACCAGGTCTCCGACCGGGCCCCGCAGCTGCGACCAGGTACCGGCGGCGACGATCAGGGCGAGCCCGAGGAGCAGCAGGGCCATGCCGTCCTTGCGGTGCGCCGGGTCAAGTCCCTTGGCTCCCCGCCCTATTCCACGGAGCATCGCCCCGATGGCGTGGGCGACGCCCAGCCACATGGCGCGCACGAGCCGGTAGACGCCACCGGTGGGGGACGGCGCGGCGGGGGCGGGCTTGCGGGCGGCCGCCTTCCTGGCCGGGGCCTTCCGCGCGGCGGGCTTGCGTCCGGAGGCGGGCTTCGCGGCCGGCTTCCCGGCGGCGGCCTTGGCGGACGCAGTCTTCTTCGCCGCACCGGTCGTACGGCTGGTGCGCGGTTTCGCGGTGCTCGCCGTGCCCTGGGAACCCTTGCCGGACGTGCGTGAGGCCATGGTGGTGAGGTTACCGGTGCGGGCGCCGGGGGACACGTGTGGCCACTGCTTCACCCGTTCGTGTCGTGCCGGAGAAGGACGAAGACTGACGCCCTGTCACCCGGGGCCCCCAAGGGGCCGGCCGGGCCGCCGGAGGCCCCGCGACGGACGGTGAGGCGGGAACCGGCCGGAGGCCGCCGCCCGCCTCGGACCAGGGGCTCAGGACTGCGAGGGCAGCGGCGGCGCCCCGCCCGTCCCCGGCTCCAGGGCGTCGAGCGCACGACGCAATCCGGTCAGCTTGCGCTCCAGGTGGGCCGCCGTGGCGACCGCGGCGGCATCGGCCGCGTCGTCGTCGAGCTGCTTGGACAGGGCCTCCGCCTGCTCCTCGACCGCCGCCAGCCTGGCGGACAACTCGGCCAGCAGCCCGGCCGGCTCACGGCCCGCGGCGCTCTCGGCCTGACCGCCCTCCAGCTGGAGGCGCAGCAGTGCCGCCTGCTCGCGGAGCTGGCAGTTCTTCATGTAGAGCTCGACGAAGACGGACACCTTGGCCCGGAGCACCCACGGGTCGAAGGGCTTGGAGATGTAGTCGACCGCGCCCGCCGCGTACCCGCGGAAGGTGTGATGGGGCCCGTGGTTGATCGCGGTGAGGAAGATGATCGGGATGTCCCGGGTCCTCTCGCGCCGCTTGATGTGCGCGGCCGTCTCGAAGCCGTCCATGCCCGGCATCTGGACGTCCAGCAGGATGACGGCGAAGTCGTCCGTCAGCAGCGCCTTGAGCGCCTCCTCCCCGGACGATGCCCGCACCAGGGTCTGATCGAGCGCCGAGAGGATGGCCTCCAGCGCCAGCAGATTCTCCGGCCGGTCATCGACCAGGAGGATCTTGGCCTTCTGCACCATTCCCCGTCCTCCTCGTCCCGGCATGGGGTCTCCCCGGCTCTCGGAGCCGGAGGACGCACCGGGCGCCGCCCCAGGGGACGACTGTCTCGCGTCGCCCGTCCTTGTGCCGGTCATGGTAGCCGCACCCCGTCCGTCGCCACACCCTGTCACCGTGATGTCACTGTGCACGTACCGAAAACGTGGGGGGAGACCGGATCGTTCCCCGAAATGTACTCCCCCACACCCCTTCGGACGGAGTCGATCGGCGGGTGCGGGAGAACTCCTCCCCGAGTGATCATCGCGCGTTCATCCACTGCTCCATCACCGACAGCAGGTGGTCCGGGTCGACGGGCTTGGTCACGTAGTCGGAGGCACCCGACTCGATCGCCTTCTCCCGGTCGCCCTTCATCGCCTTCGCCGTCAGCGCGATGATCGGCATTCCCGCGAACTGGGGCATGCGCCGGATCGCGGTCGTCGTCGCGTAGCCGTCCATCTCCGGCATCATGATGTCCATCAGCACCACCGTGACGTCGTCGTGCTGCTCCAGGACCTCGATGCCCTCGCGCCCGTTCTCCGCGTACAGCACCGACAGCCCGTGCTGCTCCAGCACGGAGGTCAGGGCGAAGACGTTGCGGATGTCGTCGTCGACGATGAGCACCTTCTCGCCGTCGAACGAGAACTGGCGGCGCTCCTCGGGCGCCTCGGCCCCGGCCGCCTGCTCCGCGGCCCCTCCCTCCCGGGCCTGCTCCGCGGCGAGCGCCTTGCGCCGGCGCCTGAAGAGGGCCGCCGGCCCCGGAGCCGGCACCGGGGCGGCCGCGGGCGCGGCGCCCACCGCCTCCGGGTGCTCCCCCTCCCCCGGCTCCTGCGCCACGGGCAGCTCCATCGCAACCGGGGGCGCACCGAGGGCGATCCCCGGGTAGCCCTGCGGGGGCAGCTCGCCCGCGTGCAGCGGCAGGTACAGGGTGAAGGTGGAGCCGCGGCCGGGTTCGCTGGCCGCGTGGATCTCGCCCCCGAGCAGGCGCGCGATCTCCCGGCTGATGGACAGCCCCAGGCCCGTGCCGCCGTACTTGCGGCTGGTGGTGCCGTCGGCCTGCTTGAACGCCTCGAAGATCACCCGCATCTTGCCCGCGGCGATCCCGATACCGGTGTCGGTGACGGAGAAGGCGATCAGCTCGGCGTCCGCGTCCTGGAGCGAGCCGGCCTCCAGCAGCTGCTCGCGGATCGAGGCGGGCACGTCCGCTCCGGCGGGCCGGATGACCAGCTCGACGGCCCCGCTGTCGGTGAACTTCACCGCGTTCGACAGCAGGTTCCGCAGCACCTGGAGCAGCCGCTGCTCGTCGGTGTGGAGCGTGGCCGGGAGCTCCGGCGAGACCCGCACCGAGAAGTCGAGCCCCTTCTCCGCCGTCAGCGGCCGGAACGTCGCCTCCACGTAGTCCACGAGCTGGACCAGCGCGATACGGGTCGGGCTCACGTCCATCTTGCCCGCCTCGACCTTCGACAGGTCGAGGATGTCGTTGATCAGCTGGAGGAGGTCGGAGCCGGCGCCGTGGATGGTCTCGGCGAACTCCACCTGCTTCGGCGAGAGGTTGGTGTCCGGGTTGTCGGCCAGCAGCTTGGCGAGGATCAGCAGCGAGTTGAGCGGCGTGCGCAGCTCGTGCGACATGTTCGCCAGGAACTCGGACTTGTAGCGCATCGAGACCGCAAGCTGCTCGGCCCGCTCCTCCAGGACCTGCCGGGCCTCCTCGATCTCGGTGTTCTTCACCTCGATGTCCCGGTTCTGCTGGGCCAGCAGCTCGGCCTTCTCCTCCAGCTCGGCGTTGGACTCCTGGAGGGCCTTCTGCCGGTTCTCCAGCTCGGCGGAACGCTCCCTCAGCTGCTCGGTGAGCTCCTGGGACTGCTTCAGCAGCACCTCGGTCTTGGTGTTCACGCTGATCGTGTTGACGCTCGTGGCGATCATCTCGGCGATCTGGTTCAGGAAGTCCCGCTGGATCTGGGTGAACGGCTGGAAGGAGGCCAGTTCGATCACGCCCAGGACCTTGCCCTCGAACAGCACGGGCAGCACGATCACATACGCCGGGGACGCCTCCCCGAGCCCCGAGGAGATCTTCAGGTAGCCCGGGGGCACGTTGACGAGGATGGTGCGCTTCTCCTCGGCCGCGGTCCCGATCAGCGTCTCGCCGGGCCGGAAGGACGTCGGCATCAGCCCGGCCGAGTAGCCGTAGCTGCCGCGCATCACCAGCTCGTAGGACTCCCCGCCCGACGACACGTCCGAGCTGCTGCCGGTCGGCATCGCCAGGAAGAAGGCACCGTGCTGCGCGGAGACCACGGGCGTCAGCTCGCTCATGATCAGCGAGGCCACGTCGTCGAGGTCCCTGCGCCCCTGCATCAGGCCGGAGATCCGGGCCAGGTTGCCCTTGAGCCAGTCCTGCTCCTCGTTGGCGAGGGTGGTGTCGCGCAGGTTCGCGATCATGGTGTTGATGTTGTCCTGGAGCACCTGGATCTCGCCCGCCGCGTCCACGTCGATCTTCAGGTTCAGGTCACCGCGGGTCACCGCGGTGGCGACCGCGGCGATCGCGCGCACCTGCCGGGTCAGGTTCCCGGCCATCTCGTTGACCGACTCGGTCAGGTCCCGCCAGGTGCCGTCGACGTCCCGCACCCGCGCCTGCCCGCCCAGCTGCCCGTCGGTACCCACCTCCCGGGCCACGCGGGTGACCTCCTCGGCGAAGGAGGACAGCTGGTCCACCATCGTGTTGATGGTCGTCTTGAGCTCCAGGATCTCGCCCCGCGCGTCGATGTCGATCTTCCGCGTGAGGTCGCCCTTGGCGATCGCCGTGGTGACGGTCGCGATCTGGCGCACCTGGCCGGTCAGGTTGGAGGCCATCGAGTTCACGGACTCGGTCAGGTCCTTCCAGGTGCCCGAGACGCCGGGGACGTGCGCCTGGCCGCCGAGGCGGCCGTCCGTGCCCACCTCGCGGGCCACCCGGGTCACCTCGTCCGCGAAGGACGACAGGGTGCGCACCATGGTGTTCACCGTGTCGGCGAGCTCGGCGACCTCTCCGCGCGCCTCGACCGTGACCTTCTTCGTCAGGTCGCCGTTGGCGACCGCCGAGGACACCCGTGCGATGTTGCGCACCTGGTTGGTCAGGTTGTTGGCCATCAGGTTGACGTTGTCGCTGAGGTCCTTCCAGATGCCCGTGACCCCGCGCACCCGGGCCTGCCCGCCGAGCACGCCCTCCGTGCCCACCTCGCGGGCGACGCGGGTCACCTCGTCCGCGAAGTCGGAGAGCTGGTCGACCATCGTGTTGACGGTGGTGACCAGCTCCAGGATCTCGCCCTTGGCATCGACGGTGATCTTCTTGGAGAGGTCGCCCTTGGCCACCGCCGTGGTCACCTCGGCGATGTTGCGGACCTGGCTGGTCAGGTTGTTCGCCATGAAGTTGACGGACTGGGTGAGGTCCTTCCAGGTGCCGGAGACGCCCTGCACCTCGGCCTGGCCGCCCAGGATGCCCTCGGTGCCCACCTCGCGGGCCACCCGGGTGACCTGCTCCGCGAAGTTGGAGAGCTGGTCGACCATGGTGTTCAGGGTGTTCTTCAGTTCGAGGATCTCGCCCCGGGCGTCCACGTCGATCTTCTGGGACAGGTCGCCCCGGGCCACGGCCGTGGCGACCTGGGCGATGTTGCGGACCTGGCCGGTGAGGTTCTCGGCCATGCCGTTCACCGAGTCGGTCAGGTCGCGCCACACCCCGGCGACGCCGGGCACCTGCGCCTGGCCGCCGAGCCGCCCGTCCGTGCCCACCTCGCGGGCCACCCGGGTCACCTGCTCCGCGAAGGCGGACAGCTGGTCGACCATGGTGTTGATGGTGTTCTTCAGCTCGAGGATCTCGCCCCGCGCGTCCACGTCGATCTTCTGGGACAGGTCGCCCCGGGCGACCGCCGTGGTCACCTGGGCGATCTGGCGCACCTGCGAGGTCAGGTTCCCGGCCATGAAGTTGACCGAGTCCGTCAGCTCCTTCCAGGTGCCGCTGACGCCGTCCACCCGCGCCTGGCCGCCGAGGCGGCCCTCGGTGCCCACGTCCCGCGCCATCCGCGTGACCTGGTCGGCGAACGAGGAGAGCTGG
>NZ_JANHKP010000012.1 GCF_024497955.1 Streptomyces sp. C10-9-1 | reverse complement strand
GCCCCGGCCGCGCGGGCCTTCCGCGACAGTGCGGCCCGCAGGACGCGGCGCCCCTCCGTGGAGAGGTCGAGGGCGACCCGCGGCCCCATGCCGCCCTCGTCGCGGGCGAGGGCGTCGAGGGTCTGGGTCTGGCGCAGGCGCTCGCCGTCCACGAGCGGCCCGCCGTCGCCGAGCGGGTCCGCCGCGCGGTGGACGTCGACGGCCAGACCGGCGCAGAGGGCGGCCCAGGCCGCCAGGGACTCGGAGGCCCAGTCGTCCGGGATGCCGTCCAGCATCCGGCGGACCGGAGCGGCGGACGCGTCGCCGGGGCCCGGCTCGCCGATCGCGGCGCGCACCTCGGCAAGGCGCTCCGCCCAGGTGCCACCCCCGGCGGCAGCGGCGGCCCACAGCGGACGGAGCGCGTCCGCGTCGTCCACCAGGACCGGGAGGCAGCGTTCCAGGCAGGCGAGGCCGCTGACCGCCAGCGTCCGCTCGTCCGCCGTGGCGGTCAGTTCCGACAGGCTGCTCGACGTCATGCGGACGCCTCCCCTCGCGGACGGGGGCACGACTCTCCCCCGCCAGGCAGATGGCTCAAAAACGCATCAGCCGCTGGCTGAAAGTTCGCCCTGACCCTACGGGAGTGCGGTGGGGTTCCGCCATACCTCCGTGTCACCTTCTCACCACGGAGCGCCGCAGCCGCGGCGCTCCGTGGTGCGGTTTCACACCGTCCGGGGCGCCTGGGACAGCGCCAGGGCCTTGGTGTGCTGCATGTGGGTCAGCCTGCGGACGAACAGGATGGCGAGCACGGCGGCGACGATGTTCGTGACATCGGCGGCCACCAGGAAGTCGGCGGCCGAGACGATCTCGCCGGGCGTCTCCGCACGGTCGTACAGCCGACCGGCGACGCGGCCGAGGCAGATCGTGATCAGCCACGCCGTCCACCAGGCGTTGACCAGCGTGATGGGCTCCTGCCGGGAGTGGGCGAGGTGGTCGGCCCGGCTGGCGGTCCAGGTCTCGACGGCGACGCGCCGGGGGATCCACAGGTTGCCGATCGGGATGAACCACGAGCCGATGGCCATGCCCGTGCCGTTGGTGAACCAGTCCGTGGCGAAGACACCCGCGTTGCAGCGCACCCGGTGGAACCAGATGATGAAGACCACCATCGTCGCCAGCACCAGGGCCATGCCGGCGAACGAGGTCACGGCCATCATCGCGTCGGCGAAGTCCGCGTCCCTCTCGGAGACGGCGACGAAGCCGTCGTCGGCGAAGCCGCCGTCGAGCACCCCGGTCATCAGGCGGCGCATGTTGAACGTGGCCGTGATGGACGCGACGTCGGCCACCGCCACGAGGAGCAGCAGGATCATCGCCGCCCGCCCCAGCCCCACCGGGGAGCGGAGCACGCCCGACCCGACCACGCCGGGCGGCGGCGCGGGGGTGGGCGTGAGCGTGGTGACCGGGGCCGCCGGGGCGGCGGGTGCCGCGGCGGCGTTCTGGCCCGTGCACGCGGGGCAGGGCGCCCCTGCGGACGTGGTGGATCTGTGCTCGCACTGGGAACACGGCATGACGAACGAACCCCCCTGGATTCATGGAGACGGAGAAGGGGCGCCACTCCCCCGTGGCGCCGCGGGAAACGCGAGTGGACGGCTCCGCGCACCGGGGGCGGGCCGCCGCCCGGGGACCCTACGTGGGCGGCGGCACCGGCGTCCAGCACCTTTGTGCTGGTCAGCGGGGTGCGCGAAGGGGATTCACCCGGTAGTGGCCCGATCCGCGAGGGATTCGAACTGCGCCCAGGTGAGCGACGGTTCATCCGCATCCCACAGCTTCTGGGAGACCGCCTGGAGCGGGCGGCGGATGCCCTCCGCGACCTGCTCGGGCGTCTGGGAGTTCGCGAGGTCGCACCAGACGGCGAAGCGTCCGCCGAGGATCTGGTCGGAGTACTCCTCCGCCACGGGCTCGGAACCGCGCAGCACCAGCGGGGTCCACTCCTCGTAGATGCGCTCGCCCGTCGGGTAGACGAACTCGTTGGGCTCGCCGAGGACGTAGTAGAGGTACTCGTCGTTGAGGTTGACCATCTTCCGGCCCTCGGCCAGGTACCCGGCAGGCTCGCGGGCGCCGATCTCCTTGCCGGTCCAGTACTCGACCTCGATGTCCTGGTCGGCGCCGACCACTCCCCCGGCGAAGAAGCCGTCGTTCCACGCCTTCGGGATCTGGCCGGCCCCGCGGACCACGGCGGCCCGGTCGTTCAGCCAGCCCTCGGCGAGGTCCTGGACCCCCGCCCCGGCGCCGTAGCGCTCGCGGGCGGCCGTCGCCAGCTGCGGGTAGGAGGCCGCGGGGTCGCGCACCGTCAGTGCCTGGTACTCGTCGGCGCCCACGTGGAACCAGCGCGCGCCGAACAGGGCGGTGTACTCGCGCAGCAGGTCGTCCACGATCTCGGCGGACTGGGGCTGGGAGATGTCGATGGCGCCCTGGCGGGGGACGCCCTGGACGCTGCGGAGCTGGAGCTGCGGATGGGCGCGCAGCACCGCGCCGAGGTGGCCGGGCGAGTCGATCTCACCGAAGACGGAGATGTGCAGGCTCCTGCCGAGCGCGACGATCCTTCGGACCTCGGCCTTGGTCAGGTGCGGGTCGGAGACCACCTCGGGGTGGGTGTCCGACTGGATGCGGAAGGCCTGGTCGTCGGAGAAGTGCAGACCGAGCTGGTTGAGCTTGAGGTCGGCCATCTCGCGCATCCGGGCCTCGATCCACTCGGCCGTGAAGTGCTTGCGCGCGATGTCGAGGTTCAGGCCGCGCTGGGCGCGGTCGGGGCGGTCGGTCACCACACCCTCCGGCACGGCTCCGCCGGTGCGCAGCGCCTGCTTCAGGGTGCGGGTGCCGTAGAAGACGCCGGCCTCGTCGGGCCCGGTGATCACCACGCGGTCGCCGCGGGCGGCGAGGGTGTAGGACTCGGCCGGCCCGTCCCCGGCGAGGGCGAGCCGCACGTCCCCGGCGCGGGCCGGGACGGTCCCGCGGTAGTCGAGATCCAGCTCCCGTGCCAGCAGCCGGGCCTCGTCGGCGAGCCCCTCGCTGCCCTCGGCGATCACCACTCCGCTCTCGGGGCCCGGCTTCCAGCCGGGGCCGCGGGCCGCCTGGTGCCGCTGGACCGCGGGCACGGTGTCGGGCGCCTCGGAGAGGGGGTAGCTGCGGGTGGGGCTGGGCGACGGGGAGGGGGAGGTGGTCGCGGGCTCGTCGGGCGCCGCCGCTCCGGGGTCCCCGTCGGCGACGGAGCAGCCCGCCAGGGTGAGGGAGAAGACGGCGAGCAGCGCGGCCGTCGCGCCTGCGGCACGAGAGCGACCGGTTATCCGGGGGCCCCATATCATGCGCTTACCTCCATATACGGCGATCGTCGCAAACGACACCCCCCATCAGCGTCCACCCCTCGCGTCCATATGAGGATCCCAAACTCTCCCGTCCGGGTGAAATTCGCGCACGCTTCGCACAGCTTTCGACATAGATCGATAGCGTTGCGGCTCATCCTCACCTCCCTCCCCAGCCGTCCCGCCTCACTTCCCAGCCGTCCCGCTGGTTCTCCGAGGAGCTCCCGCTGTCCAGCGACACTCCCGCCGCCCTGCCGCAGCGAGGGCCGGCCGTCAGGCCCCCGGCCGCAGCACCCGCAGGCAGCGCCACCGGCGCCATACCGTCCGCACGCCCCGCCGCACCGGGCCCGACCGGCAGGGGCACGAGCGGCCGGGCTCCGGGCGCCCCGGGCCTGGCCGCCTTCAACGCCTCCCCGACCCCCCGGGCCGAGGCGCTGCTCCTCGGCTGCTGCGGCAGCCACCGCTGGGCGCGGCGGGTGGCCGCCCACCGCCCCTACCCGGACCTGGGCTCCCTGCTGGCCGCGTGCGACGAGGCGGCCTACGACCTGGCGCCCGCCGACGTCCACGAGGCGCTCGCCCTGGAGTCCGCGGCCGGACCCGCCCCGGACGCGCCGCCCGCCGCGCGCACCGCGCTGGCAGCCGCCCACGCCGCCTACGAGAGCAGGTTCGGACACGCGTTCGTCATCTGCCTCGACGGCCACCGTCCGGACGAGTACCTGGACCAGGTCCTCGTCGGCATCCGGCGCCGCCTCGCGCACGAGCCGGACGAGGAGCGCTCCGTCGCCGCCGACGAACTGCGCGCCCTGGCCCGGTCCCGGGTGGTGCGGGCGCTGGCGCCCGGGCCCGGGAAGGGCCGTCCCGGGCGTCCGGTGTAGCCCGTACGAGGCTGATTGATTGCCTGTTTGATCACACCGGTGCACCCCGGGCGAACGAACCGACAACACGTCGCTACGATGTCCAGGGCCGGTGGACCGTACCCGGCCGGGCCCGACCGACATCCCAAGCCGGCAGGCCCCAGTCCCCGCTCCCGGAGGGTTCATCCGTGCCGGCTGGAACGCTGTACCGCGGCCGGGAAGGAATGTGGTCCTGGGTGGCTCACCGAGTCACCGGCGTCCTCATCTTCTTCTTCCTGTTCGTACACGTGCTTGACACCGCTCTCGTCCGTGTCTCTCCCGAGGCGTACGACCAGGTCGTCGCCACCTACAAGACGCCGATCGTCGCGCTGCTCGAATACGGCCTCGTCGCCGCGATCCTGTTCCACGCGCTGAACGGTCTTCGCGTCATCGCCGTGGACTTCTGGTCCAAGGGCCCGCGCTACCAGAAGCAGATGCTGTGGACCGTCATGGGCATCTGGGTCGTCCTGATGGCGGGCGCCCTGTACCCCGTGCTCGGCCACGCCGCTCGTGAACTGTTCGGGAGCTGAGGCGAGAGATGTCCACTGACACGACTTCCGCAATCGGCCAGGTCGAGGGCGAGGGCGCGACCCGCCACTACGACGTCGACAACCCGGCCCCGTACATCGAGGCGCCGCGCAAGCGCACCGGGAAGACCCCGAAGTCGACCCGCGGCAACTTCGAGATGGCCGCGTGGCTCTTCATGCGCCTCTCGGGCGTGGTCCTCGTCGTCCTGGTCATCGGCCACCTGCTGATCCAGCTGGTGCTGGACGGCGGCGTCTCCAAGATCGGCTTCGCCTTCGTGGCCGGCCGCTGGGCGTCCCCGTTCTGGCAGACCTGGGACCTGCTGATGCTGTGGCTCGCCATGCTGCACGGCGCCAACGGCCTCCGCACGGTCATCAACGACTACGCGGAGCGGCCGAACACGCGCCTGTGGCTCAAGGGCCTGCTGTACACCGCCACGGTGTTCACCATCCTTCTGGGCACGCTGGTGATCTTCACCTTCGACCCGAACATCCGCTAGGCACGGGGCTGAGGTAATCCACGTCATGAAGATCCACAAGTACGACACCGTCATCGTCGGCGCCGGCGGCGCCGGCATGCGCGCCGCCATCGAGGCGACGAAGCGCAGC
This sequence comes from Streptomyces sp. C10-9-1, assembly GCF_024497955.1. Lineage (GTDB taxonomy): Bacteria > Actinomycetota > Actinomycetes > Streptomycetales > Streptomycetaceae > Streptomyces > Streptomyces sanyensis. The sequence continues at coordinate 239,599 of NZ_JANHKP010000012.1, read as the reverse complement.
CGGACCGCGGTCCTGACGAAGCTCTACCCCACCCGCTCCCACACGGGCGCCGCGCAGGGCGGCATGGCCGCCGCGCTGGCGAACGTGGAGGAGGACAACTGGGAGTGGCACACCTTCGACACGGTCAAGGGCGGTGACTACCTGGTCGACCAGGACGCCGCCGAGATCCTGGCGAAGGAGGCCATCGACGCCGTCCTCGACCTGGAGAAGATGGGCCTGCCGTTCAACCGGACGCCGGACGGCACCATCGACCAGCGCCGCTTCGGCGGCCACTCCCGCAACCACGGCGAGGCACCGGTCCGCCGGTCCTGCTACGCCGCGGACCGCACCGGCCACATGATCCTCCAGACGCTGTACCAGAACTGCGTCAAGGAGGGCGTGGAGTTCTTCAACGAGTTCTACGTCCTGGACCAGCTGATCACCGAGGTCGACGGCGTCCGGAAGTCCGCCGGCGTGGTCGCCTACGACCTGGCCACCGGCGAGCTCCACATCTTCCAGGCGAAGGCCGTCATCTACGCCTCCGGCGGCAACGGCAAGTTCTTCAAGGTGACCTCCAACGCGCACACCCTCACCGGTGACGGCCAGGCGGCCTGCTACCGGCGCGGCCTGCCGCTGGAGGACATGGAGTTCTTCCAGTTCCACCCGACGGGCATCTGGCGCATGGGCATCCTGCTGACGGAGGGCGCCCGCGGTGAGGGCGGCATCCTCCGCAACAAGGACGGCGAGCGCTTCATGGAGAAGTACGCCCCCGTCATGAAGGACCTCGCCTCCCGGGACGTCGTCTCCCGCTCCATCTACACGGAGATCCGCGAGGGCCGCGGCTGCGGCCCCGAGGGCGACCACGTCTACCTGGACCTCACCCACCTGCCGCCGGAGCAGCTGGACGCCAAGCTCCCGGACATCACCGAGTTCGCGCGGACCTACCTCGGCATCGAGCCCTACACGGACCCGATCCCGATCCAGCCCACCGCGCACTACGCCATGGGCGGCATCCCGACCAACGTCGAGGGCGAGGTGCTCGCGGACAACACCACCGTCGTCCCCGGCCTCTACGCCGCCGGCGAGGTCGCCTGCGTGTCGGTCCACGGTGCCAACCGCCTGGGCACCAACTCGCTGCTGGACATCAACGTCTTCGGCCGCCGGGCCGGCATCGCGGCCGCCGAGTACGCCGCGAAGGCCGACTTCGTCGAGCTGCCCGAGAACCCGGCCTCCCTGGTCGAGGAGATGGTCGAGCAGCTGCGCAGCTCCACCGGCAGCGAGCGCGTGGCGGAGATCCGCCGCGAGCTGCAGGAGACGATGGACGCCAACGTGATGGTGTTCCGCACCGAGCAGACGATCAAGACCGCGGTCGAGAAGATCGCCGAGCTGCGCGAGCGGTACAAGAACGTGTCCGTCCAGGACAAGGGCAAGCGGTTCAACACGGACCTGCTGGAGGCCGTCGAGCTGGGCAACCTGCTCGACCTGGCCGAGGTCATGGCCGTCTCCGCCCTGGCCCGCAAGGAGTCCCGCGGCGGCCACTACCGCGAGGACTACCCGAACCGCGACGACGTCAACTTCATGCGCCACACCATGGCGTACCGCGAGGTCGGCGAAGACGGCTCCGAGACCGTCCGTCTCGACTACAAGCCGGTCGTCCAGACCCGCTACCAGCCGATGGAGCGTAAGTACTGATGGCTACCCCCGTACTGGACAAGACCGAGGAGACCTCGGGCGCCTCCCCGTACATCACCGTCACCTTCCGGATCCGCCGCTTCAACCCCGAGGTGTCGGAGCACGCGGTCTGGGAGGACTTCCAGCTGGAGATCGACCCCAAGGAGCGGGTGCTCGACGGGCTCCACAAGATCAAGTGGGACCAGGACGGCACCCTCACCTTCCGCCGCTCCTGCGCCCACGGCATCTGCGGCTCCGACGCGATGCGGATCAACGGCAAGAACAGGCTCGCCTGCAAGACGCTGATCAAGGACATCAACCCGGAGAAGCCGATCACGATCGAGGCCATCAAGGGCCTGACGGTCCTCAAGGACCTGATCGTGGACATGGAGCCGTTCTTCCAGGCGTACCGGGACGTCATGCCGTTCCTGGTGACCAAGGGGAACGAGCCCACCCGCGAGCGCCTGCAGTCCGCCGAGGACCGCGAGCGCTTCGACGACACCACCAAGTGCATCCTGTGCGCCGCGTGCACCTCCTCGTGCCCGGTGTTCTGGAACGACGGCCAGTACTTCGGCCCGGCGGCGATCGTCAACGCGCACCGCTTCATCTTCGACTCGCGCGACGAGGCGGGCGAGCAGCGCCTGGAGATCCTCAACGACAAGGACGGCGTGTGGCGCTGCCGCACGACCTTCAACTGCACGGACGCCTGCCCGCGCGGTATCGAGGTCACCAAGGCCATCCAGGAGGTCAAGCGGGCGCTGATCACGCGCCGCTTCTGACGGCTTCCCCCCGGCGCGCGCGGACGCGCCCGCGGGGCGCGAGGGCCCCGGCCCCACTCCTGTGGGACCGGGGCCCTCGCGTGTGCCACGGCACCGGACTTCACCGGGCGGGTGCGGAACTGGCAGGATCAGGGGACCGTCTGACAGGCAGGGAAGCGGGGAGAACAATGACCGAGGCGAATCCGTACCGCGAAGGGGAGCCGGAGTACAACTGGGGCCCGTCCCAGCCGCCCGGCGCGCCCGGGTACGGCTATCCGGGACCGGCGTCGGGACCGTACGGCTACCCGCAGAACCCGACCCTCGCCGACGGCTCCACCCCGCCCTACGCCATGACGCAGCCCGGGGGCGTGGCGCTGCCGTCCCACCCGGGCGGGGCCCCGGTGCCGGCGGGAGGTCAGCCGCTGGTGTCCATCGGGGACATCACGGTGCTCCCCGACGGGATCGTCACCCCGGCGGGCACGCTGCCGCTGAAGGGTGCGGTGTGGAACGCGACGGACATGTCGCGCACCGAGGAGAAGATCCCCACCCACGCCATCGTGCTCGCCGTCGTGTTCTTCGTCTTCTGCCTCCTGGGGCTGCTGTTCCTGCTGATGAAGGAGAAGACGACGACCGGGTTCGTCCAGGTCACCGTCACCAGCGGCGGCAAGCACCACTCGACGATGATCCCGGCCACCGGCCCGCACACGTTCCAGCAGGTGATGGGGCAGGTCAACTACGCGCGGTCGGTCAGCAGCATGTAGGTGCGGGGCCGGACGGCCGGCCCCGCACGCGCCCGAGCGGACCGGGTCGGCCCGCAGCGGACCGGATCAGCCCGCGAGGCTGAACTCGCCGCCTCCGGCGATCAGCGACACGCTGCTGAGGCTGTTCACCGGCTCGGTGAGGGCGGTGCGGTTGGCGGTGGCGCCGTCGCCGATCTGCCCGTTGTTGTTGTAGCCGACGGCCCGGACGCGACCCTCCCGGTCGAGGACCAGCGTGTGGTAGCCGCCCGCGGAGACGGCCCGGATCTGCTCGGCACCGTCCAGGACGATGGGCGCGGGGCGGTTGGTGGTGGTGCCGTCGCCCATCTGCCCCTGGGCGTTGTACCCCCAGGCCACGACGGTGCCGTTGGCGAGGCGCGCGACGCTGTGGTGGACACCGGCGCTGATGTCGCGGGCGGTGCCGATCCCGTCGGCCTGGACCGGGGTGAGGCGCTGTGCGGTGGCGTTGTCCCCGATCTGCCCCTCCGATCCGCGGCCCCAGGCCCATACCGTGCCGTCGGCCCGCCGGGCGAGGCTGTGGTTGTTCCCCGCGGCCACGCTGCGGACGTTGTCCAGGCCGCTCACGGTCACCGGGGTGGTGCGGGTGGCGGTGGAGCCGTCCCCGAGCTGGCCGTTGCCGTTGAGTCCCCAGGCCCTGACGGTGCCGTCGGCGAGCACGGCCAGGCTGTGCGCGCCGCCCGCGGCGATGGCCTCGACGTTGGTCAGCCCCGAGACGACGACCGGGACGGTGCGGGTCGCGGTGGTGTTGTCCCCGAGCTGCCCGGAGCTGTTGAGGCCCCAGGCCCGTACGGTGCCGTCCGCGAGCAGCGCCAGGCTGTGGTTGCTGCCCGCGGCCACGGCCACCACCCCGCGGAGCCCGGCGACCGTGGACGCCTGGTCCTGGGCGGCGGTGCTGCCGATGCCGAGCTGCCCTTCGCCGTTGCGCCCCCAGCTCTCCACCGTGCCGTTGGAGAGCAGCGCCAGGCTGTGGTGGTAGCCGGCGGCGAGGGCCTCGACGCTGCCCCCGGTCACCCCGGGGACGGTCACGGGCTTGTACTTGGAGGTGGTGAGGGTGCCGCCGAGCTGGTAGTTGGCGTTGGCACCCCATCCCTTGACCCGGCCTTCCTGGGCGGCTGCGGAGGTCACGGGAGCGGCCCAGGCGGCGGCGGCCGTCACCAGCGACAGCAGGCCCGCGAGGGCGGCTCTGCGAGGGCGGGCGGCGAGTTTCAGGTTCACGGCGTTCCTTCGTGTGGGGGCGCGGGCGGGCGCCGGGGGCGCCGCCCGGACCGGAGAAGATGATCAAGGGCAGCTCTGCCCCGGAGACCGGGCGCCTCCCGCGCATCACCCCATTCCGGGGGCATATTCACCGCTTCGGGCGGGCGCACCCGCCCCACCGCCGCCACGCGCCCCCCGCACGGAGCACACGGCCCCCACCCCCGCCCCGCAACCGGCGAACCCTCGGCTTGAACATGTTCAAAAGGAGGTCTAGAGTCGTCACCGCCAGCTTTTGAACAGGTTCAAGGGAGGGTGGGGGATGGACCTCACTGTCATCGCGTACGTCGTCTACCTGCTGATCAGCGGGGCGCTCACCGTCTGGGTGGCGCAGACCCTCAGCAGGAACGGGAAGATCTTCCTCGCCGACGTGCTGAAGGGGAACGAGAAGCTCGCCGATGCCGTCAACCATCTGCTCGTCGTGGGCTTCTACCTGGTGAACCTCGGTTTCGTGGCCCTCTACCTCAAGGCCGCCGAGGCCGTCGCCGACGCCCGGGGGCTGTTCGAGGCGCTGTCGGTGAAGATCGGTGTGGTGCTGCTGGTCCTCGGCGTGATGCACCTCGGCAACGTCTACGTCCTCAACAGGATCCGGCGCCGGGGCGTCATGGAGCGCGAGCAGACGCCGCCGGTCGGCCCCCAGGGGTGGACCAGGCAGTCGGACGCCGCCCCCGCCCCCTGGAACCCGCCCGCCGCCGGCACCGCGCAGGTGTGACCATGCTGAGCACACCGGTGTCGGGGCTCACGATCCTCTACGACGCGGACTGCGGGCTCTGCGTCCACCTCAGGAACTGGCTGCTGCGGCAGCCGCAGCTCACCCCGCTGCGGGCGGTGGCCGCCGGTTCCGCCGCCGCACGGAGCCGCTTCCCGGAGCTGGACCACGCCCGCACCCTCCGCGAGATCACCGTCATCGGCGACCGCGGTCAGGTGTGGACGGGCCAGGCCGCCTGGGTCGTCTGCCTGTGGGCACTGGCCGGGCACCGGCCGCGCGCCCACTGGCTGGCCACCCCGGCCGGGGCGCCGTTCGTCCGCGCCACGATGCTCGCCGCGGCGAAGTACCGCGCGGCCCGGGGGCCGGGCACCGCGGGCGGCCCGACGCCGTCCGCAGCCGCACCGGAGAGCACCGCTCCCTGTGGCGAGCAGTGCGCCGCACCCGGTTAGGCTCGGTGCCCGTGAGCAACGCGAAGTCCCCCGGCACCCCGACCACCCCCGGCACCCCGGCGTCCGCCGGCGCCGGGGCCTCTCCCGGCACCGCGGCGGCGGGGGGCGCCGCGGCGCCGGGGAAGCCCAAGGCGTCCGGGGGCGCCGCGGCGTCCGGGAGCCCTGCGGCGTCCGGGGACTCCGCGGCCAAGGCGCCCGCGTCCGGCGAGGCCCGGACCCCGAAGAGCGAGCAGACCCGGACCCTGATCCTGGAGACCGCCCTGCGGCTCTTCCAGGAGCGCGGCTACGACAAGACCACGATGCGGGCCATCGCCAAGGAGGCCGGGGTCTCCGTCGGGAACGCCTACTACTACTTCGCCTCCAAGGAACACCTCGTCCAGGGCTTCTACGACCGGATCGCCGAGGAGCACCGCGTCGCGGTCCGGCCCGTGCTGGAAGCGGAGAAGGACTTCGAGGCGCGGATGGCCGGGGTGCTCACCGCCTGGCTCGACATCGCCGCGCCCTACCACGAGTTCGCCGCGCAGTTCTTCAAGAACGCCGCCGACCCGGAGAGCCCGCTGAGCCCCTTCTCCCCCGAGTCCGAGCATGCCCGCGAGGCGGCCATCGCGATCCACCGGGAGGTGCTCGCCGGATCGAAGGCGAAGGTGGCCGAGGAACTGCGGGACATCCTGCCCGAGTTGATGTGGCTCTCGCAGATGGGCCTGGTCCTGTACTGGGTGTTCGACCGCTCCGAGGGCAGCGAGCGCAGCCGCCGCCTCGCCGTACGGGGCGCCCGCCTCACCGGGCGCGGCGTGGCGCTGGCCCGCTTCCGGGTGCTGCGGCCGCTGGTACGCGAAGTCCACGAGCTGTTCAGCGACTTCCTCCCCGGGATGGCCCAGGCGGCGGCCTCCCGCCGCACCGCGGGAGCGGGCGGCGGGACCGGGGCGGAGGCGAGGCGGGACGAACCGGGGGACGAGGGGCCCGGACCCGGGCGGGCCGGCGGCGAGAAGCCCTCCGGACCCTCGGCCCGCACCTGAGCGCCACGGCCTTGCCACTGCCGTTGCGTCCGATCAGCACCCTGAGGTCGTGCAGCGGCAGGCACTGGCCGGTGTAGCTCTTGAAGGAGGTCAGGCGTACCTCCTCAGGACGGGGGGGCGCCACCGGGGCACCTCGCTCAGGTCGGTCGGGGCGGTCCTCGCCCAGCTGAGCAGCAGTGCCGGTGCACCGTCCAACGCCGGCGGGTGACACGCCCCGACCGGCCGTGCAGCCCCGCGGAGCGGCGCGGCCGGGGCCCCGGCCGTGTGCCCCTGCCTCCCGGTGCTCAGGCCCGGCGGGAGGCGAGCTGGACGAGGGTGATGTCCGACTCGGCTCCGACCCGGACCGGCGGCCCCCAGGCGCCCGCGCCGCGGGTGACGTAGAGCTGGGTGTCGCCGTAGTGCTCCAGCCCGGCGACCGTCGGGTTGGCCAGCTCGGCGAGGTGGTTGCCGGGCCAGAGCTGCCCGCCGTGGGTGTGGCCGGAGAGCTGGAGGTCCACGCCGTGCTCCACGGCGTCGTGGATCACCACGGGCTGGTGGGCCAGCAGGACGGCGGCGCGGGCCCGGTCCCGGTCGCCCAGTGCCGCGGCGAAGTCCGGGCCCTGGCCGAAGGACTCGCCCGCGACGTCGTCCACGCCCGCGAGGTCGAAGCCGCCCGCGATCTCGACGCGTTCGTTGCGCAGCGGGCGCAGGCCCAGCTCGCGCACGTGGTCGACCCAGGCGTCGGCGCCGGAGAAGTACTCGTGGTTGCCGGTCACGAAGAACGAGCCGTGGCGGGCGCGGAGCTGCGTCAGCGGCTCGGCGGCCGGGCCGAGGTTCTCGACCGTGCCGTCGACCATGTCGCCGACGATCGCGACCAGGTCCGGCTGCGCCGCGTTGACGGCGTCCACGATGCGCTGGGTGTGGGCCCGGCCCAGGATCGGGCCGAGGTGGATGTCGCTGACGACCGCGATCCGGTAGCCGTGCGCGGCGCGCGGCAGTTTGGCCAGCGGCACGGTGACCCGCTTGACGCGGGGGCCGCGCAGCACGCCGTAGGTGCCGTGGCCGACGGTCCCGAGCGCGGCGGCCGCGGCGGCGCCGCCGACCACGCGGGAGACGAACAGGCGCCGCGAGGGTCCGGCGGGCGGGGCCGCGGGGGGCGGGGCGGTGTCCGGGCCCCCGGGGCCCGTCGCGGCGGGCGGGCCGGCCGGTGCCGGGGGCGCGGCGGGGGCGGGGGCCGCTCCGGCGCCCGCTCCGGCCCGAACGGCGGCGGCCCCCACGGCCGCCTCCGCGGGCGCGGCGGCCTCGGCGGCGGGCACGGACGCTCCGCGCCCGCGGCGGGCGAGGAACCGCATCAGCAGCGGGCGGACGACCTCGCCGACGAGCAGGGCCAGGATCACGTAGAGCAGGACCGGGAGCCAGAGGTAGCCGGGCCAGGCCAGGACCTGCTCCAGCCAGAAGGGCGCGTCGACGCGCCCGGCGGTGAACGCGCCGACGGTCAGCACCGGCAGCACCCAGATCGCCGCCGTGCCGAGGCGGCGGACCGCGCTGCGGGGAGCGGTGGTGTCGCGGACCAGGCGACGCCACACGTACCAGTGCGCTCCGGCGAACACGGCGACGACCAGAATGATCACGAGCACGGCGACAGCCACCATGGACGGTTTCCCCTACCCCTTGTCGGTGCGCTCACGGCGCAGGGCGCGCACGCCGCGCAACCCGATGGCCCCTACAACCGTCCCCAGGACAAAGGACGTCACGGCCAGCAGCAGATGGACCCAGAAGTAGCCGGTCGCCTCGCCCGCGTCGTCGAAGGCCAGCCCGCTCCCGTCCTTGTAGAGATTCCTGACGAAAGAGATCCAGATGAACCAGCTCCACGCCCCGAAGGCGAGCAGGAACCAGGACACCGGGCGGCTGAGCTTCATGGGTCAAGTATCGCGGGCGCCGGGTCGGCCCGTGCCCCGGGGTGCTCCGTCCCGGCGTCGGCCCCGGCGGGTCAGCGGGCCGATCTCCATATTTTCCGGTGCGCCCTGTACGTTCTCGTCCGTGTCTGCTCTGTCTGCCGCCCTCAAAGCCGCCGTGCGGCGGGCCGCGCCGGTGGTCGCCGCCGCCGCGCTGGTACCCGCCCTGACCACCGCTCCCGCGCTCGCCGCGGTGCACGACGAGAAGCCCGGGGAGAAGAAGCAGCCGCAGCCCCCGGCCGCCATGTCCACCGTCGGCGGTGTCCAGCTCGGCAAGCCGGGCACCCAGGTGAACCTCCGTGCCGGTGCGCCCGTGCTGCCGAAGGAGGTCACCGGCCGGTCCTGGATCGTCGCCGACGCCGAGAGCGGCCAGGTCCTCGCGAGCCACAACGCCCACTGGCGGCTGCCCCCCGCCTCCACCATGAAGATGCTGTTCGCCGACACGCTGCTGCCCAGGCTGCCCAAGGACGCCGTGCACACGGTGACCGACGAGGAGCTCGCGGGCGTCGGGGAGGGCAGCAGCCTGGTGGGGGTGAAGGAGGACCACAGCTACTCGGTGCACGACCTGTGGCTCGGGGTGTTCCTCCGCTCCGGGAACGACGCGGTGCACGTGCTGGCCGCCATGAACGACGGCCTCGACAAGACGGTCCGGGACATGCAGGCGCACGCCGAGGAGCTCCAGGCCCTGGACACCACGGTGGTCTCCCCGGACGGCTACGACGAGCCGGGCCAGGTCTCCTCCGCCTACGACCTGACGCTGATCGCCCGCAGCGGTCTCCAGAAGAAGGACTTCCGGGAGTACTGCTCCACGGTGACGGCGCAGTTCCCGGGCGAGCAGAAGCCGGGCAAGAAGCGGGAGAGCTTCGCCATCCAGAACACCAACCGCCTGCTCACGGGGGAGAGCGGGGTGAGCCCGTACAAGGGCATCGCGGGCGTCAAGAACGGCAACACCACCCACGCCGGTTCCACGTTCACCGGGGTCGCCGAACGGAACGGCCGGGTGCTGCTGGTCACGGTGATGAACCCGGACTCCGAGGAGAGCCAGGCGGTCTACAAGGAGGCGGCCCGCCTCCTGGACTGGGGCTTCGCCGCCTCGGGGAAGGTGACGCCGGTCGGGGAGCTGGTCGCCCCGCGGTCGGCCGAGGAGCCGAGCGACGTCGAGCCGGTGCGCGAGGACGCGGACGGCGCGAGCGGGCCGTCCGACCCGGTGGCCGCCGCGCAGACCGGGTCGAGCGGCATGGGGATCGCGCTGGCCGTCGCGGGCGGCGTGCTGATCCTGCTGGCCGCCGCGGCGTTCCTGGTCAAGCGCCGCTGGCCCCTGCCCGACCGGGGGGAGGACCCCCCGCGTCCGTGACGGGCCGGGTGACGGTGACGGGTCCGGCGGGTGTCTCGACGCCGTCGCCGGGGCCGTCGGCCGCGTGCGGGGGCCGGCCCCCGCCGCCTCCCGCGGAACCGCCGCCGTCCTCGCCGCCGCCGGCGGACCCGTCGGCGTCCGCGGCCTCCCTGGAGGGGGTGGCGGTCCAGGCGGCGCAGGCCAGCAGCAGTTTCGCGGTGAAGTTGATCCACAGCAGCAGGGCGATCGGCACACCGAACGCGCCGTACATGCTCCGCGAGGCCACCCCGCTGATATAGCCGCTGAGCAGCAACTTCAGCAGCTCGAATCCGGCCGCTCCGATCAGTGCGGCGACCACGAGGCGGCGGCGGGGCGGCCGCACCCCGGGCAGCAGGGTGAGCAGGTAGAGCAGGATCAGGAAGTTGGCCATCACGGCGACGGCGATGGCGGCCGCCCTCAGCAGCGCTCCCCCGGCACCGCCCCCGCCGATGTCCAGGACGTCCGCGGCGCGACCGACGGCCGACGAGCCGAGGGTGGACGCGGCGAAGGAGGCGAGGCCGATGCCGCCGAGCCCGGCGAGCACGCCGAGGTCCTTGGCCTTGCGGACGATCGGGTTGCCCTCGTCCTCGTCGTCGCGCTCCCACACCGCGCGCAGGCACTCCCGCATGGAGCCGATCCAGCTCACGCCCGTCAGCAGCAGCAGCGCACCGGCGACCACTCCGACCGTGGCGGCGTTGCTGACCAGGGCGTCGATGTCGAGCTGGTCGGAGATGCCCGGGACCTGCTCCGACAGCTTCTCGTCCAGGGTGTCGAGCGCGTTCTGGTCCAGGGTGGCCGCCACGATCGACGCGGCGACCGTGATCAGCGGGAACAGGGCGAGGAAGCTCAGGAAGGTGATGGCCGCGGCGAGCCGGGTCCAGTGCACCCGGTCGAGGGTCTCGTAGCTGCGCCAGGCGTGGGTGCGCATCAGGCGCTCCACGAGAGGGCCGACGACGGGGAGCTTGATCAGCCAGTCCATGCGGCTACGCCTACCCGGTGGGCGCGCGCGCAGTACCCGCGACCCGCCGGGAGGGGAGGAGTCGAACAGAGCGCCGGGCGGAGCGGGGCTCCCGGGATGCGGCGGGGCTCAGGTGGTGGCGTGCTCGTCCACCGGTGAGCCCTGCGCGGGGACGCCGGCGATCCCGCCGCCGAAGGCGAAGGTGCGCAGCTTGCGCCAGACCGCGTCGGCGCCCTGCTCGTACAGGGCGAAGGAGGAGCAGGTCCACTGGGCCGCGTACTCGGAGAGCTCCGCGTACGCCCGGTCCATGGCCTCCTCGGAGATGCCGTGGGCGACCGTGACGTGCGGGTGGTACGGGAACTGGAGCTCGCGCGCCAGCGGCCCGGAGGCGTCCCGCACCCGCTCCTGGAGCCAGGAGCAGGCGGAGCCGCCCTCGACGACCTGGACGAAGACCACGGGCGACAGCGGCCGGAAGGTGCCCGTGCCGGACAGCCTCATCCGGAAGGGGCGGCCGCCCGCCGCGACCGCCGCCAGGTGCGCCTCGACGGCGGGCAGCAGCGCGGCGTCCACCGCGGTCGGGGGCAGCAGGGTGACGTGGGTCGGGATGCCGTGGGCGGCGGGGTCCCCGAAGCCCGCGCGGCGGTCCTGGAGCAGGCTGCCGTGTGGCTCCGGGACCGCGATCGAAACGCCGAGCGTTACGGTCCCCACGTCGTTCTCCTCTGCGTACTCGGTCGTCGTTCTGCCGGTCCCCGGTCCGCACCGCCCGGGGCGCTGCCGGGTCGTGCGCGGACCGGAGGGTCCGCCGCCAGTGTGGCGGCTCCACCCGTGTCGTGGCCAGAGCCCTCGGACTCGGGCCGGTGGTCCCGGCCCCGCCGCGGGAGTGCTCCGTGACGGGGCCGTGACGGCCCGCGTCCGCGGCGGGGGCCGTCAATGTGCCGCCCCGGCGGCCTCAGTGCTTGGCCGGGACGAATCCCACCTTGTCGTATGCGCTGGCCAGGGTCTCCGCGGCCACGCTCCGTGCCTTCTCCGCCCCCTTGGCGAGGAGCGAGTCCAGCGTCTCCGGGTCGTCGAGGTACTGCTGGGTCCGGGTCCGGAACGGTGTGACGAAGTCGACCATCACCTCGGCCAGGTCGGTCTTGAGCGCACCGTAGCCCTTGCCCTCGTACTTCTGCTCCAGTTCCGCGACGGAGGCACCCGTGAGGGTGGAGTAGACGGTGAGCAGGTTGCTGACGCCCGGCTTGGCCTCGGCGTCGTAGCGGATCACGGTGTCGGTGTCGGTCACCGCGCTCTTCACCTTCTTCGCCGTGGTCCTGGGCTCGTCGAGCAGGTTGATCAGGCCCTTCGGGGTGGAGGCCGACTTGCTCATCTTGATCGACGGGTCCTGGAGGTCGTAGATCTTCGCGACCTCCTTCAGGATGTGCGGCCTGGGCACGGTGAAGGTCCGGCCGAAGCGGCTGTTGAAGCGCTCGGCGAGGTCGCGGGTCAGCTCGATGTGCTGGCGCTGGTCCTCGCCGACGGGGACCTCGTGCGCCTGGTACAGCAGGATGTCCGCGACCTGGAGGATCGGGTAGGTGAACAGGCCGACCGACGCCCGGTCCGCGCCCTGCTTGGCGGACTTGTCCTTGAACTGCGTCATCCGGGAGGCCTCGCCGAAGCCCGTCAGGCAGTTCATCACCCAGGCCAGCTGCGCGTGCTCGGGCACGTGGCTCTGCACGAAGAGGGTGCAGCGCTCGGGGTCCAGCCCGGCGGCCAGCAGCTGGGCGGCCGCGAGGCGGGTGTTGGCGCGCAGCTCCGCGGGGTCCTGCGGGACGGTGATCGCGTGCAGGTCCACGACCATGTAGAAGGCGTCGTGGGTGTCCTGGAGCGCGACCCACTGGCGGACGGCACCGAGGTAGTTGCCGAGGTGGAACGAGCCGGCGGTCGGCTGGATGCCGGAGAGCACGCGCGGGCGGGCCGGCGGGGCGGAGCCGTCCCCCTGCGGGCGGTGGTCTGCGGCGGGCGTCGGGTCAGAGGAGGCCATGCGGACCATTGTCTCAGGTGCGGGGCGGCGCTCGGCCGCCCGTCCCGGCCCGCGGGCGGCGCGTCCCGCACGGGGCGCGGCGCCCCGCGGGGCCACCCCGTCCGGGCGCCGTCCGCCCGCCGGGCGAGCGACGATGGAGGCGGGGGCCCGTCCCCGCGGCCGGGCCCGCCGCCGAACGGCCCGCACCGACGATCGGAGCACCCCGTGTCGACCGCCTCCTCCCCCTCCCCGGCGCCCCTGCCCGACACGACCGCGCCGGGCCCGACGGGCTCCGCCCCCTCCGCCGGGCCCCCTCGCCCGGATGCCACGGCCTCCGCGATGGCCGCAGCCGAGGCGCACTGCGCGCACACCTACCACCCGCTCCCGCTCGTCGTGGCCTCCGCCGAGGGGGCGTGGCTGACCGACGTGGAGGGCCGCCGCTACCTGGATCTGCTGGCGGGCTACTCGGCGCTGAACTTCGGCCACGGCAACCGGCGCCTGGTGGAGGCCGCCACCGCCCAGCTGGGCCGGGTGGCGCTCACCTCCCGGGCCGTCCACCACGACCTCTTCGGGGCGTTCTGCGCGCAGCTGGCCGAGCTGTGCGGCATGGAGAGCGTGCTGCCGATGAACACGGGCGCGGAGGCGGTGGAGACGGCGGTGAAGACCGCCAGGAAGTGGGGGTACCGGGTCAAGGGCGTTCCGCAGGGGCAGGCGAAGATCATCGTGGCGGGCGGCAACTTCCACGGCCGGACGACGACCCTGGTCGGATTCTCCACCGACCACGCCGCCCGCGCGGACTTCGGGCCCTACACCCCGGGCTTCGAGATCGTCCCCTACGGCGACGCGACCGCGCTGGAGGCGGCGCTGTCGGCGAACACGGTGGCGGTGCTGCTGGAACCGATCCAGGGCGAGGCGGGGGTCCGCGTGCCGCCCGAGGGCTATCTGCCCGAGGTGCGCCGGCTCACCCGGGAGCGCGGGGTGCTGTTCATCGCGGACGAGGTCCAGTCGGGCCTCGGGCGGACCGGGCGGACCTTCGCCTGCGAGCACGAGGACGTGGTGCCCGACGTCTACGTGCTGGGCAAGGCGCTGGGCGGGGGGATCGTGCCCGTGTCCGCCGTCGTGTCCTCGGCCGAGGTACTGGGGGTGTTCCGGCCCGGTGAGCACGGGTCGACCTTCGGCGGCAGCCCCCTGGCCTGCGCGGTCGCCCTGGAGGTGATCGCGATGCTGCGCGGCGGCGAGTACCAGTGGCGGGCCGCGGACCTGGGCGACCGCCTGCACCGGGAGCTGGGGGCGCTGCTGGAGGCGGGCGCCCTGGAGGCGGTGCGCGGGCGGGGTCTGTGGGCCGGTGTGGACGTGCCGCCGGAGGCGGGCACCGGGCGGGAGGTGGCCGAGCGGATGCTGGACCGGGGTGTCCTGGTGAAGGACACCCACGGCCCGACGCTCCGCATCGCCCCGCCGCTGGTGATCTCCGAGGAGGACCTGGACTGGGGGCTGGCGCGACTGCGGGAGGTGCTGCTGGAGTCGCTGCCCGCGGCCGGGGAGCGCCTCAGCGGATGAGGTGCGGCAGGAAGCGGGCGTAGCCGTCCGTCACCAGGCCCTCGGACTCCCGGATTCCCAGTCCGGCGGCCTCGCCGTCGACCACCCAGGCCCCCAGCACCACGCGGTTGCCGTCGAAGTCCGGCAGCGGCGCGAACTCCTGGTAGCAGCAGGGCTCGTCCCGCGGCGCGGCGGGTGAGCCGGGCGGATGGATGCTCACCCCGGCGCCCTCCCTGCCGAGCAGCGGCTTCGCCGCCCAGCCGGGCCCCGCGGCGAGTTCGCGGGGGCCGTCCAGGTAGGCGGGCAGCAGGTTGGGGTGGCCCGGGTAGAGCTCCCACAGGATCGCCAGCAGTGCCTTGTTGGACAGCAGCATCTTCCAGGCGGGCTCGATCCAGCAGGTGGAGCCGGTGCCGCCGCCGTTGTCGAGGGTCTCGACGACGTGCGGGCCGAAGCGGTCCGCGACCAGCCACTCCCACGGGTAGAGCTTGAAGCAGCAGCGGATGAAGCGCAGGTGCTCGTCGACGAAGCGGCCGGAGATGCGGTCCCAGCCGATCCGCTCGACGGAGAGCGCCACCGTCTCCAGGCCGGCCTGCTCGGCGGTCTCGCGGAGGTAGGCGGCCGTCATGAGGTCCTCGCCGCACGTGTCGTCCTCGGTGTGGACGAAGTGGACGGGCCCGGGCGGGAGCAGGGGCCTGTTGCGCCGCCAGGCGGCGACGAGGCGCTCGTGGAGGGAGTTCCACTGGTCGGCGCCGGGGAAGCGCTCCTCCATCCAGAACCACTGCGGGCTGGCGGCCTCGACCAGCGAGGTCGGCGTGTCGGCGTTGTACTCCAGCATCCGCGCCGGGCCGGTGCCGTCGTAGTGGAGGTCGAACCGCCCGTACAGGGAGGGCAGTTCCTCGCGGCGGTGCCAGGACTCGGCCACCAGGCGGGCCACCTGCGGGTCGGTGACGCCCAGTTCGGCGAAGCGGTCCTTCTCCACGATGTGCGCGGCGGCGGCCAGCGACATCGCGTGCAGTTCCTCGACGACCTCCTCCAGCACCTCCACCTCGGGCAGCGAGAAGGCGTAGTAGGCGCTCTCGTCCCAGTAGGGGCGCAGGGAGTCGTCGGGGTGGCGGGTGAGCGGGTAGACGCAGCCCTGTGCCTCGACCGTCTCCTGCCAGCCGGGGCGGGGCTCGATGGTGTGGCGTTCCACTGAGTGCCTCAGCCTCCGCCGGACCCGGAGCCGGACTTGCCGAAGCCGCCGCGGCTGACGGCGGACTTGCTGAAGCTGCCGCCGGAGACCTTGCCGTTCTTCACGGTCCCGCCGTAGTAGTAGGTACCACTGCCGCTGCCCCCGCCGCCGCGGTTGTCGCGGCACCTGGAGTCGGGCAGCACGTCGTAGGACGAGGGGTCCACGCAGCGTCTGTCGGGCTCCGACCCGCAGGCCGTGAGCGTGGCCGCGAGCAGCCCCATCCCTCCGAGCACCACCGCGCCCGAGCGCAGTCTGCGCCGTTCCATCCCCGGTCCTCCCCCGTGTCGTCGTGCGTCCGCCGCACGCCCGTCCGATGCGGGCGGGTGCGCGGGGCGGGAGCGTGGCGGACGGATGCGTCCGGCGCTCCGGTCCCCCGATTCTGCCCGAGGAGCGGTCCGCCGGGCACTGCCCGGGTCCGGCAGTCCCCGGGCCCGGTGCGCTGCGTACGGTCGGCAGCGGGCCGCCGGCGCAGGGGCGGGAGGGCGGCGCGCGGGGCAGAGGCGGGGCGGTCGGCGCCCGCGCGTGGCCCCGCGTCACCAGCTGGTCAGCAGCAGGTGGTTGACCAGCAGCGCCAGGACCGCCTGGGCCGCCAGCCACCCGCGGGGCCGGGGCAGGAAGGCGCAGGCGGGCAGCAGCCACATCGCGAACGGCAGCCAGATCCGTTCCGTCTCCGCCTTGCTCATCCCCGACAGGTCCGCCGCCGCGATCGCCAGCAGGACCGCGGCGACCAGCACGGCGAGCCGTGCGGCGGCCGCGTCCTCGCCGCCGGTGCCCGGCGCGGTGAGCGCCCCCCGGGGCTCCGCGCGCAGCGCCGCCCCGGTGCGGCGGAGACCGGGCGCCGTGGCGAGTCCGGTGATCACCACCGCCAGCGCGAGGTTGGCCCACACCCAGTACCAGTAGGGCCGGGTGCCGCCCACCCCCTGGTGGTAGCGCTCGACGAGCAGGGGGTACGCCTCCCACCAGGCGAAGCCCAGCAGGGTGAACGCCACCGGGGCCACGGCCAGCCCCGCCACCAGGTGCACGAGCAGCAGCGGCCGCTCCCTCAGCCGCCGCCGCCCGAGGAACAGCACGCCCCCGGCGACGAGGGCGAGCAGGGTGAAGCCGTAGGAGAGGTAGAGGCACCAGCCGAACAGCAGCCCCGAGGCGGAGGCCCACCAGGGCGAGCGGCGGGTGACGGCCAGGGCCAGCAGGGCGACGGCCCAGCAGGCGGCCCCGGCGAAGTAGGCGTCGGCCGAGGTCCCCATCCACACGGCGCCGGGGACCAGGGCGAGGAAGGGCGCCGCGCGCCGGGCCAGGCGCTCGCCGGCCAGGGCCCGCACGGCCACCGCCACCGCCACGGCCGCCGAGGCGCCGGCGGTGATGACGAACGCGCCCGCCCAGGCTCCCCCGCCGAGGCCGATCCGGTCGAGCAGCACGAAGGTGAGCGTCGCGCCGGGCGGGTGGCCCGCGATGTGCGGGGGCCAGTTGTCGGGGGTGCCGATCAGGATGTGGTCGTTGAAGGTGCGCAGTGTGGCCGGGATGTCGTCGAAGCGGTCGATCACCTGGAGGTACTCGTACCGGGTCGTCAGCTTGACGGCGACGCCCCGCCACCAGCCGTCGATCAGGGCCAGCGACCAGATCCACGCCATGGCCGCAGCCCAGAGGCCCGGCAGCAGCCCGCGCCAGGGCAGCCGGTCCGCGAGCGGGGGGCCGTACGCGATCACGGCCGCGGCGACCAGCGGGGCCGCCGCGGTGCCCGGCCCGACGTGGGGGTTCCAGGTCGCGACGAAGGGCGCCCATCGCACGGACAGGTTGTGCTGGGTGTTCTGGACGTAGTGGCCGACGAGCACGGCCACGAGGACGAGGAGGGCGGCGACCGAGGCGGCTGCCAGGTCGCGTCGCAGGCACGAGCGGATCACACCCGGCACGCTAGGCCCGCGACGGCCCCCGAACGGGCGCGGCGGGGCCGGCGTCAGGGTTTCGTCATGAGTCGCACCCGCTCCAAGGCCCCCTTCGCGGCCTACGGTCGGGGCATGCACGAGCACAGGCTTCCCTCCTCGCCCCGGTTCTGGCGCAGCCCCCTGCGCGGCACCCGGTTCACCTCGGTACTCGGCGTGGTGCTGCTGGCCGGGATAACGGTGCTGTTCGTGACCGGTCTGCTGTCGTACGCCGCCTACAACCCGGACCTGTCCCGGGTGAACGACAAGACGCCCGACAAGGGCCTGCTGGGCTTCTACCTGTTCGACTGGCCCACCGACCCGGTGTGGCTGTACCGGTTCACCCAGGGCGTCCATGTGACGCTGGGCGTGGTGCTGGTGCCGGTTCTCCTGGCCAAGCTGTGGTCGGTGGTGCCGAAGCTGTTCGCGATGCCCCCGGCCCGGTCCCTGGCGCACGGGCTGGAGCGGCTGTCGCTGCTGCTGCTGGTGGGCGGTGCGCTCTTCCAGTTCGTCACCGGGCTGCTCAACATCCAGTTGGACTACATCTTCCCCGGGTCCTTCTACCGGCTGCACTTCTACGGCGCCTGGGTGTTCTTCGCCGCGTTCGCCCTCCATGCGGCGCTGCGGACGCCGACGGCGCTGCGCACGCTGCGCGCGCACCGCCGGGGGGCCGCACCGCCTCCCCCGCCGCCGGCGGGCCCGGAAGGGCCCCCGGAGGGCACCCGCGGGGCCGCGGGCCCGGCGCCCGGAGGCGCGCCGGAGGCCGCCGGAGGGCCTGGGGACGGCGACGGGAAGCCGGAGGCCACCGCCGGGAGACCGGAGGGCGGGGACGGCGGCCCACCGGCGGACCCCGACCCGGCGGACCCCGACCCGGCGGGCCTGGCGGCACCCCGGCCCGACGCGCCCACGGTGTCCCGGCGCGGGGCCCTGTGGTTCGTCGGCGGCGGCTCGCTGCTGCTCTTCGCCACCACGGTGGGCCGCAGCTTCGACGGCCCGCTGCGCACCACCGCCCTGCTGGCCCCCCACGGGTGGACCGACCCGGGGAGCGGACCGGGCGGCTTCCAGATCAACAAGACGGCCGCCTCCCGGGGCATCCGCCCGGCCGAGACCACCGAGGACGCCTGGCGGCTGACCGTCACCGGTCCGGCGGGCACCGTCCGCCTCAGCCGCGCCGGGCTGCTGGAGCTGCCGCTCCACAGCGCGGCACTGCCCATCGCCTGCGTGGAGGGGTGGTCGACCTCCGCCCAGTGGTGGCGCGGGGTCCGCCTGCGGGACCTCGCAGAACTCGCCGGGTACCGCCCCGAGGACCCGCCGGACGTGCTCGTGGAGTCGCTCCAGCGGCGCGGCTCGTTCCGCGTCGCGGCCCTGCGCGCCAACCAGGTGGCCGACGGGCGCTCACTGCTCGCACTGGACGTCAACGGCGAGCCCCTGACCCCCGACCACGGCTTCCCCGCCCGGGTGATCGTCCCCAACGCGCCCGGCGTGCTCAACACCAAGTGGGTCACCCGGCTGGACTTCGGCGACCTGTCCGGCTCCGACGGAGGGCGGTCGTGATGCGGTCCCTGCGCTCCCTGCGACCGGTGCCCCCGTCCCGGGAACGGCTGCGCGCCGCTGCGGGCAGTCCCCTGCAACTGGTGCTGCTGGCGGCCTCGTTCGCCCTGGCGGGCTACGCGGGGGTGCGGCTGCTGTCCGGCGACTGGTTCGGGATCCTGCTGTGGTTCGTCGGCGCGGCCCTGCTGCACGACCTCGTGCTGCTGCCGCTGTACACGGCGGCGGACCGCGCCCTGGTGCACGGCCTCGGCGCGCTGGGCCACCGCGACGCGGTGCTGTACGTGCGCGTCCCGGCCGCCCTGTCGGGGCTGCTCCTGCTGCTGTGGTTCCCCCTGATCAGCGGCCGGGTGGCGGAACGCTACGAGGCGGGCACGGGACTGCCGGGGGACGGGTTCGCCGCCCGCTGGCTGCTCATCACGGCCGTCCTGTTCGGCGCCTCCGGCCTGCTGCTGGCGCTCCGGTTGCGCAGGGCGGCGAAGCAGCGGCCGCCGGCCGACCACTG
The DNA here is from genome assembly GCF_024497955.1 of Streptomyces sp. C10-9-1. Taxonomy (GTDB): domain Bacteria; phylum Actinomycetota; class Actinomycetes; order Streptomycetales; family Streptomycetaceae; genus Streptomyces; species Streptomyces sanyensis. The sequence continues at coordinate 219,988 of NZ_JANHKP010000012.1, read as the reverse complement.
ATCGGCGGCGCCCCAGCCCAGCGCGCGGGCGTGGCGCAGCAGGGCCGGGGTGCCCAGCCGGGCCCAGGGGAAGGCGGAGCCGGCGTCGGCCCGGGGGTCGGCACCGCGTACCAGGTGGACGTCGGCGCGCTCGTCGACGTCCACCGGGGCGGTCTCCGCGATCAGCAGCCCCTCCGGGGCGACCACCTCCGACAGCCGGTCCAGCAGGGCCCGGGGGTCGCCCCCGATGCCGAGGTTGCCGTCGAGGAGCAGGGCGGTGTCCCAGCGGCCCTCGCCCGGCAGCGCCTCGAACACCGAGCGGCACAGGGCATGGCCGCCGAGCGCCGCGGTGCGGGCCACCGCGGCGTCGCTGACGTCGATGCCGAGGGCACGGCGGCCGCGGGCGGCGAGGGCCCCGACGAGCCGCCCGGGCCCGCATCCCACGTCGAGCACGGCGCCTTCGCAGCGCTCCAGGACCGCCAGGTCGACGGCGTCCGGGCCCGCGCACCAGCGCTCCACGTCCAGCGGCAGCAGCCAGCCGTCGCGGCGGCGCAGGAACAGCGGCCCGCGGCCGGTCCGCAGGGCGTCGGCATAGGGCTCGGCGGACCAGGTCGCGGAGCGGGAGGCGGCCCGGGAGGGCCGGTCGTGTCGGGTGCTCATGGGTGGACCGGCCTCCTCAGCAGGGCGAGTTCGGCGGCGAAGCGGCTCCCGGGCGCCTGCCGCGCCACCGCCTCGGCGTCCTCCGCGGTGTCGACGTCACGCAGCAGCGGCAGTTCGCGCACCCGCAGCCCCGCCGCGGCGAGCCGGGCTCGCTGGGCGGCCCCGGTGGCGGGAGTGGACATGGGCACCCCCCGCAGCAGGGCGGGGTCGGGGGCGGTGAGGCCCAGGGCCCAGAAACCGCCGTCCTCGGCGGGGCCGAAGCAGGCGTCGTGGCCGTCCAGCGCTCCGGCCAGCAGTTCGGGGGCGACCTGCGGCGTGTCCATCCCGATCAGCAGGGCGGGTCCCTCGCAGGCGGCGAAGGCGGCGGCCAGGCGGGCGTCCAGGCCTCCGCCGCACTGCGGGAGGACGTCGAAGCCGGGCGGCAGCCAGGGGCCCGGCGCCCCGTCGAGGACGAGGACGCGGCGGGAGGCGGGGGCCGCGGCCACCGCCCCCAGGGTGTCGGCGAGCGCCGCGGCGGCCAGCCGGGCCGCCTCCTCGGGGGTGTAGGGCGGGGTGAGGCGCGTCTTCACCCGGCCGGGGCGCGGTTCCTTGGCGATGACGAGGAGGGTGGTCACCGCACCGCCCCCGCCGCCTCGGGCTCGGCCGGCTCCGCCTGCCCGGGGGGCTCGGCGAGCACCCGGCGCATGTCCCGGACGGCCCCCCAGGTGCCCCGCCAGGTGCCGGTCACCTTGGAGGCGCCGGTGCGCGGACGGTAGGGGACGTCCCGCTCGGTGATCCGCCACCCGGCGTCGGCGGCGCGGACGACCATCTGGAGCGGGTAGCCGCTGCGCCGGTCGGTCAGGCCGAGGGAGAGCAGCGCCTCCCGCCGTGCGGCGCGCAGCGGGCCGAGGTCGTGCAGGCGGAGCCCGGTGCGGCGGCGCAGCATCCGGGCCAGGGCGAGGTTGCCCGCCCGGGCGTGGAGTGGCCACGCGCCCCTGCTCTCGGGCCGCCGGCGTCCGAGGACGAGGTCGGCCGCGCCCTCGTGGACCCGGCGCACGAACGGCACCAGGTTCCCGGGGTCGAGGGAGGCGTCGCAGTCGCAGAAGCACACGATGTCGGCGGTGGCGGCGGCCAGGCCCGCGTGGCAGGCGGCGCCGAAGCCGCGCCGGGACTCGTGGACCACCCGCGCGCCCAGTTCCCGGGCGATGTCGGCGGAGCCGTCGGTGGAGCCGTTGTCCACCACGATGGCGCGCATTCCCGAGGGGATGCGCGCCAGGACCCAGGGCAGGGCGGCGGCCTCGTCGAGGCAGGGGAGCACGATCTCGGCTTCCGGAGGTGTTGTGGGCGTCGTCACACGCCTCACCCTACGGACCCTAATCGGGCAAACCGGGCTCCTCGCCCTTACGAAACACGGACGTCGGCCGTCCCGGCCCGGTCGGGACCCCCCACGGGCGGCACCGCGGTGCGAGGCTGGGCGCATGGAGCAGCAGTCCCCCCAGCAGCATGGCGCCGGCACGGCCGCGCGTGTCCTGGTCGTCGACGACGACCCCACGGTGGCGGAGGTGGTCGCCGGGTACCTCGACCGGGCGGGCTACGCCGTCGACCGGGCCGGGGACGGTCCCGGTGCCCTGCTGCGGGCCGCCGAGCACTGGCCCGACCTGGTGGTCCTCGACCTGATGCTGCCCGGTATGGACGGGCTGGAGGTGTGCCGGCGGCTCCGGGGGCGCGGACCGGTGCCGGTCATCATGCTCACCGCCCGGGGGGACGAGGACGACCGGGTCATGGGGCTGGAGGTGGGCGCCGACGACTACGTCACCAAGCCGTTCAGCCCCCGGGAGCTGGTGCTGCGGGTCGGCTCGGTGCTCCGCCGGACCCTCCCCCCGCAGAGCAGCCGCCCGCTGAGCGCGGCGGGCATCACCGTCGACCCCGCGGCGCGGCGCGCCCGCAAGGGCGGGACGGAGCTCTCGCTGACCCTGCGCGAGTTCGACCTGCTGGCCTTCTTCCTGCGCCATCCGGGGCGGGCCTGCAGCCGCGAGGACCTGATGCAGGAGGTGTGGGGCTGGGACTTCGGCGACCTGTCCACCGTGACCGTCCATGTGCGCCGCCTGCGCGGCAAGATCGAGGACGACCCCGCCCGGCCCCGGCTGATCCGGACCGTGTGGGGCGTGGGCTACCGGTTCGAGGCCGCGGGCGGGCCGGACGGCGGACCGTCCGGCCCGGGCACGGGCACCGGCGAGGGCGGGGACCGGCCGTGAGCGAGACCGTGCTGATCGCCCTGTACGCCCTGATGGGGGCGGCCGTCGCCGGGGTGCTCGGCGCGGCCGTGCTCCTGCCCCTGCGGCGCCGCTCCGTCACGGCCTCGCTGGCCGTGGTCGCCACCGTCGCCGTGGCCGCGATGCTGGCCGGCACGCTGGCCGTGGCCTGGGCGATGTTCCTTTCCCCGCACGACCTGGCGGTGGTCACCACGGTGGTGGCGATGGCCGCGGTGGTGTCCCTGGCGACGGCCCTGCTGCTCGGCCGCTGGGTGGTCGCCCGCAGCAACGAGCTGCGTCTGGCGGCCCGGTCCTTCGGCGACGGCGGGGCCTTCGACGCACCCGACGGGCCGACCACGGCGGAACTGGCCGCGCTCAGCGGCGAACTGGCCGCCACCAGCGCCCGGCTGGCCGAGTCGCGGGAGCGCGAGAGGACGTTGGAGTCCTCCCGGCGGGAGCTCGTCGCCTGGATCTCCCACGACCTGCGCACCCCGCTCGCGGGGCTGCGGGCGATGGCCGAGGCCCTGGAGGACGGGGTGGCCGCCGACCCGGACCGCTACCTGCGGCAGATCAGGACGGAGGTCGAGCGGCTCAACGGCATGGTCGGCGATCTGTTCGAGCTGTCCCGCATCCACGCGGGCACCCTCGCGCTCACCCCGGCCCGCATCTCCCTGCACGACCTGGTGGGCGACGCCCTGGCCGGCGCGGACCCGCTGGCGCGGGAGCACCGGGTGAAGCTGGTGGGCACCGCCGTCGAGGCGGTGCCGGTGGAGGTGGACAGCACGGAGATGAGCCGGGTGCTGGGCAACCTGCTCGTCAACGCCATCCGCCGGACCCCCGCGGACGGGACCGTGGCGGTGACCGCGGAGCGCTCCGGCAACGGTGTGGTGGTGTCCGTGTCCGACGGATGCGGCGGCATCCCCGAGGAGGAGCTGCCGCGGGTCTTCGACACCGGCTGGCGGGGCAGCGACGCCCGCACCCCGCCCGCGGGGGCGGGCCTGGGGCTCGCCATCGTCCGGGGCATCGTGGAGGCGCACCAGGGGCGGACCACCGTCCGCAACATCCCCGGCGGCTGCCGCTTCGAGGTGACGCTCCCGACCGCGGGGCTGTGACGGCCCGCGCGGCAGGGGGCGGCGCCGGGGGCGCCGGCGGGCCGCTCCGGCCCGGCGGACGTGCAGGTCGAACCGGGTGCTTCGGCGCCGTCCGCCCCGTAGCATCCGCGGATGCACCCACTGCGCCATCCCCCCAAGCCCTCGCCCGGTGACGCCGTGGCCGTCCTGTCCCCCTCCGCCGGGCTGCCCGCCGTCTTCCCGGCCCCCTACGAGCTCGGACTGCGCCGGCTGAGGGAGGAGTTCGGCCTGGTCCCGGTGGAGTACCCGACGACGCGGCGGGCGGGGGCGTCCCCCGAGGAGCGCGCAGCGGACATCCACGCCGCGTTCGCCGACCCCGGGATCACGGCGGTCTTCGCGAGCATCGGCGGCGAGGACCAGATCCTGGTGACGCCCCACCTCGACACGGAGCTGCTGCGCGCCCACCCCAAGCCCTTCTTCGGGTACAGCGACAACACCAACCTGCTGGTGACGCTGTGGAACCTGGGCATCGTCGGCTACCACGGGGGGTCGGTGATGGTGCAGCTCGGCCGCCCCGCGGCCATGGCGCCGTCGACGGCCGGCTCCCTGCGGGCCGCGCTGTTCGGATCCGGTCCGCACGAACTGACCGCACCCGACCGGATCGACACGGCCACCGGCGACTGGGCCGACCCCGCCACCCTCGACCGCGAGCCCGACAGCGAACCGGCCGAACCGTGGACCTGGCACAACCCGAACCGGCGCGTCGAGGGCCCCACCTGGGGCGGCAACATCGAGGTCCTGTCCTGGCTGCTGATGGCGGACCGGGGCATCCTGCCGCCCGAGGCCTACGAGGGCTGCGTGCTGCTCCTGGAGACCTCCGAGGAGATGCCGCGGGCCGCCGAGGTCTACCGCGTCCTGCGCTCCCTGGGCGAGCGGGGGCTCCTGAAGCGGTTCGCGGCCCTGGTCATGGGCCGGGCGAAGGCATGGCACCTCGACCGGCCCAACGGACCGCGGGAGCGCGCCCGCTACCGCGCGGAGCAGCGCGAGGCCGTGCTCCGGGCGCTCTGCGAGTACGCCCCCGGCATCCCCGCGGTGTTCGACGTCGACCTCGGCCACACCGACCCGCAGGTGGTCGTCCCCTACGGCGGCACCATGACGGTCGACGGACCGGCGCGGCGCCTCACCGCCGCGTACTGACGGCCCGCACCGGGCGCCCGGTGCGGGCCGTCACTCCTCCCGCAGCGGCGCGCGGGCGAACTCCCGCACCCCGGAGGCGAAGTCGACCCCCGGCTTCCAGCCGAGCTCGGCGCGCAGGCGGGAGGAGTCCGCGGTGATGTGCCGCACGTCGCCCAGGCGGTACTCGCCGGTCACCACGGGGTGCGGCCCCCCGTGGGCGGCCGCCAGGGCGTCGGCCATCTCGCCGACGGTGCGCGGGGTGCCGCTCCCGGCGTTGTAGACGCGCAGCCCGGGGACCGGGTCCGCCTCCAGGGCGGCCGCGTTGGCCTCCGCGACGTCCCGGACGTGGACGAAGTCACGGCGCTGCCCGCCGTCCTCGAACACCCGCGGCGCCTCGCCCCGGGCCAGGGCGGAGCGGAAGAAGGAGGCCACGCCGGCGTACGGCGTGTCGCGGGGCATCCTCGGGCCGTAGACGTTGTGGTAGCGCAGCGACACCGCCGAGCCGCCCGTGGCACGCGCCCACGCGGCGGCCAGGTGCTCCTGGGCCAGCTTGGTGGCCGCGTAGACGTTGCGCGGGTCGGGGCACGCGTCCTCGGTGACCTCGGCCGGCTCCAGCGGGTCGCCGCACACCGGGCACGGCGGCTCGAAGCGCCCCGACGCGAGGTCCCCGACCGCCCGCGGGCCCGGCCGCACCCCGCCGTGCCGGGCGCAGCGGTAGCGGCCCTCCCCGTAGACCACCATCGATCCGGCCAGCACCAGCCGGGCCACGCCCGCCTCGGCCATCGCCGAGAGCAGCACGGCGGTGCCGAGGTCGTTGTGCGAGACGTAGTCGGGCGCGTCGGCGACGCCGCTGCCGAGCCCGACCATCGCGGCCTGGTGGCAGACCGCGTCCGCGCCGGACAGGGCCTCCGCCACCGCGGCGCGGTCGCGGACGTCCGCGGCGGCGTCCTCCCGCAGGTCGAACACGACCGGTTCGTGGCCGCGCGCCGCCAGCGCCTCGACCACATGGGACCCGATGAACCCGGCACCGCCGGTGACCAGAACTCGCATACCGGCCACGGTAGGAGCCCCGGCCCCGTCCGGGCGGTGGGCCACGCCCGCGCGTCACCGCTCCGTAAGACCCCTTCTCCCGCTCTCGGGCCGCCGCCCCGCCCCCGCCCGGGTCCGAGCGGGCGGGCCCGGGGCGGTGGCCGTAAGGGTTCCGTCACCTTCCGCGGCCCCCGCAGCGCCCCCCGGTGGCGTTGAATGGCGGGGAACGGCACACGAAGAGGGAGCAGCACGATGGCAGGCATGCGGGGCGGGCGATTCGGCCGGGGGACGGTCGCGGTGGCGGCGGCGGTCGCGGTGGTACTGCTGGGGGCCGGGCTGTACTGGTTCCAGCCGTGGAAGCTGTGGCAGGACACCACGGTGGAGGAGTCCCTGCCCGGAGCGGTGGCGGCGGCACCCCCCGCCCAGGCGGTCTCCCCCGCGCCCTCCGAGGCCGCGCCCTCCGAGGAGGCGTCCCCGGCCCCCGCGGGCCCGGAGACGGTGGCGAGCGGTGAGCTGATCAGCCACGAGCACACGACGACGGGCACGGTCCGCCTGGTGCGCCTCGCCGACGGCTCCCACGTGGTCCGGCTGGAGGACCTGGACACCAGCAACGGGCCCGACCTGCGGGTCTGGCTGACCGACGCCCCGGTCAAGGAGGGCAAGGCGGGCTGGCACGTCTTCGACGACGGGCAGTACGTGAGCCTGGGGAAGCTCAAGGGCAACAAGGGCAGCCAGAACTACCCGCTGCCCGAGGGCGTCGACCCGTCCGCGTACAGCAGCGTCACCATCTGGTGCGACCGCTTCGACGTCTCCTTCGGGGCCGCCGAGCTGGCCCGCGCCTGATCCCGGTCCCGCCGCCCGGGGAAGCGGACCCAGGCGGCGGGACCGGCCGCGGGCCCGGCGGGGGTCAGGCCCCGCCCGCGGCCCGCAGCGCGTTGCACAGGGCTCCCAGGGTGCCCGCCCAGGCGCTGTCCGGCGGGGTGCCGTAGCCGACCACCAGGCCCTCGGGGCCGCTCTGCGGCGCGTCGGGATGGCGGAAGCGGCCCACCCCGGGCACCAGCAGCCCCTGCCAGGCCGCCGCCCGCAGCGCCGGCTCCTCACCTCCCGGCGGGAGTTCGAGGACCGCGTGCAGCCCGGCCGCGATGCCGCTCACCCGCACCCGCGGGGCCTGCTCGGCCAGCAGCGCCACCAGGTGGTCCCGGCGGCGCCGGTAGCGCACCCGCATGCCGCGCACATGGCGGTCGTAGGCGCCGGAGGCGATGAACTCGGCGAGCGTCAGCTGGTCGAAGGCCCCGGCGGCCCACTCCTCGTGGCCCTTGGCCCGAAGCACCTCCTCCACCGCGTCGGAGGGCAGGACCATCCAGCCGAGCCGCAGCCCCGGCGCCAGCGACTTGCTGGCCGTGCCGAGGTACACCACCCGCTCGGGATCCAGCCCCTGGAGCGCGCCGACCGGCTGGCGGTCGTAGCGGAACTCCCCGTCGTAGTCGTCCTCCAGGACCAGCGCGCCGCTGCGGCGCGCCCAGTCCACGGCGGCGGTCCGGCGGTCCGGGTGCAGGGCCGTCCCGAGCGGGAACTGGTGGGCCGGGGTCATCAGCACGGCGCCCGCGCCCCGCAGCCCGTCCGGTTCGCCGACGCGGGTGCCGTGCGCGTCGAAGGGCAGCACCCGCATGGCCAGACCCGCCTGGCGGAGCACCGCCCAGTGGGAGTCGAGGCCGTAGGACTCGACCGCCGCGACCCGGACCCGGCGCCGCCGCAGCACCTCCCCCATCAGCCGCAGCCCGTGGGCGAACCCGGCGCAGACCACGATCCGTTCGGGGTCGGCCCGGACACCGCGGGCCCGGGCGAGGTAGTCGGCGAGGACGGTGCGCAGCTCGATGCGGCCGCGCGGGTCCCCGTAGCCGAGCGCCTCGTGGGGCGCGGCGTTCAGGGCCCGGCGGGCGGCGGCCAGCCACTGGGCGCGGGGGAAGGAGGCCAGGTCGGGGCTGCCCGGCATCAGGCTGTAGGCGGGGCGGGTCCGCACCGGGCGCGCGGGTACGGCGCGCGCCGGGGGACGGCGGGGATCGGCCCGCCGTGCGACCCGGGTGCCCGACCCCTGACGTGCCGTCAGCCACCCTTCGGCGACCAGCTCCGCGTAGGCGTCCGCGACCGTGTTGCGGGCGACGCCGAGATCGGCGGCGAGCGAACGGGAGGAGGGCAGCCGGGCGCCCGGGGCGAGGCGCCCGCTGCGTACCGCCTCGCGCAGGGCGTCCATCAGTCCCGAGCGCAGGCGCGGGCCGCGGAGTTCCAGGTGCAGGTCGGCACCGGAAGTGGCCCGCTGATCCGTCATGGAAGTGGACCATAGCGCTGCGCCATCCCGCTCCTAGGCTCGGGGCATGACGACCGACGCGAAGCACACCGAGCACTCCCCGAGGATCTCCGTGGCCGAGGTGGCGCCCGACGTCTACCAGGCGATGGTCCGGCTGGACGCGGCCTCCCGCACGGGACTCGACCCCGTGCTGCTGGAGTTGGTGAGGATCCGCGCCTCGCAGATCAACCACTGCGCCTTCTGCCTCGACATGCACAGCAGGGACGCGCTGGCGGCGGGCGAGTCGGTGGAACGGATCGTCCAGCTCAGCGCCTGGGAGGAATCGCGGCACTTCTACACGGAGAAGGAGATCGCGGCGATCGAGCTGACGGAGGCGGTGACCGTGCTGACCGACGGCTTCGTACCGGACGAGGTGTACGCGAGGGCCGCCGCCCACTTCGACGAGCCCGAACTCGCGCGCCTGATCACGGCCATCACGGTCATCAACGCCTGGAACCGCTTCGGGGTGACCGGGCGCCTCTCCCCCGGGCACTACACACCCGGCTCCCACTCCCACTGAAGGGCACCGCCATGGCGACCCCCACCGCGGAGGCCTTCCGCGCCCTCCACACCGGCCGCGCGGCCGGCGACCCCCTGGTGCTGCCCGGACCGTGGGACGCCGCGAGCGCCCGCGCCTTCGCCGACGCCGGGTTCCCCGCCCTGGCCACGCCGAGCGCCGGGGTGGCGGCCTCCCTCGGGTACGCCGACGGTTCGGTGCCCGCGGAGGAGATGTTCGCCGCCGTCGCCCGGATCGTACGGGCGGTCGACGTCCCCGTCAGCGTGGACGTCGAGGGCGGCTACGGGCTGCCGCCGGCCGAACTGGCCGAACGCATCCTCGGGACCGGCGCGGTCGGCTGCAACCTGGAGGACGGCGACGCGGCGACCGGCGCCCCGGGCGACCCCCGGCGGCACGCCGACCGGCTCGCCGGGCTCCGCGCGGCGGCGGGCGGGGCGCTGTTCGTCAACGCCCGGGTGGACACCTACCTCCACGGCACGGGGGACCTGGCGGACGCCCTCGCCCGCATCGCGCTCTACACGGCCGCGGGCGCGGACGGGGTGTACCCGATCTGCGCCCCCGCCGGGCACCTGCCCCGGCTGTGCGCCGGGACGGAGCTGCCGGTGAACGTGCTCGCCGAGTCCGAGGGCGCCGGCCCGGCGGCTCTGGGACGGCTCGGCGCCCGGCGGATCACCTTCGGCGGGGGCCTCCAGCAGCGGGTCCAGGGCATGGTGGCCCAACTCGCCCGGGAGCTGGCACCGGGCGCGGGGCGCCGGGGGTGACGCGGGGCCGGGCCGCGACCGGGACGGGGGTCCGGTCGGCGCGCGGCGGGGCGGGGCGGGGCCGTGCGGTGGTCGGGGGCTCCCGGCGGGGCGGGGCGGGGCCGTGCGGTGGTCGGGGGCTCCCGGCGGGGCCCGGCGCGCTCAACCGCAGGCGTTGAGCGCGTGCGGGAGCAGACGGGCGGTCTCCGTCTCGTCCTTGCCGAGGTCCCGCAGCGCGTCGTGCAGGGCCCGCTGGCCCTCGCCGTCGGGCTCGGCCGCCTCGTAGGCGCGGCAGATGCCGGCGACATGGGTCGCGTCGAGGCCCTCCCAGACCTCCCCGGCGGCGTCGTCGGTGCGGGGACCGGCGGGCACCTCGGGCTCCGGGGAGCAGCCGGCCAGGGCCAGCAGGCCGGCGGCCACCAGCAGCGCGGTCCGGGTCGTGCGGCGGGGCCTCATGGCGGATTCCTCCTGGCGTGTCGGGAACGGCAGGGGGACCGTGGGTCCCCGGCGGGCGCACGACGACGGCCACGGCACCCGACCGCGTTCGCGCCTCACCCGGATGCACCCAGTATGGGGGCGCCCCTCCGCCCTGCGACGCACCGCATCCGGCGCCGCGCACCGATCCGCCGGGGCCCGCGGGACCGTTCGGCGGGCGCGTCCCCGCCCCGCGGTCGACCCGGCGTGCGCCCGCTCCCGGGACGCGCGCCCGCGCGGCGGTCCTCCCGCCCTCGGGGCCCGCGGTCGAGGAGGGCCGTCCGGCGGCCCGACGCTCGCCCCCGGAACGGGGCCGGGGCCGGGCCCGACGGCCCGGCCCCGGTGGCCGTGGAGGCGGTGCCGCCTACGGCATCCACTTCTTCCAGGTGTCCTCGTTGGCCTCGACCCACTTCTTGGCCGCGGCCTCGGGCTCCATCTTGTCGCCCGCGATCATCTGGGCGACCTCGTTCTGCTGCTCGGTGCTCCACGTGAAGTTCTTCAGGAACTGGGCCGCGTCCCCGCCGTTCTCGGCGAAGTCGGCGTTGAGGAACTTCTGCAGCGAGGTGACCGGGTAGGCGCAGGCGACCTTCTCCGGGTCGGCGTCGCAGCCCTCGGTGTACTCGGGGAGCTGGACCTCGACCAGGTCGACCTCGGCGTTCAGCCACTGCGGCGTCCACCAGTACGTCAGGAAGGGCTTCTTCTCCTTGGCGTACTTCTTGATCGCCGTGATCTGCGCGGCCTCGGAACCCGAGTAGTTCGTCTTGAGGTTCAGGTCGAGGTTCTTGATGATCGCGTCGTCGTTGGTGACGTAGTCGGGGGAGCCCTCGAGGATCTCGCCCTTGTCGCCGCTCTCCGCGGTGCGGAACTGGTCGGCGTACTTGTTGAGGTTCTTCCAGTCGGTCACGTCGGGGTTCTCGTCCGCGAAGTACTTCGGGACGAACCAGCCGATGTGGCCCTCGACACCGAGGTCGCCGCCCTTGACGACGGTCTTCTTGTCCTCGATGTAGCGCTTCTCCTCCTTGGGGTGGCCCCAGTCCTCCATGATCGCGTCGATGTCGCCCTTGGACAGCGCGTCCCAGGCGAGCACCTCGCCCATCTGCTGCTGCTTGACCTCGTAGCCGAGCTCGCTCTCGAGGATGTAGGCCGCGACCGCGGTGTTGGCCTGCGCGCCGACCCAGGACGGGACGGTCAGCTTGACGGTCTTGTCGCCCTTGGCGTCCTGGCTCTTGCCGGTCTCGGCGGCGCCGCAGGCACTGAGCGCGACCATGCCGAACACGGCGGTGGCAGCGGCGGCGACGCGGGTGGTTCTGGTGAGCTTTCGCATGGGTGGTGCTCCTGGTGTGGGACGAGGGTTGGGTGAAACGGGGGGACGGGGGCGGGGACGAGGGCCCGGAGGGCGCCTCAGCCGCGCTTGCGGGCGGACTGGGTGACCCGGTCGAGGACGAGGCCGAGGCAGACGATGGCCACTCCTGCGGTCATGCCGAGGCCCATCTCGCCACGGGACAGGCCCTTGACCACGTCGTAGCCGAGGGCACCGCCGCCGACGAGGCCGCCGACGACGACCACGGCGAGTACGAGGACGACGCCCTGGTTGACGGCGAGGCGGAGCGCCGGCCGGGCGAGCGGCAGCTGCACCTGGAGCAGCTGCTGCCGGGTGGAGGCTCCCAGCGAGCGGGCGGCCTCCATCGCCGCCGGGTCGACCTCGCGCACGCCCTGGGCGGTGATGCGCACCACCGCGGGCAGGGCGTACACGACCGCGGCGATGATCGCCGAGGTGCGGGTGACGCCGAACAGGGCGACGACGGGGATCAGGTAGACGAACTGCGGCATGGTCTGCATGGCGTCGAGCAGCGGCCGCAGCCAGCGTTCCAGCCGTCCGGCCCGGGCGCACAGCACACCGGCGGCCACGCCGAGGATCAGCGTCACGACGAGGGCGGCGAGCACCTGCGAGAGCGTGTCCAGGGACTTCGTCCACACACCCAGCACGCCGATCAGCGACATAGCGGCCGTCGCGGTGAGGGCGGAGACCCAGGAGCCGACCAGCCAGGCGATCGCGGCGACCAGCAGCAGGACGGACCACCAGGGCAGCCACATCAGGCCGTCGCGCAGGGGGTTGAGGATCCACAGGGTGAAGTTCTCCGACCACACCTCGGTCCCGCCGAGCAGCGGCACGCCCGAGGACAGGTTGTCGGTGACCCACGCCTGCGCCTGGTTGACGGGCGTGGAGATGTTGACCGTCCAGCCCTCGGGCCAGGCGGCGCCGACCGCGAACCGCGCGGCGACGGCCGCGGCGACGCCGCCGGCGACCAGGGCCCAGGCGGAGCGGCCGTGCAGCAGGCCGGCGCCCGGCGCCCCCTGGCCGATGCGGTCCCCGGCCGCGCCGGTGGTGCGGTCCAGCCACACGGCGATGAGCACGATCGGGATGCCCGCCGCGAGCGCCTTGCCGACGTCGACGGTGGACAGCGCCGAGTAGACCTCTTCACCGAGACCGCCGGCGCCCACGAGCGCGGCGATGACCACCATGGACAGCGCCATCATGATCGTCTGGTTGAGGCCGAGCAGCATCTGCTTGCGGGCCAGCGGCAGCCGGGCCGTGCGCAGCCGCTGCCAGGGGCTGGTGCCCAGCGAGGTGACCGCCTCCAGCACCGACGGATCCGCGCCGCGCAGCCCGAGCGCGGTCAGCCGGGCCATGGGCGGTGCGGCGTAGATGACGGTGCAGAACAGGGCCGCGGGCGTGCCGGTGCCGAAGACCAGCACGAACGGGAGCAGGTAGGCGAAGGCGGGCAGCACCTGCATGGTGTCGAGGACCGGGCGCAGGGCGCGGTCCACCCGGTCGGAGAGCCCGGCGAGCAGGCCGATGGCCATGCCGAGCAGAGCCGCCAGGGTGACTGCCACCACCATCAGCGCGAGGGTGAGCAGCGTGGCGTCCCACATGCCCAGCAGCCCGCAGACGGCGAAGGCGCCGAAGGCGGTGGCGGCGACCTTGGCGCCGGGGCGGCCGAGGCCGGCGGCACGCCAGGCGAACAGCACGGCGGCGGCCAGGACGCCGGTCCAGCCCATGGCGTCGAGCACGTCGTACACGCTGCCGACGGCGTCGGTGGCCGTGTTGGACAGGTGCAGCAGGAAGTACAGGAACAGCGGGTGGGTGTCGCGGTTGTCGATGACCCACCGGTTGGCGTCGTCGAGCGGGGCGGAGATGTCCGCGGTCAGGTTCTCGGGCCAGGCACCGGTGCCCCACAGCAGGGCGGCGGTCGGTACGACCACGGCCGCGACCAGGGCCAGGACCGCGAGCTTCCCGCGCAGGGGGTGGCGCAGCAGCTCGGCGAGGGAGGGGCGGGAGGCGGTGACGGCGGGGGCCGTCTTCTCGGGCGCGGGCCGCGCCGTGGCGGTGGCGCTCATGGCGTCCACCGCCCCTCGGGGGCCGCGTGGGTTCTGGGATGCGGTATCACGCGGCCACCTCCTCGCGACGGTCCGTGCCCGCGACCACGGTGAGCAGCGCGGCGTGGTCGACGACGCCGAGGCAGCGGCCGTCCTCGACGACCCGTGCCGCCTCCCCGGTGCGGGCGACGGCCTCGATGGCCTCGAAGACGGTCGCCCCGGGCGGCAGCGCGGGGCCGGAGTCGGCCTCGCCGGAGAGCGGCGGGCGCATGGCGGTGCGGACGGTCATGACCTGCTCGCGGGGGACGTCGCGGACGAAGTCGCGGACGTAGTCGTCGGCCGGTGCGCCGACGATCTCCTCCGGGGTGCCGAGCTGCACGACGCGGCCGTCGCGCATCAGGGCGATGCGGTCGCCGAGCTTGAGCGCCTCGTTGAGGTCGTGGGTGATGAAGACCATGGTGCGGCCCTCCTCGCGGTGCAGCCGGACGACCTCCTCCTGCATGTCGCGCCTGATCAGCGGGTCGAGCGCGCTGAACGGCTCGTCGAACAGCAGGACCTCGGGGTCGACGGCGAGGGCGCGGGCGAGGCCGACGCGCTGCTGCTGGCCGCCCGAGAGCTGGCCGGGGCGACGGTGCTCCAGCCCCTCCAGGCCGACCTTCGCGACCACCTCGGCCGCGCGGGCGCGGCGCTCGGAGCGGGAGACGCCCTGGACCTCCAGGCCGTAGGCCACGTTGTCGAGGACCGAGCGGTGCGGCAGCAGGCCGAAGTGCTGGAAGACCATGGAGGCGCGGTGGCGGCGCAGTTCGCGCAGCCGGGAGGCGTCCATGGAGAGCACGTCCTCGCCGTCGATCTCGATGGCGCCGAAGGTGGGCTCGATCAGCCGGGTGAGGCAGCGCACCAGGGTCGACTTGCCGGAGCCGGAGAGCCCCATGACGACGAAGACCTCGCCCTTGCGGACGTCGAAGGAGACGTCGCGCACGGCCGCGGTGCAGCCGGTGCGGGCCCGCAGTTCGGCGGCGTCGAGGGCGGCCAGCTCCGGGTCGGCCGGCACGCGGTCGGCCTTGGGGCCGAAGACCTTCCACAGGCCGCGTACGGAGAACACGGGCTCGTCCGAGGGGCCGTCCGCGGCCGTGTCCTTCGCCGCCTCGGGTGCGGTCGGTGCTGTCATCGGTTGCCTCCCAGCAGGTCCGCGCACTTCTCGCCGACCATGAGCACGCCGATCATCGGGTTCACGGCGGTCATGGTCGGGAAGACGGACGCGTCGGCGATCCGGATGCCCTCCAGGCCCCGGATCCTCAGGTCGGGTGCGACGACGGCGAGTTCGTCGTCGGCGGCGCCCATCCGGCAGGTTCCGGCCGGGTGGTAGACGGTGTGCGCGACCTTGCGCGCGTACTCGCTCAGCTCCTCGTCGGAGGTGACCTCGGGCCCCGGGCAGACCTCCCGCTTGAGCCAGCCCGCGAGCGGCTCGCGGGCGGCGATCTCGCGGGCGATGCGGATGCCGTCGACGAGGGTGCGGCCGTCGTAGTCGTCCTCGTCGGTGAAGTACCGGAAGTCGAGGGCGGGCTTGACCTCGGGGTCGGCGCTGGTGAGGTAGAGCCGGCCGCGGCTGCGCGGCTTGGGGATGTTCGGGGTCATCGACACGCCGTGCGCGGGGCGTTCGTAGCCGAGGCGCTCGGGGTTGTCGGTGAAGGGCACCTGGTAGAAGTGGAACATCAGGTCCGGGCCGCGCTCGGAGTCGTCGCGGCGGACGAACAGCCCCGCGTCGGAGTCCATCGCGGAGTTCTCCGGGATGGGCCCGTGGGTCTCCCAGACGATGACCGACTCGGGGTGGTCGAGCAGGTTCTCGCCGACGCCGGGCAGGTCGTGCACGACCGGGATGCCGAGCTTCTCCAGGTCGGCCCGGGGGCCAATGCCGGAGTGCATCAGCAGGCGCGGCGTGTCCACGGCGCCGGCGCACACCAGCACCTCGCGCCTCGCGCGCACCAGGCGCTCCTCGCCGTCCTGGGTGCGCACGTGCACGCCGGTGGCGCGGGTGCCGTCCAGCTCCAGCCGGAAGGCCCAGGTCTCCAGCGCGATGTGGAGGTTCGGCCGGTCCAGGAAGGGGTGGAGGTAGGCGACCGAGGCGGAGGAGCGCTTGTTGTTCTCCGGGTGGTAGGCGAGGTCGAAGAAGCCGACGCCCTCGTGGAAGGGCTTCCGGTTGAAGCCCTCGACGCGCGGGACGCCGAGCGCGCCCTGGGCGGCGTCGACGAAGTCGCGCGCGATGGCGTTCCGGTCGGCCTCGTCGACGGGGACGATGTTGTTGCGCAGCCTGGGGAAGTAGGGGTCCATGGACGCGGCGTCCCAGCCCTCGGCCCCGGCCTCCGCCCACTCGTCCCAGTCGGAGGGCAGCGGCTTGAAGGCGATCAGGGTGTTGTGGGAGGAGCAGCCGCCCAGCACCCGGGCGCGGCTGTGGCGGATGTGCGAGTTGCCGCGGGGCTGCTCGGTCGTGGGGTAGTCGTAGTCCAGCTCGCCCCCGAGCAGGCCCATCCACCGGCGCAGCGTGAGCACGTCTTCGCGGCCGACGTCGCTGGGGCCGCCCTCGATGACGGCGACGGTGGTGCCGGGGTCCTCGGTGAGCCGGGAGGCGATGACCGAGCCGGCGGTGCCGCCGCCGACGACGACGTAGTCGTAGAGGTCTTCCTGGTGGTCGTTCATGTGCGTGTCTCCCTCTCTCCGGTCAGCCCGCGAACCAGCGCACGGGACGCGGAGCGAGGTTCTGGTAGATGTGCTTGGACTCCCGGTACTCGGCCAGGCCGGTGGGGCCGAGCTCGCGGCCGATGCCGGACTTGCCGAAGCCGCCCCACTCCGCCTGCGGCAGGTAGGGGTGGAAGTCGTTGATCCAGACGGTGCCGTGGCGCAGCCGGGCGGCCATCCGGCGGGCGCGGCCCGCGTCGGCGGTCCACACGCCGCCGGCCAGGCCGTACTCGGTGTCGTTGGCGAGGGCCACGGCCTCGTCCTCGGTGCGGAAGGTCTCGACGGTGAGGACCGGGCCGAAGACCTCCTCGCGGATGACGCGCATCCCGCGGTGGCAGTGGTCCAGCACGGTGGGGCGGTAGAAGTAGCCGGGCCCCTCGGGCCTGACGCCACCGGCCCTCAGCACGGCGCCCTCCTTCAGGGCGGAGGCCACGAAGTCCTCGGTCTTCGCCAGCTGCGCGGCGGAGACGAGCGGGCCGCACTCCACGCCCTCGTCGGTGCCGCGGCCGAGGCGGATCAGCTCCGCGCGGCGGGCGAGTTCGGCGACGAAGCGGTCGCGGACGGACTCCTCGACGATCAGCCGGGACCCGGCGGAGCAGACCTGGCCGCTGTGGATGAAGGCCGCGTTGAGGGCCTGGTCGACGGCGGTGTCGAAGCCCTCCGGGGTGGCGCAGGCGTCGGCGAAGACCACGTTGGGGTTCTTGCCGCCGAGTTCGAGGGCGACCTTCTTGACGGAGTCGGCGGCGGCCTTGGCGACCTTGGTGCCGCTGACCAGGCCACCGGTGAAGGAGACCAGGTCGACGTCGGGGTGCTCGGCGAGCCGGGCACCGACGGTGGCGCCGGGGCCGGTGACGATGTTGGCCGCGCCGAGCGGCAGGCCGGCCTCCATCAGCAGCTCGACCAGCGCGACGGTGGTCAGCGGGGTGATCTCGCTGGGCTTGATCACGAAGGTGTTGCCCGCGGCCAGCGCCGGGGCGATCTTCCAGCTGGCCTGGAGCAGCGGGTAGTTCCACGGCGTGATCAGCGCGCAGACGCCGACGGGCTCGTGGACGACGACGCTGTGGATCTCGTCCGACCCGGCGTCGACGACGCGACCGCCGCCCTCCCCCGCCACGAGGTCGGCGAAGTAGCGGAAGGCGTCGCGGACGCAGTCGATGTCGACGCGCCCCTCCTCCAGCGTCTTGCCCGCGTCGCGGCTCTCCAGGGCGCCGAGCTTCTCGCGGTCGCGCTCCAGCAGGTCGGCGACCCGGCGCAGCAGCGCGGCACGCTCGGCGACCGGGGTGCGCGGCCAGGAGCCGTCGTCGAAGGCCGCCCGTGCGGCGGCTACCGCCTCGTCGGTGTCCACCGCGCCACCCTCGGCGACGACGGCGAAGACGCTCGCGTCGACGGGGTCGATGATCTCGCGCGTGGCCCCGGAGACGGCTGCGCGCCATTCTCCGCCCACATGGATGCTCTGTTGTGCTGCCGACACGTCGCGTTATGGCCTTTCGTTACCGATTCGTCCCCCTGCCGGGCACGACCCGGCGGTCTGGCCGCCTGCCCCGGGACCGAAAAACCATGCGCAGCACTTCACGGAAAGTGGCCTGTTTCACTTTCCGGCCCCCAAAGCGCGAGCATTTGGAGCCCTTTTGTCTGGTTCATCCCGTCGTTGAGTCACCACGGGCCGAGCAGGGCCGCCCCCGCACCCGCCGGCGGCCGCGCCCCGGAAGCGGCGCCGCCGACAGGCCGGGGCGGCCGAGGGCCCCTCCGTCAACCCTCCGGACACGGCTCCACCCTGACGGGCGAGCCGCGCACGGCGGGTGCGCGGACGCGCAAACGCACCGCCCCCGTCAGCCGGAGCCGACGGGGGCGGTGCGTGCGTGTGCGGGGCGGGCGGAGGGACCCGTCAGATGAGGCCGAGTCCGCGGACCGCGTCGCGCTCCTCGACGAGCTCCTGCACCGAGGCGTCGATGCGCGCACGGGAGAACTCGTTGACGTCCAGGCCCTGCACGATCTCGTAGGAGCCGCCCGCGCAGGTGACGGGGAAGGAGGAGATGATGCCCTCCGGGACGCCGTAGGAGCCGTCGGACGGGATGCCCATGGAGGTCCAGTCGCCCTCGGCGGTGCCGTTGACCCAGGTGTGGACGTGGTCGATGGCGGCGTTGGCGGCCGAGGCCGCGGAGGAGGCGCCCCGGGCCTCGATGATCGCCGCACCGCGCTTGGCGACGGTCGGGATGAACGCGTCGGCCAGCCACTTCTCGTCCGAGACGACCTCGGCGGCGTTCTTGCCGGCGACCGTGGCGTGGAAGATGTCCGGGTACTGGGTCGCGGAGTGGTTGCCCCAGATGGTCAGGCGCTTGATGTCGGAGACGTCGGCGCCCGTCTTCGCGGCCAGCTGCGAGATGGCGCGGTTGTGGTCCAGGCGGGTCATCGCGGTGAAGCGCTCGGCCGGTACGTCCGGGGCGGCGGCCTGGGCGATCAGGGCGTTGGTGTTGGCCGGGTTGCCGACGACCAGGACCTTGACGTCGTCCGCGGCGTTGTCGTTGATGGCCTTGCCCTGCGGCTTGAAGATGCCGCCGTTGGCGGAGAGCAGGTCGCCGCGCTCCATGCCCTTGGTGCGGGGGCGGGCGCCGACGAGCAGGGCGATGTTCGCACCGTCGAAGGCCACGTTCGGGTCGTCGGTGATGTCGATGCCCCTGAGCAGGGGGAAGGCGCAGTCGTCGAGCTCCATGGCGGTGCCCTCGGCGGCCTTGATGCCCTGCGGGATCTCCAGCAGGCGCAGCTTGACCGGCACGTCCGCGCCGAGCAGGTGGCCCGAGGCGATACGGAAGAGCAGCGCGTAGCCGATCTGGCCGGCCGCGCCGGTCACGGTGACGTTGACGGGAGTGCGGGTCATGGCGATCTCCGTAAGACAGCTGGCGGTGGGGGCAGCGCTGCCCCTCGAACGGGAGGTCCCGGCCACGCCCCGACCTGAATCTTGACGTGAAGAGACTTCCGGCGGACCAGGCTATCCGACCGGGGGCCCCGCCCGCCCCCGGCCCCGTGCACCGGGGCTCGTCCGTATCGGTGGCCGGGGCGGGGCCCCCGCCCCGCACCCGCTTGTGGCAGAACGATCACACGATTGCGGAATGGTCACTTCCGCGCCACAGCCGCAGGACCGGCCTTGAAACCCTCTTGGCACGTCCATGACCCTGGACGCACGACGGCGCCCGTCCTCCCTCGGGGGAGAGGACGGGCGCCGTTCCCGTGCCGTGGGGACCGCGGCCCGGCCGCGGGGCGTCGGCCGTCAGCGGACCGTGAACTGGACCGCGTCCTCCAGGATCGGGATGTCCAGCCACGGGTCCGGCTGGGCCACCAGCGCCAGCAGCACGATCGCCGCGCCCAGCACGCCGTAGGTGATCATGTCCGTGAAGCGGGAGCGCACCGCCAGCATCCCGACCGGCCCGAGCACCCGGCGCAGCACGGCCCCGGTGAGCAGGGCGACGCCGATCAGCAGCGTGCCGATCCGGAAGGCGTCGGCGAAGGCGTCGGTGCCGACGACGACCAGGCCCGCCCCCGTCATCCCGAGGACCGTGAGCAGGGGCCACTGCCGGACCGGGGCGGGCGCGTCGCCCGGGGCGGCACGCCCGCCGCCCTCGGGACGGGCGGTGTCGCGGGTCACGGCGGGCGGACGGCGCGAGGCGGGGTGCCCGCCCGGCGCTTCGGCGTCCGCCCGCCCGGGGCCGTCCGCCGGCTCCGGGGACGGTGCTCCGCTCCCGACGACGGCCGGGGGACGCCCGGCCCCGCGCGCGGCAGCGGGCGGCGCGGGCGTGTCCGCGCCGGAGACCTCGTTCGATTCTGCGCCCATCGCGCCGGCCCTCCGCCCTTCCCTGTCGGCCCGTGCGGCCCTCGGCCCGGTCAGCCCTCGGCGGCGGCGCGCTCGGCCGCCTCGACCACGTTGACGAGCAGCTGGGCGCGGGTCATCGGCCCCACCCCGCCCGGGTTGGGGGCGACCCAGCCCGCGACCTCGGCGACACCCGGGTGCACGTCCCCGACGATCTTGCCGTTCTCGTCCCGGCTGACGCCGACGTCCAGTACGGCCGCGCCGGGCTTCACGTCCTCCGGCTTGACCAGGTGCGGCACACCGGCGGCCGCCACGATGATGTCGGCCTGCCGCAGGTGGGAGGAGAGGTCGCGGGTGCCGGTGTGGCACTGCGTCACCGTGGCGTTCTCCGACTTGCGGGTCAGCACCAGCGGCATCGGCCGCCCGATGGTGATGCCCCGGCCGACGACCACCACGTGCGCTCCCTTGATCCGCACGTCGTGGTGGCGCAGCAGCTGCACGATGCCGTACGGGGTGCACGGCAGCGGGCCCTCGATGCCGAGCACCAGCCGGCCCAGGCTCATCGGGTGGAGCCCGTCGGCGTCCTTGGCCGGGTCCATCAGCTCCAGGACCCGGTTGGCGTCGATGCCCTCGGGAAGCGGGAGCTGCACGATGTAGCCGGTGCACTCGGGGTTGTCGTTGAGCTCCCGGACGACCGCCTCGATCTCCTCCTGGGTGGCGGAGGCGGGCAGTTCACGCTGGATGGAGGCGATGCCGACCTGGGCGCAGTCCCGGTGCTTGCCGTTGACGTACCAGCGGCTCCCCGGGTCGTCGCCGACCAGCAGGGTACCGAGCCCCGGGGTGACCCCCCGCTCCTTGAGGGCCGCCACGCGGGCGGTCAGGTCGGACTTGATCGCGGCTGCGGTGGCCTTGCCGTCGAGAATCTGGGCAGTCATGGGGCCATCCTCCCGGATGGACCCGCCCCGGTTCCAATCCGGGCCGCCCGCGTCTCGCCGTACGGGCGCGGCGGGGCCGCCGGTGCGGGTGCGCCCGCGCACGGGCAGCCGCTTCCGCCGCCCGTGCGGGGTTGCGTCCGCACAACGGAGCTGGTGGGCGACTGGACAACGCGGCGGCGCTGATACCACGATGAGGCGCGCAGTGCCGCGGGCAGTGCCGGGGGGCAGAACCGCATACGCAGCAAGGATCCTCCGCTCGGACCGCGTCGTCCCCGCATTCCAACGGAGGAACCCATGAGCTTCGGCGACCCGAACAACCCCTACGCCCAGCAGGGCCAGCAGCCGGGCCAGCAGCCCGGCTACGGCCAGCCGCAGGGCGCCCAGCCCGGCCAGGGCTACCCGCAGGCCCCGCCGGTCCAGAACTACGGCGCCCCCGGCTACGCGGCGGCCGGTCCGACCGAGATGCCGGGCATCACCAAGGCCGCCCGCATCTTCCTCTTCGTGATCGTGGCCTGCCAGGTGGTCGTCGCCGCCCTGTACGGCTACTACATCTCGGAGTTCGACGCGAACGCCACGGGTCTGGACGGCACCGAGGCCGAGATCGCCGCCGACATCGGCAAGGGCCTGCTCGGCTTCCTGCTGGGCCTCTCGCTGGTCTTCGCCGCGCTCGGCCTCGTCCTCGCGCTGAAGTGGAACAGCGGCGGCAACACCGTCCGCGTCTGCGCCATCGTCTACGGCGCCTTCGCGATCATCAGCGGCCTCTTCACGATACCGGTGGGCCTGATCACCCTGATCGTGGCGATCCTGCTGATCGTGTTCGCCGCCAAGGGCGACACGGCCGAGTGGTTCCGGCGCCCCCGCCACTGATGCACCACCCGGGCGGAGAAACGTTCCGCTTGTGACGGCGGAGGCCGTGCGCCGCAGCTGTGGCGCACGGCCTCCGCCGCGTTCGCGCTCCCCCGGGGCACGGCCGGCGCCCGGGGCACCGTACGGGCCCCGGGCGCCCCCGGAACTCAGTGGAAGAAGTGACGGGTCCCCGTGAAGTACATCGTCACGCCCGCCTTCCGCGCGGCCTCCACGACCTGCTCGTCACGGACCGAACCGCCGGGCTGGACCACGGCCCTGACGCCCGCGGCGGTGAGGATCTCCAGACCGTCCGCGAAGGGGAAGAAGGCGTCGGAGGCGGCGAAGGAGCCCCGGGCCCGCTCCTCGCCGGCGCGCTCGACCGCGAGCTTCGCGGAGTCGACGCGGTTGACCTGGCCCATGCCGACCCCCACCGAGGCGCCGTCCCTGGCCAGCAGGATCGCGTTGGACTTGACGGCCCGGCAGGCCCGCCAGGCGAAGGCCAGCTCGGCCAGCTCCCCCGCGGACAGCGCCTCGCCCGCGGCGAGCGTCCAGGCGGCCGGGTCGTCGCCCTCGGCCTGGAGGCGGTCGGCGACCTGGAGCAGCGCACCGCCGTCGATCGGCTTCAGCTCGACCGCCGCCGACGGCGCGCCCTCCGCCCGCAGCACACGGATGTTCTTCTTCCTGGCCAGGACCTCGACGGCACCGTCCTCGTAGCCGGGGGCGACGATGACCTCGGTGAAGATCTCGGCGACCTGCTCGGCCATGGCGACCGACACCGGCCGGTTCACGGCGATCACGCCGCCGAAGGCCGAGAGCGGGTCGCAGGCGTGGGCCTTGCGGTGGGCCTCGGCCACGTCCGCGCCGACGGCGATGCCGCAGGGGTTGGCGTGCTTGATGATCGCGACGCACGGCTCCGCGTGGTCGTAGGCGGCGCGGCGGGCGGCGTCGGTGTCCGTGTAGTTGTTGTAGGACATCTCCTTGCCGTGCAGCTGCTCGGCCTGGGCCAGGCCGCCCTCGCCGGTGACGTACAGCGCGGCGCCCTGGTGCGGGTTCTCGCCGTAGCGCAGCACGTTCTCGCGCTCCCAGGTCGCGCCCAGGAAGTCGGGGAAGGCCGTGTCGTCGGCCGGGGCGTACTCCGAGGCGAACCAGGAGGCGACGGCCACGTCGTAGGCGGCCGTGTGGCGGAACGCCTCGGCGGCCAGCCGCTTGCGGGCGGCCAGGTCGAAGCCGCCGCCGCGCACGGCGGCGAGCACGTCGCCGTAGCGGGCCGGGCTGGTGACGACCGCGACCGAGAGGTGGTTCTTGGCCGCGGCGCGGACCATCGACGGACCGCCGATGTCGATCTGCTCCACGCACTCGTCCGGCGAGGCGCCGGAGGCGACGGTCTCCCGGAACGGGTAGAGGTTCACGACGACCAGGTCGAAGGGCTCCACTCCCAGCTCGGCCAGCTGCGCGCGGTGGGCGTCCAGGCGGAGGTCGGCCAGGATGCCCGCGTGCACGCGGGGGTGCAGGGTCTTCACGCGGCCGTCCAGGCACTCGGGGAAGCCGGTCAGCTCCTCGACCCTGGTGACGGGCACACCGGCCGAGGCGATCCTCGACGCGGTCGAGCCGGTGGACACCAGCTCGACGCCGGCCTCGTGCAGCCCTCGGGCGAGCTCCTCCAGACCCGTCTTGTCGTAGACGCTGACCAGCGCGCGACGGATGGGCCTGCTCCCGGAGGTACCGGAGTTATTCACCGACATGAACCTTTCGTCCCTCAATGCGGTAGCCGTGCCGGGCGAGGCGCCCCACGACCTCGACGAGCAGCGAGCGCTCGACGTCCTTGATGCGCTCGTGGAGAGCGTCTTCGTCGTCCGTGTCCCGCACCTCGACCACGCCCTGGGCGATGATCGGGCCGGTGTCGACGCCGTCGTCGACGAAGTGGACGGTGCACCCGGTGACCTTGGCGCCGTACGCGAGCGCGTCGCGCACGCCGTGGGCACCGGGGAAGCTGGGCAGCAGCGCGGGATGGGTGTTGACCGTGCGCCCGCCGAAGCGGGCGAGGAACCGCTTGCCCACGATCTTCATGAAGCCCGCCGAGACCACGAGGTCCGGCTCGTGGGCGGCGGTCGCCTCGGTCAGCGCCGCGTCCCACTCCTCGCGGCTCGCGTGGTCCTTCACCCGGCACACGAAGGTCGGCAGTCCGGCCCGCTCGGCGCGCTCCAGGCCGGCGATACCGTCCCGGTCCGCACCGACGGCGACGACCTCGGCGCCGTACCCCTCGGGATCGGCGGCCACGGCGTCGAGCAGGGCCTGGAGGTTGGTCCCCGATCCGGAGACCAGGACGACGAGGCGGGCGCGGGCCACAGGGGACTCTTTTCGCGTTGCGTGCGGCTTTGTACGGTCGTACGAAGGCTTCGCGTTCCCGGATACGGGGAACTCTACGAAGGGGCCGACCGTCAGCAACGATACCGGCACACAGCACGGCCCCCGCGGGACGGGGGCGTGGCCGGAAGGTAGCGTCTGGGGGCAGAGCCCGCGCCCGGGCGGGCTCGACCACGGGCTTGACGAGGGGAAGACGTTCACCAGATGCCGGACCGACGCCACCGTACGGACCTCCTGTTGCCGCGGGAGCGCCAGTCCACGGACGAGGACAACCCCTTCGCGCCGCCGCCCGAGGGCCGGGCGGACCAGCCCTGGCAGCCCCGCCGCCCCTCCGGCGACGACTCCTCCGACGCACCGGACTCCGACGAGGGCTCCGACGGCACCCCCGGTCGCCGCGGCCGGTGGAGCGACCGGCAGCCCGGCCGCTCCGGCGGAGGCTTCGGAGGGCGCCCCGGCGGGCAGCGCGGCGGGGCGCAGGGCCCGGAGAACCCCGGCGGGCTCCGCTGGGACCCGACCGACCCCGTGCAGCGCCGGGCCCGGTACGCACTGCTCGGCGGCATGTGGGCCTTCTTCTTCGCCGTCTTCCGCTTCTCCGAGATCGCCCTGCTGCTCGGCGCCCTGTCCCTCTACTGGGGCATCAGCTCGCTGCGCGCCAAGCCCTCCTCCGAGGGGCGCGGCGGGGGTGCCGCCCCCGCGGGCGCCCGCCCCGCGGGCCCGCCGAGCCGCCCGCAGACCACGGCCGCGATCAGCGGCCTGGCCATGGCGGGCCTCGCGCTGCTGATCGTGGTGGCCTCGTTCACCGCGCAGCTCGTGTACCGCGACTACTACACCTGTGTGAACGACGCACTGACGAAGTCGGGCCAGGTCGCCTGCAACGACCTGCTGCCCGAGCCCCTTCAGGGCTATCTCGGCGTCACGGAGTGACACCAGGGGGGCACCGCTCCCCCGCGTCCGGCTCGGCCCGGCCCCCTCGACGGGGCCGGGCCGAGCGGCGTTCGGGGGCGTGGCCCGGCCGCCGGGTGCGGAAGGCGCAACGGCGCGCGCCGACGGCGACGGGGCGCCGGGGCGGGGGCCCCGCGGCTCGCGAGCGGGGCGGGGGTGGGGGTGGGGTGGGGCGCCCGGGACGGCCGGACGGCGGTCAGGCGGGGGCCCCGGGGTGCGGCGGGGGCGTCTCCGCGGCGGGCGGGGGCGCTGCGGGGGCGCCTGCCGCCGGAGCGGGCGGGGGCGCGGCGG
The DNA here is from genome assembly GCF_024497955.1 of Streptomyces sp. C10-9-1. Taxonomy (GTDB): domain Bacteria; phylum Actinomycetota; class Actinomycetes; order Streptomycetales; family Streptomycetaceae; genus Streptomyces; species Streptomyces sanyensis. The sequence goes on along the minus strand of NZ_JANHKP010000012.1, from coordinate 194,477 downwards.
GTGCGGGTGCCGCCGGGGCGGGCCGCGGTCCGGGGGGAGCCTCCGGCGGACGGGACGGCCCGGGCGGCGGTGGCGGGGGCCCGGACGGGACGGCGGACGGGGGAGGCGCGGGGACGGCGGCGGCCCGCTCGGCCCAGGCGTCCAGCGGGAGGAAGTCGTAGGGCTCCAGGTCGTCGTCAGGATCCTCCGGGGAGCCGTCGCCGCTCCCCTCCCCCGGCGCGGCCGCGGCGGCCGGGACCGCCGCGGAGGGGGCCGGGAGGACCGCGCCCTGCCCGCCGCCCGTCTCGGGCTCGACGCCGCCGCCCGCGCCGGACCGCACCCGCCACGCGCGTACCGCCAGTGTCACCGGGAGGGCGACCGAGGCCGTCCAGAGCGCGGCGGCCCCTCCCACCAGCCACCACACCGGGCCGAACACGGCCAGCCGGCCGCTGCCGAGCGGCCCGCCCGCCACGGCGGCGAGCAGGGCGGTGGCCGCGCCGCACCCCAGGGCGCCGAGGACGACGGCCAGGACCGTGGCCGGGACCGTCCACGCCTGGCCCGGATCCCCGTAGCGGGGGGCCGCACCCTCGGTCGCGCGCCAGGCGACCAGCAGCCCGGCGGCGAGCGGCACGGAGACCGCCGCCGCGTGCAGCGCGGTGCCCGGTCCGGGTCCCGGGACCGCGGCGAGCAGCGGGAAGTCCGGAACGGCCGGCGTGCCCGTCAGCCCGAGGGGGGTCGCCGTCGCACCGGTCCCCAGGGAGAAGCCGGGGCCCAGGCCGTAGGCGGCACCCCACACCGCGGCGTTCGGCAGCAAAGCGAGGGCGAGCAGGCCGACCGCCGCACGCCCCGACCAGTCGCCGGCGAGGCCGAGGAACGCCTCCCGGGCGGCACCGCCGTGCCACACCAGGGAGGTGAGGACCAGGACCGCCCCGCCGCCCACGAGCACCAGCGTCGCCTCGGCGGCGGAGCGCAGGGCCACCGCCGAGCGCGAGCGCGCCAGCGCCACGCGCACCCTCCGGGGAAGCCAGGCCGGCACGGGGCCGAGAGGGCGGCCGCGGGCGGCCCAGGCTCCGAGCAGCGCGGCGGTGGAGGCCAGCAGGGCGAGATGGGTCAGGGCCCCGGCCGGGTCCGCGGCCAGCGGTCCGCCGGCCACCCAGAAGACCAGCGGTGTCCCGACGAGGACGTAACCGGCGACCACTCCCCCGACCACCGGGAGCACCGCCGGTTCGGGGTGCCCCTCGGCGGGCTCCAGGGCGTCGTGTGCCGCGCGGTGCACGAGCCAGGCGGGAAGGGCGAGCAGCAGCAGCGGGGCGAGGCCCATCGGGGCGGGGGTCCCGGAGAGCGTGTCGGAGCGCACCAGGTCCGTTCCGTGGGCGAGCAGCCAGAGCGCTCCGGCGGTGCGCAGGGCCGTGCCGGAGCCGCCGTCCGGGTACGGCGAGCTGATCCACAGCACCGTCACCAGCACCGTCAGCACGCCGAGCCCGAGCCCGGCGGCCACCACGCCCCTGACGCATGCGGCGGCGCAGGAGGCGCCCGGGCGGGCCGTGCCGGTCTGCGGCCGGGTGCTCTGCTCGGTCATCGGGGTCACGTCGACATGCTGCCAACGACACGCGCTTCCTCCGCGTAACACCGCAATGCCGGAAGTGTCGCACAAGATACTTTTATGCAATTTTCTGATCGGTGATCGCCGTTCGGCCCACGCCTCCACCGCCCCTGATCCGCCCCGTCCCTCGTCCGCCGCCCCGCCCCGATGGAGCCCTCGTATGACACAGAGCACCGCTCACTCCGCATCCGGGTCCTCCCTGCCGCCTCCCAAGGAGCGGCGGAGGCTGCGCGAGGCGAAGTCGCTGACCGAGGCCCAGCTGGCCGCCGAGATGGGCGTCACCAAGGCCACCATCCGGTCCTGGGAGACGGGGCGCACCACCCCGCGGGGACGCAAGAGGGCGGCCTACGCCAAGGCCCTGGCCTCCTTCGCGGAGGAGGCGCCGACCGCGCACCCCGCCGGGGCGGGCACGGCCCGGGCGGCCGCCCGGAGCGCGGCGGCCTCCGTGACGGCGGGGACGGAGGCGGCCGGGGAGCCGCCGCACGACCAAGGGACGGAGGCGGCCGGGCCGGCACCGGGGCCTTCCGCGCGGCAGGGGGACGGCGGCGGGGACCGGGCCGGCGCCGGGGCGGAGCCCGGCGCCGGGGGCACGGACGGCGACACGGCAGCGGGGACCGCCGGGAGGGCGCCGGAGGCGGACACCGGGGACGGCGCACGCGTCCCGGAGGGCGAGGGGAAGGACCCGTACGCACCCGGGGGCGGTGGCGACGGCGACGCGGCGCAGGGCCGCACCCCCCGCGCCCCGGCCGCTGCCCCCGAGCGGGGCGACCGCGCCGATCCCGGCGACGGCGACAGCGACAGCGACGAGGATCGGGCGGCCCGGGAGGTGTCCCCGGTCGCCGCCAGCCCGGAGGAGGCGTTCGACCAGTTGTACGCGCGGGCCGCGGACGCCCTGGTCCGCCAGACGCACGTCCTCACGGCACGCCGCGGGCTGGCCCATGCCGCCGTGGAGCAGGCCTTCCAGCTGGCCTGGCACCGCTGGCCCGAGGTGGCCGTCGACCGCGACCCCACCGGCTGGGTGCGCGCCGCCGCCCACGACTACGCCCTGTCCCCGTGGCAGCGCCTGCGCCCCGCGCACCGGCACCCGGACGAGCCCCCGGCGGACCCCGGCCACCGGGAGCTGCTGGAGGCCCTGCACACCCTCCCTCCCGTGTACCGGCGCACCCTGCTGCTCTACGACGGCCTGGGGCTCGACCTGCCCGATACCGCGGCCGAGACCGAGGCCAGCACCCCCGCGGCGGGCAACCGGGTCCTCCACGCCCGCCAGGCGGTGGCCGAACGGCTGCCCCACCTCGCCGACACGGTCCGGCTCCAGGAGGCGCTGCGCGTCCTGGCCGACGGCGTCCCGGCACCGCTGCCCGCCCCGGGGCCCGCCGTGCGCACCGGTTGCGAGCGGCGGGCGGAGCGCTGGACCCGGGTGGTCGTCGTGGCGACGGCCCTGATCGTGGCGACCACCGGGGTGGCCCTGCTGACCTCGCCCCGGCAGTACGAACCGCCGGTCCCCCCGAGCCGCCAGGTCGAGGGCGTCCCGGCCCCCCACCCGGGGCCGCAGAAGCTGAGCGCGAAGGAGAAGAAGCTGCGCGACCGCCTCCGGGCCGACCCCGCGGCGGGCCCGGCACGGCTCACCCCCGGACTGGGCTGACGGCACCCGGACGTGCGGCGGGCCCCGGGACGGGGCCCCGGCCTCGTGACAGGCGCGAGGGCCCGCACCCGGTGCTCCGGGTGCGGGCCCTCACGGGTGCCGCGGCTTCGCGCCGCGGCGCGGACTCAGCCCGCCAGGATGGCGCGGGCCAGCTTGGCCGTCTCGGTCGGCGTCTTGCCGACCTTGACGCCCGCGGCCTCCAGGGCCTCCTTCTTGGCCTGGGCGGTGCCGGAGGAGCCGGAGACGATGGCGCCGGCGTGGCCCATGGTCTTGCCCTCGGGGGCGGTGAAGCCCGCGACGTAGCCGACGACCGGCTTGGTCACGTTGGCCTTGATGAAGTCGGCCGCACGCTCCTCGGCGTCGCCGCCGATCTCGCCGATCATGACGATCAGGTCGGTGTCCGGGTCGGCCTCGAAGGCGGCGAGCGCGTCGATGTGCGTGGTGCCGATGACCGGGTCGCCACCGATGCCGACCGCCGAGGAGAAGCCGATGTCGCGCAGCTCGTACATCATCTGGTAGGTCAGCGTGCCGGACTTCGACACCAGGCCGATGCGCCCGGGCTTGGTGATGTCGCCCGGGATGATGCCGGCGTTGGACTGGCCCGGCGTGATGAGACCGGGGCAGTTGGGTCCGACGATGCGGGTCTTGCTGCCCTTGGACTTCGCGTAGGCCCAGAAGGCGGCGGAGTCGTGGACGGCGATGCCCTCGGTGATGACGACCGCGAGGGGGATCTCCGCGTCGATGGCCTCGACGACGGCGGCCTTGGCGAAGGCCGGCGGCACGAACAGGACGGAGACGTCGGCGCCCGTCTTCTCCATCGCCTCGGCGACGGAGCCGAAGACCGGTACCTCGGTGCCGTCGAAGTCGACGGAGGTGCCGGCCTTGCGGGGGTTCACACCGCCGACGATGTTGGTGCCGTCGCCCAGCATCAGCTTGGTGTGCTTCATGCCGGTGGCGCCGGTCATGCCCTGGACGATGACCTTGCTGTCCTTGGTCAGGAAGATAGCCATGGTTCTACAGTCCCTCTTCCCTTACTTGGCCGCAGCGGCGAGCTCGGCGGCCTTGTCGGCCGCGCCGTCCATGGTGTCCACGCGCTGCACCAGCGGGTGGTTGGCGTCGGAGAGGATCCTGCGACCCAGCTCCGCGTTGTTGCCGTCCAGGCGGACGACCAGCGGCTTGCTGACCTCCTCGCCCTTCTCGGCGAGGAGCGCGAGGGCCTGGACGATGCCGTTGGCGACCTCGTCGCAGGCGGTGATGCCGCCGAAGACGTTGACGAAGACGGACTTGACGTCCGAGTCGCCGAGGATGATCTCCAGGCCGTCGGCCATCACCTGGGCGGAGGCGCCGCCGCCGATGTCGAGGAAGTTGGCGGGCTTCACGCCGCCGTGGTCCTCACCGGCGTAGGCGACGACGTCGAGGGTCGACATCACCAGACCCGCGCCGTTGCCGATGATGCCGACCTCGCCGTCCAGCTTGACGTAGTTGAGGTTCTTGGCCTTGGCCGCAGCCTCGAGCGGGTTGGCTGCGTCCTTGTCCTCCAGCGCCTCGTGCTCCGGCTGGCGGAAGTCGGCGTTGGCGTCCAGGGAGACCTTGCCGTCGAGGGCGATGACCTCGCCGCCGGCGACCTTGGCGAGCGGGTTGACCTCGACGAGCAGCGCGTCCTCGGCGACGAAGGTCTTCCAGAGGGTCACCATGACCTCGGCGACCTTCTCGGCGACCTCGGCGGGGAACTGCGCCTGGGCGACGATCTCGCGCGCCTTCTCGATCGAGACGCCCTCGTTGGCGTCGACCGGGACCTTCGCGAGCTTCTCGGGGGTCGTCGCGGCGACCTCCTCGATGTCCATGCCGCCGGCCACGGAGGCCATGGCGAGGAAGGTGCGGTTGGTGCGGTCGAGCAGGTAGGAGACGTAGTACTCCTCGACGATCTCCGGAGCGGTCTCCGCGATCATCACCTTGTGGACCGTGTGGCCCTTGATGTCCATGCCCAGGATGTCGGTCGCGCGGGCGACGGCCTCGTCCGGGGTGGCGGCCAGCTTCACGCCGCCGGCCTTGCCGCGGCCGCCGACCTTGACCTGCGCCTTGACGACCGACTTGCCGCCCAGCCGCTCCGTCGCCTCGCGCGCCGCCTCAGGCGTGTCGATGACTTCACCGGCCAGCACCGGTACACCGTGCTTGGCGAAGAGGTCCCTCGCCTGGTACTCGAACAGGTCCACGCGCGTCCGTCCCTTTTCTGAAGATCGCGGTTCGTTGTCTGCGTGGGCGTGCCGCGAAGGGCAACGTGACGAGCGCTGTCACAAGGGAGGCACACACGGTGTCCGTGGGCGCGGCATGTCCGCCTGGCAGGTTATCCCCGCAGCAGGCGCTGCCCTAAATCGCAGATCACACCCGGGCGGTGATTACGGTCACAGCCCGGCGCCCGCTCCCGGGCGCCGCCGGCCCGCGCGCACACCGCCCGCGCACCCGCCCGGGTCCGCCGGAGGCGGGCCGCCGCCCCCCGCTCCGGACCGGCGCGCGCACGGCCCCGGGCCGGGCGCGGGCCCGGCCGCTCAGCCCCCTGACGGGACGGGCAGCGGCCGCTTCTCGATGGCGGCCGCCATCACCTCGGGGAAGTGGTCCGGGGTGCAGGCGAAGGCCGGCACCCCCAGCTCGGCCAGCGCCGCGGCGTGCTCCCGGTCGTACGCCGGGGTGCCGTCGTCCGAGAGCGCGAGGAGGGCCACGACCTGCACGCCGTCGGCGCGCATCGCCGCGACCCGGCCCAGCATCCCGCCGGGTATGCCGCCCTCGTGGAGGTCGCTGACGAGGACCACCACGGTGTCCGCCGGGCGGGTGACGAGGCCCTGGCAGTAGGCGAGTGCGCGGTCGATGTCCGTGCCGCCGCCGAGCCGGGTGCCGAACAGCACGTCCACCGGGTCGCCCAGATGGTCCGTCAGGTCGGCCACCGAGGTGTCGAAGGCGACCAGCCGGGCCCGGACCGAGGGCAACGAGGCGAGGACGGCCCCGAAGACGGAGGCGTAGACCACCGAGGCGGCCATGGACCCCGACTGGTCGACGCACAGGACGACCTCCTTCCGCGGCCCCTTCGACGCCCGCCCGTAGCCGACGAGCCGTTCGGGCACGACCGTGCGCTGCTCCGGGAGGTAGGTGCGCAGGTTCGCCCGGACGGTGCGGTCCCAGTCGATGTCGCGGTGGCGCGGGCGGCGCGTCCTGGCCGAGCGGTCCAGCGCGCCCGAGAGCACCGAGCGGGTGCGGGTGGCGAGCCTGCTCTCCAGGTCCCGGACGACGGCGCGCACCACCGCGCGCGCCGTCTCGCGGGTCTGCTCGGGCATCGCCTGGCGCAGGGAGAGCAGTGCGCCCACGAGGTGGACGTCCGCCTCGACGGCCTCCAGCACCCCGGGTTCGGCCAGGAGCCGGGCGAGACCGAGCCGCTCGATCGCGTCGCGCTGCATCACCCGGACGACGGGGCTCGGGAAGTAGGTGCGGATGTCGCCGAGCCAGCGGGCGACGGACGGCGCCGAGGCGCCCAGTCCGGCCGAGCGTGCCGGTCCGCGTCCGTCGTGCCCGGGGGGCACCCCGTAGAGCGCGGCGAGCGCGCCGTCCGCGGCCGCGTCGGGCCCGGTGGGGCGGTGGCCGGTGCCGTCCTCCGCCTCACCGCCGAGGACGAGCCGCCAGCGCCGCAGCCGCTCCCCGTCCTGTCCCGTCCCGCTGCCCGGCGTGCTCATCCGGTCGCCTCCGCGTGCTCGTGGTGCCCGGCGCCGGCGGGGCCGGCGGCGGTGCGGTCGGTCCCGAGCAGCAGGTGCAGCACGGGCAGGACCGCGTCGGCACGGTCCGCGTCGGTGGACGCGCCGAAGCCGTCCGGCGGGAGGGCGCCGGGGGTGCGGCCGACGGCCGCGGGCCCGCGGCCCACCAGCTCCCCCAGGGAGCGCCGCACGCCCGCCTCGTAGGCGGCGAAGGTGCGGCGCAGCAGCGGCAGCACGGCCGTGAAGGCGTCCGGCGGCACGCTCGCCAGCCAGCCGTCGACGAGGGCGAGCAGGCGTTCGTCGTGGAGCAGCAGGAGCCCGCCGCCGGACGCCCCGCCCGCGAAGCCCTCGATCCAGCCGGCCGCCTCCGCGGGCGGTGCGGCCCGGGAGAGGGCGAGCGCCATGGCCCGGGCGGCCTCGCCCTCGGCGAGGTGCCCGCCGTCCAGCAGGAGCCGGAAGGCCCGCCCGCGGATCTCCCCGGGGACGGTGTCCCGCGCCGCGAGTCCGCGCAGCACGGTCCACCAGCGCCCGGTCGTCCCGCCCTCGCCGGGCAGCAGCCCGACCGCGGTGTGCACGGCGTCGATCCGGGCGCGCATCGCGGCCGCGGCCTCGGCGCCCAGCCCGGTGCAGGCGGGGGGCAGGCCGACGCAGACGCGCTCGGCGAGCCCCGTCGCCGCGCGGGCGAGCGCGGCGGTGTCGGTGGCCCGCACGTCCCCGTAGCGCAGGGAGCGGGCGAGCGCCGGGAGGGCGTCGGCGAGCCGCCCGACGTCGCTGTCGAGTGCGGCGCGGTCGGCGAGGGCGGACACGACCACCGGGAGGGCGTCGGCGAGACCCCCGAGCAGGCACTGCTCCACGAGCCCGGCGACCTGGTGGAGGGAGGCCGCCGCCCGGGCCGATGCCACCGCCCGGGCCGAGGCCGCCTCTTCCACGGTGGTGCCCCAGACACCCGCCTCGGCGACCTTCACCGACAGCTCGGGCCGCCAGCGCACGCTCCAGGTCTCGCGGAAGGTGCCGGTTCCGGCGCGTCCGGCCGCCGGTTCGCCCCAGTCGACGCCGAGCAGGCGCAGCCGGTGCAGCAGGCGGCTGCGTGCGGCGTCGTTGTCGCGGCGGAGGTCGAGCTCCAGAGTCCGCCCGGCCGCCTCGGGGCGGAGCCGGAGGCGGCGCTGGAGCCGGGTCAGGTCGCGCTGGAGCGGGACGGCCGGGGCGTCCTCGGGGACCTCGCCGAGGACGTCGCCGACCACCAGCCGGTCCGCCACGAGCCGCAGGGGGAGGTCGGAGCCGTCGCACATGACGGCGCGGACGGCGTCCGTGGTCTCGCCCAGCCCCGCCAGCGGACGGCCGCGGACGGCGGCCAGGGCGTCGGCGAGCCGGACCGCCTCGATGACCTCCGCGGGGGACACGGTCCGTCCCTCCTCCCTCAGGAGCCCGGCGACCCGGGTCATCCACCGCTCGACCGGCCGGTCCGGCGCCGTGAAGAGGTGGCCGTACCAGCCGGGCGAGGTCACCCCGGCGCCGTAGCCGGAGGAGCGGGCGAGCCTGCGGTGCGTCCACGGCACCCAGCCGGCCTCCGTGCGGACCCTGGGCAGGCCCTTCAGCAGGGCGCGGTCCGCGCCGACGGGGACCGTGCGGGCGAGGGCGGGGACGTGCCAGGCCCCGCAGACGACGGCCACCGCGTCCCCGAACTCCCTGCGGGCGGCGCGCAGCGAGAGGCGCATATGGGCCTCGCGGAGCGCGTCCCGGGGACGGCCGCCGTCTCCGTGCGCCTCCCGCAGGGCCGACATCGCCTCCCCGAGGGCGGCGAACGGCGCGAGCGGGTCCCCGGCAGCGCCGCGGTGCTCGACGACGTCCTCCCACCAGCGTTCGGGGTCGTCGTGGCCCGCGGCGTGCGCCAGGGCGCGCAGCGGGTCGATCCGCGCCGCCTCCCGCCCGTGCGCACCCCCGCCGCCGACCTCCGCCCCCGCGGCCTCGTCCGCCGCCAGCAGATGGGCGGCGGGCAGGTCGACGAAGCGGACCGGCACGCCGCGGGCGAGTGCCCAGCGGATCGCCACCCACTCGGGGCTGAAGGCGGCGAACGGCCAGAACGCCGAGCGGCCCGGGTCGTTCGCCGCGTGGACCAGCAGCGCGACGGGGGGCCTCATCCCCTCGGCCGCTGCCAACGGCAGCAGGGCGTCGCCCTCGGGCGGCCCCTCGACCAGCACCGCGGGCGGGTCGGCTGCATCCAGCGCGGCCCGCACGGCGCGGGCGGAGCCCGGCCCGTGGTGCCGGACGCCGAGGAGCAGGGGGCCGGTCACCCGTCCGCCTCGCGGCAGGCGCGGTAGAGGTCCTTCCACCCCTCCCGCTCGCGCACCACGGTCTCCAGGTACTCCTGCCACGCCGCACGGTCGGCCGCCTGGTCGCGGACGACCGCGCCGCGGAGCCCGGCGGCCAGGTCCCGGGGGCGGAGCACTCCGTCCCCGAAGTGGGCGGCGAGCGCCAGACCGCCGGTGACCACGGAGATCGCCTCCGCCGTCGACAGCGTGCCGGAGGGGGACTTGAGCCGGGTGCGGCCGTCGGCGGACACGCCCTCGCGCAGCTCGCGGAAGACGGTGACCACCCGGCGGATCTCCTCCAGCCCCCCGGAGGAGGGCAGGTCGAGCGAGCGCCCGATCTGGCCGACCCGCCGGGCCACGATGTCGACCTCCTCCTCCGGCGTCGCGGGCAGCGGCAGGACCACGGTGTTGAAGCGCCTGCGCAGGGCGCTGGAGAGGTCGTTGACGCCGCGGTCCCGGTCGTTGGCCGTGGCGATCAGGTTGAAGCCGGGGACCGCCTGGACCTCCTGGCCGAGCTCCGGGATCGGCAGCGTCTTCTCGGACAGCAGGGTGATCAGGCCGTCCTGGACGTCGGCGGGGATGCGGGTGAGCTCCTCCACGCGGGCGGTCATGCCCTCGGCCATGGCCCGCATCACCGGGCTGGGCACCAGGGCCTGACGGCTCGGCCCCCGGGCGAGGAGCCGCGCGTAGTCCCAGCCGTAGCGGACGGACTCCTCCGGGGTGCCGGCCGTGCCCTGCACCAGCAGCGTCGAGTCGCCGCTGACCGCCGCCGCCAGGTGCTCGGAGACCCAGGTCTTCGCCGTGCCCGGCACACCGAGCAGCAGCAGGGCCCGGTCGGTGGCGAGCGTGGCGACGGCGACCTCGACCACACGCCGCGGGCCCACGTACTTGGGCGTGATCACCGTGCCGTCGGGGAGGGTGCCGCCGAGCAGGTAGGTGGCGACGGCCCAGGGCGACAGCCGCCAGTTGGGCGGGCGGCGGCGGTCGTCCCGGGCGGCGAGCGCGGCGAGTTCGGCGGCGAAGGCCTCCTCCGCGTGCGGGCGCAGCACTCCGCCCGGGGCCGGCTCGGCGGCCGCCGGGGTGTCCGGCGCGGTGGCGGGCACGGTCATGGATCCCCCTCCAGATCGTTCGACCCGTTGCGCGTTCCACGGTGCACCACGCCACTGACAATCGGCTCCGCCGCCCGGGGCGGCCGGTTCCGGGGGCCGCGGGCGGCCTCTCCGGGGGAGGGCGGGAGCGGCGTGCCGCAGGGGGCGGCCGCCGGCCTCGGCTCTCGTGCGGGCGCGCCGACCGCCGCTCGGAAGCGGGCCGTCCGGGGCGGACGCGGCAGGGCCGGGGGCGTTGTCAGTGGGGGGCCCTAGCGTCGGGGGCATGCTGCGACCCAACGGGGAAGCCCCCGGACAGGAGGTGCGCCGGACTCCCGGACGGGGGCACCGGACGGCCCCTGACGCCGCCTCGGACCAGGCCTTCGGACCCGCCGACCCGAACGCCTGGTCCGGGGCGGGCCGCGACGCGGCCGGGGTGCTGTGGGGGCTCTGCGGGCAGGGGGGCGCACCCGGCGTGCGGGTCGTCGTCGACACCGCCGCCGAGGCGGCGTGGTGCGCCTGCGCGGCTGCGGAACCGCCGTGCGGGCACGTGCGAGGACTGCTGCTGCTGGGGTCCGCAGGGCCGTCGGCCCTTCCCCGGTCGACCGCCCCGGGCTGGGTCGCCGAGCGGCTCGGGGAGGGACTCGGCGCGCTGGACGACGGCCGGGCCGGGGGCGCTTGCCCGGCGGGCGCACCGGCCGGCGGCTCCGGGCGGACGGCCGAGCGGGAGGCCCGCAGAAGGGCCGAGCGGCGCGCGGCGCGCATCACGGCGGGGGCGAGCGAACTGGAGCAGCGGCTCGCCGACCTGCTGCACGAGGGGCTGGCCTCGGCGGAGCGCTCCGGGGGCGTGCTCCGGGAGGAGGCGGCCGCGCGGATGGTCGACGCCCAGGCCCCCGGACTGGCGGCACGCGTAAGGGAGTTGGGGGACCTGCCGGGCTCGGGCCCGGACTGGCCGGTACGGCTGCTGGAGGAGTGCGCCCTGCTGCACCTGCTGAACCGGGCCTGGCTCGGCCGGGACCGGCTGCCCGGGCCGCTGGCGGCCACGGTCCGCACCCGCGTCGGTCTGCCGTCCGCAGCTGACGGAACCCCGGTGGCGGACTCCTGGCTGGTCCTCTCTCAGCAGGACGCCTCCGCGGGCGGCCTGACCACCCGGCGCATCTGGCTGCACGGCCGGGAGTCGGGACGCGCCGTGCTGCTCCTGTCGTTCGGGGCGGCGGGGCGCAGCCCCGGTCTGTCGCTCCCGGTCGGCCGGGTGCTGCGGGCCGAGGTGACCCCGCACGGCGGATCGGGTGGGCTGCGGGGCGAGTTGACGGAGCCGCACGGCCCGCCCACGGCCGCCGGCCGGCCGCCGCCCGGCGGTACGTCCTGCGCCGGGGCGGCCGCGGCCTACGGCAGGGCGCTGGTGGACGATCCCTGGGCGGAGTCGCGGCCCGTGATCCTCGGCCCCGTCGTCCCGCTGCCGGTCGGCGACGGCTGGCAGCTGGCCGACGGGGAGGGCGCGGACGCCCTGCCGATCACCCCGGCGGCCGCCGCGGGCCCCGGGCTGTGGCGGCTCGTCGCACTGGCGGGGGGCCGGGCGGTGACCGTCTTCGGCGAACTCGGGCACCGGGGGTTCGTCCCGCTCGCGGCCTGGACGGACCGGTCCGCGGAGGTGGTGACCCTCACCTGATCCCGCACGTCCGGCCCGCCCCGGGCCGGTTGCCCGCACCCGGTACGCCCGATGGAGGACGCCATGCGCCGGACCGCCCCGGCCTCACCCTGGGAGCAGCTCGTGGTCTCCGCGCTGCTCGGCACGGCACGCCGCCCGCCGCCGCCGGAGCTGGTGGCGCCCGGTCCGCGGGCGCCGCTCGCCCTGCTCGACGCCGCAGCGCTCCGGACCGTGCGCCGCAGGGCGGGGCTCCGGCCGGGTGCGGCCGCCGGGGAGCGCCCCGCGCCCGCCCCCGAGGACTCCCGGCCCCCGCTGCCCGTGGCGGCGCGGGAGAGGCTGGCCCGGCTCCTCGCGGACCGCTCGGCGCCCTCCGGACCGGGGGGCCGCCGGGGTACCGCACCGGACCTGACGGAGCTGCTGCCGCAGTGGCTGTCCGCGGCCAACGCCCGGGGCTACCGGGCCCCTGCCCCCCTGCTGCCCGCACTGCTGGAGGCCGGGCGCGCCCGTACCGACCTGCGGGCGCAGGTGCTGGTCCTCGCCGGTCCGCGCGGGCTGTGGCTCGCCCGGCTCAACCCCGCATGGCGGTACGCCCTGCGGGCGGGCTCGCCCGCCTTCCTCCTTCCGGGGGCCGAGGCCCCGGAGGCGGTGCGCCGGCTGTGGGACGAGGGGCTGTTCGCCGAGCGCGCCGCCCTGCTGGTCTCGCTGCGGCGGCACGACCCCGGGGCGGCGCGCGCCCTGCTGGAGTCCACCTGGGCGACCGAGCGCGCGGAGGACCGGCTGATGTTCACGGACTCCCTGCGCGCGGGCCTCTCGGCCGCCGACGAGCCCTTCCTGGAGCGGGCGCTCCGCGACCGGAGCCGCACGGTGCGCGCGACGGCGGCCGAACTCCTCTCCGCGCTCCCGGAGTCGGCCTTCGCGGCACGGATGGCGGCCCGCGCCGTGCCCTGCGTGGCCATGGACCGCACCGGCTGCGGGGAGGCCGTCCTGGTCGAGGCGCCGCACGAGTGCGACGCCGCCATGCAGGCGGACGGCGTGGTTCCCCACGCCCCCTCGGGCCGGGGGGAACGCGCCTGGTGGTTTGGCCAGTTGGTGGAGTGCGCGCCGCTGGCGGTCTGGACGCCGCGCCTCGGAGGGCGCAGCGCGCGGGAGATCGTGGCCCTGCCCGTGCGCGACGGCTGGGCCGAGGAGCTGCACGCCGCCTGGTGCCGGGCGGCTGTCCGGCAGCGCGACGCGCCGTGGGCGCGGGCGCTGCTGGGAGAGCCGGCGTCGCCGCCGTCCACCGGCCCGGGAACGACCTCGCAGGCGGAGCGGGCGGCCTTGCTGGCGGTCCTGCCCGCTGGGGAGCGGGCGCGCTGGACGGGGTCGTTCATCGCCGCGCACGGGCTCTCGGAGGCGTTCCAGCTGCTGGGTGCCTGCGAGGTGCCGTGGGCGGAGCCGTTGGGCCGGGCGGTCGTGGACGCCCTGGACATCGCACGGGACGCCGGGAGCTACCCGTGGAGCTTCAGCGGGGTGATGGGGCTCGCCGAGCGGTGCCTCGACCCGGCCGCGGCCCGGCAGCTTCAGGCGCTCACGGCGGTGCCGGACGAGGGTGAGGACGCCTCCCCGGGGGCGGGTGGCTACTGGTCGGAGGCCTTCCGGCGGCTGGTCTCGACCCTCCGCCTGCGGGCCGCCATGCACGAGGAGCTCTCCGGGGCGGAGGGCGGCGGTCCCGGCCCCGGTGCGGTCGCCGCGCTGGAGGAGCGGGGCGCCGGCGCCCCGGACGGGCGGGGGGCCTGAGGTCCGGCGCCGCCGGTGCGGCCGCACCCGTGCCGCCGCCGGTGCGCGGCCGCGGCACGGGTGCGGCGGGCGGGTCCGCCCGGGAGGGGCGGCGGGGAGGCACCGGTGCCGGGTGCGGGAAGGAGAGGAGTGCGGCGGCCCGGACGGGGCGGGCGGGAGCACGGGCACGGGGCGGCCGGTCGGGGCCGGACGGCGGGGCGCACGGGGGCCCGGCAGGTTCGGCCCGTGCCTCCCTCCGGCGCACGCGGCCCGCGCCCGCCGGAGGGAGGCACCGGTTTCGCGGCAGCGCCCGTCCAAGAGGCCCGGGCGGCCCGGAGCGGCGGTGACGGCCGTCGCGTGCCCCGCGGCTCCGTCCCGGCCGCCGCCCCGGACGACGGCTACGCGGCCGCGCGCACGTTGGCGTTGACCCAGTCGACGATCGCCGAGGTGGTCGCCCCCGGGGTGAAGATCTCCGCCACGCCCTTCTGCTTCAGGGGCGGGATGTCCTCCTCCGGGATGATGCCGCCGCCGAAGACCTTGATGTCCTCCGCGTCGCGCTCCTTCAGCAGCTCGATGACCTTCGCGAAGAGCGTGTTGTGGGCACCCGAGAGGATGGAGAGGCCGATCGCGTCGGCGTCCTCCTGGATCGCCGTGTCGACGATCTGCTCGGGTGTCTGGTGCAGCCCCGTGTAGATGACCTCCATCCCGGCGTCGCGCAGCGCCCTGGCGATCACCTTGGCGCCGCGGTCATGGCCGTCGAGCCCCGGCTTGGCCACCACGACACGGATCGGACCCGTCACACCCATCTCAGCCTCCACATACCGTTGCGCCGCCTCCGGCACGGGTTCCGCGCCCCGGGACGGGCGCGGCAGGCGGACGCGGAAGTGAACGAACGTTATCTTCCGGTGTCCAGCATCCCGCAAGCCGCCGTTTCGCGGTGCGCCGGGAGGGGGAAATCACACCTGGGACATATTTCACCGAGCTCCGTGCCGGTACCGGGCACCGCACACCCCCCACATGTGTGGACCCGCGGCACGGTCGCAAGGGGAGCCGCCGCAGGTCCGGAGCCTGCCGAGCCACCGCGCCGCGAGCCGCACGGCACGGCGGCCGGCAGCTCCGGACCACCGACGCGCCGTGCGCCCCCACTCAGGGCGCACGGGGCAGAGCCGCCCCCGCCGCGCCGGTCGGGAGGTCGCCGTGTCGGCTCCGTCATCCCCCTCGCAACCGCTTCCGCGGCCCCTTCCCCTGCTCCCGCCTCCACTGCGCCCCCTCGTCCGCTCACTCCCGGCCGCCCCGCCCGACCTGGCACGGGAGATCGCCGCCGGGGCGGCACGGTGCCTGCGCGGGCTGGGCCGGTTCCGTCTCCCGGCCGACCTGCTGCGCGCCACCACCCTGGAGCTGCTCGTGCTGGCCGGACACGTCGCGCTGTACCCCTCCGGCCTGGCACCCGAGCGGCCCCGCCCCGGGCGGGGCCCCGGCGCGGGCGTGCCGGGCCCCGGCGCGGACGGGGACGGCACCGCGCACCCGGCGGCGGGCGGACCGGCGCAGCCGCCCGGCAGCGGCCCGGAGGCCGGGGCCCTGCACACCCTTCCGCCGCTGGCGGCCGGCGGCACCGCTCCCGCCCTGCTGCTGCACGGCTTCGCGGACAACCGCTCGGTCTTCGTCCTGCTGCGGCGGGCACTGGCCCAGGACGGGCAGCGGGAGGTGCGCTGCCTCAACTTCTCCCCGCTGACCCGCGACATCCGGGCGGCGGCCGAGCTGCTGGGCCGCCGCGTCGAGGAGATCTGCGCCCGGACCGGGCATCCCCGGCTGGACGTCGTCGGCCACAGCCTCGGCGGGCTGATCGCCCGCTACTACGTGCAGCGCCTCGGAGGCGACCGGCGTGTGCGCACCCTGGTCACCCTGGGCACGCCGCATGCGGGTACCTCGGTGGTACCGCTCGCCGGGGTCCATCCGGTCGTGCGGCAGATGCGTCCGGGGTCGGAGGTCATCGAGGAGCTGACCCGGCCCGCACCGGGCTGCCGCACGCGGTTCGTCTGCTTCTGGAGCGATCTGGACCGGATCATGTCCCCGGTGGAGACGGCCCGCATCGTCCACCCCGACCTGCTGGTGGAGGACGTGCCGGTGCGGGGGATCGGCCATCTCGCACTGCCCGTGCATCCGGCCGTGACCTCGCGCGTCCGCGAGGCGCTGGCGCCCACCGGGGAACAGGGGGCCTGCGGCGCGGCCGGACGCGGCGGGACGGCGTCGGTCGCCTGACCCGCCCCAGGCCCGGCGCGCCCTCGGAACCCGAGAGTCCGCACATGGGCGACCGCTTATCGAACACGTCTCGAACGTAGGGCCAAAGCTCTGCCCACCGTCCACCGAAAGACGGCTGAATGCCCGTTTCCCGGGCAGCCGGAGGGCCCCGAAGATTGTCGGCATCGCATACCGCCGGGTACAGTCGCGCCACTGCGTCACCCCGGGAAGCCGAGCGCCAGGGCCCCCGGTTGCAGGTCCTGCTGCCGAGGCGAGAGAGAAGTTGGTGAACGACCAGCACGCCCACGCCGGGTACACCGAGCACACCACCGGCAGCTATGGCTCCGACCCGCTTTTCGGGTCGTTCCCCGAGGACTACGCATCCGGCCACAGCGGCCAGTACGACTCTTCCCAGTGGAGCACCGGCGCACACCCGTCAGGCGGGTACGACGCCTACGCCTCGGCCGGCGACCCGTCCCAACTGCCGCAGTACGAGGGCCAGTACGGCCAGTACGCGCCGTACGAGGGCACCGGCCAGTGGGACGCGGGGGCCTGGAACCAGGCTTCCGGAACCGGCCAGTACGAGACCGCGGCGGCCGCCTTCCCCCACGACGCGACGGCCCCGTGGCCCTCCCCCGCCCCGGGCGGCACCTACGAGACCGGCGCCTACGACGCCACCGCCTGGAACTCCGCCGCCGACCCCGCGGCCGCCCAGGAGGGCCTGGTCCCGCAGCAGTACACGCCGGACCAGCAGTTCGCCGCATACGACGCCCCCCAGGGCGAGTTCACCCCGGGCACGGGCCCCGAGGGAGCGGCCGTACACCCCGGAGCGTACGAGGAGTACGCCGTCGGCCACGAAGGCGCCTACACCGCGTACGGCACCACGGCCTACGACGCCCACCCCGGCTACGAGCCCACGGCCGTGTTCGAGGCCGCCTCCTACGACGCCGCGGACACCGGCTTCGAACCGGACGGCCACGGCGCCGAGGCACCCGCCTACGACCCCGGCGCCGAACAGGCCGCCCTCTACGAGGCCCAGGACCCGTCCGGCCACGAGGCCGCCCACGGCGAAGCCGTCCACGAGGCCGCCGCGCCCGCTGAGAACGGGTACGAGACCGAGGACGACGCACCGGAGAGCGACGCGCCGGAGCTCGACCAGCACAACGCCCTCACCCAGACCATGACCGCGGTGCCCGTGCCCCCCGCAGCGGCCCGGCCGGCCCGCCGGTCCGGAGGCGGCCGCGGACGGCGCCGGACCCCGGCGAAGCGCTCCGCGCTCCTGACCGTCGCGGTGCCCTCCGTCTGCGTCCTCGGGGCCGCCGGTATCGCCGCCGCCTCCGTCGGCGACCTCGGCAGCACCGAGCAGAAGGACGACAAGGCCACCCTGGCCGCGCCCGACCCGGCGTCCGCCAAGGCCGTCGCGGCCAACAGCAAGATGGACACGCAGCTGGCCGCGCTCAGTGCCGACGCCCGCGACTTCAGCGACCGCGCCTCGCGCACCCAGGAGCGGATCGACCTCAAGGCGCGCCAGGCCGCCGAGAAGAAGAAGCGCGAGGAGGAGGCGGCCCGCCGCGAGGCGATGCGGCCCAAGTTCGTGCTCCCGGTCAAGCAGGACGGGCTGAGCGCCTACTACGGCCAGTCCGGTGTCAACTGGATGTCCCTGCACACCGGAATCGACTTCCCCGTCCAGTACGGCACACCGGTGATGGCCGCCACGGACGGCACGGTCCGCACCCAGTGGAACAGCGCCTACGGCAACATGGCGATCGTGACCGCCCCCGACGGGACCGAGACCTGGTACTGCCACCTCAGCACCACCAAGATCCGCAGTGGATCGGTCAAGGCGGGCGACGTCATCGCCTTCTCGGGCAACTCCGGCAACTCGACCGGTCCCCACCTCCACTTCGAGGTGCGTCCGGGCGGCGGCTCGGCGGTCGACCCGCTCGCCTGGCTGCGCAGCCACGGCCTGGACCCGACCTGAGGCCCGGGGGGCCGCAGGGCCCCCGCCTCGCCGTCCCGGTCCGCCCCCGGCGGACCGCCCAGGCGGTGGTGCCGTGCCCCGGGAAGCCCGGCGCGGGCTCCCGCGCACCGTGCGCACCCCTCCACCCACCGGCTCGCGAGCCGGCCGGGCAGCCGCCCTCCGCCGTGCTCCCTGTCCGCGGCCCGCGGGGGGCCGGGAGCGGTGCCGCGCACATCCGGCCCGTGCGGGGCACCGGCCTCGGCCCTCTCGGCGCCCCGGCCGGTGTCAGAGCTTCTCGACCGGTGCGTACCGCAGCAGCAACCGCTTGGGCTTGTCGTCGCCGAAGTCGATCGTCGCCTGCGCCTCCGACCCCGAGCCCGTCACCCCGACCACCGTGCCCAGGCCGAACTGGTCGTGCGTGACCCGGTCGCCCACCGCCAGCGAGACCACCGGCTTGTCGCCGGTGCGGCGGGTGGCGAACCCGGAGGCCTTGCCGCGCGACCGGGACGAGGAGAGCGACGAGGCGACACCGGACGTCGGCCCCGCCGGCGCGGCCATCGGCCCGGTCCGCTTCCACTCCAGGTGGGCGGCGGGGATCTCCTCCAGGAACCGGGAGGGCGGGTTGTACGCGGGCTGGCCCCAGGCCGAGCGCATCGCCGACCGCGTCAGGTACAGCCTCTCGCGGGCCCGGGTGATGCCGACGTAGGCGAGCCGCCGCTCCTCCTCCAGTTCCTTGGTCTGCCCGAGGGCCCGCATGTGCGGGAACACGCCGTCCTCCATGCCCGTGAGGAAGACCACGGGGAACTCCAGCCCCTTCGCCGTGTGCAGGGTCATCAGCGTGATGACGCCGGAACCCTCCTCGTCCTCGTCGGGGATCTGGTCGGAGTCGGCGACGAGCGCCACCTGCTCCAGGAACTCCGCGAGGGTGCCGGTACCGTCGCCCTCGGCCCGGTCCTTCTCGAACTCCAGCGCCACCGCCGCCAGTTCCTGGAGGTTCTCGATACGGGTCTCGTCCTGCGGGTCGGTCGACGCCTGGAGCTCGGCCAGGTAGCCGGTGCGCTCCAGCACCGCCTCCAGCACCACGGCGGGCCCGGCCCCCGACTCCGCGATGGTGCGCAGCTCCTCCATCAGGACGTTGAAGCGCTTCACGGCGTTGGCCGAGCGCGCCGCCAGGCCGTAGGCCTCGTCCACGCGCCGCAGCGCCTGCGGGAAGGTGATCCGCTCGCGCAGTGCGAGCGCCTCGACCATGGCCTCGGCACGGTCCCCGATGCCCCGCTTGGGGACGTTGAGGATGCGGCGCAGGGGCACCGCGTCCTCGGGGTTGGCCAGCACCCTCAGGTAGGCGAGGACGTCCCTGACCTCCTTGCGCTCGTAGAAGCGCACCCCGCCGACCACCTTGTAGGGCAGGCCGACGCGGATGAAGACCTCCTCGAAGACGCGGGACTGGGCGTTGGTCCGGTAGAAGACGGCGACGTCCCCCGCCTTCGCCTCGCCCGCGTCGGTGAGCCGGTCGATCTCCTCGGCGATGAACTGCGCCTCGTCGTGCTCGGTGTCCGCGACGTAGCCGGCGATCCGCGCGCCGGCGCCCGCGTCCGTCCACAGGTTCTTCGGACGGCGGGACTCGTTGCGCTCGATGACGGCGTTGGCCGCCGACAGGATCGTCTGGGTGGAGCGGTAGTTCTGCTCCAGCAGGATCGTCGTCGCCTCCGGGTAGTCCTCCTCGAACTGGAGGATGTTGCGGATGGTCGCACCGCGGAAGGCGTAGATGGACTGGTCCGCGTCGCCGACGACGCACAGCTCGGCGGGCGGCAGGTCCTCGTACCCCTGCCCGACCAGCTCCCGTACCAGGGTGTACTGGGCGTGGTTGGTGTCCTGGTACTCGTCGACCAGGACGTGGCGGAAGCGGCGCCGGTAGTGCTCGGCCACGTCCGGGAAGGCCTGGAGCAGGTGGACGGTGGTCATGATGATGTCGTCGAAGTCCAGGGCGTTGGCCTCGCGCAGCCGCGCCTGGTACATCCGGTACGCCTCGGCGAGCGTCTTCTCGAAGCCTCCCCCGGCGCCTTCGGCCTGGGAGGCGCCCCCGGCCGCCCGGTCGGCGAAGGTCTCCTCGTCGACCAGCTCGTTCTTGAGGTTGGAGACCTTGGCGCTGAACGACTTCGGCGGGAACTTCTTCGGGTCGAGGTCCAGGTCCCGGCAGACCAGGGCCATCAGGCGCTTGGAGTCGGCCGCGTCGTAGATCGAGAACGACGAGGTGAAGCCGAGCCGCTTGGACTCGCGGCGCAGGATCCGCACGCACGCGCTGTGGAAGGTCATCACCCACATGGCGTTCGCCCGAGGGCCGACAAGCTGGCCGACGCGCTCCTTCATCTCCCCGGCGGCCTTGTTGGTGAAGGTGATCGCCAGTATCTGGCCGGGGTGGACGTGACGGGTGCCCAGCAGGTGGGCGATCCGGTGGGTGAGCACGCGCGTCTTGCCCGACCCGGCGCCCGCGACGATGAGCAGCGGGGATCCGGTGTGGACGACGGCGTCCCGCTGCTGCTCGTTCAGCCCCTCCAGCAGCACCGAGGGATCGACGGCGGGCCGCGGGGCGCCGTCGCGGTAGTACCCGTCCCGGGCCGGCGGCACGTCGTACGCCCCCTGGAAGAGGTCGTCCGGGATCGGCTCGGGGGCCGCGTCCTCGGGCGGCGGGGGGTGCTCCTCCCCGTGCGGCTCCTCCTCGGGAGGCTGGAGGCCGGTCAGGAAGCTGTCGTCAAAGAGGCTGCTCATCGCCTACCGAGTCTAGGCCGCCCCACCGACACTCCGGGACGGCTTCCACCGGCCGGACGGCACCGCACGCGGGCAGGGGCGGATCGTGCACGCCGGGTGACCGGCCGGATCCGGCGCGGGACCCCGGCACCCCCTCTCGAAAAAGGTCACGGAAATGTATCGGACATATCGAACATCAACCTTCACAGGGTGCTCACGTATTGGCTAGCGTGCTCGACCAGACGGCCCGCTCCCCTCCCGGCGAACCGCGCCGAACGGGTCGACTACGCCGAATCCGGGCCTGCCGCTGGGCGGTTCGGAGCCGGGGACCCACTCGATGCACGACCGGGGTGAATCGGGCCGCGCCGCGCGCTGCCCGTAGGGCGTCTTCCGTTCGCCCGAACCCGACAGCTAACCCGGTAGGCGGTCCACGGAAGAAGGAGATGCCGGCCTTGGCGTCGCATCGCAGGATCCGCAGCCGCAGCACCAAGCCCTCCCCCGCCGTCGGGTTCACCACGGCCGCCCTCGCCGGGGTCACGCTGCTGTCGGGACAGAGCGCCTCCGCCGCACCCGGTGAGCCCTCGCCCTCCATCGAGGAGGTGCAGAAGAAGGTCGACGACCTCTACCGGCAGGCGGGCAGCGCCACGCAGGAGTACAACAAGGCCAAGGAGGCCGCGACCGAGCAGCGGCGCGAGGTGGACACCCTGCTCGACGAGGCGGCCACGCGGGCGGACAGGCTCAACGAGTCCCGGCGCGCGCTCGGCACCTTCGCCGCCGCGCAGTACCGCACCGGGGCGGTGGCGCCGACCGCGGCGCTGATGTTCGCGGAGAGCCCCCAGGCCTACTTCGACCAGACCCGCCTGATGGACCGGATGACCGACCAGCAGCAGCAGGCGGTCGCCGACTACGAGACCCAGCGCGCCGAGGCCGCCGAGCAGCGCGCGGAGGCGGGCAAGCGCCTGGAGGAGCTGAGCGCCTCCCAGGAGGCACTGCGCACCAGCAAGCAGAACGTGCAGGCGAAGCTGGCCGAGGCGCGGTCCCTGCTGTCCCGGCTGACCGCCGAGGAGAAGGCGCGGCTTGCGGCCCTTGAGCGCGAGAAGGCCGAGGAGGCCCGCCGCAAGGCGGAGGAGAAGGCCAGGGCCGAGGCGGAACGGGCCGAGGCCGAGCGGCAGGCGGCGGAGGAGGCCGAGGCCGCCCGCGAGCGGGAGACGGCACAGGAGACGGCGCAGCCCCCGGCGCAGGACGCGGACCCCGGGAGCGGGACCGTGGACGGCGGGTACGCGGCGAAGGCCGACAAGGTGATCGACTTCGCCCGCGCGCAGATCGGGAAGCCGTACGTCTGGGGGGCCACCGGACCGAGCTCCTACGACTGCTCGGGCCTGACCCAGGCCGCCTGGAAGGCCGCGGGGGTGGACCTGCCCCGCACCACCTGGGACCAGGTGGAGGTCGGGACCCGGGTCGCCACCCAGGACCTGCTCCCCGGGGACCTGGTCTTCTTCTACGACGACATCAGCCACGTCGGCATCTACATCGGCGAGGGCATGATGATCCACGCACCGAAGCCGGGCGCCAACGTCCGCGAGGAGTCCATCTACTCCATGCCGGTCTACGGCAGCGTCCGCCCGGCCTGAGCCCGGCAAGGACCGCGGCGGGGGCGGCAGGAGGCCGCCCCCGCCCGCCGCGTCCGCCGGAAGGGGGCCGGGCCGGAGCGGGGCTCAGGTCCAGAGCGTGGCGATGAAGATGTTCGCCGTGGTCAGCGCGCCGACCGCGCCGAAGAGGGCCTTGTCCACCCGCTCCTCGTCCCGCTTGACGTAGACCAGCCCGAGGACCACCACCAGCACCGCCAGCTTCACGGCGATCTTGACGTTGTCGACGGGCCGGTCGTCCGCCTGGTTCAGCCCCACCAGGGCCACGCCGGTGACCAGCATGGTCAGCGCCCCGTGGAGCATCGCCGGCGTGAAGCGGGCCGTGCCCGCGCCCATCGCCTTCATCTGGGTCAGGAAACCGCCCAGGAGCGCGGCGATACCGATGACGTGCAGGGCGACGAAGACATTGATGAGTACGTCCATACGGCGGAGCCTATGCGGCCCATACCACCGGATCCCGACCGGGTCGCCCCCGTCCGCGGCATCGGTCCGCGGGCTTCCGTTCCCGGTCCTTCGGCGATCCGCTCCGGCCGCGGGACGAAGCACGGAGAGAAGGCTTCGGGCAGTTCCGGTCGGCGCTGCCTCCCGCGGCGGCGGCGAGGTCTAGCGTCCAGCACCAGGTGGCCGGCTCCCACCGCCGTCGTGCAGCCGGACGGCTCGGCCACCCCCGCCGAAGGGTCCGGCGGCCCGCCGCTCTCCCGTGCGGTGCGCGCCGCCGGGCCCCCGGGGACGACGGACGTACGACGGAAGGAACGGCGCCACCGTGGCAGTGCACCGGAAACCCAGGCAGCGTCCGCACACCGGACCGGCGGGCCGGACGGCCGCCGCCCTCGCCCTCGCGGGCGCCGCCGGCGGCACGGCGCTCGGCGGAACGGCCCACGCCGACCCGCGGCCCACCACCGCGCAGGTCAAGGCGAAGGTGGACACGCTGTACCGGGAGGCGGAGGCCGCGACCGAGCGCTACAACGGCGCCAAGGAGCAGGCGGACGCCGCCCGCGACGAACTCGGCGCCCTCCGCGACGAGGCGGCCCGGCGCACCGAGCGGCTCAACACCTCGCGCGAGGCGCTCGGTTCCTTCGCCGCCGCGCAGTACCGCGCGGGCGGCATCGACCCCGGTCTCCGGCTCGCCCTCACCTCCGATCCCGGCGAGTACCTGGAACGCGCCTCGCTCGCCGAGCGCGTCGGCGACCGCCGGGCGTCCGCCCTCGCCTCGGTACGGCGCCAGCTCGTCGACCTCGCCGAGCTGCGCGAGCGCGCCGGGCTGCGGGCGACCGAACTGGAGGAGCACCGCGGCCGGGCGGCACGGCACAAGGAGTCGGTCCGAAAGCGGCTCGCGGACGCGGAGCGGCTGCTGGCCCGGCTCACCGCCGAGGAGCGGGCGGCCTACGCGCGGGGCGCCGCCGAGGGCCCCGACCGCGCCGACCGCGCCGGGCGCGCGGACATGCCCGCCCCCAGGGCGCCCTCGGGTCCGGCCGACGGACGGGCCGCGCGGGCCGTGGCCTACGCCTACGGCGCCCTGGGAAAGCCGTACGTGTGGGGCGCCACCGGGCCCGGCTCCTACGACTGCTCGGGGCTGACGCAGGCGGCCTGGCGCTCGGCGGGCGTGGCCCTCCCCCGCACCACCTACACGCAGATCGAGGCGGGGCGGCGGGTCGCCCGTTCCCAACTGGCGCCGGGCGACCTGGTGTTCTTCTACCCCGGCATCACCCACGTCGGGCTCTACATCGGGGACGGCAGGATGATCCACGCCCCGCGGCCCGGGTCACCGGTGCGGATCGCGGGCATCGACGAGATGCCGTTCGCGGGCGCGGTCCGCGTCGCCTGAGGCCGACGCGCCACCCCCGCTCCCGGCCGCCCGGCCGCCTTGCCCCGGCGCCCCCGCACGGCGCGCCGGGCCGGAGTCAGACCAGTCGGCGGGCGGTCGCCCAGCGGGTGAGTTCGTGCCGGTTGGAGAGCTGGAGCTTGCGCAGCACCGCGGAGACATGGGACTCGACCGTCTTCACGGAGATGAACAGCTGCTTCGCGATCTCCTTGTAGGCGTACCCGCGGGCGATCAGCCGCAGCACCTCGCGCTCCCGCTGGGTCAGCCGGTCCAGGTCCTCGTCGACGGGGACCGCGTCGGTGGAGGCGAAGGCGTCGAGCACGAACCCGGCGAGGCGCGGCGAGAAGACCGCGTCCCCGTCCTGCACACGGAAGACGGAGTCCACCAGGTCCGCCCCGGTGATCGTCTTGGTGACGTAGCCGCGCGCCCCGCCCCGGATGACGCCGATGACGTCCTCCGCGGCGTCCGAGACCGACAGCGCCAGGAAGCGGACCGGGTCGACCGCCGCGCCCATCAGCGTGGCGCAGCGCCGCAGCACCTCCACCCCGCCGCCGCCCGGGAGGTGGACGTCCAGCAGGACGACCTCCGGGCGGGTGGCGGTGATGACGGTGACGGCCTGGTCCACGTCGGCGGCCTCCCCGACGACCTCGACGCCCGTCTCCTCCGTCCGCCCGATCTCGGCCTGGACACCCGCCCGGAACATCCGGTGGTCGTCCACGAGCACCACCCGCACCCGCCGTCCGGCGGTCTCCTCCGCAGCCTCGGTCATCCGTCAGCCCTCTCCATCTCGAGCTCCACCTCGGTCCCCCCGCCCGCCGCCGAGCGGAGCCGTGCCGTCCCGCCGTTGCGCTGCATCCGGCCGATGATCGACTCCCTGACACCCATCCTGTCATCGGGGACCGCGTCCAGGTCGAATCCCGGCCCCCGGTCCCTGACGGAGACGAAGACCGACCGCGGCTCGACCTCCGCGTACACCTGCACGGCCCCTCCGGAGCCACCGTACTTGGCCGCGTTGACCATCGCCTCGCGCGCGGCCTGCAGCTGCGCCCCCAGACGCTCGTCGAGCGGGCAGTCCCCCACGACGACGACCTCCACCGGCACACCGTGCTTGTCCTCGACCTCGGCGGCGGCCCGGCGGACCGCCTCCGCCAGCGTGTCGGGGGCCTCGTCCTCCTCCTTGCCCGTGCCCTCCGGACGGTAGAGCCAGTTGCGCAGCTCCCGCTCCTGGGCCCGGGCGAGCCGGCGCACCTCCCCGGCGTCCTCGGCGTTGCGCTGGATCAGGGTGAGGGTGTGCAGCACCGAGTCGTGGACGTGGGCGGCGACCTCGGCCCGCTCCTGGGCCCGGATGCGCATCGTCCGCTCCTCCGAGAGGTCCTGCGTCATGCGCACCAGCCAGGGACCGGCGAGCAGCGCGACACCGACGATCACCGCGATCGCGGCGGTGAGGATGTTGCCCAGTTGGGCGGCCGACCCGCGCACCACGACGAAGGCGGTGAGACCCGCCGCCGCGAGCGCGACGCCCGCCACCACCCGCGCCACGGGGAAGAGCCGGCCCCCGCCGGAGGAGCCGGGCAGCCAGCTGGCCCGACGGGCGTTGTCGGCCTGCCGCCACACGAGCACGACGCCCGCGCCGATCAGCAGCGTGGGCACGATGTAGCGGTTGATGCTGTTGCGTTCGAGGTTCTCCACGAACAGCGCACCGCCGAAGAGCAGCGCGGCGAGGGCGACGATCTGCCCCTTGTCGGGTTTGCGCAGGCGCTTCCTGCCGTCCGGCGTGGTCTCGACGAGCGGACGCGGAGCGGTCTCCCGCCCGCCGACACCCAGCGGGACGGCGATCCAGAGGACGGCGTAGGGCAGCGCGCCCAGGCCGTCCGCCATGAACAGCACCAGGAACACCAGCCGCACCCAGATCACCGGCACGCCCAGGTGGCCCGCCAGCCCGCGCGCCACGCCGCCCAGCATCCTGCCGTCGGCACTGCGGTAGAGCTTGCGCACGGCGGGCTCGTCGGTCTCGGGCGGGCGGGCGGCGACTGGCATACGCAGATCGTCACACGGAGGCGGGGGCGCGGACATCAGGGCCGCCCCTGAGACCGACCCTGACCCGGCCCCGGCCCGGCCACCGGGCCGCACCCCGGGCTCGGTGCCGGGCAGGAAAGCGGTCGCCCCGGGCCGGACCCGGGGCAATATCAGGGGAGGTCCAGGGTCGTGACGGCTGCCGTGCACCCCGACGGCCCGTCACCATGGAGGCATGAGCCAGCCGACCGCCGCACCGCCCAGCCCGCCGCACGAGCAGCCGCAGCCTCCGCTGCGGCGCTCCCGGCGGGGCAAGCTGGTCGCCGGGGTCTGCGGTGGGCTCGGCCGGCACTGCGACGTGGACCCGGTGATCTTCCGGGTCTCGATCGGCGTGCTGTCCGCCACCGGCGGCATCGGCCTGATCTTCTACGGCTTCGCCTGGTTGCTCATCCCCTCCGACGGCGACGCCGACGGGGAGAACGAGTTCCGCCGCCTGCTCTCCGGGCGGGTGGACCGCGCCTGCCTGAGCGCCCTGCTGCTGGCACTGATCGGCTGCGGCCTGCTGCTGTCGATGCTGCGCAACGCCGATCTGCTCGCCTTCGCGGCGATGCTGTCGCTCGCGACGGCGGGGCTCGGCGTGTGGTCGCTGCGGCGCCGCGCCGGTGCACCCGAGGGCGCACCGGCGGCGCCCTCGACGGCGCACACCGTGGCGGAGGCGCCGCCCGAGACCAAGGCGCCGCCCTCGCCGGACGCCCCCTCCTGGTGGCGGGACCCGATCCTCAAGGACGGCACCACGGGGCCCGTGGCGACCGGCTACCTGTGGGGGCCCTCGGACGCCGCGGCCCTCGGCCCCGAGGAGGCCGCCGGGCTCCGCGGGGCGACGCCCGTGCGGCAGGGGCCCCGGCGGGGCATCGGCGGGCCGGTGGTGCTGCTGGCCCTGCTGGCCGGGGCGATCGGCACCGCGGCCACCTGGGGCGGGCCCCTGGGCTCCAGCCTCCAGACCGGGCTGGTCGCCGCACTCGCGGTGCTCGGCGCGGGGCTGGTGGTCAGCAGTGTGCTGGGGCGCACCGGCGCGGGGACGGTCCTGATGACCGCCGTCACCGCCGCGCTCCTGGCGGGCGCCGCGGCGCTGCCGCCGAGCATCGGCACGGACTTCCGCGAGGACACCTGGCGGCCCTCGACGGTCGCCGACGTCCGCCCCTCCTACGAGCTGGGCTCGGGCTCGGCGACCCTGGACCTGTCCGGGGTGGACGTGCCCGAGGGGGACACGGCGTCGACCCGGGCGGAGGTGGGCCTGGGCGTGCTCAGGGTCGTGGTGCCCGCGGACGCGGTGGTGGTGCTGGAGGCCACGGCCGGGGTCGGCGGAGTCCGCCTGCCCGACGACCCGCCCGACATGGTGCGCGTCGACCCGGGACGCACCGTGCGGGAGACCCTGCGGCCCCCGGAGGGTGCGGCCGCCGCCGGGACCGTCAGGCTGGAACTGGAAGTGGGCATCGGACAGGTGGAGGTGGACCGTGCGCAGCCATGAGAGCGCCCACGGCTTCCGGCCGGGGCGGCTGATCGCCGGGCTCTGCGCCCTGGGCGTCGCCGCGTTGTACGCGGGGGACGCCGCCGGCGAGTGGACGGTCCCGTGGTTCACGGCCCTGCCGCTGACGGCCGCCGGGCTGGCGCTGGCGGGCGTCGCGGGCTCGGCCCACTACGCGGTGCGGCGCCGCCGCGCGCGGAGCAGGGCGTCCAGGGACCAGTAGGACGCCCCGGCGAGTACCAGGGGCAGCCAGGCCATCAGGTAGACCAGGTCGTTCCCGTAGTAGTACGGCTCGGTCTGCCAGCTGACCGTGAGCCACAGGCTCAGCGAGATGAGCGCGCCTCCGAGGGCCGCCACGCGGGCCAGCAGGCCGGCCAGGGTGCCGAGTCCCACGGCGAGCTCGCCGAGGGCGATGGCGTACCCGAAGGCCACGGGGTCGTTCAGCGCGAGGTCGACCAGGCCCGGCACCGCGGCGGTGCCGCGGACGGCGTTCATGAGCTCGCCGAGGGAGCCGGGGCCGGTGGCGGCCAGGAAGGTGCTGTCGGTGAGCTTGTCGATGCCCGCGTAGACGAAGGTGATCCCGAGGAAGAGCCGCAGGGGCAGCAGGGCGTACCGGGCCGCCAGGTCCCGCCGGGTCGGCGGGGTGTCGTCGGCAGTGCCGTAGGTGGCCGTCGTCCGGTCCATGTCTCTCATTGCCCGTCCCGCCTCGAAGTGTCCGTCTGTCGACCATACGTACGGGGAGACCGCCCCGCTCAGCGGTGAGCGGCACGGATCGTGACAGGACCGTACGGCGGGCGGGGCGGGCGGCGGAAGCCCCCGGAGGCGGGAAGCGCCGGTGCCCGGCCGCACCGGGGGACGGCGACGCCGCCGACCGCGCGGGGCGGGCGGCGGCTTCGGCCGGCCTCAGGGGGAGGTCACTCCCACTCGATGGTGCCCGGCGGCTTGCTCGTCACGTCGAGGACGACGCGGTTGACGTCGGCGACCTCGTTGGTGATCCGGGTGGAGATGCGGGCCAGCACGTCGTAGGGCATGCGGGTCCAGTCGGCGGTCATCGCGTCCTCGGAGGACACCGGCCGCAGCACGATCGGGTGGCCGTAGGTGCGGCCGTCGCCCTGCACGCCGACGCTGCGCACCTCGGCCAGCAGGACGACCGGGCACTGCCAGATCTCCCGGTCCAGGCCGGCGGCGGTGAGCTCCTCGCGGGCGATGGCGTCCGCCTGGCGCAGCAGGTCCAGGCGGGGCTTGGTGACCTCGCCGACGATGCGGATGCCGAGGCCCGGCCCGGGGAAGGGCTGGCGCTGGACGATCTCCTCGGGCAGGCCGAGCTCCTGGCCGACCATGCGGACCTCGTCCTTGAACAGCTGGCGCAGCGGCTCGACGAGCGCGAACTCCAGGTCCTCGGGAAGTCCGCCCACGTTGTGGTGGGACTTGATGTTGGCGGTGCCGGTGCCGCCGCCGGACTCCACGACGTCCGGGTAGAGGGTGCCCTGCACGAGGAAGGCGACGTCCTCGCCCTCGCCCGCGGACTCGGCGACGATCTCGGCCTGGGCCTGCTCGAAGACGCGGATGAACTCGCGCCCGATGATCTTCCGCTTCTCCTCCGGGTCGGAGACGCCCGCGAGCGCGGCCAGGAAGCGCTCCTCCGCGTCCACGACCTTCAGCTGGACGCCGGTCGCGGCCACGAAGTCCTTCTCGACCTGCTCGGTCTCGCCCTGGCGCATCAGGCCGTGGTCGACGTAGACGCAGGTGAGCTGGGAGCCGATGGCCTTCTGGACCAGGGCCGCGGCCACGGCCGAGTCCACGCCGCCGGAGAGGCCGCAGATGGCCCGCTTGGTGCCGACCTGCTCGCGGATGGCCGCGACCTGCTCCTCGATGACGTTGCCCGTGGTCCAGGAGGGGCTGATGCCCGCACCGCGGTAGAGGAAGTGCTCCAGGACCTGCTGGCCGTGGGTGGAGTGCATCACCTCGGGGTGGTACTGCACGCCGTAGAGCTTCTTCTCGTCGTTCTCGAAGGCGGCGACCGGCACGACGTCGGTGGACGCGGTGACGGTGAATCCCTCGGGCGCCTCGGAGCAGGCGTCGCCGTGGGACATCCACACGGACTGCTCGGCCGGGGTGCCCTCGAAGAGGGTGGAGCCGGGCTTGGAGACGTGGAGCGGCGTGCGTCCGTACTCGCGGGAGCCGGTGTTGTCGACCGTGCCGCCCAGGGCGGTGGCCATCAGCTGGAAGCCGTAGCACATGCCGAAGACGGGGACGCCCGCCTCGAACAGCGAGCGGTCCAGGCGGGGCGCGCCCTCGGCGTACACGGAGGACGGGCCGCCGGAGAGGATGATCGCCTTGGGGTTCTTCGCCAGCATCTCCGCCACCGGCATCGTGGAGGGGACGATCTCGCTGTAGACGCGGGCCTCGCGGACCCGGCGGGCGATGAGCTGTGCGTACTGGGCGCCGAAGTCGACAACGAGGACGGTGTCCGGTTGCGTTGCGGGCGCGGCAGCGGGGGACGCTGATGACACTGGCGGCCTTCCGGCGGTGGGAGGGAGTCGGTATCTGTCGATTCTACCGGGGCGCCCGACGGCGCTTTTCGTCTCACCATCCGAACCCGCTTTGGCGCGGGCCCGGCTGCCGTCCATACTGTCGCCATGCAGCAGCTGACCTTCGTCTTTACCTATGGCACCGGCCCGTCCGGCTGCCATGGTCGCGCTGCTTGAGCAACTGACGAGCGACTTCCCAGGCGCCCCGGGCCGACAAGGCCCGGGGCGCCTCGGCTTTCCGGTCCTTGCCGCTCCGGGGCCCTGCCCGACACCGCAGAGGAGCCCCCATGACCGAGGTACTCGACCGCACCGGCGCCCGCACCGAGGACGCCGCGCAGGTGATCACCGGTGCGCGCGAGCGCATCGACGCGCTGGACGACCGGATCATCGGGCTGATCCAGGAGCGCATGGCCGTCTCGGCCGTGATCCAGGACTCCCGGATCGCCTCCGGCGGGCGCCGGGTGAGCCTGGCGCGGGAGATGGACGTGCTGTCCCACTACCGGGACGCGCTCGGCAGGCCGGGCACCGCGCTGGCGATGACGGTGCTGGAGCTGTGCCGCGGCCGGGTCTGAGCGGCTGCCGGGGCCGGGGAACGGCCCGGGCCCGGTCCGGGGCGCCGGGGCGGGAGTACGGCGTGCACCTGCGTTCGGGTGCGCCCTCACCCGTACGGCGCGTGACGCCCGCGGCCGCATCTCGTTGTTCCTCTTGTCCGCGCCAGCCAGGGGCGGGCCACCAAGGAGAAACCACGCGTGGCTCCGCTGGAGCGTGTGACGCACCCGAGGTGCGTCGTGGGACCTCGCCCCAGCGCGTGTGACCGGTCGGCAGGGGACAGCAGCCCGGTCACCCCAAAAGCGGTCGGCTCCGGGGACGCCCGGCGCCGACCGCATCCGGTCCGTCCGCCACGGACGCCCGCACCCTCCGTCCTCCCGACGCGGCGCTACCCCCCGGCGCCGCACACCGGCGCCGACGCTGCCCTGACGTCGGTGCTGCCCGAAGGGCCCCGCGGCCACTGCCCGCGGGGCCCTTCGTCTGCCCGGGTGCCCCCGTGGAGCCGGGGGAAGCACGCCGGCGCCCCCCGACCGCGCAAAGTGGTCCACCTCACACCTCGGACCGGTTGTCCGGGGACAACCATTCCCGAGGGACACAGGTCATGCATGCGTAACAACGGCCACGTGCGCGCCCGGCGCGCCGGGCCGCGCAGGAACCAGGAGGCCGCTGCACTCGGAGGGGGGTGCAGCGGCCTTCGTCCTGCCGTGCCGTCCGCGGGCCGGGTTCCCTCCCGGCCCGCGGACGGCGGCTCACACGTCCTGCGGCTTCTTCTCCTCGGCCTCCGCCGGGCGGGGAGGCACGGAGGGCATCGCGAGGAAGGGCAGGCGCAGGGCGCCGAACGCCTCCGCCGGGACCGCGGGGTGCTCCGGTCGCACCGGAGCCGGCCGCACATAGGCCGCACCCTGCTCCGGACGGGGGTCCGCCTCGCCCTTGTTGGGCCAGAAGGACATCGCCCGCTCGGCCTGGGCCGTGATGGTCAGCGAGGGGTTGACCCCGAGGTTGGCGGAGACCGCGGCCCCGTCGACGACCGAGATGCCGGGGTGCCCGTACAGCCGGTGGTAGGGGTCGATCACCCCGTCCTCGGCGGAGGCACCGATGGGGCAGCCGCCGAGGAAGTGCGCGGTCAGCGGGGTGCCCATCAGCTCGCCGATGTTGGAACCGGCGAAGCCGTTGATCTCCTCCGCCAGCAGCGAAGCGGCCCGGGTGGCCTCCGGGATCTGGGTGGGGTTCGGCGCTCCGTGCCCCTGCCGTGCCGTGAGGAGCCCCTTGCCGAGGCCGCCCGGCTTGCGGTACGTGGTCAGCGAGTTGTCCACGGACTGCATGACCAGGCCGATGATGGACCGCTCCGACCAGCGGCGGTTGGACAGCGAGCGCATGGCCAGCCAGGGGTGGCGGGCCACGTTGCCGAGCCAGCCCGCGACCCGGCCCTTCGCGCGGAAGGGCACCTGGAGGATCGTCAGCCCGCCCATGGCGTTGGAACCCCGCCCGTAGCGCACCGGCTCGATGTGGGTGTCGGCATCGGGGTGGATCGAGGAGGTGATCGCGACACCCCGGGTGAAGTCCGCCTTCGCGGCGCCGTGGCGGCTGCGGTAGCGGCGGTCGGTGGTCTGCGCACCCACCAGCGCCTCGGAGTTGGTGCGGGTCAGCTCCCCCAGGCGGTGGGAGAGCCGGGGCAGCAGACCGCTGTCCCTCATGCGGTGCAGCAGGGTCTGCGTGCCGTAGGTGCCGGCGGCGATCACGACCCGCCGGGCGGTGAAGGTGCGCCCCGCGCCCTTGCGCCGCTTGTCGCTGGGCACCGTCCGGACGGCGAAGCCGCCGCGGGAGTCCTCGGTGACCGCGACGACCGTGGTCATGGGGTGGACCGTGGCACCCGCCCGCTCCGCCAGGTAGAGGTAGTTCTCGTTGAGGGTGTTCTTCGCGCCGTGGCGGCAGCCGGTCATGCACTCGCCGCACTGGGTGCAGGGCCTGCGCGAGGGGCCCGCGCCGCCGAAGTAGGGGTCGGGCACCTCGCGCCCGGGCCGGGCCGTGCAGGCGCCGTCGGCGTCCCGGCCGTCGCCAAAGAACACGCCGACCGGCGCCATGTGGAAGGTGTCGCCCACGCCCATGGCCTGTGCGGTCGCCTTCAGATGGACGTCGGAGGGGGTCATCGTCGGGTTGAGGCGGACGCCCAGCATCCGCTTGGCCTGCTCGTAGTAGGGGCCGAGTTCGTCCTGCCAGTCGGTGATGGCTCCCCACTGGGGGTCCTGGAAGAACGCGGCGGGCGGCACGTAGAGCGTGTTGGCGTAGTTCAGGGAGCCGCCGCCCACCCCCGCGCCGGCCAGCACCATCACCTTGCCGAGCAGATGGATGCGCTGGATGCCGAAGAGGCCCAGCGCGGGGGCCCACAGGTAGTTGCGCAGGTCCCAGGAGCTGCGGGGCAGGGTCTCGCGGGTGAAGCGGCGGCCCGCCTCCAGCACGCCGACCCGGTAGCCCTTCTCCGTGAGGCGGAGCGCGGAGACCGAACCGCCGAACCCGGAGCCGACCACCAGCACGTCGTAGTCGTAGGGGCCGTCGCCCGCGTCCTGTTCTCGGGCGGGGGGTACCTCGGACATCGCTCTCCTCGTCGGCTCTCTTCGGTCGTGCGGGGCGGTTCCGGCCGGCCGGGGGCCGGCGCCGGCCGGGGCGGTCGGGGCGGCCGTCAGCGCAGGCGCAGCGCCTTCATCGCCCGGAGGCTGGTGCTCATCAGCGCGGCGTACCTCTCGTCGTCCATCCCGAAGGACGGCGCCAGGGGGAGCACCCGCTGCTGGGCGACGGTCTGGGCCTCCGTGTACTTGAGGATGCCCTCGGAGCCGTGGCGGCGCCCCAGGCCGGAGTCCTTCATTCCGCCCATCGGCGCCCGGACGCTGCCGTAGGCGGGGGCATAGCCCTCGTTGATGTTCACGGTGCCGGTGCGCAGCCGGGCGGCGACGGCGTGGCCGCGCCGTCCGTCGCGGGTCCACACGCTCGCGTTGAGGCCGTAGGGCGTGGCGTTGGCCCGGTCGACGACCTCGTCCTCGTCGGTGAAGCGGTAGAGGGAGACCACCGGGCCGAAGGTCTCCTCCTCGCACACGGCCATCGGCCCGGTCACGCCGTCGAGGATGGTGGGCTCGTAGAAGTAGGGGCCGATGTCGGGCCGGGCGGTGCCGCCCGCGACCAGGGTGGCGCCCGCCGCCACGGCGTCCTCGACGTGCCGGGTGACGGTCTCGAGCTGGCGCGGCCCGACCAGGGAACCCATGTCCGCCCCGTAGGCCAGGGCGCTGCCGAGCCGCATGGCCCTGGTGCGGGCGGCGAAGCGCTCGGCGAAGGCGTCCGCCACCGACGCGTGGACGTACAGCCGCTCGATGGAGATGCACAGCTGCCCGGCCGAGGAGAAGCACGCGCGGACCGCCCCGGCGGCCGCCTTCTCCACGTCGGCGTCGTGGAGGACCAGCATGGCGTTCTTGCCGCCGAGTTCGAGCGAGACGCCGACGAGCCGGTCGGCGGCACCCCGGGCGACCTCGCGGCCGGTGCGGGTCGAGCCGGTGAAGGAGACGTAGTCGGCGTGCCGCACCAGGGCGGGGCCGACGACGGGGCCCTCGCCGAGGACCACCTGGAAGACCTCCGGGGGAAGCCCCGCCTCGACGAGCAGGTCCCGGGCCCACAGGGCGGTCAGGGCGGTCTCCGTGTCCGGCTTCATGACCAGGGCGTTGCCGGCGACGAAGGCGGGCAGGGCGTCGCCGACGGACAGCTCCAGCGGGTAGTTCCAGGGGGCGATCTGGCCGACCACGCCCCGGGGCTGGCGCAGCTCGGTGGTCTTGGTGAGCACGGGCACCACACCCGTGTGCCGGCGGGGGCGGAGGTAGGCGGGGCCCTTGCGGCCGTAGTGGCGGGCGGCCACCGCGACCGCCAGCACCTCCTCGTGGGCGTGCAGCCGGGCCTTGCCGGTCTCCAGCTGGATGAGGTCGAGCACCTCGGCCTGGCGTTCGAGGAGCAGATCGTGGAAGCGCAGCAGCACGGCGGCACGGGCGCGCGCCGGCACGGCCTGCCACGGCCCCTGGGCGGCGCGGGCCCGTACGAAGGCCGCGGCGACGTCCTCGGGGGTGGACTCGGGCAGCTCGGCAAGCCTCTCGCCGGTGAACGGCGCGTGGTTGACGGTGCTGCCGGAGCCCACGACGTCCTTGGCCAGCCGGGCGACGACCTCGGGGGTCACCACGTCGGCGGCGGTGCGCGCACCGGCCGGGGCCGGTGCGACCGGGTTGGTTCCGGGGCGGGCCGGCGCTGTGGCGGTCGAGGCGGTGGTGGAGTGCGAGTCCGTCATGGTGGCGAGACTAGGACGCAATCCCCACTTTGGATACCCGTCGGTAACACGTTTTCACCGGCCCTCGGCACCACGCCAGTGATCACTGGCACATAAGCCCTGATCAGCGGGTTGTCGCCCCCGGAAGACCCACGAGGTCCCCTGCGGGACGCTGTGGGGGAAGACACCCGCCCGGGCGCGCTCCCGGCGCCCGGGGACTCAGCCGGTGACCCGGTAGGTGGCGGTGGCCTGCCGGTGGATCTCGGTCACCTTCTCCCGCTGGTCCGCCGGGCCGATCACCTGGATGACGTGGTAGCGGTCCCCCACGATCAGCGCCAGGTTGCGCACGTAGACCTCACGGCCGGTGCTGTCCTGCCAGGTGAACTGGCCCTCCGCCATGGCCTGGCGGCCCACGTCGATGCGCCGCAGCCCGCTCGCGGTCGCCCAGGAGGAGTCCCTGAAGGGCTGGAGCTCGCGCTCCCTGTCCCGCTGGTAGACGAGCGGATCGTCGCCGTTCCCGGCCACCGGGTCCCGGCCGGGGACGACGATCAGGGTGAAGTCGCCGCCGAGGTAGCGCACCTGGCCCGCGTCGTTGACGGGGCGGCGCTGCCACTCCTCCACGACGGCCAGGCTGAAGCCCTCGGCGTCCTCGCGGAGCACGTAGCCGTCCGGGAGGGTGGCGGCCGGGGCGGAGGTCTGCGGCTGCTGCGAGCCGGGGCCGGCCTCGGGGGAGCGGTCCGGGTCGGTGCGGTCCGGGCTCGGCTCGGCCCCCGCGGAGGGGCGCTGCCCCGTGCCGCCCGCCTTCGGGGCCCCCGACCGGTCGCCGGACGCGGGCATGACGTAGTAGGCGTAGGCGACCGCGGCCGCCAGCGCCAGGAGCACCGCCAGGAGCAGGGTGCGGCCCAGGGCCCGCGGCTTCCGGCCACCGCGGCTTCCGGGCCCGGGCCGGGGGTCGTCGAAGCGATCGGCCGCGTCGAAGCGCTCACGGGACACGGGCGGCCGGGAGGCCGGACCCCGGGACTTCCGGTGGCGGTGGCGGCCCGCCTCCCGCCCGCCGAAGCGCCGTCGGCGCACCAGCTCGCCGCGGCGGCGCACGATGGGGAGCAGCGTCGGGTCGACCGGCCCGGAGGGCACCGACACCAGGCCGTGGCCGACCTCCGGTTCGGGCGCCGACCGGACCAGGGAGCGCAGCCAGCCGTTCAGCTCCTCGCACTCGGGCCGCTCCGTGGGGTCCTGGCGCAGCAGGGACTCCACGACGGGCCGCAGCGGCCCGCACTCCTCGGCGAAGGCGGGCGGCTCGGCGCACACCATCTGCACCAGCTCGGCGGCGTTGTCCTCGGGGTAGGGGGCGTGGCCCTGCACCGCGCGGTAGAGCAGCGCGCCGAGCGCCCAGAGGTCGGTGGCCGGGCCGACGGGCGCCGCAAGCTGCCAGTTCTCGTGCACGGGACCGGCCTGCTCGGGTGCCCAGCGCTCGGTGACGGCGCCGACGACCGTGATCCGGGCCTGCCGCGCACGCTCGGCGGCCAGGGGCGTGGTCGGGCCGCGGTAGGACTCGGCGCGGCCGCCCGCCGCCTCCTCGCCCCACCGGGGGGCGCCGGCGGCCGGGGCGGGTGCCCCGGCGGCGGGGCGCCGCTGGGCGTCGGCCCGCAGGGCGTCGGCGCCGCCGTTCCAGCCGGCGGCGCCGCGGTGGGCGGGCAGGGCCGGGCGCGGCTGCGGCGACGAGCGCTCCGCCGCGCGGCGGCGCACTCCGTAGGGATCGTCCCGGTAAGCGTCGGAGGGGGCGGAGGGACGCGTGGCGGGCAGCCCGCCGCCCCCGGCCGGGAGCGGGCCGGGGCCCTCGCGGCCGGGCGGGGGCGCGTCGTGCCAGGTGCCGGCCAGACGGGCCCGGCCGGGGCCGTCGGCCTCCCCCGCGCCGTCGCCGCCGCCAGGCTCCCCGGCGGGGCGGCCGTCCCCGGCGTCCGGTCCGCTCGCGGCGGGGCGGGCGGGGTCGGGGCCGTGGGCCTCGAACCCGCCGCGGACGGGGCGCTCGGCGGCCTCCGGTCCCGGGCGGCCGTCCCCCTGACCGGGCTCCGCGGGCCGCTCGCCGTCCCGCGGCCGGGCCGCGGCGCGGGCACCGGCCCGGTAGGCGGCGATGGCACCGGCCCCGGTGGTCGGCCCGTCGGGCGGGGCGGCCTGCTCGAAGCCGGACTCCCGCGGGAGCGCGGGCAGGTCCTGGGCCGGACGGACCGGGGCGGGCACCGCCAGGCCGTGGCGGGCCGCCGGGGCGAGCGCCGCGGGGCCGCCCGGGGAGCCCTCGGTGTACGGGGCGGTGCCGTAGGCGGTGCCGGCGTCCGGGCCGCGGTGCCCGGCCGAGCGGCCGCCGCCGGCGGCGGGGTGCACGGGTCCGTCCTCGTCCGGTCGCCGGTCGGGCACCGGCTCGTACCCGCACAGGGCCTCCTCCGCGGCACCGGAGGCCAGCCCGGTCAGCACCACCCGGCCGTCCTCGCAGACCAGCACCGTGCGCACGGTGATGTTCCGGTGGGTCCAGCCGTGGGCGTGCAGCACCCGGAGCGCGGTCAGGACGTCGGAGGCCACCTCGGCGGCGCGGTAGGGGGTGAGGGGCCGCTCCGCCAGCAGCGCCGCCAGCGGCCGGGCCGCCACGACCTCGCTCACGACCCACAGCGACCCGTCCTCGGCGAACACGTCGAAGACCTGGTCCAGCCGGGGGTGGTCGGGGATCCGCGCAGCCGCCTGCGCGGCCTCGACGGCGCGGAGCACCGCCGGGTCGGTGGGCCGCAGGGTGGCCCGGCCCTGCGCCCTGCGCGGCACGGCGGCGCCGGCCAGGCCGTCGCCGTCCATCACCTCGGCCTCGACGACCTCGGGCAGCGGCACCTGCCGCACGAGCACCTCGTGGCCGCTGTAGGTGTCGAAGGCGCGGGTCTCGGCGAGTTCGCCGTCCTCCGAGGACTCCGAGGGCAGACGGTAGCGGTCGGCGAGCACCCGTCCCGCGTACTCCTCCACGACGCCTCCCCGCAGCGCGCTGTCCCCCGGCCGGTCCGCGATCACCGCACCAAACCGTCATATCCGGTCGGCGGGCGGCTCCTTGTGGCGGTATACCGTCCGCGAGGTCTCACGATACGTGCCCCGACTCACTCCTTGGGGCTGAACGTGGCGAACGCCGTGCGGCGCAGGGTCGTGCACGCCTCGCCGTCCCACTCGCTCGCCTTGCAGGTGATCATGATGGCGTAGCCGCGGCGGGCGTCCACCTTGAAGCCCCTGTTGAGTATCCGTACCCGCTGGCCGTTCTCGTTGCGCTCGAACTCCCAGTCGGCGACGGTCGGGTAGCCGTTGTACTCGACGCGGGTGATGCCGATGTGCCGGTAGCCGTTGCTGGTGGCGCTGACGCCGGCGACGGCGGCGGCCCAGGCGGCGTGCGCGTCGTCCCTGGGGCTGTCGGTGAAGTCGATCTGGACCCGGGGCACTCCCCCGTCCACGCTGAACTTGGCGCCCGAGTTACGGCCCGCGATGCCGGTGAAGCGGAAGTCCCGGGGCATGGCCACGGTGAAGCGGAACTGGTCGTTGGAGACGGCCGCGTACCCCTCGGGCAGCGCCCCGGCTCCGCCGGTGCCGCCGCTCGCGGCGCCGTCGTCGTCGGAGGCGTCGTCGTCGCCGTCCGCCTCGTCCTCGGTGCCGCCGGGTGCGGTGCCGCCCGTGCCGCCGTCCTGGTCGGGCTGCCGGCCGCTGCCGGGATCGGCGGCGCCGTCCGGCTCTCCGCCGGCGGAGCCCTCGGCGCCCGCGGACGCGGCACCGGCCGAGGCGGTCCCGGTGCCCGCGCCCGGGGTGGAGCCCTCGGCACCGTTGCCGTCCCCGCCGTTGAGGGCGAGCACGAGGACGGTGGACAGCACGGCGAGTACGGCCACCACGGCGATGACCACCAGCGTGCGGCGGGGCACCACGTCCGTGAGGGGGGCGCGCACCGGCGCGGGGCGCCGTCCGCCCGGGGCGGCGGGCACGGCCGTCCGCTCCCGGGAGGGGTCCTGCTCCGGGGTGCGCTTCTCCGCCTTGGCGGCGGCCGCCGCGTTGCGCACGGAGCGCAGGGCACCGCGCACCCGGGCCGCCGCAGCGGGGTCCTTGGGCTGAGCGGGGGGCCGCGGGGCCGTGTCGGGCGGCGGCGGCGGGGAAGCGGGCAGCGGTATGACCCGGGTCTGCTCCGGCGGGGCGGCGGCGAGGGCGTCGGCCTCCTCCGGGGCGTTCACCACCTGGGTCAGCAGGGCGCGGGCACCGGCGTCGTCGAGCCGCTGGGCGGGGTCCTTGGCGAGCAGGCCGTAGACGACGTCCGTGAGGGGGCCCGCGTTCTTCGGGGGGTCGAGCGGTTCGGTCATCACCGCGGTGAGCGTGGCGATGGCCGACCCCTTGTCGTAGGGCGGGCTGCCCTCGACGGCGGCGTAGAGCAGGCCGCCGAGGGACCAGAGGTCGGCGGCGGGGCCGGGCTTGTGCCCCCGCGCCCGCTCGGGCGAGATGTAGGAGGGGGCGCCGACGAGCATGCCGGTCGAGGTGAGGGACGGGTCGCCCTCGACCTGCGCGATGCCGAAGTCGGTGAGGACGACGCGGTCGTCCTTGCCGATGAGCACGTTGGAGGGCTTGACGTCCCGGTGCAGGATGCCCTCGCGGTGGGCGGAGCGCAGCACGTCGAGGACGGCGAGTCCGACCTCGGCCGCGCGACGGGGGGTCAGTACGCCGTCCTCGCGGATGACCTCGGCGAGGGACTTGCCCTCGACCAGCTCCATCACGATCCACGGGCGGTCGTCCTCGTCGACCACGTCGAAGACGGTGACGGCGCTGTTGTTGCGGATCCTGGCGATGGCCTTGGCCTCGCGCAGGGTCCGGGTGATGAGGCGGCGCTTCTCCTCCTCGTCGATGGCGTTGGGGAAGCGCAGTTCCTTGACGGCGACGGTCCGGCCGAGCGTCTCGTCGACGGCACGCCAGACGGTGCCCATGCCGCCGCGGCCCAGGACCCCGCCGAGTCGGTAGCGCCGTGCGAGAAGGCGGCCTTCGGCGGTGGCGGGCGTGCCCGTGCCGCCGGGGGGGAGGGAGCCCGTGGCGCCGCGTGCCGCCGCTGCGGCCCCGGACGGCGCCTCCGCGGCGGCCCCCTTGCCGTGCGCACCCGCGCCCGGCGCGTCCCCGGCGGAGCCGTCCCCGGCCGGCGCGCCGTCGCCGCGTACGGCCTCGGCGGGCGCGCGGCCGCCCGGCGCGTCACCCGGCCCGGGTCCGGCCGAGGCGGCACCGGACTCCGCCGGGCGGCCCGCTCCGGCCCGCTCGGCCGGGTCTTCGGCGGAAGCACCCTCCGCGGCCGGTTCCGCGCCGGAAGCGGCCTCCGCGGCCGGGTCCTCGGCGGAAGGGGCCTCGCCCGGGGCCGTCCCGTGCGCCCGTTCGCCGGCGGGCGCCTCCTCCGCATCCGCGGCCCCGGGGCCCGGAGCGCTCCCGGCCTCGTCCTGTGCACGCTCGCGCGCGGTGCCGTTCCGCTCGGCCGCGCCCGTACCGGTGGTCTCCGCCGGGTCGCCCTCCCCGGCCTCGGACCGGGTGCCGCCGTCGGCCGTGCGCCCCGTGCCCGGTGCCGGACGGGCTCCCGGACCCTCGGTCCGCGCGGACTCCGCCGGATCCCCGGCCTGCCGCGCCTCGTCCACCGCACGGTCGCTCCGTGTCGCCGTCACGGTACCCACCCCCGACTCACCCTCAGGAGCCGTCGCCCCCCCGGTGCCCGGCGCACCGGAGACCACGGCCCCGCTTTCCTCGTCACGCTCCGTGGACACCGGGGACGAGCGCTGTCCCGGGATCGCACCGGCCGGGCCGAAGCCGCTGCCGGGCGCGCCGGACGCACCCTCGCCGCCGGCGGATTCCTCACCCCTGCCTGCGGTTTCGGCCGCCACGGCCTCGTTCCGCCGGGACTCCCGTGACTGCTCAGCCTCCGACATGCGTCCCCTCTGCGATCCTGATCTTCGCCCGCGCCGCCCACGCGCGCGAGGCGGGTAACCCGCCCTGGCAGAGCGACCATTGTCCCTCACTCGGGGACCGCACGTGCTCCCGGGGCCGCCCGGTCCCGGCCTCCCGCGCCCCCGCCATGCCGCTACTCGGCGTGTCGGCGGCCCTGGCGCTGGTCGGGGCGGCGAGGGGCGGGGCGCACACCCGCCCAACCCTCCTCACCCCGGGGCGGGTTGGGCGGCCGGGGGGAGACGGCGGCCGTACGGAGGCCGGCACGGGCGTCCGGCGCGGGGCGGAAGCCGCCCGGGACCTCGCGGCAGGCACTCACAGCGGCACGATGTCCGGCGCCCCCAACCGTGCGGCGTCGGCGGTCAGGTCGTCGGGCTGGCGCTGCGACTCCCGCTCGGCCTCGACCCGCTTCTCGTAGTGCTCCACCTCCTTGTCGATCTGCTCCGGCCCCCACCCGAGCACCGGGGCCATCAGCAGCGCGCACTCCCGCGCGCAGCGCGTGCCGCGGTCGAAGGTCTCGATGGAGATGCGGGTGCGCCGGGTCAGCACGTCGTCCAGATGGCGGGCGCCCTCGTGCGAGGCGGCGTAGACGACCTCCGCCCGGAGGTAGTCGTCCGCCCCGGTGAGCGGCTCCCCGAGGGAGGGGTCCTCGGCGACCAGGGCGAGCAGTTCCTCCGTCAGGGAGCCGTAGCGGTGCAGGAGATGCTCCACCCGCACGACGTGGAGGCCGGTGCGGGCGGCGATCCGGGCCCGGGCGTTCCACAGGGCGTGGTAGCCCTCGGCCCCGATGAGCGGGGTGTCCTCGGTGACGCAGGCCGCGACACGCTGGTCCAGGCCGTGGACGGCGGCGTCCACCGCGTCCTTCGCCATCACCCGGTAGGTCGTGTACTTGCCCCCCGCCACGACGACCAGGCCCGGGACGGGATGGGCCACGGTGTGCTCGCGCGAGAGCTTGCTCGTGGCGTCCGACTCACCGGCCAGCAGGGGGCGCAGCCCGGCGTAGACGCCCTGGACGTCGTCGCGGGTGAGGGGCACCGCCAGCACCGAGTTGACCTGCTCCAGCAGGTAGTCGATGTCGGCGCTGGACGCCGCCGGATGGGCCTTGTCCAGATCCCAGTCGGTGTCGGTGGTGCCCACGATCCAGTGACGGCCCCAGGGGATGACGAAGAGCACGGAGGTCTCGGTGCGCAGGATCAGACCGGAGGTGGAGTGGATGCGGTCCTTGGGGACGACCAGGTGGATGCCCTTGGAGGCCCGCACATGGAACTGCCCGCGCTCGCCGATGAGCGCCTGGGTGTCGTCCGTCCACACGCCCGTCGCGTTGACGACCTGGCGGGCGCGGACCTCGTAGGTGCCGCCGCCCTCGACGTCCTCCACCCGGGCGCCGACGACCCGCTCGCCCTCGCGCAGGAAGCCCACCACGCGCGCCCGGCTGGCGACGTGCGCGCCGTAGGAGGCCGCGGTGCGCACGAGGGCGGTGACGAAACGGGCGTCGTCCGTCTGGGCGTCGTAGTACTGGAGGGCGCCGACCAGGGCGTCGCGGCGCAGCGCAGGCGCGGCCCGCAGCGCGCGGCGGCGCGAGAGGTGGCGGTGGAGGGGCAGGCCCCGGCCACGGCCCGAGGAGACCGACATCGCGTCGTAGAGGGCCACGCCCGAGCCCGCGTACCAGCGTTCCCAGCCGCGGTGGCGCAGCGGGTAGAGGAAGGGCACCGGCCTGACGAGATGCGGGGCGAGGCGGTCCAGCAGCAGCCCGCGCTCCTTCAGCGCCTCCCGGACGAGGGCGAAGTCCAGCATCTCCAGATAGCGCAGCCCCCCGTGGATCAGCTTGCTCGAACGGCTGGACGTGCCCGAGGCCCAGTCGCGCGCCTCCACGAGGGCGGTCGACAGACCGCGTGTCGCCGCGTCCAGTGCCGTGCCCGCGCCGACCACGCCCGCACCCACGACCAGGACGTCCAGTTCGTGCTCGGCCATCGCGGCGAGTGCCTCGGCACGCTGGCCGGGTCCCAGTGTCGCTGTCCTCACTGCTGCCTCCCGTCGCCCCCGTCGGTTGCCGCGCTCGGCATCCCACAGTCGATTCTGTCCCCGCTCGCCGGGTTCAGCCACCGCCTGTGGATAACACCCCGTTAGCCACGCGCCCCCAATACGACAGAACGGTCATATTTACGCCTAGTCTGACATTGCATCCCCCTGTTTCGCCCACAGGGATTGCGCAAGGAGTCCCCTCCGGCTATGGGAAGGACGGACCACGCCATGCCCGCAGATCTCGCCGTCATCGGTCTCGGCCACCTCGGTCTCCCCCTCGCCCAGGCCGCCGTCGCCGCCGGGGTGGGGACCGTCGGCTACGACCCCCGGCCGCACCGCCCCGGGGGCGGCCACCCCGAACCCGCCGCCGGGGTCACCGCCGCCGACGTGCGCCGGATGCTCTCGGCGGGCTTCCGCACCGTGGACGATCCGGCGGAGCTGGGCCGGGTCCGCACCGCCGTCGTCTGCTCCCCCACCCCGCCGGGCCCGGACGGCACCCCCGACCTCACCGCCCTCACCGAGGCCGCCCGGGTCCTGGCCTCCCGGCTGCGCCCGCACACCACCGTCATCCTGGAGTCCGCGGTGCCTCCCGGCACCACGGACGGAGTACTGCGACCGCTCCTGGAGGACGGCTCCGGGCTGCGCGCCGGACGGGACTTCCACCTCGCGCACTCCCCCAGCCGCACCGACCCGGGCACCCGGGACCGCGGCTACGCCGCCGCCCCCAAGGTGATCGGCGGACTCACACCGGCCTGCACGGAGTCCGCGGCCGCGTTCTACGGGCGCCTCACCGACAAGGTGGTCCGCGCCCGCGGGCTGCGCGAGGCGGAGACCGTGAAGGTGCTGGAGACCAACTTCCGGCACGTCAACATCGCCCTGGTCAACGAGATGGCGGTGCTCTGCCACGACCTCGGCATCGATGTCTGGGACGTGATCCGCTGCGCCGAGACCAAGCCCTTCGGCTTCCAGGCGTTCCGCCCCGGACCCGGCGTCGGCGGCCACGGCACCCCCCTCGACCCCGGCCCGGCGCCCGGGCGGGGACTGCGGATGGTGGGCCTGGCGGCCGACATCAACAGCCGGATGCCGCGCTACGTCATCCAGCGCTGCGCCACCCTCCTCAACGAGCACGGCAAGTCGGCCCGGGGTGCGCGGGTACTGCTGCTGGGGGTGACGTACAAGCCCGACCTGGCCGACCTCCAGGGCTCCCCCGCAGCCGAGGTCGCCTGCCGGCTGAGGGACATGGGCGCCCAGGTCAGCTACCACGACCCGCACGTGCCCGACTGGCGGGTGCAGGAGGTCCCCGTCCCGCGGGCGGACTCGCTCTACGAGGCCGCGGCCCGCGCGGATCTGACGGTGCTGCTGCAGAACCACCGCACCTACGACCTCCAAGGGCTGGCCGTGAAGGCCCAGCTCCTGCTGGACACGCGGGGTGCGACGCCCGTCGGCGCGGCGCACCGGCTGTGAGGGCGGGGGCGCGGTCGCGCAACGGTCGGGTAACCGGGAGGCGTGGCGTCCGCGCGGGCTGCTAGTGTCCGGAGCCGCTCGCACGTCCGTGCGACGAACGTCATACCTCCAGGGGGAACTTCCACATGACCCAGCCCGTACCGCCGCCGTCGGGGAACCCGTTCGCCCAGGACGCGCAGGGCGCACAGGGTGTGCAGGGCGCTCCGTACGCTCCGCCCCCGCCGCCGGCCCCGGCCCGGGAGAACCTGGGTCTCGGCCTGCTCGTCGCCCTCGCCGCCGCGCTGGTCCTGGCGGGTGCCTACGGCGCG
This sequence comes from Streptomyces sp. C10-9-1, assembly GCF_024497955.1. Taxonomy (GTDB): domain Bacteria; phylum Actinomycetota; class Actinomycetes; order Streptomycetales; family Streptomycetaceae; genus Streptomyces; species Streptomyces sanyensis. The sequence goes on along the minus strand of NZ_JANHKP010000012.1, from coordinate 149,635 downwards.
CTCGCCGGCTCCATCGAGCGGGAGGTCGGCTACGCGGCCGTCGCGGTGGGCTTCCTGATCGGCTTCGCCTCGGCCAAGGTGGGCGGCCGGAACCCGGTCCTCCCGATCGCCTCCGCGGTGCTCGCCGTCGGTGCGGTCTACCTCGGGCAGCTGGTCGGCCTCGCCGTCGTGGGCAGCAAGGAGCTGAACGTCCCCTTCCTGGATCTCTTCCTGGAGTTCGACCTGCTGACGACGGTATGGAGCGAGAGCGCGGAGGCCATGACCTACGTCTTCCTCGGGATCGGCGCCCTCACCGCGTTCGCCGGCGCCCGGAAGGCCCACGCCTGACGCACCACGGCGCCCGCGCACGCGGCGCGGACGCGAGGGCCGGGCACCCCGTGCGGGGTGCCCGGCCCTCGGCGTTCGGCCCTCGGCGTTCCGTCAGCGACGGTGCTGCGAGTCCGCCACGGTCACCTCGACCCGCTGGAACTCCTTGAGTTCGCTGTACCCCGTGGTGGCCATCGCCCGGCGCAGCGCCCCGAAGAAGTTCATGGAGCCGTCGGGGCTGTGCGAGGGGCCCGCCAGGACCTCCTCCGTGGTGCCGACGATGCCCAGGTCGACCAGCTTGCCGCGCGGCACGTCCTCATGGACGGCCTCCATGCCCCAGTGGCGGCCCCTGCCCGGGGCGTCCGTGGCGCGGGCCAGCGGGGAGCCGATCATCACCGCGTCCGCACCGCAGGCCACGGCCTTGGGCAGGTCGCCCGACCAGCCCACACCGCCGTCGGCGATGACGTGGACGTACCGGCCGCCGGACTCGTCCATGTAGTCGCGGCGGGCGGCCGCGACGTCCGCCACGGCGGTCGCCATCGGGACCTGGATGCCCAGCACGTTGCGGGTGGTGTGCGCGGCACCGCCGCCGAAGCCGACCAGGACTCCCGCGGCGCCGGTGCGCATCAGGTGGAGCGCGGCCGTGTAGGTGGCGCAGCCGCCGACGATGACCGGCACGTCCAGCTCGTAGATGAACTGCTTGAGGTTGAGCGGCTCGGCCGCCCCCGACACGTGCTCGGCGGAGACCGTGGTGCCGCGGATGACGAAGATGTCCACCCCGGCGTCGACCACGGCCTTGGAGAACTGCGCGGTGCGCTGCGGCGAGAGCGCGGCGGCGGTGACGACACCGGCGTCGCGCACCTCCTTGATCCGCTGCCCGATCAGCTCCTCCTTGATCGGAGCGGCGTAGATCTCCTGGAGGCGGCGGGTGGCCTGCTCCGGGGCCAGCTCCGCGATCTCGTCGAGCAGCGGCTGCGGGTCCTCGTAGCGGGTCCACAGGCCCTCGAGGTTCAGCACGCCCAGGCCGCCCATCTCGCCGATGCGGATCGCGGTCCGGGGGGAGACGACCGAGTCCATCGGGGCGGCCAGGAACGGCAGGTCGAAGCGGTAGGCGTCGATCTGCCAGGCGATCGAGACCTCCTTCGGGTCCCGCGTGCGGCGACTGGGCACGACGGCGATGTCATCGAACGCGTACGCCCGGCGGCCGCGCTTGCCGCGCCCGATCTCGATCTCAGTCACGTGTGTGGCCTTTCCCTCTACGTCTGGCGCTACCAGTATCCCCGACATGCCGCGGGGCGGCCCCGGCGCCCGGCCACCCGTGGTGTCCGTGCTCCCGGGACCGCCCCTGCGGTGCCGTGCGGTGGACGCGGGACCGGTGCCCCGCGCCGCGCCTACTTCCTGCTGTAGTTCGGCGCCTCGACCGTCATCTGGATGTCGTGCGGGTGGCTCTCCTTCAGGCCCGCCGAGGTGATCCGGACGAAGCGGCCGTTGTCCTGGAGCTCGGGGACCGTCCGGCCGCCCACGTAGAACATCGACTGGCGCAGGCCACCGACCAGCTGGTGCACCACCGCGGAGAGCGGCCCGCGGTAGGGCACCTGGCCCTCGATGCCCTCAGGGACCAGCTTCTCGTCCGAGGCGACGCCCTCCTGGAAGTAGCGGTCCTTGGAGAAGGAGCGCTGGTCGCCGCGGGTCTGCATGGCGCCGAGGGAGCCCATGCCCCGGTAGGACTTGAACTGCTTGCCGTTGATGAACAGCAGTTCGCCCGGGGACTCCTCGCAGCCGGCGAGCAGCGAGCCGAGCATCACCGTGTCCGCGCCCGCGACCAGCGCCTTGGCGATGTCGCCCGAGTACTGCAGGCCGCCGTCGCCGATGACCGGCACCCCGGCCGCCTTGGCGGCCAGCGCCGCCTCGTAGATCGCGGTGACCTGCGGGACACCGATGCCGGCGACCACGCGGGTCGTGCAGATGGAGCCGGGGCCGACGCCGACCTTGATGCCGTCCGCACCCGCGTCGATGAGCGACTGGGCGCCGTCGCGGGTGGCGACGTTGCCGCCGACGACGTCCACGGAGGCGTTGGACTTGATCTTGGCGATCATGTCCCCGACGAGCTTGGAGTGGCCGTGCGCGGTGTCCACGACGATGAAGTCGACACCCGCCTCGACCAGCGCCTGGGCGCGCTCGAAGGCGTCGCCCGCGACACCGACCGCGGCGCCGACGAGCAGCCGCCCGTCCTTGTCCTTGGCGGCGTTCGGGTACTTCTCCGCCTTGACGAAGTCCTTGACCGTGATCAGGCCCTTGAGCACGCCCGCGTCGTCGACCAGCGGAAGCTTCTCGATCTTGTGGCGGCGCAGCAGCTCCATGGCGTCCACGCCGGAGATGCCCACCCTGCCGGTGACGAGCGGCATCGGCGTCATGACCTCGCGCACCTGGCGGGAGCGGTCCGACTCGAAGGCCATGTCGCGGTTGGTGACGATGCCGAGCAGCTTGCCCGCCGCGTCGGTGACCGGCACGCCGCTGATGCGGAACTTGGCGCAGAGCCGGTCGGCGTCGGCGAGCGTGGCGTCCGGGTGCACGGTGATCGGGTCGGAGACCATGCCGGACTCGGAGCGCTTGACCAGGTCGACCTGGTTGGCCTGGTCCGCGATGGAGAGGTTGCGGTGCAGCACGCCGGCGCCGCCCTGGCGTGCCATGGCGATGGCCATCCGGGCCTCGGTCACCTTGTCCATGGCGGCGGACAGCAGCGGGATGTTCACCCGCACGTTCTTCGAGAGATACGAGGAGGTGTCGATCTGGTCGGGGGCCATGTCGGAGGCCCCCGGCAGCAGCAGCACATCGTCGTAGGTCAGCCCGAGTGTCGCGAATTTCTCGGGCACTCCGTCGACGTTGGTCATGACACCTTCCCCAATGGCCTTGATCGGTGCGGATGTCCATGCTAACGGGCTCCGCGGCGGTCTCATTCCACGATCAGCGTCGATCACCCGCTTCGTAGCTTCGTACGTGGTGACGCCGCGGACGGTTCACTGCCCGGCGAGCGCCCTCAGACGGCTGAGCGCACGGTGCTGGGCGACCCGGACGGCGCCGGGCGACATCCCGAGCATCTGGCCGGTCTCCTCGGCCGTCAGACCGACGGCGACGCGCAGCACCAGCAGCTCGCGCTGGTTCTCGGGGAGGTTGGCCAGGAGCCGCCGCGCCCACTCCGCATCGTCGCTGAGCAGGGCACGCTCCTCGGGGCCGAGTGAGGTGTCGGGGCGCTCCGGCATCTCGTCGGAGGGGACGGCGGTGGACCCCGGGTGGCGCATCGCCGCCCGCTGGAGGTCGGCCACCTTGTGCGAGGCGATCGCGAAGACGAACGCCTCGAAGGGGCGACCGGTGTCCTTGTAGCGCGGCAGGGCCATCAGCACCGCCACGCAGACCTCCTGCGCGAGGTCGTCGGCGAAGTGACGGGCGTCACCGGGGAGCCGGCTCAGCCGGGACCGGCAGAAGCGCAGCGCCAGCGGGTGGACGTGCGCGAGCAGGTCGTGCGTGGCCTGCTCGTCGCCGTCGACGGCACTCTGGACGAGCGCTCCGATGACCCCCCGGGCGCCCGCCGCCTCGTCGTCACGCATCGGTCCATGGTGCCTTGGCGGCGGCGCGTCCGCGGCGGCACGTCCCATGTTGTGCACCGAAGCGTTATGAGCAGGCGCGCCGGAACTCATCTCCTGCGCCCTCCCCTTCCGCTCGACCGAATCGTCCCCGAGGAACTCCACACCTCAAGGATGCGGCATCGCGCGGGAAACGGATGCCCTCGGGCATCCGTCACCCCCCGCGGGACCCTCTCAGCGGACCAGACCCCAGCGGAATCCGAGTGCGACGGCGTGCGCCCGGTCCGACGCGCCGAGCTTCTTGAACAGCCGCCGGGCGTGCGTCTTGACCGTGTCCTCGGAGAGGAAGAGCTCGCGTCCGATCTCGGCGTTGGACCGGCCGTGGCTCATCCCCTCCAGCACCTGGATCTCGCGCGCGGTCAGCGTCGGGGCAGCTCCCATCTCGGCCGAGCGCAGGCGGCGGGGGGCGAGCCGCCAGGTCGGGTCGGCCAGCGCCTGGGTGACCGTGGCGCGGAGTTCGGCGCGCGAGGCGTCCTTGTGGAGATAGCCGCGCGCCCCCGCGGCGACCGCGAGCGCCACGCCGTCGAGGTCCTCGGCGACGGTGAGCATGATGATCCGGGCACCGGGGTCCGCCGAAAGCAGGCGGCGCACGGTTTCGACACCCCCCAGGCCGGGCATGCGCACGTCCATCAGGATGAGGTCGGAGCGATCCGCACCCCAGCGGCGGAGGACTTCCTCGCCGTTGGCCGCGGTCGTCACGCGCTCGACGCCGGGCACGGTCGCGACCGCGCGGCGGAGCGCCTCTCGGGCAAGCGGGGAGTCGTCGCAGACGAGGACGGACGTCATGACTGACCTCCGTGGCTCTCGCAGCTGATGCGCGTCACCTTGAGCCTCCAGGCTGGGTACGTATCTTCACCTGTGCGGTTGAACGCTGTCGGACATGTGCCCGAGAGCTTCTTCTTTCAACCGCCTCTGCACTCTCAACGATGGTCACTCGAAAGAGTTACGGCCGGGACCCGACTCTTCGGCACCCTGCGTGATCACGCCTCCACGGAGGGAAGCTCCGCAGGTCACCTCGGGTCCCGCGAGAGATAGTGCCCCATTCAGACGGTTTTCTTCCCATTGGCTGGTGTCTTTGGCTAGATTCGCAATGAGTCATATTTACATCTACTTACACAGGAGATGTACGGTCGTTGGCACAGCGCGGGACGCTGATCCGGGCAATCACCGGCCCGTGGCCCCGCCCGCTCCCAGCGGTCCTGTTCCACCCAGGACCTCCACCCAGCACGGTTTCAAGGGGACATGCGCTATGGCAGATTTCTCTCGCCTTCCCGGACCCAACGCCGATCTGTGGGACTGGCAGCTCCTCGCGGCGTGCCGCGGAGTCGACAGCTCTCTCTTCTTCCACCCCGAGGGCGAGCGCGGAGCAGCCCGGAGCGCGCGCGAGAACTCGGCGAAGGAGGTCTGCATGCGCTGCCCGGTGCGGGCCCAGTGCGCCGCGCACGCCCTCGCGGTCCGCGAACCGTACGGAGTGTGGGGCGGGCTGACCGAGGACGAGCGCGAGGAGCTGATGGGCCGCGCACGGCACCGCCTGGTACCGGCGGCCAGCGCGGGCGGCTCGGGCCACGGCTGACGGCGGAAGGCCGCCCACGATCGAAGAAACGTTCCTGCACACCCGCCGTGCGGGCGGGCGCAGCGCGCGCTCGGTGCCTCCCGCCACGCTGGCGCGCACCCGGCCGGGCTCAGCGCACGGCGGCGAGGGCGAGGTGGTCCAGGGTGGCGGCGACGGCGGGCACCTGGGAGAGGTCCGGGAGGGTGAGCGCCACGATCTCCCGGCGGACCGGCGGATCCACGGCGACCGTCCGCACCCCCTGCGGACGCACCGACTCCAGGGCCAGTTCCGGCAGCACCGCCACGCCGAGCCCGGCGCGGACCAGGCCGATCACGGCCGGGTAGTCGTCCGTAGCGAAGTCGATCCGGGGGGCGAAGCCCGCGTCCTCGCAGACGTCGACGAGCTGCCTGCGGCAGCGCGGGCACCCCGCGATCCACGGCTCCTCGGCCAGGTCCCCGATGGCCACCGTGCCCGCGCCGGCCAGCCGGTGGCCCTCGGGCACCAGCCCCACCAGCCGGTCGGTCAGCAGCGGCCGGACGGCGAGGTCGTCCCACTCCGCCCCCGCGCCCCCGTACCGGAAGGCCAGGGCCACGTCGCAGTCACCCTCCCGCAGCATCTCGACGGACCGGGGCGGTTCGGCGTCCACGAGGGAGACCCGGGTGCCGGGGTGGGCGGCGCGCAGGGCCGCCAGCGCGGTGGGCACCAGGGTGGAGCTGCCGCTGGGGAAGGACACCAGCCGCACCCGGCCCGCGCGCAGTCCGGCGATGGCGGCGACCTCCTCCTCCGCGGCGGTGAGTCCGGCGAGGATCCCGGCCGCGTGGCGCACCAGCACCTCGCCCGCCTGCGTCAGGCGCATCTCGCGCCCGGTGCGGACCAGCAGCGGCGTGCCGGCGGACGACTCCAGGGCCTTCATCTGCTGACTCACCGCGGGCTGGGTGCACCCGAGTTCGCGGGCCGCGGCGGAGAAGGAGCCGGTGGCGGCCACGGCGCGCAGAACGCGGAGATGGCGGGCTTCGATCATCCGACCATCATAAGTGGTGCTTGGGGCGACGCCAGGTTGAGCGGTCTTCGCTTTGAGACGCTCGGCTAACGTCTCCGCCATGAAGCTCCTCAGTGTGAACATCGGGCGGGCCGAGGCCGTCCCGTACACCACCGCGGCCACGGGGACCACCGGCATCGACAAGCGGCCCACCGACGGTCCGGTCGCGGTGGCGGACCCCGGGCCACGCGGCACCGGCGGCAGCGGGCTGGCCGGGGACGCGATCGGCGACCTGCGCCACCACGGCGGAACCCACCAGGCGGTCTACGCCTTCGCCCGCGAGGACCTCGACGCCTGGGAGCAGCGTCTGGGCCGCCCGCTGCGCAACGGGATCTTCGGGGAGAACCTGACCACCCTCGGCGTGGACGTCAACGGAGCGCTGGTCGGCGAGCGGTGGCGGGTGGGTGCCGAACTCGTCCTGGAGGTGACCTGCGGCCGGATCCCCTGCCGCGTCTTCGCCGACCGGCTGGGCGAGCGGGGCTGGGTCAAGCGCTTCACCCGGCAGGGCGAGCCCGGGGCCTATCTGCGGGTGGTCGAGCCGGGGGAGATCCGCGTCGGGGACCCGGTGGAGGTGGTGCACCGGCCGACCCACGGCATCACCGTGGCGACGGCCTTCCGGGCCGAGACCGCCGAGCGCCGCCTGCTGCCGGCGCTCCTCGCCGCGGGCGACGCCCTCCACCCCGGGCTGCTCCGCACGGCCCGGGAGTACGCCGCCCGGACCGGCGCCGGCGGGGCGGGGGACGGCACGTCCGGCGGCGACGGGGGCGGAGAGGGCGCACAGGGCTAGGCGGTGCGCGGCCGGCGGCCGCCGAGGCCGGTGCCCTGCGCGGCCGCCGGGGGCACTAACGTGCCGCCTATGACGACTGCACTGATCACGGGAGCGACCGCGGGCATCGGCGCCGCCTTCGCACGGCGGCTCGCGGCCGACGGGCACGACCTGGTGCTGGTCGCCCGTGACACCGCGCGCCTGCGGGAGCACGCCACGGAACTGCACGACGGGCACGGCATCGAGGCCCGGGTGCTGACCGCCGACCTCGCCACGGAGGCGGGGATCGCGGCCGTGGAGGAGCGGCTGCGCGACCGCCGGAATCCGGTGGACCTGCTGGTCAACAACGCGGGCTTCGGGAACAAGGGCCGCTTCCTCGACGTGTCCGTCGCCGACGAGCTGACCATGCTCAGGGTGCACTGCGAGGCCGTGCTGCGGCTGACGACGGCGGCTGCGGGAGCCATGCGGGAGCGGGGCCGCGGCGGGGTGGTGAACGTCGCCTCGGTGGCCGCCTTCGTGCCGCGCGGCACCTACGGGGCCTCCAAGGCGTGGGTCGTGCAGTTCACCCAGGGCGCGGCGCGGGACATGGCCGGGTCGGGGGTGCGGCTGATGGCGCTGTGCCCGGGGTTCGTGCGGACCGAGTTCCACCAGCGCGCCGGGATGGGCACGGACAACATCCCCGGCTGGATGTGGCTGGACGCCGACAAGCTGGTGGCCGAGGCGCTGGCGGACCTCGCGCGGGGCAAGTCGCTGTCCGTGCCCGACCCGCGGTACAAGGCGCTGATGGGCGTGGTGAAGCTGACCCCGCGGAGCCTGCTGGGCGGACTGACGTCGCGGACGGGCCGCAAGTACGGGCCGCAGTGAGCGCCCGCACCGGGGACCGGAGCACCGATATGTGACCTGCATCACTAGAATGGCGGGTATCCCGACGTCAGGGAGGCGCCATGAAGTTCGTGCAGATCATCGACTACCGGACCGCCGACTTCGACTCCATGAACGCCCTCATGGACCGGTGGGTCGAGCAGACGAAGGGCAAGCGGACCGCCTCGCACGCGGTCATCGGCAGGGACCGCTCGGAAGCGGACCACTACCTGGACATCGTGGAGTTCGACTCCTACCAGGAGGCGATGGAGAACTCCCAGCTGCCCGAGACCGACGCGATGTTCCGGGAGATGGTGGCCCTCTGCGAGGGGATGCCGTCCTTCACCGACCTCGACGTGGTCCGTGAGGAGCAGTCCAACGCCGCGACGGTCCGGCGCTTCTTCCACGAGATCGCCGCGGGCGGGAACCTGTCGGCGATCGACGAGGTGTTCGCACCGGACTACGTCGACCACGACGTCGCCAACGAGCCGGAGAGCGAGACCGGCGCGGAGGTCGTCCGCCGCGACCTGACCATGTGGCGGGAGGCCTTCGAGTTCACCTTCGACATCGAGCGGCAGGTGGCCGAGGGCGACGAGGTGGCCGTGATGTGGCGGTGGACCGGCCGCCACAAGGGCGACTTCCAGGGGATCCCGGCGACGGGCGAGCAGTGCTCGATGACCGGGACGACGTTCTTCCGCTTCGATGGCGGAAAGATCAAGGAGGGCTGGTTCCACTTCGACCGGCTGAGCCTGATGCAGCAGCTCGGCGCGGCCTGACCGGCCCCGCCGGGCCACGGTCCCGCGCAGGGGCGCCGCGCCCCCGGGAACGGACGGCGCCCGTCTGCCCGCGGGTGCGGGCAGGCGGGCGCCGTCCGGCGGCGGCGCGGTGCGCCGCACGCGGTGTGCGTCAGTGGCTGTGGCCGTGGCCGTGGCCCGCCTCGGGCTCCTCCTCGGCCGGCTTCTCGACGACCAGGGTCTCGGTCGTGAGCAGCAGGGAGGCGATGGAGGCGGCGTTCTCCAGGGCGGAGCGGGTCACCTTGACCGGGTCGATGACACCGGCCTTGACCAGGTCGCCGTACTCGCCGGTGGCGGCGTTGAAGCCGTTGCCGGCCTCCAGCTCGGCCACCTTGGAGGTGATGACGTAGCCCTCCAGGCCGGCGTTCTCGGCGATCCAGCGCAGCGGCTCGACGGCGGCACGGCGGACGACGGCGACACCGGTGGCCTCGTCGCCCTCCTTGCCCAGGTTGCCGTCCAGCACCTTGACGGCGTGGACCAGCGCGGAGCCACCACCGGAGACGATGCCCTCCTCGACCGCGGCGCGGGTCGCGGAGATGGCGTCCTCCAGGCGGTGCTTCTTCTCCTTCAGCTCCACCTCGGTGGCGGCGCCGACCTTGATCACGCACACGCCGCCGGCCAGCTTCGCGAGGCGCTCCTGGAGCTTCTCGCGGTCCCAGTCGGAGTCCGTGGCCTCGATCTCGGCCTTGATCTGGTTGACGCGGCCGGCCACGTCGGCCGAGTTGCCGCCGCCGTCGACGATCGTGGTGTCGTCCTTGGTGACGGTGACGCGGCGGGCGGTGCCGAGCACGTCCAGACCGGCCTGGTCGAGCTTGAGGCCGACCTCCTCGGCGATGACGGTCGCACCGGTGAGGGTGGCCATGTCGCCGAGCATCGCCTTGCGGCGGTCGCCGAAGCCGGGGGCCTTGACGGCCACGGCGTTGAAGGTGCCGCGGATCTTGTTGACGACCAGGGTCGACAGGGCCTCGCCCTCGACGTCCTCGGCGATGATCAGCAGCGGCTTGGAGGCACCGGCCTGGATGACCTTCTCCAGCAGCGGCAGCAGGTCCTGGATGGAGGAGATCTTGCCCTGGTGGATCAGGATGTACGGGTCGTCGAGGACGGCCTCCATACGCTCCTGGTCGGAGACCATGTACGGCGACAGGTAGCCCTTGTCGAAGGCCATGCCCTCGGTGAAGTCCAGCTCCAGACCGAAGGTGTTGGACTCCTCGACGGTGATGACACCGTCCTTGCCGACCTTGTCCATCGCCTCGGCGATCAGCTCGCCGACCTGCTGGTCCTGCGCGGAGAGCGCGGCCACGGCGGCGATGTCGGCCTTGTCGTCGATCGGGCGGGCGGTGGCCAGCAGGTCCTCGGAGACGGCCTTGACGGCGGCGTCGATGCCCTTCTTCAGGGCGGCCGGGGAGGCGCCGGCGGCGACGTTGCGCAGGCCCTCGCGCACCAGCGCCTGGGCCAGCACGGTGGCGGTGGTCGTACCGTCACCCGCGATGTCGTTGGTCTTGGTCGCCACCTCCTTCACCAGCTGGGCGCCGAGGTTCTCGTACGGGTCCTCGACCTCGACCTCGCGGGCGATGGTCACACCGTCGTTGGTGATGGTGGGCGCGCCGAACTTCTTGTCGATGACGACGTTGCGGCCGCGGGGGCCGATGGTCACCTTGACGGTGTCGGCGAGCTTGTTGACGCCGCGCTCAAGGGCGCGACGGGCGTCCTCGTCGAACTTCAGGATCTTCGCCATGGAGCTTCTCAAGTCCTCTCGAAAACGAACCGCGCCCCTCGCCGCCCGGCTTCAGCGGGGTGACCAGGGGCGCGGCTCGAAGCAAATCGGTGAATTACTTCTCGACGATCGCGAGCACGTCGCGGGCCGAGAGGACGAGGTACTCCTCGCCGCTGTACTTCACTTCGGTGCCGCCGTACTTGCTGTAGAGCACGACATCGCCGACGGTCACGTCGAGCGGAAGGCGCTCGCCGTTCTCGAAGCGGCCCGGGCCGACGGCCAGGACGACGCCCTCCTGGGGCTTCTCCTTGGCGGTGTCCGGAATGACCAGGCCAGAGGCCGTGGTCTGCTCGGCGTCGAGCGGCTGGACCACGATGCGGTCCTCGAGCGGCTTGATGGCAACCTTGGAGCTGGTGGTCGTCACGATCCGACCTCCCCCTTCGGAGATCTCACGGGGTCAACTGATCTGAGGTGGCGACCAGGTGGATCCGTCGTCGCGGGTGCCGGACCTGCCCGTCGCTGTGTTGGCACTCTCCAGTGGTGAGTGCCAGGAGCGAGACTATGACTGCGATTAGCACTCGGTCAAGCGGAGTGCCAATCCACGCGGTGGCGTCGCGCGCTTTCCGGCGGCCGGGGACGCGTGTGCCCCCGACCGGAACCCGGTCGGGGGCACGTTCTCCCGGCGCGCGGCGTACCGCCGCAGGCCCCGGTCCGGCCGGGGACCGGCGGGGTCAGACGTAGTCCTCCAGCCTGGCCACGGCGTAGCCCTTCTCCGTGACCGTGCGCATGACCCGGCGGATCATGTCCGCCATGGAGCCCTTCCACTCGTCCTCGCCCCGGAAGTGGGTGAGGATGATGTCACCCGGATGGAGGTCCCGGTCCCACTCGCGCCACTCCATGCGGTCCGGGAACGCCTCGGCCGCCCACAGCGGGACGGCCTCGATCCCGCAGGACTTCGCGACCCTGAGGGTGTCGCCGTTGTAGTTCCCGTAGGGCGGGCGGAAGAGCCTCGGGCGGGTGCCGAAGCGCTTCTCCATGCGGTCCTGCTGGCCGCAGATCTCGCGCTCCTGCCGGGCTCGGGAGAGCCCCGGCAGGTAGCGGTGGTTGAGGGTGTGGTTGTGCAGCGCGGCCCCGGAGTCGCGCATCTTCTCGAAGTAGCCGTAGTCGTCGCTGATCACGTAGTCGCTGAGGAAGGCGCTGTACGGGATCTTGAGCTCGGACATCATCCGGAGCAGTTCCGGGTCCTTCTCGGCCCCGTCGTCGATCGTCAGGAAGACGACCTTCTCCTTGGTGGGGACGGTCGTGAAGACCGGTGGCAGCCCGTCGCCCCCGGCCACCTCGAAGCCCTCGCGGGTGGTGATCTCGGGCTTCTCGGCGGGAGGGGGCGGGGCGGCCAGCGGAGTGCGCTCCAGCCCCCACTTCCTGGCCGCCGCCGCGCGGACGGCCTGGGTGCGGCGCACCTTCTCCGCGTAGGCCGCGAGCGCGCCCGAGGCACCCCCGGAAGCGCCCTCCCCGGCCTTCCGCTCCGCCCCCGCCGCTGCGGGCGGACCCCCTTCGCGGGGACCGGAGGGCTCCTCCGCGGCGCACGCGGCGAGTGCGGTGACGACGAGGGCGGCGAGCACGGCACGCGCCCGATACCCCCTCATTTTTTCCTTTTGTCGTACTAGTTGCATGGCGTCGCATCCTGTCAGCGGTGGCCCCCCGCACCACCGCGACACCGCCCGCGGTGGCGGAACCGTCCCCCGCCTGGCCGACAATGGCCCGGTGAACGACCTCGACCCGCTCGCCGCCCTCACCGCCCTGCGCACCGGCGAGGGCAGCGCCCTGCTGGCCCGGCTCGCCGACCACGACCCCGCGGAGGAACTGGCCCTCGCCACCCGGCTGCGCCGCGACCACCCGGCCGCCCTCGTCTCCGCGGCGCTGGGTCAGGCGCGGCTGCGGCAGCGGGCGGCGGCCAAGTTCGGCTCCGCCGACGCGGGCCGGATGTTCTTCACCCCGAACGGCGTGGAGCAGTCCACCCGCCGCAGCGTCGCCGAGCACCGGGCGCGCCGCTTCGCCGACCTCGGGGTCCGCAGCGTCGCCGACCTGTGCAGCGGGATCGGGGGCGACGCGATCGCCCTCGCCCGGGCGGGCATCACCGTGCTGGCCGTCGACCGCGACCCGCTGACCGCCGCCACCGCCCGTGCCAACGCCGAGGTCCTGGGCCTCTCCGGGCTGATCGAGGTGCGCTGCGCCGACGTCGCCGACGTCGACACCACCCCCTTCGACGCGGTGTTCGCGGACCCGGCCCGGCGCGGCGGACGCGGCCGGATCTTCGACCCCGAGGCCTACTCCCCGCCGCTGTCCTGGGCGGTCGGCGCGGCGCGCGGCCGCCCGCACGCCGCGCTCAAGGTCGCCCCCGGCATCCCCCACGAGGCGGTGCCCGAGGGAGCGGAGGCAGAGTGGATCTCGGACGGCGGGGAGGTCAAGGAGGCGGTGCTCTGGTTCGGCACCCGGCCGTCGGCGGTGCGGGCCACCCTGCTGCCCGGGGGGCACGTGCTGCACGGCCGCGGGCTGCCCGACCCGGAGGTCCGCCCGCCGGGCCGCTACCTCTACGAGCCGGACGGCGCCGTCATCCGCGCCCATCTCGTCGCCGAGGCCGCGCAGGAGCTCGACGGCGGGCTGATCGACGCCACGATCGCCTACGTCACCTCCGACGAACTGCGCCGCACGCCCTACGCGACCGCCTACGAGATCACCGATGTGCTCCCGTTCAACGTGAAGCGGCTCAGGGCGCTGCTGCGGGAGCGCGGTGTGGGCCGCCTGACGGTGAAGAAGCGCGGCTCCGCGGTGGAACCGGAGGAGCTGCGCCGGAAGGTGCGCCCCCAGGGCACGGGCGAGGCCACCGTCTTCCTGACCCGGGTGGCCGGCGCCCCGTCCATGCTGGTGGGACGGCCGGTGTAGCCGGTCCTCCCGGACCGTCTCAGCCCGTCCCCGGCCCCCGGGTCCCGGGCTCCGCCGCGCCGGGGGCCGTGCGTGCCGCGCGGGTGTCGAGCAGCGCCCGCTCGCGGGCGTTGCGCGCGAGGCGGGCGGCGCGGGCGAACTCCCCGTGTGCTTCGCCCGTGCGCCCCATCCGCTCCAGCAGGTCGCCCCGGACGCTCGGGAGCAGGTGGTAGCCGCCCAGGGCGGGCTCGCCGGACAGCGCGTCCACGAGGTGCAGCGCCGCCTGCGGCCCCTCGGCGTAGGAGACGGCCACGGCCCGGTTGAGCTCCACCACGGGGGACGGGTCGAGGCTCGCCAGGTACCCGTAGAGCAGGGCGATCGTGGCCCAGTCGGTCTCCTCGTAGCGGACGGCCCTGGCATGGCAGGCGGCGACGGCCGCCTGGAGCGCGTAGCGGCCGTGCGGCCCCGGGCCCGCGCGCTCCAGGGCGGCCGCGCCCCGGTGCATCAGCAGCCGGTTCCACCGCGACCGGTCCTGGTCCGCGAGCAGCACGGGCTCGCCCGAGGGGCCGGTCCGGGCCGGGACGCGGGACGCCTGGAACTCCAGCAGCGCGGCGAGCCCGTGGACCTCGGGCTCACCGGGCATCAGCCCCTGGAGCACCCGGGCGAGGCGCAGGGCCTCCTCGCACAGGGCGGGCCGCAGCAGGTCGTCACCGGCGGTCGCCGCGTACCCCTCGTTGAAGACCAGGTACACGACCTCCAGGACGGAGCCGAGGCGCGCGATCCGCTCCTCTCCGGACGGGACCTCGAAGGGGACGTCCGCCGAGGCCAGCGCCCGCTTGGCCCGCACGATGCGCTGCGCCACCGTGGACTCGGCCGTGAGGAAGGCCCGGGCGATCTCCCCGGTCGTCAGCCCGCCGAGCAGCCGCAGGGTGAGCGCGATCCGGGCGTCGGCGGAGAGCACCGGGTGGCAGGCGGTGAAGATCAGCCGCAGCAGGTCGTCGTCGATCGCGTCGGGCTCGGCGGGCTCCGGCGGCGGCACGTCCCGCAGGTCCCTGCCGACCTCGGCCAGCTTGCGGGCGTAGGTCTCCCGGCGGCGGACCAGGTCGACGGCCCGGTTCCGGGCGACGGCCGTGAGCCAGGCGCCCGGGCGGTCCGGGACGCCCGACCCGGGCCACTGCTCCAGCGCGGCGAGGAGCGCGTCCTGGGCGAGTTCCTCGGCGATGCCGACGTCGCGCACCACACGTGCCACCGCGGCGATGATCCGCGCGTACTCGATGCGGAAGGCGGCCTCGACCGCCTCTGCCGCCCGCCCCTGGGGATGTGCCGTCACGGCCACCCATCACAGCAGCCGGGGCAGGGGCGGGCAAGCACGGCGGTCGTCCTCCGGCGATCAGTCCTCGGCGATCTGCCGGACCTCGCAGGTGAACTCCCACTCGACGGGGTGAATCTCCATGAACCGGCGGGTCCATTCGAGGGCCTCGGCCTTGTCCTTGCACTGGCAGATCGAGTAGCCGCCGACGACCTCCCGGGTCTCGGTGAACGGCCCGTCGGTGTACGACAGGCGGCCGCCCGACCGGGTGATCCGGGTGGCCTCGGAACTCGGCCGGAGCCCCGCGGTGTCGAGCATGACCCCCGCCTTGGTGATCTCCTCCAGCAGCCGGCCCATCCGGTCGCCGAAGTCCTCGGGGAACTCGGCG
Source organism: Streptomyces sp. C10-9-1 (assembly GCF_024497955.1). Classification (GTDB taxonomy): domain Bacteria; phylum Actinomycetota; class Actinomycetes; order Streptomycetales; family Streptomycetaceae; genus Streptomyces; species Streptomyces sanyensis. The sequence goes on along the minus strand of NZ_JANHKP010000012.1, from coordinate 134,343 downwards.
TCCTCCATCGACGCCTCGTCGATGCGGACCATGGTCAGAAAGCGCGGCACGGTGAACTCCTCGGATGCGGTGGCGGGGCCGTTCCCCGCCTCTCACCCCTGCGTCGAACGGCGGTCGCCCGGATCGACGGCCCGGCGCGGAAAACTTTCCCGGGAAGGGTCCGGACGGTCCGGGGGGCGGCGGCCGGGACCGGCCGCCGCGCTCAGACCGCGTCGAGCCCGGCCGACTCGAAGCGCCAGCGGTGCACCGGCCGGGTGACCGCGTCCGCGGCGGGTTCGGGCAGCTCGGGCAGCTCGGCGTGCACGTCGGGCGCCTCCCACCAGGTGACCACCAGCACCCGGTCCCCGGCGGCGCGGAAGGTCTCCCGGCGCAGCGGACGGCGGTCGAGCACCTGCGCCCGGGCCCACTCCAGCAGCTCGGCACCGCGGCCCGCGGCGGCGCGGGCCTCCCACATCAGGGCGACGACGGTCACGAGTACAGGTTCTCCTTGCTGATCTCGTGCACATGGTCGTGGTCGTGGGCGCCGGGGACGTGGGGGTCCGTCACCGGCAGCGAGGAGTCCGCGGACAGCTCCCAGCCGGAGGCGGGGCGGTTGCGGGCGACCATCTCGGCCCCCAGCGCCGCGACCATCGCCCCGTTGTCGGTGCAGAGCTTCGGGCGCGGCACGCGCAGCCGGATTCCGGCCCGCTCGCAGCGCTCCTCGGCCAGCGCCCGCAGGCGCGAGTTGGCGGCCACGCCGCCGCCGACCATCAGGTGGTCCACGCCCTCGTCGCGGCAGGCCCGCACCGCCTTGCGGGTGAGCACGTCCACGACGGCCTCCTGGAAGGAGGCCGCCACGTCGCGCACCGGGACCTCCTCCCCCGCGGCCCGCTTGGCCTCGATCCAGCGGGCGACCGCGGTCTTGAGGCCGGAGAAGGAGAAGTCGTAGGCCGGGTCCCTGGCCCCGCTCAGCCCGCGCGGGAAGGCGATGGCCTCCGGGTCGCCCTCCCTGGCCAGCCGGTCGATCACCGGGCCGCCGGGGAAGCCGAGGTCCAGCACGCGGGCGATCTTGTCGAAGGCCTCCCCCGCGGCGTCGTCGATGGTCGCGCCCAGGGGGCGGACGTCTGCGGTGATGTCCGGGGCGAGGAGCAGCGAGGAGTGCCCGCCGGACACCAGCAGGGCCATCGTGGGCTCCGGCAGCGGGCCGTGCTCCAGCTGGTCCACGCAGATGTGGGAGGCGAGGTGGTTGACCCCGTAGAGCGGCTTGCCCAGGGCGTAGGCGTACGCCTTGGCCGCGGAGACGCCGACCAGCAGCGCGCCCGCGAGGCCGGGACCGGCGGTGACCGCGATGCCGTCGAGGTCGCGGGCGGAGACTCCGGCCTCCGCGAGCGCGCGCTCGATGGTCGGCACCATGGCCTCCAGGTGCGCGCGGGAGGCGATCTCGGGGACCACGCCGCCGAAGCGGGCGTGGGTGTCGACGCTGGAGGCGACGGCGTCGGCGAGCAGGGTGGTGCCGCGGACGATGCCGACCCCCGTCTCGTCGCAGGAGGTCTCGATGCCGAGTACGAGCGGTTCGTCAGCCATGGGTGTGAGTCTCTGTTCCTTGGACGGTGAGGCGCATGACGAGGGCGTCGACGTTGCCGGGCTGGTAGTAGCCGCGGCGGAACCCCACGGGCACGAAGCCGAAGCGCTCGTAGAGCTTCTGCGCACGGGTGTTGTCCACGCGGACCTCGAGGAAGACCTCGTCGCACTCGAAGGCCGTGGCGTGGCGCAGCAGGTCGCCGAGCAGCCGGGCGCCGAGTCCGGTGCCCTGGCTGCCGGGATCGACGGCGATGGTCTGTACGTCGCCGAGGCCGCCGGCGGCGGCGAGGCCCGCGTAGCCGACGAGGGCGCCGTCCAGCTCGGCCACCACGTAGCGGCGGGTGGCCCGCGGGCCCCGGGCGTGGGCGAGTTCGGACCAGAACATCCCCGCGGACCAGGCGTCCTCGGGGAACAGCGCGCGTTCCAGCTCCAGCACCGGGGGGATGTCCCACCAGCGCATCTCGCGCAGGACGGGGGTGCTCACTGCGGTGTGACCACCTTGTAGTTCCTGGGCACCTGGGCGTCGGGGCGGCGCAGGTAGAGGGGGTGCGGGTCCAGGAACCCGGCGCCGGAGGCGAGCCGCTCGGCGGCGAGCGAGGCGAGTGCCGCCGCGCTCGCGTGCTCGGGGGCGCGGGCGTCGGGGAAGGTCCCGGGGTAGAGCAGGGCCCCCGCGCCCACCGCGGGTACCCCGGCGACCTGCTCCGCGATCTCGGCGGGCCGGTCGACGGCGGCCTCGGTCACCCGGGTGCGGGAGTCGGCGTAGCGGGCCCAGTAGACCTCCTTGCGGCGGGCGTCGGTGGCCACGGTGAAGGGCTCGTCGAGCCCGGCCGCGTAGGCCAGCCCGTCGAGGGTGCACACACCGTGCACGGGGACGCCCAGCGCGGAGGCGAAGGTCGCGGCGGTCACCAGCCCGACGCGCAGTCCGGTGTAGGGGCCCGGGCCGACCCCGACCACGATCCCGGTCACGGAGCCGAGGTCCGTGCCGGCCTCGGCGAGCACCCGGTCGACGGCCGGGAGCAGCAGCTCGCCGTGGCGGCGGGCGTCCACTCGGGTGGACTCGGCGACGATGCCGGTGCCGTCGTGGAGGGCGGCGGTGACGGCGGGGGTTGCGGTATCCATGGCGAGCAAGAGCACGCGAACAGCCTACGGCTCCCACGGGGCGGGCACGGTGCCCCGTCGAACGTGACGGCGGCTGCTACCGTCACGTTCGACGGGGAACGCTTGCGAAAGGTGGGGCACGGTGGCACGGAGCAGCTCGGGACTCGTGGCCGGGCTCACGGCGGCCGCGCTGGCCGCGGTCGGGTTCCTGGCCTTCCAGGCGCGCGCCAGCGCCCCCGACGTCCTCGCGGCCCCCCAGGCGCCCGGAGCCTCCCCCTCGGCGCAGGCGTCCGGTGCCCCGAAGCCTCCCGCGAAGGACCCGCTGGCCGTCCCCGACGACTCGGGCACCGGCGAGCGGGTGGTGTACGCGCTGGCGGACCGCAGGGTGTGGCTGGTCGGCGAGAGCGGCGAGCCCCGGACCTTCCGCGTGATGCCCTCGACGGTGAGCCCGGAGCCGGGGACCTACGCGGTGACCTCGCGGTCGGGCAGGGTGGCGGGCTCCGACGGCGTGCCGATCGAGCACGTGGTGCGCTTCACCTCGGTGGAGGGCGTCACCATCGGGTTCAGCGCGGCGGTGGACGGCTCCATGGACAGCCCCGACCCGGAGAAGCGGACCGGCGGGGTGCGGATGAGCCGTGCCGACGGGGACGCGATGTGGAAGTTCGCCGCGATCGACTCGGCGGTCGTCGTCGTCCCCTAGGACGTGCTCTCCGGCGCCGGGCACGGAGCCGGGACCGGGGATGCCGGCTCGGCGCTCAGGCCGCGTCGCGCCGTGTGCCGGGCTCGCCCCGGGCCGGTGAGGCACCCCGCGGCGGGGTCGAGAGGCCGGTGGCTGCCCCCGGCGGGGTCGAGACCGCCGTGGCGGCGGCGCAGGACGCCAGCAGCTCGTGCATGGACGGCACGGTGGCCGGGCGGGAGCCGTCGGCCGGGGCCGACGGGCGACGGGACTGCGCTGCGCGCTCCGATGCCGGCATGGACGCCTCCTGGAACTCCGGGGCGGTCGTGGTGAGGTATACCTAACCAGCTCTGGAGGCCATGTCACCATGCGCGGGGCGGACCGCGCAACATCTTTCCGACACCTTGTCGGAACACACGGAAGCCCCCGAGCGCCCCCGGCGGCGGGGAGGGCGGCCCACTCCCGCGGCCCCCGGACCGCCCCGCCCGCGGAGCGCGGCGGGGTCAGACCGCGGCGGACTCCAGGCCCGCCGCGCGCCAGCGCTCGCCGTAGCCGTTCAGGGCGATCTCGCGCCGGTCGTCGTCGGTCTCGCCCGCCATGCGGTGGATGAGCACGTGCAGGCGGTCCTCGGAGAGGTCCTCGACCTTGCCGTCCCCCCATTCGACGACCACCACGGACTCCGGCAGCGACACGTCCAGGTCGAGGTCCTCCATCTCGTCCAGCCCGCCACCAAGGCGGTAGGCGTCGACGTGGACCAGGGCCGGGCCGTCCCCGAGCGGCGGATGGACCCGGGCGATCACGAAGGTGGGGGAGGTCACCGCTCCCCGCACGCCCAGGCCCTCGCCCAGGCCGCGGGTCAGCGTGGTCTTGCCGGCTCCCAGCTCCCCGGTCAGCATCACCAGGTCGCCGGGGCGCAGCAGCTTGGCGAGGCGGCGCCCCAGGTCCCGCATCCCCTCCGGGGACTCGACCGTGAGCCGGGACCCGGCCGTGGGGCGGGACCGGGCGGCGGCCGTCTCGGCCTGGGCGCCCGCCTGCGGGCTAGCCTCCGGGCTGTGCTGTGCTTCCATACGTGCCAACGTTAGCCGCATCCGGCACGGCACCCGCCCGGACCAGCAGGTCCGCGATCCGGTCGGTGACCGCCTCGGGGTGCTCCAGCATCACCAGATGCCCCCCGTCGGGCACGATCACCAGTTCCGCGTGCGGCAGCCGGTCGGCGATGGCCTCGCTGTGCGTGCTCGGCGTCACCAGGTCCTCGTCTCCCGAGAGCACCAGGACCGGCGTCCCGGAGAACACTCCGAGGGCCTCGCTCTTGTCGTGCTCGGCGAAGGCCGGATAGAACTCCGCCACCACGTCGATCGGCGTCGACTCGATCAGCCGCTCGGCGAAGCGGGCGACGGCCGGGTCCACCTCCCCGGACGAGAAGGAGTACCGCTTGACCAGCCCGGCGAACAGGTCGGCGGTGGCCCGGCGGCCCCGCTCCACCAGCTCCGCCTGCGAGCCGAGCGCCCTGAGCACCCCGGGCAGCACCCGCCGCACCGCGTTGACGCCCGCCACCGGCAGGCCGTAGTTCACCTCGCCCAGGCGGCCCGCGGAGGTGCCCACGAAGGCGGCCGCGGCCACCCGTTCCCGGACCAGCTCCGGGCAGTGCGCGGCGAGCGCCATCATCGTCATGCCGCCCATGGAGTGCCCGACGAGTACCAGGGGCCCCTCGGGTGCGGCCGCCTCGACGACCGCCTTCAGGTCCCTGCCCAGCTGGTCGATGGTGACCGGTACCGCGCCGGGGCCGGTCTGGGAGGCGCCGCGGGCCGAGCGGCCGTGGCTGCGCTGGTCCCAGTAGACGGTGCGCACCAGCCCGCGCAGGGCGGCCCGCTGGAAGTGCCAGGAGTCCTGGCCGAGGCAGTAGCCGTGGCTGAAGACGACGGTGACGGGGGCGGGGGCCTTGCGGCCGAAGAGGCGCCGCCGTCGCGGGGCCGCGGCCTGCGGGTCGACCTCGTCGACCTCGTAGTAGAGCACCGTGCCGTCGTCGGCGACGGCGCGGCCGGGGGTCCCGCGCAGGGATCCGTAGGGGCCGGCGGCGTCCAGCGCCAGCCGCGCCTTCCGGCGCATGCCCCGCCCGACGGTGAGCCGCTCCACGGCGACGCCCGCGGCGGCTCCCGCCGCGATCACCCCTATCGCCGCGCCGGCGACGCCCGCTCTGCGCCAGTGGCCCGCGGCCGCCGCCGCGACGGCCTCCCCCGTACCGGTCTCGCCCACCGTGCCCCTCCTACTCGTCGACGTGCCCGTGCTCGTGCTCCTGCCGCCGGGGGCCGGGGGCCCCGTGGTCCGTGCGCCGCCGCCCCGGGTGCGGCCCACCGGACGGGCCGGGGGCCGGGGCCCCGTCCGCGCCCTCGTTCAGATGGACGCGCGGAACCCGCGTCCCGATGCGCGTGACGATCTCGTAGGCGATCGTCCCCGCGGCACGGGCCCAGTCCTCGGCCGTCGGCTCACCGCGGTCGCCGGGGCCGAAGAGCAGCACCTCGCTGCCCTCCGGAACCGTCCGGCCGCCCAGGTCGACGACGAACTGGTCCATGGCCACCCGCCCGGCGACCCGGTGGCGCTCTCCGCCGATCAGGACCGGCCCGGTCCCCGAGGCGTGCCGCGGGATGCCGTCCGCGTACCCGAGCGGCACCAGGGCCAGGGTCGTCTCGCCCGGGGTGACGTAGTGGTGCCCGTAGCTCACGCCGTGGCCCGCCGGGACGTGCTTCAGCAGGGCCACCGAGGCGGACAGGGTCATCACCGGGCGCAGTCCGAACTCCTCGGAGGTCCCGAGTTCGGGCGCGGGTGAGATGCCGTACAGGGCGATGCCCGTGCGCACCAGGTCGAAGTGCGTCTCGGGGAGGGTCAGCGTGGCGGGCGAGTTGGCGAGGTGCCGCACCTCGGGGTCGATGCCGGCCTTCTCCGCGTGGTCCAGCAGGTCCCGGAAGACGTGCAGCTGGGCAGCGGTCGAGGGGTGGCCCGGCTCGTCGGCGCAGGCGAGGTGGGACCACAGGCCGGTGACCCGTACCAGGCCCTCCTCCTCGGCGCCGCGCGCCGCGGCCACCAGGGCGGGCCAGTCGGCGGGCGGGCAGCCGTTGCGGCCGAGGCCCGTGTCGGCCTTGAGCTGGACGCGCGCGGGGCGGCCGACCGCGCGGGCGGCGTCCACCACCTCGCGCAGGGCCCACAGCCCGCTCACGGACATGTCCAGGTCGGCCTCGATGCCCTCGCGCCACGGGTCGCCCGGGGTCCACAGCCAGCACAGGATCCGTCCGCCGACGCCCGCGGCGCGCAGGGCCAGCGCCTCGTGCGGGGTGGCGGTGCCGATCCAGGTGGCACCGGCGGACTGCGCGGCCAGGGCACAGGGCACCGCGCCGTGGCCGTACGCGTCCGATTTGACCACGGCCATCAGCGCGGCGCGCGGGGCGCGGGCGCGCAGCGCGCGGACGTTGGCGCGCAGGGCGGCGAGATCGATCTCCGCCCGGGCTCGCGGCTGTGCGGGGCTGTGCGGTGTCTGGCTCATCCCGCCCAGTCTCTCAGAGGCGTCCGCGGCGGTCCGTACCCCCGGTGGTCTACCGCGTCACGTGCCCGTGGCCCGTGCCGGCCTCGCTCCGGGACGGGGCCGTGCCAACGGAGCCCCGGAAGAGCCGGGTTCAGGGGCGGCCCGGCTCCGGCGGCCGCGCGCCGCGCGGATCGCGCACCCCGTGCCACGCGGCCGGGAGCGCCGCGGCCACCTCCTCGGCGGTCAGCGGCACCCCCCGGGCGGAGGCCAGCCGGGCGGCGAGACCGTGCAGGTAGGCGGCCGCGGAGCCGGCGTCCCGGGCGCCGAGACCGGCGGCGAGCAGGGAGCCCGCGAGCCCGGAGAGCACGTCGCCGCTGCCCGCGGTCGCCAGCCAGGGCGTGCCCATGGGGTTGACGCGGACCGGGGAGCGTCCGCCGTCGGGAGCGGCCACCAGGGTGGTGGATCCCTTGAGCAGCACCGTCGCGCCGTAGCGGGCGGCCAGCTCCCGGGCGGCCGCGAGGCGGCCGGCCTCGACCTCCTCGCGGGCGCAGCCGAGCAGCGCGGCGGCCTCGCCGGCGTGCGGGGTGAGCAGCGTGGGGGCGGTGCGCTCGCGGACCTCGGAGACCTCCAGCAGCCGCAGGCCGTCCGCGTCGACCAGCACGGGGACGTCGGAGGCCAGCACCTCGTACACGGCCTCGCGCATCTCGCCGATGCCGGGGCCGACGACCCAGGACTGGACCCGGCCCGCCTCGCTCGGCCGCCCCGTGCTGACCAGGCATTCGGGGAAGCGGGCGATCACGGCCGCGGCACCGGGGCCCACGTAGCGGACCGCTCCGGCCCCGCCGCGCAGGGCGCCCGCCACGGCGAGCACGGCCGCGCCCGGGTACCGGGCCGAGCCGGCCACCACGCCGACCACGCCGCGGCGGTACTTGTCGCTCTCGGCGGCGGGCAGCGGCAGCATCCGGGCGACGTCGGCGTGCTGGAGTGCCTCCAGCACGGGCACGGACGGCAGCTCGTCCCCCAGGCCGATGTCCACCAGGTGCACGGCGCCCGCGTACTCCCGGGCCGGGTCGACCAGGAGTGCGGGCTTGTGGGTGCCGAAGGTGACCGTCAGGTCGGCCCGGAGCGCCTCGCCCGGCACCTCGCCCGTGTCGGCCTCGACGCCGCTCGGCAGGTCGACGGCCACGACCACCGCGCCGGAGCCCCGGGCGGCGCGGGCGAGGGGCACGGCGTCCGGGCGCAGGCCGCCGTGCCCGCCGATGCCGGTGATGCCGTCCACCACCAGGTCGGCCCCGGCGAGGGCGTCGAAGGGGTCCTCGGCGACCGCTCCCCCGGCCTTCAGCAGGGCCGCGAGCCCGGCCGGGTGGGTGCGGCCGGGGGCGAGCGGTACCGCGGTCACACCGGCGCCGCGGCGGGCCAGCCGGGCTCCGGCGAACAGGGCGTCGCCGCCGTTCGCGCCGCTGCCCACGAGGAGCACGACGCGTGCCCCGTAGACCCGGCCCAGCACCCTGGCACAGGCGGCGGCCAGCCCGGCCGCGGCGCGCTGCATCAGCGCGCCCTCGGGCAGCCGGGCCATGAGCTGCGCCTCGGCGTGGCGGACGGCTTCGACGGTGTACGCGCTACGCATGCCCCCGAGTCTGCCGCACCGGGGTGGCCGCCGCGTGCCGGGCGGGGCGGCAAGTCGGCCGGGGAAGGGCCGGGTTGGGGCCGGGCCCGCCGCCCGGGCCGCTCCGGGCGGCCCGGGAGCGGCGCGGTCAGCCCTCGGCCACGACCACCGCGGAGGCCACGCCCGCGTCGTGGCTCAGCGACAGGTGCCAGCTGCGCACACCCAGCTCGGCCGCGCGCGCGGCCACCGTGCCGCGTACCCGCAGCCGGGGGCGCCCCGAGTCCTCCACGTAGACCTCCGCGTCGGTCCAGAGCAGTCCCGCGGGCGCGCCGAGGGCCTTGGCCAGGGCCTCCTTCGCGGCGAACCGGGCCGCCAGGGACGCGTAGCCCCGGCGCTCCCCGCTCGGCAGCAGCAACTCGTGCTCCACGAACAGGCGCCCGGCCATGCCGGGCGTCCGCTCCATCGACGCGGCGAAGCGGTCGATCTCCGCCACGTCGATCCCCACCCCGATGATCATCTTCCGGACCCTCCCGCCCCTCCCGCGCGCTCGGCGCTCATTCCACCGTCACCGACTTGGCCAGGTTCCTCGGCTGGTCCACCTCGTTGCCGCGGGCCGTGGCGAGTTCGCAGGCGAAGACCTGGAGCGGCACGGCGGCCACCATCGGCTGCAGCAGCGTCGGCGTGGCCGGGATCCGCACCAGGTGGTCCGCATAGGGCACGACCGCCTCGTCGCCCTCCTCCGCGATCACGATGGTGCGGGCCCCCCGGGCCCGGATCTCCTGGATGTTGGAGACGATCTTGCCGTGCAGCACGGAGCGCCCCCGCGGCGAGGGCACGACCACCACCACCGGCAGGTCCTCCTCGATCAGGGCGATCGGCCCGTGCTTGAGCTCCCCCGCGGCGAAGCCCTCGGCGTGCATGTAGGCGAGTTCCTTGAGCTTCAGCGCGCCCTCCAGGGCGACCGGGTAGCCCACATGGCGGCCCAGGAACAGGACGGTGTCCTTGCCGGCCAGCGAACGGGCCAGCTCGCGCACCGGCTCCATGGTCGCGAGGACCCGCTCCACCTGACCGGCGATCTGCGCGAGGTCCCGCACAACGGCCCGGATCTCGTCCCCCCACTGGGTGCCGCGCACCTGGCCGAGGTAGAGGGCGAGCAGGTAGCAGGCCGCCACCTGCGTGAGGAAGGCCTTGGTGGAGGCGACGGCGACCTCCGGTCCGGCGTGGGTGTAGAGCACCGCGTCGGACTCCCGCGGGATGGTCGACCCGTTGGTGTTGCAGATGGCGAGCACCCTGGCCCCCTGCTCACGGGCGTGGCGCAGCGCCATCAGGGTGTCCATGGTCTCGCCGGACTGGGAGACGGCGACCACCAGCGTGCGCTGGTCGAGGATCGGGTCCCGGTAGCGGAACTCGCTGGCCAGCTCGACCTCGCAGGGCACCCGGGTCCAGTGCTCGATGGCGTACTTGGCGATCAGCCCGGCGTGGAAGGCCGTCCCGCACGCCACGATGACGACCTTGGTCGCCTCGCGCAGTTCGGCGGCGGGGATGCGGATCTCGTCGAGGGTCAGTTCGCCCGACGCGCCGATGCGGCCGAGGAGGGTGTCGGCGACGGCCTTCGGCTGCTCGGCGATCTCCTTGAGCATGAAGTAGTCGTAGCCGCCCTTCTCGGCGGCGGAGGCGTCCCAGTCCACGTGGTAGGAGCGGACGTCCGCCGGCAGCCCGTCGAAGCCGGTGACCGTCACCCCCTCGCGCCGCAGTTCGACCACCTGGTCCTGCCCGAGCTCGATCGCGGAGCGGGTGTGGGCGATGAACGCGGCCACGTCCGAGGCCAGGAAGTACTCGTCCTCGCCGACGCCCACGACCAGCGGGGAGTTGCGCCGTGCGCCGACCACCACGCCGGGTTCGTCGGCGTGCACGGCGACCAGGGTGAAGGCGCCCCGGAGCCGCCGGCACACCAGCCGCATGGACTCGGCCAGGTCCGCCGAGGAGGAGAACTCCTCGGCGAGCAGATGCGCCACCACCTCGGTGTCCGTCTCCGAGGAGAGGTCGTGGCCCCGCTCGGCCAGCTCGGCGCGGAGCGCGGCGAAGTTCTCGATGATGCCGTTGTGGACCACGGCCACCCGGCCCGCGTTGTCCAGATGGGGGTGGGCGTTGGCATCGGTGGGGCCGCCGTGCGTGGCCCAGCGGGTGTGGCCGATGCCGGTGGAGCCGCTGGGCAGGGGCCGCTCGCCCAGCTCCTTCTCCAGGTTGACGAGCTTGCCCGCCTTCCTGGCCGCGGCGAGCCCTCCGTCGGCGAGCACCGCGACCCCGGCCGAGTCGTAGCCGCGGTACTCCAGCCGCTTCAGCCCGGCGATGACCACTTCCAGCGCCGACTGCCCGCCGACGTAACCCACGATTCCGCACATGTCGGCAGCCTAAGGGCTGTCCCGCGGTACCCGGTGGATCAGCGGGCGGCGTCGGATGCGGTGCACCGCACGGCGGAGGGACGGCGCCGTGCGCTGCGCACGCGGGTGGTGCGGCAGCGCGGAGGGCACCGCAGCCGTCGTCGCACGCCCGCCGGTGCACCTGCGCGGCCCCGCAGCCGCTCGCACCGCCGGGCACGGCGTGTGCCGGGCCGGCGCGGGACTCCCGTGCGCCGGGCCGCGCTCCGGCGGCGGACCGGCGGGGGTGCGGGCCGGCCGGATCCGGGGTGTGCTGGAGACCGGGGCCGGCACGGCACCGCCGACCACGGCACGCCCCGCCCCGTCCGGGGGCGCACGGTCCCATGGCACGCACCCCCAGGAGGCGCGGTGAAGCCCCAGCCCATGACGCCGACCCGGCAGGTCCGGCTCTCCGCCGGGGAGCGGGCCGCCCGCGGCCGCGCGGCGCGTACCCGCGCCCCCCGCTCGGCCCACAGCGAGTTCGCCCCCTCCCGCCACCGGGCCGACCCCGTGGACGTGATCGAGAAGCAGTCGGCGCGGCGCGTGCGGGAGCTGGTGCCGCTCCGCTACGGGCGGATGTCCGAGTCCCCGTTCCGCTTCTACCGGGGCGCCGCGGCCGTGATGGCGGGCGACCTCGCCACCACAGCCGACACCGGCCTGCGCACACAGCTCTGCGGCGACGCCCACATGCTCAACTTCCGGCTGCTGGCCTCCGCCGAACGGAACCTGATCTTCGACATCAACGACTTCGACGAGACCCTCCCCGGCCCCTGGGAGTGGGACCTCAAGCGGCTCGCCACCAGCCTGGTGATCGCGGGCAGGGAGAACGGCTTCTCCGACGCCCAGCGGAGCAGGATCGCCCGGGACTGCGTGCGCTCCTACCGCGAGCACATGCACCGCTTCGCGCGGATGCGGCTGATGGACGTCTGGTACGCCAGGTCGGACGCCGCGCAGATCAAGGCCGTCGCGGCCGAGCACCTGCACGCCCGGGGCCGCCGCCGGCTGGACCGCTCGCTCGCCAAGGCCCGCGGCCGCGACAGCCTCCAGGCCTACGGGCGGCTGAGCACCGTGGTCGGCGGGGAGCGGCGGATCGCGGCCGATCCGCCGCTCCTCGTCCCCCTCGCGGACCTGCTGCCCGAGGTGGAGCGCGCCGTGCTGGAGGAGAAGATCACCAGCCTGCTGCTGCGCTACCGCGCGAGCCTGCGCAGCGACCGCCGGCACCTGCTGTCGCAGTTCACCCCGGTGGACATGGCGCGCAAGGTGGTCGGCGTCGGCAGCGTGGGGACGCGCTGCTGGATCGTGCTGCTCCTCGGCCGGGACGACACCGACCCGCTGTTCCTCCAGGCCAAGGAGGCGGACACCTCGGTGCTGGCCCCGCACCTGGGGGACACCGAGTTCGCCACGCAGGGCGAGCGGGTGGTGGCGGGACAGCGGCTGATGCAGTCCGCGGGCGACATCCTGCTGGGCTGGGAGCGCGTCGAGGGCATCGACGGGGCGCAGCGCGACTTCTACCTGAGGCAGCTGCGGGACTGGAAGCTCGTCCCGGACGCCACCCGGATGACGCCCAAGGCGATGCGGCTCTTCGGCGCGCTGTGCGGCGGGACGCTGGCCCGCGCCCACGCCCGGTCGGGCGACCGGATCGCCATCGCCTCGTACCTCGGCGGCAGCGACTCCTTCGACCGCGCGGTGGCAACCTTCGCGGAGCGCTACGCCGACCAGAACGAACGGGACCACCAGGCCCTGCTCGACGCCGTCCGCCGCGGCCGCGTCACGGCCCGGAGGGACTGAGGCCCCCGCGGCGGCCGGGTCCTCGGGCCCGCATCCCGCGTGACCCACCCCACGCCCCACACCCGGTCCCCAGACACGACAATGGGGCGTGTGATCCCTTCGCCGCCACGAAGCGCCCACCGCCGGGCCGAGCCTCCGGCGACCCCCTACGTCGACCTCAGCCGCGCCGAGTGGAGCGCGCTGCGGGAGAAGACGCCGCTGCCGCTGAGCGCGGAGGAGGTCGAGCGGCTGCGCGGCCTCGGCGACGTCATCGACCTGGACGAGGTCCGCGACGTGTACCTGCCGCTCTCCCGGCTGCTGAACCTGTACGTGCAGGCGACCGCCGGGCTGCGCGGGGCGCTCAACACCTTCCTCGGCGACGCGGGCAACGGCCACGGGGCGCAGCGGGGGACGCCCTTCGTCATCGGGGTGGCGGGCTCGGTGGCCGTCGGCAAGTCCACCGTGGCCCGGCTGCTCCAGGCCCTGCTGGCCCGCTGGCCCGAGCACCCGCGGGTGGAGCTGGTGACCACGGACGGCTTCCTGCTGCCGATGCGGGAGCTCAGGGCCCGCGGGCTGATGTCCCGCAAGGGCTTCCCCGAGTCCTACGACCGGCGCGCCCTCACCCGCTTCGTGGCGGACATCAAGGCCGGGAAGGACGAGGTCACCGCCCCCGTCTACTCCCATCTGATCTACGACATCGTGCCCGACGAGCGCCTGACCGTGCGCCGGCCGGACATCCTGATCGTGGAGGGGCTGAACGTGCTCCAGCCGGCGCTGCCGGGCAAGGACGGGCGCACCCGGGTCGGCCTCGCCGACTACTTCGACTTCAGCGTGTACGTCGACGCACGCGCCGAGGACATCGAGACCTGGTACCTGAATCGTTTCCGCAAGCTGCGGGAGACCGCCTTCCAGGACCCCTCGTCCTATTTCCGCAAGTACACCCAGGTCTCGGAGGAGGAGGCGCTGGACTACGCCCGCTCCATGTGGCGCACCGTCAACCGGCCCAACCTGCTGGAGAACGTGGCGCCCACCCGCGGCCGGGCGACGCTGGTGCTGCGCAAGGGCCCCGACCACAAGGTGCAGCGGCTCTCCCTGCGCAAGCTCTGACACCCCGTCAACCCGGCGGTCCGCCGGGCCCCGGGCGCCACGCGGACGGCGAACGTGCGCGCGCCGCACCCCCGGGGCGGCCTACGATCCCCGCGTGCTGCACCTGCGCCTCATCACCCCGGCCGACCGCACCGACGAGGTGGTGGCCCTGCTGGAGCGGACCGTCGGCACGGCCCACCTGGTGGTGCTCGCGGGCGCCGCCCGGGACCCCGAGGGGGACCTGGTGCTGTGCGACGTCGCCCGGGAGGCGGCCGACGGCATCGTCACCGAGCTGCGTGCCCAGGGGATCGACCGGTGCGGGGCGATCAGTCTGCAGGACACCGCGCTGACCCTGTCCCTCCGGGCCGAGGAGGCCGAGCGCGAGGCACCGGGCGACAGCGCCGACGCCGTGGTCTGGGACGAACTGGTCGAGGCCACCCACGAGGAGTCGACGCTCAGCACCACCTACCTGGCGTTCCTCGCGATCGCCACCATGATCGCCGCCTGCGGCGTGGTCCTGGACAACGCGGTGCTGATCGTGGGGGCCATGGCGGTCGGGCCCGAGTTCGGCCCGCTGGCGGGGCTGTGCACGGCGATCGTCCGCCGCGCGCCCGCGCTCGCCGTGCGGTCGCTGCTCACCCTGGTCTCGGGCTTCGCCGCGGCCATCGCACTGACCGTGGCCTTCAGCTTCCTGATGGACGCCCTCGGCCTGTTCAGTGCCGCGCAGGTGGAGGCCCCCCGTCCCAACACCCGCTTCATCTACGACCCCGACCTGTACTCGCTCGTGGTCGCCCTGCTCGCGGGCGTCGCCGGGATACTGTCGCTGACCTCGGCGAAGTCCGGCGCACTGGTCGGCGTCGCCATCTCCGTGACGACCGTCCCGGCGGCGGCGAACACAGCCGTGGCCTTCACGTTCGCCGACTACGCGCAGGCCCGGGGATCGGCCGAGCAGCTGCTGCTGAACCTGCTCGGCATCACGGTGGCGGGGACGGCGACGCTGCTGGTGCAGCGCCTGGTTCGGCGTGGGGGGCGGCGCTCCCGCGGCTGAGCCGCCCGGGCGGGCACCGCCCCGGCGCCCGAGCACCGGGGCAGGCACGGGCCCGCCGCCGCGCACCGCGGGGCCGGTCCGGCCGGCCCCGCGGCGGGTCGGGGCGGATCAGCCCAGCGCGGACTTCACCACGTCGGCCAGCCGCCCGGCGACGGCCTGCGCCTGCTCGATGTCCGCGGCCTCCACCATCACGCGCACCAGCGGCTCCGTGCCCGAGGGCCGCAGCAGCACCCGGCCGGTGGCCCCGAGGTCGCGCTCGGCCTCGGCCACGGCCTGGGACAGCTCGGCGGAGGAGCCCACCCGGGACTTGTCCACGTCCCGCACGTTGACCAGGATCTGCGGCAGGCGCTCCATGACACCCGCCAGCTCCGCCAGGGAGCGGCCCGTCGCCGCGATCCGCGCGGCCAGCATCAGGCCGGTGAGCGTGCCGTCCCCGGTCGTGGCGTGGTCCAGGACGATCACGTGCCCGGACTGCTCGCCGCCGAGGGCGTAGCCGGACTCCTTCATGGCCTCCAGCACATAGCGGTCGCCGACCGCGGTCTGCACCAGCTGCACGCCCTCGCGCTCCATGGCCAGCGTGAAGCCGAGGTTCGACATCACGGTCGCGACGACCGTGTTGCCGCGCAGGGTGCCCGCCTCCTTCATCGCGAGCGCGAGCACGGCGAGGATCTGGTCGCCGTCGACCTCGTTGCCGGCCCCGTCCACCGCCAGGCAGCGGTCGGCGTCCCCGTCGTGGGCGATGCCCAGGTCGGCGCCGTGCTCGACGACGGCGGCCTTGAGCATCTCCAGGTGGGTCGAGCCGCAGCCGTCGTTGATGTTCAGGCCGTCGGGCTCGGCACCGATGGTGACGACCTCCGCACCGGCGCGGGCGAAGGCCTCCGGCGACACCCGGGACGCCGCTCCGTGGGCCTCGTCCAGGACGATCCGGAGCCCGTCGAGGCGGTTCGGCAGCACGCCGATCAGGTGGGCGACGTACTTGTCGAAGCCCTCGTCGTAGTCCCGGACGCGGCCGACGCCCGCACCGGTCGGGCGGTCCCACGGCTCGCCCGTGCTGTGCTGGCGGTAGACCTGCTCGATGCCGTCCTCCAGCTCGTCGGCGAGCTTGTGGCCCCCGCGGGCGAAGAACTTGATCCCGTTGTCGGGCATGGCGTTGTGGCTGGCCGAGAGCATCACGCCGAGGTCGGCCCCCAGCGCGCCGGTGAGGTAGGCCACCGCGGGCGTGGGCAGCACGCCGACGCGCAGCACGTCCACCCCCGCGCTCGCCAGGCCGGCCACGACGGCGGCCTCCAGGAACTCTCCGGACGCGCGGGGGTCCCGGCCCACCACGGCGGTGGGACGGTGGCCGGCGAAGGATCCCGCCTCGGCGAGCACATGCGCCGCCGCCACCGAGAGGCCCATCGCCAGCTCGGCCGTCAGATCGGCGTTCGCCACGCCGCGTACACCGTCGGTCCCGAAGAGTCGTCCCACTGTTGTCCTCCGAAAAGCTGATGACTCGAACCGCTGTTACACGCCCGAGATCGTCGTGCCGATAGACGAACGCCCCGGCAGCACGGAGTGCCGCCGGGGCGTACGAAGAGCCTGCGCGGGATTTAGCGCTTGCTGTACTGCGGGGCCTTGCGGGCCTTCTTCAGACCGGCCTTCTTCCGCTCGACCGCACGGTCGTCGCGGGACAGGAAGCCGGCCTTCTTCAGCGGGCCGCGGTTGTTGTCCACGTCCGCCTCGTTCAGGGCGCGGGCCACACCGAGGCGCAGGGCGCCGGCCTGGCCGGAGACGCCGCCGCCGGCGATGCGGGCGATGACGTCGTAGCGGTCGTCGAGCTCCAGCACCTTGAAGGGCTCGTTGACCTCCTGCTGGTGCACCTTGTTCGGGAAGTAGTCCTCGAGGGTGCGCCCGTTGATCTTCCACTTGCCGCTGCCCGGGACGATCCGGACGCGGGCGATGGCGTTCTTGCGACGGCCCAGGCCGGCGGCCGGCTGCGGGTCGCCGAAGCGGGAGGCCATGGACTCGGTGGTGTACTCGCCCTCGACCGGAACCTCGGTCTCGGTGGTGTACTGCTCGACGTCAACCTCTTCGAGCGGGGTCTCGGCGGTGGTCTCAGCCACGATGCTCCTCAGATTCTCTTCGTCTTAGGGGGTGGCCGGACTTACTGCGCGACCTGGGTGATCTCGAACGGGACAGGCTGCTGCGCAGCGTGCGGGTGGTTCTCGCCCGCGTAGACCTTCAGCTTCGAGAGCATCTGACGGCCCAGGGAGTTCTTGGGGAGCATGCCCTTGACGGCCTTCTCGACGGCCTTCTCGGGGCTCTTCTCCAGCAGCTCGTCGTAGCGGACGGAGCGCAGACCACCCGGGTAGCCGGAGTGGCGGTACGCCATCTTCTGGGTCCGCTTGTTGCCGGACAGGTGCACCTTGTCGGCGTTGATGATGATGACGAAGTCACCAGCGTCAACGTGCGGCGCGTAGATCGGCTTGTGCTTGCCCCGGAGAAGGGTCGCGGCGGTGGTGGCCAGACGGCCCAGGACGATGTCCTGCGCGTCGATGATGTGCCACTGGCGCGTCACATCGCCGGGCTTGGGGCTGTACGTACGCACGGTCGTAGCCTTCGCTTCTTCAGTGATGGGGATCCTCCGTGGCCCGTGAAGGCACGAAGGACGGGGTCCTGACAAGGCCACCCGGACAACCACGACAGCCGTGACCGCGCATCGGTGACGCAAACCGCGCGCAGGTCGCTGGTGGTCGGCCCGGTGGACCGGCGTAAGGGCCCCTCACGTGAGATAGAGCAAGCCAATACGCATAACGAACCAGAAGAATACCGTCGGCCCCCCGCACGGGTCAAAACGCGCGGGCGCCACGCCTCCCGGACCCGGCCGCAGGGGGCCGGGCCCTCCCCCGCGCCACCGCCCTCAGCGCGTCCGCTCGACCCGGCGCTCGTCCCACACCGGGCCGGACGCCTCCCGGACCCGGCCGTCCGACCCGAAGACCAGATAGCGGTCGAAGGAGCGCGCGAACCAGCGGTCGTGCGTGACGGCGAGCACCGTGCCCTCGTACGCCTCCAGCCCGGTCTGGAGCGCCTCGGCCGACTCCAGGTCGAGGTTGTCGGTCGGCTCGTCCAGCAGCAGCGCGGTGGTGCCCGCGAGCTCCAGCAGCAGGATCTGCAGACGCGCCTGCTGGCCGCCGGACAGCTTCTCGAAGGGGGTGTCCCCCTGCCGCTCCAGCTCGTAGCGGCGCAGCACGGACATCGCCCCGCCCCGGTCCTTGGAGTGCTCCGTCCACAGGATGTCGACCAGGGTGCGGCCGAGCAGCTCCGGATGGGCGTGGGTCTGGGCGAAGTGGCCCGGGACGACCCGCGCGCCGAGCCGCCACTCCCCCGAGTGCGCCACCGGCTCGCCCGCCAGCAGCCGCAGGAAGTGCGACTTCCCCGAGCCGTTGGAGCCGAGGACCGCCACGCGCTCCCCGTAGAAGACCTCCAGCGAGAAGGGCTTCATCAGCCCCGTCAGCTCCAGGTTCTCGCAGGTCAGCGCCCGCACTCCGGTGCGTCCACCGCGCAGCCGCATCCGGATGTCCTGCTCCCGCGGCGGCTCCGGCGGCGGGCCCGCCTCCTCGAACTTCCGCAGCCGGGTCTGCATCGCCCGGTAGCGGGAGGCCATGTCGGGGCTGTTTGCGGCCTGCTGGCGCAGCCGCAGCACCAGGGCCTTCAGCCGCGCGTGCTCCTCGTCCCACCGCCTCCTGAGCTCCTCGAAGCGGGCGAAGCGCTCCCGGCGCGCCTCGGGGAAGGACGCGAAGCCGCCGCCGTGCACCCACACGTCCGAGCCCGCCGGGCCCGGCTCCACCGCCACGATCCGCTCCGCGGCGCGGGAGAGCAGCTCCCGGTCGTGGGAGACGAACAGCACCGTCTTTCGGGTCTCCGCCAGCCGCTCCTCCAGCCAGCGCTTGCCCGGGACGTCCAGGTAGTTGTCCGGCTCGTCCAGCAGCAGGACCTCGTCCGGACCGCGCAGCAGCGCCTCCAGCACCAGCCTCTTCTGCTCGCCGCCGGAGAGCGTGCGCACCAGGCGCCACTGCGCCTTCTCGTAGGGGACGCCCAGGGCGGCCGTGGTGCACATGTCCCACAGCGTCTCGGCCTCGTAGCCGCGCGCCTCCGCCCAGTCGCTGAGCGCCTGGGCGTACGCCATCTGCGCCGCCTCGTCGTCCTCCTCCATGATCCGCAGCTCGGCGGCGTCCACCGCGGCGGCCGCCTCCCGGATCCGCGGCTGGGCGACCGACACCAGCAGGTCCCGGACGGTGCGCTCGTCGCGCACCGACCCCACGAACTGGGGCATCACCCCCAGTCCGCCGCTGACCGTCACCGAGCCGCCGTGCGGCTGGAGTTCCCCCGCGACGATCCTCAGCAGCGTCGTCTTGCCCGCTCCGTTGGCGCCGACGAGCGCCGCGACGGCCCCCTCGCCCACCCGGAACGAGGCGTCGCCCAGCAGCGGGCGCCCGTCCGAAAGGTAGTACTCGACGTGCGCCGCCTCCACATGTCCCATGGGTGCGATTGTGACCGCCGGGGACGGGTACGCCCAACAGGTTTAGGATGCGCGGCATGAGCTTCGGGCAGGGGGGACCCCCGTGGGGGTCCGGAGGACAGCACCAGGACCCGTACGGCCAGGGCGGGTACGGCACCGGCACCGGCGGCTACGGGCAGGGCCCGGACGCCGGTGCGCCGGGCGGGTACGGGGACGGGCGGTACCGCTCCGGCGGCAGCGACCCGGACACCCCCGACTGGGCGGCCCTGGCCGACGCCTCGGCCGCGCGGATGCGCCGCCGGCGCTGGACGATGATCGGCGGCGGTGCCCTGGCCACGGTGCTGATCGCGGGTGCCGTCGCCCTGGCGATCGTCTCCTCCACCGGGGACGGCGGGGCCGTGGCCTCGGGCGGATCCCTGCCCAGTGCGCCGACGCTGCCCGCCGACACCACCGCACCGGAGCCCTCGTTCTCCTCGGTGGCCCCGCTGCCTCCGCCCGACCCCAAGGAGTTCGTCTCCGACCGCGCCAAGGACACCGCGCCGCTGACCGCCGAGTCGCTCTTCCCCGGGCGCAAGCTCACCATGGGCAACGGCGAGCGGGCGTACACCAAGGGCTCCACGGCCCGCACCGGCAGCTGCGCCACCGCCGCCACCGGGGCCCTCGGCGCGGTGCTCGAACGCAACGGCTGCGAGCAGGTCTTCCGCGCCACCTACCGCACGGGCGACCTCGCGGTGACCGTGGGCGTGGCGACCTTCGCGGACGAGAAGACCGCGAAGAAGGTCGTCCAGGAGGCCAAGGGCAGCATCGCCCCGATGCCCGGAGGGGGCGTCCCGGTCTTCTGCAAGGGCGGCCCGGTGTGCCGCAACACCTACAACTCCTACGGCCGCTACGCCTACTTCACCATCACCGGGCACACCTCCGCGACCTCGGTCACCACCCAGGACACGGCGGCCTACCAGGCGGGCGACGACATCGGGGAGTTCGCCTTCCGCCAGATCGTCCGGCGCGGCGAGGCCCAGGCCGCGGCGGCGGCCACCCTTCCGGCGCAGTAGCCGCACCCGGCAGGGCGGCGCGTCCGCCCGGCGGCGGACCCGGTGGACGGGCGCCTCAGCAGCAGCCCGAGGCCCCCGGCAGGGTGCGCCGGTTGCGGGCCTCCCGGTTGCGCGCCGCCAGCAGGTCGTCGGCCGGGTAGCCGACCTCCTCCAGCGTCAGGCCGTGCGGGCGCACCACGTGGACGGCCGAGTCGCGCACCCCGGCCGCCAGCACCTTCGCGGGCCAGTCGGCCGGGCGGTGCCCGTCGCCGACGAACAGCAGCGCGCCCACCAGGGAGCGGACCATGTTGTGGCAGAAGGCGTCGGCCTTCACGGTCGCCGTCAGCACACCGGAGGCGTCCCGCTCCCAGGACAGCCGCTGGAGGGTGCGGATGGTCGTGGCACCCTCGCGCCGCTTGCAGTAGGCGGCGAAGTCGTGCTCACCGAGCAGCCCGGCCGCCGCCTCGTTCATCGCGTCCACGTCCAACGGCCAGTCGTGCCACAGGACATGGCCCCGCAGCAGCGGGTCCACCCCGCCGGGGTGGTCGGTGACCCGGTAGGCGTACCGGCGCCAGACGGCGGAGAAGCGGGCGTTGAAGCCAGCGGGCGCCTCGGCGGCGCGCCAGATCCGCACATCGCGCGGGAGCCTTCCCGCGAGGCGCTTCAGCAGCTTCTCCCGGTGCTCGGCCCACACCGCGGCGGGCAGGTCCACGTGCGCCACCTGGCCGCGGGCGTGCACGCCCGCGTCGGTGCGCCCGGCGACCGTCAGCTCGTGGGTGGTCCCCGAGCGGGTCACCGTGCGCAGGGCGTCCTCGATCTCGCCCTGCACCGTGCGCTGCCCGCGGGCCTGCTTCGCCCAGCCCGAGAAGGCCGTGCCGTCGTAGGAAAGGTCCAGCCGCACCCGGACGAAGCCGGGCTCCACCTCGTCGCTCACGCGACCATCCTCTCAACTCATGCGGAACGGGCCCGCCCCCTCGAAAGGGGGACGGACCCGCTCGGTGAACCCGGTGCCGGGTTCAGGCGTCCTTGGACTCCTCGGCCGGGGCCTCGGCGGCCTCGTCCGCGGTGGTGTCCTCGGCCTTGGCGGCCTCCGACTCCTTGACCGCACGCTTGGTGGCGGCCTCGGCCTCGGCGACGGTCGCCTTCTTCGCGATCTCACCCTCGACCAGCTCGATCACGGCCATCGGGGCGTTGTCGCCACGACGGTTGCCGATCTTCGTGATGCGGGTGTAGCCGCCCGGACGCTCGGCGTAGCGCGGAGCGATCTCGGTGAACAGGGTGTGCACGACGCCCTTGTCCGTGATGGTCTGCAGCACCAGGCGACGGTTGTGGATGTCGCCCTTCTTCGCCTTGGTGATCAGGCGCTCGGCGACCGGACGCAGGCGGCGGGCCTTGGCCTCGGTCGTGGTGATGCGGCCGTGCTCGAACAGCGACTTCGCCAGGTTCGCGAGAAGCAGCTTCTCGTGCGCGGCGCTGCCGCCGAAACGGGCTCCCTTGGTGGGACGCGGCATGGGTTTCTCCTTGTGATCTGCACCGGCCGTACCAGGTACCGGTGTCAGTTACCGGCGGACGGGCGCCCGCCGGAAGTGGGGGCCGGGCCGCTCGGCGGCGGCCCGGCGCAGTCTCAGTACTGCTCGGTCTCGACGAAGCCCGCGTCCGCGTCGTCGTCGGCGCCGAAGGCGTCGGCGGCGGCGGTCGGGTCGAATCCGGGCGGGCTGTCCTTGAGGGCCAGGCCCATGCCGGCCAGCTTCGCCTTGACCTCGTCGATCGACTTCGCACCGAAGTTGCGGATGTCGAGCAGGTCGGCCTCGGAACGCGCCACGAGCTCACCCACGGAGTGGATGCCCTCGCGCTTGAGGCAGTTGTAGGAGCGGACCGTGAGCTCCAGCTCCTCGATCGGCAGCGCCAGGTCGGCGGCGAGGGCGGCGTCCGTCGGGGACGGGCCCATGTCGATGCCCTCGGCGTCGATGTTGAGCTCGCGGGCCAGGCCGAAGAGCTCGACCAGGGTCTTGCCTGCGGACGCCATGGCGTCGCGCGGGCGCATGGCCTGCTTGGTCTCGACGTCGACGATCAGCTTGTCGAAGTCGGTGCGCTGCTCGACACGGGTCGCCTCGACCTTGTAGGTGACCTTGAGCACGGGGCTGTAGATGGAGTCGACCGGGATGCGGCCGATCTCCTGGCCCACCTGCTTGTTCTGCACCGCGGAGACGTAGCCGCGACCGCGCTCGACGGTCAGCTCCATCTCCAGCTTGCCCTTGCCGTTGAGCGTGGCGAGGACCAGGTCGGGGTTGTGGACCTCGACACCGGCCGGCGGGGCGATGTCCGCGGCGGTGACCAGGCCCGGGCCCTGCTTGCGCAGGTACATCACGACCGGCTCGTCGTGCTCCGAGGAGACGACCAGCTGCTTGATGTTGAGGATGAGGTCGGTGACGTCCTCCTTGACCCCCGGCACGGTGGTGAACTCGTGCAGGACGCCGTCGATCCGGATGGAGGTGACG
Organism: Streptomyces sp. C10-9-1; assembly: GCF_024497955.1. Lineage (GTDB taxonomy): Bacteria > Actinomycetota > Actinomycetes > Streptomycetales > Streptomycetaceae > Streptomyces > Streptomyces sanyensis. Next base: position 111,544 of record NZ_JANHKP010000012.1, on the reverse strand, counting down.
GCGGCACCCGGGATCGAGGAGAGCAGGGTGCGGCGGAGGCTGTTGCCGAGCGTGTAGCCGAAGCCCGGCTCAAGGGGCTCGATGACGAACCGCGAGCGGTACTCGTCGACGACCTCTTCGGTCAGCGAGGGGCGCTGAGCGATCAGCATGGTGTGGATTCCTTCAGTCGTGGACGCCCGCTATTTGACGTCCTCTGATACAGGGTACGGGCGGTACGCCCCGAAGGGGGCGTACCGCCCGCAACACCCTGGTGGAGCAGCCGCGGGGGCTGCCCGCCGGTGCCGTGCGTCAGACGCGGCGGCGCTTGGGCGGACGGCAGCCGTTGTGCGGGGTGGGGGTGACGTCCTGGATCGAGCCCACCTCCAGGCCGGTGGCCTGGAGCGAGCGGATCGCGGTCTCACGGCCGGAGCCGGGACCCTTGACGAAGACGTCGACCTTGCGCATGCCGTGCTCCTGCGCGCGGCGGGCGGCCGACTCGGCGGCCATCTGCGCGGCGAAGGGGGTGGACTTGCGCGAGCCCTTGAAGCCGACGTGGCCGGCGGAGGCCCAGGAGATCACGTTGCCCGAGGGGTCCGTGATCGAGACGATCGTGTTGTTGAACGTGCTCTTGATGTGCGCGTGGCCGTGAGCGACGTTCTTCTTTTCCTTGCGGCGCACCTTCTTGACGGCGCCCTGACGTCCCTTGGGGGGCATCTCTCAAACTCCTACGGGAGGTGGTCGGTCCTCCAGCGAAGACCGCTGGTATCACGGGTGGCGGGAGTTCCCCGCCGGCCCGCGGCGTCCTGCTGAGGACTACTTCTTGCCCGGCTTCTTCTTGCCGGCGATGGCGCGACGCGGGCCCTTGCGGGTACGCGCGTTCGTGCTGGTGCGCTGGCCGTGGACCGGCAGGCCGCGACGGTGCCGCAGACCCTGGTAGCAGCCGATCTCGACCTTGCGGCGGATGTTGGCCTGGATGTCGCGGCGGAGGTCACCTTCGGTCTGGAAGTTGACGTCCACGTACTCGCGGATCTTGACCAGGTCCTCTTCGGCGAGGTCACGAACGCGGACGTTGGGGTCGACACCGGTGGCGGCGAGGGTCTCCTGGGACCGCGTGCGCCCGATGCCGAAGACGTAGGTGAGGGCGACCTCGATGCGCTTGTCGCGCGGAAGGTCAACGCCTTCAAGGCGTGCCATTCATGGCTCCTGATGTAGTCGGAGGTCTTCCGCAGAGCCGTTCCGTGGCCGCCGACCCCGTCACGGGGTGGTACGGACCAGGTCTCCGGCCTCCACCGGAGGTGTCGCCGACCGTGGTCAGGCGGACTCTGCGTATGTACATGGTGTTACGTGCGTCGCGCGAGGATCCGCGAGTCGTGCAGGTGGTCGTGCGTCAGCCCTGGCGCTGCTTGTGGCGCAGGTTGTCGCAGATGACCATGACCCGGCCGTGGCGGCGGATCACCTTGCACTTGTCGCAGATCTTCTTGACGCTCGGCTTGACCTTCATGGGATGTGAGGTTCTCCGGGTCAGTGCCGTCGCCCCGGGGACGGGGCACGGCAAGATCTACTTGTAGCGGTAGACGATCCGCCCACGCGTCAGGTCGTAGGGAGAGAGCTCCACCACGACCCGGTCGTCCGGGAGGATGCGGATGTAGTGCATGCGCATCTTGCCGGAGATGTGCGCGAGGACCTTGTGACCGTTCTGGAGCTCCACCTTGAACATGGCGTTCGGGAGGGACTCGATCACGGTGCCCTCGATCTCGATGGCACCTTGCTTCTTGGCCACGCTATGCCCTTCGAATCGGCTACCTTGATCGGCTCTCCACCCGGGTGCGGGCACACGGATGCACGAGAACCGACGCATCAGTCTACGTCAGGGGTCCCGAAAAGACGAATCCGTCAAGTCTGCCCAGCGGCGTAGATCGTTATGCGGGCGGGGCCCTCCGGGCGCGCACCGCCCGGAGGGCCCGGCGGCGGCTCAGGCCGAGGCGGCCGGGTCCGGCGCCGCGGTGATCCCCAGTTCCGCCAGCTTGGCCTTGCCGCCGTCGGGGGCGGTCAGCACCAGCGGGCCCTCCTCCGTCAGCGCCACGGAGTGCTCCCAGTGCGCCGACCAGGTGCCGTCGGTGGTGACCACCGTCCAGTCGTCGGCGAGGACCTCGGTGTGGGGCGTGCCCAGCGACACCATGGGCTCGATCGCCAGGCAGAAGCCGGGCACGATCTTCGGTCCGCGCCCGCGCTTGCGGGAGACGTAGTTCAGCAGGTGGGGGTCCATGTGCATCTCGGTCCCGATGCCGTGGCCGCCGTAGTCCTCGATGATCCCGTACCTGCCCGTCGCCGGCCGGGGCTGGCGGCGGATGTAGGTCTCGATGGCGCGGGAGACGTCCACCAGCCGGGCACCGTTGCGCATCGCCGCGATCCCCGCCCACATCGACTCCTCGGTCACCCGGGAGAGCTCCACGAGCTCCTGGGAGTGGCCGGTGCCCACGAAGGCGGTGTACGCGGCGTCGCCGTGCCAGCCGTCGATGATCGCACCGCAGTCGATCGAGATGACGTCCCCGTCCTTCAGGACGGTCTTCTCGTCGGGGATGCCGTGGACCACGACCTCGTTGACCGAGGTGCAGATGGTGGCCGGGAAGCCCCCGTAGCCCAGGAAGTTCGACTTGGCGCCGTGGTCGGCGATCACCTTGCGGGCGACCTCGTCCAGGTCGCGGGTGGTCGCGCCGGGCACGGCGGCCTCCCGCGTGGCCGCGTGGATGGCGGCGACGACAAGTCCCGCCTCGCGCATCTTCGCGATCTGCTCGGGGGTCTTGATCTGCACCATTGCAGCGGGCGCCTTTCTGGGGGGAACGGAGGGGTGTGTCAACGATAAGGCCGCGGCGTCCACCGGACACCGCGGCCTCGTCTGGTTCGTGCGGGATCAGCCCTGTGCGGCCTCGTCGACCTGGAGGGCCTCCATCGCTCGGGCGGTCACCTCGGCGACCTTGCCCAGCGCGGAGATCGTGACCACCAGGCCCTGGGCCTTGTAGTAGTCGATGATCGGCTCGGTCTGCGTGTGGTAGACCTCCAGCCGCTTGCGGACCGTCTCCTCGGAGTCGTCGTCGCGCTGGTACAGCTCGCCGCCGCACTCGTCGCAGACGCCCTCCGCCTTCGGCGGGGTGTAGACCACGTGGTAGACGTGCGCGCTGCTGTTGCGGCACACCCGGCGGCCGGCGATGCGCTTGACCACCTCGTCCTCGGGGACCTCCAGGTCGAGCACCGCGTCCAGGGCGACGCCCTCACCGCGGAGCATCCCGTCCAGCGCCTCGGCCTGGCCCACGTTGCGCGGGAAGCCGTCGAGCAGGAAGCCGCCCTCGGCGTCGGCCTGGGCCATGCGGTCCCGGGCCATCCCGATGGTCACCTCGTCCGGCACCAGGTTGCCCGCGTCCATGTAGGACTTGGCGCGCTTGCCGAGCTCCGTGCCCTGCGAGATGTTGGCACGGAAGAGGTCACCCGTGGAGATGTGCGGGATCGACAGGTTCTTCGCGAGGAAGGCGGCCTGCGTTCCCTTCCCGGCACCGGGCGGTCCGACGAGGACGATACGCATCAGCGGAGGAACCCTTCGTAATTACGCTGCTGGAGCTGGCTCTCGATCTGCTTCACGGTCTCCAGACCCACACCCACGATGATGAGGATGCTCGTCCCGCCGAACGGGAAGTTCTGGTTCGCGCCTCCGAAGCCTGCCAACGCCATCGTCGGGACAAGAGCAATCAGACCCAGGTACAGCGAGCCCGGCCAAGTGATCCTGTTGAGCACGTAGCTCAGGTACTCGGCAGTAGGACGACCAGCCCGGATGCCCGGGATGAAGCCACCATACTTCTTCATGTTGTCCGCGACTTCCTCGGGGTTGAACGAGATCGCCACATAGAAGAAGGCGAAGAACACGATCAGGAGGAAGTAGGTCGCGATGTAGTAGGGGTGGCTTCCCGTGACGAAGTGGGTCTCGATCCAGGTCTTCCAGCCGGACTGCGAGGTGGAGAACTGGGCGACCAGCGCCGGGATGTAGAGCAGCGACGAGGCGAAGATGACGGGAATCACACCCGCCTGGTTCACCTTGAGCGGGATGTACGTGGACGTACCGCCGTAGGACCTGCGGCCGATCATGCGCTTCGCGTACTGGACCGGGATCCGGCGCTGGGCCTGCTCGACGAAGACGACGAGGCCGACCATCACGAAGCCGATCAGGATGACGGTGCCGAACTCGATCCAGCCGCCGGCGAGCTTGCCGCTCTCCTTGATGGCCCACAGGGCGCCCGGGAAGCCGGCGGCGATCGAGATGAACATCAGGATCGACATGCCGTTGCCGATGCCGCGGTCGGTGATGAGCTCGCCGAGCCACATGACGGCCGCGGTGCCCGCGGTCATGGTGATGACCATGACGACGGTGGTGAAGATCGACTGGTCGGGCACGATCTGGTCGCCCACGCGGCAGCCGCTGAACAGGGCGCCGCTGCGGGCGGCGGCCACGATGCCGGTGCCCTGCAGGACGGCGAGCGCCACGGTCAGGTAGCGGGTGTACTGCGTGATCTTGGCGGTGCCGGACTGGCCCTCCTTCTTGAGGGCCTCCAGCCGCGGGATCACCACCGTCAGCAGCTGGAGAATGATGCTCGCGGTGATGTACGGCATGATGCCGAGCGCGAAGATGGTGATCTGCAGCAGCGCACCGCCGCTGAACATGTTCACCAGCCCGAACAGGCTGTTATTGCCCTGCGAGGCTGCATCCACACAGATCTGGACGTTCTGGTAACTCACGCCCGGAATCGGGATCTGTGACCCGAGGCGGTACAGAACGATGATGCCCAGGGTGAAGAGCAGCTTCTTGCGCAGGTCGGGCGTCTTGAACGCCCGGGCGAACGCGGTGAGCACGGTGCCTCCTGCGACCCCCGCGCTAAGCGTCAGAGGTGACGGTCTTGAGGATCGACGAATACGTATTCAGCCAGAACCGCCCGGCGCACCGGGCGGCGTGTTCTGGAGGCCAGCGGTTTCGCCGCTACTGTCAACGACCTCCAGGAGCAGAGCAACAGTGCACGCCACCTTACCGGCGACCGCCCCTCCTGGAACAACCATCCAGCCGGGGTATGCCGCAAAGACGACCGGTCGCGCGACCCCGTCAACCCCCTTGCGGTGCCCGGTCTGGGCAGGCTTGCGGTAGAGCGGGGGCCGGTGGGCGGTGTCTGCTGTACCACTGTCCGCGCGGTCCGTCCAGCGGTGCGCCGGGGCCGGGTTCCACACGATGTGGTGACCACCGGACGGGACGGGCCCCGAGGGCGGCGAGGAAGGCCCGGCGGGACCGGAGGTCCCGGAGCGGGCGGCGTGCGGCCGCAGGCACCGTACGGCGGCCTACGGCAACGGCCTGGGCCGCCCCCCTGGAGGGACGGCCCAGGCCGCAAAAGCGTCCGAGACTCAGACGAGCTCGGTCACGGTGCCGCCGGCGGCGGTGATCTTCTCCTTGGCGGAGCCGGAGACGGCGTCGACCGTCACCTGCAGCGCCACGGAGACCTCGCCCTGGCCGAGGACCTTGACGAGCTGGTTCTTGCGCACGGCACCCTTGGCGACCAGGTCGGCCACGGTGACCTCGCCACCCTGCGGGTACAGGGCCGCGAGCTTGTCCAGGTTCACGACCTGGTACTCGGTGCGGAAGGGGTTCTTGAAGCCCTTGAGCTTCGGAAGACGCATGTGGAGGGGCATCTGCCCACCCTCGAAGCGCTCCGGAACCTGGTAACGGGCCTTGGTGCCCTTGGTACCACGACCGGCCGTCTTACCCTTCGACGCCTCACCACGACCCACACGGGTCTTGGCGGTCTTGGCGCCCGGGGCGGGACGGAGGTTGTGGACCTTCAGCGGGTTCTGCTCCGCCATGTCAGTCGACCTCCTCGACCGTCACGAGGTGGCGGACGGTGTGCACCATGCCGCGGAACTCGGGGCGGTCCTCCTTGACGACCACGTCGTTCAGGCGCTTCAGCCCGAGCGAACGCAGGGTGTCGCGGTGGTTCTGCTTGCTGCCGATGTACGACTTCGTCTGCGTGATCTTGAGGCGAGCCATTACGCACCCGCCCCCGCACGCGCACGCAGCAGGGCCGCGGGGGCCACGTCCTCGAGGGGCAGACCGCGGCGGGCCGCGATCTCCTCGGGACGCTGAAGGCCCTTCAGGGCCTCCACGGTCGCGTGCACGATGTTGATCGCGTTGTCCGAGCCGAGCGACTTCGACAGGATGTCGTGCACGCCCGCGCACTCCAGCACGGCACGCACCGGGCCACCGGCGATCACACCGGTACCGGGGGCGGCGGGCTTGAGCAGGACGACGCCGGCAGCCTTCTCACCCTGGATCGGGTGCGGGATGGTGCCCTGGATACGGGGGACCTTGAAGAAGTGCTTCTTGGCCTCCTCCACACCCTTGGCGATGGCGGCCGGCACCTCCTTGGCCTTGCCGTAACCGACACCCACGGTGCCGTCACCGTCGCCCACCACGACCAGCGCGGTGAAGCTGAAGCGACGACCACCCTTCACGACCTTGGCGACTCGGTTGATCGCGACGACGCGCTCGACGTACGCGGTCTTCTCGGCGGCAGCTGCGCCGCCGTCACGGCCCTTCCGGTCCCGCCGCTCGCCGCCACCGGCACCGCTTCCGCGGCGCTGGGGTCCAGCCATTGGATTTACCTCTCTCTTTTCCGCTAGCTACGCTGCGACGGGCTCAGAACTTGAGCCCGGCTTCGCGGGCGGCGTCGGCCAGGGCGGCGATGCGCCCGGCGTACCTGTTGCCACCACGGTCGAACACGACAGCCTCGACACCGGCGGCCTTGGCACGCTCGGCGACCAGGGCGCCGACCTGCTTGGCCTGCGCGGACTTGTCGCCCTCGCCACCGCGGATCGAGACGTCCAGAGTGGACGCCGACGCCACGGTGTGGCCCTTGAGGTCGTCGATGACCTGCGCGACGATGTTGCGGTTCGAACGCGTGACGACCAGGCGCGGACGCTCGGCCGTACCCGACACGTTCTTGCGGATACGGATGTGACGACGCTGCTTCGCGGCGCGCTTGTAAGCGTCGCCCTTGGCGATCTTCGTGCCGTATGCCATGGCTTACTTGCCCGCCTTTCCGACCTTGCGGCGGATGACCTCGCCCGCGTACTTGACGCCCTTGGCCTTGTACGGGTCGGGCTTGCGCAGCTTGCGGATGTTCGCGGCGACCTCGCCGACCTTCTGCTTGTCGATGCCCTCGACCGAGAACTTGGTCGGCGACTCGACCTTGAAGGAGATGCCCTCGGGGGCCTCCACCAGGATCGGGTGGCTGTAGCCGAGCTGGAACTCCAGGTTGGAGCCCTTCGCGGCGACGCGGTAACCGACACCGCTGATCTCGAGCGCCTTGGTGTACCCCTGGGTCACGCCGGTGATCATGTTCGCCACCAGCGTGCGGGACAGGCCGTGCAGGGCCTTGTTCTGACGCTCGTCGTTCGGACGGGTGACGTTGAGAACGCCGTCCTCGCCCTTCACAATCTCGATCGGCGCGGCGACGGTGTGCGTGAGGGTGCCCTTGGAACCCTTCACGACGACCGTGCGGCCATCGATGGTGACGTCCACACCGGCGGGAACCTGGATGGGGAGCTTGCCGATACGCGACATGAGCTGTTCCTCCGTTCCCGACTACCAGACGTAGGCGAGGACTTCCCCACCCACGCCCTTCTTCTGCGCCTGCTGGCCGGTCAGGAGACCGTGGGACGTGGAGATGATCGCCACGCCCAGGCCGCCGAGGACCTTCGGCAGGTTGGTGGACTTCGCGTAAACACGCAGACCCGGCTTGGAGATGCGCTTGATGCCGGCGATCGAACGCTCACGGTTCGGGCCGAACTTCAGCTCCAGGACGAGGTTCTTGCCGACCTCGGCGTCCTCGACCTTCCAGCCGGTGATGAAACCCTCCTGCTGGAGGATCTCGGCGATGTGCGACTTGATCTTGCTGTGCGGCATCGCCACGGTGTCGTGGTACGCCGAGTTCGCGTTACGCAGACGCGTCAGCATGTCTGCGATCGGATCAGTCATGGTCATGAATTGGCCTTCGGCCTCTCTCGCCGGGGTTTCCTGTATGCGCCATCCCTCTCCCCACACAGGGGCGGGACGGGTGCGGCGCGGGGACCTACGGCGTAGTAAGTCGGTAGGGCGGCGGACGCCCAACCCTGCAAGCCTACGGCATGCGGGAGGGCGGCCGCCGTCCAGGTGCTTACCGAGAGACTCCGGGGAATCCCAACGAGGGGATTACCAGGAGCTCTTGGTCACGCCCGGCAGCTCGCCACGGTGAGCCATCTCACGAAGGCACACGCGGCAGAGGCCGAACTTGCGGTACACGGAGTGCGGACGGCCACAGCGCTGGCAGCGGGTGTAGGCACGCACACCGAACTTGGGCTTACGAGCAGCCTTGGCAATCAGAGCCTTCTTCGCCATCTCGCTCACGCCTCCTTGAACGGGAAGCCGAGGTGACGCAGAAGGGCACGGCCCTCGTCGTCGTTGGTCGCCGTGGTGACCACGGTGATGTCCATACCCCGGACGCGGTCGATCTTGTCCTGGTCGATCTCGTGGAACATGACCTGCTCCGTGAGACCGAAGGTGTAGTTGCCACGGCCGTCGAACTGCTTGGGGGACAGGCCGCGGAAGTCGCGGATGCGCGGGAGCGCGAGCGACAGGGTGCGGTCCAGGAACTCCCACATGCGGTCGCCACGGAGCGTGACGTGGGCACCGATCGGCTGACCCTCGCGCAGCTTGAACTGCGCGATGGACTTGCGGGCCTTGGTGACGGCCGGCTTCTGACCGGTGATCGTGGCGAGATCGCGGATGGCTCCGTCGATCAGCTTCGAGTCGCGGGCGGCGTCGCCGACACCCATGTTGACCACGATCTTGACGAGGCCCGGGATCTGCATGACGTTCTCGTAGGAGAACTCCTCACGCAGCTTCGGGGCGATCTCGTCGCGGTACTTCGTCTTGAGACGCGGAGTGGTGGTGGTAGCCATCAGATGTCCTCACCCGTCCGCTTGGCAACGCGGATCTTGTTGCCCTCGTCGTCGAAGCGGAAGCCGACGCGGGTCACGACCTTCTTGCCGTCCTTCTCGACGACGAGCTGGACGTTGCTCACGTGGATCGGAGCCTCGGTGGTCACGATGCCACCGGTCTGCGAACCACGGGCGGTCTGGCCGGCCTTGGTGTGCTTCTTGACCCGGTTGACACCCTCGACCAGGACGCGGTCCTCGCGGGGGAAGGCCGCGATGACCTTGCCCTGCTTGCCCTTGTCCTTGCCGGTGATGACCTGAACCAGGTCGCCCTTCTTGATCTTCATGCTTACAGCACCTCCGGCGCGAGCGAGATGATCTTCATGAACTTCTTCTCGCGCAGCTCACGGCCGACGGGGCCGAAGATACGGGTGCCGCGAGGGTCGCCGTCGTTCTTCAGAATGACGGCGGCGTTCTCGTCGAAGCGGATGTACGAGCCGTCCTGGCGGCGGCGCTCCTTGACGGTGCGAACGATGACCGCCTTGACGACGTCACCCTTCTTCACGTTGCCACCGGGGATCGCGTCCTTGACGGTGGCGACGATGACGTCACCGATGCCCGCGTAGCGGCGACCGGAGCCACCGAGAACACGGATGCAAAGGATCTCCTTGGCACCAGTGTTGTCGGCGACGCGCAGTCGCGACTCCTGCTGGATCACGTCTATCTCCTGATTGTCTGCCGGTTCCCGGCGGGGGTCTCCGCTGGAGACCCCCGCCGAGCCTGGCGGAACGAACTCGAAGGGTTACCCCTTCGAGCGATTACTTGGCCTTCTCGAGGATCTCGACGACGCGCCAGTGCTTGGTGGCGGACAGCTTCCGGGTCTCCATCAGGAGGACGCGGTCGCCGACGCCGGCGGCGTTCTGCTCGTCGTGGGCCTTGAGCTTGTTCGTACGGCGGATGACCTTGCCGTACAGCGCGTGCTTGACGCGGTCCTCAACGGCGACGACGACGGTCTTGTCCATCTTGTCGCTGACGACCAGACCCTCGCGGGTCTTGCGGGCGTTGCGCTCGGTCTTCTGCTCAGTCACGTTGTTCTCGCTCATCAGGCGCTCTCCACCGTCTCGATGCCCAGCTCACGCTCACGCATCAGGGTGTAGATCCGGGCGATGTCCTTGCGGACGGCCTTCAGCCGGCCGTGGTTCTCGAGCTGGCCCGTCGCCGCCTGGAAGCGGAGGTTGAACAGCTCTTCCTTGGCCTCGCGGAGCTTGGCAACAAGCTCCTCGTTGCCCAGCTCGCGCAGCTCGGACGCCTTGGTTCCGGCCGACATCACGCTTCACCTGCCTCGCGCTTGACGATCTTGCACTTCATCGGCAGCTTGTGAGCCGCACGGGTCAGCGCCTCACGCGCGATCTTCTCGTTCGGGTAGGACAGCTCGAACATCACCCGACCGGGCTTCACGTTCGCGACCCACCACTCCGGCGAACCCTTACCGGAACCCATGCGGGTCTCGGCCGGCTTCTTGGTCAGCGGGCGGTCCGGGTAGATGTTGATCCAGACCTTGCCGCCACGCTTGATGTGGCGGGTCATGGCGATACGGGCCGCCTCGATCTGGCGGTTGGTCACGTACGCCGGAGTCATGGCCTGGATGCCGTACTCGCCGAACGCAACCTGCGTGCCACCCTTGGCCATGCCGTTGCGCTTCGGGTGGTGCTGCTTGCGGTGCTTGACCCTACGGGGGATCAGCATGTCGGTCAGGCCTCCGTTCCGGTGCTCTCAGCAGCCGGAGCGGCGGCGGCGGCCTCGGCCTTGGGGGCCTCGGCAGCCTGAGCCTGCTGCGGCTTGCGTCCACGACGCTCGCCACCGCGACCGCGGCCGGCCGGGCGGTCCGCACCGCCGCGGGCCGGACGGTTGCCGGCACGGGCGGCGGCGTTCTCCGCGCGGACCTCGGCGATGTTCTTGACGTCGCCCTTGTAGATCCAGACCTTCACGCCGATGCGGCCGAAGGTGGTCTTGGCCTCGAAGAAGCCGTACTCGACGTTCGCGCGGAGCGTGTGCAGCGGCACACGGCCCTCGCGGTAGAACTCCGAGCGGGACATCTCGGCGCCGCCGAGGCGGCCACCGCACTGGATCTTGATGCCCTTGGCGCCGGCCTTCATCGCCGACTGCATGCTCTTGCGCATGGCACGGCGGAAGGAGACGCGGGAGGACAGCTGCTCGGCGACGGCCTGGGCCACGAGCTGAGCGTCGACCTCGGGGTTCTTGACCTCGAGGATGTTCAGCTGGACCTGCTTGCCGGTGAGCTTCTCCAGGTCGCCGCGGATGCGGTCGGCCTCGGCGCCGCGGCGGCCGATGACGATGCCCGGACGGGCCGTGTGGATGTCCACACGGACGCGGTCACGGGTGCGCTCGATCTCGACCTTGGAGATGCCGGCGCGCTCCATGCCGGACGTCATCATCCGACGGATGGCGACGTCTTCCTTGACGTAGTCCTTGTACAGCTTGTCGGCGTACCAGCGGGACTTGAAGTCCGTGGTGATGCCGAGCCGGAACCCGTGCGGGTTTACCTTCTGGCCCATTACCGGGTTCCTTCCTTGCTGCTGACGACCACGGTGATGTGGCTGGTCCGCTTACGGATCCGGTAGGCACGGCCCTGGGCACGCGGACGGAACCGCTTCAGGGTCGGGCCCTCGTCCACGTACGCCTCGCTGATGAACAGCGACGAGGCGTCCGTGTGGTCGTAGTTGTGCGCGGCGTTGGCGATGGCGCTGTCCAGCACCTTGCCGACCGGCACGCTCGCGGCCTGCGGGGCGAAACGCAGGACCGCCTGAGCCTCCGTGGCATCCATGCCACGGATGAGGTCCACCACGCGGCGGGCCTTCATGGGCGTGACGCGGATGTACCGCGCCTGGGCCCTGGCTTCCATGGTTGTCCCTTCGGTGTAAGTCATGAGTCGTTCCACCCCGCGTCTAGCGGCGCTTCGACTTCCGGTCGTCCTTGACGTGGCCGCGGAAGGTGCGAGTCGGCGAGAACTCGCCGAGCTTGTGGCCGACCATGGACTCGGTGACGAACACCGGGACATGGGTCTTGCCGTTGTGCACCGCGATCGTGTGGCCGAGCATGGCCGGGACGATCATCGAGCGACGGGACCAGGTCTTGATGACGTTCTTGGTGCCGGCTTCGTTCTGGACATCCACCTTCTTGATCAGGTGGTCGTCGACGAAGGGCCCCTTCTTGAGACTGCGCGGCATCTAAACCCGCTCCTAGCGCTTCTTGTTCGTCTTGCGGCGGCGGACGATGTACTTGTTGCTCGCCTTCTTGGGAGAACGAGTACGACCCTCCTTCTGACCCCACGGGGAGACCGGGTGGCGACCACCCGAGGTCTTGCCCTCACCACCACCGTGCGGGTGGTCAACCGGGTTCATCGCCACACCGCGAACGGTCGGGCGGACGCCGAGCCAGCGCTTGCGGCCGGCCTTGCCCCAGTTGATGTTCGACTGCTCGGCGTTGCCGACCTCGCCGATGGTGGCGCGGCAGCGGACGTCGACCAGGCGGATCTCGCCGGACGGCATGCGCAGGTGGGCCATCTGGCCCTCCTTCGCGAGCAGCTGCACGGAGGCACCCGCGGAGCGGGCGAACTTCGCGCCGCCGCCGGGCCGCAGCTCGATGGCGTGGATGGTCGTACCGACCGGGATGTTGCGCAGCGCCAGGTTGTTGCCCGGCTTGATGTCGGCCCCGGGGCCGTTCTCGACGCGGTCGCCCTGGCCCAGGCCGCGCGGCGCGATGATGTAGCGCTTCTCGCCGTCGGCGTAGTGCAGGAGCGCGATGCGCGCGGTGCGGTTGGGGTCGTACTCGATGTGAGCGACCTTGGCCGGCACGCCGTCCTTGTCGTGACGACGGAAGTCGATCACGCGGTAGGCGCGCTTGTGGCCACCGCCCTGGTGACGGACGGTCACACGACCGGTGTTGTTACGGCCACCCTTGCTGTGCAGCGGGCGGACCAGCGACTTCTCCGGCGTGGACCGCGTGATCTCGACAAAGTCGGCGACGCTGGAGCCACGACGGCCCGGGGTCGTCGGCTTGTACTTGCGGATACCCATTGTGTCTCAGTCCTCGGATGATTCCGGACTTCTGGACGATTCCGACCGCCGTCAGGCGGTCGGACCGCCGAAGATGTCGATGCGGTCGCCCTCGGCAAGGGTCACGATGGCGCGCTTGGTGTTGGCGCGCTTGCCGAAACCGGTGCGGGTGCGCTTGCGCTTGCCCTGCCGGTTGATCGTGTTGACCCCGGTGACCTTGACCGAGAAGACCGCCTCGACGGCCTGCTTGATCTGGGTCTTGTTGGCGCCGGGCGCGACGATGAACGTGTACTTGTTCTCGTCGAGCAGCGCGTAGCTCTTCTCGGACACGACCGGCTTGACGAGGACGTCGCGCGGGTCCGTGAAGGTCTTGCTCGTGATCGTGGCCTCGGACATCAGGCCTCGCTCCCTTCGGTGTCGTTGGCGGCCTTGGGGCCGGACACGAAGGACTCGAAGGCGGCCTGGGTGAAGACCACGTCGTCGGAGACGAGCACGTCGTACGTGTTCAGCTGGCCCGGCTCCAGGATGTGCACCTGGGGCAGGTTGCGGGCGGACAGCCACGCGGCCTCGTCCGAGCGCTCGGCGACCAGGAGCAGGTTCTTGCGCTCCGAGATCTTGCCCAGCAGGGACTTGGCGGACTTGGTGGAGACCGCGCCGTCGACCACGCCGGAGACGACGTGGATGCGGGAGTGGCGGGCCCGGTCGGTGAGGGCACCGCGGAGGGCGGCGGCCTTCATCTTCTTCGGGGTCCGCTGCGAGTAGTCACGCGGCACGGGGCCGTGGACGACGCCACCGCCGGCGAACTGCGGCGCACGGGTCGAACCCTGGCGGGCGCGGCCGGTGCCCTTCTGGCGGTACGGCTTCTTGCCACCGCCGCGGACCTCGCCACGGGTCTTGGTCTTGTGCGTGCCCTGACGGGCAGCGGCCAGCTGCGCGACGACGACCTGGTGGATCAGCGGAACGCTGACCTTGGCGTCGAAGATCTCCGCGGGGAGCTCGACGGTCCCGGCCTTGTCGCCTGCCGGCGAAAGGATGTCAATGGTGCTCATCGGTTACCTCAGGCCCCCTTGGCCGCGGTACGGACCAGGACGAGGCCGCCGTTCGGACCAGGAACCGCGCCCTTGATGAGCAGCAGGCCCTTCTCCGCGTCAACGGCGTGAACGGTCAGGTTCTGGGTGGTGACCCGCTCGTTGCCCATGCGGCCAGCCATGCGGAGGCCCTTGAACACGCGGCCCGGGGTGGCGCAGCCACCGATGGAGCCGGGGGAGCGGTGCTTGCGCTGGGTGCCGTGACCGGCGCCGAGGCCACGGAAGTTGTGGCGCTTCATGACACCGGCGAAGCCCTTGCCCTTGCTCTTGCCCGTGACGTCGACCTTGACGCCGGACTCGAACACCTCGGCGGTGATCTCCTGGCCGAGCGTGTACTCGCTGGCGTCGGAGGTGCGGAGCTCCACCAGGTGGCGGCGGGGGGTCACGTCGGCCTTGGCGAAGTGGCCCTTGAGGGGCTTGTTCACCTTGCGCGGGTCGATCTCGCCGAAGGCGATCTGGACCGACTCGTAGCCGTCGGTGTCGTTCGTACGGACCTGGGTAACGACGCAGGGTCCGGCCTTGACGACGGTCACCGGGACGACACGGTTGTTCTCGTCCCAGACCTGGGTCATGCCGAGCTTCTCGCCCAGGACGCCCTTGATCTGCTTAGCCATCTCTTCCGCGCCTCTCAGAGCTTGATCTCGATGTCAACGCCGGCCGGAAGGTCCAGGCGCATCAGCGAGTCAACGGTCTTGGGCGTCGGGTCGAGGATGTCGATCAGGCGCTTGTGCGTGCGCATCTCGAAGTGCTCGCGCGAGTCCTTGTACTTGTGCGGCGACTTGATGACGCAGTACACGTTCTTCTCAGTGGGCAGCGGCACCGGGCCCGCGACCGACGCACCAGTGCGGGTCACCGTCTCGACGATCTTCTTCGCCGAGGAGTCGATGACCTCGTGGTCGTAGGCCTTGAGCCGGATGCGGATCTTCTGTCCCGCCATGGCTACTTCGTAGTCCTGTCTCTCGTATGAACGCTCTGGTACCCGGCGGGTCCTGCTCTCTTCTCCGACCCACGCGGTCGGGCGTGTCGCATCCCCTCTACGAAAATCTCCGCATAGGGAGATCCCAACCAAGGGGGTGCGGGCCGAAGGACCGCGGGACGGGGGAAGAAATCCCACCGGGCGCCTGGCCGGTACCCCGCTGACACTTCCCGGAAGATTCCCGTACGTCCGCCCCTGCACCTCACGGCACATCGCGTGGGACGACGAGTACTGTGGGACTCGCTTCCGGTCCTCCCGGCGGGAGGCGCGCAGCATCGGCACTCAACCGAGCAACCCGGACAGTCTGCCACACGAGGCACGCGCCTGGCCAATCGAGCCCAAGAGAGTACCCCTCGGGGGGTGCGTGTCAAACAGGGGCGCGCGCGGGGAGTGCCGCCGGGCCGCCGGCGCCGCCGACCGGCCGGCCCCCGGAACGCCGTTCCGCCGAGGGGCGGATCACACGGACGGACACGCGCGGGGCCCGTCAGCCCGGGACGGAGATGCGTCCGCGCCGGAGGGCGACGAGGCCGAGCCCCAGGGCCAGCACCAGGGCCGCGGGGACGGCGAGGGCGAGGGCGGGGTGGGTCGCGCGTTCCAGGAACCACGCACCGAGCAGCCCCCCGGCGAACATCGCGGCGACGGACGCCATCCGCCGCAGCTCCCTGCCCCCACCGCCGCCCACCCGGGAGTCCGACGCCAGCGGGGGCAGCGCGATCAGCAGACCGGTGAGGGCCCGGGTCGACACCGTGGTGGGGACGTCGGCGACCGGCGCCCGCAGCGAGGTCACGTTGCGCACCCCCATGGCGCACGCCACCATCGCGATCGCCGCCAGGTGCCGGCCGCCCACCTGCCCCTGCGGAGCGCTCTCGATACCGGCACGCCAGATCACCAGGGCCGCCGCACCCAGCAGGACCCCCTCCCCCACCAGGGCCGCGGCGAACCAGCGCCGGCCGCGGGCGTCGATCGCCGACTCCAGGCGGGATCCCGCGATGGCACCGAAGGCGAACCCGGCGAGGGAGACCCCCGAGACCGTCGCCGAGATCCCCGGCGCCCCGGCGATCGCGAACCCGAGCAGCAGCAGGTTGCCCGTCTGGACCGCCGCGAAGACCGGACCGAGCACCAGGAAGGACACCGCCTCGACCATCCCGGTGGTCAGCGTGAGCAGCACCATCACGGAGGTCAGCGCCCGACCGGTCCTGGGTCTCATACCGGGACGATAGGGGCGCGCACGAGGTGCCGGGCGTACCGCTGGGCACGCCTCACCCCGCTGGGGCAACATCCGCGTCGGGCGGGCTCCCCCACGGCACCCGCCCGGGGCCGGGGCGCCACCGGCCGACCGGACCGGGGCGGGCTCCTCCCGGGCGCGCCGCTCGCGTCACCCGGTCGTCCCCGGTTCATGGCGTGCGCAGCACGCGCCCCCGCAGCATGCCCACGACTACCGGCCCCCGCCCTTCCTCCGGGCTCTTCGCACATCGCGCCCGAAGAGGCGGTACCCCTCCCGCAGGTTCATCCACTCGAAGAAGGCGGCGATCCCCCCGAGGACGGCATGTACCAGGCGAAGCACAACACTCCACGGTCCCTCCACGCCCGCCCCCTCGCCATGTCCTGCCCTCGCACCGGCCACCCGGTCTCTCCACAACACGGCCCCGCGCCTGCGGACTCGGCGACCGCGTGCAGCCTCCGGGCACCCGCCCCCTCCCGGGCGGCTGCGCCCGGGAACGACGGCGGGCGGCGAGCCGTGTCCGTGACGGAGCAGAAGGCGCTCCGGAACCGCCGGCACGGTCCCGTGCTCCCCCCGCCCCCTATGGGTGCCCCTCGCGCTTCCCTCCCGGGCCGCGCCGTCGGACACGGCGGGAGAGCTCCCGGGCCACCCAGCCGGTGAGAACCGCGAAAAGGACGAGCGAAACCCAGTCGAGAACGCTGCCCCAACTGTGGTGCTCCATGTCGATCAGCAGGGTCAGGGCCACTACGCCCCACGGCGCCAGCAGCCCGACCAGCGGCTTCCTGTCGTCCTTCATCGGTCTCTCCCCCCGAGAGATGCGCCCTCCGCTGTCCGCGGCCACCGACCCCCGTGGATCGGGGGCTCGGCGCCGAGGAGCAAGGCCGGTGAGGGGATTGTAGGGGGCGGACACCACCCCTGAACCCGCGGCAGGCCGTCGCCCGACGGGCCCTCTCCCCGGCCCGGTTGGACGGGAGAGCGGGCGGAGTGGTCCCGCCCGCCCCGCGGTGCAGGGAGCCGGTGGCGTGCCGTCGGTTGCGGACGGCGCTCCACAGCCCCGCCACCCCCGGATGCCGCCGCACCGGCACGGGCGCGGGGGCTATAGCACCGTGCTATGGCCAAGCGTTAGTACCCCGTTCACCGTTCCTCGGGAATTCTGGGACATGTCCATGACGAACTCCCGCCCCACAGCCGGGAGTCCGGTGCGGACGCGGCCCCCAGGGGCCGCCAACCCCCACACACGCACGCCCACCCAGCGTGCCTTCGAATCGAGGAACCTTGCGCATATCAAGGCTCATCCCCGCGCTCCTGGCAGCCGTGGTCTCCGTCCTCGCGCTTCTGGCTCCTGCCGCCACCGCGGCACCGGCGCCCGTGCCCCCGACGGCCAAGGCCCCCCAGCCCATCATCGGCGGGGGCTACGCGCAGAGCGGCCCCTGGGCCGCCCGCCTGTTCTCGAACGGCCGGGAGACCTGCTCGGCGACGATCATCGCCCCGACGTGGATCCTCACGGCCAAGCACTGCGTCACCGGCGGCGGGCTGTCCTTCCGCATCGGCAGCCTCGACCAGCACAGCGGCGGCACCGTGGCCAACGGCGTCCGGACGTACACCCACGGCGCGGACCTCGCGCTGGTGCGGCTCGACCGCTCCGTGTCCGCGACCTACGCCCGGCTGGGCCAGCCGGGCACCGTGCGCGTCGGCCAGAACGTGCAGGTCTACGGCTGGGGCGCGACCTCCCGGTGCGGCTCCGAGGCCAACTGCCAGTCCCGCTACCTCAAGGTCGCGAACGTGACGGTGACCCACGGCTGCGGCGACGCCTACGGCGGTTCCGCGATCTGCGCCCGCCGCGGGGACGGCATCACCGCGGGCGGCGACTCGGGCGGCCCGATGATGCTCAACGGCGTCCAGGTCGGCGTGGCCTCCACCAGCGACCGGCAGACCACGACGGCCTACACCAACGTCACGGCGTACCGCTCCTGGATCCAGTCGGTCGCCGGCGTCTGATCCCCCCGGCACGGCAGGACGGCCGGGCCCCGCACCCACACGGATGCGGGGCCCGGCCCCTGTGCGCCCGGCCGCGGGGCGCACAGGGCGCCGCCGCACGCGCACGGCGAAGGGCCCCGCACCCAACAGGGTGCGGGGCCCTCCCACAGCTCGGGCGAGCTGCCGGGTCAGAACACCGGGACTTACTTGGTGATCTTGGTGACCTGGCCGGCGCCCACGGTCCGACCACCCTCACGGATGGCGAACTTCAGGCCCTCCTCCATGGCGACGGGCTGGATCAGCTCGACGGTCATGGTGGTGTTGTCGCCCGGCATGACCATCTCGGTGCCCTCGGGGAGGGTCACGACGCCGGTCACGTCCGTGGTACGGAAGTAGAACTGCGGGCGGTAGTTGTTGAAGAACGGGGTGTGGCGGCCACCCTCGTCCTTCGACAGGATGTAGGCCTGGGCCTCGAACTCGGTGTGCGGCGTGACCGAACCGGGCTTGATGATGACCTGGCCGCGCTCGACGTCCTCGCGCTTGATGCCACGGAGGAGCAGACCGACGTTCTCACCGGCCTGGCCCTCGTCGAGCAGCTTGCGGAACATCTCGATGCCGGTGACCGTGGTGGTGGTCTTCTCCTGCTTGATACCGACGATGTCGACGGTCTCGTTGACCTTCAGGACACCACGCTCGATACGACCGGTGACGACGGTGCCACGACCGGTGATCGTGAAGACGTCCTCGATCGGCATCAGGAACGGCTTGTCGACGTCGCGCTCGGGCTGCGGGATGGCCTCGTCGACGGCCTTCATCAGGTCGAGGACGGACTTGCCCCACTCGGCGTCGCCCTCGAGCGCCTTGAGCGCCGAGACCTTGACGACCGGGACGTCGTCGCCCGGGAACTCGTACTCGGAGAGGAGCTCACGCACCTCGAGCTCGACGAGCTCCAGGATCTCCTCGTCGTCCACCATGTCGGCCTTGTTCAGGGCGACGACGATGTACGGAACGCCGACCTGGCGGGCCAGGAGCACGTGCTCCTTGGTCTGCGGCATCGGGCCGTCGGTGGCGGCGACCACGAGGATGGCGCCGTCCATCTGCGCGGCACCGGTGATCATGTTCTTGATGTAGTCCGCGTGACCGGGGCAGTCGACGTGGGCGTAGTGACGCGACTCGGTCTGGTACTCGACGTGCGCGATGGAGATGGTGATACCGCGCTGGCGCTCCTCGGGAGCCTTGTCGATCTGGTCGAAGGCCGAGGCCTCGTTCAGGTCCGGGTACGCGTCGTGCAGCACCTTGGTAATGGCGGCCGTGAGGGTCGTCTTACCGTGGTCGATGTGACCGATGGTGCCGATGTTGACGTGCGGCTTAGTCCGCTCGAACTTCGCCTTCGCCACTGGGGTCCTCCTGTGGAGTGGTTCTGTACGCCTTACTCATCGGCGCCAGGTGATCTTTGCTGGGAAGCCGACCGCCGGGGGTTCGACCCGAAGGTCTCGGGGCGAACCCCGGCGGACGGTGTCAAGCCTAAAGCGTGAACCCGGGTGGGTTACTCGCCCTTGGCCTTCGCGATGATCTCCTCGGCGACGTTCCGGGGAACCTCGGCGTAGGAGTCGAACTGCATCGAGTAGCTTGCGCGACCCGAGGTCTTGCTGCGGAGGTCTCCGACGTAGCCGAACATCTCCGAGAGCGGCACGAGGCCCTTGACGATCCGGGCGTTCATCCGCTCCTCCATGGACTGGATCTGTCCACGGCGGGAGTTGATGTCGCCGATGACCTCGCCCATGTAGTCCTCGGGCGTGGTGACCTCGACGGCCATCATCGGCTCCAGGAGCACGGGGCTGGCCTTGCGCGCGGCCTCCTTGAAGGCCTGCGAACCGGCGATCTTGAACGCGAGCTCGGAGGAGTCGACCTCGTGGTAGCCACCGTCGATGAGGGTGACGCGCACGCCGGTCATCTCGTAGCCGGCCAGGATGCCGAACTGCATGGCCTCCTGCGCACCCGCGTCCACCGAGGGGATGTACTCCTTGGGGATGCGGCCACCGGTGACCTTGTTGACGAACTCGTACGCGGCGTCGCCGCCCTCGATGGGCTCGATCGCGATCTGCACCTTGGCGAACTGACCGGTACCACCGGTCTGCTTCTTGTGGGTGTAGTCCACGCGCTCGACGGCCTTGCGGATCGTCTCGCGGTACGCGACCTGCGGCTTGCCGACGTTGGCCTCGACCCGGAACTCACGGCGCATGCGGTCGACCAGCACCTCGAGGTGCAGCTCGCCCATACCGCCGATGATGGTCTGGCCGGTCTCCTCGTCCGAGTGAACCTGGAAGGAGGGGTCCTCCTCCGCGAGACGCTGGATGGCGACACCCAGCTTCTCCTGGTCACCCTTGGACTTGGGCTCGATCGCGACCTGGATCACCGGCGCCGGGAAGTCCATGGACTCCAGGATCACCGGGTTCTTGTCGTCGCACAGCGTCTCACCGGTGGTGGTCTGCTTCAGGCCCATGACGGCGACGATGTCGCCGGCGCCCACCGACTCGATCTCCTCACGCTTGTTCGCGTGCATGCGGTAGATCTTGCCGATGCGCTCCTTCTTGCCCTTGACGGAGTTCAGCACCGCGGTGCCGGAGTCCAGGCGACCGGAGTAGATCCGGACGAAGGTGAGCTTGCCGAGGTGCGGGTCGCTCGCGATCTTGAACGCGAGGGCCGACAGCGGCTCCTCGTCGGACGGACGGCGCTTGACGACCGTGTCCGCGTCCTTGACGTCGTGGCCCTCGATGGCCTCGACGTCCAGGGGCGACGGCAGGTAGCGCACGACCGCGTCGAGCAGGGGCTGGACGCCCTTGTTCTTGAACGCGGTGCCGCAGAACACCGGGGTGACGGTGGCGTCCTTGGAGACGCCGGACGCGATGGTGATACGACGGATCGCGGTGTACAGCTGCTCCTCGGTGGGCTCGTTGCCCTCCAGGTACAGCTCCATGATCTCTTCGTCGTTCTCGGCGACCGTCTCCAGGAGCTTGCCGCGCCACTCCTCGGCGGCCTCGGCGTGCGTGGCCGGGATGTCGACGGTGTCGTACATCTCGCCCTTCGTCGCCTCGGCGGACCAGACGAGGGCCTTCATCGTCACGAGGTCGATGACGCCCTTGAAGTCGGCCTCGGCACCGATCGGGAGCTGCATGACGATCGGCACCGCGCCCAGGCGGTCGCTGATCATGTCGACACAGCGGTGGAACTCGGCACCGGTGCGGTCGAGCTTGTTGACGAAGCAGATGCGGGGCACGCCGTAGCGGTCGGCCTGGCGCCACACCGTCTCGGACTGCGGCTCCACGCCGGCCACACCGTCGAACACGGTCACGGCACCGTCGAGCACGCGGAGCGAACGCTCCACCTCGACCGTGAAGTCGACGTGACCCGGGGTGTCGATGATGTTGATCGTGTGGTCGACGTTGGCGAGCGGCCAGTGACAGGTGGTCGCAGCGGACGTGATCGTGATGCCACGCTCCTGCTCCTGCTCCATCCAGTCCATCGTGGCGGCGCCGTCGTGGACCTCACCGATCTTGTAGCTCACACCGGTGTAGAACAGGATGCGCTCGGTGGTCGTCGTCTTGCCCGCGTCGATGTGGGCCATGATGCCGATGTTGCGCACCTTGGCCAGGTCAAGCGAAGTGGTAGCCATAAGGCTTCAGTCTTCTCTCGGTCTCGATGTGGGTGCGACTACCAGCGGTAGTGCGCGAAGGCCTTGTTGGACTCGGCCATCTTGTGCGTGTCCTCGCGCTTCTTGACCGAGGCGCCGAGGCCGTTCGAGGCGTCCAGCAGCTCGTTCATCAGGCGCTCGGTCATGGTCTTCTCGCGACGGGCGCGGGAGTAGCCGACGACCCAGCGCAGCGCGAGGGTGGAGGCGCGACCGGGCTTGACCTCGATCGGCACCTGGTAGGTGGCACCACCGACACGGCGGGACTTGACCTCGAGCGAGGGCTTGACGTTCTCGAGGGCGCGCTTCAGGGTGATGACCGGGTCGGCGCCGGTCTTCTCGCGAAGACCCTCCATGGCGCCGTAGACGATCCGCTCGGCGGTGGAGCGCTTGCCGTTCAGCAGGATCTTGTTGATGAGCGAGGTCACCAGAGGGGAGCCGTAAACCGGGTCGATGATGACCGGGCGCTTCGGGGCGGGGCCCTTACGAGGCATTCTTACTTCTCCTTCTTGGCGCCGTAGCGGCTGCGGGCCTGCTTGCGGTTCTTGACACCCTGGGTGTCGAGGGAGCCGCGGATGATCTTGTAGCGAACACCCGGCAGGTCCTTCACACGGCCGCCGCGCACGAGCACGATGGAGTGCTCCTGCAGGTTGTGTCCCTCACCCGGGATGTAGGCCGTGACCTCGATACCGGAGGTCAGACGCACACGCGCGACCTTACGGAGGGCCGAGTTCGGCTTCTTCGGGGTGGTCGTGAACACACGCGTGCAGACGCCGCGGCGCTGAGGGGAACCCTCGAGTGCGGGCGTCTTGTTCTTCTCGACCTTGTCCTGCCGGCCCTTGCGGACCAGCTGCTGGATCGTAGGCACTACTTCTCCGGTTTCTGTGTGCCGTCAGTGAAGCTAACCTGGAACGTTGCCGACCCACGCGGTCGGGTGTGTCGAATACTGCGGACGCCCGCGGAAAGCGGCAACGGACGCAGATTGCGGTGGCCTTCGTCGGACTCGCACTGCGGCTGAGGACACGCACACGAGCCCGGGCACACCCCAGGCACAAGGTCTGAGCGTACCTACCGTACGGACATCGGTCAAAACAAATGCCCCGGCGCGACGGAGTCGGCCCGCGCCCTCCGGAACCGGGCCGCGAGCAGGGAGTCAGACGTGGTCACCGCCCGTCGCGGTCCGGCCGGGAGGGGCACGTCCGCCGCACCCCCGGCGGAGCCGGGCCCGGGGCCGCGGGGACCCGGAGCGGCGGCTCACGGGGCCCCGGACCGCCCGGGCCGGTGGCCCACCCCGCCGGGGGCGTGCGCGGGCTTACGGGCCTGCGCGCTCCCGCCCGTGCGAGGCCCCCGCCGCGCGCGGGGGCGTGCACGTGGGACCCGCCTCCGGGACGCGCGCCGAAGGCGCCGCCCCGAACGCGCCGGACGGCGCACGGGGCGGCTCGCGCGCCCGTGGCAGCCGTACGGAGCAGCTCCGTCACCCGACCGGCGGCCCGCGCCCGGGTGAGCCGCCCGTTGCGCACGGTCCGGCACGCGGCGAAGGCGGTCGGCGGCCCGCGCCCGGGAGGTTCCCCGCTGCCGTGCCACCGGAGGCGGGGCACCGAAGCACCGCAGCACCCCGGCACCGGGACCACCGGACGGGTCGGGGAGCACGCCGGGGAGTACCCGCTCCACCGGACCGCCCGGGCCGCCCCTGACCGGCACGGACCGGCACGGCTCCGGGGCCGTCCGAGCGGCGCGGCCGCCGCCTCCGTCCCCGGTCCGGCCCCCGGCGGGGCAGTCCCCCGGGACCCGCGCGGGACCGCCGCGGACCACCGACGGCGCGGGGCCCGCAGGGGCGCGGCGGCCCTGCGGGGCGGCCACCGCCGCGGGGTCACCGCAGCCCCCGCAGCGGGCACCGGGCCGCGGCGGTGCCACCGGAGCCCCTCGCGCCTCAACCACCCCCGCCCGCCGCCCTGTTGCCGACTTCCGGCAACGAAGCGACGTCCAGGACGGCCGCCTCCGGCCCCTGACCGGAGGTCCCCAGCATCCGCACAATGCGGTGAGCCGACCCGTCCGGTAGAGGAGGCCCGCCATGGCCGACCCGCACGCCCGCACCGTTCGTGCGATGGACGACACCGCGATCGACGTCCGTCTGACCGTGATCGAGTACGCCGAGATCGCGCGCGGATACGAGGCCGCGGTGTCCGCGCCCGGCGCGCCCCCGAGCGCCGCGGAGGACTACGCCGTCGTCATGGACGTCCTGGCACTCGTCCACACGCTCCCGGATCCCGACGTCCCCCCGGTGCTGGGCGTCGGTGCACGGGCCCTGCGCCGGGTCCATCTGGCGCTGCTCGGCGCGTCGCAGCGGCGGGAGGAGCCGTGACCGGGCGCCCCGCGGGCGCGGAAGCCGCCCCGGCAACACCGGCGGTGCGGACGCCGGGCCCCCGGCGGGGCGCGGCCGCCGTCCGCACCGCCGCGGCCCACGCGGTCGGGGCCGGGGCCGCCCTGCTGGCCTTCGCCACCGTGGTGGAGCCCTCCGCCGCCTCGGCGGCGGCCGTCGGGGGCGTCTGCCTCGTCACCGCGGTGTCGCTGGCCCGCCGGCCGGCGGGCGGCACGAAGCACGGCACGGCGCCGCTGCCGCCCGCACCCGCACCCGCACCCGCACCCGCACCCGCACGCAGCCTCCAGGGGGCCGCGGAGGCGGCGGTCACCCGTTACGGCGAACGGATCGCCCGCACCCCGCTGCCGGTCGACGCCACGACCGCCGAGGACTGGCGGCTCGCCCTGGACGCCTACGAACGGGCGAAGCGCGTGGACCCGGGCCTGGTGCCGGAGGCCGTCGCCGAGGGGCAGGCCGCCCTGGAGAGGCTGTCCTCCGCGGCGGCCGACGACCGTCTGGAAGAGGAGCATCCGGCCCTCTGGAGCGAGGGCAGCGGACCGGCGGTGCTGCGGATGCCTCCCCCGCCGGGGCGGACGGGCAGGTGCCTGCTGGTCTTCGAGGGCGAGGCGCCGGGCGGCTTCCTGGTGCGCGCCCGGCACGGACGCGGCGACCGGCGGCGCCGGGCGGTGCGCCTCGCGCACCGCGACCACGGCCCGGCCCGCGTCCGGGTGCCGGCGCCCGCGCCGTTCGCCGGCGCGCTGACGGTGGAGATCGTCACCGCGGGTGCCTGGCGTGCGGCGCTGGTGCCCGCCCGGGAAGCCCGCCCGCTGTCCGGCACCGTGCACGGGAGTGCGACCGAGGTCGTGCTGAACCGGGCCCGCCACGGTGCGGCGACCTTCGTGCACCTCGGCGACGGGCCGTTCACCGTGCGCGAGCTGCTCGCCGACGCCCCCCGCGCGGGGCGGGCGATCGCCGAGGGCCGGGGCCGCTGCTCGCTGCTGCTCGGTCTGCACGGGGTCGCGGCGCTCGTCGTCGAGGCCGGGGGCCCGTGGACCGTTGCGCCCGTCGCCCCGGCGTCCGACGCCGCCGAGGGCCCCTGACGGAACCGGGGCCGCGCGAGCACGGTGGACGGGCCGGGAACGCGGGAAGGGCGGTCACCCCCTGCCGGGAGTGACCGCCCCTCTCGTCGTCTGGGACGACCCGCTTACTGGTTGTACGGACCGTAGTCGTAGTCCTCCAGCGGGACGGCCTGGCCGGAGCCGGTGCCGAACGGCGAGTAGTCGATGTCGTCGTAGCCGACGGCCGAGTACATCGCGGCCTTGGCCTCCTCGGTCGGCTCGACCCGGATGTTGCGGTAGCGGGACAGGCCCGTACCGGCCGGGATGAGCTTACCGATGATGACGTTCTCCTTGAGGCCGATCAGGGAGTCCGACTTGGCGTTGATCGCCGCGTCGGTCAGGACCCTGGTCGTCTCCTGGAAGGACGCCGCCGACAGCCACGACTCGGTCGCCAGCGAGGCCTTGGTGATACCCATCAGCTGCGGACGGCCGGAGGCGGGGTGACCGCCCTCGGTGACCACACGACGGTTCTCGGTCTCGAACTTCGAGCGCTCCACCAGCTCGCCGGGCAGCAGCTCGGCGTCGCCGGACTCGATGATCGTCACACGGCGGAGCATCTGCCGGATGATGATCTCGATGTGCTTGTCGTGGATCGACACGCCCTGCGAGTTGTAGACCTTCTGGACCTCGCCCACCAGGTGGACCTGGACCGCACGCTGGCCGAGGATGCGCAGCACGTCGTGCGGGTTGGTCGCACCGAAGGTGAGCTTCTGGCCGACCTCGACGTGGTCGCCCTCGCGGACGAGCACCTTGGCGCGCTTGGAGATCGGGAAGGCCGTCTCGTCGCTGCCGTCGTCCGGCGTGACGATGATCTTCTTGGTCTTCTCGGTCTCCTCGATCCGCACGCGGCCGGCGGCCTCGGAGATCGGGGCGACACCCTTCGGGGTACGGGCCTCGAAGAGCTCGACGACACGCGGCAGACCCTGGGTGATGTCGTCACCGGCCACACCACCGGTGTGGAAGGTGCGCATCGTCAGCTGGGTGCCGGGCTCACCGATGGACTGGGCGGCGATGATGCCGACCGCCTCGCCGATGTCGACCAGCTTGCCGGTGGCCAGCGAGCGGCCGTAGCAGAAGGCACAGGTGCCGACCGCGGACTCGCAGGTCAGGACCGAGCGGGTCTTGACCTCCTCGACCCCGGCGCCGACCAGGGCGTCGATGAGCACGTCACCGAGGTCGACGTTGGCCGGCGCGATGACCTTGCCGTCCACCACGACGTCCTCGGCGAGCATCCGCGCGTACACGGAGGTCTCGACGTCCTCCGCCTTGCGCAGCACGCCGTCGGCGCCGCGGTCGGCGATCCGCAGCTTGAGGCCGCGGTCGGTGCCGCAGTCCTCCTCGCGGATGATGACGTCCTGCGAGACGTCCACCAGACGACGGGTGAGGTAACCCGAGTCGGCGGTACGCAGGGCGGTGTCCGCCAGACCCTTACGGGCACCGTGCGTGGAGATGAAGTACTCCAGCACGGAGAGGCCCTCGCGGAAGGACGCCTTGATCGGACGCGGGATGGTCTCGTTCTTGGCGTTCGACACCAGACCGCGCATACCGGCGATCTGACGCATCTGCATCATGTTTCCGCGCGCGCCCGAGTTGACCATCATGAAGATCGGGTTGGTCTTCGGGAAGTTCGCGTTCATCGCCTCGGCCACCTCGTTGGTCGCCTTGGTCCAGATCGCGATGAGCTCCTGGGTGCGCTCGTCCTTGGTGATCAGACCGCGCTCGTACTGCTTCTGGACCTTTTCGTCCTGCGCCTCGTAGCCCGCGACGATCTCCTTCTTCGCCTCGGGGACGACGACGTCGGAGATGGCCACGGTGACACCGGAGCGGGTGGCCCAGTAGAAGCCGGCCGCCTTCAGGTTGTCGAGCGTCGCCGCCACGATGACCTTGGGGTAGCGCTCGGCGAGGTCGTTGACGATCTCGGAGAGCTGCTTCTTGCCCACCGAGTAGTCGACGAACGGGTAGTCCTCGGGCAGCAGCTCGTTGAAGAGCGCACGGCCGAGCGTGGTCTTCAGGCGGAAGCTGTCGCCCTGCTGCCAGTTCTGCTCCTCGCCCTCCTCGGGCGCGGGCGGGGTCCAGCCGCGCGGCGGGATGGTGCCCACCGGGAAGCGGATGTCGATCTTCGCCTGGAGCGACAGCTCGCGGGCGTCGAAGGCCATGATCGCCTCGGCGGTGGAGCCGAAGGACCGGCCCTCGCCCTTGACCTCGCGCTCCTCCTCGTCCGTGGTGAGGAAGAAGAGGCCGAGCACCATGTCCTGGGTGGGCATGGTGACCGGGCGGCCGTCGGCCGGCTTGAGGATGTTGTTCGAGGACAGCATCAGGATGCGGGCCTCGGCCTGCGCCTCCGCGGAGAGCGGCAGGTGCACGGCCATCTGGTCACCGTCGAAGTCCGCGTTGAACGCGGTGCAGACGAGCGGGTGGATCTGGATGGCCTTGCCCTCGACCAGCTGCGGCTCGAAGGCCTGGATGCCGAGGCGGTGCAGCGTGGGCGCACGGTTCAGCAGCACCGGGTGCTCGGCGATGACCTCTTCGAGGACGTCGTACACCACGGTGCGGCCGCGCTCGACCATGCGCTTGGCCGACTTGATGTTCTGCGCGTGGTTCAGGTCCACCAGGCGCTTCATCACGAAGGGCTTGAACAACTCCAGCGCCATCGCCTTCGGCAGACCGCACTGGTGCAGCTTCAGCTGCGGACCGACGACGATCACGGAACGCGCGGAGTAGTCCACGCGCTTGCCGAGGAGGTTCTGGCGGAAGCGGCCCTGCTTGCCCTTCAGCATGTCGCTGAGGGACTTCAGCGGGCGGTTGCCGGGGCCCGTGACCGGGCGGCCGCGGCGGCCGTTGTCGAAGAGGGCGTCGACCGCCTCCTGGAGCATCCGCTTCTCGTTGTTCACGATGATCTCGGGGGCACCGAGGTCGAGCAGGCGCTTCAGGCGGTTGTTGCGGTTGATGACCCGGCGGTACAGGTCGTTCAGGTCGGAGGTCGCGAAGCGGCCACCGTCCAGCTGCACCATCGGACGCAGGTCCGGCGGGATCACCGGGACGCAGTCCAGGACCATGCCCTTGGGGCTGTTGGAGGTCTGGAGGAAGGCGGAGACGACCTTGAGGCGCTTGAGCGCCCGGGTCTTCTTCTGGCCCTTGCCGGTCCGGATGATCTCGCGGAGGCGCTCGGCCTCCTCGTCCAGGTCGAAGGACTCCAGGCGCTTCTGCAGCGCCGCGGCGCCCATCGAGCCGTCGAAGTAGGTGCCGAAGCGGTCGCGCAGCTCGCGGTAGAGCAGCTCGTCGCCCTCCAGGTCCTGGACCTTGAGGTTCTTGAAGCGGTTCCACACCTCGTCGAGACGGTCGATCTCGCGCTGGGCGCGGTCGCGCAGCTGCTTCATCTCGCGCTCGGCGCCCTCGCGCACCTTGCGGCGCACGTCGGCCTTGGCGCCCTCGGCCTCCAGCTCGGCCAGGTCGGTCTCGAGCTTCTTGGCGCGGGCCTCCAGGTCGGCGTCGCGGCGGTTCTCGATCTGCTGGCGCTCGACGGAGACATGGGCCTCCAGCGAGGGCAGGTCGCGGGTGCGGCGCTCCTCGTCGACGTACGTGATCATGTACGCCGCGAAGTAGATGACCTTCTCCAGGTCCTTCGGGGCCAGGTCCAGCAGGTAGCCCAGGCGCGACGGGACGCCCTTGAAGTACCAGATGTGGGTGACGGGGGCGGCCAGCTCGATGTGGCCCATCCGCTCACGGCGCACCTTGGCGCGGGTCACCTCGACGCCGCAGCGCTCACAGATGATGCCCTTGAAGCGGACGCGCTTGTACTTGCCGCAGTAGCACTCCCAGTCCCGGGTGGGGCCGAAGATCTTCTCGCAGAAGAGCCCGTCCTTTTCCGGCTTCAGGGTGCGGTAGTTGATGGTCTCCGGCTTCTTGACCTCACCGTGGGACCAGGTCCGGATGTCGTCCGCGGTGGCCAGGCCGATCCGCAGCTCGTCGAAGAAGTTGACGTCGAGCACTTTTTCGTCAATCCCTCTTTCGGGGTCGTGTCTCAATCATGGTCTGAACGGTCCCGGGGCGGCGGGGGCTCCTCCCGGAGCCCCCGCCGGGCCCGTCAGACCTCTTCGACGCTGCTCGGCTCGCGCCGGGACAGGTCGATACCGAGCTCCTCCGCGGCGCGGAAGACGTCCTCGTCCGTGTCACGCATCTCGATGGACATGCCGTCCGAGGACAGCACCTCCACGTTGAGGCAGAGCGACTGCATTTCCTTGATGAGCACCTTGAAGGACTCGGGAATGCCGGGCTCGGGGATGTTCTCGCCCTTGACGATGGCCTCGTAGACCTTCACACGGCCGGTCACGTCGTCGGACTTGATCGTCAGCAGCTCCTGGAGCGCGTAGGCGGCGCCGTACGCCTCCAGCGCCCACACCTCCATCTCACCGAATCGCTGGCCACCGAACTGGGCCTTACCACCCAGCGGCTGCTGGGTGATCATCGAGTAGGGACCGGTCGAGCGCGCGTGCAGCTTGTCGTCGACCAGGTGGTGGAGCTTGAGGATGTACATGTACCCGACGGAGATCGGGTCCGGGAACGGCTCGCCGGAGCGGCCGTCGAACAGGCGCGCCTTGCCGGACGGGAGCACCATGCGCTCGCCGTCGCGGTTCGGGATGGTGTGCTGGAGCAGACCGGCCAGCTCGTCCTCGCGGGCACCGTCGAAGACCGGGGTCGCGACGTTGGTGCCGGGGGCGACGTCGTCGGCGCCGATCGCCTGGAGGCGCTGCGCCCACTCGTCCGCGAGGCCGGAGACGTCCCAGCCGCGGCTGGCGAGCCAGCCGAGGTGGATCTCCAGGACCTGCCCGGGGTTCATTCGGGAGGGGACACCCAGCGGGTTGAGGATGATGTCGACCGGGGTGCCGTCCTCCAGGAAGGGCATGTCCTCGATCGGGAGGATCTTGGAGATGACGCCCTTGTTGCCGTGGCGGCCGGCGAGCTTGTCGCCGTCGGTGATCTTGCGCTTCTGGGCGACGTAGACGCGGACCAGCTGGTTCACGCCCGGGGGCAGCTCGTCGCCCTCCTCGCGGTCGAAGACGCGCACGCCGATGACCTTGCCGGTCTCGCCGTGGGGCACCTTCAGCGAGGTGTCGCGGACCTCGCGCGCCTTCTCGCCGAAGATCGCGCGGAGCAGGCGCTCCTCGGGGGTCAGCTCGGTCTCGCCCTTCGGGGTGACCTTGCCGACGAGGATGTCGCCGGCGACGACCTCGGCACCGATGCGGATGATGCCGCGCTCGTCGAGGTCGGCGAGGACCTCCTCGGAGACGTTCGGGATGTCCCGGGTGATCTCCTCGGGGCCCAGCTTGGTGTCGCGGGCGTCGACCTCGTGCTCCTCGATGTGGATCGAGGAGAGGACGTCGTCCTGCACGAGGCGCTGCGACAGGATGATCGCGTCCTCGTAGTTGTGGCCCTCCCACGGCATGAACGCCACGAGCAGGTTCTTGCCGAGCGCCATCTCGCCGTTCTCGGTGGCTGGGCCGTCGGCCAGGACCTGGCCCTCGATCACGCGGTCGCCCTCGGAGACGACGACCTTCTGGTTGACCGAGGTGCCCTGGTTGGAGCGGGAGAACTTGGCGACCCGGTACGTGGTGTACGTGCCGTCGTCGTTGGCGACGGTGACGTAGTCGGCCGAGACCTCCTGGATGACACCGTCCTTCTCGGCCTTGATGACGTCGCCGGCGTCGGTGGCGCAGCGGTACTCCATGCCGGTGCCGACGAGCGGGGCCTCCGCCTTGATGAGCGGGACGGCCTGGCGCATCATGTTCGCGCCCATGAGCGCGCGGTTGGCGTCGTCGTGCTCCAGGAAGGGGATCATCGCGGTCGCGACGGACACCATCTGGCGCGGCGAGACGTCCATGTAGTCGACCTCGGCCGGCGGCACGTAGTCGACCTCGCCGCCGCGGCGGCGCACCAGGACGCGGGCCTCGGCGAAGCGGAGGTCCTCGCCCAGGGTGGCGTTCGCCTGGGCGATGACGAAGCGGTCCTCCTCGTCGGCGGTCAGGTAGTCGACCTCGTCGGTGACCTGGCCGTCGACGACCTTGCGGTACGGGGTCTCCACGAAGCCGAAGGCGTTGACGCGGCCGTAGGAGGCGAGCGAGCCGATCAGACCGATGTTCGGGCCTTCGGGCGTCTCGATCGGGCACATGCGGCCGTAGTGCGAGGGGTGCACGTCACGGACCTCGAAGCCGGCCCGCTCACGCGAGAGGCCACCCGGGCCGAGCGCCGAGAGGCGGCGCTTGTGGGTGAGACCCGACAGCGGGTTGTTCTGGTCCATGAACTGCGACAGCTGGCTGGTGCCGAAGAACTCCTTGATGGAGGCGACGACCGGCCGGATGTTGATCAGGGTCTGCGGCGTGATCGCCTCGACGTCCTGGGTGGTCATGCGCTCGCGCACGACGCGCTCCATACGGGCGAGACCCGTGCGGACCTGGTTCTGGATCAGCTCGCCGACGTTGCGCAGGCGGCGGTTGCCGAAGTGGTCGATGTCGTCGGTCTCGACGACGATCTCCGTGCCGTTCTCGCCGATCGTCTCGGTCTCGCCGGCGTGCAGCTTGACCAGGTACTTGATCGTGGCGATGACGTCGTCGGTGGTGAGCACGCCGGCGTCCAGCGGCTCGTCCGCGCCGAGCTTCTTGTTGACCTTGTAGCGGCCGACCTTGGCCAGGTCGTAGCGCTTCGGGTTGAAGTACAGGTTCTCCAGCAGCGTCTGCGCGGCCTCACGGGTCGGCGGCTCGCCCGGGCGCAGCTTGCGGTAGATGTCGAGCAGCGCGTCGTCCTGGCCCTGGGTGTGGTCCTTCTCCAGGGTGGCGCGCATGGACTCGTACTCGCCGAACTCCTCCAGGATCTGCTCGGTGGTCCAGCCGAGCGCCTTGAGCAGGACGGTGACGGACTGCTTGCGCTTGCGGTCGATGCGCACACCGACCATGTCGCGCTTGTCGATCTCCATCTCCAGCCAGGCACCCCGGGAGGGGATGATCTTGGCGGTGTAGATGTCCTTGTCGGACGTCTTGTCGATGGAGGAGTCGAAGTACACGCCCGGCGAACGGACCAGCTGCGAGACCACGACACGCTCGGTGCCGTTGATCACGAAGGTGCCCTTGTTGGTCATGAGCGGGAAGTCGCCCATGAAGACCGTCTGGGACTTGATCTCGCCGGTCTCGTTGTTGGTGAACTCGGCCGTGACGAAGAGCGGCGCGGCGTACGTGAAGTCGCGCTCCTTGCACTCGTCGATGGAGTTCTTCGGAGGCTCGAAGCGGTGGTCGCGGAAGGTCAGCGACATCGACCCGGAGAAGTCCTCGATCGGGGAGATCTCCTCGAAGATCTCCTCCAGACCGGACTTGGTGGGGACGTCCTGTCCGCTTGTCAGAGCCGCCTCGACACGAGCCTTCCATGCGGCGTTGCCGAGCAGCCAGTCGAAGCTCTCGGTCTGGAGCGCAAGGAGGTTCGGAACCTCGAGGGGCTCCTTGATCTTTGCAAAGGAGATGCGCAGCGGGGCGGTGCTGGCGCCGTTGTTCGTATTCGCGGTCGAGGCGTTGCGCGAGGCGGCCAAGAGGGGGTCCTTCCGAGGGCTCGGACTCACTACGCGCGTGCCGGTCCCATCCTGTGCACGGAGAGGGAAAGCCCAGGTCAGGGCCGTTCCTTCGCTCGATGCTCAGATATGGGCATGCCCCTGGTGACGGGCAGAGGGCAGCTAACAGGCAGCGCAAAGGGTCAGTGTAGCCACTTGGCACACTGATGTCCAGTGCGGGTTCTCGAGACCCTCGTTGTTCTCATCTCCGCGACCCCGTGCGCCCTGAGGCGCACATCGATACTGCCCGTTCGGTCGTCGATCCATGCCTCGGATACGGATCGTTGTGACGACGCGTCCTGAGAATTGCGCGCTGCGTGCGGTTCGTCAAGGCCCCCTGCCCTGAGCTGCCGTTCCGGCTGCCCGGGACGGCCGCGAGGGGGCGCACGGCGTTGATCACCATACTCCCCGCACGGCGGGAGGCAAGGCACCCGCCCCGGCCATGCCGAAGGGCGACCACCCATTGGGTGATCGCCCTTCAGTGCGCGAGCGTTACACGCGCGGAGTCATCGGACTCGCGGGGTCACTTGACCTCGACGGCCGCACCGGCGCCCTCAAGGGCGGCCTTGGCCTTGTCCGCGGCCTCCTTGCTGACCTTCTCGAGGACCGGCTTCGGGGTGCCGTCGACGAGGTCCTTGGCCTCCTTCAGACCCAGGGAGGTCAGCTCGCGCACGACCTTGATGACCTGGATCTTCTTGTCGCCGGCGCCGGTGAGGACGACGTCGAACTCGTCCTGCTCCTCGACGGCGGCGGCGTCGCCACCACCCTGGCCCGGGGCGGCGGCCACGACGGCGGCCGGGGCGGCGGCGGTGACGTCGAACTTGTCCTCGAACGCCTTCACGAACTCGGAGAGCTCGATGAGGGTCATCTCCTCGAACTGCGCGAGCAGGTCTTCCTGAGAGAGCTTCGCCATGATGGCGGTCCTTCCACTAGATCGGCAGGTGCCGGGTGTGTGTGTCAGGCGGGCGTACTGTCGGCCCGCTGCGACCGTCGCCTCAGGCGGCGGTCAATGCGCGAGCCGAGTTACTCGGCACCGCCCTGCTCGGCCTTCTTGGCACGAAGCGCCTCCGCGGTGCGGACGAACTTCGAGGGAAGCGCCTGGAAGAGCGCGGCAGCCTGGGACTGCTTGCCCTTCATGGCGCCCGCCAGCTTGGCGAGCAGAACCTCGCGGGACTCGAGGTCCGCGAGCTTCTTGATCTCATCGGCGGACAGCGCCTTGCCGTCGAGGACGCCGCCCTTGATGATGAGGTTCGGGTTCTCCTTGGCGAAGTCACGAAGACCCTTCGCCGACTCCACCGGGTCACCGGTGACGAAGGCGACCGCCGTCGGACCCGCGAAAAGCTGGTCCTCGAGCGTGTCGATCCCGGCCTCACGGGCCGCAATCTTGGTCAGCGTGTTCTTCACCACGGCGTACTGGGTGTTCTCACCGAGGGCACGGCGCAGCTCCCTGAGCTGAGCCACGGTGAGACCCCGGTACTCGGTCAGCACGGCGGCGTTCGAGCTGCGGAACTGCTCCGCGAGCTCGGCCACCGCGGCAGCCTTGTCGGGCCTTGCCATGAGCGTCGGCCTCCTTCCGGGTGATGAGGACCGCTCAGAAGGGGCTGAACAACACGAACGCCCCGGGCACAGGTGCACGGGGCGTGGCTCGACCGGGCGGACATGCCGTCCGGGAGCGTGTTCCACAGTCACCTGCGCGGGACGTCCGCTGCTGAGCGGATCCTTCGGCCACCGGACCCTCGGGAGGAGAGCACGGCAACGACCAGCGGTCTTTGGCTTCCGTGGAAGCGTACGGGAAGCGGCCCCCGACGGGCAAATCCGCTCCGCGCGGCCCGTTCCGCGCCCGGTGCCCGTGGGCGCCGGGCGCCCCGGCGGGCGCTGACCCCGCCGTACACGCCCCGCCGGAAGCGCGGCGGGCGCCGGGGCCGTACGCGGACGGCCCCGGGCCGCTGGCCCGCACAGGGCGGGTCGGGGGTCCGGGGCCTCGGCGCGGGCGGGAGCGGGCGGGTCAGACGCCCGCGCCGCCGGTGGACTCCTCCATGGCGGCACCGAGCTCGGCGAGCATCTCCGCGAGGTCGACGGTCTGGTCCGCCGGAGGCGTCTCGACGGCGATCTCGGCGCCGTAGTCCGAGTACTCGGCGGTCATGGCGATGACTCCCTCGGGGGTGTCCATGCCCATGTTCATCCGGGCCGGGTAGCCGTCCCCGTCGACCCAGACCTCGATGTCGTAGTTCTCGATGCCGGACTGCTCGACGCTGCCGAGCAGCTCCTCGCGCTGCTCGGGGGTGAGGACGTCGAGGGAGGAGTTGGCCTCCAGCATCTCGGCGACCGTGAGCGAGCCCTCGTAGTGCTCGGTGTCCACGTCGCCGATCTTCTCCGAGCCCACGTGCTTCAGGTTCGGCGAGTCGAGCAGGATCGCCAGCTGGGCCGCCGGGTCCTGGTTCAGGTTGTCCAGGCCGCCGGTGAGCTGCTTCTGGAGGTCCTTGTCACCGGACTGCTCCGCGAGCGCGGCCATGTCCAGCTTCATCCAGCGCTTGCCGTCCATGCCGGCCGCGGCGTCGGCCCCCATGTCCAGGTACATGACGCCGTCCTGCATGATCATGCGCGCCTCGCCGGGGGCGGACGGGTTCTCCTCGAAGGACTCACGGGTGACGGTCAGGTCCATCGCGCCGGGGTTCCAGCCGAGGACGCCGTCCATCTCCATGGAGCCCACGGCGGCGGGGCCGGGCAGGGTCATGGTCATGTAGACCCTGGCGGACTTGGCCTCGCTGGTCTTGGAGAACGCGGTCGTCAGGGCCTCGGTGGCCGCCTCCCGGCTCTGGAGCTTGGCCTTGGCCGGAGCCTTGGCCGGAGCCTCCGCGGCCTTGTCGTCCCCGCCCGTGCAGCCGGCGATGCCGACGACCGCCGCGAGAGCCACCGCAGCCGCACCCGCACGCCTGATCGCCACCGTCTTCATTCCCCACCCCTGATGATCGTGCGCACCCCCGAGGAACGCGGGCGCCCTGTGCGTTCTCTTGAACGGTAACCCACACGACTGACAGCCCGGCACCGGATATCGCGGGCCGTACCGGCCCGTAACGACAGGAACGGCCCTTCCGGCTCCGAGGAGCAGGAAGGGCCGTTCCGTGGTGCGACGGGGCGCGGCCCGCGGTCGCCGTCAGTGTCAGACGGCGGCCGGGTCCTCCTCGACGAGGAGGTTGCGGGTGCGGTTGGAGTCCAGCGGGATGCCGGGGCCCATCGTGGTGGTCAGGGTCGCCTTCTTGATGTAGCGGCCCTTGGCGGCGGACGGCTTCAGACGGAGGATCTCCTCCAGCGCGGCCGCGTAGTTCTCGACCAGCTTCGTCTCGTCGAAGGAGACCTTGCCGATGATGAAGTGCAGGTTCGAGTGCTTGTCGACGCGGAACTCGATCTTGCCGCCCTTGATCTCGGTGACGGCCTTGGCGACGTCCATGGTGACGGTGCCGGTCTTCGGGTTCGGCATCAGGCCACGGGGACCGAGCACGCGGCCGAGGCGGCCGACCTTGCCCATGAGGTCCGGGGTGGCGACGACCGCGTCGAACTCGTTCAGGCGGTTGCCCTTGGAGATCTCGTCGATCAGTTCGTCGGAGCCGACGATGTCGGCGCCGGCGGCCTCCGCTGCCGCAGCACGCTCACCGGTCGCGAAGACCAGGACCCGGGCGGTCTTGCCGGTGCCGTGCGGAAGGTTGACGGTGCCGCGGACCATCTGGTCGGCCTTGCGAGGGTCGACGCCCAGGCGGAAGGCGACCTCGACGGTGCCGTCGAACTTGGTGGCGGCGGTGTCCTTGGCGAGACGGACGGCCTCGAGCGGGGCGTAGTTGCGGCCCCGGTCGACCTTGGCGTCCGCGCCGCGGAGTGCCTTGCTGCGCTTCACTTCTTCTCCTGTGGGAGTCAACCGCGCGGTCTCGCCGCGCGGCGGGTGTGGAGTCGTGGTCCGGGCCGGCGCTGGCCCTGCCACTGAGGTCTTACGGGAGCCGTCAGCCCTCGACGGTGATGCCCATGGAGCGGGCGGTACCGGCGATGATCTTCTCGGCGGCGTCCAGGTCGTTGGCGCTCAGGTCCGGCATCTTGGTGGTGGCGATGTCACGGATCTGGTCGCGCGTCAGCTTGCCGACCTTGGTCTTGTGCGGCTCGCTGGAGCCCTTGTTCACACCCGCGGCCTTGAGGATCAGCTTGGCGGCCGGCGGAGTCTTGGTCACGAAGGTGAAGGAGCGGTCCTCGTAGACCGTGATCTCCACCGGCACGACCATGCCACGCTGCGACTCGGTCGCGGCGTTGTAGGCCTTGCAGAACTCCATGATGTTGACGCCGTGCTGACCCAGGGCGGGACCGACCGGCGGAGCCGGGTTGGCCGCGCCGGCCTGGATCTGGAGCTTGATCAGCCCCGTGACCTTCTTCTTCTTGGGAGGCATGTGCTCTCTCCGGGTCCTAGTGAGAGTTTCCAGCACTCCAGCCGATCATCCGGATGGAGGCATACCGCACCACGATAACGGGTATCCATGTGCGGCCAAAAACCGAGCAGGTCAGACACCCTGCGCGGGGCGGTCTGACCTGCTCGGAAGCGCTGCGGCGTCTCGGGGGCCCGAGGCGTCAGTTCTTCTGGATCTGGTCGAAGCTCAGCTCGACCGGGGTCTCGCGGCCGAAGATCTCGACGAGGCCCTTGACCTTCTTCGAGTCGGCGTTGATCTCGTTGATCGTGGCCTGGAGGGTCGCGAACGGGCCGTCGGTGACGGTGACCGAGTCGCCGACCTCGAAGTCCAGCACCTGGACCTCGACCTTGCGGGCCGGAGCCGGCTTGCCCTCGGCCTCGGCGGCCTCGCGGGCGGCCTTCTCCTCGGCCTCGGGGGCGAGCATCTTGACGATCTCGTCCAGCGTCAGCGGGTACGGGTCGTAGGCGTTGCCCACGAAGCCGGTGACACCGGGGGTGTTGCGGACGACGCCCCAGGACTCGTTCGTCAGGTCCATGCGGACGAGCACATAGCCGGGCAGCTTGTTCTGCCGGACGTTCTTGCGCTCGCCGTTCTTGATCTGGACGATCTCTTCCTCGGGGACCTCGGCCTGGTAGATGAAGTCCTCGACGTTCAGCGAGACGGCACGCTGCTCCAGGTTGGCCTTCACGCGCTTCTCGTAGCCCGCGTAGGTGTGGATGACGTACCACTCGCCCGGCAGGCCCCGGAGCTCGTCGCGCAGGGCGGCGATCGGGTCGGCGGGGGCCTCGGGCTCGGCCGGCTCCTCGGCGGCGGGCTCGTCCTCCGCCGGGGCCTCGTCCTCCGCCTCGGTGCCCTCGTCCTCCACGTGCAGCGCGGCCTCTTCGGCGGGCTCGGCGGCGGCGTCGGCCGCCTCGGCCTGGTCGGGCTCCACCGCGTCCGCCGCCTCGACGATGTCGAGCTCGTCCTTCACGGACTCGGAGCTCTCGCCGGAGTGCGCGGCGTCGTTCAGGTTCGGGTCAGACACGGTGGCTGCTTCTTCCTGGATACAGATGGGGTGGAACATGCGAAAGGGGCGCCGGTGACGGCGCCCTCCGCGGATCAGCCGAAGACGTACTTGACTGCTTCCTGGAAGCCAAAGTCAATCACGGTCACGAGGCCGATCATGATGACAACGAAGATGATCACCACAGTGGTGTAGGTCGTCAGCTGGCTACGGGTCGGCCAGACGACCTTGCGCAGCTCGGCGACGATCTGGCGGTAGAAGAGGCCGAGGCGCCCCAGCGGGCCCTTCTTGCCCCGCTTGCCGCCCTTGCGGGCCTTCTTCGACTCCGGCGACTCGTCCTCGGCATCAGGCGTGTCGATGGAGCCCACGGCGTCCGTCACGATGTCTCACCTGATTCCCGGGTCGTGGCCGTGCCGCGCCCGGTGGAGCCGCACGGCGGTGCATGGAAGTACGTACATGCGCACACATCCTGGCGATAGGTGTGTGTAGCAGGGCCGGAGGGACTTGAACCCCCAACCGCTGGTTTTGGAGACCAGTGCTCTACCAATTGAGCTACGACCCTTTGCGGTGTTCCCCAACCTACCGCATCCGACCCGATGCACTAAGTGCCCGGTGCGTGTGCGGCCGGTGAGGGCCAACGACGGTTGAGTGTACGTGTTCCCCGGCCCGGCGTCGAACAGGATCCGCCGCCGGGGTGGGCGGGGTCCGGTTCTGACCGTTGTTGTCCGCTCTCCGGAACCTGTGTGTCACGCCGGTTCGCCGTCTGACAGCATGGCCGCATGAGCGCTGCTACCCCTCCCACCGAGCGCCGGGTCTCCGCGCGCATCGGTGCGATCTCCGAGTCCGCGACCCTCGCCGTCGACGCCAAGGCCAAGGCCCTCAAGGCCGCCGGGCGGCCGGTGATCGGCTTCGGCGCCGGCGAGCCCGACTTCCCGACGCCCGGCTACATCGTCGAGGCGGCCGTCGAGGCGTGCCGCAACCCGAAGTACCACCGCTACACCCCGGCGGGCGGGCTGCCCGAGCTGAAGAAGGCGATCGCGGCCAAGACGCTGCGCGACTCCGGCTACGAGGTCGACCCGGCCGAGATCCTGGTCACCAACGGCGGCAAGCAGGCCATCTACGAGGCGTTCGCCGCGATCCTCGACCCGGGCGACGAGGTCATCGTCCCCGCGCCGTACTGGACCACCTACCCCGAGTCGATCCGCCTCGCGGGCGGCGAGCCGGTGGAGGTCGTCGCCGACGAGACCACCGGCTACCGGGTGTCGGTGGAGCAGCTGGAGGCCGCGCGCACGGAGAAGACCAAGGTCGTCCTGTTCGTCTCCCCGTCCAACCCCACCGGCGCGGTCTACAGCGAGGCCGACGCCCGCGCGATCGGCGAGTGGGCCGCGGAGCACGGCCTGTGGGTGCTGACCGACGAGATCTACGAGCACCTCGTCTACGGCGACGCCGTCTTCACCTCCCTTCCCAAGCTGGTCCCCGCGCTGCGCGAGAAGTGCATCGTGGTCAACGGCGTGGCGAAGACCTACGCGATGACCGGCTGGCGCGTGGGGTGGATCATCGGCCCCAAGGACGTGGTCAAGGCCGCGACCAACCTCCAGTCGCACGCCACCTCCAACGTCTCCAACGTGGCGCAGGCCGCCGCGCTCGCCGCGGTCTCGGGGGACCTGGACGCGGTGGCGGAGATGCGCACGGCCTTCGACCGCCGCCGTCTGACCATCGTCCGGATGCTCAACGAGATCGACGGCGTGGTCTGCCCGACGCCCGAGGGCGCCTTCTACGCCTACCCCTCGGTGAAGGGCCTGCTGGGCAAGGAGATCCGGGGCAGGCGCCCGCAGAGCTCCGTGGAGCTCGCCGCGCTGATCCTCGACGAGGTCGAGGTCGCCGTGGTCCCGGGTGAGGCCTTCGGCACCCCCGGCTACCTGCGCCTGTCGTACGCGCTCGGCGACGAGGACCTGGTCGAGGGCGTGTCCCGGATCCAGAAGCTGCTGGCCGAGGCGAAGGCCTGAGCCGGGGCGGCGCACGCCGCACGGCCGACGACAGCGGGGCGGCGCCCCTCCCGGAGACGGAGGGGGCGCCGCCCCTCGTCGTGGGAGGGGCGCCTCCGCAGGCGCGCGGGAGCCGCGGAGTGCTGCGTCGTCCGTTCGGGCAGGCGCCTGATCGGGGAAACCCCCTGCCGCGCGGGCGTCCGCTGAGGCAGGATCTCCCAATGGAGCACGTACGCGACCTCTCCCTTCTCCCCAAGGCCCACCTGCACCTGCACTTCACCGGATCCATGCGGCCCGCCACGCTGCTCGAACTGGCCGACAAGCACGGCGTCCACCTCCCGGAGGCGCTCACCGGCGGCCGGCCGCCGCAGCTGCGCGCCACCGACGAGCGCGGCTGGTTCCGCTTCCAGCGGCTGTACGACATGGCCCGCTCCTGCCTGCGGGACCCGGAGGACATCCGGCGGCTGGTGCGCGAGGCGGCCGAGGAGGACATCCGGGACGGCTCGGGCTGGCTGGAGATCCAGGTCGACCCCACCTCCTACGCCCCGCGCCTGGGCGGCCTGATCCCGGCGCTGGAGATCATCCTGGACGCGGTGGACAGCGCCTCCCGGGAGACCGGGCTGGGGATGCGGGTGCTGGTCGCCGCCAACCGGATGAAGCACCCGCTGGACGCGCGGACGCTGGCCCGGCTGGCGGTGCGCTACGCGGACCGGGGCATCGTCGGCTTCGGGCTCTCCAACGACGAGCGGCGCGGCATGGCCCGCGACTTCGACCGGGCGTTCGCCATCGCCCGGGAGGGTGGCCTGCTGGCCGCTCCGCACGGGGGCGAGCTGACGGGCCCGGCCTCGGTCCGCGACTGCCTGGACGACCTGCACGCGGCGCGCGTCGGACACGGGGTGCGGGCCGCGGAGGACCCGCGGCTGCTGCGCAAGCTGGCCGAGCGCGGGGTCACCTGCGAGGTCTGCCCGGCGTCGAACGTGGCTCTCGGGGTGTACGAGCGGCCGGAGGACGTCCCCCTGCGGACCCTGTACGACGCGGGGGTGCCGATGGCGCTGGGGGCGGACGACCCGCTGCTGTTCGGCTCCCGGCTGGCCGCCCAGTACGAGCTGGCCCGCCGGCACCACGGGTTCACGGACGAGGAGCTGGCCGAGCTGGCCCGTCAGTCGGTGCGCGGTTCGGCCGCGCCGGAGGACGTGAAGGAGAAGCTGCTCGGCGGGGTGGACGACTGGCTGGCGGCGCCCCCCGGGTAGGCCGCGCGGCGGACGCCGCCCGCGGCCTCAGAGGGAGACGCCGACGGTCACCGGCTCGTTGACCAGGGTCACTCCGAAGGCGTCCCGCACCCCGGCGACCACCTCGCGGGCGAGGGCGAGCAGGTCCTCGGTGGTGGCCTCGCCG
This sequence comes from Streptomyces sp. C10-9-1, assembly GCF_024497955.1. Classification (GTDB taxonomy): domain Bacteria; phylum Actinomycetota; class Actinomycetes; order Streptomycetales; family Streptomycetaceae; genus Streptomyces; species Streptomyces sanyensis. The sequence goes on along the minus strand of NZ_JANHKP010000012.1, from coordinate 69,645 downwards.
CGGTTGGTGAGGGCGAGGGTGTGCTTGGTGGAGATCCTCGCCGGACCGGAGCCGTAGCCCTTGGTGAAGCCGGCCCGGTCGATCAGCCAGGCGGCCGAGGTCTTGGTCATGCCGTCGGCGGCCGGGTAGGCGGGCGGGAGGACGCCCTCGCCGAGGCGCTCGCGCACGCGGGCGAGGAACGCCTCGTGCTCGGCGGGGCCGAGCAGGGGGTTGGTGAAGAAGGACCCGGCCGACCAGGTGTCGTGGTCCTCCGGGTCGAGGACCATGCCCTTGCCCGCGCGCAGGGCGAGCACGGTCTCCCGGGCGGTCGCGAGCGGGACCCGCTCGCCGGCCTCGACCCCGAGCACCCTGGCCGTCTCCGCGTAGCGCACGGGTGCGGACAGGCCGCCGGCGTCCTCCAGGGCGAAGCGCACCCGGAGCACCACATGGCGGTCGGGGCGTGCCTTGAAGCGGCTGTGGCGGTAGGAGAAGGCGCACTCCTCGCCGGAGAGCACCACCGTCTCGCGCCGCACCCGGTCGTAGGCGACGACCTCGGTGATCGTGCCGGAGACCTCCTGGCCGTAGGCCCCGACGTTCTGGATCGGGGTGGCACCGGCCGAGCCGGGGATCCCCGCGAGGCACTCGATCCCGGCGAGGCCCGCGGCGACGGTGCGGGCGACCGCGTCCGACCAGACCTCCCCCGCGGCGAGCTCCAGGCGGGTGCCGTCGAGGGTGAAGCCGGTGGTGGCGATGCGCAGCGCGGTCCCGTCGAAGCCCTTGTCACCGATCACCAGGTTGCTGCCGCCGCCGATGACCAGCAGCGGGGTCCCGGTGTCGTCCGCCTCGCGTACGGCGGCGACGACCTCGTCGTCGGTGGTGGCCGTGACCAGCCGGGTGGCGGGGCCGCCGAGCCGGAAGGTGGTCAGGGGGGCGAGGGGGGCGTCGTGGAGTACCTGCACGGGGACAAGAGTACGGTCCGCCGGTGCACCGCCCGGATCCCCGGTGGTGGACCCCCGGCCGGACGGTCCCTCCCGGGGGCGCGGGCGCGGGCCCGTGCCCCCGGCGGGTCCGGTGCTCAGGCCGCCCCGACCGGGCGGGGGGCGTGCCCCGCCGGGCGCTCCGCCTCCGCCGGGGCACCGGAGCCGGGCTCCGCCGCCCGTGCGGGAGGTGCGTCCTGGGTGTCCCGGGGGGCCGGCCGGCCGCCGGGTATCAGCAGGGCGGCCAGGGCGGCGAGGGCGACCGCGCCCGCGCCGATCCACAGGGCGGGGACGGTGCCGTCGGTGAACTGCCGGCCGTCGGCGTAGCCGCCGCGGGCGGCGAAGACCGCGCCGAGCACCGCGATGCCGAGGGCGCCGCCGACCTCGCGCAGGGCGTTGTTGGCGCCGGAGGCGATGCCCTGCTCCTCGCGGCGGACGCTGGACATGACCACGTTGGCGGCGGGGGCGAAGTACAGGGCCATGCCGATGCCGCTGAGGATCAGGGCGGGGAGCTGGGCGGTGTAGGAGACACCGGGTTCGAGGACGAGGGCGAAGGCCGCCAGGCCGAGGGCCTGGAGGGCCAGTCCGGCGACGACGACCGGCCGGCCGCCGATCCGGTCGGAGAGGATGCCGGCGACGGGCGCGACCAGCAGCGGCATGCCCGTCCAGGGGAGCATCCGCAGCCCCGCCTCGGTGGGCGAGTAGCCGGCGACGACCTGGAGGAACTGGCTCAGCAGGAAGATCGACCCGAACATCCCGAGGAACATCAGCAGGCTGGCGATGTTGATGCCGAAGAAGGCCCGCTCGCGGAAGAGCCGCATGGGCAGCATGGGACGGCGCGCGGTGAAGCCGTGCCGGACGAAGGCCAGGAGCAGCACCGTGCCGCCGGCCAGGCCGAGGAGGACCCGGGTGCCGGTCCAGCCGTGGGCGTTGCCGTTGACCAGTCCGTAGACGACGCCGAAGAGGCCGCCGCTGACCAGGAGCGTGCCGGGGAGGTCGAGACGGGCGTCGGGTGCGTGGGACTCGGCGAGGCGCAGCCGGGCCAGGGGCAGCAGGACCAGTCCGACCGGGACGTTGAGCCAGAAGATCCACTGCCAGGCGATGTGCTCCGTCAGGCTGCCTCCGATGAGGGGCCCGCTGGCCACGGCGAGGCCGGTGACGGCGCCGAAGACGCCGAGGGCGGCTCCGCGCCGGGCGGCGGGGACGGCCGCGGTCAGCAGGGTGAGGGTGAGGGGCATCATGATCGCCGCCCCGACGCCCTGGACGGCGCGTGCGGCGACCAGGGCGTCGATGCCGGGGGCGAGCGCGGCGGCCGCGGAGGCTCCGGTGAAGACCGTCAGCCCGGCCATGAAGAGCCGTCGGCGGCCGAAGCGGTCCCCGAGTGCGGCACCCAGCATGAGCAGGACGGCGAAGGTGAGCGTGTAGGCGTTCACCGTCCACTCCAGGTCCTCCAGCGAGCCTCCGAGGTCGGCCCGGATGGACGGCAGCGCGGTGGTGACGACGAGGTTGTCGAGGGCCGCCATGAATCCGGCGACGCTGGTGATGACGATCGTCCAGGCGGCGAGGCCGCGTGGTGCGTGGTGCTCGTTCACTGCTCCCCCAGAGGGTTATTTATTGATTACTAACTTTCGCGGGCAGAGTGCGCCCCGGGAGGCGCGCCCCGCCCGGGCGCGCGCCTCACTCCCCTTCGGGGCACGCGGACGCGGGGCCGCGGAGGCCCGACCAGAGCCGGTGTCCGGGCGGGAAGCCCATCGAGACCAGGACGTTGATGAGCATGCCGTAGGCGAGGAACGTCGTCGTCTCCCCCACGTCCGCCCCCAGGGGCGCGTGGACCGCGTCCCACAGGGCCACCCAGCCCGCCCTGACCCGCTCGCCGAACGCGTGGTCACCCGCCGCCTCGGCCGCGGCCACCGCGACGTACATCTGCATCTGCATCAGCAGCTTGTCGGGGTCGTCGGCGATGAGGCGCTGGTAGGCCGCCCCCATGGCGGCGAGCGCCTCCTCCCCGGCGAGCCCGTCGGACGCCTCCTCGAAGACCCGGCGGGTGTCCGAGAGGCAGCGTTCGCTGGCGGCGAGGAAGATCGCCTCCTTGTTCGGGAAAAGGCGGAAGAGGTACGGCTGCGAGACACCGACCCGGCGGGCGATCGCCTCCGTCGAGGTGCCCTGGTACCCGGCACGCGCGAACTCGGTGACCGCCGCCCTGACGACGCTCTCGCGCCGCTCCTCCGCACTCATCCTGACCATGGGAACCAAGTTAGTGACCAATTACTAAACTGGCAAGCCCGGAAACGGCTCCGGCTCCCGCCGCGGGGCGGGAGCCGGAGCACCGGGGTCAGGCGAGCTGCACGACCGCCCGGGCCATGCCGAGCACCTTCTGCCCCGCACTGGTCGCCGTCAGGTCGACCCGGACCCTCTTGTCGTCCAGCAGGGCCGCGACCTTGCCGCTGACCTCGATCACGGCGCCCTCGTCGTCGTTCGGCACGACGACCGGCCGGGTGAAGCGGACTCCGTACTCGACGACCGCACCGGGGTCGCCCAGCCAGTCGGTCACCACCCGGGCGGCCTCGGCCATGGTGAACATGCCGTGCGCGATGACGTCGGGCAGGCCGACCTCCACGGCGAAGCGCTCGTTCCAGTGGATCGGGTTGAAGTCGCCCGAGGCACCCGCGTACCGCACCAGCGTGGCGCGCGTCACCGGGAAGGACGCCGGCGGCAGCTCGGTGCCGACCTCGACGTCCGCGAATGCGATCCCCGCTGCCATCACGCCTCCTCGGCGGCCCGCGCCACCAGCTTCGTCCACGCCGTCACCACGTGCTCCCCGGCCTCGTCGTGCACCTCGCCGCGGATGTCCAGGACGTCGTTCCCCGCCAGGGACTTGATCGCCTCGATGGTGGAGGTGACCGTCAGCCGGTCCCCCGCCCGGACCGGGCGCACGTAGGCGAACCGCTGGTCCCCGTGCACGACCCGGCTGTAGTCGAGACCCAGCCCGGGGTCCCGCACCACCTCGCCGGCCGCCTTGAAGGTGATGGCGAAGACGAACGTCGGCGGGGCGATCACGTCCGGGTGGCCCAGCTCGGCGGCGGCACCGCGGTCGGTGTACGCGGGGTTGGCGTCGCCGATGGCCTCGGCGAACTCGCGGATCTTCTCCCGGCCCACCTCGTACGGCGAGGTGGGCGGGTATGTCCGCCCGACGAAGGACTGGTCGAGCGCCATGGGCTGGCTCCCTCCTGGTGGGGCGACTGCATGGGGTCGGCGGTTACGGCGTGCGGTCGGGCCGCGGCCCGACGACCGGCGGGAGTCCCCGCCCGGCGTGCAACGACACGAGGCCGCCCCCGTGCGGGGGCGGCCTCGTGTACGAGCCTGATTCAGCGCGTCTCGCGGTGCGCCGTGTGCGAGTTGCAACGCGGGCAGTGCTTCTTCATCTCAAGACGGTCCGGGTTGTTGCGCCGGTTCTTCTTGGTGATGTAGTTCCGCTCCTTGCACTCCACGCAGGCCAGCGTGATCTTCGGGCGGACGTCGGTGGCAGCCACGTGAGTGCTCCTTGACGGACGGATGGGAATGGATGAACGCAGGAAAGAGTAGCCGATCGCAGGACCGACCCCACAATCGGCTACCGTAAGTAGCGGTGACCGGACTTGAACCGGTGACACAGCGATTATGAGCCGCTTGCTCTACCGACTGAGCTACACCGCTTTGATGTTCCGGATCCGCCCGAAGGCGGGTCCTTCACACCAGAGCCCCAATACGGAATCGAACCGTAGACCTTCTCCTTACCATGGAGACGCTCTGCCGACTGAGCTATTGGGGCGAGCGAGGAAGACATTACACGCTCGCCCACCGATGTCCCAAATCCGTTTGCCCGGCCCCCGGGCCGCCCCGCGCGGCCTCCCGCGACCCGGGCCGTCCCCCCGTTCACGACGGGCCCCCGCGCACCGTCGGCACCACCCGCGACCTGCCCGGTACGACTATTGGCCTCCTCCGCGAAGCGCACCGCGGGCCGCCCTAGTCTCGACCCGTACCGGGGGCCACCGAGCCGTCGCCCCGGTCCCGGCCGCAGCCGCACAGGAGCCCGATGCCCGACAGCCAGCCGCCTCCCCGCGACCGTGCCGCCGCGGATCCCACCGCACTGCTGCTGTGCGGCGCCCGGCTCGCCGACGGCCGGGTCGTCGACGTCCGGATCGGCGGCGGCCGCATCGAGGCGGTCGGCACCGCGGGCAGCCTGCCCCCGCACCCGTCCCGGCTGGACCTCACCGGGCACCTGCTGCTCCCCGCACCGGCGGAACCCCACGCGCACGGCGACACCGCCCTCACCGCCGAGACGTCCGGCCCCGTCTCCTACACCCCCGCCGACATCCAGCGGCGGGCCACCGAGGCGGCGCTCCTCCAGCTCGGCCACGGCGCCACCGCCCTGCGCTGCCACGTGCGGATCGGCGACGTCCAGGGGCTCGGCGCGCTGGAGGCGGTGCTGGCCGCACGGCGGTCGCTGCGCGGGCTGGCGGACCTGACCGCGGTGGCGGTGCCCCGGGTGCTGACGGGCACGGCCGGCGCCGAGGGTCTCGCACTGCTGCACGACGCGATGAAGATGGGGGCCGCCGTGGTCGGCGGCTGCCCGGACGAGGACCCCGACCCGGCGGGGTTCGCGGAGGCCGCGCTGGAGGCGGCGGACGAACACGGCCGCCCCGTCGACCTGCACACCCACGGCGACGACCCCGCCCGGCTCACCCGGCTCGCCGCCATGGCGGGCGGGCTGCGCCAGCGGGTCACCCTCGGACCCTGCGCGGGGCTCGCCCTCCTCCCCCGCGAGCTCGCCGCCCGGGCCGCCGACCGGCTCGCGGCCTCGGACGTCGGCGTCGTCTGCCTGCCCCAGGGCGGCTGCGCCGGGGTCGGGCACCGCGGGTCGGCCCCGGTACGGCTGCTGCGGGCGGCGGGGGTGCGCATCGCCGCGGGCAGCGGGGCCCTGCGCGACGCCGTGTGCAACCCGGTGGGACGCGGCGACCCCCTGGAGGCCGCGTACCTGCTCGCCTCCCAGGCCGGACTGGTGCCCGAGGACGCCTACGACCGCGTCGCCGCCACGGCCCGTGAGGTCATGGGCCTGCCCGAGGTGCGGGTGGAGGCCGGCTTCCCCGCGGAGCTGCTGGCCGTGCGGGGCGAGCGGGTCCGGACCGCCCTCTCCCTCGCCTACAGCCGGATCGTCATCCACCGCGGCCGGGTCGTGGCCCGCACCAGCGCGGTGCGCGAGTACTGCGACTCGGCGGCGGCGCTCGAACTGCCGCGCCAGGGGCGGGCGGACGGCGGCCCGTAGGGGCGGGGCGGCGAACCGGGACCGCGCCGCGCACACGCCGCGACACGGAGCCCTTGCCGCCGCCGGTCGCCGCACGGACGTACCGTCGGGGCATGCGCATCGTCATCGCTGGCGGACACGGCCAGATCGCACTCCGACTCGAACGCCTGCTCTCCTCGGCCGGACACCGGGTCGCGGGCGTCATCCGCAACCCCGCACACGAGGCCGACCTGCGGGAGGCCGGGGCCGAACCGGTGCTCCTCGACCTCGAATCCGCCTCCCTGGAGGAGGTCGCGGCCGTGCTGGAGGGCGCCGACGCCGCGGTCTTCGCCGCCGGGGCCGGCCCGGGGAGCGGCACCGCCCGCAAGGACACCGTCGACCGCGGCGCGGCGGTCCTGTTCGCCGACGCGGCCGAACGGGCGGGCGTGCGCCGGTACATCGCGGTGTCGTCGATGGGCGCCGACGCCGGGCACCCGGGCGACGAGGTGTTCGACGTCTACCTGCGGGCCAAGGGCGCGGCCGACGACCACGTGCGCGGCAAGTCCGGCCTGCGGTGGACCGTGCTGCGCCCCGGCCAGCTGACCGACGAACTCGGGACCGGTCTGGTGCGGCTGGAGGCGTCCACGGGACGGGGCCCGGTGTCGCGCGATGACGTGGCCGCGGTGCTCGCGGAGCTGGCGGAGTCCGACGCGACGGCGGGTCTCACCCTGGAACTGGTGTCCGGCGGCGTGCCGGTCGCGGTGGCCGTGCGCGACGTGGCGGGCAACTGACGGTTCCGGTAGGCGGGTCCGCGGTGAGCGGTCCCGGCGAGCGGGTCCGGCAAGGGCGTTCACGCCCCCGCCCGCACCGGCCGGCAGGCCGGAGCCGGCCCCCGGGGCCGGCGTCGGGGGCGTGGCGGCGAGGCGGCACGCGGTACGGGAGCGCACGGGCGGGGCAGCCGGAGACCTGCCGCATTCGGGTTCTTCCCGCGCCCCCACCGGCGCGGCCGACGGACCGGGGAGGACCGGCGGCGCTGTCATCGAGGCAGATCCGCACGGTCTGCGTCCAGGAGTGCCCGATGAACCAGCCGCCGCTCACGGTCCGCCATCCGCTCGCCGTCGCCGCCCCGCGTATCGCGCCCGCCCTGGCCACCACCGCCCTCCTCGTCCTCGGGCGCGTCTGGAACGCCAACGGCGCCGAACACTCCCTCGGCAACGCCGTCCTGATGACCGTTCTGGCCACCGCCGCTGCCGCGGCCGGGGTCTGCTCCGTCCTCGGGCGGGCGGGGGACGGCGTCCTCGCGGGGTTCGCCTTCGCCACCTCCGGGGGCCTGGCCCTGGCCGGTGTCGCGGGCTACGCCGACGGTCTGTCGCTGCCGCTGCTGCTGTGGGCCGTCGCCACGGCCGTGGCCTACGCGCTCGCGGTGCGCCACTGGCGTGCCGAGCGCCGCGCCTCGACGGCCTTCGAGCGGCGGATGACGGAGAAGCGCGAGGACCACGGGCATGCGGAGCGCATCGAGGCGATGCGCTCCCGTACCCGGATCGAGGTCGCCCGCGAGGGAGGCGCCTACGCCCTGGCGCTCGCCGAGGCCATGACGGCCCGTGCGACGCTGCCCGGCTACGACCCGGTGGTCCTGGGCCGGGCCGGGCTGCCGCGCCTGCCGGAGGGGCCGGGCGGCAGGACCGGGGAGGAGGACTGAGCCTCGGGCCGGCCGCCCCGGAGCCGATGCGGCCCGTGCTCCGGAAGAATCCGTTTCCCACCCGAAAGAGATCGTTGAGAGGGTGTGACGGTCTCCCTCCGGAAGGAACGAACCCCGTGCCCCGAGCCGTCACCCTGATCCGCTCCGCGTCCCTGTCGGACGTGGCCGAGTACGCCTACGCCGCCACCGCTCCGGCCGAGTCCCGGCTGATCTTCCTCGCCGGCTCCTGCCCGCTCGCCGAGGACGGCTCCACCGTGGCCGTCGGCGACGTGGCCGGGCAGGCCGCCAAGTCGGTGGAGAACCTGCGCACCGCGCTCAAGGACGCGGGCGCCGATCTGCGGGACGTCATCAGCACCCGTGTGCTCGTCGCCTCCGACCGCCAGGCCGACCTGGTGGCGGCATGGGAGGTGGTACGGGACGCCTTCGGCGCACACGACGTCCCCAGCACCCTCATGGGCGTCACGGTCCTCGGCTACGACGACCAGCTGGTGGAGATCGAGGCGGTCGCCGCCGTCCTCGACGCCTGAGGAAGCCCGCCGGCCGGGCCCTGCGGGCGGCGGGTTCGACCCGGGGCGCCGGCGCGCACGCGTCCGCTCCGCGACGGTGCCCGAACCCGGCGGAGAAGCCCGGCACTCGCCCCGAGCGGCCGTGCTCTCGTGCTCTCGTGCTCTCAGGAGCGCGGTGGCTGTTCCCCCTCCGCCTCGGCCTCGTACGACGGGAGGCGTAGGCCGCGCGACTCGGCGATGTTCAGAACGTCCGCCAGGCTCTCGACGAGACGGCGCGCGATCCAGCGGAGCTCAGGAGCCGTCAGGTCCGCACCGTCCTCGACCATCGGCTTGGCCAGGCTCAGGATCACGGCCGCCGCATCGACCTGGCGGCTCTCGACGGTGTCGGCGAGCCGGGAGAGGAAGGTCCGAGTCCCGTCCGTCACCAGGTGTGCAGGCTTGCCCTCGGGCCCCGGCCAGGGCAGGAGCCGGACGTGCGCGGGAGGGGTGGTCATGCGGCCGCCCCCTGGGAGCAGTAGAGGCATGGCGTTCGCTCGTAGTCGATGACATACGGGCGGACGAGCGCCACGTCCTCCCCACGCACGAACTCAGGCAGACGGGGAGGACGGGGAGGACGGCGTGCGTCGATCAGGAGCCGGACAGGTACGTCCGGCTCCACACCAGCCGTCGACGCCATCGACGCTTGCTCAGAACCGGCACGGCGCACGCCCTGAGCGGGCGTGAGCCACAAGAGGATGAGGGCCAATAGAATTCGCACGTCTGCGCTCCTTGTCAGTGCGGACCGTGCCCCGGGGCCGCTTGCATCGGCCGCCGGGGTCTTCTGCTGTGCTCTGCACCACCGAGATTACGCGACATCGCGAATACGCACTACCGCACTACCGCGATAGCTGGATGACGCGAAACCGCGCACCCTGAGACCATGGATCTTGATCGCTCCGTTCCCGTGTGGCCGCAGGTAGCGGATGAGCTGCGCCGACGGCTGGACGCTGGGCGGTACAAGCCTGGTGAGCGCTTCCCCGGCACGGTGGACATCGCCGCCGAGTTCGACGTGAGCCAGTCCACGGCACAGAAGGCCGTGGCCGCTCTCCGGAGAGAGGGACGGCTCTACACGATCCTCGGACAGGGCTCGTTCGTGAAGGATGACGCGTAGCAGAAGCGCCGCAGGCCGGGCCGGCATGGGACGCGACCAGCGCCTGCCGGTCGGGGCGTACACCGCCTCCACAGCTCGGCGTTCGACCCTGCCCGCACCGCAGCGGCGGAGCAGCACGGGAGGCTCCCACCCGCGCAGGGCCCCGGTGTGCCCCCGGGACTCCCGCCACCTTCGACCAGTTGGGTTCCTCGGCGCGGGTGCCTCACGGCCGCGCCGACCGGGAGTCGCGACCACTCTCACCGCCGCGGACAGGGCCCCGGTTGTCCAGTGCGTTCTCGGCGAGCCTCGATCCCGTGCACGCAGAACGGCCCCTGATCGCGTTTCCGCAGATCAGGGGCCGTTCCATCGCGTGGCGGCGCCAGGATTCGAACCTGGGTAGGCTAAGCCGACGGATTTACAGTCCGCTCCCATTGGCCACTCGGGCACACCGCCATGGGATTGCCGCCGGAAACCCGCCCCGGTGGGGCGCTGCTCCCTGGCAACGACGTAAACGATACCTGATGCACCGGGGTGCTTCGCCACCCGGTTGATCAGGGGGCGACCGGTGGCCACGGAGGGCCGGACCGGCCCGGCGCACGCGGCCTCCCGGAGGGTGCGCGGCCCCCGCCGCACCCTCCGGGAGGCGGCGGCGGAGCCCTTAGGCTGGGGCCTGCCGTCCGGTCCGCCGGACACCCCACACGACCCGATACAAGGAGCCACAGGACATGGCCGACTCCAGTTTCGACATCGTCTCGAAGGTCGAGCGGCAGGAGGTCGACAACGCCCTCAACCAGGCCGCCAAGGAGATCACCCAGCGCTACGACTTCAAGAACGTCGGCGCCTCGATCTCCTGGTCCGGCGAGAAGATCCTGATGCAGGCGAACTCCGAGGAGCGCGTGAACGCGATCCTGGACGTCTTCCAGACGAAGCTGGTCAAGCGCGGCATCTCCCTCAAGGCGCTGGACGCGGGCGAGCCCCAGCTGTCCGGCAAGGAGTACAAGATCTTCGCCTCGATCGAGGAGGGCATCTCCCAGGAGAACGCCAAGAAGGTGGCGAAGGTGATCCGCGACGAGGGCCCCAAGGGCGTCAAGGCGCAGGTGCAGGGCGAGGAGCTGCGCGTGAGCTCGAAGAGCCGCGACGACCTCCAGGCCGTGCAGGCGCTGCTGCGCGAGCAGGACTTCGACTTCGCGCTCCAGTTCGTCAACTACCGCTGACCCACCCACGCGGATGCCCTGGGGGCGGGACGGCCGGGCCGTCCCGCCCCCAGAGGCTTCGCCGGGCACCGGCCGTCCGGTTGCCATGTCGGATTCCCGCCAGCCGTGGGGCCCCGGGAGGGGCACACTCGACCTCGGGGCGAGCCGAACGCCCCGCACCACGGCACCGAGGAGGACACCGGTCATGGCCACCGTCTACGACATCGTCGGCAGCCCGCTGGGCGAGCTGCTGCTGGTCGGCGAGGAGTCGCCCTCGGCACCGGGCGGGACGGCCCTCGCCTCGCTCTCGCTCCCCGGCCAGAAGGGCGGGGCGGTCGTGGGAGAGGGCGCCCGTCGCGATCCCGGCGCCTTCCGGGCGATCGGCGAGCAGCTCTCGGCCTACTTCTCCGGCGGGCTGACCCGCTTCTCGGTGGCGCACACTCCCGCGGGCACGGACTTCCAGCGCCGGGTGTGGCAGGCGCTGGAGGAGATCCCGTTCGGACGGACCACCAGCTACGGGGAGATCGCGGCCCGGGTCGGCGCCCCGGGCACAGGGGTGCGCGCCGTCGGCACGGCCATCGGCCGCAACCCTCTGCTGGTGGTACGCCCCTGCCACCGGGTGGTCGGCGCGGACGGTGCCCTGCGCGGGTACGCGGGCGGGCTGGCGGCCAAGGCCGCGCTGCTGCGGCTGGAGGGAGCGCTCGCGGAGTGAGCGGAACGCTCTTCCCCCGGGATCGGGAGGTGGTCGCGGACGGCGCGGTCCATGTCCCCGACTGGCTGCCGCCGGAGCGGCGCCGGGCCCTGGTGGACGCCTGCCGCGCCTGGGCCCGCGGCCCGGTGCCGCTGCGGCACACCGTGCTGCCGGGCGGCGGTGCGATGTCGGTGCGGACACTGTGCGTGGGCTGGCACTGGCAGCCCTACCGCTACTCCCGTACCGCGGACGACGTGAACGGCGCCCGGGTGGCGGACTTCCCCGGGTGGCTGGCCAAGCTGGGGCGCGAGGCGCTCGCGGCGGCCTACGGGGACGGACCGGAGAGCCGCCGCTACGCGCCGGACACCGCCCTGGTGAACTTCTACGACCCCGCCGCGCGGATGGGCATGCACCAGGACCGCCAGGAGCGCTCCCCGGCGCCGGTGGTGTCGCTCAGCATCGGGGACGCCTGCGTCTTCCGCTTCGGCAACACCGCGAACCGGGGGCGGCCCTACACCGACGTGGAGCTGCGCTCCGGCGACCTGTTCGTCTTCGGAGGCCCCTCCCGGCTGGCGTACCACGGGGTGCCGAGGGTGCTGGCGGAGTCCGGCGACCCGTCGGCGGGGCTGCCCCGCGGACGGCTCAACATCACGTTGCGGGAGACGGGGCTCCGCTGACGGCCTGTCGGGCAGGGTGCCCTCGGCCCCGCCTGCGCGGCTCAGTAGGGTTCGGCGCATGACACCGGAACTGCGCCGGACCCTGGGGGTCTTCGACGCCGTCGTGATCGGTCTGGGCTCGATGGTCGGCGCGGGCATCTTCGCGGCGCTCGGCCCGGCGGCCGCCGCGGGCGGGTCCTGGCTGCTCGTCGCGCTGGCCCTGGCCGCCGCGGTGGCCTACTGCAACGCGATGTCCTCGGCCCGGCTGGCGGCGCTGTACCCCTCGTCGGGGGGCACCTACGTCTACGGCCGGGAGCGGCTGGGCGACTTCTGGGGCTATCTGGCGGGGTGGGCCTTCGTCGTCGGCAAGACGGCGTCGTGCGCCGCGATGGCGCTGACGGTGGGCAGCTACGCATGGCCGGAGCACTCCCGTGCCGTGGCGGTGGCCGCGGTGGTGGTGCTGACGGCGGTCGACTACGGGGGTGTGCGGAAGTCGGCGCTGGTGACCCGGGTGATCGTCGCCGTGGTGCTGGCCGTGCTGGCCGCGCTCGCGGTGACGCTCGCGGTCTCGGACGCCGCGGACCCGGCGCGGCTGGCCCCGGGGGGCGCCACGGGTCCCGGCGGCGTGCTGCAGGCGGCCGGCCTGCTGTTCTTCGCCTTCGCCGGGTACGCGCGGATCGCCACCCTGGGCGAGGAGGTGCGCGACCCGGCGCGGACCATCCCGCGGGCGGTGCCGCTGGCGCTCGGAGCGGCGCTCGCCGTCTACGCCGCGGTCGCCGCGGCGGCGCTCGCCGTGCTGGGGGCGGCCGGGCTGGGAGCGGCCGAGGCCCCGCTGGCCGCCGCGGCCGAGGCGGCCGGGGCGGATTGGCTGGGGCCGGTGGTCCGCGCGGCCGCGGTGGTGGCCGCGCTGGGGTCGCTGCTGGCACTGATCCTCGGGGTGTCCCGGACGACGCTGGCGATGGCCCGGGACGGGCACCTGCCCAGGGGCCTTTCCGCGGTCCATCCGCGCTTCCGGGTGCCGCACCGCGCGGGGCTGGCCGTGGGGGCGGTGGTCGCGGTCGTGGCGGCCACGGTCGACGTGCGCGGGGCGATCGGCTTCTCCTCCTTCGGGGTGCTGGTCTACTACGCGGTGGCCAACGCCTCGGCCTGGACGCTTCCGTCCCGGGCGGCGCGGGTCACCGCCGGGTGCGGGCTGACCGGGTGCCTGGTGCTGGCGCTGTCGCTGCCCGCGGTGTCGGCGATCGCGGGCACGGGGGTGCTGGCCGTGGGCGCGGTGCTGTACGCGCTGCGGCGACGGCACGACGGCGGGGGCGGCGCCTCCGCCTGAGGGCCTCGGCGGGCACCGGGGGCCGGGGCACCGCGGGGCCTCAGTAGCGCCGCCCGGCGAACGGCTCGTCCGTCCGGACGATCTCCCTCCCCAGCGGCATCAGCGACACCGGGATGAGCTTGAAGTTGGCGATGCCGAAGGGGATGCCGATGATCGTCACGCAGAGCGCGATGCCCGCGGCGATGTGCCCGAGGGCGAGCCACCACCCCGCCAGCAGGATCCAGAGCACGTTCCCGATCAGGGACGGTGCTCCCGCGTCGTGCCGGTCGACGACCCGGTACCCGAAGGGCCACAGGGCGTAGACGCCGATCCGGAAGGCCGCGATGCCGAAGGGGATGCCGATGATGGTGATGCAGAGGATGAGCCCTGCCACCAGGTAGCCCAGGAACAGCCAGAAGCCGCTCAGGAACAGCCATATGACATTCAGAAGTGTCTTCATGGGCGGTGACCTGCCATCTGCTCTAGTCGTGCGATGCGTTCCGCCATCGGCGGGTGGGTGGAGAACATCCTGGAGAGGCCGCGCCCGGGGGCGAAGGGGTGGGCGATCATCATGTGGCTCGCCGTCTCCAGCCGGGGCTCCGGTGGCAGCGGGAGCTGCCTGGTGCCCGCCTCCAGCTTGCGCAGGGCGCTGGCCAGGGCGAGCGGGTCGCCGGTGAGGTGCGCTCCGGAGGCGTCGGCCTCGTACTCGCGCGAGCGGCTGACCGCGAGTTGGATGACGGAGGCGGCCAGCGGGCCGAGGATCATGATGAGCAGGAGGCCGAAGAGGCCCGGGCCGTCGTCGTCGCTGGAGCGGCCGACGGGGATCAGCCAGGCGAAGTTGACCAGGAACATCACCACCGAGGCGAGGGCTCCCGCGACGGAGGAGATGAGGATGTCCCGGTTGTGGACGTGGCTGAGCTCGTGGCCGATGACGCCGCGCAGTTCCCGCTCGTCGAGGAGCGCGAGGATGCCCTCGGTGCAGCACACCGCGGCGTTGCGCGGGTTGCGGCCGGTGGCGAAGGCGTTCGGCGCCTGGGTCGGGGAGATGTAGAGCCGGGGCATGGGCTGGCGGGCGGCCGTGGAGAGCTCCCGGACCATGCGGTAGAGCGCCGGGGCCTCGAACTCGCTCACCGGCCGGGCCCGCATGGCCCGCAGTGCGAGCTTGTCGCTGTTGACATAGGCGTAGGCGTTGGTGCCGACGGCGACGACGAGCGCGACGACCAGCCCCGTACGGCCGAAGAAGCTGCCGATGACGAGGATCAGTGCGGACAGGCCCCCGAGGAGTACGGCGGTCTTCAGCCCGTTGTGCCGGCGGTGCACGGTACGCCCTCCAAGTGGTGCGGCAGGGGAACCCTTTTGCCTGGTGGTGCTCCACCCTCCAGTGGACCCTTCTGTTCTGGTCAACGCCAGGCGGGGGACGCTGGTTCCCCGTGTCACCGGGCCGCGGCCGGCGCCGTCCGGGTGACGCCGCCCCCGGCGCGGGGGGTCCGCGAAGCGGGGGCGGGGGCGGGATCCGGCGGCCCCGGGCGGGGTCAGAAGAGGGTGGTCGCCGCGAACCGCAGCACCGGCTGGGGCCAGCCGGAGAGGACCACGGCCGCCGCCGCGGTCACCGCGACGGCGACCGCCGCCGGGGCGGGCCGGGGACGCCGCGAGGGGACGGGCCGGTCCCCCTCGGCGGACACCGGCGCCCCGGAGTCCCCGGCCGCGTCGGGGGCGCGGAAGAGGAGCGCCGTCCAGCGCAGGTAGTAGTAGAGGGCCACCACGACGTTGACGGCCATGACGACGGCCAGCCAGCCGAGGCCCGCGTCGACCGCCGCCGAGAAGACGGCCACCTTGGCGAACAGGCCGATGACGCCCGGGGGCAGTCCGGCCAGGCAGAGCAGGAAGAAGCCCAGGGCCAGGGCGGCGAGCGGACGGGTCGCGTACAGGCCCCGGTAGTCGGCGATCCGGTTGGCCGGTCGGGTGCGGGCGACGAGCGCCGCGACCGAGAACGCCCCGAGGTTCACCACCGCGTACATCAGCGCGTAGGCGACGGTGGCGCCGATCCGGTCGCCCCCGGCGTACGCGGCGGCGGCGATCGGCACGAGCAGGTAGCCGGCCTGCCCGACGGAGGACCAGGCGAGCAGGCGGACGGCGCCCCCGGCGCGGGTGGCCGACTGGCGCAGGGCGGCGACGTTGCCCGCGGTCATGGTCAGGGCCGCCAGGACCGCCAGTACGGGCCCCCACACCCGGGCGTGGCCGGGGAAGGCGACGACGGTCACCAGGATCAGGCCGGTGAAGCCGACCGCCTTGCCCACCACGGAGAGGTAGCCCGCCACGGGCAGCGGGGCCCCGGCGTAGGTGTCGGGGACCCAGAAGTGGAAGGGAACGGCGGCGGTCTTGAAGGCGAAGCCCACCAGGGTCAGGGCCACTCCGGTGGTGGCCAGGGTGTCGAGGGGGGCGGGTACCTCCGCCAGTCCGGCGGCCACCCGGGTGAGGTGCAGGGTGCCGGTGGAGGCGTAGACGAAGCTGACGCCGAGGAGCGTCACGGCCGTCGCGGTGACGGAGGAGAGGAAGAACTTCAGCGCCGCCTCGCTGGACCTCCGGTCGCCCCGGCGCAGTCCCACGAGCGCGAACGCGGGCAGCGAGGCGACCTCCAGGGCGACGACGAGGGTGGCGAGGTCGCGGGAGGCGGGCAGCAGGGCGGCGCCCGCGGCCGAGGCCAGCAGCAGGAACCAGTACTCGCCCGCGGGCAGCTCGCGGCGGGTGTCGGTGAGGGAGAGGACGGCCGTCAGCAGGGCGCCGCCCAGGACCAGGAACTGGATGACGAGGGTGAAGTGGTCCGCGGTGTAGCTGCACGCGGTCGCGTCGGTGGTCAGGCAGAACGTGGAGCGGTCACCGGCGCGCAGCGGGATCAGGGCCAGCAGCGCGGCGGCGAGTCCGGCGATCGCCGTGGCGCCGAGGAGCGGCTTGCGGCGCTCCTCGGTGAACAGGTCCGCGACGAGGACCGCCAGGGCGGCCACCGCGGTGAGGGTGGGCGGGGCGATGGCCTGCCAGTCGACCGACTGGACGAGGCCGGCGGCTGCCGGGTTCACGACCTGCCTCCTGCGAGGAGCTGCTGCACGGCCGGGTCGGTGAGCCCGAGGAGGACCGCGGGCCAGAGTCCGGCGAGGACGGTGAGGGCGACGAGCGGCGTCCAGGCGGCCGCCTCGTGGCCGCGGAGGTCGGCGAGGGTGCCGGGCGGCTCCGGGGGGCCGGCGGCCCCGGCCGGGCCCGGGCGACCGGGGGCCGCGGCCTCCGCGGGGGCGCCGGGCACCGGCGCGGTGGCGCCCATGCACACGCGCCGCACCACGACGAGGAGGTACGCGGCGGTCAGCAGGGTGCCGAAGGCCGCCACGGACAGGAAGACGAGGAAGGCGGGCCGGTTCAGGCCCTCGGCGGGGTCGAAGGCCCCGAACATCGCGAGCATCTCCCCCCAGAACCCGGCGAGCCCGGGCAGGCCCAGGGAGGCGACGGCGGCGAAGGCGAGCAGCCCCCCGAGCCGGGGCGCCCGCCCGTAGAGCGCGGCGCCGCCCGCTCCGGCGAGGGTGTCGAGGTCGGCGGTGCCGTAGCGCTCCTTGACGGCGCCGACGAGGAAGAAGAGCAGACCGGTGATCAGCCCGTGGGCGACGTTGGCGAACAGGGCGCCGTTGACCCCGGTCGGGGTCATGCTGGCGATGCCGAGCAGGACGAAGCCCATGTGGCCGACGGAGGAGTAGGCGATCAGGCGCTTCAGGTCGCCGCCCGAGCCCCGCCGGGCCAGGGAGAGGCAGGCGAGGGACCCGTAGACGATGCCCACGGCGGCGAAGCCGGCCAGGTAGGGAGCGAGGACCTGCATGCCGTGCGGGGTGATCGGCAGCACGATCCGGACGAGGCCGTAGGTGCCCATCTTGAGCAGGACGCCCGCCAGCAGGACCGAGCCGACGGTGGGCGCGGCGGTGTGGGCGTCGGGCAGCCAGGTGTGCAGCGGCCACATCGGGGTCTTGACCGCGAGGCCGAGACCGATGGCCAGGGCGGCGGTGACCTGCACGGTGGCCGTCAGCCCGCCACCCTCGCCCGCGGCGAGGGCGACCATGTCGAAGGTGCCGGCCTGGAGGCCGACCAGCAGCAGGCCCAGCAGCATCACCACGGAGCCGAGGAGCGTGTAGAGGATGAACTTCCACGCGGCGGCCCGCCGTCCGGCGCCGCCCCAGCGGGCGATGAGGAAGTACATCGGGATGAGGACCGTCTCGAAGGCCAGGAAGAACAGGACCAGGTCCAGGACGGCGAAGGTCGCCAGGGTGCCGGACGCGAGGACGAGGAGCAGGGCGGTGAATGCCCTGGCCGAGTGGCCGCCCGCGGGGGCGCCGGAGCCGGAGCGCCGGGTGGCGTAGCTGTGCAGTGCGCAGAGGAAGGTCAGCAGGGAGGTCAGCACGATCAGCGGGAGCGAGATGCCGTCCACGCCGAGGTGGATCCGCACGTCGAGGGCGGGGATCCAGCTGAGGTCGGTGGTGGCCTGCATCCGCGAGGGGTCGTCGTGGTCGAAGCCGGCCGCCAGGACGAGGGAGGCGAGCAGCACGGCGCCGGTGACGGTCACCCCGTGGCGCAGCACGGCCTGGTCGGGTCCGGTGCCGCGCAGGCCGGGCGGGGCGGGCAGCAGGGCCGCGGCGGCACCGACGAGCGGGGCGGCGACGATGAAGACGAGGAGGAGCCGCATCACGGACTCGCTGATGTCGATCACGGCTCAGGACCCCGCGTTCGTGTGGGACAGGACGACGGCGAGCACGGCCACGGCGACCGAGCCGGCGAGGAGTGCGCCGAGGTAGGTCTGCACGTTGCCGGTCTGGGCCCGGCGGACGGCGGCGCCGAGCAGCCGGGCGCCGGTGCCCGAGCCGCGGACGTAGGCGTCGACGACCTCGCGGTCCAGGAAGGACACGAGCCGCGCGCCGGCCCGGACGGGCCGCACGAACAGGGCCGAGTACAGGGCGTCGACGCGGAAGCCCTCGGCGGCGGACCGGTGGAGCGGGCCGAGCAGCAGCCGACCGGGGTCGGTGGGGTCGGCGGCCGCGGAGACGGCGGGCGCCTCGCCCGGGTGCGCCGTGACGGCTCCGGCCGGGGGGCGGGCCGCGGGCGCGGTGGCGTGGCGCCAGGCCGCGTAGGTGACGAGGCCGCCGACGAGGGCCGCGCCGGTGCCGAGGACGGCGGTGGTCAGGGTGGGGGTCAGGGCGCGGCCGTCGAACCACTCGGGGAGGGCGCCGTAGGCGAGCCCGAAGGCGAGCGAGGGCACGGCGAGCACCCACAGGACGGAGGTCATGGCGAGCGGCTGGCGCCCGTGGTCGGGGGCCTCGGCTCCCCGTCCGCGGAAGGTGCGCAGCCACAGCCGGGCCGCGTAGGCGGCGGTGAGCAGGGCGGTGGCCAGGCCCGCCACGAGGACCGTCCAGCCCGCCGCCGCGGGCACCGCGCCCGAGCCGTCGAGGGCGGCGTGCTCGGCGGCCACCAGCACGGCCTCCTTGGAGAAGAAGCCGGCGAAGGGCGGGATCGCGGCGAGGGCGAGCAGCGCGACGGTCATCGTCCAGAAGGCGTCGGGCACGCGCCGCGCCAGGCCGCTCATCCGGCTCATGGCGGCCAGCGAGTTGGTGCCCGCCGCGTGGATGACGACACCGGCGGCGAGGAAGAGCACCGCCTTGAAGGCGCCGTGGGAGAGCAGGTGGAAGACGGCCGCACCGCGGTCGCCGACGGCCAGGGCGCCGGTCATGTAGCCGAGCTGGCCGATGGTCGAGTAGGCGAGCACCCGTTTGATGTCGTCCTGGGCGAGGGCGGCGAGCCCGGAGCCGACCATGGTCACGGCGGCCATCGCGGCCAGCACGGTCATCGCGGCGGCGGAGGCGGCGAACAGCGGGAGCAGGCGGGCGACGAGGTAGACGCCCGCGGCCACCATGGTGGCCGCGTGGATGAGCGCGGAGACGGGTGTGGGGCCCGCCATGGCGTCGGGCAGCCAGGTGTGCAGCGGGAACTGCGCCGACTTGCCCGCGACGCCCGCGAGGAGCAGCAGCGCGACGAGCGTCGGGTGCTCGATCGTGCCCGCGGCCACGGCGCCGAGCACCCCGGTGATGCGGAAGGTCCCGGCGGCGGAGGCGAGGGCGAACAGGCCGATCAGGAAGGGCACGTCGCCGAGCTTGGTGACGAGGAAGGCCTTCAGGGAGGCGGCGCGGGCCTCGGGCGTCTCCCAGTAGTGGCCGACGAGGAAGTAGGAGCAGATGCCCATGACCTCCCAGCCGACCAGCAGCACCATCAGGTCGCCGGAGTAGACGACCAGCAGCATCGCCGAGGTGAACAGGGAGACGAGCGCGGCGTAGGAGGGGTAGCGGGGGTCGTCGCGGAGGTAGGCGGTGGAGTAGATCTGCACGCAGGCGGCCACCACGCCGACCAGGACGGCGACGAGCGCGGCGAAGCCGTCGACGTACAGGGCGAGGTCGACGGGGACCGAGCCGGTCGGGGTGAGTTCGGTGGACGCCTCCACGGCGGGCCCGCCGCCCTGGCGGACGGCCACCGCGACGGCGAGCCCGGCGGCGGCGAGGGTCGGCAGGACCGCCAGCGGGCGGACGAACCCGGGCGCGGTGCGGCCGAGCAGCAGGCCCGCCGCGGCGCCCAGGAAGGGCAGGAGGGGGACGAGGACGGCGAGGGTCGTGGTGGTCACGCGGCGGCCTCGGCCTTCTCCTCGCGGTCCGCGGGCGCGGTCGGGCGGTCCGGTCCGCCGCCGGGCCCGTCGTCGCCGGGCCGCTCGGCGGTGTCGCGCAGGCGGTCGACGTCGGAGGTGCCGCGGTTGCGGTAGACCATCAGCACGATCGCCAGGCCGATGCCGATCTCGGCGGCGGCGATCGCGATGGTGAACAGGGTCAGGGCCTGCCCGGCGTGCAGGGTGTCGCGGAGCCAGACGTCGAAGGCGACCAGGTTGAGGTTGACGGCGTTGAGCATCAGCTCGACGGACATCAGGACCAGGATCGCGTTGCGGCGGGCGAGCACGCCGTACAGGCCGATGCAGAACAGCAGCACGGCGAGGACGGCGGGATAGGCGAGATGCATCAGCGCGTCCCCTCGGGGTCCTCGGTGCCGTCGGCCCCCCGGGAGCCGGGGGCCGCCGTGTCCCCGGTGGCCCGGGGGTCCTTGCGGGAGAGCACGATCGCCCCGACGAGGGCGGCGAGCAGCAGCACCGAGAGGGCCTCGAAGGGCAGCACCCAGTGCCGGAAGAGCATGTCGCCGGTGACCCGGGTGGAGCCCTGGACGGGTCCGTCCAGATCGATCCAGGCGGTGCGGAAGGCGTCGAGGACGACCCAGCCGAGGGTGGCGGCGGCGAGCCCGGCCACGCCGAGGGCGATCCACCGGTTGCCGGAGTCCGCGTCCGGGGAGGGCCCGATGGGCGCCTTGGTCAGCATCAGCCCGAACAGCAGCAGCACGACCACGGAGCCGACGTAGATCAGCACCTGCACCCAGGCGATGAACTCGGCCGTGAGCAGCAGGTACTCGACGGCCACGCCGCCGAGGGCGACGACCAGCCAGAGGGCGGCGTGCACCAGCCGGCGGGTGGTGACGGAGACGAGCGCGGCGCCGAGGGTGGCGAGGCCGACCAGGACGAAGGCGACCTCGACGCCCGTAGGGGAGAGGAACCCCTGGGGGGCGGCGGGCGTCATGCCGGTCCCTCCCCGCCCTGGCGGTCGCCGCCGCCGGTGCCGTCGGCCTCGGCGGCGGGCCCGGAGGGCTCGTCGGCCCGGGCCGCCGCCGCGGCCTCGGCGGCTTCGAGCTTCTCGGCGGCCTTGCGGGCGGCGGCGAGCTCCTTGGGCTCCTCGGCCCGCGGGTCGAGCGGCGGCGGCGCGGGCACCGTCCACATCCACTCCCGGAGCTTGTCCCGCTCGTGGGTGAGTTCGTGGATGTCGGTCTCCGCGTACTCGAACTCGGGCGACCAGAACAGCGCGTCGAAGGGGCAGACCTCGATGCAGATGCCGCAGTACATGCAGAGCGAGAAGTCGATGGCGAAGCGGTCCAGCACGTTGCGGCTGCGTTCGCGGCCGCCGGGGGCCGCGGGCGGCACGGTCTCCTTGTGGGAGTCGATGTAGATGCACCAGTCCGGGCACTCGCGGGCGCACAGCATGCAGACCGTGCAGTTCTCCTCGAACAGTCCGATGACCCCGCGGGTGCGGGGCGGCAGGTCGGGGAGGACGTCCGGGTACCGGGCGGTGACGGATCTCCTCGTCATCGTCCGCAGGGTGACGGCCAGGCCCTTGGCGAGGCCGGATCCGGGGATCGGGGACACGGCTAGAGCACCACCTTGACGACGCCGGTGAGGGCGATCTGGGCGAGGGCGAGGGGGACGAGGACGGTCCAGGCGAGCCGCTGGAGCTGGTCCTCGCGCATCCGGGGGTAGGAGACCCGCAGCCAGATGACGACGAAGGCGAGCACCGCGGTCTTCAGCAGGGTCCAGAGCCAGCCGAGGCCGTCGGCGCCCAGCGGTCCGTGCCAGCCGCCGAGGAAGAGGACCGTGGTGAGGCCGCAGAGCACCACGATGCCCGCGTACTCGGCGAGCAGGAACAGCGCGAAGCGCATTCCGGTGTACTCGGTGTAGGCGCCGAAGATGATCTCGGAGTCGGCGACCGGCATGTCGAAGGGCGGCCGCTGGAGTTCGGCGAGTCCGGCGACGAAGAAGACGACGGCCCCGACGATCTGCCAGGGCAGCCACCACCACTCGAAGGCGTCGAGGATGCCCGTGAGGGAGACGGTGCCCGCGGCCATCGCGACGGAGGCGGCGGCCAGCAGCATCGGCAGCTCGTAGGAGAGCAGTTGGGCCGCGGTGCGCAGCCCGCCGAGGAGGGAGAACTTGTTGGCCGAGGCCCAGCCCGCCATGAGGGAGCCGAGTACGCCGACGCCCATCACGGCGAGGACGAAGAAGACGCCCGCGTCCACGACCTGCCCGACCGTGTCCGGTCCGACGGGGATCGCGAGGAGCACGAGGAGGTAGGGCAGGAGGGCGACGGCGGGAGCGAGGCGGAAGACGCGGCGGTCGGCCTCGGCCGGGACCACGTCCTCCTTCTGCGCGAACTTCACGCCGTCGGCGACGAGCTGCGCCCAGCCGTGGAAGCCGCCCGCGTACATGGGGCCGAGCCGGCCCTGCATATGGGCCATCACCTTGTGCTCGGTCTGCCCGACGACGAGCGGGAGGACCAGGAACGCGGCGAAGACGGCGAGGAGCCGGAGGGCGACGTCGAGCACGTCGTTCACGCGGGGTCGCCTCCGGTCGGTCGGTCGGTCCCGGGCCCGTCGGTGGCCTCGGGTGCGTGCTCTTCGGGCCGGTCGGTCCCGGGTGCGCCGGTGTCCGGGGCCGTGCGGCCGCCGGTGCCGGAGGGCGGCTCGCCCTGCGCACCGGGGCCGGCGTCGTCGAAGGCCGGGCGGGCGTGGTGCCAGGGGGCGTCCGCGCTGCGGGGCGCCTGCGGGGCGGTGCCGGCGTCGTCCGGGCCGGTGCCGGGCGCGGGGGGCGCGGACTGCGAGGCGGAACCCTCGGCGGCGCTGCGGTTGCGGCGGGGGCGGGACGCGGGGGGCGCGGGCTGCGAGGCCGAGCCCTCGGCGGCGCTGCGGTTGCGGCGGGGCGGGCGCTCCCCCGCCGCCGGGGCGTCGGAGGCGGTCCCGGGCTCCGGGGACGCGGCGGTCCCGGCCGCCTGGGAGGCCGAGCCCCCCGACGCGCTGCGGGTGCGGCGCACGGGCCGCTCCCCCGCGGCGGCACCGCGCGCGGCCCGGGCGGGACGCGCCGGAGCAGGCGGGAGCTGGCCCTTCAGCGGTCCCCACTCGTTGGGGTCGGGCACCCCGGGGGGCAGCATCTGGCGGCGCTTGGGGCCCCCGTGCTCCGACTCCCCCGGTTCCTTGGCGCCCGGCCACGCCTTGGCGACCCGGGCGGCGAGCACGAAGTCCTTGCGCAGGGGGTGGCCCTCGAACCCCTCGGGCAGCAGCAGCGGGTGCAGGTGCGGGTGGCCGGTGAAGTCCACTCCGAACATCTCGTGGGTCTCGCGCTCGTGCCAGTCGGCACCGGCGTACACGTCCACGGCGGTCGGCAGCGAGGGGGCGTCGTGCGGCACGGTGGTGCGCAGCAGCAGCCGGCGGACGGTGCCCCGGCCGAGGGCCGCGACGTGCGCGCAGACCCGGAAGCCGGTGCCCGGCTCGTCGACGGCGCTCAGCCAGTCGAAGAAGGTGCAGCCGAGGGTGGAGCGGGCGGTCCGAAGGGCGCGGAGCCACTCCTGCGGGGGGACGTCCACCGTGAGCAGGTCGTGGCTGCGCTCGGCGGTGGCCCCGGGGCCGAAGAGCTCGGCCGCCGCCTCGGGCAGACGGTCGTAGGCGTTCACCGGCCGTCCCCTCCTTCCGGTCCGGGGCCCGGCTCGGGCGCCGGGGGCGGGGGCGGGGCGGCCAGGCCGCTGCGCAGGGCCTCCGTCGAGGGACGCGTCCCGCCGTGTCCGTAGCGCTCCCCCAGCGACTCGCGTGCGATCTTCTCCTGGAGCTTGAGGATGCCCTGGAGCAGGGCCTCGGGCCGGGGCGGGCAGCCGGGCACGTACACGTCGACGGGGATGATCTGGTCGACGCCCTTGGTCACCGCGTAGGAGTCCCAGTAGGGACCGCCGCAGTTGGAGCAGGCGCCGAAGGAGATCACGTACTTCGGCTCAGGCATCTGTTCGTACAGGCGCTTGACCGCCGGGGCCATCTTGTCCGTGACGGTGCCGGAGACGATCATCAGGTCCGCCTGCCGGGGGCCGGGCGCGAAGGGGATCACGCCGAGCCGGATGAAGTCGTGGCGCGCCATGGAGGCGGCGATGAACTCGATGGCGCAGCAGGCGAGTCCGAAGTTGAAGACCCACAGGCTGTAGCGGCGCCCCCAGTTGAGGACCACCTTCATCGGTTCCGGAGCGAGGCGCGAGAGCACGCCGAGCCGCTGGGGCTCGGGCAGGTCCACCGGGTTCACGCCCATGTCAGGACGCCCTTCTTGTACGCGTAGAGCAGTCCCACGGCCAGGAAGCCGAGGAAGACGAACATCTCGACGAGCGTCGTGGCGCCGTATCCGTCGGCGGCGAAGACGGTCGCCCAGGGGAAGAGGAAGATCGAGTCCACGGCGAAGATCACGTAGAGGAAGGCGTAGACGTAGTAGCGCACCTGGGTGTGGGCCCAGCCCTCGCCCACCGGGTCCACGCCGCACTCGTAGGTGAGCAGCTTCTCCGGGGTGGGCACGGCGGGCCGCAGCAGCCGCCCGGCGGTGAAGGCCACGGCCACGAAGAGCACGCCGGCCGCCGCGAGCAGGCCGACGACCGTGTAGCCGCGGAAGTACTCCGCCGCGAGTGGGACCACGCTCGTCTCCGGCACGTCCGCCCTCGCTCCCTGTCGCCTCGGTGTTCCGGGCCCCGGGCCGGTCCGCTCCGGGGCTGCCGCGCCCCGCACCGCCCGCGTGCGGCCGGAGCGCCGCCTCCGTCCGGCGCCGCCCGGCGCCTCTCGTACGCACGGGAGTCTAAGCCCTGTCCCGCGATCCCCCACGGGCCCGCGGCGAGGGCCCGCGGCAGCCCGCCGCGTTGGCCGGACCGGCCGCGCCCACGCGGCGCAGGAGCCGACCTCCGCCGCGCGGCGCCCCGCATCCGGCGCGGGCACGGCCCGGGACCGCACGGGGTGGGCCGCCGGGTCCGGGCCGGCGCCGGGTGGGGTTATCCCCACTCCACCCCACCTACGGACCCCATGGCGTCCGGGGCCCGGTCCGTGCAGGCTGGGCGCATGACCGTGAGCAAGATCGCCTCAAGGGCCGCGAAGGGGCCCGCCTCCGCACCGGTGGACGGGTACGCACCCGGCGAGGACGCCCCGCCGCCCGTGCGCCACGTCCTCGACCGCCGCACGTTCCGGGAGCTGTCGTTCCTCCTGCTCGACCTGCCCGCCGGCCTGCTGGGGTTCGTCTACGCCGTGGTCACCGTGTCCGTCGGCGCCGGGCTGTCGGTCACCGTGGTGGGGCTGCCGCTGCTGGCCGGGGGGCTGGCGGGGGCCCGGCTGCTGGGGCGGCTGGAGCGCGGCCGGGCACGGGCGCTGCTCGGTGTGCGCATCGAGGAGCCCAGTCCGCTGCCGGGCGGGGGCGGGCTGCTGCCGTGGGTCTGGAGGCGGCTGAGGGATCCGGTCGCCTGGCGCACGGTGCTCTACGCGTTCGTGCGCCTGCCGTGGGCGGTGGCCGTGTTCGCGGTGATGCTGACCTCCTCGCTGGTGCTGTTCCCGCTGGTGCCGTACCTGGCGCGCGCGCTGGCGAACGCCGACCGGGCCATGGTGCGCGGGCTGCTCTCCCCGTCGGACGAACTGGAGCGGCGGATCGCCGAGTTGGAGTCGGGCCGCGGGGTGGTGGTGGACTCGGCCGCGGCCGACCTGCGCCGCATCGAGCGCGACCTCCACGACGGCGCGCAGGCCCGGCTGGTGGCCCTCGCCATGGGCCTCGGGCTGGCGAAGGAGAAGCTGCTGGAGGACCCGGACGCGGCCGCCGCCATGGTGGACGAGGCCCACGGCGAGGTGAAGCTGGCCCTGAAGGAGCTGCGCGACCTCGCCCGCGGCATCCACCCGGCCGTCCTCACCGACCGGGGCCTGGACGCGGCCCTGTCCTCCCTCGCCTCCCGCTGCACGGCGCCGGTCGCGGTCACGGTGGACCTGTCCTCGCGTCCCGCCCAGGCCATCGAGGGGATCGCCTACTTCACCGTCTCCGAACTGCTCCAGAACGTCAGCAAGCACGCGGGGGCCACCCGGGTCACGGTGGACGTGTGGCGGGCGGACCGGCGGCTGCTCATCCAGGTCGTCGACGACGGCAGGGGCGGCGCCCGGCTGGACGGCGGGACCGGCATGGCGGGGCTGGCGGAGCGGCTGGGGGCCGTGGACGGGCTGTTCGCCCTGGACTCCCCGGTCGGCGGTCCGACGACGGTGACCGCGGAGCTGCCCTGGCGCGAGCGCGGCTGAGCGGCGACGAAGCGCGCGGGGCGGGCCGGGCGGACCGGCCCGCCCCCGCGGCGCGCCGCCGGGTGCTCCGCGGGGTCCGGCCCCGGCCCCCGCCCGTAGGGCCGCCGGCACCGGTTTTCCGGGGGCACCGGGGTGGGGAAAACCCCCGGAGAAGACGGCGACCGCCCTCATGGCCCCGGCGGTCCGCGATCCGGAGGCTGGAACCATGACAGCCCGCCTCGCAGAACGGACGCCGCCGATGGCCACGGACCGCAGCCCCGACCCCGCACCCCCGCGCCCGGCGCAGGAACTGGCCGCCGTACTGCGCGCGCCGTTCACGGGCCGCACCTGGCGGGAGTTCGGCTGGATCCTGCTCGGCCTTCCGCTGAGCGCCGTGCTGTTCTCGCTCGCGGTGTCCCTGGTCTCCGCCGGGGCGGGGCTGCTGGTCACCTTCCTCGGCGTGCCGCTGCTGGCCGGGACCTTCGCCGTGCTGCGCGCCGCGGGCGCCGTGGAGCGGGCACGGGCCCGGGCCCTGCTGGGGGTGGAGGTGCCCGCCCCGGAGCCGGTGCGCGTCCGGCGGCGCGGCTTCCTGGCGTGGGTCGGCGGGATGCTGAAGAGCGGGGCCTCCTGGCGCCACCTGCTGTACGCGGTGCTGCACTTCCCGTGGGCCGTCTTCACGTTCTCCCTGCTCGTCACGGTCTGGGCGTCCGGGTGGGCGCTGCTCGCCTACCCGCTGTGGCACTGGGTGTTCCCGGCGTTCACGGGCCAGGAGGGCCTGCAGCTCTACGACGACGGAACCGGCGGCCACTACCTGGACACCCCTCTGGAGATCGCGGGCACGAGCGTCGTCGGACTGCTGCTGACCCTGGCCGCGCCGTACCTCGCCCGGGGGCTGAACCAGGTGGACCGGCTGATGGTGACCGGTCTCCTCGGCCCGTCCCGGCTGGCCAGCCGCGTGGTGGAGCTGGAGTCGGACCGCGGGGTGGTGGTGGACACGGCCGCGGCCGACCTCCGGCGCATCGAGCGCGACCTCCACGACGGCGCGCAGGCCCGCCTGGTGGCCCTCGCGATGGACCTCGGGCTGGCGAAGGAGAAGCTCGCGGAGGACCCCCGGGCCGCCGCGGCCATGGTGGACGAGGCGCACGCGGAGGTGAAGGTGGCCCTGAAGGAGCTGCGCGACCTCGCCCGCGGCATCCACCCGGCCGTCCTCACCGACCGGGGGCTCGACGCGGCCCTGTCCTCCCTCGCCTCCCGCTGCACCGTCCCGGTGGCGGTGGAGGTCGACCTGGACCGGCGCCCGGCGGCGGCCATCGAGGGGATCGCCTACTTCACCGTCTCCGAACTGCTCCAGAACGTCGGCAAGCACGCCCGCGCGAGCGTCGCGTCCGTGGACGTCTGGCGTGCGGAGGACCGCCTGATGCTGCGGGTGGCGGACGACGGGCGCGGCGGTGCGGACCCGGCGGCGGGCAGCGGCCTGGCCGGACTGGCGGAGCGGCTGGCCGCGGTGGACGGGATCCTCGCCGTGGACTCCCCCGCGGGCGGCCCCACCGCGGTGGTCGCCGAACTGCCCTGGCGCGACTGACCCGGCCCCTCTCCCGCCGCCCCCGGGGCCGGGGGTGAGCGCGCCCCGGCGCACGCGCCACTCAACTCCGCCGCGCCCGCGCGCGTCCCCTGGTGGGGCGGCCTTGCGCGCTCCCCCGCGGATTCGCGCGGGCCGTGCCCGTCCGGCGCCCTTACCTGGGATGCTGTACGCGGCACACGGGCGGACACGGGACGAGTGGGGGCACGGGGCTGTGGAGGACAGGGTGCGGGTGGTCATCGCCGAGGATTCCGTGCTGCTGCGGGAGGGCCTGACCCGGCTGCTGACCGACCGCGGCCACGAGGTCGTGGCGGGGGTGGGGGACGCGGAGGCGCTGCTGAAGACCGTCGCGGAGCTCGCCTCCGGTGACGCGCTGCCCGACGTGGTGGTGGCCGACGTGCGGATGCCGCCCACCCACACGGACGAAGGGGTCCGCGCCGCGGTGCGGTTGCGCCGCGAGCACCCGGGGATCGGTGTGCTGGTGCTCTCGCAGTACGTCGAGGAGCGGTACGCGACCGAGCTGCTGGCCGGCAGCAGCCGCGGCGTCGGCTACCTGCTGAAGGACCGGGTCGCCGAGGTGCGGGAGTTCGTGGACGCCGTGGTGCGGGTCGCCCGGGGCGGCACGGCGCTGGACCCGGAGGTGGTGGCCCAGCTGCTCGGGCGCAGCCGCAAGCAGGACGTGCTCGCCCGGCTCACACCGCGGGAGCGGGAGGTCCTCGGGCTGATGGCCGAGGGGCGCACCAACTCGGCGATCGCCCGGCAACTCGTGGTGAGCGACGGGGCCGTGGAGAAGCACGTGAGCAACATCTTCCTGAAGCTGGGGCTGTCCCCCAGCGACGGCGACCACCGGCGGGTCCTCGCGGTGCTGGCCTACCTCGACTCGTGAGGCGTCCGGCACCCCGCGCCCGAGCGGGACCCGGCGGGGCGGCGCGGCAGGGAAAGAACGGACGGGGGCCGGTGGTGCATGACAAAACCGGTCGCCACGGCGTCTCATTAGGTTCATCCGACACGTGAGCGGTCCCGGGAGGGCGCCCCTGCCGTCGTAGGGTTGCCAGTAGGGCGGCCGGTCGACCGGCCGCGTCCCGGGGAGCCGCCTCGACGAGGGAGGTCCAGTTCAGTGACCAGCCAGGTCAGTAGCCCGGCAGGACAGGCCGGCGAGGCCGGCGGGGCCCAGCACGCCCAGGAGCCCCAGGAAGCCGTCGTCGGCGAGCAACGCAGACCCGGCGACGGGAAGGAGGTCCGCCGGCTGGACCGGGTGATCATCCGCTTCGCGGGTGACTCCGGTGACGGCATGCAGCTGACAGGCGACCGTTTCACCTCGGAGACGGCGTCCTTCGGCAACGACCTGTCGACGCTGCCGAACTTCCCCGCCGAGATCCGCGCCCCCGCGGGGACACTGCCGGGCGTGTCGAGTTTCCAGCTCCACTTCGCGGACCACGACATCCTCACCCCGGGTGACGCCCCGAACGTGCTGGTCGCGATGAACCCGGCGGCGCTGAAGGCGAACATCGCCGACGTCCCGCGCGGCGGCGAGATCATCGTGAACACCGACGAGTTCGCCAAGCGGGCCATGGCCAAGGTGGGGTACGAGACCTCGCCGCTCCAGGACGGCTCGCTGGACGCCTACCGGGTGCACGAGGTGCCCCTGACGACGCTGACCATCGAGGCGTTGAAGGAGTTCGGCCTGTCCCGCAAGGAGGCCGGGCGGAGCAAGAACATGTTCGCGCTGGGCCTGCTGTCGTGGATGTACCACCGGCCGACCGAGGGCACCGAGCGCTTCCTGCGGCGCAAGTTCGCGAAGTCCCCGGCCATCGCCGAGGCCAACATCGCCGCCTTCCGGGCGGGCTGGAACTTCGGCGAGACGACCGAGGACTTCGCGGTGTCCTACGAGGTCGCCCCCGCGAGCAGCGCCTTCCCGCCGGGCACCTACCGCAACATCTCGGGGAACCTCGCCCTGTCGTACGGGCTGATCGCGGCGGCGCGCCAGTCGGACCTGCCCCTCTACCTGGGCTCGTACCCGATCACCCCGGCCTCGGACATCCTGCACGAGCTGTCCCGCCACAAGAACTTCGGGGTGCGCACCTTCCAGGCGGAGGACGAGATCGCGGGGATCGGCGCCGCGCTGGGCGCGGCGTTCGGCGGCTCGCTGGCGGTGACGACCACCTCCGGTCCGGGGGTGGCGCTCAAGAGCGAGACGATCGGGCTCGCGGTCTCGCTGGAGCTTCCGCTGCTCGTCGTGGACATCCAGCGCGGCGGGCCGTCGACCGGCCTCCCCACCAAGACGGAGCAGGCCGACCTGCTCCAGGCGATGTACGGGCGCAACGGCGAGGCCCCCGTCCCGGTGGTCGCCCCGCGCACCCCGGCGGACTGCTTCGACGCCGCGCTGGACGCCGCACGGATCGCGCTCGCGTACCGCACCCCGGTGTTCCTGCTGTCGGACGGCTACCTGGCCAACGGCTCCGAGCCCTGGCGGATCCCCGAGCTCGACGAGCTGCCCGATCTGCGGGTGCAGTTCGCGGGCGGCCCCAACCACGAACTGGCCGACGGCACCGAGGTGTTCTGGCCGTACAAGCGCGACCCGCACACCCTGGCCCGGCCGTGGGCGGTCCCCGGGACGCCCGGCCTGGAGCACCGGATCGGCGGCATCGAGAAGCAGGACGGCACGGGCAACATCTCCTACGACCCGGCCAACCACGACTTCATGGTCCGCACCCGGCAGGCCAAGGTGGACGGCATCGCCGTCCCCGAGGTCGAGGTCGACGACCCGGACGGCGCACGCGCCCTGGTGCTGGGCTGGGGGTCGACGTACGGGCCGATCACGGCGGCGGTGCGGCGGCTGCGGGCGGCCGGGGTGCCGATCGCCCAGGCCCATCTGCGGCATCTGAACCCCTTCCCGGCGAACCTGGGCGAGGTCCTGCGGAGCTACGACCGGGTCGTGGTGCCGGAGATGAACCTCGGCCAGCTCGCCACGCTGATCAGGGCCCGGTACCTGGTCGACGCGCACAGCCACACCCAGGTGAACGGCATGCCGTTCAAGGCGGAGCAGCTCGCCACGGCTCTCAAGGAGGCCATCGATGACTGAGGCGCTGTCGCTGGTGCCCAAGGCCGAGGCACAGCAGTCCATGAAGGACTTCAAGTCCGACCAGGAGGTGCGCTGGTGCCCCGGCTGCGGGGACTACGCGATCCTGGCGGCCGTGCAGGGCTTCATGCCGGAGCTGGGCCTGGCGCGGGAGAACATCGTCTTCGTCTCGGGCATCGGCTGCTCCTCGCGCTTCCCGTACTACATGGACACCTACGGGATGCACTCCATCCACGGCCGCGCCCCGGCCATCGCGACGGGGCTGGCCTCCTCCCGGCAGGACCTGTCGGTGTGGGTGGTGACGGGGGACGGCGACGCGCTCTCGATCGGCGGGAACCACCTGATCCACGCGCTGCGCCGGAACGTGAACCTGAAGATCCTGCTGTTCAACAACCGGATCTACGGGCTCACCAAGGGCCAGTACTCCCCCACCTCGGAGCTCGGCAAGGTCACCAAGTCGACACCGATGGGCTCGCTGGACGCGCCCTTCAACCCGGTCTCGCTCGCCCTGGGGGCGGAGGCGGGCTTCGTGGCCCGCACCGTCGACTCCGACCGCAAGCACCTGACGGAGGTGCTGCGCCAGGCGGCGGCGCATCCGGGCACGGCGCTGGTGGAGATCTACCAGAACTGCAACATCTTCAACGACGGGGCCTTCGACGTCCTGAAGGACAAGGCACAGGCCGAGGAGGCCGTCATCCGCCTGGAGCACGGCGAGCCGATCCGCTTCGGCGCCGGCCTCGCCAAGGGCGTGGTGCGCGACCCGGGGACCGGGGACCTGCACGTGGTCGACGTGACCCCGGAGAACGAGTCGGCGGTGCTCGTCCACGACGCGCACGCGGCCAGCCCGACCACGGCCTTCGCGCTCTCCCGGCTGGCCGACCCCGACACCCTGCACCACACCCCGATCGGTGTGCTGCGCAGTGTGCGCCGCCCCGTCTACGACACGCTCATGGCGGAGCAGCTGGAAGCGGCCGTCGAGCAGCAGGGCAAGGGCGACCTGGGCACGCTGCTGGCGGGCGGCGACACCTGGACGGTCGTCGGCTGACGCCCCGGGCCCCGGAGCCGGGGCACGGGAGGAAGGGCCGGCGCCCCGCGGGGCGCCGGCCCTTCCGGCTGCCGGGGCGCGGCCCGTGACGGGCCGCTCCGGCTCAGGCGCCCCCGGCCGGGGGCGCCTGGCGCAGCTTCTCCTCGTCGTAGGCGGCGCGCGCGGCCTCGACCTCGGCGACGCTGCGCTCGGTCCACCGGGCCAGCTCCCACACCTGCGCCGCGGCCTGCCGGCCGAGGGGGGTGAGCGAGTACTCCACGCGCGGCGGGATCACGGGCCAGGCCTCGCGGTGGACCAGGCCGTCCCGCTCCAGCGTCCGCAGGGTCTGGGCCAGCATCTTCTCGGTGACGCCGCCGATCCCGCGGCGCAGCTCGCTGAAGCGGTGGGTGCGCTCCAGCAGCAGCGCGAGCACCAGCACCCCCCAGCGGCTGGTCACGTGCTCCAGGATCGCCCGGGACGGGCACAGCTCGCGGTTCACATCGGGCGCGGGGCCCTCGTCGGCACGTACGGACATGCCAGTACCTTACTTCAAAGTGGGTACTTACGAATAGTTAGTGCCTTTCCTAGGGTGGTCCCCGAACCGCCGGAGCGCCCACG
The DNA here is from genome assembly GCF_024497955.1 of Streptomyces sp. C10-9-1. Taxonomy (GTDB): domain Bacteria; phylum Actinomycetota; class Actinomycetes; order Streptomycetales; family Streptomycetaceae; genus Streptomyces; species Streptomyces sanyensis. The sequence goes on along the minus strand of NZ_JANHKP010000012.1, from coordinate 36,977 downwards.
CGGCGGGCCCGGCACCCCCACCCCGAGGAGAACGTCATGAGCATCGTCGTCACCGGCGCCACCGGAGCACTCGGCCGCCTGGTCGTCGAGGAGCTGCTGCGCACCGTCCCCGCCGCTTCGGTCGCCGCGGCCGTACGCGACACCTCGAAGGCCGCGGACCTCGCCGCACGCGGCGTCGAGGTCCGCCGGGCCGACTACGACCGGCCGGAGACCGTCGCCGCCGCCCTGCGCCCCGGGGACCGCGTCCTGCTGGTCTCCGGCAGCGAGGTGGGCCGGCGCGTCCCGCAGCACACGGCCGTCGTCGAGGCGGCCCGGGCGGCGGGCGTGGCACAGCTCGCCTACACCGGCATCCTGGGCGGCCCGGAGGCCGACTTCGACCTGGCCGCGGAGCACACCGAGACCGAGCGGCTGATCCTGGCGTCGGGGCTGCCCCACACCTTCCTGCGCAACGGCTGGTACACGGAGAACTACACCGCGCACCTGGCACAGGCACGGGAGCACGGCGCGGTCATCGGCAGCACCCGGGGCGGCAGGATCGCCTCCGCGGCGCGCGCCGACTACGCGGCGGCCGCGGCCGCCGTGCTGACGCAGGACGGGCACCTGGGCCGGGCGTACGAGCTGAGCGGCGACACCGCCTGGTCGCTGGCGGAGTACGCCGCCGAGCTCTCCCGGCAGACCGGGCGCACCGTCGTCCACACCGAGCTCACGCCGGAGGCGCATCTGGCCGCGCTCACCGGCGCGGGCGTGCCCGAGCCCTTCGCACGCCTGCTGGTGGACGTGGACGACGCCATCGGGCGCGGCCGGCTCGCGGGGCGCAGCGGGGACCTCGCCCGGCTCGCCGGACGGCCGACCACCCCCCTGGCGGACTCGGTCGCGGCGGCACTGAAGGACGCCTGACGGATGCCTGGCAGACGCCTGACCAGGGCTTACGGGGGCACCGCCCCGGACCTGCCCGACGAGGTCCGACCCCACCCGGCGCCCCTCGTCGGAGCTTCAACAATCCGTCAGTACCGTATGCCGATACGGGCATGACACCGAGGCCCTGCCCGTCGTACCGTCTTCTCGGGACGCACAGGGGCAGGAGGGGTCAGTGACGACGCGGAACGACCAGCGGGCAGGGTTGCTGTACGGGATCGGGGCCTACGGGATGTGGGGCCTGGTCCCCCTCTTCTGGCCGCTGCTCAAGCCCGCCGGGGCCACCGAGATCCTCGCCCACCGTATGGTCTGGTCGCTCGCCCTGGTGGCCGTCGCCCTGCTGGCCCTGCGGCAGTGGGGCTGGGTCCGGGAGCTGCTCCGCAGCCCGCGGAAGCTGGGGCTGATCACGCTCGCCGCCTCGGTGATCTCCGTCAACTGGGGGCTCTACATCTGGGCCGTCAACGCCGGTCGCGTGGTCGAGGCCTCGCTCGGGTACTTCATCAACCCCCTGGTGACCATCGCGCTCGGCGTGCTGCTGCTGAAGGAGCGCCTGCGGCCCGCTCAGTGGGCGGCCGTCGGCATCGGCGGCGCGGCGGTCCTGGTGCTCGCCGTCGGGTACGGCCGCCCGCCGTGGATCTCCCTCGTCCTCGCCGTGTCCTTCGCGATCTACGGCCTGGCGAAGAAGAAGGTCAACATCGGGGGGCTGGAGTCGCTGGCCGCCGAGACGGCGATCCAGTTCCTGCCGGCCCTGGCCTTCCTGCTCTGGCTCGGCTCCCGGGGCGACGCGGCCTTCGGGGCGCACGGTGCCGGCCACGCCGCGCTGCTGGCCGCCACGGGCATCGTGACGGCCGTGCCCCTGGTCTGCTTCGGCGCGGCGGCCATCCGGGTCCCGCTGTCGACCCTCGGGCTGCTGCAGTACCTGGCGCCGGTCTTCCAGTTCCTGCTGGGCATCCTCTACTTCAGGGAGGCGATGCCCGCCGAGCGGTGGGCCGGGTTCGCCCTGGTGTGGCTGGCGCTGTCGGTCCTGAGCTGGGACGCCCTGCGCACCGCCCGGCGGAACAAGGCGGAGGCCCGGCGGCTGGCCGCCCAGGCCGCCGCCGCGGGCGCCGAACCGGCCGCGGCGGCCCTGCCGGGCACCCCGGCCCCGGGCGGCATCGTGGCCTCCGGCGCCCCGGCGGCCGGGGTCCCGGCCGCCGCCGCGCAGCCGCACGGCGCCGAGCGGGAGCGGACGGAGCGCGCCACCGAGCCCACGGCCTGAGCCGCCCCGGGCGGCTCGCGCCCGGTGCGCGGGACATCCGCGCGCCGGGCGGCCGGAGCCCGTACAAGTAGGGCATGACACTGCACTGGAAACTCGTCGTCGACGCCCGTGACCCGCACGCCCAGGCGGACTTCTGGGCGGCCGCCCTCGGCTACCTGGTGGAGGACAACAGCGCCCTGATCGACCAGGTGCTGGCCGCCGGGGCGGCACCGGAGGAGGCCACGGTGGAGTCCCACGGCCGCCGCGCCTGGCGCGATCTGATCGCCGTCCGGCATCCGGACGACCCCTGCGACAGCCGCACCGGGACGGGGCTCGGGCGCCGGATCCTCTTCCAGCGCGTGCCCGAGGAGAAGACCGGGAAGAACCGGCTGCACATCGACCTGCACACCGCCCCCGGTGAGCGGGAGGCCGAGACCGCGCGGCTGGTCGTCCTGGGCGCCGCGGTCCTGGAGCACCGGAGCGAACCCGGCGGGGAGTGGACCGTGATGACCGACCCCGAGGGCAACGAGTTCTGCGTCCACTGAGGGACACCCCGGGGCACCCGCCTGCCGGCCGGGCGCCCCGCGGGCCCGTCGTCACGGGGTGGGCACGGGGATCCTTCGCCGCCGACCCCGCGGAGCAGGGCGAGGACGAGCACCAGAACGGGCAGGAGGCAGGGAAACCCCGCCCATGGGCCACGGGGCGGCACACGGACGGGGCGGGAGTGGCGCCCTCGCCGCGACGGGGGATCCGTGTCGGCTCGGGTGGCCAGGGACCGCACGCGGGCTACTCAGGAAGGGTCCGCGGTACCGGGGGCCGGGTCTGCCGTGGTCAGATCGGGAATCGCCATGTGCCGTCCGGGGACAGCAGGTGACCGCCCCCGGGCGAGAGTTCCCCGCGCATCGTGTGGAGAGAGAACCGGTTGTTCTCTTCCCACTTGCGGCGGACACGTTCGAGGTCATCCCACAGTCGGCGGGGTCCGCCCTGGTGGACGAGTGGCGTGGCCCCGTCCTCGGCACGCGCCCATGACCCGTCCGCAGCGAGCAACCACACCACCCGCCGCCCGTCGTCCGGGTACGTAGCCGCTCGGGTCTCGACTCCGGGCGTGTCCAGCTCGTACAACCACCGGAGCGGCCATTCCTGCCACAGGTCGGGAACCGGACCGTCCGGGGGCCGCACGTCCTCGCCCTCCCTCACACGGGCGGACACGAACACGCTGTTCAGCATGGCCGGGTAGTCCGCTTCCTGCCGGGTCTCCATGAACGTTGCCGGATCGGGCTGGACGGTGCCGCGTGCGATGCCGTCCGTTCCCATGTCCGCCGCGATCAGTAGGGCGGTGTGGGCAATCGTCGTGACCAGCCGTCCGCCGGGACGGAGCGCGCGCAGCCACGACGGAGGGACGGGCCGTACGGAGACGGTCGCCATGATGCGGTCGTACTCCGCATCGGGAAGTTCCCCGGTGGCGTCGACGGCTTCCACGCGCGGTGTGCGTCCGAACTCGGCGAGGCGGGTCCGGGCTGCCTCCACCAGGTACGGGTCCACGTCCACGCTCGTCACGTTCTCGTCCCCGAAGCGGCGGGCGAACAGAGCGGCGGAGTACCCGGAGCCCGTACCCACGTCCAACACCTTGTGCCCGGGCTTCACGTCGAGTCGATGCGCCATGGACACGATGAGCCCCGGCAGGGTGCTTGACGACGTGGGGGCGCCCTTCCCGTGTTCACCGGGGGTCGCGTGGTCGGCGTGCGTGGGACCGACGCGGGTCACCAGCGTCTCGTCCGTGTACGCGGCGTGCAGCCGCTCGGCAGAGTCCTCGGGGAGGTCCACCAACGCCCATTCCTGCGTCGGGCTGTCCGGGATGCGCTGCCACCAGCGGGGGACGAGCCGGTGACGGGGGGTGTTGCTCACGGCTTCGTGCCACGCGGGGGCGTCGGCGGTCACTGTGTCGGCAAGCGCTTTGGCGGCTTCGGTCCACGGGCGCGCTTCGGTCATGCGGGCTCTCCTTGCAGGGCATCGGCCATGGCTTCAACGAGCGGCACACCAGCCCTGACAGCGAGCCAGTGCCATTGACCGTTGGGGTTCACCTCGAAGAACACCCAACGTCCGTCCGGCGTGACGGCAAAGTCCAGCGCGCCGAAAAACAAGCCGAGTGCGTCCATGAGTTGGCGGACCCCCTTCTCTACCTCCGGGGGCATATCCACCACTTCGTATCGGTGGGACTGGTAGTCCGTCCGCCAGTCGAGCCGTGCGGCTTCGCTGTCGGTATGGATGGCAACGGGGAACATGCGCTCCCCGATCACGGTCAAGCGCACCTCGTACGCCTTGTCCACACGCTCTTGGAACAGGTGGGCGGTGCCGCTCACTCCGTCGTCCACCTCGTCCGCGGAGACGAGCGCCACGGGGAGGAACTGCCGCTTTCCCTCGGGGCCGAGCACGCCACCGCCGAGCCCCTTGTAGACGACCGCGTCGTCCCCCATGAACGTGCGGGCGTGCTCGGGGTCAGATGTGATCACGGAGCGGGGTACGTCCAGCCCGCAGCGAGCGGCAACCGCCAGTTGAACGGGCTTGTAGTTCGCGGCGGCATCCTTGTTCGGATGGTTGACCCACCGCACGGGCAGTGAGCCGAGCACGCCGAGCAGTCCGGAGCGTGCTTCCGAGACCGCGAGGGCTCGGGCGTGTCCGGACCAGTCGTCAGGGGTTCGGAACTCGTTGGGGCGTCGCCACCACACCGACTTGACGGATTCCAGGCGGACCGTACGGGAACCGGTGAGAGGCCCCGTCCAGCCATCCCCGGTGAGGGAGACGGCCAGACGGGATGCGGTCGGAAAGTCGGCAGTATCGAACCTGACGACGTGTTCCCCGCGATTCACCAGCTCCTCAACCACTGCATCGGCCGTGAGATCGTTCCGGCCGGTCAGGATGAGGATGGGTCGCATGTCAGTACAGGTCGGTTCCGGAGTCGGAGCCGGGGGCCGAGCCGTCGCCGTTGCTGGTCTCGGTCTGCGTCTCGGGCATCTCGGCCGTGATCGCGTGCCACGGGTTCCCCTCGGCGGAGACGTTGAGCTGAAGTCCCTCGCTGTAGGTGATGACCGGTTCTTCGCTGTTCGTAGGAGCCGGCGAGACCAGGTGCCGGACCCCGAACGGTACGGGCGTTGCCGCTGCGGTGCTCATGCTGCGTTCCTCCTGTGAAGTGAGTTCTTGCGGTGTGGGTGGTGCTCGTCGTGCTCCTGCAGAACCGGTCGGCTGCCAGACCGTCACGCGCGACAGCCGACCGGGGTTGAGCCCCGCCCTCTGCCGCAGAGCGAGTCGCGGCCCCGTGCTGTCCCGGTCCGGGGTCCGATGTGGCGAGGGCGGGAGTATCAGGGCGCTACGCCCACGGGTCCGCAGCGAGGACGTACAGGGGGTGCGACAGCCCGCCCATTCGGTGACGTAGCGGCTCGGGCGACGATGGGTCGGGCTCGTCGGCGGGGAGCCCGACCGGCCGGACGGACAGGGTGTACGTGCAGTCCGCATCCGGGACCGTGACGACCAGCGGGTGCCCGCCCTTGATGTGCTCGCGTGCCTCGTGTTGCCGGTCCGGGTCCGTAGCCCACACGCGGAGTCCCGCGGGGCAGTCCGGGACGGGCACGGTCGCCACGCGCATGGCCGGCTGCACCCATGCCGAACGGTCCGGGTCGGGGTCGAGCCGGTCCGCGATGCGCAGTGCCTCGCCGCGGAGCCATCGGAGTGCCAGCACGGGGGAAATGCTCTGCGTGGTCCCGAGGACGTGCTGCACGGTCTCGCCCGTGCCGTACACGGGCCCTTCCGCGCGTACCTCCGCCCGGTAGCCCGCCGGGTCGGGTCGGTCGTTCATGACGGACGCCCCCGCCACATGACCCACGGGCGTTCGATCAGTTCGGCATAGCCGGTGTGCCCGGGGTACTCCCGCATGTGGTCGAACACCCAGGACTGCGGCTCGGTCGGGTCCTCGCTCGCGGGTGACATCGCGGCGCACTCGGTGCCGTCCTCGGCGAGCGTGAGGCACCGGAACGCGTAGGTCGTCGGCGGGGCGTCGTCGTCCTGGTCCGGGCGTAACGTCCAGTCCACGAAAGCGAACCTGCGCCGGGTTGCAGCGGTCACAGCCGCTCCCCCCGGCTCCGCGCGTTCACGCGGGCGGTCTCCGCCCGCAGGCGCTCCATCGGGTCCGCGGGGCGCACGCGGCCGGGCTCGGCCTCCCACTCGGCCCCACCGCCGACGGGGCGCAGTGACCAGTGCGGGCCGACGACCCCGCGGAACTCCCCGAGCCGGTCGGCCCCGGTGTCCACGACCAGCGCGCCGACGGCAGGGGCCGCGCTCATCGCGCTCCCCCCGACGCGCGCTCGCACCCCTTCGGCGTCCCGTCGCGGCGGGGCTCGGGCAAGGGCACGGGGTACGCGTAGCGGGAGGGCCAGAGACCAGACGCGGCATCCAAGAGCGCGCGTCGGCGGGCACTGTCGGCGGGGGTTCGTCGGGTCATGCCACGACGCTAGAACCGCCGCAGCACTGCCGTCTGTGGCACTTCCGCTACTCACCGTGCAGAAGTGCCACTCCTACAGGCTCAGTTGCAGCGTGTCGGCCATGTGCCGCATCTCCGCCGTGAGCGTGCGTCGACCGTCGATGACGGTCTGCAGGGCGTCCCGGGCGGGTGTCTGGTTCGGGAACCACTCAGGGGAAGCGGCCTGCACTTCGCTCAGCTTGCCGAACGCCTCGGCGTAGCGGCCGAGCCGGGCGTAGGCGTTGGCGACATCGAGCCCGTGCCGACTCCGAACGCTGCCGGAAGGGCGCACGGAGTACAGGGGTACCCGTTCGGCGAGCCTCAGCGCGGTGTCCGGTCGGTCCTTCACCAAGGCGTCCTCAACCGTCAGCATCCGGACCGTTGTCGGGCCGAAGGTGCGAACGGTCTCGTGAGCCACCTGCACCTCCCGCCCGATGGCCGTCGCGGCACTCCGGGCCAGCCGCTTCATGTCGGCGGCGACCTCCGGCTGGTTGTTGCGTACCGCGGCGCCCGACGCTCGCAGGAGCAGAAGACCCCAGGCACCGAGTTCGGACGCGGTCGCACGACTGACGCGCGGCTCCAGATCGTCCGCCCACCGCGTCGCCAGCGCCAGAGCCTCGTCCAGGCGACCCTGACGGATGAGAAGCCACGCGAGTGTGTTGGCGCTTGCGGAGGCTTCCAGGCGGTCCTGTGCGTGCTCCAGGGACCGGCGGACCGCCAGTTCCGCGATGCCGAACTGCCGCGTGTGCGTCATCGCTCCCGCCGCGAGTTGGAGCACCCGAACGCGGACCCCCCGCCCGTCCTCGGTCAGGGTGTCGGCGTCGTGGACCAGTGCAGGCAGCAAGGCCGCGAGTTCGGCGAAGTGGTGATCGCGGTAGAACGCCTCTGCTGCCGCAAGCACCCTTGCGACTCCGGCGGGGGTGGCCGGATCACCGGCTTGCGGGGCAGGTGGCCGCACCAGTTCGGCACGGACCGGCTCCCACAGCTCCCGTGTGCCCGCTCGGGCTCCTTCCTCCCGAGGCTCGGCAACCAGGGCCATGGTCGGCAACCGCAACGCCTTGGCGAGCGTGTGCAGCGTTTCCATGCGCGCTCCGGACCGCTCCCCTTGTTCGAGCTTGCGGATGGTCGAGAGCGAAACCCCGGAGTGATCGGCCAACTCTCGCTGTGTGAGCCCGCTGCGCTTACGGGCGTCCTTGACTTTCTTCCCCGCATACGTCATGGCGCCAGAGTACGACCGCCGGAAGCATCGCGTAACGGAGAGCGACAAGGTCCTCGGCTTCGCCGAGCGCGCCTTCCACGTCCGCCGAAGAACCTCCGGAACAGCCACCCGTGGCCGCCCCCGGCACCGGTGGGCTCGCCGCCGCAGGTCGGGCGGGATGTCCGCTATCCGAACGCCGCTGACCGGATTGCGCCCTTGACGGTGCGTCCGCGTCTCACCCACCATTCAGGGCGCACAGCGCAGTCGAGCACACCCCGTTCCTGCACCACGTCCACCCGGCGCAGCACCTCGCGCACCAACCGAGCGGCCGGGCGGTGCCCCGAGCCAGGGCGCCGCAGCGGACACCCGCACCTTGCACGGCACGACGCCCGCGTACCCCGTACGACGCACCTCGCACCGCCCACGCGGGTCACGTACGACGCACACGCACCACGCGCACCATGTTCACGCTCCAGCGCCCCGGACCCCGCCGGCCCGGGGCGTCCTGCACGTTTTCCGTCCCATCCCCATACGGAATCCGGAGCCCCCACATGAAACTCTCCGTTCCCGGGCGCACCCTCGCCACGGCAACGCTCGCCCTCGCCGGGCTGCTCGCCGCTGGCGCACCGGCGCAGGCCGCGCAGAGCGCGCCCTCCGCGGCGGCCGCACCCGACATCCCCGTGGCCAACGTCAAGGCCCACCTCGACCAGTTCCAGTCCATAGCCTCCGCCAACGGCGGCAACCGCGCCCACGGCAGATCCGGCTACCGGGCGTCCCTCGACTACGTGAAGGCGAAGCTGGACGCCGCCGGGTACACCACCACGATCCAGCAGTTCAGCTACGGCGGCAGCACCGGCTACAACCTGATCGCCGACTGGCCGGGCGGCGACACCACCCAGACGCTGATGACCGGCGCCCACCTCGACTCGGTCAGCTCCGGAGCCGGCATCAACGACAACGGCTCGGGCTCCGCGGCCGTCCTGGAGGCGGCACTCGCCGTGTCCCGCGCCGAGCTCCGGCCCGACAAGCACCTGCGCTTCGGCTGGTGGGGCGCCGAGGAGCTCGGCCTCGTCGGCTCCCGGTACTACGTCAGCAGCCTCTCCTCCACCGAGCGTTCGAGGATCGCGGGCTATCTGAACCTCGACATGGTCGGCTCGCCGAACGCCGGGTACTTCGTCTACGACGACGACACGCTGCTGGAGCAGACCTTCAAGGACTACTTCGCCGGGATAGGGGTGCCGACGGAGATCGAGACCGAGGGCGACGGCCGCTCCGACCACGCCTCGTTCAAGAACGTCGGCATACCGGTGGGCGGCCTGTTCACCGGCGCCGGGCGCACCAAGACCAGCGCCCAGGCGCAGAAGTGGGGCGGCACCGCCGGGCAGTCCTTCGACCGGTGCTACCACTCGTCCTGCGACACCACGGCGAACATCAACGACACCGCGCTGGACCGCAACAGCGACGCCCTGGCCCACGCGCTGTGGACCCTGTCCTCGGGGACGACCGTCCCGCCGGACGGCGACGTCTACGAGAACACCGCGGACGTGTCCATCCCGGACTACGGCTCGGCCGTGACCTCGACCGTGAACGTCTCCGGACGCAGCGGCAACGCCCCCTCGGCTCTCAAGGTCGGTGTGGACATCAAGCACACCTACCGCGGTGACCTGGTGATCGACCTCGTCGCGCCCGACGGCAGCACGTACCGGCTGAAGAACTCCAGCGGCAGCGACTCCGCCGACAACGTGATCGCCACGTACACGGTGAACGCCTCCTCCGAGGCGGCCAACGGCGCGTGGAAGCTGCGGGTCCAGGACGTGGCCCGGTGGGACACGGGCTACATCGACTCCTGGAAGCTCACCTTCTGACGGACCGGCGGCGGCCGACGCGCCGCCGCGGGTCCCGCCCGGGCCCTGCCTGCCTCCGGGATCCCCGCTCCGGCGCACGACGCCCGCGCCCCGCCGTACCCGGATCGGTACGGCGGGGCGCGGGCGTGCCTCCGGGGCTCCGGGGGCCGGTGCCCGGGACCGGCGGCGCACCGGCCCCGGTTCCGGTCCCGCCCCGGGGAGTGCCTAGCGCGCCTGGTCGGCCGCGCGGACCAGGGCGTCCTTGGTGACGGCGCCGACGTAGACCGTCCCGTCGTCCGTGAGCAGCGCGTTGACCAGGCGGGTCGAGAAGACCGTGCCGGTGCCGAACTTGCCGCTGACCTTGTCCCCGAGGGAGTCCAGGAAGGCCCCGGCCCCGCCCGGGAGCCCGTCCGCCGCGGAGGGCGTCTTCTCGTGCCCGGCACCGCCCGAGGGGCCTTCGAGCACGGCCACGGCGGTCCAGCCCTCGCCGATGACGTCCACGGCGCCGACGTCCTCCGCGCCCTCGCCGGGCAGCAGCTCGCCGACCGGGGACCCGGCCTCCTCCGCCGCCTCCCGTGCCGCCGCCTCGTCGGCCTCGGTGACCCTGGCGCCCTTCGGCGGGGTGAAGGAGAAGGTGGACGCGGCGGGCTTGGCGAAGTCGACCCGGGTGAAGCCCACGTCCACGACGGCCTTGCCCCCCTCGCTGGAGGTGAGGGTGGCCTTCAGCGGGGTCCCGGTGCGCGCGTCGACCGCGATGGTGACCGCCCCGACCGTCGACCCCTTCTGCTCGGGCCGCACGACCAGCCGGTAGGCGTCCCGCCCGGCGATCCTCGCGGTGCCGTCCACCTCGTAGGAGGTGGTGTCGCCGGACAGCTCCAGCAGGCGGTCCGTCAGCTCCTTCGGGGTCAGGGGCGCCGCGAGCGGGGCCCCGTCCCGCTCGGCTCCGGGGCCGCTAGCCTCGGGGTCCTTCGCGTGGAAGACCTCGTTGGAGGCGCTGTCGTAGGCCCACAGCTCGTCCCCGTCGTGGATGAGGCTGTACTCGTCGGAGCCGTCGACGACGGTGAGCCGCTGGCGGTCCGGGCCGTCGGCGGCGACCCGCAGCGTGTGGGTGCCGGTGGCCAGCTCGGTCAGCCGGGACTGCGGGTCGGCGGAGGAGTCCGCGCCCCCGGCGACCGCGCCCGCCAGCCCGTCCAGGGCGGGCAGCCCGAGGTCGGTGCTGATCTTGACGGTGCCGGAGAGCTGCTGGGTGTCCGAGGCGGCGATCTTCTCGATGAGCTGCCGCGCCGTGATCTCCGGCAGCTCGGGGTCGCCGGAGGCGGCCAGTGCGGGGACGAGCCCGATGGTGCCCGCCGCCACCGCGGCCACCGCCATGGGGACCGCGTAGCGGGCGGCCTTGCGGCGTCCCGCGGCGGGCTCCTGCTCCCGGTCGGCGGAGTGTGCGCTGTCGTTCGGTGCCATGGTGTCCCCTACCTCCGTGGTCGGTTCAGCGGTGATGGTGTCCATCCGACCAAACCGACGGCCCCTCAGGCATCAGCCCGCGGGCTGGAACCGCGTACCCCTCAGGGATGACACCCGGGGCTCCGCCGCGCCCGGGGCCGTAGGGGTCACCCCGAGGCGGGACGGGGAGTGGAGCGGCCCCAGCGGGTGTGCCGGGGCGCGTGCCGGGGGCGGGGTCACCCCGCGCGGTGCACCACCGCGTCGCAGAGCTCTTCCAGCGCCGCCTTCGGGTAGCCGTCCGGCAGCGGGGCGAGCAGGGCGCGTGCCTCCTGGGCGTAGCGCACGGTGTCCCTGCGGGCCTGCTCCAGTGCCGGGTGGGCGCGCAGCAGCCGCAGCGCCTCCGCGTGGCGGGCGTCGTCGGCGAGGTCGGAGTCGAGCAGGGCGACGAGCTCCAGGTCCTCGGGGCGGCCGTGGGCCTCGGCGGCGGCGCGCAGCAGGAGGACCGGCAGCGTGGGGATGCCCTCGCGCAGGTCGGTGCCGGGCGTCTTGCCGGACTCGTGGGAGTCGGAGGCGATGTCGAGGACGTCGTCGGCGAGCTGGAAGGCGACTCCCAGCCGCTCCCCGTACTGGGTGAGGACGTCCACGACGCGCTCGTCGGCCCCGGCCATCAGCGCCCCGAAGCGGCAGGAGACGGCGATCAGCGAGCCGGTCTTGCCCGCGAGGACGTCGAGGTAGTGCTCGACCGGGTCGCGGCCGTCCCGGGGGCCGGCCGTCTCCAGGATCTGGCCGGTGACCAGGCGCTCGAAGGCCTCCGCCTGGATCCGTACGGCCTCGGGGCCGAGGTCCGCCAGGACGTGGGAGGCGCGGGCGAAGAGGAAGTCCCCGGTGAGCACGGCGACCGAGTTGTCCCAGCGGTTGTTGGCGCTGGGCACGCCGCGGCGCACGTCCGCCTCGTCCATGACGTCGTCGTGGTACAGCGTGGCGAGGTGGGTGAGCTCCACGACGACGGCGGACGGCACCACGCCCGGGGCGTGCGGGTCGCCGAACTGCGCGGCCAGCATCACCAGCAGCGGCCGGAAGCGCTTCCCGCCCGCGTGGACGAGGTGCTGGGCGGCCTCCGTGATGAACGGAACCTCGCTCTTGGTGGCATCGAGCAGGCCCGCCTCCACAGCCGACAGTCCGGTCTGGACATCGGCTTCAAGAGCCTGGTCCCGCACGCTCAGCCCGAACGGCCCGACGACGGTCACGAGGGGGTCTCCTGTCTGCTGACGATCACACGAATCGTCGAGGTGTCACTGGGTTCACTCAAGTCAGCGTATCCGGTCGCCTTTCGATCACCGTGAGCGCCTTCCCGCGGCCGCCGGTATGTTCGTGATCAGGGGCGACACGCCCTCGCGGCGCCCGCCTCCCCCCGGGGCCGGACCCGGTCCCGCCGATCGTCCCTGAGGGACCCGCGCCCGCCCGCGGGCCCGCCGGGGCCGTGCAGCCGGAGCCGCCATGCGCATCCGCACCGACTTCCCCCACGAGGTGCTGGTCGAGGACGCCCGCGTCCCGCTGCCGGACGGCATCGCCCTCCACGCGCGGATCTGGCGGCCGGTGGCCGCAGGGCCGGTGCCCGCGGTGCTGGAGTACGCGCCGGACCGGCTGACGGACGCCTCCGCGGTGCGCGACGGCGAGCGCCACCCCTGGTACGCCGGGCACGGCTACGCCTGCGTCCGCGTCGACGCGCGCGGCCACGGCTCCGGCGGCGGGGTCCCCGGGGGCGGGGCGGGCGAGGTGGCGGACGGAAGGGCGGTGGTGGGATGGCTGGCCGCCCGGCCCTGGTGCACCGGACGGGTGGGCATGATCGGTCTCGGCTCCGCCGCCGCCACCGCCCTGCGGATCGCCGCACCGGCCCCGGCTCCCCTGCGGGCGGTGGTCGCGGTCTGCCCGTCCGGCGCTCCCGGCGCCCCGGGTGCTCCCGGTGCTCCCGGTGAGGAGGCGCTGGGGGGCGCGGGCGCCGCCCAGGGCCTCCTCGCCGACGTCTCCGAAGCGCTCGCGCACGCCGCCCGGCCGCCGGACCCCCGGCACTGCGAGGGGGACTGGCGCGCGCTGTGGGAGACCCGACTGGAGGCGCTCCGTCCGCGGTGGCGGGCCGCGCCCGGCGCCGGGCGCGCGGACACGGACGGCACGGACACGGGCGGCTCCCCCGTGACGGCCGCGGTGCTGGCCGTCGGCTCGCTGCACGGCCCCGGCAGCGCCACGGTGCTGCGCCTGGTCGAGGGGCTTCCCCCGGACCGGGTCCGGGGGCTGCTGGGAGCCTGGCAGCACCAGTACCCGGACCGGGCCGAGGACCCGGCGGAGGCGGTGGGCTTCCTCCAGGAGACGCTGCGCTGGTGGGACCACTGGCTGCGCGGCCGCGACACGGGGGTCCCGGCCGGTCCGCTGCTCCGCTGGCGGCTCGGGGGCTCCGGGCCGGAGGGCGCCGGGTGGGCGGCGTCGGAGCGGTGGCCGTCCCCGCGGGTGGCCGAGGTGCGCCGGGCACTCGGCGGGGTGCCGGTGGCGGTGGCCTCCCCGCTCCACACCGGGGTGGACGCCGGGCGCCACCGCCCGGTGGGGCATGCCGGGGACCTGCCGCCGGACCAGCGGGAGGAGGACGCACGCTCGGTCTGCTTCGAGTTCCCGGTGGGGGCGGAACCGGTGGTGGTGCTGGGGCGGCCGCGGGCGGTCCTGCGGCTGACCAGCAGCGCGCCGGGTGCCCCGGTGGTCGCCCGGCTGTGCGACGTCGCCCCCGACGGGACCTCGGTGCTGGTCGCCCGGGGTGCGCTGCGGCTGCCCGCGGCGGGGCCGGGCGGGGACGGCGAGGCGGGCGGGGACGGCGGGGCGAACGGACCGCACGAGGCGGGCGGGGACGGCGGGACGGCCGGACCCGGCGGGGTGACCGTCGGCCTGACCCCGGCGGCCCACCGCTTCGCGCCCGGCCACCGCGTCCGCCTCGCCGTCTCCGGCGCGTACTGGCCGTGGCTGTGGCCCGCGCCCGGCCCGGTGGACCTGGTGCTCGACCCGGCCGGCTCCGCCCTGGTGCTCCCGGTGCACGAGGCCCCGCAGGCGGACGGCGGGGACGCCACGCTCCCGGGCGCCCCCACGGCGGAGCCGGAGCACGCGGCGCCGCCGCTGGTCTCCGTACCGGGGACGCTCGATCCTCCGCCCTCCCGGCTGCTGGTCACCCGTGACGTGCCCGCCGGGACCTGGACCGTGGAGGCGGTGCCCCACCGCGGCCGGCCCCATGTGCACCCGGACGGGCTGGAGTACACCGAGGAGGCCCGCGAGAGCTACACCGTCGAGGACTCCGACCCGCTCTCCGCCCGCGCCCGCTCGGTCCGCACGATCCGGCTGCACCGCCCCGAGGCGGCCTGGGACGTACGGGTGGAGGTCCGCTCGGAGCTGCGGTGCGACGGCGCGGACCACCTCGCCGCCTCCGCCGAGCTGGTGTGCCTGGACGGTCGCGAGGCGGTCTTCCACCGGACCTGGGAGGACCGCCTGCCCCGGGGCCCGTACCCGCTCCCCCGGCCGCCGGGCTGAACCGGCCGCGTCCGCCGCCCCGGTGGACGTCCGGAGCCCGCACCCCGGGACCACGGACCGCCCCGCCGATTCCGATAATCGGACACAACTCTCCGGAGAATGGTCACCCCGGACGCTCCCGCCCGCCCGTGCCGTGGACGTAACGTGTGGTCCACACCCGTGGAAAGCGAGGCAGGCACCGATGTCCGAGCAGAGCCCGCTCGAACTGGCCGACGGCGACCCCTTCGGCCCGCACAACCTCCCGTACGGCGTCTTCACCACTGCCGACGAGCCCGAACGCCGCAGGCTCGGCGTGCGGATCGGCAACCATGTGCTCGACGCCGGGGCGGCGGCCCGGGCGCTCGGCTCCCCGTACGCCGGACTGCTCGACCAGCCCCACCTGGGCCCGCTGCTGGCCGCCGGGCGCAGCACCTGGCGGGACGTCCGCCGGGCGCTGACCGCCTGGGTCACCGTGCCCGCGCACCGGTCGGCGGTCGAACCGCTGCTGCACCGGCTCGGTGACGTCACCATGCACCTGCCCTACGAGGTGGCCGACTACGTCGACTTCTACGCGAGCGAGCACCACGCCACCAACGTCGGCCGCATCTTCCGCCCCGACGGCGAGCCGCTGACGCCCAACTGGAAGCACCTGCCCATCGGTTACCACGGACGCGCGGGGACCCTGGTCGTCTCCGGGACCGACGTGGTGCGCCCCTCCGGGCAGCGCAAGGCCCCCTCCGACCCGGCCCCGGTGTTCGGGCCGTCGGTGAAGCTGGACATCGAGGCGGAGGTCGGCTTCCTCGTCGGCACCCCCTCGGAACTCGGCTCCCCGGTCCCCCTGGAGCGCTTCGAGGACCACGTCTTCGGCCTGTTCCTGCTGAACGACTGGTCGGCGCGCGACCTCCAGGCCTGGGAGTACGTGCCGCTCGGCCCCTTCCTGGGCAAGTCCTTCGCCACCTCGGTCTCCCCCTGGGTCACGCCGCTGGAGGCCCTGGAGGACGCCCGCACCGCGCCGCCCGCCCGGGACGTGCCCCTGCTGCCGTACCTGGACGACTCCGCGGAGGAGCGGCCCGGCGGCTTCGACCTGCGCATGGCCGTGGCGATCAACGGCACGGTGGTGGCCGAGCCGCCGTTCGCGTCCATGTACTGGACCGCCGCGCAGCAGCTCGCCCACATGACGGTCAACGGCGCCTCCCTGCGCACCGGGGACGTGTACGCCTCCGGCACCGTCAGCGGCCCCGAGAAGGACCAGCGCGGCTCGCTGCTGGAACTGACCTGGAACGGCCGGGACACCCTGGAACTGGCCGAGGGGAAGCGGACCTTCCTGGAGGACGGCGACGTGGTGACGATGACCGCCTGGGCCCCGGGCCCGGACGGCGTCCGGGTCGGCCTCGGCGAGGTCACCGGGCGGATCGTCCCCTCCGCCTCCTAGGCGCCTGCCTGTCCGCCCGCGGGGCCACGGCCCCGCGGGCGGCTCCCCCGCACCAACGACGTGGCCCCGGCACCCCCGGCTCAGGGGTACCGGGGCCACAGGCGCCTCCGGGGGGCTGCACCTGCCACGCCGCGGAGGCACCCTGGGCGGCACGGCGCCGGCGCGTGCCGTGCCGCCCGGGAGGCGGCCGCACCCGGAGGGCGCGGCCGCGCGGACCGTCCGGTCCCGGGGAGGCGCCGAGGGCGCGCCCGGGACCGGGTCCTCAGCCGGGGCGGACCCCGGGGGCGGTCAGGCGACCCGCCACAGCGCGGGCACCGCCGGCGGCTCCCAGCCCGGCTGGGCCAGGTGCCCCTGGAGGCACACGTAGGCCGCGCCGCCGTAGGTCACCCGGTCGCCCGCCGCGTAGGTGGTGCCGGCCGCCCAGGTACCGCCGGGCGGCTGGGTGGTGGGGCTTCCGGTCGGCGTGGGGCCCGGCCCCTGGGGGACGTCGAGCACGAAGTCGAACGCCGCCTCCCTGCTGCCGCCCGCGTCCCGGACGGTCATCAGCAGGCGCGGGTCGTAGAGGGAGTCGGTGTTGTTGCGCGGCTCGCCGGGGAAGTAGAGCTGGGTCGTCAGCACCGGGCGCCCGGGGGCCTGCGCCTTCACGTGGATGTGCCGGGTCCGCCCCGGGTAGAGGCCCGGGACGATGGTGGTGAGGCGGAACATGCCCTGGGCGTCGGTGTACTGGTGGCCGCGGAAGCGGAAGCCGGTGTTGTCGTAGGCGCCGTTGACGTCCGCCTGCCAGAAGTCCAGCAGCACCCCGCTGATCGGCCGGCACCCGAGACCGAAGACGTAGCCCGACACCGTCAGGCGGGTCCCCGGGGTGCCGGGCTCCAGCAGCGAGGTGCGGCGCGGGGAGTTGGGCTTGAAGTAGGGGCCCTCCATCTGCGGCGGCGTCGGGTCGTCGCCGTCGTCGCAGGCGGGGGTCGCCTCGGGCGCGGTGCCGTCGGCGGCCGCGGTGCGGGCGAGCGCGGGCACGCCCATGAAGGCCAGCGGTGCCGCGACCGCGGCGGCCGCCGCCGCGCGCAGCACGGTCTTGCGGCTCGGGTGGCGCGAGGACGCGTCCCGCGCTCCGGTGATCTCCTCACCGGGCGCGGTCCCGCCCGGAGTGGTCTCGCCGTCCATGGCTGCTCCTTGTGGGGGCTTGGGGGGATCGCAACGAACCTAGGCCCGGGCCGCGGGGCGATCGATGGACGGAACACGGGGGTCGTGGTGAATACCGCCGTGGTGAAGACCGCCGCCCCGCCGGAAGTCCCCGGGGCTGAGCCCCGTCTCCCGCCGGAAGAAGCGGCAGAAGTAGGCGGGATCGGCGAAGCCGACCCGCCCGGCGACCTGCCGGACCGTCAGGTCGGTGCGTACGAGCAGGCGTTTGGCCTCGTGGGTGCGGGCGGCGCGCACCAGCTGACCGGGGGTGCGCCCGGTGGCCGCCTTGACCGCCTCGGTGAGGTAGCCCGGGGTGACGCCGATGCGCCGGGCGCAGTCGCCCACGGACCAGCCCCCCGGCTCGGGCTCGGGGCCCCCGATCAGGCGGGCGAACTCCTCGGCCACCGCGGCGGCGCGGCCCGGGGGCGCCGCCGCGGCCCGCACCGGGCGCCGGGGCATCCGGGCCGCGCGCACCACCAGGACGTGGAGCAGGGCCCGCAGGACGGAGTCGAAGCCCTCGGCGGCCCGGAGGTACTCGCCGGAGAGCTCCTGGAGGAGCCGGGCGGTCGCCTCGTGCGCGGCGGGGCCGAGCCCGAGCCAGGGGCCCCGGGAGAGGCGCAGCAGCAGGTCCCGGTCGCCGGGGTGGTCGAGCAGGAAGTCCTCGGTGAAGAGCACCACCGAGCCGTCCAGGCCCCGGGCGTCCTCCCAGTGGTGCACCTGGCCGGGGGCGATGACGCACAGGTGGGGCGGCTCCAGCTCCCAGCGGGCCAGGTCGACGACGTGCGCGCCGCGGCCCGCGGTGACGTGGACGATCTCCCAGAAGGTGTGGCGGTGGGGGAAGTCCGCCCGGGACATCGGGCCGATGGTGTCGAAGGTGCCGATCGCGAAGGGCATGGCGTTCGGCATCGCGACCTCCAGCCGGTGCATGGGCAGCACACCCTCCCGGGGCGCGTCGCAGGGGGTTCCCGGTAACACGGTGGTGCCGCGCATCGCCTCTCCTCGTCCTCTCGCAGGAACCGGACATCAGGTCCAGACCAATCGGTGCCGCGCCACCCTGCCATGCGGAGACGCCCGGCGGAACGGCGCGCACCCGTCGCGTCAACGCACCGGCTCTCCGTACACACGTCCGTGGGGCTACGGACGCCCCGTTCCCCGCCGGCCTGGACCTCACGGCGATCACCGCCAAGCGGGGCGGGGCCCGCCCTGAGGCCCGCGGGCGCACGGCAAAGGGTCCGGCCCCCTCCCGGGGACCGGACCCTCGGCCGTCGGAGCGGCGCGGCGCTCAGCGCACGAACACGCCCGCCTGACCGGCCAGGTCGAGGAAGTACTGCGGCGCCACGCCCAGCACCAGCGTCACCGCGACGCCGACCCCGATCGTGGTCATCGTCAGCGGCGAGGGCACCGCCACCGTCGGCCCCTCGGGCTTGGGCTCGCTGAAGAACATCAGCACGATGACCCGGATGTAGAAGAACGCGGCGATCGCCGAGGAGATCACACCGACCACGACCAGCGCGCCCGCACCGCCCTCCGCCGCCGCCTTGAACACGGCGAACTTGCCCGTGAAGCCGGAGGTCAGCGGAATGCCCGCGAAGGCCAGCAGGAAGACCGCGAAGACCGCCGCCACCAGCGGCGAACGCCGCCCGAGCCCGGCCCACTTGGACAGGTGGGTGGCCTCGCCGCCCGCGTCGCGCACCAGGGTGACGACGGCGAAGGCGCCGATGGTCACGAAGGAGTAGGCGAGCAGGTAGAACAGCACCGAGGAGATGCCCTCGGGCCGCATCGCGATCACACCGGCGAGGATGAAGCCCGCGTGGGCGATGGAGGAGTAGGCCAGCAGCCGCTTCACGTCGGTCTGGGTGATGGCGACGATCGCACCGCCGAGCATGGTGACGACGGCCACGCCCCACATGACCGGCCGCCAGTCCCAGGCCAGACCCGGCAGGACCACGTACAGCAGCCGCAGCAGGGCGCCGAAGGCGGCGATCTTGGTGGCCGCGGCCATGAAGCCGGTGACCGGGGTCGGCGCACCCTGGTAGACGTCGGGCGTCCACATGTGGAAGGGCACGGCGCCGACCTTGAACAGCAGGCCCATCAGCAGCAGCGCACCGCCGACGAGCAGCAGCGCGTCGTTGCCCATGGTGTCGGCGAGCGCCGGGTCGATGGTGCGGACGCTGCCGTCGACGACCTCGGCGATCCGCGCGTAGGACACCGAGCCGGCGTACCCGTAGAGCAGCGCGATGCCGAAGAGCATGAACGCCGAGGAGAAGGCGCCGAGCAGGAAGTACTTGACCGCGGCCTCCTGCGACAGCAGCCGCTTGCGGCGGGCCAGCGCGCACAGCAGGTACAGCGGCAGGGAGAAGACCTCCAGCGCGATGAAGAGGGTCAGCAGGTCGTTGGCCGCGGGGAAGACCAGCATCCCGGCGACGGCGAACAGGCTGATGGGGAAGACCTCGGTGGTGGTGAACCCCGCCTTCACGGCGGCCTTCTCCTGGTCGCTGCCGGGGACCGCGGCGGCCATCGCGGCGAAGGAGTCGACCCGGCCGCCGTCCCCCGCCGGGTCCAGCCGGCGCTCGGCGAAGGTGAAGACCGCGACCACCGAGGCCAGCAGGATGGTGCCCTGGAGGAACAGGGCGGGGCCGTCGACGGCGATGGCGCCCATGGCGGCGATCTGCGCCTTGGTGGTGGCGTACCCGCCCGCGGCGAGGCCGACGACCGCGGCGAAGGCGGCCGCGAGGGCGACCACCGTCAGGAAGAGCTGGGTGTGGTAGCGGGCCCGGCGGGGGACGAAGGCCTCCACCAGGATGCCCACCAGGGCGGCGCCGACCACGATCAGCACCGGCGCCAGCTGGGCGTACTCGATGTGGGGTGCGGGGATCGAGCCGATCGGCTCGACCTCCGCAGCCGTCGTCCACAGGCTGTGGACAGCTGTAGCGCTCACTTGGCCGCCTCCACCTCGGGCCGGGGGTCCTGCTTCTGTACGTCGGACATCGTGTGCTCCACGGCCGGGTTGACGATCTCGGTGACCGGCTTCGGGAACACGCCCAGGAAGAGCAGCAGCGCGATCAGCGGTGCCACCACGGCCAGTTCACGCGCCTTCAGGTCCGGCATGGCCCGCAGCTCCTCCTTGACCGGGCCCGTCATGGTGCGCTGGTAGAGCACCAGGGTGTAGAGGGCGGCCAGCACGATGCCGGTGGTGGCCACGATCCCGGCGACGGGGTAGACGGAGAAGGTGCCCACCAGGACCAGGAACTCGCTGACGAACGGGGCCAGGCCGGGCAGCGACAGGGTGGCCAGGCCCCCGATGAGGAAGGTCCCGGCCAGCACCGGCGCCACCTTCTGCACGCCGCCGTAGTCGGCGATCAGACGCGAGCCGCGCCGCGAGATCAGGAACCCGGCGACCAGCATCAGCGCGGCGGTCGACAGGCCGTGGTTGACCATGTAGAGCGTGGCGCCGGACTGGCCCTGGCTGGTCATCACGAAGATGCCCAGGACGATGAAGCCGAAGTGCGAGACCGAGGCGTAGGCCACCAGGCGCTTGATGTCCCGCTGGCCGACGGCCAGCAGCGCGCCGTAGACGATGCTCACCAGGGCCAGCACCACGATCACCGGGGTGGCCCACTGGGAGGCCTCCGGGAAGAGCTGGAGGCAGAAGCGCAGCATCGCGAAGGTGCCGACCTTGTCGACCACCGCGGTGATCAGCACAGCCACCGGCGCGGTGGCCTCGCCCATCGCGTTCGGCAGCCAGGTGTGCAGCGGCCACAGCGGGGCCTTCACCGCGAAGGCGAAGAAGAAGCCGAGGAACAGCAGCCGCTCGGTGGTGGTCGCCATCTCCAGTTCGCCGCTCGCCCGCGCCGCGGCGATCTCCGAGAGCGAGAAGCTCCCCGCGACCACGTAGAGCCCGATGACCGCGGCCAGCATGATCAGGCCGCCGACGAGGTTGTAGAGCAGGAACTTCACCGCGGCGTAGGAGCGCTGGGCCGCCGCGTGCTCCTCGGTGCCCGCGTGGGCGCGGTCGCCGAAGCCGCCGATGAGGAAGTACATCGGGATGAGCATGGCTTCGAACAGGATGTAGAAGAGGAAGACGTCGGTGGCCTCGAAGGAGAGGATCACCATCGCCTCGACCATCAGGATCAGGGCGAAGAAGCCCTGGGTGGGCCGCCAGCGCCTGGAGCCGGCCTCCAGCGGGTCGGCGTCGTTCCAGCCGGCCGCGATCACGAAGGGGATCAGCAGCGCGGTGAGCGCCACCATCACCACGCCGATGCCGTCGACGCCGAGTTCGTAGCGGACGCCGAAGTCGGCGATCCAGGCGTGCGACTCGGTGAGCTGGTAGCGGTCGCCGCCGGGCTCGAAGCGGGCGAGCACCACGCCCGCGAGGACCAGCGTCCCCAGGGAGAACAGCAGCGCCGTCCACTTGGCCGCCGTCCTGCGGGCGGCCGGCACGGCCGCGGTGGCGATCGCGCCGACCGCGGGCAGTACCGCCGTGGCGGTCAGGATCGGGAATGACATGTCAGACCGCCCTCATCAGCAGGGTCGCGGCGACCAGGATCGCCGCACCGCCGAACATCGAGACCGCGTAGCTGCGGGCGTAGCCGTTCTGCAGCCTGCGCAGCCTGCCGGACAGGCCGCCGAAGCCGGCGGCCGTGCCGTTGACCACGCCGTCGACCAGGGTGTGGTCGACGTAGACCAGGGACCGGGTCAGGTGCTCGCCGCCGCGGACCAGGACCACGTGGTTGACGTCGTCCTGGTACAGGTCCCGGCGGGCGGCCCGGGTGAGGAGCGAGCCGCGCGGCGCCTCCACGGGCACCGGTCGCCGCCCGTACATCGCCCAGGCGACCGCGGCGCCGGCCAGCAGGACCACCACGGTGGCGGTGGTGATGGCCGGGACGCTGATGACCGGGTGCGGGTGCTCGAACTCGGTCACGGGTGCGAGCCAGTTGACGAAGCGGTCGCCGACGGCGAAGAAGCCGCCCGCGAAGACCGAGCCGAAGGCCAGCACGATCATCGGGATGGTCATGGACTTCGGGGACTCGTGCGGGTGCGGCGGGTTGCCCTCCGCGTCCGGCTGCCAGCGCTTCTCGCCGAAGAAGGTCATGATCATCACGCGGGTCATGTAGAACGCGGTGATCCCGGCGCCCAGCAGGGCGACACCGCCGAAGATCCAGCCGCGGACGCCGTCGTCGTAGGCGAAGGCCGCCTCGATGATCTTGTCCTTGGACCAGAAGCCGGACAGGCCCGGGAAGCCGATGATGGCCAGGTAGCCCAGGCCGAAGGTGACGAAGGTGACCGGCATGTACCTGCGCAGGCCGCCGTAGCGGCGCATGTCGACCTCGTCGTTCATGCCGTGCATCACCGAACCGGCGCCCAGGAAGAGCCCGGCCTTGAAGAAGCCGTGGGTGACCAGGTGCATGATGGCGAAGGCGTAGCCGATCGGGCCGAGGCCCGCGGCCAGCACCATGTAGCCGATCTGGGACATCGTCGAACCGGCCAGCGCCTTCTTGATGTCGTCCTTGGCGCAACCGACGATCGCACCGAAGAGCAGCGTGACGGCGCCGACGATCACGACCGCGAGCTGCGCGTCCGGCGCGGCGTTGAAGATCGCCCCGGAACGGACGATCAGGTACACGCCCGCCGTCACCATCGTGGCCGCGTGGATCAGGGCGGAGACCGGGGTCGGGCCCTCCATCGCGTCGCCCAGCCAGGACTGCAACGGCACCTGGGCCGACTTGCCGCACGCGGCGAGCAGCAGCATCAGGCCGATCGCGGTCAGCGTCCCCTCGGAGGCGCCGTCCACCGAGGACAGCACCGGGCCGAAGGCGAAGGTGCCGAAGGTGGTGAACATCAGCATGATCGCGATCGACAGGCCGACGTCGCCGACGCGGTTGACCAGGAAGGCCTTCTTGGCGGCCGTGGCCGCGCTCGGCTTGTGCTGCCAGAAACCGATCAGCAGGTAGGACGCCAGGCCGACGCCCTCCCAGCCGACGTACAGCAGCAGGTAGTTGTCGGCGAGCACCAGCAGCAGCATCGCCGCGAGGAACAGGTTCAGGTAGCCGAAGAAGCGGCGGCGCCGCTCGTCGTGCTCCATGTACCCGATGGAGTAGAGGTGGATCAGGGTGCCCACGCCGGTGATCAGCAGGACGAAGGTCATCGACAGCTGGTCCAGGCGGAAGGCCACGTCCGCCTGGAAGCCCTCGACCGGGATCCAGCTGTAGAGCGTGCTGGTCAGGGTGCGCTCCTCGGCGCCCTTGCCCAGCATGTCGGCGAAGAGCACCGCGCCGACCACGAAGGAGGCGGCGGCGAGCACGGTGCCGAGCAGGTGCCCGGTCCCGTCCAGGCGCCGGCCGCCCAGCAGGAGCACCACGGCTCCGAGCAGGGGCGCCGCGACGAGCAGCGCGATCAGGTTCTCCACGATTCGTCCGTCCCCTTACAGCTTCATCAGGCTGGCGTCGTCGACCGAGGCCGAGTGGCGGGAACGGAAGAGCGACACGATGATCGCGAGCCCGACCACGACCTCCGCCGCGGCGACGACCATCGTGAAGAACGCGATGATCTGGCCGTCGAGGTTGCCGTGCATCCGGGAGAAGGCGACCAGGGCGAGGTTGCAGGCGTTGAGCATCAGCTCGATGCACATGAACACCACGATCGCGTTCCGCCGGATCAGCACGCCGGTGGCGCCGATGGTGAACAGCAGCGCCGCCAGATACAGGTAGTTGACCGGATTCACCGCGTGGCCTCCTGTCCGTCCCGGTCGTGCTCGGCCCGGTCGCGGCCGAGCCGCTCCTCGGAGCGCTGCTCCAGGGCCTTGAGGTCCTCCATCGCCTCCCGGGACACGTCCCTGACCTGGCCGCGCTCCCGCAGCGTCCTGCTGACGGTGAGCTCGGAGGGGGTGCCGTCGGGCAGCAGGCCCGCGATGTCCACCGCGTTGTGCCGGGCGTAGACGCCCGGTGCCGGCAGCGGCGGCAGGTGCTTGCCCTCGCGGACGCGCTGCTCGGCCAGCTCCCGCTGGGTGCGGGCCCGCTCAGTGCGCTCGCGGTGGGTGAGCACCATGGCGCCGACGGCCGCGGTGATCAGCAGCACGCCGGTGATCTCGAAGGCGAAGACGTAGCGGGTGAAGATGAGGGCCGCCAGGCCCTCCACGTTCCCGCCGCGGGCGGTGTTGGCGGCGCCGAGGCCGTTGAAGTTCCGCAGCGCCGCGTTGCCGATCCCGGCGACCAGCAGCACGCCGAAGCCGAGCCCGCACAGGGCGGCGAGCCAGCGCTGGCCCTTGATGGTCTCCTTCAGCGAGTCGGCGGCGGTGACGCCGACCAGCATGACCACGAAGAGGAACAGCATCATGATCGCGCCGGTGTAGACGACGATCTGGACGACGCCCAGGAAGTAGGCGCCGTTCGCCAGGTAGAAGACGGCAAGGACGATCATCGTGGCGGCGAGGCAGAGGGCGCTGTGCACGGCCCGCCGCATCAGGACGGTGCACAGCGCGCCGACCACGGCGACCGTGCCCAGGATCCAGAACTGCACGGCCTCGCCGGTGGAGGTGGCGTAGGCGGCGAGGGTGCTCACGCGTCCACCTCCTCGTCCTTCTCCCGCTCCTCGGCGGAGACGGCCCGCTGGCGGACGGTCCCGGGGGCGGCCTCGGTGACCAGTCCCCGGTAGTAGTCCTGCTCGTCGGTGCCGGGGTGGATGGCGTGCGGCGTGTCGACCATGCCGTCCTCCAGTCCGGCGAGCAGCTGCTCCTTGGTGTAGATGAGGTTCTCGCGGCTGCTGTCGGCGAGTTCGAACTCGTTGGTCATCGTCAGCGCGCGGGTGGGGCACGCCTCGATGCACAGGCCGCACAGGATGCAGCGGGCGTAGTTGATCTGGTAGACGCGGCCGTAGCGCTCGCCCGGGGAGTAGCGCTCCTCCTCGGTGTTGTCCGCGCCCTCCACGTAGATGGCGTCGGCCGGGCAGGCCCACGCGCACAGCTCGCAGCCGACGCACTTCTCCAGTCCGTCCGGGTGCCGGTTGAGCTGGTGGCGGCCGTGGAAGCGCGGCGCCGTGACCTTCTGCTGCTCCGGGTACTGCTCGGTCAGCCGCTTCTTGAACATGGCCTTGAAGGTCACGCCGAAGCCGGCGACGGGGTTCTGGAACGAGCTCCGGGATTCCTCAGACACCGTCAGCCTCCTTTCCGTCCTGGGGACCATCACTGTCGGGTCGCGGTGCGCCGCTGGCGATCAGCTCGCGGTCGCCGCGCGGGCGCCTGCGCGGCACCGGTGGCAGTTCCTGCCCGGGCAGCGGCGGCACGGGGAAGCCGCCGGCCATCGGGTCGAAGGGCCCTGCCTCCGCGGCGCGCGCCGCCTCGGCCTCCTTCTCCCTGCGGCCGCGGAAGACGTCCGCGACGAGGGAGAGCAGCAGCACGGCGATCACGGCGCCCGCGACGTAGAGCACGATCTGCTGGAACTCGTAGTTCTCGTTCCTCAGGGCCCGCACGGTGGCGACCAGCATCAGCCACACCACGGAGACCGGGATGAGGACCTTCCAGCCGAGTCGCATCAGCTGGTCGTAGCGGACGCGTGGCAGGGTGCCGCGCAGCCAGATGAAGAAGAAGAGCAGCAGCTGCACCTTGAGGACGAACCAGAGCATCGGCCACCAGCCGTGGTTCGCGCCCTCCCAGAAGGCGGAGACCGGGTAGGGGGCCCGCCAGCCGCCCAGGAACAGGGTCACGGCGACGGCGGAGACGGTGACCATGTTGACGTACTCGGCCAGCATGAACATCGCGAACTTGATGGAGCTGTACTCGGTGTTGAAGCCGCCGACGAGGTCGCCCTCGGACTCCGGCATGTCGAACGGCGCCCGGTTGACCTCGCCGACCATGGTGACGATGTAGATGAGGAAGGACACCGGCAGCAGCAGCACGAACCAGCGGTCCTCCTGCGCGTCCACGATCGCCGAGGTGGACATCGACCCGGAGTACAGGAAGACGGAGGCGAAGGCCGCCCCCATCGCGATCTCGTAGGAGATCATCTGCGCGCAGGAGCGCAGGCCGCCCAGCAGCGGGTAGGTCGAGCCGGAGGACCAGCCCGCGAGGACGAGGCCGTAGATCCCGACGGAGGCGACCGCCAGGAGGTATAGCACCGCGATCGGCAGGTCGGTGAGCTGCATCGTGGTGCGCTGGCCGAAGATCGAGATCTCGTTGCCCGCCGGCCCGAAGGGGATGACGGCGATGGCCATGAACGCCGGGATGGCGGCGACGACCGGCGCGAGGACGTAGACCACCTTGTCCGCGCGCTTGACGACCACGTCCTCCTTGAGCATCAGCTTCATGCCGTCGGCGAGCGACTGGAGCAGCCCCCAGGGGCCGTGCCGGTTGGGGCCGATGCGCCGCTGCATCCAGGCAACGACCTTGCGCTCCCACACGATGGAGAACAGCACGGTCAGCATCAGGAAGGCGAAGCAGAACACCGCCTTGATCAGGACGAGCCACCACGGGTCGCGGCCGAACATCGACAGGTCCTCCAACGCGAGGACGCCGTGGTGTGCTTCGGCCGCATGAGCCAGGTCGATCATGCGCGCACCTCCGGTGCGGGGGCGGGCGGTACGGCGCCCGGCGGGACGGCGGGGGTCGAGGGCCCGGTCGGCCGTGCGGCGCCGCGCGGGGGCGCGGCGGCCGGACGGCGGGGGCCGCGGGCGGTCATGACCGCACCTCGCCGGGCTCCGGCGCGGCCCCAGCGGCGGGTGCGACGCGGACCAGTTCGCCCGGGCGGGCTCCGGTGCCGTCGGTGACGCCGCCGCCGACGGAGTTCATCGGCAGCCACACCACCCGGTCGGGCAGCTCCTCGGTGACGGCGAGCGGCAGGCGGACGGACCCGGCGGACCCGGACACCTCCAGCTCGTCCCCGTCCCGCACGCCCGCCTCGGCGGCGGTGGCGGGCGACAGCCGGGCGAGGGCCGGGTGCCGGGTGCCGGCCAGCGCCTCGTCGCCCTGCTGGAGCAGGCCGTGGTCGAGCAGCAGCCGGTGCCCGGCGAGGACGGCCTCGCCCTCGGCGGGCCGCGGCAGCGGCCGCCCGGACTCGGCGGGCTCGGCGGCCCGGGGCCCGTCCCAGCGGCCGAGCCGGTCCATCTCCGCGCGGACGGCCCTGAGGTCGGGGAGCGCGAAGTGGACGTCGAGGGCGTCGGCGAGCATGTGGAGCACCCGGGTGTCGGAGGGCGCCAGGCGGCGGGTCATCTGCTCGGGCTTGAGTGCGGCCTCGAACATCCGCACCCGCCCCTCCCAGTTGAGGAAGGAGCCCGCCTTCTCGGCGACCGCCGCCACCGGCAGGACCACGTCGGCCCGCTCGGTGACCTCGCTGGGCCGCAGCTCCAGGCTGACCAGGAAGCCCACCGCGTCGAGCGCCTCGCGGGCCCGCGCCGGGTCCGGCAGGTCGGCGACCTCGACACCGGCGACCAGCAGGGCGGCGAGTTCGCCGGTGGCCGCGGCGGTGAGGATCTGCCCGGTGTCCCGGCCGTAGCGGTGGGGCAGTTCGCGCACCCGCCACGCCTCGGCCGTCTCCTCCCGCGCCCGGGGGTCGGTGGCCGGGCGGCCGCCCGGCAGCAGCGAGGGCAGCGCCCCCGCCTCGACGGCCCCGCGCTCACCGGCGCGGCGCGGGATCCACACCAGGCGGGCCCCGGTCGCGGCGGCGGTGCGCAGGGCGGCGGTCAGCGCGCCGGGCGCCCCGGCGAGGCGCTCGCCGACGAGGAGCACGGAGCCCTCGGCCCGCAGTGCCTCGGCGGCCTCGGCGCCCCGCTCGTCCAGGCCGACCCCGGAGGCGAGCGCGTCCAGCCACTCGGTCTCGGTGCCCGGGGCGGCGGGCAGCAGGGTGCCGCCCGCCTTGGCCAGGCCCCGGGTGGCGTGGGTGGCGAGGGCGAAGGTCCGCTGCCCGTGCTTGCGGTGGGCCTTGCGCAGCCGGAGGAAGACGCCGGGGGCCTCCTCCTCCGCCTCCAGCCCGGCGAGCAGCACCGCGGGGGCCTGCTCCAGGGCGGTGTACGTGACCGCGTCGCCGGAGAGGTCCCGTCCCCGCCCGGCGACGTGCGCGGCGAGGAAGTCGGCCTCCTCAGCGGAGTGCGCCCGCGCCCGGAAGTCGATGTCGTTGGTGTCGAGGGCGACCCGCGCGAACTTGGCGTAGGCGTAGGCGTCCTCGACGGTGAGCCGGCCGCCGGTCAGCACGGCGGCCCGGCCGCGGGCCGCGCCCAGCCCCTCGGCGGCGGCCCGCAGCGCCTCCGGCCAGCTCGCGGGCTCCAGTTCGCCGGACTCCCCGCGCACCAGCGGGGTGGTGAGCCGGTCGCGCTGCTGGGCGTAGCGGAAGCCGAAGCGGCCCTTGTCGCAGACCCACTCCTCGTTGACCTCGGGGTCCTCGGCGGCCAGCCGCCGCATGACCTTGCCGCGCCGGTGGTCGGTGCGGGTGGCGCAGCCGCCGGCGCAGTGCTCGCAGACGCTCGGCGAGGAGACCAGGTCGAAGGGGCGGGAGCGGAACCGGTAGGCGGCCGAGGTCAGCGCGCCCACCGGGCAGATCTGGATGGTGTTGCCGGAGAAGTACGACTGGAAGGGGTCGCCCTCGCCGGTGCCGACCTGCTGGAGGGCGCCGCGCTCGACCAGCTCGATCATCGGGTCCCCGGCGATCTGCTGGGAGAAGCGGGTGCAGCGCGCGCACAGCACGCAGCGCTCGCGGTCCAGCAGCACCTGGGTGGAGAGGGGGACCGGCTTCTCGTAGGTGCGCTTGCGCCCCTCGAAGCGGGACTCGGCCTGGCCGTGCGAGACGGCCTGGTTCTGGAGGGGGCACTCGCCGCCCTTGTCGCAGACCGGGCAGTCCAGCGGGTGGTTGATCAGCAGCAGCTCCATCACGCCCTGCTGCGCCTTCTCGGCGACGGGCGAGGTGAGCTGCGAGCGGACCACCATGCCGTCGGTGCAGGTGATGGTGCAGGAGGCCATCGGCTTGCGCTGGCCCTCCACCTCGACGATGCACTGGCGGCAGGCACCGGCCGGGTCGAGCAGCGGGTGGTCGCAGAACCGGGGGATCTCGATGCCGAGCTGCTCGGCGGCGCGGATGACCAGCGTCCCCTTGGGGACGGAGATCTCGACGCCGTCGATCGTCAGGGTGACGAGGTCCTCCGGCGGGACGGCGCCCTGGCCGCCGCCGGAGGGCGCACTGGTCGTGACGGTCATGCGTTCACCTCAGCATCCATGCCGTTCCGGCCCGCCCAGGCCGTGGACTTCGCCGGGTCGAAGGGGCAGCCCTTGCCCGTGATGTGCTGCTCGTACTCCTCGCGGAAGTACTTCAGCGAGGAGAAGATCGGCGAGGCGGCGCCGTCGCCGAGGGCGCAGAACGACTTGCCGTTGATGTTGTCGGCGATGTCGTTGAGCTTGTCGAGGTCGTCCATGGCGCCCTTGCCGGCCTCGATGTCGCGCAGCAGCTGGACCAGCCAGTAGGTGCCCTCCCGGCAGGGGGTGCACTTGCCGCAGGACTCGTGCGCGTAGAACTCGGTCCACCGGGTGACGGCGCGGACCACACAGGTGGTCTCGTCGAAGCACTGGAGGGCCTTGGTGCCGAGCATCGACCCGGCGGCGCCGACGCCCTCGTAGTCGAGGGGGACGTCGAGGTGCTCGTCGGTGAACATCGGCGTGGAGGAGCCGCCCGGGGTCCAGAACTTGAGCCGGTGCCCGGGCCGCATCCCGCCGCTCATGTCGAGGAGCTGGCGCAGGGTGATGCCGAGGGGGGCCTCGTACTGGCCGGGCGAGGCGACGTGGCCGCTGAGCGAGTAGAGCGTGAAGCCGGGGGACTTCTCGCTGCCCATGGACCGGAACCAGTCCTTGCCCCGGTGCAGGATCGCGGGAACCGAGGCGATCGACTCGACGTTGTTCACCACGGTGGGGCAGGCGTACAGACCGGCGACCGCGGGGAAGGGGGGCCGCAGCCGGGGCTGGCCGCGGCGTCCTTCGAGGGAGTCCAGCAGGGCCGTCTCCTCGCCGCAGATGTAGGCGCCCGCGCCCGCGTGCACGGTCAGTTCGAGGTCGAGGCCGCTGCCGAGGATGTCGGTGCCGAGGTAGCCCGCCTCGTACGCCTCGCGCACGGCCTCGTGCAGCCTGCGCAGCACGGGCACGACCTCGCCGCGCAGGTAGATGAAGGCGTGGCGGGAGCGGATCGCGTAGCAGGCGATCACGATGCCCTCGATGAGGGAGTGCGGGTTGGCGTAGAGCAGCGGGATGTCCTTGCAGGTCCCGGGCTCCGACTCGTCGGCGTTGACCACCAGGTAGTGGGGTTTGCCGTCGCCCTGCGGGATGAACTGCCACTTCATCCCGGTGGGGAAGCCCGCGCCGCCGCGGCCGCGCAGGCCGGAGTCCTTGACGTAGGCGATCAGGTCGTCGGGGTTCATGGCGAGCGCCTTGCGCAGGCCCTGGTAGCCGTCGTGCCGGAGGTAGGTCTCCAGGGTCCAGGACCCGGGCTCGTCCCAGAAGGCCGAGAGCACGGGGGCGAGCAGCTTCTCCGCGCTGTGCTCGCCGCCGGTGCCGGGCCGTCCCCCGTGCTGGGTGGACACGGTCATCACTCCCCCTCCTCGCCGGCGGGTCCGGCCGGGTGCTCCGGGTCGGATGCGGACGTCTGCTGCGGCGCGTCGTGCGAGCTGAGGTGCTCGGACCCGGGCTGCGGGCTGTCGGCGGGCGCCTCGCCGCGCGGGTGGACCACGCGGGCGGAGGCGCTCTCGCCCCGGGCCAGGCGCAGGCCGACGAGGGAGGCGGGGCCCGCGCCGCCACCGGCCTCGACGGCGCCGGGGCGCTCGTCGGGGAAGCCCGCCAGGATGCGGGAGGTCTCCTTGAAGCTGCACAGGGTCGCCCCGCGGGTGGGGGTGACGGGGCGCCCGGCGCGCAGGTCGTCGACGAGCCGCCTGGCCGAGTCGGGGGTCTGGTTGTCGAAGAACTCCCAGTTGACCATCACCACGGGGGCGAAGTCGCAGGCCGCGTTGCACTCGATGTGCTCCAGCGTGACGGCGCCGTCCTCGGTGGTCTCGCCGTTGCCGACCCCGAGGTGCTCCTTGAGCTCCTCGAAGATCGCGTCGCCGCCCATCACCGCGCACAGGGTGTTGGTGCAGACGCCGACCTGGTAGTCGCCGGACTCCTTGCGGCGGTACATGGAGTAGAAGGTGGCGACGGCGGTGACCTCGGCGGTGGTGAGGTCGAGCAGCTCGGCGCAGAAGCCCATCCCGGTGCGGGAGACGTAGCCCTCCTCGGACTGCACCAGGTGCAGCAGCGGCAGCAGCGCGGAGCGCGAGCCGGGGTAGCGGGCGATGACCTCGCGCGCGTCCGCCTCCAGCCGGGCGCGCACGTCCGCGGGGTAGTCGGGTGCGGGCAGCTGCGGCATGCCCAGCGATACGTCCGTCATCGGTCGACGCCTCCCATCACGGGGTCGATGGACGCGACGGCGACGATCACGTCGGCGACCTGGCCGCCTTCGCACATGGCCGCCATGGCCTGGAGGTTGGTGAAGGAGGGGTCGCGGAAGTGGACCCGGAAGGGCCGGGTGCCGCCGTCGGAGACGACGTGCACGCCGAGTTCGCCCTTGGGGGACTCGACGGCCGCGTACGTCTGCCCGGCCGGGACCCGGAAGCCCTCGGTCACCAGCTTGAAGTGGTGGATCAGGGCCTCCATGGAGGTGCCCATGATCTTCTTGATGTGGTCGAGGCTGTTGCCCAGGCCGTCGGGGCCGAGCGCGAGCTGGGCGGGCCAGGCGATCTTCTTGTCGCCGACCATGACCGGGCCGGGCTCCAGCCGGTCGAGGCACTGCTCGACGATCCGCAGCGACTGGCGCATCTCCTCCAGCCGGATCAGGAAGCGGCCGTAGGAGTCGCAGGTGTCGGCGGTCGGGACCTCGAAGTCGTAGGTCTCGTAGCCGCAGTAGGGGTCGGTCTTGCGCAGGTCGTGCGGGAGGCCCGCGGAGCGCAGGATCGGCCCGGTGGCGCCGAGCGCCATGCAGCCGGTGAGGTCGAGGTACCCGATGTCCTGCATGCGGGCCTTGAAGATCGGGTTGCCGGTGGCGAGCTTGTCGTACTCCGGCAGGTTCTTCTTCATGGTCTTCACGAACTCGCGCAGCTGGTCGACCGCGCCCGGGGGCAGGTCCTGGGCGAGGCCGCCGGGCCGGATGTAGG
Organism: Streptomyces sp. C10-9-1; assembly: GCF_024497955.1. Classification (GTDB taxonomy): domain Bacteria; phylum Actinomycetota; class Actinomycetes; order Streptomycetales; family Streptomycetaceae; genus Streptomyces; species Streptomyces sanyensis. Next base: position 4,538 of record NZ_JANHKP010000012.1, on the reverse strand, counting down.
CGTGGTTCATGCGCAGGCCGGTGATCAGCTCGTAGAGGTCGAGGATCAGCTCGCGGTCGCGGAACCCGTAGATCATGATGGTGGTGGCGCCCAGCTCCATGCCGCCGGTGGCGATGCACACCAGGTGCGAGGAGAGGCGGTTGAGCTCCATCAGCAGGACGCGGATGACGCTGGCGCGGTCCGGGATCTGGTCCTCGATGCCGAGGAGCCGCTCCACGCCGAGGCAGTACGCCGTCTCGTTGAAGAACGGCGTCAGGTAGTCCATGCGCGTCACGAAGGTGGTGCCCTGGGTCCACGTCCGATACTCGAGGTTCTTCTCGATGCCGGTGTGGAGGTAGCCGATGCCGCAGCGGGCCTCGGTCACCGTCTCGCCGTCGATCTCCAGGATCAGCCGGAGCACGCCGTGGGTGGACGGGTGCTGGGGGCCCATGTTGACGACGATCCGCTCGTCGTCGGCCCTGGCCGCGGAGCGGGCGACCTCGTCCCAGTCGCCGCCGGTGACGGTGTAGACGGTGCCCTCGGTGGTCTCGCGGGGGCTGGCGGGTGGTGTGGTCACGAGTACGACCTCCGCTGGTCCGGAGCCGGGATCTGGGCGCCCTTGTACTCGACGGCGATGCCGCCGAGGGGGTAGTCCTTGCGCTGCGGGAAGCCCTGCCAGTCGTCCGGCATCATGATCCGGGTGAGGGCGGGGTGCCCGTCGAAGACCAGGCCGAAGAAGTCGTACGCCTCCCGCTCGTGCCAGTCGTTGGTCGGGTAGACCGGCACCAGCGACGGGATGTGCGGGTCGCCGTCGGGGGCGGAGACCTCCAGCCGGATCAGCCGGCCGTGGGTGAGCGAGCGCAGGTGGTAGACCGCGTGGAGCTCGCGGCCGGTGTCGTTGGGGTAGTGCACCCCGCTGACGCCCGTGCACAGCTCGAAGCGGAGCGCGGGGTCGTCGCGCAGTGTGCGGGCCACGCGCACCAGGTGCTCGCGGGCGATGTGGAAGGTCAGCTCGCCGCGGTCGACGACCGTCCGCTCGATGGCGTTCTCCGGGAGGAGGTCCTGCTCCTCCAGCGCCCCTTCGAGTTCGTCGGCGACCTCGTCGAACCAGCCCCCGTAGGGGCGGCTGGACGCGCCGGGCAGGCGCACGGAGCGCACCAGCCCGCCGTAGCCGGAGGTGTCCCCTCCGTCGTCGGCGCCGAACATGCCGCGCTGGACGCGGATCTCCTCGCCGCCTTCGCCCCGCTGCCCGGGGAGGTTCTGCTCGGAGAGCTCCTTCTCCGGGTTCGGTTCGTCGCTCACCGCAGCAGCCCCTTCATCTCGATGGTCGGAAGGGCCTTCAGCGCGGCTTCCTCCGCCTCGCGGGCCGCTTCCTCCGCGTTCACGCCGAGCTTGGAGGACTGGATCTTCTGGTGGAGCTTGAGGATCGCGTCCATCAGCATCTCGGGGCGCGGCGGGCAGCCGGGCAGATAGATGTCGACGGGGACAATGTGATCAACACCCTGCACAATCGCGTAATTGTTGAACATTCCGCCCGATGAGGCGCAGACACCCATGGAGATCACCCACTTGGGGTTGGGCATCTGGTCGTAGACCTGCCGCAGGACGGGCGCCATCTTCTGGCTCACCCGCCCGGCGACGATCATCAGGTCGGCCTGGCGCGGCGAGCCGCGGAAGACCTCCATGCCGAAGCGGGCCAGGTCGTAGCGGCCGGCGCCCGTGGTCATCATCTCGATGGCGCAGCAGGCGAGGCCGAAGGTCGCGGGGAAGACGGACGACTTGCGCACCCAGCCCGCGGCCTGTTCGACGGTGGTCAGCAGGAAGCCGCTCGGCAGCTTCTCCTCGAGTCCCATGAGAGTGCCCCTTCGTCCCTCAGTCCCATTCCAGGCCGCCGCGCCGCCACACGTAGGCGTAGGCGACGAAGACGGTGAGCACGAAGAGCAGCATCTCCACGAGCCCGAAGATCCCCAGGGCGTCGAAGCTGACGGCCCAGGGGTAGAGGAAGACGATCTCGATATCGAAAATGATGAAGAGCATCGCCGTCAGGTAGTACTTGATCGGGAAGCGGCCGCCTCCGGCCGGTACGGGCGTCGGCTCGATGCCGCACTCGTACGCTTCAAGTTTCGCCCGGTTATACCTTTTTGGGCCGATAAGCGTGGCCATGACCACGGAGAAGATCGCAAACCCTGCCCCGAGGGCGCCGAGCACAAGGATGGGCGTGTAGGCATTCACCCTCCCCGCTCCTTCCAGTCGTCCTTGACCGTTGGACCGCACCGGGCAAGCGCTGCGCCGCCTCGAAGATCGTGCACATGTGAGGCAGTTCACAAGCCCGACTGCCCCGCATCCTATGCCCGTCGGTCTGTGATCTGCGACACGGGGTCCGGCATCGAGTTTGTGATCTCCACCACCCGACGAAGGATCATGAAGCCGCCGGACCCGTGATCTTCGTACGCGAAGCTCACGGATGATCACCAGACGTGACAAGCGGCCCCGTTACCGCTGGTCGGAGCGGTGTCGCCTCTATCAAGCCATGGCCTGTACAAGCAAATTGGCGAGGGGAGGCACGGCGGTGGTAAAGGACTGCGCCTCACCCGGTCGTGGGACGCGGCGGACCGCGGTGGACACGTGCACCGGTTCACGAGCCCCCGGACCGTCTCCCGATGGTGACCGCCCTGTGACCTGCACCACGTATCGGGAGTGGGCGGAAAAGAGGGCTTGGCCATCGGCCTGAAGCGGTGGTAGGCGTCCGGCAATTCGGACCTTTTATTCAAAGCCCATGATCACAGGCTTGATCATGCTTGCCCGATTTGCCCGATACGGCGTCAATAAAGGGTCGCCGGGGACGGATTCACCGGTTCCGGTGGCAACTGTGGTGCAGCCCACGTTTCTTGAAGGGAACCATCGGGCCCTGATAGCGGTGGTGTCCATGTCCCACACCGCTCACATACCCAGCCACCGGAAGCCCCGCCGCGGCGGCTCGCGCAGCGCGCTCCGCGCCGGAGTTGCCGGTGGCTTCCTCAGCACCATCGCCGTGGCCGGCGCCTCCGGTCCGGCCCACGCCGAGCCGGTGACCGAGACCATCGAGATGCCGGTCCTCACCTCGGCGGACCTCTCGGCCCACGTCGCCCAGGCGGCCGCCGCCACCCAGGAGATCGCGCTCGACGCCGAGCTCCAGGCCCAGGAGGACGCCGCCGCCCTCAAGGCGTCCAAGGAGGCCAAGAAGGCCAAGGCCGAGGCCGACCGCGAGGCCGAGGCGAAGAAGAAGGCCGAGGAGAAGGCCCGCGCCGACGCCGAGGCCGCCGAGGCCGCGGCCGCCCAGGAGCGCGCCAGCCGCAGCACCGAGCGCACCACGCTCTCCACGACCGCGAGCACCGCCTCCGCGCCGTCCTCCCAGACCGCCTCCGCCCCGGCGAGCGGCTCCGCCGGCACCGTCGTGGCCTTCCTCAAGGCCCAGCTCGGCGACGCCTACGTCATGGGCGCCTCGGGCCCCAACGCCTGGGACTGCTCCAGCCTGGTCCAGGCCGCCTTCCGCCAGGTCGGCATCGACCTGCCCCGCGTCTCCCAGGACCAGTCGGTCGCCGGCACCCAGGTCGGCACCTCCAACCTCCAGGTCGGCGACATCCTCTACTGGGGCGCCGCGGGCTCGGCGTACCACGTCGGCGTCTACATCGGGGACGGCAAGTACCTGGACGCGGCCAACCCGAGCAAGGGCGTCGTCATCCAGGACCTGTCCGGCTACCCGGCCACGGGCGCGGTCCGGGTCCTCTGACCCACCCCTCCCTGCTGCCACAGGGCCGCCGCCCCGGAGGGGGGCGGCGGCCCTGTGGGCTTTCCGGCCGTGGGACGGGGGCGGGCCGGGCTGCGGGCCTCGCGCCGTCGCCCGGTCCCGCCCCGGGGGAAGGAGCGCCGGGGCGGGGCGCCCGTCCCGGCCGCGACGGAGCCGGTGGCTCACCCCGGCCCCGTGGTGGCGCGCTCGGGCCGTGCCGGCCCGGAGCGGGCGCGGTTCACCGGCCCCGCACCCCGGCCCAGGTCACTTCGGCGTGGTCGGTGTACACGCGCCGGAAGAGGCGGTGGCCGGTGAGCCCGGCGTGGCGAAGGGCCCAGTCCTGAGCGGTCTCCTGCCGGTCCTGGGGGCCGGATCGGGCTTCACAGTCGGCGGTGGCGCAGAACGCCGCGTAGGTGACATCCCCGTCAGGGGCGTGGCGGATGGTGTGATCAACGTGCCGGTAGGCGGCGCGGGGGGTCACCGGTGGCCCTCCGGGTGGCGTCCCAGGTACACGTTGCAGTCGCTGACGGTGGTCATGTCGCCGACCGCACGGGCCCGGTCGCGTACGTCGGCCAGCTCCGCGCACCCCGCACAGCCTTCGACGGGCGTCGGCTCCGGGTCCAGCCGCAACGGGAGTTCGACCGCCGGGGTGGAGTACCTGGTCGGCTCCGTCACTGCGCATCGCCACCTCTCGAACATCACAGGGCCGACCTCTTGACAGGTAGGTGCTCTAGTTCAGTATTCGAGTGGCCGAAGCACTCCCGCTACGGTTCGCAGTGCCCTAGTGTGCTCT
>NZ_JANHKP010000011.1 GCF_024497955.1 Streptomyces sp. C10-9-1 | reverse complement strand
TCCCGGACTTCTCGTGGTCGTCCTTCTTCTCCCAGTCGTCACCCGAGACCGCGGCGAGAGCACCACCGCCGGCGTGCACACCACCGTGCGGCTTCTTGTACTTCCCGGACTTCTCGTGGTCGTCGTCCTTCTCCCACTTCTTCTCACTGCTGGAGGCCTCGTCGCGGCCGTGGTCGTCGGCGACGGCCAGGGCGTAGGAGGCAGGGGCCGAGACGGCGAGGGCCGCGGTGACGGCGGCCGAGGCGATCAGAATGCGGGCAGAGCGCATGTCGAGCCTTTCCTTTCGCCGCGACTGCGTGGGCCGGCACTTCGCCGGCTCCGGGGATCGCAGTGGCGACGTGATTCACCGTCAGCCGGATTCGCGCCGCTCACCACCCGAGAACCGCGCATCCGGGTCACGCGGTGGGCCCCCTGAGTGATCTCCGGCCGATATTCACCCGTGCGTCGGCACGGCACGCCGAGGGGAGGTTTGACGGTCCGTCCGAGCGGCGCACCGGACCGCGCCGAAGGGGTGCCGGAGTCGGCGCGAACGCTCTGAGCTGCGACGCTTCGGCCGGCGGACGGCCTCTGCGGGCGACGGGAGCGCGGTGGCGGCCGGTCAGGCGGGAAGCACGGCGTCGTGGCGGTCCTGGCCGAGCACGACCTTCAGGGCCCCGGTCTCCGCGGCGCGGGAGAAGACCTCGTAGGCCTCCTCCATGGCCGCGAGCGGGAAGCGGTGGGTGACCAGGTCGCCGGCGGGGAGCCTGCCCGCGGACATCATGGCGAGCAGCCTCGGGATGGAGGAGGTGTCGACGAGGCCCGTGGTGATGGTGACGTCCTTGATCCACAGGTCCTCCAGGTGGAGGGCCGCGGGCTTGCCGTGGACGCCGATGTTGGCGACGTGCCCTCCTGGCCGGACCGTGCGGGTGCACAGTTCGAAGGTGGCGGGGATGCCGACGGCCTCGATGGCGACGTCGGCGCCGGTCCCCGCGGTGAGGTCGTCCACCAGCCGCTCGGGTTGCTCGTCGGCGCGGGCCACCGCGTCGGCACCCAGGGCACGGGCGGCGGCGAGGCGGGCGTCGTCGAGGTCGACGGCGATGACGCGTGCGGGGCTGTAGAGCCCCGCGGCGGTGACGGCGGCCAGTCCGACGGGACCGGCTCCCACGACGACCACGGTGTCGCCGGGGCTCACCCGGCCGTTGAGCACGCCGACCTCGTAGGCGGTGGGGTAGATGTCGGCGAGGAGGACGGCGTCCTGGCTGTCGAGGGCGCTGGGCAGCGGGTGGAGCGACATGTCGGCGAAGGGGACGCGGACGAACTCGGCCTGGGTGCCGTCGACGAGGCGGCCGAGGACCCATCCTCCGCCGCCGCGGCACTGGCCGTAGCGGGTGCCGCGGCAGGAGGGACAGCGTCCGCACGGGGAGATGCAGGAGACCAGGACCCGGTCGCCGGGCCGGACGCCGCGTACCTCGCTGCCGGTCTCCACGACCTCGCCGACGGCCTCGTGCCCGAGGACGGTGCCCGGGGCGACCTCCGGCACGTCGCCCTTGACGATGTGCAGGTCGGTCCCGCAGAGGGTGACGGCGTCGACGCGGACGACGGCGTCCGAGGCGTCCTTGAGCGCCGGGTCCGGTACGTCCTCCCAGGCCGTCCGCCCGGGACCGTGGAAGACGAGCGCCTTCATGGCGGCTCCTTTCTGCCGTGCCGGGGAGCGCCCGGCGACGGATCGTCCTCCTCCAGCGTCCGCCGCGCGGCCGCCGCGGCGCTTGGGCCGCCGGGGCCCGCCCGCTCCCGCGCGCGGGGCCGGTCGGCCCCGTCCGCCCGGGCCCGGGGGGTCACTCCCGGCCGGGCCCGAGCACGGCGGCGCGCCCGGCCTCCAGCCGGGCCACCGGCACCCGGAAGGGGGAGCAGGAGACGTAGTCGACGCCCGCGGAGTGGAAGAAGTGCACGGACCGCGGGTCGCCGCCGTGCTCGCCGCAGACACCGACGGGGAGGTCCGGCCGTGCGGCCCTGCCCTCGCGGACGGCCGTCTCGACCAGGCGGCCCACGCCCTCGGTGTCGAGGGTCTCGAAGGGCGAGTCCCTGAGCACCCCGCGGTCCAGGTAGGCGGGGAGGAAGGACGCCTCGACGTCGTCGCGGGAGAAGCCCCAGGTGGTCTGGGTCAGGTCGTTGGTGCCGAAGGAGAAGAAGTCGGCGTCGGCGGCGATGGCTCCCGCGGTCAGCGCGGCCCGGGGCAGCTCGATCATCGTGCCGATCGGGCAGTGGAGGGCGGTCCCGGTCTCCGCGGCCACGTCCTCCAGGGTGCGTCGCACCTCCTCGCGGACCAGGCGGAACTCCTCCACGGCGCCGACCAGGGGGACCATGATCTCCGGCCGGGGATCGCCACCGGCACGGAGCCGGGCGACCGCGGCCTCGGCCACGGCACGCACCTGCATGGCGACGAGTCCCGGCACGGTGATCCCCAGCCGCACCCCGCGCAGACCCAGCATGGGGTTCTCCTCGTGCAGGCGGGACACCGCCGCGAGCAGCGACCTGCGGCGGGCGTCCGGACGGGCGCCCCGGCCCTCGTCACGCGCGAGTTCGACGGACAGGCCGGTCAGGTCGGGGAGGAACTCGTGCAGCGGCGGGTCCAGCAGGCGGACGGTCACCGGGAGGCCGTCCATGGCTTCCAGGATGCCGGTGAAGTCCGCGCGCTGCCGGGGCAGCAGGGCGGCGAGGGCCGCGGCCCGCTCCTCGGCGCCGGAGGCCAGGATCATGGCCTCGACCAGCGGCCGGCGTTCGCCGAGGAGCATGTGCTCGGTGCGGCACAGCCCGATGCCGCGGGCGCCGAAGCGCCGTGCCCGGGCCGCGTCCTCGGGGGTGTCGGCGTTGGCGCGGACCTCCAGGCGGCTCACCTCGTCCGCGTGGCGCAGCAGCGTGAGGGCCGCGTGGGCGGCGGGGTCGGCGCCGCGGGCCGCCGTGCCCGCCTCCAGGGACCGGGTGACGGTGCTCTCCCGCGTCGGGACGGCGCCGAGGTGGACGGCCCCGGTGGAGCCGTCCACGGAGACCACCGTCCCCTCCTCGACGACGCGGTCCGGCGTGAGGACGCGCCGGTGGACGAGGTCGACGGTGATCCCGTCGGCACCGCAGACGCACGCCCGTCCCATGCCCCGGGCCACCACCGCCGCATGGCTGGTCTTGCCGCCGCGGGCGGTGACCACGGCCGCGGCGGCCACCATGCCCGCCAGGTCGTCGGGGGTCGTCTCGGGCCGGAACAGGACGGTCCTCTCCCCCCGCTCGGCGCGGCGGACGGCCTCGGCGGAGTCGACGACGACGGCGCCGACCGCGGCGCCGGGCGAGGCGGGGATGCCGCGTGCGAGGGGCTCGGCCGGGGCGTCGGCGAAGGCGGGGAACATCAGCTGCGCGAGCGCGTCCCCGCCGACCCGCCCCAGGGCCTCGTCCTCGGTGATGGTGCCCTCGTCGGCCAGTTGGGCGGCGATGGTGAAGGCCGCCCCGGGGGTGCGCTTGCCGACCCGGGTCTGGAGCATCCACAACGTCCCGCGCTCGATGGTGAACTCGATGTCGCAGAGGTCGCGGTAGTGGGCTTCGAGGCGGTCCATGCAGCCGCGGAGCCGGGCGAAGGAGCGGGGGTCCAGCGAGGCGAGGCGTTCCAGCGGCACGGTGTCCCGGATACCGGCGACGACGTCCTCGCCCTGGGCGTCGGGCAGGTAGTCGCCGTAGACGCCGGGGCGCCCGGTGGCGGGGTCCCGGGTGAAGGCGACGCCGCTGCCGGAGTCGGGGCCGAGGTTGCCGAAGACCATGGTCTGGACGGTGACGGCCGTGCCGGGGCCGTCGGGGATGCGCTCCCGTCTGCGGTACAGCCGGGCGCGTTCGCCGTTCCAGGAGGCGAAGACGGCCAGCACGGCGCGGTGCAGCTGCTCGGCGGGGTCCTGCGGGAAGGCCTCTCCGGTGTGCTCGCGGACGAGGTCCTTGTAGGTCTCGGTGAGCCGGATCAGGTCGCAGGTGTCGAGGGCGGTGTCGTCGGCGGCCCGGAGTTCCGCCTTGAGGTCGGTGAGCGCGTCCGCGAAGACGGCGGGGTCGGCGCCCATCACCGTGGAGCCGAACATCTGGACGAGGCGCCGGTAGGAGTCCCAGGCGAAGCGCTCGGTGTCGGGGGTCAGGCCCAGCCCGAGGACGGACCGGTCGTTGAGGCCGATGTCCAGGATGGTCTCCATCATGCCGGGCATGGAGTGCCGGGCTCCGGAGCGGACCGAGACCAGCAGCGGGCGGTCCGCCTGGCCGAGGCGGCGCCCGGCGCCGCGTTCGAGCCGCTCCAGGTGCGCGGCGACCTCCTTCTCCAGGTCCGCGGGGGGTGCGCCGGTGGCGAGGTACACGCGGCACGCCTCGGTGGTGATGGTGAAGCCCGGGGGAACGGGCAGTCCCATCCGGACCATCTCGGCGAGGTTGGCCCCCTTGCCTCCGAGGAGGTCGGCCATGCCCCGGTCGCCCTCGGTGAAGTCGTGGACATAGCTGGTGCTCATCTGCTCCGCCTCGTGGCTGGTGGGGACGGCGCCCCCGCGGAGAGGCGCCGGCACCCCGGGCGACTGGCCGGTACGGGCCGGCGCCGCCGCGTCCGACGGGGCGCCCTCCCCTTCCCTTCAGCGTCCCTCCCCCGAGGGCTCGGGCGCAGGGGCCGGTCGGCCCCCGCGCCGGGTCCGTCCGGCACGGTCGGCGCCCGGCTCTCCTTCGGGGGCGGGGCGGTTGGCTACGATCGATCGTCGCGGCGCCCCGGCCTCGGGACCGCCGCTCGGCCTGGCGGCGCGTCAGGCGGACGCCGCGGCCGGCGAGGACTCGGCCGCGAGCCGGGTTCGGGAGAGTGGGAGTGGGACCGTGTTCTACTACGTGCTCAAGTACGTGCTGCTGGGACCGTTGCTGCGCCTGCTGTTCCGCCCCCGGATCGAGGGGCTGGAACACGTTCCCGGCGAGGGCGCCGCGATCGTCGCGGGGAACCACCTGTCCTTCTCGGACCACTTCCTGATGCCGGCGATCCTGGCGCGGCGGATCACCTTCCTGGCGAAGGCCGAGTACTTCACCGGTCCCGGGCTGAAGGGGCGGCTGACCGCCGCGTTCTTCAGGAGCGCCGGGCAGATCCCGGTGGACCGGTCCGGCAGGGAGGCGGGCCGGGCGGCGATCCGGGAGGGGCTGGCCGTGCTCTCCCGCGGGGAGCTGCTGGGCATCTACCCCGAGGGGACCCGTTCCCACGACGGGCGGCTCTACAAGGGCAAGGTGGGCGTCGCGGTGATGGCGCTCAGGGCGGGGGTGCCCGTCGTGCCGTGCGCGATGGTGGGGACCTTCGAGATCCAGCCGCCCGGCCAGGTGCTGCCGCGGATCAAGAGGGTCACCGTCCGCTTCGGCGAACCGCTGGACTTCACCCGCTACGCGGGGATGGAGAACGAGAAGGCGGTGGTCCGCGCCGTGACCGACGAGATCATGTACGCGATCCTGCGGCTCTCGGGCCAGGAATACGTCGACCGGTACGCCGCCGAGGTCAAGGCCGAGGAGCAGGAGCGGCAGCGGGTCCGGCGCCTGCCGGGGCGCGGCGGGGGCGGGGCGCGGCAGGGATAGCGCCGGGGGCGGCGCGGGCAGCACGCCGGGGCGGCCCCGGGAACCGGGAGCCGTCCGCCGGGGCCCGCGGCGCGGGCCCCGGCGGACGGGGGCTCACAGGGCCCCGACGACCTTGCGCGCGGTGATGCGGACCACGACCCGTTCGGCGTCGTCCTTCGAGGCCGGGTTGAAGTCGGCGTAGTCCTTGCCGGTGTACTTGCGGGAGAGGGCGTCGATGAGTTCCTGACCGCCCTCCGTGGTCAGGGTGGCCGTGCCGCGGACCTCGGCGTAGGTGTAGGGCGCTTCCGCCGGGTTGATCAGGACGTTCACCCGGGGGTCGCGGCGCAGGTTCCGCTCCTTGCGCCGCCCGATGGTGGTGGAGAACAGCAGGTCGTCACCGTCCCGGGTGATCCAGACGACGGACTGCTGGCAGCTGCCGTCGGGCTGGATCGTCGCCACGACGGCGAAGACGGGCCTGTCGACGACCGCCTTCAGTTCCTCCGAGAGCACGGGAACTCCTTCCCTCCGTGGACCGCCTGGTGCGGTCGCCCACGGGAGGAGACCACCATGGATGGCCGGCCGGCTTCAGGCCGACTCGCCGCTTCGGCCGAATTCCGGCGCCGGTCGGCTGCCGCACACGGGGCCGGGCCCCGGAGCCGCGCTGTGCCGGGCGCCCCCGCGGCGGACGGGGAGGCCCGCCCGCCGTTCAGTCCGTCCGCGCGGTGAGCTCCGCCAGGGCGCGGTCGAGGACGGCGCGCAGCTCCCTGCCGTCCTCCGCGACGGCCGTCACGAGGACGGCGGGGCCGGCCAGCGGTGCCAGCGCGGCGGTGGGGCCCAGGCTCCGGGGGCCGGGCGGCTGTCCGCCGAAGGCCGGGTCGACGACGAGGAGCTGCCCGGCCGCCCGGTGGCCCCCGAGGACGGCGGGGCCGTCCCAGCCCCCCGGTGCCCCGGGCCCGCAGGCCAGTTCGCCGTCCAGCAGGGGCCGGCCGCCGCGGTGCACGGAGAGCCGGGTGACGAGGGTGCCCGGCGCCTCCCGGTGGCGGCCGAGCACCTGCTCCTCGCGCAGGACCAGCCGGGCGGTGGCGGCGAGGTGCACCCGGGTGTGCATCCGCAGCACGCTGCCGCGCGCGGCCACGACGGGCTCCGGCAGCCAGTGCAGCTCGGCCCGCTCACCGACGGTGAGGGCGGTGTCGTAGTGGGCGGGCTCCCCGCCGCGGCCGGGCAGCGAGAGGGTGGCGGCGGCGGCGTCGACGGTGAGGCGGGTCGCCTCCCGCACCTCCGCCTCGATCGCCAGCCGGTCGCCGCCGAGCGGGGCGCTCATCGCACCGACCACGGTGACGCGCAGGTCCGGTCCGGCGGTCCGGGTGCGGCGCAGGGCGAGCGGCCCGTCCCCGGCGAGGAGCGGCAGCGTGCCGCCGTCGGCGACGATGCGCGCCGTGGCGCGGATCCCCACGGGGCTCAGGTGTTCCAGGCCGCGAGCTGCGCCCGGACCCAGGCGGCGACCGGGTCCACGCCCCCCGCCTCCTTGAGGGAGGTGAGCAGGACGGGCAGGTCGCCGCGCTGCTCCTTGGCGTCGCGCTCCATCCGGGCGAGGTCGGAGCCGACGTGGGGGGCGAGGTCGGTCTTGTTGACCACGAGGAGGTCGGCCGTGGTGACGCCCGGACCGCCCTTGCGCGGGATGTCGTCACCGCCCGCCACGTCGATCACGAAGATCTGCGCGTCGACGAGGCCCTTGGAGAAGGTGGCCGTGAGGTTGTCGCCCCCCGACTCCACCAGGACGAGGTCGAGGGGCCCGACGGCGTCCTCCAGGTCCTCCACCGCCTCCAGGTTGGCCGAGATGTCGTCGCGGATCGCGGTGTGGGGGCAGGCGCCGGTCTCCACCGCCTGGATCCGCTCGGGGGGCAGCACCGCGTGGCGCAGGAGGAACTCGGCGTCCTCGCGGGTGTAGATGTCGTTGGTGACGACGGCGAGGGACAGGGTGTCGCGCAGGGTCGCGCAGAGGGCGGCGACGGTGGCGGTCTTGCCCGATCCGACGGGCCCGCCGAGGCCGATCCTCAGGGCGCGCCGGGTGCCGTCGGGGCGCCGGGCGTCGGCGCCGACCGCCGCGGGGCCGTGGTGGTCGTCGTGGGGGTGTGTGAGGTGCATCGTTCTCTCCCGGTCGGTGCGGTGCGGGTGCGAGGGCGGCCGCCTTCAGGAGGCGAAGAGGCGTACGGGCCAGGAGGCGTGGTCCTCGGCGGTGATGTCCAGCAGCGGGGCGGAGGCGGCGGGCAGGGCCTCGGGGCCCTGGCGTGCTGCGGCGGCCGCGCGGGCGGCCACCTCGTCCAGTTCGGGGGCGAGCCGTGCGAGGACGGCACTGGCCTGGAAGGGGTCCAGCCCGAGGAGCCGTACGGCCGCGGTCGCCGGGCCGCTGACCGCCTCGTACACGGCGCAGTGGGCGGCGTCCTCGGGGCCGAGGCCCGCGGCGCGCGCGGTGGTCCCGAGGACCACCGGCTGGTGGGCTCCGCGGGGGAACGCGGCCGCCAGCGCGTCGAGTTCGGGGGCGGGCCAGGCGGCGCGGGCGGCACGGAGGAGCTGCCGTCCCAGTCTGCGGGCCGCCGTGCGCAGCGCGGGCGAGGGGGTGCGGGCGTCCGCGGCGGCGTCGAGCACGGCGGGGTCGTGCCCGTGGGCGGCCGCGGCGGCGAGGCCCGCCGCGGTGAGACCCGCGGTGTGCAGCCGCCCGCGGCAGAAGGCGGCGAGCCCTGCCGCGTCGCGGACGCGCCCCGCGGCGACCGCGGCCTCCATGCCTCCGGAGTGCGCGTGGCCCCCGGCGGGGAAGCGGCCGTCCGCGAGGACGAGCAGCGCGGCCCGGCCCGCGGCCGGGCGGGGGCCGGGGCGGCCGCCGGCGGGGGCGGGCCGGGGCGCGGCCGGTGCGGTGGTGGTGGCGAGGGAGGTCATCAGAAGAGGAAGTAGCGCTGGGCCATGGGCAGTTCGGCGGCGGGATCCGGCTCGACCGGCTCCCCGTCGACGGTGACGGTGAAGGTGTCGGCGTCCACCTCGACCCGGGGCAGGGCGTCGTTCTCCCGCATGTCGGCCTTGGTCACCCGGCGTGTGCTGCGGATCGGCGTGAACTCCTTGGCGAGGCCGAGCCGCCCGGGGAGGTCGTCCTCGATCGCGGCGCGGGTGACGAAGTTGAACGAGCCGCGGGTCGCGGCCCGGCCCAGGGCGCCGAACATGGGGCGGGGCAGGACGGGCTGCGGGGTGGGGACGGAGGCGTTGGCGTCGCCCATCTGCGCGTAGGCGATCTGGCCGCCCTTGAGCACCAGGAGCGGCTTCACCCCGAAGAAGGCCGGCTCCCAGAGCACGAGGTCGGCGAGTTTGCCGGGCTCGACGGAGCCCACCTCGTGGTCGATCCCCTGGGCGAGGGCCGGGTTGATCGTGTACTTGGCGACGTAGCGGCGGGCCCGGTGGTTGTCCGCGCGCCCGTCGCCGGGGAGGGCACCGCGCCGCCGCTTCATCACGTGGGCCGTCTGCCAGGTGCGCAGGACCACCTCGCCGATGCGCCCCATGGCCTGGGAGTCGGAGGAGATGATCGAGATGGCGCCGAGGTCGTGGAGCACGTCCTCGGCGGCGATGGTCGAGGGCCGGATCCGGGACTCGGCGAAGGCCAGGTCCTCGGGAACGGAGGGGTTGAGGTGGTGGCAGACCATCAGCATGTCGAGATGCTCCTCGATGGTGTTGACGGTGTGCGGGCGGGTGGGGTTGGTGGAGCTGGGGAGCACATGGGGCTCGGAGACCACCGTGATGATGTCCGGCGCGTGGCCGCCGCCCGCCCCCTCGGTGTGGTACGCGTGCACGGTGCGCCCGGCGATGGCGGCGAGGGTGTCGCCGACGAAGCCGGCCTCGTTCAGCGTGTCGGTGTGGAGGGCCAGCTGGGCGCCCGTCTCCTCGCAGACGCCGAGGCAGGCGTCGATCACCGCGGGGGTGGCCCCCCAGTCCTCGTGGATCTTGAATCCGAGGGCTCCGCCGCGGAGCTGGGAGTGCATGGCCTCCCTGGACATGGTGTTGCCCTTGCCGAGCAGCCCGATGTTGACGGGGCATGCCTCCAGGGCCTCGAACATCCGGGCGAGGTGCCAGGGTCCCGGGGTGACGGTGGTCGCCTTGCTGCCCTCGGCCGGGCCGGTGCCGCCGCCGACGAGGGTGGTGACTCCGGTGGCGAGCGCCTGGTCGACGAGGGTCGGGGAGATGAAGTGGACATGGGCGTCGACGGCGCCCGCGGTGACGATCCGCCCGTTGCCGGAGATCACCTCGGTCTCCGGGCCGATGACCAGGGCCGGATGGACGCCGTCCATGGTGTCGGGGTTGCCCGCCTTGCCCAGGGCGGTGATCCGGCCGTCCAGGATGCCGATGTCCGCCTTGACGACACCCCAGTGGTCGAGCACGACGGCCCCGGTGATCACGGTGTCCGGGGCGCCCTCGGCCCGGGTGGTCCGCGACTGGCCCATGGACTCGCGGATCACCTTCCCGCCGCCGAAGACCGCCTCGTCCCCCGCGAGCCCGGGGCCGCCGGAGCGGTCCTGCTCGATCTCGACGAGGAGGTCGGTGTCGGCGAGGCGGATGCGGTCACCGGTCGTGGGGCCGTACAGGGCGGCGTAGGCGGCGCGGTCCAGCTCAGCCATCGAGGGCACCTCCGGTGGTTCCGCGCAGACCGGGCACGATGCGCCGGCCCCGCAGGGCCACCAGCTCGACGCCGACGGGGATGCCGGGCTCGAAGCGCACGGAGGTTCCGGCGGGGACGGCGAGGCGCGTCCCGCGGGCGGCCTCCCGGTCGAACTCCAGCCCGGGGTTGGCCTCGGCGAAGTGGTAGTGGGACCCGACCTGCACCGGGCGGTCGGCGGTGTTGACGACGGTGAGGGCCACGGTGGCGCGGCCCTCGTCCAGCTCGATCGGACCGTCGCCGAGGAGGACTTCCCCGGGGATCATGCGCGCCCCCTCAGACGATCGGATCGTGGACGGTCACCAGCTTGGTGCCGTCGGGGAAGGTGGCCTCGACCTGGACCTCGCGGATCATCTCCGGGACGCCCTCCATGGCCTCGTCGCGGCCGACCACCGTACGGCCGGAGGCCATCAGCTGGGCGACGGTGCGGCCGTCGCGCGCGCCTTCGAGGAGGTGCGCGGTGATGAGGGCGACGCACTCGGGATGGTTGAGGCGCAGGCCGCGCGCCCTGCGCTTCCCGGCCACGTCGGCGGCCACATGGATCAGCAGCCGCTCCTGCTCGTGCGGGGAGAGTTGCACGCGTCCACCTCACTGTCGTCCGGCTCGTGGGCGCCGGGGTAGGCAATCCACCTCAGCACGGCCTCGGCCCGGTTGCCGCACTTCGACACCAGGCGGTGAAGGTTAGGACGGAAGTTTTTCCGGCACGTTAACCGGCCTTGGGATCCCGCATGGCCATCAGCCCCCTGAGCCCCGCCTGGAGCCCCTCCACGCGCACGTCGCCGAAGAGCGCCTGCTGGGCGATGAAGCCCTGCGCCGCCGCGATCAGCGTCCGGGCCATGTCGTCCGGGTCGACGTCGGAGTCGAGCATGCCGGCCTCCCGGTAGGCGCGCACGAGGTCCGCCCACACCCGGCGCATCGCGCCGTAGCCCTCCCTCAGGGTGTCCCCGAGGAGGTCGTTGCGCAGGGTCTCCGTCCACACCTGGACGACCAGCCGCGCGAAGGTCTGCGCATCGGCGCCCGGGACCGTGTCGACGAGCACCCGGCCGAGGACCCGGCCGAGGAGGACGTCCGGCATCGGCGGCGGGGTGGCGTTCGCGGCGTCCTCGTAGGCCGCGCGGATGGCGGTGAAGGCGCGTTCCGCG
Source organism: Streptomyces sp. C10-9-1 (assembly GCF_024497955.1). Classification (GTDB taxonomy): domain Bacteria; phylum Actinomycetota; class Actinomycetes; order Streptomycetales; family Streptomycetaceae; genus Streptomyces; species Streptomyces sanyensis. The sequence goes on along the minus strand of NZ_JANHKP010000011.1, from coordinate 255,925 downwards.
ATGGCGGCGACGAGCGCGTCCTTGCTCGGGAAGTAGCGGTAGACGGCGCCCGCGGACAGCTGGGCCTCGCGGAGGACGTCCTGCATCGAGGTCGCGTGGAAGCCGTTGCGCGCGAAGCAGCGGGAGGCCGCCTCGATGATCTGCCGGCGGCGGGCGTCGAGGTGGGCCTGGGATACACGTGCCATGACCCCAACGATAAAACGAACGTTCATTCTTGACAACGCTCCACGGCTCGCCGCAGAGTGGATCCATCTAAAACGAACGATCCTTCTCTTTGATGGGAGCCTGCCATGCGCGGCACACCGACTCGCCGCATGATCGCGGTCGCAGCCCTGGTCCCGGTCGTGGTGGCCGTGGCCCTGTGGGCCTTCGCCTGGCCGGCGGCACGCACCGCACCGCACGGGCTTCCGGTCGGCGTGGCCGGTCCGGCCGCCGCGGCCGCCGCCCTGGAGGAGCAGCTCGACCGGCGGGGCGACGCCTTCGCGGTCCACCGGTTCGCGGACGAGGCCGCCGCCCGGGAGGCGATAGGCGCACGCGAGGTGTACGGAGCCCTCGTCGCCTCGCCGTCCGGGCCCCGGCTGCTCACCGCCCCCGCCGCCGGACCGGCCGTCGCCCAGCTGCTCACGGCCGCGGTGCAGAGCCCGGACGGCCCGCCGGTCGAGGTCGCCGAGGTGGTCCCCCTGCCCGCGGGCGATCCGCGGGGCAGCGGCTTCGCCGCGAGCGTGCTGCCGCTCACCCTGGCCGGGGTCGCCGCCGGGGCGCTGGTGGCCCTGACGGGCCTGCGCGGGGCGCGGGCGGCCGGGGCGCTGGTGGGCGCCGCGGCACTGGCCGGCATCACGGTCGCCGCGATGGCCCACAGCTGGCTCGGGGTACTGGCGGGCAACTGGTGGCAGGAGGCGGGTGCGCTCGGCCTGACCACCCTCGCCGTCGGCTCCGTCGTCGCCGGGCTGGCGGCGCTCCTCGGGCCCCGGGGCATCGGGCTCGGCGGCTTCCTGTCGGTGCTGCTGGGCAACGCCTTCGCGGGCGCCGCCTCGGCACCCGAGCTGCTGCCCGCGCCGGTTGGCGCCCTGGGACAGTGGCTGCCGCCGGGCGCCGGGGTGTCCCTGGTCCGCTCGGTGTCCTTCTTCGACGGCGCCGGCGCGGGACCGGCCGCACTGACGCTGGCGGCATGGGGGGCGCTCGGGCTCGCGGCGCTGGCCCTCGGCGCCCGCCGCCCGCGGCCCGGACCGGCGCCCGCACCGAAGCAGCCCGCGGTCGCGGCGGCCTGACGCCGCGCCCCGACACCCCGACACCCCGCCGCCCCGCCGTAGACGCCGCGCCCCGCCGCCCCGCCGTACAGGAAGGGGGCACCGGGGGGCGGCGCGGTGCTCAGCCCCGGGGACCCTCCGGACCCCGGTGCTCGGCGGTCAGCCCGAAGCCGTCGCGCCCCCCGGAGGCGTCGGCGACCGCGTCCGGCGAGGAGACCGGGCGGACGGGCCGCTCCTCCTCGACGGCGGCCGCCGCCTCCAGGGTGTCCAGCCGCTCCAGATCGGCCGCGGACACGAGCGCCACGAGCGGCTTGCGAGCCACTCCACGGGAGCCCCTCCGACCTCGCGGTCCACGCCGACGGGCTGCTGCGCCGACGCGCGCCGACCGTACCCTGACGTCCCGTCACGCCGGTCGGGGACGAGGCCGCGGTGGCCGGGGACCTCGAACGGGACCTCATGCTCGACACCCGGGCGGCGAAGGCGTACGGGGTGGTGGATCACGTCGTCGAGGGCCGCCGCGGCACAGGGTGGGCCGCCTGATCCCCGAGCCGCCGCGACCGCCCGCGCCGACCCGGGCCGAGGGGGCCTGCCTCGGCAGCCGCCTCCAGGCCGCCGACCGGCTCGGCCGCGCCAACCCGGCCCGCGGGGACCGCACCTGCGTGGCGCTCCGGTCCGCCCAGGCGCTGGCGGAAAGCGCGATCGCCCTGCGCGACGCCCTCACCCGGATGCACCGCAACGGGGAGAGCGACGTGCACAGCGCGACCCTCGCCCGGGCGCTGCGCGCCCTCGACGGCGAACGGCGGACGAACCGCCCGACCCTGCCGCCCCTTTCGGGGCCGGAGGGGATCTGACGGGTACTCCGCCCCTGTCAACCGCCGACGGGGTAACGGCGTTCGTCCCTCGTTCGGTGGAGCGGGGCCGACATCTCCGGGTCCCCGAGCAGTTGCGGGCGAGGACCACCGATTTGGCTGAACCGGTCGGTTTCGATGCTGGTACGACGATGGTTCCGGCGGGATCCGGGGGCGCCCCAACACCCCTGCCCACCCGAACAGATCAGTCGTGATCAGCTTCACAAAAGCCGTTTCAACTCGGAAATCGGACATCCGTGAGTCACGATCCCTGGGACGACAAGCCCCCGTCACCTCGACGGGGCGGTCCGGGCGGACGCTGAGTCCTGCCGCCGTACCGGGCGTCGGGTCGACGGAAGTGCATCGGCAGGAGTGGAGGACCCGGCAGTACGGGGCGACCGGTGGTCCCGGTCCGCTCCTCGGGGTGAAGCCGCCGCGGCGGCCGGGCGTCTTCGCCGTCCGAACCCGACAGGTCACCCTTCACAAGCGGCAGACGAAGGGTTGCGCATGACCGCGCAGACGCAGGTTCCGTTCCCATCCTCCTCCGTGCCCGCCGCCGCCCGCGGCGCCCGCCTCCCTCGCACGGGCGTTGTCTCGGCACTGACGGCCGCCGTGGTGGGCGGCTCCCTCCTGGTGCCGGGCGCGGCACCGGACGCCTCCGCATCGAGCAGCCACGCGGGCACGGCGCTCCGCGTGGCCGCCTCCAAGAAGGGCGCGCCCTACCGCTACGGGGCGGCCGGGCCCTACCGGTTCGACTGCTCGGGGCTGACGCTCTACTCGTACCGGAAGGCGGGCAAGGCCCTGCCTCGCACGGCCCAGCAGCAGTACAACCGCACCAGCCGGGTCTCCGCGCGCGACCGTCGCCGCGGGGACCTGGTGTTCTTCCACTCCGGCGGTTCCGTCTACCACGTGGGCATCTACGCCGGGAGCGGCCGCATCTGGCACTCCCCCAAGACCGGCGACGTGGTGCGGCTGGCCAAGATCTGGACGAAGCGGGTGTCCTACGGCCGGGTGAGGTGACCCGGCGGCGGGATCCCCTGAGCGGCCGGGTCCGGCCGCTCAGGGGAGGCGGTCCGGGACCACCGGGCCGCCGAACCCGGCCTCGGCTGCCGCCGGGGGCCGCTGCCCCGGCCCGCCCCGGGCGTGCCGGGGCGGGAGGGCGGGCTCCGTCAGCGGCTCCCGTTCCGGCAGGGGCAGGACGACCCACACCGTCTTGCCGCCGTCCTCCGTCGGACTGACGAACGTCCGTCCGCCGTGGTGGGCCGTGAGCGAGCGGATGATCCCCATGCCGCGCCCGTTGTCCTGCCGCACCGCCGCGGGAAGGCGGCGAGGCCAGCGCGGGTGGCTGTCCGTGACGCCCACCAGCAGCCGCCCCGCCGCCGATTCCCGCCCGCCCTCTGCGGATCCCGCCTCCTCCAGGGACAGGTCGACGCGAAACGTCGGGGACTGCCCGAAGGTGTGCTGAACGGCGTTGGTGGCCAGTTCGGAGACGATCAGGCGGACCGAGTCCCGCAGTTCGCCGGCCCCGGGCGGCAGCCAGGCGTCCAGCACGTCGGCGGCGTACCGCCGGGCCGTGGAGACCGACACCGGATCGCTCGGCAGGGTGACGGAGGCTTCTTGACGGTCTGCCATGGCGTTGCGGTCCCTTCCACCGGGGCGCGGTCCGGGCGGCTGCGGACGGCCGCGCCGGGTCGGCCCGCCCCGGAATGCCCTACGCCGACAGGGTGCCATCCGGCACCGCGCGGGGGAGGCGTTCCGCCCGGATCAGGGGACAACTGTCGCCCGAAGCGGTGATGCCCGAGGCGTGCACCTGTTCGGCACGGGCGGCCCGGCCCGCCGGGGACGGGAATCGCGCGCGCCGCCCTCCCCATGGCGGGCCCCGGCGGGCTCACCCGGGCGGCGCGGTCGCCAGGACGGTTGCGACGGCGGCGGCCACCTGGCGGTCCGTGAGATCCGCCCGCGCGGTGAGCCTGAGGCGGGAGACGCCGTCGGGCACCGACGGCGGCCTGAAGCAGCCCACCAGCAGCCCGGCGGCCCGGCAGTCGGCGGCCCACCGCACCGCGGCCTCCGGCGACGGCGCCCGCACCGAGACCACGGCGGCGTCCGGGCGGGCGGCCGTCAGGCCGGCCTCGGTGAAGCACCGGTGCAGCTCGGCGGCGACTGCGCGGGCCCGGGCGGGCAGGTGCGGCTCGCGCCGCAGGACCCCGAGGGCCGCCAGGGCCCCCGCGGCGGCGGCCGGGGCGAGTCCGGTGTCGAAGATGAAGGGGCGGGCGGTGTTCACCAGGTGCTCCACGACACGCGCCGGGCCGAGGACGGCACCGCCCTGGCTGCCGAGCGACTTCGACAGGGTGACGGTCGCGACGGTGCCCGCCGCCCCCGCGAGGCCCGCCGCGTACGGGGCGCCCCGGCCTCCGTCGCCGAGCACGCCGAGCCCGTGCGCGTCGTCGACCAGCAGCGCGGCGCCCGCCTCCCGGCAGGCACCGGCGATCGCGGCCAGGGGCGCAGCGTCCCCGTCGACGGAGAACACCGAGTCCGTGACCACCAGCGCCCGCCGCCCGGGGTGCGCCTGGAGGGTCTTGTGCACCGCGTCCGGGTCGGCGTGCGGCACCACGGCCGTCTCCGCCCGGGCCAGCCGGCAGCCGTCGACGATCGAGGCGTGGTTGGCGGCGTCCGAGACGACCAGCGCCCCGCGCCCGGCCAGGGCCGTGACGGCGGCGAGGTTGGCCGCGTAGCCGGAGGACAGCACCAGCGCGGCCTCGAAGCCGCAGAACGCGGCCAGCTCGCGCTCCAGCTCGGCGTGGAGCCCGGTGCTCCCGGTGACCAGGCGCGACCCGGTGGCGCCCGCGCCCCAGCGCAGTGCGGCGTCGGCCGCGGCCCGGACGACCTCGGGACGGCGGGTCAGCCCCAGGTAGTCGTTGCCCGCCAGGTCGAGCAGTTCCGAGGCGGCCTCGCGGGGTCGCAGGGTGCGGACGAGCCCGGCGCGCGCCCGGCGGCGCGCCTCCTCGTCGATCCAGTCGAAGGGGTCGATCCGGTCGACGGGATCGCGGGGGGCCTGCACCATGGGGTCCGGTCCTTTTGTAGGCAGCGCACAGACCCTAGCGGGGCGGCAGCGCGCGCGTGATGTGGTCATACACACACCTGATTCCGCCGCCGTTGTGCACATCCTCCTTGGCCCGGGCCCGTGCGGTGCGTCAGGATCAGCGCCATGGACCTGCTGAACACGCTGGTGGAAAAGGGCATGCGGCGCGAGCTGCCGACCCGTGAAGAAGCGCTCGCCGTCCTGGCGACCTCCGACGACGACCTGCTCGAGGTGGTGGCCGCGGCCGGCCGGGTCCGCCGCCAGTGGTTCGGACGGCGGGTGAAGCTCAACTACCTCGTCAACCTGAAGTCCGGGCTGTGCCCCGAGGACTGCTCCTACTGCTCGCAGCGCCTCGGCTCCAAGGCCGAGATCCTCAAGTACACCTGGCTGAAGCCGGAGGAGGCGACCGAGGCGGCGGCCGCGGGGGTCGCGGGCGGCGCGAAGCGCGTCTGCCTGGTCGCGAGCGGGCGGGGCCCGACCGACCGGGACGTGGACCGGGTGTCCCGGACCATCGAGGCGATCAAGGACCAGAACGGCGAGGTCGAGGTGTGCGCCTGCCTCGGCCTGCTCTCCGACGGCCAGGCCGAGCGGCTGCGGGCCGCCGGGGCCGACGCCTACAACCACAACCTGAACACGTCCGAGGAGACGTACGGGGAGATCACCACCACCCACACCTACGCCGACCGGGTGGACACGGTGAACAAGGCGCACGCCGCCGGGCTGTCCGCGTGCTCCGGCCTGATCGCCGGCATGGGCGAGAGCGACGGGGACCTGGTGGACGTGGTCTTCGCCCTGCGCGAGCTGGACCCCGACTCCGTGCCGGTGAACTTCCTGATCCCCTTCGAGGGCACGCCGCTCGCCAAGGAGTGGAACCTGACCCCGCAGCGCGCGCTGCGGATCCTTGCCATGGTCCGCTTCGTCTGCCCGGACGTGGAGGTGCGCCTGGCGGGCGGGCGCGAGGTCCACCTGCGCAGTCTCCAGCCCCTCGCCCTGCACCTGGCGAACTCGATCTTCCTCGGCGACTACCTCACGAGCGAGGGCCAGGCGGGCAAGGCGGACCTGGAGATGATCGCCGACGCCGGCTTCGAGGTCGAGGGCGCCGACACGACGACCCTGCCGGAGCACCGCGCGGCCGGTGGCTGCGGCTCCGCGGGCGCGGCGGGCTCCGTGTGCGGCGAGGGCTCGGGCGGCTGCTCCGGCGCCGGGGAGGCCGCGTCCACGGCCGGGTCCGCCCCCGCCCCCGAGGCGGCCCCGGCCGGGGCCCGTACCGACCTGGTCGCGGTGCGGCGGCGCGGCGCGGGCACGGACCTGGCGCCCAATGCCTGAGTTCACCACCGGTGAGCTGCTGGACCTGGACCGGGCCCATGTGTGGCACCCGTACGGCCCGATGCCGGGCCGTACGGAGCCGCTGGTCGTGGAGTCGGCCTCCGGAGTCCGGCTGCGGCTGGCCCGGGACGTCCACGGTCGGCGGGAGCTGATCGACGGCATGTCCTCGTGGTGGTCGGCCGTGCACGGCTACAACCACCCGGTGCTCAACGAGGCGGCCACCGCCCAGCTGGGACGGATGAGCCATGTGATGTTCGGCGGGCTCACCCACGAGCCGGCCGTGCGGCTCGCCGCGCGGCTGGTGGAGGTCACGCCCGAGCCGCTGCGGCACGTCTTCCTGTGCGACTCCGGCTCGGTCTCCGTCGAGGTGGCCGCGAAGATGTGCCTGCAGTACTGGCGTTCCCTCGGCCGCCCGGCCAAGCAGCGGCTGCTCACCTGGCGTGGGGGCTACCACGGCGACACCTGGCAGCCGATGTCGGTGTGCGACCCCGAGGGCGGGATGCACGGGCTGTGGCAGGGGGTGCTGCCCCGGCAGGTGTTCGCGGGGCCCCCGCCCGCGGAGTACGACGAGGTCTACGCCGAGGAGCTGCGCGCGCTGATCGCGGAGCACGCGCACGAGACGGCGGCGGTCGTGGTCGAGCCCGTGGTGCAGGGTGCGGGCGGGATGCGCTTCCACTCCCCGGCCTACCTGTCGGTGCTGCGCGAGGCCTGCGACGAGCACGAGGTGCTCCTGGTCTTCGACGAGATCGCCACCGGGTTCGGCCGGACCGGCGAACTGTTCGCCGCGGACCACGCCGGGGTGTCGCCGGATGTGATGTGCCTGGGCAAGGCGCTGACGGGCGGCTATCTGACGATGGCGGCGACGCTGTGCACGACCCGGGTCGCGGAGGGGATCTCGCGGGGCGAGGTGCCGGTGCTCGCCCACGGCCCGACCTTCATGGGCAATCCGCTCGCCGCCGCGGTGGCCGGTGCCTCGCTGGACCTGCTCCTCGGGCAGGACTGGCGGACGGAGGTGAAGCGGCTGGAGGCCGGGCTGCGCACCGGCTTGGCCGAGGCCGCCGCGCTCCCGCAGGTGCGCGAGGTCCGCGTGCTCGGCGGGATCGGGGTGGTGCAGCTGGACCACGAGGTCGACACGGCGGCGGCGACGGCCGCCGCCGTGCGGGAGGGGGTCTGGCTGCGGCCGTTCCGCGACCTGGTCTACGTGATGCCCCCGTATGTGACGGGGGACGAGGACCTGGCGCAGGTCTGCCGCGCGGTGTGCGCGGCAGCGGCGGCGGGCTGAGGCGGACCGGGCCGGGCGACCGGTGCCGGGCGGGCTTCGCCCGTCGGGGAGCGGCGCCCGGTGCGGCACTCCGGGGGACGCCGGACCGGCCTCGTGGGCCCGCTCGGCCGGTCCGGGAGCGCGGCGGGGTGGCACACCGCCGCGACCGGGGCCCACGAGGCAGTGGCGACCGCCGCGAGGCGCGGCGGTCGGTGGACGAGAACGGGAAGACCAGCATGTCAGTGATCGTCGTGACGGGTACGGGGACCGGGATCGGCAAGACGGTGGTGACCGCGGCGCTCGCCGCCGCGGCGCTGGCGGGCGGCCGTTCGGTGGCCGTGCTCAAGCCCGCCCAGACCGGGGTCGCCCCGGGTGAGGACGGCGACGCCGCGGTGGCGGCCCGGCTGGCCGGAGCCGTGACGGCACGCGAACTGGCCCGCTATCCGGAGCCGCTGGCGCCGGCCACGGCCGCGAGGCGGGCGGGGGCCGCACCGGTGACGCCGGCCCGGGTGGCGCAGGCGGCCGCCGAGCTGGCCGCCGGCCACGATCTCGTGCTGGTGGAGGGCGCGGGCGGCCTGCTGGTGCGGCTGGACGACTCCGGGGCGACGCTCGCCGACGCGGCCGCGCTGCTCGGGGCGCCGGTCCTGGCCGTCGCCCCGGCAGGGCTGGGGACGCTCAACGCGACCGCGCTGACGGCGGAGGCGCTGCGCACACGGGGCGTGCCCCTGCTGGGCTGCGTGATCGGCAGCTGGCCCGAGGTGCCCGACCTGGCCGCGCGCTGCAACCTGGCGGACCTGCCCTCGGCGGCCGGGGCGCCGCTGCTGGGGGCGGTGCCGGAGGGGGCCGGGGCCCTTGAGCCGACCGCCTTCCGGGCAGCGGCCGCGGGCTGGCTGGCTCCGCAGCTGGGCGGCACCTGGGAGGGTGCGGCCTTCGCGGCGGCCTTCGGCCCGCCGTCGGCCCCGGGCGCTCCGGGGCCGCAGGAGCCCGTGGCCGGGGACGGCCCGGCCCGTGTCGAGGCGCTGGTCCTCGACTGCGGCGAGCCGGCCGGACTCGCGCGCTTCTGGGGTGCCCTGCTGGGCGCCGAGGCGGTGGACCGGGGGCCGGACTGGTCCTTCGTGGACCCCCCTCGGGGGCCGCGGGTGGCGTTCCAGCGGGTGCCCGAGGGCAAGCGGGTGAAGAACCGCCTGCACATGGACCTCGGTGCCGGGGACGTGGAAGCCGCCGCGGAGGCCGCCGTACGCCGGGGAGCCCGGCGGCTCGGCGGCGTCGTCGAGGACGCGCAGGGGCGGTTCCAGGTGCTCGCGGACCCGGAGGGCAACGAGTTCTGCTTCGTCTCGCCCGCACCGGTACCGCGGGAGGGCTGAGCGGCCCGGGACGGGCCCGGGCCGCTCGGCCCCGTTTCCGGCTACTGCGGCTGGTCGGCGTCGGGCGCGTCGGGGCGGTGGTCGGGCAGGGCCGACCCCGAGGTCGCCTCGTGGTGCAGGCGCAGGAACTCCAGGTGCCGCTCGTACTGGTCGAGGGTGTCGGCGATGAGCTGCTCCCGGGTGTACCCCATGACGTCGTAACCCTGGTTGCCCTCGGCGAGCTGCACCTCGTAGCGCACGTAGCTGTCGTGGGTGCTGATCGACCGGGTGGCGAAGCCGGGGGTGGGCCGCTCCACGGGCCAGACCCGGTAGAGGAACTGGTCGCGCGGGCCGATGGGCACGGTGATGCCGACGTGCGGCAGGCCGTTCTCCTCGTCCGTCCCCGCGGTGACCTCCGCCTGCGCGTCCTGCTCCCGCAGCGCCTGGGCGACCTCCTCGAAGGCGGGACGGCACACCTCCTCGACGAACCGTGCCGCGGCACGCGGACCGGGGAAGGCCATGGCGCGGGTCAGGCGCTGGCGCCAGGTGCGCGTCCCCGCCGGGCCGTGCTGCGGGGTCCGCCCGGAGAGGGAGGCGGGCAGGGTGGTGGTCAGCGCCTCCTCGCGCATGCGCTCGGAGCGCAGCGCGAGATAGAGCCCGGCCATGATCAGGAACATCACGAAGGAGAAGGGCAGTCCCATGATGATGGTGGCGTCGGTGAGTGCCTGCACACCGCCGACGATGAGCATGGCGAGGGTGAGCAGGCCCGTCGTCACCGCCCAGAAGATACGCATCCAGGTCCGCGCGTCGGTCACCGGCGTGGGCAGGTGCGAGCTGAGGTTGCCCATCACCAGGGCGCCGGAGTCGGCGGAGGTGACGTACAGCAGCAGGCCGACGAAGGTCGCCAGTCCGGCGCTGAAGGTGGCCCCCGGGTACAGCTCCAGCAGTCCGTAGAAGGCCTGCTCGGGCGAGTTGAGCGCGGTCTCACCGAAGGCCGCGTTGCCGTCCTGCACCACGAACAGCGCGCTGTTGCCGAAGACGGCGAGGAACAGCCCGGTGAAGAGGAACGGGATGATCAGCGTGGCGGCCACGAACTGGCGCAGCGTGCGGCCGCGGGAGATGCGGGCCAGGAACAGCCCGACGAACGGCGCCCAGGCGATCCACCAGGCCCAGAAGAACAGCGTCCACGCGTCCAGCCACTCGGTGGGCTGGTCGTAGGCGAAGGTGTTGAGCGTCATCGAGGGGAAGCCGCTGACGTAGTCGCCGATGTTCTGCACCAGGGCGTTGAGCAGGCGGAACGGTTCGCCCACCACCAGGATGAACAGCATCAGCAGCACGGCGAGGAGCACGTTGAGCTGCGACAGGCGGCGGATTCCCTTGTCCACGCCCGCGACGGCGGAGACGGTGGCCATCACCACCGCGACGCCGATCAGGCTGATCTGCGCGGGCAGCCCCTCGGGCACGTCGAAGAGGAACTTCAGGCCGTAGTTGAGCTGGACGACGCCGATGCCGAGCGAGACGGAGATGCCGAAGACGGTGCCGATGATGGCCGCCAGGTCGACCGCGTCGCCGATCCGCCCGTGGATGCGGCGGCCGATGATCGGGTACAGCGCGGAGCGGATGGCCAGGGGCAGCTTGTAGCGGAAGGCGAAGTAGCCGAGGACCATGCCCATCAGCGCGTACATCGCCCAGCCGGTGATGCCGTAGTGGAACAGGGTCCACACCACGGCCATCCGGGCGGCCTCCAGCGACTCCGGGGTCCCCTCGGGGGGTACCAGGTAGTGGCTCACCGGTCCGGCGACGGAGAAGAACATCAGGTCGATGCCGATGCCGGCGGCGAACAGCATGGCCGCCCAGGCGAAGAGCCCGTAGTCGGGCTTGTAGTGCTTGGGCCCCAGCTTGACCGTGCCGTACTTCGACACGCCGATGAAGAGGACGAAGACCAGGTACAGGGTGGCGGCCAGGAAGTAGTACCAGCCGAACCAGTCCGAGATCTTGTCCACCACCACCCCGATGACCTCCTCCGCCCCGGAGGGGGTGACCATCGCCCAGATCGAGATGGCCAGGATGAGGACGGCCGAGCCGTAGAAGACCAGCGGCTTGAGCGAGCCCGCGTCCTCCTCCTCCGGCTCGACAGGCTCCTCGGGGGCGTACCCGGCGTCCCTGCCTCCTACGGTCGACACGGCCGGCTCCCTTCGGCTCGGAGTGGGGTCACCGCGCTGCTCCCTGCCCGGAGGGGCCGGGACGGCCGGTGATCAGGTCGGCGGCGCGCTCGGCGGCGAGCAGCACGGTCACCATGGGGTTGATGGTCGGCATCGTCGGGAAGACCGAGGCGTCGACGACGCGCACGCCCTCGACCCCCCGCAGCCGCAGGTCGGGGCCGCAGACGGCCATCGGGTCGTCGGGCGCTCCCATGCGGCAGGTGCCGGCGGGGTGGTAGACGGTGTGCGCAGCGCGGCGGCCGTACTCGGAGAGTTCGGCGTCGGAGGTGACGCCGGGCCCGGGGGCGACCTCGCGGACGAGCCAGTCGCGCAGCGGCGCGGTCGCGGCCACCTCGCGGGCGATCTTCAACCCGTCGACCACGGTGCGCTCGTCGTGGCCCTCCGGATCGGTGAAGTACCGGAAGTCCAGGGCCGGATGCTCCGCCGGGTCGGCGCTGCGCAGCCACATCCGGCCGGTGGACCGGGCACGCGGCACGTTGGGGGTCATGCACACCCCGTGCTCCGGGACGGGGTAGCCCAGGCGTTCGGTGTTGACGGTGAACGGCACCTGGTAGAAGTGGAACATCAGGTCGGGGCGGGGCTGGCCGGTGTCGCGGCGCAGGAACAGTCCGGCGTCGGAGTCCATCGCGGAGTTGGGCGGCAGCGGGCCGGCGGTCTCCCAGACGATCACGGACTCGGGGTGGTCCAGCAGGTTCTCGCCCACGCCCGGCAGGTCGGCCCGCACCTCGATCCCCAGCCGTCGCAGGTCGTCGGCGGGGCCGACGCCGGAGAGCATCAGCAGCCGGGGGGTGTCGACCGCCCCGGCGCACAGCAGGAGTTCGCGCTCGGCGCGCACGGTGGCGGGTGCGCCGTCGGCGCCGCGGACGGCGACCCGGGTCAGCCGGCCCGAGGCGTCCGGGAGCAGCCGGTGGGCCCAGGTCTCCAGCATGAGGGTGAGGTTGGGCCGGTCCAGGACGGGGTGGAGGTAGGCGACGGAGGCGGAGGAGCGCAGGTTGCCCTCGGGCTGGTAGGCGAGGGAGAAGAACCCGGCGCCCTCGGCGAAGGGCCGGGCGTTGAAGTCCTCGACGACCGGGACGCCGAGGGCGGCGGAGGCCGCGGTGACGAAGTCCTCGGCGATGGGGTTCCGGTCGGCCTCGGCCACCGGGACGATATGGGTCAGGAGCCGGTCGCGGTAGGGCAGGACCGTCTCGGGTCCCCAGCCGGTGCAGCCCGCGGCCACCCAGTCGTCGAGGTCCTCCGGCAGGGGGAGGAAGCTGATCAGGGTGTTGTGGGAGGAGCAGCCGCCGAGCACCCGGGCGCGGGAGTGCAGGATGTGGGAGTTGCCGCGGGGCTGCTCGACGGTGGTGTAGCCGTAGTCGAACTCCGAGCCGAGCAGGTTGATCCAGTTGCGCAGGCGCAGGATGCGGTCGTCGCCGACGTCGCTGGGCCCGCCCTCGACGACGCAGACACGGCAGTCGGGGTCCTCGCTGAGCCGTGCGGCGAGCACGCAGCCGGCGGTGCCGCCGCCGACGATGACGTAGTCGTAGGCGGTCTCGGTGCCGTGCGGGGTGGTGGAAGCCATGGGTGTCCTTCTTCGGGCCGCCGGTCGCGGGCGGCGCGCGGGGCTCGGTCAGCCCTTGAACCATCCGGAGGGGGCGGGGCTGAGGTTCTGGTAGATGTGCTTGGCCTCCTGGTACTCGCGCAGCCCGGTGGGTCCGAGTTCGCGTCCGACGCCGGAGAGCCCGAAGCCGCCCCACTCGGCGCCGGGGACGTACGGGTGGAAGTCGTTGATCCACACCGTGCCGTGGCGCAGGCGCCCGGCGACGCGCTGGGCGCGGCTCGCGTCGGAGGTCCAGACGCCGCCCGCGAGGCCGTAGCGGGTGTCGTTGGCCAGTTCCACCGCCTCGTCCTCGGAGCGGAAGCGCTCGACGGTGACGACCGGGCCGAAGACCTCCTCCTGCACGATGCGCATGGTGCGGTCGCAGTCGGCGAAGACGGTCGGCCGCAGGAAGAATCCGCGGTCCAGCGCGGGGTCCGCGGGGCGGTCTCCCCCGGTGACGAGCCGGGCCCCCTCCTTGCGTCCCACGGCGATCATGCGCTCGACCTTCTCGCGGTGCTCGGCGGAGCTCAGCGGTCCGCTCTCGGTGCCCTGGTCCATGCCGTTGCCGAGCCTGATCGCCTCGGCGCGGCCCGCGAGGGCGTCGACGAAGCGGTCGTGCAGGGCGTCCTCGACCAGGAGGCGGGACCCGGCCGAGCAGACCTGGCCGGAGTGGAGGAAGGCGGCGTTGAGGGCGTTGTCGAGGGCGGCGTCGAAGTCGGCGTCGGCGAAGACGACGTTGGGGTTCTTGCCGCCCAGCTCCAGGGCGACGTTCTTCGGCCCCTCGGCGGCGCCCGCCATGATGGTGCGTCCGGTGGCCAGCCCTCCGGTGAAGGAGACGAGGTCGACCTCGGGGTGGGTGGTGAGCGCGGCCCCCACGGTGGCGCCCGCGCCGAGCACCAGGTTGGCGACCCCGGGCGGGGCGCCGGCCTCCTCGATGAGCCTGATCATGGCGATGGTGGTCAGGGGCGTGGTCTCGCTCGGCTTGAGCACGAAGGTGTTGCCCGCGGCGAGCGCCGGGGCGACCTTCCAGGAGGCCTGCAGCAGGGGGTAGTTCCAGGGGGCGACGAGCGCGCACACGCCGATCGGCTCGTGGACGACCCGGCTGAGGACGTCCGGGCCGACGTCCACGACGCGGCCGCCGTCCTTGTCGGCGACCTCGCCGTAGTAGCGGAAGGCGTTCGCCACGTCCTCGACGTCGATGCGGGCCTCGGCCAGCGTCTTGCCGGTGTCGAGGGTCTCGGTGCGGGCGATCTCCTCCTTGTCGCGCAGCAGGAGGCCGTGGACGCGCAGCAGCAGGTCGGCCCGGCGGCGGGTGGGGGCGGTGGCCCAGTCCGCCTCCCGGAAGGCCCGGCGGGCGGCGCGCACCGCACGGTCGACGTCGCCGGCGTCGGCCTCGTCGACGGTGGTGACGACGGAGCCGTCGTAGGGATTGACCACCTCGCGCCGCCCGCCGGCCGCCGCCGGTGTCCACTCGCCGCCGATGTACAACTCGCCCACCGTGGGTCTCCTTCGCATCCGGCCCGGTGTCGTGCCGATCGACTCGACGGTCAGCAACATGGCCCATGCGGGGCCGTCGGCCTACGGGACGCACCGCCGCGGGCGGGAGCCGGTGGCCCAGGCACCCCGGGCGGGCTAACGCACCGGGGTCCCGGCGTCCGGCGCGCGGGGCGTCCCGAACGGGGTGCGGGGTACCCGGAAGGCGCCGCGGAGCCTTGGGGCGGCCCCGGGCGGGGCAGAATGCCGGTGAGGGTGTGTCCTGCTGCGAGGAGGTCGGTGACGGTGGCCCTGCGCTCCCCCAAGGTCCCCGGCGACGCGGTGCACCATCCGCTGTTCGCCCGTTTCTACGCCCGGTTCAGCGTGGCGGCGGACGCCCGGGCGGGTGTCGCCGCGCACCGGGCGGAACTGCTGTCGGGGCTGTCCGGCCGGGTCGTGGAGATCGGGGCGGGCAACGGGCTGAACTTCGCCCACTACCCCCCGGCCGTCAGCGAGGTGGTGGCGATCGAGCCCGAGCGGACGCTGCGCGGCGCGGCCGTGGAGGCGGCGGTGCGTGCGGAGGTCCCGGTGGACGTGGTGCCGGGTACGGCGGAGGCCCTGCCGGTGAAGAGCGAGGGCTTCGACGCCGCGGTGGCCTCCCTGGTGCTGTGCTCCGT
This sequence comes from Streptomyces sp. C10-9-1, assembly GCF_024497955.1. Lineage (GTDB taxonomy): Bacteria > Actinomycetota > Actinomycetes > Streptomycetales > Streptomycetaceae > Streptomyces > Streptomyces sanyensis. Next base: position 240,870 of record NZ_JANHKP010000011.1, on the reverse strand, counting down.
GCGCGATCTGCCGCGGGCGCTGGCGGAGCTCCGCCGGGTCCTCCGCCCGGGTGGGGAGCTGCGGTTCTTCGAGCACGTCGTGGCCCCGGCGCCGGGCCTGGCGCGGGTGCAGCGGGGGCTGGACCGCACGGTGTGGCCGCGGCTGTTCGGCGGCTGCCACACGGCGCGCGACACCCTGGCGGCGATCGCGGCGGCGGGCTTCGAGCAGCCGGTGTACCGGCGGCTGACGGTCCCGGAGCGCGGGGTGACCCTGCCCTCGTCGCCGTGCGTGCTCGGCAGCGCACGCAAGCCGGCGCACGGCTGACGGCCCCGGACGCCCGGCCGGGGCGCACGCCCCCGCCACCCCCGAGGCGCCGGCCGGCGGTGCGGGCGGCGACGTCGCCGGGCCGTGCGGCTCAGCGGCTCCAGCCGCGCAGCTCGCCCGCGATGGCGTGGACGTCGGCCCGGTCCCGGGCGACCAGGCGCGCGAGGTCGCGCACCCGCTCCGGCGAGGTCTCCACCTCGACACCCGAGGCGACGAGGTAGCCGTAGGCCACGGCGCTGGCGAAGAGGGCGTTGGAGTGCTCCAGCGCCGGCACCCGGAGCAGCAGGTGGAGCAGGGCCGCGGCGCGCTCGTGCGGATCGCCGTAGACGGGGGTCCCGAAGATCTCCGCGTCGTGGCGGGCCACGGCGGCGACGAGTGCGCCCCAGTCGGTCACCCGGGGGTCGCCGGGGGTGCGGTGCTCGGCCACCATCAGCAGCCAGGCGAGGTCGATCGGGAGGCTCACCGCCGGTCGCCGGGCTCCTCGGCGAAGGCCGAGGCGTAGTGCTCCATGAACGCCGCGGCCGAGTCCACGAAGGTGCGCCCGGCCTCGCCCGCGTCCCTGCGGACGAGTTCCTCGATGTAGCGGTTGACGCTCATGCCCCGGGCGTCCGCCTGGCGGCGGGCGGTCTCGGCGGTGCTGGTGTCCACGCGCACGTTCAGCTGGGTCTTGGCCATACCCCACGCTAGCGCCGCGGCGCTAGCACCGGCAAGGGGCCTGCGCGGCGCCGCCGTGCCGGGCTCGGGGCCCGTGGAGGACGGGCGGACACGGACGGGCGCACCGGAGGGAGCGGAGGCCGGGCTCACCCCCCGGCGGGCAGGCGGCTCGGGGCGCCCGCGTCCCGGACGGCGCCGAGGAGTGGCGCGAGCGGCCGCCCGGGAGCCGGGGCGCTGCCGGTCGCCGAACCGGAAGGGCGCCCGGCCGGGTCGGTGATCGCCGGACGGGACGGCCGGAGGCGCCGCCGGTACGGGCCGGCGGTCCTCCCCCTCCCGCCGGGGCGGGGCGTTCCGCGGGCGCTGCCGTCCGCGGCCGGGGAGCGGTTCCCCGCGGTCGGCGGCGGACGGGAGCCCCCCGGTGCCGGTGGAGGACGGTACGGCGCAGCGGGCGTGATCCCGCCGGGTGGACCACCGGCGGCGCAGTGTGGAGCCGCTCGGCCGAGGCCCCGTCCGGGCGGCGGGGCACCCGGCGGCGCGCCGCGGCACCCGCGTCCGCGCGACCGGCGCGCACGGCCGGCCGCGCGGCCTTCTACGATAGGGCCGACATCGGCCCCACGTTCGAAAGGTGTGAGCGTCCGCCCATGGGCGAGCCTCCCAGTAGCAGACATCGCGCGATCCGCCTCCCCCTGACCGATCATGGGACGGAGGTGAACCGATGACCGAAGTACTGCTGCTCGCCGTGGCCGTACTGCTCTCCCTCGCCTGCGGCGCCTTCGTCGCGGCCGAGTTCTCGCTGACGACCGTCGAGCGAGGCGAACTCGAACGGGCCGTGGAGCGGGGCGAGCGCGGCGCCGCGGGCGCGCTGAAGGCCGTCCGCAGCCTCACCTTCCAGCTGTCCGGCGCCCAGCTCGGCATCACGGTGACCAACCTGGTCGTGGGCATGCTCGCCGAGCCCTCGATCGCCGCGCTCATCCGCGGGCCCGTCGAGGCGCTCGGCTTCTCCCCCCAGGTGGCCTCCTCGGCCGCCCTGGTGATCGGCACCGCCCTGTCGACCGTGGTGCTGATGGTCGTCGGCGAGCTGGTGCCCAAGAACTGGGCCATCTCCTCGCCGCTGTCCGTCGCCAAGGTGGTCGCCGGGCCGCAGCGCCTGTTCACCGCGGCGTTCCGGCCCTTCATCGGCCACCTCAACAGCACCGCGAACCGGTTGGTCACCCGGCTGGGCATGGAGCCCACCGAGGAGCTCGCCTCCGCCCGCAGCCCCAAGGAGCTGGTGGCGCTCGCACGCCACTCCGCGAAGGAGGGCGCGCTGGAGGCGGACACCGCCGAGCTGTTCGTCCGCACCCTGAACCTGGCCGAGCTCACCACGGAGAACGTGATGACCCCGCGGGTGCAGGTGATGGCCCTGGACGTGTCGGCGACGGCCGAGGACATCGCCAACGCCACCCGTGCCACGGGGCTCTCCCGCTTCCCCGTCTACCGCGGCAGCCTGGACACGGTCGTCGGCATCGCGCACATCAAGGACGTGCTGGCCATCCCGGCCGCCGACCGCGCCCGGCGCGGTGTGTCGGCCCTGCTGCGCGAGCCGGTGCTGGTCCCGGAGAGCCTGACGGTCGACCGCCTGCTGGACCGCCTCTCCGGCCGGTCCACGCTGGCGGTGGTGATCGACGAGTACGGCGGCACCGCCGGGGTGGTGACGCTGGAGGACATCGTGGAGGAGGTCGTCGGGGAGGTCCGCGACGAGCACGACCCGCACGAGACCCCCGACCTGGCACGGGCCGGGGAGGACGCGGACGGCCGCGGCCTGTGGTCGGCGGACGGCGCGGCGCGCATCGACCAGCTGGCGGCGATCGGGCTTCAGGTCCCGGACGGCCCCTACGAGACCCTCGCGGGCGTGGTCGCGACCTCGCTCGGCCGCATCCCGGCCGAGGGCGACCGGATCGACCTGGCGGGCTGGCGCCTCGACGTCGTGGACGCCTCGGGGCGCCGCGCGGCCCGGGTGCTGATGCACGCGCCGCCCGGCGACGGGGCCGCGGGCGCCGGCGGCACCGGAGAGGAGGCGGGCCGATGACCGCGGTCCAGTTGCTGATCGGTCTCCTGACGCTGGTGGCCAACGCCTTCTTCGTCGGCGCCGAGTTCGCCCTGATCTCCGTGCGCCGCAGCCAGGTCGAGCCGGAGGCGCAGGCGGGCAACAAGCGCGCCCGGAGCGTGCTGTGGGCGCTGGAGCACGTCTCGGCGCTGCTCGCCGCCGCCCAGCTGGGCATCACGCTGTGCACCCTGGTGCTCGGCATCGTGGCGGAGCCGGCGATCGCGCACCTGCTGGAGCCGGTGTTCGACGCGGTCGGTGTGCCGCACCCGCTGGTGCACCCGATCTCGTTCGTCATCGCGCTGTCCGTGGCGACCTATCTGCACATGCTGCTGGGCGAGATGGTGCCGAAGAACATCGCGCTGGCCGAGCCCCGGCGCACGGCCCTGGTCCTCGGACCGCCGCTGGTGGCGCTGGCCCGGGCCCTGCGCCCGGTGATCTTCACGATCAACGCGCTGGCGAACGGGGTGCTGAAGCTGCTCCGGGTGGAGCCCAAGGACGAGGTCACGGCGACCTTCTCCGACGACGAGCTCGCCACCATGGTCCGGGACGCCGGTGAGGCCGGGCTGCTCGACGACCGCGCGGCCGTGCGGCTGCGGGACGCCCTGGAGCTGGGCCGCCGCCCGGTCCGGGACGTGGTGATGCCGGTCGAGCGGGTGGTGTACGCCAAGGCGGGCACGACGCCGGAGCAGCTGGAGGCCCTGTCGGCGGAGTCCGGGTTCTCCCGCTTCCCGGTCGTCGACACGGGCCGCCGGATCCTCGGCTACCTCCATGTGAAGGACGCGCTGGACGCGATGCCGCGGGACCTGCCGTTCCCGGTGACGGCGCTGCGCCCGATCGCCCGGGTGCGGGCGACCACCCCGCTGGACGACGTCCTCACCGCGATGCGCCGCAGCCGCACCCACCTCGCCGCGGTCCTGGACGAGGCGGGCCGGCCGGTGGGGCTGGTGACGATGGAGGACATCCTGCGGGAGCTGGTCGGGCGGCCCGGCGCCTGAGCCGCCCGGCGGCGGCGCGGACCGGCCCCGGCGGTGGACGCCGGGGCCGGTCCGCGTCACAGGGCGGTGGCGGAGAGCCAGGCGTCCAGCACGGCGCGGTCGCCGCGGACGGCCACCTCGGGATCCCCCGGGCGCCGACGCCCGTACACCAGCAGCAGCAGTGCGGCGGCGGGGGCCTCGACCCGCACGTCGACGGGGCCCGCGCAGGCGGTCCAGCGCAGGCCGCCGGGCCCGAAGCGCACCGTCCAGGCGGCGCCGGTGTCGCGGGCGGTCAGGCCGACGGAGCCCGTCGGCAGCGCGGCGAGCGGCTGCGCGAGGTGCGGTGCATGGGGCAGGTTCTCCAGGAACTCCGCGATGCCGTCGGCCGCCGCGGCGGGCCCGATCCGCGGCTCCTCGCCGAGCGCGGTCCGCGCGTCGGCGAGGTGGACGAGCGCCTCGAACAGCAGGCGGCGCGCGTAGTGGGCGACGCGCTGGTCCGCGCCCTGGGACCACATGGGCGTGTCCGGATCGGCCTTGCGGAGCACCGAGAGCGAGGCGTCCGCGGAGCGCGCCAGCCAGTCGGGGTGGGCGGCCGGGTCGTCCGGCAGGTCCGCGGGAACCTCGTGCGCCCACACCCGCTCCGCCGCGCGGATGCGCACCGTGTGGGCGACCCAGCGGTGGGTGGTGCCGTGGTGGCGCACCAGATCGGCGAGGGTCCACCCCGGGCAGGCGGGCACCGGGGTGGCGGGGTCGGCGTCCCGGGCGAGCCGCACCAGGCCGCCCACCAGGTCCTCCACGGCGTCGCAGTACAGCTCGTGCTGGTCGTCGTCGAGGCCGAAGCCGTCCGGGACCCGCAGCAGCGCCTGCCGCTCCCGGCCCGGCGGCCTGCGGTCGGCGGCGGCGCGCAGCAGGCGGGCGAGCGCGCGGCGGTCCGCGGGCGGAAGTCTGTCCAGGACCGCCCCGGTGCCCTCCAGCCAGGCGACGGCGGTGTCGGGGTCCAGCTCCCCGTCGTCGCAGGTGTCGATCGAGACCACCACGTCGGCCAGTGCCTCGGCCAGCGCGTGCAGCAGGGCGTCGCTCACGGGTCGCTCCCCTTCCCCGGTACGGAACCGGGGGACCCTACCGCGCGGTAGGATCACTGCGCCATGGAGACGCATGCCACCTACACCAGTTTCGTCGCGGTCGGCGACTCGTTCACCGAGGGCATGTCGGACCGGCTGCCCGACGGGAGCTACCGGGGGTGGGCCGACGTCCTCGCCGGGCGGCTGGCGGCCCGGGAGCCGGGCTTCCGCTACGCGAACCTCGCCGTGCGGGGCAAGCTCATCGGGCAGATCGTGAGCGAGCAGGTGGGCCCGGCTGCGGAGATGCGGGCCGACGTGGTCACGCTGGTCGGCGGCCTCAACGACGCGCTGCGCCCGCGCTGCGACATGGGCCGGGTCAGGGGCCTGCTGGAGGAGGCGGTGGCCCGGCTGGCACCCGCCTGCGGGACCCTGGTGCTGATGCGGTCCCCCGGTCGGCGCGGCCCGGTGATGGAGCGCTTCCGTCCGCGGATGGAGGAGCTGATCGCCCATGTCGACGCCCTCGCGGCGGCGTACGGGGCGCACGTCGTCGACCTGTACGGGGCCCCGGTGCTCGGCGACCCCCGGCTGTGGGCCGCGGACCGGCTGCACCTGACGGGTGAGGGCCACCGGCGCGTCGCCGAGGCCGTGTGGCAGACGCTGGGCCTGGCGCCGGAGGAGGACTGGCGGGCCGGGCTGCCGCCGGAGGCGCTGCCGGGCTGGTCCGCACGGCGGGCGGCGGACCTCCGCTTCGCCCGCGAGCACCTGGGGCCGTGGGTCGGGCGCCGGCTGACGGGGCGCTCCTCGGGCGACGGACTGCCGGCCAAGCGCCCCGGCCTGCTGCCCTACGAGCCCCCGCCGGGGCGGGGCGCCGGAGTGCCCGGCGGAGCCTGACGCTCCGGGCGGCGCGCCGCCGACGGCCCGGGGCCCCGGAGCCCGGCCCCTCGTAGCAAGCCACAACCGGGACCGCGGCGCTGGCCTGCAGGAACCACCAGTAGAATCCGGACACGTGACTGCTGTGTCTGCGAAGCCTCGCATCCCCAATGTCCTGGCCGGCCGCTACGCCTCCGCGGAGCTCGCCGTCCTCTGGTCCCCCGAGGAGAAGGTCAAGCTGGAGCGCCGGCTCTGGCTGGCGGTGCTGCGCGCCCAGAAGGACCTCGGCATCGACGTCCCCGACGAGGCCCTCGCGGACTACGAGCGCGTGCTCGACCAGGTCGACCTGGCGTCGATCGCCGAGCGGGAGAAGGTCACCCGCCACGACGTGAAGGCCCGCATCGAGGAGTTCAACGCCCTCGCCGGGCACGAGCACGTCCACAAGGGCATGACCTCGCGGGACCTCACGGAGAACGTGGAGCAGCTCCAGGTCCGCCTCTCGCTGGAACTGGTCCGCGACCGCACGGTGGCCGTCCTGGCCCGGCTGGGCCGGCTCGCGGGCGAGTACGCCGAACTCGTGATGGCGGGCCGCTCGCACAACGTCGCCGCTCAGGCGACGACGCTGGGCAAGCGCTTCGCCACCGCGGCCGACGAGCTGCTGGTGGCCTTCGGGCGGCTGGAGGACCTGCTGGAGCGCTACCCGCTGCGGGGCATCAAGGGCCCTGTCGGCACCGCGCAGGACATGCTGGACCTGCTGGGCGGCGACGCGGGCAAGCTGGCCGAGCTGGAGGAGCGCATCGCGGGCCACCTGGGCTTCGCCCGCGCCTTCACCTCGGTGGGCCAGGTCTACCCCCGCTCCCTCGACTACGACGTGGTCTCGGCGCTGGTGCAGCTGGCCGCCGGCCCCTCCTCCGTCGCCAGGACGGTCCGGCTGATGGCGGGCCACGAGCTGGTGACCGAGGGCTTCAAGCCGGGCCAGGTCGGCTCCTCGGCCATGCCGCACAAGATGAACACCCGTTCCTGCGAGCGCGTCAACGGCCTGATGGTCATCCTGCGCGGGTACGCCTCGATGACCGGCGAGCTGGCGGGCGACCAGTGGAACGAGGGCGACGTCTCCTGCTCGGTGGTGCGCCGCGTCGCCCTGCCCGACGCCTTCTTCGCCTTCGACGGCCTGCTGGAGACCTTCCTGACGGTCCTCGACGAGTTCGGCGCCTTCCCCGCCGTGGTCGCCCGCGAGCTGGACCGCTACCTGCCCTTCCTCGCCACCACCAAGGTCCTGATGGGCGCGGTGCGCGCCGGTGTCGGCCGCGAGGTGGCCCACGAGGCGATCAAGGAGCACGCGGTGGCCTCGGCGCTGGCCATGCGCGAGCAGGGCGCCGAGCGCAACGAGCTGCTGGACAAGCTGGCCGCGGACGAGCGCATCCCGCTGGACCGGGCCGCTCTGGACGCCCTGATGGCGGACAAGCTGTCCTTCACGGGGGCCGCGGCGGGCCAGGTCGCCTCGGTGGCGGCCCGGATCGAGGAGATCGTCAAGCGGCACCCGGAGGCGGCCGGCTACGCGCCGGGGGCGATCCTCTGACCCGCCCGACGGCGGCGGAGCTGGAGGCCGCCCGCGACCGGCTGGTGCCGGACGTGGCCGGGGACGGCCTGCGCGTGCTGTTCTGCGGGATCAACCCGGGGCTGATGACGGCGGCCACGGGCCACCACTTCGCGCGGCCCGGGAACCGCTTCTGGCCGGTGCTGCACCGGTCGGGGTTCACCCCGCGGCGCCTGGACCCCTCCGAGCAGCACCGGCTCCCGGCGCTGGGCCTGGGCATCACCAACGTCGTCGCCCGGGCCACCGCGCGGGCCGACGAACTGACGGCGGAGGAGTACCGCGAGGGAGGACGGCTGCTCGCGGAGAAGGTGGCGCGGCTGAGGCCGGGCTGGCTGGCGGTGGCGGGGGTCACCGCCTACCGCGCGGCCTTCGGCGAGCGCGGCGCCTCGGTAGGGCCCCAGCAGCGCACGGTCGGCGGGGTCCGGGTCTGGGTGCTGCCCAATCCCAGCGGCCTGAACGCCCACTGGTCCCTCGACGCGATGGCCGCGGCCTACGCGGAGCTGCGGACGGCCGCCGGACCGCCCCCGTGCTGAGGCCGGGCCGCGGGGCGGCGGCCGCAGCCGGGGGCGGCGGAGGGCGGGTCCCCGCCCCCGCCGTGACCCTCACGGCGGGTCGATCTCGGTGACGAGGACGAGGAGCTCCAGGCGCCCCTCGCCGCAGCGCGCCGCGGCCAGGCCCGCCCACCGGCGGCCGACCCGCCACAACAGGACGTCGTCGGCCCGCCGGACCGCCTCGTCCCAGGGGGCCGGGGGCGTCTGGCCCGCCGCGTCGCGGACCGAGGCGGACCAGAGTCCCAGGTGCTCGGGCGGCCCCCACCGGGCCCGGAGCGCCGCCGCCAGCGCCTCTCCCTGCGCGCGGCACCGCTCCGCCTGCCCGCCGGGGTCGCCGTCCTGCCCTCCGGGGTCGGCGGGAGGCCCGTTCGCCTCCGGCCCGGCCGGGCCGGGACGCGCCCGGTGGAAGCCCGGGCCGCTGTCGCCGAACCGGGTCGGCAGGTGCTCTGCCGGGAAGGGCTCTCGGAGCAGCGCGTCGATGGCGGCCAGATACCGGGCGGTGGTCATGGAGGCCAGTAAACGCCCCGGGTACGACAGTTGGCGGTGCGTCAGCGTCCCGCGGGCCCCCGTCGCCGGGCCCGGCGCCTCCGGCGGCGGGCGGCCGGAGCCCCGCCCGGGGCCGTGCGGGCTCCGGGCCGGATGCGCGGCTGTCCGCGTCGCCGAGTACGATCCGGCGACAACGCGTACGAGCCGGAAGGACACACAGTGGGGCGGCTGACCGGCGGAGACCCTTCGCTGCTGCGGCGGATCAACTCCGCGGTGGTGCTCCATTCCCTGCGGGCGGCCGACTCGCCCACGCTCACGGACCTGACCCGGATCACCGGGCTGTCCAGGCCCACGGTCGAGGGGGTCGTGGAGGGCCTCGTGGAGGCCGGGCTGGTGGTCGAGAGCGTCCCCGAGGAGGGCGGGGCCCGCCGCCAGGGGCGTCCCGCACGCCGCTACCGCTTCCGTGCGGAGGCCGGGCACCTGCTGGGCGTCGAGATCGGCCCCCACCGCATCGCGGCCCTGCTGTCGGGGCTCGACGGGCGGATCATCGGGGCGGGCAGCCGCGAGGTCACCCAGGCGGCGAGCGCCGAGGACCGGCTGGAGAAGGTGCGCTCGGTGGTCACCGACCTGCTGCGGCGCACCGGTGTGCCGCGCAGCAGCCTGCGGGCCGTGGGCGTGGGGTCGCCGGGCATCGTGGAGGCGGACGGCACGGTCCGCCTGTCGACGGCGCTGCCGGGGTGGACGGGGCTGCCGCTGGGCGAGCGGCTGGGCCGCTCCTTCCGCTGCCCGGTGCTGGTGGAGAACGACGCCAACGCGGCCGCCGTCGCCGAGCACTGGAAGGGTGCGGCGACGGAGTCCGACGACATCGTCTTCGTGATGGCGGGCCTGAGCCCGGGAGCCGGTTCGCTCATCGGCGGGAGGCTGCACCGGGGCTTCGGGGGTGCGGCGGGCGAGATCGGGGCGCTGCACCTGCTCGGGCGCGGGGTGGCGCCGGAGCGGCTGCTGTCCACGACGGGCGAGCCGCTGCACCCGCTGGACGAGCACGCCGTGGCCGAGGTGTTCGCCCTCGCCCGGCAGGGCGACGAGGGGGCCCGTGCCGCGGTCGAGCGGTTCCTCCAGCGCCTGGTGCACGACGTGGCGGCGCTGGTGCTGGCCCTCGATCCGGAGCTGGTGGTGGTGGGCGGCTGGGCCGCCGGTCTCGACGGCGTCCTGCCGCCGCTGCGCGAGGAGCTGGCTCGCTACTGCCTGCGGCCGCCCCAGGTGGCGCTGTCCCTGCTCGGCGAGGCCGCGGTCGCGACCGGAGCGCTGCGGCTCGCCCTGGACCACGTCGAGGAGCAGCTGTTCGCCGTGGAGGGCACGGTGACGGCCCGGCGCTGAGCGCCCCGGCGGGTCCGCGCCCGCACGGGCCGCCGGACGCACCCGCGCGCGGGCGTCGGGACCGGCGCCCCGGTGCGGTGCCCTCAGGAGACCCGGCGCTGCTCCTCGTCGTGGCGGATCTCCAGCCCGCCGTGGGCGCCGAAGGTGAGCCGGCAGGTGTCCGCCCGGTAGGTGGCGAGGGACACGGCAGCCGTCCGCCCCCCGGAGAAGTAGCGCGTGGTGACCACGAGGACCGGGGCGCCGGGCAGCCGGTCCAGTTCCTTGGCGTCCACGGCGCCGGCGGAGCCGAGTTCCACGGAGCGGTCCTGGCCCTCCAGCGGGAGGCGGGCGAGTTCGCGCAGCACGGTGCGGGCGAGGGCGGGGCCGGAGGGCGCGTCGATGGCCGTGAGCCCGGGCACGGAGGCCGCGGGGACGTGGAGCAGTTCCGCGGCGAGGGACTGGCCGTGGCTGGTGCGGACACGGCGGACCACATGGGTCTGCGCGTCCGGTCCGATCTCCAGGAGGCGGGCCACGGCCGCGGGCGGCACGGCGGCGGTGCACTCGGTCGGCTGCCAGGACTCGGGCCCGACCCCGGGCCAGGCGGTCTCGGAGGAGGCGACGTCGACGCCCATGCGGGGCGGCGCCACCGTGGTGCCGACGCCGCGGCGGCGCTGGAGGCGCCCTTCGAGTTCGAGCTGCTCCAGCGCCTGCCGGAGGGTGGCCCGGGCGACACCGAAACGGGCCGCCAGTTCGCGCTCGTTGGGCAGGATCTCGCCCACGGCGAACTCCGAGTCGAGCGCCTCGGCGAGCACCGTCTTGAGGTGCCAGTACTTAGGTTCCGGCACCGTGTCCAGCTGCGTGGTCCCCACCCTGACTCCTCCGCAATCGCCGTGTTCCCGGCGGCTTTCCGTGCCCTTGTTTATTAAAGGTTCCTGCACTAACCCTGTGACCATAGAACCGGCCACCCCCTTGGTCAAGACCAATGCCGCGGTCGTCACCCAGGGAGACGGAGCGACTCCGCAGGGCGTTCACAGGGATGTCGTATCCACGCGCCACCCGCACGCACAAGTCCCCGCGCCCGAATCGGACACGGGGTCCGACATGCACGGACAGCGGTTTCAGGACGGGGCGGGAGCGGCGAAGGCCCGGAGCTTGTCCGGGTTGCGGATGATATAGACACACGTGATGCGCCCGTCCCGGGCCTCCAACTGGATGACGCTGTCCGGCCGTCCGCCGACGGACACCAGGAGGGCGGGCGCCCCGTTGGCCTCGACGAAGGAGTACTGCGTCCCCTCGGCCGGGTCGCGGGTGACGGCGTGCAGGAAACGGCCCACCTTGTCGGCGGTCACGAGGACCCTGCGCGGCGCCTTGGCCTTGCCTCCGCTGTCGCCGACCAGCGTGACGTCGGGGGCCAGCAGGCGGAGCAGTCCCGCGAGGTCGCCGCCCGCGGCGGCCTCCAGGAAGCGCTCCGTCAGCTCGCGGCACCGGGCGGGGTCGGCGTCGAAGCGGCGGCGCCGCTCCGCGACGTGCCGCCGGGCCCGGCCCGCGAGCTGGCGCACGGCCGCCTCGCTCTTCTCCAGCGTCGCGGCGATCTCCGTGTACGGGAAGCCGAAGGCCTCGCGGAGCACGAACACCGCGCGCTCCGAGGGGCTGAGGCTCTCCAGGACCACCAGCACGGCGACCGAGACCGTGTCCGCGAGGAGCGCGCGTTCGGCGGTGTCGGGGACCTGCGGGCCGTAGTTCGTCGCCACGGGTTCCGGCAGCCAGGGGCCCACGTAGGTCTCGCGCCGGGACGTGAGGTGCCGCAGCCGGTCGATCGCCAGGCGGGTGGTGATCCGGACCAGGAAGGCCCCCGGCTCGCGCACCGCCGCCCGGTCCGCGGAGGACCAGCGCAGCCACGCCTCCTGGACCACGTCCTCGGCGTCGGCGACCCGGCCGAGCATCCGGTAGGCCACCCCCGTCAGGAGGGCACGGTGCTCTTCGAAGACGTCGGTCGCGGCGGGGGTCCCCATAGCCCCCATCCCAGTCCACCGGCGGGCGCGCTGTCCAGCGGATTCGCAACGGCCGGGCGGCGGTGGAGCGCCCGGCGGCGCACCCCCGGCCGTGCGGCGCGTCCGCCGCGGAGCCCACCCGGCCCGCCCCCGGTGCCACCACTCCCCCACCGCCTTCCGCCCACACCCCTTGCCCTTGCCCTTGCCCTTGCCCTTGCCCTTGCCCTTGCCCTTGAACCTACCGCCCGGTAATCATGGCTGACGGACCGTCCGGACCTCCAGGGAGCAGCAGGACATGGCCTCAGCGATCTCGTTTCCCGTCCCCGGCGACCACGGCAGCCGGTCGCTGACGCTCGCCTACGAGCGCCGGGGCTCCGGGGCTCCGCTGCTGCTCCTGCACGGCATCGGGCACCACTGGCAGGCGTGGGAGCCGGTGCTGGACGTCCTGGCGGCGGAGCGCGAGGTGGTCGCCGTGGACCTGCCGGGCTTCGGCGCCTCGTCACCGCTGCCCGACGGCCTCCCCTACGCCCTCCCGACGGTCACGGCGGTGCTGGACGCCTTCTGCCGCGAGCTGGGCGTCGACCGCCCGCACGTCGCGGGGAACTCCCTGGGCGGCCTGCTCGCCCTGGAGCTGGGCCGGGCGAAGCTGGTGCGGTCGGTCACCGCGCTCTCCCCGGCCGGGTTCTGGTCGGAGGCCGAGCGGGTCTACGCCTTCACCGCCCTGAGGGCCATGCGCCTGGCGGCCCGCTCCCTGCCCGGCCCGGCCGTGGAGCGCCTGGCGCGGACCACCGCCGGACGCGCCGTGCTGGTCAGCTCGATCTACGCCCGCCCCGGCCGCCGCGCACCGCAGGCGGCGGCCGCCGAGACGCGGGCGCTGCGCGGGGCGACGGGGTTCGCCCGGACCCTGGACGCCGGCGGGCGGGTGCGCTTCACGGACGACGTGCCCGGTGTCCCGGTGACCATCGCCTGGGGCACCAGGGACCGCCTGCTGGTGCCCCGCCAGGGGCCGCGCGCCAAGCACACCATCCCGGCCGCCCGCCTGGTGCGCCTGCCGGGGTGCGGCCATGTGCCGATGAGCGACGATCCGGCACTGGTGGCCCGGGTGCTCCTCGACGGCAGCCGCTGACCAGGCGCCCGCACAGCCCCCGGGCGCCCCTGCCTTCCCGGCAGCGGGCGGATTCCTGTGCGGATCCGGCCGAAACCTCATGCGATTCGGCCGGAAAAGGACGATAGCGGCCTCGATCGGCCTTTAACTCATCAGTCACAAAGCGTTCGTGATCACGCAACACCCTTCGTCCACAGTGGCCACATGACTGAGGCGACATCCGCGAAGAAGACCCTCCGCACCCCCCACTGGCGGCGCGACGTGATCGAGCTCGCCGCCCTCTTCACCGCGGTGGCGGTCGCCGACGCCCTCGCGAACCTGGTCGGTCACGGACCCGACGGCCCCTTCCTGCTCGTCGCCTCGGCCGCCGTCCTCGTCGCGACCGCCGCCTTCCACACCTGGTGGGCGCACCGGCACCGCCACGCCCCGCCCCCCGACGACGGGGCCCCCGGCCCGGCGGCGGCCGGGGACGGCGCGGTCCGGGAGACCGCGCTGTGGCGGATGCGGACCACGGTCGAGGACGCACCCGGGAGCCTGGCGGCGCTGTGCGCGGCCCTGGCCGCGCTGCGGGTGGACATCCTCACCCTCCAGACCCACCCCCTCGGCGACGGCACCGCCGACGAGTTCCTGCTGCGCGCCCCCGCCGAGGTCGACGCCCAGCGCCTGTCCCGCGAGGTCGCGGCGGCCGGGGGCCGGGACACCTGGACCGAGCGGGCCGACGCCCACGACCTCGTGGACACCCCCACCCGGGTGCTGGGGCTCGCCACCAGGACGGCTCTGGACGCGGCGGAACTCCCCCTCGCCCTGCGCCAGCTGCTCGGGCGGTGCACCATCCGCTCGCGCCCGCCCGTCTCCCTCAGCGGTCGCCCCGTCGGGGACATGCCGCCGGTGGAAGGCGTGCTGGAGGACACCGTTATGCATCTGCGCGACCCCGCCGGGGGCGCGATCACCGTCGAGCGCCCGTACCTCCCGTTCACCCCGACCGAGTTCGCCCGGGCCCGGGCGCTGGTCGAACTGGACGCGCGGCTCGGCCCCCGGGTCCCGCGCCGCCAGGACGTGCTGACGCTCCCCGCGGGCAACGAGATCATCGTCCGGCGCGCCGACCAGGCGGACGTCCCGGCCGCGCTCGCCATGCACGAGCGGTGCTCGGAGCGTACGCGCTCGCTGCGCTACCACGGCCCCGTGGCCGACGCGGACCGCTACCTCAACCACCTGCTGAGCCCGCGCTACGGCCGCACCCTCGCCGTGCAGACCGCGTCCGGCCGGCTCGTGGCCCTGGGCCACCTGCTGTGGGACGGGGACGAGACCGAGGTGGCCCTCGTCGTCGAGGACGCCTGGCAGCGGCGCGGGATCGGATCCGAGCTGCTGCGGCGGCTGGTCGGTCTCGCCGCGGAGGCGGGCTGCGCCAGCGTCTACGCCGTGACCCAGGCGTCCAACACCGGCATGGTCGCGGCGATGCGGGGACTCGGCCTGCCGCTCGACTACCAGATCGAGGAGGGCACGCTGGTGGTCACCGCCCGCCTGGACCCCTCCGCGTCCGCCCTCCCGGAGACGTACCGCGGGCACGCGCGGACACCGGGGCGCGGCGAGCACTGAGCCGTGCGGGCGGCGCTGCCGGGCCCCCGGGACACCGAGACGACGGCCGGGCGGGCGGACCGGCGGCGAGGCGGCTCCGCCCCGCCGCCGGGGAGGGCGGTGGGGCGGCTCCGCCCCGCGAGGGACCGGCCCGCCGCGCCGTCAGGAGCCCAGCAGCTCCGCGGGCCGGGCCGCGGCCGCCGGACGGCCCCGGCCGCCGAGCGCCCCGGTCAGGTCCCGCCACAGGTCCTCGACGTCCTCCAGACCGACGGACATCCGCAGCAGTCGGTCGCTGACGCCCGCCGACCGCCGGTCGCCCTCGTCCACGATCCGGTGGCTGATCGACGCCGGGTGCTGGATGAGCGTGTCCACGCTGCCCAGACTGACCGCGGGGGTGATCAGCCGGACCCCGGCGACGACCTCCAGGGGGTCGCCGTAGGTCTCGAAGGAGACCATGGCCCCGCCGACGGACGGGTAGTGCACCGCGGCCACACGCGGGTCCGCGGCCAGGCGGCGGGCCAGGTCCGCGGCGGTCCTCGACGCCGCCCGGACGCGCACCGGCAGCGTGGACAGCCCCCGCAGCAGCAGGTAGCCCGCGAGGGGGTGCAGCACGCCGCCGGTGGCGAAACGGATCCGGCGCAGCGTCCGGGCGGACTCCTCGTCGCAGGCGACCACACCGCCCATCACGTCGCCGTGGCCGCCGAGGTACTTGGTGGCGCTGTGCAGCACCATCCGGGCACCCTCCTCCGCGGGGCGCTGGAGCACGGGGGTGGCGAAGGTGTTGTCGACGAGCAGCGGCACCGATCCGCAGGCGTGGCGCACCGCCCGCAGGTCCACCTCGGCGAGGGTGGGGTTGGCCGGGGTCTCCACCATCACCAGCCCGGTGTCCGGGCGCAGCGCGTCGGCGATGCCCGCCGGGTCGGTCCAGGTGACCTCCGTGCCGAGCAGCCCGGCGGTCAGCAGGTGGTCGCTGCACCCGTACAGCGGGCGGACGGCGACGACGTGGCGCAGGCCCTCGCCGGCCCGCGCCAGCAGCACGGCCGTGAGCGCGGCCATCCCGCTGGCGAAGGCGACGGCCGCCTCGGTGCCCTCCAGCGCGGCCAGCGCCGTCTCGAACCGGGCGGTGGTGGGGTTGTCGAGCCGGGCGTAGACGGGCGGGCCGTCGAGGCGTGCGCCGGTCTCGGCGAAGGCGTCGATCCGGGCCGCTTCGGCGGCGGCGTCGTAGGAGGGGTAGGTTGTCGAAAGATCGAGCGGCGGGGCGTGCAGGCCCAGTTCCGCGAGATCCTCGCGGCCGGCGTGCACGGCGTCGGTGGCCAGGGCCCGGGATACGGGCGCGGCCGCTGCTGCGTTCTCCATGGGCGGCACTGTGAACAGTTACCGAGAAGTAGCCCCCTGACCCCGTGCTACGTTCGGCGCATGGCCGAATCCGTCGCACTGGACCCGGTGGATCTCCACATTCTCCGGCTCCTTCAGAACGACGCCCGGACCACCTACCGCGATCTGGCCGCCGAGGTCGGGGTGGCGCCCTCCACCTGCCTGGACCGGGTCGCCCGGCTCCGCCGCTCCGGCGTTATCACCGGGCACCGGCTGGCCCTCGACCCCGCCCGCCTGGGACGCGGACTCCAGGCCCTGCTGATGGTCCAGGTGCGGCCGCACCGCCGGGAGCTGATCGGACCGTTCGTCGAGCGCATCAGGGCACTGCCGGAGTCGCTCGCCCTCTTCCACCTCACCGGCCCCGACGACTACCTGGTGCACGTCGCGGTGTCCGACATGGCGGACCTCCAACGTCTGGTTCTGGACGAGTTCACCTCGCAGCGGGAAGTGGCCCGGGTGGAGACGAGGCTGATATTCCAGCAGTGGGAGTGCGGTCCGCTGCTGCCGCCGGCCCCGGCACGTCAGGCCACCCGCGGCGAAGGGTGATGACGCGGCGGCCGCCCGCGTACCAGGATGGCCCCATGCCAGCCACTTCCAGCACCGCGCTGCCGCGCCAGGTCGCCGACGCCTACGTCGACGCACTCGTCGAACTCGACCCGATCACCGGTACGTACCTGGGGATCCCGGAGAGCTCCGGGCTGCTCCCCGACTTCTCCCCCGCCGGCCGGGAGGAGGTGGCCGCACTCGGGCGCCGCACCCTGGACCTGCTCGCCGCGGCGGAACGGCTGCCCGGCGCCGAGGCCGAGACCGAGCGGCGCTGCGCGCGCCTGCTGCGCGAGCGCCTCACCGCCGAACTCGCCGTCCACGAGGCGGGCGAGGGGCTGCGGACGGTGAGCAACATCCACTCGCCCGCCCACGCGGTGCGGGAGGTCTTCACGGTCACGCCGACCGCGACGGAGGAGGACTGGTCGGCCGTCGCGGAGCGGCTGCGGGCCGTCCCGAGGGCCCTGGACGGATACCGCGCCTCGCTGGCCCTCGGACTCGACCGCGGGCTCTACGGCGGCCCCCGGGCGACCGCCACCTTCGTCGGCCAGCTGACCGAGTGGATCGGCGGCGGCCGCGGCTGGTTCGAGGAGTTCGCCGCCGGGGGGCCCGCCTCCCTGCGGGTGGAGCTGGACGTCGCGGCCCGCGGGGCGACCGAGGCGCTGGTGTCCCTGCGGGACTGGATGCGGGAGGTGTACGCGCCGGCGGTCCAGGGGGCGCCCGAGACCGTGGGCCGCGAACGGTACGCCCGCTGGTCGCGCTACTTCAACGGCACCGACCTCGACCTCGACGAGGCCTACGCCTACGGCTGGTCCGAGTACCACCGGCTGCTCGCCGAGATGCGGGCGGAGGCCGCGCGGATCCTGCCCGGCGCGGGCCCCTGGGAGGCGCTCGCCCACCTCGACGAGCACGGCGAGCACATCGAGGGCGAGGAGGAGGTGCGCGTCTGGCTGCAGAAGCTGATGGACGAGGCGATCGACGCGCTCGACGGCACCCACTTCGACCTCGCCGACCGGGTACGCCGGGTGGAGTCGTGCATCGCGCCGCCCGGAGGCGCCGCGGCCCCCTACTACACGCCCCCCTCGGAGGACTTCTCCCGGCCGGGCCGCACCTGGCTGCCGACCATGGGCGAGTCCCGGTTCCCGGTGTACGACCTGGTGTCCACCTGGTACCACGAGGGCGTACCGGGCCACCACCTCCAGCTCGCGCAGTGGGTGCACGTGGCCGACCGCCTCTCCCGCTACCAGGCCACCATCGGCACGGTCAGCGCCAACTGCGAGGGCTGGGCGCTGTACGCCGAGCGCCTGATGGACGAGCTGGGCTTCCTCCCGGACGCGGAGCGCCGCCTGGGCTACCTGGACGCGCAGATGATGCGGGCCTGCCGGGTGATCGTGGACATCGGCATGCACCTGGAGCTGGAGATCCCGGCGGACTCCCCCTTCCACCCCGGGGAGCGGTGGACGCCGGAGCTCGCGCAGGAGTTCTTCGGCGCGCACAGCGGACGCCCCGCCGACTTCGTGGAGAGCGAGCTGACCCGCTACCTCTCCATGCCGGGCCAGGCGATCGGCTACAAGCTGGGCGAGCGCGCCTGGCTGCTGGGCCGGGAGAACGCGCGGCGTGCGCACGGTGACGGCTTCGACGCGAAGGCCTGGCACATGGCCGCGCTGTCCCAGGGGTCGCTCGGGCTGGACGACCTGGTGGACGAGCTCTCCCGGCTCTGACCGGCACCGGGCCCCTCCGCGCCGCTCCCGCGGAGGGGCCCGGCACGCGCCGCATGCGTGTGCCGGCCGGGAGTCAGCAGCCGCAGGTGCCCGGGGCGGTGGGGGCGGTCAGGGGGTCCGGTGAGCGGCGCTCGGGCCCCCGGGCCGTGTCGTAGGCGAAGCCCTCGCGGGCCCAGTACTCGAAACCGCCGAGCATCTCCTTGACCCGGAAGCCGCGTTCGGCGAGGGCGAGGGCCGAGCGGGCGGCGCCGTCGCATCCGGGCCCCCAGCAGTAGGCCACCACCGGGACCGCCCGGTCGAGCAGCCGCTCCGCCTGCTCGGGTACGAGGGCGGTGGGGAGGTGGACCGCGCCGGGGACGTGCCCCTGGTCCCACGCCTCGGTGGAACGGGAGTCGACGAGGACGAACCCGGGCCCGCCCGGCGCGGCCAGGGCGGCGGCGACGTCGGCGACGTCGGTGTGGAAGGCCAGGCTCGCCCGGAAGTGGGCGGCGGCGGCCTCGGGCGAAGCGGGCGGAACCCGCAGGACGGGGCAGTCGGTCCGGGGGGCGGTGGGCTGCGGTGTGCTGTTCATGACGGAAAACCTATGGCTGCTTCTCGCCGTGCTGAAGGCATCTTCCACGGGGTCCACCGTGATCGGCCGTGGAATCCCCTGTCATCATCGACGGATGACGGGATATTCACCGGACACCACGGATCGGCGCATCCTGGCGGTCCTCCAGGCGCAGGGCCGCATCGGCTTCACCCAGCTCGCCAGGGAGGTGGCCATGTCGGCGAGCGCGGTCACCGAACGGGTCCGGCGGCTGGAGGACGCGGGTGTCATCACGGGCTACGCGGCCGTGGTCGAACCCGAGCGGCTGGGGCTTCCGGTCCTGGCGTTCGTGCGGCTGCGCTACCCGAACGGCAACTACAAGCCCTTCCACGACCTGCTGGAGACGACGCCGGAGATCGTCGAGGCACACCATGTGACGGGTGACGACTGCTTCGTGCTCAAGGTCACCGCCCGCTCGATGCGGCACCTGGAGGAGGTGTCGGGGAGGATCGGCGCCCTCGGCTCGGTCACCACGAGCGTGGTGTACTCCTCCCCCCTGCCGCGGCGTGCGGTGGGCGGCTGACACCCGGCCCCTGCGGCGGCGGGCGGCGGGCACGCCGGCCGCGGGCGCCGGACGAAGGGCCCGTGAGACCCCGCACCCCGACGAGGGCCGTGCCCGGTCGCGAGGGCGCGGCGCGGAAGGGGAAGCGCGGACCGGGCGGGAGCACCGCAGCCCTCCGACGGCCGCCCGGCCCCGCCGCCGTCAGCCCGCCGGCGCTCCCGTGCGCAGGCGGACGGCCGAGCCCGTACGGGCCTTGACCACCTCCAGCTGCGCGGGGATGCGGCGGCGCAGGTCGGGCACGTGACTGACGATGCCGACGCTGCGGTCCCGCTCGCGCAGCGAGTCCAGCACGTCGAGGACCTCGTCGAGGGTCTGGTCGTCGAGGCTGCCGAAGCCCTCGTCGATGAAGAGGGTGTCCAGGCGCATCCCGCCCGCCTCGTCGGTCACCACGTCGGCGAGGCCGAGGGCGAGGGCGAGGGAGGCGAAGAAGGTCTCGCCGCCCGAGAGCGTGGCCGTGTCCCGCTCGCGGCCCGTCCAGGCGTCGACCACGTGCAGGCCCAGCCCGGCGCGGCGGGCGCCGGCCCGGGCGTCCGAGTGCACCAGGGTGTAGCGGCCCGAGGACATCCGCTGGAGCCTCACCGTCGCGGCGGCGGCCACCTGTTCGAGCCGGGCGGCCAGGACGTAGGACTCCAGGCGCATCCGGCGCTCGTTGTCCGAGGAGGTGCCCGCCGTGAGCGCGGCCAGGGCGGCGACCCGGTCGTAGCGCTCGCGCACCGGGCCGAGTCGGCGGACCTCCGCGGTCGCCTCGCGGGAGAGCCCGTCGAGCGCCGCCGACCGCTCCCGCGCGGCCGCGAGCCGTTCGGCGGCCTCGCGCAGGGTGCGTTCGGCCCGCCCGGCCGCCGCCTCGGCGGCCGGGAGGTCGGCCGGGGCGAGGCCGGCCGCCGCCCGGGTGTCGGTCTCGGCCATGCGCTCCGCCACGGCCGCGTGCTCCGTCCGCCAGGCGTCGACCGCCGCCCGGAGCTCCTCCAGTTCGGGCGGGGCCAGGGCGGCCTCGCGCGCGTCCTCCGCCGTGGCGAAGCCCGCCTCGCGCAGGGCGGCGTCCAGGTGCTCGGCGGCCTCCTCGCGCTGCCGTTCGGCGGTGGCCAGGGTGCGCACCTCCTCGCCCGCCGCGGCGAGCAGCGCGAGGCGCCGCTCCAGCTGCGCGGCGCGCTCGGCGACCGTCCCGGCGTCGCCGCGGGCCCGCTGAAGCTCCTCGTCGACGAGGTCCTGCTCCCGGTCGAGGGCCTCGCGGCGGGAGGTGCGGGCCGCGATCCGCTGCTCGGCCAGGTGGCGGGCGTCGCTGCGTTCGCCGTGCTCCCGCTCGGCCCGCTCCAGCGCCGCCCGTGCCGGGTGGCTCGCGGCGGCCGCGCGGCGGGCCTCGGCGAGGGCGCGCTCCAGCTCCTCGACCGCCCGCCCCAGCTCCCCGGCCGAGGGCTCGTCCTCCGCCCCCCGGGGTCCCGGCACCCCTGCCCGGCCGGGGTCGTCCGTGCCGGGGACGGCGAGGGCGGTGCGCAGGTGCGCGCCGCCGTCCTCCGGCGCCTTCGGCGCCCCGGGGGCGGCGGCAGGCCCGTCGGAGGCGGCACGGGAGCCGCCCGGCGCGGCGGGCGCCGCCCCCCGGGCACGGGCGGCGGCACCTGCGCGGGCCTCGCCGAGCACGGCGAGTGCGCGCTCGCCCTCCGCGCGGCGCTCCTCGGCACGACGGCTCTCGGCGTACGCCGCGTCCTCGGCCGCGCGGTCGACGTGGCCGGCGGACGCCTGCGCGGGGGCGGGGTGGTCGGTGGAGCCGCAGACGGCGCAGGGGGCTCCGGGCGCGAGGGCCGAGGCGAGTTCGGCGGCGATGCCGAGGACCCGGCGCTCCTTGAGGTCCAGCCAGTGGCTGCGCGCCTCGTTGGCCGCGCCGTGCAGCCGGTGGAGCCGGGACGCGGCCTGCTCGGCGCGGGCGGTGAGTTCGTCGCGTTCGCGGGCGGCGTCCCGGCGTTCGCGGGCGGGGGCGAGGCGGCCCGCGAGGTGCTCGGCGCGGGTGGCGGCCTCCTGCGCGGCGGCGATGCGGTCGAGGTGGCCGCGCCGCAGGGCCTCCCAGCCCGCGAGCCAGGCGGACGCCTCCGCCAGCGCCTCCTCGTCGGCCAGGGCCTCACGCTCCAGCAGGGCGCGCTCCCGGACGATCTCCTCGGCGCGCCGCTCCGCACGGCGGGCGGACTCCAGGGCGCCCAGCTCCCGGCGCAGGGCGTGCTCCCGCTCGGCCGGCGCCTCGGGGCCGGGCTCCGCTCCGGTGCCCGGGGCGGCGGCGCGGTCGGCGGGGAGGAGGGCCGCCCGCGCGCGGTCGTGGCCGTCCCGGGCCTCGGCGAGGGCGCGGTCCGCGTCCTGCCCGAGGCGGAGCGCGGGCAGCACGGGCCCGGCCCGCAGGGCGCGGTCCACACGGGCCAGGCGTGCCTCGTGGCGGGGGCGGGCGGCCTCCAGGGCCTCCAGGCGGCCGGCGGTCTCGGCGTGCCGGCGCTGAAGACGGGCCCGTTCGCGGGCGGCGTCGAGGGCGGCGCGGGCGCCGGCCTGCCGCGACTCCGCGGCCTGTGCGCGCAGGAGCGCGGCGTCGTGCTCCTCGCGCGCCTCCACCCGGGCGAGGGCGGCCCAGGCGAGGACGGCCCCGGCGAGTCCGGGGTCCCCGGGGCGGAGCCGCGGCAGGGCGCGTTCGCCGTCCCGGGGCGCGTGGGCGGCCTGCTCCATGCGGTGGGCGAGCGCGAGCAGGCGCTCGTCGCCCGCGCGCACCTGCTGCTCGGCGGCGCGCCGCAGTTCCGCGAGGCGCTCCTCCACGGCGGCGAAGCGGCGGGTGTCGAAGAGCCGTCCGAGGAGCTTGGCCCGGGACTCGGCGTCGGCACGCAGGAAGCGCGCGAAGTCCCCCTGCGGCAGCAGCACGACCTGGCAGAACTGCTCCCGGCTCATGCCGACGAGGCGGGTGACCTCCTCGCCGATCTCCTGGTGCGAGCGGCTGAGCGCCTTCCACGTGGCGGTGGCGGCGTCGTACTCGCGCAGCAGGCTCTGGGCCCGCTCGGTGGTGAGTCCGGTGCCGCGGGCCTTGGGGCGCGGCTGGGCGGGTCTGCGGGTGATCTCCAGGCGACGGCCGCCGACCGTGAGGTCGAGCCGGACCTCGGTGGGTGTGCGGGCGTCGGCGTGGTCGCTGCGGAGGGAGGCGCCGGGGCTCTGCCGGGCGCCCGGCACGGCTCCGTAGAGGGCGAAGCACACGGCGTCGAGGACGGAGGTCTTGCCCGCGCCCGTCTGGCCGTGCAGGAGGAACAGCCCGGCCTCGGAGAGGGTGTCGAAGTCGACGTGCTGGGCGGTGGCGAAGGGGCCGAAGGCGGTCGCGGTCAGCCGGTGGAGCCTCACCCGGCCACCTCGCGCACCCGGCCGTCGACGCGGACGGCGTCGAGGGCGTCGCGGAGGACGGCGCGCTCCTCGGCGTCGGGGGCGCTGCCGCCGCGCACATGGGCCACGAAGTCCTCCGCGATCTGCTGGTCGCTGCGGCCGGCGAGCCGCCGGGCGTAGCCGGCGGTGTCGTCCTGCCCGGCGCGTTCGGGCGCGAAGGCGAGGCTCAGCGTGTGGGGGAAGCGCTCGCACAGGCGGGCCATGGGGTCGGCGGGGCGCACGGGGTCGGTGAGCACCGCTTCGACGAAGGCGTCCTCGTGGCGGGCGTGGGCGGGGTCGGCGAGGAGGGAGTCGAGGGTGCCGCGGAGCCGGGCGAGGCGGCGGGGGACGGGGCAGTCGACCCGTTCCGCGGACAGCTCGCCGCCGGGGCCGAGGTCCACGAGCCAGAGGGACTTGCGGTGGGCGGCCTCGGAGAACGAGTAGGCGAGGGGGGAGCCGGAGTAGCGGATCCGCTCGGTGAGGGTCTGGCAGCCGTGGAGGTGGCCGAGGGCGACGTAGTCGACGCCGTGGAAGACGCCCGCGGGGACGGCGGCGACTCCCCCGACGGTGATGTCCCGCTCGCTCTCGCTCTCCTGCCCTCCCTGGACGAAGGCGTGGGCGAGGACGACGGACCGGGTGCCGGGGGGACGGCCGGCGAGGTCCTCGCGGACGCGCCGCATGGCCGCGGCGAGCACGCTCTCGTGTGCGGCCCTGTCGGTGCCGAACTCGTCCTTGACGAGGGCGGGTTCCAGATAGGGCAGGCCGTAGAGGGCGACGGGGCCGTGGGCGTCGTCGAGGAGCACGGGGGCGGCGCAGCCGGCGGGGTCGGTGCGCAGGTGGATCCCGGCCCGTTCGATCAGTCCGGCGGCGACGCCGAGACGGCGCGCGGAGTCGTGGTTGCCGGAGATCATCACGGTGGGGACGCCGGCCTCGGCGAGGCGGTGGAGCGCGGAGTCGAAGAGCTCCACGGCCGCGAGCGGGGGCACCGCGCGGTCGTAGACGTCCCCGGCGACGAGCACCGCGTCCACCTCCCGGTCGCGGGCGGTGGCCACGAGGTGGTCGAGGAAGGCGGCCTGGGCGTCGAGCATGCTCACCCGGTGCAGCGACCGCCCCAGGTGCCAGTCCGAGGTGTGCAGGAGTCTCATGATCGGTGAGGGTATCGGCGGGGTCGGACATCGGGGGCGGGCGCGGCGGACGGGGTGCGGTGCGGGTCACGCATCGCCGTAGGCCTCGCCGCCGATCTCCAGGGCGGCGGTGCCCGCGGTGGCGTCGGCGAGCCAGGCGGTGAAGGCCCCGACCTCGGCGTCGGGCAGCCCGATCTCGATGCGGACCGCGTGGCCGTAGGAGACCTCGCGGACGGTGCGCCCGGTGGCCCGGAGGTCGTTCTCCAGCTTGCCCGCGCGCTGGTGGTCGACGGTGACCGCGAGGATGCGGAAGCGCCGGCGGGTGACGGTGCCGAGGGCGTCGAGCGCTTCGCCGACCGCGCCTCCGTAGGCGCGGATCAGGCCGCCCGCGCCCAGCTTCACGCCCCCGTAGTAGCGGGTGACGACGGCGGCGGTGTAGCGGACCTCGCGGCGCAGGAGCATCTGGAGCATCGGAACGCCCGCGGTTCCGCCGGGTTCGCCGTCGTCGCTCGCCTTCTGCACGGAGGCGTCGGCGCCGACGACGTAGGCGTAGCAGTTGTGCGTGGCCGCGGGGTGCTCCCTGCGGATGCGGGCGACGAACGCCTGCGCCTCCTCCTCCGTCGCCGCGGGGGCGAGGGCGCAGAGGAAGCGCGAGCGGTTGATCTCGCTCTCGTGGACGCCCTCGCGGGCGACCGTCCGGTACTGGTCCTGCATCCCGCCACCCTATGCGCCCGGCGGTGCCGCCCGGGCGCCGGGAGGGGCCTGCGGACGGCGTACCCGGCGCGGGAATGCCCGACGGGTCGCGCCGGGTTGTGCGGGCATGGACGCTGACGAGGAGACGATCCGCCGGATCCTGAACGACACGGGCGACACCTGGGC
Organism: Streptomyces sp. C10-9-1; assembly: GCF_024497955.1. GTDB lineage: Bacteria > Actinomycetota > Actinomycetes > Streptomycetales > Streptomycetaceae > Streptomyces > Streptomyces sanyensis. The sequence continues at coordinate 216,096 of NZ_JANHKP010000011.1, read as the reverse complement.
GGTGGTGGGGCTGTCCGGCAACCGGGCGCGCGCGGCGTGGGGCGTGGCGCGGACGCTGCAGCAGCACGGCAAGCGGATCGTGCCGGTGCACCCGAAGGCCGAGACGGTGCACGGCGAAAAGGGGTACGCCTCGCTCGCGGACATCCCCTTCGGCGTCGACGTGGTGGACGTGTTCGTGAACACGGAGCACGCGGGCCGCGTGGCCGACGAGGCCGTGGCGGTGGGCGCCCGGGCCGTCTGGTTCCAGCTGGGGGTGGTCGACGCGGAGGCGTACGCCCGTACGCGGGCGGCCGGGCTGGACATGGTGATGGACCGCTGCCCGGCGATCGAACTCCCCCGCCTGGGCTGAACCGCCCCGGCGGGGCGTGCCGGGCGGGCCCCCGTCGGGTGGGGCGTGCCCGGCGACTCCCCGGCGTCGGGCGCCCCGCGCTCCCGGCGCCGGGCGCGCCAGCCCCCGGCGCGCCCCGCCTCAGCGCACCGGGGGCACCGAGACGGCCATCATCAGCTCCACGGTCTCGTCCCCGTCGTTGCGGTAGGTGTGCGCGACATTGGCCTCGAAGGTGGCCGAGGTGCCCGCCGGGACGGTGTGCTCCTGGCCGTCGGCGATCAGGGTGAGCACCCCGGCGGTCACGTGGATCAGTTCGGTGGTGCCGTCGGGGTGGGGGTCGGAGGCGCTCTCGTCGCCGGGCGTCAGCCGCCAGGACCAGAGCTCCAGGGGTCCGCCGCGCTCGCTGCCCACCAGCAGGGTGGTGGAGCTGCCCGTGGAGGTGGACCACATCCGCACGGCCTGCTCCGGGGGGACGAGGCGCACCTGGGCGCACTGCTGGTGGTCGAGCAGGGTGGTGATGCTGACGCCGAGGGCGTCGGCGAGCTTCACGGTGGTGCCGACACTGGGGTTGGTGCGCGCCTGCTCGATCTGGATGATCATGCCCCGGCTGACGCCGGAGCGGGCCGCGAGGGCGTCCAGGGTGAAGCCGCGTTCGCTCCGCCAGTGCTTGAGGTTGCGGGCGAGGGACTGCGTGAGCTGGTCGAGGTCAGACACGGTCCGTCCAATATAGTGAATGACAGGATGCAATGGACTGCACTACCGTGTGGTGCACTCCACCGTTCAACACACTGTACTGCGAGGCCCCTGATGACCGCACTCTTCGCGCTGGCGACGAGCCTCCTGTGGGGGCTGGCGGACTTCGGCGGGGGCCTGCTCACCCGTCGCATGCCGGCACTGACCGTGGTGGTGGCCTCCCAGTCGATCGCCGTGGTCGTCCTCGGTGCGGTGGTTCTCGCCACGGGCGGGTTCGCGGAGGCCGGCCCCCGCCTCTGGTACGCCGCGGCGGCCGGGGTGGTCGGCCCCGTGGCGATGCTCTCCTTCTACAAGGCCCTCGCACTCGGCCCCATGGGCGTGGTCTCCCCCCTCGGCTCCCTGGGTGTGGCGGTCCCCGTCGGCGTCGGACTGCTGCTCGGCGAGCGGCCGGGGCTGCTGCAGTTCGCGGGCATCGGCGTGGCCGTCGCGGGAGTGGTGCTGGCCGGCGGACCCGAACTGCGCGGGGCACCGGTGCAGCGCCAGGCGATCTGGCTGACACTGGTCGCCGCCTTCGGCTTCGGCGCCGTGATGGCCCTGATCGCGGAGGCCTCCACCAGCGTCACGGGGCTCTTTCTGGCCCTCTTCGTCCAGCGGGTCGCCAATGTCGCGGTGGGCGGCGCGGCCCTGTGGGTCTCGGTGCGGCGCGGCGGGCGGGCCCTGCCCGCCGAGGGGGGCCTGGCCGTGGTGGCGGCCTCACTGCCGGCCCTGGCCTTCGTCGGCCTGGCGGACGTCGCGGCCAACGGCACCTACGCGACGGCGGCGCAGCTCGGACCGGTCACCATGGCGGCCGTGCTGGCCAACCTCTACCCCGTGGTCACGGTGCTCGCCGCGCTGGTGCTGCTGCGCGAGCGGGTGCGGGCGATCCAGGCCGCCGGTGCCGGTCTGGCGCTGATGGGCACGGTCCTGCTCGCCACGGGCTGAGAGCCGGCCGGCCGCCGCGCCGACGGGCACGGCGGCGCCGCCTCAGCCCTCCTCCAGCTCGGCGAGCGCCAGCAGCTGCTCGGGGGTGACGCCCTCGGGGACGGGCACCGGGGCGGGCGTGCGCAGCGGCGGCTGCCAGCCGGCCTCCGGGTCCCAGCGCCGGACGACCCGGGCCGGCGCCCCGGCGACCACGGCGTGGTCGGGCACCTCGCCGCGCACCACGGCCCCGGCCGCGACCACCACGTTGCGCCCGAGGCGCGCGCCCGGGAGGACCACCGCCCCCGTGCCCAGCCAGCACCCGGGACCGATCTCCACCGGGTCGGCGCGCGGCCACTGGCGGCCCACCGGCTGCTCGGGGTCGTCGTAGCTGTGGTTGGTGGAGGTGATGTAGACGTACGGCCCGCAGTAGGTGTCCGAGCCGATGGACACCCGGGTGTCGGCGATGACATGGCTGCCGCGACCGAGCACCACCCCGTCCCCGAGGGTCAGGATCGCGTCGGGCCCGAGGTCGAGTCCGGGCATCATCCCGGCGGTCAGGGTCACCTGCTCGGCGATGATGCAGTGTGCCCCGAGCTCGATCCACCGCTCGCCGAACACCGTCCCCTGCGGGAACGCCAGGCGGGTGCCCTCGCCGATGCGGCGGAAGCGCAGCCGCCCGGGGTGGGACGCGGTGACGGACCCGGCCTCCTGCACCCACCGCCACCCGCGGTGGACGGCACGCGCGAGGACACGCCGCCGCCACGCGGCGAGCGGGGAGGACGTGTTTCGGTTCCTGGGCACCCGCACACGGTAGTCGGGCTCCCGGACGCAAAGGCCCTGGTGCGCTGTGACGTTCACCCCACACGCGCCCCCGGCGCACGACCGGCTCCACGCGCCCCGCGACCCGCGGTCTACCACGGGAACGCGCCCCCGCGCGCGACTTCGCACGGGCTTCCACCGTTCTGTGGACATACGCGCGCTCCCGCCGGCGCGGGACACCCCCGTGGCTAGCATGAGCACCGCACGCACACGAGCGATCACTCCCGGCAACCATCAGGCAGGGCGCGATCGCGGACCTGACGCCGCGGCCTCCGCCGCCTCCCGGGGCGACCGCCGCGCCACCGGCCGCCCCGGGTCGACGGGCGGCCCGTCCCGTTCCAGGTGAACATCCCGCACGAGAGCAGCGAGGGATCGCGCAATGCCAGTGCCAGCCACTCCCCCGCAACGCAGGAGCCACGCACCGCGGCCGGTGTCCGCGGCCGCCCAGGCCGCCCTCGTCGCCGCGGCCGCCGCCGCCGGTGCCGCAGCGGTCGCCGCGGCGCCCGGGGCGGCGGGCCCCTGGGCGGCCGCGACCGTGTGCGCGGCCTGGCTCTGCCTCGCGGCGGCGGTCGTCGCGGGGGCGGGTGCCGTGAACCGGGCCCGCCGCGCCGCCGCGGCCTCCGAGGCCGAACTGCGCACCCTGCGGGCCCGCGCCGCCCGGGCCGCAGCCGAGTCCGCACAGCTGGCCGACACCGCCCTGCCCGCCCTCGCCGCGCGGCTGCGCGACGGGGAGCCGGCGGCCCGGGTGCTCGCCTCGCTGCCGCCGCCGCAGGACCCCCGGTTGCACCGCCTGCTGCGACTGCTCGCCCAGGAGCTGGAGGACGCCGCCCGGCGGACGCGGCAGGCGGCGGACGACGGCGGACGCGCCGTACGGCAGCTGGCGCTGGCCGCCGACGGGGTCGACCGGCTGACCGCGGTGACCCTGCCCGCCGCCGTCGCCCGCCTGCGCGACGGCTCCTCCGCCGACACCGTCCTCGGCCGGCTGGAACTGCCGCCCGACGGCCGGCTGAGGGTGCTCGCCGAGGCGACCGTGCGCGAACTGGCCCTGGGCGAGCGACGCGCAGCCGCGGCCCGGGAAGCGGGTGCCCGAGCGCTGAGCAGGGTGCAGGCCGCGGTGGTGTCCATGCTGGCCGATCTGCGGGAGATGCAGGACCGGCACGGCGAGGAGGTCTTCGGCGACCTGCTCCGCCTGGACCACAGCACCTCCCAGCTGGGCCTGCTCACCGACCGGCTCGCCCTGCTCATGGGCGGCCGCGCGAGCCGGGCGTGGAACAGGCCCCTTCCCCTGGAGAGCGTGCTCCGCGGGGCCGCCGGGCGGATCGCCGCCTACCGGCGGGTGCGGCTGCACTCCTCCGGCACCGCCTGCGTGGCCGGGTTCGCCGCCGAAGGGGTGATGCACCTGCTCGCCGAACTCATGGACAACGCGGCCAACTTCTCGCCCCCCGTCGACGAGGTGCACGTCTACGTGGAGGAGCGGACCGCGGGGCTGGTGGTGACCATCGAGGACAGCGGTCTGAAGATGGCCGACGCCGCCATGCGCCGGGCCGAGGAGGCCGTCTCCGGGCGCTCCGACGACCTCGCCCGGCTCCAGGGGACCCGGCTGGGTCTGACCGTCGTCGGCCGCATCGCCTCCCGCTACGGGCTGAGCGTCAGCTTCCGGCCCTCCTCCCGCGGCGGCACCGGAGTGGTCGTGCTCTTCCCCCCGCAGGTGCTCTCGCGGCCCGGGGGCGCGGGGACCGGGGAGCCCGCCCCCGGCACCGACGTCCTCACACCGGAGCCCTCGGCCCCGACGGCGGCGGGGTCCGGGTCGGGCAGCGCACCGGCCCGTCCCGCGGAGCGTGCACCGCTCCCCGCGGGCGCGACCGCCGCGCCGGGCGCCGGCACCTCCCGGGCCGTCCCCGGACCGCCTCCCCCGGCCGCGGACCGGCGGGTGGCCACCCCGGGCGGGCTCCCGGTCCGGCCCCCGGGCCGCACCATGGCGGCCGCGGACCGCGGCCGCCACGACCCGGGGCAGTCGCCGCCGCGTGCCCGGGAGGCGGGGGACGCCGGTGCGCGCTTCGGAGCCTTCGCCGAGGGCCTGGCCCGCGCCCGGCCCCCCGGCTCGCCGGAGGGCGAGGCCCGGGCCGGGCGTGGGAGCGCAGACGGGGCGCACCGCCCGCAGCCCCGGACGGCGGACCCGGGGAACACCGCGCCGGACCCGGGCGCCGCCCGGGCCGTGCCCGAGCCCCGGACCCCGGGGCACCCGCCCGCCGGGGCCTCCTGAGCCCGGCCGGGGGCCCGGTCCCCCGCCACTCCGCGGACCCGTCCCGGGGACGTTTCCGCGACGGCCCGACGTCCCGTACCAGACAGGAGGAGCGGCCCGCCGCCCGGCCACCGGCCGGGACGAGGCCCAGCGACATCATGCAGACCACCGACAACAGCCTGACCTGGTTCCTGGAGAGCCTGCTGGAGCGGACTCCGGGCACCCGCCATGCGCTGGTGCTCTCCCGCGACGGACTGAAGCTCTGCTGGAGCCCGCACCTGACCCTCGACCAGGCCGACCAGCTGGCGGCCATCTGCTCCGGCATCCAGGCCCTCGCCCAGGGCGCGTCCGCGGAGTTCGGCGACGGAAGCGGCGGCGTGCGGCACTCGATGACCGAGTTCCACGGCGGCCTGCTGTTCATCGTGGAGGCGGGCGACGGGGCGCACCTGGGCGTGGTCGCCGAGGGCGGCGCCGACCCCGGTGTGGTGGGCCACCACATGACCGCACTGGTCGAGCAGATCGGCGACCACCTGCGGGCCGAGCCGCGGCTGACCGTGCAGGAGGCCCCCGCCTCATGACGCGCCGCCCCGTCGAGGTGGGCGATCCGGAGCGGCTCTACACCGTGACCGGCGGGCGCAGCCGCGCCGACGGCGACGCCTTCGACCTCGTCACGCTGATCGTGGCCGAGAGCGATCCGGCCCCCTGGATGCAGTCCGAGCACGTCCGGATCCTGCGGCTGTGCCGCACGCCCTCCGCGGTCGTGGAGATCTCGGCGGACCTGGGCATGCCGGTGACCGTCGTCCGGATCCTCCTCGGCGACCTGCTCGCCACCGGACGCATCACCGCACGCCATCCGCAGCAGGGGGCCGGAGCGGGCGTGCCGCTGCCCGACTCCGCGCTCCTGGAGGAGGTGCTGCATGGACTCCGCAGGCTCTGACGCCCCCGCCGGGACCGTCCCGGCCGCCCGCGTCCCCCTCGGCCGCGCGGCCGACACCGGACTGAAGATCGTGGTCGTGGGGGGCTTCGGCGTGGGCAAGACGACCCTGGTCCGCTCCGTCAGCGAGATCCGCCCGCTGAACACCGAGGAGGTGATGACCCGGGCCGGGGTCGGCGTCGACGAGACGGCGGGCGTGGGCCGCAAGAGCACCACCACGGTCGCGTTCGACTTCGGCCGCATCAGCCTGGACGAGCGCAGGGTGCTCTACCTGTTCGGGGCCCCCGGACAGGAGCGCTTCTGGTTCCTGTGGGACCGGCTGTTCTCCGGCACCCTCGGCGCGGTGGTGCTGGTCGACACCCGCCGGATGAGCGACTCCTGGTACGCCGTCGACCGCCTGGAGCACCACGGCACCCCCTTCGTCGTCGCCGTGAACCGCTTCGACGGCGACCTCGCCGCCTTCTCGCTGGGCGAGATCCGCCAGGCGCTCTCCCTGGGCCCGGGGGTGCCCCTGATCGACTGCGACGCCCGGGTCCGCTCCTCCGGCAAGCACGTGCTGATCACCCTCGTCGACCATCTCCGCGCACTGGCCGGGGCCCGGGAAGGGAAGCCATGAACGACGCCACACCACCCGCACCCGCACCGCCCGGCGCGGACCGCCCCGCCGAGGCCGCGGTGCGGCTGGGCGGTCCGGAGTACCAGCGGGCACCGGCCGCGCTCTACCGTGAACTGCGCCGCCGCCACGGCGGCGTGGCGCCGGTGCTCCTCGACGGGGACGTGCCCGCCTGGCTGGTCCTCGGGTATGCCGAGCTCGGCTATGTCACCGCCCACGACGAGTTGTTCGCCCGGGACTCGCGGCGCTGGAACCGGTGGGGCTCCGTCCCGCCGGACTGGCCGCTGCTGCCGTTCGTGGGGTACCGGCCCTCGGTGCTGTTCACCGAGGGGGCCGAGCACCAGCTGCGCGCGGGGGTGATCACCGAGGCGCTGGAGGCGGTCGACCAGTTCGAGCTGGCGCACGGCTGCCGACGGATCGCGGAGCTGCTCATCGACGGCTTCGCCGGGTGCGGGGAGGCCGAGTTGATGGCCCGTTACGCGCACGCCCTGCCGATGCGGGCGGCGATCCGGATGTGCGGGTTGCCCGACCGGGGTCCGGACGCCGAGGAGCTGGTGCGCGACCTGGGAGTCTCGCTGGACGTCGGGGAGGGCGACGACCCGGTCGGCGCCTACGCCCGGGTGCAGGCGCGCATCCAGCGGCTCGTGCAGGACAAGCGCGCCGCTCCCGGCCCGGACGTGGCCTCCCGGATGCTGGCGCATCCTGCCGCGCTGACGGACGAGCAGGTCGTGCAGGACCTGATCGCGTTGATCGCCGGGGCCCAGCAGCCGACCGGGAACTGGATCGGCAACACCCTGCGGCTGCTGCTGACCGACGACCGGTTCGCGCTGCGGGTGTCCGGCGGGAGGCTGAGCGTGGGGCAGGCGCTCAACGAGGTGCTGTGGCTGGACACCCCCATACAGAACTTCATCGGCAGGTGGGCGGTGCGGGACACCACGCTCGCCGGGCGGCGCATCCGGGCGGGCGACTGCGTGGTGCTGGGGCTGGCAGCGGCCAACACGGACCCGGGGATCTGGCCGGACGGCCGTGTCGGGGCGGAGAACGCGGCGCACCTGTCCTTCGGCAACGGCGAGCACCGCTGCCCCTACCCGGCTCCGCTGCTGGCCGACGTGATGGCGCGCACCGCGGTGGAGACACTGCTGGAGCGGCTGCCGGACGTGGTGCTGGCCGTGGAGCCGGAGCAGCTGGCGTGGCGGCCCTCGGTGTGGATGCGGGGGCCCACGGAACTGCCGGTGCGCTTCACCCCGGTGGCCGGGTAGCCGCGCCCCGGCGGCCGGGGCCCCGCCGCGTGCACCGGGGCCGGACGGCCGCAGGACGCGGGCGGGGGCGCCCCGGTGGCCGGGGCGCCCCCGCCGTCCCCTACCGTGCGGTGGGCGCGGCGGGACGGCCCGGCGGCACGATCACCCGAGGAGAGGCAGATGACGGAGCGCGCACTGGTGGCGGAAGTGGGCGGCAGCAGGCCCCGGGTCGACGAGGGGGCCTTCACTGCGCCCGGTTCGGTGGTACTGGGGGACGTGGTGCTGGCGGCGGGCGCGAGCGTCTGGTACCACAGCGTCCTGCGGGCGGACATGGGCCCGATCACGGTGGGTGCGGACAGCAACATCCAGGACAACTGCACGGTGCACACGGACCCCGGGTTCCCCGTGGTCGTCGGCGAGCGGGTCTCGGTGGGCCACAACGCGGTGCTGCACGGCTGCACGGTAGAGGACGACGTGCTGGTCGGGATGGGTGCGACGGTGCTCAACGGGGCGCGGATCGGGGCGGGTTCGCTGATCGCCGCGCAGGCGCTGGTGCCGCAGGGCATGCAGGTCCCGCCGGGGTCGCTGGTGGCCGGGGTCCCGGCGAAGGTCCGGCGCGAGCTCACGGAGGAGGAGCGCGAGGGCATCCGGGTGAACGCGGCGGCGTACCTGGACCTCGCCGCGCAGCACCGCGCGGCGCTGGGCGGCTGAGCCGGTCAGGGCCCCGGCGGCCGGCGCCGCCGCACGGGACGCGGGGTCCGGCGCGGCGGCGGCGGGACGGTGGCTCAGCCGTTCGGGCGCAGCGTCCAGACGATGTCCATCTCGCCGGTGACGGCGCCGTCCTCGCGGGTGATGGCGACGTTCACCGGGAACTCGGGGCGCTCGCCCGCGTCCAGTTCCGCGACGACGTCGGCGGCGGGCCGGCCGAGGGTGGCCGTGGCGGTGACGACGCCCCGGGCGATCTTCCTGAAGTCGATCCGCGCGGTGGTGGGCAGCGGCACGGCCCGCGAGAGCTGGTCGCCGAAGGCGGCGAGCACGATGGCGCCGCTCGCGGACTCGGCCAGGGTGAACATGGCGCCCGCGTGCGGGCCCTGGACGTGGTTGTGGTACTCGGGCTGGTCGGGCAGCCGGAGCACGGCCCGCTCGGGGGTGGTCTCCAGGTACTCCAGATTGAGGGTCTTCACCATGGGGACCGTGGCGGCGAGCAGCTCGCCCAGGGACATCTCGTCTGCGCTCATGCGCCGCATGTTACCCACGAGTAGTCGCCCTTGGCCACAGCCGTCCCCGGGTGGGCGCTCAGGCGGCGGAGGGGTCCCTCTATGGTTACTGGCCATGTGGCCAGGACAGCAGCCGCCCGGGGGCGAGCAGAACCCGCAGGACCAGAACCCGTACCAGCAGCCGGGGTACCAGCAGCCGAACCCCTACCAGCAGCCGGGGTACCAGCAGCCGAACCCCTACCAGCAGCCGACCGCGCCCCAGTACGCGGTCCCGGGGCAGCCTCCGGGCGCGCCCGGGCCGGGGCGCGAGGACCGGCGGAGGACGACCCTCGTCGCGATCGCCGCGGCCACCGCGGTCGTCGCGGCGGCCGGGGTGACGGGCTACCTGGTGCTCGGCAAGGACGACGGCGGCGACTCGGGCAAGGGCGGCACCGCAGCCGCGGCCCCCTCGGCCTCCGCCTCCGAGGAGCCGGGCGGGTCGGCGTCCCCGGCCCCCGCGGACAACCCGCGCGCCGGGGGCGAGGCCGAGCCCGTGATCGAGGGATGGAAGGTCGTCACCAACCCCAAGCACGGCACGCGCTTCGACGTCCCGCAGGACTGGGAGGTGGCCAGCAGCGGCTTGGCCTCCGGCTTCGAGGACGAGGAGAAGGGCGACGGCTCGCCCGCGGTGATGATGACCGCGCCCGCGTTCCTCAAGAGCAGCTGGTGCGAGTACGACTCGGACAAGGACGGCAAGGTCGAGGACTGGAGCCTGAGCGGTACCGGCTCCAAGGGCGGAAAGGGCGCCAAGAACACGGCCGAGGCGGCCTACAACGAGGCCGGCAACTGGGTGTGGGCGGCCTACGCCCAGACCGAGCCGAAGAAGGTGAAGATCACCAAGGCGGTGGACTACACGACGTCCTCGGGCCTGAAGGGCAGCATGTCCAGGGCGACCGCCACCGGTGTCACCAAGGCGCACAAGTGCGAGACGGACGGGAAGGCCGTCGCCTTCTCCTTCAAGGACCCGAACGGCGACTTCAAGTCCTGGGTGCTCTACGCGGCCGCGGGCGTCGAGGACGAGCTGGACGACGCGACGATCGAGAAGATCATGAGTTCGGTGCGCCTGGCGGAGCCCGCTCCGGCCTCCTGACCGCGACCGGTCGCCCCCCGCGCCGCGCGCCCCGTCCCGGCGGGGCGCGCGGCGCGGGGCTCCACGACGGCCCACCGGACCCGGAGGCCGGCCGTCAGCCCAGGGAGAACGCTCCGCCCGGCGGCTCGGGCGAGTCCGTCGCCTCCTCGTCCGAGACCGGGCGGGCATCGCCGGTCAGGCGCCGCAGCGCGGGCCCGTGCTCGACGCGGGCGGGGAAGGCGTCCGCCGCGGCCCGCCGGGCCAGTGCGGCGGTGTCGAGCGGTGCCCGGGAGGCCACGAGCACGGCGTTGCCGAAGCGGCGGCCGCGCAGCACCGAGGGCTCGGCGATCAGCGCCAGTTCGGGGAAGACCGCGGCGAAGGTGGCCAGCTGGGAGCGGAGGAAGGCGAAGGGCGCCCCGTCCGCCAGGTTGGCCGCGTAGACCCCGCGCGGCCGCAGCACGCGGCGCACCTCCCGCGCGTACTCCACCGAGGTGACCCGGGCGGGAACGCGGGCGCCGCCGAAGACGTCGGCGACCACGGCGTCGGCGCTCTCCGAGGGCCGCGACTCCAGGTGGGCGCGGGCGTCCGCGGTGTGCACCGTGACCCCCGAGCCCGGGGGCAGCGGCAGCACGTCGGCGACCAGCTCGTTCAGCGGTCCGTCCCACTCGGCCACGGCCTGGCGGGAGCCGGGGCGCACCGCCGCGATCCAGCGGGGCAGGCTCAGCCCCCCGCCGCCCAGGTGCAGCACGTCCAGCGGCTCCCCCTCCCCGGCCGCGCAGTCCACCGCGTGGGCGAGCCTGCGGGCGTACTCGAACTCCAGGTGGAGCGGGTCGTCGAGGTCGACGTAGGACTGCGGGGAGCCGTCGAGCGTCAGCAGCCAGGCCCGCGCACGGTCCACGTCGGGCAGCAGTCTCGCGGTACCGCCGTCGACGGTGCGCAGCACGGGGATCGGGTCGTTCACGGACAGCATTCTGCCGGGCGGCCCCGGCCGCGGGAGCGGGCGGTCCCCCCGGGGAGGACCGCCCGCCCGCGCCGTTCGGGGGCGCGCCGCGGGCGCTCAGGCCGGCGCCGTGACCGTGCCGGCACCGACGGTGCGCCCGCCCTCGCGGACGGCGAAGCCCAGACCGGGCTCCAGCGGGACGTCCCGCCCGAGCTCGACCGTCATCTCGACGGTCTCCCCGGGGTGTGCCGGGCCCTCCCCCGCGAGCTCCACGACACCGACGACGTCCGCGGTCCGCAGGTAGAACTGCGGCCGGTACCCGGAGGAGACCGGTGTACGGCGCCCGCCCTCCCGCGTGGAGAGCAGGTGGACCCGCGCCGTGAAGCGCCGCGCGGGCCGCACACTGCCGGGCGCGACCACCACGTGCCCGCGGCGGACCGCGTCCCGGGACAGCCCCCGCAGCAGCAGGGCCACGTTGTCGCCGGCCTCGGCGGAGTCCATCGGCCTGCCGAAGGTCTCCAGGCCGGTGACCACCGTCTCCGCGTCGGCGACGCCGAGCACCTGCACCCGGTCCCCGACGGACACGGTGCCGCGCTCCACCGCGCCCGTGACCACGGTCCCGCGGCCGGTGATGCTGAGCACGTTCTCCACCGGGAGCAGGAAGGGCGCGTCGGTGTACCGGACGGGCAGCGGGACGTAGGTGTCCACGGCGTCGAGCAGCGCCTCGACGGCGGCCGTCCAGCGGGGGTCGCCCTCAAGGGCGCGCAGGCCGGAGACCCGCACCACGGGGGCGGCGTCGCCCCCGTAGCCGTGCGCGGTCAGCAGCTCGCGGACTTCCAGCTCCACGAGTTCGGTGAGGTCCTCGTCGCCCGCGTCCGCCTTGTTGAGCGCCACCACGATGTGGTCCACGCCCACCTGCCGGGCGAGCAGCACGTGCTCGGCCGTCTGGGGCATGACCCCGTCGAGCGCCGACACCACCAGGATCGCGCCGTCCAGTTGGGCGGCGCCGGTGACCATGTTCTTCACGTAGTCGGCGTGGCCCGGCATGTCGACGTGCGCGTAGTGCCGGGTCCCGGTCTCGTACTCGACGTGCGCGAGGTCGATCGTGATGCCGCGGCGCGCCTCCTCGGGGGCGCGGTCGATGCGGTCGAAGGCGACGTAGGAGGTGGTGCCGCCGGAGCGCTCGCTGAGCACCTTGGTGATGGCGGCGGTCAGGGTGGTCTTCCCGTGGTCGACGTGCCCCATGGTGCCGATGTTGAGGTGCGGCTTGGTGCGCACGAATGGCGTCTTGGCCATGACTGGTCTGCTGTTCCCTTCCGGAACCGGATGCCGTGGGGACCCCTGGGCCTGCCGACCCTCCCCCTGCGGGGTCCGCGGGACTGTCCGGGAAGGGTCAGCTTCGGGCGCCGTCGAGGGCCGCGGCTGCGGCGGCCGCGGCCGCCGCCGGGAGCACGGCAGCCTTCGGCGCGTCCGCGACGGCGGACGGCGCTGCGGGGAAGGCGTGCCGGACCATGCCCCGATGGTCCCGGAGGGCGGGGCGCCGCGTCGAACGGTTTTCCCGGTGCTCCCCGCCGTGCCGGGGAGACCGGCCGGGAGGAGCGGCCGGGGCGGTGGCGGGCGCGACGGGATGCACCTCACGGCGGCCCGGTCCCCCCGTCCGCTACGCTCCCCGAATGCTCGCCCCCGCCCTCCGGCCCCCCTCCGGCCCGGCCGCCCGCACGGCCCGGGTCCTGTCCTCCCCCTGGTCCCGGTTGTCGGTGCTCCTGGCGCTGCTCGCCGCGGCCGCGGCGGCGGTGGTGGTGTACGAACCGCAGCACCTGCTCTCCTCGGGATGGCCGCTCCGGGTCGCGGGCCCGGCGGCCGTCGCGCTGTACGCCGCGGGGTACGGCGTGTGTGCCGCCGCCTTCGTGCCCCGGCCGGTGCTGAACCTCGCCGCGGGCGCCCTGTTCGGGTCGCAGGCGGGGCTGGTGGCGGCGCTCGGCGGAACGGTCCTCGGTGCCGGCATCGCCTTCACCCTGGGGCGCGTGCTGGGCCGGGACGCCCTGCGGCCGCTGCTGCGCGGACGGCTGATACACGCGGCGGACGGGCAGCTGAGCCGCCACGGCTTCCGCTCGATGCTGGCCGTCCGCCTCTTCCCCGGGGTGCCCTTCGCGGCGGCCAACTACTGCGCGGCCGTCTCCCGGATGGGCTACGCCCCCTTCCTGCTGGCGACGGGCCTCGGCTCGATCCCGAACACCGCCGCGTACGTGGTGGCGGGGAGCCGGGCGGGCTCCCCGGACTCGCCGGTGTTCCTCGTCGCCCTCGGCTTCATCGTGGCCTCGGGCGCCGTGGCCGCGGTGGTCGCCTGGCGCAGGCGCCACCGGCTGGCGTCCGGCTGATCCCGGGGGGAGTCCGCTGGGCGGGGCCCGCGGGAGGGTCCGTCATTTCGGGACGCTACGCTGCCCCCGACCGGTGCACCCCGCGCGCGTCGAGGGGCCCTGCGGGGTGCGCCCGACCACCCGTCGGACACGTCAGCGAAGGGTCCGAATGACCACCGTGGAGCGCGCCTGCCCGTGACCATGCCGGTGCGGGTCCTTCGGGGCCCCGGCAGCGGCGACCGATACCTCAGCAGCGCCGGTCCGTGCGTCCGCCGGACCGCCCGTGATCCCTTTGGGTGGCACAGCTTTCCATGTCTTGGTTCGAATCATTCATCCTCGGGCTCGTCCAGGGGCTGACCGAGTTCCTGCCGATCTCCTCCAGCGCCCATCTGCGGCTGACCGCCGCGTTCGCGGGGTGGCAGGACCCGGGTGCCGCGTTCACCGCGATCACCCAGATCGGCACGGAGACCGCCGTGCTGATCTACTTCCGCAAGGACATCGGCCGGATCCTGTCCGCCTGGACGCGCTCGCTCACCGACAAGGCGATGCGGCAGGACCACGACGCCCAGGTGGGGTGGCTGGTCATCGTCGGCTCCATCCCGATCGGTGTGCTCGGGGTGACGCTCAAGGACCAGATCGAGGGACCCTTCCGTGATCTGCGCCTGATCGCCACCACGCTGATCGTGATGGGCATCGTGCTCGGCATCGCGGACCGCCTCGCCGCACGTGACGAGGCGGGCGGGCGCCACCGCGCCGTGCGCGAGCGCAAGACCCTGCGGAACCTCAGCGTGCGCGACGGCCTCGTCTACGGGATGTGCCAGGCGATGGCGCTGATCCCCGGCGTCTCCCGCTCCGGTGCGACCATCAGCGGCGGCCTGCTCATGGGCTACACCCGCGAGGCGGCGGCGCGGTACTCCTTCCTGCTCGCGATCCCCGCCGTGCTGGCCTCCGGCGTCTACGAGCTGAAGGACGCCACCGAGGGGCACGTCTCCTGGGGGCCGACGATCTTCGCGACCCTCGTCGCCTTCGGTGTGGGCTACGCGGTGATCGCGTGGTTCATGAAGTTCATCACCACCAGGAGCTTCATGCCCTTCGTCATCTACCGGATCGTGCTCGGTCTGGCGCTGTACGTCCTGGTGGGCACGGACGTGCTGAGCCCGCACGCGGGCGAGTCCGGGGACTGAACCAGGGCCGTACAGGTAGCGCCATCAGGCATTTCCTCGCGCCTGATGGCAGCACCGCGCCATGATCATCTCCCGAGGGGCGCACCGAGGACTTCCAGCGGGGCGCGATCGGGCGCATCGGCTCCTCGGGCAGGACGGTCACCGCCGTCGCCCGGGAGCCCGGGATCAGCTCAGAGTCCCTGTGCTGCTGGTACCGCCGGGCCGTGACGGAACGGGGCGAGGCAAGTCCGGTGAGCTGAACAGCGCCGAGGCGGTCCGTGGTGCGGGGGGAGACGGTGAGTCGTCGGGCGACACCGAGATGATCACCGGCGTCCGGCGCGTCGGGCCCGCACGGGGCCGAGTGAGAGTTCCGGTCGCTCGACTACGCTGACACCAGCGTTGGGCCCGTGTCCGCGATCCGGGATGAAGGCCCCTGACCTCTTCGAGGCGCCTGGAGGAAGCCGTGACCGCCGAACTCCCCGACTGGATGATCCCGCCCAGGATCAGCGGCTGGGAAGCCGATGACCTCGACCGCCTCACCCAGGCACCGCGGCACACCGAACTCATCGACGGAGCCCTGATCTTCATGATGTCGCCGCAGCGGTCCTGGCACGCCCGGCTGGTGGAGAACCTGACCTTCGCCCTGCGCCAGGCCGCCCCCGACGGGTTCGACGCCGAGCGTGAGATGACCGTCCGGCTCGACAAGAAGAGCCGCCCCGAGCCCGACCTCCTGCTCACCACCGCCTCCTACGACCCCGACCGGACCTGGTACGCGCCTGAGGACGTCGCCCTGGTCATCGAGGTCGTCTCGGAGGAGTCGGCGGACCGCGACCGGTCCCTGAAGCCCTTCAAGTACGCACAGGCGAAAATCCCCCACTTCTGGCGGGTCGAGGACGAGGCCGGCGCCCCCACCGTCCACACCTACGAACTCGACGTCATGACCAGCAGCTACGTGGCCACCGGCATCCACCGCAACCGGTTGAAGGTCTCCGTCCCCATCCCCCTCGACATCGACCTCGACAGCCTCGTGCCCTGAACTCTCTGCCGGACGCCGGGCCACGGCTCCACGAGCTGCGAGCCGCCTCACGCCCCCACAAGGACGGAGGCCAGCGGTACGCGGGGCTCGCAGCGGCCGGTCACTTCGAGCGGCGCGGCGTAGGCACGGGCCGGGGTGCCGGCGGGCGGGAGGCGGTCGGGGTCGTAGGCGGCGCGTACGAGGCGGTCGGTTCACCCGGCGGCGGAGGGGCGCCGCCGAACCCCTCGTACCGTCCCAGGTGGTCCGGCTGCTGCTGGTCGAACGGCGGGGATCGGTCATCACCGTGTACGTAGGCTCGTGGTGTACGCACGGCCTGCCGTAGAGGAACTCGATGTCCGCCGAGTCTCCCTCATCTACCGTTTCGTGCTCGGTCCGGCGCTGTACGTCCTGGTGGGCACGGACGTGCTGAGCCCGCACGCGGGCGAGTCCGGGGACTGACGGAGCGGGCCCGGGGCGCTGCTCCGGGCCGTTTCCGGGCGGCCCCCGGGGCCGGGCCCCCTGCGCACACGCCTCCCCCACCACACGGTCACGAATCCGTCACCAAGAGGGACTTCACCGCACCGGGAGCGGAGCGGCGGGCTACGTTCGTGCCTCCGCACACCCACCCCCGGGGGGCCACATGTCCTGGAACCAGCCCGTTCCGCCTCCGTACCAGCCGCCCGCGCCCCCTGACCCGCCCCGGCCCGGCTGGACGCGCAAGCGGGTGCTCCTGCCGTCGGCGGTCGGGGTCCTCTTCCTCGGCGCACTCATCGGCTCCTCCGGTGACGGAGGCGGCGGGGAGACGAAGGTCGCCGCGGCCGGCGCCCAGGCGGCGCCGACGGTGACGGTTACCGCCACGGTCACCGCGCCCCCGGAGCCCGCGGTCACGCAGACCGTGACGGCGGAGCCGGAACCCGCCCCCACCGTCACCGAGACCGTCCGGGTCACGGTGACGGTGGGCGGCTCCGGCGAGGGCGGCTCCGGTGCGGTCGAGGGAGAGGACGGCGGCGGCTCGGCCTCCTACGCCAACTGCTCCGCAGCGCGGGCCGCGGGGGCCGCACCGGTGCGTGTCGGCGACCCCGGCTACGGGCGCCATCTGGACCGCGACGGCGACGGGGTGGGCTGCGAGTAGGCGTGATACGGCCGCGAGGCGGCGCCCACCGGTCATCCGGGGCCGGTGGCGCGCATGACATGCATCACTTCGCGATCATGCGGAATCCGCATCCGCTCACCCGGGCGGCGGGGTAGCCTGCCGCGTCTGCGCTGGTCGGAGGGCCCGCGGGGACGGCGGTCGCGACCCGGTCGGCAGGCCGGCGCCGGGACGCTGCCGCCGGGGCGCCCGGGGGCGAGGCCGTAATCTGGGCCCATGTCCCCGTCTCGTACCGACCCCGCCGCCACCGTCCGCGCCATGACCGCCGCCGAGTTGAACGCCCGGATCCGCGAGCTGTGGCTGGACGGGGAGCTGCCCGAGGCGCGGCGGTCGGAGTACGAGGCCCTGGTCCTGGAGTGGGCGGCGGCCACGCGCGCGGACGTGGGGCCCGCGGCCTGAGCCGGGGGCCGGCCTCGGTCCACCCGGTGGGACGGAAGGGCCCCGGCGCTCGGCTAGCCTGGTGCCCACGATGAACCGTCTGACCACGTCATGGGGCTCGTTCGAGCTCGCCCGCCACCCGCAGGACCCGCGCGACACGCTTCGCGCCTGGGACGCCGCCGACGAGTACCTGCTGCGCCGCCTGAGCGGCGAGGCCGAGGGCCCGGCGGTCCCGCTGTCGGGCACGGTCGCCGTCCTCGGCGACCGCTGGGGTGCACTGTCCGTCTCGCTGGCCGGGCACCACCCCGTGGTCCAGATCACCGACTCCTGGCTCGGCCAGCGGGCGACCCGGGACAACCTCGCCCGCAACGGGGTCGACCCCGCCGCGGTCCGCCTTCTGACCAGCCGGGACACCCCTCCGGAGCGGATCGACGTGCTCCTCGTCCGGGTCCCCAAGGCGCTCTCCCTGCTCCAGGACCAGCTCCACCGGCTGGCACCCGCCCTGCACGAGGGCACGGTGGTGCTGGGAACGGGCATGGTCCGGGAGATCCACACGTCGACGCTGGGCCTGTTCGAGCGGCTGGTCGGGCCGACGCGGACCTCCCTCGCCGTGAAGAAGGCGCGGCTGGTGTCCGCCGCCCCGGCCCCGCAGCGGGCGGCCGAGGCGAACCCCTGGCCGCTGCGGTACGACCTGCCCGAGGGGATCGGCCCCCTGTCGGGGCGGCCGGTGACCAACCACGCGGGGGTCTTCTGCGCGGACCGGCTCGACGTCGGCACCCGCTTCCTGCTGGGGCACCTGCCCGCGCGGAGCGGACCCGAGCACGTGGTGGACCTCGGCTGCGGGAACGGGGTGGTGGGCACCGCCGCCGCGCTGGCCAACCCCGGCGCCAGGGTGACCTTCGCCGACGAGTCCTTCTCGGCACTGGCCTCCGCACGGGCCACCTTCCGCGAGAACGTCCCCGGCGGGGAGGCGGAGTTCGTCGCGGGCGACGCGCTGTCCGCGCTGGAGGACGCCTCGGCGGACCTGGTGCTCACCAACCCGCCGTTCCACTCCCACCAGGCGACCACCGACGCCACCGCGCGCCGGATGTTCGCGGACGCCCGGCGGGTGCTGCCGCCGGGCGGGGAGCTGTGGGTCGTGGGCAATCGGCACCTGGGCTACCACGTGCGGCTGCGCCGCCTGTTCGGGTCCTGCGAGGTCGTCGCGGCCGAGCCCAGGTTCGTGGTGCTGCGGGCCGTGCGCCGGGCCGCTCGCTGACCGCCCGTCACACCCCTGTCCCCCGGGGCGGGACGGGCGGGTCGTGAGGTGCCGTCAGGAGCCCTCGGGCCAGTCGGCGTAGCGGATGCGGGCGATCTCCCGCACCCCGCCCACGGTCCCCCACTCGTCCTTCCCCAGCCGGGACAGCGGTGCCAGCCGGGTGATCTCCGGGTGGCCGTCGGAGAGGACCGACTCCTGGACGGCGGCGTGCACCACGCGCCCGAGGACGACGGTGGAGTCACCGAGGCGCAGGGTGCTGTGCAGCACGCACTCCAGGGCGACCGGGGAGGCTGCCACCCGCGGCGGCTTGACGCGCAGGCTGGGCTCCCGGGCGACGCCCACCGCGTCGAACTCGCCGATGCCGCGGGGGAAGTCCGTGGCCGTGGCGTTGACCTGCTCGACGAGTGGTTCCGGTGCGAGGTTGACGACGAACTCGCCGGTGTCCTCGACGTTGTTCAGGGAGTCCTTGCGGCCGACGGAGGTGAACTGCACGATCGGCGGGGCCACGCACGCGATGGTGAAGAAGGAGTGCGGGGCGAGGTTGTCCGTCCCTTCGAGGGACGTGGTGGAGACCCAGGCGATCGGGCGGGGGACGACGGTCGCCGTGAGCAGGCGGTAGAACGTGTCCCGGCCGCAGGCGGCCGGGTCGAGGTCGATGCGCATGGGGCCAGTATCCCGCCGGTGCACCGGTTCCCCCGACGCGGCGCGGTGCGGGCGGGACCGTCCGGTGCCGGGGGCGGCGGCGGAGGGCGGACCGGGGCACGGGTGCGTCGGGGTGATGCGCGTGCGACACGGGTGGCGCGCTGCGCCGGGGCGCCGCGGCGGCGCACACTGGTGCCCCCGTGCCCCACACTGGTGGGTGAGGAGCCGCAGATGCGCAAGCCGCACGTCCCCCGGGGCCCGTTCGCCTCGCGCCGTCCGTCCTCCCGCCCGGCGGGGCGGGGAGGCCGGGCCGGGCGCCGCTCCGGGGACCGCACCGCGTGGGCACGGGCCGCCGGCGCGGTGGCCGCCGGCGCCCTGCCGGCCCTCGCCTTCCCCGAACCCTCGCTGTGGTGGTTCGCCTTCGTGGCGCTGGTGCCCTGGATGCTGCTGCTGCGCACCGCCGGGTCCCCGCGCCGGGCGCTGGCCGAGGGCTGGCTCGGCGGGATCGGCTTCATGGTCGCGGTGCACCACTGGCTGTTCCCGAGCCTCCATGTCTTCCTGCTGGTGCTGGCCGCGCTGATGGGTCTGCTGTGGGCGCCCTGGGGCTGGCTGGTGCGGTCGGTGGCCGGCGGGCCGCCGACGGCGCGGAGGGCGCTGGCGGCGCTGGTCCTGGTGCCCTCGGGGTGGCTGGCGATCGAACTCGTGCGCTCCTGGGAGGGGCTCGGGGGTCCGTGGGGGCTGCTCGGCGCTTCGCAGTGGCAGGTCGGCCCGGCGCTGCGGATCGCCTCCGTGGGCGGGGTGTGGCTGGTGGGCCTGCTGGTGGTGGCGGTCAACACGGCCGTGGCCCTGCTGGTGGCCGTGCCCCGGGTCAGGGTCCCGGTGGTGGCCGCGGCGGTGGCGGGTGCGGCGGCCGTGGCGGCGGTCTCGGCGTGGGCACCGGTGCCCCGGGTCGGCGGGGGGCTGCGGGTGCTGGTCGTCCAGCCGGGCGTGGTGGCCGGGCCCGACAGCGTGGAGCGCCGCTTCGACCGGGGCGAGCGGCTCACCCTCGGGGCGCTGGAGCGCGGCGCGGCACCCGGTCTGGTGGTCTGGGGCGAGAGCAGCGTGGGCGCCGACCTCAGGGACCGCCCCGATCTGGCGGACCGCCTGGCGGCACTGGCCCGCCGGGCGGGTGCGCCGCTGCTGGTGAACGTCGACGCGCGCGGCGCCGGGCCCACGGGCGGTGCGGCGGGAATCCACAAGAGCGCCGTCCTGGTGGGACCCGAGGGCCCCACCGGTGACCGGTACGACAAGATGCGGCTGGTGCCGTTCGGCGAGTACGTACCGGCCCGTTGGCTGCTGGGCTGGGCGACCTCGGTCGGCAGGGCGGCGGGCGAGGACCGGCTCCGGGGGGACTCGCCCGTGGTGATGACGCTGCCGGACGGCCCGGACGCGGGGGCGCGGATCGGGCCCCTGGTGTGCTTCGAGTCCGCCTTCCCGGACATGAGCAGACGTCTGGTGCGCGACGGGGCCGGCCTGCTGGTCGCGCAGTCGTCGACGTCCTCCTTCCAGGGCAGCTGGGCTCCCGGGCAGCACGCCTCGCTGGCGGCGCTGCGGGCGGCGGAGAGCGGCCGCCCGGTGGTCCACGCCACGCTCACGGGCGTCAGCGCCGTGTTCGGGCCGACGGGGCGCCCGGTGGGCGCCCCGCTGGGGACCGGCACCGTCGGCACGGCCGTCTACGAGGTGCCGGGCGCGACGGGGACGACGCTGTTCGTCCGGTTCGGGGAGTGGCCGGTGTACGGCGCGCTCGCCGTGCTCGCCGTGGCGGCGGCCTCGGCGGCGCGGGTCAGGCTCCGGTCTGCTCCAGGGCGCGCAGCACGACGTCCTCGCACAGCTCGTGCGTCCGCAGGGCGTCCTGCGCGCTGAGGGTGCGCCGGTCGCGGACCGCGTCGAGGAAGGAGAGCACGGCCTGCTCGATGCCGCGCTGCCGGGCGACGGGCACCCAGTCCCCGCGGCGGCGCAGGCTCGGCTGGCCCTTGTGGTCGACGATGTCGGCGAGGTTGCGCACCTCGCGCTTGGAGTCCTGTCCGGAGACCTCCAGGATCTCCTCGGCGGAGCCGCTCATCCGGTTCATGGTGCCGATGGCGGTGAAGCCGTCGCCGGAGAGCTGGAGGACGACGTGGTGCATCAGTCCGCCGACGACGCGGGCGCGCACGTCGGTGTGCTCGACGGGGCCCGGGGCCAGGAAGCGCAGCGTGTCCACGACGTGGATGAAGTCGTCCAGGACCAGGGTGCGCGGGTCCTCCGGCAGGCCGACGCGGTTCTTCTGCATCAGCACGAGGTCGCGGGGGTGCTCCAGGCACTGGGCGTAGGCGGGGGCGTGCCGGCGGTTGAAGCCGACGGCGAGGCTGGTGCCCCGGGCCTCGGCCAGTGCGACGAGGCGCCGCGAGTCGGCGAGCTCGTAGGCGAGGGGCTTGTCGACGTAGGTCGCGATGCCCGCGTCGAGGAGCCGGGTGACGAGCGCGGCGTGCGCGGAGGTGGAGGCGTGGACGAAGACCGCGTCGACGTCCGCGGCGATCAGGGCGTCGAGTTCGGTGTGGCGCCGGGCGGCGGGGACGTGGTGGATGTCGGCCACGCGGGCGAGCGTCGCGGGGGTGCGCGTCTGGAGGTGGAGTTCGACTCCCGGAAGGGTGCTGAGCACCGGGAGGTACGCCTTCTGCGCGATGTCGCCGAGACCGATGCAGCCGACCTTCACCGGTGGTTCTCCTTCGCTGCCGCGCAGTCGCCCGGCCGCCCCGGCGCCTGGCGTGCGGCCGGTGCCGGGGCCCGGGCGGTGCGATTCGTGTGCCGGGCGGTGTGCACGGTGCGGGGCTCTCGCGGGGCGAGGTCCCGCACGGGGCGGCCCGGCCCGTGGGGCCGCGTTCAGCGGCCCGCCGGGGGCTCGTGGACGTCCCCGTGTGCAGGTGCAGCATACGTCGGCGCCGGGGGCCGCCAGTCGGCGATGCCGTCGAAGGTGCGCAGCACGAGCTCGGGTCCGAACCGGGAGACCGCGGACACCAGCGCCTGCCGCAGGGCCACCGCGGGGGCGCTGCGCAGGGCCACGAGCCGGGTGGCGCGGGCCGAGCGGCGCACCACCGCGGTGGTGCGCGGCAGGCGCTCGGCGCTGTAGGCGGCCAGTGCGGGGCCGGTGCCTGCGTCCGGGGCCAGGTGGTGGGAGAGGACGACCGCGTCCTCGATGGCCTGGTTGCCGCCCTGCCCGAGGAAGGGCGTCATGGCGTGCGCGGCGTCGCCGAGGAGCGCGGTGCGCCCCCGGTGGTAGGCGGGGAGCGGCCGGATCATGTGGTGGACGTCGTGGCGCAGGACGCGGTCCGCGGACACGGCGTCGAGCAGGGCGGGGATCGGGTCGTGCCAGTCGCCGAACCGGCGCAGCAGTTCGGCCTTCTCGTCGGCGGCGCGGGCCCCGTCCGGGGCGGTGGCGGCGGCGTAGGCGTAGACCCGTCCGTCTCCGAGCGGCTGGCTCCCCCATAGCGAGGCCGGGCCCCAGGACTCGTGGGGTGCGAACGGCCGTGCGGGGGCGGGGACCACGAAACGCCAGGTGGTGAAGCCCGCGTGAACGGGGCCGGGGTGCCCGGGGAACAGGGCGGCGCGGGTGGCGGACCGGATGCCGTCCGCGCCGACGACCAGGGCCGCCTCCAGCTCGCCCCCGGGGGTGCGCACCCGGGCGGGCCGGCCGTCCGCGGTGCCGGGGTCGAGGAGTTCGCCGGGGCAGCCGGTGCGGACGGTTCCCTCCGGCAGGGTGCGGACGAGGTGGTCGACCAGGGCGGCCCGGTGGAGCAGGACGAGCGGCCCCCCGAAGCGCTCCGCCGCGGCGCGGGCGTCGGTGCGGGACAGCCAGCGCCCGGCCGGGGTGCGCATGCCCCCCTCGCCCTGCCAGCTGGCGAGGGAGCGGATCGCGTCGCCGAGGCCCACGGTGTCGAGGGCGCGCTGCGCGTTGGGGGCGAGGACGATGCCCGCGCCGACCGGCTCCAGGTCCCGGGCGCGCTCCAGGACGGTGACGCGCCAGCCGCGGCGGCTGAGGGCGACGGCGGCGGTGAGTCCGCCGACTCCGCCGCCGATGACGACGGCGCGGTGGTCCGATCCGGTTCCGGGCATGGCTCCTCCACGGGGACTACATCTGTAGTGGCCCCAGCAGGCTACTACAGGCGTAGTGAGGCGGGTAGGATCGGCTCCCATGACCGCATCCGCCGCCCACCGCGCCACCGGCGGCTCCCGCTCCGCGCTGATCGCCGACACCGCCCTCGCCCTGCTGGCGGAGCGCGGCATGCGCGGCCTGACGCACCGCGCCGTCGACGAGGCGGCCGGCCTGCCGCAGGGGTCGACGTCCAACCAGGCGCGCACCCGCCTCGCCCTGCTCCAGGCGGCCGTGCGCCGGCTCGCCGAGCGGGAGGCCGCGGTGCTCGCCGTGGACGAGCTGCCGCCCGCGTCGGGCGACCGCCCCGCACCGCTCGACGCGATGGCCCTCGCCGTCCACCGCTACCTCGACGGCCACCACGCGCTGCTGGTCGCCCGCTACGAACTGGCCCTGGAGGCCGGGCGGCGCCCGGAGCTGCGGGAGTTCTACGACCGCACGGGGGCCCGGTTCCGCGAGCCGCTGACGGCGATGATGGCGGCCGCCGGCTCGGCGGAACCGGAGCGCCACGCGCTGTCCCTGGTGTCCTGGTGCGAGGGGCTGATGCTGGCGTGCGCCATCGGCTCATACCACCGGTCGGTGCCGAGCGTGGACGAACTGCACCGGGACCTGGACGAGTTGCTGCGCGGAATGCTGGGCGGCGGCCCGCCCGGGGCCGCGCGGCCGTGACCCGCACGCGCCGGGGGGACCCGCGCAGGGCCGCAGCCGCACGGGCCCCGCGCACCGGGCGCCGCGGGCCGGGCGCCGCTGGCCGGGCGCCGCTGGCCGGGGCGCGGGCCGGGGCGCGGGCCGGGGCGCGGGCCGGGGCGCGGGCCGGGGCCGGTGCGGCAAAAACCGCTCGCCGCCGGACCGGCCGCCGCGCCAGGATGGCGCCCATGACCATCGAGGACCGCAGCGAGCCCCCCACCGCCGCCGGTGAGCGGCAGACGCTGGAGGGCTTCCTGGACTACCACCGCGCCACGCTGAGGGCGAAGTGCGCCGGTCTGAGCGACGCCCAGCTGCGCACGGCGTCCGTCCCGCCGTCGACGCTGACGCTGATGGGCCTGGTGCGCCACCTCGCCGGTGTGGAGCGCTGGTGGTTCCGCATCGTCACCGCGGGCGAGGACCTCCCCACCCTCTACTACTCCGCCGAGGACCCCGACGGCGACTTCCGCACGACGGCGGGGACCACCTGGAGCGCCACCCTCGCCGACTGGGAGGCCGAGGTCGCGGCGGCCCGGGCGGTCACCGCTGCGCGCGAGCTCGAACAGCTCGGCGACGGCAGGCCCCACCGGGGGACGGCCGTCAGCCTCCGCTGGGTGCTCACCCACATGATCGAGGAGTACGCCCGCCACAACGGCCACGCCGACCTCCTGCGCGAGGCGATCGACGGCCGCACGGGAGAATGAGCCAGGCCACCCGGTGCGGCCGGATCCCGCGTCACCCGTGCGGACCAATCACGGCCTGTACGGCACGGCAACACCCCGCGCGCACAGCAGAGTTGCCCACGTGCAGCGAACGAGAACCACAGCGAAGGCACTGGTCGGCCTGGCCGTCCTGGCGACGGCCGGGTGCGTCACCGTCGAGGCGCCGCGGAACCTGGGGCCCACCGCCCCGGTCGCCACGACCGGGGCTCCACCGGGACCGTCCGTCGAGCCGCTGACCCTCCAGGGGCCGGCCCGGGAGGCCCTGGAGGCCGCCCTGCCCGATCCCGTCCCCTCGCCCCCTCCCCCGCCCCGCGAGGCGGCACCGGCCGCACCTCCCGGGCCCGCCGAGCCGCGGCCCGCGCCCGCGCCCCGCCCGGCCCGGCCGCACACGGCCCGGCCCACGGTGCCTCCGGAGCCCGGCGCCGTGGACCTCGGCCGGCTCGCGGAGGGAGGGCCGGCGGAGGTGTGCGCGCTGGGACGCGAGTACGGCGGATGGCTTCCGGACAGTCCGCAGGCGCGCGTCTGCGGCCGGGTCTACGGACAGGGGGCCGCCCGGTGAGCCCGTGCGGCCGCCCCCGGGGACAGGCGCCGGACGGGCCGCTCCGGGCCTGCCCGGAGCGGCGGACGGGGCCGCCCCGCACCCTCAGCCGGGGCCCAGCGCCCGGCCGAGCCGGGCGATCTCGGCCCGCACCCCGTGCCCGTACCCGTCGTCCGCCAGGGCATCCGTCGTCGCGCGCGCCCGGTCCAGGTGGTCCCTTGCGGCCTCCGGGCACCGCAGTTTGAGGTAGTCGGTCGCGAGGCTGAGGTGGAGGGAGGGCCGCAGCACCCGCAGCGCGAGCGCCTCGCCGCGGCCGCGGCTTCCCCGTCCGTCCCCCTCGGCCAGCGCCAGGGCGCGCAGGTCCCAGGCGAGCTCGTCCTCGGGGTCGTCCTGGGCGTCGGCCATGTAGTGGGCGAGGGTGCACCGGTGCAGGGCGTCGCCCGAGTCCGCGGTCTCGGCCCACAGGGCGGCGAAGCGCTGCCGCGCCTCCTCTCGGTCGCCGACGTGGAGCAGCATGACGGCCTGCCCGATCCGTGTCGGGGTGCCCCCGGGGCACGCCTCGTGCTGCTCCGTCACGTCGTCCTCCCGTTGCGCCACGCCACTGCCGACGCACCGACGCTAGCCGCCGCGCGGGGCGAGGGCCGTCAGGCGCGTGGCCCGGCGCCCGGGGTGTGGGCCGGAGGTGTGACGTCAGCCGAGATCCGGGATGCGCCAGTCGATCGGGTCGTGGCCCTGGGCGGCGACGGCCTCGTTGATCCGGCCGAACGGCCGGGAGCCGAAGAACTTCTTGGCCGAGAGCGGGGAGGGGTGCGCCCCCTTGACCACCACGTGGCGGCTCTCGTCGATCAGCGGGAGCTTCTTCTGCGCGTAGTTGCCCCACAGCACGAACACGGCCGGGTCGGGGCGGGAGGCGACCGCCCGGATCACCGCGTCGGTGAACTTCTCCCAGCCCTTGCCCTTGTGCGAGTTCGCCTCGCCCGCGCGCACCGTGAGCACCGCGTTCAGCAGCAGGACGCCCTGCTCGGCCCAGGGCATGAGGTATCCGTTGTCGGGCACCGGGTGCCCGAGCTCCGCCTGCATCTCCTTGTAGATGTTGCGCAGGGAGGGAGGCGTCCTGACACCCGGGCGGACGGAGAAGCACAGACCGTGGCCCTGCCCCTCCCCGTGGTAGGGGTCCTGGCCCAGGACGAGGACCTTCACCCGGTCGTAGGGGGTGGCCTCCAGGGCGGCGAAGACCTCCGCCCGCGGCGGGTACACCGGCCCGTTCGCCCGCTCCTTCTCGACGAACTCCATCAGCTCGCCGAAGTAGGGCTTGCTCAGCTCGTCGCCGAGGACACCGCGCCAGGACTCGGGCAGCAGCTTGTCGGTGTCGGTCACGTCAACAACCTCCGTAGGGCGGGCGGTTCCGCGATCGGGGAACCGTGATCACAGAACCTACCCGCCGCCACTGACAACCGAGGGTCACCAGCTCTTCTTGCGGTACAGCTCCCACATCTGCATGACGGTCTGCGGGTCGAGGGCGCGCTCGCCGCCGCCGATCTCCTCGTTGGCCGCCACGTACAGCTTGCCCTGCCACAGCGGCAGCAGCCGGACGTCGTCCACCAGGATCTCCTGGGCCCGCTCGAACTGCCCGGTGACCGCGCCGCGGTCGCTCTCCCGGCGGGACTGCGGCAGCAGCTGCTCGGTGATCTCGGGACTCTCGTACGGGGTCCCGAGCACGTTCTTGGCGCCGACGAACGGGGCGATGAAGTTGTCCGGGTCCGGGAAGTCGGGGAACCAGCCTCGACCGAAGACGGGGTAGTCGCCGCTCTGGTAGCCCTCCTGGAACTCCGTCCACGGCTTGCCCTGGAGGGTGATCCGGAACAGGCCGGTCTCCTCCAGCTGCCGCTTGATCTCGGCGAACTCCGGAGCGGTCGAGGACCCGTAGCGGTCGGTGGTGTACCAGAACTTCAGGGAGACCGGGGTGTCGATCCCGGCCTCGTCGAGGATCTCCTCCGCCTTGGCCGCGTCGGGCTCGCCGAAGCGGTCGTAGAACTCGGTGGTGTGCCCGGCGATGCCCTTGGGGACCATGGAGTACAGCGGCTCGGCGGTGCCGCGGTAGACCTTCTGCACCAGCGCGCCGCGGTCGACGGTCTGGGCGATCGCGCGGCGGACGGCCAGCTTGCCGGCGTTCGGGTCGTCCGGGTTGAAGACCAGGTAGCGGATGTCCGCGCCGACGGTCTCCACGAGCTGCAGGTGGTCGTTCTCCGGGCGCTTCTCCTGGAGCTCGACGACCTCCTCGGCGGTCAGACCGCGGTTGATCGCGTCGATCGTCCGGTCCTTGAGCGCCTGCATCATGACGTCCGAGTCCTGGTAGTACCGGATCGTCACCTTGTCGTTCTTGATCTTCGCGAAGCCCTTGTAGTCCGCGAAGCGGGTCATCTCGGCGCTCTCGCTCGTGGTGTACGAGTCGAGCGCGTACGGTCCGGAGCCGGTGAGCTTGCCGTCCTCGCGCAGCGCGTCGGCCGGGTACTCGGACGGCGGGACGATCGACATGGCCGGCGTCGCGAGGATGAAGGGGAAGGTGGCGTCGGCGGACGTGAGCCGGAAGGTTACGACGTCCTCACCGGTGGTGCTGACCGACTCCAGGGAGCCGAGCAGACCGTTGGGGCCGCCCTCGGCGTCGATCGTCCGGATGCGGTCGATCGAGTGCTTGACCGCCGCGGCGTCCAGCTTGTCCCCGTTGGTGAACTTCAGGCCCGGGCGCAGCTTGCACTCGAAGACCGTGTTCGTGGCGTCGGGGAAGCGGCAGGACTCGGCGGCGTCCGGCTTCGGGGTGGTGGAGCCCGTGGGGAAGCTGAGCAGAGTCTGGAAGACGTTGCGGTAGAGCTCCCACGACCCGTCCCAGGCGGCCGCGGGGTCGAGCGTGCTCGGCTCACTGGTGGTGCCGACGGTGATCTTCTGCTCTGCGTCGCCGTCGTCGCCCGAGATCAGGCCGCATCCCGCCAGCAGGGATATGGACGCTAGGGCTGCAGTCGCCTGCAGACAGGTCCGGTAGAACACGTGCACGCTCCTCGTTCGACCCACGGTCGGCGAACCATACCGCAGCGCCCCGCCGGCACATGGAGAGGTCCCGGCGGGGCACTTGCATCATCCAGGTACAAACCGCCGCAAGGCGGTCCGATGGGCGGCGTCAGTGCACGCCCGCGTTGAGGAAGATACCCCCATCGACGACCAGCGTCTGCCCCGTGATCCAGTCGGATTGCGGGGAGGTGAGGAAAGACGCCGCCCCGCCGATGTCCTCGGGCACCCCGAGCCGCCCGAGCGGGTAGGCGGAGGCGGCCTCTGCTTCGCGCCCCTCGTAGAGGGCCTGGGCGAACCGGGTCTTGACCACGGCCGGCGCGATGGCGTTCACCCGGACCCCCGGAGCGAACTCGTGGGCGAGCTGGAGCGTCAGGTTGACCATGGCCGCCTTGCTCATGCCGTAGGCGCCGATGAACGGCGAGGCGGAGACACCGGCGATGGAGGCGATGTTCACGATCGCACCCCCGTTCTCCTTCTGCCACGCCCTCCACGTCTGCTGGGCGAACCCGAGCGCGGAGATCACATTGGTCTCGTAGACCTTGCGCGCGACGTTCAGGTCCAGCTCGGCCATCGGGCCGAAGACCGGGTTGGTGCCCGCGTTGTTCACGAGGAAGTCGACCCGGCCGAAGGCCTCCATCGCGGCCTCGACCGCCGCCGCCTGGTGGGCCTCGTCGTGGGCCTTGCCCGCCACGCCGACGACCCGGTCCGAACCCAGCCTCTCCACGGCCTCCTTGAGGGCCTCCTCGCCCCTCCCGGTGATGCACACACGGTCTCCCCGGGCCACCAGCGCCTCGGCGACCCCGTACCCGATCCCCCGGCTCGCCCCCGTGACCAGGGCGACCTTCCCGCTCTCCGCGGTCTGCTGCGTCATGTCCGTCGTCCCTTTCCGTGTCAGTCGAGCGGGCCGCCGGCCACGTACAGCACCTGGCCGGAGACGAACCCGGCGTCGTCGCCGGCGAAGAAGGCGATCGCATGCGCGACGTCCTCGGGGTGGCCGACCCGCTGGACCGGGATCTGGGTGGCCGCGGCCGCCTGGAAGTCCTCGAAGCCCATGCCCACCCGGGCGGCGGTCTGCGCGGTCATCTCGGTGGCGATGAAGCCGGGGGCCACCGCGTTCGCCGTGATGCCGAACTTCCCGAGCTCCTTGGCGAGGGTCTTGGTGAACCCCTGGAGGCCGGCCTTGACGGCCGAGTAGTTGGCCTGGCCGCGGTTGCCCAGGGCCGAGGACGAGGAGAGCGAGACGATACGGCCGAAGCCCGCGTCCACCATGTGCTTCTGGCACGCCTTCGCCATCAGGAACGCCCCCTTGAGGTGGACGTTCACCACGGTGTCCCAGTCCGACTCGCTCATCTTGAAGAGCAGGTTGTCGCGCAGCACGCCCGCGTTGTTGACGAGGATGGTGGGCGCACCGAGTTCCTCGGCCACCCGGGCGACCGCCGCCTCGACCTGTGCCGCGTCGGCGACGTCGCAACCGACCGCGAGGGCCCGCCCGCCCGCCGAGGTGATCTTCTCGACGGTGTCCTTGCAGGCCGCCTCGTCGAGGTCGAGGACGGCGACCGCGCGGCCCTCGGCCGCGAGCCTGACCGCGGTGGCGGCGCCAATGCCGCGCGCTCCGCCGGTGACGACGGCCACGCGCTGCTCGGTGGTGGACATGCTGGTTCTCCTCGCCCTTGAGCCCGTCAATGCCTGAGCCGGGTTCCGGTGCGGGCCACGGGGCGACACCCCTGAGCGACCGCTTAGTACCTCGACAGGAGCGACGCTAGAAGCCCCGGCACCCGGTGTCAACGCCGCCGGGGGCCGTCGGAGCCACTCACACCCGGCCGGAGGGCGCCGCTCCGGCCGGGGGCGCCGCTCAGCGCACCAGCAGGTCGAGCAGGCGCTCGACCTCCGCCTCCGGGTCGCTCGTCAGACCGGTGTGCACCGGGCCGGGCTGCACCACGGTGGAACGGGGCGCGATCAGCCAGCGGAAACGCCGACCCGCGTCGTCACGGGCGGCCTGCCCGGCGTCGTCGCCGCCGCGGCACACACCCTCGACGGCCGCCAGCGCGGCCCGGACCCCCGTCACATCCGCCCCGGGGTCCAGGGCGCGCAGCCGGACGGGGTCCAGATGGGTGCGGGCGGCCACGAAGGAACGCGCCCGGCAGTAGACCACCACACCGGCGTTGAAGCACTCCCCGCGCTCCACTCTCGGGACCACGCGCAGCAGCGCGTACTCGAAGACCTCCCGCTCGCTCACCGCGTGCTCCCTTCCGCCGTGCGCCCCGCCGTGCCGGAGTCCGTCCCCGCGCTCTCGCCCGCCGTGTGGGGCCAGGGGCCCAGGTGGTCGGTCAGCCAGCCCGGGGGCTGCGGCACCCGGGGCCCGCTCGGGGCGCCGAGGGTGATCCGCTCGTGGATCGTCGCCGCCCGGTCGAACAGCGCCCGCGCGTAGGCCCGGCGCACGGCGTCGGGGTCCTCGAAGCCGGGCTCGCCCAGCAGCCAGGCGTCGGGCACCTCGGCGGTGACCTCGTCCAGCAGCTCCTCGGTGATCCGCGGCGCCAACTCCGCCGCCGCGGAGGCCACATCGGGCGCGTAGCGGGCGAGCGCGTGGTCGGAGGCGTCGTAGGGCCGGGCCGCGGAGGCCGCCGCACCGGGCCAGTTGTGGTGCCAGATCATGGTCGCGCCGTGGTCGATCAGCCACAGATCGCCGTGCCAGACCAGCAGGTTGGGGTTGCGCCAGGAGCGGTCGACGTTGTTGACCAGTGCGTCGAACCAGACCACCTGGCCCGCCTCCTCGGGGCTCACCTCGAAGGCGAGCGGATCGAAGCCGAGCGAGCCGGGCAGGTAGTCCATGCCGAGGTTCAGCCCGCCGCTCGCCTTGAGCAGCTCCTGCACCTCCTGGTCCGGCTCGGAGAGCCCGATCACGGGGTCCAGCTGGATCGCCACGAGTTCGGGCACGCGCAACCCGAGCCGACGCCCGAGCCGCCCGCACACGACCTCGGCGACCAGGGTCTTGCGCCCCTGCCCCGCGCCCGTGAACTTCATGACGTACGTGCCGAGATCGTCGGCCTCGACGATCCCGGGGAGCGATCCGCCCTCACGTAGGGGCGTGACATAGCGGGTTGCCGCGACCTTTTTCAACACTTTCCCAGGCCACCCATCTCTTCAACCTTCCAATCCACGGAAGGCTTCTCCGGAGCGCAGAGGCCGGAGACACGGGTCAACAGCGCTGGGGAGAATCTGGGGAGTTTCGGCTAGCAAGCTGATCCCCCGCGCTCCCCAAGCAGACCGTCGATGGTGCCGCGCCCCTTGCTGCCGGCCTCCGGCATGAAGTGAGCATAGTAACCGAGAGTGATCGCAGGCGAGGAGTGTCCGAGCCACCGGGCCAGGGTCACGACGGACTCTCCGGCTTCCAACATGATCGAGGCGTAGGTGTGCCGAAGCACATGGAAGCCGTCCTTCGGGGCCGCCGCCCACTGCCAGGCTTTCGCCCCCTCGGCGCGCGGCGGGATGACGCCCGCCTCGGCCAAGGCGGGCTTCCAGGTGTAGGTGTTCCACGTGTTCACCGCGACAGCGTTGCCGAAACGCGTGGTGAGCAGCAGGGAGAACTTCTTCCTCTCCCCCTCCGGCTTCCCCCACGGCAGCTCCACTTCTGCCGGCGGGAACGCTTCCATGTGACGCTTGAGTTCCTCGGCTACCGAAGGGGGCAGATCCACCGTGCGGATCTTCTTCCCCTTCGGCAGGGCGAAGTACAGCCTTCCGTGGATCGCCTGCACTTGGCGCCGAACGTGCAGCAGGCCGCGCCCGTAGTCGATGTCCTCCGGACTGAGCCCGAAGACCTCGCCCTGGCGGAGTCCGCACCCCAGGCCGACCACGACGGCGATCCTGTTCCGCTCGCTGATGGCATCGCGGACTCGCAGTGCCGTCTCCACCGACCACACGTCGCGCCGCTCCCGTGGCGACTTGGGCCACCGCACGGATTTCGCGTGCATCGGGTTGCGCGCGAGGCGCTTGTCGTCGACGGCCGCTTCCAGGATGGAGGAAAGCTCGGACAGGATGCCGCGCTGGTAGTCGACTGACGAGACTGTCGACTCCAGCTTGGTTATGAACGCGCGCAGATCCGTTGCAGCGATACTCCTGAGCGGAAGCCGGCCCAGGTGCGGGATGATATGGAGACGCCACCTGCGCTCCTGACTGTCCTGGGTCTTCGGAGCACCGCCTCGCCCTGGCGCCCAGTGCGTCGCGATGTAGTCGGCCAGCGTGATGGACCCGTCGCGCGGGTCCACGAACTCGCCTCGCTCCTCATCCGGGGCCGCCCGGCGAAGCCACGCCTTGGCATCCTCCAGCACATCAAAGGATCGGTCCCGCACCCCAGGTATGCCAGCGACCTTGTACCGCTTTCCTTTACCGTAGCGAGCGGTCTTCTCCCTTCTCCCGGTGACCGGATCCTTCTTCTTCTTGAGCCAACGATCCTCGATATAGCCGGCCAAACAGGTTTCCTTTCAAGAGGATGCGAACGACGCTCGACAACATTTCGATGCATCAAGCAGCAGGGCTCCTACGTCGCTGCGGAGGCTCGCTCAGCGGGTTCAGGGCAGGGTTAGAGCGAGAGTCCGCGCGTTCCTGCTCATGGATCCAGGCATCGAGAGCTGTCCGTCGATACATGACGCGACCACGAGGGCCCATGCGAAAACTCGGCGGCCCCTGCCGTCGGTGCCGCCAGACATAGAGGGTGTGCGGTGATATGCCGAGGTACGCGGCGGCATCCTTTACGTTGAGAAAGCAGGCGCGTTCAGCACTGGTGGAGTCAGGCACAGCCGAGGGGGCGGCCAGCGATCGTGTAGGCATAGAGCGCTTCCTGTGGGAGACGAAAGAGAACGGGCCCAGGCAGCCCGCGTCCACTACGACTCCACCGCCAAGCGCAGTCGGATGTGAACACCTGAATGGTCCTGACGATCGCCGGTTTGGCTAACCGGCGATCGTCGGCTATGTTGCGCGCGCCGCACCGTTGAGCTCGCAGTGCCTCGGATGGGTTTCCGTCAGTAAGTCAACCGGTACGAGCGCAGGGCTGGCGAGGTGCCGTCTGCAACGAGCACCAGCAGACCGTCATCTACTAGGCAGTCCAGATTTCGCGCTGCGCGGCGCTCGGGAACACGCACGGCCCGGGCCACGCGCCTCCTCGTGGCCGGGTGCGCTGCAATATGCACGAGAACGGCGCGGTCGCGACCCCAGATACACGGACCTCCTACGCAGGAACCACTCCAGGCCGCCAGTCGCACAAGACTGGGATCGCAATCTCTCCCTCGATTCCTGTCGAGCACCTCCTCATCCGCCTTGAAATTTTCGGGACGTTGTACGTTGACATGCTCCCGGCCTAGGTTCCAGCCCCTTGCCATCAATTCTCGTCTGCCGTAAGCGAATGCCCTCTACCACCCCGCCGGGAAGTCGGCGACTTTGGGCGCGATAAAGTCCCTGCAAATGAGCACGGCCGGGCGTGACGACCGAGGAATCGGCCGAGCTGAAGCGGCTGAAGAGAAAGAACGCGGAGCTGAAGCGGGCGAACGAGATCTTGAAGGCCGCTGCGTCTTTCTTCGCGGCCGAGCTCGACCGGCCACACACGCGCTCGTAGCGTTCATCGACGAGCACCGGGACCGCTTCGGCGGTGTCGAGCCGATCTGCCGCGTGCTGACCACGCACGACTGCAAGATCGCCCCCTCCACCTACTATGCCCACCACAAACGCCAGGCCGCGCCGTCCGCGAGGACCGTGCGGGACGGCGAACTGAAAGAGCTGATCCGGCACGTCTACGACACCAACTACCGCGTCTACGGGGCGAGGAAGGTCTGGCGGGAGCTGAACCGGCAGGGCCAGGACGTGGCCCGCTGCACCGTCGAACGCCTGACGCGCGAGCTCGGTATCGCCGGAGCGGTCCGCGGCAGGCGCGTCATCACCACGCTGCCCGGCGGGCAGGCCGACCGGGCGCCGGACCTGCTGGACCGGGACTTTGTCGCCGGTGCCCCGAACCGCTGCTGGGTCGCGGACTTCACCCACGTGAAGACCTGGGCCGGCATCGTCTACGTCGCCTTCGTCGTGGACACCTTCTCCCGCCGGATCGTCGGCTGGTCCGCCTCGACCACGAAGCAGACCCGGCTCGTCCTGGACGCCCTGGACATGGGACTGTGGCAACGCGACCGCGACCAACAGCCGCCCCTTCCAGGCAAGTTGGTGCATCACTCGGACGCAGGGTCGCCATATACATCCTTCATGCTGGCCGAGCATATGGAGAAGGCCGGCATCGCCGCCTCGATCGGATCGGTCGGCGACGCGTACGACAACGCGCTGATGGAGTCCACGATCGGCCTATTCAAGACGGAGCTGACCAAGCCCCGACGACCATGGAAGACGCTGTCCGATGTCGAGCTCGCTACCGCTGAGTACGTCGACTGGTACAACCACCGATGACTCCACGGTGAGATGGGCCACGTCCCACCCGCCGAAAACGAGAACAACCACTACCTCGCAACCACGAAACCCCAGGTCACAACCAACATCTGAGATCTCTACCGAACCCGGAACGGTTCAATCCGCTCACTGGTGGAGAACGACGTGGGCGCTGCCGCGATCAAGCGGGCGTACAACCTGACCTCGTCCATCATGCGCGCGGCCGTGGATGACGATGTGATCGCGTTGAGCCCGTGCCGTCGCATCGACCTGCCCCAGATCGCTGTCAAGCCGCCGCAGTGGTTTACGCCCGACCAGGCGCAGAGCATCCTCGAAGAGCTTCCTGCCCCTGGGAAGACGATGTGCCTACTGGGCGTCTATACCGGACTGCGCTGGGGCGAACTCTCCGGCCTTCACCGTCACCGCATCGACCAGCGCCGTTCACGCCTCTTCGTGGTCGAGGTCAACACCAAAGGGAGCATCAAGGAGTACCCCAAGAGCTCCAGGAGTCGTCGGGAGGTTCCTCTCCCGGCTCATGTCCTGGAAGCACTTGAACGTCACATATATCGCCTCGACCGGGACGCCGTGGTGTTCACCACCGTCACCAAGGGCAGGGCCGGGCGGCTCCTCGATGACGGAAACTGGCGCCGACAGACCTGGTGGCCAGCCGTTGAAGGCGCTCAGCACTTCGATGAAGACGGCGAGCACCAGGTCCTCCCGCACTACCCGCCCCACTCCATGCGCCACACCTGCGCCTCATGGCTGGTTCAGAATGGGGTCTCGCTCTACGAGGTCCAGCACC
Source organism: Streptomyces sp. C10-9-1 (assembly GCF_024497955.1). Lineage (GTDB taxonomy): Bacteria > Actinomycetota > Actinomycetes > Streptomycetales > Streptomycetaceae > Streptomyces > Streptomyces sanyensis. The sequence continues at coordinate 180,650 of NZ_JANHKP010000011.1, read as the reverse complement.
TCCTCGGTCACGAGAGCTTCCAGACCACCCAGCGCTACGCTCACTTGCAACCGGATGCGCACAAGGCCGTCCTCGGGGCCTGGGAGCGGATGGAAACACCCCTCACGATCGCCGCGTAGACGTTCCTTCGGCCCTGCCCTGCTTGGATAGGGGCGAGGGCGTTCGCCCTGGTCGAACATCGCCAGCCAGCGGGCTGGGTCTATGCTATGGCCTGCGGCCACCGCACGATCTTCAGGAGTCCACACATCACGCGGTGGCCGCACGCGTTCCCAGCCGGGTCCACCAGCAAGATCGCGAAACCAGACTGGAGCACCTAGTAGGGGCCGTTGACGTTGTCGATGGAGCCGTAGCGGTGGGCTGCGTAGTTGCAGGCGGCTGTGATGTTGGCGATGGGGTCGTAGATGTCCCAAGAGGTGCCGTCGACGTGGTAGGCGGTGAAGGTGGGGTCGATGACTTGCATCAGGCCTTTGGACGGGGTGCCGGCGCGGGCGTTGGAGTCCCAGAGGTTGATCGCGAGAGGGTCGCCGCTGGATTCGCGGATCAGGTTGCGTTTGATGCCGTCGTAGCTGCCGGGGATTCCGTGGATGTCCATGACGACCAGGGAGTGGCGGATCCAGCCGTCGAGGCGTTCGTCGCTGGCGGGTGCCGCGGCGGCCGGGCCTGGGGCGAGGGCTGCGCCGAGGAGGAGGGCTGCGACGGCGACTACGGAGGTCTTTGCGAGGCGAGAGACGAGACCGAGGGTGGCGCGCCTGAGGTGGAGGATGGGATGCACGGCGGGATGTCCTTGGCTTGGTGTGTTGGTGGGGCTGCGGGGTGTGTGTCGGTGTGCGTGCGGTGGGGTGGTCAGATGGTGATGTCGTTGCTGCGGAGGTAGGCGAGGGGGTCGATGTCGGCGCCGTAGGTGTTGCTGGTGCGGACCTCGAAGTGCAGGTGCGGGCCGGTGGAGTTGCCGGTGTTGCCCGAGAGGCCGATCTGCTGGCCGGCGGTGACGTTTTCGCCGGCGGTCACGCTGGTCGTGGACAGGTGGGCGGAGAGGGTGTAGATGCCGTCGGTGTGCTGGATGACGACGGCGTTGCCGTAGGCGCCGTCCCATCCGGCCGACACGACGGTGCCGTCGGCCACGGCCTTGATTGACGTTCCGGTGGGGGTGGCGAAGTCGACGCCGGTGTGGTAGCCGGCGGCCCAGGAGCCGGGCTGGCCGTAGACGGCGGTGATCGTGGGATTCTCCAGCGGGGCACTGGCGGTCAGGCGTGACTGTTCCTGGGTGGTTTCGAGGGCCTGTCCGGTGTTCTCGGCGTGCGCGGTGTTCTCGCTGTCCCCGGTGTTCTTGGTGTCGGGGTGATCGGCGGGGGGAGCCGGGAGGGTGGCGGTGGCCGGGGGCGTGGCGGGTTCGGGTTCGTTGTCGGGGCACTGCGGGCAGGTGTCGGGGTCCTTCACGGCCGGGCCCTGTTCGGCCACGGTTGTCTGCTGTTCGCGTCGGGCCTGGTGGGTTGTCTCGGTGCAGTCGTGCCTGCCGGTCTCGGCCCATGCGCCGGGCTGGTGTGTCCAGCCGTTGTCGAGGGGTGCGCTGGCGGCGGTGTCTGGGTCGGCCGGAGGGGTAGCGGTGGCCGGGGGTGTGGCGGGTTCGAGTCCGGCGCCGGGTGAGCACTGGGGCCAGGCGCTGGGGCCCTGTGAGGCCAGGACCCGTTCGGCCACGGTGATCTGCTGGTCGCGTGTGGCCTGGTGGGCGTTCTCGGCGAATTCGTGCCCGCCGAACTCGGCCCAGGTGCTGGGCTGGAACTGCAGCCCGCCGTAGTAGCCGTTGCCGCTGTCCAGCGACCAGTTGCCGCTGCTTTCGCATGCCGCGACCGTGTCCCATGCATCGGCCGGGGCGGCGTTGGCGGTCGCCGCCGCGGCGAGCGTGCCCCCGGCGCTCAAGGCGCCGGCCAGGGCCAGGGCGGATATGAGGCGCTGGGGTCCCCGCTGTCGGGGGGCGGCGTGGCGGGCTGTGCGGGACGGGGAGGGGAGGAAGGGCATGTCTGAATGGCTCCTTGCTGAGGAGAGGGCCGGCGCGGTGTGCCGGGCGGTGGTGGATCCAGGGCGACGCCGGCCTGGAGGGCCACCCGGGACAAGGGGGCGCAGCGGCGCAGGTCGGGGTGCTGTCCTGTGGGTGAGCGGACAGCCAAGCATCCGGGCGAAGCGGAAGACATGGGTGATTCGCACCCAAATGGCACGGCCGGGGTGCACCCCGGGCGGGTCCGCAGCCCAACCTGGCGGGAGGCTGGGGGGCTGGGGCGGAACGCTCTGCGCAAGGGGTGTTCCGCCGGGTGACCGACCGATGGCCTTGGGGTTCAAGGGCGCCGGGATCCGCGGGGCGCCAAGTGGTGGATCCCCCGCCGGATGTGGCGTTCCGCTCTCGTGAGGGAGCCATCCGGCCACGTCGCGCCTTGCCTTCCCGCTGGAGGCGGCACTTTGGCACGGGGTGGCGAAGTGGTGTCGCCTGAGCGCAGGGTGCGGTCTGGAACGCGGAGTACTTGGCTCCTTGCACCGCGTAGTGGGAGGCGGCGCTGTACGGCGGTGGGGCCAGCGCCGACCGTGCAGTCGGAGCGCGGTGCAGGGCAGGTGCGTTCTGCTGGGTCCCGGGTCGGGTCCTGGCTCGTCCCCCGCATCCCGAGCTGCCGGGCACCGCGCGTCCCTCGCAGGGCGGCCGCAGCCCAGCTCTCCATCCCTGCCGGAGGGGCTACATGCGCATCCGCCCATCCAACTCCAGGGCCAGGGCGTACCTGATGTCGATGCGGCACGGGACCGTCTCCGCCGCCTGCCGGTCGGACAGGTTGAGCAGGAGAGAGACTGGGGCGGCCATCGCGTGGGTATCAGGAGATGAATCCATGGTCACTCCACAGCCTGTCAAGGTGGTCGCGCACCTACATCGCCGTTGTGGCGCGAGGGGTGCTGGCTCGTGCCATCCGAGCCGTGAGCTCTGGCACCATCGCACCGGTCCGGGGACGAACGGACACTGATCACCTTGGGAGGCCACGGCTACACGAACCATCCGAAGTGTCCTGAACCGCCGATGGCACCGTCCCGGGAATCTCGAGATCCCCGAAAGAATAGCCACTGACCTGGGAAAACGTACTCCGGAGCCGTGGGCAAGCGGCGCCGGAGCCTCCTCATGCCCATCACCGCAGGTCAGCCCTCAGATCCGCCCCGCCGCATGCCCACCAGCTGCCGAACTCGGGCGGCTCTCGCGCTCGGACTGCTGCCGGTGGACCGCCGGCGCGCAGACCCGCCAGGAGCAGCAGGCCACCGACGACGCCCTGCTTGTGGAGATCCGTGAGATCGCCACCCAGCACAAGGGCACCTACGAAGTCCAGCGCGTCCATGTCGAGTTTCGCGACTTCGGACATCCGTCAACCGCAAGCGCGTTGAGGGCCTTATCCACGCCAACCGGCTCAGGGCCGTACGCCCGGTTCCGGCGTCCACAGGATCTCTCCGGGCCGGTGCTGTCCAGTCGGTGCCCTACCTGGGGCTGCTTGCGGAGCCTTGTTCGGGTCCCTGTCGACTCGGGTCGTGCCGGGGGCCGCTGTCTCTGGCACGGGGCCCGGCGGTGTGGGGCTTGGGTGTGTGCTACGCATGTGGCGGTCGAGGTCCGGATGCTTTCCTGTCGGTCCGCTCCAGCGACAGTGTTTGATCGGGACCGTGTGTACCGGTCGCTGCCCCGTAAGGAGGCGTCCGCCATGTCCTTGCCCTTGACTTCCCGGCCGGGGAACAGCCGGAACAAGTTCCCGGCGCAGGACGCACCACCCCCACGATCGTCACCCGCCTCGGGCGAGACTCCCGCCCAGTTGGCCTGCCCGCACGGCACCCCCGGCAACAGCACCCGTCCGCGCACCGCCGTCCCCCACCGACCTCCGGCGAGTCCGGCACGCACCTGTGACGCCCGCAAGGCGGGTCCACTGACAGGAGAGCCTCCATGCCACGGCACCTGACCCTTCCACGCCCCCGCGCACCGCCGACGCGGCCGCACGGCACCGGCACCCCTCGCCTGCGGCCCACCACATCCAGCAGGCACGGAACATGCGGCACGCCAATCCGCCCCGGATCGGAAGGCAGGCACACCCAGGCACCCAACGGGAACCCCACCGCCGTTCCGCTCCGGGACGTGCTTCAACCCGCGCGTCGCAGCATCCCCGGCCCCCGCGGCCCAACACTCGGTCCTCCCCCCAAGACAGAGGTCACCATGTCGACCACAGTCCCGCCGCAACCTGTGACACAACCACACCCGGCACGCATGACCCTGCGAGCCGTGCTCGCCTACCTCCTCACCGCCACACTCCTTGCCGCTTCCATCGTCCTGGCCACCGCCACCGCCAGCCACGCATCACCAGGCAACCACCGCCCGGCCACCTGGAACATGCAGGGCGCCTCCAGCTCCAGCGACAGCAAATGGACCACCACCGTCTCCCGCCTCCTCACGGGCGGCCACAACTACCGGTCCCACGACGTGGTCGCTCTCCAGGAAGCCGGCCCCCGCAGCAGCCTTCCCGGCGCCGTTCTGCGCGCCGGCACCATCACCAACGTCAACGGCAGGCAGGCTACATACGACTACGAAGTCCGCAGATGGCGTGTCGGCAGCGCGAGCCGCGGCCGGGATGTCTTCATCACCTGGCTGAACACCGACCCCACCGGCAACCGAAACAACGTCGCCATCGTCACCTACGAAGACCCAGGAACCCCTCCCACAGTCGTGGCCGCGCGCCAGGCCAACAACACCAGTTGGGGCATGCGCCCAGCACTCGGCGTCCGACTCTCCGACGGCAGCTGGTTCTACAGCTTCCACGCCAGCTCCAACGGCGACAACCGATCCAACGACGCCCAGAACATGCTGTTCGAGGTCAGCAGTCGTGGAGGGCAGTGGGCCGTCCTCGGCGACTTCAACCGTAACCCCGTCAACCTTTTCACCATCCCCGCCGGCTCGCAGATCTACCGATCCTATCAGGGCACCCAACAGGGTGGCGGCGAACTGGACTACATGGTCTCCAACGACAGATCGAACATGATCGGTTGGAACGGACGCCGCCTCAACGGCGCAAGTTCCGACCACTACCCCGTCGAGTTCCTGTGGCAGGCCCACGGCGGACCCGAAGGCGAGAACCGGGTTCACCTCGAGGACGATCCGAGGCGGTGCCTAGCGTACGCCCCGCAAATCTCCGATCACATCGCCCAGGTAAGGCCATGTGACGACGTCAACGCGACTAATTTCGGCATGCACCCAACTCTTGGATTCTATCTGGAGACGCCAGACCATGTAAGGTGCATCGAAGCAGCTAGCCAGCCTGTACCGTTTCAGGTTCAAATCTTCGTTGATATCGATGATCCTGATCCTAATTTCGGCCACTGCAGTGGGGATATAAGCGAGAAATGGGTACACAAGGAGGACACCAATTTGCTCTATAATCTGGCGTGGGACGCCTGCATGAAGCATCTCGACGGTGAAGCCTGGGGGCAGGTGTGCCAGCCCGACAGGTCGGAGCAGCGGTGGATCAGGACTGGGGACCTCCCCTACGTCTGGGACTTCGTGCCGGTCCCCGGTCCGTCGACCGGTACGGAGGACGCTCAGACCAGCGGGTCCGGCGGCTCGGGTAGTGGTTCTTGCCCCATGCCGTCTGGCAGTCTGGACCCCTGTCACCACATCTCCAAGCGCAGCACGACCGATGTGAACATCGTCGACAACAGCACGGTGCACAGTCCCATCGCTGTCAACGACATCGGCGGCAGTGCCCCGTCCAACCTCCAAGTCGGCGTGGACATCAAGCACACCTACCGTGGTGACCTCGACCTCCACGTCGTCGCACCCGACGGGAGCAGCTATCACCTGGAGGACATCCCCAACGGCGACAGCGGTGACGACGTGTTCAAGTCGTACACGGTCAACGCCTCCTCCGAATCCTCCAACGGTACGTGGCAGCTTCGCGTACGAGACACCTACACCGGTGACGAGGGCTACATCGACGCCTGGAACCTCACCTTCCCCAACGAAGGCTCCTCCGGCGGCTCCTCCGGCGGCAGTTCCTCGGACTATACCGCTGGGGACTTCGAGAACACCGACAACAAGACCATCTCCGACTACACGACGGTGGAGAGCCCGATCGCCGCGTCGGGTCTCGGTTCCGGCAGCGCCCCGTCCAATCTCAAGGTCAGTGTGGACATCAAGCACTCCTACATCGGGGACCTGAAGATCTGGCTCGTCGGCCCCCAGGGCGGGCAATGGCTCCTGGAAGACCCCCTCGGCAGCGGTGTCAACCTCCTCAAGACCTACACCGTGAACGCCTCCTCCCAATCCGCCGAGGGCCTGTGGAGGTTGAAGGTGGAGGACAACGCCGGAGGTGATGTGGGCTATATCGACCGCTGGAGCCTCACCTTCGACTAGAGCTCCGGTGGCTCGGGTGGCTCCAGTGACTCGGGGGATTCCGGTGACTCGAGAGGCACGTGGACGGCAGGAACCTGGTACTACGTCGGCGACACGGTGACCTACAACGGGACGACCTACCGTTGCATCACGGGACATGGGGCGGCGTTCGGATTTGAGCCACCGAACATGCTGGGGGTGCTGTGGGAGCAAGTGTAAGGAACTGACACCACCAACCAATGCAGGCGGCCCGGGCGCTCCCGAGAGGGGGCGCCCGGGCCGCCCGTCTGCTCCCTCAAGGAACAGGCCGTCCGCCGGTTCCCTCACTGCGCAGCTACCATGGCGCGCCCATAGACAGAGGGCCAGGGAAGGAAGTGTGTGCCGGGTGGCCGGCCGACCGATCCGGGCCTTCGGGTGCGGGAGCGGACGGCGATGGCATGGCGATGCGTTCTCAGGTTGTGAGTCCGAGCGTGGCGGTTGCGTGCTGGGGCGTGACCGGTAGTGATCGACTGCGGCAGTGATGAAGCTCCGCCATCTTGAAGTGGCTGGTCAGGGGGCTGGTGCGGGGCTGTGGTGGGGTGCTCGCACTGCTCGCGAGCAGCAGTCGGGGGCGTAGATCGTCTGGCAGGGGCGGTTTCGTGGATTCCAGTCCATGGGTCGGAGCCGCACGTACGCTGCGGCACATGATCGGGGACCTGTCCCCGCGTGGTGGACACCTCTGAGCCCGGCCCCGCAGGGGGCCAGGATAGGAGGGATCTCTCATGGTGATGAAGGTCTACTCGCCCGAGTTCAAAGCGCCCCGTGCATGCCGAGTGGGACGCCACCGATGGCCAGCCCCGCATCACCGCCGAGCTCCGCGAGGCGGGCGAGCGCGTGAACCGCAAGCGCGTCGGGCGGGTCGTGCGCAGGTACGGCATCGCCGGGCTGCCGCTGGGCAAGGGCCAGGTCACCACCGTGCCCGAGCCGTCCGCCAGCCCCGTGCCGGACCTGCTCCGGCTCGACTTCACCGCGAGTCCGCCAACACCCAGTACGTACGACAACGCCCTCGCCCGATCGTTCTTCCAGAGCATCAAACGAGAACTGCTTCACCGGAAGACGCTGGACCGGGGACATCACCTGCATGCCGGTGGGCGACGGCGGGGTCCTGTATCTGGCGACGGTGATCGACTGCTTCTCACGCCGCCTGGTGGGCTGGCCCATCGTCGACCACATGCGCACCTTGCTCCGCCTCCCGATCAAGGCGTTGCGACGATCAGTTGAATCTGTCCGGTACAGCGCGGCTGCCTTCGCCGACATCTGCCGCCGGCACGGCATCCACCGAAGCATGGACCGGATCGGCTCGAGCAGCCCCGTCGGCTGGACAGATGCCATCGTCGCCCCCTCCCGGGGCGATGTGAGGAACGGAAGCAGACGTTCCGACGGCCTGCTTCTTGGTGATCTGGGTGTGGACGGGGACGCTGAGTGGATTGAGCCTGACGTTGTCGCCACCGGAGGACCAACCGACTGTGCCGTTCTGGTATCAGAGCGGGATGACGGGCACATCGGAGACCAACAGCTTCTCGGCGGCCTGGTACTGACCGGCGGCGGCGGACTTGGCCGGGTTGGCATCAGGGTCTTTGAGAAGTGCCGAGGTGGGTGGCTCCCCTGCTGAGAAACGGATGTGATGGCTTGTCGTCTTCTGCCGGAAGCGCCCCTGGACGCAGAACAGGCATGGCCACTGGTGGTCATGTGGGTGGCGTGTCCGTATGAGCACCAAGCGGGTCCATGCCTGCGCACCCGCCTTCCTTCATGCCGTCATGCCTCCGGCGACTGGAGGAAGCCTCCGGCCCAGACTCGCTGGCGACAGCCGCTGACCTGCGGCGATATCCGGCCACGGTTCCTGGCCCGCGGGCCCGTCGCGGCATCCGTCATCCATGAACGGCCCTCCTTGCCTCTGCGGCTGCTGCCGTTCTGTCAGGCGCTGCCTCGATCACGGCGATCGGCGAGTGCGTCGCCGACGCGCCGCAGCGCGTCTGCGGGCTTGGGGTGGTGGGGTCAGGAGGTGGTTGGGGAGTGGAGGGCTTGGGGGAGTGCTTTGCGGGTGGTGATGCCGAGTTTTTGGTAGGTGTTGGAGAGGTGGCGGTCGATGGTGCGGGGGGAGAGGGTGAGTCGTCGGGCGATTTCTGGGGTGCTGTGGCCGGCGGCGGCGAGGAGAGCGACTTCTCGTTCGCGGGGGCTGAGTGGTTCCGCCGTGGTCATGGTGTCGAGGAGGTGGGTGGTGTTGCCTTCGTGTGCTTGGCGGGCTGCTGTGCCTTGTCGGGCAGCTGCCGTGGCGTGGCGGGTGTGGCCTGCGTGTGTGTGCAGGCGCCAGGTCACGGCCCAGGCTTCTGCGGCGTACAGCGGTGTTCCAGCGTTTTCGAAGCGTTCGGCTGATTGGGTTGTGGCGTCCGGGCAGCCGGCTGCGGCTGCGCGGGCGAAGTCGGTGCGCAGGCGGTCGAGGGTTCCTTGAAGGCGGTGAGTCCAGGGGCCGCACAGTTGTGCTGCGGTGTCGAAGTGGCCGATGCGGGTGAGTTCGTGGACGATGCGGGCCAGTTGTCCGAGGGCGTCGTGGTGTGCGGCGTGTCCGGCGGCCTTGGCCAGGAGGGTCGCTGCGTGCTGTCGGCGCCCGAGGAAGGCTTCGTGTGCGGCGTGTGACAGCACGGTGGTGTCGCTGGCGTAGGTGCGCAGGGCGGCGGGAGTCAGGCCGTGTGCGGCGGTGCGGACGGCTTCGGGGGAGCCGAGGCGGGTGGCGGTTTCCAGGGCTCCGGCGCGGGCGAGGCGGATGGTGTGGGCGTGTGCGGGGCTGAGGTGGGCTGTGCGGTAGATGTGGTGTGCTTCGGCCAGGGAGCCGTACTCGGCGAGGAGGCCCGCGAGCAGGATGCCGGTGTGGCTGACCAGGGCGGGGTTGTTCGCCGCCGCGGCGTCGCGGATGTACGCCCTGAGGGATTCGATCGCCTGGGTGGGCTGTCCTGTCTGTGCGCGGGCGAGGGCCAGGTATGCGGGGATCAGCAGGGTGCCCGGGCTGGCCGGGGCGTTGCTCCGGGCCTTGCCGGTGGCCTGGTGTAGGCGTGGTGCGAGGGCCAGGCAGTCCTGGGGGCGTCCCATCAGCAGCAGTGCTCGCAGTGCCGTCGGGCCTGCGGCGGCCACTCGTGCGGGGTCGGGGTCGTCGAGGTGCAGTTGTGCGGCGGCGAGCGCGGCGCGGCAGGCCCCGTTGTCCAGGAGCTTCTCCGCCGAGGGCGTGGGGCGGGGGGCGGCGGTGGCCCGGGGGCGGTTCCGCTGGTGGGGCAGGTGCGGGTGGGCCGCGTCGGTGGCCGGTGTGGGCTTCCCGCGCACTTGCCTCGGAGGAGGGGCGTCGTGCGGGGCCGGTTCGCCCGCCGGGGCGGCGGTGTCTTTGGTCGTCCCGTGCTGGGTGAGCAGGGCGCGGTAGTGGAGTGCTGCGCGGGGGGAGTGGTGGGTGTGCCAGGCGTGGCGTGCCAGGCGCAGGGCGGTTGCCCAGTCCAGTGACCACCATGCGGTGGTTGCGGCGTGCAGGAGTTCGTCCTCGCCGAGGGGGGTGCCCAGTTCGGCGTGCCAGGTGGTGCGTTGGAGGTGGAGAGCGTCGTGGGTGGCGGGGGTGCCGTCGAGTAGGGCGAGGAGGGTGCTGAGCAGTCGGCGCCGGCGCAGCGCGGGCATGTGGGGGGTGATGGCGTGGGTGGTCAGGGGGTCGGGGGCGAGCGTGTGCCCGGTGGGGTGGGTGTGGCGTGTGTGGATGAGGCGGCGGCGTTCGAGTTCTTCCCAGGCGGCCTCCTGCGCCAGCCGAAGTGCCGCGGTGAGCGGGAGCGGGCCGCTCAGACACAGGTATTCCAGGGCGGTGCGGCTCGCGCGGGGCAGGCGGTGCAGCCGGGGGCGCAGCAGGTGCAGGACCCGGGGGGCGGGCGCGTCGTGCTCGCGCAGGTGGTGGAGCCCGTCGCGCAGGGTGAGAGCGCCGGACTCGGCCGCGTCGGCGACGAGTTCCTTCAGGTGCACCAGGTTTCCGTCGGCGAGGAACGCCAGGCGCGCGGCGGCGCCGTAGTGGACAGGCTGGGGCAGAAGGCCGTTGCAGATGGCCGTCATGTGGCCGTGACTGAGTGGAGTGAGGGGGATGCGGTCGACGAGCCCGTCGTGCCACAGGGCGGCGAGCGGGCCGGGTGCGTCGGTGTGCCCGGGACCTTCGGGGAGGGCGAGGACGGCACGGCAGGAGGAGTTCTGCAGCAGGTGCCGCACCACGGCGAGGGAGGCGTAGTCCAGTCGCTGTGCCTCGTCCACGCACAGCAGCAGCGGTCGCCGATCGTTCTCCCGGGCCAGGATCGCGGCCGCCTGGGCTGGCCGTTCAGGCACGTCCAGGCGGGCGGCGCCCATGGCGACGGCCAGTGCGTGCAAGGGCTGCGGGGTGGCGGTGTCGTCCGGGGCCACGGTCAGGGGGCGCATGCTGCGGGCTGAGGCCAGGGCTGCGGCCTCGCGCAGCAACCGTGTGCGCCCGCTGCCAGCGGCGCCGGCGAGGGCCAGACCGCGGTGTATGTCGGTGTGCAGCAGGCTCTGCAGCCGGCTCATGACATCCGCACGGCCGGTCAGCGGGGGATCGGCGGCAGGGGTGTCGCTATGCCGGCCGGCCAGGGGTGATGCCGGATGCGTGGGGGGGTGCATGTGCATGAGAACTCAAGAGGGTCTGAGTGATGGCGGGGCGGTGTCGCGGAGCCCAGGGCGAGGCGGTGACGCAGAACGGCGTCGCCGACCGAATGCGCCTCCAGTCGCCCGCGATCGACGGCAGGGAGCGTGGGAGCGTGGTCTGGCCATAAGCGGTGCCGGGCGGACGTGCGCTTCTTCGGAATTGAGCGCCCGTGGCCAGCGGCCTTTCCTTTTGTCGCCCGCGCCGCGGGCGGCGAGGCTCGCCCGGTCCTCCGGAGGGGGATTTGCAGCTCATACTGCCCAATTTCTGAGGACGCGGCGGGCACTGAACTGTCGCATGGTGCCCCGATCGTCGACGACCCATAGGGTGTCCGACGCTGCTTCTCTACGAGCCATTCGGATGACTGCAGGCCTTCCGTTGGGAAGAGTGATGTCCTTGCCCACCCATTCGTTCCATGCGGGATTCAAGCGGATCATGACGGCCTCGTCTGGTGTGTGTCGCAGGTCGACCGGTAAGGCATTTCCAGGACAACGCACCCGGCGTCCTGGAGGTAGGCGATCACGGCGCGTGCTTCCAGGTCGTCGATGGAGAAGACGAACGGTCCTGGGATCAGGACGGTATTGAACTCGCCCTGGTTGACCCTCTGGATCAGCCATTCCAGAAAAGGTCGTGTTTCCCTCGAAGACGGGCCGTTGTCGAAGAAAACAGCCGGTTCCGGGAACCCCATGACCCGGGCGCACATAAGCAGGGCGTGGCGGTGGCTGATCATTTCCCACCGGTCGTAGGGATGGCAGCGCAGATATATCGCCATCCGTATGCTCTCACGGTTTTCCTCCGGGCGGTTCATGACGATCAACAAGTCCTTCCTGAGAGTCATTTGGTCCGAAATGCCGGATATGCATACACTTTCCTCCTCTTTGAGGAGAAGGGTTAGACGCGGTCCCGGGTCCAGGTTTTCCAAGGCCGAAATCGGTAACATCTCATACCGGTCGAGAGGGATTCATAAGAGCAGTCCGCGCCGAACCCGCAGGGGCGCATAGGTGGTGTAAGGGGGATGCGTAGGTAGCCCCTCCCGCAGGAGGCAGCGGTTCGGCTACAGGTCGCCAAGGCGGACGCGCGGTGCCCGGCAGCGCGCGCCTGCCGGCTGCGACTGCGTGGTCGGGCGTTGGCCTCCCCGCCCCCCGCCCCTGCCGCACAGGGGCGCCACTGCCACGGCGTGGTGTACGGGGTCAAGCGCTCTGCGTTCTCGCCGGGAGCCCATGGGCGCCCTTCACGGAGTCACGGCATCTGCCCGACCTCGTGTGGGTAGCAACGCAGCTATGCGGCCGCGCGGTCCGGGACTGTGTTTCGTGTGGGCTGCTGCCAGGTCCCAGGTTGACGCCGCTCTTCGGATCGGTTGGCGGGCAGCGTCGCCCCGTGATCTGTCCCGCTGTGGCAGGGGCCGGCAGTGGTGTCTTCGGCGAGGGCAGCAACGATCTGCTGGCCGCGGCCGTGTTCGTCGGCTGAGCAGCTACTCGTCCATGTCCCGTCCTGCGGAGCCGGCCCGCCGTCGATGACGTCGATGTGCAGCCTGGTGCTGCCGTCCGCTTCGGAGGTGGTCTTCAGGTGCAGGGCGACGGGCGGCAGAGCGTGCTCGACTGCGTTGGTGACCAGCTCCGAGACCACCAGCAGAGCGTCGAAGACCTCGTCCTCCTGGATTCCCCAGCTGGCAAGCACCTGCCGTGCGTGGCGCCTGGCTGTGCCGGCTGAGGTCGGGTGGTGCGGCAGAGCATGCTCGTCCTGGTGTACGACGTCCGGGTAGCGGCTCGCCTGGGATTCTTCTGGGGTGTGCGCCGGAACGCTGGTGTCATCGGTGGGCTGGGGGACGCGGAAGCCGGTCATGACGATCATCCGGGGGTGCGGGGCGGAAATGGCTTGACGTGATCCTTTCTAGGCCCCGCCCCAGCTGCGGCACATTAGGGAACTCCCCTAGCCTTGGCCCCAACAGATTCTGCCCGCGCCGGACCCTAACTCTGCTCCACCCCGGCCCAAGCGCTGTGCGACGCCAGGAGCAGTCGAGCATTGAGCTTTTTCCATCCTCACTCTGAGCTGGTCAGATGAAGGGTGAGGGCGGCTTGGACGAGGCTGGCGATCCGGGTGGTCGAGCACCGGATTTTGCGGAGGAGTCGCCAGGACTTGAGGGTGGCGACGGCCTGCTCGACGAGGGCTCGGATCTTCGTGTGGGACCGGTTCACCGCCTGCTGCCCTGAGAGAGGGGTCCCTATGCCTTGTCGGCGTGGCACGGGATGCCGGCCTCGGTGAGGGCGTCGACGTCCGCCGTCAATCACAGGGGCTCTCACCTCGGCTGGACCGGGCACCGACAGCGCACACCATGTGAGTGCCCTCGACGCCCGCGCTGTCTCACGGACGCCGATCTCCGACGTCACTATCCCGCTGCCTCGTCACTCACCCGGATACACCGCCAGACTCGGCGGTGACAGGCTGCAGCGTGCGGCCGGGCGCATACTGGACATATGGAGCGCACCAGCGCCCTGTATGAGCGCGATTCCGAAGTCAGCGCTCTCGCCAGCTTGATCACGCTGGCCCAGACGGGACAGGGAAGGTTTGCCGCTGTCGAAGGACCGGCGGGTATCGGCAAGAGCAGCCTGCTCACCCAGGTTCGCAATATCGCTGTGCCATCCGGGTTCTCTATCGCCACCGCCCGTGGTACCGAACTGGAGCAGGAGTTCTCCTTCGGTATCGTGAGGCAGCTGTTTGAGCCGCTCCTGGCTGTCGGCGGTCCCGAAGAACACAAACACCTGCTGTCCGGCGCGGCCGGCCAGGCCGCTCCTGTCTTCGGGCCCGTTCCGGGTGACGCCTCCACTGCCGACCGCGATTTCGCAGTTCGTCACGGATTGTATTGGCTAGCCTGCAATCTGTGCGAGGAGCGGCCTGTGGTATTCGTCGTGGACGACGCCCACTGGGCAGACATCGCCTCGCTGCGGTTCCTCCTCTACCTGCAGCCGCGGCTGAGCCCCCTCAAGCTGTGCGTGGTGCTGGCACTGCGGCCGGACCAGCCTGCTGCTCAGCGTGACCTGCTAGATCGGATCATCAGCGACCCCGTCTGCCAGGTGCTACGCCCCAAGGCACTGAGTGCCGATGCCGCCTGCAGTCTCGTGCGCCGTGAGTTCGCCAGAGCTGCACCGGGGGAAGAGGTGGAGGACGCATTCCTGGCTGCCTGCCACCGCGCCACGGGGGGCAACCCCCTGCTGCTCAAAGAGACGACCGCCACCTTGCTTGCCGAGAGCGTCGAGCCCCGAGCGGTGAACGCCGGGCAGGTGACCAGCCTGGGACCGCGCGCTGTCGCCCGCTGGGTATCGTTTTGGATCCATCGCCTTCCGGCACGGCACCTGGCTCTCGCTCGGGCGGTAGCCGTTCTCGGCGAGGACACTCCGCTGGAGCAGGCAGCGGCGCTGGCCGACGTACCCCTGACCACAGCGATGCAAGCCATGGCAGATTTGCAGCGCATAGAACTCCTCCGGCCCAGCAGCGGCCAAGGGCCGTCCGCGTCGACCGGCTACGCCCATCCGGTGGTCCAAGCCGCTGTCTACCACGCCATGACCCCAGAACGGGCATGGGCCGCGCATCGTCGAGCTGCCGACCTGCTATCCCAGGCAGGCGCCGAGGCCGAGAAGGCGGCTGCACATCTGCTGCGCTTGCCGCCGGCCGGGGATCCGCAGCTGTTGAAGATCCTGATGCGAGCCGCCCGTGACGCACATAGCCGGGGTTCTCCGCACGCGGCCGCGACCTACCTGCGGCGGGGGCTGGGGGAGGCGTCTGCCCCCCGCGAGCGCCTAGAAGTCTTGCACCAACTGGGGCGGACCCTGCGGCTCACCGACACTGATGCTTCCGTGCGCTACCTGCAAGAAGCCCTGCCGCTCGCCAGTAACGTCCACCACCGTGCAGCGGTCGCCAGCCTGCTGGGCAACGGGCTGCTGCTGTCCCAGCGCATCCCGGAGGCGCTTGAGGTGTGGCGACAGGCCCTGGCGCAACTGCCGCCCGGTGAGCCGGATCTCACCGCCAGGCTGAAGGCGGACATTCTCTGCATTCCACTTTTCGAGCCAGCTGCTCCCGATCTGCGGCAGGACCTGCTCCGCGAGGTCGGTCGCCAGCGGCTGCTGAGGCCGGGATCGACTCTGGGAGGAAAGTTCCTGGACTGCGTGATCGCCGTGCACGACGCCGTGGTCGGCGACCCACGCGCCGTGCCGCGGGCGCTGCGGGCTGTACAGGACGGGGAACTGCTCCACCGGGCCATCGGTGCAACACCACTGGCCCTGGCCTGGTGGGTGTTGATCTGCGCTGACCGGCCAGAAGCACTCACCAGCCTGGACCACGCGGTCACCCAAGCCTACCGAGAGGGATCAACCAGCAGCCTGACGACAGCCCTCACCTACCGCGCCCTGGCCTGGCTGCGACGCGGCAGCCTGACCGAAGCCGAAGCCGATGCCCGCGACGCCATCCAAGCAACCGAGACCGCAGGCATCAGCCTGCACCGCCTCATCCTCGGCCCGCTCCTGGCCGACATCCTCATGGAGCAAGGCCACCTGGACGAAGCAGAGCAGGCACTGGACTGGGCCCTGAAAGGCGACGCTCTCCCTCTCACGGGTCTCATCTACCACCTCCTGCTGCGCCGCGCGCAACTCCTGCGCCTGCAGGCCAAGCCAAGCGACGCCCTTGATGCCGCCCTGGCTGCAGGAGACGCCTTCCTCGCGGCCGGCGGACAGAACCCCGCAATCCTGCCCTGGCATTCCGAGGCAGCACTGTGCCTTCACCTGCTGGACCGGGATGAGGAAGCCCAACCACTGGCTCTGGAGGAAGTACGACTGGCCCACGACTGGGGTGCGCCCCTTGCCCGGGGACGGGCACTGCGCGTCGCCGGGCTCGTCCACCGCGACGAGCAGGGCACAGCACTCCTCCAACAGGCGGCGCACCGGCTCCGGTCCGGGCCGGCCCGCCTGGAGTACGCCAAGACAGCCGCAGAACTCGGTGCCGCCCTGCGCCGCGCTGGCCAGCGTAAGAACGCTCGGAGGCTGCTGACCGAGGCCTGCGACATCGCCCGACGTTGCGGCGCACAGCCACTCGTCCAGCAGATCAACGCCGAACTCAGAGCCGGCGGAGCCCGCCCCCGTAGCCCGCTCGCTGCCGGAATCGACGCCCTGACCCCCAGCGAACGTCGCGTCGCCGAACTGGCCGCCGCCGGCAGATCCAACCGCGAGATCGCCCAAGCCCTATTCGTCACACCAAAAACCGTCGAAGCTCACCTGGCCAGTTCCTACCGCAAGCTCGACATCAGCAGTCGGCGACAGCTGGGTGAGAAGCTTCCTGCGCCCGCATGAACGAGTCCCACAGCGGAAAGTTCCGAGCCGAACCCCTGCCCCATCACATCAGGTCTCGTCGTGTCCAGGCCGGTTGACCGTGATCCAGGCGACGTGGACGCTGATAGGGCACTCCGCATGATCAGAAACACTTGCCTGCGACGGAAATCAGAGTGCGTGCGAGTTCCCCGAAGCCGTCGCCCCGGTCGGCCACGGTCTTCAGCGAAGCGGGATCGAACAGGCCCTTCCCGGCAGCGGTGACGGAATCTGCCAGCAGGTCCAGCTGCTCCTGATGATCTTCCTCGAGTTGCTTGAGCCGGTTGCGCAGCAATATGCCGTCGAGTCTGGCCATGAGGAGCCTGGAGTTGAGTGGCTTGGGAAGGTAGTCCTCGGCACCGAGATCAAGGCAGCGCATGACGCTGTCCATTTCGTCCAGCTGTGAAATCATGATCACGGGGATGTCCCGCAGAGCGGGATCGTTCTTCATGATCTCCAATGTGGCGTAGCCGTCGAGGCCCGGCATCAGGATGTCGAGCAGTACGACGCTGAAGAGATCGGTGCGCATCATGCTGAGTGCCTGCTGCCCGTTCTCGGCAGCGGCACAGTCGATTCCGTTGATCTCCAGGCGGTAGGTCAGCATCATGCGGTTGGTCCGGTCGTCGTCAACCACCAGTACATGCTCTGTCTCATGAGTCATGATGTGAGCTCGGCTCTCAGCTTCTGCAGGGCCTTCCGGCACCTGTCGTATTCGGCCTCGATGCGTGGTATGAGCGGTGCCACGTCGACGGTCCTTCCGGCCCGGGCCTTGTCCTCGGCTGCTGCACACAGGGATTCCAGGACTGACGCTCCGAAGGTACTGGCGTTGGATCGCAGGGTGTGGGCTGCACGCCGGACTTCATCGGGGTCGCCTGCTGGTACTCCTCCACGGATAGCGGCGACCAGCGCGGGAGAGTCCTCCATGAACGCGGTGATGAGTTCAGCGACGAAGGGCCCGCTGAGGGAGCCGACGAGGCTGTGCACCGTCTCGGCCTTGAGGATCCGGTCGCTGTCGTGTGGCGCTACTTCCTCCTTTCTCGGCGGACCGGGGCCATGCGCCGACGTTCCTGCCGATGTCCGGCCCTGTGCCGGCGGCCGCCCGGGTTCCTCCTCGCGCCGCCGGCACCGCTCAAGCGCGCGTGCGAGTTCTTCGAGGCGCACAGGCTTGCTTACGTAATCATCCATGCCTGCGGCCAGGCATCGTTCGCGATCACCGGCCATGGCGTTGGCTGTCATGGCGATGATTCTCGGCCGGGCTGCGGGTGCCCATTCCCGATGGATGCGGCGTGATGCCTCGAGCCCGTCCATCCGCGGCATCTGGACGTCCATCAGGACCACGTCGTACCTGCCGTGCCGGAGTGCGTCCAGGGCCTGGAGGCCATCTTCCGCCGTCTCTGCGTCGTATCCGAGATTTCCGAGCATGCGCAGTGTGATTAGTCGGTTCGTCGGATTGTCTTCCGCGACAAGGATGCGCAGGCTCGGCATTGTCGTCACCGGTACGGAGGGCGCGGACGGCTGGGCCGGTGAGGGCTCGGTGGAGGGGCGGCGCACACCCAGAAGCCGACACAGTTCGGCGTGCAGGTGGTCGGCCTTGATCGGCTTGGTGTGGCAACTGTCGAATTCGTCGAGCGTCTCGGAGTCCTGACGGCCGACCGACGTGAGCAGGATGAGTGGAAGCGCGGGTTTGTCCCGCCGCTGGCGGATCAAGTTGGCAAGCGCCACGCCGTTCATCTCCGGCATGTGGTAGTCCAGAATGCCGACGTCGAATGGATCGCCTTGGCGGATCCAGGCCAAGGCCTCCTGAGGTGATTCCGTAGCCCGGACGACCATGCCCCACGATTCTCCCTGGAGAGTGAGGATCATGCGGTTGGTAGCGTTGTCGTCGACGACGAGCAGGCGCTTTCCCTCAAGCTCTGTTCCTCCAGGTTCCAGGGGAGCTGCGCGCATGGCGGCGGGGACCTGCCGTGTCTGTATGGTGAAGTGGAAGGTGGAGCCCTTGCCTGCAGTGCTCTCGGCCCACATGGTGCCGCCCATGAGGTCAGTGAGGCGGAGACTGATCGCGAGCCCCAGCCCGGTCCCCTCGAAGCGCCTGCTGCTGGCGGCGTCGAGTTGTTCGAAGGCATGGAACAGCAGCTTCATACGGTCGGCGGGAATGCCGATTCCGGTGTCACGGACTGCGAAGTGAAGCATCAGCGGGCGGTCCGCAGTGTCGTCATCGGCCGCTTTGGCGGGCGCGGCCTCGTTGCCGGCAGGACTGACCTCGTTTTCTGCCTCCGCTGTGACTGTGAGGACGACTTCACCCGACTGTGTGAACTTCACAGCGTTGCTGAGAAGGTTGCTGATGACCTGCCGGAGGCGGACCGGGTCTCCCAGCACCTCTTCCGGTGTTCCTGGAGTGATGATATAGGCGAGATCCAGATCCTTCTGGGACGCTCGGCTGGCGATGAGGTCGAATGCTGATTCGATGCAGCGGCGCAGGTTGAGGGGCTTGTTGTCGAGGTTGAGCTTTCCAGCCTCCATCTTGGAGAAGTCCAGGATGTCGTTGATGATTGCCAGGAGGGTTTCGCCGCTGTCGCGAATTATCTGAGCGAAGTTCTGCTGCTCCTGTTCGAGCGGGGTATCAAGGAGAAGGTCGGTCATACCGATCACGGAGTTCAGCGGGGTGCGGATTTCGTGGCTCATCGTAGCGAGGAAGGTACTTTTGGCCTCATTGGCCGCCTCTGCCTCGCTTTTCGAGAGCCGTAGATCTTCAGCAGCCTGCGAGCGTTCCAGTACCCATCCCAGTTGGGTGCCGACGTTCTGCATCAGCTTGCGCAGTGCTGTGTCCGGATCCGTGTGTGCGGGCGCCAGGAACTCGAGCACTCCCCTGACCTGCTGGCCCTGAAGGATGGGGAACGCCAGATAGGTTCGGAGTTCGACTCCTGCGGCCTGCCGTTGATTCGCAAGGTCAGGATCGTCGTCGAGGTCTGTGATCCATGCTTTGTCACTCTCCAGAGACTGCTGGGCCGCCGCTCCCAGTGACAACCTGTGGACGGCTTCGATCAGGGCCTTCTGATCATCCGCAGCCGCCGGATCGTCGAAGTGCCAGACGCCGGAGGAGACCATGGGCGGAGCTGAGTCCTTGTGCAGTGGAGCATCGTGCCCGGATGAGACAGGAGCTGGGACCAGGCGTACGTGCCCGACTGGCCATCCCATGTAGGAGCACACCAGTTCCACGATGGTACGGCCCGCCTCTGCCGGCTTCGATGCAACGTTCCCCGCAGAGGCGACGCCCTCCAGCAGTTCCAGGGAGGCGTTCTGCCGACTCAGCTCTTCCGTGCGTTTCCGGACCTTGCGTTCGATGGCGGTGTAGCTCTCCTGCAGTGATTCAGCCATGGCGTTGAAGGCGTGCGCCAAGGCTGCGATCTCATCCCGGCTCTTGACGCGTGCGCGTTGCCCCAGATCGCCACTGCTGACGGACTGCGCGGCACGCTCCACGCTGGACAGGTCACTCACCATTCTCCGGCTGACCAATGCGGTGAACACGATGATCAGGGCGAGTACGCCGCCGATGCTCGCCAGCGTTGTCGCTCTGTTTCTCATCTCGGTGTTCTCGCGCTCCTGCAGCACGTCCTCCGCCTGGTTGATTACGGCTTCCGTCAGCTGGTTGTTGGTGAGCTTGGTATTCTCCAGCTGCTTGAGGTAAGCCTCAAGCGGCCCGGTCTCGCGACCAGTCGCAGCGAACAACTGCTCGCCCATCGTGTCCAGGCCCTCGGCCTCCGTGTTCAATTCTTGCAGCAGGGGACTGAGCGACCGCTCGACTTTCGGAGATTCAGTGAATGCCCGGGACAGGCTGACGCTCAGGAATTCGAGGTCGTGTGCGACAAGTTCGCTGAGACGCGCGATCGTGCGTTTATCATCTGGAGAAGCCCCTTGCGCCAGTACGGACTCCGTGGCGTCTCCGAGATGGTATAGGCGATTGGTGATCTGCGGCTCCCACTGTGTCAGCGTGCTCAATGCGTAGCCGCTGTCCAACTCAGGGTCGAGCGCCATTTGGGAGGTGTCACCGACGTACCCAGCAAGATTGATCAAATTGAGGATCAGGCGGTCGTACAAGACATCGGTGTCGGGGTTTTTCTGCCTGATCTTGATGTTCTCCCAGTCGGCGGCAAGTACCTCCGGGTTCAGATCGGACTCTCCTCTCTGAGCGAAGTCGTTCTTCTGGACCGAGATCCTTGATTTCGAGGCTGGGTCCACGGCGAGCAGCATATTGAAGCCCTGGTCAATGGCCCTCTCCGTGCTTGCGACCTCGTTACGAGGAACCGGTTGCCCTCTGCTTTCGCGGCTGGACAGGGAACGATGATGGGAGACGTCTCGCAGCAAGGTGGTCAAGGGCTGGATGTAGCTGAGTCCGGTGATCTCGCTTCTGGTGATTTCGATTCTGGCGTTCTGCTCGCGGATTAGGTAGGTCGCCGTCAAGCCGAGCGGAATCATAAAGGCGAGGCAGATGGCTGCCAATTTGTGCCAGATGCGCGGCCTGATACGCACGCGCTGCTTCATCCGCGCCCTCGTAGCGTCGCCGGGTCGCTCGGCCGTGTCCTCCGCTGTCCTTCTCGTGCGACGCATGCGTCACTCCGTAGTCGGCTGGATCAGGGCCGTGGCAGCCCTTCGGCCAACGGGCCGCAGCTGCCTACGCCAAGCTTCCACGTAGTAAGTGACGAATGCGGCCTGTGGGCTGTCACCCGTAGCGGGTGAGTAAGCCACCACCTCGCCGGCCGGCCAGACGGTCATCCGCCCCCGTCCCGCGCTCGCCAAGCGCGACATCGCTCCCGCACTCAGGCGCTGCAGGCACAGCAGCGGCACACATCCCGGTGCTCCACCCAAGGCCACAGCAGACCACCACCAAGTTCACCAGGCCCCATACACACAATAGGCCAGCCCTGGCCATAGCGATGCTTCAGCGGGCCGTGCAGGCGAAGGTGCCGTTTCGGCGGGTGGCTGCGGACGAGGTCTACGGCGACAACCCGGCTCTGCGATCCTGCCTGACCGGCCTGCGGCTGTCGTATGTGCTGGCCATCGGCTAACGGCACCGGCTCGGGCCGTGCGGAGAGAACGTCCGTACCCTGGCGGCGATCCTGCCCGAGGAGGTCTGGGAGATCTGCTCAGCAGGCGACGGCGCCCACGGACCGCGCGATTACGCCTGGGCGCTTGTTCCGCTGAGGACCGCGAGGCCGCCGACGGGTTCGCCGTTTCACTGCTGATCCGCCGCAACCCGACCACTGGCGAGCGGGCGTACTACGTGGTGCACGCGCCGCTGGAGACGACGCACACAGAGATCGTCTGAGCCGCAGGCGCCCGCTGAGCGATTGAGGAACGCTTCCAGGTCGCCAAGAACGAGGCCGGCCTTGACCGCTATCAGGTCCCCCACTACCGGGCTTAGTAACGGCCCATCACCCGGGCCATGGCCGCCGCCCACCTCGCCGCCCTGCGGGACGACATCGACGGAGAAGGGAAACCGGCCGCGACCAGATCCGACTGAGCGTGAACGAAATCCGCTGCCTTCCAGCCAAGATCGTCCATACCGGAGGGCAAGAGACCAGACACATCCTGCACTCGTCGCACTGGCGCCGCTGCCACCAGCACCGAGCCCGCCTCAGCCACTATCGACGCCACGGCCACCGCCCCCACAACTGCGACTGCAGCAATAGATGCGCGGTTCGCTGTGCGAGCATGGTCATGCGGTTGTTCTCCTCCGGGCGGACGTCCGTAACGGCGTGGGCCTGGGTGGAGTCACCACGTGGCGGAACCGTGATGAGTCACGCCGGAAGGGGACAAGCTGCTGATCAAGCCAACGGGTGGGCAGGGCCGAAGCCCGTGTCCAGCAGACATCTCGGGGGAACGGCAGTCCCTGACGGGACGTTGGTTGCGGACGCCTTGACGAAAGACATAGAGGCCCCCGGCGCGCACGCCCCGGCGAACAGGGGGAGCTATGTACGACAGCACTGTTAGATCAGAGGCCATGAGCACCCCGCCACCCCCGCCCGCAGGCCCCGAGATCCTCGGCACCCGCCTGCGCACCCTCCTCCACCTCCTGGAGGCCGACGTGGCCGCCGTGTAGATGGCGCTCGGGCTGGAGGGCATGCGCCCGCGCTACGCCCCCTTCCTGCGCACCCTCGCGGACCGGGGTCCCTGCTCCATCCGCGACCTGGCCGCCGCCACGAGCGTCACGCACTCGGCGGCCAGCCAGACCGCGGCCCAGCTCGCGACGGAGGGGCTGGTGACTGTCGGACGCGGCGAGGACGCCCGGCAACGCCTGGCGCGGCTCACCTCACGGGCCCGCGGGATGCTGCCGCCGCTCGACGCCGAGTGGCAGGCCACGGCCGCGGCGGCCGCCGCCTTCGAGGCGGAGCTGTCGCACGCGCTCGGCGAGCTGGTGGAGGAGGCTATCGCCGTCCTGGGGAGGAGCCCGCTGCGCGACCGCATCGCCGGGATCGCGCCCCATCTCACGCTCCGGCGCCGCGGTCGGCCCGCCACGCCGGTACGGAACCCGGTCGGCCCCGCATGATGACCCGAATGCCCTACAGCGATCGCGGCGCAGTGTGGCCGCTCGTAGCGTTCCTGTGATCGAGGAGCACACCCCGACCTGCGCGGAAACGGTTCCCGCGGATGCTCCTCGGGGACCCGGAGGTCCGCCCATGCGTGCGATACGTGCCGCATCCGCCGCTCTTGGAGCGGCCGCACTCGCCCTGACCGCATCCGCCCCCGCCGTCGCCGTGAACAACACCCCCTACGACTTCTCGGTGACACCGTCGACGGTGTCCGCCGGCGGCAGGGTCACCCTGACGGCGGGTGGCTGCCCCAGCACCACGACCGTCACGTCCGGCGTGTTCGACACCGTGACGATCCCGCGCAACGGCGCCGCCACCGCCGTGGTCGACTGGGACGCCCGTCCCGGCGCCGTGTACTCGGTCCAGTTCAACTGCACCGGGCGGATCGGGACCCTCGACCTCAGGATCGCCGGCGGCTCCTCCACGCCGACCGCGAGTTCCACCCGCTCCGCGGTGACCATCGCCCCCTCGGGCGTCAGCGGCGGCGTCGGCGGGAGCATCGGCGGAGCCGGCACCGCGGAGATCGCCGCGGGCGGCGCCCTGGTGGCGGCCGCGGCGGCGGCGACCGTCCTGGTCGTCCGCAGGCGGACGGCCGACCGGCGCCACTGACGCGTCCCCGCGGCCCGCGGTGCGGCGGCCCTCCGGACGCGGCCGCCGCACCGTGCGACGACGGGCGACGAACAGGCTGCCGTCCACCGCTGCCGAGGCGACGAGACCCGCACCGATGGCCATCTCGGTGCTGGAGGGGCCGACCGCCCCCCCGAGACCGCCTTGGGCTCCACGCCCCGGGCGTACCCGGAAGTAGGCGCTGGCGGTCTCCGCGCTGTTGTTGCAGCGAACCGACGCCGACGCCCTCGCATGGGCCCGCCGCAGCCGACCCGGGTTCTCCAAGGCGGCCATCCGCGACGAGGTGGCCCGCGACCTCCTGCTCGCGGTGGGGCGGTGCGGCGAGAGCGAGCTCGACGCGGAGGCGTCCGCGCGGGGACTGATCCGGGTGCAATGGGAGTGCGACTGGGCTCACGAAGCTGGATGCCCATCGAGGACCGGACGGATGACCGGGAGTCATCGATCCCGTCGGTGTCTATCTCGGCCGCGGCCAGATGCGCGTGCACACCTGCCTGACCGACCCGACCCACCCGCACCGTCTCAGCTTCCGGGTCAAGGCCCGATCCTCTTCGAGGGCGAAGCCGGGCAGTCGATGACGCCGCCGCGTGCCAGGACCTGGGGCCGCATCGGGCACACGCCCGTCGTCCGCGTCCATAGACGGGGGTCCGGCCGGGTCTCGATGGCGGGCATGGAGCTCTTTCCAACCTGTCGGGCTGGAAAGAGCTCAGTGCCTCCTGGCATCCTCAGCCTCCGCAGCATGTTCCGGCCCGAACTGCTACAGCCCGTATGTCCACTTCCACAACGCCGAGGAGCCGCACCGGACGACGACCGTGGACAAGGTCAACCTCGGACTCGGCATCCTGTCGGCCGTGTTCTCGGGGCTGCCCGAGGGCGGCGGTTTCAGGCCAGGCGTCACTGAAGGAGGGGTCGGCACCAGAGGAGCCGGCGACGTCCGAGCCGTGGAGGCCGAGCACGCCGGGCGCAGCGGTGAAGGCTCGGGCGAGTCCGGCGGCAGACGCCCCGCAGGGCGCCCCGAGGTGGCGGAATCACCGAGAGTACTCACCGACGGTGGTTCGTCGGAGGCCCCGGGGGCCACCGGCCAGGCAGCGGAACTGGACCGGGGAGTGGCATACACCGTGCCGTCGGCATCGACGGGCGCAACGTCTGACCTCGCGCTAGAGCTCAAGACGCTCGTGATCGAGGGGGCGGAGACAGCCGCCGGTGACCCGATTCGCTACTCGACCGGCCCGACCCGGCTCCCCGAGAGCGACCCCAACTACGACTCGGACACGGACGACTTCGACGAGTACTACCGCGACAGGCTTCCGCAACCCACGTCTCAGGCGAAGGTCGCGGAGGCGGTGGCCGGCAACCCGGACAAGACCGTCACGCTCTGGCGGGGCACACGCGTGAGCGTGGCCGACGCCATGGCGAGGAACGGGTCGGCGTCAGGGGACACGGCAGACACGAAGACGGGCCCTCCGGTGATCGTCGGCGACCAGGTGGCCCGGGGTGGTGTGCTGCCGGAGTTCACGACCAGTCCGGGCATCGCCGAAGGGTTCAGCCACGGGAGCGCGCTCGTCGTCGTGGACATCCAGGCGAGGTACCTCGCCCGGGGCAGCCACGGCGAGGACGGCTGGATCTCCAACCGCACCGCACCCGTGACGGTCCGCGCCATCGTCGACCGAACCGGAGGCGCATCAGGCGGCGCCAGGCCCAACGCCTCCTGAGCGATCCGGCCCTGTACCGCGAGCGGCAGGCGCCACCTGTCCGCCGCGGCGGTCCGGCTGTCCGTTCCCTGGGGCTGACCGGGGAACGGGCGCCGGAACCCCTGGGGACGGCAGGTCGCGGCGCCAGGCCATGAGGGAGGGTCCACTCGGGGGCCTGCCCGGTCGGGCATGGCACCCGGGCGCGACCAAGCTCCGTTGCTCCCCCACCGCCAGGCTGGCGGTGGGGGAGCAACGGGAGCCACCGCGCGTCGGGCAGCCTCGTCGAAATCACGGCCGCAGGGGAACCACGGCAGCGGGCAGCAGACCTCATACGGATCAGCCATGCCGCCCCAGCGGTCTCGGGAGTAGGGGCCGCCGAGCCCAGAGAGTAACTACGCGCGTGTCCGACCGCTCCTCGTTCGACCCCCAGAGCCGCTCCTGGGGTGAACATCGGCCCGCGCGTGGCGGACAGGAGCCGTGCGGCCTGAAGCCTCCCCCCTCCACCTTTACCTGGCCAGAGCAGCCACGTTTTAGTCGGTGTCGATCTCCAGGCGATTCGGTTCACCTCCGCCTGCGCGTCCAGACTGCTGGATGAGGCCAGCGCCTGGCACGAACTGCGGTTCACCTCCGGCTGCGCGGAGCGGACGATGAGCTCGCGTGTGTCTTCGTCGCGTGTGGCGGTTCACCTCCGCCTGAGCGGGGGTGTCCCGGCGACCACTCCACCCCGGTCACGGCCGTGGGTGTGCTCCCCGCGCGAGCGGGGGTGTCCCGCCGATCACGGTTTCTCTCGCCCGTAGTTCCTTGTGCTCCCCGCGCGAGCGGGGGTGTCCCAAAGCCGTCCTCCGTGTCGGGGTCGTAGTAGATGTGCTCCCCGCGCAAGCGGGGGTGTCCCGGTTCGGGCTGCTGTCGGGAGGGGCTACCATCCGCGTTCCCTGCGCGAGAATTTCGCCAGGCTATACGGCCCACCATCCTGGCAATCCACGGAACGGCCGAGAACCCCGCACCGGGCGAGTCCTGCCCCGTCAGCCCTGGGGGGGAATCCGGGGAGTTTCCACCGGGCCGCTCACGCGCACGTAGGAACGGGCTCAACCGCCAAGGCAGTCCCCACTCTGGATCTGCTCAACGCTGAAGAAGCTCGGTGAAGGCCACCCGATCAGATCCGCAGCGGGCACGTCTCCTACGCCGGGCCGGTCAGTCAACCTCCCACGCCATGCAGTCGTTGCGGTTTCCGGCGAGCGGCCGGCCGCCCACGACGGCCCGGCGGGTGTCGGGTAGGAGGACGACCTGGTCGTCGTCGGGGTACCGGTAGTTCTTCGACCGCTCCGCGATGGCGTGTGTCACAAGTGGGGACCAGGGCGCCGGCCACGGTGAGCACGGTGCCCTTCGCGGACCGCTTGCGGAACTGGAAGGCGAGCATCGGCCCGAGGCGGTCGTTGGTCCGGTCCGCTGCCGACATCGAAACCCCGAACCATGGGTCGAGCTGCAGCAAGGTCAGGTTCGCGCGCCAGTACGCCGTGACCGACAGGGTCCGTTCCTTCAGCGGAAGGCTCCACGAACGCCCCTGCGAAGCGTGTCCGCGCCCTGGCGCCGCAGAACCGTCACCAGCTTCCCGAGGCACGAGAGCCCAGCCCGGGGAACGGGGCCGTCCAGGACGGCTCTGACGCCGTGATCACACCAACCACACCATGACCGTTCCGCGGCGAGGGGGAGTCTGAGCGGGTGCCCTTCCGCGCAAAGGCCAGCCACCGCTGGTGCCGTGCCTGCCGACGGCCGGTCCAGAATGCTGTCGTGGCCGAAGGCAGACGGAGCAGCATGGAACCGCGCTCATTCCTGACATGCGCGACCGAGGTGGCTCGCCTCCTGGGCGTCGACGACGTCGTCATGGAGCCGAACGACCGGCGTGCCCGCCACCTCGCCCATGCGATGCGAAAGCCCTTGCTCGAACGCGCAAGTCTGCCCGAGGAGGTGTTCGCCCCGCTGATGGCTGCAGCCGTATACGACCCCGATCCCAGCTTCTGCCGCTGGTTCGTCGAGCCGGCGGTCTATGCGTTCGGACGCCGCCGTGTGATGGCAGCATTGGTCGACTACCTACGGATCGGCACGGATGCCGAGCGAACGGGTGCCGTACGGGCGTGGTACTCCGCCCATGTGCCCTTGCGCGCAGATCGTTCCCCTGCGTACGGACCCCATGGGGTACGTGATCCCGCTCTGGACGAGGCGCAGGACATCAAGGACGCGTGGCTTGATGCCTCGATGCGAGCGTTCGCCGAGGCCACCGAACTGCGGATGCGCCACTGTGTCTTGCTGGGCCTGCCCACCTCCCGCGCGGCATACCCGACTCATCTGCGCGAGCTGCTCGAAAGTACAGTCGAGTCCGCCCGAGCCCACCCCGACCTGAGCATCCGCCGCTGGGCCGCCGCAGCACACCGCGACGCATCCTGAGCCCAGCCTTCACCCCTTCTCGCGGTTGCGGGACAGCCACTGCGCACCCGACCTCAACCCCGTCGAAGGCGTATGGGCCCACCTGAAGAAGTCCCTGGCCAGCCTCACACCACGACCAGCGGGGCACCGCCGAGCTGCCGACGTGCAGAGGTCAGCAGGTCGGAGAACTCGCGGGCCCGGTAGCCCTTCTTCTCACCGGTTCGGCCCCGGTATGTCTGGGTCCGGTAGATCAGCCTGGTCTCGCGGCCACCAGCCGTGCGCGGCCGGGCCGGCCTCCAACTCGGCCTGGCAGGCGCTCGGTCTGGCAGGTGCTCGGTCTGGTCAATGCCGCGAGGAGTCGACGGCAGAGGTCGAAGCCGCCGTCGCCGACGGCACCGAACTCAGCACCAGCCTCCCCCCGCACTGCCAGGGCCTCCCCGTCAGGGAACGCGACCAGACCTTCGCGGAGAGCGCCGACGACGCCATCGCGGACGAGATGGACAAGGCCCGCGAGGACATCGAGCGGCTCGCCGCCGACACGGGCTACGAGAAGTAGCGGCGGGGAGGCTCAGTGCCGGACTGCTGCCGGGCCATGCCCGGCGAGAAGGCACCGTCCTTCGGGAAGCCGGTGCCGTCCACCACTCACGCCTGCCGTCGCACCGCTGCCACCGCCCGCCACGCCGGACGGGTCCGGACGTCCCCGACCGGCCGGGTCGAGGACGTCATGAACTGCTGCAACTGCTGGTGATCGACCCCGAGCCGTTCCGCCGTCGGCTGCATCGACTTCCTGCCACCGTCCAGCGGCAGGCCCCGCAGATACAGAGCACCCTTCTGCCGCTGGTCCCGCCGCACCAACGGCGTGAACACCTCCGAAGCGACCTCCTCCGGCCGGCCCCGCACCGCGGCAGGCTCCCCAGCCCTCGTACAGCCAGCGCACTGCCACACACCCAAAGTGACAAGGCCAGCCAGCAGAGCACTACCAGGCGGCGCACGCAGGCCCGCCCGGACCGCGCTCACCGCCGCGGGCCGATCGGGGCGCCCCTGGCCGTCCGGGGAGGTTCCGGTGACCGTCCCGGCTCTCGTTCCCCACGACGGGGCCGCACGGGGACCGGGCGGCGGCGGGCACCTGGCGATGGGGTCCTCGCCTGTTTCCTCGAGACCGGCACGGATACGCATGTTCTGTCCGGGTTCATTCGGGTATGCCACGGGTAGGGTCGCTGAGGAAGGCTGATTCGATGCCGTGGTTCGTATGGCTCCTCGCCGCCGCGGCGCTCGGTGTCGCGGAGTACTTCACCCTGACGCTGGTCCTCGGCTTGCTGGCGGGTGCCGCCCTGCTCGCCGCCGTGGTCGCCGGCCTGGGAGTCGGCCTTCTGGGCCAGCTCGTGGCGCTGGGGGTGGCAGCGGCAGCGGGCCTGGTCATCGTCCGTCCTGTCGCGCTGCGGCACATGGCACAAGCACCCCTCGTCCGTGAGGGAAGCGACGCGTTGATCGGCAGGCGGGCCGAGGTCAAGCAGGAGGTCACCGCCACCAGCGGCCTGATCAGGGTCTCCGGTGAGGACTGGTCTGCCCGGGCCATCGACGAAAGCCAGGTAATCCCCGTGGGGGCGCTGGTGGACGTCATGGAGATCGACGGCGCTACCGCTGTCGTCTACCCCCACGACCTCCTTCCGTGAACGGCTGAGCCACCCCGAGGGAGGAACTGTGGATCCGGTTGTCATCCCGATTCTCGTGGCGGCGATCGTTGTCGTCTTCCTCGTGGCCGCCACGGTGCGGATCGTCCCGCAGGCGCGCCGCTACAACATCGAGCGGTTCGGCCGGTACCGGCGGACGCTGCAACCCGGCCTCAACTTCGTCGTGCCGGTGGCCGACCGTGTCAACACCAAGCTGGACGTGCGGGAGCAGGTGTATTCGTCCGCCCCCAGACCGGTGATCACCGAGGACAACCTCGTGGTGAACATCGACACCGTGCTCTACTACCAGATCACCGACCCGCGGGCGGCTGCCTACGAGGTCGCCGACTACTTGCAGGCGATCGATCAGCTCACCGTGACCACGCTGCGGAACGTCATCGGTTCGATGGACCTGGAAGAGACGCTCACCTCACGCGAGGAGATCAACGCCCGCCTCCGGGCCGTCCTGGACGACGCCACCGGCAAGTGGGGCATCCGGGTCAACCGCGTCGAGATCAAGGAAATCGATCCGCCGAACACCATCAAGGAGGCGATGGAGAAGCAGATGCGGGCCGAGCGTGACAAGCGCGCGGCCATCCTCCACGCCGAAGGGGAGCGGCAGGCCAAGATCCTCACGGCAGAGGGCACGAAGCAGAAGGACATCCTGGAAGCGCAGGGCACGCAGCAAGCCATGATCCTTCGGGCGGACGGCGAGGCGAAGGCGGTGGAGCGCGTCTTCCGGGCCGTTCACCACAACAATGCCGACCCCAAGGTCCTCGCCTACAAGTACCTCGAAACGCTCCCGGCTCTCGCGAAGAGCGACAACAACACGTTCTGGGTGATCCCGGGCGAGCTGACCGAGGCCGTCCGCGCCGTCACCCACGCGTTCGGTGATACGTCGGCGATGGGTCTTCCCGGTTCCACGCGACCGGAGGACGCGGCAGCCCTCGACGCGGACAGCACGTCGGACGAAGCCGGAGCTCCGGAGCTGGAGGCGGGCCTGCCGCCGTCGCTCGACGCTGCCGCGGCCGCCGACGAGGTCGCGAAGCAGGCCGCCGAGGTGGTCAGCGACGCGAAGGCCGAAGCCGCGGCCGCAAGGGCGTCCCAGATGACGGGCCGGGGACCGGCCTCCGGCGGCTGAGCGTCCACGGCGTCCATGACGCCGGTGAGGGCGCGGATCGGCGCCACCGGGATCCCTCCGCCCGCCACCCGGGTCCTTCCGCCTCCGCACCCCCCTGCGGATCGCCCCCGGCCTTGCGGCGGAGTGAGGGGCTTGCCCGACGGGTACGGCGACCACATCCCGTGCTTCCGGCCACACCCGGGCCCCCCGGGTCTCCGATCGTGCGAAGGACCAGAATCAACCCGCCGACACGGTAGGGAGCGCCTCCCCTGGGGGCGGATCCCGCCAGGCGCGGGACGGGGCCCGGGAGCTGCCGGCCCGTCACCCGGGGGACGGCGGCTGCGCCGGCTGCTCGTCGGCCTCGTCTTCGCCGAGACGGTCGACGAGGAGCATCGCCGCGTCGTCCGCCAGGCGGTCGGCGGTGTGGCGGATCAGTCCGCGGTGGAGTTCTTCCAGGAACTCCCGGGGGGTGCAGGGGCGCACGGCCTCCATGGCCTCGGGCAGGGCGAAGAAGTCGTGGTCGTCGGGGCCGCGGGCTTCGATCACGCCGTCCGTGTACAGCAGCAGGCGGTCGCCGGGTGCGAAGGGGTGGCTCTCCGCCCTCGCGGGAGGAGCGGTGAAGAGGTCGTCCAGGCCGAGGGGCGGCAGCGGTGAGGCGGGCATCAGGGCCCGGACCTTGCCCCGGCGCAGTACCAGTGGTGGCGGGTGGCCGCGGTTGACGACCTGGACCTCGGGTGTGTCGGACACCTGGGCGATGAGCACGGTGACGAAGCCCTCCAGCAGGACCTCCTGGCCGACCGCACCGGGCACGGCACGCTCCTGGCGCAGCGCGGCCTCGCAGTGGTTCATCACCTGAGCGAGTTCCTCCTCGTAGTGCGCGGTCACCCGGAACGCGCTCAGCACGGCTGCGGCCGCACGCACGGCAGGCAGCCCCTTGCCCCGGACGTCTCCCACGATCAGCCGGACCCCGTACCTCGTCTGCACGGCCTCGTAGAGGTCGCCGCCGATCTGCGCCCCCGTCTCGGCGGCCAGGTACATGCTGGCCGCCCGCACCGGTCCCAGCCGTGCGGGTACCGGATGCAGGATGGCCTCCTGGGCTGCCATGGCGATCCGGCGGACCTGGTCGAGTTCGTCCTCCCTGCGTGTGCGGATGGCGTTGCTCATCGTGACGCTGGCCAGGGACACCAGGAGCAGACTCGCGATGTTGCTGTAGTACGCGTGGTCGTACGCGGGCGAGACCAGGTCGGTGAAGAGGGCGAGAGCGGTCACCGAGAGGATGCCCTTCGGCCCCATCGTCAACGCGGCCACCGCCGGCATCGCGGTGAGGAAGGTGCCGGTGACCAGGAAGTTGGCCGGTGAGAACTCGATGACCAGCGCGATCAGCACGACCGCGAACGGGACCCACCGCGCGAATCGGACGAGGGACCGGTTGCGGCTGTCCACGCCTGGCGGTGCGGCTGTGCTGCGAAAGCGCGCTCGCATGGATACAGCCTGCCTCTCCGGAATCGAGTGTTCCACCCTTCGCTCCGTCAACGTCGCGTCCGGGCGGCCGAGCGGCCGGTCGAGGGCATTTCGCGGCTTGGATCAGACCGCGGCGGTCCCGGGGGCGAAGGACCGCAGGCAGCGTCCGCGTCGGGAACCGCCGCTGCGCGGTGGTGCCCGGCGCCCGCGGTGCCGCGCGAGCCGTGGCGGGTTCCCAGGGCTGTGCCATTCTGAGAGGTGTGAGCGCCTTTCACGCCCTTGCCTGCCAGGACTCGCAGCGGGGGGTGACGGTGGGATGACGAGATGCCCAATGATGACGGTGCCGGGGCCGGCGTTCCCGGGCCCCGGTCGGGACTGAGGGCCGGGTCGCGCGACGCCGGGGCAGATCGGCCGCACCCGGCGGAGCAGGCCGTCCCCGCGCAGGTTCGGACCTTCGCGGGGACGGCGCTGGCGGCTGTCTACACGGTGGGCGAAGGGGACGAGCTGCGGCTGGCAGGAACCGTCGGCGGCCCCGTCGCCCGGTACGGGCTGCCGACGGGCTACACCCTGACGGGGCGGTCCGCCGTGGCGGATGCCTACCAGCGGGGCTGGCCGTTGTGGCTGGGCTCCGCGGAGCTCGCGGCCTACGGCGACAGCGGTCCCGGGGCCCTGCCGCCGGGCATGTCACTGGGTGTGGTGCCCCTGGGCGCGGACGGCAGGCGGCTGGGCTGCCTGGTCGTCGTGGACGACGACGCCGACGGCTTCGACGGCGACCGCCGGGGCTTTCTGGAGCTGTACGCCGACCAGGTCGCCGCGCGCCTCCATGCGGGCGGCGGCCCGGGCGGACCGGGCGGTGGCCACCCGGAGGAGCGGCCGGACCGCCCGCCGGAGGAGCCCCCGGCCCGCGGTCCCACGATGTCGTCAGGGGCGCAGTCGGCCCTGGACCACCTCGACGTCGGCTCGTTCACCCTGGCCCTGAGCACCGGTCGGATCAACGCCGACGCACGGTTGCTCAGCCTGGTCGGCATCGCCCCGGACGCGTTCGACGGCCAGGTGGCGACCCTGCTCGCGCACACCGTCCCGGACGACGTGCCCGCCCTGATGTCCGTCGTCGAGCCCGGTCGGATGGCTTCCGGCAGCCGCGAGCTGGAGTTCCGCGTCCGGCGGCCGACCGGTGAACTGCGCTGGCTGCGGCTGCGCTGCCGGGTGCTCGCCGACGCCGCCGGCAGGCCGGAGCGCGTGCTCGGGGTGGTGGCCGACGCCTCGCACCTGCGGCCCCGGGCCGACGAGGTCTCGCGGGTCCAGTGGCTGTCCGCCGTGCTCGCCGACGCGATGACCGTCCGGGACGTCAGCCGGGCGATGGTGGCCGCGTTGCGTGAGCCGCTGGGCGCCGACCGGATGGCGCTCGCGGAGATCGAGGCCGATCGGATGGTGGTCACGGTGCTCGACCCGCCGGACCCCAGGGCCTGGCCGGAATCCTGGCGGTCCGAGTGGCGCGGCGAGTGGCCGGACGCCCCGACCCGCGTCCTGCCCACGCTGGAGACCGTGCTGCGCGAGGGGCGTACGAGCCTGTGGGCCGCGGGAACCGACCTGGAGCCCGGGCTCGCGGGTGTCGGGCCCGGCGGTCTCGCCGTCCTTCCGCTGCCCGCCCAGGGCCGGGTGGTCGGCGTGTGCCTGGTCGGCTGGGACCGGGAGCACGCGTTCAGCCCCGAGGAGCGGTCGCTGCTGACCGCGACGGCGGGTCTGGTGGGCCAGGCCCTGATGCGCGCGCACGCCTACGACGCCAGGCACGAGCTCGCCACCATGCTGCAGCGCAGCCTGCTGCCCCGCAGCCTCCCGACGCTCCCCGGCGGGGTGGCCGTGGCCCGCTACCTGCCGGCGATGACCGGGCTCGAAGTGGGCGGGGACTGGTACGACGTCATCCCGCTGACCGACGGCCGGGCGGCCCTGGTCATCGGGGACGTGCAGGGGCACAGCGCCGGAGCCGCGACGATCATGGGCCAGATGCGCACGGCGATCCGGGCCTACGCGGTGGAGGGCCATCCGCCCGACGTGGTCCTCTCCCACGCCAACCGGCTGCTCGTCGGCATGGAGACCGACCTGTTCGCCACCTGCTGCTACGTCGAGCTGGACATGGAGGAGGGCGTGGCCTGGATCGTGCGGGCCGGGCACCTGCAGCCGCTGGTGCGGCATCCGGACGGCACCACCGAGGAGGTGGCCGCGGAGGGCGGGCCGCCGCTGGGAGTGCTCGGCGAGGCCGACTTCCCCCTCACCTCGGTCGAGCTCGCCCCGGGCGCCGTCGTCGCCATGATGACCGACGGCCTGGTCGAGTCCGCGAGCCTTGATCTGGACGAGGGCACCCGCCGCGTGCGCGACGTGCTCGCCGCCACCGACCCGTCCGACGCCGGCCGGGTGGCCGACGCGCTGCTCGGTGGTCCCGGCCGGCGCGACGACGACGTGGCGCTGCTGATCCTGCGCTACGACGGGATGAAGGTCCGGCCGGTCCGGGTCGGCTGGACGGCGTGGCGGCTGCCGGACGCGGTCATGCACGCGCGCCGCTTCACCGCGCGCACCCTGCGCGCGTGGGACGTGACGCAGGACGCCGACGTCGTCCTGCTGATCGTCTCGGAGTTGGTCACCAACGCTCTGGTGCACACCCACGGCGCGGTGCGCCTGGACCTCACCCGCGCCGGGGACCGGCTGCGGATCGCGGTGTCGGACTCGTCGCCGCGGGCGCCGGCCAAGCCGGTGATCGTGGACTGGGAGGCCACCGGGGGCCGCGGCATCCTCCTCGTCGAGGCGATGTCGGCGGCCTGGGGGTCGGTGCCGGTCAGCGGGGGCAAGCAGGTGTGGAGCGAGATCGTCGTGCCCCAGGACGAGCCCGGCACCGGGGAGCCGGAGCAGCGGCCGGGCGGCCGGACGGAGTGAGGGCGTGGTTCGCGTGCGCAACCCAGAGCTGCGGAGCCGTCCGGGCAGGGCCGCCGCCCTCCTGGCCGTGCTGACGCTCGTCACGGGCCTGGCCGCCTGCGGGCAGGCGGCGCATTCGGGCTCCGCTCCCGAACAGGGCGGCGGTGCGGGGGGACCAGCGAAGATCGGCCTCCTGCTGCCCGACTCCTACACGGCCCGCTGGGAGAACTTCGACCGGCCCCTCATCGAGGACCGGGTCGGGGAGCTCTGTCCCGACTGCACCATCGAGTACGCCAACGCCCAGGGCAACGTGGCCACCCAGCAGGGGCAGATCGAGACCATGATCACCCAGGGGGTGGACGTGCTGATCCTCGACCCCGTCGACTCGGCGGCGCTGCAGAGCTCGGTGCGGAACGCGGCCGACGCGAACGTGCCGGTCGTCTCCTACGACCGGCTCGCCGAGGGCCCGATCGCGGCGTACGTCTCGTTCGACGGCGCGGAGGTCGGCAGGCTCCAGGGCGAGGCGCTGCTGGAGGCCATGGGCGACAAGGCCGACCGACCGCAGATCGTCATGATGAACGGGGACCCGGCCGACCCCAACTCGGCCTGGTTCGAGGAGGGTGCGCTGTCCGTCCTGGCGGGTGAGGTGAGAATCGGCAAGTCGTACGACACCGTCGGCTGGCGGTCGGAGAACGCCCACAGGAACATGACCGGTGCCGTCGCCGCCCTCGGGCCGGACAGCATCGACGGCGTGTACTCGGCCAACGACGCGCTCGCGTTCGGCATCATCACGGCCCTCAAGGCCAACCACATCAGCCCGCTGCCCCCCGTCACCGGCCAGGACGCCGAGCTCGCCGCCGTACAGCGGATCGTCGAGGGCGAGCAGACCATGACCGTGTACAAGCCCTTCGCCCCGCAGGCCCGTGCCGCCGCCGCGATAGCCGTCGCGCTGAGCCGCGGCGAGCCCGTCGGTGCCGTCGCCGGGGACGAGATCGACAACACGACCGACGAGGGGATCCCGGCCGTCCTGCTCACCCCCGTAGCCGTGAACGTCGGCAACATCGCGGACACCCTCGTCAGGGACGGCATGTACACGATTGATCAGATCTGCACCCCGAAGTACGCCCCGGCTTGCGAGAGGGCCGGACTCACGTCGTAATCGGACGGGAAGGAGGTGCGTACCCGTGGCGGTTCCTCCCCTCCTGGCCCTGCGCGGCGTCTCCAAGCACTTCGGCGCCGTCCAGGCGCTCGCGGACGTCGATCTGACGATCCGCGCCGGTGAGGTGGTCGCCCTGATGGGCGACAACGGCGCCGGCAAGTCGACCCTCGTCAAGGTGATCGCGGGAGTGAGCCTGGCGGACCGGGGCGTCGTCGAGTGGCAGGGCGAGCCCGTGCACGTCAGGCGCCCGCGCGACGCCACCGACCTGGGCATCGCCACCGTCTACCAGGACCTGGCGCTGTGCGACAACCTCGACGTCGTCGGCAACCTCTTCCTCGGCCGCGAGATCCGGCGGATCGGCATCCTCGACGAGGTGGAGATGGAGCGCCGCACCCGCGACCTGCTGAGCACCCTGGCCATCCGCATCCCCAACGTACGCGTCCCGGTGGCGGCCCTCTCCGGAGGCCAGCGGCAGACGGTCGCCATCGCCCGTTCGCTTCTCGGCGATCCCCGGGTGGTGCTCCTCGACGAGCCCACCGCCTCCCTCGGCGTCCAGCAGACCGCCCAGGTGCTCGACCTGGTCGAGCGGATGCGCGACCACGGCCTGGGCGTGCTCCTCATCAGCCACAACATGGGCGACGTCAAGGCCGTGGCCGACCTCGCCGCGGTACTCCGCCTGGGGCGCAACAACGGCCTCTTCGATGTGAACACCACGTCCCACGAGCAGATCATCGCCTCCATCACGGGCGCCACGGGGGACGCCGTGACCCGCCGCACCCCGCGCCCGGGGGAGGCGGAGCGGTGAGCGGGCGCCGGATCGACCTCAAGGGCCACGCCGAGACCGTCCGTCACCGGATGAGCAGCGGCGAGTTCGGCTCGGTCCCGGTCGTCCTGGGGCTCCTGCTGATCTGGGTGATCTTCCAGAGCCTCAACAGCAACTTCCTCTCGCCGCGCAACCTCTCCAACCTGAGCGTCGACATCGTCGGCACCGGGCTGATCGCGGTCGGCATCGTCTTCGTGCTGCTGGTCGGCGAGATCGACCTGTCGGTCGGCTCCGTCAGCGGCTTCGGGGCGGTCGTGTTCGCCGTGCTCAACGTGCAGAACGGCATGGCGGAGTGGCTCGCCGTCATCGTGGCGGTCCTCTGCGGCACGGCCATCGGACTGGTGCAGGGGTTCTTCTTCGCCAGGGTCGGTGTGCCCGCGTTCGTGGTGACGCTGGCGGGACTGCTCGGCTGGAGCGGCCTGATGCTGTACCTGCTGGGGACCAGCGGCACGGTCAACCTCGACGACGAGGGCCTGGTCGCCACGTTGACCAGCCACTACTTCGGCAACGTCGCCGTGGCGTACGGCGTGGCGGCGCTCGGCACGGCCGTGTACTTCCTCGCCTCGTACCGGGACAGGCGGCACCGCAGGGCCACCGGGATGCCGTGCCGTTCCCTCGCCGAGATCGCGCTGCGCACGGGCGTGGTGGGGCTGATCGTGTTCGGGGCCGCCTATGTCCTCAACCAGTTCCGGGGCCTGCCGCTCGCCCTCCTGATCTTCCTCGTCGTCGTGGCGGGGCTGGACCTCCTGCTGCGCCGCACACCGTACGGACGCCGGGTCTACGCCGTCGGCGGCGGTGCCGAGGCGGCGCGGCGGGTGGGCGTCAACATCGTGCGGGTGCGGATCTCGGTGTTCGCGGTCTCCGCGTCCATGGCGGTGGTCGGCGGCCTGTTCCTGGCCTCGCGCATCACGTCGGCCAGCCAGACCTCGGGCACCGGCCTGCTGCTGCTCAACGCCATCGCCGCGGCCGTCATCGGCGGCGTCAGCCTGTTCGGCGGGCACGGCACGACCTGGTCCGCCTTCCTCGGCATCCTGGTCATCCAGTCGATCGCCTCCGGCATGGCCCTGCTGGGCATCCAGGCCGCCGTGCAGTTCATGATCACGGGAGGAGTGCTGCTGGCCGCCGTGGTCGTCGACTCCCTGGTGCGGCAGGCCCAGAAGGCGCACGGCAGGGCCTGAGCGGGTACGCCTGCGCCCCGCCCGGCACCCCGGCGGCGGGGGCCCCAGAGGCGGAAGGCGCACCGGAACCTCCCTGCGGGAGTGAGGACAGGCCCCCGGAGCGGGTACCTGCTCCGGGGTGCTCCGGCAGCCGCGGTGCCCCGCGGGCGCGAGCGCCGCTCGGTACCCCTGCGCGAGCTGCGCAGCGGGCGGGGTGCATCGGCTCCTGCACGGGCCCCGGGTCTCGTCGCCGGCCCGTCGGGCCCGCACCGGATTCCGCGGCCGACGGTGCCGGAGGGCGGACCCGGAACGCCGGCCCACCCCCACACGAACAGGCGGCAGCCACGCCCCGCAGCGTGCCGCCGGTGAACGACGCCGGCGCGGTGCGACCCGCCCGCGTGCAGGCCCGACGAGCAAGGCGGCGCACGGGCCTGGCCGTTCGGCCCCGGGAGCCACTGCCGCGTGCAGACCTGCGGCGTCCGGGCCTCCCGGTCGCCCACAGGTAACGAGTACGCAACGTCGCGGGATCCCCGCGGAGCACGCGCCTCCCTCCCGGTGAACCCCTACGGCGAAACGAAAGGACCCGAGGAAGCCGATGTACGAGCTACGCCGCCGCACGACATTGCGCACACTCGCCTGCGGTGCCATCGCGCTGACCTTCACGGCCGCGCTGTCCGCCCCGGCCCGGGCGGACGGCCCCCCGGGCGGCGACGGCTGGAACAAGGACAGTGCCGCGGGCTACGCACCCGGCGAGGGTGAGGGAACGGTGGTCCCCCCCGGGGCATGCGAGTTCTCACTCGACGGCCGGGCATGGCAGCGCAAGGTCAGGGTCGGGCCTTCGAAGCTGCGTCCCGAGCACGACGGGACGGTCCGCATCCACGTCCGGGCGAGCGCGGGTGAAGGCACCTGCACCGCGTCCCTGGCCTCCTACCGCACCCACGGGCCCAGCTGGAAGGAATCCGGCGAGCAGGTCTTCCACGCCTGGGACACCACCACGGTGGCGGCCGGCACGGTGGGCACGCTCCGCACCGCCGTGCCGGATGCCGGGTGCTACGCCCAGATAGACCTCTACCGCAGCAATGTGAAGTACGACGGACTGCTCGGCGCCGAGGACGGCTGGCAGCACGGCCTGCTTCCCAAGGGGCCGGACCGCCCGGTGATCAGGAGCAGGCTGATCGCTGCGTGGAACGGAGGCACCCGCGACTGCACCGAGCAGCAGACCCCCGCCCCCGGCTCCTCCCCGAGCGCACCGGCGGAGAAGAGCGCCGTGCCGAGCGAAGCCGCACCCGCTTCGCCGTCAGCCGCCGGGGACGAGGCCCCTTCGCCGAGTACGAGCGCCACGCTCTCGGTCCCCCCGTCCGAGACGCCGGCGAACGGCGTCGCCCAGGCCGCCGGGGCGCCGGCACGGGAGCAGGATGGCGCACTGGCACGCACCGGTGCCGGTGCCGTCGGCCCGTACGCCCTGGCGGGGCTGATCCTCCTCGGAGCCGGCGGCGGAGTGCTGGCGCTCCGGCGCAGGTCCCGAACCGGCACCGGCTGAGCCCCGGGGTGCCGTCGTCGCGGAGCCTCCCCCTCGGGACGTGCGGCACCCGGCCCTCGGCCCCGGAGGTCCGAGGGGCCCGGACGGAGCACGCAGGAGGTGGCAGGGCACGACTCGGCGGGGGAGGCAGGCACCGTCACGTCGGGGCTGCCCACCCGGGCCCGGACCCGGCTCCTTCGCGCAGTGGACCGACGCCACCGGCGTTCCTCTCGCGGAGCGCCCCTCCGCCCGGAAGGCCGCGGCGCGTCGGACCCGTCGGGCGGGTCCCGCCTCCCCGGCGACCGCCGGCGCCGGCCGGCGTGTCCACATCCGTCGAACAAGGAGCACGATGAGTGAGCACGCGGAGCGGCCGTTCGCCGACCGCCCGGACACGGACCTGGCCGCAGCGATTCGTTGCGGTTCCGGGGCCTCGGCCATGGCCGAGGTCTACGCCCGCCACCACGGTGCCGTGCTGGCCTACGCACGGACCTGCTGCCGTGACGCGCACACCGCGGAGGACCTGGCCGCCGAGGCCTTCGCAAGGACGCTGGAGGCCGTGCGCGCGGGCAGGGGGCCCACCGGTCCCTGGCGGCCCTACCTGCTCACCGTGGTGCGCACGACGGCGATGAACTGGGCGCAGACCGCCCGGCGCGCGGAGCTGACGGACGATGTCGAGGCAGGGCGTCAGGCCCCCGCGGACGAGAGCGGGGAAGTGTTCGCGCTGCGCGGCCTGGAGGACGATCTCGTCGTACGCTGCTTCCGCTCGCTGCCGGCCCGATGGCAGGCCGTCCTCTGGCTCACCCTCGTCGAGGAGGAGAGCGCGACGGACGTGGGGGGCGTCCTGGGGCTGAGCCCCAGCGGTGTGTGGTCTCTGGCGGAACGGGCGCGCGAGGGCTTGCGGGAGGCCTACCTCGCCGAGCACGCCCACGGCCCGAACGCGTCGGACCAGTGCCGAAGACACTCCGCGCTCATGGCCGCCGCCCTGCGCCGACGCAGGCCCACGGGACGTTCCCTGAACCACCACCTCGCGGAGTGCCCTGCCTGCCGCAGGGCGTTCCGCGACCTGAAGGATGTCAACTCCCGGCTGCGGGCCGTACTCCCGGGCACCCTGATGCTCTGGGGTGCCCAGCGGCACGTCTCCTCCTGCGCGACGACGGCCGCCACCCCCGCGGCCGGAGTCGGGGGTGGCGGCGCGACGTCCGCCACCGGAGCCGCTCACCCGGTGGTCGCGGCACACGCCGTCACGGCGGCCGGGGCGTCGTTGGCCGTCGCCTCCGCAGTCGGGCTGGCCCTCTACGCCGTCGCCCCGGGGAGCCAGGTCCCCGGGAGGTCCGAAGGGCCCGTGGCCACGCGGGCTTCCGGCGAGCCTGCCTGCGCAGCTGCTGCCGACGGTCCGATGTCCTGGAGGCAGCCGCCGAGCCGAGTGCCCGGGCCGGTCTCCTGTCCGTCACCGTCCGCCTCGACCGAGGGGTCACCGCATCCGCATCACCGTCGCCCCGCACCGTGACCGAGGCCCCGTCGTCGACCCCACCGGGGACCAGCGCCGGGCTGCGGACCGGCCCGACGGGACGGCGCACGGAGATCCCCTACGGCCGCAGCGATGTGCGGCCTCCCAGCGCTCCGCACCGGCTGCGGACGGTGACGTCCCAGGAGGCGCGGAGAAGGGGGGTGCCGAGGAAGCGCGGTCGCGGGACGGTGCCCGTCGCGCACGGGCACGGCCCGGTACGGGGCGCCGCTGACGGAGGGTGCTGGCGCCCCCACCGGCGCTCTCCGGGTCCGGACGATGAACCGTCACGACGGCAGGGGCACGGCGGGAGTCCCCACGGGTGACGCCCTGGGACCGGGGCCGAAGCAGCGGACCCGGCGGGCCGGGGCAAGCCGCACGACCCGCTCACCGGGACGACCCGCCACGGCTGCGCGCCGGCGTCACCGCGTGTCCGCACCGGCCGGTGATCAGCCCGGGGGCACGCGCACCCACCTCGGCCGTGCACCGTCCTGCCGGCACGGGGCGGGGCATGAGCGACGCGGTCGAGCACCGTGCCGGATCCGCGGCCCTGCGACACCGGACGGTCCCGGTGGTACACCCTCCCGGCACCGGCGGGCGGGTGTACGGCCCGTGCCCGCCGCGTCAGGCCGAGCGGCTCCGGCAGGCGCGCATCCGGGGTTCAGGGACCGATGGAGGCACGCACCTCACGCTGTAGCGCCTCCCGGGTCGCCGGTCCGTACTCCCCGACGGCGTCCCCGGTGATCCCCCGGCTCCTCTGGTACTCGGCCACGGCGCGCTCCACTCGCCGGGTGTAGGTTCCGTGGACAAGACCGTCGTAGAGCCTGATCTGCCTCAGCCACAGCTGAAGCTCCGCGATCTCCGGTCCCTGGGCACCGCAGCACAGCGCCGTGACCTGGAGCGCGGGGCGCTTCGTGTCGTGCTGCCCGGGCGTTGAACGACTCCGGGAGGTGCCGGTCTCGGGAGACGGACCACCGGTCGGCGCCGCGGACGCGTCACGGACCGGAACCGATTCGGGTGGCGCCATCGGCGCCACCCGCCGGTACGTTTCCGCCCGTTCGGCGATCACGTGGGCCAGTGCCACGGTACCGACCACGGCCATGATCGCGGCCGACAGCCCGACGCCTCTGCCCGGCGCTC
Organism: Streptomyces sp. C10-9-1; assembly: GCF_024497955.1. Lineage (GTDB taxonomy): Bacteria > Actinomycetota > Actinomycetes > Streptomycetales > Streptomycetaceae > Streptomyces > Streptomyces sanyensis. Next base: position 138,426 of record NZ_JANHKP010000011.1, on the reverse strand, counting down.
CCCACCGGGCGGGGCGGGCGTGCGAGGAGTGCCTGCCCCGGGAACGGCGGTCTGCCGGTGCGCCGGCACCGGGATCCGGGTGCGGTCGGCTGGCGTCGACCCGGTGCAACCGGATGGTGTGCCCCTCCTCCACGGGCTGCGCCTCCACGTACCACGGAGCCCCGTGCACGTCGTCACGGAGAAGTTCCGGAAGGGGGGCGGTCGTCGGTTCCTGCCCGTGCAGGGACTCCGCTACCGGGTCCGTGCCGCCTCGCTCCGGGGTCGCCCACCACCTCGACTGCCCCGGGAGACCCCCCTGCATGGCGCCGGCCGCCGGCCCCGGGGCGGTGCGTTGCTCTCCGGCGGAGCCTGCCTCCCCCGACGGCCGCTCCTCGTGGACGGCTGAGGTGTGTTCGGGGCCTTCACCCAGGTTGACATAGGGACGGACCCAGGTCTCGGCGAAGGGGTCTTGGTCCTCGTACGCGTTCGCCCCGGCCCCGGGGCAATGGCATGCCGATTCCTCGGTCGGCATGAGGATCCAGCAATCTGGGCAGACCGTTCCGGACATTCGGTCCCTTTCTCGAAGATGACGCCGGCTTCGCCCCGACGCCTGCTCGGACGTGGAGTGCCTCGTTCCAGGGCCTCCTGCGAGGTGGCCAGAACCCCGCGCGAGCACCACGGCGGTGTCATGCCCGGCCATGCGCCGGTGCCGTGAGCGCTTCCGTCGGGTGTGCTTCAGTGCCACGACCCCGACCGGCACCAGGTCGGCATCGGTGACGTCCAGCGCGGTGGCGGTGGTGCCGCCGCCGGTGGCAGCCGGGTCGCGGCCGTCTCTCCGGGACCCGCGCCCATCGCGTCCGCCCGTCGTCGAGCGGCGTACCCGGAGCGGGGGTTGCGTCGCCGCCCGCGCCGCGCCGTCACCCACCACGACGGGCCCGGCCGAGCGAACGGGCTCCGTGGAGGGTGCGGCAGAGGTGCCCGCCGCCGGGGCCTCCCCGGCCGGCGCCGTCTCCGGCCCCGCGCCGTCGGCGCCACGGGGGACGACCGGGACCGTCAACTGACGGCCGTCCGCGAGGAGGTGACGGCACCGTGCCCCTCGTCCTCGCCCGCACGGAACCGGACAGCCTCGCGGTGCCCGCAGCGCGCGACCCGATCGTCGGAGACGCCGTCGGGGCTGCCGTCCGGGTCGTCCGCCGGGCGGCGGTGCGCCGGCGTCCGCGGGTGCAGGCCGAGAGGGGCGTTCAGCGCGTGGACCGGGCCGCCCGGAGTGTTCCTCGCGGTCTGAAGCCGGGAGGAGAAGGCACCGGGGGCGGACAGTCCGCTCCAGCCGCAGAAAAGCCCGGGCAACCGCGCGGGCGGGCTGTCCTGGACCTTGCCCTTCCCCAAATCCTCCGAGTTCAGCAGACGCACGGTTTCGGGCCTGTTCTCGCGAGAATCGCGCGGGAGTGAGTCCACGGGCAGCCCGACAGGGCAGACGGCCTTCTTGCGCACCGCAGAAAGATGCTCGAAGCGCCCCCACGAGACGTTTCCTGCGGAGGACTTCAGCGAAATGCCGGGAGTGAAGCGGCGGTCGGCTAAAGCAACTTCGACCGCATCGGGGCCGACATGCGCCCTGCCCTTCGCATGCACACCAACCACCAGGACGTGATTCTTGTGCAAACGGTCCACCGAAGCCGGCGCGGCCGTCGCGCCGGCGCTCGCGAATAACGCCGCAAGAACCGCCGCGGCGGTCGCTTCCCGTCTGAATCCGGCCCTCATCCCGACCTGCGCTCCCTCAGTCGACTGCGTCTTGCGAGGGGAGACACTCCGGCCGCCCAGCCATCCCGGCGCTTTACCCACTCTTTGCATTCCGGCCCGGCGGGGCTCGTTCACCCTGACCACATGACCCGGTGTTTTCGCAGCTCAGGCAGTTACGGACGCTCCTGCTGACCGCACACGAGCGGACTGCGAGCGCGACAACGGCCCGCCATCCGCCCGTCGCATCCGGCCGTGAGCCGAAACCCCTCGGCGAGGAGGACGAGAGCCTCCAACGCATCGCGCCGACCGCGGAGCCCAGCCGGGACGTAACACTCCCGCCTCTGATTCGCGGTCGACTCGGGCAATCACCACGACGCCTCCGCCATGTCCGGACCGGGGGACGACGCCGGAAAGAGAAGCCAACAACGCTTACCTAGAAGGGACTTGGCGTGTACTGTCGAGCCAACTCTCCGCCCGGTGACCGCGGGCGGGCAGTCCCAACGGCACGCCTTTCGGCCCCACGCACGAAGGCCGCACCGTCACAGCCGTTTCTGAAGCGACAAAGCCGCCCGGTGACCGCGGGCGCGTCCGCAACGGCACGCCTTTCGGCCCCACACGCAAAGGCGCATCCCCAAGACCGCCGTTGCCCACGATTCGGATGACACCAACCAGAAGGAGAGATAATTCGTGAGGAACACGAGAACCCGCAGAACGGCCGTTGCCACGGTGGGGGCCGTAACAGCGGCTTTGCTCGGCAGCCAGTTCCTCCTGGCTTCCACGGCCTCCGCCGCGTGCGTCGGGCCGAACTGCACCAGTCCGTACGTTCCGTTCACCGACCCCGACGCGGCGCCGCCCCCGGAGACGACCGTCGACAAGGTCAACTTCGGTCTCGGCATCCTGTCGGCCGTCTTCTCGGGGCTGCCCGAGGGCGGCGAGTTCGGGCCGGGCGCCGTCGAAGGGCCGGCCGGCGCCGGGCGCGGCGGCGAGGTCCGGGTCGTGGACAGCGAGAGCGGCGGGCGCGGCGGGGAGGGCTCGCGCGAGTCGGGCGCCGGGCGCACCGAGGTGGCAGGGACGGCGGGAGCCGTCGCGGACGCCGGCGCGCGGGAAGCCCCGGAGGTCGTCAACCGGCCGACGGAACTGGACCGGGGAGTGGCGTACACGGTGCCCTCGTCCTCCGGAGCCGCGTCGGACTACGCGCTCGGTTTCGAGACGCTGGTGACCGAGGGAACCGAGTCGGCTGCCGACGGCCCGATCCGCTACTCGACCGGCCCGACCCGGCTCCCCGAAAGCGATCCCAACTACGACTCGGACACGGACGACTTCGACGAGTACTACCGCGACAGGCTTCCGCAGCCCACGCCGCAAGCGGAGGTCGCGGACGCGGTGGCCGTCGCCCCGGACAGGACCGTCACGCTCTGGCGGGGAACGCGGATCGGCGTGGCCGAGGCCATGGCGAGGAACGGGTCGGCGTCAGGAGACACGGCTTCGGCGGAGACGGGCCGTCCCTCCAGGCAGGCTGTCCAGGACCAGGTCGGCCTCGGCGGCGTGTTGCCGGAATTCACGACCAGTCCCGGCATCGCCGAAGGTTTCAGCTACAACAACGCGCTCGTCGTCGTGGACGTCCAGGCGAGGTACCTGGCCCAGGGGAGCCACAGCGAGGGCGGCTGGATCGCCGATCGCACCGCACCCGTGACGGTCCGCGCCATCGTCGACCGAACCGGCCACGGATCAGGCGGCGCACAGCCCAACACCTCCTGAACGACTGCGCCCGGGGCCTCGGCGCACGGCAGGCGGCGGCGCCGGGCCCTGCGGGAGGATCCGAGCGGGGCCCGGCCGGACGCCACGGCATCCGGGCGGCGCCCCCGCGCGTGGTGGCCCCCGTCTCTTCCCCGCGCCGCACAGCAGTTGCGTGGCGCGACGGGGGCCACCACGGGTGGGGCGAGCGCGGAGGAGTGCCGGCACCGCGTCGCGGACCGCGTGCCGCACCGGTGTTCGCGGGCATGGCGGCCGGGAGGAGGGGCCCCTCCTCCCGAGGGCCGTCCCGGGAACAGGTCGGCAACGCGGTCCGGCCGGGGCCCGCCCCTCCATCAGCGTTCGGCGGGGGCCGCCCCCGCCCGCGCGGGGGCGGTCCCCTTCCACCGGTTCACGCGCCCGCTCACGGCGCGTCCGGGCCAGCCGACGGGCGGGCACGACGCCAGGCACCGTCGGCGAGCAGCCGCAGGCCGTTGAGGCCGACGAGGACGGTGGACCCCTCGTGTCCCGCCACGCCGAGCGGCAGGGGCAGGGTGCCGACGAGGTCCCAGGCGGCCAGGACGGCGATGAAGGTGCCCGCGATGACGAGGTTCTGGATCACGAGGCGCCGGGCGCGGCGGGACAGGTTCACCACGGTGGCGACGGTGGCGAGTTCGTCGCGGACGACGACGGCGTCGGCGGTCTCCAGGGCGAGGTCGGATCCGGCTCGCCCCATGGCGATGCCGGTGTGGGCGGCGGCGAGCGCGGGGGCGTCGTTGACGCCGTCGCCGACGACCAGGACCTTGGCACCGCCGCCCTGGAGTTCGCGGACGACGGCGACCTTGTCCTGGGGCAGGAGACCGGCCCGCACGTCGGTGATGCCGACCTCGGCGGCGAGCCGGGCGGCGGCGCGCGGGTTGTCGCCGGTGACCAGGACCGGGGCGCGGCGGGTCAGTTCGGCCAGGGCGCGGGTGGCGGCGGCGGCCTCGGGGCGGAGGCGGTCGGCGATCCCGAGCACACCGGCCGGGCGGCCGTCGAGGACGACGAGAACGGCGGCGCGCCCCTCCTCCTCCAGTTCGTCGACCAGAGCGGCGGCCGGGTGGGCGGGGTCGTCGAGGAGGCGGGCGGGGCTGCCGACCGCGACGGCGCGGCCGTCGACCGTGGCGGTGACGCCGGTGCCGGGGGCGGAGGAGAAGCCGACCGCAGGCGCCAGGTCCAGCCCACGGGCCTGGGCGGCCTCCACCACCGCGCGGGCGAGGGGGTGCTCACTGGGGTGCTCGGCCGACGCCGCGAGGCGCAGGAGCCCGCTCTCGCCCAGGCCGGGCGCGTCCAGGAGGCGCAGATCGGTCAGCCGCGGGGCCCCTTCGGTGAGGGTGCCGGTCTTGTCGAGTGCGACCGCGTCGATCTGCCCGAGCCGCTCCATGACGACGGCGGACTTGACCAGCACTCCGTGGCGGCCCGCGTTGGCCATCGCCGAGAGCAGCGGCGGCATCGTGGCGAGGACCACCGCGCACGGCGAGGCCACGATCATGAAGGTCATCGCCCGTAGCAGCGTGGGCTCCAGCGCGGATCCCATGAGCAGCGGGATCACGAAGATCAGCAACGTGGCCGCGACCATGCCGAGGCTGTAGCGCTGCTCGACCTTCTCGATGAACAGCTGGGTCGGCGCCTTCGTCCGGGCCGCTTCCTCGACCATGGCGACGATCCGGGCGATCACCGAATCCGACGGGTCGCGCTCGACCCTCACCCGCAGCGCGCCGGAGCCGTTCAGGGTCCCGGCGAACACCTCGTCACCGGGCTGCTTGGCCGCGGGCAGCGGTTCGCCGGTGATGGTGGCCTGGTCGACCTCCCCCGCGCCGTCGAGGACCCGGCCGTCGGCGCCGATCCGCTCGCCGGGCCGTACGAGGACGACATCGCCCACGGCGAGGGAGTCCGCCGGTACGGACTCCTCGGTGCCGTCGTCCGCGATCCGCGTCGCGGTCTCCGGTGCCAGGTCGAGCAGGCCGCGCACGGAGTCGGCGGTACGGGCGGTGGCGACGGCCTCCAGGGCGCCGGAGGTGGCGAAGATGACGACCAGCAGCGCGCCGTCGAGGACCTGGCCGATCGCGGCGGCGCCGAGGGCCGCGACCACCATCAGCAGGTCCACGTCCAGCGACTTCTCCCTGAGGGCCTTCAGCCCCTCCCGGCCGGGCTCCCATCCGCCGGTGACGTAGGTGGCCGCGAGCAGGGGGCCCCAGAGCCACACGGGAGCATCCAGCAGGTGGAGCGGGAGGGCCGCGAGGAACAGGACGAGGGCCGCGAGCGCCTGCCTGGCCTCGGGGAGAGCCAGGATGCGGGTGCGCCGCCGCGGGACGGCGGACGGTGTGTCGGCAACGGGCGGCGAGGGCCGTTCCAGGACAGGAGGCATGACAGCGCAACCCTTCACGGGCGGACGGACGACACGGCCACGATAGCTGAATATCTGAACAGGTCTTCACGTGTCGTCCGTATCATGGCCTCATGGGCCATGGAACGAACGCCGGCAGCAGTACGCGCGAACGGCTCGACACGGTGGGCGCAGCGGAAGTCGCCGCGACCCTCCAGGCCCTGGCCACGCCGTCACGGCTGTACATCCTGGCCCGGCTCCGGCAGGGGCCCGCCTCGGTCGGCGACCTCGCAGCCGCCGTCGACATGGAGCCCTCGGCCTGCTCCCACCAGCTCCGCCTGCTGCGCAACCTCGGCCTGGTCACCGGCGAGCGGCAGGGGCGGTCGATCGTCTACGCGCTGTACGACAACCACGTCGCCGAACTCCTCGACCAGGCGCTCCACCACGTCGAGCACCTGCGCCGCGGCATCCGCGACCTGCCCCCCGATCTCGGCGCGGCACCGGGAGTCGGCCGGTGACCTGAGCCCGGGTCCGCCGCGGCAGGAGCCGACCGGACACCGACACCGTGCGGCGCCGCTCCGGCCGCAGCGGCCGACCCGGCACCCGACGCGGCGCCGCCGGCACCGCGGCGGCTGTGGCCCCGGGCGCGCGGGCCGCCCCGGGGACCGAGGCGAGCACCTCCGAGCGGGCCGCCGCCGCGTTCGCCGCCGCCAGGAGCCGGGTCGGCATGCCCTGCGTCTGGGGCGCGAGCGGCCCGTCCTCGTTCGGCTGCTCCGGCCTGACGTCCTGGGCGTACCGGCAGACCGGCGTGGCGATACCGCGCACCCCCCAGGGGCAGGCCGGCGCCGGCACGCGCATCGACCCCCTCGCCGCGCTGAAGCCCGGCGACCTCGTCGTCGTGCGCGGAGACCAGAGCCATGTCGGCTTCTACGCAGGCAACGGACAGATCTTCCACGCACCCAAGCCCGGCACGCAGGTCCGCCACGAGTCGATCGCCCGCAGCGGCATGCCCTTCATGCGGGGCGTGCGCATCGGCTGGCGCCGCGCGTCAGGCGGGAGACCCGGCCGGGCACCGCGCCCTCCCGCCTGACGCTGCGCCAGAGACGACGCCCCGGCCCCGGTCCCTCACGTCCGCACCGGCCGCCCGACCGGGACGCCGAGGCCGAACCCGGCGGACCCCGCACCCCGAAGGAAGGGAGCGGAACCGCGGACGGCCGCAGCGGCGAAGCCCTGCGGACCCGGTGACCGCCGGCAGAAAGGCGCAGCCGCCGGCGGCGAGGACGAAAGCACTCACCCCCGACCGGGCGGGACCGGGAAGGCGCCTGCCGTCGCGCGGGAGCGGGGGACCGCTGCCGCGGCCCCGGCCCTCCGGCGGACGGCCGCCACCGGCGCGCTCCGACGCTGTCCGGCCCGCGGACCGGACGGCGGGTCCGGGGCCGCACCCGGCTCGTGCCGCATGGGCGTGGTTGAGGGGTGTATTTATTTTTTAGCTTCTTAGTAAAGACTATGACCGACCCTTCCAAACCAGACAATCAACCGAGCGCCCGCACGACTTATTCGCGCCACGTTCCGGAGGGAACTCGAATTCACTCCAAGAGGCGGCTAACATAACGGCGTGATTACGGTCCAGCCGCGCTCGCGTGCGCCGCGGTCCCGCGTTTCGGCGGGGCTACGGCGTCTACTCGGCCTGGCCGGGCTGCTGTTCGCCCTTCTGGCCGGTCACGGGGCAGACCCGCACGGGCCGGCCCTTGCCGCGCCCGCCCCCATGTCCGTCGTCTCCCACACCACGGGCGGAGCCGACGGCGAGGACGATTCGGCGGAACCGACGCACGGATGCTCGCCACGGACACCGGAAGGGGCACCGGTATCCGGTGCGCCGGGATATTCGCCGCAGCCCCGTGCGCCGTGGGCCGCCGGAATCCGCGACGCGGCCGGCACCGGAACGGCCACGCCCGTCGCGTCGGGGCCGGCCTTCTCCAGAACCTCGACGGTCCTCCGGGTGTAGTACGCCCCCACCCCCGGACCCCGCCGACCGCGCACGCGCCCGCGCGGCGGACAAGGCCCGCATGCCCCCACGCCCGCGATCCGCCGCGGGTGCCCGTCCCTCCCGCTCCTCCACGGAGCCGAGGAGTCGTGCCACCCGGAGGAACCATGCCCCGCCATCCCCGTATCCCTCTGCTCGCCGCCGTCGCCCACGCCCTCCTGCTCGCGGCGGTGCTCTGCTTCACCCCCCTCGGCGAAGCCGCGCACCACCACGCCGGGACGCGGACCGCCGCCGCGGCCTCCTTCGGGACCGACCACTCCGAGGACCGTTCCCCCCGGCACCCTCATCGCGGTCACACCGGTTCCTGCACCGCCCCGGGCCTCACCGCCGACACCCACCTCGCGACGAGGCACGCACCGGACGCCGGTGAGGTCCGCGTGTCCTGCGAGGAGGCCCCGGCCACTTCCGTGTCCCGGGCCCCGAGTCCGCCCAACGGCCGGGCGCCGACGGCGGAATCCGGCCGCTCGACGCAGATCCGCGTCTGCCGGTGGCGCGTCTAGACCCGTTCGGTTCTCCGGCCGCACGGCGCGGCCGCCTCCCGAACGAGTACCTGACGCCCACCACCGAAACGAGAGCGGACCATGCACTCCCCCACCACCGACGTCACACCCCCTACCCGACCCGCCCTGCCCGGGCTGGTGGGCAACACCCCCCTCCTCCACGTCTCGGAGCCGCTCGCCCCGACCGGCCGCGGGTTCTGGGCGAAACTGGAGGGCTTCAACCCCGGGGGCATCAAGGACCGCCCGGGCCTCCACATGGTCGAACGGGCCCGCGCCCGCGGCGACCTGCGCCCCGGCGCACGGATCATCGAGTCCACCAGCGGCACGCTCGGCCTCGGCCTCGCCCTCGCCGGCATGGTCTACGGACACCCCGTCACCCTGGTCACCGACCCGGGGCTGGAGAGTTCCATGACGCGGCTGCTGTCCGCGTACGGAGTCCGGGTCAACGTGGTCTCCGAGCCGCACCCCACGGGGGGCTGGCAGCAGGCCCGCCGGGACCGGGTCTCCCAGCTCCTGGAGCAGCACCCCGGCTCCTGGTGCCCGGACCAGTACAACAATCCCGACAACACCACCGCGTACACCCCGCTCGCCCTCGAACTGGCCGCCGACATGGGCCACATCGACGTGCTGGTGTGCAGCGTGGGCACCGGTGGGCACTCGGCGGGCGTCTCCCGCGTCCTGCGGCAGCTCTATCCGGACCTGACCCTGGTCGGCGTCGACACCATCGGTTCGACGATCTTCGGCCAGCCGGCCCGGCCGCGGCTGATGCGCGGACTCGGATCCAGCATCTACCCGCGCAACGTCGCCTACGACCGCTTCGACGAGGTGCACTGGGTCGCGCCGAGCGAGGCGGTGTGGACCTGCCGGCAGCTCGCCACCTCGCACTACGCCACGGGCGGGTGGAGCGTCGGCGCCGTCGCCCTCGTCTCCGGCTGGCTCGCCCGGTCGCTCCCCCGGGAGACCCGGATCGCGACGATCTTCCCCGACGGGCCGCAGCGCTACCTCGGCACCGTGTACGACGACGACTACTGCGCCGCCCACGGCCTCCTCGACGGCCCGCCCGCGCCCGAACCGGAGGTCCTGGGCCGCCTGGACGAGAAGGAGGTGCTCCGCTGGACCCGCTGCACCACCGTCGTCGACCCCCTCACCCTGGGCCGGGAGGACGCATCCGACGTCCCCGGGCCGGCGGAGGCAGCGGAGGAGCAGGCCTGATGAAGGGGACTTTCTCCGATTTCCGCTCCTACGAACGCAGCGTACGGCTGCTGATGGTGAACCAGTTCACCATCAACCTGGGCTTCTACATGCTCATGCCCTACCTGGCCACCCACCTGGCAGGACCCCTCGGGCTCGCCGGCTGGCTGGTCGGGCTCATCCTCGGGGTACGCAACTTCAGCCAGCAGGGCATGTTCCTGGTCGGCGGCACCCTCGCCGACCGGCTCGGCTACAAGCCGATGATCATCGCCGGACTCGTCCTGCGCACGGCCGGGTTCGCCACCCTGGGCCTGGTGGACTCCGTACCCGCCCTGATCGCCGCCTCCGCGGCCACGGGCCTCGCCGGCGCCCTGTTCAACCCGGCCACCCGCGCCTACCTCGCCGCCGACGCGGGCGAGCGCCGGGTGGAGGCGTTCGCGCTCTTCAACGTCTTCTACCAGGCGGGCATCCTGCTCGGGCCGCTCGTGGGCATGGTGCTGACCGGGGTCGACTTCCGCGTCACCTGCCTCGTCGCGGCCGGCACCTTCGCCGTCCTGAGCGCGGTGCAGATCCGCGCCCTCCCGGCCCGCCGGGCCAAGGAGACGAAGCAGAAGGACGGGCCGAGCGTGCTCGCCGAGTGGCGCGGCATCCTCGCCAACCGCCCGTTCCTGCTCTTCTCCGTGGCCATGATCGGCTCGTACGTCATGTCCTTCCAGGTGTACCTGGCGCTCCCCCTGGAGGTGCGGCGACTCGGCGGCGAGGACGCGTCCGGCACGGCAGGCGTCGCCGTCCTGTTCGCCGTGTCCGGGCTGAGCACGATCCTGTTCCAGACGCGGGTGACCGCGTGGTGCAAGGCCCGTATGGAGCCGGGACGCGCCCTCACCTGGGGGCTGCTCACGATGGGTACGGCCTTCGTGCCCCTGCTCCTCGCGGCGGCGGTTCCCGTGCCCGACGAGGGCGTCGGGCTGTGGCTGCGTGCCTGCGTGCCGCCGACGCTCTCGGCACTCCTCCTCGCGGTCGGCACGATGATCGCCTACCCCTTCGAGATGGACACCATCGTCCGGCTCTCCGGCGACCGGCTCGTGGCCACGCACTACGGCCTCTACAACACCGTCTGCGGAGTCGGCATCACCCTCGGCAACCTGCTGACCGGTGCGGCTCTCGACGCCGCCCGCGGAGCGGGGCTGTCCGCGCTGCCCTGGCTGGCGCTGACCGCGCTCGGCCTGGTGTGCACCGCCGCCCTCTACGGGCTGCACCGGACCGGGCGGCTCGCCGCACCGCACACCGGAGCCCGGCCGAAGCCCGTGACCGCCTGACCTGACACCCGCGGCGGGGGCGGGCGCCCGGAGGCGCCCGCCCCCGTACCGCCGTGCCCACTTTCGGGAGTGAACGTGACGACCGTCCCCTCGTGGAAGGCCCGCGCCTGCGTGCGGCTCCTTCCGTTCCGCGCCGTACGCTACGACCCGGCACAGGCCGGCCAGTTGTCCGCCGTACTCAGTCCCCCGCACGACGACATGAGTCCCGCGCACGCCCGCGCGCAGCGAGCCCGGCCCCACCACATAGCCCGCCTGCTCTACTCGCCCGCCCCCCGGGACGCCGCCGGGCAGCTGGCCCGCTGGCTGGAGCGCGGCGTGCTGCGCCGGGACCCCGAGCCCTCGCTGTACGTCTACGAACAGCGGCTCGGCCCGCGCCTCCTGCAGCGCGGCATCATCGGCGAACTCGCCGTCGCCGGGGCCCACGCAGGTCCCGTCCTCCCGCACGAGGACGTGCAGGAGCACGTCGTACGGCAGCGCGCCGCCCACCTGAACGGCCTGCGAGCCCAGCTGGAGCCGCTGCTGCTCACCCACCGCTCCGACGAGGCGGCCGGGCGCCGCCTCGCGGAGTGGGCCGCCGAACACCGCCGCGTCGCCGCCGTCCGGCTGGGTGGCCTCACGCACCACCTGTGGCGGTGCGCCGACCCCGCCGACCAGGAGGTGCTGACCTCCGGCCTCGGCGCAGGCCGGATCCCGCTCCTCGCGGACGGCCACCACCGCCTCGCGGCGGCCCGGCGGCTCAGCCGCCGGCCCGGGGGCCTCCCCTGGCTGCGCAACCTGGTGCTGCTCGTGGACTCGGCCTCCACCCCGCTGCGGCTGAGGCCGATCCACCGGCTCCTGCCGGGTCTGGACGCGGCGAAGGCCGCGCGAGCGGCGGGCGGCGTCGCACGCGTCCGGTCGCTTCCGTCCGGGCCGCGGCTGCCCCGGCCCGGCGAACTGGTGCTCGCCGGAGAGGGAGGTGCCTGGAGCGTGACGGACCCGCAGCCGTCGGCGCTGTCCGAGGCGTTGGCGGGACTGCCGGATCAGTGGCACGGGGAGCCCGCAGCCGTCACCGACCGGCTCCTCATCACCCGCTGCTGGTCCGTTCCCGACCTGCCCGGCGCAGTGGTCCACGTGCACGACGCCGACCGGGCCGTCGCAGCCGTGGCCCGCCAGGGCACCGGCACCGCCGTACTCCTGCCGACTCCCACCGAGAACGGGATACGGGACCTCGCCGAGCAGGGCGTTCTGCTGCCCCGCAAGTCCACCTCGTTCGGCCCGAAGCCCGCCGTCGGCCTGGTCATGAGGGTCCTGCCGCGCGCCTAGGCCGTGGCGGGCACAGGGCGCCGTCCGCCCGCCGGGCCAGGCGGGACCTGCCGGAGAGGGCCCGGCGCGGTGGCGGGGCACGGCCGCCCGGGGCGCGTCCTCCCGGCCCGGCCGCCACGGCCGTCACCGGCACGTCCGTGGCGGCCGTTGGCGGCGCGGAGGGACGCGCCCCCGCGGAGCGGCGCCGTTGCGTGGCGGGCGGCGAGGGGGAGCGCCTGCCCCCGCCCCGGGAACCACGCGGGCCGTCGCGCGCGGAACACGCCCTGAACGCCCGTCTAGTATGAAACGGAGTGCGGATCAGCGGAGAGGAACGGGCGATGCGCCGGCTGGGGCAACTCGAGGCGGAGATCATGGACCGCTTCTGGAGATGGAACCGCCCCGCCACCGTGCGCGAGGTCGTCGACGACATCAACCTGCACCGGGACGCCGCCTACACCACCGTGACCACGGTGACGACCATCCTCTTCCACAAGGGCCACCTCACACGGGCCAGGAGCGGCCGGATCTGGCTGTACAAGGCCGCCGCATCCCGTGAGGCGTACTCGGCCGCGCTCATGGAGGACGGCCTCGAAGCCAGCGAGGACCGGCCCGCCGCTCTCATGCGGTTCGTGGAGAACCTCGACGACGACGAGATCGCGGCGCTCCGGAAGGCCCTGCGGGACGTCGGACGACGGGCGAAGCAGTGAACGCGGCCCCCGTCCTCCTGGGATACGCGGCCGTCGTGGGCGTCGCCGCGCCGCGCCTGGTGATACGCGGCGCATGGCGCCACCGGGTACCGGCCCTCGGAGCGGCCGTGTGGTTCGCCCTCTTGGCGTCGTTCACGCTCGCGACCGTGCTTGCGGCCTCCCAGCTGGCCGCTCCGACCGGGCATCTGCACGCCGGACTCCTGGGCCTGCTGCACGCCTGCGGCCTCGGCGCGGGAACCCCCGCCGTGCCGGACCCGACCACCGCCGGCGGACCGGCCCTGGCGATGCCCCTCTCCGTCGTCACCGCGGTCGTCGGCGCCTTCCTCTTCCACCTCGCCCGGGCAGGGCTGGCACGCGCTCGGCACCGTGACCGGCTCGACAAGGTGGGAGTGCGCTCCGACCGCCTGCGGGCCACCGTGCTGGCGCACGGCACCCCCGCGGCGTACTGCCTGCCGGGTCTCCGCTCCCGCATCGTGGTCAGCGACGCGGCCGTGCGGCTGCTCACGGAGGAACAGCTCGACGCCGTCCTCGCACACGAGCGGGCGCACGTCGTCGGCCGCCACCATCTGGTCGTCGCCGCAGCGGAGGCGTTCGCCACCGTCTTCCCCTGGCTGCCGCTCGCACGCCGGACGCGGGAGGAGACGGCTGTACTGCTGGAGATGATCGCGGACGACCGCACACTGCGGAGCCACTCGCACGAGGCCCTGGCGACCGCGATGTACGCCATGGCGGCAGGCCGGACCCCGAAGGGCGCGTTCGGCGCCGGCGGTGCGACGGCCCTCCTCCGCATCCGGCGCATCCTCGGCCCGCGCCGTGCCACCCACCCGGCACTCCGCGGTTCGGTGGCCGCGGTCGCCCTGGCCGTCCCGCTGCTTCCCCTGCTGGTCGCCTGCCCTCCCGGCGTCTGACGCGTCCCCGCGGACCGCGGCACGGCCCGCGGCCTCAGGGAGCGGTTTCGGCGAGGCTGCGGTTGAGCGCGCTGCCGGGGCGGCCGGTGAGCTCCTCCCAGGTCCCCTCCTCCACGATGCGTCCGGCTTCGAGGACGGCGATGCGGTCGGCCCTCCGGACGGTGGCGCGGCGGTGGGCGATGACGATGGTCGTACGGCCTTCCTGGTGCAGCGCGGCGGCGAGCCGGGCGTCGCTGGCGTTGTCCAGGTGGGCGGTGGACTCGTCCAGGACGAGGACCCTCGGCCGCACCAGCAGCGCGCGGGCAAGGGCGATGCGGGCCCGCTGGCCTCCGGAGACGGTGGAGCCGCGCTCGCCGAGCAGGGTGCTCAGCGCGGCGATCCGGTCCACCCCGCACCGGCGGGCCGTCTCGGTGAGGAGCTCGTCGTCGGCCTCGGGGGCGGCGAGCCGCAGGTTCTCGGCGAGGGTGCCGTGGAAGAGCGGTGCCTCCTGTCCCACCAGTGCCACGGCCCTGCGGAGTTCGGCATCGTCCACGTCCCGCAGGTCGACGGCCTGCCCGTCGGCCCCCACGAGCCGCACCGTGCCGTCGGACGGGTCCCAGAAGCGTGCGATGAGGTGGGCGCAGGTCGACTTGCCGGCGCCCGAGGCGCCGACCAGGGCGAGCGTCTGCCCTGCGGGGACGGTCAGCTCGACGCCGTCGAGGACGGGGCCGCCGCCGTAGTCGAACCCCACCCGGTGCAGGCGGACGCCCAGCGGGCCGGGGGGCAGCGGTCGGGGCACGGCGGGCGGCGGGGCGAGGGCGGGAGCCCGGACGGCCGCACCGACGCGGGCGGCGGCCGCCCGCAGGGCGACGGCCTGGCTCAGGGACCGGGCCGACTCCGCGACGGGGCCGAGGACGGCCAGGGCGAGCGCCGTCGCCGCCGGAGCCCACGCCCCGTGCAGCCGCCCGGAGGCCGTGGCCTGTGCCGCCGCGGTCACCACGCCGAGGACGGCCGAGACGATGAGGAGGTCGCGGACCCCGGCGGTGAGGGCCTCCCAGGTGGCTTCGGCGCGCTGGGCCTGGCCGACGTCGCGTCCGCGTCGGGCCAGCCGGTCCCGGCGTCCGGCGAGGGTGCCGAAGGCGAGCAGCTCGCGCAGTCCGTCGACCGTCTCCACCGTGTCGGCGGACAGAGCGGCGACGGCCGTACGGGTCCGTGCGCCGCGTACCGCACGTCCGCGCGCGTCGGCGAAGGGAGCGGCCGCGAGCAGGGCCGCGACCGGCAGCACGGCGGCGAGCAGCCACGGCTCCACCGCGGCGAGGACCGTCGCGCCGCCGGTGAAGACGGCCCCCGCTGCCAGGAGTTGGGCGGTGGTGTGGGCGTAGAAGAACTCCAGCGCCTCCACGTCGGCCATGGCGGTGGCGGCGAGGTCCCCGCTGCGGCGGCCGGCCACGCGGGCGGGCGCGCTGCGGGCGAGACCGTCGAAGACGCGGACCCGCAGCGCGGCGAGGACCCGGTAGGCCAGATCGTGCGAGAGGTCCATCTCGCGCCAGGTCGTCAGTGCCCGTACGAGGACCAGGGCGGCCAGTGCGCCGACGGTTCCGAAGGAGGGTGCCGTCGACTCGACGACGGCCGTGCCGACGGTGTGGGCGGCCAGTGTGACCAGCGCGACGAGGGAGCCCTGTTCGAGGAGTGCGGCGGCGCAGGTGCGCAGTGTCATGGCTCGGTGGCCGGCGAGGACCGGCAGCAGGGCGCGCAGCGATCCCCGCTCGGGCACGCTCTCCCCGGCCGTGCCGGTGGGGGTGTCGGTGGCAGGGCTCATGCGGCGCTCTCTCCCCGGTGGGTCCGGCCCGCCTCGACCAGCCGGGCGTAGACGCCGCCGGCCTCGACCAGCCGGGTGTGTTCCCCGATGCCTTCGACCCGTCCCCCGTCGAGGACGACGATGTGGTCGGCGTGCCGGACGGCGGCGAGCCGGTGGGCTATCACCAGGACGGTGCGGCCGCCTGCGGCGTTCACCAGTTCGCGGACGATGTCCGCCTCGCGGCGCTCGTCGACCGAGCTCGTCGCCTCGTCGAGGACGAGCACCGGGGCGTCCGCCAGCAGGGCCCGGGCGAGCGCGAGCCGCTGCCGCTGCCCTCCGGACAGGGTGGCGCCCCGTTCGCCGAGGACCGTGGCGTAGCCGTCGGGAAGGGCGGCGATCTCGTCGTGGATGCCGGCCGCGCGCGCCGCCGCCGCCAGGTCGGCGTCCGTGGCCTGGGGGCGGGCCATGCGCAGGTTGTCGGCGATGGTGGCGTGGAACAGGTACGTGTCCTGCGACACCACGGCGACGCCCCGCCGCAGTGCGTCGAGGCGGTACCCGGTGGTGGGGCGCCCGTCGAGGGTGATCCGGCCTTCGTCCGGGTCGTGGTGGCGCAGGAGCAGCGCGAGCAGCGTGGACTTGCCCGCGCCGGACGGACCGACGATGGCGGTGGTGCGTCCCGCGGGAGCGGTGAAGGAGACGCCGTCGAGGACGGACGCCCGGGCGCCGTGGTAGGCGAACCGCACCTTCTCGAACCGCAGTTCCGGGGGGTGGGGCCAGTCCGCGGGCGCCGTGCCCGTGTCCTGGACCGCGGGTGCGGCGGTGCGCAGCGCCGCGATGCCGTCCGCGGCGGACACGCCGAGGTATCCGGCGTGCCACTCGCGGGCGAGGTCGCGGACCGGCCGGAAGCACTCGGAGGCGAGCAGCAGCGCCAGGTACGTGCCGGTCGCCGTCGTGGCTCCGCCGACGGCGGACCAGCCGGCGAGGAGCGCGGCGGCGGCGGTGCCGCCCTGGACGGCGAGGTCGGTGATGCCGGTGTCGACCAGGGAGACACGGAGTTTGGCCACGGTTGCCCGGTGCAGCGCCGCCGAGCGCCTCTCCAGGCGTGCGCGGGTGCGGCCGACCGCACCGGCGGCCCGGAGAGCGGGCATGCCCTGCAGGGCTTCCAGGTAGTCGGCGCCCAGCGCTTCGTAGGTGTCCCAGTGCGCCCTGCCGCGGGCGGCGAGGAGCCGGTCCCAGGCACGCGGGCCGAACAGGGCGAGGAGGAGGGCGGGGACCAGGCCGAGCAGCACCGCCGGTTCCACGGCGGCCAGGGCGGCGAGCACCAGGGGCGGCACGGCCAGGGTGACCAGGAGCTGGGGCAGGTAGCGGGAGACGTAGGCGTCGACGCCCTCGACGCCGTCGACGAGCGTGGTGCGGACGGCCCCGGCCCGCGCGGTGTCCAGGTGCGCGGGCCCCAGGCGCCCGAGGTGGGCGAGGAGTTCGTCCCGCAGTGCGACCCTCACGTGGGCCCCGGCGCGGGTCGCGGTCCGCCGCTGCCATGCGCCGAGCCCCGCGCGGGCGAGGACCACGGCGAGCACCCCGGCGATCAGCCACGGCAGGTGCCCCGCGCGGCCCCGGGACAGGTCGGCCAGGGCGAGGGCCAGGAGCGCGGCCTGTGCCAGGTGGGTGAGGGTGACCGCGGCGTGCAGGAGGGTGGCCGTGAGCAGGGGACGGCGCGCGCGGCGCGCGGCCCGGCGCAGCTCGGGGTGGACGATCATGCGGTGTTCTCCTCTGCGGCGTGAAGGGTCCCGAGGGCCAGCCCGTGGACGATCCAGTCCCGGTCGGGCGCGCCGCCGACGGCGGCGCCGAGGTCCGCCTGCTGCCAGGAGCCCACCGGCCGGGCGGTCAGGCCGTGGCGGAGTGCCGTGACGTGGGCCAGGTGGACGGCGAGTCCGGCCCGCAGGTGGGTGCGGCGGATGTGCGCCGCACCGGCGTCCCCGGGGCAGCCCCGGGCGAGCAGGACGGCGCCCGCGTCCGCGATCCACGCCTGTCCCGCCGCCCAGGCGGCGAGTGTCGGGCGGGTCTCGCCCGCGGCACACCTGCGCAGCGCCGTGCCGTCCGGAGTCAGCTCCGTCAGGCCGGGGCGCGGGGGGCCGACGGCCGCCGCCCAGCGCAGGTCGCCGCCCCCCGCCCGCGAGGCGCGGCGGAGGACCGCCCGCAGGGCGTACGGGGGCGGGGTCCCGGGCAGCGGCGGCGGGGTGCTGCGGCGGGCCAGCAGTTCACCGGGCGTGGGCGTGCCCGCAGACGGCGGGGCGCTCCGGGGGGCCTGGAGGCGCTGTGCGGGGCCGGTCGGGCGGATGCGTACGGCGGCGAGCGGGCTCCGGGCCTCTCCCTCCAGCCGGAGTTCGGGCTCCTCGCAGCCCAGGGCACGGGCCGCGAGGAGCAGTGCCCCGACGGCGTGCCCGGTGTCGAGCAGCAGCAGCGGCCAGGCACGGTGACCGTAGTGGGAGGCGGTACGGCGTGCGGTGACGGAGAGTTCGACGGTCACGCCCGGTGGCGTGGCTGCGGGTTGCCGGCCGAGGCGGTGGACCCGGTGGCGCAGCGGGTCGTAGCCGTAGCGGCCGGGGGGCAGGGAGCAGCCGGAGCCGACGACGAGTGCGGTGTCCACCGGGTGCAGCGCACCGGCGGAGGGGGCCGGGCGCAGCCGCCCCGAGCCGTCCGAGGCGGCGAGGGAGAGCCGGAGCAGAGCCCGCAGGTCGAGCTGGGCCGGGCCGGCGTGCGGGATCGGCAGCCGCGGTCCCGCCCAGTCCGGTACCGCCGGGCCCGCGGGTGTGTCGGGGCCGGGGCACCGCGCGGAGCGGGCGGCGCGCAGAGCGGCGGCGAGGCCGACCCGGGGGTCCTCCTCCCCCGGGTGGTCCGCATCCGCCGGGCGGCCGCCGTCCACGGGGCGTGCCGGGCCCGCCGGACGGGCGTCCCGGAGACGGTCCGCATGCCCCGGGCCGCCGCCGGGGCCTCGCGGGATCTCGGGGCGGTGGCTCCCGGAGCGGTGGTCTCCGGCCGTCGGGGGGTGGTGGTCGAGAGGTTCCACTGCCGCCCTCACATGTGCGGCGGAGGCGCCAGGGTGAAATCCTCGGGCGCGTGTGGTGCGGTCGTGCGCCAGCCCCGTCGCACGGCGGCCTCGGCGAGCCGCGGGCAGCCGAAGTAGCCGAAGGCGGCGGGGGCGTTCGGAAGAAGGCCGGACACGAGGACCCGCGCCACCCGCAGGGTCGTCTCGGCCACGTCCTCGGTGGTGAGGTCGAAGGTCATGAGGCGGTGGCCGCCCGCGTGCAGCGCCTTCTCCAGCCGCTCCCGGCTGCCCGGCCCGACCGCGTCGACGGGCACCGTCCCGTGGGCCGGGGCGGTGAACCGGCGGGCCTCGGCCGCCATCCGTTCGTCGAGCCACACCTGCGGGTGCGCGCCCAGGTCCCGTACGTGTGCGAACTGCTCGCCGCACGCGTCGAGGTACCGGCCGTCGGCGCGGTGCTCCAGGTAGAGGCCGCGGGCGAGGAGGCCGGCCTCGACGGCCTGGAAGACCCAGCCGTCGGGGCCGGTCAGGCCCTGGGTGAAGATCCAGGTGTGGACTGCTTCGAGGACCGCCTTGCGGGCGGCTTCGGCCGGGTCGTACTTGCAGGCGAAGCCGGCGGCGTGGAGACCGCTCCGGGGGTCGTGCACGAGCGCGGCCACGCACGGGGCGAACTCGGAGGGCATCTCGACGAGGTGGACGTCGAGCGCGGTTCCGGCGAGGTCGTCCGTGAGGCCGGGAACGCTGGCCGGGTCGATGCCGCGGGTGGGTCCGTCGAGGTGCCACCACAGTTCCAGGGCGTCGCGCTCGACGGTCTCCAGCAGGCCGCGTTCGACGGCGTCCTCGAAGCCCCGGCCGGTGGCTATTCCGGCGTAGTTGAGGTGGTGGGTGCGCGGCAGGTCGCGCAGATCGCCCTGGCGCCAGTTGAGGTGGGTGAGGGCGACGGGTGCCCGGACCTCCGTGGTGCCACCGCCGGGCAGGTGCTCGGTGCCCCGCGTCCACAGGGACGGGGTGTCGGCGGTGAGGCGCCGGTAGGGGAACCCGTCCCGGCCGTACTGCCACGTCGCGTACGAGGGCAGGTCGTCGGGGCCGTAGAGCCGCAGGCCCCTCGCCTCCAGCTCGGCGGCGGTGGCGCGCAGCGGGGCGTCGGGGTGGCCGGCCGGCGGCACGCGGTTTCCGCAGTACCGCTCGACCCCCTCGGCTATCGCGGCCACCCGGGCCTGCTCCGGGTCGCCGAAGGAGGTACCGAGGGAGACACGGTCGGCGGGCCACAGGCCGAGCCGGCGGGCGTCGGACACCTCGGCGGTGAACGCCGTGTAGCGGGGCGGGGCGCCCGCGGGGTGGTCGACGGGCCCGACGGCGCGGACGATGCCGCAGACGGGGTCGACGAGTGCTTCCGGCGGCAGCGCCGTCATCGCAGGAGCTCCTTGGCAGGGTCGGTGGAAGTGGGGCGGGCGGTGAGGACGTGCAGGGTCAGCGTCACGCTCGCCGGGTCGACGTCCCGCCGGGAGGCGAGCAGCCGGTCGGCCGTGACCGGGTCGTCCCCCGTGTGGGGGTTGCGGGCGTGGGCCGGGAAGTGGTGGCCGGCGATCTCAAGCCGCAGCCGCGTGCCGGCCCGGAGCCGGCGCGCAAGCCGACCCAGTTCGACGGTGAACTCCGCCCGGCGGTCGTCCGTTTCCCCGCGCCGCAGGACCCCGACGGCCAGCCGCTCGGCGGGGGCGTCCGGTGGGAGGGCGACGAGGCGGGCGGCCCAGTCGGCGGACGGGGTGTCGGCCGTGGCCCGCAGGCGTATCCGCACCGGCCCGACGGCGTCGAGCGGGCGCGGGAGCGGCGGCGTGGCCAGCACGCAGCGGTCGGGGGCTCCCCCGGTGGGTACGGTGAGGCCGTCGGAGCGGACGGGCCGGTCGGGGTCGGCGGTGAAGGCGGTGCCGTGCAGCAGCCGCGGCCGCAGCCTGCGCGGTTCGCCTTCGGTGCCCGCCGGCAGCCACAGGTCGCCGCCGCCCAGCGCCAGTGCGCCGTGGCGGCCGGGGGCCAGGTCACGGGTCAGGGCGCGACGTGCCCAGCGCGCGTACAGCGCGCCGAGGGCGACCCGGTGGGATGGTCCGGCGTCGGCCCCGGGCGCGGCGACGAGGCCGTGCCCCCAGGGGCCGAGGAGGAGGCGGGCCGAGGGGCCGCCCCACGTGCGCCAGAGGGCGACGGTGTCCTCGGTGAAGTGGTCGTGGTGGCCGCCGACGGCGAGCAAGGGCATGCCGGCGTGCGGCGCGCGCGAGGAGAGCCGGCCGCGCTCCCGGTGGCGCCACAGGCCCGTCCAGGAGGGCAGGTCCCGGCCGATCCGCTCGGGGAGGCCGGTGAGGGGCAGGTGGGTGAGCAGGCCGGGATCCGCGGCGAGGGCTCTGTCCAGTGCCGCCTCGTCGGAGTCCGGCCGGTCGCCGTGGGCGGCCCACCATCCGGCACGGGCCAGCAGCCTTTCCACGCCGGAGGGTTCGCGCGCGGTCTCGGCCGCCCCGAGCGCGGGCACGGCGGCGATCACGGCGTCCGGTCGGGCCTCCGGGAGCGCTTCGAGGGCGAGGACGAGGGCGCAGTGGGCGGCGTAGGAGGCACCGGCGGCGACGAACCGCCCGTCGTTCCAGGGCTGTCGCCGGATCCACCGGGCCGCCGCCGCCCCGTCGGCGGCCTCGTTCCGGTACGGGTGCCATGCTCCCGGTGAGGCGAAGCGGCCCCGGACGTCCTGGACGACGGCGGCGAACCCGCACCGGGCCCAGCCCTCCGCCTCGGCCCGGTGCCGGGCGCGGTCGTACGGGGTACGGATGAGGACGGCGGGGAAGGGGCCGGCGCCGGCGGGGAGGCGCACCTCCGTGGCGAGGCCGCCGACCGTCGCGGGGAACGACGTCATCCGTCCTGCCCCGGTATCGACGCGACGACGGGCACCGGAAGGACAGGGTGCTCGGTGACGGTCAGCGTCCGCAGGTCCACGTGCCGGAGCCGGCGCCGTGCCGGGAACCCGGCCGGGTCGGCGGTGTCGGTGGCCCACCGGCCGAGGTCGTCGGCCAGCAGGGCGGCGAGCAGCGCGGCGGCGGGAACCGTGAGGCGGACCGGCGCACCCGACGCACGGGGGCCGCTCCAGTAGGCGGCCAGTTCGCGGTGGGCGGGGGTGGCGGCGAGTCGGCGTGCCCGGACGTGGGCCGCGGTGACGTCTCCGGGGGCGGCGGCGAGGGGCTCGACGTAGGCCTGCCACCCTTCACGGTGGCAGCGAAGCCAGGCGACTCCGTGCTCGGGGAGCCTGTCGGCGGCTGCCCAGAGGCCGTCGGGTACGGGGCCGTCCAGGCACCACACGACGGCGGCGGGGTCTCCGTCGAGCAGGTCCTCGATCTCCGGCGGCGACGCGGCGGGGTCGGTCCCGGCCGGTGCGGTCCGGGGCTCGGCTCCCAGGGCGGCCAGCTGCGCGGCCAGCGGGCGGGTCAGCACCGGGTCGCCGAGGAGGCGGACGTCCCGACGCTCCGCGGGCCACTGCGGGGGCCGCGACTCGGCCGCCAGGTAGCCCGCAGCCTCGAAGGCCGCCGCGACGCGGTGCACCTCGCCGTCCGGCGGGGCGGGGTCCGCCCCGGTCAGTACGGAGAGCAGGGTCTCCTGGTGCGCCTCGGGTGTCCTGACGCGGAGGTACTCCCCGGCGGCGGTGCGGACGGCGAGACCCCGCCCGGGCACGGCGACGACGTCGACACCGGGTACGAGCCGGCTGCGGGACACGGCGGTCCTCCTGACGGAAGTGGGGCTGGATACGGGCGTGGGCCCGCCCGCCAGGCGACGGGCGGGCCCACGGTCGAGGGCGTGGGGCCCTCGCTTACTCCTCGGTGTCCTCGAAGGGGTTCTCGACGAGGGCGTTGGAGTGGGTGGCCGAGGCGTGTGCCAGCTGGCCCGGGTCGGCGATCGGAGTGAAGATCTGCTCGTTGTCCATGAACTCTCCTTGTTCGTAAGGGAGATGGGGCGTTCGGGTGAGCGCCCCGAACCGAACACTAATGGAACTGGTTTTCATTTTCTAGTTCGGGGAGGGGGTGATCCGGGTAACACACCGGCCAGCCACGCTCGGGGTCCGCACCGACGCGGCCGGCCACCTTCAGCACGTCGGCCAGCAGGCCGGGCGTGACGACCTCCTTCGGCGATCCGTCCGCCACCACGGTGCCTTCGCGCAGGGCGACGATCCGCTCGGCGAAACGGGCGGCGTGCGCAAGGTCGTGCAGCACCATCACCACCGTGAGTCCGCGCTCCTCGCGCAGGCGCACCACCGTCCGCAGCACGTCGAGCTGGTGGTGCAGGTCCAGATAGGTGGTCGGCTCGTCGAGCAGCAGGACGCGGGTGTCCTGGGCGAGCGCCATCGCCAGCCGCACCCGCTGCCGTTCGCCGCCGGACAGCGCGTCGACGTCCCGGTCGGCCCAGTGCCCGACCCCGACGTCGCGCAGCGCCCGGCGCACGACCGCATCGTCGCCCTCGCGCAGCATGCCCAGCGGGCCGCGGGCCGCGTACCGCCCCTGCCGCACCAGGTGCCGGACCGTCATACCCGGTACCGGGGTCGCCGCCTGGTGCAGCAGCGCCACCCTGGCCGCCGTGGCGCGCCGGGAGAGCCCGGCGAGGTCGTCGCCGCCGAGCAGCACCCGCCCCCGGTCGGGCCGCAGCAGCCCGGCGGCCAGGCGCAGCAGGGTCGACTTGCCGCACCCGTTCAGACCGACGAGTGCGGTCAGCTCGCCCGGCCCGACGCTCAGGTCGACACCCCTCAGCACGGGCCGTGCGGGGTAGCCGAAGCGAACCCCCTGGACCTCTATCCCCATGGAGTCGGTCATGCTCTGTCCTCCGTCGATTCAGAAGGTTCGGCCCGGCGCTCGGCGCACGACGGCCAGCAGCAGGACGGCGCCGAGACAGGCGGTGAGAGCGCCGACCGGCAGCGTGATCCGGTCGGTGTCCAGCACCCGCGGCAGCAGCCGGGAGGACAGCTGGGCCGCCGCGTCCGCCCCGCAGACGACGACCGCTCCCAGCAGCGCGGCCCCGGGCAGAGCGGCCCGCAGGTCCGCCCCGAAGAGAGCCGTGGCCAGGTGCGGGACGAGCAGCCCCACGAAGCCGAGCGCCCCGACGGCGGCCACCGCCCCCGCCGTCAGCGCGACCGCGCACAGCAGGGCGAGGGTGCGGGCCGGCCGGGCGGCGAGCCCTGCGGCTTCGGCGATCTCGTCACCGCAGCGCAGCAGCGTCAGCGGGGCCGCGAGGAGCCACGCCGCCGCCCCCCAGGCAAGCGCCCATGGCCAGAGGAGGTGCCAGTGCTCCCAGACCCTCCCCTCGGTGGTGCCGACCAGCCACTGCACGACGCTGCCGAGCTCGCCGGGCTCCACGAGCAGCACCATGGCGGTGAGTCCGCCGAGCACCGCCGACACGAGGACTCCGTGAACGGCGGTCTGGGCCGGATCGCCGCCGGTGCGGCCGGCGAGCAGCCACAGCAGCAGCGCCCCGGAGCACCCGCCCGCGCACGCGGCGAGGACCACGGCCATCGGCGACTCCCACCCCGCGAGGCCCAGGGCTGTCGCGGTGACAGCCCCGAGGACCGCTCCGGGGGTCACCCCCGTCACCTCGGGCCCGGCCAGCGGATTGCGCAGGGCGGACTGCAGGACCAGCCCGGCCACGGCCAGGGACGCCCCGGCGCCCAGCGCCACCAGCGTTCTGGGCAGCCGCAGCTGCCAGAGGATGTGCCGTTCCGTCATGCCACCACCGCCACCCAGCACGTCCCACACCGCATGCGGCGACATGCCCCGTCCGGCCGTCAGTTCCACTCCCGCGCACACGACGACCGCGACGAGGAGGGCGGCGAAACGCCGGTTCACCGTGCGTCCTCCGTTCCGGTCGCCTTCGCGGGACACGGCAGGACGCCGGGCGCCCCGGGCTCGTCACGACGCACCGGACCGCCGGATCCGCCTCCGCCGCCACGACCCGACCGCATCAGGGCGACACCGGCCGGAACCCCCAGCAGAGCGGTCCAGACGCCGGCCGGGGTCTCCACGGGAGCCAGCGCCAGCCGGGCGGGGACGTCGGCGACCGCCACGACGACGGCACCCCAGGCGGCGGCCCACGGCAGCCGGCGCACGGCTCCCCCACCGGGGTCGAACCAGCGGGCCAGGTGCGGGGCGAGGAAGCCCACCCACGCGACGGGACCGCACACGGCCGTGACCGGCGCGATCAGCAGGACGGCGATGGCGAGCGCGGCCAGCCGGGCCCGCCGGACGCGCACGCCCAGCGCCTCGGCGTCCTCGTCGCCCAGCCGCATGACCGAGAGCACCGGCGCACAGAGCACCAGGGCCGGGACCACGGCGAGCAGCCACGGCCACAGCCCCTCGACGTCGTCCCACGTCCGGGCGGAGAGGGAGCCCAGCAGGTAGCGGTAGATCAGCTGGAGGTCGAGCTGGTCCGCCATGACCATCAGGACGAGCAGCGCGGCCTGTAGCGCGGCGGCGACCGCGGCCCCCGTCAGCAGGACCGCGGACGGACTGCGCCCGAGCCCGGCGGCGAGCAGCGTCAGCCCCCCTCCCAGCCCGGCCCCGCAGAGGGCCAGCAGGGGCTCGACCGCGGCGGGCAGCGACAGGGCCAGGACCAGGGGGGCCGCCACGCCCAGCGCCGCCCCGGAGGAGACGCCCAGCATCTCCGGCACCGCCAGCGGATTGCGGAGCGCCTCCTGGAGCACGAGCCCTGCGGCACCCAGGCAGGATCCCGCGAGCAGCGCCAGCACCAGCCGGGGGACGCGGAGTTCGGTGACGACGATCCCGGCGAGCGTGGCGTCCCCGTCCAGCACCGCAGCGGCGATCCGGTGCGGTGGGACGTAGGGAGTACCGAGGCACAGCGCGCAGACCGAGGCGGCCATCAGCGCCCCGATCACCAGGAGGGGCTGCCTCCGGGCCCGCGGCGGCGACCGCCGGACCCTGTCCGCCGCTTCGGGTCGCGGGGACGGCGCCCTCACCGCAGCGCGGCCGTGGCCTCGTCGAGGACGATGCCCATCGAACGGGTACCGCGCCCCTTGGCCCACACGTCCGGGTCCACCTCGTGGACGGCGCCGTTCCTGACGGCCGGGATCGTGCTCCACAGGGGGTTCCCCGCCAGCTTCTCCGACAGCTTCCCGTCCCCGCCGCCGAAGCTCATGGTCTCGACGAACAGGACGTCGACCCCCTGCGCGAGGATCTCCTCAAGGCTGTACGCGCCCTCCACGCCGCGGGACTTCCACGGGTACCCGGCTATCCCGGGCATCAGGCTGGCGGCCACGTCGGCTTCCGGAGTCGCGACCCCGAAGTTCTCGTCGCTGCCGTAGATGATGAGGGCGGTCTTGCCGCTCGGGGACTTCTCCGCGTCCGCGAGCTTGGAGCGGAAGGCCCTTTCGGCCTTCTCCCCCTCGGCGGTGCGGCCGGTGAGGGCCGCGGTGTCGCGCAGGTAGCCGACGCTGTCCTCCCACGTCTCGGGCTGCATGGCCCAGAACGTGGTGGCGCCCTTCAGCGCGGGGGCCAGCTTGCCGTGGGTGTCCCCCAGCCCGATCACGAGGTCCGGGTCGTGGGAGAGGATCGCCTCCACCTCCGGGGCGATGAATCCGCCGGGCACGACGGCGACCTCCTCCGCACGCTCCGCCCCGAGGAAGCCGGGGTGGGCCAGCAGTGCGCTGTTGGTCGCCGTCGGCACGATGCCGAGTTCGGTCAGGATGTCGTCGCAGAGCGCGAACAGGCAGACGATCCGCTCCGGCCGCTTCTCCAGGGAGACCCTGACGCCGTTGACGTCGGTCAACCGCGTCGCCTCCTCGATGGGTTCGACTGCGACCTCGGCCCTCGGGTTCGGCCGCGCCCGGTCGGCCCCCGGCTCCTCCGCGGGCGAGCCGCAGCCGGCCAGGACCGAACCCGCCACCACCGCGGCGAGCCAACTGCGAACGAACGTCGACGGTGCGCACAGCATCGGCGCCCTCCGTTTCTTCCTCGGAAACTGGAACGCCCCGAACATACATGATAATCATTTTCACTAAATCCCCCTGGAGGACTCATGACCACGACTGCCTCAGCGCTCCTCGTCTCCGACCACGTGGACGGATCCGTGCACGTGGCGAGCGTGCCGGACGGCGCGGTCACCGGACGTCTGACGGGGCGCCACATCTCCGAGCACGCGGGGTTCCTGGCGCTGCCGGGAGGGCGGGTGGCCTGTGTCGACGACCGCCGGGGGGAACTGCTGGTGCTCGCCCCCTTCGGCGAGCGGCTCGTCGAACGCGCCGTGCCGGTGGCCGTGCCCGCCGAGCACCTGGCCTGCGACCCGTCCGGCCGCCGAGTGGCCGTCACGACCGGCCTGGGCGAGAACGAGCAACCCTGGTCGGACCTCCTGACGGTGGTCGACCTGGCCACGGGCGAGTCCTCACGGGTACGCACCCGCGTCGGCGAACCGGGCGTGACCGTACTCGGCGGCGGCGACCCGCTCGTCGTCCTGCGGCACAGGGCCCCGGGCTCACTTGCGGTCCACCGGTTCGCGGACCTCCTCACGGCCCCGCCCGGCTGCCCGACGGCCGCCCCTCGGGCGCTCCTGCCCCTGCCGGACGACGGGCACGGTGACGCACACGACCCCCGCTCCGGGCAGGTGTTCGCCGCCACGGGCGAGGGAGTGCTGTCGGCCCACCGCGACGGCGACGGCCTCGTGGCCGGGAGGGTGATTGCCTGGGAGTCGCCCGCCCGCGGCTGGTACCTCCGTCTCGACACGCGCCGGCGGGCCCTGTGGACCACCGTGCGCGGGGGCGATCCGGACCCGCTGCGGTGGCCGGACTGGACCAACCAGGCATGGCGCCACGACCTGGAGACGGGCCGCACGCTCCTCACCGAGCTCGGTCCCGGTCTGGTCTTCCGGCTGGCGCTCTCCCGGGGCCACACGGCCTTCACCCGCATCCACCCCGACGGGGACGAGCTGGTCCTCATGGACGACGACGGCACCCTCCGGCGCATCCCGCTGCCCGCCATGGACGGCGCCCCCCGGCGCGGCGGCACCCCCTGGGAGGGCGTGGAACGCCGTGCGGTGGCGGCCTCTCCCGGCTCCCACCTGGTCGCCGTCACCCGCGGCGGACACGGCGAAGTGCACCTGATCGACGCCGGGACCGGCGAGGAGGAGAAGCGCCTGCGGGTGGACACGCCGCTGCACCACGGCGGCCACGTCATGCTGATCTGCCGGAACGACGGCGCCGACGGCGATCCGGTGGGCCGCTGAGGCGGCACGGCGCGTCCGTGCGCGGGGCGGACGCGCCGGTCGGCGGCGATCGCCCTCGTCAGCGGCCGGCTGCGGACCCGCGCACCCGGCGGGTCCGGGGGTGGGCCGCGAGTCCGTGGACCCGCCCGCGTCCGCGCTCCGTTCCGCCCGCGGCATCGCGCGCCTCCGCCCGTGCAGGCCGGGTCGAGCGGTGCCGTGGCTGCGACCACCGCTCGACCCGGAGTCCGTCAGGACGGCGCAGGCGCGGGGTGCGCGTGCTCCTGCCCGTGCGCCCGGGCCTCCTCGGCCGCGCCGGTGTCCCAGCGGGGGAACGGGTCGACGGCGGGCGCGACGTCACCCTCGGCCATGAGGCAGGCCGTGAGCGCCGCCCTGAGGGCATCGGCGCGCAGTCCGGTGCCGATGAACACCAGTTCCTGGGCCGGACCGTCGCCGTCACGGGCACCGGACGGCTCGAAGCGGGCGACGGAACCGGCCTGCGACCAGAGGCCGGTGACATGCGGCCGGCCGGCCAGCCGGAAGAAGCCCTTGGAACGCAGGATCACGCCGTACGCACCGCTGTCGAGCCCCTCGGTCACGAAGGTGAACAGCCGCCCCGGGTGGAACGGCAGCTCGGAGCGGAACACGATGCCGGAGATGCCGTACTCCTCGGTCTCGGGCACGTGGTCGCCGTTGAGTTCCATGACCCAGCCCGGCGCCTGCTGCGCGCGTTCCGGGTCGAAGAGGCCGGTGCCCAGGACGTCTCCGGGCGCCACCCGGCCCCGGACGGCGGTCAGCAGACGGGCCGCCGGATTCAACCGGGCCAGGGCGGCACGCAGACGCGCGGCGTCCTCGGGCTCCACCAGGTCGAGCTTGTTGAGGACGATCACGTCGGCGAACTCGATCTGGTCCACCAGCAGGTCACTGACCGTCCGCTCGTCCCCCCGGTACTGGTCGAGTCCGCGGTCGGCGAGACCGTCGCCGGCCGCGAGCTCGGGGAGGAAGTTCGCGGCGTCGACGACGGTGACCATCGTGTCCAGCCGGGCCAGATCACCCAGGGTCGTGCCGTCGTCGCGCGGGAAGGCGAAGGTGGCGGCGACCGGCATCGGCTCGGAGATTCCGCTGGACTCGATGAGCAGGTGGTCGAAGCGGCCCTCACGGGCGAGCCGGCCGACCTCGGCGAGCAGGTCGTCGCGCAGAGTGCAGCAGATGCACCCGTTGGTCATCTCGACCAGGCTCTCCTCCGTCCGCGACAGCGCCGCATCGCCACCGCGCACCAGCGCCGCGTCGATGTTGATCTCGCTCATGTCGTTGACGATGACGGCGGCCCGCAGGCCCTCACGGTTGCTCAGGACATGGTTGAGCAGGGTGGTCTTGCCCGCACCGAGGAAGCCCGACAGGACGGTGACCGGCAGCCGCCGGTCGACGGCGCCGCCCACGCTCATCCCCCGGGACGCAGCAGGCCGCGCTCGTAAGCCTTCCGCAGCCGCTGGGGTACGAGGTACACGGAACCGTCCACCGTCACCGGCACGAGCGCCGTCGTCGCCGCCTTCCACCGCGCGCGCCGGTGACGGGTGTTGCTGCGGGACATCTTCCGCTTGGGAACGGCCATGATCTACCTCCGAGGGGCAAGGGAACGACCACCACCGTATCCGACAATGATTGTCATTACCAAAACGCCTCGACGGGGACGCGCCCGGCACCGGCGCCATGCATGCGGGAGCCGGGGCCGGTTGCGTCGGCGCCCCCTGCTTCCCGGGTGGCGGTCCGTGCGGCCCGGCCCGGCGGCCTCGCGGAGCCGGTGAACCGCAGGCAGGACTCCGGGCGGCGGTACCGGCCGGGGCCGCGGGTGGCGGCCTTCCGCCGGACCCGCGGACGGGCGCCCCGCCCCCGTCCTCAGCGGCTCGGGCCCCGCAGGTGGCCGAACCGCTGCGCGAGGGTCCTCAGCGGCGAGGCGTCCGGCTTCGCCGCCGCCGGGGTGCGGGTCCGTGGCGCGCCGTCGCCTCCGGTGGCCTCGGCGACCGCGGCGAGCGCCGACTCGGCCGCCTCCCGGTACAGGTCGCAGGACGCCGTCATGGCTTCGAGCGCCTTGGCGTACCGGGTGACCATGGCGCGGGCGTGGACCAGCTCCTCGTCCGCGGTGAGCAGGTGCCAGCCCCGGCGCAGCCGGGTCAGGGCCTGCTCCGCGCCGTCCGGCAGCGGGCGCGGCCGCGAGGCGAACTCCACGATCCTGGCCACCAGCTCGGCGGGCTCGGTGCCGTCGAGGAAGACGTTGCGGACCGTGAACGCCTCCGCGTCGTGCTCCGGGTCCGGCGGCTGGGGAGGCAGGACGACGGCGCCGCCGCGGGGTACTCGCACGCCCAGCTCCCGCTTCGTCACGAAGTCGACGATGAGCGCCTGCTCCGGCCTGGCGCGGTGCTCGACCACGCGGTGCCGCAGCCCCGGGGGCAGGAAGTCCGTGACCGGCTGCCGCCCGGGCGTGCCGGGCGTCATGGCCTCGTGCACCACGACGTGGACGAACCAGCTCTGCCGGGTGCAGTCGCGCAGTCGGCGGCGCAGCTCGGACTCGTCCTGAGGCAGGTGGTTCGTCGTTCGCAGCCGTAGGCCCGGCACCGTGTCGTGGTCCCAGGGGACCCGGTCGCTGTCGGGCCAGAAGACGGTGGCGGGCGACGGCCAGCCCGCTTCCCAGGCCCGCTCCGCCTCGGCCGCGAGCACCCAGACGGCGCCCCCGGTCCGCGCCGCGCGGGACTCGGGTTCGCAGGTGGTCAGCTGCGCCCGGACCGTGACACCGTCGGCCACGCGCCAGCGCGCCTCGAAGACGCGGCGGGCTGACGGCCCCGGGTCCGCGGACGCGTCCCGGGGGAACAGATCGGTGGAACGGGCCGCCTCCACGGGGTCGAGTTCCAGGAAGTCGTCGACCACCCCGGCCGCCTTGAGCGCGATCAGGTTGCGTCGGACGTCCAGCTCGGGCTCGGGACCGAGGTGGTGCCCCCGCCCGAGCCAGACGGTGGCGGGGGCGGCAGCCGGTGGAGTGCTCTTCTTGGCCATGGAACCGTTCGGTGGGTGGTCGGGGCGCGACCAGTATGATCCACGGCCCGGACGGCGGAGTCCACCGAGCCGCACGGACTCGGCCGGGCGCGCCCGGGACGGCGCCGACCCGGAATGATGCGTGAGGCCCCGGGCCGGTTCGGCGGCGTCCGGCCCGTCGCGAGCGGCGTCCTCCTCCGCCGTACGGCCCGGCCGCGGCGGTCGCGGGGCCGGGACGCCCGGCCGGTCCGGGGCCCGGCGGGGCGAGGCCGGCGGCGCGGCGGGCGGGGGGCGGGGGGCGGAGGTGCGGCCGCCGAGCGGTCCGCCGCCTGCTCCGGCTGCCGCCCGGGAGGTGCGCGGGGCCGTCCCCTCCGGCGGCGCCGGGGATCGCGCCGCCCGGAAGGGACGGCCCCTGAGGTCAGAAGCGCAGGGTCCAGGAGTCCAGGTGCCCCTGGTCCCGGTCGGCGTGGTCGTGGATGCGGATGGTCCAGGCGCCGTTGGCGTCGACGCCCGCCCCGTTCAGGGTGAAGGTCCGGCGGATGTCGTCGGCGCTGCCGCCGGAGCGGTTCCACAGACGCCACTCCCGGCCGCCGGGGGCGATCACGTCGACCGTCAGGTCGCCGGCCCAGGTGTGCAGGATCACGAGGTCCACCTCGAAGCTCCCCGCCTCGCCGACGCCGCCGACCTCGATGGTCGAGGTGGCGGTGGAGCGGTCCCGGATCGGGACGTCGGTGTGGTTGCTGAACTCTCCCCCGCCGGGCGGGTCGCCTGCGGTGGTGACGGCGACGGTGGCGCGGGGTGAGGCGTTGCCCGCGGCGTCGTAGGCGGTGACCCCGAGGACGTAGGCGGTCCCGGCCGACAGGCCGGTGCAGGTGTGGCCGGTGCCGGTGACGGCCGGGTTCACCACGGTGCCGTCCACGTCCACCGCGTAGCGGTGGACGCCGGTGTCGTCGGTCGAGGCGGTCCACCCCAGGGTGACGGTGGTCTCGGTGATGCCGCCGGCGGTGAGGGCGGACGGGGCGGTAGGCGGCGTGGTGTCCCCGGGTCCGCCGCCGCGGGTCCGGAAGGGCCCGGTGACCTCGTAGGTGATGCCGCCGGAGGAGGAGCCGCTGGTGCCGCGCTGCGAGGAGAAGTAGAGGCGGTCGCCGGCCGGACTGAACCAGGGGCCGGTGATCTCGGAGGAGCCCTGCCCCTCGATGCGCAGGAAGGGGGCGACGACCTCGTCCGGGGTGATGAGGTTGATCTCCATGTCCGCGCCGTCCTCGGCGATGAAGAGGTCCCCGGAGAGTGCGGAGCCGGTGATGTTGTCCACGTTGGTGAGGGGGGCCGGGCCGTTGCTCACCAGGTCGTCGTCGTAGGCGAGTTCGTAGGTGTCGTCCGCGGCGTTGAAGCGCCAGACCCGGTTGTCGCCCTTCGTGGTGAACCAGCAGTGGCCGTCGGCGTAGTAGGCGCCTTCTCCGCCGACGAAGCGCTTGGCGCCGCTGACCTGGTTCCGTGTGGGGGTCCGGCCCGGGGAGGGGGTGGGGTCCGGTACGGTCTGCCAGGTGCCGGAGCCGCTGGTGCCGCCCCCGGCGACCAGGACCTGAAGGGTGCCGCCCTGGGAGAGGTTGCCCCAGACGCGGGGGACGAAGCGGTAGAAGCAGCCGTCGCGCTCGTCCTCGGTGAGGTAGACGACCTGCCGGTCGGGGTCGCAGGCGGCGGCTTCGTGGGTGAAGCGGCCCATCGCGTCCCGGCGGGCGGGTGGGGCGACGCCGTACGGGTCGGTCTCGAAGACGTAGCCGTAGGCGACCTCCTCGCAGGAGAGCCAGGTGTGCCACGGCGTGGGGCCGCCCGCGCAGTTGCGGCTGGTGCCGGTCAGGATCGAGTAGGCGTCGGTGACCTGACCGTTCGCGTCGAAGCGCAGCGCGCCGACACCCCCGCTGCCGCCGGAGAGCTCGGCGTTGGAGACGTAGATCCACCCCTGCCCGTCGGGGAAGCAGGCACCGCCGTCCGGGGCCCCGTGCCAGACGAAGCCGGTGCCGGGGACGGTCCGGCCCGAGCGCGCCACCACACGGCTGGTGAATCCCTCCGGCAGCCGGATGCCGTTGGCGTCGGCGACCCGGAGGGCACCGTACGGACCGGGGCCGTTCTGGGCCGGTGCGGCCAGCGCGGCGCCCTGCCACAGGGTCCCGGCGAAGGCGAGGCCGCCACCGCCGGCGACGGCGGCGCGCAGGATGGCTCGGCGGTCGATTCCTGGACGTTCCTGTACCACTGCTGGCTCCTCGGTCGTGGGGCGGCGCCCGGCCGGGTGGCCGGGCGGCGGAGCGGTGCGCCGCGTGGCGGACGGGCGGGCTGCCGCGGCGGGACGCGGAGGCCCTTGCGGCATCGGTGCGGCGGTGCGCGACCGTCCGGATCATGGTTCCGCGGTCGGAGGGGAAAGCGTGGTGCGCCGCTCCGGCCGGTGGCCGGGGCGGGTGCCGGCGCGGGGCGTGCACGCGGCGCGTCGGTTCGGGGCGTCCGGTCGTACGGAGGGACCTGGTGCCGGGGAGCGGCGCCCCGGTGCGCCCTGCGCACCGGAGACCCGGCCGCGGAGGACCGCGGCCTTTCGGAGACCGGCGCACCGGCGCCGGGTGGGACGGGGCCCCGCCGTCGCGGGGGCCTCCTCGCGTCACCGGTGCGCCTGTGGGGGTGGGGGCCCGCCGGTGAGGTGCGGGGACACGACGACGCACGGGTGGGGCCGGTGCCTCGCCGGCGGCGTACCGCCACCGAAAGATTCTTATAGCCATAGGATTTTGACAAGAGGTCTGGACCAAGTCGCCGGAGCCGTGTCGGGGCACACCCCCTGCGAGGTCGCATGATGACGGACAGTCAGCCGAACTCGTGGGAGCCGCCGGGCCGGACGGGCCCGACACGGCGGTGCCGCCCGGCCGTGCGCACCGGATGAACCGGCAGGATCCCCTCCGGCAGGGACCCGTCTCACGGATTCGGGCCGGAGGCGGGTCGCTCGGCGAGATGCATCGCCACGCGCCGCACCAGCGCCCGGGACCGCGGCTCGTTGCCGCCTGCGCTGACACCGAGGACGTGGCGGCCCGACACCACGGTCGCCTGGGCGACGGGGAGTTGCCTCAGGCCCGTTCTGTAGGTGTAGAGATGCACACCGGGCCGGGGCCTCGCGATCCCGGCCGTCACGCAACCCCCCAACGGCGGAGCGCAACCCCAGGGAATCACGCTCGTCGCATAGGTCTCGGCAGCCTCCGCGTCCGGCGCCACCCATCGCACGGTGACGGAGAAGACGTCGTCGTCGGATCCGGATTTGGCGGCGAACCGGCAGACGCTCGGGCCCGGCAGCCCCGTGCCCAGCACGGTACGGCTCGACGGCACCGGCAGCTTGACGTGGTCTCGACGCAGCGAGGCGAGCAGGTCGGCGCCGACCAGCCCGCAGGCGTCGGGCCAGTCCCGCCGCTCCACCCCGGCCAGCGGGACGGGCCCCGCCGCGTCCGCGGCGCGGCGGCCCGGCCGGAGCGCGGTGTAGCGGCTCCCCTCCTTCTCCTCGCTGCGGACGATGAGCAGGTCTCCGCTCGTTCCCGCGAACGTCCCCGCCACCGGCCAGGGCACGGGGGAACTCCGCCTGCCCGCGGGGTCGGTCAGGCCGCTCGCGCCCGGGCCCTGCAGCCGTGCGTCCCCCGGCGACCAGCGAAGGTCACCGACGTAGGCACCGGGCACGTCGAGGCCGCCCACGACGACCCCACCGGTCAGGACGCCGGAGGGACGAGCCCCTCCGGAGCGGGTCCACACGGTTCTCCCGGTGTCCGCCCGCACCGCGTGCAGGGTGTACGACAGGGAGGCGTCCGGGTCCGGCTGCACGGCCTCGCGCGCCTCCGAGAGGTACACCATGCCCCGGGCCGCTCCCACGGGCCGTAGACCGGATCCCCCGTCCGCCTTCCGCCGCAGGACGGGCTCGCCCGACTCCGTGAAGAGGTGCAGGTCGCCGTCGAGGCTCACACCGATCGCACCGGGGACCGCGGTCAGCTCGACGGTGGCGCGCGAACGCCCCAGCTCCCTGCTCCAGACGCTGCCGCCGTCCTTCGCGTTCACCACCTCCAGTTCCGCGGTCCGGCCCGGACAGCCCGTGAGGACGGCGATGTGGTGCGACGCCTCGGCCGCGGTGAGGGGGGAAGGAGGCGAACCGTGAGCGTCCGGGCCGGACGTCCCGCACGGCGCGAGCGGAGGCTTCCCCCTGCTCCAGAGGATCGCACCGGTCCTCGGCGCAACCCCCGCCAGCCGGCCGTCGGCCAACTCGATCACAGGTCCGGCGTCCGGCAGCAGGGGCGCCTGCCCCGACCAGGCGTCCGCCCCTCCCCCGCCCGGGGCCGGGCTCGCGCTCCTGTGCCACAACCGTCGCCCGGTCGCGGGGTCGTACGCGCTCAGAGCGGAATCGGCGGCCTGCCCGAACCGCTGCTCCACGGCGAGCATCACACCACCGGAGAACCCGACGGGCAGGAAGCGGTCCGCGGAACTGCTCGCGGTGGACAGCAGGCGACCGTCGCGTGTGTCCACGACGCTCACCGTCCTGCCCTGCGGGACCGCCATCAGCTCCTCCCCGACCACCGCCCGCAGAGCCGAGACGTCCGCAGCCCGTCCGGAGGTGCGGAAGGACCACTCCACGGCCAGGGAGTCGGGGCGTCCGAGCGGCCGGTCCGGCCTGCTGCCGTCACCGAGCAGCAGCCCCACCACGCCGAGGGCGAGCAGGGATCCGCAGAGGACACGCCGGACGGGGCGCGCGGGCTTGGCAACCATCGGCTCCACCATGCGTCGGGTTCGGTCAGCATCCCGGTGATCGGGGCGCCCATCGGCAGGGGCGGGAACCGTCGAGCCGACGGTAGACGCCACCGTCCGACCCCTCGTACACGTCCCCGTACCGCGTGGCGAAGCCGGTCACCGCGTAGCGTCCCCCTCGGGGCGCGGGAACCGGCACGGCCCCCTCCTTCCCGTTCCGCACGTAACGGACGAGCAGTTCGAACTCCCGGGAGCCCTTCTCCGACGAGAAGGTCGCCGACAGGTTGACCTGTTCGCCGGGACCGAGCGTGACGACGTTCTCCCGGAAGTACTCCCGTGCGGAGCCCCGGCCCGTGAGGAAGACGGGGTCCGGGCTGTCCATGTCCGCGTAGAGCTGGATCTTCGCCTCTCCCCCGGCGTCCGGTTCGCACACCAGCGTCCCGGCGAGCGGCCCGACGGCGCGGGGCGACGTCGGCCTGATCCCGATGGACGTGACGGTCAGGGAGCTCGCGCCGCCCTCCAGCGTGAGCCCCACGCGCAGTTCGCCGACCCGCGCGCCCCGGTTGCGCCGGACGACGGCGTCCGCGTCCCCGCCGCTGACGAGGTCAGCGCGGTCCTGTGGCGAGGACACCCGATGGGGAAGGGCGGTGCATCCGGCGTCGTTCTCCTGTCGCGCGGTCACGACGAACGGCGCCGTCGGAGTGCCGCCCGAGGAGGCGGCGCCGGGGGCCGATGCGGGGCTCGGCTCGGTCTCCCCGCCCAGGCCCAGCAGTTGGAGGGCGATCGCGGTCGCCACCGCGCCGATCACGGGGATGCCCGCGCCGAGCCAGAGGACCCTCGCGTGCCTCTTCCACCACGGCTCGGGGACCTCCGGGGGCGCCGGCCGCCGCGTACGGTGCCGCAGCCCGCGCAGCGTGGTCCGGTTCCTCAACTCTCCCCCCTCACGTGCCGGGCACGGTTCCGGAGCAGGATCACCGCAGGAGCCGCCACAGGCCGGCACCCCTCACCACGGTGGCACAGACGACGCACCGCCCGCCAGGGGCTCCGCGCGCGACGGGATCTCCGTCCGGTGAGGCCGAGGAGGGCCGGAGGGGACGGCAGTCGCGGGCCGCGGGGCGGCCGCCACGCGCTCCCGGCCGTCCTGCCTGCGGAGGCCGACGGCCGGGTCGCGGGGCCGGGCGCCGTGCGGGGCGGCCGGGCGCACCGGTCCCCCAAAGGGGCGCCGAGGCCGCATCGTGATCCGGGCGAGATCCCACCGGGCTGGTTCCACGGGCCGGCCGGTGCGAGAGTGGCGGCACTCTCCACCGATACGAGGTGTGCCGTGTCCGGCCTGGCCTTTGCCGTCCCGTGGCTGGTTCCCGTCTCCACGCTCTGGGCGATCCTGCCGCTCGTGTGCCCGGGGCGCCGACGGGCGGGCGTCGTCGTCGCCCTCTCCCATCTCGTCGTGACACTGGCGGTCACACGCCCCTGGACCGAGGACTGGTACTGGCGCGACGGATCGTGGCTGGTCCTCGTGTTCGGGCAGGGCGCCCTCGTTGCGCTGGGGCGGCTGGTCTTCGAGATCAGCCCGCTCGGCGCACGGCGCCACCGCACGACGCGCCGGCACCCGGACGGTGAACCGGTGGTGCCCCGCCCCCGTCCGTGAGGAAGGGGCGATCCCGGCCCGGCGGCACCGGCCTGCCGTGCCCCGACCGATGGGGGGACCGTTCAGCTCCGGGCGCAGGGCGCCTTCCGGGAGACCGTCAGCTCGGGCAGGAGCGCCTCGCGTCGGCGTTGCTCCATGCCGGACCGCAGTCGGCAGATCTCCGTCAGCCGCGCGCCGAGGTCCAGGTTCCACAACTGCACGGTGCCGTCGGTGCTGCTGCTGGCGACCGTGCGGCCGTCGGGCGCGAAGGCGACGCCCCACACCGCGTTGGTGTGGCCCGTCAACGTGGCCCACGGCCGCTGCCGGGGCACGTCCCACAGGCGGACCGTGCGGTCGTTGCCGCTGCTGGCGAGGGTGCGGCCGTCGGGGGAGAACGCGATGCCGCGCGCGGAGCCGGTGTGGCCGGTCAGGGCCGCCTCGAAGCGGTGTGCACGGCTGTCCCACAGGCGTACGGTGCCGTCGTTGCCACTGGTGGCGAGGGTGCGGCCACCGGGGCTGAAGGCGACGCCCCGTACCGCGCCGGTATGCCCCCTGAGCGTGGCCGGGCCGCGGCGCCCGGCCATGTCCCAGAGCCGCACGGTCAGATCGTCGCTCACGCTCGCCAGGGTGCGGCCGTCGGGGCTGAAGGCCAC
Organism: Streptomyces sp. C10-9-1; assembly: GCF_024497955.1. GTDB lineage: Bacteria > Actinomycetota > Actinomycetes > Streptomycetales > Streptomycetaceae > Streptomyces > Streptomyces sanyensis. The sequence continues at coordinate 100,572 of NZ_JANHKP010000011.1, read as the reverse complement.
GTCGTTGACGTAGTCCTTGTGGCCGGTCAGCGTCGTCAGGTGGGTGCGCGCGGCCACGTCCCACAGGCGGACCGTGCGGTCGGAGCCCGCCGAGGCGAGGGTCCGGCCGTCGGGCGAGAAGGCCACGGAGAAGACCTCCCCCGTGTGGCCCGTCAGCGTCGTCAGATGGTCGTGCCCGGCCACGTCCCACAGGCGGACCGTGCCGTCGGAGCCCGCCGAGGCGAGGGTCCGGCCGTCGGGCGAGAAGGCCACGGAGAAGACCGCCTCGGTGTGGCCGTCCAGCCTGCGTACCACGGTGCGCTCCGCCACGTCCCAGAGCCGCACGGTGTGATCGGTGTCCGCGGTGGCCAGCAGCTTCCCGTCGGGGCTGTACTCGACCTGCCAGACCTCCGTGAACGGACGGGCCGTCAGCACCGGACCGCCCAGGCTCCACAGGACCACGGACTGGTCGAAGCCCGCCGTGGCCAGGAGGGAACCGTCGGAGGTCACGGCCACGCCCAGGACGTAGTCGGTGTGCCCGGCGAGTGTCGCGGTCTGGCGTCCGCTGCGCACGTCCCACAGCCGGGTCGTTCCGTCGCCGACCGCGCCGACGACCGTGGCGCCGTCGGGCATGTACGCGACGGCGTTGATGTCGTCGCTGCTCCCGGTGAACTTCGCGGTCTGCCGGCCGGTCCGCGGGTCCCACAGCCGTACGGTCCGGTCCACGCCGGCGGAGGCCACCTCGCGTCCGCCGGGGGAGAACGCCGCACCCAGCACCGCGTCGGTATGCCCCTCCAGCACACCGAGCGGACTGGCCCGGCCGGTGTCCCAGAGCCGCAGGGTCCCGTCGGCTCCGGCCGAGACGAGGGTCAGGCCGTCGGGGGCGTACGCCAGTGCGTTGACGGCCCCCTCGTGCCCGGGGAGCGAGGCGGCGGGACGGGTGCCTCGACCGACGTCCCACAGCTGCACCGTCCCGTCGGCCGTCGCGACGGCGAGCGTACGCCCGCGCGGGTCGAACGACACGGCCCGGGCCCCTTTCGTCCGGGAGGAGAGCAGGGCCGTCCGGCGCCCGTCGGCGGCGTCCCAGAGACTCACGGGTCCGTCCGTCGACGTCACGGCGAGGGTACGGCTGTCGGGGCTGAAGGCGATCGAGCGCACCCGTCCGGGGACGGTGAGGGTGGCGAGCGTCCGGTGGCCGCCGTCCACGCTGCGCAGGGCCACCGTGCCGTCCGAACTGGCCGTCGCCAGCGACTGCCCGTCCGGTGCGAAGGCCACGGCGTTCACCGGTCCGCGATGGCCCGTGAGCCGGGCGGAGAAGGGCTGGGCCTGGGTGCTGAGCAGGGCTCCGCGCGCCTCGGCGGTGGCACCCGCGCGGTAGGCCTCCTCGGCGAGCAGCATCGACGCCTCCGGCCGCCCCCCGGCGAGGGACGCGGACCGCACGGCCAGCGCCTGGGAGCGGGCGATGCGTTCCTGGGCGAGGGCGCTCTCGCGCTGGGTGTAGGCGAGGGCGCCGGCGGTCAGGGCGAGGCCCAGCAGGACGGCGAGCGTGGCGAGCATGCCCTGGCGCAGCCGGACCTGTCGCCTGGCCTGCGCCCTGCGCCCGTCCTCCTCGGCCTGACCGGCTCGCAGGAACTCCTCCTCGCCCGGGCCGAGTCGGCTCCAGCCGTCCAGTTCGTCGGCCCAGGCGCAGGCGGTGTCCAGGCGGGTGCCCCGGTAGAGGGCGGACGGGTCGCGGTCCTCGCGTTCCCACTCGGCGGTGGCGTAGGCGAGTTGCTGGTGGAGAAGCAGACCGGCGCGGTCGGCGTGGATCCAGTCGCGCAGCCGGGGCCAGGCGTGCAGCAGGGCCTCGTGGGTGATCTCGACCGTGTCGCTGTCCAGCGTGACGAGCCGGGCCCGGACGAAGGCGTCCAGCGCGGCGGCGGCTCCGTCCGCGTCGGCGAACTGCTCCATCAGGGCGGTCCGGCTCATCCGGCGGCGGGTCGCCCCGGTGCCGTCGGCGACGTGGACCAGCCGGGACAGGATGCGGCGGATCGTCTTCTGCTCGGCCGGGTGCAGTTGGGCGAAGACGCTTTCGGCGGAGCGTGCGATCGCGCCCCGGATGCCGCTGGCCTGCTCGTACCCGGCGACGGTCAACCGGGACTCCTCGCGTCGCTGCCAGGTGGCGAGCAGGGCGTGGGAGACGAGGGGCAGAACCCCGGCGGGCGTGTCGGCACCGCTCCCGGGAGCCGCCGTGCCGGGCTGGAGGCCGGCGTCGCGGAGCACCAGGGGGACGAGCCCCGGGTCGAGGGTGATCCCGGCGCGTTCGGCCGGACGTGTGATCGACTCCTCCAACTCGGCCACGGACATCGGGGACAGGACGAAGAGTCCGTCGGTCAGGACCGTGGTCAGCTCGGGATGGTCCAGGCAGTTGCCGGTGAAGTCGGCCCGCATGCCGAGGACCACCACCGCGGGTTCGTCCGCGGATCCTGTCGGCCGGGCGGTCGCGAGTGCGCAGAGCACGTGGACGAGGGAGCGCCGCTCCTCCTCGTCGGTGCAGACGGTGAACAGCTCCTCGAACTGGTCCACGATCAGGACGGGCCGGGGCGGCGGGGGCCGCCGTTCCCCGGGAGGCGCGGGCGGTGCGTCGGCCGCCGCGGCGCGTACGGCGCCGAGCAGCGCGTCGGGGCGTTCCCGCACCTCCGCCACGGTGATGCCCAGGTCCCCGCCCAGGGCCTTCGCGGTGCGCTCCAGCAGCTCGTCCAGCGGTCGCGAGGTCGGGGTGAGGGTCACCACGGGCCAGCGGTCGGCGCCGGGCATGGGGAGGTCCCCGCGCCGGAGCGCGGTGACGAGACCGGCGTTGAGCAGCGACGACTTGCCCGCGCCGGAGGGTGCGACGAGCATCAGCGGTCCGCACCCGACCCGTTGGAAGACGCGCTCGACGAGTGCGGCGGTCGCGCGCTCCCGCCCGAAGAACCACTCCTCGTCCTGCGAGGTGAACGGGGACAGACCGCGGTAGGGGCACGCGTCGTCGGGCTGCCGTGCGGCGTCCTCGGCCGCGCGGGCGGATTCGCCGTCCCCCGGAGCCGGTTCCACCAGCCGCAGCAGGGCGCCCCGGGCGTTCAGCACCTGGTCGCACAGGCGGGCGACATCGGGCGTGGCGCGCTTCGCCCCGGTCTCGATCTTGCTGAGGTAGCCCTTGCTGTAGTGCGTCCGCCGGGCCAGGTCGGCGAGGGAGAGCCCGCGTTCCTGCCGCGTTCTCCTCAGTTGTGCGGGGAAGGAGAGCCGGCCGGGAGGGGGCGGCGGACTCCCGTCGCGGTCGTCGGTGTGGTCTGCCGGATCTCCGGGCTGCGGGTCCCCCATGACGTCCCCCAAGGCGGTACGGGCAGCGAGACGGCGGAGTTCCAGGCTACTGCGGGGGTTGCCGGGGCGGCCAAGCCATTCACTCGGAGTGGCGAAAAACCACGAACGTCCGGAACCGCGCGACGGCGGCTCCGGACGTTCCTTCCCGGGTCGGTTCGGGGGCGGTCGCGACCGCCGTTCGTGCGCAGGGGGTGCCCCGGGTGCGGGGTGCGGCCCGGCTCGGGGCGGCGGGTTGCCCCGGCCGGGCGCGGCCCGCCACCGGCGGCCTCGGCCGCCGGTGGCGGGCGACGGGCTCAGGTCAGGAAGTGACCGCCGCAGTCCCCGCTGTTCACCCACTTGTGGGAGGTGATGGTGTCGTTCGCGCCGACGCCGTTGCTCAGCCGGTTGTCGGTCAGGTTGTCGGCGTACAGCTCGCCCGGTGCGAGACAGGAGTAGCCGCCGCCGTGGTTGATGTGCTCGTAGAACTTGACGTGGTCGAGGCTGCCGACGTAGCCGCGGTTCATGACGGACGTGGCCTTGTCGTTGCCGGCCCCCCACCAGCTGCTGTTGCCCGCCGTGCTGATCAGCAGGGTGCCCGTGCAGTCCAGGTCCTGCCAGGCGTACATGTGGCCGTTGCGGGGACCCCACTTGCTGTTGCAGACGGGGCCGGCGGCAACGCTCCCGGCGGCCTGCGCGGCGGTGGCGGGGACGGTGACGCCCAGGGCGGCGAGCCCGGCGAGCGCTGCCGCGGCGGTGACCATGCGCATGGTGATTCCCTCGTTTCGTTTCGGTGGTGCATGGGTGGGTGGTGGTGCGCCGGGCGGTGGCCCCGCTTCCACCGGTGGGCGATGCACGCCCGGGGCGCGAGCCGGTCAGTCGCGCTCCGGGACGATGCGCACCGCCCGGTCGTAGGCCTGCCGAGCGAGGTCGCGGTGGGTGTCGACGTCCGGCCCGAACCGGTCGCGCAGGCGGTCTTCGTAGTACGTCTCCCGGGCCGAGGCCACGGCCCGCAGGGACGTCCGGCGGGCGCAGAGCGCGTCCGCCACGGCGGTCCTCCGCTCGGCGGTGAACGCCTCGTCCGCGCGGGCCGCGCCCAGCCGGACGGTGTCGGTCCTGACGGCCTCCCGGGCCGCCGGGGGGTCCTCGTGGGGATGTCCTGCCTGCGTCATGCACCGGGACCATGCCCGGATCGCCGAGGTGAGCCGGGGGTCCTGCATCAGCTCCCCGCCGTACAGGGCGCGCAGGCCGGAGACCACCTTGCCGGTGCGGAACCATTCCTCCGGGTCGCCGTAGAGCGTGCGTTCGGCCTCCTCGGTGCAGCCGCCGAGGCGCTTGCGGACTTCGCCGCCCCCGGGAAGGGGGGCCGCGAGCATGCGCGCGTCGTCACCGCCGTCGAGCGCGGTGTCGAAGGCGGCGCGCCGGGCCGGGGAAAGGCTCTGCCGGTAGGTGCCGATGGGGTTGCGCTCGCGGACGCGGGCGTGCTCGGCGGCGATCCGGCCGCCGTAGCCGTGGGCACGGGCCCACGCCACGTCGTCCTGGACGTAGCGCACCGGTCGGCTCTCGCGCAGGGTCAGGGTGCGGTCCTCCCAGTAGTCGAAGCCGTGGCGGTTCATGCACTGCTTGGTCAGACGCTGCCGGGCGTCCGCGATGCGCAGCTCCTGCCGCCAGGTCAGCTGCTGCCGGACCTGGCGGTCGGCCGCTGCGGCGGGGCCGGGACCGCGCGCACCGGTGCCGTCGGTGCAGCCGCTCGCGGTGGCCGCCACGGCCACGGCGAGCACGCACAGAGAGGTGAGTGTGCGCTTCATGGGTCCCCCGTCCGGGCTCGCGGCTCCGTCGTGCCGTGTGCTGATGCATCCAGCGTTGCCCCGTTGCCCTCCGGGATGGGTGGGTTTCCTGTTGCCTTCCGGACGCGCGGCCGGGAAACCGCATCCGACCTGGGGACACGCAGGACGGGAGGCAACGCGCGCAGGGGTGCGGGCGGAGGGGTGGGCCGGCCGGCAGGCGGCGGGTACGCCCGTGCGGCGGGCCGGGCGGACGGTGGCGTGGCCGCCCGGGCGTCCGCGGGGGCGCCGCGCGCGGTGCGGTCGGCGGGAGGGTGGCACGGAAGCCCGCACGGGCGTGGCCACGGCACCGCCGGTGCGTCCGGGCGCGAGGCGGCCCCCGCGGGCCGGGCCGGAAGCGCCGGGTACGGGGCCGACGCACCGGCCGAGGCCGGAAGGGAGGCCGCCCGAGGGGCGCCGGGCGCCGCGCACGGCGGGCTGCGGGGCCGCATCCACCGTCCGTCGCCCGGCCGATCGCGGTGGTCGCCCCGCTCGGCGGGGCGCGGAACGGCGCGCCGAAGCCGCCGTGCGGCCGCCGGAGGTCCCTACTGGACGAGTTCGAGGTGCGGGTGGTCCTCGGAGACCGGGCAGACGTGGAGTTGCAGGCTGTAGCCGCCGGCGAGCACGACCCGGGTGTAGTTCGCCGGGGGGACGCCGGGCGGGAGCGGGTCGCGGGCCTGGTCCCCCTCGGGTGCCCAGCTCTCGGTGCCGGAGTTCCACTCGGTCGTGGCGATGGTCAGCAGCGGGTCCATCGCGGTGCCGCACACGGAGCAGACCCGGGGCATGGGGTCGGTGAGACCCCAACGGGACCAGCCACCCGCCTTCCAGCCGGGGGCAACGGACAGCCGGGTCGTGTAGAACTCCTGCGGCGCCTCGGCGTACGAGCCGTCCACCACGGCGCCGGCCGCCCGCCACCTGCTCCAGTCGGCCAGTTGCTCCCGCGTTTCCTTGTCCAGCTCCAGGAAGTGGGGGTACTCGGTGATCTCCTCGGGTGCGAGCAGGCACGGCTGAGGCAGGTAGCCGGGGTACTCGATCCCCGGAGGTTCGGGTGGCGCGTCGAGGACGTCGGTGACCTCGGACGCGGACCGCCAGAACAGCGCCGTCCTGGGGTGGTCAGGGTGGTCGAAAGGGCACCACAGCACCTGGAGCAGATCGGCTTCGGCTCCTCCGGGGGGACGGAGCAGCGGGACGTCGCGTGCGGACAACTGGGCCACCGGCAGCATGGGCATGGGGCCGCCGGGCCAGGGGAGGTCGGCATCGGCCATGTCGCCGGCCGCCCCCTCCCCGGCTTCCTCCGCGTCGGACGCCTGCTGCGGCCGGCCCGGCTCGCGCGTCGGGATGCCCCGCTCCTCCCTCTCCTCCTCCAAGGGGAAAGCCGCTTCCACCTGATCCCACGTGTGCGGTTCGTCGCAGTGGGGCCAGGGTTCGCCGGCGGGCCACAGCAGCGGCCCGCCGACCGAACTGTCGTACCGCGACGGGGACCCGGCGCGAGGGTGCAGCCGGGTCGCCGCGCGTGCCAGCGGGGCCAGTCGGGGGAAGAGCGCGGTGACGTCGAGCGGCCGCGGCGGGGTGGTTCGGCTCACTCCGGCTCCCGGTGGCGCGGATCGGCAGGGATCAGTTTCCGAGATTGTACTTCCCGGTGTTGCGCTGGGTGTTCGTGACGTAGACCTCGGGGAAGAGCGGCTGAGAGGTTCCGTCGGCCCGCTGGACCGTGGCGCTCATGGTGACCCCCTGGGGAATGGTGCTGGCGGCGTCCCGGTAGTCGGGCGTGACCCGGTAGAGGATGGCGTCGTTCGGACCGAACGCCTTGTTCGCCACCGCCGTCTGCGCCGCGAACTCGTAGGTGCGCATGCTGGGGGTTCCGGTGTTCATGCCCGACTGCCAGCAGGGGACGAGGTTTCTCACCCCGTCGTCCCGCACCAGGCCCTTCCCGCCGAGGATGTTGGCGATCAGGTGACACCGTGCCAGCCCGACCTTCGGCGTGTGGTGGTCGCGGAAGATCTGGGCGTCCTGCCAGCCGGTGATGTCGCCCTCGGCATCGCTGCCGGAGCCGGGGGTCTTCCCGATGCAGGCCTGGGCCGTGGTCGCCCGCTCGCCCGGCGGGCCGGGCGGCGTGGTGGTCTTGTTGCTGTGCGCGACGGCTTCGGTGGTGTTGCTGATCCATCCGTCGCCGGAGGGAAGCGCCCCGGTCGGCGCGCTCTTCAGGCAGGCCGCCTGCGGCTGGGCGGCCGAAGCGGCGATCTGCACCGCGAACGGCTCGGCCTCCACCACGCGCTGGTTCGCGAAGCCCTCGAAGAGCAGCGCCTCTGCGGCCTGGACGTGCGGGAGGGGGGCGTGAACGCGTGCGCAGGGCCTGCCGAGGTCCTCACCGTTCAGCTTGTAGATGTCCCACCCTCCGCTGCTGTAGTTGGGGACGATCTCGGCGCACCGGGCACCGTCCGTACCGCCCTCGTGCGTGGACGCGAAGGGGAACTGGCCGCAGCTGTCGTTCGCGACGAGGTCCGTCCGGGCCTGGAACGGCTCCGAGCCTCCGCTTCCGCACGTGCGGCTCGTGCGGTCGGCGGTACCGGTCTTCGCCCGTGTCAGCAGCTTGTCGCGCCCCCAGCCGTCGGCGAGGTTCGCCTGGGCCCACAGGTAGCCCGCCGCCGCCGAGCCCGAGGCGGACGCCGCGCTGAGCTTGACGACCGGCGTCACGGAGGGCACGACGCAGCCGCGGCCGGGCGTGCCGGTGGTGCCGGTCGTGTCCCTGACGTCGTCGTCGCAGCGGATCGGCTCGGGGTTGCTCCAGGAGGCGTTCGGGTCCGTGATCTGGGCGCCGGGGGAGGTGACGTACAGCTTGTACGACGTGGTGAACTCCGCCTTCGCACCGGGGGCCGGGGAGGATTGGTAGGTCGCGAAGCCGTTGACGGACTGGCCGGTGACCAGCTCACCCCCGTACCAGGGGGCGGACTTGCTGGCCTTGCAGCCGGCCGAGCAGGCGGAACGCATCTTCGCGGTCAGGGACGTGACGGCACCGGTCGCGCCGGTCATCGTCACCGTGACGTACTCGTTCCACTTCGGGTTCTTGATGTCGGCGGGCAGGATGGCGCTGGTCGCGACGTCCAGCGTGCCGGTGCCGAGCTGCTTGCCGTTGCCGTCCCTGAGCACGTACAGCACGGTCAGGCCCCGCACGCAGTAGCCGAAGCGGCTGTAGTTCCACACCCCGGGGGCCGTGACCGCGCAGCTCGCCGAGTCGCCGGCGGCAGCGGCCGGCGTCGTCGACGGCGTGGCGGCGAGGGCCCGGCGCCCGGTGGGCCGCGGCTCGGCGGGGCCGATGCTGACGCAGGCCTCCACCGCTCCGGCCCTGCGCTCGCGGGAGCCGGAGCGGGTGGGTTCGCAGTGCTCCCCGGATGCCGCCCGGACGGGCCGGGTGGTGGTCGGGGCGGGGAGGTCGGGCAGAGCGGCCGGGTCGATCCGGCCCACCTGGTGCCCGGGCTGCTCCTGCGCCCCCGGGGGCTGTTGTGCCGGGGCCGTGGCCGTCGTGGTGGCGCCGAGCGCCGTGACGGCCAGCAGGGAGAGGAGCACGCGCCGGACGCGCGGTATTCGAGCCGATGGTCTCATCGGGGGACGTGTCCTTTCAGGGGTGACGGGCCGGCCGGTGCGGCCGGCCCGTCGTGGGTCAGGCCGCGAGGGAGTAGATGATGTCGGAGACGAGCTCCTTGCCTTCCTCGGCGACCTTGCTGATCACCGGCTTGGCCTTGCTGATCACCGGTTTCAGCACGCTGCCCCTGCCGAGGGTGGCCAGGTTCAGGGCGGACATCCCCAGGGATCCGAAGAACTCGCCGCTGGTGAAGCCGTGCTCGATGCCGGTGAAGAGGGTGCCCAGCCCGCCCGCGACGACGGAGACGCCGGCGAAGAACGCCGCGCCCACCGCGAGCGGGGGGAAGGCGAGGGAGGCGAGACCGAGGCCGGCGGCGATCAGGCCCGAGGCGGTGCTGACGACGTTGGCGGCGTCGGCCCACCATCCGGCGTCCGACCACCAGTCCTCTTTCCCGTCACCGGTGCCGTGCGGGTTCACCTGGTCGTTCTGCTCGCTGTCGGCCGGGTTCCGCTCCTGCTCCCGCTCCCGGCGCGCCTTCTCGGCGGCCTCGCGGGCGGCCTCCCTGACCTCGGCCTCGCGCTTGCGGGCCGCGGTGCCGCGCGCCTCGCTGGCCGCCGCCGCCGCGGTGGCCGCGTCGGCTCCCGCCGCCAGTTGGGCCCGGCGGGCGCGGGCGGCCGAGTTCTGGGCGCTGTAGGAGGACTGCTGCGCCGAACGGGCCGCGTCGATGGCCTTGTTCGCGGAGTAGTTCGCCGAACGGGAGGCGCTCCGTGCGGTCGCGGAAGCCGAGGCGGCCTGGTTGGCGGAAGCCCGTGCGGCTGCCGCGGAGCGGTCCGCGGCAGCGGCGTTCTCCTTCGCCTGGCCCGCGTACCGCTCGGCCGTGTCCGCCGCGGTGACCGCCTTGTCGGCCCACTCCCGGGCCTCGTTTGCGGCCTTGCGGGCCTCGGCGGCGGCCTCGGAGGCCCGCGCCGCGTTCTCCTGGGCCTTGTACGCGATCTTGGCCGCGGCCGCGATCGCCCCCCGGACCGCCGCGACGTGGGTCGCGGAGTCGTGGTCGAGCTGCGCCGCCTTGTACTGCGTCTTCTGGACGAAGTTGCGCCGCATCCAGGTGGGGCCCTCCAGGGCCACCTCCGCGTGCGCCTTGACGTACTCGCCTCCGGTGGCGACCGCCGTCGCGGTGGCCACGGCGTCGTCCTCCCGCATCGCCTCGGGGTAGGCGCGGTCGAAGAAGTCCTGTAGGGCCTCCGGGGTGTCCGCGTCCAGCGCCTGGTTGGCCGCGCGGACGACGGCCTTGCCGGGCTTCTGGCCGAGAATGCGGGCGATCTGCACCCGGTTGTCGTCCCGGGAGGCCCTGATCACCCCGGAGGTGAGGAAGTCGCCCACCGCGGCGGCGGAGGAGCTCGCCAGCGCGGCGTGGGCCGCCTCGGCGATGGCGGGGCTGGATATCTGGGCGACGTAGAGGACGGTCTCCCGGTCGTCCTGGTGCTGGGCGAGGGCCCGGTCCAGGTCGATCCACGAGAACACGTCGTCGTCGCTGCCGGCCAGCGCGAACTGGGCGGCCTCCCGCGTCCATGCGCCCTTGGCCTCCAGCAGGGCGGTGGCGGCCCGGCGGCCCAGCGTGCCGGCCAGCGCCAGGTCGCCGGTCTCGAAAAGCGCCTTCTCGGCCGCCGCGATCAGGTCCTTGACGGCCTGCCCGGTCTGCTCCTGCTGCCTGCGCTTGTCCTCGAACTCGGCCTGCTCCTCGGCCTCGATGCGGGCCAGCAGCCGGGCCTCGTCCATGCCCTGCAGCCTGTCCTGCTCCAGGCGGGCCAGCTCCGCCTGCCTGGCGGCCTGTTCCACCGCGACGGCGTCCTCGACGGCCTTGGTGGCGTTGTCGGCCGCCGTCACGGCCCTGCCCGCGTGCGCGGTGGACCGGTTGGCGTAGTCGACGGCCTTCCCCGCGTGCTTCACCGCCTCCTCGGCTGCCTCGGCCGCGTTCTCCGCGTGGTCGGCGGCGGAGTTGGCGGCGTCGCGTGCCGTGCGTGCCGCGGCGGCGGCGGTGCCGGCCAGGGCCTGGGCGGTGGACGCCGCGTTGGTGGCGCGGTTGGCGGCCGTGGTCGCGACCTGGGCCTGGCGCTTGGCCTCGGCGGCTTCGGAGGCCGCGGCGCCCGAGGCCGCGGCCGCCTGCGCGGCGGCGTTGGCGGCCGCGGCGGAGTTGCGCGCGGCGGACGCTGCCGCGTGACCGGCGTTGGCGGCCTGGGACGTGGCGGTCGCGGCGTAGTCGGCGGCCCTGGCCGCGGACCGGGCCTTCGCGGCCCCGTTGCGGGCGGCGATGGCCGCGTCCCTGGCCGCGGCGGTGTTGTCGGCGTCCCTGGAGGCGGCGATGGCGGCGTTGTAGGCCCGCGAGGCCGCGTTCCCGGCCGTCGCGGCCGCCTGGGAGGCCGCCGCCGCGGCCCAGGAAGCACGGCGGGAGGCGGTCACGGCGGCGTTGGAGGCGGCGATGGCGTTGCGGGCGGCGTTCGCCGCGCCCTTCGCGGCGCTCGCGGCCTTGCGGGCCGCCGCGGCGGACCTGCGGACGTCCCCCTCGGCGGCCGCAGCCTCGGCCACGGCCTTCTCCGCCGCGGTCCTGGCCTTCCCGGCGGCCGTCTCGGCGCGCGCGGAGGCCTCGACGGCCAGGTCGGTCTGGGCCTGGGCGCGCCTGCCCTCGCGTTCGACGACCGCGACGAGTTCGGCGATGGTCGCCGACTCCTGGTCCCGGGCCCGTGCGATGTGCTGGCCGGTGTCGAGGAACCACTCGACGTCGGCCGCCGTGCCGCTCAGCGCGCGTCCGGCGTACTTCCGCACCTCGGGGCCGGAGTCGAACAGCATGGAGGAGACCTGGACTCTGGCGTCCTCCAGGCGGGCACCGTACTGGCCGTCGGCCAGGAACGCCTCCAGTGCCTGCCGGGTGCCGGCGTCCAGCGCCGCGGAGGCCTCCCGGCGGACGGCCTTGCCGCCGACGGCGAGGACGGTGGAGGTCGCCACGCTCAGGTCCTCGACCAGGGCCGGCCGGTGGCCCTGCGCCAGGAACGCCGCGACGGCGTCGTCCCCGTTGTCGAGTGCGGCCACGGCTTCCCTGCGGGTGCCCTTGCCGGCCCGGACCAGGGACCTGGCGACGGCGACGCGGTTGTCCTCCACCGTGGCCTTCGGCAGCGTCTCGGTCAGGAACGTCCGGATCTCGGCATCCGTGCCGTACAGGGCGTAGGCGGCAGCGGCCCTGGTGGCCCTGCCGCCCGTCATGAACGCCTTGACCACCTTGGCGCGGTCGGTGTCCGGCAGGTCGAGCGAGTCGGGCGGGGCGGTGCCGGCAGCGGCGGCGCGGGCCGGCGGGGCCAGTGCCAGGGGGGTGGAGCTCACGGCGGTCACGGCGGCGACCGCACCGAGGAGCCGTCTGCGGCTCCAGTACGTCGTCTGCATAGGCAGTTTCGTCCTCGTCGTTTGTCGTGACGGGCGGCTGACACAGGATCAGACACAAACATTTCATCGTGCAGCGATCCGAAAACCAATTTCGGCCAAAAGCATGTGATGACCCGTCAGAAGGCGGTCACGGATAGCACTTCCAGCCCTCACGAAATCTTCGCAAGTGGCCACACAAGCTCCGCGACAGGTGGCGTAGCTCACACAGGATCTTGGCCTGACGTCCTGCTTTACTCGTTTTTGCCCGGTGGACAAGATCGCTTGGCAGCGATGACATGAGGAGGGTCGGCGAAGTCAGGATCGTGGAAGGCGACATCTTCCGAATGGATCGAACGCCGTCAGCAGGAGGGGGAAGTCTGCTGGCGGCGACAGAGTTCGGAAGGGGCCGAAATGCCATGCACGCAACGGCAGCCGATTTCCGGGGACCACCGGGCGGCGCTTTTCGGAAACGTTTCCCGACGCGTGCCCGCCGGACCGGCGCGGACGGCCCACGGCACTCCGCGGCGGCGGCGCCCCGTCCCGGGGCAGCCGGCTCCCCCGGGCCCCGCCCGTCGGCCGGGGCGGCCGTCGGGGGGCCGCCGCCGCCCGGAGGCCACGCACCGCCGCACACCCGCACCAGCCACCGATGGATCGACAAAGGAACACGATGCAGCAACACGTCGAGGCCGCGGCCAAGCCGCGGCGCAGGAAGTTCGTCGCGCGCACCCTGGTCGCGGCCGCCGCCGCCGGGGCCCTGGCGTGGGGCCTGCTCGCCGCCGGGACACAGGGCGGAGAGCACGGGGACCCGGTGGCGACGGTGGCCGGGGAGGCACCCGGCTACGCCGTCGAGGACTTCGACTACCCGGAGGCGGACCGGATTCTCGCCGAGCGGGGCATCGTCCTCAAGCGGGGGGACGGCCACATCACCCTGGCCGACTGCGCCTCCGGCACGGACCTCCTCCGGGTCCTGGCACGGCGTCAGGAGAACCCCGTCTGCTTCCGCACGGTCGGCTCGTCCGGCTGGCTCACCCTGGAGATCCCCGCGGTCTACATCGTCAAGGGGAACGACTACACCACCCAGGTGGACATGACCGTCGGGAACGAGGAGAAGTCCTTCGACATCGAGAAGAACTCCTGGACGGCCGTGGGCGAGAGCGCGGACGAGGGAGGCCGCGACCACCTGCTCGTGGAGATCCGGACCACCAAGTGAGGCACCGCCCGATCCCCTCCTCGCCAACCACAGGAAAGCACTGATGCGAACCGCCATACCCGTGCGCCTCGCCGCACTCGCCACCGCGCTGCTGGCCGGACCGGTCGTCTGGAGCGCAGCTCCGGCAAGCGCCGTCACCGGCCCTGCCGTCGCCGGCTCCACGACGTCCTACTCCTTCGCCGCCCACCTCACCGTCGGCGACCACGACCGCGGGTGCTCGGGCGTCCTGGTCGACGCCGAGTGGCTGCTCACGGCGGCCAGTTGCTTCGCCGCGAACCCGGTCGAGAGCCTGGCGGTACCCGCCGGGAAGCCGGCCCTGAAGACCACGGCGACCATCGGCCGCACCGATCTCACCGGGACCGACGGTGCCGTCCGCGAGGTCGTCGAACTGGTTCCGCGTACCGATCGCGACGTGGTCCTGGCCCGGCTGAACCGCCCGGTCGCGGCGGTGGCCCCCGTCGCCCTCTCCACGGCCGCGCCGACCGCGGGCGAGGAGCTGACACTCGCCGGCTACGGACGCACCCGAAGCGACTGGGCGCCGCTGGACCTGCACACCGGAGCCTTCTCGGTGGACGCCGCCGAGGCCACGACGGCGACCGTGACCGGCAAGGACGGCGTGGCCGCCTGCATGGGCGACGCCGGAGGCCCGCTGGTGCGCACGGTGAACGGAACCATGCAGCTGGCGGCCCTCGGCAGCCGGTCCTACCAGGGCGGCTGCTTCGGCATCGACGCCGCCGAGACGCGCACCGGCGGCGTCGTCTCCCGCGTCGACGACCTCGCCGCCTGGGTGGCGTCGAAGGCGGGGGCCAACCGGGTCACCGACTTCGACTGCGACGGTGTGGAGGACATCGCCATCGCCGACCCGGAGGCCGCCGTCGGCGGGGACGCCAGGGCGGGCCTCGTCCGCATCGTGTACGGCGGGGGCAAGGGCACCGCCGAGATCCACCAGGACCTCGACTGGGTCCCGGGCGGTGCCGAGGCCAACGACTTCTTCGGCAGGGCCGTCGACACGGTCGACTACGACGAGGACGGCTGCACCGACCTGGTCGTCGGCATCCCCGGCGAGAACATCGGCAGCGTGGTCGACGCGGGCATGGCCGACGTCCTGCACGGTGCCCCCGGCGGCCTCGGTACCGGCCCCACCAAGAACACCCACTTCCAGCAGGCAAGCGGCAACGGCTCCATCGGCGCCTCCACCCCGGAGACCGGCGACCTGATGGGCCAGGCCGTGGTCGCGGGCACCACCGCGGCCGGCGAGCCCTTCCTCGTGATCGGCACCCCCGGTGAGAGCCTGGGCAGCGCGGCCAAGGCGGGCCAGGCGTTCTACGTGCGCGGGGGCACCAACGTCTCCGTCCACCAGGACAGGCTCGACGTACCCGGAGCCGTGGAGGCCGGGGACGGCTTCGGTGCCGTGCTGGCAGCGGACGCCAACCACCTGGCCATCGGCGCGCCCAACGAGAACATCCGCGGCGACGACGCGGCCGGCAACCTCGCGGTCTTCTCGCACGAGCGGAACAGCGAGAGGCGGCCCACCCCGCTGTTCGGCCTCGACCAGGACCTGGACACCGTCTCCGGCGGTGCCGAGCGCGGCGACCGCTTCGGTGCCGCCCTGGCCCTGGCCCCGTACCGCCCGGCGGGCGCGGCGGCCGCCGAGGAGTCGCTCCTCGCGGTCGGTTCTCCGGGCGAGGGCCTGTCCGTGAACGGTGTCGACAAGGCCGGGACCGGCCGTGTCTTCCTCTTCCGGGTCACGGCCTCCGGCGCCTACACGGAGCTCAAGGGCCTCTCCTCCGGCACCAGCGACGACGACGTCTCCGGAACCTCCGAGGCGGGTGACCACTTCGGGTCCACCCTGACGGCCGTCAACACCGCGCCCCGGGCCGTGAGCACCGAGGCCACCATGAAGCTCGCCGTCGGCATCCCGGACGAGGCACTCGGGACGACGGCGAAGGCGGGCGCGGTCCACGTCTTCTCGATGCTCGGTTCCCCCGGCGCCAACGACAAGTGGATCGAGGCCGGCGACGGCGACGGCATCCCCGGGTCTCCGGGCGCCAACCAGCGCCTGGGGTCGAGCATCCACTTCACCGGCACGCACCTGTACGTCGGCATGCCCTACGGCCCGAGCCCGCACGGCGCGCTCCACGCCCTGCCGATGGCCAACGTGACGCCCGGTGTGCCCAACGAGGCCCCGACCTCCTACGAGCCGGGGCAGGGAGGCCTTCCGCGCTCCGGCACCGCCTTCGGGTACGCGGCGAGGTAGCCCTCCGCGGTACTCCCCACCGGCCGTGGCGCCCCGTGCGCCACGGCCGGTGGCGCGTCGACGGGCCGCCCGCACCGCGCCGCGCGGCCGGCCCGTTCGCGGACCGTGGCGGCGCGGTCCGGGACGGCGGTCCACCGGCACGTCCTCGCGGACCGGTCGCGGGATCCGCGGCGTACTCCGACGCTGCCGTCCGGCCTAACCGTGGCGTGGGACCCCTGGACGTCCCGGCAGGGTGCCCGATGCTGAGCGGAGGGCCGACGGCTACGGGACAGGGGTACGGCGATGGCGAGGACAGTGGCGGACGGCATCTGGGACATGCTGTCCGCGGCCGGGGTACGGCGGTGCTACGGGATCGTCGGTGACGCGCTGAACCCGATGATCGACGCCCTGCGGCGCAACGGGACCATCGAGTTCGTCCATGTGCGCCACGAGGAGTACGGGGCGTTCGCCGCGGTGGCGGAGGCCTGCCTGACGGGGCAGCCGGTGGCGGTGTGCGGCACGGCGGGGCCGGGCACGACCCATCTGATCAACGGTCTGCTGGACGCCCGCAAGGAGCGCGCCCCGGTCATCGCCGTCGCGGGGGACGTCGAGAACGCGCTGATGGACACGGCCGCCCACGAGGAACTCAACCCGTACACCTTCTTCGCGGCTGCCTCGCTCTACACGGCCCGCCTGGTCGACCCCGGGCAGTTGCGCGCGGTGGTGAGCACCGCCGTCACCACGGCCGTGGCCGAGCGGGGCCCCACGGTGCTCTCCGTGCCCGGCTCCGTCGCGGCCGCCGCCGCACCGGACGCGGAGCTGGGCGTGGCCCTGCCCGCCACCGTCCCCGGTCCGGCGTCGGAGAGCGACCTCTCGGCCATGGCGGCGCTGGTCGACGCGGCGGAGTCCGTCGCGGTCTTCGGCGGTGACGGTTGCGCACACGCCCACGCGGAGACGCGGGCGCTCGCGGAACGCCTCAAGGCTCCGGTCGGATACTCCCTCAAGGGAAAACAATGGCTAGAGCACGACAACCCCAACGCCGTCGGCATGACCGGGCTCCTCGGCTACGGCGGCTGCTACGACGCGATCCACCGGGCCGATCTCCTCCTGATGCTCGGCACGGACTGCCCGTACAGCAACTTCCTGCCGCAGCACGGAGTGAAAGTGGTCCAGGTGGACCGCGACCCCCACGTCCTGGGCCGCCGGGTGCCGTTGGCCCTCGGCGTCGTCGGGGACGTCAGGACCACCCTGCAGGCGCTCCTGCCCAGGGTCCAGCCCAAGACGGACGACGCACTGCTGCGCCACTGCCTCCGCGAGACGGAGCGCTTTCTGGCCAGAATGCAGCACTACGTCACGAAGGGGCCGGGCATCAAGCCGATCCGCCCCGAGTTCGTCGCAGCCACCCTGGACGCACTCGCCGCCGACGACGCCCTGTTCTTCGCCGACACCGGCACACCCGTCATCTGGGCCGCCCGGCACATCCGTTACGGGCGTGACCGCAGACTCTTCGGCTCCTTCGCGTGGGGGTCGATGGCCAACGCCTCCCCCAACGCCTTCGGCGCCCAGACGGCCTTCCCGGGGCGTCAGACCATCGCCCTGTGCGGCGACGGCGGCTTCACCATGCTGGCCCTGGGAGACCTTCTGACGGAGGTCCGGCGCAAGGCGGAGGTCGTGCACGTGATCTTCAACAACGGCATGCTGGACTTCGTGAACATCGAGCAGCAGGAAGCCGGGTTGCTGCCGTTCGGCACCGACTTCCCCACTCCCGACTTCCGCCGCTTCGCGGAAGCCTTCGGCGCCCGCGGGATCCGCATCGAGGAACCCGGGGAGGTCGAGGCGGGCCTGCGGGACGCCCTCGCGCACCGGGGCGGACCGGTCGTCGTCGACATCGTGGTCGACCCGAACGCCCTGTCCCTGCCCTCGCACGTCCCCCCGGCCGTCCTCAAGGGGTTCACCCAGAGCGCCGCCAGACAGGTGTTCCAGGGCAGGCTGGACGACATCATCGAAACGGTCGAGCGGAACGTGCGTCTGCTCTGAGACCCGCGGCGGCACCGGGCGCGGCGCGGCCCACGCGCCGCCGCTCCCCCGGCGGGACCTTCCCCGGCCGGGGGGCGGGTGGGCGGACGAGGCGGGGCGGCGGACGCCCCACCTCCTGCCGGCCACCGCGGAAGGCCCCCGCGGGCGTGGGGCCCGGGTCCGCCGCGGGCGGACCCAGGGCACGCGGCACAGGGGCCGAGGGGTCAGACGCGGTCGGCCGCGATCAGGACGTACTGGAAGGAGCCGTCCCGGTACGACTCGATGAACGCCTCCTCGATCCCCGTGACCAGCGAGGACGTGGCGCGCAGCTCCCAGTAGGGCAGCGTGTCCGGGGTCAGGTCGATGACGGCCTGCGGGACGAGGCGGTTGCCGGCCATGGCCCGCAGGTACTCCCGGCGGGAGTGGATGTTGCACTCGAAGTGGGCGTTGATCTGTGAGACCCACTTCGAGGGCTGGCCGTAGCGCGGGTTCCAGCAGCCGGTCACCGTCACGTACCGTCCGCCGGGCCTGAGCAGGCGCGCGTGCTCGGCGAAGAGGTCGTCCAGGTCGACGTACATGGTGGACTCGTTGTTCCACGACGCGGCGATGCTGCCCTTGCCGAAGGGGGTGTCGAGCATGTTGCAGACCCGGGCGCGGACGTGGTCCCCGATGCCGAGCTCCTTCGCACGGCGGTTGCCGAAGTCGGCCTGCGTGGCGGAGAGGGTGACGCCCTCGACCCGGCAGCCGAAGCGCTGGTGGGCCATGACGCTCGTGCCGCCGCGGCCGCAGCCGGCGTCGACGAGGGTGTCGGCGGGGGTGACGGGGCCGAGGTGGTCGAGGAGCGCCTCGGCCTGCGCCGACTCCAGCCGGTGCAGTTCGGCGATCAGCCGCTGCTCGTACCCGGCGTCCTGGGGGTCGCCGAGCGCGGCGTGGTCGACGGCGCCGATGCCGTAGTGGTGGTGGTACAGCCCGTCCACGTCGCCGAGGCGCAGGTTCACCGGCCGGGCCTCGTTGTTCCAGTAGCGGGCGATGTCTCCCTGGTAGGGGGTCGCCGGGCCCGGGATGAACACGGAAGGGGCGTCGGCGGAGGTCAGCTCGGTAGTCACTGAGGAATCCATTTCTCACCAGAAATCGGGCAGGCTGTATCGGTAGGTGTTGGTCTGGTGCCAGTAGTGGTTGCCGTCGACCCAGGCGGCCACGCCCTTGAGGAAGCGGAGCACGGCGGGGACGGGGCAGGCCGCGGCCAGCTCCGCCGCGGCGGATTCGAAGGCGTGCATGAGGTCGTTGTGGACCTCGACGGCCTTCAGGTAGGCGTCGCGCTCGGAGAGCTTCTCCTGTTCGGCGAGCACGACCGGCAGGTTGAGGTGCCGACCGGGGGCGGCGAGTTCCTTGGTGTAGGAGTACAGGTCGTTGACGAGGGTGGTCGCGTTGCCGGCGAGCGCGATGACCCGCTGCATGTCGGGGCGTGCGTGCAGGTCCGCCGGGAGTTCGTAGCCGCCGACGGAATCGGTGATGGTGGGGCAGGGGCGGAAGTTGTTGAACTGGCGCATCGCCAGGTACTCCCACACCTGCGGGGTGTGGCCGGTCTCGGCCCAGGCCGCCTCGGCCAGGTAGCCCAGGTGCAGGCGGGCCATGTCGTGCCGGTAGCGGTCCGCCTGGGAGGGGGTGGAGGACCGCGCGAAGTAGTCCATGGCGCTGCGGTACGCCCGCCGGGGCGCGTCCGAGGCCAGTGACTCCGCCCACGCCGGGGCGTACTCGGCAGTGGTGTGCAGAGGGTCGAGGGCGGTGTGCGCGAGCAGCAGGCGTCCGCCCAGACCGACGGGCGAGCCGCCGTGGTCCTCGCAGTAGCAGTCGTCGACCGCGTTCTCCGCGATCATGAGCCGGGTGGCGAGCATCAGGTGGTCGACCGTCGGTGCGTCGGGGTGGCAGGCCACCATGTAGCGCCCGACGGAGAAGCCGTCGAACTGGCCCTCCCACTCCTCGGGGAACAGCTCGACCTCGTCCACGGCCCAGTCCTTGACCCGGCGGCTGACCTCGGCCACCCGGGCGGGGTCGGGATCGGGGACGGAGTGGAAGTAGAGGCCGGGGATCGGCCGTCCGGCGGTCTTCCCCTCCGCGGCGTCTGCCGCACGCGGAGCGGGGGAGCCCGGTCCCCCCGCACGCCGGGCGAGGGAGAGCGCGGCCGTCCCGAGGCCGCCGGGTCCGCGCAGGATCCGTTCGAGCGCGGAGGCCGCCGGAGCGGCGAGCGGTGCCGGGGCGCTCCCGGCCCGCGGCGCGGCCGCGGGCGCCGGTGCCGTCGCGGACACCAGCGGCTGGCCCCCTGTCGGGAGGACGAACGGCGCGGCATGAGCGGCCGCGGGCGGCGCGGCGGGGACGGCAGCGCCCGGCGCCCGTCCACGAGGGGCGGGGCTCCCGGCCGGGGGCCGGGAGCCGAGGCGGGCCGCCGCCGCGGGCACGCTCGGCTGCGGAGGGGAGAGGTCGGGATCGGGCATCCGTGGCTCCTTGTGCGGTGGGGGGTGGCCGGAGCCGGAGGCGAACGCGACCTGTCCGGTGGACCCGGGCTGCCGGAACCGTCCGGCGCTGCCTCCGGGGGGAGTCGTCGAGGTGCCGCCGTCCGCCCGCGGTGGGCCGGACGGGGGGAAGGGCGCGCGCGCCGGGCGGCGGCGGACGGCGTGACCCGAGGGCCGGGTCCCGGGGCTGCCCCGTCCTCCCCGGAGCAGGGGCGCGTCGAGGCGTCGGGTGCGGTGCGCCGCAGGGCGCCGGGCCGCCGTGGCACCGGGTGTCCACGGGCCGTGCGGCGACGCGGGAACGCGCCGCGGCTGTCGCCGTGGGCCCCGCCCCGGGAGTGAGGGGCAGCCCTCAGTCGCCCCTGCGGGCGATCTGCACGTTCTCCATCACTCCGAGCGCGTCGGGCACGAGGACGGCGGCCGAGTAGTAGGTGGTGACCAGGTAGGACATGATCGCCTGCTCGCTGATGCCCATGAAGCGGACGGAGAGCCCGGGTTCGTACTCCTCGGGCAGGCCGGTCTGGCGCAGTCCGATGACACCCTGGTTGTCCTCGCCGGTGCGCATGGCGATGACGGAGCTGGTCTGCTCCTTGGTGATCGGGATCTTGTTGCAGGGCAGGATCGGGACACCGCGCCAGGCCGGGACCTGCTGGCCGCCGAGGTCGACGTGGTCCGGGTACAGACCGCGGGCGTTGAACTCGCGCCCGATCGCGGCGATCGTCCGGGGGTGGGCGAGGAAGAGCCTGGTGCCGCGGCGCCGGCAGAGCAGCTCGTCCATGTCGTCCGGGGTGGGCGGGCCGGAGTGGGTCTGGATCCGCTGCTTGAAGTCGGCGTTGTGCAGCAGGCCGAACTCGCGGTTGTTGACCAGCTCGTGCTCCTGGCGCTCGCGCAGCGCCTCGATGGTGAGGCGGAGCTGCTCCTCCGTCTGGTTCATCGGACCGTTGTAGAGGTCGGCGACCCGGGTGTGGATCCTCAGGACGGTCTGTGCGACGGAGAGCTCGTACTCGCGCGGGTTGACCTCGTAGTCCACGAAGGCGCCCGGGAGCACGGCCTCGCCGACATGGCCGGCCGACATGGCGATCTCGGCCTCGCCGTGCCGGTTCTGTCGCTGGTTCGGCAGTGAGCTGAAGCTCTCGACGTGGGCCCGGAGGGCGGGCGAGGAGGCCCGGACGGCGGCGAAGTCCGCGCGGGAGAGGGTGAGGAGGGTGCCGGAGGTCTCCGCCTGCGCGGTGTAGTCCCAGGTGGCGTCGGCGTCGAGGAGGGCGTTCTCGCCGAAGCGGTCGCCGTCGGCGAGGACCGCGACCCTGATGCCGTCGCCGTACGGGCCCTCGGAGGACTGGCTGACGCGGCCGTGGGCGATCAGGTGGATCTCCCCGGCGGGGGCACCGCGTTCGGCGAGCACCTCGCCTGCGGTGAAGTCGCGCTGTACGCAGCGGTCGGCGAGGGCGGCGAGGGCGGCATCGTCCTCGAAGCCCCGCAGCAGGGCGAGTTCGCCGAGCTCGCGGGGGATGACGCGCACCCGGGCGCCGTCCTGGACGAACTCGACGCGCCCGTCGCCGACGGTGTAGCTGAGCCTGCGGTTGACCCGGTACGTGCCGCCCTTGGTCTCCACCCAGGGGAGCATGCGCAGCAGCCAGCGGGAGGTGATCTCCTGCATCTGCGGCGCGGACTTGGTCGTACTGGCGAGCTTGCGGGCGGCTGCGGTGCCGAGGGACTGCTGCGGGGGCGCCTGGGTGTGGGGCTGGGCTTCCGGGCTGGTGTCGACGGTCATCGGGGCGAGCTCTCCTTCGGGGTGAGCGGACGGCGCGCGGCGGCCGGAGGGCCGAGGAGGAGGACGGAAGGGGAGGAGCGGCCGGACGTCGCGTCCGGATCCGGGGGGAACAGTAACGACCCGTCAGCTGGTCTCGTCCAGTGGATCCGAGGGCATTACCCCAATATGATGATCATGTTCGAGATGTCGTTCGCACGGTCGCCCGTCAGGTGTTCTGGCTCCGCCGGAAGTGCCCCGTGGCGCGGACGGCACGCCGGTGGGCGGAGGGCACGGGCCGCGCACGGCCGTTCCCGGTATCGGGACGGCCGCCGGGATCGGAGGGTGGCCGACGCCGCCCCGGACCCCGGTGGACCGGCGCGTCCGCGGGCCCGGCGGTGGGCGCGCCGCGGAAAGGCGCCGACCGGGCCGGCGGCCCGGGGCCCGGTTCCCGCAGCCGCCGGGCACGCGGAGGCGCGGATGCCGCTTCCGGTCCGTCCGCACCCTTGGAACCCGGGGCCGGTGACACCAGACTCTCCCTCATGACAGCCACCATCGAAGAGCGCTGGGAGCCCGTCCACGGCGCCCCCTACCGGCCGGTCCCCTACCGCCCGGAGCGTATGGAGCCCGCGGAGTCCCTGACCCGCTCGGCGGAGCTGCGCGACCGGATGCGGCAGCGGCGCACCGTACGCCGGTTCTCGTCCGACCCCGTACCGGACCAGGTCGTGCGGGACGCGATCGCCTGCGCGGCCACGGCGCCCTCCGGCGCGCACCAGCAGCCCTGGACCTTCGCCCTGGTCCGTGACCCGCGGATCCGCCGCCGCATCCGGGAGGAGGCCGAGCGCGAGGAGCGGATCTCCTACGACGGCAGACTCGGCGAGGAGTGGCTCGCCGCCCTGCGCCCCCTGGGGACGGACGCGGTGAAGACGCACCTCACGGACGCCCCGGCGCTGATCGTGGTCTTCCAGCAGCGGTACTGGCTGGGCGAGGACGGCGAGAAGCGGAAGCACTACTACGTGGACGAGTCCGTGGGCATAGCGGTCGGCATGCTGCTGTCCGCCCTGCACCTGTCGGGCCTCGCCGCGCTGGTCCACACGCCGAGCCCGATGCGCTTCCTCTCCCAGGCACTGGGGCGGCCCGAGAACGAGAAGGCCTTCGCGGTGATCCCGGTCGGCTACCCGGCGGAGGACTGCCAGGTGCCGGACCTGAGGCGGAAGGCGCTGGACCAGGTGATGGTGGAGATCTGACGGAAGGCCGCGACCTCGGCGCCGACCGCCGGGCGGCCGGGCACGGCCGCCGGGCCGCCGCGCGCTGCGCCGGTGTCCGCTCAGCGCGCGGGCCGGACCACCGCGGCGGCCCGCCGCGGGCGGGTCCCGGCCGGCCGGCGCACGCCGAGCCGCTCCGCGATCGCCCGGGCGGCTTCGCGGGCGGGGCGGCCGACGCCGACGAGGGTGGCCGAGGCGGGGCCGGTCCAGTCACCGTAGCCGAGGAGGTGGAGCCGCGGTTCGGCCAGCGCCTGCGTACCGGCGGTGGGGATCCGGCCACGGGGTCCGCGCAGGCCGAGGGGGGCGAGGGGGGCGAGCGCGGGGCGGAAGCCGGTGCACCAGACGATCGCGTCCGCCTCGGCCCGGGTGCCGTCCGCCCATGCGACACCGGTAGGGGTGAGGCTCCCGAACATCGGCCGGGCCGTGAGGAGTCCCGCGTCGCGGGCCTCGCGGACGGGCGGTACGGCGACGATGTCGCCGAGGGCGGCGACGCCCCCCGTGTCGGTGCGGCCCGCGTCCAGGGCACGGCGGCGGGCGGTGGCGTGGTCGAAGAGGGCGCGGCCGTCGATCTCGTCGGCGAGGAAGCGGGGCGGGCGCCGGGTGACCCAGGTGAGGTCGGTGTCGTACGCGAGGTCGGCGGCGATCTGGGCGCCGGAGTTCCCGCCTCCGACGACGATCACGCGCCGCCCGGCGAGGTCCGCGGGGCGGCGGTGGTCGACGGTGTGGAGCTGGGTGCCCCGGAACCGCGCCCGTCCGGGGACGGCGGGCACGAAGGGGCGCCGCCAGGTGCCGGTGGCGCTGATGACGGTGCGGGCACGCCAGGTCCCGCCCGTGGTCTCCAGGCGCAGGACGTCGCCGTCGCGGTGGACCGCCTCGACCCGGACGGGGCGGACGACCGGCAGTCCGTAGCGCTGCTCGTAGTCGGCCAGGTAGTCGACGACATGGGCGGCGCCGGGGTAGGCCGCCCCGGTCTGCGGCGGCATGGCCCGGCCCGGCAGGGAGGAGTGGGCGGCCGGGGAGAAGAGGCGGAGGGACTCCCAGGTGTGCTGCCAGGCCCCGCCGGGGGCGGCCTGGGCGTCGAGGACGACGAAGTCCAGACCGAGGCGGCGCAGGTGGTAGCCCGCCGCGAGTCCGGCCTGGCCGCCGCCGATGACGGCCACGTCGAGGTGCCTGCCCATTGCTCCGGTGGTCCTTCCTCTGCGGCTGCCCCGCCCGGAGGGCCGGGGCAGCCGGACGGTGCCGTGCGAGGGCCTACGTCCCCTGGGGGGTGGTGGTCGCCGAGGCGGAGAACTTCCTCCGCCAGGCCAGCGAGACGTACACCAGTGCCACGAGGACGGGGACCTCGATCAGCGGGCCGACGACGCCGGAGAGCGCCTGGCCGGAGGTGACGCCGAAGGTGGCGATGGCGACCGCGATGGCGAGTTCGAAGTTGTTGCCCGCCGCGGTGAAGGCCAGCGTGGCCGTGCGGTCGTAGGCCAGGCCGATGGCCTTGCCCAGCAGGAACGTGCCGAACCACATCACGGCGAAGTACACGAGCAGCGGGAGCGCGATCCGGGCCACGTCCAGGGGCTGCGAGGTGATCGTCTTCCCCTGGAGGGCGAAGAGGATGACGATCGTGAAGAGCAGGCCGTACAGCGCCCACGGCCCGATCCTCGGCAGGAACCTCGCCTCGTACGACTCGCGGCCCATCCTCCTCTCCCCGATACGGCGGGTCAGGAAGCCGGCCAGGAGCGGGACGCCGAGGAAGATGACCACGTTGAGCGCGATCTGCCACATCGAGATGTCGAGCGACTCGCCCGCGCCCAGGCCCAGCCAGCCCGGGAGGAGGTCGAGGTAGAACCAGCCCAGCAGGCCGAAGGCGATGACCTGGAAGACGGAGTTGAGGGCGACGAGGACGGCGGCGGCCTCGCGGTCGCCGCAGGCCAGGTCGTTCCAGATGATGACCATGGCGATGCAGCGGGCCAGGCCGACGATGATCAGGCCGGTCCGGTACTCGGGCAGGTCCGGAAGGAAGGCCCAGGCGAGCGCGAACATGACCGCCGGGCCGAGGACCCAGTTGGTGACCAGCGACGACACCATGAGCTTCCGGTCGCCCGTCACGGCGTCGAGCCGGTCGTAGCGGACCTTGGCCAGGACCGGGTACATCATGACGAGCAGGCCGACGGCGATGGGCAGCGAGATGCCGCCGACCTCGACCTCGGCGAGCGCGCCGTCCAGCCCGGGGACGAGCCGGCCCAGACCCAGTCCCAGGCCCATGGCCAGGAGGATCCAGACGGCGAGGAAGCGGTCGAGCGTCGAGAGCCTCGCGACGACCGACGCCTCCCCGGTCGGGGCGGGCGCTTGGGTGGGGGTCACGGGCAGGCCCTCTTGTTCTCGGCAGCGGTACGGGCGGAAGCGGCCAGCTCGGCGAACTGGCCGGCAAGGGAGGCGATGACGTCCGGGCGGAGCTTGTAGTACGTGAAGCGCCCGCAGGGCTCGGTCTCCACCACGCCCGCCTCGCGCAGGACCCTCAGGTGGTTGGAGAGGTTGGTCTGCCGGGCCCCGGTCTCCTCCACCAGATGGGTGGTGCACAGCGTCTCGCGGGCGAGCAGGGTCACGATGCGCAGGCGCAGGGGGTCGCCCAGCACCCGCATCAACTCAGTGTCGACTGACGTCATCATGGACTGATACTGTCACATCAGTGGTGGATGACACCACCAGGTGCCGGCCTCCTGTGCGCCTGATGCCTCCGCGAGTGGAGAGAGACCCGCCGTGCCCCAGAAGCCGTCCGTCCTTTTCGTCTGCGTCCACAACGCAGGCCGCTCCCAGATGGCCGCCGCGTGGCTGTCACACCTGGCCGGGGACGGCATCGAGGTCCGCTCCGCCGGCTCCGCCCCGGCCGACCAGGTCAACCCGGCCGCGGTCGAGGCGATGCGCGAGGTCGGCATCGACATCACCGCCGAGACCCCCAAGATCCTCACGGTCGACGCCGTCAGGGCGTCCGACGTCTGCATCACCATGGGCTGCGGCGACACCTGCCCCGTCTTCCCCGGCAAGCGCTACCTCGACTGGGCCCTGGAGGACCCGGCGGGCCAGGGCGTCGAGGCCGTCCGCCCGATCCGCGACGCGATCAGGAAGCTCGTCGAGGACCTGATCGAGGAGATCGCCCCGGAGGCCACGGCCTCCTGAGCGGTGCGCGGAACGCCGCCGCCCTCGGCTCCGGCTCCGCCGGGGACCACCGCCCCTCGCACCGCCCGCGCCCGCGGCGGGCGGGCTGACCACGGCCGACGGGGCACCGCCCGGACCGCCGTGAGGCGGCCGAAGCACCGTGTCCGACGCCGGGCCGGGCGGTGGCGGCCGCCGGGGCCCGGCGCCGGGCAGCCGCCCGACGCGGTCCGGGCCGCGCCGGCCGCCACCGCCCGGACCGCCGGTGTCCCCGCCGACCGCCGGCGTCCCGGGAGGTGCCGCCACGGGCGCGGTCACCGCGGGCCCGGGCAGAGGCATTCCCCCGGGACGTCCCGGGACGTCCCACGGGTCTGGTGGGAGGCGGACCGGGCAGGCAGCGTTGCCGTCCGGCAGCGAGCGACGACCGCTCGGTGCGGTCACCGGCCGGGGCGCCGCGCCGGTGCACCCGTCCGCGGCCCGCCCGTCGGGCAGGCTCGCGAAACCGCGAAGGAGTGTCTGTGAACCGCATGATCGGCAAGGCAGTGGCCACCCTGGGAGGCACCGCACTGGCGGCCGGAGTGCTGCTGGGTACGGCAGCACCGGCGAACGCGGCCTGGGCCGACTGCCCGAAGGGCTACCTGTGCGCCTACCTGGGCACGAGCGGCAACGGCGGAAGCCCGGGCAAGGTGGCCGGCAACAACACCAACACCACCCAGTACGCCAAGTTCCGGTACGCGGACTCCGCGTGGAACAACGGCAACAGCTGCAACGTGCGCATCTTCAGCGAGCGCAACTACACCGGTTCCTACTGGACGATCAGCCGGGGTGCGAGGCTCTACGACCTCAACGACTACGGCCAGCTGAAGTACGGCATCCACTCCAACAAGTGGTGCGTCTGACGCCCGAGCGGCTCCGGCCGGCGGTCCTCACCTGCCTGGCCCTGTCCCTGCTGGTGGTCGGCTGCGCCGCGGGCGCGGCCGACCACGAGCGGGACGGCTCCGGGGTCCGGCCCTGGTCGGGAGCCGCTCGGTTCACGGCGGACGAGCAGGCCCGCCTCCACGAGGCGGTCCAGCGGGCAGTGGTCGCGTGCATGCGCACACGCCGGTTGGAGTACCTGCCGCAGCCGGCCGCCGACACACGGAGGGAGGCCTCGGCCAGCCCCTACGGGCTGCTGACCGGGGCCACGGCGCGCAGCGACGGGTACGGCATCGTCGGCGAGATGCTCTCGGGCGGGGCCGGGCCGCCCCCCGACGCCAACGCCGGGCTGCTGGCGTCGATGGGCGCGGACCGGGCGGACCGGTGGCGCGGAGCCCTCCTCGGCCGCCCGGAGACGATGCGGCAGATCACCGTTCCCGACGCCCCCGCCGTCCGGTACGACCCGGACTCCTGTGCCGCACGCGGGCGCGCCGAGGTGTACGGCCGGGGCTGGGAGAAGGCCCTGCTGGATGCCGAGGCGGCCACGAACCGGGTGGTCGACTCCGTCCGGAGGGACGCGGGTTACCGGAGGACGGTGGCCGAGTGGTCCGACTGCATGGCCGGCCGGGGATACGACTACCCCGACCTGCAGGCGCCCAGGGCCGCGCTGGCACGTCGTGCCGAACGGGCGGAGACGGCCTCGGAACTGACCGCGCTGGGACGGACCGAGATCGAGACCGCGTCCCGGGACTGGGCGTGCGAGCGGGAGGTCCGTCTGCACGACGCCGCCGAGCAGGCCCAGCGGCGGGCCGAGCAGGCAGAGTTGCGGCGGGATCCGGGACTGGCCGACCGGTTGGAGCGGTTCCGGGGCATGAAGCGGCGGGCGGTGGCCGCCACCGCGGGTACCCGCACGGCGGGGTAGGGCCGCGCTCCGGGCGCGCGGAATTCGCGCCGGCGGGCGGGGCGGCGGGGCGGGACGGGCAGGGCCGTGCCGTCGGCCATCCCGGGTCCGGGGGAGGTTCCCGCGTCCCACCCGTCACCGCGGTGCGGAGGATCGCCGCAGGCCAGGCCGGTCTGCGTCCCGGGACGTCCCGCCCCGTGCCGGGGAACTGCCGTGCGCCCGGGGGACGGTGGCACGCTGCGTCGGGTCCAAGGATCTCGTCGGAAGGAACACACGCAGTGCGAGCGAACGCGATGCGGCCCCGGGGCGCGCGGTGCGCCCCCGGGCGCGGCACCCACAGATCCGCCCCCTCCTCGCCGGACGGCGCCCGGCACACGACGGCACGGCACACGGCGGGGGCCGCGCCGGGGCGGACCCGGCGACGAGCCCGTGGGGGCTCGGCCCTGCTGGCCATGCTGATGCTGCTGACCGGTCTGGTCACCGCCTCGGCACCGGCCGCGGCCGCGCCGTCGTCCACGGTGCGCCACGTGCAGATGAACCTCGCCGGTCTGGGCTACCTGCCCGCGAACGGGGTGGACGGCATCGCCGGCCCGGTCACCGCGGCGGCGGTGCGGGCCTTTCAGACGGAGAACTGCCTGCCCGCGGACGGCATCGCCGGGCCGCAGACCGGATCCGCGCTGACGGGGAAGGTCACCGCGGTGCAGCGCGCCGCCGGAACCGCGGCGGACGGGCTCTACGGGGGCGCGACGCAGTCGGCGGTCCTTGCCTACCAGCGCGCCCAGGGCCTGCTGGAGGACGGGATCGCCGGGCCGAGGACCATGGCCGCCATGGGCATCGGCCGAGGGGACTGCGGAGGCGGAGGAGAGGGTGGCGGGCTGCCCTACCCGTCCTCGCATGCGCTCCAGGTCCAGTGGAACCTGGCGGGCATGGGCTACCTGCCCTGGTCCGGTGTGGACGGCATCAGCGGCCCGCAGACCCGGGACGCCCTGCGCGCCTTCCAGCGCGACGCCTGCATCGCCGTCGACGGCGTCGCGGGGCCCGTCACCGACTCGCACACGGCGCGGCAGGTGCGCCGCGTCCAGGAGAAGGCGGGCGCCGCGGCGGACGGAGCCTACGGCCCCGACACCAGATCCGCAGTGGAGCGGTACCAGCGGGCCAACGGGCTGGCCGCGGACGGGTCGGCGGGCCCGGCGACCATGCGCGCCATGGGGATCGACCGGACCATGTCCTGCGGCGACGGGGGCTCGGGCGCCAACCCGCTCCCCCCGGCGGCGGGCTCCACCCGCGAGCGGATCGTCGACACCGCACGCAGCCAGCTCGGCGTGCGCGAATGGGGCGCCAACTGCAACCCCTACGGCTGGTGCGACGCCTGGTGCGCCATGTTCGGCACCTGGGTGTGGCAGAAGGCCGGAGTGGACGTCCCCACCTACGCGTTCACCGGTGCCTGGTTCAACTGGGGCCTGGGCAACGGCCATTCCTCCTGGGGCTACGACGGGGTCCGCGCGGGGGACGCCGTCCTGTACGGCAGCGGTCCGTCCTCCGTGTCGACCAGCACCCACGTGGACCTGGTCGAGAAGGTCCACGCGGACGGAACGCTCACCGTGATCGGCGGCAACGTCCGGGACGCGGTGACACGCCGCACCATCGACCCCGCCACCGCAGGGATCTACGGGCACGTCCGGCCGTGAGCGCGCGGGTGCCCCGCACGTGACCCGGCCGGCCGCGGCGACCGGTCCCGGCGGCGGGGCCGGTCGCCGCGAGCGCGCCGCGGGCCCCGGTTCCGGGGCCCGCGGAGGCCGCTCACCCCGGGATGGGCGAGGGTTCGGGCAGGGGTTCGTCGCCCCCGGCGCCGGTGCAGCCCTCCTCGCCGTCCGCCGTCCGCCAGCAGGCCCGCACCTCGGAGGGGGTGGGCACGCCGAGCATCGCCGTGATCGCCGCGCGGGTGCGGTCCCCGGGCACCGTGGCCGTATGGGTGCGTCCCCCGGACACGGCCGTCACCTCGTCACCGGGTGCGGCCCAGGTCATCCTGGCCCATGCCGCGCGGCACACGCTGCTGTAGCGGACCTCCACATAGGCCTGACCGACCCGGCCGGTCGCGGCCGTCCAGGCGTCCCCTCCGCACCCCTGCTCGACGGCTTCGAGTCCCTCGCAGGCAGCGCCGTGGCAGTGGGCGACCATCCCCTGGAGCGGGCCCTCGGTCTCGCGGACGGCGGCGCCCGCGCCCTGCCCGTCCCCCACCCCCCACGGCGTCCGGAGGGCCAGCACCAGCGCGGCCGCGACCACCGCCACCGCGCCCACCAGGCCGGCCACGAGCGGGCGGGGCCGGTTTCCGGAGCGTACCGGGACGGCCCCACCGACTTCCGCGACCGGCGCGGGGGCGCCCGGCGCGGGGGCGGCGGGCGCGGGGGCGGCGGGCGCCGGGGCCGGTGTGGTCCGGCCCCGTCCGCTGGCCGCCTGCTCCGCCAGCTCCCACAGTGCCAGCAGGCGCGCGGACCCGTCCCCCGCGTGCCGCGCCAGCGCCACCACCGCGGATCTCGGCGGCAGGTGACCGCCGTTCAGGCAACGCTCCCAGGAGGACCTGCTGTACGCGGTCGCCCGGCCGAGCGCGGCGAAGCTCCACCCCAACGCGTCCTTCGTCCGCCGCACTTCCTCGACGAACCGCAGGACGTCGGGCTCCGGTTCACCGGGCATGGCCTTGCGCGCCGTCATTTCCCAACCCCCATGAGCCTGTCGCGTCCCTCGGCCTGGCCTCCCACTCTCCCATGCGGCGGGGCAGCGCCCCGGGGACGAACGCCGTGCGGCCACGCTCTGGCGCAAAACAGCCACCTGCGCGGTACCCGGGACGGCCGGTAGAACGGCATGCATGACTGCTTCCCGACGGCACCTGACCCTGGTCGCGAGCGTGGCGGTGCTGGGCACCGCCTGCTCCCCCTCCGCCCCGCCGCCCCCGTCCGCGGACCTCCCCGACGGCCGGGTGTACGTCACCGGGGAGGGGCACCCCGGTGACGACTGGGAGGACGAGGGCCTGCTCGGGGAGAACCTGCCGGTCCGCAGCGACCTGGCGGCGATGTGGCAGTCGGTGCTGTGGGCGGACGGGTACCTGCGGCGTTCCGACGTCGACTGCCACTACGCCGGAAGGACCGTCGAGGCCACCCGTGTCTGGCAGAGCAACCGCAGGCTCGCCGCCGACGGGATCGTCGGTCCGAAGACCTTCGGCCGCGCCGGCCGGCAGCTCCTCGCCAGGGACGGTGCGATCCACTACGAGGGGGCGGAGCACACCGTGCGGTTCCGGCGCGACCGGGACGGCCGCTACAGCGTCCTGGACGAGGGCAGGCACAAGCCGCTCCGCAGGGACCGTCCCACACTCAGCAGCTGCGAGGAGACAGCCGGGTCGTGACCGCGGGCCCGGACCTACCCGACAGGCCCGGAGCGCACCCGGTTTCCCGCGTCCACACACGTCTGGACCTCGTCGAACACCGCGCAGAACTGCACGCCGGAACCGAGCCTCTCGGGCGCGGGCAGCATCCGGGAGCGCCCGCTCCCCTCGCGCTCCCACCGCTGCCCCGCTCCGGGCACGCTCAGGGCGATCCCGCGGACCCCGGCCGGCGGTGCCACCTCCCCCCACACGGTGGCGCACGCAGGGCTGTGGAGGAGCTCCACCCGGTGCTCCTCCCACTCGTAGCGTCCCAGGGTGCGCCGGTCCTCCACGCACCCGGTGCGCCGGGCGTCGAGCCCCGCACAGGAGTCCCCGCGGCACGGGGAGTTGGTGTCGGCACGCACGTCCACCGGCCAGGCCCCGCCCGCGCGCTCCCCCTCGGGCGAGGCGGAGGCCAGCGCCGCGGCGAGCAGCAGCGCCACGAGCACACCGGCCCACAGGCGCAGCGGAATCGCCCGGGGCCCGCCTCGCGTGCGGTGCGGCCGCGGGTCCTCGGCAGGCGGGGCGACGGCCTCCGGCACCCCGGGCTCGGGCCCCGGCTCGGGCCCCGGCTCCGGCTCGGGCTCCGGCTCCCGCTCCGCCGCGGGCGGCGACGCCCGGACCGCCTCGGCCGCCTCCCACAGCACCCGGAGCCGCACCCGGTCCCCTTCGTCGGCCCCGGTCAGCTCGGCGAGCGCCTCGGCGGCGTCCCACTGGGGGAACGCCAGACCGTTGAGGTAGCGCTGCCAGGAGGAGGGGCTCCGGGACGTCCGGTGCGCCAGCGCCGTCAGGCTGGCCCCGGCCCGGTCCTTCAGTACGCGCAACCGCAGCACCAGGCGCCGGTGTTCGGGCGGCATGTCCGCAGGCAGTGGACGCCAACGCGCCATGATTTCCTGTTCCTCCCTCGCTCGGCGGTGTTCGTCCGGGCTCCGCCCAGTCTCCCCGGCCGTCCGCGCGAGCGCACCGGGCACCGGCGTCCGGGCGCGGCGGCGCTCCCGGTTCCCGTGGCCGTCGCCCGGGGTTCACCCCCGGCTGCTCGGATGCGCGCATGGTTCCCCCTCACCCCCGATCGAGGAGCACCGAGTGAATCTCGTGGTCAACGGCGACGCCGAGAGCGGTCCCGGAGGATCCGCCGAGCCCGTCACCGAGGTGGTCGGCTGGGAGGTGCGGGAAGGGGCGCCCGCGCTCGTCCCGTACGCGCTCGGGGGCGGCTACCCCGGGCCCGCCGACCCCGGCCCGGCCGCGCGCGGCAGCCGCTTCTTCTCCGGCGGCAGCAGCCTGCGCACCGTGCTGGTCCAGGACATCGCCCTGCCCGAACGCGGCCGCACCGGACGGCGAGCCGTCGACGCCGGCCAGGTGCGGTACACGCTGGCCGGATGGCTCGGCGGATACGCCGGCCAGGAGGACGGCGCCCGCCTGTCCGTGGAGTTCCGGGACGCGCGCGGCACGCCGGTCGCGCTGTCCGTGCTCGGCCCCGTGACGGCCGCCGAACGCTCCTCGCGGACCGCGCTCGTGGAGCGCACGGCGACCGCCGCCGTGCCGCCGGGGGCCCGCAGCGCGCGGGTGCTGCTGGTCCTCACCCGCGCGGGCGGAACGTCCAACGACGGCTACGCCGACGCCCTCTCGCTCACCCTGGCCACCGGAGGACTCGCATGACCCGGCTCGACCGACGCGGACTGCTGAAGGCGGCCGGTGCCGCCGGTGCCCTGGGAGCGGTCTGGCCCCTGGCCGCCGGTCTGTCGCCCGCCCGGGCCCGGGAGGCCGCCGAGGCGCTCGGGGCGGACTACGACCCGGCACCGTTCACCCTCGGGGTGGCCTCCGGCGACCCCGGGCCCGGAAGCGTCCTGCTGTGGACCCGGCTCGCCCCCGAGCCGCTGGCGGCGGAGCAGGAGCTGCCCGAGGTCGTCGAGGTCGAATGGACGGTGGCGGCCGACCGGGAACTGCGCCGGACCGTGGCCCACGGCACCACCACGGCCTCCGCGACGCTCGGCCACAGCGTCCACGTCCCGGTCTCCGGGCTGCACCCGGGAACCCGCTACTGGTACGCCTTCCGCGCACTGGGCAGGCGCAGCCGGGTCGGCCGGACCAGGACCGCGCCGGTCGGCCGCGTCTCCTCCGTCCGGTTCGCGGCCGCCAACTGCCAGGCGTTCCACGACGGCTTCTACGCCGCCCACCGGGGCATCGCGCGCGAGGACGTCGACTTCGTCGTCCACCTCGGCGACTACGTCTACGAGCACGGGCGGGTGGGCGGCGTCCCCGCCGACCACGTACGCGACCACGAGGGGCCCGCGGCCTTCACGGTCGCGGACTACCGGCGACGCCACGCGCTCTACAAGGGCGACCGCTCCCTGCGCGAGGCGCACGCGGCCCACCCGTGGTTCCTGACCTGGGACGACCACGAGGTCGTGAACGACTACTCGGGAACGGCCGGGGCCGCGCCCTTCGTCCGGCGGCGGGCCGCCGCGTACCAGGCGTGGTACGAGAACATGCCGCACCGCGACGCCGGCGGAGCCGCCCTGGCCCTCCCGGACCCGGAGATCCACCGGGTGCGCCGCTGGGGCGACCTGCTGGAGCTGACCGTGCTCGACCTGCGCTCGCACCGCTCGGCGCAGAACCTGCCCGACGGGACGATCCTCGGCGCCGCCCAGAAGGCGTGGCTGAAGCGCACCGTCGACCGGGCCCCGGACTCCTGGCACGTCTGGGCCAACTCCATCATGCTCAGCCAGCTGCGCGGGCGCCCCGGCGGCCCGTACATGTTCACCGACCAGTGGGACGGCTTCCTCGCCGAGCGCAAGGAGGTCCTCGGGCATGTGCACCGGTCCGGCATGGAGGACCTCGTCGTCGTCACCGGCGACTGGCACTCGGCCTTCGTCGACGACATCCGGCCGGACTTCGACGACGTCTCGTCGCCGGTGATCGGGACGGAGTTCACCGCCCACTCGGTGACCTCGGGTGCCTACTCGGCCGACTGGAACGCACGCAACGGCCCCGTCATGGGCGCGGCCAATCCGCACCTGACGTACTTCGAGGGGAACCGGTACGGCTACGACGTCTACCACGTCACCCCGGAGCGCTTCAGCGCCCACATGCGGGTCGTCGCCGACCGCCGCGACCCCGCCTCACCGGTCACCACGCTGACCACCTTCCACGTGGACCGGGGCCGGGCCGGTTCCTACGAGGACCCGGCGACGAGGAACTCACCGGCCCAGTACCGGCGCGACTGAGCCGCCGCCCCGGCGCGGTGCGCCGGGGCGGCGGCTACCCGGGCGGGACGCGGAGGGCGAGGACGGCCGTGTCGTCGCCCTCCGGCGCGGGGCGCAGGTCCGCGAGGGCGTCGCAGAAGCGGCCCAGCGGGGCACGGGCGAGCGGGGCGGCGGCGCGCTCCAGCGCCGTCAGCCCGGCGTCCAGGGCCTCGCCCCTGCTCTCGACGAGCCCGTCGGTGTAGAGGACGACCGTGCTGCCCGGTGCGAGGTCCAGGCCGTGGTCCGGGCGGGGGTGGCCGGCGTCGACGCCGATCGGCAGACCGGGCTCGCCGCTCAGCACCCGGGCGGCGCCGCCCGGGTCGACCACCAGGGGCGGCAGGTGGCCGGCCGAGGTCCAGTGCATGCGGTAGCGGTCCCGGCCCGCGCGGTGGATCCGCACCAGGCACGCGGTGGCCACCGGGAGGTCGGTGATCGCCTGCTGGATGCGGTCCATGCGCCACAGGGCGGAGCTGGGCGGGCCGCGCAGCTCGTACAGCAGGGCCCGCAGCATGTTCCGGGTCTGGGCCATGGCCGCGGCGGCGTGGAGGTCGTGCCCCACGACGTCGCCGATCATCATGGCGCAGGACCCGTCGGGGAGCCGCATCGCGTCGTACCAGTCCCCGCCCACGTGGTGCCCCGGGGTGCCTGCCGGGCGGTAGAGGGCGTGCGCCTCGTAGGGGCTGAGGTCCGGCAGGCGGGGCACCAGCAGGCGCTGGAACCGCTCGGCCCCCTCCCGCACCGACCGGAAGAGCCGAGCGTTGTCGATGGCGACGGCCGCCGCGCTCGCGAGGGCGGTCAGGACGGCCTCGTCGTGCTCGTCGAAGGGCAGCCCGTCGGTGCGGTCGGCGAGGTAGAGGTTGCCGTAGACGCCGTGGCGCCCACGGATCGACACCCCCAGCAGGCGGGTCATGTCCGGATGGCCGGACGGGAACCCCACGGACTCGGGGTGCTCGGAGATGGCGTCCACCCGCAGCGGCTCCGGGTCGCGGATGAGGTGGCCGAGCAGTCCGCGGCCCCGGGGGAGTTCGACGTGGGCGAGGGCCCGGCGCTCGTCCTCGTCCAGGCCGACGGGGATGAAGTCCGACAGGGCGTCCCCCGAGGCGTCCAGCACCCCGATGGCACCGTAGCGGGCCCCCACCAGATCCCGGGCCGTGCTCAGGAGCGTCTGTAGCAGGGCGGGCAGCTCCAGCTCGCCGGTCAGCGCGTGGAAGGCGCCCAGCAGGCCGTGGAAGTGCTCCTGGGCCCGTGCGAGGGACCGGAGCCTGACGGAGATCTCCTCCAGCTCGCCGTCCACCCGCGCCCGGAGTCGTGCGAACGATTCCGGCCCCTGTGTCGCCATAGCCCCTGACTAGCACGATTCGCCCGTCCCCGCTCGGGACCGGGCCGGTCGGGGCCGGTGCGTGCCGGGGCGTCGCGGGGGTCAGCTGTTGCCGACGGGCAACCGGTCCCGTGTCATGAGGAGAGGACGCGGACGGGGCTCACCGGGCGTGACCGGTGAGCCCCGTCCGGGCGACGAGACGAGGGAGGTGCCCCGTGGCGGAGGACCGGGTGGCGGGCACGGTGGTGGTCGGCGTGGTCGACGCCGAGGGGCAGCACAGGGTCGTCCGCCTCGCGGCCGAGGAGGCGGAGCGCCGGGGCACCGGCCTGCGGATCCTGCACGCGGTCGAGTGGCCGCTGCCCTCGGGCACCTCCGGGGAGGGGGCCGCGGACGAGACGTACGTGAACCGGGCGGAGCGGGTGACGGCGCCGTTCGCCGCCACGGTGATGCGGGAGTTCCCGCAGCTGGGCGTGGCGGTGGAGCTGGTGACCGGGTCCCCCACGGCCGCGCTGGTGGACCGGTCGGAGGAGGCCGCACTGATCGTGCTGGGGCACCGCGGCACCGGAGGCTTCGCACGCCTGCCCCTGGGGTCGGTGAGCCTCCAGGTGGCCACGCACGCCGCCTGTCCGGTGGTGGTGGCCAGGCCCGGCGGCGAAGCGGAACGGGACAACCGCGTGGTGGTGGGCGTCGACGTGCACGACGTCCGGCCGGCCGTGCTGGACTTCGCTCTCCACGAGGCCGCGATCCGCGGGGCCGCGCTCGACGTGGTCCACGCCTCCACGGCGCCGAGCCTGCTCGCCACCGGCCCCGCCGGGCCGCTGCGCATCGACCACGAGACGGCCGCCGGCGCGGAGCAGGGTCCGCTGGAGGAGGTGGTGGCCCCCTTCCGGGCCGCGTACCCGGACCTGGAGGTGCGCGTGCGCGCCGTGCACGGGCACCCGGCCCGCATCCTGGTCGACGCCGCGCGCCGGGCCGGGCTGCTCGTGGTCGGGACGCACGGGCGGACCGGGCTGAAGCGGCTGCTCCTCGGTTCGGTGAGCGGGGAGGTGCTGCACGCGGCGGAGTGCACCGTCGCCGTGGTGCCCGCGGAGCGCTAGCCGTCGTGCCCCGTCAGGCGGCCTCCGCCCCGGTCGGACCTGCCTGACGCGGCTCTGCCGTACGGCCCGGGGACGCCGCCCGGCGGTCGACAGCCGCCGGTCCCGGGTCGATGCTTGAAGGAGTACGGCGGTGCCGCCTCGGCGAAGGGGCTCGGAGATGGACTGGTGGATCTGGCTCGTCATCGTGGTCGCCGTGCTCGCCGCGGCCGGCGCGGCGCTCGTGGCCCTCCAGGCGCGGCGGCGGTCCGGCGGGGTGATCGCGCAGGGGCG
The DNA here is from genome assembly GCF_024497955.1 of Streptomyces sp. C10-9-1. Classification (GTDB taxonomy): domain Bacteria; phylum Actinomycetota; class Actinomycetes; order Streptomycetales; family Streptomycetaceae; genus Streptomyces; species Streptomyces sanyensis. Next base: position 63,181 of record NZ_JANHKP010000011.1, on the reverse strand, counting down.
GCGGCCCCGCGGGAGGAGGTCCGGGTCGTGACCACGTACCTGCGGGCGAGCGAGATCATCAGGAAGCCGGTGGTCACCCTGGGCGGCGAGGACGTGGCCCAGGTCAAGGACATCCTCTTCGACGCCTCGAAGGGCCGGATCCGGGGCTTCACCCTCACCGGCCGCGGCCTGCTGTCGGGCCCGCTGCACCGGGAGCTGCTCTGGAGGAACGTCCACCGGCTCGGCCCCGACGCCGTGATGGTCCGCACCGGGAACGCCCTGGAGGACGACGACTCCACCGCGCAGAGCGCGGTGGAGGAGCCCGGGGGCGGCAACGTGCTGGGCATCGCCATGACGACCCGCAGCGGCACCCGGCTGGGGACGATCACGGACGCGATCATCGAGACGGGCGCGACCCCCGTCGTCGCCGGCTACGAGTTGGAGAGCCCCGGGCACGGCAGCGTGCTGGTGCCCGTGGCCGGGCCCGTCACCGTCTCCAGTGAGCGGGTGCTGGTGCCCGACGAGACCGCCGAGCACAGCGCCGGGACCCTGGAGAGCTTCGGCACCGCGGCCGAGGGGCTGCGCCGGCGCCTGGAGCAGGACGCGCAGGAGAAGCAGGAGGACTGAGCGATGCTGTTCACCCGGGCCCAGGGCGAGGACGTCGTCGAACTGTCCAGTGCGGCAACGCTCGGGACCGTCACGGCGTGCACCCTCGCACCGTCCCCCGCCCGCATCTCGGGGCTGCGGCTGAAGACCCGCGGCCGGGGCGGCCGCCACATGCTTGCCTGGAAGGACGTGGAGTCGTTCGGCCCGGACGCGGTGACCGTCAGGGACGCCTCCCGCCTCCGCAGGGAGAAGGAGATCGAGAGCGGGCAGCAGACCCACCCCGACCACGACCCGATCGGCAAGCCGGTGCTCACCGAGGCGGGCGAGGCCCGGGGCACGGTGCTCGACGTCGAGTTCGACGAGCAGACGGGGCGGGTGAGCCGGCTGCTGACGGCGGAGGAGCAGTTCTCCGGCGACGACCTGGTCGGGGTGGGCGGCTACGCGGTGGTCGTCGGCGACACCTCCCGCTGAGGAGCCGCCCGCGTCGGCCGGCTCGGGCCTCCCGTCGCAGGGACGGCAGGCGCACGAGGCCGGGCGGGCGCACGAGGCCGGGCGGGGGCGCGCGGTGGGGCGCGATGTTCCCCGGCGCCGGAACCAGGGGACCCTTCCTCCCGACTACTGCGGTGTCCGGGGGGTGAACCGCCCCCGCGTCGTGCTGCGGTGAAGGGTGTGGGATGGGCGGGTTGGACGTGCGCATGCACGGGGTCACGTGCCGGCACGGCCGGGTGGAGGCCGTCTCGGGGGTGGACCTGGAGGTCGCCGCCGGCGACCGCGTGGCCCTGACGGGGACCAACGGGTCGGGCAAGACCACCCTGCTGCGCGCCGTGCTCGGGCTGCACCGCCAGGCGGGGGGCTCCATCCTCGTCGGGGGCCGCGGCACGCGCACGGCCGCCGAGTGGGCCTGGCGGCGCCGCAGCTGCGCCTGGATTCCGCAGAAACCGGCCGCCGGACGGTTCCCGCTGCTCGGCGCCGAGCTGCTGGACAGCAGCCACGCCCCGGCCGAGGCCGCCGAGGCGGCGGCCCGCCTCGGCGTCGGCACCCTCGCCGACCGGCCCCTGCACACGCTCTCCGGCGGGCAGCTCCAGCGGATGTACCTGGCCCGGGCGATCGGCTGCGTGGCCGCCGGGGCCGAGGTGCTGCTCGCGGACGAGCCGACCGCCGCCCTGGACTTCGAGGGGCAGGCGGAGGCGGCGGACGTGCTGGCCTCCCTGCCGGTGACCCTGGTCGTGGTCACCCACGACCGGGCCCTCGCCGAACGGTGCGACCGGGTCCTGGAGATGGCCGCCGGACGGCTGCGGGAGGTCCGGTGAACGCCCTCGCGACGGCCGATGTCGGAGCGCTGCTCCAGCTGGTGCCGGTGCAGCGGGCCGGGCTCGCCCTGCTGCTGGCGGCGGTCGGCCTGCCGGTCATCGGGGTGGTCATCGTGGGGCTGGACATCATGCCGGTCCGGTTCGCGATGATGCACGTCGCCCTGCTGGGCATCGCCGTCGGGCTGCTGACCGGGCTCGACCCCATGCTGTGCGCGCTGGTGGCCTGCGCCCTGGCCGGGGCGGGCGTGGCGCCGCTGGCCCGCACCCCGGACGGCCTGTCCGGCGCCATGGGGCTGCTGATGAGCCTGGCCATCGCCGCGGCGCTGCTGCTCCTGGCCGTCTCCGGGGTCAACGCCTCCGGCGCCTTCGCCCTGCTGTGGGGGTCGATCCTGTCGGTGGGCTCCCCCGACCTCGTGGTGCTCGGAGCCCTCGCCGCCGTCGTCCCGGCGCTGTTCTGGTGGCGGCGCCGCGACATCGGACTGCTGCTGTACGACCGGGAGCTGGCCCAGTGCTCCGGGGTGCCGGTGAGGGCGCTGACGGCGGCCCTGCTGGTGCTGGTCGCGGTGGCCGTGGCGGGAGCGATCAAGCTGACCGGGGCGCTGCTGGTCGACGCCCTCACGCTGCTGCCCGCCCTGGCGGCACGGCGCCTGGGCAGCTCACTGAAGTCGATCACCCTCTGGGCGATCGGTATCGGGGTCGCGGTGAACCTGAGCGGGTTCCTGCTGGCCCTGTGGCTGGACTGGCCCCCGGGCCCGGTCCTGGTCCTGATGGCGGGGGCGGTCGTCCTCGCCGTGCATCTCGTATCCGAACGGAGAACCAGCCCATGGCGCGCACCGGCGTCCGCATCCCTTCCCTCCTCGCACTGAGCGCGGTCGGCCTGGCCCTCGTCACCGGCTGCGGCGGCGGCGACACCACCTCCCCCTCCGGCGCCTCGGCGCCCGCGGCGGGGGCAACCGGCTCCGAGGCCGCGTCCGAGGGCGGGGAGAAGCCCGCGGTCGTCGTCACGACCACCTGGGAGGGGGCGTTCGCCAAGGCCGCGGGTGCCGAGGACGTGACGGTCATCGTCCCCCAGTCGGTGCACCACGCCCCCGACTACGACCCCAAGCCCTCCGACCTGACCGCCGTCGCCCAGGCCGACTTCGTGCTCTACGCCCCGTTCGAGCCGTACGCGGAGAAGATCAAGGAGGCGGCGGGCTCCTCGGCGAAGCTGGTGGAGGTGAACCTCGACAACGACCCGGACAAGGTCAAGGCCGAGGTGGACAAGCTGGCCGCGCTGTTCGGCACGGCGGAGGCGGCGACGCGGTGGAAGACGAGGTTCGACACCGAGTACGAGACCCTCAACAAGGACGTCCGGGCGGCGTGGCCCGACGGCGGGAGCCCGGTGGTGGTCAGCCAGCTCTTCACCGTGTGGGCGGCGAAGCTGGCCGGGGTGGCCCCGGCCGGGACCTACGGTCCGGAGCCGGTGACCCCGGCGCAGCTGGCGGAGCTGTCGGCGAAGAAGCCCGCGCTGGTCCTGGACAACGCCCACATGTCCACCGGCACCGTGCTGCCCGACTCCGGTGCCGAGCAGGTGGAGATCGTCAACTACCCCGGTGAGGACCTCGACCTGCTGGCGGTCTACCGCGACGCGGCGGCCGGGATCAGGAAGGCCATGGGCGGGTCCTGACCCTCCCGCCGGGCGGACGCGGCGGCCGCGTGCGCGGCGTTCCGGGTCGGCGTCCCGTACGCGGCCTCCGCCCGTTCCCGCGCCCGGTGAGCCGTGTCACCGGCCGCCGGTAGCGCCGCGCTCCCCGGGCCGCGCTCCCCCGCCGGACGCCGTGCGCGGCAGGCAGGCTGACGGTGCGTGATCCGGGAGGCGCCCCGGCGCCCCCGGGAGCCCGGGGCGGCGTCCCCGGGCGGCGGAGCCGGTTTACGGCCGTGCACGGACCCGGGAACGGGGCGGACCCGGGTGGGTCCGCCGGGCTCCTCGGCGTGCCTGCCGCCGGGAGCGGTCGGCCGTACGGCCGCGGGCGGTCGGCTGCCCGGCGCCGCCGGCCCGGCGGGCGTCCTCGCCGTGCCGGCACCGGTGTGCACGGGGCTCGGGGGGCTCCGCCGCCACCGCTTCGCCGCGACGGCGCTGTTCCCCGGCGCCGTCCAGAGCGTGCTCCACCCCGCCTTCCACCCCCTGACCGGCGGCCGCGGCGCCCCGTCCGCGCAGCACGGCGCGGGCGGTCCCCCGCCCGGGGCGCGGGGCTCCGGAGCCCTTCCCGGGCGCGGGCGTGCCGGCCGTGGCCTCCCTCGGCCGGGCCGTGCGGGGGGGGCGCCCCGGCCGCGTCCTCGCCGGGGACGTGTCCGCCGGGCTGCTGCGCCGGTTTCGGGGCGCATGAGGCAGGGGCCCGGCCCGGCACGTACGTGCCGGGCCGGGCCGGGTCCGAGGGTCGGGGGTGGTGTCCGTCAGCCCGCCTGGGCCAGCGGAGGCCGGTCCCCCGGGGTTTCCTGTGCGGCCGGGTCCGCGGTCAGGCGCTCCCGCAGCGCCGCCCGGTCGGGCTTCCCGGCCGGTGTCAGCGGCATCCGCGCGACGACCAGGAGCCGTTCGGGGTGCTTGCGCCGCTCCATGCCGCCGGCCTCCAGGTGGTCGCCGAGCGCGTCCAGGGTGGGGGCGCGGTCCCCCCGGGGTACCACGCAGGCCGCGAGCCGCTCGCCCATCAGGGGGTCGGGGACGCCGACGCAGACGACGTCCCTGACCTGCGGATGGGAGGCGAGTCCGCGCTCCACCTCGGCCGGGCTGATGTTGGCGCCGCCGCGGATGACGATGTCCTTCAGCCGCCCGACGACGTGCAGGACCCCGTCCGTGTCGAGGTAGCCCAGGTCCCCGGTGCGGACCCAGCCGTCGGGGGTGCGGTAGCGGGCGTCGAGCTCGGGGGCGCCGACGTAGCACAGCGGGGACATCGGGCCGCGGGAGATGATCTCGCCGACGGTGCCGTCGGCGAGGGCCCGGTGGGTGTCCGGGTCTGCGATGCGGATCTCGGTGACGCGCGGGTCGGGGCGGCCGGCCACCACTCCCGTGCCGTCGGTCGGCGGGACCGCGTGGGCGAGGCCCGTGTGGCAGTTGACCCCGTCGGCGGAGCCGTAGAGGTTGACGACGGGGCAGCCGAAGGCGGCCGAGGCCGCCGCGGCGGTGGTCTCGTCGAGCGGCGCCCCGCCGAGGACCAGGGCGGTGGGCGCGGGGACCTGCTCCCCCGTGGCGTCCAGGTGCTCGAGCATCATGCGGACCATGGTGGGCACGCCGAGGACGTGCGTCGGCCGGTGCTCCCGCAGCGCGGCGAGGGCCGCCCCGGGGGTGAAGCCGTCGAGCAGGACCAGGGTGCCGCCGTGGCGGGCGAGGGTGACGGCGGTGCCGTTGGAGCCGAAGGCGGAGGCGAGCGGCACCAGGAAGAGGCAGCGGGGCGGCGTCCGGTCGGGTATGAGGGAGGCGAGGAAGTTGCCGCGCCCGCCGGCGAGCGCGTTGTGCGAGTAGGCGATCATCTTGGGCTCGGCCTCGGAGCCGGAGGAGACGAGGATGCGGGCCGCGCCGTCCGGGTCGGGGCGGGCCGGGACGAAGTCCCGGGCGTCGCCGCGCATCAGCGCGGACCAGGCCGCCGTGCCCTCGGGCGCGGCCCCGGGCCCGACCGCGACGACGTGCCGCAGGCCCGGCAGGGACCGCGAGAGGGCGAGGAGGTCGGCCGCGTGGTGGAAGTCCCGGTGCCGCGCCGAGGCGATCACGGCGACGGCCCGGGCCCGCCGCAGCAGGCACTCGGCCTCCAGGACACCGCGCCCCACCGGGAAGGGGAGGGCGACGGCCCCCAGGGCGGCCAGGGCCAGGTCGGCGATGACGGCGTTGCGGTGGTTGGGGAGCTGGACGCCGACGACGTCGCCGGGGCGTATGCCGAGGTCCCGCAGGCCGGCGGCCAGACACCGGACCCTGCGGTCCAGGGCCGTGTAGCAGAGCGTGCCCTTGGCGTCGAGGACGGCGGGGGCGTGCGGCTCGGCGAAGCGGCGGGCTCTGAAGAGGCTGTAGAGGTCGAGGTCGGGACAGCTGCCGTCGGCCGCCCAGGAGCGGCGGAGTCCGGCGGGCAGCAGGTCCTTCAGGGCGGGGCCGTCGGTCATGCGAAGCTCCAGGGATCGGGGACGGCGGGGGCGCCGTGCGCGTCGCGGTGGATCGATCCCGCGAAGCGCGGGTCGTGGTGGAGGCCGGTGAGGTCGGTGGTGACCGCCGTGGCGGCCAGCCCCCGGCCGGCCAGCAGGGCGAGCGCCTCGGGGGTGGGCAGCGCGGAGACGTCGAGAGCCGCGGCGGCGGGGGCGTCGGCGTCCGCGGGGGCGATCCAGCCGTCCGCGGTGCGCAGCGGGCGGCGGAAGCCCGCCGCCCGGCGCGGGTTCTCTCCGCGTCCGACCCGGGCCAGGGCGGCGGCGGTGAGGGTGTCGGCCGCCCCCAGGAGGGAGGAGTCGACGCGGACGCCGCGCCCGGTGCGCGTCCTGAGCAGCAGTCCGGCCAGCACGGCCTCCGTGCCGTGGAGGCCGCCGAGCACGTCGAGCAGGGTCATCAGCGAGGGGGCGGGCGGTTCTCCGTCGGGGCGGACGGCCTCCCCGACGCCGGTGCGGGCCTGGACCATGAAGTCGGTGCCCATCGGGGCGCCCTCGATGCGGCCGGCCCAGCCGCCGGTGTAGGCGTAGACGAGGGCGGGGTTGGCGCGGGCCAGGTCCTCGGCGTCGAGGCCGAGTTCGGCGGCCTTGCCGGGGGCCCAGTTGTGCAGGAAGACGTCCGCCGTCGCGGCCAGGTCCCGAAGCCGGCCGCGGTCGGCCGCGGACTTGATGTCGATCTCCACCGCCTGCTTGCCCCGGTTGAGGGCGAGCCAGCGGGCCGAGACGCCGGAGCAGGTGGGGGGCATCCCCCGCAGGGGGTCCCCGCCGGGCGGTTCGATGCGGACGACCTCGGCGCCCAGCAGGCCCAGGAGGTGGGCGGCGAGGGGGGCCTGGATGCGGCGTCCGGCCTCCAGCACGGTCAGGCCCGACAGGGGCCCGTCGGCGGTGGGCGGGACGGGCGGGAGGGGGTGCCCGGCCGTCCGGTCGGCGGCGAAGCCGTCGACCGGGCGGAAGGACCAGGGAGGCGCGCCGTCCGCCTCGGCGTGCCGCTCGGCCAGCGTGCGCAGGACGCACACCTCGGCGCCGGAGGTCTCCGCCGCCCGGCGGATCACCGCCAGCGTCCGCCTGCGGGTGGCCTCGTGGAGTCCGGCCGGGAGGGGTGCGCAGGCGGTGGCGTAGCGGAACTGGAAGGGCCGCCAGCCGGCCCGGACCGCTGCGGCGGGGGCGTCCAGTGCCCGCCAGAAGGCGGCCCAGGCGCCCGGGTCGAGGGTCTCCAGTTCGAACAGGACCCCGTCGGCGGAGGTGAACGGCGGTCCGCCGGGGGCGATGTCGGCCGCTTCGCCCTCGTCCGCACCGGCGGCGGCGAAGTACTGGGAGACGGCGAGCAGTCCGGCCCGGTCGGCACCCGTGTGCGGGCGGTGCGGCCCGGTCCCGCGTGCCTGCCCGAGGAGGGCGGCGAGCAGTCCCTGGACGGTGAGCACGGCGGTGGCGGTGGCCGTGTAGTCGGCGGCCAGTCCGGCCGGGGCTCCGTCGCGGCGCCCGTGGACGGCCATGACGCCGGTGGCGGCCTGTGCGGTGGCCTCGTCGGCGACCCCGGTGCCGGGGGCTCCCCAGGCGGCGGTCGCGTGCACGGGGGCGAAGTCCCCTCCGCCCAGGGTGAACCGGCCGGTGCGGGCCTGCGGTGGGGTGGCGTCCGCCTCCGCGGTGCGGGCCGGACGGGCACCGAGCAGGTGCAGGTGCGCGGCGACGACGCCGGCGATCTCCGCGGGCCCCGAGACGGTGGTGTCCATCGCGTCGAGCGGCCGCAGGGCCGCCGTGGTTGCTGGTGACGCCATGCCTCTCCTCTCCCGGCGCGCGGCGGTGGCCGGCGCCCAGGTCGTACGGAAGGTGGGAGCCGGGGCGCGTGCACGCCCCGAGCGGCTCCACGGACAGTCAGTCGGGCCCGCGCTCGCGGGAGTTCCCGCGGAGGGGAGCTCCCGGGGCCGCCCGGCCTTCCCGGGCGGGGCCTTCCCGGGGCCTTCCGGGGCGGGGCGGACGGCGCCTCGGGCAGGCCGCGGACGCCGGGCGCCGGGTTCGGCTCCCGGGCGTGCCCGCCCGGTGCCGGGGGACGGGACGGAGCGGACGGGTCCGCGCACGGTCGTGGGGGCGGGTCCGCGCACGGGAGGGGCGGGGCGGCCGGGTCTGCGCGGGCGCGCACCAGGGCTGGTGCGGAAGCGGCGGGGGCGGTGGGAGCCCGCCCCGGGCAAGCCGCCCCCGTTCCCCCGCCGGACCGTTGACGCCGCGGACCGGTCCCTCCCGGGGCGCCGCCGAGGCCGGCTCCGCCCGGCGGTCCGGCCCACGGGCCGGGGGCGGTACCGGGCGGGAGGCGGGCGCCCGGGGCGTGAGGCGGATCGCCGCGCCGCCGGGCGCGCTACACCCGTGTCAGGTCCACCAGGCCGTTCAGCGAGGCCAGGCCGAGGGCGAGGAAGAAGTCGCCCCAGATCAGCTCGTGGCGCTCGGCCAGGCCCTCGGCCGCGTCGTAGCAGCCGTCCAGCAGCATGCCCGCGGGGCGGCCGTCCCCGCCCTGCGTCAGGTGCCCCTCGGCCAGCCTGCTCAGGATCGCCACCCCCCGGTAGGCACAGGCGCGCGACCAGTCCTCGGGCAGCCGGGCGAGCTTGAGGAGGGCCACCGCGGTGATGGCGGCGGCGGAGGTGTCCAGCGGGCCGTGGGGGGCGCCCGCGTCGTCCGGCGGGACCAGCGGCCCGGCGAGCACGCCGTCCAGCGCGAGCAGCCGGCGGGCCGCCGCCGTGAGGCGGCCGGGGTCGTGGGCGGCGACCTCGGGGCGGAGCAGGGCGTCGGCGACGGCCAGCAGCAGCCAGGCCCGGCCGCGGCTCCAGCCGGGCCGCGGGTTCTCGCAGGGATGCCATCGCGTCCCGGCCTCGTCGAAGCGCCACGCGGGCCGGGGCTCCCCGCCTCCGGCGAGGCAGAGGTCGAGATGGCGGTGGAGGTGGCCCGCGGCGGCGGCCGGGTCGGCGGTGGCGAGCAGCGGGACCATGCCGGGGACGCCGTCCGCGCGGGCGAGCAGCCGGGGGCCGCCGAAGGCGGTCCCCCAGGGGACGATGCCGAGTCCGCGGTGGCGGTCCCGCAGGGCGGCCCGTGCCGCGCGCTCCCGGAGCGCGGCCGCCGCCGCGTCGTCCTCGGCGAGGGCCGTCGGGTACCAGAGGATCAGGCCGCGTGCGGCGGTGTCCGCCTCGGCCCAGGAGGCGAGGCGGGCCGTGCGGTCGGCCGCCGCCTTCCGGTCCGCCGGGGCTCCGGTGCGGCGGGCCCGCAGCCACAGCAGGCCCGCCCAGAAGCCTCCCGTCCAGGAACCGCGTCCGGTCGTCCGCCAGACGCCGTCCCCGGGGCCCGCGTACAGCGGGAAGCGGTCGCCGACCTGGGCCTGTGTGGTGCGTACCCGCTCCGTCACCCCGGCCAGCGCCCGGTCCGCCCAGTCCCCCGCGCTCACGCGGGTTCCCCGCGCGCGTCGCGGCGGGCCCAGGTGTACCCGACCACCGCCGCCAGGGCGAACTCGGCGCCGACCAGCAGCCAGCCGGCGCCGTAGTGGCCGCTCTCGGCGAACGGCGCGAACACCGCCGGGCCCACCGCGAAGCCCCCGAAGAACCCCGCGGCGACCAGGGCGGAGTCCTGCCCGGCCCGGCCCGGTGCCGCCCGCTGCATCACCAGCACCATGGACACGGCGTTCGCCGAGACGGCGAACACGCCCACGGCGACCGCTCCCGCCCACACCAGCGGTACCGCCCACCGGGCGGCGGCCAGCAGGGCGGCGGCCAGCAGCGCCCCGCCCGCGAGCAGGGCGGGCAGCCGCTCGGCGCGCCCCGGCCGGGCGGCCCGCGACCAGAGGACCCGGCCCGCGATCCCGGTGACGCCGAGGACGGCCACCAGCGCCGCGGCCAGGGTGCTTCCGAGACCGAGCTCGCGCGCCCCGTACAGCGCCAGATAGGTGTTGACGGAGGCGATGCCCGCACCGAGGAGGAGCGAGTAGGCGCAGAGCCACGCCGTCATGCCGCGCGGCGCGCTGAGTGCGGCCGCCGGGGCCGCGGGGCGCGCCGGGTCGGCGGGCAGCACCCGGTGGGCCCAGCCCGCCGCGAGCAGCGCCGCCGCCGCGGCGGTCCAGACGGCGGCGCGCCAGCCCAGGCCCGCCGCGAGTGCGGCGAGCGGAAGCCCCGCCGCGAAGGCGCCGAGCTGCACGCCCGACTGCTTCAACCCGGTGACCGCGCCGCGCCGTTCGGGGGCCACGGCCGCGAGGACGGCCTTGTTGGTGGCGGGGTTGGCCAGCGCCTGCGGCAGCCCGCCCAGGGCCACCGCGCAGAGCAGCAGGCCGGCGCCGGGCGCCGCCCCGATCGCGGCGAGGGCCGCGGCCGAGACCGCGAGCAGCAGCACCAGGGAGCGCCGGGGCCCCGTCAGGTCCACGATCCGGCCCCCGATCGGGGACAGCAGCGCCGCGGTGCCGAAGCCGACGGTCGTCGTCAGGCCGAGCACCGTCGGCGACACCCCCAGGTCGGCCACCAGCCGGGGGCCGAGCGCCCCCAGGAGGAAGAGCTGGAGCATGGAGAAGGCCATCGCGCCGGTGAGCAGGACGACGAGCCGTCGGTCCCCCCGGTCGGCGGTCGGTGCGGACGCTGCGGTCCCGGGTGGCGCCACGGTCGTCGTCTCCGTTTCCGGCGTCGCTGAGTCGCTGAGTAGCTGAAAGGGTGGGTGCAGTCGGGGAGTCAGTCGGCCGGAGGCACCGCCGGGTTCCGGCCCGCCGGTGTGCCGTGCGCCACATCGCCCGGGGGCCGGGACCCCGGGCACCGGCGTCCCGGGGCGCTCGGCGGGAGTGCGAGGATGGGCCCGCCATGACCCCAGGTCGTCTGTCCCGAGCCGCCCGGGCCGCGATGTTCGCGGCCGTCTGCGTGGTGCTCGCGGCCGTCGGCCATGTGCTGATGTCGGGCACCGACCTGCCCTGGTGGGCGCTGCTGTCGGCGTTCGCGGGGACGGCCGGCGCGGCCTGGTCCCTGGCGGGCCGGGAGCGGGGGCTGCCCACGGTGACCGGGGCGGCCGTGGCCGTCCAGGGCGCCCTGCACACGGCCTTCTCCCTCGTCCAGGCGGCCGGGCGGCCGCCCGCGCCGGCAGGGGCCTCCTTCGCCCGCCAGTGGGCCGACTTCCTGATGTGCGGCTCCGGTCCGGCCGGGTCGATGCCGCTGCGGGAGGCGATGCGGATCGTCGAGGGGGCGGGGCTCGGGGCGATGGTGTCCCGGCCGCCGCCCGGTACTCCGGTGGCGGCGCCGCATGCCGGGCATGCGGTGCACGGCGCGGGCTCGGCGTGGGCGGGCGCGGGGCACGACATGGCCGGGATGTCCGCGTCGGGGATGCTCGCGGCCCACCTGCTGGCGGCCGTCCTGGCGGGACTCTGGCTCGCCTACACCGAGCGGGGCGTCTTCCGGCTGCTGCGCGCCCTCGCGCACTGGGTGTGGGCCCCGCTGCGGGTCCTGCTCGGCCTGCCCGTGCGCACTCCGCACCGGTCCGGGGTCCGGCCGCGCCCCGGCACGGCCGCACGCGTCCTGCGCGGACGCCTCCTCGCCGACTCCCTCACCTCACGGGGCCCGCCCGCGGAGCCCGCTGTCCTGTGACAGCAGGTTCCCCGGGAGCACGCTGACGACGCGTCCGCCGTGCCCCGGGCATCGGCCCCGCCCTCCGGCCGGGCCGTCCCCGTCACCGGTCCCGCTGGGCGGGACCGGCACCTTCACCCGTGAGGACCACGCGGCAATGACCCCTGCCCTGCCCGCCCCCTGCCGTCCCGACAGCCGGGGGCCGTCCCGGCACACCCCGGAATCCGACGCGGAGGCCACCGGACTGGCCCTGCGCGCGAGGGACGGCGACCCGGTCGGCGCCGACCGCTTCGTCCGCGCCTTCCAGCACGATGTGCGCAGGTACGTGACGCACCTCAGCGCCGACCCCCAGGCCGCCGACGACCTGACCCAGGACGTGTTCGTGCGCGCGCTGGCGTCGCTGCCCCGGTTCGAGGGCCGCTCCTCGGCGCGGACGTGGCTGCTGACCATCGCCCGTCGCACGGTCGTGGACAGCATCCGGCGGGCGGCGGCCCGCCCCCGGTTGTCGGACCGCGACTGGCAGGCCGCCGCGGAGCGGAGCCGGCCGCCGGGCGTGCCCGGCTTCGAGGAGGGCGTCGCGCTGGCGGAGCTGCTGGCCCTGCTGCCCGCCGAGCGGCGGGAGGCCTTCCTGCTCACGCAGGTGCTCGGCCTCGGATACGCGGAGGCCGCGAGCGCGGTCGGCTGCCCCGTCGGCACCATCCGCTCACGCGTCTCCCGGGCCCGCCGCCAACTGGCCGGCCTCCTGGCGGACACCGACCCGGAGGCCGCACCGGGCGCCCGCCCCGCACCCGGGAACCGCCCCGCCCCGCTGCCGCACCGGGCCGGCGGCGCCGTCCGCGGGCACGGCGCGTCAGCGGGATGCCAGCGGGATGCCAGCGGAACGGCTGCCGAACGGTGAGCGGGTTCCGCTGGAATGGCCGCAACGCACACGGCGGAGGCCGCCGGCCGGCGGCGCTCCGTCCCGACGCATCGGGAGGCACCATGAGCAAGGACCTGAGCACCCTCGCGGACGAGATCCTGGAGCTGGAGGCGGAGACCTTCGAGATCTCCGACTACTCGGACGCCAGCGAGGTCGTGCTGGCCGGCTGCACCAGCACCAGCTCCACCTCGACCTCCAGCTCCACCTGCAGCACCACCTCCTGCTCCGCCTGACACCACGTCCGGTGCGGCAGCACCCGGTCGGCTCCGCTCCCCTCGCCGGGAGGGGCGCCGACCGGGCGTTCGCCATGCCCGGGACGGCGCGGCCGGAGCGGGCGCGGGGGAGCGCCCGCGGGCCGCGCCCCTTGCCCCGACTCCGGCCGTTTCCCGTCGAGTTGGGGCGCACGAACCAGTACGTCCGGCCCTCTCTGTGCGTTTGCCCGACCCCCCTTGACCCCCGTTCTACGCCGGTAGAAACTCACCCCAGTCGCACGACCGAGCGACTGCGTGAGGACGACGCCACACGCGTTTCGGCCTGCCCTGGCCAGAGGGGAGGCCGGGTTCCGACATGCGCCGCGGCACCCCGGCGGGGCCCGCGGGGGCAGGGGCGCGCTCCCAGGTTCCGCAAGGCACCGGTGCGGCAGTCGTCGACCGACGGGGGAACTACATTGCGTTTTCAGCTACTCGGCCCGCTCAGCATCACCGACGGGCGCGGCGTGGTCGTCCTGCCCCCGTCCAAACCGACCTCGCTGCTGGCGGCTCTGCTGGTCCGGCCCGGGGAGGTCGTGCCCGCCCACCGGCTGCGCGAGGCCGTCTGGGGCGAGGACCAGCCCGCGACGGCCAAGGCCGCCCTGCAGAGCTGCGTCCTGCGCCTGCGCCGCCTCTTCGCGAAGTACGACGTCGAGGAGCAGGCGGTGGTGGCGGTCGCGGGGGGCTACCGGGTACCGGCCGACGGCGACACCCTGGACCTGCTCCACTTCCGTCGGCTCGCGGACCGGGCGGCCTCCGCGGGCGAGGCCGAACTCCCGCTGCTGCGGGAGGCCCTGGGGCTCTGGCGGGGCCCGCTGCTCGCCAACGTCCCCTCGGAGCTGCTGCACCGCGACGAGGTGCCCCGGCTGGTGGAGGAGCGCCTGCGCGTCCTGGAGCGCGTCTGCGAGATCCAGCTGGCCCGGGGCCGCGGCCGGGAGGTCCTGGTGGACCTGTGGGAGGCCACCCGCACCCACCCCCAGCACGAGGGCTTCGCCGCCCAGCTGATGCGGGCCCTGTACCGGGTGGGCCGGCAGATCGAGGCGCTGGCGGAGTACCGCAGGATCAGGACGCGGCTCCGCGAGGAGCTCGGGGTCGACCCGGGTGCCGAGTTGCAGTCCCTGGAACTGGCCATCCTCCGGGGCGACGAACCCGGCGGCCCGGCGCTCCCGGCGACGCTGACCCGCGCACCGCACCCGTCCCCCGCGGCGCCCGGGCCCGCCCCACGGGCTGCCGCGGCCCGGGCGGCGATCCGGGAGCCCTCCGACGCGCTCCCCTCCGGCGGCGGGCCGCCCGCCCCCGGGGGCACGGCCGCCGCGGCGCCCCGACTCCCGGCCGTCCCCGGCTTCACGGGGCGCTCCCGCGAGACCGCCGCCCTGGCGGACCTGCTGGGCGGCGCCCACGGGAGCCGGCGCGCCGGGACCGCCCCGGTGCTGGCGGTGGTCTCCGGCGGCCCCGGCATGGGCAAGACCGCCCTGGCCCTGCACACCGCGCAGCTGGTGGCCGACCGGTACCCCGGGGGCAGCGTGCTGGTGCCGCTGACCGGGCCCGACGGCGTACCGCGGCCCGGGGGTGAGGCGGCCGCCGCGCTGCGCGCCGCGCTCCCCCGCCCCGGGCACGGGCCCTGCCTGGTGGTGCTCGACGACGTGGTGCACCCGGACCAGGTGAGGGAACTGCTCGACGTGCCCGGCTGCGGTGCCGTCGTCGCCACCAGCCGGATGGGGCTCGCCGCCCTGGTCGCCACCCACGCCCCGGGGGTGCTGCAGCTGGGCGCCCTGACGGCCCCCGAGTCCGAGGCGCTGCTCACCGCGGTCCTGGGAGCGGAGCGGGTGGGGGCCGAGGCCTCCGCCGCGCGGGAGCTGGCACGGACGTGCGGGCACGTCCCGCTGGCGCTGAGGATCGCCGCGGCCCGGCTGCTGACCCGCCCGAAGCTGCGCCTGGCGGACTACGCCGCGTGGCTGGACCGGGACCTGCCCGCACGACTGGCGCTGCCCGACGATCCGCGCATGTCGGTGCCGCTGGCGCTCGACGAAGCCCTCGGGCGGCTGCCCGCCCCCCTGGCCGAGGCCCAGTTGAGGCTGGCGCGCTGCGAGGGGCGGATCACGGCGGTGGCCGCGGGCTCGGCGCTGTCGCTGGCCGAGACCGACGCCGAGGAGCTGCTGGAGCGCCTCCTCGACACGGGGCTGCTGGAAGAGGAGCAGCCCGGCGCCTTCCTGATGAACCCGCTGTTCCGCGCGCATGCGCTGCGCCGCGCCGACCGGACCGCCGCCGGGCTCTCGCGGTCGTCGGCCGCGGCCCGTCGCGCGCTGCCCTCTCCCGCCCCCTGACGCGCGGCCGGGCGCACGGTCCGCTCCGTGCCACGCCCGCCGACCCCCACCCGTACAGACCCGAGCGGCCGCACAGGCCCCGACCCGGAGGTGCCACGCCCGCATGCCCACGACGCCCTACGAGGAGACCGCGGACACCCGCCCCAGAGTGCGCCGCGACGTGCTGTTCACCGAGACCCCCAAGGGTGTGGTCTTCCACAACGCCGACGGCGGCTTCCAGTTCAGCTCGCCCTCGGCCTACCGGTTCGCCGCCCTCCTCGTGCCGCACCTGGACGGGAACCGCACCGTGGCGGAGATCTGCGCGGGGTTCGGGGAGCCGCAGAAGGCGATGGTGGGCGGCCTGGTCAAGGCCCTCTACGCCCGCGGCTTCGCCCGGCCGGTCCCCGACCCCTCCCAGGAGGCGGACGGACCCCGGGTGGAGCCCGCGGTGGCCGAACGCTTCGCGGAGCAGATCGCCTACCTCGACCACTACGCCGACGGCGCGGAGGGGAGGTTCGCCCGCTTCCGCGGCACACGGGTCGCCGTCCTCGGCGACGGTGACGTCGCCCGCTGGTGCGCCCTGTCCCTGGTGCGCAACGGCTGCGCCCGCGTCGGTGTGCAGGCCGCACTGGCCGAAGGGCCCGCCACCGCGGCGGAGTTCGGCCGGCTCCGCGCGGAGGTGGCCGGGCTCACCGGGCAGGGGAGCCCCGCCGAGGTGGTGGTGCTGCCTCCCCCGGGGCCCGGCGGCGCGGGCGGCTGGGCGGCCTACGAGGGGTACGAGGTGGTCGTCGCCGCATGCGGCGGGGACGCGTTCGCGACCTCGCTGGCGCTGCTCGGGCAGGGCGTGCCGGAGGGGTGCCTGCTGGTGCCCGCCTGGACCTTCGGCGGCCGGGCCGTGGTCGGTCCGGCCGGCGCCCCGGGGGCGGCCGGATGCGTGGCCTGCGCCGCCCTGCGGCTGGGTGCCACGGGGGACGCGGCCGTCGCGGCGGAGCTCTGGAGCGGCGTGGCGCTGGGGGCCGGGCGGGGGGAGGCGCCGCGCGGGCCACTCGCCGCGATGCTCGGCAACCTCCTGAGCTACGAGGTGTTCCGGCTGGTCACCGAGGCGCTTCCCGCCGAGACCCGGGACCGGGTACTGCTCCAGGACATGGCCTCCTTCGACGTCCTTGCCGAGCGGCTGCTGCCCCATCCGCGCTGTCCGCTGTGCCGGACCCGGCGGGGGGCGCCGGAGCCGGTCGACCTGGCCGCGGCGCCCGGGCGGCCCGCCTTCCGGCCGGTCGTGGCGGCCGCGCCGGACGACGGCGCGACCGAGGGGCCGCTGGCCGAACTCGACCGGCGCGCGGTGGCCGTCCGCCCGTCGGTGGGCGTCTTCACCCGCTACGCGGACGAGCCGGTCACCCAGACCCCGCTGAAGGTCGGCGCCGTGGAGGTGGGGCTGGGGCCGGCGGGGACCAGGACCGTCGCCGCGTTCGACGTGCACCACACCGCGGGGGCGCGGCTGCGGGCCCTGAACGCCGCGGCCGAGGTCTACGCCGAGCACGTGGTGCCGACCGCCCACGCGCCCGGTGGCGCGGACGGTGCCGTGCGGACGGCCCCCGAGGTGCTGACCACGGCCACGGGGGCGGGGGGCGATCCCGTCGCCTCGTGGAGTCTTGCGGTGTCCCTGCTGACGAAGGAGCAGGTCCGGGTGCCGTCCGGGGCCGTGCGGCCCTTCGGGCCGGACAACGCGGATCGCCGCTTCGAGCCGTCCCGGGCCGGGGCGGGGGCGGGCGGCGGCCTGCCGGAGGCCGCGGCTGCGGGACTGCTGTCGGCGCTCTCCCACGAGGCCCTGCTGCGCGGTGTGCGGGGCACCGGGCGCACCTCGGTGATCCCCCGGGCGGTGCTCGCCGACGACCCGGAGGCGACCTTCCTGCTGCGCTCCGCGGCGCATCTGGGGCTGGAGGTGGAGCTGCTCGACCTCGGGGAGGCCGAGCGCACGGCCGTCACGGTGGTCCTCGCCCGGGCGCGGCCGGCCGCGGCGGGCGAGGAGGGGCGCTGGGCGGTCGGGGCGGCCCTCGGGCGGGCGGCCGCGGCCACCGACGCCCTCCGCGACCTGCTGGGCGTGGTCCAGCTGGCCACCGAGGGGGTGCTGGGGGCACCCGACACCGGAGATCCGCTGCTGGCCGGCCTCGACGCGGCCCTCGTCCCGGTCACGTCGGGGCAGGACGCGGCCGGGCAGGACGCGGCCTCCTGGTCGGACGTCCTGGGGCGGCTGGCCGCCGCGGGGCGGGACGCCCTGGTCGTCCCGACCCACGCCGAGGACCTGCCCGCGGCCGGTGTCCACACCGTGCGGGTCCTGCTGACCAGGGCGGCGGACGATGACCTCTGACCTCCACGAGACCGCCGGGGGCCGACGGAACGAGGCGTGCCGCCTGTTCGCCCGGGACCTGCGCGCCGCTCTGGCCGGGTCGGCGCCGGGGCTCCCGGAGGTCGCCGTCGCCGCGCTCGGTGTACGGGACGCCTTCGCCCCGCGGGACCCGGAGGGCGTGGAGCCGCCGGCCCCGGACACCGCCCTCCCCGTCCACCTCTACGGCAGGCAGGCGCTGGTCGGCCCCTGGCCGGAACCCGGGCGCGCCGGCTGCGGCACCTGCCTGCGGCGCCGGTGGCAGGCGGTGCGCTCGGTCGGCCTGCGGGAGGGCGTCGAACTGCGCGGCAACACCCGGGAGGCGGGCGCCTGGCCCTACCGGGTGCCGTTCGCCGCGCAGGCCGTGGCGGCCCTGATCGCCCGGATCGGCGCGGCGCGGGGCGACGGCCCGGGGGCCGGGCCGGGCGCCGGGAAGGGGGAGCGCGCCAACCCGTTTCCCGACGTGTGGCTGGTGGACCTGGAGGATCTGACGGTCCGCCACCACCCCCTGGTCCCGGAGCCCGACTGCCCCCGGTGCGCCGTGCCCGAGCCGATGACCGCGGCGGCGGCCGCCCTGGAGCTCGGGCCCGCTCCCCGGCACCGCCCGGGGACCGCCCGGGTCCGGCCGGTGGAGGCGTACGGCCTGCCGGTGGACGCCTTCGCCAACCCGCACTGGGGGGCGGTCGGCTCCTCGGTGGTGTGCGACGTCACCTCCCCCACGACGGCGGCCACGGTGGGGTGCTTCTCCAGCCGCTCGGGGGAGTACCTGCGGGAGACCTTCTGGGGCGGGCACGCCGCGTCCTACCGCGCCAGCACCCTGATCGGGGTGCTGGAGGGCATGGAGCGGTTCGCCGGGATGCGGGCCCGCGGCCGCGCCCTCACCCTCACGGCCTCGCTCCGCGAGCTGGGACCGGCCGCCGTCGACCCGCGCGAGACGGGCCTGTACACCGAGGCGTTCCACCGGTCCCAGCCCTGGGTGCCGCCGTTCACCCCCGACCGCCCGATCCCCTGGGTGTGGGGCTGGTCCCTGCGCGACGGTGCGCCCCGGCCGGTCCCCGAGGTCCTCGCCTACTACCACAAGCCGGGCATCGAGCACCGGTTCGTCCAGGAGAGCTCCAACGGCTGCGCGTCCGGCGGGAGCATGGCGGAGGCCGTGCTCGGCGGGCTGATGGAGGTGCTGGAGCGGGACGCCTTCCTGCTCGCCTGGCACGGGATGCAGCCGCTGCCCGAGATCGACCCGGCCACCAGCACCGATCCGCGGACCCGGGTCATGGTCGAGCGGCTGGCCCTGTACGGGTACCGGGCCCGGTTCTTCGACACCCGGATCACCTTCCCCGTGCCCGTGGTCACCGCGGTCGCCGAGCGCCACGACGGCGGCCCCGGCCGGATGTGCTTCGGGGCGGGCGCCTCGCTCGACCCGGAGGCGGCGCTGGCCGCCGCCCTGTGCGAGATCGCCACCGACTCGGTGCAGCTGCTCCAGCGCTTCCGGCGCGGCGAGGCCGGGTACCGGGCCATGGCGGAGGACTTCGGCAGGATCACCAGCCTGCACGACCACCCGCTGGTCTACGCGGTGCCGGAGATGGGCCGCCACGCCGACTTCCTGCTGCGCCGCCCTTCGCCGCCCGAGCCGCTGGGCGTGGGCGACCTGCGCTGGTCGCACGCCGACGGCTCCGGCCCGGACGTGCGGGAGGACCTGCGCGCCGCGGTGGAGGCCGTGACCGCCGCCGGGTTCGACGTGGTCGTCGTCGACCAGACCGCCCCCGAGCAACGGGCGCTCGGACTGCACACGGTGAAGGTGCTGGTGCCCGGGCTGCTGCCGCTGGACTTCGGCTGGACCCGGCAGCGGGCCCGGCACATGCCGCGGATGCGCACGGCGCTGCGCGAGGCGGGCCTGCGGCCGGACGACCTCGCCGAGGGCGACCTGAACCCCGGCCCGCACCCGTTCCCGTGACCCGCGGCCCGCGCGGCCACCGCGCGTCCGGCCACGCGCCGGGCGCGCCACCGACCCGAGGAAGACCGGCCGGACGGCCGGAGAGACGACCCGAGAGAGGGGGAGCCCGTGGGGTACGCCCATGAGTACGCGCACGCCGTCCTGCACCGCGGCCGCGTCCCGATGGAGCCCACCGACCACGTGGTGGACTGGGCCGACGGCCCGCGCAAGGGCAAGTACTACCCGCACGCCGAGGCCTTCGCCCTGCCCGGCACCGCGGACCTCCCGGACGTGCCCGTCGCGCCGGGACTGCTGCCGGACGCGGCCCCGGACGCCGCGCACCCCGGCACCGGCACCGTGCGCGGATTCAACCTGCCCCTGCTGGCGGCGATGCTGAAGGACTCCTACGGGCTGACGGGCCGCCGACTGGGCATCCAGGCCAACACCGACCTGCCGGGGCTGCCGTTCTACACGCACGCGAACTGGTCGCGCGGCACGGCGGGCGGCGGGGGCCTGTACCCGGTGGGCATCCACTGGGCCAGCGGCCCCTCCGGGCCGCTGACCCCCGGACTCCACTACTACGACGTGCACCGCCACGCCCTGCAGCGGCTGCTGGCCGGGGACGTGACGGACCAGGTCCGCGAGGCGCTCGGCCCCGACGCGCCCGCCGAGGCCCTGGCGACGGACCAGTACCTGGTGCTGAGCGTCAAGTACTGGCAGAACTCCTTCAAGTACAACAGCTTCTCCTTCCACGTGGTCTGCACGGACCTCGGCACCCTGGTGCAGACCTGGCGGATCTGGGCCGCCGCCCGGGGGCTGCGGCTCGCGCCGGTGCTGTGGTTCGACGAGCCGCGGCTCGGCCGGCTGCTCGGCGCGCCGGACGGCGAGGAGGCCGTCTTCGCCGTCGTCCCGCTGCACTGGGACGGCCCCGCGCCCGGCACACCCGCGCCCCGCACGCCCGCACCCGGCCGGGCGGCCCCGGACCACCGGCCCGCCGTCCGCCACCGGGACCGCGAACGCTCGCGCCGTCTGCTGGACTTCGCGGCCCTGGAGGCGATGCACGGGGCGACGCTGGAGGGCGCGGACCGCCGCCCCGCCCCCGGCGCCCTGGCCGCCGCCGCGGCCAGGCCCGTACCGGGCGGCGGCGAGCGGGTCCCCCTGCCGGCCCCGCGCTTCCCGGACACCGGTGTCCGCCGGGCCCTCAGGCTGCGGCGCTCCAGCTTCGGCAGGTTCGACGCCAGGCGCCCGCTCGGGCGCGGCGACCTGTCGGCGGTACTGGCCGCCTGCGCCGGGACCCGGCTGGCCGGTGACACCGACCCCTCCGGCGCGGTCCGCCCGGCCGCGCTGTACGTCCTCGCCGACCATGTGGAGGGGTTGGCTCCGGGTGCGTACGCCTACGACCCCGAGGCCGGTGAGCTGCGCCTGCTCGCCGCGGGCCCGCAGGGCTCGTTCCTCCAGCGGAACTACTTCCTGTCCAACTACAACCTGGAGCAGGCCGGAGCGGTCCTGGTCCCCACCGTGCGGACCACGGCCGTCCTCGACGCCCTCGGCGGGCGCGGCTACCGGCTCGCCGTCGGCACGGCCGGGGCGGTCGCCCAGACCTTCTACACGGCGGCCGCCGCCCTGGGGCTGGGCGCCGGGGTGGCCCTGGGCTTCGACAACGTGTCGTTCGCCGAGCGGCTCGGCCTCGACGGCGGCGACGAGGCCCCGCTGCTGATCATGGCGCTCGGCCACGAGCGGCCCGGGTCCGCCGACTTCCGCTACGAGATCGCCTGACGGCACCGGAGGTTTCCCCATGACACCCGCAGAGCCCGGCGGCACCGCCCCGGGCGCCACCGAAGGGGCCGGGACCCGCTGGGAGCCCGGCAGGCGCTTCGTCCTCCGCGCGGCGGGCCTGCCCGTCGAGTCCGTCCACGCCCTGCGCTGCCCCGAGGCGGGCCGCTGGTCGGGGACCGTGCTGGCGGAGGAGGAGAGGCTGGCCGCGGCAGGAGCGGCCCTGAGCGACCGGCTGCACACCCTGGTCAAGTCGACCACCGCACCGGACGGGGGCCCGGACGCCGCGGCCGCGCGCCGCGCCCTGCTCGCCCTGCGCCGCCAGGTCTTCAACAACCGCCTCCCGGCCGACCCGGGTGCCGCCGCCGCGCTGGTCGCGGGGCTGGACGCGGAGGCCGGCCGGCACACGGCCCGCTGGCTGGAGGACCGGAGCCGCCTGGAGCTGCTCCGCGCCGAGGGAGCGGAGCTGCTCGCCGGCGGACTGCGCCGGAACCGCCGTGCGCTGCGCGAGCTGCTCGCCGACCACCGGCTGCGCGGCGGCCTGCTGCTGGCCTCGCCCGCACTCGACGCACGCCTTGACGCCTACCTGCGCGACACGGCCGACCGGCCGGGCAACCGGCTCCGCAAGATCGAGCGCTCCGCGCTGGCGTACGTGTACCGCACGGCCTGCAAGACGAGCCCCTTCAGCACCTTCACCGGAATCGGCCTCGGCTCCTTCGAGGGCGGGCCGGAGGACGACGGGGCCGCCCTGCGCATCGACGGCGAGTGGGTCAGCCGGGTACGGCTGAACGTGGTGGCGCTGACCCGGCTGACCGAGCTGATCACCGCCGACCCCGCCCGCCGCCGGGACCTGCCGGTGGTCCTCTCCCCCGGGTGGGTGCACGACGCCGACCGGATCCGCTACGTGCGCCATGTGACGACCGCGGGCGACGACACCGCCGCCGTCACCTTCGACGCGGTCCGCGACCGGCTGTTCTTCCTGCGCCGCAGCGGCACCCTGGACCGCCTGCTGGAATGGCTGGGCGGCCGTGACCGGGGCGTCCGGCACGGGGAGCTGGTGGACTGGCTGGCCTCCGAGCACGACGCGGGGCGCGAGGCGTGCGAGCGGTACGCCTCGGCCCTGCTGGACCTGGGCATGGTGCAGGTGCCGCTGCTGGTGACGGACGTCCACTCACCCGACCCGCTACGCGGCTACCAGGACGCCCTGCGCTCCCTGTCGGTGCCTTGGGCCGAGCGGCTGGCCGCCCTGCTGGAGGGCCCCGCGGACTGCCTGGCCCGCTACCCGGCGGCGGGGGTCGGCGAACGCCGCGCCCTGCTGTCGGCCCTGCGGGAGGAGCTTCTCGGCGCCCAGCGCGAGCTGGGCGCCGAGAAGCCGGCGCTGCCGCAGACCCTGGTGTACGAGGACGCCGCCGCGGGCGGGGAGCTGCGCTGCGGCCCGGGCGTGCTGGGCGGGGAGGCGGGCCGGTCCCTGCGCGCCGTCGAGGGCATCCTGCCGCTGTTCGACCTGACGCTCCCCCAGCGCATCACCCTGCTGGGCTTCTTCCTCGCCCGGTACGGCCCCGGGGGCCGCTGCGACGACCTGCTCGGCCTGGTGCACGACTTCCACGAGGACTTCTTCGACCAGTACGTGTCCTTCACGGCCAAGCGGGCGCCCTTCGACGGGAACGGCGACTACCGGCCCGAGGAGAACTGGCTCGGGCAGGACGAGATGCGGGCCCTGGACGGGGCGCGCCGCCACTTCCACGCGGGCATGCGGGCCCTGTGGAGCGCCGGCGGGGCCGACACGGCGGAGGAGGTCGAACTCCCGGCGCCGCTGCTGGAAGGGACGGCCGACCGGCTCGCGACCCTCGCGGGCCCGTTCGTGCCGCAGTGCCACCACCTTCAGCTGTCCCGGCCGCCCGGGGGCCCGAACCGGATCGTCCTCAACAAGTCCTACGGCGGACTGGCCTTCCCCTTCAGCCGGTTCACCCACCTCTTCGACGCCGCGGGCGCGGAGGCCGCCGCGGACGGGGCGGACGGCCCGTTCTCCGGCGCCCTGCGCGCCGAGGCGGCCGCCCGGCAACCGGACGGCGCGGTCTTCGCCGAGGTCACCGGAGGGCCCGTCAGCAGCAACCTCAACCTGCACGGCCGCCTGACCGACCACCGGATCGTCTGCCCCGGGGAGACGGCA
The DNA here is from genome assembly GCF_024497955.1 of Streptomyces sp. C10-9-1. GTDB lineage: Bacteria > Actinomycetota > Actinomycetes > Streptomycetales > Streptomycetaceae > Streptomyces > Streptomyces sanyensis. The sequence goes on along the minus strand of NZ_JANHKP010000011.1, from coordinate 39,838 downwards.
TCCGGCCCCGAGGAGGCCCGGATCCACCTCGACGACCTCTACGTCGAGCACGATCCGGCCGCCGGGCGCCTGGTCCTGCGCTCGCGACGCCTCGGACGCGAGGTCGTCCCGGTCTACCTGGGCTACCTCGTGCCCGTCGCCCTCCCCGAGATCCCGCGCACCCTGCTGCTGCTCTCCCCCAGCACCATGGCCCCCTTCGACGTGTGGGCCGGGGTCCCCGAGGGCGAACCCGTCGGCGGGGTCACCCGCAGGCCCCGGGTCCGGCACGGGGACGTGGTGGTGTCCCGGCGCAGCTGGACCGCCGAGGCGCAGTCGCTTCCCGCCCGGCGGAGCGACGCCCGGGAGGAGGAGGGCTACCTGGCGTGGCGGCGCTGGCAGCGCGCCCACCGGCTGCCCGACCGGTGCTTCGCCACGGCCTCGTCCGCGGGCGGGGGGCCCGCGGGGGCCAAGCCCGTCTACGTGGACTTCGACAGCCCCCTGTCCCTGACCGCCCTCGACGCCCAGGTGGAGCGGACCCCGGGCACCCGGGTCGTCTTCCGGGAGATGCTCCCCGCCGAGGACGGGCTCCACCTCGTCTCCCGGCACGGCCGGCACGTCGCCGAACTCGCCGTCGAGACCTTCACCACCCGCCCTCTGCCGCCGTCCCCTCCGGAGGTCGCACCGTCATGCCCGAACTGACCGAGCCCGCGGCGTTCCGGCCCGCGCCCGAGGGCGACGGGCCCTCGCCCTGGCTGGCCCTGCACGTCTACTACGCCGCCAACCCCCAGCCGCTGCTGGTCCGCTGCGTCCGCCCGCTGGTGGACCGGCTCACCGAGGACGGCCTGCTGTCCGGCTACTTCTTCATCACCTACTGGCTGGAGGGCCCGCACGTCAGGCTGCGCCTGCGCCCCAGCGGGCCCGCGGCGGAGGCCGAGGTCCGGCGGCGCGCCGAGGAGGCCGTCACGGACTTCCTGAAGACCCGCCCCGCCCTGTACGAGGTGGACTCGGGCTTCCTGAAGGACTTCTACAACGCGCTGTTCGACATCGAGTTCCCCGGCGAGGACCGGGCCCGCTACATGGGCGAGGACGGCCGGATGAACCTCCGGCCCAACAACTCCTTCTCCTACGAGCCCTACGCCCCCGAGTACGCCAAGTACGGGGGGCCCGCGGGGGTGGAGCTGGCCGAGTGGCACTTCCGCCACTCCAGCGACCTGGTCCTGGAGGCGTACCGGAGCATGAACCTCCATCTGCGGACGGTGCTGCTCGGGACCTCGGCCCAGCTGATGATGGTGATGGCGGCCTGCTTCCTGCCCGAGGAGCGGCGGCTCGCCGACTACCTCGACTCCTACTACGCCTTCTGGCACCGGCTGTTCCCCGGCACCGGCTTCATCGGCTCGACCGAGTACGAGCGCGCCTACGCGCGCATGGCGCCCGACCTGGGGGCCCGCTTCACCCGGATCCGGCGGGCCCTGGCCGACGGCGAGCCGGCACGGCTGCCGCCCTTCCTCCGCGGCTGGGCGGAGCACTGCCTCGAACTGAGGGACCGGGTGGTCGGGTTGACCGAGCGCGGCGCGCTCGCCTTCCCCGCCTGGGACGGGCCGCCCCGGGAGGACACCGGCCAGGAGCGCCCCGAGGAGCGGGACGCGGCACCCCTGGTGACCGCGACCCATGTGCCCGCGGTCCTCCCCCGACTGCTGTCGCCGTACATGCACATGACCAACAATCGGCTGCATGTGACGATCCGGGACGAGGCCTACCTGGCCTTCATGCTGGGAAGGGTGCTGCGCGAGACGGCGGGCGGACGGCAGGACGCCCCGTGAGCGCGGCAGGAGCCCCCCACCCGGGGGCAGCGTCCGGGGGCCGGCCCCCGGGACGGGCCGCGGCCGGGCTGTCCGGCGCCGCCCGCGCCTACCGCCCCGCCCTGCGCGCCGGTGTGCGGATCGGCCCGCCTCTGCTGCGCGGTCCGCGCACCGTCCACCTCATCCGCCACCCGGTCAGCGGGGCCGCCTTCGAGGTCGGGCCGAAGGAGCACTTCGTCATCAGCCGCCTCGACGGCACCCGGACCCTCGACGACGTCGTCGCCGCGTACGCGGAGCGCTTCCGCCTGCGGCTCCCCGAGGAGCAGTGGACGCGGCTGCTGGGCCTGCTGGGCAGCCGCGGGCTGCTGGACGGCTCCCCCGACCCGGAGCCGCCGAAGCCGCCGCCCGCCCGCACCGGCACCTTCCTCAAGGGCAGCAGGAGGACCGTCGCCGACGCGCACGCGACCACGGGCCGCCTGCACCGGACGCTGCGCCCGCTGCTGCGCCCGTGGGTCCAGCTGCCGCTGGCCGCGGCCGTCGCGGTGATGTCCGCCGCCGTACTCGCCGACCCCTCCGGGCTGCTGGACGGCGTGCCGGAGCTGGTCTCCCGGCCCTGGGCCCTGCTGCTGTTCGCGCTCTTCCTGTGGTGCAGCATCGGCCTCCACGAACTCGCCCACGGGGTGGCCGCCCGGCACTACGGCGGGACGGTCTCCGAGATCGGGGTGCGCTGGCGCTTCCCCGCCGTGATCATGTACTGCCGGGTCGACGACTACCTGTTCCTGCCGGGTCTGCGGGCGAAGCTGGTGGTCGCCGCGGCCGGGGCCTACGTCAACCTGCTGCTCCTGCTGCCCCTCGCCGTGTGGTGGGCCCTGCTCGCCCCGGACGGCGCCGCCCGCCCGGTACTCGCCGGAGCACTGTGGATCGGCGTCGTGCAGGCCCTGAGCAACCTGGTGCCGCTGCCTCCCCTGGACGGCTACCGGATGCTCGGCCACGCCGCGGGCGCCGCCCACCTCGCCCCGGAGACCCGGACCTACCTGTCCCTGCGGCGCAGGGGGCGCCAGGCCGTCGCCGCCTACTCCCCGCGCGCACGGCGGCTGTACGCCGGCTACGCCGCCGCGGCCACCGCCCTGGTGCTGCTCGCGGCCGGTGGGCTGGCCTCGGTCACCGTCCTGCTGCTGCTCCGCTGACCCCTCGCCCTCCGGCCGCCACCGGCCCCGGAACGAACCGCACACCGATGAATGAGGTACACCGATGAGCACCACCCACCCCAGCGCGGACGGCGAGTCCCCGCCGGACGTCGCCGTCGCCGTCGCCGACGTGACCAAGAGCTACGGCGGGCGCCGGGCCGTGGACGGGATCACGCTGGACATCCGGCGCGGCGAGTTCTTCGGGCTGCTCGGCCCCAACGGGGCGGGCAAGTCCACCCTGGTGGAGATCATGGAGGGACTGCGCCGGGCCGACTCCGGGTCGGTCGCGGTGTTCGGCGAGTCCCCCTGGCCCCGCAACACCGGGCTGCTGCCGCGCATGGGCGTGCAGACGCAGTCCTCCGCCTTCTTCGTGCGCCAGACCGTCCACGAGCACCTGCGCACCGTCGCGGCGCTGTTCGGCGCGGCCCCCTCGGCCGTCGACGCCACACTCGACTCCGTGGGCCTGGCGGAACGCCGGGACGTGCGCGTGGACGACCTGTCCGGGGGGCAGCGGCAGCGGCTCGCCATCGCCTCGGCACTGGTTCACGGCCCCGAGCTGATCTTCCTCGACGAGCCGACCGCGGCGCTCGACACCGAGGGCCGCCGCGACCTGTGGCAGGTCCTGCGGGGCCTGAAGGCCGCGGGCCGGACCATCGTCTACACCACCCACCACCTGGACGAGGCCGAGGCGCTCTGCGACCGCGTGGGCATCCTGGTCGCGGGCCGGCTCGTCGTCACCGACGCGCCGCAGCACCTGATCGGCACCTTCGGCGCCACCAGCCGGCTGCTGGTCCCGCTCGGCCGGATCGACGAGCGGCAGGCCGCGGACCTCCCCGGGGTCGACGCCGTCGCCGTGCGGGGCGGCCACCTCGTGCTGGAGACCCGGGCCACGGGCCGGGTGCTCGCCGCCCTCGACGCCCTGACCGGCCTGGACGGCGTGCAGACCCGCACGCCCAGCCTGGAGGACGTCTACCTCGAACTCACCGCCCGGCACGCCCCCCTCGCACCGGGCACGGACAACCAGGAGCAGCAGGCATGAGCGCCTACACCGCGCTGACCGCGGCGGGCTACCGCGCCCAGGTCCGGGACAGGACCACCCTCTTCTTCACCTTCGCCTTCCCGCTGGTCTTCCTCGTCGTCTTCGGGCTCGTCTTCCGCGGCCGCGACGTCGAGGAGAGCGGGTTCTCGTACCTGTCCTACACCGCCTCGGGGGTGCTGTCCTGGGGTGTCGCCAACGCCGCGGTCTTCGGCATCGGCTTCACCCTCATGCAGTGGCGGGCGGACGACATCCTGCGGATGATCCGGATGTCGCCCGCGCCGCTGTCCGCCGTCATCGGCTCCCGCTACGTCCTCGCGCTGGGCGTGGGGCTGGTGCAGTCGCTGCTGTTCGTCGGGGTGGCGATGCTCCCCGGCTTCGGCCTGGTGCCCGCGGGCCGCTGGCCCCTGCTGGTGCCGGTGCTCGCCCTCGGCGTCACCACCTTCATGCTGCTCGGGGTGGTCATCGGCAGCATCGCGGACACCCCGGAGTCGGTCGCCGGCATCGCCAACTTCCTGATGCTGCCCATGGCCTTCCTCTCCGGCTCCTTCTTCCCCCTGGACGCCATGCCCCAGTGGCTCCAGAACCTCTCGCTCGTCCTGCCGCTGCGCTACCTCAACGACGCGGTGTCGTCGGCGCTGGTCGGCCGGGGCGACCTGGGGGACATCGGCACCGGGTGCGCCGGGCTGCTCGTGTTCGCCCTGCTCTTCGCGGCCCTCGCGGCACGCGTCTTCCGCTGGACGAAGAGCTCGTGAGCGCCGCGCCCGCGCTGCCGCCGCAGCCCATGGAGGAGGCCCGCGCGGCTCTCCAGGCCGGCCTGGAGGCCCGCTTCGGTGCCGGGGCCGCCCCCCGCGTCGTACCGGTCGGCGCGGCCGGTGCGGACGCGGGGGGTGCCCCGGACCCCTGGGCCGCGGTCCGCCCCGCGGCCCGGGTCCACCTCACCGCCTCGGCCGTGCTGCTGGGCCCCTGGGGCGGCGACGGCGGCGCACCCGCCTGCGGCCGCTGCCTGGCGGTGCGCTGGCAGCGGCTGCGCAGCCGCAGCGAGCGCGACGCCCTGGAGACCGGCGGCCCCGACGGGCCCCGCCCGGCCGGTGCGTGGCCCCTCCTCACCGGCCACGTCCGCGACACGGTGCACGCGCTCTGCGAGGCGCTGCTGCACGGACCGGGCGCGGCACCCCCCGCCGAGCACCCGGCGGACCGGGCACTGCCGCAGGTGACGCGGCTGGACCTGGCCACCCTGCTGGTCCGGACGTATCCGCTGCTCGCCGACCCGCTCTGCCCGCACTGCGGCACACGGCCCGGGCACGGGGAGCCGGACGGCACCCGGCCGCTCGCCCTCGCACCGCGGCCGAAGCCCGATCCGGACGGCTACCGGCTGCGCCCGGCCTCCGCCTACCCGCTGCCGACCGAGGCCCTGGCCAATCCGGTCTGCGGCGCCCTGGGGGCGGGCACGTGGAACGACGTCACCTCCTCCACCACCGCCCCGGTGGCCGGGAGCGTGTTCGTGCGCGGCTACGCGGGACTGCACGACGTCACCTGGAGCGGGCAGGAGAACTCCTTCGCCGCCAGCCGCCGACTGGCCTTCCTGGAGGGCCTCGAACGGTACGCGGGGACGCGGCGGCGCGGCGGCGCCGCCCCGGTGGTCGCCTCCTACGACGCGCTCGGCGACGCGGCGGTCGACCCGGCGGAATGCGGCCTGTACGCGCCGGAGACCTACCGTGACGACCCCGCCGTCGAGCCCTTCGACCCCGCGCGGCCCATTCCCTGGGAGCGGGGCTGGTCGCTGCGGGACGGCCGGGAGGTGCTGGTCCCGTCGCGGCTGGTGTACTACAGCGCACCCGTCGCAGGGGACGCCTTCGTCTTCGAGTGCTCCAACGGCTGCGCCATCGGCGGCTGCCTGGAGGAGGCCGTCCTGGGCGGGCTGCTGGAGCTGGTCGAGCGGGACGCCTTCCTGAACGGGTGGTACGGGGCCGCCCGGCTCCCGCGCATCGACCTGGCGACGGTGGGCGGTCCGACGGCCTCCGCGATGGTGGAGCGGGCCGCGCTCCAGGGCTACGACGTGCTGGCCTTCGACAACCGGATCGACCTGGCGGTCCCGGCGGTGACGGTGGTGGGCGTGCGGCGGGACGGCGGCCCGGGCACCCTGTCCTTCGCTGCGGCCGCCTCGCTGGACCCGCGGTCCGCCGTGGAGGGGGCGCTCTCGGAGGTGCTGAGCTACATCCCGCACCTGGCCCGGCAGACGGCCGAGCGCCGTGGGGAGCTGGAGGCCATGGCCGACGACTTCCTGCTGGTGCGCCATCTGAAGGACCATCCCCAGCTCTACGGGCTGCCCCGGATGGCCCGGTACGCGCACGCCTATCTGGAGCCGTCCGAGGCGCGGTCCTTCGGGGAGCTCTACGAGGGGTGGGAGAGCGCCGGGCGCCCGCGCACCGGCGATCTGCGCGACGACGTCGCCGCGGTCGCGGACGAACTGGTCCGGGCGGGCCACGACGTGATCGTGGTCGACCAGACCTCGCCCGAGCAGGAGCGGATGGGCCTGCGCACGGTCTCGGCCGTGGTGCCGGGGCTGCTGCCGATCGACTTCGGCTGGAACCGGCAGCGGGCCCTGCTGATGCCCCGGCTGCGCACCGCGCTGCGCCGCGGCGGCCACCGCGAGGCGGACCTCGGCGAGGCGGAACTCCTGCGGGCACCGCACCCGTTCCCCTGACCGTTCCTCCTCGGGGAGCCGGAGTGAGTCCTGGACTCGCACCTGGTCACTGCGGCATCCCGAACGGTCGTGGGTGTCCTGGTCGCCCGCGTTCGCTCCGCGTCCGGTGGCACGCGTCGTGTGCGTGGTCCGGGAACGCGGGGGCGGGTTTCCTCACGCCCTCGGTCACCCCTCTTCCCGTACCCTCCCCGGGCCGTGCCTCCCCGTGCGGCACGGCCCGGGCCGTCCCTCCGGAGCCGCACGATGCCCCCCTCGCCGGACGAGGCCCCCCGCACACCGCCCCGCACCGCCGGGCCGCCGGAAGCCGCCGAGGGCACCGCGCCTCCGGGGGCGAGGAGCCTGCTCGCGCTGGCCGGGCCCGTGCTGCGGCCGGCGCTCGACCTGTACCTGGAGGTGCACGCCCGTCCGGAGCTCTCCGGCCGGGAGGCCGGCACGGCGGACCGCTTCGCGCGGCGGCTGGCGGACGCGGGCTGCGCGGTCACCCAAGGGGTGGGCGGCCACGGGGTGGTGGGCGTGCTGCACAACGGCGCGGGGCCGCGCGTCTGGCTGCGCGCGGAACTCGACGCGCTCCCGGTCCGGGAGCGGACGGGTCTTCCCTATGCCGCCCGCGGCGAGGCCATGCACGCCTGCGGGCACGACCTCCACCTGGCCGCGGCGGCCGGGGCCGCGGACCTGCTGGCGCGCCTGCGCAACCGGTGGCGGGGCACCCTGCTGGTGGTGGGCCAGCCCGCCGAGGAGACGCTCGCCGGTGCCGAGGCCATGCTGCGCGACGGGCTGTACGAGCGCTTCGGCAGGCCGGGCACGGTCCTCGCCCAGCACTCCGCGCCGCTCCCGTCCGGAACCGTGGCCCACGGCACGGGCGGCACCCCCATGGCGGCGGCCGCCGCGGTGCTGGACGTGGTGGTGCACGGGCGCGGCGGCCACGCCGCCACCCCGCACCTGACCGCGGACCCGGTGGTGGCGGCGGCCGCCGCGGTCACCCGGCTCCAGGGCCTCGTCTCGCGGGGGGCGCCGCCCTCGGAGCGGGTGACCCTGACCGTGGGGACGCTGCGGGCGGGCACGGCCGCGAACATCGTGCCCGAGAGCGCGGCGCTCGGCATCGGCGTCCGCGCGCCGAGCGCCGCCGCGCTGGAGCGCGCGCTGGCCGAGGTGCGCCGCGTCGTGCGGGCCGAGAGCGCCGCGGTGGGGGCGCCCCGGGAGCCCGAGATCACCGTGGCCTCCCGGGCCGCCGCGCTGCGGTGCGACCCGGCGACGACCGAGGAGGTGCGGCGGGTCCACGCCGAGCTGCTGGGGTCCGGCCGGGTGCTGGCCTGGCCCGGCTCGATGGCCGCGGAGGACTTCCCGCTGTTCGGGGACGCCGGGGAGGCGCTGCACGGGGAGCGGGGGGTACCCCTGGCGTACTGGATGCTGGGGGTGGTGGGCCCCGAGGAGTGGCGCCGGACGGCCCCCGGGGGGCCCGACGCCGGGTCGCCGCCGGTCACCAACCACTCGCCGTACTTCGCCCCCCACGTCGGCAGCGCGCTGCGGCCCGCGATCGCCGCGGCGGCGGCCGCGGCGCTCGACCGGTTCGCGCGCCTGGCGCAGCGGGACGCGGGTCCCGTGCCGTGAGCGGAGGGCGGGACCGGGCGCCCGGGGCGGGCACGGGGCGGAGGTCTTACGACTCTGTGACGCATGGAGTAGACCTCTGGAGCCTTGCCTCAGGCGGTAGTTGAGTTCCTGTCGGAATTCGTCCCCCCTTCGAGGAGGTCCGCAGACGTGCGTGTGAATCCGACGGCGGAACGACCGGCACCGGCCGCCCCACCCCCCTGGTCGGGCCCGGCGCTCGATGCCCTCCCGCCCGCGGAGCGGGCCCTGTTCCGGCGCTACGGCCAGGGCCCCCTCGTACCGGTGCCCCACTCCCTGGTGCACCGGGCGTTCGAGGAGCAGGCCGCTGCCCGGCCGCATGCCGTCGCGGCGGAGCATCTCGGCCGGAGCATCCGCTACGGCGAGCTGGACCGCCAGGCGGACCGGCTCGCCGCCCGTCTGGCCGCCTCGGGGGTGCGCCCCGGTGACCGGGTGGCCGTCCTCACCCGGCGGTCCCTGCCGATGCTGGTGGCACTGCTGGGGGTCCTGAAGGCGGGCGCGGCCTACGTACCGCAGGACGCGGCGCTCACGCCGCCCGCCCAGCTGGCCCATGTGCTGGAGGCGTCCGGGGCGACGGCGGTGCTCACCGTCGCCGCCTACGCGGACCGCGTCGCGGACCGGCCGGACCGGCCCGTCCTGTGCGTGGACAGGCTCATGACGGAGCCGCTCCCGGACCGCCCGGCGCGCTTCCGGCCGGTCCGCGGGCCGCAGGGATCCGACCTGTGCTACGTGCTGTTCACCTCCGGCACGACGGGCCGCCCCAACGGCGTGGCCGTGACCCACGCCAACGTCTGCAACCTGCTGCTCACCGCTCCCGGGAACCTCGGCATCGGCCCCGGGCAGCGGGTGGCCCAGCTGCTCAACATCGCCTTCGACATGGCCGCCTGGGAGATCCTGGGGGCGCTGTGCCACGGGGCGACACTGGTGATCCGCGGCCGGGACCTCGCCGAGGCCGCCCGGACCGCGGACGTGGTGATCGCCACCCCGAGCGTCCTGGCCGGCCTGGACCCGGAGCGCTGCCCGCGGATCCGGACCGTGGCCGTGGCCGGGGAGCCCTGCCCGCGACCGCTCGCGGACCGCTGGGCGTCGGTGTGCGCCTTCCACAACGGCTGCGGCCCGACCGAGACCACCATCGTCAACACCGTGCAGCGCTACGTCACCGGGTCGGCCCGCCTCACCATCGGACGCCCCACGCCGAACAACACGGTCTACGTGCTGGACGGGCGCCGGCGCCCGGTGCGGATCGGGGCGACGGGCGAGCTGTGGGCGGGGGGCGCCGGGGTGACGGCGGGCTACCTGGCCTCCCCGCGCCTGAGCGCCGAGCGCTACCGGCCCGATCCCTTCCTCGGTCCGGGGCACGTGATGTTCCGCACCCGCGACCTGGGCCGGTGGACCCCGGAGGGCGAGCTGGAGCACCTGGGGCGCACCGACGACCAGGTGAAGGTGCGCGGCTTCCGGGTGGAGCTGGACGCGGTCTCCGCCGCCCTGGAGACCACCCCCGGGTGCGTGCGGGCCGCCACGGTCAGGGTGGACGACCGGACGCTGGTCTCCTTCGTCACGCCCGAGGACGTCGCGCCCGGCGCGGCCCGGCGGTCGGTGGCGCAGGCGCTGCCCTACTACTGCGTGCCCGAGGCGGTGCACGCCCTGGCCGAGCTTCCGCAGACCGGTCGCGGGAAGATCGACAAGGCGGCGCTGCTGGAGCTCGCCGTGCGGCGGCAGCGGGCCGGGCTGGACGTGGCCTCGTGAGCACCGCCGTCCGCTCCGGCGCCGCGGTCGGCTCCGCCGGGCTGCCGCCGCCCACCGGCCCCCTGCGGCGGATGGGGAAGCATCCGCGGCTCATGCACTACAACCGGCTGATCGCACTCGTCCTGGCGGGCAACCTCGGACTGCTCTGGTACGGGCTGGCGGACGACGGCGCCGTCGGGGCGCGGAGCCTGTCGCACGCGGCGCTCGGCAACCTGGCGCTGGCGGTGGTGGTCCGTCAGCAGTACGTCGTCAACGCGCTGTTCCGGATCGCCACCTCCGCGCCCGTCCACTGGCCGCTGAGAGTCCGCTGGACGCTGGCGAAGGTCTACCACTTCGGCGGGCTGCACGTCGGCGGCGCCCTCGCCGGAACCCTCTGGTTCCTGGCCCTCGTCGCCGTCACCACCGCGCAGGGGGCGCCGGCGGCCGTGCTGGCCGCCGCGTACGCGCTGGCGGTGCTGTGCGTGGTGATCGTCGCGACCGCGCTCCCTCCCTTCCGGGCGCGCTTCCACGACCACTTCGAGCGCATCCACCGCTACGGCGGCTGGACGGCCCTCGCCCTGCTCTGGGCGCACACGGTCCTGGTCGCGCGGGCGCGGGGCGCGTTCCCCCCGGCCGAGCCCGCGTTCTGGCTGCTCGTCGTGGTCACCGCCAGCGTCGCGCTGCCGTGGCTGCGGCTGCGCAGGGTGCCCGTGGCGGTGGAGACACCGTCCCCGCACGTCGCCCTGGCCCGCTTCGACCACGGGGTGACGCCCTTCGCGGGCTCCTCCACCGCGATCAGCCGCAGCCCGCTCGGGCAGTGGCACTCCTTCGCCAACGTCCCCGAGCCCGGGCGCACCGGCTTCCGGCTGACCGTCTCCAGGGCGGGCGACTGGACGGGCCGGTTCATCGACGACCGGCCCGGGACGGTGTGGGTCAAGGGCATCACCACGGCCGGGGTGGCCAACGTGGAGACGCTGTTCCGCAAGGTCGTCTACGTGGCCACCGGCAGCGGCATCGGCCCCTGCCTGCCCCACCTGCTGGCCGGTGAGGTACCCGCGCGGCTGGTGTGGGCCACCCGCAGCCCCCGGGCCACCTACGGGGACGCGCTGGTGGACGAGATCCTCGGGGTGCAGCCCGAGGCGGTGGTGTGGGACACCGCCGAGCACGGCAAGCCGGACATGGTGGCGCTGGCCTGGTCCGTGTACCGGGAGTTCGGGGCCGAGGCCGTCATCTGCATCTCCAACAGGAAGCTGACCTGGCAGGTGGTCCACGGCCTGGAGAGCCGGGGCATCCCGGCCTACGGCGCCATCTGGGACTCCTGAGGTCCGTTCCGCACGCCGCGGTGGGCGCGGCGACGGCCACGGCACCTCGCCGCGCTGTCGCACCGTCCGCGTGCGCCCGGCGAACACCGTGCCTCCGACCGCCTCCTCGGCCGCGCGGCAGGACGGCCCCCGCCGTGCGGCGCACCGCGTCCGCGGCCGCACGCCGATCCACCGGGGACCGCGGGACAGGGCCCCGGGCCGCGCCGCGGCGTCCCGCACCCGCTCCGCACCACGACCGCACCACGACCGCACTCCTGCGCAGAAGGGACACCCGTGTACCTGAGGACCGAACGCGACGGCAGGGTCCTGACCGTCACGCTGCACCGCCCCGAGGCGCTCAACGCCCTCGGCACCCCGCTGCTGGACGAACTGCTCGCCCTGCTGGAGCCCCTGGACGACGATCCGGGGACCGGCTGCATCGTCGTCACCGGCTCCGAGAAGGTGTTCGCCGCCGGGGCGGACGTCCGGGAGATGGCGGAGAAGACCGCGCCGGAGATGCTCGCGGAGGACTACTTCGGCCGCTGGGAGCGGTTCGCCCGGCTGCGCACGCCCCGGATCGCCGCGGTCGCGGGCTATGCGCTGGGGGGCGGGTGCGAACTGGCCATGATGTGCGACACCGTGGTCGCCGCCGACACGGCCGTCTTCGGCCAGCCGGAGATACGCCTGGGCGTGATCCCGGGGATCGGCGGCACCCAGCGGCTGACCGGGCTGGTCGGCAAGGCCAAGGCCATGGACCTCGTCCTGACGGGCCGCACCATGGACGCGGCCGAGGCCGAGCGCTCCGGCCTGGTCGCCCGCGTGGTGCCCGCCGACCGGTTGCGGGAGGAGGCCGCCGGGATGGCCCGCACGATCGCCTCGTTCAGCACCCCCGCCGTGCGGGCCGCGCGCGAGGCGGTGGACCGGGCGCTGGAGTCCCCGTTGAGCGAGGGCGTGCGCTTCGAACGGCGGGTCTTCCACGCGCTGTTCGCCGGTCCGGACCAGAAGGAGGGGATGCGCGCCTTCCTGGAGAAGCGCCCGGCCGTCTTCGGCGACGGTCGCTGAGGGCCTCCGCCGTGCCGGCCTCCCGGCGGGGCCCGCACGGCGGGGCGGGAGAATTCCGCGACCGGTTGAACGCCCGCCGCCGCGGGCGCGTACTCCCGGGTGAACGGGCCGGCACGGGGCCGGCCGTGACGAGGGAGCAAGCATGACCGGATCGCAGGGGACCGCACGCACCGTGACGCGCCGCACCGTCGTGGCCGCGGTGGGCGGAGCCGGTCTCACCGTCGCCCTGGCCGCCTGCGGGACGGACGACCCCGCGCAGTCGGCCGAGGTCCCGCCCGCGGGCGGCGGGGCGGGCGCGGGAGGCGGCGAGCCCGGCGCGGGGGGCGGAACGGTGCTCGCCAAGACGGCGGACATCCCCGAGGGCGGCGGCATGGTCGTCGGCGACGTGGTGGTGACGCAGCCCGAGCCCGGCACGTTCAAGGCGTTCTCCTCGAAGTGCACCCACCAGGGGTGCGCGGTCAAGGGCGTCTCCGAGGGCGTCATCACCTGCCCGTGTCACAACAGCCTGTTCGACGCCAACGACGGCAGCGTCAAGGGCGGTCCCGCGACCGCGCCGCTGCCGCCCGCGTCGATCACGGTCGAGGGGGACACCATCAGGCTCGCGTGACGCGGGCCCGGATCCGCCCGCCGGGGTCAGCGGGCGGATCCGGGCACCGTGGTCACGCGAAGGGCCGGGCCATGCGGCGCGCAGGGTGGTGCGTGCATGCGCCCGGCCGACGGAACCGTCCGGGGTGCGCGGGTCGGCAGTACCCCGGACGGTCCGTCCTGCGCTGCGGGCGGCCGCCGCGCTCCGAGGTCCGCAGCCGGAACTGCGGGCCCGGGGCCGGGGGCCGCCCGCGGCGCCGTTTTCGGGCCGCCGCACGGGACCCCGGGGGGCGGGCGGCCCGCCCTGCCGGGCGGGAGCGGTCAGCCGTAGCGCGGCGCGCGGGAGGAGCCCCTCACCGCCTCGGCCACGGCACCGGCCAGTTCCTCGATCTCGGCGGGGGCCAGCCCGGAGACGGTGATCCGGACGGCGGGCGGGCTCGACAGCCGGAAGCGGGCCCCCGGTGCGACGGCCCAGCCCGCGTGCAGCAGCCGGGTCACCGCGCCCGTCTCGTCGGCGACCGGCACCCACACGTTCATGCCGCTGCGGCCCCGGGCCGGGACGCCGCGCCGCGCCAGGCCCTCCAGCAGGGCCTCCCTGCGCTCCCCGTACGCCCGGGCCACGGCCCGTACGTCCACGCTGCCCGCCTCCCACAGGCGGGCGACGGCCCGCTGGAGGATGCGGCTGACCCAGCCGGGGCCGAGGCCGAGGCGGCCCTGGACGCGGTCCACGGTGACGCCGTCGCCGGTGAGCACCGCCACCCGCAGGTCGGGGCCGTACGCCTTGGCCACCGACCGCACGAACGCCCAGTGCGCCGTGGCCCCGGCGAGCGGCCTGAGGGGCTCGTCGACGATCGCGTGACCGTGGTCGTCCTCCACGAGCAGGACGCCGGGGTGCCGCCCCAGGACCGCCCTGAGCGCGGTGGCGCGTTCCGCGGTGATCGCCGCGCCGGTGGGGTTCTGCGCGCGGCAGGTGACGATGAGCGCACGGGCCCCACCCGCGAGGACGCGCTCCACGTCGGCCGCGAGGGGTCCCTCGTCGTCGACGCCGACCGGTACGGCGCGGAAGCCCCGGGCGGTGACCAGTTCCAGCAGGCTGCCCCATCCCGGGTCCTCCACCGCGACGCCGTCGCCGGGCCTCAGGTGGGCGGCGAGCACCCGCTCGATCGCGTCCAGCGCGCCGGAGGTCGCGGCGAGCGGCCCCGCGGGGACCCCTTCGGCGTCGAGCGAGGCACGGGCCAGGCGCGCGAACTCCGGGTCCAGCGGCTCCTCCCCGTAGAGCACGGGGTGCCGGTCCAGGATGCGGGTGGCCTCGGCGAACGCCTCGTGCAGGGGCGGCAGCAGGGCCGTGTCGGGGTTGCCCTTGCCCACGTCGCGCACGCCCGGCGGTGCCTCCACCCGGACGGCGTTGCGCGGGGTGGTGGCCGGGCGCGGGCGGATGCGGCTGCCCCGACGGCCGTCCGTCTCGATCACCCCGCGCTCGCGCAGGGTCCGGTAGGCGGCCGCGACGGTATTGGGGTTGACGCCCAGCTCGACGGCCAACGCCCTCATGGGCGGGAGCAGTTGGCCCGGGTCGAGCGCGCCTGAGCCCACTGCCTGCTCGATGCTCGCGGCGATCTCCGATGCACGCCGCCCACTGATCCGATACTCTCCTAGCACAAACATGATTATGCACTAGTGCAATGGAGACCGCAATGCCGGAGACCACCGGGACCCTCCCGCCCGCCGAGACGTCCGCCTACCCGCGGACCGGACGCACCGTGCCGACCCGGTCCCGGGACCGCGCGTCCTACGACCGCGGGACCGTCCACGCGATACTCGACGAGGGCTACCTGTGCCACCTCGGGTTCGTCCGCGACGGTGCGCCCGTCGTCCTGCCCACGCTCTACACCCGGGTCGGCGAGGCACTGTACGTGCACGGGTCGACCGGCTCCAGGCCGCTGCGGATGGCCGGGGAGCCGGACCCGGGCCTGGCGGTGTGCCTGACGGTCACCCATGTCGACGGACTGGTCCTGGCCCGCTCCGCCTTCCACCACTCCGTCAACTACCGCTCCGTCGTGGTGCACGGCACCGCGTACCAGGTGACGGATCCGCAGGAGAAGCGCACCGCGCTGGACGCGCTGGTGGACCAGGTGGTGGCGGGCCGCTCGGCCGACTCCCGCCCCGCCGACGCCAGGGAGCTGGCGGCGACGGCCGTCCTGCGGCTGGACCTCGCCGAGGTGTCGGCCAAGTCCCGTGCGGGCGGCCCGAACGACGACGCCGAGGACCTGGCGCTCCCCCACTGGGCAGGAGTGCTGCCGGTGTCCCGCACCCACGGCGAGCCGGTGCCGGCAGCGGACCTGGACGCCGCGATCGCGCTGCCGCCCTACCTGGCCGCCCGCGCCTGAGGGGACCCGGCGCGGGCGGGGCCCTCGCCTCCCGCCCGCCCCGGCCGGGGGCCGCACCGGTCCTGATCCAGCCCTGCCGGAGCCGCGGGCCGCAGCGGCGGGCGCCGGTCCGAACGGGTGAAGCGGAACCTTCCCGCGAGCACGACGCGCTCACCACGGACCGCCCGTGGGGGAGGGTGAGGTGTCCCGCATCGCACTCCCCCTTGGAGTACATCCCCTGCACGTGCGCAGCACCCTGGCCGCCGGTCTCGGCGCGCTCGCTCTCCTTGTCGCCCTGCCCGCCTCGCCGGCCTCGGCCGCCACAGGGGACTTCGCGTACGCCTATGCCGGTCCCGGCGGCATCAACCTGAACGGGACCCTGGCGGACCCGGAGAGCGGGGTGTACGTCGACGTCCCCGAGACGGTCGGCAACGACGTCCCCGCCTTCGCCCCCCGGAACCGCACGGACGCCACCGCCACCGTGTTCCTCGAAGCCGGCTGCGAGGGGGACACGTACTTCGTCATGGCCCCGGGCCGGAATCTCGGCGAGCGGCTGCACTTCCGCTCCGTCGTCTTCGGCTGACGCCCTCCCACGTCGGTTCGCGGAGCCATCGGCGCGGGTGCGGACTCGTAGCCCGTGTCGGCGTGCGGCTTCACCGGCCGGCGGCGCCGGGGGCCGCGGGGGGACCGGACGGGCGGGACGCCGCGCGCGAGCGGCTGCCGACCCGGCCCCGCCCCGTGCCCGGACCAAGGACCCAGGCACGGGGCGGTCACCTGTCCGCCCGGACAGCTCCTAGGCGGGCGCCACCGTGCGGCGCCGCGCGGCCGCGCCCCTGGCCTCGGCGGCCGACAGACCCGCCACCGCGGAGAGCAGCAGGAGGGTTCCGGCCACGGTGGCGACCGACAGCCGCTCCCCCAGAAGGGCTACGGCGATCACGGCGGCACTGACGGGTTCGAGCAGCATGATCACGGAAACCGTGGCGGCCCGGACGCGGGCGGCGCCCGCGAAGTACAGCGCGTAGGCCAGCGCCGTCGGGACCGCGGCCACGTACACGAGCAGCAGTGCGACCCGGGCGGGTTCGGCCGTGTGCGGCAGCACGCCCTCGGACAGGGCGAGGGGAAGCAGCCCGGCGGCACCGATCGCGAAGGCCCACGCCGTGGTCGACAGGGAGTCGCCGCCGCCGCCCGTCCGGCCGAGGTGGCGGGTCAGCAGGGTGATGGCCGCGTAGCCCGCCGCCGAGAGCAGGGCGAGGGCGATCCCGGGCGGCCGCACCAGGGCGCGCTCGCCGCCCAGCACGAGCACCGCGAGCCCCGCCAGGGCCCCCGCGACGGCGAGCACCCCGCCGCGGCCCAGGCGCTCGCCCATCGCCAGGCGCGCCCCCAGGGCGATCAGCACGGGGCCCGCGCCGAGGGTGACCACGGTGGCCACGGCCAGCCCGGTCGCCTCCACCGCGGCGAAGTAGGCACTCTGGAAGAGCGTCAGGCCGATGCCGGTACCCAGGATCCGCACCAGCCGCCGCCGCCGCGGCTCGGACGTGCGGACGGGTCGCCTGCGGGCCCGCAGGGCCAGCACGGGCAGGAGCAGCAGGAGTCCCCCGACGCAGCGCCAGAAGGACAGGGCCAGGGGGCCGAGGTCGGCGGCGGCGAAGACGAGCGAGGCGGCGGCACCCGCGGTGCCCCAGGCGACGCCTGCGAAGACCAGGTAGACGAGACTCCGGCCGACGGGCACGCCGACGGGAGCGGTGGAGGGATGCGACACGTGTGGCTCCGAACGAGGAACGGGAGAGAGGGTCTGCCTGCGGGAGGTCGTGCGGGCAGCACCCGTCCGCCCGGGGTCGCCCCGGGCCCGGTCCTTGTCTGCTGACTGCCGCCCGCCTCAGGCGGCGGGAGGCGGAAGCACGGTCGAATGCATGTGCCCCACCCTAGCGGCTGCCGCGTGCCCTCCCGACCGCGTCCCGGGGTGCGCGGTGCCGCGCCGCGGCCTCGGGCCGGTCAGCTCCCCGCCGCCGCGGCCGGGGCGCCCCGACCGTCCGCGGCGTCTGAGGCCCCCTCCGGCCCGCCCGCCGCCACCGGCCCGGACGACGGGCGAGGGGCCTGGGACTGGGCGATGAAGGCGCCGAGCAGGACGACCGCGCCGCCGAGGACCTGCGGCAGCGAGAGGTGCTCGCCGAGCAGGATCCAGGCGAAGGCGGTGGCGACCACCGCCTCCAGGCAGGCGACCACCCCCGCCACCTGCGGGGAGAGCCGGCGCACGGCGAGGACACCGGTGGTGTAGGCGAGCACCGTGGCCACCAGGACCACCCAGCCCAGGAGAAGGGCGGCCGGCACCGGGCTGCCGTCCATGGACGCCCCGCCGGCCAGCACGGCCCAGTCCATGCCCCAGGGCCGGGCGACCAGGGTCAGCACGGCCGCGCCGACCAGCAGGCCGTAGGCGATGACACCCAGCGGGGCGGGCGGGTCCTCCGCGTCCCCGCCCTGGTCGGCGAGGACGAAGTAGCCGACCTGGCAGCAGGCCGCACCCAGGGCCAGCAGCATCCCGAGGAGGTCGAAGCGGAGCCCGGCCCAGGCCTCGACGACGCAGGCGAGGCCGACGACGGCCAGTGCCACACCGAAGGCGGCCGCGCGGGTCACGGGGCGGCGCTGGACGAAACGCACCCAGCCGAGCAGGAGGGCGGGGCCCAGGTACTCGATGAGCAGCGCCACGCCGACCGGGATGCGGGAGATGGCGGCGAAGTAGCAGGCCTGCACGCCCGCGACGGCCAGCAGGCCGAACCCCGCGAGCAGCGCGGGGCGCCGCCGGACGAGGTCGCGGTGGCGCCAGGCGACGGGCAGCATCACCAGCGCCGCCCCGGCCACCCGCAGCCACACCACATGGAGCGGGTCGAGCCCCGCCTCGATCAGCGGCTTGGCCGCGACTCCCGAACCGCCGAACGCGAAGGCCGAGGCGAGGGCGAGGCCCAGCCCGGCACTTCTTCCCGAGGACACGTGCATCGGGCCATGATGTCAGCGCCCGTCAGGACCGTCACCCCTGTGACACATGTCGAGACGGCTCGCGATCCGGTCCGTCAGGACGGCCGGGTCGACACCCGCCCGCCGCAGCACCTCCACGGCGCGGCAGGTGGGGTCCGCGGCCAGGGAGGCGAGCAGGTCGAGTCCCGTCGCCTCGTCGCCGCCCCGGCGGCGGGCGCGGGCGGACGCGGCGGCGACGGCGCCCGCCGCCGAGGGGGACAGCGCGGCCGAGGCGGAGGCGCGGGACCCGCTCCCGCACCGTGCGGCGTGGCCCGGCCTCGGGGGCACCCCCTCCACCGTGCGCTGCCAGCGCAGCCCGTACCCGATGCTGCGCTGCACGAGGTAGCCGAGTACCCGGGCCGCCCGCGCAGGGTCTCCGACGGCCGCGCGCGCCCGGTCGTCGCTCTCCAGCAGCGAGTGCAGGAGGTGGGCGGTGTCGGTGTGCCGGTCGCCGCCGCGCAGAGCCCTGCGGCGCGCGCCCGAGAGGACGGCGGCGGGCCCGGCGCCCGGGGCGGCGGGGCGGTCGGCAAAGGCGCGGCAGGGCCGTGTCGGCGGGGCGGAGCTGTACACCCTCCCACTTCACCAGGCATCCGGCACGAAAACCTCCCCGCAGGGGAGCATCCGCCCATCCGACGCAGGTCGGGCACGCGTCCCGGGCGCCTCATCCCTGCGGAGGAGATCGCCCCCCACGGCCCGCGCGCCGCCCTGCCCCGGATGCGGGCGTGGCCCCGGACCCGCCACCGCGGGTCCCGGGCCATGCCCCGCCCTGTGCGCCTGCCGCACGCCGTCGAGTCGTCAGTCGTCAGTCGTCAGTCGTCAGCGAGGATGAGGTAGAGCTTCTTGCGTGCCTCGTTGATCACGGCGACGGCCTTCTGCCGCTGTTCCGGGGAGCCGGTCTTCCAGACCTGCCCGAACGCCTCCATCAGTCCGAAGCCCGCCTGTCGGACCTCGTTGACGGTGTCCCAGTCGACACCGCGACCGGCCTCCTCCCAGGGGGCCTCGGGACCCGACTCGGCCTCGGCGCGCCCCGCGCCGGTCAGGGTGAACAGCTTCTTGCCGCCCTCGCTGGCACTCGTGATCAGTCCCTCGTCCTCCAGCAGCTGGAGGGTGGGGTAGACCGATCCGGGGCTGGGCTTCCACGCCCCGCCGCTGCGTTCGGCGATCTCCTGGATCATCTCGTAGCCGTGCATGGGCCGGTCCTTGAGCAGCGCCAGGATCGAGGCCCGCACATCGCCGCGGCGGGCCCTGCCGCGACCTCCGCCGCGCCCGCGTCCCCCGCCGAAGGGGCCGCCGAAGCCGGGGCCGAAGGGCCCGAAGGCCGCCCTGTGCCCCTCCCGCTCCCCACCGCCGCGATGACCGGGCCCGCAGTGTCCACGACCCCGCCCGTATCCGCCGTACTGTTCCGCGTCCATCGCGCACTCCTTCCATCGTTGATCTGTCGCGATGCTTCAACGATATATCGGAACCTGTCGGATGACAATGCTCCCGATCGGCGTCTGCCGACCTGTGACGGCGGTCGTTGACCGCTTGCCGGGGAGAGTCGGCCAAAGCCGGTTGGTGTCGGCGAAGGGTGACTGCCCCGCTGTCCGTGCCGGTGCAGGCTGACCGTCACGATCGTCGCCCTGCCGCGCGTCCGCCCGACGAGGGGGACGTCCGGTCGATCACGGCCGTCATCCCCGGGACTGCCCGGCCGGGTTGCAGGGACGTGGCGCAGAGCCGGGCGGTTCTGCCCGTTGGTCAGACGGGAACGCCGGCCCGGTCCAGGACGGCGGCCATCTCGTCTTCGGGAAGCGCCGGGTTGGCGCCCGCGCTGGAGGCCAGTTCGGGTACGTGGAGGGCCTCGCGAAGCCGGTGGAGCGGGAGGCGCGGGTCACCAGCCGCCGCCTGACGCGTCCAGACCGCGGGGTCATGGCTGAGCCGTTCGATCAGCGCGGGCGTGGCGGCCGGATCCCGAACGGCCAGTCGGCGGTCGAAGGCCCTCCCCCGCCGCCGTGCGCGGCGCCCGGCCCGGTCGCGGTCGTTCCCCCCGGTCCCCGACGCGGAGGCCCCGCCGGGGACCGCCGGGGTACGCCGCGGGGCGGGCCGCGAAGAGTCCAGTGGCTGCGGATTGGCCTTGTCCCGCCGGGGCCCGGGCGCTCTACGGTCGCGGCATGCGGATTCGAATCGTCGACGCCTTCGCCCACCGTCCCTTCACCGGGAACCCGGCCGGTGTCCTGGTCCTGGACTCCCCCGGCTTCCCCGGCGACACGTGGCTCCAGAACGTGGCCGCGGAGGTCAACCTCTCCGAGACGGCCTTCGCCCACCCCCTCCCCCCGGGGTCGGAGGCGGACTTCGCCCTGCGCTGGTTCACCCCCGCGGCGGAGGTGGACATGTGCGGGCACGCGACGCTGGCCACGGCGCACGTCCTGCACGGCGACGGCAGGACGGAGGGGACCGTGCGCTTCGCGGCCCGGTGCGGGATCCTGACCGCCACCGCCGGGGACGACGGAACCGTCACCCTGGACTTCCCCACCTCGCCGCTCACCCCCGTTGCCGCGCCCGACGGCCTTGCGGAGGCCCTCGGGGCCACGCCCCTGTCGGTGCACGACACGGGCGAGCACATCGGCGACCTGCTCGTGGAGCTGGCCGACGAGGCCACGGTGCGCGGTCTGCGCCCCGACACGGCCGCGCTGGCCGCCCTGTCGGACCGGGGAGTCGTCGCCACCGCTCCGGCCGCGGACCCGGCCCGGGGCCACGACTACGTCTCGCGCTGCTTCTTCCCCCGGCTCGGCATCGACGAGGACCCCGTCACGGGCAGCGCCCACACCGCCCTCGCCCCCTTCTGGTCCGCCCGGCTGGGGCGTCCGGTGCTGACGGGTCTCCAGGCGTCCGCGCGCTCCGGTCTGGTCCGCACCGAGCTGCACGGGGAGCGCACCCTGCTCTCGGGGCGGGCCGTCACCGTCATCGACGGGGAGCTGCTCACGGCCCCGTGAGCCGCGCCGGGGCCGGGCCCTGCCCGGCCCCGGCGCCGCCTCAGGGCGTCGGCAGCCAGTCGACCCGGCCGGCGAGCAGCCCGTATCCGACGAAGGCCACGATGTCCAGGAAGGCGTGGGCCGCGACCAGCGGCCCGACCCTGCCCCAGCGGCGGTACAGCAGCACGAACACCACGCCCATCACCATGTTCCCGACGAAGCCGCCGACGCCCTGGTAGAGGTGGTAGAGGCCCCGCAGCACGGCGCTCGCCGCGAGCGACGCCCTCGGCGACCACCCCAGCTGGTCCAGCCTGCGCAGCAGGTAGCCGACGACGATGACCTCCTCGACGACGGAGTTCTGCACGGCGGAGAGCACCAGCACCGGGTACTTCCACCACACGTCCGGCAGGGACTCGGGTACCACGGTGAGGTTGAATCCCGCCGCCCGCGCGAGGAGGTAGAAGGCCAGCCCGGCACTGCCGATCCCGGCCGCGACCAGTGCTCCGCGGCCGAGGTCGGACCAGGGGCGGCTCCGGTCGAAGCCGATCGCGCCCAGCCCCGCGCGTTCCCTGATGAGAAGATGCGCCACCAGCGCCACCGGCACCAGGGCGGTGGCGATGCCGAACAGCTGCCAGGCGAGGTCGAGCCAGGGCCGCCCGGGCGCGTAGGAGCCGTTGAGGGTGGCGGCCTGGTCCTTGAGCCCACCGGGCTTGGTGAGCGACCCGACGAAGCTGATCAGCGAGGAGACCGCGCTGGCCCCGAGCGACAGGGCCAGCACCAGCACGGTCTCGGACCGCAGCAGCCCGACCGACAGTCCTGCGGGAGGGCGGGAGTGGCTCCCGCCGACGGCCTCTGCCTGCACACGTGCCTCCAGGTTCGGTGGACGGCCACGCTCCCTCGCCCTGGGGGCGCGGGTGCGTGGCCGCGTGCGGCGGGCCCCGGCCCCGCACCCGCGCAAGGCCCGGGCCCCTCCCGGCGCACCGGTGAGGGGGCCCACCGCATGGGGGACCACAGCTTGCCCGATGCGGGTGCCGCCGTCCCAGCCGGGTCCTCCCCGAGCCTCCCCGCCGGCGCCGGGCGCCCGGCGCTCCGCACGGCGGGCGGAGCGCCCCCCGGCGGTGCCTGCGGGCGGTCAGGCCCCGCCCGGCCCCGGGAACCCGACGGGCCAGGTGTGCACCGGCTCGCCCTCCCGCATCAGCTCCATGTAGCGCCGCGTCGTCGCGGCGAGGGCCGCCTCGCGCCCCAGGCCCGCCCCGAGCGCCCGATGGTAGGTCCGCACCTGCCAGGAGGCGCCGTTGGCCCGCCGCCGGCAGCGCTCCTCGATCACGCCGAGGTAGCGGTCCCGGTCGGCCCGCTCGATGTTCCACGCGTCCAGCCCGGCCTCCGCCAGCGGCAGCAGCTCGTCGCGGACCAGGTCGACCACCGGTACGGTGACCAGCCCGCCGCCCCTGCCGGACCGGGGCCAGCGCACCTCGGCGTCGATGCCGTGGCGGCAGGCCGCCTCGAAGTTCTCGTGGGCCGTCTCGAAGGGCATGCGGCTCCACACCGGCCGGGCGTCCTCCGCCAGCGCCCGCACCAGGCCGTAGTAGAAGGCGGTGTTGGCGATGACGTCCGTGACCGTGGGCCCCGCGGGCAGGACGCGGTTCTCCACGCGCAGGTGCGGCACTCCGTCGACGACGCCGTACACGGGGCGGTTCCAGCGGTACACGGTGCCGTTGTGGAGCACGAGCTCCTGGAGCCTGGGCACACCGCCGTCGTCGAGGACGCGCAGGGGGTCCTCGTCGTCGCATATCGGCAGCAGCGCGGGGTAGTAGCGCAGGTTCTCCTCGAAGAGGTCGTAGGCGGAGGTCACCCAGCGCTCCCCGAACCAGGTCCGCGGGCGCACCCCCTGGGCCTGGAGTTCGGGCGGGCGGGTGTCGGTGGCCTGCTGGAACAGCGGCGGCCGGGACTCCCTCCACAGCTCCTTGCCGAAGAGGAAGGGCGAGTTGGCTCCGACCGCGACCTGCAGGGCGGCGACGGACTGCGCGGCGTTCCAGACGTCGGCGAAGCGGGAGGGGGTGACCTGGAGGTGCAGCTGCACCGAGGTGCAGGCCGCCTCGGGGGCGATGGAGGAGGAGGTGCAGTGCAGATCCTCGACGCCGGAGATGTCGAGGGTGAAGTCCTCCCCGCGGGCCGCGACGATCTGGTCGTTGAGCAGGGTGTAGCGGTCGACGGCGGAGAGGTTGGCGGTCACCAGGTCCTGCTGGGCGAGCGTGGGCAGAATCCCGATCATCACAATGCCGGCACCCGCCTCACCGGCCTTCCGGTCCGCATATCCGAGTCCCGTCCGCAACTCCTCGGCGAGCTGGTCGAGAACATGGCCCTCCAGCCGGTGCGGAACGATGTTCACTTCGAGATTGAACATTCCGAGCTCGGTCTGGAAATCCGGGCTGGCGATGCGGGAGAGGACTTCTCCGTTCATCATGCGCGGCATGCCGTCCCCGCCGGCGAGATTCAGCTCTATCTCCAGGCCCATGAGATTCCTCGGCCTGTCGAACCGCTTCTCGGCCAGGAGCCTCCCCAGTCCGGCGAGGCACTGCTGGAGCTTGCGCCGGTACCGCTGCCGATCGGACAGGTCGAACCCGCCTGCCACGACCTTCTCCCCCATCGGCGGTTCCTTCCTCGACTGGAAGCCACTCAGCCAGGGCGGCTCGTGACACGGACGATAATGCCCAGACTCTTTGATCCGTAACGCCCCCGGCACATGCACGCTCCCGATAGGCTGGAGTCAGCCCCTGTGGGGCACATACCGGCGGCACATACCAACGGATATGCCGGAGGGATATTCACCGGCACGCCGCGGCGAGAACCACCGATCGGATTCGGCCTACCGCACGGACGGTGAATCCGCTGGCCACGGTCCGTACCTCTCGCCCGAACAGCGGGACAGGCCCGGCGACGGGGTCCGGTATTCGCCTTGTGGGAAATATGGGCGACGACTAGCGGAAACATCGGGCGAACAAGTGTCGTATAAACTCCGCGAACGGGCCGACAGTCGGCGCCCGGTGGTCCTCCGGCCCCGCGCGGCCCCCTGCCGACAGCGTCGTCCGCACCTCCCCGCATCACCGTGTCTCCTGAGTGAGAGGCGACCCATCATGCCGCTGCTTTTCCCCCCGGCCCCCGCATCCGCCCTGCGCAGCGTTCTCGCAGCGCTCGGATCCCCCGCGGCGGTCCGCGAGGCTCCGACCCGGGCCCTGCGGTCCGTCCAGGGACCACTGAGCGCCGAGCTGCCGCTCCCGCTGCACGTCCTCGATCGGGTCGTGACCGCAGGCGGCCAGCCGGCGACCCGGCTCGCCGGCTGGCGCTTCCTGGTCCGCAGCGGTGATCGCGCCGTGGCGGCGGCCGACAGCGTGCCCAGCGCCGACGGCTGGGCGTTCTCCCACTTCTTCGAAGGGCCCTACCTGGCCTCCACCGAACTCGCCCTGCACCAGGCGGAGTCCACCGGTGCCCACGGCCAGGCCCGGCTGCTGTCGGTGCCCGAGCTCTACATGCTCACCCTGTGGCTGCACGCGGACACCGAGGCCGATCCGGCACGGGGCTCGCTCCAGCCGGGCGACCTCCTGGTCCCCCTGGCCCCGGCGCCCCCCGGGATCGCGGCGCACCGCCCGCACCCGGCGGCCGACCTGCTGCCGCTGATGACCCTGCGGCTGGCGCCGGCTCCACTGCTCGACCCGGCCGCCTGACGGCACCCGCGCCGCTCCGTACGCCCCGCGCCCCCACGGGCACGGGGCGTACCCGTGTCCGCCCCCGGACGCGCCCCGCCCGGAGTGACTAGCCCGCTGGGGCCATGCAGAACCCCCCGAAGTGACGGCCCGGGTGTCCTGAACCGCTCCGGCGGGTGATGCGTCATCCATCAGTAGGAAGAGCTGCCGTGAAATCCCTGCGGATCGCGCTCCGCAGCGGAAGACTGGCACCGGACCGACACGATACGGGGGGCGGCCATGAACAGCTCATCGAGCCGCAGGAATCACACCACATCGCAGGGAAAGAACCCGCCCATGTGCCAGCACCAGCCTGTCTGCCCGACGTCCGACTCCGCCGACCGGGAGGCGGCACGCCTGGTGGCGCACCATCCGGAGCAGGGCTGGAGCCTGCTGTGCAACGGCGTCCTGCTCTTCGAGGACACCGGTGAACTCCTCCCCGACGGCCGGGTCATCGCTCCCCGGCGCGCCCTGGGCGCCGGCCAGGTGGTGACGGCGGCCTGACCGCGGGCCCGTCGGGCGCTCCCCCGCGAGGGGGAACGGCGCAGGGGCCGTGCGAGGACGGTGTCCTCGCACGGCCCCTGCGGGTCTCCGCCCCGGGGGGGCGGTCCGGTCAGGCGTCGTACTCGTCCAGCGGCGGGCAGGAGCAGACCAGGTTGCGGTCACCGAACGCGCCGTCGATGCGGCGGACCGGCGGCCAGTACTTGTCGGCGGCGCTCACCCCGGCCGGGAAGACGGCCTCCTCGCGGCTGTAGGCGTGCTGCCACTCGCCGCCCAGCGCCGCCGCGGTGTGCGGGGCGTTGCGCAGCGGGTTGTCCTCCGCCGGCCAGTCGCCGGAGGCGACCTTCTCGATCTCCGCCCGGATGGCGATCATGGTGTCGCAGAACCGGTCCAGCTCGGCCAGGTCCTCGCTCTCGGTCGGCTCGATCATCAGCGTGCCGGCCACCGGGAACGACATGGTCGGCGCGTGGAAGCCGTAGTCGATCAGGCGCTTGGCGATGTCGTCGACGCTGACCCCCGTCGCCTTGGACAGCGGCCGCAGGTCGATGATGCACTCGTGGGCCACCAGCCCGCCGGGGCCGGTGTAGAGGACCGGGTAGTGCGGCTCCAGGCGCTTGGCGATGTAGTTGGCGGCCAGCACCGCCACCTGGGTGGCCCGCTTCAGGCCCTCGCCGCCCATCAGGCGCACGTAGGCCCAGGAGATCGGCAGGATGCCCGCGGAGCCCCACGGGGCCGCCGAGATCGGCCCGACGCCCGTCTCCGGGCCGGCGGTCGGCTGGAGCGGGTGGTTGGGCAGGTACGGCGCCAGGTGGGCGCGGACGCCGACCGGACCGACGCCCGGGCCGCCGCCGCCGTGCGGGATGCAGAAGGTCTTGTGCAGGTTGAGGTGCGAGACGTCCCCGCCGAAGCGGCCCGGCTTGGCCAGACCCACCAGGGCGTTGAGGTTGGCCCCGTCGACGTACACCTGGCCGCCCGCGTCGTGCACCTGGGCGCAGATGTCGGCCACGTGCTCCTCGAAGACGCCGTGGGTGGACGGGTAGGTGATCATTAGGACGGCCAGCTGCTCGCGGTGCTGCTCGATCTTGGCCCGCAGGTCCTCGACGTCGATCTCGCCGTCGTCGGCGGTCCTGACCACGACCACCTTCATCCCGGCCATGACGGCGCTGGCCGCGTTGGTGCCGTGGGCCGAGGACGGGATCAGGCAGACGGTGCGCTGCTCGTCGCCGTTCGCCCGGTGGTAGGCGCGCACCGCGAGCAGCCCGGCGAGCTCGCCCTGCGAGCCCGCGTTGGGCTGGATGGACACCTTGTCGTAGCCGGTGACCTCGGCGAGCCGCTCCTCCAGCTCGGTGATCAGCGTCAGATAGCCCGCGGCCTGCTCCACCGGCGCGAACGGGTGCATCTGGCCGAACTCCGGCCAGGTGACCGGCTCCATCTCGGTGGTCGCGTTCAGCTTCATGGTGCAGGAGCCGAGCGGGATCATGCCCCGGTCCAGCGCGTAGTCCCGGTCCGCGAGGCGGCGCAGGTAGCGCAGCATCGCGGTCTCGGAGCGGTACTGGTGGAAGACCGGGTGGGCCAGGTAGTCGTCGGTCCGCAGCAGCGACGCGGCCAGCGCGTCGGCGCCGGCGGCGTCCAGCGCCTCGACGTCCCCGCTCACCCCGAAGGCGGCCCACACGGCGGCGAGCTGCTCGCGGCCGGTGGTCTCGTCGCAGGCGGCGGAGACGTGGTCGGCGTCGACGAGGCGCAGGTTGACCCCGCCCTCGCGGGCGGCCGCGACGACCTCGGCCGCGCGGCCGGGCACCCGGAGGGTGACGGTGTCGAAGAAGGAGCCGTGCACCACCTCGACGCCCCCGGCGCGGAGCCCGTCGGCGAGGAGCGCGGCATAGCGGTGGGTCCGCTCCGCGATGGCCCGCAGGCCGTCGGGGCCGTGGTAGACCGCGTACATGCCCGCCATGACGGCGAGGAGCACCTGGGCGGTGCAGATGTTGCTGGTCGCCTTCTCGCGGCGGATGTGCTGCTCGCGGGTCTGGAGGGCGAGGCGGTAGGCCTTGTTCCCGTCCGCGTCCACGGAGACGCCGACCAGACGGCCGGGAAGGCTGCGGGCGTGGGCGTCGCGGACGGCCATGTAGCCGGCGTGCGGGCCGCCGAAGCCCATCGGCACGCCGAAGCGCTGGGTGGTGCCCACCGCGATGTCGGCGCCCAGTTCCCCGGGCGGGGTGAGCAGCGTGAGGGCGAGGAGGTCGGCGGCGACGGTCACCACGGCCCCGAGCCCGTGCGCCTGGTCGATGACGGGCTTGAGGTCCCGCACCTGGCCGGAGGCGCCGGGGTACTGCAGCAGCACGCCGAAGACACCGCGCTCCGCGATCTCGGCGGGGATGCCGTCGGACAGGTCGGCGGTCACGACCTCGACGCCGGTGGGCTCGGCCCGGGTCTCTATGACGGCGATCGTCTGGGGCAGCGCGTCGGCGTCGACGAGGAAGACTCCGCCCTTGACCTTGCCCACCCGGCGGGAGAGCGACATGGCCTCGGCGGCCGCGGTGCCCTCGTCGAGCAGCGACGCGCCGGAGGTCGGCAGTCCGGTGAGGTCCGCCACCACGGTCTGGAAGTTGAGCAGGGCCTCCAGGCGCCCCTGGGAGATCTCCGGCTGGTACGGCGTGTAGGCCGTGTACCAGGCGGGGTTCTCCATGACGTTGCGGAGGATGACGGGGGGCGTGAAGGTGCCGTGGTAACCGAGGCCGATCATGGGCGCGAGCACGCTGTTCCGGCGGGCGAGGGCGCCGAGCTCGGCGAGGACGTCGGCCTCGCTGCGGGCCTCGGGAAGATCCAGGGCCTCCGCGCTCCTGATGACGTCCGGGACCGCGGCGGCGGTCAGCTCGTCGAGCGAGCCGTAGCCCACCTGGGCCAGCATCTTGGCCTGCGCGGCGGTGTCGGGGCCGATGTGGCGGTGCTCGAAGGGGGTGCCGCGTTCGAGCTCCGAGAGCGGGATGCGGTTGTCGGTCATGTGGGAGGCCTCCTGGTCTAGTACGACCTGCGAGGGGCATCACGACGCGGATGCCCGGACGGCCTCCCCCTCTGTCATCTCGACCTGAGAGCTTCACCGGGCACGTGTGGCACGCACCGGCTTTCACCGTCGGTGAGAGCGGATGCCGTCCGACGCCCGCCCTGCTTTCCAGAGTGACCTCGTCCGTGCGGTACAGGGGCCTGAGAGATTCCGGGGAGGATTTGCTCCTTCGGCGCCGCCGGCGGGGTTTCGCCGGTGGACTCTCCCGCACGGGGTCGACAGCCGTCTGCCAGGGTACCAGCGTGTTCCGCGCGGTCCCCCGAGTGGCCGACACCGCCGATGTGGCCTTTCGTAGGAGGGGGAGCAGCCGCGATCAGTTGGAGGGACCGTGCAGACCGACATCGATCCGCGCAGCCTGATCGGCCGCAAGGCCTTCGACCGCGACGGCCACAAGATCGGGACCGTCGACGAGGTGTACCTGGACGATGCGACGGGGGTCCCGGAGTGGGCGGCCGTGCGCACGGGTCTCTTCAGCAGGGACGCGTTCGTCCCCCTGGAGCCGAGCGAGCTCGTCGGCGGGATGCTGCGGGTGCCCTACGAGCGCTCCCTGATCAGGAACGCCCCGGACTTCGGTGTCGGCCGTCATCTCTCGCCCGAGCAGGAGCTCCAGCTCTACCACCACTACGGGCTCCATCTGGCCCCTCCCCCGCCGACGACGCCGGCTCCGGCGTCCGGGGACCGGTCCTTCGGCCGGATCGCGGGCGAGGAGGACTGAGGGCCGTCCGTGCCACCGGGCAGGCCCTGAGCCCGCCGCCGCGGCGGGCGCACCGGCAGCCGCCGCTCCGGGCGGCCGTGGCCGGGGCGCTCAGCCGCGGGCCGCAGTGCCGCCGCCCCCGACCAGGGGCAGCGGGTCGGAGGGCTCCAGCTCCGGGTCGTCCACGGGGAAGGTCCGTACCCGCCCGGGCTCGGACCCGGGCTGCTCGAACCGCACGGTGACCCGGCCGACGCCGCTGCCCTGGACCCAGCCGGGGCCGTGCACGGCGTGCCGGACGTCCTGCCCCGCCGCCCAGTGCCGGGGCCCCGCGGGGCTCCCGGACCGGTCCCGCGCAGGCGGCGCGGGGCGCTGCTCCCCGGCCCCGTCCGACCCGCCCGGTGCGGCCCCGTCCCCGGCCGCGCGGCCGGGGGGTGCGTGGTCCCGGGGTTCCGGGCCCGCCCCGGCGGCGGCCTGGGCGAACAGGTCCTCCTGGGTGTAGTCCGCCAGCCCGGTGACCCCCACGCCGAGCAGCCGCACCCCGCCCGTGGTGTCCACCGACTCCAGCAGGCGCCCCGCGGCCTCGCGGACGACCGCGGGGTCGTCGGTGGGTCCGCGCAGGGTCTCGGAGCGGGTGAGGGTGGAGAAGTCGTAGCGCCGCACCTTCAGCACGATGGTGCGCCCCGAGTGCCCGCCCGCCCTCAGGCGCCGCACGCACCGCTCGGCCAGCCGGTCGACCTCCGTGCGCACCCGCAGCCTGTCGTGGAGGTCGGTGTCGAAGGTGTCCTCGACGGAGACGGACTTGGCGTCCCGCTCGGCCACGACCGGGCGGTCGTCGCGCCCCAGGGCCATGCGGAACAGGGCCGTACCGTGCGTCCTGCCGAGCAGGCGCACCAGCTCGTCCTCCCCGGCCTCGACCAGGTCGCCCACCGTGGCCGTCCCGGCCCGGCGCAGATGCTCCCCGGTGGCCGGGCCGACCCCCGGCAGGATGCGCACCGGCATGGGGGCGAGCAGCTCGCGCTCGGTGCCCGGCTCGATGAGCAGGAGCCCGTCGGGCTTGGCCTGCTCGGAACCGATCTTGGCGAGCATCTTGGAACCGGCGAGGCCCACCGAGCCGCTCAGCCCGGTCAGCGCACGGATGTCGGCCCTCAGCCGCAGGCCGGCAGCCCGCGCGGACGCGGAGTCCTCCGCCGCTCCCCCGGCCTCCAGATCGACGAACGCCTCGTCCAGCGACAGGGGCTCCACCAGCGGCGACAGTTCGCGGAGCAGAGTCATGACCTGGTCGCTGACCGCCCGGTAGAGCGCGAACCGGGGCACCAGGTAGGCGGCGTTCGGGGCGAGGCGCCGGGCCTGGGCCGTCGGCATGGCGGAGTGGACGCCGAAGCGCCGGGCCTCGTAGGAGGCCGTGGCGACGACACCCCGGGGCCCGAGGCCGCCCACGACGACCGCCTTCCCGCGCAGGGAGGGCTTCGCCGCCTGCTCGACGGCGGCGAAGAAGGCGTCCATGTCCAGGTGAAGGACGGTCGGGGCGGATCTCACACCCCCGATGCTGCCCTACCGCACCGACAGCCGCGCCGGGGTGTCCGCGGCGCCGGACACGGAACCGGCCGCGTACCGCCGGACGGGTGACGGAGGGCGCTGCGGGGCGGCCGGGCCGGAGGCGGGGGACCGGAGGGGCCTCAGACGGCGCGGTCGCGGCGGCGCCGGGCCAGCTCGTCGCCGGGGTTGTTGCCGATGAGCGTCTCCCCCGTGTCGACGCGCTCCCCGTGGAGCTGGGAGAGCGCGGTCTCCACGTCCCTCCACACGACGCCCACGGCGATCCCGAAGACGCCCTGGCCGCCCTGGAGCAGACTGACGACCTCGTCGGGCGAGGAGCACTCGTAGACCGTGGCCCCGTCGCTCATCAGCGTCATGCGCTCAAGGTCCCGGAACCCCCGGGCGCGCAGGTGCTGTACGGCCGCGCGGATGTTCTGGAGGGCGACACCGGTGTCGAGGAAGCGCTTGACGATCTTGAGGACGACGACGTCCCGGAAGCTGTAGAGGCGCTGGGTGCCCGATCCGTAGGCGGCGCGGACACTCGGTTCGACGAGCCCGGTGCGCGCCCAGTAGTCGAGCTGGCGGTAGGTGATACCGGCCGCCGCGCAGGCCGTCGGCCCGCGGTAGCCGATGGTGTCCTGCCCGGGTTCGTCCGCGCTCCCGCACAGCGGATACGGCGCACCGCCCACCGGACTGACTCCGGGGCCGCCCCCAGCCGCACTGCCGCCGCTGCTTCTCACGCCGACCTCCGTCCTTGACCTGCCACCACGACGGTAGGGAGTCGCCCGGGGCCCGTCAACGATCGCCACACTCGCCACGCCGGGTGATAGTCACCCTGGGAGTGGTTTGCCGTGACCCGGGACCGGGAAAAGCTGGCCGAATGGTCACGGGCCCCACCACTCCCGTCACCGACCGTCGACAGGACCCCGCGCCGCCGTCACCCCGCGTGAACACGGGCCGCCGTCCGCGGCGCGCCGGCCGGCCGTCCGCACGGGCGCGTTCCCGGGATCACTGGTTGCTGCTGCCGAAGTCCTCGGGCGAGATCTGGTCGAGGAACTCGCGGAACTTCTCGACCTCGTCCTCCTGCTCGTCCGGGATCGCGATTCCCGCGTCGTCGAGGACACCGTCGCTGCCGTAGATCGGCGTCCCGGTGCGCAGGGCGAGCGCTATGGCGTCGGACGGACGGGCACTGACCTCGACACCGCTGGCGAAGACCAGCTCCGCGTAGAAGACGCCTTCGCGCAGGTCGGTGATACGGACCTCGGTCAGCTCCTGGCCCACGGCCTCGAGCACGTCCTTGAAGAGATCATGGGTCAGCGGCCTGGCGGGGGCCATGCCCTGCTGCGCGAAGGCGATGGCCGTGGCCTCACCCGGACCGATCCAGATGGGGAGGTACCGGTCGCCTCCCACTTCGCGCAGGAGCACGATCGGCTGGTTCGAGGGCATTTCGACCCGGACACCCACAACGTCGAGCTCATTCACACAGCAACCCTAGGACGTCCGCGCCGGGTTTGGGTAGTCGGGCCGGGTCAAGATCAGGTCGAGCGGATCCCGAGGGCACTGCGCACCAGGGCCGCGTGCAGCCGTACGGACAGGGCCGCGAGCTCCCTGGTGGTGGCCTCCGCATGGGCTCTGGTCTGCGGATTGCGGTGACGGCGCAGCGGCGCGACGACCTGCTCCACCAGTCCGGCGTCACGCTCCGCCGACGCCCGCATGGCCCTCAGGTGGCGGGGCTCCAGCCCGAACCTGCCGAGATCGGCCACGAGCCGTGCGACGGTGACGGCCTCGGCGGGATAGCCGCCGTCCCCGTCCGGCGTCACCAGACCGTAGGACTCCCACTCGGCCAGCTCCTCCTCGCCCGCGCCCGACGCGGCCAGCAGCTCGGCCCGGCCGACCCTGCGCACGGTGGGCTCCTCGGCCCCCGGCTCCCACAGCTCCTCCGTGGATTCGCCCGGGGCGGGGCCCGGCGGCAGCTGCAG
The DNA here is from genome assembly GCF_024497955.1 of Streptomyces sp. C10-9-1. GTDB lineage: Bacteria > Actinomycetota > Actinomycetes > Streptomycetales > Streptomycetaceae > Streptomyces > Streptomyces sanyensis. The sequence continues at coordinate 7,006 of NZ_JANHKP010000011.1, read as the reverse complement.
CTGCTCGCCGCGCTCCAGGGCGTCCAGCTGCTCGCGGATCACCCGCAGGGGAAGGTAGTGGTCCCGCTGCATCCGCAGGACCAGTGCCAGCCGCTCCACGTCCTGGGGGCTGAACTTGCGGTACCCGGACGGGGACCTGCTGGGCTCCACGAGCCCCTCGGCCTCCAGGAAGCGGATCTTGGAGATCGTCACCTCGGGGAACTCGTCCCGCAGCCGGGTGAGCACCGCTCCGATGCTCATCGGACGGTCGCCCGGTGCGGCGGTGCCGTGGCCGGCACCGCCTGGGGGTGTGCGCAGCATTACCTTCCCCTTGACGGGTCAGACGCCCCGCTGGCTCCCGTAGAAGACCAGCCGGTACTTGCCGATCTGGACCTCGTCGCCGCTGGACAGCGGGACGGAGTCGATCCGCTCGCGGTTGACGTAGGTGCCGTTGAGGCTGCCGACGTCGGAGACGGTGAAGTGGCCGTCCGCACCGCGGCGGAACTCCACATGACGACGGGACACCGTCACGTCGTCCAGGAAGATGTCGCTCTGCGGGTGGCGCCCGGCCGTCGTCAGCTCGCCGTCCAGGAGGAAGCGGCTGCCCGAGTTCGGGCCGCGGCGCACCACCAGGAGGGCCGAGCCCTGCGGCAGCGCGTCCACCGCGGCCTGGGCCTCCGGGGAGAGCGCGGGCAGCGCGGTCTGGCCGGTGGTCTCGGAGTCGTACGCCTCGATCCCGGAGATCGAGATCGTCGACGTGGTCTCCGAGGCCCGCTCGGCGGGCACCCCGCCGCGCAGCGGCGCACCGCACTGGGAGCAGAACCGGGCGGCCTCGGTGTTCTGGTGGCCGCACCTCGTACAAACCGGCAAGCCCGCCATGGACGGTTCCTCCTGCCGCGGCTGCCCCGCGTGGGGGTCGGTCGCGTACGGGTCCGGGGCGAACCCTCCACCCGTACGTGATGGTTCCCCGAAACCTATGCGGCCTGCACCGGCAGGGTCAACAGACGACGCGCCCCGTCCACCGGAATGGTCGCCGGTGGCGATCTCGTCGCGGAACAGCGGACGGTCACCGCCCTGCTCCTCGGCCTGGCCGTGACGCGGCGCGCGGTGCCGGGCGTCGCCGTCCTCGCGCGCGCTCTTGCCGAACAACTTCCCAAACAACTTCACGGGCGTTTCCCCTTGACCGAAATAGACCCGCCCGTGGGGCAGGACGAACCCTGAACAACCACACCTGCCGACCCGGACACCTTCTCAACGTCCGTGACCACCCGACAGTTTCCACCACGCGCCGCCGATCCGGCGCGCCGCCCCCCTGAACTCCACTGCCCTGGTCCGGCAGCCCCCATGTTCCCCCGCTTCACTGCGATGACGACCGAGCGTAGTCAGGCGGTTCCGCCGGTCGCAAGGCGTCCACGACGATCTTCTCCGAACGAGCCACGGTAGCCGTGGCCTGCTCCTTCTCCAAGGTCTGCACCACACCGCCGGGGATGTTCAGCGCAGGCTCCAGGTCCTCCGGCTTGCCGATGGCCCGGAAGGTGTACGGCGCGCTGATCCGCTCGCCGTCCACCTCGACGGCGCCGGCGGTGCCGGAGAAGTAGGTCCCCGCCACCACCCGGACCCCGTTGACCTGGATCGCCTCCGCCCCGGCCGCACGCAGCTCCTGCACGGTGTCCAGCAGCCTGTCGGGCTCCACCGTCCCCGAGGGGTCGCCGATCGTGAGCGTGATGCCCGGCCCCTGGGCCGCCACCGTACCGGCCAGGATGCCGAGCTGCTGCTCCTTCTGCCGGAGCTGCTTGCGCGCCTCCTCCGCCTGGTCCGAACTGTTCTCCAGCTCGGTGCGCTGCTCCTCCAGGCTCTGCTTCTCGTCCTGGAGGCGCTGGGTGCGGTTGTCGAGCTCGTCGAGGATGCGCACCAGGTCCTCCTGGCGGGCCCCGCGCAGCGCGCTCTCGTCGCTGTTGGAGCGTACCTGGATGGCCAGGCCCAGCCCCAGCACGAACAGCAGCACCGCGACGATGAGTTGGGCACGCGTCACGCGCGGCGGCCACAGGGCCTCACCCAGCCTCCGGCGCCCGGTGCTCCGCTCCTCCGCCTCCGCGGCGGCCCGGCCGTCCTCCGGTTCCGCGCTCGGCGGCGGGGGCGGGGCCAGGGGCGGCAGCGGTTCCCGCCGGGATTCCGGTGCGGGATCCCGACCGGGCTCCGGTGCGGGATCCCGACGGGGTTCCGGTGCGGGATCCCGACGGGGCTCCGGCGTGCCCTCGTTCGGCCGGTCGTCGCTGTTCATGTGCCTCACGCCCGGAAGACATGGCGGCGGATGGCCGCGGCGTTGGAGAAGATGCGGATGCCCAGGACGACCACCACGCCGGTGGACAGCTGGGCGCCGACCCCGAGTTTGTCGCCCAGGAAGACGATCAGCGCGGCGACCACGACGTTGGACAGGAAGGACACCACGAAGACCTTGTCCACGAAGATGCCGTCCAGCATGGCGCGCAGTCCGCCGAAGACGGCGTCCAGGGCGGCCACCACGGCGATCGGGAGGTAGGGCTCGACCACCGCCGGCACCTCCGGCCGGACCAGCAGACCGACCACGACTCCCACGACGAGGCCCAGTACGGCGATCACGATGCGTCCTTCTCTGTGTCGGCCGCGCCCGTCCGGCTGCCCCCATCGGCACCGGCGGCCTGCGGCTCGGCTGTACGTACGATCAGGCTCGGCGCGGCAGGCAGCCGGACCCGCTCTTCGGCGCTGATCCGGGTGCGGATGCCGAAGTCCTCCTTGAGCACCTGCAGGTACTGCCCGTCGGCGCTGTCCTGGAAGGCGGAGGCCAGGTTCCCGCCGTCGCCCACCGCGAGCACCGTGTACGGCGGCACCATGGGCCGGTTGTCCACAAGCACCGCGTCTCCCGCCGCGCGGATCGCGGAGAGCGCGGTGAGGCGGTGCCCGTTGATGGCGACCGCCTCCGCGCCCGACTCCCACAGGCCGTTCACGACCCGCTGGAGGTCCCGGTCGCGGACCCGCCCCGTGTCGGAGAACCCGCTGCTCTCCCGGGGGCCGTCGCCCCCCTGTCCCGTGCCCTTGGCGTCGTCGACCACCAGCGTGACCCCGGGGCCCTCCACCGCGGTCGCGCCGGCCAGCAGCCCGGCCAGGTTGCTCGCACCGGAGTCGTAGGAGCTGAGGGCCCTGCGCTGCCGCTCGTGGACGTCCTCGCGCAGCGACTCCACCGTGCGCTCCAGCTCACCCACGGAACGCGTCTGCGCCTGGACCCTGTCGATCAGCTCCTCGCGCTCCTTGGCGAGCACGGGCGCCGCTATCCGCGTCTCCGCGGCGCCGACGGTGACGACGGCGCCGGTCAGCACCAGTCCCAGGGCCAGCCCGAGACGGGCCCTGAGGGTACGGGGGACGCCGCCGCCCTCCGACCGGCGCGCGGCCGCCTCGGCGTAGCCGTCATCGAGGCTGTGCTCCATGACGTTGGTCAGCAGCGACATGGACGCGTCGGGGCGCGCGGGCGGTGCGGGACCACTGCTCCGAACGGGGGGCTGCTGGGACATGCCGCACATCGTCGCACGTCGCGGTCGCCACCGCCGAACGGCCCCCGTGGAGTGCCGGGCGGGGCACCCGGTGCCCCGCCCGGCACAGGGGCCCGTCAGGTACCGGCGCTGTCCACCACCGCGGTCCACTCGTCGAGCAGCGCCTCCGCCGACGCGTCGTCGGGCCCTTCGGCCCACAGGTGGGTCACGGCCTCGGCGGGATCGGGCAGCACCATCACCCAGCGACCGTCGGCCTCCACGACCCGCACGCCGTCGGTGGTGTCGACCCGGCGGTCGCCGGCGGCCTCGACGACCCGCCTCATCACCAGGCCCTTGACCGCCCACGGGGTGGCCAGGTCGCGCCGCAGCACATGGGCGCGCGGGATCCGGGCGTCGATCTGGCTCAGGGTGAGCTGGGTCCTCGCCACCAGGCCCACGAGGCGGACGAACGCGGCCGACCCGTCGAAGACCGAGCTGAACTCGGGGACGATGAAGCCGCCCCGCCCGTCGCCGCCGAAGATCGTGGACTCCTCGCGGCCCACCCGGGTCAGGTCGTCGGGCGAGGTCGTCGTCCACTCCACCTGGGTGCCGTGGTAGGCGGCGACCTGCTCGGCGATCCGTGTGGTGGTGACGGGCAGGGCCACCCGGCCGCTGCGCCGCTCCGCCGCCACGAGGTCGAGCAGCACCAGCAGGGCCCGGTCGTCCTCGACGATCCGCCCCTGCTCGTCGACGAGGGACAGCCGCTCGCCGACGGGGTCGAAGCGGACGCCGAAGGCGGCCCGTGCCGAGGCGACGATCTCGCCGAGCCGCACCAGTCCGGAGCGCCGGGCGTCGGCCGACTCCGTGGGCCGCGACTCGTCAAGGCCGGGGTTGATCGTCAGTGCGTCCACACCGAGCCTGCCGAGGAGGCTCGGCAGGACCAGGCCCGCACTGCCGTTGGAGGCGTCGATGACGACCTTCAGCCCCGACTCGGCGATGCCGCTGACGTCCACGCTCCGCAGGACGGAGCCGGTGTAGGAGTCGAAGACGCTCGACGGGAAGCGCAGGTCCCCGATCTCGCCCGGGAAGGCGCGGCGGTACTCCTGGCGTGCGTAGACGCGGTCCAGCTTGCGCTGCCGGGCCTGCGAGAGGTCCGCTCCGCGCTCGTCGAGGAACATGATGTCCACGGAGTCCGGGACACCCGGCGAGGTGCGGATCATGATGCCGCCCGCGCTGCCCCTGGCGGTCTGCTGGCGGGCCACGGGCAGCGGGACGTTCTCCAGGTCGCGCACGTCGATGGCGCTCGCCTGGAGGGCGGAGATCACGGCGCGCTTGAGGGCGCGCGCGCCGCGCGAGTGGTCACGGGCCGTGGTGACCGTGGCCCCCTTCTTCAGGGTGGTGGCGTAGGCGCCGGCGAGGCGTACGACCACCTCGGGGGTGATCTCCACGTTGAGGATGCCGGACACCCCGCGCGCGCCGAAGAGGTGCGCCTGGCCGCGCGACTCCCAGATCACCGAGGTGTTGACGAAGGCGCCGGCCTCGATGGTCTTGAACGGGTACACCCGGACGTTGCCCTGGACGATCGACTCCTCGCCGATCAGGCACTCGTCGCCGATGACCGCGCCGTCCTCGATGCGGGCGGCACGCATGATGTCGGTGTTCTTGCCGATCACGCAGCCGCGCAGGTTGCTCTGCTGCCCGAGGTAGACGTTGTCGTGGACGACGGCCTTGTGGAGGAAGGCCCCCGACTTCACGACGACGTTGGATCCGACGACGGTGTGCTCCCTGATCTCCGCCCCCGGCTCGATCTTGGCGTAGTCGCCGATGTAGAGCGGCCCCCGCAGAACGGCGTCGGGGTGGACGTCCGCGCCCTCGGCGACCCAGACACCCGGGGAGATCTCGAAACCGTCGAGCTCGACGTCGACCTTGCGTTCCAGGACGTCGGCCTGGGCCTTCACGTAGCTCTCGTGGGTGCCCACGTCCTCCCAGTAGCCCTCGGCGACATAGCCGAAGATCGGCTTGCCCTCCTTCATCAGCTGGGGGAACACGTCACCGGACCAGTCCACGGGGACATCCGGTTCGACGTAGTCGAAGACCTCGGGCTCCATCACGTAGATTCCGGTGTTCACCGTGTCCGAGAACACCTGGCCCCAGGTGGGCTTCTCCAGGAAGCGCTCGACCTTTCCCTCCTCGTCGACGATGGTGATGCCGAATTCCAGGGGGTTGGGAACCCTCGTGAGGCAGACCGTGACGAGCGCGCCCTTCTCCTTGTGGAAGGCGATCAGGTCGCTGAGGTCGAAATCCGTGAGTGCGTCGCCGGAGATGACGAGGAAGGCGTCGTCCTTCAGCGCCTCCTCTGCGTTCTTGACGCTCCCCGCGGTACCGAGCGGCTTCTCCTCGTTGGCATATGTGAGCTCCATTCCCAGTTCCTCGCCGTCGCCGAAGTAGTTCTTGACGAGCGAGGCGAGGAACTGGACGGTCACCACGGTCTCGGTGAGTCCGTGCCGCTTGAGCAGCCGGAGCACGTGCTCCATGATCGGCCGGTTGGCAACCGGCAGGAGCGGCTTGGGCATGCTCGAGGTCATGGGGCGAAGCCGGGTTCCTTCGCCACCGGCCATCACGACGGCCTTCATGTCGGAAGCGTCCTCCTTGAAGAGATGACGGTTCAGCCGACGGCACCCGTCCGAAAGGACCCTGTGGTGGCGTCCGCGGCCGGCCACTCTGCACGGCTGCGCTTCTGGAGGGGTCAATCGGCCGCTGCGTCCGCCTTGACGAGGCGGCGGACCTGGACCACGTAGAGGATCCCTGCCCACCAATACAGTGTTGTACCCCATCCGGCGAACGCCCATCCGAAAATCGCCGCCAGTGACGCCAGCCAGCCGGACCCGTCACTCAGGAGCAGCAAGGGGAAGGCGTACATGAGGTTGAAGGTGGCCGCCTTGCCGAGGAAGTTGACCTGCGGGGGCGGATATCCGTGGCGCCGCAGGATCCCGACCATGACCAGCAGCATCAGCTCCCTTGCGAGAAGCGCGACGGTCAGCCAGAGGGGGAGAATCTCCCGCCAGGTGAGTCCCACCAGGGTGGACAGGATGTACAGCCGGTCGGCGGCGGGGTCGAGGATGCGGCCGAGGCTGCTGATCTGGTTCCAGCGGCGGGCCAGCTTTCCGTCGAGGTAGTCGCTGACTCCGCTGAGCATCAGGACGAGCAGGGCCCAGCCGTCGCTCTTCGGACCGCCGAACTCGGGGAGAAGGATCAGCCACAGGAAGAGCGGCACTCCGAGGAGCCGCGCCATGCTGAGAATGTTGGGGATGGTGAGGACCCGGTCGGTCTGAACGCGGGTCTCCTGGACCTCCACCCGAGGGCCTCCTGTGGGGGAACGTGCTGACGATGCCCCCCGACCTTACCCGGATGGCTCCCGCTTCCCGGCGGCAGGGGTCGCGCGCTCGGCTGCGGACGCCGGCCCGGAATCCTGCGCGAACCCCGCACACAACCCCCGGGAACACTCCCCCGGGGAAGGCTCCCGA
>NZ_JANHKP010000010.1 GCF_024497955.1 Streptomyces sp. C10-9-1 | reverse complement strand
AGTACAAGAAGCCGCACGGTGGTGTGCACGCCGGTGGCGGTGCTCTCGCCGCGGTCACGGCCGACGACTGGAGCAAGGACAACGGCTCCGGCGAGAAGAAGTGGGAGAAGGGCGACGAGGAGAAGTCCTGGAAGCACGACAAGCCCCGCGGCGGCGTCCACACCGGTGGCGGCGGCACGGCCATGTCCGGCGGCGGCCTGGCCGCGGGCGCGGTCCTGCTGCTCGGCGGTCTCGGCGCGGGCGCCATGGTGATGCGCCGTCGTGGAGCGACCGGCTCCGCCGCCGCCTGACCCCTTCCCGCACTCCGCGTCGCGGCTGCCGCCCTGCCGGGCGGCGGCCGCGACGCCGGTCGTCCCCACCCGGCCGCCCGGCCCAGGTCCCCGGCCCGGGCGGCACGCACCACCTCCAGGCAGTGAAAGGTCCGCAGCATGGCCTCCCCGCAGCGCCCCGATCCCCCCCGTCCTTCCTTCTCCGTCACCCGCTCGCTCGGGCGCGCCCTGCTCTGGCCGGTCGTCGCCTGCCTCCTCGGCCTCCTGCTGATCTACAACTCCTTCGGTCCGCCCGACGACGCCAAGCCCGCCTCGGCGGCCGCGCCGAAGCCCAGCGCCACCGCTTCCGCCACCGCTTCCGCCGCACCGTCCGCGTCCCCGGCGCAGAAGCCCGCCGAGAAGCCCCTGTCCCTGCCCCGCTCCGAGCCGACCCGGCTGAAGATCCCGGCCATCGCCGTGGACGCGCCGTTCATGGGCCTGTCCGTCGGCAAGGACGGCACCCTGGACGCGCCGCCCCCGGACGACCGCAACCTGGTGGGCTGGTTCCAGGACGGTGTGACCCCGGGTGAACTCGGGACGTCGATCATCGCCGGACACGTCGACACCACCACCGGCCCCGCCGTCTTCCTCCAGCTGAGGATGCTGAAGAAGGGCAGCACGGTGGACGTCGTCCGGGCCGACGGGACGACCGCGCGCTTCGTGGTCGACGAGGTGGAGAACTTCAGGAAGGACGACTTCCCCGACGAGCGCGTCTACGCCGACACCCCCGACGCACAGCTGCGTCTGATCACCTGCGGGGGCGCGTACGACCGGAAGGCCAAGGACTACACCGAGAACGTGGTCGTCTTCGCCCACCTTGTGCCCACGCCCAAGGCGTAACCCGCCACGGCGCCCGTGCGGCCCCCACCGGCGCCCCTCCCGAACGGGGCGTGCCCTTGCCCGGTCCGCGGACCGGGCAAGGGCACGCCCCGTTCCGCCGTCCGTCCGCGCGCGGGCCGCCCCCGCCGCCGGGGACCGTGCCGGTGCGCAGCCGTACGGGCCAACCCCGGCGCCCCTCGGCGGTACCCGTCGGCGCGGCGCCTTGCGGGGCACCCGGCCCCGGCGGTCCGCTGTGCCTCGCCCCCGCACAGCCCGCGCCGTCCGACGGCCGGCCTCCCCGCCAGGAGTAGCGCATGCACCGCACCCGAGCCCTTGCCGCAGCTGCCCTGCTCGCCCTCGCGGCGGCCGTCCCGGCGACGGCGGCGCCCGCCGCGGCCCTCCCCGTGCCCCCCTCGGACACGCCCACCGCGTCCGGCACGGCTCCCGAGGACGCCGCCGGGGACCGGACGCCGGCCCGGAGGCTGTTCCTGACCGTCTCCGGTGCCGAGAACACCTGGATCAGGGGCGTCGTGCTGCGCTGCGCCCCCCGGCCCACCGGCCCCCACCCGGAGGCGGCCGAGGCGTGCGCCGAGCTGGAGGCGGTGGACGGGGACCTGGACCGCCTCCCGGGCGACGCCCGGCCCTGCACCAAGCAGTACGACCCGGTGACCGTCAGCGCGACCGGGGCCTGGCACGGGCACCCCACCGCCTGGCACAGGACCTTCGCCAACGCGTGCGAGCTGACGGCCACCACGGGCCCGGTCTTCCGGTTCTGACCGCGGTTGCGGCCCGCCGCACGGACGAGCACCCCGGCAGCCCCTTCCCGGCCCCGGGCGGCGTCCACCGCCCCCTGCGGGGGCTCGACCTGCTCAGGTGCTGCGCGAGGTGACCACGCCGAGGGTCACCAGGCCCAGCACGATCCAGCCGAACCAGAGCCAGCCGTTGCTGCCGAGCGCCGCCGTGTAGGCCGTCACGGCCACCAGGGACCCGACGGTGAGCACTCCCATGGCCTTGGCACCGGATATCCGGGACATCTGCGCCCTCCTTCGACGGCGGGGCCTGTCGGGACCATGGTCGCCCCTGCCCCCGCCGCGGCGCCACCGCCCGGCGGCCCGCGCCCCGGCGGGCGCGGCCCTCGCCCGGACTTACCCGGCCCGGTTCCCCCGGGCCTGGAGCGAGGCGAGATAGGCGTTGTACGCCTCCAGCTCCTTGTCGCCGTCCCGGTCCGCCGCCCGGTCCCGCCGCTTGGCCACCCGCTGCTCCGACCGGTACCACTGGAAGACGAGTGCGATGAGCACCAGCACGGACGGGATCTCGCTGAACGCCCAGGCGATCCCGCCCGCCGCGTTCTGGTCGGCCAGCGCGTCGATGCCCAGCGAGGCCGGCGGGCTGCTGTAGGTGCCGATCATCGGCTCGGACGCCATCATCAGGGCGATGCCGAAGAAGGCGTGGAAGGGCATGCCCGCGAACAGCTCCAGCATCCGCATCACGTACCCCGGCCGGTGGGGACCGGGGTCCACGCCCATGATCGGCCAGAAGAAGACCAGGCCCACGGCCAGGAAGTGCACCATCATCGCGAGGTGGCCCAGCGTGGAGCCCATCAGGAAGTCGAACAGCGGGGTGAAGTAGAGGCCGTAGAGGCTGGCGATGAAGAGGGGGATCGTGAACGCAGGGTGCGTGACCACCCGGATGTAGCGGCTGTGCAGCAGCTTCAGCAGCAGCTCACGGGGCCCCGAGCGTCCGCGGCCGGCCACCGGCAGCGCGCGCAGCGCCAGCGTGATCGGAGCCCCGAGCAGCAGCACGATCGGCGACAGCATGCTGATCACCATGTGCTGCACCATGTGCACGCTGAACATGACCATGCCGTAGTCGTTGAGCCTGGTGCACATCACCAGCGCCACGCTCAGCACGCCCACGGTGAACATGACCGTGCGGCTCACCGGCCAGGCGTCACCGCGGCGGCGCAGCCGCACCACGCCCCACCCGTAGAGTCCGAGCGCCACCAGGCAGCCCACGAGGAAGAAGGGCTCCGGGGAGAGCTCCAGCCCCCGTCCCAGCGTGAACGGCGGCAGATCCATGGTCATGCCGTGCCCGCTGTGATCCATCTGTGTACTCCCCGGACCTGCCGATTCGTGCCTGTTGTCCGGACCAGACTAGATGTGCCCCCGGCCGCAGCGGCGGCCGGGGGCACATCGGAAGGTCACGCGCCGGGGCGGGAGGTCAGAGCACGCACTCGGCCTCGGCGTAGCGGTCGGCCGGGACCGTCTTGAGCGTCCGGGTGGCGTCGGCCAGCGGCACCATCGCGATGTCGGTCCCGCGCAGCGCGGTCAGCATCCCGAACTCCCCGCGGTGGGCGGCCTCCACGGCGTGCCAGCCGAAGCGGGTGGCGAGCACGCGGTCGTACGCGGTCGGTGTGCCGCCCCGCTGTACGTGGCCGAGGATCACCGGACGGGCCTCCTTGCCCAGCCGCTGCTCCAGCTCGATGGAGAGCTGGCGGGCCACGCCGGCGAAGCGCTCGTGGCCGTAGATGTCCTTGCCGCCCTCGTCCCAGGCCATGCTGCCCTCGCGCGGCTTCGCGCCCTCGGCGACCACCACGATGGCGAACTTCTTGCCCTGGGAGAAGCGCTTGCCGACCCGGGCGGTGAGCTCCTCTATGTCGAAGGGGCGCTCCGGGACGACGATCGCGTGCGCACCGGCCGCCATGCCCGAGTGGAGGGCGATCCAGCCGGTGTGCCGGCCCATGACCTCCACGATCAGCACGCGCTGGTGGGACTCGGCCGTGGTCTTCAGGCGGTCCAGGGCCTCGGTGGCCACGCCGACCGCCGTGTCGAAGCCGAAGGTCACGTCCGTGGAGGCGATGTCGTTGTCGATCGTCTTTGGCACGCCCACGATCGGCAGCCCGGCCTCCGACAGCAGGTTGGCGGCCTTGAGGGTGCCCTCGCCCCCGATCGGGATGATCGCGTCCAGGCCCAGGTCGGCCACGTGCCCTCTGGCGCGCTCCACGCCGTCGACCAGGTGTGCGGGCTGTACGCGCGAGGAGCCCAGGATGGTGCCGCCGCGGGCCAGGATGCCGGAGACGGCGTCCAGGTCGAGCTTGCGGTAGTCGCACTCCAGCAGGCCCTTCCAGCCGTCGTGGAACCCGATGACCTCGTCGCCGTGGTCGACGACGGCACGGTGCACGACGGAGCGGATGACGGCGTTCAGACCGGGGCAGTCGCCGCCGGAGGTGAGCACACCAATGCGCATAGCCCGAGAACCTTTACAACGTGGGCAGACTCCCGGACCACGTCGTCCGGTGGGATCCCTGTCACCCTACCGGCGCCGGGGGCCCGTTCCTAAACGGGCGTCCGCCTGCTGGGACCATGTCGGCGGCCCTTCGCTCAGCTGAGCGAAGGGCCGCCGACATGGGCGCTCGGGTGAGCGTGGGGGGCGTCAGGCGGGCTGTGTCGCGGCCGCGATCCGCTCCGTCCGGAGCGCCTCGTACCACCGGTCGTCGGTCGGCGGCAGGGCGTTCACGTCGAGGGCCAGCTTCAGGAGCAGGTCCGCGATCTGCGGGTTGCGCGCCATCACCGGCCCGTGCATGTAGGTGCCGAAGACGGTGCCGTTGTACGCGCCCTCGGTTCCGTCCCCCGTGCCGTTGCCGCGGCCGAAGACGGTGTGCGCGAAGGGGCGCGCCGTCGGGCCGAGGTGGGTGATGCCCTGGTGGTTCTCGAAGCCGGTCAGCTGGGGCAGGCCCAGCTGCGGGTCGATGTCCGCGAGGACGTCGCCCACGCACCGGTCGCCCTCGCCGCGGGTGGAGACCACGTCGAGGAGCCCGAGCCCCGGCTCGCGCTCGCCGAGGTCGTTGATGAACTCGTGGCCGAGGATCTGGTAGCCCGCGCAGACCGAGAAGATGATCGCGCCGTTGGACGACGCACGGCTCAGGCCGCCGTCGCGCCGCAGCCGCTCGGCCGCCAGGCGCTGCGGGCGGTCCTCGCCCCCGCCGATCAGGTAGATGTCGCCGGAGGTGGGGACGGGCTGGTCGCTGCGGACGTCGATCCGCATCACGTCCAGGCCGCGCTGGCGGGCGCGGCGCTCGACGACGAGGGCGTTGCCCTGGTCCCCGTAGGTGCTGAGCAGGTCGGGGTAGACCCACACCAGACGGAGGCTGCTGTCACTCATGTCTCTCAAGTCCTTTCCGCCGGTCCGCTGCTCAGTTGCCGACCCGGCGGCGCACGTCCTGGAAGGCGGTGTAGTTGGCGATCAGCTCGATGCGCCCGGGGGGCGCGGACTGGACGGCCTCGTCCACGGTCTCGCACACCCGGAAGTCCAGGCCCGCGACCTCCAGGCGCACGGCGAGGTCCAGCCTGCGGTCGCCGATGACGAAGATGGGGTGCCCGGCCAGCCGGGTGTAGTCCACGTCCCACAGCCACGAGGTGTCGGTACCGTCCGCCCCCCGCGCGTTGACCGAGAGGATCACCGGCGTCGGCGGCGGGTCGATCAGGGAGAAGGTCTCCAGCCACCCGGCCGGGTTCTTCGCGAGCAGCAGCCGCACGTCGCGGCCGAGGAAGTCCACCACGTCGTAGCGGCCGGCCACGGCCTGCACCTGGTACATGCGCTCCAGGGCGACCTGCGGCGGCACGCCGAAGGCGGCGGCGACCGCGGCCGAGGTGGCGGCGTTCGCCCGGTTGGCGCGGCCCGGCAGCTGCAGCCGGATCGGCCACGCGCTGCCGTGCGGGTCGAGGACGTGGTCCCCGCTGAGCACCCAGGTCGGGGCGGGGCGCCGGAAGCCGCACTCGCCGCAGAACCAGTCGTCGCCCGGGCGCTGCATCACACCGCCGCAGGAGGGGCACGACCAGGCGTCGTCCTTCCACTCCTGCCCCGCGGCCACCCAGACGACATTGGGGGAGGACGACGCCGCCCACACCACCAGCGGGTCGTCGGCGTTGGCGATCACGACGGCCTTGGTGCCGGTCAGCCCCTCGCGCCACTTCTCGGCCAGCATCCGCGTCTCGGCGGCGCGGTCGAGCTGGTCGCGGGAGAGGTTGAGCAGCGCGATCGCCTTGGGGGTGACGTCCTTCGCCACACCGGCGAGGTACTTCTCGTCCACCTCGATCACGCCGAACCGGGCGTCGCTGCCGCCGGACAGCGCCGAGGTGATGCCCGCGGGCATGTTCGCGCCGAGGGCGTTCGACACCACGGGGCCCGCGGCGCGCAGTGCCTCGGCGATCAGCCGCGTGGTGGTGGTCTTGCCGTTCGTCGCCGACACGAGGACCACGTCCAGGTGCTGCGCGAGCCGCCCCAGCAGGTCGGGGTCGAGCTTGAGCGCGACCCGGCCGCCGATCACCGACCCGCTTCCGCGTCCGGCGGCGCGGGACACCGCCGCCGCGGCCTTGCCCGCCGTCACGGCCAGCTTGGCACGCGGCGTCAGCTCCGAGTTGCCTGACATCGTCCTTGATCCTCCTTGCGTCGGTCCGGAGTCAGCCTATCGACCTCTCCGCGGCGGCCAGTACCTCGGCACCACCGGGAAACGGCGAGGTCGCACCGGAACGTACGCTGGTCGCCATGCGAAACCGGCCGATCCCCGGCAGTTCCGGACTCGTCAGGCCCATGAGCCTGCTCGGGGCGCCCGCGCTGCACGCCCCCTGCGAGACCGTCACCGACTTCGGGGCGCCGCTCGCCCGCCTCGTCGAGGACATGTTCGCGACGATGTACGCGGCGCGGGGCGTGGGTCTCGCGGCCAACCAGGTGGGCGAGGCCCTGCGGGTCTTCGTCTACGACTGCCCCGACGACGACGACCTGCGCCATCTCGGCCATGTGGTGAACCCGCGCCTGGTCGAGGCCGACGGATTCGTGGTCCGGGGGCCGGAGGGATGCCTGTCGCTGCCCGGGCTGGAGGCGCCCACCGAGCGGTTCGACCGGGCGGTGGTGGAGGGCGTGACCGCGGACGGTGCGCCGGTGCGGATCGAGGGGACCGGGTTCTTCGCCCGCTGCCTCCAGCACGAGTGCGACCACCTCGACGGCCTCCTGTACGCCGACCGGCTCCCCTCCCGGCGCCGGGCACGGCTGGCCCGGGGCGTGCGCAGGGCGCCGTGGGGCACACCCGAGCGGCACGCGCGGCTGGCCGGCCCGGCGTCCTGACCCGGTCCGGGGCGGGCGTTCCCGCCCGGTGCGGCCCGGCGGGAACGCCCGACCGCGCGGGGTCACCCGCCGGCTCCCGGGCGGCCGCCCGGGCGGTCGGGCACCTCGAAGAGGCGCCCGCACAGCAGGTCCGTCAGGGTCTCGACCAACTCGGCCCGCCCGCAGGGGCGTTCGCCGAGCCACCAGTCGCCCGCCGCGTGCATCATCCCGACGATCCCGTGGCCCCACACCCGGGCGGCCAGGTCGCCCCGCGGGCCGAGGTCCACCCGGTCGGCGACGACCTTGCCCAGTTCCTCGCCGAGGCGCCGCAGCAGGGGCGCGGAGTGGCGCCCCACGTCGAAGCCCTGCTCGGCACCCCCGACGGCCCCGTCGTCGGCCGGGTGCATCAGGAAGCGGTAGACCTGGGGGCGGGCCTCGATGGCCGCGAGGTAGGTGTCCAGCGTGCCCGCGACCTGGCGGCGGCGGTCGCCGGGCGTGTCCACGGCGATCTGCAGGGCGCGCAGCAAGGCGTCGGTGTGGCGCTTGGCCAGCGCCCGGTAGAGACCGCCCTTGTCCCCGAAGTGGCGGTAGAGGATGGGCTTGGTGATCCCGGCCTCGGCGGCTATGGCGTTCATCGAGGCGCCCGGCCCGTCCCGCAGCACCACCCGCTCCGCCGCCTCCAGCAGTTCGCGCCGCCGCTCCTCGCCCGACCGCTGGTGATGCGTCGTCGCCATGGATGTCTCTCCCCGCCCTTGCGAATGCGTGACGCGCAAAGTAGCACCCGTGTGTTCGAACCGATCATCCGACCGGCTCGGTTGACAGTCCCTACTGATCGGTAACAGACTCTCGTTACCGCAAGTAACGCGCTGGTTGGGGCGCCGTAGTGCTGGAGGGGTCATGGCCGAGTTCACGCTCGATCTCAACGAGGACCAGAAGCAGGTCCGCGACTGGCTGAACGGTTTCGCCAGGAACGTCATGCGCCCGGCGGCCGCGGAGTGGGACGAGCGCGAGGAGACGCCCTGGCCCGTCATCCAGGAGGCCGCCAAGCTGGGCATCTACTCCCTGGACTTCTACGCCCAGCAGTTCTTCGACCCCACCGGCCTCGGCATCCCGATGACGATGGAGGAGCTCTTCTGGGGCGACGCGGGCATCGCCCTGTCCATCGTCGGCACCGGCCTCGCCGCGGTCGGCGTCATCGCCAACGGCACCGAGGAGCAGATCGGCACCTGGATCCCGCAGATGTACGGCGACACCGACGACGTCAAGGTCGCCGCCTTCTGCTCCTCCGAGCCCGACGCCGGAAGCGACGTCTCCGCCATGCGCACCCGCGCCGTCTACGACGAGGCCAGGGACGAATGGGTGCTCAACGGCACCAAGACCTGGGCCACCAACGGCGGAATCGCCAACGTCCACGTCGTCGTCGCCGTCGTCGACCCCGACCTCGGCTCCAAGGGCCACGCCTCCTTCATCGTGCCCCCGCGCACCCCCGGGCTCTCCCAGGGGCAGAAGTTCCGCAAGCACGGCATCCGCGCCTCCCACACCGCCGAGGTGGTCCTGGAGGACGTCCGCGTCCCCGGGACCTGCCTGCTCGGCGGCAAGGAGAAGCTCGACGAGCGCCTGGCCCGCGCCCGCGAGCGGGCCGGGGCCGGGGGAGAGCGGGTCAGGAACGCCGCCATGGCCACGTTCGAGGCGTCCCGCCCCGCCGTCGGTGCCATGGCCGTGGGCACCGCCCGCGCCGCCTACGAGGAGGCCCTGGAGTACGCCATGACCCGCGAGCAGTTCGGCCGCCCGGTCATCGACAACCAGGGCGTCGCCTTCCAGCTCGCGGACATGCGCACGCAGATCGACGCGGCCCGCCTCCTGGTGTGGCGCGCCTCCTGGATGGCCACCGCAGGCAAGCCGTTCACGGCGGCCGAGGGCTCCATGTCCAAGCTCTTCGCCAGCGAGACGGCCAAGAAGGTCACCGCGCAGGCCATCCAGATCCTCGGCGGCAACGGCTACACCCGGGAGTACCCGGTGGAGCGGATGCACCGGGACGCGGCCATCTACACGATCTTCGAGGGGACCAGCGAGATCCAGCGCCTGGTCATCGCCCGCACCCTGTCGGGCATGCCCATCCGCTGACCTCCCGGACACCGGAGGCGGCGGGCCCGCGGCTCCCCCCAGGGGGAGCCGCGGGCCCGCCGCCTCCGGAGGCTCAGGCCGCCAGCAGCGCCTCGATCGCCGCAACGACCTCGGGCGCCTCCGGTTCGGTGCGCGGGCGGAAGCGCGTCACCCGGCCCGACGGCGCGACGAGGAACTTCTCGAAGTTCCACTGCACGTCGCCCGCCTCGCCCTCCGCGTCCTGCACGGCGGTCAGCTCCGCGAACAGCGGATGCCGGCCGGCGCCGTTCACCTCCGCCTTCTCCAGCAGCGGGAAGCTCACCCCGTACGTCGCCGAGCAGAACTCGGCGATCTCCCGCGCACTGCCCGGCTCCTGCCCGGCGAACTGGTTGCACGGCACCCCGAGCACCGTGAACCCGCGCCCGGCGTACGTCTTCTGGAGCCGCTCCAGCCCCTCGTACTGGGGCGTCAGCCCGCAGCGGGAGGCGACGTTCACCACGAGCACCGCCCGCCCGGAGTGCTCGGCGAGTGTGGTGGGCTCACCCGCCAGGGTGCGCAGCGGGATGTCGAACAGGGACATGGGGACTCCTCGGTGCGGTCGGTACGGACTCATCCTGTTCCCGGCCGTCCCGGCGGGAGCGAGGCTGTTCGAATTCCTGTAACTGCTGAGTCCGACGGGACTTGATCGGCAGAATACTGGTGTGTCCACATACAGTGAAGTGCAGCTCGCGGACGGAACGGCCGTCCGCTTCGTCCTCACTCCCGGGACGGACGCCGCCCACGCGCCGACCGCGGCTCCGCCCTCCGCACCACCGGGGGGCCACGACCCCGACGGCATGGGGCCGACCGTGCCCGTGGCGCGCGGTGACGGAAGCCCGTCGTTCGCGATCGACTCCCTCAGGCGCGCGCTTCGGCCACTCGGCGCGGTGCTCCAGGAGGTGCACGACGCGGTGACGGCGTCACCGAGCCCTCCGCAGGAGATCAACGTCTCCTTCGGCGTCCAGGTCGGCCAGGACCTCAAGCTGGGCATCATCGGTGGCAGTGGCCAGGCCCACATCGAAGTGTCCGCGACGTGGCACCCGCAGCCCCGCACGGACTGAGACGTGGGGTGGTTCCTCGGCGGCGCCGGACCGGAAGCCGATGACGACGGCCGCCTCGCGGTGGCGGTGCGACGGGTGGGCGAGCCCGTGACCGCCGGCGCGGGTGTGCTCGTCGCTCCCGGAACCGTGCTGACGTGCGCCCACGTGGTCAACGACGCACTCGGCCGACCCGTGTTCGCGCCCGCCCCGCCGGGCGAGGCAACGCTGCGCATCGACTACCGGGGCCGGGAGGGGACGCGTGAGGCCGCGGCCGAGGTCACGCACTGGATCCCGCCCCGCCGCCTCGACGGGACGCTGCCGGTGCGTGAACGAGAGGACCGGGTGTGGCACGGCGACCTCGCGGTGCTCGCCTTCCCCACGGAGTCCGAAGGACGCATGCCCCGGGCCCGCTGGGCGCCGATGCGGCCGGGCCAGAACCTGAGGGCCTGGAGCAGCAGCGGAAGACCGGGCTCCTTCGCCGACGTCCGGGTCAAGACGTGCGACGCGTCCGTCGGGTACGTGGACGGCGAGCCGACCGGCATGTCCATCGGTCCCGCCTTCAGCGGTGGGGCGCTGTGGTCGGTGCTGGGGGACGAGGTCGTCGGGCTCGTGGCCGCGCACACGATGCCCCCGTACGACCCCGTCACCGGACAGCCGCTGCCGTACAGCTCCCAGCACGTGGCGCGCAGGAGCTGGGCCATCCCCTGGCAGCGGATACGCCGGGAGCTGGCATCCGTGGGCGCGGTGGGACTGGTCGATGACGAGGCCCCGCCCGACGATCCGGCGTTCGCCCTGTTCGCGGAGACCATCCACGGCATCGTCCCCTCCGCGGCACTGCGCGGAGACCTCGGACGGCTCGTTGCCGCGCGGTGCCTCCTGCGCCACCCCGACGACGGGTCCGCCCCGACCCCTGAGGAGTTCGCCCGCCTTCTCGTCACCGAGCCGCGTGCCCTGCCCGCGCTGACGGAGGTCCTGCGGTTGAAGGACCCCTCCGCCGTCCAGCAGCTGCTTGCGATCGGCCGCATGTCCCCGGTGCCGCGGCTGCTGTCGTCGCGGGAGCACGGCAGGCTGGTCGAGATCCTGGGCCAGCTGCCGGGCTCCGTGGGCGCACGACTGCCGGAGGCGGCCCGGGCGGCCCTGCCGCTGGCAGCCGACTACCCCGTGGAGCCGTCCGGCCCCGCCGCCGTTGCCGAGGTCGTCGACGGACTCGAACGGCTCTCCGGCGACAGCCGTGCGCAGGGCGCGTCCACCCGGGTCCCGGGACTGCTGCGTGTGATGGAGTACCTCGCCGTGCTCTGCCCCGAGGACCGCAGGGCAGTGCTCCGGCTGTGGTGCGACGGCGTCGCCCAGCGGCTCGGCATCCCGCGATCGGCCCTCGCCGAGCGGCGTTTCGACGCTGACGAGTGGGCAGGGACCCTTGCCGCCGCCGGCGGCCCTCCCCGGCTGCTCGTCCACATCACGCGCGGCGGGTCGCCGGACCGCTACCGGCTGCGCATCTGGTGCGACGAGGGGACAGGGCCCCGCCAGGTGACCACGGAGACGGACCGCGACCACACCGGCGGCGAGGCTGCCCGCGCCCTGCTGCACGTCCTGGAGTCGTTCCCCCGCCTGTCGTCGGAAGAACGGCGCCCGCTGGTGGAGGCCGTCGTCGACCGGAGCGGGCTGAACCTTCCCATCGACGAATGGGAGAGCTGGGGTCCGGACGACGTCGTCCCCGGAGTGCTGGGTGCGGAGTACCCGCTCGTGGTCAACTGCCCGGAACTCCTCCGTCGCAACGAGCGGTTCCTTCCCGAATGGCGCAGGCGGTGGCGGCAGCTGGACACGGGGGCCTCCCTGCGCTTCTCGGGCGCTGCGGTGGGACCGCGGCAGATCTACGGAACCCTCATGGACCACCAGGACGCCGTGCGGGTGGCCGTGGACGCCGCCGAGCACCTGAGGGACGGAATCGTCGAGGTGTGCCTTGCCGTCGGCGTCCCCGTCGTGGTGTGGGACCGCGGCGACGAGTCCCACGCAGTCGACCACATGGCCGCCGTGACCACCCGCGAACTACCCGAAGGAGTCCGGTCCTACCGGGCCAAGACCGTCCACCGGCCCGGCGACTACCCCGGGCGGCCCGTGCTGGCCTGGGCCGACGCCGATCGGCCGGTACCGCAGCTGCATCTGTCCGAGCCGCAGGAGAGCCCATGACCGCAACGCCCCGAGCAGACTGGCGCATCTTCCGAGGCGACGGGGTCCGCCGCACGGTCGCCATGCCCCCCGCCCCGCCGTGGCGCCGCTTCCGCCCGCCCGCGCCCGACCGGCCCGCCGCCCCTCTGCCCTACCTGATCTCCCCCCGTCACACCGACGTCGTGAACGCCGCCCTGCACCTGCGTCGGCCGCTGCTGGTCACCGGGCCCGCCGGGACGGGGAAGTCCTCGCTCGCCCGCGCCGTCGCCCACGAACTCGACCTGGGGCCGCTGCTGCGGTGGCCGGTGAACAGCCGCTCCGGGGTACAGGACGCGCTCTACCAGTACGACGCCATCGGGCGTCTGCGGGAGACGACCCTCACCCGCGACCGGGGCGGCGACGAGCCGTCCATCGGCGAGTTCGTCAGACTCGGCCCGCTGGGAACCGCCCTCGTGCCGCGCGGTGTGCCGCGTGCGCTCCTCGTGGACGAGATGGACAAGGGCGACGTCGACCTGCCCAACGACCTGCTGACCGTCTTCGAGGAGGGCGTGTTCGAGATTCCGGAACTCATCCGGCTTCCTGAGGAATCCGCGGTGGTGCACGTGCTCACCGCCGACGGGGACGACACGGTGCCGGTGGAGCGAGGCCGTGTCCAGTGCACCGAGTTCCCGGTCGTGGTCATCACCAGCAACGGCGAACGCGACTTCCCGCCTGCCTTCCTCCGCCGGTGCATTCGCCTTGAGCTGCCCGTCCCCGACGAGGAGCGGCTGCGGGAGATCGTGGCCGCACACCTCGGTGACGAGGCACTCGCGGACGTCGACGACCTCCTTCATGCCTTCCTGCGCAGGCGCGCCCCCGGGGAGCTGGCCACGGACCAGCTGCTGAACGCCGTCTTCCTCCGGACCGGAGGCGTGGACCTGGACGCCGACGGCCTGCTCGACGCCGTCCTGCACCAGCTGACGGGCAGCGTGTGAGGGTGCACGACACGCTGGACGACCGGCTCCGTGAGGTCCTGCGGGTCCTGCGCGGAGCCGGCCGGGAGCTCGATCCCCAGGAACTGCTCGACGTCCTGTGGCTCGCCGGAAGGCTCCCGCCCGGCGGGCGCCTGCGGCAGGACGGACCGGATCCCGGTCCGGGGCCCGCGCCACGCCCGGTGCCCGAGGTCCGCAGCCCCGTGCCCGACGCGCCGGCCGGACACACCGATCCCCTCGGTGACCTGCCCGTCGCCGAGGACAGCCCCGAACTGCATGCGGCCGCGCAGCGCTCGGCTCCGCCCCGGCCCGACACGGTGGGCGTCATGGGCGACCGTGCGAGGGAGAAGCGCGCCCTGCCCCTGCGTGTTCCCGAGGACAAGGCACTCCGCGACGAACTGCTCATCGGCCGCGCGCTGCGCCCGCTGAAGCAGCGGCGCCCCAGCGTGCGGCGCCACGAGGTCGACGAGGCCGCCACCGCGGCCGCGCTCGCCGAAACGGGACTGCCGGACGTCGTCACCCGCCCCGCACGTGAACGGTGGCTTCACCTCGTCCTGCTCGTCGACGACGGTCTGTCGATGCTGCTCTGGCACCGGCTCGTCGCCGAGCTGCGCACCCTGGTGCAGAGGCTCGGGGCCTTCCGCTCGGTCCGCGTCCACGGTCTGGACAGCCGCCGAGCCTCCCCCACTCTGCGTGGACAGCCGTTCGACCCCTGCTCCACGACGATGTCGCCGTCGGTACTCACCGATCCCTCCGGTCAGACCCTCATCCTCGTGGTCAGCGACGGCATGGGCACCGCGTGGCGCACGGGCGCCATGCACGACGTGCTGCGGACCTGGTCCGCCAGCGGGCCGGTCTCGATCGTGCACGCCCTCCCGGCCTCTCTCTGGGAGGGCTCCGGAATCCAGGCCGACCGCTGGCAGGTCACCACGCGCCGCAGGGGAAGCGCAGGCGCGTCCTGGACGGTGACGGACCGGGTGCTGCCGCCCGGTGTCGCGGACTTCACCGGGATCCCCGTCCCCGTGCTCGAACCGACGGCCCGCTCCCTCCGGGACTGGGCCGACCTCGTCGGATCCCCGGGGACCACTCTCGAACTGCCGCTGCTCACCAGACCTCGCGGCGGGACCCCGGGCGCCCCGCCGGCACGCCGACTGCAGCAGTTCCGCGACGCCGCGACCCCGGAGGCCTACCGCCTCGCCGCCCATGTCGCCGCCGTCTCGCCCGTCTCGGTTCCGGTGATGCGCCTGGTTCTGGCGGCGGTGCCGTGGCCCGCGGGGACCGCGCACCTGGCAGAGGTCTTCCTCGGCGGCATGCTGCGCCTCCATCCGGCGCCGGTGCCGGGTCCCCTGCCGCCCCAGCACCAGGTGTTCGACTTTCCGGAGGAGGTGAAGGGAGCGCTGCTCGACGCCGTTCCGAGTGACGAACTCCTCCGCACGGGACGCAACATCGGCCGACGCCTGGAGCAACTCGCGGGACACTCCCCGGACTTCCCCGCATGGCTCGTCCACCCCGACGGCGGTGACGACATCCCGGAGGCGTTCCGGTCCTTCAGTGTGGTCGAGCGCCGTCTGCTCGCCCGGCTCGGCGTCTCGCTCAGACCGGCCGTGCCACTGCCGGAGGAGACCGCACACGACGAGCGCACGCCGGTGGGAACGTGGGCGCCCCTCACCCCGCGCGACCCCGCGCGCATCGGTCCCTACCGGCTCACGAAGCGCCGGGTGGGGCGGCGCACCGTCGTCTACCTCGGCAAGGACGGCGCCGGCGGCGAGGCCGCCGTACGAGTCGTCCGGCCCGACATGCCCACCTCTCTCGTTCGGCTTCTCGCCACGGAGGCCGAGGCCCTGGAGCGCATGGACGGCCGCTACGCTCCGAGGCTCCTGGGGCACGACCTGTCGGGCCATCCGGCCTGGACGGCGAGCGAGCTCGCCGCGGGTCCGAAACGGCGCCGGGCGGGACTCGTACGCCTCGCCGACGTGCTTCCCTTCTCCTCGGCCGGTGCGCGGCCGCCGCTCGACGTGCTCACCAGCATCACGCTCGCCTGGCATCTGGCAGGGGCCGTGAGCCTGTGCCACCTGCAGGGCCTGCACCCCGCCGACCTGTCACCCGAATCGATCGTCGTTCTCGACCGCTCGGTCATGCTCACGGGCCTCCTGGACTGCTCCGTCGACGGCGAGTACACCGGCGAAGGCCCTCCGCCCACCGAGGCGTCCAGCATCCAGGCGCTCGGGGAGCTCCTCCGGGCGATCGGCAGCAAGGGAAACCGCTCCACGTACTACCTCCGGGACGGCATGGAGCTCTGGCAGGGCGACACATGGGCCCCCCTCAGGGAACTCGTCCTCCGGTGCGTCGACCACGACCCCGGCCGGCGGCCCTCCGCGAGTGAGGTCGCCGCGGTACTGGCACGCTACGTGTCGATCGCCTCCGCCCTGGCCGGCCCCGCCGTGCGCGGCTCGGGGCCGTCGCGGACCGTCGAGGCCGCCTCCGGGAACCGGTCCGCGCTGGTTCCCGGCCCCGCACGGCCGCAGCGGCGTTCGGCACCGCGCATCGGCCGCCGCTCGGCACGATGGGGAGCCTCGCGGACCGAGCATGCGGAACGACTGGACAGGATCAGGACACCGCTCACCCACAGCCGCCACGTCACCCTCGTGGGGGCGCACCCCCTGGCCGGCCGGACGACCACCACCATGGTGCTGGGATCGGTCCTCGCCTCGGTGCGCGACGAACCCGTGCTGGCCCTGGACGGGGCGCCCGCGCGCGGTGAGCTCAGCAGACGACTCGCGCACCGCAACCGCGCCACCCTCAGGGAGGCCGCCGCCCTGCCCGGCGGCAGCTCCTACGACGCCTTCACCCGCCTGACCAGCGAGACGCCGCACGGACTTCAGGTACTGGCCCACAGCCCGACCCACACGGTGCCGAGCCCCGCCTACACGGAGGAGTACCGCCGCGTCATGGCGACCGCGGACCGGTACTACCCGGTGATCCTCACCGACTGGGCACCTCCGCGCATCGACCGCACGGCGGACACGGTTCTGGAGTTGACGGACCGCGTGCTGGTCTGCTGCAGCGCGACCGAGGAATCGCTGGAGGCGGCCGCCGCCCGCCTCGCCCAGATCGACGAGGCGGGCTACCCGCGGCTTGCGGCCGACGCGCTGGTGATCGTCACACGGCTCGGCGGCGGGCAGCACCCGCTGTCGGACGGAGCCGTCGAGGTCCGGCTGCTCGACCGGCGGCAAAGACCCGTGCTCGTCCCGTTCGACCACGTCCTCACCTCGGCTCCCGACCCTGCCCTGGGCCGGCTCCGCCCCGGGACGGCAGACGCCTACACGGCCCTCGCCGCAGCCCTGGTGGACCCCCCGGACCCGGACAGGGACTGATCCCACCCGGTGTGACCGCCGGTGCCCCCGCCCGACGCCGACGCGCAACCGGAGCCGGCGGGCCTCCCCCCGGCCCGGGGGAGGCCCGCCGGCTCCTCCGGACCGCGGGCACGGCCGCTCAGAGCTGCCCGACGGAGGTGACCCGCACCACGGCCCGGCCCTCCTCGTCCGAGGCCGCCAGGTCCACCTCCGCGCTGATGCCCCAGTCGTGGTCGCCCTCCGGGTCGGCGAAGGTCTGGCGCACCCGCCACAGGCCGTGCGCGGGGTCCTCCTCGATCGACAGCAGCTTCGGCCCCCGGGCGTCGGGGCCGGTGCCGAGGTCCTCGTACTCCTCCCAGTACGCGTCCATCGCCCCCGCCCACGCGTCCTCGTCCCAGCCGGACTCGGCGTCCATGGAGCCCAGTTCGGCCACCTGGTCCAGCGCCGCCAGCTCCACCCTGCGGAACAGGGCGTTGCGGACCAGCACCCTGAAGGCCCGGGCGTTCGCCGTGACCGGCCGGACCTGGTCGGCCTTCTCCTGGGCCTCCTCGGCCGTCTCCACCTCCGGATTCGCCAGCTGCTCCCACTCGTCCAGCAGGCTGGAGTCGACCTGGCGCACCATCTCGCCCAGCCAGGCGATCAGGTCCTGGAGGTCCTCCGACTTCAGGTCGTCCGGGATCGTGTGGTCCAGCGCCTTGTACGCGCTCGCCAGGTAGCGCAGCACGATGCCCTCGGTGCGGGCCAGCTCGTAGAAGGAGGTGAACTCCGTGAACGACAGCGCCCGTTCGTACATGTCCCGGATCACGGACTTCGGCGACACCGGATGGTCGCCCACCCAGGGGTGCGAGCGCCGGTAGGTGTCGTAGGCGTGCCACAGCAGCTCGTCCAGCGGCTTCGGGTAGGAGATGTCCTGCAGGCGCTCCATGCGCTCCTCGTACTCCACCCCCTCGGCCTTCATCGCCCCGACCGCCTCGCCGCGCGCCTTGTTCTGCTGCGCCGCCAGGATCTGCCGCGGGTCGTCCAGCGTCGACTCCACCACGGACACCATGTCCAGCGCGTACGAGGGCGACTCCGGGTCGAGCAGGTCGA
The DNA here is from genome assembly GCF_024497955.1 of Streptomyces sp. C10-9-1. Taxonomy (GTDB): domain Bacteria; phylum Actinomycetota; class Actinomycetes; order Streptomycetales; family Streptomycetaceae; genus Streptomyces; species Streptomyces sanyensis. Next base: position 272,916 of record NZ_JANHKP010000010.1, on the reverse strand, counting down.
ACGCGGCCAGCGCGAAGGTGGACAGCGCCTGGTTGAGGGCGAAGTCCTGCTGGAAGTCGACCGTCAGCCGCACGATGCGCCCCTGGGCGTCGGGCGTGTCCAGCCGCTCCACGATCCCGCCGTCCAGCAGCGAGCGGTAGATCGCGATGGCCCGCCGGATGTGCCGCAGCTGCTGCCGGCGCGGCTCGTGGTTGTCCTCCAGCAGCCTGCGCATCGCCTCGAAGGCGTTCCCCGGGCGGGCGATCACCGACAGCAGCATCGCGTGGGTGACCTTGAACCGCGAGGTCAGCGGCTCGGGATCGGAGGCGATCAGCTTCTCGAAGGAGTTCTGCGACCAGGCGACGAAACCCTCCGGGGCCTTCTTGCGGACCACCTTCCGCTTCTTCTTCGGGTCGTCGCCGGCCTTGGCGAGCGCCTTCTCGTTCTCGATGACGTGCTCGGGCGCCTGCGCCACCACGAAGCCGGCCGTGTCGAACCCGGCCCGCCCCGCCCGGCCCGCGATCTGGTGGAACTCCCGGGAGCGCAGCACCCGCACCCGGTTGCCGTCGTACTTGGTCAGCGCCGTGAACAGCACCGTGCGGATGGGCACGTTCACCCCGACGCCCAGGGTGTCCGTGCCGCAGATGACCTTCAGCAGACCGGCCTGCGCCAGCTTCTCCACCAGCCGCCGGTACTTGGGGAGCATCCCCGCGTGGTGCACCCCGATGCCGTGCCGCACGTAGCGGGAGAGGTTGCGCCCGAACTTGGTGGTGAAGCGGAAGTTGCCGATCAGTTCGGCGATCCGGTCCTTCTCCTCCCGCGTGCACATGTTGATGCTCATCAGCGACTGCGCACGCTCCACCGCCTGCGCCTGGGTGAAGTGCACGATGTAGACCGGGGCCTGCTTCGTCTCCAGCAGCTCGGTCAGCGTCTCGGTGATCGGCGTGGTGCGGTACTCGTAGGACAGCGGGACCGGACGGGTGGCCGAGCGCACCACGGCCGTCTCCCGGCCGGTGCGCCGCGTGAGGTCCTTCTCGAACATCGACACGTCGCCGAGCGTCGCCGACATCAGCACGAACTGCGCCTGGGGGAGCTCCAGCAGCGGGATCTGCCACGCCCAGCCCCGGTCCTGCTCCGCATAGAAGTGGAACTCGTCCATCACCACCTGGCCGACGTCGGCGTCCCTGCCGTCGCGCAGGGCGATCGACGCCAGCACCTCGGCGGTGCAGCAGATCACCGGGGCGTCCGCGTTGACGGAGGCGTCGCCCGTCAGCATGCCCACGTTCTCGGTGCCGAACAGCTTGCACAGGTCGAAGAACTTCTCCGACACCAGGGCCTTGATCGGCGCCGTGTAGAAGGTGACCTCGTCACGGGCCAGCGCCGCGAAGTGCGCACCCGCGGCGACCAGGCTCTTCCCGGAACCGGTGGGGGTCGACAGGACGACGTTCGCCCCCGAGACCACCTCGATCAGCGCCTCCTCCTGAGCCGGATAGAGCGTGATGCCCTGGTCCTCGGCCCAGGTGGAGAAGGCCTCGTAGAGGGCGTCGGGGTCGGCGTCGGGCGGCAGCTGATCGATGAGGGTCACGCACCCATCTTGCCTGCCTTCCGCCCCGATGAGGGAACCGGCCGTCGCTCCCGAAGATCACGGCAGGTACGCTGCCTCCTCAACTCGGGTCGAGCACAACAGCGATGGGGCGGGGTACACGCACATGATGGGACCGGCGCACTCACTTTCCGGGGCGGCGGCATGGCTGGGGGTGGGAGCCGCGGCCGCGGTGGCCGGCCACCCCATGCCCTGGCCGGTGCTCGTTGTCGGAGCCCTGATCTGCGCGGGCGCCGCCCTCGCCCCCGACCTGGACCACAAGGCCGCCACGATCTCCCGGGCCTTCGGGCCGGTCTCCCGCACGCTGTGCGAGGTCGTCGACAAGCTCTCCTACGCGGTCTACAAGGCGACCCGGAAACCCGGGGACTCGCGGCGCACCGGCGGCCACCGCACGCTCACCCACACCTGGCTGTGGGCCGTGCTCGTCGGCGGCGGCGCGGCGGTGCTGGCCGCCGCGGGCGGGCGCTGGGCGGTGCTCGCCATCCTCTTCGTGCACATGGTGCTGGCCGTCGAGGGGCTGCTGTGGCGCGCCGCACGGGTCTCCAGCGACGTCCTGGTCTGGCTGCTCGGCGCCACCAGCGCCTGGATCCTGGCCGGGGTGCTGGACAAGCCCGGCAACGGCTCCGACTGGCTGTTCTCCGCCCCCGGGCAGGAGTACCTGTGGCTGGGGCTGCCCATCGTCCTGGGCGCGCTCGTCCACGACCTGGGCGACGCGCTGACGGTCTCCGGCTGCCCGATCCTGTGGCCCATCCCGGTGGGGCGCAAGCGCTGGTACCCGATCGGCCCGCCCAAGGCGATGCGCTTCCGCGCGGGCAGCTGGGTGGAGCTGAAGGTCCTCATGCCCGCCTTCATGGTGCTCGGGGGCGTGGGCGGGGCCGTGGCGCTCAACGTCTTCTGACCCCGCCCCGGTGCCCCGCCCCCCGGCCGGGCACCGGCCGCTCAGCCGTGCCAGGAGCGCCAGAGCGCCGCGTACGCACCGTCCGCCGCGACCAGCTCCGCATGGCTGCCCAGCTCGCTGATCCGCCCGTCCTCGACCACCGCGATCACGTCCGCGTCGTGCGCCGTGTGGAGCCGGTGGGCGATCGCCACGACCGTCCGCCCGTCCAGCACCCGCGACAGCGAGTGCTCCAGCCGGCGCGCCGCCCGCGGGTCGAGCAGCGAGGTCGCCTCGTCCAGGACCAGCGTGTGCGGGTCGGCCAGCACCAGGCGCGCCAGCGCGATCTGCTGGGCCTGGGCGGGCGTCAGCACCGTGCCCCCGGATCCCACCTCCGTGTCGAGGCCCTTGGGGAGCGCCGAGGCCCACCCCTGCGCGTCCACCGCTCCGAGCGCCGCCCACAGCGCGGCGTCCTCGGCGTCCGGCCGGGCGAGCCGCAGGTTGTCGCGCAGCGCACCCACGAACACGTGGTGCTCCTGGTTGACCAGCGCCACATGCGCGCGGACCCGCTCCGCGGGCATGCGCGCCAGCTCGGCGGCGCCCAGCGTCACGGTGCCCGCCCGCGGCGCGTAGATCCCCGCGAGCAGCCTCCCCAGCGTGGACTTGCCCGCGCCCGACGGACCCACCAGCGCCAGCCGCGTGCCGGGCGCGACCTCCATCGACACCCGGTGCAGCACGTCGACGCCCTCCCGGTAGCCGAAGCGGACCTCCCGGGCGCGGACCTCACGGCCCTCGGGCCGCAGCCGGCCGTCCCCCGCGTCCGGCTCGATCTCCCGCACGCCGACCAGCCGCCCCAGCGACACCTGCGCCACCTGGAGCTCGTCGTACCAGCGCAGAACCAGGTTGACCGGATCGACCATCATCTGCGCCAGCAGGGCCGAGGTCGTCAGCTGCCCGATCCCGATCCACCCCTGGAGGACGAACACCCCGCCCACCATGAGCACCGAGGCGAGCACCGTCGCATGGGTGAGACTGACGACGGGGAAGAGCACCGAGCGCAGCGAGAGGGTGTACCGCTCCCAGGCCGTCCACTCGCCGATCCGCCGGTCCGACAGCGCCACCCGCCGCCGCCCCAGCCGGTGGGCCTCCACGGTCCGCCCCGCGTCGACCGTCTCCGCCAGCGCGGCCGCGACCGCCGCGTACCCGGCGGCCTCCGACCGGTACGCGGACGGCGCCCGCCGGAAGTACCAGCGGCACCCCGCCACCAGCAGCGGGACGGCGAGCAGCACCGCCGGCGCCAGCGGCGGGGCGGTGACCGCGAGTCCGCCCAGCAGCAGTGCGATCCACAGCACGCCGATGGCCAGCTGCGGGACGGCCTCCCGCATCGCGTTCGCGAGCCGGTCGACGTCCGTGGTGATCCGGGACAGCAGGTCACCGGTGCCGGCCCGCTCCAGGACGCCCGGCGGCAGCCTCACCGACCGCACCAGGAAGTCCTCCCGCAGGTCGGCCAGCATCCGCTCGCCGAGCACCGCGGCGCGCAGCCGCGTCATCCGCACGAACACCGCCTGCACCGCGAGCGCCGACACGAACAGCACCGCGGTGCGCCCCGCACTCGGCTCCGGCGCGCCCTCGGCCGCCCGCTGCACCAGCCCGCCCAGCAGCCACGGCCCCACCATGGACGCGATCACCGCGACCGCGTTCGCGCCGACGAGCGCCGCGAACGCGGTGCGATGACGCCCCAGCAGCTCGCGCACGTAGCTGCGCACGGTCGCCGGGGAGCCCACCGGGAGCGTCGCCGCGACGCGCGGCGCGTCCGGGTCGTGGTCCGGGGGCGCGAGGCCGATCATGCCGTCTCCTCGATGTCGGTGGGGCTGCGTTCGGGGCCGCCGGGTGCGCCGCCCCGCACGGGGCGGGGGCCGTCCTCCTCGGGGCGCCGGGACACCACGGCCCGGTAGCCGGGCTCCCCGGCCATCAGCTCCCGGTGGCCGCCCACCGCCGCGACCCGGCCGTCCCGCACCAGAACGACCCGCTCCGCGGCGTCCAGCAACAGCGGCGAGGAGGTGAGGACGACCGTGGTCCGGCCCGCACGCAGGGCGCCGACCCCGCGCGCGATGCGGGCCTCGGTGTGCGCGTCGACGGCCGACGTCGGCTCGTCGAGCACCAGTACCCCGGGGTCGGCCACGAGCGAGCGGGCCAGGGCGAGGCGCTGGCGCTGCCCGCCGGAGAGCGAGCGGCCCCGCTCGGTGACCTGGGCGGCGGCCGGGTCACCGTCCGGAGCGGCCTGGGCCAGGGCGTCGAGGACGTCCGCGCACTGCGCCGCGTCGAGCGCGGCCGCCGGGTCGACCCTGCCGGAAGCCGGGACGTCCAGCAGCTCGGTCAGCGTGCCGGACAGCAGCACCGGGTCCTTGTCCTGGACGAGCACCGCGGCCCGGGCCGCCTCCAGCGGCAGCCCCTCCAGCGGCACCCCGCCGAGCAGTACCGACGGCAGGCCCGCCGCGTCCGGCGGATGGCCGCCGAGCCGCTCCGCCAGCCGGCCCGCCGCGTCGGGGTCCCCGCAGACCACGGCGGTCAGCACCCCGGCCGGGGCGAGCAGGCCGGTGGAGGGGTCGTACAGGTCTCCGGACGGGGCGGCGGCCCCGGGCGCGCCCGGGCCTTCGCCGGGTACGGCCGCGACCGCGCCCGGAGCGGGGGAACGCTCCATACGGAGCACCCGGGCCGCGCGCGCGGCCGAGGGCCGGGAGAAGGAGTACGCCATGGCGATCTCCTCGAAATGCCGCAGCGGGTAGCCCAGCAGCATCACGGCGCTGTACACGGTGACCAACTGCCCCACCCCGATGCGGCCCTCGCCGACCAGGGCGATGCCGTACCAGACGACGCAGATCGAGAGGACCCCCGGGAGGAGCACCTGGAGCGCCGAGATCAGCGACCACGTCCGGGCGCTGCGGACGGCGGCACGGCGCACCTCCTGCGAGGCCTCGCGATAGCGGCCGAGGAAGAGCTCCTCGCCGCCGATGCCGCGCAGCACCCGCAGTCCGGCGACGGTGTCGGCCGCCAGCTCGGTGGCCCGTCCCGCCTTCTCGCGCTGGACGTCGGCGAGCCGGGTGGCCCGCGGCAGCAGGGGCAGCACCCCGAGTGCCAGTACCGGGACCCCCACCGACACCAGGATGCCGAGTTCGGGCTGGTGCACCAGGAGCGCCGCGCACACCAGCACCACCGTGAGCGCGGCCGCCAGGAAGCGCGAGACCGCCTCCACGAACCAGCCGATCTTCTCCACGTCGCCGGTGGACACCGCCACCACCTCGCCCGCGGCGACCCGGCGGGTCAGCGCCGACCCCAGCGCCGCGGTCCGCCGGGCCAGCAGCTGCTGGGTGCGGGCCGCGGCGGTGATCCAGTTGGTGACGGCCGTGCGGTGCAGCATGGTGTCGCCGAGCGCGATGCCCGCGGCCGCGAGGGCCAGCAGACCGCCGGCGGACGCCAGGCCCCGGCCCGAGCCGTCGGCGACGGCCTGCACCGCGCGGCCGACGCCGTAGGACAGGGCCACCACCGACGCGAAGTGGAGCATGCCCCAGCCCAGGGCCCTCAGCTGGCCCCCGAGTTGACGGCGGCCGAGCCACAGCAGGAACCGGGTCCCCGAGCGGGCGTCCGGATCGCCCGGATCGGGATACGGAAGGTCGCGGATCTGCATGACGTCCCAGGGCTCGGAGCTGGAGGGGGCCGTGCAAGGTTCCCCGGGCCCGGGCGCACGGGCAACGGGTTTTTCTCCGCCGCGCCGCGCCGCGCCGCGCCGCGCCGCGCCGCGCCGCGCCGCGCCGCGCCCCGCCACCGCGGCACCGGGTGCGGACGGCGGAGCGGGGGCGGCAGGTGCCCGGTGGCCTGCCGACCGGGCCGAGGAGGCCGTACCGCCTGCGTGCGCGGCGGCCGAGGGGCGCAGACTGGTGCGCATGGCCGAGCTGCGCGCACCCTCCGCCGACGGGGAGTCCGTCACGGCGCTCGACGACGGGTCGGGGCCGCCCCTGCTGCTCGTCCACGGAGGAGCGGGGAGCGCCGCGTCCTGGGACGCCGTCGTCCCGTGGCTGGCGGACGACTTCCGGGTGGTCAGGGTGACCCGGCGCATCTACGCCCCCGGGGCGGGGGTTCCGGCGGGCCACTCCATGGCCGTCGAGGCGGCGGACCTCTCGGCGCTCGCCCGCCGCCTGGCTCCGCCCGTGCTCCTGGTCGGCCACTCCTCCGGGGCCGTCGCCGCCCTGGAGGCGGCCGTGCGCGCGCCCGCCCTCTGGGCCGGCCTGCTGCTCTACGAACCCCCGGTGCCCACCCGGTCTCCGGTCGGGGCGGAGGCGGCCGTGCGCGCCCGCGCGGCGCTCGCCGCGGGAGACCCCGGCCGGGCGGTGCGCATCCAGCTGCGCGACATCGTCCGCGAACCCCCGGAACGGGTCGAGCGGCTGCTCGCGGATCCCGTGAGGAGGTCCCGGCTCACCGCCGGGCTGCCGGCGCAGATCGCCGACATCGACGCGGTCGACGCGCTCGGGGTCGGCGTCGACCGGTTCCGGCGGCTCGATCTGCCGACCACGCTGGTGGAGGGCGACAGGAGCCCGGCCCACCTGCGCGAGCGGCTGGCCGACCTGGCGGGAGCGCTGCCGGACGCGACCGTCGTCACCCTCGCCGGGCAAGGGCACTCCGCCCACCTCGCGGCCCCGCAGGCGCTGGCGGACGCGATCCGGGACACGGCCCGACGCGCCTTCCGCACCGGCTGAGCCCCTCCCGCCGCCGGCCGGCTCGTCACAGGAGCAGTACCGCCGCGCCCCACAGCACCGAGAGCGCCACCAGCAGCGGCCCGACCGGCATGCCCTGCCGACCCGTCGGCGCCTCCCGCGAGGGCCGCAGCTCCGGTCGGAGCAGCAGCACCCGCAGCTCCTCCGCGGCGCGCAGCGCATGCGGCTCCCGGCCCAGACGGCGCTCCAGCCACGCCCAGCCGGTGGGGGAGAGGTCGACGGAGGAGTCCTCGGCCCGGTCGACGCGGATGCCGTCCTCGGAGTGCCGTACGGACACGATCGCGCTCCACGGGACGCGCCGCACGCGCCAGGCCCCCGTCACCCACAACCCGTCACGGTCGGCGGTGACACGCCAGCCGACCGCCGTCGCCACGGCCGTCACCATCCACGGCAGCACCACGGCCAGCCACAGCCAGCGCCACGAGGGACCCTCGTCGAGCCCCGCCCAGATGCCGCCGCCCTGCACCAGCAGCAGGCCGCAGCCCACCGCGCGCGAGAAGCCGTCGGCCGCCCACGCCCGGGGCTCCTCCGTCGGCCCCAGACCCGCGGCGATCTCCTCCCAGGGCCGCCGCGGGCTCTTCCGCCCGAGAGGTCCCGGGCCGCGCTCCAACGGTCCCGGAACGGCCGGCCGCACCCCGCTGACACTGCACTCGACCGCCGCCTCGGGCTCGTCCGCGTCTCCCAGCGCGACGAACGCGACCTCGGCGCCGGTGCAGGGGGCGCCGAACAGCACGGCCTGCCGCAGCGGCGGGGGAGGGGCCTCGCCGCCGAGGATCCCCGCGACCCTGTCGAGCCCGGCGGGGGCCGCCGTACCGTCGTCCGCGCCGCCCGGGCCGTCCTCGTCCTCCTCGTCCCCGAAGGCGTACAGCGAGTGGAAGTGCAGGATCGGCCGCAGGCCCTCCGGGTCGTCGGCCGCGAACACCCGGGTGCGGCCGTCGGCGTCGTCCTCGCGCACCAGGACCTGCAGCACCGGCTGCGGCCCGCGGCGCAGCCGCTTCGAACGGGTCCGCCCGGCCAGGCCGTTCGCGAGGAAGGCCAGCCCCGAAACGGAGCCGGCGACGGCCAGCAGCTCCCAGCCCAGGGCGTCGTAGGGCTCCGCCACCAGTGCCTTCCAGTCGCCGTCCACGACGATGTCGACCCGGCTGCCCACGGGGAAGTCCTCGGGAAAGGCCGTCTCGAAGCGGTGGGTGCGCCCGCCGGCCTCCACCGTCAGGACGTCGACGTCCTCGTGCTGCCCCAGGGCCGTGACCCGTCCCGACAGGGGCGTGGCTCCTGCGGCCCGCTCCCCGTAGGCGCCGGCGACCTGCCCGGCCTGCCAGCAGCCGAAGACCGCGGCGAGGAGCAGCGGCGTGGCCAGGACGACGGAGAGCCGGCCGCGCCGGAAGCCCTGCGCGCGGGCGGGCAGGGGATGCGCGACCCCTCCGGACGCCTCGGTGGCGCAGGCCCGCTGCCGCCCGGCGGCGGCCAGCCGGTGGACGAGCCCGGTGAGGGTGAACGCCGCGGCCGCGAGGAAGGCCAGCGCGGACGGTTCACCGAACGCGGCCGCGAAGCCGCCCTCGGCGGCGTATGCCGCCAGTGTGACGCCGAGGCCCGCGAGCGCGAGCCGCGGCTGACGCCACACCCAGTACAGGGTCAGCAGCATGACGGTGGCCAGGCCCATGCCGGGCCAGTCGGTCCCGCACGGGGCGGCGGAGGTGCAGGGGGCGACGGGAGACGCCGCCACGTCCCACACCAGCGAGGCGGTCAGGGCCGACAGCGCCCACAGGGGATGCGCCCACCGGGCGGGCGCGGCGGCGAGCCAGCGCCGGGCGTCGGGGGTCCGCCAGGCGGCGGTCCCGGGGGGTATGTGCTCGGCGGGCAACGGCACAGGAAGCGTGGTCACCCGCGCATTATGGCCATCGGCGAACCACGGGGCTGCGACCGCTCCCCCAAGAGCGTCTTGTTCCAGTGAGGGTGTTCGGTGGGCCGACACCGGCTACCGCACCGAGGTCATCGACCACGGCGCCCACCTCGGCATCGACGTCGAAGTCGTCCAGCGCGACCCCGGCCAGAAGGGCTTCAAGATCCTCCCGCGGCCCTGGGTCGTCGAGCGGACCTTCGGCTGGCTCATGCAACACCACCGTCGTCTCGCCCGCGACTACGCAACCCACCCACACCGTTCCGAAACCATGATCAAGCTCGCGATGGTCGCCCTGATAAGCCGCCGTCTCACCCGGGAAACCACCCCGAACTGGCGCGATACCTGACGCCCTTACCGAACACCCTCGCTGGGATGGAACACTCTTTCAGTGAGGGCGTCCTCATATCGGACGGGACGCGGCCGACGAGCCGTAGCCAGTCCAGGTGACCTGCGGACAGCGAAGTGCGTTCACAGCCACGCAAGCAGGGATTGGTCAAGTTCCCCGGGTGTCCATGTTGTTGATGATGCCCAGGATGGGGAGCGCTCGTTCGGATTCATCGCGGATCGCCCGGGTGGTCTTGGCGATGTTGTCGGCTCCGAGGGTTCTCAGCACGCCCATGGCCAGATTGCGGAGGGTCGCCATGGCGCGGGGTGTGGTTCCGGTGTGAACGGTGGAGGCGTCCTCGGCGAAGGTGACGTCCCTGATGGGGTGCGAGGAGTTCTCCACTGCCCAGTGCCCGCGGATCGCGGCGGCCAGGTCGGTCGGGCCGGTCTGGTGGGCGTCGAGAATGGTGACGGCATAGACGCTCTCACGGGTCTCGCGTTCGCTGGTGGGCTGGCGACGGCGCCGGCCAGGTCCAGCGGCGCCAGCAGCGGCCGGAAGTGCGTTGTTTCGTTCGTCTTCGCGCCGATCTCCATCTGGGCGAGGGGCACGAAGCGGACGGGGCATCCTCGAAGGAGACGCTGTGAACGCGGCATTTCATCGATGGCGAGCACGATCTAGAGTAGAACTCCTGTCGATGATCACGTCCGAAGGGGTTTGCCTGTGAAGCTCCCGATACGTTCCGCGCTTGTCGGTACGTTCGCCTCGGCGATGGCGGTGATCACCCTCGCGGTAGCGCCCGCTGCGCACGCCGGGAACATGGTATGTAGTTCGGATACGGCCACGTCGTGGTACTTCGCCGACTGCAATCGGTACGTCAAGAGCGACGGCGGGGTCAGTGGCGCGGCGGCGTTATACCATACGAACTCGCTGTCCCTGAACGCGTACACCTTCTTCCACCCCAGGACGACGTCCTCGAACTACGTCGGCCTCCGCAACGACCTCAACGTCACCACGCAGCACACGGTGTACTACTACACCACCACCGGCAAGAAGGTGCTGCTGATCAACTGGTATCTGGAGCCGGGCCAAACCCACTGGTGGGAGAACCTGAACATCCCGCGCAAGGCGAAGATCCGGGTGGCGGTGTACAACTCGTCCTCGGGCGGCGCATCCAACACTCAGTTGAAGAACAACTGACCTTCGCACCGCGACAGTGCTCCGCCCTCTGTGAAGGTCACGGCATCGCCGTCAACCAGCGCGAGCGTCCCGCGCGGGCCGACCGGGCCGCGCTCATACAGCGGTTGGCGCCACAGGTTGCGGCGTGACCTGTACAGGTTACGGCGGCCCGCGAGGTTCTGACACGCCGTCCGCCCTCCCCGACGTCCGCGCCCTGCTCGGCTCCTACCTGATCCGGCACCCCGGCGAATGCGAGGCCCTCGACGGGCTGCTGACCGCCCTGGGTGCCGACCGTGACCCGACTGAAGGGTGTTGCAGAAGGCTCAGTCTTGGGCATTTTGCCTGTATGGGTGGGGTGTTGCGGGCTGAGCCGGTGTGGGTGGAGACGTTCACGGGCTTGCGGTTGGAGCGGTTCGTGAAGCTGGTGAAGGCGGTTCGGGAGCGAGGGGGTAACGGGCCGGGTGGTGGCCGGCCGTGGTGTCCGTGGCTGCCCGACCGGGTGTTGCTGCTGGCCGTGCACTACCGGACGAACCTCGCCATGCGGCAGCTCGCGCGCCTGTTCGGGGTGTCGCCCGCCACGGTCTGCCGGGTCATCCAGTGGCTCCGTCCGCTGCTGGCGCTCGAGCCGGATGCGCGGCCGGTGGCGGACACGGACCGGTTGTGGATCGTGGACGGCACCCTGATCCCGGTCCGCGACCGGAAGGTGGGCGCCTCGTCCCGCAACTACCGGTTCTCGGCGAACGTGCAGGTCATCATCGATGCCGACAGCCGCCTGGTCATCGCGGCGGCTCGGCCGGCGCCGGGCAACACGGCCGACGCGCATGTCTGGCGCGAGTCGGACCTGCCCGCCATGGCGGCGGGCACGACGGTGATCGCCGATGGCGCCTCCCTTGGCGCCGGTCTGATCGTCCCGCACCGCAAGAGAGCCGGGCGCCCTCTTCTGCACGGGCAGGAGAAGGACGACGCCGAGCACCGACGGGTCAGGGCCCGTGTCGAGCACGCCTTCGCCCGGATGAAGAACTGGAAGATCCTGCGCGACTGCCGACAGCGAGGCGACGGCCTCCACCATGCCGTCCAGGCCGTCGCCGCCATGCACAACCGCGTCATGGCACGGTGAATCACCAGCTCAAACGCCAATTCGGCCTGCCCGAAGCGGACCTTCTACAACACCCCTTGGGGGAGCGGCCGCGGCGCCCGCCCGCCGCACCTGCTCAGCAGTCCGGTCCCGGTGCCGCTCCGTCCACCAGCGTGGACAACAGGCCGCCCAGCGCCTCGCGCTGGGCGGCCGTCAGGGGGGCGAGGACGTCCTCGGCGGCGGCGCGCCGGGCCTCGCGCAGGGTCCGCAGCGCCGACCGCCCGGTGTCGGTGAGCTCCACGCGGGTCACCCGCCGGCTGGCGGGGTCGGCCACCCGGCGCACGCAGCCGTTCTCCTCCAGGGCGTCCACCAGGCTGGTCACCGCACGCGGGACGACCTCCAGACGCGCGGCGATGTCCGCCATCCGCGGGGGCGTGTCGCAGTGGGCCACCGTGCGCAGCAGCCTGAACTGCGCCGGGGTGATGGCGAGCCCGGCCGCCGCCAGCTGGCGCTTCTGGGTGCGGTGCAGGCGACGGGTGAGCCTGAGCAGCTGCTCGGCGAGTACTCCGTCCGCGTCCGGTGTCGTCATGCGGGAACAATATCAGGACCCCGTTCATTGTGAAGAGAGGTAACAGTGAGCTAACCTCCCTGCGGGCCCACCGCCCCGCCCCTGCCCCGAGGAGACCGTTGCGCCCCGACGACACCGGACAGCCCGAGTGGAACCCGCCCCCGCGCACCCCGGACCAGCCGCCCGCCGACGTGCCGCGCATCCTGCGCCTGTTCCGGCCCTACCGGGGGAGGCTGGCCGTCGTGGGGCTCCTCGTCGGGGCCTCCTCGCTGGTCTCGGTCGCCTCGCCGTTCCTGCTGCGCGAGATCCTGGACACCGCCATCCCCGAGGGCCGCACGGGGCTGCTCAGCCTCCTGGCACTCGGCATGATCGGCACCGCCGTCCTGACCAGTGTCTTCGGCGTGCTCCAGACCCTGATCTCCACGACGGTCGGCCAGCGGGTCATGCACGACCTGCGCACCGCCGTCTACGCGCAGCTCCAGCGGATGCCGCTGGCCTTCTTCACCCGCACGCGCACCGGCGAGGTGCAGTCGCGCATCGCCAACGACATCGGCGGGATGCAGGCCACGGTCACCTCCACGGCCACCTCCCTGGTCTCCAACCTCACCGCCGTGGTGGCCACGGTCCTCGCCATGCTCGCCCTGGAGTGGCGGCTGACGGTGGTGTCACTGCTCCTGCTGCCCGTCTTCGTGTGGATCAGCAGACGGGTGGGGCGCGAGCGCAAGAAGATCACCACCCGGCGCCAAAAGCAGATGGCCGCGATGGCGGCCACGGTCACCGAGTCGCTCTCCGTCAGCGGCATCCTGCTCGGCCGCACCATGGGGCGCGCGGATTCGCTGACCGGCGCCTTCGCCCAGGAGTCGGAGCGGCTGGTCGACCTGGAGGTGCGCTCCAGCATGGCCGGGCGCTGGCGGATGGCCACCATCGGCATCGTGATGGCGGCCATGCCCGCGCTCCTCTACTGGGCCGCGGGGATCGCCCTCCAGGGCGGCGGGCCGGCGATCTCCATCGGGACCCTCGTCGCCTTCGTCTCCCTGCAACAGGGCCTGTTCCGCCCGGCGGTGAGCCTGCTCTCCACCGGTGTGCAGATGCAGACCTCGCTCGCCCTCTTCCAGCGCATCTTCGAGTACCTCGACCTTCCCGTCGACATCAGCGAGCCGGAGCGGCCCGTTCGCCTGGAAGCGGTGGCGGGGGAGGTGCGCTTCGAGAAGGTCGACTTCGCCTACGACCCGGACGCCGACCGTCCCACCCTCGACGCCATCGACGTGACGGTGCCCCCCGGCGGCTCCCTCGCCGTCGTCGGCGCCACCGGGTCCGGCAAGTCGACGCTCAGCTACCTGGTGCCGCGGCTCTACGACGTGACCGGCGGCCGCGTCACCCTGGACGGCGTGGACGTGCGCGACCTGGACTTCGACACCCTCGCCCGGGCGGTCGGGGTGGTCTCCCAGGAGGTGTACCTCTTCCACGCCTCCGTCGCCGACAACCTGCGCTTCGCCAAACCCGACGCGACCGACGCGGAGATCGAGGCCGCCGCGCGGGCCGCCCAGATCCACGACCACATCGCCGCCCTGCCCGACGGGTACGACACCCTCGTCGGCGAGCGCGGCTACCGCTTCTCCGGTGGTGAGAAGCAGCGCCTGGCCATCGCGCGCACGATCCTGCGGGACCCGCCCGTGCTCATCCTGGACGAGGCGACCAGCGCACTGGACACCCGCACCGAGCAGGCCGTGCAGAGGGCCGTCGAGGCTCTTTCCGCGGGGCGGACGACCATCACCATCGCCCATCGGCTCTCCACGGTCCGCGACGCCGACGAGATCGTCGTCCTGGAGGCCGGCCGCATCGCCGAGCGCGGTACCCATGCCGAACTGCTGGACGCCGGAGGCCGCTACGCCGCGCTGGTACGCAGGGACGCGGAGGGGCGCCCGCCCGCGGAGGCCGCCGTGGGGTGACGGCTCCCGGGGCCGGGGCCTGGCCGACGTCGTGATCAACGGAGGCCGCGCATCCAGGTCACCGCTCCTCGCGGAGGGGGCCGGCGCGCTGCCCGGTGACACTCGGTTCCCGGGTGCGTGTCACCGAGGTCTCAGCGGGGGGAACTCGGCTCCGGGCCGCAGGCTCACGTCAGGAGCACGCCGACACCGACCAGCAGGGCGGTACAGGCCAGGGCCACGACGACCAGGACGGTGCGCTTGCTCGCACCGCGGTGGCGGAGCGCGAGGGCCAGGGGGCCGATCGGAGGGATCCTGTCGTTCATGTGCTTCTCCCTGATGGTCGGGGTGATCTCGGCTTGGCGAATGCGGTCGTTCACGGGGCGTCCTGCCGCAAGGCATCGCGCAGTCGCAGTAGTTCGCGCCGGCGGCGGCGCGCCCGTACCAGGGTCAGCGTCGCGGCGGCGGTGAGGACGGCCCCGCCCGCGGCGGTGGCCACCAGGTCGGCGGTGCTGCCGCGGGCCGCGGCCAGCGCCACCCCGGCCGGGGCGGTCACGGCGGTCGCCGCCAGTGCGATGCGGGCGGCCAGCACCCGGTCCCGGGCGAACAGCGGCCGACGCCTGCTCAGCACCCAGCCGGCGAAGGCCGCCCAGGCCAGCCCGATGGCGATCATCGTGGCGAAGGCGGCCCGGGTGCGCGTCGGCAGAGGATGCGGCTCGGTGGCCCACAGCACCGCGATCACGGCCGCTCCGCATCCCCCGGCCAGGCCCACTGCCACGTGGCGCAGCCGGGACCGCAGCGACACCTCCGCGGCCAGCGCGCGCTCCAGTTGCTCGGGCACGGCCCGCTGCCCTGCGCGGTCCTGCTCGCTCATGCCTCGTATCCCTTCTCGGCCAGGTGGTTGCGCAGCATGCGCCGGGCGCGGTGCAGCCTGCTCTTGACCGTGCCGGCCGGTACGCCGAGCACCTCCGCGCAGGAGGCCAGTGGCAGGTCCTCCAGGTGGAAGAGGATCAGCACCTCGCGCTCCAGGGGCGGCAGAGCGGCAAGACCCGCCTCGATCTGCATGGTGGTGAGCACGCCGCCGAGCTCGTCCTCGGCGAGGACGGTCCGGGCTTCCTCCATGGCCGTCTCCGGAGCCCTGTACGTCTGCCGCAGCAGGTCGGCGACCGTGCGCCGGGCGATGGTGAACAGCCAGGGGGCGAACCGCTCCGGCTGCCGCAGCCGCGGCAGCCCGCGCACCACGGCGACCCACGCCTCCTGAGCAAGATCGTCGGCGAGGTGCGGCGAGCCGACCATGCCCCGGACGTAGCGCCACAGCGGGGGGTGCCACGTGGCCACCAGTTCACGGAACGCCTCCCGTTCCCCGAGCTGGCAGCGCACCACCAGCAACTCCTCGCCTGCCACCACGCCTCCCTGCTCCGCACCGTCCGTCACACAGACAGTCGGCATCCCGGGCGGAAAGGTTCACGCAACCCTGAGCGTCCAGTCCGAACGCCGGTCGCAGGAGGATCCCACCTCTCGACCACGGCTTCGGGCGGGGCCCTGGTGCCGGTGTCCGTGCCCCGGCACGACGACGGCGCCGCCGCTCCCGTGGGACGGGGAGCGGCGGCGCCTCTCGTGGACCGATCGGCCGGGGCGGTCGCCCGGGCCGTGCCGGCCGAACGTCAGATGAGCCAGCCCAGGAAGTGGACGACGCCGGCGAGCAGATCGGTGATCAGGTTCATGGTGCGCGTACTCCTTGTGCGTCACTGCTGATGTGGGACTGCGCAGTCGGGGTCTGCAGCCCGCCGCTTGCGCACGGTAAGCATCTGCTCCCGGTGAGTCATCGGGCAAGGGGATTCCGTGCGACCACACGTTCTGGGGAACAACCGATCGAGCGTTCGCTTGTTCCCGCCCCGCGTGTCGGATCCCGTCTCATACCAGGACAAAGCTGGCGAACGGGCTAGCCTGCCCGCATGACGACGACACGTCCGCGGAGCGGGAGACCGCGGGTACGCCTCACCCGCCGCGGCCGCCTGGCCCTGACCCTGACCGTCGCCGCACTCGCCACCGCCGTCCTGCTGCCCTTCCTGCCGACCGGCGGCACCGAGGGGGAGCAGCCCGCCCCCGAACCGGTGCGCACCCTCGTGATCCCCGAGGGATGGCGGGCGGGGCAGGTCTACGCGGCCGTCGACACGGCTCTCGGGCAGCAGCCCGGCGCCACCCGCGCCGCCGCCGCCACCGCACGGCTGCCCCTCCCCGGGGACGCGGCCGGCAACCCGGAGGGCTACCTCTTCCCCGCCACCTATCCGCTGGACGAGGGCACCACCCCCGCGGGGCTGCTCGCCTACATGGTCGAGACCGCCAACCGGCGCCTCGGCAGCGGGGCGCTCGCCGCCGACGCCCGCAGCGGGGGCCTGAGCACCTACGAGGCCGTCCGCATCGCCAGCATCGCCCAGGCCGAGGCCGCCACCGCCTCCGACATGGGCAAGGTGGCCCGGGTCGTCCGCAACCGCCTCGACGCCGGAATGCCGCTCCAGATGGACTCCACGCTCAACTACGCCCTGGACCGCAGCACCCTGGACACCACCGCCGAGGACACCCGGATCGACAGCCCCTACAACACCTACGCGCGCCGCGGGCTGCCGCCCACACCGATCGGCAACCCCGGCGAGGAGGCCATGCGGGCGGCCGTCGACCCGCCGGAGGGCGACTGGCTCTACTTCGTGACCGTGGGGCCGGGCGACACCCGCTTCACCGCGGACTACACCGAACACCAGCGCAACGTCGCGGACTTCAACGCCCGCCGGGCCACCGAGCGCTCCGGAGGGTGACGGCCCGGCGGGGACACCCTGCCCGGGCGGTGGCCACGGCGGGGGCCCGGCGCCTCACGCGGCCTCCGGCACCCGGGCCAGCAGCCGCACCACCTCCCGCACCGCCGCCCGTCCCGCCCGGTTGGCCCCGATCGTCGAGGCGGAGGGCCCGTACCCGACGAGATGGACCCGCTCGTCACGCGCCGCACGCGTGCCCTCCATACGGATCCCGCCGCCCGGCTCACGCAGCCGCAGCGGCGCCAGATGGTCCAGCGCCGCACGGAAGCCGGTGGCCCACAGGATCGTGTCGGCCCCGACCCTGCGGCCGTCGTCCCACACCACGCCCTCCGGCACGATGCGGTCGAACATCGGCAGACGCTCCAGCACGCCCGCGGCGCGCGCCCGCCGCGCCGCGTCGCCCAGCGGCAGACCCGTCACCGACACCACGCTGCGCGGCGGCAGACCCCGGCGCACCCGCTCCTCGACGAGAGCCACCGCGGCGCGCCCCGCCTCCAGGTCGAACGGGCCCTCCCGGAACACCGGCGGCCGCCGCGTGACCCAGGTGGTCTCCGCCCCCGCCTCCGCCAGCTCCATCAGATGCTGCGTCCCCGACGCCCCGCCGCCGACCACGACCACCCGCCGTCCCGCGAACGCCTCGGGCCCGGGGTAGTCCGCCGTGTGCAGCTGCCACCCCGCGAAGGTCTCCTGCCCGGGGTAGCGCGGCCAGAAGGGCCGGTCCCAGGTGCCGGTGGCGTTGATCAGGGCTCGGGTGCGCACCAGCCCCTGCGAGGTCTCCACCTCCAGGGCGCCGCCCCCGCCCTCCCGCACGGCGCGCACCTGCACGGGGCGCCGCACACGCAGCGCGAAACGCTCCTCGTAGGCGGCGAAGTACGCCCCGATCACCTCCGAAGAGGGCCGCTCCGGGTCCGCGTCCGTGAGCTCCATCCCGGGCAGGGCGTGCATGCCGTGGACCCTGCCGTAGGTCAGCGACGGCCAGCGGAACTGCCAGGCGCCCCCGGGGCGCGGGGCGTGGTCCAGGGTGAGCACCTCGCGCCCGGGCAGCAGCCCGGCACGGCTCAGATGGTAGGCGGCCGACAGGCCCGCCTGCCCCGCGCCTACGACCACCACGTCCACGTCACGCCCGTCGAGTCCGTTCACACCTCTCCCAACCGCGACGCGCGCCCGCCTCTTCCCGGTGCCGTCTGCTGCCGGTGCCCCGCCGGTCGGCGCGCGTCTGGGAGCCGGCCGGGGGCAGGATGGGGGCATGCCCGGACACTTCACGACCGCCAGCGAGACCGTCACCACGGGTTCCGCGGAGACGGTGACCGATCTGACCCGTCTCTGCGAGCGGTTCCTCGCCCGCCACGCGGAGGGCGCCGACGGCCTCCTCAACCTCTTCGTCCCCCATGCCACGGCCGGCATCGCGATCATCGAGACCGGTGCCGGCAGCGACGACGACCTGCTCACCGCCCTGCACGCACTGCTGCCCGCCGACGACCGCTGGCAGCACCGCCACGGATCCCCCGGCCACGGCCGCGACCACGTCCTGCCCGCACTCGTCCCCCCGCACGCCACGCTCCCCGTCGTCGGGGGCCGCCTGCACCTGGGGACCTGGCAGTCGGTGTGCCTCGTCGACACGAACAAGGACAACCCGGAGCGGCAGGTGCGGTTGAGCTTCCTGGGCGGTGGCGCGGGCTGACCGCACTGGCCGTGGCCGACCCGGCGGCAGGGCGAGAAGGCGCCGCCGGGCACGGCGCGAAGTGAGTACCCGAATGCGCCCGCCCGGCCGCCCCAGTCGGCTGGCGTGGTCTGTCGTGGGGGTCGTCGAATCGGGCTACCCGGGCGGTGATCGGATGCGCGCCGGCCAGGCCGATACCGGGCTTACCTCGTTGCCGACGCCTTGCCGTCAACCACCGCCCGCGGGCCACGGCGGGGGATGTACCTCGCGTGCAGACTGTCGCGTGATGAAGGAGTTGACTCTGAGGCGGAGCGCGATGCGAATCGGGTCATGTTGAGATATCGCCGCCGAGAGCTTCTTCAGTCTGTGGCAGGCGGGGACCCGGGCCCCGATGCGCGCGCTGGGATGTCCTCCGCTTCATTGAGGTCGAATGCGACCGCAGACGCCTGCGTCGAGGCTCTGCGTTCGGTCTCGCCGCCGCACCGGAAACCGGGGCGCTGGTGACCCGGGACCTGCCCTGCAGCGCAGGGGCTCGCCGTCGTCAACCCCTGACTGTGGGCGGGCCGGTACTTGGCACGGCGTCCCATGCATCCGGTCGGCGCCCTCACGCTCTGGCCGCCCACGACGCGCTGCCTGACTACGGCTTTCCGGTCCGCGAGTTCGCTCCTATTGAGTACTTCATTGAGCAATGAGGCGGTAGTGACGTCGTTTTACGGTCATAATCGTGGGGGGCCTCGATCATTCACGGCGCCGTGTGAAGGCGGCTGGTGGCTCCTGGTGCTGTGTCGGGCCGCGTGTTCATTTGCTTAACGGGCGACGCGGACGCTGCTGCTGTGGGCGACGACGTGCATGGTGCCGTGTGCTCAAGGGCGGCATCGAGGCACGGGGACGGAACGGGGAGATGTATGGCAGACATTGTCGCAGTGCATGGGATCTTCGCCCACAGATCGAGTCGTGACGAGATGCACACTGCCTGGTTGACTGCTCTGCGTGAGGGCCTGCGGAACGTCAGGTTCACGGGGGTCGAGGACATCACCATGGAGTGCGCGTTCTACGGGCACCTGTACAACGACGGGAAGGCCGGCGCCACCTGGCAGTACGTGATCGGCGATGTCCGGGCGGGGGTTGAGGAGGACCTCCTTGTCGCACTGGCCGCAGAGATCGAGGACCCGTCACGCGAGACACGGGGGAAAGCGGGATACGCCCCGCAGAGCGTGCAGGGGGCGATTCGCGTTCTTCAGTCGCGCAGGTTCTTCGGCGGCACGGCCGCAGGGATCATCGGTTTCGTCAAGCAAGTGGCCCGCTACTTACGCGACGAGGACTTCAGGAGCGCGGTCCAGGGTGAGTTCAGCGCCGCGATGGAGGCCCGGCCTCGTCTGGTGATAGCCCACTCGCTGGGAAGCGTGGTCGCCTACGACTGGCTGAGGTCCCATGCGGCGACCTCTGCGACGACCCTGGTCACGCTCGGGTCCCCGCTGGGGCTGTATCCGGTGCTGCGTGAACTGCATCCGTTCGCCGATGTCAGCCAGGCTCCTTGGCCCGTCGGCATCGATACCTGGGTCAACGTCGCCGCGAAGGAGGACGTCGTCGCCTCCGTCAAGGAACTGCACGGCCTGTTCGCGGGCAGGATTCAGGATCTTCCCGCGTCCAACTCCCGTGGTACCGCCCACGACGTCACCGCGTACCTGAAGAACGTCCGCACGGCACGGTCGGTGAAGGTGGCACTTGACTGAGCGCGGGGGGAAGGCGGCTTACTTCTGCGTTTCAGGGCGCCCCACCTATGGCGGGTCGCTCGCGAACCTGGAGAAGGTGCCGGAAGAAGTCCGGGCCGTCCGCGCGAGCCTCGGCGCACTGGGGCTGACCGAGTTGTTTCCCAGCGCGGAGGGAGACGGGGACGCGCTGTCCCACAGCGACCTCCGCAACGCCTTGGACGCCTGGAGTCGGGGCGCCGCCTCGTACACGGGCCCGCGAACGGCGACCCTGGTCATCTACGCCACAGGCCACGGCCTCCAGTTGGGGAACACCTGGGGGCTGGCTCCGACGGACTGCGAGGTGCCCGCCGATGTATGGGACATCGACCGTCATACCATGACGTACCCGGCCGCTCTCGTCCAGCCGCTGCAGCGGCGGCGCGACCTGGCCCAGGTCCTGCTGATCCTTGACGCGTGCGGCGCCACCCCCGGTGGTGAGCAGGCCCTGCTGGACAGAATCTCGGAGGGAAGCCACCACGCCGTCGACGACCAGTTGGACCTGTGGGTCGTGGCGGCGGCCCGACGCTCCGAGACGGCCCTGGAGACGGTCTTCTCCACGGCCTTCACGACCGCGCTGGAGGCCGTCGCCACCCCCAGCACCGAGCGACCGCACCTTGACCTGACCCAGGTGATGGAATCCGTGCAGGGAGCCCTGAGCCGCACCGAACAGAAGGCCCGCATCGTGGCCGGTCACGGTGATCCGCGCTGCCGGGCACTGCCCAACCCGCGGTACATGCCGTCCGAGCCCCCGACGTGGTTGCCTCCCGGCTGGGGCCGGGCCTCCCGCGGAGTGGTCAACGATGCGTCACCCGGCTGGTATTTCACCGGTCGTGAAGCTGCCCTGCGCACTGTCCTCGACCACCTGACGGGGGCAGGGACAGCCCCTCCCCTGTGGCTCACCGGCTCGCACGGCAGTGGCAAGACCGCCGTCCTGGGTCGCTTGGTCAGCACCGCGACCACCGAACTACGTGCGTCGCTGCCCATGGTGGCAAGGCACGGGATCCTGCCGGTCGGCGACCTGAGCCTGACAGCAGTCGACGCCCGCGGCCGTACGGCGGACCGGCTGGCTGCCGACATCGCCAGATCGCTCGGACTCACTGCCACCGACGTTCCAGGTCTGCTGGCCGAGCTCAGGTGGCACAGCCCCCAGGGTGTCCGCGGCCTGGTCGTCGACCACCTGGACGAGGCCCGGGGGCCGGACGCCGTTCTTTCCGAGCTGGTTGCGCCACTTGCTGCGTTGCCTGCCTTTCGGGCGGTGGTGGCCGCCGCTCGCCAGCTGCCGGGACGGCCCGCCCACCTGATCCTCGACCTGGACGACCCGGTACACCAGGGGGCGTCGGCCGTGGAAGCCTATCTGCGGACCCGGCTCGCCTACGGCGGAAACCTCTCCGACGGTGGCGTCGCCGCCTTGCGGCAGACCTGCGGCGGCTGTTTCGCGGCGGCGGTCGCCGCGGCGGACGTCCTGGACCGGGCAGGTGCCTCCCTGGAAGGTGCCCGCGAGGCTGCCGTCGACCGGCTCGACGCCCTGCTCCGCCGCACGTTGACGGAGGTCCTCCCGGAGTCCGCTGAAGCCGTGGCGGACACCTTGAGCGCGCTGTGCTCCTTCGGCGACGATATCTTCCTCGACGTGCCGACCTGGGCCCGAGTCGCCTCACGGCTCGCCGACGGCGCGGAGCCGGTGGCGCTGTCGCCACAGGAACTGGCGGCCCGCCTGCCCGCCCTCCGGACCCTCCTCGTCCGTCGGGACGCACCCGGAACGCACCCGGAACCGGAGGACGCGGAGCAGGTCCACAGTGCATGGCGGCCGCGTCACCCGCTGCCATCAGGAGGGCAGTCCCCCCGTCGTACCGTGCTGCGCCACCTGCGTGACGAGCTTCGTGTGGGCGAACGGGGCTGGGAGAGCATCCCCGAGCACCTGCTCGCCGTCCTCGCCGCCGCCGCGACCGATCCGACCACCGGTACGCAGCAACTCCTCGACGATCCGGAGTTCCTGCTCGCCCTGCCCCGCACCACCATGACCCGAGCGGTTCGAGCCCTGCGCGGTGCGGACCAAGCGGCACGTACCGCCGTATGGAACGCCGTGCCCCGGCGCGGGACGCCGCAGCAGAGACGGTTCGCCCTTGCGCTCGCAGCCTCCCGGAGGCGCCTGACCGACCTGGCCCGCGCCGCAGGGCCCGTCGTCGCGCCCCCCGGGTCGGTGGAGGTGGTGTGGGCCAATGCGGGGGTCCGTGGCCGCCATGCGATCACCCGTGTGTCGGCGGCCGGGGAGCCAGGACCGGGCTCGCTCATCACCGCTCACGACGACGGAACGTTGATCTGGTGGGACGGCGGTACCGGCGACCAGGTGGCGTCGCGGTCGGGTCTCGGGCCCGTCAGGGACCTGCACGCGATCTCGGGCACCGCGGGGGGCGGGGACGGAGAGGCCAGCGGGAACACCGCCGGCGCATGCGCACTGGTCGTCCTCCCGGACGGCTCACTGTTCCGATCCGCGCCGGACACCGAGCACGCCGATCAGGTGCTGCGGGAGGGATCCGGCGAGATGCCTGGCCCCTCCGCGTCGCACCCGGCCGGGCTGCTCGCCCTGGCAGACGGCCCAGCCGTCGAGGTGCTGTCCGTTTCCGCCTCCGGCATCGGTTCGGTGGCGGGCCAGGCATTCCGGAGGCCTGTCGTCGCTCTGGCTGTCGCAGGTCGGCGGGAGGACCCGGTCGTTTGGGCCGCCACTCTCGACGGAGTGGTCCACCAGTGGTTTCCCGCAGACGCGGCGACCCCCAGGAGGGTGGCACTGTGCCCGAATCCCGTGCGTCTGGCGGCCTCCGCGGATGGACAGACCGCAGTGATCGTGGATGCCGCAGGCACCTGCGCGGTCGTCGGGGGCACCACGCGTCTCTCAGGCGCCGTGCCACCGCTCGGACATGCTGTCCGGGCCGTCCACCTGATGGCCGACTGGTTCGTCGTCGCTGGCGGCGACCGGGACGGCAGCTGGCTGGACACCCACCACGCAACCGAGAGGCTCGGTGTCCGCTGGCCGCTCGACGGGCTCCCGGCGGGAATCTGCTCGCACGGCCCGGACGGCCTGATCGTGGCGACGTCCGGGGCACTCGCCCTGCTGAGCGCCCGGACCGGCCACGACCCCAGGTAGACCGCGGCAACGGGACCAGGAGGTAACCCGCATGACTGCAGTGCCGCACTCCTCGCCGCACACACCGGGCGGCGAGTTCCTCCGCGACCGGCTGGCCGGACTGCTCCTGCTGCTGAACCTCGCCGCCGCGGAGGAGATCGAGGGTGAGGAACTCGTCTCCTCACTGAGGGAGTTCGACGTCAACGGCGGTTGGCTCGACGGACTGGCGAATGGGCCGGACACGGCCGACATCGCCGCCTCTCTGCCCCACTGGCTTGTAGTGGCCGAGAACAGCGGCCTCGCCCTCGTCGCGGAGGCATACTTCGACGGCGAAGCCGGGGACGCCGAGGTGGAGCCGCCGGAGCCGGACGGCTCCGCGGGGCGGTCCGCCCCTATGCGCAGCGTTCTCGACGAGCTGGGCGGCGAAGTCGTTGAGTACCTGGCGCAGTTCTGGGCGGAGTGCCCTCAGGCCCCCTCTCCGGAGGACGGGTGCGAAACCGAGGACAGGGGAAACGGAGCGGGTCCCAGTACAGGTCCGGCGCACGCGGCGGTGTTCGATGTGCTCGGAGGGCGCCTTGCAGTCACCCTGGCGACCGCCGCGGCGCGACCGGTGCAGGAGGCCCCACTCGCGGACGGTTCGCTTGAATGGCTCCGCCCGATGGAGTGGGCCGGACCCCACCTGGCTGCGGCGTGGGAGGCCGTGGCGGAGTTGCTCGGGAGGTTCGGAGCCGTCGGCCCCGTCGGCAGACCCCCACTACCGGTCGGATCGTGGCCCGTGTCGCTGGTGGGTGAGGATCCAGCGATCGGACTCGGCTACGCACTTGGCATCCTCGCGGAGGCCACCGGATTGCCCTGTCCGACCGTCCTCGCTTTCGGGGCGTGGACGGCGGACCGGAACCTTGCGCCGATGTCGGCGGCGGACCTGTCCGGACGGGTGGAGGCGCTCGGGCAGGTGGGCGTTACCACGGTTCTCGCCCCGACCACGGACGGCTGGGTTGTGGCCGGTCCGGGGGGCAGGCGGACGCCCCCCGCCGACGTGCCCGCCGAGCCGACGCTTGATGCCGCCGCCACGGCCGTCTGGGGCGAGGGCTGGGCCGACTGGAAACGCGCCCGCCACATCGAGGAACTGGCCCGGCTGGGCTGGGTGCCCGACCCGATGGCGCCGCGGCCCGGCGACACACCGATGGACGAGGCCGGCAAGCTCCTGGCGTTCTTCGACGAGCAGCCGAAGGCATCCGGGCCGACGGGTGTGCCCGGCAATGCGAGGAACGCCCCCGGAAAGCAGGCCATCGCCCGAAAGCGGGTCGCGAAGCGCAGGCGCCTGGCCGTCGTCGGCGGTACTGCGCGCAGCGGAAAGACCACCATCGCCCGGCAGCTGGCCGAAGGGTTGCGGCGCCGAGGCTGGCAGGTGCAGACGATCCTGTCCCGCCACGGCGAACTGCCCGACCGAGACCCGCTGATCGAGGCGTGCGGCCACGCGACCGCTCTGGCGAAGCACGACAGGAGCAGGCCCTTGCTCTTGATCCTGGACGGCCTCCTACCACTCCAGAGCGGCAACAACGCGGTCGGCGCACTGCTGCCGATGGTGTCGGAATCCGTCGGTGCGAGCGTGCTCGCTGTTCTGGAGTATGACCTCTCCGCCGCCACCGAGTGGAAGACGGAGAGCCTCGACATCGTCCCCGCCCTTGTCGGCAAGCCGCGCCTGAAGCAGTTCGTCGAGCGGGCTACCAGCGCTCGCCCCGGCTCCCTCGACCGCCGGGCAGGGCTGGCGGAGGTCGAGCGGGAGGACGGAACCCGAGACGTCGGCGTTCTCATCAGGAGGATGAGCACCGCCGGAGGCGACGACCCTCTTCTTGCCTGCTTCGACGGACTTGGCATGCGGCAGCAGGAGGCGGTCGCCCGGACCGCGGCGACCTCGTTGATCCATATGGGTGTTCACGAGTCGAGTCTCACCGACCTCACCGACGCCGACAGGGAGGCCCTCGGTATCGAATCCCTGCCCGGGCAGGAACTGGCGAGGCTTGCGAGCGTCGAGGACAGCGAGCGGATCCTGCGGCGTGCGATGCAGATCGAGGAGGACCCCGACGCCCCGGATCTTGTTCCCCTCGCGAGCGAAGGACGGGTTCATGCGAAGGCCGTCGATCTGGTGCTGCCCGGCGTGGAGGAGGCGATGCGATGGGCACCCCGGGAGGCCCTGGCATGGCTGCTCGGTGCCCGGCTCTACCGTGCCTGGGTGGCGGCCGAACTTGTCGACCGCACCCGCGCCGGCGCGTTGGACGACTGGCTCCAGGGAGCGCAGGCGGCCGAGCTGGCCCGTTGTCTGACGGCGCTCGGGAGTTCGCTCGACGAGACAACGACCGGAGATTTCGTCCGGCAGTTCACCAATCGACTCACGGAGGATCCGTCCCCCCTGCGGCTGCACGACCTGAAGAATGTCATTCGGGGGATCCGGCACGCCATGGCCACCGGGGCGCTCGACTTCAACGAGGTCGCGGCGTGGCTGCAGGTCCAGGTCAACGCTGCTGTCAGCAGTGGTGAGGGCACCCCTCAGGAACGCTTGCACCTGCTGAGCCTGATCGAGTGGTTCCAGAGTGCCGAACTGAACGAGATCATCGTCAAACGGGTCGCGGAGGTCGTCACCGACCTGAGTCCGACACGGGCCGCCGACTACTTCCTGGTGCTGCGGGCCCTGAGGCTCCAACGGCGGCTCTGGCGGCGTGTTGCGGAAGACGCCGACGTCCACTACGAGGATGCCGCCGGATACCACCCGGTCGACCAGGAACCTGGTCCCGAGATGCTGATCGAGTACCAGGCCAAGGCGGAGGACGGATTCGCCGTGATTCTCGCCGGGATGATGCTGCGCCGTCAGGTGGAGCGGACTGAGTGGGCGGTGATGATCGACGAGTACCAGCACCTTCTCTCGCCCGCCCTGGAGCACAGCAGCCCTCGCGATGTCATCACGGCACTGCACGAGGTGCGGCGGACCTCGGGCATGCACCGCAACGAGATCTTCAAGCGGGCCGTGGACACCCGTTGGGACCGGGGCCGCTATCTGGACGCACTCCGTGCTCTGCTGCGCCGCGCCTCGCCGATGGAGGTCGTCGAACTCCTCCGTGTGGTCCAGGGTCTGCATGCCTGGTGCGCCTGCCTGTTGCTGTCCGTACCAGTCCAGGGACCTGTGCTGTGGGCTCCTGAACCCGTGCCTGACAATGACTTCGTAAGGAAGCTGGCCGAGGCGGTCAGAGCCGACCCCAGGGCGGCCGGGATGCTGCTGTCCGTGACGTACGCGGTGGAGGAACCCTTCCACCAGCACGGCAAGACGTTCGCGCAGAGGCTCGGCGACGCGTTCGGCGAGCAGACCGTGGTCCACTGGCTGCAGACCGACCCTCGTCCCTCGGTGAAGTACTACGTGGTCAAGGGGCTGTGGGAGGCGCAGGTCTCCCACCGCCGGTCGTTCCTGGATCTGATGGTCGACATTGTCACGCAGGCACTCACCACATCCCGCAGGATCTGGGGACCACGGCTCGCCCTACGGCTCGGTTCCGACCTCGAACTCGGAGCCGGCTTCCTGGAGCGCTTGCGCAAGAGGGTCAGCGTCGACGATCTGCTTGCCGGGATGAGTATCTGGGCACCGCCCGAGGCCCAAGCGGAGTTTCACCGGCTGGCCCGCGCCCTGTACCCCCACGCCCTCCGCAGGTACGCCCAGACGTTCGACATTCGCGAACTGGCGCAGCGTCTGGCCAACGCCCCGACCATTCCGGTGGCTGAGGCCTGCCGGGAGATTGCTGGCACTCTGCGGCACACAGGAGGGATCTCCGGGGCCAATCTGCTGCAGAAGACGAGCAAGGTCATCGGACGCCCGAACGTGTGGAGGGACCGTCTCGACTCGGTCAGGAGCGGCGGCGAGTTCACCCAGCTCCTCCGGGTGCTGGACCGGATGGACCGGGGGTTCGTCGGCCGTCTGGTCACCAGTTACGGCAGGGACACGATGAAGACCATTCGTTCGGAGGAGGAGTCCCGCCTGGTCTGGCGCACCCGATCCGAGATGTACGCCAACCCGGTGGGGGCAGCCGGGCTGCTCGCGGCCCTTGAGGACATCGCAGGGCTGGGGAAACCCGTCTACCAGGGGCTCACGAGCGACGCAGTACTCATGAAGATCTTCACAGAGGAGCTGCAGCTGCTGCAGAACCCCTCTGAGCAGTACATGGCGGCCCTGCACCTCGCTCAGATCGGGGTCGGCCCCAGACAGGCGCTCAACGCGGACTGGACCACGATGACCTACGAGCTGAAGAAGCTCATCATCACCACCGTCTCCAGTCCGCGAGTCGTCCGGGACATCCTGCGCACCATGGCGCTGTGGGAACGACGCTGGGCACTCGAGCTGGTCCCGAAGATCGACCACGCCAAGCTGGAACGACGGCTGCGGCTGGGGGTGCTGGCCGATCTGGAGCCAGCCGTCGGTCTCGCCGCCCTTCTGACCAGTCTCGACGACAATGCCGGGGCACCGATGGTGTTCGATTCGCTCAAGGAGGTCGGCTGGTCGAGGGTGGTGGAGCACGTCCATCTTCCCGTGGGAGTGCTGCTGCTGAGAGTCGCGGCACGGCTGCAGCCTCAGCACGTCGATGCCGTTGCCTCCGCCGTCAACGACCGGGTCGTCTCCGTCCTGTCCCGTGAGATCGTTCTCGATGACCGGGCGATGTGGCTGGAGGTGGGCCATGCCTGCCAGGCCCTCTCGACGGCTGGTTTCAGGCTCCGGAACCTCGCCGGGCCTTCGGCACGGGAGCCCCTGGTCGCAGACGCCCCGGCGGTCGCCCGCGCGCTGAGTTGGCTGCCCCCCACTCCGTGGCGGAAACGCCACCAGACTCTGGCGGTGGAACGCCTCCTCAGCCACCCGCCGCGCTCGCCCCAGGATCTGACCGTGGGGCTGGCCGGCGCTGCCGCGGCCGGCCGTCTTGGCGAACTGCTTGAGCTGCTCGGCGACCTCAGCAGGCTCTCCGGCGCCTCCACCAGGGATCTCGCCGATCTGACGGAGTTCGCCGAGTCCCACCACGACCTTGCTGTGGCGCTCCACCCGTACCGGGCGTGCTTCGAAATGAATCTCCAAGCCGCCACATCCGTGGCCTCACTGGACGCCCGACGCCTTCGCCAGAGCATCACCAGACTCATGCCGGGCAGGATGGTGATCGATCCCAGTTGAGGCCATCGCGAGCAGCCCAGTGGCAACTGCCGAGCCTTGCCGCTGGGTCGGACGCCTCGGCGGGGCTGTTCAAGCAGGGGTGCGGCATCGCCGCACGCTGTGACAAGAACGCCGCCCTCTGGCCGGACTTCATGTCGCGGCGGTCCTCGTGCGCTCAGTGAGGTGGGTGCAGGAGCCACAGGCTCCGGCAGGTCCCGTATGGTCAGGGGCACGTCCTGGATCTCTGGGTCACCCTCGCCAGCTGCCAGTGCTCGCAGGAACTGGAGCGCGGAGTTGAGGCTTTCGACGACATCGCGGATGGGCCCGGTCGTGTCAGCCAGCACAGCAGGATTCGCCTCGTCGCTGTGACAGGGTGCGGTGGGGCACCCCGGGGGACCCGGGGCCGTGGTGGTCGTCAGAGCCCGCCCCGCCCCGCCCGCCGGACAGCCCGACCCGCACGGAGCGGGATGTGTGAGCGCCGCCCGGACGATCCGTTCGAGCGTCGCCCGGTGCACGGCCACCTTCAGCAGTGACCGGCGGACCTCGCCCCCGGTCGACGTCCAGTGGTGCACCAGCACCAGCAGACCGCTGCGTACGGCGGCCGCGAGACCCGCGGCGTGGTGGGCGGGGTCGACCGCCACCCGCAGGACGCGCTGCCCGGGGCTGTCCTCCGCGTCGGGCCGGGCATCGGCCGTGGGCGCCTCCCCGGTGACGGTGACGGTGATGCCGACGTAGCCGTTGCCCGAGCTGTGGACGAACAGGGTCACCGCCGTGTCCAGGACGGTCCCCGCCCGGCGCAGGCCCCGTGCCACGGCCGCCGCGCCGGGCCGGTCCGCCAGGTCCAGGTGCAGGAAGGGCGGGCGCTCCTCCCCGCCGCCCGGCATGGGCTCCAGGGTGACGGCGAGCAGCGGGGCCGTGTCGTCGAACGGGGGGTCGGGCACCGGCGAGCGCGGGCCGTCCGCCGCGGAGACCGTCACGGCGAAGCCCCCGGGGAGCCCTCGGCGCTCGCTCCCACGTCCCGGCACGGGGTCAGGCGACGGGGTCGGCGGCGGGCGCGGGGCTGGTCGCGACGCGTCCGTCGCCGTCCAGCACGCCACTGGAGCGCAGCCGGTCCTCGATGTGCCGGAGCACGGCCCGGTCGACGTCGCACACGCCGATGCCGTCGACCTCGGTGTGCACGTTGTCGCGGTTGCTGGCGATGGCCGCGCCCGAACAGGCTCCGAAATACTCGCAGTTCAGGCAGTTCGCGGCCATCCGGGTCTCGGCCGCCCGGGCGGAGGCGTCGAAGCGCGGGCCGGAGAGCAACTCCCCCAGCGGGGTGGTGAAGATGTTGCCCAGCGACGCCCGGAGGTCCTCGTACGGGTCGCCGTAGGCGTAGACGTCCCCGGGGGTGTTCACGACGATGACCGGCAGCCATTCGCGCTGGTTGAAGTAGGAGCGCGGCGCCTTCGGGTCGAGGTGGCGCAGCACGATCTGCAACTGGTCGTCCAGCGGGGACACCTGCACCGGGTGGTCGCTGCCGAGCCAGAGGTCGGCGAGTCCGTTCAGGGCGGAAACGATCTCGGGCACGGTGATGTCGTACGTCTCGTGCTGGTCGGCGTAGGCGCCCTCGAAAAGGGGCAGGCCCGGAACCCCAGTCCGGCCTTCTGGCAGAAGGCGAAGGTGTCCACCACCCGGCCCAGGTTCTTCCTGGTCAGCACGGTGATGCAGCCGAACGGGACACCCTCGGAGCGCAGGCGCTCCATATGGGACACCACCGTGGCCTGCTGGTCCCGGCCGGCGATGTTGACGCGCAGGCCGCTGAAGAGGTCCAGGGACACGCCGACGTTGTCGAATCCGTCGCGGAGCAGCCGGAGCCGCTCGTCGTCGAGGAGGGTGAGGTTGGTCTGCACGGTGTTGCTCACCCGCAGGGAGTCCCCGAAGACGGCCCGCTGGTCCTCCAGGGTGCGCCAGGAGTAGTCCGGTTCGATCATCAACGGCTCGCCGCCGTGCCAGACGATGTGCAGCTGGGTGCGGACGCCGTCCTCCCGGTCCCTGTCGACGTAGTAGTCGCGCAGGTGGACGTACATCCGGTGCAGCTGCTCCCGGCTCATCCGCTCTCGCCGGTCGAGTTCGGCGAACTCGTAGCAGTAGGTGCACCTCAGGTTGCAGAACTTGGACACCTTGGTGACGAACTGGACCTGTCTGGTGGGTTCCTGTGCCATCCTCGGGCCTCCTGGGCGCTTGTGGCTCGATGCTGCGGGGAGACCGGACGCGGCCCGGGCTGCGCGGGCCGCATCCGGTCGGAGCCGGTGCCGGGCACCGGCGGGGGCGTCAGAACAGCTCGTCGAGAATCCTGCTCAGCGGTACGGCGGCGGCCGCGCCGGCCTCCTGCGCGGTGTGCTACGGGTGGAACGGCTTGCCGTACTGCAGGTAGGGCGGGTTAGTGACCTCGTTGTACGTCTGGTTGTGCTGACCGAACAGGCCGTCGGCGGTCGGCCTGCACCGCCTGGGCGAGTGCGGCACGCGCCGACTCGGAGACGGTGACCGTGCCGGTGGCGCCGGTCGACGCCTGGGCCGAGCCGCCGACGAGCACGGGCGTGGGCAGCCCGGCGGCGATCGCCGCCAGATAGGCGAGATAGCGCTTGGAGTCGCCTGCTCGCATTTCCTTCTCCTTCGTGGGGGGTATGCGCACCCCCGGATACGGGGAAGGAGGCCGCACACGGCCCCCGGAGGGCGCGTGCGGGCACGCGTCCATATCGCGGCGGTGCACGTACCGGGTGGTCGAAAGGAGGGACATTCCCTGCCCGTTGCATCCTCGACCGGCGGAGCGAGAACGCGGGCACGTCATTCCCGGGAACCAAGGGGTAGAGCGAACGCGGGTGGGCCGTCCCCTCCGCCTCCGGCCGTCCTGCCCGTGGCCCGGGCCTTGTGCAGAGTTCCGCCGGAATGCAGTCGGCGAAATCATCTCGCCACGGTGTCGCATGTCATCGGGTCGAATTTCGGGCAGAGGGCGAAATGCCGTGTGGGTTCCCCGGAGACGGCCCGGCCCCCGGGATGCGCATCTCCGCGGCGGTGCGCCCTCTGCCCCGCCCCGGCCCCGCCGGTGCGGTTGGTCGGCCGTGACCTGCCGTCGTACGCCCTGGGGAACCCGGCCCGCGCCCGTCCGTCGCACGGGCGCGGGCCGGGGTGCGCTCCCGCCGCGGAGTGTCAGGTGGCGCGGGTGGGTTGCCGCGTCACAGCCGCTGCCACAGGGCGGGGACGTTCGGCGGGTCCCAGCCGGGATAGGCGGTGTGCCCCTGGATGCAGCGGTAGCGGACGCCCTCGTAGGTCACCACGTCCCCGGCGGCGTAGGTCTCGCCGAGCCGCCAGCTGGTCTCACCGCCCCCGTCGCCGGGGACGGTCAGGGTGTAGGTCGTGCTGTGGGTCACCTCGCCCGTGCCCGTGAGGGTGAGCGTGTAGGTGCCGCCGGGGGTCCCGGACGCCACCTGCACGGTGGCCGTCGAGGACTGCCCCGAGGTCACCGAGGAGGGGCTGAAGGACACGGAGACGCCCGCAGGTGCCCCCGACGCCGAGAGCCGCACGGTCTGGGCGTCGCCGCTCGTGGTGGCCGTACGGACGGAGACCGTCCCGGAGGAGCCGGCCTCCACCGTGCCCGCGGCGGGGTCGGCGGCGACGGAGAAGTCGTCCACCGGGTCGGGTGCCTGGCCGACGGCGGTCTTCCAGAGGGTGTACGCGATGCCGTCCGCGCTGCGGTTCAGCGCGGTGGTGTTGATGTTGCTCGTGGTGTCGCAGGAGGAGTGGTAGCACGGGTCGTAGGAGCGGCCTGCGGTCCCGCCCCACTTGGCGGCCTCCGCCGCGGACTTCACGGCCGAGGCCCCGGTGGCGTAGCCCGAGGTGGGGATGCCGAGGCGCTGGAACGAGTAGTCGTCCGACCGTCCCCGGCCCTCGACGTTCTCCTGCGGGGCGAGTCCCAGGGAGTCCCAGTACGCCTTCATCGGCGCCGAGGCCGCGGAGCCGATGTTGTTGATGAAGTACCCGCCGTTGGGCGAGGCGATCATGTCGAAGTTGTAGTAGGCCCTGATCCGCGAGCGTTCCGTGGCGGAGAGCGTCCTGGCGTAGAAGTCGGAGCCGTTGAGGCCCTGCTCCTCGTCGGTCCACCAGGCGAAGCGGACCCGGTTCCTCATGGCGGGGTCGGCCTCCGCCAGGGTGAGGGCCGCTTCCAGCAGCGCCGCCGAGCCGGAGCCGTTGTCGTTGATGCCGGGACCCGCGGACACCCCGTCGAGGTGGGCGCCGAACATGTAGACGTCGGTGGACTCGCCCTTGGGCCATTCGGCGATGAGGTTGTTGCCGGCCCCGGCCGAGCACCCCGAGGTGCAGGTCTGCTCGGTGACCGTGTACCCGGCCGCCTGGAGTCTGCCCCTGACGTAGGCGAGGGAGTCGCGGTAGCCGCCGCCGGTCGCACGGCGGTTGCCGCCGTTGCGCGACGCGATGGCGTACAGCTCGTCGAGGTGGGCCCGGACGTTGTCCACGCTGACGTCCGGGGGCGCGGGCGTGTCTCCGCCGCCGTCCACGCGGAGCGTGTACCGGGCGGTGTGGGCGGTGCTCCCGCCGCGCCCGGTGACGGTGATCGCGTAGGTCCCGGCGTCCGTTCCGGCGGCGGCCGAGAGGGTCATGGTGGAGCTGCTGCCGGAGGTGACGGTGGACGGGCTGAAGGAGACGTCCACGCCGGCGGGCGCGCCGGAGGCGGTCAGTGCGACCTGCTGGGCGCTGCCGGAGACGGTGGTGGTGTGGAGGGTGGCGCCGACCGAGGAACCGGCCCGGATGTCGCCGGAGGCGGGGGAGAGCGCCAGGGAGAACTCGTCCTGCTGCGCGGTGCAGGTCGGATCGCCGGGCTGGGCGGGGACGCTGACCGCGTCCCAGGCGGCCTTGGTCCTGGCGAACAGGCCGCAGCTGCCGTCCAGGTTCTTGGCGGTGGTCAGCGTCGCGGTCCGGTAGCGCTTGTAGGTCATGCCGCTGGTCTTGAGCAGCATGGCGCCGTAGAAGACCCTTCCGGCCTCCCGGATGCCGACACCGGTGACCGTGGAGCCGTTGCAGGTGGCGCTGGAGGGCTTGCCGCCTCCCGGCTCCGACCCCTCCGCCAGCAGGTAGAACCAGTGGTTGAGCGGGCCGGCGGCGGCGTGCTCCTCGGTGCCCGAGATGGAGGAGGAGTAGCAGGCCGGGTCGCCGAGCGCTCCGGGGTCGTACATGTTGCGGATCGGCCCGCGGCCCTGGAGGTCGATCGTCTCGCCGACGGTGTAGTCGGGGGTGTCGTACGGTGCGGGCTGGGCGGCGTACGCCTCGGTGAGGGCGCCCATGATGTCGCCCGTGCCCTCGCCCAGGCCACGCTCGTGGTTGGCCCCGCCGGGGGTGCTGGAGTCCAGGCCGTGCCCGAACTCGTGGCCGATGACGTCCATGCCGGCGATCCACTTGCCCGCGCTGTTGTGGCCGATGGTGACGGTGGACCCGTCCCAGTAGGCGTTGAGCTGGTTGAGGCCCACCCGTACCGGCCAGCTGCCGCCGTTGCCGTCGTGGCCGTTGCGCCCGAGCCACTCCCGGAGCATGTCGGACTGCTTCTGGGCCGCGTACATGGCGTCCACGCAGCCGGTTTCGCGGCTGGAGGCGTTTCCGGTGCCCCAGTCGTCGGTGGCCTTGGTGAACAGCCCGCTGCCGTAGTCCGAGCACTGGAGGCCGGGCCTGGTGGTGTCGCGGAGGGCGTACCGGCTGCCCGAGCGGGAGGTGTCGATGGCCAGCGGGTTCGGGCCGTTCCACTCGCTGTGGCCGGTTCCGGCCCGGACGTCGTCGTAGGAGTCGACGATGCCGCCGGTGCGGGCGTCGACGAAGACGTGGAGCCTGCTGGGGACGTCCTTCCGGGTCCGGCCCGTCAGCACGGTCTCCCAGGCGAGCGTCGCGCGGTCGTCCTTGACGCGGACGACCAGGCGCGGCGCCTCCGTCTTCGCCACCTCCGCGAGCCGGGCCCTGCTCGCCTCGGCGGCCTCGGCGGCGGACACCGCGGCCCTGGTGGGGACGGAGATCGAGGTCCGGGTGGCCGAGTGCACCGAGCGCACCCGGCCGCTGCCGTCGGCCAGGACCACCGCGTCGCCGCCCACGACGGGCAGACCCTTGTAGGTGCGTTCGTAGGCGACGGAGTACAGGCCCTCGACCCAGGGGGTCACCCGGCTCCGGTCGTACTGCTCGTCGGGGCCCGTGGCGAGCGCGTCGAGACCGCTGTCCGCGGCCCGGTCGGCGGCGGCGAGGGCGCGTGCGGCGGAGGGCGGCTGCGGCTCCGCGGGAGGTGCGGTGGCCGGAGCGGCCGCGGCGACGGAGGCCGGCACCACCACCCCGAGGGTCACGGCCAGGGACACCCCGGCCACCGCCAGCTTTCTCAGCATCATGGCTCCTTGTGAGAGATGACGAAACCGGGTCAGGGGTTGGCATGACTATGACAATCCAGTCCACGGGGGCGGGCGGCGCCGTGTTCCCGCCCCCGCCCGCTCGGCATGTCGCGCCGCCCGGCTGGCCGAACCCTCACATCGGGCCGTACGCCGGTCAACGCATCCGGGGGCGGAGGCGCGTGCTGTCACAATCCGGCAAGCCGCGCCCGGCGGGGAAGGAGGGCGGATTCCAGCAACATCTCCCGGTAGGCGTGCACTTCGGCGGAGGTGCGGGCTTCCGCGAAGAGCCGGCCGTGCAGCCCGTCCAGCTCCGCGCCGATCAGCGGCTCCCGCGACCGCACCGCCTCGTCGAGGACCGGTGAGGCCAGGGCCACCGCTGCCCCGGGGTCACCGGCGCACGCCCAGCCGTCGGCCAGCCGCAGGGTGAGCAGCAGGTGCGTGTCCCGCATCAGGGGCGGCAGCCGGGTGCGCGCCCGGGCGACGGCCTCGACGGCGCGCCGTGCGGTGGCGCGGTCGCCGGTCGCGGCGGCCAGATCGCGCAGGGCCGCGCCGACCGCGGACTCCACCCTCATCTCCCCCTCGGCGCCGGCCAGCCAGGGTGCCTCCCGGTGGTCGTCGCGGCGCAGCCGCGGGAAGGCGCGCCGGGCCAGGGCGATGTGCCGGCGGCACGCGGCGGCGTCCTGCCCCAGCGCATGGCCCCGTGCCTGGTGCAGGTGCGAGAGGGTGGCGATCCAGCGCCGCCGGGTGTCCACGGCGCCGAGGGCCCTGGCGTATCCCAGGGTGGTGGCGGCGTCCTCCTCCAGCCGGACCAGTGCACAGCTGTCGCTCAGCAGCGTGGCCCGCGCCGGGGCGTCCTCGGCCGCGTCCGCCCAGCGCAGGCCGTGGGCGAACCAGGCCATCCCGGTGCCGCTCTGGCCGCGCCGCATCCGCAGCCGACCGGCTACCTGCGCGTACTGGGCGGCGATCCGCAGCTGCCCGTGGGGCAGGCGGCCGGTGGAGTTGACCGCCGCGGCCCAGCGCAGCACGGCGCGCAGCAGCCGTTCCGTGGTGGCCGCGTCCTCCCCGTCGCTCCGGTGCAGTGCTCCTCCGCGGATCACGCAGGCGAGGGAGGCGGTGAGCGCATGCAGCAGATCGGCCTCCGCCGGGGCGGCGGCGCCGGAGCGGGGTGCGGTCAGGGCGTCCAGCAGGTCCGAGGTGGCCGACCGGTCGGGCACGGCGCAGCCCGCGACGCCGTGCAGCGGGCAGGCCAGGCCCTCGGCGGGAAGTTCCGAGGGCCAGGCGGCGCTCCCCGGGGGACCGCCGCCGTCCTCCGTGCCGGGCGGAGCGGCGAACAGTGCGGGGTGCCTCGGCAGCCCGTGCGGCTCCCCCGGTGCGGGGCGGGGCGCGGCGGCGATCGACGCCAGGCGGCCGCCGGTCCCGAGCGCGGAGTCGAGTCGGCGCACCAGCTCCACCGGGGGCTCGCGGAGTCCCGCCTCCAGCCGGCTGATCTGGCTGTGGTGGTAGCCGACCCGCAGCCCGAGCTGCTGCTGGGTGACGCCCGCCTGTCTGCGCCAATGGCGCAGGTGGTGGCCGAACTCCCTCCAGAGTGCGTCGGGTTGCCTCTGATCGACGGTCATACGGGCTCCCGGTGGGGGGGGCGTCCGCCCCGTCCGTGCGGGCGCCGAGGCGGTGCGCGGGCTCCGCGCTCCGTGTGACGAGCCGCTGCCCAGCACAGGGCAGACGGCCTCGGCCCGTCAATCGGATCGGTCGATGTTATGGCTCGGTGGTCTGGGTCCTCCCGGGTCGGCCGGGCGCCACGTCCCGTGCCGGCCGGGGCGCCCGGTGCGGGCATGTCAGGCCCGGGTGCGGCGCCTGCCGCCCCCTGGCCCGTGTGTCACCGTCGCCCTTCAACTGGACTGTGGGGCAACGGTGTTGACCATGCGCGGCCTCTTGACCGAATCCCGTCCGCCGTTAAGGTCTAGACCAACGGTGAGGTCAGGTCCGGACCACCGGTGTGCCGCATGAGCGGCAGCGCGGGCAAGGGCGCCCCGCGGCACCGGAACCCCCACCCGGCCCCGTCCCGCCGGCAACCCGTATCCCCCCGGTCCGGCGCGCCCTGCGATCCCGCGGCGCGGTGGCATCCGGCGGGTCGCCTCGACAGCGAAGGACGTGCAACGGCATGAACGCGAAGAAGAGGAAGACATCCCTTCTGGCGGGGGCGCTGCTCGCCCCCGTGCTCGCCGTCGGGCTTCCGGCGAGCACCGCCCACGCGCACGGCTGGGTCACCTCCCCGGCGAGCCGGCAGGACCAGTGCGCCTCGGGCGTCGTCGACTGCGGGCAGATCCGCTACGAGCCGCAGAGCGTGGAGGGGCCGAAGGGGCTGCGCAGTTGCAGCGGTGGCAACGCCCAGTTCGCCGAACTCGACGACGACGGCAAGGGCTGGCACGTCACCCCCGTCGGATCGACCTACACCTTCACCTGGCACCACACGGCCCGTCATGCCACGGAGTCCTGGCAGTACTTCCTGGGCGACCGGATGATCGCCTCGTTCACGGGGAACGGGGCGCGACCGCCCGCGGACGTCAGCCACCAGGTGGACTTCGGCGGCGTCACGGGCCGTCAGAAGGTGCTGGCCGTCTGGAACGTGGCGGACACCGGCAACGCCTTCTACTCCTGCATCGACGTCTCCATCGGCGACGGCGACGGCGGGGGCGACGGCGGCGGTGACGGGGAGCCGGGCGCCTGTGTCGCGCCGTCGTGGAACGCCGGGAGCATCTACACCGGCGGCGACACCGTCTCCTACGGCGGGCACACCTGGCGGGCCAAGTGGTGGGTGACCGGGGAGCAGCCCGGGACCACCGGCGAGTGGGGCGTGTGGGAGGACCTCGGCGCCTGCGCGGCAGGCTGATCCCGAGCCGGCCGGCTGCCCGCCTGGTCGGGGGTGCGGCCGCGTCCCGGCCGCGGGCCCGGTCGGCCGCGGCGCGGGGGGCGGCGGGGGAGGGGGAGGGGCGCGTCCGCCCCGTCCGCCCCGTCCGCCCGCGGGGACGGTGCCCGCGCCGCACGGGCGCCGCCCCGCGGCCGCTTCAGGCCCCCGGCGACGCGGACGCCGTGCCGCCCGCGTCCGCCGGAGACCGCGGTGCGCCTCCCGGTGCGGAGGGTGCCGCGGGCGGGCGGTCGCCCCAGGGCGAGGCCCTGACGAGATCGTGCCACCCCGGCACGGCTCCCGGCGGGAGGTGGCCGCGCAGCACCTGCCCCGGGAAGGACAGCGGTCCGGCCTTGGCGGGGTCGGCGAGGGCCTGGTCCACGATCAGATCGGTGATGGCCCAGGCGAGGCCCTCGCGCGGATACGCCGCCACCACCTGCTCCAGCACCACCGCGGGCAGCCGCTCCCGGCCGCGCCCGAGGACGTCGAGCGCGATTCCGTCGTGGGCCACCGCCACCTCGGGCCCCATCCGCGAGGCGATGCCCTCCGAGGTGTGCAGCGCGACCACCTTCCAGACGACCCGGGCCGCCTCCTCGTCCGCCCCCCGCTCCCTGAGGAAGCGGGCGGCGAAGTCGGCACCGTCCACCTCGAACCGCTGGTGGCCCGAGGCGGCCGCGGTCAGCCCCACGTCGTGCAGGACGCAGCCGAGGAGGACCAGCTCGTCGTCGTAGTCGGTGCCGGGAGTCAGGCCCTGGGCCTCCGCCAGGGCCCGCGCGAAGAGGTAGCTGCGCACGCTGTGCGCGTACAGGAAGGCCGGTTCGGCCTCCCGTGCGCACCGCAGGGCGCTGCGGCCCAGAGCGCTGAGCGGCGGCAGCGCCGCCGCGGGGTGCGGGGCCGCCGGGGGTGTCTCGACGGCGGACGGTCCTTCTTCGGTATGCGGAGTCATGCCCCGATCCTCCGGGCCCCTTCCGCACCCCGGCCAGTGGCGGGAACGACGTGGTGCGCTAAGTTCCCGCCATGAGCCCCGCCGCCCCCGCCGCCCCTGCCGCGCCCGCCGCCGTGCCGGAGGTCGTCGCCGTCCTCGCCCTCGACGGGGTGCTCCCCTTCGAGCTGTCCCTGCCCGGCCAGGTCCTCGGGACGGCGAACGAGGTGGCCCGGGAGCCCCGCTACGAGGTACGGGTGTGCGCGCCCGGCCGCAGGGTCCGCACCTCCGCCGTGCACGGCGGCTTCGCCCTCACCGCCGACTGGGACCTCGACGCCCTGGCGGAGGCGGACACCGTGGTGGTGCCCGCGGGCGCGGGCTTCCTCGAACCGCCGGACCGGGCCGTGGTCCGCGAGCTGACCGACGCGTACGACCGCGGGGCCCGGCTCGCGTCCCTGTGCGTCGGCGCGTTCACGCTCGCGGCGACCGGTGTGCTGGACGGGCGGAGGGCCACCACCCACTGGCAGTACGCGGCCGAACTCTCCGGGCGCCATCCCCGCGTCGACGTCGACGGCTCGGTGCTCTTCGTCGAGGACGGCCCGGTGGTCACGTCGGCCGGCGTCGCCGCCGGCCTGGACCTCTGCCTGCACCTGGTCCGCGGGGACCTGGGCGCGGACCGGGCCGCCGCGACGGCCCGCCGCACCGTGA
This sequence comes from Streptomyces sp. C10-9-1, assembly GCF_024497955.1. Classification (GTDB taxonomy): domain Bacteria; phylum Actinomycetota; class Actinomycetes; order Streptomycetales; family Streptomycetaceae; genus Streptomyces; species Streptomyces sanyensis. The sequence continues at coordinate 233,262 of NZ_JANHKP010000010.1, read as the reverse complement.
TGCCGCTGCAACGCGAGGGTGGCCAGGCGCAGTTCGTCGAGAGGCCCCTGCCGGCGGCGGACGGCTCCGGGCTGGGGCCCACACTGGTCTGGATGGAGGAGAACCTGCACCGGCTGCTGACGCTCGACGAGATCGCCGCCCACGCCGCCGTGAGCCCCCGGACGCTGAACCGGAGGTTCCGGGCGCAGACCGGTACCGCCCCGCTCCAGTGGCTGCTCGCCGCCCGGGTGCGCCGGGCGCGGGAGCTGCTGGAGACGACGGCCCTCTCGGTCGAACAGGTGGCCGTCGAGGCCGGTTTCGGGTCGGCCGTCACGCTGCGCCATCACTTCGGGCGCCGCGTGGGGACCTCCCCCCACGCCTACCGGGGCGCCTTCAGGGCCGGGCCCGGCGCGCCCGCCGGCTCCTGACGGCCCCCGCCGGCCTGCCGCGGGGCGGCACGGTCAGGAGCGCCGCTCAGACCGCCCGGTCCCCGATGCGCCGTCCGAGCGGTGCCGCGGTCGCCGAGTTGCTGGTGCTGAAGGTGACGCTGCCGGGGCGGTAGCGGTCGTCGCTCCACTCGATCGCGCGACCGCCCTGGTCGCGGCTCACGTGCCGCTGCCGCAGCAGCGGGCTCCCCCGGCGGACGCCCAGCAGGCGGGCGTCCATGCCTCCGGCCGCGACCGCGTCGATCAGGTGCTCTCCGTACTGGGCGACGATCCCGGCGTCACGCGCCAGGCTGTCCATGATCGACACACAGTCCTCGGCCAGCGCCTCCACGGCGGGGGCGGCCCAGGCGGCGTACGCGGTGCGCTCCAGCATCGTCGGTTCACCGTCGAGGTTCCGCACCCGCAGCACGTACAGCACCTCGGTGCCCTCGGTGACGCCGAGGCCCTCGGCCTCCTCGGGCGTGGCCGGACGGCGGCTGCGGGCGAGGATGCGGCCGGTGACGGCCAGCCCGAGGCCCCGGGCCCACTGGGCGAAGCTGTTGAGCTCGGCGAAGCTGTGCCGCCGCTCCCTGCTGAGCACGATGCGCCGCGCTCCCTGGCGGGAACCGACCAGGCCCTCCGAGCCCAGCAGCGCGACCGCCTGCCGGACCGTCCCCCGGGAGGCGCCCCAGCGGGTCATCAGCGCGCTCTCGGACGGCAGCCGTCCCCCGACGGGCAGTTCGCCGCCGAGTATCGCCTGCCGGAGGGTCTCGGCGATCTCCAGATAGCGCGCGGTGCCCACGTGTCCCTCCGTGACGGTGTACGCGGCCGGTCGCGCTCGGTGGCCGCCGGGCCACCCACTCTAACCCGGCGGGCCCCGCGCCGGTCCTCGTATCCCCGGCCAACTGCCCTCCGTTCACCTGTACTTCACCGGACACGGAGCTTCGTCGAGCGATCGTCGGCCGGTCATGCCCCGTTCACCTCCCGGACGGCGGGGCCGGGCGAAGTGGGAGCCGACTTGTTCAGACAAGTGATCGCACCCTCTCGCTTCAGGAGCCTTCCGTGCCCAGACCGCTCGCCCGCCGCGCCGCCGCCGTGCTCGGCGCCACCGCACTCACCGTCCTCACCGCCGCCTGCGGCGCCGCCCCCGACGCGGACCCCGCCGCCAAGGCCGCCGACGGCGGGCCCTCCGCCGGAAGCGCCACCTCCGCGGCCGAGTTCGGCGGCATGGACAAGCTGGTCGCCGCGGCCGAGAAGGAAGGGGCGCTCAACGTGATCGCGCTGCCGCCGGACTGGGCCAACTACGGCGAGGTCATCGCGGCCTTCGAGGCCAAGTACCCCGCTATCGAGGTCAAGAGCGAGAACCCGGACGCCTCCAGCGCCGACGAGATCGCCGCCGTGAAGTCCCGCAAGGGCCAGGACCGCGCCCCCGACGTCCTTGACCTGGGCATCGCCTTCGCCCGCAGCGGCGCGGAGGAGGGGCTCTTCGCCCCGTACAAGGTCGCCGCGTGGGACAGCATCCCCGACACCCAGAAGGACGCCGACGGCCGCTGGTACAACGACTACGGCGGCTACGTCTCCATCGGCTGCGACGCCGCGCGCATCACGGTCTGCCCGGAGACCTTCGCGGACCTGCTCAAGCCCGAGTACAAGGGCAAGGTCGCCCTCAACGGCAACCCCACCAAGTCCGGTTCCGCCTTCGGCGGCGTCTTCGCGGCCGCCCTGGCCAACAAGGGCTCCTTCGCCGACATCCAGCCCGGCATCGACTTCTTCGGGGAGCTGAAGAAGAGCGGCAACTTCATCCCCGTGGAGTCCACCCCGGCCACCGTCGAGAAGGGCGAGACCCCCATCTCCGTCGACTGGGACTACCTCAACGCCGGCTACGCCGACCAGTTCCGCTCCAAGGGCGTGGACTGGAAGGTCTCCGTGCCCTCCGACGGCGTCTACGCCCAGTTCTACTCCCAGGCCGTCAACAAGGACGCCCCCCACCCCGCGGCCGCCCGCCTGTGGATGGAGTTCCTCTACAGCCCCGAGGGCCAGAACCTGTGGCTGAAGGGCTACGCCCGCCCGGTGCTGCTGCCCGCGATGACCGAGGACGGCACCGTCGACAAGGACGCCGTCACCAAGCTCCCCGCCGTCGAGGGCACCCCCTCCTTCCCGGCCCCGGCCGAGCTCGACACGGCGAAGGCGACGCTCGCCGAGAAGTGGGACAAGGCCGTCTCCTGATGCCCGTCCCCACCACCTCCCGCCAGGGAACCGCCGGCGGCACCCGCCGCCGGCGGCGCGGGCCGCGCACCTGGCTCGCCGCCCTTCCCCTCCTGGCCTTCGCCGCACTCTGCTTCGGCATCCCGCTGGGCGCCCTGGTGCACGGCGCCTTCACCCGGACCGACCCCGCCACCGGGGGGACCGCGCTCACCGGCGACCACCTCGCACGCTCCCTGGAAGGCCCCTACCTGGGCGCACTCCTCGGCAGCGTCCGGCTCTCCGCCCTCACCGCCCTGGTCGCGGCGGTCCTCGGCACGCTCGTCGCCCAGGCCGTGGTCACCTCCCGCTCCCGGGCCCTGCGCAGTGCGGCGCTGACCGCCTCCGGCGTGCTCGCCAACTTCGGCGGAGTCCCGCTCGCGTTCGCCTTCATCGCCACCGCGGGCATCTCCGGCGTGGTCACCCAGCTGGCCGACCTCACCGACCTGGGCTGGAACCTGTACTCCTTCACCGGGCTCGCCGTGGTCTACCTGTACTTCCTGATCCCCCTCATGGTCCTGGTGACCGTGCCGGCCCTCGACGGGCTCCGCCCCCGCTGGCGGGAGGCCGCGCAGGACTGCGGCGCCACCGCCTGGCAGTTCTGGCGCCACATCGGGCTGCCGGTCCTGGCCCCGTCCCTGCTCGGCGGAGTCGTGCTGCTCTTCGGAACGGCCTTCGCCGCCCACGCCACCGCGGCCGCGCTCGTCGGCGGGTCCGTGCCGCTGGTCACCCTCAAGATCGCGGACGCGCTGTCCGGGAACGTGCTGACCGGGCAGGAGAACGTGGCGCTCGCCCTCGGACTCGACATGATCCTCATCGCCGGCCTGGTGATGGCCGTCTACCTCCCCCTCCAGCGACGGAGCGCCCGATGGCTGCGCTGACCCCCGCCCCCGCCACCCCGCCGGCCGCCGGGGCGCCCGCACAGGCCCCGTCGCAAGCCGCCCCCCAGAGGCCGGGGCCCGTGCCGGACGGAGCACCCGTGAGGCGTCCCCGCACCGGACGCCGGCGGCCCCGGGTCTGGCGCGGTGCCGTCCTCGGCCTGGCCGGCGCCTACTTCCTGCTGCCGCTGGTCTCCTCGTTCGTCTTCACCGTCCACACCCCGGGACAGGGCGTCTCCTTCGCGGCCTACACCGACCTGCTGTCCGCCGAGGGCTTCACCGAGAGCCTGCTGCTGTCGCTCGGCCTGGCCGCCGCGACCATCGCGGCGTCGCTGCTGCTGGCGGTGCCCGCCCTCGTCGCCGTGCGCCTGGGGTCGCCGCGGCTGCGCCCCGTGGTGGAAGTGGTCTGCATGATGCCGCTCGTGGTCCCGCCCATCGCCCTGGTCACCGGCATCGCCACGGTGCTGCGCTGGGGCCCGGACCACCTGGCCGCCACGCCCTTCTACCAGACCTTCATCGCGGTGCAGAACGAGGCGTTCCCCCTCGTGCTGGTCCTCGCCTACACCGTGCTGGCGCTGCCCTTCGTGTACCGGTCCCTGGACGCGGGCCTGAGGGCCCTGGACGTCCCCACCCTCGTGGAGGCGGCCCGCGACTGCGGGGCCTCCTGGCCGCAGGCCGTCGTCCGGGTCCTGCTGCCCAATCTGCGGTCCTCCCTCACGGGCGCCGCCTTCCTCACGCTCGCCCTCGTCCTCGGCGAGTTCACCATCGCCTCACTGCTCGGATTCCGGCCCTTCGCCGTGTGGATCGTGACGATCTCCGGAGCGCAGGCCCGCATGTCCGTGGCCGTCTCCATCCTCAGCCTCGCCCTCACCTGGGCCCTGCTGCTGCTCCTCTCCCGCGCCGGCTCCGCAGCCGGCGCGGGAGAGGGCACGGCACCGGCCGCCCCCAAGGAGTCCTGACCCATGCCCGCCGCATTCGCCCGACCAACCTCGACAAGCACCGGACGCACCCCGCCCCCGTCCGGCGCCCGGCTCGAACTCCGTTCCCTGCGGCGGGCCTTCGCCGGATCGGTGGCCCTCGACGGGCTCGACCTCACCGTCGAGCCGGGGGAGTTCCTCGCCCTGCTCGGGCCCTCCGGCTGCGGCAAGACCACCGCGCTGCGCATGGTCGCGGGCTTCGACCGGCCGGACTCCGGCGAGATCCTCGTCGACGGTGCGGACATCACGGCCGTGCCCGCGCACAAGCGGGACACCGGGATGGTCTTCCAGTCCTACAGCCTGTTCCCCAACCTCAGCGCACGCGACAACGTCGCCTTCGGCCTGCGTGTACGCAAGGTGCCCGCGGCCCGCCGCGCCGCCCGCGCCGCCGAGCTCCTCGACCTCGTGGGCCTCCCGGACCACGGCGGCCGCTACCCGCACCAGCTCTCCGGCGGTCAGCAGCAGCGCGTCGCGCTCGCCCGGGCCCTGGCCCTCCAGCCGCGGGTGCTGCTCCTCGACGAGCCGCTGTCCGCGCTCGACGCGAAGGTGCGCGACAGCCTGCGGGAGGAGATCCGCCGCCTGCAGCTGTCGCTCGGCATCACCACGGTCTTCGTCACCCACGACCAGGAGGAGGCGCTCTCCATGGCCGACCGGGTCGCGGTGCTGAACTCCGGCCGCCTGGAGCAGTGCGCGGCCCCTGCCGAGCTGTACGCCCGCCCCGCCACCCCCTTCGTGGCCTCCTTCGTCGGCACGATGAACCGGCTGCCCGGCCGCCTCGCGGCCGACGCGACCGTCGAGGTGGCGGGGCACCGGCTGCCCACCGACGGCGCGAGGCCCGCGGACGGCGACGTGTGGGCGCTGGTCCGCCCCGAGAACGTGACCGTCGCCGCCGACCCGGAAGGCGAGGCCACCGTGGTGGCGTCCGCCTTTCTCGGCGCCGTGACCCGGGTCCATCTCGCCCTGCCCGACGGGGCCGAGGCCAAGGCCGACCTCCCCTCGCGGGAGGCGGCCGGGCTGACCGCGGGTGCCCGTGCCCGCCTCGGCCTCGCCGGTCATCCGGTGCTCGTCGTGTCCCGGAGCGCGTCGTGACCGGGCCCGGGGCCGTCCTGTTCGACATGGACGGCACCCTCGTGGACACCGAGGGCCTGTGGTGGCAGGTCGCCGCCGACACCGCCGCGGGGCTCGGGCTGCGCCTCGGTTCCGAGGACGCCCCCCAGGTGGTCGGCCGCTCCGTCGCCGACACCGCCGCCCACCTGGTCCGGTCGGCACCGCGGCAGGACGTCGCGGCCGTCGGGCGGGTGCTGGGGGAGGAGTTCCTCCGGCGGGTGCGCCGGGGGGCGCCGCTCCGTCCCGGTGCGGACCGGCTGCTCACCGCGCTCGCCGCACGAGGTGTGCCCTTCGCCCTGGTCAGTGCGTCGCCGAGAGCGGTGGTGGACTCGGTGACCCGGGGCGCCCTGGCGCATGTGCCGTTCGCCTTCACCCTCTCGGCCGACGACACCGTCCGCACCAAGCCCCACCCGGACCCGTACCTGGCGGCCGCCGCGCGCCTCGGCCTCCCGGCCTCGGACTGCGTCGCCGTCGAGGACTCCCCGGACGGCGCAGCCTCGGCGGACGCCGCCGGCTGCACGGTCCTGGTCGTCCCCAGCCTGCTCCCGGTGCCGCCCTCCCCGCGGCGGCACTTCGCCGGGAGCCTGGAGGAGGTCGGGCCCGAGGAGCTGAGCGGGCTCGCGGGTGCCGCGCCCGCGGGCGGCTGAGTCCGCCGCCGGGCGCCGGTGCCCGGCGGCGGACCGCGCGCCGGTGGCCTTCGAGGCCGGAGCGGACGGGCGCCCGCCCGGGCGGGAAGGCGACGGTCCGGCCCGCCGCGGCGGCCGGACCGTCAGACGCCCGTTTCCCGGCCGCGGGCCCGGAGCAGGCCCGGTTGCGGCGCCGCACCGCGCCCGGCTGCGGCATGTTCTTCCTCGCCCGCCGCCGGGACCGGTCCTGGTGCCCGGTCGGCTGCGGGGAGCCGGACGAGGCCGGCCCGGCGCCGGCCGGCGGGCCCGCGCCGACGCCACGGCGGGCCCGCGCCGGTGCGGCCCGCACCCTCGGCGGGGCCGGTCCCCGGCACCCCGGCAGCCGGACTGCCGGGCGACTCCGCAGCCGGCCCAAGCCCGTGGGAGCCCGGCCGGTCCGCCCGGGCCCGCACCGGGTCAGCGCGTCCGCCGCCCCGGCCACTCGGGGCGGGAGGGGCCGGCCGGGGCCTGGAGGCGGGTCGCGATCACGGCCGCCTGCACACGGCGCTCCACGCCCAGCTTGCCGAGGATGCGGGAGATGTTGTTCTTCACCGTCTTCTCGGCGAGGTAGAGCCGCAGCCCGATCTCCCGGTTGGTCAGCCCCTCGCCGATGAGCGAGAGGATCTCCAGCTCCCTGGCCGTCAGCCCCTCGACCCCCGTCCGGCTCTCCTCCCCGGCCTCGTCCCTCAGCCGCGCCATCACCCGCGCGGTCGCCCCGGGGTCGAGCAGGGACTGCCCCGAGGCGACCGTCCGCACGGCCTGCACCAGGTCCGTCCCGGTGATCTGCTTGAGCACATAGCCCGCGGCACCCGCCACGATGGCGTCCAGCAGCGCCTCCTCGTCGTCGAAGGAGGTCAGCATCAGGCACGCGAGCTCCGGCATCCGCGACCTCAGCTCCCGGCAGACGCTCACCCCGTCGCCGTCCTGGAGCCGCACGTCCAGCACGGCCACCTTCGGCCGCAGCGCCGGGACGCGCGCCAGCGCCTGCTCCGCGGTCGCGGCCTCGCCGACGACGGTCATGTCCGGCTCGGCGTCCAGCAGGTCGTACACCCCGCGCCGCACCACCTCGTGGTCGTCCAGGAGGAACACCGTCACCGGTGCTCCGCCGGTGAGGCCCGAGCCGTTGTCCGTCATCACATGCTCCGTCGTCTGGGGATACGTCCACCGCGGTGGACGAGGGTGATCGTGCCTCACAAGCCCGGTTCCGGCCAGGGCCGATCGGCCCTGGCCGGAACCGGTGCCGACCCGGGGGGTGCGCCGACCCGGGCGCGGCGGCGCCGCGCCCGTCCGTGTGGCGACCCGCCACGGCCCGTGTGCGACCCGCCATGGGCGGTACGCGCACGACCGGTGGCAGGGCCGCACACCGTACCCGCCGGCCCGCGCGCGCGGTACGCCGGGTTCCGCGGTCCGCGAGGGGCGCGGGGGCGGTTCTGCCGACCGGTCCACCGAACAGGGCCGATCGGCCCTGCCCCCGGCGGCCCTGTCACGACAGGCTGGAGCCCGAGACCGGTCGAGGAGGCCGGCACGTACGTCGTCCTACGGAGGCAGATTCCATGACCCGCCCGGTAGTTGTAGGCGTTGACGGTTCGCCCGAGAGCCTGGCGGCGGTCGACTGGGCCGCCGAGGAGGCGCAGCTGCGGGGCCTTCCCCTGCACATCGTCCACGCCTGGCTCTGGCAGCCGCTCGACATCCCGGTCCTGCAGAACCGCGAGGCCGAGGAGGAATCGGCGCGCGCCGTGCTGCGGGAGGCCGAGGCGCGGGTGGCCCAGCGGCACACCGGACTCGACGTGACGGCCCGGATCGCCCCCGACACCGCCGTCGCCGCCCTCGTCTCCGAGGCCAAGCGCTCCGCACTGCTGTGCCTGGGCACCCGGGGCCACGGCGCCCTGCTGGGATTCCTCCTCGGCTCCTACGGCCAGCAGGTGATCGCCACCGCCCCCGGACCGGTGGTGTCCGTGCGGGCCGAGGACGACGAGCACCTGCTGAGCCGGGGCGGCGACGTCGTCGTCGGCCAGCAGGGCTCCGCGGAGGACAGCGCCGAGGTACTGGGCTTCGCCTTCGAGGCCGCCGCCGTGCGCGGTGTTCCGCTGCGCGCCGTGCGGGCCTGGAGCCTCCCGCCCGTCTACACCTGGAGCCCCGGCTCCCTGGCCATGATCGACGACGCCGGCGGCCTGGAGCCCCTGGAGCGCAAGGCCCTCCAGGAGGCCCTGGCGCCGTGGCGCGAGCGCTTCCCCGACGTCGAGGTCACCGAGCACGTCGAGATCGGCAGCGCGGGCCAGGTCCTCCTCGACCAGGCGGCCTCGGCCCAGCTCCTGGTGGTCGGCAGGCGGGCGCGGCGCGCGCCCATCGGCACCCGGATCGGCTCGGCCGCGCACGCGGTGCTGCACCACGCGCGCTGCCCGGTCGCCGTCGTCCCCCACTCCTGAAGGAACCGGCCGCTCCCGTAGGACCGGCCGCCCCCAGACCCGCGCCCGGCACGGTCGACCCGTCCCCCGGTCCGTGCCCGGCCGGCGGCGTCGTGCCCGTCCCGCACCTGCGGGACGGGCACGACGCGTTTCCCGCGGGCACGGACCCGGTCGCCCGCGGCTGCGGATTCCGCCCCCGCCGGGGAGCGGTGCGCGACCGCGGGGTCCGTCACCCCTCGGCCGGTGGCCCGCCCGCGGCCGCCGCCGTGCGCCACGGTCCGGCCGGGTGCTCCCCCGCCCCGCCGGGGCGGTGTGCGCCGCCCGCCTCCGGTGCCCCTGCCGCCTCGCCGAGGACGCCCGTCACCCCGTCGATGCGCCAGAGCGCCCGCAGCAGGCGTCCGCGGTCCCGGGCCGGTGGGCCCCCGAGGACGACCAGCCCCTCGCGCACGGCGGCGTCCGGACGCGCGGAGGCCGCCGTCCCGAGCACGCTGCGCAGGGTCCGGCGGACGTCGGCGAGGATCTCCGCGTCCGAGCGCAGGAACACCCGCAGCAGGTCGCGCCGGGTCACGATGCCGATGATCCGGTCCGCCTCGTCGACGACGGGAAGCCGGTCCACGCCACGGCGCTCCATCGCACGGGCAGCCACGGCGACGCGCTGCTCGGGGTGGACCGTCACGGCGGGCGCGGCCATCACGTGCCGGACCGTCAGCCCCTCGGCGGCGCCCTCCGCGCCGGACGGCTCCCGCGCAGCGCCCGTGCCGGGCCGGTCGCGCCCGCCGGACGCGAGGTCCCCCCGGGAGGCGACCCCGACCACCCGGTCCTCCCCGTCCAGCACCGGGGCCGCGCCGACCCGCCGCGCCGCGAGCAGCCTCGCCGCCTGCCCGACCGGCGCGCCGGGCGCGAGCGTGACGACCTCGCGCGTCATGACCTCGCCCACCGTTCGCTCTGCCATGTGCTTCCTCCTGACCGCGGTCCGCGCCCCCGCCCGCGTCCGCGCCGCACCCGCGGCACGGACCGTCGCGTCGGGTGTGCGCGCCGGGGCTTCGTCCTCCCGGCCAGGGTCCCGCGCGCCGCCGCCCGCCGGGAGGCCCGTTCGGTGCGTGCCCGCGGGGCTGAACGTCCCGTTCGTCCCGTGCCGGGGGGCCGCGCAGGGTGCGGGGCGCCCCGGAGGGGAGGGGCGGGGGCATCGGTCCCCGCCGTCACGTCCACCCCGCGTCACTCGCTAGGGTGAACCCGACGGGCGCGGGGGTGGAAGGAAGAGCGCTGTGGGCGAGGAGCAGCAGTTGTCGCCGTTGCCGAGGATGAGGCTCGACGAACTCCTGGAGGAACTCCAGGGCAGGATCGACGCCGTCCGGGGCACCCGGGACCGGGTGCACAGCCTGCTGGAGGCCGTGGTCTCCGTGGGGCGGGGACTGGACCTGTCCCAGGTGCTGCGCAGGATCGTCGAGGCGGCGGCCCTGCTCGTCGACGCCCGCTACGGTGCGCTCGGCGTGATCGGACCCGACGGAAGGACCCTCTCCCAGTTCCTCACCGTCGGGATCTCCGAGGAGCAGCGGGAGAGGATCGGGCCGCTCCCCGCCGGGCACGGGCTCCTCGGCGAGCTGATCCGCCACCCCGAGCCCCTGCGCCTCGGGGACCTCGGCTCCCACGCGTCCTCCTACGGCTTCCCCGAGCACCATCCGCCGATGCGGACCTTCCTGGGCGTGCCGATCCGGGTGCGCGAGGAGGTGTTCGGCAACCTGTACCTGACCGACAAGCGGTGCGGCCGGGAGTTCGACGCCGAGGACGAGTCCGTGATCGCCACGCTGTCGGTCGCCGCCGGCGTCGCGATCGACAACGCCCGGCTGTACGAGAGCTCGCAGCGCCAGCAGCGCTGGCTGCGGGCCGGAGCCGAGGTGACCAACCGCCTGCTGTCGGGCGATCCGCGCCACGAGGTGCTGGGGCTGATCGCCCGCAGGGCCGGCGAGATCGCCGCCGCCCGGACCGCCTCCGTGGTGGTGGCCGCCGTCGCGGGCGACCTGGCGGTGGAACTCGCGGTGGGCGACGACGCCCTTCTCGGCCGCACCGTCCCGAGGGAGGGCACCCTGGCGGGAGCGGCCCGGGCCGCCGGGGCGCCGTCCGTCACGGGCTGCCTGGCCGAGGACGGGCGCTTCACGGCCGACCCCCACGCGTCACCGGGCAGCGGCCCGGCCGTCGCCGTGCCCCTGGGCTCGGATCCGGGCGGGGCGCTGGTGCTGGTGCGCGGGAGCGGTGCGCCGGTCTTCACCGACGCCGAGCTGGAGCCGCTGCTGGCCTTCGCGGGACAGGCCGCGCTCGCGCTCGAACTGGCCGAGCGGCGCCGCGACGCCGAGCAGCTCGCCCTCTTCGAGGACCGCGACCGGATCGCCAGGGACCTCCACGACCTCGCCATCCAGCGCCTGTTCGCCACGGGGATGACGCTGCAGAGCGCGGCCCGGCTGGTGGACCACGCCGGCGCCGCCGAGCGCGTGGTCCGCGCCGTGGACGACCTGGACGAGACGATCAAGATAATCCGCTCGACCATCTTCGGCCTGAGGTCCCGCGACGGGGCCGACGGTCCCGGGCTGCGCGCGCAGGCGTCGCGGACCGTGGGGGAGTCCGTCACCTCCCTCGGCTTCCCGCCCCGCCTGAGCATGGAGGGGCTGCTCGACACGGACGTACCGGCCGAGATCGCCGACCATGTGGTCGCGGTCCTGGCGGAGTTGCTCAGCAACGCCGCCCGCCACGCCCACGCCACCCGGGTGGACGTGACCCTGAAGGCCAGCGCGGACGAGGTGCGGCTGACGGTCGCCGACAACGGCGGCGGCATTCCCGCGCAGGGGCGCCGCAGCGGCCTGGACAACTGTGCCGAGCGTGCCCGGGCCGTCCACGGCACCTTCGAGGTCGCCGTCCCCGAGGAGGGCGGCAGCCGCCTCAGCTGGAGCGCCCCGCTCGCCTGAGCCCGGGCGGCCCACACGGGCGCCGTGCGGGCCGGAGCACGGCCGCGCCGGTCCCGGGGTGCGGGGGAGCCTGCCCCGGGAGGCCGGGCGGTGGCGCCGGGGTCCGCCGGCGGCCGCCCCGCCCGGGAGGGCCCCGGGCACCGCCGGCCGCGGCCGCGTCAGTAGTCGCGCCACTCGTGCCGCGTGTACTCCAGGATCACCGGGTCCATCAGCGTGCTGGGCCGCACCTGGCGGGTCCGGCGGTCCACCGGGAAGACGGTCGAGGCCCGCAGGACCGCGTCGTCCAGGAACCGCAGCCGCGGCGCCCCCTCGCCCAGACGCAGCGGCGGGGGCTCCGCACCGGGCCGGGCCAGCACGAAGCCCCAGTTGCCGAAGCTGGGGACGTCCACCTGGTACGGCGTGGTGCCGTAGCCCGCCTCGGCGACCGTCGCCTCGACGGACCAGTAGGACTTCGGGGCGAAGAACGGCGAGCCGCCCTGCACGACCACCCGGCTGTCGGGCGTCAGCACACGGCGCAGCAGGTGGTAGAACTCGACGGAGTAGAGCTTGGCCAGCGCCGCGGTGTCCGGGTCGGGGAAGTCGATGACGACCGCGTCGTAGCGGCCGCCCGCGTCCCGCAGCCAGTTGAAGGCGTCGGCGTTGACCACCGACACCCTCGGGTCCTCCAGGGCGCCGCCGTTGAGGTCGCGCAGGGGGCCGAAGCCGCGGGCCAGACGGGTCATCGCCGGGTCGAGGTCGACGAGCGTCACCTCCCGGACGTCCTCGTAGCGCAGCACCTCCCGCAGCGCCAGGGCGTCGCCCCCGCCGAGGACCAGCACCGAGGAACGGGGGCCGGCCAGGGCGGGGTGCACGAGCGCCTCGTGGTACCGGTACTCGTCCACGGACGAGAACTGCAGGTCGCCGTCGAGGAACAGCCGGGTGTCGGCCTCGCCGGTGAAGGCCCGGGACCGTGTGACGACGATGTCCTGGTAGGGCGTGGTCTCGGCGTGCACGATCGGGTCCCGGTACAGCTGCTGGCGCGCGGTGACCTCGATGTCGTCGGCCAGCGCGTAGACGGTGCCCAGCACGGCCAGTACCGCCGCCATCCCGCCGAGCAGGGCGATCCGCACCCTGCGCCGGATCTGCCGCCGGAAGATCCACACGACGACGAGCACCCCGGCGAGCGCGTTGACGGCGCCGACGACGAGGGCGCCCTTCAACTGGCCGAAGACCGGCAGCAGCAGGAGAGGGAAGCAGAGCCCGCCGACGAGCGCGCCGATGTAGTCCACGGCGAACATGTCGGCCACCGCGCTGCCCGCCTCCTGGCGGCGGATCCGCTGGAGCAGCGTCATCAGCAGCGGGATCTCCGCGCCGATGAGCAGGCCGACGGCGAAGGCGACGGCCACCATGGCGGGCGTGTAGACGCGCAGCCAGGCGAAGGCCACGTACAGCACCAGCACCGACAGCCCGCCGGTCAGCGCCAGCAGCCCCTCGACGACGGCGAAGGCGCCGACCGGGCGCCGCTGGAGCGGCTTGGCCGCCAGCGAGCCCACGCCCATCGCGAACACGACGACCGAGATCACGACGGACGTCTGCATCACCGAGTTGCCGACGAGGTAGCTGCCCAGTGCCGTCAGGGCGAGTTCGTACACCAGCCCGCAGGCGGCGCACAGGAACACCGAGAGCAGGAGCAGGAAGCGCGCCCCGCGGGCGGGCGCCGCGGGGCGGGGCGGCGGCGGTGCCGCGGTACGGGCCGCGGCGGTGGTGGCCACCGGCGCTAGGAGACGGCGGCGCCGACCATGAAGGCCGTGCCGAGGTACATGGCGGCCTGCACCCACGCCGCGGGGTGCGGGCGGTCGCCCTGGTCGTCGAGGACGGCCTCGCCGAGGCGACCGGGTGTCAGCAGCCCCACGACCACCGACACCAGTGTCATCACGGCGACACCCGCCAGACCGTAGAGCAGGGTGCTCAGCAGCCCCAGCCCCAGGCCCTGCTCGGACTCGCTCGCCCGGATCGCCTGGTCGATGACGAGACCGATGGCGAGGGTCTGCCCCGCCAGCAGCACCGCGGCGCCGCGGTTGCGCTCGGTCCACACCACATGGACCAGCTTGCCGGGCGTGACCAGGTCCAGCGCGACGAAGCCGACCGCCATGACGGTGAAGCCGACCAGGCCGTAGAGCAGCGAGATGCCTGCCGATTCCATGATCTGTGACACGGGGGTGCCTTTCGGGACGTCCGCGGGGGAGGGGCGGGAGGGCGTACGGAGGAGGGGTGGTGCGGGCCCGCGGCTACTTGCCCGAGCCGGGGCCGCCACCGCGGAAGGAGGCGCTGTCCGGGTTCGGCCACACGCTGCCGACGCGGGGGCGCCACCGGTGGTAGCCGGTCCGGTAGTCGTCGATCTCGATCCGGCTGCCGCCGCCCGCGAGGGGGGTGACGGCCACGATGTCGTTGCGGTAGCGCAGGAGTTCGGCGCCCTGCGTGCCGGAGCCCGCCGGGACGCTGAGCCGGTCCACCGCGCGGGTGTTGGCGTCGATCTCCCGGGCGACGGCGCCCACGGGGTCCAGGGTGTCGACGTAGCCGCCACCCGTGCCGGCCAGGCGGTACTCCTGCCGGATCCACGAGGAGGGCACGGCGTTGCCCTCGTTCCCGCCGCTCCCGCAGCCGGCCAGCAGGGCGGTGGCCAGCAGCGCCGCCCCGGCGGTCCGGGCGGTGGGCGTGCCGGTGGTTCGGGCGGTCCTCATCGGGCCTCCAGACGGGTGTGCGTCGCCACGATCCGGTGGCTCTGCGGGTAGGTGTGCCAGGTACGCCAGGAAGGCCCCCTGCCGCCGTCCTCGGCGCACAGGGCCGTGACGGCTTCCTCGGATCCGGGGAAGACGCCGTACAGGGCGGCCGGATGGCCGTCCGCGTCGCCCCGGATGCGCGCCACCCGGGCGGAGAACTCCTCCGCGGACAGCCGGTGGACGACGGCCGTGAAGCGGTAGGTCCAGCCGTCGAAGGCGCGTACCGCGGTCCGCGGCAGCCCGCCCGCGACGCCCGGGAGGCAGGCGACGGTCTCCCGTACCGGACCGGCCAGGACCTGGTGGGAGGCGCCCAGCAGGCGGAGCTGCACCGCGACGCCCGCCACCGTCACCTCGCGCACCGCGAGCGCCTCGTGCACGGGCCGGTCCAGGGCGAAGGACAACTGGTCCGCGCCGGTGTCGAGGTAGGGGACGGCGAGGGCCGTGCCGGTCACGCGTCCGGGTCCCGGTCGGCGCGGGCGCCGGCGCCGCGGCGGACGGCCGGCATCCCGCGCGGTGCGGACTCGGGCGGCACGGCGGACGCGGCGGTCGCTGGGGACGCGGATATCACAGGGCGGTTCCACGGGCTCGGCACGGGCAACAGGCGCGCCGAGTATGGCACAGCGGGTCGCGGGGCCCGCGGGCCGGTGGCCGTCCGCCCCGGCGGGCGGGGCGGAGCCCTCCCCGCGCTACGGGGCGTCAGTGCCTGCCTGCGGCCGCGCCGGTCAGCCAGTCGTACGCGGCACGGGCGGTGAACTCCCGCTGGCCGCCCGGGAAGAGCAGGTCCGCGTCGCGGAACGCGGGGTCTTCGAAGGTGCCGTCGACGTACGGGACGGCGATGCACCGCATCCCCGCGGCCCGGGCCGCCCGCGCACCCGGGGGCGCGTCCTCCACCGCCACGCAGTCCGCGGGGGAGACGCCGAGCCGACGCGCGGCCTCCAGGAAGACGTCCGGCTCCGGTTTGCCGCGGGCCACCTCCTCGGCCGAGACGCGGACCGGCAGCCGGTCGTCCAGTCCGGCGCCCGCGAGCACGGCCTCGATCGCCGCGCGCGAGGATCCGGACGCCACGGCCATCGGCACGCCCCGCTCCGCCAGCATCGAGGTGAAGGCCCGCATCTCGGGGAAGGCCGCCGCGGAGGTCCGGGCCAGCTCCAGGTAGAGCCGGTTCTTCTCGGCGAGCAGCTCCTCCAGCGGGGCACCGAGCCCGTAGCGCTCGCGCAGCGCGTGCAGCGTCTCCCGGGTGCCGATGCCGATGAAGGCGGCGTGCTCCTCCCAGCCGAAGCCGTCGACCCCGTGGGCGGCCAGCAGCCGGCGCCCCGCCTCGAAGTAGGCGGGCTCGCTGTCCACCAGGGTGCCGTCGAGGTCGAAGACGACCGCGGGGAGATCACGCGCAGTGCTCATCCACCCAGCATCCCAGGACCGCCCGGCGCCTTCTCAGCGTGCCCGCCCGGCGGCCCGCCCCACCGCCTCCACCAGCGGCAGCAGCCGGTAGGGGACCCGTTCCCGCAGCGCCATCTCGGTCCGGGTGCGCACCACGCCCGGCAGATTGATCAGCCGCTGGATCACGTCCTCCAGGTGCCCGTTGTCGCGGGCCGCGACCCGGGTCAGCAGGTCCCCGCCGCCGGTGATGGAGAAGGCCTCGATGATCTCGGGCACGGCGGCGAGCGCGTCGCCCACGTCGTCGAGGTGGCCCTGGGTCACCTCGATGTGGACGAACGCGAGCACCGGGTGACCCAGGGCCGCGGGGGACAGGTGGGGGCCGGTGGCGGTGATCACCCCGTCCCGCTCCAGACGGTCGATCCTGGCCTGGAGGGTCCCGCGGGCGATGCCGAGGATGCGGGCGTACTCGCGCACGCTGGTGCGCGGCTGCTCGATCAGCAGCCGGAGGATGCGGGTGTCCAGCTCGTCGACCGCCATGGTGCGCGGGGCCTTTCTCGGGTGCCCCGCGGAGGGCCGCGGGGCGCCGCCGGTGGCCCCGCGTGCCCAGGGGGCGCTTCGGGCCGCCGGCTCCTGTCCGGTCGCAGCGACCGTACCAACGGCCCCGGCATACCGCGCCTCGGGCCCCCGGTGGCCCGGCGCCGGGCCCCGCGTGCGGGCGGCCGGGGGCGTGCCCCCGGCCGGTCCGCATCGTTGGTCAGGCCATGGACACGCACCCCGTACCGCACACCCCCGCCCGCGCCCGCCTCCGCGCCGCCGCGGTGCTCGCCGCCGCGGTGGCGGCCGCCGCCTGGGCGGCACCGGCCGCCTCCGCCTCCCCCGCCGCCCTCGCGACGGGGGCCGTGGGCGAGCTGGTGGCCCCGGAGGCGCTCACGCTCACCGAGCAGGAGGGGGCGCTGGGCGTGGACGCGCCCTTCCTCCAGCGGTAGCCGCCCTCCCGGGGCAGCCGGGGCCCGTGGCGGGCCATTGGCACCCCCTCGGCACCGCCGGGCGGGCCATTGCTGTGCCAATGGCCCGGTCGATCGCCGGCGAGTTGAGCCACCGCCCCCGCGGATGCTCTCATGGGGAGGTCAATGGCGCTGCGGACCCCGCGGCGCCTTTCTCATGTCCGGGAGACCGGGCCGCCGGAACGGGGGCAGGAAGCAGTGCTGAAGAGGGTGTTCGTGGCTCCGGACCCGGGGCGGCTGCGGCTGCGTGTCTCCACGCGCGCCGTCCTGGGGATCTCCCTCGCCGTCGCGGCCGCGGAACTGGCCGGGCTCTCCCTCACCGCCTCGATCACGGGCGGCCTCGCCGCCCTGCTGGCGCTGTTCACCGTCATGGACACCAGCGTGCGCGCCCAGGCGCTCACCACGGCGCTGCTGCCGGTGGTGGGCTTCCCCGTGCTGGCGCTCGCCACCACGCTCCACGACCGGCCGCTGCTGCGCGCCGCCGCCTGGCTCGCCGTGGTCTTCTGCGGCGCCTACGCCCGGCGCTTCGGCCCGCGGGGCCATGCGCTCGGGATCTTCGCGTTCATGATGTTCTTCGTCACCCAGTTCCTGCACGCCGTCCCCGCCGAGCTGCCCTCCCTCTTCGCGGCCGTCGCGCTCGCCCTCGCCGCCGCCTCCGCCGTCCGCTTCGGCCTGTGGTGCATCGAGCGCCGGACGCCGCCGCCCGCGGCCCCCGCCGCCCCGCCCGCCCGCGGCCTGGCCCGGGCCACCACGCGGCAGGCCTTCCAGGTCACCGCGGCCTGCGCCGTGGCCATCGCCGGAGGCCAGGTGGTGTCGGGGGAGCGCTGGTACTGGGCGGTCGGCACCGCCTGGTGGATCTTCGTCAACACCGCCTCCCGCGGCGAGACGCTCGTGCGAGGCTTCCGCCGGGTGGTGGGGACGGTGGTCGGCATCGCCGCGGGCCTGCTCGTCGCCGTCCCCCTCGCGGGGGCCCCGGCACCGACCGCCCTGCTCGTCGCCGTCTGCGTCTTCGGCATCTTCTACACGGCCGCCCCGTCCTACAGCTGGATGATGTTCTTCGTGACAATGATGGCCGGCCTGCTGTACGGGCTGCTCGGCGTGCTGAACTCCGGACTGCTGGTGCTGCGCGTCGAGGAGACGCTGGTCGGGGCCGCCGGGGCGGCGATCGGTGTGGCGCTGGTGCTGCCGGTCACCACCCACGCCGCCACCGACGCCTGGATCCGGCGCGCCGTCGCCTGCGTGCACCGGTGCACCGGGGCCGCCGCCCGCCGCCTCGCCGGCGACGCGTCCGCCGACCCGGCCCCGCACGTCGCGGAGCTGGAGCTGCTCCTCGGCCGGGTCCGCATGTCGCTCGCCCCGCTCACCCACCCGCTCAGCCCGCTGAGGGCCCGCAAGGCCCGCGCCCTGAAGGTGCTCGCGCTGCTCGACGTCTGCGCGCGGGAGACGAAGGGGCTCGCGGCCGTCGCGGCCGATCCGCACGCCTCCCACGACGCACGGCTGACGGCCGCGTGCGGCCGCGTGGAGGCCGCCGTGCACGCGCTGGTGCCCCCGGGCGCCACGCCCGGCCCCGCCGTGCCCGCGGGCACGGCCCCCGTCCCCGCCGTGCCCGCGGCCCCGCAGGTCCCGGGCCTGCCCCACCACCCCGGTGCCGAGGCCGCCCTCGGCCATCTGCACGGTCTGGAGGAGGCCCTGGCGGCCCTGGCCGCCCCGGTGCGCACGTCTCCGCGCGCGCCCCTGGTCCCCGCCTGACCGCTGCGGTGCGCGCACCCCGGGCGCGCCCGCTCACACCGCCCGCCTCCCCTGCTCCTCCGCGCGACCCGGCCCCCGGGGGGACGCGCGCCGCGGCCGTAGGCCATAGTGGTCTAGACCTAATGTGCTCGGTTGGCGCGACCCGGCGCGAACCGAGGGGCCGAGAGGGGAAGCCGTGTCCGGCACCGAGGCGGCAGCTGCGCGCGCACACGCCTACATCGGATCGTTCACCTCGGCGGGCGGGCACGGCATCACCGCCGCCTCCGTGGACGCCGCGACCGGGGCGCTGACGGCGACGTACGCCACCGCGGCCGTCGCCGACCCGTCCTACCTGGCGGTCCGGCCCGGCGGACGCGTCCTGTACGCCGTCTCGGAGACCACCGAGGGCGCCGTCGCCGCCTTCACCGCGGGCGACGGCACCCTCACCCCGCTGGGGAGCCCCGCCCCGGTCCGCGGGGCGGGGCCCACCCACCTCAGCCTGACCGCCGGCCTGGACCGGGTACTGACCGCCAACTACGGGTCCGGCAGCGTCAGCGTGCTGCCCCTGCGGTCCGACGGCTCCCCCGAACGCGCCGCCGCCGTCCTCGACCACCGCGGCCGCGGACCGGACCCGGACCGCCAGAGCGGCCCGCACGCCCACCAGGTGCTGCCCGACCCGACCGGCCGCTGGATCCTCGCCGTCGACCTCGGTACGGACTCGGTGCGCGTCTGCGCCCTCGACCCCGCCTCCGGGCGGCCGGAGGTCCGGGGGGAGGCGGCCCTGCGCCCCGGGACCGGACCACGCCACCTGGCCTTCCACCCGGCGGGCGGCCATGTGCTCGTCCTGTGCGAACTCGAGCCCGTAGTCGCCGTCTGCCGGTGGGACGCCCGCGCCGGAGTGCTGCGGCCCGTCGCCGAGATCCCGGTCGTGCCCGAGGGCGCCCGGGGCGACGCCTACCCCTCCGCCCTGGTCGTCGCGCCCGACGGGCGGAGGGCCTGGGCGGCGGTCCGCGGCCACGACAGCATCGCCGTCCTCGACCTCGCGGACGGTCCCGAGCGGGCCCGGCGGGCGGCCTCGGTGCCCTGCGGGGGGCACTGGCCGCGCGATCTGGCCGCGGACCCGCGGGGGCGGCGCCTGTACGCCGCGAACGAGCGCTCCGGGGACGTCACCTGGTTCGACGTCGACCCCGCCACGGGGCTGCCGCAGCGGGCGGGCTCCCTCGCCGTCCCCGCGGCCACCTGCGTCGTCTTCGGCTGAGCCCGGCCCGGCGCCGTCCCGGGGGGTGCCTCCGCCCCCCGGGACGGCACCGGGCCCGCGGCGGGGCCCCTTACGGGGCGGCCCGCCGCGGGCCCGGGAGGAACCAGGACCGACGCGGCTCCCGCCGCGTCCGGCCGATCAGCGCTGCGTACCCTGCGGCTGGGCGAGGCCCAGCTTCGACGCGTACTGCGACAGCACCAGCTTGCCGACCGCGGGGTAGGCCCCGAGCGGCTCCGCGGCCGCGCACCCCACCTCCTTGGCGGCGGCGTCCAGCAGGCCCTCGGGCAGCTCCGGCCCGACCAGGTACGGGGCGAGCGCGAGCTGCACCGAGCCCGCGCCGCGCAGCTGCTCGGCGACGGCGGCGACCGAGCCCTCCTCGTCCAGGGCGGCCGCGATCACCGGCACGGCGAGCCGCGCGGCCAGCAGCATGCCCGTGATGCCCGCGGCCTGCACAGCCTCCTGGCCGCCGACCGTCGCCAGCACGATGCCGTCCGCGGCCGTCGCCACGGTGAACAGCCGGGCGCGGTCCGCCCGGGCCAGGCCCGCCTCGGACAGGCGCACGTGCACGGCCTCCGCCAGCAGCGGGTGCGGTCCCAGGACGTCCGTCAGCTCGGCCGGTGCCCCGCTGTCCGCGACCGCCTGCCGCACCCTGCCCATCAGGGCCTCGTCCGGACCGGCGAGCAGCGGGACGACCACCGCCGCCGGGCCCTCCGGCTCCGCGGCCTCGCGGCCGGCGGCCCTGGCGAGCTCGAAGCGGTCGCTGCGCTGCGCCGCGGCGTGGGAGACCACCGCCGCGAGCGTGGGGTACTCCGCGTCGTCGCCGTCCAGGTAGCCGATGCCCACCTCGAGGCCGGGCAGCTCGGACCGGGCGATGCTGACGACCTCTTCGGCCAGACTGCGCGCAGGCGCGGACGGAGCGCCGGGCACGGCGAGCACGAGGACGGGTGCGCCCTCGGGAGCGGCCACCGGCTCCGGGCGGCGGTGTCGCCCGGACTGTCGGGGTCGCGGCATTCGTACGGGCAGGCCGGGTGCGGGCCCTGTGGAGGAGCTCATGGCGCCGCATGCTACTGGTTTCGCGCCCCCCGCCGTTCGGGGAGGGGGCGGTCGTGCGCCATCTGTCCGTGTTTATCCGTTCGAGGATGTGCGGTTCCGCGCGGAACCGTCCGCATGGACCTCCAGCAGCCCCGCGGCCTGCGGCAACAGCGGGCCCCCGACGGCGAGCGCCTCGGCGAGCAGCAGCGCCCCGGCCAGCGGATCCCCCGCCGCGGGGACCACCCGGGCGTGGGGGATCCGCCGGGCCAACTCCGCGTGCAGCGGCTCCAGCAGCGGTGCGCCCAGACGTACCAGGCCGCCCGTGACGGCCACCGGCACCTCGCCCCCGCCGGGCCCCGAAGGCGGGGGGCACACGGCCTCGGCGGTGTCCGCGAGATGCTCCGCCGCACGGCGCAGGATGCCGGCGGCCACCGTGTCGCCCGCCGACGCGCAGCGCGCCACCTCGGGCGCGAACGAGGCCAGCAGGGCAGGGCGGTCGGGCCGGGGGTACAGCAGCGACGGCAGCCCGCCGGGCGGTCCCAGGACCGCCTCCAGCCGCCCCAGCAGCGGCCCGGAGCCGCCCCGGCGCCCGTCGTGGGCGCGCAGCGCCGCCTCCAGGCCCGCCCGGCCGATCCACGCCCCTCCGCCGCAGTCCCCCAGCAGATGGCCCCAGCCGTCGGCCCTGCGCCAGGTGCGCAGATCGGTGCCGAGCCCGATCAGCCCCGTGCCCGCGGCGACCACGGCTCCGGGCCGCAGCCCCAGGGCGCCTGCGTAGGCGGTGACGGCGTCGGCCGCCAGCGCGAGCCGGCGCAGGCCGAACTCCCGCTCCAGGGCTCCCGGAAGCTCCGCCCGCAGCCGTCCGCCGAGCGTGGCCATGCCCGCGGCGCCGACCACCGCGGCCGACAGTGCGGGCCCGCCGGACCGCTCCCGCAGGCCGCGTGCCATCGGGGCCAGCAGCTCCAGCAGATGCCCGGCGTCGATCCCCCCGGGCCCGGTGCGCACCGGTTCACGGCAGGACGCGGACACCGCCGTGCCGAGCGACCCGGCGGGGGCGAGCGCCGTGCGGATCCCCGAGCCGCCCGAGTCCGCACCGAGCACCCAGGGCGCGGCGCCGCCCGCCGTGCCGCTCACGGGAGCTGCCAGTCCACCGGTTGCGCGCCCTGCCGGACCAGCAGGTCGTTCACCTTGCTGAAGGGGCGGGAGCCGAAGAAGCCGCGGTCGGCCGACATGGGGGAGGGGTGCGAGGACTCGATCGCGGGCACGTCGCCGAGCAGCGGGCGCAGGTTGCGCGCGTCGCGGCCCCACAGCACGGACACCAGCGGCTTGCCGCGGGCCGCCAGCGCGCGGATGGCCTGCTCGGTGACCTCTTCCCAGCCCTTGCCGCGGTGGGCGCCGGGCTTGCGCGGGGCGGTCGTCAGGGCGCGGTTGAGCAGCAGCACCCCCTGCCGTGTCCAGGGGGTGAGGTCGCCGTTCGACGGGCGGGGGTGGCCGAGGTCGGCGTGCATCTCCCGGAAGATGTTGTCCAGACTCGGGGGCCAGGGGGAGACGTCCGGTGCCACCGAGAAGCTCAGCCCCACGGCGTGCCCGGGCGTGGGGTACGGGTCCTGACCCACTATCAGCACCCTCACCTCGTCGAAGGGCTGCTGGAAGGCCCGCAGCACCTGGTTCCCGGGCGGCAGATAGGTGCGGCCGGCGGCGATCTCCGCCCGGAGGAAGTCCCCCATGGCGGCGACCCGCCCGGCCACCGGGGCGAGGGCCTCGGCCCAGCCCGCCTCGACGATGTCCTTCAACGGTCGCGCAGTCACGGTGGGTCACTCTACTGGTGCGCGGAGACACCCCGCCCCGGGGCCGCCGCACGGGACGGTCCTCGGCTCAGGTCGTCCGGCAGCAGATGCCGGGCGGAGGCCGGCAGCCGCCCGACCCGCTCGGCGTCCTCCGTCTCCGCCGGCAGCCGGCAGGCGAACACGGCGGTACCGGGGCCCGGCCGGAGAACACCTCCTCGTACAGCGTCCAGGTGGCCCCGGCCGGCGCGGCGTATAACGTGTCAGGACAGTGCCGCCGCCCGCACGCAGAGCACGTCCGGCAGGTGCGCGAGGAGCCGCTGCCAGGTGTCGCCGTCGTCGGCGCTCGCGTACACCTCCCCGTTGCGGTTGCCGAAGTAGACGCCCGCCGGGTCGGCGTCGTCGGTGCACAGGGCGTCCCGGAGCACCGTGCCGAAGTGGTCTCCCTGGGGGAGGCCCGTGCCGAGCGGCTCCCAGGAGGCGCCCGCGTCGCCGGTGCGGAAGACGCGGCAGCGCCGCTCGGCGGGGACGCGGTCGGAGTCGGCGGTGATGGGGAACACGTAGGCGGTGTCCGGGCGGTGGGGGTGCCCCGCGACGGCGAAGCCGAAGTCAGAGGGGAGGCCGCCGCCGATGTCGGTCCAGGTGGCGCCCGCGTCGTCGCTGCGGTACACGCCCCAGTGGTTCTGGAGGTAGAGCCGGTCGAGGTCGCCCGCGTCCCGGGCGATCTTGTGCACGCACTGCCCGAACTCGGGCGCCGGGTCCGGGAGGAAGACGGCGGAGACCCCGCGGTTGGACGGCTCCCAGCTCGCTCCGCGGTCACGGGAGCGGAACACCCCGGCCGTCGACACGGCCACCGTCACCGCGTCCGCGTCCCGTGGGTCGGTGAGCACGGTGTGCAGCGCCTCGCCGCCGCCGCCCGGGACCCAGTCGGAGCGGGTCGGGTGCTCCCACAGCGGGCGCACGAGTGCGAAGCTCTCGCCGCGGTCCTCGGAGCGGAACAGCGCGGCGGGCTCGGTGCCCGCGTACACGACGCCGGGTTCAGCGGCGGCGGGGTGCAGCTGCCAGACGCGCTCCAGCGAGGCACCGGTGTCCTTGGGGAACCGCACCGCCGGGCGCTCCGGTTCGCTCCACGTGCGGCCGAGGTCGTCGGAGTGGAACACCGACGGGCCCCAGTGGGAGCTGTCCCCGCCCACCAGCAGGCGGGGGACCGCGGACCGGGTGTCGACGCCGATCGAGTAGACGGCCTGGGCGTTGAAGTGCGGGCCCTCGAAGGTCCAGCTCCCCTTGGTGCGGCGCCCGGTGAACAGGCCCTTGCGCGTGCCCACCGCCAGTAGTACCTCGGTCATCTCGGACTCCCTCCAGGACGGCGTCGTCGCGGACACCGGCCAGTCTGCACCCGGCCGCCCGTGTCGGCCCGGTGGCGCGGGCGGCCCGGCGCGCCGGTGCCTCGGAGGGGGGACCGTCGGCCGCCCGGGAACTCATCGCCGGGCGGCGGACGCTCCCGGCGCACGTGGGCGCGCCGGGGTGCCGGACGGGGGCGTCAGACGGAGCGGTGGTACTGCGGCGGCACGTGGACCTCGGCGCCGAGTTCGCGTGCGGTCCGCCGCGCCCACGAGGGGTCGCGCAGCAGCTCGCGTCCGAGCAGCACCGCGTCCGCCTCCCCGTTGGCCAGGATCTTCGCGGCCTGGGAGGGCTCGGTGATCAGGCCCACGGCGGCGACCGGCAGGGAGGTCTCCGCCTTGACCCGGGCGGCGAACGGCACCTGGTAGCCCGGCCCGGTCGGGATGCGGACACCGGCCGCGTTGCCTCCGGTGGAGACGTCGAGGAGGTCGACGCCGTGCTCCTTGAGCAGCGGCGCGAGGCGGACGGTGTCCTCGGCCGTCCAGCCGCCCTCGTCGAGCCAGTCGGTCGCGGAGATGCGGAAGAAGAGCGGCAGGTGGTCCGGCCAGACCTCCCGCACGGCGTCCACGACCCGCAGGGCGAGGCGGGTGCGGTTCTCGAAGGAGCCGCCGTAGGCGTCGGTGCGCCGGTTGCTGTGGGGGGAGAGGAACTGGCCGATCAGGTAGCCGTGCGCCCCGTGGATCTCGGCCACCTCGAACCCGGCCTCCAGTGCCCGCCGGGCGGCCGCGGCGAAGTCCCGGACGACCGCCTCGATCTGCTGCGCGGAGAGCTCCGCCGGCACGGGGTGGCCGGTGTCGAAGGCCACCGGGCTCGGGCCGACCGGCCGCCACCCGTGGCCGTCCGGACCGACGGGGGCGCCGCCCTTCCAGGGCCGGTCGGTCGAGGCCTTCCGCCCGGCGTGCGCTTGGTTCACCGACTATCATGTATCCCATGACACCGCACATCAGAGGTACAACCCCTGCCCCCGCCGGGGCACTTCGCGTGATCGGAGCCATCCGCCTCAGCCGGTACACCGACGTCACCACGTCCCCCGAGGTGCAGGAGAGTGCGATCACCCGCGCCGGGGGACGCGTGGGAGGAACCTTCGTCGGATGGGCCCGAGACGTTGACGTCTCCGCGCTGAAGTCCGCTCCGTGGGAGCGGGAGGAACTCTCCTACTGGCTGGAGCGCCCCGACGAATGGGACGTCTTGATCTGGCAGCGCATGGACCGTGCTGTGCGCGACATGGCCGATATGGCGGATCTGGGGCGCTACGCCAAGACGCACGGGAAAAGGCTCGTCTTCGCCTCCGGACCCGGGGGCGATCAATTGGAGCTCGACTTCAGCTCCCCCATGTCTGAACTCATCATGCTGATTCTCGCGTTCGCGGCTCAGCTTGAGGGGCAGACGATCATGGAGCGGAACCAGGGAGCGGCTGCATACCTTCAGTCGCTCGGACGATGGCCCGGAGGGGTTGTGCCCTATGGCTACGCTCCCGGGCGCCGTGTGTTCTCCGACGGAAATGAAGGGTGGTGGCTTTTCGAGCACGCCGACGAGGATCCGACCCGCTCCACGGCGGATATCCGCCGGCACATGGTCGCCCTCGCTATCGCAGGGCGCTCCTATTCCGATGTGTTGCGTTGGGTCGTCGAAATGGGGGCCATCACGCCTGCCAACCATCGGGCGTCCCTGGCGGACCGGCCTGAGCGCTCCGATAGCCGATGGAACCTCACCGTGGTGCGGGAGATGCTCCTCTCGCCCGTCATGCGCGGGCACCTCGTGAAGAAGGACGGCACCGTCGTCAGGGACGAGCACGGCGCCCCCATCCTCCAGGGCGAGCCCCTCGTGGACGACGAGACGTGGCACAGCCTTCAGGACGCACTGACGCTGCGTGCGACGGGGAACCGCGGGCCCCGCAGGAAGGACGGGCATCCGCTCCTGGGCATCATCGTCTGCGGCGTGTGCGAGAGGAACATGTTCATCAACTGGTACAAGCAGGGGGACGTGAAGCACGAGGTGTTCCGGTGCTCCGGGAAGGCGCACGAGCCCGGTGTCCCGGCGCTCAGCATCGGCGCGAAGGGAACCCTGGAGTTCGTGGAGCGGGAGTTCCTCGCTCACGTCGGGCCCATGCGCCGCACGCAGATCGTCCGCCGGCCGGGAGCCGACCACCGGGCGGAGATCGCGGACCTGACGGCCGACGTCGAAGAGCTCTCCGTGCGGCTCGCCTCGCTCCGTGGGCGCGCGGCTGACGCCGTCGCAGCGCAGCTTCAGGCGCGCTCGGACCGCTTGGAGGCGCTGGAGGCAACCCCCGTCATCCCCGCCCGGGAGGAAGTCGTGGAGCTCGACGCCACGTGGGCCGACGACTGGAGGGCCGAGGAGTGGGGCCCGGCCCGTCGCCGCATGCTGGAGGAGACCGGCGTCAGGGTCACCGTGCATCCTCCCGGGCGTTGGAGGGCCCCCGCGGAGGAGCGGCTGACGTTCGAACTCGGCACGCACGTCGATCCGGAGGAAGACGCGCTCGACGACATCCGGTATCAGGAGAGCCTTTAGGTAACGAGTTGGTAAAGGATTGCAGGGGGCGCGGGGCTCACCTCCCGGACGTCGCGCCCCCTCGTCGCTCGCCTCCACGTCAACCGGAGCCGCCCGCTCCTCCACAGGGCCCTGTGGATAACTGCGGAGAGTGAGGAGCTGAGGGTGTGGTGTGACTCTGAGTGCCTAGCTAGGCCATTCTGAGGGCCAAAGTGTCGAACTAACCCCCTGTTTCATTTTCTTCTAACACGCGTTAGAGAGAAGTAGAAATAGGGGGTTAGTTTGCCACTTTGGCATGCAGTCTGCCCGGGGCCGCCGGGGGAGGGGGCAAGATCGTTTAGACCGAACATGCCCCACATAACAATAGTAGGAGGGAAATTGCGGCGGCCGGCGACTGGCGCGGCTCCCAGCCCTCCTCGACGGCCAGCGCCGCTCCTGCGCTCCCCCGCCCTCTCCTCCGGGGTTGAGCGTGGTCGAGCGGCCTGGCCGTCCTTCAGATGTCTCGTCCCGCGGGGACGAGGAAGCCGTCCCTGACGGTGCCCCGGGGCAGACCGGGAGCCGGCGGGAGCGCACCTTTCGTAGCTCAATGGTCTAGAGCCCCGCGTTGTGGTCGCGGTGATCCCGGTTCGACTCCGGGCGGAGGGACGTACGCCTCGCGGGGAGGCGTTCGGCGTGCGACGTGGTGCACCACGGCAACAGTCGCCGGGAAGGTAGCTCCAGCCCCGCAACGCCTCCGTAGCTCAGTTGGAAGAGCAGCGCCCTCGTAAGGCGCACGTCGCAGGTTCGAACCCTGCCGGTGGCTCTGCGCGCGTCTAACCGGCCTCCTGGAGCCAGGACGTGCGCCGCTCGAACTAGGCAGGGGTCACGCCTGTGCTGACGACGGGAGAGCGACGACGTTGCGCGGTGTGAGGCAGTACACGCGCGCCGAAGAACACAACCGGCGGTGAAATCGTGGGTTCAAATCCCACCGCAGCGTCAAGCCGCAGTAGCCCAATTGGTAGAGGCGCCTGGCTCAGGTCCAGGAGGTTGGGGGTTCGAATCCCTCGTGCGGTACAGGGGGCGTCCCGTGCGTGACTGATCAGCGCGTGCCCTGCTGGTGGGCCCCGGCTCAGCCGGACGCAACCCACGCTGTCCGACGGCGGGACCCGGGCAGCAATCCTCCGCGCCGTCCCTGACGGCACTGGCGCGGCTATTCCTCGTTGGTGCAATCGGTAGCACGCCGGGCTCTGGACCCGGAAGTTGGGGTTCGAATCCTTGACGAGGAGCAAGGCAGTCTTCGGGACGTCGGTCCTGCCTACCAAAGACCCTGACGACGGAACGTGGCCAAGAGGTAAGGCGCCCGCTTTGGGAGCGGGAGAGCGCAGGTTCGAACCCTGCCGTTCCGACGGTACAGCCCCGCCCCGGAGGAAAGTTCCCGGGAGCGGGGCTGAGGTGTGTTCAGGCAGTCGGCAGCTCGATCGTGAACGCCGGCTCGTCGCTGAAGGGACCCGCCTCGCCCGTGTACCCGACGGTCCCACCCTTGCGGCCGACGTCGAGAATCATGAACCCGGTGACGGACTGACCGGGGCGGTAGGTGGTGTCCAGGTCCGGGCCCTCCCCGACGCCCTCCAGCGTCGTGGCTCCCTGCGCGGCAGTCTCCTCGTCCTCCCAGTACATCGAGCCGTAGCCGGCGAACTCGGCGTCTGCGTCACCGACGTTCTTGACCGTGAGAGTGACCTTCACGAACTGACCAAGATCCGGCTCGTTCGTCGTGTTGATCTCCTCGGGAGTCACGTATTCGACGCTGTCCACGGTGACGCTGAGCTTAGACGTCACCTGGTAGTTCTCGCCGTACTCATCCGTCTCGCCCGTGTCGAAGGTGACGGTCTCCCCGACGCCGGCCGACGGCACCGGGGCGGACGAGGAGGGGTCTGCGGACGTCGGTGTCGCGGACGTCGTTTCCGGCGCGACTTCGCTTACCGCGACGTCGGTCGGCTCTGCCGGCTCATCCGCCGAGGAGCAGCCGGTCAACAACGCTCCGAGCATGGCCGCGGGCAGCACTGCCCACCGGACGTACACGCGCATATCGAACCCCCATGAAACGGGCGCGCCAACCGCGCCGCAGGAGCGCCAATCGTACGTCACAACTCGTCACGAGGAGGCGATATGGCGTGGTCCGGAAGTACCCGCCGGCAGCGCCTCCCGCGCGACTGGCCGCGCATCCGACGGCGGATCATCCGGCGTGACAAAGGCCGCTGTACGGCCGTCTACAGCGACGGCACGCGCTGTGTGGAGCCCGGGACGGACGTGGACCACATCGTCCCCGGAGACGACCACACAGACGCCAATCTCCAGCTTCTCTGCGGCTGGCACCACAAGCACAAGAGCGCCACTGAGGGCGGCACTGCTGCCGCACGGACGAGGGTCCGCACCGAGCGTCCCCGACCGACACACCCGGCCCTGGAGGACGACTGATGAACTCTACGACGATGACCGCGGGAATCCCGCTCTACGTGCATCCTGCGGTGGACAGCCGCGCATGGGCGGCCCTTGCGACGCCGGGACAGCCCGTGTCGTGGGTGGTCGTCAATCAGTCCAGCGGCCCTGGCGATCCTGAGGACACGGATCTGACGGACGCTGCGTCTGCGGTCATCGCGGCCGGCGCGACGGTTTGCGGGTATGTGGACCACAACTACGGGGCGGTCGTTGACTTCACGGTGGTGACGCAGGCGACGGAGTGGGTCTCCCGCGGCATCAAGGGCGTCTTCCTGGACCGTGTGAGCGCGGATGAAGCGGACCTCCAGGCGGTGGGGGCGACGGTTCTTCTCCTGCGGAAGGCGGGTGTGGAGTACGTCATTCTGAACTGCGGCACGCTGCCTGCGGCGGGGTATCTGGACATCGCTGACACGGTGGTCACCTTCGAGGGTACGATGGCCGCGTACGAGGCTCTGAGCGCCCCTGAGTGGACACAGAACTTCCCGCCTGAGCGGATGTCCCACCTTGTGTACGAAGCCGCCGCAGAGGACGTCACAGAGGCTGTACGCCTAGCCCGTAGGCGCGGTGTGCACCACCTGTACGTCACGGACGGTACGTTCGCCAGTGGCAACCCATGGGGCGGACTTCCGGACTACTGGGCACCGCAAGCGCAGGCACTGACGCGCTATCCGGCGCGGCCTACGCACCGGTGGGTGCGATGAGCGACGGTGCGCGGGTGGAGATCCTGGAGCCTGACCACGAGCCAGGCTCTGGTGTGCTCGCCATGCGCGTCCGGGTGAACGGGGTCGACGTGGGTACGCTCGCACGGGCCCCGAAGGTGCACACGGGAGACGGGCGGACGAGCATGACGACCGTGACCCTCGTCCTGGTGCCGTCGGCGGTGGAGATCAAGGGCGACGAGGACGCGACCGGCAACACCGTGATCGGATTCGCCTAACGATCTCCAATCAAGATCACCCGGCCATGATCACCAGGGGGGTAACCCCTGATCATCCACCCTGAAGACCGTCAAGGTGCTGGTCCTCGCGCTCTGTACGGGTCTGGGGGATGCGGATGAGGCGATCTCGCCCCCGTGCGAGTGCGGCCCGCAGGGGCCCGCACAGCGCCTCCTAGGGGGTACTGAGCCCGGACCTAGCGTCGGAATGTGTGACCGGCCGGCATGGTCGATTGCCATGAAGCCGCAGGTGGGAGGCTTGAAAGTGTGACACCCCTGAGCTACGATGAACCCATGAAGAGGACGTGCGCAATGTGCCCCGCCGAGCTCCCGCTCATGGCGCGCTCGCACGCACGCACGTGCTCTCCCCGCTGCCGTAAGGCGATGTCCCGCGCAGCGAAGAGCGACGCGACTCCCACCGAGCTGAAGACCCGCGACAGGTGGGTTCGACGCTCCGCGGCGAAGGTCCCCCTGACGGTCGGCGGCATGCCGGCCTCGTCGACGGACCCGCAGACGTGGAGCACGCACACGGACGCCACCTCTTCGACGGCCGGCGTCGGTCTGGGCTTCGTGCTGTCCGACACGGACGACGTCGTATGCCTGGACCTGGACCACTGCTTGAACCCGCTCACTGGGCGACTCGCCCCGTGGGCCGCAGCCATTCTCCGCGACGCGGGCACCACCTACGTAGAGGTGTCCCCGTCCGGCGACGGACTGCACATCTGGGGCCGCGCTGACGTCCGGCAGGGACGGCGCATCCGACGCCCCGACGGCACGGCTGTAGAGATCTACGGGACCGGCCGCTACATCGCAATGACGGGCCGCCGACATGGCTCCTGCCCGTCCATCCTCGCGGACCTCTCCGCGGTGGTTTCCAAACTGACGGCGTAGCCCCCGACATGGGACGGCGCTGCCGTCCGACCCGGGAGGTACTCCATGGACGGCGTCTTCACGCAGTGCCACGAGCGGCACCCGGAGACACGTCAGCGCTGTGTGCGACTGGCGGGGTCTCACGATGAGCACGCGACAGACCACGCACGCGATGTGCACTGTTGCGTCTGGGTGGCTGAGGAGGGAGACTGATGGCCGGCCGCGGACCCGCCCCTAAGGACTCATCCAAGCGCCGTCGGCGCAACGCCACGGCGCCGGATACCGTCCTCGTCCCTGACGAAGAGCTGCGCGGCCCGGAGCTGCCCCCAGGCGTCCTTGGCGAAGAGGGCGGCGTCACCGTCGAGTGGCACGCCATGACTCAGCTCTGGTGGAACTCCTGGCGCACGTCGGCGCAGGCGCAGACCTTCACCGACACAGACTGGCTGTTCCTCATTGACACCGCCCTGATGCACCACACGATGTGGGCGAAGGGACGCTGGGAGTTCGCCTCTGAAGTCCGCCTCCGTGCGGCCAAGTTCGGCGCCACGCCGGAGGACCGGGCCCGCCTGAAGCTGAAGGTCGACGACCCCACGACGCGCCAGCAGGCGCCCGCACAGCGCCCCGACAACGTGTCGGACATCAACTCCCGTCGAGCGCGACTCACCGGGACCGACGGATAAGGAGCACCCGTGCCGCGCGCTATCGTGCGCGCCCCCGGTCATGACCGCTCCCGCTCCCTCGGGTGGCTCGCGGTCGCATGGATGGAGCACTTCGTAGTGCACGGCCCTGGCGACGTCCAGGGCGAACCTGTGCGCCACGGCGACGAATACACCGGTTTCGTGGTCGACTGCTACGCGGTCGACGATGACGAGGGCCGACTCCTCTACGACTCCGCTTTTTTCTCCCGCCCGAAGGGCTGCGACAAGTCGGGCCTAGGCGCCCGCATCGGCCTCTTTGAAGCCTTCGGCCCCGCCCGCTTCGACGGTTGGGCGGAGGGCGGAGAGGTGTACCGCGACCCGTGGGGACTGGGCTTTGAGTACGTCTACGAGCCTGGCGAGCCCATGGGCCGGCCGGTCAAGGTCCCGTATCTCCGCATCATGGCGACGGAGGAGGGTCAGACCGGCAACGTCTTCGACACCATCCACTTCAACCTGACCGACGAGGCGTCGCTACTCTCGCAGGTCCCCAACGTTGACGTTGGGCTGACCAGGATCATCCTCCCTGACGGCGGAGAGATCATGCCGTCAACCGCCTCGTCCTCGTCGAAGGACGGCGGCAAGGAGACGTGGGTCTGTTTCGACGAGACCCACCTCTACAACACGCCTGAGCTGCGGCGGATGTATTCCACCGTGACCCGTAACCTGCGCAAGCGGAAGCGCGGCGCGCAGACGTGGTACCTCGAAACGACCACCATGTTCGCCCCGGGGCAGGACTCCGTGGCAGAGCGGACGTACGAGGAAGCCGAAGCCATCCGCGACGGCCGTAAGAAGCGCGGACGCTCGCGCCTCATGTACGACCATCGGTGGGGCGAGTGCAAGAACCTGAAGGACGAAGACGAACTCCGCGCAGCTCTCGTTGACGCCTATGGCGACGCGATGGAGTGGATGGACCTGGAGTCCCTCGTAGACGACTTCTACGACCTCCGCAACGACTCCGCTGACGGCCGACGCTACTTCCTCAACTCCCGCACGGTCGCCAGCGACGCATGGATGGACCCCGACGCGTGGGCCCTGTGCCGACGCGCGGAGGAGATCGCCGCGGGGGACCTTGTGACGCTGGGCTTTGACGGCTCGATCCGAGACGACGCAACGGCGCTGACTGCCTGCCGAGTCTCTGACGGCCATCTGATGCTCCTCGGTTGCTGGGAGAAGCCGGAAGGCCCGGAGGGCGACGGGTGGCAGGTGGACCGTGAATCGGTGGACGCTTCTGTGGCCCGTGCCTTCGAGCGCTTCGACGTCTGCGGCTTCTACGCCGATCCGCCGCACTGGCAGGACTACGTGGACGCGTGGACGCGCGACCACGGTGACGGCCTCCAGGTACGCGCCACGCAAGCCCGTCCGCTGGAGTGGTGGACCAACCGGCCAACCGCCATGGAACACGCGCTTGACCGTTTCATAGAGGCCGTGGACGACAAGGCGCTCTCGCACGCGGAGTCGCTCGACCCCGACGAGGCCAGTCGCCTACTCCGTCTCGGAGCCACGCTCTCCCGTCACGTGAAGAACGCGCGCCGCCGTCCGATGGGCCGGAATCACCTGGGCATCGGCAAAGAGCACGCGAAGAGCCCGAAAAAGATTGACGCCGCGATGAGCGCCGTCTTGGCCTACGAGTGCCGCGCTGACGCGGTAGCCGCTGGCATCACGAAGCGCAAAAAGCGCTCGTCCAAGCTGATCGCCTTCTGAGGAGGTTCGTGAGTGCCTATCGATGCATCGGAGGTGGAGTCTCCCGGGTGGTGGCTTCAGCGACTGGGGCTCCGGCTCCTGTCGGAGCGGCGAGACACACGCGACTCTGACGGAGAGATCACACCCGGGCTCGACACGCTACAGCGATACGTGGAGGGCAAAGCTCCGCTACCGACCATCCCCGGTCTGGATCCCGGTGAGGTTGCGGAATGGATGCGGGACGCGCGCACGAACTGGACGCGCCTCGTCGTCGACTCCCCGGCGGAGCGACTCCGGGTGACGGGGTTTCGGTCGGGCGGCACTAACGAGGCGCTGAGCGTTGCGGACACAGACGCCAACCGCATTTGGCGCGAGAACGCCATGGTCGCGGAATCTCGCCTCGTCCACTACGGGGCGCTGACGCAGCGCAGGGCGTTCGTTCTCGTCGAGCGGAACCGCGACGGTCGGCCCGTGATGACCCACGAGACGCCGCGCCAGGTGGCCGTGGAGCGGGCGCAGGGCAGCCGCCGTGAGCTTGCAGCCGGTCTGAAGCTCTGGCGGGATGACTGGACGGGCAACACTAGGGCCACGCTCTGGACCCCGACGCAGATTTATGAGTTCGTCACGAAGACGGAGACCCCGACCTTCGTCGCTCGGACCGCCAGCCTGCGTGGTTGGGACGCGTTCGTGCTCCCACGGGACCGCGACGGCTACCGACGGAACGACCTCGGGGAAGTTCCTCTGGTTCCGTTCGTGAACCGTCGGCAGATCAGTCCGGATGGGTTCGCGGAGCACGAAGACATTCTCAGCGTGCAGAACCGCATCAACATGAAGTTGATCATGCTGGTGGGGGCGGCCAAGTACGGGGCCTTCAGGCAGCGGTACGCCGCGGGCCTGGAGATCGACGAGGATCCGATCACCGGCAAGCCGATCGAACCGTTCAAGCTCGACATTCAGAAGCTCTGGACGACGGCGGACCCTGAAGTCCGCTTTGGGGAGTTCTCCTCCACCGACCTGGCGCCGTATGTCCGGTCTGTGGAGAGCGCGGTGCAGGATCTCGCAGCGATCAGCAAGACACCCCCGCATTACATCATCGGAGCGGTGGTCAACGTGTCCGGTGACGCCCTGAAGGCGGCGGAGACCGGCCTCGTCGCTAAGGTGCTGGACCAGTGCGACGACTTCGGAGAGTCCTGGCAGCACTCCATGCGTCTGGCCTTCAAGGCTGCTGGCGACGAGGCGCGTGCGGCGGACTACACCCTCGAAACCGTCTGGCGTGACCCTGAGTCCCGCACGGTCTCGGAGCTCGCTGACGCAGCCGTGAAGAAGCAGGCGGCCGGAGTGCCGTGGCGTCAGCGCATGGAGGATCTCGGATATACCCCCGCGCAGATCAGCCGCATGGAGATCGACCGCGCGACCGACGCACTGACTCAGCCGGCACTTCCCGCCCCGGCGGGGAACGAACCGTCCACCGACCCTCGCACCGTGATCGGACGGAGGCCGGCCGACGATGACCCTGACGCGGCGTGACCAGCGCTACGGCGCCCAGGTTGCCGGCGTGTGGACGTCGGTACTCGGACGCGTCCGTCGCTCTTGGGACGGCCTGGATAGCTGGCGTGACGCCGACGTCGCCCGGTTCCAGCGTCAGGCCCTCCCAGTCATCCTCGGAGGGCAGCGCACGATCGCGGCCCTGACGGCGTCGTACCTGGAGTCGCTGTACCAAGAACTAGGCGAGCAACCGCCCCGCCGGCCCCTCGACATGGACCGGGTGACGGGCCGCTCCCTCCGCGACGTGGACCCGGCCGACGTCTACCGGCGTCCCTTCGTGACTGCGTGGTCGTCCCTTGCCGACGATGAGCCCCTGGACGTCGCCCTCGACCACGGGGCGCGCCGACTGGAGACGATTCTCAAGACGGACCTTCAGCTAGCTCGCACGCACACCGTGCGCGAGGTGGCGGCCGACATGCCTCGCTTCACGTACACCGTGCGCGAGCTCCAGGGTGAGTACGACTGCGCGTTGTGCATCGTCGCGTCGACGCAGCGCTACCACAAGCGCAACCTTGCGCCCATCCACCCCGGCTGCGACTGCATCGTCAAGACGGTGACCGCCGACTATGACCCGGGCCAGATCATCGACGAGGCCCGCCTAGAGCAGCTCCACCGCGTGGTGGAGGAGGCGACCGGGCAGTCCGATCGCGGCGCACGCGCGATCGACTACCGAAAGATCATCGTCGCCAACGACCACGGCGAGATCGGCCCCGTTCTGGGGTTCGCCGGTCAGCGCTTCACCGGCCCTGACGACATTCCACTTCCGACCTGACGCCCGCCATGGGCTGACGACTCCCGACAGGGGACCCACCATGCCTCGACGTACCCTCGCGCGCCGCAACCTCCTGACCCTCGCCTCCAGCCCGTGGACCCTCTACGAGGACGACCCCGCTGCCGGTGGTGGCGGTGGAGGCGGTAACACGCCGACCGTCAACGAGCACGGATACCCGGACGCGACGCCCATCGCGGAGATGACTCCCGAGCAGCAGGCCGCGTACTGGAAGCACCAGAGCCGCAAGCACGAGGCCCGTGCGAACGCCGGTCCCGACGCCACGGAGCTGGAGCGGCTGCGCCAGCGTGACACCGCGCTGAAGGAGCTCGAAGACGCACAGCTCACCGACGTGCAGCGAATCCAGGCGGAGAAGGACGCCGCAGACGCGGCCCGCATGGTGGCTGAGCAGGCTCGTGACGCCGCTGTTGCCGACGCGCTCCGCATTCGCGTAGCCGCGGAGAAGGGGCTGTCCCCGGCGCAGGCAGAGCGCCTGCGTGGCTCGACGAAGGAAGAGCTCGAAGCGGACGCCGACGCGCTGAAGGCGCTCTTCGGCACGCAGGACAACAACGATGGCGCCGGTTCCGGCGCACCCCGCTCCGGCGGTCCCCGCGGGGGCGACGTCGGCGGAGGCAAGACCACCACGTCCGGCGCTGAGCGCTATCGCCAGCGACACGGCAAGTAACCCACTTCGGAGGACACATGGACCTCACTCTCCGCAGCGAGAGCTTCGGTCAGGACCGTCGGGATTGGCTGGGGTCCGCCCACGGCACCGACGCCCCGGTCGGCGCGACGCTCGACGTATCGACGTTCACGAGCGGCACCCACTACCCGGAGGGCTTCATCAAGTCCGGCATCCCGCTGGGTAAGATCACCTCGTCCGGGAAGTACGGCCCCTACGACAACACGGAGACGGACGGCCGTGAGACCTGCGTGGGATTCCTCTTCACGGACGTCAACGTCGTGAACTCCCGCGGCCAGGCGTCGACGACTGTCGTCGGCTCGATGCTCCTGCACTGCTTCATCAAGGAAGCGAAGCTCCCCGTCGCCATCGACGCTGCCGGCAAGACCGATCTCGGCGCCCGCGTCGTCTTCGTCTGAGAGAGGTACTGACACATGCAGCTCATCGAGGAATACGCGACTCCCGCGGAGCTCACGGGCTACGCGCGTGAGGCGCTGAGGGACCGCGAGGAGAACACGTTCTCCCTGAACAGGTGGCTCCCGAACAACACCGTGAACGACCTCAGCTACCGCTTCACCCGCGGAGGGGGCGGCCTCGTGGAGGCGGCCGTCTTCCGGGCGTACGACGCTGAGTCGGACATCGGTGCCCGGCCCGGCGGGGCCCGCGTGAGCGGCGAACTGCCGCCCATCAGCCGGAAGATTCCGGTCGGGGAGTACGAGCAGATCCGCATGCGGAACGTGGACTCCCAGAGCGAGGAGATCCGCGACGCGATGGAGGCCGACTCCGTCCGTCTCGTCGCGGCCATCGCGGCGCGCATTGAGCTCGCCCGTGGCGACGCCCTTTTCAACGGCTCCGTGACGATCGCGGAGAACCGCGTCCAGGCGGAGGTGGACTTCGGCCGCGCGGCCGGCCACTCCGTGACGGCTGCGACCGTGTGGAGCGACACCGAGAACGCGGCTGCGTATGATCACTTCCAGGCGTGGCTTGACGTCTACAACACCACGAACGGCGACCTCCCGGCGTACACGCTGATGAGCCGGAAGATCTACAACTTCCTGCGTCGGAACAAGCAGATCCGGGAACTCGCGTTCTCGGGTGGCGCCTCCGCGCCGACGGTGCTGACGCGCGACGCGCTGAACACCGTGCTTGGTGACTTCGACATTCCGCCGGTCGTCATCTACGACGCGAAGGTGAACGTCGACGGTGTGGCCACCCGCGTCACTCCTGAGGACAAGATCCTCTTCCTCCCGGCGGAGGGCGACGCTGCCGGCCGCACCCTGTGGGGTGTGCCCGTGGAGGCGAACGACCCCCGGTACGGCCTCCAGGGCGACGCCGCGGGAGTTGCGGTGGGCGCCTACAAGAGCGAGGACCCACAGACCGTGTGGACCCGCGCGACCGCGATCGCGCTCCCTGTCGTGGCGGCCCCGGACCTGACCTTCGTGGCCGACGTCCTCTGATTCGAAACGCGAGGCACTGACGTGGCAAGACTGGCTGCGATCGTCCATGTGACGGACGACAACGGGACGAACCACGCCTTCGGCCCCGCTGACGCAGTCCCGGAGTGGGCAGCGTCGAAGATCACCAACCCGAAGGCATGGGCTGCGGCCCCGGAGCGTGAACCGATTCACGCTCCCACTCCCGCTCCGGTGAAGCGGACCGCCAAGCGCACGTCGCCACGGAGGAAGGCGGTCGCCGATGACACTGTTCACGGCGACTGAGCTCCGAACCCTGGCGGCACGTCCCCTCACCGACGACCAATGCGACCTAGCCCACGACCTGACGGAGGACGCGCTATACGGGGAGGTGGGCGACCGGCTGACGGACCCGCCTCCCCGCGGAGTGAAGACGGTGGCCCTCATGGTCGCCGCTCGCATCCTCACGAATCCGGGCGGCCTCCGCTCCGAGCAAGCGGGCGGCATGCTCCAGTCCTACGCGGACAGTGAGACCGGTGTCGTGCTGTCCGACGACGAGCGACGCCGACTTCGCCGTGCGGTGGGCCTGACGTCCGGCGCTGGCATGCTGGACATCGCGCCTCCTGACGTGGCACCCGCCGTGCTGGTGTGGAGGCCCGTATGAGCCTGATCGCGGCGCTCATGAACGATTCAGTGGTCATCGAGCGCCCCGGGGCCCCTACGCGCGACTCCACCGGCTCCTATGTCCCCGGACCGCCGGAGTTCATCACCGTCACGGGCGCCACCGTGGCGAGCCCCTACGGCGTGGCCGTCGGCTCCTCGTCGGAGGAGACCGACGCCAGCGAGACCGTCATCACGCGGAGGGTGCTTCTCGCCCCCGTCGGCACGGACGTCCGCGCGTCGGACCGAATCCGCCACGGCGGGCGCGTCTGGGAAGTCGTGGGGACGCCCCTCGTCCTCCCGCTGACGTCTCTGGCGCATGTGGAGGCGGTTCTTCGGGAGGTGACCGGATGACCAACCAGAGCAAGTACACCGGGAGCTACAGGGGCATTGGCTCGATGCTCCGGCGCCCGTGGCTCATGAAGCCTTGCCGTGACGCCGCTGTGCGGATGAAGGGTATTGCCGAGTCGATCGCGCCCGTTGGTAACCCGGCGGAGGACCGGCACCCGGGACTATACAAGGCGTCGCTCGACGTCCTGCCGATCTACAAGGACGTGCGCTTCCGCGGTCGACCGCACAACCGGCCCGGCGCCCGACTGATCAACACTGCACCGCACGCCTGGCGCGTGGAGTACGGCGACGGGCGAGTCCCGCGGTACGCGGTACTTCAGCGCACGATTGACGCAGCCAAGGGGGTGTAATGCCGGACATTGAGTCCGTCCTCGCCCCCTGGGCAGAGACCACGTTCGACGTGTTCGGGTGCGCAGCCACGCCGGCCGACCTGGAGGACCGACTCCCCGTGGTCCGCGTGGAGCGGATCGGTGGCTTCGACGACCGATTCCGCGGTCACCCCCGCGTGGCCGTCGATGTCTTCGCGGCGACTACGGACGAGGCGCGCACCCTGGCGAACGCGGTCCGGGACGCTCTCCTCTTCCTTCGCGGCCCGGTGAACGGAGCCGTCATCAGCGACGTCCGATGCGATTCCGGTCCCTCCGCGCAGCCTTGGACGAACCCCGCTGTCCACCGACGAGGCGCCACGTACACCGTGTCCGCCCGGGACGACTGACCACCTGACATTTCCCGACCCGACGTCGCCTGCCGGCGTGCGGGTCTCACGTATGCCCTGGAGGGCACATGGCAGACACCCGCGACGCCGACCTGACGTTCGGCGCAACCGATTACCTCGTGTACGCAGCCGCGATGAGCACGACCAACGTGACCGCCTTCGCAGACCCTGACACCCCGTGGGTGAACCTCGGGTGGATCACCACGGAGGGCGGCCTCTTCAAGATCGAGGACGAGTCCACCGACGTGGAGGCGGCCGGCTCCCTGGAGCCCATCCGGACCCTCATGACGAAGAGCGTCAAGAGCGTTCAGTGCACCTTCCTGGAGGGCCTGAACCCCATGGTCCGGGCGCTGTACGACAACGTGTCCATTGCCTCCCTGGAGCCGACGACCGACGTCGCGGCCTACGACCTCCCCGACAAGCCGAGCGACCTTCGGTACGCCTTCATCTTCGACACGATGGACGGCGACAAGCGGATGAGGCTCTACATGCCGAACGGCAAGGTCACGGAGCGAGGCGACGAGCAGCCGCAGACGTCCGACGTCATGGGCGTCCAGATGACCTTCAAGTTCTACCGAGGTGCCAGCAACGCTGCGGCCGTCTCGCGCGCCATCAAGTACGGCGGCGTCGACGTCAGCGGCTTCTTCCCCGCGCCGTAACACGACCAGCGGGGCCCGTATCTGCGCGGGTCCGGGCCCCGCTTCAGCTCCACAACGACCCGCGCAGACCCACAGCTCCACAACCTGAGAGGCAGACCCGCGCATGTCTGAGACCACCACCCCCGCTGAGCGTGAGGCGACCGAGACCTACGGCACCGCCGACCTGGCCGGCGAGACCCTCCGAGTCAAGCCCGTCGGCCAGTGGCGCCCCTCCTACCTCCGGGCCCTGCGCCAGGGCGACTACGACACGTGGGCGACCGGCGTGCTCCACGAGGAGGACGTCATCAAGTTCGTGGAGGCGGACGCCACCTTCGACGAGATCAACGAGTTCACCGCTGCTGCGATGGAGACGACGGGGGAGACCCCGGGAAAGTCTGGCGCACGCTCCACGTCCTCACGGAGCACGAGGAAGCGCTAACTGCGGACTTCGCACGCTACTACCCCGGTACCGACCTCCTGGCCGTGTACCGGGGTGGCCTGTCTCTGCGGACCCTGCGCATTCTCATCGACCGCCTCCCACGGGAGTCGTGGACGAAGACGGAGCTCCTCGCAGCCGTACCGGAGGACGAACTCCGACGAGCCGCGGAGAGCGGCGACCACCGCCCTGACCGGGCGCCGTGGTCTGGCGTGGAGCTTCTCCTCGCTGACGTGAAGGACCAGATCGTCATGCTCCGGTCCGTCGCCATCGCAGCCGCGGGCGGTAAGCCGCCCGAGTTCACACCTACACCCCGCCCGGGAATCCCGCCGAAGTCGAGCGGACGCCGGCAGCTCAGCGACGACCAGCGTCGCGCACTCGATCCGCGAATGAGACCACCACAGGAGGCGTGATGCCGGACCTGGACGTCGTCGGCACAGCAGCGGTGGACGTCGTCCCCATCGCGCCGCGTTTTCACCAGAAGCTGTCTGCCATCGTCCTGCCCGCTGCACAGCGGGTGGGCGAGCAGGCAGGCCGCGCGATGGGCGACGCCATAGGCGATCACATCCAAATCGCCATCCCGAAGGCCGTCGTCCAGGGCGGCCAGGCCGCCGTTCGGGCCGGCTCCAAGCAGGGCGACGACACGGGCGGCGCCTTCGCCCGGTCCCTGCGGCGGAAGCTCCAAGCCGCCTTCAAGGCCATGCCGAAGCTGGACGTGAAGCTAGGCGACACGGGCGTAGACGCAGAGCTCGCACGCATCCGGGCCAAGCTGGAGGCGCTCTCCAACAAGCGCATCGGTATCGACGTCAGCGCGGAGGCCGCGGAGGCGGAAGTAGCGCGCCTGGAGGAGCGGCTCCGACGTCTGGGCGCCGCTCACCCGAACATCGCGGTGCGCGCTGACACCGCCACCGCCCGCGCCGCTCTGGCGGAGCTGCGTGCGGAGGTACAGGCGCTCACCGCCGAGCCCGGTCGCATCCGCATGGAGGTGGACGGGGCGCTCGGCGCGAAGATGCGCCAGGCCGTCGCGCAGGCGCAGGCGTCCCTACCTGAGATCAACGTCGACGCCGACACCGACCCTGCTCGCGCGGAGATTCAGTCCCTGCGCGCGCAGCTCGCCACGCTGTCAGACCAGCGCATCGGCATCGACATTGACGCCGCAGAGGCACTGACCAAGCTGGAGGCGATTCAGTCCCGGCTGACCGTCATCGGCGCGCAGTCGGCGGACATTGACGTCCGTGTGGACACGGCCCGCGCGGTGGCGGAGCTTGCCGCAGTCCAGGCCCTGGCGGACGACAACAAGCTTTTCAAGATCACAGCCCTCGCGGACACGTCAGGCGCGACGTCCGCTCTCCTCCAGCTCGGTATTCAGGTCGCGGTCCTGACCGCCATCCCGCTCGGGCCGGCACTGACGGCCGGACTGGGCGCTTTTACCTCGATGCTGGCGACTGCCGGCGCCGGTGTGGGCGCCTTCGCTCTGGCCTCCATCCCGGCGATCAAGGGCGTGGGAGCGGCACTCACCGCGCAGACAGCAGCGCAGGAGGACGCGGATCGTGCCGCACAGCGGGGCGCAGCGTCCACGGCTCAGGCTGCCTCACGCGCTCTCCAGATGGCGGGCGCGCAAGCATCCCTTGCCTCCGCCCACCGCAACGCCGCACGCTCCGTTGCGCAGGCCAACCGCCAGGTGGCGGACGCGGAGCGCGCACTCGCGCAGGCATCACAGCGTGCCTCCGACCAGCGCCGCCAGGCTGCGGAGTCGGTCCAGCGCGCTGAGCGGTCACTTGCCGACGCCAAGCGGGACGCGCAGCGCGCGGAGGACGACCTCACGGACGCCCGCCGCTCTGCCGCGCAGCAACTCCGCGACCTGAACCAGCGCCTGGAGGACGGCGCCCTCGACCAGCGTGACGCTGCCCTGCGCGTGCGCGAGGCGCAGGAGGAACTTCGGCGGGTCATGGCCGACCCCAAGGCGACCGACCTCCAGCGCGAACGCGCACAGCTCGCGGCCGACGAGGCTGCGCACACCGCCCGTCGCCAGAAGCAGGACTACGCCGACCTCCGCAAGGAGGCGGAGAAGCAGCGGAAGGCAGGCGTCGACGGATCCGACGAGGTGCGCGACGCAACAGAGCGACTGGCCAGCGCGCAGCGGAAGGTGCGCGACGAGGCGAAGGCTGTAGCGAACGCGCAGCGCGATGCCGCCCGGACGCAGGTCCAGGCCGCGCAGGACGTCGCAGACGCTCAGCGCCGCGTGGCTGACGCCGCGGACAACGCGGCCAACGCGCAGGTAGCTGCCGCGGAGGCGATCGCCGGTGCTGAGCGCGGCGTGGCTGCCGCACGGCTCTCCGCTATCTCAGCGACGTCGAAGGCTGCCGACAAGCAGGAGGAGTACCGTAAGGCACTTGCGAAGCTCACCCCCGAGCAGCGGGCGCTTTTCGACTCCATCGCCGGCCCGCAGGGGATCAAGACTGCATTCGACGAGTGGCAGACGTCGCTACAGCGGCTGACCCTGCCCATCTTCACGCGCGCCGTGAGCAGTGCGAAGGCATCGCTGCCCGGTCTGACACCCCTCGCTGAGGGTGCCGCAGCCGGAATTCAGACGCTGATGGACAAGGCGTCACAGGAGCTGCAAACTCCGTTCTGGCAGTCCTTCAAGGCGGACCTGTCGGAGAACGTGCAGCCCGCCGTAGAGGGATTCGGCATTGCCTTCGGCAACGTAATCAAGGGCATCGCCGGAATCATCGACGCCTTCCTACCGCACATGGATGGTATCGCGCGGAAGTCGGACGGCATCACGGCCCGCTTCGCAACGTGGGGGTCCAGCCTGAAGGGCTCGCCGGAATTTGAGCGATTCCTCCAGTACGTGAAGGACACCGCTCCGGGACTGGCATCGTTCCTTGGCGACGTATTCGGCGCCATGCTCGACGTCTCGCAGGCGCTGAGCCCCCTCAGTGAAATCATGTTCGAGACCCTGGGGCCACTCTTCGACGCCATTTCCTGGCTGGCGGAGAACATGCCGGAGGTAGTGCAGCTCATCTGGGGTTTGTGGGCGGCACAGAAGGCAATTACGCTCGGAATGGCGGCCTACGCAGGCGCCATGGCGCTGTATGAATCCGTGACAATCCTGGCGGCAATTGCGACGTCGGGTTGGGCGGTGGCGCTGAATGCGACGGGCATCGTCCCGATCATCCGGGCGATCGTTACCGTACTCGGAATTCTCGTTGCGGCTGTGATCTACGCCTACAACAATTGGGATTGGTTCCGGGAAACCGTCGACACAGTGGCGGGCGCCATAGGCTCCGCAATTTCAGCAGCCTGGAATGGGTTTCTGAAGCCTGCGTTTGACGGCATCTGGTGGGCGATGAAGAAGGTCGGTGACATTGCCGTCGAGCTGTGGGAGGAGGCGATCAGGCCGTCCTTTGATTTCATCGCTACGGCTGCGAAGTACCTCCTGACCGGACTAGTCGTCCTCGTCCTTACCCCCATCTACCTGGCCTTTAAGGCGCTCGGTGCC
The DNA here is from genome assembly GCF_024497955.1 of Streptomyces sp. C10-9-1. Taxonomy (GTDB): domain Bacteria; phylum Actinomycetota; class Actinomycetes; order Streptomycetales; family Streptomycetaceae; genus Streptomyces; species Streptomyces sanyensis. The sequence continues at coordinate 189,410 of NZ_JANHKP010000010.1, read as the reverse complement.
ATCGCGCTGTGGCTGTGGAAGAAGGCAATCAGTCCGTCGTTCGACTGGATCGCAGACGGGGCAAAGTGGCTCTGGAACAAGGTCCTTTCGCCTATCTTCGGCTGGATCGGTGACAAGGCGACGTGGCTCTACAACAAGGCCATCAAGCCCGCCTTTGACGCCGCAGTGGACGCGTTCGACGCCCTTTCTGACGCAGGCGAATGGATGTGGAAGAAAGTCCTTTCCCCTATCTTCGGATGGATCGGCGATAAGGCGACGTGGCTCTACAACAAGGCCATCAAGCCTGCCTTTGACAACATCAAGCGTGCGGTAAAGAGCGTAAGCGATTCCTTCAAGACCGGGCGTGACGTCATCGGCGAAGCCTGGAACAAGGTCCGCGATATCGCGAAGAAGCCCGTGAAGTTCATCATCGACAAGATCTACAATGGGGCTATCGTCCCGCTGTGGAACAAGGTAGCAGGAATCACGGGCGCGGGGAAGCTGCGAACTATCGACTCCGCAAAGCTCGACGCCTACAACACTGGCGGTATCGTTCCCGGGTACACCCCCGGCGTGGATAACCACATCATCGCCGTGGGCGGTGGTGAATCCATCATGCGCCCGGAGGTGACGCGCGCAGTGGGAGCGAGCCGCATCAACTCACTCAACTCCGCCGCACGGCAGGGCGGAGTAGGCGCAGTTCGACGGCTCGTGGCATCCGGAATGCCGGCATTCAAGGACGGCGGCATCGTCGACTGGCTGAAGGACAAGACCAACGCGGTTGGGGAGTTCGTCTCCGGTGCCGTCGACTTCCTGCATCCCACCAAGGTATTCGGGAAGGCGAAGCAGTTCATTACCGGGCAACTGAAGAACATCATGACGAACCCCTTCGCGCGCGAAGTGGCGTCGCTGCCCGGGAAGATCCTCTCTGGCCTGAAGAACAAGGCTCTGGACCTCGTGGGCTTCGGCGGCAACGGGGGCGGAGGCTCGTGGCTGAAGCCGGTGAACGCGGCATACGGGACGCCGTTCGGTAAGCGCGGCTCGATGTGGCGCTCCGGCCGGCACACCGGCCTGGACTTCCCGGCCGCCGTCGGCACCGCCATCCGCGCTGTGGCAGGCGGACGAATCAGCCAGGCTGCGGGCGGTGGGCCGTACGGCAACCACGTGATGATCAACCACGGGAACGGTCTCGCCTCGCTCTACGCACACATGTCGTCCATGGCGACGGCGGTGGGGAAGACGGTGCGCCAGGGCCAGACCATCGGCCGCGTGGGCGCGACGGGCAACGTCACCGGACCTCACCTCCACCTGGAGGCCCGCGTCAACGGCAAGACCGTGGACCCCATGGCCTACCTGGCGGGCGGAGGCTCCGGAGGCAAGGGCGTGCAGCGCTGGCGCAGCGTCGTACAGCGAGCGCTCTCCATGACCGGAAACCCCGTCGGCTACGCGGACCTGACGCTTCGGCGGATGAACCAGGAGTCCGGGGGCAACCCGCGGGCAGTCAACAACTGGGACATCAACGCTCGCAACGGCACGCCGTCCGTCGGACTGATGCAGGTCATCCGCCCCACCTTCGACGCCTACGCCGGCACCCTCCGCGGCGTGGGGCCGAAGCTGTACGGCGTCAGCGTCGACCCGCTGGCGAATATCTACAGCTCGATGCGGTACGCGATGGCGCGCTACGGCTCCCTGCCCCGCGCGTACACCCGCCCTGGCGGGTACGCATCCGGCGGCTTCCCCTCCCTCGGTGAGCTCGCGTGGGTGGGTGAGAACGGCCCGGAGCTCGTGCGATTCCTGCATCCGGCGCAGGTCTACAGCTCGCGCGACTCCATGTCGATGGCTCGCGCGGCGCAGGGCCTACGCAGCATCCCCGCGACGTCCGCAGCGCCGACGGTCCACGTCGAGGCGCGGGTTTTCGTCGGTGACCGCGAAATCACGGACATCGTCCGCACCGAAATCACTACCTACGACGAGGAGACGGCGGCTGCCGTCTCGGCAGGAAGGTGGGCCTGATGCCCGAGTATCCCGAGCCCGGAGAGCACACCGGCCCCATCTACACGGACGGCCCGCTGCCGGACCCCACCCCCGACCCGGGCGACGAGTACAGCCCCGGGTGGCGTGAAGGCGCCGGTGAAGGTGGAGGGGACGGCTCCGGTGAAGGGGATGGTCCCGGCGACGGTGGCGGCGCATGAGCGTAGTCGCCAACCTGCTCCCCTTCAACACGCAGGGGATTGAGACCGACACCAGCGGGTGGGCGGCCGGCGCGAATACGTCGCAGGTCCGGAGCACCACCCGCTGGTACAGCGGCTCAGCGTCGCTCCAACTGACGGCGACGGCCGCCGGGACGGTGCAGTCCACCACGGCAGCGCGGGTCGCGGTAACCGCGGGGCTTGAGTACACGGCTTACGCCTACTGGGCAAACGTGGCGCCGGCCTCCGGGCGCACCACACAGGTCCGGTTGGACTGGTACGACGTGGTGTCAGGCGGTACGCCGCTGAGCTCAGACACGTCCGTAGCCACGGCGATGCCTAGCGGTACGGCCGCATGGATCACGCCCCCGACTATCGTCATCGCTACGGCCCCGGCCGGTGCTACGTACGTGTCGGTGACCGTGCTGGCGGACAATGTGAGCGCGGGTGGTCAGGTCGTGGTGGACCAGATCTTCATGGGCCACCCGAACCACCCGACGGGGAACCTCCTCCCGTACAACACGGGCGGAGTGGAGGTCGACACCAGCGGGTGGACCGGGACGTTCAACTGCACCGTCAGCCGCACTACCGCAACGTCGTGGGAAGGGTGGTACAGCCTCGTCCTGACTTCGTCGGCGGCCGGGACGATGGCTGCGGACATGACGACCGCGGTCCCCGTGTTGGCTGGCACGGAGTACATCGCGTCTGCACGCGTGAAGGGGTCCGTGGCCGCGGACTTCGTGGCGGAGCTGCGCTTCTTCGACGTCGGAGACACCTACCTCGAATCGGCGCCGGCCGTCACGTGGTCGCCATCCACATCAGACTGGACCTACGTCGCCACGATAGGTGTCGCACCCGCCGGTGCAGTCTCCGCGACGATCCGATTCAGTCCCTCCCCATCTGCGGCTGCGCAGGAGTGGACCATCGACCGCATCGCGATCCTCGTCGCACCGGCTCTGACGGGCTCGCTGATCAGCTACGGCGCGCAGTCCATGGAGGTGACCGCCGACGACTGGGAGGTAGTAGAGGGCTGCACCCTTGCCCGCTCCACCACCCGGGCGTGGGAGGGCTCAGCCTCCCTGGAGGTCACACCGACCGGCGGTACAGCGCACTTCCAGATGACCGCGCCTGTCCCCGTAGAGCCTCGGCAGCCGTACAAGATCGCACCGTACCTCTACCGCCCGGCAACCGCTGAGCCGCTTGTCGTGGATATGTGCTTCGCGTGGGAGGACGAAGGCGGCAACCCCCTCGGGCTGAGTTACTTCCGGTGGACCCTCGGGACACTCGCCGGGTGGTACGCCCCCGTGGGAACCGCCGTCCCGCCGTCGGGTGCCGCAGCGTTCACTCCGTCCATTCGCGTGTGGGCTGCCGACCCGGCCGACGGCGTCATGAACGTGGATCACATCTACGTCGGCCCCGGCGGTTTCGCGGCCATTGCCGATCCGATCGCAGGCGCCTTCGGTGCGCGGATCGCTGTGCAGGGCCTGACGCAGAACGCGAACACCACATGGGGGATATGGCGCCTCGACGCTGGCGGCCAGATGACGTCAGTCCGCGGCTACTCGGGCGACCTGGACGCGGAGCCCATCACGGGTGACCTGGCCGTGGTGGAGGACTACGAGGCACCGCTTGGTGTACCTGTGCGGTACTACGTCAAGGCGTGGACGTCGCCTGAGTCCTACACCGCTACGTCCAGCCTCCCCGTGACCCTCATGGAGCCGCCGTCCACTGACGTTGTCCTCACCGACCCCGGGCAGCCTGCCAGGCAGACGACGGCAACCGTGCAGCAGGTACCCGACTGGACCCGCGTTGCCCGTCAGGGCGTCGCACAGGTCCGCGGCAGGACGCTGCCCGTCGTCATCAGCGACGTCCGTGGAGGCCGCACAGGGACGCTGACGCTCGTCACCGAGACCACCGAGCGTCGCGACGCCATGTGGTGGCTACTCGACACGGGCTCCACCATTCTCGTGCAGTGGCCGGCAGCGTGGGGCGAGCGTGACGTCTACGTCCAGGTGGGCGACGTCACGGAGAGCCGCATCGTCCGCCTGGGCGACGTCGGTGACCGCACATGGGCCGTGCCCCTGACGGAGGTTGATCGCCCCATCGGTGGCATCAGTGGGTCTTCGTCCCGAACGTGGGAGGACGTTTCCACCGAGGACGCTGACTGGGCGGGTGTCCTGCGTTACGCCTCCTGGCTTGACGTCTACATCGGGCCGGAGGTGTGACGTGCACGCTGTCACTCCAGCCTTCCTGAAGACGCTCGCCGTCTCGCATCAGATGGTCGTGCGCGTCGATGCCTACTACGACGGCGACCTGACGGTCCCGGATCTCCCCATCCTGGACGGGGCCGTCACCGTCGACCGCGGAAGTAAGATCCGGCGGACGCTGTCTCTGACGGTGGCCGACCCGTCCTATCTCCCTTGGGAGCCGACGGATCCGCTCGCCACATACGGGCAGGAGCTCGTCGTGTCGCGCGGAATCCGATACAGCAACGGCGCAACGGAGTGGGTGCCCCTCGGCACGTTCCGCGTGGACGAGCCGCAGGGCGACACCCTGTACGGGCCGGTGACCGTCACGGGCGGCTCCGCGGAGGCGCACCTGGTTGACGACCCTTTTCAGGTGCCGACGAGCACCCGCGGCTATTCCGGCTGCTTCGACGCAATCGAGGCACTCATCCGTCAAACGCTGTCGGACGCCGTCATCGTCAACCTTACCTCCGATACGCGCAACCCAACGTGCGCCGTTGCGGATTGGGACGCGGGCAACGACCGGTGGGACGCGGTGGCTCAAATCGCGCAGGCAATGCAGGCGGAGATATACGTCGACGCGACGAACCGATTCGTCGTTGTTGACCGCCCCGACGTCCTCACCGACCCCGTTGTCTGGGAGATTGCGGAGGGAGAGGGCGGTACGCTCATTTCCTCCGCCCGGCAGATGTCACGAAAGGGCGTTGCAAACGCCGTTGTGGCCGTCGGAGAGAACACCGCGTCAGGCTCTGCCCCCGTTAGCGCCGTTGCGAAAGACACCGACCCAACCAGTCCCACAATGTGGGGCGGCCCATACGGGAAGGTCACCAAGTTCATTTCGTCGCCGCTCTGGACAACGTCGGGATCGTGCCTTTCCGCGGCTACCTACGCGCTCGCTGAGGCCATCGCCCCGAACATTCAGACGTCGATTAGCTCCCTGCCTAATCCGGCCCTGGAGGGCGGCGACGTAATACGCGTCTCCCATGTCGGCCGGAAGGAGCTATTCCTGATTCAATCGCTAGCCATTCCGCTCTCGGTGGACGGCACTTTTGGAATCACCCTGCGGGGCGGAAAGGAGGACGTCTGACCATGACGCGCGTACGTATGGCCGACGCAATCCAGCGCGCCGCCGAGCGGGCCGTCATGCGCCTCGCCTCCTCGTGGGGCCTGGCCACGGTGTCCACCGTCCACACTGACGGCACGTGCACCGTAGACACGCCTCTGGGGTCCACGAGCCGCGTCAGGCGCCTGCGTAGCTACGACAACCCCCAGGTAGGGGACGTGGTCAAGGTGTCCCGCGATCCGCGGGGGAACTGGCTGATCGTCGGGGCGCAGGCGACGGCTAACCCCGCCTGGCAGTCGCTCACGCTGTCCGCCGGGTGGAGCGGGCACGCGTCCTACTACACGCCGGCAGTACGCCTCCACGGCGACGGGACGGCGTCCCTATCCGGTCTTGCGTCGAATAGTGGGACGGTGACGAGCGGCGCCACGGTAGCCACTCTGCCGGCCGGTACCTGGCCCACCAAGCAAGTCCGCGTAGCCGTCCAAGTGGCCGTCGGATACTTCGGCGTGATGACCATTCTGCCGAACGGCACCATTCAGCTCGGGGACTTCAGCGGCACCCTCCCAGGCGGAAACAAGTTCGCTGAATTCGACGCCATGACGCGGTATCGACTGAATTGACATCCCACAACGCGCCTTCCCAATCAGGAGGCGGTAGGAGAACGCATGCCCGGATCTGACGAATACCAGCAGAGCATTCCGCGCCCGCTCTTGAGCGACGCGCCGAACATCGAAACATCCATGTACGCGATGCTGAGCGCACTCGTGCCGCGAACTGTACTTCGTTTCGCCGACGTCAACGCGCGTTCTGCGGCGTTGTCAGGGCCGGTAACCCCCGTTCCGGGGATGATTACCTACCTGATTGCCGAGGACCGGTGGGAGGGCCGTCGGGGGGATGGTACGTGGCTGCTGTTGTCTGACGGTCCGTGGCAGCCGCTGACCTACGCAACGGGATATGCGGCCCATTCTGGCTCGCCCGGATGGCGGTACAAGGCTGGCGGGGGAATCGAGCTTAGGGGCCTCATGAAGCGTTCCAACAACGGAAATTTGGATGACTCCGGAACGCTCATCGAGTTCGCGACCATCCCGAGCGCCGTGGCCCCCGGCTCGATTCGCCCGTACATCGTCGCGACGAATCGAGCAACGGTGTCGGGCGTCACGCGCCACACAGCCCGCATCGAGGTTCGGCCTAGCGGATCACTCGTCTACTCCGCGGAAGCGGGCGGGGGAGTCTCTACCAGTGACCCGGCCTGGTTCGCGCTTGACGGCATTCAGTTCAGTCCCGCCGATGCCTGACGCACCACCAATCCACGAACGCTACGGCCCCGCTGCGGGGCCTTCTTCATACCCGGGAGGGGCCACGCATGGCTGAAATCTGGATCAAGGAAGCGGAGCGTCTCGGAGACGGCAGCATCGGCGGGGCGATGGACTCTCCGTCCGCCCCTCCCCGCGCCGTCTGGCACACCACGGAGAGCGGGGCGGGGGACGCAGCCTTCAACGCCGTCGCCTCGTACCTCATCCGCGTGCAGTCGGAGCCGCACATCCTCTACGACCCCATGACCGATCGACTGGGGCAGTACGGTCCACTGAACGCATCGGCGCGGGCACTGCGCAACGACGGGTCGACGAGGACGAACCGCACCGGTCGCGTCTGCATTCAGATCGAGGTGCTCGCGAAGGCGGGAAAGCCGTTCACCGCCTACTGGCGGCCGGGACCCAACTTCCGGGCCCTCATGCGGGCGCTTCGGTCGTGGGGCATCCCCGACGCCTGGCCGGCCGGTGCACTCGCCTCGTCCTACAGCGACGACGTCTCGCGCAGCCGCATCACGTGGGCCACGAAGGGCGGGCACTACGGGCACTGCCACGTGCCCGGAAACGACCACTGGGATCCGGGCGCCATCGACGTGCGCGCGCTCCTCACGGCGGGCGGGGACAACTCGATCCCGTCGACCGGTGGGGAGACGAAGGCGACTCCTGAGCCCTCCGTCTCGCGCGCGACGACGACCATAGGCGGCCTCGTCTACGGCTACGGCGCGCACGGCGACCACGTGACGGCCGTGGGCCGCGCACTCGTGGAGAAGGGCCATGGCGCCGCGTACCGGGTCGGCCCCGGGCCGACGTGGAGCGACGCCGACACGGTGAACTACGCCGGGTGGCAGCGCTCGTTGGGCTTCACTGGCTCCGACGCCGACGGCGTCCCCGGCGAGACGTCGCTCCGGCACCTCATGGGCACCCTCCCCGGTGCGCAGCCGGTCGTGGACCTGTCGAATCTGATCTCGGCTGCCCGTCGAGACCCGGGCCTTCGTCAGGGCGGCACCACGCACCCCACGGACGTGGCGGTCGTGGAGGCGGCGCTCCGTGCTGAGGGCCTCCTCTCCTCACGCTACGCCGCTGACGGCTCCTTCGGCTCGCTGACGAAGACGGCGTACGCGGCCTGGCAGCGTCGCTGCGGCTACTCCGGATCCGGGGCGGACGGAATCCCCGGGAGGGCGTCGCTGGAGCGCCTGGGCGCCACGCACGGCTTCACGGTCAAGGCGTGACGGTGTGGCAGAGATCATCGTTGCTCTTATCGCGGCCATAGCCACCGTGGGCGCAGCCTACATCCCTCTCCTCCGCCGTACCCGCGGTGCGGTGGAGGCAGAGGGGGAGATGACTCGGGACGCGGTGACGTCCGCGGTGCGGGACGCTGTGGAGTCGCTGGGCTCCCGCCTGGACTCCCGCATCGACGATGTCCGCGACGACCTGGACGAGGTCCGGGAGAACGTGTCGCGCGTCCGCGAGTGGCAGGCCGGCCACGACGCCGAACACCTGATCATCGGCAGCCACCCACCGCGCTCGGATCCCTGAAAGAACTCACCGACCCCGCCGAACATTCTGCCTCCATCCCCACATAACAAGAACAGAACCACCGTGATGGAGGAGGCAGCATGGGCAACATCGGGATTATCGGGCGCGCCCGCGTCGGCAAGGACACCGTCGGTCAGTGGCTCGTGGAGAACCGCGGCTACCGGCGGATCGCCTTCGCGGACCCGCTGAAGGAGGCGGCGCTGAGGCTGGACCCGATCACCGACCACAGGGACGACGAGGTCTGGGACATCGTCTACGGCGAGTGGGAGCTTGTACAGGCAGACACCGTCCCGGTGCGTCTGTCTACCGTCGTAGCCGACCTGGGCTGGGAGCGGGCTAAGGAAGCGTCTGAAGTCCGCCGCATCCTCCAGGAACTTGGCGCCTCCATCCGCGCCATTGACGAGGACTTCTGGCTCCGAGCCGCCATGGCGCGCGTCCAGGAGGCCAACGAGCAGGGTGTCCCGGCCGTCATCACCGACGTCCGGTACCCCAACGAGGCGGCCAGCCTCCGTCGAGCCGGCGTCCACCTCGTCTACGTCGACCGCCACGACGTCCCGCACTTGGACCACGAGTCGGAAGGGGCGCTGACGGCCGCGGACGCAGACCACTTCGTTCACAACGCGGGTGACGTGGCGGAGTTGCACCTGAAGATCTCCGCAATCTACGACCACGTGGAGCGCGTCGAATCCCGCCGTCACGCGAGCCGCGTCTACTAACGAGAGGCACTCATGTTCAAGCGCACCCGCACCTACCTCCGGACCCTGGGCCTCCGCGCCTACTGCCACCTCCAGATCTTCGCCGCGCAGGAGCCCGTCCGCGTCCGCGCTGGCATCCTGTCGGCCGTCGCCGTCGCGGGCATCCTCTTCCCCGCCGTGGCGGACGTCAGCATCCCTGAGCCGGTCATCGGCGGCGCCGTGATCGCTCTCCCGCTGCTGGTGGGAGAGTCGACGAGGCGGAAAGTCTCGCCACTGGACTAGACCCATCAGCCACACTCGTGACAGCACCATCGAGCCCCCGCCCTCCCTTGTCAGGGAGAGCGGGGGCTCTTTTGCGTTTCTAGACACGCGTAAGACGGTTCACGTATCTACCGTGGGGCGCGTTGTGACGTGCGACAGATGATGCGTACAGTCCCGGTATGCCGACCTCACCCGGCCCTCTACTTCAGTCGCTATATGACCTATGGGGCCACCTCAGACACACGCTGCCCGAGCTTCCTCCCGCACGCATCATCGTGGCGTCGTCGCCTGCCGGCGACCACAGTGCGGCTCGATGGCGAAGGGAGGAGGACGGTGCGGTATCCAGCATCATCGTTGACACAGAGACGCTCCGCCGTGGCGACGAAGCAGTCCTGACGTCGCTCCTCCATGACGCCGCACACATCCTGTGCTGGCAGCGAGGAGACAAGGACACGTCGACGACCGGCGGCGCGTACCACAACGCCACCTATCTGGCAGCCGCGGAGGAAGTGGGCCTTGAGTGGCCACCTGACCGCACTCGCGGGCCGCGCGGGTACGCAGATCCTCAGCCGTCGGCCGTCACGATAGAGCGCTTTGCCGAGTCTTTGAAAACCCTCTCGGGCGTCATCCCGGAGGCACTCCCGCACCTCGACGTACCGTCGTCGACGCGGCCTAAGCGTACGCCGCGCCTTGCCCTGACCTGCGACTGCGACACGCCGCGGAAGATCTGGACTGCCCGCACAACGGAGGCCGCCGGCCCCATCGTGTGCGGCGTGTGCATGCATCCGTTCACACCAGAGTAGGAGTGGATACCGGGGGTAACCTAGCCAACCCTTAGTGTCTCACGCTACGCTGCCCCCGGTATGCCCCCACACTGGAACGAGGTCGTAATGAGTAAAGACGTTGCCCGGCGGGACGCAGGGGACGCCACTCTGAGGGCCTCGTCCGACGTCGCTGAACTCCAGGTGGCTGACATCCTGGGAGAGTCGGAAGAGACGCTGATCGCCCGTGGCGTGGCCTACGCACGAGAGTACGCCGCAGTCGTTGAAAAACCCACCATCCTCGCGAAGAACCTTGCAGCAGTGTCCGTCGCCCTGCGGATCAAGCACGGGGACATGGTCGGCTCCTCCTACGCATACCGACAGGAGGTATCCGATCTCTACACACGCTCGGGCGTGGAGGGGGAGACCCTGGACCGGCTGAAAGCGGCAGTGCGCTACCACATTGGGAACACATTGCGACGCCAGATGACAACCCGCGAGTTGCGCCGACATGGGCTGCTGGAGACGTCGCCGCTGGAGCGGCTCCAAGACAGCCGACGCACGAACAGCGCCCTGGTTGCGGCAGTCAAGGCGTCGCAGGAAGCCTCCTCCATCCCGTCCCCCAAGTCTGCGAAGGCGAGGACCGTGACGGGCACTCAGGAAGCCGTGGTTCAGCCGCCCGCAACGTCCGGTGCCGACGTGAAGGCGACGGCCGACCACCTCCGCCTGGCCCACGTTGCCGGCAACATCGTACGGCAGATGGACACGGACGTCATTGACGAGCACATGACCGAGGGGCAGCGTGCCAAACTGGACGAGGAGCTCGCAGCCCTTCAGAAAACGATCACTCAGCTCCGCAAGCACACGCGAAAGCGCAGGTCAACGGGCTGAGGGGCGTCGTCGAGCCCCCTCCGTCAGCACACCTCCGCCCCCTCCGCCGGGGCCAAAGTGGCAAACTAACCCCCTGTTTCATTTTCTTCTAACACGCGTTAGAGAGAAGTAGAAATAGGGGGTTAGTTTGCCACTTTGGCATGCAGTCTGTCCGGACAGCCCCGGCGGACGAGGCGGGTAAAAGATCTTGTAGGACGCGCCGAACATTCTCGCTCGATCCCCACATAACAAAGGTGTAGGCACTTTCACCGACACCGAGGAGGCCGCATGGCCGGGGTGAGCACTATCAAGCGGGGTGGCTCCCGCTTCTACGTGGACCCGGATGACGGGGCGATCAAGGTCCCTGGCGTGACGAGCATCGTCGACAAGCTGCCGAAGGACTTCCTGAAGTACTGGGCAGCGAAGGAGGCAGCGGAGGCGGCCGTCACCAACTGGGACATCGTCTCGGAGCTCATCAAGCGGGACCCTGCCGGTGCTGTCGACTACCTGAAGAGCGCGCACCGGCGCAAGAGCCGCGCGGCGACGGACCTCGGCTCTGCCGCTCACGACCTCTTCGAGCGCCTGGCGCGCGGGGAGAGCGTGACCGATCGCCACCTTCACGTCGACGTGAAGCCGCACGTCCGCTGGTTCCGGGAGTTCCTCGACGATGTGCAGCCCGAGTTCCTCCACCTGGAGGAGACCGTGTGGAGCGACATCCACCGGTATGCCGGTTCCTTCGACGCCATCGCCCGTGTGGAGGGTGACGTGGTCGTCCTGGACTGGAAGACGAGCGCGAAGGTCTACGACTCCACGGCCCTCCAGCTCAGCGCCTACCGCTACGCGGACCGCATCATCCGTGCCGCCGACGGCGCGTCCATCCCGGTCCCGACGATGGCCGGCGGAGGCGTTTTCCAGGTCCGCCCGGAGGGATGGCAGTTCGTCCCCGTCGAGTGCGGCCCGGAGGTCTTCGACGTCTTCAAGGCCCTGCGCGAGGTGTTCGACTGGGAGGCGACGCTCTCCAAGCGGGTCGTCGGCCGGCCGATCGCCAGCGGCGGGCTGGAGCAGACGGGCACGCAGAGGAGGGCAGCGTGAGCAAGTACGGCGAAGGCGTTGAAGAGCCCTACGCCTTCAGCGGTCGCGTGAAGTTCAACGTGTCCGACTACGACGCCGTGGTGCACGCGGACATCGCCCCCGACGAGGCACGCCTCCTGGCGCTGCGCCTGATCAAGATGGCCGACGAGGCAGAAGGGCAGGACTGGTGACTCAGCGAGGACAGCTCAGCGGAGCGGCCGTGGCGGGCGCGTGCGTGGCGGCGCTGGCGCTCCTTCCGTTGGAGGCGTGGCTCCTGATGCTCGTCATGGGAGCCGTACACAGCATCGCGGCAGCGGTGCCAGCCGTCGGTTTCGGAACCTCGGTGCTCCTCGTCGTCGGCCTGAACATGCTGACCGGCTACGCCCGGAAGTTCTTCGGCCGCAAGTAGCGCCAAGCACACACGCAAGCGGGGCGGCTGCGGTCGCCCCGCTTCGACGTACAGAGGAGAGAGCATGATGCACACCCGCATCGCGGCTGCATTCCTGATCATCGTCGTCCTGGCGGCACTCACGGCCGCGTGCCGCGTGGACGCAGAGGGCCACGATGCCGACCCGGGACCGGTGATTGAGCTGGACATCGACGGCCCGAAGGTCAAGCGGACGAAGGCGCCGGGGTACCGCGCGCCGGTGGGGACGCGGAAGTGACCGACGACCCGCGGCGTGACCCCAACTGGTGCTGGACGCATGGGTGCCACCGGTCTCAGTGCCCGACGCCGAAGTGAGGAGAGACAGTGTTCCACCGCAAGAGCACCTGGCAGGGTGCACGCCTCTACCGTGACGTCCGAGGTCACGTCCTGCGCCTCCCGTCCGGGATCATCTGCGTCCCGCTGACGTACCAAGGCAATGGCTACTGGTCGGCCATCCCGGTCGGTGGGCCGAACGCCGTCTACGGTGCCGGCGCCTGGGACATCAGCATCCACACCGAGCAGATCGACGAGGCGGAGAGGATCGACGTCAAGTGAGCCCCGAGGAGTACGCAGAAGCGCTCGAAGAGGAGCGGCGGGTACGAAACGACCGTGCCCGGTACGAGGTGCGCGAAGAGCACGGCGGGTGGCTGCTGAGCCGGTGCAACGGCGCGCGCCAGTCGTGGGGTGTGACCCGCTACGTCAACCAGGAAACCGCGGAGTTGGCGGCCGGCATCCTGAATCGGCTGAAGGAGGACGAGGCGTGACGCTCAACGACCACGCACGCGCTATCGCGGACGCCATCCGGGCAGCCGCGGACGCCGGCTACTACCTCGACGACGGGACGCGGACCCCAACGACCCGCCTGGAGCTGAACCTCCTCGATGAGTACGGCGACCCGGTGGAGTGGGTCGCCCTGGACCTTCCTGACAACCCCCTCTGAGACGCGCGAAACGACTCACGCAAGACCCTCGCCCCCGGTCGCTACGGCGCCGGGGGCTGAGTGCGTAGGGAACCCAACTGAGGAGGCGCTCATGTTCTTCACCTACGACCAGAACAACTCCGGCGGAGGCTTCGACGTCGACGAGGAGGCCGGTATCAGCGTCTATGTCATCGTCGAAGCGGAGGACTACGCGACGGCCAACGAGCGCGCGGAGGCCATCGGACTCTACTTCGACGGTGAGGGTGACTGTTCGTGCTGCGGTAACAGGTGGTCCGCGCAGTGGAGCGGAACCGACGGTGACGCGGTGCCGAGTATCTACGGCGAGCCCGTTGAGACGGCCGTCGTCTACACGAAATGGGTGGGCACCCGCCCCGACGCGTTCGTTCACTACGTCGACGGTCGCGTGGTTGCTCACCACCTTCCGAAGAAGTCGCTCAGCTAGTTACTCACCCTCGCCCCCGGTGCCCACGTGGCCCGGGGGCTGAGTGCGTAGGAGAGGAGAGCCCATGGATACCCCTGGCATGCGCGAGCTCGCGCACTGGATTGAGAAGACCGCCGACCCCGTCAAGGTCGACGGTTACGCAGAGCGGCTCTCCGAGCGCATCGCACGCGAAGCGACCGACGTTGAGCACCTGAGGCAGCGCGCGGAGGCCACGAACGCCGCTCTCGTGCACGAATACCGCGATGAGGTCTACGCCCTCCGTGCCGTCCTGCGAGCGCTTCAGCAGTTCGCCGGAGGCCGCGACGACGACACTGCGCGTCGCGTCTTCGCCACGATCTCCCGCTTCAACCTGGGCGCGATGTTCCGCCCTGGTGGCGACGCGGACCGCTACCTGATTCCTGTTGACCTGACGGACGAGGAGACGTACGCATGATTCGCGGAGGAACCACCATCCACACCGCCGACGGCTCGTCGGTCACCATTCGCGCCCGCGGGATTGAGTACGACCTCGAAACCCGCAACGCCCGTGGGGAGACGATTTCCACCGTCGTCATGAACGCTGACGACGTGAGCGCTCTCCTGGCGGAAATGGAGGACGAGACCGGCAGCGACTCGTACGACGAGGGATACAGCGCCGGGTACCGCGACGGTCAGGAGGCGGCGTGAGCGCCTGGACCGACCTCGTCGCCCGAGCCAAGACCCCCGACGAGTTGGCCGCCCTGGACGCAGCCCTTGTGGAGATCCAGACCGAGTACGCCAGCCGACTCGCGCGGCAGATTCGCCACGGTCACCCCGACCGCTCCCCGGACTTCGCTGACGGGGCGGAGTGGGCTGCGGACTTCATCGATCCGAGCACCCGATGTGTCGGGTGCGGCAACCCGCAGAGCGACGGCCAGGCGCACGGATTCGGCGCGGAGTTCGGGGGGTGCGTCTGATGGGCCGCCACATCAGCCGCTCATGGGACGGCGGGGGACACCTCGAAGCGTCTTGCCCGTGCTCGCTCATGCCCTGCGGCATGGTCGACCGTGACGCCCTGGACCCGGCGTGCTCGCAGCACCCGCCGGAGCGTTGCAAGACGATCCGCTCCAGCCACGCGGAGGAGGACTGTCCCAGCGTAGGGCGGGACCTCGTCGTCGCCGTGGGGAGGACGGATGCCGCGCGTCAGGAGGTCATCAACGTCGCGTGCATGGAGCCGGAAGGCTTCGTGAACGCGGGGATCTTCGATGCGCTCGACGACTTCCGCGCCGCCGTGGAGCACGAGGCCGCGGAGCGGATCCGGTATTGGGAGCGTGGAGCACGCACGCTCCTTCCACTGGAGCGCGGTGCCGCGAGGGGCGCCGCGAATCTCATTGACCCGGAGGTTACGTATGAGTGAGCCCCAACTCCACGACACCGTGTACGTCGACGGGCGCGCACTTCGGATCGTGGCCTTCAGCGAGGACCACGGTACAAAGCTCAGCGACGGCCGTTGGGTCTGCGCGAGTAAGTTCGTTCCCGTCACCCGCGCGTGCTGGCGGTACGAGCCGGCCCGGACGGAGTGCCCGCCCGGAGTGCACAGCATCTTTGACCCGTGCCCTGGCGATTGCACGAAGCCAGTCATCGAGGAGGACGAACTCTTCGAGGAGCTCTGGTCGATGGAGTACCGCATCACGGGCGATAAGTCGGCGGCGCAGACATTCGCACGAGACTTCCTCAACCGGCACGCGCACGCCCTGGCGGAGAAGATCCGCAGTCACTGGGTTCCCCGCCCTCCGTTCAAGGGCGCCGAGTTCGTCGCGGGGTTCGACGAGGGACTTGACGTTGCAGCAGCCCTCATTGACCCGGAGGTAGCCACATGAGGTACATCGACCGCGAAGGCGACGTCTGGGCGGACGTCGCCACCAACGACTCGGACGTGCCCGACCTCGTGCGCTGCGTGCGACGTGCCGGGGAGGACATCGACCGCGGACTCATCGCTCCGCGCGAGGACATCGCAGAGAGGTGGGGCCCGCTGACGCCGCTCGGGGACGGCCCTGTGCCGCCTCTGACGGCCGATGCGACGCCGGCTGAGGTCATGTCCCGCGGGGATGTGTTCCGTGCGGCACACGCGCTTGTGGGCAGTTTGGCGTGGGACATGGAGAAGCCGTCGGTGTTCGACGTGCTGAGCGTCGCCAAGTGGCTGGGAGGGGAGAGCGAGTGAGCATGCTCGACCTGATCAACGCAGGCGCCCCGCCTCTGCCCGCAGGCTACTTCTACCGCGTCCAGCCGGCGGACCTCGGGCTATTGCGCGTGGAGCTCCGACGTCAGGGGCGGTGGTTCTCCTCCGGCGTACAGGACACGTACGTGCGTCCGGGCGACTACCCGACGGCGGAAGCGGCGGTGGTGGCTGGCTGTCAGCGCGTCGAGCAGTGGTGGCGTGAACGACTGGCGAACATGCGGGCGCTGGACGAGGCCCGCGCATGGCACGGCGACCACGATCCGAAGGGCGGACGATGAGCAGGCCACGCATCCTTGATCTCTTCTGCTGCTCTGGTGGGGCGGGGGTAGGGTACGCGCGGGCCGGCTTCGACGTCGTGGGAGTGGACATCCAGCCGCGACCGCGCTACCCCCTCCCCTTCGTCCAGGCCGACGCGCTGGACGTTCTGCGTGACGTGGACTACCTCCGGCAGTTCCATGCCGTGCACACGTCTCCGCCCTGCCAGGCGAAGTGCTCGCTGACCAAGGGGACCAACGCCGCGATGGCGGAGAGGTACGTCGACCTGTACCCGATCGTGGCTCCGCTGCTCTACGCAGCCGGCGTTCCCGGAGTCATCGAGAACCCGGCGGCTCGGGCGGACGTGGTCCTGTGTGGGGAGATGTTCGGTCTCGGTGTCCTGCGGCACCGACGCTTCGAGCTCGCCAACTGGGTGACGTCAAAGCCCAAGCACGTCAAGCACCGTGGGCGCGTGCGTGGTTGGCGCCACGGTCAGTACCACGACGGCCCGTACATCGCCGCGTACGGCAAGGGCGGTGGGAAGGGCAGTGCCTCCGAGATACAGGAGGCGATGGGAATTACGTGGACCGACGTCCATGAGGAGCTGACGGAGGCCATCCCTCCGGCGTACACGGAGTGGATCGGGGGGCGGCTGATGAAGCACCTGACGGCCGCGGAGACGGGGTAGCAGCGTGACCACAACCAGAAAGGCAGCAAACGATGTTCGGTCAGTCACAGAGCCCACCGACCCCGCCGGAACTGAAGGCGCAGCTCACCACGGCCATGCTCGACATGGCGGGATGCCTGGAGCCGATCTACGACGCGGCTGACGGCATGCGTCGAGACCTGGAGGCCCGCGGGTGGTCACCGACCATGGCAGAGACGTGCGCGGGAACGTGGCTCGCCTCGACACTGGCGGCCGTAGCGGGAGGCGGGAAGTGATGGCGCAAGACGCACGAGGAGTCCAGATCACCGAGGGGGCGACGTGCATCTACGGCGCCCCCGTGGGCCGCTCCATCGCCCTCGTGGAAGGCGTCATTGACGGTTTCACCGCGTCGGGGCGCGTGTGGGTCAAGGTCGTCCGGCGCTCGTATGGAGGCGGGTGGCCCGGCTCGAAGGACCGCGTCCACGTCGGGCCGGATCGGCTCGTCATCGTCGACGCGCTGCCGGAGAGCCACGCCCAGACCGAAGCAGAGAAGGTGGCTGAGCAACGCCGGGAGGTCCTGGACCGGTACTACCAGTGCATCACGGACCTGGAGTCGGGCGGCACCGTGCCGTCGTACCTGGGGACGCGTGAAGAGGCCCTGACGTTCTTCCGCGATCGGATCACTAAGTTGGAGGCCGCATGACCTACACCCTCGCAGACGCTGTGCGCGACGCATTCGAGCGTGCGCACCCGCGCGGTAAGAACACGCTGCTCTGCGTCGGCTTGTGCCGGCGCCGGAAGGACCGTGAGGACTTCCGCGAGACCCCGTGGCACGGTCGTGCGGCATCGTGCACTTCGTGTGAGGGCGGTTCGTGGCGCACGCACCATTCGGAGCGCACGCTGTGGGAGCTCGAACAGGCCCGGGAGAAGCTGCGCATGTGGCATCGATACGCGTACGTACTGCGGGCGCGTGACAGTCGCCAGAGCGCCGTCCTGCGCGCGCTTGGAATGACGACGGAGGAACTGTGACGCACGGCGGAGTTGAGACGGAGGTCACCGGTTACGCCCTGGACGTCTTGGCGGAGTGGGTGGCTGGCTATGACGCGGGCGAGGGCATGCCTCAGCGGCGCTACACGCTGCTGAATATCGCGGAGGATCTGCGCAGCATCGACGTTCGGATGGAGACCTGCGACCCCTTCCCGGGGGAGCCGCAGGACTTCCGTATTCGGTTGGAGGTAGAGGCACTGTGACGACCCCACTCCCGGGTGACTTCGCCCTTACCCGCATCGAAGGCATTACCGGCCGCTTCGTCGCTGCCGGCCAGGCTCTCGTAGGTGACGCGGCTCCCGTGCAGCACGCCTTCGTGTACGTCGGGTTCGGCATGGTCGTCCAGGCCATGCCCGGCGGCGCGGAGCTCATCCCGCTGGAGGAGGCGAGCCCTGTCGTGGCATGGTCGTCGGGGAAGATCCCGCTGACCGGCGACCAGCGTCGAGCCATCGAGTGCGAGGCTGCGGCGCTCGTCGGCACCCCGTACAGCTTCCTCGATTACGTCTCCATCGCCCTGGCTCACTACCGCATCCGCCCGTCGTGGGTGCGGGACTTCATCGCAGACACAGGGCACATGATCTGCTCTCAGCTCGTAGACGAGGTGTACCTCCGCGCAGGGGTGCACCTCTTTGACGACGGCCGACTCCCGGGGGACGTGACGCCCGGAGACCTGTGGAAGCTGCTGCATCCGAAGCGTGTGACTTCGACGGACAAGGACATGTGGAGGCTGGCGCATGGGTGAGCAGGATTTCGACAGCTCTGACGAGCACAGTCGAGACGACCGCATCGAGTGCTACTACCAGATGTGGAGTGCCCGTGACATGGCGGAGCGCATCGTAGAGCTGGAGGACGACGAGATGGCCGCCTCCGCCGTCGAAAGCGACCGAATCGCGGCCCTCGTTGCGCGGGACGCGGAGATTGAGCGCCTGAACGGCCTGGTTGACGGCTTCAACGGCTGGCGTGCCTCCATCTACGAAGTCGCGCGCTGCTCGTTTCGCGCCGCGGAGAAGCACAGGCGAGCCGCAGCCCGCTACCGCCTCGCCTGGCTCTCCGCCCGTCGACGTGCGTGAAGCGACTCACGCACCTCAAAAGATCTTCGCCGCAGCGCCGAACAATCAGGCCCGATCCCCACATAACAAGAGTAGGGGGCAACCCCGCTACCGCACACAACAGACTGCGAGGCATTCACACATGGCCAACAACCTGCGCCGCATCTGGGACGCCGACCCCGACGCCGCTCCGAAGGAGCGACAGTCCTTCTCCGACGACGTGGTTGGTCGCTTCCGCTCCGGCCGGCTCGTCAAGATGGGCGGCCGGGAGACGCCGGAGGCGCTGAACGAGTGGCGCGTCACGACCGGTGACCCGGTCGTCGCGGCCAAGATCTCGGAGCGCATGGGCGGCACCGTGGAGGAGTGGGATACGGAGAAGGAGGACAACCTCCAGGTGCTCACCGACGCCCCCACCGTACGCATCATCATCGACCCCGACGGCGTGGACGCGTCGTTCAAGCAGTTCGTTCCGGGGGCCGGTCTCACGCACCACTGCGACGGCTTCGAGTACCTCTCACCCGACGAGGACCGCGGTACCGCGTGCGGCTGCCCGTCGCTCATCGCGGAGCGCAAGCTCGCGGCCGACAAGCAGCGCGGGCCGAAGCCGTCGGTGGACATCACGTTCCGCCTGGAGGAGGCGACGGAACTCGGGCGGTTCCGTTTCAACTCGGGCTCCTGGAAGCTCGTGGAGGCCCTCGGGCCCCTCTTCGCGGAGCTCGACAATTACCCGGGCCAGGCGGTGCGCGCGTCCCTCACGATCGAGAACGTGAGCTACGTCCCGCAGAAGGGTCCGCGGGCCGGCCAGACGATCAGCTACAACAAGCCCGTCGTCAAGGTCTTCGGTGCCTACGCGGAGGCCGCCGACGACCTCCCCGCGGCTGCCTGACCGCACACACCTGCGCCGCTCCTCCCGAATTGCGCTCGGGAGGAGCGGCGCACTCGCGATTCTACGCACACAGAGGAGACACACGATGCCGATCCTTGAACTCTGCGCCGGCTACGGCGGACTGGGGATGGCGGTGGAGGCTCTCACCGGAGAGCGCGTCGCCTACGTCGCGGAGGTCGATGAAGCGGCTACGGCAGTGCTGGCCCACCGATTCCCCGACGTACCGAACATCGGAGACATCACCTCCTACGACTGGGTACACCTCGTCGGCTTGGTCAACATCATCACGGCAGGGTTTCCCTGTCAGGACATCAGCACCGCGGGCCGTCGGGAGGGGATCACGGGTGGTAGGTCAGGGATCTGGAAGAACGTCGCTGAAGCAGTTCGCGTTCTACGACCGCGCTACCTCTTCCTGGAGAACGTCGCGGCGATCCGCTCGCGGGGGCTCGACGTCGTCGCGGCTGACTTGGCCGCGATCGGGTATGACCTCCGGTGGCTCTGCCTACGTGCTTCCGACGTGGGAGCCGCCCACCGACGAGACCGGTGGTTCGGGCTCGCGACGCCGACTGCTTCCGACGCCGACGGCGAGTAACCCCAACGATGGGGAGTCATTGGCGTCGTGGGAGGCGAGGCGTCAGCGAAATCTCGCGACGGGGGTGAACGGGAACGGGCAGGGCACTCCGCTTGGAGTCGCAGTGCGGCTCTTGCCGACGCCCAGAGCCGTCGACGAGACCAACGGAGACTCGACTCAGCGGGTGAGCGAGGAACTGCGTCAGGAGTGGCTCGACTTCGAGCCCGCAATTCGTCGGCAGGAAGCACTGAGCGGGCGGGCGGCTCCCATTCCGACGGAGGTAGCTCCCCGGGGAGACCGACGGCTGACCGCCAGGTTCGCTGAGTGGCTGATGTGGCTACCCGCCGGTTGGGTGACCGACGTCCCCGGACTCAGTCGATCCAAGCACCTCCACAAGATCGGCAACGGAGTGGTGCCCGCACAGGCGCACGAAGCGTACCGGTGGCTGCTTGCCGACTACCACAAAGCACTCACAGAGGAGAGAACACATGGGTCGTGACCGACTCACAGACTTCACGGGGGCGGAGATCCGCCCCGGCGTCGTCGTCGCCTACCCGTCCCGACGGGGCAACCGGGTCCGGAACTCGGAGGCGGTCGTCCTGGAGACGCTGACCGACAGACGCACGGGCCGCGTCGTCCCGATGCTGAAGGTCCGTCCGACGGGCCGGGACTCCGGCTTCGTCGCACGCAAGACGCTGAAGGTCCAGACCGTCAGCGCAGAACACGTCGTGGTGATCGGGGAGACGGAGGAGAGCCAGTGAGCAAGCCGAAGTTCAAGGTGGGGGACAAGGTCCGCGTCTTCGGAACCGAGGAAGGAGTCGTCACCTACGGGCCGGTCCGCAGTGCGTTCAACACGTATGAACTCTTCGTGGTGAAGCAGGACGCCGGCGAGCGAGCGTTCAAGGTGAGCGACCTGGAGTCCGCTCCCGAGACTCTCGTCTTCACCGTCGGTGACACGGTCACGCTCACCACCCGTTCCGGCGCGGTGGCCACGGTGGAGTACGGACCCTTCGACGACCGTGACGTGTACGTCGTGCGCCTCGTCGACGAGCCGGCCGACCCGGACGACGTGCGGACCTTCACCGCGATGGCGAGCGTCATGCGCCCGGCGCTGCGGGAGATCAAGGTCGGAGACCGGGTGCGGGTGATCAGGGACGACCCGCGCACCAAGACCGGGGAGTTCGTCGGTCGCACGGGGACGGTGCGGACCGTTCGCGACGTGGACGGTACGCGCCGATCCCTGCCCTACCGCGTCAAGCTCGACGACCCCTCCGGCACCTGGGACGACGACTCCTGGTGGGTGACGGAGGTCGAGCTCCTCGACGGCCCGGCCGCCGACACCGTCACCCACAACGGCATCACCTACGACCTGAGCGCCTGCTACCGCGACCGCGACGGCGACATGTGGCGCCTGAAGCGCGTGGGTGACGTCGTGAGGGCCCGGGAGACGGCGGCCGGCGCCGCCCCGACGGAGAGCAGCAGCTCCCTGGCCAATGTGGTTACCACGTGGGGGCCCCTCACCCGCGTCACTGACTGACCGCACAACCCTCGCCCCCGGTGCCCACGTGGCCCGGGGGCTGAGTGCGTAGGAAGACCGATATGAGGAGTCCCCGTGCTTGAGCCCGAACCCATCGACTTCACGGAGCCGGAACCCACCATCATGCGGAAGGCCGCCGAGGGCGCGTTCTGGCCGGCCCTGCGGTCCGCGGGATGGACGGACGAGCAGATTCACAACGGCCTGCGGACCTACCGTGCGGCGGTCGTCGACGAGATCGCGGCCGTGGTCCGTGACGAGGGGGACCGGGCGTACGACGACCGGGGTCACCGGGCTGCCGAAGCCTTGTGGGTGACGGCGGACAAAGTTAAGGCCGTCGCACTGCGCGCTCGCGAAGAGCGCACCTACCGCACCGACGTCGAACACTGAGGAGAGACCATGGCCACGGCCAAGCGCGAGACCCGCACGGTGGAAGAGACCGTCACCACGCTGACCCTCACGGACGACGAGGCGAGCAGCCTGAGGGGCGTGCTGGAGTCACTCGACTACATCGGCTCCCTGAGCGATGTCCTGCGCGCGCTGAGCGACCCGCAGGACGCGAGCACGTACGTCTACAAGGGTGTCGCGTACGACCTGAACAAGTCGTACGCGGACCGCGACAACGAGCTGTGGACGTTCGCGCGCTTCAACAACGGGGTGCGCGGAGGCTGCAACGGCATCCCGCCGTCCGAGCGAACCTCCTCGCTGGAGTTCATCGTAGAGAACTACGGGCCCCTTCGGGAGATGAGGTGACCCTCCGCCTCGTCGATGACACCACGGCGCCGGCTCTCGGAGACATCCGGGACGCGGGCCCCGGTGACCGCATCTGCATCCGCTCCGCGGCGACGAGGCGGCCGGACTTCCCAAAGATCTGGGAGGCAGCCGGCGTGGCTCTGACCCGCGGGGCGGATGTGTACGTGATGAGAGAGGAGACGTGATGGCACGCCACATGGGCGACACGGCGGAGACCTTCCGCGCGGTCCTGGAGTTCGAGCAGCCCCGGCGCAACCCGGCGCACCACTGGCGAGACAACCCGGACGTCCCGGAGTACCTGGACGAGTGGGTCACCACCCGGCGGTTCCGGGGCCCCTACTCCACACAGGGGGTCGCGCGCGGGCAGTTCAGCCGGCAGCGACGGGCCCTCTGGGGTGCGTCTCGGAATGTCCGGCAGTACGTCGAGCGAGCCACGACGGTGTGGGAGGAGGTGACCGACGCGTGAGTACCAGCGACATGGAGACCCGCTGTGCCCCGTACCGGTCTAAGCTCAAGCCCGAGCCGTACGCGACGATCGTCCCGTCCCGCCGGCCTGAGGTGAAGTACCACGCGGGTCTGGGGCGCGCGAAGAGCGCCGTCGGTTTCACCAACGGCCAGGCCCGGGACGCGTCAGGCCGGTGGCACAGCCCGGTTCGAGGCGGAGAGATCTACGAGCGCACGGCCGACGGCTGGGAGCTCCTCTACCGCGTCGAGTCAGGCACGCCGGCATCCGAACTTCCCTGGAGGGACGACGAGTGAGCTACATCGAGGTGCACATCTACGACGGTGACGCAGAGGAGTACGACACCAACGACGAGCGGTCCACCGTCGGAGACCGGGAGCAATACCGTCGCTTCACCGACGGTGAGGAGCTGGACGCGGCTGCCTTTGTGGTCGGCCTCGTGGCCGACGGCCGCCACTTCGATGTTCGTCGGACGGTGTTCTGATGGACGACGAGACGAACGCTGTGCGTGTCTGGCCCCTCCCCGACCAGGAACCCGTGGACATGGACAAGCCCCGATGCGTGTATGCCTCGTGGCCCTGGCTGACGGAGGAGTTCATGAGGGAGACGAGGACGGGATGACTTCCTCCAAGCGCAAAGGCACCGCCTGGGAGAGCCTCGTCGTCGGTTACCTCCGCGAGCACCACAACCCCGACGCGCACCGCAATGTGCAGATGGGCGCGAAGGACATCGGAGACGTCTCCGGCTACTACCTCCACGCCCTGGAGGCGAAGGCGGAGAAGGCCATCACACTGGCCGACTACATCGCGCAGGCGAACCGTGAAGCGATTCACGCGGGTCAGCCCTTCGGATGCGCGGTCGTGAAGCGCCGCATGAAGGGCGTCGCGGACGGCTACGTCGTGCGGGACGTGCGGACGGACGTGCGGCTGGTTACGCGGCTGAAGATCATGGAGGAGGCTCTCCAGGACGCTGACTACGACCGGTGGTGCGACATCGACGAGGAGCTGCGGGAGGCAGCGTGAAGACGAGGATCGAAGCCCGGGTGTACGTCGACGTCTACGACACCACCGCCGACATGCTGCCTGAGACTGCGGACCGATGGGCCCGGCACGCACTGCTCCACGGCGACAAGCATTCGGACCAACACCACGCCTTCCTCGGTGAGGTCGTCGCCGTGACGTCGGTCGAGAACGACGACTGACTACAACCGAACACCGCGACAAGGGGCGTCCTCCGGGGCGCCCCTTCCGCATGCCCACGAGAGGAGAGACCTTGCGACTGTCAGACATCCTGGGGCGGCTGGACGGAGTGGAGGAAGACCACGACGGGCACTTGGCCCTCTGTCCCGCGCACAACGACCGGAACCACCCGTCGATGAAGCTCACGCTGAAGGAGGGCGGAAAGCTCCTCCTCGTCTGCCGTACCGGCTGCGCAAAGGCGGACATCCTGACCAAGCTCCGCATGACGGAGCGGGACCTCTTCGACGTCGTCAACGACATGGGCGCGAGCACTGTTTCCGCGAAGGCTCCGGAGTCCGTGGGCATCGCCGAGACTGCCGGTCTCCGCGCCTTTGTCGACGAAACGTCGGCCGCCCTGGCGGAGGACGACGCGGATGCCGCACGCACATACCTCCTCGACCGCTTCGGCGTCACGCCGGAGCTCGCGGAGGATCTGGGCGTGGGCTACGCGGCCCCCGGCGCCCGTCCTCAGCGCTGGCTGTCCCGAGGATTCACCCGGTACCCGCGGGTGACCGTCCCGCTCTACGGCTTCGACGGCGTGGCTCGCGGCCTTCAGGGGCGTGACCTGTCCGGGCGCTGCCCCGCTCGGTGGGTCTCACTGACCAACCTGGACGGGCGCACGTGGGCGAAGTACGGCGTTCTGCGCTCGGGCGCAGGCTTCGACACGGTCCTTGTCTGCGAGGGTCCGGGCGACGCGCTGACGGCCGTCGGTGCCGGCTACGACGCTGTGGCCATTCGCGGCGCAGGGCTCGCCCGGAACGCGGCCCTCGTGGAGGAGCTCGCCAACGGTCTGCGGGACCTGGACGTCGTCATTGCCGGCGACCGCGACCGGGCGGGAGCGGGATTCACCGACTCCCTGGCGATGGCCCTCGTCACGGCTGGCGTCATGGTGCGTCGCCTGGAGATCCCGCACGACGGTGACGACCTTACCGATTGGAGGGAGCGGAACATGGAGGCGTTCCCCGCGGCGCTGCATGCGGCTGTCCGCGCGGCGAAGGTCGTCGAGCAGGAGGCTCCTTCGGCACCTGCTCCGGCGACGGAGGAGGACGCACCCGACGCGTCCGACGTGTCCGCCACGGACGCCGCGCTTCAGACCATGGGTGTCTCCGCCCGCGACGCCTTCGACCAGACCGACGCCGGTATTGCCGTGCGCCTGCGGGACTACATGGCTCGCTCTGGCGGGGGAGTGCGCTACGCACGCGGACTCGGGTTCCTCGTGTGGGACGGGACGGTGTGGGCGCCGGGGAATGACGAGGTGAAGGCCGCTCTGATTCAGATGGGCGCGGAGCTCATCGCGTCGGGTGACGACGGTGCGCGGAGGCTGGCGCTGAAGGCGCTGACGAACCGTGCCATCGAGGACGTCATCAAGGTTCTCCCTTCGGTGCCCGGGGTCGCCACGTCAGCGGCTGCATTCGACGCTGACGGTGAGCTCCTGTCCGTGCGGAACGGGACGGTCAACCTGAGGACGGGACGGCTCCACGCGCACCGACCGGCAGACATGATCACGCGTCGCCTCGACGTCGCCTACCACCCGGAGGCGGAGTGCCCGCGGTGGGACACCTTCCTGACGCAGATTTTCCCCGACCACCCGGAACTGCCCGGCTTCATGCGGAGGCTCGTGGGCTACGGCGTCACCGGGTCGACATCCGAGCAATGTTTCGCCTTCCTCCACGGGGGCGGAGCGAATGGGAAGAGCGCGTTCCTGGACGCCATCCTCCACGTGTTCCGCGGCGTTACGAAGTCCACCGAGTTCAGCACCTTCGAGCAGCGCGTCACCGTCGGCCAAGCGTCGCCGGAGCTCGCCTCCCTCCGCGGTGCGCGGCTCGTGACGGCGAGCGAAACGGAGAAGTACAGCCGCCTGGCGGAGGCGCTCGTGAAGCAGTTGACGGGAGGCGACCCGGTTACGTGCCGGTTTCTGAACCAGAACCCGTTCACGTACGTGCCCTCGTTCCTCCTGATGGTCGCGGGGAACTACAAGCCGGCCATCCTCTCGCAGGACACCGGGATCTGGCGTCGGGTGAAGCTCATCCCGTTCGAAGCTACGTTCCGGGGAGCGAAGGCGGACACATCGCTCCCGTCGAAGCTGCGGAGCGAGGCGGATGGAATCCTCGCATGGGCCGTTCGCGGCGCCATGGAGTGGTACGCGACGGGGCTGGAGGAGCCTGCTTCCGTCCAGGCCGCGACGCAGGACTACCGCGAGTCGGAAGACCGACTTCAGGAGTTCATCACTGCCCGCCTGGTTCAGGAGCCGACTGCCCGGGTGGCTCCCATGGTCATCCGACGTGCCTACGCGGAGTGGGCAGATGACGCCGGCCTGAGCCGGAAGGAGGTTCTCTCCGGTTGGGCCCTCGGCGTCGAGCTGGAGTCCCGCGGCTACTCGAAGGACAAGCGGGGCGGCCGTTGGGGGTTCAACGGGGTTCGTTTGATGACGGACGAGGAGCTGAGTCGCGCGAACCGCCTCACGGAACTCGCGGATGCCGACGAAGGAGCGGCACCGAATACAAGCACGAAAGACATCTTCGGCCAGACACGAGAGGAGGGCGCGGCATGAAGTACCTGCCGTACACCGTTGCCGGCGATGAGACCATGACCCGCGTCCCGGAGACAGCCGTGGACCTGGAGGAGTTCCGGCGATGGGTCGAGCGCAAGGTGGCCACCGGAGAGATGGTCGGCGCTGACACCGAGACGACGGGGCTCGACACGTTCTCCCCGACGTATCGTCTGCGCACCGTCCAACTCGGGGACGCGCGTGACGCGTGGGTCCTTCAGGTGGAAGGCCGGCCGGAACTCCAGGAGGCTGCCCGGTGGGCCCTCCTGATGCTGCCGTGCCTCGTCTTCCACAACGCGGCGTTTGACCTCCTCGTCCTGGACCGTCACCTTCGGGTACCGCTGGCGACGCTGGCCCCGAAGGTGACGGACTCAAAGATTATCGCGCACCTGTTCGATCCGCGACCCCGACACGAGGGCGGATACGGCCTGGCGCTGAAGGAGCTCTGCGCCCGGGACGTCGACCCGCACGCCCCGGACACGCAGGGCGACTTGACCTCCGTCTTCCGCTCCATCGGGGAGACAAAGGCGACAGGGTGGGCGAAGATCGACATTGACCACCCCACGTACCTCCAGTACGCGGGCCTGGACGTCATCCTCGTTTCCCGTCTCCTGCCGGTGCTCCTGAAGCGCCTGAAGGACGCGGGCATCCGTCAGTCCCTCGTGGACTTCGAGCACCGCGTCATGCTCATCTGCGCCCGTATGGAGCGTCGCGGAATGCTGGTGGACCGGGAGTACGTGCGCCCCCTCGTCGGCCGGCTGGAGGAGGAGGCGGCTCTCCACGCGGCTAAGGCCGCGCAGTACGGCGTGACGTCGGTGAACGCTCCGAAGCAGGTGGCGACGGCTCTCGTGGGCATGGGGGAGACGCTAACGGAGACCACTGACAGCGGCGCTCTGAAGGTGGACAAGTCGATCCTCTTGGACCTGGCCGACCTGGACCAACACTGGCAGCCGCGCGGGACGAGGCGGCCCAACCCCCTGGCGGACGCGGTCCTTCGCTCGAAGCGCGCAGGGAAGTGGGCGACGTCGTATGGCGTTGCCATGCGCGACGGGCTGGACGACGCCGGCCGTATCCACCCGAAGATCAACTCACTCCAGGCCCGGACCGCGCGCATGTCCATCAGCGGGCCGCCGCTCCAGCAGCTCCCCTCCGGGGACTGGACCATCCGGCGCGCGCTCCTCCCGGACCCGGGGCATCGCATCTTCTCCGTGGACTACGCGGCCGTGGAGATGCGCGTCCTGGCCGCCCTGGCGGACGAGCAAGTCATGAAGCACGCCATCGCGGAGGGCCGCGACCTCCACGGCTTCACGGCTGAGCTCATCTACGGTCCCGAGTACACGAGCTTTCACCGGAAGCTGTGCAAAGGGGTCGGCTTCGGCAAGGTGTACGGAGGCGGAGCGGTCACGCTGTCCCGGCAGACCGGTGCCCCGCTGCTCGACGTGAAGAAGGCGATCGGCGCGTACGACCGGACGTACCGCGGGATCAAGCGGTACTCCACGCGGCTCCAGCGCGAGGCACGCGCGGGCGGATACGTCGTCTGGACACCCGTCGGGCGGCGCCTGCCACTGGACCGGGACCGGGTGTACGCCGCGACGAACTACGCGGTACAGAGCACCGCGCGCGACGTGCTGTGTCAGGCCCTCATTGACATGGACGACCGGGGCCTGACGGACTACCTCCTCCTGCCCATCCATGACGAGGTACTCGGTACGGCGCCGGAGGACGTGGCGGAGGACGTCGCGCGGGAGGTGGGGGAGGCCATGGCCATGGACTTCTTCGGCGTCCCGCTCGACACGGATCCGGAGGTGGGCGGCTACTCATGGGGCTCGCTCTACATGAAGAAGGCGGTGACGATGATCGAGCACGATGGGTGGTACGCGGCCCACCCCGACGCAGCCCGTACCGCGGAGGAGGCCCGAGCGTGACCGCGCCAACCGCCCCGCGGCGCACAGCCGTTGGGCGGTCCGTGGCGCAATTTGCACCCCGTGCCACCGTGGTGACGCTCCGTGCCCCGCGGCCGGCCGCTCCTCACCGTCGCCCTGCGCCCGATTTCGGCCCTTCACGCCGAGATGTCCTGCGACATTGGGAGGAGCTGGACGAGTGGTCCTGTGCCTACTGCGGCGTGTCTTTCGGCCTTGACGTCCCCGCGGAGGCGGACCACATGCATCCGCTTGCGGAAGGGGGCGTACACGACGTGTTCAACATCGCGCCCGCGTGCGCCGTCTGCAACGGGGCTAAGGGCAACCTACCGTTGACGGTCTTCGTAGACTTCACGGCAGGTCACGTGGCTACGGGCCGCGACGTAGCAGCCACCGAGTGATGGGCACAGGCCAAAGCATTACGTCTTCACGAAACGCACACATGTAACGGTTAGGTAACGGCGCCCCCCAAGTCGTGACTTGTGTCGTGCGTCATAAGCGCAGGTCAGATGGGACGCACGTCATAAGTATTACCGGTGGGTGGTTTCCGCCTATCGCCCAAACAGGGGCAAAAGGTACGCACGCAACGTCGACATTGCGTCACACGGCAATTGCCCAGGGAGACTCAGTGACCTACAGTCCAACTCACGCCACAGACGGCTCACATCTGGTCAGTCTCATCGAGCGTCTCCGATCAGACCTTGACGACCTGTGTCAGCTCGTGACCGCCGTGTGTGACGCAGCTACCATGCCGGGCCGCGTGCCCGACGTGGATGCGGACGGAACCGGCCGGCAGGCGACGCACGGACCCTCCCGCCCGACGGAGCTGACGGCGCTCGACGAGCGTCGGGAGGCTCTAGCGCGAGAACTGAAAACCGGCGCCGCGCAACTCCCGTACGCCCTGGCGTACGTGCGTGGTGTATCCGCATCGATGGACCGGGCCCTCTCCCGATGGGAGGGGGAAGACGTCCACGACACCCCGGGGGACAATCCGTGATCATCGTGACAGGGCCGCAAAGCACACCCGACGAGCGGGAGGATCTGGCGGAGGCAGCGGGCCTCCTTGACGCACACTTGACGGTGGAGCACGACATTCAGTTGGCCGACGCCACCGCCCTCTTCTGCCTCCCGGGGTGGGAGGCGTGCCCCCTGGCAGTGGCTGACGTCGGCATCGCGGAGGCGCTGGACATCCCGGTCAAGACGCTCCCCGCCTGAAGAGAAGCGCAAAGCGATTCACGGAGCCCTCGTTCCTCGTGGGACGGGGGCTCTTGTGGTTCCGCGTGCCGACGTGCTCCGCGAAGTGAACCATAGGCCAACGCTTTCTATCCCTTTCTGTCGATCTCATGTGACCCACATCACATAAAGTCGCACCGAACATTTACGCTCGATCCCCACATAACAAGAGTAGGTAAGGCACACATGAAGGAGCCGCACACGATGACCACTGCACTCGCCACGGACGCTCAGATCACGGCCGCGCAGGGCGGAGACAATGACGCCATGTGGGAGATCGTCACCGCCTTCGAGCCCCTGATTCGTCAGATCATCAAGGACGTGGCAGGCGGGGCCGATCGGGAGGCGGTGGAGGATCTCCTCCAGGAGGCGCGTGCGGTCCTGGTGCAGCACGTGCGGGACTACCGCGCCGGCTCCTCCTCCGCAGCGCTCCACACCTACGCCTACCCCGCCCTGCGCAGGGCCGTGGCGACGGAGCACCTGCGCTCGACGACCACCCTGACGGTCGAGCCGGACATGGCGCTCGCCGTTCGCCGCGCTCTCCACGAGGCCGGTGACGACGTGCGCGCGGCGGCTGAGCTGGCCGCCACCCGCGAGAGTCGGCACCGTCGCGTGACGCGTGAAACGTTTCACGCTGCTGTGGAGGCCCTGGCTCCTGTCGAGACCCTCGACACCCCGGTAGACGCGGAGTTCGACCCGGGGGCCACTCTCGCGGACATCATCCCCGACACCTCCGCCGACTTCACGGACCGCGCGGAGCGCACGAGGCTCGCGCGCTTCCTCCTGGAGGAGATCCCGGTGCGTCAGTCCTACGCGCTCCGCGCCTACTACGGCATCGGGATGATGACTGCCTCTGACGAGGAGGTAGCACTCGCCATCGGTGCTACCCGCCCTCGCGTGCGGGGACTGCGTCACGCCGGCATCGCAAGTGCCCGCGCAGTCGCCGTACGCCACAGCATCACAGCGTGAAACCCACACCTACCACCAGGAACGGAGCACGATCATGGCCCGCTGCCCCTCGCTCGACGAGTACGACGTCCAGGGAGTTCGCACCACGGAGGCTGTCCTCTGGGGCGACGACGTGCGGAACGCCGTGGAGGCCCTCCGCGACGCCGCGATGGACGGCTTCCTCGTCGACGACTGAGAAGCGTGAAGCGATTCACGCGACACACACACGACCTACCACTGAGGAGAGAGACATGACCGCAAGCCCCGTGAAGCTGCCCTGCAACCTGCGAGCCGGTGACTACCTCTGGGCGGAGCGTTCCCACGACGAGGTCTTCATCAAGGCGTTCGACAGCAGGGAGTACGTCGTCGGCGTGCTCGTGGCCCCCGCGGAACTCCGCACCTTCGCTCGCGGCCTCCTGGCCCTGGCCAACGCCACGGACGGCGGGGAGGAGGACGCGCCCGAGGAGCAGGTGACGCCGGCTATCAAGGTCGGGGACCGGGTACGGGTGGTGAAGGACGACTCTAGGTTCCGGACCGGGGAGTTCGTCGACAAGTCGGGCATCCTGATGGAGGCCGACGGCACCTCGTTCCTGATCAAGTTCGGCGACGGAACCGCCGAGCACGGTGACCCGGACAACGGCACGTGGTGGGTCGAAGAGGTCGAACTCATCGAGTCGGCCGGGGCCGACGCCGCCTGCGCCCCGGTCGTGGCCCCCGACGACGCCCCCTCCTCCCCGCGTGCCAGCCTCCTGGACAAGGCGTGTGAGTACCTGCCGAAAGGCGCCTCAGGCGCCGACCTCGTGGCCGTGGCGCGTTTCCTGGAGGGTGAGTGATGATGACGGACATCAAGCCCGGGGACCGGGTTCGGATCGTGTCGGAGTACGTCACCGAGCCGGGGCGGTACGCCGGTCAGTACGGCACCGTGTGCCGCGTGGACGGCGACGACCTGACGTTCCCGTACGGAGTCCTCCTGGACGGGGAGGAGGGCTGCGAATGGTTCCACTCCGTGGAGCTTGTCGAGCCGGGCCCTGCTGACCTCACTCGCGCCGACCTCGTGGTGAAGGCGAAGGAACTCCTGGCCGGCACCCCGCACACGGCAGCGGACATCATCGCCATGGCCCGGTTCCTGGCCGGCGAGTAGCCACCCCGGGGCGGGGGAGCGTGAAGCGATTCGTGTTCCCCCGCCCTTTGGGGTTGTGTCGTACGTCCTAAGTGTGCGATAGTCGTTCACGGAAGGGCCCACAGGGGGTCTGAAGGAGGAGTGATGAAGGTGCGAGTCGTTGTGACGATGGACGTCGACCCGGAGCAGATGCGGGACCGGTACCCGCTCATGGTCGAGCGTGCGGGCGGTGTTCGGGAGGCTGCGCGCTCCTATGCCCTCGGTGCAGTGCAGGCGTCCAACGCCGTCCGCAACGCATCCATCCGCAGCGTCAGCCTGACGAAATAACCCCCCGCCCCGCATAGGCAAGCCCGACCCGAACTACGACCCGTGTGACATCTGCATGAATGGGCGGAAGCGCAACGTGCGCAAGTGCCTCCCGGAATGGGCGTGCTCGCACAGGGTGTGTCAGAGCGCCGAATAGCCGAAACGCCCTCCGGGGCGTCCGCGGGGCATGGCCTACCCGCGCTGAGGAGGCAGGCCAAAGGAGGAGAGATGCAGAACCAGCACTTGTGGGGCGCCCTTGCGGCTGTCTTGAACGCCCTGCGGGAGGCAGGGGAGGACCCCGTACCGATGACGTCGAAGGGCTTCAGCACCATCACGGGCACCCACGGCTCCGTGGACGCCGACCGATCGTCGGACGCGTGGATCGTCGTCATGAAGCCCGAAGACTGACCCCCCGCCTCGCTACGGTATCGCCCGACCACCCGGCACCCCCAGTAGCCGGGTGGTCGGGCGGTTCGAATCCGCGGCGGGACACTCAGTGAACACCTACAGACCTTAGCCGGAGGTTGCGCCATGACGATCACCCATGAATGCCCGCACGAGAACATCACCTGCGCCTACAGCGCCCCGTGCGCGGAGTGCATCCTCCACGAGGAGCGCCAGGAGGAGCACCAGGAGGAGCAAATCCTTCAGCACGTGAAGGACTGCACGGCAGACGGCTTCTGCTACATCTGCCAGTGCCTGTAGACGAGGAGCCTCCGTGCGCCACAACTCCCGCGACGACAAGGTCAAAGCAGCCTTCGACCGCTTCCACACCACGGCCCCGACCAACCGCAGGGCGGCCGTCGAGCAGCTCCACAGGGACATGAAGCGCGCGGGCGGGCCCGTGCCGGAGGAGGAGAAGTAGCTGTGCCGAAGCCTTCCCGACTCCCCTTCCGTGCGGCCCTCGTGGCAGCCTCCACGGTCACCGTCGCCGCTCTGGTCGTGGCTCTGCCGACTCCGCCTGACGAGTCGCCCGATGCCTGGCCCTCCATGGGTACCGTCCCCGTGGTCACCGACGCCCCGCCCTCGTCGCTCCCCTACCGGCCGGAGCCGCGTCCGACGTCGCACACCACGAGGGCGGGGGAGAGGGCGACCCTCACGCCCTCTCCGACAGAGAGCATTGCCAAGCCGGCCGCCACGCCGTCCAGGACGCGCGCCATCCCCACCGCGCCCGCAGACATCCGGATCACCTTCTACCGCGACTGCACCGGCCACGCCCAAAGCTGCATCGACGACGGCCACCTGACGATGTACGGCGGCCAGATCCTGGCGGGGCACAACTACATGGGCTACCAGTGGCTGTCCCGCGTCGCCGTGGGCCGCACTGTGCGAGTCATCGACGGGCCGCTGTCCGGAACGTACCGGGTCTACGACCACATGCGGATCAACCGCCAGGGCGGTGCCATCCCCGACTTCGGCAGGGCCGCCCTCGTCCTTCAGACGTGCGAGGGGAGCGGGACGGGGTTCTCGCTCCTGGAGCGGGTCAAGTAACGCAAGACACACGACTATCCACTGAGGAGAAGCCATGACCTCCGACACCAACTTCGCCGATGAGCTCGTCAAGTTCTTCGACTACGTCAGCGACGCTGCGGAGTGTGAGTTCTGGGAGTGCCCGCTGACGGGCGACGAGCCGCACCACGACTGCTGCCTGACCGGTGCAGCCTCCACGGAAGGCTGAGCTAATGCGCATGCTGGGTCGGTTCTGCCGCTACGGCCCCGGGGGGCGTGACTGCCGCTGCTGCGGTCAGCCTCCAGGCCCGGACCGTCGAGCTGCCCGCCGGGCGCAGCGTCGGCGAGAGCGCCACGCGTGGTCGACTTACGTGAAGCGGTTTACGTAAGTCGCTCCCCCGCAGTTGTGTCGTACGTCCTAACTGTGTCATAGTGAGGGCACCGCAAGGCATAAAGCACACACGGAGGTATCCATGAAGGCGTTCAAGATCCTCGGAACCACGGACGACGTCACCACGTGTGATTTGTGCGGGCGGGACGAGCTGAAGGGGACCGTCGCCCTCATGCCGCTGGACGTCGACGGTACGGAGGACGGGGAGGTTTCCTACTTCGGCACCTCGTGCGCCGCTAGGGCGGCCGGCTGGACGGTTCGTGAGGTAGCTGCGGGCGTCAAGGCCGCCAACGACGCGAAGCGAGCGGAGGAGTGGGCGGAGCGTGACGCAACGTGGGAAGCGCGCCACGCCGCTGAGGTGGAGTTCCGGACCCGGTGGACTGTCCAGCACTATGGAACCGCGGATCTGGACGAGGCGGCCAAGATCGCCGGCGTCTCCCCGACGCGCATCATTCGCATGGCGCTGGAGGCGCAGGCTGATGAGAAGGCAGCTCCTCCGGCGACGGTTGCGGAGACGGTCAACATCGAGCCCCGAGGTACCGTGTACGGTACGCGCACTCACCGCCAGTGGTCGCGTGTGATCAACGGCGATGTCTTCAGGTTCGAGCTGCTCGGCCCGTCCGCTTACTGGAAGTCCGGCCCCACGGTCCGCGTCACGCGGCACCCCTACGGGCGCTACCAGGACGAGACCGTTGTTCACGAGCGGCTGGAACTGGCCGCGTACGCCGAAGGCATGGAGGCGACGAAGCCCTGCGAGGGAGACAGGGGCCATTTCGTGGGTCGCTGCGCCGAGTGTGACGCCGCACAGATGGTCACCATGTCCCCTGAGCGTGTTGAAGGTCTTTATCACTCTGGGATCTTCAGCCAGGCAAAGTACGAGGCGTTCATGCACGCGTGGGCGACGAGCGCGGTTCGCTACTCCGCGGGTCCGTGGGCTCCGCAGCCCACGGACCCGGAGGTCGTTGCCATCGTCGCCGCCATTCGCCGCCATGCGGGCGTCCCCGCACCCGTCGGTCTTGCGGCCTGACGGCAGCCACCACACAGCGAAGGAGACCTCCATGTCCCTCCCTACTGGCATCCGCCACACCCTCACCGTCCCGCCGTCCCAGATCCTGGCCGGCGACGTCTTCACCCGTCACCGCAGGGAGCA
This sequence comes from Streptomyces sp. C10-9-1, assembly GCF_024497955.1. Lineage (GTDB taxonomy): Bacteria > Actinomycetota > Actinomycetes > Streptomycetales > Streptomycetaceae > Streptomyces > Streptomyces sanyensis. The sequence continues at coordinate 153,917 of NZ_JANHKP010000010.1, read as the reverse complement.
CACGGCCCGGTTCAACGCGCAGCGCGCGGGACTCGGGAGCGTGGTCGTCGAGACGCAGACCGGAACCGTCTGGTTCAACACCGCGGGTGACCCGGTCACCGTCAGCCGCATCGTGCGGGAGGTGCCGTGCGTCGGTACCGTGTGACCCTGGCGTGCGGAGCGCGGGGCAACCTCACCGACGTCGGCCACCGGCACATCCTCCGTCAGGTGGAGGAGCAGGGGTGGCGGAGGAAGCGCACCGTCGACGGGTGGAGGGTGGAGTTCCCCGGGGGCGGGAGCGTCGTCCTGACGGAGAAGCGTGAAGCGATTCACGGATCTCGCCCGTAGGGGGTTGTGTCGTACGTCCCAACTGTGTCATAGTGAGTGCACCGCAAGGCACTCACACATGAGGGGACGAGATGCACGCGAACGACACCCGTCACTTCCCGCTTACCTACCACGTCTACCGGATGTGCCGCATCATCGTGGACCACTTCTTCGCCATCGGTGAGCCCGCCGAGATCGTTTACGGCAACCACCCGTTCCTTCACCGGGTGATGGCGGATCTCGTCGACGAGCTGGAGGAGAGCGGCGAGTACGAGACGGCCGGCGCTCGTAACTTCGGGGCGCTCTTCTTCGCCGTCGACGCAATGAAGACGTACCACCCGGATCCCCGGGACATCGGCTTCTTCATGCCGAAGGCATGACCGACCCTTCCACTTCCGGAGCCCCTGCCAATTGCGCTGGCGGGGGCTCCGCCCCATCAAGCACACACGAGCCATGCACACGAAAGAGGCACCATGCTTACGCGACTCCGTCAGGTGGATCCCATCCTCGTCCAAGCCGTCATCGCGGCTGCACTCTCCTTCGCGCACATCCATGACGTGGCGGAGGCTGCCGGGCAGGGCGGGTGGAAGGCGTGGGCGTACCCGGTGAGTGTAGACGTGCTCCTGGCGGTGGCGTGGAAGATGATGCGGACGCGCGGGGGAGCTGCCGCGTGGTTCTGGTTCCTGACGGCCATGGCTGCCTCCCTGGGGGCCAACGTGGCGACGTCGGGCGTAATGGACCTCAGCGACCCGCCCGGGTGGCTCCGCGTTGTCGTCGCCGGCTGGCCGGCCGTAGCCTTCCTTGGCGGGACGCTCCTCGTCCACCGGAGTCGCGATGCTGCCAAGGAAGGTGCGGCTGGACTGTCCTCCACGAAGCCGCAGGAGGCCGTCACGGAGCCGAGCGCGAACGAGGCGACCGCAGGGGAGGACGCACCCCCGATCGAGCCTCAGGCGGCCCCTGAGAGCCGCTACCTCGTCACCTACCGCGAGGCTGCCGACGCGCTGGGAGTCACTGACGGCACCGTGCGCGGGTGGACGTACAACGGGAAGGTGCGGAAGTTCACGAGCGACGAGGGTGGAGTCCTCGTCGACCTCCGTGAGTGTCAGCGTGTCAGGGGCCTGCGGCCCGCGGGAGTGTGAAGGAGAGAGCCCCCTACCCACATCGGGTAGGGGGCTCTTTGCGTTTCCGGAACCTACGCGCCTCAGCGCTTCAGGCCGTCGACGAACGTCGACCATGCGTCAGCCCCGACCACGATCGCGGGGCCAGCGGGAGCCTTCGAGTCACGCACAGGCATCGCGCCAGGAACCGCGCCGGCCGCCACCTCGACGCAGTTGTTGTTCCCGCCGCTGAAGCTCGACTTCGTCCACTCGTAGCCGGTCGCCGAGGAGTCAGAAATGGTCATGTGATCTTGTCCTTTATCGCCTTGATGAGGTCGGAGGAGGCGTCCACCGGAAGCGCCGCCGCGCGGAGCCGCTCGAAGGCACTGGCGTACCGCCCCACCTCCGCATGATCCTCCACGTACAGCGCACTTGTCAGGCTCTCCAAAAGGACGACGTCCATCCCCGGCGCGTCGGAGAACCGCACGACGGTGAAGGGACCTGCCATGCCCGGGTGGGGAGCCGCGGAGAACGGCAGTACCTGTATCGAGACATGCGGAAGCTCTGCCCGGTCCACCAGATGCTGAAGTTGGTCGCGCATCACGTGGGGGCCGGCGGGGACACGGGTCCGAAGCGCTGCCTCGTGGATGATCGCCCACAGCTCCAGCGGCTCCCGACGGGTCAGGACGGCCTGACGCGCCTGGCGGACCTCAGTGAGCGCGTCGACGTGCTCATGGGGCGACGTCATGTTGATTGCGGCGATGGTCGCGCGTGCATAGGCCGCCGTCTGGAGGAGTCCCGGGATGAGGTGGGTCTCATAGCAGCGCACCGAGTGCGCCTCCGACTCCAGACTGATGAGGTCCGCGTAGGCGGGGGAGATGGTGTCGCGGTAGGTCTGCCACCACCCGCGGCGACTACCGTCCCGCGCCAGGGCGTGGAGAAGCGCCCGCTTGCCCTCGTCGTCGACGCCGTAGAGCTCCAGGAGCGTCGCCAGATCACCGGGCTTGATCCCGAGACGCGCAGTCTCGATGCGGGACACCTTCGCCGCAGGAAGGGATGTCCTGTCTGCGACGTCGTCAAGCGTCAGGCCGCTCTCTTCGCGCAGGCGCCGGAGCTCCGCTCCGAGTCGTCGACGGCGCACAGTGGGGTAGCTCACCGACTCTCCTCCTCCCCGCGGGTGCTGACGGACTGTCCGCCCTGTGTGACGGACAGCTTTGCACAGAGCGACGGTGAGCGGGCGCACAGAAATGCAATTTTGCAGATTCGGTGACGTCGGTTGCATTCCGGTGGTGACCGACTACACACTAGGTGTGCCAGCCTGCGCACAGCGGGTGACAGTATTCATGTCTGAGGGGGCGCCATGTCGCGCACGATGTCTCCGTCGGTCCACTTACCGGATCCGACGACGAGGCCGCCGAAAGCGGCCGAAGGATGCGACGTATGCGGCGCACTACTCGGGCAGTGGGAGCGCTACGTCGATGAGTCGTCGCCGGAATACGCTCCGGTGAAGGCTGCCGAGTGTGCGGTCGAGATTGCTGGGCATCCGCACGGACGGGCCCGCTCATGACGACGCGGGAGGTGCTCCGGTTTGTGCAGCACCGGATCACTCAGCACCCGGACACGGACGTCACGTACGAGGCCGAGTGTCTGCGCTGTGCGTGGAAAGCCACCCCGTCGACAGACGGGGGAGCGGTCGACGTCGAGTGCATGGGTCACGCCGGCGTGAGTAATCACCGCGGGTTCCGGCGCATAGTCACGGGGTTCGCCTACGTGGTCCGAGCTGACGACGAGGCATCCCCACATCCACAGAGCAGCACCCCATAGACCCGTGGCGCCGGCCGACCTCGTCCGCCGGCGCACGGAAGGGGCGGGCGGGGTACGGCGCTGGTGAGGTCGGCAGACCGGCCCCGTCCGCTCACCCCCTACTCCCTCCGGGACGGCACGGAGGGCCGAACGAGCCCCGATCTGCGAGCTACCCCCAGTGGCCGCGGATCGGGGCTCTTTCGTTTGTGCAGGTGGGAGGTGGTGGCTGTGACTGTAGGTTGCGTAAGCTGGCGTGGGCGAGCTGGATCCCCGGGACGGTGCCCTGGCTCTTCAGGAACCGGGTGATGCGGCCCAGCGCCTCGGCCTGGGTGTCGTTCCACAGGCCAAGGTCGGCGGGGCTGATGCGGCCCTCGGGGGAGACCGCGGTGGCCTCCAGGAGGATCAGGCCGGTGCCGCCGGCGGCACGGGCGGCGTAGTGGGCGAAGTGCCAGTCGTTGGCCACGCCGGTCTCCGGCCCGGACACCTCGGCGCTGTACTGGCACATCGGGGCCATCCACACGCGGTGGGGGACGGACAGCGACCGCAGCGGGAAGGGGTCGAACAGCGTGCTCACGGCGGACTCCGTTCAGGGAGGGACGGGGACGGGTGGGCCTCGGACGGCCGACCGCTTCGTACGATAGTCACCGTACTACGGTGGATGTCAAACTACGAGACCTCTCGTACAATGGAGGCCCGGACGACGAGCGGAGCCGATGTGACCAACGCCCGAGTGCTCGACCACCCCGACTGCGCGGAGATCCGCCTGGAGGGCGTCCTGCACGCCCTCTCGGACCCGATGCGCCTGACGGTGGTGCGTGAACTCGCCGCGGCCAGCGGCGAGCTGTCCTGCTCGGACTTCGCCCTCCCCGTCACCAAGTCGACCACCACCCACCACTTCCGGGTGCTCCGCGAGAGCGGCGTGATCCGGCAGACCTACCGCGGCACCGCCAAGATGAACGCGCTGCGCCGGCAGGATCTGGAGACCCTCTTCCCGGGGCTGCTGCGCAGTGTGCTCGCGGCGGACAGCGCCGAGTCGGGGCGTGCCGCGAACGGCGGGAGGCCCGCGTCCGGTCCCTGACCGCCCCTCGGGCGCTCGCTCAGGCGGACCCCCGGCGCCCGGCGGCCCCCGCCGCGCCCAGCAGCCCCTCCCAGTCGGCGATCTTCACGGCCGGGCGCCCCAGCGACCGCCCCAGCGCCGCCTCGGCCCGTTCGATCGCCAGCCACCCCGGCCAGCGCACCGGCCGCAGCCCGGCCGCCCGCAGGGCCGCCACCGGATCGGCGGGCAGCGGCCGCGAGGCCAGCGCCGCGGCGTCGGCGAGCACCGCGGCCGCCGTCTCCTTGGCACACGGGCGGTTGCTGCCGATGACACCCGAGGGCCCCCGCTTGATCCAGCCCGCGACGTACTCGCCGGGCGACGGGGCCCCGTCGCGCAGCACCCGGCCGGCCGCGTTCGGCACGGTCCCGCGCTCGGGGTCGAACGGCAGCCCGGCGGGCGGCGCGCCGCGGTACCCGACCGCCCTCAGCAGCAGCTCCGCCGGGACGTCCTCGTGGCGACCGGTGCCGCGGACGCCGCCCCTCCCGTCCGGCGCGGTGCGCTCGAAGCGCACGCCCGCGACCCTTCCGCCCCGCTCCAGCACCTCCACGGGGCGCAGGAAGAACCTCAGGCGGATCCGCCGGGGCCGGCCCGCGGGCGGGTGCTCCGCCCAGCCCGCGAGGACGGCGAGGTTGCGCCGCACCGGCGCCGGCACGGCGCCCGGGTCCGCGAAGCCGGGGTCCGGGGCGAGGTCGTCCACCTCCACGCTGACGTCCACGCCGGGCAGGGCGCCCAGTTCCCGCAGCTCCTTGGTGGTGAACCGGGCCCCGGACGGGCCGCGCCGGGCGACGATGCACACCTCGCGGACACGGCTGGCGGCGAGCGCCCCGAGCGCGGCCTGCGGCAGGTCCGTGGAGCGCAGTTCGTCCGGGTCCCGCGCCAGGATCCGGGCCACGTCCAGGGCCACGTTCCCGGCGCCGACCACCACCGCCGAGCGTCCGCCCAGCGGCACCGCACCGCGCGGGGCGTCGGGGTGGGCGCTGTACCAGGAGACGAACTCGGAGGCGGAGTGGCTGCCGGGCAGGTCCTCCCCGGGGATGCCGAGGCGCCGGTCGCGGGCGGCGCCGACGCAGTAGACCACCGCGTGGTACAGCTCCAGCAGCCGCCGCGGACCGAGCCCCGGGGCGCCCGCCTCCACGTTGCCCAGGAACTCGATCCGCTCGTCCTCCAGGACCGCCCGCAGGCTCGACTGGAGTGACTTGATCTTCTCGTGGTCGGGGGCGACCCCGTAGCGCACCAGCCCGTACGGGCAGGGGAGGCGGTCCAGGACGTGCACGCGCACACCCTCCGCGGACGCACCGCCCAGCAGGGCCTGGGCGGTGTAGACCCCGCTCGGTCCCGATCCGACCACGGCCACACGCAGCACGGGGGCCTCCTTCCCGTACGGGACTCCAGCATGGCACCGGACGGCCCGCCGGGGGAGGCGGGCGGCCCGTCCGGTCGAACGGGCCCGCCCGGGGCGCCGGGGGCGTGCGCCTGCCCCTCCGGGGCCCGCCGGGCGGGGTCACAGGGCCCGCATCCGGCCGATTTCCGCGGTCTGCTGGGCGATCACGTCGTTGGCCATCTGCTCGACGAGCACGTTGTTGCCCTGGGACAGCGCCTCGGCCGCCATGGTCACCGCCCCTTCGTGGTGGGTGATCATCAGCCGGAGGAACAGCTCGTCGAAGTCCCGTCCCTCGGCGGAGCGCAGCGCGGCGAGCTGCTCCTCGGTGGCCATCCCGGGCATGGCCGAGTGGTCCTCGTGGACGTGCCCGCCGCGCGTGCCCGGATGGGCCTCCAGCCACCCCTGCATCGCGCCGATCTCCGGCTTCTGGGCGGCCGCGATGCGCTCGGCCAGCCTGCGGACCCGGTCGTCGGCGACCCGCCCGGGCGCCAGGTCGGTCATCACCAGCGCCTGCTCGTGGTGCACGATCATCATGGCGACGTAGCGGTAGTCCGCCGAGTTCGGGCTCTCGTCCGGCAGTTCCGCCGCCGCCTCCTCGGCGGACAGGGTGCGCGCGGGCTCGCCCGGGCGGCCCGGTGCCACCACCGACGGACCCGCCCCCCGGGCCGGCGCCTCCGTTCCGCCGTCGCACCCCGCCGTGGTCAGGGCGGCGAGGACGAGGGCGGCCGCGGTGAGCGGGAGTGCCGGGCGCCGGGTGCTGCGGGACGTCAACACGATGACCTCCTGGGCCACTTGGGGTGTCGAGGCGTGATGCTGCATCAGCGTAAGGAGTACCGAGTGGATTCCGTCATGACAACCGTGCCGCCATCTGTCGAGATGTCCGTGCGAGGGAACATACTGCCGGGGTCCGTGAACCGTTCGACACCGAACGGCGACAAGGAGGGTGCAGTGACCCAGTTACACACGACCCGAGCCGGGCGCAGAGGACTCGGCGCGGCGGTGGCCGCCGCCGGGCTGCTGGCCGCGCTCCTCGCCGCGGGCCCGGCCGCGGCCACCCCGGACCCGGGCGACGCACCGGCCGTGGCCGCGACCTCCGCCGAACTGGCCGCCGACACGCGCGCGGCCATCGCCGGGGGCGAGATACCCGGCGTGGACGAGGTCGTCCACAGCCGCAACGTCGAGCACGTCGCCCACCTCCCCAAGGGCGCCCTCGGGGGGACGAACTCCGACCTCGCCTTCCAGGGCCGGTACGCGTTCGCGGGGAACTACGACGGCTTCACGATCTACGACATCCGCAACCCGCGCTCACCGAGGACCGTCGCCGAGGTGCTGTGCCCCGGCTCGCAGAACGACATCAGCGTCTCCGGCGACCTGCTCTTCCTGTCCACCGACTCCTCGCGCAGCGACGACTCCTGCAGCAGCACCTCCCAGCCCGCGACGGAGAAGTCCTCCTGGGAGGGCATGAAGATCTTCGACATCAGCGACAAGCGCAACCCGAAGTACGTCGCCGCGGTCGAGACCGCCTGCGGCTCGCACACCCACACCCTGGTGCCCGAGCGCAGGAACGTCTACGTCTACGTCTCCTCGTACTCGCCGAACGCCGCCTTCCCCGACTGCCAGCCGCCGCACGACGGGATCTCCGTGATCAAGGTGCCCCGCAAGGCGCCGCAGCGCGCCGAGGTCGTCGCCTTCCCCGTGCTGTTCCCCGGTGACGGCCCGGACGGCGGCGGGAACCCGGGCGGCCCGACCAACCCGGGCGTCTCCAAAACCACCGGCTGCCACGACATCACCGTGCTGCCCTCGAAGGACCTCGCGGCGGGCGCCTGCATGGGCGACGGCATCCTCTTCGACATCGAGGACCCCGAGAACCCCCGGGTCATCGACCGGGTCCAGGACAACGTCAACTTCGCCTTCTGGCACTCGGCCACCTTCAACCAGCGCGCGAACAAGGTGGTGTTCACCGACGAGCTCGGCGGCGGCGGTGGCGCCACCTGCAACGCCGAGATCGGCCCGGACCGCGGCGCGGACGGCATCTACGACATCAGGGGCCGCGGGGACCACCGCAAGCTGGTGTTCCGCAGCTACTTCAAGATCGACCGCCATCAGGCCGACACCGAGAACTGCGTCGCCCACAACGGTTCGCTGATCCCGGTCAAGGGCCGCGACATCATGGTCCAGGCCTGGTACCAGGGAGGCGTCTCCGTCTGGGACTTCACCGACTCCGCCAGGCCGAGGGAGATCGGCTACTTCGAGCGCGGCCCGCTCAGCGACACCGCCCGGGTCGTCGGCGGCTCGTGGTCCGCGTACTACTACAACGGCCACATCTACTCGAACGACATCGCCAAGGGCCTCGACGTCCTCAGGATCGACGACCGGCGCACCGCTCCCGCGAAGCGGGTGCGGATGGACGAGCTGAACGTCCAGACGCAGCCCGACTACTTCGACGACTTCGACGACTGAGCGGGTACCCCCGAGGGGCCCCCGCCGGGCGGGCCGCCGTCCGGCGGGGTGCCGAGCCCCCAGTCCAGCCCGTAGCGCTGGAACAGCTCCGCGCGCAGCCGCGCGCGGGGCATCGGCGCGCCCGGGAGCAGGACCGCGAACACGGCCCCCATCAGCAGGGCCCTCAGCAGCGGGTACTCCACGTCCACGTCCGCGCAGCCGTAGCGCTCCACGGTGTCGCGCAGCAGGGCGGCCAGCTGCTGCTGCTCGGGGCACTGCACGAAGCCGTCGGCCTGCAGGATGCCGGCCATGTGCGTCCGCATCAGAACCGGGCGGTCCGCCGCAAGCCCCATGATCGCGTCGATGGCCCGCGCCAGCCGCTCCCGCCCGTCCTCGGACCGCGGCTCCCGCTCCAGCGCCTCCCGCAGCGTCAGGTGCATCAGGCGGTGGACCGCGGACTGGAGCAGCTGCCGCTTGCCGGGGAAGTAGTACGACACCAGTCCGCGGGCCGAGCCGGCCCGGTCGGCGATGTCTCCCAGCTTCGTGGCCTCGTACCCCCGGGCGTCCACCAGCTCCACCGTCGCCTGGAGCAGCCGCTCGCGCGAGCGGCGCCTGAGTTCTTCATTGACCTCTGCGCTTCGCGGGGACATGCTGGACTCCTGCGTTGACTGGCTTGGAGCCAGTATACTCAGCGCGTGCCGCCGCCGGCCCCCCGGGGCCGACGGTGCGTGTGCTGCCCGGACCGGGCGACGCGGGGGATCGTCCGGTCCGGGCGGCTGCGTTCTGCCCGGGCGTCCCCGCGGCCGGGCCCGGGAGGTCAGCCTCTGCGGGGCGCCGTGCGCCGCTCGGCCCCGTACACGGCGAGGGCGGCTGCCGCGAGCCCCAGCAGCCAGCCCGCCAGGACGTCCGACGGCCAGTGGACCCCCAGGTACACCCGGGTGAGACCGACGCCGGCGATGCTCACGGCCGCCGCCGCGGCCGCCGCGGCCAGGAGCCGCCGGGACGGGGACCACCGGCGCACCAGCCACACCAGCAGCCCGCAGCCGAGGGCGGCGGTCATCGCGTGGCCGGAGGGGAAGGCCGAGAAGTGCGCCGTGTCCACGGGGTCGGGGAAGGCGGGGCGGCGGCGGTCCACGAGGGCCTTCAGCACCTGCTGGACCGCCGCGCCCAGCACCCCGGCCCCCGCCGCCCACAGGGCCGCCACCCGGTCCCGGCGCACCCACAGCACGACCACGGCGGCCGCGAGCAGCAGCCGCACCGTCCAGGGGTCCCACACCCAGTCGGTGAGGATCCGGCTCGCCCGGGTCGCGCCCGGATCGGCCACGGCCGACCGGTGGAGGGCGTCGACGACTTCGCGGTCGAGGTCCACGAGCGGGGTCCACGCCGAGGCGACCAGCAGGGTCAGCACCCCGGCCGAGACCAGGAGCACCGCCGCGCACCCGGCCGCGGCTCTCCGCCCGCGCGCCGTCAGGGCCCGGGGCGGAGGGTCGTGGCGAGGAGGCGGGGGGGAGGCCATGGAACGATCCTGGCCCCCGCGGAACGCGGGGCCCTAACCCAGCGCGCGCAAACCCGGCACAAAGGCCACGAGCAGCGGAACCACCGGTACCAGCGCGGCCGTCGCCGTCAGGCGCAGCCGGCGTCCGGCGGTCAGCCGGGGCACCGCGCTCAGCAGCCGGTGCACCCGCTGGGGCAGTTGGGCGTCGGCATTCGGGCAGGGACCGAACACCCCGCGCCCCTCGTTCAGTTCCACCAGGGCCAGCGCGACCGTCAGCCGCCCGAAGCGGCGGGAGGCGACATCGTCCGCGGCCAGCTCCACCAGCCGGTGCATCTCGTCGCGGAACGCGGCGAAGACGGGGATCTGCGGGAACCCGCCGGCCAGCGCCGAGGAGCAGTGCAGCAGCCAGTCGTGCCGCGCGTCGGCGTGGCCCTGCTCGTGGGCGAGCACCGCGTCGAGCTGGCGGCCCTTGAGCCGGCGCAGGGCGGCCGTGGTGACGACGAGCCGCGGGGCCGCGCCCGGCAGCCACCAGGCTCCGGGCCGGTCCTCCTCCAGGACCACCAGGGGCCCCTCGCCCGGTTCCTCGCCGGGCAGCAGCGGGGACCGCACCAGCAGCTCCCGGCGGCGACGGCGGCGACGCGCGTGCGCCCGGGCGACCTCCCGGGCGAGCATCGCGCCCGTCCAGGCGCCCCCGCAGGCCAGTGCCAGCGCCAGCACCGCCGACCAGGGGCCGTAGGCGGCCAGGGCGTAGGCCTCGACGACGCCGTGCGGTGCGGGGGCGAAGACGTGTCCGCGGACCAGCTGCCAGGCGGCGGCGGCGCTGAGCGTCATCGACAGGGCGAAGGAGAGCAGGACCGCGGCGACCACGCACTGCCAGAACCACAGGGCGACGACGGGCTCGCGCTCCGCCCAGTCGCCGCGCATCATCAGACGCGGGGCGGCGACGGCGGCCACGGCGCCGATCAGCAGCAGCGCGAGCGAGACCATCATGGCCCCAGCCTATGAGCGCGCGGCGGGCCGCGGGACCGCCCGGCCGCGCAAGTGACGCACACCACCCGGCGCCCCGCGCGGTCCGCCCTCGGCCGCCGCCGAGGGCGGACGGAGGCTGCGGCGCCCGGCCGGCGCGCTAGGCTGCGAGCGCCAGTCGCCCCAGCGTGCCGCACGGCACCCGCAGGAACGGAGCCGCCCATGGACACCGCCACGACCCCGGAGAGCGCGGAGCTCACCTACCGGGACGCGGCCGAGGGCGACGTGCCGGAGCTGGTCCGGCTGATCGAGTCCGCCTACCGCGGCGACGCCAGCCGCGTCGGCTGGACCACCGAGGCGGACATCCTCCGGGGCCAGCGCACCGACCCCGAGGGCGTGCTCGCGGTGGTCACGGCGCCGGGGAGCAGGTTGCTGCTCGCGCAGCGGGACGGGGAGACCGTGGCCTGCTGCCAGCTGGAGCACCGCGGAGAGGCGGCCTACTTCGGGATGTTCGCCGTCCGCCCGGGGATCCAGGGCGGGGGCGTCGGCCGCCGGGTCCTCGCCGAGGCGGAGCGCAGGGCGGTGCGCGCGTGGGGCGTCCGCGAGATGCACATGACCGTGATCTCCGTGCGCGAGGAGCTCATCGCCTGGTACGAGCGGCGCGGCTACCGCCGCACGGGCGAGACGACCCCCTTCCCCTACGGCGACGAGCGCTTCGGCATCCCCCAGCGTGACGACCTGGTCTTCGAACTCCTCGTGAAGGACCTCGCGGCCGCCGAGTCCACCGCCGAGTCCGCCCCAGCCGTCTGACCCGCCCCGGGGCGGTGCACGCCCGGTGCCGCTCCCTGCCGCCGCGCCGGCCGGTTCAGGCGGTGAACCGGCCGGTACGGCGGATCCCGGGGTAGTCCGTGGTCACGCCGTCGAGTTCCAGCGCACGCGCCAGCCGCAGCTGCTCCGGTGTGTTGACCACCCAGCCGATCAGCCGCAGGCCGGCCCCCCGTGCCCGCTCCGCGGTCTCCAGCGTCAGGCGCCGGATGTCCAGGGCGAGCGCCGCGGCGCCCGCCGCCCGCGCCCGTTCGACCACGTCCGCCTCCCACCGGCTCGCGATGAGCACCGTGCGGACACCGGGGACGAGCGCCGCGATCTCCGCCACCGCCTCGTCGTGGAAGGAGGAGACCTCCACCCGCGGCACCAGGTCGCGGCGCTCCATCACCTCGGCGAGGGCCCGTGCGGCCGCCACGTCCTTGATCTCCGCCTGGATCGGCGAGCGGACGGCGTCGAGCACCTCCTCGAAGACGGGCACCCGCTCGCCCAGGCCGGCGTCGAGGCGCCGCAGCTCGGCGAGGGTCTTCCCGGCGACCGGACCGCTCCCGTCCGTCGTGCGGTCGACGTCGGCGTCGTGCATCACGGCGAGTGCGCCGTCCTTGCTGAGATGGAGGTCGAGTTCGATCGCGTCCATGCCGCACCGCTCCGCGCGGACGAAGGAGCGCAGGGTGTTCTCGGGCTCGACGCCCATCACCCCCCGGTGACCGATGGTGAGAAACGTCACGGCTCTCCCGCTTCCGTCGACGGCGGCCCCGCAGGGCGGACCACCCGCCCGGCCGCCCGGAGTCAGCCTAGCGGCGTGGTGACGCGGTGTACCCGCCCGGGTGCAGGGTGTCCGATACCCGCCCCCGGGTCCGCCCGCGGCAAGCGCCGGGCCCGCCGCGGGCGGACCCCGGCCCGGAGTGGAGGCGGGCGTCTACCCGGGTCTCCAGGAACCATGCGTCACGCCATGGCTTCGCCGGAAAAAATGCGGCGAGCGAGCGGCTGTGCAGGAGAATTTCCCAGGTGGCCACTTGTCCGGAGGAACTGCCCCCGGTTACCGTGGCGGGACGCGAGGTTCTCCCGTGAAGGACGTGACATGACGGAAATTCTTGTGCAGGACGCTGCCGACGGCGCCATATCCCGCGACGGGCGGGTGATCGACCACCCGAGCTGGCCGGTGCTCAAGAATGCCGTCGAGGAGATCCGCCCCTGGCAGTCCGCGGACGGGTCGATCGACTTCGACGCCGAGGGCGCACCCGGGCGCGCGGCCGCCGAGGCCGCCGTCGAGCGCGTCGTCGCGGCGGTGGAGGAGCTCTCCCCGCTGCTCCCGCACGACGACGCCTACCACCGCGCCCTCGTGGCCGACCTGCGTGCCTGGGCCGAGGGCGGCTTCGCCGTCCCCGACTTCCTCGACTCGCTGCTCGCCTTCCAGCCGGCCGCGGCCCGCGAGGACGGCCTCCAGCACCTCGTGGTCTTCCCCATGTACACCCAGAACGGCAACCCCGACCGCAACCTGGAAGCCGTCGTGCTCCGGATGGTCTGGCCGGACTGGCTGGCGGAGCTGGAGCGCACCCGCTACGACAACCCGCTCTTCTGCGGCATCACCTTCGAGGACTTCACGGCCGGGTACGACACCAACTCCGCCGTCCTCTTCCCGGAGACCATCGCCGTGCGCGAGGCGCCCGAGCGCTTCACCTGGGGCGGCATCTTCTGCGACCGCGAGGCCGCCCGCTTCCGTGCCGTGACCTCGGAGGCCGTGCGCGTCCTCGGGCTGGAGCTGCCCGAGGACATCCGCGAGATGATCGGCGACCAGGAGCGCTGCGAGAAGGCGTTCGTCCTGTGGGACATGGTCCACGACCGCACCCACAGCCACGGCGACCTCCCCTTCGACCCCTTCATGATCAAGCAGCGCCAGCCCTTCTGGATGTACGGGCTGGAGGAGCTGCGCTGCGACCTGACCGCCTTCAAGGAGGCCGTCGCGCTGGAGGCCGAGGGCAACGAGCACGGCCGCGACGTGCAGTACGCCGTGCTCTTCGACCGGATGTTCCGCTTCCCGGTCTCCGGCGACCGCGTCCGCAACTACGACGGGCTCGGCGGCCAGCTGCTCTTCGCCTACCTCCACAAGCACGACGTGGTGCGCTGGACCGACAACACCCTCAAGATCGACTGGGAACGCGCGCCGCAGGTCACCAACCAGCTCTGCGCCGAGATCGAGACCCTCTACCGCGAGGGCATCGACCGCCCCAAGCTGGTGCACTGGTTCGCCGCCTACGAGCTGGTCTCCACCTACCTCGCCCCGCACCCCGGCTCCCGCTGGGCCAAGGGCCCCGACGCCCTGGACCTGAGCCTGCCTCCCCGCAAGCTGGTCGACGACGTGCTCGCGGACGAGTTTCCCCTGAGCATGTTCTATGAGGCGCTCTCCAAGAAGCTGAAGCACGTGATCGCCTCCACCAAGGGGATCACCGCCGCCTCCGCCGCCGCGGGCGTCGGGACGGCCGGCATCGGGCAGGCTTCCGGAGCTGCCGCGTGACGTCGACGACGCAGGAGGCGACCAGCATGGACACGAACGGCAACGGGGCACTCGAGGGTGCCGTGATCGCCGTGGCGGGAGCCGCGGGCCCCGCAGGCCGGGCCACGCTGCTGCGCCTGGCCGAGGCGGGGGCCACCGTGGTGGCCTCCGACGCGGACGCCGAGCGCCTGGCCGAGGCCGTGGACGCGGCCCGCTACGCACACGGAGGCGCCACCGTCACCGGTGACACCGTCGACCTGCTCGACCTCGGGGCGACCCGCGAGTGGGCCGCACGCACCGAGAAGGAGTTCGGGCGCGTCGACGGCCTGGTGCACCTGGTCGGCGGCTGGCGCGGCAGCAAGGGGTTCACCGAGACGGACCCCGCGGACTGGACCCTGCTGGAGAAGCTGCTCATCCGCACCGTGCAGAACACCTCCCTCGCCTTCCACGACGGCCTCGCCCGCAGCGACCGCGGGCGCTACCTGCTCATCAGCGCGGCGGGTGCCAGCAAGCCCACCGCGGGCAACGCGGCCTACTCCGCCGCCAAGGCGGCCGCCGAGGCGTGGACACTGGCCGTGGCCGACTCCTTCCGCAAGGCGGGGGGCGAGCAGGGGCCCGTGGCGGCGGCTGCGATCCTGGTGGTCAAGGCACTGGTCCACGACGCCATGCGCGCGGAGCGGCCCAGTGCGAAGTTCGCGGGCTTCACCGACGTGAAGGAACTGGCCGACGCCATCGCCGGAGTCTGGGACCGGCCCGCCGAGGAAGTGAACGGACAGCGCCTGTGGCTGACCCCCGCCCCGTGAAGACCGACGCCCGGCGTCACCACGACCCGGCCGTACGCGGCTTCGCCAGCGACAACTACGCCGGAGTCCACCCCGAGGTCCTGGCGGCCCTCGCGGTCGCCAACGAGGGGCACCAGGTCGCCTACGGCGAGGACGAGTACACCGAGCACCTCCAGCGGCTCATGCACAGCCACTTCGGCTCCTCCGCGCAGGTGTTCCCCGTCTTCAACGGCACCGGCGCCAACGTGACGGCCCTCCAGGCGCTCACCGACCGCTGGGGTGCCGTGGTCTGCGCCGAGTCCGCGCACATCAACGTGGACGAGGGCGGAGCGCCGGAGCGCATGGGCGGCCTGAAGCTGCTCACCGTGCCGACGCCCGACGGCAAGCTCACCCCCGAGCTCGTCGACCGCCAGGCGTGGGGCTGGGAGGACGAGCACCGGGCCATGCCCCAGGTGGTCTCGCTCACCCAGAACACCGAACTGGGCACCGTCTACACGGTGGACGAGGTCCGCGCCCTGGTCGAGCACGCCCACGGACTCGGCATGAAGGTGCACCTCGACGGCGCCCGCATAGCCAACGCGGCCGCCTCGCTGGACGTGCCCATGCGGGCCTTCACCAACGCGGCCGGTGTGGACGTGCTCACCCTCGGCGGCACCAAGAACGGCATGCTGTTCGGCGAGGCCGTCGTGGTGCTGAACCCGGACGCGGTCAGCCACATGAAGCACGTGCGCAAGATGTCCATGCAGCTCGCCTCCAAGATGCGCTTCCTGTCGGTGCAGTTCGAGGCGCTGCTCGCCAAGGACCTCTGGCTGCGCAACGCGCGCCACGCCAACGCCATGGCGCAGCGGCTGGCCGAGGGCGTGCGCGGGGTGGACGGTGTGGAGATCCTCTACCCCGTGCAGGCCAACGCGGTCTTCGCGCGCCTTCCCCAGGAGGTGACCCGCCGCCTGCAGAAGCGCTTCCGCTTCTACTTCTGGGACGAGGCCGCCGGGGACGTGCGCTGGATGTGCTCCTTCGACACCAGCGAGGGCGACGTGGACGCCTTCGTCCAGGCCCTCAAGGAGGAGTCGGCCGCCTGACGGCCGCGCGGCGGTCCCGCGTACGCCGCACCGTACGGACCGTGCGCCCGGCGGGATGTCCGCAGACGTCCCGCCGGGCGCACGTGCGTGCGGGGGAGCGCGTCCGGTGCGTCCGCCGGGCCCGTGCGCGCCCGCCGAGGGCGGTGCGGCGGGCCGGGTGCCGAGGACGGACCCCCGGTCCTCCCGTGTGTCCGCCGGGCCCGCCTCCCCGCGGCCCTTCGTGCCGCCCCGGGGCGGGCCACCGGAGGCGGGCCGGCCGCCGTCCGGTGCCGGGGCCCGACGGGTCGCGATAGTCCAACAGGTTGCACTGGATGGTGCTCTGTATGGCACTATGAGGGTGCGGTCCGCGGGCTTGCCCGTTGCACCCGGCCGCCCGGCCCCGGGGTGCGTCCCGCCCGGTGGGCCGCCCTCCTACGACCGAACGGCCTGCCATGCCCCTCTCGCTCACCGTCGCCGACGAGGTGCGGGCGCTCGCGCCCGGCTTCCTGTACGTGGCCGTCGAGGCCCGCGACCTCGACGGCACCCTCGGGGGCGGCGACGCGACCGCCGCCCTCCTCGACGACGCCGCACGGAGGCTCGCCGACCGCCTCGGCGGCCGCCCGCCCCACGAGGACCCGCACATGGCCGCATGGCGCCGGGCGTACACCGCGTTCGGTGCCAAGCCCTCCCGGACCCGCAACTCCGCCGAGGCGCTCGCCCGGCGCGCGCTCGCGGACGGCGGGCTCCCGCGGATCAACCCGCTGGTGGACCTCTACAACGCCGTCAGCGTCGCCCACCTGGTCCCGCTGGGCGGCGAGGACGCCGACCGCATCGAGGGCGGCATGCGCCTGGTCCGCGCACGCGGGGACGAGCCCTTCGCCACCACCGCGGGGGGCGAGCCCGTCGAGGAGCGGCCCGAGTCCGGCGAGGTCGTCTGGTGCGACGACCGGGGTGTGACCTGCCGGCGCTGGAACTGGCGCCAGGGCGTGCGCACCCGTCTCACCGCGGAGTCGGGGAACGCGCTCTTCCTGCTGGAGGGGATGTCCCCGGTCGAGGGGGCGGCGCTGCACGCCGCCGCCGAGGAACTCGCCGGGCACCTGGAGCGCCTCAGCCCGGGAGCCCGGATCACCCTCGCGGGCCCGGCCTCCTGAGGTGCCGTCCCGCCCGGCGGGCGGGACGGGCGGTGCGGCGCGGAGCCTGAGCTCCGCCGCACCGCCCGCGGCGTCCTCAGCGGCTCTCGCGCACCTCGGCCGGGGTGGGCGCGGTGCCGCCGAGATGAGCGGGGATCCACCAGGTGTCGGTGGCGTCCTTCGTGCGGACGGGGTAGGCGCGCTGCGCGGCTTCCAGCAGCTCCTGCACCCGCTCGCGCAGCCGGCGCGTGATCGCCCCCGCGTACTGGTCCGCCGGGGCCTCCACCGGCTCGCCGACGCGGATGGTCACCGGGATGTGGGAGCGCTTGAAGTTCCGCGGGCGTCCCTTGGTCCACAGGCGCTGGGTCCCCCACAGGGCCATGGGGATCAGCGGCACGCCCGCCTCCTGGGCCAGGCGGGCGGCGCCCGACTTGAAGGACTTCAGGGTGAAGGACTGCGAGATCGTCGCCTCGGGGAAGACGCCCACGATCTCCCCCGCGCGCAGCGCGTCGAGGGCGTGCCGGTACGCGGCCTCGCCCTGCTTGCGGTCCACCGGGATGTGCTTCATGCCGCGCATCAGCGGCCCCGACACCTTGTGGCGGAAGACCGAGTCCTTCGCCATGAAGCGGACCAGGCGCTTCTGCGGCAGCGCGGCGAGGCCGGTGAAGATGAAGTCCAGGTAGCTGATGTGGTTGCTCACCAGGACGGCGCCCCCGGTGCGGGGGATGTGCTCGGAACCCTGAGTGTCGATCTTCAGGTCGAGCGCCTTGAACATCGTGAGGGCGGCGCCGACGACCGGCCGATAGACGAGCTCTGCCATCTGGGGAGGACCCTTTCGTCGTACCCGGGGAGGGGTCTCCCGGTGGAAGTTACGCGGCCGTAGGTTTTGGCCGTCTGGCCGATCGTGCCCCATGAGCGGGCCCCAGACCAGCCCCCGGGGCACGGCCCGGCGAGATTCTCGTCACGTTCCGCCGCCGGGGGATCACGCTGCCGGGAATCCCGACCCGCCCGCTCGTGGTTGACGGGGGTGCCCTGACACGACAGGAAGAGGATCGCACGGTGGCCGACCAGGAAGGCAGCGGGCCCCGGCCCGCGCACGGGACCGGGGGCGGCGGGCTCCCGCACGGCGCCTCCGGCGTGCACGGCGCACGGGGGGAGCGCGCCCCCGGAGCACCGGTGGGCCCGCTCGGTGAGGCGGAACTCGGGGCCCCGCTGGGTGCGCGCGCCACCCTCGTGCAGTTCTCCACGGCGTTCTGCCAGCCGTGCCGTGCCACCCGCCGCACCCTGGCCTCGGTCGCGGCCATGGTCGACGGCGTGGCGCACGTCGAGATCGACGCCGAGTCGCGGCTGCACCTGGTGCGGCGCCTCGGGATCGAGCGCACGCCGACGGTCCTCGTGCTGGACGCCCGGGGACGCGTCGCCGCCCGGGCCGCCGGTGCCCCGCGCACCGCGGACGTCGTCGCCGCGCTCGGGCGGATCCTGTGACGCGCCGTGAGGTGGGTCCCATTGCCCGATGCGCGCTTGACTGCACACCGCAATCATCGTCAGGCTGATCCCCGTGCACCAGGAAATCCTTCTCCACGGCCGGGTTCATGTCGACCTCCGCCGTGTCGCGAGCGCGCTCTGTCAGGCTGCCGCCGCTGCCGCCTAGTTCGCCTCCACCGCAGAAGGACACCTCCATGACCGCGTCGGCCGACCTCCGTTCCGTCCCGCGCACCGCACCCGCCGCCGTCACGCCCCAGCGCTCCGCCGGCGGCGCCCCCGCACCCGGCGGGGCGGACCTGCTCCGCTCCGTCTTCCGCCGCCACGCGGCCGGGGTCGCGGTGATCACGGCGCGCGGGGAGCGCCCCGTCGGGTTCACCGCCACCTCGCTGACCTCCGTCTCCGCCGAGCCCCCGATGATCTCCTTCGGCGTCGGCACCGGCTCCTCCAGCTGGCCGGTCCTGGCCGAGGCCGAGCACGTGGGGGTGCACCTCCTCGCCGAGGGCCAGCAGGAACTCGCCGCCACCTTCGCCCGCAGCGGGGCCGACCGCTTCGCCCCGCCCACCCGCTGGCGCAGGGGGCCGCAGGGGGTGCCGCTCCTGGAGGGGGTCATGGGCTTCCTCGTCTGCCGGATCACGGCGCGGGTCCCGGCCGGGGACCACCGTGTCGTGCTGGCCGAGGTGCTCGCCGGGGACGTGGGGCACGGCGGGCTGCGCCCCCTGGTCTACCACCAGGGCCGCTTCACCGCCCTGCGGGACTGACCAGGTGTTCCGTTGTCGAGATCACAGCCCAAAGCGCTTGCTTAGCGGTAACGGAACGGGTGTACTGGCGAGTAATATTTCGATCGGAGCGCAGGCCCGCCCCGACCGGGATCCGCCCCTTCGGACGCCTATGCTGCGTTCACAAGGCATTCCAGTAGAGACGATGCAGTAGGAGAGCCGGCGTGAGCCTGAGGATCGTTGTCTGTGTGAAGTACGTGCCCGACGCCACCGGCGACCGGCACTTCGCCGATGACCTGACCGTCGACCGCGACGACGTCGACGGCCTGCTGTCGGAGCTGGACGAGTACGCGGTCGAGCAGGCGCTCCAGATCGCCGAGGACGCGGACGACGCCGAGGTCACCGTGCTCACCGTCGGCCCCGAGGACGCCAAGGACGCCCTGCGCAAGGCGCTGTCCATGGGCGCCGACAAGGCCGTCCACGTCGAGGACGACGACCTGCACGGCACCGACGCGCTCGGTACCTCGCTGGTCCTGGCCAAGGCGATCGAGAAGACCGGCTACGACCTGGTCATCGCCGGTATGGCCTCCACCGACGGCACCATGGGCGTGCTGCCCGCCCTGCTCGCCGAGCGCCTGGGCGTCCCGCAGGTCACGCTGCTGTCCGAGGTCGCGGTCGAGGACGGCAAGGTGACCGGGCGCCGCGACGGCGACACGGCCAGCGAGCAGCTGGAGGCGTCGCTGCCGGCCGTCGTGTCCGTGACGGACCAGTCGGGCGAGGCCCGCTACCCGTCCTTCAAGGGCATCATGGCCGCCAAGAAGAAGCCGGTCGAGTCCCTGGACCTGTCCGATCTGGACATCGAGGCCGAGGAGGTCGGCCTCGGCGGCGCCTGGACCGCGGTCGACTCGGCCACCGAGCGTCCGGCCCGCACCGCCGGCACGATCGTCAAGGACGAGGGTGAGGGCGGCAGGCAGCTCGCCGAGTTCCTCGCGAGCCAGAAGTTCATCTGAGGCTTCGGCCACCCACCGCCCCCTTCAACCTCGCAAGCAGGAGAGAAGAAGTCCCATGGCTGAAGTTCTCGTCTACGTCGACCACGTGGACGGCGCCGTTCGCAAGCCCACCCTGGAGCTGCTGACGCTGGCCCGCCGTATCGGCGAGCCGGTCGCCGTCGCCCTGGGTGCCGGTGCCGCCGACACCGCCGCCCAGCTCGCCGAGCACGGTGCGGTCAGGGTGCTGACCGCCGACGCCCCGGAGTTCGCCGAGTACCTCGTCGTCCCGAAGGTGGACGCGCTCCAGGCCGCCCACGAGGCCGTCTCCCCGGCTGCCGTGCTGGTCCCCTCCTCCGCCGAGGGCAAGGAGATCGCCGCCCGTCTCGCGGTCCGCATCGGTTCCGGCATCATCACCGACGCCGTGGACCTGGAGGCCGGTGACGAGGGCCCGGTCGCCACCCAGTCCGTCTTCGCCGCGTCCTTCACCACCAAGTCGCGCGTGAGCAAGGGCACTCCGGTCATCACGGTGAAGCCCAACTCGGCCGCCGTCGAGGCGGCTCCCGCCGCCGGCGCCGTGGAGGCGCTGTCCGTGTCCTTCTCCGAGAAGGCCACCGGCACCCGGATCGTCTCCCGCACCCCCCGTGAGTCCACGGGCCGCCCGGAGCTGACCGAGGCCGCGATCGTGGTCTCCGGCGGCCGCGGTGTCAACGGCGCCGAGAACTTCGCGGTCATCGAGGCGCTGGCCGACTCCCTCGGTGCCGCCGTCGGTGCCTCCCGCGCGGCCGTCGACGCCGGCTGGTACCCGCACACCAACCAGGTCGGCCAGACCGGCAAGTCCGTGTCGCCGCAGCTGTACATCGCGTCCGGCATCTCCGGTGCCATCCAGCACCGCGCCGGCATGCAGACCTCGAAGACCATCGTCGCCATCAACAAGGACGCCGAGGCCCCGATCTTCGAGCTGGTCGACTACGGCGTGGTCGGCGACCTGTTCGACGTCGTCCCGCAGCTGACCGAGGAGGTCAAGACCCGCAAGGGCTGACCGGCACCCTCCCGCGCAGGGGCCGCACGGTGGACCTCCACCGTGCGGCCCCTGCGGGTTGCGGGACACCATTGACGCAGGTCGCGGCCGCGGACTACCTTCATTCAACAGATTGTTGTAGTGGAAGTCGGATTCCGGTCAGCGGAAAGTGGCCCCTGCGGAGGTCACGGATGTGCGGAGGGTGCGGGAATGGGTCAGCAGGAGACGGTGGCGACGAGTCTCGCCGGTGCGGTCGTCGAGGGCGTCGGCGCCTCCCTCGCGGCGGTGGACGCGGAACTCGCACGCCGCTACCCCGGGGACCCCGGTACCCGTCAGCCCGTCCACACCGTCTACGTCCCGGCGGAGGCGTTCGCCGCCGACACCGTCCGCACCTGGGGGGAGTCGGCACTCGCCGCCCTCGACGAGCACGCCCCCGACGCCGCCGCCTTCGCCCGCGTCCTGGGCCTGCCCGGCCATCTCGCCGAGCCCGTCCACGCGCGGGTCCGCGCCAAGCTCGAACGCGAGCCCGTCGAGGACCTGCGCATCGACTTCGAGGACGGCTACGGAGGCACGGACGAGGACCGCGACGCCGCCCGCGCGGCCCGCCTGCTGGCGAGGGCGTGGGCGGACGGCACCGCCCCGCCCTACACGGGCATCCGCATGAAGTGCATGGAGGCCGCGGTCCGGGAGCGGGGCATCCGCACCCTCGACGTCTTCCTCACCGGCCTCATGGACGCGGGCGGCCTTCCCGGCGGACTGGTCCTCACCCTGCCCAAGGTCACCTACACCGAGCAGGTCTCCGCGATGGTGCGGCTCGTCGAGGAGTTCGAGAAGGCCCGCGGCCTGCCCGCCGGGCGGATCGGGTTCGAGATCCAGATCGAGACCAGCCAGGCGATCCTCGGCCCCGACGGCACCGCCACGGTCGCCCGCATGATCGACGCGGCCGCGGGCCGGGCCACCGGACTCCACTACGGCACCTTCGACTACAGCGCCTGCCTCGGCGTCAGCGCCGCCCACCAGGCCGGCGACCACCCCGCCGCCGACCACGCCAAGGCCGTGATGCAGGTCGCCGCCGCGGGTACCGGGGTGCGCGTGAGCGACGGCTCCACCAACGTGCTGCCGGTGGGCCCCACCGAGCGGGTGCACGAGGCCTGGCGGCTGCACTACGGGCTCACCCGCCGCGCCCTGGCCCGCGCCTACTACCAGGGCTGGGACATGCACCCCGGGCACCTGCCCACGCGCTACGCCGCCGTCTTCGCCTTCTACCGCGAGGGCTTCGAGCAGGCCGCCGCACGGCTGTCGGCGTACGCGGGGCGCGCGGGCGGTGACGTGATGGACGAACCTGCCACCGCCAAGGCCCTCAGCTCCTACCTGCTGCGCGGCCTCGACTGCGGTGCGCTGGACGCCCCGGAGGTCGCCCGGGCCACCGGGCTCACCCGGGCCGAGCTGGAGGCCTTCGCGGCCCCGCGCCGCGGCGATCTCACCGCCACGTCCCGCTGAGGCCGGGGGCCGCGCGGAGGCCGACGCCTTTCCTCGGCTCGGCCACCCGCCCGGTTCACCAGGCCCCTCTGCGCTCCGGCTCCGCCCCCGCAGGCGCTCGTCGCCGTCACCCGCGGCTGCCGGGCCCCGGGACACGCACTGCCCCGCCCCGCGCCGACCGGAGGCCGGCTCCGTGCCGTCCGCAAGGGTATTCGCCGTCGCCCCGCCGGTTCTGGCGCTTCTCGCCCCGTCCGGCTCCCCGTCCCGGGTCTGCACCGGCACGACGGCGGAGCGCGGCAAGGCCGGTGTCAGGGTGCGGGTCGTGGACGCGTACGGGCAGCCTCTCCGCGTCACGGCCACGGTCGTCGACTGGCGCTTTCGAGCCCCACCCGCAGGTGCCCGCCGAAGGCGACCGGGTCCACGTCCGCTTCCGTTTCGACGGCGCCGGCGCATGCTCCTCCGACCCCGCGGTGGATGCCTGCGCGGTGGACGGCAGGCGTGTGGCGCCGGGGTGCCGGACGGCTTCCTCGTCCGAGGCGTTCGGGCCGGCCGGCTATCCCCTCACCGGCGACCCCTTCGCCGTTGCCCCCCCCGAGCGGGTTGCCGGAGTGCCGCTGATCCGCCGTGACCGGAGCCGGCTCCCCGTGCCCCGGCGGCTCCCTCAGCCGGAGGGAGCCAGCTCCCCGGAACCGCGCGGGATCAGCCGCGTTTCGAGCGTCACGCGAGCCGGGGCCTCCTTGACCCCGTCCAGGCGGCGGAACAGCCGCTCCGCCGCCGTGCGCCCCAGCGCCGCCGCGTCCTGGGCGATCACCGTGATGCCGAGCAGGTCCGCCAGCTCGATGTCGTCGAAGCCCACGAGCGCCACCGGGCGGTCGTGCGCGGCGAGATGCCGGACCACGGTGACCGTCACCCGGTTGTTGCCCGCGAAGACCGCGGTCACCGGCTCGGCCGCGTCCAGCATCGCGCCGAGCGCCCCGCGGACCCGCTCCGGTGCCGTCGAGCCGAGCGATACCCAGGAGTCGTCGATCCGCGCTCCGGCGTCCTCCATCGCCGCACGGTAGCCGCGCAGGCGCTCGGCGGCCGTGTGGATCCGCGGCTGGTCGCCGATGAAGGCGATGCGGCGGTGGCCGTGGGCGAGGAGGTGCGCGGTGCCCGCGCGGGCACCGCCGAAGCTGTCGGAGAGGACCGCGTCCGCCTCGATGCGCCCGGCGGGGCGGTCGACGAAGACCGTGGCCACACCGGCCCGGATCTCCGGCTCCAGATACCGGTGGTCGTCGCCGGCGGGGATCACGATCAGCCCGTCGACCCGCCGCGCGCACAGGGCCAGGGCCAACTCCTGCTCGCGGCCCGGGTCCTCCGCGCTGGAACCGTTGATCAGCAGCGCCCCGTTGGCCCGGGCGACCTCCTCCACCGCGCGGCTGAGCGGTCCGTAGAACGGGTCGGCCAGGTCCTCCAGCACCAGCCCGACGGAGGCCGTGCGGCCCTTCCTGAGCACCCGCGCGCTGTCGTTCCGGCGGAACCCGAGCGACTCGATCGCCTCCTGGACCCGGCGTTCGGTGTCCGGGGTGACGCCCGGCTCCCCGTTGACCACCCGTGAGACGGTCTTCAGCCCGACACCGGCGTGCGCCGCGACGTCCTTCATCGTCGGCCGGTTCCCGTACCGCGGTTCGGGGCCCCTGGGGCTGCCGGCTGGGAGCGGGCGGGTCGAATCGGCCACGATGCGCCTTCGGGTCGGGGGCGGGCGGACGGCTACCGATGGTATGGGAAGCTGGGACATCCGGCATAGTGCCTGGACAACGTTGTCATGGCGGGGGAGACTGGGCGCGGAGTTCCACGTCCGACAGCCTCCCGGGGGATCGCTCACCGATGCAGACCAGCCTCGTCGCCGCGCTCGACATCGGCGGCACCAAGATCGCCGGAGCGCTGGTGGACGGTGAGGGGGCGCTGCTGCTGCGCAGCCGGCGCCCGACGCCCGCGCAGGAGGGCGCCGACACCGTGATGGCGGCGGTCGCGGAGGTCCTGGCGGACCTCGCGGCCTCCCCGCTGTGGCCCGCCGTCACCGCGGTGGGCATCGGCAGCGCCGGGCCGGTGGACCGCTCGGCGGGCACGGTCAGCCCGGTCAACGTCCCGGCCTGGCGCGGCTTTCCGCTCGTCTCCCGGGTCTCGGAGGCGGCGGGCGGGCTTCCCGTGGAACTCGTCGGCGACGGAGTGGCCGTCACGGCCGCCGAGCACTGGCGCGGAGCCGCCCGCGGCCACCGGAACGCGCTCTGCATGGTCGTCTCCACCGGAGTCGGCGGCGGCCTGGTCCTGGACGGCCGTCTGCACACCGGTCCCACCGGAAACGCGGGTCACATCGGACACATCAGCGTCGACCTGGACGGCGACGCCTGCCCCTGCGGGGCACGCGGCTGCGTCGAACGGATCGCGAGCGGCCCCAACATCGCCCGGCGGGCCGCCGAGAACGGCTGGCGCCCGGGCCCGGGCTCGGACGCCTCGGCCGCCGCGGTGGCCGCCGCCGCCCGGGCGGGGGACCCCGCCGCGGTGGCCTCCTTCGAGCGTGCGGCCCAGGCGCTGGCCGCCGGGATCGCCGCCACGGCGACCCTGGTCGAGATCGACATCGCCGTCGTGGGCGGCGGCGTGGCCGGGGCGGGCGAGGTGCTGTTCACGCCGCTGAGGCGGGCGCTGCACCGCTACGCGACGCTCTCCTTCGTCCGCGGACTCACGGTGGCCCCGGCCCGGACCGGGACGGACGCCGGCCTCATCGGGGCCGCCTCCGCGGCCCTGACGGCGCCGCGGCCGCACCGGGCCCCGGTGTAGCGGGGCCCGCCCCGCTCCCGGCCGAGGCGGCGCCCCGCCCCGGCCGGCGGCGGCACCGGGCTGCCCCCTGCCGCCGGGCGCGCGGCCGTCCGGGCAGGGCGGCTGCGCGGCGCTGCCCGGACGGCCGCGGTGCGGTCAGGCGTCGCCGCCGGCCGGTGCCGCCCCACCGAGAGCGGCGAGCGTCAGCACGTCGCCGCCGACGCCCCAGCCACCGTCGGCGACCTCCTCGACCAGGACCAGGGTGGTGCTGCGGGCGCGTTCGCCGTAGATCTCGACGTACAGCTCGGTGGTGCGGGTGACGATCTCCTCCTTCTGCCGCGGGGTCAGGGTCTTCTCGGGGACCTTGAAGTTCGCGAAGGGCATGGCTGGTCCTTCCTCCGGCTCCGATGTGGAGGCTCCTGTGGTGGATGCAGGGCGGACCGCCGCCCTGCCGCGCCTCCACGATCGGCCGGTCCTCCGTCCGCGGCCAGGGCTGTGCCGACCCGGGGGGCGCCACCCCCTGGATGGGCCGCGGCGCGCGGGCGACCATGGGGTGGTGAACCTTCCCGAACTCGGTGCCTTCCTCAGGACACGCCGCGACCGGATCCGCCCCGCCGAGGCCGGCCTGCCCCAGGGCCCCCGCCGACGCGTCCCGGGACTCCGCCGCGAGGAGGTCGCCCAGCTGGCCGGACTGTCGGCCGACTACTACACGGAGCTGGAACGCGGCAGCGTGAAGAACGGCGTGCAGCCCTCGGCCCAGACCCTGGGCGCCCTCGCCCGGGCCCTGTGCCTGCACGGCGACGAGCGCGACCACCTGTTCCACCTCGCCGACCGGCCCGTCCCTCCGCCCGCGGACGGACCGTCGGCGCTCGTGCAGCCCGCGCTCCTCGGGCTCCTGGACCGGCTGTCCGGCACCCCCGCGCGCGTCATCACCGACCTGCACGCGACCCTGGCGGAGAACGACCTGGCCCGGGCCCTGCTCGGCGGCTCCCCGGCCGACCGCGGACCGGCGGGGAGCTTCGTGTACCGCTGGTTCACCGACCCGCGGGCCCGCGGGATCCACCCGACCGAGGACCACCCGCACCACTCCCGGGTCTTCGTGTCCGACCTCCAGGCAGCGGTCGCCCGGCGCGGCCGGGACGCGGAGGTGGCGACGATGGTCGCCGTGCTGCGGCGCCGCAGCCGGGAGTTCGCAACCCTCTGGGACGCGCATGAGGTGGCGGTGCGCCGCATGGACCACAAGAGGATCGTCCACCCGGTCCTCGGTGCCATCGCGCTCGACTGCCACAACCTTCTCAGCGAGGACGGACGCCAGCGCCTGCTGTGGTTCACCGCGCCGCCCGGAAGCCCGGGAGCCGAGCAGCTGGAACTCCTGTCGCGCCTGGGGGCCCGGGAGTAGGGCGCCACGCAGGGCAGGGCACCGGGAGACCGGCCCGCGCCGGGTCCGGCACCCCGGCCCGCGCCGTGGGGGAAGGCCGGGCCTCCCGAGCGGGCGGCGGCCCCCGCCCCGCCTCGGGAGGCTCCGCGGTCCGGGGCCCGGGGCGGCCCTGCCGGTCCCGGTGCCTTCCGTACGCACGGGACGGGCTCCGCGGCGGCGGGCCGACCGGGCGCGCTGCTGCGGACGTCCGACGTCCCCGCGCAGAACGCCCCCGGCGCACGGAGACGGCCGTGCGCCGGGGCGCCGGCCCGATCGCCGGCCACCCCGGGCGCGCGCACCGCGCGCCCGCCCGGGTGCGGAGTCCCGTGCGCCGTCCGGTACTTGCGCGGGCGGCGGTCCTTCGGTATCCGTGGTCCGCCCGTCCGCCCGTCCGCCCGTCCGCCCGTCCGCCCGTCCGCCCGTCCGCCCGACCCCGAGCAGAACGGAACACCCGATGCAGGCACCCCGCCCCGACCATGTCGCCCAGCTGCTGAGGAGACTGGACGAACAACTCACCGGCCCGCGGCCGGTCGACGACCTGCGGCGCTACTTCGGAATCGGCCTCCGCCCGGGGCAGGAGGCGTTCTGCGGATCCCGCTTCGAGCACCTCGGCGGCGGAGGGGAGGGCGCGGGCACCGCCGACACCGTCACCGCCACCGATCTGGTCGCGGTCGAGACGCTTTCGGTGAGGATCCCCGTCGAACTGAAACTCGGCCTGCTGGAAGGCCCGGTGGGGGAGCGGCTGTCGGCCCTGCTGCGGGAGGTGCCGAGCGGTGTCGACCTGGCGGACGCCCCTGCGGAGGCGGTGGCCGGCGGTTCGCCTGCCGCCCGGGCGTGGAGGCTGCTGACCGAGCAGCGGGGCGTGGGCTGGGTGACCGCCGGCAAGACGCTCGCCCGCAAGCGCCCCAGGCTCCTCCCGGTCTACGACACCGTGGTGCGTTGCGCCCTGGGCCGCCCTCCGGCGTTCTGGTCGACCCTCCGGGCGGCGCTGGGCCACGGCGGCGGTGCTCTCCACCACCGGCTCCTGGAGCTGCGGGAGGCGGCGGGGCTGCCGGACACGGTGAGCGCGCTGCGGGTCTGCGACGTGACCGTGTGGATGGGGCACCGCAGCGACGGGCACGCCTGCCCCCGCTGAGGCGGCGTCCCGGCGGGGGCGTTGGCGCGGCGGACCGCAGCGGGGTGCCGGGGCGGGGGCCGGACCGGACCGGCCGCGTGCTGCGGGAGCCAGCGCGCCGGCCGGTCTCACCAGGGGCGCTCCCCGGTCTGCTGCTGCGGGACGACGACGAGGAAGGCGTCGGAGTCCAGGTCCATCACCACCTCCGCCGCCAGGCCCTCGCTCCGGCGGTGCCGGGCGTACTCCTCTGCCTGCCGGCTTCCCCGCGGGTCACCCGCCGGGAACTTCTCCAACACCGTGCGGCGCATGGGCGCACCCCCTTGTCTCTCCCGCTCAACGACGCCGCGCCCCGGGTGTCACGGGAAGCGGCGGCGCGCGCCGCTCCCGGCCACACTCGGCCACGGTCCGGCCATCCGGTTCCGATGGCGGGTTTCCGTGGCAGGGTGGTGCGGGCAACCACTACGGGCCGGTACGGGCTAGTGATGAGGGGGACTCGTGATCGTCTGGATCAACGGTTCATTCGGAGCGGGCAAGACCAGCACCGCGCGCGAACTGATCGATCTGATCCCGAACAGCACGTTGTTCGACCCGGAACTCGTCGGTGGTGCCCTGCGGCACCTGCTGCCCGAGAAGCGGTGGGAGGAAGTCGCCGACGTCCAGGAGCTGCCCATCTGGCGCCGCCTGGTGGTCGACACGGCGGCCGCGCTGCTCGCCGAGCTGGGCGGCGTCCTCCTGGTCCCGATGACCCTGCTGAGGCAGGAGTACCGCGACGAGGTGTTCGGCGCGCTCGCCGCCCGCCGGATCACGGTGCGGCATGTGCTCCTGGCACCTGATGAAACGATCCTGCGTGCGCGGATCGCCGCACGCGACGTATCCGGCGCCCCCGACGGGGAGCAGCGGATCCGCCAGTGGTCCTACGACCACATCGAGCCCTACCGGGCGGCGCTGCCCTGGCTGACCGCCGACGCGCACGTCGTGGACAACGGCCGGATCTCGCCACGCCAGGCCGCGGAGCGCATCGCGCAGGCGGTCAGCACCGGGCGCGCCGCACCCTGCGACATCGTCCAGACGCCCGAACCCACCGCCGAGACCGTCGCGGCCGGGGTCCTGCTCTTCGACGAGGCGGGCCGCGTGCTGCTCGTGGACCCGACGTACAAGCCCGGTTGGGAGTTCCCCGGCGGCGTCGTGGAGCGCGGCGAGGCGCCCGCCCGCGCGGGGGTGCGCGAGGTGGCGGAGGAACTCGGCATCGAACTGCCCCGGCCCCCGCGCCTGCTGGTGCTCGACTGGGAAGCGCCGGTCCCGCCCCGCTTCGGCGGCCTGCGGCTCCTCTTCGACGGCGGACTGCTCCCGGCCCCGGAGGCCGCACGCGTCCGGCTCCCCGGGCCGGAACTGCGCGCCTGGCGCTTCGTCGGCGAGGACGAGGCCGCCGATCTCCTCCCGCC
The DNA here is from genome assembly GCF_024497955.1 of Streptomyces sp. C10-9-1. Lineage (GTDB taxonomy): Bacteria > Actinomycetota > Actinomycetes > Streptomycetales > Streptomycetaceae > Streptomyces > Streptomyces sanyensis. The sequence continues at coordinate 124,592 of NZ_JANHKP010000010.1, read as the reverse complement.
CGGGCGCTACGAGCGTCTGCGCTGGGCCCTGCGGGCCCGCGAGCAGGGCATCGTGTTCAACCTGGAGGCGGGTGTCCCGGTGGGCTGAGCCCCGCCCCGGCCGGGCCGCCGAGCGGCCGCCCCGGGGGCCGGCGGCACTCATCCGCGCTCGCGCAGGTACGCCTCCAGCCCGGCGGCCCCGGCCAGCAGCGCCCGTCCCCGGTCCGCGAGGCGGGCGCGCCAGTCGTCCAGCGCACCCCTGAGCGGCTCCAGGCCCCCGGCCGTCCGCACCCGGGCGATCAGGGGTGCGATCTGCTCCAGCAGGTAGCCGCCCCGGCGGAGTTGGTGGGCGAGCCGGACGTCGCGCACGTCGGCCTCGTCGTAGACGCGGTAGCCCGTCCGCGGCTCCCGGCGGGGCTGCACCAGCCCGGCGCGCTCCCATGCGCGCAGCGTCGCCGGCCGCACACCGAGGCTCCCGGCCAGCGGCCCGATGAACACACCCCCCTGCCCGGGCGGTCCACCGGCACGGCCCCGGGCACCGCCCCCGGAGGGCGCCAGGTCGCGCAGCGCCCTCTCCACGGCCTCCAGGGTCCTGCGGTCCTCCAGCAGCCGGGCGTGCCCTTCGTCGATCAGCCGGAACGCCTCGTCGTTCGCGCCCCGGTGGACGGCCCGCATGATCGACGCCGCGGCGGGGTGCCCGTGGCCCGGCAGCAGGGCGAGGAACGCGCGCAGCGCCGCCGCGTGCAGCGGGGTGTAGATCCGGTGGCCGTGGGCCGTGCGGGCGGCGGCCGGAAGGACTCCGGCCTCCTCGTAGTTCCTGACCGCCTGCGTGGACAGGCCGTGACCACGCGCCAGATCGATCGGCCTGAGCCGTCGGCCCGTTTGAAGGTTTCGCCCCATGAAGCCGCCGCTCTTACGGAGAAAGTCTCAACCGAATGTTCAACGATACCGTTGAGGCATGGTCATTGGCGTCGAACACCTCGTCCATGCCTTCGAGGCGACCGCGGCCCTGGGGCTGCTCCCCGTACGGCCGCGGCTGCTCGCCCTGGGCGAGCCCACCCACGGTGAGGAGGCGCTGCTCCACCTGCGCAACGAGCTCTTCCGGCACCTCGTCGAGGAGGAGGGCTACCGGACGGTCGCCGTCGAGAGCGACTGCCTGCGCGGTCTCCTCGTGGACGACTACGTCACCACGGGGACCGGCACCCTGGACCGGGCCATGGAACACGGTTTCAGCCACGGCTGGGGGGCCTGTGCGGCCAACCGGGACCTCGTTCGCTGGATGCGGGCCCACAACGACGGCCGCCCCGCCCCCGAACGGGTCCGCTTCGCCGGCATCGACGGACCCCTGGAGATCACCGGGGCCGCGAGCCCCGGGTGGGCCCTCGCCGCACTCCACGGCTACCTCGCCGCCCATGTGGGGGCGGATCTGCTCCCCTGCACCGGCGAGGAACTCGCCTCCCTGCCCGGCCCCGACGAGCGGTGGACCGAGCCCGCGGCGATGACCGACCCCGCCCGGTCCGTGGGCCGTTCGCCCGAGGCCGTCCGTCTCCAGGTGCTCGCCGACGACCTGGTGGCGCTGCTCGACGAGCAGACGCCGCACCTGCTCGCGGTCACCTCCCGCGAGGACTGGGAGCGGGCGCGGCTGTACGGCCGCACCGCCACCGGCCTGCTGCGCTACCACCACTGGATGGCCGACACCTCACCCGCCCGGATGACGCGGCTGGTCGGCCTGCGGGACCGCATGATGGCGCGCAACCTCCTCGCCCTCGCGGCCCGGGGCCCTGCGCTCGTCCACGCCCACAACTCCCATCTCCAGCGGGACGGGAGCAGCATGCGCATGGGCGGAAGGCCCCTGGAGTGGTGGAGCGCCGGTGCGCTCGTGAGCGCCCGGCTCGGCGAGCAGTACGCCTTCCTCGCGACGGCCCTCGGCACGATCCGCCACCGGGGTGTGGACGCCCCGCCGCCGGACACCCTCGAAGGACTGCTCTACGCGCTCCCGGAGGACTGCTGCCTGGTCGGCACCCCGCGGCTCACCGCGGCCCTCGACCCCGCCCGGCTCCAGCCCCGGAGCTCGCCCTGGTTCGGCTACGCCCCGCTCGACCCGTCCCGCCTGGCCGGCGGCGACGGCATCGTGTTCCTGAAGGACGTCCTTCCGGGGTAGGCCCCGGCGCGCCCCCGTCCGGCCCTGTCCGGCCCCGTACGGGGCCCCGCACCGTGCGCCGGTGCGGGCCCCGAGACCGGCGCAGGCCCGACGGGCCCCAGGGAGCGCGGCCCCCGGGCGCACGGCCCGTGCCGGGCCCTCCCGGCGGCGCGCCCGCCTGCCCGCGCTCCCGTCACGGGTGGGCCCACGGGGTGTCAGGCGTGCCGCGAACGGGCGTAGTTGCCCAGGAACAGCGCCTCCGCGACCGACAGCCGCTCCAGCTCCCCGGGGGACACGCTCTCGTTCACCGCGTGGATCTGGGCCTCCGGCTCACTCAGCCCGATCAGCAGGATCTCCGCCTGCGGGTACAACGCGGCCAGCGTGCTGCACAGCGGGATCGAGCCGCCCATGCCGGAGCTCTGCATCTCCTCACCCGGGTACGCCACCCGCATGGCCTCGGCCATCGAGGTGTACGCCGGGCTCGTGACGTCCGCCTGGAACGCCTGCCCCTGGCCCACCTGCTCCATCGTCACCCGGGCGTTCCACGGGGTGTGCTTCTCGATGTGGGCGTACAGCAGCTCGGTGGCCTCGGCGGCGTCCTGGCCCGGCGGCACGCGCAGGCTGATCTGCGCACGGGCGGTGGCCGGGATCGACGGCGTCGCGCCCGCCACCGGGTGGCAGTCGATCCCGACCACGGTCACCGCGGGCCGTGCCCAGATCCGGTCGGCGACCGTGCCGGAGCCCGGCAGGGCGACACCGTCCAGCACACGGGCGTCCCGCCGGAAGTCCTCCTCCGGGTACTGCAGACCGTCCCACTCCGCACGCGCCGGCAGGCCGTCGACCACCGTCGAGCCGTGTTCGTCCCGCAGCGAGTCCAGTACGCGGATCAGCGCCGCGAGCGCGTCGGGCGCCGCGCCCCCGAACTGCCCGGAGTGCAGGTTGCCCTCCAGGGTGTCGACCTGGACGCGGATCATGGTCATGCCGCGCAGCGTCGCGGTCACCGTCGGCAGGCCCACCCGGAAGTTGCCGGTGTCGCCGATGACGATCGCGTCCGCCGCCAGCAGCTCCGGGTGCGCCTCGGCGTAGCGCTCCAGTCCTCCGGTGCCCTGCTCCTCGGACCCCTCCACGATCACCTTGACCGTCACCGGCACCCCGCCGTTCGCCTTCAGCGCACGCAGGGCCAGCAGGTGCATGATGAACCCGCCCTTGCAGTCCGCCGCGCCCCGCCCGTACCAGCGCCCGTCGCGCTCGGTCAGCTCGAACGGCGGGCTGAGCCACGCCGCCTCGTTGAGCTTGGGCTGGACGTCGTAGTGGGCGTAGAGGAGCACCGTCGGGGCGCCCGCCGGGCCCGGCAGCACGCCGTAGACCGACTGGGAGCCGTCCGGGGTGTCCAGCAGGGCCACCTCCCGGAAGTCCTCCGCACGCAGGGCGTCCGCCACCCAGCGGGCGGCTGCCTCGCACTCGCTGCGCGGGGCCACCGCCTCGTCCGCGACCGACTCGAAGGCCACCAGCTCGGCGAGCTCCGCGCGGGCGCGGGGCATCAGGGAGGCGACGGTCTCGGCGATCGGGTTCGCGGTCATGGGCACGCTCCTTGTGGGTGCGACGTTGTGCGATGTGTGTACAGCGAATGTGTGGTCGATCCTCCCACAGGGGGTAGGGGAGTACCGCGCCGTAGGATGCCGTCGAGAGCTAGGGCCACAGGTCGGATCGGGAGCAGAAGTACATCGTGAGCAGCGAGAACGATGCCACCGGAGCAGCGGCGGCAGATGAGCTTGACGACAGCTCGGTGTGGGACGTCGTCGTGGTCGGCGCGGGCCCGGCGGGAGCGTCGGCCGCCTATGCGGCGGCGGTGGCCGGACGGCGGGTCCTGCTGCTGGAGAAGGCCGAACTGCCCCGGTACAAGACCTGCGGCGGAGGCATCATCGGCCCCTCCCGCGACAGCCTCCCGCCCGGCTTCGAACTGCCGCTCCAGGACAGGGTCCATGCCGTCACCTTCTCGCTCGGCGGCCGCATGGCGCGCACCAGGCGCTCGCGGCGGATGCTCTTCGGCCTGATCAACCGGCCGGAGTTCGACGCGCAGCTCGTCCAGCACGCGGAGAAGGCGGGGGCCGTCGTCCGCACGGGCGTCGCCGTCTCCCGGGTGGAGCAGCACGGGCCGGGCGTGCCGGACCGCCGGACGGTCGCCGTGGTGCTGGCCCCGGCCGGAGAGGGCAAGGAGAGCGAGGAGAGGGTCCTGGCGCGGGCCGTGGTCGGTGCGGACGGCAGCGCCAGCCGCATAGGCGCCCACGTGGGGGTGAAGCTCGACCAGGTGGACCTGGGCCTCGAGTGGGAGATCCCCGTCCCCGAGACCGTCGCGGAGGACTGGGCCGGCCGGGTCCTCATCGACTGGGGGCCGCTGCCGGGCAGTTACGGCTGGGTGTTCCCCAAGGGGCGCACCCTGACGGTCGGCGTGATCTCGGCCCGCGGCGAGGGCGCCGCGACCAAGCGCTACCTGGAGGACTTCGTGGCGCGTCTGGGCCTCGCGGGCTTCGAACCGTCCGTCTCCTCGGGGCATCTGACGCGCTGCCGCAGCGACGACTCCCCGCTCTCGCGGGGCCGGGTGCTGGTCTGCGGCGACGCCGCGGGGCTGCTGGAGCCCTGGACCAGGGAGGGCATCTCCTTCGCCCTGCGATCGGGGCGTCTCGCGGGGGAGTGGGCGGTCCGCATCGCGGAGGCGCACGACGCCGTCGACGCGCGCCGCCAGGCGCTCAACTACGCCTTCGCGATCAAGGCGGGGCTCGGGGTGGAGATGGCCGTGGGGCGGCGGATGCTGGCCCTCTTCGAACGCCGGCCGGGGCTGCTGCACGCGGTGCTCACCGGCTTCCGGCCGGCCTGGACGGCCTTCGCGGACATCACCCGCGGTACGACCACGCTCGCGGGCCTGGTGCGTACCCGTCCCCTGGCGCGGCGCGCCCTGGACCTGCTGGAGGGCAGGCGCGGATAGGGGTGCCGTCCCGCGCGGGTCACGACCTGGGCAGGCGGCCCCCGCGGCGGTCCGCAGGGAACCGCAGGGAACGGCAGGGAACGGCAGTGAACCGCGGGACGGAGCCGCCGCCTGACGGTCCCTGTCCTGCCGTCGGGGGCGCAGGGCGTCAGGTGGCCCGTGCACGCGGTGGCGGACCCGTCGTTGGGCTCGGGGTCCCGGCCTCCGCGCGGTGGCCTGCCGTGCGGAGGCCGTGCGGGCCCCGGAGGGCGGCCCGCCCCCGCTCCCCGCGCCGTGATGACCGTGGCCCCTGGCCCCGTCCATGCCGGGCGCGGTCGAACGAAGGGGCGGGGGTGCGGGGCGGCCGACCCGTGTGCCCCCGCACCGCCGGGGGCGCCGGGAGCGTCAGGGCCGGCCGTGACGCCGGACGCGGGTCCGCGGGCCGGGTGATCGGCCGCGCGGCACGTGCGGCCTCCCGGTCCCTCCCCTCCGCGGCCGTCCCCTTCCGCGGTCGGCCGTCCACAGGGGTCTTCCCGCGTCACCGGCCGGGTCGGCGCCGGGTGGGCCGCCACGCCGCGCCGGGCCGGGGTGCCGGTCGGCGCGCCCCGCCCCGCCCTGCCGCCCGGCCGGGCCGCGGGCGCCCGGTGGCGTCGAGGCCGCCCGGTGGTGCCTCACCCCCTGACCGTGAGCCGGAAGACCGGGTGGTCGGGCGCGGCCGCACGCAGTTCCTCGTCGGACGCGTCCGCCGTGACGCCCTGGAAGTACTGCTCGACCTCCCAGCCCCACTTCTTCAGGTAGGCGCGCAGGATCGCGGGCTTCTCGTCGTCGCCCACCTCCACGGCGGTGAAGCTGCGGACCGTGCGGCCGACGCGGAGTTCGCCCCCGCCCGCGGCACGCATGTTGCGGACCCACTGGGAATGCCCCCGGGCCGACACCAGGTACGGGACGCCCTCGTGGACGTGCTGGTTGACGGGGACGCGCTGCATGGCGCCGCTCCTGCGGCCCCGGACCGAGAGCTCGGCGGTGCCGAGGAGGCTGATCCCACGGCGTGCCAGCCAGCCGACGGCCCGGTTGAAGCGGCGGGCGACGGCTCCGGCCTCGCGGTAGTACGGCTGCTGCTGCGACATGGGTGGGCCACCTCGATCTGCTCCGATTCGAGAGCAGTGCTCTCGCTTGTGAGCAGTGTGCACGAGTCGAGTGCTCCAAAGCAAGAGCGGTGCTCTCTTTTTGGGTCATTGCTCTGAAACGTGAGAACCTGTCTCGCATGACCACCGTCCGCGGGGCCCGGGAGCGGGCCCGTATCGAAGTGACCGCAGCCATCAAGGAGGAGGCGCGCAGGCGACTCGCCGATGAGGGCGCCGCCAAGCTGTCCCTGCGAGCCGTCGCCCGCGAACTGGGCATGGTCTCCTCTGCCCTCTACCGCTACTTCCCGAGCCGCGACGACCTCCTCACCGCACTGATCATCGACGCCTACGACGCGATCGGCGCCGCGGCGGAGCAGGCCGCGGAGGACCTGCGCACGGAGCCCGCCGCCCCCGAGGGGTCGCCGCGGGGCCTCCAGCTGCGGCGCTGGACCGCCGTCTGCGCGGCCGTCCGCCGCTGGGCCCTCGCGCATCCCCACGAGTACGCCCTCATCTACGGGTCCCCCGTGCCCGGGTACTCCGCCCCTGCCGACACCATCGGACCCGCGTCACGGGTCGGCCGCGTCCTGATCGCTGTCGCGCAGGACGCCCACCGGGGCGAGGGCCTGGCCCGGCCGCGGCTGCCCGGCGCGCTCTCGGCCGAGGCCCGCAGGATCGGCGGCGAACTCGCCCCCGACCTGCCGCCCGCCGTCGTCAGCGCCCTCGTCGCCGCCTGGGCCCAGCTCTTCGGCCTGATCTCGTTCGAGCTCTTCGGCCAGTTCCACCGGCTCGTCGAGGAGCGCGACGCGTTCTTCGCCCACGCCGCCGGGCGCCTCGGTGCGGAGATCGGCCTGCTCGAACCGGTGGCGCCCCCCGACTGACGCCCCCCGGGCGCCGCCTCCCGCCGGCCCACCGGCGGGTGCTCCCCGGCGCCGGAGCGCCGCGGACGCCGCGGACGGGCACGGCCGGTCCGTGCGGACACCGGTCGCTGCCCGCCCGACGACCGGCGGCGCCGGGAGGGCCGCCGGGCCGCGCCGGGCCGCCGTCGAACCGGAACCGGCCGCGGCAGGACGGGACCCGGGCATCGGGTCGGGACCGAGCCCCCGCATCAGCGCCGCCGCGCCGCCACCCGTCCGCACGACGGCGCAGAACGGGTGCTCGCTCTCGCGGGACCCGGCGCACCAGGTGCTCCCGGGACCCGTCCGCTCCGGTCGGGGTGGTCCGCACGCTGGCGACCCTTCGGCGAAGCGCACGGTCTCCTCGGTACGCGAAGGCCGTTCGGGCATATCCCGAACGGCCCGTCGAGTGCGAAGCGCCCGCGCCGCCAGACGAGGCCGGCGGGCGACTTCGGCCGCGCACCACGGGTGCCCGACGTGCAGCGCTAGTGGCCGAGTTCGTAGTCGAACCAGATCCGGTGCGTGCCGTCTGCCTCGACCTTCATGCCCCCGGTGCCGGAGATCCCGGCCAGTTCACCCGTACCGCTGCCCGGAGCGACGACGAAGAACTCGTCCGTACGGCCGCCGTCGCCCAGGGTGGTCGCGGCGTGAGCGAAGTTGAAGGAGCCCGCCCGGTCGCGGAGGGTCCCTTCGAAGGACTCCATCGCGAGGTACGTGCCCGTGGCCGTGGACTGGTCGAAGGCAGCGGTGAACAGCGTCGTCGAACGCCCGGCCACCTCACCGTCGAACTTCTTCTCCATCGTGGACACCCCCACGGGCACCGCGGTCTCGATCTGCGGGCCGGGTACCTGCGCAGGCGTGAAGTCGGCAACGGTGAATGTTCCTGAAGCTCGCATCCCCTGATCGTATTCAGCACCACCGACATCGACGCTGAACGGACGCCGTGTTCCCCCGGACGGACGCTCGTGCCGTGACCTCGCGGCCCCCACCGGGGGCGGCGGCGCCGGTCGTGGCCGCCGTGCGTTAGGGCATGGTGCCGACGGCCCCGACGCGACCGGCGGCGCACGGTGGCCGGGGCGCCGGAACCCGGCGCGAGGCACATCGATGGGGGCCAACTCCCGGAAGACGGGCATGTGGTGCCCGCTGCCCCGGACGGCAACGCGTTCTGCGTCATCGAGGCGGGCAGCGCCTTCCTCGCCGGACCGGCTTCCTCGGGGCGCTGGCCTGCGACGGAACGCGGGAGACCGGGTGCTACCGGAGCGAGGCGCTGACGTGGCCGCTGGTCCGGGACCGTGACCAGGCGACCGCGATCCAGTCCCCTGACGGCGGAACGAAGAGCACCGGGGGTGGTCCCCCGGTGGCGCCGGAGCCCGGCGTGAACAGCCGGCGCCTTGAACCGGCACCCGTCGGCGACGGTGAGCCGGTAGCAGAGCGACCGGTCGTGCGCGGGCCACGCGCGTCGGCCTGCGTCCTCCACGGAAACCGTCACCGCAGCAGCAATCCGCCTCTGGCTCCGCACATGATCCGCCGGACAGCCCGCTTCACGAAAGCGCGAGGCTAGGGCCCCGTCGCCCCCGGTGCGCCCGCGGCGACGGGTGCAGCGCCTCCCCGCCGCGTCGCGTCCTCCGGTGCCCGTGCGGCGGGTGCCGCCGAGGCGTTCCGCGTGGCGTACGCCAGCACCGCCGCGCCGGCGGCCAGGACGGCCACCGTGGTCAGGGCCGTCGGCAGCGTCGACCACTCCGCCAGGAAGCCGATCGCGGGCGGTCCGACGAGCATGCCGCCGTACCCCAGGGTGGACGCCGTCGCCACGCCGCCGGGGCCCGCCAGCTCCCCGGCCCGGCCGACCGCCACGGGGAAGATGTTGGCCAGTCCCAGTCCGGCCGCCCCGAAGCCCGCCAGGGCGAGCCAGGCGTTCGGGGCGAGTGCCCCGAGGAGCATGCCCGCCGCAGCTGCGGTCCCTCCCGCGACCAGCGTGCGCGTCTGCCCCCACCGCTCCAGCAGGCGGGCCCCGGTCAGCCGGCCCGCCGTCATGGCCAGGGCGAACAGCGCGTACGCCGCCGCGGCCACACCGGGCGGTGCGTGCAGGTCCTGCTGCAGGTGCAGGGCGCTCCAGTCGGCCATGGCGCCCTCACCGTAGGCGGTGCACAGGGCGATCAGGCCCAGCAGGAGCACGGGCCCGCGGGTGCGGTCCCCGGCCGCGCGCGGTCCTGCGTGCACGGGGTCCGCGGGTTCCGCCGGTGCCGAGGGGGCGCGCAGCAGCGCGGGGCCCGCCGCCGCGGTGGCGGCCAGGCCGAGCAGGCCGAGGGCCGGCAGGTGCACGGACGGCGGAACGCTTCCGGCGGCGAGCCCGCCGAGCCCGGCGCCGAGCATGCCCCCCAGGCTGAAGGCCGCGTGGAAGCTCGGCATGACCGGGCGGCGCAGCGCGGCCACGAGGTCCACGGCCACACTGTTCATGGCCACGTTGATGCCGCCGTACCCCGCTCCGAAGACGAGGAGCGCGAGCCCGAGCGCCGTGGCCGAGTGGGCGAGCGGCGGCAGCGCCATGCTCAGCGAGAGCACGGCCGCGCAGGCCACGGTCACGGCGGGGGAGCCGTACCGCCGGCACAGGCGGCCCGTGAGGGCCATGGTGGCGACGGCCCCCGCGGAGACGCCCAGGAGCGCCATGCCGAGGTCGCTCGCCGAGGCGCCGGTCTGCTCCTTGATCGCGGGAATGCGGACGACCCAGCCGGCGAAGAGCAGGCCGTCGAGGGCGAAGAACACGGTCAGGGCGGTGCGGACGCGGGACAGGGGGCTGCGGGCGCTGGTGGTGCCCGCCCCTTCCGGATCGGCCGTCGCTGTTTTGTTTAGTAGCGGCACAAAAGAAGGGTAGAGGCTCGCCCCCGTCCGGCACAACGCGGCGCCCTCCTCCAGGGGCGGGGGAGAGTGCCGTGGTCCGCCCGGCGCCGGGGAGCAACGGCGGGAACCCCGCAGGATCATGGGAGACTCGCCCCTATGAACGGCAAGGCGACGACGACCCGGACGCGACTGGACAGGGGCCGCAGCGCTCTCGGTCCGGCCCTCGAACTGGTTCACACCGGGAGGGCGCCCACGCGCGCCGTGCTCACCGCCGAACTGGGCGTCACCCGGGCGACCGCGGGTGCCGTGGCCGCCGAGCTCGAAGCGCTCGGCCTCATCCGCGTCGACTCCCGCCCCGGCGCGGCCGCCGGCTCCCAGGGCAGGCCCTCGCACCGGCTCGCCGTCGACGAGAGCGGCCCCGTGGTGCTGGCCGCCCAGATCCACGCGGACGGCTTCCGTGCCTCGCTCATCGGCCTCGGAGGCCGGACCGTCGCCACGGCCCCCGGCTGCACGACCGTCCAGGCCGACCCCGCGCAGGTGCTCGGCGAGGTCGTCGCCGCCGGTGCGCAGCTGCTGCGCGAGACGGGGCGGCGGTGCGTGGGAGCCGGACTCGCCGTCCCCTCCGCCGTCGCGGAACCCGAGGGCACCGCGCTGAACCCGCTCCATCTGGCCTGGCCGCCCGGCGCGCCCGTGCGCGGCATCTTCGCCGAGCAGGTCGCCAGGGCGGGGATCGCCGGCCCCGCGTTCACCGGCAACGACGTCAACCTCGCCGCGCTCGCCGAGCACCGCCACGGGGCCGGCCGCGGGGCGCAGCACCTGCTCTGCGTCGCCACCGGGCACCGCGGTGTCGGCGGGGCGCTGGTCCTGGACGGACGCCTCCACAGCGGCAGCGCCGGCCTCGCCCTGGAGGTCGGCCACCTCACCGTGAACCCCGAGGGGCGGCCCTGCCACTGCGGCAGCCGCGGCTGCCTGGACGTCGAGGCCGACCCGCTGGCCTTCCTGACCGCGGCCGGGCGCGAGCCGGGCCCGGAGGTCTCCCTGCTCCAGCAGTCCAGGGACATGCTCCGCGGCGAGTTCGGGGAGCCGGCCGTCCGCTCCGCGGCCGAGCGGCTCATCGACCGCCTCGGCCTCGGACTCGCGGGCCTGGTCAACATCCTCAACCCGGACCGCATCATCCTCGGAGGCCTCCACCGGGAGCTGCTCCAGGCCGACCCCGACCGGCTGCGCGCCGTGGTCGCCGACCGGAGCCTGTGGGGCCGCAGCGGCGGCGTGCCCATCCTGCCGTGCACCCTGGACCACAACAGCCTGGTGGGCGCCGCCGAGCTGGCCTGGCAGCCCATACTGGACGACCCTCTGACGGTTCTCGTCTGACCCCGCCGCGGGCCCGGGCCGTCCGGGCCCGCCCGAACGGCTCCCCGGCCACCCGTCCGGCGCAGCGCCGGCGGGGGACGGGCCCGACTCCGGGTAGTCGACGCCATATGACCGACACGCCCTCCCGGCCGCGCGGCCCGCGCCGCTTCGACGAGGTGCACCGCAGGCTGGCCGAGTCGCCGGTCGGTCTCGCGTGGAACCGCGGGCGCTCCATGGAGCTGATGCACCGCGCCATGGGGTTCGCGGCCCTCGGCTTCCTCACCCTGGTGCCGCTGCTCGTCGTCGTGGCGGCCGCCGACCCGGTCAGTGCGGAGGGCTTCGCCCGATGGCTCGGTCAGGCGCTCGGGGTCTCGGCCGCCTCGCAGCAGGAGGTCGAGCAGCTCTTCGGCGTGCCGGGCCAGGCGCTCCAGCGCACCACGGCCTTCGGGCTCGCCGCCCTGGCCGTCTTCGGCCTGACCTTCGGCTCCGCCGTGCAGACCGGGTACGAGAAGGTGTGGGACCTGCCTACGGCCCGATGGCACACGATGTGGCGCCATGTGGTGTGGCTCGCCATGCTCGTGCTGTTCCTGCTGGTGTTCACCAATATCCCCGTCGAGCAGGAGTCCGGGCTGGTCGCGCTTGCCGGTGCGCTGGGGGACCTCGCCGGGACCTTCCTGTTCTTCTGGGCCTCGCAGCGGGTGCTGGTGTGCGGCAGGGTGCGGTGGCGCGCCCTGGTGCCCGGGGCGGTGGCCACCACACTCGGCATGCTGGGGCTGAGGGTCTTCTCCCAGCTGGTGTTCTCACCGCTGATCGCCACCAACACCGTGACCTACGGGCCGTTCGGCACCGTCCTCGTCGTGCAGTCGTGGCTGGTCGGCGCCGGGTTCGTCGTCTACGGCGGTGCGCTGGTCGGCCGGATCGCGCACGAGGAGCGCACCCGGCGGCGGGTGGAGCGTCGGCTGCGTGAGGACTCCCTCTGACGGCGGGAGGCGCACAGGCCGGGCCGTGCGCGGCGGGCGGGGCCGGGCGGGACCCGTGCACCTGCACGCCGCCCCGCGGACCGGATGCGGCGGCGTACCGCCGGCGTACCGTCCGGCGGACCCGTCAGCCCGCCACCGCCGAACGGGGCTTGGCCGAGGAGTCGATCACGATCCGCGGCGAGTCCGTGAACGGCCCCGTCGTGGTCGCGCCGTACACCGCCGACGCGGGATACGCCCGGAGCGTGCCCGCGGGCGACGAGGCGGGGAGCGTGAACCAGACGACCTTGCCCGCCTCCCCCCGTGGACGCACGCCCCAGCTCTCGCTGACGGCGGCGATCAGCGCGAGCCCGCGCCCGTGGGTCGCCGAGGCGTCGGCCTCGCACACCGTGGGCAGCCGCGGGTCGCGGTCGTGGACGGAGACCGTGAGGCGGTCGAGCAGCAGCTCCACGTCCACGGTGCACGTCTTGTCCGGCCGCGCGTGCCGGTGGACGTTGGTGAGCAACTCGGTGACACCCAGCGCTGCCTGGTCGATCAGGGGATCGAGATGCCAGTAGCGCAGCTGCGCCGAGATGATTCTGCGGACCTGACAGATCCGCGACGGCAGGGCCTGGAGCTCCACCGTGCAGTGCCTGCTGGGCTGGCTGATCACGGCTGCGACTCCCCGAAATGAGGTCCGGAAGAAGACGAGTCAAGCGGTGTCCGGCAGACGGTGCCCGCCGGACGAGCCCGGCGGAGCGGATGGATCTCCGTGTGACCGCCGGGGAACCCTGAGTGATGTGGGACCAGAGTGAACCACCACCCGGGGCACCGCAACTCGCGCCCGCGCCGCGCCCGTTCTCAGCCCGCCGCGCCGTCGCCCGCGGCAGCGTCCTCCGCCGCTCCGGAAGCACCGCGCACGGCCTCCAGGAAGCGTCCGGCCAGCCCCTTGGCGTCCGGCCTGCCGCCCCGCTGCCCCATGGTGAGCCGGTACCGCCTGCCGTTGACGGTGGCCACCGTGCTGTCCTCACCGGCGAACCACGGCCGCCCCGCGGTCACGGCCCGTACCGGCGCGCTGTCGATGACCCGTCCGTAGCTCGTCATCAGGGCCAGCCGGCCGTCCTTGATCCGCACCTGCCCGGCCCGGGTCAGGGACCGGGGCCAGCGCTCGATCCGCACGCCCGTGGCACTGAAGTCCGACTCCGTCGCCGCCATGGCTCCGCCCCCTTCTCGATGGCTCCTTCCGGAAGTCTGCACACTTGCCGCGCCGCGCACCAGTAGCCGGCGCCAGGTCCGGCCACAAGGCAGCCCTATGGAACCCCAAAGCGAACGTTTATGCAGGTGAGGGGCTTACTGTGGAGGCAGGCGCCGGACGGGACGGCGGCACGGAGAGAACGGCGGGCGGTACCGATGAGGACGAGTGGGGAAGCCGTGGGCCCCGGGACCGGGAGCGAGGAGGAGGACGGCGGACGCGCGCCGTCCGCCGTCCGGGTGAGGCCGGGGACGGAGGTCCCCCAGGCCACGGCGGACGTCGACCGCAGCGACTCCGCCTACCGCGCATGGCTGAAAGACGCTGTTCGCAGGGTCCAGGCGGACGCCAACCGGTCCGCCGACACGCACCTCCTGCTCTTCCCGCTGCCCGAGGAGTGGGGGATCGACCTCTACCTCAAGGACGAGTCCACGCACCCCACCGGCAGCCTCAAGCACCGCCTGGCCCGTTCGCTGTTCCTCTACGGCCTGTGCAACGGCTGGATCCGCCCGGGCAAGCCGGTCATCGAGGCGTCCAGCGGCTCCACGGCCGTCTCCGAGGCGTACTTCGCGAAGCTGATCGGCGTCCCCTTCGTCGCCGTGATGCCGCGCACCACGAGCCCGGAGAAGATCCGGCTGATCGAGTTCCACGGCGGACGCTGCCACTTCGTCGACGACCCGCGGACCATGTACGAGGAGTCCGCCACGCTCGCCCAACGCACCGGCGGCCACTACATGGACCAGTTCACCTACGCCGAGCGGGCGACCGACTGGCGCGGCAACAACAACATCGCCGAGTCCGTCTACCAGCAGCTGCGGCGGGAGCGCTACCCCGAACCCGCGTGGATCGTCGCGACCGCCGGGACGGGCGGCACTTCCGCCACCATCGCCCGGTACGTGCACTACATGCAGTACGACACCCGCATCTGCGTGCCCGACCCCGAGAACTCCTGCTTCTTCGACGGCTGGACGCACGCCGACCCGGACGCGAGCAGCGACTGCGGATCCCGCATCGAGGGGATCGGGCGCCCCCGGATGGAGCCCAGCTTCGTCCCCGGGGCCATCGACCGGATGATGAAGGTGCCGGACGCCGCGTCGGTCGCCGCGGTACGGGCACTGGAGCGGGCGATCGGCCGCAAGGCGGGCGGCTCCACGGGGACCGGACTGTGGAGCGCGTTCCGGATCGTCGCGGAGATGGTCGAACGGGGCGAGCGGGGCAGTGTCGTCACCCTGATCTGCGACCCGGGGGAGCGCTACCTGGACAAGTACTACTCGGACGCGTGGCTGGCGGAGCAGGGCCTGGACATCGGCCCCTACAGCGCCGCGATCGACGGGTTCCTCCGGACCGCCCGCCTGGGCGCCTGACCGCCCAGGGCACCGGGGGCGCGAGGGGCCGCCCCCGGTGCCTCACTCCGGCGCCGGCCGCCGCGGCGAGGCCAGCAGCCGGTCGAGCGCCCGCCCGAAGACCGCCCTGCCCGCGTGCGCGACCAGCGGGTCCAGCAGCCCGGGCACGCCCCTGACGCGCAGTCCCTCGACCCACAGCACCACCGAACCGCTCCAGGTCGGGTGCACCTCGATCGACGCCCACCCGGTCACCACCCGCCCCCGCTTCTCCAACCGGACCACCCCGGCGCGGCCGGGGGACGGCGGGCTCCAGCGCACGATCTCCATCGGGTCGTCGAATCCCAGGCGGCCCCCGAGCCCGGTCCGCGCCACCACGGTGCTGCCCTCGCCCACCGGCAGCGGGCCCCGCACCGACACCGAGGTCGCCGGGACCCCGGCGCCGTGCGCCTCCCAGTCGGTGACCCGCCGCCAGCACTCCGGGGCGGGCAGTGCCGTCCTGCGCCCGATACGGAACACGGCCACCGTCTCAGCCCCGTCCGCCGCTGCCGGTCTCCCCGGCCACCACCAGGCCGGGAAGATGCTCGGCGATCTCCGAGCGGGCCCCGGCGGGCAGCCCGGAGTCGGTCACCAGGGTGTCCACCTCCTCCAGGCCGGCGAAGGAACTCAGTCCCACCGTCCCCCACTTGGTGTGGTCGGCGACCACCACCACGCGCCGGGCGGCCTCCACCAGCCGCCGGTTGGTCTCCGCCTCCGCCAGGTTGGGCGTCGTGAGCCCCGCCTCCACCGAGACGCCGTGCACACCGACGAAGACCACGTCGACGTGGAGGGAGCGGATGGCGTGGTCGGCCACCGGCCCCACCAGCGCGTCGGACGGCGTGCGGGTCCCGCCGGTGAGCACCGCGGCGGCCGGGCCCGGCCGCCCCTCGGCCGCGGCCGCCTGCCGGGCCGCGTGGAACACGTCCGCCACGCGCAGCGAGTTGGTCACCACCGTCAGGTCGGGCACCTCCAGCAGGTGACGGGCCAGAGCGCAGGTCGTGGTGCCGCCGGACAGGGCCACGGCGCTCCCCGGCGCGGCGAACCGGGCCGCCGCACGGCCGATCTCCTCCTTGGCGGTCGGCTCCAGCGAGGACTTGACCTCGAACCCGGGCTCGTGGCCGCTCGCCTCGACGACCGGGACCGCTCCGCCGTGCACCTTCTCCACCATCCCCAGCCGCGCCAGCACGTCCAGATCGCGCCGCACGGTCATGTCGGACACGTTGAGCCTGCGGGTGAGCTCGTTGACCCGCACCCCGCCGCGGCGGCGGACCTCGTCGAGGATGAGCGCGCGCCGCTGCTCCGCGAGCAGATTCCGGTTGTCCGCCACCGCCCGGACGGCCCCTTCCGTGTCGACACCGTGCCCAGCCGCACCGCGTCCGCTGACAGGGTCCCCATCCTCCCACGCCGCGTCGGCCGAGGTCTGGACCAGATCCGGTGCGGATCCGGCCGGATCCGGTGCGCGGCCGCCCCTCCATCGGCGATCCTGGTCACGCAACGCCGCCCCGCGGTCACCCGCCGCACACCTGACGGGCCGCCGTGCCCACCGCACCGCCCTGCGGGTCCGCCCCCGCGCCGCACCGAACACCCGCCCGCCCACGGAGGGAGTGAGTCACCGGTGACCCCTGCGAACCCGGCACCGCGCGGCGAGGGACCCGCGCTGGAGCTGCTCGTCCACGGAGTCGGCGGCGCCACCGCCCAGGGGGTCCTCGGGGACCCCCGCACGGTGCGCATCACCGGCGACGCGAAGGCCGCCGTCTTCCGGCGCACCGAGGACGCGGAGGCCGAACTCCACCCCGAGCGCCACGCCGGTCGGCCCGTCCCCGAGGCCTACTGCTGGTCCAACCTGACCTCGGGGAACGGGGCCCGTGCGCTGTGGCTGCTGCTCCTGCCCTTCATGGTGGCCAACCTGGCGCACTGGATGCGGCCCGGGGCGGTCGGCAGCCGGCGCACCACCCGGGCCTACGGAGCGCTGGTCCGCCTCGTCGCCCTCAGCCTCACCGTGCTGCTGACCGCGGCCGCCTGCGAGGTCGCCCTCGACCTGGTGGCGTGGCAGTGCGCGGGGACCCACGCCTGCGGCGGCGCCCGCGGCCGGCTGGGGTTCCTGGATCCCGCCCACGGGGGCTGGTGGTCCCAGCCGGGCAGGCGCCTGGCCCTCGCGGCCGCCGTCCCGACCGCCCTGGTGGCCCTGCTGTGGTACCTCTCCAACCGGACATGGAGCGCCTACGAGTCCCAGCGCCCGCCGATCGGCCCCCGCGCCGCCGGTGCCGCTGCCGCGGACGGCGGCGCCGACACGGACGACGGCGACGAGGACGGAGAGGGCGAGGGCGCGGGCCCGCACCGGCCGGCGCTCGGCCGCCCGGGCTTCTGGTACGGACGCCGGCTCGTCGCCCGGCTGCGCGCCGCGCACACCGCGGCGGGCCTGCTCACCGTCGCGGCGGCCGTCACCGGGGCCGCGGCCCGCCACGACCGCACCGCGGGCGGCACGGCTCCCGCGGTGTACGGGGCGGTCCTGGAGGCCGCCCTGGCGCTCGCCGGGTGCGCCGTGCTCTACGTCGTCCTGCGGCGCGGCCGCAGCGAACGCCGCCTCGACGCCCGCCTCGACCGCGCCGCGGTGCGCCTGCTCCCCGGCGCGGCCGCCGGGCTGCTCGCCGCGGGCCTCGGCTACGCCTGCTGGTCCCGCCCCGGCTGGGTCTCCGCCGGCAGCCTGCCGGGTGACGAGGCCTTCCGCGTGATCGTCCTCGCCCAGGGAGCCCTGGTGGTGGCCCTCGCCGCCGCCGCCCACCGCCTCCACCGCAGGGCGCGGCATCCGCGGGCCGTGCTGGGCGGCCTCGGAGGGCCGGCCGTCGCGATGCTGGCCTGCGCGCTCGGCGGCGTCATGACCGGCGGCGTCGCCCAGCGCGTCGCCGACTGGCTCGGCGGGCCCGGCGTCATCCCCGGCCCGCCGGTCCTGCTGAGCTGGCAGGCGTCGGTCATCCCCGCGCTCCTCGCGGTCCTGCTCGTCCCCGCGCTCTGGCTCGCCCTGCGCACCTGGCGCACGGCCCGCCGCCTCGCCCCCGCCGTCGAAACGGAGTACGGCACCGCCCGCCCCGACGCCGCACGCTCCCGGCGGATCGCCGGCACCCGGGCGCGGGCGCGGCTCACCGACGCGGCCCCCGTGATCGTGGGCGTGGTCTCCGCGACCACCCTGCTGCTCGGTGCCGCCGCGGTCGTCGGGGCCTGGAGGAGCGGCCGCCCGCCCGCCCGGACCCTGGCCGACTCCGGCCCGCTGCTCTCGACGGCCGCCGAGGCGGCCCAGGCGCTCGGCTCCTGGCTGGTGGGCCTCGGCTTCGTCCTCTTCGTCGCCATGGGGCGCCGCGCCTACCGGGACGCCTCCGCCCGCCGTACCGTCGGCATCCTGTGGGACGTGGGCACCTTCTGGCCGCGCGCCGCCCATCCCTTCGCCCCGCCGTGCTACGCGGAGCGCGCCGTGCCCGACCTCACCTGGAGGATGTGCACCTGGACGGACCGCACCGGGGGGCGGCTCGTCATCTCGGGCCACTCCCAGGGCAGCGTGCTGGCCGCCGCCGCGGTGTGGCAGCTGCCGCCCGCGGCGCGCCGCCGGGTGGCGCTGCTGACCTACGGCTCCCCGCTGGAGCGGCTCTACGGTCGCTGGTTCCCCGCCTACTTCGGACCGGCCGCGCTCGCCGGGCTCCACGAGGAGCTCGACTGCTGGCGGAACCTGTGGCGGCCCACCGACCCCATCGGCGGGCCGGTGATGCTCCCCGCGCAGGGCCGCCGTCCCGAGGTCGACCGGCCGGCCCTCGCCGACCCCCTCGTCTACGGGCGCTGCGACCGCTACCCGTTGCCCGAGCCGATCCTCGGGCACTCCGACTACCGGGCGGACCCCGCCTTCGCCGAGGAGCGCGCCCGGCTCCTCGCCCGCCTCGCACCGCCCCTGCCCCGGCAGGGCCCCGCCTCCGGGGGCACGAGGGCGGACGGCGGCGCTCAGGGCAGCTCGGGCAGGTCCTCCGGGTAGAGCAGGGTCAGCTCCTCGGTGCCCGCCTCCGGCAGCGCCGCCACCCGCACCGCGTGCCGCTCGACCATCGACTCGAAGGTCTGGCGGGCCGTGCGGCCGTTGCCGAAGGCGGGTCCCTTCGGCAGCGCGGTGAAGTACTTCAGCAAGCACTCCGCGGCCCCCGGCGCGAGCCGGTACTCGTGCTCCTCGGCCTGCTGCTCCACGATCCGCAGCAGTTCCCCGGGCCGGTAGTCGCGGAAGGTGATGGTCCGTGAGAACCGGGAGGCGACACCCGGGTTGACGGTGAGGAACCGCTCCATCTCCGCGGTGTACCCGGCCACGATCACGACGACCGCCTCCCGGTGGTCCTCCATCAGCTTCACCAGGGTGTCGATGGCCTCCTTGCCGAAGTCCCGGCCGGAGTCCTCGGGGGAGAGCGCGTACGCCTCGTCGATGAACAGCACCCCGCCCCGCGCCCGTTCGAACGCCTCCTGGGTGCGGATGGCGGTCGAGCCGATGTGCTCGCCCACCAGGTCGACCCGGGAGACCTCGACGAGGTGGCCGCGCTCCAGCACGCCCAGGGAGGCCAGGATCTCCCCGTACAGCCGGGCCACGGTGGTCTTGCCGGTGCCGGGTGACCCGGTGAACACCAGGTGGCGGCGGACGGAGGCCGCCTTGAGCCCCGCCTCGACGCGGCGCCGCCCCACCTCGATCATGTTGGTGAGGGTGCGGACCTCCCGCTTGACGCTGTCGAGGCCGACCAGGGCGTCGAGTTCGCCGAGCACCTCGTCGGCGCCGCGCGCGTCCGGGGCGGCGGCGGGAGCCCCCGGCTCCCGGGCGCCCGCGCCCCGGGGCGAGGCCGGGGACTGCGCCGGGCTCTGCACGGGCACGGCCGACAGCAGCCCCACCGTCGCGGGCGCGGCCGGCGGGGGGACCGCCGTGCGCTCGGCGCCCGCCGGGCGCACCGTCCCGCTCTCGTCGCTGGTGCACTCCTCGACGACCGGGCCGTCGTTCTCCCCGAACTCGTAGCCGCCGCGCGCGCAGCGCTCGGTGCGGCACCGGGACAGCAGGGTGCGGCAGCCGTCCATCACATGGAAGCCGTAGCCCCCGCTGCCCGACACCGTGCAGCCGCGGAACGTGCCGCGCCCCTGGGCGGAGACGTAGAAGCCGGCCTCGGCGGGCGAGGTGACGGTGCACCGCTCGATCAGCGGGTCCGCCCCCTTGGTCACGATGACGCCGGTCTGCGCCCCGTCCACGGTGCAGCCGTTGAGGGTGCCGCCGCTGCCGTGGTCGCGGAACCAGGCGCCGGTCGAGACCTCGCGGACCCGGCAGTCGTCCAGTTGGGCGGTCGCCCCGTCGCTGACCGACACGGCCGTGTTGCGCACCTGGGAGATGTCGCTGTCCACGACATCGGCCCGGGAGCCGCGGTCGAGCACGAACAACGCGTCCGGCACGTCGTGCACGCGGCAGGAGTCCAGCACGGCGGTCGCGCCGTCGCTGACCCAGACCGCCGGGTAGTCGCCGGTGCTGTCGTGGATCTCGCACCGGTTGGCGTCCACCCGGGTGCCCGGGTCCCACACCGACAGCCCGTTGCGGCCGAACCGGCGCACCGAGGACCGCGTGAGCGTCAGCACCGCGCGGGAGCGGAGGTCGATCCCGTTCTCCGGGACGTCGTGGATGTCGCAGTCCGACAGGGTGAGCACGGCGTCGGTGTCCAGGGTCACCCCGTCGGAGGAGGTGCGGTGCACCGAGGAGTCGGTCAGGTGCGCCGACGCCCGGGAGGAGATCTGGACGCCCGCGCCCTTGATCTCGTACACCTCGCAGCCGAGGGCCTCCAGGCCGCTGCCCTCACCGGTGACCGACAGCCCGGCCCCCGAGGCGTGGTGGACCCGGCACCGCTCCAGCCGGGGGCGCGCCCCGCCGCGCACGGACACCCCGGACTGGCCCGCCGACACCACCTCGCACTCCTCGAACACCCCGCCGGCGCCGTCCAGCACGGCGATGCCGACCCCCGCCGGGTTGTCGACGCTCACACGGCGCACCGTGGGGCGGGCGGCACCGCGGACCTCCAGCCCGGCGGCGGAGCGGGTCACGATCCGCAGGCCCGTCAGCTCCGGGGCGCCGTCCTCCACCAGGAGCGCCGGCGCGGCCGCGTCCTGGCCCTCCACATGGAGGTCCTCCACCGTCGCCGACGCCCGCACCACGAGCGCCACTCCGTCGGCGGGCGCGATGCGCACCGAACCGGCCGCCCCGTCGGCTCCCCGCAGGGTGACCGCGCGCCCGAGCACGAGGTTCTCGCGGTAGGTGCCGGGTGCCACGGTGAGGACGTCGCCGTCCCCGGCGGCCTCCAGGGCGGCGGCGAGGGAGGGGTACTCGCCCGTGCGGCGCCGCCACCGCGATGTGCCGGTGTGCGTCACCTGGACCGTGCCCTGTGCCATCGTGCTGCTCTGCCCCCACCTCGTGGTCCGTGTCGTGCACCGGGGCGCGCCGACGGGGGCGCCCTCCGCGCCCGTCGAAGAGGGCGTCGCACCACCGTAGCGCGCGGAGCGGGCCGGAGTTGACGGGATGTGGCAGGCCGGTCCGGCGCGCCCCGTGCCGGTGGGGGCCGGGAGCCCGGGGTGGCACGCACACGTGCGGAAACCCGGCCGGAGACTCCGGCCGGGCGAGGGATGCGGCGGTCCGCGCGGACCGCGCGGCGGCGGCGCGCCGGTGCCCCCGCGCCGGGGCACCTGGCGGCCGCTGCCGACAGGGTGTCACGGCCGTGCGCCGCCCCCCGCGCGGCGGACGGCGCAGGGCGCGCCGCCGCCGCACGCCGGCGTGCGGCCGTGGTCGACCTCGTGCCGCGGCGGACCGGCGCTGCCGTGCACCGGTCCGGGCCGCGGGTGCGGGCTCAGTACCCCCGGCCCGGGTACGGGCGGTGGTACTGGTCCTCGTACGGGGCGGGCGCCGGGCGGGCGGCCGGGCGCATGGACTCGTAGCCGCCGACCGCGGGCCGGGGCGGCTGCTGGCCCTGGTACTGCGGCGCCGGGTAGCCGCGCGGCGGGGCCGGCTGCTGCGGGATGTAGGGCGCGGGGGCCTGCTGGAGCGGTACCGGCTGCGGCATCTGCTGCGGGTACCCGTAGGCGGGGGCGGACGGGGAGGGCGCCGCCGGGAGGGCGGGCAGGGCCGAGGGGAGCGCCGGCAGGTGGCTGCTGCCGGTGTCGTAGGCGGAGGGCACTCGGATCGGGGCGATCTGAGGCGTGCCCCGCTCCGCGACCAGGGAGTCGTAGATCGGGGTGTCGGGGAACGACGGCGCGGAGTAGTAACCGCCGCCATAGGTGGCGCGGGGCGAGGTCATGGCACATAAGTTAAGCCCACGATGTGCCGGTTGGGGAGCCCGATAAGTGGGTTGTTTCGGCAGCTCTGAGTGACCGTGGATCCCCAATGTGAGCGAACTGGAGAAAATCGGTCGCCGCGGCATGGTGTGATCGTGTAAAGGACAAGCGTAGAGAGGGTTACCGATGGGTCGGGGCCGAGGAGGGGGACGTATGCACCGTACGTCGACGACAACGGAGCTTCCGGGCGCACCGCGCCGGGACGGGGGCCGCCGTGCAGCTCGCTAAGGGAGCCAACACCCCGCTCCGGGCGCGGCGGATCCGTGTGGAGACCGGATGGCGCGCCGGGCC
The DNA here is from genome assembly GCF_024497955.1 of Streptomyces sp. C10-9-1. Lineage (GTDB taxonomy): Bacteria > Actinomycetota > Actinomycetes > Streptomycetales > Streptomycetaceae > Streptomyces > Streptomyces sanyensis. The sequence continues at coordinate 102,066 of NZ_JANHKP010000010.1, read as the reverse complement.
CGGAGTGCCGGACATCGACGCCTCGGCCCTGCTGCTCGCGGACGGCCGGGTCCGTTCCGACGCCGACTTCGTCTTCTACAACCAGCCCGCGCACTCCTCCGGGGCCGTCCGCCACGACGGCAAGGGCTCCGGTGCGGGCGGCGCCGCGGACACGCTCACCGTCGACCTGGACCGCGTCGAGCCGGCGATCGAGCGGATCGTGCTCGCCGCCTCCGCCGACGGCGGCACCTTCGGCCAGGTCCCGGAGCTCCACGTCCGGGTCCTCGACGCCGACTCCGGTGAGGAACTGGCGCGCTACGACAGCCAGGACGCCACGGTGGAGACCGCCTTCGTGCTCGGTGAGCTCTACCTCCGCCAGGGCGCCTGGAAGTTCCGCGCCGTCGGGCAGGGCTACGGCACCGGGCTGGAGGGGCTCGCCACGGACTTCGGCATCACCGTCGACGAGCCGCAGCAGGCGCCGGCCCCCGCCACCGCCCCCGCGCCGCAGCCCGCCGCCCCCCAGGCCCCGCCCGCACCCCCCGCTCCCGCGGCCCCCGTCCGCCTCACCAAGGTCACCCTGACCAAGGAGGCCCCCGCGGTCTCCCTCGTCAAGCAGGGCGGTACCTCCGGCACCCTGCGCGTGAACCTCAGCTGGCAGGTCCGCAAGCAGTTCCAGGGGTGGGGGGCCAAACTGGGCAGGGCGATGGCCATGCACGGCGACCTCGACCTCGACCTGTGCGCCCTCTACGAACTGACCGACGGCCGCAAGGGCGTCGTCCAGGCGCTCGGCAACGCCTTCGGCTCCCTGCACCAGCCGCCCTACGTCCACCTCGACGGCGACGACCGCACCGGGGGCACCTCCGGCGAGAACCTGACGGTCAATCTGGACCACACCGCGGCCCTGCGCCGCATCCTCGTGTTCGTCACGATCTACGAGGGCGCCCGGAGCTTCGCCGACCTCGACGCGACCGTCACCCTCCAGCCGCAGCACGGCGCACCGGTGGACTTCTCGCTCGGCGAGTGCACCGTGCCGTCCACGGTCTGCGCCCTCGCCCTGATCACCAACACCGGCTCCGACCTCGTCGTCCAGCGGGAGGCCAACTTCCTGGTGCCCGACCGCGGCGTCAGCCCGCAGCGCACCGTCGACCACGCCTACGGCTGGGGCATGAACTGGACGCCCGGCCGGAAGTGACCGCCGGGCGCCCCCGGACCGCGCCGGGCGGGCGGCTCACCGCCCGCCCGGCGCGGCCTCGGGGCGCGCATAGGTGCGCCCCTTCCAGGCCGCACCCCGGCCCCGGTGGTGCCGCACCGCCGAGTCCACCGTCATCAGCAGGTACAGCACGGCGGTGAACGGCAGCAGCGGCGCCCCCGCCGCCGGAAGCCCGTAGTAGCGCAGCATCGGCGCGTACGTCCCCGCCATGACCGCCCAGGCGAGGCCCCCGGCCGCAGCGGCCGCGGCGTCCCCGGTGCCGAGCCCGGCGACGAGCGCGACCGGAGGGACGAGGTACACCAGCACCAGCCCGGCCACCGTCCCCGCCAGCAGCACCGGGCTGTGCCGCAGCTGGGCGTAGGCGCTGCGGGCCACCATGTCCCACAGCCCGCCCAGACCCGGGTACGGGCGCACACTGCGCACCCGGTCCGCGAGCCCCAGCCAGATCCTCCCGCCGCCGCCCCGCACGGCACGGGCCAGCGACACGTCGTCGATCACCGCCTGCCGGATCGCCGCGGGCACCCCGGCGCTCCGGGCCGTCGCGGCCCGGAGCAGCACACAGCCCCCGGCAGCCGCGGCGGTGCGCCCCGAGGCGCGGTTCACCCGCCGGAACGGGTACAGCTGCGCGAAGAAGTAGACGAAGGCGGGGACCACCAGCCGCTCCCAGCGGTTCTCGACCCTCAGCCGCGCCATCTGGGACACCAGGTCGAAGCCGCCGCGCGCCTGCCCGCCCGGCTCCGCGGCGGCGCCGCCGCACCCGGCGGGCCCCGCACCCGGCTCCAGCGCCGCCTCGACCAGCCGGCGCAGGCTGTCCGGCTCGTGGGCGATGTCCGCGTCCGTCAGCAGCCAGAACTCCGGGTCGCCTGCCCCGGCCACCTCCATGCCGTGCCGCAGCGCCCACAGCTTGCCCGTCCAGCCCGGCTCCGGTTCGCCCGGGGACGCCACCGTCAGGGCCAGTCCGCCGCACCGCTCGGCCAGGCGGCGGGCGAGGGCGGCCGTCCCGTCGCTGCTCCCGTCGTCGACCAGCACCACCTCGGCCCGGCCCGGGTAGTCCTGGGCCAGCAGCGAGGGCAGGGACAGGGCGAGCACCTCCGCCTCGTCCCGGGCCGGCACCACGACCGCGACATCCGGCCAGCTGTCCGGCTCCGCCGCCCCCTCCCGCCGCGGGGGCAGCCGCTGGTCCGTACGCCAGAAGAAGCCCTGGAAGAGCAGCAGCCAGCACCAGGCGGCCAGGGACGCGGCGGCGGTCCACGCGAGGGCGGTCATGGGCCGCAGTCTGCCGCACGACGGGGGCCCGGCCCGGGCGGTCGACTATGGTGACCGGGTGAAGATCGCGCTCATGGACTCCGGGATCGGGCTGCTCGCGGCGGCCGCCGCCGTGCGCCGGCTGCGGCCGGACGCCGATCTCCTGCTCTCCTCGGACCCGGACGGCATGCCCTGGGGCCCCCGGACGCCCCGCAGCCTCACCGAGCGGGCGCTGCTCGTCGCCCGGGCGGTGGCCGCCGGGGGACCCGACGCGCTGATCGTCGCCTGCAACACCGCCAGCGTCCACGCCCTGCCCGCGCTCCGCGCCGAGCTGGAGCCCGGCATCCCCGTCATCGGGACCGTGCCCGCCATCAAGCCGGCCGCCTCCGGCGGCGGACCGGTCGCCATCTGGGCCACGCCCGCCACCACGGGGAGCCCGTACCAGCGAGGGCTGATCAGGGACTTCGCCCAGGGCGTCGAGGTGACCGAGGTGCCCTGCCCCGGGCTCGCCGACGCCGTGGAGAAGGCCGACGAGCAGGCCATCGACCGCGCCGTCGCCGCGGCGGCCGCGCTGACCCCGCCCCACCTGGCGGCGCTCGTCCTCGGGTGCACCCACTACGAGCTGGTCGCACGGCGGATCAGGGCCGCCGTCGCGGGCACCGGCCCCGCGCCCGTGCTCCACGGCTCCGCGGAGGCCGTCGCCGCCCAGGCGCTGCGGCGCGGCGGCATCGAACCCGCGCCGGGCGCCGCGCCGAGCGGGCGGCTGTCGGTGCTGCTCAGCGGACGGGAGGCGGAGCTCCCCGCGCCCGCGCTCGCCTATGCGGAGGGCCGGCTGCTCGGCGCGGGGGCCGCCGTGTCCTAGGGCGGCACCGGCCCGGGGCCCGCCCGCCCCGTCCGGACGCCGCCCGCCGGGGCGCCCGCCTGGGACGACCACGCTGCGTCAGGCGCGGACCGTGCCCCGCCCCGCGTTCGTGGGTACCCTCCACAGCATGAGGCACCACTTCCGCCGCATCGGTCCCGGGAGCACCCCGCTTCCCGAGGTCTGGACCGGACGTGCGAGCAACCGCATGCAGTGGGTCCTCGCCGCGGCGGGCGCGGCGTGCCTGGCCCTGGGCATCAAGCTGGCCGTCGACGGCAACTGGACCACCGGTATCGCCGCCCTGCTCATGGCCGTGATCGGCTGTGTGGCCGCGGGCCTGATGATGCTCTACGGCACGCTGGCCTTCGTCCACGTGGACGTCACGGTGGACCGCGAGGCCCTGGACGTGCGCTGCGGCCACATCGGGCTGCCCCGCCGGCGCATCCCGCTGGACCAGGTGGTCGGCGCCGACTTCGAGCCGAAGGTCACCCCGCACCAGTGGGGCGGCTGGGGCTTCCGCTGGCGCCCCGACAAGGGGACGGCCGTCGTGGTGCGCCGGGGAGAGGGCCTCGTCGTCACGCTCAGCGACGGCAAGACCTTCACCGTCACCGTGGACGACGCCGAGCTGGCGGTGCGGGTCATCCGCGAGCGGATACGCGGCGGCATGAGCCCGGGGACCGTGCCCCGCTCCTGAGGTCCGCGCTCCCGCCCCCGCCCGGCGGACCCGCGCCCTGCGCACCGCCCCGCGCGGTGCCGCCCTCCCCGGGCCCCCCGGGGCCCGTGCCGACCGCTCCCGGCCCTGCTCCCCGGACCGCCCTGCCGTGCCCACGCCCTCCGCCGTAGACTCCGGCAGGTGACCACGACCATCGCCCCCGCCGACCCGTCCCGGCCCCCGAAGGCGGGCGGACGCCCGCTCGCCGGCCGGTTCATCCCACCGGTGGCGGCGCTGCTCGCCGGGGCGCTGCTCTTCCTGAGCTTCCCGCCCCGTCCGCTGTGGTGGCTGGCCGTCCCGGCGTTCGCCCTCCTCGGCTGGGTGCTGCGCGGGCGCCGGCTGCGGGCCGGACTGGGGCTCGGCCTGCTTGCCGGACTCGCCTTCATGCTGCCGCTCCTGCAGTGGACGGGAGAGGAGGTCGGCCCGGGGCCGTGGCTGGCCCTGGCCGTCGCGGAAGCCGTGTTCGTCGCCGTCACCTGCACGGGCATCGCGGCGGTCTCACGGCTGCCGGGGTGGCCGCTGTGGGCCGCGGCCGTGTGGATCGCGGGGGAGGCGCTGCGCGCACGGGTGCCCTTCGGGGGCTTCCCCTGGGGCAAGATCGCCTTCGGGCAGGCCGACGGCGTCTTCCTGCCCCTGGCCGCCCTCGGCGGCACGCCCGTCCTGGGGTTCGCCGTCGCCCTGTGCGGCTTCGGGCTGCTGGAGACCGTCCGCCAGGCCGCCCGCGCGCGGCGCGCGGGTGCGGCCGTGCACCGCCTCGGGGCCGTCGCCGCCCTGCTCGCCCTGCTGCTTCCGCCCGCGGCCGCGGCGGCCGCCCGCCCGCTGGTCGACGCCGCGGCCGAGGACGGCACCGCGACCGTCGCCGCGATCCAGGGGAACGTGCCCCGCCTCGGTCTCGACTTCAACGCCCAGCGCCGGGCGGTGCTGGACAACCACGCGCAGCGGACCGAGCAGCTCGCCGCCGACGTGGCGGCCGGCCGGGAGCCCCGGCCGGACTTCGTGCTCTGGCCGGAGAACTCCTCCGACCTCGACCCGTACCGCAACGCGGACGCCCGCCGGGTGATCGACGAGGCCGTGGCCGCCATCGGCGTTCCCACGGTGGTCGGCGCCGTGGTGACACCCGAGACCGGGCCGCTGCGCAACACCCTGATCGAGTGGCGGCCCGGGGAGGGCCCCGTCGACACCTACGAGAAGCGCATCGTGCAGCCGTTCGGCGAGTACATTCCGATGCGCTCCTTCGTGCGGTTGTTCAGCTCCGACGTCGACCGGGTACGGCGCGACTTCGGGCCCGGCGACGAGGTCGGCGTCTTCGACCTCGCCGGGACCCGCGTGGGCCTGGTGACCTGCTACGAGGCGGCCTTCGACCGGGCTGCCCGGGACACCGTGACCCACGGCGCGCAGATGATCACCGTGCCGAGCAACAACGCCACCTTCGGGCGCAGCGAGATGACCTACCAGCAGCTCGCCATGTCGCGGGTGCGGGCCGTGGAGCACAGCCGGACGGTCGTGGTGCCCGTCACCAGCGGGGTCAGCGCGGTGATCATGCCCGACGGCCGGGTCGTCCAGCAGACGGAGCTGTTCACCCCGGACGCCCTGGTCGCCGAGGTGCCGCTGCGCTCGTCCCTCACCCCGGCGACCCGCGTGGGTGCGCTGCCCGAGGCCCTGGTGGTCCTGCTCGCGGCGGGCGCGCTCGGTGCGGTGGCGGTCGGCGCCCTGCGGGAGCGCGGCCGCCTGTCCGCCGGGGCGGACGCCCGCTGACGGACCGCCCCCCTCTCCCGGCGGGCCGACCCGGGCCGGTACGGCCTGCTCCCGGGGAGCCGGGTCCCCGGGCGGCCGCCTGCCCCGCCTGCGGCTAAGGTCCCTTCCATGGGCACCCCCGACTTCATCCGAGAGATCCGGGCCACCGCGGGCCACCAGCTGCTCTACCTGCCCGGAGTGAGCGCCGTCGTCTTCGACGACCGCGGGCGGGTGCTGCTCGGGCGGCGTGCCGACAACGGCCGGTGGTCGGTCATCGGCGGGATCTGCGAGCCGGGGGAGGAGCCCGCCGCCACGGCCGAGCGCGAGGTCATGGAGGAGACGGCGGTGCGGTGCGTGGCCGAGCGGGTGGTCCTCGTGCAGGCCCTGCCACGGCCCGTCACCTATCCCAACGGCGACCGCTGCCAGTACATGGACATCACCCTGCGGTGCCGCGCCGTGGGCGGCCGGGCACGCGTCAACGACGAGGAGTCCCTGGAGGTGGGGTGGTTCCCCGTGGACGCCCTGCCCGAGCTCCAGGAGTACGCCCTCTTCCGGATCAAGCACGCCCTGACCGAGGGACCGGCATGGTTCCAACCCACTGATTCCGACTGAACTGTGGGCCCTGGCCCTATGGGTCCGCCGCCGATTGCTCCCTAGCGTGCGAGGCATGAGCGCGCCCACCCCTCCAGACCCCCACGACCTCTCCGTCTCCCTCGACCTCGGCGGGCGGACGGCCCTGGTCACGGGTGCCGCAGGCGGCATCGGCCGCGCCTGCGCACTCCGCCTCGCCGCCGCGGGGGCCGAGGTCCGTGCCCTGGACCGGGACGCCGACGGCCTCGCCGCCCTGCTCAGCCGGGCGGAGGGGCTCCGCGGCACCGTAAAGACCCGCACCCTCGACCTGACCGACCTCGACGCCGCCGAGTCCGCGGCGGCGGGTACGGACGTCCTGGTCAACAACGCCGGCCTGCAACTGGTCCGTCCCATCCAGGAGTTCCCGCCGGAGGCGTTCCACACCGTCCTCACGGTGATGCTGGAGGCCCCGTTCCGGCTGATCCGCGGCGCTCTGCCGCACATGTACGCGCGCGGCTGGGGCCGCATCGTCAACATCTCCTCCGTCCACGGCGTACGCGCCTCGGCCTACAAGTCCGCCTACGTGGCGGCCAAGCACGGCCTCGAGGGGCTCTCCAAGACGGCCGCCCTCGAAGGGGCGCCCCACGGGGTGACCTCGGTCTGCGTGAACCCCGGCTATGTGCGCACGCCCCTGGTGGAGCGGCAGCTCGCCGACCAGGCGGCGGCCCACGGGCTGCCCGAGGACCGGGTGCTGAACGAGGTCATGCTGCGGGAGGCCGCGATCAGGCGGCTCGCCGAACCGGAAGAGGTCGCCGAGGCCGTGGCCTACCTGTGCAGCCCGCACGCCTCCTTCATCACCGGCACCTCGGTGGCACTCGACGGCGGATGGACGGCGCACTGAACCGCCGCTGCCGCTGCCGCTGCCGCTGCCGCCGCCGCGCCCCGGGCCGGGGACCGGGAGCACATCCGGCCGCCGCACCACCGCGCCGCGCGGCCGTCCCACCGGGCGGGGGCGGTCCGCGCCCCGCCGCCCCCGGGCGCCGTCCACAGGGCTGGCGCCCGGCGCCCGGGCACGGGTATTCCTGACGCCATGTCCCACGACCACGCCGTCTACCTGGAGCTCCTGGCCCGCGGCGCCGACGCCGAGTCCTACGACGGACCGGTGCTGCGGGCGCGCGAGCGCGGAGCAGACCCCGGCACGCTCGCCGCACTGGAGCACGCCAAGCAACTCGCCCTGCGCGTCCGGGCCGAGCTCGAAGGGCGCCGCAGACGGGAGGCGGAGCTGTCCGCCCTCTTCGAGACCGCCCACGACCTGGCCGGCCTCCGCGACCTCGACGCGGTCCTGCGGGCCATCGTGCAGCGGGCACGCTCCCTGCTCGGCACCGAGGTCGCCTACCTCAGCCTGAACGACCCGGTCGCCGGGGACACCTACATGAAGGTCACCGAGGGCTCGGTCTCCGCCCGCTTCCAGCAGGTGCGCCTCGGCATGGGCGAGGGGCTCGGCGGCCTGGTCGCCCAGACCGCCCGCCCGTACGTCACCGAGAGCTACTTCGACGACGCACGCTTCGCGCACACCGGGCCGATCGACGAGGCCGTCCGCGACGAGGGCCTGGCCGCCATCCTCGGCGTGCCGCTCACCCTGGGCAGCCGGGTGATCGGCGTGCTGTTCGCCGCGGACCGCCGGGCCCGGGTCTTCGAGCGCGAGCAGATCGCCCTGCTGGCCTCGTTCGCCGCCCACGCCGCCGTCGCCATCGACACCGCGAACCTGCTCGCCGAGACCCGCTCGGCCCTGACCGGACTGGAGCGGGCCAACGGCATCATCCAGGCGCACAGCGGCGTCATCGAGCGCGCCTCCGAGGTCCACGACCGGCTCACCGAACTGGTCCTGCGCGGGGGCGGCGTCGAGGAGGTGACCGCCGCGCTCTCCGAAGTCCTGGACGGCACCGTGGCGTTCACCTCCGACCCGCCCGACGGGCCCCGGGCGGACGGGCGCGCCGTGCGCCGCGGGGACGACTGGGTCGCCGAGGTGTCCGCGGGCGGTGAGGCTCTCGGCGCCCTCGTGCTGCACGGGAGCCCCCGCCTCGACCCCGTGGACCGGCGCACGCTGGAACGCGCCGCCATGGTCACCTCCCTCCTGCTGCTCGCGCGCCGCTCGGCGCACGACGCGGAGCGGCGGGTCCGGGGCGAGCTGCTGGACGACCTGCTCGACGCCCCCGGCCGCGACCCGGGCCCGCTGCGCGAGCGCGCCCTGCGCCTCGACGCCGACCTCGACGGCCCCCAGGTGGTCCTCGCGGCACGGAGCGACGCCTCGCCCGCCGACCCCACGGGCCCGGGGGAGCCGTCCGCCCGGGAGGGGGCCGACCGCCGCCGCCTGTGGTCGGCCGCCTCCCATCTCGCCGCCACCGGCGCGGGCCTGGCCGCCGCCCGTGACGGCGGCGCCGTGCTGCTCCTTCCCCTGCGGCCGGGCGACACCCCCGGGCATCTGGCCCGCCGGGCGGCCCGCCAGCTCTCCGACGCGCTGCGCGAACCCGTCACGGTGGGTGCGTCCTCGCCCGTCGCGTCCCCCGCCGACGACCCGGCCCCCGTGGCCGGGGCGTACGAGCAGGCCCGGCGCTGCCTGGACGCCCTCGCCCTGCTCGGACGCGGGGGGCAGGGGGCCGCGGCACAGGACCTGGGATTCCTCGGACTGCTCCTCGCCGACCCGGGGGACGTCGGCGGCTTCGTGCAGCGGACCCTCGGGGAGGTCCTCGCCTACGACGAGCGCCGCGGCACCGACCTCGTGGGCACCCTGGCGGCGTACTTCGCGAGCGGGATGAGCCCGGCCCGCACCCGGGAGCGACTCCATGTGCACGTCAACACGGTGGCCCAGCGGCTGGAGCGGGTGGGCAGGCTGCTGGGGGACGACTGGCAGACCCCCTCCCGCGCCCTGGAGATCCACCTGGCCCTCCGGCTCCACGCGATGTCGGCCCCCGACGCCCCCCGGAGGCCGTGACGCCGCCGCCCCGACGCGGCGGGCGCGCCGGGGCGGGGCGGGAACCCGGACCGGGCGGGCGTGGAGTTCAGACGGGCCGGGCCGCGACGTCCCCGGCCGGTTCGGCGGAGCCCCCGGACCGCCCGTCCTCCGGTGTCCGCCCCGGCACCGCGCCCCGGTCCCCGGAGGCCGGCTCCCCGTCCGCACCGGCGTCGCCGAGGTCCCGGTGGCGGGTCTCCGCCGCGCACACCACGGCAAGGACGGTGAGCAGCACCGCGGCGAGGACGTACAGCGACACCGGGGTGGAGGACCCGTACTCGGCGAGCAGCGCCGTGGCGATCAGCGGAGCGGGCGCACCCGCGGCCACCGAGGAGAACTGCGCCCCGATGGAGGCCCCCGAGTAGCGCACCCGGGTCGAGAACAGCTCGGAGAAGAAGGCAGCCTGAGGCGCGTACATCGCGCCGTGCAGCACCAGTCCGACGGTGACGGCCAGCAGCAGGGGCCCGAAGGACCCCCGGTCGACCAGCAGGAAGAAGGGGAACATCCAGGCACCGACGCCGACCGCGCCGATCAGGTAGACGGGCCTGCGGCCGATCCGGTCGGACAGCGCGCCCCACAGCGGGATGGCCGCGAAGTGCACGGCCGAGGCCACGAGCACGGCGTTGAGCGCGGTCTGCCTGCTCGCCTCCACGGCCGTGGTCGCGTAGACGAGGATGAAGGCGGTGATCACGTAGTAGCTGATGTTCTCCGCCATCCGCGCCCCCATCGCGACCAGGACATCGCGCCAGTGGTCGCGCAGGACGGCCACGATCGGCAGCCGCTCCTGCGTGCCCTCCGCCGCCCTGCGCCGCTCGGCCCGGGCCAGCGCGGCCCGGAACACCGGGGACTCGTCGACCGAGAGCCGGATCCACAGGCCGACGACGACCAGCACCCCGGACAGGAGGAAGGGCACCCGCCAGCCCCAGGAGGTGAAGGCCGACTCCGACAGCAGCGCGGTGAGCGCGGCGAGGACGCCGGTGGCGAGCAACTGCCCCGCGGGCGCGCCGGTCTGGGGCCAGGAGGCCCAGTACCCGCGCCGCCGCGCGTCCCCGTGCTCCGACACCAGCAGTACCGCGCCGCCCCACTCCCCGCCCAGCGCGAAGCCCTGGACCAGCCGGAGCAGGGTCAGCAGCACGGGGGCGGCGCTGCCGATGGCCGCGTGGGTGGGCAGCAGGCCGATGGCGAAGGTCGCGCCGCCCATCATCAGCAGGCTCAGGACCAGGAGCTTCTTCCGGCCCAGCCGGTCCCCGAAGTGCCCGAACACCAGGGCCCCCAGGGGGCGGGCGGCGAATCCGACCGCGTAGGTGAGGAAGGACAGCAGGGTTCCGACGAGCGGGTCGGAGCCGGGGAAGAACAGCTTGTTGAACACGAGCGCGGCGGCGGAGCCGTAGAGGAAGAAGTCGTACCACTCGATGGTGGTGCCGATGAGCGAGGCGGCGACGATACGCCTCAGGTTGCCGGGCGTCGGAGGGGAGGTCGCGGGGGAGGACATCGGCACCACTTCCTGGCGTCTGACGGGGACGAATGCGTGTCGCACACCGTAGGAAGGCGCAGATCAGAGGCGTATATGGCGGGACACCACAGTTACGGTCGCCGGAGTGCGCGCGCCCCCCATGAGGACGGTCCCGGTGGCTCCGGGACGACTCCGGGACGGCGGCGACACGGCGAGGACGGCGCCACGGCGCCCCCTCCCGTGCGTCCCCGGCGGGCTCGCGAGCACCCGGCGCACGCGGCGCGCACCGTGAACCGGTGGGAGGTCAGCCGTCGAGCAGGTCGACGGCGAGAAGCGCGGTGACGGCGAGCACGGTGACCAGCCGCGCCGTGACCGCCCCGTCGGCGCCCCGCCGGACGGCGGCCCTCCGGGAGGCTCGGAGCAGCCAGGTGACCCCGAGAGAGGCCAGCAGGCCGCCCGCGGACCAGGCGAGCGCGGCGTGCCCGTGCGGTCGCCCCGGCGCGCCGGGGGCGAGGCCGTACGACTCCAGGTACACCGCCAGGGCCAGCAGGAGCCAGCACACCGACAGGACCGAGGTGACGGCGGACTCCACGATCGCGAGCACGAACGAGCCCGCCCCGCGGACCGGACCCGTCCCGTCGTTCCCCACCGGTCGGCTCATGGCGAGCAGCGTATCCCGGCCGTGGGGGCGCACCGGCGTGCCGCCGGGGCGGACGCCGCACCCGGGGCGCGGCGGAGGGCCCGGCCGCACCGCTCCGGGGCCTCCGCCCCGGGCGGGGCCTGCGGGAGAACGCCGCCGTGCGAGCGGCCCCGCAGCCCGCGCCGCGGGCCTCGGCGGCGCGGAGGCCACACCTCACCGCGCTCCGCCCCTCCGTCCGGCAGGCGGTGCGGGGGTGGCGCGCCACCGCCGTGCACGCGCGGCCGTCCGCAGCCGCGGACCGCCGCCCGCGCACGGAGCCGGTGCGGTACCCGCGCGGAGACGGCAGGACCCGCCGCGGAAGGCCGGTCGCCGGAGCCGTCGCCGGCCCCGGCCGCCGTCGCGGACGTCCGTGCGGTCAGGCCGTTCCTGCCGCCAGCGGAACCCGCCCGCGGTCGGGCCCGCCCGCCGGTGGGAGCACGCCCCCGGGTGCGGTGGAGCCGGCACGGGAACCGGGCCGCTGCACCGCCCAGCCGAACTCCGTGAGCCGTCGCGCCATGCGGACGGCGGCGGACGCCTCCACGGCCAGTTCGACCAGTCCGCTGCGCTCCGCGGGGGAGTGGTCGATGGACACCTCCTCGACGTTGACCTCCAGGTCGGCCACGGTCGCCAGCAGGCGGGCCAGTTCGCCCGGCTGGTCCCCGATGAGCACGTGCACGGCGGCGCAGTGGGTCGGGTTCCCGCCGTGCTTGCCGGGCACGCGCCCCCGGCCCCTCCTGCCGCGGCCCAGCAGGTCGGCCACGCGCACCGTGCCCTCCGCGCGGGCGTCGGCATCGTCGCCCGCCAGCCCCCGCAGGGCCGCCACCGCCGCGCCGAGGTCCGCGGCGAGCGCCTCCAGCACCTCCGCGACGGCCCCGGCGTTGGCGTCCAGGATGTCGCCCCACAGCCCGGGGTCGCCCCCGGCGATCCGGGTGACGTCCCGCAGCCCCTGCCCGGCGAGGCGCGAGGCGTCGTCCGGCATGTCCTCCAGCCGCGCCGCCATCAGCGAGGCGAGGAGGTGCGGGGTGTGGGAGACGAGCGCCACCGCGCGGTCGTGGGCACCGCTCTCCATGACCACGGGCACCGCCGCGCACAGCGCCACCACCTCCAGGGCCCGGTTCAGGGTGTCCGTCCCGGTGCCCTGTGTGGGGGTGAGCACCCAGGAGCGGCCCTCGAACAGGGAGGCCGAGGCGGCGAGCGGCCCGGACAGCTCACGCCCGGCCATCGGGTGGCCGCCGATGTAGCAGGTGGGGTCGGCCAGCCGCAGGGCGTCCCGCTCCGGACCGCCCTTCACGCTGGCCACGTCGGTGTAGCTGCGCGCCAGCCCCTTCGCCTGCTGGGCGGCGAGCACCGCGCCGACGCAGCCGGGCGGCACCGCCAGCACGGCGATGTCCACCGGCGCGGTGGGCGGGCCGACGGTGCCCGCGCCGAGCGCGGCGGCCGTGCGCGCCGCCGACTCGTCCGCGTCGAGCAGATGGACGTGCACCTGCCTGGCGGCCAGGGCGAGCGCCACCGAGGTGCCGATCAGTCCCGTGCCCACGACCGCTGCCGTGCGGATCACCGGGACCCCTCCGGCGCCCCGGCCAGGTCGGTGCGCAGTGCTGCGGCGCCGCCCAGGTAGACGTGCCGCACATCGCACTTGGCCCGATCGGTCTCGGCGTGCAGCAGGATGCGCACCACCCGCGGCAGGGCGCCGGGGACGTCGAGCTCCCCGGCGCACAGCAGCGGGGTGTCGGTGAGTCCCAGCTCCCGTGCCGCCACCGCCGGGAACTCGCTGCGCAGATCGGGGGTCGCGGTGAACACCATGCTGATCAGGTCCTGCTGCTCCAGCCCGTTGGCGTCGAGCATGGCCTTCAGCAGGCCCTTGGTGCCGTCCACCAGCCGGCCCCTGTCGTCGTTCTCGATCTGGATCGCGCCGCGTATCGCGCGCACGGTCATCCCACCCTCCGGATCGGCTTCTGCCGGGCTGTCGCCGTCATGCCTCGGCGGCCGTCCGCACGGGCCCCCTCGGCACGACGCGCTCCTGGTACAGCTCGGCCGCCTGGAAGGCCAGGTCGAGCGACTGGTAGCGGTTGAGACGCGGGTCGCAGGCGGACTCGTAGCGGTGCGCGAGGTCGTCCAGGCGCACCTCGGCGCCGCCGCCCACGCACTCGGTGACGTCCTCGCCGGTCAACTCGACGTGGAGGCCGCCCGGATGGGTGCCCAGCTCGCGGTGGACCTCGAAGAAGCCGCGCACCTCGTCGAGCACGTCGTCGAAGCGCCGCGTCTTGTGGCCGCTGGGCGCGGTGAAGGTGTTGCCGTGCATCGGGTCGCAGATCCAGGCGATCCGCGCACCGGAGGCCGTGACCTTCTCCACCAGCCCCGGCAGGACGTCGCGGACCCGCTCGGCACCCATCCGGGTGATGAACGACAGGCGGCCGGGCTCCCGGTCGGGATCGAGGCGGTCGATCAGCGCCAGGGCCTCGTCCGCGGTGGCCGACGGCCCGAGCTTGACGGCGACGGGGTTGCGCACCCGGGAGGCGAACTCGATGTGCGCGCCGTCCAGTCGGCGGGTGCGCTCGCCGATCCACACCATGTGGCCGGAGACGTCGTACCAGTCGCCGGTGCGGGAGTCGCGCCGGGTCAGGGCCGCCTCGTAGTCGAGGATCAGCGCCTCGTGGCTGGAGTAGAACTCGGTCGAGCCGAACTCGCCGGGCTGCGCCCCGCAGGCCCTGAGGAAGGCGAGTGCCCGGTCGATCTCGTCGGCCAGGCGCTCGTAGCGCTTCCCGACCGGGGAACGGGCGACGAAGTCCTGGTTCCAGGTGTGCACCTGGCGCAGGTCGGCGTAGCCGCCGGTGGTGAAGGCGCGGACGATGTTCAGCGTCGCGGCGGAGGCGTGGTACATCCGCCGGAGCCGCTCGGGGTCGGGGGTGCGGCTCTGCGGTGTGAAGTCGAGCCCGTTGACCGCGTCTCCGCGGTAGACCGGGAGCTCCACGCCGTCGCGCCGCTCGGTGGGCTGCGAGCGGGGCTTGGAGTACTGCCCGGCGATCCGTCCGACCTTGACCACCGGGAGGGAGGTCGCGTAGGTGAGCACGGCCGCCATCTGCAGCAGGGTCTTGAGCTTGTCGCGGACCTGGTCGGCGGAGACGGCGTCGAAGGTCTCGGCGCAGTCGCCGCCCTGGAGCAGGAAGGCCTCACCGCGGGCGACGGCGGCCAGCCGGGAGCGGAGCTGGTCGCACTCACCGGCGAAGACCAGGGGCGGCGCGGTGGCGAGGTCGTCCAGCACGGTGCCGAGGGCCCGCTCGTCGGGCCAGGAGGGCTGCTGCGCGGCGGGCAGGGTCCGCCAGGTCTGCGGCGATGCGGCTTGCGTTGCGTCCATGGGAGGGGTTCCTTCGTCGTTCCGGCAGGGTGTACTGCGAGGAGGGCCCCTCGCGGGGGCCGGCGCCGGCCCCCGCGAGGGGCTGCGTGCCGCTCATTCGTCCAGCAGGTCGGGCTCCTCGCGGACGATCTCGTCCCAGAGCAGCTGGAAGCTGAACCAGCCGAGCTGCGCGTCGCCGAAGCCCTCGCCCGCCGCCACGGCCTGCTCGTGGGTGAACGTCTTCGGGGTGCCCGCCGCGAGGGCGAGGAGCTGGACCTGGGCGCAGCTGTCGTAGGTGAAGAACCAGTGCACGGCCTCGTCCAGCGAGCCGCCGACGGTGATCAGACCGTGGTGCCGCAGCAGGACGGCCCTGTTGTCCCCGAGGTTCTCGGCGATGTCGCGCCCCTGCTCCAGGGACACGGAGGGCCCCTCGTAGGCCTCGTAGAGGGTCTGCCGCCCGTAGAAGGCGGCCGACTCCTGGTCGATGGGCTCCAGCAGGCGCCCGAGGGCGCCGAGGGCCCGGGAGTGGGCGGTGTGGCCGTGCGCCGCGGCGGTCGCGCCCGGGTGGAGCTCGTGGATCTGGGAGTGGATGACGAAGGCGCTGGGGTTGACGCGGTGCCTGCCGTGGACCACGCGTCCCCGGGCGTCGACGCAGATCAGGTCGGCGACCCGCACGTGCCTGAAGGAGATGCCGAAGGGGTTGACCCAGAACCGGTCGGGGTGCTCCGGGTCGCGTACCGAGATGTGCCCGGAGATCCCCTCGCCGAAGCCGTACTTGCCGAACAGCCGCAGTGCCGCGGCCAGCCGCTGCTTGCGGTGCCGCCGGGTCTCCTCCGGGGTGGCGAAGACCGGTTCGGAGGGGATCGGCAGCCCGGTGGCGGTGTCGGCGAGGAACTCCGCGGCGGGCTCGGCGGCCCGGTCGGTCATCGTGGTCATGGTGGGTACCTCTTTCTGGACGGGCCGTGGAAGGGCGGTGCGCGGACGTGCGGTCCGCTCGGACGGTGCGGTCCCCGTCAGGCGGGCAGCAGGGCGTCCGCGGAGCGCGTCGGGTGCCTGTCGCCCGCGTCCTGGAGGATGGCGGCGACGATGTCCTCGGCGCGGTCCACCAGGGAGGGGACGCCGAAGGTGAAGAACAGCGATCCGGCGCCGATGGTGCCGAGTCCGTAGAGCCGGGGGTCGTGGCGGCCCTGCGCGTCGGCGAGGCGGCTGGTCGCCCGGGCGAGGTGCAGTCCGCCGTGGGGGTGGAGGCTGGCCGCACCGGCCCTGGTCAGACTGGTCACCAGGGGGAGGGCCCCGACGGGGACGCGGCCCTCGGAGGCGTTGACCGCGTTGACGACCGTGTCCGCCGTGACGGGGGGCTCGTCGGCGGTGAGCAGCTCGAAGCCCCCGCCACCGCGTTCCGCGACCTTCCGCAGCCCGGAACGGATCCGCAGCTGTCCCGAGTCGACCAGTTCCAGCAGCACGGCGGCGCTGGCCGGAGGCATCGGGCAGCACAGGCTCATGATGGTGCGGTAGTGGGAGCGGAGCAGCTCCGCCCGGTCCTCCTCCGGAAGCTGCGGCCAGACGTCGGGGCCGATGTCGGGGACGGCGTTCTGGAGGATCCGCAGACCCGGGTCGGGCGAGTCGACGGCCGCGAACTGGCGCCGCAGCCGTTCCGCGGGAGCCTCCCTGCCGAGGTCGGTGATCTCCGCGTGGACCGCTTCGGTGTCCGAGCCGGCGTCGCGCAGCTCGGCCGCCACGATCCGGGCGAACTCTGCGAGGGGCAGCTCGCGGCCGGTGCGGGCCAGCGCCCGCATCCGCTCCTTGGTGAGGTGGCGGGGCTCGAAGTGCAGGGGGCGCTGGCGGACACCGGGGAGCACGCCCCGCCGGGAGAGCAGGCTGATGCGTCCCTGGTGGCCCTGGGCGGCGAGGGCGAGCACGGTGTCGACGGCCGTGAGGCCGCTGCCGACGACGGCGACGTCCTCACGCGGGCCGATCCCGCGCAGGCTGTGGGACATCGGGTACGGGTCCGCGATGAACCCGGGTGCGCCCGAGAGCCCGTAGGCGTCCTTGGGGCCGTCGCCGCCCACACAGAGGACGACGTAGTCGAAGGCGCTGTCGCTGCCGTTGCTGGTGCTCAGATGGATCCGCTCGCCGGTGCACCGGGCCGAAGTGACGGCCGCCCCGACCAGGTCGACCCGCCATCCGTTCCTGCGCAGTTCCCCGAGCGCGGAATAGGCCGACTGCTCCAGGTATTCGCCGTAGACGGTGCGCGGGGGGAAACAGGCTCCGGAGACGGGGTCGGCGCTGTCGAATTCCACGACCCGCTGCCGCGCGTCCAGCCAGCGCCGGAGATGGCCGAGGTCGCCCACCCGCACGGACATGTCCTCCGGCGGCGCATTGACCTTGATGGTGTCGATATCGACCTGGTAGGCCCGGCCGCGCCACAGATTCGGCGAGGGCTCGAACACCGTGATACTGCCCGAAGGGCTCTGCGTCTGAGCCAGTGCGTCGATGAGGCAGACCGCGGACGCGCCACCTCCGACCACGGCGAGGGAAATTCCGGACATGCGTCAGCCACCTATCGGTACAGGGATTGTGTGGAGCCTCGTCCGTCGCTTTCCTTTCCGCCTCATGTCGCGCGCCGCTCGAAGCGGTGGAACGCGCCGTGCAGGAACACGAGGGACGACCGGGTGTGACGCACTCCGGTGCCGACGACCTCACCGACGATCAGCAGGTGGTCACCGGCCACCAGATGGTCCCGGTAGCGGCACTCCATCCAGGCCGCGGAGTCCAGGAGCAGCGCCCCCGTCCGCTCCCCGGGCTCCGAGGGCAGGCTGCGCAGGGCCTTCCCCCGCTCCTCGGCCGGGCGGGCGAAGATCCTGGCGAGGTCCTCGCCGCCGCCGTCGAGAAGGGACAGGGCCCAGACCCGGGACTCCATCAGATCGTCCAGGAACGCGGAGTCGCGACGGATGCTCAGCGACACCAGCGGCGGGTCCAGCGAGAGGGACGTCAGCGAGTTGATCGTCAGCGCGTTGTGCCGGCGCGTGGATTCCGCGTCGGAGAAGGTGCTCACCACGCAGACGCCGGTGGCGAAATTGCGCATGACGGAACGCAGGTCGTCTTCCACGGCAACCGGTGGACGGTCGGCCGCTGACAGCTCACCCATGAATGGTCCTCTCCGGGGAATGTCTGATACGCGCACGCATGTGGGCGTCCCGGGGCCAGAGGTCGAACACCTCAGGAAATGGCGAAACCCCGTTCGATGGCGGAGACGTTACCGAGCGGCCGAAGTGCCGTATGGCGGGAGAGCGCACAGGAATTGGCCCGTCCACGCCTGCCGCGGTGCCCGCGGCGGGAGAACGCGCGGCGGTGCGGAATTCACCGGGGCGGCCGTGGCGGCGCCCCGGCGAGCGGGACCGGGGAGCCGCGCGGGTCCCGTGGGCCCGGGCACGGGGCGGGACGGCGCTCCCCGTCCGCGCTCCCGCGGCGACGGGGAGCGCCGGACGGGGCCCGCGCCGCCGTGCCTCAGCCCGTGCCGCTCACCGCCCCCGCCGGGGAGGGCGCGGTCCGCGGCGGGAGCCTGCGGGCGAGGAAGTCCGCCACCCGGTCGGCGATCTCGTCGCAGTGCGTCTCCAGGGCGAAGTGGCCGGTCGGCAGCAGGTGCACCTCCGCCTCCGGGAGGTCGTCGCGGAAGGCGTGCGCGCCCTCGGGGCCGAAGATCTCGTCGTGGGCTCCCCACACGGCGAGCAGCGGGACCCCGCTCTCCCTGAAGTACCTCTGGAACGCCGGGTACGCCTCCAGGTTGGAGCCGTAGTCGCGGACGAGGCGCAGCTGCGCGGCGGTGCTGCCGGGGCGCGCGAGTGCCGCCGTGTCGAGAAGCCAGGCGTCGGGGTCGAGCAGGCTCTCGTCGGGGACCCCGTGGGTGTACTGCCACCGCACGGCCTCCGGGGTCAGGGCCTGGAGGACGGCTGCCTCGGTGGCCGGGCCGGGGTCGGCGATGTAGGCGTGGACGGGTGCCCAGAACCCGGGGCGCAGGCCCTGGAGATAGGCGTTGCCGTTCTGGCTGACGATCGCGGTGACGCGCTCGGGGCGGGCGGCGGCGAGCCGCCAGCCGATCGGCGCCCCGTAGTCGTGGACGTAGAGCGCGAAGCGCGACAGCCCGAGCAGCCTGGTGAACTCGTCGGTGATCTCCGCCAGTCGGGCGAAGGTGTAGGCGAACGCGTCGGTGGACGGCCGGGCGGAGTGGCCGAAGCCGATGTGGTCCGGCGCGATGACCCGGTACGCCCCGGCCAGCCGGCACATGAGTTCGCGGAAGGACCGCGAGCTGGCCGGGAAGCCGTGGAGCAGGAGCAGGGCCGGGGCGTCGGGTGGGCCGGCCTCGCGGTAGAAGACGTCGAGCCCCTGTACCTGGACCGTGCGGTGGCGGATGGGCGGATTCATGGAACCCCTTCGTGGTGTGGGAGCGTCCGGACGCGTGCGCCGGGGCGGCACCGACCGCGGCGCCGGCGGTCCGTCCGCCGGTGCGCGGCGCACCGGGTGGGTGCGGCGGCTGCTGCCGCTGCGGGGCCGCCCCGGTCGCAGCCGCTCTATGCGCGGGGCCCGCGGCTCCGGGCGTAGTGGCGGGCCGCCTTGGCGCGGTTGCCGCACAGGGCCATCGAGCACCAGCGCCGGGTGCCGTTGCGGGAGGTGTCGAGGAAGTACCGGATGCAGTCGGGCTGGTCGCAGAGCCTGATCCGGTCCGGGGCCGTGGCCAGCAGCCGCCGGTAGTCCTGGGCGGCCGTCCATGCCGCGCCCCAGTGCGGATCGGTGAACTCCGCACGCTCGCCGGGGCCTTCGGTGTCGAGGGTCAGCCGGACGCGGCCGTGGTCCAGGATCTCGTCCACCTGCCGCACCGCATCGGGCGAGCCGGGTGTGGTGACGGCCGCCGCCAGTGCGCGGCGGGTGGTGCGCACCGCCTCCAGCGACGCGGCGCCGGCGGGAAACCGCTCGGCCAGTCCGTGCCCGGCCAGCCACACGTGCAGCCCGGCCGGGGTGTCCAGCAGATCCTCCTGTCGTCCGTGCTCCTGCCATCGGGTGTTGAGCAGATCGAGGGCGAAGGGTTCGCCGACGAAAGGACGCGGGTCGACCTCGGTCATCGCATCTTCCTCCATCCGATCCGATTCTAACCTCTCAAGCGTAAGTGACTGGTTGCACGAGCCGAGCCTAACCCTTAAAGTCACTTACGACGGTTAGTCCTGTCGGCGTGTGCGGACGTGCCAGATTGCGTGCGCGTTCACACGAGAGGCGAGGGGGCGCCGTCCCTAGCGTGAAGACGGCGCGGGACCGGACGGATCGTCCGCCGCTCCGCTGCCCGGGGGTGCCGCCTGTGCGGTGACCCGTGCGGACACGGCTGCCGGCCGTCGCGCCCGAAGAGAGACGAGCACGCAGGTACAGGAGGGGTTTCAATGACCGTGACGGAGACTCTCAACCCCGCGGCGGGCGCCGAGCAGGACGCCCCCACCTCGGCGGCGGAGATCCTGGCGAGGGCGCGGGCCGCGGCCCCGCTGCTGCGCGAGCGCTCCGAGGAGATCGCACGCGGCCGGCGCCTTCCGGAGGACGTCGTCGAACTCGTGCGCGGTACGGGTGTCTTCCGTATCGGCATGCCGAAGGACTGGGGCGGCCCCGAGCTGACCTTCGCCGAGCAGACCGAGGTCATCGAGGCGCTCTCCTACGGCGACTCGGCCGCCGGCTGGTGCGCGATGATCGGCATGGACACCTGGATCTACGCGGGCTACCTGGACGAGACGGTCGTCAAGGAGATGCTCGCCAACCCGGACGCCATCACCGCCGGCCTGATCTTCCCCGTCGGCCGCGCAGAGCGGGTGCCGGGCGGATACCGGGTGACCGGCCGCTGGCCCTTCGGCAGCGGGGTCACGCACGCCGACTGGGTCGTCGGCGGCTGCGTGGTGCACTCCGACGGCACGCCGGAACCCGGCCCGGGCGGCGCCCCGGTGAACTGGCGGCTGGTGATGGCCCGCCGCGAGGAGTTCGAGACCGTCGACACCTGGCACACCACCGGCCTGGCCGGCAGCGGCAGCATGGACTACCAGGCCACCGACCTGTTCGTGCCCGAGGAGCACTCCTTCGACTTCACCACCCCGCGCGGCTCCGGACCCCTGTCCGCCCCCGACGCCTTCCTCGGCAACGTGCCCGGAGTGCCGCTGGGCGTCGCCCGTGCGGCGCTGGACCACGTGCGCGAACTGGCCGCCGACCGCGTGGAGCGGGCCACCGGCACCCCGTGGCCGGAGAGCTACCGGGTGCAGACCGTCATCGGCCAGGCCGAGATGGAGCTCACCGCGGCCCGCTACGCGGTCTACGGAACCCTCGACGAGCTGTGGCAGCGACTGGAGTCCGGCGTCCAGCCGACCCCCGACCAGCAGGTCTCCTCCGCCCTCGCGCGGGTCAACGCCTTTCGGACGGCCCGCTCCGTCGTCTCCCGGCTCTCCGACCTCGTCGGCACGGCCTCGATCTACCAGACCTCCCCGCTCGACCGCTGGCTCCGCGACCTGCACACGATGTGCCAGCACATCCTCGCCCAGGAGCAGATCGTGCAGTCGGCGGGAGCGCACCTCCTCGGCGGAACGCCGCAGGCCCCCTTCCCCCTCGGGCTCAAGGGATAACCCGGGCACGGTGAACGGCGGTCGGCGGCGGGGCGCCCCCCGCCGCCGACCGCACCGCCGGCATCGGATGCACAGTGACCGGCAATTGACTAGATGAGGACAGCCAATGGCAACTTCCAGCGAAGTAGAAGTCGACGCAACACCCACCGGTGGAGGGAAAGCGGACACAGGCAAGTGGGGCGTTCGCGAGTGGGGTCTGCTCGTCAGCGTGTGTGCGGCATTCTTCCTGGACGCCCTCGACAACATCATGGTCGGCATCGCCGTTCCGCCGATCCAGGCGGACCTGGGCATGAGCACCGAGTCCGTGCAGTGGGTGGTCAGTTCCTACGTCCTGGGGTTCGGCGGCTTCCTGCTGCTCGGCGGACGGATGGCGGACCTGCTGGGCCGGCGCCGCATGTTCCTGATGGGCGTGGCGGTCTTCGCCGTGGGCTCCCTGGTCGGAGGTCTGACCAGTGACGGCCTCGTGGTGATCATCGCCCGGTTCGTCATGGGCATCGGCGCCGCGTTCACCGCACCGGCCGGTCTCTCCATCATCATCACCAACTTCCGCGAGGGCCCGCAGCGCAACCGCGCGGTCGGCATCTACACCGCGTGCGGTGCGGTCGGCTACTCCACCGGCGTCATCGTCGGCGGCGCCCTCACCGAGATCAGCTGGCGCTGGACCTTCCTGCTCCCGGTCGTCGTGGCGGTCGTCGCCTTCGCCGGCGCGGTGGTGCTGGTGCCGCGCGACTCGCGCAGGGACACGGGCGGCGGCACCTTCGACGTCACCGGCGCCGTGAGCGTCACCGCCGCGATGCTGCTGTTCGTCTTCAGTATCGTCGAGGCCCCCAACGCCGGTTGGACCTCCGTCCGCACGCTGGGCACCCTGGCCGCCGCGATCGTCCTGCTGGTCCTGTTCGTGGCCGTCGAGCGCCGCGCCGCCCAGCCCCTGCTCCGCCTGGGCCTGCTGCGCAACCGCGCCCTGGTCGGCGCGAGCCTGGTCGCCGCGGCCATCCTCGGCACCTACATGAGCTTCCAGTTCATCGGCGGCCTGTACCTGCAGTCGCTGCGGGGCTGGTCGCCCATGGAGATGGCCCTGGCCTTCCTGCCCATCGGCCTGCTGATCATGACGATCGCCCCCCGTGCCGGCAAGCTGATCGCCCGCTTCGGCCTCCACTGGATGATCTTCGCGGGCTTCGTCGCCTATACCGCGTCGTACCTGCTCTTCCTCCGCATCGACGAGACCTCCTCCTACCTCTGGGTCATCCTGCCGAGCATCGTCCTCATCGGCATCGCCTTCCCCTTCTCCTTCCCCGCCGCCAACGTCCAGGCGACCAACGGCGTGGACGAGTCCGAGCAGGGGCTGGCGGCCGGTGTGCTGCAGACGGGCTACCAGGTGGGCGCGGCGATCGTCCTCGCCGTCGTCACCGCCACGATGGCGGCCGACGGCCACGGGGGAGAGGCGTCCGCGACCCTGTCCGGCTACCACTCCGGCCTCTACGTGGTGACCGCCATCTCCGCCCTCACCATGGTGCTCACGCTCGTCGCGGCGGTCCGTGCCACCAGGCGCCGCCGGGCGGAGGCGGCTCGGACCGGCTCGTAGCGCCCCCCTCCCCGAGAACCGGCCGGCGTCCCGCCCGAACCCCTCGTCCGGGAGCGGGAGGGGCGCCGGCCCCACGTCCCCCGAGACCGGAACCCGTGGTGACGGCGGTCACCCGCTCCGGCAGAGCTGGCTGCCCGGGCGGTCGACCGACCCGGCAGGACCTGGAGATGACACATGGACCGCAGCGGGCAGTGCCCCGTCATCATCGACACCGACGGGAGCGACATCCACGGCGAGATCGCCCGGATACGTGCCCGGGGACCGGCGGCGCAGGTGGTGCTCCCCGGCGGGGTCACCGCCTGGTCGGTCACCGACGGCGAGCTGATCCGCAGCCTCCTGCTGGACCCCCGGGTGTCCAAGGACGCCTACCGGCACTGGCCCGCCTGGATCAACGGCGACATCCCCCGGGACTGGCCCCTGGCCATCTGGGTGTCCGTCCAGAACATGGTCACGGCCTACGGCGCCGACCACACCCGGCAGCGCAGGCCGGTGGCCTCGGCCTTCACCCGGCGCCGCGTCGCCGCCCTGCGCCCGCGCATCCAGCGCATCGCCGACGACCTCCTCGGCGCGCTGGCGGCCGAACCGCACGGGCACCCCCTGGACCTGCGCGAGAGGTTCGCCCACCCGCTGCCGAACGAGGTGATGTGCGAGCTGTTCGGCATCCCCGAGGAGTACCGGACCGGACTCCACCGGATCATCAAGGGCTTCTTCCGCACCTCCGCCACCGCGGAGGAGGCGCAGGCCAACGGATACGCCCTCTACACCACGATCTCCGACTTCCTGGTCCACAAGCGCGAGCACCCGGCCGACGACCTCACCTGCGACCTGATCGCCGTGCGCGACGACGACGGCGCCGGCCTCACCGAGAAGGAACTGGCGGACAACCTCATCCTGCTCTACACGGCCGGGTACGAGACCACCGTCAACCTCCTCGACCACGCCGTCCACGCGCTGCTGCGCCACCCGGACCAACTGGACCTGGTCCGGCAGGGCAGGGCCGGCTGGGACGACGTGGTCGAGGAGACACTGCGTCACGAACCGCCGGGCGCGCACGCGATCCTGCGCTACGCCGTCGAGGACATCGACCTCGGCGGCACCGTGATCCCCAAGGGCGACGCGATCATGATCTCCTATGCCGCCGCCGGGCGGGACCCGGTCCGCTACGGCGACACCGCGGACCGCTTCGACATCACCCGGCCCGACCGCCGGGACCACATCTCCTTCGGGCACGGCGTCCACCACTGCCTGGGCGCACCACTGGCTCGGCTGGAGGCGTCGATCGCGCTGAGCTCCCTGTTCGAGCGGTTCCCCGACATGGCGCTCGCCCACCCCGAACGGCGGGCCGAGCCCCAGCGTTCCTTCATCTCCAACGGCCACCGCGCCCTGGAGGTCGTCCTGGACCGCCGGGCCGTCCCGGTCTGAGGGCTCAGCCCGCCGCCCGCGCGCCCTCGCCCGCCGCGTCGGCCAGGGCGGCCCGGTACCAGGCCGCGTGGCGTGCGAAGCGCTCCGCGAACCCCGGTCCCGGGCGGGCCCCGGTCAGCCGCCACAGCGCCGAACCGTCGTACCAGTGGTCGACCGACAGGAGCGACAGCCTGCGCGCGCCGGCGGGGTCGTCGCGGGCCCCGAGCAGCTCCAGCGCCCGGCGGCCCGTGACCTCGCCCCGCGGCAGGGGCAGGTCCAGGGCCCGTGCCACGGTGGTGACCAGGTCCCGGACCCGCACGGGTTCGGGGTGGCTCGCGTGCAGGACCCGGCCGGACGGCAGGGGGTCGCGGCCGCGCACCAGAGCGGCCACCGCCTCGGCCAGATCGTCCACGGCGATCATGGACGTGCGGGCGCGTCCCCCCTCGACCCAGTGGGGGACCCGGCGCAGCAGGGCCACCAGGGAGGGGATCACCCAGGTGTCCCCCTCCCCGTAGACCAGATGGGGGCGCAGCACCAGCCCGCCCGCCGCCCGCACCCGTTCCTCGGCGGCGAGCCGGGTCACGCTGGTCGGGGAGACCGGGGCGGTCGGCAGGTCCGACTCCGCCTCGCCGCGGTAGGGGCCGTCGCCGTAGACCGCCGCGGTGCTCAGCTGGACGATCCGCCGGACGCCCGCCCGGGCGGCCTCGGCGAGCAGCGCCTCGGTGCCCCCGACGTTGACGGCGCGGCACTGCTCCATGCGGCCGCCGACCTGCGCGGCGAGATGGACCAGGGTGTCCGCCCCGTCGCACAGGCCGCGCAGGGAGCCCGGGGAGCACAGGTCGCCGCGGACGACCTCCACCGGTGCCCCGTCGGGCACGTGGACGCGGCGGTCGTGGACCAGCAGACGCACCGTTGCGCCGGGGTCGGCGGCGCCGGGGGCGAGCAGTCGGCGCACCACGTGGCCGCCGACGAACCCCGCCCCTCCGGTGATCAGTACGGTGGGCTGCGGCATGCCGGCTTCCTTCCCCGGGGCAGCCGTCGGGCCGCACCGGTGGCGAGAGGAGTGGAATGGAACGGTCACGGCGGCCCGGGCGGCGACCCGGGTCAGCGCTCCGCGCCGGTGAGCGATGCGGTGAAGACCGCATGACCCCCCTGGCGGCCGACGACCCGCACCGCGGTGGCGCCCGTCACCCGGGTCGGGACGGTGTGGGCCTCGATCCAGCAGGGCGGGGCGAACTCCACATAGCGGTGGAAGCGGATGGTGAACGACGCCGGGCGGAAGGAGGCCGGCGACAGCAGGGCGCGGGCGGCCTGGTGAGCGGCCTCGACCAGGATCATCCCCGGGTAGTGGTCGGTGGCGCGGCCGAACAGGGTGGTGTTCCCGGGGTCGGCGCGCAGCTGCCAGCGCCCGGATTCGGGCGTCGGGGCCAGCACGACCTGCGTGGGCCCGGATCTCCCGACGAGCCCGTGCGGGACGGGTATCGCCAGCGCCGCCATCGCGGGCGGGAGGTGGGCGCCGCGGAGCCGCCGGTAGGCGCGGGGGGTGGAGATGTTCAGGCGGCCGCCGCCCGTGGCGACCGTGCGCTCGCCCTCCCGGACGTGCATGCGGCAGTCGGTGGCGGCCAGCGACGCGCCGCGGCGCCGTATCCCGGAGCACTCCACGTCCAGCCGCAACTCGGCTGGTCCACCGGCCACATCGAGCAGCCCGGGGCGGGCGCGGTAGTGGAGGTCCTCCATGAGGAAGTGGTGGTCGAGCGGGACGGCGAACGCGGCGTGGCACAGTAAGATCGCGCTCTGCCGCAGGGTCTCCACGAGGAGCACGGGGTCGGGCCTTCCGTCCGGGGCGACGAAGACCTCATGGGTGTCCGGCCACTTCGCGCGCACGGTGAAGCGGTCCTCGCCGAGGCTCTCCCAGGAGGCCGGCAGCACGTCGGTCTCGCGGGCGCGGTGCACCAGTTCCCTGGTCACCGTTCCGCGTCCGGCCGCCGGGGGGCCGAGCGGCTCCCCGGTCCGCTCCGCTGTGCCGGCGGGCTGCGGGACGCCGAGCACGGGTGTCCGGTCCATGGCTCCTCCTTCTCACGGGCACGGAAGGGCCATCGATCCCCCCTTGCGGAAAGATACGTGCACAGCGGTATGGTTTCAAGGAATAAAGGGGTTGGTGCAAGTGAGCCAGCAGGAACGCGCGATCAGGACCCGGGAGCTGATCCTCGAAGCGGCGGGCGAGGTGTTCGCCGAACGGGGTTACGACGGTGCGACCATCTCCGACGTCTACTCGAGGGCCGGGCTGACCAAGGGCGCGTTCTACTTCCACTTCGCCTCCAAGGAGGAACTCGCCGAGGCGATCCTGGAGGTGCAGGTGGGGTCGGGCGCCTATCCCGTCGTACGGCGCACCCTGAAGCTCCAGGAGCTGGTGGACGCCGGGTTCGTCTTCGGGCACCGCCTCATGTACGACCGGATGCTCCAGGGGAGCGTCGGTCTGTCCCTGGAGCGCGGAGCGCACCAACTGGACCGCAGGAGGCCCTTCCTGGCCTGGGTCGACCACAACCTGGCCGCGCTGACGGAGGCGAGCGAGCAGGGCGAGCTCTACGGGCACGCCGACCTGAGGGCCACCGCCGAACTCCTGGTGGGCGCCTTCTCGGGAATCCAGATGCTCTCCCATGTGCTGGCCGACCGCAGGGACCTCACCGAGCGGCTGTCGGTGCTCCTCGCCCAGCTGCTGCCGTCTGTCGCCGTCCCCGGCGTGCTGGCACAGCTCGACCTGAGCGCCGACCGGGGCGAACGGGTGCTGGCCGAGGCCGAGGCGCTGACCGCCGCGCAGGCCGGCGGCGCGTGACCGGGTGCCCCGTCGGCCTCGGCCTCGGCCTCGGCCGAGCCGCCTGAGCTGCCTGAGCTGCCCGGAAGAACCTGCACACCGGTTTCTTTCCGTTGCCGTCTGCCGTCTGCCGTCCTCCTTTCCCGGCCCCCGAGCCGCCCGGAGGGCGTACCCGGTGCCGGAGGCCGGCGGTGGGGCGCGGCACAGGGACGGCCTCCCCGGGGCGTGCGGGACGGCCGGCGGACACGCGGGCCGGGACCCCCGCGTCCCCGGCCGCACCCGGAGGCCGGCGCCGGCGCCCCGCGGTGCTCCGGGCCGCCCGGCCCCCGGGGCAGCCGGAGCACCGCGGCCCCCGGGCCTGCCGCGGGAGGCGGAGCGCGCATGCGTCGGCGCCCGGGGGAGGAACCCCGGGCCGTGGACCGGCCCCGCACGGCCCTCCGTGCGGGGCCGGTCCCGTGGCGTCCCAGCCCACCGGAGCGCGCGCCGCGCCGCGGCACCGGCCCCGTGCCCTCCGCTCCGGGCGGCGGGCCGCCGCCGAGGGCGTACGCCTCCTGCCGCCTCCGGGCCGGTGGGTGGTGCCGGCCGTCCGCCCGGCACCACCGCACGCGCCGCCCCGAACGGGAGGGGCTCAGGGCCGGGAGGCCGCCGCGCCGGCACCCCGGGCCCGCTCCGGGGAGGACTCGAACCGCTTCCGCAGCTGCGCCCTGCGGAGTTTGCCGATACCGGTCTTGGGCACGTCCTCCCTGGTGACCGGCACGACGTGCACGGAGTCGACCCCGAAGGACTCGGTCACCCGGGAGCGCACCCGCTCCCCGGCCGAGGCGGCGTCCGCCCCCTCGCGCGGATGGAAGAAGACCGCGAGCTCCTCGTCCTCCCCCTCGGCGGCGTTCACCGCGCAGGCCACGGTGTACGAGGGGGCGACGCAGTCGAGTTCCTCCACCCGGGCCTCGATCTCGTGGCCGTGGTAGGTGACGCCGCGCAGCTGGATGACGTCGTCCGCACGCCCGGTCACCGTCAGGATCCCGTCGCGGACGTAGGCGAGGTCGCCGGACTTGAACCAGCCGTCCGAGGTGAACGACTGGCGGTTCTGCTCCTCGTTGCGGTGGTATCCGGCGGTCACGGTGGCGCCGGTGACCTGGAGCCGGCCCGTGACACCGGGCGGCACCAGCTCGTTGCGCTCGTCGACGACCCGCAGGGCGGTGCCCGGCTGCGGCCGCCCGACCGGGACGTAGCGCTCGTCCCCGGCGCTGACGGAGGAGAACTCGCAGTCGGCCACCCCGGCGGAGGTCTCCGACATGCCCCAGCCCGGGTACATGGCGTCCGAGGGCAGACCGAAGGGGGCGAGCACCTCCAGGAAGCGGCGGACCACACCGCTGCGGACGGCCTCCCCGCCGTTCATGATGTAGCGCACGCAGGACAGGTCCAAGGACCGCCCGGCGAGCCTGTCCGCCTGGTCGTTGATGAGCCCGAAGGCGAAGTTCGGCGCCCAGGTCGTGTCCGATCGGTGGCGGTCCATCACGTCGAGCCAGCGCAAGGGGTCGTCGAGCACCCACTCGAAGCGGGCGTGCACCTGCCGGCACCCGAGGTAGACGTCCCGTGCGTGGAACATCACCAGACCGCCCACATGGTCCAGGGGCATCCAGTTGAAGGTGCGCGTCCTCTCGCTCAGCCGGTTCACCCGGACGGTCGCCGCGGTCCGGCTGAGCACGTTGCGGTGGGTGAGCACGACCGCCTTCGGCACGCCGGTGCTGCCGGAGGTCAGCAGCCGCACGGCGGGATCGTCGGCGTCGGCCCGGTGCCAGGTCCGGTCCGGGGCGTGCGCGAGCAGGTCGCGGGTCGTCCCGAGCCAGGCGTCCGCCCAGCGCGGGTCGGCCGCCACCTCCGGTGCCGGCTCCTGACCGGCACCCGTGAGGACCCGGGGCGCGCCGTAGCCCTCCCACACCCGACCCAGCAGGCCGGGGGCCTGCGCGCGCTGGTCGGCGGTGGCTCCGGCATTGACGGGCATCGGCACGAAGCCGCCCAGGACGCAGGCCCAGAACGCGGTCAGCAGTTCGGGGTCGTCGGCGACCTGGAGGACCACGGCCTCCCCGGGGAGGAGGCCCGCCGCGCGGAGCCCTGCGAGCATCCGAGCGGCGTCGTCCAGCAGCCGCCGGTAGCCCATGCCCGTCTCGCTGCCGTCCGCGCGGACGAACCGGATGCTCTCCCCGGAGTCGTCCTCGCGCTCCGCCGCCCGCACGAGTGCCTCGCCGAGGCAGGCCACCTCCGGTGCGACGGCGGGCCCGCCGTCGAGGAAGGAGGTCCCGGACGCCGTTTCCGCGGTGTCTGAGGTCGTCATTCCGAGTCCTCCCCCTGCGCGGTCGCCACGATCACCAGCGGGCCGCGCCCGTGGAAGGGCACCGGCTCCTTGCGGAAGCCGCCGTACTCCGCGATGATCCGCAGCCCCGCGTCGGCGAGCAGCTCCCGCACCTCCGGTCCGGTGAGGACCGCCTGGTCGAAGAAGTTGTCGTACAGGGACACCCGGCCGTCGCGCTCCCGGACGAGCAGGGTCTCCTCGTTCCGCCAGTTCGCCGCGTGCGGGTTGATCGCCTGACGGGCCAGCCGCGTGATCAGCACTCCGTCGCCGCCGCGGTGGTGGGCCACCGTGTGCTGCTGGAAGCCCTCCACGAAGTTCAGCAGGTGGCCGAACTCCAGCACCACATGGCCCCCGGGCCGCAGCAGCCCCCGCATCGTCCGCAGCACGGTGCGCAGCTCCGCACGGGGGAGGTAGTTGAGCGTCATGAAGATGCTGTAGACGAGATCGAACCGGTCGTCGGTGGTGAAGGTCTCGGCCCGTTCGTGCACGTACTCGACGTTCCTGCCGCCGGCGCCGCGCGCGTACTCGACGAAACATGCACTCTGGTCTGCTCCGAGGCACGAGAAGCCCCGTGCGCCGAGCTCCCGGAGGTTCGTGCCCGTCCCGCAGCCCAGATCGAGGACGCGCCCGCCGGCCGACGCGAAGGAGGACAGGAAATCCGTTTCCGCGGCAAGATCGCGGAAATCGCCCCGCATGATCTCGTAGTACTCTCCGGGGAATTCGAAGCTGGTCAATGCATTGCCTTCCGTGGGAGTGGTGACGAGGGACCGGCCCGCAGTTCCCGGTGGACCGGCGTGCGGCGTCGGCTGCGGCGCATCGCGGGGCGGAGGAGCTTCCGCATACGGGATGCACTCGGATGCTCCGGGAATGCGGCGAGGTGCCGCAGCCGTCGTCGCGCGCCCGCCGGGAATTGCGGGAGGGTCCTTGCCTGGAATGGAAAGGGGGTATCGCGTGCTAACCGGCGAGGGCGGTTCCCCGGCTCTTTCGGAACTCCCGGGGCGTGACGCCGTACCGGTCCCTGAAGAGGCGGCTGAAGTGCGAAGCCCCGTAGAAGCCCGAGCGTTCCCCGATCGCCGCGATGGAGAGGTGGTCGAATCGGGGGTCGGCCATCTCGGACCGGCACCGGGCGAGCCGCTCGTCCCTGATCCAGCGGGCCGGGCTGGCGTTGTGCTCGTGGAAGATCTTCTGCAGATAGCGCAGCGAGACGTTGTGCTGCTGGGCCACGACCGACGGGCAGAGGTCGGGGTCGGAGAGGCGCTCCCTGATGAACGCCTGGATGCTGAGCATCAGCGTCGGCCGGCCCGTTCCCGACTCCTCGGCCATCGCGCGCAGCCGCTCGGCGAAGAGCGCCGCGGCCAGCCCGGCCATGCTTCCGCCGAGCAGGTCGATGCCGGTGTCGACGTGCTCGGCGTGCTGCTCGAGGCCGACGAGCAGGTTCGACAGCAGTGCTCCGAGGCCGTGCGATCCGGGCCACACCTTGGCGGTGAGCATCTCGGTGTCCTTCGCCGTGAGGCCCATCAGGCGGCGCGGCACCATGAGCGTCACCATGCGGAAGCGCTCCGGCATGACGACCTTGTACGGACGGGAGCTGTCGTAGCAGACGAGCTGGGCCCCCCGGGCCGTCGCGTGTTTCCCGTCCTGGAACACCAGGATCTCGCCGACGAGGGGACGGCATATGCTCAGCTGCCCTTCCCCGTGCGGTGTGAGCAGCCTGCCGGGTCTGATCATCTCGTGAGGGCCGCCCTCGACGAGAAGGGCCCGCACTTCGCCGAACTTGTTGCTCACCGTCGTTCCGTGCGGTTCTTCGTCGTGCTCCCGGATAATCTGCACACGGTCATGGGACCGTGCGGTCACGTTGAAGCGAATCGCGGTCCGGCTCTCGGTTCGAACATCGACACGTGTCATCGTCCACATCCCCCCGTCTACTGAGGATTCAGGGGCACTCTTCACGACACGGCCGCACCACATGGCCGCCGCACCCGCGATGGGTGCGGGAGTCACCCCCTGCATCCGTAAGCCGCACCCATTGGAACATACCAGGATGCTGGTTTTCTATAGCGTTCGATTGCTGGGCGGAGCTACCGCGGGCATGTGCCGCGTGCCCGCACCCGGTCCTGGCTGCGCCGACGTGCTGCGCGGACCTGCGTCGGCGCCCACGGCCGGGTCGCTGACGGAACGCAACTCGGCCATGCCGTGTGCGCGATTCGTCAAACGGGGCCCGGCGGACTGTCCGTGCGGGCCCCGTGGGCGCGGGTGGCAGCCCGGCGGGGCTCGGCGCTCGCGGTGGCGTGCGCGGTCTCACCCGGTGGCCGCCGCCGGGGTGGTCGCCGTGCTCGCGCCGCGGGGTGCGGTGCGCGTGCGGTGGGGCCGCGGCCTCGGGGGGCGTCGGGACGGCGGTAGTCGCTGAGAACGATCACGTCCGGGGAAGTCGCCCAACGCGCCGACCGGCGTGAGGTCCGGCTCTCCCCTCGTGGGAACCGGCCCCCGTAGGCCGGCGTCCTTCCATGACCCCGCAGGACCGACTTCGCCGAAGGACGCATCCATGACCGGTACGGCCGCCCGCTACCTCTATCTCGCCCGTCACGGCGAGGCGTCGCCGGATGAGAGTGCGTTGACGGATGCGGGCCGCCGCCAGGCCGCCCTGCTGGGGGAGCGGCTCCGTGGGGTTCCGCTGGCGGCGATCCACCACGGCCCTCTCGCCCGTGCCGAACAGACCGCCCGGCTGGTCGGTGAGCGGCTCGACGGAGTTCCCTGCCGTCGTTCCGAAGCGGCCGGCGACTACCTCCCCTACCTGCCGACACACGAGGAGCTGCCATCGGAGGCGGCGGACGCCTGGATCGGGTTCCTGCGCCAGTTCACCGTCGAGGAGCGCGAGCAGGGCCCCGGGCTCGCCGCGGCGGCACGTGCGGAGTTCACCGGGACTGTCGCCGGAGACGAACCGCGGCATGAGCTCGTCGTCACCCACAACTTCCTGGTCGGCTGGCTCGTCCGGGCCGCCCTTGACGCGCCCAAGTGGCGATGGCTGGGCATCAACCATGCCCACGCGGCCCTGACCGTCATCCGCTACACGCCCGACCGCCCTCCGGCGGTCCTCCTCTTCAACGACACCGGCCACCTCCCCGCCGGGCTCCGCTGGACCGGCTTCCCGCCGGAGCTCCGTGTCTGAGGTCCGTGGACGAGATCGATGGTGAACCGTCAGGGGGAGCAGCTGCACCTGTCCGGCAGACGATCGTCCACCGGCGGGTGGGCGGCGCGTCCGATGAACCGGGTCCGGGGGTTCGCGGCGGTCCGGATCCCGTCGGGTCCGACGATGGTCGCCGGCAGGGCGAGCCCGGGAACCGGGTCGGCGCACTCACGCCCTGACCAGGATCGCTCTCACCGGCAACCGCTGTCCCGGTGTTCCCCGAGGCCGAGCCGGTTCCGGGCCGTCAGGTCGCGGCGGCCTGGGTGAGCAGTGCGCCCATCGCCGCCAGGGCGGCCGGCTCGACGCGGTAGTAGACCCAGGTGCCCCGCCGCTCGGAGGAGAGCAGTCCGGCCTCCCTGAGCTTCTTCAGGTGGTGGGAGACGGTCGGCTGGGAGACGCCCACGTCCGAGATGTCGCACACGCACGCCTCGCCGCCCTGGTGGGAGGCGACGGCCGAGAAGAGCCGCAGGCGGACCGGGTCGCCCAGCGCCTTGAACATGACGGCGGTCCGCTCGGCCTCCTCGGCGGTCAGCCGCCGCTCGGTGAGCGGCGGGCAGCACCAGTCGCCCTCGGGCTTGAGCAGCGGCAGGTCCCTGGTCCTCGGCATGCTCCTATGTTGACACATGTCGAAGCAGCGGGCCCCGGGCGTGCGGCCGGGGAGGTGCACGGCCGCCCGGCGGGGGAGGTGCGGGGGTGCGCGCGGAGTCCGCCGTCGCGTGCCCGGCATGGTTCGATGAATGTCTATGTTGACGTACGTCGAATCAAGTGCCATCCTGGCGGCGCAGGACATCGACGAATATCGAATCAATGAGGAGTGTCGTGAGCGCCACAGCCACCGACCACCTGCCCGTCCTCGTGATCGGCGCCGGGCCCGCCGGCCTGGCGGCCGCGGCCCATCTCCTCGAACGGGGCATCGAGCCCCTGGTCCTGGAGGCCGGCCCGGGTGCCGGTGCGGCGGTCCGCGAGTGGGCACACCTGCGGCTGTTCTCCACCTGGGGCGAGGTCACCGACCCGGCGGCCGAGAAGCTGCTGGCCTCCACCGGCTGGGTGGCGCCCGACGCGAGCACGTACCCGACCGGCGGTGACTGGGTGGAGCGGTATCTCAGCCCACTGGCCGACGCCCTCGGCGGCCGGGTCCGCTGCGGCGCCACCGTCACCGGCGTCTCCCGCGCCGGGCGCGACCGGATCGTGGACGCGGACCGCGAGGCCCGGCCCTTCGCCGTCCACGTCGCGTACGCCGACGGCCGGGAGGAGCGCATCCTCGCCCGTGCGGTGATCGACGCCTCCGGAACCTGGTCCACGCCGGGACCGGCCGGCGCCTCCGGCCTCCCGGCCCTGGGCGAGAAGGCCGCCGCCGCGCGGATCGCCTACCGCGTCCCGGACCTGAAGGATCCGGCCGTCCGCGCCCGCTACGCGGGCAGGCGCACCGCCGTCATCGGCTCCGGCGCCTCCGCGTTCACCGCGCTCGCCGCGCTGGCCGACCTGGCCGCGTCGGAGGGCGGCGAGGGGACGAAGGCACTGTGGATCCTGCGCCGGGGGATCTCCGGCTCCACCTTCGGCGGCGGCGCCGCCGACCAGCTCCCCGCCCGCGGCGCCCTCGGCCTCGCCGCCAAGGCCGCCGTGGACGAGGGCCACGCCGACGCGGTCACCGGTTTCCGCACCGAGGCGATCGAACGCGACGGCGACCGCCTCGTCCTGGTCGCCGAGGACGGCCGGCGGCTCGACCCGGTCGACGAACTCGTCGTCCTCACCGGCTTCCGTCCCGACCTGTCCTTCCTCGGCGAACTCCGGCTGGATCTCGACGAGCGCCTTCAGGCGCCGGTCCGGCTCGCCCCGCTGATCGACCCCAACCAGCATTCCTGCGGCACCGTCTACCCGCACGGGGTGAAGGAGCTCTCGCACGCCGAGTCCGGTGTCTACCTGGTCGGCATGAAGTCCTACGGGCGCGCTCCGACCTTCCTCGCCCTCACCGGCTACGAGCAGGTCCGCTCCGTGGTCGCCGCCGTCGCCGGCGACCACGAGGCCGCAAGGCGCGTCGAACTCGTCCTCCCGGAGACCGGTGTCTGCGGCGGCTCCGGTCTCTTCGACGAGCCCGGGTCCGGCGAGGCGGCCGCCGACGGCGGCTGCTGCGCGCCCGCCCCGCAGGCGACCGCACCCGGCGCCACGGGAGCCGCCCCCTCCTGCGGCTGACGGCGGAACGGCCGCGCCCGTCCGGGCGCGGCCGCGGGAGCCGTAAGGGCGCCGGTCCGCCTGCGCGGCGGAGTGGTGCGCCCGGGCCGGGGGAGGGGCGGGACCGGGCGCTCCTCTTGCCGGAGCGAGGTGGCGGCGGTGCCGGACTCAGAGCACCCCGGCTCCGGCCAGTGCCGCCACCGGGAGCAGCAGCATCCACTGCGGAAGCCGCAGCAGCGGGCGGGGCCAGCCGGTGCGGAGCGCGATCACCAGGAACACCGCAGCGTAGGCGAGGAAGTGGGCCGCGATGAACAGCACGAGCGGTGCGTTCGGCGCGGGCCGGGGCGCGAGGGCGATCAGGGCGATACCGCTGAACAGGAGGTCCGCCGTGGCGAAGTGCCACACCGCGTGCAGGGTGTGCCGGGCCTCGGCCTCCAGGGAGCTGCCCAGCAGAGGGCGGACCACGTCGCGCCCCCCGGCGATGAGGTGGATCAGGGCCGTCACCGTGGCCGAAACGCCGGCGGCCAGCAGCCATCCGTTCACCGGACCTCGATTCCCTTCGCGGTGATCCCGGCCATGCTGCGGGCCAGCCGGGAGTCGGCAGGCGCGCCGAGGACGCCCAGCCGGAACACGACGGTGCCGAGCAGCAAGTCGAGCACCAGGTCGCCGTCCACCTCCGGGCCGGTCTCCCCGCGGGCCCGCGCCCGGTCGAAGACCACGGCCAGGCGCCTCTTGGCGGGGCCGAGGAAGCCGGAGCGGATCCGGGCCAGCAGCGCCGGGGAGGCGGCGAGGTCCGCCAGCAGTCCGGGCAGAGCCGGAGCGGCCGCCGGTGCGCCGAACTCGTCGATCAGCTGCTGGACCAGCGCGGTCAGGTCGCCTTCGAGGGTGCCGGTGTCGGGCACCGGGGCCGTGTCGGTGGTGGTGAACACCGCCTCGTAGACCAGTTCGGCCTTGCCGGACCACCGGCGGTAGATGGTGTCCTTCCCCACCCCGGCCCGGGTGGCCACGGCCCCGAGGGACATGGCGGCGTAGCCGGTCTCGGCGAGCAGGTCGGCGGTGGCGGCGAGGATCGCCGCGTGTGAGCGCGCGTCTCGCGGGCGTCCGCGTGGAGTCGTTTCGGAAGGCATGCCTCTCTTTTACCATACGGGTCGACCCGTATGGTAAATCCGAGGTGCGGACGCGCCCACCGGGACCGCCGGGGACAGCGGGGCCGGGGCGCGCCGCGCCCCGGCCCCGCGCGGGGTCAGGACCCCGCGAGCTCACCGCGGACGGTGCGGGCGGCGGCGACCAGGTTCTCCAGCGAGGCCCGCGTCTCGGGCCATCCGCGGGTCTTCAGGCCGCAGTCCGGGTTGACCCACAGCCGCTCGGCGGGGATGGCCTCCAGCCCCGCGCGCAGCAGCCGGGCGGCCTCCTCGGCGCTCGGGACGCGCGGGGAGTGGATGTCGTACACGCCGGGGCCGGCCTCGCGCGGGTAGCCGTGCGAGGCCAGCTCGCGGGCCACCTGCATGCGGGAGCGGGCGGCCTCCAGGCTGATGACGTCCGCGTCGAGGTCGTCGATGGCCCGGACGACGTCCCCGAACTCGGCGTAGCACATGTGGGTGTGGATCTGCGTGTCCGGGCGGACCCCGCTCGTGCTGAGCCGGAACGCCTCGGTCGCCCACGCCAGGTAGGCGGACCGGTCGGCGGCCCGCAGCGGGAGGGTCTCGCGCAGCGCCGGCTCGTCGACCTGGATCACCGGGCTCCCCGCCGCCTCCAGGTCGTCCACCTCGTCGCGCAGGGCGAGCGCGACCTGGCGCGCGGTGTCGCCGAGCGGCTGGTCGTCACGGACGAAGGACCAGGCCAGCATGGTGACCGGACCGGTGAGCATGCCCTTCACGGGCCGGTCCGTGAGGGACTGGGCATACGTCGTCCAGCGGACCGTCATCGCCTCGGGCCGGGAGATGTCGCCCGCGAGGATCGGCGGGCGGACGTAGCGGGTGCCGTAGGACTGGACCCAGCCGTGCTGCGTGGCGAGGTAGCCCGTGAGCTGCTCGGCGAAGTACTGGACCATGTCGTTGCGCTCGGGCTCGCCGTGCACCAGGACGTCCAGGCCGATCGTCTCCTGAAACGCGATCACCTGCCGGATCTCGGCCCTGATGCGCTCCTCGTACCCGGCCGGGCCGATGCGGCCCGCGCGCAGTCCGGCGCGGGCGGTGCGCAGTTCCCCGGTCTGCGGGAAGGAGCCGACGGTGGTGGTCGGCAGCAGCGGCAGGCCGAGGCGGGCACGCTGGGCGGCGGTGCGCTCGGCGTACGGCCGGGAGCGGCGCGCGTCGGCCTCGGTCACCGCGGCGGCACGGGCCCGGACGGCCGGGTCGCGGGTGACGGGGGAGTCGGCGCGGGCGGCGAGGTCGGCGCGGTTGGCGGCCAGCTCGGCGGCGACGGCTCCGGTCCCGTGGGACAGGCCCTTGGCGAGGGTGGCGATCTCGGCGGTCTTCTGCCGGGCGAAGGCCAGCCAGCGCAGGAGCTGCGGGTCGATGTCCCGCTCGGCCGCGGCGTCCAGGGGAACGTGGAGCAGCGAGCAGGAGGCGGCCACGTCGACCCGGTCGGCCAGACCCAGCAGGGTGCCGAGCGTGGACAGGGACGCGGCGAGGTCGTTGACCCAGATGTTCCGGCCGTCGACGACACCGGCGACCAGCCGCTTGCCCGGCAGCCCGCCGACGGCGGCGAGCGCGTCCAGGTTGGCGGCGGCGGCCCCGGTGAAGTCCAGGGCGAGACCCTCGACCGGGGCCTTGGCGAGCAGTGGCAGCGCCTCGCCGAGCCGGTCGAAGTACGAGGCGACCAGCAGCTTGGGCCGGTCGGTGGCGGAACCGAGTTCGCGGTAGGCGCGTTCGGCCGCGTTCAGCTCGGCCGGGGTGCGGTCCTGCACGAGCGCGGGCTCGTCGAGCTGCACCCACTCCGCGCCGGCCGCGCGCAGGTCGGCCAGCACCTCGGCGTAGACGGGCAGCAGCCGGTCCAGCAGGGTCAGCGGGTCGAAGCCGGCGGGGGCGCCGGGGGCGGCCTTGGACAGCAGGAGGTAGGTCACGGGTCCGACGAGGACCGGGCGGGCCGCGAGGCCGAGCGCCAGTGCCTCCTTCACCTCACCGGCCTGCTTGGCCGGGTCCGCCGCGAACACCGTGTCCGGTCCCAGCTCGGGCACCAGGTAGTGGTAGTTGGTGTCGAACCACTTGGTCATCTCCAGCGGCGCCGCATCCTGCGTGCCACGGGCCATGGCGAAGTAGCCGTCCAGGGCGCCGGCCGCGACGGCGCTGCGGTGGCGCCCGGGGATCGCGCCGACCATCACCGTGGTGTCCAGGACGTGGTCGTAGTACGAGAAGTCGCCGGTCGGCACCTCGTGGATGCCGGCGTCGGCGAGCTGCCGCCAGTTCTCCCGGCGCAGGTCGGCGGCCGTGCCACGGAGGGCCCCGGCGGTGACGCGGCCCTTCCAGTAGCCCTCGATCGCCTTCTTCAGCTCCCGGTTGGGCCCCTGGCGGGGGTAGCCGTACACGGTGGGCCGTGCTGTCGCGGGCGCGGACTTCGCTGTCACGGAGATCTCCTTCGCGAGATGGATCCCTGAGATCCCGGAGACGGGACGAGAGCGCGAAGGAACGGCGGACCGGACGGGAACGACCCCGCGCGGCACGGCGCGGTCGACCGCCCGGTGTGAACGCCGACCCGCCCTCGAGGTCACCGGGATTCCGCGCGCGAACGGGTCGCACGCGGGCAGTCGGCAGGTCTTCGGACTCGCGGGCTCGCCCTCCCGGGGGAGGACACCTACTGGCCGTCGCTTCCCAGGCCCTTCGGGCCCAGTGCGTATGACGGCGGTCGTTCCCGCTCACCGCTGCGGGGCAGTCCCGGATTCCCACCGGGTTCCCTCTTACGACGCCTCCCGCCTGGCGGACGGGGCGAACCAGCTGCACGGAGAAGCCTAGGGGAGTCGCACCGGAGCGTACGCGGGTGTCCGTCATCCGGATGGAACCCGTCTCACGCGGCCGCCGCCCGGGCACCGCCGGCGGGCGTGCGCCGGGAACGAACCGGACGGGGGCGCGGCGCCGGTGCCTTCCGCGAGCCACCCCGCCGGGCGCGGGGCCCTCGGCCCGCGCCCGCACCGGGCCCGGGCACCGGTGCGGAACCCCCGGCGGCCCCGCGGCCCCGACCGCCTGTCAGAGGGCCGCCGCCGCGCCCTCCCCCACGGGGACACCGGCGTGTCCCTGCTGGAGACTCCGCACGCGGACGAGGGCCGGCCGTGCGGTCGGCCGGAACGCGGCCAGGGTGGCGGCAGCCGACGGAGGCCATCCTGGAGGGGAGCCCGGCCGGGTGCGGACCGCCGGGCGCCCCGGGAGCGCACCGGTACCGGTGTGCCCCGGTGGACCTGGCGTCCTCAGGCGGGCCCGACGGAGCGCCAGATCCGGTCGGGCAGGACGCGGGCGGCCTCCTCCAGGTCGATGTCGCCCATGGTGAGCCACCGGCGGACGACGCCGACGACCGGCCCGAGGACCAGGGACTCGATCAGGGGGGCCGAGAGGCCGGCGACGAGCCCACCGGCCTCCTGGTGGGCGTGGATCCACGCGGCGATCGGCTCCAGCCGGGCCTCCTGGGAGTCGCGGATCTGCCCCGCGCGGGCCATCCCCTCGCGGTCCGCCGCCACGGAGTGCAGCAGCCGGGCCTCCTCCGGACTGCTCCGGGTGAAGTCCAGATAGGCCAGGACCACGGCCTCGACGCCGGAGCGGGCGTCGGTCTCCTGGAGGAGAGCGGTCCCCAGGCGCGTCAGCAGCCGCTCCAGTGAACGCACCGCGAGGGCGTTCACCACGCCGTCGAGGCTGCCGAAGTGGTGGTAGACGCTGCCGGTGCTGACGCCGCTGGCGCTGGTGAGGGCGCTGACCGTGAGCCCCGCCTCCCCGGACGCCGCGTACAGGCGCATCGCCGCGTCCAGCACCTGCCCGACCGTGGCCTCGCCCCGTTGCTGCTTCGGGCTCATCCGGTGGGCGTCCTCGAACTCATGGCGGCAGTACTCCTCTTCACCTGTCGTCGACCAGCCTAAGGCCAGTGCCCGCCCCGCCGTCCCCGGCGGCCGGGGGCGGTCCTCCGGAACGCCGCCCGCCCGGCGGTGCCGCTCACGGCAGGAGCTGGCGCACCAGTCCGTCCGCGGCCCAGTCCTCCCAGCGCCGTGCGGACCACCCCAGCTCGCCCACCATCAGGCCGTAGGTCTCCGGCCCGAGCAGGGCGGTGGCGACGTCGGCGGCGGACCGCGCGTCGTGGCCGTCCCGCAGCCCGGAGGGCGCCTTGTCCACCAGCGCCCGGGCGAACCGCTCCTGGACGGCGTGCCGCTGGCGCAGGTTGGCGTGCCAGAGCCCGGCGAGCTCCGGGTCGGCGGCGGCCGCGCCGCGGACCACCTCCAGGACGGGCGCCGCGCGCTCCAGGACGCGCCGCGCGCCTCCCGCCTGGAGGGCGAGCTGGGCGGCCGGGTCGGGTTCGTCGAGGACCGCGCGTGCCCAGGGGCGGTCGAGGGTGGCGAGGGGGTCGCCGTCGCCCGCCACGGCGGTGTCGAGGACCTCCTTCAGCACCGCGCGCTTGGTCCCGAAGGTGAAGTAGACCGTCTGCACACCGACCCCCGCGGTGCGGGCGATGTCCTCGACCGTGGTCCGTGCCCATCCCCGTTCGGTGAACAGGCCGGTTGCCGCCTCGACCATGCGCCCTCGGGTCAGACGCGCCTTCTCGGCCCGTGTGGGGGGTGGGGTCACCGTGCTCGCCGCCTTCGCCTTCGTCCGTGCGGAAGTTTGACTGTAGTGAGACTACAGTGTTATTCACTGGAGTATGACTACAGTGAATTGGGAGGGGCCGGGCAGACTGCTCGTCGTCGGCGGCCACGGTGCCGTCGGGAGGGTGGTGGTCGGCACCCTGGACGGCTGGTACCCGGGGCGGGTCCTGGCCGCCGGGCGGTCGGCACCCCCCGGCGGCGTCCGCGTCGACGTGGCGGACCCGGAGGGCTTCGGGCGGGTGCTGGACGCGCTGGGCGACATCGCCGCGGTGGTGCTCTGCGTCGAGCCGCCGGACGCCCGGACGGCGGTGCTCTGCCTCTCACGCGGCATCCACCTGGTGGACGTCGGGGCCAGCCACCGGCTCCTCGACGGCGTCGAGCGGGCCGCCGGGGAGGCCGAGCGCACCGGGGCCGCGGCGGTCCTGAGCGTCGGAGTCGCACCCGGGCTGAGCAACCTGCTGGCCCTGCGGGCCCACCGCGACGTCGGAGGAGCGGAGCGCATCGACCTGACCGTCCTGCTGGGCACGGGCGAGCGCCACGGACGCGACGCCGTGCGCTGGACCGTCACCGGTCTGAGCGCGCCCTCCGCCGCCCGCTCCCGGCGGACCGCCCTCCCCGGCCACGGACCGCGGACCGCGCACCCCTTCCCCTTCTCGGACCAGTTCACCCTGCCCCGGACGCTCGGCGTGCCGGAGGTCACCACCCGCCTCTGCCTCGGCTCCCGCCCGCTCACCGCCCTGCTCGCCGCCCTGCGCCGTTCGCGCCTCGCCCGGCGCACCGAGCTGCTCACCCGCGTGCTCGGCCGCGTCCACCTCGGAGGAGAGCGGTTCGCCGTGTGCGCCGAGGCCGTCCGCGGCCCCCGCCGCGCGGCCCGGGCCCTGACCGGCAGCGGCCAGAGCCGTACGACGGGCCTGGTCGCCGCCCACACCGTGCGGGAGGTCCTGGCCGGGCGCGTACCGCCCGGCGTGCACCACATCGAGCAGCTCCCCGGCCTGGCCGACCTCCCCGAACGGCTGGCCTGCCAGGGGATCGTCCTCTGGGGCCCCGACCCCGGGACGCACCCGTGAGCGGCCCCTGGGAGGGCGGCGGCTACCCCGCCGCCGGGGACGCCTGGGCGCACGCGGCCGACGACGTGACCGCACTCGCCCTGCGGGCGGCGCACCCCCCGGCCCGCACACCGGCCGCCTCGGCGCTCGACGTCGCGACCGGCTCCGGACCCGCCGCACTCGCCCTGGCCCGCGCGGGCGTCCCGCGGGTCGTCGGGATCGACACCAACCCCGCGCTGCTGGGCGTCGCCCAGGAGCGGGCCGGCGCCGCCGGTCTCGCCGAGCGGACCTCCTTCCTCGCGGCGGACGCCCTGTCACTGCCCTTCGCCGCGGGCGCCTTCGACCTCGTCGTCTCGACCTTCGGCGCCATGTTCGCCCCGGAGCCGCGCCGCACCGCCGCCGAACTGGTCCGGGTCTGCCGCCCCGGCGGCGTGCTCGCCGTCGCGTCCTGGACGCCCGACGGCGTGATGGGCCGCATCGCACCGACGGTCCTGTCGCCCCTCGGGGCCGCCCCCGAGGAGCCGCTGCCCACCCGCTGGGGCGAGGCCGCGCACGTGGCGGAGCTGTTCGCCCCGCTCCCGGTGGAGGTGCACACGAGGCTGCTGCACGTCCGGGTCGCCTACGCCTCGCTCGGGCACGCCGTCCGCGTCTTCGAGGAGAAGCCCGGGCCGCTGCGCGCCTACCGGCGCGCCCTGCGGGACGCGGGCCGCTGGGACGAGGCGCGCGGAGCCCTCGCGGAGCTGTTCCGGCACCACGACAGGTCCGCCGACGGCCGGCTCGTGCTGGACGCCCCCTACCTGCTCGCGCTCGGGCGTGTGACGGGGCGGTGAGCCTTCCCCTCCGCGTGTCCCGGGCCGTGTCCGACGCGTCCCGCTTCGCGGGCGGCGCCCGGCGCGCACACTCGCTGCGTCGTCGGAGCCCTCCACGTACGTCCGGTACGAGGATGCCCCCCCGCCGTGCGGTCGCACGCACCCCGCCCTGCGGGCGGCAGCGCTACGCGTCGGACACGACCCGGCCGCGGGCCGCGGAGAGGGCGTCCTCCTGCCGCGGCGCCGGCGGGTCCGCGGGGGCGCCCCGAGGGGGCAGCGCCCGGTTGACGGTGCCCGACCAGCGCTCGTGGGGTGCGCGGCCGTCCCGCCGGACGAGCTGCGCCACGGGAGGGGACCCCCACATCACCAGGGCCGCGAGCCCCGCCGCGTACGGCAGCGCCGGGCCCGCGTCGCCGGGCAGAACCACGGTGCCCGTGCGGTGGGCCAGCGCCAGCCAGGCCAGGGCGAGCGGCGAGCAGAGCAGCACGGTGCGCACCGTCAGGCGCAGCGGACCCGGAGCCCGGCCGTCCGGGCGGGCGAGCCGCAGCAGCACCGCGTGCTTGCCCGGGGTCGCCCGGAGGAGCAGCGGCACCAGCCAGAACCACACGAGACCGAGGACCGCCCCCGCCGGCAGGG
Organism: Streptomyces sp. C10-9-1; assembly: GCF_024497955.1. GTDB lineage: Bacteria > Actinomycetota > Actinomycetes > Streptomycetales > Streptomycetaceae > Streptomyces > Streptomyces sanyensis. The sequence continues at coordinate 58,875 of NZ_JANHKP010000010.1, read as the reverse complement.
CGTAGCGGCGACCGGTGGTCCAGTCGGTGGCCAGGGCCGTCCCGCCCGTCAGGAGCGTCCAGGTGACGAGCCATCCGGCCAGGTCGGTGAGGAAGGCCAGTGCCCGGCGGGTCAGCGTCACCCGGCCGCCGTAGCGGGTGCGCTCGCCGTCGGGGTCGTTGGCGGGCAGCACCCGGCGCAGCGGGCCCGCGAGCAGCCAGCCGCAGACCGCACCGGCCGTGTTGAGCACCAGGTCGTCGACGTTGAACTGGCGGTAGGGGCAGGCGTAGACGAACCACAGGCCCGTGTACTGGGTGGCCTCGAAGAACAGGGAGGTGGCGAAGGCCACCGCGGCCGAGGACACCAGCCCCCGGCGCAGGTAGTAGCGCAGGTAGACGCCCAGCGGCAGCAGCAGCACCGCGTTGAGGGCCGCGGTCCACGCCGAATGCGTCCCCGCCAGGGTGCGCGGGGACCAGTCGCCGCCGGTCGCGTGGGAGATCCTGGCCTGGAAGGCGAAGGGTTCCAGCTGCGGGCTCTCCGCGTAGCGCACGAGGGTGCAGTGCGCGTCGGTGTCGGCGGGCAGCGGCATCACCGTCTGGAGCAGCGCGGCGAGCAGGTAGAACACGAAGCTGTAGAGGACCAGGACGGGCCACCCGCCGGCCCTGCCGCGGTGGCGGTACCCGTGGACCGCCACGGGCACCATGATGACGGCGACCAGCAGCGGGAACCAGGTCACCGCGGCCTCGACGGGCAGCAGATAGGTTCGGAACACCTCAGTCCTCTTCCGCGGTTCCCTGCGAGCCGGACAGGGGCAGGAGGCGGGCGACGCGGGCACGCCCGCGACGCGGACGGCCCGGCCGCGCACCGCACCCGCATGCCTGCCCGGGAACCGGTGCCGCGACGCCTGCCGCGGCGATCAGGATAGGTGCTCCGGCGAACGGCCCCGACCGGCGTCCGCACACCGCCCAGGCGGCCGACGGGCGGCGTGCCCCGAACGGCCCTGTCGGCGAACCGCCCCCGTCGCGCAGGGTGGTGGCGTGCGCCCCGGCGCCCCGGTAGGGCCGGGGCACCGGGTCCTGTCCACCGCCGCCCCACCCGGAAGGACCCCCGATGTCCCCCGACCCGCAGCCGGCGCCCGCCGGGGTCACGGACGAGGAACTCACCGCCCTCGACGCCCACTGGCGCGCCGCGAACTACCTCTCCGTCGGCCAGATCTACCTGATGGCGAACCCCCTGCTGACCGAGCCCCTGCGCCCGGAGCACATCAAGCCGCGGCTGCTGGGCCACTGGGGTACCTCTCCGGGCCTCAACCTGGTCCACACCCACCTCAACCGGGTGATCGCGCGCCGCGGCCTCGACGCCCTGTGCGTCTGGGGCCCGGGCCACGGCGGCCCTGCCGTCCTGGCCAACTCCTGGCTGGAGGGCTCGTACACCGAGACCTATCCGGACGTCACCCGCGACGCGGCCGGGATGGCCCGGCTCTTCCGGCAGTTCTCCTTCCCGGGCGGGGTGCCGAGCCATGTCGCCCCCGAGACCCCCGGCTCCATCCACGAGGGCGGCGAACTGGGCTACTCCCTCGCGCACGCCTACGGCGCCGCCTTCGACCACCCCGACCTGCTGGTCGCGTGCGTCGTGGGCGACGGCGAGGCCGAGACCGGGCCGCTGGCGGCCTCCTGGCACTCCACCGCCTTCCTCGACCCCGTCCACGACGGTGCGGTCCTGCCGATCCTCCACCTCAACGGGTACAAGATCGCCAACCCGACGGTGCTGGCCAGGATGGACCGGGCGGAACTCGACGCCTTCTTCCACGGCCACGGCCACGAACCGCTCCACGTCGAGGGCGACGACCCGGAGGCCGTCCACCGCGCGATGGCCGCGGCGATGGACACCGCGCTCGACCGCATCGCCGCCGTCCAGCGGGCCGCCCGCCGGGAGGGGGCCACCGAACGGCCGCGCTGGCCGGTGATCGTGCTGCGCACCCCGAAGGGCTGGACCGGTCCCGCCGAGGTCGACGGGGTCCCCGTCGCCGGTACCTGGCGCGCCCACCAGGTGCCGCTGTCCGGGGTCCGCGACAACCCCGAGCACCTGCGGCAGCTGGAGCAGTGGATGCGCTCCTACCGGCCCGAGGAGCTGTTCGACGAGCGGGGCGCCCCCCGACCGGTGGTCCTCGGCGCCGTACCCGCCGGGAGCCGGCGGCTCGGGGCCACGCCCTACGCCAACGGCGGGCTGCTGCTGAGGGAGCTGCCGCTGCCCCCGCTGGAGCGGTACGCCGTGGCCGTGGACAAGCCCGGCACCACCCTCCACGAACCCACCCGCGTCCTCGGGGACCTGCTCCGCGACGTCATGGCCGCCACCGCCGACCGGCGGGACTTCCGCCTCGTCGGCCCCGACGAGACGGCCTCCAACCGCCTCCAGGCCGTCTACGCCGCCAGCGGCAAGGCGTGGCAGCAGCGCACACTGCCCGTGGACGAGAACCTCGACCGGCACGGCCGGGTGATGGAGATCCTCTCCGAGCACACCTGCCAGGGGTGGCTGGAGGGCTACCTGCTCACCGGCCGGCACGGGCTCTTCTCCTGCTACGAGGCCTTCGTCCACATCGTCGACTCGATGGTCAACCAGCACCTCAAATGGCTGAGGGTGAGCCGGCGGCTGCCGTGGCGCGCTCCCGTCGCCTCGCTGAACTACCTGCTCACCTCGCACGTCTGGCGCCAGGACCACAACGGCTTCTCCCACCAGGACCCCGGCTTCGTCGACCACGTCCTCAACAAGAGCCCCGAGGCCGTGCGGGTCTACCTGCCGCCGGACGCCAACACGCTGCTCGCCGTGGCCGACCACGCCCTGCGCAGCCGGGACTACGTCAACGTGATCGTGGCGGGGAAGCAGCCCTGCTTCGACTGGCTGTCCCTGGAGGAGGCGCGCGTGCACTGCGCCCGCGGCGCGGGCATCTGGGACTGGGCCGGCACCGAGGACGCCGGCCGCGAACCGGACGTCGTCCTCGCCTGCGCCGGGGACGTGCCCACCCAGGAGGTGCTCGCCGCCTCCCGGCTGCTCCGCCGCCATCTGCCGGACCTGTCGGTGCGGGTGGTCAACGTCGTGGACATCGCCCGGCTGATGCCCGCCTCCGAGCACCCGCACGGCATGAGCGACTTCGACTACGACGGCCTGTTCACCACCGACAAGCCCGTCGTCTTCGCCTACCACGGCTACCCCTGGCTGATCCACCGCCTGGCCTACCGCCGCACCGGCCATCCGCACCTGCACGTGCGCGGCTACAAGGAGATCGGCACCACCACCACGCCCTTCGACATGGTGGTCGGCAACGACATGGACCGCTACCGGCTGGTCATGGACGTCATCGACCGCGTGCCCGGCCTGGCCGTCCGCGCCGCGGCGGTCCGCCAGCACATGGAGGACGTCCGGCTGCGCCACCACGCCCACATCCGCGCCCACGGCGTCGACCTCCCGGAGGTGGCCGACTGGAGCTTCGAGGACTGACCGGCCGCGGGCCGGGCCCGCCCGGCCCGCGGCGGTGCGGCGCCGGGCGGGCGGACCCGCCCGGCGACCCGGCTACTCCCCGTCCCGGTGGCCGGGCAGCGGCAGCTCCCCGGCCACGGGAAGCGCCGTGCTCAGCCGCGGCAGCAACTGCGCCGCGACCAGGGTGGACAGCGCGGAGGTGTCCCCGCCCGCGCCGGGGCCGTCGGTCCGCACCACCACCGGCTGCGGGGCGTTCACGGCCAGCGAGGCGCCGACCTCCAGTCGGCGGCGCGCCAACTCGTACTGGAGCACCGCGCGGTTGTCGCGGTACGCCTTGGCCAGCGCCCGCTGCGCCCTGGCCTCGTTCTCGGCGGAGATCAGCCCGCTGCGCCCGCGCGTCTCGATCTCGAAGCGCACCCGCTGCGCGTTCGTCTCCTGCTCCTCCAGGAGCTGCGCCACGGCCTCCCGGGCGCGGTTGAGGGCCGCCTTCACCTCGACGATGCGCGCGTCGCGCACCTTCTTGGCGCGCTCGATGTCCATGCCGAGGCTGTCGATGCGGCGCTTGCGGGTCAGGCCCCACTCCTGCTCGTAGGCGGTGCGCTCCTTCGCCACCCGCTCCCGCGTGGCCAGGTGCTGCTGGTACTGGGCCGGCAGCTGCACGTCCGGGATGTTGCAGCCGGTGATCCGCACGCCGTACCGGGACAGCTGGCGGTTCAGCAGCTCCTGCATGTCGGCGACGTCCGAGCCGCGCAGGTCGTAGGCGCGCTCGGTGCGCATCCTGCGGGCGCGCTGGCGGATCGCGTCCTGGACGGCACTGGAGAGCACCAGGTCGAAGTTGCCCGCGCCGATCGTGCGGACGAACAGCACCGCGTCCGTGATCCTGAACTTCAGGAAGAACTCGATGGAGCGCAGCGGCACGTTCTCCTGCGTGGGGCAGGCCATCACCGGTGCCGAGTAGGGGATCTCGGTGGCCGTGTCCACCACGAAGTCGACCCGCGACCACGGGTGCCACAGGTAGTGCCGGCCCGCCTGGAGGGTGTCGGTGACCGCGCCGTAGCGGGTCAGGACGCCGTTGGTGCCCTGCTCGATCTCCACGATCGACGAGCGCCACCACCACAGCCCGCCGACCACCAGCAGCAGGACGCCCGAGGTGTAGGCGACCGCGGCGAGCGCGCCGTAGGCGAGGTCCGCCGCGCCGTCCGCGTCCGCCCCGCGCAGCGTCAGCATCACCCCGGACAGCAGGGCGAAGACGCCGGCCCACAGCGGCAGCATCCACCACAGCCTGCGGCGGTGGCGCGGGATGATGACCGGGACCAGGGTGCCGGCCTCACCACCGCGCAGCAGCTGGGCGATCTCGCTCCACGGAGCGACCGCCTCGGAGATGACCGACCTTCGATTCACGCCTGCGCCGCTCACTGCGCGTCCCTCCCGGTCCCGATGCCGTTCCCGAGCCGTCCCGCGTCCGCGGGCGGCTCGCCTTCCGAGGACGCGTCAGGGCCGCGCCCGGGGCCCGCGTCCGCTCCGTCCGCCGCCTGGCCGTCCCCGGTCGCCGGGACCACCGGGCGGTCGGCCTCCAGCAGGGCGGCGATCTCCGACTCCCGCTCGGCGATCCGCCCGGCCACCTCGGCCAGCCGGGCGCGCATCGCGGACATGTCACCCTCGGTGAACAGCTCCGCTCCGTGCTCGCCGATCAACTCGCGCGCCAGCGCGAGGAAGTCGACGCCCCCGGCCTCGCCCGCCTCGCCGGGACCGCCGATGCGCACCAGCCGCGGCAGATGGCCCGCCACCTGCTCCAGGGTCTCCAGCACCTGCTGCTGGTAGCGGTACTCCAGGATCTCCGGGGCCTCCGCCGCGGTCACCGCCCGGATGTCCAGCGCCTGCGCCTCCAGCAGCGCCGCGTTCGCCTTCGCCTCGGACTCCGCCTGCACGTACCGCTGCCGGGCCAGTGCCTCGGCCCGGTTGGTCTCCCGCTCCACCGCCGTGTCCATCTGCGCCTGGTACTGCGCGATGTCGGCCTGGATCGCCGAGAGCGTCTCCTGGCGGGTGGCCAGCTCCTTGGTCAGGTCGCCCTCGTCCTGCTCCTTGCGCAGCTGGAGCGCGTACTCGTGGGTGTACGCCTCCTTGGCCACGCGCACCATCTCCGGGGCGGCCAGGTCCATGCGGTAGCCGCGGTCGGAGGGCTCGGCGTGGGTGATGTTGGCGTTGGTCAGCTCGACGGCCGGACGGAACTGCTGGTTGAGCTGGTCGAGCAGCCGCCCGGTGTCCTCGCCGACCATGTCGTAGATCCCGGCCGCCTCCTGCTCGTAGATCAGGCTGCGGATCGTCTCGCTGACCGCGTTGGACAGCTTCTCCTCGAAGCCCCGGACCGCGCCGAGCGTGTACACGAACTCCGTGGGGTCGCTGATGCGGAACTGGATGAACAGGTCGATCGACGCCTTCACCCCGCCCTTGGTGGGGGCCTCCCGCACCGGGGCGTTGAACGGGTACTCGCGGGTGGTGTTGACGATGTACGACACCCGCTTCCAGGGGCTCAGCAGGATCACCCGCCCGGGGCCCACCACCTTCTCCAGCTTGCCGAAGCGGGTGATCAGCGCCTGGCTGCCGTCCGGGACCATCACCATCCCCTGGCGCGCCCAGACGAAGGCCACCGCGAGGACCGAGACCACCCAGTAGTGGACACCGAACAGCGGGTGGGTCAGCACGTCGCCGCCCACGGCCGCCACGATGGCGGTGCCCACGGCCCCGAGGACCAGCAGCAGCACCACGGGGAGCATGCTCAGGAATGAGCGGCCGCGCGGCATCACCATCGGGCAGATGAGATGGACCGGCTCCCCGTCCTCCCGCTGCTGCTCGCTGCGGTTGAGCGCCTCACCCGCCTCGTCCAGCGGGACGGTCCGCTGCACCATGACCGTCGCCATGGAGCCGCCCTGCTCCCTCGCGGCCGGGAAGTCCGCCGGGTCCATGCCCTCGTCCTGCGGCGCTCCGGCCGCCGGGCCCGCGTCCCGCGGTGCCTGCTGCCGCCCGCCGCCGACGCCGGCCCTGCGGCGCAGTTCCCGCTCGGCGACCTCGCGCGGTGCGGCACCCCCCGCGATGGCCCGTGCGGCCTCCCGCAGGTTCTGTGTTCGTGCCACTGTTCCCCCTTTGCTGTGCTCGGGACTGCTCCCGCTCTGCTGTGCCCGGGAGGTGCGCCCGCACCGCGGATCCCGCGGTGCGGCGACTCCCGCTGCCGCCCCATCCCACACCATGGCACCGCCGCGGCGCGATGCGGGGGGCGGCACGCACCGTGCCGTCCCCCGCATCGCGCCGGCCGGGGCGCGGCCGCCGGCCGTCCGCGAGGGGCGGGCGGACTGCCGCCCGGGAGGGCGCGGTGCGGGCAGGGGCGTAGCGGCGGGGGAACCGGCGTATGGTCGGAAGCATGTCCGGACGGATCGCGGGCGACGGGTGTGGTGCACGGCGGAGGAGCCCCCGTGCCGCCCCGCTCCGCCCGGTCCCCGCCCCGCTCCCGCTCTGCCGGCCGTCCCCCCGTCCCCCCGGCCCCCCGCGCACGGCGCCCCCGGCGCGGGCAGCGGCCCCGGGCCGCGCCCGGGCCCGTCGCCCGGAGGCGAGTGGTGTCCGCCCGCGGTGAGGAGCCCCGCGACGCGGACCGGGTGGACGCGGCGCTGGTCGACGCCGTCCACCGCACCGGCGCCTGCGCCGGGGGCGTGTACCTGCGCGAGGACGCCGCGCCCGCGCTGCGCCTGGTGGCCGTCTCCGGCGTGCCGGTGGAGTCGACCGGGCCGTGGCGGCGGGTGCCCCTGGCCGCCCCGCTCGCCGTCGGGGAGGCCGTCCGCGAGGACCGCGTGGTCTGGGTGGGCCCGGACGACGACACCGCCCGCGCCTCCCCGGGCGGCACCCCCCGGCTGCCCGACCACCTCGCCCTCGCCGCCGCCCCGCTGCACGCCGGCGAGCGGGGCTGGGGCGCGCTGCTGCTGATGTGGCCCGAGCAGCACCCGGGGACCGCCACCCGGCGCGAGCGGGGAGCCGTCGCGGCCGCGGCGCGGCGCGTCGCCCGGGCCCTGGACGACTCCGCCTCGGCGCCCACCCTGCCGGACCACCCGCGCCCGGTCCCCTTCGCCGCCGCCCCGAGTCCCCAGGGCGCCCAGCAGGCCGCCGTCGACTACGTCGAGCGCCTGCCCGAAGGCGCCCTCGCCCTCGACCTGGAGGGGAGGATCACCCTGGTGAGCGGCGAGGCGGCCGAGCTCCTCGGGCTCGACGCCGGGCGCCTGCTCGGCACCCGCCCGTGGCAGGCGCTCCCCTGGCTGGAGACCGCGGTGGTCGAGGACCACTACCGCACGGCGGTCATCAGCCGCGCGCCGGTGAGCTTCACCGTCCTGCGGCCGCCCCGGGAGCGGCTGCGCTTCGAACTCCACCCGGACACCTCCGGCATCAGCGTCCGCATCTCCCGCGCTCCGGCCTCCGGCACCGGCCGGAGGGCGACCGACCGCGCGGCCGGGACGTCCGGCGCCCTCGTGCCCGGGGCCGCGCCCACCGGGCGCCTGTACCAGCTGGTCCACCTGGCGGCCGCCCTGACGGAGACGGTCGCGGTCCGCGACGTCGTCGACCTCCTCGCCGACCAGGTGCTCCCGGCCTTCGGAGCCGACGGCCTGGTGCTGTCCGCCACCGACGCGGGCCGCCTGAGGATCACCGGATACCACGGCTACCCCCGGGAGACCATCGAACGCCTCGACGGCCTGCCCCTGGACACCGTGCTCACCCCCGCCGGACAGGTGCTCGCCGCCGGAAGGCCCTCCTTCTTCGCCAGCCCCGGCGAGATGGCCCGCCGCTACCCCGACGCACCGCGCATCAGCGGCAAGCAGGCCTGGGCCTTCCTCCCCCTGATCGTCTCCGGACGCCCCGTCGGCTGCTGCATCCTCTCCTACGACCGGCCCCGGTCCTTCAGCGCCGAGGAGCGGGCCGTGCTGACCTCGCTCGCCGGACTCGTCGCCCAGGCCCTGGACCGGGCCCGCCTCTACGACACCACCCGGGCCCTCGCGCGCGGCCTTCAGGAGGCCCTCCTGCCGCGCACCCTGCCCGCCCTGCCCGGCATGGAGGTGGCCGCCCGCTACCTGCCCGCCAGTCACGGCATGGACGTGGGCGGGGACTTCTACGACGTCATCAAGCTCGACCCGACCACCGCCGCGGCCGTCATCGGCGACGTGCAGGGCCACAACGTCGCCGCCGCCGCGCTCATGGGCCAGGTCCGCACCGCCATCCACGCCACCGCCGGCGCCCCGCCCGACCAGGTCCTCATGCGCACCAACCGGGTCCTCGCGGACCTGGAGACCGACCTCCTGGTCTCCTGCCTGTACCTGCACATCGACCTCGCGGCCCGCGAGGCCGTACTCGCCAGCGCCGGCCACCCGCCGCCGCTGCTCCACGGCCCGGGCCTGCGCTGCGGCGCCGTCGGACTCGACCCCGGGCCGCTGCTCGGCGTCGACCCCTCGCTGGCCTTCCCGGTCGGCACCGTGCCCCTGCCACCCGGGACGACCCTGGCCCTGTACACCGACGGGCTGGTCGAGACCCCCGGCGCCGACCCGGAGGAGGCCGCCGGGGAGCTCGCCCGGCACCTCGCCCGGCACGCCGCCCGGGAGCTCGACCCCCTCATCGACAGCCTCCTGGCCCACGCCCGGCCCACGGGCCACCACACGGACGACATCGCCCTGCTGCTGCTGCGCACACCGCCGACCGGGTGAGGCCCCCGCCCGGCACCCCGCCGACCCGGCGCCAAGAACGCTCGAATGACCCGGTGCGCGCCCCGAGGCGGTGTCGGGTGACACGTGATGATGGGCCCATGGACGTCAACGAGGTTCTGCTGCCCGGAGTGGGGCTGCGCTACGAGTTCGTCAACGACGAGGGCGAGCGCATCGGCGTCGTGGCCCGGCGCACCGGGGGCGCCGAGCTGATCGTCTACGAGGGCACCGACCCCGACGACGAGGCACGCACGGTGCTGCGGCTGACCGCGGAGGAGGCGGACGCGCTCGCCGAGATGCTCGGTGCCCCGCGTATCGCCGAGCGCTTCGCCGACCTGTCCAAGGAGGTGCCGGGCCTGCGGGCCGCGCAGGTCGAGGTGGAGGCCGAGGGCCCCTACGCGGGCCGGCGCCTGGGCGAGACCCGCGCCCGTACCCGCACCGGCGCCTCCGTCGTCGCGATCGTCCGGGGCGAGGAGGTGACCCCCTCCCCGGGACCCGGCCGGGTACTGCTTGCGGGGGACGTGCTGGTCGTCATCGGCACCCACGACGGCATCGCCGCGGTGGAACGGCTCATCCGGGGCGGCTGACCGGTGGAGCTCTCGGCGGCCCTGCTGCTCGAACTGGGCGTCATCCTGACCGCGCTGAGCCTCCTGGGGGCACTGGCGCGGCGCTTCGCGCTGTCCCCGATCCCGCTCTACCTGCTCGCCGGCCTCGCGCTCGGCGAGGGCGGCATCGCACCGGTGCCCGCCTCGGGGACCTTCGTGGAGGCCGGGGCGGGCATCGGCGTGGTCCTGCTGCTGCTCACGCTCGGACTGGAGTTCACCGTCGCGGAGTTCACCGTCAGCCTGCGCCGCCACCTGCCCTCCGCCTGGGTCGACCTCGTGCTCAACGCCACCCCCGGGGCCGTCATGGGATGGCTGCTAGGACTGGACGCCGGAGGGGTGCTGGCCCTTGCGGGGGTCACCTACATCTCCTCCTCGGGCATCATCGCGCGGCTCCTGGTCGACCTGCGCCGTCTCGGCAACCGGGAGACCCCCGCGGTGCTGTCCGTCCTGGTGCTGGAGGACTTCGCGATGGCCGCGTACCTCCCGCTGCTCGCCGTGCTGGCCGCCGGGGGCACCTGGCGGCAGGCCCTGCTGGGGCTGCTGGTCGCGCTCGCGGCGGTGCTGGTCGCCTTCACCGTGTCCTACTGGTGGGGGCACCACCTCGGGCGCCTGCTGCTGCACCGGGAGCCGGACCCCGAGCAACTGCTGCTGCGGGTGCTGGGGGTGACCCTGATCGTCGCGGCCCTGGCCGAGAGCGTCCACGTCTCGGCCGCCGTCGGCGCCTTCCTCGTCGGGCTCTCGCTCACCGGGGAGGCGGCCGACCGGGCACGGGCCGTCCTCGGGCCGCTGCGGGACCTCTTCGCCGCGGTGTTCTTCCTGGCCGTCGGACTGACCGTCAGCCCCGGCGCGCTGATCCCGGTACTGCCCGCCGCCCTGCTGCTCGCCCTGGTCACCGCCGGTACCAAGCTGGCCTCCGGCTGGTACGCGGCGCGGCGCGAGGGAGCGGGCCGCCGGGGCCGGCTGCGCGCGGGCACCGCACTCATCGCACGCGGCGAGTTCTCCATCGTGATCATCGGCCTCGCCGGGGTGCGCCACGACCGGCTCGGTGCGCTGGTGGCGGCCTACGTCCTGCTGCTCGCCGTCGCGGGGCCGCTGCTCACCCGGTTCACGGCCACCCGGGCCCCGGGCCCCGGGCCGGAGGCGGCCCCCTCCTGAGCACCGGGGCCACACGAGCGCGCGAGCGCCGCCCCGGGGGCCGGGCGCGGCTGGTGGACCGCCGGCGGCCGCGGCCCGCCGGGACCTTCGGCCCCCTGCCGGGTCCCTGACAGCCCTGATCCCGGCTCCGGCACCCGGGGGAGGCTGGGAGGACGGGGGACCGCGGGCAACGGCGCTCCCCGCGCGGCCCGGCACCGGCCCCGACAGCACGGTGCCGTCCGGCCCGGCACCGGCCCCGGCAGGGCCGCGGCCGGAAGGACCCGCGGAGCGGCCGGTGCCGCTCCGCCCCCGGCGGCACCCGCCGCCGGTACGCCAGCCGAAGGGGAGCACACCATGACCGGCACCACCGACCCCCGCGACATCGTGGTGGGCGTCGACCCCGTCAGGAACTGGCGCCTGGCCGTCGCCTGGGGCGCCGACGAGGCGCGCCACCGGGGCCGCAGGCTGCGCCTGGTGGTCGCCGTCCCCCCGCGGCAGTCGACGCGCCGCGCGGCCGAGGACCTGCGCCACACGGCGCGCACCCGGGCCGCCGACGACACCCTGCGCCAGGCGGTGGACCTGGCACGGGCCCGGCAGCCGGAGGTCGACAGCGCCCCCCTGGTCGCGGACGGCCCGGCGGCCGCCGTGCTGGTCGAACAGTCCAGGGGCGCGGAGATGGTGGTCCTCGGCTCCCGGCACCTCGGGGGCATCGAGGAGTTCCTCAGCGCCGGTTCCCTGGCCGTCCCGGTGACCGCCCAGGCGCAGTGCCCGGTCGCCGTCGTGGGCGAGGCCGAGCACACCACCCAGGAGTCCCCGTACCTGGTGGTGGGGGTCGACGGCAGCGCCACCTCCCGTGCCGCCGTGGAGTTCGCCTTCGAGGAGGCGGACCTGCGGGGCTGCCTGGTGCGGGCCGTGGCCGCCTGGCAGCCGCCCGCCTTCTCCCGGGAACCGGGCGACACTCTCTTCCCGGCCGAGCGGCGGCTGCTCGCCGAGGCCACCAGCGGGCTGTCCGAGCGGTACCCCGACGTCCCCGTCCACCACGACGTGCAGATCGGCTCCCCCGTCGAGGTGCTGGCGCGGGCCGGGGAACACGCCCTCGCCGTCGTCGTCGGCCGCCGCGGCAGGGGCGGGTACTCCGGGATGCGCGTCGGCTCCGTCGTGCGCGGCCTGCTCCACCGCGCCACCTGCCCGGTGATCACCGTCCCCGGGGGCTGAGCCCGCCGCGGGAAGGGGCCGGCAGGGCCCACGAGGGGGCCTGTCGGCCCCTTGAGCCCGTGCCGGGGGAGGGCGCACCGTGAGGTCTCGGGGCGCGGCCCGCGGCGGAGAGGCACCGCGTCCCGCGCCGGAAGGAGCACGCCATGGCCGGGACCGGGACAGACCGCGACGCACCCCAGCCCCGCGCCGGTCTGTGGGCGCGCGTGGGGGACCGGCTGGTCGTGTCGGGCGCCGCCGTCGGGGACGGGGGGCGGGACGGGGAGATCGTCGCGCTCCACCACCGGGACGGCACCCCGCCCTACGACGTCCGCTGGTCCGACACCGGCCGGGTCACCCTGGTGTTCCCCGGCCCGGACGCCCGGGTCCAGCACTTCACCCACCCGTCGCCCCGCGGCGGGAACGCCTCGTAGCACGCGGCGCACCGCCCCGCGGGCACCCGCCGGGAGGTCACGGGCTCTGCGCCGATCGGGCGGTTGACCGGCGCCGGGGGCGGGCGCGGCCCCGCCTGCGGGAACAGCGCACCACGATGGACGGCGACCGGTACGAGGACGAGGTGACACCGCGGCCCGCCCGCGTCGCGGTGATCGGCGTGGGCAACGAGTTCCGCCGGGACGACGGAGTGGGGTGGGCGGTCCTGCGCCGGATGGAGGGGCGCGCGGCCCGGCGCCCCCTGCCGCCGGGCACGCTGCTCGCCCTGTCCGACGGCGAGCCGAGCGGACTGATCGACCGATGGGAGGGCACCGGGCTGACCGTGGTCGTGGACGCCGTGCACACCGACCCCGCCGTCCCCGGGCGGGTGCACCGGCTGGACGCCGGCGAGGTGGAGTTCCACGGCCACGGCCCCGTCACCTCGCACGGCCTCGGCTTCGGCCAGGCCGCCGAACTCGCCGCCGCGCTCGGCAGACTCCCCGCCCGGCTGCGCGTCTACGCGGTCGAGACCGCCGACACGTCCCTCGGCCCCGGCCTCACCGCCGCCGTGGAGGCCGCCGTCGCCCCGCTGGCGGAGCGGATCGAGGACGAGATCCGCCGCTTCCACCGCGAGGCGGCGGGCGGACCCCCGCCCCACCGGACGTGAGCGGGTTCCGGCCCGCCGGCCCGCACCCGCCCCCGGCGGGCCCCCAGGACTCGCCCCCGGCGGCGCCCCGCCGCACCCTTGAGAGGTGCAGGAGCGCTACGGCGGCCCCCGGAGGTGGGATGCGATGACCGACAGCCCCGGCACCGAGCGCGCGGTGCTCGACCGCGACGGCCTCGGCGCCCTGGTGCGCGAGCTGCGCGCCCGGGGGCACACCGTCGTCGGGCCCACCGTGCGGGACGGGGCCGTCGTCCTCGACGAGATCGACAGCGCCGACCGGCTGCCCTTCGGCTGGGGCGTCGAGCACGAGGCCGGCCGGTACCGCCTGCGGCCCCGGGAGGACGGGGCGGCGTTCGCGCACAGCGCGGGCCCGCAGTCGTGGAAGGCGTACCTGCACCCCCAGCGCCTGCGCGAGTGGACCGCCGACCGCGAGGCCGACGGCCGGATCACCGTGCGCGCCGAGGAACCCGCGCGCGTCTCCTACGCGTTCCTCGGGGTCCAGCCCTGCGATCTGCGCGCCATCGCCGTCCAGGACCGCGTGCTCGGCGGCGGGGCCTACACGGACGAGGGCTACCGCGGGCGCCGCGCCCGCGCCTTCCTCGTCGTGGCCGAGTGCACCGAGCCCGGCGCCACCTGCTTCTGCGTGTCCATGGGCACCGGACCGGGGGCGCCCGGGGACGCCGCCTACGACCTGGCGCTCACCGAGGTCGTCGACGACGGCGGCCACCGCTTCCTCGTGCGGGCCGGGAGCCCCGCGGGAGCCGAGGTGCTGGCAGCCCTCCCGCGGCGCCCGGCCGACGGGGCGACGGCCGAGGCCGCCCGGGAGGCCGTCGCCGATGCCGCCACCCGGATGGGGCGGACCATGCCCGGGACCGACCTGCACGCGCTGATGGCCGGCACCCTGGAGGCCGACCGCTGGGACGACGTCGCCTCGCGCTGCCTGACCTGCGGCAACTGCACCATGGTCTGCCCCACCTGCTTCTGCACCTCCACCGAGGACGTCGGCGACCTCACGGGCGACCACGCGGAGCGCTGGCGGCGCTGGGAGTCCTGTTTCGACCTCGACTTCTCCCACCTGCCCGGCGGCCCCGTCCGCTCCTCCGGCCGCAGCCGCTACCGCCAGTGGCTCACCCACAAACTCGGCACCTGGCACGACCAGTTCGGCAGCTCCGGCTGCGTGGGCTGCGGGCGCTGCATCGTCTGGTGCCCCGTCGGCATCGACATCACCGAGGAGGCCGCCGCCCTGGACCGCGAGTGGTCGGCACGCACCCTCCCGCCGACCGCGCCCGCGGAGCCCGGCGACGCCCGGGGCCGTTCGCCCGGACGGACCGGCCCGTGACCGGCGGGACCGCACCCCGCGGCGGCTTCCTCGCCCGGCTGCCCGAGGACGGGGCCGCGGCGCTCCTCGCGCTCGGCGGGGACGTCGCCCTCGCCGCCGGGACCCGGCTGTTCGAGGAGGGCCGCCCCGCCGACCGCTTCTGGGTCCTGCACCAGGGCACGGTCACCCTCTCCACCCGTGTCCCCGGGCGGCCCGAGGCGGTGGTGGAGACGGTCGGGGCCGGTGAACTGGTCGGCTGGTCCTGGCTGGTCCCGCCGCACCTGTGGCGGCTCGCCGCGACGGCGGCCACCGCCGTGCAGGCCAGGGAGTTCCCGGCCGCCGAGGTCAGGGACCTGTGCACCCGGGAGCCGGAGCTGGGCCGGGTGCTCACGCTGCGCGTCGCCGAGGTCGTCGGCAGGCGCCTGGAGGCCACCCGGGCCCGGCTGCTGGACCTGTACGCCCCGCCGCCCGGGGCGGCGCACCCCGGACGCGTGCCGTGAGCGTCCGCAGCGCCACCGGCGGCTCGGGCCCCGGCGCCACCGTGCCGGTCCCCTACCGCGTGGTGCGCAGGACCCGGCAGACCCCGGACACCGCCACGCTCGTCGTGGAACCGGTGGACCGGGCGCTGCCGCGCTTCGCCCCCGGGCAGTTCGCGATGGCCTACGCCTTCGGGCGGGGCGAGATCCCCCTGTCCGCCAGCGGCATCGGCGAGGACGGCCGGACCCTGGAGCACACCGTCCGCGCGGTCGGCGCCGTCTCCGCAGCCCTCCACGACAGCGCGCCGGGCACCCAGATCGCCCTGCGCGGCCCCTTCGGCACCGCCTGGGACCTCGCCCGCGCACGGGACCGGGACGTGCTCGTCGTCGCCGGCGGCATCGGCCTCGCCCCGCTGCGCCCGCTGGTGCACGCCCTGCTCCGGGACCGGTCCGCGGGCCGCTCCGGCGGCCGGCTCGGCGTCCTGGTCGGTGCGCGCAGCCCCGGCGAACTGCCCTTCGCGGACGATGTCGAGGAGTGGTCGGCCCGCCCCGGAACGCATGTGGCGGTCACCGTGGACCGGCCCGGCCCGCGGTGGACGGGCGAGGTCGGCGTGGTCACCGCGCTGCTGGAACGGGCCCCGTTCACCCCGGGGCGCACGGCCGCCTTCGTCTGCGGCCCGGAGGTGATGATGCGGGCCGCGGCGCGCGACCTCGCCCACCGCGGCGTCGCCGAGGACCGCGTCCAGGTGTCGCTGGAGCGCACCATGCACTGCGGCACCGGCCACTGCGGCCACTGCCAGCTCGGCCCGCTGCTGGTGTGCCGCGACGGGCCCGTGGCCGGCTACGACCGTGCGGGACCGCTGCTGACGTACCGGGAGCTGTGACGCCATGACCGACCAGGAACCCCGCCCGCGCCCCCGGCTCGGCGTGTTCAAGTTCGCCTCCTGCGACGGGTGCCAGCTGACCCTCCTCGACTGCGAGGACGAACTCCTGCCACTCGCCGACGAGGTGGAGATCCGCCACTTCCTGGAGGCCTCCGGAGCCGTCGCACCGGGCCCCTACGACCTCTCCCTCGTCGAGGGCTCGATCACCACCCCGGAGGACGCCCGGCGCATCCGCCAGGTGCGGGCCGACTCCCGCCACCTGGTCACCATCGGCGCCTGCGCCACCGCCGGCGGAGTCCAGGCCCTGCGGAACTTCGCCGACGTGGAGGAGTTCACCCGCACGGTCTACGCCACCCCCGAGTACATCTCCACCCTCGCCACCTCCACGCCCGTCTCCGCCCATGTCCCGGTCGACTTCGAACTCCGCGGCTGCCCCATCGACCGGGGCCAGCTGCTGGAGGTCGTCACCGCCTACCTCAGCGGCCGCCGGCCCGACATCCCCGACCACAGCGTCTGCTTCGCGTGCAAGCGCCGCGGCACGGTGTGCGTGACCGTCGCCCACGGGACCCCCTGCCTCGGCCCCGTGACCCATGCCGGCTGCGGCGCGATCTGCCCCGCCTTCGGACGCGGCTGCTACGGCTGCTTCGGCCCCGCCCGGTCCACCAACCTGCCCGCCTACATCCCCGTGCTGCGCCGCGACGGCATGGACGAGCGGGACGTGACGCGCTTCCTGCGCACGTACAACGCCGCCGCCTTCGAGGAGCCCTCCGTGCGGGAGTCCCGGCCGTGACCCACCGCGAGACCCGGGTCCTGCGCGTCGGCGCCCTGAGCCGTGTCGAGGGCGAGGGCGCCCTGCACGTCCGCATCCGCGGGGGCGAGGTCGCCGAGGCCCGCCTGGAGATCTACGAACCGCCGCGCTTCTTCGAGGCGTTCCTGCGCGGACGCGGCCACACCGAGCCGCCCGACATCACCTCCCGGGTGTGCGGCATCTGCCCGGTCGCCTACCAGATGAGCGCCTGCCGCGCGATCGAGGACGCCTGCGGGGTCGAGGTCGGCGGTCCGCTCGCCGACCTGCGGCGGCTGCTCTACTGCGGGGAGTGGATCGAGAGCCAGACCCTGCACGTCCACCTGCTGCACGCCCCCGACTTCCTCGGCGGGGACAGCGCCGTCGACCTCGCCCGCACCCACCGGCCGCAGGTCGAGCGCGGGCTGAGGCTGAAGCAGGCGGGCAACCTCCTGATGGAGGTCCTGGGGGGCCGCGCCATCCACCCGGTGAACGTCCGGGTCGGAGGCTTCCACCGGGTGCCCGCCCGCGCGGAGCTGCGGCCCCTGCGCGAGCGCCTGCTGCGCGCCCGCGACGACGCCCGGGAGGCCGTGCGCTGGGTGGCGGGCTTCGACTTCCCGGACGCGGCGGTCGACGCCGACCTCCTCGCCCTCGCCGAACCCGGTGCCTACGCGATCGGCTCGGGGACCCCGGCCGTCCTCGCGGCCGGCGCCGCCGCACCCCCGCGCTCCTTCGCCGTCCGCGACTTCGGCCGGCACGTCGTGGAGCAGCAGGTGCCGCACTCCACCGCCCTGCAGTCCCGGCTGGACGGCCGCCGGCACCTCACCGGCTCCCTCGCCCGCTACGCCATCAGCGGCCACCTGATGTCCCCCCTCGCCCGCGAGGCGGCCGGGGAGGCGGGCATCGCGGCACCGGGGGACGGCGGAGAGGTCTGCCGCAACCCGTTCCGCAGCATCGTGGTCCGCGCGCTGGAGGTGCTGTACGCCGCCGACGAGGCCGTCCGCCTGATCGACGCCTACGAGCCGCCCGACCGGCCGTCGGCGGACGTGCCCGCACGGGCGGGCACCGGCCACGGGGCAACCGAGGCCCCCCGCGGGCTGCTGTACCACCGCTACACCCTCGACGGCGACGGCACGGTCGCCGACGCCGTGCTGGTGCCGCCGACGGCGCAGAACCAGGGGGCGATCGAGGACGACCTCCGGCGCCTCGTGCAGGACGAGCTCCGGCGCGGCGGCCCGGACCCCGACACCGAGGCGCTCACCCGGCTGTGCGAGCGCGCCATCCGCAACCACGACCCCTGCATCTCCTGCTCCGCCCACTTCCTGCGCCTGGACGTCGAGCACGGGTAGCGCGGGGCGTCCGGGGCGCCCCGCGCCGCGCGCCGGGCCCCGCGCTTGGCGGTGCGGTGCGCCAGGGTCAACACTGAACGTGCGGCCCGCGCCGCTGCGCGGGACGCGGTCGGCCGCCGGCACCGGGCAGCAGTGCCGCGGGCCGGGCGGCCGCGGGCGGCCGGACCCCCACGGCAGGGGCCCGGGAGCCGGTCGCCGGGCGACCGCGCCCGGCCGGGCGCGGCGGGGACCGCGCGGCGGTCCGGGAACCGAGGTGATGACGGTGCGTAGTCGATTCGAACCGGACCGGCAGCTGACCGCGCGCATGGTCCTCACCATGTTCCTCCTCGGGCTCCTCTACGTGGGGTTCGTCGCGGCGCTCGTCGTCCTGCTCAAGTCCGTGGTCCTGATCGTGGTGATCGCCGGGGGGCTGCTGGTGGCGCAGTTCTGGTTCTCCGACCGGATCGCCCTGTACGCCATGCGGGGGCAGCTGGTCGGCCCCGAGGAGGAGCCGGTGCTGCACGGCATCGTCGACCGGCTGTGCGCCTCCGCCGACATGCCCAAGCCCCGGGTGGCCGTCTCGCGGATGGACCTGCCCAACGCCTTCGCCACCGGCCGCAACGCCGACCACGCGGTGGTCTGCGTCACCAGCGGACTCCAGCGGCGGCTGGAGACGGAGGAGCTCGAGGGCGTGCTGGCACACGAGCTCTCCCATGTGGCCCACCGGGACGTGGCCGTGATCACCATCGCCTCGTTCCTGGGCGTGATCGCCGGACTCACCGTGCGCTTCGCCTTCTACTCGCAGCTCTTCGGCGGAGGCAGGCGGGACCAGAACACCGCGGTCGCCTTCGCGGCCGTGATGGGCGTCTCGGCGGCCGTCTACGCGCTCAGCTTCCTGCTCATCCGGGCCCTGTCCCGCTACCGGGAGCTGGCCGCCGACCGGGCGGCCGCGCTGCTCACGGGCAAGCCCTCCGCCCTGGCCGCCGCGCTGACCAAGGTCGACGGGGAGATCGCCCGCATCCCGACCCGGGACCTGCGCACCGCCCAGGCGTTCAACGCCTTCTTCTTCACCCCCGCGCTCCGGCCCGGGTCCGCCGCCGCCCGCCTGTTCTCGACCCACCCGCCCCTGGAGCGGCGCCTGGAGGCGCTGGCGCAGATCTCCGCGCAGCTGGGCGACGAGACACCCTGAGAGGAGAAGCCCGTGGGCTTCTGGAGCACCCTGCTCGGCCGGTCCGAACCGGTCCGGCCCGACCTGGACCGGCTCTTCGCCCTGCCGTCCGCGGCCGTGGCGCTGCGCGCGGCCGTCGGCTTCGCGCCCACGGGCGCCGGTTCGGTGTGCTTCTCCGCCACCGAGGGCGGCGCCTTCGACCGGGTCCGCCGCGAGGTGCAGCAGCTGCTGGACGCCGACTCCGAGCGGCAGGGGGAGCGGGTCGAGTTCAGCCGCGACGCCTACGGGTACGCCTGGCTGCTGTCCCGGCGCCGGGGCGAGGACGGCCTGCCGGCTCTGGTGAGCGACCTGCACGCGGTGAACACGGCCCTGGAGGACGGCGGGTTCGGCCCGCAGCTGCTGTGCTCCCTGGTGGCCTTCCGGGACTCCGAGGACCGGCGGCTGGCCCTGGTCTACCTCTACAAGCGCGGCACCTTCTACCCCTTCGCGCCGCTTCCGGGAGAGAAGCGCGACAACCCGCTCGAACTCCAGGTCAGGGCGGTTCTCGCGGACGACCTGCGCATCGAGGCCGACCTCGGCCGCTGGTTCCCGGTGTGGGGGGCGCCCGGACTGTGACGCCCCGCTCCCGGCCCTCGCGGCGCGTCCGCCGGGGGCGGATCCGGCGGCGCACACCGGCGGGCGGCGCCCGGAGGGCCGGGCCCGGCGGCGCGGAAGGGGTCCGGCGTGCGCCCCGTGCCCCTCGGGCGCCTCCCGCCGCCCGGGGGTGCGGCGCGGCTCACCGGCGGCCGGCGAAACCGACCCAGTAAATCGAACACGAGTATGATTCAGTCATGGCTGAGAACACCTTCCCCGAGGATCTGCGCGCCGCCCAGCTCCGCCTGCACCGGGCGACCGCCGAGCTGGCCGGGCTGGTGCGGTCCCTGCCCTGGTCGGTGGAGCCCCATGAGGGGTGGCCGGGTACCGAGCACCCGCACACCGGGCGGACCGAGGGCGGGCGGCCGTCGAGTCCGGGCTGGAGGGAGGAGGAGAGGGCCGCCGTGGACCGCCTCCGCGCGGAGTGCCTGGCCCTCTCCGAGGCCGTCGCCGTGCACCCCTACTGGGCGGAGGTCGCCCGTGAGGACGTCGTCGCGGCCCGGACGGAGCTGAAGGCCGCCACCCGTCCCGGGGCGGCGCCCGCCCCGGGCGTCACCCCCGCCGCCTGACCGGAGGGCCCTCCCGTGTCCGACCTGCCGCCCGACCTGCCCCGTCTGCGCACCCTGGAGACCTGGCTGGTGCTCGCCCTGGAGCGCGTGCGCGCGCGGATCGCGGACGCGGAGCGGCGTGAGGCCGAGCGCCGCGCGGGCGAGGCCAGGCGGCCGCCGGTGCCGGACTGGGTCGTCGAACGGGGTATCGGCGAGGGCCGCCGGCCGCTGTACGTGCACACCGGTGACTGCCATCTCGCCGGAGGGCGCCGGTATCCCGTCTCCCGGGAGGCCGCCGCCCGTGCCGTCGCGGAGGGGGTCGAAGCGTGCTCCCACTGCCGGGCCGACGCCGCGCTCGGCATCCTGGAGTAGGCCGGCCGTCATACCCCCTGGGGGTATTGATACCCCCAGGGGGTACCATGGTCCCGGGCCGCACCCGGCGGCCCTCGGACACGGGAGGTCCCTCATGAACGCCGGTCCCAAGGCCGCCGCCTTCGCGGTCCTGCTCACCGCCGTCTTCGGCGCGGCGTGGGGCGCGGGCGCCGCGTTCGACCCGGTGGTGGCCGGAGCGGAACCCGCGCGCCACGCCGACCACCAGCAGGGCCGCCCGGAGGCCGAGAGCGGCGGGGGAGCGGGCGCGGTCCACGAGGACCACTGAGCGCCCGCCCGTCAGGGGGTGCTCATGTCTGGTGCAGCGGGGCGTACTCCTCCTCCGTCAGCCCGAAGGTCCAGGCGACGCCCTCACGCGCCGTCCGGGTGGTGGGCGGCACGCGCAGCCAGTACGTGCGGGACGTGCCGTCGGGCTCCGGGGTGGAGTTGACCACCTCGACCATCGCCACGTCCTCGTCGTCGGCGAGCGCGATCCGCCACAGGATCCCCGTCGCGTCCCGGTGCAGGGGTTCGGCGCCCGAGTCCGCCAGATAGCGGTCGTAGCCGTAGAACTCCAGCATCACACGGCGGAGTTCGGCGTTGTCCTCGGCGCGTATGCGCTCGGGGGTGAGGTCCGCGAGCACGGCGAGGAAGTCCGCCCGCACCGCCATGCCCCGCCAGGCGTGCAGCGCGAAGCCGTCGGGGAAGGCCAGGGCGGGGCCGTCGCCCCTGTCCAGCCGGCCCGCCTCGTCCCGGTGCAGCTCCACCGGCCGTTCGCAGACCACCGCGGCGTCCTCGTACGGCCACCACCAGCCCGCGTTCCGGGCCACCGCGGCGAGGCCGTCCAGCGCGGTTCCCCGCCCGGAGAGAGCCGCGAGCCAGGCCGCGTCATGCTGGCCGAGGACCGCGTCCAGCAGCAGCAGCCGCACCTCGGGCCCGCCGCCCGCCTCCTCGGCGACCCCCGCCCGGATCCGCTCGGCCAGGGCCCTGGCCTGCTCCCACAGCCTCGCCCCCGTGGACGCCCAGAGCGCCGCGTACCCCGCGGCACCCAGCTCCCGGTGGACGCGGGCCCGTTCGGCCTCCCAGGGGCGGGTGCGGACCTCCTCGCGCACACTGCGGCCGAAGCCGCCGCCCGCCCGCAGCAGGGCCACGGCGGCACGGGGCGAGTCGGCCCAGAGCACCCGGCGCGGCTCGGGCAGCCCCGCCGAGCGGTAGGCGAGGCGGACACCCGCCTCCGCGGCCTCCCGGTCGGCCGGGCCGGTGGCCGCGGCCACCGCGCGCCAGCGGGCGGTGGCCTCGGCGGGCCCGGCGGCACCCGGCCCGGGGACGGGCCGCGTGCCCCCGGGCCGGGCGTCGGCCGGGAGGGAGGCGGCGGTGGCGGAGATGTCGGTCACGGTGTCCTCGTCGTCGTGGTCGCGGAGCCGCCGGGGCGGCACGGAAGCGGTGGCGGGGGCCGGGCGGTGCGCAGGGCGCCCCGTGTCGCCGGGCGCGGTGGGCCGTCAGTCGGCCACGATGCGCACGGCGCCCGGGACGTACTCCCGCTGGCGCACCACCCGGAACCAGCCTCGGGGGAGCGGGATCGCCGCGTGCTCCTCGTGCACCACGCGTCCGCCCTGCGGGAGATGGAGCAGCATCGGCCCGAACTCCCCTCCCTGGCGCACCAGGCGCCCCGGGCCGGGGACCGCGTGGGCGTGACCGGTGACCTCGCCCAGCGCGAGCACCAGGCGCCCGCGCCCGTCCCGCGCCTCGCCCCCGCCCTCCCGGGCGCGCTCCGGCACCGCCTCCTCGGCCACGGGCATGATCAGGACGTCCCCCTGCCGGTACACGGCTCTCCCTCCCGGCGGCCCCCTGCGGACCGCCCGTTCACGTGACCACGCTACGGCCGGGGTCCGACAACGCACGCCGCGAACGCCGGACGGCGCCCGGGCCGCAACCGCCGTGACGGGTGCCCGGGAACGGGCGGGCGGGATGTCGGCGGCCCTTGGTAGAACTGACCTGCCATGACCGACCGCCAGACGCAGGAGCCGTGCAGATGACCATCGGTGACCACATGAAGGAGTGGGGCGGCCTTCCGGTCGCCGACTTCGCCGGCCCCGGCGCGCAGCCGGCCGCCCCGCTCCCCGAGGCGGGCGCCGTCGCCTGGCGGATCTCCGCCGACGTGTACGACGGCGAGGAGAGCTGGCCGGAGTCGTTCGCCAGGTTCCTCCGGTCGGTCGACGCCTCCCGGGTGCGGGCCCTGGTGGTCGGCGGGTGGTGGACCGAGGACTGCGACACCGCCAACACCGGGCTCGTGGAGCTCCTGGTGGGCGCCGCGGACCGGTTGCCCGCGCTGCGCGCCCTGTTCGTCGGCGACGTCACCTACGAGGAGTGCGAGATCTCCTGGATCCACCAGTCCGACATGGGCCCGCTGCTGCGCGCCTACCCCCGGCTGGAGGAGTTCGGCGTCCGCGGCGGCGAGGGGCT
This sequence comes from Streptomyces sp. C10-9-1, assembly GCF_024497955.1. Taxonomy (GTDB): domain Bacteria; phylum Actinomycetota; class Actinomycetes; order Streptomycetales; family Streptomycetaceae; genus Streptomyces; species Streptomyces sanyensis. The sequence goes on along the minus strand of NZ_JANHKP010000010.1, from coordinate 35,696 downwards.
GGCCTTCCCGCCCCTGGCGCACTCCGCCCTGCGCAGGCTGCGCATCGAGACCGGCGGCCTGTCGAAGGAGGTCGTCCGCGGCGTCGCCGCCAGCGAACTCCCGGCGCTGGAGGACCTCGACCTCTGGCTCGGCACCTCCTGGTACGGCGCCGACGCCGAGGTCGCCGACCTGGAGCCCGTCCTGAGCGGTGCGCGCCTGCCGTCGCTGCGCCGCCTCGCCCTGCGCAACAGCGAGATCCAGAGCGAGATAGCCGCCGCGCTCGCCGGGGCCCCCGTGGTCGCGCGCCTGAGCGAACTCGACCTGTCCATGGGCACCTTCGGCGACGAGGGCGCCGCGGCGCTGCTCGAAGGCCAGCCGCTCACCCATCTGGCCAGGCTCGACCTCCACCACCACTTCCTCAGCCCCGAGGTCGCGGGCAGGCTGCGGTCGGCGCTGGAGCCGTACGGGGTGGAGGTCGACCTCTCGGGCGGCATCGAGGAGCGCGGGGGACGCGAGGAGCGCTACACCGCGGTGGCGGAATGACGCCCGCCACGGCCGCGCACCCGGCCGCCGCGGTCGTGGGACACCCCGAGGGACGGCGCACGGCGCTCCTGCAGACCGCCCTGCGCAACGCCGGACGCGCCCCCGCGCGCGTCGTCCCCTGGACCGACGTGCTCCGCGGCGCGGCCCGCTTCCGGCCCGGGGAGCTGGTGCGCCTCGACTCGCCCGGCCAGGACCCGCTGGCCGACCGGCTGCTGCGCGGAACGGCGGACCCCACCCGGGTGGAGGGCGGTGCCCGCTGGTACCGGGGGTTCCTCGACGCCGTGCACCATGTCGCGGACGGGGTGCGCACGGCCGGGGGCACACTGCTCGCCGATCCGGGGGAGCTGGCCGTCCTGTTCGACAAGCGGCTCTGCCATGCCGCGCTCGCCGCGGCGGGGGTGCCGGTTCCGCCCTCGCCCACCTCCGGCCCCGGCGCGCCACCGGTCCACGGCTGGCCGGACCTGCGCGCACTCCTCGACCGCCCCGGGCTGCGCCGCGTGTTCGCCAAACCGGCCCACGGCTCCTCCGCCTCGGGTGTGCTGGCCGTCGAGAGCGGCACCGGAGGCCGGGTGCGGGCCACCACCTCCGTGGAACTCACCCCGTCGGGGGCGCTCCACAACTCCCTGCGGGTGCGCCGCTACGAGGACGAGCGGACCGTCGGCGCCCTGGTCGACGCCCTCGCCCCCGACGGACTGCACGTCGAGCGCTGGCTGCCCAAGGCCTCACAGCACGGGCGCGCCGCGGACCTGAGGGTCGTGGCCACCGCCGGCCGTGCCACCCACGCCGTGGTCCGCACCTCCGCGGGGCCGCTGACCAACCTCCACCTCGGCGGCTCCCGGGGCGACCTCGCCGCGGTCCGGGAAGCCGTCGCCGCCGCGCCCGGCACGGGGTGGCCCGGCATGCTGGCGGTCGCCGAAGGCGCCGCGGCCGTCTTCCCGGGCACCCCGTGCGTCGGCGTCGACCTGCTTCCGGCCGTCCACTGGCGCCGCTTCGCCGTCGCCGAGGTGAACGCCTTCGGCGACCTGCTGCCCGGGCTGACCGGCTTCGAGGGCGGCCCCGCCGAGGGCCTCGACACCTACGCCGCGCAAGTGGCCTCCCCGCCCTGGAACCCCGGTGCCCTCCGTGCTCCGCACCGAGGACGCGCGTCCGCGGCCCTCGCGGGCGCCCGCCCCTGACCGAACGACAGGAACCACCCATGCACCCCTTCCCGCCGGGCCCCGCCCTGCGCGACGCCCCCGGAACCGGCACCGCACCCGGGCAGGCGCCCGGGCCCGACACACCCGACATGAACGAGGTCGTCGGCCGGGACGACCTGCTGCTCGTCACGCTGGACACCCTCCGCCACGACGTCGCCGCCGAGGCCGCGGCCCGGGGGCGCACCCCCCGGCTCGCCGCCCGGCTGCCGGGCGGCCGCTGGGAGCGCCGCCACGCGCCGGGCAGCTTCACCTACGCCTCCCACCACGCGATCTTCGCGGGCTTCCTGCCCACCCCCGCCGCACCGGGGCCGCACCCGCGGCTGTTCGCCGCACGCTTCGCCGGCAGCGAGTCCACGGCCGGGCGCACCTGGGTCTTCGACACCCCCGACCTGGTCTCCGGGCTGGCCGGCGCCGGGTACCGCACCGTCTGCATCGGCGGCGTCGGCTTCTTCAACCGGCGCGGCGCGCTCGGGTCGGTGCTGCCGGAGCTGTTCCAGGAGGCCCACTGGGAGCCGTCGTTCGGGGTCGCCTCCCCGAACTCCTTCGAGGAGCAGGTGGCCCGCGCGGAGCGGGTGGTGGCCGGACTGCCCGCCGAGCAGCGGCTGTTCCTCTTCGTGAACGTCTCCGCGATGCACCAGCCGAACTGGTTCCACGCCGAGGGTGCCCGGCGGGAGGACGGCGACACGCGGGAGACGCACGCCGCCGCGCTGGCGTACGTGGACCGGCACGTCGGGCGCCTCTTCGACGCGATGCGGAGCCGCCGGCGCTGCTTCGCGGTGGTCACCTCGGACCACGGCACGGCCTACGGCGACGGGGGGTACACCGGGCACCGCCTCGCCCACGAGGCGGTGTGGACGGTGCCCTACGCCCACTTCTTCCTGGAACCCGACGGCCCGGTCCCGTCCGCCGAGGCAGGAGGCCCGCGATGACCGCCACGCCCTCCGCCGCCGCGCCCTCCCCGACGGGGCCCGGTCCCGCCGCCGCGCCGCCGCCCGCCCCCGGGGTCCGCCCGTACGAGAGCTACGTCTACGCCTACCCGCACAAGACCGCCTACCGCGCCCTCCCGGACCGGCCCGAACTCGCCGAGGTGTGGGCGGGACGGACCAAGGACGCCCTCTCGCTGTACCTGCACATCCCCTTCTGCGAGGTCCGCTGCGGCTTCTGCAACCTGTTCACCCGCATCGGCGCCCCCGACGGCCTCACGGGCGCGTACCTCGACGCGCTGGAGCGGCAGGCGCGCACGGTCCGCGAGGCGCTCGGCGCCGACGGCCGTCCCGTCCGCTTCGCCGCCGCCGCGTTCGGAGGAGGCACCCCGACGTTCCTGACCGCGGCCGAACTCTCCCGGCTGTGCGACATCGCGGAGCACACCGCGGGAGCCGACCTGCGGGCGGTGCCGCTGTCGGTGGAGGCGTCCCCGTCCACCGCGACCGCGGACCGGCTCGCCGTCCTCGCCGAGCGGGGCACCACCCGTCTGAGCCTCGGGGTGCAGAGCTTCGTGGACACGGAGGTCCGCTCCGCCGCCCGCCCCCAGCGGCGCGCGGACGTCGAGGCCGCCCTCGGCCGCGTCCGCGAGGCCGCCCTCCCGGTCCTCAACATCGACCTCATCTACGGCATCGACGGCCAGACCGAGGCCACCTGGAGCAGCTCGCTCGCGGCGGCACTGGCCTGGCGGCCCGAGGAGCTGTACCTCTACCCGCTCTACGTGCGGCCGCTGACGGGCCTCGGGAGGCGCGGCGAGGCATCCGGCCCCCTCGCGGAGGCCGCCTGGGACGCCCAGCGGCTGCACCTGTACCGCCACGGCCGCGACACACTGCTCTCCGCCGGGTACGAGCAGGTCTCGATGCGGATGTTCCGCAGGCCCGGCGCTCCGACCGCCGTGCCTGCGGACCACTCCTGCCAGACGGACGGCATGGTCGGCCTGGGCTGCGGGGCGCGGTCCTACACCCCCGCACTGCACTACTCCTTCGACTACGCCGTCGACATGCGGCAGATCCGGGCCATCGTGGACGACTACGTGGCCCGGCCGGGCCCGGACTTCGCCCGCGCCGAGTACGGCCGCCGGATGGACGACGGCGAGGCCCGCCGCCGCCACCTGCTGCAGTCGCTCCTCCAGGCCGAGGGCATGGCCGTGGCCGACTACCGGGCACGGTTCGGCACCGGGCCCTTCGAGGACTTCCCCGTCGAGCTGCGGCGGTTCGCTGAGGCGGGCTGGCTGGCCGAGGGCGGTCCGGGGGAGGCGCGGCTGCGTCTCACGCCCGAGGGGCTGGCCCACTCCGACGCGGTCGGACCGGCGCTCTTCTCACCCGCCGTCCGGTCCGCGATGGCCGCCTACGCCCGCAAGTGAAGGGGGCCGGCGTGGACCTGACCCTGCTGTACCGGGGGCCGCTGGCCTCCTGCGACTACGACTGCCCCTACTGCCCCTTCGCCAAGCGCCGCGACAGCCGGGCCGCCCTGGAGCAGGACCGCAGAGCCCTGGAGCGCTTCTCCGGCTGGGCCGCCGAGGCCACCGGCGACCGGCTCTCGCTGCTGTTCACCCCGTGGGGGGAGGGCCTGGTGCGCTCCTGGTACCGGCGGGCGCTCGTGGAACTCTCCCGCCTGCCGCACGTGCGGAGGGTGGCGATCCAGACCAACCTGTCCTGCCGGACGGGCTGGATCGCCGACGCGGACCGGGACAGCCTGGCCCTGTGGTGCACCTACCACCCGGGCCAGACGCCCTACGACCGGTTCCTCGGCCGGTGCCGGGAGCTGGCGCAGTCCGGGGTGCGCCACAGCGTCGGCGTCGTCGGCCTCCCCGAGCACCTCGGGCACGCCCGGCGGCTGCGCGAGGCGCTGCCCGAGCACGTCTACCTGTGGGTCAACGCCGCGGAGGGGCACACGTACAGCGACGCCGAGGCGGCCGACTGGGAGGCGCTCGACCCGCTCTTCGCGTTCAGCCGCCATCCGCACCGCACCGCCGGACTGCCCTGCCGGACCGGTGAGTCGGTGGTGTCCGTGGACGGCGAGGGCACCGTGCGGCGCTGCCACTTCGTCCCCGCCGCCCTCGGCAACCTCTACGACGGCAGCTACCGCGGCGCACTGCGCCCGCGCGCCTGCCCGCTGGCCGTCTGCGACTGCCACATCGGCTACGTGCACCTGGAGTCGCTGCCGCTGTACGACGTCTTCGCGGGGGGCGTGCTGGAGCGGATCCCGACCAGGGAAGCCCTGGCCGCGGCAAGGCCGTCGCGGCCGGCCGCCCGGCCGCCGGGACCCCGGGCGGCACGCCTCCGCTGAGGCGGCGGGCCCCCGGCCCCCGGCCCGCCGGGACCCCGGGCGGCACGCCGCTGCGGTGCCGCGCGGGCCAGCCGCGGAGCGGAGGATTCCGCCGGTCCCCCGGGGTGCCGAGAAGTGCTTAGGTTAGGCTAACCTGACCTTCGTGAAGGACGGTGCAGAGAACCCCGCTGCCGCGGCACCCCGCGGCCACCACCTGTCGGCCGCGGACGTGACCGTGGCCTACGACGGGACCGATGTCGTGCACGAGGCGGCCCTGTCGCTGCTGCCCGGCGAGGTCACCGTGCTGGTGGGACCCAACGGAAGCGGCAAGTCCACCCTGCTGCGCACGCTCGCCCGGCTCCAGCGCCCGAGGACCGCGCGGCTGCTCATCGACGGCGACACCGACGGGCTCGCCCTGACCCCTCGTGAGTTCTCCCGCCATGTGGCCCTCCTGGCCCAGAAGCGCTCCACGCCCAGCGGCCTGACCGTGCGGGACCTCGTGGAGTTCGGCCGCTACCCCCACCGCGGCCGGTGGGGGAGGAGCGACCCGGGCGGCCCCGCGGCAGTGGACCGGGCGCTCGCCATGACCGGCGTCACCGAGCTGGCCGGGCGGGGCGCCGAGCAGCTCTCCGGCGGCCAGCTCCAGCGCGTCTGGCTGGCGGGCTGCCTCGCCCAGGAGACCGGCGTGCTCCTCCTCGACGAACCCACCACCTATCTGGACCTGCGCTACCAGGTCGAACTCCTCGACCTGCTGCGGGACCTGGCGGACGGCCACGGCATCGCCGTCGGCGCCGTCCTGCACGACCTCGACCAGGCCGCCGCGGTGGCCGACCGGATCGTGCTGCTGCACGACGGGCGCACCGTCGCCGACGGCGCACCCGAGGCCGTCCTCACCCCCGAGCGGCTGACCGGCGCCTACGGCATCCGCATCGAGGTCGACACCGACCCCCTGACGGGCCGGCTGCGCACCCGCGCCATCGGCCGCCACCACACCCGAAGCGAAAGGCTCAGCACCACCTCATGAGACGACTCCTCCTGGCCGCCACCGCCACTGCCGCCGTGCTCGCCCTCGGCGCCTGCGGCACCACCGAGCCGGCCGCCGACGACGCGGCCGGCCCGAAGGGCGCCGAGCCCCTGGTCCTCACCGACGCCACCGGCAGGAAGGTGGAACTCGACGGTCCCGCCGAGAAGGTCGTCGGCACCGAGTGGAACGTCGTCGAGAGCCTGGTGTCCCTCGGCGTCGACCCCGTGGGCGTCGCCGACGTCAAGGGCTACAGGACCTGGGACACCGCCGTCCCGCTCACGAACGAACCCGAGGACATCGGCACCCGCGGCGAGCCGAGCATGGACGCCGTCGCCGGGCTCGCGCCGGACCTCGTCGTCGCCACCAGCGACCTGCCCGCCGCGGCCGTGGAGCAGTTGCGCAAGATCGCACCCGTGCTCGAGGTGCGGGCGGCGGACGCCTCCGACCCGATCGGGCGGATGACGCAGAACCTCGACCTCATCGCCCGGGCCACCGGCACCACCGACAGGGCCGAGGAGCTGAAGAAGGAGTTCGAGGCGAAGACCGAGGAGGGCCGCAAGGCCCTCGCCGACGCCGGGCTCGCCGACGCCCGCCTCGCCTTCGCCGACGGCTACGTGGTCTCCAACCAGGTCTCCGTCCGCCCCTACACCGCCGGTTCGCTGATCGGCGGCGTCAACGAGAAGCTGGGCCTGGAGAACGCCTGGACCGTCGAGGGCGACGAGAACTACGGCCTCGGCACCACGGACGTCGAGGGGCTGACCTCCCTGGGCGAGGACGTGCACTTCGCCTACATCGGCAGCGCGGGGGACGCCAGCAGCACCCCCTTCACCGGGGTGCTGAAGGACGACCCGGTGTGGACCTCGCTGCCCTTCGTCAAGGACGGGAACGTCCACCGGCTGCCCGACGGCATCTGGATGTTCGGCGGCCCCGAGTCCATGGGAGCCTACGTCGACGCCCTCGTCCAGGCCCTGACGAAGTAGCCACGTGGCCGTCACCGCCCCACCCTCCGCCCCCCGTTCACCGGCGGCCGCGTCCCGTACGGGCGCGGCCGCGGTGACGGCCGCGCTCCTGCTGCTGCTCGCCGCCCTCGCCGCCGCCGACGTCACCCAGGGCACCGCCGCCGTGGGCGCCCCCGAGGTGCTCAAGGCGCTCACCGGGCGCGCCGACGCCGCCGACGCCTCCGTCGTCGTCGCCTCGCGCCTGCCGCGCATGGCCGCGGGGCTGCTCGTCGGAGCCGTCCTCGGCATCGCCGGGGCCGCCCTTCAGGCCGTCAGCCGCAACGTGCTCGCCTCACCCGACACCCTGGCCGTGAACGCCGGGTCCTACCTCGCCCTCGGCCTCGCCGCCGTGACCGGCGTCTCCCTGCCCCTGCTCGCCTCCTCGGGCGTCGCCTTCGCCGGGGGAGCCGCGGCCGCGGCCGTCGTCCTCGGCCTGTCCGGGCTCGGCGCCGGCACCGTCCGGCTCGTGCTCGCCGGCAGCGCCCTGACCCTCGGTCTGACCGCCGTCACCGAAGGGCTCCTGCTGCTGTTCCCGGAGCAGACCGAGGGGCTTTACCAGTGGAACCAGGGCAGCATCGCCCAGAACGGCTTCGGCGGAGTGCTCTCGGTCCTCCCGCTCGCCGTCATCGGCCTGTCCGGACTGCTCCTGCTGTCCCGGCGGATCGACACCCTCGCCCTCGGGGACGAGGCCGCCCGCGGCCTCGGGGTGCCGGTCCGCGCCACCCGCGTCGCCTCCGTGACCCTCGCCGCACTGCTCTCCGCGGCGGCCGTGACCCTCGCCGGCCCCATCGGCTTCGTCGGTCTGTGCGCCCCCGCCCTGGTACGGCCCCTGGCCCGCAGGATCCGCCCCTTCGCCCGGGCGCGGGCGGGCCTCCCCCTCGCCGGCCTCGCCGGTGCGGTGCTGGTCCTCGGCTCCGACGTCGCCCTGCGCGCCGCCGTGCCCCCGGACGTCGCCGTCGCCGTGCCCACGGGTGTGGCCACCTCGCTCGCCGGTGCCGTCTTCCTGGTCGTGCTGGCCACCCGGGTGCGCGACGCCGGGCGCACCGCAGCGGAGGACCGGCTGCGCATCCGGAGCAGGACCGCCTTCCTGGCCGCCACGGCCGTCCTCGTGGCCCTGCTGGTCGCCGTCGCCGTCGCCGCGGTCCTGCTGGGCGACAGCAAGCTGCTGCTGGGGGACGTGGCCCACTGGGCCCAGGGCCGGGCGGGACGCGCGGTCGGCTTCGTCCTCGACACCCGGGTGCCGCGGGTCGTGGCCGCCCTCCTGGCCGGGGCGGCCCTCGCCCTGGCGGGCACGCTCGTCCAGGCCGTCACGCGCAACCCGCTCGCCGAACCCGGCGTCCTGGGTGTCTCGGGCGGTGCCGCGCTGGGAGCCGTGCTCCTCGTCACCACCGTGCCGCTGGCCGGGTCGTGGAGCATCGCCGGCGCCGCGTTCGCGGGCGCCGCCGCCAGCTCGCTCCTGGTCTTCGGTCTCGCGGCGCGGGGAGGCTTCCGGCAGAACCGCCTCGTCCTCGTCGGCTTCGGCGCCGCCACCGGCAGCGCCGCACTGATCGGGCTGCTGATCGTGCTCACCGACCCGTTCAACGCCACGAAGGCGCTGACCTGGCTCTCCGGCTCCACCTACGGGCGCAGCCTGCCGGACGCGGTGCCGCTCGCGGTGGTCCTGGCCGTCGGCCTGGCCCTCGCCGCCGTGCGCCGCACCGAGCTCGACCTGGTCTCCCTCGACGAGGACACTCCCCGACTCCTGGGGCTGGGCCTCTCACGGGCCCGCCTGGGCTTCCTGGTCCTCGCCGTGCTGCTCAGCGCGACCGCCGTCGCGGCGGCGGGCACGATCGGCTTCGTCGGCCTCGTCGCACCCCATGCCGCGCGGGCCCTGGTGGGGCGCCGCCACGCCCGGGTCCTGCCGGTCGCCGTGCTCCTCGGTGCCGTGCTCGTCTGCACGGCCGACCTGGTGGGCCGCACCGTCATCGCCCCGGCGCAGCTGGGGGCGGGCCTGATGACCGCGGTCATCGGCACGCCGTACTTCCTCCACCTGCTGGTGCGCAGCCGCCGCTGAGGCCGTCGGCCCCGGCCGGGGTCCGCCCGGCCTCGCGGCGGCCCCGGCCGACCCGGCGGAGGCAGGAGGGGAGGGGCGCTCACGCGGTGCGCGCGGACTCCCGCTCCAGGCGCGTGCGCAGGTCCCCGGCGAACTCCTCGGCCCGGGACAGCTGCACGCGGAGCCGGTCGACCTGCTCGGCTGCCGCCCGCTCGTAGCCGCGTACCCGGGCCAGCAGCGCCGCACGCTCGTCGGGGGCGGGACCGCCCTCCGCGTCGAGGCGGTCGGTCGCGTCGAGCAGGTCGCGCATCTGGTCGAGGGTGAAGCCCAGGGGCTTCATGCGGCGGATGACCATGAGCCGCGCCACGTCGGTCTCCGTGTAGAGGCGGAAACCGCCCTGCGAGCGCGCCGAGGGCACCACCAGCGCGGCGTCCTCGTAGTGGCGGATGGTGCGCAGCGACAGCCCCGTACGTGCGGCGACCTCGCCGATCTGCATCCGCTGCCTGCCGTCCACGCGCCTGCTCCTCGGGTCGCCGCCTGCGCCGGACCGCCGTGCACGACCCGATCGATCCCTACCCTAACGTTAGGGTAGAGTTGCCGACGGCGGGTGCGGCCCCGGTCGCCGTGTGTCCCGCCCCTTCCGAGTCGGGGCCGACGCCGCCCCCGGTGACACCCCCGAAACCCCGCAGGAGAGCCGTGCGCGAGTCCATGACGCCCGGCGCCACCGCCTGCCCGCCGTGACGTCACGGCCGCGACGCACGGCGCCCGAGGGCGCCCCGTCCCCCTCCTGAGCACCGGTCCCTCCCCGGGGCCCTCCGCGAGGTGCCGTCCCGGCCCTCCGCGTCCCCCGCGCGCCCGACAGCCGAGCGGAGCGCCCGAGCACGACAGGAACGCCCTCCCTTGTCCTCTTCCGCTTCCGCTGTCTCCCCGGCCGGGCGGCTGCGCGCCCCCGACTGGCTGCGCGACCCCAAGGTGTGGCGCACCGAGGTCCTGGCCGGTCTGGTCGTCGCCCTCGCCCTGATACCGGAGGCGATCTCCTTCTCGATCATCGCGGGTGTGGACCCGGCGATCGGCCTGTTCGCCTCCTTCACGATGGCGGTCACCATCGCGGTCGTCGGCGGGCGGCGCGCCATGATCTCCGCGGCCACCGGGGCCGTCGCCCTGGTGATCGCCCCGCTCAACCGCGAGCACGGGCTCGGGTACCTGGTCGCCGCCGTCATCCTGGCCGGCGTCTTCCAGGTGGTCCTCGGAGCGCTGGGCGTGGCCAGGCTCATGCGCTTCATCCCGAGGTCGGTGATGGTCGGCTTCGTCAACTCCCTCGCCATCCTGATCTTCATGGCGCAGATCCCCGAGTTGACCGACGTGCCCTGGGCGGTGTACCCGCTGGTCGTCGGCGGCCTGGCCCTGATGGTGTTCTTCCCGAGGATCACCACCGTGGTCCCGGCGCCGCTCGTCTCGATCGTCATCCTCACCGTGATCACCGTGGGGGCGGCCATCGCCGTCCCGACCGTCGGGGACAAGGGCGAACTCCCCTCCTCCCTGCCGGTGCCGGGCCTGCCCGACGTGCCGTTCACCATGGACACCCTGACGACCGTCGCGCCGTACGCCTTCGCCATGGCGCTGGTGGGCCTGATGGAGTCGCTGATGACGGCCAAGCTGGTGGACGAGATCACCGACACCCACTCCAGCAAGACCCGCGAGTCCGTGGGCCAGGGCATCGCCAACATCGTCACCGGCTTCTTCGGGGGCATGGGCGGCTGCGCCATGATCGGCCAGACGATGATCAACGTGAAGGTCTCCGGAGCGCGGACCCGGCTGTCGACGTTCCTGGCCGGCGCCTTCCTGATGGTCCTGTGCGTCGTCTTCGGGCCCGTGGTCTCCGACATCCCGATGGCCGCGCTGGTGGCCGTGATGGTCATGGTGTCCTTCGCCACCTTCGACTGGCACTCCGTCGCGCCGGGGACCCTCAGGCGGATGCCCGCCGGGGAGATCGCCGTCATGGCGATCACGGTCGCCTGTGTGGTCGCCACCCACAACCTCGCGATCGGTGTCGTGGTGGGCTCCCTCACCGCCATGGTCGTCTTCGCCAAGAGGGTGGCCCACCTCGCCGAGGTCACCGCCGTGCTCGACCCCGACGGCAGCACGGTGGTCTACCGGGTCACCGGCGAGCTGTTCTTCGCCTCCTCCAACGACCTCGTCGGCCAGTTCGGCTACGCCACCGACCCCGACAAGGTCATCATCGACCTGTCCGCCGCGCACGTCTGGGACGCTTCGTCGGTGGCTGCGCTGGACGCCATCGAGACCAAGTACGCCCGGCACGGCAAGACCGTCGAGATCACGGGGCTCAACGACCCCAGCGCACGGCTCCACGACCGCCTCAGCGGGGAACTCGCCGCCGGCCACTGACCGGCCGCCCGGGCGGGGCGGGGCTCCCGGGAGCCCCGCCCCGCCCGCGCGCCGCGTGTCAGTCCGCGCGGCCCGTGGCCGCCATCCCCACGCCCAGCCCGATCATGGCCAGTCCGCCGGTGCCGCCGAGCAGCGCCAGCCTCCGGGGCGAGCGGGCGAACCAGGACCGCGCCGTCCCCGCCGCCAGGCCCCAGGCGCCGTCGCAGAGGGCCGCGATGACGGTGAAGACCAGGCCGAGCAGCAGCATCTGCGCCGCGGCGTGCCCCTGGCCGCGGTCGACGAACTGCGGCAGGACGGCCGCGAAGAAGACGATGGTCTTGGGGTTGGTCGCCCCGACCGCGAAGCCCTCCCAGAAGGTGCGCCGCCCGCGTGCGGGCGGCTGCGCCCCGGGGACGGCGGCCCGGATCCGGCCGCGCTCCCGCCAGGCCCGGATGCCGAGGTGGACCAGGTAGGCCGCACCGGCCAGGCGGAGGACGGTGTAGAGGGTCGCGGAGCGCTCCACCACGGAACCGACTCCCAGCGCCACCGCGAGCACCGGCACGCACACCCCGAGGGTGTTGCCGGCGACGGTGGTCAGCGCCGCACGCCGGCCGAGCGCCAGCGCCCGCCCCACCACGAACAGCACGCTCGGGCCCGGGATCGCGATCAGCACGAAGGACACGGCGGCGAAGGCGAGGACGCGGTCACTGGAGGGCACGGCGTCATGCAAGCACGTGCGGGCGGGCCCGTTCCAGTGGTTTGCGCGCCCCCGCCCCGCCGGCCGCCGCGGAGCGTCCCCCGCCCGGGCCGCGCCCCTGCCGACGCCCCGCCGCCGTCTCGGGCGGTCCCCGGGGCCGCCCCGCACGCCCGCCCGGCATCCCCTCGCGGCGGGCCGCCCCGCCCCGTGGGCGCGTGCGCCCCCGAACCCGTGCCCGGTGGACTGCGTCGCTGGTCAGGGCCCTGAGCCCGGCAACACGGGGGCACTGGACGCCCCCGCCGCCACGCGGGTTAGCATATGAGCGCCACCTAGCTCGAAAGAGAAGACTTGTGACTGTCAACGACGACTCGTTCACCAACTGGATGCACCGCGAGGAGATCGCGGAGTCGATGATCCCGATCATCGGGAAGCTGCACCGCGAACAGGACGTCACCGTCCTGGTCCACAGCCGCTCCCTGGTGAACAAGTCGGTGGTGAGCATCCTCAAGACCCACCGCTTCGCCCGGCAGATCGCCGGCGAGGAGCTGTCGGTCACCGAGACCATGCCCTTCCTCAGGGCGCTCACCACGCTCGACCTGGGCCCCTCCCAGATCGACATCGGCATGCTGGCGGCCACCTACCGCGCCGACGGGCGCGGTCTGAGCGTCGAGGAGTTCACCGCCGAGGCCGTCGCCGGTGCCACGGGCGAGAACAAGATCGAGCGCCGCGACGCCCGCGACGTCGTGCTCTACGGCTTCGGGCGCATCGGCCGCCTCGTCGCCCGCCTGCTGATCGAGAAGGCCGGCTCCGGCAACGGCCTGCGGCTGCGGGCCATCGTCGTGCGCCGCGGCGGGGAACAGGACATCGTCAAGCGCGCCTCCCTGCTGCGCCGCGACTCCATCCACGGCCAGTTCCAGGGCACCATCACCGTCGACGAGGCGAACAGCACGATCATCGCCAACGGCAACGAGATCAAGGTGATCTACGCCGGCGACCCGTCCGAGCTGGACTACACGGACTACGGCATCAAGGACGCCATCCTCATCGACAACACCGGCAAGTGGCGCGACCGCGCGGGCCTGTCGCAGCACCTGCGCCCGGGCATCGACAAGGTCGTCCTCACCGCTCCCGGCAAGGGCGACGTGCCGAACATCGTGCACGGGGTCAACCACGACACGATCAAGCCCGACGACCGGGTCCTGTCCTGCGCCTCCTGCACCACCAACGCCATCGTCCCGCCGCTGAAGGCGATGGACGACGAGTACGGGGTGCTGCGCGGCCACGTGGAGACCGTGCACTCGTTCACCAACGACCAGAACCTGCTGGACAACTACCACAAGGCCGACCGCCGCGGCCGCTCCGCGCCCCTGAACATGGTCATCACCGAGACCGGTGCCGCCTCCGCCGTCGCCAAGGCGCTGCCCGAGCTGAAGGCCCCGATCACCGGCAGCTCCATCCGCGTGCCGGTGCCCGACGTCTCGATCGCCATCCTCAGCCTGCGGCTCGGACGCGAGACCACCCGCGAGGAGGTCCTCGACCACCTGCGCAAGGTCTCGCTCACCTCGCCGCTCAAGCGCCAGATCGACTTCATCAGCGCCCCCGACGCCGTCTCCAGCGACTTCATCGGCTCCCGCCACGCCTCGATCGTCGACGCGGGCGCCACCAAGGTCGACGGGGACAACGCCATCCTCTACCTCTGGTACGACAACGAGTTCGGCTACTCGTGCCAGGTCATCCGGGTCGTCCAGCACGTCTCCGGGGTGGAGTACCCGACCTACCCGGCCCCGGTGGCCTGACCGGCGGGGACTCCGCGCCCCGGCCCGGCGCCCGGCCCCCCGCGAAGGGGGCCGGGCGCCGGGCCCGTTCCCGTCCGCTCCCGGGGTGCCGCGGGCCCGCCGGGGGCGGGGCCGCGCCGCGCCGCCCCGGCCCTCAGAGCGTCTCGCCCAGCGAGTCCGCCAGCCGACGCCGCGCCGTCCGCGTCGCCGGGACCACTGCGGCCGCCGCGGCCCCCAGAACGGCCGCCGCCGCGACGGCGGCCAGCACCGGAACCGGCGGCACCTGGGCGATGCCCGCGCCGATGCCGCTGCTGCGCGCCTGTGCGTCCACCAGCCACCGCCCGGCGAGCGCACCCGCGACCGTGCCCACCGCCGCGGAGGCCAGTGCCGTCCACGCCGCAGCGGTCACGATCACCCCGCCGATCTGCCGGGGTGTCAGCCCGATGGCCTTCAGCGCCAGCAGATCCCGCCCGCGGTCGCGCACGCCCGTGCCGATCAGCGTGAGCAGCTCGATGAAGCCGATCAGGGCCAGTACCGCGATCAGCGCGGTGATCACGACACGGGCCGGCTCCAGGCCCTGCGAGGGGTCCGGCGTCTCCCGGACCTCCAGCACGCCGTCCGCCGCCGAGCCCAGGCGCTCCGCGACCTCCCGCCGGTCCGCGTCCGGGCGCAGCACCAGCGCGTGGAACTCCGGGCGCAGGGAGCCGTCCCGTTCCCGCAGCGTGTCCACCGTCGTGGTCACCACCCGGCCCGCGGCGTCCGGCTCGATGCTGCGCCCGACGACGTGCAGCAGCTGCGGCCGCCCGTCGACCGTCATCCGCACCCAGTCGCCGACCCGGATGCCCAGCAGGTCCAGCAGGCCCTGTCCGGCCACGGCCTCGTCGGGGCCGTCGGGCAGCCGCCCCTCGGCGACGGCCGAGGGGAACGGGGCGGCCGCGGTCCCCAGACCGCGCAGGGCGATGGTCCCGGTCTGCCCGGGCACCAGGGCGGCCAGTTCCGCACCCGGGTAGGCGGCGGCGATCTGGGGGACCGACGCGAGCAGCCGGTCCAGCTCGTCCTGCGAGGGCCCCCCGGGCTGCGCCGCCCGGACGGTCAGCGCCGCGGGCAGCCCGACGCGCTCCGGCCGGTCCCGGAAGCCGTCCAGCGTGGACCACGCGACCAGCCCCACGGAGACCAGGGCCAGCGGCAGGGCCAGCCGGGCCACCGGCAGCAGGGTGCGGGCCCGCCGCGGGAAGGCGGCGCGCCACCCGAGGACCAGCGCGGGCGGTACCCCGAGTCCCAGGGCACGCCGGCCGAGGGCGGTCATGGGGGCCGCGGTGGGCAGCGCCGACCGGGCCACGGGCACCGGCGGCACCCGGCCCGCCCGCCAGGCGGCCAGCGCCGTCGCCGCGGCGATCAGCAGGACGGCACCGGCGGGTACGCCCGCCATCACCGCGGCGTACCCGGGCAGCCCCTGCCAGGCCGAGACCGCCTCACCGATCCGCCCCGGTATCCGCGACCCGGCGAGCGCGATGGCCGCGGTACCGAGGGCGACGCCCAGCAGGGCGAAGGCCAGGTGCTCGACGAGGAAGGCCCGGACCACCTGCCCCGGCGTGAAGCCGACCGCCTTGACGATCGCGATGTCCCTGAGCTGGGCCCGTACCCGGGCGGCGACGGCCCCGGAGGCGGCCAGCGCCGCGGCCAGCAGCGCACCCACTCCGAACACCGCGAAGAGCTGCCCGAGCAGCCGGTCGTCGCCGCCCGCCTCGGCCCGGGCCTGCTGCCACTTGGCCACCTGGGAGACCCGGTCGGCTCCCAGCAGGGTGACCGCCCGCTGGACGGTGAAGTCGGTGTCCCCGGGGTCCACGAGCCTCAGACCGACGGCCTCGTCCCGTGCCCCGGGCGCGATCCGCTCCAGCAGCGCGGGCGGCACCCAGCCGATACCCGGCTCGCCCCCGGGCCGGTAGCGCCGCTCCGCGGTGTCCGCCACACCCGCGACGCGGAGCGCCAGAGCGGCCCCGCCGGGCCCGGTCACGGTCAGGGTGTCGCCCGGGGAGGCCCACAGCGCGCGGGCGAGAGCGGCCTCCAGGACGATCTCGTCCGCCGCACCCCCCGCGCCGAGCCAGGAGCCCTCGACGACCAGGGGGCGGGCGGTCGCCGGCGGGCCGGACCCGGCCGCCCGCAGTTCGAGAGCGGCCCGGGCGCCCCGCGCCTCGGCCGTCGCCCCGGCCGTCCGGTACGGACCCGACACCGACTCCACCCCGTCCAGCCGGGACAGCGCCCCGGCCTCGGCACCGCCGCGGGTGTGCAGCCAGACGTGGGCGCCGCGCGACTCGTTGAACACCCGCTGCCAGGGGTTCGCCGCATAGCCGAGCAGAGCCCCGGCCAGGAGCAGCGAGGCGATGATCCCGGCACTCGCGAGCACGGCGAAGAGCGCCTCGCCGCGGTGCGCGCGGACATCGGCGCGCGCCCAGCGCAGTGTCGCCCGCACGCTCACTCCTTCAGTTCGAGCACGCCGGACACCCCGCGGCGCCCCTCTCGGCGGGAGCCGCCCAGCGGGGCGTCGTCGGCGACCTGCCCGTCGAAGAAGCTGATCACGCGGTCCGCCGCACTGGCCGTGCGCGCGTCGTGGGTCACCATGAGGATCGTCTGGCCGCGCTCGTGGAACCGGCCGAGCAGGCGCAGCACCTCCCGGGTGCCCTTGCTGTCGAGGCTGCCGGCCGGCTCGTCGGCCAGCAGCAGCGCGGGATGGTTGACGAGGGCGCGGGCCAGGGCGACGCGCTGCTGCTCGCCGCCCGACAGCTCGCCCGGCATGGAGCGCTCGCGGCCCTCCAGGCCCAGCTCGGCCAGCAGCTCGGCCCGCGAGGCCCGGGCGTCGCCGGCGGGCACCCCGGCGAGGAGCGCCGGGAGCTCCACGTTGTCGGCGACCGTGAGGTTGGAGACCAGGTTGAAGAACTGGAAGACGATGCCGATGCGCCGACGGCGCAGCAGGGCCCAGCGGGCCTCCCCGTAGGCGTCCACCCGCTCGCCGTCCAGCCACAGTCCGCCCGAGTCGGGACGCTGGAGTCCGCCGACGAGGTGCAGCAGGGTGGACTTGCCGGCACCGGACGGCCCGGTCACGGCCACGAACTCCCCGGGCTCCACGGTCAGGTCGACCCCGCGCACCGCGTGCACCGGGGCGGTGCCCTCGCCGCGGTGCGTCTTGACGAGCTGCTCCGCCCGCACCAGAGGGGCGGGGACCCGCCCGGCGGCGGCCCCCTGCGCGCCGCCGGGGGCGGAGGGGGTGCGCAGGGCCGCACGGACACGCGCCCACCGGCCGGTCCGGCGGTCGCCGGTGGGCGCCCTCTCGCTCATTCCAGCTCCTCCTGACAGCGTTCGAGCCAGTCCAGATCCGCCTGAAGGTGCAGCATGGCGCCCTCGATCAGGAGCTGGGAGACCTTGTTGTCCCGGTCCTCGGAGGCCGCGAGCCTCGACAGCTCCCGCATGGTGTTCAGGTACTGCCTCCGCTGCCGGTTGATCAGCGCGATCGGGTCGGCCAGCCCGGACTCCGGTGCGAGGGCGAGCTTCATGAAGAACTCGTCGCGGACCCGGGGTTCGTCGGCGGTCTGCTCGAACCAGGCCAGCACGGCCTCGCGCCCGGCGTCGGTGAGCCGGTAGGTGCGCTTGTTGGGGCGGCCCGACTGCTCGACGTCCACGCCGTCGATCAGGCCGCTCTTCTCCAGCCGGCCGAGCGTCACGTAGACCTGGCCGATGTTCGGCTGAGGGTACGCGGCGCCCAGCAGCTTCTCAAGGTCCTGCTTCAGCTCGTAGCCGTGCGCCGGCCCGCGGGTGAGGAGCGCCAGGAGCGGCAGCCGCACGCCCGCCCCCTCTCTCCCGCTCCGTCGCTTGCGTATCGGTCCGGCAACAGCTCGGTCTGCGGGCCGCCGGCCCCCGGTGCCGGGCGTCTAGTATCGCCCATGCCCCGCGGGCGTGGACGGGCCGCGACGACCGGCGGTGCAGCCGGGTCGTGCACAGGGAGGAACCTATGCGGTGGATGCGTGCCGCGGGTAGGGGCCTCCTGGTCGCGGCCCTCGTGCTGGCGGCGCACGCGGGTGCCCCCGGACCCGGGCGGGATGCGGCGCAGGCCCCGGGGCGAGGCCCCATGACGCTGGTGACGGCCGGAGACCTGACGGGCTACCTCCCCCCGCTGCTGCGGGAGTGGAACGAGGAGCACCCCGGCGAGAAGGTCACGCTGGTCGAGCTGCCCGAGTCGGCCGACGAGACCCGTGCCCAGATGATCAGCGAACTCCGCTCGGGCAGCGACCGCTTCGACGTGCTCAACATCGACGTGGCCTGGACCTCGGAGTTCGCCGCGGCCGGATGGATAGCACCGCTGGAGCGCGGGCGCTTCCCGCTGGACTCCTTCCTGAGCCCCGTCGTGGACACCGCCACGTTCGACGGCCGGCTCTACGCCGTGCCCTATGTGACCAACGCCGGGCTGCTCTACTACCGCAGTGACGTGCTGCGGCGCGAAGGGCTCGAACCGCCCCGGACCTGGGCCGAACTCGAGCACCAGGCGCGCACCGTCGCACCCCGCCACGGGCTGGGCGGCTACGCCGGGCAGTTCCTGCCCTACGAGGGGCTCACCGTCAACGCCGTCGAGGCGGTGCACTCCGCGGGCGGCTCGATCCTGCGGGACGACGGCGAGCGGGTGAGCGTCGGCTCGGTGGAGGCCCGCCGGGCGCTGGACTTCCTGGCCGGGGGAGTACGCGAGGGCTGGATACCGCGGGAGTCCCTCGGCTGGAAGGAGGAGGAGTCCCGCCGGGCCTTCCAGGAGGGGCGGCTGCTGTTCCTGCGCAACTGGCCCTACGTGTACCGCGAGGCGGCCGCGCCGGGCTCCGCGGTGGCGGGCCGCTTCGGCGCCGTCCCGCTGCCGGGGCCCGGCGGCCCGGGCACCAGCGTCCTCGGCGGGTCGAACCTGGCGGTGAGCTCCCACTCCCGGTACCCGGCCTCCGCCGCCGACCTGATCACGCACCTCACCGGCGAGGAGGTGCAGCGCCGGGTCCTGACCGAGGGGGGTCTGCCGCCGGTGCGCGCGGCGCTCTACCGCGATCCCGCCCTCGTCCGCGACCACCCCTATCTGCCGACGCTGCGCCAGAGCGTGCTCTCGGCCGTACCGCGGCCCAAGAGCCCCCGGTACGACCAGGTGAGCCTCGCGGTGCAGGCCGTGGTGCAGGACGTCCTGGCCCTGCGGCAGACCTCCGGCGAGGCGGTGCCGAGACTGGTGCGCGAGCTCGCCGCGATCTCCAAAGGTAGCTGAGCCCATCAGCGCTCCTCTCTGACAGTCGCTACTTACATGTTAAGTAGCGACTTCTTCATTTCACCCCTCCGAGAATCCCTCATATCAGGGTAAACCACCCAGTCTTGCCCCGGATTCTGCGCACATCGTTGACACCTTCACGTCATGGCTACTTAACATGCATGCATAACGCCGCGCCTGATCGAGGCGCCCTCGCATCCAGCAGAAACAGGTCGACGCGAGATGCTCACCACCCTTGCGGCCGCAGGCCGCCCCTCCCCGACCGCGCCCGGCTCCGGCAGCTGGTGGCGCGACGCGGTCATCTACCAGGTCTACGTCCGCAGCTTCCTCGACAGCACCGGGGACGGCATCGGCGATCTGGCCGGCGTCCGCGCAGGACTGCCCTACCTCCGGAAGCTCGGCGTCGACGGCATCTGGCTCAGCCCGTTCTACCCCTCGCCCCAGCACGACCACGGCTACGACGTCGCCGACTACTGCGGCGTCGACCCCCTCTACGGCGACCTCGCCGAGTTCGACCGCCTGGTCGCCGACGCCCACCGCCTCGGCCTGAAGGTCCTGCTCGACATCGTCCCCAACCACTGCTCCAGCGAGCACCCCTGGTTCCGCGAGGCGCTCGCCTCGCCCCCCGGCAGCCCCGCGCGCTCCCGTTTCCACTTCGCCCCCGGACGCGGCCCCGACGGCGGCGAGCCCCCGAACAACTGGCGCGCCATGTTCGGCGGACCGGCCTGGAGCCGCACCACCACCGCCGACGGCGGCCCCGGGGAGTGGTACCTGCACCTGTTCACCCCCGAGCAGCCCGACCTCAACTGGCGCGACCCCCGCGTCGGCGACGACTTCGAGGAGGTGCTGCGCTTCTGGCTCGACCGTGGCGCGGACGGCTTCCGCATCGACGTGGCCGCCGGCCTGTTCAAGCACCCCGGGCTGCCCGACTCCGACGACCCCGGGGCCGACGAGCGCACCCGGGACTCCGTCAACCCCCTCGCCTGGAACCAGCCCGAGGTCCACGGGGTCTGGCGCCGCTGGCGCGCCGTGTGCGAGGAGTACACCGCCCGCGACGGACACGAGCGGCTGCTGGTCGGCGAGGTCTCCGTCCCCACCGCCCGCGAACACGCCGACTACGTCCGCGCCGACGAGCTCCACCAGGCGTTCTTCTTCGACCTGCTCAGCGCCCCCTGGGACGCCGCCGCCTTCCGGGGCGTCATCGACGAGGCCGTCCGCGACATCGCCGGCACCGGCTCCACCGTCACCTGGGTCCTCAACAACCACGACCAGGTGCGCACCGTCACCCGCTACGCCGGGGAGCCCGGTGTCGAGGCGAGCGGCCTCGGCTCGGCACGGGCCCGCGCGGCGGCCCTGCTGATGCTGGCCCTGCCCGGTGCCGCCTACGTCTACCAGGGCGAGGAGCTCGGCTTGCCGGAGGTGCTCGACCTGCCCGACGAGGTCCTCACCGACCCGATCTTCCGGCGCACCGGCAGCCGCAAGCACATCCGCGACGGGTGCCGCGTCCCGCTGCCCTGGTCCGGCCACGCGTCCCCGTTCGGCTTCAGCCAGGGCGAGGCCGGAGCGAGGCCCTGGCTGCCGCAGCCCGAGTGGTTCGCCGCGCACGCCACCGACCGGGCCCTGGCCGACACCCGCTCCTTCTGGCACCTCTACCGCGAGGGACTCCAGTTGCGCCGGTGCCTGCCGCAGCTCGGCGAAGGCACGCTCCGCTGGCTGGACGCCCCGCCGGGGGTCCTCGCCATGACCCGGGGCGACGGCCTGGTCTGCGCCGTCAACTTCGGCACCGACCCCGTACCCGCCCCCGCCGCCGGGACCCCGCTGCTGTCCAGCGGGCCCTGCCCCGACGGCACCCTGCCCGGCTCCACCGCCGCCTGGTGGGCCGCCGACCACTCCTGACGGCCCCGGTCCCGCGCGGAACCCGACCCCGCGCGGACCCCGACCCCGCCCCGAGACCGACCACCCGACAGCACCCCGGAAGGACCCACCATGCGACGACCCTCCGCCACACCCCGCCGCGCCGCCGCGGCGTCCGCGGCAGTCCTCACCCTGGCCCTCACCGCCACCGCCTGCGGCGGCGACGCGGCTCCCGCCTCCGGCGGCGAACTCGACGGCACGACCGTCACGGTCGCCGGCGTGTGGACCGGCAGCGAGCAGAAGAACTTCACCAAGGTGCTCGACGCCTTCAGCGAGAAGACCGGAGCCAAGACCGTCTTCGTGCCCTCCGGCGACAACGTCTCGACCTTCGTCGGCTCCAAGATCGAGGGCGGCAACGCCCCGGACGTCGTGATGGTCCCCCAGGTCGGCGTGCTGAAGCAGTTCGCCGAGCAGGGCTGGCTCCTGCCCCTGTCCGAGAAGACGGAGCAGGCCGCGGACTCCGGCTTCGCCCCGGTCTGGAAGGACTACGGCACCGTCGGGGGCACCTACTACGGCCTCTACTTCAAGGCCGCCCACAAGTCGACGGTCTGGTACGACCCCGAGGCCTTCACCCAGGCCGGCGTCTCCGAGCCCACCAGCTTCGAGGAGCTGCTCACCACCGGGCGCACCCTCGCCGACTCCGGCCGCCCCGCCTTCGCGATAGCGGGCCAGGACGGCTGGACGCTCACCGACTGGTTCGAGAACATCTACCTCTCCCAGGCGGGCCCGGAGAAGTACGACCGGCTGGCCCGGCACGAGATCCCCTGGACCGACGCGAGCGTCGTGCGGGCCCTGACCACCCTCGGCGAGGTCTTCGGCGACGAGCAGCTGGTCGCGGGCGGCGCCCAGGGCGCCCTGCGCACCGACTTCCCGGGCTCCGTCGAGCAGGTCTTCGGCCCCCGGCCGAGCGCGGGCATGGTGTACGAGGGGGACTTCGTCGGAGGCGTCGCCCGCGACGAGTTCGGACGGTCGCCCGGTGAGGACGCCCTCTTCTTCCCCTTCCCCGCCGTCGACGGCGGCAAGGCCCCCGTGGTCAGCGGCGGGGACGCGGCCGTGGTGCTGAAGGAAGGCAGGAACGCCGACGCGGGGATGAAACTCCTGGAGTTCCTCGCCACCCCCGAGGCCGCCGAGGTCTGGGCCGAGGCGGGCGGCTTCCTGTCGCCCCACAAGGAGGTCGGCCTCGGGGCCTACGCCGACGAGACGGCCCGCCAGACCGCCGAGTCCCTCGTCGCCGCGGGCGACACCGTCCGCTTCGACATGTCGGACCAGGCCCCGGCCGCCTTCGGCGGCACCAAGGGCGCGGGGGAGTGGAAGATCCTCCAGGACTTCCTGCGCGACCCCTCCGACCCGGCCGCCACGGCCGCCTCGCTGGAGGCGGCAGCCGCCAAGGCGTACAAGGACTGAGGCACCCGCGCCATGGCCCACACCCACACCCGCCCCGCCGCCACCGCGCGGCGGGGCGCCGCGGGGGCGAACCCCCGGCGCCGCGCCCAGCGCCGTCGCCGGCTGCTCGCCGTCGCCTTCGTCCTGCCCGCCCTGCTCCTGCTCGGGGCCCTCGTCGTCTACCCGGTCGTCTTCTCCGTCGGCCGCAGCCTCTTCGACGCCGACGGCGACCGCTTCGTCGGAGCCGCCAACTACGCCGAGATCTTCCGCGACCCCGCCACCCTCACCGCGCTGCGCAACAGCACCGTCTGGGTGGTGGTGGCCCCGCTGCTCCTCACCGGCATCGGACTGGTCCTCGCCGTCCTCACCGAGAAGATCCGCTGGGCCACCGCGTTCAAGCTGGTCCTCTTCCTCCCGATGGCCGTCTCCTTCCTGGCCGCCGGGATCATCTTCCGCCTCGCCTACGAGCAGGACCCGGACCGCGGCGTGCTGAACGCCGTCGTCACCGGCGTCCACGGCTCCTTCGAGGAACCCGCCCCCTACCCGACCGCCCGTGCCCGCACCGGCCAGGGAGTCAGCGGCCCGGTCGGCGGGCCGTACACCACCGACCGCACCCACGGGGCGGGGGAGGGCGCCCTCCTCGGACTCGTGGGCGTGGCCCCCGGCGCCCTGCCCGCCGACGCCGGGGAGGCCTCGGCGGCGCCCGCGCCCGGCCCGGGCGAGGTCGGGGGCACCGTGTGGCTCGACTTCGCCCCCGGCGGGGGCGGGGAGCAGGGCAGGATCGACCCGGGCGAGAAGGGGCTGCCCGGCGTGAGGGTCGAGGCCGTCGCCGACGGCTCGGCGGTCGCCACCGCGGTGACGGGGCCCGACGGCTCCTTCCGCTTCCCGGACCTCGCCGAGGGCTCCTACACCCTGCGGCTGCCCGCCGCGAACTTCGCCGCCCCCTACCAGGGCGTCGACTGGCTCGGCCCCGCACTGGTCACCCCGGCGATCATCGGCGCCTACCTGTGGGTGTGGACCGGCTTCGCCATGGTGCTGATCGGCGCCGGGCTCGCCGCGATCCCCCGGGACGCACTGGAGGCGGCGCGGATGGACGGGGCGAGCGAGGGCCAGATCTTCCGCAAGATCACCGTGCCGCTCCTCGCCCCCGTGCTGACCGTGGTCTTCGTCACCCTGGTGATCAACGTGATGAAGGTCTTCGACCTCGTGTGGATCATCGCGCCCGGGCCCGTCCAGGAGGAGGCCGGAGTCCTCGCCACCCGGATGTGGCTGGTCTCCTTCGGCGGCGGCAACGACCAGGGGCTCGGCAGCGCGCTGAGCGTCCTGCTCCTGCTGCTGGTGATCCCGGCCATGGTCGTCAACGTCCGCCGATTCAGAAGGAGCCGAGGATGAGCGGCCCCACCACCGCCGCCCCCAGCGCGCCGCCCGCCGGGCCCCGCCCCACCACCGCCGCCCCGCGCCGCGGGCGCCCGCCGCGCGCCCGCCGGGCGTCGCGCCTGCTCGGGCGCACCGCAGTGCAGTGCGTGCTCGTCCTCACCGCCCTGGTGTGGATCACCCCGCTCGCCGGACTGTTCCTGTCCTCGCTGCGCCCGGAGGGCGACAACGCCTCCACCGGCTGGTGGACCGCCTTCAGCGACCCGTCCCGGCTGTCGCTGGAGAACTACACGGCCCTGTTCGCCGACGGGGGGCTGGTGGACGCCTTCTGGAACACGGTGCTGATCTCCGTCCCCACCACCGTGCTCGTCGTCGGCTTCGCCGCGCTCGCCGGCTACGCCTTCGCCTGGCTGGACTTCCCCGGCCGGGACGCGATCTTCCTCGTGGTCGTCGGGCTGCTGGTGGTCCCCGTGCAGATCGGGCTGCTTCCCGTGGCGAAGCTCTTCGGCGCGGTCGGCCTGTTCGGCACGGTGACCGGGGTGGTGCTGTTCCACGTGGCCTACGGCCTGCCGTTCGCGGTCTTCCTGCTGCGGAACTACTTCGCGGAGATCCCCCGCGAGATGCTGGAGGCGGCGCGGATGGACGGCGGGGGCGAGTGGCGGATCTTCACCCGGCTGGTGCTCCCGCTCGGCCGTCCCGCCCTCGCCAGCCTGGCCATCTTCCAGTTCCTGTGGGTGTGGAACGACATGCTGGTCGCCCTGCTGTTCGCCGACAGCTCCGCCCAGCCGCTGACCGTCGCGCTGCAGTCCCAGATGCGCCAGTTCGGGAGCAACATCGGCGTACTGGCCCCCGGTGCCTTCCTCTCGCTCGTGGTGCCGCTGGTGGTCTTCTTCGCCTTCCAGCGCCACTTCGTGCAGGGCGTCATGGCCGGGTCCGTGAAGTAGCCCGGGCGCCCCGGACGCGGCCCGCACCACGGGGGCGGGCCGCGTTCGAACACGGCCCGGTCACGAGATATCTTGATGTCGAGCAATGTTGCAGACGTGGAGAGCGGAGCACCAGGTGACTGACTCGACCATCATCTATACGCACACCGACGAGGCGCCCGCCCTGGCGACGCACTCGTTCCTCCCTGTGATCCAGGCGTACGCGTCGACGGCCGGTGTCACCGTGGAGACCCGGGACATCTCGCTCGCGGGGCGGATCATCTCGCAGTTCCCGGAGTACCTCCAGGAGGACCAGCGCATCCCGGACGCCCTCGCCGAGCTCGGCGAGCTGGCCAAGACGCCGGCGGCGAACATCATCAAGCTGCCCAACATCTCGGCCTCCATCCCGCAGCTGAAGACCGCGGTCGCCGAGCTCCAGGAGCAGGGCTACGCGCTGCCCGCCTACCCGGACGACCCGAAGACCGACGAGGAGCGGGAGATCCGCGCCCGCTACGACAAGGTCAAGGGCAGCGCCGTCAACCCGGTCCTGCGCGAGGGCAACTCCGACCGCCGCGCCCCCGCCTCGGTCAAGAACTACGCCAAGGCGCACCCCCACCGCATGGGCGCCTGGAGCGCGGACTCCAGGACCAACGTCGCCACCATGGGCGCCGACGACTTCCGCTCCACCGAGAAGTCCGCGGTCATCGCCGAGGACGGCTCCCTGCGCATCGAGCTCAAGGGCGACGACGGCTCCACCACCGTGCTCCGCGAGTCGGTACCGGTGCTCGCGGGTGAGGTCGTGGACGCCTCCGTCATGCGCGTCGCCGCCCTGCGCGAGTTCCTCACCGCCCAGGTCGCCCGTGCCAAGGCCGAGGGCGTGCTGTTCTCCGTGCACCTCAAGGCCACGATGATGAAGGTCTCCGACCCGATCGTCTTCGGCCACGTCGTGCGCGCCTTCTTCCCCGAGACCTTCGCCCGCTACGGCGAGGTCCTGGCCAAGGCCGGGCTCACCCCCAACGACGGCCTCGGCGGCATCTACAAGGGCCTGGAGTCCCTGCCCGAGGGCGCCGAGATCAAGGCCTCCTTCGACGCGGAACTCGCCGGCGGCCCGGCGCTCGCCATGGTCGACTCCGACCGGGGCATCACCAACCTGCACGTGCCCAGCGACGTCATCGTCGACGCCTCCATGCCCGCGATGATCCGCACCTCCGGCCACATGTGGGGCCCCGACGGCCAGGAGGCCGACACCCTCGCCGTCCTGCCGGACAGCAGCTACGCGGGCGTCTACCAGGCCGTCATCGAGGACTGCCGCGCCAACGGCGCCTACGACCCCGCCACCATGGGCACCGTCCCCAACGTGGGCCTGATGGCGCAGAAGGCCGAGGAGTACGGCAGCCACGACAAGACCTTCGAGATCCCGGTCACCGGCACCGTCCGCCTCGTCGACCAGGCCGGCAACGCGGTCCTGGAGCAGACGGTCTCCGCCGGCGACATCTTCCGCGCCTGCCAGACCAAGGACGCGCCCATCCGCGACTGGGTCAAGCTGGCCGTGACCCGTGCCCGCGCCACCGGCGACCCGGCCGTGTTCTGGCTGGACGCCGAGCGCGCGCACGACGCCCGGCTCATCGCCAAGATCGAGCAGTACCTGCCGGAGCACGACACCGAGGGCCTGGACATCCGCATCCTCGCCCCGGTCGAGGCCGCCAGGCTGTCCGTGGAGCGCATCCGCCGGGGCGAGAACACCATCTCCGTCACCGGCAACGTGCTGCGCGACTACCTGACCGACCTCTTCCCCATCCTGGAGCTGGGCACCAGCGCCAAGATGCTGTCGGTCGTCCCGCTGATGAACGGCGGCGGCCTGTTCGAGACCGGCGCGGGCGGCTCCGCGCCGAAGCACGTCCAGCAGCTCGTCAAGGAGAACTACCTCCGCTGGGACAGCCTCGGCGAGTTCCTCGCCCTGGCCGTCAGCTTCGAGCACCTCGCCACCACCACGGGCAACGCCCGTGCGCAGGTCCTCGCCGACACCCTGGACCGCGCCACGGGCACCTTCCTCAACGAGGACAAGTCCCCGAGCCGTCGCCTGGGCGGGATCGACAACCGCGGCAGCCACTTCTACCTGGCCCTGTACTGGGCGCAGGAACTGGCCGCGCAGACCGAGGACGTGCAGCTGGCCCAGTCCTTCGACGCACTCGCCAAGACGCTGGCCGAGCAGGAGGAGGCCATCGTCGGCGAGCTGATCGCCGTCCAGGGCTCCCCGGCCGACATCGGCGGCTACTACCAGCCGGACGCCGCCAAGGCCTCCGCCGTGATGCGTCCGTCCGCCACGCTGAACCAGGCCATCGCCTCGCTGGCCTGAGGAACCGCCGCCCCCGGCCGGCCCGGCCGGCCGGGGGCGCACGGCGCCCGGGCCGTCCGGGCACAGCGGGCCCGGGCCGGTGCGCCCCGCGCCCCCGGCACGCGGACGGGCCCCGCGTGGGAGGACGCCGCCCTTCCGGACGGCTCCCTCCCGCGCGGGGCCCGCGCGGCCGGGTGCTCAGTAGCGGTCGACGACGGGAGCGCCCTCGTACTTCGACCCGGAGAGTCCGAGGGTCGCGTCGTACGCCTTCTCCTGGTCCCCGTTGGCGTCGTGCTCCTCCAGCGCGTCGTTGACCGCGTCGCGCAGGGCGTCGTCCTCGCGGTCCATGCCGATGCCGTAGGGCTCCTCGGTGAAGGGGTTGCCCACCACCTTGAGCCGGTCGGGCGTCTGCGCCGCGTAGCCCTTGAGGATGGCGTCGTCGGTGGTCACCGCGTCCACCTCGCCGTCCAGCAGCTTCTGCACGCACTGCGAGTACTTCTCGGTCTCCACCGTCGTGGTGCGGTACTCCTCGCGCTGGATCTCCCGCAGCGCGGTCGCGCCCTTCACCGAGCAGACGGTCTTGCCCCGCAGGGAGTAGGGGCCGCCGATGGTGCGGTCGTCCTTGCGGACGAGCAGGTCCGCTCCGGCCATGTAGTAGGGGCCGGAGAATCCGACCTTCTTCTTCCGTTCGTCGTTGATCGTGTACGTGCCGACGTACAGGTCCACCTCGCCGGCGGCGATGGCCGCCTCGCGGCTGCTGGTGTCGATGGTCTTGAACTCGATCATCCGGGCGGGGAACCCGAGGTCCGCCGCGACCATCTTGGCGATCTCGATGTCGAAGCCGGACCGGTTCCCGGTGTCGTCCTGGAAGCCCAGGTACGGCTGGTCGTTCTTGACGCCGACCACCAGCTTCCCGGCCTTCTGCG
Organism: Streptomyces sp. C10-9-1; assembly: GCF_024497955.1. Lineage (GTDB taxonomy): Bacteria > Actinomycetota > Actinomycetes > Streptomycetales > Streptomycetaceae > Streptomyces > Streptomyces sanyensis. The sequence goes on along the minus strand of NZ_JANHKP010000010.1, from coordinate 7,684 downwards.
CCCTGGTCAGCGTGGGGGAGTCGATCGAGACCCCGGTGGCCACCTTGTAGGTCGGCAGCCGGGGGCGGTCCACGGAGGGAGCGCTGCTGGCCGAGGGGCCGCCGCTCTCGGACGCGGTGTCCGAGCTGCACGAGGTGGCGGTGAGGGTGACCGCGAGCGCGGCGACCGTCGCGTACGCGGCCGACTTGCAGGGCTTCATGGTGCGACTTCCTTCGTTCCGAACGTGCGGGTGAGCAGCGGGGACTTGTGGTCCCCGAGAGCTGCTGCGACACCGGGCGCACGGCTCCCCCTGCTGCGCCGCCCCCGATTCCGAGCACCTTAGGGACCGCCGTGTCGCATCGTCACCAGATCTGAGCTGAAATTGAGCATCACGTTCCGGATACGTCCGGGAGACCCTGCGGCACTGCCCCACCTGCGGCGACCGGTCTGTTCGCGGGCCCTGTGGTGTGGCGTGTTGCGGCGGCGGCAGTCGAGCCCCTAAATGGGGCAAATCCTGAAATCAACCCCGTGATCGGATGGTTCATGGTGTTCACCCACATGCTCGACCGCGGCGTCCTGGTCGTCACCCTCCACGGCGACGTCGTGATCGGCGACCGGGCCGCGGTGTCGCAGGGCTTCGCGGAGCTCGTGCGCACGTACCTGCCGCGCGCGGTGGTGATCGAGCTGCGGACCCGGGTCGTCAGCGCCGCGGCGCTCAGTGCGGTACTGCGGGCGCACCGGCTGTGCGAGCACGGGCGGGTGCCCCTGTCCCTCGTCGCGCACGAGCGCGCCACCCGGCGTCTGCTGGAGGCCGGCACGGACGGCACCGGACTGCGTGTCCTCGCGTGCCGGGACGAGGCGGTCGCCGGGGTGGCCGGGGTGGCGGCACCGGTGTGACGGGCCCTCCCCCGGGCCCCGCCTCGCTCCTCCGCCCGGCCCTCGGGGGTCCGGGCCGGTCAGTCCCGGTGTCCCGGGAGGCGCTGCTCGGTCCAGACCGTCTTGCCGCCGCGGGAGTGCCGCGTCCCCCAGCGTTCCGCCAGCTGCGCCACCAGCAGCAGCCCACGCCCGCCCTCGTCGGTGGTGCGGGCGCGCCGCAGATGGGGCGAGGTGCTGCTGGGGTCGCCGACCTCGCAGATCAGCCGGTGGTGGTGGATCAGCCGCAGGGTCACCGGCCCTCCCGCGTACCGGTAGGCGTTGGTGACCAGCTCGCTCACGATCAGCTCCGTGGTGAAGGCGAGCTCCTCCAGACCCCACGCGGCGAGCCGCTCGGCGGTGAGCTGCCGGGCGCGTGAGGGGGCCGTGGCCTCGGCAGCCAGCTCCCAGGTGGCCACCAGCTCCGGGGCGAGCGTCCTGGTCCGCGCGAGCAGCAGTGCCACGTCGTCGGAGGGACGGGCCGGCAGCAGTGCGTCGAGGACCTCCTGGGCGGTCTGCTCCAGACTCCGCCCCGGCAGCGCGACGGTGCGGCACAGCCGGGCGATGCCGTCGCCCAGGTCGTGGTGGTCGCCGTCCACCAGCCCGTTGGTGTACAGCGCCAGGAGGCTGCCCTCCGGCAGGGCCGTCTCCGCGGCCTCGAAGGGCAGCCCGCCGAGGCCGAGCGGCGGGCCCGCGGGCAGCTCGGGCAGCTCCACCGCTCCACCGGGGCTGACCACCACCGGCGGAGGATGCCCCGCCCTCGCCGCGCACAGCTGCCGGGTCACCGGGTCGTAGACCGCGTACAGGCAGGTGGCGCCCACCACCTGCTCACCGGGCCCCTCCCCGTCGGCCTCCTGCTCGCCCGCGAGCCGCGTCACGAGGTCGTCCAGATGGGACAGCACCTCGTCCGGCTCCAGATCCAGGTCGGCCAGTGTGTGCACCGCGGTGCGCAGCCGCCCCATGGTGGCCGCGGCGTCGATGCCGTGGCCGACCACGTCCCCGACGACGAGGGCGACCCTCGCACCCGAGAGCGGGATCACGTCGAACCAGTCGCCGCCGACCCCGGCCGCGCCCCCGGCGGGCACATAGCGGTGGGCCACGACCACTGCGGGGTGCGCGGGGAACTCCCGGGGCAGCAGCCGCCGCTGGAGCGCCCGGGCGGTGCGGCGCTGCTGGGTGAAGCGGCGCGCGTTGTCGATCGACACGGCGGCCCGGGCCGCGAGCTCCCCCGCGAGCGTCAGGTCGTCCTCCTCGAAGGGCTCCGGCAGCCGCGACCGCCACAGGCTCATGCAGCCGAGCACCAGGCCCCGCGCGGTGAGCGGGACCACCACCAGCGAGTGCGCGCCCCGTGGCAGACCCCGGCCCGCCGCGGGCGGGCCCCCGTCGCCGACCACCGGCTCCAGCACCGCGCGGCCCGTCGCCAGGCAGCGCCCCTGCGGCGAGTCGGGCGGGAAGGTGTTCAGGGCGCCGATCCGCAGGGCCGACCGGTCCGGCGCCGGCAGCACGCCGTGCAGCGCCGTTCTGCGCACCGGCCCGCCGCCCCCGTCGGCGACCGGCTCCTCCCCCCGGCTGACCTGCTCCAGCAGGTCCACCGACGCGTGGTCCGCGATACCCGGCACGGCGGCGGACGCCAGCTCGTCCGCGGTCGTCGCCACGTCGAGCGTCGTGCCGATGCCCGCTCCGGCCGCGCTCAGCAGCGCCAGCCTGCGCCGGGCCCGGTGGCGGTCGGTGACGTCCTCCACCAGCTGCGTCACCCCCAGGACCCGGCCGTCGGCGTCCTCCATCCGGAAGGCCGACACGGCGACGAGGCGCTCCCTGGACGGCTCGGTCAGCAGGCGGCAGGGCTGCTCGGTGAAGATCAGCGGCTCCCCGGTCTCCAGCACCTGCCGCAGTCTCGCCTCGATGGTCTCCGCGTCACCGGCCACCAGGAAGTCCCCGATCCGGGCGCCCCGGGCGTCCTCGGCCCGGATCCCGCCGATGCCGGCGACGGCGCGGTTGATCCGCAGGATGCGCAGGTCCGGGGCGTGCACCGCAAGACCGATGGGGGAGCGGCTGAACAGTCCGTCCACCACCGAGCGGTCGATCTCCCACTGACCGACCGCGGCGGCCGGGGCGCCCGTGACCAGCCACTCGGTCAGTCCGCCCGACCGCTCCAGAGGCCAGACCCGCAGGCCGAACCACCTTCTGCGCCCGTCCCCCGCCCGCAGCGGCAGGACCCCGGACCAGCCGCCCTGCTTCACGCACGCGGCGACCGCCTCGTCCACCGCGGCGCGGTCCCCGGGGGCGACCAGCACACCGGCGGCCACGCGGCCCAGCACCTCGCGGGCCGGGCGCCCCAGCACGGACTCCGCCCGCTCGCTCCAGCCGGTGATCCGTCCGTGCGGGTCGAGTACCGCGGAGACGGCCCGGCGCGGTGAGAAAGGGTCCTCCGGGTTCTCGTTCATGAAGGTCGCCGATCCGGTCATCGCTTCCATCCTGGCCGCTCCGCCCCCGCCCCGCACGCGGGCCGCTCCCGGGAGGTCCGGACGCGCCCGATGAGTTCCCGCCCCCGCCGCGGTCCTCCTACCGTGGGGCCTCGGGGCCGCCCCCGCCGCCCGCGGCCCTGCCGGGGCGTCGGACGCACGCCCCGGGCGCCCGCGGACGTCCGGACGGCAGACGAGGCAAGGAGCGCACCATGCCCGCCATCACACCCAACCTCTGGTTCGACACCCGGGGAGAGGAGGCCGCCGAGTTCTACGTCTCGGTCTTCCCGAACTCGCGGATCACGCACGTGTCCCACTACGGCGAGGCCGGCCCGCGGGCGGCGGGGACGGTGCTCACCGTGGACTTCGAACTCGACGGCAAGCCGTTCACCGCCATCAACGGCGGCCCGGAGTTCACCTTCGACGAGGCCGTGTCCTTCCTCGTGGACTGCGCCGACCAGGCCGAGGTGGACTACTACTGGACCAGGCTCTCGGAGGGCGGCAGGGAGGGGCCGTGCGGCTGGGTGAAGGACCGGTACGGGCTCTCCTGGCAGATCGTCCCGGCCGTCCTCGGGGAGCTCCTCGCCGACCCCGACCCGGCCCGCGCCCAGCGCGCCATGGCCGCGATGCTCCGGATGTCCAGGCTGGACGTGGCGGCACTGCGGGCGGCCGCCGACGCGGCCTGACGCGCCGTGCCGGGAGTCGCGCGTGCCCCGTCCCGCGCGGGGGCAGCCCGTTCCCGGGTGTCCCCGGGGGCGGGGTGCGCCATGCTGGACGGGGCAGCCGGGGGCGGCACCCGAGGAGGAGCGGTGGAACTGCACGGTGTCCTCGACGAGCTGTACGAGCTCGCTCCGCAGGACTTCACCGAGGCCCGCAACGCGGCGGCGACCGCCGCCCGGGAGGCCGGGCACCGGGACGTCGCCGACCGGATCAGGACGCTGCGCCGCCCCACGCTCTCCGCCTGGGCGGGCAACCTCCTGGTCCGGCACGACGCCGAGGCCGTGCAGGCCGTGCTCCACCTGGGCGAGGCGCTGCGCGAGGCCCACCGCACCCTCGACGCCGCCCGGCTCAGGGAGCTGGGCAGCCGCCGCCACCAGGTGGTGGCTGCCCTCGCGCGCCGCGCGGCGGACCTGGCGGCGGAGCGTGGCCACCCCCTCGGGGACGCGGCCCTGCACGAGATCGAGGCGACCGTCCATGTCGTGCTCGCCGATCCCGAGGCCGCCCGGGAGTGGGCCGACGGGCACATGGCGCGCCCGCTCACGGAGCCCGTCGGGTTCACCGCCGCCACCGTGGACCTCGCCGCGGCGCCGGCCCGGCGGCCGCCCCCCGGGGGGCGGGCCGAGGATGCCGGCTCCCGTCCCCTGCGCCCGGGGCCTGCCGAGCCCCGGGAGAGCGCGGCGGAGCGGGCGGCGGGGGAGGCCGCGCGCCGTGCGGCGGAGGCGGCCCTGCGCACCGCCCGGCGCAGCGCCCGTGAGCAGCAGGCCGCCGCCCTCGCGGCGGAGCGGGCGCAGGAGGCCGTCCGGGACGCCGCGGCCCGCGCGGAGTCCCTGGCCGATCAGCTGGCGCGTGCCCGGGAGACCCTGCGGGCCAGGCAGACTGCGGCGGAGGAGGCCCGCGACCGTGCCCGGGCCGCCGCCACGGACGCGGCGGAGGCACGTGCGCGGGCGGACGAGGCGGCCCTGCGCGCGGAGCGCCTGGCCCCCGCGCCGCGCCCCCGGTGAGCGGCACGCGTCCCGCGGAGCCCCGCTTGCCGCACGGAAGGCGGTGCCGCGCGCCCCTCGGCACGCGGCACCGCTGCGACCGGGACGGTCACCCGCCGGAACGGGACCGACGGGTGCCCGGCCCCTCGGGGGCGGCGTCGTCGGCCCCGGGCTCGGGGTCCCCCGCCTGCTCCGGGCGCGTGTGCTGCTGCCGGGCGCGCAGGTATCCCTCCACCTCGTGCTTCATCGCGTCGTCCTTGTGCGGGCTCACCCGGTTGCTGCCGTGTTCCATGGAGCACCTCCTCGGTACATTCGTGCCTTTCCGGACCCGTACCCCGCAGCGGCGCCGCAACACAGGGGGCTCCCGGGGCGTCCGCCGCCCCTGGTGCACGGCGTGCGTGAGCGGCCCGGTGCCCGGGCGGCCGACCGCCGCCCGGGCACCGCCGCGGTGCCGGCCGCTCAGGCGCCGGTGGCCCCGCCGGACCGCCCGCGCGAGCGCACCATGGCCGTGCAGGCGAGGCCGACCGTCGCCGCCGCACCGAGCACGGCCGCCGCCTCGGCCCAGGCGAACGCGGAGCCGAGGCTGCTGTCGAGCAGGCCGACCGCACCCGCCCCGGCCAGCGCGTGGAGCGCGACGACGCCCACGGCAAGGCCGGCGGAGGCCGCCCAGACCACGAAGGTGTCGCGCACCGCCAGCCACACGGCGCACACCAGGCACAGGGCCAGGACGGCGAGGGACGCGGTCTCGGCGTAGCCGCCGGAGCGCAGCGCGCCGAGGTCCGTGGGCAGGTGGATGGCCCCGCACACGAACAGCGCCAGCGCCGCGGGCCAGCGCAGCGCGGAGCGCAGCGCGGGGGAGACCGTCTGGCCGCGGGGCCCCGAGGCGAGCGCGGTGTCCAGCGCGGAGCGCGACCAGGTGGCGGCCGCCTTCTGCCGGGCCCGCTCCGCGCGCGAGGGCCGCGCGCGCCGTCCGCCCGCCGGGCCGCCCGCGGTCCCGTCCGGCCGGTCGCCGCCGTCGGTGCCGAGGATGCTCACCAGATGGACGACGTCGTCCACGGGGCGTCCGACGGCGGCGGCGCGCAGTGTCGTGTCGGCCTGGTGGAGGTCGTGCCCCGACTCCTTCAGCAGGGCGACCAGCTGCCGCACCTCGTCCACGGGACGGGAGACGGCGGCGGCCCTCAGGGCCACGTCAGCCGGGCTGGAGACCTCCCCCGTCCGCTGGAGGCGGGCGACCAGGGCCGCGACCTCGTCGAGCGGGCGCTCCGTGGCGGCGGTCCACAGCACGGTGCGGATCGGTTCGTCCTCGGGACCCTCCTCCGGGGGCGCCACGTCCTGGGCCGCACCCTCCGCGTCCTCCGGGGGCTCCGCGGCCCGCCCGTCGGCGGTGTCGCCGACGGCGGGGTCGGGGAACGGGTCCGGCGTGTCCCCGGAGTCCGAGCCACCCTCCTCGGGAGGTGCGACAGCGAGGGTGCCGGAGCGGTGCCCCGTCTCCCCGTCGGGGTCCGCGGCCCCGGCGCGGCCGTCGGAGAGGGAGGCGGAGGGCGCGGGGGAGCGGACGGACGCCGCTGCGTCCGCCGCGGTCGCCGCGTGTCCGGTCCGGAGTATGTGGTCGTCGGCGGTGTCTGTACTGAAGGGGTCGCGGGTCATGTCGCGGGCTCCGTTCGTGGACGCCGCGAGGCGTCCACCGTGTTTCGACTGTGCGCGCCTTCGAGTGCGCACTTGACTCCTACTAGTGCGTACTCGATCGCGTTGCGCCATCCGGGACCCCGGCCGCTGCGCCGACCGGGTTACCGCGCGGGGCGGCCGTCCGGAGCCTCCCGCCGCCCCGGCGCGAGGCTCCGCACGGCCGCGCGCGGCCGGGGGTGCGATGCTCGGTGCGTGGCCGTTCGCATCCGCCCCTACCAGGAGGCTGACCCCATGTCGGACGACAGCGGCTGGGCCAATCCCCTGCGGGACGCGCTCGACCGGAGACTGCCGCGGATCGCGGGGCCGTCGGGCCTGGTCATCTTCGGCGTCACGGGCGACCTGTCCCGTAAGAAGCTGATGCCCGCGGTCTACGACCTCGCCAACCGGGGTCTGCTGCCGCCGGGTTTCTCCCTGGTCGGTTTCGCCCGCCGGGACTGGGCCGACCAGGACTTCGCCCAGGAGGTCCACGACGCGGTCAAGGAGCACGCGCGCACCCCCTTCCGCGAGGAGGTCTGGCACCAGCTCGCCGAGGGCATGCGCTTCGTCCCGGGCGACTTCCACGACGACGCCGCCTTCGAGCGGTTGCGCACGACCGTGGAGGAGCTGGACGCCGCGCAGGGCACCGGCGGCAACTTCGCCTTCTACCTGTCGGTGCCGCCGAAGTTCTTCCCCACGGTCGTCCGGCAGCTCAAGGAGCACGGGCTGGCCGACCCGCCCGAGGGTTCCTGGCGCCGCGCCGTCATCGAGAAGCCCTTCGGGCACGACCTGGGGTCCGCGAGGGAGCTGGGCCGGGTCGTGCACGAGGTCTTCCCCTCGGACGAGGTCTTCCGGATCGACCACTACCTCGGCAAGGAGACCGTCCAGAACATCCTGGCGCTGCGCTTCGCCAACACCCTCTTCGAGCCGGTCTGGAACCGGTCCTACGTCGACCACGTGCAGATCACG
>NZ_JANHKP010000009.1 GCF_024497955.1 Streptomyces sp. C10-9-1 | reverse complement strand
CGTGACCTCGCACAACGTGCGGAGCGGGGTGCTGCCGGCGCCGGCGGGGGTGCGGGGTTTCCTGGGGGAGTTCACCTGGGTGCTGCCGGTGCTGCACGTCGGGATCATCGGGATGCTGGTGCTGACCCGCTGGTGGGACTTCTGGACCTCCTGAGACGCCCGCCCGCCGGGGCCCGGCCCCCCGGGGCCCCGGCGGGAGCACCCCGCGCCACCCGGGCCGAAGGCGCCCGGACGCGGAGGAGCCCCGGCGGCCCGAGGCCGCCGGGGCTCCCCACCGGGTGTCAGCGGCCGGACAGGCCGTTCCCCGACAGGACCGGGATGTCGTTCAGGATGTGCGACAGCGGCTCGTCACCCTTGGCCTGGGTGGAGTTCTCGACGCACTGCTGGTTCTGCGGGGCCGACAGGACCGGGATGTCCTGGAGGGCGACCGGCACCGCGCCGACGAGGGAGCCGACGTTGGCCTTGAGCGGCAGGCCGACGCAGGGCTTGTTCAGCGAACCCTGGATCAGGCTCATCTGCGGGCTCATGTCGCCGTAGGTCTCGGCGTTGCCGTAGACCTGCGAGGCGTTGTTGCCGCTCGCGGAGTGCGTGCCCTCGTTGTCGCCGACGGCCATCGCCTGCGGGGCCATGGTCGCGCCCGCGGCCGCCACGGAGAGCGAGAGTGCCGCCGTAGCCATAACCTTCTTGAACATGTTGCGTCCTTCTGTTGCTGAGAATGCCCGCCGATGGAGCTGCCTGACCAACCGTGCGACCGGTCCTTTGGTTCTCCCGGTTCACTCCAAAGGCCCCCGTCCGCACGGCTGCTGACGCCGTGTCCCCGGACGCCGGCCGCGCCCGGAGCCGGCCTCAGCCGCCGAGCGAGACGCCGCCGAGCATCGGGGTCGTGGCCGCCGCGGTCTTCAGGACCTGCTCGGGAGCGTTGCCCTTCAGGTTGTTCAGCTCCATCACGGCGTCGGTGGTCTGACCGAGCACCTGGTCCGTCTGCGTGACGTCGTCGAGCTGCGGCAGCGTGGAGGCCACGTGGGCGATCCCGCCGTTCAGGCTCATCGGCACGGCGCTCGGCGGCTGCGCGGCCATGGCCGGAGCGGCGACACCCATCGCGGCGGCCGAACCGGCGAGGATGGCGGCGGCCCTGGACTTCTTCATTTCGCGAATCCTGTTCCCGGCGGGTACCCCCCGCCGTCGACAGGTACAACGAGCCGTATCCGAACGGGAAACCCCTCCGTTATCCCGTTCATGAAGGACAGCGAAGGCGCGGGCGATCCACGAGCCCTCTCAACGACCAAGTTCCGTGGAAGTTGCGCGACATCACACGATGGTTGGGTCCCCGATTGCGGGGGGCGCACGAAGTCCCGCGCGCAACGCTCCTGCACGGGAGCGGAATACCCGCACCGCCAGTTGGTCGAACTGCCGAGTCCGACGTGATTTCGCCCTCGCTTTCTGACAAAGTGCACTCCTGTTTTGCCGCCTTGATCGAAAATGGGGAGCCAGTCATGCCGAAGTCGTCAGGCTTCGCCCGGCGAGGCGCATGGGCGTCCCTGCTGTGCACGGCTGCGGTGCTCGCCCCGGCGGCCGCCGCGGCGGCACCCCCTCCGGTACCCGCCGATGCCCCGCGCATCCCCTTCGCCCAGCGCTACCACGCCGTCCACCACGGCGGGATCGTCCGCGCGGCCAACGCGTCCATCACCTGCCGCACCCCCGAGGCGAAGGGCGCCGCGTCCTGCCGGGAGCTCCGGCGCGGCGCGGCCGGGGCCAACGGCGACTACGACATGTTCTACGTCGACCTCGACGACGACCCCAACACCTACAACGCCACCCGCGCCCGGCTCGCCCTGCCCGAGGGCTCCACGGTCCGCTACGCCCGGCTCTACTGGGGCGGCAACCTCCGGGTCGGCGAGCAGAAGCCGCCCGAGGACAACGGCCGGGTGCTCGTCGCCGAGCCCGGCGGCCGCTACAAGGAGGTCCTCGCCGACACCCGCATCGCCCACCGCGACGCCGACGGCACCGACTCCTACCAGGCGTCCGCCGACATCACGCCCCTGGTGCGCAGCAGCCGCCCCGGCTTCTGGACCGTGGCGCAGATCAACGTCGCCATGGGCCGCACCGCGGCGGGCTCCTGGGGCGGCTGGACCCTGGTGGTCGCCTACGAGAACGCCCGCGAACCGCTGCGCGAGCTCTCCCTCTGGGACGGCTTCGAGACCGTCCGCTCCGCCGACGGCCCCCGCGAGGTGACCGTCCGGGGGCTGCGCGTCCCCCCGGGGGCCGCCGGGCGCGCGGGGATCGTCGCCTATGACGGGGACCGCGGCGAGCGCGGCGACGCCGTGACGGTCCGCACCGGGACCGGCAGCCCCCGGCCGCTCACCGACGCGGCCAACCCCGCCGCCGACACCATGAATTCCACCGTGTCCGATCTCGGCCGCAGCAGCCCGGCCCGGAAACCCGCTTACCGGAACACCCTCGGATACGACTCCGACGTGTACGACATCCGCTCTGCGCTCCGCGGTGGCGCGCATTCCCTCACCTTCCGGTTCGCCGGTGAGAAGAACGGCTACTTCCTGGGTGCCCTGTTCGTGCAGGCGGACACGCGCCGCTGAATTCCGGACCCCGACCCTTCCCTCGCGTTCCACCCGTCCTAAGAGAGCCCCACGTGCCGCAGAGAGACCGGACAGAGAAAAGCCGACTGACGGTATTCCACCTCGTCCAGCCCGTGGAAGGCGGCGTGGCACGGGTCGTCACCGATCTGGTCCGGGCGCAGGCGGCCGCCGGCGTGCGCCCCGTGGTCGCCTGCCCGCCCGGCGGCACCCTGGCCGCCGCGGCCGCCGGCGCCGGAGCCCGCGTCGAGCCGTGGACCGCCGAGCGGTCCCCCGGACCGGCGCTCGCCCGCGAGGTGGCCTCCGCGGCGCGGCTGATCCGTGCCGTCCGCCCCCAGCTGGTCCATGTCCACAGCGCCAAGGCCGGGCTCGCCGGACGCCTCGCCGTCCGCGGGCGCGTGCCGACCGTGTTCCAGCCCCACGCCTGGTCCTTCGACGCCGTCTCGGGCCGCGAGGCGCGCCTGGCCCTCACCTGGGAGCGCTACGGCACCCGCTGGAGCACCCGCACCCTGTGCGTCAGCGACAGCGAGCGCCGCGCCGGGGAGCGTGCCGGCATCCGCGCCCGCTGGTCGGTCATCCGCAACGGCATCGACCCGGACCGCTTCGCCGAGGACCGCGAGGGCGAGCTGCGCGCCGCCGCCCGGGCCGGCCTGGACCTCCCCGAGGGCACCCCGCTCGCGGTGTGCGTGGGGCGGCTGTGCCGGCAGAAGGGCCAGGACGTCCTGCTGCGGGCCTGGCCCGAGGTCGCCGCCGCCGTCCCCGGGGCCCGCCTCGTCCTGGTCGGCGACGGCCCCGACGGCGCGGCCCTGCGCGCCGCCGCCCCGCCCGGAGTGATCTTCGCGGGCGCCTGCGAGGACGTCAGGCCCTGGCTGTACGCGGCCGACGCCGTCGTGCTGCCCTCCCGCTGGGAGGGCATGGCCCTGGCCCCCCTGGAGGCCATGGCCTGCGGGCGCCCGGTGGTCCTGACCGAGGTGAGCGGCGCCCGGGAGAGCCTCCCTCCGGGCGGGGAGCATCCCGCCCCCGTCCCGCCGGAGGACTCCCGCGCCCTCGCGGCCCCTCTCGTCCGGCTGCTCGCCGACCCCGGTCTCGCCGCCGGTCTCGGGCGCAGCGCGGCCGCCCATGTCCGGGCCACCGGCGACGTGCGGCGCACCGCCGACGCCGTCCTCGGCCTCTACCAGGAACTCCTCACCACGCACCGCCCCATGACGAGGAAGAGCACCGCACGATGACGACGGAGAGTGCTCCCGTGCCCCACACCGCCCCCGTGGCGGCGAGCCGCCGGGCCCCTTCGCTCCACGCCTCCCGCAGGTCGGCCGGCCGCCGCCCCGCCGCCCACGCCCGCCGCCGGATCCGGCAGCGCGGCAGACCGGTGGCCCTGCTCGCCGTCGACTCGGCCGCGGCCGCCGTGGCGGCCGCCGCGGTCCCCGGACCCGAGCGGTCCCTGCTCCCCGCGATGCTGCTGCTCGCGACCTCCGCGGCGGCCCTGCACGCCTGGAGGGGCCTGTACCGCGGCTCCCTGTCGCCCTCCGCGCTCGCCGAGCTGCCGACCCTCCTGCTGGCCTCGGCCGCCGGGTGGATCCTGCTCGGCGAGGCGCTCGCCGCGGACGGGTCCGGTTTCACCGGAGCCGGACCCCTGGCCGGGGGTGCCGCGCTCCAGACCCTGCTGGCCTGCGCCGGGCGCGCCGCCGTCCACCACGGACGCCGCCGGTTCGCCGCGCGCAGGCCGCACTCGGCCCTGGTGGTGGGCGACGGGGCCGTCGCCCGCCAGGTCACCGCCGCCCTCTACGCGCACCCGGGCTACGGGATGCGGCCCGTCGGCCGGGTCGACCCCGCCCGACGGGGGGCGACCGAGGACGCCGGGACCCTTCCGGTCCTGGTCACCGGCGAGGACGTCAGCCGCGCCGTCATCCAGAACGCGGTGACCCACGCCCTGTTCACCACCCCGCCCTCCGCCCCGCTGGTGCGCCTGTTCGCCGACCACGGGTGCCGCACATGGCTGGTGGAAGGGGGAGCGGCCGAGGGAGTGGTGCGCCCGCGCGCCGCCCACGACGACCACCTGTGGGGCTTCTCCGTCCAGCCCCTTCCGTCCGGCTCGCGCCCGCTCGGCCCCGCCCGCTCGGCCAAGCGCGCGCTGGACGCACTGCTCGCGGCCGTCGTCCTGGTCGTCGCCGCGCCGGTGCTCGGCGCCTGCGCCCTCGCGGTGCGCCTCGCCGACGGACCGGGGGTGATCTTCCGCCAGGAGCGCATCGGGCTCGGCGGGCGCCCCTTCACCCTGCTGAAGTTCCGCACCCTGCGCCCCGCCGACGAGCACGAGTCCGCGACCCGCTGGAACGTGGCCCGCGACCGCCGGATGAGCGCCACCGGCAGCCTGCTGCGCCGCACCTCGCTGGACGAGCTGCCGCAGCTGTGGAACGTGCTCCGCGGCGACATGAGCCTGGTCGGCCCCAGGCCCGAACGGCCCTACTTCGTCGCCCAGTTCACCCGCACCTACCCCGGCTACGGCGACCGCCACCGGATGCCCGTGGGCATCACGGGACTGGCCCAGGTCAACGGGCTGCGCGGGGACACCTCCATCGAGGAGCGGGCCCGCTTCGACAACCACTACATCGACACCTGGTCGCTGTGGCAGGACGTGTGCATCATGGCGCGCACCGCCGCGTCGCTCTTCCGCCTCGGGGGCAGCTGACCGTGGCCACCGCCGCACCGACCGCGTCCCCCGCCCCCGGCGAGGCCCCCTCGCCCGCCGCCGGGGCCCCCGCACCGGCCCCGCGCCGGGCCCGCCCCCGCACCGACCGGCTGCTGCTCCTGCCGCTGCTCGCGACGGTGCTGCTGCTCGCCCTGCCGCTCGGCCGGTACGGCGGCCCGGGCACCGTCGCGCCGGCCGACATCGCCTCCGGCGTGCTGGTGGCCGCCTGCCTGCTGCGGCTCGTCCGGCGACGGGAGCGGCCTCTCGGCCCGGCGGCGGCAGCGGTCTTCGCCCTGCCCGTCGTCGGCTTCGCGATCGCCACCGTCACCGCGGCGGACCCGGTGGCCGCCCTGCCCGGACTGGTGCGCTACCTCCAGGTGTTCGTCCTCGTGCCGTGCGCCGTGATGCTGCTGCTCCGCGACGCGGGGGGCTTCCGTGCGGTCACCGGCGCACTGGTCGCGCTCGCCCTCGTCCAGGGCGCGATCGGGACGTACCAGTTCGCCACCGGGACCGGCGCCTCGTACATGGGGGCCGAGATCCGCGCCGTCGGCACCTTCGGGCCCACGGACGTGATGGGCATGGCCACCGTCGTGTCCTACGGGTTCCTCGCCGCGCTCGCCCTCGCGCTGAGCCCCCCGCAGGGGGCGCCCCGCAGGCTGCGCCCCGCCGCCCTCGCCGCGGCCGGGCTGCTGCTGGTGCCCCTCGGGCTGTCGTTCAGCCGCGGCGCGTGGATCGCCACCGCGCTCGCCGCGCTGGCGGTGCTGCTGCTGGACGGCCCGCGGCGGGCGGTCAAGGTGCTGGCCGCGGCTGTTGCGGCCGGTGTGGTGCTGGTCGGAGGGCTCGGCGTGGGCTCCGAGATGATCTCGCAGCGGATCGGCAGCATCACCCAGGTGACGGACGCACCCGACCGCTCGGTCACCGACCGGTACAGCATGTGGGCCGCCGCCGTGTCGATGTGGCGGGAGGAGCCCGCCACCGGCGTGGGGCTCAAGGGCTTCCCCGCCCACCGGGACGCCCACGCCTCCCTCGGGCTGTCCGCGGGCAGCGACACGGCCGGTGCGGGGCGCTCCTTCGAGAAGCAGCCGCTGCTCTCGCCCCACAACATGTACCTGCTCGTCCTCGGCGAGCAGGGGCTGGTCGGCGCCACCGCCTTCCTGGCGTCCTGGCTCGCCCTGCTGCTCGGAGCCGTCCGGCGCCTCGTCCGCGCGGCGCCCGGTGCCCCGGCCGACTGCGGTCTGGCCGCCACCGGCCTGATGCTGTGGCAGGCGGTCGACTTCCTCTACGCCGACATCGGCGGCCCCTCCACCGTGCTGACCGGTGTGGTGACGGGCCTGGCGGCCTGGTGGGCGCTGGGCCCCGCCCCCGCAACCGCTCCCGCATCCGCAACCGCTCCCGCATCCGCACCCGCGCCCGCACGCGCGTCCGGCGCCGCGTCCGCACCCGCGGCCCCCGCGCCGCCGGGGACACGGCCATGACACCCGCCGACCGCCCTCCGCCCGCCGGGTCCGGACCGGCGGCTCCCCCGCCCCCGTCCACCCCGCGCCCGCGCAGCGGGCAGGACGCCGGGAGCGGCCCCGCTGCCCGCCCCGGGCCCGCCCGGCGCCCCGCCCCGCCCGCGGCGGACACCGAGCCGGACCGCCCCGGCAGCGGACCCGGCGCGCCCCCGGGGCCCGAACCCGCCCCCGAGGGCCCCGGGCCGGCCGCCGCCACCGGCGCCCGGCGCCCGGCACGGGGCGCCGCCGACCGGCCGGCCGCGCCCCTCGGCCGGGGCCTCGCCCGCGCGGCCGCGGTCACCGGCGCCCTCACCGTCGCCGGGGCCGTGTTCGGGCTCGTCCGCGACCAGACGATCGCCCACCTCTTCGGCGCGAGCGCACAGAGCGACGCCTTCCTCATCGCCTGGACCGTCCCCGAGATGGCCTCCACGCTCCTGATCGAGGACGCCATGGCCCTGGTCCTGGTGCCCGCCTTCGCCCATGCCCTCGCCGCCCGGGACCCGGGGGCGGTCCGGGAGCTCGCATCGGCCACCTTCCCCCGGCTGTTCGCCGTGCTGACCTGCGTCGCCGCCCTGCTGATGGTCGGTGCACCGCAGGTGGTGCGGCTGCTCGCCCCGGGCTTCGGCGACCCGGCCCTCGCGGCCGAGTGCACCCGGCTCACCGCGCTGACCGTGCTCACCTTCGGCGTCACCGGCTACTTCAGCGCCGCGCTGCGCGCCCACGGCAGCTTCCTGCGGCCCGCGGCCGTGTACACCGCGTACAACATCGGGATCATCGCCACCACCCTCGCCCTGCACCACCTGTGGGGCGTACGGGCCGCCGCCGCCGGGGTCGCGGTCGGCGGCGTGCTGATGATCCTCGTCCAACTGCCCGCGTTCTCCCGGCACGTGGGGCTCCGGCCACTGGTGAGACCGCGCCGCCGGACCGGCCGCGCCCCGCTGATCGGCACGGCCGTGCTCGCCCCCGTGGTGCTCTTCGCCGTCGGCCGCCAGTCGCAGGTGCTCGTCGAGAGGTTCCTGGCCGCCCCGCTGCCCCCGGGGGCGATCTCGCACCTCAACTACGCGCAGAAGGTCGCGCAGATGCCGATGGTGCTCTCGCTGATGGTCTGCACGGTCACCTTCCCCGTCGTCGCACGGGCCATGGCCGAGGGCGACCGGGAGCGGGCCCGCCGCCGCGTCGAGGAGGACCTCGCCACCGCGGGCGCGCTCGTCCTGCTGGGCACCGCCTTCGTCGTCGGCCACGCCCCCTCGATCATCGAGGTCCTCTTCCAGCGGGGCGCCTTCGACGCGGGCGACACCGCCACCACCGCCGCGGTGATGCGGGTGTACGCCGCGGGGCTCCTCGGCCACTGCCTGGTCGGCGCCCTCGGCCGGCCCTTCTTCTCCGCCGGGCGGCCCGTCTGGTTCCCGGCCGCCGCGATGGCCGCCGGGCTCGGCGTGACGATCGCCGTGGGGGCCGCCGCCGCCGGCCCCCACGGGGTGCAGGGCATCGCCGCGGCCAACGCCGCCGGCATCAGCACCACCGCGCTGCTGCTGCTCCACGGCCTCGGCTCGCGGGTGGTCGCCATCGAGGTCCGCGCCATCGGCCTGCGGATCGCCCGCCTGGTGCTCGCGGCGGCCGCCGCGGCCGCCGCCGCGCTGCTCGCCGCACCGGCAACGGGGCCCGCCCCCGTCTCCCTCGCCGTCGGCGCCGTGCTCGTCCCCCTCGTCTTCCTGGGCGCCGCCCGCGCCCTCGGAGCACCGGAGGCAGTCCACCTGCTGGCCCTCGCACGACGGAGGCTGCGTCATGACCCCTGACCCGACCACCGACCGCCGCCCTCAGCCGTGGATCTGGATGTACCACGCGGTCGGCGACCCGGCCCACGACCCGTACGGCATCACCGTCGCCCCCGACCGGCTCGACCGCCAGCTGCGGCTGCTGCGCGCGCGAGGGCTGCGGGGGGTCGACGTGAGCACCCTGCTGCGCGCCCACGCCCGCGGCCGCGCCGACCACCTGGTGGGCCTGACCTTCGACGACGGCTACGCGGACTTCTCCACCGGAGCGCTGCCGCTGCTGCGCCGCCACGGCTGCTCGGCCACCCTCTTCGTCCTCCCCGGCCGCCTCGGCGAGGACAACGACTGGGACCGCGAAGGCCCCCGGCGGCCGCTGCTGGACGCCGACGCGATCCGGGCGGCCGCCGCCGAGGGCACCGAGATCGGCTCCCACGGGCTGTTCCACCGCGACCTGACCACGCTCACCCGGGCGCAGCTGCACGAGGAGACGGCCCGCAGCCGGGAGCTGCTGCGGGAGATCACCGGCGCCGCGCCCGCCGGGTTCTGCTACCCGTACGGCACCTTCGACCAGCGGGCGGCCGACGCCGTGCGCTCCGCGGGCTACTCCTACGCCTGCGCGATCGCCCCCGGCCCCGCGGCCGGGCCGCACGCCCTGCCCCGCACCCACATCAGCCACGCCGACCGCGGTGCCCGGCTGACCGCGAAGCGGCTGCGCCACCGGCTGCGGCGGATGCCCGGCCTCGCGCCCGTCGTGGTGCCCGCCTCCCAGGAGCGCGTGCGATGACCGCCAGGGTCCTCCAGGTGATCACCGGGCTCGGCATCGGCGGCGCCGAGCAGCAACTGCGGCTGCTGCTGCGCCACCTGCCCGCGCGCTACCGCTGCGAGGTGCTCACCCTCACCAACCCGGGCCCGGTCGCCGAGGGGCTGCGCGCCGACGGCGTGCCGGTGAGCTGTCTGGAGATGGGCGGCAACCGGGATCTGGCCGCGCTGCCGCGGCTGGTGGCGCACATCGCCCGCGGCGGGTACGACCTGGTCCACACCCATCTCTACCGGGCCTGCGTGTACGGGCGGCTCGCCGCGAGGCTCGCCGGGGTCCCCTCCGTCGCCACCGAGCACTCGCTGGGAGCCCAGGAGATCGAGGGCCGGCCCCTGACCCGCGGGGTCCGCGCCCTGTACCTGTCCACCGAGCGGCTGGGGGCGGCGACGGCGGCCGTGTCGCCGACCGTCGCCGAGCGGCTGGGCGACTGGGGGGTCCCGCCCGGGCGCATCCGCACCGTGCCCAACGGCATCGACGCCCGCCGCTTCGCCTTCGACCCGGCGGCCCGCCGTACGCTGCGGGCCGAACTGCGTCTGCCGGAAGGGGCCTTCACCGTCGCCGGGGTCGGCCGGCTGGTGGCGGGCAAGCGCTTCGACGCGCTCGTCGAGGCGGTAGCCGCCCTGCCCGGCGCCGTGCTGCTGCTGGCCGGCGACGGGCCCGAGCGCGCGGCACTGCGGGCGCGGGCCGCCCGCCTCGGGGCGGCGGAGCGGATCCGGTTGCTCGGCGCCCGCGAGGACGTGCCGGAGCTGCTCGCCGCCGCGGACCTCTTCGTCTCGGCGTCCCGGGAGGAGGCGTTCGGGCTGGCCGTGGTCGAGGCGCTGGCGGCCGGGCTGCCCGTGCTCCACGGCCCCTGCCCGGCCGTCGACGACCTGCCCGGAGACCAGGCCCCGGGCGCGCGCTCCCTCGGCGGCTGCTCGGTCGCCGAGCTGACCGCCGCGCTGCGCACCGCCGCGGCGGCCGGGCCCCGCCGGCTGCCGCCGCCGCCCGCCGTGGCGCACTACGACATCGCCCGCAGCGCGGACCTCCTCGCGGAGCTGTACGCGCACACCCTGGGCGGCGCGCGCCCGCCGCGCGTCCCCCGCCCCACCCGCACCCGGACCCCCGTCCCCGTCGAGAGAGCAGCACGCCGATGACCCGCACGCACCAGCAGGAGCAGCCCGCCCCCGGACGGCCGGGACGCCTCCTCGCGAAGCTCCACGCCGCCCCCGCCTGGTGGGCCGTCCCGGCCTGCGCCGTGCTCGGCACGGCCTGTGGCCTCGGGTACGGCGTGGTCAAGGCCCCCGAGTACGTCGCCACCAGCTATGTCGTCGCGGTGCCCGCCGAGGGCGCGGAGCCGGGGGCCGCCCTCGGCTTCGCCCAGGCCTACGGCCGGATCGCGACCGGGGAGGCCACCCTCGCCTACGCCCGCAAGGAGGCCGGCCTGCCGCTCGCCGAACTCCGCACCCGGGTGCGGACGGAGACCTCGCCCGACTCGCCGATGATCGCCGTCTCGGGGACCTCCCCCCGCCCCGCCGAGGCCGCCCGCATCGCCAACGCCGTCTCCGGCGCGATCTTCGTCAACAGCAACCAGGTGTCGAAGGACACCGGTGTGCAGCTGATGTCCTTCTCCCGGGCGGTCACCCCCGGCGAGCCGGTCTCCCCCTCGCTCCCGGTCGCCACGGCGGTCGGTGCCTCGGCGGGCGGCCTGGTCGGCGGTCTCGTCCTGCTCGTACGGCCCCGGGCCGGGCGCGGCACCCCGGGCGCGGCCACCGCGGTGCCCGCGCCCGCGCAGCCGGCCGCGGCACGGGAGCGCGTCTGATGGCCGCCGTCCACCCGGGCCCCGAGGCGCCGTCGGAGACCGGCGTCGCCCTCTGCCGGGACCCGGACGCCTTCGCCGCCCTCGGGCCGGAGTGGGACCGGCTGCACCGGGCCTGCTCCGCCGCCACCCCGTTCCAGAGCCACGCCTGGCTGCACTCCTGGTGGCTCTCCTACGGGGCGGCGGGGCGGCTGCGGGTGCTGCTGGCCCGCCGCGAGGGCCGGCTGGTGGGCGCCGCGCCGCTGATGCTGGTGCACCGGCCGATGCCCCTGCTGGTGCCCCTGGGCGGTGCGATCTCGGACTACGGGGACGTGGTCGTCGACGAGGAGCACGCCCCGGCGGCCCTCGCGGCCCTGGCCCGCGGCCTGGAGCGGGTCGCCCGGCACGCCGTCGTCGACCTGCGGGAGGTGCGCCCCGGCGCCGCCGCCGAGCGCCTGTACGCCCTCTGGCCCGGTCCCCGCGCACGGCTGGAGGACTCGGTGTGCATGGAACTGCCGGCCGTGCCGGTGGAGGAGCTGGTCACGCGCATGGCCGCGAACCGCGCCCAGCGGGTGCGGGCCAAGCTGCGCAAGCTGGACGCCCTGGGGATCACCGCCCGCAGCGTGCCGGCCGAGGAGGTGCCGGAGGGCGTCGGGCGGCTGCTGCGGCTGCACGAGCGGCAGTGGCGCGGCCGGGGGGTGAACATCGAGCACCTGCGGCCGCGCTTCCACGACCACCTGGTGCGTGCCGTGGGGGCGATGGTGCCGGCGGGCCAGGCCACGCTCACCGAGTTCACGCTGGACGGCGGGGTGGTCGCGGCGGGACTGACGCTGCGGGCCGGGAGGCTGGGCGGCGGCTACCTCTACGGCGCCGACCCCGTGCTGCGGGAGCGCAAGGCCGACGTGGCGACGATGCTGCTGCGCGAGGACGCACGCGAGGCGGCCCGCAGCGGGGCGGCGGTGCTGAGCCTGCTGCGGGGTGCGGAGCCGTACAAGAACCACTGGCGCCCGAACACGGTCACCAGCGGTCGGCTGCTGCTCTCCCGCCCCGCCCTGGAGCCGCTGCTGCGGCTGCACGAGTCGCGGGCGCGGATGCGGGAGCGGGCCGCGGACGTGGTGCGCAGCCGCCTGCCGGCCGCGCGCGAGTGGCGCGGCCGGTTCAACGACTGGCGGGCGGAGGGCGTCTCGGTCAGGACGGGCGGCGGTGGACCGTCGGAACGGTGAAGCAGAAGCGCTGCTCGGAGAGCCATGGGGCCAGCCAGTCCGCCAGGTTGACGGGGGCGCACCACTCGACCGGCTCCACCCAGTCGTCGCCCGTTCCGGGGAACTCGGGGATCTCGGGGATCTCGGGGATCTCGGGGACCGGGTCGGGGTCGACCGGGTCCGGCTCGGTCGGCTCGGGCTCCACCGGGTCAGGCTCGACCGGGTCGGGCTCGGTCGGCTCCTCGGGTGCCGCGGACATCGCGTCCCGGTACACCGCCGAGGATTCCGGATTGTTCCCGCACTGCCAGACCCCGTGCGGACAGTAGTCTGTGATGGTCTGGTACAGGGGCTGGTGGACGTCGATCCATTCGAGCATGCGGCGCATGTACTCGGCATTGTCACCGTTCCGGAAGAGCCCCCATTCCGGATACGAGATCGCCTTTCCGCGCTCCGCCGCGAAGTCGACCTGATGCTGCAGTCCGTACGGCGCGTTCACCTGGTCGTCGAACGACCGGCCGGGAGGCTGGTCGTACGAGTCCATTCCGATGATGTCGACCACGTCGTCACCGGGATAGCACTCGGTCCAGGGGACGGCGTCCAGCCCCCGGTTGGGGGCGAAGTCGAACCGGAACTCCTGACCGGGAACGGAGCGCATGGCCGTGACGATGCTCCTGAAGTACGCCCTCCACGCGGCCGGGTCCGGCCCGCACCGGTGGGTGTACGTGGTGCCGTTCATCTCCCAGCCGAGCACGATCACCGTGTCCCGGGCACCCAGGTCGACCAGGCGAGAGGCGAGGGTGCGGTAGTGGTGGTCGTACTGCCCCCGGGCACCCGCCCTCAGCAGCTGGGCCACCGCCGCGTCGGGGAGCCGGTCCTCGTTGCGGTCCAGCATCGGCACGTTGAGGACGAACATCCGCTCCTCGGCACCGCTCCGCCACTCCGCCCACGGGCGCAGGAACTCGCGCCGGCCCTCGATGTTCGTCCACACGTCCCCGGGGAGGTAGGTGTGGGCGACCGTCAGCTCCCGCCCGCCCAGCCAGTCCGAGAGCTCCGCCATCCTCTGTATCCCGGTCGGCCCGTAGTGGAGATACGCGCCGACCGCCGTCGCCGAGGGCGGCGGGGCGGCGTCCGCGCCGCCGGTGTCCTCCGCGGCCGACGCCGCCGCGGTGCCGAGCAGTCCGCCGGACACGAGGAGTCCGGCTGCGACCGTCGCTATGCATGAATGGATCAGACGGTGCCTCTGGGGCATGCCTTCCTCCTTGTGGAGTATTTCTGCGACTGACACGACGTTAGGCAGAAAGCCCTTCGAATGATCAGTCGGAAGGTCGTTTCCTAGGCCATTAGCGAAGAGGCACGCAGTGATCAGGCCCGTCCAGGTGAAAGATGTGACCCCGATGACCGAACTCGACCGGTCGGTACCCGCACTGGTGCTCCGTCTCGACCGGAATCCCTTCCACCACGGCACCCTCGGCGCCGTCCGGTCGCTGGGGAGGGCGGGCGTGGAGGTGCACGCGGTGGTCGAATCGCCGCGCAGCCCCGTCGTACGCTCCCGGCACCTCCACCGCGCCCACCCGCGGCCGGGCGGACCGCCCGACCCCGAGACCCTGGTGCGCGCGCTGCTCGGCATCGCGGACCGGATCGGACGCCCCGCCGTCCTCGTCCCGATGGACGACCTCGGGGCGCTCCTGGTCGCCGAGCACGCCCAGCGGCTCGCCGGCCGCTACCTGACCGCGGTCCAGTCGGCCGCGCTGCCCGGGAACCTGGCCGACAAGGCCGCACTCGCCACCCTCTGCCGGGAGGCCGGCATCCCCCACCCGGAGACCGTGGTGCCCGCCGGCCCCGCCGAGGCAGCCGCCGCGGTACGGCGGATCGGGGTGCCGCTGGTCGCCAAGTGGAGCAGGCCGTGGCTGCTGGACCCGGCCTCCGGTCTGCGCAGCACCAGCCTGGTCTCCTCACCGCGCGCCGCGGCCCGGCTCTTCGATCGCAGCGCCGAGGCGGGCAGCACCCTGCTCCTCCAGCGGAGACTTCCGGAACGCGCCCACGCCGACTGGTTCTTCCACGGCTACTTCGCCGCGGACGCCACCTGCCTGCACGGCGGCACCGGCCGCAAGGAACTCTCCTGGCCGCCGCGCACCGGACTCACCGCCCTGGGCCGCTGGAAGCACAACGAGGCGGTCGCCGAGGCCGCCCGCCGCCTGGCCGGGCACACCGGCTACCACGGCATCCTCGACCTCGACTTCCGGCGGGACGCGGACGGCACCTACCGGCTGCTCGACGCCAACCCCCGCCCCGGCGCCCAGTTCCGCCTGTTCACCGGCGCCGACGGACTCGACGTCGTGCGGGCCCTGCACCTGGACCTCACCGGCCGGGGCGTGCGGCCGTCCCCGGCGCGCCCGGGGCGGGTGTTCCTCGCCGAGAACTACGCGGCCCTGTCCGTCCTCTCCGGCCTCGTCTCCCCCCGGGGCCGGTCCACCCGCCCGGTCCCCGGCAGCCGGATCCCCCGCGGCAGCGGCGTCGAGACCGCCTGGTTCGCCGGGGACGACCCGGCCCCCTTCGCCGCCATGGCCCGCGCCTTCGCCGGCCGCGGCCTCGCCAAGGCGGCCGGACGGCTGCGCCCCGACCGACCGGGCGCGCCCGCCGAGGCCGCACCTTCCCCCGCACACCCCGACCCGAGGAGCGAGAGCGCACCATGTACGACCTGGCAGTGATCGGCGCGGGCCCCTACGGGCTCTCGGTCGCGGCGCACGCCGCCGCCGCCGGACTGGACCTCTGCGTCTTCGGGCGCGTCATGGCCTCGTGGCGGGACCACATGCCCGAGGGCATGTTCCTCAAGTCCGAACCCTGGTCCTCGAACCTCTCCCACCCCGGCGGCGCCCACACCCTCGCCGAGTACGCCGCCGGACGCGGCTTCGAGGCCGCCCACGGCAACCCCGTCCCCATCACGGAGTTCACCGGGTACGGGGACTGGTTCGCGCGGCGGGCGGTGCCGCCCGTGGACGAGCGGACCGTCGTGCGCCTCGTGCCCGAGGCGGACGGCTTCCGCCTGCGCACCGAGGACGGCGGGGAGACCAGGGCCCGCACCGTCGTCCTGGCGGTCGGGCTGACCTCCTTCCGCAGACTGCCCGAACCCCTCGCCGGCCTGCCGGCCGAACTGCTCACCCACAGCTGCGACCACCGCGACCTGGGCCGCTTCGCCGGTACGGACGTCACCGTGGTGGGCGCCGGGCAGGCCGCCCTGGAGACGGCCGTGCTGCTCGCCGAGGGCGGTGCCCGCCCCCGGCTGGTCGCCCGCACCCGGCGGCTGCGCTGGAACACCCCGCCCGCCCCGCTGGAACGCCCCCTGCCGCGGGCGCTGCGCACCCCCCACAGCGGACTCGGCACCGGGTGGACCACCTGGGTGTGGGCCGAACTGCCGGGAGCGGTACGGCTGCTGCCCGCCCGCACGCGCCGCCGTCACGCGGACCCGGCCCTCGGCCCGGCGGGCGCCTGGTGGCTGCGCGAGCGCTACGAGGGGAGGGTCCCCGAACTCCTGGGGCACGTGCTGCGCGGTTCGCGGGTGCGGGCCGACGGGCGGGTCCGCCTCGACCTGCGGGGGCCGGACGGGAACGCGACGGCGGTCGACACCGGGCACGTGGTCGCCGCCACGGGCTTCACCCCGGACCTGGCCCGCCTCGGGCTGCTCGACGACACCCTCCGGCGCGTCCTGCGGCTCCAGCCGGGCACCGGGGCACCGGAGCTGAGCGGCGCCTTCGAGTCCTCCCACCCGGGGCTGTTCTTCGCCGG
Organism: Streptomyces sp. C10-9-1; assembly: GCF_024497955.1. Taxonomy (GTDB): domain Bacteria; phylum Actinomycetota; class Actinomycetes; order Streptomycetales; family Streptomycetaceae; genus Streptomyces; species Streptomyces sanyensis. The sequence continues at coordinate 282,143 of NZ_JANHKP010000009.1, read as the reverse complement.
GCTGCTCTCCGCCCCCGCCTTCGGCCCCGCGATGCGCTTCGTCCACGGGGCCTCCTACACGGCGCCCCGGCTGGTCGCCGGGGTCCGGCGCCGACTGCGCGGCACCCCGGCCGTGCCGCGGCTGCCGCACCCCACCCCGGCGCCGCCCGGGACCGGGGAGGCGGCCGTGGGCCGACGCGGCTGAGCCGCGCCCGTGAGCCGCGCCCGGTTCGTGCCGGCCGGGCGCGGCTCAGGCGGTGTGGCGGTCGTAGAGCCAGCCGCGGCGCGCCGGCGGCGGCAGCAGCGGCCCGAGCCGCCCGTCCGACACCGGGGGGAAGACCGTCAGCCGGCGCCACTCCCCGTCGGGACGGCCCGGCAGGGTGCGGCCCGCGGCCTCCCACTCCGCCGCCAGGCGGTCGTAGATCGGGGTCCCGGCGTCGGGCGGTGTCGCCGGTGCCGGGTCCGTGCCCGTCGATACGCGCTGCCAACGAGTCGGCGCCGTGGTCCTTGCCATACCGGGCCAACGCGTCCCGCCGTGCCGAGGTCACCACCGCGCCCCGGTCCCAGGGGACGACCGGAACGGCCATTCGAGGGTCCGTGCCGCCCGCACGGGGCCGGTCCCGCGTGACATCCCGCGCGGCTCCCTCGTTCCCGTCACCGGGGCCCGGAGGATACGGGCGACGGGTCGCGGGAAGAGGGGACCGATGGGACACAAGGGCACGGCGGCGGCACTGCTCCCCGCACTGCTGCTGGGCATGACCGCCTGCCAGTCGGCCGCCGCACCGGCACCGGTGGAACCGGGGACCGCCAAGGGGCGTTCCCCGGCTGCCTCCGCCCCCGCCGGTGTCGGGGACACGGTGGACGACGGCGGCACCCCCGCAGGGGAGCACCTGCGGATCACCCTGCGCGGGCAGGTGGACCCGGCGCTGGGCGTGCCCGCCGTACCGCGCCCGGGGCCCGGGACCCGCTGGGTGGGCGTCGAACTCACCGTCGTCAACGTGGGCGGCACCGCCCACGAGTCCGCCGTCGCGCGGGCCTGGGTGGTGGACGACCGGGGGCGCAGCCACCCCGCCGTCGCCACCGGGGAGCTGACCACCGGGCTCCCGCTCGCCCGCGGGCGCATGACGGTCGGCGAGCAGCGCAGGGGCTGGCTCGCCTTCGCCGTCCCGCACGGCTCCCGGGCCGTCGCCCTGCACTGCCGGACGGCGGCCGGGGAGCACCGCTGGGCCCTGTGACACCCGGCACCGGAAGCGTTCACCCGGGCAGGTGAACGCGGCCCGGAAGGGCCTCCTCCGGGCACTAGGGTGCCGAGCCATGACCACTGCGAACACCGTCAACACGGCCGTCGACCCCGCGGAGCTGGGCACCATGGTGCTGCTCGCCTGGACCGGCGACCCGGCCGAGGGCCACGACACCCCCTACCTGGTCGCCTACTCCCTGGGCGACGGGACCGGCGGCGGCGAGGCCGCCCGGGCGGCCGCCGCCACGATGATCGAGGAGCTCGGGCTGACCACCGGAGACGTGCTGCAGGACCGCACCCGGGAGGGCACCTTCCCCGTGCAGCTGCTCATCCAGGCGGGGCAGGCCGTGCTGACCATGCCGCACATGAACGCGCAGTGCCCGGCGCCCGAGGAGTGGCTGGCCGCCGCCGAGGAGCGCGGCACCGTCCACTTCATGATCGCCGCACGCCCGTGGCCCGAGGCCAGGCCCGGTACGGCCCTGTCGGAGGAGGTCCTCAAGAGCTTCCTCGGCGACGAGGCCGTCCTGGCCGACACCGCGCACGTGCTGCTCCCGGTCTCCCGGCTGCGCGGCTGACCCGCCTCCCGGCCGGGCGGGCCGGGGCCCCAGGCCGCCGCCCGCCCGGTCAGGCGCCGAAGGTGAAGGGCAGACTGCGGACCCGGTTGTCGAAGCTGGAGTCCACCAGGCCCGCCGGACCGGCCGCGCGCAGACCGCGCGGCCTGCCGAGCAGTTCACCGAAGAGCGCCTTCAGCTCCTGGCGGGCCAGGTGCGCGCCGAGGCAGTAGTGCGGCCCGCCGCCGCCGTAGCCGAGGTGGGGGTTGGGGTCGCGGGTGATGTCGAAGGCGTCCGGATCGGCGAAGACCGCCTCGTCCCGGTTGGCCGAGGCGTAGTACAGCACCACCTTCTCCCCGGGGCGGAACACCCGCCCGCCGAGTTCGCACTCGGCGGCCACCGTGCGGCGGAACTGGATGATCGGCGTCGAGTGCCGCACGATCTCCTCCATCGCCCCGTCCGCGTGGCGGTCGAAGTCCTCCTCCAGCAGCGCCCGCTGCTCCGGGTGGGCGGACAGCAGGCACAGGCCGTGCGCGAGGGCGTTGCGGGTGGTCTCCACCCCCGCCACCAGCAGCAGGGAGAAGAAGGCCCCCAACTGCCGTCCGCTCAGGCCGCGTCCGTGGACGTCCGCGGAGACCAGGGCCGAGACGAGGTCGCCTCTCGGGCGGCGGCGGCGCTCCCGGCCCAGGCGGACCATCGATGCCTGGAGGTGGGCCAGGGCGCGCAGGCCCCGGCCCGGCACCCGCAACCCGCGGCGCACGCCCACGTTCTCCGACGCCCGGTCGACGCGCAGGGCGATCCCGGCCCGCATCCCCTGCGGGACGCCCATCAGGTCGCAGATCACCTCGAAGGGCATCCGCGAGGCGACCTCCTTCACGAAGTCGGCCTCCCGGACGCCCCCGGGGTGCCGGGCGAGCAGCTCGTCAACGATCCGGCGGGCCGTCGCGCGGACGTTGTCCTCGGTGGCGGCGAGCAGCCGGGGGGTGAAGGACCGGGCCACGATCCGCCGCAGGTCGGCGTGGTCGGGGCCGTCCATGTTGACCATGGAGTTCCCGAACAGCGCCTTGGCCCAGGCGGCCGGCTCGGGCGTGGTGACCCCGGGCGCGCTGGCGAAGTCCCGGGGCCGCCGGCTGGCCGCGACCACGTCCGCGTGCCGCACCAGCGCGTGGAACGGGGCCCCGGTTCCCTCGCCGAAGCGGACGGGTGCGGGCAGCGTGCGCAGGTACGCGAAGGCCGCCAGCCGCTCCTCGCGCGGCAGCCGCCAGAAGGAGGGGTCCGCCAGGTCGGGGACCCCCGGTGCCCCCGCCCCGCCGGGCGGTACTCCCCGGGCTCCCGGGATCCTGCGTGCCATCTCGACCTCCTGCAAACGGGCCCACCGCGTCAGCACCGGTCCGGCGATTGCTGCGGACAGGGGAAATCTGCGCGGGTGCGGGCGTGTGCTCGTTGTTGCAGAGCAACGGGCCGAAGCCGGTCCGGGTAACTCCCGAGGGGACGAAACACCGTGATGAAGTTGACAACGCGCGGCCCACTCGCCGCCGTGGTGGCCTGCGTGGCCTCGGCCGTGACCGGGGCGCCCGCCGTCGCCGCCGGATCCGTGCCGGTCACCGTGCCGTTGGAGAGCGTCGAGGCGGCGCTGCCCGTCGAGGCGCCCTCGCTGAGCACGGGCGTGCCGGTCCCGGTCCCGGGCGCCCCCGAGACCCCGCGCCACACCACCGGCAACCTGCTGCCGGACAACACGCTCCCCGCGGTGCCCTTCGCCGGGCAGCTCCCCGAGACCCTGGTGGAACTCCCGGTGGACAACCCGCTCGGCGAGGGCGAGCCGGGTGCCGTCCGGGCCGTCACCGAGGCGTCCGACCTGAGGCTGTCCAGCCCGGGCGCCTCGCTCGGTGCCCCGCTGACCCAGCCGCGGCCGGACTCCTTCGGGCAGCCGGAGCCCACGATGCCCGAGGCCGGGGTGATCGCGCCGGTGCTCCAGGGGGCCCCGGCGGCGGCCCTCCTGCTGGGCTGACGCCCAAGGCGCGCCACGGGCCGGGGCGCCGACGCCCGGTCCGCAGCGGGCCCGCCCCCCGTCCGGGCGAGCAACCCTTCGGGGCCGCCCTCGTTGTGCAGACCGAGCGTGCGTGCACCGTGAAGCCGGGTGCACCTCGGAGCGGAGCGACGGGGAGGGACGAGGACATGATCGGCAGCAGGGGGACGCGCGGGACCGCCGGGGCCCTGGCCGGGGCCGCGGCCCGATGGCCGACCGCCCGCCCCCTCGCCCGCCGGATCGTGCTGCGCGCCCTGCTCACCGCCGGAGTGATCGCCGGCACGGCCGGGGCGCTCGCCCCCGTCCTCGCCCGCCGGGGCGCGGACGGGGTGCGGGGGCCGGCGTCCGAGCGGTCGCCCCGCTCGCTGGAGGACTTCGCCGAGACCTACCGGGGCCGCCACATCCAGGGCAGTGCCACGGTGATGGTCCCGGCCGGGGCACCGGCGGGCACGGACGCCGAGGCGCGGGCGCGGGCCGGGGTGCCCAGCGTCGAGGTCCGCATCGACGGGCGGCCGCTGCACGTGATGCGCCGTGCGGACGGCAGCTACCTGAGCATGGTGAACCACTACGAGTCGTTCCCGACCCTGCGCGGGGTGGCCCGTGCCGCGGTCGACGAACTGGCCGGCGCACAGCTGTCGTTGACCCCCACGCACGGCCACTGAGACGGACCGTGCCCGACCCGGGAGGGACCGCACCCGTGTACACCCGCATCAACCAGCGGAACATGACCCGGGCCCAGAAGCGCCGCTTCGTCGACGCCCTGCTGACGCTCAAGCGCTCCGGCCGGTACGACGAGTTCGTCAGGATGCACGGCGCGTACTACGTCACCGATGCCGAGGAGCGGCCCCGGGCCGCCCATATGGCCCCCTCGTTCTTCCCCTGGCACCGGCGCTACCTGCTGGAGTTCGAACGGGCGCTGCAGTCGGTCGACCCGGGCGTGTCGGTGCCCTACTGGGACTGGACGGTCGACGACAGCCCGTCCTCCTCCCTCTGGGCGGACGACTTCATGGGCGGTACGGGGCGCGGCCTGGACCGGCAGGTGACGACCGGGCCCTTCGCGTACAGGAACGGCGGCTGGCGCATCGACAGCCGCATCACGGACGGCAAGTTCCTCACGCGGGACCTCGGTCGCCCCCGCAACCCCGTGACGCTTCCCACCAAGGAGGACGTGGCCGAGGCGCTGGCGGAGCCCGTCTACGACACCGCCCCCTGGGACTCGCGGGTGACCCGCGGCTTCCGCAACGCGGTGGAGGGCTGGAACCCCGGGGGCGAGGCGCGCTGGCGCAACCACAACCGGGTCCACCGCTGGGTGGGCGGCCTGATGATGGGGTCGACCTCGCCGAACGATCCCGTCTTCTGGCTCCACCACGCGTTCGTGGACCTGCTCTGGGTGCGCTGGCAGGCCGCGCACCCCGAGGCCGGGTACCTTCCCGCGCAGCCGCTTCCGGCCACCGACCCCGGGCACGGGAAGATCTTCTCGCTTGACGATCCGATGCCCCCCTGGGACGTGCGCCCCTCGGAGCTGCTGGACCACACGCGCCACTACCGCTACGCCTGAGCTGCCGCTGCCGCTGCCGCTGCCGCTGCCGCTGCCGCTGCCGCGGGCCGGCCCGCGGGCGTCGCGCAGACCGCGGACCGCGGACGGAGGCCGCCCGGGACGCCCCGGGCGGCCTCCGGTCTGTGCGCTGTACTCCGGAACCGGGCCCGCCCCGCAGGCGTCGCCCGGGGGGCGCGGAGCGGAGCGGGGTGCGCACATGCGCACGGCCCCTCCCGTGCGGGGTCGCACGGGAGGGGCCGCAGGACCGACGCGGCGGCGGGACAGGGGCCCCGCCCGGTGCGTCAGTAGGCGCCGTTGCCGTCGGCGTTGACGCAGGTGTTGCCGAACGCCGGGTTGAGCAGCGCGATGACGTTCACCGTGTTGCCGCAGACGTTGACCGGCACGTGGACGGGAACCTGGGCCAGGTTGCCCGAGAGGACGCCGGGGGAACCGACGGCCGCACCGTGCGCTCCGGCGTCGGCGGCGGCCATGCCGGCGCCGCCGGCCAGGATGGCACCCGTGCCCGCGACAACGGCGGCGGCCTTCGCGATACGCGACATCAACTTCTCCTTGCACGATTCAGAGGCGGCCGCAGGGTTTGCGGCCATCACGCACCGTTCAACGCCTCAACCGGACGCCGGTAACGGATCACGGCGAACTCCGACCCCAACGGTCCCGTACGGACCTCGTGCGGACGGTGCCCGCGCGGCGGTGCGCGGGGCGCGCCGGAAGCCGACGCGGCCGCGCCCGGCGTCCGCCGCCCTCTCCCGGCCCGGCGGGCACACCCGCGCGTTCGCTCGTATGTTCTATTAAAGGGGTAGGGTGGAGGGCATGGCGGCACACCTCCAGGGCTCCCTCTTCGACCAGACCGACGAGATCCGGCTCGGTCCGCTGGACGGCCTCGGGCGCACCCTGCTCGGTGCGGGCGCCTGGCTCGACGCCCTGCCCGGCTGGCTGACCGGGGCGGACGCGCTCTTCACCGAGCTGGAGCGGTGCGTGCCCTGGCACGCCGAGCGCCGCACCATGTACGAGCGCACGGTCGACGTCCCCCGGCTGCTGGCCTCCTACGGGGACGGCGCCCGGCTGCCCCATCCCGTGCTCGCCGCGGCGCGCGAGGCGCTCTCCCGGCACTACGCCGCCGAGCTCGGCGAGCCCTTCACCACGGCGGGGCTCTGCCTCTACCGCGACGGCCGCGACAGCGTGGCCTGGCACGGGGACCGGATCGGGCGGGGCGCCCGGGAGGACACCATGGTGGCCATTCTGTCCCTCGGTGCGCCCCGCGACCTCGTCCTGCGGCCGGCCGGGGGCGGCGGCCCGGCGGTGCGCAGGGCGCTCGGCCACGGCGACCTGGTCGTGATGGGCGGCTCCTGCCAGCGCACCTGGGAGCACGCCGTGCCCAAGACCTCCCGCGCGGTCGGTCCGCGCATCAGCGTCCAGTTCCGCCCGCACGGCGTGCGGTGAGCCGTCCGGCCCGCCGACGCGTCAGGACAGGGGCCCGCGCCGCACCGAACGCCCCGCGAGCACGTCCGTGCGGGCCCCGTCCGCGATGACGAACCGGCCGTCGATCAGCACGTGGGGGATGCCCGAGGGCCGGGCCCGGGGGGAGTCGAAGGTGGCGCCCGCCGCCACCGTCTCCGGGTCGAACAGCACCAGGTCGGCCCGGTGGCCGGGCCGGACCAGGCCCCGGTCCGGCAGCCGCAGCCGGGCCGCGGGCCGCCCCGACAGGTGCGCGACGGCCTCCTCCAGCGAGAGCACCCCCAGCTCCCGCACGTAGCGGCCGAGGTAGTGCGGGAAGGTCCCGTAGGCCCGGGGGTGCGGCTTGGCGCCCTCCAGGATGCCGTCGCTGCCGCCCGTGTGGATGCGGTGGCGCATGATCGTTTGGACGTTCTCCTCGTGGCCCACGTGCTGGAGGATCGTCGTCCCGAGCCGGTCCTCGACCAGCAGCCGGCGGGCCGTCGTCCACGGGGCCTCCCCACGCAGGGCGGCCGTCCGCGCGACCGTCCGGCCGACATGGCCGGCGAGGGACGGCTCGCGCACGCCGGAGACCTCGACGGTGCCCCAGTCGACCGGGACGCCGTGGCAGCCGTCCGAGCCTGTCCCCTCCAGGTCGCGGCGGATCCGCTCGGACACCTCCGCGTCCCGCAGCCGGGCCAGTACGGTCTCCGGCCCGCCCTCGCCCGCCCAGCTCGGCAGCAGCGCGGCCAGCGTCGTGCAGCCGGGGGTGTAGGGGTAGCTGTCGAGCGTGATGTCGGCGCCCGCGTCCAGCGCGGCGTCCAGCAGGTCGAGCAACTCGCCCGCGCGGCCATCGTTCACGCCGAAGTTCATGGTGGCGTGGGCCAGGTGCAGGGGGCAGCCGGCGACGCGCGCCAGCAGCACCATCTCGGCGTAGGCGGCCAGCGCGCCCGCGCCGTAGGAGCGGTGGTGCGGGCAGTAGTAGCCGCCGTGGCGGGCCACCACCCGGCACAGCTCGGTGAGCTCCCCGTCGCCCGCGTACATGCCCGGGGTGTACGTCAGCCCGGAGGACATCCCCACCGCGCCCTGCTCCAGGCCCTCGGCCACGAGCGCCTTCATCCGGTCCAGCTCGGCGGGGGTCGGCGGCCGGTCCTCCCAGCCCATCGCCAGCATCCGGACCGTGCCCTGCGGGACCAGGTAGGCCGCGTTCACCGCCACGCCCCGGTCCAGCCGGTCGAGGTACCCGCCCACGGTGCGCCAGTCGAAGTCGACGCGCTCGTCCCCGGGGCCGCCGCCGTTCCAGCCGGCGATCGCCGTCCGCACCGCCTCCAGCGTCGTGTCGTCGGCCGGCGCGTACGACAGGCCGTCCTGGCCGAGGACCTCCAGGGTGACGCCCTGCGCGGCCTTGGCCGAGTGGTCGGGGTCGCGCAGCAGGGCCAGGTCGCTGTGGGCGTGCATGTCGACGAAGCCCGGGGCGAGCACCAGCCGGTCGGCGTCGAGGGTGCGCCGGCCCGCCAGGCTGCGCTCGCCCTCCCGCCGCACGGCCGCGATCCGGCCCTCGCGCACCCCCACGTCGGCCCGGTAGGACGGGCCGCCGGAGCCGTCGACGACGCGGGCACCGCGGATGACGAGGTCCATGGGGGAGGCCTTTCGGTCGGGTGCGGACACGCCCCGCCGCCCGGGGCGCCCGCGCCGGGGAGGGGGTCAGAAGAAGGTGCGCACGAAGTCCGCCACCGTGCCGTCCCGCTCCACCACCGGGATCAGCTGCCACTTGTCGAACACCGTGCACGGGTGCGACAGGCCGAGCCCCACCCAGTCGCCGACCTCCAGCCGGGCCCCGGGCCCGGTGCGCAGCCAGCCGTGCTGGTCGGACAGCCCCGTGAGGGTGATGCCCTCGGCCGGGCGCAGCTCGCCGGTGCGGGCGTCCCGCACCACCTGCACCTGCGGCAGGTCCAGGTCGTACGCGGCGTCGCGCTTGCCCGCGTTGACGAACGCCTGCTCTGCCGTGGGCCGCGACAGCACCTGCGCCCACAGCCGGAAGGCGGGTTGCAGGGCACCCTCCCCGGAGACCCGGTTGAAGGGGGTCAGGCGGCGGTAGTGCCCGTCGTCGTGGGAGACGTAGGCGCCCGAGCGGAGCAGCTTCAGCACCGGCGAGGAGAGCGGGGGGAGTTCCGCGAAGACCTCGGCCACCGTGTCGAACCAGGCGCTGCCGCCCGCGCTGACCACGATCTCGTCCGTGTCGGCGAGCAGGCCCGCGGCGTCCAGGTCTGCGGCGAGCGCCACCAGGGTGCGCAGCCAGGCGCGCACCCGCTCGCCGTCCGCGCGGGGCACCTCCCCCTCGTAGCCCGCCACCCCGACCAGGCGCAGCGACCGGGCGGCGGCGGCCGCCTCGGCGACGGCGCGTGCCTCGGCCGCCGTGCGGACGCCCGTGCGGGCGCCCTCGCCCGCGCCCAGCTCCACCACGACCTCCAGCGGGCGCGCGGCCCCGGCGAGCGCCTCGTCCATCAGCGCCACGCCGCGCACCGAGTCCACGTAGCAGATCAGGCGCAGCTCCGGGTCGCGGTCCAGCTCACCGGCGATCCAGGCGAGCGCGGCGGCGTCCACCACCTCGTTGGCCAGGAAGATCCGGCGGACCCCGTAGGCCCGGTAGACCCGCACCTGGTGGGGGACGGCCGCGGTGATCCCCCAGGCGCCGCGCTCCAGCTGACGGGCGAACAGCTGGGGGGCCATGGAGGTCTTGCCGTGCGGGGCGAAGTCGAGGCCGTGCTCCTCGGCATAGGTCTCCAGGAGGGCCAGGTTGTGCTCCAGCGCCTCCGCGGAGAGCGCCAGGACGGGGGTGGTGAACCCGCCGGTGAACAGGTTGCGGCGCTGGGCGGCGAGGGCACCGAGAGTCAGTCCGCCCGCATCCGGCGGGAGCCCCTTGAAGCGGTGGTCCGCCGGTTCGTCCGCGAGACGGGCGACGGCGCTGTCGGCTGCCATGGGACCTCCTCCACTGTTGTTGCGTCATCTGCAACATGCGTTGCGCATGGCGCTCTGCGGTGTCTAACATCCGGTCGGATGCCGGGTCAATGGTGTCCGGTCGCCGGGGCGCACGGCCCCCGCCTCCCGGGGCCGGTCGCACGGCCCGGACCGGCCGACCAGCGAGGAGCCCGCCATGACCGCGAGCCCGACCGCGACCGACCCCGCTCCGGTGGACGTCGTCTGCCTGGGCGAGTCCATGGTCGCGCTGCTGCCCGCCGGGGGCGGACGCCTCGCCGACGCCGAGGCGTTCGTGCGCGGGATCGGCGGCGCCGAGTCCAACGTGGCCTGCGCCCTCGCGGCCGCCGGGCACCGCACCCGGTGGGTCTCACGGGTCGGCGCGGACGGCTTCGGCGACCACCTGGTGGCCGCCATCGCCGCCCGCGGGGTCGACACCTCGGCCGTCGTGCGGGACCCGGACCGGCCCACGGGGGTGTACCTGCGCACCGCGGCCGACCGGGCGGACGCGGACCACGAGGTCCTCTACTACCGCGCCGGCTCCGCGGCCTCGGCCCTGTCCCACCGGACCGTCCCCCGCGCCGCCCTGGCCTCCGGCCGGATCCTGCACGTCTCCGGCATCACCGCGGCCCTCTCCGCCGGCTGCCGCGACCTGATGCACCGGCTCCTCGCCCACAGGCCCGGACGGGGCACCGTCTCCTTCGACGTCAACCACCGGCCCGCGCTGTGGCGGGACGCCGACGGTCCCGAGGTCCTGCTCCGGCTCGCCCGCGGCGCCGACCTCGTCTTCGTGGGCGAGGACGAGGCGCGCACCGCCTGGGGCCTGGACACCCCCGACGCGGTCCGCGCCGCGCTGCCCGAGGCACGGCTGGTGGTGGTCAAGCGCGGCGCCGCGGGCGCCGTCGCCTTCACCGGGGACGGGGACCGCGTCGAGACCCGCGCGCCCCGCGTCGAGGTCGTCGCGGCCGTCGGCGCGGGGGACGCCTTCGCCGCGGGCTTCCTCTCCGGCACCCTCGACTCCGTGCCGCTCCGCGACCGGCTGCGCCGCGGCCACCTCTTCGCCGCCGCGGCCCTCACTGTCCCGGGGGACCTCGCCGCCCCGCCCGGCCGGCAGCAGACCGAGCGGCTCACCGCCCTCGACGACACCGCGTGGGGGAGACTGCACCTCGGCCCGGGCTGGACGGGCCGGGACCAGGAGGTACCTACGCCATGAGCCAGACCGTCGACCGCGCGCTCGGCATCCTGCCGCTGCTCGCCCGGGGGCCCGCCGACCTCGGCCGGGTGGCGGAGAGCCTCGGCGTCCACAAGTCCACCGCCCTGCGGCTGCTGCGCACCCTCCACGAGCACGGCCTCGTCTACCGCCAGCCGGACCAGCGCTACCGGCTCGGGGCCCGGCTGATCGCCCTCGCCCAGGAGGCCGTGGAGAGCCTGGACGTACGGGGGATCGCCCACCCCCACCTCCTCGCGCTCAACGAGCGCACGGGGCACACCGTCCACCTCGCCGTCCGGGAGGAGGACGAGGTCATCTACATCGACAAGGTGGAGAGCCGCTACCCGGTGCGGATGTACTCCCGCATCGGCAGGCCCGTCGCCACCACCGTGGCGGCGGTGGCCAAGCTGCTCCTCGCCGACCTGCCCGAGGAGGAGCGGCGCGCGACGGCCGCGCGGCTCGACTACCCGCGCTACACCGCCCGTTCGACACCGGACGCGGCGTCCTTCCTCAGGGAGCTCGCCACCGTGCGCGCCCAGGGCTGGGCCACCGACCTCGGCGGGCACGAGGAGTCCATCAACTGCGTCGCGGCCCCGGTCCGCGGCGCGGACGGGCGGGTCGCCGCCGCGATGTCGCTCTCCGCCCCGAACGTGGTCGTCACCGCCGAGGACCTGCTCGCCCTCCTCCCGCTGGTGCGGCGCACGGCGGAGGCCGTCAGCCGCGAGTACGCGGGACACACGCCCCGTCAAGGATCCGCCTCCCGGAAGGACGCACCCAGGTGACCGAGAAGACCGCCTACACGCCCGCCACCCACACGGCACCGCCCGCGCGGTTCTCGCACGGGGTGCGCAAGGGCGGCATCCTCCAGGTCGCCGGTCAGGTCGGCTTCCTGCCGGCGCGCGACGGCGCCGCGCCGGTGCCCGCGGGCCCGACCCTGCGGGCGCAGATGGAGCAGACGCTCGCCAACGTCGAAGCCGTCCTCAGGGAGGCGGGGTCCGGCTGGGAGGACGCGGTGATGATCCGCGTGTACCTCACCGACACCGCCCACTTCGCCGAGATGAACGAGATCTACGACGCCTACTTCGCGGGGCTCGCGGTGCCGCCCGCGGCCCGCACCACGGTCTACGTCGGCCTCCCCGAGGGGCTGCTGGTCGAGATCGACGCGATGGCGGTCCTCGACTAGAGGACGCCGCGACCGCGGCGCGGGGCGCGGGGCGGCCCCGCGGACGGGTGGGTCAGCCGGTGCAGTACTGCGACTCCTTGCCGATGGACCGGTACATGCAGTCCGAGTTCTCCAGCAGCTGGAGCACGGCGTCCCGGTTGCGCGAGGTCTCCCGCTCGATCACCTCGTCGGGCGGGTAGAAGCCGCCCCCGCCGAAGCCGCGCGGGTACATCTCGAAGGTGTAGCCGAAGATCCGCTGGCTGCCCCACAGCCAGTCGTCGATCGACCCGTCGGTGATGTACAGGTCGCTCGCCTGCTCCGCGGTGTAGCCGTTGCTGGCGGCCATCTTCCGGCCCACCGCGGCGAAGGCGTCCCGGTCGTCCCGGGTCATGCCGGGCGCGGTGTCGGAGTAGGTGTAGCCGAAGGGCCAGAGCACCAGCTCGCTGTAGGTGTGGAAGTCGATGGCCGTCCGGATCTGCTGCCTGCCGCCGACCACCCGGCTGCGGACGAAGTCCGCGACGACCTTCACCTCGGGCGCGGACTCGGCGGACCGCCCGCGGTAGGTGTTCGAGCCCGGGTAGCCGGAGGAGCCGCCGCAGCAGGCCCACTGGAAGGCCCAGTTGCGGTTCAGGTCGGTGCCGACGGCCGAGGAGCCGCTGTTGGGCTGGCGGTTCTTGCGCCAGCTCCGGTACGAGCCGGTGGCGATGTCGTACTCGCCGCCGTCCGGGTTGAGGTCGGGCACGATCCAGATCTCCCGGCCGTCCACGGCCGCGGTCACCCGCGGGTCGCTGCCGTAGTCCTCGCCGAACTCCCGCAGCAGGTAGAGCGCCATCTCGACGGTGAGATGCTCGCGGGCGTGCTGGTGGTGGGTGAACAGCACCTCCGGCTCGTCCTCGTCCGCCGCGACGTTGTCGCTGATCTTCACGGCGACGATGTCCCGGCCCTGGTAGCTCCTGCCGATGACCCGCTTGCTCATGATGTCCGGGTGCTCGGCGACCCGTCGGTCGATCTCCGCGGACATCTCCGCGTACGTGTGGTAGCGCGCGTCCGACGGGGGGAAGTCGGCGGGTCGCACGTCGGCCGTGCCGCGGTGCGCGGGGGGCGCGGGCAGCAGGGTGAGCCGGTGCCCGAGGCCGCGCAGGCGGCGCGCCTCGGAGGGGGTCGCGCTCACCACCAGGGTGTGGTCGGAGACCTCGTCGACCGCGGCGCCGGTCGCGGCGACGGCGCTGCGGTCGGCGGGGGAGGAGGGCCCGTGGACGAGGTACTGGCGGGTCTGCTCCGCGTCGCCGGAGGGCGCGGCCGGGATCCGCGCGGAGCGGTCGGGTGCGGCGGAGGCGGTCGCCGCGAGGGGCGCCGCCACGGCGAGGGCGACGACGGCCGCGAGCGCGGCCGACCGCCTGCCGAGGGGAGGGAGTCTCATGGGGTGGCTCCTGGGGGTGTGGGGGTCGCTGCGGTGCGGCGGGGCGCGGGGATCGGCACCCGCCGCAGGGCGTGCGGGGACATCGTCGAGTAATGGCATGTTCCGGTCAATACGAATCCCGGTCATCCCCGGGCTCTCCGGGCCCCCGCGCGGCGGGTGAGCCCATCGGACCACCCGAGGCCCTCTTGCGCGACGACCCGCGCCCCGCTTACGTGACGGCCGTCACCTGGTGGGACGAGCGGGAAGGCGGATGCATCCATGGCAGGCATCACCGAGGAGGGCGCGAGCGGTTCCGCGGCACCTCCCCGCAGGGCGGGTTGGCGGCTCATCGGTCCCGGGATCGTCGTCGCCGCCACCGGCGTCGGCGCCGGGGACCTGGTCGCCACCCTCGTCGCCGGAAGCCGCTACGGCTACACCCTCCTGTGGGCGGCCGTCATCGGCTGCCTCGTGAAGATCTCACTGGCGGAGGCGTGCGGCCGCTGGCACCTCGCCACCGGGCGCACCCTCTTCGAGGGCTGGCGCTCCCTCGGCCGCTGGACCACCGGCTACTTCGGCGTCTACGTCGTGGTCTGGGGCTTCGTCTACGGGGCGACCGCCATGTCCTCCAGCGCCCTGCCGCTGGCGGCCCTCTTCCCCGACGGGCCGGGGCTGCGTACCTGGGCCGTCGTCACCGGCCTGGTCGGGCTCGTGTTCGTGTGGTGGGGCCGCTACCCGGTCGTCGAGAAGGCGATGGCGGTCCTGGTCGGCGTGATGTTCGTGGTCGTGGTCTACGTCGCCGTCCGCGTCGCGCCGGACCTGGGCGCGGTGCTCGCCGGACTCGCCCCGGTCCTGCCGGACGGCTCGCTGCTCTACAGCCTGGGCCTGGTCGGCGGCGTCGGCGGGACGATCACGATGGCCGCCTACGGGTACTGGGTCAACGCCAAGGGCTGGAGCGGGCCCGGCTGGATGCGGGTCATGCGCCTCGACAACCGGGTCGCCTACCTCACCACGGGGATCTTCGTCGTCGCCATGCTGATCATCGGTGCGGAGCTGCTGCACTCCTCCCGGATCGCCCTGGAGGGGGGCGACCGCGGGCTGGTCGACCTGGGCGAGGTCCTCGCGGACCGGTACGGCTCCGCGACGGCCACGCTGTTCCTGGTCGGCTTCTTCGCGGCCTCGTTCTCCTCGCTGATCGGCGTCTGGCACGGGGTCAGCCTGCTGTTCGCCGACTTCGCCGGCCGGTTGCGCCGCGGGCGCGCCCGCGGCGGCCCGGCGGGCGGAGCGGCGGCTGACGGGGGCGTCGCGGGGGACGCGGAGGGCACCGGGGCGCCCGAGCGGACGACGGCCTTCCGTGCCTTTCTGCTGTGGCTGACCTTCCCGCCGATGCTGCTGCTCTTCCTCGACCGGCCGTTCGGGCTCGTCGTGGCCTACGGGGTCCTGGGGGCGTTCTTCATGCCCTTCCTGGCCACGACCCTGCTGTGGCTCCTCAACTCCCGCCGCACACCGCCCGAATGGCGCAACGGGCCGCTGTCCAACGCGATGCTCGCGGCGGCCGGGCTGCTGTTCGTCGTGCTGTGCGTCCAGCAGGTGCGCGAGCTGCCCTGGTGAGAACGCGGCCGGGCCCGTGCCGCCGGGGGAGCGGTCGGGCCCGGCCGGTGGCAACGGCTACGGCAGGTTGTGGACGTGCGGACCGACCGCGTTGGACCAGGCACTGCCCGCGGTCGCGTCCCAGTTGGTCGACCAGGTCATCGCGCCGCGCAGCGAGGGGTAGGTCCTCGACGGCTTGAAGGAACCGCAGTTGGTGCCGCGGGCCAGGCAGTCCAGGGCGCTGTTCACGACCGACGGCGGCACGTAGCCGCTGCCCGCGCCGCGGGTGGAGGCCGGCACGCCGAGGCCCACCTGGGAGGCGTCGAGGCCGCCCTCCAGCTGGATGCAGGCCAGTGCGGTCAGGAAGTCCACCGAGCCCTGCGAGTAGACCCTGCCGTCGCAGCCCAGCATGGAGCCGCTGTTGTAGTACTGCATGTTGACCACCGTGAGGATGTCCTTCACGTTGAGGGCCAGCTTGAAGTACTCGGTTCCGGTGTTCTGCATGTCGATGGTCTGCGGGGCCATCGTGAGCACCATCGACGGGCCCGCCTTGGCCGACAGCTGCCGCAGCGCCTTGGTCAGGTACGTGGAGTTGATGCCGTGCTCCAGGTCGATGTCCACCCCGCTGAAGCCGTACTCCTGCATCAGCGCCCAGGCGCTGTCCGCGAACGCCGTGGCGGAGGCGTCGCTGTTGATCGTGACGTTGCCCTTCTCGCCGCCGACGGAGATGATCACCGACTTGCCGGCGGCCTTCTTGGCGGCGATGTCCGCCTTGAAGTCCGCCACGGAGGCGTAGCCGACCGCCGGGTCGAGGTTGAAGACGATCTCACCCGGCACCGCCGTCGAGTCGGCGAAGGACACCGCGATGATGTCGTACTGCGCCTGCACGTCCCGCAGCTTCTGGACGGTGGCCCCGTTGTCGAAGTTCTGCCAGTAGCCGGTCAGCGCGTGGCGGGGCACCGACGGGTTGCCGGGACCGCCGCCGTCCTTGGCGGTGCGGCCGGTCACGGCGGGGGACTTCGCCGACTCCCCGGCCGTGTTGGTGGCCGTCACCTGGAACTGGTACGCGGTGTCGGGGGACAGCCCGCCGACCGTGGCCGAGGTGGCGGCCACCGACTGGACCTTCGTCCCGTCGCGGTAGACGTTGTAGCCGGTGGCGCCGGAGACCGCACCCCAGTTCAGGCCCACCGAGGTGGTGGTCACGGCGCCGAGGGAGGGCGTCGCGGGCGGCGACGGGACGACGGGGTCGGGGTCGGTGCCGCCGCCCCCGTCCGGCCCGAGGACGCTCACGTCGTCCACGTGGTACGCCGGGGTGCCGTACCAGCCGTGGGTGTAGAGGGTGACCGAGGTGGTGCTCGACCCGGTGGTGAAGGAGGTGGCGAGCCTGCTCCAGCCGGTGCTGCCCGGCGTCCAGGTGGACACGTCCTGGGTGCCGGTGCCGCTCGCGCCCAGGTACACGTAGCTGCCCTGCACCCAGGCGCTCACGGCGTAGGTGGAGTTCGGCCTGACCGCCAGGGTCTGGGTGCAGCGGGCGTTGTCCAGCCCGGCGGGCGAGGCCTTCAGGGCGCCCGCCCCGGTGCGCACGGGGGAGGACACGGCCGCACCGCTGCCCGCGGAGCAGGTCCAGTTGGCGAGCCCAGACTCGAATCCGGCGTTCTTGACGACGTTCACGTCGGCGGCCTGGGCCGTTCCGGCCGTGCCGAGGAGGCAGAGCCCGGTTCCGACGGCGAGCGCCATACCGGCGCCTAGCCATCTGCGGATGGGTGTGCTGCGGTCCACTTGCGTCCTCCGGTGGGGGAAGTCGGGGAGGGACCGGTCTCCGCGGCGTCGTGGAGACCGGGGGCGTACGGCGGCCACCGTGGAGGTACAAGCTGGTCCAGACCAATTGGCTTGTCAAGACCTCCCGCGCGACGGGCCCGGCGCGGGTGCGGGGGCCGCCGCCCGCCCCCCGGTGCGCGGCCGGAGGGCGCCGGTCCCTGCCCCAACCCCGCTTGTCCACACCCTTTCTGAGGGTTTGTCCGCACCGGCCGGCCCACCCCTGCGACGCTGCGTGCCGAAAGCCGTTCTCTGCGTCGTGGGAGGTGGATAAGGTGAGGTGGCGAGGAACACGGAGCCAGCAGGCGCCGCGGCCATCCGCCGCAGGCCGCCGCCGAAGCTGAACGGGGGATCAGCGTGCCGACCTCCATAGCCGTCACCAGCGCCGACCTCGTGCTGCCCGCCACCGACCACCACACGCCCACCGCGGCCCTGCTCCAGCACCCCGACGACCAGCCGCTGGAGGCGGCCGTCGCCGACATGCAGGTCCTCGTGGAGCAGTCCGGCTACGTGATCGCCCTGTACCCGGCCTCGCTCCCCGCCGCCCACCGCAGGCGGATCCACGCGGTCCGCTCCCTGCTGGAGAGCGACCGCATCGCCCTGCTCGCCTCTCCGCTCCCCCCGCTCGCCCTCTCCCTGCTGGTGCGCCAGCTGCGCCAGCTGTCGCTGTGCGACTTCGGCCCCGGGGTACTGGCCTCCGCCGCCCGGCTGCTCTCCCACTACCTGCACGCCGGGGCGCTGCTCGGCAGCGTGGCCCGCCTGGACCGCGTGCCCGTGGGCCTGAAGGCGCACGCCCGCTCCTGGGTCCCCGGCTCCCAGTTCGCCGTCGCCGCCCACCCCCGGGCGCAGCTCGTCAAGGCGGGCGCGGGTGAACTCGAAGGACCCGAGTACGCCACCCGGCTGCTGTTCGCCCGGGGGCAGCTGGCGGCGGACTGGGTCACCGACCACCTCGCGGCGGCCTGGCGGGTGCAGGACGTCCAGGAGGCCCCCCTGCCCGCCGCGTCCCCCGGGTGGTGGGGGACCGGACGGCTCGTGGAGTTCGCCGCGCACCTGCCCGACCTCACCGTGGTCCACCAGCTCGTGGCCTCGGTCCGCAGGGAGGACTGCCGCTGGTGCGGCCTCGAACTCATCGGCGACCGGTGCGGGTTCTGCGCCGCCCCCATCGGCCCCCGGGAGCCGCGCGACCGTGCCCCGGTCCCCCTGCGGCAGGGGACCCAAAGCAGCCTCGGCCCGTAGCCGCGCACCGGCCGCGCCACGGGCGTGCGCGGGGCCGGCCCTCCCGGGAGGGCGGAGGCGACCGGCACCACCCGACCACCCGACCGAACCCAGCCAGCCCACGTCTCCCCACGAGGTTGCCCCGCCCATGAACTCACGGCAGCGCCGCGGCGTCGTCCTCATGCTCCTGTCCGTACTCTGCGCCCTCGGGGCGTTCGCGGGCGTGCTGTCGGTGGTCAGCGACGTGAACGCCAAGGTCGGACCCGAGGTCACCGCCTACCGGGTGAAGGCCGACATCGCCCCGTACACCGAGCTCAGCGCCGGGCAGTTCGAGGAGGTCAGCATGCCCCGGCGGTGGCTCTCCGACAGCGCGGTGACCGACCTGGCCGCGGTCGAGGGCAGGACGGCCGTCACCCGGCTGCTCAAGGGATCGCTGCTCCAGCGGGACATGATGGTCCTCCGGCCCGCGCTGGAGGACGGCGAGCAGGAGATCGCCATCATGATCGACGCGGCCACCGGCGTCGCGGGCAAGATCACGCCCGGGGCCCGCGTCAACATCTTCGCCACCTTCGACGAGGAGTCCCGGGGCCGCGGCTCCGTTCCGGAGTCCCGGATCATCGTGGCCAACGCCAAGGTCATCGACGTCGGGCGGCTGACCCCCCTGGACCCGAAGGCCGGCGACCGCGGCCGGACCGTCACCCAGGCGGTGCCCATCACCTTCGCCCTGGACACCCAGGACGCCCAGCGGGTCGCCTTCGCCGAGTCCTTCGCGGTCCACGTCCGCCTCGCGCTGGTCGCCCAGGGCAGCCCCACGGACCTGCGCCCCGGCGAGGGCACCTACACCCTCGACGAGGACCGGGACCGGTGAGGCGGCCATGACGACACGCATCCTCCCCGCGGTCGGCGACGCCGACGTCGCCCGCTCGCTCGCCGGCCTGCTCGGCCAGCTGCCCGACAGCGAGCCCTCGGAGCCCGCCGGCGACTCGACCGCGCTGATCGACACGCTCGCCCGCCTCGCCTCGGAATCCCTCGACGAGCTTCCCGAGGTCGTCCTCGTCCACGAGCACATCGGCCCGGTACCCGCGCTGGAGCTCATCCGGGAGGTCGCCCTGCGCTTCCCCGCCGTGGGGGTCGTCCTCGTCACGGCGGACGCCGGCACCGGACTGTACTCCGCGGCCATGGACTCCGGGGCCCGCGGGCTGGTCGGCCTTCCGCTCTCCTACGAGGAGCTGGCCCAGCGCATCCAGGCCGCCGCCGCGTGGGCGTCGGGCGTCCGCCGCCACCTGGGCCAGGGCGCGGACGCGCCCACGGGGCCGGGGGGCACGGTCGTCGCCGTGGCGGGCGCCAAGGGCGGGGTCGGCACCACGGTCGCCGCCGTCCAGCTCGCCCTCGCCGCACGGGCCTCCGGCCGGACCGTCGCACTGGTCGACCTCGACCTCCAGGCCGGCGACGTCGCCTCCTACCTCGACGTCCAGTTCCGCAGGTCGGTCGTGGACCTGGCCGGGATCCAGGACATCTCGCCGCGGGTCCTGCAGGACGTCGTCTTCGTCCACGAGACCGGTCTCGGACTGCTCCTGGCGCCCGCCGACGGCGAGCGCGGCGAGGAGGTCACCGACCGCGCGGTCCGGCAGATCCTCGGCGCCCTGCGCCACCGCTACGAGGTGGTCGTCGTGGACTGCGGCACCCATATGACCAACGCCAACGCGGTGGCCGTGGAGACCGCCGACACCGCACTGCTGCTGACCACCCCCGACGTGGTGGCCGTGCGCGCGGCCAAGCGGACGGTCCGCCTGTGGGACCGGCTCCAGATCCGCAAGGCCGAGGAGACGGTCACCGTCGTCAACCGCCACACCCGGTCCACCGAGATCCAGCCCCAGCTCGTCGAGAAGATCACCCGCACCCGCACCGCCCGGTCCGTCGTCCCGGCGGCCTTCAAGGAGCTGGCGGCCGCGGTCGACGCCGGGCGGATGCAGGACCTGGACGCCAAGTCCGCCGTCAAGCAGGCTCTGTGGGCACTGGCGGCCGAGGTGGGCATGGTGGAGACTCCCGACGTACCCGGCAGGCGGGGACGGCAGCGCGGCGACCGGGGGCCCGCCGGCCTCCGGCGGCAGCGCGGCCGGTGACGGGGGCGGGACGTGGGGAACGGGACGAGGGCGCGCGGCGGACCGGCCGCCGCGGGGACCGCGGGGGGCGAGGGGGCGCGGGGAACCATGGGACGTACACGCACGGCGGGACGCGTCCCGCGCACGGCAGGGCCCTCGGCGCGCCCGGCGGGGTGCCGTCGGCGCCCGGCCGCCCGCGCCCGGCCGCACCCGCGCGCCGGCGGTCCCCGCGAGGAGAGGACCGCCGGTCCCGCCCGGTTCCGCCCCGGCGACGACCGGGGCCAGGCGGCCATCGAGTTCACCGGCATGGTGCCCGTGGTGCTCGCCACGATCGTCCTGCTCTGGCAGGCCGCCCTCGTGGGCTACTCCTTCTCCCTGGCGGGCCACGCCGCGGACGAGGCCGTGCGCGCCGGGGCCGTCGCGGAGGGCGACCGCGCGGGGGCCTGCGAGCGCGCCGGGCGGCAGGACCTGCCCGGTGCCTGGTCGGCCGAGATCGGCTGCTGGAGCGAGGGGGACCTGGTGAAGGCCACCGTGGACGTCAGGATCCCCGTCCTGTTCCCGGGCCTCTCCCTGGGGATCAACGCACCCGGCGAGGCCGCAGCGGTGAGGGAGAGCTGAGATGCGCCCACCCTGCGGACCCGAGCACCCCGCGCCCCGCCGCACCGGCCGCGACGAGCGGGGCCAGGCGGCCCTGGAGTACGTCGGTGTGATCACGGTCCTGCTGTTCACCGCCCTGGCGGCGATCCAGCTCGGCCTGGTCGCCTACGCGGCCCAGCAGGCCGGGACCGCCTCGCGTGCGGCCGCCCGTGCCGCCGCCTACGAGGGCGTCGACATCGGCCCCGAGGCCGCGGGCCGGCGGGCGCTGAGCGACTGGCTCGACGGCGAGTTCGCCGCCTCCTACGGAGAGGAGGAGGTGTCGGTCACGGCACGGGTCCGGGTGCCCGCGCTGCTGCCCCTCCTCGACTTCGGCACCGCCCAGCGCACCACCACCATGCCCCGCGACTGACGGCCGCCATGCGTGACCGCACGCCGACGACGACGCAACAGCACAGCACAGCGAGGGAGTTGAGGAGATGAGCCTGCGGGCGCGCATCAAGGGCCCCCAGCCGTCCGGCGGTCAGGGGGAGGGCGGCCACCTCGTCGGCGTCTACCGCGCGAAACTGCTGGAGGAGATCGACCTCGCGGAGATGTCCGCCCTCGCGGCGGCCGAGCGCAGGGCACGGCTGGAACGCGTCCTCGGCCACATCATCAGCCGCGAGGGCCCGGTCCTGTCCACCGCCGAGCGCTCCCAGCTGATCCGGCGGGTCGTCGACGAGGCCCTCGGCCTGGGCATCCTCGAACCCCTCCTGGAGGACGCCTCGATCAGCGAGATCATGGTGAACGGTCCCGAGCAGGTCTTCGTCGAGCGGCGCGGCAGGCTGGAGCAGCTGCCGATGCGCTTCTCCTCCACCGAGCAGCTGATGCAGACCATCGAGCGCATCGTCTCCACCGTCAACCGCCGGGTCGACGAGGCGAACCCGATGGTCGACGCCCGGCTGCCGTCCGGCGAGCGCGTCAACGTCATCATCCCGCCGCTCTCCCTCACCGGCCCGATCCTGACCATCCGCCGCTTCCCGCGGGCCTTCACCCTCCGGGAGATGATCGAACTCGGCTCCCTCGACGAGCAGATGACCCTGCTGCTCGCCGGACTGGTGCGGGCCAAGTTCAACATCATCGTCTCCGGGGCCACCGGCACCGGGAAGACGACCCTGCTCAACGCCCTCTCCGGGATGATCCCCGAGGGCGAGCGGATCGTCACCATCGAGGACTCCGCCGAACTCCGGCTCCAGCAGGCGCATGTGATCACCCTGGAGAGCCGCCCGCCCAACGTCGAGGGCCAGGGCCGCGTCACCATCCGGGACCTGGTGCGCAACAGCCTGCGGATGCGCCCCGACCGGATCGTCGTCGGCGAGGTCCGCGGCGGCGAGACCCTGGACATGCTCCAGGCCATGTCCACGGGCCACGACGGCTCCCTGGCCACCGTCCACGCCAACAGCGCCGAGGACGCCCTGCTGCGCCTCCAGACCCTCGGGTCGATGTCCGAGGTCGACATCCCCTTCGTCGCCATCAAGGACCAGATCAACAGCGCCGTGGACGTCATCGTCCAGCTCACCCGCCACGCCGACGGCTCACGGCGTGTCACCGAGATCGCCGTCGTCGACTCCCACGGGCGGCAGGACTACCGCATCGTGTCCGTCTGCCGCTTCCAGGCCCGGCCCCCGGCCCCGGACGGCCGGGTGCACGGGGAGTTCTCCTACCATCCGCTGCCGCGACGGGTCGCCGAGCGGCTCCACATGAAGGGCGAGGCGCCGCCGCCGGTCTTCGGGGTGGCGGACTCCGACGCCCAGCTGCTGATGCGCAGGCCGGCCGCCTGAGCCCCGCCCGCCCTCCCGAAGCCCCCGCCCCCGACACGAAGGTCCACCCGACATGGCCCACCTCCCCCAGCTGACGATCGGCGTCACGCTGCTCGCCTGCGTGCTCGGCGTGGCCGGCGTCCGCAGCTACGCCACGGGCCGGGCGCACCGGCAGGCCCTCGTGGAGCGGATGGCCCAGTCCCCGGAGCGCCACCACGGGGTGCGCCGCCGGCGCTTCGACGCCCTGGACCGCCGCCTGCGGACCACCCGCCCCGGCCGCCGCATCGAACGCCGGCTCGCCGCCACCGGCCTCGCCCTCACCCCCGGCGAGTACACCGTCTACACCGCGGGGGGCCTGCTCGCCGTCCACCTCGTCGTCGGCGCGGTCTTCGCCCCCTTCTTCGGCGTCCTGGCGGCGCTCGCCGGACTCTGGGGCGCCAACGCCTTCCTCACCTGGCAGCGCCAGAAGCGCACGGAGGCCTTCATCGGGCAGCTGCCGGAGCTCACCCGCGTCCTCGCCAACGCCACCCAGGCCGGACTCGCCATGCGCACCGCCCTGGCCATGGCCGCCGAGGAGCTCGACGACCCCGCGGGCTCCGAACTGGGCCGGGTCGCCGACCGCCTGGCCGTCGGGCACAGCCTGGACGACGCGCTCGGCGAACTCGCCGACCGGCTCCCCTCCCGCGAGCTCGTCGTCCTGGTCACCACGCTGGTGCTGTCCAACCGCGCGGGCGGCCAGATCGTCAGCTCCCTGCGCAACCTCACCGAGACCCTGGAGGAGCGCAAGGAGACCCGGCGCGAGGTCTCCACCACGCTCTCCCAGATCAAGGTCACCGCCGTCGCCGTGCCCCTCCTCGGGCTCGGCTTCCTGCTGATGATCAACGGCATGACCGAGGGGGCCCTGGACAAGATGACCGGCTCCGTCGTCGGCCAGGCGGGCGTCCTCCTCGCCTTCGGCATGTACGCCGTCGGGTTCTTCCTGATCCGCCGGCTGTCCCGGATCCAGGTCTGAGGGGGTGCACATGGGACTGATCCTCGCCGCCGTCGCGGCACTCGCCGTCTACGGCGCCTTCCACGGCGTCCGCATGTACCGGGCCGACGCCCGGCTCCCCGGGGACCTCGCACTCGCCCTCGAAGTGGGCGCCACGCGCACCACGGCCGTCGGCTCCGGCATCGACCGCCTGGGGATCCGCTTCGCCCCCGCCGTCCTGCGGTGGATGGGACCCCGCCGGGTGGACGCCCTGCGCCGGCGGCTGGACACGGCCGGAAACCCCCGGGGCCTGACCGTCGACCGCTACGCCGCCCGTCGTGCCGTGTACGGCCTCCTCGGCATCCTGGCGGCGCTGGCGACACTCCTGCGCGGCCAGCCCCTGGTGGCGCTCCTGGCCCTGCTGTACGGCCTGTTCTGGACCGACGTGCTGCTGCGGGCGTCCGTCCGCAGGCGCCGGGCGGACATCGAGCGGACGCTCCCCGACTTCCTGGACGTCCTCGCCGTGGTGGTCTCCGCGGGCCTGGGGTTCCGCCAGGCCCTGGAGCGCGTCGCGGACAGGTACACCGGCCCCTGGTCCGACGAACTGCGCATCACCCTGCGGCAGATGGACATGGGCGTCAGCCGCCGCGAGGCCTTCGAGCAGCTGCGCCGCCGCAACGACTCCGAACAGGTCTCCATGTTCGTCACCGCCCTGCAGCAGGGCGAGGAACTCGGCGCCCCCATCGTGGACACGCTCATCCAGATCGCCAACGACATGCGCCGCGCGGACGCCCAGAACGCCCGCCGCGCGGCCGCCAAGGCGGTGCCCAAGACCACGCTGGTGGTCACCATGGTGATGCTGCCCGCCACCATGATCCTCATCGTGCTCAGCTTCTACTACGGCTCGGGAGTGGACTTCGGCACCCTGCTCGGCGGCTGACCCGCCGCCTCCGGCCGCGGGGCCCCGTCCCCGCCCCCTCCGGACCGGCTCCCGTCCCCGCTTCTCCCCGGCCCGCGCCCCTGCGCACCGACCCCGAACGGGAGGTGATCCCCCGTGACCCCCGACCCGGACGCCCCTGCCCCGCTCCCTCCGGTGCCGCCCGCCCCGGGCTCCCCGCCCCGGACGTCGGCCCCCGCACTGCAGGTCAACGCGCTCCAGGCGCTGTGCCGCCAGACCTTCGGCTTCCGGCTGGCCATGATCGCGCTCGCCGCCCCGTTCGCCCTCGCCCACACCGCCCGCGGCCCCGCCACCTGGCTGATCAGCGCGGCGGTGCTGGTCACCTTCATGCTCTCCTACGTCCTGCTGCGCGACTGGGAGCGCTTCGGCCCCGTCCTGCTGCGGCACCCCTCGCTGCTGGCCGCCGACGCCCTCTTCGGCGCCCTGCTGCTGGTCACCGCCTCCCCCGAGTCGACGCTCGCCTACGTCACCCTGTGCACCCCGCTCCTCGCCGGACTCGTCTACGGCTGGCGGGGCGCGGCGGCCTTCGCGGTCCTGGAGTCCCTGCTCGTCGCCGGGGCCTACGCGGTGAACGACACCGTGGACGCGGGCGGCAACGCCCTGCTGCTGCCGGGGCTGTGCGTCATCGCCGGGGCCGTCGGCAGCACCCTGCGCAAGCTGATCCTCGACCTGGGCACCGCCACCCACGCCCTGAGCGGGGCCCGGGCCCGGATAGCGGCCCACGAGGCGGTGGAGGGCGAACGGGCCCGGCTCGCCCGCGAGATGCACGACTCGGTCGCCAAGACGCTGCACGGCGTCGCCCTCGCCGCCGAGGGGCTGGCGGCCGGAGTCGACCGCGGCGACCCGTCCGCCCTCCGGCGCCAGGCCGAACTCGTGGCCCGGGCCGCGCGGCGTGCCGCGGCCGAGTCCCGGGAGCTGCTCAGCGACCTCCGCCGAGGACCGGACCGCGAGGCGGGGACCGACCTCGCCGCCGCACTCCGCCACCGGGCGGCCGGCCCCGGCCGGGGGACGGGGCCGCGCGTCGCCTACCGCGACCTCGGCACCGGACCCCTCCCGCGGATCCCGGCCCCGCTCGCCCGGCAGCTCCTCGCCATCGCCGACGAGGCCGTCGAGAACGCCCGGCGGCACTCCGGGGCCGACGGGGTGGAGGTCGCCGCCGGGGTCGTCGGCGGCCTGCTGCGCGTCAGCGTCCGCGACGACGGGTGCGGTCTGCCGCCCGGCACCACACTCGACGGGCTGGCGCACTCGGGGCACTTCGGACTCCTGGGCATGGTCGAGCGTGCCGCGGCTCTCGGGGCCCGCATCCGCATCGGACGGGACACCTGCGCCGCGGGCACCGAGGTGCGGATCGACCTCCCGCTGCACCTGCTGCGCCCCGCACGCCCGGATACCGCCGCGGCCGGGGCGGCGGGCGTCGGGGCCCTCCCGGCCCCCCTCGCCGCCGCCGGGCCCCATGGCAACCACCCCGCCGCGCCTGCCGGTTCCGATCCCGCCGCGTCTCCCGGTGCCGGCCCCGTCGGTGCCGGCTCTCCGCGAGGCCGCCGCCGTCCGTCCCGTACCCGCTCCCGCACCCGACCCTGAGAGAGGAGGCCGCACCATGCCGCACGCGTTCGCCCGTCCTTCCGAGCCCTCCGGGGCCGCGCCACCGCGGGCTTCGGCCCCCACCCCGGACCCTGCCGTTCCGCACGGCGGAGCCCCCGGTGGCCATCCGCCGGAGACCACCCCGCTGCGCGTGCTGGTCGCCGACGACAACCCGGTCGTCCGGGCGGGGCTTGCGGCGCTGCTCCGGGGCGGCGGTGGCATCGAGGTGGTGGCCGAGGCCGCCGACGGCCGCCAGGCGTACGAGGCCACCCTCCGCCACCGGCCGGACGTGGTCCTGCTCGACGTCCGCATGCCCGGCGTGGACGGCCTCGCGGTCCTGCCCCGCCTGGTGGGCCTGGCCGCCGTCGTGATGACGACCTACAGCGCGGAGGACGAGGTCGTCCGGGAGGCCGTGCTGCGCGGGGCCGGTGGCTACCTCGTCCACGGCGAGTTCACCGCGGACGAACTCCTCGCCGCCGTGCGGGCCGTGCCCGGCGGCCGGGGCGCCTTCACCCCCTCGGCCTGCGGCGCCCTGGCCGCGGTGCCGGAACGGTCCGGGAGTGCGCTGCTGCTGCGGGGTCCGGACGGCCTGACCGGCTCGTCCTGCGGGGCGGGCACGGGACGGATCCACTCGTCTGCGAACGCACATAGTTGTCATCCGTACGAGTGGTCCGGTTTGCCCAACTCGTATGGGCGAGAGGGTGAACATCGTGTGCGGCCGACAGGGCAACCTCTCCGAATTGCTTCGCAAACGCAAGCGGATGTGGGACATTCGTGCAAGGGGGCCGGGGTGCCGGGGGCCCTGCCGACGGGACTGAGCCAGCGGGAGGTGGAAGTCATGGATTTGATCGCCTCGGGCATGACCAACCAGCAGATCGCCGCTGCCTGCTTCATCAGCCACAAGACGGTGAAGAACCACATCAACCACATCTTCGCCAAGCTGGACGCGGGCAGCAGAGGCGAGGCCATCGCCCTGTGGCACGGCCGTCCGCGCCCGGGACGAGGGGGCTGCGACCATGGCTGAGCGACCGGGTCCCGGCACGGCCGCCGGCGGCAGGGAAGCGCGGTGCGGGTGCGGGTGCCGCGATTGGGCCCCAAGACCCATGCGGCGGGGCGGTGTTCCGCCGTACCCTCCCCTTGTCGACAGTGCACCCGGCCGTTCCGCGGCCGATGACCGAGGGGACCACCATGTCGGACAACACGCTGAAGGCCGCCGCCCGCGTCAAGGTCCACATCGGCTCCTGGGCCGACACGGCCGCCCGCTCGCTCCGGCACCGCTCGGACCGGGGCCAGGGCGCGGTGGAGTACGTGGGGGTGATCGTGCTGGTGGCGCTGATCATCGTGGCGATCGTCGGGACGGGTGTGGCGGACGACATCGCGCAGGGGCTGACCGACAAGGTGAGCGAGATCCTCAACGCCGGCTGACGGCAAGCGCCCCCCGCGACACCGGGCAGGCCGCCCCCGTCTATCTCACGATGGTGGCGGGCCTGCTGTTTCTGGCGCTCGCCTTCTTCGCGGTCGGCCAGGCGGGCGCCACGCACAACGAGGCCCAGTCGGCTGCCGACGCGGCGGCGCTGGGCGCCGCCCAGGAGTCCCGTGACCGGCTCCGGGACGACCTGCTGGCCGGGCTGCTCGATCCCGTCTTCCTCGACGACGTCTTCAACGGTGAGTTCCCGGGAGCGGACGACGGCTGCGCGGCGGCCGCCCACTTCGCGGCCCGCAACGGCGCTGACGTCGGGGCGTGCCGGTGGATCACGGACGGGCGATGGGGCTTCACCGTCGACGTCGTCACGCAGGACGGCATGGGCGATTCCATTCTCCCCGGCACGGAGAACGCGCGTGCGACGGCCGGGGCCACCGCCGTCGTGGAGTCCCGGTGCACGTTCGAGCCCGTAGCGGACGAGGAGCCCCCCGCCGGTGAGGAGCCTCTGCCGGACGAGAGCGACGGCCCGCCCGCCGACGACGCGGAGGAACCCGAGGAGCCCTCGTCGCCCGGAGCGCTGCGGTGCGACGCGGAGGACTGGGTCATCGATCTGGAGCGCCTCGACCTTCCGGACATGGCCGACCTCTTCAGGGTTCGGCTGGCTGAGGACTGACTGGGAATGACCGCAAAGGAAGAACGCTGATGAGCATGTGGAAGAGAAGCAGGTCCCGACGACTCGGGGCCGCGGTCATCGGGGCATTGACCCTCGCGCTGGCGACGACAGCCTGCGGAACCGGAGGCACCGACACCCCCGGCAAGGACCCTGCTGTGTCCACCCCCGCGGCGACGGGCGAGGGCAAGGGCGGGACGCCGGGGGAGGGCGGGACGACCGTCCCCGACACCAGCCGGACTCTGGCCACCATCAACGGCAGCAACGGCTTCCAGTTCCTGGTCCACTCCGCGGCCCGGGACGAGGGAGGGTTCCTGACGGTCACCGGTGCCATCACGAACACGAGTTCCAAGGGGCTTGCGCCACGGGTCGTATGGAGCGGCCAGGAGAAGCAGGTCCGGGCGACAGGCCGCTCGCTCGCAGGCATCACGCTCGTGGACAAGAACGAGAAGAAGCGCTACTACGTCCTGCGGGACACCGACGGCTATCCGCTGACCACGACGGGCATCGACCGGCTGGACGCGGGGGAGTCGGTGACGTTCTTCGCCCAGTTCCCCGCCCCTCCCGCCACCACCACCGAGGTGGACATCCTCGTGCCGGAGATGCCCGTCGCCACGATCGAGCTGTCGTGATGCCCGCCGCCACCCGCCGCCACCGCAGGGCGGCCGCCGTCGCCGTCGCCGCCGTGCTGCTGTTCTCCGGGGCGCAGTTCTCCGCGGCGGCCGGCGCCCTCGCCGACGACGGACCGAGCGTCCCGCCCGGCACCGAGCCCACCGGGCGCCCGCCCGAGATCGACGGCCGCTCCCCGGGGCTCAGGCTCCGGGACGGCGCCACCCTCGCTCCGGCGAGGGTCCTGCCCATCGTGTCCATCGTCGAGACGGAGGGCGGTGAGGAACGCCGCGAGGAGACCAACGAGAGCCTGAAGTTCGCCCTCCAGGCCGAGGTGCTGTTCGGCAAGGACAGCGCTGAGCTCTCGGGAGCGGCACAGGCCCGCATCGCCTCGGTCGCGGCCGAGATCACCCGGCAGGGCTCCACACAGGTCCGTGTCTTCGGCTTCACCGACGACCTCGGCTCGGCTGCCCACGGCGACGTGCTGTCGAAGAAGCGGGCCGACGCCGTGCACCGGGTCCTCGCGCAGGAACTGGACTCCTCGGACATCCGCTACGAGATCCGGGGCTACGGCGAGCTGTTCCCGATCGCGGACAACAGCAGCGAGGAGGGCCGCAGGAAGAACAGGCGGGTGGAGATCTCCTTCCCCCGCGGCGACGGCTCCGGCGGCTGAGAGCCGCCCGCCGCCCGGGCGTCCGGCCGCACCACGGGTCCCGCAGTGCCTGCTGCGGGACCGAGCCCCCGCCCGGGAGCTCCTCCCGGAGGGCTCAGCCGTCCACCGCCGCGCGATGCGTGCCCTGCCGGCACCGGCCGCAGCGTTCGCGCCCGTCCCAGGAGCCCCAGCCGAAGTCCCCCGGCACGAGCGGGCGCCCCTCCAGCTCCTCCCGGACCACGGCCCGGTAGGACCAGACCGCCTCCAGGTACGGGTGGTAGGCGTCGTGGAACGCGGCCGAGTCCAGCGGAGCCCCCGCGCCCACGACCGCCCTGAGCGCGCGCAGTCTCTCGAACATCGCCTGCCCCGCCCCCGCGACGCGCGCGGTGGCGTCGAGGTACAGCCGCTCCCGCACCTCGTAGATCCCCGCCGCGCTGAGCGCGGTGCGGCTCGCCTCCTCCACGTCTGCGGCGCCCGCGCCCGGGACGCGCTCCTGGGCGAGGCGCCGGAGCTCGGTGTGGGCGGCCCCGGCCGCCGTGATGAACGCCGTGTAGAGCTCGCGGCGCCGCGCCCCGAGGCCCTGGTCGGCCTCCCGGCGGGTGCGCAGCCGGTCCGCCAGGACCGTTCCCGCGATGGCGATCACCGCTCCGCCCAGCGTGGCGACCAGCGTCCCCCACTCCATGTACGCCCCCGTGGTCCTCGGCTCCTGCCGCCGTCCGGTCCGGACGCAAGGTAGCACCGGTGCCGGCGGCCCCGCCGGGGCGAGGGCGGACGAGGGCCCGACCGTCAGCAGGCAGGCCCGGCACCCCGGTTGCGGCCCGTCCGCCTGTCCCGGGCCGGGCCCCGGTCCGCACCCGTCGCCACGACGGACACCCGGACCCCCGGCACCACGCCCCAGCCGGCCATCGACCCGGCCTCGGCCTCCAGGACGTGGCGCGCCCGCACCCGGACCATGCCCAGCCGTCCCGGGCGCAGGGTGTGCACGGCCAGGACCCGCAACCCGCGGTCCAGGTAGGCGACGTCGATCGGGAAGCGCATCCGGAAGGTGTGCACGGAGTTGCAGGGCGTCAGCAGCATCGCGCCCTCGATCCCGTCCCGGCCGAGCAGACCGCGGGCGCGCGTGCGGGAGGACGCCGCGATGCGCAGGGCGACCGGTGCCTCCTCCCGCCCCTCGACCAGCAGTTCGCCGACGCCGTCGTGCCACCTCCGCATACGGCGACGGTAGCGCGCCTCCCGCCGCGGCGGGAGGCCGCGGCCAGGCCCCCGGTGCGACGGGCCTGCGCCGGGGGCACCCGGGGAACGTGCCGTGCGTATCGCGGCGGGCCCGCGCGCCACCCTCTAGGGTCGGGGCGTGGACCTGCTGACACCCACCGCCGCCCTGGCCGCCGCGCTCTGGGGGGCCGCCGCCGGAACGCTCGTCCCCCGGGCCGCGTACCGGCTGTCGGTGCGGCCGGAGGAGCCCTGGCGCGACACCTGCCCCGCCGGGCACCTGCTCACCGGACCCGCGAGCGGCTGGCTCGGCCCGGCCCGCTGCGCGCCCTGCGCCTCCGGTGCCCCGGCCCGCCCCCGCCGCACGGATGCGCCCGCGGCGGTGGACGCCCCCGGGGGCACGGGCCCGGGCGGCGGCAGGGGACCGGCCGGGGACGCGGGCGACCGCGGTGGCGCGGGGGCGGTGTACGGGCGCTCGCTCCTCGCACCGCTCGTCACGGCGGCGGCCTGTCTGCTGGCCGCCCTGGCCACCGGGCCGCGGCCCGAGCTCGCGGTCTGGCTGCTGTGCATCCCCGTGGGCGTGCTGCTGGCGGTCGTCGACGGGGCGGTCCACCGCCTTCCCGACCGGCTGACGCTGCCACTGGCGGGGGCCGTGACCGTGCTGCTCGGCCTGGCCGCGCTCCTCCCGGGCGCGGGCGGTTCCTGGTCCGGGGCGCTCCTGGGCGGGGCGGGCCTCGGTACCGTCTACTTCCTCCTCTTCCTGCTCAACCCCCGGGGCCTGGGGTTCGGCGACGTGAAGCTCGCACTGCCGCTCGGCGCGGCCCTCGGGTGGTACGGCTGGGCCGTGCTTTTCGCGGGTGCCTTCGCGGGGTTCCTGCTCGGTGCGCTCTACGGCCTCGGGCTCGTCGCGCTGCGGCGCGCGGACCGCCGGACCGGTATCCCCTTCGGCCCCTTCATGCTCGCCGGGGCGTTCCTGGGCCTGCTGGCGGGAGCGCTCACGGTGCCGTGACGACGCGGCCCCGCCCCGCACTCCCCGGCCCTGCGGGCCCGCCCGCTCCGCAGGGCCGACGGGTGTCAGCCGGGCAGCACCTCGCCGCGGAACTCGTCCATCGTCAGGGACTGCCCGTCGGACGGCACCGTGACGGTGAACGCCTCGCCGAAGCCGCCGTACTCGGTGGTGCTGGTGCTCCCGTCGCGGGTGGCCTCCTGCCGGAGCAGGCGGTCCGGCGCGCCGCTGCTGACGAAGTAGGTGTCCGAGGCCCCGCCCGCCGTCACCTCGATCGCCAGGGCGTCGGTGCCGTCGATCGCGGTGACCTTGCCGGGGGCGAACTCGCCCGAGGGCGCGATGGCGAAGAAGGCCGTGCAGTCGCCCGTCTCGGTGGCCACGTAGGTGTCCTCGAGCCGTTCGGGGACGGAGATCGGCTGGCCCTTCTGGGCGAGCATCGCGGCGAAGAGCGGGGCGCTGGTGTAGCTGGTGCCGTCCTTGCAGTACATCTCGCCGTTGTGTTCCGGCGTGGAGCCGCTGATGCGCATCCGGAAGCCCTGCTCGGGGTCCCACCAGGTCTGCTGCGTTGCTCCCTCGAAGGCCGTCGTCGTCCCCGTGGCCGTGAACGAG
The DNA here is from genome assembly GCF_024497955.1 of Streptomyces sp. C10-9-1. Classification (GTDB taxonomy): domain Bacteria; phylum Actinomycetota; class Actinomycetes; order Streptomycetales; family Streptomycetaceae; genus Streptomyces; species Streptomyces sanyensis. The sequence continues at coordinate 249,812 of NZ_JANHKP010000009.1, read as the reverse complement.
GTCTCCCGCATGGCCTTGTTCACCGCCTCGATCCGCGAGGCGGCCGAGCCGTTCGCGGCCCCGCCGTCCGCGGGGTCGCCGGATCCCGCTCCGCAGCCGGTCGCCGTGGCGAGGAGCAGCACGGCCGCCGCGGGGAGGAGACGCCGTGTGGGGAGAGTGCGCACCGGGTGCCTTTCGATCGTCCGGCAGGTCCCCGGGATTCTCCCACCACCCCGCCGGCCCTCCGGCCCCCGGGGCGTCCGGGGCGCCGGGTCGGGCGACCCGCGGACGGCTGACGTTACGTCACGTGTTCGTCAAGGGACCGCACATGACGGGGTATCACCCTTTCGGAGGTACGACTCCGAGGGGCCGGCGGCCCGCTGACCCGGTTGTTCCCGTTCCGGTCGGGTTCCGTGACGTCCCCGCCGCGAATTCGACGCGCGGTTGTGGCATGGCGGGTCACCCATCCGCCCTTACGAAGGGTTATGGTGGAAACCCCCCCTCGGGCCGGTCCGTATCCCCCCCACGGACCGGCCCGTTTTCGTGTCGCCGCCCCCCGCGGCGGAGGTCAGCCCCGGGCGGCCCAGATGTTGGTCCCGGCGGTGTCCACGGCGAAGGCGTCGATCTCCGAGAGCTCCGCGTCCGTGAGCGGCGGCCCCGAGAGGGCGGCCACGTTCTCCTCCAGCTGCCGCACGTGGGAGGCGCCGATCAGCGCGGAGGTCATCCGGGGGTCGCGCAGCACCCAGGTGAGCGCCAGCTGCGCCAGGGTCTGCCCACGGCGGGCGGCGATGTCGTTCAGCCCGTGCAGCCGCCGCAGCACCTCGTCCGAGAGCAGATCCGGGTCGAGGGACTTCCCCTGGGCCGCGCGCGAGCCCTCCGGGATCCCCTTGAGGTACTTGCCCGTGAGCAGCCCCTGGGCGAGCGGGACGAAGGAGATGCAGCCCATCCCGGCCCCCTCCAGGGTGTCGAGCAGCGCGTCGTCCTCGATCCACCGGTTGATCATCGAGTAGGACGGCTGGTGGATGAGGGCGGGCACCCCCATCTCCCTCAGCAGCCGCGCCGCCTCGGCGGTCTGCTCCGCGGTGTAGGAGGAGACGCCCACGTACAGGGCCTTGCCCTGGTGCACCGCGGAGGCCAGCGCCCCCATGGTCTCCTCCAGCGGCGTGTCCTTGTCGAAGCGGTGCGAGTAGAAGATGTCGACGTAGTCGAGGCCCATCCGCTCCAGCGAGGCGTCCAGGGAGGACAGCAGGTACTTGCGGGAGCCCCACTCGCCGTAGGGTCCCGGGTGCATCAGGTAGCCGGCCTTGGTCGAGACGACCAGCTCGTCGCGGTACGCGGCGAAGTCCTGGGAGAGGATCGTGCCGAAGTTCCGCTCGGCCGAGCCGGGCGGAGGGCCGTAGTTGTTCGCGAGGTCGAAGTGGGTCACACCCAGGTCGAAGGCCCGGCGCAGGATCGCCCGCTGGGATTCCAGCGACCGGTCGCCGCCGAAGTTGTGCCACAGGCCGAGCGAGATCGCGGGGAGCCTGAGCCCGGAGCGCCCGGCACGCCGGTACTCCATGGCGTCGTACCGGTCCTCGGCGGGCAGGTGGTGGAGGGAGAGAGTCACGCTTCCCTCCCTATCACGGACTTGTGACACACCGGGTTGGGCCCCCGTGGCCCCGCCGCAGTACTGTGGCGCCTTCGGGGACTGCCGTATCGAGGGGTGTAACCACAGTGAACCTGCGCGACCTGGTGTACGGGCTCTACGCACGCCGGGTGGAGGGCCGCCTCGACCACGCCCAGGTGCCCAAGCACATCGGTGTGATCCTCGACGGCAACCGGCGCTGGGCCAAGGCGTCGGGCGGCACCGCGGCGCAGGGCCACCAGGCGGGTGCGGACAAGATCTCCGAGCTGCTCGGCTGGTGCGACGAGACCGACGTGGAGGTCGTCACCCTGTGGCTGCTGTCCACGGACAACTTCGACCGTCCCGCGGAGGAGCTCACCCCGCTCCTGCGCATCATCGAGAACACGGTCCGCAACCTCGCGGCGGACGGCCGCTGGCGCGTGCATCACGTGGGCACCCTCGACCTGCTGCCCGCCGAGACGCAGACCGTCCTGAAGGAGGCCGAGGAGGCCACCTCCGGCATCGACGGGATACTCGTCAACGTCGCGGTCGGGTACGGCGGGCGCCAGGAGATCGCCGACGCCGTCAGGTCCCTGCTGCTGGACCACGCGGCCAAGGGCACCAGCTTCGAGGCGCTCGCCGAGACCGTCGACATCGACCTGATCTCCGAGCACCTCTACACCCGCGGACAGCCCGACCCGGACCTGGTGATCCGCACCAGCGGCGAGCAGCGGCTGTCCGGTTTCATGCTCTGGCAGAGCGCCCACTCCGAGTACTACTTCTGCGAGGTCTTCTGGCCCGCGTTCCGGAAGGTCGACTTCCTGCGGGCCCTGCGGGACTACGCGGCACGCCACCGCCGCTACGGCGGCTGACCGGCTGACCCGGGGCCCCGCCCCGGTGCCCGCCCCCGCGCCGGGGACGTGCCCCGCGGCGCCCCGGATGCGCCGCCCGGGCCCGGCGGCCCGGAGCCTGGCCGCCTCGCACCGGGTCCGCCGCCCGGGCGGGACGCCCCCCGCGCCGCCCGCCGGACCGCCCGCCACCTGGCCGCTCCGCCGTGCCGGCACCGCAAGGGCGCGGGACGGGGCGCGGCGGCGCGGGCGGTGCCGCCGGTCCGCCCGAAGGGGTGTCATCCGGTGTTCACCCGGGCGACGACACGTGTCATGGCATGGCCGCAGTTGTTCGAGGGAATACCACTTCCAGGTCGACGTCCGATCCACGGACGTCGTATCTCAGTGAGCGGCCGACACCGCTCACCCGGGAGGCCCTTTGCACACCGAGGACTGCCCCGGCCCTCGCGGCCGGTGCGCGCACCGCACGGACCACCGGGCCCGTGCGGCCCGCGGGAGGGGCCGGTGTCCGGCCCGTGCACCGGGCCCGCACCCGGCCCGTCCTCCGCTCCGGCGGCTGGACCCATGGTCCGCGACGCGGTCGCCCGCCGTCGCACCCCGACCTCGTCCGAGGGGGTACGTCCTTCCGTGGTGAACAGTACTAAGCGCCGCCTGCCCGACAGGCGCACCTACGTTCTCGACACCAGCGTCCTGCTGGCCGATCCGCACGCCATGAGCCGCTTCGACGAGCACGAGGTGGTGCTGCCGATCGTGGTGATCACGGAACTGGAGGCCAAGAGGCACCATCCGGAGCTCGGATACTTCGCCCGGCAGGCGCTGCGCCTGCTCGACGACTTCCGCGTCCGGTACGGCCGCCTCGACGCACCGCTCCCGATCGGCGATCTCGGCGGCACGCTCCGCGTCGAGCTGAACCACTCCGATCCCGGGGTGCTCCCGGCCGGTTTCCGGCTCGGCGACAACGACTCCCGGATCCTCGCCGTCGCGCGCAACCTCCAGGCCGAGGGGTACGACGTCACCGTCGTCTCCAAGGACCTGCCGCTGCGCATCAAGGCGTCGTCGGTGGGGCTGCTCGCGGAGGAGTACCGGGCCGAACTCGCGATCACGGACACCGGTTGGACCGGTATGTCCGAACTGCCGCTCTCCGGCGAGCAGGTCGACCTGCTGTTCGCGGAGGAGACCCTGTACGTCCCCGAGGCGGCCGACCTGCCCGTGCACACCGGGCTCGTCCTGGCCTCGGAGCGGGGCAAGGCGCTGGGGCGGGTCACTCCGGAGGGGACGGTGCGCCTGGTCCGCGGGGACCGGGAGGCCTTCGGCATCCACGGCCGCAGCGCCGAGCAGCGCATCGCACTCGACCTGCTGCTCGACCAGGAGGTCGGCATCGTCTCCCTCGGCGGCCGCGCCGGCACCGGCAAGTCGGCGCTCGCGCTGTGCGCGGGGCTGGAGGCCGTGCTGGAGCGCCGTCAGCACCAGAAGGTGATGGTCTTCCGCCCGCTCTACGCGGTGGGCGGCCAGGACCTGGGCTACCTGCCCGGTACCGAGGCCGAGAAGATGAGCCCCTGGGCGCAGGCGGTGTTCGACACGCTGTCCGCCGTGGCCGGGCGCGAGATCATCGAGGAGGTGCTGGGCCGCGGCATGCTGGAGGTGCTCCCGCTGACCCACATCCGGGGCCGCTCCCTGCACGACGCCTTCGTCATCGTCGACGAGGCGCAGTCGCTGGAGCGCAACGTCCTGCTGACGGTCCTGTCGCGGGTGGGGGCGAACTCGCGTGTCGTGCTGACCCACGATGTCGCGCAGCGGGACAACCTCCGGGTGGGGCGGTACGACGGAGTGGTCGCCGTGGTCGAGAAGCTGAAGGGGCATCCGCTCTTCGCACACGTCACGCTGACGCGCTCGGAGCGCTCCCAGATCGCCGCCCTGGTGACCGAAATGCTGGAGGACGGACGGGTCTGACCGCTGATGTCCCCCGGTCTCCGACGGGCATGAAACCGCTTATCGGACAAAAGGGCTGAAGGAGTTGGCGCCGTCCGGCGAAGCGCGAAAGCGTAGCCGGGCGGCGCCGCGCTGCGCGCCCTTTCCGTCAAAAGCCCTGACCCAAACGGGGTGTGACCTTTCCCACGCAACGGGGAATTGCCTTGCGCCGTCGGCTTCCGGCAGAGTCTTGCTTCCGTCAGGCCCCGCATGCGACCCAACCGCACCATCCGTGGTGCACGCATACAGACAACTCAAGACATGTCGTCGCATGCCGCCCGCGAGCACAACGCGGCGACTCCGGAAACGGAGCCGCCCACCGGGCCCGCGCCTCCGTGACCCGTTCAGGTGGAGGCCAGCGTCAGGGGCACGATCGCGCTCGCGAGGTCACCGATGCGGGCGTTGCTGGAAGGAAACCGTGTGAGCCGGATCTCGGTCCGGGGATTCGCAGTCGCCTCGGCGACCGCGGTCACCACCGTCGGCGCCGTCGTCGGCGTCGCGTCAGGCAGCACCGCGCCCTCGGACGACTTCGAGGCGACCGCGGCGGACGCGACGCTCCTGGCGGACATCCCCATGGGCCAGCAGGCCCAGGTGCAGGTCTCGTCCCTGACGCAGCAGGCCGACGCCCAGGCCGCCGCCGCCGACGCCACCGCGAAGAAGTCCGCCGAGGAGGCCGCCCGCCTCCAGGCCGCCAAGACCGCCAAGGCGAAGAAGGCCGCCGCCGACGAGGCAGCCGCCGCCGAGGAGAAGGCCGAGCGCGAGCGCAAGGAGGCCGAGGAGCGCGCCAGCCGCGACGAGGTCCGCTCCGCGACCAGCTTCGCCGCCCAGGCCTCCTACACGGTCGCCGAGGTCCAGGCCATGGCCCGCCAGATGGTCCCCGCCGACCAGTTCCAGTGCTTCAGCAACATCGTGAGCCACGAGTCCAGCTGGAACTACCGGGCGCAGAACCCCTCCTCGGGTGCCTACGGCCTGGTGCAGGCCCTGCCGGGCTCCAAGATGTCCTCGGCCGGCGCCGACTGGCAGACCAACCCGGCCACCCAGATCAAGTGGGGCCTCAGCTACATGGACGGCCGCTACGGCAGCCCGTGCGGCGCCTGGTCCTTCTGGCAGGCCAACAACTGGTACTAGGAGCCTCCCCGGGCAGGGGCCGCCGCGGGCGGACCCCTGCCTGACGGGGGACCAGGCCCTCCGGAGCCGTACCGCCGCTCAACCTTCCCGAGCCCCTCGCCGTCCTTCGGTGGGGGGCTCCGTGCGTGTACCGTCGGGGTCCGTCACTCCCCGGCGGGGGCACCACCCCGCCCTTCGGGGCGCGGGGGAGAGCGGTGGGGACAAGAGGGAGCAACATGTCGAAGGTTCCAGGGTGGCTCGGACGCGTGGGCGCGGGCCTCACCCGGGTGGGCGAGCGGCTGGACGAGCGCCGCCGGGAGGCCGTCGCCGAGGACGAGCTGCCCCCGGTGCCCGACGCCGCGATGGAGACCCGGGGGAGCGTGCCCGCCCCGCCGTCCTACGCGCCCGTGGTCGCGGCCCGCCCCGACCCCGTCGCCGCGATCCCCTGGGGCATCCGCGTCGCCGCGGAGGCAGGCTGGCGGCTGCTCGTCCTCGCGGGCACCCTCTGGGTGCTGATGCGGGTCATCAGCGCGGTCCAGCTCGTGGTGCTGGCCTTCGTCGCCGCCCTGCTCGTCACGGCGATGCTCCAGCCGACCGTGGCCCGGCTGCGCCGCACGGGGCTGCCGCGGGGCCTGGCCACCGCCGTCACCGCGATCCTCGGCTTCGTCATCATGGGCCTCGTCGGCTGGTTCGTGGTGTGGCAGGTCATGGAGAACCTGGACACGCTCTCGGCCCGCGTCCGCGACGGCATCGACGAGCTCAAGCGCTGGCTGCTGGACAGTCCCTTCCATGTAACCGAGAGCCAGATCAACGACATCGCCGAGAACCTGAGCGACACCATCGGCACCAACACCGAGGAGATCACCTCCGCGGGGCTGCAGGGCGTGACCGTGATGGTCGAGGTGCTCACCGGGATACTGCTGGCGATGTTCTCCACGCTCTTCCTGCTCTACGACGGCAGGCGCATCTGGGAGTGGACCCTCCGGCTGGTCCCCGAGCAGGCGCGCCACGGCGTGGCGGGGGCCGGGCCCCGGGCGTGGCGCACCCTGACCGCGTACGTCCGCGGCACCGTGCTGGTGGCGCTCATCGACGCCATCTTCATCGGCCTCGGGATCTGGTTCCTCGACGTGCCGATGGCCGTTCCCCTGGCCGTGTTCATCTTCCTGTTCGCCTTCATCCCGCTCGTCGGCGCGGTGATCTCCGGGGCACTCGCGGTGGTCGTGGCACTGGTGACCCAGGGCGTGTTCACGGCCCTGATGGTGCTGGTCGTGGTCCTGGCCGTGCAGCAGATCGAGGGCCATGTGCTCCAGCCGTTCATCCTCGGACGGGCCGTACGGGTGCATCCGCTGGCGGTGGTGCTGGCGGTGGCGGCGGGCGGGCTGACCGCGGGCATCGGCGGGGCGGTCGTGGCGGTGCCGCTCGTCGCGGTCACCAACACCGTCGCCGGCTATCTGCGCGCCTACAGCAAGGAGCAGGAGGCCAGGCTCGCCCCGCCGCCCCACGGCGCGACGGCCCTCGCCACCGCCCCCGTACTGCCGCCGAGCGCGGAGCGCCGCTCCGGCGGGGAGGAGCAGTCGTGATCTCCGAGCCCGAACTCGTGGGGGACGAGCCCTTCGAGCGCCCCGGCGACCGGCCGGGTGCCGTCGGCCCGGGACGTCCCCCGGAGCCGGACGCCGGGGACACGGTCACCGGGGGCGCCGGGGCGCCGGGCGGTCTCCGGCGGCGTCCGGCCTGGTGGTGGGCGTTCGGCGGTGCCCTGGCCGCCTCCGCGCTGTGGGCCGTGGGGCTCACCGCCTACCAGCGTCTGGCCCTCGACCCCGGCGCCTACCGGGCGGTGGAGGACCTGTGCGAGCGCACCGAGCTCGCGGGCATCCGCGAGGCCGTCGGCCCCTTCGAGGACCGCGGCCAGTCGGAGTCCTTCAGCCATGTGGCGCGCGACGAGGCCAGCTGCATCCGGTCCCTGCGCCCCGTCGGCTACGAGGTCCCCGTGGACGAGGAGGGGAACGAGCTCGGCTCGATGCCCACCCTGTACGTCTCCTACATCCTCCACAAGGGCCTCGACCCCGAGCCGGAGTTCGAGTCGACGGTCCGCGCCCGGCACGAGATGTGGGAACCGGGCACGGAGGTGCGCGAACTCGACGGTCCGGGCGAACGGGCCTTCGTGGTGGCGGGGGCCTCGGAGATCACCCTGGACGTGCTGGACGGCCAGGCGGAGGTCCGCCTCGTCCTCTCCGGCGACATCGACTACGGCACGGGCGAGCCGCTCCTGGACGTCTCCCGGCTGGAGGGCGACCTGGTCGATGACGTGCGCGCCCTGCTCGACCGGCTGAAGGCGGACGGCTGAACCGGCCGGGGAGCCGCCGGGAAGCACGCGGGGCCCCGCCGGATCGTCCGATCCGGCGGGGCCCGTCGTCGCGGGGCGGCGCGCCTACTCGGCGATGACCGCCTCGGCGTCCAGCGTGGTGGCCACGGCCTGGATCACCGCGGCGATCTTGAAGGCCTCCTGGACGGTCTCCCGGTCCACTCCGGCCTTGCGCAGCACCTGCTCGTGCGAGTCGAGGCACTGGCCGCAGCCGTTGACCGCCGAGACGGCGAGCGACCACAGCTCGAAGTCGACCTTCTCCACGCCCGGGTTGCCGATGACGTTCATCCGCAGGCCCGCGCGCAGGGTGCCGTACTCCGGGTCCGACAGCAGGTGCCGGGTCCGGTAGAAGACGTTGTTCATCGCCATGACCGCGGCGGCGGACTTGGCGGCGGTGTACGCCTCCGGCTTCAGGTTGGCCTTGGCCTCAGGCTCCAGCTCGCGCAGCACCCGCGGCGAGCGCGCGGCGATGGCGCACGCCAGCACGGTGCCCCACAGCTGCTGCTGCGGCAGCTCGCTGTTGCCGATGACGGATCCGAGGTTGAGGCGCAGGTCCTTCGCGTAGTCCGGTATGGCGGACTTCAGCTCGGCGAGGGCCATCGTCACTCACCGGCCAGGAGGGCGACCGGGTCCAGGGTGGTCTCGCCCTTGGTCCAGTTGCAGGGGCACAGCTCGTCGGTCTGGAGCGCGTCCAGGACCCGCAGGACCTCCTTGGGGTTACGGCCCACGGAGCCGGCCGTCACCATGGTGAACTGGATCTCGTTGTTCGGGTCGACGATGAAGACGGCGCGCTGCGCGAAGCCGTCCTCACCCTCGATGCCGAGGTCGCGCATCAGCTCGTGCCTGGAGTCCGCCATCATGGGGAAGGGCAGGTCGCGCAGGTCGTCGTGGTCCTTGCGCCAGGCGTGGTGGACGAACTCGGAGTCGCCGGAGAAGCCGAGGACCTGGGCGTCGCGGTCGGCGAACTCCTCGTTCAGCTTGCCGAAGGCGGCGATCTCGGTCGGGCAGACGAAGGTGAAGTCCTTCGGCCACGCGAAGACGACCTTCCACTTGCCCTCGTAGGACTTGTGGGTGATCGTCTCGAACTCCTTGCCGCTCTCCAGCGAGACGCAGGCGGTCAGCTCGAACGTGGGGAACTGGTCACCGACAGTGAGCACGCGCTCTCCTTGCATACAGGAAGGTCCCTTTTGGGGTCTTCCATGGGGGTTGGACAGGTCTTGATGGTGGCACAGGGTGCATTGATCGCGGAAATAGCTAGACTCGGTCATCGCGATCGGAGGTGGTTATCAGTGGTGGCGGCGAACCGGGGCAAACAGCCGAGTCTCGCGCAACTGCGGGCCTTCGCGGCGGTGGCCGAGTACCTCCACTTCCGCGATGCCGCGGCGGCGATCGGGATGAGCCAGCCCGCGCTCTCCGGTGCGGTCTCGGCCCTGGAGGAGGGGCTGGGTGTGCAGCTGCTGGAGCGCACCACCCGCAAGGTGCTGCTCTCCCCGGCCGGGGAGCGGCTGGCGGTGCGGGCCAAGGCGGTGCTCGACGCGGTCGGCGAGCTGATGGAGGAGGCGGAGGCCGTGCGGGCGCCGTTCACCGGCGTGCTGCGGCTCGGTGTGATCCCCACCGTCGCGCCGTACCTGCTGCCCACGGTGCTGCGCCTGGTGCGCAGGCGCTATCCCGAGCTGGACCTCCAGGTCCACGAGGAGCAGACCTCCTCGCTGCTCGACGGGCTCACCGCCGGCCGCCTGGACCTGCTGCTGCTCGCCGTCCCGCTCGGTGTGCCGGGGGTGGCGGAACTGCCTCTCTTCGACGAGGACTTCGTCCTGGTGACGCCGACCGGGCACCCGCTCGGCGGGCGCGAGGGCCTCCCCCGGGAGGTGCTGCGGGAACTCCCCCTGCTGCTCCTGGACGAAGGGCACTGCCTGCGCGACCAGGCCCTGGACGTCTGCAGGGAAGCCGGCCGGACCGAGGGGGCGCCCGTCACCACCACGGCAGCCGGGCTCGCCACCCTGGTCCAGCTGGTCGCCGGGGGCATGGGCGTGACCCTGCTGCCCCGCACGGCGGTGGCCGTCGAGGCGGGGCGCGGAGACCTGCGGACCGGGTGGTTCGCCGCACCGGCGCCGTCCCGCCGGATCGCCCTCGCGATGCGCACGGGGGCCGCTCGCGGGGGCGAGTTCGCCGAGTTCGCGCAGGCGCTCCGGGAGGCCCTGGGCTCCCTGCCCGTGCGGGTCGCGGACTGAGCGGGCCGTCCGCTGCGTCCGCACCCCCGCCTCAGGATCCCGTGCCGCCGTCCCCGGGGGCCGGTCTGCGCGGCGGCCGCCCGCGGCGGGCCTGCGGGGCGGCGTTCCCCGGCAGCCTCCCGGCCTCCGCCAGGGCCCGCCGCAGCAGGTACTCGATCTGGGCGTTGGCGCTGCGCAGTTCCTCGCCGGCCCAGCGGGCCAGGGCCTCGTGGACCGCGGGGTCGAGGCGGAGGAGGATCTGCTTGCGCCCTCCGGGCGGGGGCGGGGGAGGCGGTGTCACTGGTACAGGGTGCCCGTGTTGACGACCGGCTGCGCGGCGCGGTCGCCGCAGAGGACGACCAGCAGGTTGGAGACCATGGCCGCCTTGCGCTCGGGATCCAGCTCCACGATGTCCTGCTCGGTGAGCTTGTTGAGGGCCGCCTCCACCATGCCCACCGCGCCGTCGACGATCTGGCGCCGGGCGGCGACCACCGCACCCGCCTGCTGGCGCTGGAGCATGGCGGAGGCGATCTCGGGGGCGTAGGCGAGGTGCGTGAAGCGGGACTCGATGATGGCGACACCGGCCGCCTCCACCCGCGCCCGCAGTTCGACCGCCAGCTTCTCGGTGATCTCCTCGGCGTTGCCGCGCAGGGAGAGGCCGTCCTCCTCGTGGGCGTCGTAGGGGTACTCGATGGCGATGTGGCGCACGGCCGCCTCGGTCTGGGTGGAGACGAACTCCAGGAAGTCGTCGACCTCGAACACGGCCTGCGCGGTGTCGTCGACCTTCCACACCACCACGGCCGCCAGCTCGATCGGGTTGCCGTAGGCGTCGTTGACCTTCAGTACCGCGGTCTCGTGGTTGCGCACCCGGGTGGAGATCTTGGCGCGCGAGGTGAGCGGGTTGACCCAGCGCAGCCCGTCGGTGCGGATGGTGCCCCGGTAGCGGCCGAAGAGCTGGACCACACGGGCCTCGCCGGGGGCGACCATGTTGAGCCCGGCCATCGCGAGCAGGGCCAGCAGGCCGACCAGGAGGCCGGTGACGATCAGCGCCGCCTTGCCGCCCGCGGACTCCACGGGGACGGCGGAGAACACCAGCAGCGCGCCGACCGCGAGCCCCAGCAGCCCGAGCAGCAGGGCGAGTCCGCCCCCGATGCTGTGGGCGGGGAACTCCCGCACCCGCGGGGCGGGCATCCGGGGCCCGTTCCGGGGCGCGTCCGCCGGTCCCTCCGGCAGGCCGCCCGGGTGGACGGCCGCCCGTGCGGCCTCCTCCGCGGCGCCGTCCCTGTCCGTGCCGATCCCTGTCCCCGCCATGGCCTCTCCCCGTCCTGTCGTCGTGTGCGCGGCGCGTTCCGGCACCCTCGCAACCTCTAGCAAAGTGATATCACATAATCTCGGATGGCAACCCTTCGGCCCCGTGGTGAGTCGGTTCCCTCGGGAGAGGTGCTGATTGTCACGTCATGAAAAGAGCGGATCGCGGCGCCTTTGTCGCACTCGCCGGTGTTACCTTTCTGAGCTGATTCCGGGCCGCCCGACACCGGTGGGGGGCGGCCGCCGACCACGGATGCGACGACGAGAGAGCGGGGCTGCGAAGCGATGGGCCGAGCGGACGGGCAACAGGCCCCGGGGCAGCGCGATGCGCGCCGGACGGGGGCATCCGGGATACGCCGGCTCTTCACCTGGCGGAAGCTGGTGGGGACGTTCTTCGCCCTGTGCCTGCTGGGGATGGGCGCGTTCCTCGTCGTCTACCTGATGGTCCCGGTCCCGGCCGCCAACGCCGAGGCCGAGATGCAGTCCAACATCTACAAGTACAGCGACGGCACGGTGCTGGCCCGCACGGGCGAGGTCAACCGCGAGATCGTCGGCCTGGAGGAGATCCCCCGCGACGTGCAGTACACCTTCGTCGCCGCGGAGAACAAGAGCTTCTTCGAGGACTCCGGCGTGGACGTCAAGGGCACGCTCCGCGGGGTCAAGAACACGCTCACAGGCCAGGGCAAGCAGGGCGGGTCGACGATCACCCAGCAGTACGTCAAGAACTACTACCTGGACCAGGACCAGACGGTCACCCGCAAGCTCAAGGAGCTGGTGATCTCGCTCAAGGTCGACCAGCAGAAGACCAAGTCGGAGATCCTCGCCGGCTACATCAACACCAGCTACTACGGGCGCAACGCCTACGGCATCCAGGCGGCCGCCCAGGCCTACTACCGGGTGGACGCCGACCGGCTGGACGTCGCCCAGGGCGCCTACCTCGCCGCGCTGCTCCAGGCGCCCAGCCAGTACGACTGGACCGCCGCCTCCGACAAGGGCAAGAAGATGGTCGAGGCGCGCTGGGAGTACGTCCTCGACAACATGGTCGAGGAGGGCTGGCTGGACGCGGGCAAGCGCGCCGGGCTGACCTTCCCGGTGCCCGAGGACCCGCGGCCCGCACCCGGCATGGAGGGGCAGACCGGCTACCTGGTCGACGCCGCCAAGAAGGAACTGGCGCGGGAGGGCCTCGGCGAGGAGGACCTCGACGCCGGCGGCTGGACGATCACGCTCAACATCGACTCCAAGCGCCAGAAGGCCCTGGAGGAGGCGGTCGAGGAGCAGTTGGAGTCCAGGCTCGACCGCGAGGGGAGCGAGGTCGACGCCACCGTGCAGGCGGGCGCCACCTCCGTCGACCCGAAGACCGGCAAGGTCGTCGCCCTCTACGGCGGCGTGGACGCCACGCAGCACTGGCTCTCCAACGCCACCCGCCGCGACTACCAGCCGGCCTCCACCTTCAAGCCCGTGGTCTTCGCCTCCGCCCTGGAGAACGGCTCCGAGACCCAGGGCGGCCGGCCCATCGGCCTGAACACGGTCTACGACGGCACCAGCCGCCGCCCCGTGGTCGGCAGCGACGTCCCCTTCGCCCCGCAGAACGACCTCGGGCGCAGCCACGGGCCGGTGAGCGTCCAGACCTCGCTCGAACGGTCGATCAACTCCTCCTTCGCGCAGATGGCCGTCGACGTCGGCCTGGACCGGGTGAAGAAGACGGCCCTCGACCTCGGTATGCAGGATCTCAACTTCCCCGAGGTCCCGGCCATCTCGCTGGGCACCATGTACGCCTCCACCTGGGACATGGCCGGCGTCTACGCGACCCTGGACAACCACGGGAAGAAGGTCACCCCCTCCATCGTGGCCAGGGCCGAGCACAACGACCGCACCATCGAGATGCCCGAGGCGGTCGGCCGCCAGGTGATCAGCCGCGAGACCGCCGACACCGTCACCGCCGGCCTCACCGGCGTGGTCCGGTCCGGCTCCGGCGTCGCGGCCGCGTCCCCGGCGTACCAGGCGGCCGGGAAGACCGGCACCTCCGAGAAGAACCGCTCGGCCTGGTTCGCCGGCTACACCCCCGAACTGACCACCGTGGTGGCCCTGTTCGGCGAGTCCACCGCGGACGGCGGCGGGCAGAAGAGCCTCACCGGCACCGCGGACTCCGGGCGGGCCAACGGCGGCGGCTTCCCGGCCCGGATCTGGGCCGCCTACACCCTGGACGCCCTCGGCGGCGGCTCCGACGCCCGTTTCGACCTCGACGTGGCGGAACCCGCACGCCCCCAGCCCGACCCGGGGCCCTCGCAGACGGAGTCCGAGGAGCCGGAGCCCACCCCGACGCCGTCGGACACCCCGACGGAGGAGCCCACCCCGACGCCCTCCGACACCCCCACGGAGGAGCCCGCCCCCACGCCCTCCGACACCCCGACGCTGATCCCCGACCCGACCCCCACGGGCGAGACGACGTTCACCCCGCCGGTGGAGCCGGAGGAGGGCGGCGAGCGCCCCCGGAGCGACGGCGGCGGCTGAGGCCCGCCCCCTCCCGGCGACCGCGACGGCGGCGCCCCGCAGCCTGCGGGGCGCCGCCGTCGCCGTGCCCGGGGCCCTCAGCCGCCGCCGACCTTCGCGGCGACGGTGTCGCCGAGGTCCTTGTCCACCTGGCGCCAGTACTGCAGCGCGCGCTCCAGCACGGGCCGGGTGACCCCGTCGAGCAGATGGCCGCTGATGTTGGAGGCCAGCCGCTCCCGCGCCGCGTCGTCCAGCACCTCGCGGACCATCGTGCCCGCCTGGCCGAAGTCGTCGTCCTCGCGGTGCCTCGCGGTGGCCTCGCGGACCATCTCACCCGCCGTCGCCCAGCCGGCCGGGTCGCCGAAGCGCCCCACGTCGGCCGCGGGACCGCCGTAGGAGTTCGGTGCGTACGGCCGCGACGCCCTGGAGGGCTCGTAGCGCATCGGGCCGTCCTTGGCGTACGAGTTGACCGCCGAACGGGGCCGGTTCGGCGGCAGCTGGGCGTAGTTCGGGCCGATCCGGTAGCGGTGCGTGTCCGGGTACGAGAAGAGCCGCCCGAGCAGCATCTTGTCCGGTGAGGGCCCGATGCCCGGCACCATGTTCGACGGCTCGAAGGCCGCCTGCTCGATGTGGACGAAGTAGTCCTCCGGGTTCCGGTCCAGCACCATCCGGCCGACGTCGATCAGGGGGTAGTCGCCGTGCGGCCACACCTTCGTCAGGTCGAAGGGGTTGAAGCGGTAGTCGGCCGCGTCCTCGAAGGGCATGATCTGCACCTTCAGCGTCCAGGAGGGCGCGTCGCCCGAGGCGATCGACTCGTACAGGTCGCGGCGGTGCCGGTCGGCGTCCTGGCCCGCGAGTCCGTCCGCCTCGGCCTGGGTCAGGAAGTCGATGCCCTGGTCGGTCTTGAAGTGGTACTTCACCCAGAAGCGCTCGCCGGCGCCGTTGACCCACATGTAGGTGTGCGAGCCGTAGCCGTTCATGTGCCGGTAGGTCCTCGGGATGCCCCGGTCGCCCATCAGCCAGGTGACCTGGTGGGCCGACTCCGGCGAGAGCGTCCAGAAGTCCCACTGCATGTCGTTGCTGCGCAGCCCCGTGGCGGGGTGGCGCTTCTGCGACCGGATGAAGTCCTGGAACTTGATCGTGTCGCGGACGAAGAAGATCGGGGTGTTGTTGCCGACCAGGTCGTAGTTGCCCTGCCCGGTGTAGAACTTCAGCGCGAACCCGCGGGGGTCGCGCCAGGTGTCGGGGGAGCCCTGCTCCCCGGCGACCGTCGAGAACCGGGCCAGCATCTCGGTGCGCCTGCCGGGTTGGAAGAGGTCCGCCTTGGTGAACTGGGATACGTCGTTGGTCACTTCGAAGAAGCCGTAGGCGCCGGAGCCCTTGGCGTGGACCACCCGCTCGGGGACCCGTTCGCGGTTGAACTGGGCCATCTTCTCGATCAGGTAGTGGTCCTGGAGCAGGATCGGGCCGTCCGGCCCCACGGTCAGCGAGTGCTCGTCGCTCTCCACCGGGATGCCGGCGTTGTTCGTGGTGTACGGGGCCCTGGGGGTCGACTCGGACACGAGCGTCCTCCCGTCGGTCTGGGGTCTAGGTGGTCGCTTCGGCCGTGTGCCCCAGTCAACGCCTACGACACCCCTCTGGCAACATATAGACGCAATCCGGACTTCTTCCCGGTACGGAAGCGGTCCCGGTCCGGTCCCGGACGGTGTTCCGGTGGGTGTCGCCCCGAGGCGTCAGCAGCGGGTGGGCAGCTCGAACCAGACCACCTTGCCGGTCGACAGCCGCGTCGCACCCCACCGCCGGGCCATCCGGTTGACCAGGAACAGGCCGCGGCCGCCCTCGTCGGTGTCCCGGGCCCGGCGCTGCCGCGGAAGCTGGGGGGAGTCGTCCCCCACCTCGCAGCGGAGCACATCGGTGCGCAGCAGGCGCAGCATCACCGGTCGCTCCGCATAGCGCACGGCATTGGTGACCACCTCGCTGACCAGCAGCTCCACCGAGTCGGACAGCTCGGTCAGGCCCCAGCGCTCCAGTGCCCGGCGGGCCAGCCGCCGGGCGCGGCCCGGTGCCGCGTCCTCCGGCTCCAGGAACCAGTAGGCGACATCGCTCGGGGCGATGCCGTCGAAGCGGGCCGCCAGCAGCGCGATGTCGTCGTCGCGGTCCCCGGGCCCGAGCATGTCGAGGACGTCGTCGCAGAGGGCCTCCAGCGGGGGCGAGTGGTCCGGCCCGGTCAGCTGGGCGGTCGCGGCCAGCCGCTCCCGCAGCTGCTCGATGCCCGTCCACACGTCCCGCAGCCGGGACTCCACCAGCCCGTCCGTGTAGAGCAGGAGCGTCGCACCCGCCGGGGCGTCCAGCTCCACCGCCTCGAAGTCCACGCCGCCGACCCCGATCGGGGCGCCCGGCGGCAGGCGCAGCACCTCGGCCCGTCCGCCCAGGTGCAGCAGCACCGGCGGCGGGTGCCCCGCGTTGGCGATGGTGATCCGGTGGGAGACCGGGTCGTAGACGGCGTACAGGCAGGTGGCCATGCGGTCCGTGCCGAGGCGCTGCGCCTGCTCGTCGAGGTGGTGCAGCACCTCCTGGGGCGGCAGGTCCAGCCCGGCCAGGGTCTGCGCCGTCGTCCGCAGCTGGCCCATGATCGCGGCCGAGGTCATGGAATGCCCCATCACGTCGCCGACGACCAGCGCCACCCTGCTGCCGGGCAGCGGGATCGCGTCGTACCAGTCGCCGCCGACCCGGGCGGTCTCGGCGGCCGGCAGGTAGCGGGAGGCCAGGCGCACCCCGGTGGGCTGCGGGAGGGAGTCCGGGAGCATGGTGCGCTGGAGCTCGTCGGCGATGTACGCCTCCCGCCCGTAGAGCACCGCCTTGTCGATGCCCAGGGCGGTGTGGGTGGCGAGCTGGGCCGCGACCAGCAGGTCGTTCGGCTCGAAGGCGGGCCGGTCCGGGCGCCGCAGGAACACCGCGGCGCCGATGACCCGGCGCCGGCCGCGGAGCGGGGCGAGGATGGCGCGGTGGCCGCCGGGCACGCCGCGGCCCTCGCCGAGCAGCTCCGGCAGGGCGGCCCGGGCGGCCGCGGAGTCGCCGAACACCGGCCGCACGCCCCGCAGCACCTCCGACAGCGCGCCGCCGGAGCGGACCTCGCACAGCTCGGCGGCGGGCGCCGGGTCCAGGAGGCGGTCGGCGGCCGGCAGCAGGCCGCCGGCGGCCTCGCCCTCCTCGCCGGTCGAGCGCAGCCGGTCGGTGCGGCGCAGGCGGAGCACGAACGGCGAGACGGGCCGCTCGTCGCCCACGGGCAGCGGGTCGCGGAGGTAGACGAGGATCGCGTCCGAGAAGGTGGGCACCGTCGCGCGGCACAGGCCCAGGACGATCTCGTCCAGGTCCAGGCCGCGGGCGATCCGCCGGGTCGCGGCGCCGACGAAGCGGAGCCGGTCCCCCTCGCGGCGCGCGGTGCCCGCGAGGTCGGCCGACGCGGCCTCGGCGGCGGGCGGCGGCGAGGGCACGGCCGGGGCGGGCGGCAGCGGCTGCGCCGGCGGCCCGGCGGCCGGGGCCCGCCGCGGGGGCGGGTCGGCGGGCGGGGGCGCGGCGCCCTCGGCCCGCGGCCGGGTGCGTTCCTGGGGCCGGGCAGCGAGCGGCTGCCGGCCGTCATGGGAGGTGGGATGCTCCGTCACGCCTGGGATTCCGTCCGTCCGGGCCGGTGGTGCGCTGCGGTCGCGACGGGGTGCGCCCCCTGGGGCGCGGCACCCGCTCCGGGTCCGGCCGGCACGGGACGGCGCGCATCCGGCACGGCTCGCCCCCCTCTGTGCGACGCATACTGACTTCGGTGACTGGTGCTGACGTGCAGTGTTCCTCCGAACACTCCCTCGGAACCCGTGTGACGCCCGTGCCGCGCGTGCCGGCCGCACTGCGGAGGACGATCCTACGTTTGCCCCGAGGGGGCGCATCAAGAGTCTCACGAGGTCGTACACCCGGGAGCGCGTTTCCGGACCGGAATCGGACAGACAAGGAGCGGGCCGAGCGGCCACGGAGCGGAAAGAAGGGGCGCGGTGACGGTGAAACGCAAATTTTCGGCCAGGTTCGGTCCGCGTCAACCCGGGAGCGCTCCGCTCAGGAGGCCAGGGTGCGCCCGGGGGAGCGGTCCCAGTCCGCGGGCAGCTCCGGCAGCGGCCAGCAGGGGTCCGGCCGCCAGTCCTGCCAACCGGAGGAGAACGGGGCGTCCCAGGCGGTGATCGCCGCCACCGCGGCCCGCCCCGCCGCACGCACCCGCTCCGCCGTCGCCGCGTCCATCAGCCCCACCCGCTGGGCCTGTTCGAACTCGTCCTCGTCCCTCCAGAGCCAACTGCGGTCCGGGTAGACGGAGATGTCGAGGTAGTGGTCCTCGGAGTCCACGCCGCCCGACCAGCGGCCGTGCGGCTCCTCCAGGTTCACGTACCAGCTCCTGAACCGCCATCCCGGGTCCCAGAAGAGCCAGACCGACCAGGGGTCCCCCGGACGGGCGAGCTTGAGTACGCCCGTCCCGGACCAGCGGCCGGTGGTGAGGGTGCGCGGCGCCGTGTAGCGGGTGGCGAGCGGCTCCAGGTGCACCGGTGTGCCGTCCGCGAGGACCGGCTTGACGCAGCGCGTGCCCGGAGCCATCCAGACCGCGAGCAGCTCCTCGGTGTCCCGGACGACCGTGACCGGCCGGCAGATGTGCACGGCCCGCCCGCCGGGGTGCGGGGCGCGGCCGAGGTAGCGCCACAGGATGTGGTCCCCCGGCGCCCAGCGTGCGATGTCTTCCGTCCCTGGCATGAGCAGATCCTAAGGTCTGGCCCGGACGCGGCGCCGTCCGCCGGGGGGCGGGTCGGGCCGCCGAGGACGCGCCCCGGTGCCCCGCGGGGCGGGGCCGCCCGCGGCGGTGCCCCTCACGGGTGGGTCATGCGGAGCACGTCCAGGGCCTCGTCCAGCTGCTCCGCGGTCAGCAGCCCGCGCTCCACGTAGCCTCCCTCCAGGACGACCTCGCGGATCGTCCTGCGCTCGGCGAGCGACCTCTTGGCGACCTTCGCCGCCTCCTCGTAGCCGAGGTACCGGTTGAGCGGGGTCACCACGGACGGCGAGGACTCGGCGTACTCGCGCGCCCGGCCCGCGTTGGCCGTGATGCCGTCCACGGTCCGGTCCGCCAGCAGGCGGGAGGCGTTGGAGAGGAGCCGGATCGACTCCAGCAGGTTCCTGGCGATCACCGGCAGCATCACGTTGAGCTCGAAGTTGCCCGCGGCCCCGGCCACCGCGACGGTGGTGTCGTTGCCCGTGACCTGGGCGGCGACCATCAGCACGGCCTCCGGAACCACCGGGTTGACCTTCCCCGGCATGATCGAGGAGCCGGGCTGGAGGTCGGGCAGGTTGATCTCGGCGAGCCCCGTGCGCGGCCCGGAGGCCATCCAGCGCAGGTCGTTGCAGACCTTCGTCAGCGACACGGCGACGGTGCGCAGCTGCCCGGAGGTCTCCACCAGGGCGTCCCGCGCCCCCTGGGCCTCGAAGTGGTCCCGGGCCTCGGTCAGCGGCAGCCCGGTCGCCCGGGCGACCTCGGCGATCACCGCGGCCGCGAAGCCGGGCGGGGTGTTGATGCCGGTGCCCACCGCCGTACCGCCGAGCGGGAGTTCGGCGAGGCGGGGCAGGGCGGAGCGCAGCCGCTCGACGCCGTAGCGGACCTGGGCCGCGTAGCCGCCGAACTCCTGGCCGAGGGTGACGGGAGTGGCGTCCATCAGGTGGGTGCGACCGGACTTCACCACGGCGGCGAACTCCGCCGCCTTGCGCTCCAGGGAGCCCGCCAGGTGCTCCAGTGCCGGGACGAGGTCGCCGGTCACGGCGGCCGCCGCGGCGATGTGGATGGAGGAGGGGAAGACGTCGTTGGAGGACTGCGAGGCGTTCACCTGGTCGTTGGGGTGGACGTCCCGGCCCAGGCGCTCGCTCGCGAGCGTCGCCAGCACCTCGTTGGCGTTCATGTTCGACGACGTGCCCGAGCCGGTCTGGAAGACGTCGACGGGGAAGTGGTCGTCCCAGCGGCCCTCCGCGACCTCGGCCGCGGCCCCGGCGATCGCCTCCGCGACGTCCTCCTCCAGCACGCCCAGCCGCGCGTTGACCAGGGCGGCCGCGCCCTTGATCCGGGCCAGGGCCTCGATGTGGGCCCGCTCCAGCCGCTGCCCGGAGACGGGGAAGTTCTCGACCGCCCGCTGGGTCTGGGCCCGCCACCGGGCGCCGGCGGGCACCCGGACCTCGCCCATCGAGTCGCGCTCCGTCCGGAACCCGGCGGCCTCCCCGGCCCGGGGGCCGTCCACGTCCTGGGCCCGGGAGCCGTCCGCCTCGCTGCCGCTCATCGCACTGTCCTTTCTCCACCTGCCGCCGAAAAGGTGAGCAGTTGTCTTGTTCTGTGTATTCCCAACTGCCTTACCCGCCAGTAAATACCCCGGGTAACCACAACCCGGGGAGGCGCAATGACGCGTTCAGGCCCAAGACTTCGCATGCTCCTCAGAGCGGTGGCGGCGACCGCCGTCCTCGCCACCGCGGCCGGCGGCACGAGCGCCGCCGCAGCTCCCGCTCCCGCCCCTGCCCCCGCCCCGTCGGGGGCAGGGGCCGTCCCCCTTCCGCCCGAACTGGAGGCCGTCCGGGCGGCCGAGGCCACCGCGCTCTACGGCAGCCCGGACCAGCTCCCGCTCGCGGAGCGCAAGACCGGCCTGGTCTCGCTCGGTGACAGCGAGATCTCCGGCGAGGGGGTCGGCCGCTACGAGCCCGGTACCGACGGCCCCGACAACTGGTGCCACCGCTCGCCCGAGGCCGCCATCCACCGCACCGGCATTGAGGCCGACGTCACCTACAACGTCTCCTGCTCGGGCGCCTACACCGGCAACATCCGCATCGGCGGCAGCCCCCAGTACGCCGACGAACTCGTGCAGAGCGACGCCCTCGCGATCAAGGCCCGCAACACCCGCGTCAAGATGGTCCTCCTGGTCGCCGGGGCCAACGACGACCTCCGCTTCGGACCGGTCATGACCGACTGCGTCACCCGCTACATCCTCCTCCAGGGGCCCTGCGCCCCGACGTACGCGCCCGGCTGGCAGGCCCGCGTCGACGCCCTCGTGCCCAAGGTCACGCAGACCGTGCGGGACCTGCGCACGGTGATGCGCGAGGCCGGCTACGCGGACGGCGACTACCGCCTCGTCGTCATGGGCTACCCCAGCCCCATCGGCCCCGACTTCCGCGACAACCCCGACTTCCCCGGCAAGCTGATCTGCGGCGGGATGGGCTACGACTCCGACACCGTGTGGGGCCGCAACACCGCCGTGCCCGCCTTCCAGCGCGGCATGCGCGAGGTCGCCCGGGCCACCGGCGCCGTCTACCTGGACAACTCCCGGCTCTTCCACGGCCACGAGGTCTGCCACCAGGACGCCTGGGCCCGCGGTCTGTACATCGACCTGTCCCACTTCCCGCCGGACTCCAACTCCGTCCGCCAGTCCTTCCACCCCAACGCCCGCGGCCACGCCGCGTTCGCCTCGTGCCTCACCCAGCTGTACGCGTCGGGCCTGCGCGAGGCCGGCTGTGCCGACGTCGCCTCGTCGGGCCGTCCGGAGCTCTTCCCGTTCGCGTGGGACGACGCCTACCGGCCGCTGAAGGCCGCCTCCGGCCCGTGCCTGGACGTGGAGGGCGCGGTGAGCCGCAACGGCACCCGCGTGCTCGGCTGGGACTGCCACGGCGGCCGCAACCAGGGCTGGTGGTACGACCCCGACCGCGGGTCGCTGCACACCGAGCTCAGCCAGGACCGCTGCCTGGACGTCCCGGGCGGCGACGCGCGGGCGGGGACGGCCCTGATCGTGTGGAACTGCCACGGCGGCGCCAACCAGCGCTTCGCCCGCGTCGGCGACACGCTGCGCCCCTCCTCCGCGCAGTCCCTGTGCGCCACCGCCGGTGCGGCGGGCGAGGCACTCCGCCTGCGGGCCTGCGACGGCTCCGCCGGGCAGCGCTTCGCCTGAGCCGGGCGCCGGGAGCCCCGGCCGGTGCTCCGGGACCGGGCGCCCGGCAGCGGGCCGGGGCGCCGCCCTGGGCCCTGCACGGCCTCCCGGCACACGCCCGGGCCGGCCGGTCCCCTTGAAGGGGGCCGGCCGGCCCGGACGGCCGGAACGGAGGATCAGGCCAGGCCGGGCCCGCGCACCGGGATGGAGGTGAAGGTGGGCGCCGGAGCGGGCTCGGTGAAGAAGTCGTTGCCCTTGTCGTCGACCACGACGAAGGCGGGGAAGTCCTCGACCTCGATCTTCCAGACCGCCTCCATGCCGAGCTCCTCGTACTCCAGGACCTCGACCTTCTTGATGCAGTCCTGCGCCAGGCGGGCCGCGGGGCCGCCGATCGAGCCCAGGTAGAAGCCGCCGTGCGCGCCGCAGGCGTCCGTGACCTGCCTGCTGCGGTTCCCCTTGGCGAGCATGATCTTCGAGCCGCCCGCCGCCTGGAACTGCTCCACGTAGGAGTCCATGCGCCCGGCGGTGGTCGGGCCGAAGGAGCCCGAGGCGTAGCCCTCGGGCGTCTTGGCCGGACCCGCGTAGTAGACCGGGTGGTCCTTGAGGTACTGCGGCATCTCCTCGCCCGCGTCCAGCCGCTCCTTGATCTTGGCGTGCGCGATGTCGCGCGCCACCACGAGCGGGCCGGTGAGCGACAGCCGGGTCTTGACCGGGTACTTGGTCAGCTCGGCGAGCATCTCGTCCATCGGCCGGTTGAGGTCGATCCGCACCACGTCGGCGTCCTCGGCGAGCTGCTCGTCCGTGGTGTCCGGCAGGAAGCGCGCCGGGTCCGTCTCCAGCTGCTCCAGGAAGACGCCCTCCGCGGTGATCTTGGCGACGGCCTGGCGGTCGGCGGAGCAGGAGACGGCGATGGCCACGGGGAGGGAGGCCCCGTGGCGCGGCAGGCGCACCACGCGGACGTCGTGGCAGAAGTACTTGCCGCCGAACTGGGCGCCGATGCCGATCTTCTGGGTGAGTTCGAAGACCTTCTGCTCCAGCTCCTCGTCGCGGAAGCCGTGGCCGAGCTCCGAGCCCTCGCCGGGCAGTTCGTCCAGGTAGTGCGCCGAGGCGTACTTCGCGGTCTTCAGCGCGAACTCGGCGGACGTGCCGCCGACGACGATCGCCAGGTGGTACGGCGGGCAGGCCGCGGTGCCGAGCGAGCGGATCTTCTCCTCCAGGAACCGCATCATGCTCGCCTCGTTGAGGACGGCCTTGGTCTCCTGGTAGAGGAAGGACTTGTTGGCGCTGCCGCCGCCCTTGGCCATGAAGAGGAACTTGTACGCGCCGCCGTCGGTGGCGTAGAGCTCGATCTGCGCGGGCAGGTTGGAGCCGGTGTTCCTCTCCTCCCACATGGTCAGGGGGGCCATCTGCGAGTAGCGCAGGTTCAGCCTGGTGTAGGCGTCGTGGATGCCCCGCGAGAGGGCCTCCTCGTCGCCCCCCGCGGTGAGGACGTTCTGGCCCCGCTTGCCCATGACGATCGCGGTGCCGGTGTCCTGGCACATCGGCAGCACGCCCGCGGCGGCGATGTTGGCGTTCTTCAGCAGGTCCAGCGCGACGAACTTGTCGTTGGAGGACGCCTCGGGGTCGTCGACGATGCGCCGCAGCTGCGCGAGGTGCGCGGGGCGGAGGTAGTGCTGGATGTCGTGGATCGCCTCGGCCGCGAGGGTGCGCAGGGCCTCCGGCTCCACCTTCAGGAAGGTGCGCCCGTCGGCCTCGAAGGTGGAGACGCCCTCCGAGGTCACTAGCCGGTAGGGCGTGGTGTCCTCGCCGAGCGGGAGCAGATCCGTATACGCGAACTCCGGCATTTCGCCCATTCCTCACTTCACAGACAGCGGCGTGCCTCCGTTGGCAGCGCTCTCCAGGGTAGGGCGCGCCCGCCGCGCGGGGCTTGTGAGGTAAGGCTCACTTGGTGCCGCGGGGGTGCCCTGCGCGCGTCCGGGTGCATCCCCCGGTGTACTGGTCGCGATCTATCGCGTTTCGCTACGCTGAGGCCGTGGACCTCGAGAAGCACCCCCAGCAGCAGGCGGGCACCGCCCGGACCGAGGGCGCGGCGCCGGCCCTGCGCGCCTCCGACGCCGACCGGGACCGGACCGCGGACGTCCTCGGGGCGGCCCTGGCCGAGGGCAGGCTGGACGCGGAGGAGCACGCGGAGCGGATCGACGCCGTCTACCGCGCCAAGACCATGGGCGAACTGGAGCCGCTGGTAAGGGACCTGCCCGTGTCGGGGGCACGCGACGCGGCCGCGACCGGGGGCGAGGAGGCGGACGGTGCCCCGGCGGAGAACGTCGTCGCCGTCTTCTCCGCCTCCGTCCGCAAGGGCCGCTGGCGGGTCGGTCGCCGCACCAACGCCTTCTCGCTCTTCGGCAGCGTCGAGATCGACCTGACCGAGGCGCTCTTCCGCCAGCGGCTGACCACGGTCAACGCGACCTCGATCTTCGGCAGCGTCGAGATCCGGGTTCCCGAGAACATCACGCTGCGCGGCAGCGGCACGGGAGTGTTCGGCAACTTCGAGGTGGTCACCCTGGAGGCGGCGGACCCGGAGGCTCCGGTCGTGGTCGTCAACGGGTACACGGTTTTCGGCAATGTCGAGGCCAAGCCCAGGCGCGGGCGCCGGGTCGCCGACCTCCACGCCCGCCTGCGTAAACGCCGCGACTGACGAGGGCGTGCGACCGCAGCGTTCGCGCTGCCGCGGCGCCGGGGCGCCCCAGGGCGCCGCCGCCGCGCGGGCCACTCAGTGCATAGGCGTACGCACAGCGGGTAGGGACTGCTGCATCGTCTCTCGCTCGCGAATCCGTCGTCAGGAGTAGACCGTGCTGCAACTGCCGCCTCATTCACTGCCGGTGGCCCCGCAGGTCGCCGCCGTTCCGCGTCAGCGCGTCCCGGCCCGGGACGACGAGGCCGGTCCCTGGCATGCGGAGGCGGTGTGCCGCCGCGACGAAGCCGGGCTGTTCTTCGCGCCCTCCAAGGAGCCGACCGCCGCCAGGCTCGCCCGCGAGGAGGCGGCCAAGCGGGTCTGCGCCCGCTGCCCGGTGATGATCGAGTGCCGGGAGCACGCCCTGCTCCAGCCCGAGCCCTACGGCGTCTGGGGCGGGCTCACCGCCGCCGAGCGCCGGGTGGTCCTCGCGCGCCGCCGCCGGCGCGATGTCGAGCTGAAGAACCCGGCCTCGGCGGCCTGAACCGCTCCCGGGCCTCCCGGTCCCGGCCGGTTCGGCGCTGCCGCGTACGAGGGGGAGACGCGCACCCCGGCCGCACGACCCGGCGCGGGAGGCGCCCTCCGTACGAGGGCGCCTCCCGCCGTTCGGCCCGCCGCCGGGCCGGGCCCGCTACTGCGCGCGGTCGAAGTCGATCGCGCTGTACGCCCGGAGCTTCGACAGCCGGTGGGTCGAGTCGATCTGGCGGATCGTGCCGGACTTCGACCGCATCACCAGGGACTGCGTGGTCGCCGTCTCGGCCCGGTAGCGGACCCCGCGCAGCAGTTCGCCGTCGGTGATCCCGGTGGCCACGAAGAACACGTTGTCGCCGCTGACCAGGTCGTTGGTGGACAGCACCCGGTCGAGGTCGTGGCCGGCGTCGACGGCCCGCTGCCGCTCCTCGTCGTCCTTGGGCCACAGCTTGCCCTGGATCACCCCGCCGAGGCACTTGATGGCGCAGGCCGAGATGATGCCCTCGGGGGTGCCGCCGATGCCGAGCAGCAGGTCGACGCCGGTGCCCTCCTTGACGGCCATGATCGACCCGGCCACGTCCCCGTCGGAGATGAACTTGATCCGGGCGCCGGTCTCCCGGATCTCCTTGACGATCCCCTCGTGGCGGGGGCGGTCCAGGATGACGACGGTGACGTCCTCGGGGGTCGACTTCTTGGCCTTGGCGACCCGGCGGATGTTGACCGAGACCGGGGCGTTGATGTCGACGTAGTCGGCCGCCTCGGGGCCGGTGGCCAGCTTGTCCATGTAGAACACGGCCGAGGGGTCGAACATGGTGCCGCGGTCGGCGGCCGCGAGCACCGCGATGGCGTTCGGCATGCCCTTGGCGGTCAGCGTGGTGCCGTCGATCGGGTCCACGGCGATGTCGCACTCGGCGCCGGTGCCGTCGCCGATGCGCTCGCCGTTGTACAGCATCGGCGCCTCGTCCTTCTCGCCTTCGCCGATGACGACCACGCCGTTCATCGAGACGGTGGACACGAGGGTGCGCATGGCCTTCACGGCCGCGCCGTCGGCGCCGTTCTTCTCGCCGCGGCCGACCCAGCGGCCGGCGGCCATGGCGGCGGCCTCGGTGACCCGGACCAGCTCCAGGGCGAGGTTGCGGTCCGGGGCCTCGGGGGAGACCTCGAGCGGGGGCGGCAGATGATGCTCGGTCATCGGGAGCGCACCTTTCTGTACGACGCGACGGCCGTATTGGGAGGGTCCTGCGACTCTATCGGTACATCGACAAATTGAGCAGAGGGGGCCACGTTTGAGCACGGATGCCGGATGCGACCATGGGGGGCGTGGCAGGTATGCGAGGCAGACAGACGATCCGCGGGATGTTCCAGTCCATGGCGGTGATCGGCATCGTCGTGGCGGGCATCTACACGCTGGTCCCGCACGACGAGAACGCGGACCCGGTGCGGGAGCAGGACTACCGTGTGGAGCTGCTGACGGCCCGGCGCGCGGCGCCGTACCCGGTGGCGGCCCCCGTCGGCCTGGGTGAGGGCTGGCGCGCCACGAGCGTGACCTTCGACGGCGCCGACGGCCACGCCTGGCACCTCGGCTTCCTCGACCCGGACCGCCAGTACGTCGCCGTGGAGCAGTCCACCGCCCGGCCGGACGAGAAGTACGTGCGCGAGGTCACCCGGGAGGCCGAGCCGACCGAGCGGACCGAGCAGGTCGACGGGGAGACCTGGCGGTACTGGGAGGGCCCGAAGTACGACGCCCTGGTGCTCGCCTCCGACGAGGTGACGACGGTCGTCATGGGCACGGCCACGACCGGGCGCCTGGTCGAGATGGCCGAGGCCCTGGTGGCGGAGCGGGGTCCGTCCCCCTCCCCGGCCTCCGCGTCGCCCGCGGCGGGCTAGCCGCCCCCGGCCACCGGGGCCGGCCCGGCTGTGCGGTCGGGCCGCGGGGCGGTGCCCGCCGGCCCGTGCGGGGCGTCCCGCGGACACGCGAAGGCCGCCGCGGCCGGGGAAACCGGGCGCGGCGGCCTTCGGCTGCCGTGGGAGGGGCTCAGACGCTGGTGACGACCTTGTCGTAGTCCAGTCGCGGGGAGCGCGGGAACCAGGCGTCCGGTCCGGGCCTGCCGATGTTGACGACCATCAGCGGGGTGTGGTCGCCGTCCAGGAACTCCTTCCGGATGCCGGCGGCGTCGTAGCCGGTCATCGGACCGGCCGCGAGCCCCGCGGCGCGCACGCCGACGATGAAGTACGCGGCCTGGAGCGCGGCGTTGACCGTCGCCGTCGCCTCGCGCACCGGGCGCTCGCTGAAGAAGACGTCCTTGGCCTGCGGGAAGTGCGGGAAGAGCGTCGGCAGCTCGGTGTGGAACTCGTTGTCCGCGGCCAGGACGGCGACCAGCGGCGCGGCCGCGGTCTTCGCCCGGTTGCCCTCGGCCAGGTGCGGCAGCAGGCGGGCGCGGGCCTCGTCGCTGCGGATGAGCACGATGCGCAGGGGCGTCTGGTTGAAGGCGGTGGGGCCGTACTTGACCAGGTCGTAGATGGCCTGGACCTGCTCGTCGGTCACCGGCTCGTCGGTGAAGCTGTTCGCGGTGCGGGCCTCGCGGAACAGCAGGTCCTGTGCGGCGGGGTCGAGGACGAGGGGCATGGGGGGCCTTTCATGGGTCAACCAAGTACCTCTTCACCGTACCTCGAATAGATTAACCTTCAACTAAAATGAGTGGTGACTCCACTCACATGCCGCCCCGTCCGCGGCGCGGCCCTACGAGGACGCCTCCCCCTCCTGCGCCGCCTCCTCCGCCAGCGCGGCGTCCAGGCGGGCCCGGGCCCCCTCCAGCCAGTGCCGGCAGACCTTCGCCAGCTCCTCGCCGCGCTCCCACAGCGCCAGCGACTCCTCCAGCGTGGTCCCGCCCGCCTCCAGCCGGCGCACCACCTCGATCAGCTCGTCCCGTGCCTGCTCGTAGCCGATCGCGGCCTCTTCCGTCCTGCCGCCCATGCTCGCTCCGTCCTCCTGTCACCTTCCGGCGCCGCCCGCGCGACGCCGGCCCTGTCCGCCCGGCCTTCCCGGCCCCTCAGTCCTCGACGCGCACGGCGAACTCCCCCTCGGCGACCCGGGCCCGCAACCGCTCCCCGGCCGGAGCCCCGTGGGGTGAGCGCACCACCGCCCCGTCCTCCCGCTGGAGCACCGCGTAGCCGCGCTCCAGGGTCGCCGCGGGCGACAGCGACACCACCCGGGCCCGGGTGTGCGCGAGTTCGGACTCCGCCCGGTCCAGCAGATGCCCCAGGACCCGGCGGCCGCGCGCCAGCACCGCCCGCACCTCCTCCTCGCGCTGCTCCACCATCCGCTGCGGATGCTCCATGCACGGGCGGGCCACCGCGTGCGCCAGACCGCGCTCCTCGCGCTCCAGCAGCCCGCGCACCGAGCGCAGCGCCCGCTCCCGCAGCTGCTCCACCCGACGGAGCTCCTCGCCCACGTCCGGGACCGTCTTCTTGGCGGCGTCCGTCGGTGTCGAGGCGCGCACGTCGGCGACCAGGTCCAGCAGCGGTGCGTCCGGCTCGTGGCCGATCGCCGACACCACCGGGGTGGTGCACTCCGCGACGGCGCGCACCAGCTGCTCGTCGGAGAACGGCAGCAGATCCTCCACGCTGCCGCCGCCGCGCGCCACGATGATCACGTCCACCTCCGGATGGGCGTCCAGCTCCTTCACCGCCCCGACCACCTGGGAAACGGCGTGCACGCCCTGCACCGCCACGTTGCGCACCTCGAAGCGCACCTGCGGCCAGCGGCGGCGGGCGTTCTCCAGGACGTCCCGCTCCGCGGCCGAGGCCCGGCCGCACACCAGACCCACCCGGTGGGGCAGGAACGGGAGCGGCCGCTTGCGGTCGGCGGCGAACAGCCCCTCGGCCCCCAGGGACCGCTTCAACTGCTCCAGTCTGGCCAGCAGTTCCCCGATGCCCACCGGCCGTATCTCGGCGGCCCGCAGGGACAGCTGGCCGCGGGGCGCGTACCACTCCGGTTTGGCGAGCACCACCACCCGCGCCCCCTCCGACACCACGTCCGCCACCGTGTCGAAGACCTTCCGGTAGCAGGTGACGCCGACGGAGATGTCGTACGACGGGTCGCGCAGGGTCAGGAAGACGACCCCGGCGCCGGGGCGGCGCGACAACTGGGTGATCTGCCCCTCGACCCACACGGACCCGAGCCGGTCGATCCAGCCGCCGATGAGCCGCGACACCTCGCCGACCGGCAGGGGCGCCTCCGCGGACGTGTTGAGAGCCATGACCGCGAGCGTAGCGGCCGGCTACGACACCCCGGGCCCGTCCTCACCACTCCCGCCGCCCCCACTGCAGCGACAGCACCACCAGCCCCGCCCCCAGCCACACCAGACCCACCAGCTGGGCCGAGCGCGCCGCCTCCAGCACCACCGCCCCCAGCACCACCACTCCCAGGACGGGCACCACCAGATGGCGCCCCCACTGCGGCGGGCCGCCCATCCTCCGCACCACGAACCAGCCCACCACGCTGGCGTGCAGCAGGATGAAGGCGGACAGCGCCCCGACGTCCACGATCGACACCAGATGCTCCAGCCCGTCGTCCAGCTGGGCCGCCGCGACCGCGGCCACCAGCGTCACGGCCGCCGCCGCCAGCAGCGCCACCCGCGGCACCCCCGCGTCCGTCCGCGCCAGCGGCCGGGGCAGCCGCTGCTCCCTCGCCATCGCGAACAGCAGCCGCCCGGCGGCCGCCTGCGCCGCCAGGGCCGCGAAGGCCGCGCCGACCGCCTTGCTCACCGCCACCAGGTCGTGCAGCCAGGTGCCGACCGAGGCGTCCACGGCGTCGTAGAACGCCGTCCCCTGCCCCGCCGGCTCCGCACGGAGCTCCGCCGAGGCCACCGGCATCAGCAGTGCCGCCAGGTACGTCTGCACCACGAACAGCACACCCGCCACCCCGAGGCAGAACAGCACCGCCCGGGCCACCCGGCGCGAGCCGCCCGTCGCCTCCTCGGCGAAGGAGGCGACGGCGTCGAAGCCCAGGTACGACAGGACCGCCACCGACACCGCGCCCAGCACCGCCGCCGTCGAGAAGCCGGTGTCCCCGGTCAGCGGTGTCAGCCAGTCCCGCCGCGCACCCTCGCGCGCCAGCACCGCGGTCGCGGAGACCACGAACACGAGCAGCACCACGATCTCCATCACGAGCACCGCGAAGCCCACCCGGGCCGCCGCCCGCACTCCCCACAGGTTCAGCGCCGTGGTCACCACCACCGCGAGCGCGGTCCACACCCAGCGGTCCACCTGCGGTACCAGCGCCTCCATCGCGATCCCGGAGAACAGATAGGCCACCGCCGGGATCAGCAGGTAGTCCAGCATCGCCATCCACCCGGCGACGAAGCCCGGAGCCTCTCCCAGCCCCTTGCGGGCGTAGGTGAAGACCGAGCCCGCCCGGGGCGCCACCCGGACCATCTGCGCGTAGCTCGAAGCGGTGAACGCCATGGCCACCGTCGCCACCGCGTAGACCAGCGCCACCGCGCCGCCCGACCTGGCGTCCAGCGTGCCGAACACCCCGACCGGGGCCATGGGGGCGATGAACAGCAGACCGTAGACCACCAGGTCGCGGAAGCCGAGCTCCCGGTGCAGCCCGCCCTCCCCGGGGCCGCGGCCGCTGCGGGCCCCCGGCGATCGCCTCATCGCGTCCTCCCAGCGGTGGGTCACGCCCAGTGTGCGGCCGGTGGGCGGCCGGGTGCCTGTTCTGGGCGGCCTTACGATGGGGGGCATGACTGCTGTGCCGCCTGCCCGACGCGTCCTCCTCGCCGCTCCCCGTGGCTACTGCGCGGGCGTCGACCGCGCCGTGATCGCCGTGGAGAAGGCCCTGGAGCAGTACGGGGCGCCCGTCTACGTCCGCCACGAGATCGTCCACAACAAGTACGTCGTCCAGACCCTGGAGAAGAAGGGCGCGATCTTCGTCGAGGAGACCGCCGAGGTCCCCGAGGGCTCGATCGTGATGTTCTCCGCGCACGGCGTCGCGCCGACCGTGCACGCCGAGGCCGCCGAGCGGAAGCTCGCCACCATCGACGCGACCTGCCCGCTGGTCACCAAGGTCCACAAGGAGGCCGTGCGCTTCGCCCAGGAGGACTACGACATCCTCCTGATCGGCCACGAGGGCCACGAGGAGGTCATCGGCACCTCCGGCGAGGCCCCGGACCACATCACCCTCGTCGACGGCCCCGAGGACGTCGCCAAGGTCGAGGTCCGCGACCCCGAGAAGGTCGTCTGGCTGTCCCAGACCACGCTCTCCGTCGACGAGACGATGGAGACCGTCGGCGCGCTGAAGACCAAGTTCCCGGGCCTGGTCTCCCCGCCGAGCGACGACATCTGCTACGCCACCCAGAACCGCCAGATCGCCGTCAAGCAGATGGGCGCCGAGGCCGACCTGGTGATCGTCGTCGGCTCCAGGAACTCCTCGAACTCCGTCCGCCTGGTCGAGGTCGCCCTCGGCGCCGGTGCGGGCGACGCGCACCTGGTGGACTTCGCCGAGGAGATCGACGAGGCGTGGCTCGACGGCGTCTCCACGGTCGGCGTCACCTCCGGTGCCTCCGTGCCCGAGGTGCTGGTCGAGGGCGTCCTGGAATGGCTCTCCCAGCGGGGCTTCGAGGACGTGGAGATCGTCAAGGCGGCCGAGGAGTCCATCACCTTCTCCCTGCCCAAGGAGCTCCGCCGCGACCTGCGCGAGGAGGCCACCCGCCTCCTGCGCGGCTGACCCCCGGAGCGGCGGCGGTGCGCGGGCCCGAGGGCTCCGCGCGCCGCCGCCCTCGCGTCTGCGGCCCCCGTCCGGCCGACGCACCCGCGGAGGTGCCGCGCGGGCTCGGGCCACGGGGCACGGCGAGCGCGTCCGGCCGACGCACCCGCGGAGGCTGCGCCGTCCCGGCGGTCACCGTCAGCCCCAGCCCGTAACGTTGGGTCCATGAACGTCTTCGGAGTGGACATCGGCGGATCCGGGATCAAGGGCGCTCCCGTGGACCTGCAACGGGGCGCCCTGGCCGAGGAGCGCCACAAGGTCCTCACGCCGCACCCGGCGACGCCGGAGTCGGTCGCGGACGGCGTCGCCGAGGTGGTCGGCCACTTCGGCTGGGCCGGCCCGATCGGCATCACCTTCCCCGGCGTCGTCACCGGCGGCATCACGCGCACCGCGGCCAACGTCGACAAGGGCTGGGTCGGCCGCGACGCGGCCCGGCTGCTCGGCGACCGGCTCGGCGGCCTGCCCGTCACGATCCTCAACGACGCCGACGCGGCGGGCATCGCCGAGATGACCTTCGGCGCGGGCAAGGGCCGCGAGGGCACCGTCATCCTGCTGACCCTCGGCACCGGCATCGGCAGCGCCGTCTTCACCGGCGGCCACCTCGTGCCCAACACCGAACTCGGCCACCTCGAACTCCACGGCCACGACGCCGAGAAGCGCGCCTCCACCAAGGCCAAGGAGGACCACGACCTGAGCTGGGCGCACTGGGCGCGCAGGCTCGGCAAGTACCTGGCCCATGTGGAGATGCTCTTCTCACCGGAGCTCTTCGTCCTCGGCGGCGGCGTCAGCCGCAAGGCCGAGAAGTTCGTCCCGCTGATCGAGGACGTGCGCGCGGAGATCGTCCCGGCGCAGCTGCAGAACAACGCGGGCATCGTCGGCGCGGGCATGGCCGCCGCCGGCCGCTGACGGCGGGCGCCGCTCCGCCGCCCGCCGGGGCCCGCGCGCGCCGCCGTCAGTGGCGGCGGGCGCCGGCCCCCGCCGCGCTGCCGTCCCCCGCGGGCCCGTCAGGGGCCCCGGGGCGGGCCCGGCGCCTGCGCCGGGTCATCACCCGGGCCTTGCGCACACAGGTGATCAGCCCGGCCACCAGCGTCCCCCCGTACAGCCAGCCCGCGTACACGGCGAGGGACGTCACCACCGCCATGGTCTGGCCGCCGAAGCCGCCCTCGCCGCCCGAGATCGGCACGATGCCGACGGTGAACGCGATCGGGACGATGACCGGCGCCATCACCAGGTCCGCCTCCCGTACCCACAGCGCGGTCAGCGCGCTGACCGGCAGGAACAGCACCCCGTAGACCACGGCGGAGCCGTCCAGGAGCAGCAGGGCGAGGAAGCCCACCACCAGCATCACGGCGCTCGCGAACAGCCCGGCGCCCAGGCCGGTCAGCCGGGGCGAGGGCAGTCGGCGCACCGCGGCGACCAGCGGCGGGGCGGGCCGGGTGCCGCCGGGCCTCCGGTCCGGCAGGGGGCGGACGGTCACACCGTCGAGGCGCGGTCCGCCCCGGGCGGCGGCCGGTCCCTTCGAGGGGCCCTGCGTGCGCTGCTGGCCCCGGCGGGCCTCCGGGCGGCGTGTCCTGTGCTGCTCCACCCCCACAACGTAGGTCTCCCGATGCCGCCGCACAGGTACCAGACACGCCCTTTGGCCGACCTTGGCCGTGCGTTCGACCGAGGGCGGGCGTCGATGGCCGCTCCGGGCCGCCCGTAAACTGGTGGATCGGCCCACCCGCCGCGGTCCCCGAGGGGCCCGCGGTCCCCGACCACCCTCCACTCAGGAAGTCGCCAACGTGTCGCTCACGATCGGAATCGTCGGCCTGCCGAATGTCGGCAAGTCGACCCTGTTCAACGCCCTGACCAAGAACGACGTGCTGGCGGCCAACTACCCGTTCGCCACCATCGAGCCGAACGTCGGCGTGGTCGGCGTGCCCGACGCCCGCCTCGCCAAGCTGGCCGAGATCTTCTCCTCGCAGCGGATGCTCCCCGCCACGGTCGACTTCGTCGACATCGCGGGCATCGTCCGGGGCGCGAGCGAGGGCGAGGGCCTGGGCAACAAGTTCCTGGCGAACATCCGCGAGTCCGACGCCATCTGCCAGGTGATCCGCGCCTTCGAGGACGAGAACGTCGTGCACGTCGACGGCAAGGTCTCGCCCGGGGACGACATCGAGACGATCAACACCGAGCTGATCCTCGCCGACCTCCAGACCATCGAGAAGGTGCTCCCGCGCCTGGCGAAGGAGGCGCGGATCAAGAAGGACGTCGCCCCCAAGGTCGCCGCCGTCGAGGCCGCGAAGGAGATCCTGGAGCGTGGCGACACCCTGTTCTCCCAGGGCATCGTCCAGGGCTCCGAGAAGGCCGAGCTCCTGCACGACCTCCACCTGCTGACCACCAAGCCCTTCCTCTACGTCTTCAACGTCGACGAGGACGAGCTGACCGACGAGGCGTTCAAGGCCGAGCAGCGCGCCCTGGTCGCCCCGGCCGAGGCGATCTTCCTCAACGCCAAGCTGGAGGCGGACCTCGCCGAACTCGACGAGGAGGACGCCACGGAGCTCCTCCAGTCCGTCGGCGCCGAGGAGCCCGGTCTGACCACCCTCGCCCGTGTCGGCTTCGCCACCCTCGGCCTGCAGACCTACCTGACGGCGGGCCCCAAGGAGTCCCGCGCCTGGACGATCAAGAAGGGCGCCACGGCCCCCGAGGCAGCCGGTGTGATCCACACCGACTTCCAGAAGGGCTTCATCAAGGCCGAGGTCATCTCCTTCGAGGACCTCGTCGCCACCGGCTCCGTCGCCGACGCCCGCGCCCAGGGCAAGGCCCGCATGGAGGGCAAGGAGTACGTGATGCAGGACGGGGACGTAGTGGAGTTCCGTTTCAACGTCTGACGAATCGTCAATAACTGTGCCCGGCAAGCTTGTTGGTGGGTCGGGCACAGTTCTGTCCGCAGGGAGTCCTGTGCCCCTGGGATAGCGGCAGGTCTGGTCGGCGTGAGACTGCCTCAGACCTTGACGACCTCCACGGAAGGGCCGCACAGGAGTGTCAGGTCCTCGGGGTCGGACGTGAGGACGGTCACCGGCCGGGGTGCGTTGCGGGCGATGACGGCGAAGGTGGCATCGATGGCGTACTTGTGGCCGTGGAGGTGATGGGCGCGCAGAAGCGCGGCGGCCTGGTCGGTGATCTCCTTGGTGACGTCGTGAACGTCGACGCGGGAGAGGACCCACTTGATGCGGGCCGGGTGGATCCGCTCGTAGTCGGCCTCAAGGGTGGTCATGGCGCTGGTGGCAACACGGATGCCCTCCTCTGATGCCGCCTGGATCAGAGCCGTGACGGTGCGGTCTTTGCGGTAGAGCTTGGAGAGTCCTTCGCTGTCGAGCAGGAGGGTGCCGGGCATCAGGCGGCGGCACCGCCGGCCTGGCGGTGGTCGTGGCGCAGTAGCGCGCGGGCGGCCTCGACCTCCTCGTGGGTGAGCTCGTCATTGTCGGTCTCGAAGTCGGCGACGATCTCCCGGAGCTTGTCCATGGCGACCCGCTGTTCGAGGGCCTCGGCGACGTAGGCGGAGAAACCGCCGGGTCCGACGTGAGCGCGTACGGCCTCGGCGAGGTCCTCGGGCAGGCTGATCGAATACTTCCTGCTACTACTCATGGTGCCGATCCTACCGGTGGTCGTAAGCCTTCGCGGGGTGAAAGGTCCCATGGGCGGACCGGCGCCAGGAGGTCAGCGGGGAGGCGCGATCAACGTTCTACGGGCCGGGCTGGTCCGTGGCGAAGCCCAACCGGCTCAGCGAGAAGCCACCCCCTTCAGGGGGTGGAGGAGTCACCAGGGATCGCAGGCGCCGCTGAATCGGGCGGCGCACACTGAAGTGAGTGCGATCCGCTCCGCGAGGTGATGCCGATGAGCCGCATCCTCTCTACCGGTTACGCCTTTCTCCTGGCACTGGCAGTGGCACTCACGGGGATGAGTGGCTGTGGCTCCTCGGGTGAGGAGAAGACGGTGGAAACGGGTCCGACAGTCACGACGACCCAGACCGTCACCGCAGAGCCAACACCCACTCCCACGCCGCCTCCCGCTCTGCCGAAGCCGACTGCAACTCCCACTGCTGACGCGGCCTTCACTGTCGAGGGATACTTCGCGGCCATCAACGCGCGCGACTATCGACGAGCGTGGGACCTCGGAGGCAAGAATCTTGGTGGCTCTTACGAGTCCTTCCAGGCAGGCTTTGCCGACACCGTCTAGGACACCGTCCGCATCGTCGATGTCCACGACGGCACGGTCACGGTCACGCTCGACGCCCTGCAGATGGATGGGACCGTGCGTTCCTTCGAGGGCACGTACGCGGTCAGGAACGGGGTGATAGTCGACGCTGACGTACGGCCGGCAGTGAGCCCGAAGCCGGAGAGCGCAGCGCCGACAGCGTCGAAGGACACCAACCGCTCTTATCCCCCGGGTCCTCCCGCGGGCGTTCCCGACGTCGACTGCTCAGACCTTCGTGGTCCCGTCTGGGTCGGCCCCTCCGACCCCCACCGCCTCGACCGCGACGGTGATGGCATCGGCTGCGAACTCGACTGAAGCCCCGGACGCTGTGGGTAGCGTCTGGCGTATAGGGACCTCACGTGGCCGCAGCGGCCCGGTACCTGGAACTACGGACGTGACCAGCCGTCGGCGAAGTCGCACCGGAGGTCGGTCCAGCGGCGCTGCTCGCCGGGGGTGTAAGGGGGGTGGTCGCGGAGGTGGGCGAGGGCCTGGACCCATTGGTCCCAGAGACCGTCAGGCTGGGTGAAGCGGGCCGCGTGGTGGGTGCAGAGGTGGGCGTCGAGGCGGAGGAGGGCGCCGAGGGCCGCGGGCTGGTCGTAGCGGAGGTCGGTGCGGGGGAGGTAGCGGTCGAGGTAGGCGGTGAGGATCTCGGCGTCCGCGTGGGTGCCGAAGCGGGCCAGGGCGAAGCAGTAGGCGCTGCCCGAGAAGCAGACCTCGCTGGCCAGAAGCAGGTCGCCGATGCGTTCGCGGAACCGTTCGCGGCGGTCGACGCCGATCAGCCATGCGGCGGTGAGGCGCGAGCGCCACTCGTAGCCGAGAAGGGCTTCCAACTCGGCATCGGTGATCGTGGCCGCGTCGTCGATGAGGTGATGGGCGAAACGTTCGCCGTGAGGCCACTCGGGCCGCAGGAATCGACCACTTTTCAGGACGAGGTAGCGCGCGTGGCCCGAGTCCTTCCTTGCCGCGTAGCGCTCGATCACGTAGCCGTAGCCGACCTCCTCGGGGTGCTGGAACGGCATCGGTCACCTCTCCGGGTACAGGTCGGTACGGTCGATCCAAGTGGGGGCGACGAAGATGTTGTCGTCGACGGGGGCTGCGGAGGCTTCCAGCAGGGACCAGGTGCGAGACTCCTCGACCAGGTGCTCCCAGGGCGCGGTCCAGTCGAGTTCCCAGTCCAGGCCGGGGTCGGAGACGCCGTACGTGCCGCAGGCGTCCACGCGCCAGAACTGGGAGTAGAGGATCACCTGGGCGTGGTCGGAGAGGTCGTTGATGATCCCGGTGAAGTGGGTCGAGGGCCAGCCAGGGGCGTCGTCCGCGGTGGCGGCTCGTAGGCGTGCGGTGAGCGGTGGGACGACGGAGTTGCGTGCTCCGAGTTCAGTCAGGGCCCAGCGGATGCCGACGGGCTCGGTCCAGTCTGGTGGGGTCGCCCGTTCCAGGCAGGCGCGGTAGGCGTGGCGCAGGGGCTCGATGGCGCCGTCGATCTCCAGGCTCGCCAGGGCCATGGCCGCCCATTCGCGGACGGTCGGGTTGTCGCTGTCCAGCAGGCCGATGAGAGCGGGGCCGCAACGGGGATCGCCCACCTCCTCGAAGACCTCGATGGCGGTCAGCTGGCCGAAGCCGCCGAGGGAAAGCAGGCCGTTGATGACGGCGGGTATGGCGTCGGCGCCGATCCAGATCAGCTCCGCACGGGCGTCGTAGGACTCCTCGGCCTTGCCGTCGAGCTGCTGGACGAGTGTCTTGATGTGGGAGGTCATGACGCGGAGTGGCCCCGGCGCCAGAAAGTGGGGAGCCACCAGCAGAGAACCGAGCTGTCGTCGGGCCACGGGGCGCTGTTCTCGGCTGCCCAGTCCTCGAAGGAGTCCCGGGTCAGATCGATGGTGCGCCAGGCGGGGTCGAGCGTCTCGTCTTCGGCCGGCGGGCGGACGAACCGGCGGCCGTGCTCGTCGCAGGCGCCGAAGTCCTGGTAGTTCCGCTGGGCCTCAATCAAGGAGACCTTGTTCGCGCCGCCGCCCATGGTCGGCCAGCGGAACTGGACGCCGTCGTCCTCCCAGAAGCAGACGGGGCAGATTTCGTACGAGCCGGGCATCTCGCCCAGCACGCGGTGCCCGCAGCACGGGCAGGGGTAGGAGTCGCTCACCTGCGCAGTCTCGTCGCAGGCCCCGCCGGTGGGCCAGGGATTTCGCCGCCTCGGAGCCCCCGGCCAGTCCGCAGCCAGTCCGCGGGACACTCGTAAACGGCCGTCGGGAGCCAACGCATGCCAACCGGGAAATCCCAGGTCAGAGCCCTAGAGGGGTCTCCGCCGCAGCTCAGGATCAGTCCGCAGACATTCCGCTTCAACGTCCAATCGCGTATCCAGACGCGGCCTGACCTGCGAGGATGCAGGTCAGGCCCTTCTGTTCCGCAACAGTCCGCAGAACTGGGAGCAGCTACGTGCCGTAGACCGTGGAGCGGTGTCCGATGTGTACGGCCCACACCACCAGCTCCCCGTTGTCGATCGTGTACACGACACGGTAGTCGCCGACCCGTAGGCGGCGGCGCTCGGGCTGGGATACGAGTGCCGTGGTGTTGAAGCCGAAGGGGTCGCTCTCCAGCTCTGTCAGTTTGGCCAGGATGCGGAGCGCCATGTCACGCGGGATCTTGCGCAGCTCGGCCTGGGCCTCGGGCCGGAACACCGTGCGATAGTCACTCACCGCGTGCCAGCGTCTCCCTCATCACGTCCTCGATCGGGACGCCGGCGGCCGGGCTCGCCATGCGCTCGTCGATGATGCGGTTGATCTCACGCTCTTCCCACTCCTGGTACTTGCGCAGCACCTCGATCGAGACCACGGCGGCGACCTGCTTTCCGCGACGGGTGATGACAGTGGGCACGTCGTCGCGGTCGGCCCGTTCGACGACTTCGGCCAAGTGGGCGCGTACGTCGCGAATGGACTCTATGGGCAGCGGCTGAGTCATGCCTCAAAGGTACCGAGTGTCCCATGTGTACACAACGTGATCGCGTGCACTCGTCGCCGATGTTCGAAGCCAACGGCTGCGACGGCGGGCCGGGCAATGTCGGGTACGCGCTGGTCAGGGCGTTGTGCGTGGCTCCGCCGCAGGTCAGGGTCGGGGCTCGGGCATTCCGCTTCACCGTGTGACCGCACTGCCGGAGAGGGCCTGACCTGCGGGAACGTCGGTGAGGCCGTTCCGCTGTCCGCAACGGTCCGCAGAACGGTTCGACCTGACCCGGCTGCGTCGTGCATGCGGACCGCGGCGGCGAACCGGACTCGACCGGCCAGTCGCAACACCGGGGTCGTGGTCGATGGCACATGTTCGTTCGGGCTCCTCGACGTTCGCATGTATCGCGGTGCGCAGGGACGCTGCGGCCGTGCTGCGGTCGTCTCGACGCCGTTTCCTCGAAGGCCCGGCGTCGAGCCGTCGGCGGAGGTTTTGACGCATTGACGCACTGTTTGCGTCAGGCCATGGTCGGGGCGCGCTCTTCCCTACGCCCGCTCCCCATGCCGAGGAGCGGCGTGTTCTCGGTGGGATCGAAGACCTTCGCCGCTCGGCTCCCGACGGCCGGTGCGCATGGGAAGGCGCGGAGTCGTCCCCGGCGGCTCGGGGGCGGTTAAATGCTCAGGTGGTGAACTGGGCGCGGATGTACGACTGCCACGGGGACGTCGATCGCGTCCCCGAGCTCTTGGCGCGCGTCGAGCGCGAGGACGACGCAGGGGCATGGGACGAGCTGGGCTACCGGCTGGTCCTTGAGCGCGACGTGGTGTTCCCCGCCAGCTTCGCCGCACTGCCGCGTCTGGTGCGTCTCGCGTCGCGGAGCGCGCGGGCGCGCGGGCTGGCCGGTGCGATCCTGCGGTGCGCGGCAGGGGGCCACGGGTGCGACGATCTGCTGGCGGGCTGCGCCGACGCGATCGCGGAGTTCCGTGAGCTGCTGGATCAGCACCTGCGGTCGCGGCCGGGCGACTACTTCACGACGTTCCTCTCCTTGCTCGCGGCGGAGGAGCAGTACCACTGGAGTGCGGTCCTGGGGGACTTCTCGGATGACTTCTACCAGGTCACCTGCCCTCACTGCGCTGTGGAGGTGACGATCGCCATCGGCGATCACGGGCGCTACTCGGCGATCCGGGACTGGCACCTCGGTGACGTGGACCGCCGAGGACTCAGGCCGGCGTCCCCGGAAAGCCTTTCGGGCATCGGTCGACGGATGCATGAGACTGCACTCCGTGATGGGGAAGCCGTGCTCGCCGACGGGATCGCCCATCTCTTCGGCCACGCCGAATGTCCCTGCTGTGCCAGCGTCTTCAGCATCGCGGATGAGTACGCGTCCGCCCATCGCCCCGTCATGTGAGCGGTGTGCCGGGGGCGATCGGCTCTCGCCGCGCTCCCGGCTGGTTGTGCGGGAACAGTCATGGCGCGGGCCGGCTTCTGCGACTGTCCGGCCGCAGGGAGCGTGCGGAGAACGGGGTTTCCACCTGCCGAAGCCCACGTGCGTCCGGGGCGGTGCGGTCGCACACCCTCTCGTCCGCCGCCGCACCGCATCCGCGGGAACCGGTGAGCGTGATCGGGCTTCGGCTGCCGGCGGGTGCGGTGGAGCTGGTGGGCCGGTGGGCCGGTGGGCCGATGGGCCGATGGGCCGATGGGCCGGTCGAGGGTGGGGACCACGAGTGCCCGGTCCTCGGGCCACGCTCCACGCGTCCGCGCCGACCT
Organism: Streptomyces sp. C10-9-1; assembly: GCF_024497955.1. GTDB lineage: Bacteria > Actinomycetota > Actinomycetes > Streptomycetales > Streptomycetaceae > Streptomyces > Streptomyces sanyensis. The sequence goes on along the minus strand of NZ_JANHKP010000009.1, from coordinate 209,062 downwards.
GTCCGTTGCCGGTTCCTCGTCGCGCCGGGTCCGTGGGTGCCCCCGCCTCTGGGAGTCTGCAAACGGGCCGACATCGGGAAAAGATTCCCGACGGACTGTTATTTTCTGTCACGGGGAAACCACGGAGGGACGCCATGCCGAAGCAAGAGAGAGCTGCGAGGACTCATGAGCGGTTCCTGGACGCATCGGCCGACGAGTTCGCGCGGCACGGCTACGCCGGAGCGAACCTCCAGCGCATAGCGGCGACCGTCGGGATGACCAAGGGCGCGCTGTACGCCCACTTCCCGTCCAAGGACGCCCTCGCGGCCACCTTCACCTCGGTGTTCGACCGGGTCTGGCGCGAGTTGCTGCAGGAGGTCGACGACGGCGACCCCCCGCTGACGAACCTGTGCCGCATCACGGTCGGCTTCGCCCGCCTGATGAACACGGACGCACGGTTCCGCGCCGGCCTCCGCCTCGTGCAGGAGGAGGCCGCCACCCGGGGAGGGCTCCCGGAGGTGGTGACGGACCTGTCGGCCACGCTGACCCGGCTCATCGGCGATTCCCAGGCGCGGGAGGAGCTGGTCACCGGGCACTCTCCGGAGCTGATCAGCTCCCTGGTCCTGTCGTCGGTCTTCGGCGCCTACTACACCGTGCCGCCGTGCGGGCCCCGGGACGGTGCGGAACAGGTCTGCCGGCTGTGGCAGTTGCTCTCGCCGCAGGCTGCCCTGGCGGCGTCCGCCGCCCCGTCCGCGGAGGTGCCCCTCGCGCGGGAGACCCCGTGCTGCCGCGCCTCGTACGCTCCGCAGGCCGGGCGGCACCCGGGTGCCGGGGAGCCCTGCCGGTAGCCCCCGTCCGCTTCCGCCCGGCGAGCCGCGGGCCGGGAACGCGGGCCCACCCCCGCCGTGGGCACGTGGTCCCCGCTGCGCGGGCCTCCGCAGGGCGCCGGGGCGCCGCTCGGTGCCGTGCGCCGTGCCGGTGGGGGCGGCGAGCCGTACGGGCGGCGGTTTCGGACACGGCCCCCCTCGCGGTGGGCCGGGCGGGCGCGGGCTCGCGCTGGACTCCCCCTCTCTCAGGGCGGATTCACGCCAGTTCCTTCGGTTTCTCGCCATCCTCCAGTACGGTTCCTTCTCGACGGTAGGTCATCGGGCCACCGGCCATGCCCGAGACCGGGGGAGGCGGGGCATGTGTGGTTGCGTGGGCGGGCGGCACGACTGCCGCTCCGCGGAAGCCCGGTCGGCGACGGCCGCGGCCGCGAGGGCGCGCCCTCGCCCGGAGCGCGGGGCGACCCGGTGACGGGCCGGCGGGATTCCTCGCCGGGCGTCCTGCGGCGGCACCGTCAGGGGCAGGTGGCCGCACTCATCGGCGCGTGCGGGGCCTGTGCGCAGGCTCCCCCTCCGTGCCCGGTCCCCGCGGACCGCGGACCCCTCCGGCTCGCTGCGCCTGGCAGCCGGTCCCCGTGGCCCCGCCGCCACCGGCTCCCACCGGGATGCGGCGGCCGCCCCACAGCACCCAGGCGTGCGTGACGGCGGCCTCCGCCCGTGGGCCGGCGGGGTGGGCGCCGTCTGCCGCAGGAGGGGGGCGTGTTCCCGCCGCAGCGGGACGACGGACGGGCCGGTCGCGGACCCAGGTGCGCCGCACACGGCCTCTCCGCCCGGAGGGCGGGGCGGCTCCTCGCGGCACTCCACCCCGAAGCCGAATATACCTTCGAGCAGGTTTCAACAGAAGATGCAGAAGTTGATGATGACGGACAGCGCCGGCGAATTCTTCGAGACGCCTCCCCCGCCCCCTGCCAAGGAGCTGAAGCAGGAACGGGCGGTACGCACCCGCGAGCGCGTGCTCGCGGCCGCGGCACAGGCGTTCGCGGCCAAGGGCTATCCCGCGGTCACCATCCTGGACGTGGCCCGGGCCTCGGGGATGACCAAGGGCGCGGTCTACTTCCACTACGAGAACAAGGACGCCCTCGCGGTCGCGGTGGTCGACATGTTCCACCGCCGCCTGTCGGCGGTCGCGGAGTCCGTGGAGGAGCTGGCGCTCCCGCCGGTGAGCGCGGTCGCCGAGCTCCTCATCCGGACGGCGTCGGCCTTCCGGGAGGAGACCGTGCTCCAGGCCGGGGCGCGGCTGCAGGTGGAGCGCCAGCTGATCAGCGCCCAGCTCCCCGCCCCCTACCAGGCCTACACCGACCTGATCACCGGCTGGTTGTCGAGCAGGGAGCAGGCGGGCCCGGGGGACCTCGTGCCCCCCGCGACGCTCGCCGGTGTCCTGGTGTCCGCCTTCTTCGGTGCGCAGCACCTCTCGTGGGTGCTCAGCGACCGTGCCGATCTGATGGAGCGCACCCTCGCGATCGTGCGGACGGTCATCCCCATGGCCGAGAGCGACCTCAGACTGTGCCCGTCCGCCCCGGGGCGCCCCTGAGGCGGCCCGGGCCGTGGTCGTCGGGGCGGTGGAAGCGGGGCGGCGCCTCAGCCCGCCCGGTCCGCGGTGCGCCCGAGTGCCGTGCGGGTCAGGCGCAGTGCCGCCTCGGCGGACAGCCCCGCCCCTCGCTCGAACGCCCGGGTGAAGGCGGGCCCGCCCAGGGTCGCCTCCGCGGCCGTGGCGATGCGGTCGGTGTCGCCGCGCTCGGCCGGGGGGAGAGGCGCCCCCACGCTCCGGCGTGCCGCGTCGGCCGCCCCCAGCAGCAGCCCCGCGCAGCGGGCTGTCTCCTCGCGCCCGTGGAGGGCCGCCGCTCCCGCGAGGCCCTCCAGGGAGAGCGCCAGCGCGCGCGGCTCCGCCAGGGAGCGCGCGACGTCCAGGCCGCCGAGGTGATGGCGGACGGACAGGTCCGCATCGCCCCGCAGTTCGGCGATGAAGCCGAGTTCGGCGAGGAGCAGGTGGTCGCCCGCTTTCGAGGACACCTCGGCGTAGCCCTCGCGGATGCGCCGCAGACGGGCCTCGGCCGCGTCGAGGTCCCCGGACCGGCGCGCGCCGAGCGCGAGGCCCATCTCCGAGTGGATCTCGCCGTAGGTGTAGCCCTGCTCGCTGGCGATGCGGCGGGCCTGCTCGTGCAGGTCGCGGGCCCGGTCCCAGTCGTGTCCGAGCAGCGCGAGCCGGCCGAGCCCGGACAGCCTCGCCGACACCTCGGCCTCCAGGCCCAGCTCCCGGGCCATGCGCAGCCCCGCGCGCTGCCGGCGGGTGGCGCCCTCGTAGTCGCCGCGGATCTCGGCGAGCGCGGCGAGCGCGGAGACGGTCTGCAACTCACCCCAGGTGTCGCCGAGTTCGCGGAAGAGGGCGGCGCTCCGCAGGCCGTCGCGGCCCGTCCCGGCGAGGTCCCCGCGCATGAGTGCCAGCATCGCCCGCAGCCCCAGGGCGGCAGCGGTGCCCCACGGCTCGCCGGCCGTGCCGAAGCGGGCCAGGGCGTCGGTGTTCAGCGCGTCGCCCGCATCGGCCTCTCCCGCGCTGAACATGCCGTAGGCGCACAGCCACAGGGCGCGGGCGCCGCGGACGGGGTCGGGCACGGCGCGGGCCGCCGCGGCCGGGTCCGCCTCGGCGCGGTCGCCGGTGAGGAGCGCGAACGCCGTGTGGAGCAGGACCAGTTCCGGGTCGGCGTCCTCGGTGGCCGCCAGTACGGCCGCCAGGCTGCGCCGTGCCTCCGTGAGGCGGCCGCGCAGCAGCCACCACCAGGACAGCTCGGCGGCCAGCCGCACCGCCTGGGCGGCCCGGCCTTCGGCGGCCCGGCGGATCCCCTCGTCGAGCGCGGCCCTGAGGTTGCCGCTCTCGGCGTCCAGCCGGGCGAGCCAGGCCCGCTGGTCTCCGCCGCGCAGTCGCGGCCCCGCCCGCTCGGCGAGCGCGAGGTAGTGGCGCAGATGGCGGTCGCGTACGGCGCCGTGGTCCTCCATCTCGTGCAGGCGCTCCGTGGCGTACGCGGCGACGGACTCGAGGAGCCGGTAGCGGGGGCCGGCGGGGCCGTCCACGGCGACCACCAGGGACCGGTCGACCAGCCGTGTGACCAGGTCGAGCACCTCCTCGGCGGCCACGCCGTCGCCCGCGCACGTCGCTTCGGCGGCGTCCATGTCGCAACCGTCGCGGTGCACGGCCAGGCGGCGAAGGACGATGCGCTCGGGTGCGCTGAGCAGCTCCCAGCTCCAGTCGATCACGGCCCGCAGGGTCTGCTGGCGGGCGGGGACGCCGCGGTGCCGGGAGGTCAGGACCCGGAAGCGGTCGCCGAGGCGTGCGGCCAGCTCCCGTACACCGAGGGCGCGTACCCGCGTCGCGGCGAGTTCGAGGGCGAGGGGGATGCCGTCCAGGCGGCGGCATATCTCGGCGACGGCCTCCCGGTCGGAGGGGTCGGAGCCCTCCAGGTCCATCGGGAACCCCGGGGCGGAGGCGACGGCCCTCTCGGTGAACAGCCGCACGGCGTCGGTGGTGCCGAGGGGCTCGACCATGAACACGACCTCGCCCGCGAGTCCGAGCGGTTCCTGACTGGTCGCGAGGACCCGCAGCCCCCGGGCCGTGCGCAGCAGCAGCTCGGCCAGTTCGGCGGCGGCGTCGACGACGTGCTCGCAGTTGTCCAGGACGAGCATGACCCGCCGGTCGCGCAGGGCGGCGGCGAGGCGGTGCGCGGGCGAGGAGCCGCCCCACGCACCGGCGGCGCCCGGCAGGGCGGAGGGAGCGTCGTCCTGGATGCCGAGCGCGGCGGTGACGACCTGGGCGAGGTCGGCGGCGGTGGCACCGGCGCGGACGCCGGAGAACTCCACGCACCAGATGCCGTCGCACAGGTCGGCCGACGTCGCGTCCGCCGCACGGGCGGCGCCGGCGGTCACGGCGAGGCGCGTCTTGCCGACACCGCCGGGGCCGGTGAGGGTGACCAGGCGTGCCTCGGTCAGGAGCCGTGAGAGCTGCGCCAGTGCCTCCTCGCGCCCGATGAGCGGGGTGAGGGGGACGGGCAGGTTCGCGTGGAGGCCCGTCGCGGGCCCCGGCGTGGCCGGGGGCGCCGCCCCGGCGGGGGCGGGCCCCGTACCGGGCGGCACGGCCGGGTCCCGGTCGGCCGGGGGGCCCGCGGCGTCGGCCGGCCGGGTCCCGGGGGAGGCCGCGGCGGCGACGCCGGGGGAGGGGCCGAGGTCCGGGTCCTGGCGGAGGAGGGCCCGGTGCAGCGCGCCGAGTCCGGGCCCGGGGTCGACTCCCAGCTCCTCGGCGAGGCGGGAGCGCAGGTCCTCGTACGAGGCGAGTGCCTCGCTCTGGCGCCCCGCGAGGTACAGCGCCCTCATCTGGACGGCGCGCAGCCGCTCCCTGAGGGGGTGGCGGCACACCAGGTCGGTCAGCTCTCCGGCGAGGAGCGCGTGGTCGCCCGCCGCCAGGCGGGCCTCGGCCTGCTCCTCCACGGCGGAGAGCCGCTGCTCCGTGAGGAGGTGCGCGGGACCCTGGGCGAACGCCTCGTCCGCGAAGTCGGCGTACGCGGGCCCCCGCCACAGGCCGAGCGCCCGGGTGAGTCCTGCCGCACGGGCGGCGGGGTCGGACTCGGGGCGGGCATCGGCGAGAAGGGCGCGGAAGCGGTCGGCGTCCACCTCGTCCGTCTCGCGGTCCAGCCGGAGCCGGTAGCCCGCGCCCTGCCGTACCACACGGTCGCGTCCGAGGACCCGGCGAAGCTGGGAGACCTTGGTCTGCAGGGCGCCCGCCGGTTTGCCGGGCGGCTCGTCGCCCCACAGGTCGTCGATGAGGCGGTCGACGGAGACGGGTCCCCCGTCGTGCGCCAGCAGATCGGCGAGCAGCGCCCGGACCTTCGCCTCGGGGACCCGGACCGGCTTCCCCTCGTCGTCCCACACCGTGAGTGACCCGAGCACTCCAAACCGCATGCGATCAACGGTACATGCTGCCGCGTCAGGCAGGGGGACGGGCTCCGCGGAGCCCGTTCGGGGCCGGCGGCCCCCTGCCGTCAGCGGGCCGTCAGCGGGCCGTGAGCGGCTCCTGAGACTTTCCGGAGCGCCGGGCGGCACAGTCGTGGCTGCCGGGCGGCCTGTGCCGTTTCCGGCGGCTGAGGACGCCAGGGAAGGAGCGGCAGGCATGACCCGATACGCGGGCAGGAGGGCCGTGGTCGCCGGCCAGGCCACCGGTATCGGCCTGGCGATCGCCAAGCGCCTGGTCGAGGGAGGCGCGGAGGTCGTGCTGACGGCCGCCACGCCACGGGAACGGGCGCACGCGTGCGGCGAGCTGGGCTCGGCCGCGCGGGTGGTGGAAGCCGGTGCGCCGGGTTCCGCGGTCGCCGGCGGCGTGGACTTCGTCTTCGCCGACGGGGTCGCTGCGGCACGTTCGCTGCTGCCCCTCCTCGCACACGGCGGCGCGGTCGTGCTCACGACCGCCGCCCCCTCCTCCTCCGCGGTGCGGGCACTGGCCGCCGAGCTCGCGCCGCGCGGTGTCCGCGTCAACGCGGTGGCACCGGGCTGCATCGAGGCGCCGCCGGGCGGCTCCGCCCCGCTGCCCCCGCTCGGCCGCCTCGGCTCGGCCGAGGAGGTGGCCCGGGCCGCCCTGTTCCTGGCGGAGGAGGCGACCTTCACGACGGGTGCCCGCCTCCCCGTCGACGGCGGTCTGGAACCGCCGTGACCGCCCGGTGGCGCCGGCACCGGACCGCGGACCCCCGGCCGCGGGCACCGGGCCGCCGCCCGGCCCGGCACCCGTACGAGCACGCGCATCACGTCCCCCGACGATCCGGAGCACTCCTATGAGCACCTCACCCGACGCCGCCGTCCCGGAGGCGGCCACCCGCCCCCGGGACGGGCACGCGGAGCAGCAGAAGCTCCCGCTCTTCGCCCTCCTGGCGCTGTCCACCGCCGTCTTCATCACCAGCCTCACCGAGACCCTTCCCGCCGGTCTGCTCCCCGCGATGAGCGACGGTCTGCGGGTGAGCGAGTCCGCGGCGGGCCAGACGGTCACGATCTACGCCATCGGCACCGTCCTGACGGCGATCCCGCTGAGCGCGGCCACGGCGGGCTGGTCGCGCAAGCGGCTGCTGCTGACCTCCATGGCGGGCTTCGCCGTCGCCAACACCGTCACCGCGGTGTCCTCCGACTACAGCCTGACGATGGTGGCCCGGTTCGTCGCCGGTGTCGCGGCCGGTCTGGCCTGGGCCCTCCTCGTCGGATACGCGCGGCGTCTGGCACCCGTCCCCCTGCAGGGCAAGGCCATCGCCATCGCCATGGCGGGCATCCCGGTGGCGCTCTCCCTGGGTGTGCCCGCCGGCACGTTCCTCGGCAGCCTGCTCGGCTGGCGCACGGCGTTCCTGACGATGACGGCGCTGACGGTGCTGCTGCTGCTGTGGATCTTCGTGGCGGTACCGGACTTCCCCGGGCAGGAGCGCGGCGAGCGGCCGAGGATGCTCTACGCGCTGCGTGTCCCGGGCGTGACGCCCGTGCTGTTCGTGGTCCTCGTGTTCGTCCTGGCGCACACGATCCTGTACGCGTACATCGCCACCTTCCTCGACGACCTGGGGATGGGCGGGGACACCGACCTGGTGCTCCTCGTCTTCGGCGGCGCCTCGCTGCTGAGCATCTGGATCGTGGGGGCGCAGATCCACCGCAGGCTGCGCTCCCTGACGATCACCAGCGCCCTGCTGGTCGCCGTGGCCGCGGCGCTGCTCGGCGTGCTCGCCGACAACACGGCACTGGTGTACCTCGCGTCCGCGCTGTGGGGCCTGGGCTGGGGCGGCGTTCCCACGCTGCTCCAGACCGCGGCCGGGGACGCGGGCGGTGAGGCGGCGGACGCGGCACAGGCGATGCTGGTGACCCTGTGGAACGTCGCCATGGCGGGCGGCGGCGTCATCGGCGGCGTGCTGCTGGACACGATCGGCAGCGAGGCCTTCCCCTGGGCCGTGCTGGTGCTGATGGTGCCGGTGCTCGCGGTGGTGGCAGCGGCCCGCAACCACGGCTTCCCCGCCAAGCGGCCCGGGGCGTAGGACGGCCGGCGGCGGACCGCGGCCCGGCGTGACGGGCGCCGCGGTCCGCCGTCGGCCCCGCGCCGGGCTCCCGGCCCCCCGGGGTCCGCCGTCGGACCTCCTCCGTGCGGGGGCTCCCGGACGGCCGCCGAAGGCATTCCACTCCCCCTGGCCTTCGGCGGCTCGCCGTGCCCTCGGGGCGTCTGCGGTGTGCCCCGCCCGGGATCACATCACCGCAGGTCAGAGCGGCAACTCCTGAAGTCGTCGCCCTGACCGTGAAATTTTCCTTCGAGAAGGTATTTTTGTTCCTCATACGGAATGTCCACACCGCCATCGAGTGCGGACGGCACAAGTATGAGGGGGGCGCAGCTTTCCATGTCGCCAAGCGAGACGTGTGCGGCCGCAGAGGACGAAGTCGCGTGCAGACAGGCGTTCCTGGAGGACATCTTCGGGCCGCTCCACCGTGCGGAGCAGCGCCGCTGGGCGCGTGCCTACCTGCTGGGCCTGATCCAGGCCTCGGGAAGAAAGACGCCGAGGCGCATAGCGCGCTCCAACCCGCTCCCCCCGGCGGCAGCCCACGGATTACACCAGTTCATCAACGCGAGCCCCTGGGATTGGGAGCCGGTGCGCCGCAGGCTCGCCCTGTGGGTCGCGGGACGCACTCCGCCCCGCGCCTGGACGGTCACCGAACTCGTCATTCCGAAACGCGGTGAGCATTCGGTGGGCGTGCACCGCTGCCTGGACGCGCAGAGCGGCCGGACCGTCAACTGCCAGCGGGCCGTGGGGCTTTTTCTCGTCACCCAGGCGCACTGCTATCCGGTGGACTGGAGGCTCGTGCTCGACGAGTCCTGGATCCAGGACCCGGAGCGCAGGCTCCGGGCGCGGATACCGGACGCGGAGACCGCGCGCCCCCTGGGGGCCCATGTCCTCGACTACGCGGCCGACATCGCCGCCCGGCCGCGGCTGCCTCCCGTCCCCTGGGTGCTGGACCTCACCCCGTGCGCCAGCGCCGGCCGGGTGCTGGCGGGGTTCGCCGGGCTGAGCCTGGACGTCGTCTGCGAGGTGGAGCCCGGCCAGGTCGTGCTCGCCGGGCACCGCCCCCAGGGCGTGACCACGGTGGGCCGCCTGATGGAGACGAGGACCGCCCGCGACGGGCACCTGGCGGCCGGCCAGGCACCGGCCTGCCGGGCCAGGGCGGCGCCGATCCGAGCGTACGCGGGGACCGTCTCCCTGCCCCGGCCCGGCGGCTTCCGGGGCGGCGGTGCGAACCGCTACCGCCTCCTGGAGGTGCGCGACCCGGCGGGCCGGCATCCCGCCCGGTACTGGGTCAGCAGCCTGACGGACCGCGGCGTGGACGAGACCGTCGCGCTGGTGCGCAGCCGCGTCGCCGCCCGGTCGGCCGTCACCACGCTGCGCGAGCAGTTCGGGGTGCTCGACTTCGCGGGCCGCTCCTTCCCCGGCTGGCACCACCACATGACCATGGCCTCGGCCGCATACGCGTACCAGCACCTCCACGCCGCCGGCCCCGTCACACAGGTTCCGGCGGCAGCGCCGGCGAATCCGGCCCGAGCCGCGAGCTGACGCGACGCCGAGAGAGGTCCTGGGCACGTGAGAAACGTACTCGTGGTGGAGCGTGAGCCCTCCGCCGCCGAATCCATGATGCGCGACCTGCGCCGGCAGGGATACCTCGTACGAAGCGTCGAGACGGGCGCACACGCCCTGCGCACCTACCGCGACGCCGATCTCGTACTGCTCTCCCTGGAACTGCCCGACATCGACGGGCTGGACGTCTGCAAGTCCCTGCGGGAGGAGAGCGACGTACCCGTGATCGCCTTCACCCGCCTCGACGACGAACTGGAGCGGGTCCTCGCCCTCAAGGCGGGAGCCGACGACTGCGTGGCGAGGTCCTGGGGCCACCGGGAGCTGGGGGCGCGCATCGAGGCCGTCCTGCGCCGCTCCCGCCGCGGTACGCCGCTGCCCCGGAGCATCTCCCTCCCCCCGCTCTCCATCGATCCGCGCACCCGGGAGGTGCGCCTGCGCGAGAAGGTCATCGAGGTCACGTCGAAGGAGTTCGAGCTCCTGTACACACTCGCCGCCAGCCCCGAGACGGTGGTGTCCAGGAGGATGCTCATGGCCAAGGTGTGGGGGACCACCTGGTCGCAGACGAGCCGCACCCTGGACACCCATGTGAGCAGTCTCCGGGCGAAGCTCGGATCCAGCGGGTGGATCCTCACGGTCCGGGGGGTCGGCTACCGCATGGGCCACGCCTGGCGGGTGCCGGAGGTGTCCGCCGGCTGAACGGCCGCACGCGAGCGCGGCCCCGGACCGCGCCCCGACGGGGCGCCGTCCGGGGCCGCGCCCCGGGTCACCGCGCCTGGGCGTCCAGGCGCCGCACCAGCGGGTGCGCGGCCTCGGAGCGGTCCCCGGCCAGGCGGCGGGCCCACCACGCGGACGCCAGGTTCGAGGAGAGCAGGACGCGGGAGGCGTCCTGCCCGGCGAGCTCGCCGAGGACGGTGAGCGTGCCCATCCCCGTGCCGGTGAACAGCACCGCGCTGCCGTCGGTGAGCCTCCGGCCGCGCAGGCGGTCGCGTATCGCCTGCGCGGTCACCCGGTAGGGGTCGTGGAGCTCGCTGCCGTCCGCGCCGCGCGCCGCCGGGACGCGGACCACCGCGTCGACCCGGAGCCCGGCCCGCTCCCAGAAGTCGCGGGAGGTCTCGGTGAGCCACGGCTGGTAGGGCGAGACGAGGGTCAGGCGGGTCACGCCGAGCGCCTCGCAGGCGGCCAGGGTCGCCTGGGTCGACGACTGCACGGGGTAGCCCGCACGCGCCGACAGCTCGTCGCACAGCGCGCGGTCCCCCTCGGGCGCCAGCAGGTAGTGCGAGGCGCTGCAGGCCACCACGGCGCCGTCCAGACGCATGCGCCCGAAGGCGCCGAGGGTGTCGGGAAGCACGCGGTTGTACGTCTCCAGCATTTCCCTCAGCCCCATGTCCGGTGTTACCGGGAAACGGGAGGTGAATACGTTCAGTCGGCAGTCGAGCAGCCGGTTGAACTCGGGTTCCGCAGTCGGGTTCTCCGGGGGTACGACGATGCCGATTCTGGGCAACGAGAACAGTTCCATATCGGCACACTAAGCCTCTCCCCGAGATGTGGGGACGGCATGTCCGCGGAATTGACGGACGTCGGACACGGGGCTTGCGGCGCCTGTCCCTCTTGACATTCCCTGACAGTCCCGGACGGAGACCTGACACGCAACTCCTTGTTCTGCCCGGCCTTTTCGAGGGAGGTTGGAGCCCGAAGCCGCCGAGTCCTCCGATTTCGGCTCACCGGCCAGATTCAGAAAGAAGGAGTGAAGGCCATGGAAATTCCGGAAGGACCGAAGGGGCAGCAGACCCCTCCCTGTATATCCGATGCGACGCTGAGGGACTCCGCGCACATGGCGGGCGTCGAGTTCGGACCGCGGGACGCCGCACGCATCGCGGAGCTGCTGGTGAAGACCGGTGTCTCCCTGGTCGAGGTGGGCATGGTCTCCGGGCCGGACTCCAAGGACGCCGACCTCGTGCTGGCCACCCACGAGGCCGTCACCCCGGAGCGGAGCATGACGCTCGTGGTGGTGCGGGACCGCCGCCAGGTCGCGAAGGCCCTGGACGAGGCGGAGCGGCTCGGCGTACGCCACATCATGTACTCCATCCCCACCTCGGAGCAGCACGCCAAGCTGAAGCTGGGGTCGGCGAGCGCCAAGTTCCTGCACACCACCGCCCGTTCGGCGATCTCCCAGGCCAAGGAGCGGGGCTTCCACGTCACTTTCAGCGGCGAGGACGGCGCCCGCACCCCCCGCGAGAGGCTCGTGCCCTACGTCACCGCGGGCTTCGAGGCCGGGGCCGACCGGTTCCGCCTCGCGGAGACCGTCGCCTGCCTCTCGCCCTGGCAGATGGAGGAGGTGATCGCCGACCTCACCGGGATCGACGGGTCCGAGATCGAGATCCACTCCCACAACATGCTCGGCATGGCGGTGGCCAACTCCCTCGCCGCCGTGCGGGCCGGCGCCCGGTGGATCTCGGCGACCGTCGGCGGCATCGGCGAGCGCGGCGGGAACGCCCCGCTGGCGGAACTCCTCACCTCGCTGCGCGTGGTCCACGGCGACGCCCGCTTCGACCTGACCCACCTCACCGAGCTGTCCCGGACCGCGCTCCGGGGGGCCGGCCTCGGCGAGGCCTTCCAGCCCGGGCCGACCACCGCGCACGCCTTCGCCTACGAGCTGCCGGGCCAGCTGACCCACCCGGAGGCGTACGAGACGCTGCCCGCCGAACTCCTCGGCAACGCCCGGGAACTGCGGGTACGCACCCGCCTCACTCCGGCGCTCCTCCGGTGGGCCCTCGACGGCTCGGGCGCCGAGGTCGACGTCGACGCCTTCACCCCGTGGCTCGTCGAGCGCCAGGAACGGGACGGCGCACCGCTCCTCGACCGCGACGCCGTCCGCAAGGCCGCCGTCGACTTCCAGGCCGCCTGATCCGGCGCCCGCCGGCCGGCCGCCCCCCGCCCTCCGGCACCACCACCACGACCACCACGACCTACGGAGTCACCCCATGACCACCGCCACCCTGAGCGGCATCTGCCCCGAGTGCGAGACCGACCTGACCGTGCCCCCGATCGTCCGGGGGGAGACGCTGTCCTGCCCCGAGTGCATGCTGACGCTGCGCGTCGAGGACGTCCAGGACGGCAGGCTCAGCCTCCAGATGGTCGAGGTCCAGCTCCGCGACTGGGGCCAGTGAGATGACCCTTCACGTAGCGATCGTCGCGGACCGCCTCGGCTGGGAGGAACGCCGGCTGATCGAGACCGCCCCGGAGCACGGCCTGCGCATCGACTGGGTCAACGACGAGTCCCTGTGCCTCGGCCACCCCAAGGCCCCCGCGGTGACCGGCTACCAGGCGCTGCTCGTGCGCAGCCGCAGCTACACCCGCGGCGGCCTGGTCGCCACCCTCGCCGAAGCGGCCGGAGTCCCCGTCCTCAACAGCGCGGGGGCGATCAACGCCTGCGAGAACAAGGCGGTCCTGCGCAGCGTGCTGCACGCCGCGGGGGTCCCCGTGCCGGACTTCCGGCTCGTGCTCTCCCGCAAGGACTTCGCCGCGGCTCTCGGCGAACTGGAACCACCGGTCGTGCTGAAGCCGGTCTTCGGCGGCATGGGCAAGCGCGTCACCCTGATCCGGCACGCCGACACCGCCCAGTCCGTCTACGACTACGTCGAGGACCTCGGGCACGCCTTCGAGCAGGCGTGCCTGGTGGAGCCCTACCTGGACGGCGGCACCTCGGTCCGCTGCCTCGTGGTCGGCCGGGAGCCGGTCGCCACCGCGGAGTTCGCGAGCGCGGGCGAGGACTGGCGCAGCAACGCGGCGCTCGGCAACCAGAGCCGCTCGCTGGACCACGACCCGGAGATCGGCAAGGTCGTCGACGGGGTGCTGGACGCCCTCGGACCGGGCATCTACGGCATCGACCTGTTCCGGACCGCCGACGGATACGTCGTCAACGAGGTCAACCACGCCCCGGCGTTCAGGGCCGTCAGCCAGTCCACCGGGGCGGACATCCCGCGGGCCGTCGCCCGCCATCTGCAGGAGATACTCACGTGATCCGTGTCGGAGTCGTCGGCGCCTCGGGACTCGCCGGCGGCGAACTCATCAGGCTGGTCACCCAGCACCCCGACCTGGAGCTGGCCTTCCTCGGGGGCTCCTCCAACATCGGCAGGCGCCCGGCCGAACTGCACCCGGGCCTGCGGCTCGAACTCGGCCTGGCCGTGGAACCGGTCACCGAGGACGTCGCCGACCGCGTCGACGTCCTGCTGCTGGCGACGCCGGCCCCGGTGTCGGCGGAGCTGGCCGGGCTGCTCGCGGACCGGATCCCGGCCGTGGTCGACCTCAGCGGCGCGTTCCGCATCCGGACACCGGAGCTGCACGACCGCTGGTACCCCAAGGTCGCACGGCGCACCGACCTGGCGGACCGCTTCGTCTACGGCGTGCCCGAGCTGGTCGGCGACCGGATGGCGGACGCCGCGCTGATCTCCCTGCCCGGCTGCTACGCCACGGCGATCACGCTGGGCCTGGCCCCCCTCACCCTGGGCCTGGGCCTTGACCTCGGCACCGTGGTGGTGGACGGCAAGAGCGGCTCCAGCGGCGGCGGGCTGCAACTGCGCACCGCGGACCTGCACCCGCTGCGCGCCGGTGCGATCGCCCCGTACGCCCCCGTGGGGCACCGGCACGCCGCCGAGGTCGGCGACTTCCTAGGCCGCGGCGGGCGGGGCAGCATCGGCAGGCTGTCCATGTCGGCCTACGGCGTCCCCCAGGTGCGCGGACTGCTCACCAGCTCGTACGTGTTCCTCGACGAGCCCGTGGACCAGCGCGAACTCCAGCGGGCGTACCTGCGCTTCTACAAGGAGCACCGGTTCGTGCGGGTGCGGCGGCACACCGAGACCCTGGTCCCGGTGCCCGACCCGCAGGCCGTCCTGGGCTCCAACTACTGCGACGTGACGGTGATGCACGACGAGGAGGGCGGCCGCATCGTCGTCCTCGCCGCCCTGGACAACCTGGTCAAGGGCGCCGCGGGCCAGGCCGTGCAGGCGGTGAACAGGCGGTTCGCGCTGCCGGAGGAGGCGGGCCTGTCGATGCTGCCCGTGATGCCGGCGTGAACGGAGAGAGGCCCGAACCGCCGCCGACCGTGGTCAAGCTCGGCGGCAGCTGCCTGGAGACCCTCGCCGAAGCCTGGTGGGACGACCTGGCCCGGCACGCCCGGGAGCACCCCGTGGTCCTCGTGCACGGCTGGTCCCGGCCGCTGAAGGCGCTCAGGCCGCGCTACCGCGACGGCTCGGCGATCCTGCGGGACCGGTACGGCAACCAGAGCAGGTGGACCACGCCGGAGGTCCTCGCGGACATCCGCACCGTCAGCGCCCGCCTGGGCGAAGAGATCCTCCGCCGCCTGGAGCGGCGGGGCCTCGCGGCGGAGCGGATCCTCGGCAGCGACGGGCTGGTGACCGCGGGCGAGGGCGAACGCTGGTGGTGGAAGGACCGGCAGCTGGTCGAGCTGGACAACCTGGTCGGCCCGATCACCGGCGTGGACCCCGCGCTGCTGAAGAACCTGGCACCGGGCCGCACCTGCCTGGTCACCCCCCTGGCCCGCAACGGAACCGGCCGGGAGGTGAACACCGACGGCGACCGGGCGGCCGCCGCCGTCGCCGGGGCCCTCGGCGCCGGGGGCCTGGTCCTCGTCACCGACGTCCCCCATCTGCTCGTCGACGGCGAACCGGTGCCCCGGATCACCGCCCGGGCCGCCGCCGAGTTCCGGGACAGGAAGGCCACCGGAGGCATGCGCAAGAAGCTGCGTGCCGCCGGCGAGGCGCTGGACGCCGGAGTGGGCCGCGTCGTCATCGGCAGCGCGCCCGTCACCGAACTGCTCGCCGGGAGCACCGGCACCGTCATCACCCGTACGTGAGGAGTACCGAGCATGACGCAGCCCCGAGTGCTCGTCGTCAACAACGGCACGCTGTCCCTGAAACAACTCCGCGCCCGGCTGGAGCAGCTGGGCTCGGTGACCGATGCGGTCGACGTGGCCTCCGTGCCCGCCCGCCTCGACGGCCGCTACCAGGCCGTCGTCCTGAGCGGCACCAAGGTGCGCGCCCACGACACCGCCTTCTACCGGCCGCTGACCGACCTCGTGATGGGCGCCGGGGTGCCGGTGCTCGGGATCTGCGGCGGCATGCAGCTGCTGGCGGTGGCGGCCGGCGGGCGGCTGGAGGAGGGCCCCCAGCGCGTCGGCGGCCACGAGGCGCAGGTGGACACGGAGGAGCCGCTGTTCACCTACGTCAAGCCCACGGTGACCGTCTTCCACCGGCACACCCTCTACCTCCGCGAGGCTCCCGAGGGCTTCCGCTCCATCGGCCGCTCCGCGCACGCACCCGTGGAGTTCCTCCGCTCCGACGACGGCCGGATCCACGGCTCCCAGGCGCATCTGGAGTTCCGCAGCGACGGGCTGGAGATCCTGCGCGGCTTCTCCCGGCTCTACCGGTGACGCCGCCTCCCGCCCGGGGCGCGCGCAGCCCCCTCCCCCCGAACCCACCCCACTCACGGAAGGACCCGCGATGAGCGCCGAGGACAGTACGCAGGAACCCGCTTTCACCGTGCACCTGAACGGCAGCGGCGGCAGCCTCAAGGGCTGGGTGGTCGTCGACACCCTGGTCGACGGCCTCGCGATGGGCGGCACCCGGATGACCCCCGGCGTCACCGAGGAGGAGGTCGCCGGGCTCGCCCGCGACATGACCGACAAGTTCACCCTCGCGGGGCTGCGCATCGGAGGGGCCAAGGCGGGCATCGCCTCCGACGGCACCGACCGGGAGGCGACCTTCCGCACCTTCGGCCGCACCGTCAAGCCGCTGCTGCACGGCGGCATCCACCTCGGGATCGACATGGGGGTCACCCCGGCCGACCGCGCCGTCTTCTTCGACGAGGCCGGCTACGACCCGCGCTACCGGCTGGGCGCCCCGGACATGCCCATCGACTGGCGGACGTACTACGAGCCCCTGATCGACTGCACCGGGCACGGGGTCGGAGTGGCCGCCGTCACCGCCCTGGAGGCAGGCGGCGGCACCCGCTCGGCGCGCGTCGTGGTGCAGGGCTTCGGAGCGGTGGGAAGGGCCGTCGCCCGCTACCTGGAGGACCGCGGGCACCGCGTCGTCGGCGTCGCCGACGTGCACGGCACCCTCACTGCGGACCGCCTTCCCGTGGCCGACCTGGTGGCCGTCACGGACCGGTTCGGGCGGATCGACCGCTCCCGGCTGCCGGAGGGCGTCACGGAGTCCCGCGAGCCCGACGCCTGGCTGGACGTCGACGCCGACCTGCTGGTCCTCGCGGCGCAGAAGTACGCGCTCACCGCGGAGAACACCCACCGGCTGCGCGCCCGGCTGGTCGTCGAGGGCGCCAACCTCGCCTCCAGCGACGAGGCGAAGGAGAAGATCGCGGCCTCGGGCTCCACCCTGGTCCCCGGTGTGATCGCCAACATCGGCGGCGCGGCCTCGGCCGCCCTGGCCGTCACCCGGGTCGTCCCCTTCGACCTGGCTGCGGACGCCCGCAAGGCCTGGGTCTTCGACTGGGTCGCCGACCGGGTGCGCCACAACACCCGGGACCTCCTCCAGATCGCCGCCGCGCGTGCGGGGAACCCGCTGCCCGAACTGCTGGACGCCCGCCGCAAGGACCTCCGCGGGGGACTGCGATGAGCCGGGCCGGCGGACCCTCCGCGAGCGTGCACGCCGAGGCGGCGGCCGCGTCCGCCGAGGAGCGGGCGGCGGAGTACCGGCGCCGCGGCTGGTGGCGCGAGGAGACCTTCCTCGACGACCTCCTCCGCCAGGCGCGGGAGCGCCCGCACAAGCTCGCCGTCGCGGGCCGCCGTGTCGCCGAGTCCCGCACCGACACCCTCACCTACGCCGAGCTCGCCCGGCTGACGGAGCGCTTCGCCCTGGCCCTGGGCGACCTCGGGGTGCGCCGCGGCGACGTCGTCGCCGTGCAGCTGCCCAACCGGTGGGAGACGGTCCCGCTGATGTTCGCCTGCATGCGCATCGGCGCCGTCATCTGCCCGATCTCCCCGATCTGCCCGGAGAGCGAGCTGCGGCACCGCCTCGGCCTCACCGGGGCCCGGGTGTGCGTCACGCTCCCCCAGTGGGCGGGCACGCCCCTGGCGCGGATCGTCACCGGGCTGCGGGGCGAACTCCCCTCGCTCGACCACGTGCTGGTCGTGGACGGGCCGGTGCCCGAGGGGGCGCTCTCCTTCCATGCCCACTGCGTGGCCGAGGAGCGCGAGGCGCACGCGGGCCCCGGGCCGCAGGGCCCGGCGCTCACCGCGGACGAGCCCTTCGTGGTCCTGTTCACCTCCGGCACCACCGGGGAGTCCAAGGGCGTGCTGCACAGCCAGAACACGGTCCACTCGGCGGTGCGCGGCTATGCCGACGCCTTCGGGCTCGGCGACGACTGGGTCGCCGCCGTCTCCACGCCGCTCGTGCACTACTCGGGCTTCGCCCAGGGCGTGCTCGCCGGTGTCATGCTCGGCGGCACGGTGGCCTTCCAGGACGTGCGCAGGAACGAGGCGCTCCTGGACCTCGTGGAGCGCTACGGGGCCACGCTCCTGTACGGCCCGCCCGCCACCCTCGCGGACGTGGCCGCCTCGCAGCGGTCCGCCCGCCGGGACACGAGCACGCTGCGCCACGTGGTCATCGGCTCCGCACCGGTGCTGAAGGCGCTGGCCGACGAGGTCCACGAAACGCTCGGCGCGCGCACCTACTCGCTGTGGGGCATGTCCGAGAACGGGCCGGTGACCATGACCCGTCCGGAGGATCCCGAACTCCGGGCGGCGGAGAGCAACGGGAGCCCCATCGACGCCATGCAGACCCGCATCGACCCCACGGGAACCGACGCCACGGGCACCCCCGTCGGCCGGCTCAGGGTGCGCGGCGCCTCGCTGGCCCTCGGCTACTACCGGCGGGAGGAGGCGTTCGCGGCGGAGTTCGGCGCGGACGGCTGGTTCGACACCGGGGACCTCGCGCGGGACGACGGCAGCGGCGGCATCCGGATCGTCGGCCGCGCCCGCGACGCGATCGTCCGCGACGGACGGGTGGCCCCCATGACGGAGCTGGAGGCCGTCATCGGCAGCCACCCGAAGGCCGTCGAGGCGGCCCTGGTGGGGCTGCCGTGCGGGGCGGACCGCGGCGGGACGGAGATCTGCGCCGTGGTCGTGCCGCACGGGGCCGAGGGGCCCTCGCTCGACGAGGTCCGCTCCCATCTCCGGGAGTCGGGGCACGACTCCGGCTTCCTGCCGGACCGGGTGGAGCTGCTGCCCGCCCTGCCCAAGACGCTGACCGGAAAGGTCCGCAAGGCGGAGCTGCGGCAGCGGTACGCCCCGACGGCCGGCTGACGGCCCCGAGCCCTTCACCCTGGAGCTGGACATGCCCGAGTTCACAGCGGTCCCCATGTCGGCGACCCTCGCCGCCGACGAAGCCCTCGCCCGCAGGCGCCGGGCGGGGGAGCGCGTCCTGCCGATGGCGAGCGGGGAGATCGGCCTTCCCGTGCTTCCCGCCCTGCGGGACAGGCTCGCCGCCGCCGCGGACGACAACGCGTACGGCCCCGTGCCCGGCAGCGAGGCCCTGCGCGCCGCCGCCGCCGGCTACTGGGCGAGGCGGGGCCTGGCCGTCGACCCGGGGCTCGTCGTGGCCGGGCCCGGCAGCAAGCCGCTGCTGTTCGCCCTGCTGCTCGCCCTCGGCGGCGACGTGGTCGTGCCCGTGCCGAGCTGGGTGAGCTACGCGGCGCACGCCCGGCTCGCCGGAGCGCGTCCGCTGCCCGTGCCGATCCTGCCGGGCGAGGGCGGGGTGCCGGATCCGGAGCGGCTGCGCGAGGCGGTCACCGCGGCCCGCGCCGCGGGCCGGGACCCCCGCGCCGTGGTGGTGACCGTGCCGGACAACCCGACCGGCACCGTCGCCTCGCCCGGCACGCTGCGGCGCCTGGCCGCGGCGGCCCGCGACCTCGACCTGGTGATCGTCTCCGACGAGATCTACGGCGACCTGCTCTTCGACACCTCGGCGCCGGCCGGTTCCCCTGCCCGGCACGCTCCCGAACGCACCGTCGTGACCACCGGCCTGACCAAGAACCTGGCGGTGGGCGGATGGCGCACCGGAGTGGCCCGGCTGCCCGACAGCGACACCGGCCGTGCCCTGCACACCCGGCTCGTCTCCGTCGCCAGCCAGATCTGGTCGAGTCCGCCGGCACCCGTGCAGGCGGCCGCCGCCTACGCCTTCGGCGAGCCACCGGAGATCACCGAGCGCATCGCGGCCGGGCGCCGGCTGCACGGGGCGGTGGCGCGCGCGGTCGCCGAGCGCTTCACCGCGGCCGGGGCGCTCCTCGCGCCCGTCCGCGCGACCTGCTACCTGTACCCGGACTTCGAGCCGCTCCGGGACCGGCTCGCCCGGACCCGCGGTGTGGAGGGCGGCGAGGACCTGGCCCGGTTCCTCGGCGAGCGCCACGGCATAGGGGTGCTCCCGGCCGGCGCGTTCGGGGAGCAGGGACGGCTCCTGCGGATCCGGGCCGCCACCAGCCGCCTGTACGGCGACTCCGACGCGCAGCGCACGGCCGCGCTCGACGCGCCGGACCCGCTCGCGCTGCCCTGGATCCGGCAGGCGGTCGAGTGGGTCGGCGACGCGCTGTCCGACCTCACCGGCGCGCGGCCCCACCCGCACCGCCACGGCACCGCTCCCGCCCGCCAGTTCTGACCACGAGGCCAAGGAGGCCCTTCCCATGTCTGTCCCGACCCTCTTCGAGGCCACCTACCGGGGTGCGCGCCATGTCGGCTTCGGGCTGCCCGAGCCGGGTGCGCCGCAGACCCTCCACCCGGTGGCCGACGGGCAGCTGGCGGCGGCCGTCGTCGCCGCCGGCGCCTCGGAGGCCGCCCTGCGCGCCGCGCTCACCGACGGCGCCGGGAGCGTCACCGTCACCGCCGGGGACCCGGAGGTGCGTCCGCTGCCGCCGCTGCTGCCCACGGCCTCCGGCCATGCCCTGCTGAGCGGGTTCATGGGCACGCACAAGAAGAAGTGGGGCGGTCTCAGCGCCCCTGAGGACGGGGACTTCACGCCGCCCAAGTGGTTCTTCAAGGGCTTCGGCGACTGGGTGCGGATGCCGGGGGAGGCACTGCACGTCCCCGCCGAGCCGGTCGCGCTGATCGAGGAGCCGGAGGTGGCCCTCGTCTACGTCAACGACGCCGACGGCAGGCCGCACTACGCGGGCTACACCTTCGGCAACGACCTGTGCGACATCGGCCTGCACCGCAGGGACCCCGGCTACAACCCGTACTGCAAGCTGTGCGACACCGCGCTGGCCCCCTGGCTGTTCCTGGGCGAACCGCCCCGCTCGGTGACCGGCCGGGTCACCATCGAGCGGGACGGTGCGGCCGCCTGGAGCGGGAGCTTCGACTGCGGCTCGGACGCCCTGTACTTCCGGGTGCCGGACATGGTGGAGCACCTGTTCTCGTTCCCCGCGGTGCGCCGTCCCGGCCTGGTCAACTACGTCCTCCTGGGCGCCGACGAGGCGAGCTTCCACGAGGGCTTCCGCATCGCCGACGGCGACCGGATCGCCATCGACGTCAAGAGCCACGGCGTCGCCTTCGCCAACACGGTGCGCCACGTCTCCCCGGGCCGCCCCGCCTGAGCACCCCCCCGGTGGGCGCCGCCGGAATCCGGTGCCCTCCCGCCCGCGGTGGCCGGTCGCGAAGGCCGCCGCGGGCGCGCCCGGCCCCGCGGCACCGGCGTCCCGCCCGGCGCCGGGGCACCGGCGTCCCGCCCGGCCCCGCGGCACCGGCGTCCCGCCCGGCGCCGGGGCGCCGCCCGCTCCCGGCCTCGCTACTGGCCCACCCGCCCGACCTCGACCCGCCTGCCGCGGGTGGACTCCACCACCACCGGGATGCCGTTGGGGATCTGGCCTTCCAGCCGCTCCAGCAGGCCGTCCACCGGCGGGAGGTCGTCCTTGGTGCGGACCTGGATGTAGAGGGTCCTGGAGGCGGCGCTCACCTGGGTGACCGTGGCTCCGGGGTCGTCCGAGAGCCACAGCTCGGCCTGGGTCTTGGCGCGGGCGGTCCAGGTGTTGATCAGCAGGGTGAGCGCGGTGTTGGCGGCCAGAGGTACGAAGACCACGGCGAACAGCAGGCTCATCGCCACGTACACGGTGCGCCGGGGCCGGCGCCTGCCGGCGGTGGGCTCCGCGCCGTAGCCCAGGGTCGCGAAGACCACGATGCCGCCGAAGATCAGGGCGAACAGGTTGGACACGAACAGCAGCACCGCGCCGAGCGCCAGCCACACCTCGCCGTGGCTGAGGCACACCCCGGCCACCACCAGGGGCGGGACCAGGGAGATCGCGATGGCCACCCCGGGCAGGACGGCGGCCACGTCGCGGCGGGCGAGCGCCACGGCGCCGGCGAAGCCGGTCGCCAGGGCGGCGATCAGGTCCATCAGCCCGGGGGAGGTGCGGGAGGAGATCTGGCTGTTGGAGAGCAGGTCGTAGTTCTCCGGCAGCACGATGGACAGCAGGGCCCCGATGGCGATCACCAGGAGGCAGGAGGCGAGGACGGTCCTGATCGAGCCGGTCCGGCGGCTCATCACCGACCCGACGGCGATGCTCATGATCGGGGTGGACAGCGGAGCGATGATCATGGCGCCGATCACGGTCGCGGTGGAGTCCGTGATCACTCCTCCGGCGGCGATGACCGCGGACAGGGTCAGCATGGTCCAGAACGCGGACCGCTTCGCCCTCGTGTCCCCGGACGACAGGTCGAGGTCGTCCGACAGCTCTTCCAGTGAGCGGCGCTGTGAGGCGGGCAGGACACGGTTGCGGACTCCGCTGAGCATCCCTTTCACGTATCACGGCCGGAACGGGCCCGCCGGTGCGACACGGGGACCCGGCGCCCGCGGCCCCCGCACGGCCCCCTCGCCGCACCGGCCGCTCAGCCGGCGAGGCCGGACTTCGCGCCCGCTCCGCACAGCGGCACCACCGCCGTGCGGCCCTTCCAGCTGCCCGCGGCGGCCCAGCAGGCCGCGGCGGTGGCCTCCACGAACAGCCCTCGGCGGGCGAGGTCGCGCTGGGCGGCGCGGACGGCGTCCTCCGGGACGGTCAGGATCGCGCCCCCCGACTCCCGTACCGCGCGCAGGATCTGACGGGCCCGCGGCGGCGCGGCGACGGCGATGCCCTCGGCGACGGTCGCCGGGGCGGCGGAGGCGCCCGCCCCGTCACCGGCCGCACCGCGGGGCGCGATCAGGTCCACCGCTCCCGCCCGGTGGGCGGCGGCCAGCGGGGCGACCGCCTCCGCCTGCACGCCCACCAGGGCCGGTGCGGTGCCGATCAGCCCGTGGGCGCGCAGCTCCCCGACCGCGAGGGAGGCGCCGAGCAGCAGGGTGCCGTTGCCCACGGGGAGGACGAGCGTCTCCGGCAGGGTGCCGCCCAGGTCCTCCCAGAGCTCGTACACATAGGTCTTGGTGCCGTGCAGGAAGTACGGGTTGTATACGTGGCTCGCGTAGAAGACGCCTGGCCGGCCGGCGGCCGCCCGGGCGGCCGCGGCGGTGGCCTCGCGGTCGCCGGGCACCACGTCCAGCCGCGCTCCGTGGGCCCGGATCTGCTCGGTCTTCTTCGGCGAGGTGCCCTCCGGGACCATCACCGTGCAGTCGAGTCCGGCCCGGGCGCAGTAGGCGGAGATCGCGCACCCCGCGTTCCCGCTGCTGTCGGCGAGGACGCTGCGGGCGCCCAGGCGCCGCGCGAGCTCGGCGAGCATCACCGCTCCCCGGTCCTTGAAGGAGAGCGTGGGCATCAGGAACTCCAGTTTGGCCGAAACCGTATGGGTCAGTGTGACCAGCGGCGTTCGCCCCTCGCCGAGCGAGCAGGAGGGCGCCGTGAAGGGCAGCGCCTCGGTGTAGCGCCACAGCGAGCCGACCCGCGCGCCCAGGTGCCCGCGGGGGACCGGTGCGGTGGGAAAGTCCAGGTCGAGGGGGCCCTCGCAGGACGGGCAGCGCCAGACGGCGGCGTCGATGGGCCAGTGGCCCGTGCAGTCCGGGCAGCGGTAGCGCGTCATGGGCCGTCAGCATGGCAGGCCCGTGGCGCTCGTGTTTCCGGGCGTACGGGCCCTCTTGTGCGATTCCTATGGATCGGCCAACCTTTTCGCTCGACGGGCGGACGAGAAGTGCCGGCACCTCGGTACGGATGTGTTGGCATGTCCCTGACGTCTGCTTGTCATGACCCCCACAGCAACGCACCACCAATGAGGAGGACCCCTCACATGTCTGTGATGCGTGACTCGCGGCGAAGAATCGCCGCAGCCAGCGCCATAGCCGTCGCCGCCCTCGTGGCCGGCGCCGCCTCCGCGCTTCCCGCCGGCGCGGCCGAGCCGTCCCCCGTCGGCGAGATCCAGAACGCCGGTGCTCCCGGCGCCATCGAGGGCAGCTACATCGTGACCCTGGACGAGTCCGAGGCCGATGCGGGCTCCAGCGAGGGCAGGAAGGTCGCGGCCGAGTACGGCGCGAAGATCAAGCGGACCTACAACGCGGCGCTCAACGGCTACGCGGTCCAGGTCAGCGAGGCGCAGGCCAGGAAGCTCGCGGCGGACCCGGCCGTCGAGTCGGTCGTCCAGGACCGCGTCTTCACCATCTCCGGCACCCAGCCGAGCCCGCCGTCCTGGGGCCTCGACCGCATCGACCAGCGGTCGCTGCCGCTCGACCAGAGCTACACCTACCCGGACTCCGCGGGCCAGGGCGTGACCGTCTACGTCATCGACACCGGCGTGCGGATCAGCCACAACGACTTCGGCGGGCGGGCCTTCAACGGCTACGACGCCGTCGACAACGACAACACGGCGCAGGACGGCCACGGTCACGGCACGCACGTCGCCGGCACGGTCGCGGGGTCCTCCTTCGGTGTGGCCAAGAAGGCCAAGATCGTCGGCGTCCGCGTCCTCAACAACCAGGGCTCCGGCACCACCGCCCAGGTCGTCGCGGGCATCGACTGGGTGACCCAGAACGCCCAGAAGCCCGCCGTGGCCAACATGAGCCTCGGCGGCGGCGTGGACAGCGCCCTCGACCAGGCCGTCCGCAACTCGATCGCCTCCGGAGTCACGTACGCGGTGGCGGCGGGCAACAGCGGCGCGAACGCCTCCAACTACTCGCCCGCCAGGGTCGCCGAGGCGATCACGGTCGGCTCGACGACCAGCTCCGACGCGCGCTCCAGCTTCTCCAACTACGGCAGCGTGGTGGACATCTTCGCGCCGGGCTCCTCGATCACCTCGGCCTGGAACTCCAGCGACTCGGCCACCAACACCATCTCCGGCACCTCGATGGCCGCGCCGCACGCCGCGGGCGCGGCAGCGCTCTACCTCGCCGACAACACCTCGGCGACCCCGGCGCAGGTGTCCACGGCCCTCGCCGACTCCGCCACCGAGGGCAAGGTCGGCAACCCGGGCTCCGGCTCGCCCAACCGCCTGCTGTACGTCGGCGACGGCGGCACCACGCCGCCGCCGCCGGACGGGGACCGCTTCGAGAACACCGGCGACTACGCGATCAGCGACAACTCCACGGTCGAGTCGCCGATCACGGTGAGCGGCGTCTCCGGGAACGCGCCCTCGGACCTCGCGGTGTCGGTGGACATCAAGCACACCTACATCGGTGACCTGAAGGTGGACCTCGTCGCCCCCGACGGCTCGGTCTACAACCTGAAGTCCTACGGCTCCGGCGGCAGCTCGGACAACATCCTGACCACCTACACGGTGAACGCCTCCTCCGAGGCGGCCAACGGCACCTGGAAGCTGCGCGTGAGCGACAACGCGTGGTGGGACACCGGCAAGATCGACGCCTGGTCGATGCAGTTCTGACCCGGCGCTGATCCAGCCTTCCCGAGGGAGGGGCGGCCGCTCGCGGCCGCCCCTCCCGCTGCGTGCGCGGCCCCGCCCCGCCCGCCCCGGCGCCCTGCCCCCGTCGTATGATCCGCGCGTCCGTTCGCACTGGTTCGAACGACGACCGAGGAGCAACGACCGTGGACCCCGCAGCCCAGAACGGGCAGCCGCCGAACCCGCAGCAGCCCTACGGCGCCCCGCCCGGCGCCCAGCCCCCCGCCCCGCAGCCCTACGGCACCCCGGCGGGGCCCTTCGGCCAGCCGGGCGCGGGCCCGTACGCGGGCCATCCGCCGCACCCCGCGTACGGCGCGCCGAACGCCCCCTACCCGGGGGTCCCCGGGCAGCGTCCGGTCAACGGACTGGCCGTCACCGCCCTGGTGGTGGGCCTGGTCTGCTGCATCCCGCCGCTCGGTCTGGTGTTCGGCATCATCGCGCTGGCCCAGATCAGGCGGTCGGGCCAGCGCGGCAAGGGCATGGCCGTCGCCGGTATCGCCCTCTCCGCCGTCAGTACGCTGCTGACCGTCGCCTTCGTGGCGACCGGCGCCGCGGGCGAGTTCATGCGCGGGGTCCGGGACGGACTGGACGCCGCGGCCAGCAGCCCCTTCGACCTGGCCGAGGGCGACTGCTTCGACATCCCGGGCAAGGAGGTCCCCGAGGAGTCGGAGGCCTTCTCCGTCCCGACGGTGGACTGCGCCCGACCGCACGACGCCGAGGTCACGGGCAGCTACCTCCTGGACGACGAGGGCGGCTAC
The DNA here is from genome assembly GCF_024497955.1 of Streptomyces sp. C10-9-1. Lineage (GTDB taxonomy): Bacteria > Actinomycetota > Actinomycetes > Streptomycetales > Streptomycetaceae > Streptomyces > Streptomyces sanyensis. The sequence continues at coordinate 182,997 of NZ_JANHKP010000009.1, read as the reverse complement.
CCCGGCTCGGCCGCGGACGAGCGCGAGATGGAGGGGCGCTGCCACCTCATGAGCGAGAAGTACGTGCCGGACCCGGACGCGCTCGCCCCGCACATCGCCAACTTCTACTACCTGCCCACCCGCGAGAGCTGGTCGCTCGGCGACCGCACCGTCACCTGTGCGCTGGCCGCGACCGAGGGCCGGCTCACCGGCTCCCTCAAGGACGGAGCGGGGACCGCGGACGGCGCCTCGGGCGGCGGGACCGGCGTCTGACCCTGCGCCGGTCCCGCCGTGCGGGGGCGGGCCGGCTCAGCGGCGGCGCAGCCCCCGGTCGACCGCGGCGGTCAGCTCGCCGTCCGCCGTGTCCCCGTCCAGGGACCAGAACATGGCGCCGCCCAGGCCCTCCGAGCGGACGTAGGCGGCCTTCGCGCGCAGCACCGCGGGGTCGTCGTAGGTCCACAGGGTGGTGCCGTCGAAGATCCAGGCGTGGCCCCCGCGGCGGTCCCGGTGGACGGTGTAGGCGTCCGAGGCGGCGAGCCTCCTCAGCGCCTTGTAGTCCTCGTAGCCGTTCGCGAAGGTGGCGGGGGCCGGACCGGAGGCGGGCTGCCCCATGCCGTCGCCTCCGCCCTGCACGCCCGTCCAGCCCTGCCCGTAGAACGGCATGCCGACGACCAGCTTGCGGGCGGGTGCGCCCCGGCGCTTCCAGTCCCGCACGGTCTGCTGCACGCTGAAGTCCCCGCGCGCCCGCAGGGCCGACTGCTGGGCGGTGACCGGTTCGCCCGACACGTGGAAGTCGTAGCCCTGGAGGTTCACGAAGTCGAAGTCCCGCATGATCCTGCGGACCTCGAAGCCCGCGTCGATCTTCGCGGGGGCGGTGGGGACGAAGGCGCTGAGCTCGTAGTGCCGCCGCTGGCCGTGGCGTCCGCGCTGCTCGGCGGCGAGCGCGTCGAGCTGCACGCGGAACTCGCGCACCAGGGCGGTGAAGTTGCGCTTGTCCTCCGGCCGGTAGACGGTGTCGCTGTCGCCCGCCGAGCCCGGCCACTCCCAGTCGATGTCGATCCCGTCGAAGACCCCGGCGGCCGCCCCCGGGCCGCCGCGCGCACCGTCCCGGGGCAGATCGCCCCTGAGGTACAGGTCGATGCAGGAGGACACCAGGGCGCGGCGGGACTCGGGTGTGCGGACCGCGTCCGAGAAGTGGGTGGACCAGCTCCAGCCGCCGAGCGAGATCATCACCTTCAGGCCGGGGTGCTCGGCCTTGAGCTCGCGCAGCTGGTTGAAGTTCCCGGCGAGCGGCTGGTCCGCGGTGTCGGCGACGCCGTCGACCGAGTCGGCCGCGCCCAGCGGGCGCACGTAGTCGGCCCAGGCGTCGGCCTCGCCGGGGACGTTGCCGGTGAAGCAGGTGCCCTCGGGGCTGATGTTGCCGAAGGCGTAGTTGATGTGGGTGAGGCGCGCGGCCTGGCCGCTGGTGTCCATGTCCTTGACCTGGAAGTCGCGGCCGTAGACGCCCCACTGGGTGAAGTAGCCGACCCGCCGCAGTTCGGGCTTGGTGTGGCCGGAGCCGTGTGCGGGGGGCCGACCCCCGGCGGACGCGGCGGCGGGGGAGAGGGTGGCCAGCAGGGCGAGGGAGCTGAGGGCGACTGCCGTACGGGCCAGGGCTGTTCGACGCATGGGCTTGGCTCGTTCCTGTGCGGGTGCCGACGGGGGAGGAGCGGAGTCGTGCGTGCGGCAAGGAAGCTATTGGTCTGGACCATTCCGGTCAAGGGTGCGTACCCGTGCGCCTCCGGCAAGATCGTGCATGCGGGTGCCAAACCCCCGCCGACCGGGAAGTCATCACATCGGGTGACACTGTGGCCCGCACTTGCGGACGGCAACCTACGGTTGCCAGGCTGTCGCCGTCTGTCAATGTGTTGGGGAGTGGTCAGTGGCCTTCGGTGAGCAGCCCGCCTATCTGCGTGTCGCGAGCGATCTGCGCGAGAAGATCGTGAACGGCTCGCTGCCGCCGCACACCCGCTTGCCCTCGCAGGCCCGCATCCGCGAGGAGTACGGGGTCTCGGACACGGTGGCCCTGGAGGCCCGCAAGGTGCTGATGGCCGAGGGGCTGGTCGAGGGCCGCTCCGGCTCGGGGACGTATGTGCGCGAGCGCCCGGTGCCCCGCCGTGTGGCCCGCTCCGGCTTCCGCCCCGCCTCCGGCGCCTCCCCCTTCCGGCAGGAGCAGGCCGAGGAGGGGGTGCGCGGTTCCTGGGAGTCCGGCAGCGAGCAGGAGCGCGCCACCCCCGAGGTCGCGGACCGGCTGGGGGTCGGGCTCGGCGACCGCGTGATGCGCACCCGCTACCTCTACCGGGACGCCGGTGAGCCCATGATGCTCTCGACCTCCTGGGAGCCTCTGGAGCTCACCGGCCGCACTCCCGTGATGCTCCCCGAGGAGGGTCCGCTCGGCGGCTGCGGGGTCGTGGAGCGGATGGCGGCGATCGACGTCGTCGTGGACAACGTGGTGGAGCAGGTCGGGGCCCGTCCCGGGCTCGCGGAGGAGCTGCTCGCCCTCGGCGGCGTGCCGGGCCACGTGGTCATGGTGATCGAGCGGACCTACTACGCCTCGGGCCGCGCCGTCGAGACCGCGGACGTGGTCGTCCCCGCCGACCGCTACCGCGTGGCCTACCACCTCCCCGTGCGGTGACCGCGCCCCTGCGGGGTTCTGCCCGGCAGGGAGGGGGCGTGTCCGGCCGGGCTTCCCGCGCAGGGGGGTGCTTCTCGGGCGTGAAGGGGGCGTATCCGGCCGGATACGCCCCTCGTTGCTGTCTCTTTGTGAAAACCCGTATCCGCTCAGTGAAGGTCAGGCGTACGCTCAGGCATATGCGCACTGCGGTTTCCTGGCGAAGGTTACGGACACTCGGCTCGACCGGGGGAGGAGCCCGATGACGGACGGCACCGCCTCGCTCCCCTGGCAGGTGATCCGGCAGGACGACAACGGCAACCGCTACCGGGTCGGCCGCTACGCCACCAGGGACGAGGCCCAGCGCATCGCGGACGCCCTCGTCGCCCGGGGGCGCGAGCAGCTCTACCGGGTGGAGCCCGTGGGCCAGTAGGCGCCCCGGCCCTGACGGCCCGTCGGTGCGGTCCGCCGGTCCTCCCGGCGTGCCCGGGCGGCAGCGGCCGCCCGCTACGCTCCCGGGGTGACTGATCGAGTGGTGGTGGCCGGTGCCGTGTACGAGGAGGGCCGGCTGCTCGCGGCCCGGCGCAGCGCGCCCGCGGAGCTGGCCGGGCGCTGGGAGCTGCCCGGGGGCAAGGTGGAGGCGGGGGAGGTCCCCGAGGAGGCGCTGGTGCGCGAGCTCCGGGAGGAGCTCGGGGTGGAGGTCCGCCCCCTGGAGCGGATCCCCGGTGAGTGGCCCCTGAAGCCCGGCTACGTCCTGCGGGTGTGGACCGCCCTGCTGGTCCGGGGCCGCCCCGCCCCCCTCCAGGACCACGACGAACTCCGCTGGCTCGCGCCGCACGAGGCGAACGCCGTCGACTGGCTCGAACAGGACCGGCCCGCGGTGGCGGAGGCGTTCAGGCTGCTCCCGGGAGGGCGCCCGGACCGGGGGTAGTCCCCGGGTGCGCTCCCGCCCCGTCCGGGGCGTCGGGACGTCCCCCTCGGCTGCGCCCCTTCCGCCCCGGGAGTCACGGTAGTTCATGCCCGAAACGGGGTATGGGGCCTTTAAACGCCCGAAAACGGGCGTGCGGGTCGTCGGTATCCGGGGAAGTGAGCGGCGTGATCGACACGGAGGACCACTGCGTCGAGTGGAGCTTCCCGGCGCGGCCCGACGCGGTGCGGGCCGCCCGCCACGCCGTACGGGACGCCCTGGGCGCGTGGGGCGTCGACGCCGCCGTCGGCGAGGTGACGGTCCTCCTCGTCAGCGAACTGGTCACCAACTCCCAGCGGTACACCGTCGGCCCCATCGGCGTCAGGATGCGCCGCGCCGCGCCCGACGGCACCCCGCCCACCCTGCTGGTCGAAGTCTCCGACCCGCTGCCCGACCCGCCCACCGAGCGCGCCCCGCGCCCCGAGGACGAAGGGGGCCGCGGGCTGCGGCTCGTGGCCTGCTCCGCGCGCCGCTGGGGCATCCGGCGCGGGAGAACGGGCAAGACGGTGTGGTTCGAGCTGGCTCTGACGGGTTAGGAGTCGGGGAGGGACGACGATCACGGGGAACTCGGCCGGAAATGAACGAGACCTCTCTGTGATCGTGAACGCCGTGCCGACCGGGGCCGTAGTGCTGAATACTGCGGTCATGGCCGGTCCGGTGCGGTGAGCTGGAGGGGACGGTCGCGTGAGCGAGATACCTGGGACGGCGAGCGGTGTCGTGTGGCAGAGCAGCCCGCCTGGCTCGATCTATGACTACATCAAGGTCGCATCCTTCTCGATCGGCCCCGACGGCCTGGTCGACCAGTGGAGCAGGCGCGCCGCGGACCTCTTCGGCCTGACCGCCGAGCAGGTCAGGGGCAAGGACCCGGTGGAGGCGTTCCTCCCCGCCGAACTCCGGCCCCGGGGCCACCGCAAGGTCGCGGAGATCCTGGACGGCAAGGAGTGGACCGGGCTGGTCCCCTTCCGCGCCCCCGGACGCCCGCGGGCCCACGGCCTCGCCGAGATCTACGTGATGCCCGGTGAGGCGCGGGACGGGCGGCAGGCGGCCCTGTGCATCGTCGTCGACGTGCGGGCGCTGCGCCGCATCGAGAGCGACCTCGCCTCCTCCCAGGCCATCTTCGGCCAATCGCCCTTCGGGTTCCTGCTGTTCGGCACCGACCTGACCGTGCAGCGGGCCAACCGCCGCTTCGCCGCCGTGTTCGGCGGCGAGGCCGAGCAGCACCGCGGCCGCACCGTGCACGACTACCTGCCGCGCGCGGAGGCGGAGCACCTGGACGCGGCGCTGCGCCGCGTCCTGGAGACCGGCGAGTCCGTGACCGACCTCCAGGTCTCCGGGACCGTGCCCGGCGGAGAGGGCGAGCGCCGGCACTGGTCGGTCAACCTCTACCGCGTGCACGGGGGTTCGGGACGGCCGATCGGCGTTGCCGGGGTCGGCACCGATGTCACGCACCGTCAGATCGCCGCCCGGGAGGCCGCCAGCGCCCGCCGCAACCTCGCCCTGCTCAACGAGGCCGGGGCCCGCATCGGCAACTCGCTCGACCTGGAGACCACCGCCCGCGAACTGCTGGACGTCGCCGTCCCCGGCTTCTGCGACCTGGCCTCCGTCGACCTCTACCAGGCCCTGCTCACCGGCGAGGAGGCTCCGCCGGGCCAGTTCGGCTCGGTCCACGAGAGCTACGGCGGCGGCAGCGCCGACCTGCGCCGGGTCGCCTTCGCCAGCGCCGTCTCCGACGCGCCCCTGGCCGCCTCCTCCGGCGGGACGCCCCCGGTCGCGCTCGGTGAGGTCCACCGCTACCCCTTCAACTCCGCCTGCGCCACCGCGCTGCGCACGGCCGCCGTCCGGGCGCTGCCGGAGGGGGAGGGCGGCCTGGTGCAGTCCGCGCTGGCCGTGCCGATGGTGGCCCACGACACGGTCGTCGGGCTGGTCCAGTTCGCCCGGGCCAAGGGCAGCGAACCCTTCGGCGAGCGGGACCGCGCGCTCGCCGTCGAGCTCGCCGCCCGCGCTGCCGTGTGCATCGACAACGCCCGCCTCTACCGGCGGGAGCACGAGAGGGCGCTCATCCTCCAGCGCAGCCTGCTGCCCCCCGGCGACCCCGAGGCCGCCGGGCTGGACATCGCCTGCCGTTATCTGCCGGGCACCACCGCCACCGAGGTCGGAGGCGACTGGTTCGACGTGATCGAGCTGCCCGGCCACCGCACCGCGCTCGTCGTCGGCGACGTCATGGGCAGGGGCTTGCGCGCCGCCGTGGCCATGGGCGAGCTGCGCACGGCGGTGCGCACCCTGGCCCTGCTCGACCTGGAACCCGCGGAGGTGCTCTCCGCGCTCGACGAGATCGCCCGCGGTCTGGGCGGGCCCGGCACCCGTGCGCAGGTCCGCCGCTCCGGCGCGGCGGGCCCGGACGCGCCGGAGCAGCCGGCCGACCTGGCCGAGGTCTACCTGGCCACCTGCGTGTACGCGGTGTACGACCCGGTCACCCGGCGCTGCACCTTCGCCAACGCCGGCCATCTGCCGCCCGTCCTGGTCGAGCCCGGGGAGGAGGCACTCCTGCTCGACGTGCCGCCCGGGATGCCCCTCGGGGTGGGAGGCGAGCCCTTCGAGGAGGTCGAGGTCGAGCTGCCCGAGGGCGCGCTGCTGGCGCTGTACACCGACGGCCTGGTGGAGTCCCGCGACCACCCGCTCGACGAGGGGCTCCACGCCTTCCGCGCGGCCCTGGGCGATCCGGGCCGCGCCCTGGAGGACGTCTGCGACCATGTGCTGACGACCCTGGACACCCGCCACGGCGAGGACGACATCGCCCTGCTGATGGCCCGTATCCAGGGTCTGCCCGCCGACGCGGTGGGCGACTGGCGGCTGCCCCGCGAGCCGCGCTCGGTCGGCCGCGCCCGCGAGCTGGCCCGCGCGCAGCTCGACTCCTGGGGCCTGGAGGCGCTGGTCGACACCGTCGAACTGCTCGTCAGCGAACTGGTCACCAACGCGCTGCGCTACGGCGAGGGGGAGATCCGGCTCCGGCTCCTGCGGGACCGCACCCTGGTGTGCGAGGTCTGGGACGCGGGCCTGGTGCAGCCACGCCGCCGCCGCGCCCGCGACACCGACGAGGGCGGGCGCGGGCTCCAGCTCGTCGGGCTGCTGAGCGCCGGCTGGGGCTCACGGCGCACCCCGCGCGGCAAGACGGTCTGGTTCGAACTCGGGCTGCCGGACGAGGCGGGCTCGGCGGAACCGACCGTGGAGCAGCTGCTCAGCATGTTCTGAAGGGCCGCCGCGATCGGGCCGTGCCGCTTCAGGACCCGTCGCCGTCCCCGCCCTCCCCCTCGCGCCGCCCGCGGGCGGCGCCGCCACCGAACCGCGCGGGCTGCCCGCCCCCGAGCACCCCGGTGGCCTCGGGCGGCGGGCCGCCGGCGCCGGCCTCCCCGAGGAGGACGATCCCGCCCAGTACCGCGCCGCCCGCTCCCGCCGGCCGCGCCTGCGCCTCGCCGCCTCCGGCGGCGCGTGCGTGCCAGGCCCGTACGTCGTTCTCGGCGAGCGTCAGCGCCTCCCGGGCGAGGGCGTCGGCCCGCTGCGCCTCGACCAGCGCCGAGCGGGGATCGCCCCCCGGGCCCCCGGGACCGCCGGGCACTCCGGCCCCGCCCGTCCCGGCGCCCTTCGCGCCCTCCGGCCGCCCCGACAGCCCCTCGGCCCGCCCCAGGCGGCGGCGCGCCTCCGCCGCCCGGGTCCGGGCCTCGCCGCCCACCGCGCCCCGGTGCACCGCGATGGAGTCGTCGGCCGCGTGCACCGCCGCCCGCGCGCCCAGCAGCGCACGCTCCAGAAGGGCCCGGGCGCGCAGGGTGCCCCGGTCCGGGCCCGGGGCCTCGGCCAGCTCCCGGTCCAGCGCGCCGTCCGCCTCCTCGACCCTGCGGAGCGCCTCAAGCGGGTCGAACGGCCCCGCGTCCCGCTCCCGCCGCACCTCGGCGGCCACGGTCACGGCGACGGCCTCCCTGGCCCGCAGCGGGCCGGAGGCCACCGCGCCGGGGCCGAGGGCGTCGAGCAGGGCGTGCGCCGCCGCGAGGTCCGCCTCGGTGTCGGCCAGGGCCTCCGGCAGCCTCCCGGCGGCCTCGGCGAGTTCCCGGGCCCGCCGGTCGACGGCCTCCACCAGGCGTCCCGCCTGGGACACCGCGGCCTCGGCCGCCCGCACCCGGTCCGCCGCCCCCGCGGTGTCCCGGCCCCCGGCGGCCCGGTGGGCCTCCGCCAGGGCGCCGGCCGCGAACGCCAGCCGCTCCCGCGCGGTCGCCACGACCCCGGCGACCGGGGCCGAGGCGGCGGAGGCGTACCGCTCCCGCATCACGCGCAGGGCGGCCTCGGCGTGCATCATCCGCCCGTCGGCCTCGTCGTGGAGCCGCTGCACCGCGGCCAGGTCCCGCAGCGCGTTCCGCCGCGGGTCCCGCAGCCGCCGGAAGTCCTCCGCCTCGGCGTCCAGCCTCCGGACCGCCCCGGTGCACCGGGCCACGATCTCGTCGAGCATCCGCCGCCGGGCGGACTCCCCGTCCGGGTAGGCGTCGTCGAGCTGCTGGCGCAGCCGGAACGCGGCCGTCAGCTCCTCCCGGGCGCGGGCGGCGGCCTCGCGGAAGGGCCGGACGGCCTCCTCGCCGCACCGCTCCGCGGCCGCGTCCAGTTCCTCCTCGCTGGTGAGCAGGGCGTTCTCGGTCCCGACGAGGGCGCGGCGGGCCCGGGCGTCGAGTTCGGGCAGCGGGCGGGGGCCGTCGAGGCCCCCGTGCCCGCCGTGGGGCGTGGTGCGGGTGGCGGTGCGGCGGCGGCGCCGGGCGTAGGCGTAGGCCGCGAGCGCGCCCGCGCCGCCGACCGCGGCGATGGGGAGCACCAGGTCGCCCGCCCCGGACCCGGCGCCCTGGGCGAGGGCGCGGGCGTCCGGCGGCGCACCGGGGCGGGGGGCCTCGGCCGGCCGGCCGCTGACCCGGTCCGGCCCGGGGCGCGCGCCGGCCGCGCCGTCCGGGGGGTGGGCGAGGGCGGGACCGGTCAGCCACCACACCGCGGCCAGCGCCGGGAGCAGGGCCTTCGCGGCGGTACGCGTCACATTCCGGAGGTTAGGTCGCGGCCGGGGCCCCCGCGACCGGACGCCGCCCCCGCCCCGCCTCCCGCCGCGGCCCGGGAGCGCCCGCCGCCGCGCCGCGCCCGTCCGGGTGAGGGCGCCCGCGGGCGGTCTTGGTCCGCGCGGGTGAGTTCACCGCCGCGGACCGCCGTGTCTGCCGCGGCCCTCGGGGGCCGTCCACTTCAGTGGAGGAATCGGTGTGATCATCTCCAGAATCGACACAACAGGACCAAGAGGTGCAAGCCATGTCCCAGGTCGAGGTCCCCCGAGGGCGGACGTGCTCCCGAAGGCTTCGCTCCGTCGCCCTGCTCACCGGCGGCGTTCTCGCACTGCCCACCCTGTCGGCGTGCACCGCGGGGGACGACGGGGCCTCGGCCAGGCCACCCGCCCGGGACATCGCGGCGGCCGGGCGCGGCAGCCTCGCCGACGGCGGGACCGTGCGCTGGGCGGTGGACTCCGTCCCCGTGACCCTGAACGCCTTCCAGGCCGACGCGGACGCCACCACCGGCCGGATCGCCTCCGCCGTCCTCCCCGCGCTGTTCACCATGGACGAGCGCGGGCGCCCCGTGCGCAACCCGGACTTCCTGGAGTCCGCGGAGGTCGTCGAGCGCGAGCCGCAGCAGGTCGTGCTCTACAAGCTCAACCAGCAGGCGGTCTGGAGCGACGGCCGGGAGATCGGCGCACCCGACTTCCTCGCCCAGTGGCGGGCGCTGAGCGGCAAGGAGTCCGCCTACTGGACGGCGCGCAACGCCGGGTACGAGCGGATCGAGCGGATCGAGCGCGGCGACAGCGACCTGGAGGTCAAGGTCACCTTCGCCAAGCCCTACGCGGACTGGAAGGCGCTGTTCACCCCGCTGTACCCCAAGGACGTCACCGCCACCCCGGCCGCCTTCAACGACGCCGCCCGCACCCGGCTCGCCGCGACCGCGGGGCCGTTCAGGATCGGCAGGATCGACCGCAAGGCCGAGACCACCACCCTGGTCCGCAACCCCCGCTGGTGGGGCGAGCGGGCCAAGCTGGAATCCCTGGTGCTGACCGCGGTGCCCCGGGCCGAGCGGGTCGCCGCGCTGGCCGCGGGCGAGCTGGACGTGGCGGAGATCGACCGCTCCGCGGCGGACCGCATCGCCTATGCGGCCAAGGACGCCGGCCGCGGCGGGCGCCCGCTCGCCCACGGCCCCGGTGCGGACCTCGCCCCCTCCGCGGCACTGGGCTCGTGGGCCCGCGCCAACGGCTCCGACGCGAGCGCGGCCGAGGCGGCCCGCGCCACCCGGGAGCGGACGGCGGCGGCCCGGGCCGCCTACGCGAAGGAGCAGTCGGCCCTCAAGGGCTTCCGGGTCCGCAAGTCGCTGGAGCCCGCCTACACCCAGCTCGCGATGAACGGCGAGTCCGGTCCGCTGGCCGACCGCCGGGTGCGCCAGGCCGTGGCCCGGGCGATCGACCGCAAGGAGCTGGCGGAGGCCGTCCTCGCCCCGCTCGGCCTGCCCGCCGACCCGCCGGGCAGCCATGTGGCCCTCGCGGGCCAGCCCGCCTACAAGGACTCCAGCGGTGTGCTCGGCGGCCCGGACACCGAGCAGGCCCAGGCGCTCCTCGCCGACGCCGGCTGGACGCCCGGCGGCGCGGTCCCCCGGAAGCAGGAGGAGCAGGCCGCGGGCGCGGAGCAGGAGAAGGCGGACGGGCAGGGGGCCGGGGCCGGGCAGTCCGACAAGCCCGGCGGCCGGGACGCCTCCGCCGACCCCGCCGCCTCCGACGAGGGCCTGTACATCGTCGGCGACGACGACAAGCCCGCCGCCGGCACCCGCGCGCGGGAGGCCGGCCGGGCCGACACCCGCGTCCTCGCCCCCGCCCCCGCGGCGCTCCTGCAGAGCCTCGCCATCCGGGAGCAGGCCCGGGCGGTCGCCGCCGAGCCGGACGCCGCGGGCACGAGCGAGGCCAAGGGCTCGGGGGAGGGCGTGTCCGGGGCCTACGCCCCCCGCGGCACCGCCGCGCCCTCCCCGGCCGCGGCGGGCGGCGCCGTCGGCAAGGACGGCAAGCCGCTGACCCTGCGCTTCGTGCTCCCCTCGGGCCCGGGCTCGGAGGCGCTGCGCTCGGTGGGCGGCAAGATCTCCGCGATGCTGGAGCGCATCGGCATCCGCACCGAGATCACCAAGGTCGCCGACGAGGGCTACTTCACGGACCACATCGCCTCCGGCGACTACGACCTGGCCCTGTACTCCTGGCCCGCCAGCGCCTACCCGGCCACGGACGCGCGGCCCATCCACGCCAAGCCCCGGCCCGCCTCGGACGGCTCGCTGCTGGTGGAGCAGAACTACACCCGCGTGGGCACCGACTACATCGACCAGCTGTTCGACCAGGCGGCGGCGGAGCTGGACGAGGACGAGGCCCGCGACCTGATCCGGCGCGCGGACGCCCGGATCTGGGCCGCGGCCGGCTCGGTCCCGCTCTACCAGCGCCCCGACCTGGTCGCCGTGAAGTCCTCCCTGGCCAACATCGGCGCCTTCGGCTTCGAGACGCCCCGCTACCAGGACATCGGCTACCGCAAGGACGCGGCGCCCGACGGTGCGGGCGGGGCGGAGGACGCGACCGGGCGGGAGACCGCCGCCGGATGACCGCCGGGGGCGGCTTCGAACGGGTGACCCCTTCGTGACGCGGCCCTCGCAAGCTCTGGAACAGCTCAACTCCCTTGCCCGCCGGTCCCCCCGGCGGGCAGGGTCGTCTCCGGCCCCCCGACCCGGGCTCCCGGGGCCGTGGCACCCCGCGCCCGCGGCGTGATCCTCGTCTCTTCCCCCCGTCCCCTCCCGCCGGGGAAGCCCCTTGCGCGGCGGCCCCGTACCATGGGAGGCAGCCGTGGCGCGTCCGCCCGGCGGGCGTACGAGGAACTTCACGCCGAATCCCCGACCCGAGAGAAGCGCAAGCCACCCATGCCCACGCGCCACGACATCCGCAACGTCGCCATCGTCGCCCACGTCGACCACGGCAAGACGACCATCGTCGACGCCATGCTCAAGCAGGCCGGTGCCTTCGCCGCACACCAGCTCGACACCGTCGACGACCGGGTCATGGACTCGAACGACCTGGAGCGTGAGAAGGGCATCACGATCCTCGCCAAGAACACGGCGGTGAAGTACCACCCCAAGGACGGCGGGGCGCCCATCACGATCAACATCATCGACACCCCCGGCCACGCCGACTTCGGCGGCGAGGTCGAGCGCGGCCTGTCGATGGTGGACGCCGTGGTGCTGCTGGTGGACGCCTCCGAGGGCCCGCTGCCGCAGACCCGCTTCGTGCTCCGCAAGGCGCTCCAGGCCCGGATGCCGGTCATCCTCTGCATCAACAAGACCGACCGCCCGGACTCCCGCATCGACGAGGTCGTCAACGAGACCTACGACCTCTTCCTCGACCTGGACGCGGACGAGGACCAGATCGAGTTCCCGATCGTCTACGCCTGCGGCCGCGACGGCGTCGCCTCGCTGACCAAGCCCGAGGACGGCACGGTCCCGGCGGACTCCACCAACCTGGAGCCCTTCTTCTCCACGATCCTGGAGCACGTCCCGGCCCCGGTGTACGAGGAGGAGGCCCCGCTCCAGGCGCACGTCACCAACCTCGACGCCGACAACTTCCTCGGCCGCATCGCGCTGCTGCGCGTCGAGCAGGGCGAGCTGCGCAAGGGGCAGACCGTCGCCTGGATCAAGCGCGACGGCAGCATCTCCAACGTCCGCATCAGCGAGCTGATGATGACCGAGGCACTCACCCGCAAGCCCGCCGAGGTGGCCGGCCCGGGCGACATCTGCGCCGTCGCGGGCATCCCCGACATCATGATCGGCGAGACCCTGGCCGACCCGGAGAACCCGGTGGCGCTGCCGCTGATCACCGTCGACGAGCCCGCCATCTCCATGGTGATCGGCACCAACACCTCGCCGCTCGTCGGCCGCGGCGGCACGGGCAAGGGCGCGGACGCCAAGGCGGCCGTGAAGGACCGCAAGGTGACCGCCCGTCAGGTCAAGGACCGCCTCGACCGCGAGCTCATCGGCAACGTCTCGCTCCGCGTGCTGGACACCGAGCGCCCCGACGCCTGGGAGGTGCAGGGCCGCGGCGAGCTGGCGCTGGCCATCCTGGTCGAGCAGATGCGCCGTGAGGGCTTCGAGCTCACCATCGGCAAGCCCCAGGTCGTCACCAAGGAGGTCGACGGCAAGGTCCACGAGCCGGTCGAGCGGATGACGATCGACGTCCCCGAGGAGCACATGGGCGCCGTCACCCAGCTCATGGGCGTCCGCAAGGGCCGCATGGACAACATGTCGAACCACGGCTCCGGCTGGGTGCGCATGGAGTTCGTGGTCCCCTCCCGCGGCCTGATCGGCTTCCGCACGGAGTTCCTGACCAACACCCGCGGCACCGGGATCGCCCACTCGATCCACGAGGGCCACGAGCCGTGGTTCGGCACCCTGACGACCCGCAACAACGGCTCCCTGGTCGCCGACCGCTCCGGCGCCGTGACCGGCTTCGCCATGACCAACCTCCAGGAGCGCGGTGTGCTCTTCGTGGAGCCGGGCACCGAGGTCTACGAGGGCATGATCGTCGGCGAGAACTCCCGCTCGGACGACATGGACGTGAACATCACCAAGGAGAAGAAGCTCACCAACATGCGCTCCTCCACGGCCGACGTCGCGGAGTCCATCGTGCCGCCGCGGAAGCTCTCGCTGGAGCAGTCCCTGGAGTTCTGCCGCGACGACGAGTGCGTCGAGGTGACCCCGGAGGCCGTGCGCATCCGCAAGGTCGTCCTGGACCAGCGCGAGCGCGCCCGCACCGCCTCGCGCGCCAAGCACGGCTGAGCGGGCACGGCGCCCCGGCCGCCGACGGCGGGCCCGGGCCGGGGGCCTGACATCCATTCAGGCAATTCGGGCAAAAAGCGCATAGCTCCACCACGGCCCCCCGCGCCCACCGCGGGGGGCCGTGGCGTGCGTCAAGTCGGTTTACCGTGCCGGGTGTCCGCATATCGGCCGTCGCTCTCCGGAACACGTGTTAACGGTCCGTTTCGCGGGTGTCTGTCTGTGCTCGCTTTGTCCGGATTTCGATTCGACGGCCCCGGGTGATGTTGTCAAAACGAGACCCTTTAAGTGTGGTTTACGGCCCGGACGTACTTAATAGTTGGCTCCATTGAGCTCGGGTCAATGGGTCATGCGCTGTGGGGAGCGCCGACTCACGAGCACACTCGGGTCATTGACACGGCGTCGTCAGGGGTGTCGGCGCCACCCACGTCAGTGGCCCTCATGTAGCGACAAGTGGACTCATGAGGAGGAACCCATGCGCGGTGCCAAGAGCGCCAAGTGGGTCGCGGGTGCGATAGTCGTCGCCCTGGCCGCAACTGCCTGTGGCAGCGGAAGTGACGAGGGCAAGAGCGGGGGCGAAGGGGGCTCCGGCGGCGCGTTCAGCATGAACATCGCCGAGCCCAAGCGCCTCGTCCCGCAGGCGGCCACGGAGTCCGGTGGCTCCCAGGTCCTGTCGGGCCTGTTCACGCCGCTCGTCGAGTTCGACGCCCAGAACCAGCCCGTCCTGGCCGCCGCGGAGTCCATCGAGAGCACGGACAACAAGGTCTGGACGATCAAGCTCAAGGACGCCACCTGGCACGACGGCACCCCCGTCACCGCCAAGGACTACGTGGGCGCCTGGAACTGGGGCGCGTACGGCCCCAACGCCGCCGACGGCAACTACTTCTTCGGCACCATCCAGGGCTACGACGAGATGAACCCCGTCGACCCGGACGGCGACGAGGGCCCGAAGAAGGCCCCCGAGCCCTCGGCCAAGGAGCTGTCCGGCCTGAAGGCCGTCGACGACAAGACCATCGAGGTCACCCTCAAGGCCCCGTTCGCCGGCTACAAGTCCGTCCTCGGCTACACGGTCTTCTACCCGATGCCGCAGTCGGCGCTGACCGACATCAAGGCGTACGAAGAGGCGCCGATCGGCCAGGGCCCGTTCCAGATGGACGGCAAGTGGGAGCACGACAAGGCCGTCAAGGTCAAGGCGTACGCCGACTACAAGCTCGGTGAGAAGCCGAAGGTCGACGCGGTCGAGTTCCGGATCTACCAGGACCAGAACACCGCCTACAACGACCTGCTCGCCAACAACCTCGACGTCGTGGACCAGATCCCGACCGAGGTCATGGGCACCGCCCCGAGCGAGCTGGGCGACCGCTTCAAGTCCTCCGAGGCGTCCACCTTCCAGTTCGTCGCCTTCCCGACGTACGACAAGAAGTTCTCCGACCCGCGCGTCCGCAAGGCCATCTCCATGGCCATCGACCGCGACGAGATCATCAAGGTCGTCTTCCAGAACTCGCAGTCCTCCGCCGACGCGTTCGTCTCCCCGGTCGTGGGCGGCTACCGCGAGGGCGCCTGCGGCGACGCCTGCAAGTTCAACCCGACCGAGGCCAAGAAGCTGCTCGCCGAGGCCGGCGGCATCGAGGGCAACAAGATCAACATCGGCCACAACGCCGACGGTGGTCACGAGCAGTGGATCAACGCCACCTGCGACCAGCTGAAGAAGAACCTCGGCATCGACTGCGTCGGCCAGGCCGTGCCGAAGTTCGCCGAGCTGCTGAAGCAGGTCGAGGAGAAGAAGTTCTCCGGCATGTTCCGCCTCGGCTGGATCATGGACTACCCGTCGATGGAGAACTACCTCGGCCCGCTGTTCTCCACGGACGGTTCCTCCAACTACTACGGCTACAGCAACAAGGACTTCGACCGCCTGGTCCAGGAGGGCCGCGAGGCGAAGACCGAGGCCGAGGCCATCACCAAGTGGCAGGCCGCCGAGGACATCCTCGTCAAGGACATGCCGGTGATCCCGCTGCGCTTTGGCAAGAACGTCTTCGGTCACTCGACCAACGTCAAGAACGTTGAGATGAACCTGTTCAACCAGGTCGAGCTCACCAAGGTCGAGAAGGCCTGACGGCCCGGCGCCCGAGGGCGCCGCACAGTACATCAGGGCCTGAACGACGAGGGGTGGCGGTACGAGCCGCCCCTCGTCGTTCCCACGAGGAGGAACCATGGGCCGCTACGTCTTGAGACGGCTGCTCCAGATGGTCCCGGTCATCATCGGGACCACATTCCTGGTCTTCGCGCTCGTCACCGAAATGGGTGGTGACCCCGTACAGAACCTGTACGGAGAGCGTCCGGTACCAGAGAGCATCAGAGTTGCGCTGACCGCGCAGTACCACCTGGACGACCCGCTGCCGGTGAGATACGGCTACTACGTCTCGGGTCTCCTGCAGGGCGACTTCGGAACCAGCCTCAGCGGTTCCCGCCCGATCAGCGAGATGATCGCCGACGCCTGGCCGGAGACCCTCAAGGTCGCCGGTATCGCCTTCGTCTTCGAGATGGTCGTCGGTGTCGCGGCCGGCGTGCTGGCGGGCATGAGACGCGGCAAGTTCCTGGACAACCTGGTGCTGCTGTCCACCCTCACGGTGATCGCCGTCCCGATCTTCGTGCTGGGGCAGACGGCCCAGATCTTCCTCGGCGTCAAGGCCGGGATCTTCCCGGTGTCGGGTACCAACGAGGGCTTCATGAGCTATCTGCTGCCCGGTCTGGTGCTCGGTTCGGTCTCCCTCGCCTACATCGCGCGGCTGGCACGCGCCTCGGTGGCGGAGAACCTGCGGATGGACTACGTCCGCACGGCCAAGGCCAAGGGGCTCTCGCCGACCCGGATCACGGGCGTCCACGTCCTGCGGAACTCCCTGATCCCGGTGGTCACCTTCCTCGGCGCGGACCTCGGCACCCTGATGGGCGGGGCCATCGTCACCGAGCGGATCTTCAACATCCCCGGTGTCGGATACAACCTCTTCAAGGCGATCCAGATCGAGGACGGACCTGCGCTCGTCGGCTTCGTCACCCTGCTGGTGCTCGTCTACGTGGTGATGGCCCTCGTCGTGGACCTCCTCTACGCCGTGCTCGACCCGAGGATTCGCTATGCCTGACGTGACCAACACCGCAGTCACCCCGGAGGCGGCCGCGGCGACCCCCGCCGCGCCCCAGCTCTCGAAGAAGCCCGAGAAGTCGCGCAGCCTCCTCCAGGACGCGGTCCGCGACCTGGTGCGCCGCCCGCTCTTCCTCATCGCGTCGGGCATCATCTTCGTCCTGCTGCTGATGGCGGCCTTCCCGACGTTCTTCGCCAGCGCCGACCCGCAGCTGTGCGAGCTCTCCCGCTCGCTGCAGAAGCCCAGCGCCGACGCCTGGTTCGGCTACGACGCCCGCGGCTGCGACGTCTACGCCCGCACCATCCACGGCGCCCGCACCTCCATCACGGTCGGTGTGCTCGCGACCGTGGGCTCCGCGCTGATCGCGCTCCTGCTCGGCCTGGTCGCCGGCTTCTACGGCCGCTGGGTGGACGCCCTGATCTCCCGCGGCATCGACATCGTGATGGGCATCCCGTTCCTCGTGGGCGCCATCGTCATCCTCAACACCTTCCGTGACGACGACGGCTTCCGCACCGGCGGCATCTGGGGCGTGCTCACGGCCCTGACGGTCCTCGGCTGGATGAGCATGGCGCGCATCATGCGCTCCACCGTCATCCAGACCAAGCAGGCCGACTACGTGACCGCGGCCCGCTCGCTGGGCGCGTCCACCGGCCGCCTGATGTTCCGCCATGTGCTGCCCAACGCCCTGACCCCGCTGATCGTGCTCGCCACGATCTCGCTCGGTGTGATCATCTCCGTCGAGGCGACGCTGAGCTTCCTCGGTGTCGGCATCCAGGAGCCCACCATCTCCTGGGGCGTGATGATCAACCAGTCGCTCGGCCGGATCCGTGAGGCCCTGCACCCGCTCCTGTTCCCCGCCGGCTTCGTGAGCGTCACGGTTCTGGCGTTCATCATGCTCGGCGACGCGGTGCGCGACGCCCTCGACCCCAAGCTGCGCTGAGGGAGGCGTACGTGACCATCATCGACAAGACGGCGGACGTCCCGGCCCCCCGCGGCGCCGGGGACCACGAGGGCCCGCTCCTCGAAGTGCGCGACCTGCACGTGGAGTTCCACACCCGCGAGGGTGTCGCGCAGGCCGTGAACGGCGTCAACTACACGGTCTCGGCCGGCGAGACCCTCGCGGTCCTCGGCGAGTCGGGCTCCGGCAAGTCCGTGACCGCGCAGGCCATCATGGGCATCCTCGACATGCCCCCCGGGCGCATCCCCAAGGGCGAGGTGCTCTTCCGCGGCCGCGACCTGCTCACCATGTCGCCCGAGGAGCGCCGCAAGATCCGCGGCTCGAAGATCGCCATGATCTTCCAGGACGCGCTCTCCTCGCTGAACCCGGTCCTCACCGTCGGCTACCAGCTCGGCGAGATGTTCCGGGTGCACCAGGGCCTCTCCAAGAAGGAGGCCAAGGTCAAGGCCATCGAACTGATGGACCGGGTGAAGATCCCCGCCGCCGCGGCGCGGGTCAACGACTACCCCCACCAGTTCTCCGGCGGTATGCGCCAGCGCATCATGATCGCCATGGCGCTGGCCCTGGAGCCGGACCTGATCATCGCCGACGAGCCCACCACGGCGCTCGACGTCACCGTGCAGGCCCAGGTCATGGACCTGCTCGCGGAGCTCCAGCGCGAGTACAACATGGGCCTGATCCTGATCACCCACGACCTCGGCGTGGTGGCCGACGTCGCGGACAAGATCGCCGTGATGTACGCGGGCCGGATCGTGGAGACGGCCCCCGTGCACGAGCTCTACCAGCGCCCGGCCCACCCGTACACCCGGGGTCTTCTGGACTCCATCCCGCGCCTGGACCAGAAGGGCCAGGAGCTGTACGCGATCAAGGGCCTGCCGCCCAACCTGCTCAAGATCCCCTCGGGCTGCGCCTTCAACCCGCGCTGCCCCAAGGCGCAGGACGTCTGCCGCACCGACGTCCCGGTCCTGCACCCGGTGACCGAGCAGGACGGCGGGGAGCTGCCCGGCCGCGGAAGCGCGTGCCACTTCTGGAAGGAGACGATCCATGGCTGAGCTCACGAAGGACGGCGAGGCCGTGGACCCGACCCCCTCCGCCGCGCTCGACGCGCCCGTCGGGCGGGGTGAGCCGATCCTGCAGGTGCGCAACCTGGTCAAGCACTTCCCGCTGACCCAGGGCATCCTGTTCAAGAAGCAGATCGGCGCGGTCAAGGCCGTGGACGGCATCTCCTTCGACCTCTACCAGGGCGAGACCCTGGGGATCGTCGGCGAGTCGGGCTGCGGCAAGTCCACCGTGGCCAAGCTGCTGATGATGCTGGAGACGGCCACCTCCGGCGAGGTGTTCTACAAGGGCCAGGACATCACCAAGCTGTCCGGCAAGGCGCTCAAGGCCGTCCGCCGCAACATCCAGATGGTGTTCCAGGACCCCTACACCTCGCTCGACCCGCGGATGACGGTCGGCGACATCATCGGGGAGCCCTTCGAGATCCACCCCGAGGTGGCCCCGAAGGGTGACCGCCGCAAGAAGGTGCAGGAGCTGCTGGACGTCGTCGGGCTCAACCCCGAGTACATCCACCGCTACCCGCACCAGTTCTCCGGCGGCCAGCGCCAGCGCATCGGCATCGCCCGCGGCCTCGCGCTCAACCCGGAGATCATCATCTGCGACGAGCCGGTCTCCGCGCTGGACGTCTCGGTGCAGGCGCAGGTCATCAACCTGATGGAGAAGCTCCAGGACGAGTTCAACCTCTCCTACATCTTCATCGCGCACGACCTGTCGATCGTCCGCCACATCTCCGACCGGGTCGGCGTGATGTACCTTGGCAAGATGGCCGAGATCGGCACCGACGTGCAGATCTACGACCACCCGACCCACCCGTACACCCAGGCGCTGCTCTCCGCGGTTCCGGTGCCGGACCCGGCCGCCCGCGAGGGCCGTGAGCGGATCATCCTCACCGGTGACGTGCCCTCGCCGGCCAACCCCCCGTCGGGCTGCCGCTTCCGCACCCGGTGCTGGAAGGCCGAGGAGAAGTGCTCCATCGAGGTGCCGCTGCTGGCGGTCCCGGCCCCGTTCGTGGGCAAGGACACCCCGGCCGCGCACGAGTCGGCGTGCCACTTCGCCGAGGAGAAGGACGTCGTCCACGTCCACTGACCCCTCGCGCAACCGGTGCCCGTCCCGCCCTCCGGCGGGGCGGGCACCGTCGCGTCCGGGGCGGGTGCCGGCCGGCGGGAAAAGCGTTTGCGGCCGCGCCCGGGCGGCCCGGAGAGTGACCGCATGCCCCTTTCCGTGCGCCCCGTGTCGCTGGCCGACGCACCCGCCGTCTGCGCCCTGATGAACGCCGTCGACCTCGTCGAGATCGGCCGCCCCGAGACCGACCGGCACACGGTCGAGGCCGATCTGCGCCACCCCGACACCGATCTCGACCGCGACACCTGGCTCGTCACCGACGGCCCCGGCGACCCGGTCGGCTACGCCGTCGTCTGGAGCGACTCGGACGAGGGGGACATCGGCGTCGACCTGTACGCCCTGCCGGGCCGCGGGGACGTCACCGCCCTGCTGCTGCGTCTCGCCGAGGAGCGGGCGGCGGCCATGGCCGCCGGCGCCGGGCGGGCCGTCCTCCACCTCCACCTCAACGCCGAGCCGGCGCTCGACACCGGGCTGCTCAGGGAGCGGGGCTGGGACACCGTGCGCCGCCACCAGGTGATGACCCGGCCGCTGTCGGCCCGGGCGGACACCGCCCCCGCCCCGCTGCCGGGACTCAGCCTGCGGGACTGCCGGGCCGAGGAGGACCGCCGCCGGGCCCACGCCCTGGTCGAGGAGACCTTCGCGGAGCACTTCGGCCACCACCCGCGCGGCTACACCTCCTGGCTGGACGACATCGACGGCGCGCGCCTGGACTGGTCGCTGGTCTGGATCGCCTCGACCGAGGCGGAGGGCGACGTGGCGGTGCTGCTCACCCGGGACGACCGCGAGGCCATGGGATGGATCCGCAACCTCGGGGTGCGCAAGGAGGTGCGCGGCCGGGGGATCGGCGGCCATCTGCTGCGCCACGCCTTCGGCGTCTACGCCGCCCGCGGCCGGGACCTCGTCGGTCTGGGCGTGGACACCTCGAACGAGACCCGCGCGCTCGCCCTCTACGAGGCCCACGGCATGGCCCTCCACTACGGGGTCGACACCTGGGAGCTCACCCTCCCGGCAGGGACACCCACCCGGACGCCCTGAAAGTGCGTTAGGTCCTGTACGGGGTGATATTCGGTCCTAAGTCTTGCCGAGGACACGGGAGGAACCCCATGCGTGGACCCACGCGCGCCGGATGGGCCGCCTGCGCGGTCGCCGTCGCCCTCGCCGCCACGGGCTGCGGTGGCGGCGGCGACGGCGGAGCGGGCGGCGAGGACGGGATCGTCTCCTCCTCCTGGTCCGACCCGCAGAACCCCCTGGAACCCGCGAACACCAACGAGGTGCAGGGCGGCAAGGTCCTCGACATGATCTTCCGGGGGCTGAAGAAGTACGACCCGAAGACCGGCGCGGCCACCGACATGATGGCCGAGAGCATCGAGACCGACGACTCGGTCAACTTCACCGTCAGGATCAAGGACGGCTGGACCTTCAGCAACGGCGAGAAGGTCACCGCGAAGTCCTACGTGGACGCCTGGAACTACGGCGCCGACCTCCGCAACAACCAGAAGAACGCCTACTTCTTCGGCTACATCGACGGCTACGAGCAGGTCCACCCCGAGAGCGGCGAGCCCAGTGCCACCTCCCTGTCCGGGCTGAAGGTCGTGGACGACCTGACCTTCACCGTGAAGCTCTCGCAGAAGTTCTCGACCTGGCCGGACACCCTCGGGTACTCGGCCTTCGCCCCGCTGCCGCAGTCCTTCTTCGACGACCACGACGCCTGGCTCGACCAGCCGGTCGGCAACGGCCCGTACACCCTCCAGTCCTACGACCGGGGGACGAAGGCCGAACTGCGCCGCTGGGACGACTACCCGGGGCCGGACGGGGCGCAGAACGGCGGCATCGACCTCATGGTCTACACCGACAACAACACCGCCTACACGGACCTGATCGCGGGCAACCTGGACCTGGTCGACGACATCCCGGCCGCCCAGCTGCGCAACGTCGGCAGCGACCTCGGCGACCGCTACATCAACACCCCCGCCGGCATCATCCAGACCCTCGCCTTCCCCTTCTACGACGACGCCTGGGACACCCCGGACGGCAACAAGGTCCGCACCGGCATCTCGCGGGCCATCAACCGGGAGCAGATCACCGAGACGATCTTCCAGAGCACCCGCACCCCGGCGAAGGACTGGACCTCGCCGGTCCTCGGGGAGGACGGCGGCTTCGACGACACCCTCTGCGGCGACGCCTGCGAGTACGACCCGGCGGAGGCCAAGCGGCTGATCGAGGAGGGCGGCGGCCTCCCCGGCGGTCAGATCAAGATCTCGTACAACACGGACACCGGCTCCCACAAGGACTGGGTCGACGCCGTCTGCAACTCCATCAACAACGCCCTCGGCGACGACCAGGCGTGCATCGGCAACCCGATCGGCACCTTCGCGGACTTCCGGAACCAGATCGGCGAGCAGCGGATGCCCGGCCCCTTCCGGGCCGGCTGGCAGATGGACTACCCGCTGATCCAGAACTTCCTCCAGCCGCTCTACTACACCAACGCCTCCTCCAACGACGGCAAGTGGAGCAACCAGGAGTTCGACGACCTCGTCGACCGGGCCAACGCCGAGACCGACACCGCCACGGCGGTGGACACCTTCCAGCAGGCGGAGGAGGTCGTGCGCGACCAGATGGCCGCCGTCCCGCTCTGGTACCAGAACGGCAGCGCGGGCTACTCGGAGCGCATCTCGAACGTGACCCTGAACCCCTTCAGCGTCCCGGTCTACAACGAGATCACGGTCAACTGACGGCGGAGCCCGTCCGGCCCGGCGACGCAGCGCGAGCGCCGGGCCGTCCCCGTTCCCCCCGGTCCCGCGGCCCCGACCCCTTCCTCCCGGCCCGCCTCCGCCCCGCCCCGTTCCCGCCTGTCCGCGACGATCCCCGGAGCACCTCATGGGACGTTATGTGATCCGGCGTCTGCTGCAGATGATCCCGGTCTTCTTCGGCACCACGCTGCTGATCTTCCTCATGGTCAACGTCATGGGCGACCCGGTCGCCGGCCTGTGCGGGGACCGGCAGTGCGACCCGGCGACGGCGGCCCAGCTGCGCAAGGAGTTCGGCCTCGACAAGCCCGTGTGGCAGCAATACCTGACCTACATGGGCAACGTCTTCACCGGCGACTTCGGCACCGCGTTCAACGGGCAGGAGGTCACCGAGCTGATGGCCGACGCCTTCCCGGTCACCATCCGGCTGACCCTGGTGGCGATCTTCTTCGAGATCGTCATCGGCATCACCCTCGGCGTGGTCACCGGGCTGCGCCGCGGCCGCCCGGTCGACACGGGGGTGCTCGTGCTGACGCTGGTGGTCATCGCGGTGCCGACCTTCGTCACCGGTCTGCTCGTGCAGCTGCTGCTCGGCATCAAGTGGGGGTGGATCGACCCCTCGGTGTCCTCGTCCGCCCCGCTCGACGAGCTGATCGTGCCCGGCCTCGTCCTCGCCTCCGTCTCCCTCGCCTACGTCACCCGGCTCACCCGGACGTCGATCGCGGAGAACCTGCGCGCCGACTACGTGCGCACCGCCAAGGCCAAGGGGCTGCCGCGCGGGCGGGTCATCCGCCGGCACCTGCTGCGCAACTCGCTCATCCCCGTCGTCACCTTCATCGGCACCGACATCGGCGCGCTGATGGGCGGCGCGATCGTCACCGAGCGGATCTTCAACATCCACGGCGTCGGCTACCAGCTCTACCAGGGCATCCTGCGCCAGAACACCCAGACCGTCGTCGGCTTCGTCACCGTGCTGGTCATCGTCTTCCTCCTGGCGAACCTGCTGGTCGACCTCCTGTACGCCGTTCTCGACCCGAGGATCCGGTATGCCTGAGCAGCAGCCACCCTACGAGGACTCCGCCATCGCGCCCACGGGAGCCGGGGGCGCCACCGACCTCGCGATGAGCGAGGGCGAGACCCTGGAGAAGCCCCTGGGGGACAGCCCCTCCGAGGGCGGCCCCGCGGCGAAGCCGCGCAGCCTGTGGTCCGACGCCTGGCGGGACCTGCGACGCAACCCCGTCTTCATCGTCTCCTCCCTGGTGATCCTCTTCCTGGTCGTCATCTCCCTCTGGCCCTCGCTGATCGCCTCGGGCAACCCGCTCTCCTGCGACCTCGCCAAGGCCCAGCAGGGGTCCCAGCCCGGGCACCCCTTCGGCTTCAACGGCCAGGGGTGCGACGTCTACACCCGGGTCGTCTACGGGGCCCGCACCTCGGTCACCGTGGGCGTCTGCGCCACGCTCGGGGTCGGCATCCTGGGTTCCCTCTTCGGCTCGCTGGCCGGGTTCTTCGGGGGCCTGCCGGACTCGCTGCTGTCCCGGCTCACCGACATCTTCTTCGGCATCCCCGTGGTGCTCGGCGGCCTGGTCCTGCTCTCGGTCGTCGACTCCACCACCGTCTGGCCGGTGGTCGGCTTCATGGTGCTGCTCGGCTGGCCGCAGATCTCCCGCATCGCCCGCGGTTCCGTGATCACCGCCAAGCAGAACGACTACGTGCAGGCCGCCCGCGCGCTCGGCGCCTCCAACACCCGGATGCTGCTGCGGCACATCGCGCCCAACGCGATCGCCCCCGTGATCGTGGTCGCCACCATCGCGCTCGGCACCTACATCTCGCTGGAGGCGACGCTGTCCTACCTCGGCGCCGGGCTCAAGCCCCCCACCGTCTCCTGGGGCATCGACATCTCGTCCGCGTCCCCCTACATCCGCAACGCCCCGCACATGATGCTGTGGCCCGCCGGGGCCCTGGCGGTCACCGTCCTCGCGTTCATCATGCTCGGCGACGCGGTGCGCGACGCCCTCGACCCCAAGCTCCGATAGGCGGTGCCCGCCATGTCCACCACGCCCGAACGCCCCTCCGCACCCGGGCCGCTGCTCGACGTGCGCGACCTGCACGTGGAGTTCCACACCCGCGACGGGGTCGCCAAGGCCGTGAACGGCGTCGACTACACGGTCTCCGCGGGGGAGACCCTCGCCGTCCTCGGCGAGTCGGGCTCCGGGAAGTCCGTGACCGCGCAGGCCGTCATGGGCATCCTCGACACCCCGCCCGGGCGGATCGCGGGCGGCGAGATCCTCTTCAAGGGCCGTGACCTGCTCACCCTCGGCGAGGACGAGCGCCGCCGCATCCGGGGCGCCGAGATGGCCATGATCTTCCAGGACGCGCTCTCCTCCCTGAACCCCGTCCTCACGGTCGGCGACCAGCTCGGCGAGATGTTCACCGTCCACCAGGGCCTGTCGCGCAAGGACGCGCGGGCCAGGGCGGTCGAGCTGATGGACCGGGTCCGCATCCCGGCCGCCCGCGAACGCGTCGGCCAGTACCCCCACCAGTTCTCCGGCGGCATGCGCCAGCGCATCATGATCGCCATGGCTCTCTCCCTGGAGCCGGACCTGATCATCGCCGACGAGCCCACCACGGCACTCGACGTCACCGTCCAGGCCCAGGTCATGGACCTGCTCGCGGAACTCCAGCGGGAACTCGACATGGGCCTCATCCTGATCACCCACGACCTCGGCGTGGTGGCCGACGTGGCCGACAAGATCGCCGTGATGTACGCGGGCCGGATCGTCGAGACCGCACCCGTCCACGACATCTACAAGGCACCCGCCCACCCGTACACCCGGGGCCTGCTGGAATCCATCCCGCGCCTGGACCAGAAGGGCCGGGAGCTGTACGCGATCAAGGGCCTGCCGCCCAACCTGCTGGCCATCCCGCCCGGCTGCGCCTTCAACCCCCGCTGCCCCATGGCCCAGGAGGTCTGCCGCCGGGACGTCCCGCCGCTCTACACCGTCGACGAGGACCGCCGCAGCGCGTGCCACTTCTGGGAGGAGACCCTGCATGGCTGAAGCGATCCTCGAAGTGCGCGACCTGGTCAAGCACTACCCGCTGACCAAGGGCATCCTGTTCAGGAAGCAGATCGGCGCGGTCAAGGCCGTGGACGGCGTGGACCTGGACCTGGCGGCCGGCGAGACCCTGGGGATCGTCGGCGAGTCCGGCTGCGGCAAGTCCACCCTCGCCAGGATGCTCGTCCACCTGGAGCGCCCCACGGCCGGGGCGATCCGCTACAAGGGCGAGGACATCACCAGGCTGTCCGGCAAGGCGCTCAAGGCCGTCCGCCGCAACATCCAGATGGTGTTCCAGGACCCCTACACCTCGCTCAACCCGCGGATGACGGTCGGCGACATCGTCGGGGAGCCCTTCGAGATCCACCCCGAGGCCGCCCCCAAGGGCTCCCGGCGCTCCAGGGTGCAGGAACTGCTGGACGTCGTCGGCCTCAACCCGGAGTACGTCAACCGCTACCCGCACCAGTTCTCCGGCGGCCAGCGCCAGCGCATCGGCATCGCCCGCGGCCTCGCGCTCCAGCCCGAGATCATCGTGGCCGACGAGCCGGTCTCCGCGCTGGACGTCTCCGTGCAGGCCCAGGTGGTGAACCTGCTGGACGCCCTCCAGAGCGAGTTCTCGCTCTCCTACGTCTTCATCGCGCACGACCTGTCGATCGTCCGCCACATCTCCGACCGGGTGGGCGTGATGTACCTCGGACGGGTGGTGGAGATCGGCAAGGACGCCGAGATCTACGACCACCCCACCCACCCGTACACCCAGGCGCTGCTCTCCGCGGTGCCCGTGCCCGACCCGGAGGCCCGCGAGCACCGGGAACGGATCATCCTCACCGGCGACGTCCCCTCGCCGACCGACATCCCCTCCGGCTGCCGCTTCCGCACCCGCTGCTGGAAGGCGCAGGAGCGCTGCGCGCAGGAGGTGCCGCTGCTGGCGGTCCCCGCGCACCTCACCGTCGTCCCCGGGCCCGTGCAGCACCCCTCGGCCTGCCACTTCGCCGAGGAGCGGCACGTGGTGCCGGGAGGGGAGGAAGGGCCGACGGGCGGCGCCGGGGCGCGTGGCGGGAAGGCCGCCGAGGACCCTGGCACCGGCGACGGCCCGGAGGGCGGGACCGGAGGCGGGGGAGGCGCCGCCCCGGGCTGACGGCGCGCCGGGCGGGGCGTTAACACGCAGGCAACCCCGGCGACCCGTCACCGATATACGGACACGCCACGCTGGACCCCGTACGGCCGTGCGGGTGCCGTCGTGCCGGCCGGGACGCGCCATGCGCCCCGGCCGGCGCAACCAGCGCGCACCGCCCGCCGCGCCGCCGCCCCGTCAGGGAGCCCCGGCGGCTCCCGAAGGCCGGGGCGGCAGGGCTCAGACCAGCCCCAGGGACCGGCGCAGGAAGTCCACCTGCAGCAGCAGCAGGTTCTCCGCGATCTGCTCCTGCGGCGTCATGTGGGTCACCCCGCTCAGCGGCAGCACCTCGTGCGGACGTCCCGCCGAGAGCAGCGCCGAGGACAGCCGCAGGGCGTGGGCCACCACCACGTTGTCGTCGGCCAGCCCGTGCACGATCAGCATCGGCCGGTGCGGGGTCCCGGACACCGTCAGGCCCTCGTCACCGACCAGGGAGTTCGCGGCGTAGACGGCCGGTTCCGCCGCCGGGTCGCCCAGGTAGCGCTCGGTGTAGTGGGTGTCGTACAGCCGGAGGTCCGTCACCGGCGCCCCGACCACCGCCGCGTGGAACACGTCCGGGCGCCGCAGCACCGCCATGCCGGCCAGATAGCCGCCGAACGACCAGCCCCGGACCGCCACCCGCCCCAGGTCCAGCGGGAACTCCCCGGACAGCGCCCGGAGCGCCTCGACCTGGTCCTCCAGCGCGAGCCCGAAGTCGCCACGGACGGCCTTCTCCCACGCCGGTGAACGCCCCGGTGTGCCCCGCCCGTCGGCGACCACCACGGCGAAGCCCTGGTCGGCGAACCACTGCGAGGTCAGATGGGCGTCGTGGGCGGCCAGCACCCGCTGGCCGTGGGGCCCGCCGTAGGGGTCCATCAGCACCGGCAGCGGCCCCTGCCCCGCGTCGTACCCGGACGGCAGCAGCACCGCGCAGGGGATGCGGCGCGGGCCCGCCTCGACCAGCCGGGGCCGGGCCGCCAGCACGGGAGTGTCCGCGTACGAGGCCACCTCCGCCACCGGCTCGCCGTCCCGCAGCACCCGCACCGCGGTGCCCGGCGAGCGGGCCGAGGAGGAGGCCAGCACCGTCACCCCGCCCGAGCGGACCGCCCGGTGCACCCCGGCCCCGCCCGAGACGCGCTCCACCCCGCGCGCACCGACCCGGTACACGTGGACCTCGCCCGTCTCCGCCTCCGCGGCCTCCTCGCCCGCCGAGGCGGACACCAGCACGTCGTCCTCCCCGATGTCGAGGACGGCGCGGACGTGCAGCCGCGCCCCCGTCAGCACCCGGTCGCCGACGGCCAGCACCCGCGCCCCGCCCTCGTCCGCGACGCGCACCAGGCGGCCCCCGCCGGCACCCGCCGCGCCGGGGGCCCAGGCCGGGACGCCGGGCAGCAGTTCCAGCCAGGCCTCGTCCTCGTCCGCGTGGACGCACCTCGTGGCGCCCGTCTCCGGGTCGGCGGCCAGGTACAGCTGGCTGCGCTGGTCCCGCGACTGCACCAGGAGCAGCGGCGGTCCGGCCTGCGACCAGTGGACCCGGGCCAGGTAGGGGTAGCGGGCCCGGTCCCAGAGCACCTCGGTGCGCTCCCCGCCGAGGGTGAGCGAGAACAGCCGGACGTCGGCGTTCGGGGTGCCGGCGGCCGGGTAGGCCACCGGCACCGGCTCGCGGTCCGGGTGCGCCGGGTCGCCGATCCACCAGCGCCGGACCCGCCGGTCGTCCACCCGCGCGACCAGCAGGCGGTCCGAGTCCGGGGACCACCAGAACCCGCGTGAGCGCCCCATCTCCTCGGCCGCGACGAACTCGGCGACCCCCCAGGCGACGCCCTCCTCCTCGGGCTCCACGAGCGCGCGGTCGCCCTCTCCCTCGGCGCCCACCACCCGCAGGGCGCCCCCCGAGGCGTAGGCGACCCGCCTCCCGTCGGGGGAGGGCCTGGGGTCCACCACGGGCGCCCGGCAGGGCAGTTCGCGCGCCGTGCCCGCGCGGAGCTCCGCCGTGAACAGGCGCCCCGACAGGGCGAAGGCCGCCAACTCGGCGGCGCCGTCCACCGCGTAGCCGACCACGCCCGCGCCCGCCTCCCGGCTGCGCTCCCGGCGCGCCCGCTCCTGCGCCGGCAGGTCCTCGTCCGCCCCGCCGAGCAGCTCCCGGGGGTCGGCCGCGACCCGCTCCCGCGGCACCGGCCCGTCCAGATCCAGGACATGGAGCAGACCGGTCCGGTCCGTCCCCGACGCCGATCTCAGGAACACCACCCGGGAGCCGTCCGGCGAGACGGTGAAGGCACGGGGGGCTCCCAGGGAGAACCGCTGCGTCCGCGCCGACTGACGCGGGAAGGAGAGCTGCTGCGTCGCTGTCATGCGGCGAACCTATGGCACCGGGCCGGGCCCGTGCGCCCCCGTGTGCTGCCGTGCACCGATCGATGCGGAGGCACGGATAGTTATGATCCGTAGCGCAAGGTGGGTATGAACCCTCCGGCACAGGCAACTGGACCGTCCCTACCGACATTCTGTGGAGGTGAACCGCCGTGGCACTCTCGATTTCGGCGGTGGTGCTGCTGGCGATCGTCGTCTTCCTGCTGATCCGGAAGTCCGGGTTGAAGGGCGGGCATGCGGCGGTCTGCGTGTTGCTCGGGTTCTACCTCGCCAGCTCCTCGATCGCCCCGACGCTCAACGAGCTGACCTCGAACGTGGCCGGGATGATCGGAGGACTCAAGTTCTGAGGACCGGCCCGCGGTTCGCCGGGGGGCGGACCGCGGACCGCTGACCGCACCGGCCGGGGCGGGCCCGTACGCGTCCGCGGCCGTGCGGACGGGGCGCCGCGGCCGCCCCCGACCCGCCGGAGGGTCCTCGGCGCTCCGGGCTCCGTCGTGTGCCCCGGCGCTCTACGCTGTGCCGTATGAAGGATCTCCCCGTCCGCCGTCTGCTGCTGGTGCACGCCCACCCCGACGACGAGTCGATCAACAACGGCGCCACGATGGCGCTGTACGCGGCAGCCGGTGCCCATGTCACGCTGGTGACCTGCACGCTCGGCGAGGAGGGCGAGGTCATCCCGCCCGGGCTCGCCCACCTCGCCCCCGACCGCGAGGACCGCCTCGGTCCCCACCGGGTGGGCGAACTGGCCGCCGCCATGAAGGAGCTGGGCGTCGGCGACCACCGCTTCCTCGGCGGCCGGGGCCGGTACCGCGACTCCGGGATGATGGGCGTCGAGCAGAACCACCGCGAGGGCGCCTTCTGGAACACCGACGTCGACGAGGCCGCGGCCCACCTGGTGGAGGTGATCCGCTCGGTCCGGCCGCAGGTGCTGGTCACCTACGACCCGGACGGGGGCTACGGGCACCCCGACCACATCCAGGCGCACCGGGTCGCGATGCGGGCCGCGGACCTGGCCGGCGAGCGCGCGTACCGGCGGGACCTGGGCGAACCGCACACCATCGCCAAGATCTACTGGAACCGGGTGCCGCGGTCGGTGGCCGAGGAGGGCTTCGACCGGCTCCGGGCCGCCACCTCGCGGCCGTTCCCCGCCGTCGGCTCCCCGGACGACGTCCCCGGAGTGGTCGACGACGCACGCGTCACCACCGAGATCGACGGTTCGGCGTACGCCGACCGCAAGGCCGCCGCGATGAGGGCGCACGCCACCCAGATCGCCGTGGAAGGGCGCTTCTTCGCGCTCTCCAACGACCTGGGGCAGCCGCTGTTCACCACCGAGTACTACGAGTTGGCCGTCGGAACCCCCGGCGAGGGGCACGGCGGCCGCGAGCGCGACCTCTTCGCGGGGATCCCCCTCCCGGACGGCGGCACCGTGCCCCGTCCGGCCGGGGAGGCCGTCCACGGCGCCGCCCGTGGCGCCGCCGGAGGCACGGCATGAGCGGGCAGCACCTCCCGGGCGTCTTCCCCGGCGGCCCGCCGAGCCCGCGGCGTGTCGCCGCCTACGCCGGACTGCTCCTCCTCGGGGCGGTCGTCGGCCTGGCCGGCTCGCTGCTCCAAGCCGCCTGGTTCCCGGGCGGCTTGGCCCTCGCCCTGCTGGGCACGACGGCCCTCTTCGCAGGCGCCCGCGAGGCCACCGGTACGCAACTGGGTGTGGTCTGGCCGGCGGTCGGCTGGCTGCTCGCGATCGTCCTGCTGAGCACCGGACGGCCCGAGGGGGACGCCCTGTTCGCCTCCGGCCTCGGACCGATCGCCTTCATGCTGGGCGGGATGGCCGCCGCTGTGATCTGCGCCACTCTGTGGCGGTCCGGCGGGCGGGGCGGCGGTACGGGCCGGTAGGGGCCGCCGGGCGGCAGGCGCCCGCGAGCCCGCCCGCGGTGCGCCGAGCGGCGCGCGGGCGGGCAAGTGCGGTGCCCGGCCCCGCCGGTGGGGCGTCCGCGGCCCGGCCGGCGATGTCCACGGCTTCCGCACACCGCCGCCGCACCCCCGCTGCACCCCGCGTGCACGCAGCGCCTAGGGTGAGGCGGTCAACGGGCGGGGGAGCCCGTGAACCGGCCGTGCGCACACGGTCCGCCGGGCACGGACGGGTGCCGCTTGACGCGGCCCCGGGGTGTCCGTCGGCGCCAAACAGTATGGTGGTGCGCGCCGCCGAGCCGCCCGCAGCAGCAGCGTTCCAGTAAGAACGGGCGGCGGAGCCAACCGGGAGAACCTGCTTTGAGTCGTGAAACTGACAGTTCGTCCTCCGGCCCCCAGGGGGGCGGTGGAGCCGCGTACCCCTCGGGAACCCCGCCGTACGGTTCCCGCCAGTATCCGTCGCTGCATCCGCAGGACGAGCCGGACGACGCCCGGACCCCGGAGCGCCGGCCGGACGAGCCGAAGACCGAGACGACCCTGACGACCCGGATCCGGATCAACATCCCGGGGTCCCGGCCGATCCCGCCCGTCGTGATGCGCACGCCGATGAGCGACACCGACGGGGCGGGCCGCGCGGACGCGGACGGGGGCGCGGGAGGCGACGGCGCCGCCGAGCGCACCGGCAGCACGCCGCGGCCCCCCGCCGACCAGGAGGCGCCGCAGCCCGCGGCGGCACCCCCGGCCGAGGAGAAGGCGGCGACCAGCGACTGGTTCGCGCCCCGCAAGCCCGCCGTGCCCGCGCAGCCCCCCGGGAGCGGTTCCGCGCCCGGGACCCCCTCCGCCCAGGAGACCGGTCCGGAGGCCGCCCCGCGCTCCTCCCTCGCCGACCTCGCCGAGGGAGCCGGGACCCCCGGGCCCCCGGGCCTGCCCACCCGCCCGCTCAGCGGTAGCGGAGCGGGCACGGGCGGCGCCCTGCGCGGCACCGGTCCCAACCCGCTGCTGGCCCAGGACGGCCCCGTCGTCGGCCCCGCGCCCACCCCGCCCCCGGGGGACCCCTTCGCCGGGGCGACGGGCCCCGCCGGCCCCACCTCGGGTCCGGCCACCGGCGAGCTGCAGTTCGCCCCCGGCGACCTCGGCCGGGCCCCCGGCGGTCCGGCGGAGCCGCCGGGCATCTCCGACGACACCGCGGTGCTCACCCCGCAGCGCCCCGCGCCCGAGCCGCCCGGCGGCCAGGTCTCGGGCGACACGCTGAGCAGCGGCATCCCGGTCGTCCCCGGCGACCGGAGGGCTCCCTTCCCGCCCGCGGGCCGGGATGCGGGCCCGCGCGGCACCGCGCCCGGCAGCGGGTTCCCCCAGGGCCCGGGCGCCGGGTTCCCCGCGGGACCCGCCGCAGGACGCCCGGGCCCCGCGGCGCCCGCGCCCGCGCCGGAGCCCGAGAGCCGTCCGGCGCCCGCACCGGCCGGGAAGAAGGGACGCTCCAAGCTGGTGCTCGCCGGAGCGGGCGTGTTCGGCCTGCTCGCCGTCGCCTACGGCGCCGGGCTGCTGCTCAACCACTCGGACGTGCCGAAGAGCACCACGGTGCTCGGGGTGGACATCGGCGGCGGTACCCGCGAGGAGGCGGTCGGCAAGCTCGACGCGGCGCTCGGGGAACGGGCGACCGCCCCGATGCAGCTCGCCGTCGGGGACCAGAAGAGCGAGCTGGTGCCGGACAAGGCCGGTCTGTCGCTGGACAGCCAGGCCACGGTCCGGGCGGCGGCCGGCAGCGACTACAACCCGGTCTCCGTGATCGGCTCCCTCTTCGGGGGCGAGCGGGTCGCGCAGCCGGTGATCCTCGTCGACGAGGAGAAGCTGAGCGTGGCCCTCGCCGACCTGGCCGGCTCCGCCGACTCCGCCTCAGAAGGGACGATCCGCTTCGAGACGGGACGCGCCGTGGCCGTACCGGGCAAGCCCGGCGAGACCGTGGACGTCGCCCGGTCGCTGGTCACCGTCAAGGACGCGTACCGCGCGCAGGTCGAGACGGGCAGCCCCAACGTGGTGACGCTGCCGCTCACCACGCGGGAGCCGGCCGTCACCCAGGCCGAGATCGACCGGGCGATGAAGGAGTTCGCCGAGCCCGCGATGTCCGGCCTGATCACCATCCAGGCCGGGGGCAAGCAGATCCAGTTCGGTCCGGCCAGGTCCCTGCCGAGGATCCTGTCGATGAAGGCCGTCGACGGGAAGCTGGTCGAGCACTACGACAAGGCCGCCATCGAGGAGCTCCTGGAGGGCGTCTTCGACGGCATCATGATCACCAAGGGGGACGGCCGGGAGTACGAGGTCTCCGCCGACGACGTGGCCCAGGCCATGGGTCCCGCACTGCGGGGGACGACGCCCGCCGAGCGGACCGCCGTCATCGACCTCGACCCCAGCTGACCGGCCCCGCCGCACGCCGGGCGGCAGGCCCGGGCGGATTCCGCGCGAGCGGTCCGCCCGGGCCTGCGGTGCTCCCGGCTCCGCCCGGACCCGGGCCGCTTCCGGGCGGTCAGTTCAGCCGCGCCCGCGCACCGCGCGCCTGGCTCCTCAGGGACTCGGCAGCGGCCGGCTCCACCGCGGCCACCACGTCCGCGTACGCCTCCATCTCCGCGGCGCCCTCGGTGAACGAGCCCCGCTGCACCAGCAGCCGCGCCCGCTCGTAGCGCAGTCGGGCGGGGTGCGAGGGCAGCAGGAGCAGCAGGTCCAGCGCCCAGAGCGCCACGTCCGACCGCTCGGGGCGCGCCGAGGCCCAGGCGCGGACGTTGTTCAGGATCCGGGTGACGACCGCCCGCGGATCGGCGGGTTCCAGCATGTCCGGGGTGAGCGCCGTGCCGGTGCCGCCCGCCACCAGCAGCCCGGCGTCCTCGGCCGAGAGCGTCCGGCCGGCCGCGAACGGGTCGGCGAGCACCTGCCCGTCCGCGTCCCCGAAGCCCACCACGAAGTGGCCCGGCAGCGCGACGCCGTACACGTGCCACCCCGCCCGGCGGGCCACCTCGGTCCACACCACCGACAGCAGGATCGGCAGGCCCCGTCGCCGCCGCAGCACCTCGTGGAGCAGCGAGGACTCCAGCCGCCGGTAGTCGGCCGGAGCCCCGTGGAAGCCCTCCCGGCCGCCCAGCAACCCGCTCAGGGCCCGTGCCTGGGCGTCCGGCCCGCGCACCCCGTAGGGCAGCGCCCCGGACAGCCGGTCGAGTTCGATCTGGGCCGCGTCGATGCCCTCCTCGCCGAACTCCTCGTCGGCCTCCGTGCCGATGAGCAGGCACAGCAGCGCCAGGTCGGGCCGGTCCGCCCTGGCCTCCTCGGCGAACCGGCGCCGCCAGGGACCTTCTGCCCGGTCCTCGTGTGCCCGGTGGTGGTGCATATGGCTGTCGTACCCCGTCCAGGACTCGTCGGACCGGCGGCGCCCGCGCGCCGGCCGCGGCCGGGCGCACAGGGGCCGGACGCCCCCGCCGGCCGCCGCGGTGCGCCCATTGTCCCTCGGGCCGCACCCTCGGGCCGCGGCCGGAGCCTCAGGCGCGGAAGTGGTGGTAGCGGTGGTGCACCGCGAAGCCGAGACCCGCGTACAGGGCCTGCGCGGCCTCGTTGCCCGCCTCGACCTGGAGCCAGGCGGCCGAGGCGCCCTCCGCGAGCGCCCGGCCCGCCAGGGCGGCCATCACCGCCGTGCCCAGGCCCCGGCGCCGGTGCTCCGGGGCCACCTCGACGGCCATGAACCCCGCCCAGCGCCCGTCGACGACGCAGCGGCCGATCGCCGCCGGCACCCCGTCCGCCCCCGGCACGGAGGCGAACCACACCGAGGGGCCCGCGGCGAGCACCGCCCGCACCTGCGCGGGCAGCTCCCCCTCCGGTCCCCCGAACCGCCCGTAGCGGCGCAGCCACCCCTCCCCGGCCGTGCGGGAGACCGTGACGCGGGAGACGTCCGCGTCCCGGTCGGCCAGCGGGGCGAGAGGCCCGACCAGCACCTCGGCGGAGACCTCACGCTCCCAGCCGCGCTCCTCCAGCGCCGCGCACAGCTCCTCCTGGGTACCCGCGGCCCCGGTCGCCGCCTGGACGTAGGCGGGCAGCCCGCGTGCCGCGTACCAGGCGCGCACCCGCTCCAGCGCCCGGTCCAGCGGCATCCCGGGGTCGCCCAGCGGCAGCACCGAGTTGGCGCGCCGGGTGAACCCGGACGCGGCACGCAGCTCCCACTCGCCGAGGCGCTCGGCCTCCTGCGGCTGCCACGCCCGGGACGCCGCCCGCGCGAGCTCCCCGAAGGAGGCCGCCGGGCCCCGGCGCCGGGCGGGGGCGGCCGGTACCGTCCGGCCCGCCACCAGTGAGGACTCCGGGACACGGACGCTCTCGCCGGTGCGCCGTGTGATCAGCAGCACACCGTCGGTCCACGATGTGAGAACCCCGACCGTGTCGGTGAACCGGGCACCCGCTTGAGTGGCTGCCCCCGCACTCCTGACCGACACCCGTTTCCCCACGTCAGCCGGGGTAATTCGGACCACGAGCCGCCCGCCGGCAGTGAATTCCACGGTTCCTCCGCCCCTCCTGTTCGGATCGTCCCCAGGAACGGAGATACTAGGGGCGGGCATCGACGACGCCGCGCTCCCGCGCAAGCCAGCCCTTACCGAGGAGGAACGACAGCGTGACCTACGTCATCGCGCAGCCTTGTGTCGACGTGAAGGACAAGGCGTGCATCGAGGAGTGCCCCGTCGACTGCATCTACGAGGGCTCCCGGTCCTTGTACATCCACCCGGACGAATGCGTCGACTGCGGTGCTTGCGAGCCGGTCTGCCCGGTGGAGGCGATCTTCTACGAGGACGACACCCCGGAGGAGTGGAAGGACTACTACAAGGCGAACGTCGAGTTCTTCGACGAGCTCGGTTCGCCCGGTGGCGCGTCCAAGCTCGGCCTGATCGAGCGGGACCACCCCTTCATCGCCGCCCTGCCGCCGCAGAACGGCTGAACCGCCCCGAGCGGTCCGGCCCGCCGCACCGGCGGGCCGCCCCTGCGCACGCCCCGGTCCCGCACGGCACCCGTCGTGCGGGACCGCGGCGTATCCCCGCCCGCCGCACCAGAAAGTGAGTCCCCGCCGTGGCCGCAGTCTCGTCGCGCCTCCCCGTCTTCCCCTGGGACAAGCTCGAACCGTTCAAGGCGACGGCCGCGGCCCATGCCGACGGCATCGTCGACCTGTCCGTCGGCACCCCGGTCGACCCCGTGCCGGGGATCGTCCGGCAGGCCCTCGTGGACGCCGCCGACTCGCCCGGCTACCCGACGGTCTGGGGCACGCCCGCCCTGCGCGACGCGCTCACCGGCTGGGCCGCCCGCCGGCTCGGCGCGGTGGACCCGCAGCACACCAACGTGCTGCCGGTGGTGGGCTCCAAGGAGCTGGTGGCCTGGCTGCCGACCCAGCTGGGCCTCGGGGCGGGCGACGCGGTCGCCTACCCCCGGCTGGCGTACCCGACCTACGAGGTGGGCGCCCGGCTGTGCGGTGCCACCCCGGTGGTGTACGACGACCCGACCGAGCTCGACCCGCGGGGGCTGCGCCTGCTCTGGCTCAACTCGCCCTCCAACCCCACCGGCAGGGTGCTGGGCAGGGACGAGCTGGCCCGCACCGTGGCCTGGGCGCGCGAGCACGGGGTGCTGCTGTTCAGCGACGAGTGCTACCTGGAGCTCGGCTGGGAGGCGGAGCCGGTCTCGGTGCTCCACCCGGACGTCTGCGGCGGCTCCTACGAGGGCGTCGTCGCGGTCCACTCGCTCTCCAAGCGCTCCAACCTGGCCGGGTACCGCGCGGCGTTCCTCGTCGGTGACGCCGGGGTGCTGGGCGAGCTCCTGACCATCCGCAAGCACGGCGGGATGATGACCCCGGCGCCCGTGCAGGCCGCGACGGTCGCCGCTCTCGGCGACGACGTGCACGTGGCCGAGCAGCGGGCGCGCTACGCGGCCCGGCGGGCGGCGCTGCGCACGGCGCTGGAGTCGGACGGCTTCCGGATCGAGCACAGCGAGGCGAGCCTGTACCTCTGGGCGACGCGGGACGAACCGTGCTGGGACACCGTGGCCCGCCTCGCCGAGCGGGGCATCCTGGTCGCCCCCGGCGACTTCTACGGCGAGGCGGGCGCCCGCTTCGTGCGGGTGGCGTTCACGGCCACCGACGAGCGGGTGGAGGCCGCGGTCAAGCGCCTCGGGTGACGGCTGCCGGGGCCCCGGCAGCGGGAGCCCCCGGTCGCGCCCGCGGACGTGCGGAGGGGCCCGGCGACACCGCCGGGCCCCTCCGCACGTGCGTGCCGGCGGTCAGCCGCCCAGCGGCAGACCCCCGCCGAGGGCGCCGGTGGCGCCGCCGGCCAGCGCGTCGGTCGGCAGACCGCCGCCGAGCAGGCCGCCGGCCTCGCCCGCGGCGTCGCCGGCCGCCCGCTCGGCGACCGGGGCGGCCTGCCCGGCCGCCTTGCCCACGGTCTCGGTCGCGGCGGGCGCGGCCTTACCGGCGGTCGGGCCGCCGACCTGGCCGGCGACCTCGGTGGTCTCCCTGGAGACGCTGTCGACCGTTCCGTCGACGTTCGCGGTGTCGAGCGCCGTCAGGCCCCCCACGGGGGTCTCGGGGAGGGTGGCAGCGCCCGCGGAGCCGGCCGCACCGACCACGGGAGCTGCTCCCGCCGCGATGAGCAGCGCGGCACGGGCGATCCGACGGGTCAGGGGGAGGGACATGGTGCTCCTTGAAGCGAGAGGACGTTCGGACTGTGCGGTGGTGCTGCTGTCCGTGCACGGACGTCCTGACAACCGGCGGGAGGGCGGGGTAAGTTTCGGCACCCCAAGGTAAAGAATCGGTAACGGGCCGAAGGGCCGGGCCCGGCCGATAACGGGCGAACACCGTCATGTCCGAAAGGGTGCAGGAACGTCACTCCCGTTGCCGGGCGCCGCTCCGCCTCCCCTGCCTGCCGGTTGTCCGCGCGGCCCGCGCGCCATCCCCGGAGGGGGTGCCGTGGCTCCCGGGGGTGAACCTTCGTACTGGTGCCCCGGCGGCGGCTGTCCCGCGATTCCCGGCGGGCGTCCGACGGCGGTTGCGGCACCCCGGGGCGTTGCCGGATGTGTGCGGATACATCCGGTAGGCGGAGGCTCCTCCGTCTGCCGGACGCAGCGCGTCGGACGCCGCGCGCCGGTCCACCGGCGACGGCGGGGCGGCCCCCGGCGGAGCGCATCGGCCCGTGGTCGATCTGCGGTGGGCATCGGGGCCGCTGTCGGGCAGTGACGGCGGATGGCGGGTTTCCCGGATCGGGCCCGGCCGGTGTGCAACCTTCCGGGTGCCGCGGGGTGTCCCATCTGACAGCGGAGTCCGTGACCACACGCGATCAAAGGGGAAATGATGCGGCGTTTCGGAGCGGCAATGGCGGTGTTCGTGCTTGCGGGTGGCACGTTGGGGGCGGCGGCGGGTACCGCGGGCGCGGCCCCGGCGGAGGGGTCGCGGGCGACGGCGGCCGTCTGTCCCACGGGCTGGGGCAGCGGCGTCAAGGGCGGTGCCCCCCAGGGGGCCGATCACCTGGAGGACATCCGGACCGGACAGCACGAGTGCTTCGACCGCATCGTCTTCGACGTGCCCGGCGGTGGTGACCGGATCGGTTACCACGTCCAGTACGTGGACCGGTTCCACGCGGGGCCCTCGGGCGAGTACATTCCGGTCGCCGGCGGGGCGATCCTCGACGTCCGCGTCGGCGCGTGGAGCTACGACCTGGAGGCCGGCGTGCCGACCTACCCGGGCGAAGCCGGTGAGCCCTTGCCCGGCGTGGACGTCAGCGGGTACAGCACCTTCCGGGACACCCGGTTCGGCAGCACCTTCGAGGGCGAGACGCAGGTCGGTCTCGGTGTGCGGGCCCGACTGCCCTTCCGCGTGTTCCAGTTGGACGACAGGGTCGTGGTCGACGTGGCCCACAGCTGGACGAGCTAGCGTGCGCGTCGGGTCGTGATCGCTCTGCGGGACGCGCCTTCGCGGCGCGGTTCCGACACGACCCGGGGCTGTCCGGCCGTTGCGCGCGGCGTCGGATGCGGTGCGTCCGGCAGACGGAGGAGCCTCCGCCTGCCGGACGCGTCCGGATGCATCCGCCAACGCCGCGGGGTGCCGCAACCGCCGTCGGACGCCCGCCGGGAGTCGCGGGGCAGTGCCTAGTGGGCGACGCGTATCCGGACGCTGCCGCCGTCGTCCCCGCGGGCCGACCGCTGCGCGCGCCAGCCCTCCACCGCCCGGTCGGAGCTCCACACGCGGCCCGCGTAGGAGACCTCGGCGACCCGCAGCGCGTCGGAGCGCGCCACGGCCCAGTGCGCCAGCTCCCAGCCCCGCCGGTCGCCCCCGTCCGGGTCCTCCCGGTCCACCGGCACGGAGAGGACCGCGGAGCCCGGGGCCCCGGCCGCCGGGGCGGACGGCGGCAGCAGACCGGGGCCGAACGCCCGGGTCAGCTCCTCCTGCACGGCCGAGGCGTCGCCCGCCCGGCCGTCCGGGCGCACCGAGCAGCTGAGCGCCGCCGAGGCGCCGCCGGTGAGCGCTGCGGACAGCAGGGTCGCGTCCGGCTCGTGCTTCGCGTAGGCCTGCGGGAAGCCGCTGCGCTGGACCCGCTGCGCGGCCACCGTCAGCGGCAGCCGCGAGTAGCCCGGCACCTCGGCGAGGTGGTCGTAGAAGATCCCGGCCGAGTAGACCGGGTCGAGGATCTGCTCCGGCGTCCCCCAGCCCTGCGAGGGGCGCTGCTGGAACAGGCCGAGGGAGTCGCGGTCGCCGTAGGTGATGTTCCGCAGCGCCGACTCCTGCAGGGCGGTCGCCAGCGCGATGGTGACCGCGCGCTGCGGCATGCCGCGGGTGGTGCCCACCGCGGCGATGGTGGCCGCGTTGTCGGCCTGCTCGGCGGACAGCCGGTACGCCGCTCCGCCCTTCTCGGAGGCCCGGACGACGCACCCGGGCGGGCCGCCGCCGGTGACGTACCGCACGGTGACGTAGCCGGCCAGCGCCAGCAGCACGAGGAGCGCGGCGGCGAACCGCCGCAGGCGGCCGCGCCGGACGGGGGAGGCGGTCTCGGACACGAGGCACACGGTACTGGAGCCCCGCCGCGGCGCCTCCGGCCGACCTCCCCCGGCGGAGGGCACCCCCGGGACCGCACCGGCCCCCGGTCCCGACGGGGCCGGACCGCGCCCGCCCCGGCCCGGGCCGAGGACATAGGCTCGGGACCATGCCCGACACCACGCTCGACCTCAGCCTCGACGGCCCGGCGCTCACCGCCGCGCTGGTCGACTTCCCCTCGGTCAGCGGCCAGGAGAAGCCCCTCGCCGACGCCATCGAGCAGGCCCTGCGCGCCCTGCCCCACCTCACCGTCGACCGCCACGGCAACAACGTCGTGGCCCGCACCCGCCTCGGCAGGGCGGAGCGCGTGGTGCTCGCCGGGCACATCGACACGGTCCCGATCGCCGACAACGTCCCCTCCCGGCTCGACGGGGACGGGGTGCTGTGGGGCTGCGGCACCAGCGACATGAAGTCGGGCGTGGCCGTGCAGCTGCGCATCGCCGCAACGGTGCCCGAGCCCAACCGCGACCTGACCTTCGTCTTCTACGACAACGAGGAGGTCGCCGCCCACCTCAACGGCCTCGGGCACGTCGCCGAGGCGCACCCCGACTGGCTGGAGGGGGACTTCGCCATCCTGCTGGAGGGCTCGGACGCCGAGGTGGAGGGCGGCTGCCAGGGGACCCTGCGGGTCCATCTGCGCACGGCGGGGGAGCGGTCCCACTCGGCGCGCGGCTGGATGGGCTCCAACGCCATCCACGCGGCCTCCCCCATCCTGGCCCGCCTCGCCTCCTACCGGCCCCGCCGGGTGGAGATCGACGGCCTGGAGTACCGGGAGGGCCTCAACGCGGTGGGCATCGAGGGCGGCGTCGCCACCAACGTCATCCCGGACGCCTGCACGGTCGTGGTGAACTTCCGGTACGCGCCCGACCGCAGCATGGCGGAGGCCGAGGCGCACGTCCGCGAGGTCTTCGCCGACTGCGGGGTGAGCGAGTTCGTGGTCGACGACCACACCGGGGGCGCCCTGCCCGGCCTGTCGCACCCGGCCGCGGCCGCGTTCATGGCCGCCGTGGGCGGCACCGCGCGCCCCAAGTTCGGCTGGACGGACGTCTCGCGCTTCAGCGCGCTGGGCGTCCCGGCCGTCAACTACGGACCCGGGGACCCGCTGTACGCGCACAAGCGGGACGAGCACGTGCGGACCGACCGGATCGTCCACTGCGAGCGGCGGCTGCGGGAGTGGCTCGGCTCCTGAGGCGCGCGGGGGAGCGGGCGGCACGCTCCGGCCCGGGCGGGTGCGCACCGCAGGGCCGCCCGGCCCGCCCGGGGCGCCTCTGCCCGCCCCGGCGGGCGGCGTCCGGGCCGGGGCAACCAAGCCCACCCCCCGTCGATCGCCCTGATTCCGCCATTCGTCACCTGCTCCGACCTACCCTGTCCCGAAGCACATGATGTTCGGCGGAGGGAGCAGGTCATGAGCGGCAACTCCGAGGGGCTGCGCGCGTTGGAGGAGCAGCGACTGGGGCCGGTACTGCGCCGCAGGGGGCAGGTCCAGCCCGGAACGACCGACCAGCGGCTGCTGGACACCGAGGGCGACTCGCAGTGGGTCCACACCGACCCGTGGCGGGTCATGCGGATCCAGTCGGAGTTCGTGGAGGGCTTCGGCGCCCTCGCCGAACTCCCCAGCGCCATCAGCGTCTTCGGCTCGGCCCGCACCAAGCCCGGCACCCCGGAGTACGAGACCGGCGTCGAGCTCGGCCGGGCGCTGGCCGAGGCGGGCTTCGCGGTGATCACCGGCGGCGGGCCGGGCGCCATGGAGGCGGCGAACAAGGGGGCCCGGGAGGCGAAGGGCATCTCGGTGGGGCTCGGTATCGAGCTCCCCTTCGAGCAGGGCATCAACGCCCATGTCGACATCGGCGTGAACTTCCGCTACTTCTTCGTCCGGAAGACGATGTTCGTGAAGTACGCCCAGGGCTTCGTGGTGCTGCCCGGCGGGCTGGGCACGCTGGACGAGCTGTTCGAGGCCCTCACCCTCGTCCAGACCCGCAAGGTCACCCGCTTCCCGATCGTCCTCTTCGGCAGCTCCTACTGGAGCGGGCTGGTCGACTGGCTGCGGGACAGCGTGGTGGCCGGGGGCAAGGCGTCCGAGCACGACCTGACCCTGTTCCACGTCACGGACTCCGTGGAGGAGGCCGTGGCCCTGGTCACCAAGGAGACCGGCCACCAGGCCTGACGCCCTGCCCTGGGCTCAGGCCAGGCCCCTGCGGGCCACCGCCGGCGGGCGGTGGCCCGCGATCGAGGCCACCATGTCCAGCACCTGCCGGGTCTCGGCCACCTCGTGCACCCGGTACACCCGGGCGCCCAGCCAGGCGGAGACCGCCGTGGTGGCCAGCGTGCCGAGGACCCGCTCCTTGACCGGCTTGTCCAGCGTCTCCCCGACGAAGTCCTTGTTCGACAGGGACACCAGCACCGGCCAGCCGGTCGCCGCCATCTCGCCGAGCCTGCGGGTGGCCTCCAGGCTGTGCCGGGTGTTCTTCCCGAAGTCGTGGCCGGGGTCGATCATGATGCCGTCCCGCCGCACGCCGAGGGCCACCGCGCGTTCGGCGAGCCCCACGGTCACCCGCAGGATGTCCGCCATCACGTCCTCGTAGGCGATCCGGTGCGGCCGGGTCCGCGGCTCGGCGCCGCCCGCGTGGGTGCACACCAGGCCGGCGCCGTACCGGGCGGCCACCTCGGCCAGCTTCGGGTCCACCCCGCCCCAGGCGTCGTTGATCACGTCCGCGCCCGCCTCGCACACGGCCTCGCCCACCTCGTGGCGCCAGGTGTCCACACTGATCACCACGTCCGGGTGGCGCCTGCGGACCTCGGCGACGAAGCCGACCGTGCGCCGGGCCTCCTCCTCGGCCGTGACCTCGTCGCCGGGGCCCGCCTTCACCCCGCCGATGTCGATGATGGCCGCGCCCTCGGCCACCGCCTGCTCGACCCGGGCGAGCGCCGGCTCGTCGCGGAAGGTGGCTC
Source organism: Streptomyces sp. C10-9-1 (assembly GCF_024497955.1). Lineage (GTDB taxonomy): Bacteria > Actinomycetota > Actinomycetes > Streptomycetales > Streptomycetaceae > Streptomyces > Streptomyces sanyensis. Next base: position 139,966 of record NZ_JANHKP010000009.1, on the reverse strand, counting down.
CCCCGTCGTAGAAGGAGTCGGGGGTCCGGTTCACGATCGCCATGATCACCGGCTCGTGCGTGGCGAACTCACGCCGTCCCAGCCGCAGCATCCGCAGTTCCTCCTCGGGTCGTCCGCCTGCGACCCTACTGTCACAGTGCCGTGGCACCATCGGCACCGTCAGTCTCCCGTGGCACGATCGGCACGGGACGTCGACACCGGGCCGGGGTCCGGGCTTTTCGGGGAGAGGGTCGCTCGTGTTCTTTTTCTTGCTGATCACCATGGTGGTGGTGGTCGCCGCGGTCACGCTCGCGGTGGTCGGCGGCACCGGCAGCGCCGTGCTGCCGGACGCCGCGCCCGAGCAGCCCGTGGACCCGCTGCCCGCACACCGCCCGGTGGCCCGCGCCGACCTGGACGCCCTGCGCCTGCCGGTGACCCCGCGCGGGTACCGCATGGGCGACGTCGACGACGTGCTGGACCGGCTGGGCGCCGAGCTCTCCGAGCGCGACGCCCGGATCGCCGAACTGGAGTCCGCCCTCGCCGGGGCCCGGGCCACCGCCGTGCGGCCGGACCTCTTCGACGAGCGCGGCGAGGAGGAGGGCCGATGAGCACCGGCGCGCTGCCCGGCCCGGACGGGCGGCTCCGCTGCCCCTGGGGGGTGTCCGCCGAGGACTACACGGCCTACCACGACGAGGAGTGGGGCCGTCCCGTCCACGGCGACGACGCACTCTTCGAGCGCCTGTGCCTGGAGGCCTTCCAGTCGGGGCTGTCGTGGATCACGATCCTGCGCCGCCGGGAGGGGTTCCGGCGCGCCTTCGCCGGGTTCCGCATCGCCGAGGTGGCCCGGTTCACCGAGGCCGACGCCGAGCGGCTGCTCGGCGATCCCGGCATCATCCGCAACCGGGCCAAGATCGAGGCCACCCTGGCCAACGCCCGGGTCCTCGCCGACTGGCCGGCCGGGGAGCTGGACGCCCTGATCTGGTCGCACGCGCCCGCCGCCGAGGGGCGGCCCGCGCCGCGCAGCACGGCCGAGGTGCCCGCCACCACCAACGAGTCGGCGGCCCTCGCCAAGGCGCTGAAGAAGCGCGGGCTGCGCTTCGTCGGACCGACGACGGCCTATGCGCTGATGCAGGCCTGCGGGCTGGTCGACGACCATCTCGCCGACTGCCTGGCCCGCCGCCCGCCCGCCCCCGCGCTCCGGCCCACGGCATAGGGGCGGTGCGCTCCGCACGGCTGCCGGGACGCGGGCCCCGTGCCGCGGCGGCCGCCCCGCCCGGGCGACCGGGGCGCGGCTTCCCCGCCGCACCCCGGTCCGCGGGTTCGCCTCAGCGGCCCACGTAGGCCGGGCGCTCCTTGGCGAGGAAGGCCTTCACGGCGATCGCGTGGTCCTCGGAGGCCCCCGCCCTCGACTGGAGTTCCTCCTCCTTGGCGAGTGACTCGGTCAGCGAGTGCGCCGCCCCGTAGGCCAGGGACTCCTTGAGGGCCGCGTAGGCCAGGGTCGGCCCGGCCGCGAGCGCCCTGGCCGCCTTCTCCGCCTCGGCGTGCAGCTCGGCCGCCGGCACGACCCGGTTGGCGATGCCCCAGTCGTACGCCTCCTGGGCGCCGAAGGAGCGGGGGAAGAGCAGCAGGTCGGCCGCACGGCTCGGCCCGACCAGCCTCGGCAGCGTCCAGGAGACCCCGGAGTCCGCGGTCAGCGCCACCCCGGCGAAGGAAGTGGTGAAGGTGGCGGTCTCCGCGACGATGCGGTGGTCGGCGGCGAGCGCGAATCCCAGGCCCGCCCCGGCGGCGACGCCGTTGACCCCGGCGACCACGGGCTTCGCCATCCCGGCGAGCGCCTCCACGATCGGGTTGTAGTGCTCGCGGACGGTGGTCATCACGTCCCGGGACCCGGTCTCGGCGGCAGCGGCCAGGAGCTCCACGTGCTCCTTGAGGTCCTGCCCGACGCAGAACGCCTTCCCCGTCGCCGTCAGGAGCACCGCTCGCACGGCCTCGTCCGCCGCGGCGGCGCGGGCCGCGTCGCGGAGGGCGACCTTGGCCTCGACGTTCATCGCGTTCATGGCCTCGGGCCGGTTGAGCGTGATCGTCGCGAGTCCGTCGCTCACGTCGTAGAGCACGGCGTCCGCCATGGCGGTGTTCCCCTTTGCGGTGTGACGGCAGTGTCGGGGCCCAGCATGGCGGAGATCACCGCGCCGCGTCCGGTGCGGGGGTGTGACCTGCGTCAAAGTGCCGGAGGCCCGGTGGTGGCACCGCGGCGACCGGGGAGCGCGAAGTATCGCAGGCTGATCGCCGAATTGGGTGGTTTTGCGGGAGCGCGTTGCCCAAGCGATGCGGACTGATGTTGGTCTTTGGGTCCCGCCATGCGGGATAATGGCCTGGAAGCAATGTGTTCGATGCCGGTGACACAGCACCTGTCATGGGGCCGCCGGCTGCGGTGAGCTGGTTTCAGGAAGGGGAACGAGCATGGCGGCCATGAAGCCGCGGACGGGCGACGGCCCGCTCGAGGTGACCAAGGAGGGGCGGGGCATCGTCATGCGCGTTCCGCTCGAAGGCGGCGGTCGGCTTGTCGTCGAGCTGACTCCAGACGAAGCCGACGCACTCGGTGACGCCCTGAAGAAGGTCGTCGGCTGACGCAGCCCGGCTCAAGCGGCCCCGGTACCGAGCGTGCCGGGGCCGCGGTGCGTCCGGGCCCGGTCGTCCGCGCGCCGGGTCAGGGCCTGCGCACGGCGCAGAGCAGCCCGTCGCCCACCGGCAGCAGCGTCGGGAGCAGTTCGGCGCTCTCCCGCACGGCGCGCAGGAGTTCGCGCACCCGCAGCACCTCGACGGGCTGGGCCGCGGAGTCCACCGTGCGGCCGTCCGTGAAGACGCCCTCGAAGCAGACGACGCCGCCCGGCCGGAGCAGGCGCAACGATTCAGCAAGGTACTCCAGCGACTCCGCCCGGTCGCCGTCGCAGAAGACCAGGTCGTATCCGCCGTCCGCCAGGCGGGGCAGGACGTCGAGGGCTCCGCCGGGGATGAAGCGGGCGCGGTTGGCCGCGAACCCCGCGGCCCGGAAGGCCTCCCGGGCGAACTGCTGCCGCTCGGGCTCCAGGTCCACCGTGGTCAGGACGCCGTCCGGCCGCATGCCCTGGAGCAGGTAGATCCCCGAGACACCGGTGCCCGTGCCGATCTCGGCGACCGCCTTGGCCTCGGCGGTGGCGGCCAGCAGACGCAGCGCCGAGCCCGTGCCGGGCGACACCGGGGACAGCCCCGTCTCCCGGGCCCGCTCGCGGGCCCAGTGCAGAGCGTCGTCCTCGGCGAGAAAGGCGTCGGCGAACGCCCAGCTCGTCTGCCGGTTGGCGGTAATGACCCTCTCCTGTCCCCTTGGTTGGCGCGACGCTGACTGTATCCGCTGCGCCCGGGAACCCGCAGATGGGACCAGGCGTTGTGACAGGGCGGGGGAGAGGCCCGGAGGGAGGCGACGGCGGAGGGGCGGAGGGTCCGGCCCAAATCCACGTAAAGATTCTTATCCGGAGCTAACGGGCGAGGTGGCTATGGTAGGGGCTCCGCTGGACACCACCAGATCTGACAGGGGAGGTGCGGCTGCGCCTGCGGATCGGAGAGGCGTACTGAGGCGCCTGCTCGGGTCGGTGGGTGAGCCCGAATCCGTGACCAAGAGCGCTGACCGTTCCATGTCCTCCGAAACCGTGACCACCGCGAGCTTCGCATCGGATGCGGAATCGCAGGTGTGGACCCCTCCCACCTGGGAGGAGATCGTCAGCATGCACAGCGCCCGGGTCTACCGCCTCGCCTACCGGCTCACGGGCAACCAGCACGACGCGGAGGACCTCACCCAGGAGGTCTTCGTCAGGGTCTTCCGCTCCCTGTCGACGTACACCCCGGGCACGTTCGAGGGCTGGCTCCACCGCATCACGACCAACCTCTTCCTGGACATGGTCCGCCGCAAGCAGCGGATCCGCTTCGACGCCCTCGGCGACGACGCGGCCGAGCGCCTGCCCAGCCGTGAGCCGTCCCCGCAGCAGGTGTTCAACGACACCCACTTCGACGCGGACGTCCAGCAGGCACTGGACACCCTCGCCCCGGAGTTCCGCGCCGCCGTGGTCCTCTGCGACATCGAGGGACTGTCCTACGAGGAGATCGCCGCCACCCTCGGCGTCAAGCTCGGCACCGTCCGCAGCAGGATCCACCGTGGGCGCTCGCATCTGCGCAAGGCGCTGCGGCACCGGTCGCCCCAGGCCCGCTCCGAGCGGCGCGGCCCCGCCGTGGCCGCCGGTCTGGCAGGGGAGGGCGGACTGGCGTGAGTGCAACAGGTCCGACCCCCGCGGAGCAGCACCTGGGGGACAGGCTCGCCGCGCTCGTCGACGGCGAGCTGACGCACGACGCACGGGACAGGGTGCTCGCGCACCTGGCCACCTGCCCCCGGTGCAAGGCCGAGGCGGACGCCCAGCGCCGTCTGAAGAACGCCTTCGCCCAGTCCGCGCCGCCCCCGCTCTCCGAGAGCCTGCTCGCCCGGCTCCAGGGGCTGCCCGCCGGTCCCGGTGAGGGCGGCGGCCCCTTCACCGGCCGCCCGGCCGACGGCGACCACGGAGCTCTGAACCGCTCCGCGGGACATACCCCGCACCGGCGCGGGGAGGCCTTCGGGTACGTCCCCGCGGGGTCCCACGCGGCGGCCCTGCCGGGTCGCGCCGAGAGCGGGTTCCGGATACACGACGTGGGCCGCGCCGAGGCTGAGCGCTCGGGCTGGCGAGGCCGGCGCTTCGCCTTCGCCGCCGCCAGCGCCGTGTCCTTCGCCGCGATCGCCTTCGGCGGGGCGGTCCCCCTCGACCTCTCGGCCGAGACCACCCCCCGCGGGAGCGGCGCCGGGAACAAGGTCACCCCGGTGCGCACGGCCGTGCCCTCCGGCACCCCCGGGACGGGCGGCTCCTCCCTGCGCAGCGCCGCGGACACCGAGCGCCGCCGCACCACCGGCCGCACCGACGGCGGCCCGGTCGCGGCGCCCTCACCCGCGGCTCCGCCCGTCGTGCAGGCCCAGTCGGCCCCGTTCCCCCCGCTGTTCCTGAGGAACGGCTACGCGCCGCTGCCACCGCTGGTGCCGCCGGCCGCAGCGGGCTTCCGGCTGTCCTCGGCCACCGGAGCACCACCGGCGCCCACCGTGCCGCCCGCACCGGGAGCACCCGCGGCCACGGCCCCGGCCGTGCCGCCGGTCGCCGCCTCCCAGGCTCCGCCCACCTCGCCCTGGAGGCCCCTGCGCTGACCGCCGCGGCCGCCCGGCCGACCGGGCGTGCCCGGCGGCCGGCCGCCCGTCCGGTCCGCCCCGGGCAGGCGGCGGGAACCGGTCGCAGTGTCCTGCGCACCGAATCGCAAACCTGGTTGAATCCTCGGAGCGTGCCCGGCGGAGGCAGCGCGTTGGCCGGCAGTTTGCGGGGAGAGCATGGACGACGGGAAGCCCACCGGACCGAAGGCGAAGTGGTGGAGCCGCCCCGGTGTGGCCGGGAGGGCCGACACGGCCGGGGCGGACGCCCCGCCCGGAGCCCCCGCGCCCGAGAGCCCGGCACCCGGCGCCGGGCAGCCCGGCGCGGACGCGCCCTTCGCGCCGGAGGCCGCCTCTCCCGAGATCCCGTCCGCGCCGCCCGCCCCTGCTCCCGGACCGCCCCCGGAGCAGCCTCCCGCGCGCGCCGTCCCGCTGCACGACCCCGATCCCTACGGCACCCCGCCGTACGGCGGCCCGGGGCCCTGGGCGCCCGCGCCGCCGGTCCAGCGCCCGGTGCCCACCCCGGCGCACGGCACTTCCGTCCACACCCCGGCCCCGGCGCAGGGTCCCGCCCCGGGGCCGTACGCCCCGCCGCCCCCCGCGGTGCCGCCCGGCCAGGACGGCCCGGGTGCCGTCCGGGGCCCGCTCCCGCTGCCCGCGCAGCCGCCCGCCGGGCACCCCCACCAGCCCCCGGCGCCGGGCGACCGCCCCCAGCCGCCGGACTCCGTATGGCTCCAGTACGACCCCTGGAGCGCCCCCGACGGGCCCCTGACCTCCTCCGGTGAGCCGGTCCCCCGCCGACGCCGCCGCGGCGGGCTCCTCGCCGGGGCCCTGGCCGTCGCGCTGGTCGCGGGCGGTGCCGGAGGCGCGATCGGCGCCTACGTCGAACGCAACGGCGGCTTCACCCGGCTGGAGCTCCCGCAGGCGGACGCCGAGAACCGCGACCGCGCCCCCGACAGCGTCGCGGGGATCGCCGCCAGCGCCCTCCCCAGCGTCGTCACCCTGCACGTCAGCGGCAGCGGGGAGCAGGGCACCGGGACCGGCTTCGTCCTCGACCGGCGGGGGCACATCCTGACCAACAACCACGTCGTCGACCCCGCGGGCGAGTCGGGCGACATCACGGTGACCTTCAGCGGAGGGGAGACGGCCGAGGCGACCCTCGTCGGCAAGGACAGCGGCTACGACCTGGCCGTGGTCAGGGTCACCGGCGTCTCCGGCCTCAAGCCGCTGCCGCTGGGCAACTCCGACGACGTCCGGGTCGGCGACCCCGTGGTGGCCATCGGGGCCCCCTTCGACCTCCAGAACACCGTCACCTCGGGCATCATCAGCGCCAAGGAGCGGCCGATCACCGCCGGGGGCGAGAGGGGCGACGGGAGCGACGTCAGCTACGTCGACGCCCTCCAGACGGACGCCCCGATAAACCCCGGCAACTCCGGCGGCCCCCTGGTCGACGCGCAGGCCCGGGTCATCGGCATCAACAGCGCCATCCGGGCAGCCGACACCGGAGGAGCCGACGGAGGCCAGGCGGGCTCCATCGGCCTGGGCTTCGCCATCCCGATCAACCAGGGCAAGCGGGTCGCCGAGGAGCTGATCAACACCGGCAAGGCCACCCACCCGGTGATCGGCGTCAGCCTCGACATGAAGTTCCCGGGGGACGGCGCCCGCGTCGGCGACAAGGGCCGCGACGGCGCTCCGTCGGTCACCCCCGGCGGTCCCGCGGCGACCGCGGGCGTCAGGCCCGGCGACGTGATCACCCGGGTCGACGGCCAGCGGGTGCACAGCGGTGAGGAGCTCATCGTGAAGATCCGCGCCCACCGTCCCGGCGACCGGCTGGAGCTGACCCTCACCCGCGCCGGCCGGCAGCGGACCGTGGAACTGACACTGGGCTCGGCCGACGGCTCCTGAGCACCTCCCCGCCTCACCCGGGCGCCCGGGTGGCGCACCCCGGCGGTGGCCGGGGACCACCTGCCGGTCACCGGGGAGGTACCGGCACGACGGACACGACAGGTACCGTGGACGGGGTCCGGATCCCCTCGGGCCCCAGGGGCCGCGGAGAACACGAGGAGCTGCAGGGTGTTCAACGACATAGGCGGACTGGAGCTGGTGGCTCTGGTCGTCCTCGCCGTGCTCATCTTCGGCCCCGACAAGCTGCCGAAGGTGATCCAGGACGCCGCGCGCTTCATCCGCAAGATCCGCGCGTTCTCCGAGAGCGCCAAGCACGACATCCGCAGCGAACTCGGCCCGGAGTTCAAGGACTTCGAGTTCGAGGACCTCAACCCGAAGACGTATCTGCGCAAGCAGCTCGCGGAGAACGAGGACCTCAAGGAGCTCAAGGAGCTCCGCGGCAGCTTCGACCTCAAGAAGGAGATCAACGAGGTCGCGGACGCGGTCAACGGCAAGGAGCCGTCCGACGCGCCCGGGCAGGCCGTGCCGGCCGCCGTGAACGGCTCGCCCGCCGGGGGCCCGGACCTGCTGAAGAAGCGCGACACACCCGCCCGCGACGAGCGGCCGCCCTTCGACTCCGACGCCACCTGAGCGGTCAATGCGCTGAGGCCGCCCCCGGGTGGCTATTCTCTCCATCTGTCCGTCAGTGTGCCGCACGCCCGTGGGCGGGGGCCGCTGAAGGTGCGGAGATCTCAGGAGGCGGCCGGATGACGGCGCACAGTACGACCGGTGTCGCACCGGTCCCGGGCGGCGACCCGGGAACCGAGGGAGGCGCGGCGGCGGCAGCGGCACGGCGCACGGCGGACGGGTTCCGGAGCGCCGCCTTCCCCTGGTACGGCCTGGACGGTGCCTTCACCGGCCCGCGCAGGCTGATGCAGGTGGGCACCGCGGCCGACGGCACCGTCCAGCACGGGGCGATCAACCACGGCGACGAGCCCTCGATACGGAACGAGGCGACCGGCGCGGAGAAGGAGCGGTTCGCCGTGGTCGTGACCGTCGCGGCCAGCCCCCTGCGGCGCAGCGGCGACGGCACGGGCGTCCTGGAGGCCACCTCGGTCTCCACCGCGGCCTGGCTGGCGGGGTCGGGGCTGCTCGCCCACACCTGGCCCCCGCAGCTGGACCACGCGCTGCGCGACGACTGGCTCGACCAGCAGACCGAGACGGCGTTCGCGCTCGCCGACGACCTGTCCGGCGAGGAGTGGTCGGCGCTGGCGCTTCCCGTGGACGGCGTGCCCACCCCCTTCCACTACCGCGAGTCCGAGTTCGGCTGGGTGCTGGCGGGGACGGCCGGCAACGGCTGCCACATCGGGGCCTACGGGCGGGGGATGAGCGCCTACGGGCTCGCCTTCACCGCGATCGAGGACCTGGCGCCCTACCTCTGACAGCGCCCGCCCGCCGCCCGGAGCCGGGCGTGCAGGGGCCCCTGCGGCCGTCGACGGCCGCAGGGGCCCCTGCACGCTGCCGCGCACGAACGCGCGGTTCCGGGTCTCAGAACTTGTTGCGCGGCGTGATGCCCAGGCTCATCCCCGACAGGCCCCGCTGCCGTCCGCCGAGCTTCCCGGCGATCGCCCGCAGCGCGGACCCGGCCGGGGAGTCCGGGTCGGTCAGCACCACCGGCTTGCCCTCGTCGCCGCCCTCGCGCAGCCGGACGTCGATCGGGATGGCGCCGAGCACCGGCACGGTGGCGCCGGTGGTCCTCGTCAGCCCCTCCGCCACCTTCTCCCCGCCCCCGGTCCCGAAGACGTCGACCATCTCGTCGCAGTGCGGGCAGGGCAGCCCGGACATGTTCTCCACGACCCCGACGATCTTCTGGTGGGTCTGCACCGCGATGGACCCGGCGCGCTCGGCCACCTCGGCGGCCGCCTGCTGCGGCGTCGTCACGACCAGGATCTCCGCGTTGGGCACCAGCTGGGCCACCGAGATGGCGATGTCGCCGGTGCCCGGAGGGAGGTCGAGCAGCAGGACGTCCAGGTCGCCCCAGTAGACGTCCGCGAGGAACTGCTGGAGGGCGCGGTGCAGCATGGGCCCCCGCCACACCACCGGGGCGTTGCCCGGGGTGAACATGCCGATCGAGATGACCTTCACGCCGTTCGCCGAGGGCGGCATGATCATGTTCTCGACCTGGGTGGGCCGGCCGTCGGCCCCCAGCATGCGCGGCACGCTGTGGCCGTAGATGTCGGCGTCCACGACCCCGACCTTCAGCCCGTCGGCGGCCATGGCGGCCGCGAGGTTCACGGTCACGGAGGACTTGCCGACGCCGCCCTTGCCGGAGGCCACCGCGTAGACCCGGGTGAGGGAGCCCGGCTTGGCGAAGGGCACCTCGCGCTCCGCGGTCGTGCCGCGCAGCGAGGCGGCCAGCTCCTTGCGCTGCTCGTCGCTCATCACGTCGAGGGAGACGTCGACGCGCGCGACGCCGTCGACGCGGGCCACCGCCTCCGTCACGTTCCGGGTGATCGTCTCCCGCATCGGGCAGCCCGAGACGGTGAGGTACACCGTGACGGCGACCGTGCCGTCGTCCCCGATGTCGACCGATTTCACCATGCCCAGTTCGGTGATCGGTCGGTTGATCTCGGGGTCGTTCACCGTCGCCAGTGCCTCGAGCACCGCGTCTTCCGTAGCCATACCGACGATGGTACGGCGCTGGAGGACGCCTCCGGAAAGGCCGTCAGCGGTCGCCTTCGTCACGTCGGGCGGAGCGCTCCGGCGGGAGGGGCGCGCGACGCTCCTCCAGCTCGCGTACCAGGTCCTCCAGCTCCGAGCGGATCCAGTCGCGGGTGGCCACCTCGCCGAGGCCCATGCGCAGGGCCGCGATCTCTCGGGTGAGGTACTCGGTGTCGGCGATGGACCGCTCGTTCTGCTTGCGGTCCTGCTCCAGGTTGACCCGGTCCCGGTCGTCCTGGCGGTTCTGCGCCAGCAGGATCAGCGGAGCCGCGTAGGAGGCCTGGAGGGAGAGCACGAGCGTGAGGAAGATGAACGGGTATTCGTCGAAGCGCAGCTCGGCGGGGGCGCCGATGTTCCAGAGCACCCAGGCGATGATCGTCAGCGTCATCCAGACCAGGAACCGGCCGGTGCCGAGGAAGCGGGCGATCTTCTCCGACAGCCGGCCGAAGGCCTCGGGGTCGTAGTCGGGCAGCAGGGTGCGGCGCGGCGCCCGGGGCAGGTCCAGCCGTACCCGCCGGGAGGCCGCCGAGGCGCCGGAGGGCACCCGGTCGCGGACCTCGCCGCGCTCGGGGTGGCCGGGCTCGCCGCCGCTAACCACGGGCGCCCCCCTCAGCCATGGCCGGACTCCTCGAACTCGGTCTCCCGCCAGTCGTCGGGCAGCAGGTGGTCGAGCACGTCGTCCACGGTCACCGCGCCGAGCAGCGAGCCGCCCTCGTCCACGACCGGGGCGGCCACCATGTTGTACGCGGCGAGGTAGCTGGTGACGGCCGGCAGCGCCGTGTCCGGCGACAGCGGCGGCAGGTCGCTGTCCACGATCGAGCTGACCAGGGTGAACGGCGGATCGCGCAGCAGCCGCTGGAAGTGCACCGTGCCCAGGTACTTCCCGGTGGGCGTCTCGTCCGGCGGACGGCAGACGTAGACCTGGGCGGCCAGGGCCGGGGAGAGGTCCTGCTGGCGTACCCGGGCCAGCGCGTCGGCGACGGTGGCGTCCGGGCGGAGCACGATCGGCTCGGTGGTCATCAGCCCGCCCGCGGTGCGCTCCTCGTAGGAGAGCAGGCGGCGCACGTCCGCGGCGTCGTCGGGGCGCATCAGGGTCAGCAGCCGCTCCTTGTCGTCCTCGGGGAGTTCGGAGAGCAGGTCGGCGGCGTCGTCCGGGTCCATCGCCTCCAGCACGTCGGCCGCCCGCTCCTCCTTGAGCTTGCCGAGGATCTCGACCTGGTCGTCGTCGGGGAGCTCCTCCAGCACGTCGGCGAGCCGGTCGTCGTCGAGTGCCGCCGCCACCTCGGCGCGGCGCTTGGGGGTGAGGTGGTGGAGCACGTTGGCGAGGTCCGCGGGGCGCAGCTGCTCGAAGGTGGCCAGCAGACTCTCCGCGCCCTGCCCGTGCTCCTCCAGCGAGAAGCCCGTCACGGCGGACCACTCCAGCGTCAGGGTCTCGCCCTTGCGGCGCAGGGCACCGCCCTTGCCCTTGCGGACGAAGACCTTGTCGATCTCCCAGTCGCGGCGGGCGGGGAGCTGCTGGATGGCCACGTCCAGGACGGTGACCTCCTCGTCGGTCTCCACCAGGCGCACCCGCCGGTCCAGCAGCTCGCCCAGGACCAGCCGCTCGGTGGGCCGCTGCTCGAAGCGCCGCACGTTGAGCACACCGGTGGTGATCACCTGGCCCGACTCCACACCGGTGACCCGGGTCATCGGCAGGAAGATCCGGCGCCGGCTGATGACCTCCACCACCAGCCCCAGCAGCCGCGGCGGCCGGTGCCCGACGCGCAGCATCGCCACCAGGTCCCTGACCCGGCCGACCTGGTCCCCGTTGGGGTCGAAGACCGGCACGCCGGCGAGGTGCGAGACGAAGACCCGGGGGGCGCCCGCTGCCATGCCGCCCCTCCTTATGCCGTGAAAGGTGCACTTCGACGCGTTCAGGCTAGCCCGTACCGTTCCGCCTCGCCCTCGGCCCACCGCCGTACGGCTGCCTCCGGCGGCCGCGGGACGCCCGGGTACGCTGCGGTCTGCCATCCCCGACAGATGAGAGGCAGGGTGCCGGTGACTCCCCTTCCTATCGCCGGCCGGGCGCGTCGCGCGGCTCTCGCCGCAGCCCTGTGCGCCGTCGTGACCTCGGCGGCGACGGCCTGCGGCGGTCCGGATCCCGACGAGGGCACGAACGGGATCGGCAAGCTCGGTGCCGCGGAGATCGAGAAGAAGGCCCGGGCGGCGGCGGACGCCGCCTCCGCGGTGCGCCTCTCGGGCACGCTGGTCAGCAAGGGCGGCACCTACAAGCTGAACATGCGCCTCAAGCAGGACGGCGCCAGCGGCTCGGTGGCCTCGAAGGAGAACACCTTCGAACTGCTCAGGGTCGGCGACGCCCTCTACCTCAAGGCCGACGCGGGCTTCTGGACCCATGCGGGCGAGGACGGCGACGACAAGCAGACCGAGGCGGACCAGGAGGCGGCCCGCAAGCTGGGCGACAAGTACGTCAAGGTGCCCCAGAACGACCCCTCGTACGCGCAGTTCCGCGGTTTCACGGAGATGGACGTCATCCTCGACGGCCTGCTCGGGATGCACGGCGAGCTGAGCAAGGGGGACCGCACCCGGGTGGGCGGGGTGAAGACGATCGAGGTGCGCGCCGCCAAGGGCGCGGGCGGGGTCCTCGACGTGTCCCTGATCGGCGACCCCTACCCGCTCCGCTTCGCCCGCGCCGGGGGCGCCGGGGTGCTGGTGCTGGCGGACTGGGACAAGGACTTCGCCCTGGCGGAGCCCTCCAAGGACGAGACCCTGGACTACAGCGGCCAGCTCCCCGGGACCTCGGGGGACTGACCGGGCGCCGCGCTCAGCCCCGCGGCGCCCTCGGGGCCCCGGCGTGCGGCGGACGGTGCTCCACCGCGGCGGTGCGCACCGCCCGGACGTGCCGGGCGCGGTCGAGGAGGACCAGGGGGACGGCGGCCGCGGCCAGCGCGGCCCCGATCAGGCAGATGCCGGTGAGGGAGGCTCCTCGGGCGAGGGCGGACGCGGCGAGCGCGGGGGTGAGGCTGATGCCCAGCTGGAACGCCGAGACCGTGGTGGCCCCGGCGAGCGCGGGCGCGTCCGCCGCGATGGCGAAGACCCGTGCGTAGACCGCGGGGTTGAGCAGGAACGCGGCGATGCCGAGGAGGAGGACCACGGGAACCACCGCCCACACCCGGTGGAGGGCGGCGGCCATCAGGGCCGACAGGAGCGCGATCGCCGACGCGCCGGCGAGCAGCGCCAGGTGGGGGCGCCGGTCGGAGATCCGGCCGCCGACGGCCAGGCCGGCGAAGGCACCGGCCCCGAAGAGCGCCAGGACGGCCGGGACCCACACCCGGGGCAGGGCGGTGACCTCGGTGAGCAGGGCCGCCAGGTAGTTGAAGGTGATCATGTACGCCGCGGTGGTGAGGATCGTGATCGCGTAGACGCCCCACAGCGCCGGTCGCCGCATCACGGCGAGCTCCCGCGCCAGGCTCGGTGCGGCGGACCCGCCGGCGCCGCCGTGCGGGGGGAGACCGAGGAGGCAGCCGGCGATCCCGGCGCAGGTGAGCGCCACGACGCCCCAGAAGCCGCCGCGCCACTCGGTGACATGGCCGAGCAGGGTGCCCGCGGGCCCTCCGGCGACCATGGCCGTGCTCAGGCCGCTGACCACCACGCCGGAGGCCCGCGCGGTGCGCTCCGGCGGCACCAGGCTGATCGCCGTCACCGACGCGACCGCGAAGAAGCCCGCGTAGGCGAGGCCCGCGACCACCCGGGTGACCAGCAGGACCCGGTAGTCGCCCAGCAGCCCCGCGGCCACGGCGAGGGCGAACACGCCCTGCGTCACGACCAGCGCCGTGCGGCGGGGCCAGCGCAGGCTGAGCACGGCGAAGGGCGGACCGCCGACCACGACCCCCAGCGCGAAGGCCGTGATCAGGAACCCGGCCGAGGACAGGCTGACCCCGAGGTCGTCCGCGGCCTGGGGCAGCACACCCGCCATCAGGAACTCCGCCGTGCCCATCGCGAACAGGCTGAAGCCCAGCACGTACACCCCGGCGGGCAGCCTTCCCGGCGGTGGGGCGGGTGCCGGGCCCGCTGCGGTCCTCGGGCCGGCTCCGATGGCATCCGTTGTTGCGTCCATGGGGAACACCTCCACCGGGAGCATCGTGAGGGAGAGGCCGTTCCGGCAAAAAATCTTGCCGATTCGGGGACGTCCTGCTTCGCTGCGCGCCATGGAGCAGCAACCGAGCGTGGACGCCGTGATCGAGCAGATAGCCCCCCGGCTGCGGCACGCCCGTGAGAAGAAGGGCGTGACCCTCGCCCGCCTCGCCCGCGCCACGGGCATCTCGACGAGCACCCTCTCCCGGCTGGAGTCGGGACGGCGCAAGCCGAGCCTGGAGCTGGTGCTGCCGGTCACGGCGGCGCTGGGCATCCCCCTCGGCGACGTCGTCCCGGCGCCCCGGACGCAAGCGGCCCTCCGGTCCGCCCCCGCCGCGGGAGAGGGCCGGCTGCTGATCCCGCTGGCGCGCCGGGGCAGCGGACCGCGTGCCGAGAAGGTGGTCATCCCGGTGTGCGACGGCCGGCCGCACCCGCGCACCCACGAGGGGCATGCGTGGGTCTACGTCCTGACCGGGCGGCTCCGGGTGCGCCTGGGGGAGCGCGACTTCACCATGGGCCCGGGCGAGGCCGCCGAGTTCGACTGCCGGGTGCCGCACTGGTTCGGGGCCGCGGGGCGCGGCGGTGCGGAGGTGCTGAGCCTCTTCGGCAGCCGCGGGGAGCGCATACGGCTGCGCACCCCGCGGAGTTGACGCTCCGGACCACGGCGCGGACGCCGTGCCGTGTCCCGCGGTCCGCGCGCCGCCCGCTCAGCGCCGGCGGCCGCGGCGTCCCAGCAGCAGCTTCGGCAGCGCCGCGGGGGCGGGGCGCCGGGTGACCGCCGGGCTCGGCAGCGGCGCCGCGTCGAGGGGGCCGTCGGGCAGCTCGGTGACGGCCGCGCCCCGAGGTTCGAGCCGCAGCACACGGCACTCGCGGGCCCAGCGCTCCGCCATGCCCTCCGCGTCCGTCGCGTTGAGGCGCTTGCCCCGCAGCTCGGCCACGGCCGCGTCCCAGGCCGGGGTGCCCGGCTCCAGCCGCCGTACGGAGGCCGTCCACTGCACGAGTCGGCCGCCCTTGTCCTTGCTGCGCACGGTGACCTCGGCGGTGCCGCCGTCGGCCAGTCCCGGCAGCGGCTGCTCGCCGGGCCCGTCGCCGACGACATGGACGGCTCCCTCGTGCCACACGTGCCACAGCGCGCGGGCGGGGACGCCGTCGCCGCGTACCCAGAGCAGCCCGGACTTCTTCGCGGACTCCTCGACGAGCGCCTGGCCCAGCCGTTGCGTTGTCATACGGGGCAGCCTACCGAGCGGCCCGGGGGGCGGGCCGGGGGCGCCGTGGCGGCCTGTGCCGGAGTCGCGCCGGCAGGAGGCGGCGGACCTCCGGCCCGGGCCGCGCTAGAGCCAGCCGTTGCGCTTGAGCGTGCGGTGGATGGCGAAGCAGGCCACCGCGATGCCGGTGAGCACCGCGGGGTACCCGAAGCGCCACTCCAGCTCGGGCATGTGCGTGAAGTTCATGCCGTAGATCCCGCAGACGGCCGTCGGCACGGCGATGATGGCCGCCCACGAGGTGATCTTGCGCATGTCCTCGTTCTGGGCCACCGTCGCCTGGGCCAGGTTGGCCTGGAGGATGGAGTTGAGCAGCTCGTCGAAGCCGATGACCTCCTCCTGGACCCGTGCGAGGTGGTCGGCGACGTCGCGGAAGTACTTCTGGATGTCCGGGTCGACCAGCCGCATGGGCCGCTCGCTGAGCAGCTGCATCGGCCGCAGCAGCGGCGAGACGGCCCGCTTGAACTGGAGCACCTCGCGCTTGAGCTGGTAGATCCGCCCGGCGTCGCTGCCCCGCGGGCTGCCCTTCGCGGGGGCGGAGAAGACGTCGATCTCGACCTCGTCGATGTCGTCCTGCACGGCGGAGGCCACCGCGATGTACCCGTCGACCACGTGGTCGGCGATGGCGTGCAGCACCGCCGAGGGCCCCTTGGCGAGCAGGTCGGCGTCCTTCTGGAGGCCGTGGCGGAGGGCGCGCAGCGAGCCCTTGCCGCCGTGCCGCACGGTGATGACGAAGTCCCGGCCGGTGAACACCATCACCTCGCCGGTCTCCACCACCTCGCTGGTCGCGGTCAGTTCGGCGTGGTCGACGTAGTGGATGGTCTTGAAGACGGTGAACAGGGTGTCGTCGTAGCGCTCCAGCTTCGGCCGCTGGTGGGCGTGGACGGCGTCCTCCACCGCGAGGGGGTGCAGGCCGAACTCGGCGGCGATGCCGGCGAACTCCTGCTCGGTCGGCTCGTGCAGCCCGATCCAGGCGAAGCCGCCGCCCTCGCGCACGCGCAGCATCGCCTCGTGGGGGGTCTGGCAGCCGCCGCCCTCCAGGCGCCTGCCGTCGCGGTACACCGCGCAGTCCACGACGGCGGTCGAGGCGGAGGGGTCGCGGGTGGTGTCGTAGGCGTGGAAGCTGGTGCGGTTCCTGCGCAGGGAGGGGCGCACGACGGCGCGGAGGTCGCGGATCATCGACATGGCTGGCTCCTTCACGGAGAGGCCGTCGGCGACGGGCGTGGCGCAACCCGGAATGGGGACGTGGACACACGTCCGCAAAGCGGGCGGCACCGCGGGATCGCGGTGACGGCGATTCGCTGCAGACAAAGAGAGACGCGGTGCTCTTCCGTCGTGCGGCACGCCGTGCGACCCGTGAGGGGGGACCCCGGGGGCGCGGTGCTCAGCGGTGCGCCGGGATCAGGCGGCGTACGGGAGGACGGGCCGTGCGGAAGAGCTGCCGGTACTGCACGATCGACTTCGGTCCATCGCAGCCCCACCTCCTCCTGCCGGTCCCCCGTGGGGGATGACGTGTCGTCGGGACCGGAGCAGGGCTCCTGCGGCGGCCGCGGGGAGGAGTCCCTGCGAGCCGTCCCGACCAGCGCTTCACAGTATCAGCCGCTCACGGGCCAATCCCTGTGTTTGCCCGTTCCTTACGCGTTTTATGCTCACTGCATGGAAGAAGTTCTCGCTCTCGTCGAAGCACGGCTCCGCGGCACGCTCGGTGAGCCCGACGCCCGCGCGGCGGTCACCTTCCTCGGCACCGACCGGATCGAGGTGCTGCGCTTCGCCGACGAGGCCGGGGGGATCGTGCGCTACGCCACCCTCGGCATGGCGGGCTCGCCGATGGCGGATCCCACCGCGGCCTTCGCCGACCCCCACAAGGGCCCCCGCGCCGAGCTGCTGCTCTCGGTCCGGGCGGGGCGGGCCGAGACCGACAAGGTGCTGCGGCCGCTCGCCGTGCTGGCCGCCTCCCCCCAGGTCGAGGGCGTCGTGGTGGTGCCCGGAGCCTCGCTCGACGTGGGCGAACCCCTGTGGCCGGGCGCGCCGTTCACCTCGGTGCTGGTCGCCGAGCCCGGCGGGCTGGTCGAGGACCTCGACCTGGACGAGCCCATGGAGCCGGTGCGGTTCCTGCCCCTGCTGCCGATGACCTCCAACGAGGCGGCGTGGAAGCGGGTGCACGGCGCGGCGGCCCTCCAGGAGCGCTGGCTGACGCACGGTACGGACCTGCGCGACCCGGTGCGCCGCTCGGTGCCCCTGGAGTGAACCCGCGGGCGGCCACCGGACCGGTGGCCGCCCGGGAGCGCC
The DNA here is from genome assembly GCF_024497955.1 of Streptomyces sp. C10-9-1. Taxonomy (GTDB): domain Bacteria; phylum Actinomycetota; class Actinomycetes; order Streptomycetales; family Streptomycetaceae; genus Streptomyces; species Streptomyces sanyensis. The sequence continues at coordinate 122,452 of NZ_JANHKP010000009.1, read as the reverse complement.
GCTGCGTCAGCCGGCGCGGGCCGCCGTGCCCTCGCGGGTGCTCCCGCCCGGCTCCGGGCCTCCGGCCCGCGGGGCGAGGAGTCCGCGCCGGACCCGGACGATGCCCGCCCCCGCCGCCGCTGCCGCGCCCGCGACCAGGAACGGCATCCGCGCTCCGCCGCTCCACTCCTCGATCCGGGGCGCCAGGTAGGGGGCGGCCGCCGCGGCGAACCAGCGCACGAAGTTGTACCCGGCTCCGGCCACCGCCCGGGGCGCGTCGGACACACCGAGCGCCAGCTCCGTGAAGACGGTGTTGGCCACCCCGATGAGGGCGCCGGAGAGGACCGTGCAGAACACGGCCGTGCCGTGCCCGCCGTACCCGAGTGCCACCACGTCGGCGGCCAGCACCAGCAGGGCGGCGCAGAGGACGGGCGGTGAGCCGAAGCGCGACTGCAGGCGCGGGGCGACGACCACCGAGAACAGGGCGAGCAGCACGCCCCAGGCGAAGAAGACGCCGCCCGCCCGGTAGGGCGTCAGGTCGAGGACGAAGGGGGCGAAGGCGAGCACGGTGAAGAAGGCGTAGTGGTAGAAGAAGGCCGCGGCCGCGGTGGAGGCGAGCCCGCGGTGCCCCAGCGCCCGGACCGGGTCGAGCACCGAGGCGGGGCGTGACGGCCTCGGCTGCTCCCGCAGGAAGGCGGCGATGCACACGAAGCCGATGGCCATCAGCAGGGCCGTGCCGAAGAAGGGGTAGCGCCAGCTCGCCTCGCCCAGGACGGCGCCCAGCAGCGGGCCGCAGGCCATGCCGAGGCCCAGCGCCGACTCGTAGAGCAGGATCGCCGCGGCGCTGCCCCCGCTCGCCGCGCCGACGATGACGGCCAGCGCGGTGGAGACGAACAGGGCGTTGCCCAGCCCCCAGCCCGCGCGGAACCCGACCAGCTCGCCCACCGAGGACGAGGTTCCCGACAGTGTGGCGAAGACGACCACCAGGGCGAGCCCGGCCAGCAGGGTGCGCCGGCCGCCGAGGCGGCTGGAGACGGCGCCGGTCACCAGCATCGCGCACGCGGTGATCAGGAAGTACGAGGTGAACAGCAGGGAGACCTGGCTCGGTGTGGCCCTCAGCCCGTCGGCGATCGACGGCAGGATCGGATCGACCAGCCCGATCCCCGTGAAGGCGACGACGGACGCGCCGGCCGTGGCCCAGACCGCCTTCGGCTGGCGCAGGATGCCGGGGGCCCCCTCCCGGGACTGCCCGCCGGGTGCCGCCTCCCCGGTCGGGGTGCCGACCGCCCGGCCGTCTGCGCGGGAGCCCGCGCGGTCCTCTGCGTGCATGGAATCGCCCCTCCGTGTCCTCGTCCCGTGCGTGCCCGTGTGCGTGCCGCGCCGGGGCGTGCGTGCCCGCGTCCCCGCCGGAGTGCCCGCCCACAGTATTTTAGGGAGGCTAATTACTGCAATATGCATGCATGTTTCCAGGCGGAGGCACGCTCCGGACGGGTGATCGTCCTTGACGCGGCGTCGGCGGGGGAGGACCGTGGTTCCCTATGAGGGGCGAACCCAGTTGCCCGAAGTGCGGTGGCCGGGTGAGGGCGCCCGGTCTCTTTGCCGACTCCTGGCAGTGCGATGTGCACGGGGCCGTGTATCCGCTGCAGCCGGTGATCCCGCCCAGTGTCGAGGCCCTCGGTGTCGTCGTGCACCGCGCCCGGATCCCGGTGTGGATGCCGTGGCCGCTCCCGGTCGGCTGGCTGTTCACCGGCGTCGCCCACGCCGGGGACGACCGCAGCGGGGGGCGTGCCACCGCGGTCGCCTGCTCCGGCCCCGGCCCCCTCGGCGGGATCGGCGAACTGCTCCTGGTCGCCGAGGAGCTGGGGGTGGGGCTGGGTGCGCGCTACGCGGGCATCGACGGCCCCGATCCCGGCGCGCGCCTGAAGGTCGACGGTGCCCCGCAGGCCAAGGTCCTCGCCGCGGGGCGCCCCACGCCGCTGTGGCAGGTCGAGGGCGTCCCGGCGGACCGCGCGGTCTTCGCCGGCGAGGCGCGCGGCCTGTGGCTGTGGGCCGTGGTCTGGCCCGAGCAGTCCGGGCTGCTGCTCTACGACGAGCTGGTGCTCACCGATCTGCGCGATGCCGGGGCCGAGATCGAGCTGCTGCCCTGCGGGGCGCTCTCGCCCCGCCTGATTCCGTAGGCGCCGCTCCCCCGTCCCCGGGGTGCGGCGGAGCGGTGCGCCGGCGGGGCCTCGGTAAGGGGCGCCGGGGCTGGTGTGGCGTTACCCTCATCGGCCTGCCCGGCGGGGTCCCGGGCTCCGTGCGGCGGTTATCCTGGAGCGTCCCCGTCCGCCCCGAGCCCTGGAGTACCGCGTCGTGCGCATCGACCTGCACACCCACTCCACCGCATCGGACGGCACGGACACCCCCGCCGGGCTGGTCCGCAACGCGGCCGCGGCCGGGCTGGACGTCGTCGCGCTCACCGACCACGACACCACGCGGGGCCATGCGGAGGCCGCGGCCGCCCTGCCCGCCGGGCTGACCCTGGTGACGGGCGCCGAGCTCTCCTGCCGCCTCGACGGAGTGGGGCTGCACCTGCTGGGGTACCTCTTCGACCCGGAGGAGCCCGAGCTGCTGCGCCGGCGCGAACTCGTCCGGGACGACCGCGTCCCCCGGGCCCGTGCCATGGTCGCCCGCCTGCGGGAACTGGACGTGCCCGTCACCTGGGAGCAGGTGGCGCGGATCGCGGGCGAGGGCTCGGTCGGCAGGCCGCACATCGCCGAGGCCCTCGTCGAACTCGGCGTGGTCTCCTCCGTCTCGGACGCCTTCACCCCGGCATGGCTCGCCGACGGCGGCCGGGCCCACGTGGAGAAGTGCGAACTCGACCCGTTCACCGCGATCAGCCTGGTGAAGGCCGCGGGCGGTGTCACCGTCCTCGCCCACCCGCTGGCGGTCAAGCGCGGCCGCACGGTGCCCGAGGACGCCTTCGCCGCCCTCGCGGCCCACGGCCTCGACGGCGTCGAGGTGGACCACATGGACCACGACGACGCCGCCCGGACCAGGCTCCGGGGCCTCGCGGCCGATCTCGGGCTGCTGGTCACGGGCTCCAGCGACTACCACGGCAGCCGCAAGACCTGCGCCCTCGGCGAGTACACCACCGACCCCGAGATCTACGGGGAGATCACCCGGCGCGCGAGCGGCGCGTTCCCCGTGCCGGGCGCCGGTGGAGCACCGCGCCGGTAGCACCGCTCCTCCCCGCCCTCCTTCTTCCCCGCGCCCCCGGGGCACGCCTGCCCCGGGAGCACCGCGCGGCGTGCCCCGGCGCGCCGCGGCCCCGGACAGCACCCCTTCCTCACGCAAGGCCCTCACGTGTTCGACGCCGCCGTCTTCGGCTCCCTGTTCCTGACCCTCTTCGTCATCATGGACCCCCCGGGGGTCACGCCGATCTTCCTGGCGCTCACCTCCGGCCGCGCCGCCAAGGTCCAGCGGCGCATGGCCTGGCAGGCCGTGGCCGTCGCCTTCGGTGTGATCACCGTCTTCGGCATCCTCGGCCAGCAGATCCTCGACTACCTGCACGTCTCCGTCCCGGCCCTGATGATCGCCGGAGGTCTGCTCCTGCTGCTGATCGCGCTCGACCTGCTCACCGGCAAGACCGACGAGCCCCAGCAGACCAAGGACGTCAACGTCGCCCTCGTCCCGCTCGGCATGCCGCTGCTCGCCGGTCCCGGGGCCATCGTCTCGGTGATCCTCGCCGTGCAGCACGCGGACACCGCCGGCGAGCAGGTCTCGGTCTGGGCGGCGATCGCCGCGATGCACGTGGTGCTGTGGCTGGCGATGCGCTACTCGCTGGTCATCATCCGTGTGATCAAGGACGGCGGGGTGGTCCTGGTGACCCGGCTCGCGGGGATGATGCTCTCCGCCATCGCGGTCCAGCAGATCATCAACGGCGTCACGCAGGTCGTCCGGGGCGCCTGACCCCGGTCGCCCCCGACACGCACGGCGCCCCCGTACGGAAGTCCCGTACGGGGGCGCCGCGCGTGCGGATGGGCGAGGGCTACGAAGCCGAGGTCTCGGCGGGCCGGATGAGGATGCGCTGGCCGATCGAGGCGGCCTGCTGCACGATCCGGTTGACGGAGGCGGCGTCCACGACAGTGCTGTCGACAGCACTGCCGTCGACGTCGTCCAGTCGCATGATCTCGAAGCGCAACGGCTTCTCCCTTCGTCGTGATCCTCCTGTGCGGAGAACTGCTGACAGACGGAATTCTCCGTCCGTGTCCGACTCTCCACAACGCGATGCATCCTGCAAACATTCCCTACGCTAAAGAAATTTTTCGGACGCCTAACTACTAGCGGTTAGCGTCCCGGGCGCGGAGAATGGGGCCGGTATGAACGACGACGCCCGCAGCACCAGCACCGACACCGCCGAACTCGCCGCCCGCCTGGAGCACACCGATGAGCTCCTGCGGCGCATGCTCGTCGAGGTCGCCAGAAGTCCCTCGACACACGCCATCTTCGTGGACGCCGGTTACGTGCATGCTTCGGCCGGGTTGCTGGTCGCCGGTACCGAGGACCGGCGCGCGTGCGACCTGGACGCCGGCGGCCTGATCGCGGCCCTCATCGACACCGCGCGCGGCGTCTTCGGCGACAGCCGCCTGCTGCGCGTCTACTGGTACGACGGCGCACGGCGCCGCATCCACACCCCCGAGCAGCAGGCCATCGCCGAACTCCCGGACGTCAAGGTCCGCCTCGGCAACCTCAACGCCAACAACCAGCAGAAGGGCGTGGACTCCCTCATCCGCGGCGACCTGGAGTCCCTCGCCCGCCACCGGGCCATCAGCGACGCGGCCCTGGTCGGCGGCGACGAGGACCTCGTCCCGGCGGTCGAGGCGGCCCAGGGCTACGGCGTGCGGGTCCACCTGTGGGGCATCGAGGCCGCCGAGGGCCGCAACCAGGCCGACCCGCTGTGCTGGGAGGCCGACAGCCGCCGCGTACTCGACGCCGACTTCTGCCGCCCCTACGTCAGCAGGCGCCCCGTGACCACCCTGGAGACCGAGGGCCCCCCGCCCTCGCGCGAGGAGGTGCGGACCACCGGCGCCCGGATCGCGGCCGCCTGGGCCGCGGACCGGGATGCCGCGGAGCTGTCCGCGCTGCTCCCCGGGCACCCCTACCTGCCGGGCCCCGTCGACCAGGAGCTCCTCGTCGAGGCGGAGCGGCTGCTCGGGAGCTCTCTGCGCGGCCAGGGGATGCTGCGCCGGGCGCTGCGGGACGGCTTCTGGCAGAGCCTGCAGTCCGCCCTCTGAGCGTCCCGAGGGCGGCCCGCCGCGCGTGGACCGCCCGTCAGCACCCCTCCCAGAAGCGCACCAGCGCCCGTGCCGTCTCCTCGGGGCGGTCCGTGTTGGGGGAGTGCCCCGCGCCGTCGACCACCGTGCGCGCCGCCTTGAGCCGGAGGGCCATGTCGTCGAGCAGCCCGATCGGCCAGGTGTCGTCCTCGTCTCCCGAGAGCACGTGCAGCGGCAGCCCGACCGCCGCCAGCTCCTGCGTGCGGTCGGGCTCGCCGCGCAGCTGGCGCCCCGTTGCCAGGAGCTGCGCCGGGCTGTGGAGCAGCCAGCGCCGCCGCAGGTCCTCGCGGTCGCCGTCGGTCCCCTCGGCCGCGTCCTCGGGTGCGGAGCCCTCGAAGGTCTGCATCGCCGTCCAGACCTCGTCCATCGACATCACGGCCAGGGCCCCGGCGAGCAGTTCGACCTTCTCCTGCTGGGCCGCGCTCACCTCCGCGGGCCCGGAGGACATCAGCGTCAAGCTGGCGAAGCGCGAGGCCTCCCGCAGTACGGCCGCGCGGGAGATCTGCCCGCCCAGCGAGTGCCCGACCAGATGCACCCCCGGGCCGACCGCGGCGGCCTGGGCGAGTACGTCGCTCGCCAACTCCTGCTGGGCGTAGGGCTCTTCCCGGTCGGCGGGGCCGCCGGTCTCGTACTGGCCGCGGCCGTCGACCGCGACGGCGCGGAAGCCCGCCTCGGCGAGCGGCGCGAGCAGGGCGATGAAGTCCTCCTTGCTCCCGGTGTACCCCGGGAGCAGCAGGGCGGTCCCCCGCGGCGCCCCCGAGGGGCGGGCGTCGAGGACGGCGAACTCGCCGCGGGAGGTGGCGAGGCGCAGGGAGCGGGCGCAGGACGGCGGGACGAACGTGGGAGGGCGGCTCATGGCCAGAGGCTAGCGCGCCGGTGCGCGCGGACCGCGGAGCGGGTGCGCGGCCACCGGCCGGGGACGGCGAACGCCCCGCCCGGGAGGGGCGGGGCGTTCACTCGGCGCACTGCCGCGGGCTCAGGCCCCGGTCGCCGGTTCGGCGGCCTCGGGTGCGGTGGCCTTGGCGGCGGTCTTGCGGGTGCGGGTCCGGCGCGGCTTGGCCTCGGCTTCGGCGGCCGGGGCGGCCTCGGCGGCGGTCGCCTTGGCGGCGGTCTTGCGGGTGCGGGTCCGCCGCGGCTTGGCCTCGGCGGCCTCCGGCTCCGCCCCGGTCGCCGGTTCGGCGGCCTCGGGTGCGGTGGCCTTGGCGGCGGTCTTGCGGGTGCGGGTCCGGCGCGGCTTGGCCTCGGCTTCCGCGGCCGGGGCGGCCTCGGCCTCCGCCGCGGAGGGCACCGCAGCCTCGGCGACGCTCTCGGCCGCCCGGGTCCGCCGACGGCGCGGAGCCGCCACGGCGGCCTCGTCCGCCTCGGCGGCGAGCCCCTCCGCGGGAGCCGCGGCCTCGGCCACGGCCGCGCCCGCCGACGGGGCGCCGGAGCGGGTGCGACGGCGGCGCCGCGGCGTGCGCGGCTCGGCCGGCTGCTCGCCGCCCTGCTCGGGAACCGCCCCGGCGGCGACCTCGGCGCCGCCCCGGGTGCGCCGCCGCTGCCGCGGCGTGTGGGCCGGGCGCTCCTCCCTCACCGCCGGTCCGGCCGAGCGGCGGCCGCGGCCGCCCGTCTCGCCCAGGTCCTCGATCTCCTCCGCCGCGAGCCCGGCGCGGGTGCGCTCCGTCCGGGGCAGGACACCCTTGGTGCCCTCGGGGATGCCCAGCTCCGCGTAGAAGTGGGGTGAGGTGGAGTAGGTCTCGACCGGGTCGTTGAAGTCCAGCTCCAGGGCCTTGTTGATCAGCTGCCAGCGCGGGATGTCGTCCCAGTCGACCAGCGTGATCGCGGTGCCGGAGGCCCCGGCGCGGCCGGTCCGGCCGATGCGGTGCAGATAGGTCTTCTCGTCCTCGGGCGACTGGTAGTTGACGACGTGCGTCACACCCTCGACGTCGATGCCCCGGGCGGCCACGTCCGTGCACACCAGCACGTCCACCTTGCCGTTGCGGAAGGCCCTCAGGGCCTGCTCGCGCGCTCCCTGCCCGAGGTCGCCGTGGACGGCGCCGGAGGCGAAGCCGCGGCGGGCGAGCTGGTCGGCGATGTCCGCGGCGGTCCGCTTGGTCCGGCAGAAGATCATCGCCAGCCCCCGGCCCTCGGCCTGGAGGATGCGGGAGACCATCTCCGGCTTGTCCATCGAGTGGGCGCGGTAGACGTGCTGGGCGATGTTGGCGACGGTCGCGCCCTGGTCGTCCGGGGCCGTGGCGCGGATGTGCGTCGGCTGCGACATGTAGCGGCGGGCCAGGCCGATGACCGCTCCCGGCATGGTCGCCGAGAAGAGCATGGTCTGGCGGCGTGCGGGCAGCAGCTGGATGATCTTCTCGACGTCGGGCAGGAAGCCGAGGTCGAGCATCTCGTCGGCCTCGTCGAGCACGAGCGCCCGCACGTGGGAGAGGTCGAGCTTCTTCTGCCCGGCCAGGTCCAGCAGGCGCCCGGGCGTGCCGACGATCACGTCGACGCCCTTCTTCAGCGCCTCGACCTGGGGCTCGTAGGCGCGGCCGCCGTAGATGGCGAGCACGCGCACGTTGCGCACCTTGCCGGCGGTCAGCAGGTCGTTGGTGACCTGCGTGCAGAGCTCGCGGGTGGGGACGACCACCAGCGCCTGCGGCGCGTCGGTGAGCTGCTCGGGGCCGGCACGGCCGGCCTCGACGTCCGCGGGGACGGTGACGCGCTCCAGCAGCGGCAGGCCGAAACCGAGCGTCTTGCCGGTGCCGGTCTTGGCCTGGCCGATCACGTCGGTGCCGGAGAGCGCGACGGGGAGGGTCAGCTCCTGGATGGGGAACGGGGACACGATGCCGACGGCCTCAAGGGCCTCGGCCGTCTCGGGGAGGATCCCGAGATCCCGGAAAGTCGTGGTCTGCGTAGTCAGGGTGTTGCCTCTTCTGTGAGACGCGGCACGAGGCGAACGATGGGGGTCGTACCGCAGCCGGGTGCAGGGCCGACCCTGGATTGGCCGGACGGTGCGGGACCACTGCCGTCGCTCGAGCGTCATGCCGCTGAGGGCCCCTCATCTGCGACCCGGCGCACAAGTGCACTCGGACCGCGTGGAGGGCGGGCGGGTCGGAGCCGATCGGGCCACCGACCGGGCATCCTCATTCATGAGACGGCCCACCGAGCAGACATCGCTGACGCTGATGCTCAGCAGGCGCATTACCACTGTACCCCCAAATCGCGCATCTGTGTTGGACGAATTCCCGACGGATGTGCTGGGGGCGTCGCTGACCAGCCCCTTCACCCGCCGGACGGGCGGGCTATTGTGCGCTCCATGGAGAGCCCTGACAACGCCACTGAACACACCGGGATCGCCGCCCAGGACTGGGCCGCGGCCTCCGCCGACCCCCAGTACCGCGCCGCGGTCGTGGACCTCCTCGGCGCCCTCGCCTACGGGGAGCTGGCGGCCTTCGAGCGGCTCGCCGAGGACGCGAAGCTGGCGCCCACGCTCGCCGACAAGGCGGAGCTGGCGAAGATGGCCTCCGCCGAGTTCCACCACTTCGAGCGGCTGCGGGACCGGCTCGCCGCGATCGACACCGAGCCCACCGAGGCCATGGCCCCGTTCGCCCGGGCCCTGGACGACTTCCACCGCCAGACCGCTCCGTCCGACTGGCTCGAAGGTCTGGTCAAGGCCTATGTCGGCGACTCGATCGCCAGCGACTTCTACCGGGAGGTGGCCGCCCGGCTGGACGGCGACACCCGTGCCCTGGTGCTGGCGGTGCTCGACGACACGGGCCACGGCAACTTCGCCGTGGAGAAGGTCCGTGCGGCGATCGAGGCCGACCCGCGCGTCGGCGGCAGGCTCGCCCTGTGGGCCCGGCGGCTCATGGGGGAGGCCCTCTCCCAGGCGCAGCGCGTGGTGGCCGAGCGCGACGCCCTGTCCACGATGCTGGTCGGCGGGGTCGCCGACGGCTTCGACCTCGCGGCCGTGGGGGAGATGTTCTCCCGGATCACCAAGGCGCACACCAAGCGGATGGCGGCGCTGGGTCTCGCCGCCTGAACCGCCGACCGGGCGGCTTCGGCCGCACGGCCACCCCGGGGCCCCGCCCGCCGGGCAGGGCTCAGCCGTCGGCGGGGCTCAGAAGGGGAAGGCGCGGTGCAGCCGCCGCGCCGACCCTGACGGGCGCACGAGCAGCGAGAGCAGCACGGCGCCGATCGCCGCGGAGCCGATCAGCACGGCCACCGCGTTGCCGGGGCCGACGGCGACGTGGGTGACGTAGGCGCCGAAGAGCGTGCCCAGCGTGCCGGTGGTGAAGACCGCACGGCGGGAGGGAAGGCGTTCGGGGAGGCGGCGGGTCGCGGCCCAGGACAGGGCCAGGCCGATCAGGATGGAACCGAGCGCTTCCAGGAGCACGTCAGATCACCTCACGCCGGTGTCGGGCAGGGACGGTCGGTCACTGCCCGTCCTACCCGTGGCGCACCGGCCACAACCCTCTCCCGGCGGACACGGCGGCCCCTTCCGCGGGAGGCGCGCGGAGCCCGGATCGGGGCCGTCGCCGACCGCCCGCCGGGGACCGCGCCGCGGCCCCGGCCGGCCGTCCCCGCACATGCCGGAGGGGGTCCCGCGGACCGTTCCGCGGGACCCCCTCCGGCGTGTGCCGCGCGCTACAGGGCGCCGAAGCCCACGCGCCGCGCCGCCGCCTCGCCGATCTCGACGTAGGCCAGGCGATCCGACGGGATCAGGACCTTGCGGCCCTTCTCGTCCGTGAGGCTGAGCAGCTGCGCCTTGCCGGCCAGCGCATCGGCCACCGCGCGCTCGACCTCCTCGGCGGACTGCCCGCTCTCCAGCACGATCTCCCGGGGTGCGTGCTGCACGCCGATCTTGATCTCCACGGCTATGTCCCTCCGAACGGTCCGTGCGTTGCGCGGTGAACCGCGCCGTACGCAGCACACACTAGCCCGCTGGCCGGGCCCTCCGGCGCCCCGCGCACACGCCAGGAGCGAACAGCGCTCAGTGCTGCTCCGCGCCCTGCAGAGGGAAGCCCGCGATGCCGCGCCAGGCGAGCGAGGTCAGCAGCTGCACCGCGGTGTCCCGCGGGATCGCGGAGCCGCTGGAGAGCCAGTACCGGGCGACCACCTGGGAGACGCCGCCGAGGCCGACGGCGAGCAGCATCGACTCGTCCTTCGACAGCGCCGTGTCCTCGGCGATGACCTCCGAGATCGCCTCCGCGCACTGGAGCGACACCCGGTCCACGCGCTCGCGCACCGCGGGCTCGTTGGTCAGGTCCGACTCGAAGACGAGCCGGAAGGCGCCGCCCTCGTCCTCGACGTAGGCGAAGTAGGCGTCCATGGTCGCCGCGACGCGCAGCTTGTTGTCGGTCGTCGACGCCAGCGCCGTCCGCACCGCCTGCAGCAGCGCCTCGCAGTGCTGGTCCAGCAGGGCCAGGTAGAGCTCCAGCTTCCCGGGGAAGTGCTGGTAGAGCACGGGCTTGCTGACGCCCGCCCGCTCGGCGATGTCGTCCATGGCGGCGGAGTGGTACCCCTGCGCCACGAAGACCTCCTGGGCCGCGCCCAGGAGCTGGTTCCTGCGGGCTCGGCGCGGCAGGCGGGTGCCCCGCGGGCGCGCCGCCTCTGTCTGCTCGATGGCTGTCACGCCGCCTCCCAGTGTGGTGAACAAGCACAGTCGTTCGTTCCGTGTGCGCTGTGCGCCGCGCCCGCCATCGTACTTTTCGGTAATGACCGGGCGCGCGGTGCGGACGCAGAATTTCACGGACCGGACAGCCGTGGAAGCCGCCCGACCGGCGGCGGGGGGACATAACGGCGCTAACCGCGGCTGCCGGGGCGCCCGGTCCCCCCCGTTCGCGGACGGCCGTCTCACCGGTAGTCGTCCTCGTCGAGCGAGACCACGCGGGCCTGCTCGGCCGCGTCCGCCTCGTTCGACGAGGCGGGGTCGGTGCGGTCGACGGGATCGTCCCGTTCGGAGCGGACCTCGGTGTGCTGCTCCGCGGCGTCCGCCTCCGGCACCTCCGAGTCCTCGGCGGCGGAGTCGCCGTTCTGGGTGAAGGTCTCCGGTTCAGTGGGATCGACTGTCATGCCGCACCGCTCTCCCTCGCCTGCGCCCCCATGCCTACGAGCCTAGGAGCTGCGGAACCCGGGCGCTACGCGGTGGGCGGGCGGGCTGTGACACCCGACACACCGGGCCCGGCGTGATCGTCTCGTAACATTGCCCGCATGTCTTCGACCGAGCTGCCGGGAGCCCCCGCGGTCGCCAGGGCGGCGGCCCCGGATTCCGGGGTCCGCGTGGCCGAGGGGGAGGAGCTGCGCTCCGTCGCCCTGCCCGGCCTGACGCTGAGCGTCCGCGCCCGTCCGCCCGCCCGGACCGGGGCGCCCCCGGCGCTCTTCGTGCACGGGCTCGGCGGCTCCTCCCAGAACTGGTCGGCGCTGATGCCGCTGCTGCAGGACGTGGTGGACGCCGAGGCCGTCGACCTGCCCGGCTTCGGCGTCTCCCCGCCGCCCGAGGACGGCGACTACTCGGTACGGGGCCACGCCCGGTCCGTCGTCCGCCTCCTGGACGCCCACGGCCGCGGCCCCGTTCACCTGGTCGGCAACTCGCTCGGCGGCGCGGTCTGCACCCGGGTCGCCGCCGTCCGCCCCGACCTGGTGCGCACCCTCACCCTGGTCTCGCCGGCCCTCCCCGAGCTGCGGGTGCAGCGCACCGCCGTCCCGACGGCGCTGCTGGCGATGCCCGGCACGGCCCGGCTCCTGACCCGCGCGACCGCGGGCTGGTCCGCCGAGGAGCGCACCCGGGGGGTGCTCGCCCTGTGCTACGGGGATCCCGGACGGGTGACGGACCAGGCCCTGCGCGACGCCGTCGCCGAGATGGAGCGCAGGATGGGCCTCCCCTACTTCTGGGAGGCGATGTCCAGGTCGGCGCGGGGTCTGGTCGACGCCTACACCCTCGGCGGCCAGCACGGCCTGTGGCGGCAGGCCGAGCGGGTGCTCGCCCCCACCTTGCTCGTCTACGGGCGCAGGGACCGCCTCGTCTCGTACCGTATGGCGCGCAAGGCGGCGGCGGCCTTCCGGGACTCCCGGCTGCTGACGCTCCCGGAGGCCGGGCACGTTGCGATGATGGAGTACCCCGAGGCGGTCGCCCAGGCCGTGCGGGGCCTGCTCGACGACTGCGGTGGGAGCTGATCCGGGGCGTGGGACGACACAGCCGCAAGGGCCCCGTGCCCAAGGGCGCCGGCACCGGGGCGCGGGAGGCCGCCGCGGCCGACCGGCCCGGCACCGGCAGGCGCCGCCGCGGTGGGGTGCAGGCCCCCGTGCCGGAGGCCGACGGCGTCCGGGGCGGCCACCCCGAGCACCGCGAGGCGGGCGGCGGGTGGGGCGGGCCGCAGGACTGGGGCGCCGGCGCGGGTCCGCGGCAGCGCACCGCCGCGCCGCCCGCGACGGGCGCCGCGCCCCGGATACCGGGCCCGCGCCGGGAGTTCCTGGAGGCCTTCGACGCTCCCGACACCGCCCGGGAGGCCCGCCCGGGCGGCGGTCCGCCTGCCGGGGCGGGGGACCCGGCCGAGGGGGCCGGTCCCCCCGCCCGCGGTGGCAGGGGGCGGACCGCGACAGGAATCGCCGCGGCGGCCGTCACCACCGTGCTCGCGGTCGTCGTGGCGGGCCAGGTGGCCGACGGCGGCCCGCAGGAGATCGGGGCCCAGTCCGCCGGGCAGGAGCGCGGCGCGGAGCAGGTGCGGCCGGACCGTTCGGAGGGCAGGCCCACTCCCTCCGAGGCGGATGCCCGGCCGTCGCGGCCCGCGGCGCCGCCGAGCTACGAGCAGCTGATGGCCTCCCAGTTCGAGATCGACCCCGGGCTGGAGGGCTCCGGGGAGTTCGAGGCCGTGCCCGGAGCGGACCGCGCGCCGGGCACCGGGCGCACGGTCCGCTACCGGATCGACGTGGAGAAGGGGCTGCCCCTGGACTCCTCGGTGTTCGCGCGGGCGGTCCAGGAGACCCTCAACGACGACCGGAGCTGGTCGCACGGCGGGGCGATGACCTTCGAGCGGATCTCCTCCGGCGAGCCGGAGTTCGTGATCACTCTGGCCAGCCCGGGCACCACGGGCGTCTGGTGCGCCAAGTCGGGCCTGGACACCACGGTGGACAACGTCTCCTGCGACTCGGCCGCCACGGAGCGCGTGATGATCAACGCCTTCCGCTGGGCGCGCGGCGCCGAGACCTACGGTCCGGAGCTGATGCTGGAGTACCGGCAGATGCTGATCAACCACGAGGTGGGCCACCGCCTGGGCCACAACCACGTGAACTGCACCACCCCGGGCGCCCTCGCCCCGGTGATGCAGCAGCAGACCAAGACCCTGGAGATCAACGGCGTGGCCTGCCGGGCCAACCCCTGGGTGCACCCCGGGGACTGACCGCGCGCCGCGCGGACGCCGCGCCTGCCGCGCCGCCCGACCGGATCCTCCTGCCGAGGTGCTCTCCCGAGTCCTCGTTGATGACTCCGCGTGACGAAGCGCGACTCTATCGCAACAGAACGCGACGCCGCGGCGAAAGTTACGTGCATTCACCCCTTCCGGTGGCGCGACGGACAACCGTCCGTCGCGCCACCGCCGCCTCCGCATAACGTCGTCCCGCTGTGAAACCGCCGGGAGCAACGGCGGCCGTCCACAAGGGAGATCGGGGGTGTACGCGTGCGGATCGGAATGGTCACCCATGGTGGCTACCCCTACGCGAAGGGTGAGAACCGGCTCTGGTGCGAACGGCTCGTCCACGGCCTCGCCCGGCACGAGTTCGACGTCTACGCCGCGAGCAGCGGCCCCGAGCAGGAGCGCTCCGGCCTGCTGCCGCTGCCGCGCCATGCCCGGCTGGCGGCCACCGCCTCCCCCTGGGCTCCGCCGGAGGGCGGCGCGGCCCCCGGGCGCCGCGGACGCCGGCGCGCGGCCGAACTCCTCGCCGAACTGCTGCGGGCGGTGTGCGCCGACGGCGGCGCCCGGCCCGACGGGCCCGCCCACGGCGCCGACGGGTTCGCCGAGGCGCTCTACGGCCTCGCCGAACTCGCCCGGACCCACGGCGGGCTCCCCGCCGCCCTGCGGTCGGAGCCCGCGCTGCGGGCCGTCGAGTCCGCCTGCCGGACGCAGGGCGCCCACCGCGCCCTGCGGGACGCCACCGCCGCGGACCTGCTCCGGGGGGCCGACGCCCTGGAGCACGCCCTGCGGCCGCTGTCCTTCGACTGGTACCGGGGCGGCGCCCTCGACGCGGCCGACCTCTGCCATGCCGTCTCCGGCGGCCCCGGGGCGCTGCCCGGCCTGGTGGCCAAACGCTTCTGCGGGGTCCCGCTGCTGGTCACCGAGTACGGCGTGCAGGTGCGGACCCACCATCTCGCCGCCCGGGGGGACGTCCGCGCCCCGGCCGTCCGCGCCCTGCTCGCCGCCTTCCACCGGCGCCTCGCCCGCGAGGTCTACACCCAGGCGGCCCTGGTCACCTCGGGCAACGCCCACGCCCGGCGCTGGCAGGAGCAGTGCGGGGCCGACCGCACCCGGCTGCGGACGGTGCACCCCGGACTGGCCGCGGAGCGCTTCGCCGCCGTCGGCGAGGGGCCGGAGGGAGAGGAGCGCACCCTGGTGTGGGTGGGCCGTCCCGGGCCCGGCAAGGACCTGGTGGCCCTGCTGCACGCCTTCGCCGAGGTCCGCAAGGCCGAACCCGCCGCCCGGCTGCGGCTGTTCACCACGCCCCCGCAGGGCGTGCGCGGCGACGGCCCCGCAGCCGGGTACCTCGCGCAGTGCCGTGCCCTCGCCGCCCAGCTCTTCCCGGACGAGGCGGAGGGCGCCCACGCGGTCGGGGACAACCCGGTCTCCTTCGAGGAGATCGGCTCGCCCGAGGCGCCCGAGCCCGCCGACGCCTATGCCGCCGGGTGCCTGGTGGTGCACTCCAGCGTGGTCGAGGGCTTCCCCGCCACCCTGGTCGAGGCGATGCTCTGCGGCCGGGCGACCGTCTCCACCGACGCGGGCGCCGTCGTCGAGGCGATCGGCGGCACCGGGCTGGTGGTGCCCCCGCGCAACCCGCGCGCCCTCGCGGACGCCTGCCTCGCGCTGCTGCGCGACCCCGAGCGCCGCGCCCGTCTCGGCGCGGCGGCCCGCGCCCGGGCCCTCGAACTCTTCACCGCAGAACAGAACCTGACGGCCTTCGGCGGCCTCTACCTGGAGCTCATCTCGCACTCCCCGGTCCGGCGCGCCGCCGAGGCCGTGGACGCGGCCGGCGACCCGGTGCCCTTCGCCCACCCCGCGGAGAGCCGCCTTCCCGGCCGGTGGAGCGGCGCCGGACACGTTCCCGCCTGGGCGTCGGGCCCCGACGCGGCGCCCGACGCGAAGGAGGTACACCGATGACCGCGGCACACCCCACGGGAGCGACCGCATCCGAGGCGGGGGAGCGGAGGGCCGCCGAGGAGCGGGACGGGGCGGCGGGCACGGGCGACACCGCCCATGTGGACGCCGTGCGGGCCGCCCTCGCCGCCCTGGACGCGATCTGCGACCCCTCGGCGGGCGCCGTCCCGCGCCGGAGCGCCCGCGACGGGGACGCCCCCGGTGCCGCGCCGCGGGCCGCCGGCCCGGAGCCGTGCCCCCCGGCGGCGCCCGCATCCGACGGCCCGGCGCCCGCCCCGGCCCGCTCCCGGAGCGCCGGTTCCGCCCGCTCCCGCACCGGTTCCGCCCGCGCCGAGGAGCAGCGCTCCACCGCCGGCGCGGCGACCGCCCCCCTGCGGGACCGTTTCGCCTCCGGCCACCGCGCCCCGGCGCCTCCCCGCCGCGGGGGCGACCCCGTCAAGGGGCTGCTGCACCGCCACCGCGAGCTGTGCGCCGACGCGGTCGACCCGCTGGAGATCGCCGCGGGCCTGGAGGCCCACGGGGTCACCGACCGCACCGCCGCCCGCTACCGCCACCGGGACGTCTTCTCGCTCGCCGAGGAGATGTTCGCCCGCACCGACCGCACCCCGCCGAACGGACCGGCCGCGCCCGTCCCGCCGGGGCCCGAAGAGGGCGACGACGGCTCCCGGGGCCCCGGCGCGGGCCCGCTGCTGCGGGCCGCCGCACCCGGTGCGGTCTGCGCCCTCGCCGTCGTGGGCGCCGAGGCCGCCGGGGGCGCCCTGCGGATCCCCGTCGCCGCGGCCGGCGCGGCGGCGACCCTGCTCGCGCTGCTGCTCGCCCTGCGCTCCGGGCCGCTCCGCGCGGGCCGCCGCGCAACCGCCCCCGCACGGCTGTGGACGCTGTGGCTGATCGCCTACGCCGTCTGCGGCCAGGGCCTGGTCGACGCGCTCGCCCGAGGCGGACCCCAGGGGCCGCCCGCCCTCACCCCCGTACCGCTGGTCCCGCTCGCGGCGGCCGTCCTGCCCGCCGCCTGGTGTGCCCACCTCTTCGCCGTCCGGTCCCGGCGCAGGCTCTCCCTCAGCCGCGGCCTCGACGCCTTCGCCGCGGCGACGCGGCCCCTGCTCCTCGCCGTGTCGGCCCTGTTCACCGGGGCGCTGGGGCTGCTGCTCCTGGCCACCGGGGTGCTGGTGCCGCCCGGCACCGGGCTCGCCGGGGCCGCCGCCCTGGGCGTCCTGCTCTTCCTCGCCCGGCTGCTCGCGGTGCACGGCTTCCCCGGGACCGCCTCGGCGGCCCTGGCCGCGGCCTGCGCCGTCGAAGCCCTGGCGCCGGCCCTGCTGCTGGCCGGTCGGCTGCCCGGACTGGAGCCGCTGGCGCGGCCGGTCGAGGCGCTGGCCGGATCCGCGGGACCGGCCGCCGTCCCCGTGCTGGCCTGCACGGCTGCCGCCCTGGCCCTGCTGGCCCGCGCCTTCGCGCTGCTGACCCGCGCCTCGGCGCACACCCCCTGACCCCACCGGCGGCGCGGCCGGGGCCGGCACCGCGCGTCCGCCGCCGAACCGCCAGTGAATCCCCCTAAGGAGACAGTGCATGACCCCGCTACACCCGCTGACAGCCCGTCGGTCGCAGGAGGGCGCGCGATGAGGGTGCTCCTGCTCGGTGCCAACGGCTTCCTCGGCCGTTTCGTGACCGATCGCCTGCTCGCCGACCCCGCCGTCCACCTCACGGCCCTCGGACGGGGCGACGACGCCGACGTGCGCTTCGACCTCGCGGGCGGCAGCCCCGGTGCGCTGACCCGCTTCCTGAGCGCCGTCCACCCCGGCGTCGTGATCAACTGCGCGGGCGCGACCCGCGGCGGGGCCCGCGACCTGACCCGCCACAACACCGTCGCCGTCGCCACGGTCTGCGAGGCCCTGCGGCGCAGCGGCTGCGGGGCGCGGCTCGTGCAGATCGGCTGCGCCTCGGAGTACGGCCCCTCGCAGACCGGCTCCTCCACCGCGGAGGACGCGGTCCCGCGGCCCGGCGGCCCCTACGGCGTGAGCAAGCTGGCCGCCACCGAGCTGGTGCTCGGCTCCGGTCTGGACGCCGTCGTGCTCAGGGTCTTCTCGCCCGTGGGGCCGGGCACGCCCGCCGGATCCCCGCTCGGCCGCCTCGCGGAGGCGATGCGCCGCGCGATGCAGCAGGGGGACGGCGAGCTCAAGCTCGGCGGGCTCGGTGTGCAGCGGGACTTCGTCGACGTGCGCGACGTCGCCCGCGCCGTGCACGCCGCCTCGCTCTCGGCCGCGCAGGGCGTGGTGAACATCGGCACGGGGCGGGCCGTGCGGCTGCGGGACGCGGCCGCCGTCCTCGCGCGGGTCGCGGGCTACACGGGAGCCCTCCACGAACTCGACGCACCGCACCTGCGGCCCGTGATCGGCGCACCGCGCTCCGAGTCCCACGCCGAGCAGCTCGCCGCCTCCCCCTCCCCCTACCCGGACGGCTGCGGCGCCTGGCAGCAGGCCGACGTGCGGACGGCGCGCGACCGGCTGGGCTGGCGCCCGCGGATCAACCTGGAGGAGTCGCTGGCCGACATCTGGATGGAGGCGGCATGCCGCATCTGACGCGCACCGGCTCGCCGCTGTCGGCCACCGGGGCGGAGTCCCTGGGCTTCGGTGTCCC
The DNA here is from genome assembly GCF_024497955.1 of Streptomyces sp. C10-9-1. Classification (GTDB taxonomy): domain Bacteria; phylum Actinomycetota; class Actinomycetes; order Streptomycetales; family Streptomycetaceae; genus Streptomyces; species Streptomyces sanyensis. The sequence continues at coordinate 104,184 of NZ_JANHKP010000009.1, read as the reverse complement.
CGGCTACGCGCACCCGCTGCTCGCCCCCGTCGAGTGGGCGGAGCTCGCCCGGCCGGGCACTCCGCTGCACTGGGTGGTGCTCAACGTCGCGGACGGTCCGGGCGACCGCCCGGACCCGCACTGCCTGGAGGCGACGGGGCGGCTGGCCGGCGCCCGGGTCCGGGTGCTCGGGCACCTCGACCTGGCCCACGGGGCGCGGCCCTTCGGAGAGCTGGTCCGCGAGGCCCAGTGCTTCGCGGACTGGTACCGGGTCGGCGGCTTCCTCCTGAACCGCTGCCCCGCCGAGCGCGCCGACCTCCCGCAGGTCCGGCGGCTGACGGCCACCCTGGACGGCCTGCTCGACGGCGGGCACCTGGTCCTCGGGCATGGCACCCATCCGTACCCGGGGTACGCCGAGGCGGCCGACCAGCTCGTCACCTTCAGCGGCGCCTGGGCGGACTACCGGTGGTCGCAGGTCGCGGAGTGGACGGCGCACTACCCGCCCGAGCGGTTCGCCCACTTCGTCCACGGGGTGCCCCGGACGCACCTGGAGGAGGCCACCCGGATCGCCCGCTGGCAGGGGGCCGGGACCATCTTCTTCACGGACCGCGGCCATGCCGCGGGAGGAAAGGGGCATACCCACCCCTTCGAGGCGCTGCCCGGCTACTGGGACGAAATCGTCTCGCAGATCGGACCAGGTGTCTCGGAATGAGAAGGGGCGTGGCAGTGTTACGGAGAAGAACAACCGTACGTACCCAACCGACGGAGTCCCCGTGTCGCTGCCACCCCTGGTCGAGCCGGCTGCCGAGCTCACCGTAGACGAGGTCCGCAGGTACTCGCGCCACCTGATCATCCCGGATGTCGGGATGGACGGGCAGAAGCGGCTCAAGAACGCCAAGGTGCTGGCCGTCGGTGCCGGAGGTCTCGGTTCCCCGGCCCTGATGTACCTGGCCGCGGCCGGTGTCGGCACCCTCGGCATCGTGGAGTTCGACGAGGTCGACGAGTCGAACCTCCAGCGTCAGATCATCCACAGCCAGTCGGACATCGGCCGCTCCAAGGCCGAGTCCGCCCGCGACACGGTCAAGGGCATCAACCCCTACGTCGACGTCGTCCTCCACGAGGAGCGGCTCGAGGCCGACAACGTGATGGACATCTTCGCCCAGTACGACCTGATCGTGGACGGCACCGACAACTTCGCGACCCGGTACCTGGTGAACGACGCGTGCGTGCTGCTGAACAAGCCGTACGTGTGGGGCTCGATCTACCGCTTCGACGGCCAGGCGTCGGTGTTCTGGTCGGAGCACGGCCCCTGCTACCGCTGCCTCTACCCGGAGCCCCCGCCGCCGGGCATGGTCCCCTCCTGCGCCGAGGGCGGCGTGCTGGGCGTGCTCTGCGCGTCCATCGGCTCCATCCAGGTCAACGAGGCGATCAAGCTGCTGGCCGGCATCGGCGAGCCGCTGGTCGGCCGTCTGATGATCTACGACGCCCTGGAGATGCAGTACCGGCAGGTCAAGGTCCGCAAGGACCCGAACTGCGCGGTCTGCGGCGAGAACCCCACCGTCACCGAGCTCATCGACTACGAGGCCTTCTGCGGCGTCGTCTCCGAGGAGGCCCAGGAGGCGGCCGCGGGCTCCACGATCACTCCCCGGCAGCTCAAGGAGTGGATCGACGGCGGCGAGAAGATCGACATCATCGACGTCCGCGAGGTCAACGAGTACGAGATCGTCTCGATCCCGGGCGCCCGCCTGATCCCCAAGAACGAGTTCCTGATGGGCAACGCCCTCGCGGAGCTGCCCCAGGACCGCAAGATCGTCCTGCATTGCAAGACGGGTGTCCGCAGTGCGGAAGTCCTCGCGGTCGTCAAGTCCGCGGGCTTCGCCGACGCGGTGCACGTCGGCGGCGGCGTGATCGGCTGGGTGAACCAGGTCGAGCCGGAGAAGCCGGTCTACTGACCCCCCGAGGGGCCGCGGGGCCCGGACCGCCCGAGCGAGGGCGGTCCGGGCCCCGCGCCGTCCGCTGCGGGGTGCGCCCTCAGCGGCACACCGTCCCGTCGCGCGGCACCGTCCCCTCCAGCAGGTAGCCGTCCACGGCGCGGTCCACGCACGCGCTGTTGCCGTAGGCGCCGTGCCCCTCGCCCCGGTACGTGATCAGCACCCCCACGTCCTCGCCGAGGGCCTCGGCCATCACCCGGGCCCCCTCGTAGGGGGTGGCCGGGTCGCCGGTGTTGCCGATGACCAGGATCGGCGCGGAGCCCGGGGCCGAGACGTCCGGGTGCGTCCAGGTGCCCGGCACCGGCCACTCGGTGCACCCCATCAGGCCCCAGCCGAGGAAGTCGCCGAAGACCGGCGAGGCCGCGCGGAACGCGGGCAGCCGCTCCCTGGTCTGCTCCAGGGTGTAGCGCTCCTCGGAGTCGACGCACCCGATGGCCGCGCCCGCCGCCTGGATGTTGCTGTAGGTCCCGTTCTCGTTGCGGCCGGTCAGCGCGTCCGAGAAGGCCATGAGCAGGGCCCCGTTGCCGCCCTCGGCCTCGTCGAGCCCCTGCTCCAGGTACTCCCAGTACTCCTGCGAGTAGAGCGTCTGCGCGATGCCGTTGAGCGCCTGGCTCTGGGTGAGCATCCGGTCGCCGATGCCCGGGATCGGCCGGCTGTCCAGCCCGTCCAGGAAGCCGATGATCCAGTCCTGGATCTCGCCGGCCGTGGATCCCGGCAGGAGGCAGTCGTCACCGCGTTCCACGCAGTCGGTGAGGAAGTTGGTCAGGGCGAGCTGGAAGCCCTCCGCCTGACCGAGCGAGCTCTGCGCCGCGCTCTCGCCCGGATCCACCACCGCGTCGAACACCGCCCGGCCCACGTTCCCCGGGAACAGGTGGGCGTAGACCCCGCCCAGTTCGGTGCCGTAGGAGATGCCGAAGTAGTGGAGTTGCTCGTCGCCGAGGACCTGCCGCATCAGGTCCATGTCGCGGGCCGCGTTCAGCGTGCCGACGTGGGGGAGCTGTTCCCCGGAGTTGTCCTCGCAGGCGTCCGCGAAGGTCTCCAGTCCCTCGACGAACCGCTCCACCTCCTCGGCGTCGTCGGGGGTGGCGTCCTCGGCGACGTACTCCTGCATCTGCCGGTCGTCCAGGCACTCCACCGGCACGCTCCGGCCGACGCCCCGGGGGTCGAAGCTCACCAGGTCGTAGCGGCTGCGCAGGGTGCCGTAGTCGGCGGCGGCCGCCGGGAGGGTGGCCACGCCGGAGCCACCGGGGCCGCCGAAGTTGAACACCAGGGAGCCGATGCGGCGGTCCGCGTCCCGCGCCCGGGCGCGGATCAGGGCCAGCTCGATCGTCTCGCCCTGCGGGTCGCCGTAGTCGAGCGGGGCCTCCATGAACGAGCACTCCCAGGCCGTCCCGCCGGGCAGCGGCGAGGGCGGAGGACCGCCGCCCTCCGCGTCCGAGGGCGCGGGGCAGGGCTGCCAGTCGAGCTTCTGGGCCGCGTAGTCGCGCGGGGGCTCGTCGCCGTCCCCGCCGTCGGAGCAGCCCGCCGCGGCCAGCAGGACGGCGAGGGCCGCGGCGGCCCCGGTCACCGCGCGCCCCGCCCGTCGGGGGCGTCCGGCACGGCGGGAGGCGGGGGGAAGGGTCGTCGGCATGCGGCCATCCTGCGCCCGGCGGCCGTCCGCCGCGCGGGCGACGGGCCATGCGGGTGGTGCCCCGGGGCCTGCTCCCCACGGGTGGTCCTGCTCCGCCGACCGGGTGATGCCCGAGCCGGGGTGCTGGACGCGGCCGAGGCTCCGTGAACGGCCGCGGCTCCCGCCCGGCGGCTCCGCGCCGCCGGGGGCCCGAGCGCCGTGGAGGTCCGGGGCACGTGCTCCGGCGCGGGTCAGAGCGAACCCCTGCGCGAGAGGTGGTTGAAGGCGAACCAGCCGGGGAGCACCGGAAGCCACAGCGTCATCAGCCGGTAGAGCAGCACCGCGGGTGCGGCGATCTCCTTGGGCACCCCGACCAGGACCAGGCCGCCGAGCAGGGCGCCCTCGACGGCGCCCACGCCGCCGGGGGTGGGGGCGGCGGACCCGATCGCGTTGCCCGCGAGGAAGACCACCGCGATGCTGGCGTAGCTGATCGGCTGGGCGCCGCCGCCGACCGCGCGGATCGAGGCGTCCAGGCACATCACGAACGCGCCGGTGAGCAGCAGCATGCCCCCGATGCCCGTCAGCAGCTTGCCCGGCCGCTGGAGCACGTCCAGCATCCGGGGCACGACGCCCGCGAACAGCGACCGCAGCCGGGTGGCGACGAACTTGCGCAGGAACGGGATCGCGGTCACGACCAGCACCAGCACGGCGACCGTCAGCAGGCCCGCGATGACGGTCCGCGAGGGGGTGAAGGAGGCCGTGCGCTCGGTGCCCGTCAGATAGCCGAAGAGCAGCAGCAGGAGGATGTGCGCCCCGAGTCCGAACAGCTGGGAGGCGCCCACGCTCGCGACGGCCAGCCCCGGGCGCACGCCCGAGCGCTGGAGGAAGCGCGTGTTGAGCGCCACACCGCCGACGGCGGCCGGGGCCACGATCTTCACGAAGGAGCCGGCCACCTGCGCCAGCACCGTGGGCCGGAAGCCGACGCGCTCCGGGACGAAGCCCAGCAGGCTCATCGCCGCCGCCAGGTAGCTCAGGGCGGCGAAGGCGAGCGCGGCCGCCACCCAGCCCCAGTGGGCGTTGTCGAAGACCGTGCGGAAGTCGATGCCCGCGATCTGGGAGAGCAGGAAGTAGGCGGCGACGGCTCCCGCGATGAAGCTCACCAGGGTCCGCGGCCGGATCCGCTCCAGGCGGACCGGCTCCACCGGCGCCTGCGGGCGGATCAGCAGGATCTGCGCCCGGATCTGGGAGAGCAGGTCCTCCTCGCGCGCCTCGTCCAGAGCCTCGTCCACGGCCCGCTTGTCCGCCTGGCGCTCCGCCTTCTCGACCTTGCGGGCCGCCTTGCGGCCGTCCTTGCCCTCCGCCGGGCCCTCCCCCTCGGAGCGGGCGCGGCGCACCGCCGCGGAGGCCGCGAGCACGGCCTCCCGCTCCCGCTGCGCCCGCTCCCGTGCCTGCTGGCGAAGGGTGGCGCGGGTGGACCGGCTCAGGGCGATCGGCTGGAGCAGCGGGAGGCTGTCGGCGACCGTGTCCGGGCCGAGCACCTCCACCGCGGCGGCGACCGCCCGCTCCGGCCCCACCCGCAGGCCCAGGGTGGTCAGCAGCTGGGCCACGTCCATCCGCAGCACCAGGTCCCCGGCCGCGATCTCGCCGCCGCGCAGATCGGTGAGGACCACCCGCCCGTCGGCGTCGACCAGGACCGCGTCCCCGGTCAGCCGCCGGTGGGCGATCCGGCGCGAGTGCAGTGCCCGGACCTGGCGCCAGGCGCCCAGCACCACCTCGTCGGTGATCTCCTCGTCGGCCAGGGAGTCCAGCAGCCGTCCGCTCTGGTGCTCGTAGACCAGCATCACGGCGTCGGGGCCGAGCTCGGAGGTGGCGATCAGCTTCGGGGCGTTCGCCCCGGCCGCGATGGCGGCGTAGGCGAGCAGGGCCTCCTGCTCCAGCGCCTGGCGCAGTGACTGGATGGAGCGGCGGGTGGAGATGGAGCGCAGCGTCAGGCGCCGCCAGACCCGGTAGAAGAAGCCCTGGGCCTGCTGCTCCCGGTCGACGACGGTGACGTCCAGCGGCGGTCCGTCCTCCAGGGCGACCAGGTAGCGGCGGCCGCGGTCCTGCTCGGCGCTGTCGGGGGTCTCCTCGGCGCGCATCGCGCTCACGGGCCTGAAGCCCACGTGCCGCAGACCGGCGAGCAGCGTCTGCCCGGTGGGGCGGACGTTGGGCGAGCCGACGGCGTACAGGGTGCCGTAGGCCACCGTCCAGCCCAGCAGCACCGTCAGGATGATCGAGAACGGGGTGGTGTAGCCGGCGACCAGCATCGCGAAGGCGTCCAGCAGCAGCACCACCCACAGCACGACCCGCCAGCGCGGGCGGCGTGCCATGCCCACCGCCGTCATGTACGCGATCACGGGGGCCAGATAGCCGTGCACCGGGTCGGTCAGGCCGCCCGCCTGCGGCTGGGTGAGGGCGTCCTGGAGGGTGCCGGGTGCCGCGCGGGAGACCCACAGGTCGGTCGCGAGGGTCACGCCGTGGGCGAGGACGGCCGCCAGGACGCCGTCGGCGATCCGCAGGCCGTCGCGCTTCACCAGCCGCTCGATGGCGAAGGCGACCGGCACCAGGAGCACCGCGATGCTGGAGACCAGGCCGGCCAGCTTCACCAGCAGGTCGGGGGCCTGGCCGGTGCCCTTGCTGATGTCCGACTCCAGGCCGGTGGTGGTGCCCTGGGCGAAGGCGGCGACGGCGAGGACGACGGCGATGGCGAGGATGCCGCCGAGCAGGCGCATCAGGTCCGAGGGGCGGTGGACCCGGGCGGCCAGCAGCGGCTCGTCACCCGAGACGCGGTCGTTCAGCAGTGTGCCGGTGCCCTCGCCCACGGCCGTCGAGCCGGCCGGGGCCGCGCTGTGCACACGGGCCCCGGGCCCGTCCGCCGCCTCGTCGGGGGTGCTCCCCCCGCCGGGTGCCCGATCGGCACCCTGCTCCCGCCCGGCGCGGTCACCGGTGCTGCGGCGGTCGTCGGAACGGGCACCGGCGGCGTCGCCGGAGCGCGGCGGAACGGGTGCGTCCGGCTGCGGCCCGGGCCCAGGGCCGTCCGCTGCCTTGGAAGGCTGCACGCCCTGCTCCTTCGCCGAATCGGTCTCTTCTTGATCTCGTATCACCAGTCACCGCCCGCATGATGGTGGCACGCCCGGACGGCGGAGAGGGGTATCAGGGGGCGATGCGGGGATGCCGGGTGTCGGAAAAGTCTACTGATAGGGGTTTCCGTGCGATTGTCCACCTGCTCCGGGGGCTGTCGGTGCCATGCGGCAGGATGGGGCGGATGGACGACCGGAAGGGCGGGCCGCCCGCGTTCCCCCAGTACCCCGAGTACGCGGACCGGGTCCTGGAGACCGCCGAACAGATTCCCCCGGGCAGGGTCATGACCTACGGCGACGTCGCCGAATGGCTCGGCGACGGAGGGCCGCGGCAGGTCGGCCGGGCCATGGCGCTCTACGGTGCCGCCGTGCCCTGGTGGCGGGTGGTGCGCGCCGACGGCAGGCTGCTGCCGGGCCACGAGCGGCAGGCCCTGGAGCACTACCGCGCCGAGGGGACGCCGCTGCGCGAGGCGCCGCCCGGAGCGGCCGCGCGCCTGCCGAGGCTGGACATGGGACGCGCCCGGTGGGACGGCCGGACGAAGGGCCCTTCGGGCGCGGACGGCCCCGCGGCGCGCGGTGCCGCCGGCCGGGCGGACGGGGCGGCTCACGACGGGGCACACACCGGACGGCTTCCGGCGGGCGGCCACGGCACGGCCGCACCCTGAGCGGTACGGGCGAGACGAACCGGCGGCTGCACCCCGCCCGCGGCGTGGCGTAGCGTCGCCGGGGCGCGGAGCGCACCGCGCCCCCGACACCAGCACTCCCACCAGGACCGGCGATCCACGTGAGCTCCTCCTCCACCACCGGGCGTACACCGTCCCCGCAGCGGGTACGGCAGGGTTCCCCCCCGCGCCCGCAGGGGCACAAGGGGAGGCCCCCGGGCGCGTACCGGCTGGTGCGCACCCCGCCGGCCCCCGTGGACCCCCCTGTTCTGGACGCAGCGCAGCGCGCGGTGGTTGACCACGGCGAGGGTCCGCTGCTGGTCCTCGCGGGGCCGGGCACCGGCAAGACGACCACCCTGGTGGAGGCGGTCGCCGAGCGGATCGCCCGGGGCGGCGACCCGGCGCGCGTCCTGGTCCTGACCTTCAGCCGGAAGGCGGCCGTGGAACTGCGCGACCGGATGGCGCTGCGCCTCGGCGGCGCGCACGGCCCCCAGGCCACCACCTTCCACTCCTTCTGCTACGCCCTCGTCCGCGCCCACCAGGACGCCGAGCTGTTCGCGGAGCCGCTGCGCCTGCTCTCCGGCCCGGAGCAGGACGTCGCCCTCCGCGAGCTGCTCGCCGGCCACGTCGACCTGGAGCGCCTCGGGCTGGACGCCGTGCGCTGGCCCGCGGAGCTGCGCGCCTGCCTGACCACCCGGGGCTTCGCCGACGAGGTGCGCGCCGTGCTCGCGCGCAGCCGCGAACTGGGACTCGGGCCCGAGGCCCTGGCCCGCTTCGCCGCCCGCACCGGCCGCCCGGACTGGGCCGCGGCCGCCGGCTTCCTCGCCGAGTACCTGGACGTGCTCGACATGCAGGGCGTGCTCGACTACGCCGAGCTGGTGCACCGGGCCGTGCTGCTCGCCGAGCGCGAGCTCTCTCCCGGGGACCTGCCCTACGACGCCGTCTTCGTGGACGAGTACCAGGACACCGACCCGGCGCAGGTGCGGCTGCTGCACGCCCTGGCGGGGGGCGGGCGCACCCTGGTCGCCTTCGGCGACCCCGACCAGTCGATCTACGCCTTCCGCGGCGCCGACGTCGGAGGCATCCTCGACTTCCCCGACGCCTTCCCCCGGCGCGACGGCCGCCCCGCGCGGGTCGCCGTGCTCGGGACGTCCCGGCGCAGCGGGGCCGCGCTGCTGGAGGCGACCCGCCTGCTCACCGCGAGGATGCCGCTCACCAGGCTCCCCGCGGAGCGCGTCCGCGCGCACCGGGGCCCGGCCGCGGTCCGCGAGGGGGGCCGGGTCGAGGCGTACACGTACCCCACGGCCTCCGCCGAGCTGGACGGGATCGCCGACCTGCTGCGCCGCGCCCATCTGGAGGACGGCGTCCCGTGGCAGGAGATGGCCGTGCTGGTGCGTGCCGGGGGCCGGACGATCCCGTCGCTGCGACGGGCGCTGACCTCGGCGGGCGTGCCCGTGGAGGTCTCCGGCGACGATGTGCCCCTGCGCCACGAGTCGGCGGTCGCGCCCCTGCTCACGGCTCTGCGGGTGGCGGCGTCCGGGGCGCTGGCCCCGGCGCCGGGGGGCGGGGCCGCGGTCGACGGCGGAGCCGCGCCGGCGGACGCCCCCGGGGCCGAGGACGGCGCCCCCGCCGCCGGGCCCGGCGGCGTCGAGGCGGAGACCGTCATCGCGCTGCTGACCTCCCCGCTCGGCGGCATGGACACCTCCGACCTGCGCCGCCTCGGCCGGGCCCTGCGCGACGAGGAGCGGGCCGGCGGCAACCGCGTGCCGCCTCCCTCCGACGCGCTGATCGCCCGCGCGGTCGCCGAGCCCGAGCGCCTCGTGGCCCACGACCCCGCCTACGCGCGGGGTGCCTCGCGCCTCGCCGCGCTGCTGCGTGCCGCCCGCGAGACCCTGGAGGGCGGCGGCACCGCCGAGGAGGCGCTCTGGCTCCTGTGGGACGGCACCCCCTGGCCGCAGCGGCTGGAGCGGGCGGCCTTCCGCGGCGGCGCGGCCGGCCGCAACGCCGACCGCGACCTGGACGCCGTGTGCGCGCTCTTCGAGACCGCCGCCCGGGCGGAGGAGCGCACCGGCGGGCGCGGGGCCCTGAACCTCATCGAGGAACTCGACGCGCAGGACATCGCCGCGGACACCCTCACCCGGCGGGCGGCCCGCCACGACGCCGTGCGCCTGATGACCGCCCACCGCTCCAAGGGCCTGGAATGGCGGCTCGTCGTGGTCGCCGGGGTCCAGGAGGGGCTCTGGCCGGACCTGCGGCGCCGAGGCTCGCTGCTGGAGGCGGACCGCATCGGCCGGGACGGCCTGGCGGAGCCGCTGACCCCCGGCGCCCTGCTGGCCGAGGAGCGCCGCCTGTTCTACGTCGCCGCGACCCGGGCCCGGGACCGGCTGGTGGCCACGGCGGTGAAGGCGCCCGCGGACGACGGCGACCAGCCGTCGAGGTTCCTGTCCGAGCTGGGCGTGGAACCGCGTGACGTGACCGGCCGGGCCCGCCGCCCGCTGGCCGTCGCCCCGCTCGTCGCCGAGCTGCGGGCCACCACCGTGGACCCCCGGGCGTCCCCTGCCCTGCGGGACGCCGCCGCGCGGCGCCTGGCGCGGCTGGCCGCGCTCGCCGACGAGGAGGGCCAGCCCCTCGTCCCCTCCGCGCACCCCTCCCGCTGGTGGGGCATGGACGAACCGACGCACAGCGCCGTGCCGCTGCGCGACCGCGACCGCCCCGTCGCCCTGTCCGGCAGCGCACTGGACCAGCTGGCCAACACCTGCGCGCTCCAGTGGTTCCTGGGCCGGGAGGTCAAGGCCGACGCGCCCGCCACCGCCGCCCAGGGCTTCGGCAACGTCATCCACGTGCTGGCCGACGAGGTCGCGTCCGGCCGCAGCCCGGCCGACCTCGCCGTGCTGATGGAGCGGCTCGACGCGGTCTGGGACGGGCTCGTCTTCGACGCGCCGTGGAAGTCCGCCCAGGAGAAGGAGCACGCCCGCGCCGCGCTGGAGCGCTTCCTGCACTGGCACGTCCTGGACCGCGGCGGGCGGCAGCCGGCCGCCACGGAGCACGACTTCGACGTGACGCTGGACGCGGGGGGCGTCCAGGTCCGGGTGCGCGGCTCCATGGACCGCGTCGAGCGGGACGCCGGGGGCCGCGCCTACGTCGTGGACTTCAAGACCGGCAGGCAGGCCCCGACCCGGGACGAGGTCGCCCGCCACCCCCAGCTCGCCGTCTACCAGCTCGCCGTGCGCGAGGGTGCCGTCGACGAGGTCTTCGACGGCGCCCGGCCCGGGCCCGGCGGCGCCGAGCTGGTGCACCTGCGCCAGGCCGCATCCGCGAAGGAGGGGGGCGAGGCGCTGCCCAAGGTCCAGCGGCAGGAGGCGCTCGACGGCGACTGGGTCGGCGACCTGCTGGCGACCGCGGCCGGGCGGGTGCTGGACGAGCGCTTCACGCCGTCCGCCGGCCGCCACTGCGACCACTGCGCGTTCACCAGCGCGTGCAGCGCCCGCCCGGAGGGCCGCCAAATAGTGGAATGATCGGTGTTTTGCGGCATATGGCCCCCTGTGGGGGGCTCGGCACCCCTCCAATGAAGGTCCACGGCAGCCCCCTCGGGGGGCTGCGCAGGCGGATCTTCGAGGAGTGACACATGGTGGCCACGAGGAAGGCCCTCGCCCTGGCGGTCGCGTGCATCGGCACCGCCACCGCGCTGGCGGGCTGCTCCGGCGGCGGCGACGCCCGCGCCGGTGCCGCGGGCGGGCGCAAGGAGCCGGTGGCGGCGACCGGCGGGGCGACCTCCGGCCCGTTCCGGGGCCTGACCGCCGACCGCATCGCCGACCGCGCGCTCACGACCACGCGGCAGGCGGGCGCCCTGCGGATGAAGGGCGGGGTGCGCAGCGAGGGCGAGGCGGTGACCGTCGACCTGGCCATGGACGACCGGGACAACTGCACCGGCCACCTCGGCGTCCGCGGCGGCCGGGCCGACCTGCGGCGGCTGAGCAGCGTCCTCTACATCAAGGGGGACGAGGCCTTCTGGCGGGCCTCGATGGGCGAGCGCGCGCAGGAGGCACCGGACAGCGGCGGGGAGACCCTGGTGGAGCTGATGAAGGACCGGTGGATCAGGATGCCGCCCGGAGCCGTCGAGGGCATGCGGGGCGTGTGCGACCTCGACGAGACCTTCGCCCGGCTGGACGAGGACCGCAGGGAGCGCCCCGGGATGACCCTCGGCGAGGAGACCGAGGTCGACGGCGTACCGGCCGTGGCGCTGGTCAGGCGCACCGGCTACGAGACCACCACCGCCTACGTCGCCACCGAGGGCAGGCCCTACCTGCTGCGGGTGGTCAAGGCGGGCGGGGACGAGCCCGGCACCCTGACCTTCTCCGACTTCGACCGCCCGGTGGAGGTGACCGCACCACCCGCCGGCGAGGTCGTCGACCTGGAGGAGCTGGGCGGCGCGGACCCCTTCGACGCGGGCCCCTCCGGTGAGGCCACCGGCGAACCCGGCGAGGAACCCGGCTCCACGCCGCCGCCGGAATCCGATCCGGCACCGGACCCCGACCCGTACCCGTCCTCCGGCGGCGGCACCGGGGAGGAGACCGGGACCCCGGGCGACACCGGAACCGGCCCCGACACCGGTACGGGCTTCGAGGCCGCCACCCGGCCCGGAGGTGCCTCCGTCTCCTGAGCGGGGCGCTCCCGCCGTCCCGCACCGCGCCCCGGCCTGGCGGCGCCGCCCGGCCGGCCCGCACCGCGCCCCGGCCTGGCGGTGCCGCCCGCCGGTGCGGGCTCCCCGCGCGGAGCCCGGACCGGCGGGGGAGCGGTCGGGGCGGACGTTGTCCGCGCCCCCCGTTAGCCTCTCCGGGTGCCCCCACGCATCACCGACCCCGAGCAGCTCAAGGAGCTCCTCGGGATCCCGTTCACCCCGGAGCAGACGGCCTGCATCACCGCACCGCCCGCGCCGCAGGTCGTCGTGGCCGGTGCCGGGTCCGGGAAGACGACCGTCATGGCGGCCCGGGTCGTCTGGCTGGTCGGCACCGGGCAGGTCGCACCGGAGCAGGTCCTCGGACTCACCTTCACCAACAAGGCCGCCGGGGAGCTCGCCGAACGGGTCCGCACCGCCCTGGTACGGGCCGGGGTGACCGACCCGGACCCGGTCGACCCGGACGAGCCGCCCGGCGAACCCCGGATCTCCACCTACCACGCCTTCGCCGGGCAGCTGCTCACCGACCACGGGCTGCGCATCGGACTGGAGCCCACGGCCCGCCTGCTCGCCGACGCCACCCGCTACCAGCTCGCCGCACGCGTGCTGCGGGAGGCACCCGGGCCCTACCCGGCGCTCACCCGCTCGTTCCCCGCCCTCGTGAGCGACCTGCTGGCGCTGGACGCCGAACTCGCCGAGCACCTGGTCCCCCCCGAGCGGCTCGACGCCCACGACGCCGCCCTGCTCGACACCCTGGACGCCGCCCGGCTGACCAACGCCGACCTGCGCAAGGTCCCCGAGACCGCGCGGGCCCGCCGGGAACTCCTCGACCTCACCCTCCGCTACCGGGCCGCCAAGCGCGCCCGCGACCTGCTCGACTTCGGCGACCAGATCGCCCTGTCCGCCGAGCTCGCGCTCACCCGGCCCGAGGTCGGAGCGCTGCTGCGCGAGGAGTTCCGGGTGGTGCTGCTCGACGAGTACCAGGACACCTCCGTCGCCCAGCGGCTGCTGCTCTCCGGCCTCTTCGGGAAGGGCACCGGGCATGCGGTGACCGCGGTGGGCGACCCCTGCCAGGCGATCTACGGCTGGCGCGGCGCCTCCGTGGCCAACCTCGACGACTTCCCCCGGCACTTCCCGTTCGCCGACGGCACCCCCGCGGCCCGCTTCGCGCTCGGCGAGAACCGGCGCAGCGGGGGCCGCCTGCTCCGGCTCGCCAACGGCCTGGCCGCTCCGCTGCGCGCCATGCACGAGGGAGTGGAGGCGCTCAGACCCGCTCCCGGCGCCGAGCACGACGGCCTCGTGCGCTGCGCCCTGCTGCCCACCCACGCGGAGGAGGTCGCCTGGCTCGCCGACTCCCTCGCCCACCTCGTCCGCACGGGCACCGAACCGGGGGAGATCGCCGTGCTGTGCCGCACCGCGGGCGACTTCGCGGAGATCCAGGCCGCGCTCGTCGCCCGCGAGGTCCCCGTGGAGGTCGTCGGGCTCTCCGGGCTGCTCCACCTGCCCGAGGTCGCCGACCTGGTCGCCGTCTGCGAGGTCCTCCAGGACCCCGGCGCCAACGCCCCCCTGGTCCGCCTGCTCACCGGCCCCCGCTGGCGCATCGGCCCCCGCGACCTCGCCCTCCTCGGCCGCCGCGCCCGCCTGCTGGTCCACCGCGACGACGGGGACGACGACCCCGAGCGCCGCCTGGCCGCCGCCGTCGAGGGCACCGACCCGGCCGAGGTCGTCTCCCTCGCGGACGCCCTCGACACCTTCCTCGACTCCCAGGGCGCCCCCGACGACCGGCTGCCCTTCTCCGCCGACGCCCGGGTCCGCTTCGCGCGCCTCGCGGCCGAGCTGCGCGAGCTGCGCCGGAGCCTGGCCGACCCGCTGATGGACGTCCTGCACCGGGTGCTCACGGCCACCGGCCTGGACGTCGAGCTGTCCGCCTCGCCGGGGGCCCTGGCCGCCCGCCGGCGGGAGACGCTGGCCAACTTCATGGACGTCGCGGCGGGTTTCGCCGCGCTCGACGGGGAGAGCACCCTGCTGGCCTTCCTCGGTTTCCTGCGCACGGCGGCGCAGTACGAGAAGGGCCTGGACAACGCCCTGCCCGGCGGCGGCAACACGGTCAAGGTGATGACCGCCCACAAGTCCAAGGGCCTCGAATGGGACGTCGTCGCCGTCCCGGGCCTGGTCTCCGGACGGTTCCCGAGCGAGGCGCCGCGCGAGGCGTGGACGGCGCAGCCCAGGGTGCTGCCGCACGGTCTGCGGGGCGACGCCGCGACCCTCCCGGCCGTCGGCTCCTGGGACGCCCGCGGGCTGAAGGACTTCAAGGCGGGCATGAAGGAGCACCAGCACACCGAGGAGCTGCGCCTGGGCTACGTGACCTTCACCCGCCCGCGCTCCCTGCTGCTCGGCTCGGGCCACTGGTGGGGCCCCGGGCAGAAGCGCCGCCGGGGGCCCTCCGGGTTCCTCCAGGCCCTCCACGACCACTGCGTGCAGGGCTTCGGAGAGATCGAGGAGTGGGCCGAGGAGCCGCCCGAGGACGCGGAGAACCCGGCCCTGCGGTCCGCCGCCCCCGACCCCCGGTGGCCCCTGCCGCTGGATCCCGGGTCGCTGGCGCTCCGCAGGGAGGCGGCCGCACGGGTGCTGGCGCACCTGGCGGCCGGGCCGGACGGCGGCCCTTCCGCCGGGGAGGGGCCCGGCGGGCATGAGGGCGGGCCGCGGGAGGCGGCCGCCGGGTCCGGGCCGGGCGGGCGCGCCCCGGCGGGCCCGGTACCGGACGGGCCCGACGACGGCGCCTGGGCCATGGAGCCGCCGCCCGAGGAGGAGCTGCTTCCGGAGGACCCGTTCGACGAGGATCCGTTCGACGAGGACCCGCTCATCGGCGACGTGCTGCCGGACGATCCCTTCCCGGACGATCCCTTCCCGGACGGGGCCCTCGCGGGCGACCGCTCCGGCGGCACCCGGCCGCCCGCCTCCTGCGCCCCCGATGCCCCTGGCGCCCCCGGCGGACCCGACGTCCGCGCGGACGGGGTCCCCGAGGACCCTGCCTCGGAGCGTCCGGGCGCCCCCGCGGGCGCCCCGTCCCGCTCGGCGGTGCCCGCGGACCCCGTCGTCCCGCACCAGCCCCCCGCGCCCGCCGAGGAGTCCTCGCCCGCGGGCCCCGCCGCGGCGGACGGCCTCGGGGGCCCCGGCCCCGCGCTCACGCCCGAGGAGGCGCGCGTCCTCGCCTCCTGGGACCGCGACCTGGACGCCCTCACCGGGGAGCTCCGGCGCGCCCGCGCGACGGTCCGCGACGTACCCCTGCCCCCGTCCCTGTCCGCCTCCCAGCTGATGCGCCTCGCGGCGGACCCCGACGGCTTCGCCCGCGAGCTGGCACGCCCCATGCCCCGCCCGCCGCAGCCCGCAGCCCGCCGCGGCACCCGCTTCCACGCCTGGGTGGAGTCGCGCTACGAGGCCCTGCCCCTGCCCCTGCTCGGCCCGGAGGAGCTGCCCGGCGGCGACACCCCGGACCTGGACATCGCCGACGAGGAGGACCTCGCCGCCCTCAAGGAGGCCTTCTCGCGGACCGACTACGCCCGCAGGACGCCCTACCGGGTCGAGGCGCCGTTCCAGTTCACCCTCGCCGGGCGGGTGGTGCGCGGCCGGATCGACGCCGTCTACCGCACCGGCGGCCGCCCCGGTGCGGAGACGTACGAGATCGTGGACTGGAAGACGGCCCGCGACGGCCGCGCCGACCCGCTCCAGCTGGCGGTCTACCGGCTGGCATGGGCCGAGCAGCGGGGCGTGCCCCTGGAGGCGGTGACCGCGGCCTTCGTCTTCGTCCGGACGGGGGAGGTCGTCCGCCCCGGGGGACTGCCCGGCCGCAAGGGGCTGGAGCGCATCCTGCTGGGTGGGACGGCCGACGGGGCCGACCCCCCGGACCGATAGGCTCAAGGGCATGAGCCAGACCCCGGACAGCGCCGTCCGCACCCATGTCCACCAGCAGCGCAGCGCTTTCCTCGACGACCTCGCCGAGTGGCTGCGCATCCCGTCGGTGTCGGCGCAGCCCGAGCACGCGGGGGACGTCCGGCGCAGCGCCGAGTGGCTCGCCGGGAAGCTGGCGGAGACCGGGTTCCCGGTCGCCGAGGTCT
Source organism: Streptomyces sp. C10-9-1 (assembly GCF_024497955.1). Taxonomy (GTDB): domain Bacteria; phylum Actinomycetota; class Actinomycetes; order Streptomycetales; family Streptomycetaceae; genus Streptomyces; species Streptomyces sanyensis. The sequence continues at coordinate 88,034 of NZ_JANHKP010000009.1, read as the reverse complement.
GGGAGACGCCGGGCGCCCCGGCGGTCTTCGCGCACTGGCCCTCGGACGATCCGGACGCGCCCACCGTGCTGGTCTACGGCCACCACGACGTCCAGCCCGCCGCCCGCGAGGACGGCTGGCGGACCGACCCCTTCGAGCCGGAGACCGTCGGCGGGCGCCTGTACGCCCGCGGCGCGGCCGACGACAAGGGCCAGGTCCTCCTGCACACCCTCGGGGTCCGCGCCCACCTGGCCGCCACCGGCCGCACGGCCCCGGCCGTCCACCTCAAGCTGCTCGTCGAGGGGGAGGAGGAGTCCGGCTCGCCGCACTTCCGCGACCTCGCCGAGCGCCGCGCCGACCGCCTGGCCGCGGACGCCGTGGTCGTCTCCGACACCGGCATGTGGTCCGAGGACACCCCCACCGTCTGCACGGGGATGCGCGGCCTCGCCGAGTGCGAGATCACCCTCCGCGGGCCCGACCAGGACATCCACTCCGGGTCCTTCGGCGGCGCCGTCCCCAACCCGGCCACGGTCGCCGCCCGGATCGTCGCCGCCCTCCACGACGAGGACGAACGGGTCACCGTCCCCGGCTTCTACGACGGCGTCGTCCCGCTGAGCGACGCGGAGCGCGAGCTCTTCGCGGAGCTGCCCTTCGACGAGGCGGCCTGGCTGCGCACCGCCCGCTCGCACGGCACCCTGGGCGAGAGCGGCTACTCCACGCTGGAGCGGCTGTGGGCCCGCCCCACCGCGGAGGTCAACGGCATCGGCGGCGGCTACCAGGGCCCCGGCGGCAAGACCGTCGTCCCCGCGTCGGCCGTGGTCAAGCTCTCCTTCCGGCTGGTCGCCGGGCAGGAGCCGGACGCCGTCGAGCGCGCCGTGGCCGACTGGGTGGCGGACCGGGTCCCGCCCGGCATCCGCCACGAGATCGACTTCAGCGGGGCCACCCGCCCCTGCCTCACCCCGCTCGACCACCCGGCACTGGGGTCCGTGGTCCGCGCGATGGGCCGCGCCTTCGACGGCGCGAAGATCCGCTTCACCCGCGAGGGCGGTTCGGGACCCGCCGCCGACCTCCGGGACGTCCTAGGCGCGCCCGTGCTCTTCCTCGGCATCTCCGTGCCCTCCGACGGGTGGCACGGCCCCGACGAGAAGGTGGAGCTCGATCTGCTCCTCAAGGGCGTGGAGGCCGCGGCCTACCTCTGGGAGGACCTCGCACGGACCCTGCGCTGACCCGACCGGCACCGACCGGGCACGGGGCCACCCCGCCCCGGGGCCGGCCGGCCCGAACCACCCGACCGACGCCACCTGACCCGAACCCGACGCGAGCCGACCCGGCACGACAGCCATCCACCGGGGGAGTTGGAAGAAGACCGTGAGCACCGACCGCTACGCCACCGGGGCCCGCCCCATCGGCCTGACCGCGCCCAGCGGCATCGACCGAGAAGCGCACAACCGCCTGGACGAGGCGTGGCTCGCCGCGGCGTGGAGCCATCCCGAGACCCGCGTCTTCGTGGTCTCCGGCGGCCAGGCCCTCGTCGACGACACCCCCGACGGGCGCACCGAGCTGGTGACGACCCCCTCCTTCGAGGCCCCTCTCACGGAGACCCACCGCTACTTCCTGGGCACCGACGAGGACGGGGTCCGGTACTTCGCTCTCCAGAAGGACACCCTGCCCGGGCGGATGGACCAGTCGGCGCGTCCCGCCGGACTGCGGGAGGCCGGGCTGCTGCTCGGCCCGAGGGACGCCGGCCTGCTGGTGCACGCGGTCGCCCTGGAGAACTGGCAGCGGCTCCACCGCTTCTGCTCCCGCTGCGGCGAGCGCACGGTGATCGCGGCCGCCGGGCACATCCGGCGCTGCCCGGCCTGCGGCGCGGAGCACTACCCGCGCACCGACCCCGCGGTGATCATGCTGGTGACGGACGAGGAGGACCGGGCACTGCTGGGCCGGCAGGTGCACTGGCCCGAGGGGCGCTTCTCGACGCTCGCGGGCTTCGTCGAGCCGGGCGAGTCCATCGAGCAGTCGGTGCGCCGGGAGGCGTACGAGGAGGCCGGTGTGACGGTCGGCGAGGTGACCTACGTCGCCAGCCAGCCCTGGCCCTTCCCGTCCAGCCTGATGCTCGGGTTCACGGCCCGGGCCACCTCCTCGGAGATCCGGGTCGACGGTGAGGAGATCGAGGAGGCCCGCTGGTTCTCCCGGGAGGAGCTGCGGGCGGCCTTCGAGTCGGGCGAGGTGCTGCCCCCGTACGGCATCTCCATCGCCTCCCGGCTCGTCGAGCTCTGGTACGGAAGACCGCTGCCCAAGCCGGGCGACGCGCTCTGAGGGGCCGCCCGGCCCCCGGGCGGGGCCGGGCGGTGCCCGGCCGGGCATGCCGGGGCCCCGACGGCCGCTCCCCGGTTTCCCCGGGCCGTCGGGGCCACCGCCCGCCGGGTCCGACCCGGCGGGCGCTCAGGCGCTCAGGGCCTGCTTGACCCGGGCGAGGCTGGGGTTGGTCATGACCACCTCGGAGCCGCCCTGGGCGGGCACCACGCGGACCGTCGGAACCGTCTGGTTCCCACCGTTCGCCTTCTCCACGAACGCCGCCGACTCCGCGTCCAGCTCGATGTTGACCTCGGTGTAGGCGATGCCCTCGCGGTCCATCTGGCCCTTCAGGCGGCGGCAGTAGCCGCACCAGGTGGTGCTGTACATCGTCACGGTGCCCTGCATCGTCTGTGCGCTCCTCGGGTCTGGCGGGGGCCCGGCCTCACGGCCGCGCCGCCGCGGGATCGCGGCGGCAGGGGGTAGAACGCCCGGGACGGCCCGGCGATTCCCGCCGCGGAGCCGGGATCGCGAGGGGGCCTCGCCGACGCCCGGCCCCGCCCGGCCCGCGGCCCCCGCCCACCGGGCCGCCGCACGGGCGCCGCGCCCCGCTGCTCCCCCCCCGTACCGGGCAGCCCGGTACGAACAATCGGCCCGCCCTGTGGACAACCCGGCGCACCCGTCCCGGCGGACCTGGCAGCATGGCGGGGTGACAGCAGCAACGCACTCCTCACTCTTCCCGCAGGTCCCCGAGACGGCCGACGCGGTGCTCTCCGGGCTCGACCCCGAGCAGCGCGAGGTCGCGACGTCCCTGCACGGCCCGGTGTGCGTGCTGGCCGGAGCCGGCACGGGCAAGACGCGTGCGATCACCCATCGCATCGCCTACGGGGTCCGCGCGGGGATACTCCAGCCCGCCAGCGTGCTCGCCGTCACCTTCACCAACCGGGCCGCCGGCGAGATGCGCGGCAGGCTGCGCCAGCTGGGCGCCGGGGGCGTGCAGGCCCGCACCTTCCACTCGGCCGCCCTGCGCCAGCTCCAGTACTTCTGGCCCAAGGCGGTCGGCGGCGAACTGCCCCGCCTGCTGGAGCGCAAGGTCCAGCTGGTCGCCGAGTCGGCGGCGCGCTGCCGCATCCGCCTCGACCGCAACGAGCTCCGGGACGTCACGGGCGAGATCGAGTGGGCCAAGGTCACCCAGACCGTGCCCGCGGACTACCCGGCCGCCGTCGCCAAGTCCCACCGCGACGCCCCCCGCGACCCGGCGGAGATCGGCCAGGTCTACGCGATGTACGAGCAGCTCAAGCGCGACCGCTCGGCCATGGACTTCGAGGACGTGCTGCTGCTCACGGTCGGCATCCTCCAGGACCGGCACGACATCGCCGACCAGGTCCGCCGCCAGTACCAGCACTTCGTCGTCGACGAGTACCAGGACGTCAGCCCGCTCCAGCAGCGGCTGCTGGAGCTCTGGCTCGGGGACCGGGACAGCCTGTGCGTGGTCGGCGACGCCAGCCAGACCATCTACTCCTTCACCGGTGCCACCCCCGACCACCTGCTGGACTTCCGCACCCGTCACCCCGACGCCACCGTCGTCAAGCTGGTGCGCGACTACCGTTCCACGCCCCAGGTCGTCCACCTGGCCAACGGGCTGCTCGCACAGGCCCGCGGCCGCGCCGCCGAGCACCGCCTGGAGCTGGTCTCCCAGCGCGATGCGGGCCCCGAGCCCGCCTATGCCGAGTACGCCGACGAGCCCTCCGAGGCCGAGGGCACCGCCCGCAGGATCCGCGAGCTGATCGACGCCGGGGTGCCGGCCGGGGAGATCGCCGTCCTGTACCGGGTCAACGCCCAGTCCGAGGTCTACGAGCAGGCGCTCGCCGACGCGGGCGTGCCCTACCAGCTGCGCGGTGCCGAGCGCTTCTTCGAACGCGCGGAGGTCCGCGAGGCGGGTGTGGCCCTGCGGGGTGCGGCCCGCGCGGGCTCCAACGACTCCCTCCTTGACGACGCCGAGGGGCTGGCCTCCCAGGTCCGCGCCGTGCTCTCCACCAAGGGCTGGACCACCGAGCCCCCGGCCGGGTCCGGGTCGGTGCGCGACCGCTGGGAGTCGCTGGCCGCCCTGGTGCGGCTCGCCGAGGACTTCGCGCGGGTCCGCCCGGCGGCCTCCCTCGCCGACCTCGTGGCCGAGCTGGACGAGCGCGCCGCCGCACAGCACGCGCCCACGGTCCAGGGCGTGACCCTCGCCTCTCTCCACTCGGCCAAGGGACTCGAGTGGGACGCCGTCTTCCTGGTCGGCCTCACCGAGGGCATGATGCCGATCACCTACGCCAAGACGGACGAGCAGGTCGAGGAGGAGCGGCGGCTGCTCTACGTCGGCGTCACCCGGGCCCGTGTCCACCTCTGCCTGTCCTGGGCGCTCTCGCGTTCTCCCGGCGGGCGGGCCTCGCGCCGCCCCAGCCGCTTCCTCAGCGGCCTGCGCCCCGGTTCGGCGGCGCCCGGCAGAAGGAGCGCCGGGGCAGCGGGCGGAGTCGAGCGCGGAGGCGGTCGCCGCAGGCGGCGCGGCCCGGTGCTCTGCCGGGTCTGCGGCAAGACGCTGACGGACGCGGGCGAGATGAAGCTGATGCGCTGCGAGGACTGCCCCTCGGACATGGACGAGGGCCTGTACGAGCGGCTCCGCGAGTGGCGGTCCGGGCAGGCCAGGGAGCTCGGACAGCCCGCCTACTGCGTGTTCACCGACAAGACACTGATGGCCATCGCGGAGGCGGTTCCCGGCAGCGAGGGCGAGCTCGCCTCGATCTCCGGGGTCGGCGGGCGCAAGCTGGACCGCTTCGGCGCCGATGTCCTGGCCATCTGCGCAGGTGAGGAGCTTGAGACGGTGGAGGACGGGGACTGAGGCAAACTCGTCGGGAAAATAGTTTGCGCCCGCCCGGGCAGGCCCCATAGGTTCTTAACCACGAGAACAGCGGCTTCTCTGAAGCCCTGTCCTCGTGCTGTACTTATCCGAATACCGCGACCGGCTCACCCCGGTCCCGAGACGCCGAGAGGAGGCGATTGAAGTGATCAGCATCAAGACCAGCACCAGCACCGCCATCGTGACCGATCCCTCGGTCGTCTCCCGCTGCACGCTCGGCTTCTCGTCCGCCTTCCAGGGCACCGGTCTGTCCGTCGCCCCCGCCATGATCCCCGCCTCCCGGCTGGGTGGTCTCGCGGTCCTGGAGCGCAATGAGCGACCGACCAAGGCACTGGAAGCGGGAGTAGCAGCGGCAGAGGCCCCGGCCTATGCCCTTGCGGCGGCCAGTGCCACGCAGCAGATGACGCACCACCACTCGAAGTGGGCCTTCCGTGGGCTCGAACCCTGGAGTGATCCAGCCTGATCCATGATCAGGCCGGCGCCTTCAGGGCCGCGGAACCCCACCCGGGATCCGCGGCCCTTCTGTTTTCCCCGGTGGGATCACGGACCGAAGGGTCTCGGGACCAGACCCGACAGCAGCCACACCCGGCCCACAGGCCGGAACGACCAAGACGAGGAACTCCACACCGTGCAACTCGAAGCGCACGCCCCGTCCGTACCGCCCGCCGCGACGATCGCTCCGCCCGCTTCTTCCGAGGAATCCGCCTTGACTCCGCTCACTGCGCTCACCGCGCTCGACGACGCCATCGAGAACCTGGGCGTACCCGTGCCCTGCCGCTCCTACGACCCGGAGGTCTTCTTCGCCGAGTCCCCGGCCGACGTCGAGTACGCCAAGTCCCTGTGCCGCACCTGCCCGCTGATGGAGGCATGCCTCGCCGGGGCCAAGGAGCGGCGCGAGCCGTGGGGTGTCTGGGGCGGGGAGCTGTTCGTCCAGGGCGTGGTCGTCGCCCGCAAGCGGCCGCGCGGCCGCCCGCGCAAGAACCCGGTCGCGGCATGAACGCCACCGGAACCATCGACCGACCCGTCACGCACGATCCCCAGAAGCAGGCCCCGATGACCCCCTCCACCCCGGAGCCGTACGGCTCCGCTACCCCGGACGCCACCACCATCGGCGCGAACACCTCGCGTCAGAACAGGAACCGTGAGATGCAACTCATCCCAGAAGCCCTGGCGCGTGCGCATATGCACGACCGGAGGCAGGAAGCCGACGCGGGACGCCAGGCGGCACGCCTGCTCGCCGCGCGGCGGATGCAGCGCCGGGCCGAGCGGGTGTCGATGCGCGCCCGCCGTGCCCTGGCGATGGCGGTCATGCACTGACCCCAGGGCGCTCCGCCGCGGGGGCCGGTCCAACGGATCGGCCCCCGCGGCGCGTTGCACGCCCGGCACGGCCCTACGGTGCGTTGTGCGCGCTCGCGGCGGCGCACGGGGATATCGTCGCCGGGTGGATCAGGACGAGTCACCGGACCCCGAAGGGCCGAGCGGAGAAGAGCGGACCGACGGCCGGACCGTGTGCTCCCGGTGCGGCAAGGTCGCCGAGGGCGTCCCCCTCACCTGGACCTTCTCCGTGGAGGACGGCACCCGGCGCCATGTCTGCGAGGAGTGCGCCCGGACCAACATCAGATCCATCGAGGGACGGCTGGACACGTCCTGGTGGTGAGAGCCCCCGGGGCGGCCGCCGTCACCCGTCGATGACGGCGGCCGGGCGCGGCGCGGCCCCGGAAGGCCGCCTCCGGTGGCTCGCGGCTCCCGCCGCCGAGACGCCGAAGGAATCCGTGCGGGACTCCCCGTACGCCCTGCCAGGTCGCGGTGACCACCTGGCCTGGCGGCAGGTCAGGCGCCCGCGCCCAGAGGGTCGTCAGCGCCCCGAGGGGTGCCGCTCCCGCCCCGGAGCGCCTCTCCTCCCTCCCCGGCACTGTCGCCTGTCCCCGTCCGCGGGAAGCCGGGCAGCCACGCGTCCAGTTCCTCCCGCAGCCGCACCGTCGCATCCAGCTGGCACAGCACCCCGATGGTGCTCAGTGTCACCCGGTGGATCAGCAGATACGACGGCGGAAGGTTCAGCTGCTTGCCCAACTGGTAGGCGGGCGAGCGGATATCCGCTATCCGCGCCGCCTGGCTGCGCATCCAGCCGCGGCTGAAGGTGAACTCCTCCTCCGCCGCCGGTCCGATGACGGGAAGGAGGTACTCCAGGACGGCGTCGGGGTCGAGCTCGATCGACTCCCTGACGAAGCCCTCCTCGCACAGCAGCCGGTACACGGCGTCGGCCTCCCCGTCGAGTGCCAGCCGCAGGCAGAGGCCGATGGTCGGCGGCAGGCCGCCCGGCAGCCGGTCCACCGTCCCGAAGTCGAGGACGCCCAGACGCGGCTCGCCGCCGTCCGCATCCGCCAGGAAGCGGAAGTTCCCCGGGTGGGGGTCCGCGTGCAGCAGGCCGGTGCGCGCCGGACCGGAGAACAGGAACCGTGCGAGCAGCTGGCCCGCGCGGTCCCGCTCCTCGCCGGTGCCCTCCGCGATGACGTCCGACAGCGGGGTGCCGTCGATCCACTCGGTGACCAGCACCCGCTCCCCGTGGTGGACCACGTCGGGCACGACCACGTCGGGGTCGTTCGCGAACTCCGCCGCGTGGCGGCGCTGCGCCTCGGCCTCCAGCCCGTAGTCCAGTTCCTCGGCGACCCGGTCGCGCAGCTCCGTGATCAGGGGCTTGACGTCCATGCCGGGGACCAGCGGCCCCAGCAGGCGTGCGAAGCGGCTCAGCTGGGTGAGGTCGGACAGCAGCGCCTCCCCCGCACCCGGGTACTGCACCTTGACCGCGACCCGGCGCCCGTCGTGCCACACGGCCCGGTGCACCTGGCCGATGGACGCCGCCGCCGAGGGGCTGTCCTCGAACTCGGTGAAGAGGTCCCTCCAGTCCTCCCCGAGGCATGCGGCCAGCACGCCGTGGACCGTGGCGGTCGGCATCGGCGGCGCCGCCTCCTGCAGGCGGGTGAGAGCCGCGCGGTAGGGCCCCGCGACCTCCTCGGGGAGCGCCGACTCGAAGACGGACAGCGCCTGCCCGAACTTCATGGCACCCCCCTTCAACTCGCCCAGCACCTTGAACAACTGCTCCGCCGTGCGCTGCTGGAGTTCCCGGGCGACGATCTCCGCCGACTTCCCTCCGATCCTCTTCCCGATGCCCCAGGTCGCCCGGCCCGCGAAGCCCAGGGGGAGGGCGGCCAGCTTGGCGGTCCGGGTGACCGCCTTCCGAGGAAGATCAGACATGCACCCCTCCAAAACCCAGTCGGCTGTCGTATGTGCCGCACGGAGCAGCTCCGTTGGCGGCGGTCACGCGTGCATTCTCTCGTGAGCGGCGCCGCCGCCGTCACCCCCGTGGCCGCCCCGTGCCGCTCCGCAGGGGCACTCGGGGTGGGCCGCGAGCCTCTCGGAGTGCCAGCGCAGCCCCGGCAGCGACACCTCCCAGCGGGCGCCGCCGCTCTCCGGGAGGCCGCCGTCCAGGAAGGCCAGCGCATGGGCGGCGGCCAGCCCGGCGACCGCCGTCGCCAGTGCGACGTCGCAGGCGGCGGGCACGGACCTCCGCCGCCCGGAGCGCCACTGCGCGAGCAGCATGGAGCGCGCCGGATCCCGCTCGGCCCGGGCGCGCTCCTGGCACTCCGCGCAGGGAGTGGCACCCGGCAGCACCAGCGGCCCCACCACTCCGGTGGCCTCGACCACACCCGTGTACAGGTGGGGGACCCCTGCGCCGATCCAGTCCTGCGCCATGCGCGGATCCGGCGCGTAGGCCCCGAGGCCGTCGCGCGGCGCCACCACCACCAAGGCCAGCCCCGGATCCCGTGCGGCACCCCGCCCGCCTCCGCCCGCCCGGGGAGGCCGGTCCGGTGCCTGTGCGCGCACCAGTCGCCGGGCGGCCGCGTCCCGCCGCTCCCCGGCCTCGGACGCCGGCAGCCCGCCGGGCGCCGCGTCCCCGGGCTCGGCCACCCCGCCGTCATGGACGTCGACCGTGCCGATCCCGGCTGCGGACAGGCAGGCGGCCACGGTCGCACCGACCCGGCCCGCACCCCGGACCGCCACCCGGGTGGCCCGCCGTGCCGCGAGGCGGGCGAAGGCCGCGCCCGGCTCGGGATGGACCATCGACAAGGAGGCCAGGTCGGGGCGGAGGCGTTCGCGCAGCGCGGGACGTTCGCGCAGTGCGGCCGAGGCGCTCGCCGCCTCCGTGTCGTCGAGCAGCCCCGCCTCCGCCAGCCGGCGGACCAGGGCGTCGACCCGGCCCTCCGGAAGACCTGCCGCCCGCGCCTCGGCCCGGAGCAGATCCAGCCCGCGGGTGCCGTCGAGGAGTTCGACGAGCGATCCGGTGACGGTGTCCAACGGCCCTACGGTGACAGCCCGTTCGGGGGTCACTCCGAACTGGACCGACTGGCGGTCCCGCCACGCCCGCCGCAGCGCCGGTTTCAGCATGGGATGCATATCGGTCCCCGTTCCCCGTGGAAATCCGTCGCCGACCGCCGGATTGGTGCGGTCGGCCTCCACAGAATCCCGCTTCCGGCGAGGCGGCGGGGAAAGTTGTCCACAGGCCGGGGGATTAGTCGTTCTATTCCCGCCGCGGTGGAGTGGACCGCGCGGAACCGTGCCGCGGTCGGGACGTCCGGTGCGGGCAGCGGGTAACGTCGGGGCGTGCCCGTCGATCCGTCCCCCCGCACCGCCACGGGGCAGCCCCCTGCCCGCGGCGCGGGGAAGCGGCGCCGCGCCGATGCGAGCGGTCCCGCCCGCGCCGCGGTCGCCGAGGGCCGCGTGGAGGTCCGGCGCAGCAGCCGCCGCAGCCGCACGGTCTCCGCCTACCGCGAGGGCGACCGGACCGTCGTCCTGATCCCGGCCCGGATGTCCGAGGCCGAGGAGGAGCGCTGGGTCGGCGTCATGCTGAAGAAGCTCGAAGCCCAGGAGAGCCGCCGGGCGCTCGGCGACACCGACCTGGCCGAGCGGGCCGAGCGGCTCTCCCGGCAGTACTACCAGGGGCGGGCGAGGCCCACGTCGGTGCGGTGGGTCACCAACCAGAACGCGCGCTGGGGGTCCTGCACCCCCGCCGAGGGCAGCATCCGGCTGTCCCACCGTCTCCAGGGCATGCCCGAGTACGTCCTCGACTACGTCCTGCTCCACGAACTGGCCCATCTGCTCGTGCCCGGCCACGGGCCCCGCTTCTGGAAGCTGCTGGAGGCGTACCCGCGCACCGAGCGCGCCCGCGGCTACCTGGAGGGCGTCGCCGCCGCCGGACGCCTCCCGCGCGGCCCGGAGCCGCCCGTCGACTGAGCACCCCCGCGGCCTCCGGCCCCGGGGAGCAGCCCCTTCTGTGCGGCAGCCGTGGCAGCTGTGTACCGAATGCGTACCGGCTTGGCTCGATCTCGCCGCCAGCGGATAGCCTGGCGCGACGCATTCATTGTCTCGGGATGGGGGACGGTCGTCACGCATGGCCAGGGAATTCCAACGCGGCCACAAGGCCAAGCTCAGTGATCTCACTCCGGGAACGGATCTGTACGTCGGCGTCCAGATCGCCGCTCCCGGTCTGACATTCGACATCAGCTGCTTCGGTCTGGACGCCGACGAGCAGCTCTCCGACGACCGGTACTTCGTCTTCTTCAACCAGCCGAAGACGCCCGAGGAATCCGTTCAGCTGCTCGGCGCACAGGCCGGCGACACCGAGTCGTTCCGCGTCACGCTCGACCGCATCCCGGAGCACATCCACAAGCTCTCCTTCACCGCCACCGTGGACGGCGCGGGGCAGATGTCGCAGATCGGCCCCGGCTACCTCCGCATCGTCGCGGGCGGAGAGGAGGTCGTCCGCTACGCCTTCACCGGCTCGGAGTTCAGCACCGAGCGCGCGGTGATGCTCGGCGACTTCTACCGCAAGGACGTATGGCGCTTCGCCGCCGTGGGCCAGGGCTTCGACGGGGGCCTCGACGCGCTGCTCAAGAACTTCGGCGGCGAGGTCGCCGAGGAGGAGCCCGCGCCGCAGCCGGGTTCCGCCGCGCCCCCGGCCTTCGCCCCGCCCGCGGGTCCGGCGCCGGGCTTCGGTGCCCCCCAGGCACCCCACGTGCCGCAGGCCCCGCAGCCTCCCGCCCCGTCCTTCGGCGCTCCCCCCGGGCCCCCGCAGCCCGCGGTCGCGGCCCCGGTGCACAGCGCCCCCACCATGGCGGCCCCCCTGGCGCCCGGCACCGTCCCGCCGCCCGCCCCGGCACCGGCCCCCTACGGGCAGCCGGCCCAGCCGCCGTTCGGCCAGGTGCCCGGCCAGACCCCGCCTCCCGGGCCGCCGCCCGGCGCCCCGCCCGCAGGGGTGCCGCAGGGCACCCCCCAGGCCGGCCCCGGCCTGCAGGCGGCACTCCAGGCCTACCGTGAGGCGCCCACCGGGCAGCGCTGGACGTCGCAGAACCAGCAGCTGATGAGGGCCGACCTCACCGTCGGCGGCACACCGGTGCTCGCACGCCAGGGCAGCATGGTGATGTACCAGGGCAAGGTGGACTTCGGCTACCGGGGTGCCGGGTTCTCCGGCCGCGTCGTCGGCAACGCCACCGGCCAGGAGATGCAGCTGATGCGCTGCACCGGCCGCGGCCAGGTCTTCTTCGCGGAGGAGGCGGCCCATCTGCACGCCGTCGAGCTCCAGGGCGACGGGATCTGCGTCTCCGCCGAGAACGTCCTCGCCTTCGACGAGACGCTCCAGCACGAGGTCCGCCGGATCGAGGGGCACGGCATCCCGGGCGGTGCGCTGTTCACCATGATGTTCCACGGCACCGGCACCGTCGTCGTCAAGACCCGCGGCGTGCCCGTCGTCCTGCCGGTGACGCCGACCACCTTCGCCGACTCGAACGCGATCGTCGCCTGGTCGGCGGCCTCCCAGGTGATCCTCTCCAGCCAGGTCCGGCTGCGCCGCAACGCCTACCCCGGCCACAGCGGGGAGACCGTGAACCTCCAGTTCCGGGGAGCTCCCGGAAACTTCATCGTCGTCCAGCCCTACGAGGTCTGAGGGAGCCCGGAGAATGAACCAGCAACTCGCGGGCTACGCCCCGACGCCCGTCGCGGCCCGGATGGAGAACCACGGCCCGGCCATGCTCAAGGTGGCCATGGCCGGCGGCCAGGACCTGTACGCCCGCACGGGCTCGATGGTCGCCTACGAGGGTTTCGTGCAGTACGAGCCCAACCCGAGCGCCGTACGGCAGATCGCGGCCCAGTGGCTCACCGGTGAGGGCACGCCCCTGATGAGGTGCTCGGGCGACGGCCTGCTGTACCTCGCCGACTACGGCGCGGACGTCGTCGTGATCAACCTCGACAACGACTCCCTGTCGGTCAACGGCAGCAACGTGCTGGCCTTCGACGCCCACCTCCAGTGGGGGGTGGAGAAGGTCAAGGGGCTGGCCAAGTTCGCGGGGCAGGGCCTGTGGAACGTCACCATCGGCGGCACCGGCTGGGTGGCCCTCACCTCGCGCGGGACACCGATCGTGGTCGACTGCGGACGAGGCGAGGACGAGACCTACGTCGACCCGGACGCGCTCGTCGCCTGGTCGCCCAACCTCAAGGTCAAGGGCAAGCGCAGCTTCAAGGCGTCCTCCCTCATCGGGCGGGGGAGCGGCGAGGCCTACCAGATGGCGTTCTCCGGCGAGGGGATCGTCGTGGTCCAGCCGAGCGAGGACAGCACCGACCGCCTCCGGATCCGGGGCTGAGGGGGAGCGGGACAGATCATGCAGAGTTCGCTTTTCGGCCATGCCGAGCAGCAGTCCCAGGAGCGGTACGTCGTGCAGAACCCGCAGCTGCTGCGGGTCGCGCTCAGCGGGCACGAGGACGTCCTCGCCCGTAAGGGCGCCATGGTGGCCTACCAGGGGCTCGTCGACTTCGACGGCGAGTACCAGAGCAGCGGCCAGCGCCGGGCCCGGGCCCACACGGGCGAGGGACTGGACCTGATGCGCTGCTCGGGCCAGGGCACCGTCTACCTCGCCAACCTCGCGCAGCACATCCACCTCGTCGACGTGGACTCCGAGGGCATCACCGTGGACAGTGCCTACGTGCTGGCCCTGGACTCCGGTCTGCACACCGAGGTGATCGCGGTGGACAGCCAGTACGGGATCTCCGGTTCCGGCAAGTACCAGCTCAACATCTCCGGGCGCGGCCGCGTCGCGCTGATGACCTCCGGGCAGCCCCTGATGATGCGGGTCACCCCGGACACGTACGTCAACGCCGACGCCGACGCGGTCGTGGCCTGGTCCTCCGGACTGCGGGTGCAGATGCAGGCCCAGACGCACTCCTCGCGCGTGCGCCGCCGCCGGGGCAGCACGGGGGAGGGCTGGGAGCTCAGCTTCCTCGGCCAGGGCTTCGCCCTGGTGCAGCCGAGCGAGGTCATGCCCCCGCAGCACGCCGACCTCGGCTCCGGGCTGCGGGCGCAGTACGGAGTGGGCCAGCACGGCGCCCAGGGGCAGAACCGCAACAACGTCTGGAGCTGACGCGGCCGGCCCGGGCACCCGCGCGCGGCGGGCGCCCGGGCCGGCCCGGCGCGAGGCCCGGGTGCGGGCCCGCCCTACAGCAGCGCCCGGGTGCGGGCCAGGAGCCGGACGACCGAGGCGTCGGCCACGGAGGCGACCTCCTCGTAGGGGAACCAGCGCAGGTCCAGGGACTCCTCGCTGAGGGCGGCCGTCGCCCCGGCCGGAGCCACGGCCGCGTACTGCACGTCCAGGTGGCGGTGGCACGGTGCCGGGACGGGGTGCCGGTCCAGCGTGACGGGGCCGCCCGGCAGCAGGCTGAGTTCGTCGATGCCCGACTCCTCCCTCGCCTCGCGCAGCGCCGCCGCGGCCAGCGTCCGGTCGTCCGGCTCGCAGTGCCCGCCCATCTGCAGCCACATGCCGAGCTTGCGGTGCAGGGTCAGCAGGACCCGCCCGCGCGCCGGGTCGACCACCAGCGCGCTGGCCGTGAGATGCCCCGCGTCGCAGGACTTCCACATGCCGCCGGCGTGCTCCGCCAGGTGGTCGAGGTAGGCCAGGCGCAGCGCGGCCTGTTCCTCGTCGGGGCCCCGGTACTCCTTCAGGACCAGGGCCGCGTCCTCGTGGAGGCTCACTCGCCCCTGCCGTCCGCGTCCGTCCCGCCGTCCTTGTCGCCGCCGTCCCCGGGGGCGCCGCGGTCCTCCCCCGCCGGTCCCTTACCGGTGCCCGCCTCGGGGGCCGGGCGTTCCTGGGGACCGCGCCCGCCCGCCGCCTCGCCGAGCATCTTGTCGAGCTCCGAGAAGTCCAGCTGCTCGCGGTGGACGAAGCCGTCCGGGTCGTCCAGGTCGGTCGCCGTGGGCAGCATGTCCGGGTGCTCCCAGAGGGCGTCCCGCCCGTCGACACCGCGCGCGTCGGTGAGCGAGGCCCAGAGCCGGGAGGCGTCCCGGAGCCTGCGGGGCCGCAGCTGGAGGCCGATCAGCGTGGCGAAGGTCTGCTCCGCCGGGCCCCCGGAGGCACGGCGCCTGCGCAGCGTCTCGCGCAGCGCGCCGGCGGAGGACAGGCGCGAGGCGGCCGCGGCGTGGACCACCGCGTCGACCCACCCCTCGACCAGCGCGAGCGCGGTCTCCAGCCGGGCGAGCGCGGCCTTCTGCTGCGGGGTGTCCTCCGGCTGGAACATGCCCTGCTGAAGGGCCTCCTGCAGCTGCTCGGGGTGGGTGGGGTCGAACTGCCCGACCACGTCCTCCAGCTTGCCGGTGTCCACCGTGATGCCGCGGGCGTAGCCCTCGACGGCACCGAAGAGGTGCGAGCGCAGCCACGGCACATGGGCGAAGAGGCGCTGGTGGGCCGCCTCGCGCAGCGCGAGGTAGAGCCGGACCTCGTCCCGGGGCACACCGAGGTCCTTGCCGAGCGCCTCGATGTTCAGGGGGAGCAGGGCCGCCTTGCCGGCCGGGCCGAGGGGGAGGCCGATGTCCGTCGAGCCCACGACCTCACCGGCGAGCACGCCCACGGCCTGCCCGATCTGCTGCCCGAACATCGCCCCGCCCATGGAGCGCATCATGCCGAGCAGCGGCCCGGCCATGGCCTGCATCTCCTCCGGCAGGACGTCGCCCATGGCCGCGCCGACACGCTCCGCGACCGGGTCCACCAGCTGCTGCCATGCGGGCAGGGTCGCCTCGACCCACTCGGCACGGCTCCAGGCCACGGCGGTGCCCGCGCCCGAGGGCAGGGAGGTCACGCCGTCCAGCCAGAGGTCGGCCAGGCGGACGGCCTCCTCGACGGCGGTGCGCTCCACGGGCCCGACGCTCGCGTCCTTGGTGCCGTTCGGCGTGCCCTGGGAGACCGTCTGCCGGGCGATCTGGCGGGCCATGTCCCAGTTCACCGGGCCGCCCTCGAAGCTGAGCATCTGGCCGAGCTGCTGGAAGGCCGCGCCCAGGTCGCTGGGGTTCAGCGAGCCGAACATGGCGGCGAAGGGATTGTCCCCGCCGCCCTGGCCGATGCCGAACCCGAAGGGGTTGCCAGGGGACCCTCCGGAGCCCTGGCCACCTCCGGGATTCCTCTTCTTGCCCTCGTCGCCGTCCTCCGGCTCCTCCGGCGGAAGGCCGAATCCGAATGGGGTGTCACTCACGGGTTTCCTCGGCTCGTAGGGCCGTCGGCTGCCAGCCGACGGCGACTCCCGACAACACCACCCAGCCTAAGCGGCCGGGCGCCCCGGCGGCTGCGGCGCCGGGCCGCTTGCGGCCTCGGTGCCCCGCCGGCCGGCCGCCTGCGGCAGGATGGACACTCACCTGGTGCGTATGCGTCGTTCGCTTGCGTACTGAAGACAACCGCTGGAGACGCCTGGTGAGTTCCCCAGATCCGCAGGTTCGCGCAGCGCGAAACCACTCAACCCCGGCGCCGGGGCGCGGTCCCGTCGTCGCGGTCACCGGTGCCGCGACGGGCGTCGGCGACCTGCTCGTGAGGCGCCTCGCGGCCTCGGACGAGATCAAGAAGGTCATCGCGATCGACGAGCGCCGGGGCGAGGTGCCGGAGGCCCACTGGCACGTGCTCGACGTGCGCGACCCGGCCATCGCGGAGAAGCTCCGCGGCGCCGACGTCGTGGTGCACCTCGCCCTCGACCTGGACCTGGAGTCCGATCCCGCGGCCCGCACCGCCTACAACGTGCGCGGCACCCAGACCGTGCTGACGGCCGCCGCGGCCGCCGGGGTCCACCGGGTCGTGCTCTGCACCTCGGCCATGGTCTACGGGGCGCTCGACGACAACGACGTGCCGCTGTCGGAGGACGCCGAGCTGAAGGCGACCGCCGAGGCGACCGGGGTGGGCGACCTGCTGGAGATCGAACGGCTGGCGCGGCGCGCCCCGCGGGCCCACCCCGGTCTGAACGTCACCGTGCTGCGTCCCGCCGTGCTCGTCGGAGGCACCGACACCGCCCTGACGCGCTACTTCGAGTCGCCCCGGCTGCTGGTGGTGGCCGGCTCCCGGCCCACCTGGCAGTTCTGCCACGTCGAGGACCTGGTCACCGCGCTGGAGTACGCCGTGCTGGAGCGTGTGGAGGGCGAGCTGGCCGTGGGCTGCGACGGCTGGCTGGAACAGGAGGAGGTCGAGGAGCTCAGCGGCATCCGGCGCATGGAACTCCCCTCGGCGGTCGCGCTCGGGGCGGCCGCACGCCTCCACCGCATCGGCCTGACCCCCTCCCCGGCCGGGGACCTGGCCTACACGATGCATCCGTGGGTGGTCAGCGTCAGCCGGCTGCACGACGCCGGCTGGCGGCCCCGGTGGACCAACGAGGAGGTGCTCGCCGCGCTCCTGGAGGAGGTCGAGGGACGGCACACGGTCGCGGGCCGCCGCCTGGGCCGCAAGGACGCCACGGCCGCGGGCGCCGCCGGTGCCACCGTCGCCCTGCTGGGCACGGCGGCGCTGGTCCGCCGGGCGCGCAAGGCCCGCCGCCGCATCTGACCCGCCCGGGCGGCCGCCGGTGCGGGGGCGCCCGGTGCGGGACCTCCCCCGGCTGTAGGAGGCTCCAAGGCCCGGCGGGCGGGAACCGTCGGAGCGGCTATTCCTCGGGGGCGGCCCGGTGCGGCACGATGGCGCCATGGCACCCACGCACGACCACCCCGGTGAACTGGCCGCACAGGACCCGATCAGGCTGCTGGCCGTCCGCGACGCCCCGCTCTCCGTCGACGAGGTCTTCGCGGCGGTGGGGGACACCGCGGCCGGCGGCACGGCCCTCTTCGTCGGCACGGTGCGCAACCACGACGGCGGCGCGGACGTCGACGCCCTCGGCTACTCCTGCCACCCGAGCGCCGAGGCCGAGATGCGGCGCATCGCCGAGCGGGTGGCCGCGCGCTACCCCGTACGGGCGCTGGCCGCCGTCCACCGTGTGGGTGACCTCGCGGTGGGTGACCTCGCGGTGGTCGCGGCCGTGTCGTGCCCGCACCGGGGGGAGGCGTTCGAGGCCTGCCGCATGCTGATCGACGACCTCAAGCACGAGGTGCCGATCTGGAAGCACCAGCAGTTCTCCGACGGGACCGAGGAGTGGGTGGGCGCGTAGCGCCGACGCCCCCGGGGAGACCGGTCCGGTTCGGGCCGGGGCGCGCGGCGTCCCGGCCCGAGGGGCGATGCTCCGTTCGTGGCCCGTGGCGGCCGTCAAACCCGGACGGAGCCCTTGGGCCCCGATTTGCGTAACCCGGCCCCTGCCGCGAGCGTTGATCCGGCAGACCACTAATCTGCTGATCACTCAGTTGCGTTCGCTCATGGGGTAGGGAGGTCGCGATGGCAGTTCTGGCCTGGTTGCTGATTCCGCTTTTCGCCGCTGTCGGAGCCGCGATATGGGCGGGCTGGGCATCCCGCGACCGTACCAGCGGGGACGTCGCCGAGCTCGCCGGCTACGCCCGGTTCCGCGACGCGATGGAGCGGGCGGGCTCCGGTTCGGATGCCGTGCGGAACTGACCGCGGCATTCGCGGGCTGTTTGCACGGCTCCCGGGCAGCGGCCCCGGCCGCCCTCGCACAGCTCTGTCCCGTACTGTCGTTCCATGCCACGCCGCACCGCGACGATGCTCGCCTCCACCCTCGTCTTCATCGTGCTGCTCTGCGCGGGCGTGTTCTTCCGGGTTCCCTACGCGGAGATGTCGCCCGGGCCGACGGTCAACACCCTCGGGTCCGCGGACGGCGAACCGGTGCTGCAGATCTCGGGCCGCACCACCTATCCGACGACCGGCCACCTGAACATGACCACGGTGCGGGTGACCGGGGCCGACTACCGGATGAACCTCTTCGAGGCCGTGTACGGCTGGCTCACCCACGACAACGTCGTCGTCCCGCACGAGACCCTCTACCCGGACGGCAAGACCGAGGAGCAGTCCACCCAGGAGAACGCCGAGGAGTTCAGCCAGTCGCAGGAGAGCGCCAAGGTCGCGGCGCTGAGCGAACTCGACATCCCGGTGGCCTCGCGGGTCGTCGTCGCCGCCGTGGTCAAGGGGGCCCCTGCCGAGGACGTGCTGCACGCGGGCGACGTGATCCGGGCCGTGGACGGCACCGAGGTCGAGGAGCCGGGCGACGTGGCGGACCTCGTGGTGGAGCGCGAGCCCGGCGAGAAGGTGGTCTTCACCATCGTCCCGGCCGACGAGGCGGAGGCCGCCGAGAAGGCCGGGCGCGAGCCGCGGAAGACCGAGCAGGTCACCGTGACCACCGAGGCGGCCGAGGACGACGGCCGGGCCGTCGTGGGCATCCAGGCGGGCACCGACCACACCTTCCCGTTCACCATCGACATCCACCTGGCCGACGTCGGCGGGCCGAGCGCGGGACTGATGTTCGCGCTGGGGATCGTCGACAAGCTCACTCCCGGGGACCTGACGGGCGGGGAGTTCGTGGCGGGCACCGGCACCATCGACGAGGCCGGCGAGGTCGGCCCGATCGGCGGGATCGAGATGAAGCTGGTCGGCGCACGGAACGCGGGGGCCGAGTACTTCCTGACCCCGAGCGCCAACTGCGCGACCGCCGCCTCGGACACCCCCGAGGGACTCACCCTGGTCAAGGTCGACACCATCGAGGACGCCACCGGCGCCCTGGAGCGGATCCGCGAGGGCGACACCGCCGGGCTGCCCGCCTGCACCGTGGGCTGAGGCAGGCCGGGCCCGACCCGGGCGCCGCGCGGGGCCGGGGCACCGACGGGCCGACGGCCCGCGGCACCCCGGCGGCGTACGGTTCGGCGCGGGCGGGGGTCAGTCCTCGAAGGTCGCCGCGAGGGCCTCGGCCAGGCCCGGCACCAGTCCGGCCCCGGTCAGCACCTCGTTCGGCGAGTCCTTCTCGCGGAGCCGCAGTGCGGACTCCCGGGTGCCGTCGCGCAGGACGGCCACGGTCATCCGCACCTCCTGGCGGTCGGGGTGGGAGGCCACCCAGTCGGTGAGCGCGGAGCCGTCGAGGCCGTCCGGGACCGAGGCCTCGGCGCTCTGCGGAAGCATCAGCCGCTCCACCGTGAGGGCGCAGCCGGCCACGGCGTCGGGCCAGGCGATGGTGCCCAGGAACTCGTCCAGGGCGGCACCGGCGGGGATCTCGTCCTGCTCGATCGGGGTCAGAGGGGCGGCCGTGTCGCCCTCGTCCAGGCCGAGCTGCGCGGCGAGGTCGGGCTCCTGCGAACGCAGGCGGGCGGTGTCGACGAGGGCGAAGAGACGGGCCGGCTGGTCCCAGCCGAGACCCGCCGCGTACTCGTCGATCTCCAGGACGGCACGGGTGAGCGGACTCGCGGCCATGGGGGGGCCGGAGGAGGAAACGTTGGACATGGCCAATATCCTGCCTCCTTCCCGGCCCCGTGCGGGAACTAGGTAAAGCCTCGGTAAGTTGCATGAGTGAGGCTCCAGGTTCCCGGGGCCGTTTCAGACGACCGCGAACATCGAGGTGCGCACGTTGGCTTTCCAGATGCCGGACCGCGGCGGAGGCCCGACCGGGCCACGGATCAGAGTGGGCCGCCCCTCCCGGCGCGTCCGCACCCTGCTCATCACACTGGGCGTCCTGGCCGTGCTGGCCATGGTGTTCGTCATGTTCTCCGGGTTCTGGACCGACTGGCTGTGGTACCGCTCCGTCGAGTACTCCTCCGTCTTCACCACCACCCTGTGGACCAAGGTCGGCCTCTTCGCCGTCTTCGGCCTGCTCATGGCGGTGGCCGTCGGGCTGAACATCTGGCTCGCGTACCGGCTGCGCCCGCCGCTCAGTGCCATGTCGCTGGAACAGCAGAGCCTCGACCGCTACCGCATGGGGATCGCCCCCTACAGGAAGTGGGTGCTCCTCGGCGTCACCGCGCTGGTCGGGCTGATCGCGGGCGCCTCGGCCACGGGCCAGTGGCGGACCTGGCTGATGTGGGTCAACGGGGTCCCCTTCGGTGAGAAGGACCCGCAGTTCTCGATGGACGTGGCCTTCTACGCCTTCGACCTGCCCTGGTACCGCTTCCTCCTCGGCTTCGGGTTCGCCGCGGTCATCCTGTCGCTGATCGCCGCCGCGGTCACCCACTACCTCTACGGCGGCCTGCGCGTCACCAGCCCGGGCGCGCGCGCCACGGGGGCGGCCACCGGGCACCTGTCGGTGCTGCTCGGGCTGTTCGTGTCGCTCAAGGCGGTCGCCTACTGGCTGGACCGCTACGGGCTCGCGGTGAAGTCCAGCGACTTCAAGGCCACCAGCAACTGGACGGGCCTGCGCTTCGTCGACGCCAACGCCTACCTGCCGGCCAAGACGATCCTCTTCTGCATCGCGATCATCTGCGCCGTGCTCTTCTTCGCGACGCTCTGGCGCCGCACGTGGCAGCTGCCGGTGATCGGCTTCGGACTGATGGTCCTGTCGGCGATCCTGATCGGCGGCCTGTACCCGGCGATCGTCCAGAAGTTCCAGGTCCAGCCCAACGAGCAGGCCAAGGAAGCCGAGTACATCCGCAAGAACATCGAGGCCACCCGCAAGGCGTACGGCATCGACCAGGTCAAGCCCACCGACTACACGGGCCGCGGCGAGATCACGGACGCGAGGAAGCAGCGGGCCCAGGCGGACGCGGCGGCCAGCTACCGGATCAACGACCCCAACATCGTCTCGCCCACCTTCCAGCAGCTGGAGCAGGAGCGGAAGTACTACCAGTTCCCCGCCACGCTGGACGTGGACCGCTACGACGGCCAGGACACGGTCATCGGTCTGCGCGAGCTCAACCTCCAGGGCGTGGACAAGCGCAACTGGATCAACGACCACTTCACCTACACCCACGGCTACGGCGCCGTGGCGGCGAAGGGGACCAGCACGGCCAAGGGGATCACGGGCGCGCCCGAGTTCACCGAGTCCGGCATCCCCTCCGAGGGCAGCCTCGGCGAGTACGAGCAGCGGATCTACTACGGCGAGAAGACCACCCAGTACTCGATCGTGGGCGGACCGCAGAAGGAGCTCGACTACGAACGCGACGGCGGCGGCCAGGTCACCACGAGCTACGAGGGCGAGGGCGGCATCGACCTCTCCGGCCCGCTGAACCGCGCCGCGTACGCGGTCGCCTTCAGCGAGCCGCAGATCATGTACTCGGGCGCCATCGGCGAGGGCTCGAAGATCCTCTACAACCGCACGCCCAAGGAGCGCGTCGAGGCCGTCGCCCCCTGGCTGACGATCGACGGCGACGCCTACCCCGCGGTCGTGGGCAAGCGGATCCAGTGGGTCGTGGACGCGTACACCACGACCAACGGCTACCCGTACGCCTCCCGCACCACCCTCGGTGACACCACGGCGGACTCGCTGACCGACCGGCAGCGGGCGGTCGTCGCCCAGCAGAACCAGGTCAACTACATCCGGAACTCGGTGAAGGCGACCGTCGACGCCTACGACGGCACCGTCACCCTCTACGAGTGGGACGAGAACGACCCGGTCCTGAAGACCTGGATGAAGGCGTTCCCGGGCACGGTCAAGGCCAAGGGCGACATCCCGGACGAGCTGAAGTCCCACATGCGGTACCCGCAGGACATCTTCAAGGTCCAGCGCGAGCTGCTGAGCCTGTACCACGTGACCGAGCCCGCGCCCTTCTACAACGCGAGCGACGCCTGGCAGGTCCCCAACGACCCGACCAAGTCCGACAGCAACGCGGTCCCGCCGTACTACCTGTCGATGAAGCTGCCGGGCCAGACGGAGCAGCAGTTCTCGCTGACCACGACGTTCACCCCGAGCGGGCGCCCCAACCTCAGGGCGTTCATGGCGGTCGACGCGGACGCCACGAGCAAGGACTACGGCACCATCAGGCTGATGCGGGTCACCGACGACAAGGTCGACGGCCCCGAGCAGATCCAGAGCCGGCTCAACCGCCACGACCCCATCGCCAACTTCGTGCGCGACCTCAAGGGCGCCGACTCGACCATCAAGTACGGCAACCTGCTGACGGTGCCGCTCGACAGCGGCTTCCTGTACGTCGAGCCGATCTACGCCCAGGGCCGTGGCTCGGAGTACCCCCTGCTCAGCAAGGTGGCGGTGGTCTACGGCCAGAAGATCGGGTTCGCCAACGACCTGAGCGGGGCGCTGTCGCAGGTGTTCGGAGAGGAGAGCGCCGGCGACGGGACCACCACTCCGCCCGACACCGGTGAGCCGCCCGCCGACACGGAGGAGCCCCCGGCCACCGGCGACGCGGCCCTGAAGGACGCCATCGCCGACGCGCAGAAGGCGTACGCCGACGGCCAGGAGGCGATCAAGAACGGCGACTGGACGGCCTACGGCAAGGCCCAGCAGGACCTCCAGAACGCCCTCCAGCGGGCGGCGGACGCCGAAGGACGCCTGGAGGAGTCCCCGGCAGACGGCGGCTGACCTCGGTCGAAGCCCCACCCCGCGTCGTGGTACGGTGAGATCACAACGACGCGGGGTGGAGCAGCTCGGTAGCTCGCTGGGCTCATAACCCAGAGGTCGCAGGTTCAAATCCTGTCCCCGCTACTGAAGGAGAGGGCCCGGATCCATCAGGATCCGGGCCCTCTCGGCGTGTGTGTCCGTGCCCCCGTCCACGGCGGTCTCTTCGGAGGCAACCCGGGCGAAGTGCGTGCCGCGCGGCGTCAGTTGGGCCTCGACGTGTTTGACTTGTCTCTCTGTGGGCATGTCGACAAAACGCCGAAGTGACCTCTCAGGCTGCGGTATACCAGGTGTGCGCGGGTTGCGGGTGGTGTGACGATGGGAAACATGGGGGACAGGGCAACGCTGTTGGAGACAGGGCGGTTCGAGCAGCCGCATGCCGGAAACGTGGCGGACGCGACGGCCTCCGCCGACTTCGCCGACCGGGTCGAGGGGCTGGGCGGTGAGCACGACGCCGAGGAGACCGCCGGCGCCGAGGCCCGCCACCGGGGTGCCGCCGAGCGCGGTGACACCTCCTCCATGAGCGTGCTCGGTGCGCTGCTGCTCCGCAGGGGGGACCTGGACGGGGCCGAGCCCTATCTCCGTGCCGCGACCGCCGACGGTGACCGTGCCGCCGCCAACAACCTGGGTGTCCTGCTGCACCAGCGCGGCTATCCGGAGGAGGCGGCCGGCTGGTGGCGCATCGCGGCCGTCGCCGGTTCGGCCGCCGCGGCGCACGCGCTCGGGCGGCACTTCCGCGAGCGCGGCGACGAGCCGGCCGCGGAGTACTGGCTGCGCCAGTCCGCCGAGCAGGGCCACGCCCTCGGCGCCTACGCCCTCTCCGACCTGCTCGAGCACCGCGGTGAGGAGGGCGTCGAGCGCTGGCTGCGGACGGCCGCCGAGCAGGGCCACCGGGAGGCGGCCTACCGGCTGGCCCGCGCCCTGGAGGCGCGCGCGGCGGAAGGGGGGGCCCGGACGGCGGGGACCGCCGCCCTCGCCGACACCGGCCGCCACGCGCTCGCCGGCCGGCCCGTGGCGGACTCCCGCGGCACGGCGCCGGACACCCGCACGGGCCGCAAGGACCCGGGCGGCACCGTCGGCCGCGGAGCGGCCCGCGACGGCTCGCCGGATCCGGCCGAGCGCGCCGCCCCGTCCGTGTCCGCGCCGGAGCCCGCAGCCGCGCGGGTCGCCGCGGCGCTCCTCGACGAGGCGGCCCAGTGGTACCGCCAGGCCGCCGCCCGGGGCCACCGGAGGGCGGCGCTCCACCTCGGCGTGATCCTGGAGCGCCGCGGCCGCCTGAAGGAGGCGGGCCGCTGGTACCTGACGGCGGCCAAGGACGGGGAGCCGCGGGCCGCCTGCGCCCTCGGCTTCCTCCTGCGCGACGCGGGCGACGAGGAGAGCGCCGCCGTGTGGTGGCTCCGCGCCGCGCAGGACGGGGACGGCAACGCCGCCAACGCCCTCGGCGCGCTGCATGCCGCCCGCGGCGAGGCGCAGACCGCGGAGCGCTGGTACCGCGCGGCCATGGACGCGGGGGACGTCAACGGCGCCTACAACCTGGGCCTGCTGTGCGCGTCCCAGGACCGGACGGCCCAGGCCGAGCAGTGGTACCGGCGCGCCGCCTACGCGGGCCACCGCGAGGCCGCCAACGCGCTGGCGGTGCTGCTCCTCCAGGCGGGCGACCACGTGGGCGCCGAGCCCTGGTTCTCCAAGGCCGCCGAGGCGGGCAGCGTGGACGCCGCGTTCAACCTGGGCATCCTCCACGCGGGCCGCGACGACGACCGCACCGCGCTCGACTGGTACGAGCGGGCCGCGGCGGCGGGCCACACCGAGGCCGCGCTCCAGGTCGGCATCGCCCGGCTGAAAGACGGCGACGAGCACGAGGCCGAGCGGCACCTGCGGTGTGCGGCGGGCGGCGGGAGCGCGGAGGCCGCGTTCCGGCTGGCCGCGCTGCTCGACGCCCGCCGCCCCCCGCCCGGTGCCCCCGCGCTCGGTGAGCCCGTGGCGGCCAAGAGCGAGTGCGAGGAGTGGTACGAGCGCGCGGCCCGCCAGGGCCACCGCCGGGCCCAGGTGCGGGTGGGCATGCTCGCCGCCGCCCGGGGCGACGGGGCCGAGGCGGCCCGCTGGTACCGGGAGGCGGCCGAGGCGGGGAGCCGCAGCGGCGCCTTCAACCTCGGGCTGCTGCTCGCCCGTGAGGGCAGCGAGCGGGAGGCGTCCCTGTGGTGGACCCGGGCCGCCCGTGCGGGGCACGGCCGTGCGGCACTGCGTCTGGCCCTGCTGGCCGCGCGCCGGGGCGAGCTGGCCGAGGGGCAGCGCTGGTGCGCCAGGGCCGTGGATCTGGGGCCCGCCGAGGTGGCCGAGCGGGCCGCACGGCTGCGCGACGCCCTGCTGCAGGAGCTCACGGCCTGAGCCGGGCGGGCGGCGCCCGACGGCGCCGCCCGCCCGGCCGGGACCTCGCCGAAGTGGCCTGTGCCACGGTGCCCGGAAGGGATTTGCACTGGTCGTCGGCGTCCCGTAGGGTGGTGTTCACCGACGCGGGGTGGAGCAGCTCGGTAGCTCGCTGGGCTCATAACCCAGAGGTCGCAGGTTCAAATCCTGTCCCCGCTACTGAATCCGAAGGCCCGGATCCTGATCAGGATCCGGGCCTTCGGCATGTCCGCCGTCCTGGGGGCGGCCGTCCCCGGTGGCCCTCCCCGGGGTTCGCGGGCCCGGGACGGCGGAAGACCCCGGCGGTGGGCCGGGGTCTTCGCGGGAGCGTCGCAGCGGGGCGCGGGCCGCTAGGCGGCGGCGCACCGCGGGCACACGCCCCGGTAGGTCACCTCGACATCGGAGACCGTGAAGCCGAAGCGCTCCGTCTCGGGGAGGTCCGCCAGGGGGTTCCCCGAGGGGTGGACGTCGCGGATGGCGCCGCAGCGCGCGCACACCAGGTGCTGGTGGGGGCGGTGGGCGTTGGGGTCGTAGCGCTTGGCGCGCCGGTCCGTGGCCACCTCCAGCACCTCGCCGAGGCTCACCAGTTCGCCCAGGGTGTTGTACACCGTGGCCCGAGAGATCTCGGGCAGGCGCTCGACGGCGCGCGCGTGGACCTCGTCGGCCGTCAGGTGCACATGGTCGCCGTCGAGGACCTCGGCCACGACACGCCGCTGGGCGGTCAGGCGCCAGCCGCGTCCGCGGAGTCGTTCCAACAGGTCACTCATGGGCACCAGCGTAACAGCGAGGGGCGAGATCCCGAACAGGTGTGACTTTGGATGTGCACTTTACTTAGACAAAGTCCATCGTAGGATCGGGTTCAGTGCACACCGGGGACAGGACCGGGTGCACGGCGACGGGCAACGAGGACGCAGGAGGCGCACGTGACGCAGGGACCGCTCACCACGGAGGCCGGGGCACCGGTGGCCGACAACCAGAACAGCGAGACCGCGGGCGTCGGCGGACCGGTGCTCGTCCAGGACCAGCTGCTGCTGGAGAAGCTCGCGCACTTCAACCGTGAGCGCATCCCGGAGCGCGTCGTCCACGCCCGGGGTGCCGGTGCCTACGGCACGTTCACCGTCACGGCCGACGTGACGCCCTACACCCGCGCCGCCTTCCTCTCCGAGGTCGGCAAGCAGACCGAGACCTTCCTGCGCTTCTCCACGGTGGCCGGGAACCTCGGCGCGGCCGACGCGGTGCGCGACCCGCGGGGCTTCGCGCTGAAGTTCTACACCGAGGAGGGCAACTACGACCTCGTCGGGAACAACACCCCGGTGTTCTTCATCAAGGACGCCATCAAGTTCCCCGACTTCATCCACACCCAGAAGCGCGACCCGTACACGGGCAGCCAGGAGCCGGACAACGTCTGGGACTTCTGGGGTCTGAGCCCCGAGTCCACCCACCAGGTGACCTGGCTCTTCGGTGACCGGGGCATCCCCGCCTCCTACCGCCACATGAACGGCTACGGCTCGCACACCTTCCAGTGGACCAACGAGGCCGGAGAGGTCTTCTGGGTCAAGTACCACTTCAAGACCGACCAGGGGATCAGGAACCTCACCCAGGGCGAGGCCGACCGGCTCGCCGGCACGGACCCCGACTCCCACCAGCGCGACCTGCGCGAGGCCATCGAGCGCGGCGAGTTCCCGTCCTGGACGGTGCAGGTGCAGATCATGCCCGCGGCCGACGCGGCGGGCTACCGCTTCAACCCCTTCGACCTCACCAAGGTGTGGCCCCACGAGGACTACCCGCCGGTCGAGATCGGACGCCTGGAGCTCAACCGCAACCCGGAGAACGTCTTCGCCGAGGTCGAGCAGTCCGTCTTCAGCCCCGCGCACTTCGTCCCGGGCATCGGCCCCTCCCCCGACAAGATGCTCCAGGGCCGCCTGTTCGCCTACGGAGACGCCCACCGCTACCGCGTCGGCATCAACGCCGACCACCTGCCGGTGAACCGCCCGCACGCGACCGAGGCGCGCACCAACAGCCGCGACGGCTTCCTCTACGACGGCCGCCACAAGGGCACGAAGAACTACGAGCCGAACAGCTTCGGAGGGCCGCTCCAGACCGGCCGGCCGCTCTGGGGGCCCACCCCGGTCTCGGGCGTCACCGGCGACCACGCGGCCCCCGTGCACGCCGAGGACGACGACTTCGTCCAGGCGGGCACCCTCTACCGGCTGATGTCGGAGGACGAGAAGGGCCGCCTGGTCGAGAACCTGGCCGGCTTCATCGCCAAGGTCTCGCGCGAGGACATCGCCGAGCGCGCGATCGGCAACTTCCGTCAGGCCGACGGGGACTTCGGCAAGCGGCTGGAGGCCGCGGTCCAGGCACTGCGCGGCTGACCCCGCCTGCCGGGGCTCCGCGGGCCGGACCCTTCCCGGGTCCGGCCCGCGGCGTGTCCGCGGCGGCCGCCGCGGTGCCGCCTCAACCGACGACGGTGCCCGCGTGGCGTCGGGCCGGCGCCCAGCAGCGGATGATGTCCCGCACGGAGACCATGCCGACGGGCTCTCCCCGGTCCATCACGACGAGATGGCGGAAGCCGCCGTGCGCCATGGTCTCGGCCGCGTCCTCCAGTGTCCAGGAGGGGGTGGCGAAGACGACCTCGGTCGTGGTGTGGGCGCCGGCGGTTTCCAGGTCGGGGCTCTGGCCCGCCCCGACGGCGTTGAGGATGTCGCGCTCGGTGAGGATGCCGAGGCCGGAGTCGCCGTCGAGGACGACGGCCGCACCGACGCGGCGCGCGGCCATCAGGCGGGCCGCCTGGCGCAGTGTGTGGGCGGGTCCGATGGTCAGGACCACCGTGCTCATGGCGTCACGGACGAGCATGGATTCGAGCCACCTCCTTCGCGGGCCGGTTCCTTCGAGAACCGGTTCACAAATTCACAAGTGGGGGGACTCCCAGAGTCGCAGCACCGTCGCGAGGCGGCAAGAGGGCGCGCGAGGCCCGAGGGCGGGGGCTTCCGCAGCCGGGCGCCGCGAACAGCACGTCGAGCGCGGAGCGCCCGTTCCCTTCGGTCGCAGCGGTGCGGACCGGACGGTGCCCGCCGCCCGATCCGCCCAGGGTCAGCCCCCGGCCCGGTCCGTCTCGTACGCCCACATCGCCATCTCGACGCGGTTGCGGGCGCCGAGTTTGTCCATCAGGCGCGCGACATGGGTCTTGACCGTGCTGAGACTGATGTGCAGCTCGGCGGCGATCTCGGCGTTGGTGCGCCCCCGGGCCACCGCGGCCAGGACGCCCTCCTCGCGCGGGGTCAGTGCCTCGAGCGGCTGCACCGGGGCCCTCCCGGCCGCCCCGGAGCGGGCGAACGCGGCGAGCAGCCGTGCCGTCACGCTCGGGGCGATCAGTGCGTCGCCGCGCGCGGCGGCATGCACGGCCTGCGCGAGCATCTCCGGGCCCGCGTCCTTGAGCAGGAAGCCGCGGGCGCCCGCCTTGAGGGCGGCGTGGACGTACTCGTCGAGGTCGAAGGTGGTGATCACCACGACCGCCGGGCAGCCGCTGCCGCCGTCCGCGGTGAGCCGCCGGGTCGCCTCGATGCCGTCGATGCCGGGCATCCGGATGTCGAGGAGGCACACGTCGGGGCGCAGGGACCGGGCGAGTTCGACGGCCCGGTGCCCGTCCGCGGCCGCGCCGACGACGGTGATGCCGGGCTGCGCCCCGAGGATCATGGTGAGCCCCGTCCGCACGATCTCCTGGTCGTCGGCGACCATCACCCGCACGCTCACGATGCCGATCCGCTCCTCGGAAGCACGGCGGTCACGGTCCATCCGCGGCCGGGGTTCGGGCCGGCGCTGAGCGACCCCCCGAGCAGGTCGGCCCGCTCCGCCATCCCGAGCAGACCATAGCCGGGCACGGCGCCCGAGCGGGGGTGGACGGTGTCGCCGTCGTCGCTCACGCGCAGGTGGACCGACCGCTCGTCGGCCGCGACCGACACGGCGATGCGCGAGGCGTGACGGGCGTGCCGTCGTGCGTTGGTGACCGACTCCTGCACGAGCCGGTACACCGCCGTGGAGAGCGCCGGCGCCAGGCTGCCGACGTCCCCGGTGATCTCGACGTCGAGCGCAGGCCCCGCGGCGACCTGGGGAAGGGAGCCCAGATCGCCGACGAGCGGCGCGGGGGAGAGGTCCGCCGGCTCACCGCTGCGCCGCAGCAGGCGGACCATGGAACGCATCTCCGCCAGGGTGCGCGACGCCTCGGTCTCGATCACCCGCAGCGCCTTCCCGGCGGCCGCGGGGTCGGTCGCGGACACCGCCAGCCCGGCCTGGGCCCGGATCACGATGGCCGACACATGGTGGGCGACCGTGTCGTGGAGATCGCGGGCCAGCTGCTCGCGCTCGATCAGCCTGACCTGATCGAGCTGCCGTACGCGGGCGTACGCCCGGTACCGCCCCGCCTCGCCCAGGGCCATCGACGCGAAGAGGATCGCGAACCCGGCGATCGCGTCGCCCGGGCCGGTGCTGGTGAGGGGGACCGAGAGCACGGCCGGCAGGAGCATCACCGGCAGTCCGGTGAGCGCCTGGCGCTTCGACCCCCAGCGGAAGAGGGAGTAGGGAAGCAGCAGAACGAAGACCATGGTGTTGAGCGCCGGCGGGATGCCGCCCATCACCAGTGCCCAGACCTGCGTCAGGAACAGCGTGCCGAACGCGATCACGACCGCGAGGAGCGGCCTGGCCCGCCGCAGCAGGAGTGTCGGGACCAGACCGGCGCAGACCAGCAGGGACAGCGTCCGCCACGGGACGTCCGGCCGGAGCAGCCCCTCCAGGGCGGCGACGGGCAGGAGCACCGCGACCAGCGCCCGGTCACGCCAGCCGACGGGAGGCGGGCCCGGCGCACCGGGCTCGTCCCACAGGGCTCGTATGAGGTCTCGCACGCGGTCATCGTAGGTGCGCGCGCGCCCCCGCGGATCGGCCGAAAGTACCGCGGGGACATCGTGCTTCCGGCGGCGGTTCCCGGCCCGTGCGCCGAGGTGCGCGGGGTGGTCGGGCCGACACCATGGCGAACCCGGCGTGCACGAACCCGCGTCCGGTACACCCCGAACCACCAAGGAGCACTGACGTGTCGTCCCTGCTGTTCCGGCTCGGCCGGTTCGCGGCCCGGCATCCATGGCGGGCCGTCGGCGCCTGGATGCTGACCGCAGTCGTCGTCATCACCGCCTCGGCCATGGCCGGTCGCGATCTGGAGGACACCCTCGAGGCGCCGGGGCTCGACTCGCAGCGCGCCGTCGAACTGCTGTCGGCGGCCGGTTCGACGGACGCCGGCCTGACCGCACGGGTCACGGCCACACCGCGCGGGTCCTCGGAGACCTTCTTCGACAGCCCCGCCGCCCGCCGGGCGCTCGCGGAGGTCCGCGCCGAGCTCGTCGCCTTGCCGTCGGTCCTGGCGGCCACCGACCCGGTCGGCGGACTCGGCGCCGGCCCCGGGGCCGCGGTCGCCCGGGGCGACGTCTCGCCCGACGGGCGGGTGGCGCTGGTGACGCTGCGGTACCCGGTGATCGAGCACCTCGACGCCGGGGACCTGGAGGACCTCCGGGGGGTCCTGGCGGCCCACCGGCACGACGACGCCGTCCGGATCGAGGCGGGTGGCGACCTCTTCGTCTCCTTCGCGGAACCGGAGACCGGCACCGGTGAGGTGATCGGGCTGCTGGCCGCGGTGGTCATCCTCCTGGTCGCCTTCGGGTCGCTGATCGCGATGGGCCTGCCGATCGGCATGGCGCTCTTCGGCCTGGCTCTGGGCACAAGCGCCATGCCGCTGGTCACGTACCTCGTCGAGATACCGAGCTTCGCGCCGGTGATCGCGTCGATGGTGGGACTCGGCGTCGGCATCGACTACGCGCTCTTCATCGTCACCCGCCACCGCGAGCACCTGGCCGCCGGGATGGACGTCGGGGAGTCGGCCGGACGCGCGGTCGCGACCGCCGGCCGGGCCGTCGTCTTCGCGGGGGGCACCGTGGTCGTCTCCATCCTGGGGCTCGGCTTCGCCGGCATCCCCTTCATCACCGCGGCCGGCATCGCGATCGCCGCCGTGGTCCTCATCATGGTCGCCGCCTCGGTCACCCTGCTGCCGGCCTTCCTCGGACTGGCCGGACGGTCGATCGACCGGTTCGGCCTGCCCTGGGCCCGGGCGGGGCGCGGCGGAAGCGGCCCCCGCACCCGGCAGCGTTGGCACCGCTGGGGCACCCACGTGGCGCGTCACGCCGTGGCCTACACCGTCGGCGGCACGCTGCTGCTGGCCGCACTCGCCGCACCCGTCCTGACGCTCCGTCTGGGGTTCCCCGACGAGGGCACGCTGCCGGTGTCGCGGACGGAACGGCAGGCCTACGACCTGGTCGCCGAGGGGTTCGGTCCCGGGGCCAACGGCCCGCTCGCCATCGCGGTCGACCTCGCCGGCGACGCGTCGGTGGTCGAACCGCTCCACCGGGCCGTCGCCGCGGACCCGGGGATCGCCGCGGTGGCCCCGCCCCGGGTCGACACGGACGCGGACGTGGCCACCCTGATGGCCGTCGCCACCACCGCACCGCAGGACGACGCCACCCGGGCGACGGTGGAGCGGCTGCGCTCCGAGGTCTTCCCCCGGGTGCTCGGCCGCAGCGAGGCCCGTGCCCATGTCGGCGGGCAGACGGCGGCCTTCGCGGACCTCGGCGACCGGGTGAAGGACCGGCTGGTCCTGTTCGTGAGCGCGGTGGTCGTGCTGTCGTTCCTGCTGCTCACGGTCGTGTTCCGGTCGTTGCTGGTGCCGCTCAAGGCCGCGGTGCTCAACCTGCTGAGCATCGGCGCCGCCTACGGCGTGCTGGTGATGGTGTTCCAGTGGGGGTGGGGGGCCTCGCTGATCGGACTCGCGTCGCCGGTGCCGATCGTCTCGTTCATCCCGATGTTCATGTTCGCCATCGTCTTCGGACTGTCGATGGACTACGAGGTGTTCCTGCTCTCCCGGGTGCGTGAGCACTACCTGGCGACCGGTGACAACGACGGCTCCGTGGTGCGCGGCCTCGCCGGAACGGCCAGGGTGATCACCTCCGCCGCGCTCATCATGGTGGCGGTCTTCCTCGGGTTCGTCCTCGGTGAGGATCCGACCACCAAGATGCTGGGCCTCGGCCTGGCGACCGCCATCGCCGTGGACGCGACGGTCGTGCGCATGGTGCTCGTCCCCGCCGCGATGAAGCTGCTGGGCGGGGCCTGCTGGTGGCTGCCGGCGTGGCTCGACCGCCTCCTGCCGTCCGTCGACGTCGAGGGCGCCGTGCCCGGCGGCGCCGGGGGACCGGACGGCGACCACGGTCCGCGGAACCGCGACGGCCAGGCGGACGGGTCCGTTCCCGGGAGCCCGCCGCAGGGGGACGTCACCCTTCCCGTCCGCTGAGGCCGCCGGCCCCTCCGCCCACCGGCCGGGGTGCGAGGGGCCGGGGCTCCGGCGCGATCCGGCGGACGTCAACGCGCCTGCGGGGCCGTCGGGCGGGTGCCGCGCCGGACCGCGGCACCCGGCACCGGGAACGGCGCGGCCCGTCCGCGGTGTCAGTAGCGCTGGTTCAGGTAGCCCAGCAGCTCCCGGTGGAGCAGCCCGTTCGACGCCGCCGCGTTCCCGCTGTGCGGACCCGGGGTCCCGTCGAGCCCCGTGTACGAGCCGCCCGCCTCCTGGACCACGATCGCGGGCGCGGCCATGTCCCAGAGCGACAGCTCCGGCTCGGCGCACAGGTCGACGGACCCCTCGGCGACCATCATGTAGGACCAGAAGTCACCGTAGCCCCGGGTGCGCCAGCAGGCCCTGGTCAGGTCCAGGAACCCGTCCAGCCGGCCCTGCTCCTCCCACCCGGAGAGCGAGGAGTACGCGAAGGAGGCGTCGGCCATCCGCTCCACCTTGGAGACGTGCATCCGGGTCGCGGCCGTCAGACTGCGCCCGGTGTACGCCCCCGAGCCCTTCGCCGCCCACCAGCGGCGTCCCAGCGCCGGGGCCGACACCACGCCCACCACCGGCTGGAACCCGTTCTCCCCGGCCTCCATCAGCGAGATGAGCGTCGCCCAGACCGGCACGCCGCGCACGTAGTTCTTGGTCCCGTCGATCGGGTCCACCACCCAGCGGCGTGGTCCGGTGCCCTCGATGCCGTACTCCTCGCCGAGGATGGCGTCGCGGGGGCGGGCCCGCTGCAACTGCCCGCGGATCAGCTCCTCCGCCGCCTTGTCCGCCTCGCTGACCGGGGTCATGTCCGGCTTGGTCTCGACCTTGAGGTCCAGTGCCTTGAAGCGCTCGGAGGTGACGGCGTCGGCGGCGTCCGCGAGGACATGGGCGAGACGCAGGTCGTCGTGGTAATCGGGCATGGCCTCCACCCTATCGGTGCGCTCCGGCCCCCACGGGCCGCCGGCCGCGCCGGTGGCGCCTCACTGGGAGGAGCCCGAGAGCTGGAGGCCGATCACACCCACGATCACCAGGGAGATCGAGATGATCTTCAACGTGGAGACCACGTCCCCCAGGAAGACCATGCCGTAGACCGCGGTGCCTGCCGCGCCGATCCCCGTCCACACCGCGTAGGCGGGTCCCACGTCCAGCTTCTTCAGCGACAGGGTCAGCAGTCCGAAGCTGCCCAGGGCGAAGATCGCGAAGGCGACCGTCGGCCACAGCCGGGTGAAGCCGTGGGAGAGTTTGAGGCAGACCGCGAAGCCCGTCTCAAGGAATCCGGCGACCACCACCAGCAGCCACGCCATCGTTCCTGGGCCTCCCACACGTCGCCGACCGGGTGTCCGACGTGGGCGATTATGCCCGTGTCGGTCCGCCGTGCGGCGCCAACACGGTGGAGGGCGCCGACTCGGTCGGCCTCAGTCCCCCTCGCGTCGCTCCCGTGTCGACAGCAGGCGCCGCAGCGACTGCAGTCGGGCGGGGTCCGCGTGGCCCTCGGCCGCCCAGGCGTCGAGCGCGCAGTCGGGCTCGTCGTGCGAACAGGCGCGCGGGCAGCCCTCGGTGCCCGGCTCCAGGTCGGGGAAGGCGTGGATCACCCGCGAGGGGTCGACGTGGTGCAGCCCGAACGAGCGCACCCCCGGGGTGTCGACGACCCAGCCGGCCGCCTCCCGGGCACCGCCGGGGGCCGCGAGCGGCAGAGCGAGGGCCGAGGTGGTGGTGTGGCGGCCCCGGCCCGTCACCGCGTTGACGTGTCCGGTGGTCCGGCGGCGGTCCTCGGGCACCAGCGCGTTCACCAGGGTCGTCTTCCCCACCCCCGAGTGGCCGACGAAGGCGGTGGTGCGGCCCACCAGATGCTCGCGCACCCGGTCCGCCGCCAGGCCGTCCACGAACTCCTCCCGCGTGGTGACCACATACGGGACACCCAGCGCGCCGTACATCTCCAACAGGGCCTCCGGCCCTGCCAGATCGGACTTGGTCAGCACCAACAGCGGCTCCAGCCCGCCGTCGTAGGCCGCGACCAGGCAGCGGTCGATCAGACGGGGCCGGGGCTCGGGGTCGGCCAGCGCGGTCACGATCGCCAACTGGTCCGCGTTGGCCACGACCACCCGCTCGAAGGGGTCGTCGTCGTCGGCCGTACGGCGCAGCACGGAGGAGCGCGGCTCGATCCGCACGATCCGCGCGAGGGTGTCCTTCGCCCCCGACAGATCGCCGACGATGGCGACCCGGTCGCCGACGACGGCCGCCTTGCGGCCCAGCTCCCGCGCCTTCATCGCCACCACGGCGCGGTCCTCGACCAGGCAGGTCAGCCGCCCGCGGTCCACGGTGAGCACCATGCCCTCGGCGGCGTCCTCGTGCTTGGGGCGGATGCTGGTCCGGGGACGGTTGCCCTTGCGGTTGGGGCGCGAGCGGATGTCGTCCTCGTCGGTGTGCTTGCCGTAGCGGCGCATGGCGTCAGACCCCGAGCAGCCCGGCCCACATCTGCGGGAAGTCGGGCAAGGTCTTGGCGGTCGTGGCCACGTTCTCGACCTGCACGTCCTTCACCGCCAGGCCGATCACCGCACCCGCGGTCGCCATCCGGTGGTCGTCGTAGGTGTGGAACACGCCCCCGCGCAGGCGGCGGGGGCGGATGTGCAGGCCGTCCTCGGTCTCGGTGACGTCGCCGCCGAGCCCGTTGATCTCCTTGGTCAGCGCCGCGAGCCGGTCGGTCTCGTGGAGGCGCAGGTGCGCCACGCCGCGCAGCGTCGACGGGGAGTCCGCGAGCGCGGCGACCGCCGCGATGCCGGGCGTCAGCTCGCCGACCTCGCCGAGGTCGATGTCGATGCCGTGGATCCGGCCGCTGCCGGTGAACACCAGCGCGGTGCCGTCGGGAGTCGTGGTCAGCTCGCAGGAACCGCCCATCTCGGTGAAGATGTGCCGCAGCGCGTCACCCGGCTGGGTGGTCCGCTCCGGCCAGTCCGGAATGGTGACCCGGCCGCCGGTGACCAGCGCCGCCGCCAGGAACGGCTGGGCGTTGGACAGGTCCGGCTCCACGGTCAGGTCGCGGCCCAGCAGCGCGCTGTGCGACACACGCCAGACGTCGGGCTCGCCCCCGGTCTCGGGCTCGTCGACCTGCGCACCCACGGCGCGCAGCATGTCCACGGTCATCCGGATGTGCGGCAGGGAGGGCAGTACGCCGCCGACGTGGCGCACCTCCACGCCCTGGTTGAAGCGGGGTCCGGACAGCAGCAGCGCCGAGACGAACTGCGAGGAGGACGAGGCGTCGATCCGTACCGAGCCCCCCTCCAGCGCGCCGCCGCCGTGCACGGTCATCGGCAGGGTGCCCCGGTCGTCGTCGTCGATCCGGGCACCGAGCGCGCGCAGCGCGGAGATCACCCCGCCGAGCGGCCGCTCGTGGGAGCGGGGGTCGCCGTCGAAGCGCACGGGGCCGTCGGCGAGCGTGGCGACCGGAGGCAGGAAGCGCATCACCGTGCCGGCGTTCCCGACGTCCACCGAGGCCGGGCCGTGCAGGCCGGAGGGGATGATCCGCCATGCCTCGCCGGAACCGCCGGTGGTCGTCGAGGAGACGGTCTCCTCGATGCCCACGCCCATGGCCTGGAGCGCCGCGGACATCAGCAGGGTGTCCCGGGAGCGCAGCGGCCGGCGCAGCCAGCCCGGCTCGGAGGCGAGCGCGGCGAGCACCAGCGCCCGGTTGGTGACCGACTTCGAGCCGGGCACGGTGATCTTCGCGTCGACGGGCCCGTCGGCGTAGGGGGCAGGCCACAGGGGGTGCACGGTCTCGGTCATGGCCTTCACTCTAGTGGTTCGGCGGGCCCCTCCCCGGGCCTCACAGGCCGAGCAGCCAAGTCCCGCCGCCGATCAGCGCGCAGAACGCGACGAGGTGGAAGAAGGCCAGCCACACCAGCGGCGGCACATGGGTGAGCCGGGCGAGCTGGTCCGCGTCGGAGTCCGCGGCCCCGCCGTGCCGCCGCTTCGTCTGGAGCTCGAAGACCGGCCGCACACCGCCCAGCAGCATGAACCACACGGCGGTGTAGGCGAAGGCGGACTGCACGGCAGGTCCGGTGAGCCAGGACACGAGGAGGAAGGCCGCCCCCGTGAGGGTCACGGTGAGCACGCCGTAGGCGTTGCGGACCATCACCAGCAGCGCCGCCAGCAGGGCGGTGCCCGCCCACAGCGCCAGGGTGACGTGGTCCGCGGCGAGCAGCCACGCCCCGCCGAGCCCCAGCAGCGGGGCCGCGGTGTAGCCGGCGGCCGCCGTCAGGACCATGCCCAGACCGCCGGGCCTGCCCCGGCTGACGGTCAGGCCGCTGGTGTCCGAGTGCAGCCGGATGCCCTCCAGCCGGCGCCCGGTGAGCAGGGCCACGAGCCCGTGGCCGCCCTCGTGGGCGATGGTGACCGCGTTGCGCGCGAAGCGCCACAGCGGTGCGGGCAGCACGGCGGCCAGCGCCAGCACCCCCGTCGCGGCGACCAGCCAGAGCGAGGGCGCCTCCTGGGTGCCGGTGAGACGGTCCCAGAGCCCGTCCAGCTCCCCGGCGGCGATGTGTGTGGTGACCATTTCGCGGGCGGCTCCCTCGGACGGCGTATCGAAGTGGCAGTGTGGCACTTATGTGCGGACGTTATGCAGCCAGCCGCAGCCCCGAGGATCTGGTGGGGCTGTTCCAGGTCGAGAAGTGGGAACCGGAGGAGGCGCTCGCACCCGACTGGAACGTGGCGCCCACCAAGGAGGTGCAGGCGATCCTCGAACGCCCTCTGAAGGACGCAGCCGAGCGGCGGCCGGTTCGCCAGATGCGCACCCTTCGCTGGGGACTGGTGCCCTCCTGGTCCACGTCCCCCGACGGAGCCGCGCGGATGATCAACGCCCGCGCCGAGACGCTGCACGAGAAGCCCTCGTTCCGCAGGGCCTTCGCGGCCCGCCGCTGCATCCTGCCCGCCGACGGCTACTACGAGTGGGTCACGGGCGCCGACGAGCGGGCCAAGGAGGTGGAGGGCAAGCGCAAGCGGCCGCGCAAGCAGCCCTACTTCGTCACCCCGGCCGACGGCTCGGTCTTCGCGATGGCGGGCATCTACGAGTTCTGGCGCGACCGCACGCTGCCCGACGGGCACCCGCGGGCGTGGTGGGCGACCTGCTCGGTGATCACCACCGAGGCGGAGACCGGGCCGCTGGGCGTCGCGCCGGCGGCGGGGCCCGCGACGCTCGCGGACATCCACCCCAGGATGCCGCTGATGCTGACCCCGGACCGCTGGGACGCCTGGCTGGACCCCTCGCGCACGGAGCCCGGGGACCTCGCCGCGCTCCTCGCGCCGCCGCCGGAGGGCCTGATGCGCGCCTACCCGGTGCCCACGGCGGTCAGCAACGTGCGCAACAACGGGCCGGAGCTGCTGGAGGAGCTCTCCGGCCCCGAGGAGCCGGTCCTCTTCTGAGCCGCGCCGCCGCGCCGCCGCGCCGCCGCGCCGCCGCGCCGCCACGGTGCCCGGACCGGCCCCGGGGAGGTGCGCCCCGCCTCCGGGGGCACCGGCCGCGGCGGAGGCACCTTCCGCCGCCGCACACGGCAGGATGGGGGCGTGAAGCGCACGGAGACGGTCGGGACGGAAGCGGGGGACGCCCGCGTCAGCTGGTACCCCGCGAAGGACGCGCGCCTGGTGCTGGCCCTGGGGCACGGCGCGGGCGGCGGCATCGAGGCGAGGGACCTCGCGGCGATCGCCGCCGAGCTGCCGGGCCACTCGGTCACCGTCGCCCTGGTCGAGCAGCCCTGGCGGGTCGCGGGCAGGAAGGTCGCCCCGGCGCCGAAGACGCTCGACACCGGCTGGCGCGGAGTCTGGCCGGTGCTCGCCGGGGCCGGGCCGCCGGTGGTCGCGGGCGGCCGCAGCGCGGGGGCGCGGGTGGCCTGCCGAACCGCCGCGGAACTCGGCGCGGCCGCCGTCCTCGCCCTGTCCTTCCCGCTGCACCCGCCGGGCCGCCCGGAGCGCTCCCGGGCCGGGGAACTCCTCGGCAGCGGGGTGCCGCTCCTCGTGGTGCAGGGCGGCCGGGACCCCTTCGGCCGGCCGGGGGAGTTCCCCGAGGGGCCGTACCGCCTGGTGGAGGTCCCGGACGCGGACCACGGATTCGCCGTCCCCCGGCGCTCCGCCGTGACCCAGGAGGAGGCACTGCACACCGTCACCGGCGCCGTGGCCGCGTGGGCCGCCGGGCTGTGAGAACGGTCGCACCGGCCGTGCGCGCCCCGCGGCGGGGCCCGCCCGACGGCCGCGTGCCGCCGCGCACCGGGACGGGAATGCGGCGCCGCCCCGTGCTGTTGAGCGGGGTGTCAGTGACGAGCATGGAGTAGGGAGTCCACCGCATGGGTACGACCTTCTGCCCGGCAGGCAGGCGCGCCGACGGTCTGGAGTGGACGGTGCTGCCGCAGGGCACGAGCGGTTCGACCGCCGCGGTGGCAGGCCGCAATCAGCAGGCCCCCGCGGACCAAGGTCGACTATTCTCCGATTCGAGCGGGTCCGGTCTCGGCTCCGCCACGGCGTTGGAGGAGGTGGGTCCGGTCACTGGGACCGACGCAGGGACCGACGAGGGCGGCGCGCCGCGGCCCCGGGAGACGGCCGGCGAGCGCAACGCGCGGTTCGAGCGCGATGCCCTCGGGTACCTCGACCAGATGTACTCCGCCGCACTGCGGATGACCCGCAACCCGGCGGACGCGGAGGACCTCGTGCAGGAGACGTACGCCAAGGCGTACGGCTCGTTCCACCAGTTCCGCGAGGGGACCAACCTCAAGGCGTGGCTGTACCGGATCCTCACCAACACGTTCATCAACTCCTACCGCAAGAAGCAGCGCGAGCCCCAGCGCAGCGCCGCGGAGGAGATCGAGGACTGGCAGCTGGCCCGTGCCGAGTCGCACATGTCGACCGGTCTGCGCTCCGCCGAGTCCCAGGCCATGGACCACCTGCCGGACTCCGACGTCAAGGAGGCCCTGCAGGCGATTCCGGAGGAGTTCCGGATCGCGGTCTACCTGGCCGACGTCGAGGGGTTTGCGTACAAGGAGATCGCGGACATCATGGGGACACCCATCGGTACGGTGATGTCCCGCCTGCACCGCGGCCGCCGCCAGCTGCGCGGCATGCTGGAGGACTACGCCCGCGAGCGCGGGCTCGTCCCGGCCGGTGCGGGGGAGTCGAACGACGCGAAAGGCTCGGGCTCATGAGCTGCGGAGAGCCGCATGAGACGGACTGCTCTGAGGTCCTGGACCACCTCTACGAGTTCCTCGACCACGAGATGCCCGACAGCGACTGCACCAAGTTCGAGGTGCACTTCGAGGAGTGCTCCCCGTGCCTGGAGAAGTACGGCCTGGAGCAGGCGGTGAAGAAGCTGGTCAAGCGCTGCTGCGGTCAGGACGACGTGCCCGCGGACCTGCGGGCCAAGGTGATGGGCCGCATCGACCTGATCCGGTCCGGCCAGGCCGTGCCCGACCAGGACGTCGCCACCGCCCAGGAGTGACCGCGTCCCCGCGGTCCCTGCCCGCGGGGGCCCCGCACCGGGGCACGGCCGCTCCGGCGGAGCGCCACCACGGCGCCCCGTGCCCCGTACGCGCCGGTATCACCCGTACGGGCCTATTGCCCCCGCTCGCGTACCCCCGCGCCCCCGGCGCCGCCTAGGGTCTGTCACGTCATCCCCGGCGGGTCCGCGAGGACGCCCACGGCTCCCCGCCGCGTCGGCGCACCGCCCGGACGCACCCCGGTACGGGGGCGCCCCCACCGTGCGGTGCACCTCGTCCGACGCCGCGCGCCGATCCACGGGATGACGTCATCCCGTGGTGTGGCGCCGGAAGTCGAGGGGGACGTGGGGGCAGTGACGGCCATTCCGAAGGCGGCCCGTGCCGTCGTCACCGGTGTCGTCCTCGCCGCCGGGGCCTGTGCGGCACCGGCGGCCGGGGACCCGGCGGTGCCCTGGGCGGCGGTCGGGCTGCTCGCGGCGGTCCACGCCCTGTGCGAGCTGCCCTCCCGCGGCACCGCGGCGGGCCGCTTCCCTCCCGTCGGGGCGGGCTCCTTCTTCCCCGTGCTGCTGGCCGCCGCCTTCCTGCTGCCCCCGTCCGCCGCCGTGCTGGTCGCCGTCCCCGGCTCCCTGGCGGGAGGCGCCGAGGAGCCCGGTCCCCGACTGCGGCGCGCGTGGCGCGCGGCCCGCCTGGGTCTGGCCACGGGTGCGGCCGCGGCGGTGTACGGGCGGCTGCGCCCCGGGCCCGAACGCTCCCTCGGCGCCGCGGACTTCCCCTGGGTGCTGGCCCCCGCGCTCGCCGCGGTGCTCGTCTTCTGCCTCGTGGCCGCGGTGCTGGACGCCGTGGTCCGGGCGGCCGCCGAGCGCGTGCCGCCCGGTGCCCGGCGCCCGCTCCTGCCCTCGCCCGCCCCCCACTGCGTCCACGGACTGGCCGGACTGACGATGGCCGTGCTGTGGAAGAGCCCGTACGGGCCACCGGCGGCGCTGATGGTGCTGCCTCCCGTGTACCTCTCCTGCCGGACCTTCGCCCAGTACCACCGCGAGCGGGCAGCGCACCAGGCGACCATTCGCGCGCTGGTCCAGGCGGTGGACCTCAAGGACCGGTACACCCGGGGGCACGGCGAGCGGGTGGGCCGCGCCTCGGCGCTGATCGCCGGGGAACTGGGGCTCGGGGAGGAGCGGCTGGAGACCATCCGGTTCGCCGGGATCCTCCACGACGTCGGCAAGCTCGGCGTCCCGACCCGGGTGCTGCGCAAGGACGGCCCCCTGACGCCCGCGGAGCGCCGGACCGTGGAGCTGCATCCGGAGTACGGGCACGAGATCGTGCGGGGCATCGGCTTCCTCGGGGAGGCGAGGGAGGCGATCCTGCACCACCACGAGCGTCTGGACGGCACCGGGTACCCCTACGGACTCGCCGGGGAGGCGATCCCGGAGGCGGCCCGCGTGGTCGCCGTCGCCGACGCCTTCGACGCCATGACCTCCACCCGCTCCTACCGGCGGGCCCGCCCCGTGCCGGAGGCACTGGAGGAGCTGGGGCGCTGTGCGGGCACCCAGTTCGACCCGCGGATGGTCCGGGCGCTGACCCGGGCCGTGCAGCGGGAGGGCTGGCAGACGGCCGTGACCTCGGACGAGGCGGTACCGCCCGCCGCCCGCCCCGGCCCGCGCGGGGTGCCGGCCGGATGACCGCCCGTGCCCGGGACGGCCGTG
The DNA here is from genome assembly GCF_024497955.1 of Streptomyces sp. C10-9-1. Taxonomy (GTDB): domain Bacteria; phylum Actinomycetota; class Actinomycetes; order Streptomycetales; family Streptomycetaceae; genus Streptomyces; species Streptomyces sanyensis. The sequence goes on along the minus strand of NZ_JANHKP010000009.1, from coordinate 46,097 downwards.
GGGGCCCGCTCCCCGCGGCGGTGGTCCCCCTGCTCCGCGCGGCGGCGCTGTGCACCGCCGTCCTGGCGCTGCTGTGGATCGCCCGCCACGGGCCGGCCGAGCCGGGGACCGCGCTCGCCTTCGGGCTCCTCGCGGCCGCCGGGGAACTCGCCCGCCGGCCCGCGGCCTCCGGCGCCCCGTACCCGCTGCACGAGCCGCTGGGCAGGGAACCCGCCCCGCTGGGGGCGGCCGCCGCGCTCGCCTACGCGCTGCTGGCGGGGAGCGCCGGGGAGAGCGCCGCCCACGGCGCCCTGCAGGCCGTGGCCGTCGTGCTGGCCGCGGTCCTGGTGGGCGCCGTGCCGCAGGCGGCCCGCGGGGAGCCGGGGGCGCCGGACCACGCGGTGCGCCGGGTGCTGACGACGGCCTTCGCGGGCGTCTGCTGCGCGGCGCTCCCCACCGCCGGGGAGTTCGTGAACACGGTCGGGCGCGGACCTGCTCCCGCGCTGCCGGTCCTGCTCGTGGCGGGGCTCGCGGTGCTGTGCGACGCCGTGCTGGCCGCCGCGCTCCTGCGGGCGCGCACCGGGGGCCCGTACGGCCCGGTCCTGCGCGAGGAGCTGCGCGCCCTCGGGGGGACCGGTGCCGCGGTCGGTGCGGCGGCCGCCGTCCTGGCGCTCGCCGCCGGGGCGGCCGGGCTGTGGGCGCTGCCGGTGTTCTGCCTGCCGCTGCTGCTGACCCAGCTCTCCTTCCGCCGCTGCGCGGCCGCACGCACCACCTACCGGCAGACCATCGCCTCGCTGGCCCGGGCGACCGAGATCGGCGGCCACACCCCGGCCGGCCACGCCCGCCGGGTCGCCGAACTCAGCCTGGCCGTCGGCCGGGAGCTCCGTCTGCCCGGGCACGAACTCGCCGTGCTGGAGTACGCCGCGCTGATGCACGACATCGGGCAGCTGTCGCTGGTCGACCCGGTGCCGGGAGGGGCCACCGTCCTGCTGCCGCGCGCCGAGCAGCGCCGGATAGCCCTGCTCGGCGGAGCGGTGGTGCGCCGCACCGGGGTTCCCGCGGGGGTGGCGGCCGTGGTGGAGCAGCAGGCCGACCCCTACCGGGAGCAGTGCCCGGCCGCCAGGATCGTGCGCGCCGCCAACGCATACGAGGACCTCTCCGGGGGAAGCGGAGGCAGTGCGGGCGGGGCACTCGCCGCTCTGGAGCAGTTGCGCCTGGGGACCGGGCGGGACTTCGCTCCGGAGGTGGTGGAGAGCCTGGCCCGGGTCCTGGGCGAGTCGGCCGGGGCGGGGGGAAGGCGCTGAGCCCGCCCCCGCACCGCGGCGGCCGGGGCCCGCTGACCGGGGCCGCGCGCCGCGTGGGGCCCGGTCCCGCTCCGGGGTCCACCGGGGTAACCCACGGGTAATGAGCGAGGCCCCGACCGGGCATGGTTGGATGCGAAAGAAGGCACTGGCAGCAGGCGCACACAGGCATGCGTCCGGGGGCACTGGCCCGAGCGACCGGCAGGCGGGAATCGTGAGGATCTTCGGGAAGGTACGGCATCGGCCCTCCGCCTCGTGGCGGCAGGCCACCGACCGCGCGTTCACGCTGATCGGCGACGGCCGGTACGAGGACGCGGGCGCCCTGCTGACGAAGGCGGCGGACCTGGAGCCCTGGCTCTCGGAGTCCTGGTTCAACCTGGCCCTGCTGCACAAGTTCCGCCACGACTGGGAGCAGGCGCGCGCCGCCGGTCTGCGGGCGGTGGCCCTGCTGGACAAGGAGTCGGGCGCCCCCGACTGGTGGAACGTCGGCATCGCGGCGACCGCGCTCCAGGACTGGCCGCTCGCCCGCCGCGCGTGGCAGGCGTACGGGCTGAAGGTCCCGGGTGTCCCCTCGCGCTCCGCGGGCGGCAACCCGGCCGCGGCCGGCGGTGCGCCGGTCGGCATGGACCTCGGCAGCGCCGCGGTGCGCCTGTCGCCCGAGGGCGAGGCCGAGGTGGTGTGGGGCCGCAGGCTGGACCCGGCCCGCATCGAGGTGCTGTCCATCCCGCTGCCGTCCTCGGGGCGCCGCTGGGGCGAGGTCGTCCTGCACGACGGGGTGCCCAACGGCGAGCGCACGACCAGTGCGGGCCCCTCGTACCCCGTCTTCGACGAGATCGAGCTGTGGGCCCCCTCACCGGTGCCCACCTGGGTGGTGCTGCTGGAGGCCGCCACCGAGGCCGACCGGGACGCGCTGGAGAAGCTGGCCGCCGACGCGGGCTTCGCCGCGGAGGACTGGTCCTCCTCGGTGCGGCTGCTGTGCCGGTCCTGCTCCGAGGGGCGGATGCCGAGCGCGGAGGGCGAGGGCGAGCACCTGGACCCGCACGACCACAGCGAGCCGGGGCACCCCGGGCCGCTGGGCCACCGCACGGCGGGGGAGCTGTGGTCCCCGGAGCGGGAGTGCGGGATAGCGGCACCCGCGGGACTGGTGCGGGGGCTGCTGGACGGCTGGGTGGCCGACAGCCCGGACACCCGCGCGTGGCGGGATCTCGAGGAAGTCTGCTGACGCCTGCCCGTAGGCTGTACCGACACAGCGTGACCGGCACGGGTCCGGGAAGCGCGTCGGGCATCGGGTACATGAGTACTCCCACAGCGGAGAAGGGCGTACGGCTGACATGGCGTCGCAGCAGGGGACGGACCAGAGGGTCGACGAAGAGGGCTTCGTCGTGGACACGGAGGACTGCGAGGAGCGTGAGCTCGCCCACCGCGAGCGCGGCACCTCGCGTCCGATCACGGTCGTGGGCAACCCGGTCCTCCACAAGGAGTGCAAGGACGTCACCGGGTTCGACGACTCGCTCGCCGCGCTCGTCGACGACATGTTCGCCAGCCAGCGGACCGCGGAGGGTGTGGGGCTCGCGGCCAACCAGATCGGCGTCGACCTGAAGGTCTTCGTCTACGACTGCCCCGACGACGACGGCGTGCGCCACGTCGGCGTGGTGTGCAACCCGGTGCTGGAGGAGCTGCCGGCGGAGCAGCGGCGGCTGGACGACTCCAACGAGGGCTGCCTGTCGGTGCCGACGGCCTACGCCTCGCTCGCCCGTCCCGACTACGCGGTGGTCCGCGGCCAGGACCTGCGGGGCAACCCGATCAAGGTCCGGGGCACCGGCTACTTCGCCCGCTGCCTGCAGCACGAGACCGACCACCTGTACGGGTACCTGTACATCGACCGGCTCTCCAAGCGGGAGCGCAAGGACGCCCTGAAGCAGATGGCGGAGGGGACCCCGCGCTACCCGGTCGTGGCGAACGACTGACCCCTCCCCGGGCGGGGCCGCCCATGACGGGCGGCCCCGCCCGGGTGCGTCACCCGGGTGTCGTCGGGCGGACAACCGGCAGTTTCCCGGGCGCTGTTGACGCGCGTCGACCGCCACGCCAGTCTCGTCGGTACACCGATTTCACGGCAGGGAGACGCCATGCTGAGACGTACGGCACGCCTTCTGCTCTCAATTGTCATGCTCACGACTATCGGGTTCGCCGGTATGGCGGCCACCGCAGGGACGGCCAGGGCCGACAGCTGCTACACCTGGCCGCGCACGCTCTCCCAGGGCGCCTCCGGATCGGACGTCGCCCAGCTCCAGATCCGCGTCGCCGGGTACCCGGGGACCGGCGCCGTCCTCGCGATCGACGGCTCCTACGGGCCTGCCACCGCCGCGGCCGTCAGGCGCTTCCAGGCCGCCTACGGCCTCGCCGCCGACGGCGTCGCCGGCCCGGCCACCTTCGGCAAGATCTACCAGCTCCAGGACGGCGACTGCACGCCGGCGCACTTCAGCTACGCGGAACTGAACCGCTGCAACTCCACCTGGTCGGGCGGCGCGGTCAGTGCCGCGACGGCCAGGTCCAACGCGCTGCGCACCATGTGGAAACTGGAGGCCCTGCGGCACGCCCTCGGCGACCAGCCGATCCGGGTGACCAGCGGTTTCCGCTCCAAGAGCTGCAACAGCGCGGTGGGCGGGGCCACCAACAGCCGCCATCTGTACGGCGACGCCGCCGACCTCGGCTCCGGGTCCCACTCGCTGTGCACCCTCGCCCGGGCGGCGCGCAACCACGGCTTCAACGGCATCCTCGGCCCGGGCTACCCCGGCCACGGCGACCACACCCATCTCGACCACCGCTCGTCCCGCTACTGGTCCGCCTCCGCCTGCGGCATCTGACCGGGCCGCGGGCCCTCCCCCCGACGCGCCGCGGCGGCCCGCGCCTCCCCCCGTGGGAGGCGCGGGCCGCCGCGGCGGGGGACCGGATCAGAAGTCGTCGTCGAAGCCGACGGTGCCCTCCACCGCCACCTGGTAGGCGGACGGGCGGCGCTCGAAGAAGTTGGTCAGCTCCTGGACGCCCTGGAGTTCCATGAAGGAGAACGGGTTCTGCGAGCCGTACACCGGGGCGAAGCCGAGCCGCACCAGCCGCTGGTCGGCCACGCACTCCAGGTACTCGCGCATCGACTCGGTGTTCATGCCCGGCAGCCCGTCCCCGCACAGGTCGCGGCCGAACTGCAGCTCCGCCTCGACGGCCTCCTTGAGCATGTCGGTGACCTGCTGGCGGAGGGAGTCGTCGAAGAGCTCCGGCTCCTCCTTGCGGACGGTGTCCACGACCTCGAAGGCGAAGTTCATGTGCATCGTCTCGTCGCGGAACACCCAGTTGGTGCCGGTGGCCAGGCCGTGCAGAAGACCGCGCGAGCGGAACCAGTACACGTAGGCGAAGGCACCGTAGAAGAACAGGCCCTCGATGCACGCCGCGAAGCAGATCAGGTTCAGCAGGAAGCGGCGGCGGTCCTCCTGGGTCCGGAGGCTGTCGACCTCCTCGACGTGGTCCATCCAGCGGAAGCAGAACTGCGCCTTCTCCCGGATGGAGGGGATGTTCTCCACGGCGGCGAAGGCCGCGGCCCGGTCCTCTGGATCGGGGAGGTAGGTGTCGAGGAGCGTCAGGTAGAACTGGACGTGCACGGCCTCCTCGAACAGCTGGCGCGAGAGGTACAGGCGCGCCTCGGGGGAGTTGATGTGCTTGTACAGCGTCAGCACGAGGTTGTTCGCCACGATCGAGTCGCCCGTCGCGAAGAAGGCGACCAGCCGGCCGATCAGGTGCTGCTCCGCCGGGGTCAGCTTGCCCAGGTCGGTGACGTCGGAGTGGAGGTCGACCTCCTCCACCGTCCAGGTGTTCTTGATCGCGTCGCGGTAGCGCTCGTAGAAGTCCGGATAGCGCATGGGGCGCAGGGTCAGCTCGAAGCCCGGGTCGAGCAGGTTCTTCGTGGTGCCGGGGGTGGACATTACTGGCAGGCCTCGCAGGACTCGGGGTTTTCCAGGGAGCAGGCGACGGCGTCGGGGTCGGCGGTCTGCTGGACGGGGACGGCGGCGCGCGCCGCACGGGCGATGCGGGTGGCCGGACGGGAACGCAGGTAGTAGGTGGTCTTCAGACCCTGCTTCCAGGCGTAGGCGTACATCGAGGAGAGCTTGCCGATCGTCGGCGTCTCCAGGAACAGGTTCAGCGACTGGCTCTGGTCCAGGAACGGCGTACGGGCCGCCGCCATGTCGATCAGGCCGCGCTGCGGGATCTCCCACGCCGTGCGGTACAGCGCCCGGACGTCCTCCGGCACCCAGGTGAAGCCCTGGACCGAGCCGTTCGACTCGCGCAGCGCCTCACGGGTCTGCGCGTCCCACACGCCCAGCCGCTTCAGGTCCTCCACCAGGTAGGTGTTCACCTGGAGGAACTCGCCCGACAGCGTCTCGCGCTTGAAGAGGTTGGAGACCTGGGGCTCGATGCACTCGTAGACGCCGGCGATGGAGGCGATCGTCGCCGTCGGCGCGATGGCCAGCAGCAGCGAGTTGCGCATCCCCTTCTCCGCGATCCGCGCGCGCAGCGCCTCCCAGCGCTCCGGCCAGTTCAGCTCGGTGCCGTAGTGGTCGGGGTGCAGCACACCGCGCGCGGTGCGGGTCTCGGACCAGGCGGGCAGCGGGCCGTTGCGCTCGGCCAGGTCGCAGGACGCCTCGTAGGCCGCGAGCATGATGCGCTCGGCGATCCTCGTGGACAGCGCCCGGGCCTCGGGCGAGTCGAAGGGCAGCCGCAGCCGGAAGAACACGTCCTGCAGGCCCATGGCGCCCAGGCCCACCGGCCGCCAGCGGGCGTTGGAGCGTCCCGCCTGCTCGGTCGGGTAGAAGTTGATGTCCACGACCCGGTCGAGGAAGGTGACGGCGGTGCGGACGGCGGCGTCCAGGCGCTCCCAGTCCACGTCCCCGGCCGCGGTGTCGACGAACGCGCCGAGGTTGACCGAGCCGAGGTTGCAGACGGCGGTCTCGCCGTCGTCGGTGACCTCCAGGATCTCGGTGCACAGGTTCGAGGAGTGCACCACGCGCCCCGGCTCGGCCGTCTGGTTGGCGGTGCGGTTGGAGGCGTCCTTGAACGTCATCCAGCCGTTGCCGGTCTGCGCGAGGGTGCGCATCATCCGGCCGTACAGCTCCCGCGCCGGGAGGGTGCGGCGGGCCAGCCCCGCGGCCTCCGCCCGGCGGTAGGCGGCGTCGAAGTCCGCACCCCACAGGTCCACCAGCTCGGGCACGTCGGAGGGGGAGAACAGCGACCACTCGGCGTCGGCCTCGACCCGGCGCATGAACTCGTCCGGGATCCAGTGCGCGAGGTTGAGGTTGTGGGTGCGCCGCGCGTCCTCGCCGGTGTTGTCGCGCAGTTCCAGGAACTCCTCGACGTCCGCGTGCCAGGTCTCCAGGTAGATCGCGGCCGCGCCCTTGCGCCGGCCGCCCTGGTTCACCGCGGCCACCGAGGCGTCCAGGGTCTTCAGGAACGGCACGATCCCGTTGGAGTGCCCGTTGGTGCCCCGGATCAGGGAACCGCGGGCGCGGATGCGGGAGTAGGGCAGCCCGATGCCGCCGGCGTGCTTCGACAGCCGGGCGACCTGGTGGTAGCGCTCGTAGATCGAGTCCAGCTCGTCCAGCGGCGAGTCCAGCAGGTAGCAGGAGGACATCTGCGGGTGCCGGGTGCCGGAGTTGAACAGGGTGGGGGAGGACGGCAGGTAGTCCAGGCGGCTCATCAGCCCGTAGAGCGCCGCGACCTCGTCCACCGCGCGGGCCTCCCCCTCGGGGGAGTCCGTCGCCTCGGCGAGCCCCGCGGCGACGCGGAGCATGAAGAACTGGGGCGTCTCGATGACGTTCCGGGTGATGGGGTGCCGCAGCAGGTACCGGCTGTAGAGGGTGCGCAGACCGAAGTAGCCGAAGCGGTCGTCGGCCGCGGGGTCGGCCAGTGCGTCCAGCCGGGCGGCGTGGCGCGCGGCGAACGCAGCGGTGCCGTCGGCGATCAGCCCCTCGCGGTGGCCGACCGCGACCGAGGCGGAGAAGGAGACCGAGCCCTCCCCGGCCGCCTCCTCGGCGATGCTCAGGGTGAGCAGCCGTGCCGCCAGCCGGGAGTAGGCCGGGTCCTCGGAGATCAGGCCGGCGGCGGCCTCGGTGGCGAGCGAGCGGAGCTCGGCCTCGTCCGATCCCGCGTGTCGCCCGCGCAGCGCGGCGGCCGCCACCCTGCCGGGGTCGGTGTCGGGCAGATCCGCGGTCAGGTCCGTGAGGACCCGCAGCAGCGCGGTCCCGGGTCCGTCGTTCCGCGTCTCTGAGACCGGATCGGCTGGCGCGATGGTCACGTGGTGCTCTCCCTCGCTCGGCACGGGGCCAGGCGGCGGAGGAAGAGGCCGCGCATGCGGGCCCGCGCGTGCGGGCAGGGGTGCACGGCGTCCACCGGCCCAACCGCGAGGCCCGGACGTCTGGGCGCCCGGAGCGGTCGCACCGGGCGCACCGTCGGCAGGTCCTCGGACTCGCGGGCAGGCAGGGCCTGCCGCGCACACCGTTGCGGGACAGTCCCGGAGTCCCACCGGATTCCCCTGCGACGACAGCGGGATGAGCATACATGTGGGGGGCGGCTTGCTGCGCCACCCCCACATGTTGTGTCTGCCCGGCAGAGGGGGCCGGGCCGGCCCGTGCGGGGCGCCGGTGCTCAGAGCTCCAGCGCGTAGGTGAGCAGGGGCACCGCGGGGATCGGGGTCCAGTCCCGCTTGGGGGTGCGTACGAAGCCCAGGCGCTCGTACATCCGCTGCGCCGGGCGCATGGCGTGCTGGGTCGACAGGACCAGCCGCACGCATCCGGGAACGGACCTCGCACGGGCGACACAGGTGCGCACCAGCGCCTCGCCCACCCCGCGCCCGCGGGCCTCCTCGGCGACCGCGAGGGTCCGGAACTCCGCCTCGCCGGGGCGGGCGATGTCGGCGTAGGGGCCGCCCGCGGGGACGAAGGCGACACCGCCGAGCAGGCGGCCGTCCCCGTCCACGGCCACGTAGACCTCGCTCTGCGCAGCCCGGCCCGCGACGTCCCGCAGGACCTCCAGATAGGGGTCCCGCTCGCCGAAGTCGAGCAGCCCGCCGTCGAGGTACGCCCGTGCGGTCAGTTCTCCCAGTGCGGTGAACTCCCGTGGTTCGACGCGCCTGATGGTGATGTCCATGCAGTCCATGCAGGGCAGTGTGCATCACCGGAACGGCCGAGGGCCGCCGCGTCCCCGGTGGGAGGCGGCGGCCCTCGGCCGGGCCCGCGGCGGTCAGTGGCCGCCGGGTGCGCCCGCCGTGGCCGGCGGCAGCTTCGCCGCGACACCCGGGTCGCCGGCGTCCGCGGTGTAGTCGGAGGGGCTCGTCTCGTCGACGCCGTCGGGAGCCTTGAGCGCCCGCAGCACCAGGGTCAGGACCACGGTGACCGCGATGTTGAGGACGAAGGCAGTGAGGCCGATGTAGCCGATCTCGCCGATTCCGGGGATCGCGGCGGAGGAGCCGCCGAAGTGCTTCTGGGTGGGGCTCGCGACGCCGTAGGCGGCCGCCGTGCCGTAGACCATGCCCACCGCCCAGCCGCCGATCAGCGCCCAGCGGTGGAACCAGCGGGTGAACAGGCCGCCCACCAGGGCGGGGAAGGTCTGGAGGATCCAGATGCCGCCCAGGAGCTGGAAGTTGATCGCCACGGTCTTGTCCATGGTGAGGACGAAGGCCAGCGCGCCCACCTTGACCAGCAGCGAGACCAGCTTGGAGACCTTGGTCTCCTGCGCGGGGGTCGCGTCGGGCCGCAGGAAGTCCTTGTAGATGTTGCGGGTGAAGAGGTTGGCCGCGGCGATGGACATGATCGCGGCCGGGACCAGGGCGCCGATGCCGATGGCGGCGAAGGCGACCCCCGCGAACCAGGCGGGGAACATGTTCTCGAAGAGCTGGGGGATGGCCAGCTGGCCGTTGGCCACGTTGACCCCGGCGGCGATGGCCATGAAGCCGAGGAGCGCGAGCAGCCCCAGCATCAGCGAGTACAGCGGCAGGATCGTGGTGTTGCGCCGGATCACCTCGCGGCTGCGCGAGGAGAGGGTCGCGGTGATCGAGTGGGGGTACATGAAGAGCGCCAGCGCCGAGCCGAGTGCCAGCGTGGCGTAGCCCCAGTGGCCCGCCTCGCCGGGCACCAGGGAGCCCACGGGCTTGCCGGTGTCCTCGTTCACCTGGGAGAACTTCTCCCCGGCCGCGGAGAAGATGGCGTCGAAACCGCCCAGCTTGATGGGGATGTAGATGATCGCCACGGCGATGACCAGGTAGATCAGGGTGTCCTTGACGAAGGCGATCAGCGCCGGGGCGCGCAGCCCCGAGGAGTACGTGTAGGCGGCGAGCACACCGAAGGCGACCAGCAGCGGGAGGTCCTTGACGAACCAGTGGGTGCTCTCGCCCCCGCCGACGCCCATCACGTCCAGCACCGCCTGGATGCCGACGAGCTGGAGTGCGATGTACGGCATGGTGGCCAGGATGCCGGTGAGGGCCACCGCGAGCGACAGGCCCTTGGAGCCGTAGCGGCCGCGGACGAAGTCGGAGGTGGTGACGTAGCCGTGCCGGTGGGAGACCGACCACAGGCGGGGCAGGAAGGTGAAGATCAGCGGGTAGACCAGGATGGTGTAGGGCACGGCGAAGAAGCCGGCCGCCCCGGCCGCGTAGATGGCCGCGGGCACGGCCACGAAGGTGTAGGCCGTGTAGAGGTCGCCGCCCAGCAGGAACCAGGTGACCCAGGTGCCGAAGGACCGTCCGCCCAGGCCCCATTCGTCGAGGCTGTTCTCGTTCTCCGCCTTGCGCCAGCGTGCGGCGAGGAAGCCCATCACCGTGACGAGGACGAAGAAGAAGACGAAGACGGCGAGTGCCACGCCGTTGACGCCGTCGTTCACCGGGACGCACCCCCCGTGCGTGCGCGCTGGTCGCGGCGCCACAGCGTGTAGGCCACCATGGTCAGCCCGGTCGAGATCACGACCCAGGCCATCTGGTACCAGTAGAAGAACGGCAGGCCGAAGAGCTCGGGGTCCGTCTTCGCGTAGGACCCGACCCAGAGCATCGCCACGAAGGGCGCGGCCAGGCAGAGGCCGATGACCACGCGGACCGGGGTGACGGCGGGCGGGCTCGCTTCGGGTGCTGCGGGCGCGTCCGGCGCCCCGGGTTCTGTCGACATCGGGTCCGTTCCCCTCACTGGTCACACGGTTCACCTGGTGTAACGCGCAGGAAATCTAGGGGACCCGTGCCCCGTGCGGAACCCCGGTCCGGGTAACGGACAGGTGACGACCGTTCAGCGCACGGTGACGACCGTTCGGCGCGCCGGAGCGACCGCTCGTCTCAGAGCCAACCCTCCTTCGCGGCCCGCACCCCGGCCTCGAACCGGCTGCGCGCCCCCAGGCGGGACATCAGCTCGGAGCTCATCCGCCGGACGGTCCGCAGGGAGACGCCGAGCCTGCGCGCGGCGATCTCGTCGGTGCTGCCGATCCCCAGGAGCAGCAGGAGCTCGCGTTCCTGGGGTGAGAGGTCGTGCGCGTCGCGCCGGGGTGTCTCGCCGAAGGGGGTGCCGGACTCCCAGAGGTGCTCGAAGAGCACCACCAGGGCGCTGACCAGGCCGCCGCTGCGGACCTCCAGCGCCCCCGCGCGTCCGTCGCGGGGGTCCATGGGCACCAGGGCGGCCTTGCGGTCGACGATCACCATCAGCATGGGGACGACCGGGACCGTGCGCGCGGCGCCGCCGAGGCCGCAGTACCAGCGGACGTACTCCAGGGTGGGCGGGTCGTTGCGGAAGCTCTCCTGGTACAGGGAGCGGATGCGCACCCCCCGGGCGAGGGCCAGTTCGTCCAGCGGCTGGCTGGCGTCCATGGTGTCGGGGAGCTGGGCGCCGCCGGGGAGCAGCGAGAGGCATTCCGTGCGGGCCGTGGCGGCCAGGGACTCCAGCCGCTCGCGGACGGCGTCCACGCCGCGGATGCGGTCGACGACGTCATGGCGGGCGGCCCGGTCGCACCCCTCGGGGAAGGTGGCGAGAATCTGCTCCACCGTCCGCTCGGCGAGCTCCACCTGCCGCCTGCGGCGGCTCAGTTCGGCCTCGGCCCGGGCGAGCAGGAAGGAGAAGCCGACCTCCGGGTTGAAGGGGGCGACCTCGTCGGCGTCCTCGCCGCCCATGGCCACCAGCTTCGCCTCGGCGAGGTGGGCGAGGGCGGAACGTACGTCCTGCTCGGGCCAGTCGAGGTGGCGGGCCATGCCGTCCACCCCCAACTCGGGCCTCTGGAGCATCAGCCGGTAGACCGTCTCCGCCGACTGCCGTATCCCCAGCGCCTCCAGCATGCGTCCCCCCGGAGCGTGCGTCGTTCTTCCATGACCGTGCGTGGTGCGGCGTGCAGATGCTGCGATGCTATGCCGGATGGCCGATTCAGGACTAGACCAATTCTGCACATCGGACGGAGCCGCGGGATTGCCGGAAACCGCCCTCCCGGACGCCCTGGTGATCCAAGATGGTCTAGTCCAAAGACGACTCATCCGAGGAGGACCGCGTCCATGGCAGTCCCGCAGCGCACCATCGCCCTTGGCACCCTTCCCTTCGGCACCACCGTCGACGAGGCCACCTCGTTCGCGGTGCTCGACCGCTTCGCGGAACTGGGCGGCACGGTGATCGACACGGCCAACAATTACGCGTTCTGGGTGGACGGCGGTACGGGCGACGAGAGCGAGGCGGTCATCGGCCGCTGGATGGCCGAGCGCCGCAACCGGGACGACCTGGTGGTCGCCACCAAGGCCGGCGCCCGCCCCGCCGTCCCCGGCACGGGCCTGGAGAACGCCGAGGGCCTGTCGGGCAAGGCCCTCCGCGCGGCGGCTGAGGCCAGCCTGCGGCGGCTCGGCACCGACCGGGTCGACCTGTACTGGACCCACATCGAGGACCGCTCGGTCGACCCCGCCGAGACCGTGGCCGCCCTGGCCGACCTCGTCGACGCCGGCAAGGCCCGGGAACTGGGCGTCAGCAACCATGCCGTGTGGCGGGTCGAGCGGGCCCGGGCCCTGGCGGGCGAGCGCCCGCGCTACGGCCACCTCCAGTACCGGTACTCCTACCTCCAGCCCCGCCTGGACATGCCGCTCCCCTCCTCCGCCCACGTCCACGTCACCGGCGAACTCCTGGACTACGTGCGCTCCGAGGGCGACCTGCGCCTGTGGGTCTACAGCGCCCTGCTGGCCGGCGGCTACACGCGCTCCGACGTCGAGGTCCCCGGCGCCTACGACCACCCCGGCACCCCGCCCCGGCTCGCCGCGCTGCGCACCGTGGCGGACGAACTCGGGGCGACCGTCAACCAGGTGGTGCTGGCCTGGCTGCTGGACAGCGACCCGCCGGTCCTGCCGGTCGTCGGCGCCAGCGGCGTGGCGCAGGTCGAGGAGGCCATGGGCGCCCTGTCGCTCTCCCTCGACGCGGACCAGCGCCGCCGCCTGGACGAGGCGGGCCGCTGACCCGCCGGGCGCGGGGGCATGCGGCCCCCGCGCCCGCTCACCCGTCCGGAGCGCCGTCCGCAGAGGAGACCAGCAGCTCCTGCCCCCGGTGGTCGGACAGCCCTTCGGGCGGGACGAAGGCGTAGCGGTGGACCGCGAGCCTCCCGCCGGTGAACGTCCAGTCCAGCCGCCACAGCGCCGGCCCGTCGGCGTCCCAGGTGCCGGGGAGCAGGCCCGAGGAGGCCGGCAGCGCGTCCCGGAAGGCCGACCGCAGCCCGCGCAGATCGCCCATGGCCGGGGTGGTGTTGAAGTCCCCGGAGATCAGCACCGGGTTCCGGTTGGCCCGGGCGTCCTCCAGCAGGGCCTCGTAGTGCTCCCGCCGCTGAGCGTCCCGGTCGCGGACCACCCGGTAGAAGCCCCCGCTCAGCACGGAGCGGTGGACGTCCAGCTGCACCGGGACGTGCACGTTGTAGAACGACACCACCGTGCCGCCCACGTCGATGTCGGTGCGCAGCACCTTGCCCCGCTCGAAGCGCTCGGCCCAGCCGCTGCGCGGGGTCAGTTCCCGTGCCCGCCCCACCGGCGGCACCGCCACCACCGGACGGCGCGACAGCGTGACCAGCTCGCCCAGCACGACCACGCGGTACCCGGGGAACTCCGCACGCAGCCGGGCCAGCCGGTCCACGGGGGCCGGCTCGCCGTCCCGCCAGGCCAGGTACTCCTGGAGCAGGTAGACATCGGCGTCCCGGGAGGCGAGGAAGCGGTAAAAGGCGCCCGGGTCGTCGGTGGTGTCCCAGTACAGCGTGTTCCACGAGAACACCTTCAGGGCGCCCGGCGGTGCGGGGTCCGGACCGCCGCCGGGCACCAGGGCGCCCCAGTGCAGCCCGGCCCTCGGCACACCCGCCAGCAGCACCACGACGAGCAGGGGCACCAGCCGGCTGCGCGCGCCCCGTGCGAGGGGGAGCAGGCACAGCGCGAGCAGGACCAGCGGCACCGCGGCGAACAGCGGGGGAGGCGTCAGATCGGCCAGCAGCCAGGGCCACCACCGCCCGCTCAGCAGGTGCCCCAGCACCGTGAACACCCCCCAGACAACGGAGGCGGCGACGAGCACGCGCAGCCCGGTGCGCCGCCGCCGGCGGGGCACGGGCGGCACCTCGCCGGCCGGCCGGGCGGACGGGCGGGCGCCGAGCACGGCGGGGCCGGGGGGACGGGGCATGGGCACCTCTCGCAGGGGGCGCGGGGGAGGAGACCGGGACATCCCGGCCGGGAACGACAGCAGCCGGCAAGGGCTTCTCCATGCACCGTAGTTGACCCGTCCGGCGCAGTCGGCCGGGCGATACGCCGGTGATATCCGGCCAATACGCGGGCCCGGTGGACTGGTCCCATGACGCACACCGTGTCGGTCGTCATACCGGCCTACAACTCCGCCCGCACCCTGGACGCCTGCCTGCGGTCCGTCTACGCCCAGACCCACCCCGTGCACCAGGTCCTCGTCGTCGACGACGCGAGCACGGACACCACCGCGCAGATCGCGCGGCGCCACCCCTGCACGCTCATCCGCAGCCCCGTCAACAGGGGCGTCTCCGCGGCGCGGAACACCGGCATCGCCGCGGCCACGGGCGAGGTGCTGTTCTTCCTCGACTCCGACGAGGCACTCACCCCCGACTCGGTGGCCAACGCCCTGGAGATCCTCGCCGCCGACCCCGGCTGCGGCTGCGTGCACGGGGTGATCGCCCCCGAACCGCTCTTCGACGACGGGCCCGTCGAGCACTACAAGGTCCTCCACGCCTACTGGTGGCGAGCACGCGGCGCGGGGGCCGTGGAGACCGCCTTCTTCGCCCAGGCAGCCGTGCCCCGCGGTGTGTTCGAGCACCTCGGAGGCTTCGACGAGTCGCTGAGGGACTCGGAGGACCTGGAGTTCAGCGACCGGCTGGCCCCCCACTACCGGATCGTGCTCACCGAGCGGGTGATGGCACGCCACGACGAGGAGCACCGCCTCGGCCCGCTCCTCGCCGAGACCTACCGGCGCGCGCTCCTGCTGGTGCCCGCCCTGCTGTCCGCGCGCCGCGGCGGGCGCAGCAACCTGACGGCCAACAGCCCCGCCTCGGTACTGGCCGCCGCCGGGCTGTTCGCCGCGCTGCCGTGGGGTCTCGCCCTGCCCTGGCTGCCCGCCGCGGGGCTCGCCGCCTTCTGCCTCGCCAACCTCGGGCTGCTGCGCTTCGCCGCCCGTCGCCGCGGAGCCGGGTTCGTCCCGTTCTTCGCCGCCGTGCACCTGCTCAACCACGCCGCGCTGCTGGCCGGAGCCGCCGTGGGCGGCCTGCGGGCCGCCCTGCGGCCGCGCACGGCGGCGCGCTCCGGAGCCGGAAGGGCGGTGGCCCGGTGACGATCGACCGGCTCCGCAGGATCCTGACCCCGGTCATCGTGGTCGCCGCCCTGGTCGGCGTGTACCTGGTGGTGCGGGGCGAGGGCCCCGAGGCCGCCCGCTCCTTCGCCCGTGCCGAGGCGGTGCCCCTGCTGGCCGCCTCCCTCGCCGCGAACGTCGCCGGACTGGTGCTCGCCGTGCACGCCTGGCGGGTGCTGCTCCCCGGCGACCACCCGATCCGCGGCCTGTACGCGGCCAAGGTCTACTTCCTCGGCCAGCTCAGCAAGTACGTGCCCGGACGCGTCTGGGGCGTCCTCACCCATGTGGCGCACGGCCGCGCGGTGGGCGTCCCCGGCTCCCAGATGACCTCGGCGTATGTGCTGAGCCTGGCGCTGACCCTGCTCACCGGTGCGGCCGTCAGCCTCGCGGCGGCCCCCGTGGCACTGCCCGGGCACTGGATGTGGTTGTGCCTGCCCGCGCTGTTCTTCCTCGCCGCCACCCTCCGGCCCGCCCTGGTCACCCGGCCCGTCGCCGCGGCCGCCCGGCTGGCCAGACGGCCCGTGGCCACGCCCCCGGACGGCGCGGTCCGCCGGGCGGTGCTCCTCGCGGTCGCCTCCTGGACGGCCTCCGGCCTGCACCTGTGGTTCCTGGTGCTGGCGCTGGGTGCCGGGCCCTGGGCCGGACTGGGCGCCGCCGTCGGCGGTTTCGCCCTCGCGACCGTGGTCAGCAGCCTGGCCCTGATCGTGCCCGACGGCTGGGGTGTCCGGGAGCTGACCATCACCGCCGCCCTCGCCACCGTGCTTCCCGCCGGACCCGCCGCCGCGGCCGCCATCGCCAGCCGCCTGGTCTGCGTGGTCGCCGAGCTCGGCAGCGCCGGCGTCGTCCTCGGCTGGAGCCGGCTGCGGCCCGGTCCGGGGCCCGCCACGCCCGCGGCCACCACCACGCCCACGCCCACCGCCCCGGACACCGGCATGCCCGCGGCCACCACCACGCCCGCGCCCACCGTCCCGGACACGCCCACCGCCCCGGACACCGGCACCGGGACCCCTCCGGACACGGCCCACGCCGACACCGGCACCGCACCCGCCCCACCGCACGGCGACCCGCATGCGCCGCACCGCCTCACCCCCCTGGGAGAAGCCCGTGTACACCCTTGACGAAGCCGAGAACCTCCAGGTCGGCGAGGTCCACGACCTCTACCGCCGCTATGTGAACAAGAGCCAGGTCTCCCTGATGACCTCGTTCGGCTTCGGCCGCGAACTGGTCAGCAGTGCCGAGGGCGCCTACCTGACCCTCTCCGACGGCCGGCGGATCCTCGACATGACCGGCGGCGTGGGCGTGCTGAACCACGGCCACAACCACCCCCGCATCCTCGCCGCCCGGGAGCGCTTCGCCCGCGAGCGGCGGATGGAGGTGCACAAGACCTACTTCTCGCCCTACCTCGCCGCACTCGGCCACAACCTCGCCGAGGTCCTGCCCGGCGACCTCAACATGTCCTTCCTGCCGAACTCGGGAGCGGAGGCCGTCGAGGGGGCGGTCAAGCTCGCGTACAAGTACCACAAGGGACGGCGCTCCACCGTCCTGCGCGCCGACTGCGCCTTCCACGGCAAGCTGCTCGGCTCCGGCGGACTGACCGGGCAGGCGCAGTTCGGCTTCCCGACCATCCCCGGGATCGACACCTTCCGCTACGGCGACCTCGGCTCCGTGAAGCGGGCCGTCGCCGCCCACCCGGACGACGTCTACGCCATCCTGATCGAGCCCTTCAGCGCCTCCACGATCCAGTGGTGCTCCGAGGAGTTCCTGCGGGGGCTGCGCGAGCTGTGCGACCGGGAGAAGATCGTCCTGATCTTCGACGAGATCTACACCGGCTGGGGCAAGACCGGCACCCTCTTCCACTTCATGCGCTACCCGGACCTGATCCCGGACGTGCTCACCACGTCGAAGTCCTTCGGCGGCGGCAAGTCCTCGATCTCGGCCCTCGTCGCCCGCGAGGGCGTGTTCCGCAAGGCGTACGACAACCTCGGCGACGCCCTGCTGCAGTCCACCTCCACCACCTACTACGGGTTCGGCGAGGAGTGCGCCACCGCGCTGGAGGCCGTCAACATCGCCGTCGAGGACGACTACCCGGCCCGCGCGCGGGCCCTGGGAGCCGTCCTGGAACCCGGGCTGGAGCGGATCGCCAAGGAGCACCCCGAGGCCGTCGGCCGGGTGGCGGGCGCCGGGGCCCTGTGGGGCGTGTTCGTCGACGGCGGCCCGCGGGTGCTCGACCTCGTCGCCAAGCTCGCCCCCGGCGGCATGGCCCGCGACCCGCGGTTCAAGACCAAGCTGGTCACCTGCGCGGTGATCAACGCGCTCTACCAGGACCACGGCATCTACGCCTACTACACCCTCAACGGCCTCAACCCGCTGATCATCGGCCCCTCGCTGGTCACCGATCCGGCGGAGGCGGAGCGCACCGTCGACGCGCTCGGCGAGGTCCTCGACCGCGGGCTGTCCCCTCTGGTCGCCCGCTTCATCAAGCAGAAGGTGGGTTCCCAGTGGTGATCACCCTCACCGGCGCGGCCGGCATGCTCGGCTCCCGGCTCGCGGAGCGGCTGCTCGCCGACGGCCACCGGGTGCGCGGAGTCGACCTCCGCCCCGGCCCCGGCGTGGAGTTCACCGGGGACATCCGCGACCGGGACGTCATGGACCGCGCCCTCGACGGCGCCGACGTCCTGGTGCACGCCGCCGCCGCGCTGCCCAGCTACCCCGACGAGCAGATCCGCTCGATCATCGTCGGCGGCACCGAGAACGTCTTCGCCGCGGCCGCCGCCGCCGGCACCCCCCGCGTGGTGCACATCTCCTCCACGGCCGTCTACGGACTGCCGAGCGTGGTGCCCACACCGGAGGAGTACCCCCGGGAACCCGTCGACACCTACAGCCGGGCCAAGGCCGCCGCCGAGGAGGTCGCCGAGCGGTACCGCGCCGAGGGGATGTGCGTCCCGATCCTCCGCCCCAAGACCTTCGTCGGGCCCGGTCGGATGGGCCTGTTCTCGATGCTCTTCGAATGGGCCGAGGAGGGCCGCCACTTCCCCGTCCTCGGCAGGGGCGACGTGCGCATCCAGATGTTCGCCGTCGACGACCTCGTCGACGCCGTGGTCACGGTGATCGCCGCCGAGGACGACGTCGCGAACGACACCTACAACCTCGCCGCCGCGGAGTTCGGCACCCTGCGCGAGGACTTCCAGGCCGTCCTCGACGCCGCGGGCCACGGCAAGCGGGTCGTCGGGCTGCCCGCCCGCCCCGCCCTCGCCGTGCTCAGCGTCCTCCAGCGCGCCCGGCTCTCACCCGTCTACGGGCGGCTGCTGCACAAACTGATGGACGACTCCTACGTGAGCATCGACAAGGCCAAGGCCCGGCTCGGCTTCACCCCGCGGCTGTCCAACGCCGACGCGGTGCTGCGCACCTACCACTGGTGGCGCACCGCGCGCCACGAGGCCCCCGAGGGCGCCCCGGCCTCCGGCCGCACCAGCCGGGACCCCTGGAAGCAGGGCCTGCTGTCCGCCGCGAAGATCTTCTTCTGAGGGGGAGCACCATGACTCAGCTGGGGGAGAAGACCCAGCCCGCGGCGGTCCGCACCAGCCGGCTGCCCGCGCCGCTCGCACTGGTCAGACCCGGCCAGTGGCCGAAGAACCTGCTGGTCGTGCCGCTCCCGCTGCTCGGCGCCGGGTGGCAGCCGGACACCGGACTGCGGGTGGCGCTCGCCACCGCGGCCTTCGTGCTGGCCTCGTCGCTGGTGTACGTGCTCAACGACATCGCGGACGTGGAACGCGACAAGCGCCACCCGGTGAAGCGCCACCGCCCGCTCGCCTCGGGCCGGATGAGCATGGGGTCCGCGGTGACCACCGCCCTGGTGCTGACCGGTCTGCTGGTCCCGGCGCTGGCGGTGCTCGGGACGGGCACCGCCGCCGTGGTCCTGCTCTACCTCGCCGTCAACGGCGCCTACAGCTTCAAGCTCAAACACCTGCCCCTGCTGGACGTGTTCGTGGTCGCCACCGGCTTCGTGCTCCGCCTGCTGGGCGGCTACCAGGCCGGCGGCCGGGCGGTGGAGGTGTGGCTGGTGCTCACCGTCCTCGTCGTCTGCCTGGTCCTCATCCTCGGCAAGCGGCGCCACGAGCTGGGAGTCTCCGGCACCGGGCACCGGCCCGCCCTGGTCGGCTACTCGGCCCACTTCCTCGACCTCGTCCTGGTCCTGTGCTCGGCCCTGACGATGATCGGCTACCTGATGTACCTGCGCACCGAGTCCGGCTTCGGCGACCACGCCCTGCTCACCGTGCCGTGCGCACTCTTCGCCCTGTTCCGCTACCTCCAGGTCGTCGTCGTCGACGGGGGCGGCGGGGAGCCGGTCCGCACCCTGCTCCGGGACCGGACCATGCTCGCCAACTCCTCCGTCTGGGCCGCGCTGCTGCTCGTGCCCGTGCTCGTCTGACGCCCCTCCGCCTCCGCACACCGATCGAGGACATCCCCATGCCCGAACCCCTCGTCTCGGTGGTCGTCCCGATGTACAACGACCGCCGGACCATCGACCTGTGCCTGGAATCGATCCTGGCCCAGACCTACCCGAACATCGAGGTCGTCGTCGTCGACGACGCCAGCACCGACGGCTGCGCCGAGCGGGCCGCGGCCCACCCCGTCCGCCTGGTGCGCGCACCCGAGAACGGGGGCCCAGGCGCCAGCCGGAACCTCGGTGTGCGCTCCACCTCCGGGGAGATCGTCTTCTTTCTCGACGCGGACCTCACCATGCACCCCGACGCCGTCGCCCAGGCCGTGGCCCTGTTCGGGGAGCACCCCTCCTACGGCGCCGTGTTCGGCATACCCGACAAGGAACCGCTGTTCGCGGAGACGCTCGTCGGCCAGTACCGGATCCTCCAGTACCACTACTGGCGCAAGAGCGCCGAGGGGCTCGTCAGCGGCGGCTTCTACGCCCTCGGCGCCGTACGCCGGTCCGCCTTCCTGGACGCCGGGTGGTTCAACCCGGCCCTGCGCCAGACGGAGGAGATCGACCACGCCGAACGGCTCGCCGCGCGGTGGCCGATGCTGCTCACCTCGCGTATCCGCGGGCGCCTGTCCGACGAGAGCAGGATGCGGCCGCTGCTGCGCAAGGCCTTCGTCCGCAGCAGGCTCCGGGTGCCCTTCTACCTGGACCGGGGCCGGGCCATGCAGGGGATGGAGACCGGTGGCCGGGCCGTCGCCTCGCTCCTCGCGGGCGTCGCCGTCGCGGCCCTGCCCCTGGTGCTCCTCACCCCCTGGGCCGCCCTGGTGTCGACGGCCGCCGTGGCCGGGACGGTGCTGGCGGACCTCGGGCAGTACGGCTTCGTCCGCCGCGAGCGGGGAGTGCCCTTCCTCGTCTTCTTCACCGTCGCCCACCTGCTCGTCAACGCCGCCGTCGTGGCCGGACTGGCCCTCGGGCTCGGCCAGTACGCGGTCAGCCGGCGCTTCCGGCGGATGTACCAGCTGCGGGCGGGTGCCGTATGACGGTCCAGCAGGCCGGGCCCGGGGCGGGTACCGCCGCCCCGGCGCCCGCCGTCCGGGAGGAGGGCCGTGCGCGCCGGACCGCCCGCGCGCTGCGCCTGTGGTACGGGCGGCTGCTGCTGGCCGCCGCCGTGCTGTGGCTCGCGTACGCCGTCGTCCGCTGGCAGGTCAGCGGGCGCTGGCACTGGGCGATCCTGCTGGACGCGGCCCCCCCGCTGGCCCTCATGGCGGTCCCCGCCGCGCTGCTGCTCGCCAGCGCCGCGGCGTGCGGGCGGCGTCGCCCCGCCGCGGCCGGGACCGCGGCGGCGGCCCTCGTGCTCGCCCTGCTGACCGGCTCGGGCCTCAACTGGCCGGCGCTCTTCCGCACGGAGGCCGCCGTCCCGCCCGGCGCCCTGAGGGTGGTCTCGCTGAACACGCAGTACTGGGCCGCCGACAGCGGCGAGGACCGCCTCTACGCACTGCTGCACCGCCAGGACGCCGACGTCTACCTACTCCAGGAGCACGTGCGGTGGCAGCCGGGCCTGGGCGAGGACGGCTACCGGCGGCTCGACGACGACGACCGGCTGCGCGAGGAGTTCCCCGGCTACCACGTCGCCCGCCGCGGCGAGCTGCTGACGGTCTCCCGGTTCCCGATCCTCGCCAAACCGCCCGTCGGCCCCGGCGTGGAGCTCGATCGCACGGAGGCACCGCCCTTCGGCACGGTCTTCGCGCGGGACAAGGTGATGCGCACCGACCTCCAGGTCGGAGACCGGGTGCTCAGCGTCTACAACGTCCACATCACCGTGCAGTTGGCGCCCGACAACCTCGCCCTCTTCTCCGGCTTCGACTACGACGCGTACTTCCGCCGCAAGTTCGCCTGGCGCCGGGAGGAGATCAGGGGCCTGGAGGAGGACCTGCGGAGGAACCGCAACCCGGTGGTCATCGCCGGGGACTTCAACGCCACGGCGGCCATGCGCGACCTGGACGGCGTGCGCTCCCTGGCCCGGGACGCCCTGGAGGCGAACACCGACTTCCTGCCCCTGAGCTGGAAGTTCCGTGCGCCGGCGGGCTTCGACTGGGACAGCGTCCTCAACCGGCCGCTGCCCTTCTGGCGGGTGGACTGGGCCTTCACCGCGGGGGACGTCACCGCGCACCGCTACAGCCTGCGGCCCACGGACGGGATCTCCGAACACCGGATGCAGGACCTGTGGATCACCCTGTGACCGGGCAGGGGAACGCAGAAGGTGCCGCACGACGCTGTGCGGCACCGGTGGGGCGGGCGGCGCCGTTCAGGCGCTCCGCCGCCCGCCGAGCAGGATGGCCCGCTCCAGCCCGCTGAGCTCGGGTCCCGGCTCGATCCCCAGCTCCTCCACGAGGGAGCGCCGGATCCGGCGGTACGCGGCCAGGGCCTCCGCCGTCCGGCAGGAGCGCTGGAGGGCCAGCATCAGCTGGCCGTGCAGCCGCTCGCGGAAGGGGTGCTCGGCGGTGAGCGCCATCAGCTCCCCGATCACGTCCTCGTGGCGGCCCAGCTCGATCTCCAGCCGCACCCGCTCCTCCGTCGCCCGGACCCGGTGCTCCTCCAGGCGCCGGACCGCGGGCTGGAGGGCCGCGCTGGTCTGACCGGCCAGTGCGGGGCCCGTCCACAGGGCGAGCGCGGTGCGCAGCACCATCACGGCCTCCGCCCGCCGGCCCTCGCGCGCCAGCGCCCGCGCCCGCTCCACCCGGGTGTCGAAGACGGCGGCGTCCACGGCGTGCGGGGCGAGGCGGAGCCGGTAGCCGAGCGTGTGGGTCTCGATGGCGTCGGGGGCCCCCGCCTCGGCGAAGGCCCGGCGGAGCGCGGACATGCAGATGCGGATCTGGGCGCGGGCGCTGGCGGGCGGCAGACCGTCCCACACGGCGTCGACGAGGCGGTCGGGCCCGACGGCCCGGCCCGCTTCGAGGGCGAGGACGGCGAGGATCGTCTGCGCCCGTCTGCCGCCGAGGCAGACCGGTACGCCGTCGACGGTCGCGCGCAGTGGGCCGAGGATGTGGACGAGCACGGCAGGAGTTCCCCGTTCTCTGTTCGGTGCGTGGTCTTCGGACGTGACCTGCGGGGTCACAGGAGTCGGCAGTCGGATATCAGGTGCCGGTGCAGCTCCGGGGTACCGGCGAGCAGGCGCTGGCAGACGTCCAGCGCCCGCCCGATGGCCTCGATCTCGTCGGGGCCGTCGACGCACAGCGCGACGCGCACGGTGTGCCCCACGACCTGGGCGCGGGCGGTCTCCACCCGGTCCGCCGGGCGCAGGGCCAGGCACAGTGCCTCCCGGACGCGGGGCGCCGCGGGGGCCGTTCCGCCCCGGGGCGCGGAGGCGGTCAGGGAGACGCCGATGAGGAAGATGGCGGGTCCTGGCGGGGCGTGCGCGTGCCCTCAGCCCCACGAGAAGCCGTCGGCCGCGGCGGCGTGCTGCTCTGCCGCGGGCAGGGCCGCCACCACCGCCGGGGCACTCCCGGCGGCCCGGGCGGTGGCGGCGGTGGCGGGCGCGGCCGCCAGGCACAGGCCCGCGGCCAGGACGGCGGTGGCGAGCGGGCCGGCGGCGGGGCGGCGGGAGCAGAGGAGGACGTGGGCGCGCATGGCGGGACACCTCGATCGGTCGCGACGGCGGGGAGGTGCCGGGGGCCGCTCTCGGAGGGCCCTTCCCGGCGGTCCCCAGACTGCTCGATCGCCCGTGCGATGTCAGTGCGCCGCGGGTGGCAGCAACCGTCCGGGTCACTTGGAGCCATCGGCCCGAGGCGACCGCCCGCCCCGCCCACCAGCGCGTTCTCAGGGCCTGTCACCTTGCTGCCGGGAACAAGGTGCCGTGCGGGCCCCGGGGCACCAGCGACGGCGGCGGCCACACCCCCGGCAGGGGTGCGGCCGCCGCCGTCGCCGCGGGCCGGCCCGCGTCAGTCCTGGGGGCGCTGGAGCCGGGCCACGAACTTGTAGCGGTCGCCGCGGTAGACGGACCGCACCCACTCCACCGGTTCGCCCTGGGCGTCCAGCGAGTGGCGGGAGAGCATCAGCATCGGCAGGCCCACGTCCGTGCCGAGCAGCCCGGCCTCGCGGGGGGTCGCCAGCGAGGTCTCGATGGTCTCCTCGGCCTCGGCCAGGCGGACGTCGTACACCTCGGCGAGCGCGGTGTAGAGCGAGGTGTACTTGACCAGGGAGCGGCGCAGCGCGGGAAAGCGCTTCGCCGACAGGTGGGTGGTCTCGATCGCCATCGGCTCGCCGCTCGCCAGCCGGAGCCGTTCGATGCGCAGCACCCGCCCGCCGGTGGAGATGTCCAGCAGGCCCGCCAGCGTGTCGTCGGCCGTGACGTAGCCGATGTCCAGGAGCTGGGAGGTGGGCTCCAGGCCCTGGGCGCGCATGTCCTCGGTGTAGGAGGTGAGCTGGAGCGCCTGGGAGACCTTGGGCTTGGCGACGAAGGTGCCCTTGCCCTGGATGCGCTCCAGGCGACCCTCCACCACCAGTTCCTGGAGTGCCTGGCGTACGGTCGTGCGCGAGGTGTCGAACTCGGCCGCCAGGGTCCGCTCCGGGGGCACGGGGGTGCCCGGGGGCATGGTTTCGGTCATGTCGAGCAGGTGCCGCTTCAACCTGTAGTACTTGGGCACGCGTGCGGTGCGGGCGCTCGTCCCGTTCTCGGCCTCCGTGCCACCCCCGTCCGTGGTCATGGCCCGCCTTTCCGACTGCTGCACTCGTGCCGTCACCGGCTCCTCCGTCTGTAGCGGCTCACATGGTGGCACGTACCGGTCACGGGTCGGCGCCCTCCCTCAGGTGTCGGTCCGATAACGGACGCGACAGCCCTTCTTATACACCCTTGACACCCCAAAAGGTCTAGGCCAAGCTCCGGTTACTGGTCTAAACCACTAGTGACCAAGTCCCAGCCCCACAGGCACTACTCCTTAGGTAAGGCTTCGCGGTGGGCAGGGTTGACAGGCTCCCTGAGGAGGATTGCGTGAAGCGCAGGCTCATCGCGGCGATCGGCGTCGCGGGCATGATGGTCAGCGTCGCGGCGTGCGGTACCGACAGCGGCGACAACGGCGACAGCAGCGCCGGGGGCGAGAAGACCCTCACCGTCTGGGTCATGGACGGCTCCGCTCCCGAGGCCTGGATAGCCGAGGTCAACAAGGAGTTCGAGGCCAAGCACGAGGGCGTCACCGTCAAGGTCGAGACGCAGCAGTGGAACGGCATCCAGGAGAAGGTCACCACCGCCCTCTCCGAGGACACCCCGCCGGACGTCCTGGAGCTCGGCAACACCCAGACCGCCGGCTACGCGGTCACCGGCGGTCTCGCGGACCTCACCGCCGACAAGGACAAGCTCGGCTACGCCGGGTGGAACAAGGGCATGCTGGCCTCGGCCGAGCTGGACGGCAAGCTCTTCTCCGCCCCGTGGTACGCCGCCAACCGTGTCGTCGTCTACGACAAGGCCGCCTTCAAGAAGGCCGGTGTGACCCCGCCGAAGACCCGCGAGGAGTGGATCGACGGCCTGGAGAAGATCAAGAAGTCCGACCCGGACGTCCAGCCGATCTACCTGCCGGGCCAGAGCTGGTACGTCTTCGCCGGCTTCCTGTGGGACGAGGGCGGCGACCTCGCCGTCAAGGACGGCGACACGTGGAAGGGCGCGCTGGCCACCCCGGAGGCCGTGGCCGCCATGAACTTCTACAAGGAGCTGCAGTCCTTCTCCACCGCTCCGCAGGACAAGGACGAGGCGACCCCGCAGCAGTCCACGGACATCGTCCCCAAGGGTGACGTCGCGTCCTGGATCGGCCTCGGCTGGGAGGCCGGCGGCGCGATCACCGCCATCGAGGAGGCCGGCGGCAAGGCCGACTTCGGCTACTTCCCGATCCCGGGCAAGACGGCCGACACGCCCGGCTCCGTCTTCTTCGGCGGCTCGAACCTCGCCATCGCCGAACGCTCGAAGAACAAGGACCTCGCCACCGAGTGGCTGGCCCTCGCCGCCGGCAAGGAGCACATGGCCAAGTACGCCGAGGCCGTCACGGGCTCGCTGCTCCCGAACAACGACTCCGTGCAGTTCAAGCCGGAGGCCGGCTCCTTCGCGGAGGCCATGGGCCTGGCCGCCCCCGTCGGCAAGATCACCCCGGTGACCCCGGGCTGGGTGAACGTCGAGACCGCGCCCAACCCGATCAAGGACTACATGACCAAGGTCCTCAAGGGCACCGACCCGATGAAGGCCGGTGAAGAGGCCGACAAGGTCATCACCGAGCGCGTCAACCAGGAGTAGGTCCACGGCACCCGGTGGTGCGGCCAGGCCCCTGCCGGTCGCACCACCGGGCCCGTGCCGTGACCCGCGCCCTCGGCCGAGGGCGCGGCCCGTGCTCGGCGGGAGCGCGCCCCGCCGGCGCAGCAGCCCCAGAACCGCGAGGAAGAAGACCATGACCGTGGACTCCCAGGGGGCGGTGGACTCCGCCTCCGTCGACACGCCCCGGGGGGCGGCGTCGCAGACTCCACCACCCGCCTCCGGCCCCGGCGAGGCAGTGCCGCCTCCTCGCGGCAGGCGCAGGATGCCCAGCGGGATCCTGCCCTATCTCCTGATCGCCCCGGCCGTCGCCTCGATGGCCGTCCTGCTGCTCTACCCGCTGGTCAAGAACCTGATCCTGTCGCTCCAGCAGCTCAACCGGCGGGAGATGATCACCCGCGAGACGGTCTGGATCGGGGTCGACAACTACACCAAGCTGCTGTCCGACCCGGACTTCTGGAACGTCGTCCTGCGCAGCCTCTTCTTCACCGCGGCCAACGTCGCGCTGATCATGGGGCTCGGCACGCTGATCGGCCTGCTGCTCAACCGCCTCGGCAAGGCGATGAGGCTGACCCTCTCGCTCGCCCTGATGTTCGCCTGGGCCATGCCGATCGTGGCCTCCGTGACGATCTTCCGCTGGCTCTTCGACGAGCAGTTCGGCGTGGTCAACTGGCTGATGCGCACGCTCGGCTTCGCCGGGTACGAGCAGCACAACTGGTTCGAGACGGGCTTCTCCACCCTGGTCATCGTGACCCTGCTGGTGGTCTGGGGCTCGGTCCCGTTCGTGGCACTCAACATGTACGCGGGCCTGACCACCGTCGGCTCCGAGCTGTACGAGGCGGCCAAGATGGACGGCGCGGGCGGCTGGCGGACCTTCTGGTCCGTGGTCTTCCCGAACCTCAAGCCCTTCTTCCTGATCACCACCTTCCTGGAGATCATCTGGGTCTTCAAGGCCTTCGCCCAGGTCTACGCCATGAACCTCGGCGGCCCCGACCGCGGCTCCGAGACCCTCCCCGTCTACGCCTACATCGAGGGCCTCGGACAGCAGCACTACGGCCTTGCCGCCGCGATCTCCATCCTGACGATCGTGATGCTGCTCGCGGCCATGTCCTTCTACTTCCGCCTGATCCTGAAGCAGGAGGAGGAGCAGTGAGCACTCCCACCAGCACCCCGCAGTCCCTGCGCCGCCGCCCCCCGCTGAGGCCCGCGGCGATCCTGAAGAACCTGACCGCCCTCGCCCTGGCGGCCGTGTTCCTCTTCCCGGTCTACTGGATGTTCTCGTCCTCGCTGAAGCCCCAGCACGAGATCCTCAGCAAGGACCCGGTCTTCCTCTTCACCCCGACCTTCGAGAACTACCCGACGGCCACCGGTGTCGACCTGTTCTGGACCTTCGTCCGCAACAGCCTGATCGTCACCCTCGGTGCGGTGCTGCTGGCCCTGCTGGTCGCCCTCGCGGCGAGCTTCGCGATCGCCCGCATGAAGTTCAAGGGCCGCAAGGGCATGGTCCTCGTCGTGATGATGGCGCAGATGGCCCCCTGGGAGGTCATGGTCATCGCGATGTACATGATCGCCCGTGACGGGGCCATGCTGAACAGCATCCCGCTGCTGACGGCGATCTACTTCGTCATGGTGCTCCCCTTCACCATCTGGACCCTGCGCGGTTTCATCGCCGCCGTCCCCGTGGAGCTGGAGGAAGCCGCCCAGATCGACGGCTGCACCCGCGGCCAGGCCTTCCGCAAGGTGATCTTCCCGCTGCTCGCACCGGGCCTGATGTCCACCTCGCTCTTCGGCTTCATCACGGCCTGGAACGAGTTCGCGATGGTCCTGGTGCTCAACAAGGACAAGGAGGCGCACACCCTGACGCTCTGGCTCACCCAGTTCCAGACCGCCTTCGGTGACGACTGGGGCGCCACGATGGCCGCCTCCACGCTGTTCGCGCTTCCCGTGCTCATCGTCTTCCTGTTCCTCCAGCGCCGGGCCGTCGGCGGTATGACCGCCGGCGCGGTGAAGGGATAACGCGCCCCCATGACGACTCTTCTGCGCGGTTCGTCCGCCACGCTCACCCGCGACGCCCTGACGGTCCTCCAGCCCGGATTCCCGGGCACCACCGCCCCCGACTGGGTGCTGCGCCACATCGGCGAGGGACTGTCCGCGGTCGGCCTGTTCGGCCGCAACATCGAGTCCCCCGAGCAGATCGCCGCCCTCGCCGCGCAGCTGCGCGCCGAGCGGGACGACGTCCTCATCGCGATCGACGAGGAGGGCGGCGACGTCACCCGGCTGGAGGTGCGCGGCGGCTCCTCCTTCCCGGGCAACTACGCACTCGGCGCCGTCGACGACGTGGACCTCACCCGGGCCGTCGCCCACGAACTCGGCCGCAGGCTGGCCGCCTGCGGAGTGGACCTCAACTGGTCGCCGTCCGCCGACGTCAACTCCAACCCGGACAATCCCGTCATCGGGGTGCGTGCCTTCGGTGACGAGACGGAGCTGACGGCACGGCACACGGTCGCCTACATCGAGGGCATGCAGGCCGCCGGCGTGGCCGCCTGCACCAAGCACTTCCCCGGGCACGGCGACACCAACGTCGACTCCCACGAGGACCTGCCCCGGGTCGATGTGGACCTGGACACACTCCACGCCCGTGACCTGGTGCCTTTCCGCGCCGCGATCGCCGCGGGTTCCAAAGCGGTCATGAGTGCGCATATTCTGCTCCCCGCGCTCGACCCTTCCCGCCCCGCGACCGTCAGCCCGCAGATCCTCACCGGTCTGCTGCGCGAGGAGCTGGGCTACCAGGGCCTGATCGTCACCGACGGCATCGAGATGCGCGCGGTGTCGGCCACCTACGGGATCGAGCGCGGCTCGGTCCTCGCGATCGCCGCCGGAGCCGACGCGATCTGCGTCGGCGGCGGACTGAACGACGAGGGCACCGTGCTGCAGCTGCGCGACGCCCTCGTCGCCGCGGTGCGCAAGGGCGAGCTGTCCGAGGAACGGCTGGCGGACGCGGCGGAGCGGGTACGCGCACTCGCCGCGTGGACCCGCCAGGCCAGGGGGGCTGCGACGGAGCCGGGCGCGGCGACACAGGAGGGGACCGCGCCCGGCTCCGACATCGGCCTCGTCGCCGCGCGGCGGGCCGTGCGGGTCACGCCGGGGGAGCGGCCCTTCGAGCCCTTCACCGGCCCGGCCTACGTCGCGGCGCTGACGCCCGTCGCCAACTTCGCGGTCGGCGACGAGACGCCCTGGGGGATCGCCGCCGAGCTGGCCGGGTTGCTGCCCGGTACGGCGACCGGCACCTACACCGGCGAGACGTCCGCCGCGGAACTCGTGGCAGAGGTGCTGCGCAACGCGGGGGACCGTAGGATCGTCGCAGTGGTCCGCGACGCCCACCGCCACCCCTGGATGACCGGGGCCCTCGACGCCCTGCTCGCGGCCCGTCCCGACAGCGCCGTGGTCGAGATGGGCATCGACCGGGCCGAACCGAGGGGGGCGCTGCACATCGCCACCCGCGGTGCCGCCCGCGTCTGCGGACGTGCCGCCGCCGAGGTCCTCACCGGCCGGGAAGCCGGGGTCTGACCGAGGCGAACCGTGCCGGGGGAGCGCCGGGCGCCGTGCCGGGCACCCCGGCACCCCCACCGTCCTGGAGGTCCGGTATGCCCCCCACCCCGGCCGATCGCAGCGAGCACGACGAGTACCCCGGCCGGGTCATGGCCGGGGAGATGGCCCAGCAGCCCGCGGTCCTGCGGCGCATCCTCGACGAGGGTGCGCCGCGGATCCGCGCGGTGGCGCGGGAGGTGGCGGCCCGGCGGCCGCGCTTCGTGCTGCTGACCGCGCGCGGCACCTCCGACAACGCCGCGCTGTACGCCAAGTACCTCATGGAGATCCGGCTCGGCCTGCCCTGCGGCCTGACCTCGATGTCCACCACCACGGCCTACGGTGCCCGGCCCGACCTGAGGGACGTGCTGGTCGTCACCGTGAGCCAGTCGGGCGGCTCGCCGGACCTGGTCGCCTCCACCCGGGCGGCCCGCGAGGCCGGGGCGATCACGCTCGCGGTCACCAACAACGCGGACTCGCCGCTGGCCGCGGTCTCCGAGTTCCACGTCGACGTCCTCGCCGGCCCGGAGAAGGCGCTGCCCGCCACCAAGACCTACACCGCCTCGCTGCTGGCCCTCTACCTGTTCACCGAGGGCCTGCGCGACGGCGACACCTCCGCCGCCGGGGCGCTGCCGGAACTCGCCTCGCGCGTCCTCGGCCGCCAGGACGAGGTCCGCGCCCTCGCCGCCCGCTACCGCTTCGCCGAGCGCATGGTGATCACCTCGCGCGGCTACGGCTACCCGACGGCCAGGGAGGCGGCCCTCAAGCTCATGGAGACCAGCTACATCCCCGCCCTCGCCTACTCCGGCGCGGATCTGCTGCACGGGCCGCTGGCCATGGTCGACAACGTCTCCCCGGTCATCGCCGTGGTCACCCAGGGCAGGGGCGGCGAGGCCCTCCAACCCGTCCTGGACCGGCTGCGCGGGCGGGGGGCGGACCTCTTCGTGGTGGGGCCGGCCGCCCAGGTCTCCGCCGCCTCCGCGGGCTTCGTGCTGCCGACCGAGGGCGTCCCGGAGGAGCTCCAGCCGGTGCTGGAGATCCTCCCGCTGCAGCTCATGGCCTACGAGGTGACCATCGCCCGCGGGCAGGACCCGGACGCCCCGAGGGCCCTGGCGAAGGTCACCGAGACACGCTGACACCAGCCGGTCCCATTTGCCCGGTGCATAAGTATGGCGCGGGAACTAAACTCTCCAGGTGCATGGACAGCGCCAAATGGTCTAGTCCACAATGGAAGGGTCGCGCCCCCGGGGGCGCGGCACGCACCGAGCCTCCTCCCCCACCGCACAGGGGGGTGGAACGAGGTCCCCGACGCTCTCTGCCCTGACTGCGCCGAGACCTCTGAAACGGCTGACAGGACCGCACACCCGTCGGCCGGGAAACTCGGGGCTGCGGTGCCGTACGGGTTGAGGGTCCCGTCGCGGCGCCGCGGCCCGCGGGTACCCTCGCTGCTGTGCCCTCCATGAACGATCTGGTCCGCCAGCACACCGCCCTCAGCGAGTCCGACCTCGAGTGGCTCCATCTGCTGGTCTCGGAGTGGCAGCTGCTCTCCGACCTCTCCTTCGCCGACCTGGTCCTCTGGGTGCCCACCCGGGACGGCACCCGCTATGTCTCGGTGGCCCAGATGCGCCCCAACACCGGCCCCACGAGCTACCAGGACGACATGGTCGGCCACCTGGTGCCCCGCGGCCGCCGCCCCCTGCTGGACGCCGCGCTGGACGAGGGCCGCATCGTGCGCGAGGGCGACCCGGAGTGGCGCGAGGAGGTGCCGGTGCGGGTCGAGTCCATCCCGGTCCGCCGCGAGGGGCGGGTGCTCGGCGTGATCGCCCGCAACACCAACCTGCTGACCGTGAGGACACCCTCCCGCCTGGAGCTCACCTACCTGCAGTCCGCCTCCGACCTCGCCCAGATGATCGCCGCGGGCTCCTTCCCCTATCCCGGGGAGCAGGTCGAGATGGACGCCTCGCCGCGGGTCGGCGACGGCCTGGTCCGGCTCGACGCCGACGGGGTCGTCCAGTACGCCAGCCCCAACGCGCTCTCCGCCTACCACCGGCTCGGGCTCGCCTCCGACCTGGTGGGCCACCACCTGGGGCAGACCACGGCCGAACTGGCGCCCTCCCGCGGCCCGGTGGACGAGGCCCTGGTGAAGCTCGCCAGCGGCTACGCGCCGCGCGAGTTCGAGGTCGAGGGCAACGGCGGGGTCATCCAGCTGCGGGCCATCCCCCTCAAGCCCAAGGGCGTGCGCATCGGTTCGCTGGTCCTGCTGCGGGACGTCACCGAACTGCGGCGCCGGGAACGCGAGCTGATCACCAAGGACGCCACCATCCGGGAGATCCACCACCGGGTGAAGAACAACCTCCAGACTGTGGCGGCCCTGCTGCGCCTTCAGGCCCGCCGGATGGACTCCGTGCGGGGCAGGGAGGCGCTCAACGAGGCGGTCCGCCGGGTGGGCTCCATCGCCATCGTGCACGAGACCCTCTCGCAGAACCTCGACGAGCGCGTCGAGTTCGACGAGATCGCGGACCGGGTGATCGCCATGGTGGCGGAGATCTCGCCCGGGAAGGTCGACTGCCGCCGCACCGGCCGCTTCGGCATCCTCGACGCGGAGGTCGCCACCCCCCTGTCGATGGTGCTCACCGAGGTCCTCCAGAACGCCCTGGAACACGCCTTCGCCCCCGGCGAGCACGGATCGGTCGACGTGTCGGCGGTGCGCGGGGACGCACGCCCCGGCAGCGGCCGGCTGCTGATCACCGTCCAGGACGACGGGCGCGGGCTGCCCGAGGGCTTCGACTCCGGGCAGGCGGGAAACCTGGGGTTGCAGATCGTCAGGACCCTGGTGGAGGGGGAGCTGGGCGGCACCTTCGACATGCTCCCGGTGGCGGAACCGGGGCGCGGCACCCGCGTGGTGCTCGACGTGCCGGTGGCGGACCGGCGCTGAACGGGCCACCGCCCGCGCGCAGCGAAGAGCCCCGGACCCTTCGTCAGGTCCGGGGCTCGAAGCTCGTTGCTCGCATGTGCGAATGCGCATCGGGTACTGCGCGCTGCGGCTCGAAGGCGGTGGATGCGTGCTCGCCGTCTACGGAACGGGTGCCGTCGGGTGCACGCGCCGCCGGGGGAGGCCGGTGGCAGGGGGCGTCAGGCGCTCGCGTTGCGCGCCCGGTTGCGGGCGGCGCGGCGCTTCATCGCGCGGCGCTCGTCCTCGCTGAGGCCACCCCAGACGCCGGAGTCCTGACCGGACTCGAGCGCCCACTGCAGGCACTGCTCCATGACGGGGCAGCGGCGGCAGACGGCCTTGGCTTCCTCGATCTGCAGCAGCGCGGGACCGGTGTTGCCGATGGGGAAGAAGAGCTCGGGGTCTTCCTCGCGGCAAACGGCGTTGTGACGCCAGTCCATGGCTGCTACCTCTCCTTGGTGTTTCTTGCACGTTGCTTGTGAATGTGAACGCTTTCACGAATCCCTCCGCAAGGGAAGGGCCGACAGCTGGGGTGCCCAGCGCTGGGTCCTGGATTCGTGGAAGGGTTTCGGTGACCTGTGGTGGCCGGTGTTGCGGGCCGTCCCGATCGCCATGTAGAGATTCGCAAACCTCGGCGGCGGATACAACCCCTTCCGGAAAGTTTTTTTTGATTCCTCGGTGTCGACTAGGTCACAGCCGTACTTCTATGGGGTGGATGCGCGCCCGTACGTTCGAGATAAAGGACTTTCGGTCCTTCCACTCACACAATCACACGCAGTGCACGGCGAACGCCTGTGAACGTCACGCTCGTGCGCAGGCCGAGGTGGTCACCGTCCATCTGGAAGGGCAGTGGAACCTTGGAATGCAAGGTGAAGTCCGTCTGGTCGTGATACGTCACCGCGTGCTTGCCCCGGGGGCCCCGCTCCGGGGTCGATCTGAGCAGCTGGGCGCCGTAGCGGGCCACGGCCGGGGTCGACAGGCGGGACAGCCCCAGGATGTCGAGCGCGGTGTCGAAGGACGCCTTCGGGGAGGCGTACACCGGGCGGTTGCCCAGATAGGTCCAGGGCGAGGTGTTGCAGACTATCGACAGCACCAGGTCCCGCACCGGGTCGAGGTCGGGCCCCTCCAGGGCGATCGTCCCGTGCCGCCGGTGGGGCTCGTCGAGGAACTGGCGGAGCACCTGGCGGACGTAGAGGGCGTGTGTGGAACGCCTGCCGCGCTCACGGTGCTGCTCCACCCGGCCGACGACCCCCGCGTCGAAGCCGAATCCCGCGCAGAAGGTGAACCAGCGCGGCGGCACGCCCTCGTCCTCGGTCCCCGGGGTACCGGCCGCCAGGCCCAGGCCGACGGTGCGCTCCGTGCGGTCCCGCAGCGCGTCGAGGATGGCGCCGGTCGCCTCGACCGCGTCGTTCGGCAGGCCGAGCGCGCGGGCGAACACATTGGTCGAGCCGCCGGGGACCACGGCCAGGCGGGGCAGCGCCTCCGGGTCCGGCCCGGCGTGCAGCAGGCCGTTGACCACCTCGTTGACGGTGCCGTCGCCGCCCAGGGCGACCACCAGGTCGATCTCGCCGGACTCCGCGGCCCGCCGGCCGAGGTCGCGGGCGTGGCCGCGGTACTCCGTGGAGACGGCCTCCAGCTTCATCTCGCTGGCCAGCGCGTGGATCAGCACGTCCCGGGTGCGGGCACTGGTGGTGGTAGCCGCCGGGTTGACCACGAGAAGTGCACGCATGCGATGCAGCGTACCTACCGAGAGGTATCCGGCCCAGTCCGGGGTGATCCACCGGGGCCGCCGTGCGCAGGGGGCCCGTCGGGGGCGGGCGCCGGCCGCCCCGCCGCCTTCCCCCGCGGCCGCGCCGGGAGCGGCGGCTACCCTGCTGGGGTGAGCAGTGACGAAGCGACCCCCCGCCCCTCCCGCCTGACGGCCGCCGCGGCGGTCTGCGCCGCCGAGGGCCTGGCGCTCGTCGCCGGCGGCCTCTTCATGCTCGTCATGGGTGTCGCGGGCGACCCCGACAGCTCCTCCGCCGCGGAGACGGGCGGTGTGACGCTCGCGCTGCTGGGCGTGATCCCGCTGGCCGCCGCCCGGGGGCTGCTGCTGCGGCGCGCCTGGAGCCGGGGTCCGGCCATCATCACCCAGCTCATCGCGCTCATCCCGGCCTGGACCCTGCTGCGCGCCACCGGGGCACTGATCCCGCTGGGCATCCTCCTGGCGGCCGTCGCGGTCGCCGGACTGGTGCTGCTGGTCAACCCGGCCACGGCGCAGGCCCTCGGCATCGGCGCGGCGGGCGCGCGCGGCGGGGACTCCTCCGCCTGACCGCCGGCCGGCCTGCCGCACCACGCGAGGAGGGGAGCGCCCGCACGGGTGCTCCCCTCCTCGCGTGGCCCGCTGCGCGCGCGGCGTCGGCCTACTCCTCCACGAGGAGCTTCTCCCGCAGCTGGGCCAGGGTCCGCGCCAGCAGGCGCGAGACGTGCATCTGCGAGATCCCGACCTCCTGCGCGATCTGCGACTGGGTCATGTTCCCGAAGAACCGCAGCAGCAGGATGCGCTTCTCCCTCGGCGGCAGGTCCTCCAGCAGGGGCTTGAGGGACTCCCGGTACTCGACCCCCTCCAGCGCCTCGTCCTCGGCGCCGAGGGTGTCGGCCACCGCCGGCGACTCGTCGTCGGTGTCCGGCACGTCCAGGGACAGCGTCGAGTAGGCGTTCGCCGACTCCAGGCCCTCCAGCACCTCCTCCTCCGAGATCCCGAGCCGCTCGGCCAGCTCGTGGACGGTCGGGGAGCGGCCGTGCAGCTGCGAGAGCTCGGCGGTCGCCGTGGTCAGGGCGAGCCGTAGCTCCTGCAGCCTGCGCGGCACCCGCACCGCCCAGCCCTTGTCGCGGAAGTGGCGCTTGATCTCCCCGACCACGGTCGGGGTCGCGTACGTCGAGAACTCCACGCCCCGGTCCGGGTCGAACCGGTCGACCGACTTGATCAGGCCGATCGTGGCGACCTGGGTCAGGTCGTCCAGCGGCTCGCCCCGGTTGCGGAAGCGCCGGGCGAGGTGCTCGACGAGCGGCAGGTGCATCCGGACGAGCTGGTTGCGCAGTTCGGCGCGTTGCGGGGACTGCTCCGGCAGGGAGCGCAGCTCTATGAACATCGCCCGTGCACCGCTGCGGTCGTGCGCGTCCTGCCGCTGCGGCCGCTCGTGCTCGTGCCGCTGCTCGTGCTCGCTCATCCGGTCCGCCTTCTCCCCGGGCTCCGCCCGGGCCGGAGTTGCCCCTGGGAGGCCGGGGGGAGGGCTCCCCACCGGTGCCTGCTCCGCAGGTTCGTCCACCATCGGGTGCGGCCGCGCGTGCTGCTCCGGGATGCCGGCCGACGCGCTCAGCACCCCGGGGGCACGCTCCTCGTCCTCCCGCATCGAACCATCCCCGTTTCCGTTGCTCACGCCGGCCCGGGCCCCGCGCCGCGCTGCTTGTACAGGCTGATGGAGACCGTACGGTCGTCGGCGACCGAGGAGTCGACCTTCCCGGCCAGTGCCGACAGCACCGTCCAGGCGAAGGTGTCGCGCTCCGGGGCCCGGCCGTCGGTCGTGGGGGCCGAGACCGTCACTTCGAGTGAGTCGTCGACGAGGCGGAAGACACAGCTGAGGACCGATCCGGGTACGGCCTGCTGCAACAGGATCGCGCACGCCTCGTCGACCGCGATCCGCAGGTCCTCGATCTCGTCGAGGGTGAAGTCCAACCGTGCCGCGAGACCGGCGGTGGCCGTTCGCAGCACGGACAGGTAGGCACCCGCGGCCGGCAGTCGGACTTCCACGAAGTCCTGGGTCCCGGGCTCGCCTGCGATCTGGGACACCCTCACCTCCAAGGTGGCACATGCTCTCTCTGGGGCGCGGGATGAGTTCCCGCGGCGGTGCGGTACGCGGTCACGCGACCGGTACCGGCCTGGCGACGCTATCGCGATCCGTGCTTGCCTGTCGCCGGGGACCCCTGAGCCAGCGGCTATCACTCATGGTAAGCCCATGAGTACGCACAGTGGCTAGTGGTCTGCGCCGCCCAATTGCACGGAACCGGCGGATGGTTGACGTACCCCGTGGCCATGGCGCCGAATCGTCGACAAAGCGCCATGGCCACACGTGCACCATCCGTACCGGCGTCCGGGGCGCCGCCCGGGGGTCATCCCGGGCCCGGCGGCCCTTCCGGCCCGGCCCCGCCGGGGGGCGGCCGCCGGGTGGTTCCCGGGCCCGTGACCACCGCGGCGACCGTGCTGCCGGGGGCGAAGGCGCCCTCCGCCGCCAGGGCCGCGAGGCCGTAGAGCAGCTTGGCCACGTAGATCCGCTCGACCGCGAGCCCGTGGCGCTCCTCGAAGCTGGAGGCGAAGTCCTCCAGCTCGGGGGCCGACCGTGCGTACCCCCCGAAGTGGAAACGTTCCTCCATGTCCCAGGAGCCCCGCGGGCCGCCGAACGCGCGGACCTGGAGCTCGCGCACCGCGCCGCCCAGGAAGCCGCCCCGCAGCACCGCGAGGCCCAGGGCGCGCCGCCCCGCGCCGAGGCCCGCCGCGAGCCCGGCCAGCGTGCCCCCGGTGCCGCACGCGACCGCTGCCACGTCGATCCGCGTCCCGGCCTCGCGCAGTTCGCGGCCGAGTTCCGCGCAGCCCTGCACCGCCGGCGCGTTGCTGCCGCCCTCGGGTACCACGTAGGCGTCCTCGGGAGCCTGCGCCTCGGCCAGCAGCCGGGCGAGGACCGCGGGCTCGTCCTTCGCCCGGTAGGTGGCGCGATCGGTGAACACCAGCCGCATCCCGTCCTCGGCGCAGCCGCGCAGCGAGGGGTTGAGCGGGCGCGAGGCCAGCTCGTCCCCCCGGACCACGCCGACGGTCGGGCAGTCCAGGAGCCGCCCGGCGGTCGCCGTCGCCCGCAGGTGGTGCGACCAGGCGCCGCCGAAGGTCAGCAGCGGGCGGCCCGCCGCGGCGCGGAGGTTGGGTGCCAGTTTGCGCCACTTGTTGCCCGGGAGCTCGGGGTGGACCAGGTCGTCCCGCTTGAGCAGCAGCCTGACCCCGTGCCGGTCGAACGCCGGGTCGCGGAGTTCCTGGAGCGGGGAGGGCGGGCGCGGCCCCAGCAGCGCGTCGCGATTCACGGAGCGGTTCACGCCTCCATTGTGGGGCGCCCTGTGCGCCTTCCCCGCACGCCGGGACCGCACCGGCGGCCCTCCGGTCCTGCCGGGCCCGTGCGCCGCGGCGCCGGCCCGTCGAGCGCCGGGTGCCCGTGCTTTCGGACGCCGTGCGAGCCGATCCGGCCGCTTCCCCGTGCGTGCCGATCCAGTCCCACCCATTTGTGTAATGGTGCGATGACGCTCTGTACTGAAAGGCTTCTCCTCGCAGGTCAGCAATTGATCGAGAGGGATTCACATGACGGTCGGTTCGGTTGGTTCCGCAGGGGACGTCCGCGAGCAGCAGACGCCCCGGCAGAGTCTCGGCACTGCTGCGGCGCGGAATCTTGCGACCACCACCAAGTCCGCCCCGCAGATGCAGGAGATCACCTCGCGGTGGCTGCTGCGCATGCTGCCGTGGGTGCAGGTGCAGGGCGGCACCTACCGGGTCAACCGCCGCCTCAGCTACGCGGTCGGCGACGGCCGCGTGACCTTCGTCCAGACGGGGGGCCGGGTCGAGGTCATCCCCGCCGAGCTGGGGGAGCTCCCCGCCCTGCGCGGCTTCGGCGACGAGGCGGCGCTCGCCGAACTCGCCAACCGCTGCGAGCAGCGGGAGTTCGCCGCGGGCGAGATCCTGGCCGCCGGCGGGGAGGCGGCGGACCGGGTCTTCCTGCTGGCGCACGGCCGGGTCGAGCAGGTCGGCGAGGGGCCCTACGGCGACGAGGCGGTGGTCGAGGTGCTCGCCGACGGCGCCTACTTCGGCGACCGGTCGCTCACCGACCGCGAGGCCGTCTGGCCCCACACGGCCCGAGCGGCGACCGCCTGCACCGTCCTCGTGCTCACCCGCGACGACGTGCTCAACCTGGCGGACCGCGCCGACTCCCTGCGCGCCCATCTCGCGGGCTTCGCGGCGGTGCCCTCGCAGCGCACCAACCCGTACGGCGAAGCCGCCATCGACCTCTCGGCGGGCCATGTCGGCGAGGCCGTCGTCCCGCACACCTACGTCGACTACGACGCCGCGCCCCGCGAGTACGAGCTGAGTGTGGCCCAGACGGTGCTGAAGGTGCACAGCCGGGTGGCCGACCTCTACAACCAGCCGATGAACCAGACCGAGCAGCAGCTGAGGCTCACGGTGGAGGCCCTGCGCGAGCGCCAGGAGCACGAGCTGGTCAACAACCGCGAGTTCGGACTGCTGAACAACTGCGACTACGGCCAGCGGCTCCAGCCCCACGACGGCGTCCCCGGCCCCGACGACATGGACGAGCTGCTGTCCCGCCGCCGCGGCTCCAGGATGTTCCTCGCCCACCCGCGGGCCATCGCGGCCTTCGGACGCGAGTGCAACAAGCGCGGCCTGGTCCCGGGGACGGTCGACATCGGCGGCCACCAGGTGCCCTCCTGGCGGGGCGTGCCGATCTTCCCCTGCAACAAGATCCCGGTCTCCGAGGCCCGCACCACCTCGATCATCTGCATGCGGACCGGTGAGGAGGAGCAGGGCGTCGTCGGCCTCCACCAGACCGGCCTCCCGGACGAGATCGAGCCCAGCCTCTCGGTCCGCTTCATGGGCATCGACGAGCAGGCGATCATCTCCTACCTGGTCACGGCCTACTACTCGGCCGCCGTCCTCGTCCCCGACGCCCTCGGCGTCCTGGAGAACGTCGAGGTGAGCCGCTGGCGCTGACGCGTGCTCAGGGGTCCTGCCCGCTCGGGGCAGGACCCGGCCGCCGGGCACGGCCGCCGCCTCGCGCCCGGCCGGCGCAGCCCCGTCCTGAACGAAAGGACCGCCTGTTGACCATCTCGGACACCACCGAGGGCCGCGAGGCCGTCGCCCTGCTGGAGCGCAGCCGTGGCGCGGTGCAGCCCGAGCTCCGCTCCGCCCTGGACACCCTGCCGGGGGCGGTGCGCCGTGTCGCCCTCTACCACTTCGGCTGGGAGCACGCGGACGGCAGCCCGGCCGCCTCCGGGGCGGGCAAGGCGATCCGGCCGGCCCTGGTGCTGGCCTCGTGCCGTGCACTGGGCGGGGACCCGGCGCGCGCACTGCGCGCGGCCGCGGCCGTCGAACTGGCCCACAACTTCACCCTGCTCCACGACGACGTCATCGACGAGGACGCCACCCGCCGCCACCGGCCCACCGCCTGGACGGTGTTCGGCACGGCCGACGCCATCGTCGCGGGCGACGCCATGCTGGCGCTCGCCCTGCGCCTGCTCGCGGAGGACGGGGACCCGCGCTCGGTGGCCGCCTCCGCACGCCTGGCCGCCTGCGTGATCGAACTGTGCGCCGGCCAGCAGGCCGACTGCGCCTTCGAGGAGCTGTCCCCCGAGGAGGTGACACTCGACGACTGCCTCGGCATGGCCACGGCCAAGACCGGTGCCCTGCTCGGCGCCTCCTGCGCGCTCGGCGCCCTGTACGCGGACGCCGGGGAGGAGGAGGTCCGCGCCATGGACGCCTTCGGCAGGGAGGCCGGTCTCGCCTTCCAGCTCATCGACGACCTGATGGGCATCTGGGGGGACCCGGCGCGCACCGGCAAGTCGGCCGGCGCCGACCTCTGCGCACGCAAGAAGTCCCTGCCCGTGGTCGCGGCTCTGGCCTCGGGCACGGAGGCGGCGGAGGAGCTGGCCTCTCTGTACCGGGGGCCGATGGGCGCCTCCGCCGCGGCCCGCGCGGCCGACGCCGTCGAGCGGGCGGGCGGGCGCGACTGGGCCCAACTCCAGGCCGCGGACCGCATGTCGCGCGCCCTCGGCGAGCTCTCCCGCGCCGTTCCCGACCTGGACGCGGCGGGGGACCTGCTCGCGCTCGCCGAGTTCGTCACCCGCCGCGGCTGCTGAGCCGCGCCACCGCGAGCATCCGGGGGAGGAGGAGCGCGGACCGGCCGCGTCCCCCGGCGGTACCGGGGGACGCAAGCGGCGAAGGGCGCACCGGGGTACGAGCCGGTCGCACCGGCCGCCGGAAGCCGCCCGGGAACGCCACCTGGCACGCGTCACGCGCCCGTCTGGCGCTACAGTCCGCGCATGTCATCGGAGTCGACAGAGGTCTGGGCGGGCTGGTACCGCGACCGGGCCGGGGCCGAGGCGGTCGCGATCACCGCGACCGACGGCCGCGTGAGCACATGTGTCAGAGGCACCGCGTACGCGGGCGCCACCTTCGCCGCCCTCCGTGCCGGGGGCACCGGGGCCGCCCTGACGGGCTGCGTACTGGAGTGGGACATGCCGCTGCCCGTACGGGCCGACGGCGTCGAGCGGGCGGCCACCCTCAGCTGCCTGCTGACCCTCGGAGAGGCGGCTGCCGAGGGCGGCGCCCCGGTCCGCTCCGAACTCAGCCTCACCCTCCACTACGGGGGGACCGCCTACGAGGCGGCGGTCGCCGACGGGGACTTCGACGAGGCCCTCGCCCGCATCCGCCGCCAACTGCCCTCCGCGGCCGAACCGGTCCTCCCGGAGCCGGCCCGGACCTGAGCCCCGTACGCACGAAGGCGCCCCGCCACGAGGGCGGGGCGCTTCGTCGGCGCGGGCCGGGGGCGCGGACCGCGCCCCCGGCCCGGAGGCCGCCTGCCGCGGGTGCCGGGGGTCAGGAGGCCCGGGCCACGGCGGACGCCAGGCCGTAGGCCCACAGCTGGTTCACCCGGGAGCGCTCCTGGTAGTTCGGGTAGGCGTTGGTGCAGGAGGGGCCGGGGCCGCCGCCCGACATCAGCTCGCTGCACGGACCCGAGTAGTGGTCCGGGAGACCGAGCACATGCCCCGTCTCGTGGGTCGTGACCCGCGTGGAGTTGTAGATCTGGTTCTGGCGGTAGTCGAGGAAGATGTACCCCCGGCCGTGGCCGTCGGTGCTCGCGTACGAGCCGCGCGAGTCGTTGCCCTCGTAGTAGGAGAAGTCGGCGCCGGACCCCTCCACCAGCCGGACGTTGGAGACCGAGCTGTTCCAGATCCGGGTGCTGCTGGCTATCTGGGTGCGGAAGCTGGGCGCCCG
Source organism: Streptomyces sp. C10-9-1 (assembly GCF_024497955.1). Classification (GTDB taxonomy): domain Bacteria; phylum Actinomycetota; class Actinomycetes; order Streptomycetales; family Streptomycetaceae; genus Streptomyces; species Streptomyces sanyensis. The sequence continues at coordinate 4,608 of NZ_JANHKP010000009.1, read as the reverse complement.
GCTGGCGTTGTACACCACGGTCACGACCTGGGCGCCGGGGTTGGCGGCGCGCTTCTCGGCCACCGACTTCACGACCGCGTCGAAGAAGGCGGCGGTCGCCCTGGCGTCCTCGGCGGACCCTTCGTAGGCCGCGTACGAGGAGACGTCCGACGCGGCCGCAGGGGAGTTGGCCGGGGCGGAGGGTGCGGCGGTCGCGGGGACCGCCCCGAGCACGGCGGCGAGGCCGACGCCGAGCACGGCGGAGAGTAACGCTCTGGGGTGACGCATGGGGGGCTCCTACTCGTCCGGTTGACGATGTGCGGTAGGGCGAGTGTGGGGGAGCAGGCCCCGCGGCGGGATGATGCCGAGGGGTGATAGGACGAGCGCATCGGGGTCCCCGAGAGTTTCCGCCGCGACCTGTCCCGATCCGTCCCAGGTGCCCCGACAACGGTGTCTGGTGGGACAGTTGGGGCGGCCCTACTCTCGTCGCATGGAGCTCGAGGTGAGGCATCTGCGTGCGCTGTGCGCCATCGCCGACACCGGCAGCCTGCACAAAGCGGCCCGGCGGCTGGGCGTCAGCCAGCCCTCGCTGACCACCCAGCTGCGCAGGATCGAGAACTTCATCGGCGCCCCGCTGTTCGCCCGCGAGCGCACCGGATGCCGTCCCACCCCGCTCGGCCGGTCCGTGCTCAGCCGTGCACGGCCGCTGGTCGGCGAGATGGCCGCGCTCGTCGTCGAGGCCAAGGCGGCGGCCGCGCACGAGGGCGGGCCCCTGCTGCGGATCGGCTCGACGGCCAGCCGCGCCCTGGCCGGATGGCTGCGCCGGCTGCGCGTCCGGCTGCCCGGCACCGACCTCTCCCTCCACATGGACGTCTCGGCCAACGCGCTGCTGCGCCTGGTCGCGGAGGGGCAGTTGGACGTCGCCTTCGTCCACGAGGTGGAGGGGTGCCCCCTGCAGGTGCCCGACGGGCTGGAGTCACGGGTGCTGGTGCAGCGGGAGCCGCAGTTCGTCTCCCTGGCACGCGACCACCCCGCCGCCGCCTCGGCGGTGGTCGAGCTGACCGACCTCGCCCAGGACTGCTGGATGGTCGACCCGACGGTGGACGGGGAGTGGGACGGGCTGAGCCGGGTGCTGCGCTCGGCGGGCATCGACCCGACCGTCCTGCACGGGGACTACCACACGGCCGCCTCGCTGATCGCCGTCGGCGAGGCCGTCGCTCCGTGCCAGCCCACCTCCGTGCCGCGGGAGGACATGGCGATCCGCCCGCTCAGGGGGGACCCGCTGGCCGTACGCCTGCTGCTGTTCTCCCACCCCGGGACACCCGACCTGTTCGGTGCGGCGTACGAGACCCTCTCCGCCGCCTACCGCGACGCCGCGCTCCGTGCCGCCCCCTACCGCCAGTGGCTGGGACGCCACGGCAGCCCTCTCCTCGACGGACTGCCCCCGGGGACCCACCGCCCCGCACCGGACCGGGCGGACGCCTGCGGGACGGCGGCGGGTTGAGGCCGGAGCCCGGGGGCGCTGGTGGTGCCCGGGGGACCGGTGACGGGCCGGACGGGCAAAACACATCGCGGAGCGCACGGTGCGGATGGCAGGGTGCGGTGCATGGCACCCCCGTATCAGATCCGTGCCGACTACGACGCTCGCACGATCGTGGTCTACCAGGCGTACCCGTCCGCCATCGCCGACGCGGCGCTGCGGGCAGGCCGCTTCGTCGAGCCGTTCTCGTTCCACAGGATGACGTGGATCAAGCCGTCGTTCCTGTGGCTGATGCACCGCAGCAACTGGGCGCGCAAGCCGGGGCAGGAGCGCGTTCTCGCGGTGCGGATGAAGCGCGACGGCTGGGAGGAGGCCCTGTCGCGTGCCGCGCTCACGACCGGGGACCCGGCGGCCGTGGCCCGTGCGGCCGTGCACGTCCAGTGGGACCCGGAGCGCTCGCTCCGGGGGGCGGCCCTCAACCACTACAGCATCCAGGTCGGCATCAGCCGCCAGTTGACGCGTACGTTCGCCGAGGACTGGACCGTCGGTCTCACCGACCTCACCCCGCAGGTCCGCAAGGCGGCTTCCCTGGTGCGGGGCGCTCACACCGCGAGGGGCCGGAGGCTGCTCCCGGCGGAACGCGCCTACCCGCTGCCCCGCGCGCTGGAGAACCGCCTCGTGCCGGGTGCGTGACCGTCGTCCGCCGGGCAAGCAGAGGGGCCCGACCGCTGATCGCGGTCGGGCCCTTCGCCCCCGGCTGCGGCCCTGCCGCGCAGGGCCGTGTCCCCGGGGAAGGGGATCAGGCCTTCTTGGTCTCCCAGAAGATGCGGTCGACCTCGGCGATGAGCTCCAGCGCCTTCTCGCCCGTCTTGGGGTCCGTGGACCCCTTCGCGGCCGAGAGGGCCTTGAGCGTGTCGTTGATCAGCTGGTGCAGCTCCGGGTACTTCTCGAAGTGCGGGGGCTTGAAGTAGTCGCTCCACAGCACCGAGATGTGGTGCTTGGCGAGCTCCGCGCGCTGCTCCTTGATGACGGTGGCGCGGGCGCGGAAGTGCGGGTCCTCGTTGGCCTGGTACTTCTCCTGGACGGCCTTGACCGACTCGGCCTCGATACGGGCCTGGGCCGGGTCGTAGACACCGCAAGGCAGGTCGCAGTGGGCGCTGACCTTCACCTTGGGGGCGAACAGGCGGGAGAGCATGGAGCTGTCCTTCCTCGTGATCGTCTTCTCAGGTGGGAGATTACTCCGTGGGAAGCGCGTTTTCTCGGGTGCCCCCTGGGGCTTAGGGCAAAAGTCCGGTACCAGGACGGGACCGGTGTCGGAACAGACGGTGGACAGCGGAGGTGGCCCGATGGGCGAGCAGGGGCATGAGGCGCGAGCGCCGTTCGGCATCGCCGAGGTGACCGGGCGTTCCATGTACCCCACGCTCCACCACGGCGACCGGTTGCTGGTGCACCACGGGGCGGAGCTGCGCCCCGGCGACGTGGCGGTGCTGCGCCATCCGCTCCAGCAGGACCTGCTCGTCGTGAAGCGGCTGGCGGAGCGCCGGTCCGGAGGCTGGTGGGTGCTCGGCGACAACCCGGACGGCGAGGTCGTGGACAGCCGTGCCTTCGGCCCGGTCCCCGACGAGCTGGTGCTCGCGCGGGTGCGCGCCCGCTACCGGCCCATGCTGCCGGGACGCCGCCGCACACCGCTCTACGTGGCCTCCTGGGCGGTGTCGGCGCTGCGGACGGTGTCGGCGGACCGGTCGGTCTCCAGGCGCTTGCGGGCCCGGTAGGCGGCGACGTTGGCGCGGGTGGCGCAGCGGTCGGAGCAGTAGCGCCGCGAGCGGTTGGTCGAGGTGTCGAGGAAGGCGTTGCGGCACGGGGCGGCCTGGCACAGCCCGAGGCGGTCGACGCCGTACTCGGTCAGGTGGAAGGCCAGGCCCATGGCGGCGATGGCCGCGTAGCCGGAGGTGGCGTTGGAGGCGTGGTCCGCCAGGTGCATGTGCCACAGCGGCCGGCCGTCCTCGTCCCGGTGGTCGTGGCCGGAGATCTGGGGGCTGACCGGGAACTCCAGCAGCAGGGAGTTGAGCAGGTCGACGGCCTGGGTCTCCTCGCCCGCGTCGGCCGCGGCGAAGACCGCGCGGAGCCGGGCGCGCACGGAGCGGAAGCGGGTGACGTCCGCGTCCGTCGCCCGGCGGGCTGCCTGCATCGAGGCACCGAAGAGCTCCCGGACGGCGTCGACGGACGTCAGCGAGTCCTTGCCGCGGGTCGGCTCCTCGGTGTTGACCAGGCGTACGGCGTAGTCCGAGTAATGGGCCAGTTCCACTTGTAGTCCTTACTGCAAGGGTCTACTGTCGGCGTAACGGATGGAGTAGGTTCGAGGGTATTACGGACGAAAGGATTCCGGTGGTGGAGACGGGCACGGGCGCGGCAACCGACTGGCGGGCCTGGCAGGAGAGCTGGGACCGCCAGCAGGAGTGGTACATGCCGGACCGGGAGGACCGGTTCCGGGTCATGCTCGACATGGTCGAGGCGACGGTCGGACCCGAGCCCAGGGTGCTGGACCTGGCCTGCGGCACCGGCACCATCACGGACCGGCTGCTGACCCGCTTCCCCCGTGCCACCAGTACCGGCGTGGACCTCGACCCGGCCCTGCTGGCCATCGCGCGCGGCACCTTCGAGGGCGACGGCCGCGTCTCCTTCGTGGCCGCCGACCTCACCGGCCCGGACTGGACGGCGGCGCTGCCGCACTCCCGGTACGACGCCGTGCTCACCGCGACCGCCCTGCACTGGCTGCACCGCGAGCCCCTGGCCGCGCTCTACGGGCAGCTCGCGGGGCTCGTGCGCGAGGGCGGCGTCCTGATGAACGCCGACCGCATGAAGGACGAGGCGACCCCAGCGATCAACGCGGCCGAGCGCGCCCACCGCCACGCGGCCATGGAACGGGCCCGCGAGGCGGGCGCGCTGGACTGGGCCGACTGGTGGGCGCTGGCCGCCGAGGACCCGGTCCTCGCCGCGCCGACCGCCGAGCGCTTCCGGATCTACGGGGAACACGCGGACGGCGACACCCCGTCCGCCGCGTGGCACGCCGAGGCGCTCCGCGCGGCCGGCTTCGCCGAGGCGCGCCCCGTGTGGGCCTCGCCCAGCGACGCCCTGGTGCTCGCCCTGCG
>NZ_JANHKP010000008.1 GCF_024497955.1 Streptomyces sp. C10-9-1 | reverse complement strand
CGACCCGCTTCTTCGGGGGTGGCCTCGCGGGTCTGTGTAGAAGTCATCTCGCCGAATCCTCGTCTCGGTCTCATCGGTCGTCCCCGGCACCGCCATTCTGCCCCACGGCAGGGGCGCCGCCCTGTTCGCTCCGCATAAGCAGGCCGCTCCCCGGCCACCCCGACGGGCCTCAACGGCAGCGGGCCCCGGGGAGGTTGACTCCCCGGGGCCCGCGCGGGCGGTCCTTGCTCAGCCGAGCCGGGAGCGCAGCTCCGAGACGACGGTGGCCAGCGCCACCGCCTGCTGCTCCCCGGACTCCATGTCCTTGAGCTGCACCACGCCCTCGGCGAGGTCCCGCTCACCCGCGACCAGCGCGTAGCGCGCCCCGGAGCGGTTGGCGTTCTTCATCGCGCCCTTCAGGCCCTTGCCGCCGAAGCCGAAGTCCGCCGCGACACCGCCCCGGCGCAGCTCGGTGACCACGCCGAACAGGACCCGGCGGGCCTCCTCGCCCAGCGGCACCGCGTAGACGCTGGTCGTGCGCGGGAGGTCGAGCTCCACGCCCTCGGCCTCCAGGGCGAGCACGGTGCGGTCCACCCCCAGGGCCCAGCCGACGGACGGCAGCGCGGGGCCGCCGATCATCTCGGACAGGCCGTCGTAGCGGCCGCCGCCGCCGACCGCCGACTGCGAGCCGAGGCCGTCGTGCACGAACTCGAAGGTGGTCCGCGTGTAGTAGTCGAGGCCGCGCACCAGCTTCTCGTCGTCCTCGAAGGCCACCCCGGCCGAGGTCAGCAGGGCCCGGACCTCCTCGTGGTACGCCTTGCACCCGTCGCACAGGTAGTCGCGGAGCATGGGGGCGCCCACGAGCCGGCGCTGCACCTCGGTGCGCTTGTCGTCGAGGACCCGCAGGGGGTTGATCTCGATGCGCCGGCGGGTGTCCTCGTCCAGCTCCAGGCCGCGTAGGAAGCCCTGGAGCGCCTCCCGGTAGGCCGGGCGGCACTCCTTGTCCCCGAGGGAGTTCAGCAGGATGCGGAAGTTGCGCAGCCCCAGCGAGCGGTACGCCTGGTCGGCGAGGATGATCAGCTCCGCGTCCAGGGCCGGGTCCTCGGTGCCGATCGCCTCGGCTCCGACCTGGGAGAAGTGGCGGTAGCGGCCCTTCTGGGGGCGCTCGTAGCGGTAGTACGAGCCCGAGTACCAGAGCTTGACCGGCAGGTTGCCCGCCTTGTGGAGGTTGGCCTCCAGGGCGGCGCGCAGCACCGAGGCGGTGCCCTCGGGACGCAGGGCGAGCCGGCTGCCGCCCTTGGTCTCGAAGGCGTACATCTCCTTGGTGACGATGTCGGTGGACTCGCCGACCCCGCGGGCGAACAGCTCGACGTCCTCGAAGCCGGGGGTCTCGATGTAGCCGTACCCGGAGTCGCGCAGCGGGGCGGCGATCGCCTCGCGCACCGCGAGGTAGCGGGCGGAGTCGGGGGGCAGCAGGTCGTAGGTGCCCTTGGGGGCCTGGAAGGTGCTCACGGGGCTTCTCTCGTCACATTCCTCGTCGGGGAGCACCCTGGGTGCTCCCGGGGCCGGCGGCCACCTCACGCAGGTACGGGTTGGTGGCGCGCTCGCGGCCGATGGTCGTCTGGGGGCCGTGGCCGGAGAGGACCACGGTCGAGTCGTCGAGCGGCAGGCACACCCGGGCCAGCGACGCGAGCATGTCGTCCATGTCGCCGCCGGGGAGGTCCGTGCGTCCGATGGAGCCGGCGAACAGCAGGTCGCCCGAGAAGAACACGGACGGGACGTCCGCCGCCTCGGGCATCCGGAAGGCCACCGACCCCTTGGTATGGCCGGGGGCGTGCGACACGGAGAAGTCGAGGCCGGCCAGGGACAGCCGCGCGCCGTCCGCGAGCTCCCGCACGTCGTCGGGTTCGCCGACGGTCAGCTCGCCCATCAGCGGCATCCCGATGGAGCGGCCGAGGGCCTTCTCCGGGTCGCTCATCATGTAGCGGTCCTCGGGATGGATCCAGGCCGGCACGTCGTGGGCGCCGCAGACGGGGACGACGGAGGCCACGTGGTCGATGTGGCCGTGGGTCAGGACCACGGCGACGGGCTTGAGCCGGTGCTTCCGGATCGTCTCCTCGACGCCCTCGGCGGCCTGGTGGCCGGGGTCGATGATCACGCACTCCTCGCCCGCGGCGGGGGCGACCAGGTAGCAGTTGGTCCCCCAGGCCCCGGCGGGGAACCCGGCAATAAGCACGATCGTCCTCAGTTCGGTCGTCGGGAGGTCATGCCACGTGGAATGCAGCAGATCAGAGCCTACCGGCGCTGCTCATCCCACAGCCAACCCGTATACGGTACGGGGCAGGCTCGGCGGTCAGCATGACCCGGCGTACACAGACACGCACACATCGAGGAGAAGACCCGGTGGTCAGCAGCGATCAGCGGCGGCGGCAGCTCGCCCGGCAGAAGTTCGAGCGCCAGCAGCAGCGCAGGGAGCAGGCGCGGCACAGGAGCAGGCAGCGCAACGCGATCATCGCCGCGGCCGTCGCCGTCGTGCTCGTCGCGGGCGGCGCGGTCTGGGCGCTCGGCCTGGGCGGCGACGACACGGGGAAGGACGACGCCGCGGCCGCGTCGGAGGCCACACCGACGCCGTCCGCCACCGAGAGTTCGGCCCCCGAGCCGCCGATGACGATCGACCGGAAGGCGAAGTACGCCTTCGAGATCACCACCAACGAGGGCGAGCTCTCGATCGCCATGGACGCCGCGAAGACACCGCACACGGTGAACTCCTTCAAGGCGCTGGCCGACAAGGGCTACTTCGACGACACGAAGTGCCACCGCCTGACCACGGCGGGCATCTTCGTGCTCCAGTGCGGCGACCCGGACGGCAACGGAACCGGCGGCCCCGGCTACACCATCCCGGACGAGAACCTGGACGCGCTGGGCGAGCCCGGCGAGGACGGCACCGTCACCTTCGAGGCCGGCACGGTGGCGATGGCCAACACCAGCCGTCCGGACAGCGGTGGCAGCCAGTTCTTCCTCGTCTACAAGGACAGCAAGCTGCCCCCCGCGTACACCCCGTTCGGCACCCTGGACGAGGACGGCCTGAAGCTGGTCCAGGCCGTCGGCACGGCAGGTGTCGAGGGCGGCGGGACCGACGGCGCCCCGGCGAAGCCCGTCACCATCGAGAAGGCGGCCGTCCCGAAGGTGTGAGCCGGGGGAATTCGGTGGCGCCGGGTGCGGACAGCCGGGCGGGGCGTCGCCTAGATTGGCGTTGTGCGGCGCGGACGGGTTTCGCGCCGTGGACGGCGGGCGAGGCCCGCCGGGGAAACCGTGGACGATGCCCGGGGCGACGCCCTTGCGGGCATCAGGTGGAGGAGGCGCTGTGAGCAGCGACCCGTGGGGCCGCGTCGACGAGACGGGCACCGTGTACGTGCGTACGGCCGAGGGCGAGAAGGTCGTCGGATCGTGGCAGGCCGGCACTCCCGAGGAGGCACTGGCCTACTTCGAGCGCAAGTACGAGGGCCTGGTGGTCGAGATCGGCCTCCTCGAACGTCGGGTGAAGACCACCGACCTGTCGGCCAAGGACGCCCAGACGGCGATCGACCACCTGCGCCAGCAGGTGGACGAGCACCACGCCGTGGGCGACCTGGAGGCCCTGGGCCGGCGCCTGGACGCGCTGGTGGAGACGGTGGACAAGCGCCGCGAGGAGCGCCGGGCACAGCGTGCCCGGCAGAGCGACGAGGCGCGCAAGGCCAAGGAGGCGCTGGTCGCCGAGGCCGAGGAGCTGGCGCAGAGCGAGCAGTGGCGGGCCGCCGGGGAGCGGCTGCGGGGCCTGGTGGACACCTGGAAGGGGCTGCCCCGGCTCGACCGGAAGTCCGACGACGAGCTGTGGCACCGCTTCTCGCACGCCCGCTCGGCGTTCTCCAAGCGGCGCAAGGCGCACTTCGCCTCGCTGGACGCGCAGCGCGAGGAGGCGCGCCAGGTGAAGGAGCGCCTGGTCACCGAGGCCGAGTCGCTCTCGGGCTCGACGGAGTGGGGGCCCACGGCCGCCCGGTACCGCGACCTGATGGCGCAGTGGAAGGCCGCCGGGCGGGCCCAGCGCGAGGCGGAGGACGACCTGTGGAACCGCTTCCGCGGCGCCCAGGACGTCTTCTTCGCCGCGCGCGGCGAGGCGTTCGCCGAGCGCGACGCGGAGCAGTCGGAGAACCTGAAGCTCAAGGAGGAACTCGCCGAGGAGGCCGAGAAGCTGGTCCCGGTGACCGACCTCAAGGCCGCCCGGGCAGCGTTCCGGTCGATCAACGAGCGCTGGGAGGCCGTCGGCCATGTGCCGCGCGACGCCCGGCCGAAGGTCGAGGGGCGGATGCACGCGGTGGAGCGCGCACTCCAGGAGTCCGAGGAGAACGAGTGGCGCCGGACCAACCCCGAGGCGCGGGCGCGTGCCGAGGGGCTCACCGGGCAGCTGCAGGCGGCGGTGGACAAGCTCCGCGAGCAGATCGACGCCGCCCGCTCCGCGGGCAACAACGCCAAGGCCGACAAGCTCGCCAGGGAGCTGGAGGGCCGTCAGGCCCTGCTGGACCAGGCGCTGAAGGGCCTGGAGGAGTTCGGCGGCTGAGCTGTCGCGCGGCACACCGGCGGACGGGGCCCCTCACCAGGCGGTGAGGGGCCCCGTCCGCGTGTGCGCGGTGCCTCAGGGGCGGCGCGCCGAGGTCACGCGGTAGACGTCGTAGACGCCCTCCACCCCGCGGACGGCCTTCAGGACGTGGCCGAGGTGCTTGGGGTCGCCCATCTCGAAGGTGAAGCGGGAGGTGGCGACGCGGTCGCGCGAGGTCTGGACGGCCGCGGAGAGGATGTTGACGTGCTGGTCGGACAGGACGCGGGTGACGTCGGACAGCAGCCGGGACCGGTCGAGCGCCTCGACCTGTATGGCGACCAGGAAGACCGAGGACTGGGTGGGTGCCCACTCCACGTCGAGGATCCGTTCGGGCTGCTGGGAGAGCGAGTCGACGTTGACGCAGTCCGCACGGTGCACGGACACCCCGCTGCCTCGGGTGACGAAGCCGATGATCGGGTCGCCGGGCACGGGTGTGCAGCAGCGCGCCAGCTTCACCCACACGTCCTCCACGCCCTTGACCACCACGCCCGGGTCGGCGCTCTTGCGGCGCTTGCCCCGGCTGCGGGAGGGCGGCGTGGACTCCGCGATGTCCTCGTTGGCGGCCTCCTCGCCGCCGAGGGCCTGCACCAGCTTCTGGACGACGCCCTGCGCGGCGACGTGGCCCTCCCCGATCGCCGCGTAGAGGGAGGAGATGTCCGGGTAGCGCATCTCGTGTGCGAGCGTGACCAGCGAGTCGCCGGTCAGGATGCGCTGGATGGGCAGGTTCTGCTTGCGCATGGCGCGGACGATGGCGTCCTTGCCCTGCTCGATCGCCTCGTCCCGGCGCTCCTTGGAGAACCACGCCCTGATCTTGTTCCGGGCCCGTGGGGACTTGACGAAGCCGAGCCAGTCGCGGGACGGTCCGGCGCCCTCGGCCTTGGAGGTGAAGACCTCGACCAGGTCGCCGTTGTCCAGGGTCGACTCCAGCGGCACCAGCCGCCCGTTGACCCGTGCCCCTATCGTGCGGTGCCCGACCTCGGTGTGGACGGCGTAGGCGAAGTCCACGGGGCTCGCGCCCGCGGGGAGCGCTATGACGTCGCCCTTGGGGGTGAAGACGAACACCTCGTTGCGCGACAGGTCGAAGCGCAGCGACTCCAGGAACTCGCCGGGGTCCTCGGTCTCCTTCTGCCAGTCGAGCAGCTGGCGCAGCCAGGCCATGTCGTTGACGGTGTCCTGGCCGGCGCTGCCCTTGGCGGCGCGCGGCACGTCGGTGCGGACCTTGGATGCGCCGGCGACCGTCTCCTGCTTGTACTTCCAGTGCGCGGCGATGCCGTACTCGGCGCGGCGGTGCATGTCGAAGGTGCGGATCTGGAGTTCGACGGGCTTTCCGCTGGGCCCGATGACCGTCGTGTGCAGCGACTGGTACATGTTGAACTTGGGCATCGCGATGTAGTCCTTGAACCGCCCCGGAACCGGGTTCCAGCGGGCGTGGACGGTGCCCAGCGCCGCGTAGCAGTCGCGGACGGTGTCCACGAGGACGCGGATGCCGACCAGGTCGTAGATCTCCGCGAAGTCGCGCCCGCGGACGATCATCTTCTGGTAGACGCTGTAGTAGTGCTTGGGGCGGCCGGTGACGGTGGCCTTGATCCGGGCCGCGCGCAGGTCGGACTGCACCTCGTCGGTCACTATGGCGAGGTACTCGTCGCGCTTGGGGGCCCGCTCGGCGACGAGGCGCACGATCTCGTCGTACATCTTGGGGTAGAGGATCGCGAAGGAGAGGTCCTCCAGCTCCCACTTGATGGTGTTCATGCCCAGGCGGTGGGCCAGGGGGGCGTAGATCTCCAGCGTCTCGCGGGCCTTCTTCTCCTGCTTCTCCCGCTTGAGGTAGCGCATGGTGCGCATGTTGTGGAGACGGTCCGCCAGCTTGATGACCAGCACCCGGGGGTCCTTGGCCATGGCCACGACCATCTTGCGGACGGTCTCCGCCTGCGCGGCCTCGCCGAACTTGACCTTGTCCAGCTTGGTGACGCCGTCGACGAGCAGCGCGACGGAGTCGCCGAAGTCGCGCCGCAGCTGGTCCAGGCCGTACTCGGTGTCCTCCACCGTGTCGTGCAGCAGCCCGGCCATCAGGGTGGCCGGATCCATACCCAGTTCCGCGAGGATGGTGGTCACGGCGAGCGGGTGGGTGATGTAGGGATCGCCGCTCTTCCGCTTCTGGCCGCGGTGCCAGCGCTCGGCGACCTGGTACGCCTTCTCGATCTGGCGCAGGGTCGACGTCTCGATCTTGGGGTCGTTGCCGCGGACGATCCGCAGGAGCGGTTCGAGGACCGGGTTGTACGGCGAGGAGCGCTGCACCCCGAGCCGGGCGAGGCGGGCGCGCACCCGGCTGGAGGAGCCGCCGCCGCGGGAGCCCGCGGGCGGTGCGGGCTTGGGCGCGGTGACCGGCACCGGGCTCACCCGCTCGGCCGCGGAGGGCCGTGACTCGGGCGTGGCAGGGGCTGCCGCGGTCCGGTCGGGCTTCGGATCGGACGGCGCGGCGGCGGGCTGGGCCTCGTCTGGCAAGGGCGCTCCTCGTGCGGTTCCGGGTCCCCCGGTCAGGTCCGGAAAGGCCATGGTATCGATCCGGCCGCGCGGCCGCGCACGAGGCGCCGGCGAGGGCGGGCGGGCACGGGCCCGGGCGCGGGGAGCCGGCCGGGTCGGGGGGCCGGAAAGGGCGGCGGGGTGCCCCGGGAGAATCCCGGGGCACCCCGCCGCGCGTGCTCCGCCGCCTCAGAGCGTGATCAGTGCCTCCAGCGGGGCACCGCGGAGGGTGTTGCCGAGGCGGTCCCGGCCGCCGAGGAAGCCGAGCTCCATCAGGACCGCGACCCCGGCGACGTCCGCACCGGCCCGCCGGATGAGTTCCAGGGACGCCTGGGCGGTCCCCCCGGTGGCCAGGACGTCGTCGATGACGAGCACGCTGTCGCCCGCGGCCAGGTCCTCGGCGTGCACCTCGATCTCGGCGGAGCCGTACTCCAGCTCGTACGCCTGCGCCAGGGTGGCGCCGGGGAGCTTGCCCGCCTTGCGCACCGGGACGAACCCGACGCCCGCGCGGACGGCGACCGGGGCGGCCAGGATGAAGCCGCGGGCCTCCAGGCCCACGATCTTCGTCGCGCCCCGGCTCTCGCAGAAGGCGCTGAGCACCTCGGTGAGGGCCGAGAAGGCGACCGGGTCGGCCAGCAGCGGGGTGATGTCCTTGAACAGCACCCCCGGCTTGGGGTAGTCCGCGATGTCGCGGATGCGGCTGAGCAGCAGCTCCCGCGTCTGGTCGGTGATCATCAGCGCCGTCCGGTGGGGCGTCCGCGACCCCGTCCGCGGGGGCCGACCACGGCCGCCGCGGGGGCGGGGTCGAGCAGCTCCCCGTCGGCGTCGGGGCTCTGGTCACCGGGGCGCGGCTCGCCCTTGGCCGCGGCCGCGGCGCGCTTGGCGAGCACCCGCTTGCGCAGGGCCTTGATCTGCGGCTCGCGCTCCTTGAGGTCGGCGACCAGCGGGGTGGCGATGAAGATCGAGGAGTAGGCACCGGCCGCGAGGCCGACGAACAGCGACAGGGAGATGTCGTTGAGCATGCCCGCGCCGAGGACACCGCCGCCGATGAACAGCAGACCGGCCACGGGGAGCAGTGCCACCACGGTGGTGTTGATGGAGCGGACCAGGGTGGAGTTGATGCTGCGGTTGGCGATCTCGCCGTACGTCCAGCGGGTCTGCTTGGTGATGTCCTTCGAGCTCTCCTTGAGTGAGTCGAAGACCACCACCGTGTCGTAGAGCGAGTAGCCGAGGATGGTCAGCAGGCCGATCACCGTGCCCGGGGTGACCTCGAACCCGACGAGCGCGTAGACGCCCACGGTGATCGTGATGTCGTGGATGAGGGCGATCAGCGCGGCGACGGCCATGCGCCATTCGAAGGCGATGGCCAGGTAGATCACCACGAGGATCATGAAGACGCCGAGGCCCGTCCACGCCTTGTTGGCGATCTGCTCGCCCCAGCTGGGTCCGACCAGCTCCGCGTTGACGCTGTCGCGCTCGACGCCGAGCTCCTCGGCCAGCTCGGTCTGCACCTGGTCGGCCTGGGCCGTGTCCAGCTCGCTGACCTGGATGCGCATGCCCCCGGTGCCGAGTTCCTGGACGATCGCCTGGTGCCCGGAGGCCTCCTCGGCGATCTCCTGGGCCTGGCTGACCGAGACCTCGACCTTGGGCGTGGTGAAGACGGCACCGCCCTTGAACTCGATGCCCATGTTCAGGCCGCGCACCGCCAGGCCCACGATGGCCGTGATGGTGATCAGGATCGAGACGCCGTACCAGATCCTGCGCTTGGCGACGAAGTCGTACCCGACCTCACCGCGGTACAGACGGGCGCCGAGGTTGCCGAGTCGCGACATCTCACGCCTCCTTCGGGTCGGTGGGGACGGACACACGGCGGCCGCGCCGCAGCGGGGGCTTGGCGCCCAGGCGCTGGGGGTCCAGACCGGACCAGGGGTGGCCGCCGGAGAAGAACGGCCGGCGGGCCAGGAGCGTCATCAGGGGCTTGGTGAAGAAGAAGACCACGACCACGTCCAGGAGGGTGGTCAGGCCCAGCGTGAAGGCGAAGCCCTGCACCTTGCCGACGGTCACGATGAAGAGCACCGCGGCGGCGAGGAAGGACACGAAGTCCGAGACGAGGATGGTGCGCCGGGCGCGCGGCCAGGCCCGCTCCACGGCCGGACGCAGGGTCCGGCCCTCACGGATCTCGTCGCGGATGCGCTCGAAGTACACGATGAAGGAGTCGGCGGTGATGCCGATCGCGACGATGGCGCCGCAGACGGCGGGCAGGTTCAGCGCGAAGCCGATGCCCGGGCCGAGCAGGGCCATGATCGTGTAGGTCATCGCCGCCGAGACCAGGAGGCTGAGGATGGCGATGAACGCCAGCCCCCGGTAGTAGACGACGAGGTAGAGCACCACGAGCGCGAGGCCGATGGCTCCGGCGATGAGACCGGCCCGCAGCTGCTCGCCGCCGAGGGCGGCGGTCACGGTGGTGACGCTGGCCTCCTCGAAGGAGAGCGGCAGGGCGCCGTAGGACAGGATGTTGCCCAGGTCCTGCGCGGACTCCTGGGTGAAGTCGCCGGTGATCTCCGCGTTGGCGCTCAGCGTCTGGTTGACCTGCGGGGCCGAGACCACTTCGCCGTCGAGGACGATGGCGAACTGGTTCATGGGCGGCTGCTGCTGCGACAGGCGGCTGGTGATCGTGGAGAACTTCTTGGCGCCCTCCTCGGTGAACTCCATGGTGACCTTCCACAGGCCACGCTGCTGGTCGAGCTCGCCCTGGGCGTCGTCGACGTCCCGGCCGTCCACCTCGGCGGGGCCGAGGATGTACTTCTCCCACTGGCCGGCGCTGTTCGTGCCGCAGGCGATCGTGGTGTCGCCGGGCTTGACGCCGTCGCCGAGGGTGCCGCGCACCGCGTCGTCGGTGCAGTCGAGTTCGGTGAACCGCTTCTGGAGGTCGGCCGAGGCCTGGTCGTCCGCGGGATCGGTCGAGGCGCTCGCCGAGGGCTCGGGGCTCTCCGAGGGCTTCGGCTCCTCGGAGGCGGAGGCGGAGGGGCTCGCGGCCGGGGCCTTCAGCCCCTCGGTGACCGCGCGGCCCTGGGTGGTCGGCGACGCGGTGGGCTCGGCGGAGGGGGCACCGGACTCGGGCGTGCCCTCGGTGGCGGTGTCGGGGGACGCGGAGGCGCCGTCCTCGGGCTCACCGGAGGCGGAGGCGCTGGGGCTCGGCGCGGGCTCCTCGCCCGCAGGCCCGCCCGGGGCGACGGCCAGCACGGGGCGGAAGTAGAGCTGGGCGGTGGTGCCGACCTGCTTGCGCGCCTGCTGGGAGTCCGTGCCCTTGGGGATGTTGACGATGATGTTCCGGTCGCCCTGGGTCTGGACCTCGGCCTCGGAGACGCCCAGACCGTTGACACGGCGCTCGATGATGCCGACCGCGGTGTTCATGTTGGTCTCGTTGATGGCGTTGGGCGCGCCCGGCTGGTTCTTCGCCTCCAGCGTGATGGTCGTACCGCCCGCCAGGTCGATACCCAGACGGGGCGTGAGCTGGCCCGACCAGAACATCCCGCCGGTGAGTGCGACCAGGGCGATCAGGATCAGGACCAGGGAACGCCCCGGCCTCCCCTGGGCCCCCGTGGGCTTTCGGCCCCTGTTCGGTGCTGCCACCTTCTCGATTCTCCCTGTCCAACCGCCCACGCCGGGTCTGCGCCGGAGCGGCCACGAAGTGTTGTGGGGGCCCGCCCCCGGGTTGCGTCGGCACCCCTGGGGACCGCGCGGCACCCGCGGGTGCCGCGCGGTCCCGCACGGGTCCTACTTCGCGCCGGCCTCGCCGTCGCGGCCGTCCTTGCCGTCGCTGCCCTCGGCCTTGGCGCCGTCCGCGTCCTCGTCCGCCTTCTTGCCGAGGTCGACCCGGTCCTCCGCGGGGGAGTCACCGGTCAGCGAGGAGGCGTCGTCCGGGACGACGGGGGAACCGTCCGCGATGGCCTCGTCGTCACCGTGCACGATGCGGTTGTACTCGTCGTCGGCGAGGACGGCTCCGATCGCGTTCTTCGCGAAGAGGAGGTGCACGCCGGGGGCCGCCTCCAGGAGGACCGTGTCGTCGCTGACGTCCTTCACGGTCGCGTACATGCCACCGATGGTCCGCACTCCGGTGCCGGGCTGCATCGAGTCGCGCATGTGCGCGGCCTGCTGCTGCTTCTTCTTGGCGGAGCGGGTCATCAGGAACATGGCCCCGATGAGCACGATGAACGGGAGGAGGGTCAAGATATCCACGGCGGGGAATTCCTTCGCACGACCGCGCTGACGAACGGCCTGGTCTACGGGGGTGGGCACGCCGTCCCCGGAGGGGCGGCATCGGCGGAGTCTAAGCGAGTCCGCATCACTGGAACAACGCCCAGCATCGCACCCGGGTTCCGCGGGTGACGAGTCTCCTCGCCGTCACGCCCCGAAGAGCCCCTGTTGTCCGCTTGCGCCGGGGGCCTGCTGCGGCGGTACCAGACCCAGGTGCGTCCAGGCCGCCGGGGTCGCGATCCGGCCACGCGGGGTGCGGGCCAGCAGACCCTCCCTGACCAGGAACGGCTCGGCCACCTCCTCCACGGTCTCCCGCTCCTCCCCCACCGCCACGGCCAGCGTCGACAGGCCCACCGGACCGCCGCCGAACAGTCTGAGCAGCGCCCCGAGGACGGCCCGGTCGAGCCGGTCCAGGCCGCGCCCGTCGACCTCGTAGACGGCGAGGGCGGCCGCGGCCACCTCGCGGTCGATCCGTCCGTCCGCCTTGACCTGCGCGTAGTCGCGCACGCGGCGCAGCAGGCGGTTGGCGATGCGGGGCGTGCCGCGGGAGCGGCCGGCGATCTCCGCCGCCCCCTCGGTGTCGATCTCCACGTCGAGCAGAGACGCGGAGCGGTGGACCACGCGCTTCAGCTCGGCCGGCTCGTAGAACTCCATGTGCGCGGTGAAACCGAAGCGGTCGCGCAGCGGGGGCGGCAGCAGACCGGCCCGGGTGGTCGCCCCGACCAGGGTGAACGGCGGGAGTTCCAGGGGGATGGCGGTGGCACCGGGGCCCTTGCCCACGATCACGTCGACCCGGAAGTCCTCCATCGCCATGTAGAGCATCTCCTCGGCCGGCCGGGACATGCGGTGGATCTCGTCGAGGAAGAGCACCTCCCCCTCCTGGAGGGAGCTGAGGATGGCCGCGAGATCGCCGGCGTGCTGGATGGCGGGGCCGGAGGTGATGCGGATCGGCGCGTTCATCTCGGCGGCGATGATCATGGACAGGGTCGTCTTGCCCAGCCCGGGGGCGCCGGAGAGCAGCACGTGGTCGGCCGTGGCACCGCGGGCGAGGGCGGCCCTGAGCACCAGGTCGAGCTGCTCGCGGACCCGCTCCTGGCCGACGAACTCCCCCAGCGACCTGGGGCGCAGGGCCGCCTCGACGGCCTGGTCCTCCCCGTCGGCGGCGGGGCCGACGAGGCGCATGTCGGTGTCGGCGGCGGTGGGGTCGTCCGGGTTCACGTGGTGTCTGCCTCTGCGGGTCGGGGCGGGTACGGGGTGCGCGAAGGTCTGCCGGGCCGGTTCAGCGTGCCCGGTTCAGGCTCTGCAGGGCCGCCTTCAGCAGCGGGCCGACCTCCGGTGCGGAGCCGAGCGCCTCGGCCTGCGGGGTGACCGCGACGACCGCCTCGTCCGCCTCGCGGGTGGCGTATCCGAGGCCGAGCAGTGCCGCGTGGAGCTGGTCGCGCCAGGAAGCCGTGACCGCGGCACCGACCGCGGCGCCACCGGCGCCCACCGGCGCGCCGAGCCGGTCCCTGAGCTCCAGCAGCAGCTTCTGGGCGCCCTTCTTCCCGATGCCCGGCACCGCCGTCAGGGCCTTCTCGTCGCCGGCTGCGACCGCGGTGCGCAGCGCGTCGGGCCGGTGGACGGCGAGCATGGCCTGGGCGAGGCGGGGGCCGACCCCGCTCGCGGTCTGGAGCAGCTCGAACACCTGGCGCTCGTCGTCGTCGGCGAAGCCGTACAGGGTGAGCGAGTCCTCCCGCACGACGAGCGAGGTCGCCAGGCGCGCCTCCTGGCCGACGCGCAGCCCGGAGAGGGTGTCCGGTGTGCACTGGACGGCCATGCCGACCCCGCCGACCTCGACCACCGCGGTGGTCGGGGCGAGCGCGGCGACGGTGCCGGAGACGAAGGCGATCATGCGGTGCCTTTCGGGGAGAGCGTGGCGCGGTGGGCCGCCACCGCCTGCTGGAGCCGGTTCTGCGCCGGTGCGCGCCAGATGTGGCAGATGGCGAGGGCGAGGGCGTCCGCCGCGTCGGCCGGCCGGGGCGGGGCGTCCAGCCGCAGGAGCCGGGTGACCATGGCGCCGACCTGCGCCTTGTCGGCCCGGCCGCTGCCGGTGACGGCGGCCTTGACCTCGCTGGGGGTGTGCAGCGCCACGGGCAGGCCCCGGCGGGAGGCGCAGAGCATGGCGACGGCGCTGGCCTGGGCGGTGCCCATAACGGTGCTGACGTTGTGCTGGCTGAAGACCCGCTCCACGACGACGATCTCCGGCCGGTGCTCGTCGAGCCACTGCTCGATGCCCTGCTCGATCGCGACGAGCCGGCGCCCCAGCTCCTCGTCCGCCGGTGTGCGGACGACCCCGACGCCCCGCATGGCCAGCGGGCGGCCCGCGACGCCCTCCACGACGCCCACGCCGCAGCGGGTGAGGCCCGGGTCGACCCCCAGGACGCGCATACCGCCCCTCCCCTCTCTCTCCCACACCTGTTCGTGCAGGCTATCCGCCGGCACCGACAACACACGGACGGGCCGGCGGGGGTGTGTCCCCGCCGGCCCGTCCGTGGTGCGGCGCGCGGCCGCCTCGTCCCCGCGGCCGGATCAGGCGTCGACCTTGGCCATGACCTCGTCGGAGACGTCGAAGTTGGCGAAGACGTTCTGCACGTCGTCGCTGTCCTCCAGCGCGTCGATCAGCTTGAAGATCTTCCTCGCGCCCTCCTCGTCCAGTTCGACCTGCATGGTCGGGACGAAGTCGGCCTCGGCCGAGTCGTAGTCGATCCCGGCCTCCTGGAGGGCGGAGCGGACGGCGACCAGGTCGGTGGCCTCGCTCAGCACCTCGAAGGACTCGCCGAGGTCGTTGACCTCCTCGGCACCCGCCTCCAGCACGGCGCCCAGCACGTCGTCCTCGGAGAGCCCGCTCTTCGGGACGATGACGACGCCCTTGCGGTTGAACAGGTAGGACACCGAGCCCGGGTCGGCCATCGAGCCGCCGTTGCGGGTCATGGCGACCCGGACGTCGGAGGCGGCGCGGTTGCGGTTGTCGGTGAGGCACTCGACCAGCACCGCGACGCCGTTCGGCCCGTAGCCCTCGTACATGATGGTCTCGTAGTCGACGCCGCCGCCCTCGAGACCGCCGCCGCGCTTGACCGCGGAGTCGATGTTCTTGTTGGGGACGGACTGCTTCTTCGCCTTCTGGATGGCGTCGAAGAGGGTCGGGTTGCCGTCCGGATCCGGGCCGCCGGTGCGCGCCGCGACCTCGATGTTCTTGATGAGCTTCGCGAAGAGCTTGCCGCGCTTGGCGTCGATCACGGCCTTCTTGTGCTTCGTCGTAGCCCATTTAGAGTGGCCGGACATCTGCCTGTCTCCTTCACGTAACCCTGTACTGAACGAACCCGCTAGATCCTACCGGGACCGTGTCAGCTCCCCGAGCGCACCATCTCGACGAACAGCGCGTGCATCCGGTGGTCGCCGGTGAGTTCGGGGTGGAAGGAGGTGGCCAGGGCACGGCCCTGGCGGACCGCCACGATGTGGCCGCCGTGCTCGGCGAGCACCTGCACCTCGGCGCCGACCGACTCGACCCAGGGGGCGCGGATGAAGACGCCGTCCACGGGGCCCACCCCGGCGACCTCGACGCTCGCCTCGAAGGACTCGTTCTGGCGTCCGAAGGCGTTGCGGCGCACGATCATGTCGATCCCGCCGAAGGTCTCCTGCCCCGAGCGCGGGTCCAGGATCTTGTCGGCCAGCATGATCAGCCCGGCGCAGGTGCCGTAGACGGGCATCCCGGCGGCGATCCGCTCGCGCAGCGGGCCCGCCATCCCGAACAGCTCGGCCAGCTTGGACATGGTCGTGGACTCGCCGCCGGGGATGACCAGGGCGTCGACCTCCGCGAGTTCCCCGGGGCGGCGGACAGGCCGGGCCACGGCGTCCGCCGCGGCCAGGGCGACGAGGTGCTCGCGCACGTCGCCCTGGAGCGCGAGGACGCCGACCAGCGGGGTGCCCGCCGGGGAGGAGCCGGTCATCACCAGCCCCGGTTGGCGTAGCGCTCGGCCTCGGGCAGGGTGTCGCAGTTGATGCCGACCATGGCCTCGCCCAGGTTGCGGGAGGCGTCGGCGACGATCTTCGGGTCGTCGTAGAAGGTGGTGGCCTTGACGATGGCCGCGGCGCGCTTGGCCGGGTCGCCCGACTTGAAGATGCCCGAGCCGACGAAGACGCCCTCGGCGCCGAGCTGGCGCATCAGCGCCGCGTCCGCCGGGGTGGCCACACCGCCCGCGGAGAACAGCACGACGGGGAGCTTGCCGAGCTCGGCGACCTCCTTGACCAGCTCGTAGGGGGCGCGCAGCTCCTTGGCCGCGGCGTACAGCTCGTGGTTGTCGAAGCCGCGGAGCCGGGCGATCTCGTTCTTGATCTGGCGCAGGTGGCGCACGGCCTCGACGACGTTGCCGGTACCGGCCTCGCCCTTGGAGCGGATCATGGCCGCGCCCTCGGCGATGCGGCGCAGGGCCTCGCCCAGGTTGGTGGCACCGCAGACGAAGGGGGTGGTGAAGGACCACTTGTCGGAGTGGTTGACCTCGTCGGCCGGGGTGAGGACCTCGGACTCGTCGATGTAGTCCACGCCGAGGGACTGCAGGACCTGGGCCTCGACGAAGTGGCCGATGCGGGACTTGGCCATGACCGGGATCGAGACGGCCTCGATGATGCCCTCGATCATGTCCGGGTCGGACATCCGGGCCACGCCGCCGTCCTTGCGGATGTCCGCCGGGACCCGCTCCAGGGCCATGACGGCCACGGCGCCCGCGTCCTCGGCGATCTTCGCCTGCTCGGGCGTGACGACGTCCATGATCACGCCGCCCTTAAGCTGCTCGGCCATACCGCGCTTGACGCGGGAGGTGCCGGTGGCCGGGGTGTCGGCGGACTGCGGGGTGGGGTTGACGGACACGGAGGACCTCACTCGGTGAAGACGGTGTGATGCGTCCCCGATGGAACCCCCGGGACCCAGTCCACTGCAAGGGCCAATGGGGAGCCGGTGGATCGTTTTGCCCCGGGCGCCGCGGCGGGCCACCGGTGACATGCCCCGAATGCGCCCCCGCGTGCCCTCAGGCAGCGCGGTCGGCGAGGGCCACCGGGGGCTGGTCGTCCATCTCGAAGGCCAGCGGGAAGGGCGCGTGGCCCGCCAGCCGGAACCAGCGCACCGTGCGGTGCCGCCGCAGTGCCCGGGCCGCACGGACCGCGTCGTTGTGGAAGCGGCGGGCCATGGGCACCCGGCGCACCGCCTGGCCCAGCTCGGCGGCCGCCTCCGCACCGCCCGGCACCTCGCGCAGCGCCGCGACCTGCTCGGGCTCGCCGAACACGGCGCGCAGGGCCCCGCTCAGCTCGCTCTCGGCGACCTCCCGCTGCTCCTCCTCCGCCTGCCGGGCGTCGTGGGCGGCCTCGTAGAGCACGATCGAGGCCGCCGGGTCGAGGATCCCCGAGGTGGCGAGCTCCTGGGCCACGGACGCGCGGCGCAGCAGCTGGGCGTCGAGCGCGGCGCGCGCGGCGTCGATCCGGGCGTGCAGCCGGTCCAGGCGCCCGGCGGTCCAGCTCAGGTACATGCCGATCGCGACGAGTGCGACGACGATCCAGATCACGGTGCTCACGGGCGGCAAGGCTACCCGGCGCCGGGGCCGGGCCACCGGGCGGTGCGGCACCGGCGGACCCCGGCCGCGGCCGGCCGGGGCTCA
This sequence comes from Streptomyces sp. C10-9-1, assembly GCF_024497955.1. Taxonomy (GTDB): domain Bacteria; phylum Actinomycetota; class Actinomycetes; order Streptomycetales; family Streptomycetaceae; genus Streptomyces; species Streptomyces sanyensis. The sequence goes on along the minus strand of NZ_JANHKP010000008.1, from coordinate 282,013 downwards.
GTCGCGGGCGGCCAGGCCGAAGCGGGCCCGCAGCCCGGTGCGTTCGTCGGCGGCGACGGAGGCGGCGCCGTCGGTGACCGTCTCGTACACGGCCAGGATGTCCGCCCCCACGGTCGACCAGTCGAAGCGGCGCACATGCGCGCTGCCGCGCGCCCGCAGCTCCGCCCGGCGGGCGGGGTCGCGCAGCAGCCGCACCGCGGCGGCGGCCAGCGCGGAGGCGTCCTCGTTGGCGAAGAGCTCCCCCGCCTCGCCCTGGTCCAGTACCTGGGCGAAGGCGTCCAGGTCGGAGGCGAGCACCGGGGCGCCCGCGGACATCGCCTCCACCAGGATGATCCCGAAGCTCTCGCCCCCGGTGTTGGGGGCGACGTAGACGTCGACGCTGCGCAGCAGCCGCGCCTTGTCCTCGTCGCTGACCATGCCGAGGAACTCCACCCGGGAGCGCATCGCGGCGGGCAGCGAGGCGACGGCCTCCTCCTCGTCGCCGCGCCCGGCGACCAGGAGGCGGGTGCCGGGGCAGGCGTCCAGGATCTCCGGCAGGGCCTTCATCAGGACGGGCAGGCCCTTGCGGGGCTCGTCGATCCGGCCGATGAAGCCGAGGGTGGCGCCCTGCCACTCCGGGCGCGGCTCGGCCTTCTCGAAGAAGCCGACGTCCACCCCGTTGGGGATGACCACGGCGTCGCCGCCCAGGTGCTCCACCAGGGTGCGCCGGGCGTACTCGCTCACCGCGATCCGGGCGCTGATCTTCTCCAGCGCGGGCTGGAGGATCGGATAGGCGGCGATCATGGCGCGGGAGCGCGGATTGGACGTGTGGAAGGTGGCCACGATGGGCCCCTGCGCCGCCCAGCAGGACAGCAGGCCGAGCGAGGGCGAGGCGGGCTCGTGGATGTGGATGACGTCGAAGGTCCCCTCGTGGAGCCAGCGCCGCACCCGCGCCGCGGAGAGGAAGCCGAAGTTCAGCCGGGCCACGGAGCCGTTGTACGGGACCGGCACCGCCCGCCCGGCCGAGACCACGTACGGCGGCAGCGGGGTGTCGTCGTCGGCCGGGGCCAGCACCGAGACGTCGTGGCCGAGGCGGATGAGGTGGTCGGCGAGGTCCCGGATGTGGAACTGGACGCCGCCGGGGACGTCCCAGGAGTAGGGGCAGACGATGCCGATCTTCACGCGGGGCGCTCCTCGAGGTCCGCCAGCCAGAGACGCTGGAGCATGTGCCAGTCCTCCGGGTGCTCGGCGATGCCGCCCGCGAAGACGTCCGCGAGGGCCTGGGTCATGGCGGCGGTCCGCTCGGCCCGGGTGCCCGACGCGGGCACCTCGACGGCGGGGTGGACGCGGCCCTGTATCACGGGCGTCCCGTCGTACCAGAGGGTGACCGGGAGCAGCAGGGCCCCGGTCTGCTGGGCGAGCAGGGCGGGCCCGGCGGGCATCCGGGCGGTGGCGCCGAAGAAGTCCACCTCGACGCCGGAGGAGGACAGGTCCCGGTCGGCGACCAGGCAGACCAGGCCCCCGTCGCGCAGGCGCCGGGCCAGGGTGCCGAAGGCGGAGCCCCCCGTGTGCGGGAGGACCTCCATGCCGAGGCTCTCCCGGTAGGCCACGAAGCGGTCGTAGAGGCTGTCGGGCTTCAGGCGCTCGGCCACGGTGGTGAAGGGGATGCCGAGCGCGCGGGTCACCCAGACCCCGGCGACGTCCCAGTTGGCCAGGTGGGGCAGGGCCAGGATCACGCCCCGGCCCGAGGCGAGTCCGTCGGTGAGGTGGTGGACGTCCTTGGGGTCGAAGCTGCTGCGGGCCCGCTCCTCGTCCCAGGCGGGCAGCCGGAAGGACTCCATCCAGTAGCGCATGTAGGAGCGCATCCCGGCGCGCGAGAGCTCGGCGAGACGCTCGGGCGAGGCGTCCGGGACCACCCGGGCGAGGTTGGACTCCAGCCGCAGCACGCCCTTGCCGCGCCGTTTCCAGACGGTGTCGGCGATGCGGCGGCCCAGCCGGGCGGCGGCGGGCTCGGGAAGCTTCTTGACGGCGCTCCAGCCCAGTTGGTAGAGGCCGTCGGTCAGGCGGTCGCGCAGCATCAGGCCTCCGCTCCGTCCCGGTGGGCGGGGCCCTCCGCGGCCTCCGCCTCGGCGGACTCCCGGCGGACGGTGACCACCCGCTGGGCGAGGGTGACCAGGCTGCCCAGGGCGACCACCCACAGGGCGACGGGCAGCAGGACGTCGATGCCGGGCACCCCGAAGGCGTGCAGTCCGGCGAGGCCGGCGGCGACCAGCGAGATCACCAGGCGCTCGGCGCGCTCCACCAGGCCGTTGACCGCGACCGGCAGGCCGATCGACTCCCCGCGGGCCTTGGTGTAGGAGACGACCTGGCCGCTGGCGAGGCAGAAGATGGCCACGGCGCACATCAGGTCGTTGTCGCCCGTGCCCGCGTACCAGAGCGCGAAGCCGCCGAAGATCGCCCCGTCGGCCACCCGGTCGAGGGTCGAGTCGAGGAAGGCCCCCCAGCGGCTGGAGGTCCCGGCCTGGCGGGCCATGTTGCCGTCGACCAGGTCCGAGAAGACGAACAGCGTGATGACGACGGTGCCCCAGAAGAACTCGCCCCGGGGGAAGAAGACCAGGGCCCCCGCCACCACGCCGGCCGTGCCGACGAGGGTGACCGCGTCGGGACTCACCCCGCGGCGGAGGAGGAACGCGGCGAAGGGTGTGAGGACACGCGTGAAGAATGCACGCGCGTACTTGTTCAGCATGGTCTTCCCGAGGTCCGGTATGCCGTGTGGCCCCTACGGCCACCGGGTGGACCATCGTAGTCACGCCCCGGGCGGCCCGGTGGCGGGACCCGGGCGCCGCGTCCCCGGGACCGCGGAGGGGCCCGGACCCGGCCCGTCCGCGGGCGCGACCGATGGACGCGGCACGGCGGGGGTGGAAAGCTCGAAGGGACGACCGCGGGCACCGCCGGGACCGCCGCGGACCCACGCCCCGGGCAGGGCCCCGGCCTCCCGCACCCTGCTCGGCGTGCGACGGATCGGGAGGCACGATCATGGGCGACAAGTCGCGGACACACACCGGGGCCGCCGGAAGGGCACCGGCGGCCGACCACCCCGCGTCGGTGCGCAACGTGGTGCTGGTCGGCCACAGCGGTTCCGGCAAGACGACACTGGTCGAGGCCTTGGCGCTGACGGCGGGGGCGGTCGGCCGGGCGGGCCGGGTCGAGGACGGGGCCAGCGTCTCCGACCACGATCCGATCGAGCACCGGCAGGGGCGCTCGGTGCAGCTCTCCCTCGTCCCCGTGGAGTGGGAGGGCGTCAAGGTGAACCTCCTGGACACCCCGGGGTACGCCGACTTCGTCGGCGAGCTGCGGGCGGGCCTGAGGGCGGCGGACGCCGCCCTCTTCGTCGTCTCGGCCGCCCAGGAGGCGGACGCCGTCGACGCCTCGACCCGGGCGGTGTGGGAGGAGTGCGCGGCGGTCGGCATGCCGCGGGCGATCGTGGTCACGCACCTGGAGACGGCCCGCACCGGGTTCGAGGAGCTGACCGGCGTCTGCGCGCGGCTGTTCGGCGGGGACGACCCGGACGCGGTCCTGCCGCTGCACCTGCCCCGCCACGGGCCGCGGAACCCGGACGGCCACAGCCCGGTCACCGGCCTTCTGGGACTGCTCACCCGCCAGGAGCTGGACTACTCCTCGGGGGAGCGCCGCGAGCGCGAGCCGGACGAGGCGCTCGCGGCGCTGATCGAACCGGCCCGCGGCCGGCTGATCGAGGGGATCATCGCGGAGAGCGAGGACGAGACCCTGATGGACCGGTACCTCGGGGGCGAGCAGGTCGACACGGACACGCTCGTCGGCGATCTGGAGAAGGCCGTCGCACGGGGGACCTTCCACCCCGTACTGGCCGCCGCTCCCCCGGCGGAGGGCGGCCGCCAGGGGCTGGGGACGGTGGAGCTGCTGGAGCTGGTCACCCGCGGCTTCCCGACACCGCTGGAGCGTCCGGTGCCCGCGGTGACCGGACCGGACGGCTCGGCGCGGCCCCGGCTGGACTGCGACCCCGACGGTCCGCTGGCGGCCGAGGTCGTCAAGACCTCCTCCGACCCCTACGTGGGACGGATCTCGCTGGTGCGGGTCTTCTCGGGGACGCTGCGCCCGGACGACACGGTGCACGTCTCGGGGCACGGCCTCGCCGACCGGGGCCACGAGGACCACGACGTGGACGAGCGGGTCGGCGCGCTCACCTCCCCGCTCGGCCGGCAGCAGCGGCCGGTGCCGCACGCGGTGGCGGGCGACCTGGCGTGTGTGGCGAAGCTGTCCCGCGCGGAGACCGGCGACACGCTCTCGGCGAGGGGCGCCCCGCTGCTGATGGAGGCGTGGGCGATGCCGGACCCGCTGCTGCCGCTGGCGGTGCGGGCCCACAGCAAGACCGACGAGGACCGGCTCTCCCAGGGGCTGGCCAGGCTGTCGGCCGAGGATCCCACCCTGCGGCTGGAGCAGAACCCGGACACCGGCCAGGTCGTGCTCTGGTGCATGGGCGAGGCGCATGCGGAGGTGGCGCTGGAGCGTCTGCGCGAGCGCTACGGGGTGCAGGTCGACGTCGTGCCGCACCGGGTGGCGCTGCGCGAGACCTTCGGCCGCGGCTCCTCGGGCCGGGGGCGCCATGTGAAGCAGTCCGGCGGCCACGGGCAGTTCGCCGTCTGCGAGATCGACGTCGAGCCGCTTCCGGCGGGTTCGGGCGTCGAGTTCGTGGACAAGGTGGTGGGCGGCGCGGTTCCCCGGCAGTTCGTGTCCTCGGTGGAGAAGGGGGTGCGGGCGCAGGCGGCGCGGGGGGTGCTGGCCGGGCACCCCCTGGTGGACGTCAGGGTCACGCTGCGCGACGGCAAGGCGCACTCGGTGGACTCCTCCGACGCGGCGTTCCAGACGGCGGGGGCGCTGGCGCTCAGGGAGGCCGCGGCCGAGGCGTCCGTGGAACTGCTGGAGCCGGTGGCCGAGGTGCGGGTGGTGGTGACGGACGACTGCGTCGGGGCGGTGCTCAGCGACCTGTCGGGACGCCGGGGCCGGGTGGTCGGAACCGAACAGGAGGACGGCGCCCGCACGGTGGTCCGTGCGGAGGTGCCCGAGATGGAGATCGGCCGGTACGCGGTCGACCTGCGCTCGCTCTCGCACGGCACCGGCAGCTTCAGCCGGTCCTACCTGCGCCACGAGCCGATGCCCCAGCAGGTCGCGGACCGGGTGCGCGCGGCGGCGGCGGACTGAGGGGGCGCCTCCCCGGGGGCACCGCCCGCCGAGGACCCGTCCGGGGGTGCGCCGTGCCGCCCCGGCGCGCCCCCCGCTGTGCACTGACGCGCCGGTGCTGCCCCCGATACGCTGAGGTGCCCAGCTCACCAGGTGTGCGGGGCGCGGCAGTTGGGAACAGGCCGCTGGGAGGCGTGCGGCGATGGGGGCGGCAGTGACAGACGGATTCGATTTCACACCCGGTGCCCAGGTCCCGCTCATGGGGACGGCCGGTCAGACGGCGGCCACCCATGCGCTGGCCTCCGCGGCCTACCGGGACAGCCCGGTGGAGGACATTCTCAAGGCGAACAGCGAGTGGCACTCCTCGGACGTGAAGAAGGGCAGGTTCTCGCTCTTCGAGCCCAACCTGGGCGAGGCGTTCTCGCGCGCGGTGCAGAACCGCATGCTCGGCGGCGGCCGCGGCGCGCTGATCCAGTCCTTCGGCATGGACCCGCAGGTGGTCGTCGAGCACTGCCTGGCCGCGAACCGCATCCGCCGCGAACGGGACGCCAGGCTGACCGTGATCACGCTGCTGTGCGGGGTGCTGTTCCTGCCCGGGCTGCTGCTGTGGATGGGCGTCTTCCAGCTCCGCCGCACGATCGCGGGCGGGCAGAACAAGCGGGCGGGGGCCATGGGCACCGCGCTGCTGGTGGGGCTGGGCGCACTGGCGGTGATCCTGCTGTGGCGGCTGCCGTTCACCGGTTTCTGGGGGCTGTACCTGCGCGGCATGATCGTGGCCCCCGTGCTGGGCTGGGTGCTGGCCCGGCGGATCTGCGAGGCCGGGGCCAAGGACATGCGCGAGCGGTGGAGCAGCCTGCTCTCCGGAGGCGGCCTCGGCGCGAAGGTCCCCGAGGCCGTGCCCGGCAACCCCAACGACGCGGCGCGCGAGCAGCTGCGCCAGGGCCTGCACAAGCTCACCGCCGAGCAGCACTCCAACGTGGTCTTCTACGCCGGGCCCAAGGGGATACTCGGCATGGGCACCCGGTGGGGCAGCTGGCAGATGGCCGAGGAGCTGGTCTCACGGGAACCGGGCAAGGAGATCAACCAGTTCCGCAGCTGGGACGTGGTCCGCGCGATCCACGACCGGCTCAAGCTGCTGGAGCGCGGCCCGCTGAACTCCGGCGGCTTCCCCACGCCGTCCGTCAAGCACTGGGTCGTCTCCCCCGTCGGCGAGAACGCGGGCGCGGTCTCCCGGCCCGAGGGCCAGGAGGTGGAGGCGTACCAGGTCAAGGGCCACGAGATCCAGCGGATCTGCAACCATCAGCAGTTCGGCGGCGGCAACCGCCACTACCTCGGGGTCCAGTTCACCCTGTGGGACGGGCAGCTGGTGATCACCATGATGATCACGGTAACGGTGCTCCACGAGACGCTGCGGGTGGAGGTCACCGGCCATGCGCTGGGCCCGGTGCACTCGCTGTTCACCAGCAAGCCCGAGCCGAAGACGGTGACGGTGAGCAAGACGGTGCGCTTCTGGGAGACGGTGGACCGCACGCTGCCCCTGGTCGACGCCAAGGAGGTCGTGCGGCTGGCCGTGCGGGCCCCGCTCACCTGGTATCCGCCGCTGCTGGACTACCTGGGCGGCAAGCTGGTGCTCCCGGAGCCCTTCGGCCTGCGCCATGCCTGGGCGGACCAGCCGTGGCGGCACCGCTTCATGGCCGACGACGCCCTGCGCGCCGCGACCCCGGTCCTGCGCACGGCGCACGCGGCCGCTCTGAAGGTGCTGGAGGAGAACGGCGTGGACACCGAGCGGTTCGGCAGCCGCTCGCTCCTGGTCGGCGGCGCCGTCCAGGATCCCTCACCCGGCAAGGCGGACGTCTACGACGCCTGAGCGCCACCGCCCCGGGGCCCGTCCCGACCGGGCCGCGGGGCGGGCCGGGGCCCGGTCGGGGCTCAGGCGGGCCAGGCGTCGGCGAGCATCCGCCGGGTGTCCCCGAGCAGCTGCGGCAGCACCTTGGTCGACCCGATCACCGGCATGAAGTTGGTGTCGCCGCCCCACCGGGGGACGATGTGCTGGTGCAGGTGGGCGGCGATCCCGGCACCGGCGGCGGCGCCCTGGTTGATGCCGATGTTGAAGCCGTGGGCCCCCGAGGCGGAGCGCAGCGCCGTCATCGCCTCCTTGGTCAGCCTGGCGAGTTCCACCGTCTCGGCGTCGTCCAGCTCGGTGTAGTCGGCGACGTGCCGGTACGGGACGACCATCAGGTGCCCGCCGTTGTACGGGTAGAGGTTGAGCACCGCGTAGACGCTCCGGCCCCGCGCGACGACCAGCCCGTCCTCGTCGGACTTGGACGGGATGAGACAGAACGGGCAGCCGTCGCCGGACCCGGGGCCGGTGGGCTTGTTCTCGCCCTGGATGTACGCCATGCGGTGAGGCGTCCACAGGCGCTGGAACGCGTCAGGCGTCCCCACTCCGATCTGCTGCTCCGGCTCAGTCGTCATGCGGGCCAGCATATTCGCCGCCGGCGGGGCCGCGGAGCGAGGGCGCCTCCCGCCGCCGGGAGGCGCCCTCGTGCGCCTCCCGGGGACCGGAGCGGCAGGCCCCGGCCCCCGGGGACCGGCGCCTCAGACCTGGACGCGGCGCTCCACCACGTCGGCCAGCTTGGCGAGGGCCTCCTCGCGCGGGATGCCGTTCTCCTGGGAACCGTCGCGGTAGCGGAAGGAGACGGTGCCGGCGTTCATGTCCTCGTCGCCGACGATCACCATGAAGGGGACCTTGGTCCTCTGGTGGTTGCGGATCTTCTTCTGCATCCGGTCCGCGGAGGCGTCGACGTCGACGCGCAGGCCCTTGCGGCGGGCGTCGGCGGCGAACTCCCGGAGGTACTCCACGTGGGCGTCGCCGATCGGGATGCCGACCGCCTGGACCGGCGCCAGCCACGGCGGCATGGCCCCCGCGTAGTGCTCCAGCAGCACGGCGAAGAAGCGCTCGATCGACCCGAACAGGGCCCGGTGGATCATGACGGGGCGCTGCTTGGTGCCGTCCGGGCCGGTGTACTCCAGGCCGAAGCGCTCGGGGAGGTTGAAGTCCAGCTGCACCGTCGACATCTGCCAGGTCCGGCCGATGGCGTCCCTGGCCTGCACCGAGATCTTCGGCCCGTAGAACGCGGCCCCGCCCGGGTCGGCGACGAGCTCCAGGCCCTGCTTCTCGGCCACCTGCCGCAGGGTCTCGGTCGCCTCCTCCCAGACCTCGTCGGAGCCGACGAACTTCTCCGGGTCCTTGGTGGACAGCTCCAGGTAGAAGTCGTCGAGGCCGTAGTCGCGCAGCAGGTTCAGCACGAAGGTGAGGGTGCGGTCGAGCTCCTCCGCCATCTGCTCCTTGGTGCAGTAGATGTGGGCGTCGTCCTGGGTGAACCCGCGGGCGCGGGTCAGACCGTGCACCACACCGGACTTCTCGTACCGGTAGACCGTCCCGAACTCGAAGAGCCGCAGGGGCAGTTCGCGGTAGGAGCGGCCCCGGGCGTCGAAGACCAGGTTGTGCATGGGGCAGTTCATGGGCTTGAGGTAGTAGTCCACGCCCTCGTCGAGCTGCATGGGGGGGTACATGCCCTCGGCGTACCAGTCGAGGTGCCCGGAGACCTCGAACAGCTTCCCCTTGGTGGCGTGGGGAGTGTAGACGAACTCGTACCCCTCCTCCTCGTGGCGCCTGCGGGAGTAGTCCTCCATGACCCGGCGGATGATGCCGCCCTTGGGGTGGAAGACGGCGAGGCCGGAGCCGATCTCCTCGGGGATGGAGAAGAGGTCGAGCTCGCTGCCGAGCTTGCGGTGGTCGCGCTTCTCCGCCTCGGCGAGGAAGTCGAGGTGGGCCTTCAGCTCGTCCTTCGAGGGCCAGGCGGTGCCGTAGATGCGCTGGAGCATCGGGTTCTTCTCGCTGCCGCGCCAGTAGGCGGCCGCGTTGCGCATCAGCTTGAACGCCGGGATGGTCCGGGTGGTGGGCAGGTGGGGACCGCGGCACAGGTCCTTCCAGCACAGCTCGCCGGTCTTGGCGTCGAGGTTGTCGTAGATGGTCAGCTCGCCCGCGCCCACCTCCACGTCCGCGCCGTCGTCGGAGGAGGCCGAGCCCTTGAGGCCGATCAGCTCCAGCTTGTAGGGCTCCCCCGCGAGCTCCTCGCGGGCCGCCTCGTCGCTGACGACCCGGCGGGAGAAGCGCTGGCCGCGCTTCTGGATCTCCTGCATCTTCTTCTCGACGGCCTTGAGGTCCTCGGGGGTGAACGGCCGGTCCACGTCGAAGTCGTAGTAGAAGCCGTCCTTGACCGGCGGGCCGATGCCCAGCTTGGCCTCGGGGAAGAGCTCCTGCACGGCCTGGGCCATGACGTGCGCGGTGGAGTGCCGCAGGATGTCCAGGCCGTCCGGGGAGGAGATCTCGACCGGCTCGACCTGCTCGCCGTCCCGCACGGCGTAGGCGAGGTCCTTCAGCTCACCCGCGACACGGGCGGCGACCACGGTGCGCTCGCCGGCGAACAGCTCGGCGGCCGTAGTGCCCGGCGTCACCACGCGCTCTTCCCGCTCGGAATCGCGTTGGATGATCACACGGACGTCTGACACCGGTCTCTCCTGACTGAAGGTGGGTGTGCGGCCGGGTACGGCACGCGCACCAGGAATCGTACCGAGCCCGGGGGGCCGCCCGCGAAACGGTTCTCTGGCCGCGGGCCGCCCGGACCGGGCACCGGACCTGCCGGGTCGGGCGCGCAGGACCCGGCGCACGGGCGGTGCGCACGGCTCAGGGGCGGCGGCGCTCCTCCTCGCCGTCGCCGCCCTCCTCGCAGCAGTCCGGGCTCTCGTGGAGGGACTTCATCAGCCGGTCCCGCTCGGCGTCGTCCAGGGGCACGGGGACGAGCCCTTCCGCGCCCGCGAGGTTCCGGAAGCCGCCCCGGCTCTCCAGACGGCCCGCCACCCGCACCGGGAGCCCGTCCAGGTGGGCGTGCCCGGCGGTGCGGTACGCCTCCTCGTCGAGCGCCACCCGCACCCGGCCCACCTCGGCCCCGGACAGCACCCGCAGCCGCACCGTGCCCGGCCCGCGGGGGCCGCTCCGGCGCATCCGCACCACCGTCCCGGTGAGCACCACGGGCACGGACGGCTCCGCCCTCAGGTAGCACGCACCCGCCTCGCGCAGGGCGGCCAGGTCACCGGCCGAGAACTCCACGGGGTCCGTGCGCACCCCGCAGCCCCGGGGCACCCCGGCGGCGGGCGACCAGTCCAGGGCGATGCGGGCCCCCTCCGAGCCGCGGACCAGGGCGATCACGGACTCGGTCAGCTCCCGGCTGACGCCCGCGCGGACGGCCGTGTCGAAGGCGTCCATGCCGCCCGCGGCACGCCGGTAGTCGATCGCCTCCCGGGCGGCGTGCAGGGCGTGGCAGAGGCGCACGGCGACGGCCCGCCCCGTGCGGACCGGCACGAAGGCGGTCAGCTCGCGCCCTCCGGCGGCCGGGCCGACCAGCACCCCGGAGAGCGCCGCCCGCGCCTGCCGCCTGCGCCGGGCCCCGTGGTACCCGGAGCGGGCCCGCACGGCGAGCGCCCCCGCCGTCAGCATCTGCCCCACCGCGGAGCGCAGTTGCTCCTGGGCGGCCCACGAGGACACCCCCGAGGGGCCCTCGGGGACCGCGCGCCACCAGCGGATCTCGTCGCTGGGCACGGCGAGGGCGACGAGGACCTCGCGCGCGGAGGGCAGTGGGCTGCGGCCGAGCGCGGTCAGGGCCTCGGCGAGCAGTTCCTCGCTGTCGGGGTACGCCCGGTCCTGCGGCAGCAGCAGGCTGGGGCCCGCCGCCGCGGCGGGCCCGGGGGGCGTCCAGCGGCCGTAGCGGCCGGGGGCGCCGCCGCGGCGCCGCCAGCCGTGCCGGTCGAGCAGGGCCCCGAGGACGGCCGGGTCGACCTGCGCCGGATCCGGTTCGGGGGCACCGCCCCAGGGGGCGGGCAGGCCCACCGGGTGGGGGCGCGGCGGCGGGGCGCCGTCGCCGGTCGCGTCGTCGAAGGGCCGGTGCATCAGGGCCTCCCTCCCGCGCCGACGCGGGTCATGATCTCGCACAGGGCCCGGTCGTCGAAGATCCGGGCGGTGGGGACGCGCACCGTGGTGCGCCGGCGGCCCGTCACCGGATGGCCTGCGAGGTTGGTCCAGTAGCAGCAGTGGCGCAGGTCGAGGCGGTCGTGCCCGGCACGCAGCCAGTCCTCCCGGTCCCTGGGGACGATCATCACGACGAGGATCTTGTGGACGGCCACCGGGGTGCGGGCGAGCTTCGCCAGGTGGTCGTTGTCGAGGGTGAAGGAGAACGACGGCCCCGGCGGCCTGGGCGCCAGCTGGTACGTGGCCTTCAACTGCACCTTGATGGTGACCTCGTCGTCCACGGCGTGCCCGGGCGATCCGTGGCTGACGTGCCAGTCGATCCCGTTGTCCGGGAACGGCTGGGACAGCGAGCACCCGGCGGCGGCCGCGACGGCGTGCAGGTAGCCCACCTGGAGGGTCTCCATGCAGGCGGTGGTGGCCAGTGAACCGCGCACCGGTGCGGGCCGCTGGGCCGGCGGCCCTCCCGGCTCGGGCTGGGCGAGCGCCATGGCAATTCCTCTCCCCGTCACCTGTGTTGTCACCGCCCGGCGTACGGCGCAAACGGTCCGGGTATCACCGCTTCGGGCAGGAGTTGTCGCCATCTGCCAGGCGCGTGCGAGGAGTTCGGGGATGACGTACTGGTTCGACGGCCCGCTGGCCGCATTTGACACGGAGACGACCGGAGTGGACGTCGAGGAGGACCGGATCGTTTCGGCCGCCGTCGTCGTCCAGGACACGCCCGGGGGGCGGCCGCGCACCACGCGCTGGCTGGTCGACCCCGGGGTGCCCGTGCCCCCCGCGGCCACCGCGGTGCACGGGCTGACGGAGGAGCACCTCCACCGGAACGGCCGCTGGCCGTCCCCCGTGATGGAGGAGATAGCCCGGCTGCTCGCCGAGCAGTGCGCGGCCGCCCGGCCGCTGGTGGTCATGAACGCACCCTTCGACCTGACGCTGCTGGACCGGGAGTTGCGCAGGCACCGGGCCTCGTCGCTGACCCGCTACCTGGAGAACGCACCGCTGTGCGTGCTCGACCCCCGGGTCCTCGACAAGCACCTGGACCGCTACCGCAAGGGGCGGCGCACCCTGACCGACCTGTGCGCCCACTACGAAGTGGAGCTCGGCGCCGCACACGACGCGGCGGCGGACGCCCTCGCCTCGCTGGAGGTGGTCAGGGCGGTGGGCCGGCGGTTCGCCGCGCGGCTGGAGCGCCTGTCGGCGGCGGAACTGCACGCCCTGCAGGCCGTGTGGCACGCGGCGCAGGCCCGGGGGCTCCAGGCGTGGTTCGCCCGCAGCGGACAGCCCGAGCCGGTCGACCCGGCCTGGCCCCTGCGCCCGGAACTGCCCGCGGCGGCCGCCTGAGCACCGGGGCCTGGAACGCGCGAGGCCGGTCCGTCTGCGACGGACCGGCCTGCTGCCGTGGGCGATACTGGGATCGAACCAGTGACCTCTTCGGTGTGAACGAAGCGCTCTCCCGCTGAGCTAATCGCCCGGGAACGCACTGAACAATACAGTGCGCCGCGCCCCGGGTTCAAACCGCCGCCAGCCGGGCGGCCAGCCCCCTGCGCCCGGCGCGCATCATCAGGGCGTGGTTGGCCCGGAACAGGGGGCGGCACGGTACCGCCAGCCGCCGCATCAGGGGCCTGCGCACCTCGACCTCCTGCTCGTACACGGCCCGGGTGCCCCCGCCGTGCGGGACGAGCGTCCAGCGCGACCAGCCGTCGAGATCGCCCTCCAGCGCGGCCTCCAGCACACCCGCGCCCCGGTCGTGCCGCCGCGCCCGCACCGTGACCACCAGGTCGTAGGGGAGCAGCGAGCGGAACCTGACCCTGCCTGACGCCCCGTCGACCGGGACGACCTCGCGCACCTGCGGCCACCACAGGGGGTACTCCTCTCCCCGTTCGAGGACGCGGTAGACCGCGCCGGGGGGTGCGGGCAGGTCCCAGACGCAGCGGAAGCGGTAGCGGCACCAGTCCATGCCCCCAGTCTGCGCCGCCCGGGCCGCACCGGTCCCGGGAAGCCGCGCCCGGGTACTCACGCGCACCTGAGTATCCGGCCCCATGCCCCGCGCCGTGACCGGCGCCACACTGCCGCCATGGAGAACGCCCCGCCGCCCGCCGAGGAACTGGCGCTCGTCGACGCCGAGCTGCGCCGACTGGACGCCCGGCGCTCGCAGTTGCTGACCCGCCGCGCCTGGCTGCTCGCCGCGGCGGCTCCGCCGGCCGGGGCGGCCGTGCGGCCCGCTCCGGCGGCGGCCGCCGCTCCGCCCCGCGCCGAGGCGTCGCCCCCCAGGGTGCGCAACGTGCTGCTGGCACTCGGCGGGACGCTGCTGGCCGTCGCGGCGGTCGCCTTCACCCTGCTCGGCTGGGGCAGCCTCGGCATCGGCGGACGCTCCGCCGTGCTGGGCGCCGTGACCCTGGCGGCGCTCGGGGCCCCGCTGCCGCTGCTGCGCAGGGGCATGCCGGCGACCGCGGAGGCGGTCTGCGCGGTGGCCCTGGTGCTCACGGCGCTCGACGCCTACGCCGTGTACCGGGTGGTGTTCCTCGGCGCGGACCCGGTGGCGGCGACGGCGTGCGCGTGTGCGCTACTCGCCGCCGTGTGGACGGCGCAGGGGCTGCTGCTGCCCGCGCTGCGCGCCCCGCTGCCGGCCGCGGTCTGCGTCGCGCAGCCCGCGCTCCCGCTGTGGGCGCTCTCCGGCGCGCCGGGCGCCCCGGAACCGGGCTGGGCCCTGCTGCTGACCGCCGCGGGGGGCACCGCCGCGGCCCTGCTGGCGCGGCGGGGCGCGGTGCGGGGCTTCGCCGGGGCCGCCGCGGCCCTCGCCGGTGCGGGCGCGCTGGCGGCGGGCCTGCGGCACTCGCTCGCCGCGGACGCCCCCGCGGACGCGGCGGCCGCGGGGCCGCTGCTGCTCGCGGTGGCCGCGACGGGCCTCCTCGCGGCCTGGCGGGCCCCGTCGGCCGCCGTCCCGGCCTCCGCCGCCTCCGCCCTGGCGGTGGTGGCCGCGGTGGGCGGGGTGGTTCGCGCCGCGGTACCCGAGGGCTGGGGCGCGCCGGGGTACCTGCTGTGCGCGGCGGTGCTCGCCGTCTCGGTGCGCCCGCCGCTGCCGCACGGCGTGCTGCGGGGTGCCTGCTGGGCCGCGGCGGCGGTGCACGCCCTGGCGGTGCCCGCCGCGGCCGCCGCGCTCGCGGTGGCCCTGGCGGGGCCGGCGGGCCGGGCCGGCGCGATCTGGGAGGGCGCGCCCGCCACGGTCCGCGAGGCGCTGCCCGGGCTGCCGGCGCCGGGCGCGCCGCTCTCGGTACCCGTGGTCCTCGCGTGCGCCGCGGTGCTCCCGGCGCTGCTCGCCCTGCGCCCCCGGGCGCTCGCCGGGTTGCGCCCCGCGGCCGCCGGGCCGTGGCGGGGGGCGGCCGCGGCCGCGGCCCTGGCGCTCGGGTGGGCGGCCCTGGCGGTCCTGCCCTGGGCGGTCGACGCCCCCTACCCGGCCGCCGTGTGCTGGCAGACGGCGGTGGCCCTCGGGGCACTGGCCGCCGGTGTCCGGAGCCGTCCGGTGCCGTCCGGGCCGCGGCACGACGCCGGGGACGGCGTCCCGGCCGCGGCGGCGCTGCTGTGCGCGGCGGCGTCCGCGGTGAGCGCGGTCGCGCTGGCTCTCGCGACCCGGACCGCCACGTTCGCGGTGCTCGGGGTGCTGACCGCGGCGCTGGCGGCGGCGGCGCGCCGGTCGGCCGGGCCGGTACGGCCCGCGGTGCTCGGTGCGGCGGCGGTCCTGGCGGCGTCCGGGCTGGCCGGGGCCGCCGCCGCGGCGTCCGGGCTCCCCGCGCACCGGGCCGCGCTGGTGCTGCTGGCCGTGCCCGCGGCCGCCGCCGGGGTCGGCGCGCGCCTGGGGCGGCACCCGGCGGCCCTGCCGGTCGAGCTCGCCTCCGTGCCCGCCGGGGCCGCGGCGGTGCTGGCCGCCTCGGGGGACGCCGCGTGGGCGTCTTTGGTGCTCGCCCTGTGCGGGGTGGTCGCGGCGGCGACGGCGCTCCGTCCCGAGCGGCGCCCGGCCGCGGCGCACCTGGCCGCCGGGCTGTTCCTGGTGGCCACCTGGGTGCGGCTGTTCGCGGCCGGGACGACGGCTCCGGAGCCCTACACGCTTCCGGTGACCGTGGCGGCGCTGGTGGTGGGCGCGCTGCGCAGGCGGCGCGACCCGGGGACCTCCTCCTGGCGGGCCTACGGGCCGGGTCTGGCCGCGACGGCGGTCCCCGGGCTGCTGTGGGCGCTGGCCGACGGGCAGGGGACCCGGCCGCTGCTGCTGGGCTCGGCCGCCCTGGCCGTGACCCTGGTCGGCGCGCGCCGCCGGCTCCAGGCGCCGCTGCTCCTCGGAGGCGGGGTCCTGGTGGCGCTGGGCGTGCACGAGCTGGCGCCCTACGTGGTGCAGGCGGTCGGGGCGCTCCCCCGGTGGCTTCCTCCGGCGCTCGCGGGGGCGCTGCTGCTCGGGGTGGGCGCCACGTACGAGCAGCGGCTGCGCGAGGTCCGCAGAGTGCGGGCGGGCATCGGCCGGATGCGCTGAACGCCGAGGGCCCCGGGGACGGATGTCCCCGGGGCCCTCGGTTCGGTGGGCGATACTGGGATCGAACCAGTGACCTCTTCGGTGTGAACGAAGCGCTCTCCCGCTGAGCTAATCGCCCGGGCGCACGGCACACATTACCCCATGTCAGAGGGGCCCCGGCACCACCGCCGGACCGGCCGTCCGCCGCGCGGGGATCAGCTCTCGATCCGCCACGGCAGGACGAGGCCGAACGTCCACAGGTAGAAGCCGCACAGGCCCCCCGCGATCACCAGGCCGACCACGGTCAGGATGATGTTGCGGCGCCTGACCCGCGGGTCCAGGGCGCGCTGGGCGGCCTCGGTGACCTTCCGCTTGGTCCAGCGCAGCACCAGCTGCGCCCAGACGAACTCGGTCGCCCAGATCGCCATACCGGCGAAGATCACGACCCAGCCGGGGCCCGGCAGCACGAGCATGGCGGCGCCCGCGCAGACGACCGCGAGGCCGACGACGAAGACGCCGACCTGCCAGCTGATGTGCAGGGTCCTGGATCTCTTGATGAAGTGCGGCGCCCGGGAGCCGAGCGGCCGCTCGTCCTCCTCCTCGGGCGCCTGGGGCGCCGACGCCGCATCCGTGGTCACGTCCCCCGTTGCGGGGCGGCGCGCCGTCATGGCGACAGCCTCGTCCCGCTCGTCACTCTCCGCTCGCATGGGGCCCAACTTACCGGATCGCACCCGATCACCAGGATGGGCGCATTGCGCACGGTAATCCCCCGCCGTACGAGGGACGCGAGGCATCACAAAACGGTCAGAGGGGTTTACAACGGCACCGTAGGTGGCATGTCGATTTCGCCGACGTGCGAATCCCCGAGCGCACACTGAGCGAAAGGCCCTGGCGCTTATGAACACCACGGTCAGCTGCGAGCTGCACCTGCGCCTCGTTGTATCGAGCGAGTCCTCACTGCCTGTACCCGCGGGCCTGCGGTATGACACGGCCGATCCCTATGCCGTGCACGCCACCTTCCACACCGGAGCCGAAGAGACGGTCGAATGGGTCTTCGCCCGCGACCTGCTCGCCGAGGGTCTCCACAGGCCCACCGGCACCGGCGACGTCCGTGTCTGGCCGTCCCGGAGCCACGGTCAGGGCGTCGTCTGCATCGCCCTGAGCTCCCCGGAAGGGGAAGCCCTCCTCGAGGCCCCGGCGCGGGCCCTCGAGTCGTTCCTGAAGCGGACCGACGCCGCGGTGCCTCCCGGCACCGAGCACCGGCATTTCGATCTCGACACGGAGCTCTCGCACATCCTGGCCGAGAACTGAGCCAGGCGTTAGAACCGCCCGGCGCCGTCCGTCTCGGGGAGACGGCGCCGCGCGGATCCTCCCCTGCGGAGGCATTCGGCGCCGTCGCCACGGAATCCACCGTGGCGACGGCGCCGAATGCCGTCCGGGCACGAACCGCTAGAGTCGGCGCAATTCGGCGGGCACCGGCCCGCGGCAGCCCAGGGAGCGAAACGTGCTGATTCCCCACGACACCCGCGTCGCCCTCGACGCGGTCGTCGATCTGGTGAACACCGCGCCCGAAGACGACCGCGAGGACGGACTCGCGGACGTCGCGGCGCTCGACGAGTTCGTCCGCCGGCACAACGTCAGCGACGTGGACCGGCTGGGCCCCCGCGACCTGAGGGCGGTGCAGGGGATCAGGGACGGCTTCGCGGAGGTCTTCGCGGCACCGGACAGCCGGAGCGCGGCCGGGCTGATCAACGACCTGGTGGCCGCGGCGGGCACCACGCCCCAGCTCACCGACCACGACGGCTACGACTGGCATGTGCACTACTTCGCACCCGGCGCCTCCGTGGCCGACCACCTCGCCGCCGACTGCGGGATGGCGCTCGCCTTCATCGTCGTGGCCGGCGAGAAGGAGCGGCTGCGCCGCTGCGAGGCGCCCGGCTGCGGGCGGGCCTTCGTCGACCTGTCCCGCAACCGTTCGCGCCGCTACTGCGACAGCCGCACCTGCGGCAACCGGCTGCACGTGGCGGCCTACCGGGCGCGCCGCCGGGAGGCCGCGGGCTGACGGCCGGGCCGCCGCTCACAGCAGGAACAGGTCATGGAGGGCCGCCAGCAGCAGCAGGACCCCGATCACCGCGAGGAAGATCATCAGGGGTGGCTGGGAGAGGGCGAACAGGCAGCCGCGCGGCTCGCGGGTCGGTGCGGGGGACTGGCCCCGTGAGGTATCGAGCATCTCGTAGAGATCATGACGCAGCCGAGGGGCCGCAGAGCACCAACCCCGTCCTGGAGCACGGGAGTTCACCAGATCCCGTGTCCCTTCGCGCAGATGGCCGCACCCCGGCGGCCGTGCCGGGACGGCCGCCGCGGGTCGCGGCGACGGGTGTCAGATGCCGTGCTTCTTGAGGATCGCCTCGATGTCGCTGAAGTCGTCCTCGGCGGTCTCCTTCCTCCGCGTGCGGCCGTGCGCCTCCGCGCCGGACCCGAGGGACGGCGCCGCGGCGCCGGGCGCCACGGCCCCGCCGCGCGGGGCGGGCCCGGCCGCCGGGGGCACCGCCTTCGCGGCGCGCCTCCGCTCGGTGACGCGGGTGGCGGCGAAGAGCAGCCACGCGCCGCCGAGCAGGCCGAAGCCCGCCCACGCGGAGGGGCTGAAGGCCGTGTCGACGGCCCACTCGACCGCACCGGTGAGCACCAGGCCGAGGGGGACGAGGGAGTAGGCGGCGATACGGGCGGCGGCGAGGAAGCGCCTGCGGTACGCCGTCACCGCGGCGATGCCCAGCCCGGCCGCGGCCACCGCGGAGCAGATGGTCTCGGCAAGCATCCGGTCCTCCAGGGTCGGCGGGACGACGGGTGTCGGTGTCGTCCCTTTCCATCCTGCACCGTCGCCGGGGTCCGGGGCCACGGTGCGGGCCCGCCTCAGGGAGAACTCCGGGGTGTTCTCCTCCTCAGGTCCCGCGGCGACGTGCGCGGACGTACCCCGGCCGGGCCTGCGGGCGGTGGGCGGCGGCCCCGGGGCGGGTGGAAGACTGGGGCCATGAGCGATTCCCCCTCCACTCCCCCGGTCGTCGTCGACGTCTGGTGCGACCTCCAGTGCCCCGACTGCCACCGCGCGCAGGACGACGTCCGCGCCCTGCGCGAGCGCTACGGCGACCGGATCGAGCTGCGGCTGCGCCACTTCCCCCTGGAGAAGAACCGCCATGCCTTCGCCGCGGCGCAGGCGGCGGAGGAGGCGGCCGTCCAGGGGCGGGGCCGGGACTATGCGGAGGCGCTCCTGGCGCGCACCGGGGAACTGTCGCGACGGGGCGAGGAGGTGCTGGTCGAGCTGGCGCAGGAGCTGGGCCTCGATGCCGAGGAGGTCGACACCTCCCTGGTCGACGGGCGGCACATCCTGGTGGTCGACGCCGACCAGGCCGAGGGGAAGGCGCTCGGCGTCACGGGGACGCCGACGTACGTCGTCGACGGGGTCCGCCTGGACGGCGGCGTGAGCCAGGAGGGGCTGCGCGGACGGATCGAGGAGATCGCCGACCGCCTGCTGGCCGCGGCCCCCCGTGCGTAGGTCCCCGGGCGTACCGCCCCGTGGGCCCGCGCGGGCCCACGGGGCGGTCTCCGGCACTCCTTCGGCCGGCGGGGCGGCCGCCGGCGCTGCCCGGGCGCCCGCGGTCGCCGCTCCCGGGAACACTCCGCCCCGCCCCCGTTTCGGCCGGGGGCCGTCTCGGTGATTCCCGCACGGGTACGTACCGGTGCCCCGCTGGCTCTGGTGCTTGCCGCCCTGTCCGGCTGCTCCTCCCACTGGGGCTGCACCGACACGGCCGCGGAGCGCGGTGAGGCCGGTGTCAGGGTGCAGGTCGAGGACGTGTACGGGCAGCGTCTCGGCGTCACCGCCGAGATTGTCGACTGGCGCCTCCGGCCCCACCCGCAGGCGCCGTCCGAAGGCGACGAGGTCCACTTCCGCTATCGCTTCGACGGCGCCGGCCGGACATCCGGCCCGACAGTGGACGCCTGCGCCGTCGACAAGGACCGCGTGGCACTGGGCTGCCAGGCGGTCTACGCGCCCGGGGCGCGGCACGAGCCGGACGGCGCCCTCACGGGCGAGGTCTGGCTCGCGGTCGAGCACCCCGGGCAGGTGGCCGGGGTCCTGTTGATCCCCAACGACCAGTCCTACCGCCGCCCCTCGTGCAAGCAGGACATCAAGGACGGTGGTGGGACGCATCCGCCGAAACCGGCCGGCACGGGGGACCAGCTGTAGGGCGGCCACCGCGGCCGAGCGCGAGACACCGGTCCGCCGGCGCCCCGGCGACCCCGCCGCACGGTGGTCCGGCGGTGCCCCTCGCCCCGCCGGGCCCCCGCCGGGCCCGTCAGAGCAGCCGCTTGGCGAGGTTGCGGTGGGTGGTGCGGTACCCCAGGGACTCGTAGAGCCGCAGGGCGGGGGTGTTGCCCTCGAAGACGTTGAGCCCGACGCGCTCCAGACCGGCCTCGCGCGCGGTGCGCTCGGCGAGCAGCATCAGGGTCCGGCCGTGTCCGCGGCCGCGGTGCGGTTCCGCCACCTCGACGTCGAGGACGAAGGCCTCCCGGGCGCCCCGGCCGGCGTCGCGCTCGGCGACCCAGATCCGGCCGACGCACTCCCCCGCGGCGTACAGGCACAGGATCCGGGTCCCGGGGGTGGCGAGGCCCTCGGGGAGGAGCCCGGCGTGCGCCCGCTCGGAGTGGGCGAGGGCCGCGGCCTCGGGGAAGCCCTGGGCGGCCAGGGTCCTGGCGAAGGAGCCGACCGCCGCCCGGCGCCAGCGGTCGTAGTCCGCCGGGTCCAGGGGCCGGGCCTCGGCGCCGTCGGACGGGGCGGGCGGCGGTCCGCCCGTCTGCTTGGCCATCGAGCGGGCGCGCGCGGTGTAGCCGAGCGCACCCGCGAGCCGCAGGGCGGGCTCCGCCCCCTCCTCGACCGCGATGCGGACCTCGGCGCAGTCCCAGCCGCGCAGTACCTCCTCCGCGGCGAGGGCCGCGACCGTGCCCCTGCCCCGGCCGCGGTCGGGCGGCTCGACGTGCAGCGAGAGGATGCGGCCGACCGTGATCCCGGGCCCGGGCTCGGCGGCCAGGGCGACCGCGCCCACGGGCCTGCCGTTCACGCACACGTCGTAGTCCCGGGCGAGCGCGCCCTCCGACCGCCGTATCGGCCCGGTGGGCCGCAGTGTCGTCGTCATCGAGGTGTTTCTACCTGCCTCCGGGGCGCCCGACACCACCCAATTCCGCCGAGCCGGTGCCGCCGGATCAGCGGGGGTCGGGCTCGGCCGCCGCGCGCTCCCGGAAGATCCGCATGGCCTTGGCGGTGACGGGCCCGGGGGCCGTCCCCGACTCCCTCCCGTCGATCCGGACCACGGCCTGCACGTCGCGGAGGGTCGAGGTGAGGAACACCTCCTGCGCGCGGTGGAGGACGTCCATCGGCAGGTCGGTCTCGCGGGCGCCCGTCCACTCCGCGGCCAGGGCGCGGGTGATGCCGGCCAGGCAGCCGGAGGCGAGGGGCGGGGTGTGGATCTCGCCGTCGAGTACGACGAAGACGTTGGAGCCGGTGCCCTCGCACAGCCGCCCGACGGTGTTGGCGAACAGCGCCTCGGAGGCGCCCTGCTCGTGGGCGCGGGCGAGGGCGACCACGTTCTCCGCGTAGGAGGTGGTCTTCAGCCCGGCGAGGGCACCGCGTTCGTTGCGGGTCCAGGGCACGGTGACCACGGCGGTGGTGTCGGGGCGCTCCGCCGTCGCGCCGAGGGCGACCACCAGGGTGGGGCCGTCGGTGCCGCGGTCCGAGCCGAGCGGGGAGAGGCCGCCGGTGTAGGTGATGCGCAGGCGGCCGAGCGGCATCGGGTTGGCGTCCAGGACCGCCGCGCAGGCGTGCCGGATCTCGTCGTGGTCGGGCTCGGGCAGGCCCAGCCCGTGCGCGGACCGGGTGAGCCGCTCCAGGTGGCGGGTGAGGGCGAAGGGCCGCCCGCGCACCGCCTTGACGGTCTCGAAGATCCCGTCGCCCACGGTCATGCCGTGGTCGAGCACGGACACCCGGGCGTCCTCGACGTCCCGGAGGCCACCGTTGACCCAGAGCCTCATCCCGCAGTCCTTCCGCTCGCCTGGTACGCGCCCGACGCTATCGCGAGCAGCCGGGAGGCCTTCAGCTCGGTCTCCTCCCACTCCCGGTCGGGGTCGGAGCCCCAGGTGATCCCCGCTCCGGTGCCGAAGCGCAGGCGGGGTCCGCCCGGGGCGCCGCGGTCGATCCAGAAGGTGCGGATGCCGACGGCGAGCGAGGCGGTGCCCCGGTCGGCGTCGACCCAGCCGATCCCGCCGCAGTAGGGCCCCCGGGGCGCGGTCTCCAGGGCGTCGATGATCCTCAGGGCGCTGGACTTGGGCGCCCCGGTGACGGACCCCGGGGGGAAGGCCGCGGCCAGCAGCTCGGGCCAGCCGGCTCCCGGGGCGAGTTCGCCCCGGACCGTGGAGACCAGGTGGACCAGGCCCGGGTGCGGTTCCACGGCGCAGAGCGCGGGCACCGTCACGGTCCCGGTGCGGCAGACGCGCCCGAGGTCGTTGCGGACCAGGTCCACGATCATCACGTTCTCGGCGTGGTCCTTCTCCAGCAGGTCCTCGGCGGTGCGGCCGGTGCCCTTGATCGGGCCGGACTCCACCGTGCGACCGGTGCGGCGCAGGAAGAGCTCGGGGGAGGCGCTCGCGATCTCCACTCCGTGCGCCGGAAGCCGAATCGTTCCTGCATAGGGGGCGGGGTTGCCCTGCGCCAGCAGGGCGGCGAGCGCGTCGACGTCGCCCGCTCCGGGCCCCGGCAGCGGGGCCGACAGCACCCGGCACAGGTTCGCCTGGTAGACCTCGCCCGTCGCGATGTGCGCCCGGATCCGGCGCACTCCGGCGGTGTAGGCGGCGCGGTCGAGCGAGGAGGTCCACTCCCCGGCCGCCGGGCCGCGCCAGCGCCCGGGTTCGGGGGCGGGGACCGGCACCGACCGCACGTCGCCGAAGCGCGCGCAGGTCAGCCCGCCCTCGAAGTCGGCGGCCACGGCCCAGAAACCCGAGGAGTCGAGGGCCGCGGGGTCGCTGGTGACGTCCCTGAGGTCGGTGGCGAGGAGGGGGCCGAAGCGGGCCAGAGGAGCGAGGTCGTGCACGTCTGCGAGTGTAGGACCGGCGCCGCCCGGGGTGCGGAAGGGCGGGCCCGAGGGGGCCGGGCACCCCCCGTGACCGGGGGCGACGGGCACACACGGCAGCACGCTGCACAAACGCGTTTTTGTACTGGCCCGGGAATCCGCTAGAGTTCAACACGTCGCCGGGACGCGCAAGCGGGCCGGAAACGACAGGCGGACGTGGCTCAGTTGGTAGAGCATCACCTTGCCAAGGTGAGGGTCGCGAGTTCGAATCTCGTCGTCCGCTCGAGAAGGGGGATCGGGATCTTCCCGGACCCCGCACTCCGGGTGGAGTGGCCGAGAGGCGAGGCAACGGCCTGCAAAGCCGTCTACACGGGTTCAAATCCCGTCTCCACCTCCACGGACGATTAGCTCAGCGGGAGAGCGCTTCCCTGACACGGAAGAGGTCACTGGTTCAATCCCAGTATCGTCCACTGGTCCGCAAGGACACCCGCGCGATTAGCTCAGCGGGAGAGCGCTTCCCTGACACGGAAGAGGTCACTGGTTCAATCCCAGTATCGCGCACGCACCACACCGTCCCCCGGGTCGCCCCGGAGGTCGTCCCGCGCGATTAGCTCAGCGGGAGAGCGCTTCCCTGACACGGAAGAGGTCACTGGTTCAATCCCAGTATCGCGCACCGTCCGAAAGCCCCCGGCCCTGCGGCCGGGGGCTTCGCCGTGCTCCGGCCGCCGCACCGGCGGCCGGGACGCTCAGGAGGAGAACAGCATCCGCCCGAAACCGCGGTTGCGGTGGTGCTTGTGGTGCCCGCCGTGGTGCGGGGCGCCCCAGGCCGGTGCGGCGGGGGCGGGAGCCGCCGGGTAGCCGCCGGGGGCGGGCGGCGGCGGTGCCTGCTGCACCCACTGCGACTCCAGGCGCGTCAGCGCCTCCAGCTCCCCGTAGTCCAGGAATATCCCCCGGCAGCCGCTGCACTGCTCGATCTGGACGCCGTTGCGGTTGTAGGTGTGCATCGCCGCATGGCACTTGGGACACTGCATCGTCTGCTCTGCCTCTCCTCGTGTGGAAGGAAACGGCCACCGCGCCCCGGTTCCGGGCGGCGACGGCGCCGATCTCACCCTACGACGGGGCGCCTCGTTCCAACTCGGGTGCCAGTGTCCCGATTCGGGTACAAGCGTCCAGCACCGCCCGCTCCACCTCGTCGGGCTCGCGTCCGGCCGCGGCGGCCCGCGCCAGGGCGAGTGCCGCGGTCTGCACGGTCAGGGCGCGGGCGGGCGCGTCGAGGGTGCGCCAGGGATCGGCGGGATCGGGGACGGCCGGTCCCCCGGCGTCGGTGTAGGCCCCGAGGAAGCGCAGCCAGACGTCGGGGGCGAGCAGTCCCGCGGCGAACCAGGCGGCCGGGCGGGCCAGGTCCCACGCCGGGTCTCCGAGCCCCAGGTCGTCGACGTCGATCAGCACCCAGGGGCCGTCCGGCGCGGGGTGGCGCACCAGCTGCCCCAGGTGGAGGTCGCCGTGGCACAGGGCGGCGGGCACCGGGGCGCGGCCGCCTGCGCCGCGGACCGTCCCGGGCAGCCCCCGCCATGCCCTGCGCACCTCGGCCGCGGCGGGGTGGCCGCCCGCCTCCCGCTCCATCCGCGCAAGGGCCGCGGCGAGCTTGAGGGGACCGCGCATCGGCGGCAGCGGCCCGGGGAGCACCCCCGGGTCCACCCGGTGCATCCGGGCGAGCAGGACGGCCGCCTGCTCCCAGGGCGCGGCCTCGGGGTCGGCCGGGTCGACGGGGCGTCCGTAGGGCCAGGCCGACAGGGGCCGGCCCGCCGGCCCGGTGGCCCGCTCCGGCAGGGGCGCGAGCAGGACGCCGGCGAGCGCCGGGTGCCCGGCGACGGCCAGGCGCACCGCGTGGGGCCCCGCCTCGGTGCCCGGCGCGTGGGCCTTGGCGACCGCGTCCCCGTGGCGGACCACGGTGCCGTCGGGCCGGTCGGCGAGGGTCTCGTCGGCCGATCCGCAGGCGGGGCAGGCGGGTGCGGCCGGATGGGCCGCCGTACGGGCGAGGCGGGAGAGGCTGCGGACGAGGGCGGCGGTCACGGCGCCGAGCGTATCCGCCCCCGCGGGGCCTCCGCCGCCGGGGCACATGCGCGTTCGGCCGGCCGGCTCCCCAGCCGGCCGGCCGAACGCAGCCGTCCGCCGCACCCCCGTCCCCACGGGGCTGTCGGCCCGATGTCCCCGGCCCGGACCGCTCTTCCGGGCCCGGGGCGCCGATCAGCGCCCCAGCATCACGCCCACGGACGACGCCTGTACGACCACCGCGTCCCAGCCGCCGAAGGCGACCACGAGCAGTGCCGCGAGAGGGAGCACCATCGCCGTCGCGACCAGCGGGTGGCGGGTGCCGGAGGGGCGGACGCCGAGCCCCGCGTGCGACGTGCGCGACGTCGTGTCCGCCATGTCCCTCTCCTGTTCCTCGTGTCGGCAGCGGCGGGTGTCTGACCTCGGGGGACGAGTGCTGCACCCGCCGCTTGGAACCAACACTAGGGAAGGCCGGGGCCGCGGTCGTCATGCCCGCGTACCGCTTGCCCGGCCTCCCGGAGGATGACCCCCCGCGCCCCGTACTACTCCGCTGGGTGGAGACCGGGGCCCGGCTGCCCCGGGTCATCCCGGAGGGGGGCGGGGGCCTCGACCTGCACGGGCTGCTCGACCAGCGCCAGGACCCGGGCGGCCATGAACCGCGCGGTGCGCACCACGGTGCCCGACCTGGTGACTTCGCTCACTTCCACCACCCCTCTGCGGACGGCCGTCTCGACCCTGCGGCCCGCCCGGGCCGCCACCACCTCGTAGGTGCGGGTGGTGTCACCGGCGTCCACCACGATCTCCACCCGATCGCCCTTCATCGATCCAATCCCCCTTCTGCGATTGACCGTTGAGATCTCGCACGGCCGAGCGGAGCGGGATCCGCACTCCCCTGACCACCGCTCAATTCTCCCACCGGGCACTGACAATCGATCCGTGGGAGAGGGCGCGGCCTCTGCGCGCCCCGCCACACGGATACGTAAGCTGTGGCCCGTCAGACCGATGACCGGGCAGCAGGGGTGGGGCCTCCCACCGAGGTAGGGGACGGACGATGGCGATGATGCGGCTCCGGCGCGAGGACCCGCGTGTCGTCGGCTCGTTCAGGCTGCACCGGCGGCTTGGGGCCGGCGGGATGGGTGTCGTCTACCTGGGGTCCGACCGGAAGGGCCAGCGTGTGGCGCTGAAGGTGATCCGGCCGGACCTCGCGGAGGACCAGGAGTTCCGCTCGCGGTTCGCCCGGGAGGTGTCCGCCGCCCGGCGGATCCGCGGCGGATGCACGGCCCGGCTGGTCGCGGCGGACCTGGAGGCGGACCGCCCCTGGTTCGCCACCCAGTACGTGCCGGGTCCCTCGCTGCACGACAAGGTCGTCGAGGAGGGCCCGCTGCGGGCCGCCGACACCGCAGCCGTCGGTGCCGCCCTCTCGGAGGGGCTGGTCGCCGTCCACGAGGCCGGTGTGGTGCACCGCGACCTGAAGCCCTCGAACATCCTGCTGTCCCCGAAGGGGCCGCGCATCATCGACTTCGGCATCGCCTGGGCGACGGGCGCGAGCACCCTCACCCACGTCGGCACGGCCGTGGGCTCGCCGGGCTTCCTCGCACCCGAGCAGGTGCGGGGCGCGGCGGTCACACCCGCGACGGACGTCTTCGCGCTCGGTGCGACCCTGGCCTACGCGGCCATGGGGGACTCCCCCTTCGGCCACGGGAGTTCCGAGGTGATGCTGTACCGGGTGGTGCACGAGGAGCCGCAGCTGCACGGGGTCCACGACGCGCTGGCCCCGCTGGTGGCGGCGTGCCTGGCGAAGGCCCCGGAGGAGCGGCCCAGCACCCTCCAGCTGTCCATGCGGCTCAAGGAGATCGCCGCCCGGGAGGCGCAGGGACTGCACGACGCCCGCCCGCCGGCTCCCCGGGAGCGGGTGGAGCTCAGCCGGCCCACCGCGCGCTACACCGAGCGCACCGAGCACGCGGAGCGGCGCACGGGGGGGTCCTCCGCACCGCGGCCGCACTCCACCGGCCACCCGGTCCGCGGCACGCGGCGCCGGCCGGCGTCGCCGCGGACCGGCGGCGGCGCGTCCACCACCGGGCGGCGGGGCGGCACCCGTCCCGGCGTGCGCACGACCTCGACGGGGCTCAGGCCCGCGAACCCGCGGCTGCTGCGGCAGCGGATCGTGGTCTTCTTCGTGGTGACGCTGATCGTGGCCCTGGGCATCGCGGCGGCGCAGAAGCTCTGACCCGCGGGACACCGGCCGGTGCGGCCCGGCGGTCCCGCCGGAGCGCTCAGCCGCCGGAGCGGCCCGCGGTCACGGCGTAGAAGGCGACCGCCGCCGCGGCCCCCACGTTGAGCGAGTCCACTCCGTGCGCCATCGGGATGCGCACCCGGGTGTCGGCCGCCGCGAGCGCCTTCGGCGACAGTCCGCTGCCCTCCGCGCCCAGCATCAGGGCCACCCGCTCCAGCCGGTGGGGCGCCACCTCGTCCAGCGGGACCGCCTGCCCGTCCGGGGTGAGGGCGAGGAGCCGGCAGCCCGACTCCCGCAGGGCCGCCAGGCCCTGGGGCCACGGGGCGAGCCGTGCGTAGGGCACGGAGAACACCGCGCCCATGGAGACCTTCACGGACCTGCGGTAGAGGGGGTCGGCGCAGTCGGGAGAGAGCAGCACGGCGTCCATCCCGAGCGCCGCGGCGCTGCGGAAGATCGCGCCGATGTTGGTGTGGTCGTTGACCGACTCCAGCACCGCCACCCGGCGCGCCGCGGCCAGCAGCTCCGCGGCGTCGGGCAGCGGCCTGCGCTGCATGGAGGCCAGGGCTCCGCGGTGCACGTGGTAGCCGGTGACCTGCTCGGCGAGGGCGGGCTCGACGAGGTAGACGGGGGCGTCCACGCGCTCGACGACATCGGCCAGGGCGTCGAGCCACCTGGCGGACAGCAGCAGCGAGCGCATCGGGTAGCCCGCCTGCAGGGCGCGCCGGAGGACCTTCTCGCCCTCGGCGATGAACAGGCCCTCGGCCGGCTCGCGCCGACGGCGCAGTTCGACGTCGGTGAGTCCGGTGTAGTCGGACAGACGGGGGTCGTCCGGATCGTCGACGGTGAGGACGTCGGCCACGGGTGCCTGCCTTCCGGTGGTGCGGTGCGAGGGGTGCCGGTCCGCCGGGGCGGGCTCAGCCGCGGGCGGGGGTGCCGACGCCGACGACGTCCCCGATGACGATGACGGCGGGCGGGCGCACCTCGTGGGCGCGGACGGCCTCGGCCACGGTGCCCAGGGTGGCGTCCACGCGGCGCTGGGCGGCCGTGGTGCCCTCCTGGACGAGGGCGACCCGGGTCTCCGGCGACCGGCCGTGGGCGACCAGGGCCGCGGCGATGGCGCCGATCTTGTCGACCCCCATGAGGACGACCAGGGTGCCGGTCAGCCTGGCGAGGGCGGCCCAGTCCACCAGGGAGCGCGGGTCGTCGGGGGCCACGTGCCCGCTGACGACGGTGAACTCGTGCGCCACGCCCCGGTGGGTGACGGGGATCCCGGCGGCCGAGGGCACCGAGATGGAGCTGGAGATGCCGGGGACCACGGTGCAGGGGATGCCGGCCTCGGCGAGCGCCTGCGCCTCCTCCATGCCGCGCCCGAAGACATAGGGGTCGCCGCCCTTGAGCCGCACCACGGACCTGCCCGCCTTGGCGTGCTCGACCAGGGCGTTGTTGATGGCCTCCTGGGCCATGAAGCGGCCGTAGGGGATCTTGGCCGCGTCGATGACCTCGACGTGCGGGGGGAGTTCGTCGAGGAGGTCGCGCGGGCCGAGGCGGTCCGCGATCACCACGTCGGCCTCGGCGAGCAGCCGCCGGCCGCGCACGGTGATCAGGTCGGGGTCGCCCGGGCCGCCGCCGACGAGTGCGACGAAGGGCTCCCGGGTGCGCCGGTGCGGGGCGGCCAGGGTGCCGTCCCTGAGCCCCTCGACGACGGCGTCCCGCACCGCCGCGGACCGGCGCGGGTCGCGACCGGTGAGCACGGCGACGGTGACGCCCTCGCTCCGCCCGGTGGCGGGCGTCCAGGCGGTGGCGGCCTCGGCGTCGTCGCTGCGGACGCACCAGGTCTTGGTCCGCTCGGCCTCCGCGGAGGCGCGCTCGTTGGCCTCCGGGTCGCTGGTGGCGACGAGCGCGTACCAGGCGTCGCCGATGTCGCCGTCCTCGTAGCGCCGCCGGAGCCAGGTGATCTCGCCCGCGTCGGCCATGGCCTCCACGGACGGGGTCGCCGAGGGGGAGACCAGGGTGACGAGGGCACCGGCCGCGACCAGGGCGGGCAGGCGCCGCTGGGCCACCTGGCCACCGCCGAGGACGACGACTCGGCGCCCGGACAGGCGGAGTCCGACAGGGTACGCGGGGTGCTCGGCGGGCTCGGGCATGGCGGTGCGGCTCCTCGTGCGGGTGGTGCGGGGACGGGGCCGCTGCGGCGGTGGAGCGGCGGTGGGCCGGGGCGGGCTCCGCCGCCGGGCGGGGCACCGGTGACCAGGGTACGGGCCCCGTTGCCGGCCTGGCACCGGGCCCGGGCCCGGCCGTGCGGCGGGGTCCCGGGCCCGGTGCGGTGCGGCTACTTCTCCGAGACCCCTGCGGAGTCGAAGGTGGCCACCTCGTGCATGGCGCGGGCCGCGCTCTGCACGAGGGGCAGGGCCAGCAGGGCGCCCGTGCCCTCGCCGAGGCGGAGGTCCAGGTCCACCAGCGGGCGCAGGCCGAGCTTGCCGAGGGCCGCCACGTGGCCGGGCTCCGCGCTGCGGTGGCCCGCGATGCACGCCGCCAGGGACTCGGGGGCGATGGCCCGGGCGACCAGGGCCGCCGCTCCGGTGCTCACACCGTCCAGGATGACCGGCGTGCGCAGGGAGGCGCCGCCCAGGATGAGGCCGACGAGGGCGCAGTGCTCCAGGCCGCCGAGGGCGGCGAGGACGCCCACCGGGTCGGCCGGGTCGGGCCGGTGGAGTTCCAGGGCCCGGCGGACGACGTCCACCTTCCGGGCGTGCATCTCGTCGTTGATGCCGGTTCCGCGCCCGGTGACCTCGGCGGGGTCGGCGCCGGTGTAGACGGAGATCAGGGCGGCGGAGGAGGTGGTGTTGGCGATGCCCATCTCCCCGGTGAGCAGGGCCTTGTTCCCTGCGGCCACGAGGTCCCGGGCGGTCTCGATCCCCACCTCGACGGCGGCGAGCACGTCCTCGCGGGAGAGCGCCGGGCCCGTGGTGAAGTCGGCCGTGCCCGGGCGCACCTTGCGCGGCAGCAGGCCCGGGGTGGCGGGGAGGTCGGCGGCCACACCGACGTCCACGACGCAGACCTCGGCACCCACCTGGCCCGCGAAGGCGTTGCACACCGCTCCGCCGCCGAGGAAGTTGGCGACCATCTGGCCGGTCACCTCCTGGGGCCAGGCGGTGACGCCCTGGGCGTGCACCCCGTGGTCGCCGGCGAAGATCGCGACGGCGGCGGGCTCGGGCACGGGCGGCGGGCACATCCGGGACAGGCCGCTCAGCTGTGCGGAGATGATCTCCAGCATGCCGAGGGCACCGGCCGGCTTGGTCATGCGCTTCTGCCGCTCCCATGCCTCGCCGAGCGCCTTGGCGTCCAGCGGCCTGATCGTGGCGACGGTCTCCTGGAGCAGGTCGTGGGGCTCCTCTCCGGGCAGCGCCCGTCGGCCGTAGGTCTCCTCGTGGACGACCCACGACAGCGGGCGGCGCTTGGACCAGCCCGCCTGCATCAGTTCGGGTTCTGCGGGGAACGCGTCGACGTACCCCACGCAGAGGTAGGCGACGACCTCCAGGTGCTCCGGAAGGCCGAGCGTGCGGACCATCTCACGCTCGTCGAAGAAGGAGACCCAGCCGACGCCGAGGCCCTCGGCACGGGCGGCGAGCCAGAGGTTCTCGACGGCGAGCGCGGAGGAGTAGGGCGCCATCTGCGGCTGGGTGTGCCGCCCCAGGGTGTGGCGGCCGCCCCGGGTGGGGTCGGCGGTGACCACGATGTTCACCGGGGTGTCGAGGATGGCCTCGATCTTCAGTTCCTTGAACTGCTTGGCGCGGCCCTTCGGGAGGGTGGAGGCGTACGCCTCGCGCTGGCGCTGGGCGAGTTCGTGCATGGTGCGCCGGGTCTCCGCGGAGCGGATGACGACGAAGTCCCAGGGCTGGGAGTGTCCGACGCTGGGCGCGGTGTGGGCGGCCTCCAGCACGCGCAGCAGGACGTCGTGGGGAATCGGGTCGCTGCGGAAGCCGTTGCGGATGTCCCGGCGCTCGCGCATGACGCGCAGGACCGCCTGGCGCTCGGCCTCGTCGTATCCGGGCGCGGGCGGGCCGGCGGGGGCCGCGGGCTGCTCGGGGGACGCGGGGGCCTCCGGGGCGGCGTCGGCCGCGGGCTGCTCGGGGGCGACGGGGTCCGTGGCGGGCGCGGCCGGGGCGCCGTCGGCGGAGGCTGCCTCGGTTCCGGCGTCCGGGGCGACGGGCAGGGCACCCGCGGGAACGGGCCCGGCGTCCAGCGGGGCGTCGGCGGGGGCGGGCCCGGCGTCGGCGGGCGCGTCGGGGGCTTCCGCGGTGGGAGCCGCGATCACTGCCGGGGCTTCGGTCTCGGCGGGGGTCCCGGCCGGGGCCGGACCGGGGTCCGCCGCCGGGGCGGCGACCGCCTTGCCCTCTCCCCCGTCGGCCGCCACCGGACCGGCCACCTCCGCCACCGGCGCACCGGCACCCTCGGCAACCGGCTCCGGGGCTCCCTCCTCCTCGGGGACCGACTCGGGCGCACCCACCGGGTGGACGGCGACGGGAACGGGCTCCACCCGGGCCGGAACCTCAACCGGAGTCCCGGCCGGAACCTCCGCGGGGGCCTCGGCGGAGACTTCGGCGGGGGTCCCGGCCGGAGCCGGACCGGGGTCCGCCACCGGGGCGGCGACCGCCTCGCCCGCTCCCCCGTCGGCCGACACCGGACCGGCCACCTCCGCCACCGGCGCACCGGCACCCTCGGCAACCGGCTCCGGGGCTCCCTCCTCGGGGACCGACTCGGGCGCACCCACCGGGTGGACGGCGACGGGAACGGGCTCCACCCGGGCCGGAACCTCAACCGGAGTCCCGGCCGGAACCTCCGCGGGGGCGGTTCCGGCCTCGGGAGCGAGGGGTGCCGCGGCCGGGACGGGCTCCGCCTGCTGCGTCGCGGCCTCGGGAGCCTGCTCCTCGGGCAGTGCCACACTCCCGGCCGGGGAGGCCGGGGCGGTCGCCGTCTGCCCGGCGGGTGCCACGGGCCCGGCCGCACCGCCCGGCGCCTCCGGGGCGGCGGCGGCCTCCGGGGCGGAGGGCCCGGCGGCCGCTTCCGGGGCGGAGGGCCCGGCGGCCGCTTCCGGGGCGGAGGGCCCGGCGGCCGCTTCCGGGGCCTTGGGCGGCTGCGGCGGCTGGGGGTCCCAGGGAGCCCCGGCCTGCGGCGGGATATCCGCGAGCTGGGGTGCGGGCAGCCCGGCACCGGCCGTCCCCTCGCGGGGAACGTCCAGGTACTCGACACCGGTGCCCGGCGGGGTGGGGGCGCCCGCCTGCACGACGAACGGGTGCGGCGGGGTGGCGCCCGCGGGGCCGCGGTCGGCAAGGGAGCGCACGACGGAGTTGGTGGCCTCGGGCATCGGGGGTCCCATGTGCAGGGGGCGGCGTGCGGGCGGCGGCGTCGGCATGGCGGTGGTGGCGGCCGCGGGCGTGCGCACGGCCCCGAGGTCGACGGCGCCGGAGTCCCGGCCTCCCGTCTCGTGGGCGCCGGGCTCGTGGGCGTCCTCGTCGGGAAGGGCGGGAGCCGGGTGCGGCGCCTGCGGGACGGCGTCCGCCCCGGGCGGGAAGGCGGCTGCCGCAAAGGCGGTTCCGTCGCCCCCTGAAGGGTCTCCGGGCCCGGGGTGGGTGTGCTCCGCGGCGGTCGGCTGCTCGGGCGGGAGCTGCTGCGGCGGGCCCGCGGGGGCGGCTGCGGCCGTTCCGGCGGACTGCGGGGCGACGGGCGCCTGCCCGCCGGCGGCGGCCGGGGCGTGGCCGTATGCGGCGCTGGGGGGAGCCGGGGCGTACCCGCCGCCGTGCGAGGCGTCGGCAGGCGCCGGGTGGTGGGGCTGCTGAACGGGAGCGCTCGCGGTTGCGTACTGCTCGGCGACGGGGGCGTGCGCCGGCGCGGGAGCGGGCGCGGCGGCGGAGTGCTCGCTCCACGCGCCCTGGGCACCCGGCATGAGCAGGAGGTCGTCTTCCTCTGATGGCTGCGCGGTGGGTTCGAGGTAGGGGTAGGCGCCGGGGGCGGGGACGCCCGGCTGCTCCGCCGTGCCTGCGCCCTCCGGCAGCCCCTCGCCCGGGACCTGGCCGGTGTCGGTCATGCGTACCCCTCGCCCATCGGTTCTGCTCCTTCGCCCATCACCCGGGGCGTCCGACCGGCACACCTGACGCCCGTGAACACCTAACGAGCATGTGCGCCGCGCGGCACGATCGACTCCCGACCCCATGCTCGGTCGCCGTCGACCGGCACCGCGGCGGCGCGATCCGCCACGGTCCGCTGTGGGCTGCGCCACGTCGCGCGTCCCCCCGGTTCCGACATACCACAAACGGGAGCCAAAGCGACTCCCTTTTCCGGGCATTGAAGAACAAATCGAAGAACGCCCGCCTGCGGTACAACGATCGGCCAGCCTACCGCGCGAAGGCCCCCGAAGGGGGTTCGGGCCCGAGGTGTGAGGAGCGCTACGCGCCCGTGGCGCCGGGACGGGAGTCGGCGGGATCGGGGTGCCGCCCGCAGAGCAGGAAGACGACGGCGCGATCCTTCTCGGTCCAGTCGCCGGGGTCGAGTTCGACGGACTGGAGGAGGGTGCACTCGACCTCGTAGCCCCCCGCGGCGAGTGCGGCGCCCACGGCCTCCGCGCGGTCGCGGGTGGAGGCGTGGGTGACGATCCGCTGGGGGCGGCGGTCGGCGACGGCGGTCACGACGGCGGCCCCGCCGCCGCCGATGCGGACGACGTCCGGTTCCGGCAGGCGCTCCAGCACCTGGGGGGCCCTGCCCTGGACCACCTGGACCCGGACGCCGAGGCGCCGGGCCTCGGCCTCGGTGCGCCCGCAGGCCGCGGGGTCGGCGTCGACGGCGATGACCGCGGCGCCGAAGCCCGCTGCCTCGGCCGCCAGTGCGCCGCCGCCGCTGCCGATGTCCCAGACGAGGTCGCCGGTCCGGGGCCCGAGGCGGGCCAGTTGGGCGGCGCGCAGTGCAGGGGACTCGCCCTCGTCCGCCGGGCCGGGCCCCGGCTCGGCGGGCGGGAGGGCCCAGCCCCGCCGCGGCGGCGGGTACCCCGCCTCGTGGCCGGCGATCCAGCCGGTGGGCGCCGGCCCCGCGGAGGGCGGGGCTCCCCCGACGACGATGACCACGTTGGGGTCGCGCCAGACGTGGTCGGCGGCCTTGTCGGAGGTGAGCACGGTGACCTGCTCCCGGTCGGTGCCGAGTTCCTCGCAGATCACGAAGGTGCGGTGCACCCCGTCGAGCAGCAGGGCCAGTTCGGCCGGGCCCGCGCCGGGCGAGGTCAGGACCGCGACCTTGCCGTGCGCCCGGCAGACGTTGACCGCGCGGCGCAGGGTGCGCCGGTGCGCGACGACGATCCGGGCGTCGTCCCACGGCATCCCGGCCCGGGCGAAGGCCGCGGCCACCGAGGAGACGGCGGGGACCACCTCGACCTCCAGGCCGTGCTCGGGGGCGCGCAGGGTCCGCACGACGCCGAAGAACCCGGGGTCGCCGTCGGCGAGGACCACGGCGCTTCCGCGGTGCCCGGCGATCCGCCGGGCGGCGAGGTCGAGGCTGCCGAGGCGGATGCGCTCGGCCCCGGCGGGGACCTCGGGCAGGGCGAGGTGGTGGGCGGCGCCGGCCACGAGGGTGGCGGCGGAGAGTGCGGAGGTGGCAGCACGGGTCAGGGGCGAACCGTCCCACCCGATCACCGTGACCCGGTCGGCCATCTCGTCAGTCTCCTGAAGTTGTTGCAGGTCGGGGGCGTGCGTGAGGCGCAGGGCAGTTCCGCTGGGTGCAGCGTACCGGTCCGCCGCGAGCGCGGTCCCCGGATACGGGGCGCCGGCCGCGGTCCGGGTGCGGGCGCCTCGCGGACGGGTGGGTCCGTGCGGCCGCGCGGAGGGAGCTCAGTTCCAGTCGGCGCCGGAGGAGTAGCCCGCGTCGGCCAGACGGTCGGCTTCCAGGTCCTCGGGGAGCAGGCTCCACACGATCAGGTCGGTGCGGAGCTCGCTCCAGCCCCCGTCCGGCCCGGGGGCGCGTACGGTCCAGGCGTTGCGCAGGACCCCCTCGCTGAGGCAGCCGGCCTTCTGGGCCACCTGCTGCGCGGCGGTGTTGTCGGCCGCGGTGCGCAGCTCCATCCGCTCGAAGCGCCGGTCCCGGAAGAGCCACTGCGCGACGCCGAGCACGGACTCGGTGGCATAGCCCTCGCCCCGGGCCCAGGGAGCGGTCACATAGGAGACCTCGGTGGCGCGGGTGCGCCAGTCGGTGTTCCCCAGCGCCACGCAGCCGACCAGCCGATGGGTGAGGAACTCGGTGACCGCAAAGACGATTCCTCGCCCCGAGGTGCGCTCCTCCGGCGCCCTGCGGTGCACCCAGTCCCCGGCGTCCCGGGCGGTGTAGGGGTGCGGCGCCGAGGTCCAGGCGGCGGTCATCTCGTCGTTCATCATCTCGGTGTGCGCGGGGATGTCGGCGTCCTCGTAGGGGCGCAGCACCAACCGCTCCGTGCTGATGGACACGTCCGGGAAGGTGTGAGTCATGCGCTGCTCCATGCCGTGACCGCCGTGGGGTCGTTGCCCGTTGCTCGTCTGCTCGCCGTGGTGCGGGGTGCGCCGCGCGCGGGCGCCGTAGCCGCAAAGGCACAGCATGCAACATCGGGCGCGGGCCGCGCATGGCCGGGTGCCGGCGCGACGCGGCCCCGCGCACCCAGCGGGGTGCGCGGGGCCGTCGTCGGGCCGTGGGCCGGAAGGGCTACCCGGCCGGGTCGAAGGCCGCGACGACCGAGCCCTGGTACTCGTCCGCGATGAAGTCGGCCACCTCGGCGGAGTGCAGCAGTCGCACCAGCTTCGCCACGCGCGGGTCGTCCTCGTCGCCCTTCTTGACCGCGAGGAGGTTGGCGTAGGGGTTGCCCTCGGCCTTCTCCAGGACCAGGGCGTCCCGGGCGGGCCGGAGGTCGGCCTCGATGGCGTAGTTGCCGTTGATCACGGCCGCGTCGACGTCGTTCAGGGCTCGGGGCAGCGTCGCGGCCTCCAGCTCCTTGAACGTCAGCCCCTTGGCGTCCGCGATGTCGGCCAGCGTGGCGTCGGTGCCGGCACCCTCCTTGAGGGTGATCAGGCCGTTGTCGGCCAGCAGGTGCAGGGCGCGGCCCTCGTTGGTGGTGTCGTTGGGGACGGCGACGGTCTGCCCGGCGGTGATGTCCTCGAGGCTCCCGGCCTTCCCGGCGTAGAGGCCGAGGGGCTCCAGGTGCACGTCGGCCACGGGGACGAGGGTGGTGCCGTTCTTCTCGTTGAAGTCGTCCAGGTAGGGCTTGTGCTGGAAGAAGTTCGCGTCGACCTGGCCCTGCTGGGTGGCGGTGTTGGGCAGGACGTAGTCGGTGAACTCCCTGATCTCCAGGGTGAGCCCCTCCTTCTCGGCCAGGTTGTCCTTCACGAAGGCGAGGATGTCGGCGTGCGGGGTGGGGGAGGCGGCGACGACCAGGGGGGCGGAGCCGTCGGCCGCGGCGCCGGAGGAGGCGCCCGGGTCGGAGGAGGTTCCGCAGGCGGTGAGCCCGAGGGCGAGGGCGGCGGTGGCCGCGGCGGCTGCGGTGGCGGTGATGTTCCTACGCACGAAAAGTGCCTCTTTCTCAGGTGGTGCGAGGCCCGGACAAGGAGTGCGGGCCGTGGGGTGGAGCGTGCTCCCGTGCGGTCACGCCGCGGCGCGGCCGCGGCGGACGAGGAGCCGTACGGTCCCGTCGCCCAGGAGCTGGACAATGCTCACGAGGGCGACCAGGATCACGACCGTGACCAGCATGAACTCCGTCTCGAAGCGCTGGAATCCATAGGTGACGGCCTTGGAGCCGAGCCCTTCGCCGCCGACCGCCCCGGCCATGGCGGAGTAGCCGATGAGCACGATGACGGTGGTGGTGACGCCCGACACGAGGGAGGGCAGGGCCTGCGGGAGCAGGACCTTGCGGACGATCACGGGGATCGATCCGCCCATGGACTGGACGGCCTCGACGAGACCGGCGTCCACCTCGCGGACGGCGGTCTCCACGAGGCGCGCGAAGAAGGGGATGGCGCCGATCGCCAGCGGCACGATCATGGCCGTGGGGCCGATGAAGGTGCCGACGACCAGGGTGGTGAAGGGGATCAGGGCGATCAGCAGGATGAGGAAGGGCAGGGAGCGGCCGATGTTCACGACCGTGCCGACGACCTTGTTCACGGGGGTGTTCTGGAGTAGTCCGCCCTTGTCCGTGAGGACCAGCAGCACGCCGAGCGGCAGACCGCCGGCCACGGTGACGAGGGTGGACCACAGCACCATGTAGAGGGTGTCGAGGGTTCCCTGGGTGAGCAGGGGCTGCATCTCGGACCAGGTCACGTGGCCACCGCCTCGGCGGCGCGCGTCCCGGGGAGCACAGCGGCGGGCGGCCCGGCGGCGCCGGTGCCCCTGTCGACGACGTCGATCTGGAGGCCCTGCTCGCGCAGGAAGCCGATCGGCACGACGTTGTCCTCGTAGCGGCCGGGCAGTTCGATGCGCATCCGGCCGATCTGGCGGCCGCCGACGGTGTCCATGGCGGCGCCGAGGATCGAGATGTCGACGTTGTAGGTGCGCGAGAGCCGGGAGATCACCGGCCGGGTGGCCGTCTCGCCGTGGAAGGTCACGTCGAGGACGGTCCGGTCGGGACCGGAGGGCTCGCCGCCCACGGGGAACAGCTCGTGGGCGAGTTCGGAGCCGGGGGTCGCGAGCAGTTCGCTCACCGTTCCGGATTCGATGATCTTCCCCTTCCTCATCAGGGCGGCGGAGTCGCAGACGGACTTGACGACGTCCATCTCGTGGGTGATGAGCAGGACCGTCAGGCCGAGCTCGCGGTTGAG
Source organism: Streptomyces sp. C10-9-1 (assembly GCF_024497955.1). Lineage (GTDB taxonomy): Bacteria > Actinomycetota > Actinomycetes > Streptomycetales > Streptomycetaceae > Streptomyces > Streptomyces sanyensis. The sequence goes on along the minus strand of NZ_JANHKP010000008.1, from coordinate 244,023 downwards.
GTCCCGCAGCAGCCGGAGGATGGAGCGGGTGGTCTCCGGGTCGAGGGCGCTGGTGGCCTCGTCGGAGAGGAGGACCTTGGGGTCGCCGGCGAGGGCGCGGGCGATGCCGACGCGCTGCTTCTGCCCGCCGGAGAGCTGACCGGGGTAGGCGGCGGCCTTGTCGGCGAGGCCCACGAGGTCGAGGAGTTCGCGCGCCTTGCGGGAGCGGTCCGCGCCGGAGGCGCCGAGGATCTCCAGGGGGAGTTCGACGTTGTCCTGCACGGTGCGCGAGGAGAGCAGGTTGAAGTGCTGGAAGACCATGCCGATCCGGGTGCGCGCGGCGCGCAGGTCCCGGGAGGCGCGGCGGCCCCGGCCCGCGAGGGCGGTGAGGTCCTGTCCCGCGACGGTCACGGTCCCGGAGGTGGGGCGCTCCAGGAGGTTGACGCAGCGGATGAGCGAGGACTTCCCGGCACCGCTCTGTCCGATGACGCCGAAGACCTCTCCCTCCCGGACGTGCAGGTCGACGCCGTCCAGGGCGGCGACCTCGCGGCCGCGTGCTGAATAGACCTTGGTCAGGCCCGTAGTGGTGATCACAGGGTTTCCGTCACTGTCGAGTGCGCGGCGCGGTGTCCGCCGGGCACGGGGCGTTTCGGTGCGGACGGCGTTCGCGGGCACGGCGGTTCGGCGCGGTGGCCGGGTGCGTGCGCGGGGCGGGCCGGTCCGGGCGTCCCGCTGCGGGCGGGTGCCGGACGGGCTCGGGCCGTCGGTCTCGCTTCGGGGCGCGAGGCTCGGTCGGGGACCCTCAGAAGGCGCACATTCGACACATACAACGAGCACCGGGCGTCGTGATCGCCTCGGTCGCAAGGGTGCGGCTGCTCGTCGTGGTCATGGCTGCAAGTAAAGCAGACGGTGGGGTCGCCCTCGGGCGCTTGTCCGTTATTCGGACAGCCGCTCTACGGTATGTGGACAGGCCCGAGGTGGCCGACTCCCCGGCCGAACCGCCCTCCACCTGCACCGATGCACCGTCGGGCAGCTCGGCGCCCCGGGCCCCGGAAGCACACCGGTGCGTCGGCGCTGTGGCCGGGACCACGGGAGACGGACGCTGCCGCCACCGGCGGACCGGCCCGGCGGCCGTCGGGCCGGGTGGCCGTAATACGCTCGGCCCCATGCTCGACGCCCTGACGATCGCGGTGGCCGCCACCGCGCTCGCCCTCGCCGCCTGGTGCGGCCTCGCCGCCTACCGCGACCTGCCCACCAAGGACAGGCACTTCATCGGCATGGCCGTGGTCTCCGCCCTCGCCCTCGTCCAGCTGGTGGTGGGCATCGTGCAGCTGGCCCGCGGCGAGCGGCCCGGCGAGGGGGTGGCGATCTTCCTGGCGTACCTCGTCGGCTCGGCGCTGGCGGTGCCGGCCGCGGGCTTCCTCTCCCTCGCGGAGCGCACCCGCTGGGGTTCGGCGACCGTCGCGGCGGGGGCCGTGGTACTGGCGGTGCTCGAGGTCCGGCTCCACGACGTCTGGGGAGGCTGACGATGACAGGGACCGGGCAGGCGCGGGAGGGCGCGGAGGACACCGCGGTCGCGGGAGCCGGGCGCACCCGGCTGGTGGCGGGCCCCGGACTGCTGCTGGTGTGGCTGTACGGCGTGATGTCCGTCGGGGCGGTCTCCCGCTCCGTCTACCAGATCCTCACCGACTTCGGCAGCGCCCCGCTGGCCCACACCCTCTCCGCGGTCGCGGCCGTGGTGTACGCCTTCATCACCTACACCCTGGTGCGGGGCGGGGAGGCGGCCCGCCGGGCCGCGCTCGTGTGCTGCGGCGCCGAACTCGCGGGCGTGCTGGTGGTGGGGACGTGGACGCTCGCCGACCCGTCCGCCTTCCCGGACTCCACGGTGTGGTCGGCGTACGGGATGGGGTACCTGTTCATCCCGGTGCTGCTGCCGGTGACCGGCATGGTCTGGCTGCGGCGCTCGCGCTCCACCGGGGCCTGAGGGCCGTGCCCCGGCGGGGCCGCCGGAGCAAGGGCGCGGGAGGGCGTCCCGGGCGCGGGAGGGCGTCCCGCGCCCGGCCGGCCCGGGTCAGGCGCTGGCGGCGTAGTCGCCGGGGGCGGACTCCTTCTCCAGGGTGACCACGGTCAGCCGGGGGCCGACCTGCTCGGTGCCGACGGGGGCGTAGCCGCGGCTGCGGTACAAGCGGAGGTTGCTCTCGCTGCGGTGGCCGGTGAAGAGGCGGAAGCGCTTGGCGCCGCCCTCGGCGGCGCAGCGCAGTTCGATGGCGTCGAGCAGGCGGCCGCCGAGCCCGTGGTGCTGCATCCGGGGGTGCACGATGAGCTTGGCGATCCGGGCGGTGCCGTCCCCTTCGACCGTGCCGCGCACGGAGGCGACCACCTCGCTCCCGAGACGGGCGACCAGGGCGTGACCCCGGGCGAGTTCGGCGCGCAGGTCGGCGAGGCTCTGGGTGAGGGGCTCGATGCCGTAGTCGCCGTAGAGCTCGGCCTCGGCCTGGTAGCACAGATACTGGAGCTTGAGGATGTGCTCGGCGTCCTGCTCCGTCGCCGCTGAGATGGTCACGCTCATGCCCATGTGCGCATGCCTCCCGCTCACCTGATACACCGGTTGTCTACCGCTCCCTTCCCCGATGGCCGGGAGCTGCAACCTCTGCCGCGAGCATTCTGCGCAGACATCCCAGGCAACGGGAACGCATCGGCCCCAGACTGCCCTGTGAGATACCCAACGCCCCTGCGATTTCTCGGTAGGTGAGGTCTTCCGGTGCCAACATCGCAGAAAGCAGCCGGGGGCAGCGCCCCGGAGTCCCGGCCACGGCGCGGCGCACTGCGCGGCGCCGTTCGGCGTGCAGCGCCGCCCGCTCCGGCCCGGCGGACGAGGCGGCCTCGGCGAAGGGGGCGGCCGGGGGGTCGCCGCGGAGGGGACGCTCCCGCGCGGCGGTCCTGCGGGTGCGGCGCGCCTCGGCGCGCACCGCCGAGCGGATCCAGCGGGCGGCGTCCGGCGGAAGGACGCCGTCCCCGTCGAGCCGCTCCAGCAGCCGGAGCCAGACGGCCTGTTCGAGGTCGCCGGCCTCGGCGGCGGCGCCGGGCGCCTCGGCGGTCGCCTCGGCCGCGACGAGGGCGCCCAGCGCGCCCACCACCGCGGCGGGCGGGGTGGGGATGTCTTCCTCGGGGACGGTCACGGTGCACGGGACGCCCGCCCTTGGCGCGCCGGTTTCCCCGAAGCAGCGGGTCCACCCGTACGGGGGAACGGCCCCGGGGGGCGTCACCGCCCCGGGGAGGCGGCCTCCCCGGGGCGGTCGGGAGCGCCGGGCCCGGGCCGCCGGAAGCGGTCCCGGCCCCGGGCGTCCGGCCCCTGTCGGCGAACCGCCGGCGGCGGCCCGCCGGGCCTCACGGGTGGTACGGCGTGTCGCTGCGGTGCAGTTCGGCCATGAGGGGGCCGGCGACCCGGTAGACCGCCGTCCGCCGGATCGTCACCACGGCCGCCGGGTCCGCCTCACCGCGGGTGAGGTAGACGGCGGTGGCCCGCGCGGGGGGTGCCGCGGAGACGGCCACGGACTCCACGGGCGTCCGGTCCCCCAGGGACACCGCGGCGGCGGGGACCGGGGTCCCGCCGTCGTTGCGCCAGGTGACCAGGGCGTAGAACCGGCCGGTTCCGCCCGTCGTCACCTTGACCGCGGCCACCGCGTCGTGCGCCGGGTCGCCGGTCATCTGGCCGACGGCGCACTGCGGCTGGAGTTCGACCACGACGCCGCCGCCCTCCCAGCGGCCGTCGGTGAACGCGATGGCCCCCGGCGGGGCGTCCGGGATGCGGAAGGCGGAGGTCTGCAGTTCCGCGTCGCGGAGCTGCTCGCAGGTCAGCGCGGCGGACGCCCCGCTCCCGCCGGGGTCGTCCGGGGAGCCCGGAACGGGGGTGGCGGGCTCCTTGCCGCCCTCCTCACCGGGGGTGGCGCCGGACGGCTGCGAGGAGACCTCCGCCGCGGGAGGAGCCGCTCCCGGGACGTCACCGCCCTTGCAGCCCACCGCCGTCGAGGCCAGAGCGAGCGGGGCGATCAGCCACGCCCCCCGTCTCGCCCAACCGGTCGATCCACCCATGGCACGACCCCCGTCCTGTCCGTGTCACCGGTTCGCGGGCGCGGCCGGCACAGCCGAGGACGCGGTGCCGCGGCCCTGCGGTTGCGGGCCGCGGCGTCCTCGCCGGCACCGCTGCCGGCGGGGGCCGGTGGCGGACGCCGCGGAGGGCGGCGGCCCCCGGGAGCCGCGGGGCCCTCCCGCCGCCCCCGAGCCGCCGGACCGTCAGACCTCCTCGGCGGCGAGCAGCCCGGTGTCCGGCATGTCGGTGAAGATGCCGTCGATCCCGGTCGCGAAGTAGGCGCGGTAGGCGCCGAAGGCGTCCCCGTAGGCGGTCGGGTCGGTACCCCGCCGGAAGTCGGCCGGCAGGAAGGCGTTCTCGTTGCGCAGGGTGTAGGGGTGGAGCAGCAGCCCGCGCGCGTGGGCGTCGCGGACCAGGGTGGTGGGCTCGGTCAGCCGCCCGGCGGCGTCCTTCGGGACGACCAGGTCGAGGGTGGGGCCGATGCCCTGGGCGAAGGAGGCGATCCAGTCCAGCCCGGCCGGCTTCACCAGGTCCGCCACGGTCCGCGGGTCGCCCGCCTCCACGAAGTCCCAGGGGCGGGAGGCGGGCCCGGACAGCAGCACCACCCGGGGGGTGGCCACGAGGCGGGCCATGCGCTGCATGCTGCTGGGCTCGAAGGACTGGAGGAAGACCGGGGAGTTCGCGCGGTGGCGGCCGTAGCGCCGCAGCAGCCGCGCCAGGCGCTCCTCCAGCCCGAGGCCGAGAGCCCGGAAGTAGCTGGGGTGCTTGGTCTCGGCATGGAGCCACACCGGGTGCCCGCGGCGGCGGCCCTCCCGCTCCGCCCAGCGCAGCACCTCCTCGAAGGTGGGGACCGTCCAGCGGCCGTCGTAGAGGGTGTTCTCCTGGCGGATGGCCGGGATGCGCTCCTTGGCCCGCAGGGTCTTCAGCTCGGCCAGGGTGAAGTCCTCGGTGAACCAGCCGGTCAGGGAGGTGCCGTCGACGGACTTGGTGGTCCGCCGGGAGGCGAACTCGGGGTGGTCCGCCACGTCGGTGGTTCCGGTGATGTCGTTCTCGTGGCGGCACACGAGATGGCCGTCCCGGGTGGGGACCAGGTCCTGCTCGATGACGTGGGCGCCCATGTCGAGCGCGAGCCCGTACGAGCCCAGGGTGTGCTCGGGCCGGTAGCCGCTCGCCCCGCGGTGTGCGATCACGGTGGGGACCGGCAGGCCCCGGTACCCCGGCCCGCCGCCGCGCCCCTGCGTCCTTCCGGCCGCCCGGGCGGCCCCCGCCCCGGCGCCGGTCCCCAGCGCCGCGCCGGCGGCGACGGCCGCCCCGATCACCGCACGGCGTGCCGGACCGCTGCTCGCACCCTGTGTCATGAAACGTTCCTCCATGTGATCTTCCGCACTGTTCCGAACGTCGCCCGATGGTAGGCAGGCACCCCCTCTCCAGGGCAGACCGCGTCCGAACAGCGCGGGAACGCGCGTCAACAGTGCGTATCGGATGCGTGAACCCGACGTGCGCGGGGGCACGGGGCGCGAGTATGGTCCTCACCTGCACGGACCCCAGCTCCCGAACCCGCCCGCAGACCCCCCGGCCGAGACCGCACCGGCGCCCGTCGACGTCGCACCCCACGGCACGTCCCACGACTCGGAGGACCCGTTGTCCCGCTTGACCCTCATCAAGGCCGTGCTCGGGCCGTTCCTGCGCCTGATGTTCCGCCCCCGCGTGGAGGGGGCGGAGAACATCCCCGGGAGCGGACCGGTGATCCTCGCCGGGAACCACCTGACCTTCATCGACTCGATGGTGCTGCCGCTGGTGACCGACCGGCCGGTGTTCTTCATCGGCAAGGACGAGTACGTCACCGGCAAGGGCCTCAAGGGCCGGGCCATGGCGTGGTTCTTCACCGGTGTCGGCATGATCCCGGTCGACCGCGACGGTGCGAACGGGGGCGTGGCGGCGCTGATGACGGGCCGCCGGATCCTGGAGGAGGGCAGGGTCTTCGGCATCTACCCCGAGGGCACCCGCTCCCCCGACGGGCGGCTGTACCGGGGGCGCACCGGCATCGCGCGCCTGACGCTGATGACGGGCGCGCCGGTGGTCCCCTTCGCGATGATCGGCACGGACAAGCTCCAGCCGGGGGGCGCGGGCCTGCCGCGGCCCGGCCGGGTGACCGTGCGCTTCGGCGAGCCGATGGAGTTCTCCCGCTACGAGGGCATGGACCGCGACCGGTACGTGCTGCGGGCCGTCACCGACTCGGTGATGACCGAGGTGATGCGGCTGTCCGGCCAGGAGTACGTCGACATGTACGCCACCAAGGCGAAGGCGGCCTGAGGCCGCCCGTCCGGCGGATCCGCGGGACGGGCCGCGGTAGACGACGGCGCCAGGCCGGGGCGGATCCGCCCCGGCCTGGCGCCGTCGTTTACCGCCCCGTGCCCGGGGCCGCGGCTCAGTGCCCGGCGCGCTCCTCCAGCCGCTGGCCGCGCAGCAGGAACCAGGCGGCGACCGCGGTGGCCAGGAGCACGGCGGCCCCCACCCCCGCGGCGAGGCGCAGTCCCTCGGTGAAGGAGTCCTGGGCCGCGGCCACCAGGGCGCCCGCCTGGTCCCCGGGCAGGCTGCCGGCCACCTCCACGGCGCCGCCGAGCGATTCGTGGGCGGCCCGGGCCGCCTGGCCGGGGACGCCCTCGGGTATCGGGAAGCCGCGGTAGACACCGGTGACCACCGAGCCCAGCAGGGCGATACCGAGCGCCGCGCCCAGTTCGTAGGCCGTCTCGGAGACCGCGGAGGCGGAACCGGCCTGCTCCTTGGGGACGCTGGAGAGGATCACGTCGGCGGTGACGGTGAACGAGAACCCCGCCCCGGCACCGACGACCAGCAGCGCCGCGCCGAGCAGCGGGTAGCCCGTCGAACGGTCGACGACGGTCAGGACGGCCAGTGCGAGGCCGACCGCGGCCAGGCCGCCCGCGACGACGGAGCGCACGGAGAACCTGCGGGCCACGGTCCCCGCCACCAGGCCGGTGACCACGGCGCCGAGCGCGGCGGGCAGTTCGGCCAGCCCCGCCTCCAACGGGCGCCGCTCCTGGACGAGCTGGAGGAACTGGGAGAGGAAGAAGACCAGTCCGGACAGGCCGAGGATGGTCAGCAGGTCGGCGAGGACCGCGCCCGAGAAGCCGCGGTGGCGGAACAGCCTCATGTCCAGCAGCGGGGAGGTGAGCGTCAGCTGACGCCTCACGAAGCCGTACAGGGCCAGCACACCGACCACGGCGGCGGCACCGGCCACCGCGCCGGGGCCGTGGCTCGCCGCTTCCTTGATCGCGTACACGACGGCGACCATGCCGACCAGGGACAGGCCGACGCTCGGCAGGTCCCAGGGACCGGGGGCGGGGTTCTTCGACTCGGGCAGCAGCCTCACGCCGACGACCACGAGCACCGCCATCACCGGCAGGTTGATCAGGAACACCGATCCCCACCAGAAGTGCTCCAGCAGGAAGCCGCCGACGACGGGGCCGACAGCGGCGCCCGCCGAGGCCATGGCACCCCAGATGCCGATGGCGATGCTGCGCTCCCGCGGGTCGTGGAAGATGTTCCGGATCAGGGCGAGCGTGGAGGGCATCAGGGTGGCACCGGCGACCCCGAGCAGCGCACGGGCCACGATCATCGTCTCGGGTGTGCTCGCGTAGGCGTTCAGCACGGACACCGCACCGAAGGCCACGGCGCCGGTGAGCAGCAGCTTCTTGCGGCCGATGCGGTCGCCGAGGCTGCCCATGGACACCAGCAGCCCGGCGATCACGAAGGAGTACACGTCGCCGATCCACAGCAGCTGGTTGCCGGTCGGCTCCAGGTCCTCGCTGAGGAACGGCGTGGCGAGGCCGAGGACGGTGGCGTCGACCGCCACCAGCAGGACGGCCAGGACGAGGACCGAGAGCGCCAGCCAGCGGCCGGGCCGGTACAGGGTCTCGTCCGCCCCGGTCGCGGGCCGGATGGTGCTGCTCATGTCTCCACACTCCGTCGGACGCCGCCGAGGATCAGCTCGGCGGTCATGAGGGAAAAGTCGTTCTTGGCCACCCGGCCGTCCATGACGGCCCAGGCGCACGCCCCGATGAGCGCGTAGAGGGCCTCGGTGAGCCATGCGGGGCTGAGGTCGATGCGGAACTCGCCGCGCTCCTGCCCCTGCCGGAAGAAGGCCGAGATGCGGGCGTCGAGCCGCGCCCAGCCCGCGTTGACCTGGTCCCCCTCGAAGAGCTGGTTCTCCGTGTAGAGGAACGCCAGCAGGTCGGCGGAGGGCTGGGCCTCGGCGACGAGCCGGCGCAGCGCGTCGGCGCCGCCGCCCTCGTCGAGGCGGGCGCGGGCGAGCGCGGCCTCCAGCTCCTGGATGCCCAGCTCCTCCAGGGCCCGCACCAGCGCGTCCCGGCCGGCGAAGTGGCGGTGCAGGGTGGCCCGGCCGACGCCCGCCGCCCGGGCGACCTCGTCCATCGTGGCGGTCGACTTCCGGGACAGCAGGGCGGCGGCATCGCGCAGCACCTGTTCTCGATCCATGGCCATGAAACAAGCGTACCCCACATGAGACACAGATGTCTCATTCAATATAGGAGAGTCCCTTGCGGGGCTCCGGCCGCGCCACCCGGCGCGGACGTCGCACGCGGCGCGAAACCGGCCCCGGGCACACGGAAACCGCCCCCGCCGTCAGGGCGGGGGCGGTCGGGGTGCGGCGGGTCACTGCTTGGCCGAGGCCCAGGCGTGCTGTATCACCAGATCGGCCTTGAGCTCGTTCAGCTGCACGGCCACGGCCGAGGGGGCCGTGCCGCCGCGGCCGTTGCGGGAGGCCAGCGCCCCGGGCACGTCGAGCACGCTGCGCACCTCGGGGGTGAGGTGCCGGGAGATCTTCGCGAACTGCTCGTCGGTCAGCTGGTCCAGCTCGACGCCCTGCCGCTCGCACTCCTTGACGCACTCCCCCGCGACCTCGTGCGCCACGCGGAACGGGACCCCCTGCTTGACCAGCCACTCGGCCACGTCGGTGGCGAGCGAGAAGCCCGCGGGCGCCAGCTCCTCCATCCGCTCGCGGTGGACGGTGAGCGTGGCCATCATCCCGGTGAAGGCGGGAAGCAGCACCTCCAGCTGGTCGCAGGAGTCGAAGACCGGCTCCTTGTCCTCCTGGAGGTCGCGGTTGTAGGCCAGCGGCAGGGCCTTCAGGGTGGCCAGCAGGCCGGTGAGGTTGCCGATGAGGCGGCCGGACTTGCCCCGGGCCAGCTCGGCGATGTCCGGGTTCTTCTTCTGCGGCATGATCGACGACCCGGTGGAGAAGGCGTCGTGCAGCGTGACGAAGGAGAACTCCTTGGTGTTCCAGAGGATGACCTCCTCCGCGATCCGGGAGAGGTTCACGCCGATCATCGCGGTGATGAAGGCGAACTCGGCGACGAAGTCCCGGGAGGCGGTGCCGTCGATGGAGTTGCCCGCGGAGCCGCGCTCGAAGCCCAGGTCCCGGGCCACCGCCTCCGGGTCGAGCCCGAGCGAGGAGCCCGCCAGGGCGCCCGAGCCGTACGGCGAGACCGCGGTGCGGGTGTCCCACTGGCGCAGCCGCTCGGCGTCCCGGGAGAGCGACTGGACGTGCGCGAGGACGTGGTGGGCGAAGAGCACCGGCTGCGCGTGCTGGAGGTGGGTGCGGCCGGGCATGGCCACGTCCGGGTGGGCCTCGGCGAGCGACACCAGGGCGTCCTGGAGGTCGGCGAGCAGGCCCCCGATGATGCGGGCGTGGTCGCGCAGGTACATCCGGAACAGGGTGGCGACCTGGTCGTTGCGGGAGCGCCCGGCGCGGAGCTTGCCGCCGAGGTCGGGGCCGAGCCGCTCCAGGAGGCCGCGCTCCAGCGCGGTGTGGACGTCCTCGTCGGCGACGGTGCCGGTGAACGAGCCGTCGGCCACGTCGGCCTCCAGGCGGTCGAGCCCTTCCAGCATGCCGGTCAGCTCGTCGTCGGTGAGCAGGCCCGCCGTGTTCAGGACGCGGGCGTGGGCGCGCGAGCCGGCGATGTCGTAGGGCGCGAGGCGCCAGTCGAAGTGCACGGACGCGGACAGCTTCGCCAGCGCCTCGGCGGGGCCGTCGGCGAAGCGGCCGCCCCAGAGCCGGACGTCACCGTTGTTGCTGCTCACAGCTGCTGCTCCTTGAGGGGTTCGGAAGGTGCGTCCGCCTCCCGCCGCCGCGGTGTGCGCGGCGGCGGGAGGCGGCCTGTACAACGCACGGGCGCCGGGGTGGGGTTACGCGAGGTCCCGCTTGGCGGCGATCTTCTGCGAGAGGCCGAAGATCTCGATGAAGCCCTGGGCCTTCGACTGGTCGAAGGTGTCGCCGGTGTCGTAGGTGGCGAGGTTGAAGTCGTAGAGCGACTGCTCGGACCGGCGGCCGGTGACCACGGCACGGCCGCCGTGCAGCGTCATCCGGACGTCGCCGGTGACGTGCTCGCTGGCCTCGTCGATGAAGCCGTCCAGCGCCCGCTTGAGGGGGGAGAACCACAGGCCGTCGTAGACCAGCTCGCCCCAGCGCTGCTCGACCTGCCGCTTGTACCGGGCGAGTTCGCGCTCGACGGTGACGTTCTCCAGCTCCTGGTGGGCGGTGATGAGCGCGATGGCTCCGGGGGCCTCGTAGACCTCGCGGGACTTGATGCCGACGAGCCGGTCCTCGACCATGTCGATCCGTCCGACGCCCTGGGCGCCGGCCCGCTCGTTGAGCTGCTGGATGGCCTGGAGGACGGTGACGGGCTTGCCGTCGACGGCGACGGGGACGCCGGCCTTGAAGGAGATGACCACCTCGTCGGCCTCCCGCGGGGCGGCCGGGTTGGAGGTGTACTCGTAGATGTCCTCGATCGGCGCGTTCCAGATGTCCTCCAGGAACCCGGTCTCGACGGCGCGCCCGAAGACGTTCTGGTCGATCGAGTAGGGGGACTTCTTGGACGTCGCGATGGGCAGTTCCTTCGCCTCGCAGAAGGCGATGGCCTTGTCCCGGGTCATCGCGTAGTCCCGGACGGGGGCGATGCACTTCAGGTCCGGGGCGAGGGCGACGATGCCGGCCTCGAACCGCACCTGGTCGTTGCCCTTGCCGGTGCAGCCGTGGGCCACGGTGTCGGCGCCGTGCTTCTTGGCCGCCGCGACGAGGTGCTTGACGATGGTCGGCCGGGAGAGCGCCGAGACCAGCGGGTAGCGGTCCATGTAGAGGGCGTTGGCCTTGATCGCGGGGAGGCAGTACTCCTCGGCGAACTCGTCCTTGGCATCCGCGACCTCGGCCTCGACCGCACCGCAGGCGAGCGCGCGCTTGCGGATGACGTCCAGGTCCTCGCCGCCCTGGCCGACGTCCACGGCAACGGCGATGACCTCGGCGCCCGTCTCCTCGGCGATCCAGCCGATGGCGACGGAGGTGTCCAGGCCGCCCGAATAGGCGAGTACGACGCGCTCGGTCACGGGTTTCTCCTTAGGATGCATTCACTGATGGGTATAACTATGCAGTGGACCGTATGTTTTGTCAATCGGCGGTGAATGCGCAGGTCAGCGTGTATGCATGGCCCGGGCTCCCCGATCCTCCCCGGCCCACCGGGAGCCCGGCCCCCATCCGCCGGCACCCGAAAGCCACCCCCGCTGCCGTGCCGGGGGCACCCCGCCGGGGGCGCGGGGCCATGGCGGACAATCGCCGTATGGGGAAGACGTACGAACGCATCGAGGGCCGGATCCGTGCATTCATCGAGGAGCAGCCGGTGTTCTTCACCGCGACCGCACCGCTGACGGGGGACGGCCATGTCAACGTCTCGCCGAAGGGGAGAGCGGGGTCGCTGATCGTGGTGGACGCCACGACGCTCGCCTACCTCGACTTCGGCGGCAGCAGCGCGGAGACGCTCGCCCATGTCCGGGAGCCCGGCAACGGGCGGATCACCCTGATGTGGTGCGCGTTCTCCGGGCCGCCGAAGGTGCTGCGGGTGCACGGCCGGGGCGAGGTGGTGCTCCGGGACGACCCGCGGTGGGGCGAGTGGATCGGCCGCTTCGCCCAGGCCGACGGGCCCGGCGCCCGGGCGGTGGTCGTGGTGCGCGCGGTGCGGGTCTCCGACGCCTGCGGCTTCGCCGTCCCGTTCATGGAGTACACCGGGGAGCGCACCCAGCACGCCGAGTACTTCGGGCGGAAGTCCGAGGAGGAGTTCGCGGCCTACTGCGAGAAGAAGGACCACGTCGGGGTGAGCCTGGACGGCCTCCCCGCACTGCCCCTGCCACTGCCGCCGCGCACGGACACGGGCGGCGGCACCGGGGGGAGCTGACGGGACGCGGCTCCCGCCGGGCCGCGGAGGCCGGCACCGCCGGGCGGGGCGGGGCCGCCGTGGCGCCCCGGCCCGTCCCGGCCCGCCTCAGCGGTCGTTCTGCGCGAGCCGCAGCAGATGGTCGGCCAGCGCCTGGCCGCCCACCGGGTCCCTGCTGATCAGCATCAGGGTGTCGTCCCCGGCGATCGTGCCGAGGACGTCGTGGAGTTCGGCCTGGTCGATGGCCGAGGCCAGGAACTGCGCCGCACCCGGCGGCGTCCGCAGCACCACCAGGTTCGCCGACGCCTCCGCGGAGATGAGGAGTTCACCGGAGAGGCGCCGCATACGCTCCTCCTTGGCGGACTCCCCCAGCGGGGCCTGCGGGGTGCGGAAGCCGCCCTCGCTGGGGACCGCGTAGATCAGCTCGCCGCCCGTGTTGCGGATCTTCACCGCGCCCAGCTCGTCGAGGTCCCGGGAGAGCGTCGCCTGGGTGACGCTCAGCCCGTTGTCCGCGAGAAGCCTGGCCAACTGGCTCTGGGAGCGCACCGGTTGCCGGTTGAGGATGTCCACGATCCGGCGGTGGCGGGCGGTGCGGGTCTGCGGTACGGCCGGGCCGCCGTGCTCGGTCTCCTGGCCCTCGGTCATCGTCGTCTCACTCTTCGGCTCGTCCTTCACCCTTGCTCGCGTCGAGGATGGCCGGAAGGGCCCCGAGGAACGCGTCTGCCTCGGCGTCACCGATGACCAGTGGCGGCATCAGCCGGACGACATCGGGGGCGGGGGCGTTCACCAGGAAACCGGCACCCTGGGCCGCCTGCTGCACCCGGGGTGCGTACGGCCCGGTGAGCACGATACCCAGCAGCAGGCCGCTGCCGCGGACATGGGAGACCAGCGGGTGCCCCAGGGACTCGATTCCGTCCCGCAGCTTCTCGCCCAGGCGCTTCACCTGGTCGAGGACACCGCCCTCGGCGAGGGTGTCGATCACGGCGATCCCGGCGGCGCAGGCGATGGGGTTGCCGCCGAACGTCGAGCCGTGGTGGCCGGGGCGCAGCAGGTCCGCGGCGGGGCCGAAGGCGACGGTGGCGCCGATCGGCAGCCCCCCGCCCAGCCCCTTCGCCAGCGTCACGACGTCCGGCTCGACTCCCTGGTGGGCCTGGAAGCGGAACCACTGGCCGGTGCGCCCGATGCCGGTCTGCACCTCGTCCAGGACGAGGAGGGTGCCGGTGGCCCGGGTGATCTCCCGCGCCGCCTCCAGATAGCCGGGCGGGGGGACGACGACGCCGTTCTCCCCCTGGATCGGCTCGACGACCACGAGCGCGGTCTCCTCGGTGACCACGGCGCGCAGGGCGTCGGCGTCCCCGTAGGGCACATGGGTGACCTCGCCGGGCAGCGGCAGGAAGGGGTCCCGCTTGCCGGGCTGGCCGGTGAGGGCGAGGGCGCCCGTCGTCCGGCCGTGGAAGCCGCCCTCGGTGGCCACCATGTGGCGCCGTCCGGTCAGCCGGCCGATCTTGAACGCCGCCTCGTTGGCCTCGGCACCGGAGTTGCAGAAGTAGACCCTGCCGGGACGGCCCAGCAGCCGCACCAGCCGCTCGGCCAGCGCCACCGGCGGCTCGGCCGCGTAGAGGTTGGAGACGTGGCCGAGGGTGGCGGCCTGGCGGGAGACGGCCTCGACGACCGCCGGGTGGGCGTGGCCGAGGGCGTTGACGGCGATGCCTCCGACGAAGTCGGTGTAGCGGTTGCCGTCCTCGTCCCAGAGCGAGGCGCCCTCGCCGCGCACGAGCGCGAGCCCCGGGGTGCCGTAGGTGTCGGCCATCACCTTCCCCCACCGTGCGCCGACGGCGGTGTCCTGCTGCTCGGCGGTCACTGCTCCCCCTGTCCGTCCGGCACCACCATGGTGCCGATTCCCTCGTCGGTGAAGATCTCCAGCAGGATCGAGTGCTGCACCCGCCCGTCGATGACGCGGGCGGTGGTGACGCCGTTGCGGACGGCGTGGAGGCAGCCCTCCATCTTGGGTGCCATGCCGCTGGAGAGCTCCGGGAGGAGCTTCTCCAGCTCGGTGGCGGTGAGGCGGCTGATCACCTCGTCGCTGTTGGGCCAGTCCTCGTAGAGGCCCTCGACGTCCGTGAGCACCATCAGCGTCTCGGCGCCCAGCGCCGCGGCCAGCGCCGCGGCGGCCGTGTCGGCGTTGACGTTGTAGACGTGCCCGTCGTCCTCGGAGCGGGCGATGGACGAGACGACCGGGATACGGCCGTCGGCGAGCAGCGCCTGGATCGCGCCGGTGTCGATGGCGGTGATCTCCCCGACGCGCCCGATGTCGACGAGCTCTCCGTCGATGCGCGGCCGGTGCTTGGTGGCCGTGATGGTGCAGGCGTCCTCGCCGGTGAGTCCGACGGCGAGCGGCCCGTGCTCGTTGAGCAGGCCGACCAGCTCGCGCTGCACCTGGCCGGCCAGCACCATCCGGACCACGTCCATGGCCTCGGGCGTGGTGACGCGCAGCCCGGCCTTGAACTCGCTCACCAGCCCGTGCCGGTCGAGGGCGGCGGAGATCTGCGGGCCGCCGCCGTGCACGACGACGGGCCGGAGCCCGGCGTGGCGCAGGAAGACGACGTCCTGGGCGAAGGCCGCCTTGAGCTCCTCGTCGACCATGGCGTTGCCGCCGAACTTGATGACGACGGTCCTGCCGTGGTGGCGGGTCAGCCAGGGCAGGGCCTCGATGAGGATCTGGGCCTTCGGGAGCGCGGTGTGCTTCCGCGTGGCGCTGCTCATGAGCTGTACGCGCTGTTCTCGTGGACGTAGTCCGCGGTGAGGTCGTTGGCCCAGATCACGGCGGACTCCGAGCCCGCGGACAGGTCCGCGGTGATCGTGACCTCGCGGTAGCGCATGTCGACCAGGTCGCGGTCCTCGCCGACGGATCCCTCCCGGCACACCCACACGCCGTTGATGGCCACGTTGAGCCGGTCGGGCTCGAAGGCGGCCCGGGTGGTGCCGATGGCGGAGAGCACCCGGCCCCAGTTCGGGTCCTCCCCGTGGACGGCGCACTTGAGCAGGTTGTTGCGCGCGATGGAGCGGCCGACCTCGACGGCGTCGTCCTCGGTGGCGGCGTTCACCACCTCGATGCGGATGTCCTTGCTGGCGCCCTCCGCGTCACCGATCAGCTGCCGCGCGAGGTCGTCGCAGACGGTGCGGACCGCTTCGGCGAACTCGGCGTACTCCGGGGCGGTGCCGCTGGCCCCGGAGGCCAGCAGCAGGACCGTGTCGTTGGTGGACATGCAGCCGTCGGAGTCCACCCGGTCGAAGGTCAGCCGGGTGGCCTCGCGCAGGGCCTTGTCGAGCGAGGGGGCGTCGACGTCGGCGTCGGTGGTGAGGACGACCAGCATGGTGGCCAGGCCCGGGGCGAGCATGCCCGCGCCCTTGGCCATGCCGCCGACGGTCCAGCCCTGCCCACGCGCCACCGCGGTCTTGTGGACGGTGTCCGTGGTCTTGATCGCGATGGCGGCCTTCTCGCCGCCGTGCTCGGAGAGCTGGGCGGCCGCCTGCTCCACGCCGGGCAGCAGCCTGTCCATGGGCAGCAGGACGCCGATCAGGCCCGTGGAGGCCACCGCGACCTCGCCCGCGCCGACGCCGAGCACCTCGGCCGCCTTCTCGGCCGTGGCGTGGGTGTCCTGGAAGCCCTGGGGGCCGGTGCAGGCGTTGGCCCCGCCGGAGTTGAGGACGACGGCGGCCACCTCGCCGGACGTGAGCACCTGCTCCGACCACAGGACCGGTGCGGCCTTGACGCGGTTGGAGGTGAAGACGCCCGCGGCGGCGCGGCGGGGGCCGGTGTTGACCACCAGGGCCAGGTCCGGATTGCCGTTCTCCTTGATTCCGGCCGCGATGCCCGCCGCCGTGAACCCCTGTGCCGCTGTCACGCTCACGGCGCAACTCCCATCGTGGAAAGTCCGGTGTCCTCGGGCAGCCCGAGGGCGATGTTCATGCTCTGCACCGCGCCGCCCGCGGTGCCCTTGGTGAGGTTGTCGATGGCGCTGATCGCGATGATCCGCCCGGCGGCCTCGTCGAGGGCGACCTGCACCTGCGCGCTGTTCGACCCGTACACGGAGGCGGTGGCGGGCCACTGCCCCTCGGGGAGCAGCCGGACGAAGGGCTCGTCGGCGCAGGCCTTCTCGTAGGCGGCCCTCAGTTCTCCGGCAGTGGTGCCGGGCCGCGCCCTGGCGGAGCAGGTGGCGAGGATGCCCCGCGGCATCGGGGCGAGGGTCGGGGTGAAGGAGACCGTGACCGGCTCCCCGGCGGCCGCGCTGAGGTTCTGGACCATCTCCGGTGTGTGGCGGTGGACGCCGCCGACGCCGTAGGGGCTCATGGAGCCCATGACCTCGGAGCCGAGGAGGTGCGCCCTGGGGGCCTTGCCGGCTCCGGAGGTGCCGGACGCGGCGGTGACCACGGCCTCGGGCTCGGCGAGTCCGGCGCCGTAGGCGGGGGCGAGGGCGAGGGTCACGGCCGTGGGGTAGCAGCCGGGCACCGCGACGCGCCTGGACCCCTCCAGCGCGGCGCGGGCGCCCGGCAGCTCGGGGAGGCCGTACGGCCAGGTGCCGGCGTGCGGCGAGCCGTAGAAGCGCTCCCAGTCGGCGGCGCTGCGGAGCCGGAAGTCGGCCCCCATGTCGATGACGAGGACCTCGTCGCCGAGTTCCTCGGCGACCGCCGCGGACTGCCCGTGCGGGAGGGCCAGGAAGACCACGTCGTGACCGCGCAGCACCTCGGCGCCGGTCTCCGCCAGCACCCGGTCGGCCAGCGGCGGCAGGTGCGGCTGGAGCACGCCGAGCCGCTGACCGGCGTTGCTGTTGCCGGTCAGTGCGCCGATCTCCACGCCGGGGTGGGCGAGGAGCAGGCGGAGCACCTCGCCACCCGCGTATCCGCTCGCCCCTGCGACTGCTGCGCGTACTGCCATCGGACCCTCCTCGGTGATGGCATGACTATACGCAGGTATGCACGTTTATGCAATGCGCTCCGGCGCTCGTACGCGGAGGCGGTGGGACTGTGCAGCCGATCCGGCGGGTCCGAACAGCTCGGACGGCAGGCAGGGCATCGGCCCCGTCCCTCCACCGTGCGGCCTTTATCCGAAGACCTCGACCGAGAGCGTGAAGAGCGGGTCCCCACCGGGGTGGCGGCCATTCTCACGTGAAGGTCACATGCATCCCGCCCTCGGTCAGGACTTCGATCACCAGGGCGACCAGGTCATACTCCTCGCCCTCCGGCGCCAGGACGCAGGACAGGCAATCACGCGCAGTCGCAGCGTCCCGCCAGACCAAGGTTGCGGGGGCGGAGTAGCCGAAGCCGCCGCGCAGACAGTCCACGAGGGCGTCCAGGCAGCCGCCGAAGTAGCCGCCCGGCCCGTTGACGGCCTCGCCGAGTGCCAGGTAGAGGCCCGGTTCATCGGTGATGTGCCGGCCGTCCAGCTCGTACGCCTGCCCAGCCTGCCGGTCCTGGTGTTCGAGCCGACAGCCCCGCTCCCGGACGAGGTCGAGCCAGGCCCCACGCTGACGGGTATCGAGCGCGGCCCAGGCGCCGGGGGCCTCCGGCGGGCCGGCAAGCCAGCGCTCCCAGATGGGCCGGGCGTACCCCGGTACGGGGGCGAGGTATCCGTCGAGTTCCAGATCAATCAGGTCCGTCCCGCGGGAGGACGGCTGCCAGGTACGGACTGTGGGGCGAAGCAGCCGGTCGGTGAGCGGTTCGCCCCGGTCGTCCCGTATCTCCAGCCAGACCTCCTCCAGGTCCAGCGTGCGCCGGGTGCCCGTAGCCAGGGCCTGCCGTAGCCGATCACTCGGGGCGATCCCCCGCAGGACGAGCGGAGGCTCGGCGTGCTCGGGCGGCAGGATGCGGGCGAACTCCCGGCAGGAGCCCACCCACCGGTACCCGTCGTGCAGTCGGACAGGAGCCTGATGTCCCTCGGGCAGGCTCTCGTAGTCGTCCACACCGGTGAGCACGAGGCTGCTCGTTCCCGGGTACCGTCCGGGGCTCTCCACGTCCTCCAGCAGCCAGGCGTCGAGCGGCCCGTCCTCCGGCACCAGCCACACCCGGCTGCCGACCCGGCCGCGCACATCGGCTCCGTCCGGAACCCAATCGAACAGTTCGTACGTGTCACGCCGGGGTTCCCTGAACAGTCCCTCCGCCTCGGCGCAGACGCCCCAGACGTGGCCGCTTCCTGTGTCCGTCAGCGTGTACCTTCTCCGCCCGCGATGGTCCCTGTCCACATGCACGGTGGGAATCATGCCCAATGCGGGTGTAGTCCGCGAAGCTCCTTCCGTGGTCGAAGCCGAGGCCGGTCGGATTTCCTCGGCATGAGGCATCGATGCGTGGGATCGGACGTCCGTCCGAGCTGTTCGAGGTCGCGCCCGGGAGCCGAGGTCCGAGGGGCCGGCAGTCCGCCCTTGACCCGGACCCCGGGGTCCGGGTCTAGCGTCAGGGGGACGAGGAGGTGCCCATGCGTGCAGGTGAGGCGTCAGCGGCCGCCGGAGTGACGATCAAGGCGCTGCGGTACTACGAGGACTGCGGACTGATCAGCCCCGGCCGCTCGGCCAACGGCTACCGCGACTACACCGCGGAGGACGTCAGGCTGGCGGAGGAGATCCGCAGCCTCGGGGCGCTCGGGCTCGCCCCCGGGGAGACCCGGCCCTTTCTCTCCTGCCTGCGCGCGGGACATGACGAGGGCGACCACTGCGCCGAGTCGCTGGCCGCCTACCAGCGGAAGATCGACGCGCTCGACCTGCTCGTCACCCGGCTGACCCGCAGCCGGGACCGGCTGATCCGCCGCAGGGACGCGGCGGCCCGGCGAGGCTTCCCCACCACCACTGCCACCGAACCGCCCAAGGAGCTTGACGCGATGCTGCCCCAGGCCGACCCCCTGCCCGCCGACCTGCCCGCCCCGGTGGACGACGGCGCCGCCGCCCATCTGCCCGGCCGTGCCCTTCCCGCCCTGTCCTTCACCGCCACCGACGGCAGCGACATCCGCCTCGACGCGGTGTCCGAAGGGCGCTGGGTGCTCTTCCTGTACCCGCTCACCGGAGACCCGGCCGCCGACATCCCCGAGGGCTGGAACGACATCCCCGGCGCCCGGGGCTGCAGCCAGGAGGCCTGCGACTTCCGCGACAACCTCGACGCCCTCAGGGCCTCGGGCGTCGACCGGGTGCTGGCCCTGTCCTCGGACCGGGCCGACTACCAGCGAGCGCTCGTGGACCGGCTGCACCTGCCCTACCCGATGGTCTCCGACCCCCGGCTCACGCTCGCCGACGCACTGGGGCTCCCGACGTTCGAGGCCGACGGCCAGACGCTCTACCGGCGCCTCACCCTCGTCCTGCGCGGCGCCACGATCGAGCATGTCTTCTACCCGGTCTTCCCTCCGGACACCCACGCCCACGAGGTGGCGCGGTGGTTCCGCGGCCGCCGCGACGCGTGACCGGCGCCCGCCGGGGCGCCGGCACCGGCCGGGTGACGGCGCTTCAGGCCGCTGCCGCGCCCGCTGCGCCTGCGTCCGGCGGAGTCTCGGGGACGGGACGTCCCGCCGCGGGGAGCACCCCGGAGGGTTCCGCGGCGGCATCGGTTGTCATTCCCCGGGCCGAGAAGCGGAGGATCGTCCTCTACCTCAGGACGATGCCCGGGCCGGATCCCGCTCCGTAGTCTGGCACCGCCGCTGACCTGCCGCGGCGATGCCCAACCACGGACTCCGGATCGGTCACACGTGCTCACTCTTCCCAGGCGCCGCCGCGCCGTCTTTCTGGCCGCGGCGGCGGCCCTCGCCGCGGGTTCGCTGAGCGGCTGCACTCGCGACGCCTCCGAGGCGCATGCCGCCGACGACCCCGCCGCCCGCGCCGACCTGCGCGCCTTCTACGGCCAGAAGCTGACGTGGGAACCCTGCGGGGAGGAGGAGTGCGCCACGCTCAGGGTCCCCATGGACTACTCGGCGCCCGGCGACGGCAGGACGTTCACGCTCCCCCTGATCCGGGTCACCGCGACCGACGAGGACCGCCGCATCGGGTCGCTGGTCTTCAACCCGGGCGGGCCGGGGGAATCCGGGGTCGCCCTCCTCCAGGGCGGCGGGGCGGAGTCGTTCACCGAGCGGATACGGGCCCGCTTCGACATCGTCGGATTCGACCCGCGCGGTGTGGCGGGCAGTGAGCCCGCCGTGGACTGCGGCCCCGAGGACGAGGTCTACGCGGAGGACGGCGACACCGGACCCCAGCCGCTCCACCCCGCGACCGAGGAGCAGCGCCGCACCGCCCTGGCCACCGCGGGGAGCACGGTCGCCGCCTGCAAGAAGCACAGCGGCTCGATCCTGCCGCACGTGGGGACGGCCGACGCCGCGCGCGACATGGACGTGCTGCGCGCCGCGCTCGGCGACGACAGGCTGAGCTATCTCGGATGGTCCTACGGGACGTCGCTGGGCACCAGCTACGGCGAGCTGTTCCCGCGGCGGGTGCGCGCGATGGTGCTGGACGGGGCCGTCGACCCCTCGCTGGACTGGGCCGAGCGGGCCGGCAGCCAGGCCGCCGGATTCCGCAAGGCGGTCGACGACTACGCCGAGTACTGCGCCGAGGTGGTGGGGGACGCCTGCCCCGCGGACACCCCCGAGGGCATCCGCGCACTGCTCCGGGACCTCTACGCACGGACCGCGAAGGAGCCCCTGCCGGTCGCGGACAGCGAATGGGGCCTGGACGCGCCCACCCTGCACAGCGCCCTCGTGACGTCGATGTACACCCCGGAGGACCAGTGGGAGGCGCTGTCCAGGGCTCTGGGCGACGCGGCCGACGGTGACGGGACGGGGCTCGCGGGCATAGCCGCCGGCGAGGAGGAGGACCCCGGCGAGGAGGTCGCCGGGGAGGAGGAGACCGGGGAGGAGGTCGCCGGGGAGGGGGAGCAGGCCGAGGAGGAGGGCCACCCCGACAACTCCGACGTGGCCATCGCCGCGGTCGACTGCCTCGACATCCCCCACCCCGAGAACCCGCGCGAGTACTGGAAGGCCCTCGACCGGGCGCACCTCGCCGAGGGCGACTTCGGATCCGAGAGCGTGATCGCCGCGCTCGGCTGCCGGGGCTGGCCGCACCGCGGGCCCGGCCCGCACCGGGTGGCCGCCGAGGGGCTCCCTCCGGTCCTCGTCGTGGGGACCACCGGCGACCCGTCCACGCCGTACCACGAGGCACAGTCCCTGGCCCGCCAGCTGACCGGGGGCATGCTGCTGACCTTCGAGGGACTCGGGCACACCGCCTACGGGCGCGGCAGCAGCTGTGTGGACGACGCCGTGGACGGCTACCTCCTCGACCTCGCACCGGTGGAACCCGGAGCGACCTGCTGAGTCCGGGCACCGCCGCACGCGGCATGCCCTCGGGCGCGCAGGCCCCCGCCTTCCGGACGTCGTCCGGAAGGCGGGGGCCTGCGCGCCGACCGTCCGGCCGGCGTGCCCGCCCGGCCGCGGGGGCGCCCGCGGGTCAGGCGCCCACGTAGGCCGCGAGGTGCTCCCCGGTGACGGTGGAACGGGCCGCGACCAGGTCGGCGGGCGTGCCCTCGAACACGATCCGGCCGCCGTCGTGGCCGGCGCCCGGCCCGAGGTCGATGATCCAGTCCGCGTGGGCCATCACGGCCTGGTGGTGCTCGACCACGATCACCGACTTGCCCGCGTCGACGAGCCGGTCCAGGAGGCCGAGTAGCTGCTCCACGTCGGCGAGGTGCAGGCCGGTGGTCGGCTCGTCGAGCAGGTAGACGCCCCCCTTGTCCGCCATGTGGGTGGCCAGCTTGAGCCGCTGGCGTTCGCCGCCCGACAGGGTGGTCAGCGGCTGGCCGAGGGTCAGGTAGCCGAGTCCCACGTCCGCGAGCCGTGCGAGGACCCGCTGCGCGGCGGGCGTGCGGGCCTCGCCGTCGGCGAAGAAGGCGGCCGCCTCGGACACGGGCATGGCCAGCACCTCGCTGATGTCGCGGCCGCCCAGGCGGTACTCCAGCACCGCCGCCTGGTAGCGCCTGCCCTCGCACTCCTCGCAGGTGCTCGCGACGCCGGCCATCATCGCCAGGTCGGTGTAGACGACCCCGGCGCCGTTGCAGCCGGGGCAGGCGCCTTCCGAGTTGGCGCTGAACAGCGCCG
Organism: Streptomyces sp. C10-9-1; assembly: GCF_024497955.1. GTDB lineage: Bacteria > Actinomycetota > Actinomycetes > Streptomycetales > Streptomycetaceae > Streptomyces > Streptomyces sanyensis. Next base: position 221,600 of record NZ_JANHKP010000008.1, on the reverse strand, counting down.
GCTTGACGCCGTTGGCCTTGGCGAACGCCTTGCGGACCGGCTCCAGCAGGCCGGTGTACGTCGCCGGGTTGCTGCGCCGCGAGCCGCGGATCGGGGACTGGTCGACGGAGACGACCCCCGCCTCGGCCGGGATGGAGCCGTGGACCAGCGAGCTCTTCCCCGAACCTGCCACGCCGGTGACGACGGCCAGCACCCCGAGCGGGACGTCGACGTCCACCCCGCGCAGGTTGTGGGTGGTGGCGCCGCGGATCTCCAGCGCCCCGGTCGGTGTGCGGACGTCCTTCTTGACCGCCGCCCGGTCGTCGAGGTGGCGGCCGGTCGGGGTGTCCGACGCGCGCAGCCCCTCCACCGTGCCCTCGAAGCAGACCGCGCCGCCGCCCGTCCCGGCACCGGGACCGAGGTCGACGACGTGGTCGGCGATCGCGATGACCTCCGGCTTGTGCTCCACGACCAGGACCGTGTTGCCCTTGTCCCGCAGACGCAGCAGCAGCTTGTTCATGCGCTGCACGTCGTGCGGGTGCAGGCCCGCCGTGGGCTCGTCGAAGACGTAGGTGACGTCGGTGAGCGAGGAGCCGAGGTGGCGGATCATCTTGACCCGCTGCGCCTCGCCGCCGGAGAGGGTGCCCGCCGGGCGGTCCAGCGACAGGTACCCGAGGCCGATCTCCCCGAAGGAGTCCAGGGTGCCCTGGAGCGCGGCGAGCAGCGGGGCCACCGAGGGCTCGTCGAGGCCGCGGACCCACTCCGCGAGGTCGCTGATCTGCATCGCGCAGGCCTCGGCGATGCTGACGTCCCCGATCTTCGACGAGCGGGCGCCCTCGCTCAGCCGCGTGCCCCCGCACTCGGGGCACGGGGTGAAGGTGACGGCGCGCTCCACGAAGGCCCGGACGTGCGGCTGCATCGCCTCCTTGTCCTTGGACAGGAAGGACTTCTGGATCTTGGGGATCAGGCCCTCGTAGGTGAGGTTGACCCCCTCGACCTTCACCTTGGTCGGCTCACGGTGGAGGAGGTCGCGCATCTCCTGCTCGGTGAAGTCGCGGATCGGCTTGTCCGGGTCGAGGAAGCCCGACTCGGCGTAGACCCGCACCGTCCAGAAGCTGTCCGACTTCCAGCCGGGGATGGTGAAGGCGCCCTCGGCGAGCGACTTGGAGTCGTCGTAGAGCTGGGTCAGGTCGATGTCGGAGACCGTCCCGCGGCCTTCGCAGCGCGGGCACATGCCGCCGGTCCGGTTGAACGTCGCCTTCACGGCCTTCTTGTCGCCGCGTTCGACGGTGATCGCACCGCTGGCCCGGACGGAGGGGACGTTGAAGGCGTAGGCGGACGGCGGGCCGACATGGGGCCGGCCGAGGCGGCTGAAGAGGATGCGCAGCATCGCGTTGGCGTCGGTCGCGGTGCCGACCGTGGAGCGCGGGTCGCCGCCCATCCGCGACTGGTCGACGGCGATGGCCGTGGTCAGCCCTTCGAGGACGTCGACCTCGGGCCTCGACAGGGTCGGCATGAAGCCCTGGACGAAGGCGCTGTAGGTCTCGTTGATGAGCCGCTGGGACTCGGCGGCGATGGTGTCGAAGACGAGCGAGCTCTTGCCCGAGCCGGAGACCCCGGTGAACACCGTGAGGCGGCGCTTGGGGATCTCGATGCTGACGTCCTTGAGGTTGTTCTCCCTCGCTCCGTGCACACGGATGTGCTCGTGGCTGTCGGCGAGGTGCGGCGCGGACGGCCGTCCGTCCGTGCTCGCGGCCTTGCTCATCGTCTCTCCATCCGTCGTGACATCGGGTGGTGGTCGCCGGGGCCCGGGGCGGCCTCCGCGCCGTGGCGGGAGGCCGTTCGGGGCGGCCTGCCGCGGGGGGGCGCCGGGGCCCGCGGCCCGGAAGGCTACCCGAGGGGGCGCCCGGCGCGCGGGGATTTCCCGCCGTCTCAGGCCCCGGCCCGCTGGGTGAACCGCAGCATGTTGCCGGCCGGGTCGCGGAAGGCGCAGTCGCGGACCCCGTAGGGCTGGTCGATGGGCTCCTGGAGCACCTCGGCGCCGGAGGCCCTGACGCGCTCGAAGGTGGCGTCGCAGTCCTCGGTGGAGAAGATGACGGCGCGCAGCATGCCCTTGGCCAGCAGTTCCGCCATCGCCCGCCGGTCCGCGGGCGAGGCGTTGGGGTCGGCGAGCGGCGGTTCGAGGACGACCTCGACGTCCGGCTGGGCGGGCGAGCCGACCGTCACCCACCGCATGCCCTCGAAGGAGACGTCGTTGCGGACCTCCAGTCCGAGGACGTCGCCGTAGAAGGCGAGGGCCTTGTCGTGGTCGTCGACGGCGATGAAGCACTGCGAGAGTTTGATGTCCATGCCCCCGACGGTACGAGGGCGGACCGGTCTCGCGCTTCTCCGATCCTGACCGGTTGCCCGGTCCGGGTGGCGTGCCGGGCTACTCGGCCCCGGTCGCCGGCCTGGTGCGCACCGGACGGGTGTGGATCTTGGCGATGCAGGCGGGGATCGGGGCACCCGCGTCGTGGCGGCGGGCCCGGTAGGCGCTGGGGGTCTCGCCGACGAGTTGGGTGAAGCGTGAGCTGAAGGACCCCAGGGAGGTGCACCCGACGGCGAAGCACGCCTCGGTCACGCTCGTGTCGCCGCGGCGCAGCAGGGCCTTGGCGCGCTCGACGCGGCGGGTCATCAGGTAGTTGTAGGGCGTCTCACCGAAGGCGGCCCGGAAGCTGCGGGAGAAGTGCCCGGGCGACATGAGGGCGACGCGGGCGAGAGCGGGGACGTCCAGGGGCTGGGAGTAGTCGCGGTCCATGGTGTCGCGGGCGCGGCGCAGCCGGGCGAGGTCCTCCAGGTCCATGCCCCCAGGATCCCACGGCCCCGATCACGGCCCGACCGCGGCCGGGGCCCGGTGCGCCGGGCCGCCGTGGCCGGATTCCGACGCGGGGCCGGGGGCGGCGTTGCCGCATCCGGCCGGACCGGGGTAGCGTCCCGCCCCATGATCACCGGAACGGCTTCGCGCCACGCACGGACAGGCGATCCGGTGGAGCTCTGAGCCCACCGCGGGGGCGTGCACGGCCCCCGGCACCCGCTCCGCGCGGACCTCCCGTGCCCCTGCACCCGACGCCCTGCAGGAACCGCACGAGACAGCGAGGTCAGCGCTCCATGACAGCCACGTTCAACCACACCATCATCGCCGCCCGGGACCGCCACGAGTCCGCCCGCTTCCTGAAGGAGCTGCTGGAGCTCACGGAGGCGCCCTCCTGGGGGCCGTTCGCCAATCTCCTGCTCTCCGGGGGCGTACTGCTGCAGTTCGCCGAGCCGCCGGTGGAGGAGATCCAGATGCAGCACTACGCCTTCCTGGTCGACGACGAGCTGTTCGACCGCGCCTACGCCCGGCTCTGCGAGCAGGGGGTGGAGCACTGGGCCGACCCGCAGATGCGGCGCCCCGGGGAGACCAACGAGGGGCACGGCGGCCGGGGCGTGTACTTCAAGGACCCGGCCGGGCACGCGATGGAGCTGATCACCCGGCCCTACCTGTAGCGGGACCGCCCCGTCCCCGCGGCCCGTGCGGGGACCGCCCGTGGAGGCCGCGGGGACGCGGCGGCTCAGGCGGCGGACTCCAGGCAGAGGTTCCAGCGGCCCGGGGTGCCGGTCAGGGTGATCGTCGACAGGGGGCGGACCTCCACGTGCCAGTACATCGAGGGGTGCGCCCGCAGGGCGTAGACGAAGGCGGCCCGGACCACGGCCGGTTCCGCCACGGCGACGATCGCGCCGCCGACGTCCGCGGGCCGGGTGTCCAGCCAGCCCCCTATGCGGGAGATGAAGGCGAGCAGCGGCTCCCCGCCGTGCGGGGCGCTGCGGGGGTCGGTCAGCCAGGTGTCGACCGCGTCCGGCTCGCGGGCGGTGACCTCCGCGAGGGTCCAGCCCCGCCAGCGGCCCATGTCGCAGTCGCGCAGGGCGGGCTGGGCGAGCGGCGCGAAGCCGAGGGCGTCGCCGGTCGCCCGGCTGCGTGTGGTCGGCGAGCAGTAGCGCAGCTCGGCGGCGCTCAGCGGGACGAGGGCGTGCGCGGCGAGCTGGACCTCGTGCCAGCCTGACTGGTCCAGCGGCCGGTCGTCGTCGAACCGCTCGGTGAGCACCGTGGAGCTGCGCGCCGCGGCGACCAGGGTGACCCGGACACTCATGGCGTGATGGTGCTGGCCGCGAGGCCGCTGGTCAAGGGGTCGGGAGCGTCCTGGGCGGCCCGGCCCCGGCTGCGCCCGGCCGCCCGCTCAGTGCGGTGGCGCGCCGTGGGCCGCCTCCAGACGGTGCATGCCCTCCGCGATCTCGGCGGCCCCGGAGACGCCGGCGAAGCTCAACCGGACGTGCCCGGCGGGGGGTTCGGCACTGAAGTAGGGACGCCCGGGGGCGATCGCCACGCCCGCCCGCAGGGCTGCCCCGACGAGGGTGGCTTCGTCGGTCCCCTCGGGCAGCCGCAGCCAGAGGTGGAAGCCGCCGGAGGGGACGTGCGGCAGGTCGAGGCCGGGCAGCCGCAGCCGGAGCGCCGCGGTCATCGCGTCGCGCCGGGCCTTCAGCTCGGCGGAGACCGTGCGCAGGTGGCGGGTCCAGGCCGGTCCTCCGACGAGCTCCAGGGCGGCCTCCTGGAGCGGCCGGGGGACGAAGAAGGTGTCGACGACGTGGATGGCGCGCAGCCGCTCCAGGACGGGGCCGCGGGCGGCCAGCATGCCGACGCGCAGGCTGGGCGAGGTGACCTTGGTCAGGGAGCTGACGTGGACGACCACGCCGTCGGGGTCGTCGGCGGCCAGGGGCTCGGGCAGGGGCCCCGCGTCCTCGTGGGCGAGGCGGCGGGCGAAGTCGTCCTCGACGACGAAGGCGCCTGCCGCGCGGGCGATGCGCAGGACCTCGCGGCGGCGGGCGGGCGCGAGCACGGCCCCGGTCGGGTTCTGGAAGAGCGGCTGGCAGACGACGACCCGGGCGCCGGTGGCGTGGAAGGCCGCGTCGAGGAGTTCGGGGCGGAGCCCGTCGGCGTCCACCGGGACCGGGACCGGCCGCAGTCCGGCCGCGCGGGCGATGGCCAGCATGCCGGGGTAGGTCGGCGATTCGACGAGTACGGGGGCGCCGGGCGGGGCGAGCGCGCGCAGCGCCGCGGCGAGCGCCACCTGCCCTCCGGAGGTGACGAGGACGTCGGCCGGGCCGACGCCGCCCCCGACGGCGCGGGCGAACCACTCCCGCAGTTCCGGCAGTCCGTCCACCGGCGGGCGGGCCCAGGCGCCCGGGCGCCGCCCGGCCCGGCCGAGGGCCGCCGCCATGGCGCGTTCGGGCTGGAGCGCGGAGTGGAGGTAGCCGCCGTTGAACTCGACCACTCCGGGTGGCGGCGCGGCCAGGGTGACCAGCACACCGGAGGCGTCGACGGCGCGGGGCACGACCTCGGTGGCGGAGTCCGCGCTCAGGGCGACCTCCTGCCAGGAGGTGTCCCCCGGCGGCGGGGCGGAGGCGGGTTCGGCCCGGAAGGCGCCCGCCCCGGGCCGGGTGACCACGAGTCCCTCGGCGGCCAGGCGGGCCAGGGCCCGCGAGACGGTGACCGGGGAGACGCGATGGCGCTCGACCAGCACTCTGCTGGACGGCAGCTTCTCACCAGGTGAGTAGCGGTGAAGGTCGCTTTTCAGAATGTTCGCGAGCTCCACCACACTGCTACTCTCGTTCATGACAGTACAGAATAGCGCTATTGCTTCTCCCGGGATAGCGGTCGGCGGCGGTACCGCGCTCGCGGGCCTGGGGGTCCTCCTCTTCTCCCTGACCTTTCCCGCCACCGTCTGGGGCCTGGACGGCTTCGGCCCCTGGTCCCTGGTCCTGCTCCGCGGCGTCCTGGCCGCGCTGCTGGCGGGCGGCTTCCTGCTGGCCCTGCGGGTGCCGGTTCCCGAGCGGCGGCACTGGGGCGGCCTCGCGGTCGTGGGCGCCGGGGTCGTGATCGGCTTCCCGCTGCTGACCACGCTGGCCCTCCAGACCTCCACCTCCTCCCATGCGGCGGTCGTGGTCGGGCTGCTCCCCCTGACCACCAGCGTGATCGCCGTGCTGAGGACCCGGCGGCGCCCCTCGCGCGCCTTCTGGGCCGCAGCGGTCGCCGGCGCCGCCGCCGTGATCGCCTTCACCGTGCAGCAGAGCGGGGGCGCCCTGCACACGGGCGACGTCTACCTGTTCGCCGCGCTCCTGGTGTGCGCGGCCGGGTACACCGAGGGCGGCCGCCTGGCGGCGCTGATGCCCGGCTGGCAGGTGATCGGCTGGGCCCTCGTGCTCTGCCTGCCCCTGTCCGCCGTCGGCGCGGCCGCGGCCCTGGCCGTGGAGCCGGTCGCGCTCACGCCCCGGGGGGTGGCGGGGCTGCTCTGGGTCGCCGCGGTCTCCCAGTTCCTCGGCCTGTACGTCTGGTACCGGGGGATGGCGGGCATCGGGATCGCCCGCGCCAGCCAGCTCCAGCTGGCGCAGCCGCTGCTGACGCTCGTCTGGTCGGTGGCGCTGCTGGGCGAGGAGCTCTCCGCGGCGGCCCCGCTGACGGCGGGGGCCGTCCTGGTGTGCATCGTGGTCACCCAGCGCGCCCGCGCCTGAGCCCGCACGGCGTGCGGGCGCGCGGCCGCGGTACGGCCGGTTCGCGCCGGTACGGCCCGCCGCCGCCCCGGAGTGTCCGCAGGCCGGGGGCCCGGGGACCGGCCGGGGATGCGCCCTCCACCCCCGGCCGTAGACTCGAAACGACCCGCCGTTTTCCGACCCCCCGCTTCGAGGAGGGCGCTTTCGATGCAAGCGAACGTGGGCGACACGCTGCTGGTGCACGGCAGGATCGTGGGACAGCACGACAAGGTCGCCGAAGTCCTCGAGGTGCTCGGGCAGGAGGGGAACCCTCCCTTCCGTGTCCGCTTCGACGACGGCCACGAGGCCGTGCTGTCACCGGGCCCCGACTGCACCGTCCAGCACCACGAACACGCCTGAACCGCCGCACGGGGACCCCGGCAGGGGGCCTCGCACCTGACGGGCAGGGCGCCGCCGCGAGCGGTGCCCTGCCCGTTCAGCGCCTGCCGCGCGCCCGCCGGGTGTAGTGGTCCGCCACCACCCGGGACATCGCCCCGACCGGGTCCTCTCCGACCTCCCTGGCGGAGAAGAAGCAGTGGCCGCCCACTTCCGGGTACCGGGCCGCGAACTCCAGGTGGCGGGAGAGTTCCGCCGGGTCCTGCCATGCCGCCGGCTGCCCGGCGGCGCCGGCCTTGTACAGCGCCTCCCCGATGTACAGGTCGACCCCCGTGCCCGACACCGTCTCCGCCCACCAGGGCACCAGCACCTCGTAGTCGGCCGGGGCGAACCCCCGGTGCCAGTAGAGCTGCGGCACCACGTAGTCGATCCAGCCGTTGCGGACCCAGGCGCGGGTGTCGGCGTAGAGGTCGTCGTAGGTCTGCACCCCGGCCGCCGTCCGGGAGCCGAGCGGGTCGGTCGACGCGTTGCGCCAGACGCCGAAGGGGCTGATGCCGAAGCGGACGCCGCCGCGTACCGCACGCAGCCGTTCCGCCATGCCGCGCACCAGCAGGTCGGTGTTGGCGCGCCGCCAGTGCGCGCGGTCCGGGTGCCCCCGGCCGTGCAGGGCCCAGGCCTCGTCGTCGTCGAAGCGCTGACCGGCCACGGGGTAGGGGTAGAAGTAGTCGTCGAAGTGGACCGCGTCGACCTCGTAGCGGTGCACGGCGTCCGTCATCGCCAGCTGCACGAACTCCCGGACCTCGGGCAGGCCCGGGTTGTAGTAGAGCTTCCCGCCGTAGGGGACCACCCACTGCGGGTTGAGGCGCGCCGGGTGGTCGGGCGCCAGGCGCGAGAGGTCGGTGTGCACCGCCACCCGGTAGGGGTTGAACCAGGCGTGCAGCTCCAGGCCCCGCGCGTGCGCCTCCGCCACCGCCGTGCCGAGCGGGTCCCAGCCCGGGTCGCGCCCCTGGGTCCCGGTCAGGAAGCGGCTCCACGGCTCGTAGGGCGAGGGCCACAGGGCGTCGGCGCACGGCCTGACCTGGAGGACGACCGCGTTCAGCCGCCGCTCCGCGGCCGTGTCCAGGTGGGCGAGCAGCTCGGCCCGCTGGCGGGCGGCCGGCAGACCGGGCGCCGAGGGGTAGTCGCGGCCCGTGACGGTGGCCAGCCACATGCCCCGGAACTCCCGGCCCGCACCGCGCCCGCGCCGCCGGTGGCCGTGACCGTGCGCGTGACCGTCTCCGCGACCGTGCCCGGGCCCGGCGGCCGCGTCGCCCGCCGCCGCCAGGGCCGCGAGCGCGCCCACCGCCGCCACGAAGCCCCGTCTTCCGATGTGTGCCATCCGTCCGCCTCCGCCGTCCGCAGGGTGTCCCGTGCCAGGTTCCCCGCACTCCCCGGGGAGCATGCCCGCCCCTGGCGGCCTGTGATCCACACATCCGGAGTAACGTCAGGGGGTCGGCGGGCGCCGGAACCGTACGGGGGACCCGCTGGACGACGGACCATCGAAAGGCATGAGGTGACGGAGTCAATGGCTGACATCGCACGCGTCGGAGTGGTGGGCTGCGGCCAGATGGGCGCAGGCATCGCTGAGGTGTGCGCCCGCAGCGGCCTGGAGGTGCGGGTGGCCGAGACCACCGGCGAGGCGCTGGAGATCGGCCGTACCCGGCTGTACGGCTCCCTCTCCAAGGCGGCGGAGCGGGGCAAGATCACCGAGGAGGAGCGGGACGCCACGCTGGCGCGGCTGTCCTTCACCACCGACCTCGGCGAGTTCGCCGACCGCGACCTGGTGATCGAGGCCGTGGTGGAGAACGAGCAGGTGAAGACGGAGATCTTCCAGATCCTCGACCAGGTGGTCACCCGTCCCGACGCGATCCTCGCCTCCAACACCTCCTCCATCCCCCTGGTGAAGCTGGCCGTCGCCACCTCGCGGCCGGACCAGGTGATCGGCATCCACTTCTTCAACCCGGCCCCGGTGCAGCGGCTCGTGGAGCTGATCCCCGCGCTCACCACGTCCGAGGAGACCGTCAAGCGCGCCGAGGCCGTGGTGCAGCAGGTGCTGGACAAGCACCCGATCCGCGCCCAGGACCGCTCCGGCTTCGTGGTGAACGCCCTGCTCATCCCCTATCTGCTGTCGGCGATCCGGATGTTCGAGTCGGGGATCGCGAGCCGTGAGGACATCGACAACGGCATGGAGATGGGCTGCGCCCACCCCATGGGCCCGCTGAAGCTGTCGGACCTGATCGGGCTGGACACCGTGGCCTCGGTGGCGGACTCGATGTACGCCGAGTTCAAGGAGCCCCTGTACGCCGCCCCGCCGCTGCTGCAGCGCATGGTCGACGCCGGGCGCCTCGGCCGCAAGAGCGGCTCGGGTTTCTACGTCTACTCCTGAGCCCTCCGGCCCCCGCGCCCGCGGGCGCGCCGCCGCCCCCGGGGCGCCGCCACCGCACGGCGCCCCGGCGGTTCAGCCCAGCACGAGGTGGTGCAGCAGCAGGAGCCCGGCGGCGCTGTTCGCCGCCGGGACCTCGCCCCGTGCGACCAGCTCGGGCACGGCCTTGAGGGGCACCCAGTCCCTGCGGGAGGACTCGAAGGCGTCCTCCGGGCAGCCGATCAGGGCGGCCTCCTGGGTCCAGTAGAGGTGGTGCCGGGCGTCGCTGAGGCCGTTGGACGGCTCGACGGTCAGCAGGTGCCGCAGCGGACCGGGGCGCCAGCCGGTCTCCTCCTCCATCTCCCTCGCCGCCGCGGCGGCCGCGTCCTCGCCGTCCTCCACGACTCCGGCGGGGAGCTCCCAGCCCCAGCTGCCGGTGATGAAGCGGTGCCGCCACAGCATCAGCACCTCGTCGGCCGTGTTGACCGCCGCCGCCACGGCGACGGCGCGCTGCCGTATGACGTAGTGGTCGAGGTGCCGTCCGTCCGGGAGCACGACGTCGGCGAGGTTCACCCCGAACCAGGGGTTGCTGTACACAGTGCGTTCGCTTGCTTTCGTCCACTGCATGGTTCTGCCACCTTCCTGGAGGTCGGTGACAACATGGCAGCAGGACGGAGGTCAGAGCGGAACGCGCAATGTGGCCTCGATGGAATCGGCGGCGGCCGCGGCGGCGGCGGACCCGCTCCCGGCCAGTTGCTCCCGCACCGCCGTGAGCCGGTCCCGGAGCCGCCTGGACTCCATCCCGCGCGCCTGCTCCACCATCGCGGCGGCGGTCTCCGCGGCGCGGTCCGCCTCACCCCCGAGGAGCTCGATCTGGGTGAGCACGGCGAGCCGGTGCACCCGGCCGCGGTCGTGCGCCGGGGTGCGCACGGCGGCTGCCGCGTGCTCCCGGGCGGGCCCCAGCTCGCCCAGCCGGAGCAGGGCCTCGGCCACCTGCACGTCGACCAGCCCGGGCTGGACGTACCCCGTCTCGTCCGGCTCCCGGCCCGGCCGGATCCGGCCCGCCTCCGCCTCCGCCCGCCGGATGCACCGCGCCGCCTCGGCCGCGTCACCGAGGTGGGCGTACGCCTTGGCCTGCATCGCGTGGAGGTCGGCCGCCAGCGCGGGGGTGATCAACCGGCCCGCCGAGCGCAGCGCGGCCTCCGCGAAGGCCACCGCCTGGCGGTACTCCGCCGTGAACAGCGCCTGGTTGACCAGCAGGGCCACCACGTAGGCCCCCAGCCCCCGGTCCCCGCTCGCCTTGGCCAGCCGGAGGGCCTGGTGGAAGTAGCGCTGAGCCGGGCCCTGGGCGTCGGAGTCGTAGGCGCAGATCCCGGCCACGGCCACCAGCCCGCCGGCCGCACGGTGCAGGGCACGCCCCAGGGCGTCGTCGTAGGAGCCGCGCAGCAGCGGGGCGGTCTCCGCGTGGAGGAAGCCCACGACCCGGGCGCGGGTGGCGATGCCCCCGGCCCGCCGGTACATCGACTCGTAGTGGGCCCGGGCGGACCGGAGCAGCTCCACGTCGGCCGGGCAGACCCGCCGGGGCCCGTCGCCGGAGACGTCCGCGTCCTCCGGAGGGTTCTCCCACTCCCACACGGGCAGCACCGCCGGAGTGCCCGTCACCGCGGGGACCTCGTCGGTGTGCGCCCGGCGCTGCGCGTCCGAGCGCCACACCGCGCTCGCCCGCTCGACGAAGCCGGACAGGCGGGCGTCGCCGCCCGGTCCGGCTCCACCGGCCAGGCCCACGTCCGCGAGCGCGACGGGGCGTCCGAGCCGTGCGGCGAGTACCTCGCAGATCAGGTCCGGCACCTGGCCGCGCGGCCGCTGCCCCTTCAACCAGCGCGCCACGGCGGTGTGTTCGTAGCGCAGGGCCAGACCCCGCGCGCTGCCCGCCCCGTTGACGCGGGCGGCCAGACCGGCGTGCGAGAAGCCCGCTTCGGCGAGCAGGGCGTCGAGCAGGACGTTGGGCTGCATGGGCCCCTCCGGATCCCTCGGTCCGACTCAGCTTGACATCCTCCCGGGCCTGAAGGCCCGGGATTCCCGCCTGCTCCCACATTCGCTGTGTGGGTCGCCTCGGGCGGGTTCCTGCTTCGCTGCGCGGTGCGGGCACGGGTGCCCGTCTTACCTGCGCTCCGCAGGCTGACACCGCCAGTCCGGCGGCCTTGGCGACGTTGACCGCCGCGTTGATGTCCGGTCCAGGACCGCCCCACACGCCTGGCATGTCCACTCGCGGACGTTCAGCGGCTTGGGGCCGTCCTTGACACCGCACTGCGAGCACACCTGGGAGGTCGGCTCGAAGCGGCCGATCCGGATGAAGGTCCGCCCGTACCGGGCGGCCTTGTACTCCAGCATGGACACGAACGCCGACCAGCCGGCGTCGTGCACGGACTCGGCCAGGCGTGTGCGCGCGAGTCCCTTCACCGCCGGGTCCTCCACGGCGACCGCTTGGTTCTCGCGGATCAAGCGCGTGGAGAGCCGGTGGCGGAACTCGCGGCGTGCGTCGGCTACCCGCGCGTGTGCGCGGGCGACCTTGGTCCGGGCCTTGTTCCGATTGATATCCGCAGAGGCCGAGCAGTCGTCTACAACCTGCACGCGCACGTGGTGTTCGTCACGAAGTATCGGCGTGGCGTCATGAACGACGAGATGCCGACGCGCTGCGAGGAGGTCATGCGCAAGGTGTGCGAGGACTTCGGTGCGGAGCTGAAGGAGTTCAACGGCGAGGCCGACCACGTCCACCTGCTTGTGCACTGCCCGCCGAAGATCGCGCTCGCCAGCCTGGTCAACAGCCTCAAGGGCGTCTCGTCGCGCCGTCTGCGCGCGGAGTTCACCGGCCGGGTCAACCGGGCGATCACGCACGGCCGGTTCCGGTCGCCCCCGTACTGCGCCGGCTCGTGCGGCGGGGCGCCGCTCCAGGTGGTCAAGGACTACATCGCGCAGCAGAAGCGCCCGAACTGAGCGCGGCCGGCTGTGGGCTCGGGCAGGCAATGCAGACCCGTGCCCACAGCTGAGGTCAGAGCAGCCCTGAGACGCGATCCACCCCCGACCCGAAGGCCGGGGCACTCTCGCAAGATCAGAGGTAGGGGAGGACGATTCGCACGGGGTGTGAAACACCTGCCGGTTTCCGGCACTTGCGCACCCTCCCGCCGCGCGCGGGGCGGCGGTTGACTGGGTGCCCTCGCAAGAGGCAGCCGGGCCGCCCGCTCCCCCTCGTACAGCGGCGGCCTCCCCGCGCCGCCCGACCGCCGATCGGCCCGACACCCGGCGGCGGGCGGGGCGGCGCCGGCTGCGGGACCCGGGCGGTCCCCACCGGGGACGGGCACCCCTCCCTGCCCGCCCCCGCCGGAGGGGGAGCGCCCCGGCACGGCCTCGCCGGGTCCGCTCTCCCTCCGCATCCCCTCCGGCCGCGGGGCCGGCCGGCACGGCCCGGCGCGACCGCGACCGCGCGGGGCGCGTGCCGGGTGTCCGGACATGCCGGAGGGGGCGCGCCCGTGTACGGGCGCGCCCCCTCCACCGGTCTCCCGGGTCAGGCGCCGCGCAGCGACGCCCCCGTGCGCTCGGCCGCCAGGGCCACGGCGGCGTCACGGGCCGCCGACGCCTCGTCGACGGTCAGCGTGCGGTCCGCGGCGCGGAAGCGCAGCGCGTAGGCGAGGGACTTGCGGCCCTCGCCGATCTGCTCGCCGGTGAAGACGTCGAACAGCCGGAGGGACTCCAGCAGGGGGCCCGCGCCCTCGCGCAGCGCCGCCTCGACGTCCGCCGCCGGGACCTCGTCCGCGACGACGAGGGCCACGTCCTGGGTGGCCACCGGGAAGGTCGAGATGCCCGGCGCGCGCACCGCACCGCCCGAGGCCGACTCCAGCAGGTCCAGGTCCAGCTCCATCGCGCAGGTGCGCTCCGGCAGGTGCAGGGCCTTGACCACGCGCGGGTGCAGCTCCCCGGCGTGCCCGACGAGGACCTCCTCCCCGCCCCGCACCGCGTACAGGGCGGCGCATCGGCCGGGGTGCCAGGGCGCGTGCCGGTCGGCGCGCACCACCAGCTCCGCGCCCGCCTCCCGGGCGAGCAGGCGCCCCGCCTCGACCGCGTCGGCCCAGTCGGCCGGGCGGCCCGCGCCCCACCAGCCGTCCTGCTCGCGCGCGCCGGCCAGGACCACGGCGGCCCGTCGCGGCTGCTGCGGCAGGGCGGCGTCCAGCTCGGCGATCTCCGCCGCGGTGGGGCGGCGGTCCACGGAGGGCAGGGGCGCGCGGCGCTCCTCACCGGTCGGGCGGAAGACCAGGCCGGTCTCGAAGAGGGCCAGGTCGTGGCTGCCCCGGCCGTCGTTGCGCCGCAGGGCCCCGAGCAGGCCCGGCAGCAGCGTGGTGCGCAGCGCCGGCTCCTCGTCGGAGAGCGGGTTGACCAGGGTGACCACCCGGCGCCGGGCGTCGTCCGCCTCCAGGCCGAGCCGGTCGAAGACCTCCTCGCCCAGGAAGGGGTAGTTCGGCGCCTCGACGTAGCCGGCGCCCGCCAGGGCGCGGCCGGCCCGGCGGTGCAGGCGCTGGCGGGCGGTGAGCCCGCGGCCCGGCGGCGGGGTGGGCAGCGTGGAGGGCAGGTTCTCGTAGCCCTCCAGCCGGATGACCTCCTCCGCGAGGTCGTTCGGCGTGGCGAGGTCGGGGCGCCACGAGGGCACGGTCACCGCGAGCTCGTCCTGCCCCTGGACGTCGCAGCCGACCTCCTGGAGGCGGCGGACGACGGTCGCGCGGCCGTAGCCGAGGCCGGCGACGCGGTCCGGGTGGTCGGCCGGCATGGTGATCGTGCGGGGCGCGGTGGGCGCGGTGATCTGGGTGACGCCGCCCTCGGCCGTGCCGCCGGCGAGGAGCACCAGCAGGTCGACCGTGCGCTGGGCCGCGGCGGCCGCGGCCTCCGGGTCCACGCCCCGCTCGAAGCGCCTGGACGCCTCGGAGGAGAGACGGTGGCGGCGCGCGGCGCGGGCGACGGCGACCGGGTCGAAGTGCGCCGCCTCGATGACGACCTCGGTGGTGGCACCGGCGGTGCCCTCGTGGTCGGCGATCTCGGTGTCGGCGCCGCCCATCACGCCCGCGAGTCCGATCGGGCCGCGGTCGTCGGTGATGACCAGGTCCTCGGCGTCGAGGACGCGGGTGGTGCCGTCGAGGGTGGTGAGCTTCTCCCCCTGCTCGGCGCGGCGGACCCCGATCGGCCCCTGCACGAGGGTGCGGTCGTAGGCGTGCAGCGGCTGGCCGAGCTCCAGCATCACGTAGTTGGTGACGTCCACGGCGAGCGAGATCGGGCGCATGCCCGCCTTCTGGAGGCGGCGCTTGAGCCAGATCGGCGAGCGCGCCTCGGGCTCCAGGCCCACCACCGTGCGGGCGGTGAAGCGGTCGCAGCCCACGGGGTCGGCGACCGCGACCGGGTGCCCGTAGGCGTTGGGCGCGGGCACGTCGAGGAGCGCCGGGTCGCGCAGCGCCAGGCCGTAGGCGGTGGCGGTCTCGCGGGCGACGCCCCGCATCGACAGGCAGTAGCCGCGGTCCGGGGTGACGGCGATGTCGAGGACCTCGTCGACGAGCTCCAGCAGCTCGATCGCGTCCGTGCCGACCTCGGTCTCGGGCGGCAGCACGATGATGCCGTCCGTGCCGTCGTCGCCCATGCCGAGCTCGTCGCCGGAGCAGATCATGCCGTGGGACGTCTTGCCGTACGTCTTGCGCGCGGAGATGGCGAAGTCGCCGGGCAGCACGGCACCGGGCAGGACCACGACGACCTTGTCGCCGACGGCGAAGTTCCGGGCGCCGCAGACGATCTCCTGCGGCTCGCCGGTGCCGTTGGCCGCGCCGACGTCGACGGTGCAGAAGCGGATCGGCTTCTTGAAGCCCTCCAGCTCCTCGATGGTGAGCACCCGGCCCACGACGAGGGGGCCCTTGAGCCCGGTGCCGAGCTGCTCGACGGTCTCGACCTCGAGCCCGGCGGAGATGAGTCTGGCCTGGACGTCGCGGCCGGTCTCCGTCTCCGGCAGGTCGACGTACTCCCGCAGCCAGGAAAGCGGGACCCGCATCAGATCTCCATCCCGAAGGGCCGGGTGAACCGGACGTCACCCTCGACCATGTCTCGCATGTCTTCGACGTTGTGGCGGAACATCAGCATCCGTTCGATGCCGAAGCCGAAGGCGAACCCGCTGTAGCGCTCGGGGTCCACCCCGCAGGCGACGAGCACCTTGGGGTTGACCATCCCGCAGCCGCCCAGTTCGATCCAGCCCTCGCTGGAGCAGGTGCGGCAGGGGCGGTCCGGGTTGCCGACGGACTCGCCGCGGCACACGTAGCAGACCATGTCCATCTCCGCGGACGGCTCGGTGAAGGGGAAGAAGTTCGGCCGCAGCCGGGTCTTCATGCCCTCGCCGAACAGGGCCTGGACCATGTGGTCCAGGGTCCCCTTGAGGTCCGCCATCGTCAGGCCCTCGTCGACCGCGAGGAGCTCGACCTGGTGGAAGACCGGGGTGTGCGTGGCGTCCAGCTCGTCGGTGCGGTAGACGCGGCCCGGGCACACGACGTAGACGGGCGGTTCGCGGTCCAGCAGCGAGCGCGCCTGCACCGGGGAGGTGTGGGTGCGCAGCACGACGCCGGAGTCGGCGCCGCCCCGGGCGTCCTTCACGAAGAAGGTGTCGGCCTCCCCGCGGGCGGGGTGGTCGGGGCCGATGTTGAGGGCGTCGAAGTTGAACCACTCGGCCTCGGCCTGGGGGCCCTCGGCCACCTCGTAGCCCATGGCCGTGAAGATGTCCTCGATCCGCTCCATCAGCGTGGTGAGCGGGTGCCGGGCGCCGGCCGGTACGCGGTCGTACGGCAGGGTGACGTCGACGGCCTCCTCCACCAGCACACGGGCGTCGCGCTCGGCCTCCAGCTCGGCCTGGCGGGCGGCCAGCGCCTTGCTGACGGCGCCGCGGGCCTGGCCGACGCGCTTGCCGGCCTCGGCCTTGGCATGCGGCGGGAGGGCGCCGATCTCGCGGTTGGCGAGCGAGAGCGGCGAGGTGCCACCGGTGTGGGCGGTCTTGGCGTGGGCGAGCGCGTCGAGCGAGTCGGCGGCGGCGAAGGCGGCGAGCGCCTCGTCGCGCATGCGCTCGATCTCTTCCGGTTTCAGTGCCTCGACCTCGACAGGGTCGTACGACTTGTTGGGTGCGGACATCTCTTCCCGTACTTCCGAATGGGTGGCTGGGGACCCCGCACGTCGACCGGGGACGACCGAGGACGCAAAGGTGCCGAAGGCCGAGTCTAACGGGGTGGGGAGCTGCGGCTGAGCCCGCGGGCCGCCCGGCGCCTACTGGTGGAGGTGGGCCGGGGTGCCGACGGGCAGGGTAAATCGGAACTGGGCGCCGCCGCGGGGGGCGCGGCCCACGGTGATCGTCCCGCCGTGCGCCTCGACGATCCCCTTGACGATGTAGAGGCCCAGGCCGGTGCCGCCGCGCTTGCTGCCCCGCCAGAAGCGGGTGAAGACGCGGCTCATCGACTCCTCGGGGATGCCGGGGCCCTCGTCGCTCACGGTGACTGCCGTGCCCTTCTCGTGGTCGTCCGCCGCTGTCGGCGCCACCTCGATGGTGACGGTTCCCTCGCCGTGGCGCACCGCGTTTTCCAGCAGGTTGCCGAGGACCTGGTCGACCTTGTCCGGGTCGGCCCACAGTCCGGGCAGGCCGGGCCTGATGCGCAGCGCGAACCGGCCGGGGGCCTGGCCCCCGGCGAGGTGCGCCTGCACGTGGCGCTCCACGGCGGCGGGCAGGTCGACGATCTGCCGCCGCACCTCCAGGCGGCCCGAGTCGATGCGGGAGATGTCGAGGAGTTCGGCGATCAGGCGGGAGATGCGGCCCGCGTCGGCGTCGACGGTCTCCAGCATCAGGCGCTTCTGGTCGTCGGTGAACCGCTCCCACTTGGCGAGGAGGGTGGCGGTGAAGCCCTTGACGGAGGTCAGCGGGGAGCGCAGCTCGTGGGCGACGGTGGCGATCAGCTCGGCGTGGCTGCGCTCGGTGCGGCGGCGGGCCTCGGTGCCGCGGAGGCTGACCACCAGCCGGCGGAGCGGGCCGGTGGGGGTGTCGCGGACGTAGCGGGCGGAGACCAGGACCTCCCGGCCGCCGGGGAGCAGCAGGTTGCGCTCCGGCTGGGCGACGCGGGTGGCGAGGCCGCCGTAGGGGTCGGTGAGGGCCCACCAGCGGCGGCCCTTGAGGTCCTCCAGGGGGAGGGCGTGCTCCAGGGCCGCCCCGAGGGCCCTGGCCTTGGGCACGGCGGTGATCCGGACGGCCGCCTCGTTGAAGCAGACGACGCGCCCGGCCTCGTCGGCGACGACGAGCCCGTCGGGCAGGTCGTCGGGGTCGAGGCCGTACGCGGACGCCCCGGTGCGGACGGCGTCGCGGCACAGCACGGCGTCCGGCGTCGGACTGGGCCTGCTGGTCCCCACGGTCATGCCCCGTACCCCGCCTCTCCGCTGCCGAGTGGGCCCGAGTCCGTCACCCTACTAGCTGAAAGTGACCCGGCGGACCCCCTGAGCGAGTGGTCCCCCGAACGGTCCCGCGCCGCCGGTGTACGGCGGCGGCGCGTCGCGCGTCCCGGGGCACCCGTCGGGCCGGGTCCTACGCCCTGCGTCCGGCACGCTGGGCGCGCGCCGAGGCGTAGAGACATACGGCCGCGGCGGTGGCCAGGTTCAGCGATTCCGCCTTTCCGTGGATCGGGACGCGGACGACGGCGTCGGCCAGCGCCCGGGTCTCCTCGGGCAGGCCCCAGGCCTCGTTGCCGAAGATCCAGGCGGTGGGGCCCGCCATGGTCCCGGCGTCGAGTTCGTCGTCGAGGTCGTCCTCGCCCGCGCCGTCGGCGGCGACCACCCGTACGCCCGCGGCCTTGAGGCCGGCGACGGCCTGCTCCACGGGGACGCCGACGGCGACGGGCAGGTGGAAGTGCGAACCGACCGAGGCACGCACGGACTTCGGGTTGTAGAGGTCGACGGAGGCGTCGGTGAGGACGACCGCGTCGGCGCCCGCGGCGTCGGCGCAGCGCAGCACGGTGCCCGCGTTCCCGGGGTCGCGCACGTGGGCCAGCACGGCGACGAGCGCGGGGCGGGCGGCGAGGATGGACTCGAAGGGCGAGTCGAGGAAGCGGCAGACGCCGACGAGCCCCTGGGGGGTGACCGTCTGGGACACCTCGGCGAGCACCGTGTCGGCGGCGAGGTGGACGCGGGCGCCCTCGGCGCGCGCGGCGGCCACGATGTCGGCGTGGCGCTCGGCGGCCTCCGCGGTGGTGAAGAGCTCCACCAGGGTGGGCTCCCCGGTGGGTCCTCGGTGGGCGACGGCCTCGCGGACCGCCTGCGGCCCCTCGGCGATGAACAGCCGCTCCTTGGTGCGGAAGTTCCGCTTGGCGAGGCGCCGGGCGGCGGTGACGCGCGGGGACCGCGGGGAGATCGGCTCGGGGGTGGGCATGTGCGCCTGTGGCTCTCTGACTCGGTCGGCCGGGCGGGCGGCTGCCGGGGCCCGGTGCGCCGTCCGAGCGGGCGGACGGGCGCTGCGCGGGGGCGCGGGGCCGGCGCCGGCGGCCGTCGGCCGGGGCGGGCGGCGGATGGCGGCGGTGAAACGCGGCGGACCCGCAGGCCGTCGGGGGCCTGCGGGTCCGGTCGGCTCGACGAGCGTCAGGCGGCCTTGGGGGCGTTGACGTCGCTCGGGAGGGCCTTCTGGGCGACCTCGACCAGGGCGGCGAACGCGTTGGCGTCGTTGACCGCGAGCTCGGCCAGGATCTTGCGGTCCACCTCGATGTTGGCGGCCTTCAGACCCTGGATGAAGCGGTTGTAGGTGATGCCGTTGGCGCGGGCAGCGGCGTTGATGCGCTGGATCCACAGCTGACGGAAGTCGCCCTTGCGCTTCTTGCGGTCGTTGTAGTTGTAGACCAGGGAGTGGGTGACCTGCTCCTTGGCCTTGCGGTACAGGCGCGAACGCTGACCGCGGTAGCCGCTGGCCTGCTCGAGGATCGCCCGGCGCTTCTTGTGGGCGTTGACTGCCCGCTTGACGCGTGCCACTTGTTAACTCCTTGTAGCGGGGCCGTGGTCGGTTGTCACACGGCCCGGAAACGAATGGGTCCCGGTCCCGGCGTCCCGTCCCCCGGTGCGGGGGACGGAGGACGTCACTTGCCGAGAAGCTTCTTGATCTTCGCGGCGTCGCCCGGGGCCATCTCGGCGTTGCCGGTCAGGCGGCGCGTCAGACGGGACGACTTGTGCTCGAGCAGGTGGCGCTTGCCGGCGCGCTCGCGGAGCACCTTGCCGGAGCCGGTGATCTTGAAGCGCTTCTTGGAACCGCTGTGCGTCTTGTTCTTCGGCATCGCGCCGTTATCTCCTCATCAGTGGCGCTCCCCCGGTGCGTGCACCGGACAGCGGGAGCGTCAGATCGTCTATGGGGTTCCGGGGCGGAACCGCGGGGCCGCCGGGGCGGCCCCCTCGGGTCACGCCTCGGAGCTGGTGTCGTCCGGGGCGTCGGTGCTCTGGTCCTGCGAGCCCTGACGCTCCGCCTTGCGTGCGGCCTGGGCCTCACGCGCCTCGGCCATGGCCTCGGTCTTCTTCTTGTGGGGGCCCAGAACCATGATCATGTTCCGGCCGTCCTGCTTCGGGTTCGACTCGATGAAGCCGAGGTCCTCGACGTCTGCCGCGAGACGCTGGAGCAGACGGAAGCCGAGTTCGGGGCGGGACTGCTCACGACCACGGAACATGATCGTGATCTTGACCTTGTCGCCCTGCTTGAGGAACCGGACGACGTGACCCTTCTTGGTGTCGTAGTCGTGCGGATCGATCTTGGGCCGGAGCTTCATCTCCTTGATGACCGTGTGCGCCTGGTTCTTGCGCGCCTCACGGGCCTTCATGGCCGACTCGTACTTGAACTTCCCGTAGTCCATGAGCTTGCACACGGGCGGGCGGGCGTTCGCCGCGACCTCGACGAGGTCGAGGTCGTACTCCTGCGCAAGCTCCAGGGCCTTGGCAAGCGGAACAATCCCGACCTGCTCGCCGCTGGGACCGACAAGTCGCACCTCGGGAACGCGAATCCGGTCGTTGATGCGGGGCTCGGCGCTGATGGATCCTCCTCAGTAGCACCACACGACAGCCTGGCAGACAGCCGCGTACGTCTGTTTCGACAGACCAACCGCGCCGGAACACGAAAAATGCCCCGGACGGGACACAGGCGAATGCTCCGTCGGTACCGGAACACCGCCGCGGTCGCCGCGGGGCGTGCATCGGGCGGCGATCCATCGTCCGTACGGAACGATGGGCACCACCTGACCGGTGACCCGCCGCCCGGAGGGCGGCCAGGTGGGAGATCGGAGCCTCCACTTGTGGGCGGGACATGCAGATGTCCAGCCGGTCGTCACCCCAGGTTAGCAGTTCCCCGGGGAAGCTCCCAACCGGCGGCCGGGGGCGGCTGCCGGACGGCGGGGCCATATCGTGGCCCCATGAGCGACGCGACCTCCCCCAACGAATCCGCCGGATCCCCCGGGTCCCCCGACTTCGAGGCCATGGCCCGTGACATCGCGGAGGTCCCGGCCGTCGAGGTGATCGTCACGGTGGCGGTCAACCTGATGAGCGCCGCCGCGGTGAAGCTGGGCCTGACCGACGACGCCGAGGACCACAAGGACCTCGACGAGGCCCGCAAGCTGGTGCACGCGCTGGCCGGGCTGCTGGACGCCAGCACCACGGAGATCAGTTCCTTCCACGCGGCCCCGCTGCGGGACGGGCTGAAGTCCCTGCAGCTGGCCTTCCGCGAGGCCTCGATCGTGCCGGACGAGCCGGGCCGGGGACCGGGCGAGAAGTACACCGGCCCGGTCTACGGCTGAGGTCCGCCCGTGACGCGGCCGGGGCACCGCCCCGGCCGCGTCACGGGCGTGCGAACAGCGCGGTGCCCGGCGCGGACGTCCCCGGCGGCAGCAGGGCCAGGTCCAGGCCCCGCACCAGCCGGGCCCTCAGCACCTCGTGGGCGGCCAGCGCCCCGGCCACCCGGCGGCCCGCCTCCTCGGGCGCCGCGCCGTCGGCCAGCACGAGGGCGAGGGTGCCGTCCGCCTCCCGCGCGGGCACCAGATGGGCCCGTACCACGTCGGGCTCGGCCGCAAGGACCTCGCGCACGGCCCCGGTGACGGCCGGGTCGGCCAGCGGGTCGGCGCTGGTGCGCCCCTCCGCGAGCGCCAGCAGTGCGGGTCCGGTGAGCTGGTAGGCCACCGGGCCCGCCAGGTCGAGGACGAGCGTGTCGGCCTTCTCGTGGGCGGCTGCCGCCAGAGCCTGGTGCAGCGGCACCGCCACGGGGCGCGCGGACGGGTCCCAGCGGGCCAGGGAGGCGAGCGAGGTGAACGCGGGCAGGGCACGGCGGCCCTGGGCCGTCAGCGTCGGCACCGCCATGTCGCTGGTCTTCTCGCGGCGCAGCCCCTTGTCGTCCACCTCGACCTCGCCGAGCACGGCGACGACCGGGACCAGGAGCCGGGCGTCGCGGAGGGCGGCCAGCAGCCGCGGTTCGGCCGCCGGGTCCTCGGCCCAGGCGGCCAGCGCCGCCTCCAGGGCCGGATCGGCGGTGCCGTCGTCGTCGGGGAAACCGGGGTCCGGGATGTTCTTCAGCGCCACGCCACGAGCCTATCCCCCGGTACCCGGCGTCCCGCACGCGCCCGGCCGGCCCGCGCCACCGGTGGGGCGCCCGCCTCAGCCCTGCCGGCCGCTCCGCCAGAGGACCACGGCCGCGGCGAGCACGAGCACGCCGAGGGCGCCGGCGGCCGGGGCCAGCAGGCGGCCCGGGTGGCCGTCCTCGTCCTCGGGGTCGGGGCCCGGGCCGAAGTACCGCTCGCGGTAGCCGGAGGAGGCGGCGGAGGCGTTCCGGTCGCCGGGGCGGAGCGCGGCACCGGCCTCCAGGGCCGCGGCCGGGTCCACGAAGCCGTAGCCGCGGGCGTCGTCGCGTCCGCCCTCGGGGGCGTTGCGGGCGGTGTCCCTCAGCAGGGTCTTCACCTGCGCCGGGCTGAGGTCCGGGTACGCGGAGCGGACCAGGGCCGCGGCGCCCGAGACGAAGGCGGCGGCGGCGCTGGTCCCCCAGCCCTCGTAGTACTTGCCGTCCGGGTCGGCGATCACCACGTCCACCCCCGGTGCGCTGACGGTGGCGTACCAGCGGCGCGTGGAGAAGGAGGCGTGGGTGCCGAACCGGTCGACCGCGGTGACGGCGATGACCCCCGGATAGGCCGCCGGGTAGGAGACGCGGTCGCCCTTCTCGCCTCCGTTGCCCGCGGAGGCCACGACGACGGCCCCCTTGGCGAGCGCGTACTGCACGGCGGCGTCCTCGGCGGCCTCCGGGTGAGCGGACTCGCTGTCGTCGCCGAGGGAGAGGTTGATGATGTCCGCCCCCTGGTCGGCGGCCCACCGTATGCCCTCGGCGAGGGCGCTCCCGCGCGAGCTGCGCGCCCGGTCGCGGGCGTCGTCGGCGCCCTCCAGGATCACCCTCACCGGGAGGATCTTCGCCTCGGGGGCGATGCCCATGACACCGGAGGCCCCGTCGGGCCCGTGCCCGTGGGCCGCGATGATCCCGGCCATGGCCGTGCCGTGGCGCGCCCAGGCCCGGTCGCCCCGCTCCGCTCCGAAGCCGACGAAGTCCCTGCCCGGCAGCACGGAGCCGGCCAGGTCGGGGTGCCGGTCGTCGACACCGGTGTCGAGGACGGCCACGGTGACGCCCTCGCCCCGGGTGGTCTGCCAGGCGCGCTCGGTGTGCAGGGCCTCCAGGCTCCACTGCTGGGCGCGGACGGTGTCGGCGTGGGCGGGGGGCGCGGCCGGGAGCAGGGCGAAGGCCGCGGCCGCGAGCACCGCCGTGAGGCGCCGGGTGCGGGGGGCGGGACTCATCCGTCCTTCTCCGTGTCCGGGGCGGTGGTGGCGGTGCGCAGCCCGCCGCCGATGCGCTCGGCGATGCCCTGGGCGTCGTGGGCGAGCCCGGCCTGGGCCGCGGTGCTGGTCGCACCGGCCTCGGTGGCCTCGGTCGCGGGCCGGGGGTCCTCGATCCGCCGTCCGTCGGCGAAGCCCGAGACCGCGAAGACGACGACGGGGGCGTCGGTCTCGATCCGGATCGTCCAGCTGGCGCGCTGCCCGCTTCCGAAGCCCTCGGCGACGGTGCCCTCGGCGGGCAGCGTGCGGGGCATCAGGTCCCGCCGCTTGCCGAGCCCCTCGGTGGTGAAGCGGTTGTGGAGCGCGAGCATGGCCTCGCCGTCCGCCTCGGTGAAGACCATGCCGACGGTCGTCACGCTGCTCGCGGTGGCGTCGCTGTAGGTGGCCCGGACCACCCGCTCGCAGCCGACCGGCCGCAGCGCGGTGGCGAGCAGCGGGTCGAGCGCGGCGGCGCAGTCGGTGTCGGGGGCGACGGCGACGCGGTTCCAGACCCGGTCGGCCCCGCCCGGGCCTGCGTCGTCGCCCTTGAGGGTGGGCGGGAACAGCGCGTCCACCGGCCGGTTGTGCCACAGCTCGCGCACCCCGGCGTAGGCGTCCCGGCGGGCGGCCTCCGGTCCGGAGGCACCGGTCAGCCAGGTGCCGGCGGCCGCGCCGCCGAGCAGGCCGAGCCCGAGGACGACGCAGGCGACGGCGGCCGCCGTGCGGCCGGGGCGCCGGGAGGGCACCGGCCGCAGCCTGGTGGTCTGCTCCGCGGGGGTCTCGGGGGGCGGCCAGGCGTGGGCGGGCGGGCGGGGGGCGGCGGGCCAGGGGGCCGGGCCGACGGCCCCGACGGGATGGCGGGCGGCCTGGGGGTGCCCGGTGGGCGGGTGCGGACGGGCCGGGGCCGCGGCGCGGGGTGCCGGAACGGGGGCCGCGCCGGGCGGGGCCCACGGGGCGGGCGGGGCGGGGGCCGCATCGGGCGGCGTGCGCCGGGGCGGGGAGGCGGGCTGCGGGGACACGTGCGCCGGGCCGGCGTGCCCCGGGGCGGCTAGGCGCGGGGCCTCGGCGGCAGGGGGCGGCGCTGCGGGCGCAGGGGGCCCGGGCGGGGCGGCCGGGGAGGGTGCGGGGGACACGGGCGCGGATCCGGGGGCCGCGGCGGGCGGCACCGGACGCGCGGCCCGCGGGGCGGCCGGGCGCGGGGCCTGGGCGGCGGCCGGGCCTCCGTGCGGGGGGCCGGTGGGCCCGGCGGGCTCCCGGGAGGGTGCGGGGGGCGCCGGGGAGGGACGCGGCACCGCGGTGCGGCGGCGCAGCGGAGTGGTGGGGGCGGAGCGGACCTCCCCGGCGCCCCCGGCAGGAGGCGGCGCGGACGGGCGGGGCGGGAGCGGCGCGGCGTCGGCGGGGGCCGGGGGCTGCTCGCCCGAAGGGCGCTGCGCCTCCGTGCTCATGCCGCCCCCGTAGTCCTTCGCGTGCTCCCCGCCCCCGGACGACCGGTCGGCGCAGGCCCGTTCGCCAGCTCGTGCGGGTCACTCTAACGGGCTGCACCAGGGCGGTCGTCCATCCGGCCTGGTCCGGGCCGATCTGCCCCGAACATCCCCTCACGGCGTCCCTCGGGGCCCGTCCCGCGCTTCCCGCCGGGTCGGCGCGGAGGCCGTGGTCCGGTGCTCCGCACGGTGAGGGGCGGCCCCGCAGCGGGTGCGTGCGGGCGGCACGGCCGCCGGGATTGCGGGCGGGGCCTTACCCCCCGGTAACGGTGTCTGGCAAGCTCGGCCCATGACTCCCCGTTCCGCAGACCGGGCCCGCTACGACACGGCCACGGCGCATCTCGACGCCCCGCTCGCCCTCGTCGACCTCGACGCCTTCGACGCCAACGCCGCCGACCTCGTCCGGCGCGCCGGAGGGAAGCCGGTCCGGGTGGCGAGCAAGTCGGTGCGGTGCCGGGCGCTCCTGGAACGGGTGCTGGCCCGGGAGGGCTTCGCCGGGGTGATGGCCTTCACGCTCGGTGAGTCCCTGTGGCTGGCGCGCGCCGGGTTCCGCGACGTCCTGCTGGCCTACCCCTCCGCGGACCGGGCCGGCTTCGCCGAGCTCGCCGGGGACGCGGAACTCGCCGCCGAGGTGACCGTGGTCGTCGACGACCCGGCGCAGCTCGACCTGATCGACGCCTCCCGGCAGGGCGGGCGCGCGGAGGTCCGGGTGTGCCTGGAACTGGACACCTCCCTGCACCTGCTGGGCGGACGCCTGCGGGTGGGCGCCCGCCGCTCCCCGCTGCGCGGCCCGGCCGAACTGGCCGGACTCGCCCGCGCGGTGGCCCGCAGGCCGGGTTTCCGGCTGGTGGGCCTGATGGCGTACGAGGGCCATGTGGCGGGCGTCGGCGACGCGGTGCCGGGGGCGCCGCTGCGCTCCCGCGCCGTGCGGGTCCTTCAGCGGGCGGCCCGCAGGGAGCTGGCGGAGCGGAGGGCGGCCGTGGTGGCCGCGGTCAGGGCGGTGGAGCCGGGGCTGGAGTTCGTCAACGGAGGCGGCACGGGCAGTGTGCAGCACACGGCCGCCGAGGAGTGCGTGACGGAGGTCGCGGCCGGTTCGGGGCTGTTCCTCCCCCGGCTCTTCGACCACTACACGTCCTTCCGGGGCCGCCCGGCGGCCCTCTTCGCGCAGCCGGTGGTGCGCCGGCCCGGGGTGGGCGCGGTGACGGTGCTGGGCGGGGGCTACCCGGCGTCCGGCCCGGCGGGCGCGGACCGCTCCCCCGTCCCCTGGCTGCCGGAGGGGCTGCGCTACGACCCTCGGGAGGGCGCGGGCGAGGTGCAGACGCCGCTGCTGGGTCCGGCCGCCGACGACCTTCTGATCGGCGACCGGGTGTGGTTCCGCCACGCGAAGGCCGGGGAGGTGTGCGAGCGCTTCGGGACGCTCCACCTGGTGGAGGGCGACCGGGTGACGGGCAGCGTCCCCACCTACCGGGGCGAGGGGCGGACCTTCCTGTAGTGCCGCGGCACCACCGGGCGCGCCGGGCCGCACGGTGCGGCCCGGCGGCCGGGGCGGGCCCGCCGGGCCCGGAGCCGGGCTCCGGGCCCGGCGGGGCGGCCTACAACGGGGTGACGTAGGCCCCGGAGATACCGCCGTCGACCAGGAAGTCCGTGGCGTTCACGAACGAGGAGTCGTCGCTCGCCAGGAAGGCGACCGCGGCCGCGATCTCCTCCGCCTCGGCGAAGCGCCCGAGGGGGATGTGGACCAGCCTGCGGGCGGCCCGCTCGGGGTCCTTGGCGAACAGCTCCCGGAGCAGGGGGGTGTTGACCGGGCCCGGGCACAGGGCGTTGACCCGGATCCCCTCGCGGGCGAACTGCACCCCCAGTTCCCGGGACATCGCGAGGACCCCGCCCTTGGAGGCGGTGTAGGAGATCTGGGAGGTGGCGGCGCCCATCCGGGCCACGAAGGAGGCGGTGTTGATGATGGATCCGCGTCCCTGCCGGCGCATGTAGGGGATGGCGGCCTTGCAGCACAGGTACACCGAGGTCAGGTTGACCTCCTGCACCCGCTTCCACGCCTCCAGCCCGGTCTCCAGGATCGAGTCGTCGTCCGGGGGCGAGATGCCGGCGTTGTTGAAGGCCACGTCGACGCTGCCGTAGGTCTCGTAGGCGGTACGGAACAGTGCCTCGACCTGTTCCGCGTCGGTGACGTCCACACGGGCGAACGTCCCGCCGACCTCGTCGGCCGCGGCCTTTCCGGCGGTCTCGTCGATGTCGCCGCACACGAGGTGCGCGCCCTCGGAGGCGAGCCGGCGCGCGGCGGCCAGGCCGATGCCGCTGCCGGCTCCGGTGACGACGGCGGTGCGGCCGACCAGGCGGCGGCAGAGGGGTGTCTCGGTCAAGGGTCAGTCCTCCGTGCTGATGAAGACGTTCTTGGTCTCGGTGAACGCGGCGAGGGCGTCGGGGCCCAGTTCCCGGCCGATGCCGGACTGCTTGAAGCCGCCGAAGGGGGTCCAGTAGCGGACGCTGGCATGGGAGTTGACGGAGAGGTTGCCCGCGGCGACGGCCCGGCTGACGCGCAGCGCGCGGCCGACGTCCCGGGTCCAGACGGAGCCGGAGAGGCCGTAGTCGGTGGCGTTGGCCAGGCGGACGGCGTCGGCCTCGTCCTCGAAGGGCAGGACGGCGGCGACGGGTCCGAAGACCTCCTCGCGGGCGGCGGGGGCGTCCGGCGCCAGGCCGGTGAGCACGGTCGGGGGGAACCAGAAGCCGGGGCCCGCCGGGGCGGTGCCTCGGATGGCCTCGGCGTCCCCGGGCACGTAGGAGCGGACGCGTTCCAGCTGGCTCTTGGAGATCAGCGGGCCCATGTCCGTGCGCTCGTCCAGCGGGTCGCCCACGGTCACCGAGGCGACGGCGGGCGCCAGCAGGTCGAGGAAGCGCTCGTACACGGAGCGCTGCACCAGGATGCGGGTGCGGGCGCAGCAGTCCTGGCCGCTGTTGTCGAGGAAGGACATCGGGGCGGCGGCCGCGGCCTTCTCCAGGTCCGCGTCGGCGAAGACGATGTTGGGGTTCTTGCCGCCGAGTTCGAGGGTGACCCGCTTGGTCCGCTCGGCGCACAGGGCCATGATCCTCCGCCCGACGGCGGTGGAACCCGTGAACACGATCTTGGCCACGCCCGGGTGGCGGACCAGCGCCTCGCCCGCGATGTCGCCACGGCCGGGCAGCACCTGGAGGAGGTGCTCGGGCAGTCCGGCCTGGAGGGCCAGCTCCGCGAGCCGCTGCGCGGTCAGCGGGGTGGCCTCGGCGGGTTTGAGCAGCACGGCGTTCCCGGCCGCGAGGGCGGGGGCGGTGCCCCAGGCGGCGACGGGCATGGGGAAGTTCCAGGGCGCGATGACGCCCACCACGCCGAGGGGTTCGAGGAAGGTGACGTCGAGGCCGCCGGGGACGGGGATCTGGTGTCCGGTCAGGCGCTCGACGCCGCCCGCGCAGTAGTCGAGCAGGTCGCGGACGTTGCCGGCCTCCCAGCGGGCGTTGCCGAGGGTGTGGCCGGCCTCCGAGACCTCCAGGCGGGCCAGCTCCTCGGTGTGCGCGTCGACCACGGCGGCGAAGCGGCGCAGCAGCCGGGCGCGGTCGGCCGGTGCCGCCGCGGCCCAGGTGCGCTGCGCGGCCGCGGCGCGGGTGACGGCGGCGTCCACGTCGGCGGCGGTGGCGCCGGGGACGGTGGCCACGAGCTCCTCGGTGGCCGGGTTGAGGACGTCGAGGGTGTAGGGCTGGGACACGGGCTGCCTCACATGCGTTCGAAGGAGCGGCGGAGCTCCCAGTCGGTGACGGCGGCGTCGAAGGCGTCGAGTTCGACGCGGGCCATGTTGCGGTAGTGGGCGACGACCTCGTCTCCGAAGGCGGCCTTGGCGACGGCGCTGGTCTCCCAGAGTTCGGCCGCTTCGCGCAGGGTGGTGGGGACGTGGGCGTGGTCCTCCGCGTAGGCGTTGCCGGTGCAGGGCTCGGGGAGCTCCAGGCGCTGCTCCACCCCGTGCAGGCCGGCGGCGACGAGACCGGCCACGGCGAGGTAGGGGTTGACGTCGCCGCCGGGGAGGCGGTTCTCGAAGCGCATCGAGCGGCCGTGGCCGACCACGCGGAGCGCGCAGGTGCGGTTGTCGTGCCCCCAGGCGGCCGCGGTCGGGGCGAAGGATCCGGGCTGGAAGCGCTTGTAGGAGTTGACGTGCGGGGCGTAGAGGAGGGTGAACTCCCGCAGGGCGGCGAGCTGTCCGGCGAGGAAGTGGCGCATCAGGGGCGACATCCCGCCGGGGCCGTCGCCCGCCATGGCGTTGCGGCCGTCGGCGTCCTGGAGCGAGAGGTGGATGTGGCAGGAGTTGCCCTCGCGCTCGTTGTACTTGGCCATGAAGGTGAGGGAGTAGCCCTCCTGCGCGGCGATCTCCTTGGCGCCGGTCTTGTAGACGGCGTGCTGGTCGCAGGTGACCAGCGCCTCGTCGTACTTGAAGGCGATCTCGTGCTGGCCGGGGTTGCACTCGCCCTTGGCCGACTCCACGGTCAGCCCGGCACCCGTCATCTCGTTGCGGATGCGGCGCAGCAGCGGCTCGATGCGGCCGGTGCCGAGGACGGAGTAGTCGATGTTGTACTGGTTGGCCGGGGTGAGGTCGCGGTAGCCGCGGTCCCAGGCCTGTTCGTAGGTGTCCCGGAAGACGATGAACTCCAGCTCGGTGCCCACCTGGGCGGTGAGCCCCCGCTCGGCCAGCCGCTCCAGCTGGCGGCGCAGGATCTGGCGGGGGGCGGCCGCGACCGGGGCGCCGTCGTGCCAGGCGAGGTCCGCGACGACCAGGGCGGTGCCCTCGTGCCAGGGGGTGGGGCGCAGCGTGCCGAGGTCGGCGTGCATGGCGAAGTCGCCGTAGCCGCGCTCCCAGGAGGACATCGCGTAGCCGTCGACGGTGTTCATCTCGGCGTCGACGGCGAGGAGGTAGTTGCAGCCCTCCGTGCCGTGGTCGACGACCTCGTCGAGGAAGAAGCGCGCGGCGAACCGCTTGCCCTGGAGTCGGCCCTGCATGTCGGGGAAGGCGAGGACGACGGTGTCGACCTCCCCTCTGTCGACCCGGGCGCGGAGGTCGGATAGTGAGAGCGGTGGTGTGCGGTGTGCCACGGGGTGACGCCTCCTAGGGTCAGCCGGAGGTCATAAGGTATTGCGGAAGACCATTGATTGGGAAGGGGAACCGGCGAGGTGACCGAGAGCAGCGGAGCGGGTGCACCCCGCGCGGGCGCGGAGGCGGCGGGCGGCGGCGCGGACGGCGCACCCGACCGGCTCACCCCCGTGCTGAGGCCGGTGCGCGCGGGCAACGGCTTCGAGGAGGCGCTGGAGCAGATCCTCCAGCTGCTGCGCCTCGGCCTGGTCTCCGGCGGCGAGCGGCTGCCGGCCGAGCGGGAGCTGGCCGAGCGGATGGGGATCAGCCGGGTGACGCTGCGCGAGGTGCTGAAGGTCCTGACGGAGGAGGGCCTGGTCGAGAGCCGCCGGGGACGCTACGGCGGGACGTTCGTCCGGGAGCGGCCGGTGCGCCCCGGGGAGCAGGAGCTCCAGCGCCGGATGGCGGGCGTGGACGTGGAGGACACCCTGCGCTTCCGCGAGGTGCTGGAGGTCGGCGCGGCGGGACTGTGCGCCGCGCACGGGCTCACGGACGCGCAGGCCGGACGGCTGCGCGCGGCGCTCGCGGCCACGCACGACGCCCCCCTGGCCGACTACCGCAAGCAGGACACCCTGCTGCACCTGACGCTGGCCGAGCTGTCCGGTTCGGCCTCCCTGACGGCCGGGTACGCGGCGGTCCGCGCCTCCCTGAACGACCTGCTGGACTGCATACCCCTGCTGGTGCGGAACCTGGAGCACTCCCAGCACCAGCACACCGCGCTCGTGGACGCCGTGCTGGAGGGGGACGCGGACGCGGCGCGCGAGGTGATGCGGGAGCACTGCGAGGGGACGGCGGCGCTGCTGCGCGGCTTCCTGGGGCGCAGCTGAGCCGTCGCGCGCCCGGACCCCGGAGGGCGGCCGCGGGCCGCGGGGGAGCCGATCCGTAACGCCTCTTTTACGCACGGGTCTTGCGCCGCCGCACCACGACCGCAATGGTGTCCGCACGAACCTTTGAGTTGAGCCAGGAGCGTCCCATGGCGGAAGGCACCACCTCACCCAGCGCACCCCCCTCCCCCTCGCCCGCCGGAGTCCCCGGCCCGGAGGGGGACTCCTACCTCCGGCGGCGCGCCCTGCGCCGCGGCAGCGCCGGCTGGCTGCTGCTGACCGGTCTCGGCGTCGCCTACGTCGTCTCCGGCGACTTCTCCGGCTGGAACATCGGCCTGTCCAAGGGGGGCTTCGGCGGACTGGCCGTCGCGGCCCTGCTGATGGGCGCCATGTACGCCTGCCTCGTCTTCGCGCTCGCCGAACTCTCGGCGATCCTGCCCACCGCGGGCGGCGGCTACGGCTTCGCCCGGCGCGCGCTCGGCCCCTGGGGCGGGTTCCTCACCGGCACCGCGATCCTCATCGAGTACATCCTCGCGCCCGCCGCGATCTCCATCTTCATCGGCGACTACGTCGAGTCGCTGGGGCTGTTCGGTCTGGAGTCCGGCTGGCCGGTCTACCTGGCCTGCTTCGCGGTCTTCATCGGCATCCACCTGTGGGGCGTCGGCGAGGCCCTGCGCTTCAGCCTCGTGGTGACGGCCGTCGCCGTGGCGGCGCTGCTGATCTTCGCCGTGGGCGCCTTCACCGAGTTCGACGCCTCCGGCCTGAACGACATCCCCGCCGACCCGGACGCCTTCGGCTCCTCCTCCTGGCTGCCGTTCGGGCTGCTGGGCATCTGGGCCGCCTTCCCCTTCGGCATGTGGTTCTTCCTCGGGGTGGAGGGGGTTCCGCTCGCCGCCGAGGAGGCCAAGGACCCGGTGCGCTCCATGCCGAGGGCGCTGTCCATCTCGATGGGCGTGCTGGTGCTGCTCGCGGCCGTCACCTTCGTCGCGGCGAGCGGCGCACGCGGCTCGGCCGCCATCCAGGAGGCGGGCAACCCGCTGGTGGTCGCGCTCCAGGGCGACGGGGGGCCGACGGCGCTCAGCCGCTTCGTGAACTACG
The DNA here is from genome assembly GCF_024497955.1 of Streptomyces sp. C10-9-1. Taxonomy (GTDB): domain Bacteria; phylum Actinomycetota; class Actinomycetes; order Streptomycetales; family Streptomycetaceae; genus Streptomyces; species Streptomyces sanyensis. The sequence continues at coordinate 189,817 of NZ_JANHKP010000008.1, read as the reverse complement.
CCGGCCTGGCGGGCCTGGTGGCCTCGTTCTTCTCGCTGATCTACGCCGGCTCCCGGCAGCTGTTCGCCCTCTCCCGGGCCGGCTACCTGCCCCGGTTCCTGTCGCTCACCAGCCGCCGCAGGGCGCCCTACCTGGGGCTGCTCATCCCCGGGGCGATCGGCTTCGCCCTCGCCGCGGGGACCGGCAACGGCGCCCGGATGCTGAACATCGCGGTCTTCGGCGCCACCATCAGCTACGCCCTGATGGCCCTCTCCCACATCGTGCTGCGGCGGCGCGAGCCGCAACTGCACCGCCCCTACCGCACACCCGGCGGGATCGCGACCTCCTCCACCGCCCTCGTCCTGGCCCTGTCGGCGCTGGTGGCGACCTTCCTGGTGGACAGGGAGGCGGCCTTCACCGCGCTCGCCGTCTACGCCGTCGCCCTGGCCTACTTCGCCTTCTACAGTCGGCACCGGCTCGTCGCCGGCGCCCCCGAGGAGGAGTTCGCGGCACTCGCCCGGGCCGAGGCGGAACTGGAACGCAGCTGACCCGCACGTACAGGAGGATTCGTGGACCGACCGCTGATCGGAATCAGCACCTACCTGGAGACCTCCGCCCGCTGGGGCGTGTGGGACCTGCCCGCGGCGCTGCTGCCGGCCGCCTACCCGGCGCTCGTGGCGGCGGCGGGCGGGCTGCCCGTGATGCTCCCGCCCGGGCCGCCGGGGACCGCGGCGGAGGTGGTGGCCCGGATGGACGGCGTCCTCGTCGCGGGCGGTCCGGACGTCGACCCGTCCTGCTACGGCGCCGCCCGCTCCCCCCGCACCGGGCCGCCCGCACCGGAGCGCGACGCCTGGGAGCTGGCGCTCGTCCGGGGCGCGCTGGAGCGCGGCACCCCCCTGCTCGGCGTCTGCCGCGGAATGCAGCTGCTGAACGTGGCCCTCGGCGGAACGCTGGTGCAGCACCTGGACGGGCATGCGGGCGGGCCGGACGGCTCCACGACGGGCGTGTTCGGGGAGCACACGGTCACCCCGGTGCCCGGCACCCGCTACGCCGGGCTGGTACCGGAGCCCTTCGGCGTGCCGACCCACCACCACCAGGCCGTGGACCGCCTCGGCGAGGGCCTGGTGGCCTCCGCCCACGCGGAGGACGGCACGGTCGAGGCGGTGGAGCCGCCGCCCGGTTCCGGGCGGGGCTGGGTGCTGGGCGTGCAGTGGCACCCGGAGATGGGCGGGGACACCCGGGTGGCGGCCGCGCTGGTCGCCGCGGCCCGCGAGGCGGCGCCCGCCGCCGTGCGTCCGCAGGCGCCCGTCGGCCCCCGCTCCTGACCGACCCCGTCCGCAGGTGCCCGGCGTGCCGCCCGGGCATCTGCGGACGGCCGCCGCCCCGGCCGCCGCTACCCCCGGGTCAGGCCCAGCAGGTCCCTCGCCGGGCCCGTCGGCCGGTGCCCGTGCGGCCACACCGCGCGCAGGTCGCGGTCCAGGCGGACCCCCTCCACCGGGATCCCGACCAGACGGCGCGAGGCCCTCTCCTCGGCGACCGCCAGCTCGCTGAGGACCGCGGGGCCCGCCCCGCTCACCGCAGCGGCCTTCACGGCCGTCGTGGAGGCCAGTTCGAGCAGCGGCGCGGCCAGCCCCCCGTGGGAGGAGAGCGCCGAGTCCAGCACCTGCCGGGTCCCCGAGCCGCGCTCGCGCAGCACCAGCGGTGTGCCCGCCAGCTCCTCGGGGGTCAGGGGCGCCCGGCGCCTGCGCGCCCAGGGGTGGCCCGGCGCGGCCACGACGAGCAGCCGGTCGTGGCCGATGACGGTCCCGTCCAGCCCCTCCGGCACGGCGAGCCCCTCCACGAAGCCCAGATCGGCCTCACCCGCGAGCAGGCGCTCGGCGACCGCAGCGGAGTTGCCCGCCTGGAGCGAGACGGCCGTGTCGGGCCGCGCGGCGCGCAGGGCGATCAGCCAGCCGGGCAGCAGGTACTCGGCGATGGTCATGCTGGCGGCGACGCGCAGCCGGGAGTCGCGGCGTCCGCGCAGGGCCTGCGCCCCGGCGTCGAAGGCCTCCGCCGCCTCCACCACACGCCGGGCCCAGTCCGTGACGAGCGCCCCGGCCTCGGTGAGGCGGGAGCCCCGCGGAGAGCGCTCCACCAGCGCCACCCCGAGCTGCCGCTCCATCGAGCGGACGCGGCTGCTCGCCGCCGGCTGGGTGATGCCCACCTCGCGGGCCGCGCGCCCGAGGCTGCCGTGCCGGGCCACGGCGAGCAGCAGCTCCAGCGCCCCCAGGTCGGGTACGCGGTGGGCCAGCGGCACCCGCTCCTCTTCGCTCATAAGACCAGCTTATGAGGCGATAGCGACGGAGTCCCTGGTGGGGGCCCCGTCCGCCCGCGACAGTGGCCGTATGACCGCCCTCGCGCCCGCCTCCGCACGTCCGCTCCCCGCCCTGCCGAGGGCCTCCCGGTCGCCCTCGGTCCGCCATCTCAGCCCCCAGTGGTACGCCGCGGTGATGGGCACCGCGGCCGTGGCCGGGGCGGGGGCCGAGCTGCGGGGCGGCCTTTCCGGCGGCGGTTCCGTCCGCTGGGCTCCGGTGGCCTCCGCCCTCCTCGGCGGGGTGTGGGTGCTCGCCGCGGCGGCACTGTGCGTCCTGCTGGGCGCACGGGCCGTGCACTGGGCGCTCCACCGGGACCAGGCCCGGGCCCATCTGCTCGACCCGGCCGTCGCCCCGTTCCACGGCTGCCTGGCGATGGCGCTGCTGGCCGTCGGGGCGGGTGCGCCCACGGCCGGGCAGAAGGTGCTGGGACCGGCCGCGCTCCCGGTGGCGGCCGTGCTCTTCGCCACCGGCACGGCCGCCGCCCTGGTGGTCGCGGTCGCGGTGCCCTATCTGATGGTGGTACGGCACCGGGTGGCGCCCGAGGACGCCTCGCCCGTGTGGCTGCTCCCGGTGGTGGCGCCGATGGTGGCGGCCTCGTGCGTACCGCTGCTGGTGCCCCACGCCCCGCCCGGGCAGGGGAGGGAGGCGCTGCTGCTGGCGGGTTACACGCTGTTCGGGCTCAGCCTGCTCGCGACGGCGCTGATCCTTCCCGTGGTCTTCGCCCGCCTGCTGCACCACGGGCCCCCGGCGGCGGCCGCGGCGCCCTCGCTGTTCCTCGTCCTCGGCCCGCTGGGGCAGTCGACCACCGCGGTGAACAAGCTGGCCGACGTGGCCCCGGGCGCCGTGGACGCCTCCTACGCCCGGGCGCTGGAGGCCCTGGCGGTCGTCTACGGTGTGCCCGTCACCGGCTTCGCGCTGCTGTGGCTGGGGCTGGCCACCGCCGTGGTGGTGCGCGCGGTCCGCGGGGGGATGCCGTTCACGCTGGGCTGGTGGGCGTTCACCTTCCCCGTGGGCACCTGTGTGACGGCGGCGTGGGCGCTGGCCGGGCACACCGGGCTGGTGGCGTACCGGGGGCTGGCCGTGGCGCTGTACGGGGTGCTGGTGGCGGCCTGGGCCGCGGCGGGTGCGCTCACCCTCCGGGCCCTGCTGCGGGGCGAGCTGCCCGCAGCGCCTCCCCCAGCACCCGGGGAGCCTGCACCAGCGACGGCCCGTACCAGGTGAGGCACCTGCCGTCGACGAACGCGGCGGGCGTACCGGGGAACGCCTCGGGGCCGTCGCCGGGACCGAAGGCGTAGGGCTCGTCGGGCAGCACCACCAGCTCGGCACCGCAGGCCGCGAGCCCCTCGATCGGCACCTTCGGGTAGCGCTCGCCGTGGCCCGCGTAGACGTTGACCGCGCCGAGCCGGGCGAGCAGGTCCCCGGCGAAGGTGTCCCGGCCCAGGACCATCCAGGGCCGCCGCCAGATCGGGACGACCACGGGGACGGCAGGGGCGGCGGGAAGCGCGGACCAGGCGTCCTCGGCCCGGTCCAGCCAGGCGGACCGGGCCAGGCCGCAGCCCTCGACCAGGATGCGCTCCAGCTCCCGGAACGCCTGCTCCAGGGTGCGGACCTCGGTGACCGCCACGCGCAGGCCGGCCGCGCGCAGGGCGTCGAGGTCGGCCGGGCGGTTCTCCTCCTCGTTGGCGACGACCAGGTCGGGGCGGAGCGCGGCGACCGCGCGCACGTCGGGGTTCTTGGTGCCCCCGACGCGGACGACGTCCAGGGCGGCGGGGTGGGTGCACCAGTCGGTGGCGCCGACGAGCAGCCCGGGGCCGCTGACGGCGACGGCCTCGGTCAGCGACGGGACGAGGGAGACGACCCTCGGGGCGGCGCCGTGGCGGGCCACGTCAGGTCCGGGGCGCCGGGGCGGCGGCGAGGTGCCCGGCCACGGCGACGACCAGGATGCGGGTGTCGGCCGTGGTGGCGCGCCAGCGGTGGCGCACGCCCCCGGACAGGAACAGGGTGTCGCCTGGGCCGAGCCGGTAGGCGCGGCCCTCCGCCTCCACCTCGGCGGCGCCGTCGGCGACGTAGAGCAGCTCGTCGTTGCGGTGCTGGAACTCGCCCTCGCTCTGGTGGTCGCCGGTGTACTCCACCGCGTTCAGCTGGTGGCGCCCGCGGACCAGGGAGCGGACGCCCGCGGGCCCGCCGGGGTGGGCGTCGTCGGGGGCGCGGACCAGGTCCACGGTGCGGGTGGTGTCCGAGGCGGCGAGCAGCACGGCGACCGTCGTGTCCAGGGCGGCGGCCACCCGCTGGAGGGAGCGGTCGCTGGGGCGGGCCCGCTCGTTCTCGATCTGGCTGAGGAAGGGCACGGACAGGCCGCTGCGCGCGGAGACGGCGGCCAGCGTGAGCCGCAGCACCCGCCGGCGCTTGCGCACGGCCGCGCCCACCCGGAGAGGTTCCTCTCTCTCCTTGGTGTCCTTGCCGTCCTTGTCGTCCATCGCCGGGCTCCCCTCCCCTGGGTCCTGTCTCACCATACGCAGCAACCGCCCCCCGGCACTCGCCGAGAACGGAGCCGGATCGGCGGAGACGGGGGTGCGGGGGTCGCAGGGGGCGCACGGGCACCCGCGCGCCGGGGGCGCGGGTGCTCCGGCGGACGGCCGCGGGGCGGCCTCGCCCCGGCCGCGGCCGGGGCCGGGTGTCGGCGGGGTACGGCATCATCGTCCGTGTGACGCGACGCCTGATGCTCCTCGACACGGCCTCCCTGTACTTCCGCGCCTTCTACGGCGTCCCCGACTCGGTGCGCGCCCCCGACGGCACCCCCGTCAACGCGGTGCGCGGCCTGATGGACTTCATCGCCCGGCTGGTGCAGGACCACCGCCCCGACGACCTGGTGGCCTGCTGGGACAACGACTGGCGGCCGCAGTGGCGGGTGGACCTGATCCCCTCCTACAAGGCCCACCGGGTGGCCGAGGAGCAGCCGGGGGACCCCGACGTGGAGGAGGCACCGGACGCCCTGGAGGCGCAGGTGCCGGTGATCCGGGAGGTGCTGGCGGCGGTCGGCATCGCCCGCGTCGGCGCCGACGGCTACGAGGCGGACGACGTCATCGGCACCCTCACGGCGCGGGCCGAGGGCCCGGTCGACATCGTCACCGGGGACCGGGACCTGTTCCAGCTGGTGGACGACGCGCGGCGGCGCCGTGTGCTGTACCCGCTCAAGGGCGTCGGCACCCTCCAGGTGACCGACGAGGAGTGGCTGCGGTCCCGGTACGGCGTCGACGGCAGCGGCTACGCGGACCTGGCGCTGCTGCGCGGCGACCCCAGCGACGGGCTGCCGGGCGTGCCGGGCATCGGGGAGAAGACGGCGGCGAAGCTGCTGGACGCCTACGGGGACCTGGCCGGGATCCTCGCGGCCGCCGGGGACCGCACCTCCGCGCTCACCCCGGCGCAGCGCAGGCGCCTGGAGGAGGCGCGCCCCTACCTGGCCGTCGCTCCGGCCGTGGTCGGGGTGGCACGCGACGTCCCGCTGCCGGAGTTCGACCCGGCCCTGCCCGCCGCTCCGCGCGACCCGGCCGCCCTGGAGTCGCTCGCGGCCCGGTGGGGGCTGGGCGGCGCCGTCGTGCGGCTGCTCTCCGCCCTGGAGGGGTGAGGCCGCGCGGCTCCCGGGCGGGGCCCGGCCGGGGAGGCGGGGCGGGCCGGACGGCGCCCGCTCCGGCGGAGTGCTAACTTAGGCAAGCCTAAGCAGCTGCGCACCAGGGGAGAGAGCACGTGGCAGATCAGCCGGCCCGCAAGGCACCGCAGGTCCACGAGGCGACGGTGCTGCGCACCGAGCGGCTCACCCCGCACATGGTCCGGGTGGTACTGACGCTGCCCCCGGACACCGCCTTCGCCCTGGGCCCCTTCACGGACCACTACGTGAAGCTCGTCTTCGCGCCGGAGGGTGTGCGCTACCCCGAGCCCTTCGACCTGGACCGGATCCGCGCCGAGTTCCCCCGGGAGCAGTGGCCCGCCAACCGGACGTACACCGTCCGTTCGTGGCACGCCGCCCAGCGGGAGCTGGCCGTCGACTTCGTCGTCCACGGCGACGAGGGGCTGGCCGGTCCGTGGGCGGCGCGGGCCCGCGCCGGTGAGACGGTGCGCCTCCTCGGTCCGGGCGGCGGCTACGCCCCGGACCCGGAGGCCGACTGGCACCTGCTCGCGGGCGACGAGAGCGCCCTGCCCGCCATCGCGGCCTCGCTGGAGCGGATGCCGGACGGTGCGGTGGTGCACGCCTTCGTGGAGGTGGCGGGACCGGAGGAGGAGCAGAAGGTCGTCACCCCCGACGGGGTCGAGATCCGCTGGCTGCACCGCGGCACCCGCCCGGTGGGCGAGGCTCTGGTGGGCGCGGTGACGGCCCTGGAGGCGCCGCCCGGTGAGGGCTCGGCGTTCGTCCACGGCGAGGCGGGCTTCGTCAAGGAGCTGCGGCGGCACCTGCGCCGGGAGCGGGGGATCCCGCGCGAGCGGCTGTCGGTCTCCGGGTACTGGCGCCTGGGCCAGACCGACGAGGCGTGGCGGGCGGTCAAGCGCGAGTGGAACGAGCAGGTGGAGCGGGAGCAGGAGGCGGCCGGCTGAGCCGTGCGGGCCGCCCGGCCGCCGGGCGCCGCTGCGGGGGCCACCGCGTGGCGTGCTCGTGACACCATGCGCGGCAGTGGACCAATCCGTTCGGGGTCCGGCTCCGAATACGGGGTGACTCATGTCCGCAGCCGTGCGCACCGTGGAGGAACGCCCGCGTGAACGAACCCGCCCCCATCGGCGGCCCCGCCCTGGCGGGGCCCGATCTCCAGGAGCTGCTCGCCCTGGTGGCCCGCGGCGACCAGGACGCCTTCGCCGAACTCTACGACGCCGTGAGCGGCACGGTGCTCGGCCTGGTGCGCGCGGTGCTGCGGGACCCCGCGCAGTCGGAGGAGGTCACCCAGGAGGTGCTGGTCGAGGTGTGGCGCACCGCCGCACGCTTCAAGCCCTCCCTGGGGTCCGCCCGGACCTGGATCCTCACCCTGGCGCACCGGAGGGCGGTGGACCGGGTGCGCTCGGCGCAGGCGGCCACCGACCGGGAGCACCGGGCCGCGCTGCTGGAGCGGACGCCCGCCTACGACGAGGTGACCGAGCAGGTCGAGGCGCGCCTGGAGCGCGAGCAGGTGCGGCGCTGCCTCGGCGGCCTGACGGAGCTCCAGCGCCAGTCGGTGACCCTCGCCTACTACCGCGGGCTCGCCTACCGTGAGGTCGCCGAACTGCTGGCGGTGCCGCTCGGCACGGTCAAGACACGGCTGCGCGACGGGCTGATCCGGCTGCGCGACTGCCTGGGGGTGAGCGTGTGAACACGGCGGACCTGCACATGCTGACCGGGGCCTACGTGCTGCACGCACTGTCCCCCGAGGAGCACGCGGACTTCGAGCGGCACCTGCGCGCCTGCCCTTCCTGCGCGCAGGAGGTGCGCGAACTGGCCGCCACCGCCGGGAAGCTGGCCGCGGCGGTCGAGGCGACCGCGCCGGCCGAGCTCAAGCCGCGGGTCATGGCCCGGATCGCCGCCGAGCGGCAGGAGCCGCCGGTGGTGGCGCGCCAGGCGCGCCGGGTGACCCGCCTGGGGCGGCGGGCGGTGCCGCGCCTGGTGCTGGCCGCCTGCGTGGCCGCCGCCGCGGCCTTCGGCGGGATCGCCGTCTGGCAGCACCAGCAGGCCGAGGACGCCCGTGCGCAGGCGCAGCGGGCCGAGCAGCGGGCGGACGAGCTGACCGCGGTGCTGGCCGCTCCCGACGCGGTGGTCAGCGGAGGGGAGCTGGCGGACGGGGCCCGGGCCACGGTGGTGGTCTCCCGCAGCCGGAACCAGGCGGTGTTCGTGGCCTCGGGGATGCCCGAACCGCCGGCGGGCTCGGTGTACCAGCTCTGGTACGACGACGAGGGCGGCATGCGGCCCGCCGGGCTGATGGACCCCTCGCAGACGGCGCAGGTGCTGCTCATGGACGGTCCGCTCGACGGCGCCACGGGCATGGGGGTGACCGTCGAGCCCGCGGGAGGCTCGCCGCAGCCGACCTCGGCGCCCGTCGCGCTGATGTCCTTCCCCGCCTGACGGCGCCGGCCCCCGGCCGGGGCGGGCCCCCCGGCCGGGCCGCGGGGCCCGCCGGGATCACCTGCGGGCGGCGCCGCCCGCGGCCCGCCGCGGGGGCAGCGGGAGGAAACCGCTGGTCCGGGCGGCGTACGCGGCGTAGCCCGGCCGGTCGGCCATGTGCCGCTCCAGCAGCCGCTTGCCGCTCCCCCGGGTGAGCAGCAGGCTCATCACCACGGGGCTCACCAGGCAGGCGGCGGCCGCGGCGGGGGCGTCGGCCACGAAGAGGAACAGGCCCCACCAGAGGAGGAAGTCGCCGAAGTAGTTGGGGTGGCGCGTCCAGGACCACAGGCCGCGGTCCATGATCCTGCCCCGGTTGGCGGGGTCCGCCTTGAAGCGGGCGAGCTGGGCGTCGCCGACGGCCTCGAAGAGCAGGCCGGCCAGCCACAGCGCGCAGCCCGCCCACACGGCGGCCCCGGCCGGGCCCCGGACGTAGGAGGCCGCCTGCACCGGCAGGGAGACCAGCCACACCAGCCCGCCCTGGAGCAGGTACACCATCCGCAGCGCGTACAGGTTCCGGTTGCCCGGGGCGCGGGAGAGCAGGCGCTCGTAGCGCGGGTCCTCGCCGTGGCCCCTGCCCCGGCGGGCGATGTGCACCGCCAGGCGCAGGCCCCACACGCAGGTCAGGACGGTCACCAGCACCCGGCGCAGGGCGTCTCCCTCGCCCGCGGAGGCGGCGAGGGAGACCAGCGCCACGGCGGCGAAGCCGATCCCCCAGGCGACGTCCACGATCCGGTGCAGCCCCCGGCGCACGGCGACGGCGAAGGTGGTCAGCATCACCGCCAGAGCGGCGGCGGCACACAGTCCGAGTCCCTGGGCGAAGGCCGCCCACGCGAAGCCGTTCACGGCGCGTACCACTCCCCCGGCGTCGCGGGCATCCCGGAGCCGCCGTCCTCCGCCGGCCGGACCGCCAGGATCTGGTCGACCCCCATCCGCCGCTCCTCGAAGGCCAGCCCGCCGCCGACGAGGTAGAGCCGCCAGACCCGGGCGGTCTCCTCGCCGACCAGCGCGGAGAACTCCCCCCAGCGCTCCTCCAGCGTGTCCCGCCAGGCGCCCACCGTGCGCGTGTAGTGCTCCCGCAGCGACTCCACGGAGCGCACCTCCAGCCCGGCGCCCTCCAGCAGGGAGACCGTGTCGCCGACCGGACGCATGTGCATGTCGGGGGCGATGTACGACGCGATGAACGCACCGCCGCCGGGTGCGCGCGCGCCCCGGGACATCTGCTGCACCAGCACACGCCCGCCCGGCCGGAGCATCCCGTGCAGCAGGGCGGTGAAGGCGGGGTACTCGGCGTCGCCCACGTGCTCGCCCATCTCGATCGAGGAGACCGCGTCGTACCCGCCGCCGTCCAGGTCGCGGTAGTCGCGCAGACGGACGTCGACCAGCTCCCCCAGCCCCCGTTCGCGCACCTGGGCGCGGACGTGCTCGGCCTGTTCCGCGGCGAGCGTCACCGCGGTGACGCGGACCTTGTACCGCTCGGCGGCGTACAGCGTGAGGGATCCCCAGCCGCAGCCGACGTCCAGCAGGCGGTCGCCGCCCTGCAGCCCGAGCTTGCGGCACACCAGCTCCAGCTTGGCGTGCTGCGCCCCGGCGAGCGTCTGCTCCGGTTCCGTCTCGGACCAGTAGGCGCAGGAGTAGGCCAGGGTCTCGTCGAGCAGCAGGGAGTAGAAGGCGTTGGACAGGTCGTAGTGGTGGCTGATCGCCGCACGGTCGCGGGACCTGCTGTGCAGTGCCCCGGTGAGCCTGGCCTCCGCGGCGGGGGCGGGCGGACGGGGGCCGAGGGCGCCGAGGCGTGCGGCCGTGCGCAGGGCACGGGCGCGGTCGCCGGCGGAGAGCCGGGGCGGTGCGAGGGCGCGGTGCCGGGCGGCGGCCCACATCGTGCGCAGGGCCTCCGCCAGGTCGCCCTCGACATCGAGTTCCCCGGTGACATAGGCCCGGGCGAGGCCGAGTTCGTCGGGGTGCCACAGCAGGCGCCGCAGTGCCCTGCGGGAGCGGAGCACCACGACGGGGCCGTCGCCGGAGCCCGCGGTCGAGCCGTCCCAGGCGCGCAGCCGCAGGGGCAGGCGGCCGCCCAGGAACTCCTCCACCAGGGGCAGCAGCCGCTGCGCGGCCCCCTGCCCGGTGCCCGCGCGTGCCGTGGTGGTCGCGGTCATGCCGTCTCTCCCTTCGTGAGCCGGATCTGCTGCACATCGAGGTAGCCGGAGCGGAACCCGGCCTCGGAGTAGGCGAGGTAGAAGGTCCACATCCGCCGGAAGGTCTCGTCGAAGCCCAGTTCCCCGACCTGCTCGTCCCGTTCCGTGAAGCGCTCGCGCCACAGCCGCAGGGTCTCGGCGTAGTGGGCGCCGAAGCCGTCGCGGCGGGTGGTGCGCAGGGCGGTGGCCGCTGTGCTCTGCTCGACGGCCTCGACCGAGGGGATCTGCCCGCCGGGGAAGATGTACTTCTGTATCCAGGTGTGGGTGTCGCGGGAGGCCAGCATCCGCTCGTGGGGCATGGTGATGGCCTGGAGGGCCGCCCTCCCTCCGGGCACGAGGAGCCGGTCCAGGGTGGCGAAGTACTCGGGCCAGAACTCCGCGCCGACGGCCTCGATCATCTCCACGCTGACGACGGCGTCGTAGACGCCGGCCACCTTGCGGTAGTCGCGCAGCAGGACGGTGGCCCGGTCCTCGAGACCGGCCTCGCGGAGGCGGCGCTGCGCCAGCCGCTGCTGCTCCTCGGAGAGGGTGACGGTGACGACGCGCGCACCGCGGGCGGCCGCCCTCAGGGCCAGCTCGCCCCAGCCGGTGCCGATCTCCAGCAGCCGGGTCCCCTCGCCCACCTCGGCGAGGTCCAGCAGCCGGTCGACCTTGCGCCGCTGGGCCGCCGGGAGCAGCGCCGCCTCGGCGGGGAAGCCGCGGAAGAGCGCGGAGGAGTAGGTGAGGGTCTCGTCGAGGAAGAGCGCGAACAGCTCGTTCGACAGGTCGTAGTGGTGGCTGATGTTGGCCCGTGTGGCGTCCGCGGTGTTGCGGTGCCGGGCGGGCTGCTTCGGCGCCCAGGCGGCGCGCAGCCTCTGCAACTGCGGGGGCACCAGGGTCCCGGCGTTCCCGGCGAGCACGGTGAGCGCCGCGACCAGGTCGGGGGCGTCCCACTCCCCGGCCATGTACGACTCGCCGAAGCCGATGAGGCCCCCCGCACCGATGCGGCGGAAGAAGGCCCCGGGGTCGTGTACGTCGAGGAGCGGTCCGCCGAGGCCCAGCGGGCGGGAGCGGCCGGCCAGTCGCAGCCTCAGCGGAAGGGAGCGGACGGCATGGCGCACGATCCGCTCGGCGGCCGCCGTGCGCAGCCGGGACGCCTTCGGCAGCGTGGCGACGTCCGGCCACCGGGCCGCGTCGACGCGGTCGGTGCGCGCGGGCGCGGGGACGACGGGAACGGTCACTGGACACCCTCCTGGGGCAGATGGCGGGGACGGGGCCTGACGGGCAGGCCGCGCAGGTACAGGCGTATGCCGTGGAAGCGGATGGCGGCGGACACGGCGAGGGTCGACAGCGGGCGGCGGAGAAGACAGCGCAGCAGACCAGCGGCGGTACCCGGGGTCCTCCTGCCGCGCACGGTGGCGGTGAAGGGCCGCTCGGACCCCTGCTCCAGATGCACCGTCAGCTCCAGCTCCCGGCCGGGCTCGGGCAGCCGCATGCGGTAGCGGCCGTCCACGTCGAAGAAGGGGGAGACGTAGAACTCCTTGTCCACCGAGGCCCGGTGGGCTCCGTCGGCACGCAGCAGGTAGCAGTGGCGCTCCCCGTAGGTGTTGTGGACCTCGGCGACGGTGCACAGCGGCGTGCCGTCGGCGCGGCGGCACCAGTACAGGGTCAGCGGGTTGAAGACGTGCCCGAGGACCCGGCCGTGGGCGAGCATCAGCACCCGGGCGTCGCCGAGTTCGATGCCGCGGGCGGCGAGGAAGTCGGCCAGTCCGGCCCGGATGGTCGGAGCGGTCCCGCCGAAGTGGTCGCGGGCCTCGAAGCGGGCGAAGGGGCGCAGCGGCGGCGGCAGCCGGGGAGGCTCGTCGGGGTCGAGCAGCCAGAGGTAGGTGCGGTGGCGCAGGGCGTAGCGGGTGGGGCCGGTGCGCACATGGGTGACCGTGCAGGGGTAGAGGGCGGCGCTCACCAGGTGACACCCAGGGCCCGGGCAGCCAGGACCCCCGAGCGGCAGCCGTCCTCGTGGAACCCCCAGCCGTGGTAGGCCCCGGCGAAGGCGGTCACCGGGCCGCTGAGGCCCGGCAGCCGGCGCTGGGCGGCGACCGACTCGGGGGTGAAGACGGGGTGCTCGTACTCCATGCGGGCCAGTACCCGGTCGGCGGGGACGCCGTCGGAGCCGTTGAGGGTGACCACATGGCGCTCGGGGGCGTCGATCCGCTGGAGCCGGTTCATGTCGTAGCTGACCCGGACGGCACCCGCTCCGGCCTCGCAGCCGGGCATCGAGAAGTTCCAGCTGGCCCGGGCGCCGGGGGCACGGGGCAGCAGGGAGGCGTCCGTGTGGAGCACGGTGGTGTTCCGGGAGTAGGTGAACGCGCCGAGGGTGCGGCGCTCCTCCCCGCTCGCGTCGGCGAGCAGCCGCAGCGCCTGGTCGGGGTGGGTGGCGACGACCACGCCGTCGTAGGAGCGCGTCACGCCGTCGTCGGTGGTGACCTCGGCGCCTCCGGGGTACCGGCGCAGGACGCGCACGGGCGCACCGGTGCGCACGGCGGTCAGCTGCTTGGCGATCCGGTCGACGTACTCCCGCGAACCGCCGGTGACGGTGCGCCAGACCGGGGAGCCGGTAATGCCGAGCATCCCGTGGTGGTCGAGGAAGCGGAACAGGTGCAGGGCCGGGTAGCGCAGTGCGGTCTCGGCGTCGCAGGACCACACGCAGGAGACGACCGGGGCCATGAAGTGGGCCCGGAAGTACGGGGAGAAGCCGGCGTCCTCGATGAACCGGCCCACCGTCAGGCCCTCGTCGCCGCCGCCGTCGAGGAGGCGGCGGGCCCTTCGGTGGAAGCGCGGCACCTCGGTGAGCATCCTCAGGTAGCGGGGGCGCAGCGCCTGCCCGGGGCGGGCGAAGAGTCCGGCGGGGCCGCGCGCTCCGGCGTACTCCAGCCCGCAGCCCTCGCAGCGCACGGACATGCTCATCTCGGCGTCCTGGGTGGCCACTCCGAGCTCGGAGAAGAGCCTCAGCAGCAGGGGGTAGGTGCGCTCGTTGTGGACGATGAACCCCGAATCCACCCGGTGCAGCCGTCCTCCGGCGCCCGGCACCTCGTGGGTGTGGGCGTGCCCCCCGAGACGGTCGTCGGCCTCGAACAGGGTCACGTCGCAGGCGCGCTGGAGGACGTATGCCGCGGTCAGTCCGGCGACCCCTCCGCCCACCACGGCGACGCGCCGCCGCTGTGTCGCTGTCATTCCCGCTCCCTCCGGACGGCCGTCGGCCGCCCCTCTCCCCTTGTTCGGAGCGGGGCGGACGATCGGATTGGTCGGGAGGGGATCTTTTTGCGCCGCGCGGCCCGGGGGCCCGGGGATCCCGGGGTCCGGGGCGGGAGCCGCCGCCCTCGCGCGGAGGAGCGGGGCGCTCGTGGACAGCGTCCGGCAAGCGGCGGATGATGGAAGGAAACAGGACGAAGAGGAACGAAAGGCGCGTGTTCCGTGATGTCCGAACACCCTGACTGCGCCCTGGTCCGCCGGGGCTACGTAGCGTTCAGCGAAGGCGACATGGAGACGCTGAACTCACTGATGACCGCCGACGCCGTCTACCACGTGCCGGGGCACAACCCGCTCTCCGGGCACCACAAGGGCCGTGAAGCGGTCCTCGACCTCTTCCGCCGCATGGGAGAGGAGACCAAGGGCACCCTGCAGATCCAGGTGGAGGCCGTCCTCACCGACGGGCGGGGCCATGTGATGGCCTTCCACACGGCCCGCGCCGACCGGGGCGACCGGGGGATCGAGGTCCGCGAGGGCCTGTTCTTCACGATCATGGGCGGCAAGGTCACCGACGTCGACCTCTGCACCGAGGACCTCGACCAGGTCGACGCCTTCTGGAGCTGAGCCCCGCCGCACCCCGGGCTCCGGCGGCCGGGAGCGTCCCTCCGCCGCCGGGCGCACCCCGGCCCGCGGGCCGGGGTGCGCCCGGCGGGGACCGCGAAGCCCCCGCTCAGCCCACCGAGCTGTAGGCGACCACCCCGCGCAGCATGCCGTCGACGGCCTTGCGGGCGTTCTTCGCGACGGTCCCGCCGTCCGCCGGCGCGGCGGCGGCGATCTGGCCGAGCACGTCGATGACCTGCTTGCACCAGCGCACGAAGTCGCCCGCGGGCATCTCGGCCTCGCGCAGCACCTCGTCCAGGCCCCGGCCGGAGGCCCACTGGTGCGCGGCCCAGGCGAACCCGAGGTCGGGCTCACGCTGCCCGACCCCTTCGGCCTGGTTGATCCTGAACTCCTCCTCCAGCGCGTCCAGCCGGCCCCAGATGCGGACCATCTCGCCGAGCGCGGCCTTCGCCGCGCCACCGGGGACCTTGGGCGCCACGGCGTCGTCCGCCTGACGCGACTCGTACACCAGCGCGGAGACGCAGGCGGCGAGTTCGGCCGGGCCGAGGCCCTCCCAGATCCCTTCGCGCAGGCATTCGCTGGCCAGCAGGTCCAGCTCGCCGTAGAGGCGGGCCAGGCGCCTGCCGTGCTCCGTGACCTCGTCCGCGCGCAGGTAGTCCAGCTCGGTCAGCAGGGCGACGATCCGGTCGAAGGTCCGGGCGATGGTGTTGGTCCGGCCCTCGATGCGCCGTTCGAGCTGGCGGGTGTCACGCTGGAGGCGGTGGTAGCGCTCGGCCCAGCGGGCGTGGTCCTCGCGCTCGTCGCAGCCGTGGCAGGGGTGGGCGCGCAGTTCGCTCCGCAACCGGCCGATCTCCCGGTCGTCGGCCGCCGCCGCGCGGCCCCTGCGGTGGCGGTCCGGCACGATGTGGCCCGCCTTGGTGCGCAGCGCCGAGGCCAGGTCGCGGCGGGACTGCGGCGAGCGGGCGTTGAAGGACCGGGGGATGCGCATCCGTTCCAGCGCCTCCACCGGCACCGGGAAGTCCATCGAGGCCAGGCGCTTGACCTGACGCTCTGCCGTCAGCACCAGCGGGCGCGGGCCGTCGTGGTACTCGAAGCCGCGCTGGCCGCCCGTGCGCCCCGCGGGCAGGCCCGGATCGAGCACCAGCGCCAGGCCGGCGAACTTCCCGGTCGGCACGTGGATCACATCGCCCGGGCGGAGCTTCTCCAGCGAGGCGGCCGCGGCCGCCCTGCGCTGGGCCGCCCCCTGGCGGGCCAGCTCGTTCTCCCGGTCCTTCAGCTCGCGGCGGAGGCGGGCGTACTCCTCGAAGTCGCCCAGGTGGCAGGTCATCCCCTCGCGGTAGCCGGACAGCCCCTCCTCGTTGCGCTGGACCTGGCGGGAGATGCCGACGACCGAGCGGTCCGCCTGGAACTGGGCGAAGGAGGTCTCCAGCAGCTCGCGCGAACGGTGCCTCCCGAACTGGTGGACGAGGTTGACCGCCATGTTGTACGACGGGCGGAAGCTGGAGCGCAGCGGGTAGGTGCGGGTGCCCGCGAGGCCGGCGAGCGCCGCCGGGTCCATCGCCCGCTGCCACAGCACCACGGCGTGGCCCTCGACGTCGATGCCGCGCCGCCCGGCGCGGCCGGTCAGCTGGGTGTACTCGCCGGGGGTGATGTCCGCATGCTGCTCGCCGTTCCACTTCACGAGCTTCTCCAGGACCACCGAGCGGGCGGGCATGTTGATGCCCAGCGCCAGGGTCTCGGTGGCGAACACGGCCTTCACCAGGCCGCGCACGAACAGCTCCTCCACGACCTCCTTGAAGGTCGGGAGCATGCCCGCGTGGTGGGCGGCGATGCCGCGCTCCAGGCCCTCCAGCCACTCGTAGTACCCGAGGACGTGCAGGTCCTCGCCGGGTATGGCGGCCGTGCGCTCCTGGACGATCCGGCGGACCTCGGCGCGGGCGGCCTCGTCGTTGAGCCGCAGGCCGGAGTGGAGGCACTGCTGGACGGCGCTCTCGCAGCCGGCGCGGCTGAAGATGAAGGTGATCGCGGGCAGCAGTCCCTCGGCGTCGAGGCGGTCGATGACCTCCGCCCGGCCCGGGGTCCAGATGCGGCTGCGGGCGCGCCGCTCGCGCTCCCGGTCCGCCTCACGGACCACCCTGCCCCGGCGCCGGTCGCGGGGGTTGTAGGAGCGCGAGTTCTCCATCCGGGCCAGGCGCACCAGATCGGGGTTCACCTCGCGGCGGCCGCGCCCGCGGCCGCCGTGGTCGGTGCTCTCCTCGAAGAGGTCGTACATCCGGCGGCCGGCCATGACGTGCTGCCACAGCGGGACGGGGCGCTCCTCGGAGACGATCACCTGGGTGTCGCCCCGGACGGTGTCCAGCCAGTCGCCGAACTCCTCGGCGTTGGACACGGTCGCCGAGAGCGACACCAGGGTCACCGAGTCGGGCAGGTGGATGATCACCTCCTCCCAGACCGCGCCGCGGAAGCGGTCGGAGAGGTAGTGCACCTCGTCCATGACCACGTAGCCCAGGCCGCGCAGCGACTGGGAGCCCGCGTAGAGCATGTTCCGCAGGACCTCGGTGGTCATCACGACGACGGGCGCCTCGGAGTTGACGCTGTTGTCGCCCGTGAGCAGCCCGACCTTCTCGGCCCCGTACCGCTTCACCAGGTCCGTGTACTTCTGGTTCGACAGGGCCTTGATCGGGGTGGTGTAGAAGCACTTGCGGCCCTGCGCGAGGGCGAGGTGGACGGCGAACTCGCCGACGATGGTCTTGCCCGAGCCGGTGGGCGCCGCCACGAGGACGCCCTTGCCGGACTCCAGGGCCTGGCACGCCTCGATCTGGAAGGGGTCGAGGTCGAAGTCGTACAGGGCACGGAAGGGGGCCAGCGCGGTGGCCTCCTCCCGGGTACGGACGCGGGCGGCGGCGTAGCGCTCGGCGGGGGAGAGATCCTCGGTCATCTTGCTTCCGAGCCTACCCGCCACCTCGGACAGTCAGCGGATCTTTAACGACGTCCCGTCCGCCCCGGACGCGCACCGTTCCGGCACCGGCGGGGCGGGGGCCGCGACACGGCAGCCGGGAAGCGGTCTGGCGGTATCCGGCCAACGACGCCCGGATAGGCCGGAGACAGGCTGCACCCCCCTCGGCGAAGATCGTCTGTGACCGAACGAACTCACTGGCGGGACGACACGCCCCGCCACGAGGGGGAAACCATGCGTATCCACAGGAAGATCACCTCCGCCGCCGTTGCCGCAGGCGCGGCCCTGACGGGAGTGGTGGCCACTCCGGCGCCCGCCTCCGCGGCCGCAACGACCAAGTGCTCCTCCACACAGCACAGGGAAGTCGACACGGTCGGCCCGAACCTCGACATCTACGTCAAACTCTGCGTCGTCCGCGACGCGTCCAACCGCTACCACGCGCAGGCGGTCGTGAGCTGGAAGGACGGCGGCGGTGGCGCCTGCTGCGGTATGGAGAAGGTCCTCGTCGAGGTCCGGCTGGAGCGCCGGGACGCGGTCCAGCGGAGGACCTCGGGGAACCTGCAGGCGTCCATGAGCGGATTCTCCGACGGGACGATCCGGCTGAAGACGAGCACGTACACCTCAAGCTCGCCCGGCGGATGGACGGCCGACGGAAAGGTCGTCTACAACATCCAGAACGACGGCGCCGGCGACCGGACGTGGCAGCTCGGCGGATCACCGTCGATCTAGGAACCGCCGCAGCCTCCGCTGCACGGGAGGAGCCCCGGGCCCGCCGTGAGGGGCGGGACCCGGGGGTCTCTCAGGTCACGTCGTCGTAGCCGGTGGAGCGGCGCGGCTCGCCGCCCGGCTGCTCCGGCAGGGAGCGCTGCCCGGGCAGCGGCTCGGCTTCGCCGACGGCCACCGGGGCGAGGTCCAGCTGGGACGCCTCGTCGTCGGAGAGGCCCGCGTCGGGGTCGCTGCGGCGACGGCGCAGGTCGTTCACCAGGGAGACACCGACGGCCATGAAGTACAGCAGCGCGAGCGGGCCGGCCAGCAGGAGCATGGAGATCGGCTCACCGCCGGGCGTGGCGATCGCGGCGAAGGCGGTCAGGCCGATGATCATTCCGCGCCACCAGCCCAGCATCCGCCGACCGCTGAGGACTCCGGTGAAGTTCAGCAGAATGAGCAGGAGCGGGAGTTCGAAAGCGGCACCGAAGACCACGATCATCCGCGTGATCAGGTCGAGGTAGTCGTCCAGCGGAAGCAGGTTCTGGGCGTTGTCCGGCGTGAAGCTGAGCATGATCTCCGCGGTCTGCGGAAGGATCGAGTACGCCAGGTAGGAGCCCGCGGCGAACAGCGGGACACCGACGGAGGCGAAGACGAGGGAGTAGCGCTTCTCCTGCCGGTGCAGCCCGGGGGCGACGAAGGCCCAGAGCTGGTAGAGCCAGATGGGCGTGGCGAACAGCACGCCCGCCATCAGGGAGACCTTCAGCGTGATGGTGAACGGCGACAGCAGGCCGTTCGTCGTCATCATGGCGCACGGATCGCCGTTCTTGGTCGTCACGGCGCCGTCGACGCATCCCACCGATTCAAGGATCGGCCGCATCAGGAACTCGAAGATGTCCTTCTGGAAGAAGGCGGCGATCACCACCGCGACAACGATGGCAAGGACCGACCTCAGCAGGCGGTTTCGCAACTCACGCAGGTGATCCGCCAAGGGCATGCGGCCCTCGGCGTCCTCGTCCTGCTTGCGGGCAGACTTGAGCAACCCACGTTCCTCGTCTCGTGCGGTGGCGGAGGGCGGCTCAGCTCTGGGTCGTGCGGTTCGTCTCGCCGACCGGGCGGGAGCTGGTCACGTCACCGGGCGCGGCCTGGATCGTGCGGTGTGACGTCGACTGCTGGGAAGGGTCCTGCTCGGCAGTCTGCTGAGCAGTCTGCGACGGCTCGTCGTCCTTCTTCATCGCCTTGGCCTCGCTCTTGAGGATGCGCGCGGACTTGCCGAGCGAACGGGCCATCTCGGGCAGCTTCTTCGCACCGAACAACAGGAGGATGACGGCGATGATCAGAACGATCTCGAGAGGCTTCAGATTGCCGATCATGGGCGACTTCCTTCTAACCGTGGCGGCTTCGGCTGGTACCCGGCGGTCGGACGCCTGTCCGGTCACCGCGCATGCGCTGCGATCGTAACCCGTCGGGGTAAACGAGGGGCAATGCCCGCACGTCCTCCCGGCCTCCCCTCCCTGCAGGGGAGCGGAGAGCGACGCATTCAGCGTACCCCCCGCCCCACGCCCCCGAGGAGACCTCCTCCAGCCGGATCCGCGGGGCCCGGGGCGGAGGGGGTTCCCGCCGGAGGGTCAGCGCAGCGACTCGCCGGTGTGCGCGAGGTCCGTCGCGGCCCGCTCCAGGTCCTGTGCCGCGCGGTCGATGCGGGCGGCGGTCCGGGCGACCTCGTCGCCCAGGCGCCTGGCCTCGACGAAGACGCTGATACCGAGGACGCCGAGCACGGCGATCCCGAGGAAGCCGAGGGCGACGGCGAGCATGGGCCAGAACATGCGACGAGCCTAGACCCTGACCGTCCCGGGCCGCGCAGGGCACCGGACCGGGCGGCCCCGGAGAGGACGCGGGGGTCAGCCCGTGTGGAGCCGGAGCGTCCGCACCCCGCCGCCCGTGAGCAGCTCGACGATCCGCTCCCCCGCCGGCTTGCGGACGGCCGCACCGCACTCGGGGCAGGTGAAGGAGTAGAAGGTGGTGCGGCGGCTCCCGCCGATCGCCAGGCGCAGTGCCCCGGCGGACAGCTCGAAGCGCCCGCGGCAGTCCGGGCAGGCGGCCTTGAAGAGCACCGGGCCCACCGTCTGGGGCGCCTGGGCGGCACCGGGAACGAATGACATGCGCAACGCAGCTCCTCAATCCCGGTCGTCGTACGCCGCCAGCGCCTCCCGCGCCGCGGTACTGGCACTGGCCGCCAGCTCCGGCGGCGACACGATCCTGCCGTCCCGGCCGAGCCGCAGCGCCAGCCTGCGCAGCGAGGCGGGGGCCGGGGTGCGCAGCGTGATCCGCAGCCCGCCGTCGGGCAGCTCCTCGGCGCTGTCGTGCGGGTAGTACTCGGCGACCCAGCGGCCGCCGGGGCCGACCTCCACCACGACCTCCGGGTCCTCGGCCGAGGGCTGGACGAGCCCTTCGGACAGGTCCCGCAGCTCGATCTCGGGCGGTGCCGCCGCTTCGTCCAGCAGCCGGATCTCGGCGACCCGGTCGAGGCGGAAGGTGCGCCGCGCCTCGGACTGGCGGCACCACGCCTCCATGTAGGTGTGGCCCACGGCGAACAGCCGGATCGGGTCGACCTCGCGCTCGGTGAGCTCGTCCCGTGCCGGGGAGTAGTAGCGCAGCCACAGCCGGCGGCGCTCCGAGATCGCCCGGTCGACCTCGGCGAAGACGCCGCCCTCGGACTCGAAGGTCACCGAGAGCCGGGAGCTGGCGCCGGCCGCCTCGCCCGCGGCGCCCTCGATCTTGGCGGTGGCCCGCAGCAGGGCGTCGCGGTCGCCCTCGCGCAGGCCGGGCAGTGTGGCGACCGCGCGGGCGGCGACCAGCAGGGCGGTGGCCTCGTCGGCGGCCAGGCGCAGCGGCTCGGCGGTGGACTCCCCCGAGGCGTCGGGATTGCGCCACCAGATGCGCTCGCCGTCGGTGTCGATGTCGAGCAGGTCGCCGCCCCGGAAGCTGGTGCCGCACATCGGCAGCACGTCCAGGTCGGAGATGAGCTCGTCCTCGGTGATGCCGAAGGCGCGCGCGACGTCGGCGATGTACGCTCCGGGGCGCTCGCGCAGATAGGTCACCAGCGAGAGCATCCGCCGGGTCTGGTCGATGGCGTTGGCGGCCACGTCGTACGCCTCTCTCTCAGCCCTTGGCCACGGCGCGCAGCCGGTCGACCACGTCGGCCCGCAGGTCCGCGGGTTCCAGCACGACGGCGTCCGGCCCGAACTCCACCAGCCAGGCGTCCAGCCCGTGCCCGTACGGAATCTCCAACTCGTCCCACCCGCCGCCGAGTTCCCGGACCGCGACGGCACGGGCGCGCAGGGGGTAGCCGCAGCCGGAGCGCAGCCGGATCAGCGCGGTGCGGGTGGCGGTCTCGCCGGCCCAGGTCGCCACCGTCTCGCGGACCGTGACGACGTCGGGCACGGGTGCGGTGTACCCGCCCGTGCGGGCGCGGACCCTGCCGGTGATCCGGGACAGCCGGAAGACGCGCTCCGCACCGCGGTCGCGGTCGTGACCGGCCAGGTACCAGTGGCCGCGCCAGCACTCCAGGGCCCAGGGCTCGACGGTGCGCTGCTCGGGGCGGGCGGCGTTGGCCTTGCGGTAGGCGAAGACGACCGGGCGGCGGTCGCGGCAGGCCAGCATCAGCGGCTCGAAGGCGGCCTCGTGGACGGGGATGCGGGGCTCCAGGGCGCCGGGGCGCTCCTCGTAGGAGTCCTCGGTCTCGGGCATTCCCGCGGCGCGGAGCTTCTGGAGGGCCCCGCTGGCCGCTCCGGCGAGCCGGGCCTGCTGCCACACCCTGGCGGCCAGGCCGAGCGCGGCGGCCTCCTCGGCGTCCAGGGTGATCGGGGGGAGGCGGTTGCTGTCGCCGCGGGCGACGTAGCCGATCTCCCCGTCGAGGGCCTCCACCGTCTCGATGACGAGGCCCAGCTCGCGCAGGTCGTCCTTGTCACGCTCGAACATGCGGTTGAAGGAGTCGTCGGTGGACGCCTCCAGGTACGCCTCGATGGAGCCCCGCAGCTCGCGCTTGCTGAGCGGGCGCCGGGTCCCCAGCAGGCACAGCGCCAGGTTCATCAGCCGCTCGGCCTTGGCAATGGCCATCGACGCCCGCCACCTCTTCCGCTCACGTCCCCTACGAGCGACGACCGTACCGTCCCGGCGTGTCCGGACCAAAGCGAGGGCCCACGCCTGGGGCGTGGGCCCTCGTCGCGGTGCGCCGGCCCGCTCGACGGCCCGTCAGGGGCCCGTCGCCAGCGGTCAGACGGCGACCAGGTCGCAGACGAAGATCAGCGTCTCACCGGGGGCGATGGCGCTGCCGGCGCCGCGGTCGCCGTAGGCCAGGTGCGCCGGGATGGTCAGCTGGCGCCGGCCGCCGACCTTCATGCCCTGGACGCCCCGGTCCCAGCCGGCGATGACCTGGCCGGTGCCGAGCTGGAAGCGCAGCGGGGTGCCGCGGTTCCAGGAGGCGTCGAACTCCTCGCCGGTGGAGAAGGCCACGCCCACGTAGTGGACCTGGACGACGTCGCCCTTCTTGGCCTCCGGGCCGTCGCCCTCCCAGATGTCCTTGATCTCCAGGTCCTTCGGCGGCTCGCCGCCCGGGAAGTCGATCTCGGGCTTGTCGATGCTCACGGGAATGGTGCTCCTTGTGTCTCTCAGTTGAGCAGGCCCGGTCAGTCTCTCAGAAGCGGACCGGTGGCGCGTTGCGGTGCGCGGGGGTGGCGCGGACCCCGCCGTGCGCCCCCGCGGGCGGTACGCGCGGGGGCCACGGGGCCGGGCGCGGTGCTCGCGCCGTCGGGCCCCGTGGCCCCGGGGTTCAGGAGGCGGCCAGGATGTCCACCGAGAACACCAGCGTGGAACCGGCCGGGATGCCCTGCTGCTCCGCGTCGCCGTAGGCCTGGTCCGGCGGGATGACCAGCAGCACACGGCTGCCGACCTTCTTGCCCGCCAGGCCGTCCTGCCAGCCCGGGATCACCTGGGAGAGCGGGAAGCTCACCGGCTCGTTGCCGCGGGCGTAGCTGCTGTCGAACTCCTTGCCGCCCTTCCAGAGCACGCCCTTGTAGGCCACGGCCAGGGTGTCGGACTTCTTCACCTCGGGGCCGTCGCCCTCGATGACGTAGGTGGAGACCAGCTCGGTCGGGGCGTCCTTGTCCGGGACGGTGATCGAGGGCGCCTTGCCGTCGGTGTTGGTGCCCACCTTGGGCAGGTCGATGTTGTCCTGGGCGACCTCGGTGCCCTCGGCGACCTTGGGGATGGTGGTGGCCTTCAGGATGTCGACGACGAAGACCAGCGTGGCGTTCGGCTTGATCTGGCCCTGGCCCTGCTCGCCGTAGCCGAGCTCCGGCGGGATGGCCAGCTCGACGCGGCTGCCCACCTTCTGGCCCTCCAGGCCCTGGTCCCAGCCCTTGATGACCTGGCCCGCGCCGACGGTCAGGTTGAAGGGCTCCCCACGGTCGAAGCTGTTGTCGAAGGGCTCGTCGGAGTCCCAGGCCTGGCCGAGGTAGTTGACCTCGATCTGGTCGCCCTTCTTCACCACTGCGCCGTCGCCCTCGCTGATGACCTCGGTCTTCAGCTCCTCGGGCGGGTCGCCCTCCCCCTTGGCGAGGGTCGGCTTCTCGCCGAACGCGGCACCGGCGGTGATGGCGGGCAGGCCGCCCGCGGGCGAGACGGAATCGGATCCCTTGCCTTCGCTGCCGCACGCCACTGCCGACAGCAGCAGCAACGGGGCGACGAGAAGGCCGGCTAGTCGGCGCACGTGTTCCTCAGATCTCAGACGGCACGGTCGGTCGGTCCGGGACACTCTAGGACGTGCCAGGGGCCCCGCACGAGAAACGTACGGGGCCCGGGTGACGTTCCGACCCTGCGTGCTACATCCCGGCGATCAGCTTCTCCACGCGGTCGTCGACCGAGCGGAAGGGGTCCTTGCACAGGACCGTGCGCTGGGCCTGGTCGTTCAGCTTGAGGTGGACCCAGTCGACGGTGAAGTCCCGCCGCTGCTCCTGGGCGCGGCGGATGAAGTCGCCGCGCAGCCGCGCCCGGGTGGTCTGCGGGGGCACCGACTTCCCCTCGAAGATCTTCAGGTCGTTGCAGATGCGGGCGGCCTGGCCCTTGCGCTCCAGGAGGTAGTACAGCCCGCGGCGCCGGTGGATGTCGTGGTACGCGAGGTCTATCTGCGCCACCCTCGGGTGCGACATGGTCATGTTGTGCTTGGCGCGGTAGCGCTCCAGGAGCTGGTACTTCATGACCCAGTCGATCTCGGTCCCGATGCGGTCCAGGTCCTCGGCCTCGATGGCGTCGAGGGTGCGGCCCCACAGCTCCAGGACCTGGGCCACCGTCCCGGTGCGGATGCCCCGGCGGTCGACGAAGTCCACCGCCTTCTCGTAGTACTCGCGCTGCACCTCCAGGGCGGAGGCCTCCCGGCCGGAGGCCAGGCGGACCTTGCGGCGGCCGGTGGTGTCGTGGCTCACCTCGCGGATCGCCCGGATGGGGTTCTCCAGGGTGAGGTCGCGCATCACGGTGCCGGCCTCGATCATGCGCAGCACCAGGTCGGTGGCGCCGACCTTGAGCAGCATGGTCGTCTCCGACATGTTGGAGTCGCCGACGATCACATGGAGGCGGCGGTACCGCTCGGCGTCGGCGTGCGGCTCGTCGCGGGTGTTGATGATCGGCCGCGAGCGGGTGGTGGCCGAGCTGACGCCTTCCCAGATGTGCTCGGCGCGCTGGCTGACGCAGTAGACCGCGCCCCGGGGGGTCTGGAGCACCTTGCCCGCGCCGCAGATCAGCTGCCTGGTGACCAGGAAGGGAATGAGGATGTCGGCCAGCCGGGAGAACTCCCCGTGCCGGGCCACCAGATAGTTCTCGTGGCAGCCGTAGGAGTTGCCCGCGGAATCGGTGTTGTTCTTGAAGAGATAGACGTCGCCCGCGATTCCCTCCTCGTGCAGGCGGCGCTCGGCGTCCACGAGCAGGCCTTCCAGAATGCGCTCGCCGGCCTTGTCGTGGGTGACCAGCTCGGTCACGTTGTCGCATTCCGGCGTTGCGTATTCCGGATGCGATCCCACGTCCAGGTACAGGCGGGCGCCGTTCCGCAGGAACACATTGCTGCTGCGGCCCCATGACACGACACGGCGGAAGAGGTAGCGCGCCACTTCGTCAGGTGACAGTCGGCGCTGTCCCCTGAACGTGCACGTGACGCCGTACTCGTTCTCCAGCCCGAAAATGCGGCGGTCCATGTCTGAACATTACGCCTCACGGCCGGAGCTGAAACCGGGTTGGACGGCCCCGTTCCGATCAATTTGCGCTGCGCCTGCTCCGGCGGCCCCGTCCGGCGCGGGAAGGGCGGCCTCCCGGGCCGGGGCGGCCAGCACGCCCTGAGTGGCCGTCAGCACGAGCAGGGCCGCGAATCCGCCCGCCGCGGCGACCGCGAAGCTCCAGGGGGTGCCGCCGAGCTCGACCGCGGGCCCGGCGACGGCGGTGCCGAGCGCGGCGCCCACGCCGAAGGTGGTCACCAGCCAGGAGAAGGCCTCGGTGACCGTGCCGCGGGGCGCGTGCCGGTCCACGACGATGAACGCGCAGGCGATGGCCGGGGCCAGGAACACCCCGGCGAGCGCCGCGAGCGCGGTCATGGCCGCCACGCCCGGGGTGAGGACCAGGGGCAGGTAGCCGAGCGCCAGCAGGGCGGTGATGATCCGCAGCCGGCGCTCCGGCGGGCCGGCCCACTGCCGTGCCCCGTAGAGCACGCCGCCGACCAGCGCGCCGAGCCCCAGGGCCGCCATCAGCCAGCCGTAGACGCTCTGGCGGCCGTGGTCGTCGGCGTAGGCGACGCCCGCGACGGTGATCGAGCCGAGCGCGAGCCCGACGAAGAGGAAGGCGCCGAGGAGGGCGAGGAGGCCGGGCGAGCGCAGGGCGCCCAGCCAGTGCGCCTCGCGGGGCGCCGAGCGCCAGGTGCGCGAGGGCTCGGAGAGGACCACCGACAGGGCGCCGAGCAGGCCCAGGGCGTTGATGACCAGGAGGGCGGCCGCCGGCGACCAGAGCGATACCAGCAGGGTGACCAGCAGGGGGCCGACCGTGAACATGACCTCCTGGGCGACGGCGTCCATGGCGTAGGCCCGGTGGACGCGGTCCTCGCGCCCCAGGATGCCCGGCCACAGCGCCCGCAGCCCGCCCTCCAGCGGAGGGGTGAACAGGCCGGCCACCGCGACGGCGGTGTAGGCGAGGAGGAGGGAGCCGGTGCCGACGAGGGCGAGGAGCGCCATGCCGCACGCGGAGACCAGGGCGGCGGGGAGCTGCACGCGGGGCTGGCCGTGGAGGTCGACGGCCCGCCCGAGGAGCGGCTGGCCCACCGCGGTGGCCAGGCCGTAGACGGCCGCGAGGGCGCCGGCGAGGGTGTAGCTGCCGCCCTCGGCCCGGGTGAACAGCACGATCGCGATGTGCCCGGTGGCGTTGGGCAGGCGGCCCAGCAGCGTGCCCGCCAGCAGGCGCGCCGCGTGCGGCGCCCTGAGTATGTCCGCGTACCCGGCGGCCATCGGTCCTGCCCTTCTCCCCCGGACCACGCCGGAGTTTTACGTATAACGCGTTCCTTCATACGTACCATGACCCCAGTCCGCGGGTCCACCGCGCCGCCGCCCCGGACGAGCCGATCCCGCGCGGCCGAGGACGGGCACCCATGGCAGACTCCACCGGCCGCCCCCCTGCCGCCGGAGCGCCCGCACGCCCCACCAGCAAGGACGTGGCGCGGGCCGCCGGGGTCTCCCAGGCCACCGTCTCCCTGGTACTGGGCGAGAAGTGGCGGGGCCGGGTCTCGGAGCGGACCGCCGAGCTGGTGCGGGCCGCCGCCCGGGACATCGGCTACCGCCCCAACCTCGCCGCCCGCAACCTGCGCCTCGGCCGCACCCGGACCGCGCTGCTCGTGGTGCCCGCGCTGACCAACGAGTTCTTCGCCCGCGTCTACACCGGGGCCGCGGCCGTCGCGGCGCGCCA
Organism: Streptomyces sp. C10-9-1; assembly: GCF_024497955.1. Taxonomy (GTDB): domain Bacteria; phylum Actinomycetota; class Actinomycetes; order Streptomycetales; family Streptomycetaceae; genus Streptomyces; species Streptomyces sanyensis. Next base: position 162,682 of record NZ_JANHKP010000008.1, on the reverse strand, counting down.
CGGCTTCGGGGTGGTCCTCTACCCCTCGCCCCAGGGCACCGGCCTGGCCCGGGACCCCTTCGCCTCGGCCCGGGCGGCTCTGGACGGGGTGATCGCCTCCTCCATGGCCGCCGACGCCCTCAGCGCCATCCGCGGCACCGACCTGCCCCTGGTGATGCTGGACAGCGCCCCCGGAGCCACCGGTGCGGCCGCCCACGTCAACCTCGACGTCGCCGACGGCATGCGCCGGATCGCCGGGCACCTCCTCGGGCTCGGCCACCGGCGGATCGTGCACCTCGCCTCCGCCGTGCCCTCCTGGACCTTCGACGTCCGGGCCGCCGCCCTGCGCGAGGCGCTGGAGGGCGTGTCCGGCACCTCGCTCGGCACCGTCCGGGCGCCCCTCGAGGTCGACGCCGGCCGCCGGGCGGCGGAGCAGGCCCTGGCCTCCCCCGGAACACGGCCCACGGCTCTCGTCTGCGACGACGACATCCTCGCGGCGGGCGCGTGCAAGGCCGCCCGGCGGCTCGGGCTGCGGGTGCCCCACGACCTGTCGGTGACCGGCTTCGACGACGTGGCGCTCGCCCGCGCGCTGGAGCCGGAGCTCACCACCGTGCGGCTGCCCGCCGAGGAGGTCGGGGAGCGCGGTATGAAGGCCCTCCTGGACGTCCTGGAGGGCCGTCCCCCCGCCCTGGACCAGCTGCCGGTGAGCCTGGTCCCGAGGGGCTCCACGGCGCCGCCCCCGGCCCTCTGAGGGCTCCGCGGCCGGAGCCCGCCCGGGTGCGCGTGTGCCCCGGGCCCCGTACGTACGGGGCCCGGGGCACACGCGCACCCGGTGGGTGGGCCTACCGGGCCGACTCCCCCTCGTCCGGGTCGTCGGAGGGCGCGTCCGTCGGGGTGGTGGCCGCCTCCTCGGCCGCCAGCAGGCGCTCCAGCTGCCGGCCGACGATGCGCTTGAACTTCCGCTGCTGCGGCCGGGTGCGGTCCAGCACCGCGACCTCCAGGCGCTCCGCGGGGATCTCCCGGTCGCTGCCGTTGGCCTGGCTGGACAGCGCCTGGACCGCGAGCTTCAGCGCCTCCGCAAGGGACATCCCGTCGCGGTGGCGCTGGTCCAGGAAGCCGCTGATCTGCTCGGCGTTGCCGCCGACGGCCACCGAGCCGTGCTCGTCCACGATGGAACCGTCGTGGGGCAGCCGGTAGATCTGGTCGCCCTCGGGCTGGTCGCCGACCTCGGCCACCACCAGCTCCACCTCGTAGGGCTTCTCCCCCGCGCTGGAGAAGATGGTGCCCAGGGTCTGCGCGTAGACGTTCGCCAGGCCGCGGGCCGTCACGTCGTCGCGGTCGTAGGTGTAGCCCCGCAGGTCGGCGTAGCGGACGCCGCCGATCCGCAGGTTCTCGTACTCGTTGTACTTGCCCGCGGCGGCGAAGCCGATGCGGTCGTAGATCTCACTGAACTTGTGCAGGGCACGGGACGGGTTCTCGCCGACGAACACGATGCCGTCGGCGTATTGCAGCACCACGAGGCTGCGACCGCGCGCGATGCCCTTGCGGGCGTACTCCGCCCGGTCGGCCATCGCCTGCTGAGGCGAGACATAGAACGGTGTCGACACCGGCTATCCGTCCCTTTCTGTCGAAGGCGAAAACATCAGAGCAGCGCGGCGCGGGGGCCGTCGGGGTGTGCCAGGCGGCCGTCGAGGACGGCGCGTGCGAGGTCCGACGTCTCCGCGTCCGCCAGCCGGCGGTAGCCCTCGTCCGTGATCACCGTGACGATGGGGTAGATCCGCCGGGCCATGTCCGGCCCGCCGGTCGCCGAGTCGTCGTCCGCGGCGTCGTAGAGCGCCTGGACGACCAGCGTCGTCGCCTCCTGCTCGGTCAGGTCGTCGCGGAAGAGCTTCTTCATCGAGCCGCGGGCGAAGAGGGAGCCGGAACCGGTCGCCGCGTATCCCTGCTCCTCGGAGCGGCCGCCCGTGACGTCGTAGGAGAAGATCCGGCCGCGCTGCCGGTCGAGGTCCCAGCCGGCGAACAGCGGCACCACGGCCAGGCCCTGCATCGCCATCCCGAGGTTGCTGCGGATCATCGTCGACAGCCGGTTCGCCTTGCCCTCCAGGGACAGCTGCGCCCCCTCGACCTTCTCGAAGTGCTCCAGCTCCAGCTGGAAGAGCTTGACCATCTCCACGGCCAGGCCCGCCGTGCCGGCGATGCCCACCGCCGCGTACTCGTCGGCGGGGAAGACCTTCTCGATGTCGCGCTGCGCGATCATGTTGCCCATCGTGGCGCGGCGGTCGCCCGCGAGCACCACTCCGCCCGGGAAGGTGGCGGCCACGATCGTGGTGCCGTGCGGGGCCTCGATGGCGCCCTGCACCGGCGGCAGCACGCGCCTGCCGGGAAGCAGCTCGGGCGAGTGCTCCCCCAGGAAGTCCATGAAGGACGACGAGCCGGGCGTCAGGAAGGCAGCCGGTAGACGCCCGGTGCTACGAGTGTTGGCTTCCACGCGTTTCCCTCCAGGTGTGCGATGGCCCGCCGCAGGGCGCCGGGGTCGTCCCCCCACGTGCCGCCGGCCGGATTGCAGTCGATGCACCGTATGCCACGGACCCTACCCGCCCCGTGGCGGTGATCCACATGTTCGGACGAAGCCGCGGGAAGCGGTCCGCGGACGGTGCCGAAACGGTTCGGAGACCGGGCGCGACCGATCGGACCGGCACCGGGAAGCGGTCCGGATCCGACACGGTCCGGGAGCCCGCGCACACGGCGCGGGCCGGGGCCCGGATACGCCGCGCGGCCTGGACCCGCCAGGCCGCGCGCCGTGTACCGCACCCTCGGAGGAGCCGCCCGTGGGCGCCCTCCGCTACTCGCCGCCCTTCTGCACGAAGGAGCGCACGAAGTCCTCGGCGTTCTCCTCCAGGACGTCGTCGATCTCGTCGAGGACCGAGTCCACGTCGTCCGAGAGCTTCTCCTGGCGCTCCTGGAGGTCGCCCGCCGCCTGCGCCTCCTGCGCCTGCTCGTCGGTCTCCTCGGTGGAACGCGTGGCCTTCTGCTGTCCGCCGCCGGTGTCCTTGGTCGCCATGTCCCTCACCCCGCTCGTTTCGCCCTGACGTGGGTTCGTTTCGGTCAAGATCAGACCCTACAAGCCGGGCCCGGTGCCGGCCCCGCGCTTCACTCAACGTCCGGGGACCACCATGGTCATTCCCGGTTCTGAGCGTCTTCAGCCCCGGATCAGCTGCCCGAGAGGACCTTCACCAGGTCCTCGGCCGTGCGGCAGCGGTCCAGGAGGTCCTTCACGTGCTCGCGGGTGCCGCGCAGCGGCTCCAGCGTGGGCACCCGCTGGAGCGAGTCCCGCCCCGGCAGGTCGAAGATCACGGAGTCCCAGGAGGCCGCGGCCACGTCGTCGGCGTACTGCTCCAGGCAGCGGCCCCGGAAGTAGGCGCGGGTGTCCTCGGGAGGGCTGCTCTCGGCCCGCCGGACCTCGGGCTCGTCGAGCAGCCGCTTCATCCGCCCCCGGGCCGCCAGCCGGTTGTACAGGCCCTTCTCCGGGCGCACGTCCGCGTACTGGAGGTCGACGAGGTGGAGGCGGGCGGCGTCCCAGTCGAGGCCGTCCCGGCGCCGGTAGCCCTCCATCAGCTCCCGCTTGGCCACCCAGTCCAGCTCGCCGGCGAGGCTCATGGGGTCGCTCTCCAGCCGGTTGAGGGTGTCCTCCCAGCGGGTGAGCACGTCCATGGTCTGCTCGTCGGCGTCGGCCCCGTAGCGTTCCTCCACGTACTTGCGCGCGAGCTCGAAGTACTCCATCTGGAGCTGCACCGCGGTCAGCATCCGGCCGCTGCGGAGCGTGACCAGGTGCCGGAGGTCCGGGTCGTGGGAGACCTGGTGCAGGGTGCGCACCGGCTGCTCCACGGCCAGGTCGACGGTGACGAAGCCGTCCTCGATCATGGACAGCACCAGCGCCGTGGTGCCCAGCTTGAGGTAGGTGGAGATCTCCGAGAGGTTGGCGTCGCCGATGATCACATGGAGGCGCCGGTACTTCTCCGCGTCGGAGTGGGGCTCGTCGCGGGTGTTGATGATCGGCCGCTTCAGCGTGGTCTCCAGCCCCACCTCGACCTCGAAGTAGTCGGCGCGCTGGCTGATCTGGAAGCCGTGCTCGTGGCCGTCCTGGCCGATGCCGACCCGGCCCGCACCGGTGACGACCTGCCGGGAGACGAAGAAGGGCGTCAGGTGGCGCACGATGTCCGAGAAGGGCGTCTCCCTCTTCATCAGGTAGTTCTCGTGCGTGCCGTAGGAGGCGCCCTTGTTGTCGGTGTTGTTCTTGTAGAGGTGGATCGGCTGGGCGCCGGGCAGCTGGGCCGCCCGCTCGGCCGCCTCCGCCATGATCCGCTCCCCCGCCTTGTCCCAGAGCACGGCGTCGCGCGGGTTGGTCACCTCGGGCGAGCTGTACTCCGGGTGGGCGTGGTCGACGTAGAGGCGGGCGCCGTTGGTGAGGATCACGTTGGCGAGGCCGATGTCCTCGTCGGTCAGCTGGCTGGAGTCGGCCGCCTCCCGGGCGAGGTCGAAGCCGCGGGCGTCCCGCAGCGGGTTCTCCTCCTCGAAGTCCCAGCGGGCTCGCCGCGCCCGGTGCATCGCCGCCGCGTAGGCGTTGACGATCTGGGACGAGGTGAGCATGGCATTGGCGTTCGGGTGGCCGGGGACGGAGATCCCGTACTCCGTCTCGATGCCCATTACTCGCCGTACGGTCATGCGGCCCTCCTTGCCCGGCGGCGCCCCCTTCGCGGGGTGACGCTCAGATACCGCTGCTCTCCGGTGCGCGTGCGGAGCTCTTCCCCGCCGCGCCGCTCGGCGATACCGGAGAGCCTATTGCGCCGCTGCACGGGAGGGGAGATCGATTGCGTCATTGCTGGTGGTACGGGGTCACCTGGCCGGAAAGCGGCCGGCTGCGGATGCTGGGAGTCCTCCCGCCCCCGCGCGAGCGGGGACGGGGGACGGGCATCCGCAGCCGCCGTCGCCCTACAGGTACTGGCCGGTGTTGGCCACCGTGTCGATGGACCGGCCGGTGTCGGCGCCCTGCTTTCCGGTGACCAGGGTGCGGATGAACACGATCCGCTCGCCCTTCTTTCCGGAGATGCGGGCCCAGTCGTCGGGGTTGGTGGTGTTGGGCAGGTCCTCGTTCTCCTTGAACTCGTCCACGCACGCCTGGAGCAGGTGCGCGACGCGGATGCCCTTCTGGTCGTGGTCGAGGAAGGCCTTGATCGCCATCTTCTTGGCCCGGTCCACGATGTTCTGGATCATCGCGCCGGAATTGAAGTCCTTGAAATAGAGGACTTCCTTGTCACCGTTGGCGTAGGTGACCTCCAGGAAGCGGTTCTCCTCGGATTCCGCGTACATCTGCTCCACGACCGACTGGATCATGGCGCCGGCGGCCGCCTCCCGGGACCCGCTGTGCTCGCCGAGGTCGTCGGCGTGGAGCGGGAGGCCCGGGGTGAGGTACTTGGCGAAGATGTCCTTGGCGGCCTCCGCGTCCGGACGCTCGATCTTGATCTTCACGTCGAGCCGGCCGGGGCGCAGGATCGCGGGATCGATCATGTCCTCGCGGTTGGAGGCACCGATCACGATCACGTTCTCCAGCCCCTCGACGCCGTCGATCTCGGCGAGGAGCTGGGGGACGATGGTGTTCTCCACGTCCGAGCTGACGCCCGAGCCGCGGGTACGGAAGAGGGACTCCATCTCGTCGAAGAAGACGATGACGGGCGTGCCCTCGCTCGCCTTCTCCCTGGCCCGCTGGAAGACCAGGCGGATGTGCCGCTCGGTCTCGCCGACGTACTTGTTGAGCAGCTCGGGGCCCTTGATGTTCAGAAAGTAGCTCTTGCCCGCGGGCTGTCCGGTGACCTCGGCGACCTTCTTGGCAAGGGAGTTGGCCACCGCCTTGGCGATGAGCGTCTTGCCGCAGCCGGGCGGGCCGTAGAGCAGGATGCCCTTGGGCGGCCGCAGCTCGTGCTCCTTGAACAGGTCGGGGTGGAGGTAGGGGAGCTCGACCGCGTCCCGGATCATCTCGATCTGGCCGCCGAGGCCGCCGATCCGGTCGTAGTCGACGTCGGGGACCTCCTCGAGGACCAGCTCCTCGACCTCGCTCTTGGGGATGACCTCGTAGACGTATCCCGAGCGCGGCTCCAGCAGCAGGGCGTCGCCGGGGCGGATGGTGGTGTCCAGCAGCGGCTCGGCGAGCCTGACCACCCGCTCCTCGTCGGTGTGCCCGATCACCAGGGCGCGCTCGCCGTCCTCCAGGATCTCCTTGAGGGTGACGATGTCGCCGGCGCGCTCGAACTCCATGGCCTCGACCACGTTGAGCGCCTCGTTGAGCATCAGCTCCTGGCCGCGCCGGAGCTCGTCGAGCTCCACCCCGGGGCTGACGTTCACCCGGAGCTTGCGGCCCCCGGTGAAGATGTCGCACGTGCCGTCCTCGTTGGCCTGGAGGAAGACGCCGAAGCCCGCGGGGGGCTGCGCAAGGCGGTCCACCTCCTCCTTGAGGGCCACGATCTGGTCACGGGCCTCACGGAGCGTGTTGGCGAGCCGCTCGTTCTGCGCGGACACGCCGGCCAGGTTGGTCTGCAGCTCGACGATCCGCTCTTCGAGAATCCTCGTATGACGCGGAGAGTCGGCGAGCTTGCGGCGCAGGACGGCGATTTCCTGCTCGAGATAGGCAACCTGACCGGCGGGGTCCTCGGACCCGCGACCGGGCCGGATGCCGCGGTTGATGTCGTCGTCGTGGGCTGCCACGGTCCTCACCTCCTCCAAGGGGAGCTGGACGCTTCCTGACCCTACCTGTGTGGGTGGTGATTGAAACCCCTAGATCACAAAGACGGAAGGGGTGTGTCCGATCTTCACCCTTGCGCTCTCCCCGTGTCAGGGGGAATACCCAGGAGATACCCACCCCGCACCACCGGAAAGCCGTCGGTTGTATGGTCGAAGCGTTCAACACCCGTCAGAGCTGGCGCGACTTGCTTCGTTTCGCCGCACCGACGAAGGAAACGGCAGGAGAGATGACCGTGCAGCACGAGGTTCCCACCGACGGCGCCCAGGAGGCGCTCGAGGTCTGGATCGACCAGGACCTGTGCACCGGGGACGGTATCTGCGCGCAGTACGCGCCCGAGGTCTTCGAGCTGGACATCGACGGGTTGGCCTATGTGAAGTCCGCCGACGACGAGCTGCTCCAGGCCCCCGGCGCCACGACGCCCGTCCCGCTCCCGCTGCTCACGGACGTGGTGGACTCGGCCAAGGAGTGCCCGGGCGACTGCATCCATGTGCGTCGGGTTTCGGACAGGGTCGAGGTCTACGGCCCCGACGCCGGCTGAGACCCCGCGGCGGACGGGCGCACCGGCCCGTCACCGGGCGTGAGGCGTCACTCCGCGTGAGCTCTCAGACACCGAGCGCCGCGGGCCCGGCGGCGCGTATGAACGTCCCGCCCCGCCAGCTCCATTCCGCCTCCTCGCGTATGTCCGGGCAGCAGCCGGGCACGGCGGCCGAGGAGTAGCCGAGCAGGGTCGCGGTGACCGATCCGCCGTCGACCGCGAGCGCGTCGACGCTGAACTTGTCGGCGGGCGGCACCAGGGTGGCCACGGTCCGGGGTGTGCCGTCCCGGGTGGCGGCGAGGACGTACAGGCCGTGCGGCGGGGTGCCGGAGCCCGCGTCGCAGCGGGCCGCCACGACCGTCTCCGGCCGGCCGTCCCCGTCCAGGTCCCCGGTGGCCCGCGCGGTCACGACACTGCCCAGGTCCCCGCAGACGAGCGGCAGCTCGACGGCGTCGGGGTCGGGTGCGGCCGGTGCCGCGGCACCGGGCGCGGTCCCCGCGGCGGCCGCGAGGGGCTCCGGGGACGCGGTGGCGGCGTGGGGCTGGAACAGCCCCGCGGCCGCCACGACCGCGGCCATGGCCGTCGCCGTGAGGAGCCAGTGCGCCGGGCGGGCGTGGGTGTGCGCGAGGTCCGGGACGACGGGGGTCTGCACGCCGGGGGTCTCCTGAGGGGTCGTGCGGAGGGGGTGGCCAGCATCGTGCCACACGTCACACGCCCGCGGAACAGGGGGGTCCGTGTCCGTTCGGAAGGGCCGCGGCGCCGTCCCCGGTCCGGCGGCGGCGCCAAGACGGCGGCGCCGCAGCCGAGTTCCCCCGGTTCGGGCGGAACCCGGCGGCGGCGCCGGGGGGTTGTGCGTCGGTCTGCGGAGGCGTCAGCCCTTGTTCGGGCCCTCGTAGTCCTCGCCGTAGGCGCCCTTGGCCGGGCGGCGGCGGCGCATCGGCGGCTCCACCCCGTCGGCGAGGCGGCGGGCGGTCACCAGGAACCCGGTGTGCCCGATCATCCGGTGGTCCGGCCGCACGGCCAGGCCCTCGACGTGCCAGTTGCGGACCATCGACTCCCAGGGCTGCGGCTCGGCGAAGCAGCCGATCTCCCGGATGGACTCCACGGTGCGCGCCAGCTGGGTCGTGGTGGCCACGTAGCAGCAGAGGATGCCGCCGGGCACCAGGGCCTTGGAGACGGCCTCCAGGCACTCCCAGGGGGCGAGCATGTCCAGGATGACCCGGTCGACGTCGGCGTCGCTGAGGTTGTCCTGGAGGTCGCCGACCGTGAGCTGCCACGCGGGGTGCGGGCCCCCGAAGTAGCGCTCCACGTTCTGCTGCGCGATCTCGGCGAAGTCGGCACGGCGCTCGTAGGAGTGGAGCATGCCGTGGTCGCCGATGGCGCGCAGCAGGAAGGCGCTCAGCGAGCCGGAGCCGACACCGGCCTCCACGACGCGCGCGCCGGGGAAGATGTCGGCGAAGGCCAGGATCTGCCCCGCGTCCTTGGGGTAGACCACGGCGGCGCCGCGGGGCATGGACAGGACATAGTCGGGGAGCAGGGGGCGCAGCGCGAGGTAGGCCACGTTTCCCGTGGTACGGACGACACTGCCCTCGGGAGCGCCGATCAGCTCGTCGTGCGGGAAGGAACCCTTGTGGGTGTGGAAGTTCTTCCCGGCTTCGAGCGTGAACGTGTAGTGGCGTCCCTTGGGGTCGGTGAGCTGGACCTGGTCCCCGACCTTGAAGGGCCCGCGACGGCGGGCGGCACCGGTCGGTTCGGACATGTGACCAGAGTACCGGGGTCAGGACGAGGGTCGTGCCATGGCCTGGACGAAGGCCCGCTCGACGTCCGCGGTGGAGAGCACCCCGTAGATGGCCCCGTCCTCCTCGACGACCAGGTACTCGGTGGCCGGGGTCGCACGCAGGTGGTCCAGGAGCGCCTCGCCCGCGAGGCCGGCGGGCACCCGCATGCCCTCGGCGAGGTCCTGGGCGAGGGTCCCGGCGGCCACCCACGGGCGCCGGTGCTCGGGAACGCCCACGATGCCCGACTCGCGCACGATGCCGGTGGCCTCGCCCTGGCCGTCGACCACCACCAGGGCCCGCGCGCCGGCCTCGTTGGCGCGGCGCAGGGCCTCGGACAGGGGCGTGCCCGTCTCCACGGGCACGGCACGGCGGGTGAGCGCGCGGGCGGCCAGCTCGGGCAGGTGCTCGCGCAGCCGCGCCATGCGCAGGCTGTTCCCGGCTCCGGTCCAGATGATCGCGGCGAGGATCGCGGCGAGCAGGGCGTCGGTGACGGTCTCCATGCCGCCGACCTCCTGCCCGCCCCCCAGGGCCCCGGTGTGGGTGACCAGGGGCAGCCCGACGAGCACGGCGACGGCCAGCGCCCGGCCGACCCAGGCGGCGGCGACGGTGCCCGCCATGGGCTTCCCGGTGATCTTCCACACCACGGCGCGCAGCATCCGGCCCCCGTCCAGCGGGAGGCCGGGGAGCAGGTTGAAGGCGGCGACGATCAGGTTGGAGATCATCAGCCCCGCGAGCAGCACCCCGGGGACGGTGCCGGGCTCCACGGCGGCCATGGCGAGGTAGAAGACCCCGGCCAGGACGAGGGAGAGCAGCGGCCCGACGAAGGCGAGGACGAACTCGCGCCCCGGTGTCTCGGTCTCCTTCTCGATCTCGGAGACGCCCCCGAAGAACTGGAGCTGGATCCGGCGGACGGGCAGCTTGAAGCGCAGCGCGGCGACGGTGTGCGCGAGTTCGTGGACGAGGACCGAGGCGTAGAAGGCGACGGCGAAGAAGAGCGAGACGAGGTAGCGGGCGCCCCCGAGGTCGGGGAGCACGCGGTCGAGCTGGCCGCCGAAGACCCAGGTGATCAGTGCGGCGACGACGAACCAGCTGGGTGCCACGTACACGGGCACGCCGAAGGGGCGGCCCATGAGGATGCCGCCTCCGGGGGCGGCCCGGCGCTTGGCGCCGCCGTCCGGTGCCGCGCCGCCCTCGCCGCTCGCGGCGCCCGACCGGGCCCGCGGCCGCTCGCGCTCGCCGCCGGTGTCGTCCTGTTTCACGGGGTCCCTTCGTCGGTGGTGCTGATCGCCGGGTCGGTGGTGCCCGCCGCCGGTCGCCGCCGCTGCGGCCGGGTCTGCTCCTTCGAGCATGCCCGGGCGAAGGGCCTGTCATCGATGGTATGCCGATCGCTGTCGTCGGCGGGCCGTAGGGTCTTACCCCATGAGTACGAGTCAGCCGTCCACCGGCGGCCTCCCCGCGGAGGGCGGGGAGCAGGAGCAGCAGGCCGGGCCGCCGTCGGTCCCGGCGCAGCAGGGCGGCGGCACCGCCCCGGCGGCCCCCGGCCGGGCCCCGGCCGGGCCGACGTCGCTCTCGCCGTCGCGCGCGAACGACTTCATGCAGTGCCCGCTGCTGTACCGGTTCCGGGTCATCGACCGGCTCCCGGAGCGGCCGAGCGAGGCCGCGACCCGCGGCACGCTGGTGCACGCGGTCCTTGAGCGGCTGTTCGACGATCCGGCCGCGGAGCGGACGGCGGTGCGGGCGCGGGAGATGGTTCCGGGCCAGTGGGACCGGCTGCTGGCCTCGCGGCCGGAGCTGGCCGGGCTCTTCGCCGAGGACGCGGGGGGCGAGCGGCTCGCGCGCTGGCTGGGCGAGGCCGAGCGGCTGGTGGAGCGCTGGTTCTCGCTGGAGGACCCGACGCGGCTGGAGCCGGCCGAGCGGGAGCTGTTCCTGGAGGCGGAGCTGGACTCCGGCCTGCGGCTGCGCGGGGTGATCGACCGGGTCGACGTGGCGCCGACCGGCGAGGTGCGCATCGTGGACTACAAGACCGGCAAGGCGCCGCGCCCGGAGTACAGCGAGGGCGCGATGTTCCAGATGACCTTCTACGCGCTGGTCGTCTGGCGTCTCAAGGGGGTGCTGCCGCGTCGGCTCCAGCTGGTCTACCTGGGCAGCGGCGACGTGCTGACGTACGACCCGGTCATGGCCGACCTGGAGCGGATGGAGCGCAGGCTGCTGGCGCTGTGGGAGGCGATCCGGGAGGCCACCCGCACGGGCGACTGGCGGCCCCGGCGGACGAAGCTGTGCGGCTGGTGCGACCACCAGACGTTCTGTCCCGAGTTCGGCGGCACTCCCCCGGTCTATCCGCTGGGTGTCTCCCCGGCCGGATCCGCCCGGGACGGTGAGGGCAGAATGGGCCCGGTCTAGAGAAGGAGTTCCCGTGGCGATCCGCGTCCTGCTGGTGGACGACCAGCCGCTGCTGCGCACCGGCTTCCGCATGATCCTGGAGGCGGAGCCGGACCTCGCGGTGGTCGGCGAGGCCGGTGACGGCCTGCAGGCCCTCGACCAGGTGCGGGCGCTCCAGCCCGACGTGGTGCTGATGGACATCCGCATGCCGCGGATGGACGGGGTGGAGGCGACCCGCCAGATCACCGGGCCCGGCCGGGACGGCCCGGCGAAGGTGCTGGTCCTGACCACCTTCGACCTGGACGAGTACGTGGTGGAGGCGCTGCGCGCCGGCGCCAGCGGGTTCCTGCTCAAGGACGCCCCGGCCAACGAGCTGGTGCAGGCGATCCGGGTGGTCGCCGCGGGCGAGGCGATGCTGGCGCCCAGCATCACCCGGCGGCTGCTCGACAAGTACGCGGACCACCTGCCCTCGGGCGAGGAGGCCGTGCCGGACACGCTGAACACGCTGACCGACCGCGAGGTGGAGGTCCTGAAGCTGGTGGCGCGGGGCCTGTCGAACGCGGAGATCGCGGCGGACCTCTTCGTCAGCGAGACCACGGTCAAGACGCACGTCGGGCATGTGCTGACCAAGCTCGGCCTGCGCGACCGGGTGCAGGCGGCGGTCTACGCGTACGAGAGCGGGCTGGTGCGTCCCGGAGCCCAGTGAGGCGCCGGGGCACGGGCAGGGGAGCGAAGCCGGGGCCCGGCGGGGAAGGTGTCCTTCCCCGCCGGGCCCCGGCTCTGTGCGGGAGGCCGTTCAGCTCTTGCGGATCTCCCAGAAGCGGAAGATCGTCGACGCGTCCAGGGTCCACTCCAGCCCGGTGACGCCCGCGCGGGCCACCGCGTACTGCTTGCCCTGCCACAGCGGCAGCAGCGGGACGTCCTCGGCGACGATGTCCTGCAGCCGGCCGAAGTCCGCCTCGATCGCGGTCCGGTCCGTCATGGCGGAGGTCCGGGGGATGATGTCCCCGGTGATCTTCTTGTTCTCGTAGCGGTTGGCGAGCACGTTGTCCGGGCCGAAGAACGGCTGGGTGAAGTTGTCCGGGTCCGGGTAGTCGGGGACCCAGCCCTTGACGTAGACGCCGTACTTCCCGGCCTGGACGTCCTTCTCGTACTGCTTCAGAGGCACGGATTCGACCGAGGCGTCGAAGAGCCCGCTGGCGTTGAGCTGCTCGGCGAGCGTGCGGAGCGTCTGGTCGGTGGCCGGGCCGTAGCGGACCGGGGTGGACCAGAGGGTCAGCCGCACCTTCTCGGTGATGCCGGCGTCCCGCAGCACCTCGCGGGCCTGGTCGGGCTGCGGGGTGCCGCCGTAGCGGTCGAAGAAGGCGGTGTTGTGGGTGCCGATACCGGCCGGGACGATCGAGTACAGGGAGGTGGCCGTGGACTGGTGGACGTCCCTGACCAGGGCGTCGCGGTCGACGAGGTAGGCCACGGCCTGCCGCACGGCCGGCTGGCCGGCGATCGGGTCGTCCATGTTGAACACCAGGTGCTGGACCTCGGCGCTGGTGCCCTCCACGATCGAGATCCGGGTGTCGCCCGCGGAGCGGGAGCCCTGGAGCTCGGCTATCTGGCCGGCCCCGAGGCCGCGGTAGGCGACGTCGACGTCGCCGTTCGTCAGCGCTTCGGCGAGGCGCTCCTGGTCCCCGTGGAAGAAGCTGAGCGTGATGCCGCCGTTCTGCGGCTCGGCGCTGCCCTTGTACTCGGGGTTGACCGAGAAGACGGCGCGGTCCTCGTCGAAGGAGTCCAGCCGGTACGGCCCGGATCCGACGGCCTTGCGGTCGGTGCGCAGCTCTCCGGCCTCGTACTCGCGGTGGTCCACGATGGAACCCGCACCCGAGGCGATCTTGCTGGGGAAGGTGGCGTCCGGTGCCTTCAGGTGGAAGACGACCGTCCTGTCGTCGGGCGTCTCGATGCGGTCGATGGAGGTGAGCAGCGGCACGGGGCCGCTGTCGCTGTCGATGCCCAGCGCGCGCTCGAAGGAGAACTTCACGTCTTTCGAGGTCAGCTTGTTGCCGTTGCTGAAGGTGAGGCCCTCGCGGAGCGTGCACTGGTAGACCGTGCTGCCGCCGGCCTCGAAGGAGCAGGTCTCCGCGGCCTCCGGCTGCGGGGTGGTGCTGCCCTTGGGGAAGCTCAGCAGCGACTGGAAGACGTTGTTGAACAGCAGCCACGAACCGGGGTCGTAGCCGTCCGCGGGGTCGGTGGCCAGGACCTCGTCGGACATGCCGACGACGATCCGGGACTCTCCGCCGCCCGCGTCGCCGCCGCGGTCGGTGCCGCAGCCGGCCAGCAGGACGGCGGACAGGCCGACGGCGAGGGGCGCGGTGCCCTTTCTGAATGTTGCCTTCACAGAACGTGCCTCTTGGTCTCTCAAGCCGGCCGCCCGGTTCGCGCGGCCGCGTGACGGGGGGTCAGACCTCGCCGCGAGCCAGCTCCCACAGCTGGAGGTCGGAGCTCGCGTTGAGGGTCCACTCGACGCCCGTGAGGTCGTCACGGGCGGCGACGTACTGCTTGCCCTGCCACAGCGGCAGCACCGGGACCTCGTCGGCGACGATGTCCTGGATGCGCTGGAACGCCGGGGCCGCGGCGGCGCGGTCCGCCTCTCGGCGGGACTGCGGGATGAGCGTGCGGATCTCCTGGTTCGCGTAGGGCGAGTTGAGGAAGTTGCCCTCGTCCAGGAAGGGGGCGGTGTAGTTGTCCGGATCCGGGAAGTCGGGGAACCAGCCGAGCCCGTAGACGGCGAAGTCGCCGCGCTTCTGGGCCGCGCGGAACGTGGACCAGTCGGAGCCCTTGACGGTCACGTCGAAGAGCTTGGTGGCGTTCAGCTGGTCGCGCAGGGTCTCGAACTCCTTGGCGGTGCCGTCACCGTAGTGGTCGGTGGTGAAGTTCAGCTCCAGGCGGACCGGGGTGTCGACTCCCGCCTCGGCGAGGAGGGCGGCGGCCTTCTCGGGGTTCGGGTCGCCGTAGGTGTTGTAGAAGGCGTTGGTGTGGGCGCCGATGGTGCGGGGGATCAGCGAGTACAGCGGCTCGGCGGTGGAGCCGTAGACCTGGCTGACGAGCCGTCCCCGGTCGACGACGGCGGCCATCGCCCGGCGGACCGCCTTGTCCTTCACCGAGGGGGCCTCGGTATTGAAGGCCAGGTAGCGGATCTCCAGGCCGGGCACCTCGGTCAGCTCGACGCCCTCCTTCGGGCTGAGCGACAGGTTCTTGATCATCTCGGGCGACATGGAGCGGGTCATCATGTCGATCTCACCGGCCTCCAGGGCCCGGCCCATCGCCTCGGCGCTGTCGAAGGAGCGCAGCTCGACGCGGTCGTTGCGGAGCTTGACGTCGCCCTTGTAGTGCTCGTTGCGGGTGAAGACGATCCTGGTGGCCCGCTCGCCCTCGGTCTCGGCGCGCATCGTGTAGGGGCCGCTTCCGTCGACGGCCAGGCCCTCGCGCAGCCTCTGCCCGTCGTACTTCTCCGGGCTGACGATGGCGGCGACCGGCGTCGACAGCTTGTAGGGGAAGGTGGCGTCGGGGGTGGAGAGGTGGAAGACGATCTCGTCGTCGCCCTTGGTCTCGATGGTGTCGATGGTGGACAGCAGGGCCGCGGTCCCGTTGCCGGCGTCGATGTCGAGGACGCGCTCCAGGGAGAACTTCACGTCCTCGGCGGTGACGGGGGTCCCGTCGGAGAAGCTGAGGCCGGGGCGGAGCTTGCAGCGGTAGCTCTCGCTGGCGGTGTCCGTGAAGGAGCAGGACTCCGCGGCGTCCGGGACGGGAGCGCCCCCGCCGCGCGGGGTGTGCATCAGGGTCTGGACGCTCTGCCGCAGCACGTTCCAGGCCCCGGTGTCGTAGGCGTAGGCCGGGTCCAGGGGAGCGGGCGAGTCGGCATCCGCCGTGAAGCGGTCGGTGGTCCCCACCACGATGGTGTCACCGCCACCGGAGCCGGCGCCCTCCGTACTGCCGCAGGCGACGAGCACGGGGGCGAGCAGGCCGGTCAGGGCCAGCGGCACCAGGGTCTTGCGGTTCATCGTGGACTTCTCTCCTCGTCCGTCCGGCACTGGGTGCAGCGCCATGCGCAGATCGCTCCACCGTCTCCGCCCGGTCGGGGCGGCACGATCGGGCCGGTTGCACAAGCGATCGGGCCGGTGTTCTCCGGTGGCCTGGTGGGCCTTCGGGACGCCACGGCATGGCGGCGGAGTTCTCGCGACGAGATTAGTAGGCGGCGCCAGGAAAGCGTGAACGGGCCCGAGTTGGCCCGTAATCGCTGAGTGATCACGCCCGCCTACCCGGAGACACCCGCGACGAGGATGATTCATACGCTCACCCATCAAAACGGTCACCCGGCGGCCCCCGGATCCCCGGACAACGCCCTCGTGGACGTACCACGGATGCACGGGGAGTGAGCAATGTCACGCCCATGGGCTCGTACGGTGATTACCTATCGGCCATCTGGAAGATGGCGGAAATCCCATGGCGGCCGCCCGGAGTTCCCGGTGAATTCATCCTGCACGGACCGTGTGCTTTCAGCGCCGGGCGGTGATGAGGGTCCGCAGGAACAGCAGGTCCACTTCCTCCAGGGACGCCACGACGGTGCGGCCCGCCGCGGGCTGGATGGGCGCGAGGGAGGGCACCGCCACGACCCGGCACCCGGCCGCCTCGGCCGAGGCCACCCCGGTGGCCGTGTCCTCGACCACGGCGCACCGCGCGGGCTCCGCGCCGAGCCCGCGGGCCGCGAGGAGGTAGGGGTCCGGGTGGGGCTTGGTGCGGGGCACCTCGTCGCCGGCCACGGAGAGCGCGAAGCGGTCCGCGCCGAGCGAGTCCAGGACCCGGTCGATGATCCGCCGGTGCGAGGCGGAGACCAGGGCCGTGGGGACGTTGTGGCGGGAGAGCTCCCCGAGCAGCCGCTCGGCACCCGGCATCAGGGGCACGCCGAGGCCGATGCGCTCCTCGAAGCGGTCGTTGAGCAGCACGGTCAGCTCCGGGAGGGTGATGTCCGCGCCGGTCGCCTCGATCAGGTAGCCGGCACTGCGGGTCATCGGCCCGCCGACCACCACGTCGCGCCATGCCTCGTCCAGCCGGTGCCCGAGGCCGGCGAAGACCTCGACCTCCGCCTCCCACCAGAAGCCCTCGGTGTCCACGAGGGTCCCGTCCATGTCGAGCAGGACGGCCTGCAGGGCCGCCCCGTCCGCGGGACGGGTCAGGGACGCGGGGACCGTGCTGGTCATAGGCACACCTCCGGGAGGGACGAGAAGGCCGGCCACCCTCCCCCGCGGCGTGACCGCGGTGGCAGGTGACCGGCCTGCACTGGACCGACCAGTGTACGACTCGTCCGATCAGCGTGCGTTGAAATACTTCGCCTCGGGGTGGTGGATGACGATGGCGTCGGTGGACTGCTCGGGGTGCAGCTGGAACTCCTCGGACAGGTGGACGCCGATGCGCTCGGGCCCCAGCAGGGAGGCGATCTTGGCGCGGTCCTCCAGGTCGGGGCAGGCGCCGTAGCCGAGGGAGAAGCGCGCCCCGCGGTACTTCAGGGCGAACATGTCCTCCACCTGGTCCGGGTCCTCCCCCGCGAAGCCGAGTTCGGCGCGCACCCGGGCGTGCCAGTACTCCGCGAGCGCCTCGGCGAGCTGCACGGACAGGCCGTGGAGCTCCAGGTAGTCGCGGTAGGCGTCGGCGGCGAACAGCCGGGCGGTCTCCTCGCCGATCCGGGAGCCGACCGTCACCACCTGCAAACCGACCACGTCCGTCTCCCCGCTGTCCTCGGGGCGGAAGAAGTCGGCCAGGCACAGCCGCCGTCCGCGGCGCTGGCGGGGGAAGGTGAAGCGGGTGCGCTCGGCCCCGCTGTCGTCCAGGATGATCAGGTCGTCGCCCTTGGAGACGCAGGGGAAGTAGCCGTGCACCACGGCGGCCTCGAGGAGGTTGTCGGTCTGGAGCCTCTCCAGCAGCCCCCGCAGCCGCGGGCGCCCCTCGGTCTCGGCCAGCTCCTCGTAGCTGGGCCCGTCGCCCTTGCGGTTCTGCTTCAGCCCCCACTGCCCCTTGAACAGGGCGCCCTCGTCCAGCCAGGACGCGTAGTCCCTCAGCTGGATGCCCTTGACCACCCGGGTGCCCCAGAAGGGCGGGGAGGGGACCGGGTTGTCGGTCGCGACGTCGGACCGCCCCGGGCTCTCCGGCTCGCCCTCCTCCGCCACCGCGGCGCCGCCGGCCCGCACCCGGCGCTGCTTCAGCTCCGGCAGTGCGGCACCGGGGGTGCCGCGCTTGACGGCGATGAGGGCGTCCATCAGGCGCAGGCCCTCGAAGGCGTCGCGGGCGTAGCGGACCTCCCCCTCGTAGATGTCGTGGAGGTCCTGCTCCACGTAGGCGCGGGTGAGGGCGGCTCCGCCGAGGATGACGGGGTAGTCGGCGGCCAGGCCGCGCTGGTTGAGTTCCTGGAGGTTCTCCTTCATGATCACCGTGGACTTCACCAGCAGGCCGGACATGCCGATGACGTCCGCCCGGTGCTCCTGCGCGGCGTCCAGGATCGCCGAGACGGGCTGCTTGATGCCCAGGTTGACCACGGTGTAGCCGTTGTTCGACAGGATGATGTCGACCAGGTTCTTGCCGATGTCGTGCACGTCCCCGCGCACCGTGGCCAGCACGATGGTGCCCTTGCCCGCGTCGTCGGTCTTCTCCATGTGCGGCTCCAGGTGGGCCACCGCGCTCTTCATCACCTCGGCCGATTGCAGCACGAACGGGAGCTGCATCTGCCCCGACCCGAAGAGCTCGCCGACGACCTTCATCCCCTCCAGCAGGGTGTCGTTGACGATGTCCAGCGCCGGCCGCCCGGTCAGCGCCTCGTCGAGGTCGGCCTCCAGGCCGTTCTTCTCGCCGTCGATGATCCGGCGCTGCAGCCGCTCCTCCAGCGGCAGCGCGGCCAGCTCCTCGGCCTTGCCGGCCTTCAGGGAGGTGGCCGTGGCCCCCTCGAACAGCGCCATGAGCTTCTGCAGCGGGTCGTAGCCCTCGGAGCGCCGGTCGTAGATCAGGTCCAGGGCGGTGTCGACCTGCTCCTTCTCGAACCGGGCGATCGGCAGGATCTTCGAGGCGTGCACGATCGCGGAGTCCAGACCCGCCTTGACGCACTCCTCCAGGAAGACGGAGTTGAGCAGGATCCGGGCGGCCGGGTTCAGCCCGAAGGAGATGTTCGACAGCCCCAGGGTGGTCTGCACCGCGGGGTGGCGCCGCTTCAGCTCCCGGATCGCCTCGATCGTGGCGATGCCGTCGCCGCGGGACTCCTCCTGCCCGGTGCAGATCGTGAACGTCAGGGTGTCGATGAGGATGTCCGACTCCTCGATGCCCCAGTTCCCCGTCAGGTCCGCGATGAGCCGCTCGGCGATCGCGACCTTCGCCTCCGCCGTCCGGGCCTGGCCCTCCTCGTCGATCGTCAGCGCGATCAGCGCCGCGCCGTGCTCCTGCGCCAGCCGGGTCACCCGGGCGAACCGGGAGTCGGGGCCGTCGCCGTCCTCGTAGTTGACGGAGTTGATGACGGCGCGGCCGCCCAGCTTCTCCAGCCCCGCCCGGATGACGTCGACCTCGGTGGAGTCCAGGACGATCGGCAGGGTGGAGGCCGTCGCGAACCGGCCCGCCAGCTCCTCCATGTCGGCCACCCCGTCCCGGCCGACGTAGTCCACGCACAGGTCCAGCATGTGCGCGCCCTCGCGGATCTGGTCGCGGGCCATCTCGACGCAGTCGTCCCACCGGCCCTGGAGCATCGCCTCGCGGAACTTCTTCGACCCGTTGGCGTTCGTCCGCTCCCCGATCGCCAGGTAGGCGGTGTCCTGGCGGAACGGCACCGACTGGTACAGGGACGCGGCGCCCGGCTCGGGACGCGGGTCGCGGCCGCCGGGAGCCACCCCCCGGACCCGCTCGACCACCTGCCGCAGGTGCTCCGGCGTCGTGCCGCAGCACCCGCCCACCAGCGACAGGCCGTACTCGCGCACGAAGCCCTCCTGCGCGTCCGCCAGTTCGGCGGCGGTCAGCGGGTAGTGCGCCCCCTGCTTCGTCAGCACCGGCAGACCGGCGTTCGGCATGCACGACAGCGGCACGCGGGCGTGGTGCGCGAGGTACCGCAGGTGCTCGCTCATCTCCGCGGGGCCCGTCGCGCAGTTCAGGCCGATCATGTCGATCCCCAGCGGCTCCAGGGCCGTCAGCGCCGCGCCGATCTCCGAGCCCAGGAGCATCGTCCCGGTGGTCTCCACGGTCACCGAGCAGATCAGCGGCAGCTCCAGGCCCAGGGCCTCCATCGCCCGCCGCGCTCCGATGACCGAGGACTTCGTCTGGAGCAGGTCCTGGGTGGTCTCCACCAGCAGGGCGTCCGCCCCGCCCGCGATCAGGCCCTCGGCGTTGCGCTGGTAGGCGTCGCGCAGCGTCGTGAAGGCGGCGTGGCCGAGCGTGGGGAGCTTGGTGCCCGGCCCCATGGATCCCAGCACCCAGCGCTGCCGCCCCGTCGAGGCGGTGGCGGAGTCGGCCGCCTCCCGGGCGAGGCGCGCACCGGCCTCGGACAGCTCCAGCACCCGCTCGGGGATGTCGTACTCGGCGAGGGCGGCGAAGTTCGCGCCGAAGGTGTTGGTCTCCACGCAGTCGACGCCGGCGGCGAAGTACTCCTCGTGGACCGAGCGGACGATGTCCGGCCGGGTGACGTTCAGGACCTCGTTGCAGCCCTCCAGGTTCTGGAAGTCCTCCAGGGAGGGGTCCTGCGCCTGGAGCATGGTGCCCATCGCCCCGTCGGCCACCACCACCCGGGTGGCGAGCGCTTCGCGCAGCGCGTCGATGCGGCTGCGGCTGTCGGCGGACGGGGTCGGCAACGAGGCCATGGATGTACTCCCTGGGATGCGACGGCTGTCGGCTTTGCGCCCTCGGCGGGAGGACGCACGCAGCCAGAGTAGCCGCGGCGTCCCGTTCGTCGTCGATGCGTCCCACGAGACGGACGGAACCAATCATTCCGGCTTTCCGTCGGCCACTGCGGCGGGGGATACTCGCCATGCGGCGACCAAGGTCGACATCGACCGATAGTGTTCAGCATTGTCGAACGCTGCTTGTCGCACCCCACGCGGCGCACCGAAGTGGAGAGAAGGGCCGGTCCCGATGGCGAAGAACATCCAGTCCCTGGAGCGGGCGGCCGCGATGCTGCGGCTCCTCGCGGGCGGCGAGCGCCGGCTGGGGCTGTCGGACATCGCCTCCTCGCTCGACCTCGCGAAGGGGACCGCCCACGGCATCCTGCGCACCCTCCAGGCCGAGGGCTTCGTCGAGCAGGACCCGGCGTCCGGCCGCTACCAGCTGGGGGCGGAACTGCTGCGCCTCGGCAACAGCTACCTCGACGTCCACGAGCTGCGGGCGCGCGCCCTGGTCTGGACGGACGACCTGGCGCGGTCCAGCGGCGAGAGCGTGCACCTCGGCGTGCTGCACCAGCACGGGGTCCTCATCGTCCACCACGTCTTCCGGCCCGACGACAGCCGCCAGGTCCTGGAGGTCGGGGCCATGCAGCCGCTGCACTCCACCGCCCTCGGCAAGGTCCTGGCCGCCTACGACCCCGTCGCCCACACGGAGGCCGTCGAGGTGGAGCGCGAGGCCTTCACCCCGGCGACCGTCACCGGCCTGGACGACTTCGAGTCGGTGCTGGACCTCACCCGCGCCAAGGGGTGGGCCTCGGACGTGGAGGAGACCTGGGAGGGCGTGGCCTCGGTCGCCGCCCCCATCCACGACCGCCGCCGGATGCCCGTCGGGGCGGTGGCCGTCACCGGCGCCGTGGAGCGGGTCTGCAACGGCGGGGAGCTGCGTTCGGAGCTGGTGGCCGCGGTGCGCGACTGCGCCCGCGCGGTCTCCCGCGACCTGGGCGCCGGCCGCTTCTGACCTGCGGCGCCGCCGGCGCGACCACCGTCCACCAGGCCCGCCCCGGGATGCCGGGGGCGGGTCTGGCGTGTTTCGGGCGGGCGCCCGCACCCCGGCGGGCGCATCATCGGATAACGATCCGGGTTTCGGCCGTACAACCCTTGACGTTGTCTTCACCCCAGGGCAAAACTGCCGTTCATCGGTCGGCATTGTCGAACACCTAACGGCAATACGCGTTAGAGTGTGACGGCGCCAAGGGCCGGAAATCGCCCTCACCTGAGGGCGCGGACCACCGGAGGGACCCGGGGTTCGCCTTCCCCTGGACGAAGGACAAAGGAGTCGCGGGTGTCCAGCTCCGACATCTTCATCGGCGAGACCATCGGTACCGCCGTACTCATCCTGCTCGGTGGCGGCGTGGTCGCCGCCGTCGTACTCAAGCGCTCCAAGGCGCAGAACGCGGGCTGGCTGGCCATCACCTTCGGGTGGGGCTTCGCGGTCATGACCGCCGTCTACATGACGGGAGCGCTCTCCGGCGCCCACCTCAACCCGGCCGTCACCCTCGGTATCGCGATCAAGGACAACGACTGGGGCAACGTCCCGGTCTACTTCGCCGGACAGCTGCTCGGTGCCATGATCGGTGCGGTCCTGGTCTGGCTCGCCTACTACGGCCAGTTCCGCGCGCATCTCACCGACCCCGAGGTCATCGGCGAGCCGATCGACGAGAAGGCCATCGAGGGACCGCACGACGAGAGCGCCTCCGCGGCCGGTCCGGTCCTCGGCGTCTTCTCCACCGGTCCCGAGATCCGCAACGTCTGGCAGAACCTCGCGACCGAGATCATCGGCACCCTGGTGCTGGTCCTCGCCGTGCTCACCCAGGGCCTCAACGACAGCGGCAAGGGCCTCGGCCCGGTCGGCGGGCTCATGGTCGCCCTGGTCGTCGTCGGCATCGGCCTCTCGCTCGGCGGCCCCACCGGCTACGCCATCAACCCGGCGCGAGACCTCGGACCGCGCATCGTGCACGCCCTGCTCCCGCTGCCGAACAAGGGCGGCTCCGACTGGAGCTACTCGTGGATCCCCATCGCCGGACCGCTGGTCGGCGCGGCGCTCGCAGCGGGTATCTACAACCTCGCGTTCGCCTGACGCACAGCAGCCGTACGAGCCCCACACCACGAGACCTGAGCAGGAGCACACCGTGACCGACGCACACACCACCGGCCCCTTCATCGCGGCCATCGACCAGGGCACCACCTCCAGCCGCTGCATCGTCTTCGACAAGGACGGCCGCATCGTCTCCGTCGACCAGAAGGAGCACGAGCAGATCTTCCCGAAGCCGGGCTGGGTCGAGCACGACGCCACCGAGATCTGGACCAACGTCCAGGAGGTCGTGGCGGGAGCGATCGAGAAGGCCGGCATCACCTCCGCCGACGTGAAGGCGATCGGCATCACCAACCAGCGCGAGACCACGCTGCTGTGGGACAGGAACACCGGCGAGCCCGTCCACAACGCCATCGTCTGGCAGGACACCCGCACCGACGCCCTCTGCAAGGAGCTCGGCCGCAACGTCGGCCAGGACCGCTTCCGCCGCGAGACGGGCCTGCCGCTGGCGTCCTACTTCGCCGGTCCCAAGGCCCGCTGGCTGCTGGACAACGTCGAGGGGCTGCGCGAGCGCGCGGAGCGCGGCGACATCCTCTTCGGCACCATGGACTCCTGGGTCATCTGGAACCTCACCGGCGGCACCGAGGGCGGCGTCCACGTCACCGACGTGACCAACGCCTCGCGCACCATGCTGATGAACCTGCACACCATGGAGTGGGACGACAAGATCCTCCAGTCCATGGAGCTGCCCGCCGCGATCCTTCCGGAGATCCGCTCCTCGGCCGAGGTCTACGGCCTCGCCAAGGGCGGCGCCCTCGACGGCGTGCCCGTCGCCTCCGCCCTGGGCGACCAGCAGGCCGCGCTCTTCGGGCAGACCTGCTTCGCCGAGGGCGAGGCCAAGTCCACCTACGGCACCGGCACCTTCATGCTGATGAACACCGGCGACACCCCGGTGAACTCCTACAACGGCCTGCTCACCACCGTCGGCTACCGCATCGGCGACCAGAAGCCCGTCTACGCCCTGGAAGGCTCCATCGCCGTCACCGGGTCCCTGGTGCAGTGGATGCGCGACCAGATGGGCCTGATCAACTCCGCCGCCGAGATCGAGACCCTGGCGCTCTCCGTCGAGGACAACGGCGGCGCCTACTTCGTCCCCGCCTTCTCCGGCCTCTTCGCCCCCTACTGGCGCTCCGACGCCCGGGGCGTGATCGCCGGACTGACCCGGTACGTCACCAAGGCGCACATCGCCCGTGCCGTGCTGGAGGCCACCGCCTGGCAGACCCGCGAGATCACCGACGCAATGACCAAGGACTCCGGCGTCGAGCTCACCGCGCTCAAGGTCGACGGCGGCATGACCTCCAACAACCTGCTGATGCAGACCCTCTCGGACTTCCTGGACGCTCCCGTGGTGCGCCCCATGGTCGCCGAGACCACCTGCCTCGGCGCCGCCTACGCCGCCGGCCTGGCCGTCGGCTTCTGGCCCGACACCGACGCGCTGCGCGCCAACTGGCGCCGTGCCGCCGAGTGGACCCCGCGCATGGACGCCGAGACGCGTGAGCGCGAGTACAAGAACTGGCTCAAGGCCGTGGAGCGGACCATGGGCTGGCTCGACGAGGAAAACTGACGAGGAGCAGCAACAATGACCACCCTGCAGAGCGCCCCTTCCGGGGCGCGCCCGGCCTCCGGCTCGGTGTCCTCCTTCAAGGCCGCGAGCCGCGCCGAGACCCGGGAGCAGCTCTCCACGGCGACCTACGACCTCCTGGTGATCGGCGGCGGCATCCTGGGCATCTCCACCGCCTGGCATGCGGCGCAGTCCGGGCTGCGGGTGGCTCTGGTGGACGCCGGCGACTTCGCCGGCGCCACCTCCTCCGCCTCCTCCAAGCTCCTCCACGGCGGCCTGCGCTACCTCCAGACGGGTGCCGTGAAGCTGGTGGCGGAGAACCACTTCGAACGCCGCGCGGTCTCCCGCCAGGTGGCGCCGCACCTGGCGAACCCGCTCACCTTCTACCTGCCCGTCTACAAGGGCGGCCCGCACGGCGCCGCCAAGCTGGGCGCGGGCGTCTTCGCCTACTCCGCGCTCTCCGCCTTCGGCGACGGCGTCGGCCACCTGCTCAGCCCGGCGAAGGCGGCCGCCGACGTACCGGAGCTGCGGACCGACGGCCTGAAGGCCGTGGCCGTGTACGGCGACGACCAGATGAACGACGCCCGCATGGCGCTGATGACGGTCCGCGCGGCCGTCGAGGCGGGCGCCACGGTGCTCAACCACGCCGAGGTCACCGGTCTGCGGTTCACCCGCGGGCGGGTGACCGGCGCGGAGCTGAAGGACCGCACGGACTCCACCGAGTTCGGCGTGGACGCCCGGCTGGTGCTCAACGCGACCGGTCCCTGGGTGGACCACCTGCGCAGGATGGAGGACGCGGGCGCCGCGCCGTCCATCCGGCTCTCCAAGGGCGCGCACCTGGTCCTGAAGCGCACCTCCCCGTGGCGGGCCGCGCTCGCCACGCCGATCGACAAGTACCGCATCACCTTCGCCCTGCCGTGGGAGGACATGCTGCTGCTGGGCACCACGGACGAGGAGTTCGAGGGCGACCCGGCGGACGTGTCGGTCACGGACGGGGACGTGACCCAGATCCTGGACGAGGCCGCGTTCTCCATCCGCGACCAGCAGCTGTCCCGTGACCTGATCACCTACTCCTTCGCCGGGCTCCGGGTACTGCCGGGCGGCCCCGGCGACACCTCCAAGGCCAAGCGGGAGACCGTGGTGACCGAGGGCCGCGGCGGGATGCTGTCGGTGGCGGGCGGCAAGTGGACGACCTTCCGCCACATCGGCCGGACCGTCATGAACAAGCTGGCGGCGCTGCCCGGACGCCCGCTCGCCGAGGACATGGAGCCGGTCTCCCGGCTGCCCCGCAAGCTCCCGCTGCCCGGGATCGCCAACCCCGACGCGGTCGCCCACCGCCTGCTCGTCGACGGCGGCACGCCCGGCCCGCGGATGGCCGCCGACACGGCCCGCCACCTGGCCACGCACTACGGGTCGCTGTCCTTCGACATAGCCCGGCTGGCCTCCGAGGACCCGGCGCTGGCCGAACGGATCCACCCCGACGCGCCCGAGATCTGGGCGCAGGTGGCCTACGCCCGCGACCGGGAGTGGGCCGAGACGGCGGACGACGTGCTGCGCCGCCGCACCACGCTCACGATCCGGGGCCTGGCCACGGACGAGATCCGCGGCCGGGTGGAGGGGATGCTCGCCGGGAAGTAGGGTCCGGCCGCCCCGTCGGAGGGCGGGGCGGCCGGCGCGCGGCCGGGCCGCGGGGTGGACGCCCCCGCAGCCCGGCCGCAGGGCCGTCCCCGTGGCCCGTCCGGCCCGCGCCGCTCATCCGCCCGCCGGGCCGAACTCCCCGCCGCCCGGCGGCGTTCGCCCACCTCGCGCCGCAGCGCATACGGGGAGGACGCCGTCCGGGCCGCCGGCGTTCAGCCCCCGGCCGAAGTTCACCCGGCTGTGCAAGGGGGCTGCGGCGGGGTACCCGGAAAGCCGTAAGGTTGGGGCCGTACACGAGGGAACTTCGGAAGGAGGCCTGGGTGATCGAGCTCGAGGGGGTACCCGAGCTGATCGACCCGGTCATGGTGGCCGCGTTCGAGGGCTGGAACGACGCCGGCGACGCCGCCTCCACTGCGGTCGCGCACCTGGACAGGGAGTGGAAGGGAGAGGTGTTCGCGGCGCTCGACGCCGAGGACTACTACGACTTCCAGGTCAACCGGCCGACGGTGTACCTGGACGGCGGGGCGCGGAAGATCGTCTGGCCGACGACCCGGCTGTCCGTGGTGCGGATCGGCGGGGACAAGCCGCGCGACCTGGTCCTGGTCCGGGGCATCGAGCCGTCCATGCGCTGGCGCTCGTTCTGCAACGAGATCCTGGGCTTCGCCCACGAACTGGGCGTGGAGATGGTCGTGATCCTCGGCGCGCTCCTCGGCGACACGCCGCACACCCGGCCGGTACCGGTGAGCGGCATCACCTCGGACCCGGCCCTCGCCCGCACCATGGACCTGGAGGAGACCCGCTACGAGGGCCCGACGGGCATCGTGGGGATCCTCCAGGAGGCGTGCACCCACGCCGGCGTGCCGGCGGTGAGCCTGTGGGCCGCGGTGCCGCACTACGTGTCCCAGCCGCCGAACCCCAAGGCGACCCTGGCGCTGCTGAACCGCCTGGAGGACCTGATCGGCCTGCGCATCCCGCTCGGCGAACTGCCCGAGGACGCCCGCGCCTGGCAGCTGGGCGTCGACCAACTGGCCTCCGAGGACAGCGAGGTGGCCGAGTACGTGCAGACGCTGGAGGAGGCGCGGGACACCGCGGACCTGCCCGAGGCGTCCGGCGAGGCGATCGCCCGCGAGTTCGAGCGGTACCTGAGGCGCCGTGACGGCGGCGGACCCGGGGGCGGCCCGGGGGGCCACGCCACGGACGGCACGGACGCGGGCGGATCGTACCTGCGGGACCCGTCGAGCGGTCGCACGAGGCCGCCCTCGCCGCCCCGGCCGGACACCGGTCCGGGCGGCGGGCAGGAGCCGGGCCCCGCACGCTCCGACCGGCCCGGCACCCCCTCCGAGGGGCCGGAGGCACCGGAGGACGGCGGGACGGACGCGGATCCCCCGGCCGAGGACTGAGGCCGCGCGCCGGGCACGAGCGCCCGGGAACGCACGGTCCCGACAGCACTGTGGGGCGGCACCGTCGACGGTGCCGCCCCACAGTGCTGTCGGGACCGTGCCCGGCGGATCCCGCTCGGCGCCCCCGCCCCGAGGGCGGGGGCGCCGTGTGCCGGACACGAGCTAGAGCGCCACCCCGAGCAGGGCGTCGACCGTCCGGGAGACGACTCCCGGAGCGCCCTCGTCGGTGCCGCCCCCGCGCTCCTGGAGCGCGGCCCAGCGGTCCACGGCCCGGAGCGCCGCCGGGGCGTCCAGGTCGTCGGCGAGCGCCGCGCGGACCTCCTCCACCAGGGCGTCCGCGGGCGGTCCGTCCGGCCGGGACACGGCGGCGCGCCAGCGGGCGAGGCGCTCCACGGCCTCGTCCAGCACCGCGTCCGTCCACTCCCAGTCGGAGCGGTAGTGGTGGGCGAGGAGGGTCAGGCGGATGGCCGCCGGGTCCACCCCCTGGCGGCGCAGCGCGGAGACGAAGACCAGGTTTCCCTTGGACTTCGACATCTTCTCGCCGTGCAGCGCCACCATCCCGGCGTGCACGTACGCCTTGGCGTAGGGGTGCTCGCCGGTCAGGGCGTGGGCGTGCGAGGCCCCCATCTCGTGGTGCGGGAAGGCGAGGTCGGAGCCGCCGCCCTGCACGTCGAAGCCCATGCCGAGGTGGTCCAGGGCGATGGCGACGCACTCGATGTGCCAGCCCGGCCGGCCCGGGCCAAGGCTGCGGCCGTCCCAGCGGGGCTCGCCCTCCCGGGCCGCCATCCAGAGCATCGGGTCGAGGGGGTTCTTCTTGCCGGGGCGCTCGGGGTCGCCGCCGCGCTCCGCGGAGAGCAGCCGCATCGCCTCGGCGTCGAGGTGGGAGACCCCGCCGAAGTGCGGGTCGGACTCCACGGAGAAGTAGACGTCGCCGTCGAGTTCGTAGGCGGCGCCCGCGTCCCGCAGCCGCTCCACGAGCGGCACGATCCCGGGTATCGCCTCGACGGCGCCGATGTAGTGCTGCGGGGGGAGCATCCGCAGAGCGGTCATGTCCTCGCGGAACAGGGAGGTTTCACGCTCGGCGAGTTCCGTCCAGTCCTGCCCGTCGCGGTTCGCGCGTTCGAGGAGGGGGTCGTCGACGTCCGTCACGTTCTGGACGTAGTGGACCTGCCGCTTGGTGTCGAGCCACACGCGCTGTACGAGGTCGAACGCGTTGTAGGTCGCCGCGTGCCCCATGTGCGTGGCGTCGTACGGCGTGATGCCGCACACGTAGATACGGGCGACGGGACCGGGGTCGAGGGTCACAGGACCGCCGGTCGCGGTGTCGTGGATCCTGAGGTCGCGGCCCTTGCCGGGCAGGGCGGGGACCTCGGAAGCGGGCCAGGCATGCATGCGTCGAGCCTAACCGGACGGATGTTCCGGATACGAACCGGATCTCTGCTCTTGGCCGGTTGGGCGTCCTTGCGCCGGGTGCCCGCGTGTGCATCGGCTCCGCGGCCCCCCGCGGGCGCCTCAGACCGGCGGCCAGGGGATCGCCGGCCACCTCCCGGAAGGCACCGGATGGGTGCCCGAGGACAGCAGCTCCGCCACGCGCACCCGTACGGCGGCGGTCTCCGCCTCGGTCAGCAGCTCCGCCAGACGGGTGGCGAGAGGTGCCTTCCCCGCCAGGTTCGCCGCGAGGGACTCCAGCACGCCGCGGGCCTCGCCCGTCAGCGGCTCCCCCGCCCAGCCCCACAGCAGGGTGCGCAGCTTGTCCTCGGCGTTGAAGGTCACCCCGTGGTCGATGGCGTACAGGGCTCCGTCCGCGGCCGGGAGCAGGTGGCCCCCCTTGCGGTCGCCGTTGTTGATCACGGCGTCGAGAACCGCCAGGCGGCGCAGCCTCGGGTCGTCGGCGTGGACCAGCAGCGCGGTGCGGCCCTCGCCGACGTCGGCGAAGCCGACGGCCCTCCAGCCCTCCCCCGGCTCCTCGCCCTCGACGAGCGCCAGCAGCTCGGCCGCGGGGTCCGCCTCCACCCAGAGCTGGACCATGCCCTGTCCGTAGGGTCCGTCGCGGAGCACGGTCGGCGGCACCAGGCCCCACCCGGTGGCCTCGGAGAGCTCGTAGGCGGCCACCTCGCGCTGCGCCAGGGTGCCGTCGGGGAAGTCCCACAGCGGGCGCTCTCCGGCGACCGGCTTGTAGACGCAGTGCGCCGTGCGCTCCTCGTCGGAGACCGAGCAGTAGAGCACCGCGTTGGACGCCTCGCGCACCCGGCCGAGGACGGTCAGCTCGCCCTTCGCGAGCAGCGTGAGCGCGTCCGCGCCGCTCACGCCCCCCGTCGGTATCCGTTCTGGCGCGGGCATACGTGTCCTTCCGGATCCAGGGGCAGACTGCACAGGGGGCACGGCGGGCGCCCGGCGTTCACCACGTCCAGGGCGCGCTTGGCGAAGGCGCGGGCCTGGGCCCCGGTCAGCCGGACCCGCAGCATCGGCGGGCCGTTCTCCTCGTCCTGGAGCAGCCGCTCCTCGGCCTCCGCGAGATCCTCCTCGGAATCCGCGTCCAGCTCGACGAGCGCCTGCGCCTCGACGATCATGCGCTGCTCCTCGCCGTCCCAGGCGAGTGCCATGGTGCCGACCCGGAACTCCTCCTCGACCGGGTTGTCGAGCGGAGCGGTGTCGGCGACGTCCGCGGGAGCCATCGCGGGCACCGGCGCGTTCCCGCCGGTGCGGCGGACCACCTCGTCCAGGAGCTCGTCGATCCGCTCGGCCAGCGCGGCCACCTGCGTCTTCTCCAGGGCGACGCTGGTCACGCGCCCTGCGGCCGATGCCTGCAAGAAGAACGTACGGCGTCCAGGCAGACCGACCGTGCCGGCCACGAAGCGCTCCGGCGGGTCGTAGAGGAACACCTGACGGGACACGTCCTGTCTCCCTTGGGGTCGGTGTGCGGATTCGGTCTTCGGTCGGCCGCGGCCGTCCGGTCACGGATGGTACGAGGGCACCCGCCCCCTGGGGACCGCGGCCCGTCCACCCTACTGCGGGGAGCGATCACGGTGCGCCCGCGCCGCCCCCGACGACGGCCTGGCCCCGCTCCTCGGTGCGCGTCTCGGCGCGGTCGTCGCCCGGGGCGAAGGAGGACAGGTCACCGGTGTCCCCGAGACGCAGCAGGAAGGGCCGGGTGCGGGTGTAGCGCACGGCGGTCACCGAGCAGGGCTCCACGTGCAGCCGCTGGAAGAGGTCGAGGTGCATGCCGAGGGCGTCGGCCACCAGGGACTTGACGATGTCGCCGTGGGAGCACATCAGGTACACGGCGCCCTCGCCGTGCGCCGCCTCGACGCGGGCGTTCCAGTCGCGGACGGCGTCGACGGCGCGGGCCTGCATGGCCCGCATCGACTCGCCGCCGGGGAAGGCGGCCGCGGAGGGATGGTGCTGCACGACCTCCATCAGCGGCTCGTCGGAGAGTTCCGCGAGCTTGCGGCCGGACCAGTCGCCGTAGTCGCACTCGCCGATGCGCTCGTCGGTCTCCAGGGTGAGCTCCGGCCGGGCGTCGAGCAGCGGCCGGAGGGTCTCCCGGCAGCGCTCCAGGGGGCTGGAGACCGCGGCGGCGAGCGGGACTCCGGCGAGCCGCCCGGGGAGGGCGGCGGCCTGCGCGGCGCCGCGGGCGTCGAGGTGGACGCCGGGCATCCGCCCGGCGAGCACTCCCTCGGTGTTGGCGGTGGAGCGTCCGTGCCGTACGAGGATCAGCGTGGCCATGGCCGCCAGCCTAAGGCTTCGGGCCCGGCGGGTGGTGCCGGGTCCGCCTCCGGGCGGGGGCGGACGCGCCGCGGGGGCCGGGGTGTGCCCAGCGGGAGGCGGGGGAAGAATGCGTCGGGTGATCGTGGACTGCGCCATCTACCGGGACGGACGCCGCACCGAGGGCCCGTCGGACCTCGCCGCCGCACTGGCGGACGCCCGGGCCGCGGGCGACGCCTTCCTCTGGATCGGGCTGCACGAGCCGACGGAGGACGAGTTCGACCACGTCTCCGCGGAGTTCGGACTGCACCCGCTGGCCGTGGAGGACGCCCTGAAGGCGCACCAGCGGCCGAAGCTGGAGGTGTACGACGACTCCCTGTTCGTGGTGCTGAAGCCGGTGGTCTACGAGCCCGAGGGCGACACCGTCCGCGCGGGCGAGCTGATGGTGTTCATAGGCGACTCGTTCGTCGTCACCGTCCGGCACGGCGAGGGGGCGCCGCTGCACGCGGTGCGGGAGCGGCTGGAGGCCGAGCCCGCCGTGCTCCGGCACGGGCCCACGTCCGTGCTGTACGCGATCAGCGACGCGGTGGTCGACCACTACATCGACGTCGCCGCGGAGCTCCAGGTGGACCTGGAGGAGATGGAGGCGGAGGTCTTCGCCCCCGGCAGCAAGGACGCCAAGAACACCGCGGCCCGCATCTACACCTTCAAGCGCCAGGTCCTGGAGTTCCGCCGGGCCGCGGGGCCGCTGGCCTCGCCGATGGACCGTCTCGCGGGTGCGGGCGTGCCCTTCGTCCACGAGCACGCCCAGCCCTTCTTCCGGGACGTGAGCGACCACCTGACGCGGGCGAACGAGCAGGTGGAGGGGCTCGACCGGCTGCTGTCGGACATCCTGTCCGCCCACCTCGCGCAGATGGGGGTGCGGCAGAACGACGACATGCGCAAGATCTCGGCCTGGGCGGCCATGGCCGCCGTGCCGACGATGGTCGCCGGGGTGTACGGCATGAACTTCCGGCACATGCCGGAGCTGGACGAGGGGTGGGGCTACCCGGCGGTGCTGCTGCTGATGGCGGGCGCCGTCGTCGGGCTCCACCGGCTGTTCAAGCGCCGCGGCTGGCTGTGACGCCGTGCGCGCTCACGCCCGGGAGCGCGCACGGGTCCTGCCCCGGCGGGGCTCCGTCCTCAGACGGCGGGGGCCGGGGTCGGGGGTCCGTCCAGGGCCCCGCGCCGCTCGGGCATGGCGAGGGAGACCATCCGGTGCCAGCCGCCCAGGCGCTCGTAGGCGTACATCGCCTGGATGCCGGCCGCCAGGGCCGCCGACTTGGCGCGGGGCCACGTCAGCAGCCGGCCGAGGTGCGCCATGGTCGCCAGGCTGACGTCCCGGTAGATCCGGATCTCCGCCAGTGCGCTCTCCCGCAGGACCCGCTGGATGGTGCGCCCGTGGCCCGCGGCTGCCAGGCGCAGCAGCTCCTCGTGGCAGTAGGCGAGGTGGTTGTCCTCGTCGGCGGAGATCTGCCGGATGGCCTTGCCGACCTCGGGGTGGTCGCCGAAGTGGCGCACCAGCATGACCATCTGGTCGGCCGCCCGCTGCTCGGTGACGCGGCTGTGCGAGAGGTAGACGACGATGTCCTCCTCGCTCAGGGGCTCGTCCCTGCGGAGCTTGTCGTGCGCCAGACCGATGCCCCGGCGCTCCAGCAGCCTCGTGTAGTCGGTCTCCGGGGGGACGGGCACGGGTTCGAGGTGCCGCTTCCGCAGCAGCGCGTTGAAGATGCGTCCGTGCTTGTCCTCGTCCGCCCCGTGGCGGGCGATCTTCGGCGCGAGTTCGCGCATGCTCTCGGGGACGAGGGCGGCGATCCGCGCGTTCTCCCAGCCGCCCTGCGCCTCGCCGCTCGCGGCGATCGAGCAGAAGAGCCGGTAGCTGTCGTCGTTGTCGACGATCTCCTGGAACAGACTGCGTGCCGAGAGCATCCGTGCCACCTCCAACAAGGCCGTTGCAGGCCGAGTCAACGGCGGCTCGGGCGGCGCGGCAACAGGGGAGGCGGCGGCTCTCGGCCGAACGGGTGAGAGCCGCCCCGGTCCGGGCAGTAACCCCGAGGGGCGTCGCGCGTTGTACCGCGTGACGGCCGTGGCGGGGAAGACCCCCGAGCCCCCACCACGGCCGCTGAGACCTCAGGCCACCCCGGCCCGCTCCAGGGCCTCGACACCGGCCCGCAGCGCGGTGACCCGCTCGTCGAGGGTGAAGCCCGCGGGGGCGAGCGTCAGCGTGGTGACGCCGGCCTCCGCGTACGCCTGCATCCGGTCCGCGATGCGCTCCACGGGTCCGAGCAGCGAGGTCTGGTCGATCAGCTGGTGGGGGACGGCCGCGGCCGCCTCCGCCTTCTCGCCCGCCAGGTAGCGGTCCTGGATCTCGGCCGCCTCCTTCTCGTACCCCATGCGCCGGGCGAGCTGGTTGTAGAAGTTCTGCTTGCGGCTGCCCATGCCGCCGACGTAGAGGGCCGTGTACGGACGGAACATGTCGGCCAGGCCGGGAACGTCGTCCCCGACCGCGAGGGGCAGGGTCGGGCAGACGTCGAAGCCGTCCATCGTCAGCCCGGCCTTCTCCCGGCCCGCGCGAAGCGGCCGCAGCGCGGTCTCCTCCAGGTGCTCGGCGGAGGGGAAGATCAGCAGCGCACCGTCGGCGATCTCACCGGTCTGCTCCAGGTTCCTCGGCCCGATCGCCGCGATGTACAGCGGGATGTGCTCGCGCTCGGGGTGGACCGTCAGCTTGATGGGCTTGCCCGGTCCGTCGGGCAGCGGCAGCGTCCAGTGCTCGCCCTGGTGGGTCAGCCGCTCGCGGCTCATCGCCCGGCGCACGATCTCCACGTACTCGCGGGTGCGGGCCAGCGGCTTGTCGAACCTGACGCCGTACCAGCCCTCGGAGACCTGGGGGCCGGAGACGCCGAGGCCGAGGCGGAAGCGGCCACCGGAGAGCGAGTCGAGCGTGGCGGCGGTCATCGCGGTCATCGCGGGCTGGCGGGCGGGGATCTGCATGATGGCGGAGCCGACGTCGATGCGCTCGGTCTGGGCGGCGACCCAGCTGAGCACCGTGGGCGCGTCGGAGCCGTAGGCCTCCGCCGCCCAGCACACGTCGTAGCCGAGCCTGTCCGCCTCCTGGGCGACGGCGAGGTTGTCACCGTCCATCCCCGCGCCCCAGTAGCCGAGGTTGATGCCGAGCCGCATGACCGCTCCCTCTTACTGATCAGTAGGATCTCTCCCCGGGGACTGTAGCGCGCCGCACCGGTGACCGGCAGGGGGACGTTGTCCACAGGGTCTCTCAGCGTGCGCCCCTGGCCAGTAATCTCAGCGCCCATGGAGCAGAGGCATCTCGGCCGCACCGGCCTGCGCGTGTCCCGGATCGGGCTCGGCACCCTCACCTGGGGCCGGGACACCGGCGAGCACGACGCCGCCGACCTGTTGAAGACCTTCTGGGAGGCCGGCGGGACGCTCGTCGACACCGCGGACGTCTACGGCGGCGGCGAGGCCGAGTACCTGCTGGGCAGGCTGGTGGAGCGGCTCGTCCCGCGCGAGGACCTCGTGATAGCGACGAAGGCGGGCAGCGTGCGCGACCCCGACCGGCGCTTCGACGGCTCCCGCGGCCATCTGCTCGCCGCACTCGACGCCTCCCTCGCCCGGCTGGGCACCGACCATGTGGATCTGTGGCAGGTGCACGCCTTCGATCCCGGGACACCGCTGGAGGAGACCCTCCAGGCACTGGACATCGCGGTCACCACGGGGCGCGCCCGGTACGCGGGCGTGTCGAACTTCTGCGGCTGGCAGCTTGCCAAGGCCGCGACCTGGCAGCTGGCGGCCCCCGGCGCCCGGACCAGGCTGGCGAGCACGCAGATGGAGTACTCGCTCCTCCAGCGCGGGGTGGAGCGGGAGGTGCTCCCGGCCGCGCTGGACCTGGGTCTGGGGCTGCTGCCGTCGTCGCCGCTGGGGCGCGGGGTGCTGACCGGCAAGTACCGCACCTCGGTCCCGGCCGACTCGCGGGGCGCCTCGGAGCACCTGGCCCCCTTCGTCGAGCCCTATCTCGACGAGGCGGCGGCGGGCGTCGTGGACGCGGTGGCGACGGCCGCGGACGGACTCGCGGCCACCCCCCTGGAGGTCGCGCTGGCGTGGGTGCGGGACCGGCCCGGGGTGGCGGCCCCGATCGTCGGCGCGCGCAACGCGCGGCAGCTCGCCGCGGCGCTGTCGGTGGAGGCGCTTAGTCTTCCTGACGAGATCCGCCGGGCGCTGGACGATGTCTCGGCCCCCGTGCACCGCTATCCCGACCAGGACTGGAGCACGCTGTGACCGCGTCCACCCCGCACTCCGCCGACGCGAGCGGCGCCGACGGCGACCCGCCCCCCGGCGGCCCCGCTCCCGACGCGGCGGGCGCCGTCGCCGGGGAGGACGGCGGCGGACCGGGCTCCGGGACGGCCGGTGCCTCGGCCGGCTCCGGCGCGCCGGAGCCGGCCGGGGCACCGGAGGCCGGGCCTCCCGCGCCGGACGGCGCCGGGGACACTCCGGGCCCCGGGGCGGCCGAGACCGGGAGCGAGGGCCCCGGGGCGGACCCGGACCCCGCCGGTGGCGGCACCGAGGGCACCGGCAGTGAGGCGCAGGCCGAGCTCGCCGCCCAGCGCGCCCTGCGCGAGCGCATCGCCCGGCGGAAGGCCGAGCGCGGCGGGCCCGTGGAGAGCGGGGCGAAGCTCAGCGGCCAGGCCGCCGACCTGCTCGCCGCCGTCCGGGCGGTGGAGGGCGGCACCTCCTCCGGTTCTGACTTCTTCGACGACGCCCCCGCGGCCGCCGCACCGCGGCCCGCCGCGGAGGCGCCCCGGCCGTCCGTCCCGCGCGCCGCCCCGGCCGCTCCGGGACGGACGCCCCCGGAGGCGCTGGAGGCCGTTCGTGCGCTGCTGGCCCGCGGCGGCGCCCCCGAGACCCTGGCCGGACCGGTCGCCGAGACCCTCGGGGACGGCGCCGCGGGGCTGCTCGCCGAGGACCCCTGGCTGGTGCTGTCCGTGCCCGGGGTACGCCCCGAGCAGGCCGACGCCTTCGCCCGGGCGCTGCTGGGCCCCGGCTGCGGACCGGACGACGAGCGGCGTGCCGCCGCGCTGGTGGCCTGGCTGCTGGAGCGGGCCGCCGCGCACGGGCACACCGTGCAGGAGGTCTCCGCGGTCCGCGCGGGGCTCGCCGGGCTCGGCGTGCCGGACGAGGACGCCGCGGTCGCCGCGGCGGTCGAGGCGGGTGCGGCGCTCGTCCTGCAGGACGGAACGGGCGCCGACACCGCAGAGGAGCCGGAGGAGGCGCACCCGACGGCACCGGAGGACCGGCAGGAGGACCGGCCCCCCGTCCCGGTGCTGCTCGGGCTGGACCGCTACGCCATGGCCGAGGAGAGCCTCGCCGACGGTCTGGCCCGGCTGGTGCGCACCGGGCCCGGCGATGCCTGGGAGGGCCCCGACCTGGTCCGCGCGGCCGCGGGCAGCGGCCTGGTCGTCCACACCGGCGGGGAGGCCGCCCGGGCCGAGCCCGTGGCCCTGGTGGCGGGCGCCCGGGAGCGGGGGCTGCGCGCCCTGGTCGCCGTCCACAGCCGCAGCGGCTGCCGCCGTCTGGGCCCGCGGGACGGTGCGGTGACCGTCGCGGACCTGCTGAGCGGTGCCGCCGGCCCCGGGCGGGACGAGGACGGCGCGCTCGCCCTGGACCTGCTGGCCGTCCTGGACGCGCCCCTGCTCGACGTGGAGAGCGCGGCCGCGCTGGTGGAGGCGCTGCCGGACGGCTGCCGACTCGTGCTCAGCGGCGATCCGCACGTCCTGGGCGCGGCGGGCCCGGGGCGCGTCTTCGCGGATCTGCTGGCCGCCGGGGTCTGCCCCCGGGTCGACTCGCGCGTCCCGGACCCGGGGCCGCTCGGCGAGCTGGTGTCGGGCATCGGGATCGGCGAGCTGAACCAGGTCGACGCCCCGGGGAAGGAGATCGCGATCGTGCCCGTGCGGGAGGCGGCCGAGGCCGTGCACCGCACGGTGCAGCTGGTCGCCGACTCGGTCCCCCGGGCGATCGGCGTCCCCGCGGACCGGACCCAGGTGCTGACGGTGGGGCACGGCGGCCCGGCCGGGACCAGGGCGCTGAACACGGCGCTGAAGCAGCACCTCAACCCCGGTCCGGGCAGGTTCGGCGGCTTCGACCCCGGGGACCGGGTCGCGCTCGCCGAGGCACCCGGGCGGACGGTCGCCGCCACGGTCGTCTCCGCCTCCCCCGAGGGCCTCCGGCTGGACGGCGAGGGGGGCGCGGTGACGGTCCCGAGGGACCGGGTGGCGTCGGTGCTGCGCCACGGGTGGGCCATGACGGTCCACCAGGCGGCCGGGATGCGGTGGCCCGCGGTGGTCGTGGTGCTGCCGGGCGACGCGGCGGCGGGGCTGAGCAGGCCCTGGGTCTACACGGCCTTCGGGCGCGCGGAGCGGCATCTGTCCGTGGTGCACGGGGTCGACCGGGCGCTCCCCGGCGCGGTGGCCGACGTGGCCGCCGAGCCTCGCCGGACCCGCCTCGGCGTGCTGCTCCGGGGCCTGCTGGCGGCACCCTCCCCGTCCTGACGTCCGGCCGCCGGGCGGGTGCGGGCGCTGGCCCGGACCCGCCACGCGGACACCCGCCCCCGGCGCCGGGCGGGTGCGGGGCACTGCCCGGGGCCGGGGGCGGGTGGGCGCGAGGGGTTCAGCCGGCTTCGCCGTCGTCCTCGTAGCCGGCCGCCTCCTCCTCGTCGAACACGGCGCTCACGTCGAAGCGGCACACCACCCGTTCCGGATCGGCCTGGTCGAAGGGGGTGGTCAGCCACTCCCCCGGCTCGGGGAGGTCGTCCGCCGCGCAGACCCAGAGCGTCGAGTCGCCCTCCTCCAGGCCGAACTCCCGGTGGCGGGAGGCGATCTCGTCCGGCTCGAACTCCCCGAAGAGCACCCCCAGCGCCGCGTGGACGCTGGCACCGACGACCGGCGCTCGGCCGGGGCGGTCCTGGGCGTCGGGGTCGAGGTCGGCGATGCGCTGTGCCTGCGCCAGCAGCCTCTTGGACTCGACCACCGCGTAGTCGCGGCGGATGAGGACGCTGAGCGCGTTCGGCTCCTCAGGCCCCCCGTAGGGCGGAAGCGAGTCGTCCGCGCCGGGGATCTCGAAGGGGGTCACCTCGTCGTAGCGGTCGTAGAGCCTCTCGTCGTACGCCTCCGCCGCCGTGGCGAGCGCGTTGAACGCGTCGTAGACGGCCGGGTCGTCGTCGCCCGTGCGGTTCTCGACCGCCTCCAGGTGGCGGTCCAGTGCGGCTTTGACCGCCTCGGCGGCGGCGCGTACCTCGGCAGCGGTGGGCTGCGCAGCATCAGACATAGTGCGCACGCTATCCGTACCGGGCCGCTGCCCGCACAATAGATGCGATGCCGGAATACGAATTTACCGACGTGTACGTCCCGCGCGGGGTGTCCCGCAAGGAGGCGACGCGGCTGCTGACCGACCATGCGGAATACGGACACTGGGAGTTGGACAGACTGACGCTGCTGCGCAACGGCAGCCGCCGTGTGCGGCTGCGGCGCCGCATCATCCGCCAGGTGCGCGGCATCTGGTGATCCCGCCCGGCCCCGGAGCCGGGCCGGAGCGGGCCCCCACCTGCGGGGACCCGCTCCTTGCCGTGTCCGGCGCGGTGGGGTTACGCGGCGGAGCGGGCGCGGCGGTACAGGATCGCACCGGCCAGCAGCAGGCCCGCACCGACGGGGGCGGCGACCCCCAGGGTGTCCATGCCGGTGGAGGCGAGCTGCTCGTCCCCGTGCGGCGTGACGGTCTGCGCGCCCGGGGTGTTCGGGACGCCCGGCGCCTCCGGTGTGACGGGGGTCTCGGGCGTCCCCGGGTTGCCGGGGGTGCCCGGCTCACCGGGGGTGCCCGGGTTGCCCGGAGTACCCGGCTCGCCCGGCTCACCGGGGTTGCCCGGAGTACCCGGCTCACCGGGGTTGCCGGGGGTGCCCGGGTTACCGGGGTTGCCCGGCGTGGTCCCCCCGGGAGCATTGGCGCAGTCGTTGCCGAACGCCGGGTTCAGCAGGCCGCCGATGGTGATGCTGTTCCCGCAGGCGTTGACGGGGACGTCCACCGGTGCCTGGACGTTGTTGCCCGAGCCCACGCCCGGCGAGTTGCTGGTGGAGCCCTCCGCGTGCGCACCGCCTCCGTGGCCGCCCGCCCCGGAGCCGCCCCGCGAGACGTTGGCGCACGAGTTGCCCATGGCGGGGTTGAGGAGCCCCACCACGCTGACCGTGTTGCCACAGGCGTTCACCGGCACGTGGACCGGAGCCTGGACCGAGTTGCCGGACAGTACGCCCGGCGAGTTCGACGCCCCGCCCGTCGCGCTCGAGTCCGCCTGCGCGTACCCCCCGCCGAGCGCGAGCACGCCGCCCGCGGCCGCCACGGTGATCAGGCCCTTGCGCGTGACCTGTCGCATGTCTGATGCCCTGCCTTCCGACTGTCAGGAATCCCCCGGTCCCTGTCCGGGGAGGAACAAGCGGGCGGCTCCGGGGTGCATGGCACGCACTCCGAAGCCGCCCGCGGACCGGACCCGGGCACCTTCGGAGGCCGGGCCGGAACGTCTGACGAACGTCAGGCGTTGACGCAGGTGTTGCCGAAGGCGGGGTTCAGCAGGCCGATCACGTTGACCGTGTTGCCGCACACGTTCACCGGAACGTGGATCGGCGCCTGGATGGCGTTGCCGGAGAGCACGCCGGGGGAACCGACGGCGGCACCGTGGGCACCCGAGTCGGCCATGGCCACACCCGCACCAGCGAGCACCAGACCACCGGTGGCAGCCGCAGCAGCGACGACCTTCTTGATCATTATTCCTCCTTGTTGGCAAAACGGCCCCAACCTCGGACCGCACCACCTGTAACGAGGAGGCCGGAGGGGAGCTACGAGCCGAAACCTCCTTTCACTCTTTCCGGTGGGTGATGAACAGGTGGACGAAGCGCGCTCAGCACTGGTCGATGAAGCGGTCCAGGACGCGCACCCCGAAGGTCAGGCCGTCGACGGGGACGCGCTCGTCCACGCCGTGGAACATTCCGGCGAAGTCCAGCTCGGGCGGGAGCTTCAGCGGGGCGAAGCCGAAGCAGCGGATGCCCAGGTCGTCGAAGGACTTGGCGTCCGTGCCGCCGGAGAGCATGTACGGCACGGCACGGGCGATCGGGTCCTCGGCCCGCAGCGCGGTCTGCATGGCGTCCACGAGGTCGCCGTCGAAGCTCGTCTCCAGCGCCTTGTCGGCGTGCACGTCCTCGCGGCGCACCCGGGGTCCGAGCAGCCGGTCGAGGTCGGCGAGGAACTCCTCCTCGTAGCCGGGCAGGAAGCGGCCGTCGACATGGGCGGTGGCCTGCCCGGGGATGACGTTCACCTTGTAGCCGGCGCCGAGCATCGTCGGCGCCGCGGAGTTGCGCAGCGTGGCGCCGACCATCTTGGCGATGCCGCCCAGCTTGGCGAGGGTGGCGTCCATGTCCTCCGGGTCGAGCGGGGTGCCGAGGGCGTCGGACAGCTCGTCCAGGAAGGAGCGGACGGTCTTGGTGACCCTGATCGGCCACGTGTGGCGCCCGAGGCGGCCCACGGCCTCGCAGAGCTCGGTGAGGGCGTTGTCGTCGTTGGTCATGGAGCCGTGGCCGGCGGTGCCCTCGACGGTGAGGCGCATCCAGTGCATGCCCTTCTGGGCGGTCTCGACCAGGTAGAGCCGCAGGTTCTCGTTGACGGTGAACGAGAAGCCGCCCACCTCGCCGATCGCCTCGGTGACCCCCTCGAAGAGGCCCGGGTGCTTGTCCACCAGGTACCGGGCCCCGTAGGTGCCGCCGGCCTCCTCGTCGGCGAGGAAGGCGAGCACGATGTCCCGGGGCGGCTTGCGGCCGCTGCGCAGGCGGTCCCGCACCACGGCCAGGGTCATGGCGTCCATGTCCTTCATGTCCACCGCGCCGCGGCCCCAGACGCAGCCGTCGGCGATCTCGCCCGAGAACGGGTGGTGCGTCCAGTCCTCGGCGTTGGCGGGGACGACGTCGGTGTGGCCGTGGATGAGCAGAGCGGGCCGGGAGGGGTCCTCGCCCTCGATACGGGCGACCGTGGAGGCCCGGCCCCGGTGCGACTCGAGGATCTGCGGTTCGAGGCCGACCTCGGCGAGCTTCTCCGCCACGTACTCCGCGGCGGCGCGCTCGCCGGGACCGGAGTGGTCGCCGTAGTTGCTGGTGTCGATCCTGATCAGCTCGCGGCAGAGGTCGACGACCTCGTCCTCCCCCGAGACCGCCCGATCCGTGCTGGACTCGCTCACGCTGTTCCTCCCACTGTCGCTGCTGGTGGTCCGCTCCCCATCCTCCCGCTCCCGGGGCACCGGGCCCAAGGGCCTCCCCGGCAGTCCCGGGGGTGTGATCGGGGGCGCGGAATGTTTGCTATGGTTTTCCACGTCGGAGCGGCCCGGGGCCGCACGGCAGACACCTGGTCCGGGTGGCGGAATGGCAGACGCGCTAGCTTGAGGTGCTAGTGCCCTTTATCGGGCGTGGGGGTTCAAGTCCCCCCTCGGACACCAGCAGAGACCCCAGGCGATCTGGGGTTTTTTGCGTTTCTGGGCGGTGGCGGGACCGGCCACGTGACCAGCAACCCAGCGAATCCCCAGGTCAGACCAGGGATGACAGGCCGAGTCGGCCCGCACCGGAGGCGGCGGGCTTCCGCGCTCCGTCCTTACGTGAGTGGCCGTACCGGGCCATGGTGGAGCCCGGCGAGTGGTGCCGGACGTTCGCGGAGACCTGCGCGGGAAAGGGACCGCGCTACGGGCAGCGCTTCACGTCCTGGACCCTTCCTCGGGGCGGTTCCTCGCTATTCACGCCCCATCCGGAATCACCTCCGGCGCCAGCCTGGTCCATCACCTGTGGGAACAACAGGAGGCGACGGCCGAGACGGAGCACCGGCGCGACGTCCCGGCCTGGGCCCTGGTGGTCGAGGAGGAATGGACGGAGGTCTTGAAGCGGGTCACACGCGACCCGTCGTTCACCACCAAGCTCCGGGCTTCGTGGGACGGGGCGACGCTCCGCATGGGCGGGGCCATGACCGCCCTCACCCGGGCCTACGGCCAGCAGGCCACCGACCACATCCTGTGGTGCGACAAGGGCTCCCATGAAGCCGTGCCCGTCGGCGACGTGGAGGAGATCATCCGCCGCACCGCGCACCTCGCGAATGCGGTGCGATCCCTGTGACCACGATGCGCCCGGCCACACCCGTGCCGTCCGCGCGCCCGCCCCGGGCTCCCCGTGACCCTCCCGAATCCGCCGCCGTCCATCTCGACCCCCGAGGAACTGCTCGCGGGTGCGGACCGGTTGCTCGACACTGCCACCGCCTCCACCACGGGCGTCGGGCCGCGCGCCGTGGCCCTGCCGCTGCGCCACGCCCTCGAAGAGGCCCTGGGTCGCCACTGGCAAACCCGCAGACCGCACCCGCCGCACGCCCAGGCCCTGCGCCCGGAGTCCTACGCCGGACCGCAGGCCCGTCGCGCGGGGCGGGCGGGCAGACGTCGACCGGTGGTCCGGGGGCGGCACGGAGCAGGGTGCCGGGGAGGGAGCGTGCCCGGTTGCCCACCTCGCCCAGCCGCACTCGCACCGTCGTCATACGCGTATTACGATGTCTTCGTGGCGAAGACGCGCATCAGCATCAGCTTGGAGCAGGACCAGGCCGAACGCATCAGGCAGCACGCGGAACGGGCGGGCATGGACGTCTCGGCCTATCTGGTGCATGCCGCAACGCGCCAGATGGCCGAGAGCGATGCCATAGAGGAACAGTTCGCCGCGGTGGACGCACTCATCGCCCGGGCGGAGCGAGCGGCGGACGGGCTGCCCGAAGAACCCGCCCCGGAGACGGCCGCGGAGCTGACGGAGCAGGAACGCCGCGAGGTGGAGGAGGCCCTGGGCCTCGTCCACGGCCGCGACCGGCAAGGCCGCCGTCCGGGACACGCCGCGTGAGCGCACGGGTGCCGGTCTACGACACCGGCATGCTCATCGCACTGGCCGACCGCAAGGCGAAGGCGGTGGCCCTCCATGAGGGACTGATCACGGTCCCTCACCGGGCGCTGGTGCTCGGACCGGTCCTCGCCCAGGTGTGG
Source organism: Streptomyces sp. C10-9-1 (assembly GCF_024497955.1). GTDB lineage: Bacteria > Actinomycetota > Actinomycetes > Streptomycetales > Streptomycetaceae > Streptomyces > Streptomyces sanyensis. The sequence continues at coordinate 119,741 of NZ_JANHKP010000008.1, read as the reverse complement.
CGCCCCCGGCCGGCGCTGGTGCATGCCCTGTCCGGCGTCCTGAAGGACTGCACCGTCCCCCAGGCCCGTACGTCCGAGCCGCCCGTGCGCGAGACGAAGGCGGGCCGTCCGGAGTGTCTGGCCTGTGCGACGGGCCCGGACCTCGCGGACTGGCGGCGCATCGGGACCGCTCTGGGGCGGGCGGCCCTGCCGGCGAAGAAGCGGCCGGACGCGGTGGACGCCTGGGTGGCCCTGGCGGCGGCACGTCACGGCAGCTCGGTGATCTTCACCACCGACCCGGGGGACATCCACGCCTACCTCACGATTCTCGCGCCCTCGGACGTCCACGTGGTCGCTGTCTGATGACCGGGAGCCGGTCTCGGCCCCGTCCAGGCGTCGCGCAGGCGGTGAACAAGCCGTCGGCCGGAGCGGGGCACGGAGCTCGGCCCGGCCCAGACTCGCTTCGCGAGCGGATGCCGAGGTAATCAGCCACCAACGGCAACGGCCATCCAGTGCCACGGCCTCCCCACGCGCCGCGAGTGACCCGAGGCATAGCAGGGGATGCCTGCTGCCGTGTCCTGCCGGTCTCGGCTCGCATCACGTGGGATATCGCGGACGGGACGTTCCGCGTGAACTCGCAGACCCCCGGGCTGCCCGGCCGCGCCGGGCATTCCGCCCCGACACGGCGCACTCCACATCTGGCTTCCCGTCCGGCTTCCCCTTGTCCTCGTCCATCCATACAGTGGGGGAACCCTGCCGCCCCGTGTCTGGATCAATCCCGGTGCACCGCAGTGCCATGACTGCCTCCGGCGTCGAACGGCTTACGCCAGCGTGCAGGAGTTTGGCTCCGGCGGCATCCGAGCGTCGCGGCTGATGGCCGTTCGCAGGCCCCTTGTGGGGCGGTTCTCGGCCACGTGGAAGGCTCGGCCCGGGGGTTGGCCACGTGGCCAGCGCATGACCGACAACGCGCGGGAACGGGGATGACGGGGCGGACCGCCGTCGCTCTCGCCCTCCTGTCCGTGGCCGCCGAGGAGAAGGATCGATGAGAGTGCTGCCCACCGTCACCAGGCGTGATGAGTTCGCTGTCCTGGTCGTCAGGACCGACTACGACGACGACCATGCGTGGCAGGACGTGGCGGCGGCACTGACGGAGCCCCGGGGCGGCGAGCGGGACGAGGCGCACATCCACTTCGTCGACGATCCGGTCTGGGCGGGGGCGACCCTCGACGAGGTGCTGACCGCGGTCCGCAGCGACGACGACCTGGCGGTGGTCTTTCTCGCCGACCGTAAGACGATGCAGGCCGAGGGTCACGCACTGCAGGCGGTCACCACGCTGACGCGGGAGGAGTGCGTGGACGACGAGGACTACGAGCAGCTGACCGAGTTCGGCCGCGCGTTCCGCACCGACCCCGCCGGGGTTCATGACGTCCACGCGAACCTGACCATCGGCAACCTGGGCTTCGAGGAGTACGCGGCACGGGCTCACGACGATCCCGAAGGGATCTTCCGGTCTTTCTGAACGGGGCTCGCCGAACTGCGGCAGGAGCCCCGCGCTTCCGGTGGTGCCGCTCGACCACGCGCCGCACGGTACGGGCCGACCCCGCGGGCGGAGTCCGGGTCCGCCGGTCACCGGATGCCCTCGTCGCACGAACGCCCGCCCCTTTCCGAACCCCGCGCGGTCGCGGTGGTGCCGCTCCGTTCCCGGACGGTCGACGGACCCCGCCCGCCGGAGCGGGAGGAGCCGTCGGTGGGGGCCGTGCAGGCCGGGACGGGCGCAGCCGCTCGGGGGCCGGCGTCCGCCGGGCCCCGCTCCGTCGTGCCGGACCGGGGCGGCCCTCCCCGGGGCCGGGCATAGAGTCGTACCCGTGCCCCGCAGACGCTCCTCCCGGCCGGTGTCCCCCCTCCCCCAGCGCGAGGGCGTGGACCCGGTGCGGTTGCGGCTGCCGCCGGATCCCGAGGGAGCGTGGACGACGGTGCGCGACCACCTGGTGGCGCGGTACGGCCGGGCCGTCGGGGTGGAGTGGGTCGACGCCCTGCTGGCCGGCGGCGGATTCGTCGGCGAGGACGGCCCCGTGCGGCCGGACGACCCCTACACCGAGGGGCGGTCCGTCTGGTTCCACCGCGCGCTGCCCGCCGAGCCCCGGGTCCCCGCCGAGGTGGGGATCGTCCACCGGGACGCGCACCTGGTGGTGGCCGACAAGCCGCACTTCCTGGCCACGATGCCGCGCGGGGGGCATGTCGCCGAGACGGCGCAGGCCCGCCTCCGGCGGGACCTGGGGCTGCCCGCGCTCCAGCCCGCCCACCGGCTGGACCGGGTGACGGCGGGGCTGGTGCTGTTCGTGGTACGCCCCGAGGAGCGGGGGGCGTACCAGACGATGTTCCGGGACCGGGCGGTGCGCAAGGAGTACGAGGCGCTCGCGGTGCACGACCCGTCCGTGGAACTGCCCACGACCGTGCGCAGCCGCATCGTCAAGGAGCGGGGGGTGCTGGCGGCCCGCGAGGAGCCCGGCGAGCCGAACAGCGAGAGCCGGGTGGAGCTGATCGGGGTGCGCGACGGGATCGGCCGGTACCGGTTGCTGCCGCGTACCGGCCGGACCCATCAGCTGCGGGTGCACATGAACGCGCTGGGGCTGCCGATCCTGGACGACCCGCTGTACCCCGTGGTGCGCGAGGCGGGGTCGGAGGACTTCGGCCGCCCGCTGCAACTGCTCGCGCGGGTGCTGGAGTTCACCGACCCCGTGACGGGTGGGCCGCGCCGGTTCACCAGCCGGCTGCGGCTGGCTCAGTGGCCCCGGTCGATCCACTCCTGAAGGCCCGGGGCCTCCCGCCCGATGGTGGTGGCGTCCCCGTGGCCGGTGCGCACCACGGTCTCCGGCGGAAGGGTGAGCAGCCGCTCGCGGATGGAGTCGATGATCGTCGGGAAGTCGGAGAAGGACCTCCCGGTGGCCCCCGGACCGCCCTGGAACAGCGTGTCCCCGGTGAACACCGTGCCGAGTTCCGGTGCGTACAGGCAGACGGCCCCGGGTGCGTGGCCGGGGGTGTGCAGCACGGTCAGGGCCGTGCCGGCGACGGTGAGCACCTGGCCGTCGGCGAGTTCGCCGTCGGGGTCGCGCTCGGGGTGGGTCCGCTTCCACAGGGGCAGGTCGTCGGGGTGGAGCAGGACCGGTGCCCCGGTGGCCTCGGCGAGTGCCGGGGCGGCGCCGACGTGGTCGTCGTGGGCGTGGGTGCACACGATCGCGCGCAGGCGCCGCCCGCGGAGCGCCGCCTCGATGGCCACGGCGTCGTGTGCGGCGTCGATGACGACGGCCTCGGTGTCGTCGCCGACGATCCAGACGTTGTTGTCGACGTCCCAGGTGCCGCCGTCGAGGGAGAAGGTGCCGGAGGTGACCAGGTGGTCGATGGCCGCGGGCATCAGAGCACCACCACCGAGCGCAGGACGTCGCCCTCGTGCATCCGGGCGAAGGCCTTCTCCACGTCGCCCAGGCCGATGGTCTCGGTCACGAAGGCGCCGAGGTCGATGCGGCCCTGCTGGTGGAGGTCGATCAGCATGGGGAAGTCACGCGAGGGAAGGCAGTCGCCGTACCAGGAGGACTTCAGGGACCCGCCGCGGCCGAACACGTCGAGCAGGGGGAGTTCAAGGGTCATCTCGGGCGTGGGGACGCCGACCAGGACGACGGTGCCGGCCAGGTCGCGGGCGTAGAACGCCTGCCGGTAGGTCTCGGGGCGGCCGACGGCCTCGATGACGACGTCGGCACCGAAGCCGCCGGTGAGGGCGCGGATCGCCTCGACGGGGTCGGTGGAGCGCGAGTTGACCGTGTGGGTGGCGCCCATGGCCTTGGCGGTCTCCAGCTTGCGGTCGTCGATGTCGACGGCGATGATCGCGGCCGCTCCGGCGAGGCGGGCGCCCACCACGGCGGCGTCGCCGACGCCTCCGCAGCCGATGACGGCGACCGTGTCCCCGCGGCCGACCCGGCCGGTGTTGACCGCGGCGCCGATGCCCGCCATGACGCCGCAGCCGAGGAGCCCCGCGACGGCCGGGGAGACGGCCGGGTCGACCTTGGTGCACTGGCCGGCGGCGACCAGGGTCTTCTCGGCGAAGGCCCCGATGCCCAGGGCGGGCGAGAGTTCGGCGCCGGTCTCGGCCAGGGTCATCCTCTGCCGGGCGTTGTGGGTGTCGAAGCAGTACCAGGGGCGGCCGCGGCGGCAGGCACGGCAGCGGCCGCACACGGCACGCCAGTTGAGGACGACGAAGTCCCCGGGGGCGACGTCGGTGACGTCGTCGCCGACGCTCTCCACGACGCCGGCGGCCTCGTGGCCGAGCAGGAAGGGGAAGTCGTCGTTGATGCCGCCCTGCTTGTAGTGCAGGTCGGTGTGGCAGACCCCGCAGGCCTGGATCCGCACCACCGCCTCTCCGGGGCCGGGGTCGGGGACGATGATCGCCTCCACCCGGACCGGCTCGTCCCTGCCGGGTGCGATCACGCCGTTCACCTGCTGCGGCATCCTCGGACCTGCCCTTCCTCTCACGGTGGTGTCGCCCCCCACTATGGCCCGTCGGCGGGTCCCGCGGGGACGGTACGCCCGCGGGCCGCGCCGCGGGCGCGCGCCATGCGGCCGGCCCCGCGCCCGCCGCGGACCGCGGGACGCGGAGCGGCCGGGTGGCGGTGCGTCAGCGCCCGCTGCCCGCGGCGAGTTCCCGGACCCGGCCGCGGACCAGGAACCACCCGCCGACGAGCGCCGCGGCGATCAGCGGAAGGCAGTTGACGGTGGTGCGGGCGATGCCGCCGTCCAGCCACATCAGGACCAGGACGGAGGCCAGGAACAGCAGGGTGGCGAGCTGGGTGAAGGGGGCGCCCGGCAGTCGGTAGCCGGGGCGGGTGAGCGCACCCTCCTGGGAGCGGATCCAGAAGACCAGGGAGCACACCATGATCATGGCCCAGGTGCCGATGATGCCGACGGAGGCGAGGTTGAGCACGAGCTCGAAGGCCTCGCCGGGCATGACGTAGTTGAGGACGACGCCCGCGACGCCGAAGCCCGCGGTGAGCAGGATGCCGCCGTAGGGCACGCCTCCCCTGTTCATGACGCCGGTGAAGCGGGGCGCGGAGCCCGCCAGCGACATGGAGCGCAGGATGCGGCCGGTCGAGTAGAGGCCGGAGTTGAGGCTGGAGAGGGCGGCGGTGAGCACGACGAGGTTCATCACCCCGGCCGCGCCGGGGACGCCGAGCCGGTCGAAGACGGTGACGAAGGGGCTCTCGTCGGCCGAGTAGGCGGTGTAGGGCAGCAGCAGCGCGAGCAGGATCACCGAGCCGACGTAGAAGAGGCCGACGCGCCACATGATGGAGTTGATCGCCTTCGGCATGATCTTCTCCGGGTTCTCGGTCTCGCCCGCGGCGACGCCGCAGAGTTCGACGGAGGCGTAGGCGAAGACGACGCCCTGGATGAGCAGCAGCATCGGCATCACGCCCGAGGGGAAGATGCCGCCGTTGTCGCCGATGGTGGCGAGGCCGGCGGTGTGTCCGCCGACGTCGTGCGAGGTGGCGACCAGGAAGATGCCGACCACCATGAACACGACGAGGGCCGCGACCTTGACGATGGCGAACCAGAACTCCATCTCGCCGAAGTACTTCACCGAGATGAGGTTGGCGGCCAGCACCACGGCGAGGGCGATCAGGGCGAGCACCCACTGGGGGACGTCGCTGAACATGGACCAGAAGTGGGCGTAGGTGGCGGCCGCGGTGATGTCGGCGACCGCGGTGGTCGACCAGTTGAGGAAGTAGAGCCAGCCGGCGGTGTAGGCGCCCTTCTCGCCCATGAACTCCCGGGCGTAGGAGACGAAGGCACCCGAGGAGGCGCGGTAGAGGACGAGTTCGCCGAGCGCGCGGACGACGAGGAAGGCGAAGACGCCGCAGACGGCGTAGGCGAGGAAGAGCGAGGGTCCGGCGTCCGCCATCCGGCCTCCGGCCCCGAGGAAGAGGCCGGTGCCGATGGCGCCGCCGATGGCGATCATGTTGATGTGCCGGGACTTGAGGTCCTTGCGGTACCCGGCGTCGCCCGCGTCGACATGGGGCGCGCCCGGGGCGCCGGCAGGGGTCTCGGCCGCAGCGGTGGCGCGGTCACTCATAGGGGGTGTTCGCCTTCGTGAGGGGATGAATCCGGTCAGCGGCCGAGAGTCGACGGCCTGCCGGACCGGGGTGGGGCGGTCACCGGGCAGGCCGCGCCGGAGTGTGGGCCTCCAGCGGGTGATCAACGGCAACCCTGGGATCTTGGCAGTGCTGAGGCCCAGTCAGATAGCCATCTGAGGTATTTCAGAGGTTTCACAGTGATGAACCAAGGTCGTCGGCCCACTCGCCCCGAGACGAGGACGCTCAGGGAGCCGACGCGTCCAGCTCTCCGGGTGCGGCCCGGCGATCCGCCGGGTGAGCCGCGCCGCCCGCCCCCGCATCGCCTTCGCGAACGACCTCGGCGCATGCACGCGCAGGGTGGCGGCGGCCGGGCCCGGATGCTCGGCCACCACCCGGTGGCGGGTGCGCCGGGCGCGGCGGCGGGGCTCGACCGGGCGCACGGACTCCGGCGCCCGGACCGCCTCGCGCACCGTGCGGCGCCTGCGCTCGGCCCCGGCGGAGGAGCTTCGGGGAGCGCCGCGGACCCGTCCGGCCGTGGCGACGCCCGTCCGTGTCGTCGGCAGCGCGGGGGTCCTGCTGCCGGCCCCCGTGCTGCGACGACGGGCCGGGTGGGCCGGGTGGGCCGGGTGCCAGAATGCCGCCATGGAGAACCAGCGCCCGTCCGCCGCCCCGCCGCCCGGCCCGCGGGCCGCTCCCCCGCCCGGCCGTCCGGGCGACCCCGCCGAGGAGGTGCTGGACGTCGTCGACGCCGAGGACCGGGTCGTCGGCAGCGCCCCCCGCGGGGAGGTGTACGCCCGGGGGCTGCGCCACCGCTGCGTGTTCGTGCTCGTCCGCGACGGGCAGGACCGGATCTTCGTGCACCGCCGCACGGCCTCCAAGCTGGTCTTCCCCTCCCGGTACGACATGTTCGTCGGCGGGGTCGTCGGCACGGGAGAGGGCTACGACGAGGCCGCGCTGCGCGAGGCGGAGGAGGAACTGGGGGTGAGCGGACTGCCCCGCCCCCGTCCGCTGACGCGCTTTCTGTTCACCGGCGGCGAGGGCGCCGGCGAGTGGTGGTCCGCGGTCTACGAGGTCCGCTGCACCCTGCCGGTGCGCCCCCAGGCGGAGGAGGTCGCCTGGCACGCCTTCCTCACCGAGGAGGAGCTGGCGGCCCGGCTGGAGACCTGGCCGTGGGTGCCGGACGGACTCGACGCCTACCGGCGGGTGCGCGCGCTGCCGGAGGTGTGAGCCGCCCGCCGCCCGCACGGCGGAGGGGGCTCCCGGAGGGCCACCGGTAGGGTGCGCAGCGTGAGTGATCTGGTTCGGAGTCTGCGCCTGTGGTTCTCTCCCGGCCGCGTCCGGGACGAGGGCGAGACACCCGACTACCGCTTCTCCCTCGCCAACGAGCGGACCTTCCTCGCCTGGATCCGCACCGCGCTCGCGCTGATCGGCGGGGGGTTCGCGGTCGACCAGTTCCTTCCCGACCTGCGCTGGGGCGTCCGCGCGGGCCTGGCGCTCGCCCTGATCGGCACCGGCGCGGTCTGCGCGGTGCGGGCCGTCGACCACTGGGTGCGCTGCGAGCGGGCGATGCGCCGGGGCGAGGACCTGCCCGGCTCGCGGTTCCCTGCGCTGCTGGCCGTGATGGTGGCCGTGGTGTCGGTGGTGATGGTGGTCATCGTGGCGCTGGGGGACGCGTGACGGCGCCCGGTGACCGGGACCCGGGGCTCCAGCCGGAGCGGACCCGGCTGGCCTGGCGACGCACCACCCTCACCTGGGTGGTCGTGGCCGTGCTGGCGGTGCGGGGGGTGCTCGACGCGGGGCGGCTGGGACGACCGGGCGCCCTGGCCCTCGGCGCGGGGGCGGTGGCGCTGATCGGCTTCCTCGCCGTGGCCCACCGCAGGATCGCCGCGATGTCCGCGCCCCGCCCCGTGGTGCTGACCCCGGCGGGGGCGGTCGCCGCGGCGGTGTGCACGCTGGCGCTGGCCGCCTTCGCGGTGACCGTGGTGACCTGAGGGGCCCGGGGTCGGGTGGGCACCGCCGCGGACCCCCGGCACGGCGGCCGCTCCGAGGCGCCGCGGCCCTCCTCGTGCGCCACCGGGAAACGGGGCGCCCCACCTGCCACGCCCCTCCGGCCGGGCACGGTGGCCGCCCCGCGCTCCCGCGGCGCGGGCAACTGCCCCCACGCCCGGGAGCCCGGGCACCCTCGCGCCGGAGGACTCCCCGGGCACCCCCGCCTCCGGTCCGGCAGCTCACCTCCGCCGACCGGCCGACCCGGCACCTCGGGGAGACGGAGGTGCGCCTGCCGCACTCCGTGGGCGTGGCGCACACGGCGGGCGACACGGTGGTGCACCTGCCGGAGCGGGGCGTCGTCATCGCCGCGCGCCCCGGGGCCGGTGGCCTGCCGCGCCTGATCGCGGGCAGGGCGGCCGCTGCCCGGCCCGGAGCGCGCACCGGCACTGGACGACATACCGACTGGTCGGTCATGATGGGTCGCGTCCAGGACCGACCCCCGAACCACCCCGGAGGTGCGCACCATGAGCCCAGCCCCGCAGGGACTCGACCCCGAGAGGCTGCGCGGACATCTGGACCGCGCACGGCCCGGGACGGTGCGCGGCCCGCTCGACGCGACGCTCCTCCAGGGCGGGCGCTCCAACCTCACCTACCTGGTCACCGACGGCACCGACCGGTGGGTGGTGCGCCGCCCGCCGCTCGGCCACGTCCTCGCCACGGCCCACGACATGAAGCGCGAGCACCGCGTGATCAGCGCCCTCGCCCCGACGGCGGTACCCGTGCCGGAGCCGCTGCTGCTGTGCGAGGACGCGTCGGTGCTGGGGGCGCCCTTCTACGTGATGGAGTTCGTCGAGGGCACCCCGTACCGCACCGCCGAACAGCTCGCCCCGCTCGGCCCCGGGCGCACCCGGGGCGCGGTGCTCTCGCTCGTCGACACCCTGGTCGACCTGCACGCCGTCGAACCGGACTCCGTCGGCCTGGGCGACTTCGGCCGCCCGGACGGCTTCCTCGACCGCCAGCTGCGCCGCTGGGGCAAGCAGCTGGACGCCTCGCGCGGCCGGGAGCTGGCGGGGATCGACGAGCTGCACGCCGCCCTCGGCAGGAGCCTGCCGCGCTCCCCCGCACCCGCCGTCGTCCACGGGGACTACCGGCTGGACAACGTGCTCATCGGCGAGGACGACCGGATCACCGCCGTCCTCGACTGGGAGATGTCCACGCTCGGCGACCCGCTGACCGACCTCGGTCTGCTCGTGATGTACAGCAGGCGCCTGGAGCTGCCGGACTCCCCCGTGAGCACCACGGCGGCGGCAGCGGGCCATCCCGGACCGCAGGAACTCGTCGACCGCTACGCCGAGCTCTCCGGCCGGGACACCTCCGCGATCTCCTGGTACACCGCCTTCGCCTGGTTCAAGCTGGCCGTGATCCTGGAGGGCATCCACTACCGGCACACCCTGGGCCAAACGGTCGGCCCCGGCTTCGACCGGATCGGCGACCTCGTCCCCGTCTTCATCGGCCACGGACTGTCCACCCTCCAGGAAGGCTGAGCACCCATGGACTTCGCGTTCGACACCCGCACCGAGGAGCTCCGGGGCCGCCTGCTGGCCTTCATGGAGGAGCACGTCCACCCGGCCGAGGCCGTCGAGCAGGAGCAGCGGTCACGGCTGGCCTCGCCCTGGGACACCCCGCCGATCGTGGAGGAGCTCAAGGCCGAGGCGCGCCGGCAGGGGCTGTGGAACCTGTTCCTGCCCGACGCGGAGCACGGGGCGGGCCTGACCAACCTGCAGTACGCGCCGCTGGCCGAGATCACCGGCCGCAGCCCGCACCTGGCCCCCACGGCCCTCAACTGCGCGGCTCCGGACACCGGGAACATGGAGCTGCTGGCCCAGTTCGGCGACGGGGAGCAGCGCAAGCGGTGGCTGGAGCCGCTGCTCGCCGGCGAGATCCGCTCCGCCTTCGCGATGACCGAGCCCGAGGTCGCGTCCTCGGACGCGACCAACATCCGCACCCGGATCGACCGCGACGGCGACGACTACGTGGTCAACGGGCGCAAGTGGTACATCTCCGGGGCGATGAACCCCCGGTGCGAGGTCTTCGTCGTCATGGGCCGGACGGACCCCGAGGGCGAGGACGTCCGGCGCCGGCAGTCCATGGTGCTCGTGCCCCGGGACACCCCGGGCGTGGAGGTGCGCCGGGCGATGCGGGTCTACGGCTACGAGGACCACTCCCACGGCGGCCACGCCGAGATCGTCTTCACCGACGCGCGCGTCCCGGCGTCGAACCTGATCGGCGGGGAGGGCGAGGGGTTCGCCATCGCCCAGGCGCGGCTGGGCCCCGGGCGCATCCACCACTGCATGCGGCTGATCGGCATGGCGGAGCGGGCGGTCGAGCTGATGTGCCGGCGGGCGGTGTCCCGCGAGGCCTTCGGCGTCCCGCTGGCGCGGCAGGGCGTGGTGCACAACTGGATCGCGGACGCCCGGGTGACGGTGGAGCAGCTGCGGCTGCTGGTGCTGAAGACGGCCTGGCTGATGGACACGGTGGGCAACCGGGGGGCGCACACCGAGATCCAGGCCATCAAGATCGCGACACCGCGCGCGGTGGTGGACATCCTGGACTCGGCGGTCCAGCTGCACGGGGCGGGCGGCGTGAGCCAGGACTTCCCGCTGGCCGAGCTGTGGGCGGCGGCGCGGACGCTGCGGCTCGCGGACGGCCCGGACGAGGTGCACCAGCGCTCCCTGGCCCTGCGGGAGTTGAAGCGCCACCGCTGAGCGGCGCCCTGACGCCCCGGGGCCGACCCGCCCGGCCCCCGGGGCGTCAGTAGCCGGCCGGTGGTGTGTGGTCGGCGAGTGCGAGGGCGCGGACGAAGCGCAGCACCCTCAGCGCGGCCCGGGCGGCGCACCGCCTCAGCCGGCCCGTGCGCGAGCCGTAGGCGGCGGCCCACAGCCGCGGCAGGCCCTCGTTCATACCTCCAGGCTGGCCCCGCGGGCGGTCGGCCGCCACCGCCACCCGGGCCGGCGCGCGGCCCTCAGGGCCGCAGGGCGCGCAGCAGCAGGTCGGCGAGGTGGTCGGCCACCTGCTGCTTGCTCAGCGGACCGTCCGCGCGGTACCAGGTCGACAGGTGGTGCACCGACCCGAAGTGGTAGTCGACGACCAGGTCGGCGGGGGTGGCGGTGGAGAACACGCCGGTGCGCTGGCCCTCCTCCACCAGGGCCCGGAAGCGCTCGTGGTAGCGGCGCCGCTCGGCACGCACCTGCTTGTGCTTCTCCGGGCTGAGGTGGTGCATGGAGCGGAAGAAGATGGCCGCGTCGTCGAGGTTGTCGATGGTGGTGACGACCACGTCCGCGGCGGCGGCGCGCAGGCGCTCCTCGACGGGCGCGTCGGCTCCCGCGAAGGCGTCCAGGCGCTCCTGCTGCACGCGCAGGACGCGGGAGTAGACCTCCTGGAGGAGATCCTCCTTGGAGCCGAAGTAGTGGTAGAGGGCGCCCTTGGTGACCCCCGCCGCCTCGACGATCTCCTGGACGGAGGTGCGGTCGTAGCCCTGCTCGGCGAACAGGCGGGTGGCGGTGGCCAGCAGCCTCTGCGGTACGGGGGTGCCGCCCCCGTCCGTCGTCCTGGCCATCGCCGCCACCCGCCCTTCCTGCCGGTTCCGTCCGGTCTCGTCCGTGCCGCCGCGCGGGGTGCCGCGCGTCCCCGGGGCCGGGCCCCGGAGCGGGGCGCCGGCCCCGCGACCGGGTGGGCCCGCGTCCGGGGAGTCGTGTTCCCGCCCGCAGATCTTCCCATTCCCCGGCGGCCCGGGGCGCGCGGGGCCGCAGCCGGCCTCCGGGTGCTCAGGCGCCGCCCTGCTCCCACTTCTGCTGGAGGTGGTTCATCCCGGCGAGCCAGCGGCCGTTGTCGGCGGCCCTGGCGCGGTAGAAGCCCGCCACCTCGGGATGCGGCAGGACGAGGAAGCGGTCCTCGGCCATGGCCAGGAACAGGGCGTCCGCGACGTCCTCCGGCTCGATCGCGGTGGGCTTGAGCACCAGGTCCCCGGCGGTGCCGGTGGCCGCCAGCATGTCGGTGCGCACACCCTGGGGGCAGACGGCGTGGACCTTGAGGCCGCGGTGGGCGTAGGTCAGCTGGAGCCACTCGGCGTAGGCGAGCGCCCCGTGCTTGGTCACGCTGTAGGGGGCGGCACCGATCATGGTGAGCAGCCCGGCCGCCGAGACGGTGGACACGAAGCGGCCGCTGCCGCGCTCCAGCCACTCGGGCAGCAGGGCCCGGCTCGCCCGGACGTGCGCCATGACGTTGACGTCCCAGGCGGCGGCCCACACGTCCTCCTCGGCGAAGGCGTCGCCTCCGGAAGCCAGTCCGGCGTTGGCGCAGTAGACGTCGACGCGGCCGCCCAGGGCGTCCCGGGCCGCGTCCACGGCCTCGGAGGCGTCGCCGGGCACGGCGGTGCCCCCGCACTCGGCCGCGACGGCTTCGGCCCTGGCGGCGTCCAGGTCGTTGACGGCCACGCGCGCCCCCTCGGCGGCGAACCTGCGGGCCAGTGCCGCACCGATCCCGCCGCCCGCGCCGGTGACGACCACTCCCGCGCCCTCAAGCGTCTCCATCGCTTCCCAGCCCTTCCCCTCGTCCCGGTCGACGAGAGCAGACTAACCGGTCGGTATGCACCGGGGGAAGGACTCTCCGCGCCCCTCGCGCGCGGCCGTGCCCGGCACGCCCCGGCGGCACGCCCCGGCGGCGCGCCCCGGGGTCGTTCCCGGCGGGCCCCGGCCGCGCTAGCCTGCGTGGCCATGACAGACCGCACCCCGGAGACACACCGCACCCACGGAGGCAGTCCCTTGAGCCTGTCCAGACGGGGTCTGCTGGCCGCGGGCGGCGCCGCGGCCGGCGCGCTGGCCGGCGCCCCCTCCCCCGCCGCGGCCCGCGGGCACGGGCGGACCGTGCGCACCGGGTTCGAGCGGCTCGCCGCCGAGGGCTACGCGCGGCTCGCCGGGGAGCGGGTCGGGGTGGTCACCAACCCGACCGGCGTCACCCGGGACGTACGCCACGTCGTCGACGTGATGCACAGCGACGAACGGGTGAACCTGGTGGCCGTGTTCGGGCCCGAGCACGGGTTCCGGGGCACTGCCCAGGCGGGCGGCTCCGAGGGCCGCCACGAGGACCCGGCCACCGGCCTTCCCGTCTACGACACCTACCGCACGAGCGGCCGGGACCTCGCGGAGATCTTCACCGCCTCGGGCGCGGACACCGTGCTGTTCGACATCCAGGACGCGGGGGCCCGCTTCTACACCTACATCTGGACGCTCTACGACTGCATGGAGGCCGCCGCCCTGGCCGGGAAGCGCTTCGTCGTCCTGGACCGGCCCAACCCCGTCACCGGCCGGACCGCCCTCGGCCCGGTCCTGGACAGGCGGTTCGCGAGCTTCGTCGGGCGGGAGCCGATCGCCCAGGTCCACGGCATGACCGTCGCCGAACTCGCGCTGCTGTTCAACGCCGAGTTCCTGCCCTCCCCCGTCGCGCTGGAGACGGTGGCCATGAGGGGCTGGCGGCGCTCCGACTTCTTCGACCGGACCGGCCTGCCGTGGGTCTCCCCGAGCCCCAACATGCCCACCCCCGAGACGGCGCTGGTGTACGCGGGCACCTGCCTCTTCGAGGGCACCAACCTCTCGGAGGGGCGCGGCACCACCCGCCCCTTCGAACTGCTGGGCGCGGAGGGCATCGACCGGCACTGGGCCGCCGCCGCGAACGCGCTGGGGCTTCCCGGTGTGCATCTGCGCGAGGCGTACTTCACCCCGACCTTCTCCAAGTTCCAGGGACGCACCGTCGGCGGGGTCCAGGTCCACGTCCACGACCGGGAGGACTTCGACCCGGTGCGCACCGGCATCGCACTGCTGGCGACCGCCAAACGGACCTGGAGCGGCTTCGCCTGGCGGCCGGACCACTGGATCGACAAGCTCACCGGGTCGGCGACGGTCCGCACCCTCCTCGACGCGGGCGCGGACACCGACGAGGTCGTCGGGGCCTGGTCCGGCGACCTGGCCGCCTTCCGGGCGGTCCGCCGCCGCCACCTGCTGTACTGAGGAACCCGCGCCCGCGGGGCACCCGCCACGCCGGGCGGCCCCACCGCGGCCGCGGGGGCGCACCGGCTCGCCACCACCCCCGCCTGCTCCCCGAGGCCGAGCGCCGCTACCGCGCCTCCCGGCCGACCGGTGGCGTGCGGGAGACGATCAGGGCCCGGCTCGCCCTGCCGCTCGGCGAACGCAGGGCCATGGCGCGGGACGTGCGCGCGGTGCTCGACCTGCTGGAGCGCCCTGCACACGGGCGCGGACGCCCGCCGCCACGCCTTCGTGCTCCGGCATGCACGGGCCATCGTCCAGAACGCGACCGAGTTCGCCCACGACCTGGACGACCCCGGGCAGGGCCGGGAGGCGATGCGGTACCGCGACCGGATCATGGCCGAGAACACCCTGTGGTGGCAGCGGCAGACGGGGCACCGGATCCTGGTCTCCGCGCACAACGGCCACATCCGGCTGAAGACCAGCGACCCCGCGCGTCACCCCGTGGTGCAGGGGACCTACCTGCGCGAGGCGATCGGTGCGGACTACGTCGCCGTCGGGTTCACCTTCGGCCGGGGCTCGTTCAACGCCCTGGACCTGACCGACCCCGGGGAGACGCCGGGGACCTTCCGTGCCGGCCCGCCCGCACCGGGTTCCCACGAGCACACCCTGGAGCGGGTCTCGCCACGGGACTACGTCCTGGACCTGCGCACCGCGCCCGCGGCGGCCCGCGACTGGCCGGCGGTGGAGCGCCCCGCCCGGGACATCGGCAACGCCTGGCCCGCCGCCCCCGCTCCGCTCCGGCCGCTCGACTCCTACGACGTACTGGTCCACCTCCACCGGGTTCGCGCCGCCCACCGGCTCTGACCGGTTCCGAGGTATGGCCGTTTCCCCTCTTGCGCAGGATGCTGGGACCAGGGCGAGGGGAGGGTCTGCCATGACCGGGGTGGGTGTGCAGCCGTACCGGGAGATCGTGTTCGACGCGGACGGCGACGTGCTGGGCCCGGGACCGGAGCCGGTCCCGGAGGACACCACCGACCTGGTGGTCCTCGCCCACGGCTGGCAGAACTCCCCCGCGGTCGCGCGCGCCCTGACCGCGGCCTTCCTCGCGCCCTTCCCCAAGTCGGCCGCGCAGGCGCCGGGGGCCCGGCTGGCCTACGCCGGGGTCCGGTGGCCCGCGATGCGCTTCGGGGACGAACCGATACCCGACGTGGCACCGCCCGCCCCGGGGGCGCAGCCTGCGGGCCCCGGCCTGGACCCCTCGACCCGGGAGGTGCTGGCGTCGCTGCACCCGGGGCACCACGCCACCGTGCGGCGGCTCGCCGCGCTGCTGGACGAGCGGCCCGAGAGCCGCGCGGCGGTCGGCGAGTTCGGCCGCCTGGCACGGCAGTTGGCGGCGGCGCCGACCGGGAGCCTGGAGTCGCCCTTCGCCGAGGACCTCCCGCACGAGGAGCAGGGCCCGCCCGCCCTGTTCTTCGAGGAGCCGATCGAACTGTGCGAGAGGCTGGCGGCGGCGCTGGAGGAGTCGGCCGACGGCGCGGGCCCCGTGCGCCCGGACACCGCGCCCCGCACGGCCCGGGGCGGGCTCGCACCCGTGTGGCGGGGCGCCAAGGAGCTGCTGCGGCAGACCACGTACTACGCCGTGAAGCGCCGGGCCGGTGCCGTCGGGGAGCTGGGGCTCGGGCCGCTGCTGGGGCGGCTGGCCCGGTCGGCGCCGGGGGTGCGGGTGCATCTGGTGGGCCACAGCCACGGGGCCCGGCTGGTGGCCTTCGCGCTGCGGGGGCTGCCGGAGGGTGCGGAGAACGTCGGGTCCGTGACCCTCCTCCAGGGCGCCTTCTCGCACTACGCCTTCGCCGACGGACTGCCGCACGCCCCGCACAGCCCCGGAGTCCTGGCATCGGTCCAGGAGCGGGTGGACGGACCGGTCGTGGCCTGCTTCTCACGCCACGACAGCGCCCTCGGCGTGTTCTACCCGCTCGCTTCCGGCCTCGCGGGCGAGCCGCCGTCCGCGGCGGGCACGGACCCGCGGTGGTGGGCGATGGGCCACGACGGGATCCGGGCCGTGCCGGGGGCGGTACGGGTGTCCCTGGACCAGGCGCTCCGGGGACCCCTGCCGCGCCGGGGCTGTGTCAGCGTGGACGCGGCCCGGGTGGTGCGCCGAGGCGGTCCGCCCGCGGGCGCGCACAGCGACATCTGCCACGAGGAACTGGCCAGGCTGGTGCTGGCAGCGGGCCGCGTGGGCGACTGAGGGGGCCGACGGGATCCGGACGAAACGCCACCCCCGCCTTTTGGATGGAGCCGGAACGGGCACTGCTACGTCCATTCTTCAACGCCGATCCACGAGCGACGGAGGTGGCGACACGATGGCCGGATTCCGGAGTCTTGCCAGACAGGTGCGTGATCCGCGGTGCGACCTGGCGCTGCGGCGGTACTCGCTGCGCAAGTGCCTGGAGCGCTTCGCGCCCTACGGTCACCGGGCGACCTGGGCGCACCTGTGCGCCCGGCACGGCATCGGCCCCGAGGACCGCTCCCCCGATCCGGTGCGTCTGGTGGCCGCGCTGGAGGAGCTGGAGGAGGCACGGGCCGTCTGGCTCGCGTACGAGGAGGGCTTCGCGGACCGCCGAAAACAGGAGAAGTCCGCGGGGCTGCGGCGCCCCGGCCACGTCGACGACTGGCACCGCCGCACCTGGGGCGGCCATGGCGTCGCGCGCTGCCCCAGCCCCGCGGCACACCCCCCGCAGCCGCTCGCCGAGGTGCTGCGCCGGCTCATCGGCGCCCTGGAGCGGGGACCGGGCCGGACCTGCCCGGTCTGCCTCGGCTCCCGGCTGGAGTGGCGGCAGGACCTGCGGCAGGCTCCCTGGTCGGGGCCGCTGTGCCGGGACTGCGGCATCCTGGTGCCCCCGCCGGCCCTGACCCCGGAGGCCGTCACCGCGGCCCGGCGTGCGGCCCGGCACCGGCTGGCCCCGGTGGCCTGACAGCCAGAGCGCGGCACCGGCACCGGTCCGCGTGCACCGTGTCAGCCCTCGCCGCCCCGCTCCTGCTCCGGCAGCAGCCGGGAGCCGGTGAGCCGCTCGCCGAAGACGTCGTCGGGGTTGGAGAGCACGCAGTTCTCCAGCGAGAGGCAGCCGCAGCCGATGCAGTCGGTGAGGTGGTCGCGCAGGCGCCCCAGCTGCTTGATCCGCGCGTCGAGCTCGCTGCGCCAGGCGGCCGACAGGCGCGCCCAGTCCTCGCGGTCCGGCGTCCGCTCCTCGGGGAGTTCGGCCAGTGCCTCGCGGATCGTGGCCAGCGGGATGCCCACCCGTTGGGCGGCCCGGATGAAGGCGACCCGCCGCAGGGTGTCCCGGGTGAAGCGGCGCTGGTTCCCGCTCGTGCGCCGACTGCGGATCAGGCCCTTGGCCTCGTAGAAGTGGAGCGCGGAGACGGCCGCCCCGCTGCGCGCGGAGACCTGGCCGACGGTGAGTTCGTGGACCTTCTCGGGAATCTTGGGCACTCCCCGGAGCCTACGCCGCACCGGGCGGTCCGTTGACAGGACGTCCCGCCCACCAGCATGCTGAGCAAGCGCTTAGACACGGGACGGGACACGAGAGGCAGGGACCAGCGACATGGCGGAGCCCAGGATCTTCACCTCCCCCGGGGAACTGCGCGCCGGAGTCGGCGAGCAGCTCGGGTACAGCGACTGGCTGGAGGTCGACCAGAAGCGGATCGACCTGTTCGCCGAGGCGACCGGCGACCACCAGTGGATCCATGTGGACCCCGAGCGCGCGGCGGGCGGCCCGTTCGGGACCACCATCGCCCACGGCTACCTGACGCTCTCGCTGCTGCCCGTGCTCGTCCCCCAGGTGCTGCGCGTCGAGGGCGTGCGCATGGGCCTCAACTACGGCTCCGACAAGGTCCGCTTCCCCGCCCCCGTCCCCGCGGGCTCCCGGGTCCGCGCCACCGCCGTGCTCACCGGGGTCGAGGAGGCGGGCGGCGGGGTGCAGGTGACCGCGCGGGTCACCGTGGAGCGGGAGGGCGGCGACAAGCCCGTGTGCGTGGCGGAGGCGGTCTCCCGCTACTTCTTCTGATCCGGCCCCGGGCCCGCGGGCCGGGCCCCCACCATCCGCAGCACGAGGTCGGCGTAGAACGCGCCGACCTCGTCG
Organism: Streptomyces sp. C10-9-1; assembly: GCF_024497955.1. Taxonomy (GTDB): domain Bacteria; phylum Actinomycetota; class Actinomycetes; order Streptomycetales; family Streptomycetaceae; genus Streptomyces; species Streptomyces sanyensis. The sequence continues at coordinate 101,477 of NZ_JANHKP010000008.1, read as the reverse complement.
GGCGTGCGGCGCCCCTGGGTGTTGAACCAGCGGGCCACGTCGATGCAGAGCGAGAGCACGGCCACCGTGGTGCCGGGGACGTCCGGGACCTCGAACTCGCCCGCGGCCACGCCCTCGTCGAGGATCCTTCGCACCACGGCGTCCGTCTCGCGGCGCAGCTCGATGATCTCCGCCCGGTGGGCGTCGCTCAGGGCGTCCAGCTCGTACTGCACCACCCGGGCGGTCGCATGGCGCCCCGCGTGCCAGCGGACGAAGGAGCGCACGGCGTCGGCGAGCCGCTCGCTCGGGGTGCCGTCCTTGCGGTACGACCGCGAGAGGATCTCCAGCGCCTTGTCGTGGCCGATCCGGCTGATCCGGTGGAGCAGCTCCTCCTTGGTCTTGTAGTGGATGTACAGGGCCGCGGGGCTCATGCCCGCCCGGCTCGCGATGTCGCGGGTGGTCGTGGCGTGGTAGCCGCGCTCGGCGAAGGCCTCGACCGCGGCGACCAGGAGCTTGCGGGCCGCCTCGGGGGTGACCTCGTCCCACGGCTTCTCGTCGTCGGGCGCGCCGCAGGGCATGTCGCCGCCCGCCCACTGGTCCGCCGCTGTCATCGCTCGCCCCTTCCCTGGCACAGGACGAACACCATACCCCGGGGATGAGCGGCCGCTTAGCCGGACGCGTCAGAGCTTCTGGAAGGGGTCGTGCTCGGCGAGCAGCTTCTCCAGGCGCGCCTGGTCGACCCGGCTGACGATCTGCCCGGCCTCCTGCCGGTCGCGGACGACCTTGGCGAGGGTGAAGGCGGAGGTGGTCAGGTAGAGGACGGCGATCCCGAGGAAGGCCCGCACCCAGGCGTCCGCCTCCATGTGGTAGAGCCCGAGGACCACGGCTCCCAGGGCGATCGCGAAGGAGAGGACGGCCTGACCGTAGTAGGCCGCGGTGTTCTGCTGCTTGACCGGTGTCTCACTCATGGCCCCAGCATCCGGGGTGGTGGCACGTGCCACATGGGCGCGGGTACTCACTCCGGGTACTCACTCCGGGCGCCCGCCGCGGGCCCGGGGGCACGCCCGCGGGTCCGCAGCGCCCCTCAGAAGGCGGACACCCCGGTCAGCGCCCGGCCGATGATCAGCTTCTGGATCTGGCTGGTGCCCTCGTACAGGGTCATCACCCGCGCGTCGCGCAGCAGCTTGCCGACGGGGTACTCGTCGATGTAGCCGTAGCCGCCGAAGACCTGGAGGGCGTTGCCGGCGGCGCGCACCGCCGCCTCGGAGGCGAACAGCTTCGCGGTGGAGGCGGCGGTGGCGAACTCCCGGCCCCGGTCGACGAGGTCGGCCACCCGCCAGGTGAGCAGCCGGGCCGCGTCCACGTCGACGGCGATGTCGCTGAGCAGTTCCTGGACCAGCTGGTGGTGGGCGATGGAGCGGCCGAACTGCTCGCGCTCCCCGGCATAGCCGACCGCGGCGTCCAGCGCGGCCTGCGCGATGCCGACGCACCCGGCGGCGACCGACATCCGCCCCTTGGCCAGGGCCGACATCGCGACGGCGAACCCCTTGCCCGCGGGCCCGAGCATCGCCGAGGCGGGGACGCGGACGCCCTGGAGCACCAGTTCCGCCGTCGCCTGGCCGCGCAGACCGAGCTTCCCGTGCACCGGGCGGCGGGTCAGCCCGGGGGTGCCGGCCGGGACCAGGAAGGCCGAGACGCCCCGGTGACCGGGGGCCTCGCCGGTGCGGGCGAACAGCAGCACCACGTCCGCCCAGGTTCCGTTGGTGATGAACATCTTGGTGCCGTCGATGACGAAGTCATCGCCGTCGCGGACCGCGCGGGTGGCCAGGTTGCCCGCGTCCGAGCCGGTGCCGGGCTCGGTGAGGCCGAAGCAGCCGAGCGCCTCGCCCGAGGTCAGGCGGGGCAGCCAGGCCCGCTTCTGCGCGTCGGTGCCGTGGGCGGCGATGGTCTTGGCCACCAGCCCGAGCGAGACGGAGACGATTCCGCGCACGGAGGAGTCCCCGCGTCCGAGCTCCTCGGTGACCAGGCAGTAGGAGAGGTGGTCGCCGCCGGAGCCGCCGTACGCCTCGTCGACGGTGAGCCCCAGGAACCCCAGAGCGCCCAGCTTCCGCACGAGGGCGCGGTCGACGCTCTCGGCCCGGTCCCACGCGGCGGCATGGGGGGCCACCTCGCGGACGACGAAGTCCCGGGCCAGCCGCCGGACGGCCTCCTGCTCCTCGCTGAGCTCCAGGTCCATGCGCGGGCACTCCCCCGTTAACTACCACCGCTAGTTTATTGTGGGCAGGCCCTACTATGTGCCGCATGGCCCGACCGCGCAAGCCCCTCCTCAGCCGCGACCTGATCGTCGAGACGGCCGGCGCACTCGTGGACGCGGAGGGCCTGGACGCGGTCTCCACCCGCCGGATCGCGGCCGAACTCGGTGTCAGCGGGCCCTCCCTGTACAACCACTTCCGCAACAAGGACGAGATCCTGGACGCCGTCGCGGACGCGGTCAGCGCCCGGATCGACCTGTCGATGTTCGACGCGGACGACCCCCGCGACTGGCGCACCGCGCTGCACGACTGGGCGCTCTCCTACCGGGCCGCCCTGCGCGCCCACCCCAACGCCGTCCCGGTGCTCGCCCGGGGCCCCGGACGGCGGCCCGCCGGCCTGCGGGTCGCCGACGCGGTCTTCGGGGCGATGGTCCGCGCCGGATGGCCGCCCGCCCAGGCGACCAGCATCGGCGCCCTGATGCGCTACTTCGTCACGGGCTCGGCCCTCGGCTCCTTCGCCCGCGGCTTCGTGGACGACGCGGCCGCCTACGACCCGGCGGACTACCCCCACCTCGGCCAGGCGCATCTGCTGGCGGAGCGCCAGGAGCAGGTGGACGAGGGCGCGTTCGCCACCGGCCTGACCGCCCTGCTCGACGGCCTGGCCCTCCAGTACGAGGCGGGCGTGCGCGGCGGCTGGAGCACCAGGGGCGACTAGTGCCCCGTCAGGCAACGTTCGCCCCGTCGCGACGCCCGGCACGGCGACTCGCCGCGTTGCCGAATCAACCGAGTAGGCCCACGGGAGACACCGGCCTCGGCGGTGACGTGCGCGATCGGACGGGTACGGCAGCGCGCCGCGCGCCTTCGGCGCCCCTCAACGTCCAAAGGGGCGTTCGCGTGTGTCACCGGAGCACCTCGGCGCTCCGGCCGGCCGTGATGGTGGTGAGGAGAGGGAACGCGATGAGCAGCGCGACCGCGACGAGGAGTCCGCTTGCCCAGAGCGGCCCGAGGTCCCCGGCTTCGGTGCTGAGGGTCGCCGCAGCGATGACGGGGCCGACGGCGGCGCCCACGTTGAGCGCCGCGGTCGCGTACGAGCCGGCCATGGTGGGGGCTCCCGTGGCCTCGTAGAGGACCCGCGTGATCAGCGTGCTGCCCAGCGCGAACGACAGCGCGCCCTGTACGAACACGAGGAGGAACAGGGCGACCGGCTCGTCGGCCAGCATCGCGAGGGCCGGCCAGCCGACGAGCAGCAGCGGGCCGCCGACTGCGATGACCGGACCGGGACGCCGGTCGGACAGTCGGCCGGCGAGGGTGATGCCCACGAAGGAACCGGCGCCGAAGAGCACCAGGGCGACGGAGACCCACAACTCGCCCAGCCCGGCGCTGTCGGTCACCACGGGGGCGAGGAAGGTGAGGCTTCCGAAGGTTGCCGCGTTCACCAGCGCGCCGAGCAGCATCACCAGGATCAACCGCGGCCGTGTGAGCTGGGTGAACTCCGCTCGCAACGCCGGCCTGCCAGTCGCCTCATCCTCGTCACGCCCTGCGGGGATTCCCTTCAGGATGCCGAGGGCCGCGGGCAGGCAGAGAGCGGCGACAGCCCAGAACGTGGCCCGCCAGCCGAGCAACGTGCCGAGCACCGAGCCGCCGGGGACACCGGCGATCGTGGCCACCGTCGTGCCTGACAGCAGCACGGCCAGTGCACGTCCCTTCCTGTCGGGTGAGACCAGTGTGGCGGCAGCCGTCAGAGCGACGGCGAGGAACCCTGCGTTCGCGAGCGCGGCGACGACCCGGGTGGCGAACAGGACCGGGAAGCCCGTGGTCATGGCGCCCAGGGCATGAGCTGCGGCGAAAGTGAGGATGAACCCGAGAAGGGTGGAGCGCCTGGGCCGGTTGCGGGCAAGCGCGGCCACGAGTGGGGCACCGACGATCATGCCGACCGCGAAGGCCGACGTGAGCGTTCCGGCGGTCCCGACCGTGACGTCGAGGTCCGAGGCGATGTCCGGCAGGAGGCCGGCAAGCATGAATTCCGAGGTGCCCATGGCGAAAACCGCCATGGCAAGCAGGTACAGCGGGAGAGGCATCGAGTGGCTCCGGGGTGAGGAGAAGCACGAGAAGGTCATCTCGTCACCGCGGCCAGCCCCAAGGGCACACTCGCCCGGCCGCGGAACGCGGCGGGACGACAGGGCTACGAGCTCAGTGGTCCAGGGGGCTGACGGCGTGACCGAAAGCCCCCACCTCGTCTGACTCAGGACTCGACATGGCCCGCACGCTACCCGACCGATGCCCGTCGGAGCATCTCGGTTCCACTGGCATCGGCCGGTGTCACCGACTCATGCCCCGCAACACCCGGACCCGCGCCCGCGGCATCCCCGGGCGGGTCAGCGGGCCCCGCGTCGCAGGCCGCCGACGAACACCGCCCACGCCCCCGCGCCCACCACCACGACGGGCCCCTCGGGCCGCGTGGAGTCCCGCACCGGGACGGAGCCGGAGACCCCGTCGGCCACTTCGAGGCAGTCTCCGCCGGAGGTGTTGCTGTAGCTGCTCTTACGCCAGCCTGTGGTCACGTCCACCAGCTTGCCCGCCTTGTCCGCAGTCTTCGGCCGCCTTCTCCAGAAGCGCCAGGGACGCGTCCAGTGGCAGGGCGGCAGCCCTCAGCAGATCGTACGACCTCCGGTACCGCTTCACGAGGGCTGGATCGTCATGAGTGCTGCCGTGGTGCTGGGACTCCACGTACACCAGGGGTGGAGCGTCGGCGAACTCCAGGATCATCGCGTTCCCCTGCATGAGCGGATACGCCCCGGCGCTCCACGGCAGAACCTGCACGAAGATGCGCTCGTCCCGGGCGAACTGGGCGATGTGGTCGAGTTGCACGGCCATCTCACCGGGCGGCAGCACGGAGTGGCGGACCAGGGCCTCGTGCACCACGACCCAGTACTGCGGGGTGCCGGTGGACGCCCGGAGCACATCGGCGCGGGCCAGGCGCGCGCCCACCCTCTCCTCCAGTTCCCGTGAGGAGAGCGGCGAGCGCTCCGTCTTGAACAGCGCACGCATGTACGCCTCTGTCTGGAGCAGACCGGGAACGACGGCGGGCGACCACTGCTCGATGGCCGAGGCATGGGCTTCCGCGTCCAGGACGCGCTCGAAGTACTCGGCGTGTCCACGGTGCTTGGCCCTGCGCACGTCCTCGCAGCGGCGCTCGAAGAAGCCGTCCGTCGCGAGCAGCCGGTCCACGTGCCGGGCCAGATCCGCGGGCATCCGCCGCGAGCCCCGCTCGATCTCGCTGAGCAGGCTCGCGCCGTAGAAGCTGCCCTCCACCGTCTGCTGGAGCGTCAGCCCGGCGGCCTCCCTCCGGTGGGTGGCGGAGCTCCGCCCCGTAGAGGGCCGGGACACTCGCGGAGCCGTCGACGTCCTTGCGTGCGGCCATGGTTCACCGTTCCACGATCCGGGGCCTGGAGGACCTCGGCCGGGCCCCCGCCCGCGACCGTACCGACCGCGGCCATCGCCCGAAGCGCGGACACCGCGCACATCACCCGGAGGGGTAGGGGCTGCCCGGCGGCGCATACGATGGCCGGCCGCAACGGGAGGGACACCAGCACGATGAGCCAGTTCTACGACCTCGGCGACGAGACCCTGTGGAACCCGTCCAACGGCGCCTCGCGGCTGTTCCTGCGCCAGGTGAGGCTCTTCGAGGAGGAGCTGGAGCTGCCGTCGGGACTGGGGCCGATGGAGATGGACGAGTGCGCGATCGACCCGGTGGCCTTCGCCGCCTTCGTCGAGGCCCTGCTCGACCGGCACCGCAGGACGGGCCACGCCGTCGTCCTCGCGCTGTCCGAGGGCTTCACCGCGACGGTCCTCGTCCTCGCCGAGCGCGCCGGGATCGAGCCGGACTGGGCCAGGCTCGGTCTCCCGCCCGGGGAACCACTCACCGACGTGCAGGTCTCCCAAGGCACGGGGGCGCACCTCCCGCCGGACGGCGCCCACTGGGCCGAGGGGCTGCGTGCCCGGGCCCGGGAGCTGGGGCGGCGGATGGCCCGCTGACACCCGCCCGGTCCACGCCCTCGGGCGGGCGCGCCGCCCCGGCGCGTCAGAAGACGACCAGTGAACGCGCGCCCCGCCCCCGGCGCATCGCGTCGAAGGCGGCCGGGATCCCGTCCAGCGGGATGCGGTCCGTCACCAGCGCGGAGAGGTCGAGGCGGCCTTCGCGCACGTGCTCCGCGAGGACCGGGAGGTCGGCGGCGGGGTCGGAGTTGCCGTAGACGCAGCCCGAGAGGGTGCGGCCGAAGTGGAAGATCTCCAGCGCGTTGAAGGTCACCTGCTGGTCCTTGCCGCCGATGCCGACGACCGTGGTGCGCCCGCCGCGCCGGGTGGCGTCCCAGGCGGCGCGGATGGTGGCGGCGCGGCCGACGCACTCGACCGCCACGTCCGCGCCCCGGCCCCCGGTGAGGCGGCGGACCTCCTTGGCCGTGGCGTCGGAGGCGAGCACGTAGTCGGTGGCGCCCGCTCGCCGTGCCAGCTCCTCCTTCTCCGGGGACACGTCCACGGCGACGATCGTCCCGGCGCCCGCGATCCGGGCGGACTGGAGCGCGGCGAGGCCGACGCCCCCGACGCCGAGGACGGCCACGGACTCCCCCTCGCGCACCCGGGAGGCGTGGTGGACCGCGCCGTAGCCGGTGAGCACGGCGCAGCCGAGCAGGGCCGCGTCGGCGAGGTCGACGCCCTCGGGGGCGGGCAGTACGCAGCCGGCGGGGACGACGGTCTCCTCGGCGAAGGCGGCCACGTTCAGGCCCGGGTGGAGCGCGGTGCCGTCGGCCGCGGTGGCGTGCACGCGGCCCACGCCGGCCAGCGCCTCGGTGCAGAGCCACACCTCGCCCAGGGAGCAGTGGTGGCAGGTTCCGCAGGAGGGCGCCCAGTTGAGGACGACGCCGTCGCCGACGGCGACGTGTTCGACGCCCTCGCCGACGGCGAGCACGGTCCCGGCACCCTCGTGGCCGAGGACGGCCGGGACGGGCACCCGCATGGTGCCGTCGGAGAGCGACAGGTCGGAGTGGCAGACCCCCGCGGCGGCCAGCCGGACCCGGACCTGGCCGGGGCCGGGCTCGGGCAGGGAGATCCGGGTGATCTCCAGGGGGGCGCCGACGGAGGGCAGGACGGCTGCACGGACCACGATGCGTTGCTCCCGGATCAGAACTGGAGGGACTTGGTCTGAAGGTACTCGGCAAGGCCGTGCGGCCCGAGTTCCCGGCCGACGCCCGACTGCTTGTAGCCGCCGAAGGGGGCGCGGGGGTTGAAGCGGCCGCCGTTGATGTCGACCTGGCCGGTGTCCATGCGGCGGGCGAAGGCGACGGCCTCGGCGTCGTCGGCCGCCCACACCGCTCCGGCCAGACCGTAGACGGTGCCGTTGGCGAGGGCGAGGGCGTCCTCCTCGTCCTCGTACCGCATCAGGCAGACGACCGGGCCGAAGATCTCCTCCTGGGCGATGGTCATGCCCGGGGTGACGTCGGCGAAGACGGTGGGGCTGACGTAGTAGCCGGTCGGCAGCGGCGGCCGGGTGCCGCCGGCGACGAGCCGGGCGCCCTCGGCCACGCCCCGGTCGATGTAGCCGCGCACGCGCTCGCGCTGGCGGGCGTTGACCAGCGGGCCGACCCGCTCGCCGGGGACGTACCTGGCGACGGCCGCGACCGCCAGCTCCACGGCCTCCTCGTAGCGGTCGGTGTGCACGAGGATCCTGGTCCAGGCGCTGCACGTCTGGCCGGAGTTGGCCATCACGTTGGCGATTCCGGCGTTGACGGCCGCGGCGAGGTCGGCGCTCGGCAGGACGACGTTGGCGGACTTGCCTCCGAGTTCGAGGGCGACCCGCTTGATCGCGGCGCCCGCGGTGGCGGCGACCCTGCGGCCCACGGCGGTGGACCCCGTGAAGGAGACCAGGTCCACGTCCTCGTGCCCGGCCAGGGCCTCCCCGGCGACCGCCCCGACGCCCGTGACCAGGTTGAACACACCTGCCGGCACACCCGCCGCGTCGACCGCCTCCGCGAAGAGCTGCGCGGTCAGCGGGGTGTCCTCGGCGGGTTTGAGCACCACGGTGCACCCGGCGGCCAGGGCGGGCGCGACCTTGGCGACGATCTGGTGGAGCGGGTAGTTCCAGGGCGTGATGGCGCCCACGACGCCGACCGGCTCCCTCAGCACGGTCGAGTTCCCGATGGTCTCCTCGAAGGCGCAGGTGGCGGCCAGCTCCGCGAAGGATCCGGCGACGGTGACCGGGAGGGAGGCGTGGACGGCGAGGGCGAGCTTCGGCGGGGCGCCCAGCTCGGCGGTGACGGTCTCGGCGATCTCCTCGGTGCGGCGGCCCAGTTCCTCGTGGAGGGCGGACAGCACGGCGGCCCGCTCGGCGGGCGGGGTGGCCCGCCAGGCGGGGAACGCGGCCCGGGCGGCACGCACGGCGGCGTCCACGTCGGCCTCCCCGCCGTCCGGGACATGGGCGATGATCTGCTCGTCGGCCGGGTTCACCACGGCGATGGCGCCCGTCGCGAGGGCGGGCCGCCAGGCGCCGTCGATGTACAGGCCGTCGTGAGCCTTCATGGCACTCCTCCGCACGGGTAGCTCCGGCCCACCAAACTAGCGATGTTAGTTTTCGAGCGCCAGGGCCCCCCTCCCCCCACCGCGGCCGTTCCGGCCACCGGCGGGCGCGCACCACCCCGGCCGCGGGCGGCGCGCGGCCGGGCGGGGCCGACGCCGGCGCGCGGCCTCGGGAAACCGGGCCGTCAGACGTCGAAGCCGGGGAGCTCGGCGGGTGCCGGGCACACCCGGCGGCCGTGGTGGTCGAAGACGTACAGGTGGGCCACGTCCACCAGCAGCGGCACCTGCGCACCCCGCCGCAGGCGGACGTCGGGTCCGGTGCGGACCACCAGGTCGCCCGGGGCCGTGGCGGGGCGCTCGCCCTCGCCCGGCGCCTCGGGGGCGTCCAGGACGGCGAGCGGGCGGGCGAGCCGGCCGGCGGCCCGGTTCTTCAACCGGGTGAGCGTGCCGGGCCCGCCGGCGCGGCGGCGGACGGGCGACACGGGCCGGGCGGCCTCCAGCTCGCCCACGGGGGCGGGGCGCGAGCCGGTGGCGAAGTGCACCAGGGCCTCGTGGCCCTGGTACTCCATGTGCTCCACCGTGCCGGTGAGCGGGGCCTCGCCGGGCCGGGCCCGGCTCGGCGGGGCGATGCGCACCCCCTCGAAGCGCAGCCCGAGGACGAGCCGCCGCCCCTGCTGGATGCGGAGCAACTGGTGGTCGGGGCTGAGGGGTTCGGGCAGCCGGATGCGCTGGCGCCCGAGGTCGAGGGTCATCGGTCCGTCGAGGGGGGCGTGCACGACGGCCTCCAACAGGTTGATCCGGGGCGTGCCGATGAACGCGGCGACGAAGACGTTGGCAGGAAGGGCGTAGGTGTCCCGGGGGGCGCCGACCTGCTGGAGGACGCCCCCGCGCATCACGGCCACCCGGTCGCCGAGGGACATCGCCTCGGCCTGGTCGTGGGTGACGTACACGGTGGTGACGCCGAGTTCGGCGGTGAGGCGGGCGATCTCGGCACGCAGGTGGCCGCGGAGCTTGGCGTCGAGGTTGGAGAGCGGCTCGTCCATGAGGAAGGCGGAGGGGCGACGGGAGATCGCCCGCCCCATGGCCACCCGCTGGCGCTCGCCGCCGGAGAGCTGGCCGGGGAAGCGGTCGAGGAGGTCCTCGATCCCGAGCATCCGGGCGGTGGCCTCGACGCGGGGGTTCCGGTCGGCCCGCGGGTTCTCCAGCCGGAGCGGGAAGCCGATGTTCTCGCGGTTGGTCATGCTCGGGTAGAGCGCGAAGTTCTGGAAGACCATGGCCATGTCCCGCTCGCGGGGCGGGATGTGGTTGGCGGGCTCGCCGTCGAGCAGCAGCCGGCCCTCGGTGATGTCCTCCAGCCCGGCGATCATGCGCAGCACCGTGGACTTGCCGCATCCGGACGGCCCGAGGAGCACCAGGAACTCGCCGGGTTCGACGGTGAGCGTGAAGCGGTCGACGGCACGCGGGCCGCGCCCGTATCTCTTGCCGACGTCGTGCAGAGCGATGGCGCGCGTCATGAGGTCCCGCCCGGAGGTGAGGAAGGCAGCCGAGTGGCTGAAGGTAGCCCACCGCACGCGCCGGGGGAATGCCTTGTGCACGAGCCCGAACGGCCGGGATTCCCGCCGCCGCCCGGGGCCGTGCGGGGGCGGGACCCTGGCCGGAACACGCCCTCCGGGGGCGGCGGACGGGCGGGGCGCCGGGTCGGCGCCGGTCCGGGCGGCGACCGGGCGGGCCCGAGCCGGGTGCGGGGATCAGGGCGCGGGGGGCGCGGGCGGAAGGGCGGTCACCGTGACGGGGAAGCCGTTGAGCACCGCGGTGCCGGACAGCGGGTCGAGCCGGGAGCCGTCGAGCAGCTGGTTGACGTTGGCCCCGGGGACGGCGGACGCGACCGACAGCCGCGTCCCGGCCCGGTCGTGCCCCCAGCCGTGCGGCAGGCTGACGACACCCCGGCGGACCTCCTCGGTGACCTCCACCGGGGCCTCGATGCGGCCGCCGTCGGAGGAGACCGCGGCCCGGCCCCCGTGGCGCAGGCCGAGCCGGGCCGCGTCCTCGGGGTGGACGTGCAGGGTGCAGCGGTTGGAACCACCGTTCAGCGCGGGCAGGTTGTGCATCCAGCTGTTGTTGGAGCGCAGATGGCGGCGGCCGACCAGCACCAGCGCGTGCTCCGCACGGCCGGTGAGTGCCGCGCGCAGCCGGGGCAGGTCGCCGGCGATCGGCTCCGGCAGCAGCTCGACCCGCCCGCTGCGGGTGCGCAGGATCCCCGGCACACGGGGGGCGAGGGGGCCGAGGTCGATGCCGTGGGGGTGCTCGCGCAGCTCGTCGAGGGTGAGGTCGTAGGGGCCGAGGCGCAGCATCAGGTCGAGGCGGCGCTCGGCGCCCGTGGTGCCGGTGAGGCGTGCGGCCAGGGCGTCGGCGTCCTGCCCGTGGACGGGCGAGTGGGGGTCCCGGACCGCCGCGGCCAGGGTCCGCCGGATGGCCAGGTCGTCGACGGTGCCGGGCTCGGCGCCGTGCATCCCGGAGACGGCCAGCACCAGGCGCGCGTGGATCTCGCACTCGTCCATCAGGCCGGGTGCCAGGGGAACGGCGGGCGGGGTGTAGCGGACCTGGTTGCGCACCGCGAGGGCGTTGAAGGCGAAGTCGTAGTGGGCGCTCTGGGAGGGCGGGGGCGGCGGGAGCACCACGTCCGCGTGGCGGGAGGTCTCGTTGAGGTAGGGGTCGACGCTGACCATGAAGTCCAGCTCCTCCAGGGCCCGGTCGAGGCGGTCGCCGTCGGGGGCGGAGAGGACGGGGTTGGCGGCGATGGCGACCAGGGCGCGGACGCGGCCCTCGCCGGGCGTCTCGATCTCCTCCGCGAGGGCGGCCATGGGCAGTTCGCCCTTGGCCTCGGGACGGCCGGAGACCCGGCTGCTCCAGCGGCCGAGCACGAAGCCCCTGCCCGGAGCCGCGGGGCGGGGTGCGCGCTCGGTCGCGGAGAGGGGGAAGAGGGCGCCGCCGGGGCGGTCGAGGTTGCCGGTGAGGATGTTGAGGACGTCGACGAGCCAGCTGGCGAGGGTCCCGTGGTCGACGGTGCAGCTGCCGATGCGCCCGTACACGGCGGCCGACTCCGCGGCCGCCAGTTCCCGGGCGACCTCCCGTACGGTCCCGGGGTCCGTGTCGCAGGCGGCGGCCACGGCCTCCGGGGTGAAGTCCGCGACGGCCTCGCGCACCGCGTCGACGCCCTCCACGTGGTCGGCGAGGCCCCCGAGGTCGGTGAGCTTCTCCTCGAACAGGACGTGGACCAGGCCCGCGAGCAGCAGCGCGTCCGTGCCGGGCCGGAGGGCGAGGTGGCGGTCGGCGAGGCGCGCGGTGCGGGTGCGGCGCGGGTCGACCACGGTGAGGGTGCCGCCGCGGCGGCGGAGTGCCTTGAGGCGGCCGGGGAAGTCGGGTGCGGTGCAGAGGCTGCCGTTGGACTCCAAGGGGTTGGCGCCGAGCAGCAGCAGATGCCGGGTCCGGTCGAGGTCGGGCACGGGGATGGCGGCGGCGCTGCCGAACAGGAGCCCGCCGGACACGTGCTTGGGCATCTGGTCGAGGGTGGAGGCGGTGAAGAGGCTGCGGGTGCCCAGTGCCGCGAGCAGCAGGGGCGGGTAGAGGCCCCCGGCCATGGTGTGGACGTTGGGGTTGCCGAGGACCACGCCCACGGCGTTCGGGCCGTGGGCGGCGGCGATCCCGGGGATGCGGCGGGCGATCCGGTCGAAGGCCTCGTCCCAGGTGGCGGGGCGCAGGACACCCGCGGTCCGGACCAGGGGGGTGCGCAGCCGGTCGGGGTCGGAGTCGAGTTCCGCGAAGGCGGCGCCCTTGGGGCAGACGAACCCGGAGCTGAAGACGTCGTCGCGGTCGCCGCGCGCGCGGGTGACGCGGTCGCCTTCCACGGTGAGGACCAGCCCGCAGGTCGCCTCGCAGAGCGGGCAGATGCGCAGGGCGGTGCGGGCGGTGGGTGACGTGCGGGACACGGGGCCTCCCGGGAGCGGGGGTGCGGCGGCACGGGACCCCGGCAGCATACCGACCGGTACGGATGCGGGGCAGCCCCCGGAAGGCACGGCCCCGGCGGCGCACCCCGCCGTTCAGCCGCGCCCGGCGCCGTCCGGCAGCACGTGGGCCAGGTAGGCGCACACCAGGCGCCTCGCCTCGGCCACGATCGCCCCGTCACCGGACTCGTCCACCCGGAAGGCGAGCTGGAGCACGGCGTCGGCCGCCTCGACCGCGACGAGCACGGCCCGCCGCAGTTCCCCGTCCGCCGAATCGCGGCCCAGGTGCGCCGCGAGCAGGCCGGCGAGCCGGTCGGCCACCTCGCTGCCGACGCGGGCGCCCCGCGAGCCGAGCGGCACCTGCACCCCGAAGTCGATCAGCCCGAAGCCCGGCACCGTGCGCTTCATGGCGAGGTACTCGTCGAGGACCACGTCCACCGCTCCGCGCCAGCACCCTGCGGGCACCCGGGCCAGGCACTCCTCGACCCGGGCGGCGTAGCGGTCGAGGTTGCGCCGCCCGAGGGCCTCGACCAGGGCGCGCTTGTTGCCGAAGAAGCGGTAGACGGAGCCGATCGGGACGCCCGCGCGGGCCGCCACGTCGCGCGTGGACAGCTCCTCGTAGCCGCAGGCGTCGAGGAGTTCGGCGCAGGCGTCCAGGATCCGGGCGAGCCGGTCGGCGCTGCGCCGCTGCACGGGGACGCGCCGCAGCGGGGACGAGGACACGCGCCCATCATGCCCGGCCGCAGCCGTTGACGGACCCGACCTGGAATCCTACGGTTGTCCATAGGAATCGGAAACGCGGGCGTCGGCGGCAGGCCGACAGGCACAGGAGCGGCGATGAGCGGCAGTGAGCAGGCGCGGAAGATCGCGGAAGGTCTGACGGAGCGGTCCTTCTCCCCGGGCTTCGGGAACGAGCACAGCTCGGAGGCGGCGGCCGGCGCCCTCCCGCACGGGCGCAACTCCCCCCAGCGGGCGCCCCTGGGCCTGTACGCGGAGCAGCTCAGCGGCAGTGCCTTCACCGAGCCGCGGGCCGACAACCGGCGCTCCTGGCTGTACCGGATCCGCCCCTCGGCCGCGCACCCCGCCTTCGTGCGCACCGACAACGGAACGCTGCGCAGCGCCCCGTTCACCGAGGCCGTGCCCGACCCCAACCGGCTGCGCTGGAACCCGCTGCCGGAACCGGAGCCGGGCACCGACTGGCTCGCCGGACTGTGGACGCTCGGCGGCAACGGCGACGTCACCCAGCGCTCGGGCATGGCCGTGCACCTCTACCACGCGGACACGTCGATGCGGCGGGTCTTCGGGAACTCCGACGGCGAGTTGCTGATCGTCCCCGAGCGCGGCGGCCTGCTGCTCGTCACCGAGCTGGGCCTGCTGCCGGTGCGCCCCGGGGAGGTGGCGCTCGTCCCGCGCGGGGTGCGCTTCCGCGTCGAGCTGCTGGACGCGACCGCCCGCGGCTACGTGTGCGAGAACTACGGACGGCCCTTCCAGCTGCCCGACCTCGGCCCGATCGGCGCCAACGGCCTGGCCAACGCCCGGGACTTCCTCGCGCCGGTCGCCGCCTTCGAGGACGTCGAGGGCCCGGTGGAGGTGGTCAACAAGTACTGCGGCAACCTGTGGACCGCGACCTACGGCCACTCTCCGCTCGACGTGGTCGCCTGGCACGGCAACCACACCCCCTACGTCTACGACCTGCGCCGCTTCAACGTCATCGGCAGCATCTCCTACGACCACCCGGACCCGTCGATCTTCACCGTGCTGACCTCGCCGTCCGACACCCCGGGGCTCGCGGGCGTCGACTTCGTGGTCTTCGCACCGCGCTGGCTGGTCGGCGAGGACACCTTCCGCCCGCCGTACTTCCACCGCAACGTGATGAGCGAGTACATGGGTCTGATCGAGGGCGCCTACGACGCCAAGGCGGAGGGCTTCGTCCCGGGCGGCGGCTCGCTGCACACCATGATGTCCGCGCACGGCCCGGACCGGGAGACCTTCGACAGGGCCAGCGCGGCGGAGCTGAGGCCCCAGAAGATCGACGACGGCCTGGCCTTCATGTTCGAGACCCGCTGGCCGGTGACCACCACCGCCCAGGCGGCTTCCGCGGGACACCTTCAGACCGGGTACGACTCCGTGTGGGAGGGTCTTGAGCGCCACTTCCGGCCGTAGTCAGCAGATGCCGTGTACGGAGACGCCGTGACCTCCTCCTTCGCCCCGGACTCCCTGGTCCTCAACCGCAAGCTCCCGCTGTGGTACCAGGTGTCGCAGTCGCTGCGCGCCTCGATACTGGGGCGCTCCCCCGAGGCGTCGCTGCGGCTGCCCACCGAGGAGCAGCTGGCCCGGCACTACGGGGTCAGCGTGCTGACCATGCGGCAGGCGCTGAAGGAGCTGGAGGAGGAGGGGCTGATCAGCCGGCACCGCCGGCGCGGCACCTTCATCGAGCCGGGCGCGCGCCGGGGCGCGCCCCGGCGGCTGCTGGGCTCGATCGACGCGGTGGTCGCCCAGCAGTCGGGCGAGCGGACGACCGTCCTCGGCCACGGGCCGTGCCCCGTCCCCGCCGACCTGGCGGAGTACTTCCCCAGCGCGGAGGAGGTCGTGCTGTTCCGGCGGCTGCGCCGGGACGGCGACAGCGAGGAACCCACCAACTGGGCCGAGAACGCGCTCCGGACCGAGCTGGCGGACCGGGTCGACATCGCGGACCTGGAGCGCTGGCCGATGACCAAGGTCCTGCGGGACGTCCTCGGCGTGCGGATCAGCCGGATCACCGACACCGTGGAGGCGCGGCTCGCCGACCCCGAGACCGCGGAGCTGCTGGACGTCCCGCTGCTCAGCCCGATCCTGCACTACACGGGCGTCACCTACGACGAGGACGGCCGCGTCGTGGACGTCGCCCGCATCCGCTACCGCGGGGACCGCTTCTCCTTCTCGGTGACCCTCGACGCGGCGGACTGAGCCGCCGGGCACCGCGGGCGGCGGCCACCGGACGGGGGCGGCGAGGAGCACTACCATGCGCACGGTGAGCGAAGCACCCGAGTCCGCCTCCGAGGACGTGCCGCTGCTCGACGACCTCATGCCCTGGTCGGTCCGGCCGCTGCGGCCGGGCCGCGGCTGGGTCATGGCTCCGGACGCGGCCTCGCTGCGCCGCCGCTGGGAGGCCCTGACCGGGGCGGAGGACGCCGCCCGGCGCGAGGAGCTGTTCCGGCCCACCCGCTCCCGGACGCCGCACAGCACGGTCGCCCAGCTCCCCGGGCAGCCCGCCGGCACCGGGCGGATCGCCCGCGAGACGGGGCCCTGCCCGGAGCCCGTCCGGGTCCTGCACGGGGCCTACGACCAGCAGTGGCTGATACCCGACCAGCGCCTGCTCGACGACGCCCGCCCCGAACTGTGGCGGGTGCGCGACGCCCGGCAGGTCTTCGTCGTCGAGCAGGGGCGCGTCCCGGGTGCGGACGGGCCGGCCCTGGTGGCCACCGCCCACCTCCCGGACGGGCGCTCCCCCGCGGGGCGACCGGGCCGCATCCGGCCCCTGTACCGCAGGCCCGGCGGACGGGAGGCGAACATCGCCCCGGGGCTGACGGACCTGCTCGCCGACCGCTACGGCCACCCGGTGACGGCCGAGGAGCTGCTGTGCTGGACGATGGCCGCCGCCCGCCCCGGGCAGCGGGGTGCGGCGGTCCCGCTGACGGCCGACGCCGGGCAGTGGGCCCGGGGCGTCGCGCTGGGCCGCCGGATACTGGACGTCCAGCTGCGCGGCGCCCACGGCGGCGAGCGGCCCCGGCTGCCGGGCGGTCGGCGCCCCTACGTCCGTGCGGCGCTGCCCCGGCTGCCCGACTCCCTCGCCTACGAGGAGGACGGCGAGGTGCTGCTGGTCGGCGGCACCGGGCGCATCGCGCCGGTCCCGCGCGGGGCCTGGGAGTCCGCGGTCGCGGGCGAACGGGTGCTGGAGCAGTGGTTCCGGCGACGCACCGAGGCCGGCGAGGCGGGCACGCTGGAGGCGCTGCGCCCGGCGGCGTGGCCGCAGGAGTGGACCTCCGAGCTGCTGGAGCTCGTCACGGTGCTGGCCCTGCTGGCGGAACTCCGCCCGCAGGGCGCCGCGCTGGGCGGCGGCCCGCTCGTCCCCGCGTCCGCCCTGCGCGCCGCGGGCGTCCTGCCGCCCCCACCCGCCTCCCGGCGCCCGGCCTCGGTCCTGGAAGCCCGCGAGGAGGGGCCGGAGGGGCAGCTGGCGCTGCTGTGAGGGAGCACCGGGCGGGCGCGGTCCGGCAGGTCCCGAGCCCACCGGGTACGGACGACGGCGGAGCCGGCGGGGAGTTCCCGGACCCGGCATGACGGGCGACCACCGGGTCCGAGGAGAATGCCAGCGTCTCCCGGCCCGGATGCTGCTCGCGTTCCGGGCCCTCCCCGGGTCAGAGCGGAGCGACACCCATGGCATGGGTCGCAGGAACGGGCGCCTTCCCGGGGCTGCTCCTGGTCATCGCGGGAGTCGTCACGCCATGGAAGGGGGTGGCGGGTCGAGCACTGCGCGAAGGCGCGTGAGTGTGCCTCGCCACTGCTTCGAGTCCTCCGGGTCGACCCAGTTCGAGGCTGGCCCGTCCTCGTCCCTGACGATGCGGGCGAGGGCTTCGTCGGCGAGTGCCCGAAGGTCGGAAGGGAAAACGGGCATGGGTGTTTCGGGACCGTAGGTCATGTCGACGGGTTCGCCTCCCGGACATTGCGCCGCGATCAAGGCGGCGGCGGCCACCGCCTCTCCTGCTTCCGTGACATGACCGGTGGCGTCGATCGTCCGGATGAGGACGCCTCGGATCAGGGCTTCGCGCGCTTCGGGCTCGGCATCGTCGAGGGTGTTGGCGAAGTCCGCCGCTGTGTCGTTGTCGAAGGGACCGGTATCCCAGGTGCCCATGCTGATCTCCTTGCGTGTGGTCGCCCGGATCCTCGCATCAGGGACTGACAACACGACTACGGCGCGAGCAGGACCCGTTTGCGCAGGAGGATGCACACGGCCTCGCTGCGACGTCCGATCGCTGTTCTCTCGGCGGAGTGCAACGGCAGACGGTTTCACAGGGTTCGGCGAACTCGTGGAAGCAGCTCACGCAGAACCACGGCTGCGGCAGCTCCACGTCTTCTCCAGCCACTGGACGCTCGGCTTCAGCTCCTGCACTGGATACCCGTTCCGCGACGAGGTGGCCATCGTCCCGTCGCACGGGGGCAGCCCGTTCCGCGTGAAGAGGCATCCGCTCTCCGGCGACGTTCCCGAAGAGGCCGCCACGGCCGAGGAAGCCGTCGCCCTGGCAGTGCGCCGCCTCCCCACCGACCTCGGTCCGGCTGTCGCGGGAACCGCCGGACAGGATGGAAGACACGCGCGAACCAGATCACTGACCGTCACCGATCCCGTGCCCGGTTGGGCGGCTCGCAGCCGCGGTGACCCTACCGGGAAGGATGCAGGCCCGCTTGCCATGGCGGGGGGCCATGGCCGGGAGTCCCCGAGGCGGCCGGTCGCGTGCTCGGCCCGTGTGCGGCGCTGCGGGGCGTGGCCGGGTGCGATCCGCGTCCACGGCCCGTCGGGGCCGGTGGACAGGGTCGAGCCGCACACGCGACGGGCGGATCGAGCGGCCGGGGCCCGGGTCCCGGCATCCCCTGCCGGGCCGGGCCGGCACCGGCCCGGCCTGGGGCCCCGGGGTGACAGATCCGCCGGTCGCACAGTAGACACGCCCCATGAGCCTTCAGCCACTCCCCCTCGACGGGATCACCGTCGTCGCCGTCGAGCAGGCCGTCTCCGCGCCGTTCGCCACGCGGCAGCTCGCCGACCTCGGGGCCCGGGTGATCAAGGTGGAGCGTCCGGACGGCGGGGACTTCGCCCGCGGGTACGACACCGCGGCGAAGGGGCTCGCCTCGCACTTCGTGTGGTGCAACCGCGGCAAGGAGTCCCTCGCCGTGGACCTGAAGGACCCGCGCGGCCGGGAGCTGGTCGGGCGCCTGGTGGCGGACGCCGACGTGTTCGTGCAGAACCTCGCCCAGGGGGCCGCCGCCCGGCTGGGGCTGGACGCGGCCACGCTGTGCGCGGCGCACCCGCGGCTGGTCGCGGTGGACATCTCCGGCTACGGCTCCGGGGGGCCGTACGCGCACAAGGCCGCCTACGACATGCTCGTCCAGTGCGAGGCCGGACTGGTGTCGGTCACGGGCACCTCGGAGCAGCCGGTGAAGGCCGGGATCCCGGCCGCCGACGTGGCGGCCGGGATGTACGCGTTCTCGGGGGTGCTGGCCGCCCTGGTGCGGCGGGGCACCACGGGGCTCGGCGGGCCGGTGGAGATCTCGATGCTGGAGTCCCTGGCGGAGTGGATGGGGCATCCGCTGCACCACGGGATGCACGGCTCGCCCGCGCCGGTGCGCACCGGGCTCGCGCACGCCGTCATCGCCCCGTACGACGCCTACCGGACCGCGGACGGGGGCCGGGTGCTGCTGTCGGTGCAGAACGACCGCGAGTGGCGGCGGCTCGCCGAGCAGGTGGCCGGGCGCCCCGAGCTGGCGGACGACCCGGACTTCGCGACCAACACGGCCCGCACGGCGAACCGGGAGCGGACGGACGAGGTGGTCGGCGCGGCACTCGCGGAGCTGAGCACGGCGGAGGCCGTCGCCCGGCTGGAGGCGGCCAGGATCGCCTGCGCGCGGCTGAACTCGGTGGGCGACGTGGCCGGCCACCCGCAGCTCGCGGCACGTGACCGGTGGCGCGAGGTCGGGTCCCCGGCCGGTCCGCTGCGGGCCCTGCTGCCCCCGATCACGCTGCCGGGAGGGGTCCCGGCGCGGATGGGCGCGGTCCCGGCACTGGGCGAGCACACGGACGCGCTGCTGAAGGGCCTGGGACTGTCGGAGGCGGAGGTGGACGCGCTGCGCGGCAAGGGCGTGGTGGCCTGAGGGCCGTCCGCGGCGTCCGGTGGACCGGTGCGCGGCGCCGGACGCGGTTGCGCGGCGGAGGGCCGCCTTCGGACCGGGCCCGTGCGTGCGCCGGGGCAGGGCCGCCGGGGCCTGGCAGCCCCGGGCCGTCTCCTTCGGATCACCGGGGAGGTGGTGGGGCCGGCCTGCCACGGCACCGGTCCCGACCACGCCCGGGCCCGCCGCCGGCCCCCGACGGCATCGCCGGAGGACCGACGGCGGGATTCACGCGGTGGCCGCGCCGCCCGCCGCGCGGCGGCACCTCGTCGCGAGGCGGTCGAACGCCGCCGCGAGCTCGTCTCCGTCGATCACCTCGATGTCGACGTCGAGCTGCGTCATCCACAGCGCGAGCCGGTCCGGGTCGTCGGAACCCAGCTCCACACGGCAGGTGGACCCGTCCACCTCCTCGATGTCGACCGGGACGGGGATCTTCGCGGCGACCGTGGCGGCGGGAGCACGCACGAGCACCCGGGCGCGGTACTTCCAGGCCCCCTTGCTGACGCGCCCGACGACGTACGCGACGGCATCGCCCCCCGGGACCGCGCGCGGCCGGAACCGCGCACCCGTCGGCGGGCGGGGGGCCATGCGGTCGACGCGGAAGACCCGCCAGTCGTCACGGTCGAGATCCCACGCGAGCAGGTACCAGAGCGGCCCCCAGCCCACCAGCCGTTGCGGTTCGGTGTGGCGGGCCGCTTCGCTGCCCCCGGGTTTCGTGTAGCCGAACCGGAGCCGTTCGCGGCCGCGGATCGCGGCAGCGACCGCGCCGAGCACGGAGAGGTCGAGCGGCGGTGCGGCCCCGGGAACGACGCTCGTCGCCTCGCGTACCGCCTCGACGCGCCGACGCAGGCGCGAGGGCAGCACCTGCTCCAGCTTCGCGAGCGCGGTGAGCGACGTCTCCTCGACGCCGAGCCCCTGGGTCGCGACCGCACCCAGTCCGACCGCGACGGCGACGGCCTCGTCGTCGTCGAGCAGCAGCGGGGGCATCGCCGTCCCGGCGGCCAGCCGGTACCCGCCCGCGACGCCCGGGCGCGCGTCCACGGGGTAGCCGAGCGACCGCAGCCTGCCGATGTCGGCGCGCACGGTCCTCGTGCTCACGTCGAGCCGGCCGGCGAGCTCGGAGCCCGTCCAGTCGCGCTTGAGCTGGAGCAGTGACAGCAGTTCGAGCAGGCGGGCCGAGGTCTCCAGCATGCTCTCCATCATCCCCGCAATCGCGGAAGCAATCCTGCCGCGATTGCTGGGAGCGTCGATGCCATGAACGAGGACAACGCACTCACACCGTTCCGGATCGACGTCCCGCAGGCCGATGTCGACGACCTGCGCAACCGGCTGGCGCACACGCGCTGGCCGGTCCCGGTGCCGGGCCGCGACGACCGCACCGACTTCAGCCGCGGCATTCCGCCGGTGTACCTGAAGGAACTCGCCGAGTACTGGCGTGACGGGTTCGACTGGCGCGCGCAGGAGGAGAAGCTCAACGCGTACGAACAGGTCACGACGGTCGTCGACGGCCAGACCTTCCACGTCGTCCATGTCCGGTCGGCGAACCCGGAGGCCGTCCCGCTGGTCCTGAACCACGGCTGGCCGGGGTCGTTCGTCGAGTACCAGCGGATCATCCCGCTGCTGACCGACGAGTTCCACGTGGTCGTCCCGTCGCTGCCCGGTTTCGGGTTCTCGACCCCGCTGTCGGGGACCGGCTGGGAGCTGGCGCGGACGACGGAGGCCTACGCCGAGATCATGACGCGTCTGGGCTACGAGAGGTTCGCGGCCCACGGCACCGACGTCGGCGCGGGCACCGTCGGCCGCCTCGCGGCGCTCTGCCCGGAGCGCGTCATCGGGACGCACTTCGGCGCCGACCCCCGGTGGCTCGGGCTGATCGGCGAGAAGTTCCCCTACCCCGAGGGCCTGTCCGACGAGGAGACCGCCCAGCTCGAGGCCGTGCGCGCCGAGGACGCGACCGACCGCGGGTACCTCCTGATGCAGAACCACCGCCCGGACACGATCGGCGCGGCGCTCACCGACTCGCCGGTCGGTCAGCTCGCTTGGATCGCCGAGAAGTTCAGGCCCAGGTCCGGCGGCGCCCACCGGACGCCGGACGAGTCGGTCGACCGCGACCAGCTGCTCACGAACATCAGCCTGTACTGGTTCACCCGCAGCGGCGCCACCAGCGCGCAGTTCTACTACGAGAACGAGCACTCCGGTCTCGACGTGGTCATGGGTTCGGGCGTGCCGTCCGGATGGGCCGTGTTCGACACGCACCCGCTCATGCGCCGTGCGATCGACCCGGGGAAGGTGATCGGCCACTGGAGCGAGTTCACCGAGGGCGGTCACTTCCCGGCGATGGAGGAGACGGAGCTGCTGGCGGACGACATCCGGACCTTCTTCCGCGGCATGTCCTGACGTAGCGCCGGGGCCGGCGGCGCGCGGAGACCCGCTCGGGGGCCCGGCCGGTCGGCCCCAGCCGTGACGCCGTCGGGCTCGAACCGGCGCCGTTCGGCGGGTCCTCGGCCCCGTCCCGCCCGCAGAGCGGCAGGGGCGGGGCGACGGCCTCGCCGCCGGGCGGGAGGCGGCAGTACCCGTCGAAGGGCGGCGGGCGGGAGCGTGGCCTGCGGGAGGGCGCTCGGCACAGGGCGCTGCATCAGCCGGGGCTCGTGCAGGGCGGGTTGGAGCGGCCGCCGGTCCGGGCCGGCGGCGAGCCTGCCGTGTCCGGGCGGGACCCGGCTCCGCGGGAGCCTCGCCGCCGTCCCGGTCCGCGGGGCGGGGCACCACCGAGGAGGGCGGCGGCGAAGGCGCTGGTACCGCTCCCGGCCGTGTCCGCCGTCCTTGTCGTGCCGGCCTCCCCGGTCCGGCCGCCGGAAGCGCGCACGGGTCCCCACGACCGGGTGCCGGACGTGTTCCCGACGGCCGGGCGGCAGACCGTGCGCGTCGGCGGGAGCCCGGCCGTGCGGGCGCAGACGCTCCTGCCAAGAAGAAGGCCGCGGTAAGGCCGCAACCGGCCCCGCCGTGCGCGCGCAGGCGCTCCCGCCTCCCGGGATCCCGCCCTGACACGGCACACGCGCCACGCCCGTCCCGCACCACGTCCCGCCCGGGGCCTTCGGCACCCGTGCGGGCGGAGAGCCGGGGCCGGGGCCGGCCGACCGGCCGGACGCCACAGGGGGGTTGCGGACCGCAGCCGGCACCTCCCCGGCGGCGGCGAAGGCCGCCGCCCCCCGTACCGCGCCGCCGACGCGCTTGACCGTGGCCGCCTCACCGGGGACGCACGGGAACGCCGGGCAGGCGCCCGTGCGGAACCGGTCCGGCCGGACGGGCGCCGGGCCCGCAACCCCGCAGCCGACTGAAACGGTTGTGCGAGTGTCGGTCACTCGTGATAGGCACTACCTCCACCAGGGGGTGATCATCAGCCCCCGTCAGGGCAGGCACACAAGGGGTGGGGACATGGCGTTGCTCCGTGATCGGGGGCTCACGCTGGGGAGATGGGCGGTGCGGCCCGTCGCGCGGCTACAGAAGGACTCCGGGGACCCGGCCGTGCCCCGCGTACGGAAGGCGGCCGCCGCGGCGGACTGGAGCACCGTGCGCGAGGTCCTGGAGGCGTGCCCCGAGAGCGGGAACCGGGTCGAGCTGCTGTGGGCGGTCGCCGACACCCCCGGCGTCGAGCGGTGGATCGCCCCCGTACTCGAAGCGGATCCCGAGGCGCCGCTGCCGCGCCTGGTGGCGGCCATACGGCACATCTCGTGGGGCTGGGAGGCCCGGACGGCCGCCCTGGCCCGGCACGTCTCGCGGGAGCAGTTCGAGACCTTCCACTCGCGGCTGCGCACGGCCGAGACGTGGCTGTACGAGGTGGCCGAGCGGGAGCCCGGGTGGACCTCGCCCTGGTACGGCCTCCAGGTCACCGGCCGCGGTCTCCAGGTCGGCCAGGCGGTCGCCCGTCGGCGGTTCGAGGCGACGGTCCGGCGCGACCCCCACCATCCGGGCGCGCACCACCAGCAGTTGCAGCAGGTCTGCGACAAGTGGGGCGGCTCGCACGAGGAGATGCACTCCTTCGCGCGGCAGGCCGCCCTGGAGGCTCCCCCCGGAACCCTGCTGGGCGGCCTGGTCGCGACCGCCCACATCGAGCACTGGCTCGCCCTCGGCGACGGCGAGGACGCCGCCTACATGCGCCTGCCCCGGGTGACGGAGTCGCTGCGGGAGGCCGCCGACCACTCCGTCCTGCACCCGGACTTCGTCCGCGAGGGCTCCTGGGTGGCCGCCCTCAACGCCTTCGCCATGGCCTTCTCGCTGGCCGGCGACCGCTCCTCCGCACGGGAGTGCTTCCGCGCCACGGAAGGCCGTGTGAGCGAGTCCCCGTGGGACTACCTGGGCGGCCACCCGGTGGCGGCCTACCGCAAGCACCGGCTCTCGGCCGGACGCTGAGCCCGGCACCGCCGCCTCCGCCGCCCGGCCCGCCGCACCGGCGCCGCCCGCGTCCCGGGACGGCCCGCCGCCCCCACCGGCGGCCGCGGCGCCCGGTGGGGCGCCGCCCCCGCGCGTCCAGAGCACATCCGTCCGCAACCCGCCCGCGCCGACACGGTGCGGGCGCCCACCGAAGGCTTCGCCCGTG
Organism: Streptomyces sp. C10-9-1; assembly: GCF_024497955.1. Taxonomy (GTDB): domain Bacteria; phylum Actinomycetota; class Actinomycetes; order Streptomycetales; family Streptomycetaceae; genus Streptomyces; species Streptomyces sanyensis. The sequence goes on along the minus strand of NZ_JANHKP010000008.1, from coordinate 77,169 downwards.
CACCCTTCCGAGACGTCCCACACCTTCCAGGTCGACCTGCGCGGTCTGGTCGACCTGCTCTCCCACCACCTGTACTCCAGCCCCCGCGTCTACCTGCGCGAGCTGCTCCAGAACGCCGTGGACGCCATCACGGCACGTCAGGCCGCGGACCCCGGCGCGTCCGGCCGCATCACCGTGCGCACGGGCGGGACGCTCACCGTCACGGACACGGGTGTCGGCCTGACGGAGGCCGACGTCCACCGGTTCCTGGCCACCATCGGCCGGAGCTCCAAGCGGACGGCCGGCGGCGGGCTGGACGGCGCCGGGCTCGACGAGGCCCGCGGCGAGTTCATCGGCCAGTTCGGCATCGGGCTGCTCGCCTGCTTCGTGGTGGCGGACGAGATCACGGTACTCAGCAGGTCGGCGGCGGACCCGGCCGCGCCCGCCGTGGAGTGGCGGGGCCGCTCGGACGGCGCCTACACGATCCGGACCCTGCCCGCGTCGGCCGTGCCCGAACCGGGTACCACGGTGCGGCTCACACCGCGCGCCGACAACGCGGACTGGACGAGCCCGGAGCAGGTCCTCGCCCTGGCCCGGCACTACGGCGGACTGCTGCGGCACGAGGTCACCGTCGTCACGCCGGACGGCGGGACCCACCGCGTCAACGAGACGCCCCCGTGGGAGCGGGCCCACCGCTCGCCGCTCGCCCGCCGCGAGGCGCTCACCGCCCACTGCAGGGAGTTGTTCGACTTCACCCCGCTGGACACCATCGAGCTCGATCTGCCGGCCGCCGGGCTGCGCGGCGTCGCCTATGTGCTGCCCACGGCCGTCAGCCCCGCCCAGCGCGCGGGCCACCGGGTGCACCTCAAGGGCATGCTCCTGACCGACCGGGCGCCGGAACTGCTCCCCGAGTGGGCGTTCTTCGTGCGCTGCGTGGTCGACACCACCAGTCTGCGCCCGACCGCCTCCCGGGAGGCGCTGTACGAGGACGGGACGCTCTCGGCGGTGCGGGACGCGCTGGGCGAGCGGATCCGCGACTGGCTCACCGGGCTGGCCGCCAGCGACCCGTCCCTGCTGCACCGCTTCATCGACACGCACCACCTCGCGGTCAAGGCCCTCGCCCGCTACGACGACGAGCTGCTGCGGATCGTGCTGCCCTGGCTGCCGTTCGAGACCAGCGACGGCAACGTCACCCTGGAGGAGTTCGCGCGCACGCACCCGACGCTGCTGGTCACCCGGAGCGTCGAGGAGTTCCGCCAGGTGGCGCCCATCGCCGCGGCGGCCGGGCTGGGGGTCGTCAACGGCGGCTACACCTACGACCGCGACCTGGTGCACCGGCTGCCCGAACTGCGTCCCGGGACGGCGGTCGCCGACCTCGACCCGGCCACGGTCACGGCCCATCTCGACGCCGTGGACCCGGCGGCGGAGCTGCGGGCGGCCGCCTTCCTCGCCGTGGCGCGCGAGACGATCGGGGTCCACGACTGCGACGTCGTCCTGCGCGACTTCCAGCCGGTCACCGCCCCGGCGCTGCTCCTGGACAACCGGGAGGCGCGGCACGAGCGCACCCGGTCCGGCCTGGCCGCGGAGAGCGACGGCCTGTGGGCCGACATCCTGGGCTCGCTGCGCCACGACACCCCCCGCGCGCAGCTCGTCCTGAACCACCTCAACCCGCTGGTCCGCCAGGCGCTCACGGTCGCCGAGCGCGGGCTGGCCGTCACCACCGCCGAGGCCCTGTACGGCCAGGCCCTGCTGCTCAGCCGACGCCCGCTGCGGGCGGGCGAGAGCGCCCTGCTCAACCGGGCCTTCATCGGCCTGCTCACCCACGCCATGCACCACACCGGCACGGCGGCACCCGGCTCCGAGCCCCGGAAGGAACTGTAGATGCTGGACACACCCGAGGCCGTGGTCGAGGCGCTGCGCGAGAACAACGAGCGCCCCCACGGGCTCCAGCGGACCATCACCGCCGAGGAGCTGGCCGAGGCCGCCGAGCCCTTCGAGGAGCCGGACGTCCTCGTCACCGCCCTGCTGGAGCTGATGGCGGCGTACGAGTTCACCGGCGAGCACCGCAAGTCGCCGGTGGTCTTCGCCCGCCTGCTGAAGCTGTGGGAGGACTCGCCCGAGGCGTTCAGCCAGTGGGAGGCCCACCAGGTCTTCTGGCGCTTCAAGTGGGTGACCACCTCGCTGCTCCAGGTGCCCGACGTGCCGCTGGCCACCGTCCAGGGCTGGATCGACCGGATGGGCGGCTTCTACGAGGCCGCCGGGCACGAGGTGCAGCCGGTGGCCGCGATGCGCTACCACCTCGCGGCCCACACGGGCACCGGGGCCGACGACGCCTTCGACCTCTGGGCCACCCGCCCGCGCAGCGAGCTGAGCGACTGCGAGGCGTGCGAGACCCGGTACCTGGCGTGGCACCGGGTGTCGGCGGGCGACGACGCCGGGGCGCTCGACTCCTGGCGGCCGGTCCTCGAGGGTGCGCAGGCGTGCACCGAGGAACCGCAGATGAGCCAGGCGCGGGCGCTGCTCCCGCTGCTGCGCACGGGGCGCGCGGACGAGGCACGCTCCCACCACCTGACCGGTTACCGCCGGGTCCGCGGCAACACGGGTATGCTGGACGAGGTCGGCCTGCATCTGGAGTTCTGCGCGCTGTCGCGCAACGAGGGCCGGGGGCTGGAGATCCTCGCGGAGAACCGCCCGCTGTTCGGGGCCACGGGCGCCCCGCTGTCGCTGCTGGGCTTCCTCACCGGCGTGGAGGTCCTGCTGGCCCGCATCGTCGCAGACGGCCACGGCGCGGCGGCGGTCGCGGGCCCGCCCGGACGGAACTGGACGGCGGGCGAGCTCCTCGCCCACGTCCGGGGCGAGGCGGAGCACCTGGCCGCCGCCTTCGACGGGCGCAACGGGACCACGGCGGTCGGCGACCGGCGGCGCGCCCGGCTGGCGCAGCTCCCGCTGCGCGAGGAGCCCCTTCCGCTGGGGCTGCGGAGCCCGGTGGTCGGCTCCGCGGCGCCGGAGTCGGGCCCGGCGGCCATGGCGGGCGCCGCGGTGCCGGAGGTCCCCGAGGACTTCGCCGGGCTGGTGCGTGAGGCCCGGCGCCTGGGGGCGACGGGGCATCCGGGCGCGGCGCGGCTGTGGACCCGTGTGGAGGACCGGCTGGCGGCCGGGGAGCACCCGGGCGAGGGCCTCGGTCCCGGGGAGCTGCTGTCCGCGGAACTCGCCGAGCACCGGGCGCTGGTGCTGTCGCGGGAGGACCGCGGGGGGCGTTCCGTCTCCGAACTGAGGCAGGCCGCCGAGCTGTTCGGCCGGGCGGGTGCGCCCTGGCGCATGCTCTCCGCGCGTGCCCGGGCCCTCGCCTGGGAGTCCGTTCCGGACGAGGACGAGGAGGCGGGCGGGTCCGCCGAAGGCGCCGGGCCGGACGGCCCCGGCGCCTTCCGCGCGGCCCTGGACGAGGTGCTGCACGAGGCCGAGCTCCTGAAGGAGCGGGAACCGCTCACCGGGGGTTCGTCGGCGGGCGCGGACGGCACTGCGGGCGGACCGGGGCAGGAGCGCGTCCTGGAGTACCTCACGGTGCTCTTCTCCCGGGCCTTCGCCGCCTACCAGGAGGTGACCGCGGCCCCGGAGGATGCCCAGGCCGCCGCCATGGAGCGGTTCGAGGAGTGCGTGGGTGCCCTGCGCTCCGAGGCGGAGGGCCTGGCGGTCCCGCACCAGGTGGCCAATGCACGCCAGTTCGCGGCCGACCTGGCCTTTCGGCGGGGTGACGCGGCGGAGGCGGAGGCGGAGCTGCGGGCGGCGCTGGCGGACGTGGAGTCCTCCGCGCGGCCCTGGCGCGGTTCGCGTCCGCGGGTGCTGCTCGCCCAGGCGCTGCTGGCCCGGAGCGAACCGGGCGAGGCGTCCGAGCTGCTGCACCGGGCGATCGGCGACGCGGTCCGGTACGACGACACGGAGTTCCCGCTCGCACCGGCGTACGCGCTGCTGGGCCATGCGGCCACGCACCTCGGCGACGCTGCCGGCGCCGTGCGCCACCTCTCGGAGGCGGCGGCGCGGTTCGACCGGGACGGGGCACTCGCCGAGGCCGCCGACCTCCGGCTTCAGCTCGCCGACGTCCTGGCGCGGGACGGGCAGCTGGCGGACGCCGTCGCCGTCCTGGAGTCCGTGCTCGCCGGCGGGGCGGACGGCGTCCTCGACGAGCGGATGCTCGCACAGGCCCGGCTGACGCTGGCGCGGGGGCTGCGGGAGCTGGGCGAGCACCTGGCCGCCGCGGAGGAGTTCCTGCTGCTGGCCGACGTCGTCGCGGGCTGGGAGGAGGACGGGCCGATCCTCACCATGGTGGCGGCGGACGCGGCCACCGCGCTGGCCGAGGCCGAGCGGTGGGAGGCGGCCGAGGCCGCGTACGAGCGCGCCGTGGACGCACATGCGCAGGCGCCGAACCCGGCGGCCGTCACCGCCATGATGGGGGAGTTCGCCCGGCTCGTCATGGCGGGGCGCGGGCCCGGGGGGCTGGACGCGGCACTGGGGCACCTGGCGCGGGCGGACGAGGTCCGCAAGGCGGTGCCCGAGGGCGCGGAGGACTTCGCGCCCTGGTACGTCGCGGGCATGGTCCACTACCGCAGGGCCCGGGTTCTCGCCGAGTGCGAGCGCTTCGCGGAGGCCCTGGCCGAGGCCGAGGCGTCCGTCGCCGCCCACGAAGGGGGCGGGGAGAACGGCGAGGAGCCGCGCGCGGAGGCGGTCCGGATCGCGGCCCTGATCGAGGGGAACGGCCTGGGCAGATACGCGCAGGCCGTCACGCGGCTGACGGAGGCGGCACGCCGGTGCCGCCACGCCGGACTGGAGGAGGCGGCCCGGATCCTCGGGGCGCTCCGCCAGGACTTCCTGAACCGGGAGGGCTCCTGACGGCCCGCCGGGGTCCGGCCCGTGCCGGGCCCCGGCTCCCGGTGCTCCGGGCCCTCCGGGACGGGGCCGGCGCGGGGAGCCCGCTCCCGGGAGGAATCGGGGTGGGCGCGGGGCTGCGGAAAGGGGTGGTGGGCCCGCACGGGGCAGTGTCCTCAGGGGTCGTTCCGGAGCTGCCGTGGGCCGTCCCCTGGTGCCGGTCGGTCGCGGTGGATGCCCGCGGCCGTGCGGGGTGATGCCCGTTCCACGGGGGCGCCGACGGGGCGAGCGGGTGCCGAGTCGAACGGAGTGCGGGTGGCGGTGGGCCGCCAGGATCCCGGGGAGAGGATCCTGGCGCGGTGCCGGTCTTCCGTGCGTGGTCCGGTGCCGGGGAGGAGCGCCGGTGGCGGGTCGGTCAGCCGCGGCTGCCGAAGAGCGAGCGGCGCAGCCGCCGCAGCGGGGCGAAGAGCGAGACGCGGGCGGTGCCGTTCGGGCGCGCGTGGGACGCGTCGCGCGAGGTCAGCTCCCGCATCAGCAGGGTCGCCTCGGCGGCCTCCCGCTGCGGTACGGCGGGACCGCCGAGGACCGCGAGATGGCGGTCGAGGCGCGTACTGGCGGCGCCGCTCCCGCAGGTGATGGCAGGCACGCGCGGCCTGCTGCGAACTGTTATCTGATCCATGTCTCTCCCCACCCGTACGATGCACCCGGCCCGGGCAGATTAACCCTATCGCTCCCGGGGGGCACCCGTGTATCCCGCCTCCCCGCTCCGACGCACCCGCACACCCCTGCTCCGTCACTCTCCGAATACGACTGGACTCAGGGCGAGTTGACCGCCGAAACGGTCCGCCTGCCCCGGGGGCATCATTTGACGCAGCGTCATCACAGGCTCTCACCGGGTGAGTTGATCGCCGCCGAAGGGGTATGCACCACATTTCGACGTGAGTTGCGGTCAGGGGGACGGCATGGACGAGACGCCCGTCACAGGGCGCGTGATTGCGGAGCGCTACCGCCTGATCGGGCCCCTCGGCGAGGGCGGGACGGGCGTGGCGTGGCTGGCCCGCGACGAGCTGCTCCGGCGCGAGGTGGCGGTCAAGGAGATCCGGGTGCCGCCGGACCTGGACCCGACGGCCGCCCGCCTGCTCTTCAGGCGCCTGGAGGACGGCGCGCGGTCCGCGGGGCGGATCTCCCACCGCAACGTGGTCGCGGTGCACGAGGTCGTCGCCCACGGCGGGCGGCCGTGGATCGTGATGGAGCCCGCCCGCGGACTGGCGCTGTCGGAGCTGCTGGAGGCCGACGGTCCGCTGCCTGCGCGGCAGGTGGCGCGCATCGGGGCCGAGGCGCTGGCCGGACTGCGGGCGGCCCATGCGGCGGGGGTCCCGCACGGGAACGTGACGCCGTCGAAGGTGCTGCTCGTGAACGACGGCCGGGTGCTGGTGACGGGCTTCGGCACGGGCTCGGGCGCCGCGGGCGTGCCGCCGGTGACGCAGGGGGCGGCGGCCGACCTGCGGGCGCTGGGGGCGGTGCTGTTCACCGCGGTGGAGGGCCGGGGTCCGCGCGGGGACGCACCCCGCGCCGGGCGGGCGGGCGCCGCCCTGGCCGAGGTGGTCGAGGGGCTGCTGCGGCGGGACGCCGCGGGGGCGATGTCGGCCGCGGAGGCCGAGCACCGGCTGCGCCTTGCGGGTGCGGGCGGTGCGGTGCCGCCCGCACCGGCCGCGGGGGCGCACGGTCCGCCCCCCGCGGGGGCCGCGGGCGCCCGCGCCGGGAGCGGGGCGGCCGCCGGCCGGGGCAGCGGGCCGGCGGCGGGCTCCGCGGGCCCGCCGGAGACGGCACCCCCGGGGGGCGGGCGGACTCCGGCGGGGCCGGGGCGCACGGCCGGGCCACGGCGCTGGCGGCCGGGGCCGTGGTGCTGCTCGTCCTGGCCGTGCTGGTGTGGGCGGTGGCACTGTCCCGCTGACCGGGACCGGACCCGGCGGCCGAGCGGCGGCGGACGCGTGCGCGACCGGCCCCGGGAGCGGCGCAGGAGACGCCGGGACCGGCCGCGCGGGCCCGGGGGCCGTCAGTCGTTGGCGTTGAGCGCCGGCAGGTAGCCCCCGGACTGCCCGGCGGCCGTCGGGTGGTAGGACTCTCCGATGTTGAACCAGTTGAGGCTGTGCAGCCAGGAGCTGCCGGAGCAGATCTCGTGGCCGGTGAAGGTGCCGACCACGTCGGCGAAGGTGAAGCCGTGGTCGGCCGCCCGCTTGGCGATCGCCGCGTTGAGATGGTCGGCCGCACCGTTGATGGCGGATCTCTCGGTCTCGCTGAGCCCTGCGATGCAGCTGCCGTTCAGCTTGTAGAAGCGGGGGTACCCCAGGACCACCACGCGGGCGGCGGGGGCCTTGCCGCTGATGGCGTCGTACACGGAGTCCAGGCGTCCGGGCAGGGTGGTGTCGACATAGGACTTCGCCTGGGCGATCCGGCTGAGGCAGGTGGACTCGGACTGCAGGACGCAGGTGGTCATGACGTCCGCGAAGCCCGCGTCGTTGCCGCCGATGGTGAGGGAGACCAGGTCGGTGCCCGAGTTGAGCGGCCCGAGCTGACCGGCGGTCACATCGTTCGTCCGCGCCCCGGAGCAGGCGGTGAACGCGAAGGAGGAGGGTGCGTTGGCGTTGGCCCACAGCCGGGGGTAGGCGCGGGTGCTGCGCTTGCAGCTCCCGCTGGAGCTCTCGTAGCTGCCGGCTCCCAGCCCGGAGGAGTAGGAGTCGCCCAGGGCGACGTAGTCGACGGCCTGGGCGGAGTCGGCCTGCGCGGTACCGGCTCCGGTGAGAGCGAGGACGGCGCCGAGCACGAGCGAGGACGAGAATGCGGCAATGCGGGACAGCTTCATGGAACCTCCCAGTCACAGCAGGATCTCTGCTGCAACTGTCGTAGCAGCGGGCTTGGTTGACTGGAAGTGTCCATGCCAAATGTGTTACTGACGGGTTTCCGCCAAGTCACTTCCCGTCCGGGGTGCGCCGTCCGGACGCGCCCCTCCCCCCTGCGCGGCTCTCAGCCGGCCGCGCCGCCCCCCTCGTAGACCGTGCGCAGCGCCTCGGCGGCGGCCGCTCCGGCCTCCTCGCGCGTGAGCCCCAGCCGGTGCGCCCGGGTGGCGAAATCCGCTGCGGCGGACGCCGCCTGACGCGCCGCCGCATCACCCGCGGCCGCCACGACCGTGCCGTGGCGGCCCCGGGTCTCCACCACTCCGTCACCCTCCAGCGCACGGTAGGCCTTGGCGACCGTGTTGGCGGCGAGGCCCAGTTCCCCGGCGAGGGCCCGGACCGTCGGAAGGCGGTAGCCCACGGGCAGCTCCCCGGAGCGCGCCTGCTCGGAGATCTGCGCGCGGACCTGTTCGTAGGGCGCGTCGGCGCTGTGCGGGTCGATGGCGATGGTGAAGGTCACGGGGCGGATTCTTCCCCACCGCCCGGCATATCGGGAGGCGCGGCCCGCAGGTTCGCCCCTATGGTCGTCGCGCGGGCCGCGGCGGTTGACGCCCGCTCGCTCCGGGGCCGGAGCCCCGCCGCCGGCCGGCTTGGACCCCGCCACCACCCGGGAGAGGTACACCGTGCCCGACGGCTTCACCGCACTGCACGTCCGTCTCGTCAAGAGGGGCAGGACCAAGATCCGCTACCCGGCCGCCGAGCTGTTCGACGACGGGACGCACCTGGCGGTGCGCGCCGCCTGGGCGGCCCCGGGCGTACGGGACTTCGGCTTCGTGCGCTTCGAGCCGGGCGACGTGTTCACCGAGCACTACCGGCGCGACCGCTGGTACGCCGTGAAGGAGGTGCGCGCGGGCACGGGAGAGCTCAAGGGCTGGTACTGCGACATCGCGCGGCCCGCGGTGCGGGAGGGTGCCGACGTGGTCGTGGAGGACCTGGACCTCGACCTGTGGGTGTCGGCGGACGGGCGGACGGTGCTCCGCCTCGACGAGGACGAGTTCGCCGCGAGCGGACTGCGCGAGCGGGACCCCGGAGCCGCGCGGGAGGCGGAGCGCGCGCTCGACGCACTCGAACACCTCGTGCGCGAAGGCGGGCCGGCAGCCCTGGCGCACATGTTGCGGGGGCCGGTCTGACGAGGTGTCCGGGCCGGGGCGGAGGAGTGCGGCCCCTCCCCCGCAGGACGGCCGCGACCGCCCGCGCGGCCCTCAGGCCGCGGGCGGGGCCTCGCGTGCCTGCGGGGGCTCGTGGAGGCCGAAGGGGGAGCCCTGGTCGTCCTCGCAGATCCGGAAGCGCCCGAACCGGGCCACCGACGCCTCGTCACCGCCGAGCTCGGTCTCGTCCACCCGGCCGCCGAGTTCGCGGACCCGGTCGAGGGCGGCGTCCATGGCGTCCACCCGGAAGAAGACGTACGGCCGGGCGCCGGGATCGCCTCCGTGCACTCCACCGGGAGCTCCGTCGGTGCGGATCGCGTAGCCGCTCCCCGGGTCCGCGTCCCCCTCGCGGGCCGCGCCGTCCTCGAAGAGCCATCCGAACAGGCCCCCGTAGAAGGCGCGGGCCCGGTCCGGGTCGCCCACCCCGAGCTCGAAGAAGGTGATCTCGCCGGCCATGCTCGCTCCTGGCGTCGGGGGCGGACGGTGGTCCCACCGTAGGCCGGGCGCCCCGGACCCGCACGCGACCCGCGGCCGGGCGGGTCGGTCCCGGCCGCGGCGCGGCCGTCAGCGCCTGCCGGGCGGAGGAAGCAGGCCGCGCACCCAGCCGGGGTCGGGGTTGACGTACGAGCGCCCGGCGAGGACGACGGTGGGCACGGTCTCGTTGCCGTGGGCGGCGGTCCTCACCGCCGCGGCTCCCGCCGGGTCCCTGCGGATGTCGACCCAGTGCGCCCCGCGGGCCCTGCGGCCCAGCCGGACGCGGAGCCGCAGGCAGTAGACGCAGCCCGGCCGCCAGTACACGACCGGACGGCCGTCGGCCGCGCTGCGGCGCTGCGCCTCCAGCGCTCCGATCGACCGCGGGAAGGGCAGGGGCGAGTTCAGGGCCGCGAGCGCCGGGAAGGCGAGCAGGACCGCCACGGCCGCACCCGGGTCCCCCCGGGAGAACAGCACCGCGGCCAGGACGGCGCCGCAGATCGCATAGAGGGCCGGCAGGAACCAGACGCGTGGCATGACGGCCAGGGTAGGCGGTGGCCCGCGGGGTGCGCCCCGCCGGGCTCGGTCGCGGACGGGGCGGCGCGCGGCGGCGCCGCCTCCGCCGGCACCCGGCCGGGCGGTCCGGCGGCGGGCCGCCCAGACCGCGGCGAGTGCCGTGCCGGGCGCGGGCGGACGGTTCCGGGGCGATCCTCAGCCCGCTCTTAGACGCGGCTTAAGCCGACCATAAGGATCGCCGTTCTCCGTCCCGCGCAAGGGATTCGGGCGCCGCGGCGGGCTAGCTTGCAGAGCGTCCCGCACGGTTGCGAGCCGTCGGTCGCCGCCGCTCCCCCGGAGCGCGCCGTGCCCGCCCGCACCGTCCGGGCACCCTGCACCCGTTCGAAGGAGAACCCCCCTCATGACCGCTCGCCGCACGGCCGCCGCCGTCGCCTCCCTCGGCCTCGCGCCCCTGGCGCTGCTCTCCCTGGGCACGGCGCCGGCGTCCGCCCACGGCTCGATGACGGACCCGGTCAGCCGCGTGTCCGCGTGCTTCGCCGAGGGCCCGGAGAACCCGCGGTCGGCCGCGTGCAAGGCGATGGTCGCGGCCGGGGGCACCCAGCCGCTCTACGACTGGAACGAGGTCAACATCGCCAACGCCGCGGGCAACCACCGGCAGCTGATCCCGGACGGCAAGCTGTGCAGTGCCGGCCGTGACAAGTACAAGGGACTGGACCTGCCGCGCGCCGACTGGCCCTCCTCCCCGCTCGCCTCGGGCAGCCACACCTTCCGGTACAAGGCGACCGCCCCGCACAAGGGCAGCTTCGCGCTGTACATCACCAAGGACGGCTACGACCCGTCGAAGCCGCTGAGCTGGGCGGACCTGGAGGCCGAGCCGTTCGCCACGGCGACCGACCCGAAGCTGGAGAACGGTGCGTACACCTTCACCGGCGACGTCCCCGCCAGGTCCGGCCGCCACCTGGTCTACTCGGTCTGGCAGCGCTCCGACTCCCCCGAGGCCTTCTACACCTGCTCCGACGTGGTGTTCGGCAAGGACGACGGCGGCAGCCCGGCGGCCCCCACCGCCTCGGCCCCCTCCGAGCAGGAGATCGAGAAGGGCGCGGAGCAGTCGACGGTGGACCACGGCGGCCACGGCGGGGACGGGCACAGCCCGGAGCCGGGCCCGGCGGCCGCGGAGGCGGAGACCAAGGCGGACGGGCCGGAGGCCGGGCACGGCGAAGGCGGCCACGGGCAGTCCGGGGACGCTGACGGCGGCGGCGCCCCCGAGGTCCTGGGCGGGGGCGGGCCGGCCCCGGTGGCGCAGGCGGGCGGCGAGGAGCACCTCGCGGAGACGGGCGGCGGGACCGGGGCCGCGTACCTGGCCGGCGGCGGCGCGGCGGTGCTCGCCGCGGGCGCCGGGACCCTCTTCCTCCTGGGCCGCCGCCGGCCCTCCCGCGCGGGGGCGCGGCACGGCGGCTGACCTGCGGCACGGGCGGGAACGGGCCGCCGTGCGCCTCTGCTGCGCGCGGCGGCCCGCTCCTGTGCGGCCGCTCCGGTCCGCCCCCGTGCACCGGGAGGGACCGGAGCGGCCCCGTGCGAGGCCCTCCGCTCAGCCGAAGACCGAGGCGCAGGTGGTCCGCCGGGCGTTGGCCGGGTCGAGGGCGTTGGCGACCTCGTGGGCCGCGACGAGGTCGAGGACGCCGATCGCCACGTGCTCCGAGAAGTCGAGCGGGCACAGGTCCTGGAGCAGGACGTTGCGGACGTTCGGGCCGCTCAGGAACTGGGTCCGGTAGGGGGTGACGACCTGGTCGTAGCGGGTGGCGATGACGGTGTACCGCACGCCCGGCACGGTGTCCCCGCCCTCGTTGAGCCGGGTGAGGAAGTCCGACCCGGCGACCTGGGCGGCGAGGGCGGGCGTGTGCTTGTCGAGCAGGTCGGAGGCGCCGGGGAAGTAGGGCAGGAGCCTGGTGAGCCCGAGCAGGGTGGTGCCGTGGTTGCTGGGCGCGAGTCCGACCAGGGCGTTCACCTCGGACGCTCCGCCGAGGTACTTGAGGTAGTAGCGGGGCATCATGCCGCCCTGGGAGTGCCCGACGATGTCGACCTTGGCGGCTCCGGTGGAGGTGCGCACCCTCTCCACGAAGGCGTCCAGCTGTGCGGCCGACTCCTCGATGGGGCCGAGCCCGTGGAAGAAGGGGACGCCGGGCAGTTGGCCGTAGTCGAGGGAGAAGACGCAGTAGCCGCGCTTGACCAGGTAGGGGGCGAGGACGAGCCAGTTGTCGATCTTGTTCCCGAGCGTTCCGTGGACGAGGACGACGGGGCGGGGGTGGGCGCTGGAGGGCTGGCAGGAGAAGTCGTTCCAGCCCCTGCTCGGGGCGGAGGCCGTCTGCGCCGTGGCGGTGGCGGCGGAGGTGAGGGCCAGCACGATGGCGAGGACGAGGGCCGACAGCGGTCTGAGCACACGGTTCCAGGGCGGCATCGGTCAGTCTCCTTGCGGCTCAAGGGGAGTGGGGGATGACGGAACGCAGGGCGAGCTATGTCGCGCTCACGACAAATCTACGAACCGGTAACCAGCGGTGGGAAGTTACGCGTCGGTAAAACTTGACGATTCTTTGGGACTTACGCTACGGAGTGGAGCGCTCGGCGCCCCGGCGGACCGCCGCCCCGCCCGCCCTGCCGGTCCGTCAGGCGGCCGTCGCGCCCCGGACCACCGCGCCCGGACCGAACCGCGCCCGGACCCGGTCGGCCGCCGCCTCCAGGAGGCGCGCCCGCTCGTCGGCCGGGTCGAAGGTCAGCTGGCGCGAGGCCCGTTCCGCGGCCACCAGGCCCTCGGCCCGCAGCGCCAGCCCGCGCACCCTCGCCCGCTGCAGCCCGAGCGCCCCGTGCAGCGCGTACGCGGTGGCGGTGAGCGCCCCGGAGTACGCGGTCGGCTCCCGCAGCGTGCGGCTGCGGGTGGTCACCGACCGGTCGGCACAGCGCACGGAGAGGGTCAGCGAGCGGCACACCTGCCGTTCGCCCCGCATCCGGGCCCCCAGTTCCTCCGCCAGGGAGAGCAGCGCCCGGCGCTGCTCCGCCCGGTCCAGTTCGTCGCGGGGGAAGTGCCGCTCGCCGGTCATCGACCGGGCGAGGGCGCCGGGGACGACCCTGCTCCGGTCGGCACCGCGCGCCCGCTCCCACACCTCGCGGCCCGCCCGGCCGCCCAGCAGGCGCTGGACCACGCCGAGCGGCGCGGCGGCGACCTTGCCCGCGGTGTCCAGGCCGTAGCCGCACAGGGTGCGGGCGGTCGCCGCCCCCACCCCGGGGAGGGCCGCGACCGGCTTGTCCGCCAGGAAGGCGGCCGCCTCCTCCTCGGCGACCACCCGCACCGCGCCGGGAGCCGCCTCGCGGGCGGCCATCCTGGCGAGCATCGGGCCGGGGCCGGCCCCGATCACGCAGTCGACGCCGCAGTGGGCGAGCAGGCGGACCCGCAGCAGGGCCGCCAGACCGGCGGGGCCGCGGCCGAAGTACCGCTCCGCGCCCGCGGCGTCGACCAGGACCGCGTCGGGCGGAAGCGCCTGGACGACGGGGCTGATGTCCTCGGCGACGGCGAGCAGTGCGGGCAGCGCCGCCTCGCGCACCGGCGGCAGGAAGCGTGCGTACAGGATCATCCGGCGCTCCCGGGGCTCTGGTGCCACAGCTTCCGTCCGGTGGCGGCGGGCGACCCGGCCGGGCGGAGGTCCGCCCAGGGGTTCATCCGGTAGCCGGTCGGCAGCTCGATCCGCCGCCCGGCGCCGGCCTCCTCCCCACCGCCCCCGGCCTCCCCGGCGGCCTCGTCCGGACCCGGGGCGGCGAGGCGCGCCGCGACCGCGTCGAGCCCGCCGGTACGGCGCAGCTCCACCAGTTCGGCCAGGTTCCAGGCGGCGGCCCCGACCACGCTGAGGCTGCGCGGCCCGCGCCGCTGCACCACCCCGCGCACCAGCAGCAGCCAGGAGTGGAAGACGGTGTGGGCGCATGCCTCGTGGCTGTCGTCGAAGAAGGCCAGGTCGACCAGGCCGGTGCCGTCGTCGAGGGTGGTGAACACCACCCTTCTGCCGGACCGGATCGGCGGTGTCTGGGTGGCCGCCTTGGCGCCGGCGACCAGCACGCTCTGCCCGTGCCGGGCGCCGCGCAGCCGCCGTGCCGAGAGGACGCCCAGCTCGGCGAGGAAGTCCTGGTGGTCGGTCATCAGATGGCGGGAGGCGTCCATGCCGAGCACGCCGAGTTCGGCGCTGAGGCGTTCGGCGTCCCCCAGGTCCGGCAGGCCCACGGGCGCGGTGGCGCGCCCCTGGGCGAGGGGGAGCTGCCCGTCGTGGGCGGCGGGGCCGCGGCGGCCGCGGTGGAGTTCGGCGAGGTGGAGCAGCAGGTCCCGGCGGTTGGCACCGAAGGCGTCGAGCGCGCCGACCTGGGCGAGCCGTTCGGCGACCGGGCGGGCGGGGCGGGCCCGCTGCCAGAAGTCGAGCAGCGAGGCGTACGGGCGGCCCGCCTCGATGCGCGCCGCCTCGGCCTCCGTGATGCCGTGGACGTCCGCCAGGGCCAGCCGCAGCCCCCAGCGGCCCGGGCCTTCCGCCTCTCCCCCCTCACCATCAGACACCAGTTCGATTCGATGGGCGGCCGCCGACCGGTTGACGTCCAGCGGGAGCACGGGCACCCCCCGCCGCCGTGCGTCGGCGAGCAGCAGCCGCTTGGGGTACATGCCCGGGTCGTGGGTGAGCAGCCCCGCGTAGAAGGCGGCCGGGTGGTGGGCCTTGAGCCAGGCGGACTGGTAGGTGGGAACGGCGAAGGCGACCGCATGGGCCTTGCAGAAGCCGTAGGAGCCGAAGGCCGCGACGATCTCCCAGGTGCGGGCGACCGTCTCCGGGCCGTAGCCGCGCGCCGCGGCCCGCTCGGCGAACCAGACCCGGATCCGGTCTTGCGAGCCGGGGTCGGACAGCCCCCGGCGCACCCGGTCGGCCTCGTCCCGGCCGCAGCCGGTCATGGTGTGCACGATCTCGATGACCTGCTCGTGGAAGACGACCACGCCATGGGTCTCCCGCAGCGCGTCCTCCAGGTCGGGATGGGGGTAGCGGGCGGGCGCCCGGCCGTGCCGCGCCTCGATGAACGGGCGCACCATGTCGGCGGCGACCGGACCGGGCCGGAACAGCGAGATGTCCACGACCAGGTCGTGGAAGTCCTCCGGCTGGAGCCGCCCCACCAGGTCCCGCTGGCCCGGCGACTCGATCTGGAAGCAGCCCAGCGTCTCGGCGGACCGGATGAGGCGGTAGGTCTCCGGGTCGCCGGGCGGCACGGCGTCCAGGTCCACCTCCTCCCCCGTCGCCCTGCGCACCTCGGCGACCGCGTGCGCCATCGCCGACTGCATCCGCACACCGAGCACGTCCAGCTTGAGCAGGCCGAGCTTCTCCACGTCGTCCTTGTCGAACTGGGCCATCGGAAAGCCCTCGCCGCTGGTGGGCACCAGCGGTGTGCGGGTGGGCAGGGAGGCGTCCGAGAGCAGCACGCCGCAGGGGTGCATGGCGGTCCCCCGGGGCAGCGCGTCCAGGGCCTCGACCAGGTCCCACAGCCGCTCGTGCTTCTTCAGCCCGTCGGCCACGGAGCGCAGTTCGGGCAGCTCCCCGAGGGCCGCGCGGGCGTCGCGGGCCCGGATGTGCGGGAAGGACTTGGCGATCCGGTCGATCTCCGCGGGGTCCATGGACAGGGCGGCCCCCACGTCGCGCACCGCGTGGCGCACCCGGTAGGTCTCCGGCATGGCGACGGTGGCGACCCGCCGGGGGCCGAAGCGGCCGAGGATCGCGCGGTAGACGTCGAGGCGGCGGGCGGACTCGACGTCGATGTCGATGTCCGGGAGCACCCGGCGGCGCTTGGACAGGAAGCGCTCCATCAGCAGCCCGTGCTCGACCGGGTCGGCGTGCGCGATGCCGAGGAGGTGGTTGACGAGGGAGCCCGCACCGGAGCCGCGGGCGGCGACCCGCACCCCCATCGCCTTCACGTCCCGCACCACCTGGGCGACCGTCAGGAAGTAGGAGGCGTAGCCGTGGTGGGCGATGATGTCCAGCTCGCGGTGCATCCGCTCCCAGTAGGCGCGGCGGCCCTCGTAGCCCAGCAGCACCATGCCCGCGGCGGCGCGGGAGGCGAGCACCCGCTGCGCGGTGCGGTGCTCCGCTCCGACGAGGGCGGGTTCCGGGAAGTGGACGGAGCCGATGCCCAGGTCCGCCTCGGGGTCGACGAGGCACTCGGCGGCCGTCTCCCCGGTCATGGCGAGCAGCCGGGCGGCGGTGTCCCGGCGGAAGCCCGCCGCCTCCGCGACCCGCTCGGCGAGGCGGGCCATGGCCTGCGGGTCCTTCAGCCAGCGCTCCCCGCCGTCGAGGCCCCTGCGGGGGTCGACGGGCACCAGCCGGCGGGCGGCGTCGAGGACGTCGGCGACCGGCCCCAGCCCGGGATCGGCGTAGCGGACGGCGTTGCCGAGGACGGCCCGCACCCCCTGCTCCGCGGCGAGGCCGAGGGTGCGGGCGGCGTGGCGCAGCGATCCCGGGCCGGTGCCGGTGCGGCCGTGGTGGACGACCTCCAGGCGCAGCCGGTCCCCGTACCGCTCGCGCCAGGGGGCCAGCAGCCTCGCGGCCCGGTCGGGCCGGCCCTGGGCCAGTGCGGTGCCCACCTCGGAGGCCGGGCCGAGGAGGACGGTGAGGCCGTCGCCGTGGTTGGCGGACCAGGGCAGCAGCGGGGGGCCGTCCCCCGCGGCATGGGCGGCGGTGACCATGCGGCACAGGTCGGCCCAGCCGCCGCGGTCACGGGCGAGGAAGACGGCCCGGGGCGCGGACTCGTCGAGGAAGGCACCCCCGCGCACCGGGGTGCGCGGGCGGGCGGCAGGGCCCCGGGGAGGAGGCTCACGCTCCGCCAGGGCGAGGTCCGCCCCGAACAGCGGCCGCACACCGTGCCCGGCGCACGCCTCGGCGAAGCGCACCGCGCCCGCGAGGGTGTCGCGGTCGGTGAGGGCGAGGGCCTCCATGCCCCGCTCGGCGGCGCGCTCGGCGAGCCGTTCCGGGTGCGAGGCGCCGTAGCGCACGGAGAACCCGGAAACGGTGTGCAGATGCGTGAACCCTGGCACCCGCGCCTCCTGGATCAGTCCCGTCTCACCTCCCCCGCCTTCCACCATAGACCAAAGTTCGAACACTCGTACGATACATCTCGGCGGGGTGCCGCCACCCGGCCGCTCAGCCATTCGGACCCGTCCCACCTGCACGGACACCGGTCCGCGCCGAGCGTTGGGCCATGCCTCAGACATACGACGGACCCCCGGGCGGCGGCCCCCGCGCCGCCGCGGGCACCGGGGGCGGCAGGCCGGGCCCGGAGCGGCCCACCGGCTTCCTCGGGGAGGTCAGGAGCGCCGTGAGCCTGCGGGCCGCGCTGCTCGTGATCGGCGTACTGGCACTCCAGGTGGCCTTCATCACGTCCTACATCGGGGCGTTCCACCAGCCGGCCCCCCACCGGATCCCGCTCGCGGTCGCCTCGCCCTCCCCGCAGGCGGTCGACCAGGCCCTGTACCGGCTGGAGCGCCTGCCGGACGAGCCCCTGGACCCGCGAGGGGCGGCCGACGAGGAGGCCGCCCGGCGCCAGATCGAGGACCGGGAGGTGGACGGCGCCCTGATCGTCGACCCCCGGGGCACCACCGACCGGCTGCTGGTCGCGGGCGGAGCCGGCTCCTCCCTGGCGCAGGCCCTCGCGGAGGTCGTCACCCGCGCCGAGGAGGCGCAGGGACGCACGGTGCGGGTGGTCGACGTCGTACCCGAGGCCCCGGGCGACGCCCGCGGGCTCTCCTCGTTCTACCTGGTCGTCGGCTGGTGCGTGGGCGGCTACCTGTGTGCGGCGGTCCTGGCCGTCAGCGCGGGCGCCAGGCCCGCGAACACCTCCCGCGCCCTGGTCAGACTCGGGGTGCTCCTGCTGTACGCGGTCGCCGCGGGCCTGCTCGGGACGGTGATCGCGGGCCCGGTGCTCGACGCGCTGCCGGGCGGCGTCTGGGCCCTGTGGGGCCTCGGCACACTGCTGGTCTTCGCGGTCGGCGCGCTCACCCTCGCCTTCCAGGGGCTGGCGGGGATCGTCGGCATCGGGCTGGCCATCCTGGTGGTCGTCATCGCCGGCAACCCGAGCGCGGGCGGGGCCTATCCGTACCCCCTGCTCCCCCCGTTCTGGCGGGCGATCGGGCCGGCGCTGCCCCCGGGAGCCGGGACCTACGCGGCGCGGTCGATCGCCTACTTCCAGGGCAACGGGGCGGCCGGGCCCCTGTGGGTGCTGTCCGCCTGGGCGGTGGGCGGGGCCGCCGTCACCGTGGGCCTCGCCTCGCTGCGCCGGGGCCGGCGCGGCCCCGGACCGCAGGGGGCGTGAGGAGACCTGAGCGGCGAGGGGCGGGTCCCGTGCACCCCGGGCCCCGCCCCTCCCGGACGGGGAGGGCGCGGGGCACGGGTGCGGGGCCCTGCGGTGGGGCGGTTCAGTAGACGCTCACCCCGTAGGCGGCCAGCGCCTCGGTGACCGGCTGGAAGAACGTGGTGCCGCCGACGAAGCAGTTGCCGCTGCCCCCGGAGGTCAGCCCGATGGCGCGGCTGCCCGAGTAGAGCGGTCCGCCGGAGTCGCCGGGCTCGGCGCACACGTCGGTGCGGATCATGCCGTGCACGATGTCGCCGCCGCCGTAGTTCACGGAGGCGTTGAGTGCGGTGACGGTGCCGCTGCGGGTACCGGTGGTCGAGCCGCGGCGGGTGACGGACATGCCGACGACCGCGTCGGCGGCGCCGGTGATGTCCACCCCGCCGACGGTGCCGGGGCGCGAGAGCAGGAGGCCCGTATAGCGGATGAGGCCGAAGTCGTCGCCGGGGTAGCTCGACCCCGCGGTGGCCCCCATGGGCCGGGTGCGCGAGGAGTTGGTGAACCAGAGGCCCGCACCGTCGGTGCAGTGCCCGGCGGTCAGCGCGTAGTAGGTGCTGCCGCGGCGCACGTTGAAGCCGAGCGAGCAGCGCCAGCCGGAGGAGTAGACGGCGTCCCCGCCGGAGATGAGCTTGGACAGGGTGCCGGGTGTGCGCTCGACGCGCAGGGCGCCGGCGTTCCTCCCGGCCCGGCGCTCGATACGGGCGAGCTCCGCCGTGGTGACGGTGCTGTCCGCGACGACGACCAGGGTTCCGGTGGCCTCGTCGACGTGCCAGGCGGTGCCCGCCACATCGGCACCGAGCACGGCCTCCCCGGCGGCCGCGAGCCGGTCGGCGCCGTAGGTGCGGGCCTCCTCGGCGCCGGCAGCGGCGGTGGGGAAGAGCAGCGCGGCGGCGGCGGCCAGGCCGGTGGACAGGGCCACGAGGCGGCGGTGTCCGGAGGCGGTGCGGGGGATGGTGCGCGTGATCCTCACGGTCGTTCCTCCCGAAGGGAAAGGGGTCCCTGCGTGGGGCCGGTACCCGGTGAGGCGCAGTCAGGAGGCGCTCAGAGCATCCGTGTTCCGGCCAGGCCGTGCTCCCGACAGGCGCTGGTCGGAAGTATTCGCGCCGTCAACCCGCGCTACAAGGGCGCCTTTCGGCCGCCGCGCGCCGCCCACCGGCACCGCACCGAGGAGGCACGGCCCCACCGCGGGGAAGGACCGGGACCGGGTGCCGCCCGGGGTGGCGCACCGGCGCCTGAGCTCCCGTCAGGACCGCCCCCCGCAGGGCCCCGCGGGCACGCTCCGGGACCGCGGGGCGGCACGGCCCGGCCCCTCGGGACACGACGGTCCCGCCCGGAGTCGGGCGGCGCATCGGGGGCATCGTAGCGACAGGGGCGTTCACCCGTACGCCCTGGCCGTCACCCGTCTGGTCCGACTTTTATATTTTGATCCCCTCATGCCCCCTACACAGGAAGAACCTTGACGAATCGCCACATCCTCTGCACCAGTACCGTCACGAATCCCCTGCGCGGCGGCTATCCACTTGGCGCGCGATCCGCATGATGGACGACCATAGGGGTGCGGATACGACAGAGACCGCAGTGGGACCACTGCATCAGCGGAAGGAGGCGTCCATGGGTTCGGTACGCAAGGCGAGCGCCTGGCTGGGACTCGTCGAGGACAACGACGGGCGTTACTACGACGACGAGTACGCCGAGGGTGCGGAGACCGGTGACGCCTGGGTCACCGACCCCCGTGTGCGTGTGGCCTCCGAATCCGCCCAGGAGGAGGGCCGCCGGATCGCGACGGTCTCCCCTGACGGCTTCCGCGACGCCCGGGGCATCGGCGAGCTGTTCCGCGACGGCGTGCCCGTGATCGTGAACCTGACGGCGATGGAGCCGGGCGACGCCAAGCGCGTGGTGGACTTCGCCGCCGGGCTCGCCTTCGGGCTGCGCGGGTCGATCGAGCGCGTGGCGCAGCGGGTGTTCCTGCTGACCCCCGCCGACACCCGGATCGTCACCGGGGACCCCGCCGGCCGCTCGCAGGACGGCTTCTTCAACCAGAGCTGAGCGGTCCCCGCGCCCGGCCCCGCCGGACCGGCCCGCCGAGGCGGCCCGGCGTCGGCGGGGTGCCCCCGCCCGCCGGACCGGCGGGCGCACCACGACCGCCACGGCACCACGCCGCACCACCCGGGCGCACCCGGCACGAGGGCGGCCCCCGCCCGTCGACGCACCGGGGCCGACAGCGCGCGCCGATCCGCCGGGGACCGCGGGACGGCGCTCAGCGGAAGGCGTCGAGGCCGGTCAGCGCCTTGCCCAGCACCAGCTGGTGCATCTCGACCGTGCCCTCGTAGGTGAGCACCGACTCCAGGTTCGTGGCGTGGCGCATCACGGGGTACTCCAGCGAGATCCCGTTGGCCCCGAGGACGGTGCGCGCCGTGCGGCAGATCTCGATGGCCTCGCGCACGTTGTTGAGCTTGCCGAAGCTGACCTGCTCCGGGCGGAGCGTACCGGCGTCCATCCGCCGGCCGAGGTGGTGCGCGAGCAGGATGCCCTTGTGGAGTTCGAGGGCCATGTCGGCGAGCTTCGCCTGGGTGAGCTGGAAGCCGCCGATGGGGCGCCCGAACTGCTCGCGGCTGCGGGCGTACTCCCGCGCCGACTCGAAACTGGCGCGGGCGGCACCCATCGCGCCCCACACGATGCCGTAGCGCGCGTGGTTGAGGCAGCTGAGCGGGCCGCGCAGCCCGCTGACCCCGGGGAGCACGGCGTCGGCGGGCAGGCGCACGTCGTCCATGACCAGTTCGCTGGTGACCGAGGCCCGCAGCGACCACTTGTGCCGGATCTCGGGGGCGGAGAACCCGGGCGTGTCCGTGGGGACGGCGAAGCCGCGGATGCCGTCGTCCGTCTGCGCCCAGACGACCGCCACCCCGGCGGCCGATCCGTTGGTGATCCACATCTTGCGCCCGGTGAGCACCCAGTCCCCGCCGTCGCGCTTGGCGTAGGTCCGCATACCGGCGGGGTCGGAGCCGTGGTCGGGTTCGGTGAGGCCGAAGCAGCCGATGGTCTCGCCCGCGGCCATCCCCGGCAGCCAGCGCTGCTTCTGCTCCTCGGAGCCGTAGCGGTGGATCGCGTACATGGCGAGCGAGCCCTGTACGGAGACGAGGGAGCGGATGCCCGAGTCGGCGGCCTCCAGCTCCAGGCAGGCGAGGCCGTACTGGACCGCGGTGGCGCCGGCGCACCCGTAGCCGTCGAGGGACATCCCGAGGGCGCCGAGGGAGCCGAGTTCCCGGGCGAGGTCGCGCAGGGGGAGCTCGCCGCGCTCGTACCAGTCGGCGATCTCCGGCAGGACGCGGTCGGCGGCCCAGGAGCGGACGGTGTCGCGGACCGCCAGGTCCTCGGGCCCGAGCAGGTCGTCGATGCCGAGCGGGTCGACCGGGTCGAAGGAGGGGCGCTTCGCGGGTGCGGACAAGGGATGCCTCCGGCGGCTCTCGCACGGTGCCCGCCGCGGAGCGGCCGGGCGGTGGTGACGTGTCGGCGACAGCAGGAAAACCTGCGGTGCTCATGACCGCGTCCGACGGTACGGCTCAGTGCGCCGCCCGTCCAGACCCGGCTGCTTCGGCGCGCTCGTGGCCGCGGTTCCTGCCGGGATCGGCGGGTCGTGGCACGGTCGGCGCGGCATCGACCGGCGGCGCGGCGGCGGTGCCCGCCGTGCGGGCGGCGCCTGCGGCGGGCTCCCCGGAGCCGGGGCGGCGCGTCGCCGGGAGCGCGGGCTCGGCCCGGTGCGGGGCGTCCGGGCCCTGCGGTCCGGGCCGGTGGTGCGCGCCGTGCGCCGCGAGTGTCTCCATCCTCCGGGGCAGGCGCAGCGCGGCGGCGGCGCCGAGCAGCAGCAGGCCCGCGCTCACCACCAGGGCGAGGTGCAGCCCGCCGACGAAGGAGGTGCGGGCGGTGGTGCGCAGCAGCTCGCCGGCCTCCCCGCCGAGCCGGTCGGCCACCTGGTACGCCTCGCCCAGGGAGTGCGAGGCGGCGGAGCTCGCCGCGGCGGGCACACCGTCCAGCGCGGCCACCGGAGGCCCGTAGGCCGCGTTCATCACGCTGCCGAGCAGGGCGATGCCCATCCCCGCGCCGAGCTGGTAGGAGGTCTCGCCGATGGCGGCCGCCCCGCCGGCCTGCTCGGGCGGGGCCTCGCTCAGCATCGACTCGTAGGCGCCGAAGAGGGTGGTCTGGAGCCCGAAGCCGAGCAGCACGAAGCCGGCGGTGAGCAGCAGGGGGCGGTCGTGCTGGCCCATCAGCAGGAGCAGCAGCACCGCGGCGGCGGTGAGGACGAAGCCCCAGCCGACCATGCGGCGCGGGCCGAGCCGGCGCAGCGTGAAGGAGCCCGTGGCGCCGGCGGCCATGGCGGCGAAGGTGAGGGGCAGCAGGCGCAGCCCCGTCTCCAGCGGGGTCAGGCCGAGGACGAGCTGGAGGTACTGGACGGCGATCAGCTCAAGGCCGACCAGGGCCAGCATGGCCAGGACGATGCAGCCCACCGAGGTGGAGAACGCGGCCCGCGCGAACATGCGCATGTCGATCAGAGGGTGCGGCCGCCGCTTCTGGCGCCGCACGAAGAGCGCGAGCAGGACGCACCCGGCGCCCACACTGAGCGTGGCGGCGGGGTCCAGGAGGGCCGCGCCGGCGCCGAGGCGCTTCACCCCGAGGACCACGCCGAGCACGCCGCCCGCCGCGGCCAGCGCGCCCACCACGTCCCAGGGCCCGTCGGATCCGCCGCGCGACTCGGGCAGCAGCCACCGGCCGACGGGCAGCACGAGGGCCATCAGCGGGATGTTGATCAGGAAGACCGAGCCCCAGTGGAAGTTCTCGACCAGGAAGCCTCCGAGCACGGGCCCGGTGGCGGCGCCCACGGCGGCCACGGCGGTCCAGATGCCGATGGCGGTGGCCCGCTCGGCCCGGTCGGGGAAGACCGCCCGCAGGATCGACAGGGTGGCGGGCATGATCATGGCGCCGCCCACGCCGAGCAGGACACGCGCGGCGATCAGCACCTCGGGGGTGGGGGCGAAGGCGGCGACGGCGGAGGCGAGCCCGAACACCGCGTAGCCGATCAGCAGCAGTCTGCGGCGCCCGACCCGGTCGCCGAGCGTACCGAACATGATCAGCAGGGAGGCGCAGACCAGCGGGTAGGCGTCGACGATCCACAGCAGTTCGACGCCGCTGGGGCGGAGGTCCTCGGTGACGGCGGGCACCGCGACGTGGAGCACCGTCGCGTCGAGGGCGACCAGGAGGAGGCTCACGCACAGGACGACGAGGACGACCCAGCGGTTGGCACCGCCGCCGACGGCGCGCAGGCGTGCCCCGGCCGTGGTCGTCACGGTCATGTACGAACCTCCCGTAGATTCCTCGCGCTCGGCGGACCGGCCGGGGACGGTGCCGTTCGGGTCCCGCGGGCGGCCCGGCATCGACGGGCGAGTGAGCGCCAGCGTACGCGAGTTCCCGCGCAGTGCGCGTGGTCGATCTCTCACCGCCGCGCCGCCCCCGTGTGGCGTACGCCACTCGCCTGCCCCGGGGGCGGCGGATCATGGGGGCCGTGAACGCGGCGCGAACGGCGTCCGTAATACCGGTGAACCCCGCCCGGGTGCCCCGGAATGAACCTCCCGGGAAACCCGGACGAATTCCCCCCGGCAGCACTTCGGCCTATTTTCGGAACGGCTCGAATTCGAGTGGATCAGAGACGAACTCCACATCACGTAGGCATCACGAATGGAGTGGATCGACCGGACCACCCGCTCACTCGCTGTAACGTCGATTGGGTGCGTACCGACATCTTTGCCCGGCTGGACCGGGAGCCGGAACCGCCGAAGATAGAGATCCCGCGGATGAGCCGCACGCGTCTCGCCCTCTTCGGCGGGACCTCCGCGTTCTACGCGGCCATCGTCGTCGCCGTGCTGGCGTCGACCTGGCTCGTGGCCCTCGACTGGAAGGTCATGCTCTTCCGGCCGTTCGAGCAGTGGCCGCAGCCGCACGCGTTCCTCGACTACTTCGTGGTCCTCGGTCAGCGCGGCCCCACGGCCGTGATGGTCGCGGCATGGCTGGGCTGGCGCTCCTGGCGGCAGCACACGCTCCGGCCCCTGCTGGCCCTCGGCGCGGCACTGCTGCTACTCAACGTCACCGTGGGCGCGGTCAAGATCGGACTGGGCCGGCTGGGACCCCACTACGCGACGGAGATCGGCTCGGCCGAGCTCTTCGCCGGCGGCGATATATTTCCCTCCGGCCACACCGCCAACGCGGTCGTGACCTGGGGAATCCTGGCCTATCTGGCGACCACCCCGCGGGCCCGCAGATATCTCTCGGCCCTGTCCGCGGTGGTCTCCCTGGGCGTGGGCCTGACGACCGTCTACATCGGCACACACTGGCTCAGCGACGTGCTGCTGGGCTGGGCTGCGGGGCTGCTGATCCTTCTGGGGCTGCCCTGGTGCGAGCCGGTGATCGCCCGCACCGAGGTCTGGCTCCTCGGGCTCCGGGACCGCTGGCGCGCCCGCGCCCCGGAGCCGCCGCGGCCGGTCGCGGCGGGCGCTCCGCAGCCGGGCCCGGTCCCGCAGCGCGAGCTGGTCTCGCAGCTGGAAAGCGGCACCGCGGCGCACGAACACGCGCCCCGGCACGCCGGAGCCCGGCCGGGCAGCGCCTCCCGCACCGCGACGCACACCCCCGTGCGCCCGCACACGGGCCGCCCGGAGCGTTCGCCGGTGTCGCCCACCGGCAGCAGGCGCCCGCCGCACTCGCGGCCGCTGCCGGGAGCCTGAGCGCCCGGCAGAGGCGGGCGAGGAGCGCGCCGAGGGCCCCGGAGCCGCGGCTCCGGGGCCCTCGGCGCGCCCGCCCTGTTCCGCGGCCGCCCGCCGCACTCAGCCCTTCCAGCAGCGGATCACGGTGCCGTCGCGCACCTCGAAGTTGAGGCGGCCCTCCAGGTACTCCATGGTGATGATCGCGCCGGGAGGCAGCTCGCGGACCGTCGTCCAGCCGCGCCGGCGGGCGAGCCGCCCGGCCTCCCCGGCGCCGAGGCCGACGTAGGAGTCGGGGGCGTCGTCGGGCTGTTCCCGGTGGGTCGGTATCGGTGCCATGACTCCCACGGTAGGGGCCTGCGGGCGGTCGCGGAAGCTCGGAATGTGATCTTCCGCATCGCGCCCGGATACCTTCGCGGTCACGCTTCTGTCACAGGATCCCGACAGCGGCCGAGACCTGCGTCACTCGAACTGCTTCACCCGAACGGGCAATACCGGGCGGCCGCGCGGATAGCGGTCCGGTAATTCACGGGACCCGGAAAACGCAATGCGCGCAGGCGGCGGGAAGCGCCATTCGATGAAACCGGTCACCCCGGCGGGGAGAATGGAGGCAGCGCCGCCGCTTTCACCGTTCCCCCACAACTCCGCCATCGGTTCCGTCCACTCGCCCCGCCTCCGCGCGCCCTCCCGTGCACCCGTCGCCCCCCTGGCCCGCGGCGAGCGCCCGGCAGAGCCGGTCCCGCAGATGCCCCGTCGGCCGGCCGGCTCCACCACCTCGAAGTCGACGCCCAGCAGCAGCACGGGGACCACCAGCGCGTCCAGGCCGTCCGCACCGGTCCGCAGCAGGCAGGTGCGGTCGTCGACCGCCTCCAGCACACCGTCGGACGGTCCGGCGAAGCCCGCCGCCTCCTCCGCCGAGCGGTGCGGCCGGACCACCGCGCGCCGGGTAGGCCCGGACGGCGATCCCCTGGGAGACAGGGGCGGCGAGGTCCTCGGAGGGCGGGGTGCGGGGTGCGAAGCGGGGCCCGTGCGGCGGCCCGGGGACGAGCCGGTCCACGCGCAGGGTGCGCCGGCTCCGGCGGTCGGTGTCCCAGGCCACCAGGTACCAGCGCCGCTCCGTGCACACCGGGCGGTGGGGCTCCGGCGTGCGCCGGGTCGGCACTCCGCGGTGGTCCCGGTACTCGCAGCGCAGCACCTCCACGTCGCGGCAGGCGTGGGCGAGCTCCGTCAGCACCGCCGGGTCGACGGCCGGGCCCCGGTGGCCGCGGAGCACGGGCCCGGGCCCACGGCGCCGGGGCGCTCAGCGCCGGGCGCCCCGCAGGCGGTCCGCCACCGCGTAGCGCAGGGCGTACCCGGCGTCGTAGAGCGCGCTTCGCCCCCGGTGGACGGCCTCGCGCACGTCGCCGCCGGAGCGCCCGTGCGCCCCGGCGGCGACGAGTTCGGCGCACAGCTCCTCGTGGCTCCGGGCGATCCTCGCCGGATCGAAGCGCGCCGAGGCCGCGAGGGCCGCCCGCCCCGCCCGGCGCCGCAGCCCCTCGTCCTCGATCAGCTCCAGCAGGGCCCCCGCGAAGGCGTCGCCGTCCCCGACGGGCACCAGCCGCCCGTCCACACCGTCCTCGATGATCTCGCGCGGGCCGAGCGGGCAGTCGGTGGCGACCACCGGCAGGCCGCAGCGCATCGCCTCGACGATGCTCATCCCGAAGGACTCGCGCTCCGAGGTGACGGCGGCGAGCGAGCCCTTGGCCCACTCCCGGTCCATCGGCTGCGCGGTGCCCATGAGGAACACGTGCTCCGCGAGCCCGCGGCGGTCGATCAGCTCGCGCAGGGCGTCCTTCTCGTTCCCGGTGGCGTCCCCGCTGCCGTAGATGCGCAGTCGCCAGTCCGGGCGGACCGCGACCACCTTCGCGAATGCCTCGACGAGCACGTCGTAGCGCTTGACCCGGGTCAGCCGCCCGGCGGCGACCACGCAGCGGGCCGCGGGATCGGCCGGTCCCGCGGCGGGCTCGGGAACGCTGTTCGGCAGCGCCTCGATCCGGACGCCGGGCAGCCGCAGGCGCTCCCGGTAGGCCCGGGCGTCGGCCTCGGTGACGGTGGTGACGGCGTCGAGCATGGTGTAGCGGTGCCCGATCTCGCGCCGGAGGCGGTAGCCGTGGCTGTCGAGCGTCAGGTGCTCCTGGCCGATGCGGACGACGCCCCGGGGAGCCTGCCGGGCGATGTGGACGTTGAGCCCGGGCCGGGTGCCGATCACCACGTCGGCCCGCAGCCCCGCCAGGTGCGCGGCGATCCGCGCGTCGGTCAGCCTGCTGTACTGCCGGTGGCGCCCGTCGCCGCGCGGGAAGACCCGGGCGGGCCTGCGGGCCAGCGGGTCGTCGCCGTCGTAGCCGGGGCTCTTCTTCCGCAGGTCGACCAGGTGCCGCAGCGCGACCCCGGACGGCGCCCCCATCGTCGGCTCGTCGCGGTGGCGGAAGACCGAGACGATCTCGACCTCGTGGCGCTCGGCGAGGGCCTGGGCGAGATTGAAGGTCGTGCGGATCGTCCCGCCGATGCCGTACGCGTTGTGCAGCAGAAACGACATGCGCATACGGCGCCGCTGCCTCCGTTCCCTGTGCCCGTGGCCGCTCCCCCGGCGGGGAGCCCGTCCGTGAGGAGCGTACTCGCCGGTCAGGGCCGGTACGGAAGCTGGGGCACGGTGAAGCAGTCGCGGGTCATGTCCCGGCCCTGGTCCACCCAGCCGCGTCCGTCCTGCCAGCGGACCACGGACAGGCAGGTGCGCCGCGTCGCCGGCGGTTCGGCGAGTCGCTCGAAAGAGACCGGGAGCAGCAGCCCCCCGGCGGTGTAGGGGGCGGACTCCCGCACGGCGCGGTCCACGCAGGCCCGCGTCGGGTCGCGGCCGCAGGAGGCGGCCGCGTCGGCGAACCACCGGGCGGCGGCCCAGCCCTCCAGCTGCCACTGGGACAGCGGGCCGGCCGAGGCGCCGTGGCGGCGCATCCCCTCGCGGAACTCCGCCACGGCCGGGTGCGCGGCCTCGTCGTGGTTGCGGCTGGACCCGGTGGCCCACAGCGCGTTGCGGCAGCGGGGCGCGTCCGCGTAGTCGTCGGCCACCGCGTCGTTCCAGTTCTGCACGTTGGTGACCTTGGCGGTGAAATCCGCCCCCGCGCCGTCCAGCGCCTGGCACAGGCGGACGTTGCCGTGCGTGTCCAGGGCGTCGAAGACGAGGTCGGCACCGCTGCGGGCGATGTCGGCGGCGGCCGCGCGGAAGTTGGGCAGGGCGAAGTCCACCTGCTCGCGGACGACGGTGTAGCCCTCCTCCTCCAGCCCCCGCGCCATCAGCCGGGCGTACGCGGCGGAGGCGGCCTGGTTGTAGGACACCACGGCCGCGGTACGGGCGCCCTGCTCCTCGCGGAACCACCGGTAGACCTCCGTGCCGCCGTAGAGCGTGCCGTCCCAGCCCGGGGACCGGCCGGTGCGGGGGGCCGCGCTGCCGTAGATGCCGTAGAGGTGCGGATAGGTGTCGTACGCGGGCCCGAGGGGCTGCCCTCCGATGTCCGGCACCCCCGCCCGGGCCACCCTGGCGGCCCCCGCGTAGTCGAAGGCGGTGGTGGCGACGAGGGCGACCACCCCGTGCTCGTCCACGAGCCGGTGCACGCACGCGGTGTTGCCGGGGCCGCTGCCCCCGTCGTCGCAGCCGACCACCTCCACGGGGCGGCCGTGGATGCCGCCCCGGGCGTTCAGGGCCGCGAAGTAGGCCCGGGCGCCCTCACCGGGCGCGTCGAAGGCGCCGCCTCCGACCGGGCTGGTGGAGCTGGCGATGACGCCGACGCGGATCGGTTCCCCCCGGGCCGGGGTGCCGGACGCGGTGGGGCGGGGGAAGTCCGCCTCGGGCAGGCGGCTGCCGCACGCCGCGGAGGCCGCGAGGAGGGCCGCGCCGAGCAGCGCGCCCGCGGTGCGCGCCCGGCGGTGCCGGACCGCCCGGCGGGCGGACGCCCACACCGGCGCCGTGCCCGTGCCGCCCCCGCCCGCCGCGCGGGCGCAGCACGCGCGGGCACGCCGTGCGCCGCGGGCCACGACCCGGTCCTTCGGCGGTCGCCCGGCCCGCTCAGCAGCCCGGCACGGACGGGGCCTCGGCGCTCAGGGAGACCAGCCCGCACAGGGCGTTCTGGGAGACCTTCCAGACCCCGTCCTCCTCGACCGCGGTGCCCCGGGTGTCGGGCAGCACCACGACGCCGTCCACCAGGAGGTCGTAGGTGACCTCGGCCTCGGTCGGCGAGGTGAACTCCACGCCGGTGACCTCCGCCCCGACGGCCGCCGCGTTCTGGTCGCCGGAGAACGCGGCCAGCGCGGGCCTCAGCTCCTCGCCGTTCTCCAGGACGGCCACCTTCTGCTCGGTCGTCGTGGAGGGGTCGAAGAACACGTCCCAGCTCTCCTCGATCTGGTCCTCGGCCGCCGCCGGGTCCGCCGGTCCCGCGCCCTCGGTGGGCGAGGCCGGGGAGGTGGCGGCCGGGGTCGGCGAGGTGGCGGAGCCGGAGCCGGAGTCGTCGGAGCAGCCGACGGCCAGCGGCCCGAGGACGAGGACCGCCGCAGCCGCCCAGACCGCCCCGCGGGAGTGCCTTGTGTGAGCCATCGCGATCACCACCGGTTCTCGGCTTCCAGCGTCCGCCGCTTCGGGGCATAGTGCAAGAAAGGAGGCATCGCGATGCCGACGTCCCGACTGCTGTGGTGGGGTGCTCTCGCGGCCCTGGCCTGCGGCGTCCTGCTGTGCGTACTCGGCTGGTACGGGGTCTCGGGCGAGCGTGTCGCCGAGCGGCAGCTCCCCTACCTCGCCTCCTCCACGGTGCCGGGGGCCGCGCTGCTCGTGGTGGGTGCCGTCCTGGCCGTGGGGTCGGTGCGCGAGGCCCGTGAGGAGGCGGCCGGGCAGGACGCCGGGGGACCGCGGGACCGGGCGGCGCGGCCCGCTCCGGAGGCGCCGTGGGAGGCGGGGGCGCACGGCCCGCCGGCCGCCGTCTCCGAGGAACCGCCGGTCCGGGTCCCGGGTGGCCGGCTCGCCCACCGGCCGGACTGCCCGCTGGTCGCGGGCAGGCCCGTTGAGCCCGCGGAGGCGGCGGGGGCGGAGGGCGGAGGGGAGAGCGGGGAGCCCCCGCAGGCGGGCGGCGACGGCGCACCGGTCCCCTGCCCGGTCTGCGAACCGTGGACGCGGCCGTGGCCTCGCTGACCTACGACCTGACCCTCGCCGGGCTCGCCGTCGGCAGTGCCGCCGCACTCACCGGGATCGGACTGGTCGTCACCTACCGGACCACCGGGGTGCTCAACCTCGCCCACGGTGCCGTGGCGATGGTGTGCGCCTTCGTGCTGCGCCAGTTCACCGTCGGCTGGGGCTGGCCGCTCGCCGCGGGGGCGGCCGTCACGCTGCTCGTCGTCGCGCCGGGCATCGGCCTCCTCCTCGACCGGGCCGTCTTCCGGCCGTTGTCCTCGCCCTCCCCCGACCCCGCGCGGACCCTTGTCGCCTCCATCGGCGTGTTCGTCCTGCTGGTGGGCGCCGCGGCCGTGCTGTGGGGCACCGGTGCGCGGACCGACGCCCCCGTGCTCGTGCCGGACGAGCCCTGGGCCCAGGTGGCGGCCGCCGTGCTGCTGGCCGCGGCGGTCGCGGCCGCCGTCCGCCGGACCGGGTTCGGACGGCAGGTGCGGGCGGTCGTGGACGACCGGGAGCTGGCCGGGCTGGGGGGTGTGGACGCGGACCGGGTCGCGGCCGCGGGCTGGGCCTTCGGCTCGTTCACGGCCGGGCTCACCGGTGTCCTGCTCGCCCCCTACCTGCGGCTCGACCCCTTCGGCCTGCCCCTGCTGGTGGTCGAGGTGCTCGCGGTCGCCGTCATCGCGCGGATGCGCAGCCTCGCGGTCGCCGTGGCCGCGGCCCTGGCCATCGGTGTGGCGCAGGCGCAGATGACCCGCCTGCACCCCGGGGGCGAGGCCGGGACCCTGGTGCAGGCGCTGGGGGCGAACCTGTTCGTGGTGGCCCTGCTGGTCGCCGCGCTGGTACTGCCGGGGCCCGGCGGGGCGGGCGGCTGGGTCGGCCGGGCGGCCGCCCCGCCGGTGCGGATCCCCCGGGGGGTCGTCGCCGCGGCGGCCGTGCTGCTCCTGCTGCCCCTGGGCCTGGCGGGAGACGACCTGAGCAGCGCCGTCCAGGTCCCCGCCCTCGCGGTCGCCCTGCTGTCCCTGGTGGTCGTGACCGGGCGGGGCGGTCAGATCTCCCTGTGCCAGGCGGCGTTCGCGGGGCTCGGCGCCCTGGGCACCGCCCTGCTGGCCGCGGGCCGCTTCCCCGGGCTGCCCGCCCTGCCCGGGCTCCTCGCGCCGGCGGCGGCGGTGCTGCTGGTCGTCCCCCTGGGGCTGCTCACCGGCTGGCCCGCGATCCGCCGCCACGGCCTGGCGGTGGCGCTGGCGACCCTCGCCGTGGGCGTGGCGGTCAGCCGGTTCGTGCTCGACCAGCCCTACGCGACGGCGGGACTGACGGTGTCCCGGCCGGCCGGCCTGGCGGCCGACCGCGCCTACTACGCGGTCGAACTCGCCGTGCTGGCCTGCGCCCTGGCGGCCGTCGCCGCGCTGCGCCGGGGCCGGGCGGGGCGCACCCTGGCCGCCCTGCGCGACCACGAGGCGGGGGCGGAGGCGGCGGGGCTCGCCGTCCGCCCCCTGAAACTCCTGGTGTTCACGGCGGGGGCGGCACTGGCCGCCCTCGGGGGCGGGCTCCTCGTCCTGGGGACGGGGGCCTTCGACCCGGCGGCCTTCGACCCGGTCCGCAGCCTGCTGTGGTTCGCGGCCGTGTTCGTGCTCGGCGCCGACAACCCGCTGTCACCGCTGATCGCGGCGGTGCTCCTGGTCGGCCTGGACGCGGGGGCGGCGGCCGTGGTGGTGGGCCTGCTGGCCGCCTTCTCCGGCGTGCTGCCCTCGTGGTCGGCCGTGCGGGAGCGGCTCGTGGCGGGCCCGGGCCGGGCCCCGCGCCCGGCGCCCGCGCGGCGGGGGGCGCGGGCCGCGGGGGGCGGTGCGGCCGGACGCTCCCCCGCGCGCTCCGGGACGGCCCGGCGCTCCGAGACGCCCGCGCGGGCCGTGCCGCCCGCGGCCGGTCCGCTCCCCGCCGCGGGCGGGCTGGCCGCCCACGGGGTGCGGAAGTCCTACGACGGCCTCCCGGTGCTGCTCGGGGTGGACCTGGGGGTGCCCCCCGCCCGCGTCACCGCCCTCGTCGGGGCGAACGGCGCCGGGAAGAGCACGCTGTTCGACTGCCTGTGCGGCACACTGCGGCCCGACGCGGGGCGCGTCGAACTCGACGGGGCGGACCTCACACGCAGCCCCGCGCACACCCGTTTCCGGCTCGGTGTCGCACGCACCTTCCAGGAGCCCGCCGTGTTCGGCTCGCTGACGGTCGAGGAGAACGTCCGGGTGGGTGCGGAGCACGGCCCGGGCGGTGCCCCCGGCACCGAGGCCGCCCTGCGGCTGCTCGGACTCGCCGGCCCCGTGCGCGCGCTTCCCGCGGCGGGGCTTCCGACGGGCGTGCTGCGCCGGGTCGAGCTGGCCCGCGCCCTCGCCTCCGGCCCGCACACGCTGCTGCTGGACGAGCCTGCCGCGGGCCTGGACCCCGTGGAGGCCGAGGCCCTGGCCAGGCTGCTCGCGGCCCTGGCCGCCGACGGCACCGCGGTGCTGGTGGTCGAGCACGACCTCGACCTGGTGGAGCGGATCGCCGACGCGGTGGTCGTGCTGGAGGGCGGGAGGATCCTGCGGTGACGGCGGCCATGCGGGCGCTGGGCGTGCGGGTCCGCTACGGGCCCCTGGAGGCGCTGCACGGTGTCGACCTGACGGTCCCCTCCGGTGCCGTCACGGTGCTCCTCGGCCGCAACGGCTCGGGGCGCACCACGCTGCTGCGGGTGCTGGCGGGGACCGTGCGCCCCGCCGAGGGGACCGTGCTGCTGGGGGGCCGCGACGTGACCGCGCTGGCCGCCCACCGCCGGGCGCGTGCCGGGGTGCTGCTGGTGCCGGAGGCGCCCGCGGTGCACGCCGGCCTGACGGTGCGCGACAACCTGGAGCTCGTGCGCCCCGGCGCCGACCAGGGCCCGGCCCTGCGGGCCTACCCCGCCCTGGAGCGGCTGCTCGACCGCCGCGCGGCCACGCTGTCGGGGGGTGAGCGGCGGATGCTCGCGGTGGGCCGGGCCCTGCTGTCGGCCGCCGGGGTCCTGCTCCTCGACGAACCGGTCGTCGGCATGGCGCCCGGGGCGGCGGCCTCGACGTACCGGCTGCTGGGCGAGCGGGCGGCCGCCGGAGCGGCCGTGGTTCTCGCCGAGCAGCGGCTGCCCGGCGCACTGGCCCGGGACACGGGACCCCCGGTCGTGGTGGCGGTGCTGCGCCGGGGGGCGGTGGTGTTCCGCGGGGAGGCGGCAGAGGTCCGCTGAGGGGCGCACCCGGTCGGGGCGGCACGGCGGCGGTGCGGCACGGGCCGCGCGGCCGCCGCGCCCGGATTTCGTTCCCCCCGGGCGCGTGACCCCCGCCGTGCGTCGCCCGTTGACCCTTTACGAGCCGGGACCCGCCCGGCGCACCCGATCAAGTCCGAGGAGCCCCCCGTGCCGCGCATGCTCGACGTCAGCGAGGACGTACGTGCCGAGATCGGCGACGAAGAGGCCGAGCGGCTGCTCGCCGGCCACAACGCACCCGGCAGCTACGACTGCACCTCCTGCCGCACCCCGGGCGACTCCGAGCAGGAGCGCACCAGCACGGTGCTGTTCGTCGGCGAGGAGACCGCCGTCCTGGCGTTCGCCCACGCCACCTGCATCCCCTCCCAGGTCGTCCACGTGGCCGAGGACCAGTTGCAGGGGGCCGTCCGTTCCATCACCGGCGAGGAGCCGCAGATCCCGGGGGCCGCTCCGCAGCAGGCCGTGCTCGGGGTCACCAGCGGCCTCGTCCTGATCGGCGGGGAGCTGCACCCGGCGCTCGTCGTCGAGCCCACGGCACCCATCGCCCGCCCGGGGACCGCGGGCAACGGCGGGGACGACTTCCTGCCGCTGCTCATCGAGCACGGCTTCCAGCCCGTCATGGACGTCAACCAGGTGCCGGCCCAGCTTCCGGGCTGGTCCGTGCTGGTGGCCATGGGCCAGCTGCACGCGGTGCTCCAGCCCGCCGCGGGCGGAGGCAGCCCGGTCGCCTGGTGGCAGGCGCACCAGCCGCTCCAGGTCACCGACGGCTGGCGCACGGCGGCCAACAAGACGCAGAACGTGCTGGTCTTCGCGGCCCCGGTGGGCTCGATCGGCCAGCAGCCGCGCGAGGACCTGCTGCGCGAGGCCCTGGAGAAGGCGGCCGCGAACGGGCGCCTGGTGGCGGCGACCATGCCGCTGGCCGGTACCTGAGGCCCCCGGACCGGCGAGAGCCGGTCCGCTCCGCGCCGGGCGCCCGCGGGGGCGGCCCCGCTCGCGGCGGTGCGGGCGCGGAGCCCGATCCGGGGCGGTGCCGGGGGCCCCTCCCTCCCGGTGCCGCCCGCCGCCGTGCGCCCGGGCCCCTACCGCCGCGTCGGACTTCCGCGGCGGTGGCCTGGGGCTTTGCCATGCCACGGGAACAGGGCGGGGCGCCGACCGCATCCGCAGGGCCGTCCCGTCGTTGCAGGTACGTGCACACATACGACCCAGCCCGCCAGCCGCACCAGAGCCAGATCCCCTCGATGCGCCCCGTCCGTGACGGTTCGTCCGGCATGTCGCCGACGCCGATCTACGACGCGCTCTACTCGGAGTACCTGAGAGCCTTCAAGACGCTCCCGGGCGACCGCAGCGGCGAGGAGCACATCGGGTTCCGGGCGTTCGGAACCACCGGACTGCACAGCACCCGGCCCGGGACGACCGGCCCGGGGCACCAGCAGGGCCACTGGCAGCCGTACCACCAGGTGGTACGGCCCCCGGGCGGCTACCAGCCCGCCGCGCTGCCCCCCGCCCCCCGCCGGGGGCTGTGAGCGGGCAGCGCCCCGCCCGGCGCCCGGGCGCGGGACGGCCCTCGCCCGGGTGCCCGGGACCGCTGCGGCGGTCCCGGGCACCCGGGCTGCGACCTGTCAGCGCGTCACTTCTTGCGGCCGCGCTTCTCGCGCACCCGGACGGAGATGTGCAGGGGCGTGCCCTCGAAGCCGAACTCCTCGCGCAGCCTGCGCTCCACGAAGCGGCGGTAGCCGTGCTCCAGGAAGCCCGAGGCGAAGAGCACGAAGCGGGGCGGCTTGGTGCCCGCCTGCGTTCCGAAGAGGATGCGGGGCTGCTTGCCGCCCCGGATCGGGTGCGGGTGGGCGGCGACCAGCTCGCCGAGGAAGGAGTTCAGCCGACCGGTGGGGACGCGGGTCTCCCAGCCGGCGAGGGCCGTCTCGATGGCCGGGACGAGCTTCTCCATGTGGCGGCCGGTGCGCGCCGAGACGTTGACCCGGGGGGCCCAGGCGACCTGGCCGAGCTCGGTCTCGATCTCGCGCTCCAGGTAGTAGCGCCGCTCCTCGTCGAGGGTGTCCCACTTGTTGTAGGCGATGACCATGGCACGGCCCGCCTCCACTGCCATGGTGATGATGCGCTGGTCCTGCACGCTGATGCTCTCGCCCGCGTCGATCAGGACGACGGCGACCTCGGCCTTCTCGACGGCGGCCGCGGTGCGCAGCGAGGCGTAGTAGTCGGCGCCCTCCTGGAGGTGGACCCGGCGGCGGATGCCCGCGGTGTCGACGAACTTCCAGGTGACCCCGCCGAGTTCGATGAGCTCGTCCACCGGGTCGCGGGTGGTGCCGGCGAGCTCGTTGACCACCACGCGCTCCTCGCGGGCGACCTTGTTGAGCAGCGAGGACTTGCCGACGTTCGGGCGGCCGATCAGGGCGATGCGGCGCGGACCGCCGACGGGGGTGCCGAAGGTCTGCGCCGGGGCGTCGGGCAGGGCCTCCAGGACCGCGTCGAGCATGTCGCCGGTGCCGCGGCCGTGGAGCGCGGAGACCGGGTGCGGCTCACCGAGGCCGAGGGACCACAGGGCGGTGGCGTCGGCCTCGCCGCTGGGCCCGTCGACCTTGTTGGCGCAGAGCACCACGGGCTTGCCCGCACGGCGCAGCAGCTTGACGACGGCCTCGTCGGTGTCGGTGGCCCCCACGGTGGCGTCGACGACGAAGACGACCGCGTCGGCGGCCTCGATGGCGTACTCGGCCTGCGCGGCGACGGAGGCGTCGATGCCGAGGACGTCCTGCTCCCAGCCACCGGTGTCGACGACCTTGAAGCGGCGGCCCGCCCACTCGGCCTCGTAGGTGACGCGGTCGCGGGTGACGCCCGGCCGGTCCTCCACGACCGCTTCGCGGCGGCCGATCACGCGGTTCACCAGGGTCGACTTGCCGACGTTGGGGCGGCCGACGATGGCGAGGACGGGGAGCGGGCCGTGGCCGGCCTCCTCGATCGCGCCCTCCACGTCCTCGGCGTCGAAGCCCTCTTCCGCGGCGAGCTCCATGAACTCCGCGTACTCGGCGTCGCCGAGTGCTCCGTGGTCGTGCTGGTCGTTCATGAAGTCCGTTCCTCGTTCGTCACCAGGCCGCGTCGGGCGGCCCGTCACTCGGGTCAAGTCTCGCTCAGCGCCCGGTCAGGCGCCTGGCGTTTTCCAGGTGGGAGGTGAGGCGCTCCTGGATGCGCACGGTCGCCTCGTCGAGCGCCCTGCGCGTGCGGCGGCCGCTGCCGTCGCCCGCGGCGAAGGGGTCGCCGAAGACGAGGTCGACGCGGCTGCGCAGCGGCGGGAGCTGCGGCACCAGGCGGCCGCGGCGGTCCGTGCTGCCCAGCACCGCGACGGGCACGATCGGGGCACCGCTGCGGACGGCGAAGTACGCCAGCCCGGCCCGCAGCGAGGCGAAGTCGCCCTCGCCCCGGGTGCCCTCGGGGAAGATCCCGAGGACCCCGCCGCGCTCCAGGATGCCGAGGGCGCTGCCTATCGCCGTGCGGTCGGCCGCCGTCCGGTCCACGGGTACCTGGCCGATACCGGACAGGAAAGGCCCCAGGGGCCCGACGAAGGCCTCCTTCTTGATCAGGAAGTGCACGGGGCGCGGCGCGGTGCCCATGAGCATCGGGCCGTCGATGTTGTGCGCGTGGTTGACGGCGAGGATCATGGGCCCCTCGGCCGGTACGCGCCAGGCGCCCAGGACGCGGGGGCGCCACAGGCCCCGCATGAGCCCTATGCCGATCCGTCTGCCGACGGCCGCGCCCTTCAGGGAGGGAGCGGTCACCGGGCGGCCGTCCGCTCCCCGGCACCCGGCAGCGCGTCGCGGCGCTCCTCGACCAGGGCCACCACGCGCTCCACCACCTGCTGGAGGGTGAGCTCGGTCGTGTCGACCTCGACCGCGTCGTCGGCCTTGGCCAGCGGGGAGGTCTTGCGGCCGGAGTCGGCCGCGTCCCGGGCGACCAGCGCGGCGCGCGTGGCGGCCACGTCCGAGCCCTTGATCTCGCCGCTGCGCCGGGCAGCGCGGGCCTCCGGCGAGGCGGTGAGGAAGATCTTCAGGTCGGCGTCGGGCAGCACGGTGGTGCCGATGTCCCGCCCCTCCACGACGATGCCCCGCGCGGCCGCCGCGGCGATGGAGCGCTGCAGCCCGGTGATGACCTCCCGCACCTCGGGCACCGCGCTGACGGCGCTGACCTTGGAGGTGACCTCCTGGGTGCGGATGGGCCCGGAGGCGTCGACACCGTCGACGGTGATGGCGGGGGCGGCCGGGTCGGTGCCGGACTCGATCACGGGCTTGCCCGCGGCGCTCGCGATCGCGAGCGGGTCGGCGGTGTCGACACCGTTGGACAGCATCCACCAGGTGATGGCGCGGTACTGGGCG
This sequence comes from Streptomyces sp. C10-9-1, assembly GCF_024497955.1. Taxonomy (GTDB): domain Bacteria; phylum Actinomycetota; class Actinomycetes; order Streptomycetales; family Streptomycetaceae; genus Streptomyces; species Streptomyces sanyensis. The sequence continues at coordinate 39,272 of NZ_JANHKP010000008.1, read as the reverse complement.
CCGGTGTCCAGGTAGCTGAGCCCGAGGGCCGAGGCGACGGCCTTCGAGGTGCTCGACTTGCCCGTGCCGGAGGGGCCGTCGATGGCGACGATCACGGATTCCACGGTGTCGGACACCTTTCAGGTCTGCGGGAGGATCGGCGGCGGGACCGCCGAGGGCACAGCACAAGGTTACCGAGTGCCGGAGGTCCCTCCTGCACGCGGAGCGGGCCCCCGGAGCCCGGGGCTCCGGGGGCGGCGGCGCGGGGCGCCGCGCGCTACGGGCGCAGAGCCCAGCCGCGCTCCCGCAGGGCGGCTCCGAGGACCTGCGCCGCGGCGGGTTCCACCATCAGCTGCACCACGCCCGCCTGCTGCCCGGTGGCGTGCTCGATGCGGACGTCCTCGATGTTCACGCCGATCCGGCCGGCATCGGCGAAGATCCGCGCCAGCTCGCCGGGCTGGTCGCTGATCAGCACCGCGACCGTCTCGTACGCCGCCGGGGCGGCGCCGTGCTTGCCGGGGACCCGGGCGCGGCCGGCGTTGCCGCGGCGCAGCACGTCCTCCACGCCCCGGGCCGCTCCGGGGCGCTCGGTCGCGTCCCCGGTGTGCAGGGCGCGCAGCGCGCGCACGGTCTCGTCCAGGTCGGCGGCGACCTCGGCGAGCACGTCGGCGACCGGGCCGGGGTTGGCGGCGAGGATGTCGACCCACATCCGGGGGTCGGAGGCCGCGATGCGGGTGACGTCCCGGATGCCCTGGCCGCAGAGCCGGACGGCGGTGTCGTCGGCCGCCTCCAGGCGCGCGGCCACCAGCGAGGAGACCAGCTGCGGGGTGTGCGAGACGAGGGCGACGGCCCGGTCGTGGGCGTCGGCGTCCATGACGACCGGCACGGCCCGGCACAGGGCCACCAGCTCCAGAGCGAGGTTGAGCACCTCGGTGTCCGTGCCGGGGGTCGGGGTGAGCACCCAGGGCCGCCCCTCGAAGAGGTCGGCGGTGGCGGCGAGGGGGCCCGAGGTCTCCTTGCCGGACATCGGGTGCGTGCCGATGTAGGCGGACAGGTCGGCACCGAGCCGCTCCAGCTCGCGGCGCGGACCGCCCTTGACGCTGGCGACGTCGAGGTAGCCGCGGGCCCGTCCGGCCTTCATCGCCTCGGCGAGCGCGGCGGCGGTGCGGGCGGGCGGGACGGCCACCACCGCCAGGTCAACGGGGCCCTCCGGCGCCTCCTCGGTGCCGGCGCCGAGCGCGGCGGCGGTGCGGGCCTGTGCCGCGTCGTGGTCGACGAGGTGGACCCGGACGCCGCGGCCCGCGAGGGCGAGCGCGGCCGAGGTGCCGATCAGTCCGGTTCCGATGACGAGCGCGGTTCTCACGGGTGGGCGTCCTAGGGATGCGGGCGGGTGCGGGCGGGTGGTGCCGTCGGTGGGGGCGGCGGGCCCGCGCTCAGCGTACGGGCTGCCCCGCGCGCCTGCCGGTCCCGCCCCGGGCCCGTTCCGCGGTCCGCCCGCGCGGTGGGCCGCCTCTGGCGCGCCTGCGCCGGAGGCGGCCGGCGGCGGGGGATGCTCGGAGGCGGTGCAGGCGGACACGAGGGAGTCACGGCATGGGCACGCAGCGCAGAACGGTCCTGGCGGCGGGCGCGGCGGCCGCCGTCTCGCTGACGGCGGGCTGCGGGGACGGGGACGGCGGGACCCCGGAGCCCACCGCGTCCCCCACCGGGGCGCCCGCCTCCCCCACACCCTCCGACGGCGCCTCGGGCTCCGCCCCGGCGTCCCCGGCGGGCGAGGAACTCACCGCCGCCGCCGAGGTGCCGGTCGGGGGCGGAGTCGTCCTGGCGGACCAGGAGGTGGTGGTCACCCAGCCGGAGGAGGGGGAGTTCCGCGCCTTCTCGGCGATCTGCACGCACCAGGGCTGCACGGTCGCATCGGTCAGCGACGGGCTGATCGCCTGCCCCTGCCACGGCAGCAGGTTCCGTGTCGCGGACGGCTCCGTGGCGGTGGGTCCGGCGACCCGGCCGCTGCCGCCGAAGCAGATCGCGGTCTCCGGCGGCTCCGTCCGGCTGGTCTGAGCGGCCCGCCCGGGGCGGCTTCGCACGGCGCCGGGGGGGTCCGGCCGGTCAGGAACCGCCCGGGGCGAAGGGGCCCGGGGGGGGCGAAGCGCTCCCCGATGAGCCGGTGGGTCGCCGCGTCCGGGTGCAGGCCGTCCGGCAGCGGCAGCTCCCCGGCGTCGGCGGGCCCGTACAGCTCCCTCCCGTCCAGCAGGTGCGGACGCGGGTCCGCCCCGGCCCGCCCGGCGACGATCCGGGCAAGTTCCCGGCGGATGACGGAGAGGGTGAGCTTGCCCGAGGCACGCTCGGCAGGGTCGCTCCGCGCCCGGAACACCGGTCGCCCCTCGCCCAGCGCGGCCGGGACGGGGGCTCGGACCGGGCGTGTCCTCGTGGAGGGGGCACAGGAGCGGGGAGACGACCGGCAGGGGTGCCGTCGGTGCTTCTCGCGGATGGTGTCGAGGCAGGTCACGGGCCGGCTCCCGGCCGCGCGGCGGGGCGGCGTAGCCTCGGGCCGTGAACACCGCGTCCCCTCCCGGCCCGCAGGACCCCGCAGCCCTCGTGCTCGACCACACCGTGTACGCCTGTGTGACGGGATCGCGGGCCTTCGGGCTGGCCACCGAGGACAGCGACACGGACCGCCGCGGTGTGTTCCTCGCTCCGGCCCCGCTGTACTGGGCGTTCGACAAGCCGCCCACGCATGTCGAGGGACCGGCCGAGGAGCAGTTCTCCTGGGAGCTGGAGCGCTTCCTGTCGCTGGCGCTGCGCGCCAACCCGAACGTGCTGGAGTGCCTCCACTCCCCCCTCGTCGAGCACGTCGACGACATCGGGCGCGAACTGCTCCTCCTGCGCGGGGCCTTCCTCTCCCGGCAGGCGCACGCCACCTTCGTCCGCTACGCGCACGGGCAGCGCCGGAAGCTGGAGGCGGATCTGCGCACCCGCGGCGCGCCCCGCTGGAAGCACGCCATGCACCTGGTGCGGCTCCTCGCGTCCTGCCGGGACCTGCTGCGCACCGGCAGGCTGGTGGTCGAGGTGGGCGAGGAGCGGGAGGCGCTGCTCGCGGTCAGGCGGGGCGAGGTCCCCTGGGAGCGGGTGGCCGCCTGGATGGCCGGCTGGCCGACGAGGCGGACGCGGCCCTGTCCGGCACCCCGCTGCCCGCGGAGCCCGATCGGGCCCGGGTCGAGGACTTCCTCTTCCGGGCCCGGCGCGCCTCAGCCGAGTCGTACGCGGACCAGCAGGTCGTGCAGCGCCGCTCCGGCTGAGGGCTGCCCGGGGAGGCGGGTCGCGGCCTGCGCCGCGTCGAGCACGGTGTGCAGGCGCTCGACCTCGGACCGGACCGCCTCGGTGTCCAGGCCCGCCTCCACCACGCCGTGCTCGGCCCCCTCCTTGGCGGCGATCAGCTCGGGCAGGCGCTCGGGCGCCTCGGCGACCTCGCCGTGGAGGGTGGGCAGATGGGCCTCCACCCGGCCGCTGCGCAGGAGGTGGATGCCGGTGAGCAGGGCGCGGTAGGTGTAGAGCAGCGGCTTGAGCTCCCCCGTCCTGCCGAACAGGCGCCACTGGGTGGTGGCGAACCCCCGGTAGTGGTGGGCGTGGTGGGAGGTCAGCACGCCGGGGGCGTGGGAGGCGAGTTCCCGGTGCGTCTCGCCGGTGCGGACGACGAGCGGGGAGAGCAGCTGCTCCAGCACGTAGCCGTTCCGCCGCAGCAGCAGCCGGACGAACTTGCGCAGGTCGTGGGTGACCAGGTCGAGTTCGGTGTCGTCGGCGTCCCGCATGGCGGTGCGGGTCTCCTCCGGCTCGCGCAGGCCGACGAGGTCGGCGGCGGGCAGGAGGTGCGCGCCGCGCAGGTCCACGTCGGAGTCCCGGGAGGGGAAGCCGTACAGGTGGGCCCCCGAGACGGTCGCGAAGACCAGCGGATGGGGCTGTTCGGCGGTGACGGCGGAGAGGTCGGCGTGGACTCCGGCGCGGCGCAGCGCGGTCATCGCTCAAGCGTCCCAGAGCGCTCCGAGCTCCAGGAGTTCGGGCCGGTACTCGATCCGAGCGGCCCAGTCGGCGGGCCAGGCGTCCGCGCCCAGGTGGGCGCCCGCGAAGGCACCCGCGAGGGCGGCGATCGAGTCGGAGTCGCCGCGTGTGCAGGCCGCACGGCGCAGGACGGTGAGCGGCTCCCCGGGGAACATCAGGAAGCACAGCAGCGCCGTCGCCAGCGCCTCCTCGGCGATCCAGCCGTCGCCGGTGGACAGGCAGGGGTCCGCTTCCGGATCCGGTGCGCGCAGCGCGGCCTCGAGGCGGTCCAGGACGGCCAGGCACTCGTCCCAGCCGCGGGCGATGAAGGCCCCCGGGGAGGGGTCGGCGGTGGCGTGCCGCCACAGGTCGCCGAGCCAGCGCTCGTGGTAGCGGGTGCGCGCCTCCAGGGCGTAGGAGCGGAGCAGGGCGACCAGGCCGGAGGGGTCCTCGCCCCGGGCGAGCAGGTGGACGGCCCGCGCCGTCAGGTCGCTCGCCGCCAGCGCGGTGGGGTGCCCGTGGGTGAGGGCGGACTGGAGCTGGGCGGCGCCCGCGCGCTGCCCGTCGTCGAGGCCGGGGGCCAGGCCGACGGGGGCCACCCGCATGTTGGCGCCGCACCCCTTGGACCCGGTCTGGCTCGCCTGCTGCCAGGGCGCGTCCCCGTCGAGCAGGCGGCAGGCGACCAGGCAGGTCCGCCCGGGGGCGCGGTTGTTGTCCGGGGAGTGGTACCAGTCGACGAACTCCTCGCGCACCGGGCGGACCAGCCGCGAGCCGACGAGCAGGCCCCGGGACATGGCCGTGCGCAGCCCGCGGCCGAGGGCCAGGGTCATCTGGGTGTCGTCGGTGACGTGGGCGGGTGTGGGCAGGGGCATCCCGCGCCAGGGTCCCCAGGTCGCGAGGATGCGGGGGACGTCGCTGAACTCGGTGGGGAAGCCGAGGGCGTCCCCGAGCGCCAGTCCGAGCAGCGCGCCGGTGGCGGCCCGCTTCCCGGGCGGGGTGGAGGCGTCGCGGGCGGGTGCGGTGAGGGTCATCGGGGCCGTCCTTCCGGGCGCAGCAGCGGAGGGTGGAGCGAGCGGGCGGGGCCCGCCGTGTACAGGGCCGCGGGCTTGCCCCGGGCGCCGGTGCGCCGGGGGCCGCCGGCCACCGGTTCGACGAAGCCGGGCGTCGCGAGCACCTTGCGGCGGAAGTTGGGCCGGTCCAGGGCCACGCCCCAGACGGTCTCGTAGACCTGCCGGAGTTCGCCGAGGGTGAAGGCGGCCGGGCAGAAGGCGGTCGCCAGGCAGGTGTACTCCAGCTTGGCGCCGATGCGTTCGTGGGCGTCCGCGAGGATGCGGTCGTGGTCGAAGGCGAGGGGCGAGGCCTCGTCGCGCGGGGTCCAGCGGGCCCGGGCCGCGTCGCCGCCGCCCCGGGGTTCGGGGAGGTCGGGCAGCAGGGCGGTGAAGGCGACGGAGACGACGCGCATCCGCGGGTCGCGGTCGGGGTCGCTGTAGGTGCGCAGCTGCTCCAGGTGGAGCCCCTCGGTGGTGTCGCAGGACAGCCCGGTCTCCTCCGCGAGCTCCCGGCGGGCGGCCTGCTCGGCGGCCTCGTGGGGCAGCAGGAAGCCGCCGGGCAGGGCCCAGCGGCCCCTGTGGGGGTCCTGGCCCCGCTCGACGAGGAGGACGTGCAGCCGCATGGCGCGGACGGTGAAGACGGCGAGGTCCACGGTCACGGCGAACGGCGGGAAGGCGGAGGGGTCGTAGCCCTGCATCAGCGGCCCCCGGGAGCGGGCGGGGCCTGGGCGGGCAGCGGGTCGGCGAAGGTCAGCCCCTCGCGCAGGCAGGCGTCGACCGCCTCGACGGCCGCGGCCAGCCGCTGCTCGTGCGGGCCGGTGACCTCCACGAAGGGGCGGCCGGTGCGCCGGAGTCCGTCGCGGAAGCGCTCGGTCATCCAGGGGCGCAGGTGCTCGCCGTCGCGCAGGCCGTCGTCCTCGAAGGGGACCCCGGTGTGGTCGGTGAGGATCCACAGGTGCTGGGTGCGGGGTTCGGGTTCGCCCGGGTAGGGGGTACCGAGGTAGCGCTCGTGCCAGACCGTGGTCGCGAACGCGTCGGTGTCGCAGACGAGGAGGGGCGAGCCGTCCCGGGCCGCGGCCTCCTCCCGGGCCGCCTGCTCCCGGGCGATCAGGGGGAACTCCCCTGAGGCGAAGGCGACCTCGGAGAAGTCGGCCTCCGGTCGCCGGGCCCGGAGCTCGGCGAGCCGCAGCTCGCTGTGGGCGCGGCCGTACTCGGCGACCCACCGGGTGCGGCCCCAGACCCCGCCGCGGGCGCGGTAGTGCTCGGCGAGGGCCGTGGAGAGCGTGGTGGTACCGGTGGACTCCGCGCCGAGGACGACGACGCGGCGGGTCAGCGCGGCGCGCACGGGCGCGGCGAGGAAGTCCCAGCAGCCGGCCGCGTCGCGGCGCACGGCGGTGCCGGAGACCGGGAAGGCCGCACGGTCCGGGTCGACGCACACGTGGACCGCGCCGAGGCGCCGGGCGAGTTCGTCGCCGTACTCCTCGGAGGTGTAGACCGCGTCGACCGGTTCGGGCACGGCCGTGGTGAAGACCGACATGTGTGCGTCCCACACGGCCTCGTCGTACAGGTCGACGGGGTGGTCGTCGACGGCGCCGACCACCCGCACCCCGGGGTGGACCTCGCGCATCCAGGCGACCCGGTCGGCGAGCGGGACGCTCTCCACGGAGGCGGCGCAGACCAGCACGGTGAGCCGCTCGCAGCGGGCCGCGGCGGTGCGGACGAGGTGGTGGTGGCCCGCGTGCGGCGGATAGAACTTGCCGAGCACCAGTCCGTGTCCGTGGCGGCTCATGCGGCGGCCTCCAGGGCCGGGCGGGCGTCGCCCGCGGCGAGGTCGCGCCGCCAGTTCCGCAGCCCGGCCAGGCACAGGGTCAGGAAGCCCGCGTACAGCAGTGAGGTCAGGTAGAGCTCCTTGTGGGCGTAGAGCGGGATGTAGACCACGTCGGCCGCGATCCACAGCCACCAGGACTCCACCAGCTTCCGGCACTGCCCGTACGTCGCGGCCAGGGACAGCACGGTGGTCAGGGCGTCCCAGAAGGGCACGGTGGAGTCCGTGGCCCGGGCCAGCAGCAGGGTGAGCGCCGTGGTCCCCACCGCCCCCGCCGCGAGCAGCGCGAGCCACTCGGTGCGCGTGGTGCGCCGCACCGGCAGCCGGTCGGAGCCTGGTCCACCCCCGTGGGTCCAGGTCCACCAGCCGTAGGCGGCGAGGGCGATGAAGACGATCTGGAGGCCGGCGTCGGCGTAGAGCCCGGCCTGGGTGAAGAGCACGAGGAACAGCAGGGTGTTGGCGATGCCGACGGGCCAGTTGGCGACGTGCTGCCGGGCCACCAGCCAGACGCACAGCGCACCGCTGCCGAAGCCGAGGACCTCGACCCAGGCGACGGGCGTGCCGAGCAGCGTGAAGAGCGGCTGCTGGAGAAGGCGGAGCAGGTCCGCGGGATTCATCCCGACCCCCTTAAAAGTCAGTGTGACTATAAAAGTTTCCGCCGCTCCGCACAAGGAGGTTCGGTCAGCGGCCCCGGGGGCGCGACGCAAGGAGCCCGCGACCCCGAGGGGGTCGCGGGCTCCTGCGAGTGCGGGCGGGAAGGCCTCCCGTACCGTCCTAGAGGCCGACCTCCTTCATCAGCATCCCGACCTCGGTGTTGGTCAGGCGGCGCAGCCAGCCGGACTTCTGGTCGCCGAGCGAGATCGGCCCGAAGGCCGTGCGCACCAGGCGTTCCACCGGGAAGCCCGCCTCGGCGAGCATCCGGCGCACGATGTGCTTGCGGCCCTCGTGGAGGACGACCTCGACCAGGTAGTTCTTCCCGGTCTGCTCGACCACGCGGAAGTGGTCGGCGCGGGCGTAGCCGTCCTCCAGCTGGATGCCGTCCTTCAGGCGCCGGCCCACCTCGCGCGGCAGGGGGCCCTGGACGGCGGCGAGGTAGGTCTTCTTCACGCCGTACCGGGGGTGCGTGAGGCGGTGGGCGAGCTCTCCGTGGTTGGTGAGCAGGATGATGCCCTCGGTCTCCGTGTCGAGCCGGCCCACGTGGAACAGGCGGGTCTCGCGGTTGGTGACGTAGTCGCCCAGGCACTGGCGGCCGTCCGGGTCCTCCATCGTGGAGACCACCCCGGCGGGCTTGTTCAGCGCGAAGAAGAGGTAGGACTGCGTGGCCACGGTGAGGCCGTCGACCTTGATCTCGTCCTTCTCCGGGTCCACGCGCACACCCTGCTCCACGACGATCTCGCCGTTGACCTCCACGCGGCCCGCGTCGATGAGCTCCTCGCAGGCGCGGCGGGAGCCCATGCCCGCCCGGGCGAGCACCTTCTGCAGCCGCTCGCCCTCCTGGTCGCCGAAGGTCTTCGGCGTCTTGATCACGGGCTTGCCGGCGTAGCGCTCCCGGTTGCGCTCCTCGGTACGGGCGTCGTACTCGCGGGAGCGGGCCGGGGCCGTACGGCCGCCGCCGCGCTGGGGCGACTGCCGCGGGCCTCCCTTGGCACCGCCGCGCGCCGCGCCGCCGCGGCCCTTGCGGGCCTCGGGGGCGTCCCCCACGTCGTAGCGGCGCTCCTCGGGACGGGGCCTGCGCGGCCTGCTCCCGCCCTGCCGCTCGTCGCGGCCGTTGCCGGCGCCGCGGTAGTTGCCGCGCCCCCCGCCGCTGCTGCCGCGGCCGCCGCTGTTGCCACCACGGCTCCCGCCGTTGTTTCCGCTGCTGTTCCTGCCGCTGCTTCGCATCACAGTTCCGTCTTTGTGTCGTCTGCGTCCATGCGATCCGGCTCGTCCGGATCGAACGACGGGACCGCCTCCTGCGACTCCGCCTCGACCGCGTCCGCCTCGGGGAGGAAGGGCGCGAGCTCCGGCAGCTCGTCCAGGCCGCGCAGGCCCAGCCGCTCCAGGAAGTAGTTCGTCGTCCTGTACAGGATCGCACCTGTTTCGGGTTCCGTGCCCGCCTCCTCCACCAGGCCCCGCTGGAGGAGGGTGCGCATCACGCCGTCGCAGTTCACGCCGCGGACCGCCGAGACCCGCGAGCGGCTGACCGGCTGCCGGTAGGCGACGACCGCCAGGGTCTCCAGGGCGGCCTGGGTCAGCCGGGCCTGCCGGCCGTCGAGGACGAAGCGCTCGACCGCGGCCGCGTGCTCGGGCCGGCTGTAGAAGCGCCATCCACCGGCGACGAGTCGCAGCTCGAAGCCCCGGCCCTGCACGGTGTACTCGTCGGCCAGCTCGCGCAGCGCGTCCGCCACGGCCCGGCGGGGCTGCTCCAGGACCTGGGCGAGGTGCTCTACGGTCGCGGGCTCGTCCACGACCATCAGCACGGCCTCCAGCGCGGGCTTGAGCTCGCTCACGGCTTCTCCTCCACGGCTCGGTCGAACTCGTCGGTGACCGCGACCCCCTCGCCCGCCTCGGGCGACCAGGTCACGGTCAGCTCCCCCAGCGCCTCGGGCTGCTCCAGGGTGAGCGCCTTCTCCCGGTAGAGCTCCAGCAGGGCGAGGAACCGCGCGACCACGGTCAGGGTGTCCCCGACGCCCTCGGTCAGCTCCCGGAAGGTGGCGGTGCCGCGCTCGCGGAGCAGGGCGACGAGGACCGCCGCCTGCTCGCGGACGCTGACCAGCGGCGCGTGGATGTGGTCCACGTACACCTGCGGCGCGGGCCTGGGCAGCATGGCCTTGACCGCCAGCCGGGCGAAGCCCTCGGCTCCGATGCCGATGACCACCTCGGGGAGCAGTGCGGCGTGGTGGGGCTCCAGCCCGACGGTGCGGGGGTGGCGGCGCGCCTCGCCCTCCAGCCGCTCCTCCAGGATGCGGGCGATCTCCTTGTAGGCGCGGTACTGCAGCAGCCGGGCGAAGAGCAGGTCGCGCGCCTCCAGGAGTGCGAGGTCCGCCTCGTCCTCCACCTCGGCGGCGGGCAGCAGCCGCGCGGCCTTCAGGTCGAGGAGGGTGGCGGCGACGACCAGGAACTCGGTGGTCTGGTCGAGGTCCCAGTCGGGCCCCATGGCCCGGATATGGGCCATGAACTCGTCGGTGACCTGCGAGAGGGCGACCTCGGTGACGTCCAGCCGGTGCTTGGCGATCAACTGGAGCAGCAGGTCGAAGGGGCCTTCGAAGTTCGCCAGCCGGACGGTGAACCGGCCCTCGGGGCCCGTGCCGCCGGCCGCCTCGTGCGCCGCGGCGCCCGGGCCGGCCGGCCCAGGGGCGCCGGGGGCCTGCGGCGGGGCCGCGGAGGCGGCCACGGGCGCCGAGGGCCCGGGGGGAGGCGGGACGGCGGTTCCGGCCGGTTCCGCGTCCCGGACGGCGGCCTCGCCGACGGGGGCCGCGTCGGGCGCGTCCTGGACGGCGGCGGGCCCGGCGTCCGACGGACGTGCGGGCCCGGGCGCCTGCGCCCCGGTGGCGTCGGCCGCGCCCGGTCCCCGTCCGAGCGCACGGCGGTGGCGCGGCGTACGGGGGGAGTCGTCGGTCGGAGGCATGGCGGTCCAGGGGAGCGGCGCAGGCGGGGCAGCCGCAGGCTACCGCGCGCACCGCCTCACCGGCCGCGCAGGCGCCTCACGAGGACGCTCGCGTCGCAGGGCCTCACCGGCCGCGCAGGCGCCTCACGAGGATGCTCGCGTCGCCCCGCTGCTCCAGGTCCGCCAGCACCACGGCCACCGCCTCGCGGACGATGCGTCCGCGGTCGACGGCGAGCCCGTGCTCGCCGCGCAGGACCAGCCGCGCGTGCTCCAGGTCCATCAGTTCCTCGGCGGAGACGTAGACGGTGATCTTCTCGTCGTGGCGCTCGCGCCCGCTGGGGCGGCGGTTGACCCCGCGGCCCCGCCGCCGGGGCGCCGCCGCGGCCTCCGCGGCGGCGGGCGCCCGGCGGGTCCGGGGCGCTCCGGCGGAGGGAGCCGCCGGGGTTCCCGCCTGGTCGGCGGCCTCACCCCGGCTGCGCTGCTCCCCGGCGGTCTCGGCGTCGGCGGCGGTGTGCTCGCGGGCGCCCTCGGGAGTCTGGCCCTGGGCCGGGTCGCCCTCCCCGGCCGGGGCGGGCACCCGGGGCTCACCGGCGGCCTGCTTGCGCGGGCCGGACGCCTGGAGCGGCATGCCACCGGTCGTACGGAACAGCTCGTCGGCTCCGGGCAGACTCACTCGGCGTGACACCGGGCGAGCACCTCCCTGGCGAGCTGGCGGTAGGCGGCGGCGCCGACGGAGTTGGAGGCGTAGGTGGTGATCGGCTCACCGGCGACCGTGGTCTCCGGGAAGCGCACGGTCCGGCCGATGACCGTGTGGTAGACGTGCTCGTCGAACGCCTCCACGACCCGGGCCAGCACCTCGCGGCTGTGCACGGTGCGCGAGTCGTACATGGTGGCGAGGATCCCGTCGAGCTCCAGCTCGGGGTTGAGCCGCTCCTGGACCTTCTCGATGGTCTCGGTGAGCAGGGCGACGCCGCGCAGGGCGAAGAACTCGCACTCCAGCGGGACGATGACCTTGTGAGCCGCCGTCAGGGCGTTCACCGTCAGCAGGCCGAGCGAGGGCTGACAGTCGATCACGATGTAGTCGTAGTCGGCCAGCAGGGGCTTGAGGGCGCGCTGGAGCGTGGACTCGCGGGCGACCTCGCTCACCAGCTGCACCTCGGCGGCGGAGAGGTCGATGTTGCTCGGCAGCAGGTCCATGTTGGGCACGGCGGTCTTCAGCAGGACCTCGTCCGCCGACATCCCCCGCTCCATCAGGAGGTTGTAGACGGTGAGGTCGAGCTCCATCGGGTTCACCCCGAGGCCCACGGACAGGGCGCCCTGCGGGTCGAAGTCGACGAGCAGCACCCGGCGGCCGTACTCGGCGAGCGCGGCCCCCAGGTTGATGGTCGACGTGGTCTTGCCGACGCCGCCCTTCTGGTTGCACATCGCGATGATCTTCGCGGGGCCGTGGTCGGTCAGCGGGCCCGGGATCGGGAAGTACGGCAGGGGCCGTCCGGTGGGGCCGATGCGCTCACGGCGCTGGCGCGCGGCGTCGGGCGCCAGGGTGGCCGCGTACTCGGGATCGGGCTCGTACTCGGCGTCGGGGTCGTAGAAGTGCCCTTCGGGGACTTCCTCGTAGGCGGCGAAGTGGGTGGACTCTCGGCCACTCTCGTTGCCGGCCATGGCGTTCACGTGTGGGCCGTCCATCGTCTTCATCGTGTGGGGTGTCGTCATGTGCGTCGTGTGCCGGTGGGGCGCGGAGGGGCGGACGGCGACGGAGCCGACGGCGCCGAGGGCGGTCTGCGGGTCCTGTCCCGCACCCGTTCCTGGGTGACCGCCCTCCGGAGTAATTGTCGACTCATTCACAAGTCGTCTTACCTCCTTGGACGTGACCAGGAAACTTATCGATAGGTCAGCGTGGCACCATGCCGACGGTTTGCGACTCTATGGCGTGTCACCGGTCCGCAGCAACACAATCCGCCGGACCCGGCCCGATGTGTCGGCAACTCCACCCCGCCCTGTCAAGGGCGCGCGCCCCTCCGTACGCGCCCCGATGCGCCCGTTTCAGGGGGGAGCGAAACGGTTAAAGGGTTACGTTCGGCGCGAGTTGAGACCGCCGGGCGGGGCGGGGCGGAACGCGTCCGGCCGGACCCTGGCGAGCAAGGTCCGGCCGGACACGTGATGTTGACGACGTCGGTTGACCGTCAGCCGAGGAGCGAGGCGAGTTCGACGCCCTCCAGGCCGTGGGCCTCCGCGACCTCCTGGTAAACGACCTTGCCGTCATGGGTGTTGAGGCCCTTGGCGAGCGCGGCGTCCCGGCGCAGCGCCTCGACCCAGCCGTTGTTCGCCAGCGACACGATGTACGGGAGCGTGGCGTTGGTGAGGGCGTAGGTGGAGGTGTTGGGGACCGCGCCGGGCATGTTGGCGACGCAGTAGAAGACCGAGCCGTGAACCGGGAAGGTCGGCTCGGCGTGGGTGGTCGGACGGGAGTCCTCGAAGCAGCCGCCCTGGTCGATCGCGATGTCGACAAGGACACTTCCGGGCTTCATCTTGGCGACCAGCTCGTTGGTGACCAGCTTCGGGGCCTTGGCGCCCGGGATGAGCACGGCGCCGATGACGAGGTCGGCCTCGACGACGGCCTTCTCCAGCTCGAAGGCGTTGGAGACCACGGTCTGCACCTTGGTGCCGAAGACCTTGTCGGCCTCGCGGAGCTTGTTGACGTCCTTGTCGAGCAGGGTCACGTGGAAGCCCATGCCGACGGCGATCTGGGTGGCGCTCCAGCCGGAGACACCGCCGCCGATGACCACGGCGCGGCCGGCGTGGGTGCCGGGGACGCCGCCGGGCAGCACGCCGCGGCCGCCCGCGGAGCGCATCAGGTGGTAGGCGCCGACCTGCGGAGCCAGGCGGCCCGCCACCTCGGACATCGGGGCGAGCAGCGGCAGGGCGCGGTTCGCGGTCTCGACCGTCTCGTAGGCGATCGCGGTGGTGCCGGAGGCCAGCAGGGCGTCCGTGCACTCGCGGGAGGCGGCGAGGTGCAGGTAGGTGAAGAGCGTCTGGTCCTTGCGGAGGCGGTGGTACTCCTCCGCGATGGGCTCCTTGACCTTCAGCAGCAGGTCCGCGGCGGCCCAGACCTCGTCGGCGGTCGGCAGGATCTGCGCACCGGCGGCGACGAACTCCGCGTCCGTGATCGAGGAGCCCTCACCGGCCCCCTGCTCGATGACGACCTGGTGGCCGTGGCGCACGAGCTCGTGCACACCGGCGGGGGTGATGGCCACCCGGAACTCGTTGTTCTTGACCTCGCGGGGGATGCCGACCTTCACGTCGATCACGGTCCTTGGCTCAGAGGGAAAAGTACGGTCAATGCCATGGATACCCAGACGCACCTGGGCGCACCGGGACACACCACGCGAACACGCGGCATCGACCAGTCTAATGAAGGACTTCCCGCTGTCTAGCCTTGCAAAGCATCAATCTTCTTCAGAACCACCACGGATTTCGTAGGCGGAACTGGGCTCTCCGAGGAGTCTTTCCGCAGCGTGACGGTGCAGTTGCGCAGCCGAGGGGTCCCCGAGCCGGTCCAGGGTGTCGGCCAGCCGCAGCTGGAGTGCGGCCTGCAGGCGGCCGTCGCCCGCCTGCCGCGCCCACTCGACGGCCTCCCGGCAGGTCCGCACGCACTCCTCGGGGCGGCCCGCGTACTCCTGTACCCGGGCCATCTCGCTGAGCGCCCGCGCCCGGCCCGGCACGTCGCCGAGCCTGCGGTAGCCCGCCACGGCCGCCCGCCAGCTGCGCAGCGCCTCCCCGTAGCGGCCCGCGTACGTCTGCACACTGCCGAGCCTGCCGTACAGCCGGGCCTCGTCCTCCCGCTCCCCGCGGGCCTGCCGCTGGGCCAGGGCCCTGCCGTACCAGTCGGCGGCCCGCTGCCAGTCCTCCCGCTCCTGGTGGGCCCCGCCCACCGACTCCATGGCACGCCCGGTGGCATAGGCGTCCCCGGCGAGCCGCCCCGCGTCCAGCGCGGCCCGGTAGCGGGCCAGCGCCTGCTCGACACGGCCGGTCCGGGCGTCCAGGTCGCCCAGGTTGAGCAGGGCGGCGGCGCGCTCGCGGTGGAGCCCGCGACGCTCGGCGACGTCCAGGACGAGGTGGTGCAGCCCGTACAGGTCGGGGGCCGCCGCCTCGGTGCCCCGGTGCGCTGCCAGAGCTCTGACCAGCGCGGACACCAGGCGTCGGGCGAGGGTGTCCAGTCCGCCGTCGTCGACGGCCAGCCGGGCGGAGGCCAGCAGGGCGGGGCGTGCCGCGGAGAGCCAGGCGGCCGCCTCGGGCACGGAGGCGAAGCGCAGCGCGCGCGGCAGGGCGGCGAGCTTGCGGCGGGCCGGGCTGCCCTCGGGTTCGGTGACCGCACGGCAGGCCTGGAGCCTGCGGACGGTGCGTTCCAGCATCCGCGCCCGGGCCAGCTGCACCTCGGCGGGGCGGTCCACCGCCTCCGACTCGGCCCGCAGCAGCCCGGCCAGGCAGCCCGGCACCTCGTACCCCCCCTCGGCCACGTGCAGCAGACCGAGGCGGACGAGGTCGTCGAGGGTGGTGCGGGCGGCGGAGACGGTGCAGCCGGCCAGCGCGGAGGCGGTGTGGGCGTCGACGCGTCCGGCGGGGGCGAGGGCCAGCAGCCGCAGTATCCGCGCGGCGGGGGCCGGGAGCGAGGTGTAGGCGAGGCGGAAGGCGCGGGTCAGCGGCCGGGTGGTCGGCGGCTGCGTGCCGTCCTCGGGGACCGCGCGCAGGTGGCGGACCGCGTCGGCCACCGAGGCCGCGGGACGGGCCGCGAGCCAGCCGCCGACCAGCGCCAGCGCCGCCGGCTGGCCGCCGCACTCCTCGGCCACGGCCTCGGCGGCCTGCGGGTCGACCGTGACGCGCACCTCGCCGGTGTGCAGGGTGAGCAGTTCGATGGCGGACTTGGCGTCCATGCCCCCGAGGGTGCAGGGCCGTACGCCGCTGACACCGGTCAGGGGCCCCTGCGCGACGGCGAGGACGAGGACGCCGGGCGCGTCGGGGATCAGCAGGTCCACGTCCTCGGCACGGAGGGCGTCGTCGACCAGGAGCAGCGCCCGACGGCCGGCCAGGGCTCCGCGGACGGCCTCGGTGAGCTCGTCGTCACCGGCTCCGGGAGACGGCGCGATCCCGAGCTCCTCCAGCAGGCCGCGGGCGGCCTCCTCCAGGGGGACCGGGCGTCCGCCGGGCTCGGTCAGCCGGACGCGAAACACCCCGTCCGGGTAGCGGTCGGCGACGTCCCGGACGAGCTCCTCCGCGAGTGACGTGCGCCCCGAGCCCGGGCGTCCGGCGATCAGCAGCACCCGGGCGCGGCCCGCGGCGCGGCCGGCGAGGGTGTCGAGTCCGGCCCGCTCGATGTCCGCGTGCAGCGATTTCAGCTCGCGCTGCCTGCCGAGGAAGGCGCCCGGCCGCCGAGGCGGGGGCGCCGGGTCACCGGCCGCCCGCGTACCGCCGGTGCCGGTCCGGACGGGCTCCTCCGTCCGGTCGGGGCCGATCGAGTCAAGCGCCTGATCCGCCACGGGCCACGCTCCAGTCCGTCCGCGCACGAGCCGAGCCCGCCGGGGCTCCGTACGGGCGATGGAGGCGAGCCTAGTTGACCGGCGGGGGCCTTCCCGGTGGCGCGGGCGGGGCGGACGGCCACTCCGCCCGATCGGATCAACCGATGGTCACATCACCTGGCTTGCGCGGCCGTCGCGGCGGTGGCGGGCGGTGCCCCGGGGCACCGCCCTCACGCCTCGAAGGGCCTCGCCGGCCAGGGGGCGTCCGCGGGGCGCAGCGCCTGCACACCCTCCCCGGCCAGGGCGGCGGTCAGAGAGAGCACGCCGACCACGAGGCAGGTGTTGTGCAGGTCCCCCGCGAGCGCCCCGCGCACCAGCTCCGCGAGCGGCACCCGCGCCAGCTCCATGTCGGCCTCCTCGTCGGAGACCTCGAAGCGCTCGCCCTCGGCCTCCGAGAGCCCCCGGGCCAGGAAGATGCGCACCGCCTCGTCGCACCCGCCGGGGGTGGTGTAGACGTCGGTCAGCACCCGCCAGTCCTCGGCCTTGACGTGGGCCTCCTCGTACAGCTCCCGCTGTGCGGCGTGCAGCGGGTTCTCGCCGGGGACGTCCAGCAGGCCCGCCGGGATCTCCCACAGCCGGTGCCGTACCGGGTGCCGGTACTGGCGCAGCACCAGGACCCGGTCCCGCGCGTCCAGGGCGACCACGGCGACCGACCCGGGGTGGACCTGGTAGTCGCGGGTGGCGACCGTGCCGTCGGGCATGACGACGCGGTCCGTGCGGACGCTCGTCTTGGCACCGCGGAACGGCGTTCCGGTCTCGTTGACCGGCCACTCCTCGGGGGTGTCCTTCAGGGGCATCGGTGCGTCCTTCCACCAGCGCGCGGAAACGGGAAGACCGGGGTGCGCACCCTGGGCGCGCACCCCGGCCAACGGTATCCCGGGAAGATCAGCTCCCGGCGCGGCGGCGTTCCACCGCGGCCTTCACCAGCCCGGCGAAGAGCGGGTGGGGGCGGGTGGGACGGGACCGCAGCTCCGGGTGGGCCTGGGTGGCCACCAGGTAGGGGTGCACGTCGCGCGGGTACTCGACGTACTCGACCAGCTTGTTGTCCGGGGAGGTGCCGGAGAAGCGGAGGCCCGCCTTCTTCTCCAGCTCCGCGCGGTAGGCGTTGTTCACCTCGTAGCGGTGGCGGTGGCGCTCCTCCACGTAGGGCTGGTCGTCGTAGACCTCGCGGACGATCGAGCCCTCGGCGAGCTTGGCCGGGTAGAGGCCGAGCCGCATGGTGCCGCCCAGGTCACCCGCACCCTCCACGTAGGCCAGCTGCTCCTCCATGGTGGAGATCACCGGGTGGGCGGTGGCCGCGTCGAACTCGGTGGAGTTGGCGTCCGGGATCTCGGCCAGGTTGCGGGCGGCCTCGATGACGATGCACTGGAGTCCGAGGCAGAGGCCCAGCAGCGGCACCCCGTGCTCGCGGGCCCAGCGGATCGCCCCGACCTTGCCGTCCACCCCGCGCTCGCCGAAGCCGCCCGGGATGACGATCGCGTCGACGTCGGCGAGCTGCTTCTCCGCCCCCGCCTGCGTCTTGCAGTCGTCCGAGGTGACCCACTTGACCTTGACCCGGGCCCGGTTGGCGAAGCCGCCGGCCCGCATCGCCTCGGTGACCGAGAGATAGGCGTCCGGGAGGTCGATGTACTTCCCGACGAGGGCGACCGTGACCTCGTGCTCCGGCTGGTGCACCCGCTCCAGCAGGTCGTCCCACACCGTCCAGTCGACGTCCCGGAAGGGCAGGTCCAGCTTGCGCACCACATAGGCGTCGAGGCCCTCGGTGTGCAGGACCTTGGGGATGTCGTAGATCGACTTGGCGTCGATGGCGGCGACCACGGCGGCCTCGTCCACGTCGCACATCAGCGAGATCTTGCGCTTGATCGCGGTGGGCACGTCGCGGTCGGCGCGCAGCACGATGGCGTCCGGCTGGATGCCGATGTTCCGCAGCGCGGCGACCGAGTGCTGGGTCGGCTTGGTCTTCAGCTCGCCCGAGGGCCCGATGTAGGGGAGCAGGGAGATGTGCACCACGAAGACGTTGTCCCGGCCCACCTCGTGGCGGACCTGGCGGACGGTCTCCAGGAACGGGAGCGACTCGATGTCGCCGACCGTCCCGCCGACCTCCGTGATGACGACGTCCACGTCGTCGGTGGCCATCCGGCGGATGCGGGACTTGATCTCGTTGGTGATGTGCGGGATGACCTGCACGGTGTCGCCCAGGTACTCGCCGCGGCGCTCCTTGGCGATCACCTGCGAGTACACCTGGCCGGTGGTGACGTTCGCCGAGCCGTCCAGGTCCACGTCGAGGAAGCGCTCGTAGTGGCCGATGTCCAGGTCGGTCTCGGCTCCGTCGTTGGTGACGAACACCTCGCCGTGCTGGAACGGGTTCATGGTGCCCGGGTCCACGTTGAGGTAGGGGTCGAGCTTCTGCATCGTGACCCGCAGGCCCCGGGCCTTGAGCAGCGCGCCGAGGCTGGAGGCCGTCAGGCCCTTGCCGAGGGAGGAGGCGACACCCCCGGTGACGAAGATGTGCTTGGTCGTCATGGATTTGGGCGGCATCGCCAAGAGGGGGCTCCCGTGGTCGCGTGGTGGTGTGCGTACCGGCGTCCGACCCGGTGCGGGAGGTGCCGTCGCTGCGGTGTCGGCGGCTTCCGAAGCTGGAGTCGGCCACCGGTCCACGGGGTACCAGGGTATCAGCGGTACGGGACGGCTGCTTCCGGCCGCTTCCCTGGCCGGAAGCAGCCGTCCCGTAGCCGGGTGCGGACGGCGGTCCGCCCTTCGCCCCCGCGGCCCCGGCCCGGAACCGGGGGGCGAAGGGTACGCGGACCGTCCGCCGCGCCGCGGCGCCCGCTCGACCGTTCGGCGCAATCTCGTTGCCGGGACACCTGCGCGGAGGCCGCCCCCGCGTCGTATCCTGCTCGGACACTCGCTGCCGAGCAGGGCGGGCGACGGCGTACCCAGCCCGCCGCCCGGGTGCCGGCGTCCCCCACATCAGTCGAGTGGCAACGCCGCCACGAAGGTGTTGGGGTCGCCGCTGCTCGTCAACGACCCTTGACCCGAAGTAAGCGCCCCGCGGGGCGGACGTGGCCGTTCGACTGGAGATGCACGTGGCCGGGCGCATCGAGGATTACGCACTCATCGGAGACATGCAGACCGCAGCCCTGGTCTGCCGGGACGGGACGGTCGACTGGCTGTGCCTGCCCCGCTTCGACTCGCATGCCGTCTTCGCCGGCCTCCTGGGCACCGAGGAACACGGGTTCTGGCGGCTGGGCCCGGCGCACGGCGCCGACACCGCCCCGCCCGCCGCGGACCGCCGCCGCTACCGCGGCGACTCGCTGATCCTGGAGTCGGAGTACGACACCTCCCGCGGCACGGTCCGGGTGACCGACTTCATGCCGCCCCGCGACGGCGCACCCCAGCTGATCCGCATCGTGGAAGGCGTCAGCGGCCGGGTGCCGATGCGCTCGGAGCTGCGGATGCGGTTCAGCTACGGGCGGGTGGTGCCCTGGGTGCACAAGGTGGACGGGCGCACGGTCGCCGTCGCCGGCCCCGACTCCGTCTGGCTCGACACCGAGGCCCCCACCTACGGGCGGAACCTGACCACCTACGCCGACTTCACGGTCTCCCCGGGCGAGCGGATCGCGTTCACCATCAGCTGGCAGCCCTCGCACCGGGAGCCCCCGGCGCTGCCCGAGCCGGAGTCCTCGCTGGAGGCCACGGCCGAGTTCTGGCGCGAGTGGGTGGACCACTGCACCTACCACGGGCCCTACCGCGAGGCGGTGGTGCGCTCGCTGATCACGCTCAAGGCGCTCACCTACGCCCCGACCGGCGGGATCGTGGCCGCCCCGACCACCTCCCTGCCGGAGGAGATCGGCGGCGTGCGGAACTGGGACTACCGCTACACCTGGCTGCGGGACGCCGCGATCACCCTGTCCTCGCTGCTGCGCACCGGCTACCGCGAGGAGGCCCGCGCCTGGCGGGAGTGGCTGCTGCGCGCGGTGGCCGGCGACCCGGAGAACCTGCAGATCATGTACGGCATCGCGGGCGAGCGGGAGCTGGGCGAGGCCGAGCTGGACTGGCTGCCGGGCTACGAGGGCTCCCACCCGGTCCGGGTCGGCAACGGAGCCGCCCACCAGCTCCAGCTGGACGTCTACGGCGAGGTCACCGAGGCCCTGCACCTGGCGCACATGACCGGCCTGAACCGCAACGACTACGCCTCGCTCCTCCAGCTGAAGCTGATCCAGTACCTGGAGAAGCACTGGGACCAGCCCGACGAGGGCATCTGGGAGGTGCGCGGGCCGCGCCGGCACTTCGTGCACTCCAAGGTCATGGCCTGGGTCGCGGTCGACCGGACGATCAAGCTCATCGAGTCCGGGGACGCGGACGGCCCGCTGGAGCGCTGGCGGGAGCTGCGCGACGACATCCACCGGGACGTCTGCGAGAAGGGCTACGACCGCGAGCGCAACACCTTCACCCAGTCCTACGGGTCCCGGGAGCTGGACGCCTCCCTGCTGCTCATCCCTCAGATGGGCTTCCTGCCCCCGGACGACAAGCGCGTCATCGGGACGATCGAGGCGATCCAGCGGGAGCTGTCCACGGAGGACGGCTTCATCCTGCGCTACCCCACCGAGGGCTCCGAGGAGGGCGTCGACGGCCTCCCCGGCGACGAGGGCGCCTTCCTCGCCTGCTCGTTCTGGATGGCCGACGACCTGGCGATGATCGGACGGGTGGACGAGGCGCGCAAGCTGTTCGAGCGGCTGCTCGCCCTGCGCAACGACCTGGGGCTGCTGGCCGAGGAGTGGGACCCGCGCCTGCAGCGGCAGGTGGGCAACTTCCCGCAGGCCTTCAGCCACGTGCCGCTGATCGACACCGCCCTGCGCCTGACCGCGTCGGGCGCCTACGGAGGCTGACCGCCCCGGCCGCCGGTGCCCGCGCCGGGCACCGGTGGCGCGCCCCGAGGGGCGGCCGGTAGCGTCCGGCACCATGGACAACCAGGGCGGGATCACCGTACAGCGGGCCCTCGAACTGCCGGGTCTGCGCAGCGGCCTGCCCGAGGTCGTCGCGGGTGCCGACCGCCTCCAGCGGACGGTGCGCTGGGTGCACGCGGGCGAGGTCCCCAACATCGCCTCGCTCCTGAAGGGCGGCGAGCTGCTGCTGACGACCGGGCTGGGGCTCGGCACCCGGCCCGCCGAGCAGCGGGCCTTCGTCCGGCAGCTCGCCGAACGCGGGATCGCCGCCCTGGTGGTCGAACTCGGTCCCCGTTTCGCGCGGCTGCCCGCCGCCATCGTGGAGGCGGCCCGCTCGGCCGGACTGCCGCTCGTCCAGCTCCACCGCGAGGTCCCGTTCGTGACGGTGACCGAGGAGATCCACACCGAGATCGTCAACCACCACTACGCGCTGCTGCGCCGGGCGGAGGAGGTGCACCGGCAGTGCACCCGGGCCCTGCTGGGCGGCGGCGGGGTGCCCCAGGTGCTGCACATCCTGTCCGGCTTCACGGGCAACCCGGTCTTCCTGGAGGCCCCCGACGGGCGGCTGCTGTACGCCGCGGAGTCCGGCGGGGCCGGGGCCTCCCCCGCGGACCCGCTCCAGGTCTGGGAGGGGCTGCGCGGCCAGCGCGACGCCCGGGAGAGCGGGCCCCCGGCCGGCGCGGTGCTGGTGGACGTCCCCGGCGGGGGGCCCGACGGCGCCTCGGTCCGCGCCCGGCTGGTGCTGCTGGCGGTGTCGGGGCCGCTCTCGCCGGTGCACCGGATGGCCGCGGAGCGTGCGGCCGCGATCCTGGCGGTGGTGCTGATGCAGGCGCGCCAGGAGGAGGAGCTGGCCGCACACGGCAGGGGCGACTTCCTGACCGACCTGGCGGAGGGCCGTGTCGGCCCGGACGACGCGCCGGGACAGGCCCGGGTGCTGGGCTTCAAGCCGGGTGACGGCCCGATCCTGCCCGTGGTGATGCGCCTGGCCCCCGCGCACGCCCCGTCGGGGGGCTGGGCGCTGCTGGCGCGTGCCGTGGCCGAGGAGCTGTCGTCGGTGGGTGCGCCGGTCCTGGTGGGCGTGCGCCCGGTCGAGGGCCGTGTCCCGCTGCTGGTGGCGCTGCGCACGGAGGCGGAGCGGGCGGCGGTGGCGGACCGGGTGGCGGCGGCCCTGCGGGCGGGCGCGGAACGGGCGGGGCTCGCGGGTCCCGCGTCCGAGGGGGCCTGGGGGCGTGGGGGCACCCACCCGCCGGTGGTGGTGGTCGGGGTGGCGGGCGGCTGGGCGGCCGCCTCCGCGGGGCTGCGGCACGCCGCGGAGACGGCCACGGCGGCGGGGGGCCTGGCGGACCGGCCCTGGTACGACGCCCGGCGCCTCGACATCGACCTGCTGCTGTGGCGGCTGCGCGACCACCCGGACCTGGCGGCCTTCGTGGAGCGCGCGATCGGCCCGCTGCGCGCCCACGACGCCGTCTCGCGCCCGGTGCTCCTCCCGACGCTGGAGTGCTATCTCGCCCATGCGGGGCGCAAGGCGGAGACGGCGCGCGAGCTGCACCTCAACCGCCAGACCCTGTACAACCGCCTCGCCCGGATCGGCGAGTTGCTGGGGACGGACCTGGACGACCCCGAGGCGGTGCTGTCGCTGTCGCTGGCCCTGCGGGCGCGCCGCCACACGCCGGGAGCCTCGGCCGGGTAGCGGGGCGGCCCCGCCGGTTCAGCAGGATGCGCCGGGGGCGTTCGGTGCCGCGCGGTCGGCGATGCGCAGGGCCTCCACCAGCTCGCGGTAGAGGCGGTCACGCTCCAGCAGCTCCCCGTGGGTGCCGCGGGCGCGCACCCGGCCCGCCTCCATGACCACGATGGTGTCCGCGTCCAGCACGGTCGACAGCCGGTGGGCGATGGTGACCACCGCGCCCCGCTCGGCGCGGGCCCGCACGCACTCCTGGACGGCCGCCTCGGTCAGGCCGTCGAGCTGCGCGGTCGCCTCGTCGAGGAGCAGCACCTCGGGGGTGCGCAGCAGGGCCCGGGCCAGGGCGATGCGCTGGCGTTCGCCACCGGAGACGGCCGTGGCGGACAGCGGGGTGTCGAGGCCCTCCACCAGGGCGTCGACCTTCTCCTCCAGCCGCACCTCGCGCAGGACCCGGCGCAGTTCCTCCTCCGTGGCGTCCGGGCGCGAGAGCAGCAGGTTGTCGCGGACGGTCCCGGGCGCGAGGGGGGCGTCCTGCTCCACGTAGGCGAGTCGCTCGCGGACCTCGCCGGGGCTGTGGTCGCGGTACGGGCGGCCGTCCAGGAGCAGGTGACCGCCCGTCGGCTCCAGGAAGCGCAGGACGAGGGAGAACAGCGTGGTCTTGCCGGCGCCCGACGGGCCGACGATCGCGGTGTGTCCGCGCCGGGGGACGGCCAGGGTGACCCCGCGCACCGCCGGTTCGGCGTCCGGACCGTAGGCGGCCGTGACGTCCCTCAGCTCCAGGACGGGGTGCGCACCGGCCGGCCCGGGGCGGTGCGGCGCGGCAGGCCGCACCGCGGCGCTCGCCGGTGCGGTGCCCGTGCCGGCCGCCCCCGGCTCCGTCCGCATGTCGTCCGTCTCGCGGATCCGCTCGGCCGCGGCCAGCCCGGCCTGCAGCGCGGTGACGTTCTGGCTGAGTTCGCCGATCGGCTGCATCAGGCCGAACGCGTACAGCAGGAAGGCGATCAGAGCGGACACGGCCAGCTCGCCCTCGGCGACCCGCCAGGCACCCAGGCCCAGGATCGCGATGATGGCGAGCTGGATGCCCGAGCCCGCGACGGTCCACGCCAGCGCCTCGCGCCGCACCGCGCGCACCCCGTGCTCGGCCGACGCCCGCGCCTCGGCCAGGATCCGCTCGGCGGTGCGCTCCTCGGCGCGGCTGACCTTCACCGTCCGGACGGCGCGCAGCGCGCCCTCCAGCACTCCGCCGAGCCGGCCGATGTGCTCCTGGGCGCGCTGCTGCGCCGCGGCTATGCCCGGCATCAGGACGGCGAAGAGCACGCCGACCGCCACCACCGCCACCAGTGTGGTGCCGAGCAGCACCAGGTCGAGCACGGCCATCAGGGCCAGGGTGCCGACCAGCATCACGGCGCCGTTGATCAACCCGACGAGTGCGCCGGTGGCCGCCTCGCGCAGCAGCACGGTGTCGGAGGTGACGCGGGTGACGAGCTCGCCGGCCGGGCGGCGGGTGACGGCGGGCACCGTGGACGTCAGGAAGCGCCGCACCATGGAGGACCGGGCGTCCAGCACCACGCGTTCGCCCAGTGCGCCGAGCAGCGTCCACTGCCAGAACCAGACGGCACTGCCGATCACGAGCAGGACGAGCAGCCCCGCGACGGGGCGGCTCAGCGGCTGCGATCCCCCCAGGGCGTCGAGCACCCACTTGGTGACCATCGGTGTGGCGAGCCCCACCGCCGATCCCACCAGGGCCAGGAGCAGCCCCAGGGCGAGGGTGCGGGTGTGCGGGCGGGCGAAGGACCAGAGGACTCCGAGCCGTGGGGCGCGCGGGGCCTTCGGGGGAGCGTGCACGCCGCCCGGGTCGGCCGGTGGGGTGTCCGGCGGCCGCTCGGTCGTGGTGCCCCGGGAGGAATGAGGAGCATTCATGAACCTGAGTGGAACACGACTGTTCCACTCAGGGCAAACGAGTTCCTTCTCAGATCACGGGGTACCGTAAGGGGCATGGTTGAGCAGCAACGGGCCGCGGTGGCCGACAGCGGCACGCGCACCCGCACCCGGCGCGCCATCGTCGACGCGGCCGTCGCCCTGCTCGCCAGGGACTCGGGAGCTTCGCTGGCCGACGTGGCGGCGGCGGCCGGGGTCGGGCGGACCACGGTGCACCGGTACTTCCCCGAACGCTCCGACCTGCTGGCCGCGATCGGCGCGGACGTGCTGGAGAAGGTCGAGGCGGCGACCGCCGCGGCCCGGCTGGACCAGGGCCCGGCGCCCGAGGCGCTGGAGCGGCTCTGCCAGGAGTACTTCGAGCTCGGCGCGGGGCTGACCCTGATGTTCGACTCGCCCCAGCTCATGACCTGGTCGGGCTGGGACGAGGAGACCCCGGCGGACCGCGCGCTGTCCCGGCTGGTCGAACGCGGCCGCGCCGAGGGCACCCTGGACGCGGAGCTGACACCCGAGTGGGTGCAGAGCGTGCTGTGGTCCCTGCTCTACTCGGCCTGGGAGCTCTCCCGCAGGCGCGAGGCGTCCAAGCACACCGCCCTCACCCTGTGCCTGCGCACCCTGGGCAAGGCCCTCGCCCCCTGAGGCACCCGGCCGCCGGTCGGCCGCGTCCCGCCGGAGGACGGCCGGGCGGCGGCCGGGTGCCGCTCCGGTCCCGGAGGCCGACCGCCCGTCAGCGACCCGTCAGCTCGTCGTAGACGCTGAGCACATGGGCGACCGTCGCGTCCTCGGACGGCCAGGTCGCCGCCTGGACACGGCCGGCCGCGGCGAGGGAGGAGCGGCGGTCGGGATCCGCGAGGAGTCGCCCGACGGCACGGGCGAGGGCCGGGGCGTCCCCGTAGGGCACCAGCTCCGCCGCGTCGCCCACGAGTTCGGGAACGCCGCCGACGGCGGTCGCCACCAGGGGCACGCCGAGCCGGAGCGCCTCCTGCGCCAGGACGGCGCGCGCCTCCCAGCGGGAGGGCAGCACCGCGACGTCGGCGGCGGCGATCAGCTCGGCGAGGTCGCCGCGGTGGCCGACCAGGCGCACCGGGAGGTCCTCCTCCGCGATGCGCCTGCGCAGCACGGGCCGTGCCGGGCCCTCCCCCGCGATCACCAGCAGCGGGGCCGGGTCGAGCTCCCGCCACCGCCCCGCGGCGTCGAGCAGGGTCCGGTAGCCGCGGCCGGCGGACAGCGAACCCGCCGCGATCAGCAGGGGGCGCTCCACCGCGCCCAGCTCGGCCCGGGCCTTGCCGTCCTGGAGGCACAGGGGGGTGCGGGGGACCGGGACGGACACCGGCGCGAGCCGGGCGTCGCGGGCGCCGCGGGCGCGCGCCCGGTCGACCAGCTCGGAGCAGGTGCCCAGGACGACGGTCGCGGCACGCGCCGTGCGGCGCTCCAGCAGCCGTGCCAGCCCCGCCCGGGGGCCCTCGGTGGGGCGGCGGGTGTGCCACGTCATCACGAACGGGGTGTACGGGGAGGCTGCCAGTGCCAGGGCGGTGCGTACCCCGGCGGCCAGTCCGTGGGCGTGGACCAGGTCGGCTCCGATGCACGCGTGGCGCAGCGCCGCCACGCCCGCGGGGTCGGCCGGCGGCGGGAGGGGCACCAGGCGGGCTCCGGCGCCGGTGAAGTCGTACTCGTGGTCGAGCGCGGCGGGGGCGCAGACCGTCACGCGCACTCCCCGGGCCGCCAGCCCGGAGGCGAGCAATCTGACGTGTGCGCTGCTTCCCGCGCTGCCCCCGCCCAGTACCTGGACCGTACGCAGCTGTGTCACCCGCCCAAGGATGCCAGCCCGCACGCGCGTTCCGGCACCGCCAGGGCGTGCGCCGCCTGACGCGCGCCCCCGCGCACCCTCTCGCATCACCCGCACGAGTGATGTGGCGTTCCGCGCGCGGGGAGCGCGCCCGTCGGCGGGGCGGCACGTCCCCGAGGAGCCGGGAGGCCGGGTGGGACGGCCTCGGCCCCCGGGGCACCGGCCCCGGGGGCCGGGGCGTCAGACGTCGGCGCGTGCCGCGGCCAGCAGTTCCTCCGCATGGGCCCGTGCCGTCTCGGAGTCCTCCTGCCCGGCGAGCATGCGGGAGAGCTCGCGCACCCGGTCCTCACCCTCCAGGACCGTGACGCCCGAGCGGGTCACCGACCCGTCGTGGGTCTTCTCCACCAGCAGCTGGCGGTCGGCGAAGGCCGCCACCTGCGGCAGGTGGGTGACGACCACGACCTGCGCCGTACGGGCCAGCTTCGCCAGCCGCCGCCCGATCTCGACCGCCGCCTTGCCGCCGACACCGGCGTCGACCTCGTCGAAGAGATAGGTCGGCACCGGGTCCGTTCCGGCGAAGACGACCTCCACCGCGAGCATCACCCGCGACAGCTCGCCGCCCGAGGCGCCCTTGGCGATCGGGCGCGCGGGAGCGCCGGGGTGCGGGGCGAGCAGCAGCTCGACCTCGTCGGCACCGTGGGGCCCGTAGGCGACGGTCCGGCCGCCGACCTCGATGCCGTCCGGGTCGGGGCTCTGGCGGATCGCGAAGGACACCCGGGCGTGCGGCATGGCCAGCGAGGTCAGCTCCCCGGTGACCGCCGCGGCGAACCGGTCGGCCGCCTCGGTGCGGATGTCCGTCAGCGCCTGGGCGAGCGCGGACAGCTCGGTGCGCAGTGCCTCGCGCTCCTCGGCCAGGCGCCCGATGCGCTCGTCGTCGCCGTCGAGTTCGCCCAGGCGGGCGGCGCTCTCCTCGGCCCAGGCCAGCACGGCCGCGACGTCCTCGCCGTACTTGCGGGTGAGGCCGGTGAGGGCCGCGCGGCGCTCCTCCACGGCCGCCAGCCGCAGGGGATCGGCGTCCAGGTCGTCTGCGTACCCGGCGAGTTCCCCGGCGACATCGCCGAGCAGGATGGAGATCTCGCCCATCCGGTCGGCGAGGGCGGCGAGCGCCGGGTCGTGGGAGCGGACCGCCTCCAGCGCGCGGTTCGCACCGGCGACCAGCGTCGTGGCGTCGACGGCCTCCGGGTCCTCGGGGTTGCCCGCGAGGGCCGCGTGGGCGAGGGCCGCGGCGGAGGCGAGCGCCTCGGCGTGGCCCAGCCGCTCGGCCTCCGCGGCGAGTTCGGCGTCCTCCCCGGCACGCGGTTCCACCGCCGCGACCTCGTCCAGCCCGAAGCGCAGCAGGTCGGCCTCCTGGGCGCGCTCGCGGGCCCGCTCGGTCAGCTCCTCCAGCTCCGCCGAGACGGCGCGCAGCCGACGGTAGGCGTCCCCGTAGGCGGCGAGCGGGGCGGAAAGCGCGCCCCCGGCGTACCGGTCCAGGGCCGCGCGCTGGCGGGCGGGGCGCAGCAGCCCCTGCTGGTCGGTCTGGCCGTGGACGGCGACGAGTTCGTCGGACAGCTCCGCGAGCATGCCGACCGGCACGGAGCGGCCGCCGAGGTGCGCGCGGGAGCGCCCCTCGGCCGAAACGGTGCGGCTGATCAGCAGCGCCCCCTCGTCGAGTTCGGCTCCCGCCTCCTCGGCCCGCCGGGCGGCCGGGGCACCCGCGGCCACCCGTACCCGCCCCTCGACGACGGCCGACTTCGCGCCGATCCGCACCAGCGCGGGGTCCGCCCGTCCGCCGAGCAGCAGTCCGAGACTGGTGACGACCATCGTCTTGCCCGCGCCCGTCTCGCCGGTCACCGCGGTGAAACCGGGCGACAGCTCGACCACCGCGTCGTCGATGACCCCGAGCGACCGTATCCGCATCTCCTCCAACACGGACACGACCATACGAGGTCCGGGGGCCGCGGCGCGACGGACCCCGGTCCCGGGTTCACTCTCCCGAGGGCCCGGGCGCTCTCGCACACCCGTGCGACCCCCGCCGCGGGGTGCCGCGCCACGGGACGGTCCGGGGGCCGGCCGGCGCGCGGCTCAGTGCGGGGCGCCCCGCCAACCCGACACCGGCAGCGCGAACTTGGCCACCAGACGGTCGGTGAAGGAGGCGTGGTGCAACCGGGCGAGCCGCACCGGCACGGCCCCGCGGCGCACCTCGACCCGAGCCCCCGACGGCAGCTCCACCGTGCGCCGCCCGTCGCACCACAGGACGCCGTGCGGAGTGTGCTGCTGCACCTCGACCGCCAGCGTCGAGGTCGGCGAGGTCACCAGCGGCTTGGCGAAGAGCGCGTGGGCGCTGATCGGCACCATCAGCAGGGCCTCCACCTCGGGCCACACCACCGGCCCGCCGGCCGAGAAGGCGTACGCCGTCGAACCGGTGGGCGTGGCGCAGACGATGCCGTCGCAGCCGAAGCCGGTCACCGGGCGGCCGTCGACCTCCAGCACGACCTCCAGTATCCGCTCCGGGGACACCTTCTGGACGGCGGCCTCGTTCAGCGCCCAGTCGCGGTGCACGACGTCGCCGTTGCTGTGCACGACCACGTCCAGGGTCATGCGTTCCTCGACCTCGTAGGCGCGGGTCACGACCCGGTCGACCACCTTGTCGAGGTCGTCCCGCTCGGCCTCGGCGAGGAAGCCGACGCGCCCCAGGTTGACGCCGAGCATCGGGACGCCGGAGGCGCGCGCGAACTCCGCGCCCCGCAGCAGGGTCCCGTCGCCGCCGAGCACGATCAGCAGCTCGCAGCCGTCGAGGACCTCCGGTGTCGCGTCCGGCACCGTCTCGACGGTCCCGGGCAGCGGCAGGTCCGCCGCCTCCGCCTCCAGCACCCGTACTCCGAGCCCGCTGCGGAGCAGGCCCTGCACCACCAGTTCGGCGCTGCGGATCGCGGCCCTGCGGCCGGTGTGCGCGAGGAGGAAGACGGTGCGGTTCTCCGTCGCTCCCGTGGTCCTCGCGGTCGCTTCTGTCGTGGTCAACGCGGTCCCTCCGCCACTGCCCTGTCGACGTCGGCCGGATCGAGTGCGGGCGCACCGGCCCGGAGCCACAGAAAGTACTCGACGTTCCCGGACGGCCCCGGCAGCGGGCTGGCGGTCACCCCGCGCACCCCGAGCCCCAGTTCCGCCGCGCGCGCGGCGACCGCCGTGACCGCCTCGGCGCGCAGTTGCGCACTGCGCACCACGCCCCCGCTGCCCAGCCGCTCCCTGCCGACCTCGAACTGCGGCTTCACCATCAGCACCAGGTCCGCCCCGGGCGCGCTGCACGCGACCAGAGCCGGGAGCACGAGACCCAGCGGAATGAAGGAGAGGTCCCCCACCACCAGATCCACCGGCACTCCGTCGATCGTCTCCAACGTCATCTCTCGCACGTTGGTACGGTCCTTGACGGTGACCCGTTCATCGCTCTGCAGCGACCAGGCCAGCTGCCCGTAGCCGACGTCCACCGCGACCACGTGGGAGACCCCCGCGCGCAGCAGCACGTCGGTGAAGCCCCCGGTGGAGGCTCCGGCGTCGAGCGCCCGGCGCCCCTCGACGGCCAGCCCGAGCGGCGCGAAGGCGGCCAGCGCGCCCGCCAGCTTGTGGCCGCCGCGGGAGACGTAGTCCGGGTCGTCGTCGTCCGCGCTGACCACGATGGCGGCGCTCGTCTCCACCTGGGTGGCGGACTTGGCCGCGGTGTTGCCTCCGACGGTGACGCGGCCCGCCGCGATCAGCTGGGCGGCGTGCTCGCGCGAGCGGGCCAGTTTGCGGCGCACCAGCTCGGCGTCGAGACGGCGTCGGGCGACTCCTGCCACGGTCGGTTCAGCTCCTGTGGTCGTGCGGTCGGGCGGGGCGGTCCTGGGACCCCGTCTCGGGGGGCCGCGGGCCGGGCGGGGAGTCGAGCGCGGTCAGCGCGTCGCGCAGCCCCCGGTGCACATCCTCGTACACCTCGGTGTGGCCGTCGGCGGCGAGGTGGTCGAGGTCGGCGAGCCGTGCGACCAGCCCGTCGACGGCGGTGTTCCCGGTCGGCGTCCGCGCCACGCCCAGCGGGGCGGGAGCGGCCGGATCGGTCTGCTCCCCGGGGGCCGCCGGGGCGCCCGCGGCCCCCGTCTCGCGGACCGCGGACGGCAGCACGCCGGAGGGGGGCCCGCCGTCCGGGTCGCCCGGCGCCCCGGCCCCGACCGGAGGCGGGGCGGGGACGCCGCGGGTGCCGGGCGGCGGCGCCGGGAGGGGGCCGGAGGTGGAGTCGGTCATGCCCAGACGCTACCGCGAGGGCCTGCGGTACCGTCGATCACGATGGCCACGACGCAGGAGTGCCGCGGCGCGCTCGACAGACTCTCGGACAACCTGGCGAAGACCGACGGGGGCGTCCCCGCCACCACCGGTCTGGACAGGTCCCTCAGCTGCCATGTGACGGACCTGGACACCACGTTCACCGGACGCCTGTCCGGCGGGCGGATCGCGGTGGACGGCACCCACCAGGGGCCGCCTCCCGGGAAGGCGCAGATCCGGCTGGCGATGTCGGGGGACGACCTGGTGGCGCTCGTCGACGGCCGGCTGGAGTTCGCCAGGGCCTGGGCCTCGGGGCGCGTCCGCCTGGAGGCCGGCTTCCGCGACCTGCTGCGGCTGCGCTCCCTGCTCTGACCGGCTGCGCACCCCTCCCGGGGACGGGGCGGGCGCAACCGGGCCCGCCGTCAGGCGGCCTTCGCTCCCCGGGCCCGGGCCACCGGCACCACCAGCGGGGTGCCCGACTCGGGGTCCTCGATGATCTGGCTCCTCACCCGGAAGACGTGCTCCACCAGCTCGGCCGTCACCACGTCCCCGGGCGGCCCCTCCGCCACGACCCGGCCGTCGCGCAGTGCGATCAGATGGGTGGCGTAGCGCGCCGCCTGGTTGAGGTCGTGCAGGACCGCGACCAGCGTCCGGCCCTGGGACTCGTGCAGATCGGCGCAGAGGTCCAGCACCTCCAGCTGGTGCTGGATGTCCAGGAAGGTGGTCGGCTCGTCGAGGAGGAGCAGCGGCGTCTGCTGTGCCAGGGCCATGGCGATCCACACCCGCTGGCGCTGACCGCCCGACAGCTCGTCCACATAGCGCTCGCCGAGCTCCCGTACGCCCGTCGCCGCCATCGACTCCTGCACGATCCGCTCGTCCTGGGGGGACCACTGGCGCAGCAGCCCCTGGTGCGGGTAGCGGCCGCGGGCGACCAGGTCGGCCACCGTGATGCCGTCCGGCGCGACGGAGGACTGGGGCAGCAGCCCGAGGGTGCGGGCCACCTTCCGGGCGGGCAGCGCATGGATCGCCTGCCCGTCGAGCAGCACCCGCCCCCGCGTCGGCCGGAGCATCCGGGACAGGGCGCGCAGCAGGGTGGACTTGCCGCAGGCGTTGGGGCCGACGATCACCGTGAAGGAGTTGTCGGGTATCTCCACCGAGAGGTTCTCGGCGATGACCCGCTGGTCGTAGGCGAGGGTGACCTGTTCCGCGGTGAGGCGCTGCATGCCGCTCGTACTCCTGGGGTGCCGGGTGGGGTTCTGCGGGGTCGTGGGGCCGGTCATCGCCGCCCCACGGGGGTGTCGTCGTCGTCCCGTGGCAGCCGTCCCACGGCGCGGGGGCGCCTCACAGGCGACCGGCCCTGCGCTCGGTGACGAGCAGCCAGAGCAGGTAGCAGCCGCCGAGGACGCCGGTGACCACGCCCACGGGCAGCTGCCGTCCGGGGAACGCCTCGGTGGCGATCCAGTCGGCGGCGAGGAGCAGCGCGGCGCCCATGACGGCGGCCGCTGCCAGGTTGGGTCCGGGCGCCCGGGTGAGGCGCCGGGCGAGCTGCGGGGCGCTGAGGGCCACGAAGGCGATGGGGCCGGCCGCGCCGGTGGCCACGGCGATGAACAGCACGCCGCAGCCGATCAGCACGATCCGGGTGCGCTCCAGGGGGACGCCGAGGGCGTACGCGGCGTCGTCCCCCATCTCCAGCATCCGCAGGGGTCTGCCGTGGACCAGGGTCACGGGCACGAGCACGGCCAGGACGAGGGCCAGCGGACCGACCTGGGCCCAGTCCCGGCCGTCGAGCGAGCCGGTCATCCACAGGGTGGCGCGGGTCGCGTCGACCAGGTTGGCCTTGGTGACCAGGAAGTGGATCACCGCGCTGAGCATGGCGGCGACGCCGATGCCGACGAGGACCAGCCGCAGCCCGTGCACCCCCCGCCTCCAGGCCAGGGTGTAGACCAGGGCACCGGTGGCCAGGCCCCCGGCGACGGCCCCGAGCGAGACGGTGAGGGCGCTCCCGCCGGAGAGGACGATCACGCTCAGCGCGCCGACGCTCGCCCCGTGGCTGAAGCCGATGACGTCCGGGCTGCCGAGGGGGTTGCGGGACAGCGACTGGAAGATCGCACCGCTGAGTGCGAGCGAGGCGCCGACGAGCACGGCGACCAGCGCCCGGGGCAGCCTCAGGTCCCGGACGACGAACTCCTGCGCCGCGGTGCCGTTGCCGAGCAGGGTGTCCACGACCTGGCCGAAGGACAGGGGGTAGTCGCCGCTGCCGATGAGCACCACGCCGACCGCGACGGCCGCGGCGCCGACGAGCACGGTGACGAGCGCGGCCCGCGGGTCGACCCGGACGGAGAGGCCGCCGGGGGTGCGCAGCGCCCGCACGGAGCGGGTCGCGGTGTCCGCGGAGGTGGTGGTCGGGGCCGTCACAGCTGGGCCATCCTCTTGCGGCGGACGAGTTGGACGAACACCGGGCCGCCGATCAGCGCGGTGACGATGCCGACCTGGAGCTCGGCGGGGCGGGTCACGACGCGGCCCAGCACGTCCGCCCCGAGCAGCAGCACGGGGGCGAGGACGGCGCAGTAGGGCAGCACCCACCGCATGTCGGGGCCGGTGACGGCACGGACGACATGGGGCACCATCAGCCCGACGAAGACGATCGGGCCGCAGGCGGCGGTGGCGGCACCGCACAGCAGCGTCACGCAGACCATGGCGAGCACCCGGGTGCGGGTGAGGTGGGCGCCCAGCGCCCGTGCGGTGTCGTCGCCCATCTCCATGGCGTTGAGCGGCCTGGCCAGCAGCAGCGCGAGCAGTGCGCCCGCGGCGACGAAGGGCAGGATGGTCAGGACGGTCCGCAGGTCGGCGGTCGACAGCGAGCCGACGGTCCAGAAGCGCAGCCGCTCCAGCGCCGCCGCGTCCAGCAGCTGGACGGCGTTGATGTAGCCGTAGAGCGCGGCGGTCGCGGCGGTCCCCGCGAGGGCGAGCCGGACGGGGGTGGCACCGCGGCTGCCGCCGAGCACGTAGACGGCGGCGGAGACGACGGCGGCCCCCGCGAAGGCGAACCACACGTAGCCGCCGAGCGAGGTGACTCCGAGGAAGGTGATCGCGGACACGACGGCTGCGGAGGCGCCCGCGTTGATGCCCAGCAGGCCGGGGTCGGCGAGCGGGTTGCGGGTCAGGGCCTGCATGACCGCCCCGGCGAGCCCGAGCCCGACGCCGGCGACCAGCCCGAGGAGCGTCCGCGGCACGCGCACGTCGCGGATGACGACGTCGTTGGCGGTGCCGGAGTAGTGGAACAGCCCGTGCCACACCTCGGACACCGGGACCGGTTTGGCGCCGACGGCGATGCTCGCGACGCACAGCAGCAGCAGGACGGCGACGGCGACCGCCAGCCCCGCGGTGCGCAGGGCTCGGCGCCCGGGGACGGCCGGGGCCGCCGCGGGCTCCGCGCTCTCTCGGGGAGGACTCTCGACCAACACCCGGTTAGGTTAGCCTACCCTCGCGATCCGGCCCGCTGGTGCGTCACCGGCGGGAACCCACCGCACCGGGCCCGCACGGCAGAGCTCCCTGGCCCCGCCGGACCGGCCCGGCGCGGTGTCACCAGCCCAGCAGCGCCAGCGCCTTGCCCGCGTCGAGGCCGCAGCGGCCGTCGCCCGCATCGCTCCAGGCCGCCCCGCACAGGGCCCGCAGGCCGTCCAGCGGATCCCCCTCGCCCTCCAGCAGCAGCGCCCCGCCACGGGCGGCGGCCCTCCAGCCGCCGCAGCGGAACCCGCCGTCCGCGGGGACCACCTCGGGCTGCGCGAGGAGCAGGCCGCGCAGGTCGGCGTCCACATAGGTGGGCCGGTGCCTCGGCTCTGCCGCGAGGAGCAGGGCCGCGTCCGTGACCCCGGTCAGCACCAGCAGCGAGTCCACTCCCCCGTTGAACGCGCCCTCGATGTCGGTGTCCAGGCGGTCGCCGACGACGAGCGGACGGCGCGCCCCGGTCCGCAGGACCGTCTCGCGGTGCATCGGGGGAAGCGGCTTCCCGGCCACCTGGGGCTCGGCGCCGGTGGCGATGCGCACCACCTCGACCGCGGCCCCGTTGCCCGGCCCGATGCCGCGGGCTCCCGGGATGGTCAGATCGGTGTTGGAGGCGAACCAGGGCACCCCGCGCGCCACCGCGTAGGACGCCTCCGCGAAGCGGCTCCAGGCCAGCTCCGGGCCCCCGTAGCCCTGCACCACGGCCGCGGGGTCGTCGTCGGCGGACTCCACCGGCACCAGTCCGCGCTCCCGCAGGGCGGTCCGCAGCCCCTCGCCCCCGACGACCAGCACCCGCGCCCCGGCGGGGACCTGGTCGGCGATGAGCCGGGCCACGGCCTGCGCCGAGGTGACGACGTCCTCCGCTTCGGAGGGGATACCGAGCTCGGTCAGGTGCGCGGCGACGGCGTCCGGGGTCCGCAGGGCGTTGTTGGTGACGTAGGCGAGGCGCATACCGCGGCCGCGGGCGGCCGCGAGGGAGTCCACGGCATGGTCGATCGCCGCGCCGCCCGCGTACACGACCCCGTCCAGGTCGAGCAGGGCCGTGTCGTACGCCTCGGCCGGCGCGACCCCGCTCGCGCCCGGCCGTCCGATGCCCTGCCTGCTCATGCCTGTCCCGTCCTCGTGCCGCTCCCGGGCCGCTCCCGGTCGCTCCCCCGATCATCCCTCATGGCGCGGGCCGCATACGATGCCCTGATGAACACCGACGGTCCTGCGGCCGATGGCGGCCTGCACCTGATCCCGTTCCGCGGACTGCGCTACGTCCCCGACCGGGTGGGCAGCCTCGCCGCCGTGACCTCGCCGCCCTACGACGTCGTGGTCCGGCCCGACGGCCTGCACCACCTGGAGTCGGCGGACCCGCACAACATCGTGCGCCTGATCCTCCCCCAGGCCGACTCCGCCGAGGCACGTCACCGTCAGGCGGCCGAGACGCTGTCGCGGTGGCTGTCCGAGGGGGTCCTGGCCGCGGATCCGGAGCCCGCGCTCTACGTGTACGAGCAGCGGCGGGGAGAACTCCTCCAGCGCGGGGTGATCGGCGCACTCGCGCTCTCCACGCCCTCGGAGGGAGTCGTCCTCCCCCACGAGGACGTGATGCCGGACATCGTCGCCGACCGCGCCGCCCTGATGCGCAGCACGGCCGCCAACCTGGAACCCCTGCTGCTGACCTACCGCGGTGAGCCCGGGCCGGTGGAGGCGGAGACGGTCGTCGAGCGCGCCGCGCAGACGCCCCCGCTCATCCGGACCACCACGGAGGACGGGTTCGCGCACCGGCTCTGGGCGGTCACCGACCCCGGCGAGATCGCGCGGGTCCAGGAGGAGCTGACACAGCGCCAGGCACTGATCGCCGACGGCCACCACCGGTGGGCCACCTATCTCCGCCTGCACCGGGACCGCCCCCCGGCAGCCGGCGCCGACGACCCGTGGGCCTACGGCCTGGTCCTGCTGATCGACACGGCCCGCTACCCCCTCCAGGTCCGCGCCATCCACCGGGTGCTGCAGGGCCTGCCGACCGCCGGGGCGCTGGCCGCGCTCGGGGACTCCTTCCGCGTGCGGAGACTCGACGGTCCGCTGGCCGCGGCGCTCGACGGGCTCGCGGAGGCGGCGGCCGAGGGCAACGCCTTCCTCCTCGCGGGCGACGGCGGCTTCCACCTCGTCGACCGTCCGGACACGGACCTGCTGGACCGCACGGTGCCGCAGGGCCCGCCGGAGGCATGGCGGTCGCTGGACGCGACGGTGCTGCACTCGACGCTGCTGGAGCACCTGTGGCAGGTCCCGGACGACCCCGGGCACATCGCGTACATCCACGACACCGCGGCCGCGGTGGAGCAGGCCGAGCGCCGGGGCGGCACGGCGGTGCTGATGCACCCCGTGCGCGAGGAGGTCGTCCGCGACCTGGCTCGGGCCGGGGTGACGATGCCCCGCAAGTCGACCTCGTTCGGCCCCAAGCCGGCGACCGGGCTGGTGCTGCGGAGCCTGCTGCTGGACTGACGCCCCTCCTGCCCCGCGCGTCGCCGGCGGGGCCGGGCCGGAGCGGAACGCACGGGGGGGGCGGCACCCCGTCCGGGGTGCCGCCCTCCGTGTGCCGGGGCCGGGGCCCCCTACTCCGCCGAGCGCTCCGACGGGTCGGCGGCGGTGTCGGCGCCGTCCGCGTCGGAGGACCGGGGCTCCTCGCGGTCGCCTGCGGCGTCCGACGTGCCGTTCTCCGCGCCGGTTCCGTCCTCGGACCCGGTCTCGGGCCGCGGACCGGCTTCCGACTCGTGGTGCGGGGCGTCGCCGTCGAGGGCCTCCATCACGTCCACGAACTCCACCCCGTCGAGTTCGGCGAGGCGGTCCGAGGCGTCGGTGGTGCCGTCCTTGTCCGCTTCGAGGGCCTTGGCGAACCACTCGCGCGCCTCGTCCTCCCGCCCGGCCGCCATCAGGGCGTCGGCGTAGGCGTACCGCAGGCGGGCCGTCCACGGCTGGACCGACTGGGAGGCGAGTTCGGGGCTCTGCAGCGTCACGATCGCCGCGTCGAGCTGGTCCATGTCGCGACGGGCACCGGCCGCGACGAGACGCATCTCGACCTGGCCCGCCTTGTCCAGCTTCTGCACCTCCGGCTCACCGGCCATGGCGAGAGCGCGCTCCGGCCGGCCCAGGCCGCGTTCGCAGTCGGCCATGACGGGCCACAGCTCCACGGTCCCGGTCATCCGGCGGGCGGCACGGAACTCGGCCAGTGCCTCGGAGTACTTCTGCGTGGCGTACGCGGCGAAGCCCGCCGCCTCGCGCACGGCGGCCACCCTGGAGGCGAGCCGCAGTGCCACCCGGGAGTACTCGTACGCCTTCTCCGGCTCCTCGTCGATCAGGTTGGCGACCATGACGAGGTTGCGCGCGACATCCTCGGCGAGCCCCTTCGGCAGGCTCTGGAGCTCCTGCCGGACATCCTTGTCGATCTCGTCACCGGTGACGTCGTCCGGGATGGGAAGCCTCTTGACGGGCTCGCGGTCGTCGCGGCGGAAGCCGCCGCCCTGGCGGTCGTCCCGGCGCCCGTAGCCACCGGAGCGCTCGTCACGGCCGCGGCGGGGGCCGCGGTCCCGGTCGTCCCGTCCCCCGCGGAAGCCGCCTCCCGGACGCCCACCACGGTCGTCGTCACGGCGGAAACCACCACGCTCGTCACGCGGACCACGGTAGCCACCGCGATCGTTGTCACGGCGATCGTCACGGCGGAAGCCGCCGCGGTCGTCGCGCGGACCACGGAAACCACCACGGTCATCACGGCGATCGTCACGCGGGCCACGGAAACCACCGCGATCGTCACGGCGATCGTCACGCGGACCACGGAAGCCGCCACCCTGGCGGTCGTCGGAACGGCCGTAGCCACCGGAACGCTCCTCGCGCGGACCACGGAAACCACCACGGTCATCACGGCGATCGTCACGCGGGCCACGGAAACCACCGCGATCGTCACGCGGACCACGGAAGCCGCCACCCGGACGCCCACCACGGTCGTCGTCACGACGGAAACCACCACGGTCATCACGGCGTCCCTCGCCGGCACCGCCGCGTCCACCGCGGTCGTCGCGGCGATCGTCACGCGGGCCACGGTGACCACCACGGTCATCACGGCGGTCGTCACGCGGACCACGGTAGCCACCGCGATCGTTGTCACGGCGATCGTCACGGCGGAAGCCGCCGCGGTCGTCCTGACGGTCGTCGCGCGGACCACGGTAACCGCCGCGGTCATCACGGCGATCGTCACGCGGACCACGGAAGCCGCCACCCTGGCGGTCGTCGGAACGGCCGTAGCCACCGGAACGCTCCTCGCGCGGACCACGGAAACCACCGCGATCGTCACGGCGATCGTCACGCGGACCGCGGAAACCACCGCGATCGTCACGGCGATCGTCACGCGGACCGCGGAAACCACCACGGTCGTCACGCGGACCACGGAAGCCGCCACCCGGACGCCCACCACGGTCGTCGTCACGACGGAAACCACCACGGTCATCACGGCGGTCGTCACGCGGACCACGGTAGCCACCGCGATCGTTGTCACGGCGATCGTCACGCGGGCCCCGGTAACCACTGCGATCGTTGTCACGACGGGGGCCGCGGTCCCGGTCGTCCCGTCCCCCGCGGAAGCCGCCCCTGTCACCACCGTCCCTGCGACGCGGCTCGCGATCCGGACGGTCGTCGGGAGAGTTGGCGGTCATCGGGTGACTCCTGTCTTCGGGTACCACAGGTCATTCTCGCGCAGCCGGGGTTCGGTCGCGCTTCGGCATGGGAAAAACAAAAAGGACCCGTGGTCCAGCGTGAACGCTGGACCACGGGTCCTTTGAAAGATTGTTCGGCGGCGTCCTACTCTCCCACAGGGTCCCCCCTGCAGTACCATCGGCGCTGAAAGGCTTAGCTTCCGGGTTCGAAATGTAACCGGGCGTTTCCCTAACGCTATGACCACCGAAACTCTATCGGGCCGCCTCGCGGACGAGGCATCGGCACTTAGCGAACAAGCACACTCTTCAATTGATGAAGTGAAACTGGTTCAACCGGTGCGACTGTTCGCAACCCGGGAACC
>NZ_JANHKP010000007.1 GCF_024497955.1 Streptomyces sp. C10-9-1 | reverse complement strand
CCGGGAGCCTTCCCCGGGGGAGTGTTCCCGGGGTTCGGACAGGGGGCCGTCCCGGCTGCCTGTCCCATCAGGTGAAAGTCCTTTGCCACGGCGGACGGCCCCGGGTGACCATGCGGGGATGGAGTACCTCATCCGGCCGGTACGGCCCGAAGAGTGGGAGCAGGTGCGGGAGCTCCGGCTGGCCGCGCTACAGGACCCGCTTGCCTCGATCGCCTTCCTGGAGACCTACGAGACGGCCCTGGCCCGTCCCGACGCTGAGTGGCGGCAGAGGACGACGCAGGCCGCCGAGGGTTCCGACGTGGTCCAGCTGGTGGCCGAAGGCCCGGACGGCCGGTGGGACGGCACGGTCTCGGTACTGGTCGAGCGGGCGGGGGCCGCGCCCCGCCTCGGCAAGCCGGCCCAGGTGGACCAGGGGCACGTGGTCGGTGTCTTCGTCCGTGCGGAGGCACGCGGCCGGGGAGTGGCCGATGCGCTGTTCCGCGCCGCCCTGGAGTGGGCCTGGGAGCTCCGGGAACCACGGATCGAGCGGGTGCGGCTGATCTTCCATGCCGACAACGAACGCGCCGCACGCATGTACCGGAGGATCGGCTTCGCGCCGAGCGGGGACACGTCCCCGATTCCCGGCGACGAGCATGCCCGGGAGTACGAGGTGCTGCGCGAGCCGGCTGCGTAGCAGGGCGTGCCGATGCCGGCAGGGGCGCGGCGGCGGGGTCGGGCGCGTCCTCCGGTGTCGGTGTGTCACTGGCTCGGCAGTGCCTGCGGCCAGCGGGCGCGGCCCTGTTCGGGGGAGCGCAGCAGCGCGAGCGTCGGCATGCCGGAACTCCGGCCGTCCGTCAGCAGCCGGGGCAGCAGCGGGAACGGGGCCACCGCGGCGATGTCGTCGAGGACGAGCGTGAGTGGTGGGTCGAGCCGACCACCGGATGACCGTTCGGCCATGCGGCGGCCACGCTCGACCACGTCTGCGACGAGCGCCGTGAGGAGGGGCACGGCGCCCGGGCGGGTACGAGGATCCTCGACCGCTTCACCCACTACATAGAGGGTGCCCGCTTCGTTCACGAATGATTCCAAGGCCAGGGAATCGGTTCGATGTGCTGTGCATGCCTCACGGATGTGCACCGAGGACAGCGCCGACAGGGCACGGGACGTCAGCTGCGTGGCGACGTCCCGGCGTTCGGGGTGTGCGGTCAGCGCCGACTCCAGGAGTCCGGCGAGCCCGCCGGCCGCCCGGGGGTGGGTGCGGAGGATCCGGACGGGGTCCTGGGCGGAGGTGCCCTGGGCCCAGCGGTGCACCTGGCGGAACGGGCGGCCGTCGATCGCGGCTGCGTGGAGCCAGCAGCGCAGCAGCGTCTCCGCGGTGTCGGCCATCGCCGCGTCGGCGAGGGCGTGCGGGCGCACGGGGGCCAGCAGGGCCTCGGCGCGTGCGGCCGCGCGGGCGGCGTCCTCGCAGCCCGCCGCGGGCGACCAGTGCACACGGGACGGGGTGTCGCACAGGTGGCCCGGGTCGTAGACGAGCACGGGCCCCAGCTTGGCGCGGGTGTCCTTGGTCTCGGACCACACGGCCGGGTCGGAGGTGGTGACGAGGGCGGGGCCCTCGGCGTCCAGCAGGGCCCGGACGGCCGCGTCGCGGCGTACGGAGGCGTCACCGTAGAAGACGGGCGCCGCGGGGACGCGGGGCCCGGGAACGGCCGTCGGCTCCCGGGGCACGTCCGTCGTGGCCGCTCCGCTCGCGTGACCGGCAACGGCCGTCGGGTGCGCCGCCGCGGCCGCATGGTGAGGGGTGGGCGCGGTCGGCGAGGGCTCCACCCGGTCTCCGGGCGCCCCCTTCGCCGCGGTCGGGGGCGGGCCGTACGCGGGAACGGCCACCTCGTGGGCGGGGCCGTCGGGGCCGGACGGGACGCCTGCCTCGTGGCGGGGGCCCGCGAGGGCCTTCCCGGCGCGCGCGGCCGCACGGACGGCGCGCCACCGGGCGAGGGTGCCCAGTGCGAACACGGCGAGCACCACCAGAAGCATGACCTGGCCGATGACGAGCCCCCAGAACAGCCCGTAGCCGGACAGCTGGCCGGGCGGGGCGTCGGGCCATGCCGCGGTGAGGTCCTGCGGAGACCCGACCAGGGAGCGCAGGGCGCCGGGGGCCCCGGTGTAGGACACCCCGTCCGGCCAGGACCCGTGGGCGAGCAGCGCCGCCAGCCCCGTGCCCGTCCACACGACCGCTCCGAGGCCGATGACGGCCGCCAGCAGAGCCAGCAGCAGTCCGTCGGGGATGCCGCCGCCGGGACCGCGGTCCTGCGGCGCACCGCCCCCGGTGTGCCCGTCGTGGGCCCTGCGCCCCGCCGTCATCTCAGGCCACCGTCGACTCGGTGGACTCGTCCTCGTACTGCTTCTGGTGCTGCTCGATGAGGGCCGCGCGCTGCTCCGCCTCCCACTCGGCGGCCTGGACGTGCTCGGGGACGACCGGCCGTGAGGACTCGGTCATCGCCCGGTCGGTGAAGACCAGCGGGCGCTCCGCCTCGGTGATCAGGTGCTTGACGACCTGGACGTTGCCGTTGACGTCCCACACGGCGATTCCCGGGGTGAGGGTGGGGATGATCTCCACGGCCCAGCGCGGCAGGCCGAGGACCCGTCCCGTGGCCCGTGCCTCGTCGGCCTTCTGGGCGTAGACGGTCCGGGTGGAGGCCATCTTGAGGATGGCGGCGGCCTCCCGTGCCGCCGCCCCGTCGACCACGTCCGAGAGGTGGTGGACGACGGCGACGAAGGACAGGCCGAGCCGCCGCCCGAACTTCAGCAGCCGCTGGAACAGCTGGGCGACGAAGGGGCTGTTGATGATGTGCCACGCCTCCTCCACCAGGAAGATGCGCTTCTTGCGGTCGGGCCGGATCCAGGTGTGCTCCAGCCAGACTCCGACGATGGCCATGAGGATGGGCATGGCGATGGAGTTGCGGTCGATGTGGGACAGGTCGAAGACGATGAGCGGTGCGTCGAGGTCGATGCCCACCGTCGTCGGCCCGTCGAACATGCCGCGCAGGTCGCCGTCGACTAGGCGGTCGAGCACGAGGGCGACGTCGAGGCCCCATGCGCGGACGTCGTCTATGTCGACGTTCATCGCCTCGGCCGACTCCGGCTCGGGATGCCGTAGCTGCTCGACGATGTCGGTGAGGACGGGCTGCCGGTCGGTGACGGTCTCGTTGACGTAGGAGTGGGCCACCTTCAGCGCGAAGCCGCTGCGCTCGTCGAGCCCGTGGCCCATGGCCACCTCGATGATGGTGCGCAGCAGGGCGAGCTGACCGGTGGTGGTGATCGCCGGGTCCAGCGGGTTGAGGCGGATGCCGCCGTCGAGGGCGGTCATCGGGTCGAGCCGGATGGGCGTTATCCCCAGCTCCTGGGCGATGAGGTTCCATTCGCCGACGCCGTCCTCGCCCTGGGCGTCGAGGACGACGACCTGGCGGTCGCGGAAGCGCAACTGCCGCAGGACGTAGGTCTTCTCCAGGGCGGACTTGCCGTTGCCGGACTCGCCGAGGACCAGCCAGTGGGGGGCGGGCAGCTGCTGGCCGTAGAGCTGGAAGGGGTCGTAGATGTAGCCCTTGCCGCTGTAGACCTCGCGGCCGATGATCACACCGGAGTCGCCGAGCCCGGGTGCGGCGGTCGGCAGGTAGACGGCCTGGGCCTGCCCGGTCGAGGTGCGGACGGGCAGGCGGGTCGTCTCCACCTTCCCGAACACGAAGGAGGTGAACGCCTCGGTGAGGAGGGACAGCGGATCACGCATGGCTCGGGGCCCCTATCGGCGGATGCCGGTCGCGAACGGCAGGGTGTTCACAAAGGCCCTGTGGTGCTCGCGGTCGCACCACTCCAGCTTCAGATACGACTTGCCGGCAGAGGCCCTGATCGTGCGCTTGTCCCTGGCCAGGGCCTCGGGCGAGCGCGACGACACAGTGATGTACCCGACGAGGTTGACCCCCGCCGCACCGCTGGCGAGATCTTCACCCCGCTGGTCGAGCCGGCCGTGTGCGGCGATGTCGCGCGGGTCGACGGTCCGGTTCATCTTGGCGGCGCGGCTGGCGTCCGCGGCGTCGTTGGTCTTCTCGGTGAGCATGCGCTCGATGGCGACCTCGGTGGGTTCCAGGTCCATGGTCACCGCGACCGTGCGGATGACGTCGGGTGTGTGGACGAGGAGCGGGGCGAGGAAGTTGACCCCGACGGGCGTCAGGGGCCACTCCTTGACCCAGGCCGTCGAGTGGCACCAGGGGGCCCGGGTGGAGGACTCGCGGGTCTTGGCCTGGAGGTGGGTCGGCTCGACGGCGTCCAGCTCGGCGGGCCAGGCGTTGCGCTTGGTCATCGCCTGGATGTGGTCGATGGGATGATCGGGGTCGTACAT
Organism: Streptomyces sp. C10-9-1; assembly: GCF_024497955.1. Lineage (GTDB taxonomy): Bacteria > Actinomycetota > Actinomycetes > Streptomycetales > Streptomycetaceae > Streptomyces > Streptomyces sanyensis. Next base: position 306,461 of record NZ_JANHKP010000007.1, on the reverse strand, counting down.
GGAGTGCACGAGGGAGGCGAGTCGCGACTGGCCGAGGGGCTGCCGGACCCGGATGTCGGCCTCGGCGAGGCGGGCGCAGATGTCGTTGAGTTCGCGGGCCATGACGACGGCGAGGCCCGAGTCCTTGTCGAGCCGGCGGGCACCGGATGCGGCCTTGGCCGCGCGGGCCATCGCGTGGGCCTCGGCGGCCAGTTCACGCGAGTAGTGCATGCAGGCCACGAGGTAGGCGCGGTGCTGTTCGCTGGAGGTGGAGACCATCGACTGGAGCTGGTCGTAGGAATCCTGGAGCCAGGCCGGGGCCGCGTGGTCGCCGCGCTGGGCGACGTCCTTGGCGTGGGCGTCCGGGTCGGCGGGCAGGGTGCGGGCGAGCATCTGGAGGCGGGTGACGAAGCCGTCGCCGTTGGCCACGTGCTTGAGGAGGGTCCCGAACCGGTCGACCAGGGCCTCCTGGTCCTCGCTGTCGCGCAGGCCGACGCCCGGGCCCTCGATCTCGATGACGGCGGTGACGGTGCGGCGGTCGGCGTGGAGCAGGACCGCGATCTCGTCGGGGCCGAAGGGGGCCGAGAGCCAGCTGATCCGCCCGATGCCGGGCGGCGGGCCGATCTCCACCTCGCGGCCGTCGAGCCGGGTGCCGGCCTCGACGGCCCCGGAGCGGTAGGTGGTGCCCTGGCGCAGGGTGCGGCGGTAGCTGCGGTTGATCTCGAACCACTTGTAGAAGGTGCGGTGCCGGTAGGGCAGGTAGACGGCGGCGAGCGCCAGCATGGGGAAGCCGACGAGCGCCACGATCCTCAGGGAGAGGACGGGGACCAGCAGCCCGCTCATCATGCCGAGGAACGCACCCGCGATGATCAGTGTGATCTCGCCGGTCTCGCGGTTCTTGCCGACGACGGCGTTCGGCCGGGCGCGGCCGATCAGGTACGTGCGGCGGGGCGCGATGGGCTGGGACGGGGTCGTCAACGCCCTCCACCTCCTGAGGTGTTGCGGTTGCTGTGCGGGGTGCTGCCCGTCGGGGCGCTGCTCCGGGGCGCGGGTGCGGCGGCCGGTGCGCCGCCGCGGCTGCCGTGCGCGGCGACGCCGCCGCTGACCGGGTTCGCGGGGCGGGGGGCCGCTGCGGAGCCGCCGTCGCCGCCCCCGCTCTGGTTGCCGCGGGAGCTGTGCGTCTTGATGCCCTGGGAGACGAGGGCGGCGGGCGAGCTGATGACGGCCGCGGCCTTGCCCTCGGCGGCGTTCTGGATGCGGTTGTTGCGGGAGTTGGCGATCTCGTCCCCGAAGCCCGGTACGAAGCGGTAGATCATCGCGGAGGCGAAGATGGCCAGCAGGATGATCGAGAGGCCGGAGACGACGGCGGAGACGGAGTCCGGTCCCTCACCGGCGGAGAGCGCGCCCGCGAGGCCGAGGACGATGACGATGATCGGTTTGACCAGGATGATCGCGATCATGATGCCGGCCCAGCGGCGGACGTGGCCCCACATGTTCTTGTCGACCAGCCCGGAGTAGACGACGACGCCGAGCAGCGCGCCGACGTAGAGCAGCACGGCCCGGATGAACAGCTCCAGGAACAGGACGCCGGCGGCGACGATGGTGACGAGCGCGACGATGATCAGCATGATCGGTCCGCCGCTGATGGCGTCGCCCTTCTGGAGGGCCTGTTTGAAGCTGCCGAAGAACATGTCGGTCTGTTCCGCGGTTCCGGAGGCGACGACCTCGGTGATGGCGTCGGTGGCCGAGACCACGGTGTAGAGGATCAGGGGTGTGAAGGCGGAGGCGAGGACGGTCAGCCAGAGGAAGCCGACGGCCTCGGAGATCGCGGTCGTCAGCGGGACACCCCGGATGGCGCGCTTGGCGACGGCGAGGAGCCACAGCACCAGGGTCAGGATGGTGGCGGCGGCGAAGACGATGGCGTAGCGGGCGAGGAAGGCCTGGTTCGTGAAGTCGACCTCGGCGGTTCCCTTCACGGCTCCCGAGAGGTAGTCGAGCACGGTGATGGCCGCGTCGGCGCAGCCGCGGGCGAGCGCGGAGAGCGGGTCGAGGGCGTCGGCGGGGTTGGTGACGCCGGGGGAGCGGGGCGCGACGCCGGGCTCGCCGTTCTCGCAGTAGTCGCGGGCGGGGCCTCGGATGAGGTCGCACGGGTTGTTGCTCGGGCTCGGTGTCGGCGAGGGCTCGGCCACCGCACGCGAAGCGAAGAGGACGAGTGCGCTCTGCAGGGCCACCGTGCCAGCAGTGACGGAGACGAGCCGACGGCTACCGCGCATAGGTGAACCCTCCGAACTGCTTCACGGCCTCGGACATCTCCTCGGCCCCGGAGGCCGCCTGGTCGCGCCCGACCGGTACGGGGCCGTCCTTCTGCGTGAAGTCGGTGACCTTCCAGTCACCGTCGACCCATTCCAGGGAGAACGTGTTGGTGTACCAGCCTTCCGTCACGGGGTTGGTCGACCCCTCCCCGGCGAGCCCGAAAAGGGTCGAGTACCAGACGGAGACGCGCGCGGTATCGGTGGCGAAACTCTCGACCTTCGCCCCTGCGGGGTTCGACCTGCTGACGAAGGTCATCCCCGTCGGGGCGGTGCCTTCGGCCGTGAGGCCCAACCGCTTCAGGAAGTCCTTGTCCGAGTAGACGCGGTCGAGATCGCCCCGGCGCTCTGCGGCGACGTCGGGCGAGTAGACCACGCTCACGATGGCGTCCCTACTCGCCTTGTCGAACATCTCGGTGGACCCGAGTGCCACCGCGTAGTTCGCCGCGGCGCTCTGGGCGCCCTGCTCGTCCTGTGCGTAGCCCGTCGGGATGTCGCCCGTCCGGCTCTTGACGGGGCGGACGCCGGTGGCCGCCGTCGGTGCGGCCTCCGGGTTGGAGGCATTGCCCTTGGCGGTGCCGTCCTCGCCGCTGCCGCGGTTGGCGAAGGCGATCGCGGCGATGAGCAGCACCACCACGCCGACCACGCCGATGAGGGACCGGGAGCTGCGCACGGGACGGCGGGCGCCGCCGTACACGTCGGCCTCCGCGGAGCCCGGGAGGCGGGTGCGGGTCTGGCCGGAGCCGCCGAAGCCCTCGCTCGTACGGCCGTCGTGATCGTCGCCGAGGCTCATGTCGCGCGGGCTCCCTCAACCGGTCGTGGGCGTGTTCTGTGCCCGCATGAGCGCGGGATGGTGATGTGACATCAGGTGCGCGGGCTCCGACGGACCGCCCGGGCGGGGGCCGAACGGGTGTGGCGGGGTCTCAGACGGCCATCCCGTAGACGATGGTGAACAGGGTTCCGAGTGATCCGATGATGAAGACGCCGGTGAGGCCGGCGACGATCAGGCCCTTGCCCTGTTCGGCGCTGAAGGTGTCGCGCAGGGCGGTGGCACCGATGCGCTGCTTGGCCGCGCCCCAGATCGCGATGCCGAGGCAGATGAGGATGGCGATGGCCATCACGACCTCGATCATCACCCGAGCTTCGTTGCCCAGGCTTCCGAACGGGCCCCAGTTCGGGGCGATACCGCCGATAATGGTGGTGATGTCGCCCTTCTCGGCTGCCAGGATCATGTAACTCACCGCCCCTGTCGGGTTGTTCGCCGCCCACGCCCCACGGCACGGGTCACTCTCTATCTTCGCTGATGAATCCGCGCGCGTATGCCGTCTTCGAGGGTCTCTTTACCCGATCTCCGCACGTATGACCGACCCGGCCGCCCTGACCTGCGGCAAGGCGGCGCGAGGCGGCCTCCGTGCAAGCACCGTCACTCTGTGTATCACGGAGCGTGACTCTGGGCAATGACTGTCGTTGTGCCACATTTGGGGCGTATTTGCGGGTGGTGCGGGAGGGGGCTCCCGGGGGTGGTGTCCGCCTGTGGGCGAGTGCGCCGGTGGTGCCGGTCAGGCGCGGGCTCCCAGGTGGTCGAATTCGCCGTCGAGGACGCCGAGGGTGAAGGCGTGCCACTTGTCGGCGGTGGTGGTGACGGTCTGTTCGGGGGTGTGGGGGTGGTGGAGCCGGACGAGGCCGTCGGGGGTGCGGGTGATGCGGATGTGGGGGCTGGGTGTGTCGGTCCTGAGGGCGTGGGTGAGGGCGGCGAAGGCCTCGGGGGTGGTGTGGAGTATCACGCCGTCGGGGTCGGAGGACTCGGTGAGGAGGACGCCGCCGTGCCTGTCCGCAGTAACGTTCACGCAGGCGTCTCCCTCGCCGCAGTACGACGATGTCTGCCACTTGCCGGGGTGCATGTCCGTCCTCTCAGAGATCTCGGATGACGTGGAGGATGAAGTCCCGGGACGCTGTCGGCGACAGGGCTGCGTTCTGCATCCCGTCGAGCAGTGTGCGGTACCGGCGAAGCTGGGTGTCGGTGTGCAGGAGTACTGGCCCATGTGACTGGTCGAGATGCACGGTGTCCAGCTGTCGGACTGGCCCCAGGCCGTACGCGAAGGACTGTCCTGATCCGGGGAACGCTCCCGCGGAGAAGGGGATCACGCGCAGCGTGATCTGAGGCCGCTCGCTCATGTCGAGCAGGTGGGCGAGCTGTCGTCTGGCTACTGCGGGGCCACCGAACTGCATGCGAAGTGCCGCCTCATGTACCGCCGTCTCAAAGGGCACGGGGTGGTCGCGGTGGATCACGTCCTGCCTCTTGATTCGGTGGGCCACGCGATGCTCGATCTCCGGCGGTGACAGCTCGGGCACCACCTGACCGAAGATCTGGCGCGCGTGGTCGGCGATCTGGAGCAGGCCCGGAATGTGAGCGGTGTAGGCGGTCCGCAGGGCGGTGGCGTGGTGCTCGAACTCCGCCAGGTCGAGAAGTCCGTCCGGGAGGGTCCCCCGGTACTGCTCCCACCAGCCCCGGACTCGCTCGGACGCCATGGCTGCGAGCGCATCGACGTACGCGCGGTCTGTGCACGAGTAGGTGCGGGCCATGGCGCGCACCCGGTCGGAGCTCACCCCGAAGCGCGCGGACTCGACATTGCTCAACTGGCCCGAGCTGGTCCCCAGTTCCCGTGCCGCGTCTGTTGTCGTCATGCCCGCCCGTTCGCGGAGTCGCCGCAGCTCGGTGGCGAGGCGCATGCGTCGCGCGGTGGGGGCCGGTCGCGCAGCCATGCAACTCCCTTCGGTGCCTGGGGTGAGCTCGTCACCCGCATGGGGGATTCTGGCGTCGAATCCCTTGAGTTCCCGCAAAGATTCTTTGCTCAATGCCTAGCCTGTGCTCCAGGCCACCCGCCTGGAAGCACCCCGCTCGACGGAGCGACCTGGTCACCGGGCACCCCCGCTCAACACAGGCTCCGTCGAGAGGACTTCCATGCTCACCACCGTATCCCCGCCCTGGGTCTACGCCCTCCGACTTCCGCGGGATCCGCGGTCCGCGGGACTGGCGCGCAGAGCCGTCCGCGCGGTGCTTGAGGCGCACCGGCTGGGTGGGCTCGGCCATGATGCCGGGCTGCTCGCGTCGGAACTGGTGACCAACGCCTACCGGCATACCGAGGGGAGCTACGGCCTGCGGCTGCGGGCGCCGGGGAGGGGGCGGCTTCGGTTGGGCGTGTGGGACACCAGCCCCGAGGTGCCCCCTCCTTTCAGCGGCCTGCCCCGGCGGCCGGACGCCTCGGCGGAGGGCGGTCGCGGGCTCTGCCTGGTGGCCGTGTGCGCGGACGCCTGGGGGCACTCCGCGCTCCCGGGCGGCGGGAAGCTGCTCTGGGTCGAGGTCGGTGGGTCCCGGTGACCATGCTGATGGGGCGTCTGTTACCGCGCACGCCGCGGGAGCTGGCCCGGCTGATCGCCCGGCTGACGCCGCTGAGGGCGGAGGTGCTGGGCGGCAGCCTGGTGCTCAGCCGCACGGACTGCGCGACACGCACGGCGGCGGTCCGCCTCCTCGCCGACGGGCTGGGGGCGGCACTCGACGCGGCCGTCCTCGGCGGTCCGGCGCCGGAGGGGGGCCTGCTGGTCGGGCGGGCGCTGCCCGTGGCGATGCCCTTCGACCCCGACGACTTCGCCGTGCCCGACCTCGTGGTGCGTGCCGCGGCGCGGTCCTGCGCGGCGGTGGCGGCGGAGCCGGGCGGCGGACTGCTCGACGTGCGGGACGTCCTGCTCGCCGTGGAGGTCGTACCCCGGCAGGAGAAGGCCGGGGAGCCGGGCCACCGGATGGACTGGTACGCCGTCGCCTGCGTCCCCGCCCTGCTGGTGGTCGACCCGCGGTACGGGACCTGGGCCCTGCACACCGGACCGGACCGGACGGGCTACCGGGAGACGCTGGCCGGGCGCTTCGGCGAGGAGGTCCCCCTGCCCGCCCCGCCCGGGGGCGTGCTCGCCACCGGCGGCGTCCCCCGGTACGCGGAGGGCGCCCCGGTCTGAGGCGCGTGCCGCGTCCGCTCAGCGGGGCGCGACGAAGAGGCTCTGGGCGCTCCGGCCGATGGGCCCCTTCTCGTCGTGGAGCCGGGCGTCGGCGAGGCCGATGCCCGACTCGTCCACACCGGTGCGGGCCGCGACGGCCACCCACTCGCCGAGTGGGTGGCGCTGGAGGTGGACCGTCAGGTCCGGGTTGACGAAAACATGGCGCTCGAAGTCGAGGACGTTGCTGATCCCGTTCCCGGAGTCGGCCGCCACCAGCACCCGGTCCAGGGCGCGCGGCGCGTCCCCCGCGACGAGGGGCATCCGCATCCGCAGCCAGCACGCACCCGGTCCCCGCTCCAGCCAGGAGCCCTCGGCGAACCGGGCCTCCATGGCCGTGTGGTAGCCGACCTCCCAGGGGACGCCGAAGAACGGCGAGGCCGACGTCTCGGAGGGGGCGGGCAGGTGCGGGCCCTCGGCCACGGCGGGCCCGGGCTCCTCCGTGGTGCGGATGCGCAGTCCCCGGGCGAGCATCACCGGGCGTCCACCCTCCGGCGCCAGCGCGGCCTCCACCACCTCGGTGCCGCGGCCGGCGCGCAGCACGGTGACCGTGGCCTCCAGCGGGGCTATGGGCACCGGGCGCAGGATCTCGTAGGTGACACGGGCCAGCCGCATGTCCGGGCGGGCCCCGGGGCGCTCCTCCAGCACCCGGCCGAGCAGGGCGGCCGGGGGGCCGGCGTGCTGCGCGGCGGCGTCCCACGGGCCGCGGGTGTGCTCGGTGGGGGCGTAGCGGTGGTCGTCGAGGCGGACGAAGAACGCCTCGGCATCCGGTGGTGTCATGCGGCTGCCTCCCAGGATCGGTGCGGGACGGGTCCCCGCGCGGGTGCGCCTCCCGCCGAGGGGGCGCACCCGGCACGTTACCGATCGGTAATGGCCTGATCCAGGGGCCTGCGGCTCCTGTGCGGCGGCGGTCCGGGTGCCGGGAGGGGGCTGGACGAGGAAAGAGGGGGTGCCCGGTCCCGATGGGGACCGGGCACCCCCTCCGGAGGCGCCGGGCCGATGTCAGCCGCCGACCACCATGTAGCCGAGGAGGCCGATGGCGACGGCGAGCAGGGCGATGAACGTCACCGTGGCGACGGTGCCGCCCGCGTCGCCGTTCCGGCCCTGCCGGCGTCCGGACTCCCCGTTCTGCGCGTCGGTCGTGCCCGGTGCGTCGGTCACGATCGCAGAGTTCTTCACTGGTGCTCCTGTGGTGCTGGCCCCTCCGTGGTCGACGGTGGGGTTCTGGCCTCAGCCTTGTTGGCTGCGTGACACAGAGTAGTGGCAACTGGTTCAGACCATGAAAGCGGGTCCCTCGCTCCGCAAGCCTGGTACCGGGCCCTTTGCCGCTCCGCCCCTGAACTGTAAGGGGAGGTGCCGGGGGTACCGACGGTTTCACGTCATTCGGATTGCTACGGAAAGTAGTCGCCGCGGATCGAGCCGTCACCGTCGCCCCCCGACGGGCGGAGCGGACCCCGCAGGCCGCCGCGCGGGGACCGACTTCGCGGCAACCCGCCTGCGGGGCAGGTGAGTTCACTAAGGTGCATGTCGTGACCGACGACGCAGCGATACAGGCGCGCATCGACTCCACGCGCCCCCACACCGCCCGGATCTGGAACTACTGGACCGGGGGCAAGGACAACTACCCGGTCGACCAGGCCGCAGGCGACCAGATCCGTGCGCTCCACCCGGGCATCGGCGACTACGCCCTCGCGGACCGGCGCCTCCTCGGCCGCGCGGTGCGCCACCTCGCCGCCGAGGCCGGCGTCCGGCAGTTCCTCGACGTCGGGACCGGGCTGCCCAGCGCCGACAACACCCACGAGGTCGCCCAGCGCATCCGGCCCGACGCCCGCATCGTCTACGTGGACAACGACCCGCTGGTGCTCGTGCACGCCCGTGCGCTGCTCACCGGGACGCCGGAGGGGCGCACCGACTACCTCGACGCCGACCTGCGGGAGCCGGAGGCGATCCTGGAGCAGGCGGCGCGGACCCTGGACTTCTCCGAGCCCGTGGCGCTGATGCTCCTCGGCGTCGTGATCTTCGTGGAGGACGACGAGGAGTCGTACGGCGTGGTCCGCCGGCTCATGGCGGGGCTGCCGAGCGGGAGCCACCTCGTGCTCTCCCACACGATCACCAGCCCCCGGATGCCCGAGGTGGACGAGGCGGTCGCCTTCTGGAACGAGAACGGCACCCCCCGGCTCACCCAGCGCACCCCTGATCAGGTGACCCGCTACTTCGACGGTCTCGAACTGCTCGACCCCGGAGTGGTCTCCTGCAACCGCTGGCGACCCGACGAGGAGGACCTCGGCGCCCCCGAGGAGGTGGCCATGTACGGCGGTGTCGGCCGCAAGGGCTGAGGGCCGCCGGCCCCGGGCCACCGCCCGCTCCGGGGCGCCGCCCCTCCCGGGGAGCCGCGCGCCGGGGCGACGCGTTTCCCGCTCCCCGCTGACCACCCTCCCGCCTACACTGGGGCGTCGGCGGACCGGCCCGGGACGGAGGGTGGTTGACGGTGCGTAAGGCGTGGCTCGTCACCGGTGCCTGCGCCGGTGTCTGCGTGCTGTTCGTCTCGCTGCTGTTCGTCGGCACCTACACCGCCGCCGCGGGGCTGGCCGGGGCCAAGGGCGGCGCGGTGACGCTCGCCAAGGGCGCGGTGCCCGCCCGCTACCAGGCCCTGGTGCAGAAGTGGGGCAACCTCTGCCCCGCCATCAACCCGGCGCTCCTCGCGGCGCAGCTCTACCAGGAGAGCGGCTGGAACCCGAGGGCGCAGAGCCATGCCGCCGCCCAGGGCATCGCCCAGTTCATCCCCGGCACCTGGGCGACCCACGGCATCGACGGCGACAACGACGGGGACCGCGACGTGTGGGACCCCGCGGACGCCATCCCCTCGGCCGCGTCCTACGACTGCGAACTGGCCGGCTACGTACGCAAGGTGCCCGGCGACCCCACCGACAACATGCTGGCCGCCTACAACGCGGGTGCCTACGCGGTGATCAAGTACGGCGGGGTGCCCCCGTACCGCGAGACGCAGAACTACGTGAAGGTCATCCGCTCCCTGGAGAAGAGCTTCGCCCGTCCCGTCGACCGGGTGGAGCCCTCGCGCCAGGCGGCCGGGGCCATCTACTTCGCCCAGCAGAAGCTCGGCACGCCCTATCTGTGGGGCGGTAACGGCACACCCGAGCAGGACGGGCGCTTCGACTGCTCGGGGCTCACCCAGGCCGCGTACCGGACGGTGGGCATCGAGCTCCCCCGGGTGGCCAACGACCAGTACAACGCCGGGCCGCACCCCTCCCGGGACGAGCTGATGCCCGGCGACCTCGTGTTCTTCTCCGACGACCTGACCAACTCGCGGGCGATCCGGCACGTCGGCCTCTATGTCGGTGGCGGATACATGATCAACGCTCCGTACACCGGGGCCGTGATCCGCTTCGACAGGATCGACACCCCGGACTACTTCGGCGCCACCCGCGTGACCGAGGACGGCGCCGCCGCACTGCCGACCGCACTGCCGAGCTCCGCCCCCGGCTCCTGACGCCCCCGGATCCCGAGGTCCCGGCTCCTGACGCACCGCCGGATTCCCGCTGTCCGGCCTGCCGGGCCCCGAGGTGTCCGGTTCCCGCGGGCCGTGGCCGGAACGGAACCCCCGGCGACCGGTGCTGAGCTGCGAGGACGTGTCACCCTTCGATAACGTCATGGTGATCGTTCGGTGGAGAGAGGAACGACCCGGCGGGCCGCGTCGTTTCCTGGGCAGGGACGGCCGCACTGACCATGCAGCACACACCCGACCGACCACGGGGGTTGATGGCACGGCGCACAGGAGGTGCGCCGTCGAGGCGACGGAAGCAAGGGGCCGCTGCACATGGCTGGACTCGCGAACGGGTTCCCCGTCACCGAGGCGAGCGGGACGAACCCCGACGTCAGCCTGCTCTACGACATCAACGGCCTCGCCAAGGACGCCCCGGGCTGGTTCGACCGGACCATGGAGTTCGTCGGCGAGTACGGGATCATGCTCGCCCTGGTGCTGGTGGCCCTCTGGTGCTGGTGGAGCGTGCGCCGCGGCGGCACGCGTGAGGACTCGGTCGCCGCCGTCGCGGGCCTGGTCTGGGCCCCGCTGGCCGCGGGCATCGCGCTGCTGGTCAACATCCCGATCCGCGGCTTCGTCCAGCGGCCCCGGCCGTTCTACGACCACGACGGCCTGGAGGTCCTGGTCCAGGGGAAGACCGACTTCTCCTTCGTCAGCGACCACTCCACGATGGCGATGGCGATCGCGGCGGCCCTGTTCATCACCCACCGCAGGTTCGGCGCGGCCGCGCTCGTGCTGGCCGCGGCCGAGGGCTTCTGCCGCGTGTACATGGGCGTCCACTACCCGACCGACGTGATCGGGGGCTTCGCCCTGGGCACCGCGGTCGCCCTGCTGCTGGCGCCGCTCGCCCTGGCGCTGCTGACGCCCCTGGTCTCGGCGCTCGCCTCCACCAGGCTGCTCGGCCCGCTCGTGCGCTCGCGGGCGGCCGACGGGGCGCTCACGGCCGAGCCGGTGGACATCCCCGAGCCCCGGGGCGAGGGCAAGGACCCGGGGGCCAACGGCCTCGCCGCCTGACGACGCGGAACCCTCCGCGAGGCCCTGCCCCGGACCGGGGCGGGGCCTCGGCGGTTCAGGCGTCCGAGGAGTGTGCCCGGGCGTCGGAACGGGCGCGGTCGCGGGAGCGCCGCGCCGGGCCGGCCCAGCCGCAACTGCAGCGGGCGTGCGCGAAGGATCCGCGTTCGACGGTGGTGGTCAGATGGGCCGGGTCGTCCGCGGACAGCTCCTGCTGGGGCACGGTGCAACGGTACTGCGCCGCCGCCCGTTCCGGGACGGCGTCCGCCTCGCGGCCGTGCGGCCTCCGCCGGGCGGAGGCGTGCCGTAGCGCGCCCCCGTCACCCCCCGCCCCCGCCCGTCTCCCCCGGGGTGGCACGGCGCCCGTCTCCGAGTGCGCCGCGTGCTCCCGTGCGCCCGTGTGACGGCGTGTCTGCGTGACGGTGTGACGCACACGTCGTTAGGCGGGGCGGGTGGGCTTCCTACGAGCAGTCTCGGTGTTGGGGGTTGGCAGGCGATGGTGCAACAGCACAGACGCAGAGGCGGCGTGTTGACCGTGGCGGCGACCGCCCTGGGCGTGGTGGTCGCCACCGGGTGCTCGGGTGCGGGCGCAGCCGTCCAGGACGGTGACGGCGTCTCCAGGGCGGGCTCCGGCGCACGGTCGGGAGAGCCCTCGGCGGCACCGGGCGGCGGGCGGGCCGCGGGGCCCGGAAGCCACGACGAGGAGATCCGCGACGCGGTGGACGCCCTGGCCGCGGTCGGCACCTCGCGGGCCCGCACCGCCATGGAGATGGCGACGGGGGGTACCCGCGTCACGATCCGGGGGGAGGGCGGCTACGACTTCACCCGGGCGACGGGGCGGCTGCGGGTGGTCCTCCCGGCCGATCCCGCGGGTGTCGACGAGCACCAGCCGATCACCGAGCTGTTCGTGCCCGGCGCCCTCTACATGAAGAACCGGGGAGCGGGCGTGCCGGCCGACAAGTGGGTGCGGGTGGACACCACCTCACTCGAGGACGGCAACCTCGTCACCGGGGGTGCGACCGATCCGATGGCCGCCGCCGAACTCCTCCGCGGTGCCGAGCGGGTGGCGTACGTGGGGGAAGCCGAGCTGGCGGGCCGCAGGGTGCGGCACTTCCGTGGTACGGCCGACATCCGCAAGGCCGCCCGGGCGGCGGAGGCGGCCCGCTCGCACACCCGGGGATCGCTGGCGGCCGCGGCGAAGGGGTTCACCCGGCACGCGGTGCCCTTCGACGCCTATGTGGACGAGTCGGGGCGCCTGCGCAAGGTCCGCCACCGCTTCACCTTCGCCAACCAGGGGCGCTCGGTGGATGTGACGTCCACCACGGTCCTCTTCGACTTCGGGGTGCCGGTCGCGGTGCGCATCCCGGAGGAGGGCGACATCTACACGGGAAAGGTGGGGGTCTGAACCCCGAGGCGGTGAAGGGGTCCGGGAAGGCCACTGTGCAAATGGCCCGGACGTGCCATGCGCGGTGTGTGGCCCGATCCCTACGCTAGGGAGCCGACAACGGCTGGAAGAGGTGACGGCACGTGGCTCCGCCCAGTACGACGACAGTCCAGGACGACCACGTGGCCCTCGCCGAGATCGAGCTGTGCGGAGAGCTTATGATCGCCGCGTCCGCGGCGGACGGGGAGCGTCTCAGCCCCGATCGCATCGACGAGGTGCTGAGGGTCACTCCGTGCCCCGCGGCCGGGGCGGCTCCGGCGCCCCGCTGACCTCCCGGCCGGGAACCGGCCCCGAAAGGGCCCGGCGGTGCCGCGCCTCCGCCCGGCGGTGCCGCGCCTCCGCCCGGCGGTGCCGCGCCTCCGCCCGGCGGTGCCGCGCCTCCGCCCGGCGGTGCCGCGCCTCCGCCCGGCGGTGCCGCGCCTCCGCCCGGAGACGCAGCGGACCGCCGGGGCCCCGAACCGATGTGATCAAGCCATTCGCTCCGTTCCGCCCTGACCGCGGCGCCGGGCGGCGAAACGGGACGTACCCGGATGTCGCGGAGCCCTGCTCTCAGGTGCGCAGCAGGCGGGCGATGGCCTTGGTGGCCTCCTCCACCTTGGCGTCGACCTCCTCGCCGCCCTTGGAGGCCGCGTCCGCGACGCAGTGGCGCAGGTGCTCCTCCAGCAGCTGGAGGGCGAAGGACTGGAGGGCCTTGGTGGACGCCGACACCTGCGTGAGTATGTCGATGCAGTACACGTCCTCATCGACCATCCGCTGGAGGCCCCGGATCTGGCCCTCGATCCGGCGGAGCCGCTTGAGGTGCTCGTCCTTGTGGTGGTGGTAGCCGTGGACGCCGCGGTCGTGATCGGTCTCGGCTCCGGTGACCGGGGGGCCGGCCGCCTCGGTGGTCGTCATCGGGTCCTCCCGTTGTCCTGAAAGGGGACCATATACCCCTCATGGGTATATGGTAGCGAATAGTGGTCAGACCGGTGGGGGTCCGTGCAGATCGCATCGATTGATGGGCGACACTGGGTTGTCGCCCGTTAGCCGTGGCCGGATGATGCGCCTAGCATCAGCCTGACCGAAACCGAAGCACCCCGAGGACCCCACGTGCGTTTTCGTCTGACCCCCAGGGAGACGAGCTTCTACGACATGTTCGCCGCGTCCGCGGACAACATCGTCACGGGCTCGAAGCTCCTGATGGAACTGCTCGGTGCCGAGTCCTCCGCCCGGGCCGAGATCGCGGAGCGCATGAGGGCAGCCGAGCACGCCGGGGACGACGCCACCCACGCGATCTTCCACCAGCTGAACTCCTCGTTCATCACGCCCTTCGACCGCGAGGACATCTATGCCCTCGCGTCCTCCCTCGACGACATCATGGACTTCATGGAGGAGGCCGTCGACCTCGTCGTCCTCTACAACATCGAGGAACTCCCCAGGGGTGTGGAGCAGCAGATCGAGGTGCTGGCGCGGGCGGCGGAGCTGACCGCCGAGGCCATGCCCCATCTGCGGACCATGGACAACCTCACCGAGTACTGGATCGAGGTCAACCGGCTGGAGAACCAGGCGGACCAGATCCACCGCAAGCTCCTCGCCCACCTCTTCAACGGCAAGTACGACGCCATCGAGGTGCTGAAGCTCAAGCAGATCGTCGACGTGCTGGAGGAGGCCGCCGACGCGTTCGAGCACGTCGCGAACACGGTGGAGACCATCGCGGTCAAGGAGTCCTGAACTCAGTGGACACCTTTGCCCTGATCGTGACCGTCGGTGTCGCGCTCGGATTCACCTATACCAACGGCTTCCACGACTCGGCGAACGCGATCGCCACCTCCGTCTCGACCCGGGCGCTCACCCCGAGGGTGGCCCTGGCGATGGCCGCGGTCATGAACCTCGGAGGGGCCTTCATCGGTCAGGGCGTGGCCAAGACCGTCAGTGAGGGGCTGATCGAGACACCGCACGGCGACCGCGGGATGGGCATCCTGTTCGCCGCCCTGGTCGGGGCGATCGTGTGGAACATGGTCACCTGGTACTTCGGGCTCCCGTCCTCCTCCTCCCATGCACTGTTCGGCGGCATGGTCGGTGCCGCACTCGCGGGTGGCACCGAGGTGATCTGGTCCGGTGTGCTGCACAAGATCGTCATCCCGATGTTCGTCTCGCCGTTCGTGGGCCTGATCGCGGGCTACCTGGTGATGGTCCTGATCATGTGGATGTTCCGCCGGACCAACCCGCACAAGGCGAAGCGGGGCTTCCGGATCGCCCAGACCGTCTCGGCGGCGGGCATGGCGCTGGGCCACGGCCTCCAGGACGCGCAGAAGACCATGGGCATCGTGGTGATGGCGCTCGTCATCGCCGACGTCGAGCAGGCCGGGGACGAGATCCCGGTGTGGGTCAGGATCGCCTGTGCGGTGATGCTCTCGCTGGGCACCTACGCGGGCGGCTGGCGCATCATGCGCACCCTCGGCCGCAAGATCATCGAGCTGGACCCGCCGCAGGGGTTCGCGGCGGAGACCACCGGCGCGTCGATCATGTTCGGTTCGGCCTACCTCTTCAACGCGCCGATCTCGACGACCCATGTGATCACCTCGGCGATCATGGGCGTCGGCGCCACCAAGCGGCTGAACGCGGTGCGCTGGGGCGTCGCGAAGAACATCATCCTGGGGTGGTTCATCACCATGCCGGCGGCCGCGCTGGTGGCCGCGGTGAGCTACGGGGTCATCTGGCTGGTCTTCGGCTGAGCCGGGCGGACCGGCGACCGGCCGGCCGCGGCAGGGCGGGGCGGTGCGGGGCGGAGGCCCGGCACCGCCCCTCGTCCGTTCCCGCCGACCCGCCCCCGGTCCGCACCGCACCGCGCCGATCCGCACCTCCGCGCACCGGGCCCTCGTGCCCCGGCCCGCGAACGAGGGCGGGCCCGCCCCCTCGGGAGGGGGCGGGCCCGATCGTCTTCCGGGTGGCACCGCCATGCAGCACCCGAAGACGTCTTATCCGAAGCGGCCGGAGATGTAGTCCTCGGTCGCCTGGACGGACGGGTTGGCGAAGATCCGCTCGGTGTCGTCGATCTCGATCAGACGACCGGGCTGGCCGACCGCCGCCAGGTTGAAGAAGGCCGTGCGGTCGGAGACCCGCGCCGCCTGCTGCATGTTGTGCGTCACGATGACGATGGTGAAGCGCTCCTTCAGCTCGCCGATCAGGTCCTCGATGGCGAGGGTGGAGATCGGGTCGAGCGCCGAGCAGGGCTCGTCCATCAGCAGCACGTCCGGCTCCACCGCGATCGCCCGCGCGATGCACAGGCGCTGCTGCTGGCCGCCGGACAGGCCCGAGCCGGGCTTGTTCAGGCGGTCCTTGACCTCGTTCCAGAGGTTGGCGCCCTTCAGCGAGCGCTCGACGACGTCGGCGAGCTCGCTCTTCTTGTACGAGCCGTTCAGCCGCAGGCCCGCCGCGACGTTGTCGAAGATCGACATGGTCGGGAAGGGGTTCGGGCGCTGGAAGACCATGCCGACCGTGCGGCGCACGGTCACCGGGTCGACACCCGAGCCGTAGAGGTTCTCGTCGTCCAGCATCACCTTGCCCTCGACGCGGCCGCCGGGGGTGACCTCGTGCATCCGGTTCAGGGTGCGCAGGAACGTGGACTTGCCGCAGCCGGACGGGCCGATGAAGGCCGTCACGGAGCGGGGCTCCACCGTCATCGAGATGTCCTCGATCGCCTTGTGGGAGCCGTAGTAGGCGGTCAGGCCGCTGACGTCGATTCGCTTGGCCATGGGGATCACTTCCTAGGGGCCCCGCCGGGCGGGACCGAAAATCGTGGCCTACCGGCCGGTCTGGGGGGCCTTCCAGCGGGCGATGCCGCGGGCCACGAGGTTGAGGATCATGACGAAGGCGATCAGGACCAGTGCGGCGGCCCAGGCGCGGTCGTACGACGCCTCGCTGCCGACCCGGTACTGCTCCCAGATGTAGAAGGGGAGCGAGGACTGGGCGCCGTCGAAGGGGTTGGCGTTGATCAGCTGGGTACCGAAGACCAGCAGCATGATCGGGGCGGTCTCACCGGCGATACGGGCGATGGCCAGCATCACACCGGTGGTGATGCCGCCCAGCGCCGTGGGGATGACCACCTTGACGATGGTGCGCCACTTCGGCACGCCGAGCGCCAGCGACGCCTCGCGGAGCTCGTTGGGCACGAGCTTGAGCATCTCCTCGGTGGAGCGGACGACCACGGGGATCATCAGGATCGCCAGGGCGAGCGCGCCCATCAGGCCGGACGGCTGGAGGTCGAACATCAGCATGATCGACAGCAGGAACAGGCCCGCCACGATCGAGGGGATGCCGGTCATGACGTCGACGAAGAAGGTGACCGCCTTGGCCAGGGCGCCCTTGCCGTACTCGACCAGGTACACCGCGGTGAGCAGGCCGACCGGGACGGAGACCAGGGTGGCGAGGCCCACCTGCTCCAGGGTGCCGACGATGGCGTGGTACACGCCGCCGCCCGCCTCGAAGCCGGGGACGCCGGCCATGGAGTGGGTCAGGAAGTAGCCGTCCAGGGCCTTCACACCGCGGCTCACGGTGACCCAGATCAGCGAGAGCAGCGGGATCACGGCCAGGATGAAGCAGACCCAGACGAGGCTGGTGGCCAGGCGGTCCGTCGCCTGGCGCCGGTTCTCGACGGCACTGGTCACCACGTAGGAGACGAGCACGAACAGCAGGGCGGAGACGAGGCCCCACTGGACCCGGCTCTCCCAGCCGGCGGCGAGGCTGATGCCGACGCCGAGCAGGACGGACACGGCGGCGAAGCCGAGCGGGGCCCAGCGCGGGAGGCTGCGGCTGTTGAGGCTCCGGCGGGGGCCGGGAGACGGGGGCGCGGCCTTCGGGCCGGAGACGACTGCGTGGCTCATGCGTTGGCCCCCGAGTACTCCTTGCGGCGCGCGATGATCAGGCGGGCCGCGCCGTTGACCAGCAGGGTCAGGATGAACAGGACGAGGCCGGAGGCGATGAGCGCGTCACGGCCGAGCTGGTCCGCCTCGTCGAACTTCGCGGCGATGTTCTGCGCGAAGGTGCCGCCGCCCGGGTTGAGCAGGTGCAGCGAGATCAGGAAGCTCGGGGAGAGCACGGTGGCGACGGCCATCGTCTCGCCGAGGGCGCGGCCGAGGCCCAGCATGGAGGCGGAGATGACGCCGGAGCGGCCGAAGGGCAGCACCGACATGCGGATGACCTCCCACCGGGTCGCGCCCAGGGCCAGGGCGGCCTCCTCGTTCATGCGCGGGACCTGGAGGAAGACCTCGCGGCTGACGCTGGTCACGATCGGCAGGATCATGATCGCCAGCAGGATGCCCACGGTGAACAGCGAGCGGGCGACGCCCACCTCGGTCTTCTCGAAGACGTACGTCCAGGCGAAGAACTGGTCGAGCCAGAGGTTCAGGCCCTCCAGGTACGGCACGAGGAAGAGCGCGCCCCAGATGCCGTAGATGATCGACGGCACGGCGGCGAGCAGGTCGACGACGTAGGCGAGGGGGGCGGCGAGGCGCCGGGGCGCGTAGTGCGAGATGAACAGCGCGATGCCGACGGCGATCGGGACGGCGATCACCATGGCGATGATCGAGCTGACCACGGTGCCGAACAGCAGGACGGCGATGCCGAAGACCGGCGGGTCACCCGCCGGGTTCCAGTCGAAGGTGGTGAGGAAGTTGCCCTCGTCCTTCGAGATGCCGAGCACGGCCCGGTAGGTGAGGAAGGCGGCGATCGACGCCATGATCAGCAGGACGAGGATGCCCGAGCCCCGGGACAGTCCGATGAAGATCTTGTCGCCGAGGCGCCCGGTCGATTTCCCGCCGTCGAGGGCGGGGCCCGTCGGAGGTGGGGTGAGGTCTGTGGGTGTCGTGGAAGCCATGGTCTTTCCGGTCTGTGGTTGGGGGGCCGTACGGCTCCCCTGGCGGCGGTGCACCGGATGGCCGGCCGGCGGGGGCGGACGGGCCCCCGCCGGCTGGCTGGGTTACTTCAGGCCGGCGATGGTCTCGCGGACCTTGCTGTTGATCTCCTGCGGGATCGGGGCGTAGCCGTGGTCGGTCAGGACCTGCTGGCCCTCGTCGCTGGCCGTGTAGGTCAGGAAGGACTTCAGGGTGCCGAGGGTCTCGGCGTTGTTGCCGGTGTCGCAGACGACCTCGTAGGTCACCAGGACCATCGGGTAGGCGCCCTCGGCCGTGGTGGCGTAGTCGAGCTCCAGGGCCAGGTCCTTGCCGGTGCCCTTGATCTTGGCGGCGGCGATGGCCTTGGAGGCGTTCTCCGAGGTGGCGGCGACCGGGGCGGAGGCGCCGGTGTCGATGCTCACGGTCGGGATGGACTGGGAGGTGGCGTAGGAGAGCTCGAAGTAGCCGATGGCCCCGTCGACCTGCTTGACCTGGGCGGCGACGCCGGAGGAACCGGACGCGGCCTGGCCGCCGGGCGCGGGCCACTTCTTCTCGGCCTCGTAGGGCCAGTCAGCCTTGGCGGTGGCGCCGAGGTACTTGCCCAGGTTCTGGGTGGTGCCGGAGTCCTCGGAGCGGTGGAAGGCCTGGATCGGCTTGTCCGGCAGCTCGGTGCCCTCGTTGAGCTTGGCGATCGCCGCGTCGTTCCAGTTCTTGATCTTGCCGTCGAAGATCTTGGCGATCGTGGCGGCGTCGAGCTTCAGCTCCTCGACACCGGAGAGGTTGTAGCCGAGGGCGATCGGGCCGCCGACCATCGGCAGGTTGATGCCCTGGCCGCCGGTGCAGACCTTCTTGGACTCCTCGACCTCCTCGGGCTTCAGCGCGGAGTCGGAGCCGGCGAAGGCGACGCGGCCCTGGTTGAAGTTGACGATGCCCTCGCCGGAGGACGAGGACTTGTAGTTGACCTCGACACCCGTGCAGGCCGCCATGTAGTTCTTGACCCAGAGGTCCATGGCGTTCTTCTGGGCGCTGGAGCCGGCAGCCAGGAGCTTGCCCTTGGCGTCGTCGCACTTGACGTTCGACGCAGCGCTGGTCTTCTCACCGCTGCCGGTGGTGCCACCGGAGTTGTCATCCGAACCACACCCGGTGAGGACCAGGGCACCGGAAACGGCGAGGGCACCGAGCGCGGCGGCGCGAAGTCCGTTCTTGCGCTGAAGCTTCACTTTCGGGGGTTCCTTCCAGTTGCCGCTGTCCTTGCGGCGGGGGGTCGGGGTGGGGGGGCCGGCATCGTGCCGGTCACCGCGTACGGCCGAAATTAGGCAGATCAGGTGACGTGCCCCAAGGGAGAGAGTGAACGGGAGGTGAACCATGTCCGGCGGCCTGGTGCCTTTCCCCAGGATTGCTCCGTTCGGTCGCCTCCGCTCGGTCGGCGCGCGGAACGGGCCGTTCGGAGGGCGTACCACAGGGCGGAGCCCGGGCGGTGAAGGCCCGGAGGGCGGCGGGCGGACGGGTGACGGGGCCGCCCGGAAGGTGGGGCTCCGGATGAGGCCCCGGAGGGTTCCGGGGCCGGGGCGAGCCCTCCGCGCGAAGGCCCCGCCCACGCGGAGGGAACGCTGCCCGGAGGGCCGCTCAGGCCGTGCGCAGCGCGTCGAGCAGGGAGTCGACCAGCGCCCGGTCGCGGGGCTGGGTGAGGCGGTGACGGGCCGCCGAGGGCGGCAGCCAGACGATGGCGTCGACCTCGGAGCTGGCGGCGAAGGAACCCGAGCGGGTCTCGGCGGCCCAGTACACGACGTGCTTGGGGCGCCCGGCGGCCGTGTAGCTGACCGAGGGCAGCCTGGCACCGGGGACGCAGCGGTGGCCGGTCTCCTCCAGCACCTCGCGCAGCGCGGCGGCCAGCGCGTCCTCGCCGGCCTTCAGCTTGCCCTTGGGGTGGGACCAGTCGTCGTACTTGGGACGGTGCACCAGGCAGAGCTCGATGCCCTCCTCGGCGGCGGGGGCGTGGCGCCACAGGACGCAGCCCGCCGCGAACACGGTGTCCGGCCCGTGGGGGCCGTGCTCCTGGTCGTCTTCCACAGCGCTGCTCCCGTTCATGGGGCGGGGACCGCCGCCCGCGCGTGCCGCCATTCCTGCTGGAAGGCGAATCGGGCCGCCTCCACCTCGTGGCGCTGGTCCGCGTGGAGCACACCGAGCGCGTAGGCGGTGGCCGGGGCGATCCGGGGGGTGCGGGCGGCCGCCGCGGCCGCCTCGGACGCCTCGGCGGCGTCGCGGTGGTGGTCGAGGGCCAGGGCGGCGGGGCCGAGGACGGGCCCGGCGCCCGGGTGGACCACCTCCTGCGCGTAGCGGTGCAGGCGGAGGAGGCGGCGGACGGCGTGCCAGGGGGCGTCCTGCCGCTCGTCGTCCGGCTCGGTGGCCAGCCCGCCGCCGAGTGCGTCGGCGTTGTAGGGGTGGCCCGCGCGGCCGAGCGGGAGCCGGGCGACGGCGTCGAGGAGCCGGTGCTCGGCGACCTCGGCGAGCAGGGCGAGCGTCTCGTCGGCGGCGGGGCCGGTCGCCGCCGGGGCGAGCGGCAGCTCGGAGGCGAGTAAGGCCACGGCGTCCGCGACGGCGTGGAAGCGGGCGGAGCCGAGGGCCCCGAGCGCGGCGGAGTGCGCCCGGGTACGGGCGAGCGTCAGCTGCCGCTCCAGCAGGGCGGCGGCGCGGGCGGCGCCGACGGCGACGGAGCCGCCGCCGGCGGTGCGCGCCGCCGCCCGGGCCCCGGTCCTGCCGGCGCCCGGGGGCGCGGGGCCGTCCGCTGCGCCGCCGCCCGCCCCGGGACCGGCGGGCTGCCCGGAGGCCGGGTGCGGCACGCCCCCGGGGCCTTCGCCCGCGTGGACGCGGGGCGCGTCCCCGGAGCAGGGGCGGGCACCCGGCGGCAGCTCCGCCCGGGCGCGGGGCACCTCCGAGGATCCCGACAGGCGGGACAGCGCGTCCAGCAGGCGGGCGAGGCGGGCGGCGCAGGCGTGCTCGAGCGCCAGTGTCCGCGACAGCCAGCGCAGCTCCCTGCGCAGCTCGTCCGCCCATCCGGGCTCGACCAGCGGCCGGAAGGTGTCCAGGGTGCCGCTGATGCGGCCGGCGGCGGTGCGCAGCGCCTGCGCCGCCTCCGCGGTGCCCGCCGTGTCCGCGCCCGCCTCGCCGTGCAGGCGCAGGCTGCGGAGGAAGTCCGCAGCCTGCGTGTGCAGGTAGCCGGACAGCTGCGTGCCCGCCGCGGTGGTGGCGTGGCGGGAGAGCGAGGGGTCAGGGCTTTGCACGCCGGCGCCTCCGGGCGTCAATGAGCGACTCCTGTACGTTCCGCAGCGGCTGCCCGTCGGCGTCCGCGGCGTGCCGGGTCCACGCCCCGTCCGGGCCGAGGTGCCAGGAGGACGTGGTGTCGGACATCCCGGTCTCCAGGAGCCGGTTCAGGGCCGCCCGGTGTGACGGGTCGGTGACCCGGACCAGTGCCTCGATGCGGCGGTCGAGGTTGCGGTGCATCATGTCGGCGCTGCCCAGCCAGACCTCCGGCTCGCCGCCGTTGCCGAAGGCGAAGATCCGGGAGTGCTCCAGGAAGCGGCCGAGGACCGAGCGGACGCGGATGTTCTCCGAGAGGCCGGTGACCCCGGGGCGTACGGCGCAGATGCCGCGCACCCAGATGTCGACCGGCACGCCCGCCATGGCGGCGCGGTAGCAGGCGTCGATGATCGTCTCGTCGACCATCGAGTTGACCTTGATGCGCACGAAGGCGGGGCGGCCCGCCCGGTGGTGGGTGATCTCCTTGTTGATCCGGGAGACCAGCCCGTCGCGCAGCGACTTGGGGGCGACCAGCAGCCGGCGGTAGGTCTCACGCCGGGAGTAGCCGGACAGCCGGTTGAACAGGTCGGAGAGGTCGGCGCCCACCTGCTGGTCGGCGGTGAGCAGGCCCAGGTCCTCGTAGAGGCGGGCGGTCTTGGGGTGGTAGTTGCCGGTGCCGACGTGGGAGTAGCGGCGCAGCGTCTCGCCCTCCTGGCGTACGACCAGGCTCAGCTTGCAGTGCGTCTTGAGCCCGACGAGGCCGTAGACGACGTGGCAGCCGGCCTCCTCCAGCTTGCGCGCCCACTTGATGTTGGCCTGCTCGTCGAAGCGGGCCTTGATCTCGACGAGGACCAGGACCTGCTTGCCGGACTCGGCGGCGTCGATGAGGGCGTCCACGATGGGCGAGTCGCCGGAGGTGCGGTAGAGGGTCTGCTTGATCGCGAGGACGTCGGGGTCTCCGGCGGCCTGCTCCAGGAAGGCCTGCACGGAGGTGGAGAAGGAGTCGTAGGGGTGGTGCAGCAGCACGTCGCGCTCGCGCAGCGCCGCGAAGATGTCGGGTGCGGAGGCGGACTCCACCTCGGCGAGGTCCCGGTGGGTGCCGGCGACGAACTTCGCGTACTTCAGCTCCGGCCGGTCCAGGGCCGATATCCCGAACAGGCCGGTCAGGTCCAGCGGGCCGGGCAGCGGGTAGACCTCGGCGTCGGAGATCTTCAGCTCGCGGACCAGCAGGTCGAGGACGTAGGGGTCGATGGACTCCTCGACCTCCAGGCGGACGGGCGGGCCGAAGCGGCGCCGCATGAGCTCCTTCTCCAGCGCCTGGAGCAGGTTCTCGGCGTCGTCCTCCTCGACCTCCAGGTCCTCGTTCCGGGTGACCCGGAACATGTGGTGGGCCAGCACCTCCATGCCGGGGAAGAGCTCTTCGAGGTGGGCCGCTATGACGTCCTCCAGCGGCACGTACCGCTGGGGGGAGGCCTCCAGGAAGCGGGAGAGCAGCGGGGGGACCTTGACCCGGGCGAAGTGGCGGTGGCCGCTGACGGGGTTGCGCACCACGACCGCGAGGTTGAGGGAGAGGCCCGAGATATAGGGGAAGGGGTGGGCCGGGTCCACGGCCAGCGGCGTGAGGACGGGGAAGATCTGCTGGCGGAAGAGGGTGAACAGGCGGGCCTGCTCCTTCTCCGTGAGCTCGGGCCAGCGGATCAGGTGGATGCCCTCGTCGGCGAGCGCGGGGGCGACGTCCTGCTGGTAGCAGGCGGCGTGGCGGGCCATGAGTTCGCGGGAGCGGGTCCAGATCAGGTCCAGGACCTCGCGGGGCTGGAGCCCGGAGGCCGACCGGGTGGCCACTCCGGTCGCGATGCGGCGCTTGAGGCCGGCGACGCGGACCATGAAGAACTCGTCCAGGTTGGACGCGAAGATGGCGAGGAAGTTGGCCCGCTCCAGCAGCGGAGTGGTGGGGTCCTCGGCCAGCTCCAGCACCCGCTCGTTGAAGGCGAGCCAGCTGCGTTCGCGGTCGAGGAAGCGGCCCTGGGGCAGCTCCGGGCCGCCGGTGTGGGTCTCCTCGTAGGCGTCGGCGTCCGCGTCGATGTCGGGTTCGAGATCGGAGACGGTGGCCGCGACGGTGTGCGGCCGGTGCGCGGAGATCGACGCGACGGACGGCTGGGGGTGCTGGACCGGGACCTCGGCGGGCTGCTGGCTCATGGCCCCATTCTTCCGTGTGAAACGGGTCACCGGCGCGTCGGAGCGGGCCGGAGCGAGGGCATTTCTCCCGTCGGGGGAGTCGGGCACAGCGGGCTGCATTGGCCGAGGGTCGCAAGATTGTCTGAATGCCCGGTAACGACGACATGACGTGCGGGAAAGCGGGACGGGGCTCCCGGGGAACGGAGGCCCCGGAGCGGGTGGTCCCGCCGGGCCGGGGGTTGCTGCGGGACCGGCCGGTTCCGGTCAGCCGTGCCGGGCGCCGGGACACCCGGACGGCGGTACGGACGACGGCGGCACGGACGGGCACGGCGGCGGACGCGGCGGCCCGGGCCGGCCGCGGGTGCGCAGGTGCCCGGGTGCCGCCGGGCGGGCCGGGGCCGGCGGCGGGGGAGGGGGCCGGGTGGGCGCCCGCGGTGCGGGGCCTCCCCGGCCGCGGCCGGGCCCCGCCACCGGAGGCGGGGTCCCCCGCCCGGGGGGGGCCGGGCCCCGTGCGGCGAGCGCGGCGGGTCAGGACTCCGTGCGGTACATCAGGTCCACCTCGTGCGTGACGAAGCCCAGCTGCTCGTACACCCGCAGCGCCGCCGTGTTGTCCGCGTCGACGTAGAGCATGGCCGTCGGCAGGCCCTGGGCGGCGAGGTGGCGCAGCCCGGTCGCGGTCAGGGCCTTGCCGAGGCCGCCGCCCTGCGCGTCCGGGCGGATCCCGAGCACGTAGACCTCACCGAGGCGTTCCTCGGCGTGCACCTTCGTCCAGTGGAAGCCGATGATGCGCCCCTCGCGCTCGGCGAGGAAGAAGCCCGCCGGGTCGAACCAGGGTTGGGCCATGCGGTCGTCCAGGTCCCGCTGGGTGAGCGAGCCCTGCTCGGGGTGGTGGGCGAAGGCCGCGGCGTTGACCGCCAGCCACTCCTCGTCGTCCCTGCCGGGGACGAAGGTGCGCAGCGTGACGCCCTGCGGGTAGTCCCGCGGGGGCACCGTGTCGGGGCTCAGCGGGCGGCGCAGCTGGCGCAGTTCGCGGAAGAGCGTCAGGCCCAGCACCTGGGCCAGGTGCCGGGCGGCGGGCTTGCCGCCGTGCGCCCACATGCGCAGCCGCTTGCCCGAGGCGTCCAGCAGGGCGTTGCCCAGTGCCCTGCCGTGCCCCCGGCCCCGGTGGCTCGGGTGGACGACCAGTTCGGCGGCCGGTGCCTCGACGGGGTCGGTGTCCTCCAGCTGCGCGTAGCCGATGAGCTGTGCGTCCACGGTGAGCAGGAAGTGGCGCACGCCCTCCCGTTCGCCGCCGGTCAGTTGGAGCCGGCCCTGCTCCGACACGGCCTGCATCCCGTCGGACCGCGCTGCCTCGGCGAGCAGTGCGAGGACCGCCTCGGCCTGCTCCGCGGTGAGTTCGCCGAGGGAGTGGATCTGCCGTCCGGGCTCCGGAATCACTGCGTCGATCGTCATGGGTCCACGGTACGGCGGCGTGGGCGCGCCCGGGCGGCCGCCCGCGGTGTGCCGGGTGGGCGGTATGGCCGGTTCTGCGGTGTTGACGGATGCCGGCAATCAGCTCGTAACCCGCATCCCCCTGTCGCGCTACGCGCGTTGACTCTAGGCTGCGCCCCGGAGGACTGTCCTCGGACAGCCCCACCCTCCCTCCACGCTGGAACTGACAAGGGGACAGATGTCAGCGAGATCCGATAGAACCCGCTCGGCCCGGCGCACCCGGCGCGTGCTCGCCGCGGCCGCAGGGCTGGCCACCGCCGGCGCACTGGTCGCCGCGGTGCCGGCCGGGGCCGCCCCCGGCGACCGCAACGGCGGCCACCACGGCCACCACCACGGCAAGCGCACCGTCGACGTGCAGTTGCTGTCCTTCAACGACCTGCACGGAAACCTGGAGCCGCCGGCCGGCTCCTCCGGCAACGTCTCCGAGATCCAGCCCGACGGCACCGTGAAGACGGTCCCGGCGGGCGGCGTCGAGTACCTGGCGACGTCGCTGCGCACGGCGCGCCAGGGCAACCCGTACTCCGTCACGGCCGCCGCGGGCGACCTCGTCGGCGCGAGCCCGCTGCTCTCCGGGCTCTTCCACGACGAGCCGACCATCGAGGCCCTGAACAAGATGGACCTCGACGTCGCCGGCGTCGGCAACCACGAGTTCGACGAGGGCGCCGTGGAGCTGGCGCGCCTGCAGAACGGCGGCTGCCACCCGGTGGAGGGCTGCTTCGAGGAGGGCCGCCGCTTCAAGGGCGCGGACTTCCCGTACCTCGCGGCCAACGTCACCAAGGAGCGCACCGGCAGGCCGCTCCTCAAGCCGTACACCGTCTGGAAGAAGAACGGCGTCAGGATCGGCTTCATCGGGGTGACCCTGGAGGGCACGCCGGACATCGTGAGCGCGAACGGCATCAAGGGCCTGAAGTTCCACGACGAGGTCGAGACGATCAACAAGTACGCCCGCAAGCTGGACCGCATGGGCGTGAAGTCGATCGTGGCGCTGATCCACGAGGGCGGCTACCCGGCCTCCTCCTCGTACAACTACGACTGCGACTCGCCCGGTCCGGGGGACGGCATCTCCGGTCCGATCGCGGAGATCGCCAAGGGCATCACGCCGAAGGTGGACGCCCTGGTGACCGGGCACACCCACCAGGCGTACGTCTGCACCATCCCCGACCCCTCGGGCAAGCCGCGCACGGTGACCTCCGCCGCCTCCTTCGGCAAGCTGTACACGGAGACCACGCTCACCTACGACCGGCGTACCCGTGACATCGTGCGCACCGCGGTGAGTTCGGCCAACCACGTGGTCAGCCGCGACCAGGCCAAGGCCCGGGACATGACGCGCCTGATCGACCGCTGGAGCGTGCTGGCCGCCCCGGTCGCGGGCCGCCCGCAGGGCTTCATCTCGGCCGACATCCCCGGCCGGGGCTCCACCGAGCCGGAGAAGCCGCTCGGCGACCTGATCGCCGACGCGCAGCTGGAGGGGCTGGCCCCCGCCGACAAGGGCGGCGCGCAGCTCGCCCTGATGAACCCCGGCGGCATCCGCGGCGACCTGGTGTACGCCGACGGCAGCGGCGAGGGCGACGGCGTGGTGACCTACGGCGAGGCCTTCACCGTGCAGCCGTTCACCAACATGATGAACGTGGTGGACCTGACCGGTGCCCAGCTGCTCACCGCGCTCCGGCAGCAGGTCAGCGGCCCGAACGAGGCCTCGCCGAAGATCCTCCAGGTCTCGGAGGGCTTCACCTACACCCTGGACCTGACGAAGTCCGGGGCCGACCGGGTCGTGGCGGACTCGGTGCGGCTGAACGGCGAGGCGATCGACCCGTCGGGGACCTACCGGGTCGCGATGAACGAGTTCCTCGCGGGCGGCGGTGACGGCTTCACGGTCTTCAGGGAGCACACCAACAAGCTGGTGGGCGCCTCCGACCTGGAGCTCCTCAACGCCTACCTGAACACCAACTCCTCGGCCGAGGCGCCCATCGCGCCGCCGGCCGCCGACCGGATCACGGTCGTGCGGTAGGCGGGGACGCCCCCGAGAGGCGGGGCGCCCGGTCCGGAGCACCGGACCGGGCGCCCCGCCGCCGTTCGCGCCCCCGCCGGGGGCGCGTTCCGGACCCCGGGCCCGCCTCAGGGCGCCCCGGGCCCGCCGCCCGGTCCGGCCGCCCCCGGTCCGGGGGCGGCCGGAGGCGGGGTCGGGGCGCCCGGCAGGCGCACCGTCACCACGGTGCCGCCGCCCTCCGCGCGGGCCACCCGCACCTCGCCGCCCGCCTGCTGGACGGTCCGCGCCACGATCGACAGCCCCAGACCGGAGCCCGGCAGCGAGCGTGCCGAGGGCGAGCGCCAGAACCGCTCGAAGACATGGGGGAGTTCCTCGGCGGGAATGCCCGGCCCGTGATCGCGCACGGTCAGCTCGCCCTCCCGCAGCACCACCTCGATCCGGCCCTCCGGCGGCGAGAACTTCACGGCGTTGTCCAGGACGTTGACCAGCGCCCGCTCCAGGGCCGCCTGCTCGCCCCGGACGAACCAGGGGGCGAGGTCCTCGGTGAAGCGCAGCTCCGGACCGCGCAGGCGCACCCGCCGCAGGGCCCCCTCGGCGATCTCGTGCAGTGCCACCACCTGCACCTGGTGGGGGGCCGAGGCATCCGGGCGGGAGAGCTCCTGGAGGTCCCCGATCAGCGCCGCCAGCTCGGTCATCTGGGCGGTCACCGAGGCCAGCAGGGCCCTGCGGTCCTCCGCGGGGATGGCCCGGCCCGTCTCCTCGCTGCGGGCCAGGAGCTCGATGTTGGTCCGCAGCGAGGTCAGCGGGGTGCGCAGCTCGTGTCCGGCGTCGGCGATCAGCTGCTGCTGGAGGTCGCGGGAAGAGGCCAGCGCGGCCGTCATGGCGTTGAAGGACCGCGACAGCCGGGCGATCTCGTCGTCGCCCTCCACCGGGATGCGCACGCTCAGGTCCTCGGTGCGCGCCACGTGCTCCACCGCCCCCGTGAGCCGGTCCACGGGGGCGAGGCCCGTGCGGGCCACCCACAGCCCGGTCGCCCCGGCGCCGAGCACGCCGATCCCGGAGACCACGAGCAGCAGCAGGGCGAGGTCCCCCAGGGTGCGCTCGGTGTCCCGCAGCGGTACGCCGATCGACAGGGCGGTGTCCTGGACCACGCCCACGCCGGGCGCCCCGTCCGGGCGCCGGTCCAGGACCGCGGCGACGGTCAGCACCCGCACCGGGTTGCCCTCGGTGTCCGTGCCGTTGCGCAGGCTCCGCTCGCGGGGATCGGAGCGCCGTGCCACCTCCCGGTCGGCGGCGGTGACGCGCACGGCGCCCACGGAGTCCGCCGAGATCACGCACGGCTCGCCGGAGGACGCCCGGACCAGCTGGTAGTAGTAGTCGCGCGGCGGGGCGAACTCGTTCGCGGGCTCCGCCTCCGAGGGGCAGGCGCGCAGGATGGCGGCGACCCCCGCGGCCCGCAGGTTGAGGGTCTCGTACTGGGTGCGCAGCTTGTCGTCGACCTCGTCGTAGAGCTTGCCGCGCACCACGAACCAGCAGGCCGTGGAGACGACCGCCACGGCCACCGCCACGGCCGTCGCCACGAGGAGGGCGAGCCGGGAGCGCAGCGGCAGGGCACGCAGCCGACGGATCACTCGGCCGCGTCCGATCTCAGGACGTAGCCGACTCCGCGCACGGTGTGCACGAGCCGCGGCTCTCCCGCCGCCTCCGTCTTGCGCCGCAGGTACATCACGTACACGTCCAGGGAGTTGGAGGTGGGCTCGAAGTCGAAGCCCCAGACGGACTTGAGGATCTGCTCGCGGGTCAGGACCTGGCGGGGGTGGGCCAGGAAGAGCTCCAGCAGAGTGAACTCGGTGCGGGTCAGCTCCACGGTGCGCCCGCCGCGGGTCACCTCGCGGGTGGCCGGGTCCATCCGCAGGTCGGCGAAGGACAGCACCTCGCCCTCGCCGGAGGGGCCGTCCGCGGAGGCGTAGGCGCTGCGGCGCAGCAGGGCCCGGATGCGGGCGAAGAGTTCGTCCAGTTCGAAGGGCTTGACCAGGTAGTCGTCCGCGCCCGCGTCCAGGCCGGTGACCCGGTCGCCCACGGTGTCCCGGGCGGTGAGCATCAGGACGGGCACCCGGGAGCCGGACGCCCGCAGGCGGCGTGCGGCGGTCAGCCCGTCCATCCGCGGCATCTGGACGTCGAGGACGATGAGGTCCGGCGCGCAGTCCTGTGCCCGTGCGAGGGCGTCCAGCCCGTCGACGGCGGTCTCGGTGGCGTACCCCTCGAAGGCGAGGGAGCGCCGCAGCGCCTCGCGTACGGCGGGTTCGTCGTCGACGATCAGGATGCGCTCGCCTTCACTCATGGGTCCAGCCTTGCACGGCCTCAGACGTCCGCGCCGGAGCGGAGGGTGGCGAGGTCGGCCTTGACCGAGTCGACGGGGATGGCGAAGCCGAGCCCGACGCTCCCGGCGATCGAGCCGGAGGCCGAACCAGGCGAGTACATGGCCGAGTTGATGCCGATGACCTCGCCGTTCATGTTGATCAGGGCGCCTCCGGAGTTGCCGGGGTTGAGCGAGGCATCGGTCTGGATGGCCTTGTACGTGGTGGTGGACTCCCCGGTGTCGCCGTTGAACTGCCGGCCGCCGAACTCGAAGGGCCAGTTCTGGCGCGGGTCCTGCTGCCGCGGCGACTCCTCCTTGGCGACGGTGACGTCGCGGTCGAGGGCCGAGACGATGCCGCTGGTGACGGTGCCGGTCAGCCCCTCGGGGGAACCGATGGCCACGACCTCGTCACCGACCCTGACGTCCTCGGAGTCGCCCAGCGCGGCGGGCGGCAGCCCGGAGGCGTCGCGCAGCTTGATCAGCGCGAGGTCCTTGCCGGGGTCCGTGCCGAGCACGTCCGCGGTGTACGTCCGCCCGTCGTCGAGCCGCACCGTCACCGTGTCGGATCCGGAGACCACGTGGTTGTTGGTGACGACCTCGCCGTCGGAGGTGATGATCACGCCGGAGCCGGTGGACTGCCCGGCGGCGGAGGCGGCGTTGATCTCCACGATGCTCGGCGAGACGGCCTGGGCCACGCCCGCGACCGTGCCCTTGCTGGACGCCGCGACGTTGGTGCCGCTGACACCGGTGGCCGCGGCGTCCTCCTGCCCGCCCGCCAGCGTGCCGACCAGGTACGAGGCCCCGCCGCCGACCGCTCCCGCGGCGAGGGCCACGGCCGCGAGGAGGGCGACCGGGCGCCCCGCGCGCCGCCGGTGCGAGGCGGGCGCCACGGCGGGTGCCGTCGCCGCCGCGGGCCGGAGCTCCCCGGGCACGTAGGCGGCGCCGCCGTCGCCGGGCCAGACCGTCACCGGGGGGCGCGGCGGCTCGTGCGGCGGGGGCGGCGGGAAGCCCCCGGCGGTCTGCGGGCGGGGGACCTCGCGGGCATCGGTCCCCTGCGGGCGGGGGTCGTGGGGGTACGGGGGGTGGTCGCCGCTCCGGCGGTCGTGGTCGCTCATGTCATCGAGCCTCGGGGGCGTGGATGAGAGGAGTCTGAGCGCGCACTGAGAAGCCCGACAGAACCCTGTATGCCCCATATAAGGGCGGGGACGGGATCCTGCCGCGGGCCGCCGGTGCGGACTCCCCGGAGGCCCCCGCGGGGCGGGTCGTGCGGCGGCGGCATCCCGGGACGAGGTCCCCGCCCTCGGTGAGGAGCGCGGCGGAGCGGGCCGGGGGGCGCGGCCGCCGGGCGGCTGCCCGCGGTACCGGTGGCGCCACGCCGTTCGGCGTGACCGGGGGACCCGGAGGTGCCGGCCCGTGGGCGTGCGCCCCGGGCT
Organism: Streptomyces sp. C10-9-1; assembly: GCF_024497955.1. GTDB lineage: Bacteria > Actinomycetota > Actinomycetes > Streptomycetales > Streptomycetaceae > Streptomyces > Streptomyces sanyensis. The sequence continues at coordinate 275,503 of NZ_JANHKP010000007.1, read as the reverse complement.
CGCCGTCAGCCGCAGCCGCAGGAGCGCCGGATCACCAGACCGGACGGGAACTGCTTGACCCGCTCGCGCCGCGAGCCCGCCACCCGCAGGCCGTCGTCGAGGACCAGGTCGACCGCCGCCCGGGCCATCGCGGGGCGGTCGGAGGAGACCGTGGTCAGCGGCGGGTCGGTCAGCGCCGCCTCCTTGACGTCGTCGAAGCCGGCCACCGCCAGCTCCCCGGGCACGTCGATCCGCAGCTCGCGGGCCGCGCGCAGCACACCGAAGGCCTGGTCGTCGGTGGAGCAGAAGATCGCCGGCGGCCGGTCGGGCCCGGACAGCAGCTCCAGACCGATCCGGTAGGCGTCGTAGCGGTTGTACGGGGCCTGGAAAAGGCGGCCCTCGGTGGACCGCCCGGACTCCCGCATGGCCCGTCTCCAGCCCTCGACGTGGTCGGCCACCGGGTCGCCGACCTCGGGGGTGTTCTCCACGCCGCCGAGGCAGGCCACGTAGGCGTGGCCGTGCTCCAGCAGGTGCCGGGTGGCGAGCTGGGCGCCGCCGATGTCGTCGGTGACCACGGCCACGTCGTCGATGGCCTCGGGCCGCTCGTGCAGCAGGACCACCCGTGCGTCCCAGGCCTCGATCTCCGCGGCGGCCCGCTCGCTGGGTCCCTGGCTGACCAGGATCAGTCCCGAGACCCGCATGCCGAGGAAGGCGCGCAGATAGTGGACCTCGCGCTCGTCGCGGTAGTCCGAGTTCCCGACCAGGACCATCTTCCCGCGCTCGGCGGCGGCCTGTTCGACCGCGTGCGCCATCTCGGCGAAGAACGGCTGCCGGGCGTCCGGGACGATCATGCCTATGAGGTCCGTGCGCCGCGAGGCCATCGCCTGCGCGACCCGGTCGGGGCGGTAGCCCAGCTCCTTGATCGCCGCGAGTACCCGCTCGCGCGTGGCCGGGGCGACCGGCCGGGGTCCGTTGTTGATGACATAGCTCACGACGGCGGTCGAAGTACCCGCCAGTCGCGCTACGTCGTCCCGCGTCACCTTGGCCACGGCGCGAAGTCTACGCGGGGTGACCTACCTCTGGGCAGGGCGTACGCCTGCTTCCTCGGTCACAGGCTCTTCCTCCGTCCGGGGGACGGCAGGGGAGGAGCCCGCCTTGGCCTCTTCGGCAGCGCGTTCGACCTTCTCCGGGACCACGAAGCGGTAGCCCACGTTCCGGACGGTCCCGATGAGCGACTCGTGCTCGGGGCCCAGTTTGGCGCGCAGCCGCCGGACGTGGACGTCGACCGTGCGGGTGCCGCCGAAGTAGTCGTAGCCCCAGACCTCCTGCAGCAGCTGGGCCCGGGTGAACACCCGGCCCGGGTGCTGGGCCAGGTACTTCAGGAGCTCGAACTCCTTGAAGGTGAGGTCCAGGATCCGGCCCTTGAGCTTGGCGCTGTAGGTGGCCTCGTCGACCGAGAGGTCGCCGTTGCGGATCTCCATGGGGGAGTCGTCGGAGGTGATCTGCTGGCGGCCCATCGCCAGCCGCAGCCGCGCCTCCACCTCCGCGGGGCCGGCCGTGTCCAGCAGGACGTCGTCGATGCCCCAGTCGGCGGTGACCGCGGCCAGCCCGCCCTCGGTGACCACCAGCACGAGCGGGCAGCCCGGGCCGGTGGAGCGGAGCAGCTGGCACAGCGACCGCACCTGCGGCAGATCGCGGCGGCCGTCGACGAGGATCACGTCGGCGCCCGGGGTGTCGACCAGGGCGGGGCCCTCGGCGGGGGCGACCCGGACGCTGTGGAGCAGCAGCCCGAGGGCGGGCAGCACCTCCGTCGAGGGCTGGAGCGCGTTGGTCAGGAGCAGCAGCGAGCTCATCGCGTACCACCTGCCCGGATCGCCATGCGGTCGTCGTGTGCGGTTGGGTGGCCCGTGGTCCTGTGCTCGGTTCGCTCGTCCATGACGTCGGTTCCTCCTCGGTCCCTGCGAGGACGCCTGCGGCACTGCTTCGTCCATCGGCTCTCGCGCGCCTGAGAGCCAGTGTGAGGTTGTGTTCACCCGCCTGTAACAACGGCCGGAAAACGCAAAAGGACCCGGGGGCTGCTGTGCCCGGATCCTTCGCCAGCAGAATAGCCCAGATCGCGGTGGGGGGAAGAGGGCCGATTTCACACTGCGGACAAGTGCGCGATGCCGTGCCGTCTCCCGGGCGCCGCCCGGGTCGCCCCGGCGGGGAGCCCCGGGCGGTGCGGGAGCGCCCTCCTCCGGGGGGCCGACCGGGGGCATCGCCCATGATGGAGGGCGGTGCGACACGAACGAGAGGAGTCCCGCCATGGCAGCGGTGACCATCCGCTACTGGGCAGCGGCCAAGGCGGCGGCCGGGACGGCGGAGGAGCCGTATACGGCCGGTACGCTCGCCGAGGCGCTCGACGCGGTGCGCGAACGGCACCCCGGAGAGCTGACCCGGGTGCTCCGGCGGTGTTCGTTCCTCGTGGACGGAGATCCGGTCGGCACCCGCAGCCATGAGACGGTACGGCTGGCCGAGGGCGGCACGGTCGAGGTGCTCCCGCCGTTCGCAGGAGGGTGAACCCCACAGTATGAGCAGCGATCAGCAGTACCCGTCCGACCCCGGTGCGCCGTCCGGGGGAGGCCGCGGCGGCGGGCCCCGTCCCGGTCCGGGCGATCCCCCCGCGCAGGGGCACGGCGGGTACGCGGCCGGGGGGTACGCGGCCACCGGCGCGGGTGCCCACCCGTACGGCGTCCACGACGCCGCCCCGCCGGGCGCGTACGGCAGCGCGCAGGGCGGTGCGCAGGCGGCCTCCGCCCCGTACGGTGGCGCACCGGGCTCGTACGGCGGACCGCAGGGCCCGTACGGGAGCGTCCCGCAGGGCGGCGCCGACCCCGCCTCGCAGGGCGGCGCCGACTCCCGGCAGCAGCCCCAGGGGTATGCCGCGCCGGGTCCGTACGACGCCCGGGGGTACGCGGCGCCGGGCTCGCAGGGCGGGCCGGTACCGGGCCCCCAGGGGTACGCGGCGCCGGGTCCGTACGACGCCCGGGGGTATGCGGCGCCGGGTCCGTACGACGCCCAGGGGTATGCAGCGCCGGGCGCCTACGCGGGGGCCCCGCACCCGCAGGCGCCCGCCCCGCAGGGCCCGTCGGGCGGGCCGCCCGTCGCCGACCCCGCGGCCACGCAGACCTGGCAGGGCGAGACCTGGGACACGCAGTACCAGCCCGCGGTCCGGCCCCAGGCCCCCGCCGGAGCTCCCGCGGGAGCCTTCCCGCAGGCCGCGGCGGCACCCGGGGCGCCCCACCCGGCCCCCGCCGCCCACCCGGCCCCGGCTGCCCCGGCCGCCCCGTGGCAGCACGGCGGCCCCGCGCCCGCCCCGGGGTCCGGGACCGCGGGGGTCCCGCTGCCGCCGGAGGAGTCCGGTCCCGGGACCGGACCCGGGGCCGCTCCGGGGGGCGGTGCCCCCGAGGAGTACGGACCGGCCACGGTCGCCGGGAACCGGCGGATCACCGACGCGCAGCGGGCGCGCGCCGAGGGGCGCTCGCCCGTCATCCCGCCCGGGATGCAGCCGGCCGGCCTCACCGCGCTGCTGGCCCTGCTGATGGCGGGCGGCGCGGTGCTCGGCACCTACGGCCTGCTGGTGCCGCTGGTGCTGCTCCAGGCGGTCACGGCCGCCGGCTGGTTCCGCCTCAACGGGATGTGGCCGGCCCGCCAGGGCATCGCCCTGGCCTTCGCGGGCGGCCTCGCGGCCGACGCCGCGCTGCTCGCGGCCGGGCGCTCCCACGCGGCAGCGGCCACGCTCGGGGCGCTCGGCGTCTGGGTGCTGCTCACCCTGGTGATGCAGCTGCGCAGCCGGGCGGACGCGGACGAGCGCCTGTACGGGCTGATGGCCACGGCCGTCTCGGCGGCGCTGGCGATCCTGGCGGCGGGCCATCTCGCCGCCGCCCCGGACGCGGTCGTGGTCGGTGCCGTGGCGGTCGCCGCCGCCACCCCGGCCCGCGCGCTGCCGCTGCCGGGTGCGCTGTCGCTCCCCGCGGCCCTTGCGGCCGCGGCCGGTGCGGGCTTCGCCGCGGGCGCCGCCCTCGGCATCGGGGCCCCGGGCGCGCTGCTGGGTGCCGCGGCCGGCGGGTGCGCGCTGATCGGCCTGCGGGTGGCGAGCTACGACTACCCGTCCCGCTTCGTCCACATGACGGCGGGCGTGGCCCTGCCGCTGGCGGTCGCCGCTCCCGCGGTCTACCTGCTCGGGCGTGCGGTGGTCTGAGCCGGCGGGTGCCGCGGGCCGCCGCCGGCGGCACCCTGTGAGGAGGCGGACGTCCCGGAACCAACGGTGGTCCCGGGACGTCGATCATTGAACGGACCGGACGGCGTCGTCCGGCAGCGAATCCCGCCCGTGCGGCCGGGGCCACGGACAGGGGTGGGGGACACCGAGAGATGCGAGCACTGCGGATACTTCTGGTCATCGCCGTGGTCCTGGGCGGCCTCTTCGCCGCCGCCGACCGGCTGGCGGTCGGCTTCGCGGAGTCGGAGGCCGCCGACCGCATCAGGGCGAGCCGGCAGCTGGCCTCGACCCCCGAGGTGTCGATCCACGGCTTCCCCTTCCTCACCCAGCTGGCGGGCGGGGAGCTTCACGAGGTGGAGGTCTCCATGGCCGGGATCACGGCCACCGCCGACGGCCGCGAGGTCGACGTCACCGAGGTGCGCGCGAAGCTGCGGGACGTGCGGATCGGCAGCGGCTTCTCCTCGGCGGTCGCGGGGAGCGCGGAGGGGTCGGCCCGGATCTCCTACGAGGACCTCAGCGAGGCGGCACCCGAAGGCGCCGTGGTGGGCTACGCGGGCGCCGAGCGCGCGGCGAAGGGGCAGGTGGAGCTGAGGGGCCGGCTCGTGGAGGTGCTGGAGGGCGCCGGGGTGCCGGTGCCCGGCGCGGTCGAGGCGCTGCTGGGCGACCGCGAGGTGAGCACCTACAGCACGGTGACGCTGGTCGAGGGCAGCACGGTGCGCCTCCGGGCGGAGGCGCTGCCCGAGCTGCCGGTGCCCGGTCTCGGGGAGCGGCTGCGCAGGGTCGTCGACTACGACCTGGAGATCGGCGGCCTGCCGACCGGGATCGAGCTGGACACGGTCCGGGCGGGCGAGGGCGGTCTGAGCTTCTCCGGCAGGGGGACGGACGTCACCCTGACCGGGTGAGGGCCGTGGCCCGGCCGCGCGGCTCTCCCGGGCCGCGGGGATGCTCCCGTGGCGGCAGGCGGCAGGCGGCAGGCGGCAGGCGGCAGGCGGCAGGCGGGCATTCGGGCAGACGGCGGGGCGCCGGGGCGGTGCGTCCGGACGGGGGTCGGTCCGGCGGCGGGGCGGTGGCCGAGCGCGCCCCCTCAGGGCCACTGGAACCCGGTGCGGCCGCATGGTGAGACACGGGTGTCCGGTGGGTAGAAGGGTGGGGAGCGGGCGCCGCCGGCGGCCGGGCGGGGAGGTCGTCGGGCCCTTCTTCATTTCGAATACTGGACGATCTCGTCTCAGAATATGACACGCCGGTGACACGGCCGCCGTCTCGTCCCTACGATCGGTGCCATGAAGCAGCGACAGGCGGATCTCACGAAGCGGCGGGCAGTAGACCTGTGCCGCGTCGCCGCCATGCTCTGTCGCCTCGTCTGAGCGGGTTCCCGACCCCGTATCCCTCAGGCCCTTCGACCTCTGTCGGGGCCGCCCCGTGCCGACCGGCGCGCCGACGCGCCCGTCCGTGCATCCGCAGCGCACCACCCTCGCGCACCACCGCCGCACACTGCCCCGGAGGAGAAGAAGCATGAGCCGCAGCGACGTCCTGGTAGACGCCGACTGGGTCGAGGCCCACCTCGACGACCCGAAGGTCGTCCTCGTCGAGGTCGACGAGGACACCTCGGCCTACGACAAGAACCACATCCGGAACGCGATCCGGATCGACTGGACCAAGGACCTCCAGGACCCGGTCCGCCGCGACTTCATCGACCAGGAGGGCTTCGAGAAGCTGCTCTCGGCGAAGGGCATCGCCAACGACTCCACGGTCGTGCTCTACGGCGGCAACAACAACTGGTTCGCCTCGTACGCCTTCTGGTACTTCAAGCTCTACGGCCACGGCGACGTCCGCCTGCTCGACGGCGGCCGCAAGAAGTGGGAGCTCGACTCCCGCGACCTGGTCGCCGAGGTCCCCGTCCGCGAGGCCACCGCCTACAAGGCCCAGCCGCAGGACACCTCCATCCGCGCCTTCCGCGACGACGTCGTGGCGGCCATCGGCACGCAGAACCTGGTCGACGTGCGCTCGCCCGACGAGTTCAGCGGCAAGCTGCTCGCCCCGGCCCACCTTCCGCAGGAGCAGTCGCAGCGCCCGGGCCACGTGCCGAGCGCCCGCAACATCCCGTGGTCGAAGAACGCCAACGACGACGGCACCTTCAAGTCGGACGAGGAGCTGAAGGCCCTCTACGCCGCGGAGCAGGTGGACCTGGCCAAGGACACCGTCGCCTACTGCCGCATCGGCGAGCGCTCCGCGCTGACCTGGTTCGTGCTCCACGAGCTGCTCGGCGTCGAGAACGTCAAGAACTACGACGGCTCCTGGACCGAGTACGGCTCCCTCGTCGGCGTGCCGATCGAGCTCGGCGCCGCCAAGTAATCCCGAACCGAACCCCCTCAGGAGAGCAGCATGTGTGGAGCGAAGGCCGGCGGCCCCGACGCCTCGACGATCAAGCCCGGTGAGACCACCATCCAGGGCCAGGTGACCAAGGACGGCGAGCCCGTCGTGGGCTACGTGCGCCTGCTGGACTCGACCGGCGAGTTCACGGCCGAGGTCCCGACCTCGGCGACCGGGCAGTTCCGCTTCTACGCGGCCGAGGGCACCTGGACCGTGCGCGCGCTCGTGCCGGGTGCCACCGCGGACCGCACCGTCGTCGCGCAGCAGGGCGGCCTCGCCGAGGTGGCCATCGCGGTCTGAGACGCGGGCAACGACCGGCCGAAGGGCCGCACCTCCCGGGGGTTGGACGCTTACCGGGAACGGGGTGCGGCCCTTCGGCCCTTCGGCACGCCGCGTCCGGCGCGGACCGCGCCGGGGCCGCCGGACGTAGGCTGGAGGCATGCTCGCCCGGAGGCGCCGCACCTACCTGCTGATGATGAGCGGGTGCCTCGTGCTGTTCGTCTCCGCCTGGGCCGTGGTGCGCCTGTGGTCCGTGCCCGTGGCCGTCGGCATGTGCGTCGTCGCCATGGTCATCCCGCCGGTCGCCGCCATGATGGCGAACCGGCGCGGCCCCGACGACCGCTGGTGGGACGACCCGTCCGGGGACCCGCAGTCCGACGAGTGGTGGGACGAGCTCGACGGCAAGCGCCGCCGCCCGCCGGGATGAGCGCCGGGTGGGGCCCGGCCGCCGCCCCCGGGGCCGCAGCCGTCAGTAGACCAGCGCCTGCGCCCCGTCCTGGACGGCCTCGCTGACGAACACCTGGGCGCCCGCGATCCGCACGCCCTCCAGCACGTCCTCCTCCGTGATCCCGCGCCGGGCCGCGCACTGGGTGCACAGCGTCACCGAACCGCCCGCCAGCACCGCGTCGAGCAGCTCCGGCAGCGGGGCGGCGTGCGGCAGCTCGAACTCCGCGGCGCGCCCGGGCAGCGTGAACCAGGAGGACTCCCCGGTCAGCCACAGCGAGACCTCCACACCGCTGGCGACGGCGACGGCGGCCACGGTGAAGGCCTGGGAGCAGCGCTCGGGAGCGTCGGCCCCCGCGGTCACCTTGATCACGAGCTTCTTCGGCATATGCCGAACTGTAATCCCCGGGGCCGCAACCCTCCGCCGTACTCGGCGGTCTGCTCGGTGCGCGGACAGCCGGTCCGCGGCTCGTCAAGCAGTGGAGGGGACTCTTGGAACCGCAAGCACCGCCGCCCACGGGCTCGTCCGGCGCACCGCCGGACGAGCTCTCTCGTGTCCCGGGCACGGCACCGGAGCCCGCCCCGGGGGCGGCGCCCGGCGCGCACACCCCGGACGGGGCCGACGCGGCGCCGCCCGCCGAGGGCCGCCGGGAGCCGGACGGTGAGCAGGCTTCCCCCGCCCAGCCCGCCCCGGACACGGCGCCGGCGCCGCCGGAGGCCCCGGAACCTGCCGCGGACACCCCCGAGCCGGACGCCGCCGGAACCCCCGGCCCGCGCCCGCGCCGGAAGCGGCGCGCGGTGGCCGTCCTGGCGGCCGCCCTCGTCCTCGGCGTCGTCGGCGGCACGGCCGTCGGCTACGCCGTGCAGGCCGACCGGGCGCCGACCCCGCTCCCGCCGCTCGCGCAGCAGGGGCTCACCCACCCGGCGGAGCCGCTGCCCGGGGGAGAGACGATCGAGCCCCTCCCCGAGGAGGAGGACCACGGGGCCCGCACCTCGGGCGACCTGCGCAAGCTCCTCCTGCCGGTACCGAAGGGGGCGCGCGCGTCGGAGGCCGCGGCCCTTCCCGACGGCTGGGTCCGCCTCGACCAGTTCGCCGCCCAGTTCGAGTTCCCCGACTTCGCCTTCGAGAAGTTCGCGAGAACGGGCTTCCGCCGGGCCGTCACCAGGGCCTGGGAGAAGGGCGACCGGCTGGTCGTCGTCAACCTCGTCCAGTTCCGCCGCGGCGGCGCCACGGGCGCGCGGGTGTACGTCGAGGAGCAGCTCGACTACCTCGACGAGGACCGCACGGGACGCGTCGGGAAGCCCGTTCCCGGATCGGGCAACGGCCGCTTCGTGATCGAGAAGGGCACCCCCTACGAGGGCGGCCCGCAGGGCAGCCTGGCGCAGGCGCTCGCCTACCGGGGCGACGTGGCGATGGAGATCTACGTCTTCGACCGTGCTCCGATCACGGAGAAGGACATCCGAACGCTGGCCGAACGGCAACTGGGGCGCCTGTGACGAACGACGACCGCACCTCCGTCCCCGCGTCCGGCCCGGACGACGCCCCCGCAGCCGACGCGGCCGCCGGTCCCGCGTCCGGCGCCGCGACGCCCTCCGGCAGGCGCCGCAAGGCGCTCACCGTCCTGCCCGCGGTGGGCGTGCTGGCCGCCGTCGGTGCGGGGCTGGTGTTCACAGGGGTCACCGTCCGCGGGGCCGATACGCACGTGCCCACCACGATCTGGGCCGCGTCCGGGGACGACGGCTCCACGGACGAAGGCTCCGAGGACCCGGCGGCCTCGGCGCACCGCGGGCGCACCGACAACGAGTTGAGCAAGCTCCTGCTGCCCGTACCCGGCGGCTACGGCCTCGGGCCCGACCTCGAAGGATCGGGGAACGACGTCCTTCTGACGCGTCAGGAGGCCGGTGCGCAGCTGAAGGCGTCCCTGGACGGGCTGTACGGCAGGGAGCGCCGGGAGGCCGAGCGCCGGATCGACGCACTCGGCCTGCAGGGCCTGGCCAGTCGCTCGTACCTGAAGGACTCGCACGACCTGGTGGTGCAGGTCTCCGTCGGCCAGATGACGGACCGGAACGCCGCCCGCGACTGGTACCGCGAGGAACTCGCCTGGTACGAGGAGGCCGGGGTGCCCGAGGGACCGGAGGTCCGGGACCACGAGAACGCCTCCTGTGTGCTTCCGCAGGGCAACGGCACGGATCCGGACGATCGGGAGCCGTACCTGGGCCTGATGCGCTGTGTGGCCTACGAAGGCGAGTACTTCGTGTCGCTGACGGCCTACGGCAGCGCGCCGTTCCCGCGCCTCGCGGCCGCCCGGCTCATGAAGGACCAGCTCGACCACATCGCGTCCCCGGGGGAGTACGTATGACCGGCACCACCACGACCGAGCAGCGGCCCGAACCGGCTGCCGCGGACCACCCGGTGGTGCCCGCGCCCCCCGCCACCGCCCCCCGCGCACGCTCACCGCGGTGGCGGTCCGTCGCCCTGTGGGCCGCGGCCGCCCTCGTGTGCGGCGGGGCGGGCACGGGCACGGCACTGGGGATCACGGGGCTGGAGCGCACGGACGTGCCGGGCCTCGGGACCGCGTCCGACGGCCGCTGGGACTACCCGGAGCTTTCCCTGCCCGCCCTGCCCGCCGGTGTGCAGCGGCCCTTCACCGAGGGCAACCTCGGCGAGGTGCACCACGCCGACCTGCGCGACCTGGTGCTCCCCGCACCCCGGGGAGCGGAGCCGGACGAGGTGCTGGACGGCGGGTTCGTCCCGGTCGACCGCTATCTCGCCGAGTTCCAGGAGGACGAGCGCGAGGAACTGCGCCAGAAGCTCCTCGACCTCGGCCTGCGGCATGTCGCGGCCCGTGGGTGGAGCATGCCCGACGGCACCCGTACCCGCGTCTACCTGCTGCGCTTCCCCTCGGTCGGCCAGGCGGACACCTTCAGGTCCGACGGGCTCGTGACGGGCGCCGCACTGGGCGCGCGGCTGGCGGACGGCCCGGAGTCCGAGCTCGACGTCGACTACGACGCGACCAGGAAGGTCACCGGCACCACGACCCTGGTGTACCAGGAGCCGAAGCCCCACGGCGAGGTGCAGCTGCGGCACGGCCACGTCCTCGCCGGTGACACCCTCGCCCTGGTCGTCCACGCCCGGAAGGGCGGCGCCCCCGCCGTCCCCTTCCACCAGAGCCTGGTCCTCCAGAACCAGCTGCTGGGCTGACGGCGGCCGAGCGCCGCCCCCGCGCGGCCCCGTCCCGCCCCGCGCCCGCCGCGGGCGCACCTCGCAGAACGGGCCGGGCCCCCGGCGACTAAGCTGGGGCCCGGCCCTGTCCGCCGTCACGCTCAGTCGAGGAGTCCTTCCGTGATCGTTTTCTTCGAAGCCCTGCTGGTCCTGGTCTGCGTCGGCGTGCTCGCCTTCACCGGTCTCGCCGTGAAGAAGCTCTACCAGGGCCAGCGCTGACTCCTCCGCCCGACCGCCTCCGACCGACAGAGCTGCTCATGATCGAGATCCCGTCCGACCTCAACCCGGACCTCGTGCCCCTCGCCTTCCTCCTCGGCACGTGGGAGGGGGCCGGCGTCTCCGACTTCCCCGGCGCCGAGAAGTGCAACTTCGGCCAGTCCGTCACCTTCAGCCACGACGGCCGGGACGTGATCGAGTACGTCTCGCACAGCTGGGTGCTCGACGCGGAGGGCAACAAGGTCCGCCCGCTGGAGTCCGAGAGCGGCTTCTGGCGCATCGACAAGCAGCGCAAGGTCGAGGTCGTCATGGTCCGCGACCAGGGCATCGTGGAGATCTGGTACGGCGAGCTGGCCGACCAGAAGCCGCAGATCGACCTCGCCACGGACGCCGTCGCGCGGACCGCCGCCTCCGGCCCCTACAGCGGAGGCAAGCGGCTGTACGGCTATGTGAAGGGCGACCTGATGTGGGTGGGCGAGAAGGCCACCCCCGAGGTCCCGCTGCGGCCCTACATGTCGGCGCACCTCAGGAAGGTCGTCAGCCCCGAGGACGTCGCCTCCTGGGCCAAGGACCTCGGCGACCTGCCGGACGACGGCATCGCCTTCTTCAAGTAGGCCCGCCGCGGGGCGGGCCCGCTCCGGGCCCGCCCGCGCCCCGCGCCTCCCCGTCCGGCGCGGACACCGAAGGCCCGCGGTCCGGACCCCCGCCACCCCGCGGGTGCGCCCCTCCCCGGCGGAATCCCGCCGGGTGTGCCGCCCGACGGGCCCGCGCCCGCCCGCCCGCGGGCCGTACCCGCCTAGACTGGGGGCGTGGTGAGCATCGACTGGAAGTCCGATCTGCGCAGGCGCGGGTACCGGCTGACCCCGCAGCGCCAGCTCGTCCTGGAGGCCGTCGACACCCTGGAGCACGCCACCCCGGACGAGATCCTGGGCGAGGTGCGCAAGACGGCGTCGGGCGTCAACATCTCCACGGTCTACCGCACGCTGGAGCTGCTGGAGGAGCTGGGCCTGGTCTCCCACGCCCACCTGGGCCACGGGGCCCCCACCTACCACCTGGCGGACCGCCACCACCATCTGCACCTGGTGTGCCGGGACTGCACCGAGGTCATCGAGGCCGACGTGGCCGTCGCGGCCGAGTTCACCGAGAAGCTGCGCCGGGAGTTCGGCTTCGACACGGACATGAAGCACTTCGCGATCTTCGGCCGGTGCGCGACGTGCTCCGCAAAGCCCCCGCCTACCGGGTCGTAGGCTTGTTCGCATGAAGAGCCCTCTCCTGTCCCTCCCCGGTGCCGTACCGGCCGAGGGACGCGACGAAGGGGTCGCCGCCCACTACGGCGACCTGTTCCGTGAGCAGCGCGCACTCGCCGACGGCCGGGGCATGGTCGACCTCTCCCACCGCGGGGTCGTGACCGTCACCGGGGACGACCGGCTGAGCTGGCTGCACCTGCTGCTCACCCAGCACGTCAGCGACCTTCCCGCGGGCCGGGCGACCGAGGCCCTGATCCTCTCGGCGAACGGGCACATCGAGCACGCGCTCTACCTCGTCGACGACGGCACGACCGTCTGGGCGCACGTGGAGCCGGGCACCCGGGAGGCGCTGCTCGCCTACCTGGAGTCGATGAAGTTCTTCTACCGGGTCGAGATCGCGGACCGGACGGCGGACACCGCCGTGGTGCACCTGCCCGCCGGGTCCATCGCGCAGGTGCCGGACGGTGTCGTGGTGCGGGAGACGGCGTACGGGCGCGATCTGTTCCTGCCGCGTGCGGACCTGGAGTCCTTCGCCGGGGACAACGGCCCGCCGGCCGGGATCCTCGCCTACGAGGCGCTGCGCATCGAAGGCCGGCGTCCCCGGCTGGGCTTCGAGACGGACCACCGCACCATCCCCCACGAACTGGGCTGGATCGGCACCGCCGTCCACCTCCAGAAGGGCTGCTACCGGGGTCAGGAGACCGTGGCCCGTGTCCACAACCTGGGGAAGCCGCCGCGGCGGCTGGTCTTCCTCCACCTGGACGGCAGCGAGGTGCACCTGCCCGGTCCCGGGGCGCCGGTGCGGCTGGCGGCCGACGGCGAGGAGGGCCGCCAGCTCGGCTTCGTCACGAGCTCCGGCCGCCACCACGAACTCGGGCCCATCGCGCTCGCCCTGGTGAAGCGGAACGTGCCCGTGGACGCCGAGCTGCTGGCGGGGGACACCGCGGCCGCTCAGGAGACGGTGGTCGAGCCGTAGCACCCGGCGGCAGCCCGCCCCCGGGCGCGGCCCCGGCCCGGGGGCCGTCCTCGGGGGCGGACCGCGCCGGCCCGGCTCAGACCTCGATCAGGACCGTGAACGGGCCGTCGTTGGTGAGCGAGACCCGCATCCCGGCCCCGAAGCGGCCCGTGGCCACGGTCGCGCCGAGGGCCCGCAGCTGCGCCACCACCTCGTCGACCAGCGGTTCGGCGACCGGGCCGGGGGCGGCCGCGTTCCATGTGGGCCGGCGCCCCTTCCGGGCGTCCCCGTAGAGGGTGAACTGGGAGACCACCAGCAGCGGCGCGTCCACGTCCGAACAGGACCTCTCATCCTTCAGCATACGAACCGACCATAGTTTCCTGGCCAGTTGGGCCGCCTTCGCCGGGGTGTCGTCATGGGTCACCCCGACCAGCACACACAGCCCCTCGCCCGTGATCTCGCCGACCGTCTCGGGACCCGACTCACCCGGCACGACGACGCTCGCGCCGTCCACCCTCTGCACCACTGCACGCATGCGGAGAAAACTACCCGGCCGCCATTCGGGGCCGAACCGGTGCGGACCGCCTGCGTCGGCGCGGATCCGAATGGCACGATGCATCCAGGCGGTGCACTTCGGGCCCCTCGGGCCGTGGGAGCCCGTGCACCGGTCGCGAGGGGACGGACGAAGCACATGACCACCACATCTTCCGGCGCCGGGCGCCGGCTCGGCGCCGTACCGGACACCCTGCCGGACGGCGGCGGCACGGGCGGCGCGGCACAGGAGCCCGGCGCCCCCGGGACGCCCCCGGCGCCCGGCGCGGACCCGGCCGGCGCCCAGGGGGGCCGTCCCGGCCTCCCGCCGCCCGATCTCCGGGCCCTGCGCCTGACCGAGCTGCGCACCCTCCGGCGCGAATCCCAGCGGGACGAGGCCGACCTCAGCTATCTGCGCCGCCTGGTCCAGGGCCGCCTCGACATCCTGCGGGCCGAGGTGGGGCGCCGGGCCGACCCGGAGTCCCCGGTGGTCGACCGGCTCTCCGAGATCCTGGCCGACCCGCCCTCGCGGCGGGGCTCCTCCGCCCGCCACGTCACCCTGTCGACGCCGCACGGTGAGGAGTACCGGCGCCTCGCCTCCGAGATGCTGGACGAGATCGCGCTCTCCGACCTCGACGCCCGGACGGACGAGGAGCTCCGGACGGCGATGGGGCGCCTGATCTCCTATGAGCGCCAGGTCTCCCGCCGCAGGCAGGAGCTCCAGCGCACGGCCGACGATTGCAGTGCCGAGATTGCCCGCAGGTACCGTGAGGGCGAAGCACAAGTAGACGATCTGCTGACCTGAGCGGTGCTCCGGGCGACCCCCGGAGGGCTTCGGGGGGCGGGTCCCGCCGCACTGGAGCCGACTGCCATGACACCGTCCCCCGCCCCTTCCGGCATAGCCCCGCAGCCCGCGCCCCCGGTACTCGCGGAGGTGGTGCGCTCGGGCTTCGTCGAGGGCCACCACCGGGGCTCCCTGGTGGTGCTGGCGGCGGACGGAAGCGTGGAGCTGGCGGTCGGGGACCCGGAGGCGCCCGTCTTCCCCCGGTCGTCCAACAAGCCGTTCCAGGCGGCCGCCGTGCTCCGCGCGGGGCTCGACCTGTCCGGCGAGCGCCTGGCCCTGGCCGCGGCCAGCCATTCCGGGGAGGAGTTCCACCTCGCACTCGTCCGCCGGATGCTCGACGAGGCCGGCCTGACCGCCGACGACCTGCGCACCCCGCCCGACCTGCCGCTCGACCCCGCCGAGGCCGAGGCGTACCTGGCGGCCGGCCGGGTGCGCGACAAGGTCACCATGAACTGCTCGGGCAAGCACGCCGCGATGCTCGCGGCCTGCGCCCTGAACGGCTGGGACCGGGCCGGCTACCTCGACCCCGCCCACCCGCTCCAGCGCCTGGTGCACTCCGTCGTGGAGGAGGCGGCGGGCGAGCAGGTCGCGGCGGTGGGCACCGACGGCTGCGGGGCACCGCTGATGGCGATCGGGCTGACCGGCCTGGCCCGCGCCTACCGCCACCTGGTCCTGGCGGCCCCGGACAGCCCCGAGCGCCGGGTCGCGGACGCGATGCGGGCCCATCCGGAGTACGTGGCGGGCACCCGCCGTCCGGACACCTGGCTGATGCGGGAGCTGCCGGGGTCCCTGTCGAAGATGGGCGCGGAGGCGGTGCAGGCGGTGGCGCTCGCGGACGGGCGCGCGCTGGCGTTCAAGATCGACGACGGCGCCGGTCGGGCCCTCGGCCCGGTCATGGCCCGGGCGCTGCGGCTGATGGGTGTGGACGCCCCGGTCGTCGAGCGGATCGGTCATCTGCCGCTCCTGGGCGGCGGGGCGAAGGTCGGGGAGGTCCGCGCCGTCTTCTGACGCGCGGCGGCGGCCGCAGTGCCGCGAGGAGCGGCGGGCGCCCGGCGCCGCGGACCCGGACGCGGGCGATCACCCCGCCGGCGCGGTCCCTTCGGCCGGAACGGTTCGCCCTCCCCGCCCCCGGCGCCCGGCGCGGCTCCCGGGAGGCCGGACCGGGGACGGGCCCACGCGCCGTTCCCCGGGCCGGGCCGTCCCCCGGCAGGCCGCGCCGCGTGCCCGCCCGACCGGGCCCCGGCGCCCCCGCCGCCCGGCCGCGCCCGCGTTCGGAGCGGGCCGCACGGGGACGGAAATCCGCTGGTGCGGGCCCGCGACCGGAGGGAGGATGCGGCGATGGACGACGTCTTCCTCACGACCGGGCGGATGGCGCTGCGGCCGTTCACCGCCCGGGACGCCGGTCCGGTGCTCGCCCTCGACGGCGATCCGTCCGTGATGCGCTTCGTCAACGGCGGGCGGCCGACGACCTTGGAGGCCGTCGAGACCCGCACCCTTCCCCGGCTGATGCACGTCCATCCCTGCCTGGGGACCCCGGGCTACTGGGCGGCGGAGAGCAGGGAGACGGGTGCCTTCCTGGGCTGGTTCGAGTTCCGTCCCCTCGCCGAGGACACCGCGGCCGTCGTGGAGCTGGGCTACCGGCTGCACACGGCCGCCTGGGGCAGGGGCCTGGCCACCGAGGGCGCGCGGGCGCTGATCGACACCGGGTTCACCGGGTACGGGGTCCGGCGGGTGAAGGCCGACACCATGGCGGTCAACACCGCCTCCCGCCGGGTGATGGAGAAGGCCGGGCTGTCCCTCGTCCGCCGCTACACCGAGGACTGGCCCGATCCCCTGCCCGGATCCGAGTACGGCGAGGTCGAGTACGCCCTCACCCGGGAGGTCTGGGCGGAGCGGCGGGCCGGGGACGACGTCCACGGCGCCTCGCCGCGCCGCGGGACCGCCCGGGCCCACGCGGTGTCCGGGCGGCCCTCCGCCCCGCGAGCCACGGTGCCCGACTCCCCGCGCCGGCCCACCGGGGACGACGCGGGAGACCCCGGGGCGCGGGCATGACCCGCCCGGAGGACCGGCCGCTCCTCTTCCTCGACGTCGACGGCCCCCTCATCCCCTTCGGGGCACCCGCGGAACTCCGCCCCGGCGGCTACCCCGGGTACCGCTCGCCGTACGCGCCGCGTGCGGCGGAGAAGCATCCCCTCGTCTCCCGGATCGACCCCGCGCACGGCAGGCGGCTGGAGGCTCTGGGATGCGAGCTGGTGTGGGCGTCGACCTGGGCCGACGACGCCAACACGGTCATCGCCCCCTGGCTCGGGCTGCCCGCCCTGCGCGTCCTGCCGGTCGTCGAGCGGCCCGACACCGCGGAGGCGGACCTGCGGGCCGGGCTCCACTGGAAGACCCGCTCCCTGGTCGCCGCCGCCCGGGGCCGTGCCTTCGCCTGGGTGGACGACGAACTCACGGGGACGGACCGGACCTGGGTCGCGGCCCACCACCGGGGCCCCGCGCTGCTGCACCTGGTCGACCACCGCCGCGGACTCACGGAAGCCGACTTCGCCGTCCTCTCGCAGTGGGTCCGCGCCCACCGGTGAGGCCCACCGGAACACCCGCCCGGCTTGCTCAGCCCGCCGCGTCCGTGAGGACGGCCACGAGTCGAGCGCGGCACGCGGCGGCGAAGGCGGGCCAGCTGCCGCGGTAGTGGGAGTACCCGCTGACGCCGACGGCGATCGCCCAGGCACGGGCGCGCTCCCATGCCGCCCCGTCCACGTCCAGGGCGGCGCGGTAGCTCTCCCGCGCCGCGCGCGGCAGGTCCCACAGCGGCGCGTGCTCCGCGTCGGGGAAGCCGATCGAGAGCGCGCCGAAGTCGATGACGGCGTGCAGCGCGCCCTCCCGGACCAGCAGGTTGGACGGCCGGAGGTCGCCGTGGAGCCAGCGCGGCGGGCCGGCGGGGCCGGGCAGCCGGAGCGCCCTGCGCCACAGTCGCTCCAGTGCGTCGACGTCCAGTGGCCCGCCCCCGTCGGCGTCCCCCGCCGCGCCCGGCTCCGTGTCCTTCACCCCGGGGGCGAGGGCCCGGCACGCGTCGAAGGCCTCGCCGACCCACGAGTCGCAGGCCCCGAGCGGGCCGCCGCGGTACCAGCTCAGTCCGTCCCGGGGCGTCGCACCCATCAGCGCGGTGCCGTGCAGCTCCCGGACGAACTCCGCCAGGTCGGCCCCGAACGCCTCCCAGTCCCGCACGGTACCGGGACCGGGCTCCTCGCCGTCGATCCAGCGGTAGACCGACCAGTTCAGCGGGTACGCGCGGGTGGGGGCTCCGGTGTGCACGGGCTCCGGAACGGCGTGCGGCAGAAAGGGAGCCAGCCGGGGCAGCCAGTACCGCTCCTTGCGGAGCGCGTCGTTCACGGCGGCGGTGCGGGGAAGGCGGACCACCAGCTCGTCGCCCAGCCGGTACATGACGTTGTCCGTCCCCGCGCCCGCCGGTGCCAGGGGCAGGCGGGCCCACTCGGGCCGCTGACGCTCCAGCAGCGACACGACGAGCGACTCGTCGACGGTGATCTCGTCCCGGTGCAGCTTCACCCCGCAAGTCTCGGACGCCGCAGGCCGTGCGGTACAGCGGATTTCGCGGGGAGGCAGGACGGCCGCGGCTCCCGTACCGGGGTGCGGCACCGGCAGCCCCGAGCCGCGTCCCGGCCCACCGGGGACGGTCGCGGAAGCGCCGGCCGGTGGCCGCCCGGGCGGGTGCCGGACGTCAGTCGTCGGGGTCGTCCGGGAGACCGGCGGCCGCTTCGAGGAGCGGCGACCAGGTGCCGGGCAGCGGCGGATCCGTGGCGATGACGTGGCGGGCATGGTCGAGGGCGTACAGGAGGTAGCGCAGGTGCCGTTCCCGGCCCCGGGTCAGCCGTCCGCCGCGTATCGCCTCGGTGGTGAACTCCCCGTTGCCGTCCTCGCACAGGCCGGACGCTCCCTCGGACCGGGCGGCCTCCCGAGCCCAGAAGGACGCGTCCTGCCGGCCTGTCGTCAGACTCAGGTAGGTGCTCGCGTAGGCGGCCATGTCCGCGGGGTCCTCGAAGAGCACGGACAGGACCATGTCGCTCTTGTAGTCGAACCCGAAGTAGTACCGCCGTCCGTCCAGGGTCAGGGACTCGATACCGGCCACGGGGAGGAAGTCCCCGCCCAGAGGGAAGAGGACGGGTGCCTCGTGCTGCTCCGTGTCGTGCTGCTCCATGCGGACGACAGTAGGCGCAGGCACTGACATCCGGCGTCGGCGGCGGATTCCCGGGAACCTCGGGGGCTGCGCAGGGGTGCCGGGGGCGGGGCGCCGCCGTGGCCGCCGGGCACGGCGGCGTCGTCGTCCGGGCGGACCGCTCCTTGACCTCAAGCGCGGACGAGGTCCTAGCGTGCCGATGGACGCGGCCACCGGCCGACGAACAGGAAGGGGCGACGATGATCCTCGTGACCGGCGCGACCGGGAACATCGGAAGTGCTCTGCTGCGGGAGCTGCACCTGGCCGGTGCCGTGCCGGCGCGAGGTCTGACCCGCGACGTGCGACGGGCCTCGTTCCCTGACGGCACGGAAGCCGTTCAGGGCGATCTCGCGCGGGCGGACTCCCTGAAGGCCGCCCTGGAGGGGGCCCGTTCGCTGTTCCTGTTGTCGGGCACGGGCGCGGAGGCGGGGGTCCTGGAGGCCGCCCGGCAGGCGGGCGTGGAGCACGTGGTGCTCGTGTCGTCGATCACGGTGCAGACCCATCCGCACCTGCCCGCGGCCGCCGGGAACCTGGCCGTCGAGCGCCTGGTCAAGGGCAGCGGCATGGACTGGACCGTCCTTCGGCCGACCCAGTTCGCCTCGAACGCCCTGTGGTGGGCGCAGTCGGTCCGCGAACGGGGCCTGGTACGGGCGCCGTATCCCGACGTCGGTCTCCCGACCGTCCACCCCGCGGACGTCGCGGCGGTGGCCGCTGTGGCGCTCACCGAGCCGGGTCACCGGGGGCGGACGTACGCGCTGACCGGGCCGGAGCGCATCACGGTCCGACGGCAGGTGGCGGCCATCGCGGCCGAGTTGGGGCGGGAGGTGGCCCTCGTCGAGACGGGCCGCGAGGAGGCACACCGGCAGTTGGCTCCCTTCCTGGGGGACGAGATCGCCGACGCCGTACTCGACCTGACGGGTGGTGACGTCAACGACGAGCTGCTGAAGGTGCGCGACACCGTTCCCCGGGTCACCGGGTCCGCGGCCCGGTCGTTCCGGCAGTGGGTGTCGGACCACGGTGCGGCCTTCCGCTGAGACCCGAGCGCAGACGGCCCGGGGAGACCGGTGCCGGTCCTCCGTCCCTCCCTCCGTCCCTCCGGCGGGCGGGACGGGAGGGCCGCGTCGTGCCGTTCCCGGCCGCGCCTGCCCGGGCCGGACGGCGCCGTCGCTGCGCCGACGGCAGGCAGCCGCCGCGTGGGCCCCGGGGGACGCGCCCTCCACCGCCGGGAGACGATGTGCGCAGGGTGCCACGGATCCGCGCCCACGACGCGGACCGTACCGAGGAGACGACGTGATCACGGAGTACCGGCGGAAGCTGCGCGAGCGCTATCTCGCCGCCCCCGTCATGTCGGCTCCCGAGCCGTGGCAGCCGGTGACGGACCGCAGGACTCCCATCGGGGGCCTTCTCGGTATCGGATTCGCCGTCCATCCCGACAGCGGCCACGATCTCGTCATGGCCGTGTCCAGCGACGGCCATGGACTCTTCGACGCGGTCACCGGCGAGAAGATCGCCCGCGACCGGGACCCTGACCCGGAAACGAGCACCCCCGACGCCCACCCGGACCTCACCTGCCCCGGGCTCGGCCCCATCACGGGCGTCCCGGTACGCATAGCCGGACTCTTCGGCGGCGGACTGCACCGCACCACGCCGGACGGCTGGACCCTGGACGTCGTCAGCCCCGAGTGGCCCCACGACCGCGTCATCCTCTCCGCCGACGGCGGGTCCCACAAGGGCCCGGCGGGAGGGACGTGGTGGCACGTCCTCCACTCCGAGCACTCGGAACTCCGCGCGGCCGGGTTCTCCCCCTCCGGCCGGACCCTGGCGGTCGCCACCGGCAGCGACCTCACCCTCTGGACCCGGCCCGAACTCCACTTCGACGACTGAGCGGACAGCGGGGCAGCGTGCGGCTTTCACGGAAGCGCGCTGGTGGTGGGCAAGGGCAGCTCAGCCGTCTCGCTCTTCGGCAAGGCTGCCCGTGGCCGTCCGGAGACGGTGCCGGGCCGCTTCCAGACGTTCGGCGTAGTCGGCGGCGAAGATTCCAGGGAGCGCTTTGTCCAGTGTTCCCGCGATCTTGTGGATCGGGGCCCAGGCTGCCGGATCGTCGACCAGGCGGCTGAGATCTGTCATCCGTACTCGCTCCAGCCAGTCCGAGAGGACCAGGGCCTCGTCCGGGGTGAGCTTGATCGTAATGTCGCTGTTCTCCATGACCGGAATCTGATTAGTCACGCTTGGGCCAGACCGGGCCCTGGTCGGTCCAGATGACGCCCTTGTTGCGGCACAGGCAGAAGGGGTGGCCGATCGGGTCGGTGTAGACCTGCCAGCCGTAGCCGTTGGGGCCGATGAAGTCCTTCCTCAGCGTCGCGCCGAGGTCGAGGACGCGGCGCTGCTCGGACTTGATCTCGTCCACCTCGAAGTCGAGGTGGAACTGCTTGGGGTGCTCGCTGTCGGGCCACTGCGGGGCGCGATAGTCGTCCACCCGGATGAATGCCAGCTCGATCTCGCCGAACTGGATTCCAGCCCAGTCCCCGGAGCTGCCTTCCTTGATCGGACGGCCCGTCACCTCGGAGTAGAAAGCCGCCAGCTTCATCGTGTCCGGGCAGTCGATAATGAAATCGGTGAGTCGCAGCATCCCGCGATCTTGTCACAAGCTCACACCCCGACTTCGAGACAGGACCTCGGCCCATTCGACATCGACAAGCCCCAGATCCATCGCCACCTCCGGCTCCGCGTACCTGCCGAGAACGACCGTGAACAGGCCGAGAACCGGACCAGGAAAATAAGATCAAACCCCACGAACGGGGCAAACTTCGTCGCTCAGCGCGCGACGCAATGAGAATCCGACAGCTTCAGTGCGACAGGACAGGCGCTCCTCGCCCGCACGGGAGTCCGCCGAGCCGAGCGGTGACAGGTGCCCTGCTCAAGTGGCGGCCGGCGTGCTCGGTCACAACCGGGCCGGGTGAGGCGCGGAACACTTTTGCAAGCAGTTGCTTGCAATAGTTAGCGGAGGTGCGGCACCATCGGGGCATGGCATCGCTCAACGTCGGCAACCTCGGTGACTACCTCCGCGAGCAGCGGCGCAACGCGCAGCTGTCGCTGCGGCAGCTCGCCGACGCCGCCGGGGTGTCCAATCCGTATCTGAGCCAGATCGAGCGCGGGCTGCGCAAGCCGAGCGCGGAAGTGCTCCAGCAGGTGGCCAAGGCCCTCCGTATCTCGGCGGAGACCCTGTACGTCCGTGCCGGGATCCTCGACGAGCAGGAGCGGGACCGGCTGGAGACGCGGGCGGCGATACTCGCCGACCCCTCGATCAGTGAGCGCCAGAAGCAGGTGCTGCTCCAGATCTACGAGTCCTTCCGCAAGGAGAACGGGCTCGACCCCGGTACCGGCCCCGAGGCCGGTGCCCAGGACACCGCCGATGACGGCCCCCGCACGGCCGACGCGGGCGATGCCGGTCCGAGCATGAACTAGACGACCCATCTGCGTTCGGGAGGACGACAGTCATGGCCATCACCGATGACCTGCGCAAGACCTTCAAGGACCCGACTCCCCTCTACTTCGCCGCCGGCACCGCCGACCTGGCCGTGCAGCAGGCGAAGAAGGTGCCCGGGCTCGTCGAGCAGTTCGCCGCGCAGGCGCCCGCGAGGATCGAGGCGGTGCGGAACACCGACCCCAAGGCCGTCCAGGACCGGGTCGGCGCCCAGGCCAAGGAGGCCCAGGCGAAGGTCGCGGAGTTCCTCGGCGGGCTCGACACCGACCTGAAGAAGCTCGGCGGGAACGCCCAGGACCTGGCGCTGCGCGGTGTGGGCGTGGCCGCCGAGTACGCGGTGAAGGCGCGCGAGACCTACGAGCGCGTCGCCGAGCGTGGTGAGCACACCGTGCGTGCGTGGCGCGGCGAGGCGGCCGAGGAGATCACCGAGATCGCGGTCGCGGTCGAGCCCCCGTCCGCCTCCGAGGGCGACCGGGCGAAGGCGGAGCCCGCGGCCGCGAAGCCCGCGGCCCGCAAGGCCCCCGCCCGCAAGGCAGCCGCGAAGAAGGCGACGCCGCCCGCGGGCGAGTGACCTGCCCCGGGGGCACCGCGGTGACGCGGTGCCCCCGCGGGCTCGTCGCGTCGGCGGCGGCCCCGGAGGTACCTTGGCCGCGAGGCGGCACACACGACTGACGAGGCGGTGTTGGGGATGCTCGCTCAAAACTTCGACCTGGGACTCATGATGATCACCCGGCTGGTGTTCATCGTGACGTCCGTGACGGCCCTGGTGATGGCCGCGGCGGCGCGTGAGGACGCGTACCGTGCCGCGGGCAAGAAGACCAAGTCCTTCTGGCTGATCGTCCTCGGCCTGGCGGTCGCGGTGAACGTCGTCCCGTTCTTCTCGATGCTGCTGCTGTCGATCGCCGGACTGATCGCGAGCATCGTCTTCTTCGTCGACGTGCGCCCCGCCCTGCGGGAGGTCTCGGGCGGCGGTCGCCGCAGCGGCGGTTCCAGTAGCGACGGGCCGTACGGCCCCTGGAACGGCGGCCGCTAGCGGTAGGGGGCCGCGTACCCCGCGGCCCTCCCGTCAGCCGGTCCTGCGTCCTCGCTGCGCGGCCCGGCTGAGCAGCAGTACCGCCACGTCGTCGGTCAGATCGCCGCCGTTCAGCTCCCTCACCTCGCCGACCGCGGCTTCGAGCAGTGCCTCGCCCTCCAGGCCGTCGGTGAGCTGCCGGTTGATCATCGCGAGCATGCCCTCCTGGCCGAGGCGCTGCCGGGTGCCCGGTCCCTTGCGCCCCTCGATCAGCCCGTCCGTGTACATCAGCAGGCTCCACACGCCGCCGAGCTCCACCTGGCGGCGCGGCCAGCGGGCGCGGGGGAGCAGGCCGAGGGCCGGTCCGCCGTCCTCGTAGGGGAGGAGCTGGGCGGCGCGGCCGTGGCGGGCGATGAGGGGGGCGGGGTGCCCGGCCAGGCACAGGCCCGCCCGCCGTCCGTCGGGAGCGATGTCCACGGTGCACAGGGTGGCGAAGATCTCCTCGCTCTCCCGCTCGTGCTCCAGGACGCGCTGGAGGGTGGAGAGCAGCTCGTCCCCGCAGAGCCCGGCGAAGGTCAGGGCCCGCCAGGCGATGCGCAGCTCGACGCCGAGGGCCGCCTCGTCGGGGCCGTGTCCGCAGACGTCGCCGATCATGGCGTGGACGGTGCCGTCCGGGGTGCGGACGGTGTCGTAGAAGTCGCCGCCCAGCAGGGCCCGGGAGCGTCCGGGGCGGTAGCGCGAGGCGAAGCGCAGGTCCGAGCCCTCCAGGAGGGGGGTGGGCAGCAGGCCGCGCTCCAGTCGGGCGTTCTCCTGGGCCCGCAGCCGGGACTCGGCCAGTTTCATCTGCGCGGTGTCCGCGCGCTTGCGCTCGACGGCGTAGCGCACGGCGCGGGTGAGGAGCGGCGCGTCGAGCTCCTCGCGGACCAGGTGGTCCTGGGCGCCGATGCGGACGGCCTCGGCGGCCAGCGCGGAGTCCCCGGAGCCGGTCAGGGCCAGGACCGCGTGGCGGGGGGCGAGGTGCAGGAGGTGCCTCAGCGCGCCGAGCTCCCCGTCCTGGGGGCGGCCGGGCAGCGCGAGGTCGACGAGGACGCAGTGGACGTCGTCGGTGAGCAGCCGCTCCGCCTCCGTGAGGTTGCGGGCCGTGCGGATGCGCACCCGGGCGCCCGTCGCGTCGCGGACCTCGGGGACGCCGAAGGTGCCCGTCGGGTCGTCCTCGACGACCAGCAGCGTCAGGTCGCCGCCGGGCGCTCCGCCGGGGGCGGTCTCCGCGACGGGGACGTTCCTCTGTCGCGGTACGGGTACGGACATCGATCCGGTTTCCTTCCCTCCCCCCGAGGGCGCGGCGACGGCGCCGAACGGCATCCGCCAGACGGGGACCATAGCGTTAGGCGGCGGCGGAACGGAATGGCGACCGGTGAAGAGGCGCTGGCATATGCCGCGCATGGGGAGGTAGTTGACCGCCCGATCATGACGAAGGTCACCCGGCTCCCTCCGGGGCGCCCGTTTTGACCTCATGTGACGCGTGTCGCAACTCACGTGGGCCGGGAGGGCGTGCCGATGGTGCGCCCGGGACGTGTCCGGGGTGCGACGTGTGCGTGGGCCGTGGGGACCCGGCGCCTGACCGCCCGGGAGGCCGGCTACCGGTCCGGGCGGACCACTCCGAGGATCCGCATCGACCCGGCTCCGGCGAGGGTGACATGGCGCCCGGGGCGGGGCGCGTGGATGATCGAGCCGTTGCCCACGTACATGCCGACATGGCTGGCGTCGTCGTGATAGATGATCAGGTCGCCGGGGCGCATCTCCCCGAGGGGGACCCGGGGGAGGAGCCGCCACTGCTCCTGGGAGGTGCGCGGGATGGTGCGGCCGGCCGCCGCCCAGGCCTGCGAGGTCAGTCCGGAGCAGTCGTAGGACCCGGGGCCCTCCGCGCCCCAGACGTAGGGCTTGCCTATCTGGTCGGTGGCGAAGTCGATGGCCTTGCGGCCCTGTTCGCTGGCCCGGCCGCTGATCTCCTTGAGGATGCCGGAGCCGAGCCACCGGCTCTGTGCGCGGTCCTGGGCCTGGCGCTCCAGTTCGAGGAGCCGTGCCAGCTCCTCCTGCTCCAGCCTGTCCTCAAGCTCCCTGGCCTCGGCGATCCTGGTCTCGATCTCCTTGCGGGCCTTGTCCCGCTTCAGCCGGTTGGCCTCCAGCTTGCCCCACTCGGCGCTGGCGCTCTCGCTGTAGGACGTCAGGTCGGCCTGGGTCCTGGCCAGTTCCGCGATGAGGTCCTTGGTGGCCTTGTGGCCCTGCCGGATGCGGCCCAGGCCGTCGAGGAAGAGCCGCGGGTCGTCGGTGAGCGCCAACTGCGCCTCGGGGGGCAGCCCGCCGCCGCGGTACTGCGCCCGGGCCGCGGCGCCCGCACGCTCCTTGAGGTCGGCCAGCCGGGCCTGTCCCTCGGCCATCCGCTGCGCCAGCCGCACCACTTCGGCGGCCTGCTTCCCGGTGCGCTCCTCGGCGAGGTTGTAGGCGTCCGTGGCGGATGCGGCCCGGCGGTACAGCTCTTCGAGCTTCAGGCGCACGGCCTCGAGCGACTCGCCCGGCGGCGGAGGCGCCATCTCCCCGGGCACCGTGACGGAGGCGGGCGGCTGCGGCTCGGGCGCTGCGACGGCCTGCCCCGGCGCCGCGAGCACGGTCAGCGCGGTCACTGCGCCGACCACGGCGATCGCGGCGGCAGTGGCGATGCGGCGTCGAATCACGACTCCCCCTCCGGGCAAGCGCCCACCCCAAAAAACTGATTAACCGTCAGTAACTTCTGTGTGACGTCCGTGATAGTGCCACGGCGCCGTGCAAAGCGACAGGGCCCTCGCCCCTTCGTTTCCTGTGGATTCCCCGCACCCGCCGGCTCCTGCCGCGCAGGCGCCCGGCCGCCCCCTCGCCGCCCGACCTCACTGACGAGCGGGCGGCTCCCGGCGTTCCCGGAGGGCGCGGGTTCACCCGTACGGGCGCCCGGCCCCCGTTCCGGTGGCCGGGGAGGCCGGGGGTGGGGCCCGCGGCGGTCAGCGGGCCGGTGCGAGGGCCCCCCAGGCCACCGTGACCTCCCCCTGCCGACGGCGCCGCCGGTCGCCGGTCAGCGGCCAGTCGGCGGCCAGGTCGCCCACCGCCCTGATCCACCGCTGCCGGGCGCCGAGCGGTGCGTAGGGCGCCGCGGCCGCCCAGGCGCGGTCGAAGTCCCGCAGGAAGGCGTGCACGGGCTCGCCGGGAACGTTTCGGTGGATCAGCGCCTTCGGCAGGCGTTCGGCCAGGTCCGAGGGCCGGTCCAGGGAGCCGAGCCGCGTGGCGAAGGTGACCGTCCGCGGCCCCTCCGGGCCGAGCGCCACCCAGACGTGGCGCCGGCCGACCTCGTCGCAGGTCCCCTCCACCAGCAGGCCGCCGGGCGCGAGGCGGGCGCACAGCCGCTCCCAGACCGCTGTCACCTCCTCCTCGCCGTACTGGCGGAGCACGTTGGCCGCCCGGACGAGCAGGGGGCGCCGCTCGGTGGGCACCTCGAAGCCTCCGTGGCGGAAGCTCAGGCCCTCGCGCGCGTACGGCGCGGCGGCGGCCACCCGTGCGGGGTCGATCTCGATGCCGACGACCCGGCAGCGGGGGTCGGCCGTGCGCAGGCGGCCGAGGAGTTCGACGGCCGTCCACGGGGCGGCGCCGTACCCCAGGTCGACGGCGATCGGCGGCGCGTCGCTGCGCCGCAGCGCCGCGCCGTGGACGGCGGCGATCCAGCGGTCCATGCGGCGCAGGCGGTTGGGGTTGGTCGTCCCGCGGGTGGCGGTGCCGACGGGGCGGTTCATGGCTCCGAGGGTAAGGCCTGCCCCCTGGCCCCCCGGCGGGTGCGCTGCGGCTGCGGCGCCTCGCCGCACTGCCGGACCGCCCGGGTGCGTCCCGTACGGGGTCCGACGTGCGGGGCGGCGCGTCCGGCGCCGCGCGCCGGCCGGCCGGGGCGCCGCGCCCGGGGCCCCGCCGCGGAGGAGCCGGCGCCCGGCCGGTCCTCCGGCCCGGGCCGGAACGCACGCGGACGCGCCCGCCCGCGGGTAATGATTTGGCAAAACGACCCGGTCGCGGAAATGGACGATGACCCTCCGCTGTTGTGAGGCGTGCGAGACGAGAGCCAGTCCCGCAGATCGCCGTGCCCGCAGTGAGAGGACCGCCGACGTGAGCCAGTACGTCTCCCGCCTCGGCAGCGCCCGGATGGCCCCCCGCCTGCGCTTCCCCGGCGGTCACCGCAAGCCGCGCCGGGTCGCCATGCTCAGCGTCCACACCTCGCCCCTGCACCAGCCGGGGACGGGCGACGCGGGCGGGATGAACGTCTACATCGTCGAACTCGCCAAGCGCCTGGCCGCGATCAACATCGAGGTGGAGATCTTCACCCGCGCCACGACCGGCGGGCTGCGGCCCGTCGTGGAACTCGCGCCCGGCGTCCTCGTCCGGCACGTCGACGCCGGCCCCTACGAGGGGCTCGCCAAGGAGGACCTGCCGCCCCAGCTGTGCGCCTTCACCCACGGGGTGATGCGGGCCTGGGCCGGCCACCGGCCCGGCCACTACGACCTGGTCCACTCCCACTACTGGCTCTCCGGCCATGTGGGCTGGCTCGCGGCCGAGCGGTGGCGGGTGCCCCTCGTCCACGCCATGCACACCATGGCCAAGGTGAAGAACGCCTCCCTCGCCGAGGGCGACACCCCCGAACCGGCCTCGCGGGTCATCGGCGAGACGCAGATCGTCGCGGCCGCGGACCGGCTGATCGCCAACACGGCCGAGGAGGCGGACGAGCTGGCCCGCTTCTACGACGCCGACCCGGCGAAGACCGCCGTCGTGCACCCGGGCGTCAACCTCGACGTCTTCCGCCCCGCCGACGGCCGGGCCGCCGCCCGTGCCCGGCTCGGGCTGCCCCGGGACGCCTTCGTGCCCCTGTTCGCGGGCCGCATACAGCCGCTGAAGGCCCCCGACGTCCTGCTGCACGCGGTCGCCGTCCTGCTGGAGCGCGAGCCGTCCCTGCGCAGCCGTCTGCACGTTCCCGTCGTCGGCGGCCCGAGCGGCAGCGGACTGGCCAGGCCCGAGGGGCTCCAGAAGCTGGCCGCGCGCCTCGGTATCGCGGACGTCGTGCACTTCCGCCCCCCGGTCGGCCAGGAGCAGCTCGCGGACTGGTTCCGGGCCGCGTCGGTGCTGGTCATGCCCTCCTACAGCGAGTCCTTCGGCCTGGTGGCCATCGAGGCGCAGGCGGCGGGGACCCCGGTGGTCGCGGCCGCGGTCGGCGGCCTGCCGGTGGCGGTGCGCGACGAGGAGACCGGCTTCCTGGTGCCCGGCCACGACCCGGCCCACTACGCGGACGCCCTGGCCCCCTTCCTCCGCGACCCCGCCCGCAGCGAGCGGATGGGGGCCGCCGCCGCCCGGCACGCGCGCTCCTTCGGCTGGGGCACCGCGGCGGCGGCCACGGCGGACGTGTACGCGGCCGCGATGTACGACCACCGCCACCGCACGCGGGCCCTCCACCGCTGACGTACGCTCCCTGCATGGCTGACGAGGAGCAGGCGGCACGGGTCGTCGAACAGACCCTGAAGGACGCGGGACTGGAGTGGGAGAGCCCGGCCCCGGGCACGTTCGTCGTCACCCTCCCCGGCACGCGCAAGCTGTCGACGACCTGCTCGCTGCGGATCGGGCGGCACTCCCTCTCCGTCAACGCCTTCGTCATCCGCCGCCCCGACGAGAACGCCGAGGGCGTCCACCGCTGGCTGCTGGAGCGCAACCTCAGGCTGTACGGGGTGGGTTACGCGGTCGACGCCCTCGGCGACGTCTACCTCGTGGGCCGGCTTCCCCTGTCGGTGGTCGCACCCGAGGAACTGGACAGGCTGCTCGGCTCCGTCCTCGAAGCGGCCGACAGCGCCTTCAACCCGCTGCTGGAGCTCGGCTTCGCGAGCGCGATCCGCCGCGAGCACGCGTGGCGCGTCTCACGCGGCGAGTCGACGCGCAACCTGGAGGCCTTCGCGCATCTGACGCGGCGCTCCGAGGACTGAAGGCCCCCCGGCCCCGAGGGTGCGGGCCGGGGGGAGCAGAGGTGCGGGCCCCGCGAGGCGGGGTCAGACTCGTGCCATGGGCACAACACGGTCCCCCGCCGACCCCGGGCCCCGGAAGGCGGCCCCGGGAGCGCCGCACCAGACGCTCGCTCTCGCCGCCATGCTGTGCGCGGTGTCGATGACCTTCATCGACCAGACCATCGTGGCCATCGCGGCCCCCAGCATCATCGGCGAACTCGGCCTCTCCGCCTCGGGGATGCAGTGGGTCGTCAACGCCTACCTGCTGGCCCTGGCCGCCTTCTTCGCCCTCGGCGGCCGGCTGTCGGACATCCTCGGGCACCGCAGGACGATGGTCGTCGGCACGCTCGTCTTCGTCGTCTCCTCCGCGCTCTGCGGCTTCGTCCCCTCGGGCGACGCGGCGCAGCCCTGGCTCATCGCCTTCCGTGCCACCCAGGGACTCGGTGCGGCCCTGATGTTCCCGGCCGCCCTGGCGGTCGTCGTCAACGTCTTCCCGGTGGAGCGGCGCGGCCGGGCGCTCGCCCTGTTCTTCGGGCTCTCCGGCGCGCTCACGGCCCTCGGCCCCCTGCTGGGCGGCTGGCTCACCGCATGGACCTGGCGGGCGGTGTTCTGGGTCAACGTGCCCGTCGCCGCCGTCGCCCTGGTGCTCGCCGCGCTGGCCCGCATCCCCGACCGGCGCCGCGCCGGGCGGCTGGACGTGCCGGGCGCGGTCCTGGTGGCCGTCGGCATGGGGCTGAGCGTGCTCGGGCTCCAGCAGGCGTCGGCCTGGGGCTGGGGCAGCGCCGCGACCTGGGCCTGCATCGCCGTCGGCCTCGCGGTGCTGGTCGTCTTCTGCCGCTACGAACTGCGCACCGAGCAGCCGCTGATCACCCTGAGGGTCTTCCGCGACCGGGCGTTCGCCACGGACAACCTGGTCCTGTTCTTCGCGATGCTGGCCTTCGTCCCCGTGTTCTTCTTCGCCTCGGTGTACGCCCAGGTCTCGCTCAGCGCCTCGCCCAACCAGGCCGCGCTGTACCTGCTGTACTTCTTCATCGGCTTCGGGCTCGCGTCCCAGTGGGGCGGCCACATCCTGGACAAGCGCGGGGCCCGTCCGGCGCTCCTGCTCGGCACCGCCGTCGGAGCCGTCGGCTTCGCGCTGTGGGCGGCGAAGCTGACCGACCTGTCCATGCACGACCAGTGGCCGTACGCGGCCCTCGCGGGCGCGGGCATCGGCCTGCTGCTGGCCCCCGCGGCCACGGACGCCGTCAACCGGGCGATCGACGCCTCCTACGGCGAGGTCACCGGCATCACGCAGACCGTGCGGTACTTCGCGGCCAGTGTCGGGATCGCCGTCTTCGGCACGATCCTCACCCACACCACCGCCGACCGGGTGGCGGGGACCCTGGAGGGCCGCGGCGTCCCGCGCGAGACGGCCGAGGACGTGGGGCGCTCGGTGGCCGAGGCGGTCACCGGGCACCCGGACGGCAGCACCCCGAGCGGCGACGGGCCGGTCGCGACGGTGATGCGCCGGGCCGCGGACGCCGTCCGCGCGGACTTCGCCGAGGCCAACCAGTGGGTGTTCGGCGGGATGGCCGTCGCCCTGGCCGTCGCCTTCCTCTTCGCGCTGCGGCACCCGGGCACCCGGGTCACCGGCGGTACGGCGGGGGACGGCGGCGGGCCGGAGCGCGGCGGCACCGGCGGCTGACGGCGGCGCGCGGTCCGGCGGGGCCCGCGCCGGGCGGTCGCCGGGCCGGGCGGGTCAGACGGCGGTGCCGTCGCGGCGGCACGGCTCACAGGGCTCCGCGGCGGCGGGGACCTGCGAGGGGACGACCGCCTCGACCGGTGCGGGGGAGACGGACCCGGGGGCCGGTCCCGGGCTCCCGGCCGGGGCGTCCGCGTCCGCCGACCGCGGGATCTCGGGCACCCCGCGCACGACGAACCAGTACCCGATCGCGGCCACCGTGCCGATGGCGGCGCACAGCGCCCACAGCCACGCCGGACCCCAGCGGTCCACCACGAGGCCGGACAGCAGCGGCGCGACCAGGGCGGCCGCGGACCAGGACAGCGTGTACACGCCCTGGTAGCGGCCGCGGGCGTGCACCGGGGAGAACCGCACGACCAGGCTGGTCTGCGTCGGGGCGTTGACGATCTCGGCGAGCGTCCACACCGCCACGGTCAGCGCGAACAGGCCGATCGACCCGGCGAAGGCGGTCAGCCCGAACCCGTAGCCCGCCAGCAGTGCCGAGACGACCAGCAGCCGCCCGGGGTCGCGGTTCTCGATGAACCGGGTGACCGGGATCTGGAGCACCACGATCAGCAGCCCGTTGCCCATGATGACCAGACCGAAGTCCGAGCTGGTGAACCCTTCCGAGGCCATCGCCAGCGGCAGGCCGGTGTGGCCCTGCATGAAGACCGTCGCCAGGAGGAAGGACAGGCCGACCACCGCCATGAAGCGGCGGTCCCGCAGCACGTCGCGCAGGCCCACCTCCGCGACCGGGGCCGCCCCCGCCTCCGGTGCGGCCTCCTTCGGCGGGCGGGACTCGGGCAGCTTGACGAAGACCACGATCGCGCACACGAGGGTCATCACCGCCTCGCCGAGGAAGCCCGCGAGATAGCTGAACTCGGCGATGAACCCGGCGGCCACGGACGAGATCGCGAAGCCCAGGTTGATGGCCCAGTAGTTGAGCGAGAAGGCCCGGACGCGGTCCTCGGGGCGCACGATGTCCGCCATCATCGCCTGCACCGCCGGGCGCGAGGCGTTGCTCGCCATGCCGACGAGGCACGCCACCACCGCGATCGCCACGGGATCCTGCACCAGGCCCAGGACGGCGATGGAGACGGCGGTGGAGGTCTGCGCGAGCAGCAGGGTCGGCCGCCGCCCCAGCCGGTCGGTCATCACCCCGCCGGCGAGGGAGGAGAGCACCCCGCCGAGGCCGTGCAGCGCCGCGACGAGCCCCGCGTACGAGGCGGAGTAGCCGCGCTCGATCGTCAGGTACAGGACCATGAAGGTGGCGACGAAGCCGCCGAGCCGGTTGACGAGGGTGCTGGTCCACAGCCACCAGAACTCCCGGGGGAGGCCGGCGACGCTCTCGCGGGCCGCGCGTCTCAGTCCGGCGACCGACATGGTTCCCCCTGATGTGTAAGTGGTGGACTTGCTCCCGCACCTTACGGTCGTGGGCCTTGGGGGGACCACCGAATTGACGGCCACCGTCAATCGAGTCCGCCCTTCGGGCAGGCGCGCGGGCCTCGGCGGCCGTCGATTACGCTCCTACGCATGGCCGACGCACCGTACAAGCTGATCCTCCTCCGCCACGGCGAGAGCGAGTGGAACGCGAAGAACCTGTTCACCGGCTGGGTGGACGTCAACCTCACGGAGAAGGGCGAGAAGGAGGCGGTCCGCGGCGGTGAGCTGCTGAAGGACGCCGGCCTGCTCCCCGACGTGCTGCACACCTCGCTCCAGAAGCGCGCCATCCGCACCGCGCAGCTGGCCCTGGAGTCCGCCGACCGCCACTGGATCCCGGTCCACCGCTCCTGGCGCCTCAACGAGCGCCACTACGGTGCGCTCCAGGGCAAGGACAAGGCGCAGACCCTGGCCGAGTTCGGCGAGGAGCAGTTCATGCTCTGGCGCCGCTCGTACGACACCCCGCCGCCGGTCCTGCAGGACGGTGCCGAGTACTCGCAGTCGGACGACGCGCGCTACGCGTCCATCCCCAGCGAGCTGCGCCCGCGCACCGAGTGCCTCAAGGACGTCGTCGAGCGGATGCTGCCGTACTGGTACGACGGCATCGTCCCCGACCTGCTCGCGGGCCGCACGGTCCTGGTCGCCGCCCACGGCAACAGCCTGCGCGCACTGGTCAAGCACCTCGACGGCGTCTCCGACGAGGACATCGCGGGCCTGAACATCCCGACCGGCATCCCGCTCGTGTACGAACTCGACGCCGACTTCCGCCCTCTCGTCGCGGGCGGCACCTACCTCGACCCGACGGCGGCCGCGGCGGCCATCGAAGCGGTCAGGAACCAGGGCAAGAAGTAGCCCGACGGCACGACGAGGCCCCCTGCCCGCTGTTTCCCGGCGGTCAGGGGGCTTCTCGCCGCCGTGGGCGCCGGCGGGGTGACGGGAGAGCCGGAGAGCGGGTGCGCCCGGAGCCTGCCGTTCCCGAACGGGTGGTGGTGCTTCTCGCGGACGGCCTTCTGCCTCTCCGAGCCGCGCCCGGTCCGGCCTGCCGCTCGATCGGGAATCCGCCGGATCGCTGCGCCGTAGGGTGTGGTCACACGTGGTGGGGGGCCTCATGGCGGCGACGTTGACGTTCACCTGGACGGTGCAGGGCGCCGGCTGGGCGCGGATCTCGGCCGAGGACGAGTACGACGGGGTCGACACCACCGCCTCGTACTACGCAGGCACGGACGCAGCCGCCCACTTCCTGTACGCACTCGTGCGCCTGGTCCTGACGGACACGCGGACCACAGCCGAGTTCGATGCCGAACCCGAGGTGTACCGGTGGTTCTTCAGCCGCGACGGGCCCGAGGTCGACATCACGGTCGTGACGGCCGACGACTACCGGGCTCCGGCCGACTCCGGCGTCGTCCTCTGGTCCAGCCGCCAGCCGCCAGCCGCTCGACGTGTTCTGCCGGGCGGTCGTCCGCGCGTTCGACGGAGTCCTGCACGAGCTGGGTGAGGACGGCTACCGGCGGGAATGGCGCCGGCCCTTCCCCCGCCCGGAGCTGGAACGGCTGAGGGCCGCATGGCGCGGCCTGCGAGCGGGGGCGGAAGGAGTCCGGCGCGGCGGCCCCCGGTGACCTCCGCACCCGTCACGGCCACGACCGGTGGTCGCGGCCGGCGTGTCCGCCGTGTGGCGGTCGTGGGGGGACCCGATGAGGTGGTGTCCGCCGGTGCCCGGCGGATCGCGGGTCGCCCCGGGGGATGCAGCCCGGGGACGCGGCCCGCCGCGGGGACGGGCGGGGTGGGAGCGTCCGGCCGTCCGTCCCGCCCGTGGCGTGCCCCGCCCTCTCCGACACCTTGGGAGCCCCCATGCCGACCAGCACCCCCGCACGCCGCGCCGCGCCCCGGCGACTGCGACGCGCGGTCGCGGTGTCCGTGGCGACCGCGGCAGCCCTGCTCGCGGGCGCTGCCTGCTCCGGCGGGAAGGTGACCGAGAGCGCGGGCACCCGCCTGTCCTCGCCGACCGCCGCTTCCGGCTCCCCGACGGCCACGTCCTCCCCGGCCGACACCGCCACCGCCGCCCGCCTGGACGCCGCGATCCGGCAGGTCATGCGGACGGCCGGGGTGCCGGGCGTCATCGCGGGGCTGTGGCGGGAGGGGCAGCCGGACTACGTGCGCGCCTTCGGCGTCGCCGACAAGCAGACCTCCGCGCCGATGGCGACGGATCTGCACATGCGCATCGGCAGCGAGACGAAGACCTTCACCGTCACGGGCATCCTCCAGCTCGTGGACCGCGGAGAACTCGGCCTCGACGACCCCGTCTCGCGCTACGTCTCCGGCGTGCCGGACGGGGACAGGATCACGCTGCGGCAGCTCGCCCGGATGCAGAGCGGCCTCTACGACTACACGCAGGACCCGGACTTCGTCGCCGCACTGGAGGCGGACCCGGAGCGGGTCTTCACCACGCAGGAGCTGCTCGACTACTCCTTCAGGCACCCGCTCGTCTTCACTCCCGGCACCCGCCTGGTGTACTGCGACACCAACACGGTGCTGCTGGGGCGGGTGCTGGAGGAGGTCAGCGGGCAGAGCCTCGCCGACTACTTCCGCGACCACGTGCTCGGGCCGCTGGAGATGAACGCCACGCTCTACCCGACGAACGCGCGGATCCCGGAGCCGTACGCCCACGGCTACACCACGCAGACCCCGAACGGGGAGGAGACGGACGCCACGAACTGGAGCCCGTCCGACGCCAACGCCGCGGGCGCGATGATCTCCGACCTGGAGGACCTGCGGACCTGGGCGCCGGTGGTGGCCACCGGCGCGCCGCTGATCGAGCCCGCGACGCAGCGGCAGCGCCTCCGGACGGCGACCAGCCCGGACTTCCCGGGCGCCGCCTACGGGCTCGGCCTGTTCACCGCGCAGGGGTGGATCGGCCATAACGGCTCCATCCCCGGGTACCAGAGCCTGACGCTGTACCTCCCCGCGGAGAAGGCCACCCTGGTGGTGCTGCTCAACAGCGACACCCCCTACCAGGGCACGGATCCGAGCACGCTCCTCGGGACGGCCATCACCACCGTCGCGACCCCCGACCACGTCTTCCGCCTGGGGCCCGCAACGGGGGCCTCCCCGAGCGGCTCGGGAACGGTGTCCCCCAGCGGCTCGGGAACGGCCTCTCCCGGCGGCTCGGGAACGGTGTCCCCGACCGGGCCGGGGACACCGTCGCCGACCTCCTCGCAGTAACCGCCCCGGTGGACGCCGGCCGCCCGTACCGGCCGGGCCGCGGCCCGGCCGGTACGTCTCAGGCGCCCTCGACGGGCGTCGGCTGCTGGAGCTCGTCCGCGTGCTCGCCGGTCACCAGGTAGACCACCCGCTTCGCCACCGACACCGCGTGGTCGGCGAAGCGCTCGTAGTAGCGGCCCAGCAGCGTCACGTCCACCGCCGTCTCGATGCCGTGCTTCCAGCGGTCGTCCATCAGGTGCTGGAAGAGGGTGCGGTGCAGCAGGTCCATCTCGTCGTCGTCCTGCTCCAGCTGCAGGGCCAGGTCGACGTCCTTGGTGATGATCACCTCGGCCGCCTTCGCCATCAGGCGCTGGGCGAGCTGTCCCATCTGCAGGATCGTCGCGTGGAGGTCGTCCGGGACGGCCCGCTCGGGGAAGCGCAGCCGGGCCAGCTTCGCGACGTGCTGGGCCAGGTCGCCGGAGCGCTCCAGGTCCGCGCTCATCCGCAGCGAGGTCACCACGATCCGCAGATCCGTGGCCACCGGCTGCTGGCGGGCCAGCAGCGCGATGGCCCTGGCCTCCAGGTCGTGCTGCAGGTCGTCGACCTTCTGGTCGGCGGCGATCACGCTCTCCGCCAGCTTCAGGTCGGCGTCGAGCATGGCCGTGGTGGCGCGCCCGATCGCCGACCCGACGAGTCGGGCCATCTCGACCAGGCCCTCGCCGATCGAGTCCAGTTCCTCGTGGTACGCGTCCCGCATGGGGTGTCCCTCTCTTGTGCGACTGGGGTCCGGGTGGGCTCCGAGGCCCCCACGCTCCCACGTTCGGGGCCGGAGTGGTCCGTACGGTCCACCACAAATGAACCGGTACTTTCCCCTCGGTGAACTCTGGGCGACGACTGTTCGGGGTGCCACCCGTTCGGCTGGGAGGCGCCCTGGGAGCACGCATAACCTGGTGAGCATGGACGTGAACGCGGCGGTCGCCGCAGCCGCAGCGATCGCCGGTCTGTGCACCGGCGTCATCGCGGTGCTGGCGTTCCGCTGGAGCGAACGCGAGCAGCGGCGCCCCACGCGCAGCTCGCTGCACACCGAGGCGGTGCTGCCCCCCGGCGTGGACACCGTCCTGTCCGTGCTCCGCTCCTCCGCGGTCGTCCTCGACGAGTCCGACTCGGTCGTCAAGGCCAGTTCCGCCGCCTACGCGCTGGGCCTGGTCCGCGGCGGCAAGCTCGCCGTCGAACCGATGCTGCACATGGCGCGCGACACCCGGCGTGACGGTGAGATACGCCAGGTGGAGCTGGACCTCCCGCGCCGCGGGACCGGTCGGGGCGAGGCCCTGGCGGTCTCGGCGCGGGTGGCTCCGCTGGGGTCCCGGCTGGTGCTGCTGCTGGTGGAGGACCTGACCGAGGCGCGGCGCATCGAAGCGGTCCGGCGGGACTTCGTCGCGAACGTCAGCCATGAGCTGAAGACCCCCGTCGGCGCTCTCTCCCTGCTGTCCGAGGCCGTGATGGACGCCGCCGACGACCCCGAGGCGGTCAGCCGCTTCGCGGGGCGGATGCAGGTCGAGGCGACCCGGCTGACCAACCTGGTGCAGGAGCTCATCGACCTCTCCCGGGTCCAGAACGACGACCCGCTGGAGGACTCCGAGCCGGTCTCGGTGGACGAACTGGTCGCCGAGGCGATCGACCGCTCCCGCCAGACCGCGTCCGCCAAGCAGATCACCATGGCCGAGGGCGGCTCGGCCGGCCTGCGGATATGGGGTAACCGCGGGAAGCTGGCCGCGGCCCTCGGCAACCTCGTCGAGAACGCCGTCAACTACTCCCCGGCCCGCACCCGGGTCGGCATCGCGGCCCGGCGGGTCAGCGCACCCGGCGGCGAGTTCGTCGAGATCGCCGTCACCGACCAGGGCATCGGCATCCCCGAGAAGGACCGCGAGCGGATCTTCGAACGGTTCTACCGGGTCGACCCGGCGCGCTCCCGGGCCACCGGGGGCACCGGCCTGGGTCTGGCCATCGTCAAGCACGTGGCCGCCTCGCACGGCGGGGAGGTCACGGTGTGGAGCTCGGAGGGCCAGGGCTCCACGTTCACCCTGCGACTGCCCGAGGCGGGCGCCTCGCGGGACCGCACCACTGGTACCACCACCGGACCGGATCGCGTCGAAGAGGGCGACGACCGGCCTTACGACACCGATCCGAACAGCGAGATCCCAGCCCCGGAGGTCCTTCCGTGACCCGTGTGCTCGTCGTCGAGGACGAGGAATCCTTCAGTGACGCACTGTCGTACATGCTCCGCAAGGAGGGCTTCGAGGTCGCGGTGGCGGCCACCGGGCCCGAGGGGCTCGACGAGTTCGAGCGCAACGGCGCCGACCTCGTCCTCCTCGACCTGATGCTGCCCGGCCTGCCCGGCACCGAGGTGTGCCGCCAGCTGCGCGGCCGCTCCAACGTCCCGGTCATCATGGTGACTGCCAAGGACAGCGAGATCGACAAGGTCGTCGGCCTGGAGATAGGAGCCGACGACTACGTCACCAAGCCCTTC
Organism: Streptomyces sp. C10-9-1; assembly: GCF_024497955.1. Taxonomy (GTDB): domain Bacteria; phylum Actinomycetota; class Actinomycetes; order Streptomycetales; family Streptomycetaceae; genus Streptomyces; species Streptomyces sanyensis. The sequence continues at coordinate 237,495 of NZ_JANHKP010000007.1, read as the reverse complement.
TCCTCGCGGGAGCTGGTCGCCCGCATCCGCGCGGTGCTGCGCCGCCGCGGCGAGCCGGAGGAGGTCGCCCCGGCCGCCCTGGAGGCCGGTCCGGTGCGGATGGACGTGGACCGCCACGTCGTCACCGTCTCGGGCGGCAAGGTGGACCTGCCGCTGAAGGAGTTCGACCTGCTGGAGATGCTGCTCCGCAACGCGGGCCGGGTCCTCACCCGGATGCAGCTGATCGACCGGGTCTGGGGTGCGGACTACGTCGGCGACACCAAGACGCTCGACGTCCACGTCAAGCGGCTGCGCGCCAAGATCGAGCCGGACCCGGGCGCGCCCCGGTACCTGGTCACCGTCCGCGGTCTCGGCTACAAGTTCGAGCCGTAGGAGGCCCGCCCGCGCCCGGCTCCGCCGGTGCGGGCAGAACGACGCCGGGGGGCGTCCACCGCGGTACCGCGGTGGACGCCCCCCGGCGTCGTTCTGCGTGTGCGGCGGCCGCCGTGCCCTCCGGGGCGCGCGCCGGGGTGCGGCGCGCGGTCCGGACGGGCGGGGCGCCGGGTGCGACCGGTCAGCCGGCCTCGGGGCCGGTCTCTCCGCCCGCGGCCTCCGTCTCGGCCTCACCGGCCGGGGAGCCGGTGGGCGAGGGGCTGGCGGCCTCCCCGGAAGGGCTCTCGGAGGGGCTCTCGGAGGGCGACTCGGGCGCGGAGCTCGGACCGAAGCCCTGGTAGTAGCTGGTCCCCGGGACGACGAAGGCCAGCAGGCGCACGTCGCCCGTCTCGCTGAAGCGGAAGACGACCTCCTGGGTGCCGCCGTCCTGCAGGGCCTCGCCGCCGCCCTCGACCACCGCGGAGGCGTTGCCCTTGCCGCCGATGACGACCCGGCCGCCGGCCGGGACCGTGAGGGGACCGGAGCCGCTGGCGGGCGACAGCTCGACCGCGGCGTCGGTGCCCGGGAGGGTGATCGACTCCAGGGTCTGGTCGCGCGCACCGTCGTTGAAGACGGTCACCGAGACGACCGCGGGGCCCTCGGCCCCGGCCTCGGGCTGGGTGATGACGGTGCCGTTCTGGAGCTTCAGGCTGTCGACGGCGGTCGCGGCGTTGTCCGGCCGCACGCCGAGGGTCTGCGCGTTGTTGCCCGCACCGCAGGCGGCGAGCGAGGCGATCGAGAAGACGATGGCAGCGCCGGCAAGGGCACCGCGTCGAAGGCTGCGGCTCACGGCGGCGGCATCTCCTTGGACGTACGGACGTGCGGACGGTTTGGGGTGGCTGCCGCCTGTGCGGTGACACCCCGGGCGATCAGCTCGGGGCTTAGGTTACCGAGCGGCCCGTCACGCCCCGCACCCGACCCGCCCTTCGGGGTGACCCGCGCCCGCGGCGACGGCGGAGCGCCCCCGACCGGGCGCCGGCGGGCGCTTCCGTACGGCTTCCGGACACCCGGTGGCCCGCGGTGCTTACCGCGCCGTTCGCATAAGAGGGGTGATCAATTTCGTGGCACGGTCCTTATCCCGGGAATTGCGCCGGTTGATCAATTCGTGATTCCCGGGCTGCGTGATTCGCGGGGGCCGGTCCCCCGGACGGGTGGTCGGCAGTCGAACGGGTGGTGTGATCCACCTCTCAGGAACCGGGCGAAACAGGACGTTCGGACCCCTGGCGGAGGGGGTCCCGGATGGGTACGGTGTGCGTTTCCGTGTGCCCGTGCAGCGCCTCCCACCTGCGAATACCCCCTTCCGGATGGCGGCCGCAGCACGTCCCCGTCTCTGTTGTCAAGCCCCGAGATATGCCCTGACCTGCGAAAACGCCATTCAGAACGCGCTGTTTCCGTGTTACCCTGGATAGCCACGGAAGGGGTACCTGTCACATGACGTTCAAGGTTGGCGACACCGTGGTCTATCCCCATCACGGGGCCGCGCTGATCGAGGCCATCGAAACTCGTCAGATCAAAGGCGTGGACAAGACCTACTTGGTGCTCAAGGTCGCCCAGGGCGACCTGACGGTTCGTGTGCCTGCTGACAATGCCGAGTTCGTCGGCGTGCGCGACGTGGTCGGTCAGGACGGACTGGACCGGGTCTTTGAGGTGCTGCGTGCACCCTACGCCGAAGAGCCGACGAACTGGTCTCGTCGCTACAAGGCGAATCTCGAGAAGCTCGCTTCGGGCGATGTCATCAAGGTCGCCGAGGTCGTGCGCGACCTGTGGCGCCGCGAGCGCGAGCGCGGGCTGTCCGCCGGTGAGAAGCGGATGCTCGCGAAGGCGCGCCAGATCCTGGTGAGCGAGCTGGCCCTCGCGGAGAACACCAACGAGGACAAGGCCGAGGCCCTGCTCGACGAGGTCCTCGCGTCCTGACGCACCACTGATACCGCGGTGCCCGCCGGCATGCTGGACATCCCGCCCGACACGTCGGGCGGGGGTCTCCAGCCCGCCGGCGGGCGCCGCGGTGTATCCGCGGCGTATCCACCCCCCGCGGGAGGCGCCTGTGCCAGGGCATGACGCCGCCCCGCCGACCGCCTGAACGGCCCTCGGCGGACGCCACCTCCGCCCCGGCGCCCCCGGTGCATCCGCACCGGCGGAACGCGGTGGACGCCCCCCCTGGGGCGTCGACGGCGGTGCCGCTGTGGTGTGCCGGGCCCGGGCGGCTGGCGCAGACGGGGTCACGGAAGGGTCCGGTCAAGGCGCCGCGCCCGGCACTGCCCCCGACCCGCGGCCGGGGGTACGCCCAGGCCATACCCACGTCTGCCGAGCGAACAAACCTGCCGGAGAGCAACCGATGTCAGACGAGACGCGCCCGCACCGCACCGCGGTCGTGATCCCCGCCGCCGGACGCGGCGTACGCCTGGGGCCCGGCGCCCCCAAGGCGCTGCGCGTGCTGAGCGGCACACCCATCCTCGTCCACGCCGTCCGCGCCATGGCCGCCTCGCGGGCCGTCTCGCTGGTCGTCGTCGTGGCACCGCCCGACGGGGCCCCCGAGGTGAAGCGCCTCCTCGACGAGCACTCCCTGCCCGAGCGCACCGACTACCTGGTCGTCCCCGGGGGCGAGAGCCGCCAGGAGTCGGTCCGGCTCGGCCTGGAGGCCCTCCCCGAGGGCATCGACACGGTGCTCGTCCACGACGCGGCCCGCCCGCTGGTCCCGGTGGACACCGTGGACCTGGTGGTCGCGGCCGTGCGGGACGGGGCGGTCGCCGTCGTCCCGGCGCTGCCCCTCGCCGACACCGTCAAGGAGGTGGCCCCGTCGCCCGGCGGCGGGCCCGAGCGGGTCGTCGCCACCCCCGAGCGGGCCCGGCTGCGCGCCGTCCAGACCCCGCAGGGCTTCGCCCACGCCACCCTGGTCCGCGCCCACCGGGAGGTCGCCGGGGCGGTCACCGACGACGCGGGCATGGTCGAGGCGCTCGGCCTGGACGTCGTCGTGGTGCCCGGCCACGAGGAGGCGTTCAAGGTGACCCGTCCGCTGGACCTCGTCCTGGCCGAGGCCGTACTCGCCCGCAGGAGGGCCCACGATGGCTTCTGACCCGCACCCGCAGGACGCGCCGGGCGGACGGGAGGCGGCGGCCCCGCCCGCCGGGCGGCCCGCGTTGCCGCTGGTCGGCATCGGTACGGACGTGCACGCCTTCGAGCGGGGCCGCGAGCTGTGGTGCGCGGGGCTGCTGTGGGAGGAGGCCGACGGCTGGGGCCTGGCCGGCCACTCCGACGGCGACGTCGCCGCCCACGCCGCCTGCGACGCCCTGTTCTCGGCGGCCGGTCTCGGCGACCTCGGCGCGCACTTCGGCACCTCGCGTCCCGAGTGGTCCGGTGCCTCCGGCGTCACCCTGCTGGCCGAGGCCGCGCGGATCGTGCGGGCCGAGGGCTTCGAGATCGGGAACATCGCGGTCCAGGTGGTCGGCGTGCGGCCCAAGATCGGCAAGCGGCGCGCGGAGGCGCAGAAGGCGTTGTCCGAGGCGGCCGGTGCGCCGGTGTCGGTCTCCGGCACCACCACGGACGGACTGGGGCTCACGGGGCGGGCCGAGGGGCTCGCCGCCCTCGCGACCGCGCTGGTGGTCCGGAGCCGCTGACGGCACCCCGTGCCGGCGCGGTCGCGCCCCGGCACGGGCCCACCCCCTGCCCGGTACCGCAGGGGGTGCGGGGCACTGCCGTCCGCCCACTACCCTTGTCGCGTGACCATTCGCCTGTACGACACCAGCGCCCGGCAGATCCGCGACTTCACCCCCCTCGTGCCGGGTTGTGTCTCGATCTACCTCTGCGGCGCCACCGTGCAGGCCGCGCCGCACATCGGGCACATCCGGTCCGGGCTGAACTTCGACATCATGCGCCGCTGGTTCGCCTACCGCGGATACGACGTCACCTTCGTCCGGAACGTCACCGACATCGACGACAAGATCATCACCAAGTCCGCCGAGCAGGGCCGCCCCTGGTGGGCCATCGGCTACGACAACGAGCGCGCCTTCAACGACGGCTACGCGGCCCTCGGCTGCCTCCCGCCCACCTACGAGCCGCGCGCCACCGGCCACGTCACCGAGATGGTCGAGATGATGCGCGGGCTGATCGAGCGCGGGCACGCCTACGCGGCCGACGGCAGCGTCTACTTCGACGTGCGCTCCTTCCCGGACTACCTGTCGCTGTCCAACCAGGACATCGACGACCTGCGCCAGCCCGCCGAGGAGGGCATCACCGGCAAGCGCGACCCGCGCGACTTCGCCATGTGGAAGGCGTCCAAGCCGGGCGAGCCGGACTGGGAGACGCCCTGGGGGCGCGGCCGCCCCGGCTGGCACCTGGAGTGCTCGGCCATGGCCCACCGCTACCTGGGCTCCGCCTTCGACATCCACGGCGGTGGCCTGGACCTCGTCTTCCCGCACCACGAGAACGAGATCGCCCAGGCCAAGGCGTTCGGCGACGACTTCGCGCAGTACTGGGTGCACAACGCCTGGGTCACCATGAGCGGCGAGAAGATGTCGAAGTCGCTGGGCAACTCGGTGCTGGTCTCCGAGATGGTCCGGCACTGGCGCCCGATCGTGCTCCGCTACTACCTCGGCACCCCGCACTACCGGTCGATGATCGAGTACAGCGAGGAGGCGCTGCGCGAGGCCGAGTCGGCCTTCGCGCGGATCGAGGGCTTCGTCCAGCGCGTGGTGGAGAAGGCGGGGGGCCCCGTGGCGCCCGCCGCGGAGGTGCCGGCGGCCTTCGCCGAGGCGATGGACGACGACTTCGGTGTGCCGGGGGCCCTCGCGGTCGTCCACACCACCGTCCGCCAGGGCAACTCCGCGCTGGCCGCCGACGACAAGGAGGCGGCCGTCGCCCACCTCGCCGAGGTGCGGGCCATGCTCGGCGTCCTCGGCCTCGACCCGCTGGACGAGCGCTGGGGCGGCCGGGGCGGCGACCGCGAGGACGACCTCCACGGGGTGGTCGACACGCTCGTGCGGCTCGTGCTGGGCCAGCGCGAGGCGGCCCGCGGGCGCAAGGACTGGGCGACGGCCGACGCGATCCGCGACCAGCTCAACCAGTCCGGCCTGGTCATCGAGGACTCTCCGGACGGTCCCCGCTGGAGCCTCGGTCCCCGCTGACCCCGAGGCGATGTGCCGCCCGGCGCGCCGGGCGGCACACTTCCTTTTGTACACACGTTTCTCTGAGCGAGCTTCGCAGGAATCAGGTAGGTCATGGCCGGGAACAGCCAGCGCAGGAACCGCCGCACGTCCAACAAGAAGGGCGCGACGGTCGGCAGCGGTGGCAAGCGGCGCCGCGGACTGGAGGGCAAGGGCCCGACGCCGCCCGCCTCCGCCCGTAAGGGGCATGCCAAGAACCGCATCGCCAACGCCAGGGCCAAGCAGGCGCAGCGGCGTCCCGTCGCCCGTCGCGGCGGCAAGGGCACGTCCGAGATGGTCGTCGGCCGCAACCCGGTCTTCGAGGCGCTGCGCGACGGTGTGCCCGCCTCCACCCTCTACGTCCAGCAGTTCATCGACAACGACGAGCGGGTGCGCGAGGCGCTCCAGCTCGCCACCGGCCGCGGCGACGTCCACATCATGGAGGCGCCGCGCCCCGAGCTGGACCGCATGACGAACGGGCTCAACCACCAGGGCCTGGTCCTCCAGGTCCCGCCGTACGAGTACGCCCACCCCGAGGACCTGGCAGCGGCGGCCTTCGACGACGGCGAGGACCCGCTGATCGTCGCGCTCGACGGGGTCACCGACCCGCGGAACCTCGGCGCGGTGGTCCGCTCCGTGTCCGCGTTCGGCGGCCACGGCGTGGTGGTGCCGGAGCGCCGTGCGGCGGGCATGACCGCCGGTGCCTGGAAGACCTCGGCCGGGACCGCCGCGCGGACGCCGGTCGCCCGTGCCACGAACCTGACCCGGGCGCTGGAGGCGTACCAGAAGGCCGGCATCACCGTGGTCGGCCTCTCCGCGGACGGCGACACCGAGGTCGGGGAGCTGGACGCGCTCGGCGGCCCGGTGGTGGTCGTGGTCGGCAGCGAGGGCAAGGGCCTGTCCCGTCTCGTGGGCGAGACCTGCGACTTCCTGGTCCGCATCCCGATGCCCGGCGGTGCCGAGTCGCTGAACGCGGGCGTGGCCGCCGGTGTGGTGCTCTACGAGGCGTCGAGGCACCGGCGCGCCTGAGGCAGCCGGCCGGCGCCGGTTCGTGCGCCCGCGGGGCCCCGCCCCGCGGGCGCGCCGTGCGTCGGCCCGGGGTCCGGTGGGGAACGGTGCGGTCAAAAAGGCACAAGAGATGCTCTTGACGGGTCTCGGACAGATCGGGACGCTCGCGGCCGTGCCCTAATCACACATCACTCGGTTAGATGAGTGTGGACACCAGAACACCCCGGTCCGGGTTCGACGACCAGCCTGCGCTGAGCATGGTCAAGGTGCACTGCGATCCCGCGCAGGTCATCGTCAACCACGCCAGTTTCCGGGTACAGCTGCCGCGGAACCCCCGCCCCGCGCGGGCCATGGCGGACACCGCGCGGATCGCCTCCTTCGGCACGGCCGGTGCGGCCGGCGCCGTCGGTGCCGCCGCGGCGGGAGCTGCGGGTGCGGGCGCGGCGGGCAGAGCCGCCCGGCGCCGGGCCCCCGTCGTGTGGAGCGGCCGGTCCGTACCGGGCGACGCAGGGGCGACCGGCCTGCTCCAGGCCGTACGCGACTCCTCCGCCGGGACGCTGGCGCCTCCGGCTCCTCCCGCCCCCCGGGAGGCACCGGAGCAGGGCGGCTACTCCGCCGGTGCCACCCAGGCGATGCCGCGTGTCGACCTGGTCGGCGACACCGTGCAGCGCTCGGGCCCCCTGCTGCCGCCCATGCGCCAGGCGGTCGGCGCCTACGACGCCCCCTCCTTCGGGCCGGAGGAGTACGGCGAGGCGGGCGACGACGGCGCCTACGACCTCGAACCGCTCGACGGCGAGGCCGGGGACGAGGGGCGCTCCGGCCACCGGGCCTCCGGCGACCACACGCGCCACGCCTACTACCCCGACCGCCGGATGAACCTCGGCGTGGTGCTGCTCCCGCTGCGCATCCTGCTGGGGTTCATCTCCGTGTACGCCGGGATGGGCAAGCTCTGCGACCCCGTCTACTTCGACGGCGGGGAGCGCGGTTCCCTGGTCAGGTGGCTGGAGTCGCTCCAGCCCTGGGCCATGGCCGAGCCGATGCGCGACCTGGCGCTGGCCCACCCCGTGGGCTCGGGCCTGACGGTCGCCTTCCTCCAGGTGATCGTCGGGGTCCTCACCCTGCTGGGCCTGTGGCAGCGGGTCGCGGCGGTGGTCGGCGTCCTGCTGTCGGCGGCCCTGCTGCTGACCGTCAGCTGGGCCACGGTCCCGGTCTACGACGCCCCGGACATCATTTTCCTCGCCGCCTGGTCGCCCCTGATCATCGCGGGGGCTCCGGTCTACTCGGTGGACGCCCGGCTCTCGGGCGAGGCATGGCGCACCCTCGGCCCCCGTTCCGAACTCTGGGACCTGCGGCGCAGGGTGCTGCGCCGCGGTGGTCTCGTGGCCGCGGTGGTCGTCGGCCTGACGATGCTCATCGGCTCGATGCTCGGCGGCGCGGTCCGCTCGACGGAGATCGTGACCGTCCCCGGGCCCGGCCAGGACCCGACCAACTACCTGCCGGGCGCGCCGCTGCCGCAGGAGTCCGGAACGCAGCGCCGCCCCGCGGAGCGGAAGAGCACCCCGACCCCCTCGGCGAGCCGCTCCGCGAGCACCGAGTCCCCGACCACGGCGCCCGCCCAGGAGACGGCGCCGGAACCCGGGCGGGTGGCGGACGCCCCCAGCTCCACGCAGGGCACCGGGCAGCAGCCGCCCCCCGCGGACTCCCAGCCGGCCCCGCCGCCGTCCACGAGCGCCGGGCCCACCTCCAGCGGCGGCACCGGGTCGGGCGGAACCGGGTCCGCGGGCCCCACCGGCGGGACCACGGGCGGCCCGGGCGACGGCTCCGGGTCGGGCAGCGGATCGGGCGGCGCCCAGGACGGCGGCAGCAGGGTCATCGGCGGGCTCCTCGGCTGAGCCGGAGGGAACGCCGGTCGCGCTCCGGGCGGATTCCGCCGCCCGGGGCCGGACCCGGCCGTACGCGCCGCCCTGCGCCGGCCCGACCGGGCCCGCGCAGGGTCAACGCGCCTGTGCGGACAGCTCCTTGGCCGCCTCGGTCAGGTCCTTGGCGGTGTCGATCGCACGCCAGTAGGCCCCGTGCGGCAACGGGTAGCCCGCCAGCCGCTTCTCCCGCGCCAGCCTCGGGAACGTGGTGCGCTCGTGGTCGCCGACATCGGGAAGCAGCTGCGTGAACTCGGCGGCGAAGACGTACACGCCGGCGTTGATCAGGTACGGCGAGGGCGGCGACTCCACGAAGTCCGTGATGTGGCCGAAGGTGTCCGTCTCGACCGCGCCCCAGGGGATCCGCGGGCGGGCCAGCGCGAGCGTCGCGGTGGCGTCGCGCTCGGCGTGGAAGGCGGCCATCTCGCGGAGCGAGAAGCGGGTCCAGATGTCGCCGTTGGTGGCGTACCAGGGCTGGTCGGGCTGGGGCAGGCTGGCCGCCGCGTACTTCAGCCCGCCGCCGCGGCCCAGCGGCTCGGTCTCCACGACCGTCGTCACCCGCAGCGGCAGCCGGGCCTGGGCCAGCCACTCCTGGAGCACCTCGGCGAGGTGGCCGCAGGAGACCACGGCGTCGGTCACGCCCTCGGCCGCGAGCCAGGCCAGCTGGTGCCCGATGATCGGCGTGCCCGTCCCCGGGATCTCCACCATCGGCTTGGGGCGGTCGTCGGTGTAGGGGCGCAGCCGAGAGCCCTGGCCGCCCGCCAGGACCACGGCCTGCGTCGGAAACGTAGGCGTATGCATGGCGTGAACGATATGCGCACACCCGGACACGACGCGGACCGGACCCGCTGCGTGCGGGTCCGGTCCGGGTGCCGGCGCGGGCCGGGCGGGGTGTCCGCCCGGCAGCCCCGGTGTGTCCCAGGGCCTGCCGGTGCGGTCAGTGCCCCATGGTCTGCTGGGACACGCCCGTGGCGAAGGAGGTGTCGCACACCGGGCGGGAGAAGCGCTGCGCGCGGGCGGGGCCGTAGTGGTCGACGGCGGCCCGGCCGAGGTCGCGGGCGATGGACATGCAGTGCTCGGCGAGCGAGGGGCGCGCCTCGACCTCGCGCTGGAGGTGGGTGAGCGCCACCGCCGGGTCCTTCACCTGGAGCTCGGTGAGCAGCTTCTCGCGCAGCACGTCCTGCGGCGCGAGCGGCTCGGCGGGTGCGGCGACGTTCTCGGCGGAGGCCGTGAGCATCTGCGACTGGGAGGCCTGCCCGGCCCACGGCACCGTGGACACCGCGAGGGTCCCGGAGAGCACCAGGACGACGGGCAGGACGAGGGCAAGGGTGCGGCCGATTCGGCGGGCTGTGTGGGTCACGCGAGCGAGCGTAGCGGCCGGTGACCGCCAGGCGACATTCAGTCACTCACGTGGGGGATGGATCGGGAGCGTCATTCGAATTCTCTGTTGACGTGTTGGTATGAACTGCCCGATATCACAGGGAATTTGTACGACGGTACGACCCGTGCGGGACCGGGGTGCGAGGCGAGCCGCCGGGCTCCGCCCCCTGCCGGGCCCCGCGCCGAACGACGGGAGCCGGGCCCCGCGCCGCACGGCGGGGACCCGGCTCCCGGTGCCGGGTGGGGCGGCCTCAGTCGCTCAGCCGCTCGCCCGTCGAGGTCGAGAAGACGTGCAGCTCGCCGGAGCGCGGCACGACGTGCAGTTCGCTGCCCTTGCGCGGGACGCTGCGGCCGCCGACGCGCACCACGACCTCCTGGTGCGTCCCGCCGACCTCGGTCGAGCCGTAGACGAAGCCGTCGGCGCCGAGCTCCTCGACGACGTTCACCGAGACCGCCAGGCCCGCGGGGGCGTCCTTCGACAGCGAGTCCGCCGCGGCGCCGCCGAGTTCCACCACGTCGAAGTGCTCCGGGCGGACGCCGACCGTGACGGTCTTGTCGCCGCGCTGCGCCGCGGTGGACAGGGCCTCGCGGGAGACCGGGACGATGCTGTTGCCGAACTTCACCCCGCCGTCCGTGATCGGCACCTCGACCAGGTTCATGGCGGGGGAGCCGATGAAGCCGGCGACGAAGAGGTTGGCCGGGCGGTCGTACATGTTGCGCGGCGAGTCCACCTGCTGGAGCAGGCCGTCCTTGAGCACGGCGACCCGGTCGCCCATCGTCATGGCCTCGACCTGGTCGTGGGTGACGTAGACGGTGGTGATGCCCAGGCGGCGCTGGAGCGAGGCGATCTGCGTACGCGTGGAGACGCGGAGCTTGGCGTCGAGGTTCGACAGCGGCTCGTCCATCAGGAAGACCTGCGGCTCGCGGACGATCGCGCGGCCCATGGCGACGCGCTGGCGCTGACCGCCGGAGAGCGCCTTGGGCTTGCGGTCCAGGTACTGCGTGAGGTCGAGGATCTTCGCTGCCTCCTCGACCTTCTTGCGGATCTCCGCCTTGTTGACGCCCGCGATCTTGAGCGCGAAGCCCATGTTGTCCGCGACGGACATGTGCGGGTAGAGCGCGTAGTTCTGGAACACCATGGCGATGTCCCGGTCCTTGGGCGGGAGGTGGGTGACGTCGCGGTCGCCGATGCGGATGGCGCCGCCGTTGACGTCCTCCAGGCCGGCGAGCATCCGCAGCGAGGTGGACTTCCCGCAGCCGGAGGGGCCGACGAGGACGAGGAACTCGCCGTCCTCGATCCCGATCTCGAGCTGGTCGACGGCGGGCTTGTCGGCACCCGGGTAGAGGCGGGTCGCCTTGTCGAACGTGACAGTGGCCATGCTGAAGCGTCTCCTTCACCGGCAGGAACGTGCCGGACGATCCGAGTAAGGGAGTGGTGTAGTCCACCAGGGCGGACCTGCGGTGACGGTACCCGGCGAACGCGGATCTGTCAGCAGGTGTCCGAGGTGAGAAATCCCCGCGGGGCCGCCGGAGGCGTTGGTTACACTGCTCTGGCTGCCTCCTTAGCTCAGTTGGCCAGAGCGCTTGACTTGTAATCTTGAGGTCGTCGGTTCGATTCCGACAGGAGGCTCCGCGCCACGGCCCCCGGTCCCGCAGGACCGGGGGCCTTCGCCGTTCCCGAGGGGTCAGCCGCGGCCCGAGACGCGGTCGGCGAGGGTGGCGAGCCGCGGGGTGGACGGCGTGTGGGAGGCGGCCTCCAGGCGGTCGGCCCGGCGGTAGGCGGCGTAGAGCGCCCGGACGCCCAGCCAGCGCAGCGGCTCCGGTTCCCAGGTGCGGACCCGGTGGTTCACCCACGGCAGGGCGGTCAGCTCCGTGGGGCCCGCCTGGCCGGAGTCCTGCCGGATCAGGTCGCGCAGCGTGCGGGCCGCCAGATTGGCGGTGGCCACGCCGGACCCGACGTACCCGCCCGCCCAGCCCAGCCCCGTGGAGCGGTCCAGGGTGACGGTGGCGCACCAGTCGCGGGGCACGCCGAGGACGCCGGACCAGGTGTGGTCGACGCGGGCGCCCGCGAGGCGGGGGAAGAAGCGCACCAGGACCTCGCGCAGCTCCTCGACGGTGGCGGGGGCCGTCCTGCCGTCGGCGTCGACGCGCGAGCCGTAGCGGTAGGGCACGCCCCGGCCGCCGAGCGCGATGCGGTCGTCCGCGGTGCGCTGGGCGTACATGTAGGCGTGCGCCATGTCGCCGAGCGTCTCCCGGCCCGTCCAGCCGATCTCCTCCCAGACCTCCGCGGGCAGCGGCTCGGTGGCGATCATCGAGGAGTTCATCGGCAGCCAGCTGCGGCGGTGCCCCTTGAGGGAGGCGGTGAACCCCTCCGTGCAGCGCAGCACGTAGGGCGCGCGGACGGTGCCGTAGGGGGTGACGGCGTGCCGGGGGCGGATCTCCGTGACCGGTGTGGACTCGTGGACGGTGACCCCGAGCGCCTCGACGGCCGCCGCGAGCCCCTTGAGCAGCTTCACGGGGTGCACGCGGGCGCCGTGCGGGGTCCAGCTGGAGGCGACGGCCCCGTGGACGCGGACGCGCTCGGCCGTCTCGCGGGCGCCGAGCAGCACGCGGTCCGTCTCCCCGAAGGCGATCTCGACGCTGTGGAAGTCCTTGAGCCGGGCGAGCTGGGCGGGGGTGCGGGCGACCTCCAGGACGCCGCCGCGGTGGATGTCGGCGTCGATGCCCTCGGCCGCCGCGGTGCGGATCACCTCGTCGACGGTGCCGTTCATGGCCCGCTGGAGCCGGACGGCGGCCTCGTGGCCGTGGCGGCGGGCGTGGTGGCCGCGCCCGGCGACCCCGTTGTAGAGCCAGCCGCCGTTGCGGCCCGAGGCCCCGTAGCCGCAGAACCTGGCCTCCAGGACGGTGATGTCGAGGAAGGGGGCGGCCTTCTTCAGGTAGTAGGCGGTCCACAGGCCGGTGTATCCGCCGCCCACGATGCAGACGTCGGCGGAGATGTCGCCGGGGAGGGGTTCGCGGGGCGCGGGGGCGCCGTCCTGTGCGTACCAGAACGATATGCCGCCGTTGACGGTGTCCATGTGCGTGCTTCCCCTGCCGGTGGTGCGCCTGCGTGTGGCGGGAATCTACTGCCGGGGGCGGCCTTTGGCGACCCGGGCGGGGTGCCCGCCGGGCGCCGGATCCCGGGTGTCCGGGGCCCGTGCGGCCCTCGGCGGCTCCCGGCGGACGGGCCGGGCGGTTCGGGAGCCCCGCATCGCGCCGCGCGGCCGGGACAGGGCAGGCTGTGGGCATGATTCGCCATGCTGTGCCTGCCGATGTGCCCGTGATCCACGCGATGGTGCGGGAGCTCGCCGACTACGAGAAGGCCCTGCACGAGGTCAGGGCGACCGAGGAGCAGCTGCGCGAGGCGCTGTTCGGCGAGCGTCCGGCGGCGTTCGCGCACATCGCGGAGACGGACGACGGCCGGGTGGCCGGTTTCGCGCTGTGGTTCCTGAACTTCTCGACGTGGCGCGGGGTCCACGGGATCTACCTGGAGGACCTGTACGTACGGCCGCAGCTGCGCGGCGGGGGACACGGGAAGGCGCTGCTCACGGAGCTGGCGCGGCTCTGCGTCGAGCGGGGCTACGAGCGCCTGGAGTGGTCGGTGCTCGACTGGAACACCCCGTCGATCGCCTTCTACGAGTCGCTGGGGGCCAGGCCCCAGGACGAGTGGTCGGTCTACCGGCTGACCGACGCGGCCCTGGCCTCGCTCGGGGCGCAGGGGCGCGGGAACGGGTGACCCTACGGGGCCGGGGGCCCGGCGGTCCCGCCGCGCGCCGCCCGGGAGCGCTCCGCTCCGGGGCGGCGGCCGGAGGCGGGGCGGCGGGGCCGTGAGCCGGATGCTGTTCGTGCTCCGCTTCCGGAGCGGGGAGCCGGAGCCCCTGGACCTGGACGCGGTGCGGGAGGTGCTGGGCCCGTACGCCGTCGGCGGGGGTGCGGACCCGCTGGAGGGCCTGCTGGTCCGCACGGCCGACGGGCGCGAGGTCGAGGTGGACGTCGACCGGCTCTGCGTCGGCGTCGCCCGCTTCCCGCCCGGCCACTTCTCCGACCTCCTGGCCGCGCTGGTGGACCGCCTCGGCGCGAGCGTGCTCCCGTGCGACCGTCCGGCGCTGCTGAGGGCGGAGGCGGACCGCCGCCACCTCCCCGGCGCCGCGCGGGAGGAGGCCGTCGTCGTACCCATGACGGGCAGGGCCGTGGAGTCCTTCCTCGGCGGCTCCTGACGGCCCGCGCCCCGGCAGCCGGGTTCGGGGGCGTTGTCGGTGGTCGGGTCCACCATGGGGGCATGGCGAACGGACGTGGCAGGAAGGCGGCGCGGGTCGTGGCGGAGCCCCGCGTGACGGAGGTGCGGCTGCCGCCGCTGGAGCCCTTCGGGGGAGGGGAGCTGGAGGCCGACGGCGACTACGACGGCCTGGAGTTCGGCGGCCTCGACCTGGGCGGCCAGCGCGGCGCCGGCGCCCGGTTCATCGACTGCGCGCTGCGCGAGTGCGCACTGGGCGGGACGGCGCTGACGGGGGCGCGGTTCGTGGACAGCGTGCTGCAGGGGGTGCGCGGTGTCGGGACGGACCTGGCGGGCGCCTCGCTGCGCGACGTCGAGGTGCGCGAGGCGCGTCTGGGCGGGGTGCAGTTGCACGGCGGCGTGCTCACCGGCGTGCTGGTGAAGGGCGGCAAGCTCGACTACGCCAACCTCCGGGAGGCGCGGCTGACGGACGTCGTCTTCGAGGGGTGCGTCCTCACGGAGGCGGACTTCGGCGGGGCGCGGCTGGAGCGGGTGGCCTTCCGCGACTGCGTGCTGCGCGCGGTGGACTTCTCGGGCGTGCGGATGGCCGACGTGGACCTGCGCGATGCCGCGGAGCTGGACATCGCCCGCGGGGTGGAGCGGCTGGCCGGGGCCGTGGTGCGCCCCTCCCAGCTGATGGAGCTGGCACCCGCGTTCGCGGCGCAGTCGGGCCTGCGGGTGGCGGACGGGCCCTGAGGGCGGGGCCGGGAGGGCGGTGCCGGGCCCCCGGGCGTCAGCGCAGGCGCGGGAAGCGGGCCTGGAGGTCCCAGACGGCGGGGTTGCCGCCGAGGTCCTCGTGCATGTCGGTGAGGTCGGCGATCAGGTCGTGGAGGAAGTCCCGTGCCTCGCGGCGCAGTTCCGCGTGGGAGAAGGTGAGCGGGGGCTCGTCGCCGGGCATCCAGTCGGCCTCCACGTCGACCCAGCCGAAGCGCCGCTCGAAGAGCATCAGGTCGGTGGACTCGGTGAAGTCGATCTCGGCGTGGTGCCGGGTGGCCGAGCGGCTGCCGAGCGGGTCGCGGTCCAGCCGCTCCACCACGTCGCACAGGGCCCAGGCGAAGTCGAGCACCGGCACCCATCCCCAGGCTGTGGACACCTCCCGGTCCGCCTCGGTGTCCGCGAGGTAGACGTCGCCGCAGAAGAGGTCGTGGCGCAGCGCGTGGACGTCCGCGCGGCGGTAGTCGGTCTGCGGGGGGTCCGGGAAGCGCCGGGAGAGCGAGTAGCCGATGTCGAGCACCCTCGGATGGTGTCATGCGCCGTCCCGTGCCGCGGCCGTCGGGCCCCGCGGGCGCCGGGGGAGGGACGCGCGGCGGACCCGGCCCGGGGCCGCCGGTCCCGCCGCCCGGGGTTCCGGTCCGGGCGCCCGGTGGCGCGGGGCCGGGGTCAGGGCAGCAGGCGCTGCTCCTTGGCGACGGCGACCGCGCCCGCCCGGGTGTCGACCCCGAGCTTGGCGTAGATGCGTCCCAGGTGGGTCTTGACGGTCGCCTCGCTGATGAACAGGGCCCGGGCGATCTCCCGGTTGCCGAGCCCCCGGGCGAGCTGCCCGAGGATGTCCCGCTCCCGCTCGGTGAGCGTGGGCCCCGCGGCGCCGCGCATCCGGTCCATCACGCGGCCCGCCACGGGGGCGGAGAGCGCGGTGCGGCCCTGGGCGGCGGCCCGGATCGCCGCGAACAGCTCCTCGGGGCGTTCGGCCTTGAGGAGGTAGCCCGTCGCGCCGGCCTCGATGGCGCGGGTGATGTCGGCGTCGGTGTCGTAGGTGGTCAGCACCAGCACGTGCACCTCCGGGGAGGCGATACGGCGGGTGGCCTCCACCCCGTCGATGCCGGGACCGAGCTGGAGGTCCATGAGGACCACGTCGGGCCGCAGCCTGCCCGCCATCGCCACGGCCTCCTCGCCGCTGCCGGCCTCCCCGACGACCTCGATGCCCTCCACGGTGCCGAGCAGGGCGAGCAGCCCGGCACGCACCACCGCGTGGTCGTCGCAGAGCAGGATGCGCACGGTCACGAGTCCTCCAGGGGGATCGCCGCCGACAGGACCGTGCCCTCCCCGGGCGCGGACTCGACGGTGAGGACGCCGCCGAGCTGCTCGACACGGGCCCGGATGGCGGGCAGCCCGTGCCCGCGGACGCCGCCCGGCGCGGACCCGGGGACGAAGCCGCGTCCGTCGTCCGCCACGTCCAGCACGACCTGGTCCCCGAGGTAGGTCAGGGTCATCGCGGTGGTCCCGGCACCCGCGTGCTCACGGGCGTTGGCCAAGGCCCCCTGGGCGATGCGCAGCAGCGCGGACTGCACGCGCTCCGGGAGGGGCACGGGCGTGCCGTCGACGCGGAACCCCGCCGACTCCCGCTCCGCCGCGCTCAGCAGCGCGGCTTCGAGGCCGCCGCCCTCGGCGAGGTCGGCGGGGGCCAGATCGTGCACGAAGCGGCGTGCCTCGGCCAGGCTGTGCTCCGCGATCGACTCCGCGGAGCGGACATGGCGGCGTGCGGTGCCCGGGTCCGCCTCCCACACCCGGTCCGCCGCCTGGAGCAGCATCTGCTGGCTGGACAGGCCCTGGGCGAGGCTGTCGTGGATCTCCATGGCGAGGCGCTGGCGTTCGGCGAGGGTGCCTTCGCGGCGCTCGGTGGCAGCCAGCTCGCGCCGGGTCGAGACGAGGTCGTCGATCAGGGCCCGCTGGCGTGAGGCCAGCCGTTCGGACTGGACGAACACGGCGGTGGCCACCGCGGCCACGGCCGGCGGCGCGATGACGAGGTTGGGGTCGAAGCCGTCCTCGGCGAGACGGAGCTGGGCGGCGACGACGAAGAGGGTCAGCAGCGCGACCAGGACGACGGCCGCACGGGGCGGCAGGGTCCTCAGCCCCGTGTAGAACAGGGGCACCGCGCACCAGGCGAAACTGGGCGCCAGGACCACCAGCACCATCCACACGGCGACCACCCCGGCCAGCCAGAGCAGCCGTCGCGGGGTGGCCCGCGCCGCGCGGGAGGCGAACGCGGGGCCGAGGACGTAGAGCACCGCCAGGGCCCCGGACAGCGCCACGATCCAGGGCGAGCGGGCCTCCCAGGGGTGCCGCAGCAGGTAGCGCGCGAGGGAGGCGCCGAGGAGCAGGAAGAACGCCGCGTGCATCACCCGGGCTGGCCGGTGGCCGTCCGGGGTCCGCTCGTCGAGGCCGTGCGCGGGGTGCCCGCCGTACGGGCCGTGTGCGTCGCGGACCGCGTGCTGCCCGTCCATCCGTCGTCCGTTCCGTCCTCGTCGGCGCGCGGTGCGCGCGCGGTGTGCCGTGCCGCGGGGCCCGCCGGGTGGCACCGCGCCCGCCGTCGCGCGGTGGCGGCGCCGCGCCGGTGGCCGCGTGCGCGGCTGCCGGTCCCGGAGGGCGCGACGCCTCCATCGTGACCCGCCCGGGCCACCGCGGCATCAACCGATCGGCCGACACGCCCGTCGCCCGAACCGGGCGGTGGGGGCATCCGCTCCGTCGATCCGCGGGAGCCGTGCCCCGCCGGAGGATCGACGGCAGGACGGCGCCGCCGAGGACCGGCGGTACCGCCCGGAGCACCGCCGACCACCCAGCGAGGAGTCCCCAATGAAGAAGATCCTGATCGGTTCCGCCGCCGCGGTCGCCGTCACCGCCGGAACCGTCGGCGCCGTGTCGGCCAGCGCCGCCGCCCCCGCCGCCGAGAGCCGCGCGGCCGTCTCGCGCAGCGTCGCCGACCGCGACCTCGTGCAGAGCACCCATCTGACCGTCGAGGCCGCCACCCGGGCCGCCCAGGCCACGCTCGAGGCGGCCGCGAAGGAGAACCAGCGGGTCACCGTCGCGGTCGTCGACCGGAACGGCAACACCCTCGTGACGCTGCGGGGCGACGGCGCCGGGCCCCAGTCCTACGAGTCGGCCCAGCGCAAGGCGTTCACCGCCGCCTCCTGGAACGCGCCGACCTCCGCCCTGGTCGAGCGCCTGGAGCAGGCGCCCAACCTCAAGGACATCCCGGGCACCCTGTTCCTCGCGGGCGGGGCCCCGGTGCAGGTCGACGGGGCCCCCGTGGCGGGCATCGGCGTGGCGGGCGCCCCGAGCGGTGCGCTGGACGAGAAGTTCGCGCAGGCGGGCGTGGAGGCGATCAGCCGCTGAGGGCCGCCCCGCCGCGTCCCGCCGACGGTGCGCCGCGAGCGCGCGGTCGGGGAACCCGGCAGGGCGGGGCGGCCGGGGGCCCGGCCCGTCGGCTGCCTAGGATCCCGGTGTGGATCCGTCCGCCCGCTGCCGGGCCGCCGTCGCCGTGGTCTCCGCGCTGTCCGCCGTGGCCCTGGCGGCGTGCGTCCCCGGTCCGGGCGCCGTGCGCGGGAGCCCGGGGGCGGCCGGTCTGCGCGACCCGCTGTTCCCGAAGCTCGGCAACGGCGGGTACGACGTGCAGCACTACGCCCTCGACCTCGACTACGACCCCGCATCCGGCCACCTGGCGGGCACCGCGGAGATCACCGCCCGGGCCACCCAGGACCTCAGCGCCTTCCACCTGGACTTCCGCGGGCTCACCGTGGCGGACGTCACCGTCGACGGGCGGCGGGCGTCCGCCAACCGGGCGGGCGGCGAACTGACGGTCCGCCCGCGGCGCGACATCCGCGAGGGGGACCGCTTCCGCACCGTGGTCCGCTACGCGGGGATTCCCGAGACGGTGACGGACGCCGACGGCTCCCGCGAGGGCTGGCTGCGGTCGGACGGCGCGGCGCTGGCCGTGGGCGAGCCCGCCGGCTCGGCGAGTTGGTTCCCGGGGAACCACCATCCGTCGGACAAGGCGACCTACGACGTCACCGTCAGCGTCCCGCGGGGCCTGCGGGCGGTCGCGGGCGGGGAGCCGCGCGCCCCGCGTACGGAGGGCCGCCGCACGGTCCAGTCGTGGCGCTCCACCGAGCCGATGGCGGGGCACCTGGCGGTGCTGGCCATCGGCGAGCTGCGGGTCGAGACCGTCCGCACGTCCTCCGGGCTGCCGGTGGTGACGGCGGTGTCCCCGCAGGCGGAGGAGCGGGCGGAGCCGCTGCTGCGCCGCATCCCCGAGCTACTCGCGTGGTGCGAGGAGCGCTTCGGTCCCTACCCGTTCTCCTCGGCGGGCGCGATCGTCGTGCCCTCGGGGGACCTGGAGTACGCGCTGGAGACGCAGTCGCGGCCGGTGTTCCCGCTGGACCGGTTCGACGAGCCGACGCTCCTCCACGAGCTGGCGCACCAGTGGTTCGGCAACTCGGTCTCCCCCGCCCGGTGGTCCGACATCTGGCTGAACGAGGGCTTCGCCACCTACGCGGAGTGGCTGTGGCAGGCGGATGCGGGGGGTCCGTCCGTGGAGGAGAGCTTCGCCGAGGCATACGGCGACGACGCCAACTGGGCCTTCCCGCCGGCCGAACCGCCCGGCCCCGCGGAGCTGTTCGCACCCCCGGTGTACGGGCGCGGCGCGATGGTCCTGCACCGGCTGCGCGGCGTGCTGGGCGACGGGGAGTTCTTCGCCCTGCTCCGGGGCTGGGCCGCCGAGCACCGCCACGGCACCGCGTCCACCGAGGAGTTCACCGCGTACGCGGAAGGGCGGTCCGGGCGCGAGTTGTCGCAGGTCTGGGACGCCTGGCTGTTCGGCCGGGGGCGTCCCCGGCTGCCGGACTGACGCGGCGGGGGCTCCGGGGGCTCCGGGGCGGGCGCTGCGGGGCGGGGCCGCGTGCCTGCGTGGCCGGGCGGGCGGAGGGGCCGGGCGCGTGCGCCCGGCCCCTCGGGGGACGTCAGATGTTGACGCCGAAGTCGCGGGCGATGCCCTCCAGGCCGGAGGCGTAGCCCTGGCCGACCGCGCGGAACTTCCACTCGGCGCCGTGCCGGTAGAGCTCGCCGAAGACCATGGCGGTCTCGACGGCGGCGTCCTCGCTCAGGTCGTAGCGGGCGATCTCGGCGCCGCCTGCCTGGTTGACGATCCGGATGTAGGCGTTGCGCACCTGGCCGAAGTTCTGCGAGCGGGTGACCGCGTCGTAGATGGAGACCGGGAAGACGATCTTGTCGATGTCCGCCGGGAGCGCGGCGAGGTTGACGTTGATCTGCTCGTCGTCGCCGCCGCCCTCGCCGGTGCGGTTGTCGCCGGTGTGGACGATGCTCTGGTCCGGCGTCGACTTGTTGTTGAAGAAGACGAAGTGGCCGTCGGAGGCGACCGTGCCGGCGCCGTTCACGGCGATGGCCGAGGCGTCGAGGTCGAAGTCCGTGCCGGTGGTGGTGCGGACGTCCCAGCCGAGGCCGACCGTGACGGCGGTCAGGCCCGGTGCCTCCTTGGTGAGCGAGACGTTTCCGCCCTTGGACAGGCTTACTGCCATCGGGAAGTCCCCTTCGGTTCGTGTGCGGGCGACGGTGATGGCCGTCGAGTCCTTGCGACGTTACCGTCACCGGTCATAACGCCGGCAGGGGATCCGCGGGTTCCCTCGGCGCCGGTGCGGTTCCCGTCCGGGGCGGCCGCGGCGTGCAGGGGCGCGGGGCGGGGTCCGGGCGCGGGTCCGGGCGGTGCGCCGGATCCGCACGGGTGGCCGCGGCGTGCACGGGCGGGACAGGGCGGCGTACACGGGCGGGATAAAGAGGGTGACGCGGACGGCGCGGGCGCGGGACCATGGAGGGCATGTCCGGTCCCTATGTCATCCGCGGTTCGGTCTCCCTGCCGGAGGCCGAGCTGATGTGGCGTTTCTCGCGTTCCTCCGGGCCGGGCGGCCAGCACGTCAACACCAGTGACTCGCAGGTCGAGTTGCGCTTCGACCTCGCGTCCACGGCGGCACTGCCGCCGGTGTGGAAGGAGCGCGCGCTGGAGCGGCTTTCGGGTCGGCTCGTCGGTGGTGTGATCGCCGTTCGCGCTTCGGAGCACCGCTCCCAGTGGCGCAACCGTGAGGCCGCCCTGGTGCGGCTCGCCTCCCTGCTGGCGGAGGCCACGGCGCCGCCGCCCCGGGCCCGGAGGCCGACGAAGATCCCTCGGGGCATCAACGAGCGGCGCCTGCGGGAGAAGAAGCAGCGCGCGGAGACCAAGCGGGGCCGTTCGGGCCGCGACTGGTAGTCGCCGCGGCGACCGGGAGCCCCGCGGCGTGCTGGGCGCGCCCCGGGCGGGGCTGCTCCTCACGAGGCCGCTCACCGGCGGTGCAGGCCCGGTCGCGCCCCGGGCCGGGTGCCGCTTCCCGGGCCGTGCGGATGCCGTGAAGCAGTGCTCCGATGCGTGCCCCCTGCCCCGCGGCGTGAGCGCTGCTCCCAGTCGTGTGCGCCGCTCCGTGGCGTGAGCGCTGGTCCGCGGGGCGAGCGCTGCTCCGAGTCGTGTGGCCTGCTCCGGGGCGCGAGCCCTGGTCCGTTGCGTGAGCCCTGCTTTGGGGTGTGTGCGTTGCTTCGATGTGCGAGCGCCGCTCCGGGGCGCGAGCACCGCTCCAGGAGGCGAACTCCGCCCCTTGGCGTGAGCACTGCTCCGAGTCGTGTGCCCCGCCCCCTGGCGTGAGCACTGCTCCGAGTCGTGTGCCCCGCCCCGTGACGCGAGCCCCGCCCCGTGGCGTGAGCACTGCCCCGCGGCGCGAGCACCGCTCCCCCGCGCGGACAAAGGCCGCACGAGCCCCGCCGCCCCGCCCCGCCTCCCCGCCCCCGCGCCCCGCCGGTCTCAGTCCAGCCTGCGGTAGCGCCCCCGGAAGTACGCCAGCGGCCCGCCGCCCTCCGCCCCGTCCGTGGAGACCGCCAGGACGCGCCCGACGACCAGGGTGTGGTCGCCCGCCTCGATCCGCTGCTCGGTGCGGCACTCCAGCGTCGCCAGCGCCCCTCCGACCAGCGGTGCCCCGCACACCCCGCCCCGCTCCCAGGCGAGGTCAGCGAACAGCAGCCGGTCGCTGACGCGGCCCTTCATGGCGAAGCGCCCCGCGATCTGCCGCTGGTCCTCGGAGAGCACGGACACGCCCCACAGGGGCTGCTCGGACAGCAGGTCGTCCATCCGCGACCCGTTGCGCAGGCTCACCAGGACGAGCGGCGGGTCCAGCGAGACCGACAGGAAGGACGTGGCCGTCATGCCCACGTCCTCGCCGCGCGGTCCGTGGTCCTCGTCGCGTGCGGTGACCAGGACCACCCCCGCCGCCAGTCGGGACATGGCGGCGCGGAACTCGTCGTTGCTCACCCCCTCAGCATGGGGGACGGCGGACAGGGTGGGAGTGGTGGTCGTCGGCAACACACCGGGAACGGTAGCCCCGGCGATCACCGGGGCGCATCGGACCGGCGAACCAGCCGGGACCTAGGACTTCCGGCCCGGTGGAGGTACATTTCCCGGACGTCGCCCGGAACGTCCCCCACCGTTTCCCGTGGAACTCCCGCCTGCCCGGCAGTTGTCCGGGAAGCGGCACAATGGTTGTGCGTTCAAGAGAGTGAGGAGCGCAGCGAGCGGGGGTCCGGCCAACGATCCGTCAGGTGCTGTGACTTGACTCACACAGGCCGGTATTTGTTGACCCTGTGTACCGACAGGGCAGCTCGCTGTGATTCAGTGGCCGGGATACCACGCGAGATAGGCCGAACGAGGACGCTGATCACCACCCTGGAGTTTGCTGTCGAAGTCTCGGGGAGAGCGAGCGAGCAATGGAGACCGAGTCGGAGCCCTATGTCCGTCTTGCGTCCCTGCGGCAGCTGCACCGGGTGGTCACGGACCTGAACACGGCCCGCAGTCTGGCCGACACCCTCCAGACCGTCGTCGAAGGCGTCGTCACCGGGCTCGGTTACGAGCTGGCCTGCGTCAACCTCGTCCGCCCCGACGGCGACCTGGTGGTCGCCGCCCTCGCCGGGAGCGCCGCCGCCGAGGCCCTGATCACCGGCCGGGTCGGCTCCAGGACCTCGTGGGAGCGCCGCCTGTCCATGGGGGAGGCCTGGGGCGACCTGCGCTTCATACCGCACACCGAGGGCTGGGTCCTGATAGAGGACGACGTGCCCCAGTGGCACACCGACGGCCCCGAGCCGCGCTTCGAGGACGAGTGGCACCCCCGCGACCGCCTCTACGCCCCGATGTACGCCTCCGGCAGCGGCCGGGAGCTGCTGGGCGTGATATCCGTCGACCGGCCGCGCAACGGGCGCCGCCCCGCCGCCTGGGGCCGGGAGGCGCTCCAGATGTACGCCTCGCAGGCCGGCATCGCGATCAGCAACGCCCGGCTGCGCGCCAACATGCAGCGCGCCCTGGTCCGGCTGGAGCGCGAGCAGCAGGCCCTGCGCGCCAGCGAGGAATCCTTCCGTCAGGCCTTCGAGTACGCGCCCAGCGGCATGGCCATCGCCGAGATGGGCGGCGACCAGCACGGCAGGCTGCTGCGGACGAACGACGCGCTGTGCCGCCTGCTCGGCCGCCCGGCCTCCGCGATGCGGCGCTACTCCTTCGCCGACCTGGTGCACCCCGAGGACGTGGGGACCCTGCTGAGGACCTCGGCGGAGGGCGGCAGGGCGGAGATCAGGCTCGGCCGCCGGGACGGCAGCTACGTGTGGGTCTCGCTGCGGAACTCCGTCGTCGCCGACACCGCCGACGGGCCCCGCTTCCTGCTCACCCACGTCGAGGACATCGAGGAGCGCAAGCGCCACGAGCTGCACCTCGCCCACCGGGCCTCGCACGACGCCCTCACGGGGCTCCCCAACAGCGCCGAGCTGCGCGCCCGCCTCAGCGCACGGCTGTGCGAGCGCCCGCACCCGGGCATCCCGGGCGGCTACGGCGGGCTGGACGCCGGCTACGACGAGGCCTACGAGGACGGCGCCCACCACGCGGACGCCTTCGGCTTCGACGCGCTGGGCGGGGGCCGCCCCTACGACCACCACGTGCACATGGTGGCGCCGGAGGGCGAGGACGACGGGGCCAAGGGGCTGGCGGTCCTCTTCTGCGACCTGGACGGCTTCAAGTCGATCAACGACCGCTTCGGCCACCACACCGGCGACGCCGTGCTGGTCGAGGTCGCCCGCCGGCTGACCACCCTGGTGCGCGACGGCGACACGGTGGCCCGCCTCGGCGGAGACGAGTTCGTCGTCCTCGCCGACGGCCTCGGGGCGGCGGACGCCGCCGACCTCGCCGTCCGGCTGCGCAACGCGATCATCCAGCCGATCCGGGTGGACGGCAGGGGTGTGCGGGTGGGGGCGAGCTTCGGAATCGGCTGGGCCAGTTGCGGGATGTCGGTGGAGGACGTGCTTCAGTCGGCCGACCAGCGCATGTACGTGGAGAAGCGCTCGCGTGCCAAGGTTCACCGCCGGGCGGGATGAGGCCCAGGACACCCGATCGGGTGAGTGGAACCGGGTAGGCTCGCCTGGCGTCGACATTCTGTCGACGAGAGGTGAGGAGTGACTGGATGACGGCCGCGAACAACGCCGCAGGCACGCCCGAGGACGACGACCCGTTCGGCTACCTGTACGAGGACGGGCAGGCCGCCGGGGCGACCCCGCCGGGACAGGGCCGCGGCTACGGCTACCCGGGTCCGGCCGCGGCGCCGGGTGTCCCGCGGACCTCGTACAACCAGGTCCGCACGGTCGGCGAGCGCCGTCAGTACGCCCAGCAGGTCCCCCCGCAGCAGCAGGGCTACGGTCCGCCGCCCGGCTACGCGCAGCAGCCCACCGCCGCCTACGCGGCCCCCGAGACCTACCCGGGCGGCGCCCCCGCGGCGGGTGGGCCGGGGACGCCGGCTCAGCCCGGACGGGGCCGGGGCGGCCCCAACACCAGGGGCCTGCTCATCGGCGCGATCGCCGTGGTGGCCGTCGTGGTCGTGGGTATCGGCGCCGCGGTGATGTCCAAGGGTGACGAGAAGGACGCGGCGGGCGCCGAGCCCGGCGCCTCCACCAGCCCCACCGCCGCCCCCTCGACGGAGCCGAGCGGAGGGCCGTCCGAGGAGCCCGAGGGGCCGGTGGAACTGCCCAAGCAGGACGCGGCGACCCTCACCCTCGGCGGTCCGGCGAGCGCGGCCAACACCGTGCAGGGTGCCAAGGGCACCGGCGGTGCCTATGTGATGTTCAACGGGGAGGGCGGCTCGGCGAGCTGGTCCGTCGACGTGCCCCAGGCCGGTGCGTACACGATGTACATCACGTACAGCGTGCCGGGCAAGGACGCCAAGACCTCGCTGACGCTCAACGGCCAGGAGCCGCGCGAGATCAACATGGCGAACTTCGCCAAGGCGAAGAAGGGCGACTGGGAGAAGGGGTGGACCAACACCTACGTCTTCGTCAACCTCGACAAGGGCAGGAACGACCTGCGGATCTCCTGCGAGCCGGGCAACAAGTGCGAGGCGTACCTGGACCAGGTGTGGCTGGAGGCCGGCCAGAAGGGCTGAGCCGCCCCCCGGGCCGCTGACGCGACCGCCGGCCCCCGCGCCCCGCGCGGGGGCCGTGGCGCGTCCGGGCCGCCGGGACGGACCTGCCGGAGCCGCCCCCGCCGGCGGTGCGCCGGGGCAGCGGGCGGTCAGCCGTCCGTGTGCTCGGTGACCGTCACCCGCTCGCGCAGCCTCTCGTAGGCGCCGCGGTCGAACTCGCCCGCCGCCGGGGCGAGTACCGTCGCCGCCGACAGGGCGGCCGCCCTGGCCAGGCGCTCCGGCCACGGCAGGCCCTCCACGAGGCCCGACAGCAGCGCGGCGACGGCGGAGTCCCCGGCACCGGTCGGGTTGCCGCGCTCGGCGGCGGGCGGGGCGGCCTGCCAGGTCCCCTCGGGAGTGGCGGCGAGCAGCCCGTCGGGGCCCAGGGAGCCCACGACGGCGTGCGCGCCCCGGCGGCGGGCGTCGCGCACGGCGCGCCGCGGTTCCCGGGAGCCCGTCAGCAGCGCCAGCTCCTCCGCGTTGGGCTTGATCAGGTCGGGGCGGGCGGCTATACCGCGGCGCAGCGGTTCCCCGCTGGTGTCGAGCAGCACCGGTACACCGGCCGCGCGGGCCCGGCGCACCAGGTCGGCGTAGGCGCCGACGTGGATGCCCGGGGGCAGGCTGCCGCAGAGGGCGACGGCCTCGGCGTCGTCGAGCAGGCTGCCGTAGGCGGCGAGGAACGCGGCCCACTCCTCGGGGGTGACGGCGGGGCCGGGCTCGTTGAGCTGCGTGGTGTCGCCGGTGGAGGCGTCCGTCACGGCGACGGTGCGCCGGGTCGGTGCCGCGACGGGCACCAGTGCGTCGCGGAGCGGCAGACGGGCGAGCATGTGGCGCAGCACGTCCCCGGTGTGGCCGCCGGCGAAGCCGGTGACGGTGCAGGCGTGGCCGAGCGAGGACAGCACGCGGGCCACGTTGACGCCCTTGCCGCCGGGTCGTTCGTGCACCTCGCCGACCCGGTTGACCGCATGCGGGGTCAGGGCCGGGACCCGGTAGGTGATGTCCAGGGCGGCGTTGAGCGTGACCGTCAGGATCACCCGTACACACCTCGTGAGAATGCGGCGTCGGAGCTCGTACGGGGCCTGATCATGCCAAAGGGAGGGCGGTCGGCCCAAGACCCGGGTACGCCTCCGCACCGGCCCCCCCTCGTCCGGGGCCGGTGCGGAGACGGCGTCAGGCGCCCTTCGGCTCGACGATCCACTCGCCCCGGCGCATCACGCCCTGGAGGACGAAGTCGGAGTCGAGGACCACCAGGTCGGCGTCCTTGGTGGGTTCCAGGGAGCCGATCCGGTCGTAGGCGCCGAGCAGTCTGGCCGGGTTGGCGGAGATGGCCCGCACGACGTCCTCGACGGGCAGGCGGTCGACGGTGACGGCACGTCGGAAGGCGGTGTCCAGGGTGAGGGTGGAGCCGGCGATCGAGCCGCCCTCCACCAGCCGGGCCACACCGTCCTTCACCTCGACCTCCAGCGGGCCGAGTTCGTAGCGCCCGTCGCCGAAGCCCGCCGCGTCCATCGCGTCGGTGATGAAGGCGACGCGTCCGGCGCCGGCGCTGTGGAAGGCGAGTTCCAGGGCGGCGGGGTGGAGGTGGACGCCGTCGTTGATGAGTTCGACGGTGACCCGCTCGTCCTCCAGCAGGGCCGCGATGGGGCCCGGGGCGCGGTGGGCGAGTCCGGGCATGGCGTTGAACAGGTGGGTCGCGACGGTGGCGCCCGCCTCGATGGCCTCGGCGGTCTGCTCGTAGCTGGCGTCGGTGTGGCCGATGGCGGCGATCACGCCCTGCTCGGCGAGCATCCGCACGGAGTCGATGCCGCCGGGCAGCTCGGTGGCCAGGGTGATCATCCGGGCGGTGCCGCGTGCGGCGTCGACGAGCTTGCGGACCTCGGCCGGGTCGGGGTCGAGCAGCAGGGCCTCGCTGTGCGCGCCCTTGCGGCAGGGGGAGATGAACGGCCCCTCGAAGTGGATGCCGGCCAGGTCGCCCTGCTCGACGAGTTCGGAGAGCATCCCGGCCCGCCGGGTGAGGAAGTCCATGCTCGCGGTGACGGTGGAGGCGACCAGGGTGGTGGTGCCGTGCCGGCGGTGGGTGTCGACGCCCTTCAGCACGTCCTCGGCGGTGCCGGACGTGAAGGAGGCCCCGCCGCCGCCGTGGTTGTGGATGTCGACGAACCCGGGGACGATCCAGTGCCCGGACAGGTCCCTCACGGGAGTGCCGGGGTCGGCGGCGCCCGCGATCCGCGTGCCCTCGACGACGACCCGTCCGTTCTCGACGACGCCGGTCGGCAGCACCACACGGGCTCCGGCCAGCACGGTGGCTGTGGCGCGAGCGGCCATCAGTCGGTTACCTCCGTGGCGAGTAGATCCCAGGCGAGCAGACCTGCGCCCAGGCATCCGGCGGTGTCCCCGAGGGCCGCCGGGACGATCGCGGGCAGTTTCTGGAAGGTGACGCGCTCCTCGACCGCCGCCCGCAGCGGTGTGAACAAGGTTTCCCCGGCCTCGGCGAGCCCGCCACCGATGATCAGAGTCCGGGGGTCGAGCAGGGTGAGGGCCGTGACGAGTCCGTCGGCCAGGGCGGCGACGGCGTCGTGCCACACCGCGACCGCGCGCGCGTCGCCGGAGGCGACCGCCTCGGCGCAGTCCGCCGCGTCCGCGTCCGGGTCGCCGGAGGCGGCGGACCAGGCCCGGGTGACGGCGGAGGCGGAGGCGAGTGCCTCCAGGCAGCCGCGCTGGCCGCAGCCGCAGGCCGGGCCGCCGGGGCGGACGACGATGTGCCCGATCTCGCCGGCGTAGCCGTGGGCGCCGGCCTCGATGGTGCCGCCGATGCCGATGGCGCCCGCGATGCCGGTGCCGAGCGGGACGAACAGGAAGCGGTCGGCTCCCTGCCCGGCGCCGATGCGGCCCTCGGCGAGGCCGCCGGTGCGCACGTCGTGCCCGAGGGCGACCGGGATCCCGCCCAGCCGTTCGCTGAGGAGCTTGCGCAGCGGGACGTCCCGCCAGCCGAGGTTGGCCGCGTAGACGGCGATGCCGCGGTCGGCGTCGACGATGCCGGGCACGGCGACCCCGGCGGCGAGCGCCGGCTCCCCGAAGTGTTCCTGCCCGTAGGCCCGCAGGTCCTCGGCGAAGCCGAGGATCGACTCCACCACGGCGTCCGGGCCGCGCTTCCGCCCGGTCGCCCGCCGCAGCTCGTGCAGGAGGGTCCCGTCCGCCGCGACGAGGGCGGCCTTCATGCCGGTGCCGCCCACATCGAGGGCGATGACGTGTTTCACGGGGAACAGTTTCGCCCGAGGACCCGAATAGGTCTAGTCCACTTGGCGAGATTGTTGTCAAGCCATACAAACTCGTCCACCCGTTCGGGCGAGAGGAAGCCCGCAGGCGGGGGCGTGCGCCGGTGCCCGGAGGGGCTTCCCGGCGCCTGTGCGGGGCGCGCGGCCGTCGCGACGCGGAAGGGGTTGCGCAAGGACGTTGCGAAAGCGAGACCGGCACTGGTGTAGACCTCATGGCAATGCGTGGGACAATCTTCGTTCATCCGCAGAGCGTCACGGGGGCCGACGGGGACGCGCGCAACCGACGAGCAGAGGGTGGGGGAGAGCAGTGCAGCGTCCCTTCATAGGTCTGACTGCCGCAACCGCGGCACTGGGCATGGCGGCCGTGCTGACAGGGTGCGGCGCGACGGGTTCGGGCGATGTCACCCTCCATCTCGTCGCCGCCGACTACGACGTCTCCGGCGGCCAGACCAGCAAGGTCTACTGGGAGCAGCTCACCACCGCCTTCGAGGCCGAGCACCCCGGGATCAAGGTCGAGGTGCAGATCGAGTCCTGGAACGACGTCGACCGCAAGGTCGCCGAGATGGTGGAGGCCGGGAACGCCCCCGACGTCGCCCAGATCGGCGCCTACGCGGACTACGCCGCGGACGGCCGCCTCTACGCGGCCGACCAGCTGCTGTCGGTGCCGGTGCAGTCCAACTTCCTGGTGCCGCTCACCGACGCGGGCGAGTACAAGGGCACCCAGTACGGTCTCCCCTTCGCGGCCTCCACCCGGCTGCTCTTCTACAACAAGGAGCTCTTCGCCGAGGCGGGGATCACGGGCACGCCGGAGACCTGGGACGAGCTCGCCGAGGACGCCCGGGCGCTCAAGGACAGCGGGGTCCGCTACCCCTTCGCGCTGCCGCTCGGCCCGGAGGAGGCGCAGGCCGAGACCCTGATGTGGCTGCTGAGCGGCGGCACCGGCTACACCGACGCGGTCAACAAGTACGCCATCGACTCCCAGGCCAACATCAGCGCCTTCGAATGGCTCCGCGACGAGCTGGTCAAGCCCGGCCTGACCGGGCCGGTCGCCCCCGGCGAGCTCAACCGCAAGGACGCATTCGCCGCGTTCACCCGCGGTGAGGTCGGCATGCTGAACGGGCACCCGTCCCTGATGCAGGCCGCCGAGAAGGAGGGCATCGACGTCGGCAAGGTCGAGCTGCCGGGACGCGAGGGCGAGGCCAAGGGCTCGATGGGCGTCGCCGACTGGATCATGGGCTTCAAGGAGAACGGCCACCGCAAGGAGATCGGCGCGTTCTTCGACTACGTCTTCAGCGACGCCAACGTCCTCGCCTTCGCCCGGCAGAACGACCTGCTGCCGCCGACGGTCACCGCCTCCGAGGCGATGGAGAAGGACCCGGAGCACGCGGACCTGCGCGAGTTCCTGCACGCGCTGCCCACCTCCGTCCTCCCGCCGGTCGGCAAGACCTCCTGGGCGGCCGTGAGCGAGACCATCAAGAAGAAGATCGGCAAGGCGATGGAGCCGGGCGGCAGCGTGGCGGCGACCCTCTCCGAGATCGACGGCGACGCGGCCGAGGCCGAGGCGGCCGAGTAGGCCGGGTCCGCGGCCGGGACCGGGCCCGGGCACAGGACCGGGCCCGGACGGAGCCGGGGGCCGGGTGGGGGTGCCGGGCGATAGGTTGGATCGTATGACCGAGGAGCCGCAGAGCACCGGGCTGCCCGCCCGCGAGCAGTCCGTGCTCGCCATGGAGCGGCGCACCTGGTCCGGCCCCGGGGCCAAGGAGCGGGCGATCAGGGAGCAGCTCGGCATCTCCCCGGTCCGCTACTACCAGCTGCTCAACGCCCTCCTCGACGACCCCCGCGCCCTGGTGCACGATCCGGTCACCGTGAACCGTCTTCGCCGTGTCAGGGACGCACGCAGATCCCGCCGTTAAGGTCGGGGCATGGGCAGCTCCCCGTACGCACACACCCTGCCGACGCCGTCCACCCCCGCGGGCCGCGACGGACTCGCGGCCGTCCTCGACCGGCCCGCCGAGACCGTCGTGGCCCTCGACTTCGACGGCACACTCGCCGAGATCGTGCCCGACCCCGAGCAGGCCCGCGCGCACGAGCGCGTGGTCCCCGCGCTCGCCCGGCTCGCCCCGAAGGTCGCCTCCGTGGCCGTGGTCACCGGCCGCCCGGCCGGGGTCGCCGTCCGCTACGGGGGCTTCGCGGGAGTGCCCGGGCTCGACCACCTCGTGGTGCTCGGCCACTACGGCGCCGAGCGCTGGGACGCCGCCACCGGCACGGTCACCGGGCCGGCCGCGCACCCCGGAGTGGCCGCCGCCCGGGCCGGACTGCCGGGCGTCCTGGAGGCCGCCGGCGTCCGGCAGGGCGCCTGGATCGAGGAGAAGGGCCGGGCGGTGGCCGTCCACACCCGGCGCGCCGACGACCCGCAGGGCGCCTTCGACGCGCTGCGCGAGCCGATGGCCGCGCTCGCCTCCCGCCACGGACTGGTCCTCGAACCGGGGCGCATGGTCCTCGAACTGCGCCCCCCGGGCATGGACAAGGGCGTCGCCCTCGACGCCCATGTGCGCCGGGCCGGTGCCGGGGCCGTCCTGTACGCGGGAGACGACCTCGGCGACCTCGCGGCCTTCGCCGCGGTCGGGAAGCTGCGGTCGGACGGGGTGCCGGGGCTGCTCGTGTGCAGCGGGAGCGAGGTGCCGGAGCTGGCGGAGCGCGCGGACCTGGTCCTCCCGGGCCCCCCGGCCGTGGCGGACCTGCTGGCGGCCCTCGCCGAGCGGCTGTAGGGCACCCGGAGGCCCCTGGGCCGGGCAGTCCGCCGGTGGCCACCGCCGGTGGGCGGTGCCCACCGGCCCGATGACAGGATGACGGCATGGCGGCGGCGCGGTGACGGACGAGGCGTGGGCGGGGCTCCACGGCGACCTGCTGGCGGCGAAGGCGCTGGTGTACGACCCGGCCGGGTTCGCCTGCTCGCTCCCCGTGCCCGAACCGGAGAGCGCGGCGTACGCGGCCTGCGGGTTCACGCTCGACGGCCGCTCGGTCCGGTTCCGCGCGGCCAGGACCACCCCGGCGAGGGCGGGGCAGTTCGTCACCCTGTGGCAGAGGTCCGAGGCGGGCCCGATCCGGCCCTTCGACGCGGCCGACGCGGTGGACCTCTTCGTCGTCGGCTGCCGCGACGGCGAAATCTCCGGGCAGTTCGTGTTCCCCCGCGAGACGCTGCGCGACCACGGGATCGTCTCCTCGGGAGGCTCCGGCGGCAGGCGCGGCTTCCGCGTCTATCCGCCGTGGGCCGCCCCGACCGGCCCGGCGGCCCGGCGCACCCAGGCGTGGCAGGTGCGCCACTTCCTCGACCTCGGCGACGGCGGCGGGCCCGCCGACCCGGCACGCGCCCGCGCCCTGTACCACCCGTAGGACGTGATCTGCGCCATAGGCTGTCACAGCGTCCGCCTCCGCGGTGTCTTGAGGTCGAACCCACCGGGATGGGGAAAGTCCACCGGGGAATGAGGGAGAGGCCATGAGCGAGAACACCGAGGTGGTCGTCGTCGGCGGCGGATACGCCGGCGTGATGGCGGCCAACCGCCTGACCCGGCGCGCGGACGTGACCGTGCGGCTCGTCAACCCGCGTGCGTCCTTCGTCCACCGGGTCCGGCTGCACCAGCTGGCGGGCGGGACGGGCGACGCCGTCGTCGCGTACCGGGAGGTGCTGGCCGGGAGCGTGGAGCTGGTGGTGGACAGCGCGGTCCGGATCGACGCGCCCCGGCGCCGGGTGGAACTGGCATCGGGCGGCACGCTGACCTACGACTACCTGGTGTACGCCGTCGGCAGCGGCAGTGCCGATCCCGGGGTGTCGGGCGCGGCCGAGCACGCCTATCCGATCGCCGGCCTGGAGGAGGCGCAGCGGCTGCGCCCGGTGCTCGACGCCGAGCCCTCGACGGCCCCGGTGACGGTCGTCGGTGCCGGCCCGACCGGGATCGAGACCGCCGCCGAGCTGGCGGAGCTGGGCCGCCCCGTGACCCTGGTCTGCGGCCGGGTGCTGGGCCCCTACCTCCACCCCCGGGGGCGCCGCGCGGTGGCCGGGCGGCTGGCCGAACTCGGCGTGCGGGTCCTCGACGGGCCCGGCGCGCAGGTGACGGAGGTGGCGGCCGAGGCCGTGCGCCTCGCCGACGGCCGTGAGCTGCCGAGCCGGGTGACCGTGTGGACGGCCGGGTTCGCGGTGCCCGACCTGGCCCGGCGCAGCGGCCTGCGCACCGACGCACTGGGCCGCCTGCTCACGGACGAGACCCTGACATCCGTCGACGACCCGCGCATCCTCGCGGCCGGGGACTCGGCCGCGCCCTCCGGCCTGCCGCTGCGGATGAGCTGCCAGGCCGCGATGCCGCTGGGGGCCCGGGCCGCGGACACGGTGGTGGCCCGGATCGAGGGCGAGCGGCCCGCACCGCTGAACCAGGTGTTCGCGGGGCAGTGCATCAGCCTCGGGCGGCGGACCGGCATCTTCCAGTTCTCTCACCGCTCGGACGTCGCGGTCGGTGTCCACCTCGACGGACGGCCGGGCGGGCGGCTCAAGGAGCTGGTCTGCGACAGCGTCGTCAAGCAGCTGTCCGGCGAGGCGGCCAAGCCCGGCTCCTACAAGCTGCACCGCGTCCCCGGCGGGCCCGCTCGCCGCAAGGCCCTCCGAGGCGGGCAGGGCACGGCGCTGCCCGCCGCCGAACCGGCCGCGTGAGCGGCGTCCGCCGGACCACCGACGGCGGGGGCGCGGCGGCCGGCCGGGCCGCCGCCGACCCGGCCCCGGCCGCCCGCGGGGAGCGGGGCCGCGGGCCGGTCACGCCGTCCCCGCGGACCGCGCCGACCGCGTGCGCCACGGGGCCGGCCCGAACCACCCGGCCCACCCGGCCCACCCGAACCAACCGGACCATCAGGGCCACCCGAACCACCCGAACCGCACCCGGCGGCCCAGCGCCCCGGCCGCCCAGGAGGGGCGAGAGATGAGCGAGCACGCCGCCGACCCGGCCACCGAGAGCTTCGTGGCCCACCGCAACCTGCTGTTCACCGTCGCCTACGAGATGCTCGGCTCGGCGGCCGACGCGGAGGACGTCCTCCAGGAGACGTGGCTGCGCTGGGCCGAGGTCGACCCGGAGCAGGTGGCCGACCCGCGGGCCTACCTGGTGCGGATCACGACCCGGCAGGCCCTCAACAGACTGCGCACCATGAAGCGCCGCAGGGAGTCCTACGTCGGCCAGTGGCTGCCCGAGCCGATGCTGACGGCGCCGGACGTGGCCGAGGACGTGGAACTCGCCGAGAGCCTGTCGATGGCGATGATGCTCGTCCTGGAGCGGCTCGCGCCGACCGAGCGCGCCGTCTTCGTGCTGCGCGAGGTGTTCGACGTCGGCTACGACGAGATCGCCGAGTCGGTGGGCAAGAGCCCGGCGGCGGTCCGGCAGATCGCGCACCGCGCCCGCAAGCACGTGGAGGCCCGCCGTCCTCGCACGGTGGCCTCCCCGCGCGAGGCGCGGGCGGCCGTGGAGTCCTTCCGGCGGGCGCTGGAGACCGGCGACCCTCAGGAGCTGCTGGACGTGCTCGCCCCGGACGTCGTGCTGGTGAGCGACGGCGGCGGGGTCAAGCAGGCCGCCCTGCGGCCGATCGTCGGCGCCGACAAGGTGGCCCGCTTCTACCTCGGCAGCATCCGGAAGACCGGAGCGGCGGTCACCAGCGACCCGGCCGTGGTCAACGGCCGCCCGGCGCTCCTCGTCCGGGTGGACGGCGAGGTCGACGGCGTGCTCGCGGTCAGGGTCGAGGAGGGGCGCATCGCGGGCCTGTTCTACGTGCGCAACCCCGAGAAGCTGACCCGGGTCGGGTCGGAGACCCCGCTCACCCTGCGGTGACGCGGGCGGCGGGCCGCGGCGGAAGCGGCTGCCGCGGCCGCCCCGTGCGCCCGCGGCCACCTGCCGGGGGTGGGGTGGTCGCGGGCGCGTGCCCTCGCGTCGACGGCGCCGCCGTCAGGAGCGCAGGGGCTCCAGCTGGTCCAGGAACCACCGGCGCGGCGGCAGCGCCGTGGCCGCGGCACCGAGGTGCTTGGTCCGCTCGGCGCGCTCCGCCGCGGGCATCATCAGGCCGCGGTGCAGTGCCTCGGCGGTCGCCGTGACGTCGTAGGGGTTGACCGTGATCGCGAACTCGCCCAGCTCCTCGTGGGCGCCGGCCTCCCGGGACAGCACGAGCGCGCAGCCCTCGTCCGAGACGACCGGAACCTCCTTGGCCACCAGGTTCATGCCGTCGCGGATCGGGTTGACCAGCGCCACGTCGGCCATCCGGTAGGCGGCCAGCGAGCGGGCGAAGTCGTCCCTGACGTGCAGCACGACGGGCGTCCAGTCCCCGGTGCCGAACTCCTCGTTGATCGCGGCGGCCAGCCGGGACACCTCGGCCGTGTACGCGCGGTACACGGGAAGGTCCTGGCGGGAGGGGTAGGCGAGCGCGATGTGCACGACCCTCCCGCGCCACTCGGGCCGGGAGGTGAGCAGCTCGCGGTAGGCGAGCAGGCCGCGCACGATGTTCTTCGACAGCTCGGTGCGGTCCACCCGGACGATCGTCCGGCGGCCCGGCCCGACGGCCTCGCGCAGCTCGGCCATCCGCTCCTCCACGTCCGGCCTGCGGGAGCGCTCGCGCAGGAACTCCGCGTCGGCGCCCAGGGCGTGGACGGCGGTGACCGCCGCGTCCGTACCGCCGAGCTGCTGCGCGCAGCACGCGGTGAAGGCGTCCGCCCAGCGGCGGGTCAGGAAGCCCAGGCGGTCCGCGCCGAGCATGCCCCGCAGCAGTTCCCCGGCGATGGCGTCGGGCAGCATCCGGAAGTACTCGGGGGGCGCCCAGGGCGTGTGGGAGAAGTGGCCGATTCTCAGGTCGGGCCGCCGCTCGCGGAGCATCCCCGGCACCAGCGCCAGGTGGTAGTCCTGCACCAGCACCGCCGCACCGTCGGCGGCCTCGGCGGCGAGCGCCTCGGCGAAGGCGCGGTTGTAGCTCCGGTACGCCTCCCACTGCCGCTCGAAGTCCCGGTCGAACACGGGCTCCAGGGGTGTCTGGTAGAGCATGTGGTGGAGGAACCACAGCACCGAGTTGGCGATGCCGTTGTAGGCGGCCGCGTGGACCTCCGGATCGATGTCCAGCATCCGGACACCATCCTCGCCCACGCCCTGGCGCACCGCGTGCCGGTCGCCCTCGCCGAGGGCGGCGCACACCCACAGGGACCGTGCGTCGGACCCGATCGCCGAGAGCCCGGAGACGACTCCGCCGCCCCCGCGCCGTGCTTCGACGCCGCCGTCACCGGTCGGCGTGTAGGAGACCGGGCCGCGGTTGGACGCGACGAGGATCTGTGCAGCGTCGTGGACCATGTGGCGAACGTAGCCCGTACCACCCGGGCTCAAACGTGCGTGCGGCAAGGCCGCGGTTCAGTGGTCGCGTTTCCGGCCACGGACGGCGGCGAGCGCGACGACCCCGGCCGCGGTGAGGCTGAGCGCGACTCCGCCGAGCAGCCAGAGCTGCTCGGCGGCGGTGCCCGTCCGGGCGAGGTGCTGGCCGTGCTGTCCCGTCAGGGCGAGGGAGCGGCCAGTGGCGTACAGGAAGGCGTCCATGGCGTCCATAGGGTGAAAAGGTAGACAAGAACGACAAGCACACCGTGGATTGGCCGCTAGGCGGCATGGCGTGCCGCGTACTCCCCGATCTCCCGCATCGGCGGCCGCTCCTCCGTGTCCACCTGGTACGTCCGGGGCACGAACCCCCGCTCCCCGCGCTCGAACTGGGTGAGCGAGGGGCGCACCAGATGGCCCCGGGCCAGGCGCAGTTGCGCGGTGCGGTAGATCGCCGCGGCCATCCGCCCCAGCGCCTGCCCGTCCTGGTGGCGGTGCTTGCGGGTGCCCACGTCCACCTGCGCCAGCGCGTCCAGGCCGACCGTGGCCAGCGCGTCCACCAGCAGGCCGATCTCCACGCCGTAGCCGACGGGGAAGGGCAGCCGCTCCAGCAGCGAGCGCCGCGCCGCGTACTCGCCGCCCAGCGGCTGGACGAACCCGGCCAGCTGCGGCCAGTGCAGATTGAGCAGGGGGCGGGCCACCAGCTCCGTCACCCGGCCGCCCTGCCCCGGCTCCCCGGCCAGCGGCCGGTCGTGCATGGCCTTGACGAAGTGGACGTCGGGCTCGGTCAGCAGCGGCCCGACGGTCCCGGTGACGAAGTCGGGGGAGAAGTCGCGCAGGTCCGCGTCGACGAAGCACACCACGTCGCCGCCGGTCACCAGCAGGGAGCGCCACAGCACCTCGCCCTTGCCCGGCACCGCCGGCAGCCGCGGCAGCACCGCGTCCCGGTGGACCACCCGCGCCCCGGCGGCGGCGGCCACCTCGGCGGTCGCGTCGGTGGACCCGGAGTCGAGCACGACCAGCTCGTCGACCAGCGGTGCGGAAGGCGTCATCAGCTCCCCGCGGATCACGGAGACGATCTCGCCGACCGTCGCCTCCTCGTTCAGTGCGGGGAGCACGACGCTGACCGTGGTCTCCTGCTTGGCGGCGAGCAGCCGTCCCATCGGGCGGTCCGCCACCGTCCAGGACCGCCGGGCCAGCCAGCGCTCCACCTCATCCAGCACGTGATCTCCATCTCGCGGATCGGACGACCGGCTCAACCGTCCGGGGGTTCGGTTACAGTCTTGAACAACGCGGATGACCGTCGCATGTCGGGGTCGTACCGCGCGGACAATCACATACCGCTCATCCAGAGGGGCAGAGGGAAACGGCCCGTTGAAGCCCCGGCAACCCTCCAGCCGGTCTCGTTGCGTACGACGCGAGGCTCCCGGCTAGGGAAGGTGCCAAATCCGTCTCATGGCGAGATGCGCCATGAGGAAGATGAGGAGAAAGGGCCTCGCCTCCATGGCTGTACAGACTTCTGCCACCGCCGCTCCCTCCGCCGCCGGTACGGGCGCCGTCGATCTCGGCCCCGCCTCCGGGCTCTCCTGTCGCGAGTGCGGTGAGCGCTTCGCCCTGGGCCCGATCTTCGCGTGCGAGGTCTGCTTCGGACCGCTGGAGGTCGCCTACGACCTCCCCACGGGCGACCCCGAGGGGCTGCGCAAGCGGATCGAGAACGGCCCCGAGAACATCTGGCGCTACGCTCCGCTGCTGCCCGTCCCCGCCGACGTCGCCTCCAAGCCCAACCTGAACCCCGGTTGGACCAAGCTGGTGCAGGCCGACAACCTCGCCCGCGAGCTGGGCATCGAGCCGGGGAAGCTGCACGTCAAGGACGACTCCGGCAACCCGACCCACTCCTTCAAGGACCGGGTCGTGGCGCAGGCGCTGGAGGCCGCCCGCGCCTTCGGCTACACCACCCTGTCCTGCTCCTCGACGGGCAACCTCGCGGGCGCCGTCGGCGCGGCCGCGGCCCGCGCCGGCTTCCGCAGCTGCGTGTTCATCCCGAGCGACCTGGAGCAGGGCAAGGTCGTCATGGCCGCCGTCTACGGCGGCGAGCTGGTCGGCATCGAGGGCAACTACGACGACGTCAACCGCTTCTGCTCCGAGCTGATCGGCGACCCGGCGGGCGAGGGCTGGGGCTTCGTCAACGTCAACCTCCGCCCGTACTACGGGGAGGGTTCCAAGACGCTCGCCTACGAGATCTGCGAGCAGCTCGGCTGGCGCATCCCCGACCAGATCGTCATCCCGATCGCCTCCGGCTCCCAGCTCACCAAGATCGACAAGGGGATCCAGGAGCTGATCCGGCTCGGTCTGGTGGAGGACCGCCCCTACAAGATCTTCGGCGCCCAGGCGGAGGGCTGCTCCCCGGTCTCCGCGGCCTTCAAGGCGGGCCAGGACGTGGTGCGCCCGCAGAAGCCCGACACGATCGCCAAGTCCCTCGCGATCGGCAACCCGGCCGACGGCCCCTACGTGCTCGACATCTGCCGCCGCACCGGCGGTGCGGTGGAGGACGTCACCGACGCGGAGATCGTCGACGCCATCAAGCTGCTCGCCCGCACCGAGGGCGTCTTCACGGAGACCGCCGGCGGAGTGACCCTGGGCGTGGCGAAGAAGCTGGTCGAGGCCGGTGCCATCGACCCCTCCCTCACCACGGTCGTCGTCAACACGGGTGACGGCCTGAAGACCCTCGACGCGGTGGAGCCCACGACGGGTATGACCGCTGTCATCCGCCCCAACCTGGACTCTTTCCGAGAGGCTGGCCTCGCATGAGCGTCAACGTCCGCATCCCCACCATCCTGCGCACCTACACCGGCGGCCGGGCCGAGGTCAGCGCCGAGGGCGGCACCCTCGCCGAGGTCATCGCCGACCTGGAGAAGAACCACACCGGTATCGCCGCCCGTGTCCTGGACGACCAGGGCAAGCTGCGCCGCTTCGTGAACGTGTACGTGAACGACGACGACGTCCGCTTCGAGCAGGGTCTGGAGACGGCGACCCCCGACGGTGCCGGCGTCTCGATCATCCCGGCGGTCGCGGGCGGCTGCTGAGCCCCGCGGGAGCCCCGTCCGGAACGGCCCGGTGCGCGCTGGTGCGCCCGGGCCGCGGAGTCGGCCGTTCTGCCCCCTCCCCGAGCTGTCGGGAGGGGGCATTTCCGCATGGTTGAGCGCGGTAGAGTCTGGGAAGCCCCCTGCGCCTTCTCCGCGGAAACGGGCTCCCCACCGCAAGAAAGCGGCCAAAGTCTGTGCGCGAAATGCCTTGATAGTGCTGTTTTGTCGGGCCCGACTTGACCCGGAAAGCCACGAATTCGCATAGATCACTCGATCGGTCCTGCCCGGATTTCTCGTCCGATTGACCTGTTGCAGAGGGCAGTTGGGCAGATACATTCAGCCGCGGTCGACGCGTTCCGGCGCACACCCCACCTGTCGGGGTGAGGTCTGACCCGGGTCCGCGAAGTGCGGTCCTGTGCAAGGGCCAGTAATAGGGGAGTTAGGCATGGCTCAGGGCACCGTCAAGTGGTTCAACGCGGAGAAGGGGTACGGCTTCATCGCGGTCGACGGTGGTGCGGATGTATTCGTCCACTACAGCGCCATCCAGATGGACGGCTACCGCACCCTTGAAGAGGGTCAGCGGGTCGAGTTCGAGATCTCGCAGGGCCAGAAGGGTCCGCAGGCGGACATGGTCAAGCTCGCCGTCTGATCCGACCGATCCAGGCGCGTTCGGCCACCGACGCACTCAGGCCGAGGGGCCCGCATCCCGACACGCTCGGGGCGCGGGCCCCTCGCGCGTGTCGGCCCCGCCCCGCCGCGCGCGACGGCGCACGCCCTCCGTGCCCTCCGGCCGGGCCTTCTCCGAAGGCGCTTGCCCCCGCCCGTCTCCCGGCCGCCACCCCTCACGGAGCCTTCTTCGAAGGCGCTTGCCCCCGCCCGTCTCCCGACCACCACCCCTCACGGAGCCTTCTTCGAAGGCGCTTGCCCCCACCCGTCTCCCGACCACCACCCCTCACGGAGCCTTCTTCGAAGGCGCTTGCACTCGAGGGGGTCGAGTGCTAATCATTGGTTAGCACTCTCCGAGTGAGAGTGACAGAACTTGGATCGGGTCGGTGAGGTCCGCGAGCCGTGTGGGGCAAGGAACCACAGGGCGCGCAGGCCGGCCGTCGCGGGCGCCGGGCGCGATCCGATGTATCCACCCCAGTCCGGGAGGACCACTTCACATGGCCAAGATCATCGCGTTCGACGAGGAGGCTCGGCGCGGTCTCGAGCGCGGGATGAACCAGCTCGCCGACGCCGTCAAGGTCACCCTTGGTCCCAAGGGTCGCAACGTCGTCCTCGAGAAGAAGTGGGGCGCCCCCACGATCACCAACGACGGTGTGTCCATCGCCAAGGAGATCGAGCTCGAGGACCCGTACGAGAAGATCGGCGCCGAGCTGGTCAAGGAAGTCGCCAAGAAGACGGACGACGTCGCCGGCGACGGTACGACCACCGCGACCGTGCTGGCCCAGGCCCTGGTCCGCGAGGGCCTGCGCAACGTGGCCGCCGGTGCCAACCCGATGGCCCTGAAGCGCGGCATCGAGAAGGCCGTCGAGGCCGTCTCCGGTGCGCTGCTGGAGCAGGCGAAGGACGTCGAGACCAAGGAGCAGATCGCCTCCACGGCCTCCATCTCCGCCGCCGACACCCAGATCGGCG
This sequence comes from Streptomyces sp. C10-9-1, assembly GCF_024497955.1. Lineage (GTDB taxonomy): Bacteria > Actinomycetota > Actinomycetes > Streptomycetales > Streptomycetaceae > Streptomyces > Streptomyces sanyensis. The sequence continues at coordinate 196,673 of NZ_JANHKP010000007.1, read as the reverse complement.
AGCTGATCGCCGAGGCCATGGACAAGGTCGGCAAGGAAGGCGTCATCACCGTCGAGGAGTCCCAGACCTTCGGTCTGGAGCTGGAGCTCACCGAGGGTATGCGCTTCGACAAGGGCTACATCTCGGCGTACTTCGCCACCGACATGGAGCGTATGGAGGCGTCCCTGGACGACCCGTACATCCTGATCGTCAACTCGAAGATCTCCGCGGTGAAGGACCTGCTCCCGCTGCTGGAGAAGGTCATGCAGTCGGGCAAGCCGCTGCTGATCATCGCCGAGGACGTCGAGGGCGAGGCCCTGTCGACCCTGGTCGTCAACAAGATCCGCGGCACCTTCAAGTCCGTCGCCGTCAAGGCCCCGGGCTTCGGCGACCGCCGCAAGGCCATGCTGAACGACATCGCCATCCTCACCGGCGGCACGGTCATCTCCGAGGAGGTCGGCCTCAAGCTGGAGAACGCCGGTCTGGACCTGCTGGGCCGCGCCCGCAAGGTCGTCATCACCAAGGACGAGACCACCATCGTCGACGGTGCCGGTGACAGCGAGCAGGTCGCGGGCCGCGTGAACCAGATCCGCGCCGAGATCGAGAACAGCGACTCGGACTACGACCGCGAGAAGCTCCAGGAGCGCCTGGCGAAGCTGGCCGGCGGCGTGGCCGTCATCAAGGCCGGTGCCGCCACCGAGGTCGAGCTCAAGGAGCGCAAGCACCGCATCGAGGACGCCGTGCGCAACGCCAAGGCGGCCGTCGAGGAGGGCATCGTCGCCGGTGGTGGCGTGGCCCTGCTCCAGGCCTCCGCGGTCTTCGAGAAGCTGGAGCTCGACGGCGACGAGGCCACCGGTGCCAACGCCGTCAAGCTGGCCCTGGAGGCCCCGCTCAAGCAGATCGCCGTCAACGGCGGCCTTGAGGGCGGCGTCGTCGTGGAGAAGGTGCGCAACCTGACCGTCGGCCACGGCCTGAACGCCGCGACCGGCGAGTACGTCGACATGATCGCCGAGGGCATCATCGACCCGGCGAAGGTGACGCGCTCCGCGCTGCAGAACGCCGCGTCGATCGCCGCGCTGTTCCTCACCACCGAGGCCGTCATCGCCGACAAGCCGGAGAAGGCCGCCGCGCCCGCCGGTGGCGGCATGCCGGGCGGTGACATGGACTTCTGATCCGGCTTCCGGATCGGACCCGTCCGCACGGACCGAGGGCGGCACCCCCAGGGGGTGCCGCCCTCGGGCGTTTCCCGGGAGGGCGGGGGCGGCGGTGGACCGGCCCGGCTCCCCGCGGACGAAAGCCGGCCGGCCGGCTCCCCGGCCCTCCCGTTCTCCGGGCGGCCGACGGACCGAGGCAGGCGCCGGGCGCGGCGAGGCCGAGTCGATGGCCTTCACCTCGCGAGGCAGTGGCTGACCGACGTCCATCACCTCAGGCTGCCCGTCCGCACCCCACCCACGAGGAGCCGACCCCGGTACTCGTCCCGTGAGGGCGCCCTGCACGGTCTCCCCGGTGGAGTCGTCCTCCGCAGGCGGGGCGGCAGCCCTGGCCGCCAGGCCCCGGTGCGGTCATGACGGCCCTTCCGCCCGGGGTGGGGAGGACGACGTGCCTTCTCCGGAGCGGGCTGCCGCGGCGCGGGCCTCGGCGGCCAGGACCCGGACCCGGTCGGGCGGCAGTGCCGCGGGCGGTCCGGCCGCCAGGCCCCGGCAGCGGCGGCACGCCCCGCGGACCAGCTCCCCGCCCCGGGCCGGGGCCCCGCAGCCGCCGCACTCCAGCACCCGGACCGGCCGCGGCCTCGGCGGCGGCGCGGGAGGCAGCTTGTCGACCAGGCGCCGCCGGGCCAGCGCGGCCGGGTGGTGCACCGGCCGGGGCAGGCCCTCGGTGAGCGCGCACAGCACCTGACGGTCGGTCGCCTCGCGGGCGAACCACTCCTCCACCAGCGGTGCCAGCACCGTGCAGTCGGCGTGCGACAGGGACATCGCGGGGTTCTCCCGGCCGAGCGCGGCGAGCACCACATAGGCCCGCGGCAGGGTGGTCCGGCGGCGCTCCTCGACCGCGTCGCCGCGCCGGAAGGCGGCCCACCAGGCGTCGTCGCGGGCGGTGCGCGACCACCAGGTGCGCGTCACCCACACGGGGCTTCCCGAGGGGTTCGTCACGCACTCCCGTCCGCGCCTCAAGTGGCCTGCCGCGATCAGGTTGTTGAGGGCGCGGGCGACGGCGCACTGGCCGTAGGGGGTGAGCCTGGCCAGCGTCTTCACGGAGATGTCGCTGCCCTCGGGGAGCCGGTCGACGAAGGAGGCGAGGGCCGCCTCGCGCGGCGGCAGACCGGTGAAGTCGGCCCCGGTGCGCGGATGCCCGCCCGGGGTCGTACGTTTGCCGTAGCCAGGGTTGGCGGGCGGATGGGGGGCGCTACTAAGCTCGGTGTCAGCCATGGGATCGAGGTCTTTCGATCGTGCGGTCAGGCCCCCGCGGGTGTTGGTAGCACCCGACGGGGGTCGTTCGTTTTCCAGCACGCTAGAGCGAGATGACGCTGCGTGGCAAATCGCTCGCGCTCTGTGCCCGGTCCATGTCAACGGGCAGGGTGGGAGGGCGGGTTGAGGCCCGGCCACCCCTTCCGTCAGAAAGGCGCTCGACGCTCGGATCCCGAGTCTCGCGTGTGCCCGCGGCGCCGCCCGGCGGTCCCGGTCAGGGGCGGCCGAGCCCCCCGAGGAAGGCCGACCAGGCGTCTGCGCCGAACACGAGCTTCGGGCCGTCGGGGGCCTTGGAGTCCCGGACGGGGACGATGCCGGGGTGGCCCTCCGCCACCTCCAGGCAGTTCCCTCCCTCGCCGCCGCTGTGGCTGGACTTGCGCCAGGCGAGGGCGACTTCCACGCAGTCGCCTCCGCTGCCGCCGCTGTAGGAGGAGGTGGACCAGACGGCGGGCCTCAGATCGTGCTCAGGGCTGCTGCTCTTCATGCGCGTAATCCTCCGCCACCGCCTCGATCCGCGCCAAGGAGGAATCCGGCGCGAGCGCGGCCGCCCGCAGCAGGTCGAAGGTGAGCTGATGGCGGGCGACCGTGGCCGGATCGTCCTCCAGACGCCCCGAGCCCACGCCCTGGAGATAGGCGAGCGGGGGTGCGTCGGGGAAGGTCATCAGCTTGATCGAGCCTTCGAGCGAGGCGTGGGCGCCCGCGGAGAAGGGCAGCAGCTGGAGGATGATCCGGCGCCTGCGCGCCAGGCCCGTCATATGGCGCAGTGCCCCGGCCATCACCGCCGCGCCGCAGACCCGGCGATGCAGCACCGCCTCGTCCACAACGGCCCAGAACAGGGGCCGTGTTGGATCGGCCAGCAGCGCGGCGCGGTCCAGCCGGGCCGCCACCAGCTCGTCGACGGCCGTCTCCTCCGCCGTCGGCCGGTAGGCGCGGAAGACCGCCCGGGCGTAGGGCTCGGTCTGGAGCAGCCCCGGGATCAGCAGGGGCGCGTACTCCTTGAGGGATTCCGCCAGGGCCTCCGCCTCCGCCGCCTCGGCGAAGTGGTCCGGATAGCGCGAGCGGTGGCAGGCCGCGCAGTTGCGGGCGAAGAAGGAGCCGGTGCCCAGCACCTCGTCCAGCCGGGCGGCGTGCTCGGGGAGGATGCGCCGGGTGCCCGCCTCCATCTGCCCGATATAGGAGCCGCTGACGAACAGCGCCTCGCCCAGCTCGTCCTGGGTGAGTCCGGCTCTCGTCCTGGCGTGGCGCAGTTCCGCGCCGAGCAGTGCCCGCGGGGAGGCCGACGGGTCGAGGTCCTTGGGTCCGGGCATGGGGCGGCTCCTGGGGCAGCAGCAGGTGTTGTTGGGTCTGCGCCGCTTCCCAGGCTAGCGAGTGATCGACACTCTGGGTGAGGGAAGTCTGACAACCAGTGGTGGAGGAGAGCGGGTCATGGCACAGGTCGTGCGTTCGGGGGAGCGGTTGCGGGCCGCGGAGGAGGTGATCGCCCGGCTCAGGGGCGAGTTGGCGGCGGCCTCGGTGACCCTGCCGTCGCTGCGGGTCGACGTGGTCTCGCTCGCGAGCGAGACCCCCTGTCCGCTGGTCGACCTGGGGCGCTGCACGCTGGAGACCGCATCCCGCCTCGCGGACGCGCTCGGGGCGGTGGAGCGGTGACCCTCCCGGCCGCCGGGCCCGAGCCCGGCAGCTACGCCGTGGACCTGCGCAGCGGGCGGGTGGGGCGGGTGATGGCCTACCTCGGGCCGGACGCCTATCTGCGCCCGCTCGGCGGGGGCCGGGAGTGGGAGTGCCCTCCGGGGGAGCTCAAGGCGGCCTCGTTCTCGGAGCTGCTGCGCGCCCGGGTGCGGGAGCGCAACGCGCAGGGCCGGTTGCCGTAGCGGGGTGCTTCGGCTGGCCGGGTGCCTTCCGCGGCCCGAGGGGCGCGGCCCGGCGTCACCCGGACGGGCGGTGTCCCCGCCCGGCCCCCGCCGTTGGACCTCGGGGTGGCCGCCGGGTCCGGCGGCCACCGGCCGACCGCGCCGGGGTACGCCGTGCCGGTCGGTCCACAACGAACAGAGGAGTAGAGGACCATGCTTTCTCCGAGGGCCCGGCGGGCGGCCGGAATCGCGCTGAGTGTGCTGGTGGCATGCGGCCTGGGGCAGGGGACGGCGGTCGCCGCCGACCCGGGCACCTACGCGGGCCGTGCGCCGATCGTGATCAAGAAGGGGGAGACCGAGGGCGTCGCCACCGTGTTCTGCAAGGAGGGCTGGCACGCGACCGGAGGCGGGTTCGTCTCGAACTACCGGCACGTCAGCCCGGTCCTCTCGGGCCCGGCCTTCACCGACGGCGAGGTGCGCGGCTGGCGCGCGGTCCTGACCGTGGGGCAGTCGGGCCCCGCGCAGACGGACCTGAACGCCGGGTTCGTCAACGTGATCTGCGCCAAGGACGCCTGAGCACCCCTCCGGCACCCACCGGCCCCGGCCCGGCCTCCGTCCGGGCCGGGGCCGGTTCGTCCGTCCAGGCGTGCGGGGCGCGGTGGTGGTTCGCGTGCCCGGCCGCCAGGACCGGCGCGGTGCCGGCGGGTGCTCGGTGTCCGGGGGAGGCCGAGCGCCGTGAGGGTTCCGGCGCCGCCGCCGGGTCCAGCCCGCCGTAGACGGCGTGGTAGCCGTCCGGCAGGCCGCGGAAGACCGCCGGGCGCAGCGCGGCGACCGCTGCGGCGGCCCGGTACGCGGGCAGTTCGACCGGCCACGGCACCGGGCCGGACGCCTCCGGCACCCGGTGGGCGCGGCGGGGCGGCGGCGCCGGGGGCGTCCTCGCGCAGCCGGGCGGTGTCGTGTCGCGGCCGAAGGCCTCCTCGAAGGCGGCCGCCGAGGTCCCCCGGTCCTCGAACCCGTCGACCCACAGTGAGCAGGGCACCGCCTCACCGGCCGACGGCGCCTCCGGGCGCCCGCGGTAGCCGTCCCACACCGCCTCGGCGGGCAGGCCGTCGTCCGGGTCCGCGAGGGTGAAGCGGATCTCGCAGGTCACCCGTTAGGCATCGAGCAGGTCCACGAGGCCGAAGGCCAGACGCGGGCTTCCGGCGGCTCGGACTCCTCGCCGAACACGTCCCCGGCACGGGCTACGGCGACCTCGGCGGCGGTGAGGCGCCGCCCGGGGCACGCGGCGTCGGCCCACGTCCCGTCGTCGCGCTCGGTGACGCCCTCCCCGGCGGGCCGGCGCCGGGCGTCCTCCTTCGCCTGCCCGTCCACGGGGGGAGCCCACGGGCTGTCCCGCCGTTCCCGGCGGGGGCGTGCGCCGTCGCACGGGCGCGCGGTCGCCCCGGGGCGCGCCCTCGCCCGCGCGGCAAGGCCGACCGCGGTGGCGGCACCGCGCGGCCGCCCGGCGTGGGCGAGCCGGTCCGGCCCGTCTCCGGCCGTGCGCCACGGGCTCCGGGGGGCCCGCGGCGAGCTCCCGCCGCGCCGATGCCACCGAGCCGCGCGCCGGGGCGCCGCCCCCGATGTCACCGAGCCCGGGGGCGGACGGGAAGCCGATCCCGGGCATGGGCGGGCCCCGTGACTTTGCCCACTCCGAGGGGGCGCCTGAATAGGGACAGTTCACCTGGATGCAAAGCAATCTCCCCCCTTTGTTATCACTATGTGACTGTCGTACAGTCGGCCTCGGTTCCGGCTGAGGTAGCTTCGATCGTCGGTCTCCGGAGTGATTATCGGCTTTGCCGGTCGCCGGTCCCGGCTGGGTCGAGCGCCTGCCGCGGAACGAGTCCCCGGACCGAACGGGGGGGCGGACGCGAGCGCATGCGCGTGCCTCTGAGCACTCCAGCGCCGTCTGCGCACCCCGGCGACACCCACGAACAAGGAGAACCACACGGTGCCCGTCCTCCGTACCGCGCGCCCGTCCGGGTCCGCCGACGAAGCCCCGCCGGACACGGAAACGGGGGAGGGCGGCTCCCCCGGCAAGCAGGCGGCGCGAACGGACAAGGCGGGCCTGCGGCTGGACATCCAGGGGCTGCGCGCCGTCGCCGTCACCCTGGTGGCGCTCTCCCACGCGGGGGTCACCCAGGTCGCCGGCGGCTACGTCGGCGTGGACGTGTTCTTCGTCATCTCCGGCTTCCTCATCACCTCGCTGATGCTCCGCGAGCACGCCCGCACGGGGCGGATCGCGCTGGGCCGGTTCTACGCCCGCCGCGCGCTGCGCCTGCTGCCCGCCTCCACGCTCGTCGTCCTCGCGACCCTCGCGGGCTCCTGGCTGTTCCTGGGCCCGCTGCGCTTCGCGGACTACGTCAAGGACGCCATCGCGTCCGCCTGGTACGTGGTGAACTTCCGGCTGGCCGACGCGGGCACCGACTACTTCAACACGGACGTACCGCCCTCGCCGTTCCAGCACTTCTGGTCGCTGGCCGTCGAAGAGCAGTTCTACCTGGTCTGGCCCGTCCTGCTGATCGTCGCGCTGAAGCTGTTCCGGCGCCGCGCCCTGCTGGGCGTCCCGCTGCTGGTGCTGGCCGCGGCCTCCTTCGCCGTGAACCTCCACCTCACCGAGACCTCTCCGTCCTGGGCGTACTTCGCCTCCCAGGGGCGGATCTGGGAGCTGGCCGTCGGCGCCCTGCTCGCCCTGGTGGCGCACCGCCTGCCCGAGATCCCCCGGCCGGTCGCCGCGGTGGTCAGCTGGGCGGGCCTGGCCGCCATCGCCTACGCGGCCGTGGCCTTCGACGAGAGCACCCGCTTCCCCGGCTACTACGCCGTCGTCCCCGTGTTCGGCGCCGCCGCCGTCCTCGCCTGCGGCGAGGCGGGCGGGCGCTACGGCGCGGGGGCGCTGCTCTCGCTGCGCCCGGCGGTCTGGGTCGGCGGCATCTCCTACGCCTGGTACCTGTGGCACTGGCCGCTGATCCTGATCGTCCCGGCCGCCGCCGGGTTCGGCGAGCACGAGGGCCCGCTGCGGCTGATCGCCGCACTGTGCGGCATCCCGCTGGCCTGGCTCACCCTGCACCTGGTCGAGAACCCGATGCGCTTCCACCGCGCGTTCAAGGCCCACGCGGGCCGGGGCCTCGCCTTCGGCCTGGGCCTGTCGGCCGTCGCCGCGCTGACCGCGGTCGTCGCCGCCCAGTTCCCGCCCGGCCTGGCCTCGGGCTCCGCCCGGCAGAACACCAAGGAGGCGCTCGCCGGCGTCTCCGACCCGCAGGCGGCACTGAACCGGATGCTGGAGGAGCGCATCGAGACGCTGCCCTCCAACCTCGCGCCCAGCATGAAGGACGTGGCGTACAAGCGGACCAAGGTGTACACCGACGACTGCGCCCTGACCATGACCGACACGGTCCAGACGCAGCCGTGCCTCTACGGCGACACCGACGCCGAGCGCACCGTGGTCCTGTTCGGCGACTCGCACGTCGCCCAGTGGTTCCCGGCGCTCGACGCGATCGCCCGCAAGCACAACTGGCAGCTGTACTCCCTCACCAAGAACGCGTGCAAGATCTCCCAGATCACCATCGAGTACAACGGCGGCCCGTACTCGACCTGCGACGCGTGGCGCGAGGTCACGCTCAAGCGGATCCTGGAGATGAAGCCCGAGCTCGTCATCACCTCCAACTCCAACTCCGCGAAGCTGTGGGGCGAGGGCGACACGGCGACGGCCTGGGGCAAGGGCCAGGCCGAGACCTACCGGATGTTCAAGGAGAACGACATCCCGGTGGTGACGCTGCTGGACAACCCCTGGCCCAAGAACAACGCGGTGGACTGCGCCGTGGCCAACCCGGACGATCTCGGCTCCTGCGCCCGCGACCGCTCCGAGGCCGACCCCAAGCCGGACGTCACCCAGGCGATCCGCGAGGCGGCCGAGGCGGAGGACGTCACCGTCATCGACCCCTACCCCTGGGTCTGCGCCCCCTCCGGCAACTGCCCGATCGTGGTCGGCAACACCATGGTGTACCGGGACTACGGCCACCTGGCCGACGCCTATGTCGAGGCGCTCACCCCGGTCGTCGAGCGGGAGCTGATCCGGCTGGCCGGCAAGGACCTGGACAAGCTCCGGTAGCGAGCGCACATCGCAGAGGACCGGCCCGGTGCCGCGTCAGCAGAGGTCCGCCCGCCGCGGACCCCGCCCGACGCGGCACCGGGCCGTTTCGCTTCCCGGGCCGGGGTGGTTCCCGGGCCCCACCGCGCACGCAGCCCTTTTCCGACGCTCGGTCACGGGCGGCGGCTCTCTCAAGTGGCCCTCTTGACACGGTATTTGGTCTAGTCCAATGATGCGGTTCATGCCGAGACCTCGTACGGGCGGCCGCGTCCGCCCCCTGCTCGCCGCCGTGCTCACGACCCTGGCCCCGCTGGTGTTCCTCACGGGCCCCGCCCAGGCCGCCCCGGCCGCGGCCGGGGCGTGGACACCCGCGCCCGCGCCCGTCATCAGCCATGTGGAGACCGACGACCCGGTCGTCTTCATCACCATCGACGACGGCTGGGCGACCGAGGAGGCCGCCGGAGCCCGGCAGCTGCTCCTCGATCGCCGCATCCCCGCCTCGCTGTTCCTGCTGCCCGACGCCTACGAGCGGGACCGCGACTACTACCGCACGCTCCTCGCGCACGGCCCCTCCCGGATCGAGAACCACACCACCACCCACCCCGACCTCACCACCCTCACCGAGGCCGAGCAGCGCGCCGAGATCTGCGGGGCGCGCGACCGCCAGCTCGCGGCCTTCGGCGACGGCCCCCGGCTGCTGCGCCCCGCGGGCGGGGCCACCTACAACTGGCCCTACCACAACGCCGACACGCGCACGGCGGCCCCGGCCTGCGGCGCCGAGGCCATCGTGATGTGGACCTACGACCTCACCACCTGGGGCTCCTGGACCCCGCCCACCCCGGAGCTGAAGGCGGGCGACATCGTGCTGCTGCACATGGGCCCCACGCTGGAGGCCGACCTCACCCGCGCACTGGAGGCCGCCGACGCGGCGGGGCTGAGTCCGGCCCCGCTGCGCGACTACCTCCTCGGCTGAGCGCGGCGGGGCGCCCTCCCCCGGGGGGCGCCCCGCACCGCCGCCGGGCGGTCGCTGCCCCGGTCAGCGCACCACGTCGAAGACGTTCTTCTGGATGCCGTTGGCGTAGGCCTCGTGCTCGACCAGCTTCAGCTTCTGCACGTCCTTGTCGGTGGTGCTGAACAGGCGCTTCCCGGCGCCGAGCAGAAGCGGGAACACCAGCAGGTGGTAGCGGTCGATCAGCCCGGCGTCCGACAGGCCCCGGTTGAGGGTGGCGCTCCCGTGCACGATGATCGGGCCGCCCTCGGTCTCCTTCAGCCTCGCGACCTCGTCCAGCGAGCGCAGGATCGTGGTCTCGCCCCAGTCCGGCACCAGGTCGTCCTCGGTCAGCGTGGTGGAGACGACGTACTTCGGCATCACCTTGTAGCCCGCGAACTCCTCCATGCCCGGCCACACCGGGCTGAAGGCCTCGTAGCTGGTCCGCCCCAGCAGCAGGGCCGCGGCCTCCTCCTGCTCGCGGCCCTTGATCTCGTAGGCCTCGGGCAGGAACTCGACGTCCTTGAACGTCCAGCCCGAGTTGCGGTAGCCGGGCTCTCCGCCCGGGGCCTCCACCACGCCGTCGAGGGAGACGAAGGCGGTGCTGATCAGGGTGCGCATAGCGGATTCCTCGGTGTCTCGTGGGTGGTTCCCGGCCGGTTCGGTGGGCGCGGGCACCGGGGGTTCCCGCCGCGCGCCGGCCACCATGTTCCCCGACCGCCGTGTCCTACGACCGCGCGGAGCGGGGAAACTCATCGGTGTCCACCCGGCTGTCTCCCCTCAGCCCTTGCGCCACAGCTGCGAGGCCGATCCGTCGCAGGTGTACGAGACGACGGTGGCGCCGGACATGGTCAGGCAGCCGCCGTCGGCCCCGCTGCGGAGGGTGTGGCTGCCGGAGGTGCCGGAGCCGATGCGCCAGCTCTGTGCCGCGGAGCCGTCGCAGGGGGCCGGGACCGCCTGGCTGAAGCCCTTGGAGGTGAGGCAGCGCCCCGTGGAGGTGCTGACGATCCGGAAGGGGCCCGAGCCCGAGTAGCGCCAGGAGTAGTAGAGCCGTCCCCCGTTCGTGGAAGGGGCGCCGCACTCCGAGGGGGAGGCCGTGGTGAAGACTCCCGCGTCGTACTCGGCCAGGCACCTGCCGTCGCTCGTCACGCGCAGCCGGGAGGAGCCCGACGGAGGCGGGGGCGTCGTGCCGCCCGGCCCGCCGGAGGACCCGGAGCCTCCCGTGCCTCCCGTGCCTCCCGGGGAGCCCGATCCGCCCGTCCCGTCGGAGGAGCCCGATCCTCCGGAGCCCGTCGACCCCGAGCCCGAGCCGCCGGATCCCTCCGGGGAACCCGACCCTCCGGAGGACCCGGACCCGGACCCGGACCCGGACCCGGACCCGGACCCGGAGCCGGAGCCGGAGCCGGACCCGGAACCCCCTGTGCCGCCTGCCGTGCCGTCCGCCCCGCCGGAGCCGGTGGTTCCGCCCGCCGCTCCCGAACCCCCCGGGGAGCCCGGGGCGTTCGCTCCCTCTGGGCCGCCCCCGCCGCCGTCCGGCCGCGGCACCCCGTGCGGGGGCGAGGAGCTGCCGGCGGGTGCGGCGCCCGAGGCGTCCACGGACGGCGACCCCGGGCCGGGCGCGCCCCCGGAGGGCGCGGGGGAGCCGGGGACCTGCGGCGCCGTGCCGGTCGAGGGGGCCGCGACGCCGCCCCCGGGGTCCTGGCCGAAGGGGAGGCCGTAGGGGGAGAGCGTGAGGGTCAGGGTGGTGCCCGTGACCACCACGGGCAGGGCGACGAAGAGGAGGCTCCGGCGCCGGGCGCCGGTGCGGCGCGTGCCTTCGGCGTCCGGAGGCGGCGGGGTGACCGGTGCCGGGGCCGCCGGTGCGGCCGGTCCGCCGGGCGGTGGGCCGGGGGCCGCGGGCGGGGCGGGGGCCCCGTCCTCGGCCGTGCCGGGCTCCCCGGTCTCGTCCGCCTCCGGTGGCGGGGTCGCGGCGAACGCCGTCCGCTCCGCGATCCGTTCCGCCACCGGACGCGGCCAGGGTGCCGCGGCGCCCGGCACCAGGGCGACGGTGTACTCCCCGGCCCGCTCGAACAGCTCGGCTGCCGTGGGCCGTTCCGCAGGGTCCTTCGCCAGGCAGGCGGCGACCACCTCGGCCAGCTCCGGTGCCGTCCGGGCGAGGCCGCCCAGATCCGGCTCGGTGTGGACGATGCGGTAGAGCAGGTCGAGGCCGGAGCCGTCCCCGAAGGGCGGACGCCCGTTGGCCGCGTAGAGCAGCAGGCTGCCGAGGGCGAAGACATCCGCCGCACCGGTCAGCCGGCGCTCTGCCACGGCCTGTTCGGGTGCCATGTAGGCAGGGGTGCCGATCACCATGCCGGTACGGGTCAGCCGGCTCTGGTCGGCGGCCCGGGCCACTCCGAAGTCGATCAGCTTCGCGCCGTCGGCGGTCAGCATCACGTTCGACGGCTTCAGGTCGCGGTGCACCATCTCCACGGCGTGCACGGCACGCAGCCCGGCGGCGGCGTCCCGGAGCAGCCGCCAGACCGTGTCGGAGGGCAGGGCGCCCCCCTGGAGCCGGACGGCCTCGCCGAGGGTGATGCCGGGGATGTACCCGGTGGCCAGCCACGGCGGTCGGGCGCTGCGGTCGCTCGCCAGCAGCGCGGCGCTCACCCCGTCCGGCAGCCGGGCCAGGTTGTCGAGTTCGTGCCCGAAGTGGCGCAGGAAGTCCTCGTCCTCGGCGAGCGCCGGCAGCACCTGCTTCACCGCGGCGTAGCGCCCCGAGGAGGCCCCCAGGTACACCCGCCCCATCCCCCCGGAGCCGAGGACGCCGAGCAGGGCGAAGGGGCCGATGCGCCGCGGGTCGCCCGCTTCCCGTGGCCGGGCCCCGCTCCCCGTCAAACTAGAGCCGTTTTCTAGTCCCCCATGCATGGCGCACAGGCTAGCGGAGCCTGCTCCGGATGCCGATGCCGCTCCGTCAAGTGGCTGTCTGTGCAGGTGACTTGGCTGGTTCCGATGGGTCCCGGACGGCACGTGCCCACGGCCGGGTGGCGCAACGCGCCGAGGCCGGTGGGTGCCGCGGGCTGTCTGGCATGATCGCGTACACGACACGGGAGGGGATGTCAGTGGCGTTCGGGGGACAGGGGCCGTACGGGGCGGGGAACCCCTACGGGGCGGGGCATCCGCACGGACCGGGAAGCCCGTACGGGTACGGGCCGGGCAACCCGTACGGACCGGGAGGCGCTCCGGGCGGGCATCCGCCGGACGGCGGGAGCCCCTACGGCGGCGGGCCGCACCCGCCTCCGCGGCCGCCCGTCCCGCCGCCCTATGTGCCGCCCCCGCGGCCGACGCTGCGGCAGCAGTTCCGTGCCGACGAATGGCCGACGCTGCGCCAGTTGCTGCACCGGACGAACCTCAACGGCTGCTGTCTGCTGCCACTGCTGATGTGCTTCACGCCCGCGCTGCTGCTCGTGCTCGCGTACCCCGTGGCCCGCTCCGCCCGCAGGCAGGCGAGAACCGCGTTCCCCGCGGACCTCCACCGCTACCCGTACGACCCGGAGGTCTGGCGGGTCCAGAAGATCCGCGCCTGGCTGGCGCTGGCGGCCTCCCTGGCGATCCTCGTCGCGTACGGCACGGGCGAGGACTGGTCCGAGGTGCAGGACCAGTTCCTGCTGCGGGTGACCATCACCCCCTGGCTGCTGCTGCTCACGGCGCCCGTGGTGATCCTGGCCCTCCTGCGGCTGGCGCCGGAAGCGGCGCGACCGGGTATGCGGTCCCGGCTGCGCCCCCCGGTGCGGATGGTGCTCTGGTACGTCGGCTCCTTCACCCTGGTGCCCCTGCTGTTCGCGGGCGTGATGCTGCTCAGCGAGACCTACCAGGGGCAGGTCTGGGCCCCCCTCCTGACCATGGTGCTGCTCGCCCCGGTCCTGTGGATGCTCTGCTTCGTGGGCTTCGGCTCGGCCACCGTGGTCCGCACCGCCTTCGGTACCTCGGCGGTCCACGCGGCGCTCCCCGCGCTGCTCACGGGTGTGCTCGTCTGGGAGCTGGCCGCCGTCAACCTCCTGGCCACGGGCATGCCGCCGGGCCCGCCGCTCGTCCAGGTCCTCGCGGTGTTCTGCGGCCCGCTGTCCGTGACGGGCGTCGCGTGGTGGGAGGTCGAGCGCCTGCGCACGCGGCACGGCGTGCGCCTGCGCGCCTGAAGGCGGCCGCACGGACCGGGACCCTCCCGGGACCGGCCCGGGCGGTCCGTGCGCCGGGCGGCCCCGGGGAGGAGCGGCCTCCGGGCCGCGGTCAGTCGCGGGTGAAGGTCCCGAGGCCGTTCCCGTCCAGCCTCTCCACGGTCATGCGGGTGGCCGTGCCGCCCTCGCCGACGGTGAACGTCACCCCCGTGCGGCCGACCGCGTTCTCCCCGGTGGTCTCGAAGCTGAACGTGTCTCCGTCGAAGGGCGTGAGGGGGAACCGCATCCCGTCGGGGCCGAGCCGGAGGACCAGCCCGTCCCGGCCGTCGGCGGTCACGGTCGCCGGACCGTAGTAGGCATTGCGGTAGGTGCCGGTGTAGCTGTCGTCAGGGCGGGCGTCCGCGGCGTCGGCGGGGGGCCGCGTGTAGTCCGTCGGGGAGCGCTCCTCGCGCTCCTGCGCCTCGTAGACCTGCCGGACCGCGGGCAGCCAGTCCCGGGTGGGCTCGCCGTACTCGGCCGTGTCGAAGAAGCCGAAGGCGATCGCGTCCGCGAGACCGACGGGCATGCCGTTGGTGAGGATCACGATGCCCAGCCGCTCCGACGGCAGCAGCGTCACGTTGGTGTTCGCCCCGAGCGCGAACGCGCCCGAGTGGTTGAGCCGCAGGCGGCCCTGGTCGTCGTAGCCCACGTTCCACCCCAGACCGTAGAAGCCGGTGCGGCCCGCGGGGTTCTCGGGGGGCTGGGAGACGATCTCCGGCAGATGGGTGCGCCCCAGCGGCTCGGCCGGGACGATCTGCTCGTCGCCGAGCCTGCCGTTCGCCAGCTGGATCCGCATCCACGCCGCCATGTCGCGTGCGGTGGAGCTGACGCCGCCGGCGGGCGCCTGCGCGTCGGGGTCGCGGACGAACCGGGCCTCCCACGTCCCGTCCGCGGTCTCCACATGGGTGACCGCCCGGTCCGGGGCCTTCTCGTAGTCGGCGAACAGGGTGCTGGTCGAGTCCATGCCCGCCGGCTCGAACAGCGACTCCTCGGCGAGCTCCTGCCAGGAGGTGCCCTTGGCGTCGGCCGCCGCCTCGGCCGCGGCCGTCACGCCGAAGTTGGTGTAGGCGTAGCTCGCACGGAACGGCGACAGCGGTTCCATGCGCATCCGGCTGAGGATGTACTCCTGGTCGTAGCCCAGGTCCTCCAGCAGGTCGCCCGCGTGGTCGGGCAGGCCGCTGCGGTGGGAGAGCAGGTCGGCGACGGTGGCGTGCCGCGACACCCAGGGGTCCTTGAGGGCGAAGCCCGGTACGTGCCCGGCGACGGGGGTGTCCCAGGCGATGGCCTCGTCCCCGACGGCATCGGCGATCACCGTCGAGGTCACCGGCTTGGAGAGGCTGGCGATCTGGAACACCGTGTCCGGCGACACCCCGCCCTCCTCGCCGGCCTCCCGCTCGCCGAAACCCTTGAGGTACACCACCCGGTCGTCGTGGACGACGGCCACGGCCACACCGGGGACGCCGCTCTCCTCCATGCCCGCCCGGATCTGCCCGTCGAGCTTGGACACGGCCGAGTCGACGTCCTCGGCGGTGAGCTGCGGGTCGGGCGGCGGGGGTTCGGCCCGGGGGGCCGCGGCGGCGCCGGGAACGCCGACGAGTGTGCTGCCGACGGTGGCGAGGAGGAGGGCCGCGCCCGCCGCGACCGCACCCCGGGCAGTCCTGCGCTTCCCCCGCCGGTCTCCGAGCCGCTGGTCACTCATACGGCCCATTGAACGCCGGAGCCGGTGCTCTGTCGCGGCGACCCCGCCCCGCGTCGGCCGGGCACCCCGGGTGCGCCCGGCCGGCAGGGGGCCCGCCGCCGAGGGGACCGCCCTGCTCAGGGGCCGGTCCCCCGGGTGACGGCGGCGACGGCCGTGTCCGCCGCGCCGGCCTCCTGCTCCCGCTCCGGGTCCCGCTCCCGCTCCGGTTCCGTGGACGGGCTCCGGAGCCACACCGTCGCCCCGCCCAGCACCACCGCCCCGGCCAGCAGCCACGGCAGCGGACCCGCGGGGAGCGAGCCCGCCGCCAGTCCGGCGAGGGCGCCCGTCAGCTGGAGGGCGAGGGACTGGACCGACAGCGCGGTCGCGCGGACGGTCCCGCCGACGCGCCGGTGCAGCAGGTCGTTCTCGTTCGGCCCCGCGCAGCCCAGCGCCAGGTAGACCAGCGCGTATCCGCACACGGCCAGCACCGAGGACACCGGAGCGCCGGACCCCGCCGTCGCCCCCAGGAGCAGCAGCCCCGCGGCGCACGCCGCCATGCACAGGAGCACCGCGCGGTCGCCCCGCCCGCCGAGCCGCCGGGCGACCGCCGGAGCGAGGTGGCTGCCCGCCCCGGTGCACACGAAGCCCGCGCAGGCCAGCACGGCGAAGAGCACCGCCCCCGACTCCGAGCCGCCCGTCGCCGCGGCGGCCCGGGGCGGCGTCAGCAGCTCGACGGCGCACAGCGCGGCGCCCGAGGCCGCGGCCGTGAGCAGGAGCCTGCGGACCAGTCCGTCGCGCGCACCCAGGCGGACCCCGGTGCGCACGGTGTCCGGGACCCCGCGCAGGATCCCGGCCACGGTGGCGGGCGGACGCGGCGGCTCGGGCAGAGCCGTGAGCACATAGCCGACGAACACCGCGCAGACCACCGCCGCGAGCATCGCCGGGACCGACAGGGGCAGCACCACGCCGCCGGTGATCCGGGACGGGTCCGCGCCGATCCGGTCGAGGAGCAGGGGCAGCGATCCCCCGGCCAGCGTGCCGACGGCCAGGGCGGCCGCGGAGGCCGAACCGCCGCGGGCCAGGCCGGTCCGCAGCTCCGCGTCCGGACCAGCGGCGGCCTGCACGGTGTCGACGTACCACGCCTCCGCAGGGCCGGAGGAGAGCGCCCGGCCGCCGCCGAGCAGCAGCATCGCCGCGCCGAGCACCCACAGGGAGGAGGCCGTGGAGACCAGCAGCAGGGCACCGAGGTTGAGCGCTCCCGAGGCGGCGAGCACCGGCCTGCGGCCGATCACGTCCGACAGGCCGCCGGTGGGCAGTTCCAGCGCGGCGACGGTCAGCGAGTACACCGCGAACAGGCCCGCGACGGTGGCGAGGGCCAGGCCCCGCTCGGTCAGCAGCAGCACCTGGGAGGGGAGGTAGAGGCCGACGGGCAGCCAGAAGAGGAAGGCGGTGGCGGTGAAGCGGCGGCGGGCCGTCCCGGGGCTCAGCAGACTCACCGGAGGCCCTCCGCTCCGCCCCGGCCGTCCTCGGCCGGACCGTCCTGCTCGCCGGACGCCCCGCCCTTCGTGCCGGTGGCCGTGTCGGGGGCCTCCGGGTCCCCGGACGCGGCGGGCATGCGGAACCCGGCCGCGAACACCGCCGCCTGCTCGGCGCGCGGGTCGTCCGCGTCCCGGGCTGCCAGGGCGTAGGCGGTGCGCGTGAAGACCTCCACCAGCTCCCCGAGGGACTCCGGGGTCATCCGGAGCATCAGGTCCGTCATGCCGGACGCCTCCAGCCAGTCGGCACCCACCCGGCCCGCCGCGGCGTCGGCCGCATGGGCCGCCACCGTGCGTTCCAGATGGTCCAGTTGGGCGCGGCGGATGGTGTCGACGAAGGCCCGGGCCGCCTCCGAGTCGTTCATCCGGGCCTCGTCCCAGCTGGTGAGGGCGTGGACGGCCTGCCAGCGCCGCTCCCGGGCGTCGCGGTGCTCCGCCTCGGTGATGAAGCCGTGGCGTGCCAGGACGCGCAGGTGGTAGCTGGTCGACGCGGAGGACTCGCCGGTCCGCGCGGCCAGCTCGCTGGCGGTGGCGGCGCCGAGCTGCCTCAGCAGACCCAGCAGCCGGATCCGCAGCGGATGGGTGAGGGCCTTCAGGGCGGCGGTGTCGGTCCCCGGGTCGAGGACCCGGCGGGTGGGTTCGGCAGGCATGGGGCGAGCGTAGGACCGCCCGACCACTTAGCAAAACTATTTTTGCAAAAAAATCTCTGCGAAATCGGAGGCGGAGGGCGGAGACCGGCCGTACGGGCGGAGGTGGAGGGCGGAGCCCCGCAGCACGGGCGGGGCCGGGCGGCCACGGGCACGCGGGGGCAGGGCGTGCCGAGGGCCGCCGGGACTCAGGGGGAGGGGCGTGCCGAGGGCCGCCAGGGCTCAGGGGCAGGCGCGCGCCGAGGGCCGCCGAGGAACACTCATGCGCCTCTCATCCGGGGCTTATCCCCTCATCACCCCCCGCTCCTAGCGTCGCGCCATGTTCTTCACCTACCTCCGGCGCGAGCTGCGCCGCCGCAGGAAGGCGGCGCTCGTCGTCGCTTCGGGGCTGGCCCTCGGCATCGCCCTCGTCATCGTCGTCACCTCGGTCTCCTCGGGCATGAGCCGCGCCCAGGGCAAGGTCCTGGAATCCCTCTACGGACTGGGCACGGACATGACGGTCACCAAGGCCGTCGAGCCCCCGGAGGAGGGGCAGACCACCCGGAGGCCGCGGTTCGAGTTCGACGCCGGAGAAGGCGAGGAGGCGCAGCAGAGCCGGGACCTCGTCATGGTCCAGGGCTTCCAGTCCCTGGACGCCTCCACCGTCGACGACGTCGCGGGCCAGGACGGCGTCGCCGACGCCGTCGGCGGGCTCGGCATCCGTGTGATGAAGGTCGACGGGGAGTTCCGGCGCGGGCAGGTGGAGAACCCGGGGCAGGGCGGACCGGGCGGCGGGGGCGGCGGGGCCGTGCGCGGCGGGGGCGCGGCCTTCGACGTCGACTCCTACACGGCCTACGGCACCGACGTCGCGCGCCAGGACCTCGGCCCGCTCACCACCTCGAAGATCACCTCCGGCCGGACCTTCACCGAGGGCGAGACGGACGCCGCGGTCGCCGTGCTCGACAGCGCCTGGGCCGCCGGGAAGGACCTGGCCGTCGGCGGCACCCTCACCGTCTCCGGCACGGAGTTCGAGGTCATCGGCATCGCGACGGCCGACAGCGGCGACGCGGCGGCCGACGTCTACCTGCCCCTCGCCCGGGCCCAGGCCCTCGCCGGCGCCGAGGCCAAGGTGACCACCGTCTACGTCAAGGCCACCGACTCCCAGCGCATCGAGGGCGTCAAGGAGGCCGTCCTGAAGAACATCCCGGGGACCACCGTCACCACCTCCGCGGACCTCGCCGCCACCGTCTCGGGCTCCCTGTCCACCGCCTCCGACCTCGCCTCGGGCGTCGGCACCTGGCTGTCCTACCTCGTGCTCGGCGCCGCGTTCCTGGTGGCCGGGCTGCTCACCTCCTCCGCGGTGAGCCGCAGGGTGCGCGAGTTCGGCACGCTCAAGGCCCTGGGCTGGCGGAGCGGCCGGGTCACCCGCCAGGTGGCGGGCGAGGCGCTCGTCAACGGGCTCGTCGGCGGCGCCCTCGGCATCGCACTCGGTCTCGCGGGCGCCTGGCTGATCACCGCGCTCAGCCCGACGCTGACCGCCGAACTCGGCGGCGGCGGCGCGGCCGGTGGCGCGGCGCGCGGCGGGATGCGCTTCGGCGGCCAGGGCGGCGGGGGCGGCAGCCCCCAGACCCTCGACATCGCCCTCACCGCCCCGGTCTCCCTCGCCACGATCGGCCTCGCCGTCGCCCTCGCCGTGGCCGGCGGCCTCGTCGCGGGCGGCTTCGGCGGCTGGCGGGCGTCCCGGCTCCGCCCCGCCGACGCGCTGCGCCGCGTGGAGTGAGCGCCCACCGCACGACCGCACACCGCGCGACCACGCCGCGCACGGCCGCCCGCCGCGGGGCGGACCGGTCCCCGGGGGCGGCACCCCGGGAACGGCAGGACCGCGAGGAAACCCCTTCACGCAACAGGAGTTGACGATGTACCAGCTCACCGGCGTCACCAAGCGCTACCGGCGGGGCAAGGACGCCGTGACGGCCCTCGACTCCGTCGACCTCACCATCGAGGACGGCGGGCGCCTGGTGATCCAGGGGCCGACCGGAGGCGGCAAGTCGACGCTGCTTCAGATGCTCGGCGGCCTCGACCGGCCCACCGAGGGCAGCGTCGTGCTCGACGGCACCGACCTCGCCGCCCTCCCCGAAGCCCGGCTCACCCGGGTCCGCGCCGAGAAGATCGGCTTCGTGTTCCAGGGGTTCAACCTGATCCCCACCCTCACCGCGCAGGAGAACGTGGAGACCGCCCTGGTGCCCCTGCGCCTCGGTGCACGCGAGCGCCGCGAACGCGCCGGGGAGGCCCTGGCCTCGGTGGGCCTCGGGGACCGCTCGGGCCATGTGCCCGGCGAACTCTCCGGCGGCCAGCAGCAGCGGGTCGCCGTCGCCCGAGCCCTGGTCAAGCGCCCCGCGGTGCTGCTCGCCGACGAGCCGACCGGCAACCTCGACGAGTCCATGCGCGACGAGGTGATGGAGGTGCTGGAGGCGCTGTGGCAGGAGCACGCCTTCACCTTCGTGATGGTCACCCACGACTCGGCGCTGGCCCGCCGCGCACCGCGCGTGGCGACCATCGGCGACGGGCGGGTGACCGTCAGGGAGCAGGTGGCGTAAGGGGGGGCGCCGGACCGCCGCCGGGGGGTCACCCGCCCCCGGCGGGCGCCGGGGTGCGGGCATCCGCCCGCGCGAGCCCGGCGGTGGAGACCGCCAGCGCGATCAGCACCGCGGCGAAGCCGTAGAGGACGGGCGGGTGCCCGCCCACCACGAGCGCCCGGTCCCACAGCGGTACGTCGGCGGCGCGGTGGGCGATCCAGGCTGCCACGGCCGTGAGACCGAAGGCCCGGGGCGACACCCGGGTCGCGGCCGCGGTCACCGCCACGGCGGCGGGAGGGACGGCGGCCACGGGCAGCATCAGCCATCCCGCGGAGCCGTCGAAGCCCAGCGACACCAGGATGATCCACTCGGCCACCAGGACCGCGGCCGTGACCGCGCCGCACCGGCGCGCCGTCCGGCGGTCCGGCCGCGACCGCACCCGCAGGGCGCACCCGAGACCCGTGAGGGCGGCGACGGCGGCGAAGGTGCCGAGGGCGGAGCCCAGGAACTCGTTCGCCGACAGGACCAGCAGCGCGTCCCCGGCCGCGGCCGCCACCCCCAGAACGGTGACGGCCCGGGCGTGCCCCGGACCCCGCCAGGGGGACAGGCGCGGCCGCACCGCCCGCAGGGCCCGGACCGCGGCGAGTACGACGGTGCCGTGGGCGGCGATCTCCAGGACCATCCCCCACCCCGGGGAGAGGCTCCACAGCGTCACCGCCACCGCCTGGACCCCTCCCACCACCGACATGCAGCCCAGCCCCGCCAGCCCCCCGGCGGCCGCCCTCTCCCAGGAGGGACGCAGTACCGCCGCGCCGCACAGCGCCACCAGGCAGGCGAGGGCGAGAGCGGAGGGGCCCTGCCAGCGATCGTCCACCAGGGCAGTGGAGCCGTCGGCGAAGTACGGCGGAAACAGGCGTGCGAGGAGCAGGGCGGCGCCGACGAGGGCCGGGACGCAGACCGCGGCCGGCCGCGGCCTGCGGCGTCCGGCCGCACCCCCCGGGCCGGGGGCCGCCGCGCTTCCGTGCCCCGTCGCCACGCCGCCCGGACGCGGGGGCCCGCCCGCAGCCGCCTCGGGCCGCCGCGGCGGGGGCGGGAGCTGCTTCCCCGGCTCGTCCGGGACCTCTCCCCGGGGCTTCTGCGCGGGCGCCCGCGGACGGTCCGTCACGGGAGGTGCTCCGGGAGGGCTCCCGGTCCGCCGGGCGGGGGCGGGGGCGGTGGGTGCGGGAGGGGTGGCGGTGCGCCGGGTACGGCCGCCCCGCCTGCGGCGGGCGGTGGGCGCGCCGGCCGGGGAGGGCAGTGCCACTGGGGCCCCGGGCGGGTCCGCGGCGCCCGACGGGCGCACGGGGCCGGGCCGGGCGGTGGCGCCGGGCGGGGTCGGGCTCCCGAGCCCGTCGGGGACCTCGGCCCGGTCCGCCTGGTCCGCCTGGTCCGTCCGGGGCGGTGAGGAGTCCTGCGGAGCGGGGTCCTCGGCCGCGTCCGCCGGGTCGGCGGGCGCCGCGCGCCGCTCCTCGTGCCCCCCGTGGGCGGCGAGCAGGGCCGCGGCCGCGGCCGACACCGTGCGGCTGTCGTCCTCCGCGAGGCCCTGAAGGGCCCGTCGCGCGGCCAGGGCCCGCCCCGCGTGGCGTCCCGCCAGCAACCGGCCGAGCTCCTGCGCCGCACCGGCGCGGATCCCGGCCAGCGGATGGCCGATCGCGTCGGCGAGCTCCGGAGGCAGCGGGGCGGGCGTCTCCACGGGCCGCCCGCGGCGGGCGAGGCGCAGACCGCCCTGCACTCCGAACGCCCACTTGCCCGGCGTCTGGTGCCGCGTCACCGCCCGGACGGACTCGTAGAGATGGTCGTACAGCTCGTCGAGCGTCACCCAGCCGTCCTGGTCCCGGTCGGCCTCCCCCGACTCCAGCCCCGCCACCAGGGCGCCGGTGAAGACGGACGGCCCCGGCGACGGCGAGGTCTCGGACGGCTCGCCGCCGCCCTCGAAGGCGTACTCCATCGCGCTGGACGCGGTGATCACGGCCCTGCCCCGGCCCGCCAACTGCTCCCGCAGGGGCAGGGCCGTGCCCCCGCGGGCGACCATGCCGCGGGCGAAGGCGCCCGCGTAGCAGCAGTCCAGGAAGAGGACGATCCGGCGCGAACGGCTGCGTCCCATCAGCCGGTTGACGAGATCCGCCGAGACGGATGTCGAGTCCAGCCGGCCCAGCCGCGTGTCCGGGGTCGCGAAGTGCAGGCGCCCGTCCTCGTCCTTGACCCCGTGGCAGGAGAAGTGCACGAGCAGCAGGTCGTCGGGCGAGCGGTCGGCGAAGAAGTCGTCGAGCGCCTGGTTGACCACGTGCGCGGGCTGGTTGACCAGGGTCCGGACGTCGTAGCCGCCGATGGCGCCGTCCCGCAGCACCCGGCCGAGCGCCTCGGCGTCCTCCGCGGGTGATCGCAGCCGCCGCAGCCCGGGGTCCCCGTACTCATGGCACGCCACGATCAGGGCACTACGTGTCCCGCTCACTGTCCGGCCCGGTACTCCGGCGCTCCAGCCACGAGTCGATCAGCCGTCGCCTGTCCTTCGCGGACAGGCCCGTCACCTCGATCGAGTCACCGTCGATCTCGATCCTGACGCTCCGGCCCGCCCGCCCGGCCCCCCACGCCTCGACGGCCGCCAGGACGGCCGACACCAGCTCCGGCTGCGCCACCGCGACCAGCAGCGCGCCGAGCGCGACCGCGCCGCCCGACTTGGTGCCCTCCGGCGCCTCGCCGCCGCCGAGCGGGGACACCGCGGCGTCGAGTTCCCGCAGCTCCCGCCCCAGGCCCTCCGCCAGCTCGGCCCGCCGCTCGTCGTCGGCGCCCTCCTCGTCGACGTGCAGGACCAGCCGTAACGCCGCCGTGTGCGCCACTGTCCACCCCCAGTCACTCCCCGTATGCGGTGCACCACATGCTAGGCGGGGGGCGCGGTGGACGGCAGGGCTTCGCGGGATGTGCGTCGGTGCCGGTGCGGCCGCGCAGGGGTGCCGCGGCCGGGGCTCAGGCGCACTCGGAGGCCCCGTGCCCGGGGCCCGCGGCCGGGCCGGTGCCGGGTGCGCCGCCCGCGGCCAGGGCCGCGCGGAGGCGGCCGTCCGTACGGGAGAGCAGCTCCGCGGCCTGCGGCGCCCCCACTCCGGCCAGGATCACCAGGATGGCGTTCTTCACCTCTCCGCCGGTCGACTCCAGCGCCGCCTCGATCCGGTCGTCCGGCGCCCCGGTCGCCAGGGCGACGATCCGCCGCGAGCGGGCCCGGAGCTTGTCGTTCGAGGCGCGGACGTCGACCATCAGGTTCCCGTAGGTCTTGCCCAGGCGGATCATGGTGACCGTCGAGATCATGTTGAGCACCAGCTTCTGCGCCGTGCCCGCCTTCAGGCGGGTGGAGCCCGTGATCAGCTCGGGGCCCGTCACCACCTCGACGGAGTGCTCGGCCGCCGCCCCCAGCGCGCTGCCCGCGTTGCAGGAGAGGCCCACCGTGAGCGCCCCCACCCGCCGCGCGTGCTCCACCGCCCCCACGGCGTAGGGAGTGCGGCCGGAGGCGGATATGCCGACGACCGTGTCGTCCTCGGTGAGCTTCAGCGCGTCGAGGTCGGCGGCGGCCAGCTCCTTGCTGTCCTCGGCCCCCTCGACAGCCCGGACCATCGCCGCGGGACCGCCCGCGAGGAGCCCGACGACCTCCGAGGGGTCGGTGTTGAACGTCGGCGGGCACTCGCTCGCGTCCAGCACGCCGAGCCGCCCCGCCGTGCCCGCCCCGGCGTAGACCAGTCGGCCTCCGCGGGCCATGCGGGCGGCCGCCGCGTCGATCGCCCGGGCGATGGCGGGAAGCTGCTCGGCGACCGCGGCCGGGACGGACGCGTCCGCGCCGTTCATGAGGCGGGTGATCTCCAGGGTCGGGAGCCGGTCGACGTCCGCCAGTTCGGGCCGGAAGGCCTCCGTCGCGAGGCTGTCGAGCTGGGCGCGGAGTTCACCGTGGAGGGAGGTCATGTCAGGTGGCTCTGCTTTCTCGGGACGTACGCGTGCCGGGTGGTGCGGGTGCGGGATCAGCGGCTGCGCGGGCGGTGGCGGTGGGCCAGCGCCTCGTACGAGGCGGCCAGGGCGGGGGCGGCGGACTCGTACGTCCGCTGCGCCACCCCGATGAACAGGCAGTCCACGACCAGGAGCTGACTGGTGCGGGAGGACATGGCCGCCGGCCGCAGTTCGCTCTCGCGGGCCGTGGACGTGGTCAGCACGTGGTCGGCGTACTGGGTGACGGGCCCGTCCGGGCGCCCGGTGATCGCGACGGTCGTCGCCCCCCGGTCGAAGGCCACCCGCAGCGGCTCGATGACGTCGTCCGTCGAACCGGAGTGCGTGATGGCGATCGCCACGTCACCGGACCGCAGCTGGACCGCGTTGGTCACGGCGAGGTGGGGGTCGGCGTGGGCGTGGGCGAGGAGCCCGATGCGCAGCAGCTTCTGGGCCAGGTCCATGCCCACGAGGGAGGAGGCGCCCGCGCCGTAGACGTCGATGCGGCGGGCGGTGGCGGCCGCCGCCACCACCGCGCCCAGCTGGACCGTGTCCAGCCCGGCCGCGGTGTCGGCGAGGGTCTGCTGCTCGTCGTGGGCGAGCTTGGCGACGACGTCCGCGATCGGGTCGTCGACGGCGATGTCGGTGGTGAGGGCGGGGGCCCGTCCGGACTGCTGGTGCGCCGCCAGCCCGGCCAGCGCCAGGCGCAGGTCCCGGTAGCCGGGGTAGCCGAGGAGGCGGGCCGTGCGCACCACGGTCGCCTCGCTGGTGCCCGTGCGCTCGGCGAGGCCCGTGACCGTGAGGGCGGCGCACCCGGCGGGGTCCTCGGCGACGGCCTCGGCGACCCGCTGCATGGAGCGCGTCATGGAGGGGGAGAGCGTGCGCACCTTCGCCGCCAGGGCCGCCGGTGCCGGTGGCGTCCCGCTGCTGAAACTTTCCTTCACTGGATACGTCACACGTGAAAGGTATTTTCGGGCTTCGGGCCCCGTCAAGGCCCCCGTGCGACCGGGGGACAATGGGCCCATGGACGCCCCGAACCCGCTGGAACAGGCACTGCACGCCGCGCGGGCCCTGGTCCTCGCCGACCTGGCCGCCCGGGACGTCGCGGAGGCGGACGTCGTCTCCCTCGTCGAGGACGCGGTCACCCACCGCCGCTGGTGGGTCGAGCAGTGGCCCGAGGGGGCCCCCTACGTGGCCGGCCTGGTCGCCCAGGACGTGCAGGACGCCCTGCTGGAGCGCTACGGGCGCTGGCCGCTGTGCCCCGTCTGCGACCAGGGCGACCCGCACGCCCTGGAGGTCGAACCGGAGCTCGGGCCGGACCCGCGCTGGGTCTGCGCCAAGGCCGGCGTGGTGATCGCCCCCGTCGGCGGCCTGCGGTGACGGTCTTCATCGACCCGCCGGACTGGCCGGGTCACGGCCGCATGTGGTCGCACCTGGTCAGCGACGCCTCCTTCGACGAGCTGCACGCCTTCGCGGAGGGCATCGGCTGCCCGCGCCGCGCCTTCGAGCGCGACCACTACGACGTGCCCTCGCACCGCTATGCCGACGCCGTGGCGGCCGGGGCGGTGGAGATCGGCTCCAAGGAGCTCGTCCGGCGCCTCACGGAAGCGGGGCTGCGCCGCCCGAAGGGCCGCCCGGCGCCCCGCGGCGACCGCTAGGCCGTCTCCGGCACAGGGCGCTGTCCGCCCGCGGGGCGGCGCGCGCCGAGCGGGATCCGTCGGGCACGGTCCGGGCCCCACCCCGGTCCTGCCGCGCGGCCCGGCGGGATCACCGGCGGCCGGCATGCCGGGGGTCCGGCCGGCGGGCTCACCGGCGGGCGCGGTCGCCCACCGGGGCGGCGGAGGCGCCCATCGCCCCCGTGACCACCCGGGAGCGGGAGTGCACCCGCAGCGAGAGGGCGACCAGTCCCGCCGCCGCCGCGGTCATCGCCGCGCCCGCCCAGGCCGTCGACGCGAAGCCGAGGCCCGCGTCGATGACCGCACCGCCGAGCCACGGCCCGGCGGTGTTGCCGAGGTTGAACGCGGCGGTGGCCGTCGCGCCCGCCAGGGTCGGCGCGGCACCGGCGACGTCGAACATCCGGGCGTTGAGCGCCGGGGCGGTGAAGAACGAGGAGAACCCCAGGCAGAACGCGAGCGCGACCGCGGCGGCGGGGGAGGAGGCGAGCAGCGCCAGCGCCGCCAGCAGCACCGTGGAGGCGGCGGTGCCCGAGAGCAGCACGCCGAAGAGGCGGGCGTCGGCGACCCGGCCGCCTACCACGGTGCCGGCCAGCGCGCCGGTCCCGAACAGGCCGAGCACCGTCGGCACCCAGCCCGCGGACAGCCCCGCCACCTCGGTGAGCAGCGGCGCGAGGTAGGAGAAGGCGCAGAACACCCCGCCCGCCGCCAGTGCGGTCGCGGCCACCGCCAGCCACACCTGCCGGTCCCGGTAGATCGCCAGCTCCCCGCGCAGCCGGGGCCTGCGGTCGGGCCGCGGGATGCGCGGCACCAGGGTCGCGACCCCGGCCAGGGCGACGGCCGAGGCGGCGCCGACGGCCCAGAACGCGGCCCGCCAGCCCAGGTGCTCGCCGAGGAACGCGCCTGCGGGCACCCCGAGCACGTTGGCGAGGGAGAGGCCGCCGATCATGACGGCCATCGCCCGGGCCCGGGAGGTGACGGGGACCATGGCGATGGCCACGGCCGCGCCGACGGCCCAGAAGCCGGCGCAGGCCAGCGCGCTGAGCACGCGGGAGGCGAACAGCACCTCGTAGGAGGGGGCGAGCGCGCCCGCCACCTGCCCGAGCCCGAACAGCGAGATCAGGGCCACCAGGGTGGTCTTGCGGGGGAGCCCCAGCGTGGCGACGGCCAGCAGGGGGGCGCCGATCACCATGCCGATCGCGAAGGCCGAGATCAGCAGGCCCGCCTGCGGGATCGACACGCCCATGTCGGCGGCGATCGGCGGGAGCAGCCCGGACAGCATGAACTCGCTGGTGCCCAGGGCGAACACGGACAGCCCCAGGAGGTGGACGGCGAGCGGCATCCGGGAGCGGCCCGGCCGGGGTGCTCCGTCCCCGGCCGGGAACGGGGACCCGGGGGTCCGCGGGGCGGGCGGTGACGGGTGATCGGAAGGCGCGGGCACGACAGGTGCCAACAGGTGCTTCGTACCTGTCATTCCCCCGGGGCCGACCGTCTCAGGACGCGGACAGCAGCTCCAGCTCCACCGTGAGGTTGTGCCGTGCCGGGGCCTCCCAGTGCTCCCGCCCGTAAGGGGTGCGGTACAGGCGCGGCAGGGCCAGCAGCCGGCGCAGCACCGCGGCGCGTCCGTCGCGGAACAGCTCCTCGGGCACGAAGCCGTACTCCTCGCGCACCGCTGCCGCGTAGGCCGCGTAGGCGGCCGGGGCCGCGGCCAGGACCGCGAGGTCCGCGTCGCACAGCACCTGCCCGTCGGCGTCCCCCTCCTCGGGGTCGTGGGTCACGGTCAGTCGCACGAGGCGGGCGACCTCCGCCGTGCGCGCCTCGCCCACGCCGAGTTCGGTCAGCGCCCGCTGGGCGAGACGGGCGGAGCGCTCCTCGTTCTCGGAGCGGTCGGGGAGGTAGACGGCGTCGTGGAACCAGGCCGCGAGGCGGACGGCGGCGAGGTCGGCCGCGTACTCCCGGAGTTCGTCGATCCGGTCGAGCACCGCCGCGAGGTGGCCGGTGGTGTGGTAGCGCCGCTGGGGCTCGGCCCAGCGGCCGAGCAGGTCGTCGGCGTAGCGGTCGAGCGCCGCCGTGCCGGGCCCGGTCGCCAGGAGGGCCGGGGCCCCGGGGCCGTCGCCGAGCGCGGCCGGCAGGGTGGCGCGCCAGCGGGCGCGGAGGTCGTCGTGGGCGGGGTGCGCGGGGAGCGGGGCCATGGCCTCATTCTGCCGCCGGGCGCGGGTGCGGGAGGCGCCCCGGGGCAGGCCCCGCGGCGCCTCCCGCCCTCCGCTCCGGGCCGTCAGCCCCCCGCGCCGAAGCGGCGCAGGCGCAGGCTGTTGCCGACGACGAAGACGGAGGAGAAGGCCATGGCCGCTCCCGCGATCATCGGGTTCAGCAGGCCGGCCGCGGCCAGCGGCAGGGCGGCGACGTTGTAGGCGAACGCCCAGAAGAGGTTGGTCCGGATGGTCGCCAGGGTGCGGCGGGCCAGCCGGATGGCGTCGGCCGCCGCGGTGAGGTCGCCGCGGACCAGGGTGAGGTCGCCCGCCTCGATGGCCGCGTCGGTGCCGGTGCCCATGGCGAGCCCGAGGTCCGCCTGGGCGAGGGCGGCGGCGTCGTTGACCCCGTCGCCGACCATGGCGACGGTCCTGCCCTCCTTCTGGAGCCGCCTGACGACGTCCACCTTGTCCTCGGGCATGACCTCGGCGACGACCTCCTCGATCCCGACCTCGGCGGCGACC
Source organism: Streptomyces sp. C10-9-1 (assembly GCF_024497955.1). Taxonomy (GTDB): domain Bacteria; phylum Actinomycetota; class Actinomycetes; order Streptomycetales; family Streptomycetaceae; genus Streptomyces; species Streptomyces sanyensis. Next base: position 168,277 of record NZ_JANHKP010000007.1, on the reverse strand, counting down.
GCCTCGGCCACGGCCCGGTTGTCGCCGGTGAGCAGCAGGGGGGTGAGCCCCAGTGCGCGCAGGCGGCGGACGGCCTCGGCGCTGGTGTCCTTGACCGCGTCGGCGACTTCGAGGAGGGCGCGGGCCTCGCCGTCCCAGGCGACGGCGATCGCCGTGCGGCCGCCGGCCTCGGCCGTGGCGCGGGCCTCGGCCAGGTCGGCGGGCAGGTCGATGCCCTGCTGCTCCAGCAGGCGCGGGCGCCCGACGAGCAGGGCGTGCCCGTCGACCGTGCCGCGCACGCCGAGACCGGGCACGTTGGCGAAGTCCTCCGGGGCGGGCAGCGGCCCGGTGCGCTCGGCGGCCGCGCTCGCGACGGCCCGGGCGACGGGGTGCTCGGAGGCGTGCTCCAGGGCACCGGCGAGCCGCAGGGCCCGGTCGGCGTCGACGGCACCGGCGGTGCGCACCGCCAGGAGCTCCATCCGGCCGGTGGTCACCGTGCCCGTCTTGTCCAGGACGACGGTGTCGACCGCGCGCGTGGTCTCCAGGACCTCGGGCCCCTTGATCAGGATGCCGAGCTGGGCGCCGCGTCCGGTGCCGACCATCAGGGCGGTGGGCGTGGCCAGGCCCAGGGCGCACGGGCAGGCGATGATCAGGACCGCCACGGCCGCGGTGAAGGCGGCGGTGAGCCCGGCGCCGTTGCCGAGCCAGAAGCCGAGGGTCGCCACGGAGAGCGCGATGACCACGGGGACGAAGACGGCGGAGATCCGGTCGGCGAGCCGCTGGGCCGCGGCCTTGCCGTTCTGGGCGTCCTCGACGAGCCGGGCCATCCGCGCGAGCCGGGTGTCCCCGCCGACCTCGGTGGCCTCGACGACCAGGCGGCCGCCCGCGTTCAGGGTGCCGCCGGTGACGCGGTCCCCCGCGGCCACCTCCACCGGGACGGACTCGCCGGTGAGCATGGAGGCGTCGACGGCGGAGGAGCCCTCGACCACCGTGCCGTCGGTGGCGATCTTCTCCCCGGGGCGTACGAGGAAGCGGTCCCCGGTGCGGAGCCCGTCGACGGGGATGGTCTCCTGGCGGTCGCCGCGCAGCACGGTGACCTCCTTGGCGCCCAGCTCCATCAGGGCCTTCAGCGCGGCCCCGGCCCTGCGCTTGGAGCGGGCCTCGAAGTAGCGCCCGGCCAGGATGAAGGCCGTGACACCGGCGGCGGCCTCCAGGTAGATGTTCCCGGCACCGTCGCTGCGGGCGATGGTGAACTCGAAGGGGTGGGTCATCCCGGGGACGCCCGCGGTGCCGAAGAACAGCGCCCACAGCGACCACAGGAACGCGGCGGAGGTGCCCACCGAGACCAGGGTGTCCATCGTGGCGGCGCCGTGGCGGGCGTTGGTCCACGCGGCCCGGTGGAAGGGCCAGGCCGCGTAGGTGACGACGGGCGCGGCGAGCGTCAGGCTGAGCCACTGCCAGTACTCGATCTGCAGCGCGGGCACCATGGCCATCGCGATCACCGGTACGGACAGCACCACGGCGGTCACCAGCCGCTGGCGCAGCGGGGTGAGCCCGTCCCCCTCCTCGGGCCGCCCCCCGCCGTCCGCTCCGGGAGACCCGGGTGCCGCCGGGGCGGGCTCCTCGGCGGTGTAGCCGGTCGCCTCCACCGTCGCGATGAGGTCGGCCACCACCACGTCCGGGGCGAAGGCGATCCTCGCCTTCTCGGTGGCGTAGTTGACCGTCGCCTCGACGCCCTCCATCCGGTTCAGCTTCCTCTCGACGCGCGCCGCGCAGGAGGCGCAGGTCATCCCGCCGATGGTGAGTTCCACCTCGTGGGCTGCGCTGTCCGCTGGGCGGGCGGCTGCGGTCGGCATCTCCGGCCTCCTTCGGGTCTATACCCCTAGGGGGTATCTATTGCTCCTTCCTGTATACCCCCTCCCTGTATGGGGAGGCAAGTGCCGACGGGGTGCGCGCATGGCCGGATGCCGCCCCGGCGGGCTGTCACGGGAGGTGCGGGGTATTACGCTGGACATTGGACTAGACCTCTTCGGCCGTTCGGGGGCCGCGGAGGCGGCACCTTGTACCTTCCTGGAGGAATGGGCCCCATGAGCAACCGTGCACTCCTTGAGGTGATCGCCCTCGACCCGCAGGACGCGGTCGCCGCGCAGGCGGCAGGAGCGGACCGGCTGGAGCTGGTCACCGACATGGCGGCCGACGGCCTCACGCCCTCCCGCGACACCTTCGCGCGCATCCGGGACGCGGTGGACATCCCGCTGCGGGTGATGCTCCGCCGCGCCGACGGATTCTCCGCGGGCGGCCCGCGGGAGCTCGACACCCTGGCCGGGACGGCGCGGGCGCTGCGGGAGGAGGGCGCCGAGGAGTTCGTCCTCGGCTTCCTCGACGACCAGGGACTGCCGGACACCGCGGCCGTCGAACGCCTCGCCGCCGAGATCGAGGGCTGCCGCTGGACCTTCCACCGTGCGATCGACCACTGCGCCGACCGCGGGGCCCTGCGCAAGCAGCTCGCGGAGCTTCCCGGCCTGGACACCTACCTCACCGCCGGGTCGGCCGCCGGGGTGGACGACGGCCTCGCCACCCTCACCGCCGAGGCCGCCCGCCGCGGCGAGCCCGGCTACGGGCCGACGCTCCTCGTCGGCGGCGGGCTCCGCCTGGAGCACGTGCCCGCGCTGCGCCGCGCCGGAGTCGCCGCCTTCCACATCGGCGGCGCCGCCCGCCCGGAGGGCTGGTCGGCCCCCGTCTCCGCGGACGCCGTCCGCGTCTGGCGCGAGGCGCTCGACGCGTAGGGGCGCCCGCTCTCGGACCGCGGACGGCCGGGGCGCCGGGCCCCGCCCGCCCCGTGCCGGTCCCCGAGGGCCGGGTGGCCCGCACGCGGAAGCTGCGCACCCCTCGCAGGCCGGCGCGGCCGCGCCGGCCTGCGAGGAGAGCCGTGCCGGGACCGAGGCCACACACCCCGCCCGCGCCGGGCCGGCGGCGCCGTCAGGGGGAGGCGGGGCCGGTCAGGAGCCCGATGAGCGTGCGGCGCAGGACGGCGTCCGCCTCCGGGCCGCGCGCTCCGGCGATGCCGGAACGGAACAGCGCCGACCCCTCCGCCGTCATCACGAACACCTCCGCCCGGGCGTGCGCCGCGGCCTCGCCCACCCCCGGCACCCGGTGCCGGACGATCCCGGTGAGGTGGGCGACGTACCCGGCGTAGAAGGAGCGCACGGCGGCGGCCGCCGCGGGGTCGTGCGCCGCCATCGACCACACCTCCGTGAACAGCCGCACCAGGGCGGCGTCGTCGTGGTCGCCGAGGACCGCCTCCAGCACCGACGCGGGCTCGGCGCCCGCGGACGGGCCGGTGCGCTCGGCGATCCGGGCGAGCGAGGTCTCCAGCACCCGGTCCAGCAGTGCGGCCACCAGCTCGGCACGGGAGGGGAAGTAGTGCTGGAGGTGCCCGAGGCGCACCCCCGCCTCGTCGGCGACCGCGCGCAGGGTGAGCTGTGCCCCGCCGGACGCGGACAGCAGGCGCTCGGCGGCGTCCAGGAGTTCGGCGCGGCGCCGGAGGCCCTTGGCGGTGGCCGGGCGGCCGGAGGGCTCGGGGGTCACGCGGCCGCTCCCCGCCGCTCCGCGGCCCCGGCCCGCTCGACGTCGACCAGGACGCCGTGCGCGGCCAGTCGCTCCAGGGCGGCGGCGGGGTCGGGGTGCTGCTCCGGGAAGACCACGCCCTCGGGCGCGGGCGCCCCGTCGGCACCGAGCACCCGGAGCAGGCCCAGGTAGCCGCCGACGGCCGTCAGATGGCTCTGCCCCGCCGGGTCCGAGACGGTGGCGGTGCGGACGGCACCCGCGTGCGCCACGTCGACGCGGAGGCGTGCGGTGCCGCCGCCGCCGGGGGAGTGGAGCAGGGCGCGGCGGGCCGGGGTCCAGCGGTCGCCGCCGGCCCAGCGGAAGAAGCCCGTGCCGCGCAGGGCGAGGAGCATCCGGGTGGCGGCGGGGGAGCTGAAGCCGATCCGGGTGGCGGCGGTGGCGGTGCCCAGGGTGAGCGGGAGGGTGTACTGCTCGGGGGTGTCGATGCGCGCGACCCGCACCTGCTCCGTGCCGATCCGGACGGTGCGCGCCCCGCTCAGCGGGGCGGCGTGCCTGCGCCTGCCGTCCTCCACCACCTCGAAGCCGATGCCGAGCCGGTCCATGAACTCCACCGAGTCCGCACCGGCCCGGTCCGCCATGTCCCAGCGCACGGCCGTCTCGACGCGCTCGGCGCCGCCCAGCTCCCGGGCCAGGGCCGCGGCGACGAGGCTGGTGACGCCGCCCATCCAGGCCGAGGAGAGCAGCACCGGCGCGGAGGTGCGGGCCAGGGCGGCCACGGTGACCGCCCGCTGGAGCCGGGCGGTCCACCGGGTGACGTCCACCTGGGGCACCCCGGCGGCCGCGGCGGCGCGCAGCACGCGGTCCTCCGGGTCGTTGACGGCGCTCACCACCGCCCGCACGGCGGCCCGGAAGGGGGCGGGGGAGGCGAGGTCCCAGGCGCGGACCTCGGCGCCGAGGTCCGCGGCCAGCTCCCGGCCGCGCTCCGGGGTGCGGCCGGTCATCAGTACCGGCAGGCCCCCGGCGCCGACCAGCCGGGAGAGTTCCGCGCCCACGGTGCCGTAGCCGCCCGTGACGAGCACGGGGCCCGCGGGGTCCCACTGCAGTTCGTCGAGGAGTTCGTCGTTCATGCGGACAACTATAGGTCAAGCGACCTATTTGTTGGGCGCGCGCCTGCCGGGAGGCCCGTGCGACCGGCGGCCCGCGGGGCCGGGCACCGATCCCCGGGGGGCGGATCGGCGCAGCCGGGGCCGGGTCGCGGACGGGGAACCGGCCGGTGGGCGGGCGGCAGGCGGCGTGGTCCCGGCCCCCGTCCCGCCGTCCGTTCCGGACGTGGTCCCGGCCCCCGTCCCGCCGTCCGCCGCCCGCCGTCCGCCGTCCGCCGCCCGCCGCCTGCCGGCTGACGTCAGCCCCCTGCCGTCAGCGCAGCTCGGGCGGCAGCGGCCGGGCGTGGACCACCGTCAGACCCGACACCGCCCGGGTGAGCGCGACGTACAGCCTCCGCAGCCCCGTCCGCGGGTCCGGCTCGCCCGCCACCACGGCCGCCGGCTCGTCCAGCACCACGTAGTCGTACTCCAGGCCCTTGGCCAGCGAGGCCGGGACCAGCGTCAGCCGGGAGGCGGCCGTCGTCTCGGTCCCCGGCTCCAGGTGCGCCATGCCCGCCGCCGCCAGGGCCCGCGCCAGCGCCGGGACCCGGTCGTCCGCGGCGATCAGCCCGATCGAGCCCTCACGGGCCAGCGACCCGGTGCAGGCCGCCACCACCGCCGCGTCCCGCTCCTCCTGCGCCACCTCGCGGACCACGAGCGACCCCGGGTTCTCCCGCACCGAGGACACCGGAGCCAGGCCCGGGGACATGTGCGGCAGCAGCCGCGAGGCGTAGGCGATCACCTCGCGCGGCACACGGAAGCCCGCCGTCAGCTCCTCCACCGCCGCGTCCGGCTTGCCCAGATGCCCGAGCGCGTCCGCCCACGAGCCGGTCGCCCACGGCGTCGTCCCCTGCGCCAGGTCGCCCAGCACCGTCGCCGACCCCGTCGAGCAGCGGCGGCCCACCGCCCGGTACTGCATGGGCGACAGGTCCTGCGCCTCGTCCAGGACCACATGGCCCAGCGACTGCGTGCGCCGCACCAGGTCGTACGCCTCGTCGACCAGCACCGCATCCGCCGGGGACCACCGCGCCGCGCGCACACTGCGCGGCGGCCTCGCCCACACCACCGCCGCCTGCTCCTCCGCGGTGAGCACCCCCTCGGCGTGCTCCGCCAGGAACGCGGCGTCGGACAGCAGCCGCAGCACCACCTTCGCCGGGTCGACCGGGGGCCAGAGCGCCTTCACCGCGGCCTTCACGGCCGCGTTGCGGGCCACCGCGTCCTGGACCCGGTCGTCCGGCGCCTCGCCCGCCTGCTCCATCCGCACCAGCACCGCGTGCGCGATCCGCTGCGGCAGCGCCTCGCGGGCCGCCCCGTAGCGCATGTCGCGCTCCAGCAGCTCGCGGACCATCTCCTGGAGCTCGTACGCCGGGATCCGCCAGCGCCGCGACCCGCGCACCACCACGACCGCCTCGGACGGCATCGACACATGCGAGCGGACCGCCCGCCGCAGCACCTCCGCCATGCGCGCGTCGCCCTTCACCACCGCCGCCCGCGCCTCGTCCGCACCCCGCACCTCGACATGGGCGACCAGCTCGTCCACCGTCGACTGCCGCACCTCCAACTCGCCGAGGGCGGGCAGCACCTGCTCGATGTAGTGCAGGAAGGAGCGGTTCGGCCCGATCACCAGCGTGCCGGTCCTGGCCAGCCGCTCCCGGTGCGCGTACAGCAGGTAGGCCACCCGGTGCAGGCCCACGGCCGTCTTCCCGGTGCCCGGGCCGCCCTGCACGCACACCGTCCCGGACAGCCCGCTGCGGACGATCTCGTCCTGCTCGGGCTGGATCGTCGCCACGATGTCCCGCATCGGGCCGACGCGCGGCCGCTCGATCTCCGCCTGGAGCAGCCGCGAGGTGCGCTCCACCTCCTCCGGGTCGGTCAGGTGCTCGTCCTCGTACGCCGTGAGCTCCCCGCCCGTGTAGCCGAACCGGCGCCGCAGGGCGACGTCCTGCGGGTCGCGGCGCGAGGCCCGGTAGAAGGGCTGCGACACCGGGGCGCGCCAGTCGACGACCATCGGGTCGCCCCCGGCGTCGTGCACATGGCGGCGGCCGATGTAGAAGCTCTGGCCCTCCTGCGCGCTGAGCAGGTAGTCGAGCCGCCCGAAGAACAGCGGCGTGTGCGCGAGGTCGGCCAGCGCCTTGATCCGGTCCTCGATCTGCGCCTCCAGGACCGCCGCGTTGACCCAGTTCGCCGTCACGTCCCGGATGTCCAGCGACTGCACGTCCTCCCGCATCGCGCGCAGCGCGGCCCGGGAGGCGGAGAGGTGCGCCCGCTCCCTGCCGAGCGGGCCGGGGCCGGGCGCGGCGGGGTCGGGGGGCGGCGCTGCGGGTGCGTCGTCGGCGGACTCGGTCGCGGGTACGGGAACGTGCGCGGGCACGGCTTGCCTCCGGCTCGATGGTGCTGCGTGATCACGACATGGCGGACCGGCCGGTTTCCGTCCGGGCGGCGGCACTCCGGCGAAGGGAGGCGGGAGGACCCGGGCGCGGCCCGGGGCAAGCCGGCGATTCTAGTCAGAGCGCCGCCCGGGAGCGAACGGATTTCCCCGTCCCGGGCCGGGCGCGACGCCCCGGGACGGGAAGCCGGCGCCCCGCCCTCGTGCGCGCGGGGCCGGGGCGCGGCGACCCTCAGGCCGCCTCAGGGGCGGGTCCTCCCGGAAGCGGAGAGGAGACCGCCCCGGGTCGTAGCCGCCGGGGCTCCGCACCAGGCCCCGGGAGGGATGCTCCGAGCGGGTGAGAAGGCGCACCCTGGATACATGAGCACAGCGACCTTCACCCCCGGCAACCCGGCGGGCCCGGGCGCCCCGCGCCGCGGTGCCACCGCCATCGGAACCGCGCCCCACCCCCGCCACCGCCTCGGCGACGCCGTCCGGGCGGCCAGGGTGTTCGCGGAGACCTTCTTCTCCGTCGTCGTGCTGGGCGAGTACGGCGAGGAGGCGGGCGTCCGCCGCCGCTGACCCCACCGCGGCGCGGCGCGCCGCGGGACCGGCCTCAGGCCGGCCCGTCCCGCTCCGCCAGCAGGTCGTCGGCGTCCACGATCCGGTAGGCGTACCCCTGCTCGGCCAGGAAGCGCTGGCGGTGCGCCGCGAAGTCCTGGTCGATGGTGTCCCGGGCGACCACCGAGTAGAAGTGGGCCTTGTGCCCGTCCGCCTTCGGACGCAGCACCCGGCCGAGCCGCTGCGCCTCCTCCTGGCGTGAACCGAAGGTGCCCGAGACCTGGATCGCGATGGTCGCCTCCGGCAGGTCGATCGAGAAGTTCGCCACCTTGGAGACGACCAGCACGCTCAGCTCGCCGTTGCGGAAGGCGTCGAAGAGCTTCTCCCGCTGGGCGTTCGGGGTCTCGCCCTTGATGACCGGGGCGCCGAGGTGCTCGCCCAGCTCGTCCAGCTGGTCGATGTACTGGCCGATCACCAGGATCTGCTGCCCCCGGTGCTTGGCGACCAGCTGCTCGGTCACCCGCCGCTTCGTCGCCGTCGTGGCGCAGAACCGGTACTTCTCCTCGGTCTCGGCGGTGGCGTAGGCCAGCCGCTCGGACTCCGTCAGGTTGACCCGTACCTCCACGCAGTCCGCCGGGGCGATGTAGCCCTGCGCCTCGATCTCCTTCCAGGGCGCGTCGAAGCGCTTCGGTCCGATCAGCGAGAACACGTCGGACTCGCGCCCGTCCTCGCGCACCAGCGTGGCGGTCAGCCCGAGCCGGCGCCGGGCCTGGAGGTCGGCGGTGAACTTGAAGACCGGCGCGGGCAGCAGGTGCACCTCGTCGTAGACGACCAGGCCCCAGTCGCGGGAGTCGAACAGCTCCAGGTGCGGGTAGACGCCCTTCCGCCGGGTGGTCAGCACCTGGTAGGTGGCGATCGTGACCGGCCGGATCTCCTTCTTCGTCCCGCTGTACTCGCCGATCTCGTCCTCGGTGAGCGAGGTGCGCCGCACCAGCTCGTGCTTCCACTGGCGGGCCGAGACCGTGTTGGTCACCAGGATCAGCGTGGTCGCCTTGGCCTGCGCCATCGCCCCGGCGCCCACCAGCGTCTTGCCCGCGCCGCAGGGCAGCACCACCACGCCCGAGCCGCCGTGCCAGAAGCCCTCGACTGCCTGCCTCTGGTACGGGCGCAGCGCCCAGCCGTCCTCGGCCAGCTCGATCCGGTGCGCCTCGCCGTCCACGTACCCGGCCAGGTCCTCGGCCGGCCAGCCGAGCTTCAGCAGGGTCTGCTTGATCTGCCCCCGCTCGGAGGGGTGCACGGCGACGGTGTCCGGGTCGATCCGCTCCCCGACCAGCGGCTGGATCTTCCTGGAGCGCAGGATCTCCTCCAGCACCGGGCGGTCGGTGGTGGTCAGCACCAGGCCGTGCACCGGGTGCTTGCTCAGCGTGAGGCGCCCGTAGCGCGCCATCGTCTCGGCGACGTCCACGAGCAGCGCGTGCGGCACGGGGTAGCGCGAGTACTCCACCAGCGCGTCCACCACCTGCTCGGCGTCGTGCCCGGCGGCCCGGGCGTTCCACAGCCCGAGCGGGGTGACCCGGTAGGTGTGGATGTGCTCCGGCGCGCGCTCCAGCTCCGCGAAGGGCGCGATCGCCCGGCGGCAGGCGTCCGCCAGCTCGTGGTCGACTTCCAGGAGAAGCGTCTTGTCACTTTGGACGATAAGAGGACCGTTCACTCCCGCGCCTTTCCGGTTCAGGCCGATGCCTCGGGGAGGCCAAACCTCCAGTGTGCCGCATGACGGCCGGACGGCGGGGCGGCCGGGCCCCGGCCCGCCGCCCCGTGGCAGGGCGGGCCGGGGCGTTCCCGGGCCCGGACGGAAACGGCGGACGATTCCGCGGCTGCCGGTAAGGACGGGGCCCGCTCAGGACATATACGGGTGTGGAGAACAAGCAGACCGTGAGCGAGCGGAGCCGCAGCGCGCGATTCACCGGCCTGTACACCCGGGAGTACCCGCGTGTGCACGCCTTCGCACGGCGCAGGACGGGTGACTCCGGGGTGGCCGAGGACATCACCGCGGAAGTCTTCCGGATCGCCTGGGAGCGCGAACTCGGTGGGGCGGAGACGACCCCCGGGTGGCTTTTCGTCACCGCCAGGAACCTCCTCGGCAACCACTACCGGTCGAGTGCCCGGCTGGCGGAGCTGTACGGGCGGATCGGTGAGGAACTGGGCCGCGCACCGGCGTCGGCAGAGACCTCGGCAGTGCTGGAGTCACTCGACCGGCTGCCCGAGCGGCACCGCGAGATTCTGCTGCTCAGCTACTGGGACGGTCTCGCGGCAGCGGAGATCGGGGGCCTCCTCGACTGCGGCACATCAGCCGTGTGGGTGCGCCTGCACCGCGCGCGCAAGGCATTCCGTGAGATCCACACCTCGTCCCGGGAGTCGGTATGAAGCGTATGCAGTCCAAGGGGTCCCCGGTGTCCGCGCAGCGCGCCGCCGAGCTGATCCGCCAGGCCGACCCACTGGGTTCCGCCGCGGCGGGGCCGGGGCTGTCGGCTCGTGCCCTGCGGGAGTTGAGTGCACTGGTGGACGGGGAACCCCCGGTGGGGGCGGCCGTCCCACCCGCGCCCCCGGCCGCGGTGGGCAGCCTTCCTCGGGCGGCAGCGCGCCCGCGGCGGCTCGGACCGCTGGTCGCCTCCCTCGCGGGCGCGGCCGCGGTGGCGGTCGCGGCGGTGCTCGTCCTGGCCGGTCGGGGAGCGACGGGGGGCGGCCTCGTCGCCGACGAACCGCACTACGCCTCGGCCGCGGAACTGGAGGACGCCGCCGACCTCATCGTGCGGGCGAAGCTCGGCGGCGGCACGGAGCGGACGGTGGACGACGTGACCTCGACCGAGGCCCCGGCCGACGTGCTCGCGACGGCGAAGGGCTCCGCACCCGGCAGGTCCCTCACCGTGCGCTACACACCGCCCGGCGGCGGAGGGCCGGAGACGGCCGATCTGGTGGCCGGCAGGGAGTACGTGCTGCTGCTGGAGCGTCAGGACGACGGCCGCTTCACCCTGGTGAACACCGTCCAGGGCGCCTACGGAGTCGCCGGTGCCGGGGCCGTGCCCGCCGAGGGCAACGAGGTGGAGCTGAGCCCGGCGGTGCTGAAGGCCCTGGGGCTGGGGGGCTGAGCACCGCACCGGGCGGAAGGGGGGTGCCGCCCGCGGACGGCACCCCCTGGGTCACTGCCCGTGAGCCGTGTCGGCCGGTGCCGCGACCGCGGCACCGGCCTCGCTCACCTGACGCGCGCCGCGCGGTCCTTGAGCCCCGCGATCGTCCCCGCCTCCCCGAACCCGCCGTCGGCGGCGGGCTGCACTGTCCCGTCGGTGCCGACCGTGTACAGGGCCTGCTCGGGGTTGAGCAGGTCGTACGGCGACGAGTCGCCGTGGTCGGCCAGCATCAGCAGGTACTGGGTGCCGTCCTCGGCCAGCGTCGTGGTGTGCTCCTCCCGGTACGTCGTCCCGTCGAGCGTGCCTCCGAGCTGGCTGACCTCGACCGTGTCGCCGGCCTTCACGTCACCGGCCAGCACCTCGGAGACCTTCACCGTGGAGACGGTGATCACCACCGGTTCGACCTCCCGCGCCTCCTCCTCGGAGAGGCCGGCCTGCGGGTTGGTCAGCGGGTCGCCCCCGGTGGAGACCTCCGGCATCAGCTCCTCGACCTTCGAGCCGACGACGGTGCCCTTCACGATGGTGTCCGCCTCCTTCACGACCGCGTCGAGTGAGTCGAAGGCCGGGTAGTCCGCCTCGTAGGCGACGACGCCGGGCTTTCCGGAGCCGGTCTCGGTCTCGGCGGGATCGCCGGCGGAGCAGCCGGAGGCGGCGAGTGCGACGAGAACCGCGCATCCGCCCGCGGTGAGACGGCGCAGCTTGATCATCGGTAGATCCTCTTCACCTCGGAGACGTCGTACGCCAGCGGCTTCTGCACCTTCGCCCGGTTGCGGCCGTGCTTCATCAGCGACGCCTTCTTGGTCCCCGGGTTGTCGTCGAGGCTCAGGGCGTGTCCCAGCTCGTGTGTCACGGTGCTCCGGGACCACTCCGTCATCTTGGATCCCGCGTCCCGGCTGAGGGTTCGCGCGTTCACCTTGATCTTGAACACGCGGTTGACGGGTCGCCAGCCGGACGGCGCGTAGAGGCCGTACCAGCTCTCCTTGTACCGCGCGGCCGTGAACGTGGCCTTGGCGCTGGACTTGCGGCCGATCGAGACGCCGGCCTTGGCGTTGTTCCAGTTCTTGCGGCCGGTGTCCAGGAACCCGACCCACGTGTCGTTGATGCCCACGGCCTTCACGTTGAACGAGCGGCCGGGCATGCCCCCGTCGTAGTAGTCCGCATGGGCAGTGGCCGCCCCGCCCAGTCCGATGGCCGTCGCCGCGGTGACGGCAGTCGCTATCCGTGCTCCGGTGCGCAGATGAGAAGTTCTCAATGAGGATCCCCGTGTCGTGCCCGCGGCGGCCGGTCGATCCGCAGCAGGCGGTGTCGGCCGTGTGCACGCATGGGGAGCGGATGTCCGGACCGCGAGGCCGAAGGCGGCGCGTGAGAGCGCACTCGCCCGTGTCGCGGCAGCGGACCGTCGTGCGTCGTTCCCCCGTGAACCGACCTTCGGTCAAAGCCAAAGTTAGTCAGACGGATGTTCGACAGCAACGGGTTTCCAGCCCAACGGCTTGTCGCCGCACAACTGTTGACGTTCTGTCAGTTACAGCTGTGGTGAGCGAAGTCGCCGACGGCTGCCGCCTTTCGGACGTTCACCACGCCCCGTCCGGTGGGAACCGGCCGTAGTGCCCGCTCCGCAGGTCCCTGCCTCTTCGCGGCCCTGGCCCTGGTGACGGAGCGCCGTGGCCGGGGGAGCCGGCACCGGGTGGCGCCCCGTCCCCGGGCCGGGCGCCCCCGCCTGCCGGTGGCGCGCACGGCGCCGGCCGCCGCCGGGCTGGTGCTGCTGGCGCTGGCGCAGCTGAGGGACGGCCAGGCGGCCTCGACGACGACCCTCGCCGGGGTGGTCCTGCTCGCGGTGGGCGTCCCCCCGGCACTGCCGGTGGTGGCCCGGGCCGTCGGCGGGCGGATGGCGGACCGGGCGTCCGGGCCGCGGGGCGTGCTCGCGGGCCGGCGGCTCCAGTACGACCCGCGGTCGGCGGTCCGCCCCCTGTACGGCGTCGCCGCGCTGCTGGTCCTCGCCCCGGTGGTCGCCGCCTGGATGGGCGCCGTCCGCCACCTCGACGCCCCGCCGCCGAGGGACCCGGCCGCGGAGGCCGTCGTGCTGCGCGGGGCGCTCGACCGGGTGGACACCGGGGTGCTGCTGCGCGGGCTGCCCGGTGCCGTCGCGGTCCCGCTCGCACCGCAGGACTCCGGCCCGTCCGGCTCTTCGGGCCCGCCGGTGCTGCGCGTGGGCCTCGGCTGCGCCGACGCCGCGCGGCTGCTCGGAACGGCGGCTTGCGGGGCGACCGGGAGCCTGACGGCCGAGGGCTCCCGGCGCCTGGCGGTGCTGCTCGGCACCCCGGCGCGGCTGCGCCTCGTGCCGCCGGGCACCCTGAGCCCCACGCCCGAGGGCGAGCTGGCGGTGATCGCCCCGCGCGAGCCGCGCTTCGAGAACGCGATCCGCGCGGCGGCCCTCGCCCACCCCGCTGCGCTGAACGTGGTGTCCGCGGCGGACCTCGTCCTCCAGGAGTCGGAGCTCGTCTCCTGGATCCTCGGGGGAGTCGCCGTGCTCGGCTCGCTGACCTTCCTGGTGCTGGCGCTCGGCACGATCGACCGCACGGCCGCCGGGCGCGGCGGCGACCGCCTGCTCGGCGCCCTGGGCCTGACCCGCGGCCGGGTCCGCGCGATCGGCAGCGAGGAGTTCCTCCTCGGCTACACCGCCGTGGTCGGCACCGGTCTGGCGTGCGGGGCGGTCGCCTCGGCCGCCTGGAGCGCCATGGACCCGGCGATCGGCTACCCCGCCGGGGTGCTGGCGGGCGCGGCCGTCCTGGCCGCGCTGCTGGCCGGGGCGGGGGTGCTCGGCATCCGGCTCGCCTCGGGGCGCCGCCCCGCGGACGGCGGCCCCCCGGGGTGACGCGCCCCCGGCGGGGGCGTCTCCGGGACGGGGCGCCCCGGGGAGGGACGGAGCCGCCCCCGGCCGGGGCGGGCCCGGGGCCCGCGCGGCCCGTCAGTCCTCGGCGAGTTCGGCGACGCCCGTGATGCGGTGCAGGGGGTAGGTGCGCACCTCGTCCGCCGTGTGGTCGTAGCCCGTGACGAAGCCGCCCTCGACGCGGACCGGTGCGATGACCCGCTGGCTGGCGGCACCGTCGGCGTTCACGTAGCCGATCCACAGCGCCGAGCCGGTCATGGCCGCGGCCTGGACCGTGGCCAGGGTGTCCGCCGGGCTGGTGCGCGGCAGTGCGCCGCCGTCGGCGACGGGCCGGGCGGCGGCGGCCGGTGCCGGTTTGCGCTCCACGGTGGCGGCCCGGTCGCCTGCCCGGATCGCCTTCACCGCCGCGCCGAGCAGCGTCCGGTCGGGTACCGGCGGGCCGTCCGGCACGGGGGACGGAGGCGTGCGGGGCGGGGTGCGCCGGGCGTGTGCGCGGGTGATCAGCACGTCGCCCTCCGCCGACTCCGCCGCCGGGGCGAAGCCCATCGCCCGCAGCCCCTCCAGCAGGGTGCCCGGGTCCGACTGGGCGGCGAGCACCGTGGGTGCGAGGCGGCGCAGGCCGAGCCCCTGGGCGCGCCGGTCGGCCAGGATCTCGCCGAGCAGGGCGTCGTCGTCGCAGCGTACGTACGCCGAGGCCGCGCCGATCCGCAGATGGCCGTGGCGGCGGGCCACGTCGTCGATGAGGTAGCTGAGCGGCTGCGGTACCGGGGTGCGGGCATGGGCGGCGAGGAAGGCGTGCAGCTCGGAGGCGGTACGCCCGGCGTCCAGGGCCCGGCGCACCGAGCCGGGCGTGAAGCGGTAGACGGTCGCCCCGCCCTTGGACTCGACGTCCGCGAGGACGGACAGCGCCTCGGCGAGGGGGCGCTGGAGGGGGCCGGGGGCCACGGCCGTCAGGTCGGCCTGGAGCAGCACGTGGTCGAGCGGTTCGGGCAGCAGGGCGGCCAGGAGGTCCACGGCCCGGGCGCGCCGGTCCGCGGCGGCCGCGTCCGGGCCGGGACCGGCGGCCCCGCCGTCGGCGTCGGGGGGCGGCAGCAGTGCGCGGGCGTGTGCGGAGAGCGCCCCGCGCCCCGTCACGCCCAGCAGTTCGGCCTCGGCGAGCGCCCAGTCCGCGGCCCGGTCGCGCAGGTCGCGCCCCGCGCCCGCCCCCTCACCGCGCAGCGGCCGCTCCCAGCGCAGCCGGTCGCGCAGCGCAGCCGCGTCGGGGACCGCGCCCTCGGGCAGCCCGGCCAGCAGGCCGAGGACCCTGCGGCGGACCTCCGCGACGGCAGGGCGGTCCAGCCCCGGGCCGAGCGCCGACAGCGCGCGGCCCTTGGAGTCCTGTCCGCCGGCCAGGCCGGGGGCGCGGGTGCCCGGCAGCCAGGCGAGTGCCAGGGCGGCCCAGCGCTCCGCCGGGGGCAGCTCCAGCCACTCGTCGTAGGCCGGGGTGGGCGCGTACCGCTCGTCGGCCTCGCCGTCGGAGGCCAGCAGGCCCGCGGCGTAGGCCAGTTCGAGCCAGAAGGCGGCGAGCGGCTCCGTGGTGTCGAGCGCGACCGCGGTGCGCTTGAGGTCGCGCACCGACAGCCCCCCGGCCCGCAGCACGGGCGGGCCGCCCTCGTGCCAGTCCTTGAGCAGGTCCTCGACGGTGGTGAGCGCCGTGTACGCCTGTCCGGCCGCGGTGCCGTCCACAACCTGTGGGCGGCGCTCGGCGCTCGCCGCCACCGTCGGCGGCACGGGCTCAGGCAACCGGTGCGCCCGCCCGCCGCGCAGGTGCAGCGCCGCCTCCCGGGGCAGGACGACGGTCCTCGGCGAGGCGGGCAGCAGCAGGCCCCGGTCGCGCAGCCACTGCACCGGAGGCGCGGGGGCGGCGGTCACCTCCCCGTACGGAGGGCCCCAGACCAGCCGGTCGAGCACGGCCAGCGCCTCGGGCGGGGCGGAGTCCAGCAGCAGGCCCATCCGCTCGCGGTCGCGGAACAGGGCGGTGAGCGCCGCGACCGCGGACACCGGATCGTGGGTCGGGGGCAGTCCGGCCGCCGCGATCAGCTCCTGGAGCCGCCCCGGGGACATGCCCGCGGTCGCCTCGGCCACGGTGGGCCCCAGGCCGGTCGGCGAGGGGCGGTTCGGGGACGGTGCGAGCAGCTCGCGGGCGACGCGCACCAGCCGCAGCCGCTCGTCGTCCCCCCAGACCAGGGCCTGCCGCCGCAGTTCGCCGACCGCGTGCGGAAGGGCCGCGGCGATCTCCGGGCCGGGCTCGTCGCCGGTGAGCAGGGCCCGCAGCTCGCCCAGGCCGGCCGGATCCGGCGCGACGGCCAGCGCCTCGGCGGTCTGCAGCGTGAAGCGGTCCAGGTGCTCCAGGGCGCGCACCACGGAGGCACGGGTCGCGGCGCGGGTGGCGAGCTGGGTGACGTCGTTCGGCACCGGGCTCAGCAGATCGGGCCGGGCGCGCAGCAGCGCGGCCAGCTCGTCGTCGCCGCGGGCGCGCAGCGCCTCGGCGAGCGTACGCGGTCCGGCGGCCGTGCCGCCGCCGCTTCCCTCGGGCATCGTCCCCATCCGCCCCACGGTAGCCGCTGGACCGCTACGGTCGGGGGCAGGGCGGGCCGGGCCGGAGCGCCTCGGCCGGAGAGCCTTCCGGTCCGGGGCGGTGGCGCGGTCCGCCGGGGACACGCAGTCGGCGCAGGGGACGTCCGTGGGGATCGAGAGCGACCAGCTGGTCTACGACTACCTGAGCCGGGTCGGGGACCTGGCCCAGCAGGCCCAGCTGCCGTCCGGGCAGCGGATGCGGCTGGTCACCGAGTTGCGGGGCGAGATCGAGAAGCAGCGCGGCCGGGTGGGCGGAAGCAGCCCGGCGGGAGTGCGCCGCATCCTCGGCCGTCTGGGCACCCCGCACGAGGTGGTCGCCGCGGCGGCCTCCGGCGGCCCCGGTGCCGCGGCGCCCCCGGAGGCGCCGCGGGGCGGCCCCTCGCCCGCCGTGCCCGAGGCGGCCCCCGTGCCCGAGGCGGCCCCCGTGCCCGAGGCCGCCGCGGCTCCCGGGACGGAGCCCTCCGGGGCGCCGGAGCCGTCCCCGGAGCGGACCGGGCCCCGGGCGCGGCTGCGGCTGCCCCGCCCCCGGACGCGTGAGGCGCCGGGCCCGCCCGCCGCCTCCCCGCCGCACCTGGCGGGCACGGACGAACTCGGCACCGCCGGCTCCGAACCGGACTGGTGGCGGATGGGCGCCGCCCCGTCCGCCGCGGACCCCTTCGACGCGGGGCCGTTCGGCGCGGGAGCCCGGGTCCCGGGATTCGTCGGCGGGGTGGAGGTGCCGGAGATACTCCGGCCGCCGCGCGATGAGCAGGACGAGGACCAGGACGACGGCGCCGGTGACGGGGACGGCGCACCGGACGCCCCGCGGGCCGGGCGCCGCCTGCTGCCGCGGCTGCTGCGCCGCGGCGCAGCAGCGGCCCCTGCGGCGGAGGAGGCCCCGGCGGGCGGGCGGGCCCTCGGCAGTCCGCTGCTCCTGCTGGCCGCCGTGCTGCTCGTCGCCGGTGCCGTCGCCGGCTCCCTGATCGCGCTCGGGGCGGGGTGGCTCATCGCCTACGGCTCGCGGCGGCTGACGCCGGGGCAGTCCAAGGCGGCCGTCCTGTACCTGCCGGGCGCGGCCGTCGCCGCGGGGCTCGTCTGGCTCTGGGGGCGCCTCGACGGCCGCTGGGGGGCAGCCGTCCCCGAGGGCGGCATGGGGGAGGCGCTGTCCGGCACGTGGCCCTGGGTGCTCAAGGGGGCGGCCCTCGCCTCGGCGCTCTTCCTCCTCTGGCGGGCCCGCGCGGCGCGCTGACCCGGGCGCTCCGGGCCGGTCCCGCGCCCCGGGGAACGCCTGTCCGGCGCCGCCGGGCGCACCGGCACAATGGGGGCCATGACCTCGCACGCCTCCCCCCGGACGCCGTTCACGGTCGGGTTCGACCTCGACATGACGCTGATCGACTCCCGGCCCGGCATCCACGCCGCCTACCGGGCGCTCTCCGCGGAGACCGGGGTGTGGATCGACGCCGACCTCGCGGTCACCCGCCTCGGCCCGCCGCTGGAGCAGGAGCTGGCCGAGTGGTTCCCCGAGGAGCGGATCCGGGAGATGGGCGACCGCTACCGGGAGCTGTACCCCCGCCACGCGATCGGGCCGACGACGGCGATGCCGGGTGCCCGGGAGGCGGTCGAGGCGGTACGGGAGCTCGGCGGCCGGGCGATCGTGGTCACCGCCAAGCACCAGCCGAACGCGGTGCTGCACCTGACGCACCTGGGCATCGCCCCGGACGCCACGATCGGCTGGCTGTGGGCCGAGGCCAAGGCCGAGGCGCTGCGGGAGCACGACGCGGCCGTGTACGTGGGAGACCACCTCGGCGACGTGCGCGGGGCGCGGGCGGCGGGGGCGCTGTCGGTGGCCGTGCCGACGGGGCCCTGCGACGCCGCCGCGCTGCGCGGGGCCGGGGCGGACGTGGTGCTCGACGACCTGACCGCGTTCCCCGCGTGGCTGAAGGAGCACCGCTCCGTGTCCTGAACGGGCCCCGCGCGGTGCGGCCCGCGGACGCCGGAGCGCGGAGGGCCCGCTCCGGCGGCGGTCAGGAGCGAGTAGATCCGGCCTGACGCCGCTGCGCGGCGATCGAGCGCATCACCCCGGCCCCGGCGATCAGGAAACCGACGCCCATCAGCATGGACACGGCATATGCGAGGGTCGGGAAGGGGTCGGTCCCCAGGAACAGTGGGGCCACCGTGACCAGAGTGGCCACCGCGCCGATGATGAAGACGACGGCGCCGACGCGGACCAGCCCGTCACCCGGTGCCGCGGAGTCGCCAGCAGGAGTAGCAGTCATTCGGCCAGGGTAGTTCCCCTCCGCGGACGAACCGATCGGGGACGTCTTGTCAGCGGCCTGTGGACCATTAGCCTTGAGACTGGCGGGTCGGACGGCCCGCTGTAGTGCTATCCAGAGCCGTTTTCCGGCGCCCGGCCGGCGCCCGGCGCCCCACGAGTACGAGGACGAGGACAGACGTGCCCACCGGCAAAGTCAAGTGGTTCAACAGCGAGAAGGGCTTCGGCTTTCTCTCCCGCGACGACGGCGGCGACGTCTTCGTGCACTCGTCCGTGCTCCCGTCCGGAGTCGACGCGCTGAAGCCGGGCCAGCGGGTGGAGTTCGGCGTGGTCGCGGGCCAGCGCGGCGACCAGGCCCTCTCCGTCACCCTGCTCGACCCCGCGCCCTCGGTGGCGGCCGCCCAGCGCCGCAAGCCGGACGAACTGGCGTCGATCGTGCAGGACCTGACGACACTGCTGGAGAACATCACGCCCATGCTGGAGCGGGGGCGCTACCCCGACAAGACGCAGGGGAAGAAGATCGCCGGACTGCTCCGGGCGGTCGCCGACCAGCTCGACGTCTGACCGCGACCGGCTCCGCCCGGCCGGGCGTCCGACCGGCCCCCGGAGCCGGTCGGTGCCCGGGCGTCCGACCGGCCCGCCGGGCCCTCAGGCGAAGTCCAGCGCGTCCGGCCCGAGGGCGGGCACCAGACCCTCGGCCGCGGCCCGGGTCAGCAGCCCGCGGACGGCGGCGTAGCCCGCCTCGCCCAGGTCGTGGGTGAACTCGTTGACGTAGAGCCCGATGTGCTGGTCGGCGACCGCCGGGTCCATCTCCTGCGCATGGGCGAGGACGTACGGGCGGGAGGCCGCCGGGTCGTCCCAGGCCATCCGCACCGAGGCGCGCGCCGAGTCGGCCAGCAGGCGAAGGGCCGGCGCGCCCAGCGAGCGCCGGGCGATGATCGCGCCGAGCGGGATCGGCAGCCCCGTCGTGGACTCCCAGTGCTCGCCCATGTCCGCCAGCGCGTGCAGGCCGAAGCGCCGGTAGGTGAAGCGCGCCTCGTGGATGACCAGCCCCGCGTCCACCGCACCGTCCCGCACCGCGGGCATGATCTCGTGGAAGGGCATCACCACCACCTCGCCGACGCCGCCCGGCACGGCCTCCGCCGCCCAGAGCCGGAACAGCAGGTACGCCGTCGAGCGCTCGCTCGGCACCGCGACCCGCCTGCCCGTCAGCCCGGTGCCCGGCTCCCGGGTCAGCACCAGCGGCCCGCAGCCGCGCCCCAGCGCCCCGCCGCACGGCAGCAGCGCGTACTCGTCGAGTACCCAGGGCAGCACCGCGTAGGACACCTTCAGCACGTCCAGCTCCCCGCGCTCGGCCATCCCGTTGGTGACGTCGATGTCGGCGAAGGTGACGTCCAGCTCCGGCGCGCCCGGCACCCGTCCGTGCGCCCACGCGTCGAAGACGAAGGTGTCGTTCGGGCAGGGGGAGTAGGCGATCGACAGGGTCACGGCTGCTCCTTGGCGAGGACGGGGGTGAGCCGGCGGAAGGCGCCGCGGAGTGCGTCCAGGGCCTCGCCGATGCGCCAGGCGGACCGGTCGCGCGGCCCCACGGCATTCGAGACCGCCCGGATCTCGACCACGGGCAGCCCGTGCGCGGCGGCCGCCTCCGCGACGCCGAAGCCCTCCATGGCCTCCGCCGCGGCCCGCGGGTGGCGCCGGGCCAGCGCGGCGGCGCGCTCGGCGGTGCCGGTCACGGTGGAGACCGTCAGCACGGGGGCGTGGGCCGCGCCCAGCACCCGGGCGATCCGCGCGGACAGGGCCGCCGGGGGGTGGTGGACGCTGCGGCCGAAGCCCAGCTCGTCCACCGGGAGGAAGCCCTCCGGGGTGTCGGCGCCGAGGTCGGCCGCGACGATCGCGTCCGCGACGACGAGCGAGCCGACCGGGGCGTGCGGGACGAAACCGCCGCCGATGCCCGCCGAGACGACGAGGCCGTAGGCCCCCGGTCCGGCGGCGGTGAGGGCGGTGGCGGTGGCGGCGGCAGCGGCGGCGGGGCCGACCCCGGCGACGACCGCGTCGACGACGGGGCCGCGGGTCAGGTCGTACCCGCCCGGCAGCGCGGCGGACTCCCCCGCGGCGGCGGCCCCGGCCTCCGCCGCCACGGCGGTCACGACCAGTACGCGCACCTCAGGCCTTCCGGCTCAGTCCTTCTCGAACTGGAAGCGGTAGATCCCGATGACCTTGCTGCCCTCGGTCTCCATGACGTTCACGTCGACCGAGGAGGTCGGCTCACCGGTCGCGGAGGAGAAGAACGCGTTGCCGGGGATGGTCCGGTAGGTCTTCTTGTACGGCTCCTGCTCGACCGGCTGCGCACCGAAGAGCAGCGTCCAGCCGTTGTCCGCGATCTCGGGGTCGACGCCGATGCGGACCTTGTCGTCGAGCCCGAAGGAGATCTTCGTGGGGGTGCCCTCGGTGAGGCACTTCTGCACCTCGGACTCCTTGATGGCCTTGCCGTCGTTGTAGCAGGTGGCCTCGGCGTGCACGGACTCCGTGCCGACCGTCACCGTCACGAGCGGCGTCGGCTTGTCGCAGGCGGAGAGGACGAGGAGGCCGGCGGACACGGCGCCGAGGGCGGCAGCGGCCCGGCGGCGCTTGCCGGAGAAGAACGCAACGGTCATGGGCCGAAGGCTATCGGGCGCGGTCGGCCCTGCGTCGCGGGGGTACGGCGCGGCGCGCGGTCGTCCCCCGCGGGGGACGCATCCGGGTGAGGCCGGCGCCCCGCCCGGCGGGTCCCCCGCGTCCGCCGCGACCCCGCCGCGCGCGTCCCCGCTCCCGGCGGCCTCAGGCGACCCGGGCCGACCGCGGCGGACTGCCGCGGCGGGAGGCGCTCAGCAGCCCCCGGCCCGCCAGCAGCAGCCCCGTGCCGATGATGCAGGCGGCCACCGCCATCCCCACCGTCCCGTTCAGCGGGAGCGAGATGCCGATCGCCCCGCCGACGACCCACGCCATCTGGAGCAGCGTCTCGGAGCGCGCGAACGCGGAGGTGCGCACCTGCTCGGGGACGTCCCGCTGGATCAGCGCGTCCAGGGAGAGCTTCGAGAGCGCCTGCGAGAACCCGGCCGTCGCGCCGAGCACCGCGACCATGCCCGCCCCGAAGAACACCGAGGCCAGCACCGCCGCCGTGAGGACCAGCAGCAGCATGGTGACGATGATCACCTCCGGCCCGCGGGCCCTGAGCCACGAGCCCACGGCCGTTCCCAGGGCGTTGCCCACGCCCGCCGCGACGCCGACGATCCCGAGGGACACCGCGGCCGACTGGCCCGGCAGCGGATGGTCGCGCAGCAGGAAGGCCAGGAAGAAGATCAGGAAGCCGGACAGCCCGCGGTGCGCCGCGTTCGCCTGGAGGCCGTGCAGCACCGAGGGCCCCACCGTCCGCAGGCTCGGCTTCTTCTCCCCGTGGGTCAGCATGTGGGCCTTGCGCTCGCCCTTCGCCGAGTCGACCTTCGGCGGCATGGTGAAGGCCCAGAAGGTGCCGAGGACGAACAGGGCGCACGCCCCGTACAGCGGCCACTCCGGCCCGATCCGCTGGAGCCCCACCCCGACCGGCGCGGCGATCCCGGTCGCCAGCAGCCCCGACAGAGTGACCCGCGAGTTGGCCTTGACCAGGGAGAACTTCGGTGGCAGCAGACGTGGCACGACCGCGCTGCGCACCACGCCGTACGCCTTCGACGACACCAGCACGCCCAGCGCCGCCGGGTACAGCTCCAGCCCCCCGGAGGCGACCGCGCCGGACATCAGCAGCGCCAGCAGCGCCCGGGCGAGCATCGCCCCCGCCATCGCCGCCCTGCGGCCGTGCGGGATGTGGTCCAGCAGGGGGCCGATCACCGGGGCGAGCAGGGTGAAGGGCGCCATGGTGATGGCCAGGTACAGGGCGACGCGCCCGCGCGCCTCGTCCGTGGGGACCGAGAAGAAGACCGTCGAGGCGAGCGCCACGGTGATCATGACGTCGCCCGCGCCGTTCACGGCGTGCAGCTCGATCAGTTTGCCGAGGCCCGACTCCCCGGCGCCGTGGGCGTGGGTGATCCTGCGGATCCGCCGCCCCGCGCCGGTGAAGGGCCGGTGCAGGGCGCGGCCCACCGCCCGGCCCGCTCGCCCGAGCGGCCCGGCAGTGTCGGACGACCCTTCGGCTGCCACCTCGTCATAGTGCCCCAACCTCCCTCCTCGCGAACCGCGATCACCGCTCTCGCATGCGGCGTGTTGGCCGCGGAGGGCGTTCCGGCGGGCTCTCCGGCGCCCCGCGGAACCGCCCGCCGCGGAAGTCGATCCGTGCCTTCTCGGGACGCGCATGTGGGCGGGGAGCGGTGAAGGGGGTAGCGTGCGTAGCGCGCCACCGGCGGTTGTTCTCGGCCGCGCGCCTCTTCGGCATCCCGCAGAATGGATGACGTCAGGTGTGCCCGGAAACTGAGCGGTCCGGGCGTGGACGTCGATGCGGCCCGAAGGTCCGCTCCGCCCATGCCCCGTACCTCCCGCCCGGCACGCGCACCCGTGAGACGGCGTAGGAGAGAAGCGAGACCTGTGAGTGCTGCGACGACGCGAAGCCGTACCCCCGACCGCCTGTGCGCCGAGGCGGTAGACCTCGCCCGGGAGGCGGCCGAGGAGGCCGCGGCCCCGGGAGTGGTCGGCGAGCACGTGGGCCTCGTCTCCGAAGGGGACCGGGTCGTCACCCACTTCTTCGAGTGCAAGGAGCCCGGCTACCGGGGCTGGCGCTGGGCCGTCACGGTGGCCCGCGCCTCCCGCGCCCGCTTCGTGACGCTCGACGAAACCGTCCTGCTGCCCGGACCGGACGCCCTCCTCGCCCCCGAGTGGGTCCCCTGGAGCGAACGCCTGCGCCCCGGTGACATGGGCCCCGGCGACCTGCTCCCCACGGACGCCGAGGACCTGCGCCTGGAGCCCGGCTACACCGCCGAGGACGAGCCGCCGCCGAACTCCGCGCTCGCCGCGCCGGCGCCCTCGCACGACCTCGCCGAGCGCGTCGACGCCGAGGACGCCGAGCTCACCGACCGCGCCCCGCAGGCCGCTGCGGAGGACAAGAACGGGCGCGGCCAGGTCGCGTCCCTCGCCGAGGAGCTCGGGATGCGCCGGGCCCGCGTGCTGTCCCGCTACGGGCTGCACACCGCGGCCGACCGCTGGGACGAGTCCTTCGGCCCGAAGACGCCCATGGCGCAGGCGGCCCCGGCCTCCTGCCAGACCTGCGGCTTCCTGGTCCCGGTCGCCGGGTCGCTGGGTCAGGCCTTCGGCATCTGCGCCAACGAGTTCTCCCCGGCGGACGGACGCGTGGTGTCCTTCTCCTACGGCTGCGGCGGCCACTCGGAGGCGGCGGTCATGCCGAAGCCGCCGGTCCCGGCGCCGCCGGTGCTCGACTCGGTGACCGCGGACGCCTTCCCGCTGCGCCCGGACCGCGACAGCGGGTCGGTCTCCACCGAGACCGACGCCGAGTCGGAGGACCTCGGCCACTCGTAGCGGCGGCCCACGCGTGGCGGCGGCCTCGCGTCGTGACGGCCACGTGTAGCGGGCGACCACGTGTGGCGGGCAGCCACACATGGCGGGCGGCCACGTGTGGCGACGCCCCGGCGGCCCGGCCCGGGCCCCTGCCCGCGTCCCCCGCGGCGGCCGCCCCGCCGCCGGCCGCCCCTCCGCGCCCGCCCACCCCCTCGGTGACCGTCCCGACACCGACCGCGCCGACGGGGACCGGAACGGGTGGGCGGCCGGGCGGGGCGGCCGCCGGACGCGGTACCTTCGCCACAGGCACAGCCCCGGGGCAGCGCCCCACCCCACAGAGCGGAGTCGCAGCGTGAGCGTCCACACCACCGAGGGGGCCGACCCGTTCGCCACGGCGCGCCTGCGGCGCGGGGTGCTCGACGCCTGGGGCGCGGGCCCCGCACGCTTCCGGGAGGACGCCAACGCCGAGGAGGACCTCGCGCTCGGCGGCTACCGCGACCGCCTCGTCGTCGAACTCGCCCAGAACGCCGCCGACGCCGCCGCCCGCGCGGGAGTCCCCGGCCGACTGCGGCTGACCCTGCGCCCCGGCACCGACGGCGAGCCCACCGTGCTGGCCGCCGCCAACACCGGCGCCCCGCTCGACGCCGCCGGGGTGGAGTCGCTGAGCACCCTGCGCGCCTCCGCCAAACGCGAGGGCCAGGAGGCGTCCGTCGGCCGCTTCGGCGTCGGCTTCGCCGCCGTCCTCGCCGTCAGCGACGAGCCCGCCGTCCTCGGGCGCCACGGCGGCGTCCGCTGGTCCCTGCCCGAGGCGCGCGAGATGGTCTCCCGGGCGGCGCAGGCCAGCCCCGGGCTCGGCGACGAGCTGCGGCGCCGCGACGGCCATGTGCCGCTGCTGCGTCTGCCGCTGCCCGCCGAGGGCACCGCCCCCGAGGGCTACGACACCGTCGTGGTGCTGCCGCTGCGCGACGGCGCCGCCGTGGACCTGGTCGAACGGCTGCTCGCCGGCATCGACGACGCCCTGCTGCTGACCCTCCCCGGACTCGCCGAGCTCCTCGTGGAGACACCGGAGGGCGTCCGCCGGGTGTCCCGCTCCACCGACGGCCCCTACGTCCGCCTCGACGACAGCACCCGCGGCGAGCGCCGCTGGCGGGTGGTGAGCCGCTCCGGAGCGACCGACCCCGCCCTGCTGGCGGACCGCCCCACCGAGGAGCGGCTGCGCCCGCACTGGTCCGTCACCTGGGCCGTCCCGGCCGGCGCCGAGGGCGCCCCCGCCCGCCCGGAGACCGCGCCCGTGGTCCACGCGCCGACCCCCACCGACGAGCCCCTGGGCGTGCCCGCGCTGCTGATCGCCTCCCTGCCGCTGGACCCGACCCGGCGGCACCCCGCCCCCGGCCCGCTGACCGACTTCCTGGTCGAGCGCGCGGCCGAGGCGTACGCCGAACTCCTGGGCGCCTGGCAGCCCGTGACCACCGCCACCATCGACCTGGTGCCCGGCCCGCTCGGCAAGGGCACCCTGGACGGCGCCCTGCGCGCCGCGATCCTGGACCGGCTCCCGCGCACCGCCTTCCTGGAGCCCGCCCTGCCCCGTGAGGACGCCGCGGCGGAGCCCCGTGAGGACGCCGCGCTCACCGGCGACGCGTCCGGCCTCCCGGACCGCGAGGCGCCCCCCGCGCTGCGGCCCATCGAGGCCGAGGTGCTGGAAGGGGCGGGCGGCGAGACCGTGCGGGTCCTCGCCGAGGTGCTGCCGAGCCTGCTGCCCGCGGGCCTGGAGCGCCGGGTGGAGCTGCGCACCCTGGGCGTGGCGCGGGTCCCCCTGACCGAGGCGATCGACCGGCTCGCCGGGCTGGAACGCGCCCCCGAGTGGTGGCGCAGGCTCTACGACAGCCTCGCGGGCGTGGACCCCGACCGGCTCACCGGCCTGCCGGTCCCGCTCGCCGACGGCCGCACCACCATCGGACCCCGCCAGACCCTGCTGCCGCTCGCCGACACCCCGCCCCACCTGGCCCGCCTCGGCCTGAAGGTGGTCCACCCGGACGCGGCGCACCCGCTGCTGGAGAAGCTCGGCGCACTGCCCGCCACCCCCCGCGCGGTGCTGACGACCCCCCAGGTCCGGGCCGCGGTCGCGGCCTCCCTCGACGAGGGCGAGATCTGGGACGAGGACGCCGACACCCTCGACGCCGAGGAACTGGCGGAGACCGTGCTCGCCCTGGTGCGGGACGCCGAGCTGGAGCCGGGCGACGAGCCCTGGCTCGGGGCGCTGGCCCTGCCGGACGAGGACGGCGAACCCGCCCCGGCCGGTGAACTGGTGCTGCCCTCAAGCGCGTTCGCCTCGGTGATGCGCCAGGGCGAACTCGCCCTGTGCGACCGGGAACTGGCGGACCGCTGGGGCGAGGCGCCGCTGGCCGCCTGCGGGGTGCTGGCCGACTTCGCCCTCGTCCGCGCCACCGACGTCGTCCTCGACCCCGACGAACTGGAGCCCCGGGAGGGCGACTTCGCCGAACCGGACGACGTCGGCCTGCTGGACGCCGTCGACGTGTGGTGCGAGGACGTGCTCGACCGGCTCCCCGACAGCCCGGTCCCCCCGGTGGCCACCGAACTGGTCGCCGTGCGCGACCTCGACCTCGTGGACGACGACCGATGGCCGCAGGCGCTCGCCCTGCTGGCCCGGCCCCCGCTGCGGGACGCGCTCACCCAGCCGGTCCGCGTCCTGATGCCCGACGGCACCACCGAGACCGTCCGCCCCTACACGGCCTGGTGGCTGCGTGACCACCCGGTGCTCGACGGCCGCCGCCCGGCGGGGCTGCGGGCCTCGGGCGCGGATCCGCTGCTGGACGGGCTCTACGCCCCGGCGGACACCACCGGCTTCGAGGACGCCCAGGTGCTCCACGCCCTCGGCGTGCGGACCTCCGTCGCCGCCCTGCTCCAGGAGCCGGGCGGGGCCGCCGAACTGCTGTCCCGGCTGGCCGACCCGGACCGCCCCGTCCGCCCCGCCCAGCTCCACGGCCTCTACACGGCGATGGCCGACCTCGACCCGGAGCAGGTCACCCTTCCGGACGAACTCCGCGCGGTCCTGGACGGTGAGTCCGCCGTCGTGGACGCCGTCGACGCGGTCGTCGCCGACAGCCCCGACCTGCTCCCGTTCGCCTCGGGCCTGCCCCTGCTGCCGGTGGCCCCCTCGCGCGCGGCCGACCTGGCGGAACTCTTCCAGGTCCGCCGGCTGAGCGAGACGGTCACCGCCGGGGTGGCGGGCGACGGCGAGGTGCACGAGGTCCCGGACCCGGTCCGCACCCTGCTCGGCCCGGACACCCCCGAGACCTATGTGGAGCACGAGGAGCTGCTGGTCGCGGGCGTGGAACTGGACTGGTACCGGGCCCCCGACGGCGTGCTCCACGCGGCCACCTTCGAGGGCGTGGCGGCGGGCCTGGCCTGGGCGACCGGCCAGTGGCCGCGCCGCTTCGAGGTCGCCGCCCTGCTGGAGGACCCCTCCCGCACGGCGGAGCTGGAGCGCGACCGCTGGTTCGACGCGTAGGGCCCGCGGCGGGGCGGCCGTCCGCACGCGGCCGCTCCGCGCGGCGGCCACCCGCCGAGGCGACGCCGCAGTTCCGCTGATCGGGGGCAGTCCACCGTGAGCAAGGCCCGGGAGAACCGTGAACCGACCGCTGCTGTTCCTCGACGTGGACGGACCGCTCAACCCGTACGCGGCCAAGCCGCAGAGGCGTCCCGAGGGTTACACCACGCTCAGGGTCCCCCGGAACGGCGCCCACGAGGACGACAGGAGCCTCTCGTCCCGACGACCACTACGTGTCTGGCTCAACCCGGAGCACGGACCAATCCTGCTCCGGCTCGGCTTCGAGCTGTGCTGGGCCACCACATGGATGGACGAGGCCAACCGGTGGATCGCACCGGTCCTGGGCCTTCCGGAACTCCCCTTCGTGGACTTCGGCGACGTTCTGTTCCAGGAACGCCCTGATGGAGTCCACTGGAAGACCGGGCCGCTGGTGGACTACGCGGGCGGCCGTCCTTTCGCCTGGGTGGACGACGAGCAGAGCGAGCCGGATCAGGCTTACGTGAGCGCCCACCACCAAGCCCCCGGGCTCCTCCACCACGTCAACCCGCGGATCGGCCTCCGGGAGGACGACTTCCGTGCACTCGCCGACTTCGCCCGGTCCCTGCACCCCTCACGAAGCACCGGCTGAGCGCCTCACCAGTTCCCCAGGCTGTTCCGTACTCGGCGCCAGGGTTCCTGCGGGGCAGCCCTTGATCCTGTGCCGGAAACCTCCATGCAACTGCGGCATTCTCGACAGGCGTGCAGTGTTACAGATCCCGGGTGCGAACTCGCAATTCGGGATGACAGAAGCTCGTCGATGCCACTCGTCTTGGCTGATCACGACACGACAAGCATGGCTGTTGCTCCCGCTACGGAGAGCGTCGTGAGGCCGAACCCCACACATCTGAAGAGCCGTCGCATCGAATCGTCTGCATGCCCGTAGAGAGTTCTCGTGACGAGTTTCGAGAAGAGGCTGGCGCCACTTCCCTTGAGGTCCAGTGCCAGCAGCAGGCCGCAGAACCCGAGAACAAGAGATCCAGCGTCAATCGTGACTCATCCTCACAAGAAAGCAGTCGCGGATCGAATATGCGAGAGCGGCGTTCCGGAATCCGTGCTGGTCGACCATCCGTTGGATGGTCGTTCAGAGGACTCACTCGTTCAAGGGGGGCGCATCGTAGCACGTGAGGATTTTCCGAACCTCTGATTTCCCGCTCGTCGGGCCCTGCACGACTCCCGCACCGGCACCGGCAAAGAGTGATGTGGTGTCAACTGATCAGCCGTACCTGCTCGTCCTATCCGCTGCGTGGGTTGGATGAGTGCCGGGCCTCCAGGCCCCCAGGGACAGTTCCTCCCCGACTCTCCCCGTCAAGCTGATCGAGGGATGTTGCACCACTCGTCCACCGGTGGGGCTCAACCCAAGGACGGCGGATCCGCGTGGGTCCGGACACGCGGCGACGGGAGAAGCGCACTCTTCCGCGCCGCGAACGGCATGAACATCACGAGCGTCGCACTCCTGTCGCTCGGGTGCGCGGCCGCAGTTGGGTGAGGAGTGTAGAGGGGGCATGACCTGCCGCAAGCCTGGTGAGCGGGCAGGCCGGGCGGCCGGGCCGTCGGCATCGGTACAGACCGCGGCGCGGCAGCAGGGCGGCCGGGTGTCCCTCGCACGGGTGGGCGAGGGGGCGTGACCCGGGGAGCGGGAGGTCGTTCTCCCGACCATGCGAAAGATCATCTCGACCGTGACCCTCGCCCTGGCCGCCGCGGCCCTCACCACCCCCGCCCACGCCGACGACGACAGCAGCTTCGGCGGAGGCGTCAACGGGGCGAACAACTGGGACTTCACCGCCGCCGCCGTCTGCCTCCAGGAGGTCGCCGTCGTCCCCGTCCTGGGCGACTACGTCTCCGACCACGTCAACAACTGCTCCAACGGCAACGTCATCGACCCCTCGGGCAGCTAGCGAAACCGCCCCCGGCCACCCCTCCCGCCGCACGGGCCGGTCCCACGCGGCGGGAGGGCTGGCGCCCGGGTCAGAGGCCGACGACCCGGGCCGCTCCGCCGCACAGCCGTCCGAGATCGTCCGGGTCCGAGGTGAGGACGGTGACGGGGCGGGGCGAAGCGAGTGCGGTGGCGGCGACCACGGCGTCGAGCGCGTACCGGTGGCCGTGCAGACCGGCCGCTGCCAGCAGTCTGCTCGCCTCCCGCGCGATCACCTCGCTTGCCGGGACCACGTTCACACGGGAGACCGCGAAGTCGAGTCGCGCCTGGGGGACCTCGGGGTCGCGTGCCTCGACCAGCGTGACGGCGCTGACGACCACGCGGAGGTCCTCGGCCTCCGCGGCGGCGAGCCATTCCGTCAGTCCGCGATCACGGACGACCACCCTGGACAGTCCCTCGCAGTCCAGCAGCAGGGTCCCGCTCACGCGGCGCCCGCCGCGCCCGTGGGGCCGGCCTCGCCGCGCAGCAGCGCTCTGCGTGCCTCCACGGCGGCCGGGTCGACCTCTCCGTGCTCGCGCTCCGCGGTGTCGATGAGTTCCCGCAGCCTGTCCCGCTCCAACTGCCGCTGGACGAGTGCCTCGATGTAGGCGGACATGCCGCGTTTCCCCGTGCGCGCCTTGAGGGCGGCGATGGTCCCCTCGTGGAGGGACACCGAGATCGGTCGAACGGCTCCCTCGCCGGGAGCGGGGTCGTCTGCCACCATGAGCATCAATTTAACAATCCTTTTGTTAATCAGCGAGGCGTGGTGGACCGCTCAGCACGCCGCCGCCAGTGCCGCGCCCCGTGCCGCCCCGGGGGGAGGGCAGTCGCGGCAGCGGCCGGGCAGCGGGGCGCGGAAGGCGCGTTCGCAGCCGTCGCAGGTCTGCCAGGGCAGGACGGCAGGTCGTGCCGGGGGCGTGGCGAGGGGCTGCTCCGGCAGGGCCGGGGGCAGCTCCCGCAGGCGGTAGGCGAGGATCCGGGCCGGGCGGGCCCGCAGCGGATCGGGCAGCCGGGCGGTCAGGTGCCCGGTGATCTCCTCGGGGCCGAAGCCGAGCGCGAGCCACCGGCCGACCTCCGGCGCCAGCCGGTCGACCTCGTGGCGCGAGAGCACCAGCCGCCGGTCCGCCAGGCGCAGCGAGGCGAGCAGCGCGGCGGCTCTCGGATCCGGTGCCGGGTCCGGTGCCGGGGGCGGAGGGGCGGGGCGGCCCGCCTCCGGGCGGGCGGCGGACGGGGACGGGGCGTCCGGCCGCGCGGCGGGCGCCTCCGGCACGGGAGCGGGCGCGCCCACCGGCCGCGGGGCCTCGGCCCCCGCCTCGGCCGCCGCCCTGCCGGCCGGCACGTCGTGGAAGAAGGTCCGGGTGCGGATCACGCCGCCCGGCCCGCGCTCGCGGCGGCGCTCCAGGTAGCCGTCCGCCTCCAGCTCGCGCAGGGCGCGCGAGATCAGGATCTCGCCCTCGGTGAAGTGCGCGCAGAGGGCGTCGATGCGGACGGGGGCGCCGTCGGGGAGGGAGAGGATGTACGCCGCGACGCCGACCGTGACGGCGCTTCCCCGGCGCTGGGCAAGCGAGTTGGCGATCACGGCGAAGTCGGACGTGAGCCGGGTCCGGACGTGGATCACGCCGGAGGCGGGTGTTCCGGTGCGGGCGCGCAGGGGCGCGTTAGACTTCGGTTCAGCCATCGGGAAGCGTCTTCTTCCTGAGAGGTCAGGCCCTCGTTCGGGATGCCAGTCCCGGCGGGGGCCGTCCTGTGTCTGGGTCTTTGCCGCGAACGTAGCCGCCCGCTCACCGGCCCCGCAAGCCGTTCACCCGTCCGGGTGAGGCCGGGAGGGGAGGGAGGGCGGGAGGGTTCTTTTCCCCGGTTCTTGAAGGGAGTTCGCGCCCGACCGGACCCCGGCGGACCGCCCCCCGGCCGCCCCCGGCGACTCCTCGTCCCCCGGCTCCCCGCCCCACCGGACCGCGGTCCGCTCAGCCCCGGTCGACCGCGCCCCGGCCGCGCTTGAGGTGGGTGAGGAAGGTGGTCCAGGGTGCGGTGTGGAAGGTGAGGTTGGGGCGGTCGGGGTCCATGAAGGCGGAGATCGAACGCCGCTGGGGCACCATCGACCTGATCGACATCCTCAAGGGGAGATCAACGATGGCTTGCAGGTGGTGGAGAACTGGAATAGCGCCAACCACGACGTGTTCTACGGCAAGGACGGCGACCTGACCGGCTCGGACAAGGAGAGCCAGGAAGTCTCCATGCTGGCACTGCACTTGCTCCAGTCGGCGTCGGTGCACGTCAACACGCTTCTGCTCCAGGACATTCTGTTTGAGGAGAAGTGGCAGGCCCGCCTCACTGACGCGGACCGGCGGGGCTGTCCCCGCTGTTCTGGACGCACGTGAACCCTTACGGAAGGTTCGAGCCGGACACGAGATCCCAGCTCACGCTCATGCGGAAAGGCGTGGTGCCCGGCCCCCGAACCACGCCCGGCTCGCTGGCGCCCCTCTCGGCGCCGGACGCTGCGGCCCTCGACGGAGGCGGGCGGCCGTAAAGGTGCCCGGGATGGCGGGTTGCGGCCTCGCGCCGCTCGTGTGTTCCGGCTCCTCCAGCCGCGCCATTACTGCCCCGGGAGTCAGCTCCCCGCCGGCCATGTGCTGCGCCAGGTCGCTGCGGTGGCTCCGGTCAGCCGGCGCAGTATCACCGCGGTCATCGCCCGGTACGCCTGCGACTCCGAACGGGTGTCGGTGTCGGCGGCGACCTTGTCCAGCAGCGCGATGCCGGCGGCGAGCGCCACCACCGCGATCGCCAGGCGCAGCACGTCAACGGCCAGGCCGCGCTTGCGGCCCGGTACTTCTTCTGCCGCATCACACCCCGTCGACTGTTCAGGCACCCCAGTCGCCGCGTGCACGCTCTGGGTGTCGGGCACCGCCAGATTCGGGTCCGCCTTCCGCCGCGCCTTCCCCCAGCTCGGGACCGACCTGCGCGGGGGCGACGTCCAGCAGTCGCCGTCGCGCCCAGAACAGCAGCGCCAGCACACCCACCACAAGAACCGCGTTGGCTGCGTACTTGGAGGTGAGGGAGACCCCTCCGAGCGGCTCGACCATGAAGGACAGCCCCGCGTTGGCCACCAGTGCGGCGCCGCCGACCGCCAGTGCGTGCCCGCGCCCCCACCGCGCCCGCCCGGACCACCATGCCACCAGCCCGCCGAGCAGAACGAGTGTCAGCAGATCGAGAGCGGTCCCCGGCCGGCTCCCGGGCAGCACGTGGTGCACCGTCATCAGCGCCACGGCGATGCTCCCGGCCAGCCACGGGGCTGGCACCCATCCGGAACGCCGCAGGGAGGGACGACGCGGCACCAGGAAGGCCGCCGCCGCCAAGGCGATGGCTGCTGCCGCGGCGACGGCGAGTTGTGCGGGCGAGGCCATGAAGTCCTTGGTGTGCTCTCGGAAGATCACCAGCACCGCCAGCCCGTAGAGCACCGCCATCACCACCATTCCGGCCCTGCCCAGCCACGGCCGGCCGGCCACGCGTGGCGCGCAGGACTCGATCACCGCGATCGGCGCGGCGAAGCTCCAGATCACGTGACCCGCAACGAAGTCCAGTACGTGGTTGAGGCTGATCCCCAAGACGGGGATCACCGTGGGCAGCCGCTCCAGGTCCCAGGATGGTTCGTCGACGAAGTCGGGGTTGAACAGACTCTGATCGACCAGCCCGGCCTGGATCACGCCGAACGCACCGCTCAGCAACAGGATCGACGGCCATCCGCGCCCGGTCCGACGAGTCACCTCGCGGATCACCACGGCAGCAGTTCCATAGAGCGGAGCCAGGATCAGCAGCCCGGTGAGCAAGTCCAACGGGCGCCCCATGACTTCCAGGTAGCCGATGAGGTATTCGGCGCATATAGGGGAAAGCAGCAGCAGTCCGAGGATCGGTCCGAACCTGCGCCGCAGCGGAGGTATCGGACAACGGGCGGTGCGGGCTGAGGCCATGGGCGGTCCTTCGTTGTCGGGGCAGCGGCTGGCTCGCCAATACTAGACCGAGCGCTCGGTTTATTATTGCTCCACGGGACCGCTAAAGTGGAAGCGCTCCACGAGGACTCAGCCAGGAAGGGTGCGATGAGAACGGTCGACCCGGCCAAGCACCAGGCGCGCCGACGGCACATCCTGGACGCCGCGACCGGCCTGTTCGCGGCCAAGGGCTACGAGCGCACCACCACCGCCGAGATCTGCAAGGCCGCCGGGATCAGTGCGGGCAACCTGTTCCACTACTTCCCCAACAAGCGGGCGATCTTCCTCGCAGTGTTCGACGAGGAGGGCGACGACAAGGCCGAACGCCTGGTCAAGGCCCGGGGTGCCGACGACCCGTGGCAGGCGCTGATGGATCTCGTGGACCACCTCGCCGCCCCGGCAACCGAGCCGGTGGTGCCCGCACTGGTGATGGAAGCGATGGTCCAGGCCTACCGCGACCCCGAACTCGAAGCGCTGCTGAGCCGCGGCAACGCCGACGAACACGCGGCGATCGCCGCGCTGCTGACACGAGCCGCCGACGACGGCCTGATCGACCCCGAGCTGGACCCGGACAGCACCGCAACATGGATCACGGCCCTGATCGCCTCGGTCTACACCAGCGCGGCCACCAGCCCCGGCTTCGATCCGGCCGACCAGCTGCCCACCCTCCGCCTCATCCTGACCCGCTACCTCCAGGCGAAGCCGCACAGCTCCTAGCGACAGCCCCGGTAGCCGTGCTCCTCCCGAAGGGCGAAGCGGTTTGAGTGATCCGGGAGTAGGGGGCCGGTGAGGATGGCCAAGGCGACCGCCGCGAGGAACCGGCCCACGTCCCAGACCCCGCTCCTCACCGTGACGTCGTCCTTGAATCGGGTGGCCACCGTGCATGGGGTTCATGGGGCATGTCGCGGACCTGCGGTCCAGGTCGGCGACGTCCCCGGACCCCGCCCTGCCATCCCCGACCGGGCGTCACTGTGATTACAGAGAGCTACTTGTCATGTCGCCGTAGCTTCGGGAGGACAGGGCCCAGATCCCCGTGGGTTCACGGAAACCGAAGGTCCTTCAGCCTGAACCCACGGGTGCACCGGTCTGCTTCAGGTCGGTAGACCCGTGGGTTCGGTTGGAACACGAGGGTGCTGCGTGAGTCGAAGAGCTTCGGTCGTGACATCAGCGTCGAACTGCGCCTGTGTTCTGTCGCCGTATTCGAGGACGTCGTAGTCGTCGTCCAGGTTGGCGAGTTGCTCGGCCAGAGGCAGCTCGCGCCCGAAGCGCTGATGGATTCTGAAGGCCAGCTCGCGTGGCGTCAGTTCGCCGGCCAGCATCCGGGCGGCAAGTGCTCGCGCCGCGGCTTCGTGTCCGGCAACGCTGCCCGCTGGGTGGAAGGTGAGGCCCAGTTCGTCGAGTGCCGGGGGAAGGAGGTCGGGGACGTCGTGGTCCGCCTCCGTGCGCGTGCACGCGGCCAGGATCCGTAGGGCAGGACTGTCGAGGCCGGAAACGAGCGCATCACAGGCAGCGGTGACGACGTCGGTTGCGCGGATCTCGCCCATGCTCCAGAGAACGGCGCGGTCCCCGTACGTCTGTTTCCGGGCGCAGTTCGGGGCGACGCCGCGAGGGGCGCGCCTGGCCCGGCGGGTCGCGGTGCGGCACCTGGGCGAGTGGGGGCATCCGCCCGCCTCGGAGCTGGCGTGCGCGGCGGCCCTGGTGGTGGCGGAACTCGCGGGGAACGCCGTCCGCCACGGGCGGGTGCGCGGGCGGGACTTCGGGCTGCGGCTGGAGCTGAGGGAGGCGGACGGGGGCGGCCGCGGTGTGCTGCGCGTCGAGGTGGCGGACGCCGCCGAGGCCCGGCCCCCGACCTCGGTCCGCGTGCCCTGCACAGACGAGGAGTCGGGGCGCGGGCTGGTCCTCGTGGACGCCCTGGCGGAGCGCTGGGGGGTGGAGCGCCGGGTGCCGGTGGGCAAGACCGTCTGGGCGGAACTGGAGTACGGGGCACGGGGGTAGAGGGTGCCGGGGACGTTCCCTCCGGGCGGCGGGCTCCGGGACGGAAACCCGGTGGGCGTGCCGGCGATCGGGTGCCATGATCGCCCGGTGGTCCGCGACCCGGCACGCCGCTCTGCGGCCCCGGACCGGGCGCCACGACAGCCGACGACGGAAGGTGCCCGGCATGCGCAGGCTTGTCCACTACATCGCCACCACTCTCGACGGGTTCATCGCGGGCCCGGACGGTGCGGACCCCACCGGCCCGGACGGCTTCTGGCCCGTGCCCGAGGACTACCTGCGCCACCTCGTGGCCGAGTACCCGGAGACGCTGCCGGTCCAGGCGCGGCAGGCGCTGTCCGTCACGGCGGAGGGCACGCACTTCGACACCGTGCTCGAAGGGCGGCGCACCTACGAGATCGGCCTGGCGGCCGGGATCGCCAACGCCTACCCCCATCTGCGTCATCTGGTGTTCTCGCGGACCCTGACCGAGTGCCCCGATCCGGCCGTCGAGCTGGTCGCCGGCGACCCGGTGGAGACCGTGCGCGCACTCAAGCGGCAGGAGGGCAAGGACATCTGGCTTCTCGGCGGCGGTGAACTCGCGGGCTCCCTGTACGCCGAGATCGACACGTTGATCCTCAAGGTCGGCCCGCTGACCATCGGCGACGGGATCCCGCTGTTCTCCCGCAAGGCGGCCTTCGACCCGCGTACCTGGACCCTCGCGGACCACACGGTTCTCGGGAGCGGCGCGGTGTTCCTCACCTACACGCGCGCCGACGGCTGAGCGCCCCGGGCCGGGCGGAGGCACCCCCCCGTGGGCGGGTCGGCGGGCCCGGTGCGGACGGCGGGGCCGTCGGTGGCATGATCATGATGGCGAGATATCTTCGTCGTGCGGTGCGTCGAGCCTTCTCCGTGCCGCTTCAGGGAGGGGAAAGACAGCTATGCGTTCGACTCTGCTCCGGCGGGTGGCGGCATTCGCCACCACCCTGGGGCTCGCGTCCCTCGCCGTGCTCGGCGCGGGGGCCGCGCCCGCGCAGGCGGATATCAGCGACTGCCCCAAGGGCTACTTCTGCGGCTGGGAGGACTGGTTCGGCAGAGGCGCCATGTTCAAGACCAAGACCGACATGGCGACCCTCGGGGCGTGGGACAACCGCTTCTGGGCATTTCTGAACCACACATCCAAGTTCGCCTGCCTGCACAATGACCCACACTTCGGGACGACCGAGTTCGTCGATACTCAATACCCGGCCCCGACGGGTGAGCATTGGAACCAGAGCAGGGGCACCATCAGCTCGATCAGGTTCGTCTCCACCGCGCGCGAGTGCACGGGCAACGCCTACCCCCAGTGGACGTCGTATCCCGCGAGCAAGGGCATCGGCTTCTCGGACATGAACGGCGACCGCCGGTCCGACGTCCTCGTCCGGGACACCGCGGGCCGTCTGTGGTTCCTGCCCG
Source organism: Streptomyces sp. C10-9-1 (assembly GCF_024497955.1). Lineage (GTDB taxonomy): Bacteria > Actinomycetota > Actinomycetes > Streptomycetales > Streptomycetaceae > Streptomyces > Streptomyces sanyensis. Next base: position 131,321 of record NZ_JANHKP010000007.1, on the reverse strand, counting down.
GTGACCAGTCGGGTCGGCTGGTGGGCAGCGGCGGCTGGAACGGGATGAGCGCCCTGACGCGCCACGGTGACTTCAGCCGGGACGGGCGGGAGGACGTCCTCGCGCGGGAGGCGTCGACGGGCAGGCTGTGGATGTACCCGGGTTCGGGCAACGGCGGCTTCACCTCCCGGAAGCTGATCGGGGTCAGCGGCTGGAACAGCATGACCCACATCACCGCTTTCGGAGACCTGACCGGCGACGGGCGCTCCGACCTGATCGCGGTGCAGAAGTCGACGGGCAAGCTGTACCTGTACCCGGGCACCGCGTCCGGTGGTCTGGGGAGCCGGAAGCTGATCGGCGCCGGTGGCTGGAACAGCATGAACGCCCTGCTCGCCATGGGCGACACCAACGGCGACGGCCACCCCGACCTCTACGCCCGGGAGGCCGCCACCGGCAGGCTCTGGCTCTACCCCGGCCGTACCGGCGGGGTCAGCGCCCGCAAGCTCATCGGCTCCGGCGGCTGGAACAGCATGAAGGACCTGGTCGCCGTCGACGAGAACGCCGACGGCGTCCCCGACCTGATGGCCACCACCAGGTCCAACTGGGTCTCCCAGGAGTGCCGCGGCGTCGGCTGCCAGCTGGTCTACACGGGCCGCGGGACGGGTGGTGTGGCCGCCGGTGTGGTCGTCGGCGACTACTGGAACCAGCTGAACGGCGCCTTCTGACCCGCTCGGGTCGTGGGACCGGGTGAAGGGGCCTCCGCCGTCGGCGGAGGCCCCTTTCCGTCGGGTCGCCCTCGCGGCCGCCCGCTCACGCGGCTGACGCGGCTCACGGCTCACGCGCCCCACCCGGCCCCACCCGGGCTCACGCGGGGAAGCGGCGGCCCACCCAGCGCCAGACGAACTCCAGCAGCAGGCCGGAGGCCGCGGCGATGCCGACGGCGGCCCAGGGCATCACGGTGCCGACCAGCTTCAGCGCGAAGAAGTGCTGGAGCCAGGGGACGACGAGGACCAGCAGGAAGCCCCCGCCCATCGTCGCCACCAGGGCGATCCGCCACCAGGTGTAGGGGCGGGCGATGATCGCCAGCACCCACAGCGAGACCAGGAAGAGGCACAGCGTGGCCGCGCTGGTCTCCGCGTCCAGCGCCCCCGTGCCGCTGTAGTGGGAGCGGGCCAGCAGGTAGGTGGAAAAGGTGGCCGTGGCCGCGATCAGCCCGGAGGGGATCGCATAGCGCATCACCCGGCGCACGAAGTGGGGCCGGGCGCGCTCCTTGTTGGGTGCGAGGGCCAGGAAGAAGGCCGGTACGCCGATGGTGAGCGTGGACAGCAGCGTCAGGTGCCGCGGCAGGAAGGGGTACTCCACCTGCCAGCAGACGACGAGGATCGCCAGCAGCACCGAGTAGACGGTCTTCGTCAGGAAGAGCGTCGCCACCCGGGTGATGTTGCCGATCACCCGGCGGCCCTCGGCCACCACCGACGGCAGGGTGGCGAAGCTGTTGTTGAGCAGGACGATCTGCGCCACCGCACGGGTCGCCTCGGAGCCGGAGCCCATGGAGACGCCGATGTCCGCGTCCTTGAGCGCCAGCACGTCGTTGACGCCGTCGCCGGTCATCGCGACGGTGTGGCCGCGCGACTGGAGCGCGCCGACCATGTCCCGCTTCTGCTGCGGGGTGACCCGTCCGAAGACCGCGCCCTCGTCCAGGCGCTCGCCCATCGCCTCGGGGTCCTTCGGCAGCTCCCGGGCGTCTACCGTGGCCGAGGCCCCGGGCAGGCCCAGCTTGGCGGCGACCGCGCCGACGGCGACCGCGTTGTCGCCCGAGATCACCTTGGCCGAGACGTTCTGGTCGGCGAAGTAGCGCAGGGTGTCCGCGGCGTCGGGCCGCAGCCGCTGCTCCAGCACGATCAGGGCGGCGGGCTTCGCCCCCCGGGCCGGGGACGGACCGTCGAGGTCGCCGGAGGCCTGTGCCAGCAGCAGGACCCGCAGGCCCTCGCGGTTGAGGGCGTCGACCTCCGCGAGGGCGGGGTCGTGGGCGTCGAGCAGCACGTCGGGGGCGCCGAGCAGCCAGGTCGAGTCCGTCCCGTCGCCCTCGCTGAGGGCGGCTCCGCTGTACTTGCGCGCGGAGGAGAACGGCAGCGACTGGGTGCAGCGCCACTCCTCGTCGTCCGGATACGCCTCGATGATCGCCTGGAGGGAGGCGTTGGGGTGGGGGTCGCTCGCCCCGAGTGCCCCCAGCACCTTCCGGACGTACGCCTCGTCGGCGCCGCCGAGCGGGCGCAGCCCGGTGACGTCCATGCCCCCTTCGGTGAGGGTGCCGGTCTTGTCGAGGCAGACGACGTCGACGCGTGCCAGCCCCTCGATCGCGGGCAGTTCCTGCACCAGGCACTGCTTGCGGCCGAGCCGGATCACGCCGATGGCGAAGGCGACGGAGGTGAGCAGCACCAGGCCCTCGGGGATCATCGGCACGATGCCGCCGACGGTCCGGGCGATGGAGTTCCGCAGGTCGTTGTCCTTGACGACCAGCTGGCTGATGATCAGCCCGAGTGCGGTCGGGACCATCATCCAGGTCACGTACTTGAGGATGGTGGAGATGCCGGAGCGCAGTTCGGAGTGGACCAGGGTGAAGCGGGACGCCTCCTCGGCGAGTTGGGCGGCGTAGGCCTCTCGGCCCACCTTGGTCGCGGTGAAGGCGCCGCCGCCCGCGACGACGAAGGACCCGGACATGACGGTGTCCCCGGGGTGCTTGACGACGGGATCGGCCTCGCCGGTCAGCAGCGACTCGTCGACCTCCAGGCTGTCGGCCTCCGCGACCAGGCCGTCGACCACCACCTTGTCGCCCGGGGCCAGTTCGACCAGGTCGCCGAGGACGATCTCGGAGGTGGACACGGGGGCGCTGACGCCGTCGCGCCGGACGTGCGGCTTCGCCTCGCCGATCACCGCGAGGGAGTCGAGGGTGCGCTTGGCGCGCAGCTCCTGGACGATGCCGATGCCGGTGTTGGCGACGATCACGAAGCCGAAGAGGCTGTCCTGGATCGGCGCGACGAACAGCATGATCCCCCACAGCACGCCGATGATGGCGTTGAAGCGGGTGAAGACGTTGCCGCGGACGATGTCCGCGGTGGACCGGGAGCTGCGCAGGGGGACGTCGTTGACCTCGCCCCGGGCGACGCGCTCGGCCACTTCGGCGGCGGTGAGCCCGCGCGCGGGCGCCTTCGCCGCGGCGGCCGGTGCCGCGGCCGGTGCCGTGCCCGTTCCGGGGGCGGGAGGGGGCTGCGGGGGGTGTACGGGGTCGAGTTCGGCGCCTGCGCCGACGGCGGGGCTGCCGCCGGGGATGTGGCCGTTCGGCTCGGGGCCGTCGGAGTCGATGTCCGCCCGCTGGGTCATGTTCCGACGGTACGGGGCGGGCAGCCGCCTCACCCCCCGAGGGTGCCGAAGATCCGACCGGGGGCGTAGGCGAATCGTCCGCGGGGACCACGGGCGGGTGCCGGGTGCCGGGTGCCGGGTGCCGGGCCTCGGGGGCGCGGGGCGGTGGTTCCGGAGGGGTCAGGAGGCGGGGGAGGAGGGGTCCGGCTCCCGGGCCGGAGGGCCGCCGTCCTCGGCCGCCCGCGCGCGCTTGATGGCGGCGTCCCGTCCGCGGACGTACCAGATGCCGATGAGGCCGAGGCCGCCGCCGGCCAGGCAGGTCCACACCCACCAGGTCAGGTCGCGGTCGTCGAACCAGCCGTAGAACGGGACCTGCACGAGGAACAGCGCGAACCACAGGATCGTGCCGCCCGTGATGGTGGCGACGATCGGACCCTCAAGGGGTTCGGGTGCCTCGTGCCTCGGGGTCCACTTCGCCATGGGGCCAGTGTAGGTCGGCCGGGGGCCGGGGCCGACGGGGGTCCGGGCGGGGGGACCTGCTTCCGCGCCCGGCCGTCGGACCCCTTGCGCCCCAAGGCTCTACGCGCGGAGATAGCGATCTTCCCCTCATATATTCATACTGAAACCGATTACGGCTGACTGGTTCCCGTCGGAGGAAGCTCCAGACCCAGCCGGTTTTTTGTGCCTCCCCCGTCCCCTCGCCCGACTGAGGTTCCGCATGCCCTCCTCGGCCACCGCCACGGTCGACACCCCCGACCTGCCGCCGCCGGCTCCCCGGCCCGCGAACGGGCTGGACCGCTACTTCGCGATCTCGGAGCGCGGCTCCACGGTCGCCCGGGAGGTCCGCGGAGGGTTCGCCACCTTCTTCGCGATGGCCTACATCCTGGTGCTCAACCCGATCATCCTCGGCAGCGCCGAGGACATGTACGGGCACCAGCTCGACGGAGGCCAGCTGGTCACCGCCACGGTGGTCACCGCCGCCTTCTCCACGCTTCTGATGGGTGTGATCGGCAACGTCCCGATCGCCCTCGCCGCGGGCCTCGGCGTGAACACCGTCGTCGCGCTCCAGCTCGCCCCCCGGATGTCCTGGGCCGACGCCATGGGCATGGTGGTCCTGGCGGGCTTCGTGGTCATCCTGCTGGTGGCCACCGGGCTGCGCGAGCGCGTGATGAACGCCGTCCCCCTCGGGCTGCGCAAGGGCATCGCGATCGGCATCGGCCTGTTCATCATGCTGATCGGCCTGGTCGACTCGGGCTTCGTCTCGCGCGTCCCGGACGCCGCCGGGACCACCGTGCCCCTCGGGCTGGGCACCGGCGGGCACCTCACCGGCTGGCCGGTCCTGGTGTTCGTGCTCGGCACCCTGCTGACGCTGGCGCTGCTCGTGCGCAAGGTCCCCGGGGCGATCCTGATCTCCATCGTGGTGATGACGGCCCTCGCGATGGCCGTCCACGCGGTCGCCGACGTCCCGAGCTGGGGCCTGACCACGCCCGAGTGGCCCGGCAACCCGGTGGCGGTGCCCGACTTCGGCCTCTTCTGGGAGTTCAGCCTGTTCGGGGGCTTCGGGAAGGTCGGCCTGCTGACCGGCTGCCTCTTCGTCTTCACCGTGCTGCTGTCCTGCTTCTTCGACGCGATGGGCACCATCCTCGGCGTGGGCGACGAGGCCGGGCTGATGGACCGCGACGGCAACCTCCCCGGCATCAACCGGGTCCTGGTCGTGGACGGCATCGCGGTCGCCGCGGGCGGTGCGGGCTCCGCCTCCGCCAACACCTGCTTCGTGGAGTCCACGGCCGGCGTCGGCGAGGGCGCCCGTACGGGCCTCGCGTCCGTGGTGACGGGCCTGCTGTTCTCGGTGGCGCTCTTCCTGACACCGCTGGCCACCATGGTCCCCTCGCAGGCGGCCACGCCGGCCCTGCTGGCGGTGGGCTTCCTGATCCTGGCCGGCTCCGTGCGGGACATCGACTGGAGCGACTACACCATCGCCGTCCCCGCCTTCCTGGCCATGGTGATGATGCCGTTCACGTACTCGATCACCAACGGCATCGGCATCGGCTTCATCGCCTTCACCGTGCTGCGCCTGGTCGCGGGGCGCGGCCGCGAGGTCCCGGTCGCGATGTACGCGGTGTCGGCGGTGTTCGTCTTCTACTACGCGATGCCCGCGCTCGGCCTGACCTGACCCGGCTCCCCCCGCGGCCGGTCGGGGCGGGCCGCCGGGCCCGCCCCGGCCGCGCCCGTGCCCTCCTCGTCGGGAAGGGGAGCGGCGGGCCGGTGCCCCTGGGAGGCGGTGGGCGGGCCGTAGAACCTCTCCGTCTCGTCGACCGAGGTCTTGAACCGTTCGTCGAAGTCGTCGCGGACGAGCGTGCGCACCACGTAGTCCTGGACGGTCATCTGCCGTCGTGCGGCATGCTGCCGGAGCCGGTCGAGCAGCTCACCGTCTATCCGCAGGCTGAGCACTGTCGATCCCATGCGTGCCAGGGTCACCGGGAAGCGGTCGCCGCTGGGTCGGTTTCCGGCCTGAACTCACTCCTTCGGGTGATGCCTCCCCCGGTGGGTATACCCCTGGTCTTTAGCATGGGTAATGAGTTACGCTAAAAAACATGCCTGATCTGTCCCACGGCCATGACGAGGACGTCGACGCCGTGAACGCCCTGCGCTCGGCCGTGATGCGGCTGGGCCGACGCCTGAAGCACCAGCGCGTCGACGAGTCGCTCAGCCCGACGGAGATGTCCGTGCTCGGCACCCTCGCGCGCTGCGGCTCCGCGACCCCCGGCGAACTGGCCCGCAAGGAGCACGTCCAGCCGCCGTCGATGACCCGCATCGTCGCCCTGCTGGAGGCCAAGGGGCTGGTCAGGCTGGCGCCGCACCCCGACGACCGACGGCAGAAGGTCGTCAGCCAGACCGAGCAGGCCGAGGCCATGCTCGACGAGAGCCGCCGCAAGCGGAACGCCTGGCTGACCGCCCTCGCCGAGGGCCTGGACGAGGACGAGTGGGCCAGGCTGCGCGCGGCCGCCCCCGTCCTGGACAAGCTCGCGCGGATGTAGCGCCCGCCGCGGCGGGCCGGCCGGTACGCCGGACGGCTGTAGCGGCCAACCTCCGCCGCGGCGCCCATCATCCGAAACCGGGCGGCACGCCCGGCACGACCGCACGACCGCACGACTGCACAAGCGAGGCCCGGAGCGAGCGAACAGCGAAGGCGTCCGGAGCGCGCGTACACCGATACAGAGGAGGCGAGCCCCTTTGAGTACGGGACCCGGAGCAGACTCCGCCCCCGCACCGCACACCCACGACACCACCGCACCCCCGCAGAAGCAGACGATGTTCAGCTCGCTGAGGATCCGGAACTACCGGCTCTTCGCGATCGGGCAGGTCGTCTCCAACACCGGCACCTGGATGCAGCGCATCGCCCAGGACTGGCTGGTGCTCACCCTGACCGGATCCGCCTCCGCGGTCGGCATCACCATCGCCCTCCAGTTCCTGCCGATGCTGCTCTTCGGCCTCTACGGCGGCGTCCTCGCGGACCGCCTGCCCAAGCGGAGGCTGCTGCTCGGCACCCAGGGCGCCATGGGCCTGACCGGCCTCGCCCTCGCCCTGCTGACGCTCAGCGGCCAGGTGCAGGTCTGGCACGTCTACCTCACCGCCTTCCTGCTGGGGCTGGTGACCGTGGTCGACAACCCCGCCCGGCAGTCCTTCGTCGCCGAGATGGTCGGCCCCGGGCAGCTGCGCAACGCCGTCTCCCTGAACTCCGCGAACTTCCAGTCCGCCCGGCTGGTGGGCCCGGCCGTCGCGGGCGTGATGATCACTGCCGTCGGCAGCGGCTACGCCTTCCTCTTCAACGGGCTGTCCTTCCTGGCGCCGATCGCGGGCCTGCTCATGATGCGCCCCGCCGAACTCCACAAGGTCGAACGCGCCCCGCGCGGCAAGGGCCAGCTGCGCGAGGGCCTGCGCTACGTGGCCGGGCGTCCCGAGCTGGTCTGGCCGATCGTGCTCGTCGGCTTCATCGGGACCTTCGGCTTCAACTTCCCGATCTGGCTCGCCGCCTTCGTCGACGAGGTCTTCGAGTCCGGCGCGAGCACCTACGGGCTGCTCAACACGCTGATGGCCGTCGGCTCGCTGATCGGCGCGCTGCTCGCCGCACGGCGCGGCACCTCCCGGCTGCGGGTGCTGGTCGGCGCGGCCGTGCTCTTCGGGCTGCTGGAGGTCGTCACGGCCTTCGCGCCCACGTTCTGGATCTTCGCGGCGCTGATGGTCCCGATCGGCATGTTCGGCCTGACCGTGAACGTCACCGCGAACTCCAGCGTCCAGATGGCCACCGACCCGCTGATGCGGGGGCGCGTGATGAGCCTGTTCATGATGGTCTTCACCGGCGGCACGCCCGTCGGCGCCCCGGTCGTCGGCTGGGTGACCGACACCTACGGCCCCCGGGTCGGCTTCGCCGCGGGCGGAGCGGTCGCCATGCTGGCCGCGGCGGGCGTCGGTGTGATGCTCGCGCGGGCCGGCGGCCTGCGCCTGTCGGTGGGGTGGCACCACGGCCACCCGCGGGTGCGCTTCGTGCCGCGGGAGCGGCTGGCCGCGGCGGCGTAGGCGGCGGCCGGGAGGTGCCCGGCCGCGAGCCCGGGGAGGTCCCGGGGGAGGCCAGCGGCCCGGTCGGGGGGGAGGTCAGCGGCCCGGTCCGGCGCCGGGCGCGTCCGTTCGCCCCGCGGAGTCCGGCTGTCGGCTCTCGGGGCGCTCCGCGGGCCGTGGGGCCGCGGAGCCCTCGGGGGCGGGCGTGCCGTGCGCGGCGGCCGGGAGGCCGCTGTGCAGGATCTCGCGCCCCTGCTCCGCGGCGCGAGCGGTGCTCTCGGCGACGAAGTCCAGGAAGCGGGCGATGTTCCCGAACCGGACACCGGCCGGGGTGCCGGAGCCGAGGACGCCGACGCCCTCCTCCGCCGTCCGGGCGATCCGGGTGACGGCCCGGGCGCTGGCCATCATCGACTCGTACATGATGTCGTCGTCGATCGCGTAGCGCTCGCGGCGGCGCTCGTCGCGCTGCCGCCGGACCATCCCCTGGCCCTCCAGGAACGCGATCGCCTTGGACACGGACGCCGGGCTGACGTCGAGGTGCCGGACGAGTTCGGCGGCCGTGAGGCTGCCGCTGTCGGTGAGACCCAGGGCGGCCATGACCCGGGCCATCATCGCGGGCATCCCGGACTGCATCATCGCCGTGGTGAAGCTCTCCTCGAACGCGCGGACCGCCCCGTCGTCGCGCCCGTGGGCGCGCACCGGCGCCCTCGGCCCCCGGGGAGCGGCCCGGCGGCGCCGGGCGCGCTGCCCCGTGGCCCGCTGGGCGAGGTCGGCGCGGTAGGCGGTGGGGCCGCCGTTGCGCATGACCTCGCGCGTGACGGTCGAGGTCGGGCGCCCGAGGCGCCGGGCGATCTCCGCGTAGGCGAGGCCGTCGGCCAGCCCCGACGCGATCTGCTGACGCTCCTGCTGGGTGAGCCTGCCTCCCGGCACCGCGGCCTCCTCACGGCCCTCGTCCCCCGGCGGGACCGTGCGGCCCGCCGTCGCCCAGCCTAGCGTTCACCTCCAGTCCATTGCAATGATTGATCGGACGGTCGTTGCGTTATCGGGCAGATTCATTGCAATGATTAGACGGCCTTGAGCTGCTGTTATCTTGCTGCATCGCAATGAGAGTGTTGATGCATCTGTGAACGCAACGTAGCGTTTCTTTCATTGGAAACCTTGTGGAGGAGAGCTCGATGCAGACGTTCGACACCCCCGCCCCCATCTCCGCCGTCCTCGACATCCCCGCCGGGACCATCCGGCTCGTCGCCGGCGACCGCACCGACACCACCGTCGAGGTCCTGCCCGCCGACGCCGCCAGGAGCCGCGACGTCCGTGCCGCCCGGGAGGTCCGGGTCGCCTACCGCGACGGCGTCCTGCGCATCACGGCCCCGGAGGCGCGCAAGCGGCCCCTCGGGCACTCCGGCGCGGTCGAGGTGGCCGTCCGGCTGCCCGCCGGCTCCCACGTCGAGGCCACCACGGCCGCCACCGTGCTGCACGGCACCGGGCGGCTGGGCACCGTCGCCTTCCACGGCGCGCAGGGGGAGGTGCGGCTCGACGAGGCCGGCGGCGCCCGCCTCACGGTCCAGGACGGCGACATCGTGGTCGGCCGCCTCACCGGACCCGCCGAGATCAGCGCGTCCCGGGGGAACCTGACGGTCGACGAGGCCGAGCGGGGCACGGTCACCCTCCGCACCGCCCAGGGCGACATCAGCGTCGGCGCCGCCCGGGGGACCTCGGCCGCCCTCGACGCCGGCACCTCCTCCGGCCGGATCCGCAACGCCCTCGGGAACGCGCAGGGAACGCCCGACCTGACGATCCACGCGACCACCCAGCAGGGCGACATCACCGCCCGCAGCCTCTGACCCCGGGACACCGCCCCCTCCCGCGCCTCCCCTCGCTCCCCGCGCACCCCCCACGCCCCACCCGCGCCGAACGGGCCCCCGTCACCGCCCCGGCCGCCCGGCGGCCCCGCCGTGTCCGGTCGCGGCCCGGCGCGCGCCGGGCCCCCAGGAGGGTGGGCACCGGCATCATGTGCGCATGAGACTCTTCGCCGCCGTGCTGCCGCCGCCGCGGGCCGCAGAAGAACTCGCCGAGGCGCTCGGCGGCCTGCGGGACCTGCCCGGTGCGACGGGGCTGCGCTGGACCGGGCGCGCCGGATGGCACTTCACCCTCGCCTTCATGGGCGAGGTCGACGACGGCCTCCTGCCCGAACTCCGCGAACGCCTCGGCAGGGCGGCCCACCGCACCCCCGCGTTCCCGCTGCGGCTGCGCGGTGGCGGGCACTTCGGGCGCCGGGCGCTCTGGGTCGGCACGGACGGGGACGCCGGGACGATGCGGCTGCTCGCAGAGCGCTCCCTGGCGGCGGCCCGCCGCACCGGGATCACCGTCGACGCCCACCGCCCCTACACGCCCCACCTGACCGTCGCCCGGGCGCGCGAGGACACCGACCTGCGCCCCTACGCGGAGGCCCTCCGCAGCTTCGAGAGCCTGTCCTGGCAGGTCGACCGGCTGTGCCTGGTCCGCAGCAACCTTCCGGTGCGGGGGGTGCGGGGCGAGCAGCCGCGCTACGAGACGGTCGGGTCCTGGACCCTGCCGGACCCGGGTTAACCTCGAAGCGTGAACCCGAAGACCCGCAACCGGATCATGGCCGCCGCGCTGGTGCTGCTGTTCGCGATCGTCGCCGTGGCCGGCGCCCTGGGCTGAGCCCGGCCGGCCCCGCCGCACCGTCGCCGCCCCGCAGCCCCCGCGGTGCGGCGCACCCCAGTCCCGCGTACACGCGGTCCCGACGCACGGAGTGCGGGCCGCGCCTGCGCGACCCGCACCCCTCCGGCCCGTCGGCCTCAGCGCCCCCGCCGCTCCCGCGCCGCCGCGGCCAGCGCCCCGCGGTGGTGCAGCAGCAGCCGCCCCGCGACGAGGGCGGGCAGAAGCATCAGCATCCACAGGGCCGCGGGCGCACCCGCCACGATCCACACCAGCAGGGTTGCGGAGAGATAGACACCGCTCAGAATTCCCAGGTCCTTCGCCACGTTCAGCACTTGTACCGCTTCCATCCCGTGATCACGCCCACGTAGCTGACCTTCCATTCCACGCACTGATTCGCCTTGGCCGCATCCTGCATCTGGGACCGCAGCGACGCCATCTGCGCGGTGAGTGCCGCCCCGCAACCGGCAGCGGCGACGGCATTCGGAATCTTGGCGCACGCCATCACCGTTGCCACGGCGGCGAAATGGTAGACCGACGTGCCGGCGAGCTTCTTCACCTCCGTCTTGCCGAACCGCAGATAGATGCTCCAGCCGAGCGAGACCTTCGGGTCGGCGACGACCGGGAACACGGTCCCCGCGTCGGGGGACACGGTCTGGACGAGGCGGTCGCCCTCCAGCCGGTAGGCGGTCCGAACGGCCCTGCCGCGGGCGTCCTTCGCCCAGGGGGCGTCGATCGCACCGAGCACCGCCGTGGCGCCGGGCCCCTCCTCCCGGACGATCAGGTACCCGCCGGTCCCGTCCGGGGCGAGCCGTGCGCCCTCCGGCAGATCGAGGTCGAATCGGTGGACGCGGGCCGCCGAGCGGTCCTTCAGCGTGACCAGGGCGCGGGCTCCGCCGTCGGCCGTCGGCTGCACGGCCAGATCCACGTCCTCGCCGCCCGCGCCCGGATAGACGACGGTGCCGGAGCCGGTCGCGACCCCTGCCACGCCCTCGGCCTCGGGCAGGCCCAGACGCACACGGCTGCCGTCCGCCGCGCTCAGCTCCACCAGTCCCCCCGCCTCCGCGGGGGCCGTGACGGTGACCTGCCCGGCGGCGGTGCCGGTGACGGCCTTCGCGGCCGCGTCCGGCGCGGGCGCCGTACCGGGCACGAGGTCGGCGACACCGGTCGCGTGCTCCACCACCGCGGCCGCGCGCTCCGCCGGGGCTCCACCGCTCCCGGTGCCGGCGTGGGCCGGGACGGCAGTGGCCAGAACCGCGGCTGCGCTGAGCGCGGATATCCCCGCAAGGATTCCGGAGCCCCCCGATCGCCGCAAGAAAACAGACGACAACGTCATTCCCCTCATGGTGCGATGGCAGGGGTCGGCGTCGCGTTCCGAGTCTGCTCTTCCCGCCCCCTGCGTCAAGGCCGTGGTCAATGGCCTTGAGGCGCCGATGCGGCGCGAGGAAAGAAGTACCACGCGGGGTCGCAGGGCTCAAGAAGACCCGTTCCCCGTCACCGGGAGTCCTTTCCCGGGGAAATTCCGGCGGATTTCGCGTGTGATCCCTTGGGTCCGGCATTCTTGATTGCCCGTCATGCGCCCGCTCCGGCCGAGGGGATTCGCCCGCGGTGTGATCCGGAACACCGTGCGGCCCCTCCGGCGGTGAAAAGACGTTCCCGTCACCGCCGGTCCGCCGGTAGTGTCCCGCTCGCCCGGACCGTCCCGCCAGGCCGTCCCGCCCCGCGCCCGGAGCCAGCGGCCCCGCCCGGCCACCGACCCCCGAACGGAGCGCCCCATGCCCGAAGCAGACGGCACGGACGTCGACGCCGCCGCACTCCTGGCGCTCGCACTCCGGCACCTCGACGACCACGACACCCGCCGCCCGTTCACCCGGATACCGACCGTCGACGACTCCGCCGCGCAGCCCTTCCGCCCCTTCCCCGCCCTGGCCGTGGCCATGGCCGGGCACGTCCTCTCCGCCTGGGAGGTCAGGACCTTCCGGGTCGAGCGCGCCCGACCCGGCGAGCGCATACGGTTCTTCACCGCGCAGGGCGGCGACCCCCGGCGGGTGTTCCGCGCGTGCACCCTCTTCGACGCCGAACTGGGCACCCAGCGGGTGGCCGAACTGTGCGGGCACTCCCTCTGCACCAACAAGGCGCCCCTCGGCCCCGGGAGCCGGTGCGCCGACCACCTCGGCGACCCGGTGCCGGACGGCTGCGCCCCGGGGTACTGGCTGCGCCGGGCGGGCGCGGCCGCGAGGTCGGTCGAGAACGGCCGTGGTGCCCTCACGGAGACGGAGGGCCTGGCCGTGCACGCGGTCCGCAGCGGTCTGCCCGTGGGGGAGGTCTCCGCGGCGACGGGGCTGCGCGAGTGGGCGGTGCGCGTGCTCACAGGGGAGCCCGCCCGAGTGCCGGAGGGCGTCGACGACTCGGACGATCCCGCGTGCTGGCCGCTCGTCCTGGCCCCGGTGCGCGACATCACCGCGGCGGACGTCCACCGCGTCCGCGCCCTCGGGGAGGACGGCGGCCCCGCCGAGCCCGCCCCGGAGGCGGTGCTCGCCCGCGCGGAGCGCTGGTACTTCTGCGAACCGCTGCGCGAGAACGGGCCGTTCCTCGTCCAGGGGGAGGAGGACTGCGCATTCACCCTGGAGTGGTGGCAGGTGCAGGACCACCTCCCGGAGCACCGGCTCGCCCGCCTCGGCGACGAGCGCCGCCGACGGGAACTGTACGAGCCGCCCTGCTCCTGCGACGACTGCCGCTACTGAGGCGCCTGTTCGCGACCGCCTGGCCCTGCGGCACCGCCGCCCGTGGGCGCCCCGTGCCCCCGCCCCGGTGGTGCCGGGCCGCTCCCGGCTCAGTCGCCCGCGGGGCAGAGGTCGACCGAGAGCACCCGGTTCCCCCGCGTCCCGTACCCGGGGAAGGTGACGACGCCGCCCGGGGCGGCCGTACGGCAGGGCACCGCCGTGCCGTCGAGATAGGCGACGGTGACCCGCTGGGGGTCGGCGCAGCTGTTGGTGACGAAGGTGTACCGCCAGCCCGAGGAGTGGGTGACGCATCCGGGGGCGGGGTCGGCGGCGGCCCCCGGGGCGCCCGTGAGCGCCGCCGTGCCGGCGAGGAGGGCGGGGAGGGCGAAGCGGACCGCGGAGCGTGCGGAGAGTCTCATCGGGGTTCCCTTGGGTCGGTGGCCGGGGCGGCGGGGACGCGGGGTTTCCGGCGTCGCTCCGTGACCGGAAGCCTAGGGATGCCCGGCGCCGCGCTGAAAGATTTTGCGGCAACTTGCGCAATTGCCGGGGTGTTTCGGGAGTCCGCCCGGCGTGCGTGTGCCGCGGGCGCGCCGGAGCGGGCCGGAGGCGGAAGAGGGAGGCGGCAGGGCCCGCGCCGGGCGCGGAGGCCGTATACGAAGGGCCGCGCCGACCGGCCCGGACGCGTCCTCGCGGAGCTTCCGGATCGGTCCGGAAAGCGCCCCCCTGCAAGGGACTTGCAGGGGAAGCGGGGCTCTTGCGGCCGACCCGGCGACCGGACGGCGGCGGCCGCCGCCCGGCACCGGGACGGGGGAGGCGGCCGGTGCGGGGCCCGGCGCCTACCGGGCGCCGGCCTCCGGCGAGGGTCCGGCGCCTACCAGGCGAAGGCCTCCGGCGAGGGGCCCGGGCCGGGGAAGATCTCGTCCAGGGACGCCAGCAGCTCCTCGCCCAGGTCGAGTTCGACCGCGCGCAGGGCCGAGTCCAGCTGCTCCCCGGTCCGCGGGCCGATGATCGGGCCCGTGACGCCCGGACGGGTCAGCAGCCACGCGAGGGCCACCTGGCCCGGCTCCAGGCCGTGCTTGCCGAGGAGGTCCTCGTAGGCCTCGATCCGTCCGCGCAGGGCGGTGTCGGCCAGCGCCTCCGCCGCCCGCCCGCCACCGGAGCGGGGCCCGGCACCGCCCTCGCGCTCCCTGCGGATCACCCCGCCGAGCAGCCCGCCGTGCAGCGGCGACCAGGGGATCACGCCCAGGCCGTAGTCGCGGGCGGCGGGAACCACCTCCATCTCCGCCCGCCGCTCGACCAGGTTGTACAGGCACTGCTCGCTGACCAGCCCGACCATCCCGCGCCGGGCGGCGGCCTCGTTCGCCTGGGCGATCTTGTAGCCGGGGAAGTTGCTGGAGCCCGCGTAGAGGACCTTGCCCTGGCGGATCAGCACGTCCACCGCCTGCCAGATCTCCTCGAACGGGGTGTCCCGGTCGACGTGGTGGAACTGGTAGAGGTCGATGTAGTCCGTGTTCAGCCGCCGGAGGCTGGCCCCGACCGCGCGGCGGATGTTGACCGCGGAGAGCTTGTCGTGGTTGGGCCAGGTCCCGCCGGAGCGGTCCATCGAGCCGTAGACCTTGGTGGCGAGGACCACCTTGTCCCGCCGCCGGGTGTCGCCCGCGAACCAGGAGCCGATGATCTCCTCCGTGCGGCCCTTGCTCTCGCCCCATCCGTACACGTTGGCGGTGTCCACGAAGTTCACGCCCGCGTCCAGCGCCGCGTCCATGATCGCGTGGCTGTCGGCCTCGTCGGTCTGGGGCCCGAAGTTCATCGTGCCGAGGACGAGGCGGCTGACCTTGAGTCCGGTGCGTCCTAGCTGTGTGTACTCCATGGGTCCCAAGCCAACGCCTTCGAGCACGCTCCGGGCAAGGGCGGCACGGGGTTCCCGTCCGCCGGGGCGACGCAGGGGGCCGGACGGCCCCGGACCCCGGCGGACGCGCGCCCGGCGGCCCCTACGCCTGCGCGTAGACGGCCGCCGCGAACTCCGCGATCTGGGCGTCGCTGAGGTTCCTGGCCAGGTTCGCCTCGGTGATCATGCCGACCAGCCGGTGCCCGCCGTTCACGTCGATCACCGGCAGGCGCTTGACGTGGTGCTCCTCCATGATCCGCAGGACCTCGGAGGCGCTCGCCCCGGTGTCCGTCCAGTGCAGCTCGCCCGCCAGGGTCCCGGCCTGGACGGTCGCCGGGTCCACGCCCTCGGCGCAGCAGGTGACGACGATGTCCCGGTCGGTCACCATGCCGGTCAGCCGGTTGTTGTCGCCGCAGATCGGCAGCGCGCCCACCCCGAGGTCCCGCATCATCCGGGCGGCCTCGTGCAGTGACTGGTGCGCGCCCACGCAGGTGGCGGCCTGGGTCATGATGTCCTCGGCCCGCAGCTCCTGTGCCATGGTTCGGCCCCTCTCGGGATCGCGGTCGGTTCCGGACGGTGTACCGGGTGCCCCGCAGCGGCGGTTCGAACCCTCCGGTCCGCGGCGGCCGGGGAGCCGCGGACGGGAATGGGGAAGGGGCGCGTGCGGTTGCCCGGTCATGACCTTCTTCGTCGATGTGACGGTGCGCGGCTACGAGCTGGACACCCAGGGCCACCTCAACCAGGCCGTCTACCTCCAGTACGCGGAGCACGCCCGCTGGGAGCTGCTGCGGGCCGCCGGACTGCCGCAGGAGAAGCTGCTCGCCAGCGGCGTCGGCCCGGTGGCGCTGGAGGTCACCGTGAAGTACGCCCGCGAGCTGCGCGGCGGCGACCGGGTCCGGGTGACCTGCCGTTTCGTCTACGGCGAGGGCAAGACCTTCCGGGTCGAGCAGCAGGTCCTCACCGAGGACGGCACCGTGGCCGCGGAGATCACCGGTGTGGCGGGGATGCTCGATCTGGCGAGCCGCCGGCTGATCGCCGACCCCGCGGCTCACCTCGCGGGGCTCGCCGACCACCCGGAGCTGCTGTCGGGCTGACCCGTACGGCCCGGGGCGTCCCCTTCCCGGGGCCCCTCGCGCCACCGCGGGGCTGGCCGCCTCAGGCGGCCACCTCGTAGGCGCTGCCCAGCCCCCACGCCCGGTGCATGGCGTCGGCGAAGGCGCCCGCGAGCTTGATCTCGCCGCTGGGGCCCGGGTGGGTGCCGTCGTAGGTGTCGGTGCGCAGGTCGTACCCGGCGGGGCGCGAGGCGAGCAGCAGCGGGGAGGCGGGGGAGTCCAGGTCGGCGACGGCCCGCGCGAGCAGGGCGTTGAAGCGCTCGCACTCGGCCGCGAACGGGGCGTCGGTCTCGGCGCGGACGTTGGGGATCACTGGCAGGAGCACCATGCGCACCGCCGGGTTGGCGGCCCGGGCCCGGGCCACGAACTCCCGTACGTTGCCGTCCGTCTGCCCGGCGTCGGTGTAGAAGCCGAGGTCGATCAGGCCGAGCGAGACCAGCAGCACATCGGGGCGGTGCGCGGCGACCACGTCCTGGATGACGGGGGCCATGTGCAGCCAGCCCTCGCCCCACCCCGCCAGGTGCCGGCGGGCCTCGGCCGGGAACGAGGGGTCGGCGTAGCGGGTGGAGACGGGGGCGTTCTCGGCCGTGTCGAAGAGGGTGTCCCTCGGGCCGACGATCTCGTGCGGCTCGTCGAGCGCGGCCAGGTGCTGCCACATCCGGTAGCGCCAGCTGTAGTCGCCGGCGCTCCCGATGGTCATGGAATCGCCGACGAACAGGAAGCGCATGGCCGACATCATCGCCGAACCCGCCGGTAACCCGGCAGTGACCAGCGGTGTGAGGCTGACCACGGCTCCCGGCCTCCCGTCCCGGAAGCGCCGGCCCGTGCCCGGTCGCCCCCGGCGCCCGGGCGGCACGCGGGGGTTCCGCGCCGCGCGCGGGCCCCCGCGCACCCCTGTGCCCCGGCCGGGGGCGCCGCGCTCCCTCACCGAGGTGGCAGTCTTGGGTCATGCGTTCGCTTCCGCTCGCCACCGGTGCCGCCGCCGCGCTGCTCGTGCTGACCGCCGCCGTGCCCGTGGCCGCCGCCGAGGACCCGGGGTTCACCGTCGAGGACCCGAGGATCGTCGAGTCCAGCGGCCTCGCCGCCAGCCGGGCGCACCCCGGGGTCTACTGGACGCACAACGACCAGGACGAGCCCAGGGTGTTCGCGGTCGACTCCCGGACGGGGGAGACCGTGGCGACCGTCACCCTGCGCGGTGTCGGCACGCCGCGGGACATGGAGGCGGTCTCCGTCGGCCCGGACGGCAACGTCTACGTCGGCGACATCGGCGACAACCTCGACGGCAGTTGGGACCACGTCTGGATCTACCGCTTCCCCGAGCCCGGGGAGCTGCGCGACCTGACCGTCACCGCCACGCAGTTCGACGTGCAGTACGCCGACGGGCCGCGCAACGCCGAGGCGCTGATGGTCCATCCGGTGACCGGCCGGGTCTACATCGCCTCGAAGAGAGAGGACGGCGGCGGCCTCTACGAGGGCCCCGAGAAGCTGGCCACCGGCGCCGTGAACGTCTTCCGGCGCATCGGGGAGGTGCCCTGGGTCACCGACGGGGCCTTCTCCCCGGACGGGCGGTTCCTGGTGCTCCGCTCGTACTTCAGCGCCCGCGGCTACCGGTGGACCGACGGGGGCCCCGGCGAGGACTTCCGGATCCGCGCCCCGATCCAGCGGCAGGCCGAGTCCGTCTCCTTCACCCTCGACGGAAAGGCGCTGATGTTCGGGACCGAGGGCGGGCAGAGCCCCGTGGAGCGGGTGCCCTTCGAGGCCCCGGACGCCGAGGAGGGCCGCACGGGCGGCGGTTCCGGCTCCTCCGGCGGCGCGGACGCCGCCGGACCGGACGCCGCACCGGAGCCGCAGGGCGGCCCCGTGATCCCCGCGGTGCTCGCCCTCGGCGGCGGAGCGCTGCTGATCCTCGCCATGCGGCGGCGCAAGGGCTGAGGGCCCCGGAACGCGGACCCGCCGGCACGGCACACGGCCCCGGCCGCCCGCCGGCGGGCACCCGGGGCCGTGCGGTGGCCCGTCAGAGCTTGTCGATCACGTAGTCCACGCAGGCGGTGAGCGCCTCGACGTCCGCCGGGTCGATCGCCGGGAACATCGCCACGCGCAGCTGGTTGCGGCCCAGCTTGCGGTAGGGCTCGGTGTCCACCACGCCGTTGGCGCGCAGCGCCTTGGCGACCGCGGCCGCGTCGATCTCGTCCGCGAAGTCGACGGTGCCGATGACCTGCGAGCGCTTGGCCGGGTCGACGACGAACGGCGAGGCGTACTTGGACGCCTCGGCCCAGCCGTACAGGGCACGCGCGGAGGCCGCCGTACGGCCCGTCGACCACTCCAGGCCGCCCTGGCCGTTGATCCACTTCAGCTGCTCGTTCAGCAGGAACAGCGTGGCCAGCGCGGGGGTGTTGTACGTCTGGTTCTTGCGGGAGTTGTCGATCGCCGTCGGCAGGCTGAAGAACTCCGGCACATGGCGGCCGGAGGCGTGGATCCGCTGCGCGCGCTCGATCGCCGCGGGCGAGAACACGCCGATCCACAGACCGCCGTCGGAGGCGAAGGACTTCTGCGGGGCGAAGTAGTAGACGTCCGTCTCGGCGATGTCGACGGGCAGGCCGCCCGCGCCGGAGGTGGCGTCCACCAGGACCAGGGCGCCCTCGTCCGCGCCCTCGACGCGCCGGATCGGGGCGGCGACACCCGTGGAGGTCTCGTTGTGGGTGAGGCCGTAGACGTCGACACCCGCCTCGGCGCGCGGCTCGGGGTGGGTCCCCGGGTCGGAGGAGACGACGGTCGGCTCGGCCAGCCACGGCGCGAGCCTGGCGGCCTTGGCGAACTTGGAGGAGAACTCGCCGAACGTCAGGTGCTGGGACCTGTTCTCGATCAGCCCGTGGGTCGCGATGTCCCAGAACGCGGTGGAGCCGCCGTTGCCCAGGACCACCTCGTAGCCCTCGGGCAGGGAGAACAGCTCGCGTACGCCCTCGCGCACCTCGCCGACCAGGTTCTTGACCGGGGCCTGGCGGTGGGAGGTTCCGAGGAGGGAGGTGCCGGTGGCGGCCAGGGCGTCCAGCGCCTCCGTACGCACCTTGGAGGGGCCCGCGCCGAAACGGCCGTCGGCGGGCTTGATGTCAGCGGGAATCTGGATATCAGCCACGACCCGGAGCGTATCCCCTCCCCGGGGGGCTCCGTGGCCCCGGTCCGGACGCTGAGACGCGGCGCCGAGACGCACCGGAGTCCGCGGGCGCGGCCCCGGCGGCCGTCCGGGGCCCCGCGGGGGGACGCGCGGAACCCCCCGAACGAGGTCGTCCCGGAGCCCGCGTACGAGCGGCGTTCAGACCACGGAGTGCCGCGCCGCCGTGCCGAGGTGCTCCATCAGGGCGATCAGCACGAACTTGCACGACGAGTGGTCGCGGGCGTCGAACTCGACCAGCGGGACGTCCTCGGGCAGGGAGAGCCCGTGGCGGATCTCCTCCTCGGCGCGGAAGGGGCCGCCGAAGTCGTTCACCGCCACGATGAACGGCGTCCCGTGGCGCCGCAGCAGTTCCACCGCGTACCGCGCCTCCCCGACGGCCCGGGTGTCCACCAGCACCACGGCGCCGCAGGCGCCGTCCAGCAGCCGGTCCCACAGGAAGCGGAACCGCTCCTGCCCCGGCGTGCCGAAGAGGTAGAGGACGAGATCGTCACCCAGGGTGATGCGGCCGAAGTCCAGGGCGACCGTCGTCGCGGTCTTGCCCGGTGTACGGGCGGGCGGGACGCCTCCGCTGATCGCCTCCTCCGTGTGCAGGGGGCGGATCTCGCTGACCGACCGCACCATGGTCGTCCGGCCGGTCCCGCAGCCGCCCACCACCGCGATCTTCGCCGCGCCCAGGTGCGCCCCGGTGCGCTTCATCGTTTCTCGGGGGTGCCGGTCATCGAACGGTGCCTTCCGGAGAAGAGGTCGGTTCAGGGCAGGCCGCTGTGGTGAGCTCACGAGTCCGATCAATCGCTGGTCACTATAGGAGAACTGACGATCACTTAGGCAAGAGGCGGGAGTCGGCTTCGCCGCTTCGTTCGTGTCCCGTGACCTTGGGCGCCCGGCCGCTCCCGCGCATCCCGGGCGTCCACTCGCGCACCGGGCGGTCTGCGGGTCAAGCTGAGGCCATGGCGCAGCAGCGAACGGCGGACGGCCCCGACCCCGAGCGCCCGGACGGGCGGACGGGCGGACCACGGCGGGAACGGGGGGCGGGACCCCGCACCGCCCCGGAGGGCGGCCCGGGGCGCCCGGGCGGACAGGCGGGACACACAGGGGGTACGGACGGGCTGGCCCGGGCGCTCAAGCGGGCCGTCCGCGGCGAGGTCGACTTCTCCGCGGCCGCCCGGGCGCTGGCCACCATGGACGCCTCCAACTACCGGCGGGTCCCCGTGGGCGTCGTGGCGCCGCGCGACGCCGAGGACACCGCCGCCGCCCTCGCCGTGTGCCGCGAGGCCGGCGTCCCCGTGGTGCCGCGCGGCGGCGGCACCTCCATCGCGGGCCAGGCCACCGGGAGAGGCGTCGTCCTGGACCTCACCCGCCACATGAACGGCATCGTCGCCCTCGACCCCGAGACGCGCACGGCCGTCGTCCAGCCCGGCCTGGTGCTGGACCGGCTGCGGGCGGCAGCCGCGCCGCACGGGCTGACCTTCGGCCCCGACCCCTCCACGCACAGCCGCTGCACCCTCGGCGGCATGATCGGCAACAACGCCTGCGGCGCCCACTCCGTCGCCTGGGGCACCACGGCCGACAACGTCCGCGGCCTCGACGTCCTCACCTACCGCGGCGACCGGCTGCGGCTGGGGCAGGACGGGGCCGGCTCCCCCGCCGGGGTGCGGGAGCTGGTCGACGGGCACCTCGCCGCCCTGCGCACCGCCTATCCCCCCGGCCTGCCCCGCCGGATCTCCGGCTACGCCCTCGACGCCCTGCTGCCGGAGCACGGACGGGACACCGCCCGTGCCTACTGCGGCAGCGAGGGCACCCTCGCGGTCCTCACCGAGGCCACCGTCCGGCTGGTCCCCGCCCCCGCCCACCGGGCGCTCGCCGTCCTCGGCTACCCCGACGAGAGCGCCGCCGCCGAGGCGGCCGCGGGGCTGCTGCCGCTCGGGCCGCTCACGGTGGAGGGCATGGCCGAGGACCTCGTCCGCGACCCGGGGGCCCGCTCCGGCCTTCCCCGCGGCGGTGCCTGGCTGTTCGCCGAGACCGGGGGCGACACCCCCGCCGAGGCCCGGGCCGCCGCCGCGGCGCTGGCGTCCGCCGCCGACGCGCTGGAGACGGCCGTCGTCGCCGACCCGGCCGGACAGCGCGCCCTGTGGCGCGTCCGCGAGGACGCCGCGGGCACCGCCACCCGCATGGCCGACGGCACCGAGGCGTGGCCGGGCTGGGAGGACTGCGCCGTGCCCCCGGCCCGTCTCGGCGCCTATCTGCGCGACTTCCGGGCACTGCTCGCCCGGCACGGGCTGCGCGGCACGCCCTACGGGCACTTCGGCGACGGCTGCATCCACGTCCGGATCGACTTCGACCTCACCGGGCCGTCCGGCGTCGCGGCCTTCCGCCGGTTCTCCGAGGACGCTGCCGACCTGGTCGTCGCCCACGGCGGATCGCTGTCGGGGGAGCACGGCGACGGACTGGCCCGGGCCGAGCTGCTGCCCCGGATGTACGGGGAGGAACTCGTCGCCCTGTTCGGCCGCTTCAAGGACCTGTGGGACCCGGACGGCGGCCTCAACCCCGGCGTCCTCGCCCGGCCCGCGCCCCTCGACGCCGACCTCCGCCTCGCCGTGCTGCCCCGGCGCCCGGTGGACACCGCCTACGCCTACCCGCACGACGGAGGCGACTTCGGGCGGGCCGTCGGCCGCTGCGTCGGCGTGGCCAAGTGCCGTGCGGACGGCCCGGGTACGGGGGCGGAGGTGATGTGCCCGTCCTACCGGGCCACCGGCGAGGAGCGCCACTCCACCCGCGGCCGCGCCCGGCTGCTGCACGAGATGCTGGCCGGGGAGGTGGTCACCGACGGATGGCGCTCCGCCGAGGTGCGCGAGGCGCTGGACCTCTGCCTCTCCTGCAAGGGCTGCCGCAGCGACTGCCCGGTCTCCGTCGACATGGCCGCCTACAAGGCAGAGTTCCTGCACCACCACTACGCGGGCCGGCTCCGCCCCGCCTCCCACTACGTCCTGGGCCGCCTCCCCGGGTGGCTGCGCCTGGCCACCCCGGCGGCCCCGCTGCTCAACGCGCTCGCGGGCGCCGGGCCGCTCGCCTCGCTCGCCAAACGGGCCGCGGGCATCGCGCCCGAGCGGACGCTGCCCCGCCTCGCCCGGCGCCCCTTCACCGCCGGGGCGCGGGAGCGGCTGCGCGGCCGTGCGGCGGTCCTCGACGCCGGGCGCACCGCGGTGCTCTGGCCGGACACCTTCACCGAGCGGCTCTCCCCGCAGGTCGGCACCGCCGCGCTGGAGGTGCTCGGGGCGGCCGGGGTCGGCGCGGTGCTCCCGCCCGGGCGGGTCTGCTGCGGGCTGACCTACGTCTCCACGGGGCAGCTGGACCGGGCCCGTGCCGTCATGCGGCGCACCCTGGACACCATGGAACCGCTGCTCGACCTGGGGGCCGTGGTCACCGTGCTGGAGCCGAGCTGCGCCGCGGCCCTGCGCACGGACCTTCCGGAGCTGCTGGACGGCGACCCCCGGGCCGCCCGCCTCGCGGAGCGGGTGCGCACCTTCGCGGGGACCCTCCGGGAGTGCGCCCCGGCCTGGCGCCCGCCCCGGCTGGACCGCCCCGTCGCGGGGCAGACGCACTGCCACCAGCACGCGGTGCTCGGCGACGGGGCGGAGCGCGACCTGCTGCGGATGGCCGGCCTGGAGGGGGAGTTGAGCGGCGGCTGCTGCGGCCTCGCGGGCAACTTCGGCTTCGAGCGGGGCCACTACGAGGTCTCCGCCGCCTGCGCGGAGGACCGGCTGCTGCCCGCGGTCCGGGCCGCCCCCGCGGACGCCGTCCTCCTGGCGGACGGCTACTCCTGCCGCACCCAGCTGGCGCAGCTGGGCGGCCACCGCGCCCGCCACCTGGCGGAGGTGCTGGCGGCAGCCCTGCCGCCGGGCGGGGGAGGCGGGGGCTGACACGCCTGAGGCGCCCTCCACCCGCGGCCGCGACCGGTCCCGGGAGGCCGCGCTGCCGCCGCCCGCGGCCCCCGGGAAGGCGGTGTGGCCGAGGACTCCCGGTGGGGCGTACAACCATCGGGGCGGCCGGCGGGTCCTGTGCGCGTAAGAACGTTTTCCAGGGGGTTTCTGACTGTGAAGTTGTCCCGGATCGCCGCGGTGGTCACCACCGCGGCCCTGGCTCCTGCCATCCTCATCGCCTCGCCGGCCGTCGCCGCGGGCGAGGAGGCCGCGAACGGCACTCCGACGGCTCCGACCGCACCCGACCAGGCGGCGAGCGACGAGGCCGGCCAGGACCAGATCGGCAAGGACCAGGCCGAGCAGGACCGCAAGACCATCCTCGCGATCATCGCCGACCCGATGGCCAGCAGGTACATGAAGGAGGCCGGCCACCAGGCCATCGCCGACGGCCCCGCCGCCATGCGCGCGTTCATCGAGACGGACCAGCACCGGATCCGCCTCGACGACTACCGGGTCCTGGTCACCCGCCTCGTGAACGGGGCGGGCCCGGCCCTGAGGAAGGGGGTGAACGAGCTCCTCGACAACCGCCAGGCCACCCTGGAGGAGCTGCGCCACTTCCACGAGGTCACCCAGCACCAGCTGCGCGACCAGGACAACCGCGTCGAGATCACCCGGCTGATCTCCACCGGCGGCCCCGGTGTGAAGGAAGCGGGCGGGAAGGCCCTCCTCGGCACTCCCGCCGACCGCACCGCCTTCCTGGAGACGGGGCGGTACCTCGCGCAGGCCTCCGACGACCGGGCCGAGCTCGCCCGCATCGACGAGGCCTGGGACGGTCCCCTGCTGAGCGGGGCGATCGGCAGGCTGCTCAAGGGATCCCCGACCCCGGCCGAGCTGCGCCACTTCCTCGAAGTGACCCAGTACGAGCTGCGCGACCAGGACAACCGCGCCGAGATCGCGCGGATCGTCGAGGGCGGGGGACCGGAGCTGGCCGGGGCAGGCCGTGCCGCGCTGGCGGGCACCGCCGCCGACCGCACCGCGTTCCTGGAGAAGGGGCAGCACGTGGCGCGCGCGAAGGACACGAAGGCCCAGCGGGAGAAGGACGAGAAGGCCCGGCAGGAGAAGGACGCGTCCGAGGGCGGGCAGGTGAGGAACGAGGACCGGCAGGAGCAGAAGAGCCCCGCCACCGGCCCGGGCACCGGCGCCACCCCCGGCACGGGTTCCGGCACCGTCGCACCCCAGGGTGGCAGCGGTTCCCTCGCCGCCACCGGCGCGGGCGACTCCGCCGCGGTCGCGGGCGCCGCGGGTACCGCGCTGGTGGCCGGCGCGGGCCTTCTGCTCGCCGCGCGGATGCGCCGGTCCGCCTCCCGGGGCTGACCGGCCCGCCCACCGGCCGCCGGGGGCGGGTCGCGTCCGCCGCGGCCCGCCCCCGCGTCGTGCGGCTCAGCCCCGTGCGGTCACGCGGCGGGCCAGGGCGACCAGCTCGTGGACGGCCGGGTGCGGGGCCGAGGCGCGCCAGGCGAGGAGCACCGGCACCGGGGGAGCGTCCACCAGCGGCCGGTAGGCCACACCGGGGTTGGGGTGGATCTCGGCGGTGGACGCGGCCGAGACTCCCACCCCGCTCCCGGCGGCGATCCCGGCGAGCCAGTCGTCGGTGTTGCGCACCGTCAGCGTCCGGGCGGGGCGGATCCCGGCGGGCCACAGGTCGAGCCGGGTCAGGCCGGAGACCACGTTGAGCAGCACGGGCCGGGAGGCGAGGTCGGCCAGCGTCAGCGCGGCCCGCTCGGCGAGCGGGTCGTCCGCGGTGACCGCGGCCACCCGGGCCTCGGTGAACAGCAGCGCGGTCGCGAGGCCCGGCGCTTCCACCTCGCCCCGCAGCACCGCGGCGTCCACCAGCCCGCGCGTCAGGCCCGCGGTGCGGTCGTCGACGCGCAGCAGCTCGATCGGGGTGTCCGGATGCTCCCGCGCCCAGCTGCGCAGCAGCGGGGTGGTGCGGGCGCCCAGCGCCGACCAGGAGTGGCCCAGCCTCAGCGGCGGGCGCAGCAGACGCCCCGCGTCGAGGGCCTCGCCGAAGGCCGCGACCGCGGCGGCCGCCTTCTCGCGGAAGGCGCGGCCCGCGGCGGTGAGCGCCAGATGGTGTGTGGAGCGGTCCACCAGGCGCACGCCCAGGGAGCGTTCCAGCGCGGCGAGCGAACGCGAGACGCTCGGCTGGGTGACGTTCAGCCGCGCGGCGGCCGCCGTCACGCTTCCCTCCTCCGCGATGGCGAGGAAGCAGCGCAGATGACGCAGCTCGATGCTCATACGTCCCGAGCATAAGCACAGCGAGACAGGCATTTCACGTGGGCCTCCCGGATCCGTAGCGTGGAAGGGCCCGCCGCGTCCGGCGGGCAGGGACGGAAGGGTCGCACGAGGTGAGGGACGAGTCGCAGACCGCCACGGGCGGTGCCGGGGCCGGAGTTGCGGGAGGGGGCGTCGCTCCGGCGGGTGCCGCCGTGGCGCTGCCGGAGGCCGCCGGCCCGCTGGCCTCGGCACCGGAGCGCGGGCGGCGGTCCGGGGACCGCCTCGGACCCGTCGCGCTGGTCGTCTCGGGAGCCCTGTCGGTGCAGTTCGGAGCGGCGATCGCGGTCATGCTGATGCCCCGCACGGGCCCGCTCGGGGTCGTCACCCTGCGGCTGGTGCTGGCCGCCCTGGTGCTGCTCGCCGTGTGCCGGCCGCGGCTGCGCGGGTACGGGCGCGAGGACTGGGGCACGGTGGTCGCCTTCGGCACGGCCATGGGCGCGATGAACATCCTCTTCTACCAGGCCGTCGACCGGATCCCGCTGGGTGCCGCGGTCACCCTGGAGGTGCTCGGCCCGCTGGCGATGTCGGTGATCGTCTCCCGGCGGCTGGTGAACCTCGTGTGGGCGGGGCTGGCACTCGGCGGCGTGTTCCTGCTCAGCGGCGGCGGCTTCGACCGGCTCGACCCCGTGGGGGCGCTGTTCGCCCTGGCCGCGGGTGCCATGTGGGCGGCGTACATCGTCTTCAGCGCCCGGACCGGGCGGCGCTTTCCGCAGGCGGACGGGCTGGCGCTGGCCATGGCCTTCGCCGCGCTGATCAGCCTCCCGCTGGGAGTCTGGGAGGCCGGGTCGACGCTGCTGGTGCCCTCCACCCTCGGGCTGGGGCTCGCCGTGGCGCTGATGTCCTCCGTGCTGCCCTACACCCTGGAGCTGCTGGCCCTGCGGCGCCTCCCGGCGGCGACCTTCGCCGTGCTCATGAGCCTGGAGCCGGCGATCGCGGCGACCGCGGGGTTCCTGGTGCTGCACCAGGCGCTGTCCGCCGCCGACGCGGCGGCGATCGCGCTGGTGGTCGCGGCGAGCATGGGGGCGGTCCGCACCCAGAGCGCGCCGGGCGGGCCTCCGCACCGGGCCCGTACCCGGCGGCGTGCGCTGCGGTCGCGGGCACGCGGGGGCGGGTAGGCGCCCCGGGCAGGGGGTGGCGGGGAGTCGGCGGCGAGGCCCGGCGCGCCGGGGCCGGGATCCTCGGTCGGCCTCCGCCCCGCCCCGCCCCGGGCCGTCCCCCGGCCCGCACCCCGAGCCGGCCCCGCCGCGCCCCTCGGGCGAGCGCACCGCCCTGGCCGAAAATCAAGCAAGCATGCTTGCTTGTTTTCCTTCGTGCTGCCATGCTCCTGCGCACACCCCGACGTGACCCGCCGCCGTGCCCCCGAGGGAGCGCAACGTGTCCGAACCGGCCGCCGTACTCGACGACCTGCACAGCGAGAGCGAGGAACTCGACCGCCTGGTGGCGTCGCTGGAGCCCGCGCGCTGGGCCGAGCCGACCCCCGCCGCGGGCTGGACGATCGCCCACCAGATCGCCCACCTCGCCTGGACCGACCGTGCCGCCCACCTCGCCGCCACCGACGCCGCCGGCTTCGCCGCCGAGGTCGAGAAGGCGCTCGCCGCCCCCGGGAGCTTCGTCGACGACGGGGCCGCCGAAGGCGCCGCCCTGCCGCCCGGAGAGCTGCTCGCCGACTGGCGCCTGGGCCGTGAGCGCCTGCTCCGCGCGCTGCGCGAGGCCCCCGCGGGTGCGCGCTTCCCCTGGTACGGCCCGCCGATGAGCGCCGCGTCGATGGCCACCGCCCGCCTGATGGAGACCTGGGCGCACGGACAGGACGTGGCCGACGCGCTCGGCGTCCACCGGCCGCCCACCCCGCGCCTCGCCCAGATCGCCCGGATCGGCGTGCGCACCCGGGACTTCGCGTTCGGGGTACGCGGGCTGACGCCCCCCACCGAGCCCTTCCGGGTGGAACTGCACGGCCCGGACGGTACGACGACGGCCTTCGGCCCCGAGGACGCCCCGCAGCGGGTGACCGGCCCGCTCCTGGACTTCGCCCTGCTGGTCACCCAGCGCGCCCACCCCGAGGACCTCGGCCTGCGGGCCGAGGGCGCGGACGCCCGGCAGTGGCTGCGCATCGCCCAGGCGTTCGCCGGGCCCCCCGGACCGGGCCGCGCCCCCGGTACCCGCCCCCGGGGCGCCGCCCCCGCCGCCGGACCCGGGACGGCCGGGGCATGAGCGGGCGGACGGCGGACGGCCCGGGCACGGACCGCCGGGCCACGGGCGCCCCCACCCCGGGCGGCACCGGCCGCCCCCTGCGCATCGGGAACGCCTCCGGCTTCTACGGCGACCGCTTCCAGGCCGTCCGGGAGATGCTCACCGGCGGCCCGCTCGACGTCCTCACCGGCGACTACCTCGCCGAACTCACCCTCCTCATCCTCGGCCGCGACCGCCTGAAGGACCCCGGCCTCGGCTACGCCAGGACCTTCCTGCGCCAGCTGGAGGACACCCTCGGCCTCGCCCGCGAGCGCGGGGTGCGGATCGTCGTCAACGCCGGGGGCCTCAACCCCGCCGGACTCGCCGGCGCCGTCCGTGCCCTCGCCGACCGGGCCGGCGTCCCCACCGCCGTCGCCCACGTGGAGGGCGACGACCTCGCCGCCCGCTTCCCCGGTGCGCTCACCGCCAACGCCTACCTCGGCGGAGCCGGCATCACCGCCTGCCTGAGCGCCGGCGCGGACGTCGTGGTGACCGGCCGCGTCACCGACGCGGCCCTGGTCACCGGCCCCGCCGCCTGGTGGTTCGGCTGGGGCCCCGAGTCCTACGACGAACTGGCCGGCGCGGTGGTCGCCGGGCACGTGCTGGAGTGCGGCACCCAGGCCACCGGCGGCAACTACTCCTTCTTCGCGGAGGCCGACGGCGGGCGCGCCGTGCTCCGGCCCGGCTTCCCGGTCGCCGAGGTCCACGCCGACGGCAGCAGCGTGATCACCAAGCACCCGGGCACCGGCGGCTTCGTCGACACCGGCACCGTCACCGCCCAGCTGCTCTACGAGACGGCCGGTGCCCGCTACCCCGGACCGGACGCCACCGCCCGGCTCGACACCGTGCGCCTGGCACCCGACGGCCCCGACCGGGTGCGGATCTCCGGCGTGCGCGGCGAGGCCCCGCCGCCGGCGCTCAAGGTCGGCCTGAACCGGCTCGGCGGGTGGCGCAACGAGGTGGTCTTCGTCCTCACCGGCCTCGACATCGACGCCAAGGCGGCCCTGGTGCGCGAACAGCTCATGGACGCCCTCGGCGCCGACCGGCCGGCCGAGGTCCGATGGGAACTGGCCCGCACCGAGCACGAGGACGCCGACACCGAGGAGCGCGCCGCCGCCTATCTGCGCCTGGTGGTGCGCGACCCGGACGCCGAGAAGGTCGGCCGGGCCGTCAGCGGCGCCGCGATCGAGCTGGCCCTGGGCAGCTACCCCGGCTTCCACGTCACCGCCCCGCCCGGCAAGGGCACCCCCTACGGCGTGTTCGAGGCCGCGTACGTGGACGCGACCGAGGTGGCCCACACGGCCGTCCTGCCCGGCGGGGCCAAGGCCCTCGTCCCGCCGCCCGCCTGGACCCGGCCCCTCGCGCCCGTGCCGGAACCCGCCCTGCCCGAGCCGCTGCCGCCGGGCCCGACGCGCCGCGCCCCCCTCGGCCGGGTCGTCGGCGCGCGGAGCGGCGACAAGGGAGGCGACGCCAACATCGGCGTCTGGGCCCGCACCGAGGACGCCTGGCGCTGGCTGGCCCGCGAACTCACCGTGGACCGGCTGCGCGACCTGCTCCCCGAGACCGCCGCCCTCCCCGTGGAGCGGCACGTGCTGCCGGGACTGCGGGCCCTGAACTTCACCGTCACCGGGATCCTCGGCGAAGGCGTCGCCGCCCAGGCCCGGTTCGACCCCCAGGCCAAGGCGCTCGGCGAATGGCTGCGCGCCCGCTACGCCGACCTTCCGGAGGCCCTGCTGTGACCGTCCTCGGTACGGCCGTCGACCCGACGAGCCCGGAACACTCCGCCCGCCGGGCCGCGATGCTGGCCAGACTGACCGACCTGGACGCCGAGCACGCCGGGGCCCTCGCGGGCGGCGGCCCGAAGTACGTCGCGAGGCACCGGGCCCGGGGCAAGCTGCTGGCCCGGGAGCGGATCGAGCTGCTGGTCGACCCCGACAGCCCCTTCCTGGAGCTGTCGCCGCTCGCCGGCTGGGGCAGCGACTACCCCGTCGGGGCGTCCGTGGTCACCGGGATCGGCGTGGTCGAGGGCGTGGAGTGCCTGATCACCGCCAACGACCCCACCGTGCGCGGCGGGGCGTCCAACCCCTGGACGCTGAAGAAGATCCTGCGCGCCAACGAGATCGCCTCCGCCAACCGCCTGCCGGTGGTCTCCCTCGTCGAGTCCGGCGGCGCGGACCTGCCCTCCCAGAAGGAGATCTTCATCCCCGGCGGTGCGCTCTTCCGGGACCTGACCCGGCTGTCGGCCGCCGGCATCCCCACCGTCGCCGTGGTGTTCGGCAACTCCACCGCGGGCGGCGCCTATGTGCCGGGGATGTCCGACCACACCGTGATGATCAAGGAGCGGTCGAAGGTCTTCCTGGGCGGTCCGCCGCTGGTCCGGATGGCCACCGGGGAGGTCAGCGACGACGAGTCCCTCGGCGGCGCCGAGATGCACGCCCGCACCTCCGGCCTCGCCGACCACTACGCCGTCGACGAGCAGGACGCGCTGCGCCAGGCCCGCCGCATCGTCGCCCGCCTCAACCACCGCAAGGCGCACCCCGATCCGCCCGCCGCCGAGCCCCCGAGGTACCCGGGCGAGGAACTGCTCGGGATCGTCCCCGAGGACCTCAGGACCCCCTTCGACCCCCGCGAGGTGATCGCACGGCTCGTCGACGCCTCCGACTTCGACGAGTTCAAGCCCCTGTACGGGACCAGCCTGGTGACCGGGTGGGCGCGGCTGCACGGCTACCCGGTGGGCGTCCTCGCCAACGCCCGCGGCGTGCTGTTCTCCGCGGAGTCGCAGAAGGCCGCCCAGTTCATCCAGCTCGCCGACCGGCGCGACATCCCCCTGCTGTTCCTGCACAACACCACCGGCTACATGGTCGGCAGCCAGTACGAGCAGGGCGGCATCATCAAGCACGGCGCCATGATGATCAACGCCGTCTCCAACGCGAAGGTGCCCCGACTGTCCGTCCTGATGGGCTCCTCCTACGGCGCCGGGCACTACGGCATGTGCGGCCGCGCCTACGACCCGAGGTTCCTCTTCGCCTGGCCCAGTGCCAAGTCGGCGGTGATGGGCCCCCAGCAGCTGGCCGGAGTCCTGTCGATCGTCGCGCGGGCCTCCGCCGAGGCCAAGGGGACCCCCTACGACGAGGAGGCCGACGCCGGGCTGCGGGCCGTGGTCGAGGCGCAGATCGAGGCCGAGTCCCTGCCCGCCTTCCTGTCCGGGCGGCTGTACGACGACGGGGTGATCGACCCGCGCGACACCCGCACGATCCTCGGCCTGTGCCTGTCCGCGATCCACACCGCTCCAGTCGAGGGCGCCCGCGGCGGCTTCGGCGTCTTCCGGATGTGAGGCCCATGATCACCACCGTCCTCGTCGCCAACCGCGGCGAGATCGCCTGCCGGGTCTTCCGGACCTGCCGGACCCGGGGGATGGCCACCGTCGCCGTCCACTCGGACGCCGACGCCGGGGCCCTGCACGTCCGGGAGGCGGACGCGGCCGTCCGCCTGCCCGGCTCCACCCCCGCGGAGACCTACCTGCGCGGCGACGCCATCGTGAAGGCCGCGCTCGCCGCGGGTGCGGACGCCGTCCACCCCGGGTACGGGTTCCTCTCCGAGAACGCGGGCTTCGCCCGGGCCGTCGAGGACGCGGGCCTGGTCTGGATCGGCCCGCCACCCGGCGCGATCGAGGCCATGGCCTCCAAGACCCGGGCCAAGGAGCTGATGGGGGTCACCCCGCTGACCGAGGTCACCGAGGACGACCTGCCCGTGCTGGTGAAGGCCGCCGCGGGCGGCGGCGGACGCGGCATGCGGGTGGTGCGCGCCCTCGCCGAACTGCCCGGCGCCCTGGCGGCCGCCCGCGCGGAGGCCGCGTCCGCCTTCGGCGACGGGGAGGTCTTCACCGAGCCGTACGTGGAGGACGGCCGCCATGTCGAGGTGCAGGTGCTGGCCGACGCCCACGGCACGGTCTGGGTCCTCGGCACCCGCGACTGCTCCCTCCAGCGGCGGCACCAGAAGGTGGTGGAGGAGTGCCCGGCGCCGGGCCTGGACCCGGGTCTCACCGCCTCGCTCCACGCCTCCGCGGTGGCCGCCGCCCGGGCCGTGGACTACCGGGGCGCCGGTACGGTCGAGTTCCTCGTGGGCGCGGACGGGCGGGCGCACTTCCTGGAGATGAACACCCGCCTCCAGGTCGAGCACCCCGTCACCGAGGCCGTGTTCGGCGTGGACCTGGTCGCCCTCCAACTGGACGTGGCCGCGGGCAGGGCCCTCCCGCCCGAGCCCCCGGCCCCGCGCGGCCACGCGGTCGAGGCCCGCCTCTACGCCGAGGACCCCGCCGCCGGGTGGGCCCCGCAGACGGGCGTGCTCCACGCGCTGGACGTCCCCGACGCACCCCGGGCACCCGGAACGGACGGGGGCGGGCCGTCCGGGATCCGCGTCGACACCGGCTACACCGCGGGCGACACCATCGGTGTCCACTACGACCCGATGATCGCCAAGGTGGTGGCCTGGGCACCCACCCGCGACGAGGCGGTGCGGCGCCTCGCCCACGCCCTGGAGCGGGCCCGCGTCCACGGTCCGGTCACCAACCGCGAGCTGCTCGTCCGCTCCCTGCGGCACCCCGGCTTCACCGACCCCGACCGGCTGGGCACCGGTTTCTACGAGCGCCACCTGGACCGGCTCACGGAGCCCGGCGCCGGTGCCGGGCTCGCCGCCGTCGCCGCCGCCCTCGCGGGGGCGGCCGCCCGGGCCGGGCGCTTCGGCGGAGCCTGGCGCAACCTGCCCTCCCAGCCGCAGAGCGCGACGTTCACCGCCCAGGGCGACCCGGACACCGCGCACGAGGTCCGCTACCGCCCCCTGCGCGACGGCGGCTTCGCCCTGGAGGACCGGCCCGGGGTGAAGGTCCTGGCCGCCGCACCCGACCGGGTCCGCCTGGAGGCCGAGGGCATCGCCCGGGAGCTTGCCGTCACCTCCTACGGCGACGGCCGCGTCCACGTCGACGGCCCGCTCGGGCACCACGCGCTCCTCCCGCACCCCCGCTTCACCGACCCCGCCCTGCGCGTCGAGCCCGGCTCGCTGCTCGCCCCCATGCCCGGCACCGTGGTCCGCCTGGGCGAGGGAGTCGAGGAAGGAGCGCAGGTCGCCGAGGGGCAGCCCCTCGTCTGGCTGGAGGCCATGAAGATGGAGCACCGCATCGACGCTCCCGCCTCCGGCACGCTCACCGCACTGCACGCCCGCCCCGGCCGCCAGGTCGAGGTCGGCACCCTGCTCGCCGTCGTGCACGACGTCCCCTCGAACGTCCCGCCAGCACAGGAGGCATCCGGATCATGAGCCCCGCCACGAGCACCACGGAGAGCCAGGAGCACCGCGACCTGCGCGCCGCCGTCTCCGCCCTCGCCCACCGCCACGGTCCCGGCTACGACCGCGCCGCCCTGTGGGCGGAGGCGGGCAAGCTCGGCTACCTCGGCGTCAACCTGCCCGAGGAGTACGGCGGCGGGGGCGGCGGCATCAGCGAGCTCTCCCTCGTCCTGGAGGAGTCCGGGGCCGCGGGCTGCCCGCTGCTGATGATGATCGTCTCGCCCGCGATCTGCGCCACCGTCATCGCCCGCTTCGGCACCGACGAGCAGAAGCGCACCTGGCTGCCCGGGCTCGCCGACGGCTCTCTCACCATGGCCTTCGGCATCACCGAGCCCGACGCGGGCTCCAACTCCCACCGGATCACCACCACCG
The DNA here is from genome assembly GCF_024497955.1 of Streptomyces sp. C10-9-1. GTDB lineage: Bacteria > Actinomycetota > Actinomycetes > Streptomycetales > Streptomycetaceae > Streptomyces > Streptomyces sanyensis. Next base: position 97,659 of record NZ_JANHKP010000007.1, on the reverse strand, counting down.
CCCGCCGCGACGGCGGCGACTGGGTGCTCACCGGCCGGAAGGTCTTCGTCTCCGGGGTCGACATCGCCGACGCCACCCTGATCGTGGGCCGCACCGAGGACGCCCGCACCGGCCGGCTCAAGCCCTGCCTGTTCATCGTGGAGCGCGACGCCGAGGGCTTCGGGCGCACCGCCATCGACATGGAACTCCAGGCACAGGAGAAGCAGTTCGAACTCGTCCTGGACGACGTCCGGCTGCCCGCCGGGGCGCTGGTCGGCGAGGAGGACGCCGGACTGCTCCAGCTCTTCGCCGGCCTCAACCCCGAACGCATCATGACGGCCGCCTTCGCCATCGGCATGGGGCGCCACGCGCTCTCCCGCGCCGTGGCGTACGCCAAGGAGCGCCGGGTGTGGAAGGACCCCATCGGCGCCCACCAGGCGATCGCCCACCCCCTCGCCCAGGCGCACATCGAACTGGAGCTGGCCCGGCTGATGATGCAGAAGGCCGCCGCGCTGTACGACGCGGGCGACGACGCCGGGGCGGGCGAGGCGGCCAACATGGCCAAGTACGCGGCGGGCGAGGCGTGCGTCCGGGCCGTCGACCAGGCCGTGCACACCCTCGGCGGCAACGGGCTCACCCGGGAGTACGGGCTGGCGAAGCTGATCGCCGCCTCCCGCGTCGCCAGGATCGCGCCGGTCAGCCGCGAGATGATCCTCAACTACGTCTCCCACCAGTCCCTGGGTCTCCCCAAGTCCTACTGAGAGCCGTCATCCTGGCCGTCCACAACCGCAGGGAGGGCCCATGGTGTTCCGCAGCAGCCACGCCGACGTCCCGGCCGTCGTCGAACCCGTCCACGAGGCCGTGCTCGGCCGCGCGGCCGGGTACGGCGACGCCGTCGCCCTCGTCGACGGCGTGAACGGCACCACCGTCACCTACCGGCAGCTCGACCTGTTCCACCGCGGCATCGCCGCCGCGCTCGCCGCCGCCGGGCTGCGCAAGGGCGACGTCCTCGCCCTGCACAGCCCCAACACGATCGCCTACCCGGCCGTGTTCCACGGGGCGAGCCGCGCGGGGGCCGTCGTCACCACCGTCCATCCGCTGGCCACCGCCGAGGAGTTCGCCAAGCAGCTCCGGGACTCCTCGGCCCGCTGGATCGTCACCGTCTCCCCGCTGCTGGAGGTCGCCCGCCGGGCCGCCGAACTCGTGGGGGGAATCGAGGAGATCTTCACCTGCGACCGCGCCGAGGGGCACACCTCCGTCATCGACATGTTCACCTCGACCGCCCCGCAGCCCGAGGTGGCGATCGACCCCGCCGAGGACCTGGCCGCCCTGCCCTACTCCTCGGGCACCACCGGGGTGCCCAAGGGCGTCATGCTCACCCACCGCTCCCTCGCCACCAACCTCGGGCAGCTCGACCCCTTCATCCCGATGGGCCCCGGCGACCGGATCCTCGCCGTGCTGCCCTTTTTCCACATCTACGGCCTCACCGCGCTGATGAACGCGCCCCTGCGGAACGGGGCCACCGTGGTGGTGCTGCCCCGCTTCGACCTGGAGACCTTCCTCGGCGCGATCCAGGAGCACCGCATCGACGGCCTGTACGTCGCGCCGCCGATCGTGCTCGCGCTCGCCAAGCACCCGGCCGTCGACGGCTACGACCTGTCCTCGCTGCGGTACGTGGTCTCGGCCGCCGCCCCGCTCGACGCCGAGCTGGCCGAGGCGTGCGCCAAGCGCCTCGGCCTGCCGCCGGTCCGGCAGGCCTACGGGATGACGGAGCTGTCGCCCGGCACCCATGTGGTGCCGCTGACCGAGCCCGACCCTCCCCGGGGCTCGGTGGGCCTGCTCCTGCCCAGCACCGAGATGCGCCTGCTCGCGCTGGACGGCTCCGGCCGGGACGTCGGCGAGGGGGAGGAGGGGGAGATCGCCATCCGCGGCCCGCAGGTGATGAAGGGCTACCTGGGGCGGCCCGAGGCCACCGCGGACATGATCGACGCCGAGGGCTGGGTGCACACCGGCGACGTCGGACGCGTCGACGGCGGGGGCTGGCTCTACGTGGTCGACCGGGTCAAGGAGCTGATCAAGTACAAGGGCTACCAGGTGGCCCCCGCCGAACTGGAGGCGCTGCTGCTGACCTGCGAGGCGATCGCGGACGCGGCCGTCATCGGGGTGGCCGGCGCGGACGGGGGCGAGGTGCCCAAGGCGTACGTGGTCCGGCAGCCGGGGGCCGAGGAGCTGGACGAGGCGGCGGTGATGGCCTTCGTCGCCGAGCGCGTCGCCCCCTACAAGAAGGTCCGGCAGGTGGAGTTCACGCCGGCCATCCCCCGGGCGGCCTCGGGGAAGATCCTCCGCCGGGAGCTGCGCGACCGCGAACGCGGCGGCAGGTAGGGCGTGCCCCGGGAGCCACGCCCGGCCCGCGGCGCCGGTGGCGCGCCCGCCGCGCTCCCGGCGCCGGGTGCCGCCGCCCGGCGCGAGGACGAGCCTCCGCGTGGGTGCGCCCGCACGGGACGCCGCGCGCCCCGCCGCTCGGGGCGGACGGCGCCGCTCCCGGAACACGCACAGGCCGTCCCCGGGCGCGCCCGACCCGGCGCGCCCCGGGCCGGCGACCGGGCGGGGGACGTCCCCGGCCGGGCAGCCGGGACCGCGGTCGCCCGCGGTCCCTCCCCCGAAGGAGCGTCGTATGACCGTGGCCACCAGCAGCGACCGGGGCGTCACCACCCTGGCCCTCGACAACCCGGGCAACCGCAACGCACTGTCCGCCGCCCTGGTCACCGAGCTCGCCGAGGCGCTCGACGCCTGCGCGGAGGACCCGTCCGTGCGGGCGGTGGTCCTCACCCACACCGGGTCCACCTTCAGCTCGGGGGCGGACCTGAAGGCACCGCCCAGCCCGTACGCGTTCGTCGCCCTGCTGCGGCGGATCGTGGCGCTGCCCAAGCCGGTCGTCGCCCGGGTGGCCGGGCATGTGCGGGCGGGCGGCCTCGGCCTGGTCGGGGCCTGCGACATCGCCGCCGCCTCGTCCGCCTCCGACTTCGCCTTCACCGAGGTGCGCCTCGGGGTGGCGCCCGCGGTGATCTCCCTTCCGCTGCTGCCCCGGATGGAGCCGAGGGCCGCCGAGCGCCTCTACCTCACCGGGGAGCGCTTCGACGCGGCCGAGGCCGTCCGCGGCGGGCTGCTCACCCTGGCCGCCGACGACGTGGACCAGGCGCTGGCCCCGCTGCTCGACGCGCTCCGCAAGGGCTCGCCGCAGGGGCTGGCGGCCTCGAAGCGACTGGTCGCGGCTAGGGTGCTGGAGACCTTCGACCGGGACGCGGAAGACCTGGTGCAGCGGTCGGCGACGCTGTTCGCCTCGGCCGAGGCGCGCGAAGGGATGACGGCCTTCCTCGAACGACGGGATCCCGCATGGGTGTTGTGACCTCCTCCCCGCCGCCGTCCGGCCCCAAGCAGGACCGCAGCCGGGTGACCAGGCAGCGGCTCCTCCAGGCCGCCGTCGACTGCCTGGCCGAGGTCGGCTGGGCGGGGTCGACCGTCTCGGTGGTGGCCGAGCGGGCCGGGGTGTCGCGGGGGGCGGCCCAGCACCACTTCCCGACCCGGGAGGACCTGTTCACGGCTGCCGTGGAGTACGTGGCCGAGGAGCGCTCGGGGGCACTGCGGGAGCTGGCGCCCCGGGACCGGTCCGAGGTCGTCGCCGCTCTCGTCGACCTCTACACCGGACCGCTGTTCCGGGCGGCGCTGCAGCTGTGGGTGGCGGCCTCCGACGAGGAGCAGCTGCGGCCCCGGGTGACCGAGCTGGAGGCCCGTGTCGGCAGGGAGACCCATCGCATGGCGGTCCGGCTGCTGGGTGCGGACGAGTCGGTGCCGGGTGTGCGGGAGACCGTGCAGGGCCTGCTGGACATGGCCCGCGGCCTGGGTCTGGCGAACCTGCTCACCGACGACGAGGCGCGGCGGCGCCGGGTCGTCGCCCAGTGGGCGGAGCTGGTCGACGGGGCTCTCGGGCACGGCTGATCCGGTGCGGCGGGACCTCCGCAGAGTGTGATGCAGATCACACGACGGCTTCCCGGGGCGCAGTAGGCTTCTCGCATGCTCCTGCTCGTACGCCGCCGCCACGTGGACCTGCTCCGCGTCACGAGCACGGGCTGTCGGCCCGGCGCCTGACCGGCCCCGCAGCCCCCGGCCCCTCGCCCCACGGCGACCCCCGCCCCCGCCCACCCGGCGGCCGCGGGGGACCTGCTCACCCCGCGGACGCACCCATGTCGCACAGCACCCCACCGTTCCACCCCTCCCCGCCGGCCCCGACGGCACGCGCGGACTCCCCCGCCGGACCCGGGGGGATCCCACCGGCCCCGGACCAGCTCCCGGTGATCGACCTCTCCGCCGCCGACGGCACCCGTGCCGACCGGCGCCGGTTCCTGGCCGAGCTGCACGCCGCCGCGCACCGCGTCGGCTTCTTCCAGCTCGTCGGCCACGGCGTCACCGAGGCCGAGACCGCCGCGCTGACCGGTGCGATGCGCTCCTTCTTCGCCCTGCCGGAAGCCGACCGGCTCGCGCTCGACAACGTGAACTCACCGCACTTCCGCGGCTACACCCGGACCGGGGACGAGCGCACCGGCGGCAGCCGGGACTGGCGCGACCAGCTCGACATCGGCGCCGAGCGGCCGGCCCGTGCCCCCGGCCCCGGCGAGCCCGCCTACTGGTGGCTCCAGGGCCCCAACCAGTGGCCCGAGGCGCTGCCCGAGCTGCGCACCGCCGCCCTCGCCTGGATCGAGCGGCTCTCCGCGGTGGCCGAGCGGCTGCTCCACGCACTGCTCGCCTCGATCGGAGCCGACCCCCGCTTCTACGACGACGCCTTCGGCGAGGGCGCCCATCCCCATCTGAAGCTGGTCCGCTACCCGGGCAGCCCCTCGGACGGCAGCGGCCAGGGCGTCGGCGCCCACCGCGACTACGGCTTCCTGACCCTGCTCCTCCAGGACGAGGTCGGCGGCCTGGAGGTGGAGCGCGAGGACGGCCGCTTCCACGGGGTCCCGCCGCTGCCGGGCGCCTTCGTGGTCAACCTCGGCGAGCTGCTGGAGGTGGCCACCGACGGCTACCTGAAGGCCACCCACCACCGGGTGGTGAGCCCGCCCGGCGCCCGGGAGCGGTTCTCGGTCCCCTTCTTCTACAACCCGCGCCTCGACGCCCGGATCGACCCGCTGGTCTTCCCGCACGCCGGTACGGCGCCCGGGGTGACGGCCGACCCGGCGAACCCGCTGTTCGCCGAGTACGGCAGGAACGAGCTGAAGGGGAAGGTCCGCGCCCACCCGCTGGTCGCGGCCCGCCACCACCCCGGGCTGGTGGACCCGGGGCGTCAGCCGACGATGTCCCCGTAGCCGGAGATCTCCCGCGGGTCGCGGGTGCCGGGGCCGACGTAGCGGGCCGAGGGCCGGACCAGGCGGCCGGTGCGCTTCTGCTCCAGGATGTGCGCCGACCACCCCGCGGTCCGGGCGCAGGTGAACATCGAGGTGAACATGTGCGCCGGGACCTCGGCGAAGTCCAGCACGATCGCCGCCCAGAACTCCACGTTCGTCGCCAGGACCCGGTCGGGGCGGCGGTTGTGCAGCTCCTCCAGGGCGGCCTTCTCCAGGGCCTCCGCCACCTCGAAGCGCGGCGCGGCCAGCTCCCGGGCGGTACGGCGCAGCACCCGGGCCCGCGGGTCCTCCGCGCGGTAGACGCGGTGGCCGAAGCCCATCAGGCGCTCGCCCTTGTCCAGCGCCTGGCGGACGTAGCCCGCGGCGTCGCCGGTGCGCTCGATCTCCTCGATCATGCCCAGCACCCGGGAGGGCGCCCCGCCGTGCAGGGGCCCGGACATCGCGCCCACCGCGCCGGAGAGCGCGGCCGCCACGTCGGCACCCGTGGAGGCGATGACGCGGGCGGTGAAGGTGGAGGCGTTCATCCCGTGCTCGGCGGCCGAGGTCCAGTAGGCGTCGACGGCCTTCACATGGCGGGGGTCCGGCTCGCCGCGCCAGCGGATCATGAAGCGCTCCACCACCGACTGCGCCTTGTCGATCTCGCTCTGCGGGACCATCGGCAGACCCTGCCCGCGGGCACTCTGTGCCACATAGGACAGCGCCATCACGGCGGCGCGCGCCAGGTCCTCGCGGGCCTGGGCGGCGTCGATGTCCAGCAGCGGTTTCAGGCCCCACACCGGGGCCAGCATGGCCAGCGCGGACTGCACGTCGACGCGGATGTCACCGGAGTGGACGGGGATCGGGAAGGGCTCCGCGGGCGGCAGGCCGGGGTCGAAGGCCCCGTCCACCAGCAGGCCCCACACGTTGCCGAAGGAGACGCTGCCCACGAGGTCCTCGATGTCGACGCCCCGGTAGCGGAGGGAGCCGCCCTCCTTGTCCGGTTCGGCGATCTCCGTCTCGAACGCGACGACTCCTTCGAGTCCAGGTACGAAGTCGGACATCAGGCGGCTCCTCACGGTGGTTGCGGCAGGCGCGGGTCGGACACCCCGGTGATTCCCCGTCCTGGCGGTCGTCACCCTGCCGCCGTTCACGGGCTGTATGGAGGCCACAGTGACCCGACCCCAGATTTTGGCCGGTCCCGCCGATGCGGGGAAGCGTGAGATCCGGCACACTGCCCCGGCTCCCGCATGAGGATTGGCGGCACTCCGTGCCGGGCAGAATAGGCCCGCAGAACCCGGCTCCACTCCCGCCGGACGGCCCGCTGCGGCAGGATGGCCCCCGTGACCGACGACCACGCCGCCCCCAGCCCCGGCACCCCGGACGTGACCGTCTCCGGCCTGCCGGTCCCCGGCCCGGCGGAGACCGGGCTCGTCGTCCCGGACCCCGCCGTGATGCGCGAGCAGTACCGCTCGACGCCCCTGGACGAGCAGGCGCTGGCCGGGGGGCCGATGGAGCAGTTCGCCCGCTGGTTCGCCGAGGCGGCCGCCGCCGCGCTGCTCGAACCGAACGCCATGGTCGTCTCCACCGCCACCCCCGGCGGACGCCCCTCCTCGCGCACGGTGCTGCTGAAGAAGTACGACGAGCGGGGCTTCGTCTTCTTCACCAACTACGCCTCCCGCAAGGGCCGCGAGATCGACGCCAACCCGCAGGTCTCACTGCTCTTCCCCTGGCACGCGCTGGCCCGCCAGGTCATCGTCTCCGGGAGGGCCGCGCGCATCGGGCGCGAGGAGACGGCCGCGTACTTCCGCAGCCGTCCGCACGGCTCCCAGCTGGGCGCCTGGGCCAGCGACCAGTCGGCGGTGATCCCCTCGCGCGGGGAGCTGGTCCGCCGCTACGAGGAACTCGCCGCCCGCCACCCCGAGGGCACCGAGGTGCCCGTGCCCGGGCACTGGGGCGGCGTCCGGGTCGTGCCGGAGGCCGTCGAGTTCTGGCAGGGCCACGAGAACCGGCTCCACGACCGGCTCCGCTACGTCGAGGATCAGGACGGCGGCTGGCGGGTGGAGCGCCTGGCGCCCTGAGCCGTCCGCGCGGCGGCCGGCCCGCAGGACGCAGACGACCCGCGGGCCTTGGTCCCTCCGTCCGGACGGAGGGAGCCGGCCGGACGTGCCGGCGGCCCGCGGGTCGGGTGACTGCTGGGAATTTCGGCAGGCGGCCTGCCGAGGCACACAGAGTGCGACGGCAGGCGTCAGCCCGCAGTCACCTCACGAGTCCGAAAAGAAACCATGTTTTCGGATCACCTCCTTTCGCGTGTACCCACAGAGTAGGAACGCGGGCGACGGGGTTCAAGGGATTTGTTCGGGTCCCGCCCGTGCCCGCCCCCGGGCCCTGAGCGGCTTCCCGGAACCCTCCGGCGCGCGCGGGCCGCACGCCCGGGCGGCCGCCCCGCGCGCACCCGCCACCGTGCGCCCCCGCGCGCCGCTCCCCGCGCCCCACGCGCCGACGCGGTCCGCAGCAGCCTCCCGGGCGTTTCGGCGAAGGGCGTGTGGTTCAGGTCACGTTGGCGTTGAATGAGTCCCGCCGTATCGGCATACGCGGACGCGTCCTTCAGGGGGACCGGGATGAGTGCTTCCAGGAGCGGGATCACCGGCGGGGTCGGGGCGGAGGGGGCGGAGCCGGCACCGCGCCCGGCGGCCTCCGGGCCGCCGGGCGCCGACCTCCTCGCCGCACTCCTCGACGGCATGGACGCCGCCCTGTGCGCCCTGGACGCCCGGGGCACGGTCACCCACTGGAACCGGGAGGCCGAGCGGGTCCTCGGCTGGTCGGCCGAGGAGGCCGTCGGGCGCCTCGGCTTCACCGGGTGGGCCGTGCGCGACGCCGACGCCGACGAGGTGCGCGCCGGGCTGCTGGCTGCCATGGACGCCCCCGGGCGGCAGGTGCGGGAGTTCGCTCTGGTGCGCAAGGACGGCGGCCGCGTCCTGGTGCGCACCCAGTCCTCCCGGGTGCTCGGCGCCGACGGGCGCCCCGCGGGGGTGTACTGCGCCTTCGGCGAGGTGCACGCGCAGATCGACCTGGAGCGGTCCATCGCCCTGAGCGAGGCCCTGTTCGAGGAGGCCGCCTGGGGCGTGGTCCTGCTCGACGTGGACCTCCGGCCCGCCGTGGCCAACGCGCAGGCGGTACGCCTGCTGGGCGCCGGCCACCGCTCCGCCGTCCTCGGCCGCCCGCTCGGCGCGCTGCTCCGCGAGGGCGCCGAGGAGCTGGAAGGGGCCCTGGCGCACGTCCTGGCCGAAGGGCCCCCGCGCGGACCGGCCGACCTCTGGGTGCGGACGGCGGCCGAGGGCGCCGGGCGCCGCTGCTGGCACGGCGGCTTCGTGCGCCTCGCCTCCCCCCTCGCCCAGCGGCCGGTGCCCCTGGGCGTGGGCTGGCTGTTCCAGGACGTCACCGCCGCCCGTCTCGCCGAACGGGAGGCCGACCGGCTGCGCTTCCGCACCGGGCAGCTCCACCGCGCAGGCCGGGCGGCGGCCGAGTGCGAGGACGGGAGGGAGGCCGCGGCGGTCTGCGCTGACTTCGCCCTGGCGGGCTTCGCCGACCACGTGCTGGTCGACACGGTGGGCGCGGGCGGGCGCCTGGTGCGCGCCCTCGCCTCGCCCGCGGGGTCGGGGGGCCCCGCCGCGGGCCCCGCGGGCGGCGGCCTGCCGGTGCCCTATGCGCCGGGGCACCCGGTGCTGCGGGCGATGGAGCGGCTGGGGCCGGTGCGGGCCGGCGCCGGGGAAGGCGGCGCGGCGGAGGACTGGTCGCGGCGGCTGCGGTGGCCCGCGGGCACCGTGCACGCCCTCGCCACCGTGCTGCGCCACCGGGGCCGCACGGTCGGGGCGGTCACCTTCCTGAGGTCCGCGAGCCGCCCCGCCTTCGACCGCCCGGACGCCGTGTACGCGGAGAGCGTGGCGGCGCTGATCGCCTCGGCACTCGGGCCCGACGCCGGGCGGCCCCCGGCCTGAGGGGAGCGCGCGCCCGGCCGTCCCGGGGTGCTCAGCGCGCCCGGCCGTCCCGCCGTGCTCAGTTCCGGTAGAAGATCCGGTCCCGGTACTCCGTCATGACCCTGCCGTTCCACTCGTGGCCGCCGTCCACGTTGCCCGAGCGCAGCAGCGGGGGCTCGATGCCGCGCTCGGCCAGCTGCTCGGCGGCGGCCGCCATGGTCGCCTGCATCAGGGCGCTGGTCACGACCGTGGACGCGGGCGCGAACGGCGCCTCGATCCCCTCGTGGGTGAGCTCGGCGTCCCCGACGGCGATCTTGGAGTCCAGGACGATGTCGCAGTGGTCCTTGAGGAAGGTCCCGGAGGCGTGCCGCGAGCGGGTCTCCTCCGCGTAGGCGACCGAGGTCACGCCGATCACGGTCAGCCCGAGCGCACGGGCGTTGATCGCCATCTCGACGGGCAGCGCGTTGCGCCCCGACAGGGAGATGATCACGAGGAGGTCGCCCTCGGTGGCGGGGCTGGAGTCCAGCACGGCGCCGGCCAGCCCGTCCACCCGCTCCAGCGCCGAGCCCAGGGTGGCCGGCACGACGTCGACCCCGACGGCGCCGGGCACCGTGAGGAGGTTCATCAGGGCGAGGCCGCCCGCGCGGTAGACCACGTCCTGCGCGGCGAGGGAGGAGTGGCCCGCGCCGAAGGCGAACAGCCGCCCGCCCGCGGCCACGGTGTCCGCGACGGCCGTCCCGGCTGCCGCGATGCCGGCGGCCTCCTCGTCCCTGGTGCGCTGCAGCAGGCCGATGGCGGCATCGAAGAACCGACCGGCCAGCTTGCTCTCGCTCATCGCCGAGCCCTTTCCGAAGGTGGTGTCGAGGGTAGTGCGCGCCGGGGCCGTGACCGGAAGCGTTCTCCGGCTCCAGGAGGGCGTCTGTGTCGCGGATCACGGTGAGGTCTGGACCATTGCTCTGTCAATAGAGCGCGGGCGCCCCGGTGGGGCGGAGCCGGCCCGGGGCGGGGCACCGGCGGTGTGCGGTGCGGCCTCTCCCGTGCACGGCACGGTTGTCGGCGGGATGCGCAAGAATTGAGGCCGGGGCCATGCACGACGTTTCCACGCCACAGCATCGAGGGGCACGTATGTCCGGACTGATCGACACGACGGAGATGTATCTCCGCACCATCCTCGAGCTTGAGGAGGAGGGTGTGGTGCCCATGCGGGCCCGGATCGCGGAACGGCTGGACCAGAGCGGGCCCACGGTCAGCCAGACCGTCGCCCGCATGGAGCGCGACGGGCTCGTCACCGTCGCCGGGGACCGCCACCTGGAGCTCACCGGGGACGGGCGGCGGCTGGCGACCCGGGTGATGCGCAAGCACCGGCTCGCCGAGTGCCTGCTGGTCGACGTCATCGGCCTGGAGTGGGAGCAGGTCCACGCGGAGGCCTGCCGCTGGGAGCACGTCATGAGCGAGGCCGTCGAGCGCCGGGTGCTGGAGCTGCTGCGCCACCCGACGGAGTCGCCCTACGGCAACCCCATCCCCGGTCTGGAGGAGCTCGGCGAGCAGTCGGAGGCCGACCCCTTCCTCGACGAGAGCATGGTCTCGCTCGCCGAACTGGCACCGGGGCCGGACGGCAAGACGGTCGTCGTGCGCCGGATCGGCGAGCCCATCCAGACCGACGCCGCCCTGATGCACACCCTGCGCCGGGCCGGGGTGCAGCCCGGTTCGGTGGTCAGTGTGACGGAGTCGCCCGGCGGTGTGCTGGTCGGCAGCAGCGGCGAGGCCGCGGAGCTGACCGCGGACGTCGCCGCCCATGTCTTCGTGGCCAAGCGGTAGGCGCCGCCTCGGGCCGTCCCGGCGGGCCCGCGCGCCGGAGGGCGCACGGGCCCGCCGGGCGTTGTGGGGCCCGCCGCGCCGGCGGGCGCCCGGCGCGGGACCGTACCCGCGGCGGTCGCACCGACGCCCCGCGCGTGGTGCCGCGGCGCCGCGCCGGGGCACGGGCGCCGGGGTGCGCGCCGCGACCGCCGGGCCGGGATGCGCTCCCGCGGTGGCGCTTTCCCCGCGGAACGCCAGCGGCCGGGCGGATCGCGTGCCACTCTGAAGCCGAGGCATATGACGTGAGCCGGGGAGGGGAGCCGCGGTGGTGCGCCCTGGGTCGTGTGCTGCCGGTGCAGCGCGGAGGGGCCCCGGCACCCTGGGGTGCCGGGGCCCTGTCCTCCCCTGTGCCGGCCTGGAGCCCCGAGCTCCCGAGGCCGGTCCCTTGCGGACCGTTTTTCCCCGAGCGGTCCGCCTCCCGGAGGAAATCTCCCCCCGCCCGCCGCGTCCAATCCACCACGGCCGTCACCCGAACGAGGGTTGTTGCGTGGCAGAACCGCGTTTTCGAATAAGAGTTCGATAGTCTGGCCGGGCTCCGGAGGGGCCACCGACGCGGGGGAGGGAAGAGGGGGTGCCAGGATCATGGTGCGGCGCACGGACGTGATCGGCGCGGGTGGCGTTCGCCTCGCCGCCTGGGAGTTCGCCGATCCGCTCAAGGGCCCGGGGGACCACGGGCAGGCGGACGCCCCCGGTGTCCTCCTGCTCCACGGGCTGATGGGCCGGGCCTCCCACTGGGCGTCGACCGCCCGCTGGCTCGCGGAGCGCCACCGCGCCGTGGCGCTCGACCAGCGCGGGCACGGGCGCAGCGGCAAGCCCGCCGACGGCCCCTACACGCGGGAGGCGTACCTCGCCGACGCGGAGGCCGCCGTCGAGCAGCTGGGCCTCGCCCCGGTGACCCTGATCGGCCACGGGATGGGAGCGCTGACCTCCTGGCAGCTCGCCGCCCTGCGCCCCGACCTCGTACGCGCCCTGGTGGTCTGCGACATGCGCGCCTCGGCGCTGGGCGCGGCCTCGCAGCGCGAGTGGGAGGCGTGGTTCCGGTCCTGGCCGCTGCCGTTCGCCACCCTCGCCGACGTCCGCAGGTGGTTCGGCGAGGACGACCCCTGGGTTGAGCGCCCGAGCGCGGCCCGCGGGGAGTACTTCGCCGAGGTGATGGCCGAGCAGGCGGACGGCTGGCGCCCGGTGTTCGACGTGGCCCACATCCTCGCCTCCCGCGAGGCATGGGCCCTCCACGCGCACTGGGAGGAGCTGGCCCAGGTGTCCTGCCCGGCCCTGGTGGTGCGGGGTCCCGACGGGAAGCTCGGCCGGGCGGAGGCGCAGGAGATGGTGCGGGTCCTGCCGCGCGGCAGCTACGGAGAGGTCCCCGAGGCGGGCCACCTCGTCCACCACGACCGGCCGGACGGCTGGCGCGCGGTGGTCGAGCCCTTCCTGGACTCCCTCCGGGAGGTCTGAGCGGGGCCGGGCCGCCCGGCCGGGCGGCCCGGCGGTCAGCCCTTGGCCACCGCGGCCAGGATCTCCGGCAGCCGGTCCGCCGTCCTGGTCGCGGCGAGCCGCACCCCCGCCCAGGCGGTCAGCGCACCGTACGCCGCCCCCGCGGGGAGCACCGTCCACAGCGCGCCGGAGCCGGAGACGTGCAGCCACGCCGTCAGCGCCAGCACCGGCAGGGCCGTGACCAGCGAGGCCAGCAGTCCGCCCCCGAGCGACAGCCAGGCGATCGTGCCCTGCCCGGGCGCGACGTTCTTGTACGCACTGTCCTGCGGGATCGAGTACGGGAACAGCGCGGAGGCCACCGCCCCGGTCGCCAGCATCGCCCCCAGCAGGGCGAAGGACACGCCCACCACCTCGGGCACGGCGTCCCAGCGGTCCATCACCGCCGCGGTCACCGCCGCCACCAGCACCGTGTACGGGACGGTGACCAGCAGGATCGCGAGCGCCCGCGCCCGCAGCTCCTGGTAGGCGTCCCGGGTGGTGGAGATGGTCTGGGCCACCATCCAGAAGCCCGAGTAGTCCTGGCCGAACTGGTTGTACGTCAGCATGCCGAGCATCGCGGCGCCGAAGCAGGCGAAGTAGACGGAACCGGTGCCCTGGAGGGCGTTCAGGACCGGCACGATCAGGCCGATCGCCAGCGCCGTCACCCAGGCCCCCTTCGTCTTCGGGTCCCGCCACGCGTACCGCAGCGTGCGCAGCACCACCGCGCCGGTGCGGCCCTCCGGGAGCAGCCGGTGCAGTCCGGAGGAGGACCGGTCCCGGGTGGGGGCGGCCCCGAGCGTGGAGGAGTCCGGAGAGGTCATCAGGCGGGTGAGGCTGCGCTGCCACCACCACAGCAGCCCGGCCAGCGCCAGCCCCGTCAGGAGCAGCCGGGCCGCCGCCTCCCCGTACGCGCCCCCGCCGGCGGCCTCGACCGCGGCGACGGCCGAGGCGGGCGGCAGCCAGCCCACCACGTCGGCCGCGGGCCGCAGGGCGGTCAGCCCTCCCGCCCGGCCGAGGTTCTGGAGGCCGAAGTTGAGGAACTGGAGGCCCACTGCGATCAGCAGTCCGCTCAGCAGCGCGAGGTCACGCCCCTTGCGCGAGGTCAGCAGGCGGATGTTGGCGGCGGCGACGGCGCGGGCCAGTGCCAGGCACACCAGCAGCAGCAGCGGGACCGCCGCGACCGCGGCGACGGCCGCGGCCGCCCCGTGGGCCACCGCGAGGACCGCACCCACGGCGAGGCACAGCGTGACGAGCGGGCCGATCCCCACCACCGAGGCGCCGAGCAGGGCCGCCACCAGCGGCCCCGGACGCAGCGGCAGCATCACCAGCCGGGTCGGGTCGAGGGTCTCGTCGCCGCCGGGGAAGAACAGCGGCAGCACCGCCCAGCCCGCGGCGAGCACACCGGCGAGCAGCACCGCCACCGTGGCCGCCTGTGCGTGGCCGCGCAGCAGCACCAGCCCGAGGAGCAGCCCCGCGGTCACCAGCGAGGCGAACACCAGGGAGACGACGAAGACGGCCGTGCGCCCACCGGACCGGCGCAGGCCGCCCCGCAGCAGGGAGAGCTTCAACCGGACGAGGATCCCGGTCAGTCGGGCGGTGCTCACCGGGCACCGCCGCCGAGCCAGTCCAGCGAGGCCCCCGTGTCACGCTCCCGGGCGCCGACCAGTTCGAGGAAGGCCGCCTGGAGCGTCGGCCGCGCACCGCGCACCTCGGCCAGCGGGCCCTGGGCGCGGATACGGCCCGCCGCCATCACCGCCACCCAGTCGCACAGCGACTCGACCAGCTCCATCACATGGCTGGAGAAGACCACCGTGGCGCCCGAGGCCGTGTAGCGCTCCAGCACTCCGCGGATGGTCTGCGCGGAGACCGGGTCCACGCCCTCGAAGGGCTCGTCCAGGAAGAGGACCTCGGGGTTGTGCAGCAGCGCGGCCGCCAGCCCGATCTTCTTCCGCATACCGGTCGAGTAGTCGATGACCAGCTTGTGCTGCGCACCGGCCAGGTCCAGGACGTCCAGCAGCTGGGCGGCGCGCTGGTCGACCTCGCCGCCCGGCAGCCCGCGCAGCCGGCCGCTGTAGGCGAGCAGCTCCCGGCCGGAGAGCCGCTCGAACATCCGCAGCCCCTCCGGGAGGACGCCGATGCGGGCCTTGACCTCGGCCGGGTCCCGCCAGACGTCGTGACCGGCGACGCGCACCCGCCCCTGGTCCGGCCGCAGCAGGCCGGTGATCATGGACAGGGTGGTGGTCTTGCCCGCGCCGTTGGGTCCCACGAGTCCGATGAACCGGCCCGCGGGAAGGGCGAGGTCGATCCCCGCGACGGCGACCTGCCCGCCGAACCGCTTCCACAGGCCCTCCACCTGGACGGCGGGGGGCGGCACCCGCACCGCGCGCCCCACCGCGTCGCTCGTCTCCTCCGGCATGTCCGCCCGCCTCCCGTGCTCCCCGTCGGTACGGACCAACCCTACGGAGGGGGCCCGCCGCCACCCAGGGGCGGTCCTGGAAGCGGCCGCGGGCCGACGCTGCCGGAACCCGGAACGGAAGCCGGGCCGGACGCGGCCCGGGGGTACCGGGCACCGCCGCGGGACGGCGGGCGGGCCGCCGGTGCCGGGAACGGCGGCGGGGCGAAGACGCGCGTCAGGAGGAGCGGGTGCGCCGCTCCGCCGCCTCGCGGCCGCAGGCGTAGGCGAGCGGGCTGATCAGCTCCTCCGCGTCGGGGAGCCAGCGGTTGGCCGGGGTCGGGCGCCGCGCCCACTGCACCGCCCCCCGGCCGCCGATCCGGGTCGGCGGGGCGGCGACCCAGTGGCCCTCCCCGCGGGTGACCAGGTCGATGGCGGAAGGCATCCACCCGAGGTTGCGGATCAGGTCCGGGGCCTTGAGGGAGGCGCCGGGGAGGACGAAGAAGACCATCCGGCGGTCGGGCGTGCAGGTGACCGGACCGAGCGGGAGGTCCATCCGCTCCAGCCGGGCGAGGGCGAGGAACCCGGCCGACTCGGAGACCTCCAGCGCGTCGAAGGTGCGGCCCGTCGGCAGCAGGACCGAGGAGCGGGGCTGCTTGGCCCACAGGCGGCGGACCGCGGTGGCGCTGCCCGTCGCCTGGTTCGCCCAGTCCGGGCGGGCCGGGTGGGCGCCGGGGGCGGGGCACGCGGCGTCACCGCAGGAGCAGTGCTCCGCGCCGTCCGCAGCCTCCAGCCAGGTACCGGGGAACACGTCCCAGTGCCGCTCCTCCGCGTACCGCACGGCACTGTCCAGTAGTTGCTCGCCCCGCTGGTGAGGGATCGGTGCGGCTTCCGTGACTCCCATGGTCTCATCCACGCCAGACTCAACTACCGCCGCGACCTCGGGTTACGGCCGGTGCACGCCCGCGCGTCGGCGCATCCGTCCTTCGTCCGGGGCGCACGGGTGCACGGCCGGGGGCGCGCACGGGGCCGCGCCCTCGGTACCGGGTAGCCAGAGCGGGGGCGTTCCCCGGCCGTACCCGGGTGCGCCCCGCCCGTGCACGGGCCCACCGGACCCGGGGAGGGTACGCGCACCGCACTGTTCAGGCCAAACAGCGTCAAAGCGCCAAAAGGAATCAACCGGCGGATTCCGCATTCTCCGTGGCTCATCCGGGCAGTGATCGACCCGGCGGCCGACATGTCGACCCGGTGGCCGGCGGACCCGGCGGCCGATTCACCGATTCACCGATTCACCGCTTCACCGACCTGTCGACCGACTCATCGACCGACTCATCGACCGATTCACCGGCCGACTCATTGACCGACTCATTGACCGACGCGGCATCAGGGGGTCACCAACCATGGCAGCCAGGCCACTCGTCGCCCGCCAGCCCAACGAACGGCTCCAGGCGCTCATCCAGGAGGCCGGGTGCTCCAACGCCGGCCTCGCACGGCGGGTCAACATCGTCGGCGCCGAACGCGGGCTCGACCTCAGGTACGACAAGACCTCGGTGGCGCGCTGGCTGCGGGGCCAGCAGCCCCGCGGCCGGGCCCCGGGCGTCATCGCCGAGGCGCTCGGGCGCAAGCTGGGGCGCACCGTCACCATCGACGAGATCGGCATGGCCAACGGCAAGAACCTCGCGACCGGCGTCGGGCTCCAGTTCTCGCCGACCGTACCCGGTGCGATCGAGCAGGTCTGCGAGCTGTGGCGGTCCGACGTGGGCCGCCGGGACTTCCTCTCCGGCTCGGCCGTCGCCGCCTCCGCGCTCGTGGAGCCCAGCCGCGACTGGCTGATCACCGGGGCGGACGCGCAGGTGGCGCGTACGGCGGGTGCGCGCGTCGGCCCCTCGGACGTCGAGGCGGTGCGCGCGACGACGGCCGCGCTGACCGAGCTCGACCACCGCTTCGGCAGCGGGCACGTCCGGCCGGTCCTGGTCCACTACCTCAACAGCGTCGTCTCCGGGCTGCTCTCGGGCGCCTACCGGGAGACCGTGGGGCGCGAACTCTTCGCGGCGGTCGCCCGGTTGACGGAGCTGGCCGGCTACATGGCGGTCGACACCGGCCAGCCGGGCCTCGCCCAGCGCTACTACATCCAGGCGCTGCGGCTCGCCCAGGCGGCGGGTGACCGCGCCTACGGCGGCTATGTGCTGGCCGCCTCCATGAGCCACCTCGCCGCCGAGCTCGGCAACCCCCGCGAGATCGCCCAACTCGCCCGTGCCGCGCAGGAGGGCGCCAGGGGCAGGGTCACCCCCCGTGCGGAGGCGATGTTCCACGCGGCCGAGGCCCGCGGCCACGCGCTGCTCGGGGACGTGCGGTCCTGCCACGAGTCGCTGTCCCGGGCGGTCGCCTCGCTCGACCGCGCGGAACCGGGGTCCGGTGACGACCCGGCCTGGATCGCCCACTTCGACCACGCCTACCTCGCGGACGAACTGGCCCACTGCCACCGGGACCTGGGCGAGGCGGAGGCCGCCGCACGGGCGGCCCGGGAGGCGCTGACGCACCTGCCCGCCTCCAAGGCCCGCCGCCGGGCGATCGGGCTGGTGCTGCTGTCCTCGGCCCAGGTGCAGCAGCGTGAGGTGGAGCACGCCTGCCACACGGCCGCCCGCGCGGTGGAACTGCTCGACGGGTTGCGCACCGGCCGGGGCGCCCAGTACCTGGAGGATCTCCAGCAGCGGCTCGAACCCTACGCACAGGAGCCCCCGGTGCGGGAGTTCGCCGCGCGGCTCGCCCTGCGGACGGCGGCCTGACCCGCCGCGGCCGGGCCGCGGGGGCCGCCCGTGTCCCGGCTGTGTCACCACCGCTGCACACGTGTGCGGGGGCGTCGGGCCACCCGGTAGCGTGAGCCGACGATTCCGTAGGCCCAGACGTAGGAGTCCCGGTGACGCACAGCGGACAGGGTGACGAGCAGCGGCCGCCCGCCGCGCGGCCCGCGCACGAGGGCGTCGTGCTGCCCGCAGACGGCCAAGAGCCCGTCATACCCGGCCCGTCGGGCGCGCAGGCGGCCCCCGCGGGCGGGCAGCCGTGGGGCGCCCCCTGGGGCCCGCAGCAGCCGCCCGAGGGGCAGGACCCGGCCGGCGGCCACGGCGCCGCGCCGGGCCCGCCTTCCGGCGAGGCGCCGCCCGGTGCCCAGGCGCCCGGGTACGGCTATCCGTCCGTGCCGGGCGGCCAGGGTCCGGGTGCCTCGTACGGGGGCGCTCCGGTGCCCGGTGCGGGGTACGGGTCCGCGCAGGCGCCCCACGGGCAGGGCCACGGCTACCCGCCCGGCCCGGGGGCGCAGGTGCCGGGCCACGGCCACCCGTCCCCGCCCGGCGCGCAGGCGCCCGGGTACGGCTATCCGTCCGTGCCGGGCGGCCAGGGTCCGGGTGCCTCGTACGGGGGCGCTCCGGTGCCCGGTGCGGGGTACGGCTCCGCGCAGGCACCGCACGGGCAGGGCCACGGCTACCCGCCCGGCCCGGGGGCGCAGTCCGCGGCCCCGCCGTACGGCGCCCACGGCACTCCCGCGCAGCCCCTGCCGCCGCAGAACGGACCGGGCCCCCATGCGGCCGCCCCGGGAGCCGCACCCGCGGCGGACGCCGAGCAGACCCGGCTGCTGCCCCCGCAGGGCGGGCGGGCCGCCCCGGCTCCCGGCGGGGCGGAGGACGCCACGCAGTACCTCGCCCCCGTGCCGCCCGCGCCGCCCGGTGCGGGCGATGCCACCCAGTACCTCGCCCCGGTGCCGGGCGATGCCGGGCAGCCCGGCGCGCTGCCTCCCGAGTCGCCGGCCGAGTCCACGACCTTCCTCGGCACCAAGGCCCCCGCCCGGCACGGCGCGCCCCACCGGGCGGCCCCGGCTCCCGGCGGGGCGGAGGACGCCACGCAGTACCTCGCCCCCGTGCCGTCCGCGCCGTCCGCCCCGCCCTTCGGCATCCGGCCCGGCGCCCCCGGGGACCGCCCGCCGCCCGCCGAGTTCGACAGCCTCTTCCGGGCCGATGCGCCCGGCGCGGCGGGAGCCGACTCCACCCGGCAGCTGCCGCGCTACGACGCGGGACCGGCGGCCCCGCCCCGGCCCGCCGGACCCGGCGGCGGCCAGGAGCCGCCCCACGGGTCGCCGCCGTACGACCCGCCCGGGCGGGGCGACGGCCGGTCCGGGGCCCGGCGCTCGGTCGTCCCGGTGGTGGCGGCGGTGGTCGTCGGCTGCGCCGTGCTCGGACTCGGCGTCGGTGCCGTCCTGTTCAGCGGCGGGGACGAGGGCCCGGCGCCCGCCGCGGCGGCCACCGTGGCCGCCGAGTCCCCCCGGAGCACCGCTCCCGAGCCGCCCGAGCCGGACGAGGACCCGGCCGAGGAGCAGGCCGAGGCGCTCGACGAACTGCTCGCGGACAGCAACGACAGCCGTGCCGCGGTGATCCGCTCCGTCGAGAACATCAAGAAGTGCACCGAGCTGGACCAGGCCGCCGCCGACCTCAAGGACGCGGCGGAGCAGCGCCGGGGCCTGGTGACCCGGCTCGACGGGCTGGCGGTGGACGAACTCCCCGACCACGCCCGGCTGACGGCCGCACTGACCGAGGCATGGCAGGCGTCCGCCTCGGCCGACGACCACTACGCGGCCTGGGCGAAGCAGGTGAAGGGCAAGCGGGGCTGCAAGGACGGCCAGGCGCGCACCACCTCGCACACCGCCCAGGGCAACCGCGCCAGCGGCGAGGCCACCCGGGCGAAGGACGAGGCCGCCGCGCTGTGGAACGCCATCGCCCGCGAACACGGGCTCACCGAGCGCCAGAGCACCCAGCTCTGACGGTCCGTCCGCCGGACGGGGAGCCCCGGGGGCGGCACGGCTCGGCGGTCCCCGGGGCCGGTGGGCCTCCGGGGACCGCCGCTCCGCTCCGCCTCAGAAGGCCGAGGTCAGGGTGTCGGCGACGTCGACGAACTCGTCCTGGGCCGCGACCAGTCGGCCCTCCCTGACGATCTGGAAGGTGACGCTGCGGTTCACGATGCGCGGGAAGCTCGGCGCCGGGAGCATGTCCTCGTAGCCCCAGCGCAGTTCGGGGGTGAGGCCGTCGGTCGAGACCTGGAGCCCCTGGTCGAGGGTGTAGGCCAGGGTCCGGGGGGTGATGGTGTCCCGGTCGATCGCGCCCACGACCTTCTCCAGGACCGTGTAGGCGATCCAGGTGGTCTGGACGCCCGCGTCCGCCGGGTCGACGGCGTTGTCCCCGAAGGCGTGCTCGTCGATGACCTCGCGCATCGCGTCCCAGCGCCGGTCGTCGGCCTCCGGGTACCAGCCGGTGACGTAGGCGCCCTCGAAAGGCCCCGAGCGGCCCCCGGTGCGGTCGACGAGGGGCTGGCCCACGCTGCCGATGACCGAGGCGATGCGGATGTCGCGGCCGTCGTCGGGCAGGCGGCGGTAGGAGTCGAAGAAGGTCTCCGTGCGGTCCCCCAGTGCGGCGGTCACGCAGCCGGGACGGTCGCTCTCGGACTGCGCCCCCGCGTCGCCCGGCTTCGCGGCCTGCGTGCGGGCCTGCCGGGCCTGCTCGGTGTAGTCGGTGGCGTCGTCCTTGGCGAGGATGTCGGCGGTCGTGGTGTGCTCCCGGTCCGAGGTGAGCCCCGAGTGCAGCAGCTGCGACAGGTCGTCGCCCGCCAGGCTGTCCGGGCGCACCAGGGCGACGCCGCCGCAGGACCCCGCCAGCTGGCGGCCGTTGCCGGCGAGCAGCGCCGGCTGCCCGCCGTTGACCGGGTAGGACAGATAGCTGGTGAACTCCTCCTCGGAGATGCCGTATCCGCCGATGAAGGGGATCCCGGCGGCTTCCAGCGGGGCCATGAAGGTGCCGTACTGGCTGTAGGAGCCGACGACGGCCACCACGCCCTCCTTGACGGCGCGCCGCGCGCAGGCCGCGGCCCCTTCCGGGGTGTTCTGCTCGTTGCAGGTGATCACGCGGAGTTCGTGGCCGTCCATGCCGCCGCGGCTCTCCACCCAGCGGGCGTAGGTATGGGCCATGGCGGGCATTCCGGGCATGTTGGTCGCCCGGGTGTCCACCGGGGCGAAGGTCATCACCGTCACCGGGTCCCGTGAGGCACCCGCGTCGCCTGGGAGGACGCCGCAGCCGGCTATCAGCGACGCTCCGGCCGCCACGGCCGCGGTGCATGCGAGTCGGATGCGGGAGGAGGTCGGGGAGGGGCGGGGGGAGGTGGAGCGACGCCTACCGGTCATGGCTCCGTACGCTTCCTGTCCAGGGGGAACGCCGCTGTGAGCGCGGTTCAACAGGGGGTGACGGCACGGTGAATTGCGGGGGCGGATCCGGACGCTCCGGGGCGGACCGTACGATCGAGTGCGTGCAGCAAGGTTCGGTCCCCCCTTCCCGCCGCGGCCGTCGCTCCTCCACCATGGGCGGCATGCCGCTCAACGACATGCCCTGGTGGCGCTGGCGCAGCAATGTGCGCTCGGCGCTGCACATGCTGTCCGATCCCGCCTTCCACCAGGAGTGCTGGCTCACCGGCCGGGAGGGGTACGGCGACGTCACCGACGCCGTGTACCGCCTGGTCGAGGACACCTGGCTCGACAACTGGTCGGCCGAGAAGTACGTCGGGACGATCTTCCGCGACGCGGGCGAGGCCTCCCTGGTGGACACGGCCGTGCTGCGGGTGCTGCGCATCATGCACCAGGTCGGCCCGGACGCCGCCGTCTCCGCCTACCTGGAGCACCAGGGCTGGCCGGAGGCGGTGCGGGCCGCGCGCGAGGCGCACGTGGCCCTCGCGGCCGGCGACGGGGAGGACCCCGATGTGCCGCCGCGCTCGCTGGACGCACTGCGGATCCTCACCGCCGGCGCCTGACCTCCCGGCCTGACCTCCCGTCCCGGCCGCCCGTCCCCGCGCCCGGACCCCGGCCCCCGTGACGCCCGTCCGCCGGGTCCCGCCTCCACCGGGGGCCCCGCGGAGGCGGGACGTCCGGGGTGCGGACGCCGCTACGGCCGCGGCGGCGGGTGTGGCAGGCTACGAGGATGAGCGACGAGTATGTCCTGACGCTGTCGTGCCCGGACAAGAAGGGCATCGTGCACGCCGTTTCGAGCTATCTGTTCATCACCGGCTGCAACATCGAGGACAGCCAGCAGTTCGGGGACCGGGACACGGGCCTGTTCTTCATGAGGGTCCACTTCACCGCCGAGGCCCCCGTCACGCTGGACAAGCTCAGGGCGAGCTTCGCCGCCGTCGGCGACTCCTTCGCCATGGAGTGGGAGATCCACGACGCCGCCGAGCGGATGCGGGTCGTGCTCATGGTCAGCAAGTTCGGCCACTGCCTCAACGACCTGCTCTTCCGCGCGCGCACCGGGGTGCTGCCCGTGGACATCGTCGCGGTGGTCTCCAACCACACCGACTTCGCCGATCTGGTCCACTCCTACGGCGTCCCCTTCCACCACATCCCCGTCACCAGGGACACCAAGGCCGAGGCCGAGGCGCGGCTGCTGGAGCTCGTCCGCGCCGAGGGGGTGGAACTGGTGGTCCTCGCCCGCTACATGCAGGTGCTCTCGGACGACCTGTGCAAGGAGCTCAGCGGCCGGATCATCAACATCCACCACTCCTTCCTGCCGAGCTTCAAGGGCGCCAAGCCGTACCACCAGGCGCACGCCCGAGGAGTGAAGCTCATCGGCGCCACCGCGCACTACGTGACGGCCGACCTCGACGAGGGGCCGATCATCGAGCAGGAGGTGCAGCGGGTCGGCCACCAGGTGACCCCCGAGCAGCTCGTCGCCACCGGACGGGACGTGGAGTGCCAGGCGCTGGCCCGCGCGGTCACCTGGCACGCGGAGCACCGCATCCTGCTGGACGGCCGCCGTACCGTCGTCTTCGCCTGAGGCGTGATGCCTGAGGCCTGAGGCCTCAGGCGCCGGAGGGCCCGCCCCGGCCCGTGCGCGCCTCCCGCCGGGAGCCGTGGAGGGGCCGGGATCAGATCCTGCTGAGCCCGGCCGCCGCGAAGAGCACCTCGCGCACCGCCTCCCGGTCCCCGTCGTGGCCCGCGGCGGCCTCCTGCGGTGACACGTGGCCCGCCACCAGCCGGCAGAACTCCACGCCGTCCAGCGCCACCTGGGCGACCGAGTGGTCGGCGGAGCCGACCGCCGCGGGGGAGTCCAGGGCGATGTACCAGTGCCCGCCCCCGGAGCCCTCGATCTCCAGGTGCAGCGACCGGCCGGGCGAGCCCGCCGAGACCAGCTGCCGCGGTGGCCCGGCGAGTCCGGCCCGGCGGCGTTCGGCGAGGGCCGCCGGAAGCAGCCGGGCCGCCAGGTCGATCATCCGGTGCAGATGGGCGCCGCCGGGGGCCGGGTAGGGGTAGTCCACGGCGTCCGCGATGTCGTCCGCGTGGATCCAGCACTCGAAGGCGCGGTCGAGCAGCGAGTCCCGCAGCGGGAGGGCGAACGAGCCGTAGGAAACGGGTAGTTCGGCCACACCGCCACCGGCGAAGGACACCGTGCGGATCAGCGCGTGGCTCTGCTCGCGCCACGGCTTCCGGACACGGGGCCCGGAGCCCGCACCGAGGTCCCATGCGGCCTCGGTGCGCAGCGCGGGCTGCCGGGGCGCCTCGGCGCCCAGCGGGTCCTGGAGGCCGAGGGCGGCGGCGACCAGCCCGTCGACGCCCATGAGGTGCGCGATGACCCCGCCCACGGTCGTCCGGCGGTCCACCTGCCGCTCGCCCTCGAACCACTTCAGCCGCACCGGAGCGTCCCAGTCGGAGCGGCCGATGTCCCGCAGCAGCGCGTCGAGCCGGGCGGTCTCGGCGTCGTAGGCGTCGGCCCAGACGGGCACCGGGATGCGCGCCGGGCGGCGGACCAGGCAGTTCTCCAGTACCTGGAAGCGCAGCAGCGGATCGAGGTCGAGGTCGCGGTCGGTGTGCAGCAGGCCGACGGCGTCGCGCAGGCGCAGCGCCTCGTCCGCACAGGGCGCGCACTCGCCGAGGTGCTCCTCCACGGCCGCGGTCTCCTCGGCGGAGCACGCGGACAGCGCCCATGCCCCGAGCAGCGACTTCAGGACGCCGTGCGAGGGCGCGGCAGGCGCCGGGTCCGCGGCCGGCGCGTGATCCGCCGGGTCGGCCCCGGGCGGTTCCCCGGTCCCCGCGGCCGCCCCCTGGGTCCCGTCCGGTATCGCCGCCTCCGGCGCGGGGATGTCCGCCTCCGGGGCGTCCGCCGCCGCGGGGGATGCCGCGGCGGAGCCCCCGCCGGGCGCCGGGCCCCGTTCCCGCGTCCCCCGGGGGCCGGGCGGGGGCGGCGGGCGGTACGCCTCCGGCGGGAGGTCGTCCGCCGCCCCGCGCGGACCCGGGATACGGGGAACGCCCCGCACCTCGTCGTGCTCGCCGTCCCGGCCCTCCCCGTCGTCGGAGGGGCCTCCGCGCCCGCTCACAGGACGCGTCCGTATCCGGGTGGCGAAGACCCCTCCAGCGGGCGGGTGTGGGCCGTCGACAGCAGCTGGAGGCCGAGCCGCAGCCGCCGCCGGGCCTCGTCCTCGGTGACGCCCAGGTCCGCCGCGGTCTGCCGGTAGTCCCGGCGCTGGAAGTAGGCCAGTTCCAGGGCGGCCCGGAGCGGCGCGGGCATGGAGCTCCTGATGTAGTCGGCGCGGGCGGCCACCGCCGCCCTGAGCACCCGCTGCTCCAGTTCCTCCGAGGTGCCGCCGTCGCCCGGGGCGAGCGAGGCGGCCTCGCTCTCGCGCAGCCTGCGGACGGCCCGGGTGTTGGTGAGCCGGGCGACCCAGGCGCGCATCGGGCCCTGCCGGGGGTCGTAGGCGTCGGGGTTCTCCCAGATGTACCCGAAGACCTCGCGGGTGACCTGGCCGGCTGCCTCCTCGTCCTCCAGGACGCGGTGGGCCTGGCTGTGCACGAGCGAGGCGAAGCGGTCGTAGAGCTCGCCGAGCGCCGCGGCCTCGCCCCGCGCGAGCCGCTGCTGCATCCTGCGGTCCCAGCGCGGTGGTGCGTCCTTCGCCATGCGGCCCCCAGTCCCTGCGTCCGTTGCCGCGGTCCCGCCGTGCCGTCCGCTCGTCCGGTGGTCCGCCGCCCCGTGTCCTGCCGAATGTAGTCGGCCCTGCCGAGAACCCACCATCCTTTGCGACAAAGAGGGACAAGGGGCTGTCGCGCGTGGTAGTTCCGCGGTATCGGAGGGTGGAGCGGGGAACCGTGCACGGCATCCGCGGCGTTTCAGTGGGAGACGGTCGGGCAGGGGCGTGGGAAGGCGGCTTCCGGTACCCGGGCCGACCGGTTCGAGAAGGGGGCCGTGGATGACGCTCAGGGTGGCCGAGACCCGCGAGGGCCGATGGACCGTCCTGCAGGTGCGCGGCGAGCTCGACCTGGTGTCCTCGCCCGTGGTGCGCCAGCGGGTGCACGATGCCGTGGCCGCGGGCGACCGCCAGGTGGTGCTGGACCTCTCCGGGGTGTTCTTCTGCGACTCCAGCGGCGTGGGCGTCCTGGTCGCCGCACGGCGGCTGATGCGCTCCTGCCAGGGCCGGCTCCGGCTCGTCCTGCCCGCCCGCGGGGCCGAGGAGGGCTCCCACGTCAACCGGGTGCTCGCCGCGCTCGGGGTACGCCGGCTCTTCGAGGTGTACGCGGACGCGGCCAGCGCCGCGGACGACGAGGCCAGCCCGCTGTCCGCGTAGGGCGGCGGCCACCCGCCGGACACCGTTCCTTCGCCCTTCCGCCTCCGGGGGGCAATTCGGCGGTGGCGTACCCGCCGGGGGGCGAGGGGTCGTACGCTCACCGCATGGACAGCGCAGAATACGAGCGGAAGGTCGCCTCCCGCTTCGCGGCCTTCGACCAGGACGGCAACGGCTCCATCGACCGCGAGGACTTCAGCAGGGCCGCCGCCGCGGTGCTCGCCGAGTTCTCCGTGACCGCCCGTTCCGACAGGGGCCAGGCCCTCTACAGCGGGGCGGAGGCGTTCTGGCAGGGCATGGCCGGCATCGCCGACGTCGACGGGGACCAGCGGGTCAGCCGCGAGGAGTTCGTCACCGGGGCCGCCAAGAGACTGCGCGACAACCCGGACCGCTTCTGCGAGATCGCCCGCCCCTTCCTGCACGCCGTGGTCGCGATCGCCGACGAGGACGGCCGGGGCGTCACCCCGGCCGGAGCCGAACGGGTCCTGCGAGCCCTGGGCGCGACCGAGGCGGACGCGGCCCGCGCGGCCCGCGCCCTGGACGGGGACGGCGACGGCCGGATCGCCGAGTCCGAGGTGGTCGCGGCCTTCGCCGCCTACTGCGTCACGCCGGAGCGGCCCAGCTGAGGCCTGTCCCGTACTCCCCGGCGGGCGCGCCGTGACGGCCACGGCACCTCGCCGTGGTGCCGGATCGCGCGAGTGCACCCGGTGGGAGGGCGACCCCTCGCCGTGCGGCGCACCGCGTCCGACGCGGCACGCCGACCCACCGGGGAGTGCGGGCCTGCCCGTGGGCGGGCCCCTTCGCCTGCCGCTGTGTGCCACCGGGGACGTCGGCCGTCTCCTCCTCCGCCGCGCTGACCGGCTCCGGCCCGGACTCCGTCGCCGAGGTCTGCTCCTCCGCCGCGGGTCCGGTCGGCTCCCCGCACACGGCCGCGCACCGCACCGGGCCCGGAGAGGTCCGGCCCGCGGCCGGCCGTCTCCCGCTCCGCGGGCGCCCCTCTGCCGCGGTGCCCCGGAGCGGTGGCGCGGCGGACCGGGCCTGCCTTTGGCCCGAGCACTCTGGAGCGTCACCCTGTGTTGATACCGGGTCGTGTCCT
Organism: Streptomyces sp. C10-9-1; assembly: GCF_024497955.1. GTDB lineage: Bacteria > Actinomycetota > Actinomycetes > Streptomycetales > Streptomycetaceae > Streptomyces > Streptomyces sanyensis. Next base: position 70,884 of record NZ_JANHKP010000007.1, on the reverse strand, counting down.
CCTCCGGGGCGGTCACGGCCCGGAGTCGGGTTGTCGCTCCGGTACGCTCCGTGGGATGCGAGTCGCTGCGAGGGCGGGGTTCCACGGCGCGGTCGCTCCGGCTGCTCCGGAGCCGTCGATGCGCGCTGATCATGGCGTGTGGGCGCGATCCGCAGCCCTGTGTTCGACCCCCTGCGCAGTGCGTCGCACAGTATGCACCATGGGTACTCCTTCACGCTGGAATATGCCCGAAGCGCTTGTTGCGGTGACGGAACGTCAACCATGCTGTCCGGCACGGGAATCACGTTCCGTGATGGCAGTGAGGCGCAAGGCGATGTGTCCGCCGGTTCGGATGGTGTGAGCGGTGCAGGTGCTTCAGGTGCAGTTGGAGATCGGGTCCGATCCCGCCGAGGTGGGACGGGCCCGCAGATGGGCCCGCTCGCGACTGGCCCGTTCGGGGCTCGGTGACGAACCCCTCGCGGACACCCTGGTCCTGCTGATCTCCGAACTCGTGACCAACGCGGTGGTGCACACCGGCTGTCCGGCGGTCCTGCGGATACTCTTCGGCGCCGGCCCGGGCGACACGGGCACCGTGCGGGTGGAGGTCGCCGACACCAGCGCCGTCCCGCCGCGGCCGCGCCGCGCCGACGGGGACGACACCAACGGCCGCGGCCTCGAACTCGTCGACGGCCTGGCCGACCGCTGGGGCTGGACCGCCGAGGGTGCCGGCAAGGCCATCTGGTGCGAGATCGACCGCTGTGCGGCCGCCCCGGCCCCGCGGCGGGCCCCGTCCGCCCGCCCCGCCTTCGGACGGGACCCCCTCGGCCCCCTCAGGGCGACCGCGGGCTGACCCGCACCCCTCCCCTCCCCTCCCCTCCCCTCCCCGCCCCGCGTCCCGCGCCTCCCGGCGCGCGCCCGGGGTCCGGGGCGGCCCCCGCGCCGCCTCGGCCCGCCCGGCCGCCGCCCCCGTCGTGCGGGCCTGTCCCTCGCCACGTCCTCCCGCCCCCGCGTCCCGCGGTCCACGGCCATGCGCTATCGTCCCCCGTAGTCTGTTGAACAGGTTCAAAAAAGGGGGGTGGGGGATGGCCGCGGCGATACCCGCGGAGCGGAACCAGGCGCCTCGGGCTCCGCGACGCGGCCGGGGGCCGGGGGTGGGGGCGGTGGCCTACACCGCCGCCTCGGCGTTCGGCACGCAGGCCGTGGTCGCGTTGTTCGCCCACGCCCTGCTGCCGTCCCAGGAGGAGACGTACTACGCGTACGACCCGGTCGCGGAGAGCGCCCTGCTGCTTCCGTTCGCGCTGCTCGTGCTCGTCGCGGCGGCCTTCCTGCACGCCCTGCTGTTCACCCTGCCCGCCCTGGCGCTGGGCGCCGCCGTGGCGCGCCGCGCGGGCGACCCCGCGGCCGGCTGGACCCTCGTGGTCGCCGCCGCGCTCGGCGCGGCCTACGCGGTGCTGGGCTGGGTCCGCGGCGCGGACTACCCGACGGCCCTCCTGTGGACCGCGGGAACCGGCCTCCTGCCGGTCTGCGCCGCGCTGACCGTGGACCGGCGCCTGCTGCGCGGCGTCCCGGTCTCCCACGGGCGGATCGTGGGGGAGTCGCTCCTGTGGCTGCTGGGCGGCCTGGCGGCAGCCGCCCTGGCCGTCGGGGCCGGGCGGCACACCGGGCACCTCTCGGGGTACCGGCCGCCCGAGATCGGCCGCGCGGCGACCGTGGGCACCTGGACCGAGGAGTCGGGCACCACGGAGCTGCGCCTGCACGGGGACGGCACGGCGAGCGTGACCGGCGCCCCGGGGGACGGGGCGGGCCCGGACGCCGTGCAGTGCAGCGGAGCGGCGACGTGGAGCTACGCCGACGGAGGCCGGGACGGCCGTGCCGCGGTCGAGCTCGCGGTGCCCGGTTGCGAGGGCCGGGCGCGGGACCGGTGGCTGTTCGCGGGGACGGAGGAGGCGCCGGAGCTCTTCGCGGTGGTCGGCGACCCGGAGTCCGGGGAGCTGTACGTCCTGCGCCGGGGCTGAGCGCCCGGACCGGACCCGGGGCGCCCGCGGGGACGTCCCGTACCGGCCTCAGTGCCGGGCGGAGACCGCGCGCGCCAACCGTCGGGCGTCCCGGGAGAGTTCCCGCAGTACGCCGCTGATCGGCGTGGTGAACCCGGTGAAGTACAGGCCCGGGGCCTTCGGGGTGGAGCGCCGTCCGTGGGCCCGGGGGAGGCCCGCCTCGTCCAGGACGCCGAGGTGGCCCACGAGCTGCTCGAGTCCGCTGCGGTAGCCGGTGGCCGCGATCACCGCGTCGGGTGCGACCCGGGTGCCGTCCGCCAGCACGGCCTTGGCGCCCTCGAAGGAGTCCACCGGTGCCACCACCTCGATCCGGCCCGTGCGGACGGCGGCGACCAGTCCGGTGTCCACCACCGGGGCGGCGCCCTGGCGCATCCGGGTCCCGAGCGGGGTCCCCGGGCGGGGCAGCCCGTGCTGCGAGAGGTCGGGGGTGCCGAGCGGGCCGCGCAGTCCGGCCGCCGCGTCCAGGAGCCGCACGGGCATCCGGCGCACCAGGACGCCGGTGCGCTGGGCCGGCCACCCCGCGACCGAGCGGCGCACGATGTGGGGTGGTGTGCGCACCGCCAGGCTCACCCGCGCCGCGCCGCCCTCGACCAGGTCGACGGCTATCTCGGCGGCGCTGTTGCCGGAGCCGACCACCAGCACCTCCCGGCCCGCGTACGGGGCGGGGGAGCGGTACGCGCGGGAGTGCAGCAGCTCGCCCGTGTAGTCCTCGCGCCCCGGCCAGGCGGGGAGGTGCGCCGTGTGGCACCGCCCGGTGGCGACGACCACGGCCCGGCCGGTCAGCAGGCGCCCGCCGGTCGCGTGCAGCGTCCAGTCGCCGCCCTCGGCCCGGTCGATCCGGGAGACGGCGACGCCGGTGACGATCTCCAGCTCGTGGTGGTCCGCGTAGGACTCCAGATAGCGCACGAGGTCGTCGCGGGTGGTCCAACGGCCGCAGGACCGGGGGAGCGGGAGCCCCGGGAGGCCGGACAGCCGGCGCGTGGTGTGCAGGCGGAGGCGGTCGTAGTGCCCGCGCCAGGAGGCGCCCACCGCGTCGGACCGCTCCAGGACCACGGCGCGCACTCCGCGCGCGCGGAGCGCGGCGGCGGTCGCGAGTCCGCCGGGCCCCCCGCCGACGATGTAGACGGGCCGGTCGTCGGTGTGGTCGACGCCGATGGTGCTCCCCTTTTTTCCGGCCATGAACGGAGAGCGTAAATGTTCCGTTTTCTTGATGGGTCTCAGTCAAGACCGAGTTCGGTTGCGGTTGGGTCACGCCCTTGCATCGTCAACCACCGTGTGTGACGGCACGTCACCCTCCGGTCGCCGTCCCGGGGGTCAGGGCCACAGCAGTTCGCGGTCCCACCCTCCGTCCGCGCGCAGGCGGTAGCGGAGGCGCACATGCCGCCGGCGGGCGTCCCCCTGGAAGAACTCGACCTCCTCCGGTGCCAGGGAGTAGGCGGTCCAGGTGGGTGCGGGGGCGTCCGGTTCCTCCTGGGCCCGCGCCCAGGCCGCCTCGGACTCCGCCGCCAACTCCGCCTGCGAGTACAGCACTTCGCTCTGGCGGCCGGTCAGGGCCGCCGCCAGGGCGCCCGTGGAGCGGGCGTGCAGGTCGGCCTGCCCCTCCTCCGCCGTGCCGGCGGTCACGGTCCCCCGCACCCGCACCTGGCGCGCCTGCGCGGCCCAGTAGAAGCCGAGGGCGGCCCGCGGGCGGGCGGCCAGTTGGCGCCCCTTGGCGCTGGTGGCGTGCGAGGCGAAGTGCCAGCCCTCGCCGTCCGCGCCGTGGAGCATCACGGTGCGGACGTCGGGCAGGCCCGACTCGTCCACGGTGGCCAGGCTCATGGTGTGCGGCTCCGGCTGTCCCGCGGCCGCCGCCTCGGCGAACCACCGCAGGAACAGGGCAAGGGGCTCCTCCGGGGCGGCGCCCGGGTCGAAGGAGGGCAGGGAGGGGAGGTCCCAGACCCGCTGGCGGTGCAGCAGTCTCCGGAACGCCTCCTGGGCGGTGCTCGGGTCCTCGCTCATGGGCCCATTCAACAGCGCGGGTGCGCGGGCGGCGTGGCGGACCGGGCCCGGAAGACGGACGACGGCGGCCACCTCGCGGGTGGGCCGCCGTCGGCGTGACAGGACGCGGGAAGGGGAAGGGCCGGGGCGGCTACCGGGTGGGCTTGCGGCCGGTGATGCCGAGGTGGACCAGCAGCGCCAGGTTGGGCCGGAGTTCGGCCTGCTTCACCCCGAGGGTGGTGAAGCCCTTCTGGTGGGAGGCCACCGCGGCCAGCATCACCACCAGGGAGCCCGCGATCGCTGCGGGGTTCACGTCCTTGTCGACCCTGCCCTTGGCGCGGAGCTCCTCCACGGCCTCGGTCAGGGGTGTGGTGACGGAGTTGAGGATCTTCATGCGGAGCCGGTGGAACCTCTTGTCCCCTTCCGCGGCGCCCAGGTCGACGACCCGGAGGATCGCGTCGTGATGGCGCCAGAAGTCGAGGAACCCGTCCACGAACTCCTCCGCCGTCGCCCACCCGGCCTTGCCGGCCCAGGAGCGGCCCGCGACCAGTTGGGCCAACGACGCACCCTCCTTGGCCATTTCGTCGGCGATTTCGAGGACGGCGCCCTCGACGTCGGGGAAGTACTGGTAGAACGTGGCCGGCGAGGTGCCCGCCTTGCGGGCCACATCGATGACCTTGACGTCCCGGTACGGCGAGGAACTGAGCATCTCGCTGAGGCAGTCGAGCAGCTTCTGCCGCGTCGCCTGGCCTCGTCGACCGGCCACGCGGCCGTCGACGGTGCGTACTTGTCCTGTCATGCCGTCAGCTTACCGAGGGGTGATGGGGGCGCGATTCGGCCGACTGCAAATGGGGTGGAGGCCCCGGAAGGGCGCACGTTGTCAACAGGCTGTGGACAAGTTCCGTGGACGAGGCAACGGCTCTGACCTGGGACAAGAGGGGCAAAACGCCGCCCTGCGGCAAGGGGTCGTTCGTGTGTTCGTTTTTTTGGTGAGCGATTGCGCGCGCACCGCCTGAGCCGCCCTTAGCGTGAAGGTGACGGTCCTCACACGGAAGGGGCGACACCCATGGCCGGATTCGTGCAGGGAACGCCGTGCTGGGTGGACGCATCGCTCCCTGATGTGGCAGCGGGCAAGCGGTTCTACGCGGAGCTCTTCGGATGGACCTTCACCGATCGCGGCGGGGAGCCCCTGCCCGGCGGCGGCACCCGCGGGCGCCGCGCCGACGCCTACCGCGACGGGAGCCTCGTGGCGGCCCTGACGCCGAAGCGCGACGGCCGGATGCCGACCGTGTGGAGCGTCTACCTCGCCACCCCTGACGCCGCGGCGCTCGCCCGCCTGATCACCGCCAGCGGCGGACAGGTGATCAACCAGCCCTTCCCCGTCGGGACCGAGGGCACGGCCGCCGTCGTCGCCGACCCCGGGGGAGCCGTCTTCGGCCTGTGGCAGGCGGGCGACCGGGCCGGCTTCGAGACGCAGGACGAGCCGGGCTCCTACTGCTGGGCCGAGGTCTACACGCGGGCCAGGGAGCGGGTGGACGCCTTCTACGAGGGGGTGTTCGGCTTCCGGGCGACGGACCTCGACGAGGGCCACGGCCCGGAGGGCTTCCGGATGTGGTCCCCGCCCGGGAGCGAAGCGGGCGAGAGCACGGCCGTGGGCGGGCGCAGCGTCATCGACGACTCGCTGCCCGCCGAGATGCCGGGCCACTTCCTGGTGTACTTCCGCGTGGCCGACTGCGATGCCGCGGCCGCGACCGTGCTCCGCCTGGGCGGCCGGGTGCGGACCGAACCGTACGACGTCCCCTACGGGCGCACCGCGGTCCTCTGCGACGACCAGGGCGCCACCTTCGCGGTCCTCGCCGAGCCCCGCGGCGGCGGCCCCGGGACCGGTGCCGGCGAGCGCCGCGCGGCCGACGCGCCCTGGCCGCACGACGCCCCCGGGCCGGTACGCGCCCCCGGGGCCGCCCCCGGCGGCGAGCACTCCGAGGCCCCCGAGGGCGCCCCCCTGCCCGCGCCTCCGCAGGAGGGCGGAGCGGCGGCGGACGAGGCGGGCGGAGGGGAGGCCGGACGGGGCAGGCTCGGCCTGAGGCGGCGCATCGGGCGGGAGCGCCGAGGGCGCGGGAGCCGTGCGGAGCAGCGCGGCGAGCGGGGTGCGCCCGGCCCGGAGGAGCCGCGCGCCGAGGAGGCTCGGGCGGACGAGGGCGGCGGGGAGGGCATCGGGGAGGCTCGGGCGGACGAGGGCGGCGGGGAGGGCATCGGGGAGGCTCGGGCGGACGAGGGCGGCGGGGAGGGCGCCGAGGAGGCTCGGGCAGATGAGCGGGCCGCCCCCCGGGAGGGTGGTGGTGGACCCGGGGAGCACGACGGGCCCGAGGAGACCGGCGGGCCCGAGGAGACCGGCGAGCGGTCCGGCCGGGGCTGCACCGGCGGGACCGGCGCGGACGGCGGCGAGGGCGCCGGGACCGGCTGAGACGGCACGGCGCCGCCCGGACGCCCCGCCGGGACGGCCCCGGGCGGGCCTCGACGGGTTCTCCCCCGCCGCGGCCCGCCGTCCGCCGGGGGCGCCCTCCGGCCCGTCCGATAAGCGGTGAGACACCCCGATCCGCCCCCGGGTTCGCAACGGCGGCCCCGGACAGGAACAATCAGGGGTGCTCACCTCCGCGGGCCCGCGGGTGAGACCCTGCACGGGGCGGCAAGAGACGGACCTTCACGGTGAGGAGTCCGTACGGGGAGGTGGCACGCGGGTATGGATCAGCTGACGCAGCACGACCCGAGACGGATCGGTCCGTTCGAGGTGCTGGGCCGGCTCGGGGCCGGGGGCATGGGACTGGTCTATCTCGCCCGGTCGGCCTCCGGCCGCCGGGTGGCGATCAAGACGGTGAGGACCGAGCTCGCCGAGGACCAGCTGTTCCGCGTCCGGTTCACCCGCGAGGTCGAGGCGGCCCGGGCCGTCAGCGGCTTCTACACCGCGGCCGTCGTGGACGCCGACCCGCGCGCCGCCGTGCCGTGGCTGGCCACCGCCTACGTGCCGGCGCCCTCCCTGGAGGAGATCGTCAACCAGTGCGGGCCGCTGCCCGCGCAGGCCGTCCGCTGGCTGGCCGCCGGCATCGCGGAGGCGCTCCAGTCCATCCACGGCGCCGGACTGGTCCACCGGGACCTCAAGCCCTCGAACGTGCTGGTCGTCGAGGACGGCCCCCGGGTGATCGACTTCGGCATCGCCTCCGGGGTCTCCAACACCCGCCTGACCATGACCAACGTCGCGGTCGGCACCCCCGCCTACATGTCGCCCGAGCAGGCGCGCGACTCGCGCAGCGTCACCGGCGCGAGCGACGTCTTCTCGCTCGGCTCCACCCTGGTGTTCGCCGCCACCGGGCACGCGCCCTACCACGGGGCCAACCCCGTGGAGACGGTCTTCATGCTGCTGCGCGAGGGGCCCGACCTCGAAGGGCTCCCCGAGGAGCTCCGCCCGCTCATCGAGCACTGCATGCAGATGGACGCCGGTCTGCGGCCCACCCCCGAGGACCTCCAGGCGCAGCTCGCCCCGCACCTGTTCTCCTCCGGCCACGACGACAGCGGCACGGCATCCGCCTGGCTCCCCGGGCGGGCCACGGCCATGATCGAGACGCGCCGCGGCGGCGGCCGCACCCAGGCGCCGGCCCGTCCTCCGGGGCCGCCGCCGGGGCCCGCGCCGGCGCCCGTGCCGCCGCCGCCCGACCGGGAGCCCGCCCGGGTCGCGTCCGGCGACCCGCGCGGCCCCGTCGGCGCCCCGCCCGCCTCCGCCGACGGCGGACCGGTCCGCCTCGCCGGCGCCGGAGTGGCCATCGGCCCCGGCCCGGCCGTCGCCGCCGCCGGGCGCCCGCCCGCCGCCGACGCGGGACCGGCGACGGGCTGGATCCGGCCCCCCGCCGGAGTGACCGGCGCCGACACCGCCACCCGTGCCGTCCCCGGGCCCTCGGCCCCGCCGGTACCGGTACCGCAGCAGGACGCCGCCCCCACGCACTGGCGCCCCTGGCGCTTCCGCATGTCGAACGACGTCTGGGGGACCCCGGTCGTCGACGGCGACCTCCTCTACGTGACCTCCTTCGAGGTCCACGCCCTCGACGTCGCCAGCGGACGGCGCCAGTTCAAGACCCGCGACGTCGCCTGGTCCATGGCCGTCGACGGCGGCCGCATCCACGGCTCCGACGGCCCCACGCTCTACGCGCTGGACGCGGCCACCGGGGCCGAGCGCTGGCGCCTGACGACCGACGCCTGGGTGTACTCGCTCCAGGCCGACCGGGGCACGGTGCTCACCGGCACCCGCGGCGGCGGTGTGCAGGCCTGGGACGCCGCCGGCGGCGAGAAGCTGTGGGAGGTCAGCGGCGCGCAGACCGAGTTCGAGACCGCCGAGGCGGGACCGGCGATCTTCGGGGACACCGTCTTCGTGTGGAAGGACGCCCGGCTGCGCGCCCTGGAGGCCCGTACGGGCGCCGAGCGCTGGTCCTACCCCGTGGGCGACGCCGCCTCCTGCGGCCATGTGCCGGTCCGCGTCCAGCCGGCCCCCGACGGCTGCGCCTACGTCTCGGCCGGCACCCGGGTGATCGCCGTGGAGATCGCCTCCGGCCTGGTCCGCTGGCACTTCGAGGCGCCCGCGGTGTTCCTCTCCCCGCCCGCCTTCGCCCCGGGCCCCGCCGTCACGGGCGGAGGGGTGTACCTGGCCGACTACCTGGGAACCGTGTACGCGCTCGACGCCGCCACGGGCAAGGACCGCTGGCGGATCGCCACCGAGCCCCGCCCCTCGGTCGAGCCGGTGCTGGTCGCCGCCGGGAACGTCCACGTCGGCAGCGGCAGCGCTCTCTACACCCTGGACGCCGTCACCGGCACGCCGATGTGGCGCTTCGCGGCGGGCGGCGAGGTGGTCGGCACGCCCGTGGCGGCTGACGGGCGGGTGCACTTCGGCTCGGCCGACCATGTGCTCTACACCCTCGACGCGAGCGGCGGCCAGCTGCGCTGGAAGCTCGCCACCGGCGGCGAGATCAGCGGCTCGCCGGTGGTCCGGGGCGGTGTGGTGTACGCGTGCAGCAAGGACCGCTGCGTCTACGCCCTGGACGCGGGCAAGGGCACGGCGACCGGGCGCGGGGGCCGCTGAGGGGCCGCCCGGTCCGCATGGCGGGGGGCCCGGGGCGGGCGTAGCGTCGGCAGCGGGAGCGGTATCGGCCGCAGACGGCTGACACGAGGAGGCCGGCGATGGTCCGCAACGTCATCGGCTCGCTGATCGCTCTCGCAGGAGCGGCGGCCGCCGTATGGAGCCCCTTCCGTGACTGGTACGACGGCCGCCTCGGGCGCGACTACCGGATCCAGGACCTGTTCGGGGGCATCACCGCGGCCGAGGGCGCGCTCGTCACCTCGCTGCTGCTGCCCTTCGTCTTCGCCGCCCTGCTCGCCGTCGTGGGTGTGGCCCTGCGCCTGCGGGTGCCGGTCGCCCTGGCGGGCCTGGTGGTCCTCGGCTTCACCGTGCTGTGGATGGTCCGCCAGGGGCAGGCCGCGGGCAGCCTCACCGTCGGCGGGGACGGCGGCGGACTGGGCGAGGGAGTGGCGCTGGCCGCCGGGGGAGGCGTCCTGCTGCTGCTGGGCGCCCTGGTGATGAGCGGCCGCCGACGGCACGTCCCCGTGGAGGAGGCGGCTCCGCCGCCGCCGGAGGAGGACTGGGGCCCCTACGGCACGGACCCGACCGGCCCCGTGCCCTACCGCCGCGGCCCCTATGCGCTGCGGCCCGACGACACGCTGCCCGGCGCCCCGCCGGTCTACCGCCCGCCCCCGTACGCGGCACCCCCGCAGGGCGCCCCGCCTGCCGGCCCGCAGCGCTGGAGCGATGCGGGGCGCGGCGGCGAGGCGGGCCCGGAGCCCGGCGGTCCTCCCCCGCACGGGGGGAGCGGCCGGGCCGACGAGGGGTGAGCCGGGCGCCTGCCCGACGGCGCCTCCCCACGCGTTCCGCCCCGGCAGCCCCGACACCCGCCCGGCGGCCGGGCGGTCAGCCGTGCAGGCGGACCGGGATCTCCTGCCAGCCGTAGGCGATGAAGGACGGAACCTGCCGCAGCTCCGCCGGATCCACGGCCAGCGCCAGGTCCGGATACCGGTCGAAGAGGGCCGGCAGCGCGGTGATCGCCTCCATCCGCGCCAGCGGGGCGCCGATGCAGCGGTGCACCCCGATCCCGAAGGCCATGTGGTCGTCCGCCGAGCGCGTGGCGTCGAACTCCGCGGCCGTCGCCCCGTAGTGCGCCGGGTCGTTGCCGGCCGCCGCGTACGTGGTGAGGATCGCGTCCCCGGCCGGGACGGTGACCCCGTCGACCGTCAGGTCCTCGACGGCGAAACGCAGCGGCAGCGAGGCGATCGAGGGATGCACCCGCAGCACCTCGTCCACCACCTGGTCCCAGGAGATCTCCTTGGCACGCACGGCCGCCAGCTGCCCGGGGTGGCGGAGCAGGGCCACCACCGCGTTGCCGATGAGGTTGACCGTCGTCTCGAAGCCCGCCCCGATCACCAGCAGCAGCGTGTACAGCAGCTCCTCGTCGCTGAGCCGGTCCCCGTCCTCGTCGCGGACCCGGATCAGCTCGGTGGTCATGTCGTCGCCCGCGTTCTCCGCCTTGTGGGCGATGAGGGCGCCGAGCACCGAGCCGATCTGCTCCTGCACCCAGGCGGCGCGCTCCGGGCTCGGGTCCGAGGTGTCCATCAGGGCCGCGATCAGACGGCCGGTGTCCTCCCGCAGCCGGTCCGGGACGCCGAACAGCTCGCAGATCATCCGCATCGGCAGCGGGTGCGCGTAGGCCGCCTTGAGGTCGACCGGCGTTCCGTCCCCGCCCGCCGCGTCCACCTGCGCCAGCAGCTCGGCGGTGATCCCCTCGACCTGTTCGCGCATCGCCTCCGTCCGGCGGGCGGTGAAGCTGGGCGCGACCAGCTTGCGCAGGCGACGGTGGTCGCTGCCGTAGGTGGAGAGCATGTTGACCACGCCCACCCAGCCGAGGATCCAGGTCCACTCGGGCCGCTCCGGCACCTGGGGGAAGAGCGACCAGTGCCTGCGGGGGTCCTTGCTGACCCTCGGGTCGAGGATCAGCGCCTTCAGGGTGTCGTAGCCGGTGGGCGCCCAGGCCGGGATGCCGCCCGGCAGCTCGACGGGCACCACGGCGCCCAGCGCACGCAGACGGGCGCTCTCGGCGACGATGTCGGCCCCGAACGGGTCGATGGCCACACGGGTGGACGCGGTCATGCGCGATCTCCTGCCTGGTCGGTCGGGGTCCCGGCCGCAGGCCCGGGTGTCAGGGCGGGGGTGCGGTCGGGGGTGCGGGGCGTGAAGCGGACGGGCAGCGCCCGCAGGGACCGGTGGAAGGGGCCCGGCCGCCATTCCAGCCGCTCCCGCGGCAGCACCGGGTCGAGGTCGGGCAGCCACTGGGTGAGGCGCTCGATGGCGCCGGTCGCGATCAGCAGGGCGGGCTGCTTCACCGGGCAGGCGTGCGGACCGGCGCCCCAGGACATGTGCGAGGCGTCGTGCGGATGGTGGGCCCCCGCGAAGTCCTTCTCGGCGAAGTGCCCCATCGCGCCGAAGGAGATGACGATCGGCACGGCGGCCTGGAGCCACATCCCGTGGAAACTCGTCGACTCCCGGGCGAAGTGCACCCCGTAGTTGGAGAGCGGGGTCTCGTACCGCAGCACCTCCATGACCGCGTCCATCACCGGCCGCGCCCCGGAGGTCAGGGTGGAGTAGTACGCCGGGTTCCCGAGGATCCGCGAGAGCGCGTTGGAGATCAGGTTGGCCGAGGGTTCGTGGCCCGCGCCCAGCATCAGGAACACCTGCCACACCACCTCCTCCGGCGTGAGCTCCAGGGGGTGGTCGAGCAGCCGGCTGGTGAGGTCGTCGCCCCGCTCGGCGGTCTTGGCGGCGACCAGCTCCATCACGTACCGGCCGTACTCGGCCTCGCCCTTGGCGGAGCGCTCACCGCCCTCCATCATGGCGCCGAGCGCGGCGTCGAGCCGTCCGGACTCGGTGTCCGGCAGGCCGAAGAGGCTGTTGAAGATCAGCGCCATCATCGGGCGGGCGAACTCGGTCACCAGATCGGCCTCGCCCCTGGGCCCGAACCGGGACACCAGGATGTCCACCGCGCGGTGCACCCGCTCGCGCAGGTCGTGCGGCTCCACCAGGTCGAAGGCGTCCAGCATGGTGGTGCGGTAGCGCACGTGCTCGGCGCCGTCCGCGAAGAGGGCGTTGGCCCGCCACCGCATCATCCCGAGGACGGGCGAGTCCTCCGAGACCGTCCGCTCCCAGGGCCGGGGGTCCACGGAGAAGGTCTCGGTGTCGTGCAGCAGGTCGAGCGCCGCCCGCCGGTCGGTGACCACGTAGGCGAAGATCCCCGGGGCCAGTTCGGCCCAGCCGATCGGGCCCTGTGCCCGCAGGGTGGCGTAGTAGGCGTACGGGTCGGTGGCGAAGCCCTCCTCCCACAGCCGCACGGGCGCGGTGAGCGTGAAGGCGTCGGAGCGGGCGGGGTACGCGGTCACTGCGCCTCCGGGGCCATGCGGTCGATCAGGTGCTGGACGAGCGAGAGCAGGGAGTCGACGGAGGAGTTGGTGTCCCTGGCGTCGCAGGTGACCAGGGGGGTGTCCGGCTCCAGGTCGAGGGAGCGCCGCAGCTGCTCCTCGGTGTACTGCTTCGCGTCCGGGAAGGTGTTGAGGGCGACGGCGTACGGCAGGCCGGACTCCTCGACCAGGCCCAGGACGTCGAAGGAGGCGTCGATCCGGCGGGTGTCGACGAGCACCAGGGCGCCGAGCGCCCCGTAGGCGATGTCGTCCCACAGCGGCCGGAAGCGCTCCTGCCCGGGTGTGCCGAAGAGGTACAGCACCACCGAGTCCCCGAGGGAGACCCGCCCGAAGTCGATGGCGACCGTCGTCGTGCTCTTGTCCCGGACCCCGGCCAGGTCGTCGACTCGCGCGGAGACCTCGGTCAGGTGCTCCTCGGTGTGCAGCGGGCGGATCTCGGACACCGAGTCGATCAGGGTGGTCTTGCCGACCCCGAACGGGCCGGTGACCAGGATCTTCACCAACTCTCGCGCGGAGTCGGGGAGATGGTTCACCTCCTCCGGCGCCACGGGGGCGGACGTCGTCGCGGAGGGCGGTACCCCGGGGCTGTGCATCCGGTCAGAGCTTGAGGGCGCGGAGGCCATCGGCCACTCTCTTCAGCAGGTCGCGGTCGGGCAGGGCGGCGGGCGGGACCGGTGGGCGCGCGCTCACCAGCCCCTGGTCGATCAGGGCGGCGGCCAGGACGCGTACGGCGGAGACCGGCAGCCGCAGCAGCGCCGCGCTCTCCATCACCGTGAGCGAGCCGCCGTCGAGGAGGCCCAGCAGGGCCGCCTGGGCCGAGGGGAGCCCGGCGGGCGGCGGCCCGCCCGCGCCGGTCAGCACGGACAGCCGCTCCAGACTGTTGCGGCTCGGCCGCGCCACCCCGCCCGTGGACAGATAGGCGGGGACGAGCGGCCGGCCGCTCCGGCGGCCCGTCATACGGGGTAGCCGCCCTCGGCGCCGCGTGGTGCGGCGGCCATGGCCTTCTCGCCCAGCCGCGCGACCTGGGAGTGGACACGGTGGCCCAGCAGGTCGAGCCGGACCTCGGGGCCTCCGTAGGCCGCCACGCAGGTCCCGTGGTCGGTCGGTGCGACCAGGATGTAGCCGTGGTCGGACTCGACGACGACCTGCCGGAGCTGGGCCGCGGGCGCGTCGGCGAACGCGGCGGCGGCGGTGCGGCAGGCGCCCTGCACGGTGGAGACGATCGCGGCCACGCGGTCGGCGGAGTCCTGCGACAGGGCGGCGGAGAAGCCGGAGACGAGCCCGTCCCTGGTCAGCAGTACCGCGGCGCGCACATGAGGGATCTCCAGGATCGGATCGAGCACCCAGGCCGTGTCACCGGTCTCGCGGCTGTTCATCGGGGGTCGCTCCCTTCGGAGGCGGCGGCCCTGCGGGCCGCGTTGGTGGCGGACTGGAGTGCCCCGAGTGCCGCGGCGGACTCCTCGGGGGTGCGTGAGGGGGAGGCGGGGCGGCGCGGGTCCGCGGGGGCGGCGGCAGGGGCGCGCCGGCGCCGCCGGGGGAGGCCGTCCTCGCCCACGGGCTCCGGGACGGGGTCCGCGGGGGCGGGCCGGGCGGGTGCCGGTGCGGGCGTCGGCGCCGGCTCGAAGGGGGACCGCGTGCCGGGAGCCGGCTCGGGGGAGGCGGGCCGCCGGCGCGTGCCGTCGGCGCCGCCGGGGACGAGGTGCACCTGGTCGGGCTGCGGCTCGTGCTCCTCCTGCTGACGGGTCGTCGGGGCGGCGCTCGCGGACGCCGGGTGGAGCACCGGGTCGATGTAGGAGAGCAGGTGGTTCTTCACGAGCAGGACCGCGCGCACGCCGCCGTAGGGGGAGGGGGTCGAGAGGTCGACGGTGAGGTCGAACTGCCGGGTGAGCTGGCCGATCGCGGCGAGCCCCATGCGCGGCGGGTCGCCGAGCTCGGACAGCAGGATCGGCTCGCTGCCCGCCACCATCCTCTGGGCGCGTGCGCGTTCGTCGGGGGCCATGCCGACGCCGGCGTCGTCCACGGTCACCGTCACTCCGTGGTGGGCCCGTTCGAGGTTGACGACGACGGCCGTGTCCGGGGAGGAGTGGCGCAGCGCGTTGTCCAGCAGCTCGGCGACGATGATGGCCACGGGCTCGACCGCGTGCGAGACCAGTGCGGTGCCCGGCTCCAGGTGGTGGTGGACCTGGATGCGGTGGTAGCCCACCAGCCGGGCCTGGCCGCCGGTGACGGCGTCGACCAGGTGGGACTCCTCGCGGGCGAGGCCGACCCAGGCGCCGCAGACCACGGCGGCGACCTGCGCCCGACGCAGGGACTGCTCGTTCTCGTGGTCGAGGGCGAAGAGGGTCTGCGCCAGCTCGGGGTCGTCGTAGCGCTGCTGGAGGCCGTGGAGGACGTCCTGGAGGCGGTAGAGCCCGGCCTGGATCTCCCGGGTGGTGCCGCGCATTCCGGCGCGGGCGGCGGCGTCCACGCGCTTGCGTTCGTGGGCGATGGCGTTGCGCAGCCCTTCGAGTACGCGGTCGGTCCCGGTGCCGGCCGGGCCCAGGGGCCCCGGCACCTGGACGTGTGTATGGGCGCTCCGGGTCGCCTCGGCCGGCATCCGCTTGGTGACCAGGTGCTCGATCTCCGCGGTGAACGCGGCCGCGGCGCGGTCGAGTTCCTGTCCGGTGGCGTCGAGGCGGGCGCGCAGGGCCTCGATCTCGGCCTGCTGCCGGGCGCGCGCACGGCGGGCGCGCAGGAGCCCGCCGCCGAGGGCGAATGCCGACAGGGTCCCGGCGGCCAGGCCGCCTGCGGCCAGCTCCGGTATCTCGATCATTGTGGTGGACCTCGGGGAAGGCAGGGGGTGTGGTCCGCCCGGATGGGGGCGGACCCCGCCAAGTACACACCGCCACCGTGCGATTGTGCTCGGTTTCCGCACAAGATCCTTTTGGATTTGTCCGGACCCTGGTCAAAGTTGACGAAGTGTCGGAGTGTGCCACCGGCCACAATCGGCCGCACATGGCGTGAAATCCCTCGTGGGTGGAGTGCCCGCTTCCGCCGTCGGCCCGTCCTCGGCGCCGGACCGCCGCCGCCGGCCCGCTCCCCGTGGCGGGTTGCCCCCGCCCGCCCGGACTCCGCACCGGCGCACACGCGTCGGCCGCGGCGGCTCCCCCTCCGCGCCGCCGCGGCCGTTCCCCGTCGTGCCGGACTCAGTCCCGCGGGGGCGCGGGCGTGTGGTTGTCGCCCAGCGTCCTGATGCCGCCGTCGGCGGGCGGTGCCGGGGTGTGGTTGTCGCCCAGTGTGGTCACCGGAACCGTGCCCGTGCCCGTGCCCGTGCCCGTGCCCGTGCCGCCGTCGGCGGGCGGTGCGGGCGTGTGGTTGTCGCCGAGAAGGGCGAGTTCGTCCTTGTCCCGCTCGATCCTGCTCATCCCAGTCCCCCTGTTCGTACGTGCTGGTGAAAGGTGTCCTCCGCCCGGCAGCTCCCCCGAGGGCCGCCGGACGGAAGACGGCGATCCGTCTGCCCCCCGATGCGACGAACCGGCTGCCGCCGAGTCTGTAGGACGAGCATAAACATCCGATGAACGTGCAGCCCGGGCGGTCCCCGGGGCCCTGGTACGGGCCCGGGACGGGGTGTGCCGTGCACCGCCGCACGCCCTCGGCGCAACGGCCGCGCCACCGGCGGAGGTCCGGTGCCCCGCCGCAGGACCGGCCCGGCGCCGCCGTCAGGCGGCGCCCAGGGGGCTCAGCAGGCCGCGCACCTGCTCGGCCTCGGCGGAGCCGCTCTGCTCGTGCAGTGCCAGGGCCTCCTGCCAGCAGGCCCGTGCACGGTCGCGCTGCCCGAGGCCGTCGAGGGCCCGGCCGAGGACCGTCAGCACCCCGGCGCGGATGCGGTCCCCGCCGATGCAGCCCGTCGCCAGCGCCTGCTCTGCCGACCGGGCGGCCTGGGCCGCGCCGCCGGAGGCCAGTTGGGCCTCGGCGATCCGGAAGAGGGTCGTCCCCTCCCACAGCCGCTGCCGGTGGGTCCCGAAGCCCTCCAGGGCCTCGTGCAGGCGGTCGAGCGCGTCCGTGCACCGCCCGGCCCGGGTGAGCGCGACCCCCAGGGCGTAGCGGGCGTTGGCCAGCCGCAGCGTGTGACCGGTCCGGTGGTAGAGCTCCACGCCCTTCCCGGCGAGCGCGATGGCCTCCTCCGTCCGCCCCAGCGACAACTGGATGCGCGAGAGGTTGCACAGGGCACTGGCCTCGCCGGGGCGGTTGCCGTCCGCCCGGGACCCCTCTATGGCATGGCTCAGGTGCTCCTCCGCCTCCGGGTAGCGGCCCTGGTTGAAGGCGATGATGCCGCGGTCGTTGTCCGACCAGTAGACGGGGACCGGGTCCCCGGCCGCGGCCGCCAGCACCCGGGCCTGTGCCGCCTCCTCGTCCGCCAGGTCGTAGCGGCCCGCCACCAGGTGCACGTTGGTCAGCGAGGTCCGCGCCCGCGCCTCGGCCCTGCGGTCGCCGGCCGCCCGGGCGGCGTGGAGCACGGCGCCCGTGACCGTCTCGTACAGACGGGAGTTGGCACCCGACTCGCCCAGGTCCTTGGCGGCCCACAGCAGGTCCACGGCCCGCCGCAGCCGCGGTCCCGCCGCCGCCTGGCGGGCGCAGGCGAGCAGGCAGTGGGCCTCCGCGTAGAGCCAGTCCTGAGCCCCGCGCCGGTCGGCGAAGGAGAGGCCCGCCCCGCCGGTGGGCTCCAGATGGTCCGGCAGGCGGTCGCCGGGCCGCTCGATCCCGTACACGCGGGCGGCCGTGGCCAGGTAGAAGTCGAGCAGCCGGGAGAGCGCCGCCTCGCGGTCGTCCGCCCGCTCGTCCCGCTCGGCGCAGGCACGCGCGTAGAGCCGCACCAGGTCGTGGAAGCGGTAGCGGCCCGGTGCGGCGGACTCCAGCAGGGAGGTGTCCACCAGGGCCTCCAGCAGGTCCTCCGTGTCGTGCGCGGGCAGGTCCAGCACCGCCGAGGCCGCAGCCAGGGAGACGTCCGGACCGTCCGCCAGCCCCAGCAGCCGGAAGGCGCGCCCCTGGGAGGGCTCCAACTGCCCGTACCCCAGCTCGAAGGTGGCCTTCACCGCGAGGTCGCCCGCCTGGAGCTCGTCCAGCCGCCGCCGCTCGTCCGCCAGCTTCGCCGCCAGCACCGACACCGTCCAGGTGCGCCGGGCGGCCAGCCGGGAGGCGGCGATGCGGATGGCCAGGGGCAGGAACCCGCAGGCGGCCACCACGTCGAGGGCGGCCTCGCGCTCGGCCGACACCCGCTCCTCGCCCACGATCCGGGTGAACAGCCGCAGCGCCTCGTCCGGCGACATCACGTCCAGGTCGACCAGGTGCGCCCCCGCCAGGTCGACCATGCGGACCCGGCTGGTGACCAGGGCGGCGCAGCCCGCCGTGCCGGGCAGCAGGGGGCGGACCTGGGCGGCGTCGCGCGCGTTGTCCAGCAGGACGAGCACCCGGCGGCCGTCCAGCGCCGAGCGGTACAGCGCCGCCCGCTCGTCGAGGGTGTCGGGGATGGCCGAGTCGGCCGTGCCCAGCGCCCGCAGGAAGGAGCCGAGCACCGTCTCCGGCTCGGCCGCCCGGCTGGTCGCGCCCTGGAGGTCCACGTACAGCTGGCCGTCCGGGAAGCGGCCGCGGGCCTGGTGGGCGACGTGGACGGCCAGGGTGGTCTTGCCGACGCCGCCGATCCCGGCGAGGGCGGACACGGCCATCACCGAGCCCTCGGCGGTGGCCAGCCGGTCGCCGAGTTCGCGGACGAAGGCGTCCCGGCCGGTGAAGTCGGGCACCGTGGCGGGGAGTTGCGCGGGCCGGGCCGGACGGGCCGCGGCGGCGGGCTGCTCGCTGGGCCGGGCGAGCTCCGCGTCGGCCCGCAGGATGCGCTCCTGGAGGCCGGACAGCTCGGGCCGCGGGTCGACCCCCAGTTCCTCGGCGAGCAGCCGCCGGGTGTCCGCGTAGACGGCCAGCGCCTCGGCCTGGCGCCCGCTGCGGTAGAGCGCGAGCATCAGCAGCTCCCGCAGCCGCTCGCGCAGCGGGTGGGCGGCGGTGAGCGCGGTCAGCTCGGAGACCGCCTCCGCATGGCGGCCGGTCTCCAGGTCCAGGTCCAGGCGGGTCTCCAGCAGCTGGATGTTCCACTCCGCCAGCCGGGCGCGGTGGTTCTCCGCGTACGGTCCCGGCACGGTGGCCAGGGCCTCGCCGTCCCAGAGCTCCAGCGCCCCGGCGAGCAGGGCACGGGCCTGGCCGCGGTCGCCCGCCGCCAGCGCCTTGTGCGCCTCGTCCGCGAGGTCCTCGGCGACGGTCAGGTCCAGGGCGTCCCGCGCGATGCGCAGGGCGTAGCCGCCCGACTCGCTCACCAGGGCCTGCGTGTCGAGCGCCTTGCGCAGCCGGGAGGCGTAGGTGCGGACGGCCGCGAGGGCCTGCGGAGGCGGCTCCTGCCCCCAGATGGCGTCGATCAGCTCCGGTGCCGTGGCGGTCCGCCCCCCGCGCAGCAGCAGGGCCGCGAGCAGCGCGCGCTGCTGCGGGGAGCCGGGCGGCAGGGTCTCCCCGCCGCGCCGGACCCGGACGGGGCCGAGCACGGAGAAGTGCAGACCGGCGGCGTCCCCGCCGTGCGGAGCGCGCTGGTCCGGTACGCGTGGCCCGCTGTCACGGCCCATGTGGCTGCCCCCTGCCCGTACTGCCGGAATCGCCCTCGACAGTCTGCCCTGTCGGCGGCGGCCGCGTCAGCAGCGGGGCGCGCCCGGCTGCCCTCGGGGCGGTGTGACACCTGTCCCATCCCGGCACTGGTCAGGGGCGACGGACGGCCGCGGGCTCCGGCCGGGCGGAGGACGCAGGCCCGGGCCCCGCGCGGTCCTCCCGCCAAAGGCTTTGAGCCGCCGTGCTCCCGCGTGCTAGCCATGACCGACCGGAACCGTCGAAACAGGGGGTGGCCACGATGGCCGAGGGGAAGCTGGTGCGTCTGAGGGCGATGGGGCCGGAGGACGCCGACGCACTGTGGCGCTGGAACCACGACCCCGAGGTCATGCGCTGGATGGACGACACCTACCCGGCGACCCGGGCGCAGGTCGGGCGCTGGCTGGCCGACCGCCCCCGCAACACCTACGCCGACGTCCTCCTCGGCATCGAGACCCTGGCGGAGGGGCGGTTGGTGGGCCTGGTCGCGCTCCACGGCGCCGAGCCCGAGAAGGGGATAGCCGAACTGGACGTCTACCTCGGCGAGAAGGACTGCTGGGGCAGGGGGCTGGCCACCGACGCGATGCGGACCGCCTGCCGCTACGGCTTCCAGGAGATGCGCCTGCACAAGATCGAGCTGACGGTGGTCCCCGAGAACCGCGCGGCGCTCGCGGTGTACCGGAAGGTCGGCTTCGTCGAGGAGGGCCGCCGCCGCCAGTCCTTCCGCCGCGACGGCGTCTGGCACGACATGATCGCCATGGGGCTGCTCGCGGACGAACTCGTCCGGGCCTGACGGGGGCGCGGACGGCCGGGGAGGGCGGGGTCCGCGCCGGGCGCCGGGCGGGCCCGCCCGGGCCCGCGCCGGGGAGGGCCCCCGGCCACCGCCCGGCCCGGGGCGGCCTCCCGCCCGTCGCCCGGCCGTCCGCACGGGCCGCCCGGCCCGACCGGGAAGCGCGCTCCCGGCCCCCGGCCACCGCGGCCCGGACCCCTCGACGGGGACGAGAACCGGACGGCGCGGTCGCGACCGGCGACGCGCCGCCCGATCTCGCCTACCGTGTCCCCATGCGGATCGCGACCACGGTCTTCCTCACCGACGAGACGATCACCCCCGTCCGCCTGGCCCGCGAACTCGAACAGCGCGGCTTCGCCGGACTCTTCCTCCCCGAGCACACCCACATCCCCGCCGCACGCACCACCCCCTACGCCGCCGGCGGCGAACTGCCCCCCGAGTACACCCGCACCCTCGACGCCTTCGTGGCCCTGGGCCAGGCGGCCGCGGTCACCGACCGGCTCGCCCTCGGCACCGGCATCACCCTCGTCGCCCAGCACGACCCGATCGCGCTGGCCAAGCAGGTCGCCACCCTCGACCACCTCTCGGGCGGGCGCTTCACCCTCGGCGTCGGCTTCGGCTGGAACGTGGAGGAGGCGGCCGACCACGGCGTGACGTGGTCCGAGCGCCGGGAACTGGTCCGCGAGCGGATGGCGCTGATGCGGGCCCTGTGGGCGCCCGAACCCACGGCCTACGAGGGCCGGCTCGCCTCCGTCAGCGCCTCGCTGGCCTATCCCAAGCCCGCCGGAGGGGCCCCGCGCGTGCTGGTCGGCGGTGCGGCCGGCCCCTCGCTCTTCGCCCACATCACCGAGTACGCCGACGGCTGGCTCCCCATCGGCGGCCGGGGCCTCCGCACCGCGGTCCCCGCCCTGCGCGAGGCGTGGGAGCGGGCCGGGCGGGATCCGAAGGCGCTCCAGGTCGTCCCGTACGCCGTCCGCCCGGAACCCGGCAAGCTCGCCCACTACGCGGACCAGGGCATCGAGGAGGTCGTCCTTCAACTCCCCCCGGGGAACGAGCTGGAGGTGCTGCGCGCCCTCGACTCGTACGCGCGGTACCTCTAGGGGCTCGGCCCCGGGCCCGCGGGCGCTCCCGTCCCGCGGCGCGGCGGACGCGCACCCGTCGCGCGGACCGCGGCGGGTACCGGATCCGGCCGGTGGGCATGGGCCACGGCCGGGGCCGCTCGTATGCTCGACGCATGAGCGATCACCAGGGCGACCACCGGGGTGGACGGCAGAACGGACCGCAGGCCGGGCGCGGGGGCGCCCGACCGGCGTCGCGACCCACCGAGAACGCCGTGCGCCGCGCGCTGAAGCGGGCCCGGGACGGCGTCGCACTCGACGTCTCCGAGGCCGCCGTGCTGCTCCAGGTCCGCGGCGCCGACCTCGACGACCTGGCCGCCTCGGCGGCCCGGGTGCGGGACGCCGGGCTGGCGGCCGCCGGGCGTCCGGGCGTGATCACCTACTCCAGGAGCGTCTTCCTCCCCCTGACCCGGCTGTGCAGGGACCGCTGCCACTACTGCACCTTCGCCACCGTCCCCGGGAAGCTGCGCCGGGACGGCCACGGGATGTTCATGTCCCCCGACGAGGTCCTGGAGATCGCCCGGCGCGGAGCCGAACTCGGGTGCAAGGAAGCCCTGATCACCCTCGGCGACAAGCCGGAGGACCGCTGGCCCGAGGCGCGCGAGTGGCTCGACGCCCACGGCTACGACGACACCCTCGCCTACGTCCGGGCCATGTCGGTGCGCATCCTGGAGGAGACCGGGCTGCTGCCCCACCTCAACCCCGGGGTGCTCGGCTGGACCGACTTCCAGCGCCTCAAGCCCGTCGCACCCTCCATGGGCATGATGCTGGAGACCACCGCCACCCGCCTGTGGTCCGAGCCCGGCGGCCCCCACCACGGCTCGCCCGACAAGGAGCCCGCCGTACGGCTGCGGGTGCTGGAGGACGCGGGACGCTCCTCCGTCCCCTTCACCACCGGCCTGCTCATCGGCATCGGCGAGACCTACGAGGAGCGGGCCGAGTCGCTGTTCGCCCTGCGCCGCGTCTCCCGCGCCTACCACGGCATCCAGGAACTGATCCTGCAGAACTTCCGCGCCAAGCCGGACACCCCGATGCGCGGCATGCCGGACGCGGAACTCGACGAGCTGGTGGCCACCGTGGCCGTCGCCCGGCACATCATGGGGCCCTCCGCCTGCCTCCAGGCACCGCCCAACCTGGTCGACGGCGAGTACGCGCGGCTGCTGGGCGCCGGGATCGACGACTGGGGCGGCGTCTCCCCGCTCACCGTCGACCACGTCAACCCCGAGCGCCCCTGGCCGCAGATCGAGGAACTCGCCGCGCAGTCCGCCGCCCTGGGCTTCGAGCTGCGCGAACGCCTCTGCGTGTACCCCGAGTTCGTGCACCGGGGCGAGCCCTGGCTCGACCCGCGCCTCAGGCCCCACGTGGCCGCGCTCGCCGACCCGGACACCGGGCTGGCCCGGGAGGACGCCCGTCCCGCCGGCCTCCCCTGGCAGGAGCCCGACGAGGCGTTCACGGCCGCCGGGCGCACCGACCTGCACCGCACCATCGACACGGAGGGCCGTACCGGCGACCGGCGCGCCGACTTCGACCACGTCTACGGGGACTGGGAGGCGCTGCGCGAGGCCGCCGCCCCCGGCATGGCGCCCGAGCGCATCGACGCGGACGTCCGACGGGCCCTCGCCACGGCGGCCGACGACCCCACCCGCCTCGCCGACGACGAGGCGCTCGCCCTGCTGCACGCCGACGGCCCCGCACTGGACGCGCTGACCCGGATCGCCGACGACCTGCGCCGCGACACCGTCGGCGACGAGGTCACCTACATCGTCACCAGGAACATCAACTTCACCAACGTCTGCTACACCGGCTGCCGGTTCTGCGCCTTCGCCCAGCGCCGCACCGACGCCGACGCCTACACCCTCTCCCTGCGCCAGGTGGCCGACCGGGCGGCGCAGGCGTGGGACGTCGGCGCCGTCGAGGTCTGCATGCAGGGCGGCATCCACCCCGACCTGCCCGGCACCGCCTACTTCGACCTGGCACGCGCCGTCAAGGAGCGGGTCCCCGGGATGCACGTCCACGCCTTCTCCCCCATGGAGGTCGTCAACGGCGCCACCCGCACGGGGCTGTCCATCCGCGAGTGGCTCACCGCCGCGAAGGAGGCCGGCCTCGACTCCCTCCCCGGCACCGCGGCGGAGATCCTGGACGACGAGGTCCGCTGGGTGCTGACCAAGGGCAAACTGCCCGCCGCGACCTGGATCGAGGTCGTCACCACCGCCCACGAGCTGGGCATCCGCTCCAGCTCCACGATGATGTACGGGCACGTCGACCAGCCACGCCACTGGCTCGGCCACCTGCGCACCCTCGCGGGGATCCAGGAACGCACCGGCGGCTTCACCGAGTTCGTCACCCTGCCCTTCATCCACACCAACGCGCCCGTGTACCTGGCGGGCATCGCGCGGCCGGGACCGACCGTCCGGGACAACCGCGCGGTGACCGCCATGGCCCGGCTGCTGCTGCACCCCCACATCCCGAACATCCAGACCAGCTGGGTGAAGCTGGGCGCGGAGGGCGCCGCCGAGATGCTCCGCTCCGGTGCCAACGACCTCGGGGGCACCCTCATGGAGGAGACGATCTCCCGGATGGCCGGCTCGGGGTACGGCTCGTACCGCTCCGTGCGCGAGCTGACGGCGATCGCCGAGGCCGCGGGCCGTCCGGCGCGCCCGCGCACCACCCTCTACGGCGAGGTGCCCGAGGAGCGGCGCCGCGCGGCCGCGGCCTCCGACGGGCACCTTCCGGAGTTGCTGCCCCTGCTGCCGGAGTGAGTGCGAGGGGCGCCGGAGGCCCCGGCCCCGGGGCCGCTCCGCCGGGGTCGCGCCGGGGACCGTGGCCCTGGGGCGCCCCGCCCCGTTCGATTACAGTGCTGGCCCGGGCAGAGTGTCCGTTCGACGTCGGGGGAGGGGCACGGTGAGCGCAGCCGCCGCAGCCGTGTGGGGCCGGGCCGAGCAGCAGGACTTCCGGGCCCGGGTACGCGGGGCCCTCCTCGGCGGCGCGATCGGGGACGCGCTGGGCGCCGGGGCGGCGGGGCGGTCCCTGGAGGAGCTGCGCACGGCCCACGGGCCCGAGGGCCTGGTCGGCCTCGTTCCCGTGGACGGGCGCCGGGGCGCGGTCACCGCGGCCACCCAGATGACCCTGTTCACCGTGGACGGGCTCATCCGCGCCCAGGTCCGTCGCGACACCGGGGCCTGGCACCCGCCGACCGACCTCCACCGGGCGTATCTGCGCTGGGCCGCCACCCAGCGGGACTGGGGCCCGGACGAGCGCCGCAAGGACAACGGCTGGCTGGCCGCGCAGGAGTGGCTCTACAGCCGCCGCAACCCCTCCCGCACCTGTCTGACCGGGCTCGGCGACACCACCATGGGCACCCTCCAGGCACCCAGGAACCCCACCGCGCGAGGCGCGGGCGCCCTGGTGCGGTCGGCCCCGTTCGGGCTGCTCGTGGGCTGGGAGCCCGAGCTGGTGTGCCAGCTCGCGGTCGAGTGCGCGGCGCAGACGCACGGGCACCCCACGGCGTACCTGTCGGCGGGGGCCTTCGCCGTGGTCGTCCACGGTCTGGCCCGCGGGGAGACGCTCGACGGCTCGGTGCAGCGGGCTCTCGCCCTGCTGGCGGCCCGGCCGGGCCACCAGCCCGTGACGGACGGCCTGCGGGAGGCGCTCGGAGCGGTGCGCCAGGGCATACCGGGCCCGGGCCGGGTGGCGGACCTCGCGGGCAGCGGGTACGCGGAGGAGGTGCTCTCCGTGGCGGTCTACTGCGCACTGGTCGGCGAGGACATGGGCCACGGACTGCGACTGGCCGTCAACCACGACGGCCCCTCCGACGCGACGGGCACCGTGTGCGGGGCGCTGCTCGGGGCCCTGCACGGGGAGACCGCGCTGCCCCCGGCCTGGCTGTGCGAACTGGAGGGGCGGGGCACCCTCCTGGAGATCGCGGACGACTTCGCCATGGAGATGACCCAGGGCCCCGCCCTGCACGGCCCGGGGGCGGCGGCCCCGGGCTGGCTCGCCCGCTACCCGCGCGTGACCGCCGAACTGACCTGAGCGCGGCCCCCTCCACCACCGCCACCACGCGACCCGGCGGCCGGCCCCGCGGCGGACAGGGCCGAGCCCCCTCGGCCGGGACGGCGATGCCAGTCGAGAGGGCTCACTGAAACGTGGCGCGGTGCGCACGGGGTTCGCACGCCGGACGGCTCTGACCGGCAGGGTGCCCGCGTTGGTGGCGGCCGCACCCTCCTGCGCCTGGCCGGTTCGCGTCGGGCGGTGCCTCAGGCGAGGTCGACCGCGGCCCGTGCCACGTCGCTGACGAACGAGGTCCAGGAACCGGGCCGGAAGGAGAGCTCGGGGCCCTCGGCGACCTTGGAGTCCCGCACGGAAATCGCCTGCAGGACAGGGGACTTGACTTCGACACAGGCACCGTTGCCCGTGGAGTACGAGGACTTCGTCCAGGTCTCCGTGGCACCCTGAATGATGGCCATGATTGCTCCGCTTCGGCGAGTGGGGGTGATGTGCGCCAACGTTCTCGCTGGCGTGATCGACGCTACTCGCCGGGCCGGTCGGGTGAGACGGGCGTTCACTCGACCGGATGGTATACATCAGGCGCCTCTTCCGTGACGCCCGTCCCGTGGTGTACCTTTCCGCGCTTCAGTCCGTGAACTCCTCCGGAGCGTCCTGCGCGTACTCCTTGGCGATCTTCGAGATGAACTGGCGCGTCTGGTCCGCGTTCAGGGCCTGGGCGCGCAGGTGCTCGTACATCACGCTGTACTTCTGCACGTCGTTGGCCTTCTCCAGGTACAGGTCGCTCGTCACGCCCTCGATGTAGACGACGCTCGAGTCCGAGGTGTCCGGGAACTCCAGGATCGCGTACTGCCCGTTGATCCCGGGGTGGGCGCCCATGTCGAACGGCAGCACCTGCACCGTGACGTGCGGCTGGTGGGACATCTCGACCAGGTGCTCCAACTGCTCCCGCATCAGCTGCCGTCCGCCGACGCGGCGACGCAGGGCCGCCTCGTCGATCACGGCCCACAGCCGCAGCGGCTGCTCCGCGTCGTGGACGCGCTCCTGTCGGCGCAGCCGCACGCTGACACGCTTCTCGACGTCGGGCAGACCGCTCTCCGGGAGTGCGCCCGCGATGAGCGCCTCCGCGTAGCCCCGGGTCTGGAGGAGCCCGGGCACCACCTGCGGCTCGTACACGCGCAGGCTGGCCGCGTCGGTCTCCAGGCCGATGTAGACGCTGTAGGGGATGTCGCCGAAGGCGTGCCACCAGCCCTGCTGGCGGGAGTCCTTGGCCATCTGCATCAGGGAGTCCACGATGCGGTGGTCCTCGACCTCGTACACCCCGCACAGGTCGCGGACGTCGCGCTGGCTGATCGAGCGGCGTCCGTTCTCCAGGCGGCTGATCTTGGACTGGGAGACGAGGAGCCGCTCGGCGACCTCCTCCGCCGTCATGCCCTTCAGTTCGCGGAGCCGGCGCAGCTCCTGGCCCAAACGGCGCCTCCTGACGGTGGGATTGACGTTGGACGCCACGGAAACTGCACCTCCGGCTGCGTTGCCTCGTGTTGCTGTGCGTATCTACCGTTCAGCAGACTGCCACCAAAGGGCGGGCCGCCGCTGCGAAACGGCCACAAACGCGAACGCGCGGAACAGCGAAGACGCTGTTCCGCGCGTTCTGCGGCTCCCGGACCGGGTCATGGGGACGTCGGTGCGGCGGTATCGCGGCGGTGCGGTGCGTGTCCGGGCGCCGTACGGCACGAGCGGTGCCCGGTGCGGGCGGTGCCGTGGCTGCCCGGCCGCCGGCGCGGGTGCGCCGGCCGTCCGCGCCTCGGGGGCGCGGCTCAGTGCGCGGCGACGCGGGCCATGCCGGTCCGGCGCGGCTGCATCGGCACGGGCCCGGTCTGGCGGGCCCCGCCCGCCGCCGACTGCCCGCGGCGCGGCTGCGCGGCCGCGCCGTTCTGGACGTCCATCACGGCGTGCGCCACCAGGCCGCCCATCGGGTCGTGCCTGATCAGGTCCCGCAGCCGGGACCGAGAGGAACGCCCCTCGTTGCCGGGGTACAGGTGCTTGCCGAGACCGACCGCGTGGGCCAGGGCGGCGAGCGCCGCGGTCCGCGGGTCCGGTGGTACGCCGGTACGGATCGCGCTGTCCAGCCGGGCCCGGATGTCACGGCTGATCGCCGTGTCCGTCGCCTGGTAGCGCGTCGTCGGCAGCACCCCGCACATCTGGCCCTCGACGGCATGCACCATGCCGCAGCGTTCCAGGTGCGAGAGGTAGATCTGGCGCAGCCCCAGCCGGGGCCCGCCGATCCAGTGGACCGCCCGGACCGGGCTGCCGCGCCTGCGCAGCAGCTCCAGTGCGGAGTCCAGCGTCGGATCTCCGGTCGGCCGTGGCATCACCACGGCGATACGATCCCCGTCAGGGGCTATCCGTCCTGCCAGAGCCAGCTCCACTAGCTGAGCTCCTGCCAGGCCGAGGTCGAGCGACTGCGGCTGCGCCGTGGTACCCGTGGCCGGGTCCAGAGCGAGCAGCAGAAGCTCTTCCGGAAGTGTTCTGCGGCTCCTGCCCATCCATGCCTCCCCGCGTGGATGAGTGACAGGGTGACCCCTCTCACATTGGTCTGTCGAGGGGGCCTGGGAGCTTTGTTAGGGAACCGATAGGTATGTCGTTCTCGTCTAGCACCGGAGCCAAGCGCTCACACAGGACACTGGTAGATGGTTCGGACACCGCCGGCCTCGGCGCCGAGGCCGGCGGTGGTACGAGTACGGCACGCATCATGCGTCATGGCATAGGCATGGCGCCATGGCGCGTGGCACATGACTCATGGAGGAGGCACGGTGGCGGGCGAGTCCCCCGACAGGTCGGAGCAGCGGGAGTCGTCGGGGGAGACGGCGGGGCGCGAGGGCGACCCGCGTCTCGCGATGTTCCGTGAGGGCCCCCCGGCATCCGCGGCCCCCGCGGCCACGGACCAGCGCACGGCAGTCTTCCGTCTCCCCGCCCCGGCGGGCGAGGGGGACGACCGCGAGACCGGTTCCGGCCCGGCGCGCGACGACCGCGACGGGCCGTCCGGCGAGGACGGCACGGCCGCCGAGGCGACGGGGCGCGACGGCGATGCGCGCCTGCGGGACGCGGTGGCCGAGTGGGTCGCGACCGAGGGTGACGGGGACCGGGAGTCCGACGGCCCCGACCGGGGTGGCGAGGGTGACGGGGCGGGCCGTCCGGCGGGCGCGAAGGCGCAGGCCGCGGGCACCACCGAGCAGAATGCTTCCTTCCGCGGCGAGGACACTCCTGCCGGGGGCGGTCGCGGCGCGGCGGGTCCCTCCGGCGGCGACGGGCCCGCCCGCGCGGACTCCCCGGAGGAGGAGGCCGACGACGAGGGCTCCGGTGCCTTCGGACCTCGTGGGCGGCGCGGGGAGGACGGGCCGGACGGGCCGGACGGCGGGGACGGCGCTCCCGCGGGCCGTTCCGGTACCGCGGCCACGGCGGACCCTGCCGATGCCGATGCCGATGCCGATGCCGATGCGGAGGCGGGTGCCGGCGCGGATGCGGAAGCCGATGCGGAGGCGGGTGCCGGCGCGGATGCGGAAGCCGATGCGGAGGCGGGTGCCGGCGCGGATGCGGAAGCCGATGCGGAGGCGGGTGCCGGCGCGGAGGCGGAAGCCGATGCAGGCGCGGATGCCGAGGCGGACGAGCCCGTCGGCGACCGGGCGTCCCGGGGCGGGGAGGGCGACGTGTCCTCCCGTGGCCCGGTGGACCAGCCGACCGCGGTGTTCACGACCCGGCCGCGCCCCACCGTGGACCAGCCGACCACGGCGCTCGCCGTACCGCGCGGCGGGGACACCGAGGGCCGCGGACCCGGCGTGACGGGCTCCGAGGGTTCCGGGGAGGCCGGGCGCCCCGCCGCGAAGGACAGCCCGAAGGACGCCGAGGGCACCCCCCGGGACGCCGTCGCCGTCGGCGACTCCCAGGGCCCCGGGGACTCCGAGGCCGAGCCTGCCGGGTCCGCCGGGGCCGGGGCCGAGTCCGCCGAGTCCGCCGAGGCCGGGGCCGAGCCTGCCGAGTCCGCCGGGACGGGGTCCGCCGAGGCCGGGTCCGGCGACGGGGGCGCCGGGGGTGCACAGGACGCCAGGGGCGCACGGGACTCCGGCGGCCTCCGGGCGAAGGGCGCCCCAGGGGCACCGGCGGGCAGTACCTTCGTGCCGCTCCTCCGCGACGACAGGGCCGCCCCGGCGCCCCGCCGGACCGCCCCCACCTCCTCCGACGCCCCGGAGGCCGACGCCCCGGGCACCGCGTCGGCGTCGCCTGCCCCCGCTGCCTCCCCGGCCGAGCGCCCCGACGGCGGCGACGCCGCCCCCGCGGCCCTCGGCGAGGCCGAGCGGACCAGGCAGCAGCCCATGCCGCCGCTCGGCGCGCTGGACCTGCTGGCCGAGCTGACCAACACCCCGCCTCCGCCGGAGACCCCGGTCCGGACCGTGGTGCGCCGGGTCAAGATCTGGACGCCGCTGGTCGCCCTGCTCCTGATCGCCTTCGCGATCGCACAGGCGGTGCGTCCGCTTCCGACGCCTTCCCTGGCCCTCTCCGCCGACGCGGAGTACTCCTTCGAGGGCGGGAAGCCGACCCTTCCGTGGCCCGGTGAGGGGCAGGGGCAGATCGCGGTGTCGGGCCTCGGGGTCGTCGGGCAGTTCGGGGAGGAGAAGCCCGTCCCCATCGCCAGTGTGACCAAGACGATGACGGCGTACATCATCATGCGCGACCACCCCTTCAAGCGGGGCGAGGAGGGGGAGAAGATCCCCGTCGACGCCCTCGCCGAGAAGGAGGGCGGCTATGACGCGACCAACGACGAGTCCACGCTGAACACCGTCAAGGAGGGCGACACGCTCTCCGTCAAGGACGCGCTCAGCGCGATCATGATTCCGTCCGCGAACAACGTGGCCCGGCTGGTGGCCCGCTGGGACGCGGGCTCCGAGGAGGCGTTCGTCAAGAAGATGAACGACACCGCCGAGGAGCTCGGCATGACCAACACCACGTACACCGACCCCTCCGGCCTGGACGCCGCGACCGTCTCCACGGCGGCGGACCAGGTGAAGCTGGGGCAGGCACTGGTCAAGAACAAGGCCATGGTCGACATCACCCGCCAGCAGGAGTGGTACGACCCGTCCGGGAAGCGCCACAGCAACTACAACACCCTGATGCCCAGGAACGGCGCCATCGGCATCAAGACCGGTTCCACCACCAAGGCGGGCGGCAACCTGCTCTTCGCCGCCTACAAGGACATCGGCGGCTCCACGCAGACGATCGTCGGCGCGGTCCTCGGCCAGCACAAGCCCTCCATCCTGGAGACCGTCAACGCCGTGAGCGAGGAGGTGCTGGTCGCCACGCGGGAGACGTTGCAGGCCAGGACCGTCGTCAGGAAGGGCGACGTCGTCGGGCACGTCGACGACGGGCTCGGCGGGCTGACGCCCGTGGTGGCGACCAAGGACCTGACGGTCGTCGGCTGGTCCGGTCTGACGGTCCGCTCCGGCATCACCGACGGCGGCAGGAAGGTGCCCGGCACGGCCGAGGCGGGCACGGTCGTCGGCAGCCTCACCGCAGGGTCCGGGGCCGGGACCATCAGCGTTCCGGTCGCCCTCCAACGGGACCTCGTCGAGCCGGGCTTCGGGGCGAGGCTGACCCGTATCGGCTGATCCGCCGGCCCTCCACCCGCGCGGGCGTCCCGTCGGTGACGGGGCGCCCGCGTGCTAGCGTCGCCGGGCAACCCCGGGGGCCTGCGGTGCGTCCTCCGGGTGAGGCGGGGAGCGCCGGAGGCGAGGACGGCGGGACGCGCTCGACACGGGGCAGACGGAACAGGACACAGGACCACGGGGAGAGCCGCAGTGACCACCGCCGAGCCCGTACGCGCGGACGACCGCACCACCGCCGCGCCCGGGCGGCCCTCCTCCGTCCGGCCCCCGCGAAGCCCCGGCGCCCCCTCCGGCCGGACCCCGGCTCCGGACAGGGAAGAGGACCGAGGCCCCGGCGGGGACAGGCCCCCCGCAACGGACCCCGCCCCGCGGGTCGGCGCCCTGCGCCGGGTCGCACGCCATCCGGTCACCCTGGTCACGGCGACCGCCGCACTGCTGCACGTGGTGTGGATCCTGTTCCTGGCCAACACCGGGGGCGACCTCGCCGCGCAGGACGCCTGGGCCGAGTTCGTCGGCCGCCACCCCGACTCCGCGTACAACCTCGCCTGGTACGGGGGGATGCACCCCGTCTCCTACAGCGTGGTGTCCCCCTATGTGATGTCCGTGCTCGGCGTCCGGACCACGATGATCGTCGCGGGCACGGTCTCCTCCGCCCTGACCGCGCTGATCCTGCTCCGGCTGCCCTCCGTGCGCAACCCGCTGGCCTGCGGCTTCGCCGGGGTGTTCGCCTTCCTGTGCAATGCGCTCTCCGGCCGGGTCACCTTCGGCCTGGGCATGATGTTCGCGCTCGCCGCGGTGGGCGCCTTCTTCTGCTGGCCGCACCGCCTGCGCCGGAGGCGGTGGGCCAAGGGGGCCGTCGCCGCCCTGTTCGCGGGGCTCGCCACGGCGGCGAGCCCGGTCGCGGGCCTCTTCCTCGGCGTCGTCGCCGCGGCGCTGTTCCTGTGCGGCCGCCGCCCCGGCGCCTACGCGCTGGGGCTCGCCCCCGTCGCCGTCGTCGGGCTCTCCGCCTGGCTGTTCCCCTTCTCCGGGACCCAGCCCATGTCACTGGGCTCGACCTCCCTGCCGTTCGTCTTCGGGGTCCTGGTCCTCCTCCTCGTGCCCGAGGACTGGCACACCGTACGGGTGGCCTCCGCCGTCTACGCCGTGGGCACGCTGCTGACCTGGTTGATCGACTCCCAGATCGGCTCGAACGTGTCCCGGCTGCCCATGCTGTTCGCCGGTGTGGCGCTGCTGGCCGCCCTGCCGTTCACCGTGCCGCGCTCGCGCCGCTGGTACGCCGTGGTGGTGGCCTTCGCCGGGCTCAACGTCTGGATCGGCTACAAGAGCGTGGACGACATCGTCCGCACCGCCCCCACCGCGTCCTGGAACCGTGAACTCGCGCCCCTCGTCGACCGGCTCCAGCGGGTCGGCGCGGAACGCGGCCGGGTCGAGGTCGTCCCGGCGAGCAGCCACCGCGAGTCGTCCGCCCTCGCCCCCTACGTCAACCTGGCGCGCGGCTGGAACCGGCAGGCGGACATGGAGCGCAACCCGCTCTTCTACGACAAGGACAGGCTCCTCACTTCGGCCGGCTACCGCGCGTGGCTGGACCGCTGGGCCGTCCACTTCGTGGTGCTGCCCGAAGGCCGCCCCGACCACAGCGCGGAGCAGGAGGCCGAACTCGTCGCGGACGGGCTGCCCTATCTGACCCGGGTGTGGGGCGACGAGAACTGGCAGCTGTTCGCGGTGAAGGACCCGGTCCCGCTCGCCGACCCCCCGGCGACCGTGCGCCACGCGGGGGCCGGGGAGCTCACCATCCAGGTGACCTCTCCCGGCCGGGTGCTCATCCGGGTCCCCTACTCGCCGTGGCTCGGCCTGGTGGCGGACGACGGCACGAGCGTCGAGGGCCCCCGGGAGACCGAGGCATCCAAGGCTCGCGAGGGCGGTCCGAAGACCTTCGACAACCCCCACGGCTGCCTGCTGAAGTCCGAGGAGGACGAGGAGGGCGACGAGTGGACCGAGCTGCTGGCACCCCGCGCGGGCGTCTACCGGCTGGCCGCGCCCTACCAGCTGCCGCGCGGCACCCCCTGCCCGGACGAGCTCCGCTGACCACGGCGTCCCGCCCACGGGCGGCGGCGGACGCGGCACTTACCGGCGTTCACACTTACGCCCGCCCGCGGGCTCGTGCATAGTGGTCCGCTCCGACGGTACGACGATCAGTCGGTCAGCAACGACGATCAGTCGGTCAACAGGGTCCGGTGCGATATGACGTGCGAACGGAACAGCGGCGTCCGCCCTCGGCGAGGCCGCCGCCTCCGCCACGGCCCGGGCGCGGTCCTCCTGGCGCTCCTCACCCTGCTGCCCCTGGCGTCCGCCTGCGCCCGGCCCGGTGGCGAACGAGGCGCCGTGCCGGGCCCGTCGGGCGGGACGGCCTCACCGGGCGGGATCGAGATCGGCGGCGTCCCGCAGCGGATCAGCCCGCCGCCGCGCCCGCCGGAGGAGACCGGAGCGGCCCCGCCCGCCACGCCCCGGCCCAAGGTCCCGCCCGCACCCGGTGCCCCCGACTCCGCCGCGCCGACCGGCCCGGTGTACGTCGCCTGGGCCGGGCCGGGCTGCTCCGGCGGGGGCGGCTACAGGGAGGACGGGCGCTACGTCAGCGGCGCCGAGGGCTGGTACACCGTCCGGACCGGCGGACACCGGGGGGACGGCTGCGACGGCAGCTTCACCGCCATGCCGATGTCCGGCGAGACCGGCCTGGACGGCGGCGGGAGCGCCACCTGGAGCTGGTACGTCGGCAGCGGGTACCGCACCTGCACCGTCGCCGTCCTCGTCCCGGTGGGCGAGCGCGCCCGGGACGCCGCGGGCAGCCCCTCCGTCTACCACGTCCTCTCCGACCCGGACGATCCCGCCAGTGTGGAGCGCTCGTTCGCCATCGACCAGGTGGCACTGCGCGGGCAGGGCGTCGTCGTCGAGCGGGTCCCGGTGCACGACCGGCGGCTGACCCTGCGGCTCCCGGACCGGGGCCGCGGCCGGGGCCTCGCCCACCACGGGGCGGCGCAGATCCGCGCCGAGTGCCGGCCGTGACCCCGTAACCGCCCCGCCCGGCCCGCCCGGCCCCCCGCCCCGCCCGGCCCGCCCGGCCCCCCGGCCCGCCCGGGTCCCGGGCTGCCGCACGCGCGGTCACCCGCCGGGCACGCGGGCCCCGCCCGCCGATGTCCGCCGCTCTTCGGACCAGCGGCGCAGGGCCAGTCCGAAGGCCGCCGCGGCGATCAGCGTCGGCACCGCGGGCAGGACCGCCAGGTTCGCCAGCCAGTCCGCGTTCAGGTGCCCGGTCCTGCCGCTGGCGTACCGGCACGTGGCCTGAGGAGGGAAGAACCCGTACTCCAGGGTGGCCGGGGGATGCGCACCCCACCCCCCGCCCGCCGCACAGGCCGAGGACGGCCCCGTGAGCAGCGGCCACCCGACGGGCACGTAGAGGAGCAGGAAGGCGGAGCCCATCGACAGCAGCATCGCCCCCGTACGGCGCAGGCCCGCGGCCGGAGTCGTCGGCACCACCAGCGGGCCGCCGGGGCGCGGGGCGAAGCACTCCGCGAGGAGCGCCCCCAGCAGGCAGACCACCAGCACGCCCATCGCCGCCCAGAGCAGCACGGCCAGCACCGTGCCGCTCCCGACGGACGACACCTCCCCGCCCTGGAACTCGCAGACGGTGGCCGGGGGATACGCCCGGTAGCGCACCCGCCGGAGCCCGCCGGGCCCCTGCACCTGCCCCTGCATGCACCGCTCGTCGAACTCCAGCATGCCGAAGAGCGCGACCAGGGAGCCCACCAGCACGACGGTGAGGGAGACCCCCGCCCCCGCCCACAGCCCGCCGGTCCGGTACCTGCCGTATGCATGTGTCCGGGACATCCGTGCACGGTAGCCGATACCGCCTTCGGCGCGGTCCGGCGCGGCCCGCCGCGGACGGGCCCGGTGGCCGACCGCGGCCCGCCCTCGCGGGCCGCGGCCGCACGGGACCTGACGCCCCGCCGGATACGGTCAGGCTCCCCGCACCGTGTCCGCGAGCGCCGCCGGGTCCCCGGGCAGGGCGTCGCCGCGCCAGGCGACATGGCCGTCCGGCCGGACCAGCACGAAGGCCCGCTCGTACAGCTTGGCCACCTCCTCGCCGCCCCCGCGGTGGACGGTCAGCGGCACCCCCCTCCCGGCGAAGGCGCGCTCCACCGCGTCCGTCTCCGCCTGCCCGGTGAGGACCAGCAGCACGAAGCCGCGCCCGAACAGGTCCAGGGTCGAGGTCGACTCCTCCCACCAGGCGTGTGCGGCGCGGTAGCCGGGTTCGCTGCCGGGACGCCAGTCGGCCGTCGGCCTGCCGTGGCGCACCGGCACCTCGGGGTCCTCGACGATCAGCGGCGAGCGGTAGCGCAGCCCGAAGTGGATCTCCGGGGCGTCGAACTCGCGTCGCGCGCCGCTGCTTTTCAGGCGTTCGGCGGTCTCGGCCCGGGCCCGGTCGCCCTCGGGCCCGTCCGCCAGGATGCCGGACGGCAGCTCCCGGCCCAGGGTGCGCTGGAGGTTCCGGTTGGCCTCGTCGAGGCTCTCGACGGCGATCGGCCTGCGCTCCGCCTCGTAGGTGTCGAGCAGTCGGGGACCGGCCCAGCCGTCGAGGGTCGCGGCGAGTTTCCAGCCGAGGTCGGCGGCGTCGGCGATTCCGGTGTTGAGTCCGAAGCCGCCGGACGGCGACAGGGTGTGCGCCGCGTCGCCCGCGAGGAGGACGCGCCCGGCGCGGTAGCGGTCGGCGACCCGGTGGGTCAGGTGCCACTCGCCGTCGCCGAGCAGTTCCACGGGGACGTCGAGGGCGACGGCCTGCCGGATCAGCTCCTCGGCGCCGACGCGGGCCACCTCGTCGGCGCCCACCACCAGGTTGTACAGGTCGCTGCCGTCCAGCGAACGGAGCGGGAAGCGCAGGGTCGGGGAGAGCATCAGGAAGTAGACGAGCGCGGCCCGTTCGCCCAGGCGCTCCCGCAGCCCGGGGGCCCGGAAGAGGATGTTGCGGAAGACCTGCGGCCGGTGGCGCGGCGGTGCCTCGATGCCGCAGGCCCGGCGGATCGGCGAGGCCGCCCCGTCGCAGGCGACGAGGTACCGCGCCCGGACCGTGCCGCTCGTGCCGGCGGCGTGGTCGGTGAGCACGGCGTCGACGTGCTCACCGCTCTGCTCCACCCGCTCGACGGTGGTGTTCAGCCGCAGCGGACCGTGGGGGCGGACGCCCACGGCCCGGGTCAGGACCGGGTTCAGCCAGTGCGCGGGGCAGATCTGGTCGGGCTCCGGCGTGTGCGCGAAGGCCGGGCGGTCGCCCGCGGTGCCGCGCCGGTAGCGGTACACCTCGTGGCCGCCGACCCGGGTCACCCAGGCGATGTCCAGCGGGTGGTCGGCCGGCCAGCCGGCGTCCCGGATGGCCCCGGCGAGTCCCCAGCGGCGGAACAGCTCCATCGACCTCGGGCCGATCGTGCTCACCTTGGGGTGCCGGACCGTGCCGTCCCCCGCGTCGGCGACCATGCAGTCGATCCCGCGGTAGGCCAGGTCCAGGGCCAGCGCCATCCCGACGGGGCCGCCTCCCGCGATCAGCACGTCGGTCCGTGCACCGGAATGCCTCATAGCGTTCCTGCCCTTCCTCATGGGTCCGTCCGGGGCGTCCCGGTCGCTCGTGGGGTGGTCACCGGGGCGCGGGGCGCCCGCACCGCGGCCCGGCCGCGGTGCGGGCCGGGCCGGGGGCTCCGGGAGGGCGGGACGGACCCTCCCGGAGCCCGCCGGGGCTCAGGGGCGCTCGGCCGTGACCAGCAGGCAGCCGAAGTCGTCCACGCCCGCCAGGTCCGCGGGGTGGAACGCGGCCTCCCCGAAGCCGAAGTTGCCCTCGTCCAGGGCCGCGGGGCGCTCCCCGGACGCACCGGCCGGGTCGGTCAGCTCCCGGCCGGTGCGCAGGGTGGTCTGCTCGGTGACGTCGAGCAGCTCGCGCACCCGCAGACCGGTGCGGTGGAGCATGGGGACGTAGTCGTCCACGTCCGCCATCGTCGCCATCAGCCCGCGGCAGAAGCTGTCGATGCCCGGGTGGCGCACCTCCTTGCGCGGCGCGCGCTCGAAGACGTCGGTGAGGACGAGCCGGCCGCCGGGGACGAGCACCCGGGATATCTCGGCCAGCACCTGCTCCCGGTCCGGCATGTGGCAGAGCGACTCCAGCGCCATCACCGCGTCGAAGGAACCGTCCGCGAAGGGCAGCTTCATCGCGTCGCCGTGCTGGAAGACGGCCCGGTCGGCGACCCCCGCCTCGGCCGCCAGGCGGTTCGCCGTCCTGATCTGCTCCTCGCTGATGCTGATGCCGGTGACCCGTGCGCCGGTGCGGTCCACCACTCGCAGGCCGGGGCCGCCCACGCCGCAGCCCAGGTCCAGGACGTGCGAGGAGCCGTCCACGCCCATCCGCTCGATGAACACGTCGGTGAGGCGGTCCATCGCGTCCTCGATCGACGCCTCGGAGTCCGGGGTGTCCCAGTAGCCGATGTGCACATTGGGGTTGAAGGTGCCCTCCCGCATGGCGTTCAGCGTGAGCCGGTCGTACAGCTCGCCGACGGCCTCCGGGACGGGCGTGTTCACAGCGGGATCGGTCATGGCAGCGGCCTTTCGGTTCGTGGGGTGCGGGGTTCGTGGGGTGCGGGTCGGTGCCGCGGCGCCGGTGGCGCGCGGGTGCCGGGCCCGGTGGGCGCCGGGGCGGCCCGGGCCCCGGTCCGGTGGCGGCCGGGGCGCCGTCGGGGGGCCACCGCCGCGTCCACAGCATCGCGCCGCGGGGGCGGCCGTGCGGCGGGGTGCGGCAGAACCCACGCGTTCACGCGGGTGCCGGGCGCCCGCCGCGTGGCGGCGGGGCGGCCCGGGCCGCGTGCACCCGCCCGCGGCAGGGCGCCGCAGGGGATGCGCGGGCGGGCGGCGGGGGTGCTCAGGCGTCGGAGGCCACCCCGGCACCGGGCACGAGCCCCCGCTCGATCTCCCGGCAGCGTGCGTAGTCCGGCAGCAGGCCCTCCTCCCGGGCCCGGGCGAGCGTGGGCGCCGCCCGGTCGCGGTCGGAGAACACGGGCTCGAAGTCCCCGGTGACGGGCAGCCCGAGCGCCGGGTCGAGCACGGACAGGGCCAGTTCGTTCTCGGGCACGTAGGTCCCGGAGAGCATGTACGCCATCACGGTGTCGTCCTCCAGGGCCACGAAGGCGTGGCCCACGCCCACGGGGAAGTAGCTGGCCCGGTGGTCCTCCTGGTCCATCAGGACCGCGTCCCAGCGGCCGAAGGTCGGCGAGCCCACCCGGATGTCGACCACGATGTCCAGGGCCCTCCCGCGCGCGCAGTACACGTACTTGGCGGTCCCGGGAGGCGTCGAGGTGTAGTGGATGCCGCGCACCACGCCGCGCCGCGACACGCTGTGGTTGGTCTGCGCGACGGGGAACAGCGGGGCGCCGTGGGCCTCCTCGAAGGCCTCCCGCTGGAACGGCGAGAGGAACCGTCCCCTTTGGTCGGGGAAGACGCGGGGGGTGAACTCCAGCGCGCCCTCGACGGCGAGTTCGCGTGCCTTCATGACTGCTCCCGGGGTTCGGTGGTGGTGTCTCGGCGGGCGGTCCGGCGGCGGGGCGCCGGGGTGGGCGGAACCAGCGGCCTCACAGCGTCTCCAGCACCTCGCGCAGCGCGTGGACGACCTTGTCCTGGAGGTCGCGGGGGAGCGAGGGGTACATCGGCAGCGAGAAGATCTCGCCCGCCAGCCGCTCGGTGACGGGGAGCGAGCCCTCGGCGTATCCGAGGTGGGCGAAGCCGCTCATGGTGTGCACCGGCCAGGGGTAGCTGATGTTGAGGTGGATGTCGTAGGCGCGCAGCCGCTCGATGATGTCGTCCCGCCGGGGGTGGCGCACCACGTACACGTAGTACACGTGCTCGTTGCCGGGGGCGGTGCGCGGCAGCTCCAGCGAGGTGCCGGCGAGGCCCTCGGCGTAGCGGCGGGCGACGGCGCGGCGGCCCTCGACGTAGCGGTCCAGGCGCCGCAGCTTGCGGCGGAGGATCTCCGCCTGGACCTCGTCCAGGCGGCTGTTGTGGGCGGGTGTCCGGAGCGTGTAGTAGCGCTCCTCCATGCCGTAGTAGCGCAGCTGCCGCAGCCGCCGGTCCACCGAGGCGTCGGAGGTGAGCACGGCGCCGCCGTCGCCGTAGGCCCCCAGGACCTTGGTCGGGTAGAAGGAGAAGGCGGCCGCGTCGCCCGTCGTCCCGGCCGGGGTGCCGCCCTGGCGGGCGCCGTGCGCCTGGGCGCAGTCCTCCAGTACGGCGAGCCCGTGCCGCTCCGCCAGCTCCTTCAGCGGGGCCATGTCCACGCACTGCCCGTACAGGTGCACCGGCAGCAGGCAGCGGGTCCGGTCCGTGACCGCCGCGGCCACCTGGTCGGTGTCCATGAGGAAGTCCTCGGCGCGGACGTCCACGAAGACGGGGGTGGCGCCCGCGGCGTCGATGGCGACCACGGTGGGGGCCGCGGTGTTCGACACGGTGATCACCTCGTCGCCCGGCCCGATGCCGAGGGCCTGGAGCCCGAGGGTGATGGCGTTGGTCCCGTTGTCGACGCCGACGCAGTGGTCCGCCCCGTGGTAGGCCGCGAACTCCTCCTCGAAGCCGCGCACGCTCGCGCCGAGCACGAGCTGCCCCGAATCGAAGACCGTCTCGACGGCGTCGAGGATGTCCCGGCGCTCGGCCTCGTACTCCGCCAGGTAGTCCCATACTCGCGTGGTCATGCGTATGCCTCTCGAAGTGCTGCGGCGCGGGCCGTGGTGCGGCCGGGCGCCCGGGATGGGTGGTGTCTCGACGGCGCGGCCCTCACCGCTGCCCGCCGTCCTGCCGGGCCAGACCGGCGACGGTGCGCCGCAGCCCCTCCGCGAGGGATGTCCGGGGCTGCCAGCCGGTGGCCGCCCGGAACGGGGAGGAGTCGATGGTGACGCTCTCGAAGTCGGTGGTGGGGGCGTGCGGCGGCGGCGCCACGGCTTCCACGGCGACGGGCGTGCTCCCGGTGGTGTCGGCCACGGTCCGCGAGACCAGCCGGAAGACCTCGCCGAGGGCGTCGCCCCGGCCGGCGCCGATCAGCCAGCGGCCGCCCACCAGCGGCTCCGGGTGGTCGAGCGCCGCCGCGAACGCCTCGGCGACGTCGGCGACGTGGACCAGGTCGCGCCGCACGGTGCCGTCGTGCCACATGGTGAGCGCCTGGCCGGAGAGCGCGCGCCGCACCATCGCGGAGACGACCCCCCGGTCGGCGGCGCCCGCGACCGCGCTCTCCCCGAACACCGTGGGCAGCCGCAGGCCGATGCCGCGGACCCGGCCCTCCGCCGTGGCCCGGAGCAGGGTCCGCTCCGCGGCCAGCTTCTGCCGGTCGTAGGCGGTCCGGGGGCGGTCGGGCTCGGTGCCGTCGAGCGGTTCCCGCGGCGGGACGCCGACCTGCGAGGCGGCCCCGCCGTAGACGACCAGCGGG
The DNA here is from genome assembly GCF_024497955.1 of Streptomyces sp. C10-9-1. Lineage (GTDB taxonomy): Bacteria > Actinomycetota > Actinomycetes > Streptomycetales > Streptomycetaceae > Streptomyces > Streptomyces sanyensis. The sequence goes on along the minus strand of NZ_JANHKP010000007.1, from coordinate 30,598 downwards.
GGCGCCGCACCGGCCCGCGGGCGCAGTACCTCGACGAGGTCCCGCATCACGCCCACGTTCACGCGCTCGGCCCCCGGGTCGGTCTCGGCCGCCCGCCAGCCGCCGTCCCCGAGCAGCAGGTGCACCACCGCGTCGGAGCCCGCGACGGCCTCGGCGAGCGCGGCCCGGTCGGTGAGGTCGGCGGTGACGACCTCCGCCGCGGTCCGCCCGGGCGGCGGCGCGGTGGGCCGGCGTGCCACCAGCCGCAGGCGGACCGGGCGGTCGGCCAGCGCCCGGACGACGGCGGAGCCGACGAAGCCCGAGGCGCCGAGCACGGTGACCAGTGGGCCGGTCGTGGGGGTGTCCTGCATGTCACATCCCTCCCCGGGTGCGTGCCGCGACGGCGTTGAGGCAGGCCAGGAGCGTGCGGGCCTCCACGTTGAGGTAGTGGCCGTGCCGGGTGAGCGCCCTGAGCTGCGCCGGTGTGGCCCACATGTAGCCCGGGGGCGGGTCGAGCGCGGCCGCCGTCCCCTCGGCGTCGACCACCAGGTAGCGGCTGGTGGCCCCGAGGAAGCGCCCGCCCTCCTCGGAGTGGAGGGCCTGGTAGCGGATGCGCGGGGGCGGGGCGGCCAGGACGGCGTCGAGGAAGGGCGGCTGCTCCGCCGGGGACAGGTGGGCGTGGTTGCCGGGGGTGCACTGGACCGTCGGTGCCAGCTCCACCGTGTCCAGGAAGCCCCCCTCGGCACGGGCCTGGACCAGCACGTGCTCGACGCCGCCGACCTCGCGGACCAGGAAGGCAGTCACCCCCGTGCCCACCGGTTCGATCAACGGCTGGGTCCACCCGGCGACTTCGCGGTTGGTGCCCCGGACCGCGACCCCGGCCACCCGGAAGTAGCGGCCGTCCTCGTGCTCGATCGCCTCGGGTCCCCGCTTCCAGCCGCGCACCGAGGCGAGCGGCACGCGGCGGGCGCGTACGTCGCGGCGGGAGCGTTCGCCGGTGAACCAGGAGAGCAGCTGGGCGTCGGAGAGCAGCGCACCGGGGGAGGTGTCCGGGTAGGGCGCGCAGGACAGCACGGTGCGCGCGTTCATGTTCACCAGCAGGTCCAGGTGCAGGAGTTCGGCGATCTGGCCCAGGGTCAGCCAGCAGAAGTCCGGCAGTTCGGGAACGGCGTCCGCCGTCTCGACGATCATGTTCCGGTTGGACTTGCGGAAGAACCAGGAGCCCTGCTCGGACTGGAGGACGTCGACGATCACCCGGTCGGGGTCGGGCCGGACGAAGTGGTCGACGAGGCGGACGTCCGTACCCCCGTGGGCCCGGGTGTAGTTGCTGCGGGTGGCCTGCACCGTCGGGGAGAGCTGGAGCAGGTTGGGGTTGCCCGGCTCCATCTTGGCCTGCATCAGGAAGTGCAGCACCCCGCCGATCTCCTTGGCCAGGATGCCCAGGATGCCCACCTCGGGCTGGCGGATGACGGGTTGCTGCCAGTCGCGGCGGGGGCCGTCGCCCGCGGGGCCGTCGTGCTCCACCACGTGCATGCCCTCGACGGTGAAGAAGCGGCCGCTGCGGTGCACCAGGTTGCCGGTGCCCGGTTCGGCCGACCACGCGTCCAGCTCCGCGAGCGGTATCCGCTCCACCCGGAAGACGTGCGCCCGGCGGCGCTCGGCCAGCCAGCCGGGCACCTCCGCGGTCGCGAGGTGCGCCCCGCGGGCCGTCGCGGCCGACAGGGCGAGGCGCTCGGCCTGCTCGCGGCTCTCGCGGGGGCGCAGCGCGGCCGGGGCAGGGGGCGGTGGACCGAGGCGTGACGGCATCGTGGAACTCCCTGTCTGCGTCTGCGGGTGTCTCGGCGGAGGGGGGCGCTGCCGGCAGCGCCCGCCCGGTCAGGTCCGCTGGGCGGTGATCAGCACGTAGCCGGTGTCCGGGTGCTCCCCGAACGCGGTCATCAGCTCGGCCGCGGCGGTGACCCGCTCCGCCGCCGGGGCGTCCAGCGAGGCGGCGATCTCCCGGAAGGCGGCCGCCGCGTGCCCGTAGCTGGGGCGCACCTGCTCGCCGATGTCCGCCAGCTCCCCGAGCCGCCAGCCGGACCCGGCCAGATGGGCGCGGTGCTCCTCGGGGGTGCTGATCGAGGCGATCTCGTACATGCCGAGCATCCCGTCGAGCAGTTCCCGGTCGCCGCCGGTGAACGGCCTGCGCAGGCACAGGTCGGCGACGGCCAGGCGGCCGCCCGGGCGGACCACGCGGTGCAGCTCCGCCAGGGCGGCGGTCCGGTCGCCGATGTGGAGCAGCGACTCGATCGCCAGGACGCCGTCGAAGGACGCGTCCTCGAAGGGGAGGTCCACGGCGTCTGCGAGCAGGAAGGCGGTCCGGCCGCCGGCCCGGTGGTCCCGGGCCCGGGCGGACGCCTCGCCGACCTGCTGCGCGCTCACGGTCACGCCCGTCACGCGCACCCCGCGGGAGGCGGCGATGCGCAGCGCCGGGACGCCGTTGCCGCAGCCCACGTCCAGCAGGTGCGTGCCGCGCTCCGGGGCGAGGCGGTCGGCGACCAGGTCGGTCAGCCGGTCGGTGGCCTCGTCGACCGGGATGCCGGAGCCGGAGCCGTCCGCCCAGTACCCGACGTGGATGTTGCCGCCGAGGGCGTTCGTGGTCCCGGCCTCGGCGAAGGCGTCGTACGTGCGGCCGACGTCCCCGGGGGCGGTCTGGGGCTGCTGTGTCATCGGTGCCTTCCTCGTGTGCGCTGCGGGGGAGGGCCGACGCCGCTCGGGGCGGCGCGGGCGGGTCGCTCGGGGGCGGTCGGCCCGGTCAGGCCGGGCGGGGCGGACAGGTCGAGCAGCAGGCGCGCCGGGCCGTGGAAGACCATGTCGTCGGCGTACTCGACCCGGTGGCGGCCGCGGTCCAGGCCGGGGAGCGCGTCGAGCAGCGCCCCGAGCCCGATCTCCGCCTCGGCGCGGGCCAGCGTCGCGCCGAGGCAGTAGTGGATGCCCACCCCGAAGCCCAGGTGGCGGTCGGCGGGGCGGTGCACGTCCAGGACGTCGGGCCGCGCGAAGCGCTCCGGGTCCCGGTTGGCCGAGCCCAGCAGGGCGACCACCCTGCTGCCGCGCGGGACCTCGTACGGGCCCAGGCGGGTGTCCCGGCAGGCCCAGCGGGTGACCGCCTGCACCGGCGCGTCGAGGCGGAGGAACTCCTCGACGGCCCCCGGGAGCAGCCCGGGGGAGGAGCGGAGCTCGGCCAGGGCCTCCGGATGCGCGCGCAGTGCCAGCACGGCCTTCGCCAGCAGGTTGGTGGTGGTCTCGTGCCCGGCGGTCAGCAGGTGGACGCAGCTGCCCACCAGGGCGTCCGTGCTCAGCGGCCCGCCGGCGTCCCGGGCGCGGACGAGGAGGGTCAGCAGGTCGCCGCGGTCGTCCTCCAGCCGCTGCCGCGCCTCGCGGCGGAAGTAGCGGTCCAGCTCGGCGGCGGCGGCCTCGGCCCGCGGGTAGCCGCCCCCGCCCCGCCGGGAACGGGTGCTGCCCGCCTCCTGGAGGGCCAGCGCCTGCTCGCGCAGCCAGCCCTGGTCCCCGGCCGGGACGCCGAGCAGTTCGGAGACGACGAGGAGGGGGAACGGGGCCGCGAAGTCCTCGACCAGGTCGGCCTCCCGCCGCCCGTCGAGCCGTGCCAGCAGGTCCCGGGCGATCGCCGCGATGCGCGGCCGCAGACCGGTGACGACGCCCGGGGAGAACTCCGCGCCCAGCAGGGAGCGCAGCTCGGTGTGGCGCGGAGGGTCCATGAACACCAGCCAGTTCTCGACCACCGTCCGCAGGGTGCGGTAGGCCGCGGGGACGGGGACGGGTGCCGCGGCGGCGGCGCCCGGCGGCGCCGTCCCCGGGTCCCGGCCGTAGTCCCGGCTCGACAGCACCCGGACGACCGCCTCGTACGAGAAGGCGTAGTACGTGTCGGGCCCGTCCTCGGCCGCCGGGGTGCGGTGCACCGGGGAGACCTCCCGGTAGCGCCGGTACACCGGGTAGGGGTCCGCGATGTCCCTGGCGTCCCAGCCCTTCAGGTCGAACCGCGGCAGCGTCGCGGATGGCATGCGGTGGGTCTCCTTCGGTCGGCGGTGCGGCGGGTGCGGCCGTGCGGGGCCGGCGGTGGGGCGGGGCGGCGCTCCGGGGCGCCTGGGCGCCCCGGACCGGCCTCACCGCGGACGGAAGTGGTCGGCCCAGAAGGAGCTCATCTCCCCCACCCGGGACGGCACCGAGGGGCACTTCGCGCACTCCGCCGCCAGCCGGTCGAGGTGCAGCGCGATGCCGCGCCTGGCGACGTCCGGGCGGGGCACGGGGGCGGGGGGCGCGTCCAGTTCGAAGGTCGGCCCCGCGGTCGCGCCCCGGCGCCCGGAGGGCAGGGTCACCAGCAGCTCCGCAAGCGGCCGCATCAGGCCCGTCATCATGTCGATCGCCGCGTTCATCAGGTCCGACCGGCGCAGGCTGCCGTCCGGGCGCTCGCCGAAGTGCTGGACCATCAGCCGGAGCGCCATCGCGTAGGCGCGGTTGAACAGCCCCGCGACCGTCCGCGCCTCGGGGTCGGTGATCGCCTCCATGGCGAGGCTCCCGTGCCCGAGGGTGGGGTTGCGCAGCACGGGGTACGCCGGGTTCCACGGCCCGGAACCGGGAGGGTCCCCCGCGGGCGCCCCGCGCAGCAGCTCGCCGATGCGCAGGAACGAGGCGTGGTGCGACTCCTCGGCGCCGCCGTCCTGCGGTCCGAGCACCCCGCCCTCGCCCTGCTCCGTGATGACGTCGACGGCGAACAGCGCGCTGGCCAGGTCGTCGACCTCCAGCTGGTAGTCGGGGTGGCGCCGGTCCACCGACTCCCGCAGGAAGAGGTGGTGCTCGCCGCCTCCCCGGCCCCTGTCGACCAGGAACAGGTCCGGGACGCGCTGGAGGCCCTCCCGGATCTCCGCGTACAGCTCGCTGAGCGAGGCATAGGGGTGCCGCCCCCCGCCGGATGCCGGGAAGGCCGCTCCGGGGCCGCCCTCCAGGAGCACCTCGCCGGTCAGCTCCCCGGGCCGCTCGATCGCGGTGAACCGCTCGACACTGCCGGGGCCCAGCCGCTCCAGGCAGAAGTCCAGCGGTACGGGCAGCTCGTGGTTGAGGGTCCCGAAGTCGATCCGCGGCACATGGAAGGGCTCGCCCACCGCGACGAGGATGTTGTTGACGAGGAGGAAGTGGATCATCTCCTCGCGGGCGATGCCCATGAGCATCCCGCGGATGCCCTCGTCGCGGGTCTCCCCGCCGTCGCCGCAGGCGAGCCGCAGCTGACCGGGCGTCCACAGGCCCCGCCGCACGTACTCCAGCCCGGCGCCGTGGGTGGGCACCGAGTACGCCGCGTACAGGTACTGGACCATGACGGCCAGCTCGATCGCGGCCGCCTCGCGCAGCAGCCGCACCAGCTCCCCGCGGGTGGAGATCCGCCCGCCGGTGCGCTTCGCCGCGGGGCCCGGCAGCAGGACCGCCTCCGGTGCCTGGCGGGCCCGCAGGTAGCTCAGCAGCAGCCGGGCCTTGGGCTCGGACAGGTCCCGCGTGGGCGGCATGTAGTACGTCTTCGCCTTGTTGCGCGGGTCGCACATCTGCCAGATGAGCTTCGCGTAGGTCTCCACCTTGCAGCGGTCCGCCAGGCTGAAGACCTCCTCCTTCATGAAGGAGTACAGGTGCTCGTAGGGGGCGAAGACCTCCCGGTAGACCAGGTCGAAGGTCGCCTCCTGCGGGCCGGTGCCCGCGAGGTGCCAGTCGTCCGGGAGCACCCGCACCGACAGGTGGCCTGCGCCGGGCCAGAAGCCGAGCGCGTCCTCGTGGTCGTAGCCGAGGGCCGCCGAGCCGGGCCGGTCCACCGGGCAGGGCAGGTCGTCGGGGCCGGTGGAGAGCAGGACGCGCGCGGTGCCGGCGGCCGCTCCGCGCAGCGTGAACCAGCCCCGTCCGGCGGCGTCCGTGTCCAGGGAGCAGGAGCCCGCCCAGGTGCCGGGGGCGTCCCTCCGGCCGGGCCGCAGCCGGACGGTCTCGACGTCGCGGCAGCGGGCCCCGGCGGCGCGCGCGGCCGGATCGCGGGGCAGCGCACGGGGGTTGAAGAACTGCCGCACCCCGATCCCCTCGACCGCGGCCGGACGGCCCCGCACGAAGGACCGCACCGGCACCTCGGTGTCGTACGCGTCGTCCTCGGGGCCGCGCGGATGCTCCAGGACGAGGGCGGCGTCGTCCACCTGCACGTTCACCTCGCGCTCGCGCAGCTGCACCACCGGACCGTCCGGCCCGGTCCCCACCAGCAGCAGCCCCTCCCCGGCCACCGCCTCGGCGGGCAGCTCGGCGGGGACCGTCACCAGACCGCCCGTCAGGTCGGTGTCCGGCCCGAGGTACGCCCGCCGGGGCACCCGGGCGACCAGCCGGTCGCTGTCCGCGGTCCGCAGCTCCAGGTCGCCGAGGCCGCCCGGGGCGGGGTCCGCCGAGGCCGCCCGGTCGGCCTCGGGCACGGCGGTGACCATGTTGAGGGTGACGCGGCCCCCGGCCACGGCGACGGTGAGGGGGCGCAGCGGGCCCCGGGCCCGGCCGGGCGTGCGGGGGTCCGGGACGAGCAGCCGGCCCGCCGGGTAGGTGCGCGGCTCGTCGGGCCGCCAGGGGGCGATCGTCCCGCGCAGCCGCCACCGGGCGGGTCCGTCGGCGGGTCCGCCGTCGGCGGGCGGCAGCAGGGCGAACTGCACCACCAGGCCGTCCGCGTCCGGGGCGGTCGCGGCGGTCCGGAGCAGGCGCGCGGCCGGGGAGGCGTCCGCCTCCGCCGACCAGCTCAGCCGCTCGCTCGCGGGTACGGCGAACTGGTGGACCACGGAGCGCGGCGGGCGTCCCGCCCCGCGCCCGGCGGCCCCGTCCCCTCCGTGCGCCGCGCCCGCCGACTCGTCGCCGGGTGCCGCGAAGTCGTGCCAGCGCGGCGGGTGGAACCCGCTGACGGCCCCGGTGGCCATGTAGCCGACGTCGTGCGAGCGGCCCTCCCGGCCGAAGCCGAACTGCCCGACCATCAGCGTCGTGGTCCAGGCCGACGCCGGGTCCAGGTCGAAGACACGGGCCCGGTTGACCGTGGTGGCCAGGTACTCGTTGTAGTGGCCCCACAGGTCCACCGCGCGCCCGACGACGGGGTCGCCGGTGTCGACCCCCTCCGTGTTCCACTCGACGCCGACGATCCGCGCGTCGACGGAGAAGTGGCCGTTGCCCGAGAAGTGGCTGCCCTTGCCCGGGCACCCGCCGCGCGCCTGCGCGCCGTCGGCCCCGGTGCCTTCCGCGGCCGGGGAGCCCGCGGCCCCGGCGTCCTGCCGCGCGGCGGACTCCCGCCCGAGACGGTCGAGATGGGCGTGGTACTCGCCGGGCGGCCGGTGCGCGGGGAAGGGCTCCCCGTCGGCGGTCAGCGCCGTGTTGGTCGCCAGGTCGAGGAGACCGCCGCGCGGTCCGGTGGGCAGCCTGGTCAGCGCCGTCCCCGCGAAGTGCAGCCGGGGCAGGTCGAAGACGCTCATGCCGCGCCGCCCGCGCGGCTCGGCCGGGCACTGGCGAACACACGGCTCGCACGCGGCTCGTACCACTCGATCTCGTGGGCCGCGTCGATCGCGGACTCGATCGCCCCCTCGATCCACGCGGGTTTCGCCGAGCAGTGCTCGCCGGCGAAGAACAGCCCCCGCTGCGGCCGGGCCGCCTCCCGGCGCTCCGCCTCGCGCAGTGCCGCCTCCTGGCCCCAGCGCACCGTGGCCGCGCCAAGGGCCCAGCGGCGCTCGCCCCAGGCGAGGCCCGCCACGCCCAGGATCATCCCGTCCTGCCGCAACTCGGGGTGCATCACGGACAGTTCACGCAGCACGACCTCGTTGCGCTCCCGTTCGCCCAGCCTGCTCAGCTCGTCGGCGTCCGGGCCGATGGTGTAGCTCGCGAGCAGGGCCGCGCCGAGCGCCGGATCGCCCTCCGCGGGCGGGTAGTAGGTCTGCCGGACGTGCCCGCCGGTAAAGGAGGCGCCGCCGCTGATGCCGTCCTTCTCCCAGAAGGGCTCCCGGCAGTGGAGGGCGATCTTCGTGGCGGGCCAGTACTTGGTCCCGTGCACGATGTCCAGCTTGTCCCGGTCGAAGCCGGTCAGCCGCATCCCCCGCAGCACGGTGAACGGCACCGTGCACACGACGTAGTCGCAGGAGCGGACGACGGTCCCGGCCCCCTGCCGGATGCGCAGGCGCACCGCGTCGTCCCGGACGTCGATGCCCACCACCTCCCGGCCGGTCAGCACCGGGCCCCGGACACGGGAGGCGAGCCGCCGCGGGAGCGCGTCCATGCCGCCGCGCAGGCGCACGATGGTGGAGCTGGTCTCGTCCAGCACGTCGTCCAGGAAGCGCTCCAGGCGGGGCGGGCAGAAGGACCGCACCCGGGGGTGGTCGGCGAAGAAGGCGTGCAGGTCGAAGCGGTTCGCCGCCGTGCCGGACCGGTAGGCCGACAGGTCGATGTGGTCGACCAGGTTGAGCAGCTCCACGTCTATCTCGTCGTGCAGCGCCTCGTAGAACCGCCGCGGGGCGATGGCCCTGATGCTGGCGTCCAGCCACGCGCCGAACAGCAGGGTGTTCTCCCGGTAGCGCCGTTCGGGCAGCCCGGCGGAGAACTCCTCGACGAGCGTCTTGTGCGCGTCGCGCACCCGCAGGTAGCCGGAGGAGCTCGGCAGGTAGGCGGCGTCGTCGGAGAACAGCGTCCGGAACTCGTGCACCCGGTTCTGCAGGCCGAGTTCGGCGATGTAGTGCATGGTCAGCCGGTGCCCCGCGGGAATCCGCATCGCGCCGAGCTCGGCGAAGGGCCCGGCGCCGCCGGGACCGAAGCGGTGGGTGCGGATGCGGCCGCCGATCTCCTGGCTCGCCTCCACGACCTCCACGTCGTGCCCGAGGCGCTCCAGTTCGTACGCCGCCACCAGGCCGGCGATGCCGGCGCCGATGACGGTCACCTTCTTCGGCTCACCGACGGCGCCGTCCTGCCCGTCCATCTCCTGCAAGGGTGCCGCCACAGGTGTCCTCCAACTGCGCGATGTCCATGGCCGGGAGCATGTGTCCGGATGCACCCGGCCGTGCCGCCCGCCGCCGCGAGGGGCCGGGAGGGGGCGTGCCGGGAAGTGCCCAGCGGCCATTCTTTGCCGGACGGCGGCGCACCCGTATCCCCCGGCGGGCCCCCGGGCGGACGGGTTGGCCGCCCCCGCGGCGCCCGGATCGCACCCCCGCCGCCGGGCCACCCTGCGCGAGTGCGCAGGGTTTCACCCGCCCCGCGGTCCGGCGCCCCGGACGGGGCGATGCTGGCCTGCGTGACCGGAGCGCCCGGCCGTGCCCCGCACCGGCCGGCGCGCCCGTGCACGGCTCCCGCCCGGAGCAGGGCCCGCCGCGGACCGCACCCGGTCCGACCCGCGGGCACCCCGGCCCACCCGGCGGGACCCGGCCGGACCGGCCCACCCGCGCACCAGACCCCACGGAGGCGACGTTGGCACGCGTGTTGATCGCAACCACACCGGCACCCGGGCATGTCGTCGGCATCCTGGACGTCGCCCGCGAACTCACCCTGCGCGGGCACGAGGTGCGCTGGTACACGGGCCGGTCGTTCCAGGGACAGGTGGAGCAGGCCGGAGCCCGCTTCGAGCCCATGAGCCCCGAACTCGACTTCGGCGGCAAGAGCCGCGAGGAGGCCTTCCCCGCCCACGCCGGGCTGGCCGGGCTGACCAGCTTCACCGTCGGCGTCCGGGACATCTTCTACCGGACCGCGCCACGCCAGATGGAGGACCTGCTGGAGGTGCTCCGGCGCTTCCCGGCGGACTGCATCCTCGCCGACGACATGTGCTACGGCGCCTGCTTCGCCGCCGAGCGCACCGGCCTCCCGCTCGCCTGGCTCGCCAACTCCGTCTACATCCTGGGCAGCAGGGACACCGCCCCCATCGGCTGGGGCCTGCCGCCGAGCGCCACGCCGCTGGGCCGCGCGCGCAACGCGGTGCTCCGGTTCCTCGGCGACAACGTCGCCATGCGGGGCATCCGCCGGGAGGCGGACCGGGTGCGCGCCGAGGTGGGCCTGCCCCGGCTGCGCGCGGGCGCGATGGAGAACATCACCCGCCCGCCCGCGCTGTACCTGGTGGGCACCGTGCCCTCCTTCGAGTACCCGCGCAGCGACCTGCTGCCCGGCACCCACTTCGTCGGCGGCCTCCTCGGGCTCCCCCCGGAGCACTTCGAGCCGCCCACCTGGTGGGACGAGCTGACGGACGACCGCCCGGTGGTGCTGCTCACCCAGGGCACCACCGCCAACGACGTCGACTGGCTGCTCGTCCCCGCCCTGCGGTCCCTGGCCGGCCAGGACGCCCTCGTCGTCGTCACCACCGGGAGCGAGGTGCCCGCCGAACGCCTCGGGCCGCTGCCCGCCAACGTGCGGGTGGAGCGCTACGTCCCCTACCACCACCTGCTGCCCCACGTGGACGTGATGGTCACCAACGGCGGCTACAACGGGGCCAACGCCGCGCTGGCGCACGGCGTCCCGCTCGTCGTCGTGCCGGGCTCGGAGGAGAAGCCCGACGTCGCGGCGCGGGTGAAGTGGTCCGGGGCCGGCGTCGTCGTCCAGCGGCGCGCCGTGTCCGAGACCCGGCTGCGCCAGGCGGTGTCCAGCGTGCTCCACGACGGGCGCTACCGGCGCCGGGCCCAGGAGCTGGCCCGCGAGTACCGCGACAGCGACGCACCGCGGCGCGCCGCCGAACTCATCGAGTCCATGGCCGATTCCCAGGGCCAGATCCCCACCGGAGGTGTCACACGGTGAACGTCACGACCAAGACCGGCCTGGCGGAGGCCCCCGAGGCGCATATGCCGACCGACCCGGGGCCCTTCGACTGCATGCCCGAACTGCTCGCCGCCGCACGGGTCGCCCCCGTCGTCCGGATCCCCTACCTCGGCCGGCACGCCTGGGTGGTGTGCGACCCGGAGCTGGTGCGGACCGCGCTCACCCACCCCCTGCTGGCCAAGGACGTGACCCTGGTCCCCGACTGGATGCGCAAGCCGGGCCTGATGCTGGGTTCCCAGCCGGACCCGGAGTTCGCCCGCACCATGATCATGAGCGACGGCGCGCACCACGCCCGCATCCGGCGGCTGCACGCCTCGATCCTGAGCCCGCGGAACACCGAGCGGTGGGGCGAGCGGGTCGAGGCCAAGGTGGGCGGCTTCCTCGACGAACTGGAGGCGTCCCGCTCCACGGAGTCCGCCGAGGTCAACGTCGTCACCGCGTACACCCACCGGATCCCGCTGGCCTTCATCTCGGAGATGCTGGGCCTGCCGCTGGAGGCGGAGCGCCGGCTGCGCAGCATCACCGACGTCATCCTCTACTCGGACGACTACCCCGCGCGCGGGGCGGCGGTCGGCGCGCTGTACGGGGCCGTGGAGAGCTGGGTGCGCGACCCCGCGCCGCTGCGCGAGGGAGTGATCACGGACCTGCTCGCCCCGGCCGACTCCCCGGAGGACCAGGTCACCGAGGGCGAGGCCATCGTCTGGACCTTCGCGATGATCATCACCGGGTACGAGACCACCGGCAGCCTGATCTCCGCCTCGCTCTACGAGGCCCTGCGGCGCCCGCCGGAGGAGCGGCCGCGGACCGACGAGGAGATCAAGGGGTGGGTGGAGGAGGCCCTGCGGGTGCATCCTCCGTTCCCGCACCCGACCTGGCGGTTCGCCACCGAGGACATCGACCTCGGCGGCTACCTCATCCCCGAGGGCGCCCCGGTGCAGGTCAACCTGGCCGCGGCGAACCGGGGCCCGGAGGAGGGCCCGGACTGCTTCTCGCCCGAGCGCCAGGGCAGGGGCCACCTCTCCTTCGGCCTCGGCATGCACTACTGCATCGGGGCCTCGCTCGCCCGGCTGGAGGCGCAGATCGCGCTGCGCGGGTTCCTGCGGCGTTTCCCCGAGGCGAGGCTGAGCCCGGCGACGGAGACCCAGGCGGGCGGCGGTGTGGAGTGGGAGTCGGAGTGGATGATCCGCCGGATGATCGTGCTGCCCGCCGAGGTGGGCTGAGCACGGTGTCCACGCGGGCGGCGGATGCGGCGGGGACGCCCGGCCACCGGGCGTCCCCGCCGCGGCCGTCCCGACCACGGACGTTCCTTCCAGGGATCGGGGAGACGATGGCTCGAAGCTCTGTGACCGACCGGCCGGCGACCCGCGGTGCGGGCGCCGGCCGCATCCCGGCGGCCCGTGGCGGCCCGCCGGGGCGGACGGCGCCCCGCGCGCCCCGCTCCCGTACCCCCGGCGGCGCCCACGGGGCGGCGCGGTCCGGTGCGGTGGCCGCCCCGGCACCCCTCCCGCGGTCCGTCCGGGGCGGGGGGATCCGGTGAAGGCGCTGGTACTGGCCGGAGGGTCCGGCTCGCGACTGCGGCCGATCACGCACACCTCGGCGAAGCAGCTGGTGCCCGTCGCCAACAAGCCGGTCCTCTTCTACGGACTGGAGTCGATCGCCGAGGCGGGCATCCGCGAGGTGGGCATCGTCGTCGGCGACCGGGCCGCCGAGATCGAGAACGCGGTCGGCGACGGCTCCCGCTTCGGCCTCGACGTCACCTACGTCCCGCAGGAGGCCCCGCTGGGCCTGGCCCACGCGGTCGGGGTCGCCCGGGACTACCTCGGTGAGGACGACTTCGTGATGTACCTCGGCGACAACTTCATCGTCGGCGGTATCACCGGTCTCGTGGAACGCTTCCGGGCCAGGCGCCCGGACGCCCAGATCATGCTGACCCGCGTCGGCGACCCGCGCGCCTTCGGCGTCGTCGAACTGGACGCCCGGGGCCGGGTGGTCGGCCTGGAGGAGAAGCCGCGCCGGCCCAGGAGCGACCTCGCGCTGGTCGGGGTGTACCTCTTCACCTCCCGGGTGCACGAGGCGGTGCGCCGCCTTCGCCCGTCCCGGCGCGGCGAACTGGAGATCACCGACGCGATCCAGGAACTCGTCGACGCCGGGTGCCGGGTGGACTCCACCCTCGTCTCCGGCTACTGGAAGGACACCGGGAACGTCGCCGACATGCTGGAGGTCAACCGCCTGGTGCTGGACGGGGTCGAGGCCGACTGCGCCGGCGAGGTCCGGGAGAGCGAACTCGTCGGCCGCGTCGTCGTCGAGAAGGGGGCGGTCGTCACCGGCTCGCGGATCGTCGGCCCGGTCGTCGTCGCGGCGGGCACGCTGGTCCGGGACTCCTACATCGGCCCGTTCACCTCCGTCGACCGCGACTGCACGGTGGTCGACAGCGAGGTCGAGTACTCCATCGTGCTGCGCGGGGCGTCCCTGACCGGCGTGCGCAGGGTCGAGCGCTCCCTCATCGGACGCGACGTCGAGGTGAGTTCGACACCCGGTGTGCTGCGCGCGCACCGACTCGTCCTGGGCGACCACAGCAAGGTGCAGGTGACCTCGTGAGGATCCTCGTGACCGGCGGTGCCGGCTTCATCGGCTCGCACTTCGTGCGCACCCTCGCCCACCGGGCCGCGGTGACCGTCCTCGACAAGCTGACCTACGCCGGGAACCCGGCCAACCTCGCCCCCGTCGAGGGGCGGTTCACGTTCGTCCACGGCGACGTCTGCGACGCCGGGCTGCTGGCGGAGGTGGTGCCCGGCCACGACCTCGTCGTCAACTTCGCCGCGGAGTCGCACGTCGACCGCTCGATCGCCGAGGCGGACGCGTTCGTCCGCACCAACGTCCTCGGTGTGGGGACCCTCATGCAGGCCTGCCTGGACGCCGCCACGCCCAGGATCGTCCACGTCTCCACGGACGAGGTGTACGGCAGCATCGCGGACGGCTCCTGGGACGAGAGCGCCCCGCTCAGCCCGAACTCGCCCTACGCCGCCTCCAAGGCGGGCGGGGACCTGATCGCGCTCGCCTACGCACGCACCCACGGGCTGCCCGTCAGCGTCACCCGCTGCGGCAACAACTACGGGCCGTACCAGTTCCCGGAGAAGGTCGTCCCGCTGTTCGTCACCCGTCTGCTCGACGGCCTGGACGTGCCGCTGTACGGCGACGGCGGCAACGTGCGCGACTGGATCCACGTCGACGACCACTGCCGGGCCGTCCACCTGGTCGCCGAGCGCGGGGAGCCGGGCGAGGTCTACCACGTGGCCGGGACGGCCGAGCTGACCAACCTGGAACTCACCGGCCGGCTGCTGGACGCGCTGGGCGCGGACCGGGGGCGGGTCCGGCGGGTGCCCGACCGCAAGGGCCACGACCGGCGCTACTCGCTGGACGACGCCCGGCTGCGGGCACTCGGGTACACGCCCCGGGTGCCCTTCGAGCGCGGGCTCGCCGAGACCGTCGCCTGGTACGCAGCCCACCGGGCGTGGTGGGAACCGCTCCGGCGCGACGGCGAGGGCCTCGGCGGGAGCCGCGGCACCGCGGACGGCACGGCCGGTGGCAGGGGCCCTGACCGGCCCCCGGAGGACGGCCGCGCCGCGGAACGCGCCGCGGCCGCACGGTGAGCGGCGGGGACCGGCGGGGCGAGGCGCCCCGGGCGGGTGCGCCCGGGCCGCCCCGGCCCCCGCCCGGGGCGGCCTCAGGTCCGGAAGCGCACCAGAGCGGTGCGGGAGCGTATCCCGAGCTTGCGGTAGATCTGCCGCAGGTGGAACCCCACCGTGTGCGGGGAGATGAACAGGTGGCGCGCGGTCTGGCGGTTGGTGAGGCCGCCGGCCACCAGCTCGGCCACCTTCCGTTCCGTCTTGGTCAGGCTCTCCCACCCGGAGACCGGGCGCTTGGCGTGCGTCCAGTGCCGGCGGCGCACCCCGAGCTCCCGCAGCCGGGCCCGCACCCGGGCCGCGTCCCGGTCGCCGCCGAGTGCCCCGAAGGCCTCCATCGCCCGGTCCAGTTCACCGATCGCGTGCTCGGCCTCGCCGCTCTCCAGCAGCAGCCCCGCATGGTCCTCCGCGGCCGCGGCCCGCGCCCACGGGTTGCGGTGCAGCCCGCCCGCCCGGGCCAGCGCCCGCGCGTCCCCGGCGGCCAGCGCCCGCGCGTGCAGCGCCGCGGCGAGCACCGAGCGCACCTGCGGGTTCCGCGCGCGCAGCAGCTCGGCCGCCTCGACCACCTGCCGCGCCAGCTCCGGCCGTCCGGCCGCGAGCGCGCAGCGCACCGACCAGGCCGCGGCGGCCGGGTCCTCCAGCACGAGTTCGCGCAGCGCACCCTCGCGGCACGCCACCTCCGCCAGGACCTCGGCCGCCGCCGCGGGCTCCGCCTGCGCCTCGGCCAGCTGCGCGCTGAGCAGCACCCGTGCGGCCCACCAGGGGCTGGAGGTGTGCTGGGTGAAGTCCTTCTCCAGGGTCCTGACGTGCTCCTCGGCCTGCGCCAGCGCACCCCGGCGCAGTGCCGCGAAGGCCAGCACCAGCCACGCCTGCGGCGCCAGCATCGGCACACAGGGTCCCGCACCGCCCACCCCGGCCCGGGCGGCCTCCTCGGCCTCGTCCAGATGCCCCTGGGCGAGGTGGAGCGGCGCCCGGAGCACGGCCGGCACGGTGGCGGCCAGGGTCCCCGCCCCGGCGGGCGCCGACCGCGTGGCGCTGCGGACGACCGCCGCGGCCTCCTCGTACTCGTCGATCCGGGTGAGCGCGAAGGCCAGGAACCAGCGCGGGTCCACCGCGTGCGCCTCCTCCCCCGCCCGGTCGAGCGCCACCGCCCTGCGCAGCGTTCCCACCGCGTCGCCCACCCGGCCGTCCTGCCACTGGCCGAAGGCCTGGAAGGCCATCGCCCCGACCCGTACGGCCCGGGGGTGGTCGTCGGGTGCCGAAAGGATCCTGCGGGACTGCTCCACGGCCGAGCCGTCGCCCGTCAGATAGGAGGCCGCGAGGTGGGTGACGACCGCCTCGCGGTGCGGCGGGCCCCCCTCCCGCACCGCGAGGGCGTCGCCCGCGGCGCGGCGGGCCGACTGCGCGTTCCCCAGGAGCAGCAGTGCCGTGGACATCGACGCCCGCAGGGCGGCGAGGTCCTCGGCGAGCGCGTCCGGCGAGGGCGCGGCGAAGCGCACCGCCTCGTCGATCGTCTCCTGCGCCAGCGCGATCGCCCGGTCCAGGTCGCCCGCCCTGGTGAGCGCCTCGACCGCGGTCCGCGCACAGCGCAGGTGCTCCGTCCTGCCCGGGGGCAGCAGCTCCATGCAGTGGGTCGCCAGCGCGGCCGCGGTCGAGGGATCGGAGGCCAGGAGCCGCCGGGACCCCTCGGCGATGGCCCGCAGCTCCTGCGTGCTGCCCGGCTGGGCGACGTGCACCAGCTGGAGGGCGGCGCGCTCCACGCCGTCGGGGCGCGGCAGCAGCAGCTCGGCCGCCTGCCGGCGCAGCAGCGCGCAGACGGGGGGCGGTACGGAGTCCAGCAGCACCCGCCAGATCGGCTCGGTGCGGAACGCCAGGTCGTGCTCGCCGCAGACCAGGAGCCCCCGGCCCACGGCCTCGTCCACCGCCGCCAGCAGCCCGACCGGGGCCTCGCCCAGCATGGCGGAGAGGTCCTCGGGCGCGAACGGGGAGCCGAGCACCGCCGCCAGCCGCAGCGCCTTCATGGTGGGTTCGGAGAGCGAGCGCAGCTCCCGCTGGACCAGCGCGGAGAGGCGCCGGGGCACCGGCGCGGGCAGGTGCACGCCGCCCCCGGGCCCACGTGCCCCCTGGTCCGGCGGCCCCAGCCGCGCGGCACCGTCGAGGACGCACACCTCGCCGTCCTCGACGAGCCCGCGCACCAGGTCGATCACCGCACGCGGGGTGGCCTCGACGCTCTCCACCAGGGCGAGGAGCGCCGTATCGGGAGGGGCCCCGGCCCAGTCGGCCACCAGTTGGACCAGCGGGTCCCCGGACAGCGGGCCGAGCTCCGGCAGCCGGTCCGCCCCCAGTCCCCGGCGGAGCCTGCCGAGGCAGGCCGGGACCGGGTGCGGCGCGACCGCGTCTCCGGCGGAGGCGAAGGAGAGCAGCCACAGGACCGGCCGGGCCCCGGGATCCGCGATGAGCTCGCACAACGTTGTCAGGGCGGCGTGGTCGGCCAGATGCAGGTCGTCGAGCGCCACGACCTGCGCGGGAGCGGTCTCAGGCCGCTCGCGCAGGCGTACCGCGACGGCCTCGACCGCGGACTGCCCGGGTGGTGCGGCGATCGTGCCGCCCGGGGCGCCCGGCGGCCGGGCGCGGACACCGCCGCGGATCGGGGGAGCACCCCGCCCGGGTGACCCGGCGCCTGGTGGTGCCGCTCCTGCTCCCGGGGCCGGACCCCCGGCACCGGGAGGTGAGATCCCGGCCGCGGGGTGCGGCGCCCCGCTTCCCGGGTACGGCGCTCCGGCGCCCGGCGGCAGGCCCCCGGCGACGGCGAAGCCGTTCCGGGTGGCGAGTTCGAGGGCTTCCGCGAGCAGCCGGGTCCTGCCCGCACCGGGAGGCCCCTCCACCACGACGACCCTGCTGCGGAGGGAGTCCGCCACCCGGCGGAGGTTCGCGCCGATCTGTGCCAGGTGCTGCTCCCGGCCGCGCAGCGGTGCTAACGGTCGTACCTGAGGACCCATGACGCTCCGTATCACGATGTCGAAGTTGACGGGACCGGCGCATCGCCGAGACGGCGACCCGCACCCCGCGGCCCGTTCGGGCGGGGTGGTGCGGGAGGGCAGGGGCGCCGCGGACGGTGTGTCATCGGCACGCGGACCGCGGCGCCCACCGGGCTTTCGGTCTTCGTCGGACCACGTCGCCACCCCTCCCTCAAGGGAATGCCCTTGCGCACTCATCCTTGAAAACGCTCTCATATGGTCGGCGGTTCCGTAACGGAAGTGACCTGAGTCACGATAGTCGCTGACCGGTGCAGGGGACTCGGCAAGCATTCTGCATTGGCCGGATGTGCAGGCTGAAGCGATCGTGTGAACAGCAGGTTGAGCGCTGCGGGAGGAAGGCGCTTTCTGTTTGATCGGTACGGCATGATGTGGGTTCGGGGTGAGGGTATTGCATCCTGAAGGGCTTGTTTCGGCCACCCGTGCTCGTTCGTCTGATCGCCGGCTCCGACGCCGGCTCGGAGGGGGCGGCGCTCCGCCCGGGCGGCCGTCGGCCCCAGTGGCGCGGGCGCCGTCCGGCGGCGGCGCATGGCCTCTGGTCTGCTGTTGAGTGGCGATCTCCCGTCGTGTTCGCGCGTGCCCCCAGGGTGCGGGCCCGGATCTTTCCGGTGCGGGCAGGTGGTGGTGGCAGGAATGGGAACCGGGTATTCCGTAGAAATGATCCGGCCATTCATTCCTTGGTCTGTTGGCTCTTGGCTTCCGGCAGGGAAAGAAAAGGGGATATGCGCTGACGCGCATTCCGGAGGATATTCGGCCGAGTGTGTTCGCGTTGTCGGCGCGCCGCCTTGCAATGCGCTCGGCCGTGCTGCATCGTGCGCCGGCCCTTCCATTCCTTCGTGCACCGTTCGTCGGGCCGCCCTCCAGGGCTCCGTATTTTCCGGGGGATATCGTCCTGACGGACGGATCAGTTGGCCGGGGACCGGGCGCGCCCCGGGGGACGGCAGTCTGCGCGCGGGGCGGGGGCGACTGCCCCCGGCCCCGGGTCCGCCGGACCGAAAATCGGCTGGAATATGACGGGGGCGAAGGCGCGAATCCGCCCCTGTGCCCTCGGGCGGGACCTCCCGGGGCCGGAACCCCGCCCCGCAAGGTCCGCGGGACGTCCGGCCCGCCGCACCGCGGCCGCCCGGAGTGGAAGGAGCGCTCCGGCCCGGGGGGCGGCCGAGGAGCGCCCGCCTGCCCCCACCCCACCGGACACCCTCCGAAAGGATGGCCTTCCGTTCCTCCAGGGGCATCCCGGTGGTGTCGGCAGGTTCCGGACGGCCGCGAGCCCTAGGTTTCCCGGGGCGGGTCCGGTCGGCGGACTCCGTCCGGAAGGAGGGCACATGAGGCAACGTCAGTTCACCGGGCGGCGACTGCTGCCGGTCGCCGCGGCGCTGGGCGCGCTCGCGCTGGCCGCGTGCGGCGTCGAGGCCCCTTCCGGGACCGTCGGCTCGCCCGGGGCGCCACCGGCGGCCGAACGGCAGGTCAGGGCGCCGCGCGAGTTCAGCGGCATCGCGTGGCTCACCACCGAGCAGGCACCCGCCGGGGAGGGCGGCGGCGAGGAGGCCCAGCAGGTCTTCCTCGTCTGCCACGACGCCCGGGACAACGACGCCGAGCGCGACCTGCCGCGCCTGTCGATCGTGCGGACTCCCGTCGACACCGACGGGATCATCGTCCGGGAACTCGACGTCGCCTTCCCGAGCGTCCCGAACGACCTGGAGAGCATCGCCCGGCTCCCGGGCCGCAACGCGGCCCTGCTCGCGGAGAGCAACGCCGACGGCGACGACCCCGACCCCACCATCTACCTCGCCCGCTGGGACGAGGACCTCCACGTCGAGATCGCCGGCTCGGCGCCGTGGCCCGAGACCCCCGAGCCGCTGGTGAACGTCGAGGCGACGGCCGTGGTGACGCTCCGCGGCCGTGACTACTTCGTGTACGCCGAGCGTGCCGAGGGCAGCGACACCACCCGCATCCACATGACCCGCCTGAAGGTCGGCAGGGACGGCACGCTCCGGTTCGGGAAGAAGTGGACCTCGCTTCCCTTCACGGCGGCCGAGCCCCCGGGCGCACGCCCCGCCTCCGGGCTCGACATCGACGACCAGGGCAACCTCTACGTCTCGTCCGCATACGACCCGGGTGACCTCGGCCCCTTCGACAGCGCCGTGTACCACGCGGCCACCGCCGTCCCGGGCGGACCCGTGGGAGCGAGCCTCCGCCCGGTCGAGCCGCCGCAGCAGCTCGCCCGCAGCTCCGGCCTCAAGGTCGAGGGCGTCGCCCTGGTCGACGGCGCCTTCCCGATCTTCATCAGCGACGACGACGAGGACTACGGCGGCCTGCTGCGCCAACTGCGCGTCGCCACCGACGCGTACTGACCGGACGCGGGGCCGTCGGCATCCAGCGGACGGCCCCACGCCCGGGAGGCGCACCCACCGGCGGCCCGCTCCCGCGCGGGCCTCCGTCGCGGGGAAGGCCGGGCGGCACGCAGGCGCCGCCGCCCACCGGCGGTCCAGGCGCGCAGGAGGGCGGGGCCGTCCGGCCCGTTGCCGCCCCAGGACCCGGACCCCGGCCCGTGCGCCCCGGCACGAGCCTCCGCACCGCACCGGACCGACGGCGCGCCCACCGGGCGGAACCCGCCAGGGGCGCACGAGCGCGCCCCGCACCCTCCGGCAGGCGCGACGGCGGCCACGGCGCCTCGCCGCGGTGTCGCGTCCCCCCGCCCGCCCGCCCGGTACGAGGGCGGCCTCCGCCCTGGCAGCGCACCGCGTCCGACGCCGTGCGCCGATCCACCCACGCTCGCGGGACAGCCCTCAGCCGAAGAGCGCGACGAGCCCGTTCACCCAGATCCCCAGCATCGCGAGCGCCGCCACCAGGCACCCGGCCCCGGCGAGGAAGCCTGTGAACCCCCGCCGCCCCGTGTCCGGCCCGCCGGCCCGGGCCCGGTTGGCCGTGTCCCAGCCGACCGGTCCGCCCGTGGCCTCGGAGCAGGCGGTGCGCACCGCAGCCAGCTGCCGGCCGGCGAAGTCCGCGTGCCCCTGGGGCTCGGGCCCGCGCCAGGCCAGAGCCCTCATGCGCTCCCGAGGGGTCGGGTACCGGGCCTCGAACGCGGCGGTCTCGTCGGCGTCCCGGTCCGCCTCCAGGTACATCCAGCGCCCGGCCTCCGCGGGCTCCCCGTACAGCCGGTACACCTCCGCCAGGCGGCGGCGGAGCGCCAGGTCGCCGGGGAAGGAGGAAACCAGTCCGCGCAGGCGCTGCCGCGCGAGGGGGACGCGGCCTGCGGCCAGGTCCGCGTCGACTCGTGCGAGGGTCTCGTCCAGGGGCATACGGGCATGATCGGAGAGGGCGGGCGCCTTCTCGACCTGTTTTCGCCGGGCCCGCCCCCAGGGTCCGCGCCCGTGCCGCTGCGCAGCTGCCCCTGCCCGCAGGCGGCCGACGGAGCGCGCCCCGGCGGGAGACCGCCCGGGGCGCGGCGGCACCGGTCCCGGGCCGTCCGGAGCCGCCCCACCAGTGGTGCCCCCCACCGCGACCGGCCACGCCCGAAGGGCGGCGTGGTGGGGGGCGGAGGTACCGCGGCGGCGGACCCGGCACCGGAGCACCGGCGGAAAACCCCTGTGCGCACGCCCGTTCGGCTCTGCGATCATCCCCGAATGGAGCAGAGTCCCGAGTCCATCCTCGTCCGCCACACCCTCCGCCTCCCCTCCCCCGTGGGCTCTGCCGGAGAAGGCGCCACCGCCGCACGGCAGTTCGACGCGGCGCTGATGTCCGTGGGCTTCAAACTCTCGGCGGAGCTGCTTCAGCGGCTGTCCGGGCTGTCCGGGGCCGCCGTCCTGCACACCGCCACGCGCACGCTGCGCACCGTGCGCGAGCTGGTGGGCGACCACGTCCGGCACAACACGTACTTCGTCGAGTTCCCGGCCAACGTCCCGGGCACCGAGGAGTTCTGGACGCGGTGCGTGGCGATGGCGCTCGACGACGACTCCTCGCGCGAGAACGTCCTCAGGCAGCTGGCCGACGGGGGGCTGGACCTGCTCAGCCTCCCCGCGTACGGCCGCTACCAGCACAGCTACGAGGAGATGCTGGCGGCGCAGGACGAGCTGATCGCATCGGCGGGCGACCGGGTGACCGTCCTGCACCTCGGGCGCGGCCTGGACGACGAACTCACCGCCCTCTACCTGGCCCTGGCCGGCAGCACGACCCCGCTGGGCGATGACCACCTGGCCGACCTCAAGGTCCTCGCCGGGCGCTGCGCGGCCGGCCCCCAGCCCGAGTCGATCCCCGTCCGCGAGAACCGGGCGGTCGTCAACGAGGCGCGCCTCGGCGTCGGTGCCGACCTCCTGCTCGACACGGTGACCGACGTGCTGCGGCTGGCGTGCGCACTGTCGGGCGGCGACGTGACACTTCAGGAGCCGAGCCGGTTCCGGTCCCTGCCGCGCCCGGTGCGCCGGCGGCTGCTGGCGGGCCTCGACGCGGTGGTCGCGGCCAACCCGGCCAAGCTCGCCGACGTGCACGCGCACCGGGAGCCCTTCAAGCGGCTCGGTGAACGCCTCCACCCCCACGAGTACCCCCGCTGGCCGCACGCCGCCGACGTGTTCGCCGTCGCGCGGGGCGAGAAGGAGGCGCGGTCCTTCGACGGCCGCGTCGAGAGGCTGCTCGGCGACGCGGACGTCACCGGTGCGGTGAGGCTGCTCAGGTCCGCTCCCGGCAAGCTGTTCCGCACCCTGGACCTCCTGCTGCGCAGCGCCGCGGACCAGACGGAGCGGGACGCGGTGGTCGCCGCCGCCGTGGAACTCGCTCCCGAGGTCTCCGGCCGGGTCGTCCTGTCGGTGCGGGAGCATCTCCACAACCGGGAGCGGGAGAGCGGCGAGCCCCGCATCTTCGTCAACCGCCGGGGCCGGGCCTGGGCGGCCCCCGACCACCGGGCCCCCGTTCCGGCCGCGGACCGCGACCGCCTGGCCGCCGCCCTCGACGCCGAGATGCGCCGCCGGCTCCCGGCACCGCACCGGCTGCTGCTCGACCCCGACGTTCTCGACGTCGCGCTCCCGCTCAGCGGCAGGGCGACCGCACCCGGGTTCCGCGTACTTCCGCGGGGCTCGGTCTCGGCGGTCGACGGCGAGCTGCTGCGGTTCTTCACGTACTGGAAGGAGACCCGGAACCGGACCGACTACGACCTGTCGGCCCTGCTCCTGCGCAGCGACTACAGCACCGACTCCTGGCTCTCGTACACGGCCCTCACCGCGGTCGGGGGCGTGCACTCCGGTGACGTCACCGAGGCACCCGAGGGAGCCTCGGAGTTCATCGACCTGTCCCTGGACCTGGTGCGGGGCACCTTCATCGTCCCGCAGGTCAACATCTACGCAGGCGAGGGCTTCGAGGAGGTCGAGGAGTCGTTCTTCGGCTTCATGCTCCGCGACGGCGAGCAGAAGGGCCGACCGTTCGAGCCCCGCACGGTGCGGATGACGTCGGAGCTGCGCGGAGTGGGGCGTGTGGCGCTGCCGCTGGTCTTCCGGCGCGGGGACGACGGCCGGTGGCGTGCGAAGTGGCTGCACCTGTATCTGAAGGGCATCTCCGAGGCCAACCGGGTCGAGGAGAACCAGGTGTCGGTCTCCAAGGTGGTGCGCGCACTGGTGGAGCGCGAGCAGTTGACGGTGGGGCACCTGGTCGGGCTGATGTCGCGCGGCACCACGACCGTGGAGACGTGGGACGGCGGGCCCGCCCCGGACGAGCCCGTGACGTACGTCGGTCTCGAACGCCCCGAGGGGCTGCACCCGGACTCCCGGGTCATCACCCTCGAAAACCTGCGCGACCTGATCCCCGCCTGAGTGCTAGCGTTGACCGCGGCAAGGCCATGAAGGGGCTTCCTTCTCATTCACTTTCCATGAAATCAAGTCCCTCCGCTCTCCTTGCCCTCGACTTCGCCCGGGAAGGCGCCCACGCGGCCCCTTCCCGGGCGCTTGTGTGCGCAGCCCGCCGCCGCGCCCCAGGGAGCGGAAAACGGGAGAGCGGCAGCCGACCGGCGGTCTCGCTGCCGACGATGCGGTGGCGGAGCCGCCGGTGTCGTGACCGGCGCCGACGGGCCGAGCGAGCCTCGACCCCCGTATCCCCCACCTGTGCCGGGAGCCGGCCGTGCTGCTCCGCCCCCTCGGGGCGTAGCCACTCCTTCGGAGAAGAAGAGCACAGGCCCCGCCTCCGGTCCGAAGCCGCGGAAGACGCCCACAGGTCTCGCGGGGCGGTTCCCCCGAGAGTCACAGCCGTCGCACGAACCGTGCGGGAGCCCGGTTGGGCCGCGGGGCCCAGCGCATGGCACGGACGGATCACAGGACGTTCATGAAGGTCATGGCCTCAGTGTGGACGCCAGTACAGAGGGACGCGCGCACATTCTGCGGAGGGCGGTGTAGCGGCCTTGGGCCGGAGCTGCCATGGGGCGAGAGATCGGCGCCGGTTCGCCGGTCAGCGAAATCGGGAAGGCCCCGGACCGTGATCGGTCCGGGGCCTTTCGGCTGGTGCCCCCGGCAGGATTCGAACCTGCGACACCCGCTTTAGGAGTTCGATCGGGCGGTCCTTGGCGGGGGAGGGGCGCTGCTGACGGCTGGTGCGACTGACCGGGTACGACCGCTGTCGTCCACCGGCGTTGATGTCAGCCGTGGATGTCAGCTTGTGTGGAGCCCGGGAGGCTCCTTCCGTAGAGGCGCACCTAGATCGCGAACTCGTGTGCAATCCCCACGCACTCGTCACCCTCGAACAGAAGAGCGATGTGGTAGACGTCGCTCTGCCACTGAAGGAGTACCTGGTGGGGGCCGGCAACGCTGAAGCTGGAATATGGACCGACGACGGCGATAATTTCGTCCTTCGTGCGCCCCGTCAGGTTGCCAAGGCCAGCGAACCCCCGTGCCAGCGCTCGCCCGCCCGGCAGCCGTCCGGAGTCCTCACTCGTAATGCCTGCGAACTGGCCTTGCTCGAAGAGGATTCCGATGTGGTACGCGTCCCCTTGCCACTGGAGCAACACCTGTCCCGGTCCCATCATGCTCTGACTGATGGGCGCACCCACGGAAGCGATGATCTCGTCCGCTGTGCGACCGGTGAGATCCCCCAACTCGGCGAAGCCCTGTTGCAGTCTCCGTCCCGGAAAGCCAAACATGACCCCTCCCGCATGCGATGACGCCCGCACTCTACGGGCCCTCGCGGCATGTAGAGACACGTTCAGCCAGAGCTGTCGCGCACGCTGTCACTTGATGGGGATCTCGTAGACGATCTCGCAGAGTGCTACGGGCACGACGATGTCGGCCGTCTCCACGGGCGGACCCTGGTCGCTGTAGTAGGTGCGCCGGATGTGGGTGACGAGCGCGGCCTTCTGGATTCCGAGGAGTGAGGCTTCCTCAGCGGTGGCCTGCCGCGGCTCGGGCTGCTCGACGGCGTGGCTGACGGTGACGCCGATCTCGGCCATCCGGTTCACGACGCCGGCCCCGGCATGCGGCCCGCCCTCGGGCAGAACGACGAGGGTACCGCCGGTGAGGTCGTACGGCTCCCAGCTCGTCGACAGCTGCACGGGCCGCCCGTCGGCGAGGAACTCGTATACGGTCCGGACGCACAGCTCGCCCTCGCCGATCCCGAGCCGCGCAGCGATCTCGGCCGACGCGGGCACCTTCGCATCAGTCCGGCTTTCCCAGCCACCGTTCCGCCCGACGGCCTTCATGTCGGCCCGGAATGGCGACCCGTCGGGCTGCTCGCGCGCCGCGGACCGCACCATCCGCACCCGCAGCCGGGGCTCGGCCACATAGGTCCCGGACCCGGCCCGCCCCTCCAACACGCCCTGGGAGATCAACAGCTCTTGGGCCCGGCGAACGACGTTCTCGCCCACCCCGCACTCCTGGCCGATCTGGGCCCGTGAGGGCAGCCGGTCTCCAGGGGTCCACTCGTGCTCCGCGATCCGCCGCCGCAGTTCGTCGGCGATACGGAGGTATGGCGGCTGCTCAGGCATATGGAAAATCTAGTCCACTAGCTCTAATCTAGTTAACTAGCTTCACTTAAAGTGATCACCGGTAACGGAGGCTGCCTTGTGCCTGCTCCCGAAGTAAGCGCGGAGGCCCTCGCCGCCCGGTTGTCCGCCCTCGGACTCACCACACGCGTGGTGGCCCACACCAGACACACGTCGATCGAAGCAGAGGTACCGGAAACCCTCCCCGCAGAGACATGGCGGGAGGTCCTGGAAGTCCTGGCACAGGCAGACCGCTTCGGTCTCCTCGCCACCAGCCTCGGCGGCCGAACCCTCTGGGCCGCAGTGAACAAGCGGTCCCCGCGACACGCGACGTCCGGGGACCCGGCCATCAGCGATGGGAGCTGATCAGCGTGCTCAACCGTATCCGCCGCGCACTCCACTCGACCAGACCGCGGCAGGCCCGAACCGCCCATCCCCACAGGCCCTTACACCGCACCACTCCACCGGGACGGACCATCTCCCACGGCGCCAGCACGCCCCGCATCAGTCGGTACGCCCCCACCGCCGAGCGCCCCCACCTCACCCAGGCGGAGACGGCCTGATGTCCCAAACGAAGCTCACCCCGTACCGCTCGTCCCGGTGCCAGATCGGCACCCACAACGAGTGCGCTCACTCCTCCCCAGTAACGGCCCCGGTCGACATCCCGGTGATCTACGAGACATGCGCCTGCCCCTGCCACACGCCGGCGACCACCCCGCCCCGCCAGGAGGTAACGGGATGAAGCCCTGGACCCCGACCGGCGCCGTGGTCGCCCCCATCGAGATCACCTCGATCAACGTCCAGCGAGGCGACGTCATCCAGATCGGCGGCCAGCCCTGCCGAGTGGCCGACCTCCGCCAACTCCCCCTCGGCGCCAAACGCCTCCTCTTCGAAACAGGCGAGCAACTGACCATGCACCCCCGCACCCGCCTGGTCGCCCTCCGAGTCCAGAAAAGGTGGTGACCCCGACCGTGCCGACCCTCCGCGACACCATCGCCGAAGACCTCCGCACCCAGATCACCGCCGGCCACCTCAAGCCCGGAGACCGCCTCCCCTCGGAACCCAAGCTGGCCACCCACTACAAGGTCAGCACTCCGACCGTCCGCCAGGCCCTCGCCCTCCTCCAGGCCGAAGGACTCATCGAGAAGACCCACGGCAAGGGCAACTTCGTCCGCGCCCCGCTCCGCCGCATCACCTACACGGGAGGTGCCGGTATGCCGTTCGCCCCCGACATCCAGACCACCATCCGCACGACCAACCTCAGGGCCCGCGGCCACATCAGAACCCTCCTGAAGGTCCCGCCAAACACTCCGCTGACCGAGTTCGACTGCACCACCTACGAGGGCGAGACCCCCCGAAGCGTGGCCCGCATCTACATCCCCCGCGACCTCGCACCAGCCGCACAACTCGCCTCGTCCTCCTGGCCCGGCAGTTGGGACGCGGCCCGTACAGAAACCAGGGAGACGGTCACAGCCCGCCTCCCCACCCGGGAAGAGGCAAGTGCCCTCCGCATCAGCACCACACGGACGGTTCTCACTATCACGAGCATCGCCCTCAACTCCGCTGGCCGCGTGATCGAAGCCGCGCTCTTGGCCTTTCCCAGCGATGCCGCAGACGCGGTCTTCACCACCCACCCGACACTCAAGGAAAGGGGAGACAGGCAGATGACCTCCCGCGACGAACTGCGGCTCCTCCCGTGGTCCGGCCCTGACGGCAAACCGTGCTTCCTGAGCACCGACGGCGACAGCAGCCGCATGTCTCGCCTGGCCGACACCCTCGAAAGGACCTACCTCGACCAGGCGGCCGAGGTACTGGACCGCGCCATCGAGTTGCTCAGCCTCCCGAAGCCCGACCCGGTGGCTCTCCATGCAACTTCCGCAGACCTCACGGAAGCCTTGGGCCAAGTCCTGCGCGTCGCAGAGAGCCGCGGCCGGCGCCTTCCGTAGGCGGGATCCTCACCCACGCCACGAAGAAGCCCCCAGCGTCTCTGCTGGGGGCTTCACTCGCCCACGGCTCCGGCGGGCGCTGCGTTCCTAGGAGAAGTAGCTGGTCGCAGCCCTGCGCGTTCTCTGAAGGACGTGATCCGTCCAGGCATGGTCCACGGTGCCATTAGTGTTGCCCGGCAAGTCGAGGGTGGCTACGGGACAGCGCATAAAGGGCGAAATCGTGACAATTATGACACTTGCCTCAGTTTTCATTTCCTGCTACGACGCCATGCAGCGTGGAGAATTGATTCGCCGCAGGACCAGGCGGGATAAAGAGTTCCACTTTCAGGATTGGGTCGGTGACCGAATCGCCGAAACAGGATTTTCATGGGAAGTAACCAAGCGGAACAAATATCCTGACTACGTCATGACTGACTACCCCGAAGGATTCGAGGTGAAGGGCTTGGAGACTCCCGGGAGGCAGGCAGATTTCGACTGCAATAGTCAGCTCGCGACGGGCATGCACGAAGGGAAATCAGTTTACTACATCTTCGGACGCTACCCGAAAAAATTCGAGGGAGATCAGTTCCCGGTCCTTGACCTAGTAATCTGTCATGGCGATTTCTTGAACGCTCACCATGACTATGTGCATAAGAATGACAGCTTCCGCGATTTTGGATCCTATGGCGATATCTTGGTGCGTGATCGGAAAATGTATGTCGCTCCTACGCCTTATGCGTTGGCAGATGGCCTGACCTCGAATTGCACATTGATCGCACGTAAGGGCGAGGTGCTTGACGGGGCTGATAGTCTAAGGGAGGTCGGCTCCCTGATTCGGGCCGATGCTGATAAGATTGCAGCTAAGTACACCTTCGACTTCCGCGATAACTCATTGCGCACGGAGTTGGCAGATAATCCGACAGCCGGATTCACTCGCGCCTTCACTGCCTTTAGGGCAAAGAGTGATCCGGCTGGTGAAGTTGGCATGAAGCCGTGAGGCGCATCCCACGACAGCCCCTACTGGATGAGAACGATGAACCATTCTGATCACTTGGCTCTCTTCGACGCTGACGTGCAATGTCATCGGGGCATCCCAAGCTCGTCCGCGCTAGAAGCGGCGTTCCCTGCGGTCGAACTCAGCAAGATCGCAGAGAATGAGTCATGGCGTAAGGAAGTTCATCGCCCTGCTACGAGTACTCATAAATGGTGGGCCAAGCGCTTGGGGAGTGTGTTCCGCGGTATCATTGCGGCTGCAGTCACTGAAGCAGACAGCGACGCGCTTAAGACTTACAGCAGTGCTACGAATCTTGATGGCTTGGTTGTACTTGATCCGTTCGCGGGTTCCGGTACGACTGTTGTCGAAGCAGTAAAAATGGGCGCAAGCGTCATCGGTTCGGATATTAATCCGGTTGCTACTCTGGTTCAACGTCAGGCTGTGCAGCAATGGGATGTTTCTGAATTGCGCCGAGCCTTCAAGATTGTCGAGTCACAATGCCGTGAAGAGATTGATCGAGTTCATCGTACTGAAAACGGCGAGCCGGTTCTCTACTACTTCTGGGTCGCAGTAGCCCACTGCCCCCATTGCGAGGCAAGCACCCGGCTTTTCTCGACCCATGTTTTCTCGCAGCACGCTTATCCTAAAAGGGTTCCTGAGGCGCAAATCGTTTGCCCGGTATGCTTGGACGTACAGGCTGGACGATACGACTTTGCATCAGCGGAATGCCGCAACGGCCATAAGTTTGAGCGCGCCGGCGCAGTGAATCGCACCCAAGTTACGTGCGCTAACGGGCATACCTCCAAAGTGCTTGATGCTTTGAAGGGGAAAGCCCCGAAGCGTGAAATGTATGCAAAGCTTGTTCTAGGGTTTGACGGGAAGAAGCGGTATGAACCCATCAACGCCTTTGATAGGTCTCTGTATGCAGAGTGCGTTGACCTACTGCAAACCAATGAACGTGACCTCGTGCTGCCGGTCGGTCAACTTGAGCTGGGGGAGAACACCCGCCAGGCGATGCGGTGGGGATTCACGGAATGGCGTCAATTCTTTAATGAGCGGCAACTTTATTCGCTGGGGTTGCTCGGTTCTGCGATTCGTGATGTAAGCGCGGGCGATGCTGAGCGAGAGGCCCTAGTTGCGCTATTCTCAGGAACGCTCGAATTTAACAACATGTTCTGTTCCTTCAAGGGGGAAGGGACAGGTGCCGTCAGACACATGTTCAGTCATCACATCCTCAAACCTGAGCGTATGCCCCTCGAGGCACACCCTTGGGGCACACCTGCGTCGTCTGGATCATTTTCTACGCTTTTCCGTAGCCGCATTATTCGCGCACACGACTACAAGACGGATCCCTTCGACCAGGTGCTGATTAATGGCGCTGTACAGAGGACCACAGGCTTGTCTGTCCCGTTCGAGGGGAAACCCCTCGACGCATGGCCGGAGCAGGGGCTTGGTACGAGGCAGATTTACCTCCGGAACGGTGATTCGTCCCGCACCGATCTGCCTTCAGGGTCCGTGGACCTCATCGTGACTGATCCACCCTATATGGATAACGTCCACTACTCGGAACTTGCCGATTTCTTCCACGCTTGGCTCATGGGGATGGAGCCCTTTTCGGGATACCCATCAGTTGCCCAGACAACAAGAAGAATGGAAGAGGTGCAGAGCGCTGATCCGAGGCAGTTCGGTGATGCGATCTCGCGTGTTTGGAAGGAATGCGAGCGCATCTTGAAGCCGGGAGGCTTGTTGGCTTTCACCTTTCACCAGGCTCGGTTGACAGGGTGGGTAAGCCTTGTGGAGGCACTGACTAACGCCGGGCTTGGGGTTACGGCTATTCAACCCATCAAGGGTGAGATGAGCACGAGTGTCACGAAGGGTGGAAATGAACCCTCGAACCTTGATTCGATCATCGTATGCAGGAAAAGGAAAGAAATTCCTCCTGGTTCCAACTTGCCCGAGGCTGCAGCGGCACGAGGAGAGAGGCTGCTGCGTGAATTGCAGGAGGCAGGTATTGACGTTGGCGTCGGAGACGTAAAATCGGTAATCCGTGGGCATGTGCTCGCGACTTACACGCTCGGTCAAGGACTGACTCTTTCAGACCTGTCAGAGCTGGCTGAGTCACTGACGAGCAGGAGCGTGGTTCGTCTCTGCAGTGCGAGTGTCAGCGGCTGACGCGATGAGCTTTGTGGTTCAGCAGCAGCCAATGGCGCTTCGGCCGG
>NZ_JANHKP010000006.1 GCF_024497955.1 Streptomyces sp. C10-9-1 | reverse complement strand
CCCGCCGGTCGGCGCCCTCGCGGCGGCGACCCGGACCGGTGCCCCGGACCACCGGTCCGGGGCACCGGCGCGTGGCGCCCCGCGGCGCCCCGTACGACCGGCCGCGTCCGCCGCGCGCACCGGCAACCGCCCGCCCGGCCGGCGGACCTGACGCCCCGCGGCCACGCGATTCGGCGGCCCCCGCGGGACGTGGCACGATGCCTGCATGTCCTTGGCACCGACCGGCCTGTTCCGGTACCCGATCGTGCAGGCGCCCATGGCAGGGGGCGCCTCCCGCCCCGAACTGGCCGCCGCCGTGTCCGAGGCGGGCGGCCTCGGCTTCCTCGCCGCGGGGTACAAGGACGCGGAGGCCCTGCGCCGGGAGATCGACCGGGTCCGCCGCCTGACCTCGCGGCCCTTCGGGGTCAACCTCTTCATGCCCCAGCCGGTAGGCGCCGACCGCGCCGCCGTCGGCGCCTACCGCGACCGGCTCGCCGGTGAGGCGGCCCGCTACGGGACGCCCCTCGGGGACCCGGACGGCGGCCGGGACGACGCCTACGAGGCCAAGCTGGCGGTCCTCGCCGAGAACCCCGTCCCGGCGGTCTCCTTCACCTTCGGCTGCCCCGCCCCCGAGGTGCTGGCCGCCTTCGCCTCCGCCGGTACGGTCACGGTGGTCACCGTCACCTCCGTCGAGGAGGCCCGGGCGGCCGAGGCGGCCGGTGCGGCCGCCCTGTGCGTCCAGGGCGCGGAGGCCGGCGGCCACCAGGGCACCCACCGCGACGCCCCGGGCCCCCGGCCCCCCGCGACGCCGCTGGCGGCCCTGCTGCCGCCGGTCCGCGACAGCGTCCGGCTCCCCCTGATCGCCGCCGGCGGACTGATGCGCGGCGCGGACGTCGCCGCCGTTCTCGCGGCCGGCGCGAGCGCCGCCCAGCTGGGCACGGCCTTCCTCGCCTGCCCCGAGTCCGGGGCCCACCCCCTGCACAAGCAGGCGCTCACCGACCCCCGGTTCGCCCGCACCGAGCTGACGCGCGCCTTCTCCGGGCGCCCGGCGCGCGCGCTGGTCAACCGGTTCCTGCACGAGCACGGGCCGCACGCACCGGCCGCCTACCCGGACGTCCACCACCTCACCAGCGGCCTGCGGCGCGCCGCGGCAGCCGCCGGGGACCCCCAGGGCATGGCGCTGTGGGCCGGTCGGGGCCACCTGCTGGCACGCCCGCTGCCCGCCGCCGAACTGGTGCGGACGCTGGCCGAGGAACTGGACGCGGCCGGGACCGCGCCCGGGCGCCACGGCGCGGCCGGGCCCGCCTCGGGGGACCCGGCCGGCGCCCCGGGGGCCGCCGGAGGTGCCCGGTGACCGCTCCCGTCTTCGTCGTCGGCTCCCTCGACGGCGTCCGCCCCGGCACCACCGTGACCCTCGACGGCCCGGAGGGGCGCCACGCCGTCTCCGTCCGCCGTCTGACGCCCGGTGAGGAGGTCGTGCTCACCGACGGGCGGGGCTCCGGCGCGTCCGGGACCGTACTCGCAGCCGAGGGGAAGGACCGCCTCGTGGTCGAGGTGGCCGGCCTTCCGGCCGAACCGGAGCCGGTGCCGCGGATCACCGTGGTCCAGGCGCTGCCCAAGGGCGACCGCGGGGAACTCGCCGTGGAGACGATGACGGAGACCGGGGTGGATGCCGTCGTGCCGTGGGCCGCCGCCCGCTGCATCACCCAGTGGCGCGGCGACCGCGGGGCCAAGTCCCTTGCCAAATGGCGCTCCACGGCACGCGAGGCGGGCAAGCAGGCCCGTCGCCTGCGCTTCCCGGAGATCGCCGAGGCGGCGACGACCAAGCAGGTCGCCGCGCTGCTGGCGCAGGCCGACTTCGCCGCGGTGCTGCACGAGGAGGGGGCCGAGCCCCTGGCCACCGCCGCACTGCCCGCCGAGGGGTCGATCGTGCTGGTGGTCGGCCCCGAAGGCGGCGTCTCCCCGGAGGAGGCCGCGGTCTTCGCCCGGGCGGGGGCCCGGCCGTACCGCCTGGGCCGCAGCGTGCTGCGCACCTCGACGGCCGGTACCGCCGCGGTCGCCCTGCTGCTGGGGAGGACCGGCCGCTGGTCCTGAGAGGGCGCCTGCGGCGGCAGGGCGACATGGCCGCAACTCGCCTTCTCAGCCGGGTTCCGGCATGGGACCATGCCCCGCATGAGGGCGTGGAGGACCGTGGCCGCCGCCGGTGCCTGCGCGGTGGGCCTTGCCGGGACCGCCGCCTGCCAGCCGGTCGGCGGAGGGCTCAATTCCGCTGCCGTGGCCGTCACCACCGACCGCACGGCCACCAGCACACTCGAACGACTCACCTTCGAGGTCGCCTGGTTCAGCTGCCGGGCGCAGGCCCCGACGCCGGCGCCGGGCTCCACGGCGACGGGAGCCCCCGCCGCGGCCACCGTCGACTGCGAGGGGGAGACCGAATCCGGCCAGGAGATCACGCTCGACGGCACGGTGACCGAGGAGCGCGCAGGGGTCTGCGTCCGCGGGGACATGACCGCCCGGATCGCCGGGGAGACCGTCTTCGAGGCCACCATGCTCGGCGACTGCTCGGCGGCGGCGACCGCCTCGCCGGAGCCCTCGCGGCAGCCCGGCGACCGGCCCGTCCCCGGGGCGACCGTCACCGTCACCCGCACGGTCACGGTCACCGCCGAGCCCGCCAAGTGACCCCCGCCCGGTCCGGGCCGTCCCCGGGGGCGGCCGCTCCCCGCGCTGCGCCGATCCGGCCAAGTGATCCGAAGCCCTCCGCACCGGGTGCCGGCGCGCCTAGGGTGAGTCCGTGACGCACCCTGCCTACCTCCGGTTTCCGCATCTGCACGGTGAGTTGATCGCCTTCACCGCCGAGGACGACGTCTGGGTGGCGCCGCTCGACGGCGGCCGGGCGTGGCGTGTCAGCGCCGACAACATGCCCGTGAACCACCCCCGCTTCTCGCCCGACGGCACCCGCATCGCCTGGAGTTCCCACCGGGACGGGGCACCCGAGGTGCACGTCGCACCCGTCGGGGGAGGCCCCGCCGACCGCCTCACGCACTGGGGGAGCATGCGGACCGCGGTCCGCGGCTGGACGCCGGACGGTCGGGTGCTGGCGCTCGCCGCACACGACCAGCCCTCCCTGCGCCGCACCTGGGCACGCGCGGTGCCCCTGGACGGCGGCCCGGCCGAGAGGCTGCCCTTCGGTCCCGTGGGCGACGTCGCCTTCGGCCCGCGCACCCTGCTGCTCTCCGCCGCCATGGGACGCGAGGCCGCCGCCTGGAAGCGCTACCGCGGAGGCACCGCGGGCAAGCTGTGGATCGAGGACGCTGCGGACGGCGGCACCGCCCCCGGCACCACGCCGGAGGGGACGGGGGGCGGCGGGGGCTTCACCCGCGTCCACGAGGAACTCGACGGCAACCTCGAGTACCCGCTCTGGGTCGGCGACCGGATCGCCTTCCTCTCCGACCACGAGGGCGTGGGCGCGCTGTACTCCTCCCGGCCCGACGGGTCCGCGCTGCGCCGGCACACCCCGCTCGGCGGCTTCTACGCACGTCATGCCGCCACCGACGGCACCCGCGTCGTCTACACCGCCGCGGGGGAGCTGTGGATCCTCGACGACCTGGAGGACGCCGCCCCCCGGCGCCTCGCCCCCCGGCTCGGCGGCCAGCGCACCGACCTGCGGCCCTGGACGGTCGGCGCCGAGCACCACCTCGGCGCCGCCGCACCCGACCACACGGGCCGGGGCAGCGCCGTGGAGGTCCGCGGCGGCATCCACTGGGTGACCCACCGGGAGGGCCCCGCCCGGGAGCTCTCCGCCGAACCCGGCGTGCGCGCCCGGATGCCGCGCACCTTCCGGGCGGACGGCGAGGAGCACGTCGTCTGGGTGACCGACGCCGAGGGCGACGACGCGCTGGAGTTCGCCCCGGCCACCGGAAGGCCCGCCGGAGCCACCCCCCGCCGCCTCGCCGCGGGCCGTCTGGGGCGCGTCGTGGAACTCGCCGCGGCACCGGACGGCAGCCGTGCGGCCGTCGCCGCCCACGACGGCCGCGTCCTGCTCGTCGAGCGGGAGTCCGGCGAGGTGCGCGAGGTCGACCGCAGCGAGCACGGCGACGCCGAGGGCCTGTGCTTCTCACCCGACTCCGCCTGGCTCGCCTGGTCCCACGCGGGTCCCGAGCCGCTGCGGCAGATCAAGCTCGCGAGCACCGGCGACCTGACCGTCTGCGAGGCCACCCCGCTGCGCTTCGCCGACTACCAGCCCGCGTTCACCCTCGACGGCAGGCACCTGGCCTTCCTCTCCGAGCGCGCCTTCGACCCCGTCTACGACTCCCATGTCTTCGACCTCGCCTTCGTCGGCGGCTGCCGCCCCCACCTGATCACCCTCGCCGCCTCCACCCCCTCGCCGTTCGGCCCGCAGCGGCACGGCCGCCCCTTCGAGGCCGAGGACGAGGGCGACGGGCCGGACGGCGACGAGCAGTCCGCCCCCGCCACCCGGATCGACCTGGACGGCCTGGCGGACCGGATCGTGCCCTTCCCGGTGGAGGCCGCCCGCTACTCGACCCTGCGCGCGGCCCGGGACGGCCTGCTGTGGCTGCGCCACCCGATGAGCGGAGTCCTCGGCACCACCCGCGCCCACCCCGACGACTCCGGTCCCACCACCGCCCTGGAGCGCTTCGACTTCACGCGGCTGCGGGTGGAGGAACTGTCCGGCGACGCGGGGCGCTTCCGCGTCAGCGGCGACGGCAGGCGCGTGCTGCTGCACACCGACGGGAAGCTGAAGCTGGTCCCCAGCGACCGCCGCGCCTCCCGGGACGAGGACAGCGACACCAACATCACCGTGGACCTCGGCCGGGTGCGCCGCACCGTCGACCCGGCCGCGGAGTGGCGCCAGATGTACGACGAGGCGGGGCGCCTGATGCGGGACCACTTCTGGCGCGAGGACCTCGGCGGTGTCGACTGGGACGGGGTGCTGGAGCGCTACCGGCCCGTCCTCGCGCGGGTGGCCACCCACGACGACCTGGTCGACCTGCTGTACGAGGTGCAGGGTGAGCTCGGCACCTCCCACGCCTACGTCATCCCTCCGGGCGGCCGCGGCGGCCGCGGCTCCCGGCAGGGGCTGCTCGGGGCCGACGTCTCGCGGGACGAGGACGGCTTCTGGCGCATCGACCGCATCCTGCCCTCCGAGACCTCCGACCCGCTCGCCCACTCGCCCCTCGCCGCACCGGGCGTGGCGCTGCGGTCCGGCGACGCCCTGGTCGCCGTCGACGGCAGGCCCGTCGACCCGGTCCGCGGGCCCTGGCCGCTCCTGGTGGGCGCGGCCGGACGTCCCGTGGAACTGACCGTCTCCCCCGCGGGAGGGGGCGACCTGCGCCACGCCGTCGTGGTGCCCATCGCCGACGAGGAGCCGCTGCGCTACCACGCCTGGGTCGCCGACCGGCGCCGCCGTGTCCACGAGCGCTCGGACGGGCGGCTCGGCTACCTCCACGTGCCCGACATGCAGGCACCCGGCTGGGCGCAGATCCACCGCGACCTCAGGGTCGAGGTCGCCCGCGAGGGCCTGATCGTGGACGTGCGGGAGAACCGCGGCGGGCACACCTCCCAGCTGGTGGTGGAGAAGCTCGCCCGCCGCATCGTCGGCTGGGACCTCCCGCGCGGGCGCCGCCCGGTCAGCTACCCGGTGGACGCCCCGCGCGGTCCCGTGGTGGCCGTGGCGAACGAGTTCTCCGGCTCGGACGGCGACATCGTCAACGCGGCCGTCAAGGCCCTCGGCATCGGCCCCGTGGTCGGCACCCGCACCTGGGGCGGCGTGGTCGGCATCGACAGCCGCTACTCGCTGGTCGACGGCACCCTGGTGACCCAGCCCAAGTACGCGATCTGGCTGGAGGGACACGGCTGGGACGTGGAGAACCGCGGCGTCCTGCCCGACGTCGAGGTCGTCCCGACGCCCGCGGACCACGCGGCGGGCCGCGACCCGCAGTTGGACGAAGCGGTCCGGATCGCGCTGGCCGCGCTGGAGGCGTCCCCGGCGAAGACCCCGCCGTCGCTGCCCTGACACCGGGGGAGCCGCCCGGTGGAGCACGGAGCGCGAGCCCACTCGCGCTCCCCGGGCGGCTCCCGGGCGCGCGGCGGCCCGAGGGACGGGCGGATAGCATGCCCTGACACGTGATCGACACCGCGAGGAGGCTCCGCGCACATGGCCGGAGAACCGCAGGCGGACTGCCTGTTCTGCAAGATCGTGGCCGGGGAGGTGCCCGCCACCGTCGTCCGGGAGACCGAGACGACGGTCGCCTTCCGGGACATCAACCCCCAGGCACCCAGCCATGTCCTGGTCATCCCCAAGGCCCACCACCGGGACGCCGCCGCCCTCGCCGCCGAGGCACCGGAGACCGTCGCCGACCTGCTGCGCGAGGCGGGCAGGGTGGCCGCCGACGAGAGGATCGACGAGACGGGCTACCGGGTCGTCTTCAACACCGGTTCCGGGGCGGGGCAGACGGTCTTCCACGCCCACGCCCACGTCCTCGGCGGCCGCGGGCTCGCCTGGCCCCCCGGGTAGCCGGCCGTGTCCGCCCGCGAGCTGGTGGTCCTCGGGACCGCCAGCCAGGTCCCGACCCGGCACCGGAACCACAACGGCTACCTGCTGCGCTGGGACGGCGGCGGCATCCTCTTCGACCCCGGCGAGGGCACCCAGCGCCAGATGCTCCGCGCCGGGGTCTCCGCGCACGACATCGACCGGATCTGCGTCACGCACTTCCACGGCGACCACTCCCTGGGCCTGGCCGGGGTGATCCAGCGGATCAACCTCGACCAGGTCCCGCACCCGGTGTCCGTCCACTTCCCCGAGAGCGGCCGCCACTTCTTCGACCGCCTCCGGTACGCCACCGCCTACCGCGAGACGGCCGTCCTCGACGTGCGCCCCGTCTCCGGCGACGGGCCCGTCGCCGAGTCGCCCGCCTTCACGCTCCACGCCCACCGGCTGTCGCACCCGGTCGAGTCCTTCGGCTACCGGCTGGTCGAGCCGGACGGGCGGCGGATCCTCCCGGAGCGGCTCGCCGCCCACGGGATCCAGGGCCCGGACGTGGGGCGGATCCAGCGCGAGGGCGTGCTGCGCGGGGTGACCCTGGAGGAGGTCAGCGAGGTGCGCCGCGGTCAGCGGTTCGCCTTCGTCATGGACACCCGGCTGTGCGAGGGGGTGCGGACGCTGGCCGAGGGCTGCGACCTGCTCGTCATCGAGTCGACCTTCCTCGACGAGGATCTCCGGCTGGCCACCGAGCACGGCCATCTGACCGCGGGCCAGGCGGGCCGGGCCGCGCACGAGGCGGGGGTCCGCCACCTGGTCCTGACGCACTTCTCGCAGCGCTACACCGACGCCGCCGAGGTCTTCGAGCGGCAGGCCCGCGCGGCGGGCTTCACGGGGGAGGTGACCGTCGCCCAGGACCTGTCGCGCATCCCCGTGCCGCCGAGGAGCTGAGCGGCGCACGCACCGGCCGCCGCGTCCCCGCGCCCGGCACGCGCCGACGCGGCCCCGCCGGGACGGCCCGATCAGGCACACTGGCCCCGACCGCACATGCACGGGAGCGCAGACGGTGACCACACCCGACCCAGACGAGCCGCAGCGGCGGACGGCGTGCCTGGACCCCCTGGCCGCCCTGAGGACCCCCGGCGATCCGGCCTGCGACGTCTACCTCACCGGCACGGTCTTCCTCGACATCGTCTTCACCGGCCTCGACTCGGCGCCGGTCCGCGGCACCGAGTCCTGGGCACGGGGCATGGGGTCGAGTCCCGGAGGGGTGGCCAACATGGCGACCGCCCTCGCCCGGCTCGGCCTGCGCACCTCCCTCGCGGCCGCCTTCGGCGACGACCACTACGGCGAGTACTGCTGGGACGCGCTCGCCCAGGGGGAGGGCATCGACCTCTCGCTCTCGCGTACCGTGCCCGGCTGGCACTCGCCCGTCACCGTCTCCATGGCCTACGAGGGCGAGCGCACCATGGTCTCGCACGGGCACGAGGCCCCGCCGCCCGGGCCGGCCCCCGGGTGCCCGCCGCCGGCCCGGGCCGCGGTGGCCTCCCTCGCCCCCGGCGCGGGCGCCGACTGGATCGCCGCGGCAGCCCGGGGCGGCACCCGGATCTTCGCCGACGTCGGCTGGGACGAGTCCGGCCGCTGGGACCCGGCCGACCTGGCCGACCTCGCGCACTGCGAGGCCTTCCTGCCCAACGCGGAGGAGGCCATGCACTACACCCGCACCGACTGCCCCCGCGCCGCCGCCCACGCCCTCGCCGAACGGGTCCGCCTGGCGGTCGTCACCCTCGGCGCCGAGGGCGCCTACGCCGTGGACGCCGCCACGGGGGAGACCGCCCAGGTCCCCGCGATCGCGGTGGAGGCGCTCGACCCCACGGGCGCGGGGGACGTGTTCGTCGCCGGGTTCGTCACCGGCACCCTGGCGGGCTGGCCGCTGGCCGACCGGCTCGCCTTCGGCGGGCTCACGGCCGCGCTGTCGGTGCAGGAGTTCGGCGGTTCGCTCTCCGCCCCCGGCTGGTGGGAGGTCGCGGCCTGGTGGCAGTCCGTGCAGAGCCTTCCCGGCCAGGACCCCGCCGCCCTGCGCCGCTACTCCTTCCTGGAACGGCTCGTGCCGCCCCCGACGCGCCCCTGGCCCCTGAGGCGCGCCGTCCCCACCATCGGCTTCGGCCGCTCCTCCTGACCCCGCGCGGGCAGGGGCCCCGGCCCTCAGCCGCGCGGCGAGCCCATCGGCGCGCGGACGAGGGTGTCGTCGACGAAGCAGAACCGCCAGTCCTCACCGGGCTGCGCGGACTGGATGATCGGATGCCCGGCCGCCTCGGCGTGCACCCGGGCGTGCCGGTGCGGCGAGTCGTCGCAGCACGCGACGTGGCCGCAGGTGACGCACAGCCGCAGCTGGACCCAGGGGGTGCCCAGCCGCACGCACTCCTCGCACACGGCCGTGTCCGTGCCGGTCACCCGGATCCGGTCCAGATGGGTGCACGAGGTGCTGATGGTCTCCTCGCGGACGTAGGTCCAGTTCGCGCGCAGCAGCCGGTCCGGCATGACGCGGGCCAGGCGGTGGGAGCGTGCCGCGAGCACCGGGCTCACCACCGCCAGGACCAGCACGTAGAGCGCCACGAACGGCCCGATCCGGGCGTCGAGCCCCGCCCCCAGCGCCAGGGTCGCCAGGATCAGCGAGAACTCGCCCCGGCCCAGCACGGTCAGCCCGATGTTGGCCGCCCCCCGCTGGTTGAAGCCGAACAGCCGTGCCGCCACGATCCCCGCCGCGACGTTGCCGACGAGGGTGACGAGCACGGCGATCAGGACCGGTACGACGACCGCGCCCATCTCGCCGACCTCGATGCTCAGCCCGAAGGCCACGAAGAAGACGGTGGCCAGCACGTCCCGCAGCGGCAGCACCAGGCGCTCCAGGCGCTCCTTCAGGCGGGTCCGGGAGATGACCAGGCCGATCATCAGCGCGCCGATCGCATCGGAGACCCCGACCTCCTCCGACACCCCCGCCACCAGCACGGCCAGCCCCACGGTCAGCACGATCAGCAGCTCGTCCTCGCGGTCCCCGACCAGCCAGGCCACCGCGCGGGCCCCGAACCGGGCCACGGCGAAGAGCAGGGCGAGGAACCCGAAGCTGACCGCGACCTCCCCCACGAGCGCCAGCGGGGAGTCGGCGTCCGAGAGCACCGGGGACAGCAGCGCGAGGTAGAAGGCGAGGAACAGGTCCTCGATCACGATGATCCCGAGGATCACCGGGGTCTCCGCGTTGGTCAGCCGGTGCAGCTCGACGAGCAGCTTGGTGACGATCGCCGACGAGGACACTCCGAGCGCCCCGGCGACGACCAGCGCCTCGGCACCGCCCCAGCCCAGTGCGAGCCCGAAGAGGAACCCGGCGCCGACGTTGAGCCCGATGTAGCAGCCCGCGGCGATGAAGAGGCGGCGACCCCCGCCGAGCACCTGTTCCAGGGGGAACTCCACGCCGAGGTGGAACAGCAGCAGCACCAGCCCCAGGGCCGCGAGGAGCCCCAGGTCCTCGGGGTGGGCGATGACGGCCGGCCCCGGGGTGCCCGGGCCGAGGAGGATGCCCACGAGCATGTAGCAGGGGACGGAGGGCAGCCCGACCCGCCGCGCCAGCCGGGCGACCAGGCCCGCGACGAGCACCGCCAGGCCGAGCCCGACGAGGTCCGCGTGCACCGGCAGGACCTCAGCCCTCGAAGTACGTGGACGACAGCACAGCGCCGACCTTGCGCGCCTCCTCGTCGCTCAGCTCGATGACCGCCGCCGGCTCGGATGAACGGTCGTCGAACACATAGAGGTCCCGCATCCCGCCGGCCCGCACGACCACCGAGATCCGCTGGTCGGAACGGCCGAGCTCGATGTCGTACCGCTTGCCCATCCCGGGCAGCTCCTGGACGTGCACTCCCTGGCCCATGGCTCCTCCTCGCGCGGTCCGCTCGACGGACGGGGGCCCGGCCCGGCCCGGGCGGGGCTCATCCCCTCAGGGACAGAATGTCAGGCTGTGCAGGGGTTCGCGTGCCTTGTCGGGGCCGGGAAAAGCCCTCGGTGCACCGGGCCCCAGGCCGTACCCTGGATGGTCCAGAGGTTGTCGATCGGCGAGAACCCTGCAACGGGAGGTATGTGCAGGCCACAGAGCCGGCCCATGACTCAGACACCCACAGCCAAGAACCCGGCGCCTGGGCAGGCGCGAGCCCAGTTCACCGTCCCCGCCAAGCATCCGATGGTGACGGTCCTCGGCTCGGGTGACGCCCTGCTGCGCGTGATCGAGAAGGCCTTCCCGGCGGCCGACATCCATGTCCGGGGCAACGAGGTGAGCGCGGTCGGCGACCCGGCGGAGGTCGCCCTGGTCCAGCGCCTGTTCGACGAGATGATGCTCGTGCTCCGCACCGGGCAGCCGATGACGGAGGACGCAGTGGAACGCTCGATCGCCATGCTCAAGGCGGCCGAGGACGGCACCGGGGAGCCGGGCGCCGAGTCCCCGGCCGAGGTGCTCACCCAGAACATCCTCTCCAGCCGAGGGCGCACCATCCGGCCGAAGACCCTGAACCAGAAGCGGTACGTCGACGCGATCGACAAGCACACCGTCGTCTTCGGGATCGGCCCGGCGGGCACCGGCAAGACCTACCTCGCCATGGCCAAGGCGGTCCAGGCACTCCAGTCCAAGCAGGTCAACCGGATCATCCTGACCCGGCCCGCGGTCGAGGCGGGGGAGCGGCTGGGCTTCCTGCCGGGCACCCTGTACGAGAAGATCGACCCCTATCTGCGGCCGCTGTACGACGCGCTGCACGACATGCTCGACCCCGACTCCATCCCCCGGCTGATGGCGGCCGGCACCATCGAGGTCGCACCGCTCGCCTACATGCGCGGACGAACCCTCAACGACGCCTTCATCATCCTCGACGAGGCCCAGAACACGAACCCCGAGCAGATGAAGATGTTCCTCACCCGGCTCGGCTTCGACTCGAAGATCGTGATCACCGGTGACGTGACGCAGGTGGACCTGCCGAACGGCACCAGGAGCGGGCTGCGCCAGGTGCAGGAGATCCTGGACGGGGTGGAGGACGTGCACTTCTCCCGGCTCACGAGCCAGGATGTCGTACGGCACAGGCTCGTCGGCCGTATCGTCGACGCCTACGAGAAGTACGACAACGGGAAGTAGTCACAGCGCACCATGTCGATCGACGTCAACAACGAGTCCGGCACCGAGGTCGACGAGCAGGCCGTCCTCGACGTGGCCCGCTACGCGCTCGCGCGGATGCGCATCCACCCGCTCTCCGAGCTCTCGGTGATCGTGGTGGACGCCGAGGCCATGGAGCAGCTCCACATCCAGTGGATGGACCTTCCCGGGCCGACCGATGTCATGTCCTTCCCGATGGACGAGCTGCGCCCGCCAGCGAAGGACGACGAGGAGCCCCCGCAGGGGCTCCTCGGCGACATCGTGCTCTGCCCCGAGGTCGCCGAGCGGCAGGGTGCCGATGCGCCGACCCGGCACTCCATGGACGAGGAGCTCCAGCTCCTGACCGTCCACGGGGTGCTGCACCTGCTCGGCTACGACCACGAGGAGCCGGACGAGAAGGCGGAGATGTTCGGCCTCCAGGCCGCCATCGTCGACGGCTGGCGGGCGGAGCGGGGGCTGACCGGCCCCTCGCCGGCCCCGACCGTGTCATGACCGGCCAACTCCTCGCCGGGGCGGTCGCGCTGGTGGTCGTGGCCTGGCTCGCGGCCTGCGCGGAGGCGGGCATCGCCCGGGTCTCCGGGTTCCGGGCCGCGGAGGCGGTGCGCAACGGGCGCCGCGGGGCGGCGCGGCTGGAGCAGGTGGCCGGCGACCCGACCCGCTACCTCAACGTCGCCCTGCTGGTGCGGGTGGCCTGCGAGATGGCGGCGGGTGTCCTCGTCACCTACGTCTGCCTGGAGGAGTTCGAGGAGACCTGGGCGGCGCTGCTCGTCGCGATCGCCGTGATGGTGCTGGTGAGCTACGTGGCCGTCGGGGTCTCCCCGCGCACCATCGGCCGCCAGCACCCGCTGAACACGGCCACGGCGGCGGCGTACGTCCTGCTGCCCCTGGCCAGGATCATGGGCCCGGTCCCGCAGCTGCTGATCCTCCTCGGCAACGCGCTCACTCCCGGCAAGGGCTTCCGCAAGGGGCCCTTCGCCTCGGAGGCCGAACTGCGGGCGCTGGTCGACCTCGCCGAGCAGGAGAGCCTGATCGAGGACGAGGAGCGCCGCATGGTGCACTCGGTCTTCGAGCTGGGGGACACCCTCGTCCGGGAGGTGATGGTGCCGCGCACCGACCTGGTCAGCATCGAGCGGTTCAAGACGGTCCGCCAGGCGCTGACGCTCGCCCTGCGCTCGGGCTTCTCCCGCATCCCCGTCACGGGGGAGAACGAGGACGACGTGGTCGGCGTCGTCTACCTCAAGGACCTGGTCCGCAAGACCCACATCAACCGCGACGCGGAGGCCGACCTCGTCTCGACGGCGATGCGGCCCGCCGTCTTCGTCCCCGACACCAAGAACGCCGGCGACCTGCTCCGCGAGATGCAGCAGAAGCGCAACCACGTCGCCGTGGTCGTCGACGAGTACGGCGGCACGGCCGGGATCGTGACCATCGAGGACATCCTGGAGGAGATCGTCGGGGAGATCACCGACGAGTACGACCGCGAGCTGCCGCCCGTCGAGGACCTCGGCGAGGGCCGCTTCCGGGTGACGGCGCGCCTGGACATCGGCGATCTGGGCGAGCTGTACGGGCTGGGCGCCGACGAGTTGGACGACGAGGACGTGGAGACGGTCGGCGGCCTGCTGGCCAAGGCCCTCGGCCGGGTCCCGATCGCCGGTGCCGGTGCGGAGGTGGACCTGCCGGACGGGCGCTCGCTGCGGCTCACGGCCGAGTCGCCCGCCGGGCGCCGGAACAAGATCGTCACGGTGCTCGCCGAACCGGTGGACAAGCCCG
This sequence comes from Streptomyces sp. C10-9-1, assembly GCF_024497955.1. Classification (GTDB taxonomy): domain Bacteria; phylum Actinomycetota; class Actinomycetes; order Streptomycetales; family Streptomycetaceae; genus Streptomyces; species Streptomyces sanyensis. The sequence continues at coordinate 326,373 of NZ_JANHKP010000006.1, read as the reverse complement.
AGGGCGACGAGGCGAGCGGATGAGGGCCGCGGGGCTGCGGGCGCTGTGCCTGTCCTTCGCGGCGGCCACCGAGGAGTTCCCGTTCGGCCCGGAGACCTCCGTGTTCAAGGTCGGCGGGAAGATGTTCGCCCTCGCGGCGCTGGAGGCCCGGCCGCTGAAGGCCAACCTCAAGTGCGACCCGGAGGACGCGGTCCGGCTCAGGGCCGCGCACCCGGAGGCCGTCGTCCCCGGGTGGCACATGAACAAGCGCCACTGGAACACGGTCACGGTGTCCGCGCTGCCCGAGCGGCTCGTGCGCGAACTGGTGGAGGACTCCTACGACTTGGTCGTGGCCGGGCTGCCCCGTGCCGAGCGCCTGCGGCTGGACCGCCCCTAGCGCCGGGGAACACGTCCGGCCGCCCCGCCTCGGGCGGCGAACTGGTGTTCGGGGATGCTGTGTATCCTCGGTGGTCGCCCGAGGGGAGGGGCCTCCCCGCGGTCCTTCGCATCCTGGGGAGAACCATGTCCGTGCGTGTCCGCCGCGGCGCCGCCGCTCTGCTCGCCGCGTCCGTCCTGTGCCTCACCGTCGCCTGCGGTGGCGGTGGCGGTGGCGGGGAGGAGAAGCCCGCCGCCGACGCGCCCGCCGCCGAGCCGCTGACGGCGGAGCAGATGGCGGCGGCCGTCCTGGTCCTCGAGGACCTGCCCTCCGGCTGGGCGGAGACGACCGCGCCGACCTCCGGGGATCTGCCCCCGAGGGCCGCCGAGCCCGAGTGCCAGCCGCTCGCCGACATGATGGGCGGCACGGTGGGCGGTGCCGAGGCCGGAGGCAGCGCCGACTTCCAGCAGGACGGGGGCAGGACGGAGCTGACCCAGCAGGTCTTCACGTTCCCCGGCACCGGTGCCGCCGACCGGGTGGCGGCGATCGGCGAGGCGGTGGAGGCGTGCCCCGCCGTGAACTTCACCGTGGAGGGCAGCGAGGTGCCGGTGAAGATCGCGCGCACGGACGCGCCGAAGATCGGTGAGAGCTCGGAGTCCTTCGCGATGACCCTCGCCTTCGCTCCCGGCGTCGAGGTGACGGCCGACCTGGTCGTCGCCCAGGAGGGCACCGGCTTCACCCGCGTCGCCTTCGTCAACGACGGTGGCGCCGAGGCCGGGAAGACCCACACCGACCTCGTCACCCGCGTCGGCGACAGGTTCGTCGAGGGCGTCCGGGGCTGACCGCCCTCCGGCCCCGGGGCGGCCTTCGCGGCCCCTCCGGGGCCGATCTATGCTCGCTCCATGACGCAGAGCCCCGAACCCGGCCCCGAGGACCGCAAGATCATCACGCTGGCCCGCAGCGCCCGGGCCCGCAACGGCGTCCCCGAGGGCGCCGCCGTCCGCGACGAGACCGGTCGCACCTATGTCGCCGGGACGGTGGCCCTGGCCTCGCTCCGGCTCAGCGCCCTGAGGACGGCCGTGGCCATGGCGGTCGCGAGCGGTGCCACGTCCCTGGAGGCGGCCGCGGTCGTCTCCGCCGCGGAGGCGCCGGCCGAGGACGACCTCGCGGCCGTCCGGGAGCTCGGGGGCCCCGGGACGCCGGTGTTCCTCGCCGGTCCCGACGGCGGGCTGAGGTCCCGGGTGGAGGCCGGCTGAGGCCCGGATGCGGGGCCCGCTCCCGGCGCCGGCCGGGCGCGGCGCCCCGCCCCGCCGGGCACGGCGTACCGGAGGGCCTCCGGCATCAGGGAGAATGGGCGTCATGAGCGCTCGTACCCAGTCCTCCGAAACCGTCCACCGGGCCGGTTTCGCCTGCTTCGTCGGCCGACCCAACGCGGGCAAGTCCACCCTCACGAACGCTCTGGTCGGCCAGAAGGTGGCCATCACCTCCAACCGGCCGCAGACCACGCGGCACACCGTGCGGGGCATCGTCCACCGCCCCGACGCCCAGCTGATCCTGGTGGACACCCCGGGGCTGCACAAGCCGCGCACGCTGCTCGGCGAGCGGCTCAACGACGTGGTGCGGACCACCTGGGCGGAGGTCGACGTGATCGGCTTCTGCCTGCCCGCCGACCAGAAGCTCGGACCGGGCGACCGGTTCATCGCCAAGGAGCTCGCCGGGATCCGCAAGACGCCCAAGGTGGCGGTGGTCACCAAGACCGACCTGGTGGACTCCAAGGCGCTCGCCGAGCAGCTGATCGCCGTCGACCGGCTGGGCAAGGAGCTGGGCATCGAGTGGGCGGAGATCATCCCGGTGTCGGCGGTCGGCGACCGGCAGGTCGGCCTGCTGGCCGACCTGCTGGTCCCGCTGCTTCCCGAGGGCCCGGCGCTCTACCCGGAGGGCGACCTCACCGACGAGCCGGAGCAGGTGATGGTCGCCGAGCTGATCCGTGAGGCGGCGCTGGAGGGCGTGCGCGACGAGCTGCCCCACTCGATCGCCGTGGTGGTCGAGGAGATGCTGCCCCGCGAGGACCGCCCGGCGGACCGCCCGCTGCTGGACATCCATGCCAACGTCTACATCGAGCGGCCCAGCCAGAAGGGCATCATCATCGGCCCCAAGGGTGCGCGCCTGAAGGAGGTCGGCATGAAGTCGCGCCGCCACATCGAGGCGCTGCTGGGCACCCCGGTCTACCTCGACCTCCATGTGAAGGTCGCCAAGGACTGGCAGCGCGACCCGAAGCAGTTGCGCCGGCTCGGCTTCTGACGGCTCCCCGGCGGCCCCGCGCGCGCGGGGCCCCGCGCCCCACCGTGCTCCCGCGCCGGCGGGGCCTGCCCGCGGGCACCCGGGACGGCCTCCCGCCGCCCCGTGACCGGCTCTCCGGCCCGGGGCGCCGGCGGGCTCAGGCGCCCTCGCCCAGGACGAGCGCGACCAGCTCCCGCTGGGCCGCCGACAGCAGGGGGTCGGCGCAGTGCGCCGTCCGCCCGTCGACGGTGATCCGGTAGGCGAAGCCGTCCGGGACGCCCGGGGGCGGTGTCCCGTGCCCGTCCGACACGGCCCGCTCGGCGAGCGCCCGCAGCCCTGCCGCGTCCTCCCGCGCCGAGGTGTCGACCTCGCCCCGCCGCTCGATGCCGGCGAATCCTCCGCTGCGCCGTACCTCGATCCTCATCGCGCCCCTCCCGTGGTGGCCGGCCCGGTTTCCCGGGACGGCTCCATGGTGGCCGCAACGGGCGCCCGGCGGGCCCCGGGTGCGGGAGTGCCCCGGCCCCCTGCGGCGCCGGGTGGCCGGGCTTCGCTCCCGTGACGGGCGGGCCCGGGCGGCCCCGGCCGGTTCGGGGGCGGCGGACGGGTGCCGATTCAGGACAGGTTGAAGGGCCGGGGACGGTCCTGACACCGGTGCGATCAGGGACCCTCCGAGTCAAGGCCCGTCTTTCGGCCGGGCGTTCGATCGGCGGCGTGTTTGCCGAACCACCATCCGGATAGCGTCAGCTCGGTCGTGCTGCACCCCTCCGCTGCGCCCAGGGGCGCTCCATGTGGGGAACCAGACATGTTTCGTACATTGCAGTGGACTGTCAAGTCCACTGTGTTGCACTAGGGTGAAGAGTGCGCGGTCCGGCGTGGCGTCTACCGACGGGGGGACAAGGTGGCGATACAGCAGAGGGCGGAACGGACGAGACTGGCGATTCTGACGGCCGCGGCGCGGGTGTTCGACTCGCTCGGCTACGAGCGGGCCTCGCTCGCGCGGATCAGCGCCGAGGCGCAGGTGACCACCGGGGCGCTGGTGTTCCACTTCGCGACCAAGGCGGACCTTGCGGCCGCCGTCCGGGAGCGGGCGCGCGCGGTCACGGGCGTCACGGTCGAGACGGCCTGCCTGTCCGGCGGCACGGCGGTCGAGAAGCTGGTGTCCGCGACCCGGGCCCTGGTCCGGCTGCTGGAGACGGACTGCGTGGCCCGTGCGGGGGAGCGCCTGGCCCGGGAGTTACAGCCCGCCGGATCGCCGGTGACCCTGGAGTGCCCTTGGCGGCGCGAGGTGGCACGGCTGGTCCGGCGTGCGGGGGACGAGGGCGCGCTGCACCCCGGTGTCGACGGCACGGTGGTGGCGGCCCTGATCGGCTATGTCGTCCAGGGAGTGGAACTCGCCATGAGGGCGCCCGCGTCGCCGGACGGGGAGCCCTGGCCGGACGAGATCGGCTCGTTCCACGGTTCCGCCGCCGAACGGCTGGAGCGCATCTGGGAGTTGATCCTGCCGGGCCTGGTGCCGCCGGGCCCGGCGGGCCTGCCGCGCCGGGGGGTGCCGTCCGTGCGCGCCCGCGAAACCGCCCCGGCGCCCGCCTCCTGACCTCCCGTCCGGGCGCTCCCCGGCAGAGCGGCGCGGGCCGTCGGCGGTTGCTCAGCCGGGCGGGATGAGCCGTCGGGCGAGGCCTGTCAGCGAGGAGGCGATCCGGTCCCGTGAGAGCCCCATCCCGTGGCGCTGGAAGCGGAAGAGCTCCGGTGCCAGGGGGCTGAGGACGATGTCGATGAGGGCGTCCGGATCGGAGACCCGGCCCTCCACCAGCAGGGTGCGCACATGCACCCGCCAGAAGCCGTAGGCGCCGGTCGTGTACCGGTCGGGCCCCACCTCCGCGCCGAGCGCCAGCGGCAGGTGGCGCTCCAGCAGGTCGAGCATGGCGAGGTAGAAGGCCGAGAGCCGCTCGGCCGGGGGCGCTCCGGGGCCGAGCGGCGGGGGGCCGTAGATGAGCTGGCCCTGGAGCCGGCGTTCGTGCTCGTCCAGCAGGGCCACCGCGACCGAGGACGGGTCGGGGAAGCTCCGGTACAGCGTCGCCCGGCCCACGCCCGCGGCCTTGGCGATCCGGTCCATGGTGATCGTGCGGGGGTCGTGCTCCGTGAAGAGCTGCTCGGCGGCAGCCAGGATCTGCGCGCGGTTGCGCACCGCGTCCGCCCGCCGCCGGGGTGTGGCCGGGTTGTCCTGCGGGGCCTGCAGGTCGCCCAGGGGGCCGCCGACGCGGTGTACGGAGGCGGACGGGCGCCCACGCTGCTCGTCGCTCATGAGCCGACCCTACTTCCCCTCCCGTTAAATGGACATCTTGTCCGCTTGGGCCGCTGCATGCCATGCTAAGCGGACACAGAGTCCACTTACCCCCTCCCTCCTGTCCCCACCCACCCGCTCCAGGGAGATCCAGATGCACACCGCGCTCCTCGCCGCGGCCCTCCTGGTCGGCTGTCTGCTGGCCGTCCAGGCCTCGGTGAACCTCCAGCTCAACTCGGCAGTCGGCACCCCGTACGGCGCCTCGACGATCCAGCTCGGCGTGGCGACCGGGCTGCTGCTGGTCCTCGCCGTCGGCGCGGGCGCCCTCGGCGCCCTCGGCAAGCTGCCGGACGTGGAGCCCTGGCAGCTCCTCGGCGGGCTCGCGAGCCCGCTCTACATCACCAGCGGCATCCTGCTGTTCCCCCGCCTCGGCGCCCTCGCCGCCGTCGGGCTCTTCGTCACCGGCCAGATGTTCGCCTCGCTGGCGCTGGACCTGTTCGGCCTGCTCGGTCTCGCCCGGAAGGACCTGAGCGTCGGCATCGTGGCCGGGGCCCTGGCCGTGCTGGTCGGCATCGTCGTGATCATCAGGGGCCAGAAGGCCGCCGCGCCCGCCGGGGCGCCCAGGATGTCCCCCGTGGGGCGGGTCGGCTGGCTCGGGCTGGGCATCCTCGCCGGCGCCGTGCTCCCGGTGCAGGGCGCGGTCAACGCGCAGCTGCGCGCCCGGCTCGACGAGCCCATCACCGTCGCCGTGATCAGCTTCGCCGTGGCCACCCTGACCATCGCCGTGGTGCTCCTGGTCCTCTACGCCACCCGGCGCACGCCCAGGCCGAAGATCGCCCCGCTCAGGAAGATGCCCTGGTGGGGCTGGCTGGGCGGGGCCTGCGCCGCCGCCTACGTCACCGGCACCTTCCTGCTGATGCCGTCCATCGGCGCCGCCGTGACCATCGCGCTCACGGTCACCGGCCAGCAGCTCACCTCGGCGCTCATCGACCACCGCGGCCTCTTCCGCCTGCCGCGGCGCACGCTCACCGCACCCCGTCTGACCGGCCTCGCCCTGCTCGTCGCCGGCTCCCTCACCATCCAGCTCGTCTGACGTACCGGACCGACCGCGACCCACCGGAGTACGCCATGAAAGCGCCCTACACCGCCGGGCCGGACATCCACGTCCTGCCGTCCGTGCTGCCGATACCCGGGCTGGGCGACCAGCCGGTCCACGCCTTCCTCGTCCGCGGGGCCGAGCCCCTGCTCGTGGACACGGGCATGCCCGTCGACCGGGAGGAGTTCCTGGACGCCCTCCGGTCGCTGATCGACCCCGCCGACCTGCGGTGGATCGCGGTCACCCACGACGACCGCGACCACACCGGCGCGCTGCGGTCCCTCCTGCGGGCGGCGCCGCAGGCGAAGGTCGTCGCCAACGCCATATCCGTCACCCGAATTTCCGAGGAATTTACCATTCCTGGAGAACGTGTTGTGACGGCCAACCCCGGAAGCCGGATCAAGCTCGCCGACCGTGAGCTGAGTTTCCACCGGCCGCCCACCTTCGATTCACCCGGAACGCTCGCCCTGTTCGACCACTCGGACGGCACGCTCTACAGTTCCGACAGCTTCGGAACGGTGCTGGAGGAAATCGGCCATGATTTCTCCGAGGTGGCCGAGAAGGAATTCTTCGAGGGCTTCGACGTCCTCAACCGGGCCATAGCGCCGTGGACCGCGATCGTCGACGAGGAGCGGTTCGCCGCCCGGCTGCGCCCCCTGGCGGGGCTGCGCCCCGAGCGCCTGCTGAGCGCGCACGGACCCACCGTGCGCGGCGCGGCCGTCGAGCGGCTCTTCGAGGCGATGGCCCGCATCCCCTCGCTGCCCGCCTGGCTCCCCGGGGCCGACCTCGACCTGGAGGCCGCGCTCGACGCCCACGAGGCGGCCGGCGGGCGCTAGACCGAGCCGCCTCCCTCCCGACTCCGCCCGCACCGAGGCGGACCCCCCCCGCACGCACCGAACCCGAGGAGTACGCCATGCCCGACGCCCCCCGCACCGAACTGGCCCCGCCGCGCGGTGTGATCACGGTCTTCTCCGACATCTGGTGCTCCTTCGCACACATCGCGATCCACCGGCTGCACGCCACCCGCACCCGCCTCGGCCTGGACGAGCAGGTCGCCTTCGACCTGCGGGCCTTCCCCCTCGAACTGCTCAACGACGCGCCCAGCCCCCGCCCCGGCACGGACAGCGAGGTGGCCCGGATGGCCTCCCTGGAGCCGGGCGCCGGCTGGCAGTTGTGGCAGGCCAAGGACTGGCTGTACCCCTCCACGACCCTGCCCGCGCTGGAGGCCGTCCTCGCGGCCAAGGAGCAGAGCCTGAACGCCTCGGAGCAGCTCGACCTCGGTCTGCGCCGGGCCTTCTGGGCCGAGTCCCGCTGCATCAGCCACCGCAAGGTCATCGTGGACGTCGCCAGGGACACCGAGGCGGTGGACGTCGACGCGCTGGTCGAGGCGCTGGACGACGGCCGGGCCCGCAGGGCCCTGGCGGACCAGGCCCGCGTCTCGGCCACGGAGCGGGTCGACTGCAGTCCGCACCTGTTCCTGCCCGACGGGTCCGACCACCCCAACCCCGGCATCGAGGTGGGCTGGGAGGGCTCCTACGGCATCGGCTGGCCCGTGATCCACTCCGACGACCCGAAGGTGTACGAGGACCTCCTCCTCCAGGCCGCCACCGAATAGGCGCGCACCGCCGCCGGACGGCAGGGCGGCGAAACGGCGACCAGGCATTCCCGGAAGCGGAATGCCCGGTCGCCGTTTTCTTTTCCCCGGCATATCATCGCGATGATTATTAATTGCGTGACCCGGCCGTTATTCGCGAAAGCGGCCGAAGCTCATACAGTGAATTCCGCAGGATCGGGAACACCACTCCGACACATCCGCAGATTCGATTCGATCCGGAGTTCTTCATGTCCCTGAGCGAAAAGGCTGACGTCAGCACCTTCGTCGACCTCACCCAGCACGAGATCGAAGCACTGAAGACCCGATTCAACCTGGCCGACGCCCACACCCACCAGCGGCAGTCCGCGTCCCAGGAGCGGATCGTCTCCCGCCTCCCCGAGCTCTGGCACGAGTCCGAGACGAAGCAGCAGGCCCACTTCGAGCGCCGCTTCCTCGACGCCTTCTTCCGGCTGCACGGCCAGCCCACCGCCCTGGCCATGGGCCGCACCCTGCTCTCCTACTCCGCCAGCGTCTCCACCATGGTCGCCGGCATGTACCTCAAGCAGCGCGGCATGTCCGTCGCCCTGGTCGAGCCCTGCTTCGACAACCTGGTCGACCTGCTGCGCAACATGCAGGTGCCGATCTCCCCGCTCGACGAGTCCGCGCTGCACGACAGGGGGACCCTCTACGAGCGCCTAGCCGAGCAGGTCGACGCCGACGCCATCTACCTGGTCGACCCGAACAACCCCACCGGCTTCACCCTCCTCGCGGAGGGGCTGGAGGGCTTCCGGGAGGTGGTCCGCTACTGCGTGGACCACGACAAGGTCCTGGTCATGGACTTCTGCTTCGCCTCCTTCGCCCTGTGCGACGAGACCATCGGCCGGGTGGACGTCTACGACCTCCTGGAGGAGTCCGGCGTCACCTACATGGTCATGGAGGACACCGGCAAGACCTGGCCCATCCAGGACGCCAAGTGCGCCATGATCACCGCCAGCCGGGACATCCAGGACGAGGTCTACAACCTCCACACCAGCGTCCTGCTCAACGTCTCGCCCTTCGTCCTCAACATGGTCACCCAGTACGTCGAGGACTCCATCAGCGACGGCTTCGCCTCCGTGCGCGGCATCATCGAGACCAACGCCGAGGCCGCCCGCAAGGCCCTGAGCGGCAGCGTCCTGGAGTTCCAGGAGCCCGTCGTCGGCACCAGCGTGGCCTGGTTCCGCATCACGCCCGAGCACCTCACCGCCACCGAACTGCAGGCCGTCCTCTTCGACGAGGAGGTCTACGTCCTGCCGGGCACCTTCTTCTACTGGAACACCCCGGCCAGGGGCGAGCGGTACCTGCGCCTGGCGCTCGCCCGCGAGCCCGAGGTGTTCGCCGGTGCCATGGAGCGGATGCGGAAGGTCCTCGAACGCTATGCCGGCTGACCGGGAAGCCGCCGGGGCCGCCGGCGCAGGACCCGCGGACTTCGTCGACGCCACCCTCTTCATGGGCATGCACAGCAAGGACGACACCGTCCGTGCCGCGGCCAAGACCTTCTTCGCCCGCCGCCTGGCGGCAGGCGAGGCCGGACGGGTCGTCATGAGCTGGGAGCAGGTGGGCCGCTGCGACGACCTGGTCTGGGGCTACGCACGCGGCGTCCAGGACGACTACTACCCCTTCATGGACGTCCTCCACACCGACCTCGCCATCGACCGGATCGGCTACGACGAGGACGACGTCCGCCGCGCCCTCACCACCCCCGGACTGGACGGCCTCCCCGCCCACGAACGCCTCCTGCTGGCCCAGGTCGTCGGGCGCGGAGGCCGGCTGCACACGGCCAGCCCCCGGCTCTCCCGGCTCACCGGGCTGCCCGTCGCACCGGTCGCGGCCGCCGCGGCGGGGGAGGAGGAGTCCTTCCCCGAGCCCCTGGAACGCCTCTACCGGCGGTCCCTGGTGCTCACGGTGGCATCCGAAGACCTCTGAGAACCGCGAGGAGCAACTTCCATGCAAGGCAGGTACGCAGGGACCATCGTCCCTCTCATCACCCCGCTCGACCCGACCGGGACCGTCGACGAGCAGAGCGTCCGCCGACTGGTCGACCACGTGCACACCGAGGTTGCGGGCCTCATGCCGGCCCTGACCTCCGGCGAGGGGTGGAAGCTCGACGCCGGGCAGTGGCGGGACATGGTGTCCCACACGGTCCGGCACGCCCGGGGCCTCCCCGTCCTCGCCGGAATCCAGCTCCCCGACACCGCCTCGGTGGTGGACCGGGCGCGCACCGCCGCCTCGATCGGCGTGGACGCGGTTGTCGTGACCACGCCCTTCGGCAAGGACGTCGGGCAGGACGCCATCGTCGACCACTACAAGGCGCTCCGCGCCGCCACCGAGGTGCCGATCTTCCTCTACAACGAGGAGGCGCTGTCGGGGAACCGCATCGCGTACGACACCCTGCTGCGGATCTGCGCGGAGATCCCCGGGATCGCGGGGATCAAGGAGTCCAGCGGCGACGCGGCCTTCACCCGGCGGATGGCCGCCGCCGGCACCGGCATCCCGGTCTTCGAGGGCTGGGAGAACCTGCTGGCCGACGCGACCGGCGTGGACGGCTTCATCGGCCCGCTCGCCAACCTGGAACCGGGCCTGTGCAACGCCATGCTCGGCGACCCGACCCCCGCACGCCAGGCGGAGGTCAACGCCGTCTGCGAGCGGTACGGCGTCTTCAAGGACGACTGGTACCGCTGGGTCAAGAAGGAGCTCCACCGGCGCGGGGTCATCGCCTCCCCGGCGGTCCGGGACGAGGTGGCGGTGTGAGCCCCACCCCGCCCGTGGCGGCCCACTCCGTGCGCGCCCCCGCCCTGGCGTCCCAGCGCGAACTGCACCGCCTCTACCGCCGGGTGCCGGACGTCGGCGACTACGCGGCGATGACCGGTATCGAGGAGAAGTGGATCCTGCCCAAGGCGCGCGCCTACGAGGCGTCCGCCCCCCGGTTCGGTTCGGCGGGCGAACTCCTCGGCGCCCTGCGGGAACTGCTCTCCGAGGAGGAGGCGTCGCTCCCCGAGAGCCACACCTTCCTCGCCGAGCACGCCACCCGCGAGCAGTTCCGGGTGGTGGTGGGGGAGTTCGCGCTGGACGGCCTGACCGAGTCGGAGTCCCTGCTGCCGGTCGTCCCGCGCCTGCCGTACCGCTCGGGCATGGCCGTCTTCCGCGTCCTGATCGACGAACTGGGCTGCGGCAACGAGGACAAGGCGCACTCCCAGCTCTACCGCGACCTGCTCTCCGAGCTGGGCATGAGCCTCGAACCCGACGACTACCTCGACACGACCAGCGCGGAGGGCTTCGCCTACGTCAACATGTTCCACTGGCTCGCCGGCCGGGCCGCCTCGCCGCAGTACTTCCTCGGCGCCTACGCCTACTTCGAGTCCAGCGTCCTCTACGGCTTCCAGAGCTTCGCCCGTGCCGCCCGGCGGCTCGGCATCCGCAACGGCGGCTACTACTCCGAGCACCTCTACATCGACGAGTACCACAGCAACCACATGCGGACGGCGATCCGCGTCCTCGAACAGCCCGACCTGGCCAAGATCTGGGCCGGGGTCAGGCTGACCAGCGACATCGTCGGCGAGGCCACCGAGACCGCCGTCGCCCTGGCCCGGGAGACCCCCCGGTGACGGCCGCGTCCGCCGCGGCGGGCCCCGGCCCGGGCCCGGCACCCGAGCCGACCGTCCGCCAGGTGACCGAGGACCTGGTGCTCGTCGAGATCGGGGACCGCAAGGTCCTCGCGGCCGCCCGCTGCCCCCACCGCCAGGGCAGGCTCAAGTTCGGCCGGGTCGACGGCGACCGCCTGCGGATCACCTGCCCGCTGCACTACTCCACCTTCGACCTCGCCAGCGGGGAACGGACCTCCGGGCCGGCCTGCGACACCCTGCGCGTGCTGGACGCGCTGCCGCAGCACCTCGGGGCCGCGCCCCCGCCCGCCCCGGGCGACACACCCCACGGAGCCGCCTCATGACCCTCCACCCGACCGGGGCGGCACCGCTCACCGCGGTGCCGCCCCGTGCGGAGGCCGAGCACGACGGCATCGCCCCGGTGCCCGAGTCCGACCGCACCTCCCGCACCTCCGACTTCGGCTGGATCTGGCCCTCCGCGCAGTTCTCCTTCGGCACCGTCGTGCTCGGCGCCCTGCCCGTGGTCTTCGGGCTCGGCTGGTGGGCCGCCGCGAGCGCCATCCTGATCGGCGTCGCCGCCGGGACGGCCCTGCTCGCTCCGCTCGCCCGCTTCGGCGTCCGCACCGGCGTCAACGACCCCGTCGCCAGCGGGGCGCACTTCGGCGTGCGGGGACGCATGGTCGGCAGCGTGATCACCGTGGTGACCGCCCTCGGCTTCTTCGCCATCGCCGTGTGGACGGGCGGCACCGCGGTGATGGTCGCCTCCCACCGGCTGCTGTCCACCCCCACCGGTCCCGGAGCCCTCACCGCCGCGATGGCCGTCACCACGGCTGCCGTCGCCCTGGTCGCCGTGCGCGGCCACCAGGTGCTGCTGCGCACCTACAAGGTCACCGCCCTGGCCGGGGGGACGGTCCTGCTGGCGACCGTGCTGGTGCTGGCTCCCGACTTCGACCCGGGCTACGCCGGCGGCCCGCTCGCGCTCGACAACCCGCTGCACACCTGGCTGCTCGCCACCACCGCGGCCGCGACCGTCCCGCTCTCCTACGCCACCTTCCAGGGCGACTACACCCGCTTCATGCCGCGCCGCACCCCGACCGGCCGGCTGGTGCGCCACAGCGGCGCCGCCATGTTCCTCAGCAGCCTCGCCGCACTGCTCACCGGCGCCTATGTCACCACGCTGTTCCCGGTGCCCGACGAACCCTGGCTCCAGGGGCTGACCGACGCGGTGCCGGGCTGGTTCGCCGTGGTGGTCGTCGTCTTCGGCTTCGCCGGAACGCTCCCGCAGGCCGGATTGTGCCTGTACGCGGCCGGGCTGTCGGCGAACTCGGTGTTCTGGCGCACCTCCCGCACGGTCGTCACGAGCGTCGTCTCCGCGCTGGCGGCGGCGGTGCTGTACCTGGGCGCGGTGGTCTACGACGCGATGGACGCCATGGCGGCCTTCGTGACCCTGCTGCTGACCGTGGTGGCGCCCTGGGCCGCCGTGCTGTTCGTCGGCTACGCCCAGCGCCGGGGCCGCTACGACCCCGGGGCGCTGCGCACCTTCACGACCGGCGGCGGGGGCCGCTACTGGTACACCGGCGGGGTCAACCCGCGGGCGCTCGCCGCCTTCGCCGCGGGGTCGGCCGTGGGGATCCTGTGGGTCAACAGCCCGATCCACCTGGGGCCGCTCGCCTCCGCCACCGGCGGCGTGGACCTGAGTCTGCCCGCCTCCTTCACGGTCTCCGCCCTGCTGTACGCCCTGCTGTGCCGGCTGAGCCCGGAGACCGGGGCGCTGCTGCCGCCGGCCGGCCCCGGGCGGGAGGGCCCCGCGGAGGTGCGCTGAGACGGCCGGCGTCCCCGGCGGGGCAGCCGCCGGGGACGCCCAACGCGCCGGACCACCACAGACGAGGAGACACCGCCATGGCCCTGCTCAGGGTGCGCTCGACCGTACGGGAGGCCGAGGGCGTCCTCGGGCTCCTCCTCACCGACCCCGCGGGAAGGGACCTGCCCCCGTGGGAGCCCGGCGCCCACCTGGAGGTGGAGCTCCCCTCCGGGAGGGTGCGCCACTACTCCCTGTGCGGCGATCCGGCCGACCGGGCCGCCTACCGGCTCGGTGTGCTCCGCGAACGCGGCGGCCGGGGCGGCTCCGAGGAGGTCCACACCGCCGTCCGCCCCGGCACCGCACTGCGGGTGCGCGGGCCGTTCAACCGCTTCCCGCTGGTCGCCGCCGATCGCTACCTGTTCCTTGCCGGGGGGATCGGCATCACCCCCCTGCTGCCGATGGTCCGCTCGCTGCCCCCCGGCAGCTTCAGGCTGCTCTACGGGGGGCGCGGCCTGGCGTCGATGGCCTACCGGGAGGAGCTCGTCGGCCTGCCCGGGACCGTCCTGGTGCCCGAGGACCGCGAGGGACCGCTCGACCTGGACGCGGCGCTCGGCGGGCTGGCACCGGGGACCGCCGTCTACGCCTGCGGCCCCGAGGGCCTGCTGCGCGCCGTCGCGGAGCGCTGGAGCGGGCCGCTGCACACCGAGCGCTTCGGGGCGCCGCCCGCCGCGGGCTCCGGGCCTCGTGCGGAGCCCGCGGAGGCGGGCGGGACCGCGGAACCGGCACCCGGCGGGGCCTTCGAGGTCGAACTCCGCCGCAGCGGCGCCGTCCTGCCGGTGCCGCCGGAGCGGAGCCTGCTGGAGGTGGTCCGCGACGTGGTGCCCCGGGTGCCCTCCTCCTGCGAGGAGGGCTGGTGCGGCACCTGCGAGACCAAGGTCCTCGGCGGCGTGCCCGAGCATCGCGACAGCGTGCTCGGGCCGGCCGAACGGGAGACCGGCGCCACGATGATGATCTGCGTGGGGCGCTCCCGGAGCCGGCGCCTCACCCTCGACCTGTGAGGGCCGGGGCACCCGGCGCCGCCGCGCGTCCGGTCCCGGTGCAGGGGGGCGCGGTGCCGCGCGGGGCCCGGACGGCGTTGCGGGCCTCAGCGCGCGCCCGGGTCCACTCCCACCTGTGACCACGCCTTGATCACGGCCTCGTGCTCCTCGCCCGGGCCGTAGCGCCTTGCGGCGGCCGCCGCCGTCAGTCTGGCGAACGCGGCGAAGTCCGCGTCCCGGTGCAGCCTCCCCCCGGTCAGCACGTCGATCCAGATCCGCCCCGCCCGCTCCCACGCCGGGCCGCCGAGCCGGGTGGCCAGCAGGTAGAAGGCGTGGTTGGGAATGCCCGAGTTGATGTGCACACCGCCGTCGTCGCGATGGGTGTGCACATACCCGGCCATGGTCGCCGGCTGCGGATCGGTGCCCAGGAGCGCGTCGTCGTAGGCGGTCCCCGGAGCCCGCAGCGAGCGCAGGGCCGCGCCCGACACCCGCGGTCCGAGCAGCCCGGCGCCCACGAGCCAGTCGGCCTCCTCGGCGTCCTGGCCGAGCACGCGCTGCTTGACCAGGCTGCCGACGACGTCGGAGACGGACTCGTTCAGGGCACCGGGCTGCCCGAAGTGCGCGAGTCCGGCGCTGTGCTGCGTCAGTCCGTGGGCCAGCTCGTGGGCGATCACCTCCACGGCGGCCGTGAAGTCGCCGAGCACCTCGCCGTCGCCGTCGCCGAGGACCAGCCGCCGGCCGTCCCAGAAGGCGTTGGCGTAGCCCTCGCCGTAGTGGACGCTCGCGTCCAGGGGCAGGCCCGCCCCGTCCAGGGAGCGGCGCCCGTAGACCTCGTGCAGCAGCTCGGCGGTGGCCCCCAGCCCCGCGTGGACGCGGTTGACGCAGGCGTCCGCGACGGGCTCCCCGCCCTCGGAGCGCACCCGCACGCCCGGCAGCAGGGTGCGGTTGCCCGCGTCGTACAGCGTCCGGCGTGCGGTGCCGCCGTCCCCGCAGTCGCCGTCCCCGGCGGCGCGGGCCCGGTGCCCGGGGCCGAGGCGCCGTGCGGTGCGCAGCCGGGCGTCGGCCTCCAGGGTGCGGCGCGCGGCCTCGGCGGGCGCCGCACCGCCGGAGCGGGCGAGCCGGTCGAGGAGGTGGGGCGGCACGATGCCGCAGGGGGCGGGGAGGGCGTGGTCCATCCCGGCAATGTCGCAGAGGGTGTCCGGGTGGTGTCGCCCTGCCACTCCGGTACTGGTGCGATGGGGTGATTCGCGTCATATGCCGGTTCCCGGCCGGTCGTCCCGCATACTGAAACGGGATCCGCGTCCGTGCCGAAGCTCGGCTAGGCTGCTCCGCATCATGCGTTTCGGGCTGCTTCTCCTTAGCTGCCGCGGCGAGGGTCCCCTGTCGTAGGCCGACCCCCTCCCCGCGGAGTCTGGTGCTGCGTGCGACCCGGTCGGCCCTACCCCCGCAGGATCCCGAGGAGCCCTACGCCATGACGCAGTCGCAGTGGATCGGCCGCCCCACGCCGATCACCAACACGACGCACAGCCAGAAGCCGTCCGGTATGCCGATCCACCGCTACGGCCGCTACGAGGCCGTCGACATCCCGGACCGCACCTGGCCCGAGAAGCGGATCACCCGGGCTCCCCGCTGGCTCTCCACCGACCTGCGCGACGGCAACCAGGCGCTGATCGACCCCATGAGCCCGGCCCGCAAGCGGGAGATGTTCGACCTGCTGGTGCGCATGGGCTACAAGGAGATCGAGGTCGGCTTCCCGTCCTCCGGCGACACCGACTTCGCCTTCGTGCGCTCGATCATCGAGGAGGGTGCGATCCCCGACGACGTGACCATCTCGGTGCTGACCCAGGCCCGCGAGGACCTGATCGAGCGCACGGTGGAATCGCTGGTCGGGGCGAAGCGCGCCACGGTCCACCTGTACAACGCCACCGCCCCCGTCTTCCGCCGGGTGGTCTTCCGCGGGTCGAAGGAGGACATCCGCCGGATCGCCGTCGACGGCACCCGCCTGGTGATGGAGTACGCGGAGAAGCTGCTGGGCGACGAGACCGTCTTCGGCTACCAGTACAGCCCCGAGATCTTCACCGACACCGAGCTGGACTTCGCCCTGGAGGTCTGCGAGGCCGTCTGCGACGTGTGGCAGCCCGGCCCGGGCCGCGAGATCATCCTCAACCTGCCGGCCACGGTGGAGCGTTCGACGCCCTCCACGCACGCCGACCGCTTCGAGTGGATGTCCCGGGGGCTGACCCGCAGGGAGCACGTCTGCCTGTCCGTCCACCCGCACAACGACCGCGGCACCGCGGTGGCCGCCGCCGAGCTGGCGATCATGGCGGGCGCGGACCGCATCGAGGGCTGCCTGTTCGGCCAGGGCGAGCGCACCGGCAACGTGGACCTGGTGACGCTGGGCATGAACCTGTTCTCGCAGGGGGTCGACCCGCAGATCGACTTCTCCCAGATCGACGACATCCGCCGCACCAGCGAGTACTGCAACCAGATGGAGGTCCACCCGCGCCACCCCTACGCGGGCGACCTGGTCTACACGGCGTTCTCCGGCTCCCACCAGGACGCCATCAAGAAGGGCTTCGACGCGATGGAGGCCGACGCGGCCGCCGCCGGGAAGAGCGTCGACGCCATCGAGTGGGCCGTGCCCTACCTGCCCATCGACCCCAAGGACGTCGGGCGCTCCTACGAGGCCGTCATCCGGGTCAACTCCCAGTCCGGCAAGGGCGGTATCGCCTACGTCCTGAAGAACGACCACAAGCTGGACCTGCCGCGCCGGATGCAGATCGAGTTCTCGCGGATCATCCAGGCCAAGACCGACAGCGAGGGCGGCGAGGTGACCCCGGCGCAGATCTGGTCCGCCTTCCAGGACGAGTACCTGCCCAACCCGGAGAACCCGTGGGGGCGCATCCGGATCCGCTCGGGTCAGACCACCACCGACACCGACGGTGTGGACACGCTGACGGTCGAGGCGGTCGTGGACGGCACCGAGACCGTGCTGACCGGAACGGGAAACGGCCCGATCTCGGCGTTCTTCGAGGCGCTGAACGCGATCGGCGTGGACGTGCGCCTGCTGGACTACCAGGAGCACACCCTGAGCGAGGGCGCCTCCGCGCAGGCCGCCTCCTACATCGAGTGCGCCATCGACGGCAAGGTGCTGTGGGGCATCGGCATCGACGCCAACACCACCCGGGCCTCCCTGAAGGCCGTCGTCTCGGCGGTCAACCGCGCCGCACGCTGACCCGGCCTCCGGCAGGAGGGGCGCGCCCGCACCGGCGCGTCCCCCTGCCGCCGCCGCAGGAGCGCATCCTTTCGGCCACCCGGCACCGCGCCCCCCGGCGGTGCGCCCGCCGCTGTTGCTCGTGTTGGGAGGTTTGGGCGATTTATGTGTATTGCCGTTCAATCCGGCTAGCACGTATCTTGCCTGGCGGGCCGGGACCTCAGTTCGAGGCTCTCATGTGCACTTTCAAGGGGGAGACGCGCATGTACCAGGTCTTAGCCGCGGCACGGGCAGGCTTACACCGTCGGCGGCCGCGAGGAGGCGGCCCCGAGGCGGTCCGGCCCCGCCGCTTATCCGCCACCGTCGGCCGGGCCGCCCGGTACCGGGACCGAGGGGGCCGGACATGACCTCCGAGGAGCGCTCCCCCGCCTCCGGCGGCGCACCACCGCTCCGTGTCGAACTGCTGGGCCCCGTCCGCGCGTGGCGCCAGGGCCGGGAGGTCCGCCTCGGGCCCCCCAAGCAGCGCGCCGTTCTCTGCCTCCTCGCCTGCCGCGCCGACGAGTTCGTGGCCGTGGAGACCATCGTGGACGCCCTGTGGGGGAGCGACGTCCCCCAGACCGCCGTCAACGGAGTCCACACCTACGTGGCCGGACTGCGCCGGGTGCTCGAACCCGGCCGGGGGCGGCGCGAGGGCGGCGCCCTGCTCACCTCCGAGTCCGGCGGCTACCGGCTGCGGATCGACGCGGGCGAGGTGGACGCCGTCCTGTTCGCCCAGCACCGGGCCACCGCGCGGCGCCTGCGCGGCGACGGGGACCTCGACGGCGCGCTGCGGTGGCACGAGGCCGCGCTCGGCCTGTGGCACGGGGCGGCCTACTCCGGGGTCCCGGGCCCCTTCGCCGCCCGGGAGCGGCGGCGCCTGGCCGATCTGCGGCTCACCACGGTGGAGGAGTGGGCCGAGGACATGCTGGAGGCCGGACGCCACGGCGAGGCCGTCACGGAGCTGTTCGAGGCCGTCGCCGAGGAACCGCTGCGCGAGCGGCTGCGCTGGCTGCTGATGCTGGGGCTGTACCGCAGCGGCCGCCAGGCCCACGCCCTCGCGGTCTACGCCGAGACCCGGCGGATGATGAGCCGGGAGCTCGGCATAGAGCCCGGCTTCGAACTGCGCACCCTGCACCAGCAGATCCTCGCCGGATCCCCGGAACTGGCCCCGTCGGGCGGTCCGTCCGCCGCTCCGGCGACCGCGGCGGCGGGCGCCCCGCAGGAGGCGCGGAGGCCCCGGGCCGACGCCCGAAGGGCCCCCGCCGCGGATCGGGAGGGGCCGTCCGCACCCCTCGCCTCCGGTATGCCCCGGCCCCTTCAGCTTCCCCCGCTGGCACGGGGCTTCGTCGGACGGGAGACGGAGCTGTCCTGGCTGGAGGGGCGGCTGCGGGACACGGCGTCCGCGCAGGGCTCCGCCACGCCGATCGCCGTGGTCGACGGACCCGCCGGCGTGGGGAAGTCGGCGTTCGTGCTGAAACTGGCCCACCGGCTCCTCGACCGCTATCCCGACGGACAGCTGTACGTGGACCTCGACGCTCCGCCCGACCCGTGGGAGGGGCACCCGCCGCGGTGCGCCTCGGAGGCGCTGCGCCGCCTCCTCGGCACCCTGGGCGTGGAGCCCGCGCGAATACCGCCGGACCTGGCCAGCCGCGCCGCCCTCTACCGCAGCGTGCTGTCCGGGCGGCGGATGCTCGTCGTGCTCGACGGGGTCGCGGAGGCCGACCAGCTGCGTCCGCTCGTCCCCCGGGGCTCCTCCTGCGTGCTGGCGACCAGCCGCAGGCGGTTGACCGGACTGGCCGTCAGGGACGGCGCGCACATGATCACCCTCGGGCCGCTCTCCGACAGCGAGTCCGCCCAGCTGCTGCGCAGCCTGACCCGCAGCGGGCTGGTGGAGGGGCAGGCCGCGACCTCCCGGCTGGTGCGCCTGTGCAAGGGGCTGCCCATGCCGCTGCGGGAGGCCGCCGTCCGCCTGGACACGGCCCTCGACCACCCCGGCCCCGGCGGGCCGGAGCGCGCCCTGGGGCTGGCCGGCCACGGCTTCCCCCCGTGACCCCCGGCACCGGACGGCATCAGGCCGGCATGTCGTCCGGACCCGTCGGCATGGTCCGCAGCCGGCCCACGGGCGAGAGGACGATGGGGACCAGCATCAGGGCGGAGAGCACCCCCGCCACCCACAGCGCCTCGCGCAGGCCCACCACGCCGGCCAGCACACCGCCCACCGGCCCGCCGAGCGCGCCGCCGCCGTACAGCAGCATCCGCATCGCGGCCGTCATCCGGCCCATCAGGTGCTGCGGGGTGATGGCCTGGCGGAGGCTCACGATCAGCACGTTGGAGACACTGCCGCCCAGGTACTCGAGGAAGAACGAGGCCACGAACAGCGACATCAGCAGCCACTGCGGACCACCCGCGGCGGGCACGAGCAGCGGTCCCAGGAAGATCACCGACACCGAGACCCGGTAGGCCGTGCCCACGCTCAGCCGGCGCACCACCGTGGAAGCGATCACCGCGCCCAGCAGACCGCCGAGGGCGGCCGCGCCCATGACGAAGCCGACCGCCGCCGCCGACAGGCCCCGCTCCCGCACCGCGTACAGCAGGAACAGCGACTGGACCATCGTCAGGAAGAAGTTGCACGAGCAGCCCACCAGGCCCATCGCGCGCAGCCACCGGTTGCCGAAGACCCACCGCAGGCCCTCGGCGAGCTCGGTGCGCAGCCGCCGCGTCGTCTCCCGCGCGGGAGGCGGCAGCTCAGGTGCCCGGATGGCCAGCAGCGAGACGACGGACACCGCGTACGAGAAGGTGTTGGCGACCATCGCGAAGGGCGCCGACACCGCGCTGACCAGGGCGCCCGCGATGCCGGGCCCGGCGACGTCCGCGGACGAGAGGGTCGCGTTGAGCTTGGTGTTCGCCTCCAGCAGGCTGCGCCGGTCCTTCACCAGGATCGGCACGTACGACATCCAGCTGACGTCGAACAACACGGTGGCCACACCGACGCCGAGGGCCAGCGCGTACAGCATCGGCAGGGTCAGCAGGTCGAACTGGTACAGCAGGGGCACCAGGCCGATCAGTACCAGCCGGGAGAGGTTCGCCCCCAGCATCACCGGGCGCTTGCGGACCCGGTCCACCCACACCCCGAACAGCAGCGCCAGGCCCAGGAAGGGCACCAGCTGCGCGAAGCGCAGCAGGCCCAGCTGCTCCGGGCCGACGTCGAAGACCAGCACGGCCGTCAGCGGCAGGGCAAGCGCGGTGATCTGCGTCCCGTAGACGGACAGGGCCTCGCCCACCCAGAACACCATGAAGTCGCGGTTGCGCCACAGACGGGGCGGCGGAGCGTCCTGGTGCTCCGCGGGGGCGCCCACCGTCCCCGTCGTGTCGCCGCTCACCCGGCCGCCCCGGCTTCCAGCGCCGCGGAGACCACCGTGCCGATCTCCCCCAGACCGGGCTCCCGCCAGATCGAGTGGTGGTCACCGGTCACGATGTGGGAGGACAGCCGCGGCAGGAACGGCTTCCACTCCATCAGCGCGTGGTTCGACCGCGCGGCCCGGATCAGTACCGCGGGCCCGTCGTGCACGGAGGTCACGGTGTGCGCGTACATCGCCGTGACATGGGCGCGGAAGAGCACGAACCGCTCCAGCAGGAACTCGGCGTCGAACTCCTCGGGGACGGCACCGGAGGCCTCCACGGCCGCCAGCCGCTCGGCCGGTCCGGCCACCGGTCCGAGACCGTCGAGCACCGCGTCGAGGGCGGGCGCCTCGCCGGTGGCCGAACCGAGCATGCCGCTCATCACACCGAGGAAGTCGTGCAGGAAGTAGCGCACCATCTCGTTCTCGGGCGGCAGCGCGATCTGCTGCCGCAGAGCCGCGTCGATGACGACCACCAGCGGCACCTCCCGCCCGGCAGCCGTGAGCAGCCGCGCCGTCTCGTACGCCAGCACGCCGCCGAGGGACCAGCCCAGCAGCAGGAAGGGGCCCTCGGGCCGGGCGTCGAGGAGCGTGGCGGCATGGCGCTCCGCCAGTTCCGCGATCGATCCCGCGGGTTCCGACTCGCCGTCGAAGCCCGGGGCCTCCAGCCCGAAGGCCGGACGCCGCGGGTCGAGGGCGTTCACCAGACCCGAGTAGCAGTAGGGGGATCCGGACACCGGGTGGATGCAGTAGAGGGGGGCCAGGTCTCCGGTGTCCCTGAGGGGGACCAGGCTGTCCGCAGTGGGCGCGGTCACGGTGTCCGTTCTCCGTTCGGGGGTGTTCGCGCCGCCGACAGCTGCCGGTCCACGGCCGACGCGATGGCGGCGACCGTGTTCCCGCCGTACAGCAGGCGCACGTTGACTTTGATGCCGAAGTGCTTGTTGATCCGGGTGACCGCACGCACGGCCTGGAGCGAGTTGCCGCCGGAGGCGAAGAAGTCGCTGTCGGCGCCGAACCGCGGCGCGGGCAGCACCTCGGAGAGGATCTCGGCGATCTTCCGCTCGGTCGCCGTGGACGGCGGTACGACGTCCACCGCGTGCGCCGCGGCACCACCGCCGGGCTCCGCGTCCTCCGGCGCGGGCAGCGCCCGCCGGTCCACCTTGCCGTTCGGGGTGAGAGGCAGACGGTCCAGCACCAGCACCGCACCCGGCACCATGAACGGCGGGAGCAGTGCCGCGGCGTGCTCCCGCAGCTCGGCAGGAGCCGGGGACCGCCCGGGCACGGGCACCGCGTACCCGACCAGGCGCCGTGTCCCCGATGCGTCCTCGCGGGCGGCGACGACCGCCTCCCTGACCGCCTCGTGACCGCGCAGCGCGGCCTCGATGTCGCCCAGCTCGATCCGCAGCCCGTTCAGCTTCACCTGGAAGTCCGAGCGTCCGAGCAGCTCGATCAGCCCGTCGTGGCCGAAGCGGGCGATGTCCCCGGTGCGGTACAGGCGCTCGCCCGCCACCTCGCCGAAGGACCAGTCGAAGAACCGCTCGGCGGTACGCTCCGGCTGGTCCAGGTAGCCGCGCGCCAGGCCGGTGCCCGCCAGATGGAGCTCCCCCGGCACACCGGGCGGGACGGGCCGTGACTCCGGGTCGAGGATGTAGGTCCGCTGGTTGGCCATCGGGCGGCCGTAGGGGATGCTCGTCCACCGCGGGGAGGTCCTGGCCACCTCGTACAGCGTGGAGTGGATGGACGCCTCGGTGGCGCCGCCGAGGGCGACGAAGCGCAGCCCGGGTGCGAGCCTTCGGACCCGGTCGGGCAGCGACACGGGGATCCAGTCCCCGCCCAGCAGGGCGAGGCGGAGACTGTCCGGGGCCGCCGCGCCCGTGACCTCCAGGTGGTCGACGGCCAGCTCCAGCAGTGCGGGCGCCGAGTTCCACACGGTGACCCGGTGGGCGGCGAGCAGTTCCGCCCAGTGCGCCGGGTCCCTGGTCCGCGCCGGGTCGGGTACCACGACCGTGCCTCCGGCGGCGGTGAGCCCGAGGAACTCGTAGACCGACATGTCGAAGCTGGGCGAGGACAGCGCCAGCACCCGGTCCTCGGGACCCACGCCGAAGCGGGTGTTGAGGTCCGCGATGTTGTTCACCACCCCGCGGTGCCGCAGGGCGATGGGCTTGGGGGCGCCGGTGGAGCCGGAGGTGTGGATGACGTACGCCAGGTCGTCCGGTCCCGCACCGCCCTCGGGGGCGTGCGCGGGCAGCGCGTCGAGGGCCGCCCCGTCCCGGTCCAGGAGCACCAGCTCCGGCCCCGCCTCCCCGGCAGCCCGTGCGGCGGGCAGGTTCCCCGCCAGGTCCCCGCGGCTGACGACGACCGAGCAGGAGCTGCCGGCCACCATGGCCGCCAGCCGTGCGCCGGGGTAGTCGGGGTCGAGGGGCACATAGGCGCCGCCCGCCTTCAGTACCCCGAGCACGGCCACCAGCAGGTCGGTGGAGCGGTCCAGGCAGACGCCGACGCGGGCGTCCGGCCCGATCCCGAGCCCGCGCAGACGGTGGGCCAGGCGGTTGGCCGCCGTGTCGATCTCGTCGTAGCCGTGTTCGCGGCCGCCCTCGATCACGGCGGGTGCCTTCGGCGACAGCAGCGCCCGCTGCTCGAACGCCGTGTGCAGGCAGCTGTCGCGGGGAAGGGCCGCGGCCGTGTCGTTCCACTCGACGAGGATCCGGTGGAGCTCGTCCGGGTCCAGCAGCCGCAGGCCGGTCACGGGGGCGTCGGGACGGGCGAGTGCGTCGCCGAGCAGCGTGCGGTAGGAGGCCAGCAGCCGGTGCGCGCTGGCCGCGTCGAAGAGCCGGGCGTCGTAGCGCAGCTCGACGGTGCGCCGCGGCTCCGGCGAGGGCGTGCACGGGTGCAGCACCAGCTCGAACTCGTCCCCGGCGTGCGGCCCGTCCCGCTCCTCGCTCCCGGAGGCGGATCCGGCGGATGCCGCGGCGCGTGCCAGGTCGGCGGCGGTCGTGCCGGCGGCCACCCGGTGGTGCAGGCGGACGCGCGCCGCCCGCGCCCCGGTGCGGGCGGTCCAGGCGAACGCGTCCTGCTGGGTGAAGCGGTGGAGCACGGCGGCGAACGCGCCCAGCAGCGACGGGTCCTCCGCCGCGGCGGAGGACCCCTCCAGCACCAGGCGCTCGCAGGCGGGCGGTGCGGGCGCCAGCCCGGGCTGGCGGGGCCGGTCGGCGGGCAGGAGCGCGGGCGGCGCCGCCTCTCGCGGCGGCGGTGTGGTGTGCGCGGTCAATGCCTCTCTCCTGAGCGGTCGGGGGTCACCGCGGTGCGGGCGGCGGGCCAGAAGGGCAGCGGGTGGGCGCGGCAGAGCGCGGCGACCTCACGGCGGACCGCGTCGCGGACACCCGGGTCGACGCGGTGCTCCGTGTCGCCGAGGACGGTGGTGGCGCCGAGCACCCGGTCCATCAGCTCCGCGCAGCGCGGCATCTCGTCCGGCCCGATGCCGCGCTGGGCCAGGATGTTCGTTCCCAGGCGCAGGCCGCTGGTGACGAGCGGCGGCCTGGTGTCCGACGGGATGCGGTTGCGGTTGGCCAGGATCGCGCACTCCTCCAGCGCGCGCTCCGCGACCACCCCGCTCATCCCGCGGGCGCCCATGTCCAGCAGCACCATGTGGTTGTCGGTCCCCCCGGTCAGCACCCGGTGGCCGCGCAGGGCGAGCGCGGCCGCGAGCGCCGAGGCGTCCTCGACCACCAGCCGCATGGCCTCCTTGAAAGCCGGCTCCGCGACCAGGGCGAGAGCCCGCGCCTTGGCGGCGATCGCCGCCGGGGCCGGGGTGCCCTGCGACTGGGGGAAGACCGCCCGCTGCACCAGCCGCTCCAGCGGGGTCCGTCCGTCCGGGCCCGGGGTGCGGTGCTCGGCCCCGCTGAGGATCAGCCCGCCCCGGGGGCCGCCCAGCTGCTTGTACGTGCTGGTGGTGGTGAGGTGGGCGACGTCCACCGGGCTGGGGTGCTCGCCGGCCGCCACCAGCCCCGCGATGTGCGAGATGTCCGCCACCAGGTAGGCGCCCACCTCGTCGGCGATGCTCCGGAAGCGCGCGAAGTCGAGCCGCCGCGGATAGGCGCTGGCCCCGGCGATCAGCACCTGCGGCCGGTGCCGGCGCGCCAGCTCCTCCACCGCGCCGTAGTCGACGAGCCCCGCGGCGTCCAGCCCGTAGTGCACGGCCCGGTAGTGGCGTCCGGTGACCGAGGCCGGGGAGCCGTGGGTGAGGTGGCCGCCCGAGTCCAGGTCGAGGGAGAGCAGTGTCCCCCCGGGTGCCAGCAGGGCCGCCAGCACCGCCTGGTTCGCCGAGGAGCAGGAGTGCGGCTGGACGTTGGCGTACGCGGCGCCGAAGGCGTGCCGGGCGCGTTCGGCGGCCAGCCGCTCCACGGCGTCGAACCGCGCGGCCCCGGGGTGGTACCGGGCACCGGGGTAGCCCTCCGCCGTCACGTTGGAGAGCGCGGCGCCGCCCGCGGCCAGCACCGCGGGGTCCGCGACACTGGCCGAGGCCACCATGGCGAGGGTGTGCGTCTGCTCGTCCGCCTCCGCGTCGAGCAGCCGGGCCAGTTCCGGGTCCGACTCCTCCAGCAGGGCGGCGCCCCGGCGCAGCAGCCGGTGCTGCGCACCCTCGCGCCCGGCGCCGGGGCCCCCCGAGGGGGCCCCGGCCCGCAGGGCCTCGGTCACCGGGCGCCCGCCGTCCTGGCGGCCTTCTCCGCCACCAGGGCGTCGATCCCCTCGGCGATGGTGGCGATGGTCGCGCTGCCGTACAGCAGGCGGACGTTGACCTTCACCTTGAAGTGCTTGTTCAGGCGGCTCACCACCCGCATCGCCTGGAGCGAGTTGCCGCCGAGGCCGAAGAAGTCGCCCGCGGTGCCGATCTCACCGCGCTTGAGCACCGCCTCGAACGCCTCGACGACCTTCTCCTCGGTGGGCGTGGCGGGCGCGACGTAGGAGCCGCCCCCGCCCTCCGCACCCGCCGGGGCGGGCAGGGCGGCCCGGTCGATCTTGCGGGCCGGCGTGAGCGGGAACTCCGGCAGCTCCACCCAGGCCGTGGGCACCATGTACTCGGGCATGGTGCGGCCCAGGTGCTCCCGCAGCTCGGTCACCGTCGGGGACTCCTCGCCGAGCACCGTGTAGTAGGCCACGAGCTGCTTCTCGCCGCCGTCCTCGCGCAGCAGGACCAGCGCCATCCGCACCTTCGGGTGGGTCAGCAGCCCCGACTCGATCTCGCCGAGCTCGATCCGCAGACCTCGCAGCTTCACCTGGTTGTCCAGGCGGCCGATGAAGTCGATCTGCAGGTCGGGGGTCCAGCGCACCAGGTCGCCGGTCCGGTAGACCCGCCCGGTCTCCTGGAAGGGGTCCGGGACGAACTTCTCGTCGGTCATCTCGGGGAGGTTAAGGTAGCCGCGTGCCAGTCCCTCGTCACCGCCGATCAGGAGCTCGCCCGGCACGCCGACGGGCACCAGGTTGAACTCCCTGTCCACCACGTAGTGCAGGCGGCCGAACTCGGGACGGCCGATGGGCGGCGAGGAGCGCCACTCCTTGTGCTCGCACAGGTACTCGGTCGTGGCGATGGACGCCTCGGTGGGCCCGTAGAGGTTCACGAACATCCGGCCCGGCTGGTTCCACTTGTTGACCAGCTCGGCGGGCAGGGCCTCGGCGCCGCCCATGATGTGCTTCAGGTCCGGGTAGGGGCCTGCCTCGACGACCGAGAGGATCGCCGGCGACAGCCCCGCGTAGGTCACCCGCTGCCCGCGCATCAGCGCGGCCAGGGACTCGGGGGAGGAGGCGTCCTCGGGCGCCACCAGCACCATGGCCGAGCCGCTGATCAGACCCGCGAAGATCTCGCCCTGGGACATGTCGAAGGTCAGCGCGGGGAGCTGGAGCAGCCGGTCCCGGTGGCCCCACTCGCCGAAGGAGCGCCGGTACGCCTCGATGAAGATCCGCAGGCCCCGCTGCTCGATCATCACGCCCTTGGGGCGGCCGGTGGACCCGGAGGTGTAGAGCACGTACACCAGCGAGGTGGGCGTCGCCCACTCCTCCAGCGGCTCGTCGCTGTGCAGGGCCTCGACGGCGTCCCACTCGGTGTCGACCAGGAACCGCTCCCAGCCGCAGGAGTCGGGGAAGTCCTTCACCGAGGACCGCGTGATCACCAGCGGCGAGGCGGTGTCCCGCAGCATGTGGTCCAGCCGTGCGTTCGGGTGCGAGGGGTCCAGCAGGGTGTACGCCGCGCCGGAGACCATCACGCCCAGGACGGACACCAGGGCGTCGAGGTCGCGGTCCATGGCGATGGCCACGACCTGCTCCGGCTTCACCCCGCGGGAGCGGATGTAGCGGGCCAGCGCGGTGGCGCGGCGCATCAGCTCGCCGTAGGTCATCTCCACCCCGCGGCACACCGCCGCCACGAGGTCCGGGTGTTCCGCGGCGACGCGCGCGATGGTGGCGTGGACCGGTTCGGAGGGGAAGTCGAAGTCCGCCCCGCGGCCGGCGTCGAGCAGCGCGGTGCGCTCCTCTTCGGTGAGCAGCGGCAGCTGGGCGACCGGGGTGCCGGGCGCCGCGGCCGCCGCGCCGAGCACCGTCCGGATGTGCCCGACGAGGGCCTCGATCCGCCAGCGGTCGTACAGGTCGGTGGCGTACTCGACGATCAGGCGCAGCCGCTCGGTGCCCTCGATGAAGGTGAACGACAGGTCGAACCGGGACTGCCTGCCCGCCACCGTGATGGTCTCCGACGCAAGCCCCGCCAGCGCCAGGGCGTCGCCGGAGGTCGTCTCGCCGAGCAGCTGGCAGGCGATCTGGAAGAGGGGGTTGCGGCCCGCGTCGCGGGCCGGCTGCACACGGTCGACGACCTGGTCGAAGGGCACGTCCTGGTTGTCGTACATGTCCAGGTTGGCGTCGGCGATCCGCTCGATCAGCTCCGCGAAGGTGATGCCGCCGGACAGGTCCGAGCGCAGCACCGTCATGTTGATGAACAGGCCGACGACGTCCTCCAGCTCGGGCTCGGTGCGGCCCAGCATCGGCACGCCGAGGGCGATGTCCTCCTGCCCGCTGTAGCGGCTGAGGACCACGTTCACCGCCGCCGCGGCCACCATGTAGAGCGAGGCGCCCTGCTGCTGGGCCAGGGCCCGTGCCTGCGTGAGCAGTTCCGGCGGGAACTCCACCACGAAGGTCTCGCCGCTGTGCGTCGGCTGCGCCGGTCGGAGCCGGTCCGCGGGCAGCTCCAGGGCCTCCAGGCCCGCCAGCCGCTCGGCCCAGAAGTCCAGTTCGGTCTCCCAGACGTTCTCGGCGCGCTGCTGCCGCTGGCGCCGGACGTGGTCCGGGTAGCCGGCCTCGGGCTCCGGCAGGGCGGGGGTGCGCCCGGCGGCGAGCTCCCGGTACGCCTCCGCGATCTCCCGGTTGATCACTCCTCCCGACCAGCCGTCCGTGACGATGTGGTGGAAGCTGGTGCAGAGCACGTGGTGGCCGTCGCCCAGGCGCAGCAGGCGGAAGCGCCGGATCGGGCCCGCCGACAGGTCGAAGGGGGTGTCGCCCTCGGCCTGGAGCGTCTCGCGGAGCGCGGCCTCGGGGTCGTCCGCGCCCGTCAGGTCCTCGACGGCCAGCGGTGTGTCCTCGGCGGGGGCGACGACCTGGTAGGGGACGCCGTCCGCCTGGTGGAAGGTCACCCGCAGCTGGTCGTGGCGCCTGACCAGCAGGTTGAGGGCGCCTTCCAGGGCCGGGACGTCCAAGGACCCGCGCAGGCGGTACGCGGAGGTGACGTTGTAGGTGGTGGTCCCCGGGTTCATCTGGTCCAGGAACCACAGCTGCTCCTGCCCGAAGGAGAGGGGCATGCGGTCCTCGGCGGCGTCCAGGGTGCTCATCGTTGCGGGACTCCATTCGGCTGTCGCGGGGTGGTCACTCGGTGGCGAGCCCGACCGCCCGGGCGCGGGGCCCGGACGGAGGGAGGGGGCGGGAGCCGGGGACGGCGGGAGCCGGGCCGGCCGGGGATTCAGGAGGGCGGGGGCGGCCCGGCGGGAACCCCGGGGCCGGGGGCTCCCGGAGGTCTGAGGACCCGCTCCACCCGCCGCAGGCCCTCGGCCACGGCCTCCGGTTCCCGGGCGAAGCAGATCCGGAAACCGTCCCGTGCGCCGAGCGTCTCGCCGGGCATCAGCAGCACGCCCAGGTCGAGGGCGCGGCGGCACATCGCCAGGGGCCGCTCGCCGGTGGTGAGCCAGAGCCAGGCGAAGGGGGTGCCCTGCGGTTCCACGAGCCGTACCGCGTCGGCGTTGCGCTCGGCGAAGCCGCGCACCAGCGCCAGGCCCTGGCCGGTCAGCTCCCGGTAGGCGGACAGGTGCCGCTCCCGCTCGTCCAGCACCGTGCACGCGAGTTCCTCGCACAGCACGGAGTTGGAGATGGTGGCGAGGAACTTGCTCCGCGCGCAGGCGTCGACGACGGCCCGCGGCCCGTACATCCAGCCGACCCGCAGCCCGGGGAAGCCGTAGACCTTGGACAGGCTCGACACCGAGACCACCCGGTCCGCCCCGACGGCGAAGGACGCGGAGAGTTCGAGTGCGTACTCCTCGTCGAGCAGCAGGTAGGCGCCGGTCCGCTCGGCCAGGGCCGCCAGCCTGCGCAGGTCGGCCCCGGCGATGTGGCGGCCGGTGGGGTTGCACGGGCTGTTGACGACGATCAGCCTCAGGTCGGGCCCGGCGGCCCGCTCGGCCGCCTCCACGTCGAAGGTGAGGTCGGGACGGTAGCCGACGAGCTCGACCCGGCAGCCGAGCTCGGAGGGGACGTCCCAGGACTGCTGCCAGCCGGGGCGGAAGGTGACGACCTGGGCGCCCGGCGTCAGCAGGGTCGTGTACACCAGGTGCAGTGCCTGCTGGGCGCCCTGGGTGACCAGCACGGAGCCGGGGTCGCCGCCGTAGAGCGCGGCCACCCTCCCGCGCAGGGCGGGGATGCCGCGGTCGTGGCCGTAGTCCAGCTCCAGCCCGGGCGGCACGGTGAGCTCGTCGAACCGGACGGGGCGCATGTTGCTGTCCCCGAGGTCGATGTCGAAGCGCCCGGCGGCGTCCTCGAACACCCAGGTGCGTATGGGGTAGTCGTGGCCCTCGCCGGTGCCTGCGGCAGCCGCGGGCGCGCTCACCGCGTGCCCTCCGCCGCGGTCAGCCGGGCGAGCCGGGAGCGCAGGGCCGGCGCGAGGACCCCGGCCGCCACCTGCTCGGCGGTCCCGGTCATGGTGACCCCGCCGTCGGCGGCCAGGCCGATGTGCACACTGCCGCCCGGCATCCGCACCTCCACGTTGTCGCCGCACAGGCCCCGCTCGCGCGCGGCGGAGGCGGCGGCGCAGGCGCTGCTGCCCGAGGCGGTGACGTACCCGGCGCCGCGCTCGAAGACCTCGATCTCCAGCACGTCCGGGCCGACCGCCCGGACGAACTGCACGTTGGTGGCCTCGGGGAAGCGGTCGTGCCGGGCGATCGCCGGGCCGAGGCGCCGTGCCAGCCCCGCGGTCGGGCGCTCCACCGGGACCACGGTGTGCGGGTTGCCGTTGTGCACGCAGGTGACGTGCAGGACCTCGTCGCCCACCGACAGCGGCACGTCGACCGCGCGGCCGGAGAGAGGCTTGCCGTCCTCGTCGGCGAGCGGGAGGTCGGCGGCGTCGAAGCTCGGACGCCCCATGCCCACCCGGACCCGTCCGGCGGCCGCGTCGGTGATCCGCACGGGGCTGTCCCCGGCGAGGGTGCGCACCGTGAACTCCTCGCCCCCGCCCCAGGTGCCCGGCTCCCGCTCGGCGAGGTGGAGGGCGAACATCCGCAGCCCGTTGCCGCTGCGCCCGCACACCGAGCCGTCCGAGTTGTACATCGCCAGGCGGACCGGGGAACCGGGGGAGAAGGGCTCCAGGGGGCCGTGCAGCACCCCGTCCGCGCCGATGCCCAGGTGCCGGTCGCAGAGCAGCCGGACGGTCTCGGGGGAGACGGCGAGCCCGGTGTGGCGGGGGTCGATCACCAGGTAGTCGTTGCCCGCTGCCTGGTACTTGAAGAAATCGGTCATGACCCGTCCTGTCAGGCGGCGGGTGCGGACCGCCCCGGGCGGCGTGCGCCGCGGGGCGGACCGCACCGGGAGTCGCTACTGCTCGGCGAGTGCGGCGGCGTCGTGCTCCTCGCCGTACCACTTCTCCGCCCAGCGGGAGAAGGCGATGATGACGATGTCCCGGTGGCCGGGGCCGCCGTCCGCGGAGAGCACGTCGGTCACGTCGTGCGCCAGCGCCCGGTCGTCCAGGACGACCGCCTGCCCGGGCTCCAGGGTGCCGCTCCAGAAGGGCTCGTCCGCACCCGGGTTCCACAGCCGCGTCGTCCCGCCGGCGGCGTTCACCTTGTTGAGGATCCCGATCATGACGAACTCGTGGCCGTCGTGGTGCACGCCCTCGGGCGTCAGCGGGCCGGGCCGGCCGCCCTCGGCGCGCGTCCGGTTCTGGTGGACGTTGATCTGCCAGTCCTCCGACCGGTCCAGGCCCAGCTCGGTGATGCCGGCGCGGATCAGCGGGGTGAAGTCGACCTTGATCGGCTCGTAGACGCGGCGGATGCCGCCGCCCACCGAGTTGAACTTCCTGTAGGTCGTGTAGTCGCGGTGCGGGAGCCGCTCGAACGACCACGCGTCGGTGCCCTCCGGCCGGAGCCGGTACTGCGAGAACCGCTTGAAGCGGGTGCCGTTGCCCATGTACTCGTCGACGGGGCAGTCGTCGTAGCTGGGCAGGATGTCCGGTGCTGTGTCCGGCAGGTCGATGATGCTGAAGCCTTGGCTGCCGAGCGGCATGGCGTGTCTCCTCCAGAGCCGGGTGGACGAAAGGGTCAGGCGGCGGCCGACGGCATACGCTCGTCGAGGTATGCGGCCGAGGAGTTGAGGCGCCACAGCACACCGCGCGCGATCGCGCGCCGCATGGCGGGGGACTCGGCGGCGGGCAGCACCACGTTGTGGAACCAGCCCTGCGCGTGCTGGGAGTCGATGGTGATGTGCAGCCGGTGGTAGGTGATGCCCACGTCCGGCAGGCCCAGCCGCTCCCAGGCGTGCACGACCTGGACGAACCGGTCGGGTGCCATCCACTCGGTCATGCCCAGGAAGCCCACGGACTCCCCGTACAGGGCGCGGTAGCGGGCGAGCAGTACGGCGAGGTTGCCGTTGAGCAGGGAGGTGGCGCTCAGCGAGCGCTCCAGCTCCTCCTCCGGGATCTCGAAGACCTCGAAGATCTTGTTGAAGAGGTGGGTGTGGACCTCGGCGGGGTCGCCGTTGCCCATCTCGTCCCAGAAGTTGGAGGCGATCTCCAGCTTGGCGGCCCCGGCGGTGCCCACCTGCATCATCGCGAGCAGGTCGTCGAAGCGGCCGTCCACGACCGACTCCTGCATCACGTAGTTGCGGAGGTCGTTCTCCGTGGCGTCGTTGCGGATGAACTCGTGGTAGTACGGGTGCTTGTAGACCCGGTGGTTGCGCGCGGTCTGCTTGAGCCAGGAGAGGTACCGGCGCGGCTCGGAGGGCAGCTCGTCGAGCAGGCCGGGCTCCACGAGCGCGTCCTGGGCCTGCGAGGTCGCCGTCTCCAGCATCCGTCCGATCTCGTGGACGACGACCGAGCCCTCGGCGCTCTCCTGCTCCGGGAGCGTGGTGTGCAGTCGGTAGATGCGGTCCAGCAGGAACTGCTGTGCGTAGAGCGCCTGCCGGTCACCGGCGGCGGCTGCGTCGTTGATCCCCGCGACCCTGCTCAGCACGCCTTCCCGCTCGCTGCCGGAAAGAGCCGCGTCGACCTTCTCCGGGGAGGAGGCGAACCATGCGGTGATCTCGTCGACCGTGGACAGGAAGGGGTCGGTGGGTACGGGGGCGGCTTCGGAACGTCCGGCTGTGAGCATGTGCGTCCTTTTGGGGTTCACGTGGGGTCACAGGGGGTGGATCACTTGCCGTGTGCAGGGGTGTGCAGGGCGGTACGTCGTCGCGGCGGGCACGGGCAGGGGGCAACCCCCGCCCGGTGCGGCGGGCGTCACGGGACGGCCGCCGCGCGGGGCGGCCGTGCCGCCGGTTCGGCCCGCCGCCGGGGCGTGCCTCCCGCCGCGGTCGTGTGGGTGTCCGGGAGGCGGGAGCCGCGGTCCGCTGTTGGCGGGCTCACGCCATTCTGCGGCGCTCCTCTGGGTGCGCTCTGTATACCGTCTGGATACGGAGAGGTCCGGTGCGGGCCGCCGGTCCCGCCCGCCGCGCCGGCCGCGGGCCGGCAGCACGTCGCGCACCGCCCGCGGCACCCCCGCGGGGCACCCCGCGACCCTCACCCGCCCGGGTGGTCCGGGGGGAGCGGTGTCCGGTTCCGTCCGGTCCGGGCCGCCGGGCGGCCGCCCGCGGGGCGGGCGGACGGCCCTCGGAATCCGGCCACCTCCGGGACCGCCTCCCGCGGAGGTGCTGACGCGACATCAACGGTGTGGTTAACATCACGTCCACGCGGCAATGTTGCCGCAGCATGACGGAGGTGTGACGTGCTGCAAGCCCGGGGACTGTTCGGCCGGAATGCGCGGGTCTGCGGCATCCGCACGTCATGGACCACGATCGGGGACGGGGAGTTCTTCTGCCCCGGGTGCGGAGGGGACCGGAACTACCGGCACCGCACCGGCCGCCGACGCTTCACCCTGCTCGGGTTGCCCCTGCTGCGCCGCGGGGCCGCCGGACCGGTGGTCGAGTGCGCGGCCTGCCGCACCCGCTTCGGCCCCGATGCGCTCGACCACCCGACGACGGCCCGCTTCTCGGCCATGCTCAAGGACGCCGTGCACACGGTCGCGCTGGCCGTCCTGGTCTCGGGCGGCACCTCCTCGCGCGCGGTGCGCAGGACGGCGGTGCACACGGTGCGTGCCGCCGGGCTCGCGGACTGCACGGAGGACCAGCTCACCTCGCTGATCGAGGCGCTCGCCGCCGACACGGGGCGCTATGTCGCGGACACCACCCCCTACGGTGCGGCGCTCGCCATCGAGCTGCACGAGGCGCTGGAGCCGCTGGCGCCGCACCTCGCCCCCGCCGGGCGGGAGTCGATCGTGCTCCAGGGGGCCCGTATCGCCCTGGCCGACGGCCCGTACACGCAGGCCGAGCGCGAGGTCCTGGCGACCGTCGGCGTGGCGCTCCAGCTGTCCGAGGACGCGACCACCCGCCTGCTGGAGACGGCCCGCACCCCTTCCTGACGGGTCCGCCCCCTCGGCCGCGGGCCGAGGGGGCGGTGCGGTGCACGGGCGGCGGGCGCGGGCCACGACCGCCGCCCGGCCGTGCTCTCAGGCGCCGCTGGCGCGGAGCATGTCCTCGCGTTCGACGATCTTCACGCGCTCCCGGCCCTGGGGCTCGCCCAGCGCCTTCTCCGCGGCGTCCAGCCGGTACCAGCCCTCCCAGGTGGTCCAGCGCACGTCCTTGCCGGAGAGGAAGGCGTCCACGGCCTCGGGCTCCGGGGACCCGGGGGGCTGCAGCCGGCCGGCCGCGTGGTCCTGGAGGAGGTTCGCGATCGCCTCGTTGGCGTCGCCCTTGGTGTGGCCGATGAGCCCCACCGGGCCGCGGCGGATCCAGCCCGTCACATAGGTGGAGTCCAGGTGCTCCCCCGACTCCTCGATGACCCGGCCGCCCTCGTCCGGGACGGTGCCCGTGGCCACGTCCCAGGGCAGCTTGGGCAGTTCGTCGGAGAG
Organism: Streptomyces sp. C10-9-1; assembly: GCF_024497955.1. GTDB lineage: Bacteria > Actinomycetota > Actinomycetes > Streptomycetales > Streptomycetaceae > Streptomyces > Streptomyces sanyensis. The sequence goes on along the minus strand of NZ_JANHKP010000006.1, from coordinate 291,964 downwards.
GTAGCCCACGGCCCGGTAGACCGCCGAGACGTCCCAGTCGGTGAACGCGCCGGTGCCCTCGACGTTTCCGGTGCCGTCCAGCGCCGTGCGCTCGGTGCGCAGCCCCACGACCCTGCCGTCCTCGCCGAGGATCTCCGTCGGGGACTCGAAGAAGTGCAGGAAGAGCTTGTGCGGGCGGTCGCCCGCGTCGCGGATCGCCCAGTTCTCCAGGGTCTTGGCGACCATGTCCGCCTGCTTGTTGGAGCGGCGGGTCTCGATCGAGCCCTTGTCGTAGTCGATGTCCTCGGGGTCGACGATGACCTCGATGGTGGGGGAGTGGTCCAGCTCGCGGAGTTCCATGGGGCTGAACTTCGCCTGTGCGGGGCCCCGGCGCCCGAAGACGTGGATCTCCTTGGCGCGGTTGGCCTTGAGCCCGTCGTAGACGTTCGGGGGGATCTCCGTCGGCAGCAGTTCGTCGGCCGTCTTGGCGAGGATCCGGGCGATGTCCAGGGCCACGTTGCCGACGCCGAGCACGGCGACCTTCTCGGCCTCCAGGGGCCAGGTGCGGGGCCAGTCCGGGTGGCCGTCGTACCAGGCCACGAAGTCGGCGGCGCCGTAGGAGCCGTCCAGCTCGATGCCCGGCACGTCGAGTGCCCGGTCGGCCGTGGCGCCGGTGGAGAAGACCACGGCGTCGTAGAAGGTGCGCAGGTCGTCGAGGGTGATGTCCCGCCCGTAGTCGACGTTGCCGAAGAGGCGGATCTGCGGCTTGTCGAGCACCTGGTGCAGGGCCGTGATGATGCCCTTGATCCGCGGGTGGTCGGGTGCGACGCCGTAGCGGATCAGCCCGAAGGGCGCCGGCATCCGCTCGAAGAGGTCGATCGACACGCCGGGCTCGGCGGCGGCCGCCTCGGACTTCAGCAGCGCATCGGCGGCGTAGATCCCGGCGGGGCCGGCTCCGACGATGGCTACCCGCAGAGGGCGGGGCATGGCAGGTTCCCTTCGAGCGGCGACAGGAGGCTCGACGGCAACCCTAAGCAAAGGCAAGCCTAAGTCAGTACCCGGTCCCACTCTATGAGCTCATAAGGTGATCTTATGGCAACCCAAAGGGATGCTTGATGGGTGCCCTCGGAGGCTCCCGGCAGGGGGTGCCCCTCCTGTCCGCGCGACGGCCCCGCCTCCGCCGAACAGCCGCCCGCGGCCCCGGTGGCGCGGCTCCGGAGGCGTGTGGCGGAGGGTGCCCGTCACGGCGGGTGCGGCCCGCCCCCGGTCCCGCGGTGCGCATGTGCCGCAGGCACACCTGACCTCAGCGTACTCGCGCAGTGTTGCGCATGTCACACGAAACGTGAATCCGGGAGGGGTCGGGAAACAATGACGGGCGATGCGGAGGGCGCGGACGCGCGAGCGTGCGCGCGCAGGATGCGGAGGACGCCGTGAACCCCTTGAGCCCGGCCCGGCGACGTCTCGGGGCCGTCCCTGCACCGTTGTGCGGTGAACCGTCCCCATACGCCCGGGACACGCCGGGCCCGCTCGTCGAATCGGGGCGCCGCCCGATGGAGACTGGCCGTCTGATCGCCGCAGCTCTGCCCAGGGAAGGGGGTCGCACGACATGACCCTGCCCATCGGTACGTATGTCGTCGACACCCGCACGGGCCGGGTCGGCCGGTACATGGGGGCGGCCGGTCCGTTCCTGGCGCTGAGACCGGTCGGCGGGGGGCGGGAGTGGGAGTGCGACCCCGAGGCGGTCCGTCCCGCCACCTCCGCGGAGCGCATCAGCGCCACCACCGCCTACGTCAACGCCCGGAGCCGCGGCGAGGTGACCTGAGCGCCCGGCCCCCCGAGGGCCCGCCCCGGAGCCGCCCCGGCCCCCGGCCCGGGGGATCCCCGCGGTGCGCGAGAATGGCGGCATGAGCCTGTTCCGTGACGACGGCGTCGTCCTGCGCACCCAGAAGCTGGGCGAGGCGGACCGCATCATCACACTGCTCACCCGCGGTCACGGCCGGGTGCGCGCGGTCGCCCGGGGAGTCCGGCGCACCAAGTCCAAGTTCGGTGCGCGCCTGGAACCGTTCTCCCACGTCGACGTGCAGTTCTTCGCGCGCGGCAGTGAACTGGTGGGCCGCGGCCTGCCCCTGTGCACCCAGTCCGAGACCATCGCCGCCTACGGCGGGGGCATCGTCACCGACTACGCCCGCTACACCGCCGGCACCGCCATGCTGGAGACCGCCGAGCGGTTCACCGACCACGAGGGCGAGCCCGCCGTCCAGCAGTACCTGCTGCTCGTGGGGGCCCTGCGCGCCCTCTCCCGCGGGGAGCACGCCCCGAACCTGGTGCTCGACGCCTTCCTGCTCCGCTCCCTCGCGGTCAACGGCTACGCCCCCAGCTTCGGCGACTGCGCCCGCTGCGGCCTGCCCGGCCCCAACCGCTTCTTCTCCGTCGGGGCCGGTGGGGCCCTGTGCGGGGACTGCCGGGTGCCCGGGAGCGTCGTACCCTCTGCGGAGGCCATCGGCCTGCTCAGCGCGCTGCTCACCGGCGACTGGGCCGCGGCGGACGCCTGCGAGGCGCGCCACGTCCGCGAGGGCAGCGGGCTCGTGTCCGCGTACCTGCACTGGCACCTGGAGCGCGGGCTGCGCTCGCTGCGGTACGTGGAGAAGTAGCGCGGCGCCGCAGGACGAGGACGCCGCACGCCGAGAAGCCGCCGAGAAGTCACCGAGCGAGGAGTTGTGAACCGCATGGCACGACGCGGAATCCTGGGGCGGTCCCGCCGCGAGTACAAGGCCCCCGAGCCGCACCCGTCCGGCGCCAGGCCGCCCAAGATCCCTGCCGAGCTGGTGCCGCAGCACGTGGCCTGCGTGATGGACGGCAACGGCCGCTGGGCCAAGGAGCGCGGCCTGCCGCGCACCGAGGGTCACAAGGTCGGTGAGGGCGTCGTCCTCGACGTGCTCAAGGGGTGCCTGGAGATGGGCGTCAAGAACCTCTCCCTGTACGCCTTCTCCACGGAGAACTGGAAGCGCTCGCCGGAGGAGGTCCGCTTCCTGATGAACTTCAACCGGGACGTCATCCGCCGCCGCCGCGACGAGATGGACGAGCTGGGCATCCGCATCCGCTGGGTCGGCCGGATGCCCAAGATGTGGAAGTCGGTCGTCCAGGAGCTGCAGATCGCCCAGGAGCAGACCGTCGGCAACGACGCCATGACGCTGTACTTCTGCGTCAACTACGGCGGCCGGGCGGAGATCGCGGACGCCGCGCAGGCCATCGCGCGGGACGTCGCGGCCGGGCGGCTCGACCCTTCCAAGGTCAACGAGAAGACCTTCCAGAAGTACCTGTACTACCCGGACATGCCGGACGTCGACCTGTTCCTGCGTCCCAGTGGCGAGCAGCGCACGTCCAACTACCTGATCTGGCAGTCCAGCTACGCGGAGATGGTCTTCCAGGACGTCCTCTGGCCCGACTTCGACCGCCGTGACCTGTGGCGGGCCTGCCTGGAGTACGCCCAGCGCGACCGGCGCTTCGGCGGCGCGATCCCCAACGAGGAGCTGCTCGCCATGCGGGGCCGCCCCGACGCGCCGGGCGCCTGAGCCCCGCTCGGCCCCGGACGCGACGGTGCCCGGCCGCTCACCCACCGCGGCCGGGCACCTCCGGTTGCCGTGAAGGCGGAGCTCACTCCGCCTTGGCGGCGCACTCCGAGCAGGTGCCGAAGATCTCGACGGTGTGCGCCACGTTGACATAGCCGTGCTGCGCGGCGACGGACTCCGCCCACTGCTCCACCGCCGGGCCCTCGACCTCGACGGCCTTTCCGCAGAGCCGGCAGACCAGGTGGTGGTGGTGGTCGTCGGTGGAACAGCGCCGGTAGACGGACTCCCCGTCGCTCGTACGCAGCACGTCCACCTCGCCGGCGTCGGCCAGCGACTGCAGGGTGCGGTAGACCGTGGTCAGCCCGACCGAGTCGCCGCGGTGCTTGAGCATGTCATGCAGCTCCTGCGCACTGCGGAACTCGTCCACCTCGTCGAGCGCCGCCGCCACCGCGGCGCGCTGCCGGGTGGACCGGCCTCGCACCGGGGCGGTGTTCCCGCCGGTTGGCGCCGTGGTCACAGGAGCCTCCTCGCTTCGCCCGCAGATACGTCGGGCCATTGTGCCAGGCCCGCGCCCGGCGACGGTCCTGCCGGGCCGCCGCCCGGCCACCCGCCGGGGCGGGATGCCGCCACCCCCGGGGCGGGCCGCCCGGGGCCGTGCTCCCCGCGTCAGACCTTCACGTCGTCGGCGGGGGGACGCCCGTTCCCCGGGGCGGTGCCGCACGCGGCCTCCGCCGTCGCCGCCTCCGCCGCCCGGGCCCTGCGCCGCGCCAGGGGCGCGGCGAGCGCGGTCAGGGCGATGAACGCGGCGATCGCCAGCATCACTATGGTCGCTCCCGGCGGGACGTCCTGGTAGTAGGACGTGGTGGTGCCGGCGAGGGCCACCACGACGCCGATCCCGACCGACAGCGCGTACGTGGCCCGGAACGAGCGGGTGAGCTGCTGAGCCGCCGCCACGGGCACCACCATCAGGGCGCTGACCAGAAGCAGGCCGACCACCCGCATGGCGACGCTGACGGTGACCGCCGCGGTCACGGCCACCAGCAGGTTCAGCGCGCGCACCGGCAGGCCGGTCACGCGCGCGAACTCCTCGTCCTGGCTGACGGCGAACAACTGCCTGCGCAGCCCGAGCGAGACCAGCACGACGAAGGCCGCGAGCAGCAGGATGGCCACCAGGTCGCCGTCGGAGACGGTGGACAGGGAGCCGAAGAGGTAGGTGGTGAGGTTGGCCGTGGTGCCCGTCCCGGAGAGCTCGATCAGCAGCACACCGCCGGCCATGCCGCCGTAGAACAGCATCGCGAGGGCGATGTCGCCGCGGGTGCGCCCGTAGGTGCGGATCAGCTCCATCGTGACGGCGCCGAGCACGGACACCAGGGTCGCCATCCAGATCGGGTTGGCCGACATCAGGAAGCCCAGCCCCACGCCGGTCATCGCGACATGGCCGATTCCGTCGCCCATCAGGGCCTGGCGGCGCTGCACCAGGTAGATGCCGACGGCGGGCGCGGTGATGCCGACCAGCAGGGCCGCGAGCAGCGCCCGCTGCATGAACGGCGATTGCAGCATCTCGAGCATCATGTGAGCAGTCCCGTGCGGAGCGGCTCGTCGGCCGCGTGCGGATGTACGTGGTCGTGGCCGGGCAGCGCATGCTGGCCGACGGCCTCGGGTGGCGGACCGTCGTGCACGACGCAGCCCTCGCGGAGCACGACGGCACGGTCGATCAGGGGCTCCAGCGGCCCGAGCTCGTGCAGCACCAGGAGCACGGAGGTGCCGGCGGCGACCTGCTCGCGCAGGGTCCCGGCGAGCACCTCCTGGCTGGCGAGGTCGACCCCCGCCATCGGCTCGTCCATGATCAGCAGCTCGGGCTCGGAGGCCAGGGCCCGTGCGATCAGCACCCGCTGGTGCTGGCCGCCGGAGAGGGCGCTGACGGAGTCCCCGGCGCGGTCGGCGAGCCCGACCAGTCCGATGGCGCGGCGGACGGCCTCGCGGTCGCCGCGGGACGGCAGCCCGAACCGGCTGCGTGCCAGCCGGCCCGCGGCCACGACCTCCCGGACCGTCGCCGGGACGCCGCTCGCGGCCGTGGTGCGCTGCGGGACGTAGCCGAGGCGCTGCCACCGGCGGAAGCGGCGCAGCTCCGTGCCGAAGAGCTCGATGCGGCCCTCGGTCAGCGGCACCTGGCCGATCACCGAGCGCACGGCGGTGGACTTGCCGGAGCCGTTGGCGCCGAGCAGGGCCACGACCTCACCGCGTCGGACGGTGAGGTCGACGCCGCGCAGCACGGGGCGGGAGCCGAGGACGGCTCGGGCGCCCTGGACGGATATGACCTGCTCGGTGTTCACGGGCGGCCGCCTTTCGGGGGGAGGGTCACGATGCGCCGAGGGCCTTCTGCAGGGCTGCGAGGTTCGCGCGCATGACCTGGAGGTAGTCGTCGCCGCGGGACTTGTCCGTGATGCCCTCCAGCGGGTCCAGCACGTCGGTCGCGAGGCCGGTGTCACCGGCCAGGGTCCTGGCCGTGCGGTCGCTGGCCAGGGTCTCGAAGAAGACGGTGGTGACCTTGTCCTTCTTCGCGATCTCCTGGAGCTCCTTGATCCGGGCCGGGCTGGGCTCGCTCTCCGGGCCGACGCCGGAGATGCCCTCCTGCTCCAGGCCGTAGCGGGCGGCGAGGTAGCCGAAGGCGGAGTGCGTGGTGATGAAGGTCCGGGTGGTGGCCTTCTCCAGGCCCTTCTCGAACTCCGCGTCGAGGGCGGTCAGCTCGGCGACCAGCGCCTCGGTGTTCCTGCGGTAGTCGGCGGCGTTCTCGGGGTCGGCCTTCTCGAAGCCGGCGCCGACGCCCTCGGCGACCTCGGCGTACTTCGCGGGGTCCAGCCAGACGTGGGGGTCGGCCGCCTCGTCCCCGGTGTCGGGGGCGGGCTCCTCGTGCTCCCCGTGCGCCGGCTCGTCCGCGTGGCCGGCGTGCTCCTCCTCCGTCTCGCCCTCGTGGCCGCCGTGGTCGTGGTCGTGGCCGCTGCCGTCGAAGTGCCGCAGCTCGGTGAGGTCGGCGGCGTCCACCTTGTGCGGCGCCGCGGCCTGCTCGATCGCCTTGTCCACGGCCGGCTGGACGCCCCTGAGGGAGACGATCAGCCCGGCGTCGTTCAGTTCGGCGGTCTGGCGGGGCTTGAGCTCCAGGTCGTGCGGCTCGACGCCGGGCTTGGTGAGCGTGGTGACGGCGACGTGGTCCCCGCCTATGCGCTCGGCGAGGTACTGCATGGGGTAGAAGGACGCCACCACCCGGAGCCTGCCGTCGTCCGTGCGCTCGGCGGCGTCCGAGGTGGTGCACGCGGAGAGGGCCACGAGGCCCAGGGCGCTGGCTCCGGCGACGGCGGTGGCGGGTATGAGGCGTCGTACGTTCATGACAGTCATTTTCAACAAGAACGGAAACGATTGTCAATAAACCTCCGTGTGCGACTCTTCACCCGGACCGCACTCGGATCCGATTTGATCCGGGGCCCCCGGCCGCCGGTAACCTGAGTCATTCTCCGTTCGTCCTCGTCATGAAGAGAGCACCGTGGCCGCCGACAAGATCGACACGATCGTCAACCTGAGCAAGCGCCGTGGCTTCGTCTACCCGTGCAGTGAGATCTACGGCGGACAGCGGGCCGCCTGGGACTACGGGCCGCTGGGTGTCGAGCTGAAGGAGAACATCAAGCGCCAGTGGTGGCGCTACATGGTCACCTCGCGGGAGGACGTCGTCGGTCTCGACTCGTCGGTGATCCTGGCCACCGAGGTGTGGGAGGCCTCCGGGCACGTCGCCACCTTCACGGACCCGCTCACCGAGTGCACCTCCTGCCACAAGCGCTACCGCGCCGACCACCTGGAGGAGGCGTACGAGGAGAAGCACGGCCGGCTCCCCGAGAACGGCCTGACCGACCTCAACTGCCCGAACTGCGGCAACAAGGGCACCTTCACCGAGCCCAAGCAGTTCTCCGGGCTGCTCTCCACCCACCTCGGCCCGACGCAGGACTCCGGGTCCGTGGCCTATCTGCGCCCCGAGACCGCCCAGGGCATCTTCACCAACTTCGGCCAGGTGCAGCAGACCTCCCGCAAGAAGCCGCCCTTCGGCATCGCGCAGATGGGCAAGTCCTTCCGGAACGAGATCACGCCCGGCAACTTCATCTTCCGCACCCGCGAGTTCGAGCAGATGGAGATGGAGTTCTTCGTCAAGCCCGGCGAGGACGAGCAGTGGCACGAGTACTGGATGGAGCAGCGCTGGAACTGGTACACGGGCCTGGGTCTCCGCGAGGAGAACATGCGCTGGTACGAGCACCCGGCGGAGAAGCTCTCCCACTACTCCAAGCGCACCGCCGACATCGAGTACCGCTTCCAGTTCGGCGGCGGTGAGTGGGGCGAGCTGGAGGGCGTGGCCAACCGCACCGACTACGACCTGTCGGCGCACGCCAAGGCGTCCGGCACTGACCTGTCGTTCTTCGACCAGGAGGCCGGCGAGCGCTGGACCCCCTACGTCATCGAGCCCGCCGCCGGTGTCGGCCGCACCATGCTGGCCTTCCTGCTCGACGCCTACAACGAGGACGAGGCCCCCAACGCCAAGGGCGTCATGGAGAAGCGCGCCGTGATGCGCCTCGACCCGCGCCTCGCCCCGGTGAAGGTCGCCGTCCTGCCGCTGAGCCGCAACCCCCAGCTCTCGCCGAAGGCCAAGGGCCTCGCCGCCGACCTCCGGCAGAACTGGAACATCGAGTTCGACGACGCGGGTGCCATCGGCCGCCGCTACCGCCGCCAGGACGAGATCGGCACGCCGTACTGCGTCACCGTCGACTTCGACACCCTCGACGACAACGCCGTGACCGTCCGCGAGCGCGACTCGATGAAGCAGGAGCGCGTGTCCCTGGACCAGATCCAGGGCTACCTCGGCAGCCGCCTGCTCGGCTGCTGACACCCCGACTCCGGCGGCGAAGGCCCCCGGCTCCGCCCCGAGCGGAGCCGGGGGCCTTCGCCGTGCGCGGGGGCCGAGTGCTCAGGGGCGAAGCCCGCGCAGCAGCAGGCCCACGACCTGCTCGAACTCCTCCTCGGCCGTCTCGGACTCCCAGGTGGGGGCGTACGAGGGGTCATGGAAGCGCGCGGTGGCGGCGAACACGGCCCGTGCGGAGGCGGCCGGGTCCGGGGCGGCGAACTCCCCGGCGGACACGCCCTCCTCCAGGATCCGGCGCACCTGGTCCTCCAGCACCGTCACATGCTGGTCGACGACCCCGCTGCTCTCGTCGATCAGCACGTTGTAGGTGGCGAACAGCTCCGGGTCGTCCCCGGCCTTGTGCCGCTTGGCCTCGAAGAGCGTCGCCAGCCAGTCGTGCAGCTTGCCCGGCGCGGGCCCCGGCGCCGCGGTGAGCTCCTCCAGCGCCTGCTCGGTGCGTCCCAGCCAGCGGTGCGTCACCGCCTCGCGCAGCGCGGCCTTGGTCCGGAAGTGCCGGTAGACGCTGCCGTGGCTGACGCCCAGCGCGCGCGCCACGTCGACCACGGTCGCCTTGGCCGGACCGTAGCGGCGCAGCACCTCCTCGGTGACTTCGAGGATGCGCTCGGCGGTCAGGGTCCCGGTGGCCATGGTGCCGACAGTACCCGCAGGCCGCCCGCCCTCAGCGCTCGCTGTCCAGATGCGCCATCTGCGCGGCCGGGTAGCGCTCCCCGGAGGCCGCACCGGCCGGTATCGCGCGCTCGATCGCGGCCAGGTCCTCCGCCGTCAGCTCCACCTCCAGGGCACCGAGTGCCTCGGACAGCCGGGCCCGGGTGCGGGCGCCCACCAGCGGGACGATGTCCTCGCCCCGGGACAGCACCCAGGCGATGGCCGCCCGCGCGACGCCGGTGCCCCGCGCCTCGGCCACCTGCCGCAGCCGCTCGACGAGATCGAGGTTGCGGTGCAGGTTCTCGCCCTGGAACCGGGGGCTCATCCCGCGGAAGTCGCCGGTGCCGAGTCGGCGGTCGCGTGTGAAGTGGCCGCTGAGCAGCCCCCTGGAGAGCACCCCGTACGCCGTGACGCCGATGCCCAGCTCGCGCACCGTCGGCAGGATGGTGCTCTCGATGCCCCGCGACAGCAGGGAGTACTCGATCTGGAGGTCGGCGATGGGGGCCACCGAGGCGGCACGGCGGATGGTCTCGGGCCCGACCTCGGACAGTCCGATGTATCGCACGTGCCCCGCCTGCACGAGCTCGGCGATGGCGCCGACGGTCTCCTCGATCGGGACGGCCGGGTCGACCCGGGCGATGCGGTAGACGTCGATGTGCTCCCGGCCGAGCCGCTGAAGGCTGTAGGCGGCGAAGTTCCGCACGGCGTCGGGCCGGCCGTCGTAGCCCGTGAAGCCGCCCTCCACCGTGCGCAGGGCGCCGAACTTCACCGAGACGAGCGCTCGCTCGCGGGCGGCCGAGGAAGCGCCGCGGAGCGCTTCGCCGATCAGCAGCTCGTTGTGGCCCATGCCGTAGAAGTCGCCCGTGTCGAGGAGGGTGACGCCCGCCTCCAGGGCCGCGTGGATCGTCGCGAGCGACTCCCCCCGGTCCGCCTCCCCGTAGAGGGCGGACATGCCCATGCAGCCGAGGCCGAGGGGGAAGACGCGGGGGCCGGTCGCCCCGAGCGGCCGGAAGGGGAGGGCGGTGCGCCCGGCGGTTGCGGTGGTGGTCATGACGTGCTCCCGATGCGGTGGTCGTTGCCGTACGCCAACCATGGCATGACGGATGACAGATTTCAATATCTGTCATTCCCTCGTGAGGGGGTCGGGGCGTGCGGGGTGGGGGCCGGGGCGGGAAAAACGGGATGACCGCGCCCGGACGGCGGCGCTACCTTCCTCGCATGTCCTCGTTCTTCCAGATCTACGAGTGAGAGCGCGGCGGTCCCTCCGCCCACGCGCCACGCACCGGCAGCCACATCTCGACTCGACGGGAGAACCCCATGGCCAAGAGCCGCAACAACCTCCTCGGCGTCGGCGGGCAGCGCAGGAAGCTGTCCCGGGCCGACCGGCAGGGGAACGGCCCGGCGCACCACGCCGTCAGCCCCGACGCCGACCGGAAGCAGGAACTGCTGCGCAGGATGCGGGAGCGCACCCGCGCCGCCGCCGAGGCCGCGGACGGGCCGCGCCCTGAGGGCGGTGCGCAACCCGCCGACGGCCGCAGCTCCGACGGCTCCTGCTGACCCGCACGGCCCGAGGGGCCGCCTCCCGCCGCGACGGCGGGAGGCGGCCCCTCTCCGTGCCGCCGCTGCCGGGCGGCCGCCCGGCAGCGGCTCAGCCGCGTTCGGCCTTGGCGATACGCGGTGTCGTCGGGGTGTCGGACCCGCCCGCGGTGCGGCTGGAGACGTACCGCTCCACCTGTTCCCCCGGCCCGACGTCCGGGAAGCCGGCGACGACGGTGTCGACCACGGTGCCGTCGCCCGCCACGAAGTCGACCTGCACCGCGTAGAAGGCGGCCTCGTCGGTCGGGTTGGTGACGCGGACCAGCCCCGTGCGCAGGTCGCCCGTGTTGGCCGTGGGCACGCCCTGCACGGACACGTCGTCCATGGCGTCGCCCTCGCCCTCGGCGTCCTCGAGCTGGGCGGAGGCGGAGGACCGGATGCGCTCCGTCTCGGCCGAGACGGACTCCTCCAGGTCCTGCTGGGTGGGCGGCGAGGGGGTGTCGGTGGCCGAGGGCGTGCCGGGCGCCTCGGACGTCGGGGTGACCGTGGTCGGGGTGGCTGAGCCGCCGCTCCCGTCGCCGTCGGAGCCGCAGGCGGCCAGGGCGAGGGCGAGCAGCGGTGCGGCCACCAGGGCGGGGGCGAGGCGGCGGGAGGAGGGCACGGCGTCTCCGTTCTGCGGCACCGGGCCTCGCGGTGGCCCGGGAGGGGGGCATCGCGCCCAAAGTAGGCCGAAGTGTGAGGTAGTGCATGTTCCACGGGCCGATGGGGGAGGGGTGCGCCATGCGCGACAATGGGCGGATGACCACGCTCGCCCCCGCCGCCCAGCCGCTCAGGATCGGTCCCCACACGGTGCAGCCGCCCGTGGTGCTCGCCCCGATGGCAGGGATCACCAACGCCCCGTTCCGCACCCTGTGCCGCGAGTTCAGCGGGGGCAAGGGCCTGTTCGTCAGCGAGATGATCACGACCCGGGCGCTGGTCGAGCGCAACGAGAAGACCATGCAGCTCATCCACTTCGACGAGACCGAGACACCGCGCTCGATCCAGCTGTACGGCGTGGACCCGGTCACCGTGGGCAAGGCCGTCCGCATGATCGTGGACGAGGGGCTGGCCGACCACATCGACCTGAACTTCGGCTGCCCGGTGCCCAAGGTCACCCGCAAGGGGGGCGGCTCCGCCCTGCCCTACAAGCGGAACCTGCTGCGGGCCATCCTCCGGGAGGCCGTCGGCAACTCCGGTGGCCTGCCCGTCACCATGAAGATGCGCAAGGGCATCGACGACGACCACATCACCTACCTGGACGCGGGCCGGATCGCGGTGGACGAGGGCGTCACGGCGATCGCCCTGCACGGCCGCACCGCCGCCCAGCACTACGGGGGCACGGCCGACTGGGAGGCGATCGCCCGGCTGAAGGAGCACGTCCCGGAGATCCCGGTGCTCGGCAACGGCGACATCTGGTCGGCCGGGGACGCCCTGCGGATGGTGCGTGAGACGGGCTGCGACGGCGTGGTCGTGGGGCGCGGCTGCCTGGGCCGCCCCTGGCTCTTCGCCGACCTGGTGGCGGCCTTCGAGGGGCGGAGCGACTTCCGGCGGCCCGCGCTGCGCGAGGTGGCCGAGGTGATGCTGCGGCACGCCGCGCTGCTGGGGGAGTGGATCGGCGACGAGTCCCGCGGAGTCATCGACTTCCGCAAGCACGTCGCCTGGTACCTCAAGGGCTTCGCCGTGGGGTCCGCCATGCGCGGGCGCCTGGCCGTCACCTCCTCCCTGGACGAGCTGCGCGCTCAGTTGAGCGAGCTGGAGCTGGACCAGCCGTGGCCGCAGGGTGCGGACGGGCCTCGTGGCCGCACCTCCGGCAACAACCGGGTGGTGCTGCCGGACGGCTGGCTCAAGGACCCCTACGACTGCGCGGGTGTCGGCGAGGACGCGGAACTGGACACCTCCGGTGGCTGAGGCCGGGCGCCGCCGGGCGGGCCGCCGGGCCCGGACCGGGCAGCGCGCCCGGCCGTCCGCCCGCCGGTCCGGATCGTGGAATTCCGGCACCTCGGGCGGCGTGATCCTCACCACCCTTGATAGGGGGTGCGCTCAGATGAGCGATATTCGGACGGCTGCACCTTCCAAAGGGTGGCACTCAGTGCCACCCTTGTGGTCTTCACCTCCCGACGGGTTTCGCGACCCACGGTGACCGATGATCGATCAACGATCACGCGCCGGATTCTTTCGTTCAAGTGTTGAAGAAGCTCTCCATGGCCGCGGTGCATCGTGGGCACTTTCGATCTGCTGGCGGACGAGTGGTTAAGGCCGTATGACGCGCAAGTGGACGTACCCAGGAGCCTTTGATCTGGGTATGTTCCTCGCCGTCAGGGCAGCCACCGAGTCCTCGAGGAGTCGAGACCCGTGTCGGAAAACAAAGATCAGAAGTTCGTCTACGACTTCACCGAGGGCAACAAGGACCTCAAGGACCTGCTCGGCGGGAAGGGCGCGAACCTCGCCGAGATGACCAACCTCGGCCTCCCGGTTCCTCCGGGCTTCACGATCACCACCGAGGCGTGCAAGGTCTACCTCGACAGCGGCGAGGAGCCCCCGGCCCTCCGCGACGAGGTGAGTGCGCACCTCGACGCCCTGGAGCAGGCCATGGGCAAGCGGCTCGGCCAGGCGGACGACCCCCTCCTCGTGTCCGTCCGCTCCGGCGCCAAGTTCTCGATGCCGGGCATGATGGACACGGTCCTCAACATCGGCCTCTCCGACGCGTCGGTCACCGGGCTCGCCGCCCAGGCCGGCGACGAGCGCTTCGCCTGGGACTCCTACCGGCGGCTGATCCAGATGTTCGGCAGGACCGTGCTGGGCGTCGACGGCGAGCTCTTCGAGGACGCGCTCGACGAGGCCAAGGAGGCCAAGAAGGTCACCGTCGACACCGACCTCGACGCAGCCGACCTGAAGAAGCTCGTCAAGCAGTTCAAGAAGATCGTCAAGACCGAGGCCGGGCGCGACTTCCCGCAGGACCCGCGCGAGCAGATGGACCTCGCCATCCACGCGGTCTTCGACTCCTGGAACGGCGACCGCGCCAAGCTCTACCGCCGCCAGGAGCGCATCCCGCACGACCTCGGCACCGCCGTCAACGTCTGCTCGATGGTCTTCGGCAACCTCGGCCCGGACTCCGGCACCGGTGTCGCCTTCACCCGCGACCCCGCCTCGGGGCACCAGGGCGTCTACGGCGACTACCTCCAGAACGCCCAGGGCGAGGACGTGGTCGCCGGCATCCGCAACACGGTGCCGCTCGCGGAGCTGGAGTCGATCGACAAGGCGTCCTACGACCGGCTGATGCAGATCATGGAGACCCTCGAGACGCACTACAAGGACCTGTGCGACATCGAGTTCACCATCGAGCGCGGGCAGCTGTGGATGCTCCAGACCCGTGTCGGCAAGCGCACCGCGGGCGCCGCCTTCCGTATCGCCACCCAGCTCGTGGACCAGGGCCTCATCGACGAGGCCGAGGCGCTCCAGCGGGTCAACGGCGCGCAGCTCGCCCAGCTGATGTTCCCCCGCTTCGACGAGAACGCCAGGACGGAGCTGCTCGGGCGCGGCATCGCCGCCTCGCCGGGCGCCGCCGTCGGCAAGGCCGTCTTCGACTCCTACACGGCCGTCAAGTGGTCGCGCTCGGGCGAGAAGGTGATCCTCATCCGCCGCGAGACCAACCCGGACGACCTGGACGGCATGATCGCCGCCGAGGGCATCCTGACCTCGCGCGGCGGCAAGACCTCCCACGCGGCCGTGGTGGCCCGCGGCATGGGCAAGACGTGCGTCTGCGGTGCCGAGGAGCTGGAGGTCGACACCAAGCGCCGCCGCCTCACCGTGGGCGGCCACGTCATCGAGGAGGGCGACGTCGTCTCCATCGACGGCTCGACCGGCAAGGTGTACCTCGGCGAGGTCCCCGTCGTGCCCTCCCCGGTGGTCGAGTACTTCGAGGGCCGGATGCACGCGGGCGCCGACGACGCCGACGAGCTGGTGCAGGCCGTGCACCGGGTCATGGCCTACGCGGACCGGGTGCGTCGGCTGCGGGTGCGCGCCAACGCGGACAACGCCGAGGACGCGCTGCGGGCCCGCCGCTTCGGCGCCCAGGGCATCGGCCTGTGCCGCACCGAGCACATGTTCCTCGGCGAGCGGCGCGAGATGGTCGAGAGGCTGATCCTCGCCGACACCGACGGGGAGCGCGAGGAGGCGCTCAAGGGGCTGCTGCCGCTCCAGAAGAAGGACTTCGTCGAGCTCTTCGAGGCGATGGACGGCCTGCCGGTGACGGTGCGGCTGCTGGACCCGCCGCTGCACGAGTTCCTCCCCGACATCACCGAGCTGTCCGTCCGCGTCGCCCTCGCCGAGGCCCGCAAGGACCACAACGAGAACGACCTGCGCCTGCTCCAGGCGGTGCACCGGCTGCACGAGCAGAACCCGATGCTGGGTCTGCGGGGCGTGCGGCTCGGTCTGGTCATCCCCGGCCTGTTCACCATGCAGGTGCGGGCAATCGCCGAGGCGGCGGCCCAGCGCATCGAGGCGAAGGGCGATCCGCGCGCGGAGATCATGATTCCGCTCGTGGGCACCGTCCAGGAGCTGGAGATCGTGCGCGACGAGGCCGAGCAGGTCATCGCCGAGGTCCAGCGCCAGACCGGGGTCGAGCTCAAGCTGGCGCTCGGGACCATGATCGAGCTGCCCCGCGCCGCGCTGACCGCCGGCCAGATCGCCGAGGCCGCCCAGTTCTTCTCCTTCGGCACCAACGACCTCACCCAGACCGTGTGGGGCTTCTCCCGCGACGACGTGGAGGCGAGCTTCTTCACGGCGTACCTGGAGAAGGGCATCTTCGGCGTCAGCCCCTTCGAGACCATCGACAAGGACGGCGTGGGCTCGCTGGTGCGCAGCGCCGTGGTCGCGGGCCGGGCCACCCGGCCCGACCTCAAGCTGGGCATCTGCGGAGAGCACGGAGGCGACCCGGAGTCGGTGCACTTCTTCCACGAGGTGGGCCTGGACTACGTCTCCTGCTCCCCGTTCCGGATCCCGGTCGCCCGGCTGGAGGCGGGCCGCGCGGCCGCCCAGTCCTCGGGCAGCGACTCCCGCTGACGCGGCGGGCGCCGCCCGGCCCGCGGGCGGGAGCGGCGCCCCGGCGGCCGCCGCCCGGCCCGCCCCGGCCTCCGGCCCGGCGGTGCCGGCCGTCCGCCGCCCCAGGCGTCCGGGGCCGTCATCCCGGCCTCCGGGCCAGAGCCCGGAGCGCGGCCCGGCCCTCACCGGCGACCCGGTGGCGGCCCCGGCACCACACGGCGAAGGGCGGGCACCCCCCTCAGGGGGGTGCCCGCCCTTCGCCGTGCCGCGTGCGGCAGACTGAGAGGGTTCAGGGGGCGCATAGCATGCCGTCGCCCTGCTGATCCGTCGTTCAGTTGAATTTCGTACGTCCAGCGGGAATCGCCTTCCCGCCATTCCCGGAGCAAAGGCCCGGCGGAGTGCGACCGACGGATCCCCACCCGCCGGCCGCACTCCATTACCCGTGCCGGACACGGAGCCGCAACCTCCATCACCGCCGCCGGACGTGTAGGCCCCCCACGGTCCTTGCCACGTCACATCGGTGAAGTAGGTTTCATGCCCGACGTCGTACAGCCTTTCGGTTGCCCCCGTGCTCCCGCGAGGCGTTTCAATTGTGGCTGAAACACCGTGGTAACAACCTGTGATGGCATGCATACTCAGTGGTGGGGGCGATTGCGGGTGCAACAGGTGGGGGTTCGGTGCTTCGTATTCATTTCCAGGCGGACGACCTGGCGCGAGTAAGGATGGCTGCCGGTCCCGATCCCTTGTGGGAATCGATTCTGAGCTTCCATCGATTGCGGGACCGCAGGGGTGCCCACGTCTTCGGCGAATGGCGCTCCGAGGTGCGCGTGAGGTTGAAGGGTGAAACACGGCTGCTGGCCCAACTGGTGCCGCCGCGCGGGTATTTCCCCGACTTCCTCACCCCCTCCGAGGGCCGTGACGGCCTGGAGGCGGGCCTGGAGGCCCTCCGGGCGACCCCGGCGCCCCGGCTGCGCGCCGAGCTCGCGCTGGTGGCCGCGCACCGCTCTCCGCTGCGCACGCTGCCCGCCCGGCTGCTGGCGATCGCCGAGGGCCGCGGGGAGGCCCTCGGGCGGCTCGCCGACACGCTCCGCGCCTACTTCCTCGCCGCCCTGGAGCCGTACTGGCCCCATGTGCAGGCGAGGGTGGAGGCGGACCGTGCGGCCCGCGGGAGGGCGCTGCTCGACGGCGGCGCCGGCGAACTGCTCGCCTCGCTGCCGCCCGTGCTGCGCTGGAGGGCCCCGGTGCTGGAGGCCGACTACCCTGTCGACCGCGAACTGCGCCTGGGCGGACGGGGGCTGCTGCTCCTGCCCTCGTTCTTCTGCCGGGGCACCCCGGTGGTGCTGCGCGACCCGCAGCTGCCGCCGGTGCTGGTCTACCCCGTGCAGCACGGCAGCGAGTCCGCCATCGCGGACGCCGCGGGCCCCTCGCTCGGCCGGCTCGTCGGCCACACCCGCTCCGCGGTGCTCCAGGCGATCCGGCACGGCTGCACCACGAGCGAACTGGCCCGCCGGGCGGGGGTGTCCCTCGCCTCGGCGAGCCAGCACGCGGCCGTGCTCCGCGACGCGGGGCTGGTGGTCACCCTGCGCCACGGCAACGCGGTCCTGCACACGCTCACCCCGCTGGGCGCCGCCCTGCTGCGCGGCGGCGCCGTCCCGGAGCCGTGGACCAGACCGCGGAGCTACGCCCGGAACGGCCCGGTGACCTCGTAGGTGATGCCGCCCGAGGAACTGCCCGAGGTGCCGCGCTGGCTGGAGAAGTAGAGCCTGCTGCCGTCGGGGGAGAAGGCCGGTCCGGTGATCTCGGACCCGGACTGGCCGCTGATCCGCAGGAACGGCGCGACGACGTCGTCCGGGGTGATCACGCAGATCTCCATGTTCCCGCCGTCCTCGGCGACGAACAGGTCGCCGGAGGCCGAGCCGGTGACGTTGTCCACCCCCGTCAGCGGCGCGGAGCCGCCCGCCACGAGCGAGTCGTCATAGGCGAGTTCGTAGGTGCCGGAGGCCAGGTTCAGCTGCCACAGGCGGTTGTCGCCCTTGGTGGTGAACCAGACCGTGTCGTTCGCGTAGTGGCAGCCCTCGCCGCCGTTGAAGCGCTTGGCGCCCGGGACCTGGTTGCGGGTGTGGGTGGGGGAGCCGTCCGGGTCGGGGACGGTTCCCCAGGTGAAGGAGCCCGAGGTGCCCGAGCCCGCCTTCAGCACCTGGAGGGTGCCGGAGGACAGGTCGCCCCAGGTGGCGGGCAGGAAGCGGTAGAGGCAGCCGTCGGACTCGTCCTCGGTCAGGTAGACGGCCCGGCGCACCGGGTCCGCGGCCGCCGCCTCGTGCTTGAAGCGCCCCATCGCCGGGCGGCGGACCGCGGACTGCACCCCGTAGGGGTCCGCCTCGTACACGTAGCCGCGGCTGACCTCCTCGCAGGAGAGCCAGGTGTTCCACGGCGTGCTGCCGCCCGCGCAGTTCTGCCGGGTGCCCGACAGGACGCCGTAGGCGCCGATGATCGCTCCCGAGGAGGAGAAGCGGACCGCACCGGCGCCGCCGCCGGGGTTGACCTCCGAGTTGGAGACGTAGACCCAGCCCGGGCCGTCGGCGAAGCAGGCGCCGCCGTCGGGGGCCCTGTGCCAGGTGTGGGAGGTGGATCCGACCTTCTGGCCGGAGCGGGCGATCACCCGGCTGGTGAATCCCGCGGGGAGCCGGATGCCGTTGGAATCCGCGGGGCCGAGCGCGCCGTAGGGGCCGGGTCCGGGCTGGGCGGGGGCCGCGGCCGCGGCGCCCTGCCAGAGGGTGAATCCGAAGGCCGCGGCGGAGGTGCCGACGACCGCACCGCGCAGGAAGCTGCGACGTTCCACGTGTCTCTCCATCAGATGACGACCGCCCCGGGGTGCCGGGCGGCACCGCGGGGTCGCGCGGTGGCAGACCCTAGAAGCGTGGAGTTGACTGGACATCAACGCAGGGTGACGGCGAGAAGGGGGGTGGCGGACCGGGGGAAGTCGCCTCCCCCGCACCGATGAGTTCCCCGGGCGGCTGCCGTCTACCCCTGCGAGAAGCACCGCACGGCCGCCCGTGCACCGCGCGGCACGCCCCCGAGACGAGAGCGAGCACACCATGCCCCAGATGATCTTCGTGAACCTGCCGGTCAAGGACCTGGAGGCCAGCAAGTCCTTCTGGACCAAGCTGGGCTACTCCTTCAACCCGCAGTTCACCGACGAGAACGCCGCCTGCCTCGTCTTCAGCGACACCATCTTCGCGATGCTGCTGACGGAGCCCTACTTCAAGACCTTCACCGCCAAGGAGATCACGGACGCGGCCACCGGCACCGAGGCCCTGATCTGCCTCAGCGCGGACAGCCGGGAGGCCGTCGACACCCTGGTCGACGCGGCGATCGCCGCCGGGGGCCGCCCGGCCGGGGAGACCCAGGACATGGGCTACATGTACGGCAGGGGCTTCGAGGACGTGGACCACCACAACTGGGAGGTCATGTGGATGGACACCGAGGCCGCGGCCCAGGGCGGCTGAACCCCGGTGCCCCGCGGGGCACGAGGGTGCCGCCCGCGCGCCGCGCGGGGCCAGGGCAGTGACGGCGCGGCGCGCGGGCGGGGCGCGGATCCGGCCCGGGGCCCCGTACCCCGGGCCGGGCGGGCGGCTCAGCCCCGGTGCAGCCGCACCTCGTAGGCCCGCACCGC
This sequence comes from Streptomyces sp. C10-9-1, assembly GCF_024497955.1. Taxonomy (GTDB): domain Bacteria; phylum Actinomycetota; class Actinomycetes; order Streptomycetales; family Streptomycetaceae; genus Streptomyces; species Streptomyces sanyensis. The sequence goes on along the minus strand of NZ_JANHKP010000006.1, from coordinate 272,526 downwards.
CACCCCGTCCTCGTCCAGGCAGTGCCCGGTGGCGAGGTCGAAGCGCTGCTTGAGCAGCGGGGAGGCGACGAACGGGCGGCCCTCGGCGGTTCCGACCAGGCCCCGGGACAGCACCCGGGCGCCGGTGAACGGGTCGCGGTTGTCGATCGCGTACGGCACGCCGTCGCGGTCCAGGAACAGCGCGGCCTGCCGGCCGCCCGGCAGCAGGGCGGCCACGCCCCGGCCGGGGGTCAGCCGGGCCAGCGGGCACAGGGCCAGCCAGGCGCCGTCCAGCCGGAGCTGGAGCTCGGCGTCCGCGGGGGCGAGGGGCTTGTCGGGGGCGAGGGTCATCGCTGTGCGGTCCCTTCCAGGGCGTCGTCCAGGGGGCGGATGGTCAGCAGGGGCAGATCGGGCTTGACCTGGTCCCGCTCGGGCACGAAGCGCACCGTGGGGTCGGGCACGCCCGGCGCGTTGACGAAGGACACGAAGCGCATCAGCCGCTCGGGGTCGTCCAGCGTCTCGGCCCACTCGTCGCGGTAGCCCGCGACGTGGTCGGCCATCAGCGACTCCAGCTCCGCGCAGATCCCCAGGGAGTCGCGCACCACCACGTCGCGCACATGGTCCAGCCCGCCCTCGATCCGCTCCAGCCAGGCGGAGGTGCGCTCCAGGCGGTCGGCGGTGCGGATGTAGAACATCAGGAAGCGGTCGATCAGGCGGACCAGCTCCTCGTCCCCCAGGTCCTGGGCGAGGAGGTCGGCGTGGCGCGGGGTGGCCCCGCCGTTGCCGCCGACGTACAGGTTCCAGCCCTTGGCCGTGGCGATCACGCCGAAGTCCTTCGACTGCGCCTCGGCGCACTCGCGCTGGCAACCCGAGACGGCCGACTTGAGCTTGTGCGGGGAGCGCAGGCCCCGGTAGCGCAGCTCCAGGTCGATCGCCATGCGGACCGAGTCCTGCACCCCGTAGCGGCACCACGTCTCGCCCACGCAGGACTTCACCGTACGCAGCGCCTTGCCGTAGGCGTGCCCCGACTCGAAGCCCGCGTCCACCAGGCGCCCCCAGATCTGCGGGAGCTGGTCCACCCGGGCGCCGAACAGGTCGATCCGCTGCCCGCCCGTGATCTTGGTGTAGAGGCCGAACTCGCGGGCCACCTCGCCGATCACGATGAGCTTCTCCGGGGTGATCTCACCGCCCGGGATCCGCGGCACCACCGAGTAGGAGCCGTTGCGCTGGAGGTTCGCCAGGAAGTGGTCGTTGGTGTCCTGCAGGGCCGCCTGCTCGCCCTCCAGGACGTAGCCGCTGGCCCCGATCGTGGGCGCCAGCGAGGCGATGATGGACCCCACGGCGGGCTTGCAGACCTCGCAGCCGTTGCCCCCGCGGGCCGACTCGCGGCCGTAGCCGTCGAGCAGGCGCCGGTAGGAGGTCAGGCGCAGGGCGCGCACGATCTCGTACAGCTCCTGACGGGTCTGCCCGAAGCAGCCGCACAGGCCCGTGTCGATCTCGACACCGGACGCCTCCAGCTCCGCGTTGACCAGCTGCCCGAGGACCTTGACGCAGCTGCCGCACCCGGTGCCCGCCCTGGTGCACTTCTTGACCTCGGGGACGCTCGTGCAGCCGTGCTCGGCCACCGCCCCGCGGACGGCCCCCTTGGTGACGTTGTGGCAGGAGCACACCACGGCCTCGTCCGGCAGGGCGGCCGGGCCGAGCGCGGCGGGCGCACCCGCGCCCGCGGGAAGCACCAGCTGCTCGGCGGAGACGGGCGGCGTCGAACCGGTGAAGGCCCTCAGCGTGCCGTACTGCTCGGCGTCGCCGACCAGGATGCCGCCGAGCAGGGTCCCGTCGGCGCCGACGACGAGCTTCTTGTACAGCCCGGAGCGCGAGTCGGAGTAGACGACGTCGAGGCAGCCGCCGGTCGTCCCGTGCGCGTCGCCGAAGGAGGCCACGTCGACGCCCAGCAGCTTCAGCTTGGTGGACAGGTCGGCACCCGTGAAGGAGGCCGCCTCGCCCGCGAGCGCGGCCGCCGCGGTCTCGGCCATCTCGTATCCCGGCGCCACGAGCCCGTACACCCGGCCGTCGGCCGCCAGCGCGCACTCCCCGATCGCGAACACGTCGGGGTCGGAGGTGCGGCACTGCTCGTCGACGACGATGCCGCCCCGCTCTCCCACCGCGAGCCCCGCGTCCCGGGCGAGCTGGTCCCGGGGGCGCACACCCGCGGAGAAGACCACCAGGTCGGTGGCGAGCGCGGAGCCGTCCGAGAGGAGCATGGCCTCGACCGTGCCGGCGTCGCCGGCCGTGATCTCCTGGGTGCCCACGCCCGTGTGCACCTTCAGCCCCATGCCCTCGACGGTCCTCAGCAGCGCCGCGCCGCCGCCCTCGTCGACCTGCACGGGCATCAGCCGGGGGGCGAACTCCACGATGTGGGTCTCCAGCCCGAGCCCCTTCAGCGCCCCCGCCGCCTCCAGCCCCAGCAGGCCCCCGCCGACGACCGCCCCGACGCGGGCGCCCTTGGCGTACTCCTCGATCGCCAGCAGGTCCTCGATGGTGCGGTAGACGAAGCAGCCCCGGGTCGTGCTGCCGGGCACCGGCGGGACGAAGGGGTAGGAGCCGGTCGCCAGGACCAGGGTGTCGTAGGCGAGGACCTGCCCGTCCTCCGCGGCGACCGTGCGCGCGGCGGTGTCGATCGAGGCGACCGGGGTGCCCAGGCGCAGCTCGATGCCGTGGCGCTCCAGGAAGCCGTCCCCGACCATCGACAGGTCCTCGGGCGTGCTGCCGGAGAAGTACGAGGTGAGCCGGACGCGGTCGTAGGCCGGGCGGGGCTCCTCGCCGAAGACGACGATCCGCGCCCGCGCGGTGGTGCCGCCTTCGGCCAGCGCCTCGAGGAAGCGCTGGGCGACCATGCCGTGGCCGACGACCACGATCGTGGGGCGGTTCGCGGGGGTGGGCGTCGCGGGGGTCGCAGCCATCTCAGAGGCCTCCATCATCGGTGAGCAGGTGGAGCAGGGGGCGGGAGTCGGGCAGGGCCTCGTCGCCCTCCCAGGCGCGGGCGAGCGCGCCGACCGAGCCGAGATCGCCCAGCAGCACGCCGCCCACCAGCCGGTCGCCGCGCACCACGACCTTGCGGTAGGCCCCGCGGGTGGCGTCGGCGAGCTGGACGACGTCGTCCCCCGGCAGGGGCGAGGGGTCGCCGAAGGCGGCCAGGTCGAGCCCGCCCGCCCGGTGCGCGGACGCCAGGGTGAGCCGGGTCAGGGCGCGGGTCCCGGTGTAGCGCGGGGGCGCCGGGCCGTCGGCGGGTGCCGGGCCCGCCGCCCGTCCGGTGAGCAGGCGTGCCAGCACGTCGGCCTGCTCGACGGCCGGACCGGCCAGGCCGTGGACCAGGCCGCCGTGCTCGGCGCAGTCGCCGATCGCGTGGATGAGCGGGTCGGAGGTCCGCAGCTCGTCGTCGACGACGATGCCGCGGCGGACCTCCAGCCCGGCGTCCACCGCCAGTCCGACGCGGGGCCGGACGCCGCAGGCCAGCACGACCGCCTCGGCCTCCAGGGTGAAGCCGTCCGCGAGCACCACGGCGCGCACCGCGCCGTCATCGGAGGTCCGCAGCCCCCGGACCCGGCACTCGGTGTGCACCTCGATGCCCAGGGACTCCAGGTGCCCCCGGAGCAGCGCCGAGGCGGAGGCGTCGAGCTGCCGCTCCATCAGGCGCTCGCCCTGCTGGGCCAGCACCACGGTCGCGCCGCGGGCGGCCAGGGCGCGCGCCGCGCCGACCCCCAGCAGCCCGCCGCCGACCACGACCGCACGGGTGCCGGGGCCGGTGGCCGCGGCGAGGGCCGCGCAGTCGTCCAGGGTCCGGAAGGGGTGCACCCCTTCGGGGAGCCCGGGACCGATGCCGCGCAGCGGCGGCAGCACGGGGTTGGAGCCGGTGGCGAGGACCAGCCGGTCGTAGGGGAGGGGCGCGCCGTCCGAGAGGTGCACCAGCCGGCGGGCGCGGTCGATCGAGGTCGCCCGGACACCCCGGCGGACGGGGACCTCCGGCAGCGCGATCACCTCCGGCGCGTACCGGCCGGCCAGGACCTCGGCGAGCAGCACGCGGTTGTAGGGCGCGTGGTCCTCCTCGCCGACGACGGTGACGGCGGCCCCGGGCGCCAGCCGGCCCGCGAGCCGCGCGCCCGCCGTCCCGGCACCGATCACCACGATCTGCGAAGTCATGCGGAACAGCGTGCGTCGCGGGTGTTACCCGGCAGGTTCCCTTCTGTTTCCCGCGGGGAACCGTGCGCTCAGCGGAGGGGGCGGGCGGGTGTGAGGGGAGGGACCGGTACGGACCGGGGCGTACGCGGCGGCAGGCCGGGAGGGAACCTCAGAGCCCGCTCAAGTCCGCCCGGATCGTTGGACGGGCCACCTTTCCGCTCCGTAGGGTCACAGGAGTGCCCGACATATCACTGACCACACTGGTCTTCCTGTGTCTCGCGGCCGCTGTGGCCGGCTGGATCGACGCCGTCGTCGGAGGCGGCGGCCTGCTCCTCCTCCCCGCTCTCCTCCTCGGGCTGCCGGGGACCGGCGCGGCCCATGTGCTCGGCACCAACAAGGCCGTCGCCATCGTCGGAACGACCGGCGCCGCGGTCACCTACGTACGCAAGGCGCCGGTACAGGTCGGCCCCGCCGTCCGGATCGGCCTGGCGGCCCTGGCGGGATCCATGGGCGGTGCCTTCTTCGCCGCCGGGATCAGCAGCGAGGTGCTGCGCCCGGTGATCATGGTGGTGCTGCTCGCGGTGGCCGCCTTCGTCCTGCTGAAGCCGTCCTTCGGGACGGCGTCCCCGGAGGAGCGGCGGAAGGTCACCCGTACCCGGGCGGTCGCCGCCGTGGTGCTCGTCGGCGGGGGGATCGGCTTCTACGACGGCCTCTTCGGCCCCGGCACCGGGACCTTCCTGGTGCTGGCGCTCACCGCGGTGCTCCACCTGGACCTGGTGAGCGCCTCGGCCACCGCCAAGATCGTCAACGTGTGCACCAACGCGGGCGCGCTCGCGATGTTCGCCTACCAGGGCACCGTGCTGTGGCAGCTCGCCGCGCTGATGGCCGTGTTCAACCTGGCCGGCGCGATGATCGGCGCGCGGATGGCGCTGCGCAAGGGCAGCGAGTTCGTCCGCGGAGTGCTCCTGGTCGTCGTCTTCTCGCTGGTGGCCAAGCTCGGCTTCGACCAGTGGGCCTGAGGGGCCGCGGCCGTCCGGGCGCACGGCCCCGGCTGCCGGCCGGCGCGCCGTCCCGGGCGCCCGGCGGGGCCCTCACGCCCCGCCGGGCCCGCCCCGGACCCCGATCAGGTGCCCGAAGGCCACCACGTTGCCCCGGTACCCCGTCCTCGCCGAGAAGCCGCCCCCGCAGGTGATCACCCGCAGCTCGGCCCGTTCGCTCGGGCCGTACACCTTCTCGTCGGGGAAGCCCTCGGCCTCGTACACCTCGACCGCGTCGACGGTGAACACGGCGGTGCGGCCGTCCTCGCGGTCGACCTCGATCCGGTCGCCCTTCCGCAGGGCCCCCAGGGCGTAGAAGACCGCCGGGCCCTCCGCGTTGTCGACGTGCCCGGCCGTGATCGCCGTGCCCGCCGCGCCCGGTGCGGTGCCCTCGCGGAACCAGCCGGCCAGGTTGCCGTCCGCGGCGGGGGGCACCTCCAGCGCGCCGTCACCCGTCAGCCCCAGGCCCGTCACCGGTGCGTCGACGCCGATCCCGGGGATCCGCAGCCGCACCGGGTCGGACGGGGGCAGCGGGTCCGCCGCGGCCTCGGTGTACGCGTTCGGGCCCGCGGCGAAGGCCTCCGCGGCCGAGGGGATCGGCGGGGTGACGTCCTGCGAGCCGTTGCGGACCAGCCACAGTCCTGCGCACACGGCGAGTACCAGGGCCCAGGTCTTGGCCTTGGAGGTCATCGCGCTCCTCGGGGTCGGGCCGGGGGGGATCCGGACCGGGGGACTCCGGCCCCGGCGCGTCCGGGGCCGGCGGCGCCCCGCCCCCGCCGGTTCGGGACCGGGCGGGGGCGGGGGATCCGGCGGAGACGGGCGGACGAGCCGCCCCGTCACCCGCCCTGCGTGCCGCTCGCCCGGCGACGCAGGAGCAGGACTCCGCCGACGGCGGCCGCGGAGAGAACCGCCGCGCCCGCCGCGATCTGGGTGGTGTCCGGGCCGACGCTGCCGCCGACGCCCGTCTTCACGTGCCCGCTCGGCGTGTGGTGGCCGCGGACCGTCACGTCCCCGGTGGCCTCCTCGCCGTTCTTGCAGAGCACGCTGATGCCGTACGTCCCGGAGCGCGTGTGCCCGGGGACCGTGAACTCGCCCACCGCGAAATCCTTGTGGGTCCCGGGGCGCAGCTTGAACTCCCCGGCGCCCAGCGAGCCGGCGTCGCCCACGCCCCGGCCGTCCTTGCCGCACGCCCGGGTGCTGACCGTGACCGAGTCGCCCGGGGCGACGGTGCGCGGGTGGATCTCCAGGGAACCCGTGTCCCCGGCGTAGGACGCCTGGGCGCCCAGTCCTATCGAGGCGACGACCAGCGCGGAGCCGGTCAGGAGGCGGGCGGTGGTGCGCATGGGACCCTCCGGTGAGCGCGGGTGGTGCGGACTGCGTCTCCTTCGAGGGAAGAGTCCCGGCGGGCCGCCTGCCTGCTGATTCGGCGTCAGTTCTTCTCGTCCGCGGCTGCGTGTCGCACTGGACAGAGTGCATCACCGCAGGTCGGAGGCATCTTCGTACGGCGTGTCGACGGAGTGTGCGCACCGTGGCGAACGGGTGACGGGCGGTGACGCGCCCGGCTGTCCCCGCCCGTCCGTGCGGCGGCCCGGCCGCGCGGCGGGGTCCGGTCCGCGGGGTGCCGACCGCATCCCGGGGCATCGGTGCGTACGGTGGCCCGCGGAATCCACCGGAAACACCGACCCCGCAACCCCCCGGAGAGGACACCGCGATGGACCAGCCGCTGGCGGCCCCGCCCCTGCTGACCGTGACGACCACCACCGACAGCGCCGACAAGGCGCAGTCCCTGGCCCGGGGCGCCGTCGACGCGCGGCTCGCGGCGTGCGCGCAGATCTCCGCGCCGGTGACCTCCGTCTACCGCTGGCAGGGAGTGCCGGAGACCGCGACCGAGTGGCAGGTGCTCTTCAAGACGACCGCCGACCGCTACGACGCCCTGGAGGCACACCTGACCGAGGCCCACGACTACGACACCCCGGAGATCATCGCGACGCCCGTCGTCCGCGCCTCCGCCGCGTACACCGACTGGACGCGGTCGCAGACGACGGCCCCGGCGCCGTGACCGGAGGGCTCCCGTTCTTCGTCTACGGCACCCTCCGTCCGGGCGAACGCAACCACGGCCTCCTCCTGGCGGGCCGCACCTCGGCCGAGGAGGCCGCGGTGCTGCCCGGAGCGGTGCTCTACGAGGGGCCGGGCTACCCCTACGCGGTCGACGACCCGACGGGGGCGGGCCGGGTCGCGGGCGAGGCGGTCACCGCCGCCCCGGGGGAGCACGACCGCCTGCTGGCGGAGCTCGACCGGTTGGAGGAGTACCTGGCCCCCGGACACCCGCGCAACCTGTACGAGCGGGTGGTCCGGGAGGTGCGCCGGCCGGACGGCGGCACCCGGCCGGCCTGGGTGTACCTGGCCGCCGCGCGGGTCGCCCGCGCACTCGCGGCGCACGGGCGGACGGTCCCGGGCGGCGACTGGAGGTGCCGGACGCGCCCGCCGGCCTGAGCCGGGCGGGACGTCACCCCGGCGGGGAGCCCCCGTCCGGGCCCCCCTCCCGGAGCCCCTCCCGCACGGCCTCGACCCGTACCGCGCAGACCTTGAACTCGGGCATCCGCGAGGTGGGGTCCAGTGCCGGGTTGGTCACGGTGTTGGCCCGCCCGGAGCCCGGCCAGTGGAAGGGCATGAACACGGTGTCCGCCCTGATGCCCGCGGTCACCCGGGCGGGTCCCTCGGCCCGCCCGCGCCGCGACACCACCGCCACGGTCTCGCCCTCGGCCACCCGCAGCGCCTCGGCGAGACGCGGGTGCATCTCCACGAACGGCCCGGGCGCCGCCTTGTTCAGCTCCGCCACCCGGCGCGTCTGCGCCCCCGACTGGTACTGGGCCACGACCCGGCCCGTCGTCAGCAGCACCGGGTACTCCGCGTCGGGCTCCTCGGCGGCGGGCCGGTGGGTGACCGGCACGAACCGGGCACGCCCGTCCGGGGTGGCGAACCCGTCCAGGAACAGCCGGGGCGTGCCCGGGTGGACGCCCCCTCCGGCCTCCTCCCGCGCCGCGTCGCCGACGGGTTCGGGGCAGGGCCAGAACACGCCGCCCTCCTCCGTGATCCGGCGGTAGGTGATGCCCGAGTAGTCGGCGGGCCCGCCCGCCGAGGCCCTGCGCAGTTCCTCGAAGACCTCCTCCGGATCGGTGGGGAAGCCCTTCCCGTGGCCCAGCAGCTCCGCCAGGCCGTGCAGCACCTCCAGATCGCTGCGCACCCCCGGCGGCGGGGTGAGGGCGCGGCGGCGGAGCAGCACCCGCCCCTCCAGGCTGGTCGTGGTGCCCGTCTCCTCGGCCCACTGGGTCACCGGCAGCACGACGTCCGCCAGCGCGGCCGTCTCCGACAGCACCACGTCGGCCACCGCGAGGAAGTCCAGCGACCGCAGCCGCTCCTCCACATGGGCGGCACGCGGTGCGGAGACCACCGGGTTGGAGCCCATCAGCAGCAGCGACCGCACCGGGCCGCCGAGCGCGTCGAGCAGCTCGTAGGCGCTGCGCCCCGGGCCGGGGAGCGAGTCGGGTGCCACGCCCCACACCCGGGCGACGTGGGCGCGGGCCGCGGGGTCCTCCAGGCTGCGGTAGCCGGGCAGCTGGTCCGCCTTCTGCCCGTGCTCCCGGCCCCCCTGCCCGTTGCCCTGCCCCGTCAGGCAGCCGTACCCGGACAGCGGGCGCCCGGCGCGGCCGGTCGCCAGGCACAGGTTGATCCAGGCCCCGACCGTGTCGGTGCCCTTGGACTGCTGCTCGGGACCGCGGGCGGTGAGCACCATGCCGGTCGGCGCGTCGCAGAACATCGCGACGGCCTCGCGCAGCCGCGGCACCCCCACGCCGGTGATCCGCTCCACCCACTCGGGCCAGTGAGCCATCGCCGCGGCCCGCGCCTCGGGCCAGCCGCCGGTGCGCGAGGCGATGAACTCCTCGTCCGTGCGCCCCTCGGCGACGACCAGGTGCAGCATGCCGAGGGCGAGGGCGAGGTCGGTCCCCGGGCGCGGGGCCAGGTGCAGGTCCGCCTGCTCGGCGGTCCTGGTGCGGCGGGGGTCGACGACGATCAGCCTGCCGCCGTTCTCCCGCAGCTCGGTCAGGTAGCGCAGGGCGGGCGGCATGGTCTCCGCCAGGTTGGAGCCGACCAGGACGACGCACCCGGTCCGCGGGATGTCCTCCAGGGGGAAGGGGAGCCCCCGGTCCAGCCCGAAGGCCCGGTTGTGGGCGGCGGCGGCGGAGGACATGCAGAAGCGCCCGTTGTAGTCGATCTGCGAGGTGCCGAGCACCACACGGGCGAACTTGCCCAGCGTGTACGCCTTCTCGTTGGTCAGGCCGCCGCCGCCGAACACGCCCACCGCGTCGGGGCCGTGGTCCGTGCGGCTGCGGGCCAGGCCCTCGGCGGTGGCCCGCAGGGCCTCCTCCCAGGTGGCCGGTTCGAGCCGGCCGGTGGCGTGGGATCGGACCAGCGGCCCGGTCAGGCGCACCCGGGAGGAGAGCAGCGCGGGCGCCGTGCGGCCCTTGCCGCACAGCGCCCCCCGGTTGACGGGGAAGTCGGTGCGCTCGACCACCTCGACGGGCACCGCGCCCCGCTCGGTCCCCGCGGCGCCCGCCGGGACGCGGCGGAGGTTCATCCCGCACTGCAGGGCGCAGTAGGGGCAGTGGGTGGGGGTGGTGTCGTCGCGCATGGGCCCAGCGTGCAACGCCCGTGTTACGCGGGCGGGCGCCGCGCATTACGTCCGGGGTACACCGGCCTCCGCCTCCGGCCCGCCGGACGGTGAGGCCGCGGGCGCCGGGGCGCGGTCCGGCCGGCCGGGCCCCGGGCGGGCCGCGCCCGCGGCCCGGAGCGCCTCGCGGACCCCGGCCTCGCGGGGGCCGGGGAAGACCGGCTCGGGACGCAGCGCCGCGTCCAGCGAGGCCTTGCCCGCCGCGAGCAGTTCCCGGACGCTTCCGTAGTACCAGGTCGCGTCGCGCGGCTCGGGGACGCCCACACCGTGGGCGTCCACCCCCGCGGAGCGGCACAGGGCGACGGCCCGGCGGACGTGGAAGCCCTGGGTGACCAGCACCGCCCGGTCCACGCCGAAGACCTCCTTCGCGCGGACGCACGAGTCCCAGGTGTCGAAACCGGCGTAGTCGCTGACGATCCGTTCGTCCGGCACGCCCTGCCGGGTGAGGTAGGAGCGCATCGCCCCGGGCTCGTCGTAGTCGCTGCGGCTGTTGTCCCCGGTGACGAGGAGGACCTCCACCCGCCCCGTCCGGTACAGCCCGGCCGCGGTGTCCAGGCGGTGCGCCAGGTACGGCGAAGGGTGCCCGTCGCGCAGACCGGCGCCGAAGACGACGGCCACCGGCCGGGCGGGCGCCTCGGCCGCGGTGTGCACCCGCGCGTCCGCCCTCGCGTGCACCCAGGTGGCGGGGGCCAGGGCGAGGGCGCAGCCGAGCATCACCGCCTGCACCGCCCGCCGGCGCCCGCGGGTCCGCCCGCCGTGTCCCGGGGGCCCCGCGGGGTCCGGGCCGCTCTGCGTCGTCATGATCCCTCCCGCACAGGGGGACGCCCCGGGAGCCGAAACGGTTCATCCGGCGCCTCCCGCCCGCCCCGGCACCCGCGCCCCACCCCGCCGCACACCGTCGCGGCACCCTGCGTGAGCAGGGCGCAAACGCCCGTCACCCCTGCGCAACACCCCGGCAACCTGCGGGCGGCACCATCGGTCCATGACGGTGCAGGAACACCTTCCTGAGTCCCCGCCCCCTCCCGCCGGGACACCCGGCCCGCACCCCGCGCAACGCGGCGCGCCGGCCGCCCCCGGAACGGACCCCGGTCCCGGTGACCCGCCCGGTGCCGCCGGTTCCCCCGCGGCCGAGTTCACCACCACCGCGTACCTCCTCACCCGCATCACGGCCCAGCTCGGAGCCCAGCTGAGCCGCGTCCGACCGAACGGAAGCCGCCGCCCATGCCCCCAGCACCCCGCCGGCCCGCCCTTGTCGCCGTAGCCCACGGCAGCCGCGACCCCCGCGCGCTCGGCACCGTGCGCGGGCTCCTCGACCTGGTCCGCGAACTCCGGCCCGGACTGGACGTCCGCCTCGGCCACATCGAGCTGAACGCCCCGCTCCTGCCCGAAGCCCTCACCGGGCTGGACGGCGCCCCCGGGGTGCTGGTGCCCCTGCTCCTCGGGCGCGGCCACCACGTCAAGCACGACCTGCCGCGCGCCGCCGCCGCGGCGACCGCCCCCCTGCGGATCGCCGCCCCCCTCGGGCCGCACCCGCTCCTGGTGGAGGCGCTGTGCGCACGGCTGGCCGAGGCGGGCTGGTCGGACCGGGAGACCGGCAGCCGCGGGGCCGCCGTGGTCCTGGCCTCCGCGGGTTCGCGCGACCCCGACTCCGCGGCCGACGCCCGCCGCACGGCCGGGCTGCTCGCCGAGCGGCTGGGGGTGCCCGTCGTCGCCGCCTACGCCTCCACCCCCGCCCCCGGCGTGCCCGCCGCCGTGCGCGCGCTCGCCGCCCGCGGGCGCCACCGGATCGCCCTCGCGTCGCACTTCACCGCCCCCGGCCTCTTCGCCACCCGCTGCGCCGCCGACGCGCCCTGGATCGCGGCCGAGCCGCTCGGCGCCCACCCCGCCCTCGCCCGCCTGCTGCTGCGCCGCTACGACGAGGCCCTCGCCCGCCCGGACCACGCCGGGAGCGTCCGGGGGACGGAACTCGTCGCGGCCTGAGCGGCTGCCGCGGTGCCCCGTGCCGCTGCGGGCGGCTACCGTCGGACGCATGGACGGCACTGGCACCACCGGCACCGAAGGCACCACCTGGCCCCACGACCGCGGCCGCGAGCTCTACCCGCCCCATGCGCCGGGGGCGGTGTGGCCCCACGACCCCGAGGCACCGGCTCTCGGCTCCGGCGCCCACCCGGGGGCCGGGCCCTACGACGACGCCTCCGCCGAGCGCTTCGCCCCCGAACCGGACAAGCGCCCCGGCCGCACCGCCTTCCAGCGCGACCGGGCCCGCGTGCTGCACTCCTCGGCGCTGCGCCGCCTCGCCGGGAAGACGCAGGTCGTCACCCCCGGCACCCGCGGGCACACCTGGGACGCCAGCCCCCGCACCCGGCTGACCCACTCGCTGGAGTGCGCCCAGATCGGCCGCGAACTGGGCGCCGCCCTCGGCTGCGACCCCGACCTGGTGGAGGCGGCCTGCCTCGCCCACGACCTCGGGCACCCGCCCTTCGGGCACAACGGGGAGCAGGCGCTCGACGAGTTCGCCGCGGACTGCGGCGGCTTCGAGGGCAACGCGCAGTCCCTGCGCCTGCTCACCCGGATCGAGCCCAAGCGCTTCGCCCCCGCCCCGGGCACCGGCGAGGCCGTCAGCGTGGGCCTGAACCTCACCCGCGCCGCCCTGGACGCCGCGACCAAGTACCCCTGGCCGCGCGGTGGCAACCCCGCCGACCCGTCCTCGGCCAAGTTCGGCGTCTACGAGGACGACCTGCCGGTCTTCGCCTGGCTGCGGCGCGGGGCACCGGAGCACCGCACCTGCTTCGAGGCGCAGGTGATGGACTGGTCGGACGACGTGGCGTACTCGGTGCACGACTTCGAGGACGGCCTCCACGCCGGGCACATCGACCCCGACCGCCTGCGGTCACCGGCCGAGCGGGAGTCCGTGTGGTCGGTCGCCGTCGGCCGCTACGTCCCCCGCGGCACCGACCCGGCCGAGCTGGACGAGGCGCTGGACCGGCTCACCGGCCAGCCGTGGTGGCCGCACCACTACGACGGCTCCGCACCCGCCCAGGCCATGCTGAAGGACGCCACCAGCCAGCTCATCGGCCGCTTCGCCCTCGCGGCCGAGCGGGCCACGCGGGAGGCGTACGGCGGCGGCCGGCTGACCCGCTACGGCGCCGAGCTGGTCGTCCCCCGGGCCACCCGCGCCGAGTGCGCCGTGCTCAAGGCCGTGGCCGACCGCTATGTGATGCAGCGCGCCGAGCAGGAGGAACTCCGCGCCGACCAGCGGGTGGTCCTCACCGAACTCGCCGGGGCCCTCGCCGCCGGCGCGCCCGAGGGCCTGGAGCCGCAGTTCCGCGCCCTGTTCGACGCGGCGCCCGACGACCGTGCCCGCAAGCGGGTGGTGGTCGACCAGATCGCGTCCCTCACCGACGCCTCGGCCCGTACGCTCCACGCCGGACTGCCCTCCCGCGGCTGACGACCCGCCGCTGACGGCCGGCACGGCACTCAGCGACTACGGTGATCGTTCGTGTGTCGTCGGGCAGGGCACCGAAGAGAGGGCATCCCCAGGAGAGGGCATCCCCTCTTCCGCCATCACGCTCAGTGCGGGACGCTCGCTGATGGCCGAGCAGCGCTGGGAATCAGAGGAGGCATCACGTGGTCGACGCAGATAGGACCTTCGTCATCGTCGGCGGTGGACTGGCCGGGGCCAAGGCCGCCGAGACGCTTCGCGCCGAGGGGTTCACCGGGCGAGTGATCCTCGTCGGCGACGAGCGCGACCGCCCCTACGAGCGTCCCCCGCTGTCGAAGGGGCTCCTGACCGGCAAGGAGGAGCGCGACGGCGTCTTCGTCCACGAGCCCGCGTGGTACGCCCGAGCGGACGTCGAGCTGCACCTCGGCCAGACGGCGGTCTCCATCGACCGGGCGGCGAAGGCGGTCCGCCTCGGCGACGGGTCCGTCCTCCACTACGACAAGCTGCTGATCGCCACGGGGGCCGAGCCCCGCCGCCTCGACATCCCCGGCACCGACCTGGCGGGCGTCCACCATCTGCGGCGCCTCTCCCACGCCGACCGCCTGCGCCGGGTGCTGGGGGCCCTCGGCCGGGACAACGGCCACCTCGTCATCGCGGGGGCCGGCTGGATCGGCCTGGAGGTGGCGGCCGCCGCCCGCGGATACGGTGCCGAGGTCACCGTCGTCGAGCCGGAGGCCACCCCGCTGCAGCGGGTCGTCGGCCCGGAGCTCGGCCAGGTCTTCGCCGACCTCCACAGCGAGCACGGCGTCCGCTTCCACTTCGGCGCCCGCCTCACCGAGATCACCGGCCAGGACGGGATGGTCCTCGCGGCCCGCACCGACGACGGCGAGGAGCACCCCGCCCACGAGGTGCTGGCCGCCATCGGCGCCGCCCCCCGCACGGCGCTCGCCGAGGGCGCCGGGCTGGAACTCGCCGACCGGGCGCACGGCGGCGGGATCGCCGTCGACGCCGCCCTGCGCACCTCGGACCCCGACATCTACGCGGCCGGCGACGTCGCCGCGCAGCGGCACCCCCTGGTCGGGGAGCGCTTCCGCGTCGAGCACTGGGCCAACGCCCTGAACGGCGGGCCCGCCGCGGCCCGGGCCATGCTCGGCCGGGAGGTCTCCTACGACCGGGTCCCCTACTTCTTCTCCGACCAGTACGACGTGGGCCTGGAGTACTCGGGCTGGGCGCCCCCCGGCTCCTACGACCAGGTGGTCCTCCGCGGGGACGTCGGCAAGCGGGAGTTCATCGCCTTCTGGCTCGACGGGGGCCGCGTCCTCGCCGGGATGAACGTGAACGTGTGGGATGTCACCGAGCCGATCCAGCGCATGATCCGGTCCGGGGCCCGGGTGGACGCCCAGGCGCTGGGCGACCCGGGTGTGCCGCTCGCCGACCTGGCCGGCTGAGCACCCGGCCGCGGAGGGCACACGGCGGCGGAGACCGTCGGTGCTCCCCCGTAGAATTCACGCGTGGCAGGCAGGATCAACGATGACGACGTGAAGGCGGTCCGGGACGCGGTCCCGATCGACGCCGTCGTGTCCGAGTACCTCCAGCTGCGCAGCGCCGGCGGCGGCAATCTCAAGGGCCTGTGCCCCTTCCACGACGAGAAGTCACCCTCCTTCCAGGTCAGCCCCAGCAAGGGCCTGTTCCACTGCTTCGGCTGCCAGGAGGGCGGCGACACGATCGCCTTCGTGATGAAGATCGACCACCTCTCGTTCTCCGAGACGGTGGAGCGCCTCGCCGCCCAGGCGGGCATCACCCTGCGCTACGAGGAGGGCGGCTACAACCCCTCCCACCAGCGCGGGGAGCGGATCCGGCTGGTCGAGGCGCACCGCGTCGCCGCCACCTTCTACACGGAGCAGCTCGACTCCCCGGAGGCGGAGATCGGCCGCAGGTTCCTGGCCGAGCGCGGCTTCGACCAGTCCGCCGCCGAGCACTTCGGCATCGGCTACAGCCCGGCCGGCTGGGACCACCTCACCCGGTACCTGCGCGGAAAGGGCTTCACCGACAAGGAGCTGCTCCTCTCCGGCCTCTCCCAGGAGGGCCGCCGGGGCCCGATCGACCGCTTCCGTGGCCGCCTGATGTGGCCGATCCGGGACATCACCGGCGAGGTCGTCGGCTTCGGCGCCCGCAAGCTCCGCGAGGACGACAACGGCCCCAAGTACCTCAACACCCCCGAGACCGCGATCTACCGGAAGTCGCAGGTGCTCTACGGGATCGACCTCGCCAAGAAGGAGATCGCCCGCACCAGCCGCGCCGTCGTCGTCGAGGGGTACACCGACGTCATGGCCTGCCATCTCGCCGGGGTCACCACCGCCATCGCGACCTGCGGCACCGCCTTCGGCGGGGACCACATCAAGATCCTCCGCCGCCTGCTCATGGACAACGCCACCGCGGAGGTGATCTTCACCTTCGACGGTGACGCGGCGGGTCAGAAGGCCGCGCTGCGCGCCTTCGAGGACGACCAGAAGTTCGCCGCCGAGACCTCCATCGCGATCACGCCCGGCGGCATGGACCCGTGCGAGCTGCGCCTGGCCGAGGGCGACGCGGCCGTGCAGAAGCTGGTCGACACGCGCACCCCGCTCTTCGAGTTCGCCCTCCGGCACACGGTCGCCCGCCACAACCTGGAGACCCCGGCCGGGCGCGCGGCCGCGCTCGACGAGGCCGCCCCTATCGTCGCGGGCATCAAGAACGTGGCCATCCAGCACGAGTCCGCCGTCCAGCTCGCGGGCATCCTGGGCATCCTGGACACCCAGTTCGTCGTGAAGCGGGTGGCGCAGCTGGCCCGCTGGGCCCGTGAGCGCGGACGGCAGGGCGGCGGCCCGCCGTCCGGGCCGCCCCGCGCGGGAGGCCGCGAGGAGTTCGCCCCCGCCGCCCCCCGCTCCGGCGGCGCGGCGCTCCATCTGCGCAACCCCGTCCACACCACCGAGCGCGAGCTGCTGAAGCTGGCCCTCCAGCACCCCGAGCTGGTCTCCCCGGCGTTCGACGCCTACGGCGCGGACGAGTTCACCGCCGCCCCCTACGCCGCCGTCCGCCAGGCGATCATGGAGGCGGGCGGCGCCGAGCGCGGCGTCGCCGACCCCCAGGCGTACCTGGTCGCCGTCCGCGAGGCCGCCCCCGACGACCGGGTGCGCGCCATGGTCACCGAACTCGCGGTCGAGGCAATCCTGCGTCGGACGGTCGACGAGATCTACGCGGGCGAGCAGCTGGTGGCGGTCCGCCTGCGCGCCGTCGACCGCCGGGTGCGCGACATCCAGGGCCAGCTGTCCCGCCTCGGTACCACCGCCGACCCGGAGCACTACGCGGCCGTCGCGGGCGACCTCTGGGTGCTCCAGCAGTACGGCCAGGCCCTGCGCAACCAGGGCGCCGCGGCCCTGTAGGACCGCTCCTCCCGTCCGGGCGGCGCCCTGCGCGCCCGACGGCGTCGCCGGTCCCCGGCGCGGCCCGCTGCGCACCGCCTCCCTCGCCGTGCGACCGCACGCACCGGACACCGGGGCCCGCCCTCCGGGTGCGACGCCCTGTGCCGGACAGGCCCCGGCCCGGTCGCCACCCCGCGGGACCGCCGGCTCAGGCGCCCGCTCCGGACGCCCGACGATCCCGCCAGACCGGCACACAAGGGGGCATCCGCGTAACCGTCCGGTCACAACGGGTTCCAGAAAGTGCCCGCACGCCCCTCGTGGCGGCGATGTGCCGTACCCCACACTGGGGGGCGGTGCCTGAGCCCTCGGAGCTGTCGAACGCCCCCGACCGGCAGCGATCACCCTGGAGGTCGCCCTCGTGCAGACCCGGACCCTGACCGAGACCGCGAACACGTCAGCGACGGCCCTCGCCGTCGCCCCGGTCGGACAGGTGCCCGGCCAGGGGCCGCCCGCCGGCCACCCCGAGGTGCTGCCGGAACGGCTCCCCGGCGGGCCGCCGGAGGAGACCCGCCCGCCCGGGCCGCCCCGCAGGGCCGAACCCTCCGGCCCCTCGTCCGACCTGTTCCGCCAGTACCTGCGCGAGATAGGGCGCATACCGCTGCTCAGCGCGGAGGAGGAGGTCGAACTCGCCCGGCGCGTCGAGGCGGGCCTGTTCGCCGAGGAGCGGCTGGCCCGAACCGACCCCGACTCCCGCCTCGCCGCGGACCTGGACCGCCTGGTCGTCATGGGCCGCCTCGCCAAGCGGCGCCTGATCGAGGCCAACCTGCGGCTCGTGGTCTCCGTCGCCAAGCGCTACGTGGGCCGCGGCCTGACCATGCTCGACCTCGTCCAGGAGGGCAACCTCGGGCTGATCCGGGCGGTGGAGAAGTTCGACTACGCCCGCGGCTACAAGTTCTCCACCTACGCCACGTGGTGGATACGCCAGGCGATGTCCCGTGCGCTGGCGGACCAGGCGCGCACCATCCGGGTGCCCGTCCACGTGGTCGAGCTGATCAACCGGGTCGTCCGCGTCCAGCGGGGGATGCTCCAGGAGCTGGGCTACGAGCCCACGCCCGAGGAGGTCGCGGCCCGGCTGGACCTGCCGGTCGAGCGCGTGGGCGAGGTGCTGCGGCTCGCCCAGGAGCCCATCTCGCTGCACACCCCCGTCGGCGAGGAGGAGGACGTGGCCCTCGGCGACCTCATCGAGGACGGCGACGCCGCCTCGCCCGTGGAGTCGGCGGCCTTCCTGCTGCTGCGCGAGCACCTGGAGGCTGTGCTGTCCACGCTCGGGGAGCGGGAGCGCAAGGTGGTCCAGCTCCGGTACGGACTGGTCGACGGCAGACCCCGCACCCTGGAGGAGATCGGCAGGCTCTTCGGCGTGACCCGGGAGCGGATCCGCCAGATCGAGTCCAAGACCCTCGGCAGGCTCCGCGACCACGCCTTCGCCGACCAGCTCCGCGGCTACCTGGACTGAGCGGGCCGGCCCCGGGGGCGCCGCGCCGGGCGGCACCCCCGGGAAGGACGTCACTCCACCTCGACCGCCGCCTGGGCGAACTGGGCGTCGTACAGCCGCGCGTACGCCCCCCGGGCCCGGAGCAGCTCGGTGTGGTTGCCCTGCTCCACGATCGCGCCGTCCTCCATGACCAGGATCACGTCGGCGTCCCGGATGGTGGAGAGCCGGTGCGCGATGACGAAGCTCGTCCGGCCGTGGGAGAGGCGGGCCATGGCCTGCTGGATCAGCACCTCGGTCCGGGTGTCGACCGAGCTGGTGGCCTCGTCGAGGACCAGGATCACCGGGTCGGACAGGAACGCCCGCGCGATGGTGATCAGCTGCTTCTCGCCCGCGCTGACGCCCGAGCCCTCGTCGTCGATCACCGTGTCGTAGCCCTCGGGCAGGGTGCGGATGAAGCGGTCGGCATGCGCGGCCCGCGCCGCCTCCTCGACCTCCTCGCGGCTGACCTCCCGCGCGGCACCGTAGGCGATGTTGTCCGCGATCGTGCCGCCGAACAGCCAGGTGTCCTGGAGCACCATGCCGATGTCCGCGCGCAGTTCGTCGCGCGGCATCGAGGCGATGTCCGTCCCGTCCAGGGTGATCCGCCCGCCGGTCACCTCGTAGAACCGCATCAGCAGGTTCACCAGCGTGGTCTTGCCCGCACCCGTCGGGCCCACGATCGCGACCGTGTGGCCCGGCTCGACGGACAGCGACAGGCCCTCGATCAGCGGCTTGTCCGGTTCGTAGCGGAAGGAGACCTTCTCCAGGTCCACCCGGCCCGCCGGCCGTCCGGCCGCCGTACGGCCCTCCTGCCGCGGCGCGTCCGGCTCCTGCTCCTCGGCGTCGAGCAGCTCGAAGACCCGCTCCGCGGAGGCGACGCCGGACTGCAGCAGGTTCGCCATCGACGCCACCTGCGTCAGCGGCATCGAGAACTGCCGGGAGTACTGGATGAACGCCTGCACGTCGCCGATCGACAGCGAGCCCGAGGCGACCCGGAGCCCGCCGACGACCGCCACCAGCACGTAGTTCAGGTTGGAGACGAAGAACATCAGCGGCTGCATCATGCCGCTGGTGAACTGCGCCCGGAACCCCGCCTCGTACAGGTCCTCGTTGTGCTCGGCGAACCGCCGGGCGGACTCCTCCTGCCGCCCGAAGACCCTCACCAGCGTGTGGCCGGTGTACATCTCCTCGACATGGGCGTTGAGCGCACCCGTCGACGTCCACTGCCGGACGAAGTGCGGCTGCGAGCGCTTGCCGACCCTCGCCGCCACGACCACCGACAACGGCACCGTCACCAGCGCGACCAGCGCCAGCAGCGGGGAGATCCAGAACATCATCACCAGCACTCCCACGATGGTCAGCAGCGAGTTGATCAGCTGCCCCATCGACTGCTGGAGGGTCTGCGAGATGTTGTCGAGGTCGTTGGTGGCCCGGCTGAGCACCTCACCGCGCTGCGCCCTGTCGAAGTAGGACAGCGGCAGCCGGGCCAGCTTGCCCTGGACGTCCTCGCGCATCCGGTACACGGTCCGGTTGATCACCACGGTCGACAGGCGCGTGGCGACCAGCATCAGCAGCCCTGCGCCCACGTAGACCGCCAGGGCCGCGAGCAGCACCCGGCCCACCGCCGTGAAGTCGATCCCCTGACCGGGGGTGAAGTCCACGCCCGCGAGCATGTCGGCGAGCCCGCCGTCGCCCTGCTCGCGCAGCGAGGCGACGACCTGCTCCTTGGAGGCACCCTCCGCCGTCTGCCGGCCGACCACCCCGGCGAAGACGAGGTCGGTCGCCATGCCCAGGATCTTCGGCCCGACGACCGACAGCCCGACGCTCAGCACCGCGGCGGCCAGCATCGGCCACAGCGCGGCCCGCTCCGGGGCGAGCCGGCGCAGCAGGCGCTTGCCCGACCCCTTGAAATCCATCGAACGGTCCGTGGGGGCCCCGCCCGCCATCATCCGTCCGCCGACACCCGGCCCGCTCACGCCGCCTCAGCCTCCGTCAGCTGGGAGAGCACGATCTCCCGGTAGGTTCCGTTGCCGGCCATCAACTCGTCGTGGGTGCCCGCTCCCACCACCCTGCCCTCGTCCAGGACCACGATCCGGTCCGCGTTGCGGATGGTGGAGACCCGCTGGGCGACGATGACCACGGTCGCCTCGGAGGTCTCGTCGGCCAGGGCGGACCGCAGCGCCGCGTCGGTCGCGTAGTCCAGGGCGGAGAAGGAGTCGTCGAAGAGGTAGACCTCCGGGCGCTGCACCAGGGTGCGGGCGATCGCCAGCCGCTGGCGCTGCCCTCCCGAGACGTTGGTGCCGCCCTGGGAGATCGGCGCCTCCAGCCCGGCGTCCAGCCCGCGGACGAAGTCGGCCGCCTGCGCCACCTCCAGGGCCCGCCACAGCTCCTCGTCGGACGCCTCCGGGTCGCCGTAGCGCAGGTTGCTCGCCACGGTGCCCGCGAACAGGTAGGGCTTCTGCGGCACCAGCCCGACCGTGCGGGCCGACACCGCCGGGTCCAGCTCTCGCACGTCCACGCCGTTCACCAGCACCTGCCCGCCGGTGACGTCGAACAGCCGCGGCACCAGCCCGAGCAGGGTCGACTTGCCGCTGCCCGTCGAGCCGATGACCGCCGTGGTCCGGCCCGGCAGCGCCGTGAGGGAGACCCCGCGCAGCACCGGCTCCTCCGCGCCGGGGTAGCGGAAGTCCGCGTCCCGGATCTCCAGCACACCCCGCTCGCCCAGCTCCCGCACGGGGGCGTCGGGCGGGCGGACGCTGGACTCGGTGTCCAGCACCTCCTGGATGCGCTCCGCGCACACCTCGGCCCGCGGCACCATCATGAACATGAAGGTCGCCATCATCACGGCCATCACGATCTGCATCAGATAGGCGAGGAAGGCGGTCAGGGCGCCGATCTCGATACCGCCGCTGTCGATCCGCCGGGCGCCGAACCACACCACGGCGATCGACGAGACGTTCACCACCGTCATCACGGTCGGGAACATCAGCGCCATCAGCCGCCCCGTGGCCAGGGAGACGTCGGTGAGCTCCCGGTTCGCCGTCCGGAAGCGCTCCCGCTCGTAGCCGTCGCGGACGAAGGCGCGGATCACGCGGTTGCCGGTGATCTGCTCGCGCAGCACCCGGTTGACGGTGTCCAGGCGCTCCTGCATCGTGCGGAACAGCGGCCGCATCCGCTTCACGATCAGTGACACGGAGATGCCCAGCACGGGCACCACGGCCAGCAGCACCCCGGACAGCGGCACGTCCTGGCCGAGCGCCATCACGATCCCGCCGACGCACATGATCGGGGCGGAGACCATCAGGGTGAAGGCCATCAGCACCAGCATCTGGACCTGCTGGACGTCGTTGGTCGTCCGGGTGATCAGCGTGGGGGCGCCGAACTGCCCCAGTTCGCGGGCCGAGAAGCCCTGGACCCCGGCGAACACGTCGGCGCGGATGTCACGCGCGACGGCCGAGGCGGTGCGCGCCCCGTAGTACACGGCCCCGATGTTGCCGAGCACCTGGACGACGCTGATGCCGATCATCAGCGCCCCGAGGGAGAGGATGTAGCCCGTGTCACCCTTCACGACGCCGTTGTCGATGATGTCGGCGTTCAGGTTCGGCAGGTAGAGGGTGGCGCTGGTCTGCAGCAGTTGCAGCACCACCAGCAGGGCGATGGGGCGTCTATACGGGCCCAGATAGGTCCGGAGCAGTCGTATCAGCACGTACGGTCTCTCGGGGTCGGCGAAGATCGGGGGTCACCTCATCTTGCGCCACGGAGGGACCGGACACCCAAGGGTTTTCCCAAGGCCGGGTCAAGAGTGCGCCCGCACCGGTGCACGCGGCCGGACCCGGGCGCGTCCGCCGCCCCGCGACGGCGGCCCGGCCCCGCGCCCGCCCCGGCCGGGCCGTCTCAGGACACCGGCGGGAAGGCCCCCGGGTGCACCTGCTCGCGGGTCGCCGCGTACTGCTGGCGCACCGCGCTGCCGACGGCCGCCTCCTCACCCGCCTCGAACACCTGGGCCGCGGCGCCCTGCCAGCGGGGCGGCGCCGCGGGGGAGTGGGTGCCCCGGGCGGCACCCAGCGCCCAGGCCGCCTGCCGGGCGGCGCCGAGCGCCGCGTAGTCGGCGGGCTGCGGCACCACGACCTGAGCCCCGAAGACGGAGGGAGCGATCGCCTGGACGGCGGGCAGCTCCGCGGCCGCCCCCAGCAGGAAGACCCGCCCGACGGACACGCCCCGCCCGCGCAGCACGTCGAGGGCGTCGGCCAGCGAGCAGAGCATCCCCTCGAAGGCGGCCCGCGCCAGGTGCTCGGGCTTCATCGACTCGCGGCGCAGCCCGCTGAGGGTGCCGGCGGTGTGCGGGAGCATCGGGGTGCGCTCACCCTCCAGATAGGGGAGGAGCACCAGTCCGGAGGCGCCGGGCGTCGACGCCAGAGCGAGTGCCGACAGCTCCGCGAGTTCCCCGGCGCCGAGCATCTCGGCCGTGCCGCGCAGCGCCCGGACGGCGTTCAGGGTGTGCACCACCGGCAGGTGCATCCCGGTGGCGTCGGCGAACGAGGTGATCATCCCGCTCGGGTCGGCCAGCGCCTCGTGGTGGACCGCCATCACCGAGCCGGACGCCCCGAGCGAGACCACGGCGTCCCCGACACCGACCCCGAGGCCGAAGGCCGCGGCCATCGTCTCCCCGGTACCCGCCGAGATCAGCAGTCCCTCGGGAGTGGTGCCGGCGGCCTCGGCCGGGCCGAGCACCTCCGGCAGGGCGCAGCGGTGGCCGAGGGCGGTCTCCACGAGGTCGGGCCGGTAGGCACCGGTGGCGGCGGACCAGTAGCCGGTGGCGGAGGCCGCACCCCGGTCCGTCGTGCGGCGGGCGGGCCGTCCGAGCAGCTGCCACACCAGCCAGTCGTGCGGCTGGAGCACGGCGGCCACCTGCTGGGCGGCCTCGGGTTCGCTCCGGGCGAGCCACCGCAGCTTCGCGACGGGCTGAGCGGCCTGGGGCACCGAGCCGACCGCCTCGGCCCATGCCTGGCGCCCGCCGAGCGCGTCCACCAGATCCGCCGCCGCCACCTGGGCACGCCTGTCGTTGCCGACCAGGGCCGGGCGCACCAGGCCGCCCTGGGCGTCGAGCGGGATCATCCCGTGGGGCTGCGCGGACACGCCGATGGCCTCCACGCCCTCCAGCAGGCCCGAACCGGCGGCCTCGCCGAGGGACAGCAGCCAGGACTGCGGGTCCACCTCGGTGGCCTTCGGCTCGACGGGATGCTGCGCATAGCCCTGGCGCAGCACCGCGCCCGTGTCGGCGTCGCAGACGACGATGCGTGTGTACTCGGACGAGCTGTCCAATCCGGCGACAATCCCCATGCCCGGAATTCTGCCGCACGGGCACGGGGGCCGCGTCAGGTGTTGCTCGTTCCCCAGTCGTCCTCCGCCGCGGGCCCGCGCTCGCGCAGGGCCCGCACCCGCTCGGCGACCGAGTCGGGCACGTGCTCCCCCATCCTGTCGCTCACGGCGTGGAACGCCTTGCCGGCGGCCTCCCGCCCGTTGTGGGCGGCGGACTCCGCCGCGTTGCGCACCGCGGGGTTCTGCGAGATCTCCCGTGCCGACTTCTTGAGCTGCTCGTACCGCTCGCGCCCGGCCCGTGCGCCGAGCACGAAGCCGAGGGCCAGCCCGGCGACGAACGTGAGCTTGTACCGCATGGGTGTCACCTTCCGTTGCGTCGGTGCTGCCCGCCTACCCTCCGGGGCACGTGATCACCCGGCACCGAACCGATTGGCGGAGCACCCCCCTGCTTGCGCTAATGTATGTGTCGCAGCGAGCGCACGCCCTCCGGGGAGCCCTCGGTAGGTACGTTCGGTGCACACGCAGCAATCCCCTGTAGCTCAATTGGCAGAGCAGCCGGCTGTTAACCGGCAGGTTACTGGTTCGAGTCCAGTCGGGGGAGCGCGGTCCCCTGTAGCTCAATTGGCAGAGCATTCGGCTGTTAACCGGAGGGTTGCTGGTTCGAGTCCAGCCGGGGGAGCAGAGCGAAGAGGGCCCCCGGCGGGGGCCCTCTTCGCGTGTGCCGTGCGACATTTCGTGCGTTCTGCACGGATGCGGAACCATGCGGCGACCAGCGGAGTCCTCATGGTCAGGCGTTGCCGACCAGGCGAGGCGGGAGATCGTATGACCGGCTATGCTGCGGCAGACGGCGCGCACATATGTGCGCGGCGCGCCGTGAGGGGCGGTAGCTCAGCCGGTTAGAGCAGCGGACTCATAATCCGTCGGCCGTGGGTTCGAGTCCCACCCGCCCCACCACGGAAGCATCATCGTGGCCCGCGAGGATGCGGGTTTCACGCTAGCTGCCGCGCAGCGTTCGCCGCACGGACGCCGCACCGAAGCCTCGTGCGATCCGCTCCCATGGCTTACATCACGGCCAAAACCCGGCTGTCCGGAGACCGCTCCTGCACCGCCGTGTGGCGGGCCGGGGGAACCCGGGCGGGCCGCTGGCGCCGTGACGCCGTCGTCGACGAGACGCAGGCCGAGCATCTCCGCGGCCCGGCCAATGGCCACGGACAGCAAGGCCCGCCGGGGTGGGGGGCGAATTCGAGGGGCTTCGTCGAGGCCGGGCGAGCCGTCGGCGCCGGACGCGGAGAAGGCCAAGCTCTACGCTCACGTCCATGTCGGGCTCCCGGCCGGGGCCGACGCTCCGCGTGCAGCGCGCATGGAAGCGGCGGGCCGGGGCGGACGCTGCTTGGCGCCCCCGCCCTTTGAGGCCGTGAGGCACCGTGCGAACCGCCCACAGTCCGCTGCCGCCGTCGGCGGGGTGAACCGGTGGGCAGCCGCAGGGTGTGCCGCGCCATCCACTTCAGCTGGGGGAAGGCGGCATCACCGAATCTACCCGGCATGCCGCAGACGGGCGAAGCGGAATTTGGCACATGCGCCTCAAGAGTCCCGGCAGTTACGCGGGCCTTGACCCCGTTGCCCCCCTACTCTAATCTCGAAAATGTATCCTGCGGTCGCAGGTGTGGCGTGCAGGAAACCTGCAGGGAATTCAGGATTGCCGCAGCAGTGGTTTTTGCGCCAATTTCCCGGACTCCTTCGCAATTCGCTCGGTTGAGATTTCGCTATTCTTGAGGTGTGGTCATCGCCGCATTCGGCTTCGTGGTCGAACGAGGGAGGCCGCATGAGGAGGGGTATGCATGGGGCGTATCGAGGCGTTCATGAATGAAGAAGTCCTGAGTGAAATGCCGGAAGGTATGGTGGAACGAAATTCGCTCGATCTCGCGGTGAGGAACAGCCATTCCACGGATGTGGTCGTCGCCGCTGAATCGACCGTCGAGGCGGGTCTGGGCCCGGTGAGTCCGCCACCCGCCGTCGTCACCGAGCGCAGGGGTGAACCGCGCTGACCCGTCCCGGTGGCCTTGGGCGCGCGGGCACGCAAAGCCACCGGGCTGTTCGCTGGGACGAAGGCCTCCTCTGGCTGCTCCTCGTTCCAGCGGCCACTCCCGCTCTGAGACAGGCCCCAAGCTGCGTGCAGAGCGTCAGGGGCATTCGTCAGGGAGTCTTCATTGAAGTTCCTTCGGAAGGTCACTGCAACGTTCTTTTCCCCTGTCCCGGTGTCGAGATCCGCGGCGTTGGGGATCTCGGAGAGGCTAGCGGCCCTGACAACCCTGTCCGCATCGCTGGAGCACCTGCACCAAAATCGTCACATGGACCCCGGCGGCATCGGGGACTGGGGCGTCATGCGGCGGTTTCTGGACACCAGGAACCCATGGCTCCGAAACGTTGTTGACCGTGCCAGCCGTAAACCCTGCACGGTCTTCCTGCACGGTGCTCAAGTAGTCGCCAGTCTCGCACTTCTCCTACCGGGGCGGGGGCGGTGGCGCGGGGCCCCAAGTCTCTTTCTCTTCGGTTCGTCACTTCTTTTGCAGACTCGCCACCGCTATGGAAGAGACGGATCCGACCAGGTATCCAACCTTGTGCAGGTCTCCACCGGACTGGCCCGTCTTTCACGAAATGAGCGCACCCAGGACGCCTTGCTTTGGTTCGTGGCACTGCATGCCCACCTGGCCTACTCGGCCTCCGGATGGGTCAAGCTCACAGGAAGGCAATGGCGTAGCGGCCACGCCCTCTCGGGGATCCTGAGGACACAGACGTTCGGCGCCGAACGCATCTACCGTCTCGCCGTGCGCCACCCGCAGCTGTCCCGGTGCACCCAGTACGCGGTGCTGGGCCTTGAGTGCCTGTTCCCTCTGGTGAGCTGCACCGGTGGAAGACTCACCCGGGTCTTCCTGGGCGCAACCACGGGGTTTCACCTGGTCACCGGGTTCGTGATGGGGCTCGGGAGGTTCGCGACGGCCTTTCCTGCAATGCACCCCGCAGTCGCCTACACCAGCACGCCTCGCTCCCACAGAGCTGTTGCGGGGCGGGACGACAGCACGGCCGGCGCCACGGCGTTGCTTGTGACGGCCGCGGCCGTCGGTGGTGCCGCCCTGATGGCATATCGGCGCCTCGTGGTTCTTCGGGGAAGACCGACTTCGCAGCCCGTCGTCACCCGCCATGGGAACACCCTGGCCTGCGATGTGGCCGGCAAGGAATCCGGCGCGCCCGTTGTTGTCTTCTGTCACAACGTTGCCTCCACCTCGGAAGATTTTGCGTGGGTCACCGAATGGTTGACTTCCCTCACCGGGGTCGAAGTCGTGACGTACTCCCGCGCCGGCTACTCCGCAAGCATCCGTCGAGCCCGGGGCCCTTATCGGTCACCGGAGTCGGTGGACGACCTGGAAGACCTCGTCAGAGCAGTGGTTCCGGCGGACCGCGGTGTGCTACTGGTCGGGCATGCGCTGGGAAGCGAACTGGCTCGGCGGGCCGCGTCGCGGCTCTCCGGTCGGCTGAGGGGCCTGGTTTACATCACTCCCGCTCACCTGACCGAGTTGCGCAGCAGTATTCACGCTTCGGCCGGGAACAGCAGATTCGGACGAACGCTGTCCTCGACGGCGACCTGGCTTCGACTGGGAAGCGGGGTCCTGTTAAGCCGCCCCGACTGGCTTGGCTCACTGCCGAAAGCAAGTCAGAGGAGTGCTCTCGCCCAGTACACCGACGCCCGGTTGTGGCAGGCGGCGCAGCGTGAATGGTCCTCGATCGAACGAGAACTCACTGATCACAGCGAGCCGGTGGAGCCGGTGGCCGCTCCGGCGTTGGTTATCACGACGCGTCAGGCCGTGGACCGGGATCCGCGAGAGATCCCGTACTGCGAAGAACTGCTCCGGGGTCATGAGGCGGAACACGGCAACAACCTCCGCGTAGTGGAAGGGCCCGACCACCAGACCCTTCTCGTGGACCGCTGTCACGCCTACGAGGCGGCGAGACTGATTGCGCAGTTCATCGAGGAAACGGGTCGGAGAGGTGGGTGAATCGCCTCATGCTGCGCGGGACACGTCGGGTAGGCTCGGACTCCATAGTGCGATGGGCCGCCGCAGCGGCACTTGTGGCATCCGTGTTCGCCCAGCACCCGCACCGGTCTTTCAATCGCATTCGCCGAAGGGATCCCTGGTCACTCGTCCCGGATTACAGGTTCTTCGCGCCGGAGCCGTCGACACAGGATTTCCGCTTCGCGTATCGCACCGTCGACCGTGCCGGGCGACTCGGCAAATGGCAGGAGATCGACACCACCGAAAGGCGTCGCGGGTATCACGGAGTCTGGTTCCCGAATCGGCGCCCCGAGAAAGCGGTTTTTGACATCTGCAACTCGATCTTGCTGACTGCGGCAAGAGTCAACCTCGCAGACATTCACCAGACCCTCCCGTACCAGCTCGCCGCGGCGTTCACGTTGAGTAATATATTCCGAGAGTCTGGAGTGGAAGAGATCAAGGCATTCCAGTTCTCCATCGCTTCCGTGGCCGAGTACGACCCGGAGGATGTCCCGGACTTGTCCTTCGTATCGCCTCTCATCGATCCCCTTTCGCCTTGGGTGGCCACCGGGCAGTAGTGCGCGGACGGCCTGGCGGTGGCGCAAAGGTCTTGTGGTCACGAACCACGGGTCGTGGTGCTTCAGCCGGACCTGGCAGGGCATCCGGGGTTCTTGAGGGCTCCGGAGGAATCGTTACCCCGCTGCGGAGGCCGCAGGAGGCCATCCAGGGGCAAGGTTGGCTCCAGCCTCCGTACCAGTGAGTTCTTTCAAGTGGCCACTGATCGGGTGACCGGTCGCCGTTCCGCAACGCACGAGGCCCCCGTGTCGTGGAGAGAGGTGCTCAGCGCCTCGACTGGGCAGCGTCAGATGCCTCTTCGGTGTCCTGCCCTGCCTCACTCGAGTACGGTCAGCCGGGGATGAACCGATCCACGCTGCGGCCATGCCCGTGGACGTGACAGCACGGCCAGCGCGAAGAACGCATTCACCCGGGTGTAAGGACAGTTGGAGAAGTGGACACGAAGGTGGGGCAGGACCCCCAACGCGGCATCAGCGGACTGTTCGGCGGCGAGCTCCTCGGCAGCGGCCGTTGCTTCACACGACGTTGTTCGACACCACAAGGCGGGAGGAACGACCGCCTTGCTGTCCCGGAAACGAACCAAGACGGGCCCGGGTGAACGGCCGGGGTCACGTACCACGCTAGGTCCACGCCTGACCCTTCATGGCCTGGTGGTTGACCCGCCGCCCTCAGGTCGCGCTTGCCAGAGGGCACGGTACTGGCGGGTGGTGAGGGTGTCGGGGTGGTCGGGGCCGAGGACGCGTCTCCGGTCTGCCAGCAGCGCGGTGAGTGCGTCCACGGCGCTTGCTCTGTCGCCGGCCCGGCCCGTCCAGTAGGCGAGGTTGCCTCGGGTGGTGAGGGTGTCGGGGTGGTCGGGGCCGAGGACGCGTCTCCGGTCTGCCAGCAGCGCGCTGAACGCGTCCACGGCGCTTGCTCTGTCGCCGGCCTGCCCCGTCCAGTAGGCGAGGTTGCCTCGGGTGGTGAGGGTGTCGGGGTGGTCTGCGCCCAGGACCCTGACCATGTCCGTCACGAGCGCGGTGAGTGCGTCCACGGCGCTTGCTCTGTCGCCGGCCCGGCCCGTCCAGTAGGCGAGGTTGCTCCGGGTGGTGAGGGTGTCGGGGTGGTCGGGGCCGAGGACGCGTCTCCGGTCTGCCAGCAGCGCGGTGAGTGCGTCCACGGCGCTTGCTCTGTCGCCGGCCCGGCCCGTCCAGTAGGCGAGGTTGCCTCGGGTGGTGAGGGTGTCGGGGTGGTCGGGGCCGAGGACGCGTCTCCGGTCTGCCAGCAGCGCGCTGAACGCGTCCACGGCGCCTGCCGCATCGCCTGATTCCCCCCGCCAGGACGCCAGGTTGTTGCGGGTGGTGAGGGTGTCGGGGTGGTCTGCGCCCAGGACCCTGACCATGTCCGTCGCGAGCGCGGCGAGTGCGTCCACGGCGCCTGCCGCATCACGTGCTTCCCCCTGCCAGTGGGCGAGGTTGTTGCGGGTGGTGAGGGTGTCGGGGTGGTCTGCGCCCAGGACCCTGACCATGTCCGTCGCGAGCGCGGCGAGTGCGTCCACGGCGCTTGCTCTGTCGCCGGCCCGGCCCGTCCAGTGGGCGAGGTTGCCTCGGGTGGTGAGGGTGTCGAGGTGGTGGGGGCCTAAGTGGCGGTGGGTGGTGCGGGAGAGGTGCTGGAAGTGGTTGCGGGCTGTGGTCACCTGGCCGGCTTCGCCAAGGCTGCGGCCGACGCAGAACAGCACCTCGTGGGCGTCAGGCCGGTGCAAGGCGTCCTCGGCCCATGTGACCAGGGCGTCCGTGTTGGTGCGCAGGGTCTGGGCTAGGGCGGAGTGGTGTTCGACGCCGGACCAGGCGGCAAGGAGGGCGTCGGCGGCGGTGCGTGCACTCTGGTGGTGCTGGCGGACGGTGAGGGCATCACGCGTGGCGCGTTGGATGAGCTGGTGCAGCCGAACGGTCTGGTGGGGGTTGGTGGGAGTGTGATCGATGAGGCTGAGCCGGTGCAGGACCCGCAGGGCCGCCGCAGCGTCTTGGGCGGTGACCTCCTGTGGGGGAGTGTCAGCGGAGGGGCGGCTGGTGCGGTGCACCGAGAGGTGGTTGAGGGCGGGGGTACTGCTCAGCACGGAATGGGGGATGCCGTTCGGGTCGAGCAGGGAGGCGAGGTGGAGCAAGGGGCGTGCCAGGCCGTGCGGCTTCAGGGCGTCGGCCCGGTCGAGGGACAGCGACCAGGCGGCGTCCAGGGCGAGGCCTTGGTCGTCGGGGAGGACATCGGGGACGGTGTCGCTGAGTGTGGCTGTGCGGTCGGCGAGCAGGGAGCGGTACGCCGCTGCTGTCCGGCCGGAGTCGATGACGTAGGCGGCGGCCTGGGCGAGAGCCAGCGGCAGGCGCCCCAGGTCGTCGGCGAGGGCGGTCAGTTCGTCGGCAGATTCGTCATGCCCGGTCAGGGAGGCGGTGAGGTAGGTCATGGCCTCGGCCTTCGTGAACAGGCCGACCTCGATGGTGCGGCGGCCGCGGGCGACGAGGGCGGCATCCCGGCGGCGGGTGGTGACCAGGGTGCGGCCGCGGTGGTTCTCGGGCGGCCACAGGCCTTTCAGATCGTCGGGGTCGGCGACGTCGTCCAGGATGATCAGCCACCGGCACGGCTTCGCTCCGGACTTGGGGGTGAGCCAGGCCAGGAAGGTGCGGGCGGCCTGCTCCACATCGTCCGGGTCGGCCCGGCACAGCTCGACGCCGGCCTGGGCGTAGCCGGTCACGATGGAGGAACGGCTGCTCGCGGTGACCCACACCAGGACATCCAGACCGCCGCCAGGGCTGGTGTCATTCCAGGCGGTGCGGGCGTAGTCGGCGGCGAGCTGGGTCTTCCCGACCCCGCCCATGCCGGTCAGCAGCTGGGTCGTCACCGTGGTGCCGACGTCGGCCGCCGCGTGGAGCCGGTCGGTCTCGGCGCGGTGCTGGAAGGACCGTGCCGCGGGCGGGATGACGCCGACCTGGTGCGGCCAGGGGGCCGGTTCCCGGATCGGCCGTGGCGGCACGGTCAGCTGGTGAACGTAGCCGCTGACTCCGATTCCACCGTCGTTGACGGTCACGTTCCCGGTGCGGGACAGGTGTACCGGGTCAGGGGACTCAGGGCCGGTTCCCGGAGCCGGGCCGCGAAAGCCGGTCACGGCCGTGCCGTCGCCGGCGGCCTCGGCGTCGCCGGTGTCCGTCACGGTCACCGACGGCTCAGGTACCTCGTCCCTTGCCGTGCGGGATGACGACTTCGCCATGGGCGTGTGGGTCCTAGCTCGAGTAGTCGATGCCGGAGACGGAGCCTTCGCCGCTGGCGTCTCCCGTCCGCTCGGCTGTTGCCGAGCCGTGTCCCCGGCCGCCGGGCCGCTTGATGCCGGTGAGACCGCCGCGGCTGGCCCTACCGGTTCGGGTGGCCCGGTCGGTGGGCCCGGCAGGGGCCGGATTCTGGAACAGGGCCCAGACCAGGGTCACGATGCCGACGGCGGTCTGGACCGAGGCCCCGGCCAGCTGCCCGGCACCGGGGCTGTTCAGTAGCCAGATCAGCGGCGTGGAGAGGATGCCCGCCGTCGCCAGCACGATGACTGCGATCTTCCCACCCTGCATCATGCCGATCTTCCCCCATGGTTTCGGCGGACCCGCCAGAACGGCTCAGGGCGCTCCCATTGGTTTTCCGCCGCGATGTCGTCCGAAACAGGAAACGCGCCCCGTGCTGCCTTGGTTCCACGGCTCCTCACGCCCGAGCGCCGGGGACCGCGACAACCTGCTGACCCGCGCTCTCGGCGGTCCCCGGGGGCTCTGGCGGGCGCTGGCCTGTCTCGGCGACCGTGACAGTCCCCCGGCGCGGCCGAGGTGTGCGACGGGTTCGCCACCGACTTCCAGCACGCGCCGTTCGACCGTCCCGACGTGCGCAGGCGGTGGGGGCTGCGCCACCGCAACAAGCAGTCCAGCCTTTCAGGTCGCAAACGAACTCGCCTGGTCCGACGCCGCCAGTCTCGACCGAATCACCCTCACCCGGCACCCGGGGCGGGTCGTGCGGGCCACGGTGGCGTACGACGTCGCCGAGTCCGCGGAGATGTTCGCCGACGACAGGGTGGGTGAGGGGGCACCAGTATGGGGCGGCACCTCAACCTGACCATCCCGGTGGCGGAGATGCCCGACTGGTGCATCCGCCGCTTCCCCGGCGACGCGTACTCCTGCATCGGGGAGATCCAGCGGCAGCCCACACGATGCGGGGTGTGCCGAAGACGAACCCTCTACGTGCGCCTCGGCCGGCGCTCTCAGCCGACGGCGAGCTGACCGGCGCGCAGCCGGAGAAGCGCTTCGCTCTGCTCGAACCGTGCGAGAACACCGATTGACCGGTCCTCACCCCCAGGTACAGGGGTCGGGCGAGGCGGAGAGGAGGCCGCCCGGCCCCGGAGCCGAGGGGCCGCGACGGCCGACCGCCGCTCGTGCACGGTCACCCTCCGGCCGCGGACCTGTGCGTCGGCCACCGGGCGGAAGTGCTCCCGAAGCGTGGAGATCTCGGTCCTGTCCCGCGCCGACCGCCAGGGCCCGGACACGCCCCAAGCGCCGGTGGTGAGGACGATGCGATGCAGAGCGGTGGCGGAGGGTCAGGCCACCCGGTGCCGGGGCCGCGGACGCGGTTCCGTCGGCGGAGTCCCGTCCCGGTGGACCGGCCGCCCCGCGAGGGCGGGGACCCGTGGGCGCACGGCCCTCGCCCGCCCCGCCGTCGTCCGGGGGGTGCCGGGGGTTCCCGTGCGCCGGGAGCGTCCGGGGGCACCGGGTGCACGTGCGGGCCGACCCCTGCACCAGGGGGCGGCGCCTCGGGTGCTTGCGGTGGTGGCGGGCGGGGCAGACCGAAGGCGTCGGGCCGGAGACCGGACCGGCCCCGCAGGGCCAACGATCAGGAGAGTGAATGCGATGACCGTTCCCGGTTCCCTCGAACCCCTGGCGACCTTCTGCGGCAAGTGCGACTGCGGATGCCCGCAGCTCTTCGTCGACGAGAGCGCCCCTGCCGAGCGCAGGGTCGTGATCACCGACGACTTCGGCCAGAAGGTCGAGATGAGCGCGGACCAGTTCGCCTCCCTGGTCGAGGAGGCGAAGGCCGGACGGCTGGACGCCGTGGCCGCCGTGTGAGCGAGCGGGGGAGCCGGGTGCCGCCGCGGGGCGGCGCCCGGCCGCCGTGCCCACCGGGGCGCAGCGGGCGGCCCGCTCAGTTCTGCGGCGCCGTGATGTTGACCATCCACGAGACGCCGAAGCGGTCCCGGCACATCCCGAAGACATCGCCCCACATCTGCTTCTCCAGCGGCACCTCCACGGTGCTGCCGGAGGACAGCTTCTCCCAGTAGCCGCGCAGTTCGGCGTCGTCGTCCCCGCTGACGCTGACCGCGTAGGCGTTCCCCGGGGCGTGCTCCATGCCCGGACGGGTGTCGGCGCCCATGAGCGTGAAGCCCGCGTGCGTCTCCAGCAGGGCGTGCATGATCCGGTCGGCGTGCGCGCCGTCCCGGTCGGCCCCGTACTCACCGTAGGTGTGAGTGGTCAGGTCGCCGCCGAAGACGTCGCGGTAGAACTCCATCGCCTGCTTCGCGTCGCCGTCGAAGCTGAGATAGGGGTTGAGCCGAGTGGCCACCGCTGATTCCTTTCGCGAGATATGCCGGAATCGCACCTTATGACCTGCTCGACGGTTCCCGGTGGACCGGCGTGCGGTGTCGGATGCGGAGCCCCGGAGGGCGGAGGGGGCCTCGTGCCGGGCCCCGCGCGAGGGTCGAGTCGGAGGGCGGAGGGGCTCGACACGCGCGTGAGGTCGTGTGCTCCCGGAGGCGGGGGTATTCGGTTCGGAGGTTTCGTGCGGTAACCCCGCGGCGGGTGAGGGCCTTTCGGCCGAGCGTCAAGGAGTCCGCTTCCGATGACTTCGCATTGTTGTTCTTACTCGTGCCGCAGTAAGCGTTTTCCCGATCGCGGCATGGCTTGACCTGGACCCTGTCAATGGCGCAGGTTCCGGAACTCTTGTTCATGGCAGGCCAGTTGTGCCAGGGTGAGGCTCCTTGTTACCGAACAGATGCAAGCTGATCAATCGTTCGAATTTCGGGTGAAGCCCTCCGCAAGGGGACCGGCGCCGCCCGCAGAAAGGTGTGTACCAATAGTCGCGCACCTTTCCGCCGGCAGCCGGCGCTCTGCCGAACGGAGCCGATGGCCCGTCAGTAACCCCCCACCCGCAATGCCATGGATGGAAAGACGTCTATGCAGCACCCCAGCACGCCCGTGAGCGTGCCCCACGAGCAGGCGGGAAGCGCGTCGGGGCCCTCCGACGCCGAGCTTGCCGCAGCCCTGCAGGCGGCAGCCGCCGACCGGCCGACGACGTTTCCCGTCGCCGCGCTGCTGTCCCGGCACTGGCAGCCGCTCTTCGACTACGCGGCCCTGTGCGCACCCTCCGCGCAGGCGGCGTCGATGCTGGCCACGGCGGCGTTCGCCCAGCTCACGGACCGCCTCGCGCGGGGCGGAGCCGCGGGAGCGGTCCGCCCCCACCTGCTGGTGGCGGCCCGCCACCTCGCCGGAGCGTGGTCCCGCGACCCCCGTGCCGCCGCCCTCGTCCCCGGCCTGTCGGCCCCCGAACCTCCCTCCGAGGAAAGGCAGCTGGCCTCCTGGGCGTTCCAGGCCATGCCCGTCGAGGACCAGGTCCTGCTCTGGCACGTCGAGACCGAGGCCGAAGGCATATCCGTACCGGCGGCCCTGCTCGCGGCCGATCCCCGGGAAGCGTCCGCCCGACTCGTTCAGGCGCGCGAACAGTTCCGGCAGACCTGCGTCCGCACTCACCGCGAGCACGCGCCCACCGCGGATTGCCGCCACTACAACCGGCTTCTCGACATATCCCTGCGGCGCGGCGAAACCCTGATACCCGACATTCAGGTGCACCTTTCCGAGTGCGCCTACTGCCGGTACGCCGCCGAGCAACTGCGTCAGTCCGAGGGACGCCTCGGCCCCCTCCTCGCCGAGGCCCTGCTGGGCGGGGCGGCCGGTCCCTATCTCGCCTCCCGGCCCGGGCGGCGGCGCCAGGCCAGGCTCCGGGGCGACGCGGCGGACGACGGAGCGGCGCCCCCGAGCGCCCCCCGCGGGCGCCACTCGCGCTCGGGCCGCGCCCGCGCCGCCGTGCCCGGCCTGGTGGACCGGGGCCGCCGCGCGGCCGTGGAGCGCACCGGGGCCACGGTGCTCGGGCTCGTCGCCGTCACCGCGGTGCTGGTCACCGCCCTGGTGGCCGTGCTGTCCTCCGACGACTCCGAGCACGGCGGCTCCGCCGCCCCCGGCGGTGAGCCGCCCGCCACCGCGCCCGGGACCGCGGATCCCCGGCCCTCGGCCACCTCCGCGGGCCGCCAGACCGGCCCCCTGACCATCGTCCTGCGCGGCGTCGAGGCCGAACTCTGCGTCGACTTCGCCGGGGGCCGGGCCACCGCCGACGCGGACGTGCTGATGGCGGCCTGCTCGTCCACGCCCAGCCAGCGCTGGGTGTACGAGACCGACGGCCGCCTCCGCAGCGCGCAGGCTCCGGGGCTCTGCCTGAACTCCCGCGGGCTCGATGGCATCGTTGTCGCGACCAACTGCACGGCCCGCACGGCCCCCGAGGGCCCCGACACCCGCTACGACCTGACCATCCAGGGGCGGCTCGTCCCGCGCTGGAACGAGAACCTGGCCGTCGTGCCCGCCGCCACCGACCCGGGTTCGCCACTGGTGGTCAAGGTCCGCGACGACTCGCCCGGTCAGGCATGGGCGACCACCGCGCCCCGCTCCGCCTCGACGGCGCTCGGCCGCACCGACCGCGCCGCCGCACTCCGCCCCGTGCACCACGCACCCTGAAGGGCGGTGCCCCCGCCCCGGGGGCACCGCCCCCGGCCGTCGGCCCGCCCCCGCCCGGGGACGCGCGGAGCGTCACCCGGTGCCCAGCGCCCGCTTCACCACCTTGCCCATGTCGTTGCGCGGCAGCGCGTCCAGGAACCGCACCCGGCGGGGCCGCTTGTGCGGGGACAGCACCCGTGCCACATGGTCCACGAGCTCCGCGGCGGACGGCGGCGCCGCCGGGTCCGCGGCCACCACCCAGGCCACGACCCGCTCCCCGAGCGCGGTGTCCGGCTCACCGGTCACCGCCGCCTCGCGGACCCGCGGATGGTCCAGCAGCGCGTTCTCGACCTCGCCCGCCCCGATGCGGTAGCCGCCGCTCTTGATCAGGTCGGTGGCCCGGCGCCCGACCAGCCGCACCCGGCCGTCCGGCTCGCGTACCGCCATGTCCCCGGTGCGGAACCAGTCGCCGTCGAAGGCGGCGGCCGTGGCGTCCGGACGGTTCAGATAGCCGCTGAACAGGTTCTCCCCGCGGACCTGGACCTCGCCGATCGTCTCGCCGTCCCGGTCGGTGAGCACCCCGCCGCCCTCCCCGACGAGCCTCAGCTCCACCCCGTGCAGCGGCACTCCCACGGTGCCCGGCCCACCGGCCGCGTCGGCCCGCACGCTGGTGTTCATCAGCGTCTCGGTCATGCCGTACCGCTCCACGACCCGCCGCCCGGTGGCCGCCTCGATCCGCCGGTGGACGGGCAGCGGCAGCGCCGCCGAGCCCGAGACCAGCAGCCGCGCACCGGCCAGCGCGCCGGTCAGCCCCGGCTCCGTCTCCAGGGACTCGGCCAGCCGGTGGTACATCGTCGGCACCCCGAAGAGCATGGTCCCCCCGCCGCCGAGCCCGCGCGCCACGCCCTCGGGCGTGAACCGGCCCAGGTGCCGCAACTCGCCCCCGCGGCGCAGCGGGCCGAGCGCCCCGAGCACGAGGCCGTGCACATGGAACAGCGGCAGGCCGTGCACCAGGACGTCCGCGTCGGTCCACGCCCAGGCGTCCGCCAGCGCGTCCAGGGTGGCGGCGAGCGCCCGGCGCGGGAGGACCGCGCCCTTCGGCGGCCCGGTGGTACCCGAGGTGTACACGATCAGCGCCGCCGCACCGGGCTCCGGCTCCCGCGCCGGGAGCGGGCCCTCGGCGTCGAGGCGGACGTCCGTCCGCCGAAGTCCGTCGGCCGGAGCGGGCAGCGCCTCGCCGGGGGCGGTCAGCACGGCCGACGGGTCGCTGTCGCCGAGGACGTGCGCCAGCTCCCGGCTCCCCGCCTTGGGGTTGAGCGGCACCACCGGGCGCCCCGCCAGCAGCCCGGCCACCGTGCCGACCACCGTCTCCGGTGACGGCACGGCCCAGACCGCCACCGGACGGGGCCCCTCGGCCCCGGGCGCCTCCCCGGCGAGCTCCCCGGCGAGGGCACCCGCCGCACCGGCGAGCCGCCGGTAGGTCAGGGACCGGTCGCCGAAGCGCAGGGCGGTCCGGTCGAGGCGGCCGCCGGCCGGTGCCAGCGAGGGGAAGAGCGAACTCACGGGTCGACCTCCGGTCGTCGCGTCGCCGCGTCGTGGCGGCGTCACCGGGCCGCGCCCGTCGCGCGGCCCCCGGGGCATCATCGCCCCCGCGCCTCCCGCCGGGACAGGTCCGGCCCGGGGATCAGACGCCGTCGTGCGGCTCCGCGCGGGGTGCCCGCGTCACCGACTCCGTGCCCCGGGTGCCGTCCTCGCGCAGCCCGTCGTCGTACACCCGCAGCCGCACCCCGGCCCCGCCCGAGGGCAGCGCGGCCGTCGCGTCGACCTCCACCTCGATGCGCGACACCCCCGGCCTGCGGTGGGCGGCGGCCAGTGCGCCGCGCAGCCCGGAGAGCAGCCGCTCCTCCGACTCGGGTCCGACGAGCGCGTCGACGGCACCGGTGAAGCGGACGGAGGGGGAGAAGCCCAGGAGCGCGGCGGCACCGGCGGTCTCCCGCAGCACCCGGCCGCGGAAGGTGGCCGAGGCGTCGGCGGGAGGCTGCTGGAGCGCGAAGATCGCCGTACGCACCTCCTGGACGGTGGAGTCCAGCTCGTCGACCGCGCGGGCCAGCAGCTCGTCGGCGACCGGTTCGGTGGCCCGGCGCCGGGTGGACTCCAGCATCATCTCCGTGGCGAACAGCCGCTGGACGACCAGGTCGTGCAGGTCCCGGGCGATGCGGTCGCGGTCCTCGAAGACGGCGAGCCGCTCGCGGTCGGCCCGCGCCCCGGCCAGTACCAGCGCCAGCGCGGCCTGCGAGGCGAACCGGGCCGCCAACTGCCGCTCCAGCTCCGTGTAGGGGCGGCCGTAGCGGCGCCGTGGCAGGGCGAGGGTGCCGACCAGCCGCCCGCCGCTCTGCAGCGGCAGCATCATCGAGGGACCGAACCGGGTGCGCACCGCCGTCGTCATCCTGGGATCGGTCGCCGAGTCCTCGATGAACACCGGCTCCCCGCCCAGGAGCTGTACCAGGACCGGCGAACCGGGCAGGATCGTCGTGCCCACCAGCCCCTCCGGGTCCCGGGGGGCCGACGCGGCGGTGATCTCCATGCCGCCGTCCCCCGTGGGGGTCAGCACCACCCCCGCGGCCGCGTCGGCCAGCACCCGGGCCTGCTCCGCGACGGTGGTGAGCGCGTCGGCCGCGCTGCGTTCGGCGAGCAGGGTGTTGGTCACGGCCGCCGCGCCCTCGATCCACCGCTCCCGCAGCCGGGCGGTCTCCTGAAGCCGCGCGTTGCCGATCGCGAGGCCCGCCTGCGCGGCGAGGACGGTCAGCAGCCGCACGTCGTCCTCGCCGAAGGCGCCCCCCTCCGTCCGCGCGAGGTACAGGTTCCCGAACACCTCCTGGGCCACCCGCAGCGGGAGGCCCAGGAACCCGCCCGGCCGCGGGGCGTCCGCCCCCAGGCCGCAGGCCCGGGG
Source organism: Streptomyces sp. C10-9-1 (assembly GCF_024497955.1). Taxonomy (GTDB): domain Bacteria; phylum Actinomycetota; class Actinomycetes; order Streptomycetales; family Streptomycetaceae; genus Streptomyces; species Streptomyces sanyensis. Next base: position 233,532 of record NZ_JANHKP010000006.1, on the reverse strand, counting down.
GTCGTCGGTCGGCTCGCGGAGGACCGCGGGGCGGGGGTTGCGCAGCAGCTGCCCCGCAAGGCCCGCCCCCGCCGCGGGCCGCCGCGCGGCCTGCCGGAGCTCCTCGGCGCCCGGCCCCGCCGTGAACAGGGCGTCGACCAGCCCCCGCTCGGGGTCGACGACGCTCAGCACGGCGTAGCGCGCCCCGCCCAGTTCGGCGGCGGCGTCCGCGAGACGGCGGAGGGCGGGCCCGAGCGAGGGGGCGTTCCCGGCGGCGACCATCGCCCGGAGCAGGCCGGCCGCTTCGGACGGCGGCGCGCCGGACCCGGCGCCGCCGTCCGGCGAGGAAGGGCCTCCGAGGGGCCCGCCGGAGGTCAGCGGACCTCGGCGTCCGCGTCGGCCGCCGTGTGCAGCGGCACCTCTCCGCCGGCGTCGGCGGGGAACGCGGAGCGGGCGCCCGGCTCCGTGTCCGGGATCGAGTCGGCGAGCGGGTCCAGCGTCATCGGGCGGATGCGGCCCTCCAGCATCGCCCCGAGCCCCAGGATCGTGCAGGCGTCCGGGCGTTCGGCGATCTGCACCGGCATCCCGGTGGCGTCGCGGAGCATCTGGTCCAGCCCCGGCAGCAGGGCGCTCCCGCCGACCATCATGATCCCGCGGTCCACCAGGTCCGCGACCAGGTCGGGCGGGCAGACCCGCAGCACCTTGCCGATGCCGTCCATGACGGAGGTCAGGGGGGTGTGGATCGCGTCCCGGACGGCGGCCGTGTCCACCCGCACCGAACGGGCCAGCCCGGTCGCCACGTCGCGGCCGTGGATCTCGGTCACGTCCGGGCCCTGGGCGTTCAGGCCGTTGCCCCGCAGGGCCAGTTGCAGCGGCCGCACCGACTGGCTGGGCAGCAGCAGCTCGTGCTGGTGGCGGAGGTGCTGGATGACGGCGTAGTCGATGGCGTTGCCGCCGATCGGGATGCGCTCGGCCGTGACGATGGAGCCGAGGGAGAGGACGGCGATCTGCGTGGTCGCCGCACCGCACACCATGATCATGGTCGCGGTCGGCTGCTCGACCGGCAGTCCGCAGCCCACGGCCGCCGCGATCAGGGTGTCGACCAGCTCGACACGACGCGCCCCGAGCCCCACCAGCGTCTCCACCGTGGCCCGCTGGGCGAGCGGGTCGCTGTCGTGGGGGGTGCTGGCGGCTGCCCGGAGCCGGGGCTTCCGGCGCAGCTGGCGGCGGAGCTTCTCGCCGAGCAGGTGGCGCAGCATCCGCTGGGCCATCTCGATGTCCACGACGGTGCCCCCGGAGACGGGGCGGGCGACCCGGATGTAGTCGGGCGTGCGGCCGGTCATCTGCTCGGCCAGTGCGCCGACGGCGATGAGCGCGCCGGTCCGGGTGTTCACGGCGGCGACGCTCGGCTCGTCGACGACGAGTCCGGCGCCCTTGACGAACACGCGCGTGCGCGCGGCTCCGAGGTCGACGGCCACATGGCAGCGGCGCAGCTGCTCAAGGCTGACGGTCATGGCGAGTCCTCCCGAGTGCGGTACCTCCTGGCATCGTCCGGCCGCGGGCGGCCGCGCGCGCGCTGAGCTGAGCCGGGCGGGCGCCCGCCTCCCCCACCCGGGCACGGTCCGGGCGGGCCCGCGGCATGCCGTCGGCCCGGACGGGCCCGCTACTTGAGCACCGCGTTGGCGAGGGCGATCAGCACGCCGATGGCGGCGTCGCCCGCGCCCGCGAGCAGGGCGGAGGTGCGGCGGTACCCCACGGAGAGCGCGGTCCGGGCGCCCCAGGCGAAGAGGATCAGGGTGTTCATGCCCAGCCCCGTGGCCGTGGTGACCGGCTCCGGCCAGTCGCCGAGTCCCGCCAGGACCAGCAGGAGCACCGTGGGGAGGCACGCCGCAGCCATGGGCCACTCCCCCCTGACCGCGACGCCCAGCCCCCGCCAGAAGGCGGACACCGCGTCACCCCGCTCCCGCTGGGCGGCCATGTGGTGGGCGTAGCCGTGGGCCAGCACCGAGGCGAGGGCCGTGACGAGGATCCACGCCGCGTCGGCGAAGGGCGTGTACACCTCGCCCTCGGAGTGCAGGGCCGCCAGCAGGACGGTGGCCTGCACCAGGCCGTAGACGCCGCAGAAGGTCGCACGCGGCTGCACCATCGACTCCAGGGGCTGTGGACCCGTCCGGCGCGCGGCGTGCGGCCCGCGGTCGGGGCCGGGAAGCCCTTCCGGGGCGCACGGACTCCGGGGGACGGTGGGGGACGGTCGTGGCACACCTTGCCCGAAATCGGGTGGTCGATCCACTATCCGGAGTCCGTCGCGGGCCGCGGTGTCGCGGGGGCGACGGGGAGGGCGCCGCGCCGTCGCCGAGGTCCGCGCGGTCCCGGGCGGCCCGTCCCTCCCCTGCCCGGCGCTGCCGTCAGTCCACCTGCTGGAGCAGCCCCCAGGTGAAGTCGGCGACGCGCTCCGCGCCGTCGGCGGGGTCGGTGAAGGCCAGGCGCATCCTGGTCGGGGCCGTGCCCGGGAGGAGTCTGGCCGGCGCGAAGGCGCGGGCCACCTCGTCGACCGTCGCCGACCAGGGCGTGAGGTCCCCGGTGCCGCCCAGGACCGGACCGGGCTCACCGGGGGCGCGCACCAGCCACTCGTTGAACACCGCCCTGCCGCCCGGACCTCCGCCCGCGGACGCCAGCACCTCGAAGCGGAGCCCGGGCCAGAGCGGCACCGGCCAGCGCAGGGACTCGCAGGCGAGGTCGCCGATGCGGCGCGGCTCCACCTCCGGCGGTGGCCCCAGCGCCGAGCGGTAGCGGGCCAGGGCGCCGCGGCCGCGTGGAGAGCGGGCCATGGCCTGCCAGCGGCGGTTGGCCTCGCGCATCCGCGCGGCGTCCGCGCCGAGCGCACGGCGGGCCTCCTCGACCAGCTCCGGCCGGTGGTCGGCCATGCGGCGCAGCAGGACGAGCTGGAAGTCGAGCGGTCCGAAGGGGGCGCTGTGGTCCATGCCCGACATCCTGCCCGGACGCGGGCCGCCCGCGGGCCGCGCGGCCGTGCAGGGGGGCCCGGATTCCACACAGGATCCTCACCGCGGTCCCGCTTCCCGCTCCCGGGGGCCGCCTAGTCTCCGAGGGCCATGGACTACTGCCACCCGTGCGGACGGCACCTCAACGGAGCTCTGGCCTGCGCCGGGTGCGGCACCCCCGCCGAGGAGCTCCGCCGCCTCGGCTCCGCACCACCCGCCGCGGGGCGCCCGGACGCCGCCCCGGCCCGCATGCCCGCCGACCGTGCCGCACCGCCGCCGGACGGGGCCGGCGCGCCCGAGGGGAGGGGCGCCCGGGCTCCCGGGGAGCCGGCCGCGGCACCGCTCCGCCCGCCGGGTGCGCGCTCCGGCCGGCGGCAGGCCGGGCGCAGGGCCGCCGCACCCGCGCATCGCGCCGCCCGCAGCGGGCGGGGGCGCGCGGCCGTGGCGGGGGTGTCGGGCGTGGTGCTGGCGGCCGGCCTCCTGGGGCTGGCCCAGCTGGCCGCCGGGGGAGCGGGCGACGGGGCGGCCACCCGGGTGAAGGAGAGCGCCGCCACCGCGCCGGAGCCGCTGGAGCCGGTGGCCCCCCAGGCGTCCGCCTCCGGCCCCGAGAAGGCCGCCGAGCGGCCGGCGGCTTCCTCCGAGGCCCCCCGGCCCGCCGGTACGGGCACGGCTCGGCCCTCCGGCGAGGGCGGCAGTGCGCGGCCCTCCGCGGGCGGGGCCCCCGCCACGACCGCCGCTCCCGGCGCCGCGAGCCCCTCGGAGCCGGCCGGGGCGGCGCCCTCGGCGTCCGACGGGCCCCCGTCCGCACCGGCCGGCGGACCGCCGGAGGCTCCGGGCGGCCCCGGCGGGAGCGCCACGCCACCGTCGGCCGAGCCCCCCTCGGCCACCCCGTCCGCCTCGTCCTCGCCCTCGCCGCCTCCCGCCCCGGACGCACCGCCGTGCAGGCGTTTCCTGTGGTGGTGCGTCTGAGCCGCGACGGCGCGGGCCCGGGGCCCGGACGTGCTGCCGGGGCCGGTGCGGGAGTCGCGCCGGGGCGCCTCAGTCGCGGGTGCCGAGCATCCGGCGCAGCAGGTCGCGCAGGGCGGTGCGCTCCTCGGTCGACAGCTCTCCCAGCGGTTCCCGGGCGAAGTCCAGCGAGGTGCGCAGGCGGCAGACCGTGGCGCGGCCCTCCTCGGTGGCCCCGGCGAGCTTGACCCGGCGGTCGTCTGGGCTCGGACGCCGCTCCACCAGGCCGCGGGCCTCCAGCCGGTCCACGATGCCGGTGATGTTCGACGGCTCGCACTTGAGCCGCTCGGCCACGCGGCGCATCGGCAGCGGTTCGAGGGCGAGGAGGCTCAGGACCCGCGCCTGCACTCCGGTGAGGGCGTGCTGGGCGGCGGCCTCCTCGTACTCCTCGTGGTACCGGGCCACGACGGCGCCGATGAGTTCGACGACCTCGATGGTCAGGGGGTCTGCTCCGGGAGTGGCCATGGGCACCAGGGTACCCATTTACTTGACAACATGAAATATCCAGGGGCATGGTTGTTTCACGTACTGAAGTATCTCTCTGGAGGCACGCACCATGTCCGCTCTTCCCACGTCCGGCCGTGAATGGCACCTCGTCGCCCGTCCGCACGGCGTGCCGAAGCCCGAGGACTTCGCGCTGCGGGAGGCCGAGGTCTCCGCGCCCGCAGAGGGCCGGATCCTCGTCCGCAACCTGTACTTCTCGGTCGACCCCTACATGCGCGGCCGGATGAACGACGTCAAGTCCTACACCCCGCCGTTCCAGCTGGACCGCCCGATGGACGGCGGCGCGGTCGGCGAGGTCATCGCCTCCTCGGCCGAGGGCTTCGCGGTGGGCGACCACGTGCTGCACGGGCTGGGCTGGCGCGAGTACGCGGAGCTGCCCGCCGAGCACGCCGTCGCGGTCGACGCCAAGCTCGCGCCCCTGTCCGCCTACCTCGGCGTGCTGGGCATGACCGGTCTGACCGCCTACGCGGGCCTGTTCGAGGTCGCCTCCTTCAAGGAGGGCGACACCGTCTTCGTCTCCGGCGCCGCCGGAGCCGTGGGCAGCCAGGTCGGCCAGATGGCGCGGATCAAGGGCGCGGCCCGGGTGATCGGCTCGGCCGGCTCCGACGAGAAGGTCTCCCTCCTCGTCGACGGGTACGGCTTCGACGCGGCCTTCAACTACAAGAAGGGCCCCGTGGCCGAGCAGCTGAAGGAGGCCGCCCCCGACGGGATCGACGTCTACTTCGACAACGTCGGCGGCGAGCACCTGGAGGCCGCGATCTCCTCGTTCAACGTCGGCGGCCGCGCCACCATCTGCGGCATGATCGCGCAGTACAACAACACCGAGCCGGCCCCCGGCCCGCGCAACCTGGCCCTGGTCATCGGCAAGCGGCTGCGCCTTCAGGGCATGCTGGTCAACGACCACAAGCACCTCCAGCAGCAGTTCGTCCGCGACGTCTCCGGCTGGATCGCCTCCGGTGAGCTCACCTACGACGAGACCGTGGTCGAGGGCATCGAGCGCGGCTACGACGCCTTCGCGGGCATGATGCGGGGCGAGAACACCGGCAAGATGATCGTTTCCCTGGCCTGAGCGTCACCCGTTAGGCTCTTGCGCAGCCGTCGCGATCGTGGGCGCGAGTCGCGGCGAACCAGCAGGAGGAACGACTCCATGTCCATCCAGCAGTCCGACGTGCTCTACACCGCCGTGGCCACCGCGCACAACGGCCGCGACGGGCGCGTCGCCACCGACGACGGCAGCCTCGACGTCGTCGTCAACCCGCCGAAGGCCATGGGCGGCAGCGGCTCCGGGACCAACCCGGAGCAGCTGTTCGCAGCCGGCTACAGCGCCTGCTTCCAGGGCGCCCTCGGCGTCGTCGCCCGCCAGGAGGACGTCGACGTCTCCGGCTCGACGGTCACCGCCGAGGTCGGCATCGGCAGGAACGACGACGGCTTCGGCATCATCGTGAGGATCTCGGCGACCATCCCGCAGGTGGACCCGGCCACCGCCCGGGACCTCATCGCCAAGGCCCACCAGGTGTGCCCGTACTCCAAGGCCACCCGCGGCAACATCACGGTCGACCTGGCCGTCTGACGGAGGCCGGCCGTCCGCGGCGCCCGCCCGGTCCCCCGGGCGGGCGCCGCGTGCTCCGCCGGGCCCGGCGTCCCGCCGGGGAGCCGCCGCAACCGGTACACGATCCGAACGCACCGGGGACGGTTCCGCCACCGGGGGTGAGGACCCACCCCTTAGGCTTGGCCCATGCGTGATCTCGGGGTGGGCTTCTCCTATCTGATGCAGGGTCAGCGCTGGGTCTTCCGGCACGGGCGGTGGTTCGGCTTCGGCCTGCTGCCCGGTCTGGTGACGCTGGTGCTCTACGCGGCCGCCCTCGCCGGCCTGGTCGCCGGCGCCGGCGACGTGACGTCCTGGGCGACGCCCTTCGCCGACGACTGGACCTCGCCGTGGCAGGGCCTGCTGCGGGGCACGCTGACCGCGCTGCTCTTCGCGCTGGGCCTCTTCCTCGCGGTGATCACCTTCACGGCCGTCACCCTGCTGGTCGGCCAGCCCTTCTACGAGTCGCTCTCCGAGCAGGTGGACCGCACCGAGGGCGGCCGGGTACCCACCTCCGGCCTGCCGCTCTGGCGGGAACTGTGGATCTCCGCGCGGGACTCCCTGCGGATCCTGCTGCGTGTCGCCTTCTACGGGGTGATCCTCTTCGCCTGCGGTTTCATCCCGGTCGCCGGGCAGACCGTGGTCCCCGTGATCGGCTTCTGCGTCTCGGGCTTCTTCCTCACCGAGGAGCTGACGGCGGTCGCGCTCCAGCGCCGGGGGGTCCCGTTCGGTGAGCGCCTCGCACTGCTGCGCGCCCGGCGGCTGCGCGTGCTCGGCTTCGGCGTCCCCCTCGTCCTCGCCTTCCTGGTGCCCTTCGTCGCCGTGCTGCTGATGCCCGGGGCGGTGGCGGGGGCCACCCTGATGGCGCGCGCGATGGTCCCGGAGGACGAGGCCGCCGACGCGGGGGCTCCCGACGCCGCCGTCCCGCAGCCACCCGCCGCGCCCGCGGGCGCCACCCCGCCGCCGGTCCACTGGCCCGAGGCGGGCCGCGAAGGCTGAGGCGGGCCGCGAAGGCCGAGGCCCGGCGGAACCGGCCGCATCACACCGGGCCGGAGGGCTTGGTCCAGTCCGGTCCGGACGCGGCAGGCCCGGGCGCGTCCGCCTCGAAGGCTCCCGGCCCGTCCCCGTCCGCCTCCGATCCGCCCTGTTCCAGCCGGAAGGGCGGATAGGCGTCCGTCATCAGTGCCGCGTAGGCGGCCACCCGCAGCGCCCAGCGGTGCAGACCCACCTCGAGGTCGAAGATGCCGGACGGGTAGCGGGAGGTCGCGGCCAGCGCGATCCCCGCGAACAGGACCAGCAGACCGCTCAGCCCCGTGCTCCAGGTGCCGCGCACACCGCCCAGGAACACCCCCAGCACCAGGTAGTGCGGCAGCGCCAGCAGCCACCACTTCACCAGGACCAGCCCGCGCGACAGCTCCCCGGGGTAGGCGATGTCCAGACGCGCGGGGTAGTCCGGCTCCGGGCCCAGGCTGAACGGCGGATAGCGGTCCGTGCCGAGGACCCCGTACGAGTAGAAGGACACGCGCCAGGACCAGCGCAGCACCCCCAGGTTGAAGTCGAACACCTGCCGCGGGTACCGCCCGGTGAACAGGATCGCGAAGAACGCGACCACGCTCAGCACCAGGAACGCCGTCCACAGGAAGACGAGCACGATCCAGTGGGGGAGTGCCAGCAGCCACTTGACCAGCCAGAGCCAGCGGGAGAGCGGCTCGTCCAGCCGGGCGGAGACCCTCACGGGCGGGTAGCCGGGGACAGCCATGCGGACCACCTCCTGCCCCCATCGTCCTCCGACCCGCCCCGGAGGGCTCCCCGAGGCAGGCCGTCCCCGCGCGGGCCGGGGCCGACCGGGCCCCCCGGGGACCGGTCGGCCCTTCCCGCCCCGGTCGTGCGGTGCGACGGTGGAGGCACCGGGGGCTGCGCACCGCCGGCCCCGCCGCCCATGCCGGAGGAGGAGTCATGCAGAGCGACATCCCCACCCGCCCGGAACTCGGCGGGGTCGTCGTCGGAGTGGACGGCTCCCACGGAGCCAGGGAGGCCGTGCTGTGGGCCGCCGCGGAGGCGGACCGCCGGGGCCGCCCGCTTACCCTCGTCCACGCCGCCGACACCGACCGGCGCGCCCTGTTCTCCACCGCCGAGACCCTGCAGTCGGTCCGGGAGGCCGGTCACGACCTGCTGGTCGAGGCCGCCTCGGCCGTCCGGGAGCGCTTCCCCGACCTGGCCATGACCACCGAGCTCAGCCGGATGGAGCCGCTGGCGGGACTGCGGGCCGCGGCCGCTCACCGGGCGACGGTCGTGGTCGGCAGCCGCGGGCTCGGCGGGTTCTCCGCGCTGCTGCTCGGCTCGGTCGGCCTCGGCGTGGTGGCCCGCGCCGAGGTGCCCGTGGTCGTCGTCCGGGGCGAGGCGGACCGCCCGGGCACGGGCACGGTCACGGCGGCCGTCCACGGAGCCGCCGACCTCGACTGGCTCCTGCTCGCCGCGGCCGAGGCCGAGGCGCGCAAGGCCTCCCTGCGGATGCTCGCCGTCTGGAACGTGCTGGGCCATGTGGGGGATGTCGCCACGATGCTGGACGACCTGGACGACGTGGCCCGCGAGCGGGTGCAGGAGCTCAAGGACCTGGCCGACCAGGTGCAGGGGGTCTATCCGGAGCTGACCGTCAGCCCCCACGTCGACACCGGCACCAGCGTCCCCGGCGCCCTCGTCGAGGCCAGCGCCCACGCGGACCTGCTGGTCATGGGAAGTCACCGCAGGAAACTGCCCGTGGGGCGCCCGTCCCTCGGCCGGGTCGCCCACAGCGTGCTGCACCACGCCCACTGCCCCGTGGAGGTGGTGCCCCCCGCCTTCGCCGAGGAGCGCCAGCGGCACGCCCGCCACGCCCACACGGACTGAGGCCGCACGCCCGACCCCCACCCACCGGTCATCGATCCCACCCGGGGAGCAGCCATGAACCGCAAGCGCGTGCTCGTCGCCTACGGCAGCCGCCACGGCGCCACTGCCGGAATCGCCGACGAGATCGGCAGGTCCCTGCGCGAGGACGGACTCGACGCCGAGGTGATGCCCGCGGAGTCCGTCACCGACGTCAGCCGCTACGACGGGGTCGTCCTCGGCGGCTCCCTCTACGCGGGGCACTGGAGCGGCAAGGCCCGCCGGTGCGCCCGCCGCCATGCCGAGCAGCTCCGCGAGCGCCCGGTGTGGCTGTTCAGCAGCGGTCCCGTCGACACCTCCGCCGAGGAACGGGAGATCGAGCCGGTGCCCGGTGTCGCCCGGCAGATGAAGCGCCTCGGCGGACGCGAGCACATCACCTTCGGCGGCAGCCTCACGGAGGAGACCCCGGGCCGGTTCGCCCGCGCCATGGTGCGCGGCGGCAAGGGCGGCGACTTCCGCAACCCCGAGAGGATCCGCAGCTGGGCCCACCACATCGGGGAGGAGCTGAACCACGACGCCCCGGGCCCCGCGGCGTCCGCCTGAGTCCCTGCGTCCGCCTGGGTCCCTGCTGACGGCGGCGCCCGGACCGGGCGCCGCCGTCAGCGTCCAGCAGGACCGGGCGCCGCCGCCCCGCGGCCAGGCCCCGGAGCCGTCCGCGGGGCCGCCCCCTACCGGGCGACGGACCCGACGGACCTACAGGCCGCTGCCGTGCGGGGCGTAGAGGTCCAGCAGCCTGATGCGCGCCGAGGACAGCCGATGGGCCAGCACCCGGCCGACGACATGCCCCAGCGCCGAGCCGAACGCCGGGTCGGCGTCCATCAGCTCCCGCACCCGCCGCGCGTCGAACTCGTCCGCGCGCACCGGTGTCGTGGCCTCGGCGCCCAGGTTCCACCGGTAGGGGGCGAACAGCCACGAGCAGCCGACCAGTTCACCGGTGCCGACGGTCTCCACGACGGCCCGGGGACGGCCGGGGACCCGGGCGTCGAGGGCGACGGTCCCGGTGCGGACCACCCAGAAGCGGTCGGCCGCCCCGCCCTCCTCGAAGAGCCGCGCCCCGTCGGGGAAGGACACCCGGCGGGCGCAGCCCATCAGGCGGTCGCGGTACGGGGCGGGCAGCGCGGCGGCGACGCGCGGCGATGCGGTACTGCTGCTCATGGCGGCCTCCTCGTCGGGACGACGCCACCAGTCTGGCGGCGCCCGCGGGCCCGAGGGAGGGCTGGTGGACCCCGCCGGGGGTGCCGAACGGCCCCGAAGGAACCGCGCCCGGCGGCGGGCGGCCCCCGCAGGTCAGGGGAGGTCCACCACCGCCAGCCCCGGCGCCTGCGCGCCCGCCGACGCGACCCGTGCCCCGTCCGGGGACCACACCGCGCTGCCGCCCGGGCAGTGGCCCGGGTCGGCCGGGCCGACCTGGTTGGCCACCAGGACGTACAGCCCGTTCTCCCGGGCCCGCACCGGGTAGACGGTCTCGAAGGAGTCGTTCCCCTCCACCAGCACCGAGGAGGCCGCGTAGACCGTGCAGCCGTCGGCCGCCGCGCTCCGCGCGAGCTCGGGGAAGCGGTTGTCGTAGCAGACCGCCACCGCGAAGCGCACCCCGTCCACGGTGAAGCGCCCCTCCGCCGTCCCGGCCGTGAAGACCTCCGTCTCCCTGCCGTACAGGTGCCGCTTGTCGTAGCGGGTCAGCAGTTCCCCGTCCGGGCCGATGACCAGGGCCGTGATGGCGGGCCGGTCGCCGTCCGTGCGGGCGGCGCAGCCCACCAGGGCCGCGGTGCCCGTCTCCCGGCACGCCTCGCGCACGGGCTCCAGCCGCGGGTCGTCCTCGGTGAGCCAGCTTCCCGGGTCCGCCGCTATCGGCTCCAGTGCGTAGCCGTGGGCGGCCAGTTCGCAGAAGGCGACGAAGCGTGCGCCCCTGGCGGCGGCCTCGCGGACGAGGCCGGCCATGGAGCGGACGTTGGCCGCGATGTCACCGGGCACGGACGGGAACTGCGCTGCTGCGATCCTCATTCCGCCATCATCGCCCGGGCGGTGCCTCCAGCGCCACGGTGATGATCATGCGCACCTGCTCGACGATCGCGCGCCGGTTGCGGACGTACTCCGGGTCGGTGACCTGCGAGGTGTTGCCCTCCCCGAAGCGGAGCACCGGTGTGTGGACGTGTCCGCCGGGCACGCCGGGCGCCAGCCGGTCGCGCAGCAGGGTCGCCCGGTAGGCGATCTCGTTGGACAGGTAGTCACCGCCGCCGCCCGCGCGGGCCGCGGAGCCGGGCGTCGGGCCCTGCGGCCGCACCACCGGCTCGCCGCCACCCGCCGGGATCTCCGTCACCGCCGTGTTGTCCAGGACGGGGAAGGGGCCCGTCGCGGCCTCGGTGATCGCCGCGTAGGGGAGCGTGGTGGCCGTCCACTGGGGCTGCGAGGCCGGGTCGGAGACGGGGACCGTGCCGGTGCGGGAGAGGTTCGCGTTGTCGGGGAAGCCGCCGCGCCAGGCCCCGTTGAACCGCTCGATGTCGAACCGTCCCACCCTGCCCTGGCTGACGGTGGCGAAGAGGTCGGCCCGTGGGAGCACGGGGGCCAGGGTCCGCTCCACCTCGCCGCCGGTGAAGTCCTCCCAGCGGACGGGGAAGACCGCGGCCTCGACGCGGGCGGGGCCCTCGGGCGTGCGGATCCAGGTGCCGTCCAGGGCGAGCGCGGCGGCCCCCGAGGGGTTGCCGATCCGGATGTCCCGGTCGAGGGTGAACGGGTCGAACCCGGTCACCACCACCCGCCGCACGCCCCCGCCCGCCGGGAAGCGCAGCGAGTCCTGCCCGCGCGAGGAGCGCTCCAGCCGCTCCTCCAGGCGTGCCCGGTCCGCCGCGTCCAGGGCGAACGGGGGCTCCCAGTGGCGCAGCCGGGCCGTCATGTCCAACCGCGCCCAGTAGAGCGGGCGGTCGTCGCCGCGGGCCAGGTCGCCCCGTGCGGGCCCCCGGCCCTGGGCCCGGGCGACGGCCCGCTCCCACAGGGCCGCGCCGTGCCGGGCCACGGCGGCCTCGGCCCGGTGGAGCGACCGGGCGCGGCCGAGCGCCCGCTCCAGCGAGGGCCCCGCGTCGGCGAAGCCGCCGCGCCGGAGGATCTCCTGCGGTTCGGGGCGGGACAGGCGCCGCTCCTCGACGGTGGGCGCCGGTGCGGTCGCACCGGGCGGGGGAGCGGACCCGCCGGGCACCGGGGCGGCGGCGCCGGGGGGAGCGGAAGCGAGCGCCAGGGCGGCGGAGGCGGCGAGCACGGCGAGCGCGGGAGCGGCCGGGGCGGTGCGCGAACGCGTCCGCCGCGGTATCGGTAAGCGGTCGAGGGGCACGGTGGTCCTTCCGTCGGGTCGGGCGGAAGTATTCCGGGCCGGGCGGGCTCCCGGCTACGGCGCCCGGGGCGCGGTGACGGCCCGGTAGGCGATCTCGGCCAGCCGCCGCTGCCCGTCCCGGCTGGGATGGAACCAGTCCCAGCGGCTCAACTGCTCCTTGCCGAAACGGAAGCCGAAGACCCGGCCGCCGTCGTGGCGGCAGCGCTCGTCCGCCTCGCACACCTCCCGCAGCACCGTGTTGTACGCGATCACCCTGCGGTGCACCGCCTCCCGGCGCTCGCGCGCCTGCGGGCCGTCGTCCCGGGCGTCGGCGAGCATGGTCGCGCAGATCCCCAGCTGCCAGATGCCGCGCCCGAGCGGATCGTCGCGGCCCGTCGCCCACAGGTGCTTGAGGTCCGGCACGCTCGCCATGTACACCTGCGCCCCGGGCGCGCTCTCCCGCAGCACCTCCATGGCCTCCTCGACCGCGTCGCGGAACGACTCCACCGGCGTCATCCGGTCCAGGGTGTCCGCGCAGGCGTCGTTGGCCCCGACCATCACGGTGACGAGTTCCGGCCGGTGCGCCGCCGCCCGCGCCATCTGGGCGGGCAGGTCGGAGGCGTCGGCACCGCTCTCCGCGAGGTTCCAGCTGCGGCTGCCGAGCGCCTCGGAGCCCAGCAGCCGCAGACCGAGCGAGTCCACGTCCGCGTCCGTGCCGGTCGCCCAGGACGCCTCGGGGCAGTCGGCGAGGAGGCGGCAGGTGTCGAAGCCGGTGGTGATCGAGTCGCCGACGGCGGCGAGCGAGGCGGGCGAGGGGTCCCAGCGGGACACGGGGCTCGGCGAGGGCGAGGGGGACGCGGACACCCCGGTGCGCGTCCCCTCGTGCGGTGACGGAGCGTCACAGGCCCCGAGCGCGGCGGTGAGGAGGAGGCCGAGTGCGGCGGCCGCGGCGGGGCCGCGGTGCGATCGGCGCCCCGTGGAGCCCGGGCGCATCCGTGCCACTCCTCCCCGGACCCGGTGGTCGACTCCTGGCGGGTGAATACCTGGTGCGTACGGGTCCGGGACCGAGCGTACGCCACCCCCGGGCCGCGCCCGCACGGTAGCTTTTCCCCGTCGACCCAGAGGCATCTGGCCCGTCGGCGCCAGTAAATTACATCGCGTCACCGGATGTCCCCTTCGCGGAGTGCCGCGCCGGATGCTGTTTACTGAGGCCGCTGGGAAGGTGATCCCCGTCCCACACTGGAGGTCCCGGTGACGACACGTGGCGTTCTGTACGTCCACTCCGCACCGCGCGCGCTGTGCCCGCACATCGAGTGGGCCGTCGCGGGGGTGCTCGGCACGCGGGTCCAGCTCGACTGGATCCGCCAGCCCGCGTCCCCCGGCACCTGGAGAGCCGAGCTCTCCTGGCGCGGCGAACCGGGCGCGGCCTCCCGGCTCGCCTCCGCCCTGCGGGGCTGGCAGGTGCGCTTCGAGGTGGCGGCCGAGCCCTGTGCGACCGCCGAGGGCGAGCGCTACAGCGCCACCCCCGACCTGGGCATCTTCCACGCCGTGACGGGCATCCACGGCGACATCCTCGTCCCGGAGGACCGGCTGAGGGCCGCCCTGGCCCGCTCCTCCCGCGGGGAGACGGAGCTGGAGGACGAGCTCGCGAAGCTGCTCGGCAAGCCCTGGGACGACGAGCTGGAGCCGTTCCGCCACGCCGGTGAGGGCGCCCCGGTGCGCTGGCTCCACCAGGTGGTCTGAGCCCCGCACCCGCTCAGCCCTCCGCCGGGGAGCCGTCCGCCAGGTGCCCCGGCCCCGCGACGCGCAGTGGCCCGCACCCCCGTCGGGGGTGCGGGCCACCGTGTCCGGCGTGTCGCGCGGGTCCGTCAGACCGTGCGGAAGGCGAGGACCACGTTGTGGCCGCCGAAGCCGAAGGAGTTGTTGATCGCGGCGATGGTGCCCTCGGGGAGGGCGCGCGGCTCGTCGCGGACGACGTCGGCGTCCACCGACTCGTCCAGCTCGTCGATGTTGATCGTCGGGGGCGCCGTGCGGTGGTGCAGCGCCAGGACCGTGGCCACGGTCTCGATGCCGCCCGCCCCACCCAGCAGGTGACCGGTCATCGACTTGGTCGCCGAGACCGCCACATGGTCCAGGTCGTCGCCGAGGACGGCGCGCAGGGCCTTGATCTCCGCGACGTCGCCCTGCGGGGTGGAGGTCGCGTGCGCGTTGAGGTGCACGACCTCGGCGGGCTTGAGGTCCGTGCTCTCCAGCAGGTTCCGCAGCGCCGCCGCGATGCCGCGGCCCGTCGGCTCCGGCTGCGCGATGTGGTGGCTGTCCGCCGACAGGCCCTGGCCCAGCACCTCGCAGTAGACCCGCGCGCCGCGCCGGGCCGCGTGCTCGGCCGACTCCAGGACCACCACGCCTGCGCCCTCGCCGAGGACGAAGCCGTCCCGGCCGGTGTCGTACGGGCGGGAGGCCTTGGTGGGCTCCTCGTTGTTCTTGGACATCGCCATCATGTTGGCGAAGGCGGCGACCGGCAGCGGGTGGATCGCCGCCTCCGTGCCGCCCGCGACGACCACGTCGGCACGGCCGGTGCGGATCATCTCCACGGCGTAGCCGATCGCCTCGGCGCCCGAGGCGCACGCCGAGACCGGGGTGTGCACGCCCGCCTGGGCGTTGACCTCCAGGCCGACGTTGGCCGAGGGGCCGTTCGGCATCAGCATGGGCACGGTGTGCGGGGAGACGCGGCGGGCGCCCTTGTCCTTCAGCACGTCGTACTGGTCGAGCAGGGTCGTCACGCCGCCGATGCCGGAGGCGATGACGGTGCCCAGGCGGGCCGGTGCCACGGCCTCGTCCTCGCCCGCGGGGGCGGTGTAGCCGGCGTCCGCCCACGCCTCGCGTGCGGCGATCAGCGCGAACTGCGCCGAGCGGTCCAGCCGCCGGGCCAGCGGGCGCGGCAGGACCTCGGACGGGTCCACCGCGGCGGTCGCGGCGATGCGGACCGGGAGGTCGGCGTACTTCTCGTCCTCCAGGACCGTCGCGCCGGAACGGCCGGCGAGCAGGCCCTCCCAGGTCGATGCGCTGTCGCCACCCAACGGTGTGGTTGCGCCGATACCGGTGACGACCACGGTGCGATTGGTCGAGCTCACAGGAATTCTTTCTCCACGTGTAAGGGGGTGCCGAACTGTCACGGTGCCACCGCGGGTGGCGGACAGCGCGTCAGGTTCCCAGGACGGTTACTTGGCCTGGTGGGTGAGGATGTAGTCCGCGGCGTCGCCGACGGTCTTCAGGTTCTTGACGTCCTCGTCCGGGATCTTGACGTCGAAGCGCTCTTCGGCGGCGACGACGACCTCGACCATGGACAGCGAGTCGACGTCCAGGTCGTCGGTGAAGGACTTGTCCAGCTGGACGTCCTCGACCGGGATGCCGGCGATCTCGTTCACGATCTCCGCGAGACCTTCGACGATCTCTTCCTGAGTGGCGGCCATGTGGCGCTCCTTCGGTATGTATCAGAGGGTGTGGCAGGTGCCGTACGGGCGGGTTCCGGGGATCCGGAGGCCCGGACGGGCGCCTAGGGGAGGGTAACGACCGTCGCGGCGTAGACGAGACCCGCCCCGAAGCCGATGACGAGCGCGGTGTCGCCGCTCTTCGCCTGCCCCGTCGCCAGGAGCCGCTCCATCGCGAGCGGGATCGAGGCGGCGGAGGTGTTGCCGGTGGTCTCCACGTCGCGGGCGACCGTGACGTGCTCCGGCAGCTTCAGCGTCTTCACCATCGAGTCGATGATCCGCATGTTGGCCTGGTGCGGGATGAAGACGTCCAGGTCGGCCGCCGCTATGCCGGCGGCGTCCAGCGCCTGCTGGGCGACCTTCGCCATCTCGAAGACGGCCCAGCGGAAGACCGCCTGGCCCTCCTGCGTGATGGCGGGGAACTTGACCTCTCCGCGCTCGTCGAGCGGGAGGTGGGAGAGGTCGCCGAGCCGGAACTCGTTCCACGGCACGGTCTGCTTGATGGTCTCGGACTTGTCGCCCTCCGAACCCCACACCGTGGGGCCGATGTGCGGCTCGTCCGAGGGGCCGACGACGACGGCGCCGGCGCCGTCGCCGAAGAGGAAGGCCGTCGCCCGGTCCTCCAGGTCGGTCAGGTCGCTCAGCCGCTCCACGCCGATGACCAGCACGTGCTCGGCCGAGCCCTCGACGATCATGCCCTTCGCCAGGGTCAGGCCGTAGCCGAACCCGGCGCAGCCCGCGGAGATGTCGAACGCGGCGGGCTTGCCCGCGCCGATCTTGTCCGCGATCTCGGTGGCGACCGCGGGCGTCTGCTTGAAGTGGGAGACGGTCGAGACGATCACGGCGCCGATCTGCTCCGGTGCGACGCCCGCGTCCGCGAGGGCCTTGCCGGCGGCCTCGACGGACATGACCGTCACGGTCTCCTCGGGGGAGGCCCAGTGGCGCGTGGCGATCCCGGACCGGGAGCGGATCCACTCGTCCGAGGAATCGATCCGCTCCAGGATGACCTCGTTCGGGACGACCCGGGTCGGCCGGTAGCCGCCGACACCCATGATGCGTGCGTACGGAGCGCCCTTGCTGGGCTTGATCTTGGCCATGCTCTTACGGCTCCTTGTCCGGCTCAGGCTGCGGCGTGCTCGGCGATCAGCGCCCGCGCCGCTTCGAGGTCGTCCGGTGTCTTGAGCGCCACGGTGGCCACCTCCGGCAGGGCCCGCTTGGCGAGGCCGGTGAGCGTGCCGCCCGGGCACACCTCCAGCAGAGCCGTCGCCCCGAGCGTCGCGAAGGTCTCCATGCACAGGTCCCAGCGGACCGGGTTGGCCACCTGGCCCACCAGGCGGGAGAGCACCTCGGCGCCGTTGCCGACGATCCCGCCGTCCTTGTTCGACACGTACGTGGCCGCCGGGTCGGCCGGTGCGACGTCCGCCGCGGCCCGCTCCAGCGTCTCGACCGCCGGGGCCATGTGGCGGGTGTGGAACGCGCCCGCCACCTTCAGCGGGACCACCCGGCGCACGCCCTCGGGCTTGTCCTCGGCGAGGGCCGCCAGCTGCTCCATGGTGCCGGCGGCCACGATCTGGCCCGCGCCGTTGATGTTGGCCGGGGTCAGGCCCAGCTTCTCCAGGTGCGCCACGCTGGTGCCCGGGTCGCCGCCGAGCAGCGCCGACATACCGGTCTCGGTCACCGCGGCGGCCTCGGCCATCGCGAGCCCGCGGGTCCGCACCAGGCGCAGCGCGGTCGTGTCGTCCACGACGCGCGCGAAGGCGGCCGCGGTGAACTCGCCCACGCTGTGGCCGGCGACGGCGCCGGGCACCAGGTCACCGAGCGCGGAGGCCGAAAGCAGCCCCGCGGCCACGAGCAGGGGCTGGGCGACGGCCGTGTCGCGGATCTCGTCCGCGTCGGCCTTGGTGCCGTAGTGGGCGAGGTCGAGGCCGATGGCATCGGACCAGGCCGCCACGCGGTCGGCCGCGCCGGGCAGTTCGAGCCAGGGGGTCAGGAAGCCGGGCGTCTGGGCGCCTTGGCCGGGAGCGACGAGTACGAGCACCCTCACACTCTCTCTTGTGGACGGCTCCGCCCGCCCGTGAGGACAAGGACGAAGAACCGTCGGGGGAATTGTCGGTGTCCCACAAAAGTCTAGGGCTGTGTGTCCGCGTCGGCCAGACGCCCCAAGATCAGGGCGATCCGCAGCGTGAAGGCGGAGCGGACGTCCGAGGGTGACCATCCGGTGACGTCGGTCACACGTCGGAGCCGGTAGCGCACGGTGTTCGGGTGGACGAAGAGCATCCGCGCCGCGCCTTCCAGACTGCTCGCCTGTTCCAGATAGACACTGAGAGTTTCCAGCAGCGCCGACCCGGCTTCCTCCAGCGGTCTGTAGATCTCCTCCACCAGTTGTTCGCGCGCCGCGGGGTCGGAGGCGATCGCCCGCTCCGGCAGCAGATCGTCCGCCAGCACGGGGCGGGGCGCGTCCTGCCAGGCGGAGCACGCCTTCAGCCCCGCGGCGGCCGCCTGGGCGGACCGCGTGGCGGCCAGCAGGTCCGGCACCACGGGGCCCGCCACGACCGGCCCCGCCGCGTACGGGCCGATCAGCGCCTTGGCCACCTGGAGCGGGTTGTCGCTCCCGCCGGCGATCACCACCAGCCGGTCGCCGAGGACACCGGTCAGCACCTGGAGCTTGGCGTGCCGTGCCGCCCTGCGGATGGCCTCCACCGTCAGCTCGCTGTCACCGTCCGGCGCGGTCCCGAGGATCACGCACACATGGTCCGGCGAGTTCCAGCCGAGCGCGGCCGCCCGCGACACGGCGCCCTCGTCCGCCTCGCCGGACAGCACCGCGTTGACCACCAGAGACTCCAGCCGCGCGTCCCAGGCGCCGCGGGCCTCCGCGGCCTGCGCATACACCTGGGCGGTGGCGAAGGCGATCTCCCTCGCGTACACCAGCAGCGCCTCCCGCAGCACCGACTCGTCGCCCGGGGCCGCGACCTCCTCGATCGCGCTCTCCATGACCTCGATCGTGGTGCGCACCATCTCCACGGTCTGCCGCAGGGTGATCGCCCGGGTCAGCTCCCGCGGCGCGGTGCCGAAGACGTCGGTCGAGATGGCCTGAGGGGTCTCCGGGTGCCGGAACCACTCGGTGAACGCGGCGATGCCCGCCTGGGCGACCAGCCCGATCCACGACCGGTTCTCCGGTGGCATCGCCCGGTACCAGGGCAGCGACTCGTCCATGCGGGCGATCGCGTTCGCCGCGAGACGGCCGGAGGACTGCTCCAGGCGGCGCAGGGTCGCGGAGTGGGGGTGGGAGGCGTTCGCGGCAGGTTCGGGCACGGTGACAAGACTGCCTTATCGGGACGGCCGGGCGGAGTGCAGGGGGCTCGACCGGTCCCGCCGGGTGGAGTGCCGGGGGAGCCCGACCGGTCCCGCCGGGGCGGCGCGGGGCACCGCTACCGTGGTCCCGTGACAGCCACCACGATCTCCGTCCACCGCGCCGGGGACCGCTACCCGGGAGGCGAGCCGGACGCCGGGATCACCTCCCGGCACGCGTTCTCCTTCGGCGGGCACTACGACCCGGACAACCTGCGCTTCGGCGCCCTGCTCGCCTGCAACGAGGAGCACCTCGCACCCGGGGCCGGGTTCGCGGAGCACCCGCACAGCCACACCGAGATCGTCACCTGGGTGGTCTCCGGCGAACTCACCCACCGCGACTCCGCGGGCCACGCCACGGTGGTGCGCCGTGGTGACGTCCAGCGCCTGAGCGCGGCCTCGGGCGTGCGGCACGTGGAGCGCAACGACGGGACGGAGCCGCTGGTCTTCGTACAGATGTGGCTGGCCCCGCGGGACCCGGGCGGCGACCCCTCGTACGAGATCGTCCGCGGCGTCGCCGACGCCACCCCCTACGAACTCCCCGAGGCGGGCGCCCTGCTGCACGTGCGCCGCCTCGCCGCCGGGGAGCGCGCCGCCCTGCCGGAGGCGCCCTTCGCCTATGTGCACGCGGTGCGCGGGGAGGCCGCGCTGGGGGAGGCGCTGCTGACCTCCGGCGACTCGGCCCGTGTCACCGGCTCCCGGGGGCTGGAACTCGTCGCGGGGGGCGCGGGCGCCGAGGTGCTGGTGTGGGAGATGGCCGGGGGGTGAGGCGGGGGCCCACACGCTGGACGGCCCCCGGCCTCGGCAGAGTCTCCGAGTTTGCGGCGGAGAGTCCTGTACTCTGCGTGCCCTCGTACGGCCCGGCAGATTCCGGTAGCTGCGTCCGCTGCGAGGCTGGGGCTGCCGCCGACCCTCGGCCGACGGGGCGAGGAGTCAGCGGCCTCAAAGAGCCGTTCTCATCCTGTCTCTGGCAGCGGGTCAGCAGGGGTTCGCAGCGAGACGAGGCTTAACTTGACTCTGTCGGGGATTTTGGAGTTGCCGAGATCAGGTGCCCAGGGTGCGCCAGGATTTTGGCCGGGGGATCTCGCGTTGGTCGAGGGAGTTCTGGAAGGCGGTCGGCCGACAGGGAGGGGGCGCTTCTTCGGTCGGTGGGAGACTGCTGAGGCGCTCGATGTTGATGGCGATGGTGGCCAGGACGTGCTGGACGTGGGCTTTGCCCTGTCCCCGGTATCGGCAGCGGCGCATGCCGTGGCCGTGCGCGAACTCGTTGACTGTGCCTTCCACTCCGGAGTGGACCGCGTAGTGGGTCTTCCAGTCGGGTGTCTGTTGGTCGGCACGGACGCGGAGTTGCAGGTCGCGGAGTCGTATCGAGTCGTACTCGCGTGTTCGCGCTGAGGGCGGCGGTCGCGGGGTGGTCTCGCCGGCCGGGGCCGTGCTGCTGGTGGAGAAGGTCCGCAAGTCCGGTTTTGATCAGGCGATGTCGACGGCGCTGGCGCCCTGGCGGAAGTCCCGCGCGGTGCACGATCCTGGCAAGACGGTGCTGGATCTCGCGCTCGCGGTCGTGCTCGGCGGCGACTGCCTCGCCGATGTCGCCATGCTGTGGGCGGAGCCCGGTGTGTTCGGGACGGTGGCCTCAGATCCGACGGTCTCCCGGCTCATCGACACCCTCGCCACCGGCGGGTCAGGCGAACCGCTGGCCGCTGTGCTGCGGCCCGGAAACGCAGGCAGCAACACCGCCGCGGACCGCATCACCGCCACCCAACTCGCCCTGGCCCAGCTGCCGAAGACCTACCGGCGAGGCCGTCGGACGCTGATCCGCACCGACTCCGCAGGCGGCACCCACGAGTTCGTGGCCTGGCTCGCCCAGCGCGGCAGATGGCTGTCGTACTCGGTCGGCATGACCATCACCGAACAGATTCACCAGGCCGTACTCAAGATCCCGGCCCTGGCGTGGACACCGGCGGTCGAGCCGGGCGGCGACATCCGTCACGGCGCCTGGGTCGCCGAGATCACCGGTGACGTGCTGACCGGCTGGCCGAGAGGGATGCGGTTGATCGTGCGGAAGGAACGGCCGCACCCCGGCGCCCAGTTGCGGGTCACCGACGCGGACGGACTGGGCTGACCTGCTTCGCCACCAACACGGCGGACGTTCCGATCGCGGCACTGGAACTGCGGCACCGCCAACGGGCACGCGCCGAGGACCGCACACCGGGCCGTGCGGGCCACCGGCCTGCGCAACCTACCCCTGCACGACACCGCGCAGAACCAGATCTGGCTGGAGATCGTCCAGTTCGCCATCGACCTGCTCGCGTGGATGCCCATGCTCGCCCTGACCCGCGAAATCCGCAGGTGGGGGCCCCGTCGCCTCAGGCTCCGCCTCTTCTCTGCAGCCGCCCAACTCGTCACGGCCGCCCGCCGCCGACTTGGACACCCCGAACAGCGGGGCGAGCTGCCGCATGGTCAGGTTCGTGCGCCAGTAAGCCGCGACCAGCAGTGCCCGGTCCTCCAGCGGAAGGCTCCACGGTCGACCCTTGCGGACAGCGTCCGCACCCTCACGACGCAGAACCGTCACCAGCTTCCCGAACTGCCTCGGGCTCAGCCCGGTGAACGGGGCTATCCAGGACGGCTCCGATGCCGTGATCACACCAGCCACACCAAGATCATCTCACCTGTGACCAGCAGTTACGGGACAGCCCTTAGTGTTGTTGGGCGTTTTGGCAGTTCAAGGGGGTGTTCACGAGTGGGTCTGACCTGCGTCGCCAGCGGACTCTGAAGATCTTTACCCGTTCATCTAGTGATCGTTCCCCGTACGGAGGCGCTGCCGATCCTGTGGGTCAGGAATCAGAGGTACCCGGCTCGCCAGCCGGCCCACGATCAACGCTCTGGACGATCCTGTCGACAACCGACTGCCGCGCCCGTTCCCGGGCAGAAGCCAGGCGGCGGTCCAGAAGCAAGAGGGGCGCGAACCAGAGGAAGCCCCACAGCGTGAACCCCTCGACCACACCGAACGTGCGCAGCAGCATGTTCGTCAGGAACGACAACCCCGCGGCCAACACCCAGGCCCCGGAACGATTTCTGGCGAGCCACCTCAGCGGAGCATCAGCCCGGCCCGACAACTCCTGCACCGTCGCGGCAGCCACTGCCGCCTCATGCTCTTCGACGACGGTTGCGGCGCCCTGTCGGGGCGCAGCGGTGACCTCATCGCCGCTCGCGCCGCGAAAGCCCTCCGCTCCCGCGGAATCGAGGGCTGCACTCTGCTGCGACAGCTGTGCTCGACGCCGACGCGCGTCCACCACCGCCAGCCGAAAATCTTCGAGATAGCCACGCCCATGCCAGGCCAACACCGCCTGCACATGCTCGTCTTGAGGAGACCCCGCAGCCAACTCCTTGAGCCGAGCGACCAATTCCGGCGCACGCCTCACGCGCCCCGGATAGTCGAACCCGTCGGCCCGCAGACAGAGCTCGGCATACGCGGCGATCAGGTCGATGTCGTCCGGAGCAAGCTCCAGCCCACGCCGAAACGCCGCTTCCGCCGCGGCATCATGGTCGTCTTCATCCTCGGCCATGTGCCCAAGCCCCAACCACAAGTACAGCGCGGGTTCGGAACGACCAGAAGCCAACCGCTCTGCGGTCATCTTACGTATCTCGCGATACCCCTCGACCACGAACAACTCTTCGAACGCACCTATGTATTCCACAGGAAGTCCCCCTCTTTCAGCAGTTGCGAGGTTCAGCAGGGAGGGCCACTCCGAGCGAAGCGGAGTGGCCCTCCCTGCTGAACTGGCGCTCCACCGAAGTTTCCGCAGCGGAACTATCGCCACGCTGTGGAGTACTCGGCCCTTTACGTCGACGATCGGACCTACAACGTGCTCCTGCGCAACGTACGGGCACTCGGTCGAACGCACCGCCACCGAGCCTGAGGAACGCTGGCGCGCGTTGAAGCGGATCACCCTCAGCCTCTGCCACATCAGAGGCATCGCCCATCGCCGAGCCGTACCCGCCCTCAACGCAAATCTGGGAGTGATCGCTACCGAGAAGACTTCACTCTTCGTATTCGATGAAATCATTCAGGGCAGCTGCGAGCCACTGACTAAATTCTTCGAAGTGAGAAATCTGCTCCTGACCAGGAGGTGAGTAGTCCTCCACCACGGACACTCCGCCTAGATCCAGATCCCAGCAGGCAACTTCGTCGTTGTCCTGACGCCGAGAGAAGGGGATCAGATTCCGCGTAGGGTACCGCTGGCTGAGGCCAGCAGATCTAGCGGCTAGCGTCGCATCATCCAGCGCCCACCACGGATCCAAGTCCAGCAGCCCAGCCGTAGCTGCTCGCATGAACAGATCAGGGTACGCGAATCCCTCTGGCCGCTCTTTCTCCATGGGAGTCATCGCTCCTTACTCGCCGTTCCAACTCGTAGTGTCGGATCCATATGGATTGTTGTTCCTGTACGCTGCGCCCTGCTTGTCGATCCTAGCCATGACAGCTTCACCCCACGTGGTGGGTGTTGACTTCTTCGTATTGAACCTGCCCGAATCGATCATTTCCTGCGGCAGGGGATCGTCGAATCCGTGCACGCGGGCTTGCACATCCACACCGGCCTTCTTAGCCCCAAGAACCCGACGATTATCCACGGATGTGAACCTGCCATCAGGCATTGCCACGATGTCCACGGGGTCACCCTTCCAACCATTCGCCGCGATGCTGTCAATCGTTCCCCCGGCCCGAGTGACTGACTTCTGGCTGAACCTCACCTGGGTTGCGGCAATCGTAGAAACCCCCTGGGGAAGGCTGCCACCAGCTGCTCCGGCGGTGCCGAGTTCGGCAGCGACTTGGGCGCAGCCTGCTGGGTTGGCGAGGCAGGCTGCGGCGATTTCGGGGCCGATTGCCAGCGCAACTGGTGCGGTCGCTGCAGCGAGGCCTACGACCGTGATGCCGCCAAGGACGATCTTCTGCCAGGTCTTGAGCGGGGGTGGCGTGTAGGTGACGGAAGGCCCGTACGTCCCGCCGCCCATCCACGGGCGCATCGTGATTTCTTTGGGCTTGGGCTTGATGGCCTTGAAGGTCACCGAGCCGCGTGGGGCGGGGTGGTTCTTGGTGCCGCGGCCGATGTAGGTGGTGACGGAGACGGTGCCGTGGCCCTCGATTTTGGCTTGCTGGACGTTCTTCCAGTACCAGCCGTAGCCGTTGTTGACCCACTGAGAGCCGTGGTGCTTCCTGGCGTACTCCTCGTCGCCGCGGACGGTGTCGGTGGGGCCGATGGGGCGGAGGCCGTCGGGGTCGGAGAAGGTGATGGGGCTGTTGTTGGCGTAGTTGTAGCCGTTCATCTGCTGGGAGTCGGTCACGTCGAGGACGGGGTCGACGGAGATGAAGCGGCCGATGGCCGGGTCGTACTCGCGGGCTCCGAGGTGGACCAGGCCGGTGGTGTCGGTGTCGTCGGTGCCGCCGACGAAGCCCTTGGTGCCGGGCCAGGTACCGCTGTCGGTGCCGCGGTCGCCTCCGAAGGGGAGGTTGCGGCGTTGGGACAGGGCCAGGTCGTCGGCCTTGACGGCGAGCCCGGCGGTGCCTTGGTGGTCGCCGAGGGTGAAGGCGAAGGTGCCGTCGTTGTTGCGGATGGCCTGGTTGCCGCCGCCGAGGCTCATGTAGCGGGTGGCCTTGGCGGTGGTGGCGCCCTTGTCGAGGGTGATCTCGGTGTGGCCGAGGTGCAGGGTGGTCTTGGACGGTGCCCGGGTGATGAGGCGGTTGCCGTCGGCGTCGTAGAGGTAGCTGGTGGTGCTGCTGCCCTCGCTGACGGTGGCCACGTGGCCTTCTGCGTCCCAGGTCAGCTTCTGCCCGGGGCGTGTGGTGGTGTTTCCAGCCGCGTCGTATCCGTACGAGGCCGTCGACGTGTCAGTCCCCTGGGTGGTGGTGACGCCGGTGAGCTGGTTGGCGTCCGTCGTGCCGGGAGGGGTGTAGTCGTAGGTGCGCTTGGTGTCCTTGCCGGTGTTTCCGCCGGTGTCGTGGCGGGTTTCGGTGAGGCGGTTGCCTGCCTTGTCGTAGGTGTAGGAGTGCCAGTAGGGAGCCGGGCCGCCGAGGTCAGCCGCGGCGGGTTTGGCGGCGCAGGTGGTGGTCTTGGCGGTCCAGGCCTCGGTGACGCGGCGCAGGTAGTCGTAGGTGTAGCACTGGTTGTCGGTGCCGGTGCGGGAGACATCGCTCTGGGAGAGGATGTTGCCTGCTTCGTCGTAGCGGTAGGTGACGTTGCGGTCGACACCGCTTTGTTCCTGCCGGTCGACGCGGCTGGTCGCCAGGCGCTGGGTGCCCCACTCGTAGGTGTTGGTGACCTGTGTCTTGTTGCCTCCGGCGGTCAGTCCCATCGTGTACTGCAGGGGCTTGCCGGTGAGGCTGTAGGAGATCGAGGTGCTCATGCCCTGCCCGAACACGCTGATCGGGCGGAGGGTCTCGTCCTCGTAGCTGTAGTTGAAGCCGCCACCGGGCAGCGCGCCGGCCGCGGAGTAGCTCACGCCGGCGACCAGACCGGAGGCCTTGTAGCTGGTGCCGGTCTGATAGGTACCCGCCAGGGCGCCTTCGACGGCCGGAATGACGACTGCGGTACGGGACGCCCGATAGAGCCGGTCGTACTGGGTGACCTTCTTGGTGTAGGCCTCGCCGTCCTCGTAGCGGATGGACTCCGCGAGATAGCCCTTGGCGCCGGGCACGGTGTCGTAGACCCACTTGGCGCGCAGAGGTCCGGTGGCCGAGTCCTGACGGAGTTCTGTCTTGCGGCCCACGTTGTCGTAAGAGTAGGCAAACTTCGTGCCGCGCGCGTCCTGGGTGGACGTCAGCTGGCCGCGGTCGTCATAGCCGCTGGTGCTCGTGCCCTTGGCCGGGTCCTGGGCGCGGGTTTGGCGGCCCAACTGGTCGTAGGAATAGGACCAGATGTTGCCCGACGGGTCGGTGACCTTTACCAGGTTGTCGCGAACGTCGTACTCGTACTTGGTCGTGTCGTAGGCGCTGCTGGCGCTGCGGGTGTGGTGCTGGCGCAGTTCCGTGGTCTGGCCGCGGGCGTCGATCAGCGCGGTGGTGGCGGTGCCACCGACGGGCGGGATGACCGTGGCGCGGTCGCCACCGTAGATCGTCCTGGTGGTCTGCAGGACTGTGCCGCCGTCGCCGTTCCCCGCGATCTGCTTGACCTCGACGGGACGCTCAAGACCGTCGTATGTGGTGTGGGTCTGAGTCTCGACCGACAGGGCGTCCTCGGGCTTGAACAAGCTCGTGCCCGGGGCACCGGTGGTGTAGTACGGGGCGAACGTCCTCGTGGCCAAGCCCTGTTCGTCGTAGAAGACGTCGGACAGGATGCGCCCGCCACCGGGACCGGGCTCCTGCGTCTGGCGTTTGCGCAACTGACCGTCGTAGATGACGGTGCTGGCGATCTGCCCGCCGTTGTTGTTGAGCCTCTTGGTGGTCACCGCGACGGGCTTGCCCTCGGCGACGGTGTAGGAGAACTGGAAGCTCGGGGTTTGAGTGTTGCGCCGGTCGGCGAGCCAGACCTTGAGGGAGCGGCCCAGCGCGTCAAAGGCGAACTCAGTGACCTTGCCGTTGGTGTCCCTCTCCTTGGTGACCAGGCCGCGCACTGGATCTAGCTCCTGCGTCCTGGTCTGGGCCGTAGCAGCATCGCCGGCCGTGGCTGGCGGGGTGGTCGACGTGATCTGAGTGGGTCGTCCGGTTGCCGGGGTGTAGACGGTTGTGGTGGTGCGGCCGTCGCTGCGCGGCGTGCGTATCGGATCGCCCGTGCCGGTGACGATCACGTCGGCGGTGAGGTCCGTGGCGGTCAGCTGACGGCCGTACGAGTCGAAGGTGGCGCCCGTCTCCAGATAGGTGGCCTTGGTGCCGTCGTGTGACGTGAGTGTCGCCGTGGTGGTGCTGTCGCCCTTGGTCGGGGCGGCGCCGTAGGACTTGCCGTCGTACGCGGTGCGCACGTCGGAGATGACGTCCCTGGACCGGTCCGGCGTGTCCGCGCAGGATCCGGCCACGGTCTCCACACGTGACGTCAGGCCCAGAACGTTGAGACTGGTGTTGGTGGCGTACGTGGTGCGGGTGCACTCGTCGTCGGCGGCTGTGGAGTCGTCGCCGAAGTCGTTCGCCTGTACGGCACGCCCGGTGGTGTCATCGAAGGTCGTCGCGGTCGATGTGGTCCGCCATCTCACACCCGCGCCCCCGTCGAGGCTGTTGAAGGTCTTGGTGTGGGCGGTGCCGATGTAGTGGGCGGCGATGGAACCCCAGTCGCGCTGCTTGGCCGCGGTCTCGTGCCGCCAGGGGTGGTTGACAGTTCGGGCGAGGATCTTCCCGCCGGGGGCGTCGTAGGTGACCTGCTTGTACTTGAAGCCGGCCCAGGCATCGTGATCGCTGATCGCGGCGCCCTCGCCGGGGTTGAGGGTGACCGAGACGCTCCTGGTCGCGCCGCCGGCCCTGTCCTTGCGGTCACCGTCCATGCCGCGCAGGAAGTAGTGGTCTTCCTGGCTCCTCAGCGCACTGTCGCCGCCCTCACCGCCGGTGCGGATGCGGACGTGCCCGTAGCCGCGCCACTGGGACCAGGTGCGCTCCTTGTCCTTGGTCAGCCCGTTGTCGTCCCAGTGCCAGGCCGCACCGTCCAGGTACGTGTAGCGAGTGACCTGATCGGGGGCTCCACCGGTGCGGTCAGTGTCGACGACCGAGGTGGCGACGTACTTGTTGAACCAGTGGACGGCCGGGTCTTCGTTGAACCCGCCGCCGTAGTACTGCGGGAAGCAGCGGGTGGTGTTCGCCTGCGGCGTGGGCAGGTCGGCCGCGTCGCAGACCGGTGCAGAGTACGTGATGTCGGTCTGACCACCCGTCTCGTTCGCGATAGAGGACAGGCGGGACTTGATGAACGGGGCGTATCCGTCCGCGGTCTTGTCGAGCCGGTTGGGCAGCTGGGTGTAGGCCAGTGTCGTCTTCGGCAGCGTGATGGGTGTGGCGGTTCCCGAGCCGGTGTGCTGAATGCTGTCCAGAAGCAGCTGGTAGTCGGTGTCCGCCATGCCCCAGCGATGCTTCAGCTTCCAGGAGTCCACGGCGTGAAAGGTTCCATCGGGTTGCAGTACCTGAGTGGTGACCTCGGTCAGCCGCTTGCGCGTCCAGAAGCTCGGCGAGAAACGGCCCTCGCTACACTCCGTGCCGACTTTGCAGTTCAGATCCCAGGGGGTGTCGTACCAGTAGGAGGCCTTGTCGCCGATGGTGTCTTCAGCACAGGACACGCCGGGTTCGGGCAGGCAGCGCTCACTGCTGGTGAACAAAACCTTGGCGTTGGGCGTCTTGTAGAAGTTGCCACGCAGCCCGTACTCGATGCGCTTGAGGTAGCCGCCACGCACGTAGGGTGTGTCGTCAGCGGCCTTGAGGTTGCGGCCGTAGGAGTTGTTCTCCTTGCCGTAGTAGTACGACATCAGATTGCCGTGCAGGTCGATGACTGCATCAAGGTTCCAGCGCCATGTCTGCTGGCACCACGACTCTGCGAAGGTAGCTTTGTTGCACGGCTCGCCGGAATCGTTGCCGAACACCGGGACGGTCCACGACGAGTTCGTCTCGTTCTTGCCTGCGGCCCAGCCGGAAGGCCGGTTGTAGCCGAAGTAGTAGCGGGTCCCGTCCGGAGAGGTCAGCCGCCAGTACTCGCCGTCATTGTCCCCGTTGGCCAGGCCGGAGTTGCGCAGTCTGTCGATCTTGGTGCCGTCGTCGTTCTTCAGCTTGAAGCTGTTCGCGCCGGTCGGCACCAGTTCGCTGGAGTTCCCGTTGAACGTGAGGAAGGCGTTGTCGTAGCCCCAGCACAGGTCCCCGGGCTTGGAGCCGGTGCTGCTCTTCTCGCCGTCATCCGCGCAGGCCTTGTAGCGGCGCTCGATGAAGCCGGGAGCATACTCGAATCCGTCGCCGATCCACGAACCCTGGTTGTTCGTGGCGGTGGTGCGGCCGTCGAGGCTCTGTGCCGAGTAGCCCAACCCGACCGTCGGCGACAGGGCCCCGGGCACTTCGGGAGTCGGCATCGGGTAGTGCCAGGTGAAGTCGCCGGTGTTGAGTTGCGTGTTCCACGACGACGATGGAGAGAGCGACGTCGCCTTGTAGGTGCCGGTATCGCCTTCGGCGGCAGCGGTGAGCGCCAGCACGGTGGGCCGCGCGGCATCGAGGGCGACGTGGCCTGCCGTCAGTGTGGCGGCGTCCTTGTCGTTGATCGCGGCGACCGGGCTGGTCCGTCCGCACTCTCCGCCCTTGTCGCCGTCCAGTGCGCAGGCTGGCATCTGCACCAGGCGCAGGCGGGACCCGTAGGAGCCGCCGTACTGCTCACCGAAGCGCTTGTAGTCGACCTCCACCGACACATGCTGCCTCCTGGCACTGCTCGTGCTCCCGCCCGATTGCCGGGGGCGGAGCGTGAACACAACGTCGTCGGCTTCTGAGGCGCGGTGGTCCCCGGTGCTCAGCAGGCGTACGTCCACCGCGTCCGGCGTCGTCGTCCGGGCGGCCCGGCCGCCCTTGCCGTGCGCCGGTCCCACCGTGAGGGGCACGCTTTCTGCTTGCACCGGCTCGGCCGAGTCGCCGAGCTGCACGATCTCATGCGCCGGGGCAGGCGGGGCGGAATGGGGCTTGTGGGACGGCGTCGGCGATCCCTCGTCGAGCGTGCGGGGTCTCACACGGTTCTCGGCGGAGCCCTTGACCGGCTTCTCCGCGTCCGGCAGCCCTCTCAGGCCGTCCTCGGCCTGAGCTGCGGGGGCCGCTGCGAACTGCAGGAGCGAGGCGATCAGAGCGGTCGACAGTGCGGTGACCGCCGGTCGTAGGAACCCGCCTCGGAGACGGGGTGTTCCGGGTATGGACATGCGTCATCCAGATCAGAAGGGGACCGCTCAGCGGCGCCCGAACAGACGGAGAGAACAAAAACTGGCGGGCCGGGACCCTGGGGTCCCCGGCCGGCCGAGTCAGGATCCGGCAGGGACCTCCGTGGGAATGTCAAAGAACTGGCCGGCCAAGTGCTCGATTTGCCTGTCGGTCAGCGCGCCCTGGAAGGTCCAGACGTCGTCGACGAGGCCGGGGAAGTACGCGCCCCACGAGCCGCCGTTCTTGGCGCGCCCGATCTGGAGGGACTTGGCCGCCCTGAAGGCCAGCGTGTTCTCCGCCCAGGAGACCTGGTCCGCGCACGCGTCCTCGTCGGTCTCGCCGTCGGCGTCGTTGTCGGCGCAGGAGACCACCTGGAGGGTGCCGTTCACGTACAGGCGGGTCTGCTTGGCGAAGCCGTCGTAGACCGCGGCGAGGTGGTTCCATTCCCGCGCGTCGAAGAACTCGCTGTTCTCGACGCGGACGATGGTGGCGTCCGAGCCGTCCTTGTCGGCCACTGTCAGCTCCCAGTGGCCGAGGCCCTCCGGGTCGGTGGCATCCGGGACGAAGCGGACCTCGAAGGCGTTCTGGGCGGCGCCCTCGGCGCTGACCAGCGTCACTCCGTGCTGGGGCAGCGCGGCTGCCTGCGCCCAGGCGGCGACGGTGTAACTGGCGCTGGTATCGACCGGTACGGAGGTGGTGGCCGCGTAGCCGCCGACGCCGTCCAGTTCCAGGCTGCCGCTGTCGATGAAGCCCGTGTCGGACTTCTTCGCACCGCCGTTCAGGGTGAGGGCGCCGCCGCCCGCCGCGTTCGGGGCGGTGACGGGCCCGGTGCCGGTGGTCTCCTCGAACGTCCAGCGACTCTTGACCAGGGGGCGCTGCTGGAAGATCTGGCGGACCTCGTCGTCGGCTACGGGCCGGTCGAAGAGCCGTACGTCGTCGATGCTCCCGGAGAAGTAGTCGACGTACTTGCCCGTCCAGACGGTCCGCCCGACCTGCACGGGTCCCTGTGCCTCCCATGTCCTGGGCGCGGCGTCGGTTCCCTGGAGCTGTCCGTTGACGTACAGCCGGATCTGCTGGGCGGTGGCGTCGTGGACCGCCACCAGATGGGCCCACTCACCGGGCCGTGCGGGCTGGGTCGCTCGCACCACCTGGTCCCGGATGTTGCCCGCCTCGACGTCCTCCAGGGACGTGCGCAGGCTCCAGGTGTCGGCCCCCGCCTCGTACGACAGGTAGAACGGGCTGTAGTAGGTGCCGCTCTGGCTGAGCACCGTACGGTTGCCGCTCACGCCGCCCTCGGGCAGCTTCGCCCAGGCAGACAGGGTGTAGGAGGCGGCGGTGTTCAGCACCGGGTGTTCGGTGGCGGCGTAGTCGTCCTTGCCGTCCAGCGTCAGGGCGTTGCCCGCGACTCCGCTCGTGCCGCCGGCCACGCCGCCGTGCAGCGTGAGCGGTTGTTCGACGGCCCTGCCGGATACCTCGGTGGCGGTGGCGTCCTCGTCCAGCGGGAAGACCGCTCGGGCCGGCCGGCCGCCGGTGAGGTCCTGGCCCTGCTGAAGCGCTGCAGCCCCGGCCGCGCCGACGGCGCGGTCGAAGATCCGCAGATCGTCGATGGTGCCGGGGAAGAAGGACTTGCGGGTGCCGCTGTAGATGCCGGCGCCAAGCTGGAGGCCCCGCCGGGCCTCCCAGGCGGTGGTGTAAACGGTGGACCCGGCGAGTTTCCCGTTCACGTACAGCCGCAGCTGTTTCGCCTTGCCGTCGTACACGCCGACCAGATGGGTCCACTCACCCGGCTTGGCGTCGCCTGGGGCCGCGGCCATGGCGCGGGCGATGGAGGCCCCTGCCGTGTCGGAGGTGTACTGGTTGAACACCCAGCGGTCGTAGTACCGCGAGTAGTACAGCTCGAATCCCGGAGAATGGTTGCCCGGCTGGGCGGCGATGATCGCCGCGTTCTCCGGCATCCGGTCGAGTCGGGCCCAGGCGGAGACGGAGAAGCTGTCCGAGGTGTCGACGACGGTGAGGTCGGAGTCGGCGTACCCGGACGTGCCGTCGAAGTGGAGCCCGGTGCCCTTCCTGCCCTCGGCACCGAGGGCTGCCCCGCCGTGCAGCCGTACGGTCCTCGGGGGCGTCGCACCCGCTGCCATGGTGGCACCGGCGGGCTCGTCCAGCTGCCAGGCCGCACGCTCGGGCTGCCCGGCCTTGACCCGGAACTGGTAGGTGCGGACCTCGGAGCCGTTGCCCGCCTGATCGAACGCCTGGGCGGTGACGAAGTTCAGGCCCGGCTTGGCGGGCAGCAGCCGTACGGACCTGGCCGCGCCTCCGCTGGTAGCGACCTGCCGGGACGCAGACGGGTCGGTGTTGAACCCGTAGCGGTAGCGGACCGCGTCCGTGGACGGCGAATCAAGGGAGAAAGTACCGTACTGGCCCACCCCGTCGTACCACGGGTCGTCGGGGTCCTCCGGGTCCGATGCGGGGTACTGGTCCGAGGAGATCGCGGGTGCCTTGGGCACGCTCGTGTCGTAGACGAAGTAGCAACCGGTCGGATCCCCGGCGTACGACCACGGTGAGTACTGCGCCCCGTCGTACGAACGGACGAACCAGTGGACCTGCTTGTTCGGCGTGACCGACTTCGGTAGGGCGATGGAGAAGCTCGAACCGGACTTCTTGTACGACGTCCGGGCCGGCTTCCAGCGGACGATCGGGCCCTTGCCGTCGCCGGTATCCCACTTCGCCTGGAACTGGACCGCGATGTTGTCGCCGTCCGGGTCGGTAACGTTGTTCGCGTAGATCTTGCCCAGCGTGCGCACCCGGGCCGCGCTCCCGGGCTTCTTGCAGGTGCCGCCGTACTCCATGGCGAGCTGTGACATCTTCACCTGCTGCGGCGGACGGTTGTACTTCACCCGCAGGAACGCCTTGTCGGAAAACCGCTTCCAGCCGTACCGGTCGGACTCGCTGCCGGCGCGCAGCCCGAACGTCATCGTCGGCCACCTGCCGTTCGCAGCCTCCTGCACCGCCGCCTTCACATCGAACTCGGCGTCCTTGGAGGCGCAGCCCGAGTAGCCGTACGCGAACGAGCTGGACCGCAGCTGCTTGATCCAGAACCCGGAGGCGTTCTGAGAGTTCCATGTCGTCGACGAGGAGATGTCCTTCGTCCGCCACAGCTCGACCTCCCGCTTCGAGCACGAGGCCGACCATGTGTTGCGGACCACGAACTCGGCGGACAGAATCGTCCGGCCCGCGTACTTGGACGTGGGCACGCGGTAGAAGAGCCGCTTGGTGTCGTACGGCTTGCAGTACGCCCAACCGCAGTAGCCGAGGCCCGAGTCCGACTTGCCGTTGAACTTCCACTGCGGAGACGACGCCCAGTACTTGGACGCCATCGTCCAGGCCGAGGCGCGCGGCGTGTACCACTGGGGGTCGATGAAGACCGGGTACTCGGTGTCCTCGCCCTTCAGCACGTCCAGATCGGGCTTGAGCACCAGCTCGCGGCCACCGGCCGGGAGTTCCACACCGACGGGGGCGAGCTTGGCGGACTCGGCGGGGCCGGGTTCACTGTCGGTGGCGCCGTCCGGAGCAGGATCGACGTCATCCGACAGGGCGGCGGTCTTCAGGAACTGAGGAGCGGGCCCCTCCTCGGTGTTCTTGGCGTCGTCATCCTTGTCGGCACCTCCGCCGAGCCTGCCGTCGCCGGAATCCCACATCTGTGGCTTCGGAGCCTCGAACACCGGGGTACCGGCGCCCTTGTCGACCGCGGCCAGTCCACCGGCCGCGGTCTCCTTCACCTCCATGCCGTCGGCGGCCAGCTTCAGTCGCAGTTCGGTCAGTGCCGGACTCGCGGCCGCCTCAGGCGAGTTGACCACGAGCAGCTGGGTGAACCCGTCCTCCTGTGCGCCCATGCGTAGATCGACATCCGGCAACACGTCCCGGTACGTCGCCGTGGCACCGTCCAGCTCGGGCGCGGGCAGCATGCCGGGCCAGGACAGCGCCAGCTCGCGACCCGCCTTGCTCATCCGCACCAGCGGTGCGTCGGAGCCGCCGCCGGAGAACTCCAGTCCGACGGTGGCCACCTTCGGCGCGACTGTGCCGTTGCCGTTCGGCGTCAGAGCCGTGTCGACCGGTTTCCACTCGCCGTCGACCCTGGCCCGGACGGGACGTAGGTACTCCCGTCTTTCAAGATCCCCTTCGGGGGTCACGAACACCTCGGTGCTCTCACCGCGCATCGAGGTGATCTCCACGCTGCGGCCGGTTCGTACGGCCTGCTCCCGTGCCTTGTCCTCGGACAGCGCGGCATCCCCAGAGCTGGTCAGTGCGTTCTGGGTGTCCGGCGCCTTCGAGACGACGGCCGCCGTCGCGGTGGCGGGCAGCAGCCCGACCGCGAGTGCGGAACTGAGAGCGAGTGCGATGGTTCCCCCGACGCCGCGCATGCGCGCATGCGTCTGCATCTTCTTCATTCCCCCGCATCATGAAAATCTCATGAAACAATTGTGGTCAGGGGGAACTTATCCCACTCCTACAATTTTGGTCTAGGTCGATCGCTTCCTGTCGCTCCAGCCGCGCACGACCAACGAGGCTCTGCACGGCACCCCTTGAACGACACTGCGAGGCTGGCGAGGCCGTTGCGGCGGGGCTCGCACTGGATGACCCATCGGCGTCCGGTGCGGGTCGGTGGCCTTCACATCCGCGCCAGGTCCCCACCACCGCCGACGCAAACCGCGTCCCGGCAACCGCCCCGGCGGCGGGAGGGTGACGCGAGTCCGTGAGGGTGCCGTCAAAGCGGCTAAGTCCTGGCAGCAGGATGGGCGTCCGGCGCCGGTCCAGTGGTCGGGGCCGTCCGAGAACGTCACCCATTGGGGGAGCGTGTTGCTGGTGACGTATCCCCTGGGGCGATCACCTCGGGCAGAGCGAGAAGCGGAACCAGCGGCGGGGATTTCAAGCACTCGGCACGCAGTCGATCCCCCGTCTGTTCGCGCGAGATGCGCGGCTGGCCCCTCGGCACTCTTCTCGACCCCCGGAACGCGGACGGCGAGCCATTCCCGCAGGGCCCGGAGCCCTCAACCCGCCTTCGCGCCGAACCAGGTCGCGAGGGAGGCGTGCAGGTCGTCCTGGGCCTCGCCCGCCCAGGCGATGTGGCCGTCGGGGCGCAGTAGCAGGGCGGGGGCGTCGGGGCGTACGGCGCCCGTGCCGGGGTCGATGACGTGGTCCACCCGGTCCGTCCAGCCCTCCGCGGAGAGCCGACCGGTGCCGTCGAGCAGCAGGCCGCGCCCGTCGCGCATCAGCTCGTAGAGGCGGCCCCGCTCCAGCTTCAGGTCCCGCATCCGGCGGCCCACCAGGTCGTGGCCCCCGCCGAGGTCGTAGCGGACCGCGATGGCGGTGATCTTCTCGATCAGGTACCGGTTCACCTCGTCGAAGTCCATCAGCTCCGACAGCAGCCGCCGCACCGCCACGGCCCCCGGCTCGGTGGACATCAGCTCCATCTGGGCGCGGGTGGTGTCCAGGACGTCCGCGGCCACCGGGCGCCGCTCGGCCTCGTAGCTGTCGAGCAGCCCCGCGGGGGCGCGGCCCGCCACGGCGGCGGCCAGCTTCCAGCCGAGGTTGAAGGCGTCCTGAAGGCCGAGGTTGAGCCCCTGCCCGCCGGCGGGCGGGTGGACGTGCGCGGCGTCGCCCGCCAGCAGCACCCGCCCCACCCGGTAGCGGTCGGCCAGCCGGGTCCCGTCGCCGAAGCGCGAGGTCCACCGGGGCGAGTGGACCCCGAAGTCGGTGCCCGCCACGGCCCGCAGCCGCTCCCTGAACTCCTCCAGGCCCGGCGGGACGGAGCGGTCCGGGGCAAGCCCCTCGGCGGGCACGACGACGCGGTACACCCCCTCCCCGAGGGGGCCGAGGCCGAACCGCAGCTGGGTCCTGCGGACCTCGGCCACCACGGCCGCCACCTCCTCCGGCGGCATGTCCACCTCCATCTCGCCGAGCAGGGTCTCGTGCCGCGCGGGTTCCCCGGGGAAGCCCACTCCGAGCAGCCCCCGCACCGTGCTGCGCCCTCCGTCGCAGCCCACCAGGTACCGCGAGCGCAGCCGGGTCCCGTCGGCCAGCTCCACGGTCACCCCGTCGCCGTCCTGCTCCAGGCCGACGAGGGCGCAGCCGCGCCGGATCCCGGCGCCCGCCGCGGCGGCGTGCTCGGCCAGCAGCCGGTCGACGACGGGCTGCGGGATGCCCAGCACATAGCCGTGGTCGGTGTCGAGCCCGCCCGGGGAGGGCTTGCCGATGCCGGCGAAGAACCCGCCCAGCGGGTACCGCGTGCCGTGTTCCAGGAAGCGTTCCAGCAGGCCGCGCTGGTCCATCACCTCGATGCTGCGCACATGCAGGCCGAGCGCCCGGACCTGCCGGGTCGGCTCCTGTTCCTTCTCCAGCACCAGCACCCGCACGTCCTGCAGGCGCAGCTCCGCGGCGAGCATCAGACCGGTCGGTCCGCCACCGGCGATGATCACGTCGATGGTCTCGTCCATCGGGAATCCCCCTTCACCCGTCGTATGCCGTCGGCCGCCGCATGCGGTCCCGGCGGCGCGCACTCCGGCCCCTGCTCTCTGCGCATGAACCCGCTCATACCGGTAGGTCATGCAGCAAAGGTGAGAAGCTCGCAGTTTCCGGCTCAGGTCGGTGATTGTGCAGCACACCGGGGGCCTTGCGGCAAGGCCCCCGGTGCGCTATAGGTTGAGAGTGGCAAGGAGCGGACGAACTCCTTGCCTTTTCGTTTGTGGAGGACCGGTACGGTCGCACGCGGCGGCCTCGGGGCGGGCTCAGCCTCCCGCGGCGGCCAAGGGCTCGCGGCGCATGGCCCACAGGGGCGGCCCGCCTCCCGGCAGGCGCAGCTCGCCCGTCACGGTGAAGCCGAAGCGCTCGTACACCGGCAGGTTGGCGGCCTGGGAGGACTCCAGGAGCACCGGAAGCCCGGCGGCGTCGGCCCGTGCGAGCCCGGAGCGCAGCAGTGCGGCGCCCTGCCCCCGTCCCTGTGCTGCCGGGTCCGCGCCGATCACGGCGAGGTACCAGTGGTCCTCCGCCGGGGTGTGCGCGGCAGCCGCCTCCACGGCCTGCCGGAACAGCGGCGCCCGGTCCCCGAGGAGGCCGGTCAGCTCCGCTGCGGTCTCCGCGTCGGGGACGGCCTTGGCCCGCCCCTCCGGCGGCACCCAGAACGCGGCCGCCGCGTCGGTGCGCTCGCAGACGCCGTCGTGGGCGTACTGGCGGGCGAAGAGGGTGCCGAAGTACCGCGCGAGCCGCGCCTCCCGGGCGGTGGGCTCGGGGAAGAACCAGGCCGTCATCGGGTCGTCGTGGAAGGCGCGGGCGAGGACGCCGCCGACGAGGAGGGTGTCGTCTAGCGTCGCGGTCCGCGGCGCGACGGGCTTCCTCTCGGTGGTCATGCGGACATCGTGCCCCGTGGTGATCCTGGTCCTGCGGCCGGGGCGGACGGGGGCCGGGTGCGGAGGAACGTTTCGCGTACCGGCTGCGCGGCCTACCGCAGCCCGTCCACGAAGGTCTGCCAGGCGGCGGCGCCGACCACCACGACCGGGCCGTGCGGGTTCTTGCTGTCCCGCACGGGCACGGTGGCTTCGGGGCAGCCGTCGGCGACCGCCACGCAGTCGCCGCCGGTGTTGCCGCTGTGGCTGGACGTCCGCCAGGCGGCGGCCCCGGCGACGGTGCACTCCACGCAGTCGCCGCCGTTGGGGCCGCTGTAACTGGACTTACGCCAAAGTGTGTTCGCCGGGGTCGTCTTGGTCTCCATAGCGTTCCTCCATCACGCGCTCGATCAGCGCCTTCGAGTCCCTTGCCGAGAGGGCGAGGGCCTGCATGCGAGCGTAGTGGAGTGAAGCCTCTCTGAAGACCTGCGGATCGGCGGTCATGTGGCCTGACATCATGTCCTCGGTGTAGAAGACATCCGGATGCGCATCGAACCTGAGCATGTTGAACGCCCCTGCCAGTCCCGGGTGTTCACCCACCTCGTTCGGCAGCACCTGGATCTGCATCCACCGGTGTCCGCCCAGTTCCAACAGGCGCTCCAGTTGGGCCCGCATCACCGCGCGGCCGCCGATCGGCCGGTGCAGCACCGCCTCGTCCAGCACCACCAGTGCCAGCGGCGGCTGTTCGCGCTCCAGGATGCGCTGGCGCTCCATCCTGGCCGCCACCAGCCCGTCGAGACCGTCCGGTTCGCCCGTCGCGAGCACCGCACGCGCGTACGCCTCGGTCTGGAGCAGCCCGTAGACCAACTGGGCCTGGTAGGTGGAGATGTACGCGGCCTTCGCCTCCATCTCCGCGTACGGCTGGAACCAGCTGGGGAGTTGGCTGCGCAGCACCAGTCCGATCAGTCGGGAGAACACCCCGTCCGTGCCGAGGGCGGCATCCACCCGCTCGGAGAACTCCCTGGTGGGGACCTTCTTGGTGGTCTCGATCTGGCCGATGAGCGAGCCCGTGCAGAAGACGATCTCGCCGAGCTGGCCCTGTCTGAGGCCCTGGGCCTCGCGCAGGCGGCGCAGCTCCCAGCCGTAGTAGTCGAGCGGGGACGCACTGGGGTCGAGTGACTGGACGTTGGCCACGGCGGGCACCTCCGGTCGGCAACGCCTCGCGGCGTTCGGTTCCTTGCGTAGCAGAGCGTAGCCAGTGCATCGCACTCTGGTGGCATGGATCACGCAACTCACCCCCACGAGGCGGACGTGCGCCCCCACGTCGCGGACCGCCGCCCCGGAGAGACCGCCTACCGGGCGGAGTTCGCCGTCGCCGAGCACTCCGCCCGCCATCTGCGCCGCATCCTGTACCTCCACCTCTCCGCCTGGGAACTGCCCGAACTCACCGACGCCGCCGGGCTGGCGCTCACCGAGCTGGTCGCCAACGTGGTGCGCCACGTCCCCGGCCGCCGCTGCCGGATGGTGCTGGCGCGGATCGGCGGCGGGGTCCGGGTGGAGGTCGCCGACGACGGCCCCGGGCTGCCCGCCCCGGCGCGGGGCGGTCGCCTTGAGGCCGAGGGCGGCCGGGGGCTGGTGCTGGTGGACGCCGTCACCGACCGGTGGGGCGTGCGGCCGGGTCCGGGCGGGCGGGGCAAGACGGTGTGGTTCGAGTGCCGGGCCGAGCACGCCGGGGACGGCACCGCCCCGCCCTCGTAGGACGCCGCTCGGCGCAGTGCGCTCCTCGCCCGCCACCGGTATAAGGAGCGGTTCCACGCGACGGAGCCGCTGCCCCGGCGCGGGGACGCCCTTGGTGCCTCGCCCGGTGACGGCCGATGGTGCGGCTCGGGCGCCGCGCCCGGTACCGGTGCCCGGTCGGCCACCGGCGGGACGTGCACCCCTCTCCGCTGCTGCGGTGGCGATGCTCCGGGACGTCCGCGCCCTCGACGCCGACGTCTACGGCATGCGCGGGGTACCCTCCCCCCTCGGCGCCGGGGAGCGCGGATCCGGACGGCTGCGCCGGAAACCGGGGACCGGGGGGAGAGGTCGTGGAGACCTCGGGGGAACGGGAGAGACTTATGGACGGTACCGCCCACCACGCCCCGCGCCGGGCGTTCCGGTCGTACCGGGCGCGCCGGTGACGGCCGCCGGCCGCACGGGAGCGCAGGCACCGGCGGGGGAGAGCTGGGAGCCGGGCGCGCCCGAGTCGCCGGACCGGGCCCCCTCCGCCCCGGCCGCCTCGCCCACCGTGGTCTCCCCCTCCGTCCCTGCCGCCCCCGAGGCCCCGCCGCCCCCGGGTGGCGCCCGATCGGCGCCCGTCCCCGCCGCGCCCTCCCTCGCTCGCAGCGGCCTGGTCATGGCGGCGGGGTCGCTGGTCTCCCGGGCCACCGGCTTCGCGCGCTCCGCCGTGGTCGCCGCCGCGCTCGGCGTGGGCGTGGTCGCCGACGGCTACGCCGTCGCCAACGCCGTCCCCACCATCGTCTACACCCTGCTCATCGGCGGGGCGCTCAACGCCGTCTTCGTGCCCGAGCTGGTGCGGGCCGCCAAGGAGCACGCGGACGGCGGCGCCGCCTACACCGACCGCCTGCTCACCGCCTGCCTCCTCGCCCTGGCCGCGCTCACCGCCGCCGCCGTGTGGGCCGCCCCCGCACTCGTCGGCGCCTACACCGGCTACGACGGCGAACAGGGCGCGATGACGGTCGCGTTCGCGCGCTACTGCCTGCCGCAGATCTTCTTCCTCGGGCTGTTCACCCTGCTGGGGCAGCTGCTCAACGCCCGCGGCCGGTTCGGCGCGATGATGTGGACGCCCGTGCTCAACAACGTGGTCGTCATCGCCGTCTTCGCCCTCTACCTGTCGGTGGCGGCGGACGGCGGCGGAGCGCCGCCCACGGAGGCCCAGACCGCACTGCTCGGCTGGGGCACCACCGCGGGCATCGCGGTGCAGGCCGCCGCTCTGCTCCCCGCGCTGCGGTCGGCGCGCTTCCGCTACCGGCCGCGCCTGGACTGGCGCGGCTCCGGCCTGGCCCGGCCGCTGCGCTCGGCCGGCTGGCTGGTGCTCCTCGTCCTCACCAACCAGGCCGCCTACCTGGTCACGACCCGGCTGGCGACCTCCGCGGGCCTCGCCGCCGCGGCCGGGGGCACCGAGGGCGCCGGGTTCAGCGCGTACACCAACGCCTACGTGCTGTGGGCCGTCCCGCACGGCATCGTCACCGTCTCCCTGATGACCGCGCTGCTGCCCCGGATGAGCGCCGCCGCCGCGGACGGGGACATCCGCGCGCTGACCGGGGACGCCGCACTGGCGCTGCGCCGCAGCGCCGCCCTCGTGGTGCCCGCCGCCTGCGCGCTGGTCGCGCTGGCGCACCCCCTGATGGCCACCGTGTTCGGGTACGGGCGCACCGGGGCGGACGGCGCGGCCGCCATGGCGGGCGTGCTGATGGCCTTCGCCCCCGGGCTGGTCGCCTTCTCCGGCCAGTACGTGCTCTCCCGCACCTTCTACGCGCTGTCCGACACCCGCACCCCCTTCCTGCTGAACCTGGTGATCGCCGGGCTCAACACCGCCCTGTCGCTCGCGGCCTGGTGGGTGCTGCCGGCCCGCTGGGCGGTCACCGGCATCGCCGGGGCGTACTCCGCCGCGCTGCTCGCCGGGTGGGCGGTCACGGCCGCCGTGCTCCACCGGCGGCTGTCCCGCCCCGACCCGGTGCCCGATCCGGCCGCCGGGGCCGCCGGCCCGCCGCGGCGGGGGCTCCTGCGCTCCGCCACGGCCGCCGCCCAGGCCCGGCTGGCCGTCGCCGCCGTTCCGGCCACCGCGCTGGGGTACCTCGTGGCGCGGTGGGCCGCGCCCGCGGGACCGCCCGCCGCCGCGGCCGCCGGGGCGGCGGCGATCGCCGGAGCGTTCCTGCTGTGCGCGCGCCCGCTGCGGCTGACCGAACTGGAGGTGTGGACCGGGCGGGCCGCGGCCCGGCTCCGGCGCCCGCGGAGCGGCCGCTGAGGCAACCGGCGGCGCGCGGGGGCGTGCCGTCAGGGCGGGGCGGGTGTCGCGGAGAGCGGCCGCACCCGCCGCACCCGCCGCACCGGCCGGGTGCCCCGCGCCCCCTCCCGGTGCCGGAACGCCCCAGGCCGCCCAGGAGACACGCCGCCCCGCCCCGCGTCCCGCTCGTCGAGGACGCCCCTCCGTGCGGGAGGGGGCGAGCCTGGTCCTGGGCGCCCCGGTGGGCGGTACCGGGGAGGCGGGCCTGCCGCAGCCGGCCTGCACGGTCGCCCCTGTGCAGGACCGCGAGGGGGACCTCCCCGCGGTGGGCCACCGGGAGCGACGGCGCGCTGCGCCCCGCTCCCGCCCCGGCGCCCACGGGCCCGGGCCCCGGGCACCCGGGCCGGGGCAGCGGGGCTCAGGGGCGGCTGACCGTACGGGTCACCCCCGCGACGATCGTCGTCGCCAGGATCCAGCCGGTGACGATCAGGGCGTACGACAGCCACTGGTGCCATCCCCCGGGGGCGAACGCCGGCTCCTGGCCGAAGCTGACGACCGGCAGCAGCAGGTCGAGCGTGTAGAAGACCGGGTTGAAGTCCGGCGCCTCGTCCGCCTTGACGGGGCGCGGGTGCTCCAGGGCGTACGCGACGGATCCGGCCGCCACGAGGGAGAGCAGCCAGGCGGCCGCGCGCAGCGGGCGGAAGCCGTAGCCGACGGCCGCGTCCTGGACGTACCCCCACAGCCGTCCGTACCTGTCGAGCGTGCGGCGCCGGCGGCGCTGCTTGGCGAGCTGGACGAGCCGGGCCGCCTCGTCGTCGCCGATCCGGCGGTAGGACGCCGTCAACTGCTCGTAGTTGTAGGGCTCGTACTCGCCCCCGTCCCGCTCCAGCATCGGAAGGCGGCGCTCGGCGGGCTCGTGCGGGGCGAGTGCGACGTAGGTGAGATTGCTGAGCTGCACCCGGTCCGGCAGCATCTCCGGTTCGAGTGTCAGG
Source organism: Streptomyces sp. C10-9-1 (assembly GCF_024497955.1). Classification (GTDB taxonomy): domain Bacteria; phylum Actinomycetota; class Actinomycetes; order Streptomycetales; family Streptomycetaceae; genus Streptomyces; species Streptomyces sanyensis. The sequence goes on along the minus strand of NZ_JANHKP010000006.1, from coordinate 191,184 downwards.
ATCTCTATCTGGGAACGCCGCAGGTTCAGGGCGCCCTCGATGCGCTCGCCCCCGCGCAGCCAGAGTTCACCGATGACGCAGCTGCTCGCCCGCAGCGCGGTGCCGCCCGGATGCGCCAGGCGGGCGTGCAGCAGGTCGAGGCGGCCCGGTATACGCGAGCCCCGCAGCTCGACCCGGCCCCGCGCCCGGATGCACCGCGCCCGTATGTGCGCGCCCACGTGGAGGTTCTGGGCGTCCAGCGCGGTCCCCCCGGGCCTGTCGAACTCGGCGTCCTGGACGTTGATCCGCCCGGTGACGGAGGCGCCCGTCAGCCGCACCTGCCCGTGGGCCCGCATCCCCGGCGCCCACAGGTCGTCCCCGATCACCGCCTGGTTGAGCTGGAGGACCGGTTCGGAGTCGTCCGGCGCCGTGAGGTGCGCCCGCTCCATGAACAGCGCCCCCGCGATCCGTGCCCCGCCGAGCCGCACGGGCCCCCGGACACGGCACTCCGTCATGCGGAGCTTCCCCTCGACCCGCAGGGTCGCCGAGGTGAGGCCCGGCAGGACGGACCTGCTCAGGTCGAGCTGGCGCAGCTGGGCTCCGTACAGGTCGGGTGTGCCGTCGAAACGGCACCGGCTCAGCCGGACGGCGGTGTCGACGGTGGCGTACCTCAGGTCCAGGACGCCGGTGATCCGCGCCCCCGTGATCCTGAGCGCGGGGATCTCCCCCTCCTCCCGAGGCGTCCTGAGCAGCAGCGCCCGCAGGACGCCGGCCCGTACGGTCCGCTCGGCCCCCCAGGCGTCGCCGGACGACGGGTCGTCGTCCCCGGCCGCCGTGAAGTCCACGGACTCGCCCCGGGGGAAGGCCCGCCACACGCGGGCCTCGGCGGGTGAAAGATCGTCGGTCTCGCTCACGCCGGGACTCTGACGCGCTGGATTCGCGCTGTCAACTGCCGTGTGCCACCGCTGTGTTGTCCGGGTGCGAACGCCGTTGCGACCGGGCCTCCGCGGCGGTCCGCGAGGCCGTGTTGTGCCCCCGCGGCCTCGCGCAGCCTCGGCCGGGCAGACCCGGGGAGCGCCCGGCGCGCCGCACCGGAGGCCGCTCCGACGGGCGGACCCGGCCGGAACGGCCCTCAGTGCCCGCGGAGTTCCGCGAGCACCGCGTCCGTCAGCGGGGGCCACGCCTCGATCGCCCACGGGCCGAAGTCCCGGTCGCTCAGGGCCACGCAGGCGGCCCCCGCGTCCGGGTCGACCCACAGGAAGGTGCCGGACTGGCCGAAGTGGCCGAAGGTGCGCGGCGAGGAGGCGGAGCCGGTCCAGTGGGGCGACTTGCCGTCGCGGATCTCGAAGCCGAGGCCCCAGTCGTTGGGCTTCTGCTGCCCGTAGCCGGGCAGCACCCCGGACAGCCCGGGGTGGGCCACCGTCATCGCCTCCAGCACCGTGCGCGGGTCCAGCAGCCGGGGCGCCTGCACCTCGGCGGCGAAGCGCACCAGGTCGTCCACGGTGGACACCGCGTCCTTCGCCGGGGAGCCCTCCAGGGTGGTGGACGCCATGCCGAGCGGCTCCAGGACGGCCTGGCGCAGGTAGTCGGCGAAGGGGATGTCCGTCGCCTTCGCGATGTGGTCGCCCAGCGCCTCGAAGCCCGCGTTCGAGTAGATCCGGCGGGTGCCCGGCGCGGCCATCACCCGGTCCTCGTCGAAGGCCAGCCCGGAGGTGTGGGCGAGCAGGTGGCGCACGGTGGAGCCCGCGGGCCCGGCGGGCTCGTCCAGCTCGACGGCCCCCTCCTCGTACGCGACCAGGACGGCGTACGCGGCGAGGGGCTTGGTCACCGAGGCCAGCGGGAAGCGCCGGCCGGTGGGCCCGTGGGCCCCCGCGAGGCTCCCGTCCGCGCGCACCACGGCGACCGCCGCGGTGGGTACCGGCCAGTTCTCGATCATCGCCAGGCTCTGCATGGCCCCGAGCCTAGTGCCCCGCCGGACGGGCCCCTCCCGCGGGCGGGACCCGCCCCGCGGGCCCGCCGGCCGGGCCGCGTCAGCAGCGCAGCCGCATCGCCGGGTCGGGAGTGCGCACGAAACCGAGCGAGGCGTACAGCGGCTCCGCCTCCTCGGAGGCGCGCAGGTCCACCCGCCGGACGCCGCGGTCGCGGAACCAGCCCAGCAGCCCCTCCATGCACGCCCGGGAGAAGCCGCGGCGGCGCATGTCGGCATCCGTTGCGACACTGAACACGTACCCGGTCGTGCCCTGCGGGTTCCCCGGGCCGCCGAGGCGGTACTCGACGGTCCCCACCGCGCAGGCGGCCAGACCGCCCCCCGGGCGTTCGACGACGTACGCGGCGAGGTCCCCGTCCGCCTCGGCCAGCCGCCTGCGCAGGGTCGCGACCGCAACGGGCTGCCAGTCGGTGTCCGGATCGGTGCCGGAGAGGGACTCCTGCATGACCGTACGGAGACGCACCAGCTCCTCGGCGTCCTCGGGCGTGGCGCTGCGCAGCGGGATCATGGAGCGACAGGGTAGTCCGGGCGCCCCGGCGGCCGCCGGGAGTTTCCGCGCGGGCCCGCGCTTGCCTGGAGTGCACTCCAACCTCCTAGCGTGGAGGACATGACGGTGATCCCGAGCAGCCCGGCGCCGGCCGCCGGCCCCGCGGGCCGCGGCACCGGCCCCTCCGAGCCGCGCCACCCGCGCCCCGACGGCCGCGACCGCTACACCATCGGCGAGGTGGCGTCGCTCACCGGCCTCACCGCGCACACCCTGCGCTGGTACGAGCGCATCGGGCTGATGCCGCACGTGGACCGCTCGCACACCGGGCAGCGCCGCTTCAGCAACCGCGACCTGGACTGGCTGGCCTTCGTGGCCAAGCTGCGGCTGACCGGGATGCCGGTCGCCGACATGGTCGCCTACGCCGAGATGGTCCGCGTCGGCGAGGAGACCGTCGACGCCCGCCGCGCCCTGCTGGAGCGCACCCGCGAGGACACGGCCGCCCGGATCGCCGAACTCCGGGACACCCTCGCCGTCCTCGACCGCAAGATCGCTTACTACCACGACGCCGTCGCGGCGTCCGGGAAGGACTGAACCACCATGGCAGACCCCGTGATCGACCGGGTGCGCCTCGGCGCACAGGGCCCCCTCGTGGGCGTCCAGGGACTCGGCTGCATGGGCATGAGCGAGTTCTACGGCGCCACCGACGAGTCCGCCGCCCGCGAGACCCTCGACACCGCGCTGGAACGGGGGGTCACCCTCCTCGACACCGCCGACATCTACGGCCGGGGCGCGAACGAGGAGTTCCTCGCCCCGTTCGTCGCCGCCCACCGCGACGAGATCACGATCGCGACCAAGTTCGCCGTCGACCGCGGCGCGGGTGACGAGAGGCGGACGGTGCGCAACGACCCGGCGTACATACGCCGGGCCGTCGAGGGCAGCCTGCGCCGCCTGGGCGTGGACGTGATCGACCTCTACTACATGCACCGCCGGGACCCGGCCGTGCCGCTGGCCGAGTCCGTCGGCGCCATGGGGGAGCTGGTCGAGCGCGGTCTCGTGCGCCACCTCGGGCTGAGCGAGGTGACGGGCGCGGAACTGCGCGAGGCGCACGCGGTCCACCCGATCGCGGCCCTGCAATCGGAGTGGTCCCTGTTCAGCCGCGACGTCGAGCGCAGCGCCGTGGGCGCCGCCGCCGAACTGGGTGTGGCCTTCGTCCCCTACTCACCGCTCGGCCGGGGCTTCCTCACCGGCGCGTTCGCCGACGCCGGTACCGACCTGGGCACCGACGACTTCCGCCGCTACCAGCCCCGCTTCACCGGTGAGAACGCGGCCGCCAACGCCGCCCTGCTGAAGCCGGTGCACGAGATCGCCGCCGCCCACGGGGCGACGGCGGCGCAGGTCGCCCTGGCCTGGGTGCAGCAGCGGGCCGAGGTGCACGGCCTGGCCGTCGTCCCGATCCCGGGCACCCGCAAGCCGTCCCGGCTGAGGGAGAACGTCGCCGCCACCGGGCTCCACCTGGACGCGGAGGAGCTGGCCGCGCTGGAGCCGATCGCCGACCGGGTCGCCGGCGACCGCTACCCCGACATGTCGACGACCTCGGCGGCCCGGGAGTAGGACGCGCGCCGGCCCCGGCCGGTGCTCACAGCTCCGCGAGCAGCTCCGCCTTCTTGCGGCTGAACTCCTCGTCCGTCACCAGACCCGCCCCGTGCAGGTCGCCGAGGTGGCGGATGCGGTCCGCGATGTCGGCGGGGTCCCGGCGCGGCTGCGCGGCGGTCAGCGCCGGGGCGGGACTCTGGCTGCGCACGGCCTGGAGGACCGCGGCGGCGAACGGCAGGGACTCGTGCAGCAGCCCGTAGCCGAGGCCGAAGACCACCGCGGCGGGGTCCTGGTCCGGCTGCGGGGCGCCGGGGCCGCCGCCCCGGGGGAGCAGCCGCAGGTACCCGCCCAGCACCTCCGGCGAGCGCCACTCGACGCCGCTGAGCTCCGAGAGCGCGAAACTCTGGTCGCCGGCCTTCCACTTGGCGGTGGTCGCGCCCGTCCAGTACCAGCGGAACGCGACCCGGGAGCCGTCGAACGTCGCTTTTCCGTCATACGCCTTGAAGCCCAGCGGCGCCTCGGGAGCGGTCACCAGGTAGCGCTCGGCGCTCTCCCCGGCGGCCGGGCCGAGCCGCGACCGCAGCTCCTCGGTGTAGTACTCGGCCAGCGTCCCGCGCTCCCCGGGCAGCACCAGCCGGTAGGGGTCGACCCCCTCCTTCAACTGCCCCGCGGCCGCCTCCATCAGGGGGTCCGCACCAGGTCTCGGGGCGGCGTGCAGCACGACGGTGCCCCGCTTGCCGGGGGACAGCTCCACCGTGGCCAGCGCCTCGTAGGGGATACGCCGTTCACGCAGCACGGAGAACAACCTCGGTGCGCGGATACCCCGTTCGAAGCGGATGAGCACGGAGTCGGTGTCGAACTCCCACGTGGCGTGCATTCCGGCCAGTACGTCACCCATGTGCCACATCGTATGCGTCCGGGGCCTGTCCGTCGCCCCTCCGAGGCAAGCCGTTCGCCCCGTGCTCTACGCGCGTTCGCCGTTCTCCGCGCCGAACGTCCCCTTCCGGCAGGAGGCACCGCCGTCGGCGCAGTCGACGGCCGAGTAGGCTCCCACGCCGATCGCCGCGAAGTTGCCGAGGCTGTCCGTGCCTGGCTCGAAGTAGCCGGTGTGACCCACCGCGCGGACGGCGGAGACCACGCGCGCACCGAACTCCGGGGCCACGGGGTCCTCCCCGTGCCCGAGGTCGCCGACCGCCAGGTGCGGCACGCCCTCGATCCAGTCGTCGGCGTCCCGGGCGGCCCAGACCCGCGCGGTGGTGCCGAGCCCGGCCACGTCGTCGGCGCGCATGCCCGGGCTCCCGGCGACGGTGACGTCCACCACCCGCGCGGGCAGGTGCCGGGCGGCCACACCGCACACGACCGAGCCGTAGCTGTGGCAGAACAGCGCCACCCGGGAACGGCCCGGCAGCGCCTCGGTGAAGGCGGTCAGCCGCACCGCACCCAGCTCGGCGAGGCGTCCGGTGGCCGAGTCCATGCCCACCCCGGCGGGAGAGGTGTAGTCCGCCCAGGCGACCACGGCGCTGCGCACCGCGGGGGCCGCCCGCCGCTCGGCGGCGTGGAGCGACCTCGCCATGCCGACCGGCGCCGAGTACCGGCGGGCGGTCCGCTGGAAGGTCAGCAGGTTGGTGTCCACCCCGGGCACCACGACGGAGACCCGCTCGGCCCCGTCCAGGTCGCCGAAGACCTCCGCGACCCTGCCCTGCCCCGAGGGGTCGAAGGCGAGGATCTGACGGTCCTCGCCCATCAGCGAGCTGAACCGGTGCACCCGCCGCGCGGCCTCGCGGCGCCCGTCGGCGGTCAGTCCGTTACCGGCCACCCGTTCCTCCTCCCGCGCGAGTGCCGAGGCGAGCGCCGCACGGTTGGCGAGGTAACGCAGCGTCACCGGGGCGCCGTTGAGGTTGCCGACCACATGCGGGTACCGCGCGGCGAGCCGGGAGCCCTCCCGGGGCGTGAGCGAGTGGAAGAAGGCGGTGATCCGTGCGGGCGGGGCGTCGGCGGGAGGCAGCCCCCCGCCGGCGGTGGCGGACTCGCGCCAGCGGGCCAACTCGGCGGCGAGAGCGGTGCGGGGGCCCTTCTGATGTCGCACGACGGTCCAGCCGGTGGTCGCCAGCATCATCAGGACCACCGCCAGGACGAGCAGGGCGCGCCGAGCGGTCGGGGGCGGGGCGGTGTCGATGGGAGTCACTGCGGGACACCCTAGGAGACGCGGGAGCGGCCGCACGGCACGGGTGAGGCAGATCACGCGAGTGGACGGAATGCCTGCGGGGAGGGTGACGTTCCGTGCGCGTACGGTGCGCGGGAAGCACGGTGAGCCAGCCCCGAACCACGCCCGGTGGCCGGCCTGTTCGCGCCGGTGCCGCGACGGGCCTCAGGCGTTTCCGGGAGTGGGCGGGGGCCGCCAGTCGGCCGCGAGGGCGGGGCCGAGATGGGCCAGCCACTCCTCGGTGATCGTGCGGATGGCCTCCACGCTCGCGTCCCCGCCCTGGCCCCACTGCCGGCCCGCCGCACGCATGACGCCCCCGAAGGCGGCCACGGCCACCCGCGGCCGCGGGTCGCGTACCGGGTCCAGGCCCTCGCGTCGGGCGATCAGCCCGGCGAGGAGTTCCTCCGACTCGGCGGAGCGGCGCATGTGCGCGGCGAGCAGCACCGGGGTGGACTCGATCATCAGATAGCTGCGCATGTGCAGATCGATCGGGATGATCGCGGAGACGGCCTCCTCCACCGTGTCCCAGGCCGCGAACACCGCCGCGGTCAGCGCCTCGATCGGGCCCTCGCACGCGGGGCGTTCGCGCAGCGCCGCCAGGTAGTGCGACTCCATCAGGTCCTGGACCGCGAACGCCACCTCCTCCTTGCTGGAGAAGTAGCGGAAGAACGTGCGCTGCGAGACCTCCACGGCCTCCGCGATCTCGTCCACCGTGGTCCGCTCGTAGCCCTGGCCGGTGAACAGCTCCAGCGCGACGCGCACCAGCGCGTCCCGGGTGCGCCGCTTCCTGCGGGCCCGCAGTCCGGTCGTCTCGACCGTCACGCCACCGTCCTTCTCCGAGAGCGTCCGAACTGCTCAGGCTACCCGCGGGCGGCGGGTGGGGGAGCCGGCGGCCGGGGGTCCCGAACCCGTTTGTCAACTGTCAGCGACTGACATTAGCCTCCCGGTATGACTCGTCAGACCATCGCCGAGAAGGCTCCGGAGCAGCCCGGAGGCTCCCGGGACTCCGCGCCGCCCGCGCCGTCCGGGGGGCTGCGCGGCCACCCCTGGCTGACCCTGTTCGGCGTCGCCGTCGGCGTGATGATGGTGGCCCTGGACGGCACCATCGTCGCGATCGCCAACCCGGCGATCCAGAAGGACCTCGGCGCCTCCCTCTCCCAGGTCCAGTGGATCACCAACGGCTATCTGCTCGCCCTCGCCGTCGCGCTGATCACGGCCGGGAAGCTGGGCGACCGCTTCGGCCACCGCCAGACCTTCCTCATCGGCATCGCCGGCTTCGCGGCGGCCTCGGCCGCCATCGGGCTCTCCGGCTCCATCGCCCTGGTGATCCTCTTCCGGGTCCTCCAGGGCCTGTTCGGCGCCCTGCTGATGCCGGCCGCCCTCGGTCTGCTGCGGGCCACCTTCCCCGCCGAGAAGCTCAACATGGCGATCGGCATCTGGGGCATGGTGATCGGCGCCTCCACCGCGGGCGGCCCGATCCTCGGCGGGCTGCTGGTCGAGCACGTCAGCTGGCAGTCGGTCTTCTTCATCAACGTGCCGGTCGGGGTGGTCGCGCTCGCCCTCGGCCTGGTGATCCTCAGGGACCACCGTGCCGAGAACGCCCCGCGCTCCTTCGACATCCCCGGCATCCTGCTGCTCTCGGGCGCCATGGGCGCCCTGGTCTACGGGCTGATCAAGGCCGGGGAGTCCTGGGGCTGGGGCGGGACGAGGACCTGGCTGTGCCTCGGCGGCGCCGTCCTGCTCTTCGTGCTGTTCGCCCTCTGGGAGACCCGGGTCGGGGAGCCGCTCATCCCGCTCGGGATGTTCCGCTCCGTCCCGCTGTCGGCCGGCACCGTCCTGATGGTGCTCATGGCCTTCGCCTTCATGGGCGGGCTGTTCTTCGTGACCTTCTACCTCCAGGGCGTCCGTGAGCTCAGCCCGGTCGACAGCGGGCTGCGGCTGCTGCCGCTGACCGCCATGATGATCGTCTCCTCGCCGCTCGCCGGGGCCCTGATCACCCGGTTCGGGCCGCGGGTCCCGCTGGTCGGCGGCATGGTCTGCACCGCCGTCGCCATGTTCGGCATGACGACCCTCACCGACGGCACCTCCACCCTCGCGATGTCCCTCTGGTTCGCCCTCCTCGGCCTCGGGCTCGCCCCGGTGATGGTCGGTGCCACCGAGGTGATCGTCGGCAACGCCCCGCTGGAGCTCTCCGGTGTGGCGGGCGGCCTCCAGCAGGCCGCGATGCAGGTCGGCGGCGCACTCGGCACCGCCGTGCTCGGCGCCGTGATGTCCTCCCGGGTCAGCGCCGAGTTCGCGGAGAACTGGACGGCCGCCGGGATCCCGGCCCCGCCGGACCCGAGGCTGGAGGAGGCCGCTGAGTTCGGCGCCGTGCCCGCCGGGCTCGCGGACGCACCGGGCATGACCCCCGAGCTGGCCTCGGCCATCGGCACGGTCATCCACGACACCTTCATGTCCGGGATGGGCCTGGCGTTCACCGTCGCGGGTGTGGTGGCCGTGGTCGCGGCCGGGGTCGCGACGCTGGCCAGGCGCGGTGCCAACGCCGACGCGGCCGGCGGCGGCGTGCACGTCTGACGCACCCCGTGCCGCGCGACGGCCCCCCCGCCCACCCGGCGGGGGGCCGTCGCCCGTCCGGATGATCCTCGCCGGGGGCCCTTCCCCGGCCGGGGGCGGCGGCGCGAGGCTGCGGGGGACCAGCTCCTGCCCTCCCGCACCGACACCACGGGGGTCGACCCGCATGCCCAGGACCCTGCTCGCCGCCGTCCCCGCCCTCGCCGCGCTGCTCTCCCCGGCGGCGCTGCCGCCCTCCGCCGCGGCCGTCCCCGCACCGGCCGCCGCACCGGCCGCCGCCCGGGGCGGCGACTGCGCCGCCGGGGAGCTGTGCCTGTGGACGGAGCCGGGCTTCCGCGGCACCCGCCGCGGCTACGAACTGGCGGCCACCGGGGTGGAGAACTGCACCCCCCTGCCCGCGGGGGCCCACGCCGCCTCGCTCGCCAACCGCACGGGGCGCCCGGTGACCACCTACCAGTCCGCCGAGTGCGCCGGGACGGGCGAGTTCGAGACCTACCCGGGCAGCGGGACCTGGGTGCCGCTCTCCCCTTACCGGGTGCGGGCCTTCACGGTCTGGGAGCACTGAGCCCGGCGGTCCGGGAGCCCCCGGTCCGCCCGTGCCGGGCCCGGGCCCTCTCCGCGCCGCTCAGCCGCCGGGCCCCTGCACCGGCACACCGGAGCGCCCCGGGGCGTCCACCCCGTCCGGCGCCGTCCCCGCCCCACCGGCGTCCGCCCCGTCCGGCGCCGTGCCCGCAGACAACCGGGCCACCTCCGAGCGCAGCACCCGCACCTCCGCCGTGAGGGCCTCCAGGAGTTCCGTCTGGCGGCGCTCCATCGCGTCGTCCCGCTCGAAGCGCGAGATGAACCAGGCGGCGATGTTGGCCGTGACGACACCGAGCAGGGCGATCCCGGAGATCATCAGCCCCACCGCGAGCAGCCGCCCGAGCCCCGTGGTGGGCGCCAGGTCGCCGTAGCCGACGGTCGTCATCGTGGTGAAGGACCACCACACGGCGTCCCCGAGGGTCTTGATGTTGCCCTCGGGCGCGTCCCGCTCCACCCGCAGCACCGCCAGGGAGCCGAACATCATCAGGCCCACCACCGAGCCGCCGACGTAGGTGGTCAGCGTGATCTGCGGCGCCATCCTGGCCCGCCGCCCCGCCAGCAGCACGGTGGACACCAGCCGCAGCAGCCGCAGCGGCTGGATCAGCGGCAGGAGCACCGCGCACAGGTCCAGCGGATGGCGGCGCACGAACTCCCACTTCGCGGGCGCCAGCGACAGCCGGACCGTGTAGTCCACCGCGAACGCGGCCCACACCAGCCACTCGACGCCCGTGCAGGCGCCGTGGACCCAGGACGGGGCACCGGGCGTCATGATCGGCACGGCGTAGGCGACGGCGAAGGCCACCGCCAGGGCCAGCAGGGGGTTCTGCATCCGCTGCTCCCAGCGGATCTGCGCGTTCCGGACTTCCATGCCCAGCATCGTAGGGACCCCCGGACACGGTCCGGACACGGTCCGGGCGGCGGGTCCCCGTCCCGCACGGCCCGGGGGCGGCGGACCGCCCGGCCCGCCGCCCCCGGAAACCCCTCGTCCGTGCCGCCGCTACGCGTCGCCGCCCGCCGCGCCCGGCTCGGCCGCCGCGACGTCGAGGAGCTGGTAGCGGTCGATCGCCTGCTTCAGGGCGCTGCGGTCCACCGCGCCCTCGCGGGCCAGCTCGGTGAGGACCGCCAGCACGATCGACTGGGCGTCGATGTGGAAGTAGCGGCGGGCCGCCCCGCGGGTGTCCGCGAAGCCGAAGCCGTCCGCGCCCAGCGAGGTGTAGGTGCCCGGCACCCAGCGCGCGATCTGGTCCGGCACCGAGCGCATCCAGTCCGACACGGCGACGAACGGGCCCTGCGCGCCCGAGAGCTTCCGCGTCACGTAGGGCACCCGCTGCTCCTCCTCCGGGTGGAGCAGGTTGTGCTCGTCCACCGCGACCGCCTCGCGCCGCAGCTCGTTCCAGGAGGTCGCCGACCACACGTCCGCCCGGACGTCCCACTCCTCGGCCAGGATCCGCTGCGCCTCCTCGGCCCAGGGCACGGCCACACCGGAGGCCATGATCTGCGCCGGGATCCGGCCCTTCCCGCCGCGGCGCAGCAGGTGGATGCCCTTGAGGATGCCCTCCACGTCCACGTCCGCCGGCTCGGCCGGGTGCAGGATCGGCTCGTTGTACACGGTGAGGTAGTAGAAGACGTCCTCGCCGTGCGGGTGCTCGGCGTCCCCGCCGTACATCCGGCGCAGGCCGTCCTTGACGATGTGCGCGATCTCGAAGCCGAAGGCCGGGTCGTAGGCCACACAGCCCGGGTTGGTCGAGGCCAGCAGCTGGGAGTGGCCGTCGGCGTGCTGGAGGCCCTCACCGGTCAGGGTGGTCCGCCCGGCCGTGGCGCCCAGCACGAAGCCGCGGGACAGCTGGTCGGCCATCTGCCAGAACTGGTCGCCGGTCCGCTGGAAGCCGAACATCGAGTAGAAGACGTAGACGGGGATCAGCGGCTCGCCGTGCGTGGCGTAGGCCGAGCCGGCGGCGATCAGCGAGGCGGTGCAGCCGGCCTCCGAGATGCCGTCGTGGAGCATCTGGCCCGTCGGCGACTCCTTGTAGGCGAGCAGCAGCTCCCGGTCGACGGCCTCGTACTGCTGGCCGAGCGGGTTGTAGATCTTCGCGCTCGGGAAGAAGGAGTCCATGCCGAAGGTGCGGTACTCGTCCGGCGCGATCAGCACGAAGCGCCGACCGATCTCCTTGTCCCGCATGAGGTCCTTCAGCAGCCGTACGAACGCCATGGTCGTGGCGATCGACTGCTGGCCGGAGCCCTTCTTCACGGCCGCGTAGGCCGTGTCGTCGGGCAGCGCGAGCGGCTTGGAGCGCACCACACGGGTCGGCACGTAGCCGCCGAGCGCCTGGCGCCGGTCGTGCATGTACTGGATCTCCTCCGACTCCCGGCCCGGGTGGTAGTACGGCGGCGGGCCGGACTCCAGCTGGGCGTCGGTGACGGGGATGTGGAGGCGGTCGCGGAAGCCCTTCAGGTCGTCGACCGTGAGCTTCTTCATCTGGTGGGTGGCGTTGCGGCCCTCGAAGTTCGGGCCGAGGGTCCAGCCCTTCACGGTCTGCGCGAGGATCACCGTCGGCTGGCCCCTGTGCTCCCGGGCCGCCGCGTAGGCCGCGTAGATCTTGCGGTGGTCGTGGCCGCCGCGGCCCAGCATCAGGATCTGGTGGTCCGTCATGTTCTCGACCATGGCGCGCAGGCGGTGGTCGTCGCCGAAGAAGTGGTCGCGGATGTAGGCGCCGGTCTCGGTGGCGTACGTCTGGAACTGCCCGTCGGGGGTGGTGTTCAGCCGGTTGACGAGCACGCCGTCGCGGTCCTGCGCGAGCAGCGGGTCCCAGGTGCGGTCCCAGACCAGCTTGATCACGTTCCAGCCGGCACCGCGGAACTGCGACTCCAGCTCCTGGATGATCTTGCCGTTGCCGCGCACCGGGCCGTCGAGGCGCTGGAGGTTGCAGTTCACCACGAAGGTGAGGTTGTCCAGGCCCTCGCGGGCCGCGATGGACAGCTGGCCCAGCGACTCGGGCTCGTCCATCTCGCCGTCGCCCAGGTAGGCCCACACGTGGGAGCCCGAGGTGTCGGCGATGCCGCGCGCCTCCATGTAGCGGTTCATGCGGGCCTGGTAGATCGCGCTGATGGGCCCGAGGCCCATCGACACGGTCGGGAACTCCCAGAAGTCCGGCATCAGCCGCGGGTGCGGGTAGCTGGAGAGGCCGTTCGGCGCCTTCGACTTCTCCTGGCGGAAGGCGTCGAGCTGCTGCTCCGAGAGCCGGTCCAGCAGGAAGGCGCGGGCGTAGATGCCGGGTGAGGCGTGCCCCTGGAAGAAGATCTGGTCCCCGCCCCGGCCGTCGTCCTTGCCGCGGAAGAAGTGGTTGAAGCCCACGTCGTAGAGGGAGGCGGAGGAGGCGAAGGTGGCGATGTGGCCGCCGACCCCGATACCGGGGCGCTGGGCGCGCGAGACCATCACCGCCGCGTTCCAGCGGGTGGCGTTCAGGATCCGGCGCTCGATCTCCTCGTTGCCGGGGAAGAAGGGCTCGGCCTTGGTCGCGATGGTGTTGACGTAGTCCGTGCTGCGCATCTCGGGCACGGCCACGCGCTTCTCGCGGGCCCGCTCGATCAGGCGCAGCATGAGGTAGCGGGCGCGCTCGCGGCCCCGCTCGTCGACGGCGGCGTCGAGGGAGTCCAGCCACTCCTTCGTCTCTTCGGGATCGAAGTCGGGGACCTGGCTGGGAAGGCCGCCAATGATGATCGGGTTGCGATCGGATCCGGAAGCCACGCTGTTCCTTCACTGTTTGGGGTGTCTGGCCGCGCTGCCGCGGGAAGACGCGCTGACGTGATGACGGTCGAGCTGTCGCACCGCATCCATCGTGTACCGCCTGGCCGCGTACGTCATCTCTACCGAGTGGTAACTCCCGGTGTCCGGCGGATCCGTCCGCCGGTGCGCCGGTGCGGGCCCGCGTGGCGCCCTCGGTGGCGGTCCGGACCGCCCGGGGCGGCCCGCGCCGGGCCCCGGCGGCGGCGGTCGGCCCCGTCGAACCGGGGGAGCGGACCCTATCGAACCGCAACCTTACGCCCACACCGTTCACGTGTTTCGGCCGGCCGCCCGGTTCCGAACGACGGATGGAGGGGTAGGTTTGGCGCAAAGGGCCTCAAAGGGCGTGGCCGGGGCGCGACCGGGAGGATCGTGCGACCGAACGGACGGCAGCGCCTGGAGTTGAGCCGAGACGGCCGCAAACGTCACCGTTTCGGCGGTCCCTACGGCCGGGTACTTGCGCGATCCGTCCCGCCCGTGTGGACTACGGCCCATGCCACGCGTACGCGCGCGGCCGACGCATTTTCCGAGAACGATCAGGAGGCAAGCCGTGAGCGCGACCGCGGACCACGCGGAGGAGCGGACCAACCCGGCGTCGAAGCTGGGGTTCGAGCCCGGACAGGTGGTCCAGGAGATCGGCTACGACGACGACGTCGAGCAGGAACTCCGCGAGGCAATCGAAGCCGTTATCGGGCAGGAGCTCGTCGACGAGGACTACGACGACGTCGCCGACGTCGTGGTGCTGTGGTTCCGCGACGAGGACGGCGACCTCACGGACGCCCTGGTGGACGCCATCGGCCTGATCGACGAGGGCGGGGAGATCTGGCTGATGACCCCCAAGACCGGCCGTGACGGCTATGTCGAGCCCAGCGACATCAACGAGGCGGCGCAGACGGCCGGACTCACCCAGGCCCGCAGCATCAGCGTGGGCAAGGACTGGAGCGGCAGCCGGCTGTCCACCCCGAAGGCGGCCAAGACCAAGCGCTGACAGCGCGCCCCCGGCGGACCATCCCGAAGGCCCCTGCCGACGCCCGGAGCACCGGCCTGCGTCGACGGGGGCCTTCCCCATGCCCGGCGGGGCCCTTCCACGGGCCCCGCACCGGCTGCGTAGGGTGGGACCGACCGGTCCGGCTCACCGGTTCGGCCCACTGATCCGGCTCACTGAAAGGGCGGTTTCCCATGGCGATCGAGGTCGGCGACAAGGCTCCCGAGTTCGAGCTCAAGGACAACCACGGCCGCACCGTCGCACTCTCCGACTACCGCGGCGAGAAGAACGTGGTGCTGCTGTTCTACCCGTTCGCCTTCACCGGGGTCTGCACCGGCGAGCTGTGCGCCCTCCGCGACGAGCTGCCGACCTTCGTCAACGAGGACACGCAGCTGCTCGCCGTCTCCAACGACTCGATCCACACCCTGCGCGTCTACGCCGAGCAGGAGGGCCTGGAGTACCCGCTGCTGTCGGACTTCTGGCCGCACGGCGACACCTCCCGGGACTACGGCGTCTTCGACGAGGAGAAGGGCTGCGCCGTGCGCGGCACCTTCATCATCGACAAGGAGGGCATCGTGCGCTGGACCGTCGTCAACGGGCTCCCCGACGCCCGCGACCTCAACGACTACGTCGCGGCCCTCGGCGCCCTGTGAGGCGGCGGCACGGCTGAGCACACCGGCCGGACCCGCGGGTGAAAGCCTGTTTCGCGCGGGAACCGGTCACTAGGATCCTCTCGTTGATCCGTACAGGAACGCACCACCGGGGGCGCTGCCCCTGAACACCACTGGAGGGACTCGTGGGAGTCAGCCTCAGCAAGGGCGGCAACGTCTCGCTGACCAAGGCCGCACCGAATCTGACCGCGGTGACCGTCGGTCTGGGCTGGGACGTCCGGACCACCACCGGCACCGACTTCGACCTCGACGCCAGCGCCCTGCTGACCAACGCCGAGGGCAAGGTCACCAACGACGCGAACTTCGTCTTCTTCAACAACCTCAAGAGCCCCGACGGCTCCGTCGAGCACACGGGCGACAACCTCACCGGCGAGGGCGAGGGCGACGACGAGCAGATCAAGGTCAACCTGTCCGCCGTCCCCGCCGACGTCGAGAAGATCGTCTTCCCGGTCTCCATCTACGACGCCGAGACCCGTCAGCAGTCCTTCGGCCAGGTGCGCAACGCCTTCATCCGCGTCGTGAACCAGGCCGACAACAACGAGCTCGCCCGCTACGACCTCTCGGAGGACGCCTCCACCGAGACGGCCATGGTCTTCGGCGAGCTCTACCGCAACGGCGCGGAGTGGAAGTTCCGTGCCATCGGCCAGGGCTACGCCTCGGGCCTGCGCGGCATCGCGCAGGACTTCGGCGTCAACGTCTGATCCGCACACCCCTCGGCCCCGCCCCCGCAACTCCGGCCGACGGCCGTCGGCCGGACGGCCGCAGCCGCAGGGGCGGGGCCGAGGTCGCCTCCGGCGCCGCACACCCCGTGCGGCGCCGGTCGTGCCTCGCCGAGGCACCCTCGCACCGCACGTCACCAAGGGGAGGACACACCAGCATGGGCGTCACACTCGCCAAGGGAGGCAACGTCTCCCTCTCCAAGGCCGCACCCAATCTCACCCAGGTCCTCGTCGGGCTCGGCTGGGACGCACGCTCCACCACCGGGGCGCCCTTCGACCTCGACGCGAGCGCACTCCTGTGCCGCGACGGCAGGGTGCTCGGCGACGAGTGGTTCGTCTTCTACAACCAGCTCACCAGCCCGGACGGCTCCGTCCAGCACACGGGCGACAACCTCACCGGTGAGGGTGACGGCGACGACGAGTCCGTGGTCGTGGACCTCCCCCAGGTCCCCGCCGACGTCGACAAGATCGTCTTCCCCGTCTCCATCCACGAGGCGGACAACCGCGGCCAGACCTTCGGGCAGGTCAGCAACGCCTTCATCCGGGTGGTGAACCAGGCCGACGGCCAGGAACTGGCCCGCTACGACCTCTCGGAGGACGCCTCCACGGAGACGGCGATGATCTTCGGCGAGCTCTACCGCTACCAGGGCGAATGGAAGTTCCGCGCGGTGGGGCAGGGGTACGCATCGGGCCTGCGCGGCATCGCTCTAGACTTCGGGGTCAATGTTTCGTAAAGCCGCGTGCGGTGCGGGGGAGGGCCATCCCCCAGGCTTCACCCGGGGGACCATCACACGATTGGGTAACCAGTGGTTCTGAAAACCTTCGGCTGGTCGTTCGCCGTAACGGCGGCCGGCCTGGCCTTCGCCGCCTGGCAGTGGGGCTGGGAAGCCTTCGGGATCGTCCTGATCCTCTCGATCCTCGAGATCTCCCTCTCCTTCGACAACGCGGTCGTGAACGCCGGCATCCTCAAGAAGATGAATGCCTTCTGGCAGAAGATCTTCCTGACGATCGGCATTCTGATCGCCGTGTTCGGCATGCGGCTGGTGTTCCCCGTCGTGATCGTGGCCATCAGCGCCCAGGTCGGGCCGATCGAGGCCGTCCAGCTGGCCATGGACGATCCGGACCGCTACGAGGCGCTCGTCACCGACGCCCACCCGGCCATCGCGGCCTTCGGCGGCATGTTCCTCCTGATGATCTTCCTCGACTTCCTGTTCGAGGAGCGGGAGCACAAGTGGCTCGCCTGGCTGGAGCGCCCGGTGGCCAAGCTGGGCAAGATCGACATGCTCTCGGTGTGCGTCGCCCTGATCGTCCTGCTGGTCACGGCGATCACCTTCGCCACCCACGCCCACACCAGCACGGGCCACGCCGACAAGTCCGCCACCGTCCTGCTCTCCGGCGTCGCGGGCCTGATCACCTACCTGGTCGTCGGCGGCCTCTCCGGCTACTTCGAGGACAAGCTGGAGGAAGAGGAGGAGCGCGAGCACGAGGAGGAGGAGCGCGCCAAGCGCGAGGGCAAGCAGGTCTCCGCCGTCGGCCTGGCGGGCAAGGCCGCCTTCTTCCTCTTCCTCTACCTGGAAGTCCTCGACGCCTCCTTCTCCTTCGACGGAGTGATCGGCGCCTTCGCCATCACCAACCACATCTTCTGGATGGCACTCGGCCTCGGCATCGGCGCCATGTACGTCCGCTCCCTCACGGTGTACCTGGTCCGCCAGGGCACCCTGGACGACTACGTCTACCTGGAGCACGGCGCGCACTACGCGATCGGCGCCCTCGCCGTCATCCTGCTGATCACGATCCAGCACGAGATCAGCGAGATCATCACCGGCCTGGTCGGCGTCGTGCTGATCGCGGCCTCCTTCCTCTCCTCGCTGCAGCGCAACAGGAAGGCGGCGGCGGCCGAGGGCGGCTCCTCCGGCGACAAGGCCGGGGTCTCCTCAGGGGTGTGACACCCGCCCCCGGGCGGGAACGCTTCCCGGCGGGGCGGTCGCGAGGTGCTCAGCCTCGCGGCCGCCCCGCCGCATGCACGGGCACGGGCACGGGCGCAGCGCCCGCGCAGGCGCGGCACAGGCACGGACAGTCGGGCACGGCGAGTGTGGGGTGGGGCATGGCCTTCTGGGACAACCTGTTTCGAGGCAGCGCGGCGCAGTTCGATTCCGGCAGCGCCGCCTCCAACGCGATCGAGCTGACCAGGCGGCGCCCGTCGGTGTCGCTGTCCAAGCAGGGCGCCGCCAGCGGCAACCTGCGCGTCAACCTCTCCTGGCGGATGCGCACCTCCGACATCGAGGGCCGCTCGCGCCCCGCCGGCGGCCTGCTGAGGAACCCGCTGAGGATGTTCCAGCCGGAGGTCGTCCAGGCCCACACGCAGGGCATGGTCAACGTCGACCTCGACCTCGGCTGCCTGTACGAGCTCGCCGACGGCACCAAGGGCGTCGTCCAGCCCCTCGGCGGCTTCTTCGGCGACCTCAACGAGCCGCCCTACGTGCGCCTCAGCGGCGACGACCGCTTCGGCGCCCCCTCCGGCGAGACGATCTTCGTCAACCTGGACCACCGCGAGGACATCACGCGGCTGCTCTTCTTCGTCTACATCTACGACCAGACCCCGGCCTTCGACCGGACCCACGCCACCTGCACCCTCTACCCGAGCAACGGGCCCCGGCTGGAGATCGAACTCGACGAGCGCGCCCCCGAGGCCCGGTCCTGCGCGGTGTTCTCCGTCGACAACACCAAGGGCGAGCTGGTCGTCCGCCGCGAGGTGAAGTTCGTCTACGGCTTCCAGGCCGAGCTGGACCGGCTCTACGGCTGGGGGCTCCAGTGGGGCAGGGGCTACAAGAGCAGGGTGTGACAGCTGCGCCCCGCCCCGGAGGCCGCGGTGCGGGCCCTGAGCCGCTCGCGGCCTCGGTGCCGTCCGTGCCCCCGAGGCCCCCGGCGAAGCCGCCGCCGGGGCCGCCCGCCGGGGCCGCCCGCCGGGGGCGTCAGACCCCGGACCAGGCGCGCCCGCACCGGGGCCGGGTCACCTGCGCAGGAACTGCGGCCCCATCGGCGGCAGCCGGAACGACGGATCGGGCCCGGCGCCCGGAACCGCGCCCGCGGGCTGCGGGTACCCGTACCCGGCCGCGGGGGCCGCGGCCGGGACAGGCGGCGCCGCGGGCGGATAGCCGTAGGCCGGGGCGGCCCCGCCGTCCCCCGGATAGCCGTACGCCGGCGGCACGCCGGGCGGAGCGGGGACCACCTGCGTCTCCGGCTCCGGTGCCGCGGGGGCCCCCTCCGGCTCCGTCGCCGCCGGGTCGCCGCCGTCCTCCCCGTCCGCCTCCGCCTCGTCCACGGAGATCCCGAACGCGGTCGCGAGCCCCACCAGGCCCGTCGGGTAGCCCTGCCCCACGGCACGGAACTTCCAGCCCTCCCCGCGCCGGTAGAGCTCGCCGCAGATGACGGCCGTCTCCTCCCCGGTCTCCGGCCGCACGTCGAAGACGGCCAGCGGCTCCCCGTCGCCCCCCGCCGCGTCGTGCACGAGAATCCGCAGGTCGGGTACGTGGGCGAAGGTCCCGCCGTCCGAGGAGGCGGCGATCACCACCTGCTCCACGGAGGCGTCCAGCGCCGTCAGGTCGGCCTCCACCGTGTCCGTCAGGTGCTCCGCCACCCGCTTCTTCGGCAGACGGCGGACCAGGCCCGACGGATGCCGGGGCTGGTTGTAGAAGACGAAGTCCTCGTCGCTCCGCACACGGCCGCCCGGGCCCAGCAGCAGCGCCGAGACGTCCACGTCCGGGACCCCCGTACCCGGGGTCCAGCGCAGCACGGCCCGCACGGCCGCGGCACCGAGGGGGACGTTCGAGCCCTTCGTCATCGCGTGCGTCATGCCCGTCATCCTGCCTGGCCGAGGGGTGAGGGGACAACGCGGGGGCGGGCACCGGCCGGTCGCACCCGCCGCCGCCCGGCCTCCCACCCGGCGGAAGCGGACGGGTTACCTGGATTTCATGCACACCGGGAACTCCGGACACCCGCCCCTACGTACTATTACCGGCCATACGTCACCAGGGCCGTCGAGGCTGCTACAGGGGATCTCCATGCGTCATTTCGGGCACATCCCGGCCGCGTCCCGAGACCGGTTGTTCCACCGGCAGCCGTGCGAGTTCGACGCGGACTCACCGGCCGCGGTGCTGTCCGCCGCGCTCGGAGCCACCCTCTACAGCCCCGCCACGCGCCCCCGGCTCGCCGAGGACGTGGCCAAACAGGCCGGTCACGGCGTGGTGTCCATGGTGCTCTGCCTGGAGGACTCCATCGACGACGCCGACGTGGAGGAGGCCGAGGCCAATCTGGTCCGGCAGTTCTCCGCGCTCGCCGACCTCCGTGACGCGGGAGCGGAGGTGCCCCTGCTCTTCATCCGGGTCCGCCACCCCGAGCAGATCCCCACGCTCACCGAACGACTGGGACCGGCCAGGCGACTCCTGTCCGGATTCGTACTCCCCAAGTTCACCGAGGCCCGTGGCGTGCCCTTCCTGGAGGCGCTCGGCGCCGCCGAGGCCGCCACCGGCCGCCGCCTCTTCGCCATGCCCGTCCTGGAGTCGCCCGAACTGCTCTACCTGGAGACGCGGACGGACACCCTCCTGGGCATCGCGCGCGCCGTCGACAAGTACCGCGAACGGGTCCTGGCCCTCCGGCTCGGCGTCACCGACTTCTGCTCCGCCTACGGACTGCGCCGCTCCCAGGAGATGACCGCCTACGACGTGCGGATCGTCACCTCCGTCATCGCCGACGTGGTCAACGTGCTCGGCCGCTCCGACGGCACCGGCTTCACCATCACCGGTCCCGTCTGGGAGTACTTCCCGGCACCGGAGCGCATGTTCAAGCCGCAGCTGCGCCGCAGCCCCTTCCTGGAGGGCAGCGCGGAGGAGCTGCGCACCGCGCTGATCGAGCGCGACATGGACGGGCTCCTCCGCGAGATCGAACTGGACCGGGCCAACGGACTGCTCGGCAAGACCTGCATCCACCCCACCCATGTGGCCCCCGTGCACGCCCTGTCCGTGGTCAGCCACGAGGAGTACAGCGACGCCCGGGACATCCTGCGGCCCGAGCGGGGCGGCGGCGGAGTGCTGCGCTCCGCCTACACCAACAAGATGAACGAGGTGAAGCCCCACCGGGCCTGGGCGGAGCGCACCCTGCAGCGCGCGGAGGTCTTCGGCGTCGCGGCCGCGGACGTCGGCTTCGTCGACCTGCTGGCGGCGTGCCTCGGTGACTGAGGGTGGGGCAGGATCGGGAGCGGCGCCCGCCGGACCGTTGCGCGGGCGCGCCCCGGGCACCACGACCGGGCACACGGCCGGGCAGCGGCCCGGCAGGGCTCCGGCGGCACCGCGCCGCCGGGAGAGGGACTGATGACACAGACGACGAAGGACGGCGGCGCGGTGGTGTGGTCGGGAAGCTGGGTCGCCGAGCGGCTCGGGGTCGGCATCGACGGCGACGCACGGCTCCCCGAGCTGCTGGGCCTGGCCCTGCGGCGGAACCCCAAGCGGGCCCACCTGCTGGTCTCCACGGTGCTCGGCAAGCACGTCCCCCAGCGGCCGTCCGTCGTCCGCGACGCCGGGTACGGGCTCGGCCTCCGCGTGCGGGAGCTGCTCACCCCGGCGGAGGCCGCCCGCGCCACCGTCCTCGGCTACGCCGAGACCGCCACCGGACTCGGCCACTGCGTCGCGGACGGGCTCGGCGGCGCGCCCTACCTCCACTCCACCCGCCGCCCCGTCGAGGGCGTGGCCCCGGCAGGCGGCTTCGAGGAGTCCCACTCCCACGCCACCTCCCACCTGCTGCTGCCCGAGGACCCGCGCCTCCTCGCCGGGGACGGCCCGCTGGTCCTCGTCGACGACGAGTTCTCCACCGGCAACACCGTGCTCAACACCGTCCGCGCCCTGCACGGGCGATTCCCCCGCGAGCGGTACGTCATCGTCGCCCTGGTCGACATGCGCGGCCCCGAGCACCACAGGGCGCTGGCCGCGGCGGCGGACGAGATCGGCGCACGCCTGGACCTGGTCACCCTGGCCTCGGGCACCGTGCGCCTCCCCGCCGACGTGCTCGCCCGGGGCCGGGCCCTGGTAGAGACCCACGAGGAGCCGACCGCGGGAGCGGGGGCGGCAGGCACCCGGACGGGGGAGCGGCCGGCATCGGGGAAGGCCGCGCACCCCCCCGTCCGCGTCGACCTCCGCTGGCCCGCGCGGCTCCCCGACGGAGGCCGCCACGGCTTCACACCCGCGCACCGCGCGGAACTCGACGCCGCGCTCCCCGCCATGGCGGACGCCCTGGCCGCCGCACTGCACGGCACCCGCCGCGTCCTCGTCCTCGGCACCGAGGAGCTGATGTACACGCCGCTGCGCCTCGCACTCGCCCTGGAGGAGTCCGCCGACGGCAGCCGGGAGGTGCGCTACTCCACCACCACCCGCTCGCCCGTCCTCGCCGTGGACGACCCCGGCTACGCCATCCGCACCCGGCTGGTCTTCCCCGCCCACGACGACCCCGCCGACGGCCCGGGCGAGCGCTACGCCTACAACGTCGCCGG
The DNA here is from genome assembly GCF_024497955.1 of Streptomyces sp. C10-9-1. Taxonomy (GTDB): domain Bacteria; phylum Actinomycetota; class Actinomycetes; order Streptomycetales; family Streptomycetaceae; genus Streptomyces; species Streptomyces sanyensis. The sequence continues at coordinate 169,088 of NZ_JANHKP010000006.1, read as the reverse complement.
AGCAGGCTTCGACGCGGTGGTCGCCGTCGTCGACTCCGCCGGCGACACCGCCGCCCTGCACGCCGAGGACGGCCTGCTCGCGCGCCTCGCCGGGCACACGGGGCGGGTCGTCCTCGCCGTCGTCCCCTCCTACGTTCCCCCGCGCACCGTGCCGGACGCCGGGCGCACCGCTGCCGGTGCACCGCACCGCACTCCCGAAAGGGCCCCCATGCTGCCCGACCCGCTCCGCGGACCGGACTTCTCCTCCTACGCACCCGAGGAGGTGGGCTGGCTCCTCCAGGACCTCTCGGACGCGGACCTGGAGGCGCCCACGGAGGAGCGCGAGGAGGCCGTCCAGAGCGGCGGGGCGCACTACGCCGAGTCACTGCCCGTCGAGTACCAGCCGAGCGCCCGCTACCAGGAACTGTTCGCGGACGCGCTGGAGGCGTCCGCCGCCCGGATCGCCCGCGCCGTCGGCACCGTGACCGAGACCGTGCTCGCCGAGCGCACCCCGCGCCCCGTCCTGGTCTCCCTCGCCCGGGCCGGTACACCCGTCGGGGTCCTGATGCGCCGCTGGGCGCTCCACCGCCACGGCCTGGACCTGCCGCACTACGCGGTCTCCATCGTGCGCGGCCGGGGCATCGACGCCAACGCGCTGCGCTGGCTGGCCGCCCACCACGACCCGGCCGACGTCGTCTTCGTCGACGGCTGGACGGGCAAGGGCGCCATCACCCGCGAACTCGCCGACGCCCTCAGCGCGTTCCCGGGCTTCGACCCCGGCATCGCGGTGCTGGCCGACCCGGGCGGCTGCGTGCGCACCTACGGCACCCGCGAGGACTTCCTGATCCCCTCCGCGTGCCTGAACTCCACCGTCTCGGGGCTGATATCCCGCACCGTGCTCCGCCAGGACCTGGTCGGCCCCCACGACTTCCACGGCGCCAAGTTCTACCGGGACCTCGCCGGCTCGGACGTCTCCGGACACTTCCTGGACACCGTCGCCGCGCGCTTCGACGAGGTGGCCGACTCCGTCGCCGCCGAGGTGAAGGAGCTGCTCGCCGCCCCCGACCGGGAGCCCGGCTGGGAGGGCTGGGCGGCCGTCGAGCGCATCAGCGGGGAGTACGGCATCCACGACGTCAACCTGGTCAAGCCGGGCGTCGGCGAGACCACCCGGGTGCTGCTGCGCCGCGTCCCCTGGAAGGTGCTCGCGCGGCGCGGGGCCGGGAGCGACCTCGCCCATGTCCGGCTGCTGGCCGAGCAGCGGGGGGTGCCCGTGGAGGAGGTCGACGGCCTTCCCTACACCTGTGTCGGGCTGATCCACCCCCGCTACACCCGCGGCGCGACCGGCGCCGACGGCAAGGCGGTGGACGCCCGATGACCGCCGCGCCCGCCCCCTCCGGCACCCCCGCGCACCGCGACGGCCCCGTGCTCGTCGCCAGCGACCTGGACCGGACGCTCATCTACTCCTCCGCGGCACTCGCGCTGGCGATGCCCGATGCCGACGCCCCCCGCCTGCTGTGCGTGGAGGTCCACGAGCACAAGCCGCTGTCGTACCTGACGGAGACCGCGGCCGGGCTCCTCGCCCGCCTCGCCGAGGAGACCGTCTTCGTCCCCACCACGACCCGCACCCGCAAGCAGTACCAGCGCATCCACCTGCCGGGCGGGCCCGCCCGCTACGCGATCTGCGCCAACGGCGGCCATCTCCTCGTCGACGGCGTCAGCGACCCCGACTGGTACCGGTCCGTCGAGCGGCGGCTGGCCGCGGAATGCGCCCCGCTCGCCGAGATCCGCGCCCACCTCGCCGCCACGGCCGACCCGGCCTGGCTGCGCAAGGAGCGCGTCGCCGAGGACCTGTTCGCCTACCTCGTCGTGGAACGGCCGCTGCTGCCCGAGAGCTGGCTGAAGGACCTGGCCGGCTGGGCCGAGGGGCGCGGCTACTCCGTCTCCCTCCAGGGCCGCAAGGTCTACGTGGTGCCGCGGCCGCTCACCAAGAGCGCCGCGATGCGCGAGGTGGCACGGCGCACGGGAGCCCGCCTGACGCTCGCGGCGGGCGACTCCCTGCTCGACGCGGACCTGCTGGCGGCCGCCGACCGCGGCTGGCGCCCCGGCCACGGCGAGCTCGCGGAGGCCGGCTGGGACGCCGCGCACGTGGAGGCCCTGGCCCAGCAGGGTGCCGCGGCGGGCGAGGAGATCCTGCGCAGGGCCCTGGCGGCCGCCCGGGAGCCCGCGGTCTGACACCGCGGGGGCGGCCCGCCCCGGTGCGCGCCCGGGCTCAGGCCCGCGGCGCGCCCGAGGCCCGCCGGGTACCCGCTCCCGGGCGCAGCAGCCGCACCAGCAGGAAGGCCACCACCGCGAGTGCGGCCGCGCCCAGCACCAGCTTGGAGTAGGCGGACACGTACCCCGCCACGTCCTCCCAGTTCTCACCGAGCAGATAGCCGGCCAGGACGAACACGGTGTTCCAGATCGCGCTGCCCAGCGTCGTCAGGGTCAGGAACATCGGCAGCCGCATCCGCTCGACGCCCGCCGGGACCGAGATCAGCGACCGGAACACCGGGACCATCCGCCCGAAGAACACCGCCTTCGGGCCGTGCCGCAGGAACCAGGCCTCCGTCCGCTCGATGTCGCTCACCTTCACCAGGGGCAGCTTCGCGGCGATGGCGACCGTCCGGTCGCGGCCCAGCAGCGCGCCCACCCCGTACAGGGCGAGGGCGCCGACCACCGAGCCGGCCGTCGTCCAGACCAGGGCGGCGAGGAGGCTCATGGTGCCGGTGCTCGCGGCGAAGCCGGCCATCGGGAGGATGACCTCGCTGGGGATGGGCGGGAAGAGGTTCTCCAGCGCGATGGCGATGCCCGCCCCCGGCGCCCCCAGTGTCTCCATCAGGCCGTTCACCCAGCCCGGTGCACCGCCGTCGATCCCGCCTGCCGCCATGACGCTGTCCATGGCGGCACGCTAGGCAACCGAAGCTGAAGGGCTCCTGAAGCGTTCCTGAAGCGGGGTGCTGCGCGCCGGTGGGCCCGGCGGGGCCCCGGTCCCGTTCCGGGGCGGGCCCGGTCCTGGTCCGGTCGCGTCAGCCGCAGCAGCCCCCGCCGCAGCAGCCGCCCCCGCCGCCGCCGGGGCCGCCCGCGGGGGCGGAGGCGGCTGCCGTGCCGCCGACCGCCACGGTGGACAGCAGCTTGACGGTGTCGGCGTGGCCGGCGGGGCAGTCGGCCGGCTCGGAGGCCTCCGCCATGGGCCTGCTCACTTCGAAGGTGCCGCCGCAGGTGCGGCAGCGGAAGTCGTAACGGGGCATGCGCCCCAGGCTACCGGCCCCGGGCCCCCGGCCCCGGGCCTCCGGCGCGATCCCCGCCCGCGCCGCAGGGGCACCGGTGCCCCTGCGTCCCCTGCGTCCGGCCCCGGAGGTCTCACGGGGCGAGGCCCTCCCGGCGCCGCCGCGCCCGCTGCTCCCGCTCGGCCTCCTCGGGGTGGCGGGCCCGCCAGTACGGGTTGTCGTGCGGTAGCCCCGCGCTCACCCGCCCGTACATGCCGAAGAACATCAGCATCAGGCCCACCACGAAACTGAAGATCACGTTCTGCATCCGGAAGGCGAGCGGGTTGAAGCTGCGGTCCAGGAGGGCGAGGTTCACGAACCCGCTGGCGATGAAGAGCACCCCGAGGACCATGTTGAGCGTGGACGCGAAGTTGCCGCCGACCACCATGCCGGCGAAGAGCAGGACACCGACGCAGATCGACAGCACGCTCAGCGCACCGTTGGTGTTCAGACCGGCCACCGTGTCGCCCCGGGTGTCGAAGAAGCCGATGCGGTCGAACAGGCCCAGGATGCCGAACGTCACCAGCACCACGCCCATCAGCCCGGCGCCGATCCGGTAGAACCGGCTGAGACTGTGGTCGACGGGCAGGTGCTCGTCGAAGGTGATGCGGGCTCTGGTCCGGCGCCGCAGCCTGGGGGCGTGCTGTACGTGTCCGGCCATGGTCGGCCTCCTTCGCACCCGCGCAGGCACCCGCGCGGTTCCTTGCGCGCTCGGGCTCCTTCCCCTCCAGCATCCGCCCCGAGGCGCCGGGTGACAACGGCGGCCCCCGACGCACGGCCGCGGACGCCCGGTCCCCCCGGGCCGCACCCGGGCCCGGGGGACCGGGGCGGGCCCCGGGCGCCTCTGCGCGCGCACGGGGCCTCTGCGGGCAGGGCGCGGGCAGGGCGCGGACGGAGGACCGACGGGGCACGGACGGGGCGGCACGGCCGGGGCATGGTCACGGGTTGTGAGCACCACCGGGGCGGGTGTGCGCCCACCTCCGCGGCGGCCCTGACCGCGGAGGCGGTCACGACCGTGCCGCGCCCCCGCGGGCCCCGGGGCGCCGCACGCTCAGTGCCCGGCGCCGCCCCGCTCGCCGCGGATCTGCTCCACGACCCCCGCGACCACGCCCCGCACCGCCTCCGTCTCCTGCAGGAAGTGCCAGTAGTCCGGGTGGCGCCCCTCCAGCCCCGCGACCGCGCGCTCCAGCCGCGCGACCGCTTCGTCCAGCGGACGGGCGTGCCGGGGGTCCGGAGTATGGCGTCCTGCCATGGCCAGCCGCTGCGCGTCCCGGATCGCGAACCGGGCCCGCTCGATCTCCTGCTGCGGGTCCTTCGCGACGGCGTCCAGCCGCCGCAGCCGCTCCCCGGCCGCGGACACGGCCTCGTCCGCCGAGTTCAGCAGCGCCCTCACCGTGGACAGCAGCGCCGTCGCATCGGGCCAGCGCTGCTCCTCGCGCGCCGCCCCCGCCTCGCGCAGCTTCTCCTCCGCCTGGCGGACACCGCGTGCGGCCTGCTCGGGCACGGGCTGGAGGTCCTGCCAGCAGGCGGCCGAGAAGCGGCGGCGCAGTTCGCTGAGCACGGGCTCCACCTGCCGGGCCCGGTTGGCCAGTGCCTGGGCCCGGGTCCGCAGCGACACCAGCCGCTTGTCGATCTCCGCGGCCCGTTCCGGCAGGCGCTCCGCCTCCGCCCGCACCGCCTCCGCGTCCCGCAGCACTCCGTCGGCACGCTGGAGCGTCGCGGGGACGCCGTGTCGGCCCGCGCCCTCGTTCAGCCGCGTGAGTTCGGGGCCCAGTGCCGCGAGACGGGCCGCGAGGTCGTCCGCCCGCAGCCCGGAGCCCCGCACCGCGTCGAGAGCGGTGCTCGCCGACAGGAGCGCCTGCCGCGCCCGCTCGACCGCCGGGGCGAGGCGCGCCAGCTGCGTCTCCGCAGACTCCAGCAGCGGCCCCAGATCCCGCTCGAAGCGGTCCAGCTGCTTCTTGACCTGCTCCAGCTCGCCGCGCGCGGTGTCGAGCTCCGCACGCGCCCGGGTGGCGACCGAGGACTCCAGGTCGTCGCGGTCCAGGTCGTAGGAGTCGACCGCGGTGATGTAGGCGTGGCTGGCCGCGTCGATCCGCTCGCCCAGCGCGGCGAACTCCTCCACCGCGCGGCGCGCCCCCGGGGAGGAGTCGACCGCGGTGATCGTCTCGATCGAGATGCGCAGATCGCGCTGGGCGGTGTCGAGGGCGTAGAACGCGGCGGCCGCCGCGTCCTTGGCCGCCTGCGCCTCGGCCCGCAGGCTCTCGCTGCGCCCTCCGCCGAACCAGCGGCGGGTGCCCCCGCCGGCGAACGAGGCCGTCAGGGCGGCGGCCAGCAGCGGCGCCGGCAGCAGCACCAGCCCCAGCACGTCCCGGACGGCACGCGTTCCCGCCTCGTCCCTCGGCTGCGGCTGTCTCGCCGTCACATCCCGCTCCCGTGCCGTGTCCGCCCCGCCCGTACCGGGTCCATACTCCCATCAGTAAGGACGAACACCGGGGTCCGTTAGTTCGCGGTGGCCACCCGCACCTTCCCGTTGCCGCTGCGCGCGGTGACGCTGCGCTCACTGGCGTCGTCCGTCGGGACGGACACGTCCACGCCCCCGTTGCGGCTCTCGGCCGTCACCGCGTACGGCCCGCCGCCGGCCGGCACCCGCACCTCCACGCCCCCGTTGCTGCTGGACGTCTCCACCCGCTCGGGCGCGGCGTCCAGGTCCAGCCGTACCGACCCGTTGCCGGAATGCGCGCGGACGCGGGTGGAGGTGACCCGCTCGGTGCGGATGCCGCCGTTCCGGGTCTCCAGGACCAGCGGACCGCTGGAGTCGCGGACGACGACCCGGCCGTTGTCCGACCGGATGGTGAGCGCGTCGGCGAACCCGCCGGCCTCGACCCCGCCGTTGCCGTCCTCGACCGTCACGGCCACTCCGCGCGGCACCTTCACCGTGTGGTGCCCGGCGCAGTGGGCCGCCAGGCCCTTGCAGCCGACGGTCAGCCTGAGCGTCCCGTCCTCCAGCTTCCAGGACGCGTCCGGCCCGTTCCCGATCACCACCCAGCCGTCGATCCGGCGGGTCACCTCGACCTCGTCGACGTCGGCCGCGGTGATCTCCAGCTCGGAGTCGTCGGACTCGATCCTCAGCCTCTCGCCGTCGAAGGGGAACACCTTGCGCTCCAGGGGGGTGTCGTCGAGATCCGGGCTCCCGCACCCGGAGAGCACGGCGACCCCCACGGCCACCGCGGCCAGCACCGCGGCCCCCCGACCGAGATGCTGACGCATACCTGACATGTGCTGCATGGTGGTGATTCCCCCAAGGCCCGTCCGACTGTCCCCTGACCCTCCCCAACCTAGGTCCGCGGCGCCCCCGCCTCGATCCGGCTCCCCACCCTCTCCGGGGTGGGGACAGCCCCCGCACCCCATGACGGTTTGCGGGCGTGCGGCCCCTGCCATGTAGGCTGTGCCCTCATCCACGGGTGCGTAGCTCAGGGGTAGAGCGCTGCTCTTACAAAGCAGATGTCGGCGGTTCGAAACCGTCCGCGCCCACCAGCACAAAGGCCCCCGCAGCTACCGCTGCGGGGGCCTTTGACGGTAGAGATTGACGGCAGTCTCACTCAGGACGGCGCCGACGGAGCAGCCGGTCCATGTGCCCCATCGCCTCCCTCCGACGCTCGTCGGAGACGTGCGTGTAGATGTTCATCGTGACGGCGATCTGCGAGTGCCCCAGGATCTCCATCACCACCCGCGCCGGCACGCCCGCGGCGAACAGGAGCGTCGCGCACCCGTGCCGGGCGTCGTGCAGCCGGATCCGGGGGAGCCCGGCCGCCTCCGAGATGCGCTGGAACGAGCGACTGAGGTTCATCGGCTCGACCGTGCGGCCGGTACGCGTCGTGAAGACGTAGCCACTGTCCTGCCACTCCTGCCCCGCGGCGAGCCGCTGGGCGGCCTGACGGAGACGCTGCCAGCGCAGTGGCGGCACGCACATGAGAGGGAGGGGGACGACGCGGGTCCGGCGGTTCTTCGTGGAGTCCGCGTACAGCTCGTTCTGCACCCGCTGGATCTGGTTCCGCACGGTGAGGGCGCGGCGCTCCAGTTCGATGTCCGACCAGCGCAGCCCGAGTACCTCCCCGCGGCGCAGGCCGAGGGTGACGGCCAGGACGAACGCGGCGTACAGCGCGTCCCCCCTCGCCGCCTCCAGGAACGTCGTCGTCTGCTCCAGGTCCCACGGCTTCAGCTCCCGCTGCTCCACCCGCGGGGCCGGCACGAGCTTGACCACGTTCCGGCTGATGAGTTCCTCCCGGCAGGCGGCGCTGGGCGCGCTCCGCAGCGCTCGGTGCGGCCGCGAACACGAGCAAGGACCTGTGACGCGATACTGATCGCTCACATGCCTTGGAGAACTTGGCGAAGCCGTTCCTCCAGGGCATCCCGCGCCGACGTCCACTTCTGCACGGCTTGATGGGCTTCGTCGAAAGGCGGCAGAGGCCCCGTCTGTCCCCAGGAACTCCCGTACGGGCCAATGTCGATGCCGTACGCAGAAAGCTGCTGCTCCCGCCGCTCGTCCCACCGGAGTCGCTCTTCAGCTTCGCGACGGTCGATCCACGTCAGCCCTTCAACGAACTGCCGGGTCAGTCGGCGTTCTTCGTCATCCAGCACCTCGCCATGCCGGATCAGGAAGGTGTTGATCTTCGGCACCTCGGCACGCAGATCCTGCCCCCCTCCGTTCCACCGTGACTGGATTTCAAGCTCGCGGAGCTTCTCGAGCAGTTTCTGTAGGGCTTCCAGACGCTGTTGGTCATACGGTCCGCGCGCGACGCGACGTCGCTCCGCCTGCTCCATTTCCTGTCGCGCCGTCTCGATATCGGCTTGGCGCTGCTCGCTGCGTCTCCACTGGAGGTAGCCCACGATGGCGACGAGCACCGTGGCGCCCACGGGAAGGGCGGCAGTCAGTATCTCCACGGAGACATTGTGCCGATTGCAGTCTCCCGCGGGCCAGCGCTCGGGAACGACTCACGTCTGGCGACGAGGTCCCGTGCCGCGGACCCCGACTGGCGCGTCATCGAGGCCCGGCGAAGGGTTCCTTGTCGCAGCGCCGGCCGACCCTGTCGACCTCTTCGGCAGACGTGCTGAACTCCGGACGCTACAGGTTCGTCGTACGTGAAATGCGGCTCCGAATACTCGAATGAGAGGCTGCCAGGAATGCTGTCGTCGCCGATCACACCTGAAGTCGCCGTGTTCGGCCGTCTGGTGCGTGAGTTGGAATGGGCTTTTCGCCCGATTTCGGTAACGTCTGCGCTCTGACCTGCGCTTTCCGAGTGCTGGAGCAACCTCTACGGGCCGTTCATCTGGATCACGGGTCCATATCCTGCACTCGACCCGAACGCCGCTGTCGAACCTCGCGCCCGAACGGACCGGAGCCACGAGCTCCGCTCCGGTGATCACACGTCTGCGGGTCTGGGGTGATCTCGCCGAGCTTGAACACCATCGCTGGTGCGGCAGCCCGTAAGCCCTGTCGGTAGGCCCATCAAGCCGTCACCGACGACCAGTGCGGGATCGTGCATACCGCGTCGGCGGCAGTCGCGCGGCAAGTCGCCCACGACTCGGTGGGGTTCCGCAGTCCTCGGCCGGGGCGATCAGTTCCTTGGTGCCGCCCAAGCGGACGCCCAGCGGGACCATGACGCGCGAGTGGGCCCGGCCGAACCTGACCTTGGGTTGCACGCCATCGGCCGCACGTGGGCGTAGGGGCCTGTCCCCGAGTGGCGGACAGGCCCTGTGAACACTTCCCGGACGGGACCGCAGCGTCGTAGCGCGTCCACAGCGCGATCCCGTCGCTCGACCCCACCGGTAAGTGCCAGGCCCGATGGATCGCGCTGGAGGCCTTCGCCATCGCCTTCGACGGCCGGCTCTCCACAGCGCACCAGCGTCCCGGACACGGCCGATTCACCGCTCGACGCCCGGACCTCCGGGCGGCCGCAGGGGCTCCGGGAGCCGATCGGGACGGGGGGTCAGGGAGACGCGGGGACCTCGGACCGGCGAAAGCTGTGGACGAGGGCGATCCGGCCGACGATGTGGGCGTTGAACTCCGGTAGTTCCTCGGCCGGGATCCACAGCTCCAGGATCGTCCGTCCGCCGACTTGGCGGACCGGGTACCGGCGCAGGAACGTCGTGTCGACCTCGAACCGTGTCACGTGGCCCTCGCCGCTGTGACGGACGTTCCAGTCGCGGGCGATCGTGACGGCGTATTCCTCGTCGAGGACCGGGTAGAAGATCGGCTGCTCCGGCAGACGCGGCGGCCAGGCGCGCCAGCCCGAGTCCCGCACCAACGCCAGCTCCTCGGGACCGGTGGGGCGCCAGAGCGTCGTCGTTCGGCGGGTGTTCACAGCGGTGTCCTCGGGCTCGGTGCGGGGGCCTGCCGAGGGTAGCCACTGCCCTGCCGGGGCTGCGACCGGATATCGATGGGCCGTATCGCGGCACGGCGCCTGTCCGACCCCCGGTCTACAGTGGGGTGCAGGTTGCGGTCCGCATACAACGGGGGATTCTCATGGCGCTCTTCGGCAACGCACACACCGTCGATCCCGCCCAGGCCCAGCAGGAGTACGCGCGGCTCCTCGGGCACGGGGAGCAGGTCCAGGCGGCGTTCCAGCTGATCCGGGACACGATCCTTTTCACGGACCGGCGTCTGCTGCTGGTGGACAAGCAGGGGATCACCGGCCGGAAGACGGAGTACCACTCCGTCCCGTACCGCAGCATCACCCACTTCGCGGTGGAGACCGCGGGCACCTTCGACCTCGACGCCGAGCTGAAGATCTGGCTCTCCGGAAGCTCGGTGCCGATCGAGAAGACCTTCACCAAGGGCGTGGACATCTACGAGGTGCAGGCGATACTCACGCAGTTCGTGGCCCGGTGATCCGGTGACGTCGTGACCCGGTGACGTCGTGATCCGGTGACCTGACCGGGTCACCGGTGCGCGCGGCCGGGGCCCCGGGCGGGAGCCCCGGTGGGCGTCAGCGGAGCACACCGTGCCGGTGGCGGACGGGCGGGACGTCGAAGCCGTCGTGCCCGTCGGCCTCCTCCCGGACGGCCCGGTCCAAGCGGCCGTCGAGAGAGCGGGCCACCCCGAGCAGCAGGCGGAGGCGACCGCGGCAGCGCGCGCGGGCGCGCCGCTCCTCGATGCCCGCCTCGGCCGAGATGCCCCGGTCGTTGCGGGAGCGCAGGACGGTGCGGACCTCGACGGTGCGGAGCACGGTCGCCGGGAGGACGCGGACGCCCCGCCGTTCGGCCTCCCCGGTGGCGCGTGTGCTGAAGCGCAGGTCGCGCAGCACGACGCGGCGCCAGGGCCGGTGGCCCGGCGGGACGGTGCCGGCGCGACGGCTGCGGATGTGGTGGGCGGTGCGTGCCACGGGTGCTCCCTGGTCGAGGAGCCGCCGGGGATCTCCCGGCGGACCTACCGGAAGCCGGAGGGGCCCTGGGACCGCTGCTGTCGGTGCGTCATGAGGGCACTCTACGACCTGTCGCATCGTCAATGACGCTTGTGGGTAGACAGGTTGTCGGTCCTTCGCCGCGGGGAGGCACCTTGCCCCGGTTCGGCCGGTGCGAGGGACGAGGGCTTGTCCCGTCGGGTGGGGCAGGGGCCGAGCGCGGTGGTCGTCGGCGTACGGCCGGGGCGGCGGTCGGTCCGGGGCGGTGTCCGCCGCCGGGAGCGGACCGCTGCTCCCGGGAGTGCCGCCCGTAGGCCGGCACAAGATCGGTCCCGGGGTCCGGGGTGCGCTCCGGCAGCGTCGAACGTGATGCCGGATTTCCGCCAGCGCGGGCGGTCCGGGGCGCGAGAGAGTCGGCGACGGCTCGTGGTTCCGCCCGCGGGCCCCGTCCGTCCGGCCACTCCCCGTGAAAGGCACCGCGTATGCACGTCGTCCCCGGTCTCAAGGTCCTCTACTTCGGCACTCCCGTGGTGCTGGTCAGCTCGCTCAACGAGGACGGGACGGCCAACCTCGCGCCGATGTCCTCGGCGTGGTGGCTGGGCAGGTCGTGCATGCTCGGTCTCGGCGACAACGCCCAGACCACCGCCAACCTGCTGAGGGAGGGCGAGTGCGTGCTCAACCTGCCCTCGTCGGCGATGGTCGGCGCCGTCGACCGGATCGCGCTCACCACCGGGAAGCCGGACATCGTGGACTTCAAGAGGCGGCAGGGCTACCGGTACGAGCCCGACAAGTTCTCGGCCGCAGGCCTGACCGAGCAGGCGGCGGACCTCGTCCGGGCCCCCAGGGTCGCCGAGTGCCCGGTCCAGCTGGAGTGCCGGGTGGTCTCGGCCCACCCCTTCGGCGTCCCCGAGCCGCACGCCACCGCCTTCGAGGTCGAGGTCCTGCGCGCCCATGTCGAGGAGGACCTGGTCATCCCCGGGACGCACCACGTGGACCCGCTCGGCTGGGACCCGCTCATCATGAAGTTCTGCGAGTTCTTCGGCGGCGGGCGCACCGTGCACCCGTCGAGGCTCGCCGAGGGCTGGGACATGCCGCACCGGCGTCCCTCGGCCGTCTCCTGAGGAGGCGTCCGGCGGCGCCCCGGCCGCAGCTCCCGGGGCAGGTGTTCCCAGGACGTGCCCCGGGAGCTGCGACCGCCGCGGGACGCCCAGGCCGAGGGCCGAGGCGGCCGCGCCCGGCGGTGCTGGGGGCGGCAGATCCCGGTTGCGGCCCTCCCGTGGTGCACGGTCGTACTGCGGCATGAGCGGAATCGCCGAGGTCATCGTGCTGGCGCTGGACGCTGACGAGGTCATGGAACCGCTGACCCGGTACGACGGCACGCGTACCTGGAGCGGGACGTTCTTCGAGATGCGGCCGGGCGGGCACTGGGGGTTCGGCTGGGGTGCGGAGTTCGTGAGCATGCGCAGCAGGTCAGGCTGTTGAAGCACCTGGAGTCCTTGCCGTGGCCCCGGCCGGAGTCGGTGCAGGTTCTGATCCATGACGAGGAGGACGACTGCTTCGGGCTGTGGATGATCCACGACGGAGAACTCGTGGAGACACCCCTTCCGCGCACACGGCGGGCCTACCGGTCCGGACCGCACAAGGACGGGTTCCCACCCGACCCCGGGATCCTGAGCAGGACGGACAGTCACCCCGTCGCCTGGCCGGAGGAGGGCGGGGACGGCGACAGGTCGCGGCCTCCTGCCTGGTGAGGGCGATCAGGCGAGAAGCCGGACGAGGGCGGCTGCCGCCTTGGTGATGCCGAAGCGGACGAGTCCGCTTTCGTGATGGCGAGTCACCACGGAACCCGAGTGTTCGAAACCGCCTGTCGAGGGCACGGTGACGGTGTTCCGGTCGGTGTGCTGCTCTTCGCCGAAGTCCGGTGGCCCTTCCCCGCGTGATGCCCGCGGCAGGCGGGCTGTCCCCTGCCGGTCTTCTTCGGGACGGCGCCGGAAGCCGCGTCGCCGCGGATACGCGCCGCCGGTCCGCAGCCGCAGGGCCTGGCTGCCGACCGGCGGGAACGGCCGCAACCGCCCCCACGCAGCCCCGGCCGGATCACCCCGCCCCGTGCCGCACGGCGACCCGGGCACGGGGCGGTCAGCTGATCGACCGGACACGTCAGGCGTCGTCCGCCTCCAGGTCGCCCTCGGTCTCCAGGTACACCTGCCGCAGCGCGGCGAGGACCTCCGCGTCCGGCTTCTCCCACATGCCGCGGGACTCCGCCTCCAGCAGCCGCTCCGCGATGCCGTGCAGCGCCCAGGGGTTGGCCTCCTGGAGGAAGGCGCGGTTCTCCGGGTCCAGCACGTAGGTCTCGGTCAGCTTGTCGTACATCCAGTCCGCCACCACGCCGGTCGTGGCGTCGTAGCCGAAGAGGTAGTCCACGGTGGCGGCGAGTTCGAAGGCCCCCTTGTAGCCGTGGCGCCTCATCGCCTCGATCCAGCGGGGGTTGACCACACGCGCCCGGAACACCCGGGAGGTCTCCTCCACCAGGGTGCGGGTGCGGACCGTCTCGGGGCGGGTGGAGTCGCCGATGTACGCCTCCGGGGCCGTGCCCCGCAGCGCGCGCACCGTGGCCACCATGCCGCCGTGGTACTGGAAGTAGTCGTCCGAGTCGGCGATGTCGTGCTCGCGGGTGTCCGTGTTCTTCGCCGCCACGGCGATCCGCCGGTACGCCGTCTCCATCTCCGTCCGGGCCTGGCGCCCGTCCAGCCCGCGGCCGTAGGCGTAGCCGCCCCACACGGTGTAGACCTCGGCGAGGTCGGCGTCGGTGCGCCAGTCCCGCGAGTCGATCAGCTGGAGCAGCCCCGCGCCGTAGGTGCCGGGCCGGGAGCCGAAGATGCGGGTCGTGGCGCGGCGCTCGTCCCCGTGCTCGGCCAGGTCGGCCTGCGCGTGGGCGCGGACGTGGTTGTCCCCGGCCGGCTCGTCCAGCGAGGCGGCGAGGCGCACGGCGTCGTCGAGCAGGCCGATGACGTGCGGGAAGGCGTCGCGGAAGAAGCCCGAGATGCGCAGGGTGACGTCGATCCGCGGACGTCCCAGCTCCTCCAGCGGCACGGCCTCCACACCGGTGACCCGGCGCGAGGCGTCGTCCCACACCGGGCGCACGCCGAGCAGGGCCAGCGCCTCCGCCACGTCGTCGCCGGCCGTGCGCATCGCACTGGTGCCCCACAGCGAGAGGCCCACCGAGACGGGCCACTCCCCGTTGTCTTCCCGGTAGCGGGTCAGCAGCGACTCGGCGAGCGCCTGACCGGTCTCCCAGGCCAGGCGCGAGGGCACCGCCTTGGGGTCGACGGAGTAGAAGTTCCGGCCCGTCGGCAGGACGTTGACGAGGCCCCTCAGGGGCGAGCCGGACGGGCCCGCGGGGACGAAGCCGCCGTCGAGCGCGTGGACGGCGTGGGTGAGCTCGTCCGTGGTGCGGGAGAGGCGGGGTACGACCTCGGTCGCGGCGAACCGCAGCACCGCCGCGACCTCTTCGCCGTGCTCGGAGGGGACCGCCGACGGGTCCCAGCCGGCGGCCTCCAGCGCCTCGACCAGCTCCCGGGCCCGGGCCTCCGCCTCGTCGGCGGTGGTGCGGGTGGCGGCCGACTCGTCCAGTCCGAGGGCCTCGCGCAGGCCCGGCAGGGCCGCGGTGCCGCCCCAGATCTGCCGGGCCCGCAGGATGGAGAGCACCAGGTTGACCCGCTCGGGGCCGGTCGGGGCGGAGCCGAGCACGTGCAGTCCGTCGCGGATCTGGGCGTCCTTCACCTCGCACAGCCAGCCGTCGACGTGCAGCAGGAAGTCGTCGAAGCCGTCGTCGTCGGGGCGGTCGTCCATGCCGAGGTCGTGGTCGAGCCGGGCCGCCTGGATCAGCGTCCAGATCTGGGCCCGGATCGCGGGCAGCTTGGCCGGGTCCATCGAGCTGATCTGCGCGTACTCGTCGAGCAGTTGCTCCAGGCGCGCGATGTCGCCGTAGGAGTCGGCGCGTGCCATCGGCGGCACCAGGTGGTCCACGAGCGTCGCGTGGACCCGGCGCTTGGCCTGGGTGCCCTCGCCCGGGTCGTTGACCAGGAACGGGTACACCAGCGGCAGGTCGCCGAGCGCGGCGTCCGGCGCGCAGGCGGCGGACAGCCCCGCGTTCTTGCCGGGCAGCCACTCCAGGTTGCCGTGCTTGCCCAGGTGGATCATCGCGTCGGCGCCGAAGCCGCCGTCGTCCGCCCGGGCGGCGATCCAGCGGTAGGCGGCCAGGTAGTGGTGCGAGGGCGGCAGGTCGGGGTCGTGGTAGATCGCGATGGGGTTCTCGCCGAAGCCCCGCGGCGGCTGGATGAGGACGAGCAGGTTCCCGCGGCGCAGCGCCGCCAGCACGATGTCGCCCTCGGGGTTGCGCGAGCGGTCCAGGAACATCTCGCCGGGCGCGGGCCCCCAGTGCTCCTCCACGGCCTCGCGCAGTGCGGCGGGCAGGGCGGCGTACCAGCGCCGGTAGTCCGCGGCCGGGATCCGGACCGGGTTGCGGGCCAGCTGCTCCTCGGTGAGCCACTCCTGGTCGTGTCCTCCGGCCTCGATCAGGGCGCGGATCAGCTCGTCGCCGTCGCCGGAGGCCAGGCCCGGGATCCCGTCGGCCGGACCGAAGTCGTAGCCCTCGTCGATCAGCCGGCGCAGCAGCGCCACGGCGGAGGCCGGGGTGTCCAGGCCGACCGCGTTGCCGATGCGGGAGTGCTTGGTCGGGTACGCGGAGAGCACCAGGGCGACGCGCTTGTCGGCGTTGGCGAGGGTGCGCAGCCGGGCGTGGCGCACGGCGATGCCGGCGACCCGGGCCGCGCGCTCGGCGTCGGGGACGTAGGCGGGCAGGCCGTCGGCGTCGATCTCCTTGAAGGAGAACGGCACCGTGATCAGCCGGCCGTCGAACTCGGGCACGGCCACCTGCGTGGCGGCGTCCAGCGGGGAGAGGCCCTCGTCGTTCTCCTCCCACGCCGCGCGTGAGCCGGTCAGGCACAGCGCCTGGAGCACGGGGACGTCCAGCTCGGCCAGCGCCCCCGCGTCCCAGGACTCGTCGTCGCCGCCGGCCGAGGCCTCCGCGGGCCGGGTGCCGCCCGCGGCGAGGACGGTGGTCACCAGCGCGTCGGCCTCGCGCAGCTGCTCCAGCAGCTCGGTCTCGGGGGTGCGCAGGGAGGCGACGTACAGCGGCAGGGCACGGCCCCCCGCCTCCTCGACCGCGGAGCACAGGGCGTCCACGAAGGCGGTGTTCCCGCTCATGTGGTGGGCGCGGTAGTAGAGCACGGCGATCCGCGGGCCCGAGGGGTTCTCCCGGCGGACGGTCCGCTCCAGCCGCCCCCACGAGGGAGCGGCCGCGGGGGGCTCGAAGCCGTGGCCGGTCAGCAGCACGGTGTCGGAGAGGAACCGGGCCAGCTGCTCCAGGTTGGCCGGGCCGCCGTGGGCGAGGTAGGCGTGGGCCTCCGCGGCGATGCCGATGGGGACGGTGGACGCCTCCATCAGCTGCGCGTCCGGGGCCTGTTCGCCGGTGAGGACGACGACCGGGCGGTCCTGGGCGAGCAGCAGGTCGACGCCCTCCTGCCAGGCCCGCAGTCCGCCGAGGAGCCGGACGACGACCAGGTCCGCGCCCTCCAGGAGGGCGGGCAGGTCGTCGAGGTGCAGACGGGAGGGGTTGGCGAAGCGGTACGCCACCGGGCCTGCCGCGGCGCGCGCGCTGAGCAGGTCGGTGTCGGACGTCGACAGGAGCAGGACGGTGGTGTGCTGCGTCGGTTCCTGGGACGGAAGCTGCATGCGACGGCTGGCCTTCCTCGGGGTTTCCGCGCCCCGGGCGGTGGAGGACGGCGGGAGTTCCTGACTCGCCCGGCAGGGGCCGGGCTCACAGTGGCGGGACCGCGCCGGAATCTCACCGGGCTTCCTCCCCTGGCGCCGTCATCGGCGGTGACGGGCCGTCTGGCCCGCCGAGGAGCATAGTAAGGGCCGTCACCTCTCCGGGACGAGGTGGCCCGGGGAGGGGTCGGTATGCTCACCGCCATGCCTCCACCCCCCGCCAACCACCCGAATCGGGACCAAACTCCCGTACGGGAGCGCGGTGACGCCTGCCCCGGCGCGTTGCGGCTGCACACGGCGGACGACGGGGCACTGGCGCGCGTCCGCCTCCCGGCCGGTGTGCTCACCGCCCGCCAGGCGCACTCCCTCGCCGACGCCGCCGAGCGGCTGGGCGACGGCGCCCTGCACCTCACCTCGCGCGGCAACCTCCAGCTCAGGGGGCTCGGAGCCGCCTGCGGCGGACCGCTCGCGGAACTGCTGCACGGCGCGGGGCTGCTGCCCGCTCCGGGCCACGAGCGGGTGCGCAACATCGTCGCCTCGCCGTTCAGCGGGCTGGACGGTCTCGGAGGCCGGGACGTCCAGCCCCTCGCACGGGAACTCGACGCGCTGCTGTGCGCGGACGAGCGGGCCGCGGCGCTGTCCGGCCGCTTCCTGTTCGCGCTCGACGACGGGCGCGGGGACATGGCGGGGCTCGGCGCGGACGTGACGCTGCGCGCAGCCGCCGGAGAGGACGCACACGGCCCCGGCGCCCCGGCGGACCGGGAGGCGGCCGTGGTGGTCGCGGGCGGGGCGGCGGTCCGCGTGCCGTGCGCCGAAGGCCCCCGCACCATGCTCCTCGCCGCCGAGGCCTTCCTCGACGCCGCGGAGGCGAGCGGGACCCGCGCCTGGCGGATCGCCGAACTCCCGCCCGGCCGCGGCCTCTCGACCGCCGCACTGCTGGACCGCGCCGCGGCCGCGGGGATCGCCGCCGAAGCCGCCCCGGAGCCCCGGCCCGGGCCCGCGGTGCCCCCGCCCGCTCCGGGCCACCGCCCGCCCGCCGCCGGCCGCGCGGCGTTCGGCGGCTCCCCGCCGGGCGCCGCCTACGTCCTCGCCCCGCTGGGGCGGCTGACCGCCGCCCAGTGGCGCGCTGCGGCCGACCTGGCCGCCCGCGAGGGCACCGGGGAACTGCGGGCCACCCCGTGGCGCGGCCTGGTCCTGCCCGGCCTCCCGGCCCGGTTCCTGCCCGCACTCGCCGACGCCGGGCTCGTCACCGACCCGGCCTCCCCCTGGCACGGGACCGGTGCCTGCATCGGGCGCCCCGGCTGCGCGAAGGCGCTCTCCGACGTCCGCGCCGACGCCACCGCGGCGGCCTCGGGCGCCACCGGAGGGGGCCCGGGGAGCCTGCCCGTGTACTGGTCCGGCTGCGAGCGGCGCTGCGGCCACCCGCACGGCGCCCGCATCGACGTCGTCGCCACCGGCGACGGGCGCTACGACCTGACCGTGGCGGTGGGCGGGGCCGCGCCGCGGCCTTCCCCCGCCGGCCGCCCGGACCCCCCGGCCGCCGCCCTGCTCGGCCTCGACCCCGGGCGGCTGGCCGCCGCCCTCGCGGCGGTACGCTCCGGCCCGGCCCACCACCGACCCTCCACCACGAAGTGAGCGAGAGCACCGTGTTCGACTACGAGAAGGACGGAGCGGAGATCTACCGCCGGTCCTTTGCCACGATCCGCGCCGAGGCGGACCTCCAAGGGCTGCCCGCCGAGGTGTCGCAGGTCGCGGTCCGCATGATCCACGCGTGCGGCATGGTCGACCTCGTCCGCGACCTCGCCTACTCCCCGGAGGTCGTCCTGCGGGCGAGGGAGGCGCTGCGGGCCGGGGCCCCGATCCTGTGCGACGCGCAGATGGTCGCCAGCGGCATCACCCGCAAGCGGCTCCCGGCGGACAACGAGGTGCTCTGCACCCTCTCCGACCCCTCCGTCCCCGAGCTGGCCCGGAGCCTGGGCACCACCCGCTCCGCGGCCGCGCTCGAACTCTGGCGCGCGAGCCTCGACGGCGCGGTGGTCGCCGTCGGCAACGCGCCGACCGCCCTCTTCCGGCTCCTGGAGATGGTCGCCGAGGGCGCCCCCCGGCCGGCGGCCGTGATCGGCGCCCCCGTGGGCTTCATCGGCGCCGCCGAGTCCAAGGACGCCCTCGCCGCCTCGCCGCTCGCCCTGGAGCACCTGGTGGTGCGCGGGCGCCGGGGCGGCAGCGCGATGGCCGCCGCCGCCGTCAACGCGATCGCGAGCGAGGCGGAATGAGCACCCAGAGCACCCCGTCCGAGCCCGGCACCCCGTCCGAGCCCGGCACCCCGTCCGAGCCCGGCACCGCGCACACCCCCGGCGCGCCCGAGGCAGCGCCGCGCACCGGCCGCCTCTACGGGGTCGGGCTCGGCCCCGGAGACCCGGAGCTGATGACCCTGCGCGCCGCCCGGGCCATCGCCGAGGCCGACGTCGTCGCCTACCACTGCGCCCGCCACGGACGCTCCATCGCCCGCTCGATCGCCGCCCCCCACCTGCGCCCCGAGCACGTCGAGGAGCGCCTGATGTACCCGGTCACGGTCGAGACCACCGACCACCCGGGCGGCTACCGGGGTGCCCTCGACGACTTCTACGAGGAGGCCGCCGCCCGCCTGGCGGCCCATCTGGACGCCGGCCGCACCGTCGCGGTGCTGGCCGAGGGCGACCCGTTCTTCTACGGCTCCTACCAGCACATGCACAAGCGGCTCGCGCACCGCTACCCGACGGAGGTGATACCCGGTGTCACCTCGGTCAGTGCCGCGGCCGCCCGCCTGGGGACCCCGCTGTGCGAGGCGGAGGAGGTGCTGACCGTCATCCCCGGCACCCTGCCCGAGGAGGAACTGGCCGCGCGGCTGGCCGCCACCGACTCCGCGGTCGTGATGAAGCTCGGCCGCACCTTCCCCGCCGTGCGGGCGGCGCTGGAGACCTCGGGGCGGCTGGCGGAGGCCCGCTACGTCGAACGCGCCACCATGCCCGGCGAGCGCACCGGGCCCCTGGCCGACGTCGACCCGGGGTCCGTGCCGTACTTCTCGGTGGCCGTGGTGCCCAGCCGGATCGCCACCCCGCGTCCCCCGGCCGCCCGGGGCGAGGTCGCGGTGGTCGGCACCGGTCCCGCGGGGCCCCTGTGGCTCACCCCGGAGACCCGCCGTGCGCTGGCCGACGCCGACGAACTCGTCGGCTACACGACGTACCTCGACCGGGTGCCGGTGCGCCCGGGCCAGACCAGGCACGGATCCGACAACCGGGTCGAGTCCGAGCGCGCCGAGTTCGCGCTCGACCTGGCGCGCCGGGGACGGCGGGTGGCCGTGGTGTCCGGCGGCGACCCCGGGGTCTTCGCCATGGCGACGGCGGTGCTGGAGGCGGCCTCGCAGGACGCCTACCGGGACGTGCCCGTCCGGGTGCTGCCCGGGGTCACCGCGGCCAACGCGGCCGCCGCACGGGCGGGTGCACCGCTCGGCCACGACTACGCGGTCGTCTCGCTCTCCGACCGGCTCAAGCCCTGGGAGGTCATCGCGGAGCGCCTGCGCGCGGCGGCCGCCGCGGACCTGGTGCTCGCCCTCTACAACCCCGGCTCCCGCAGCCGCACCTGGCAGGTCGGCAAGGCGCGCGAACTGCTGCTGGAGCACCGCGCCCCGGACACCCCGGTCGTCCTCGGCAGGGACGTCGGCGGCCCGGAGGAGAGCGTGCGGATCGTCCGCCTCGGCGAGCTGGACCCCGCCCTGGTCGACATGCGCACCATCCTGCTCGTCGGGTCCTCCCAGACCCGGGCGGTGCGGCGCGGGGACGGTGGCGAGGAGATCGTCTGGACCCCGCGCCGCTACCCGGAGTAGGGTCCCGCGCCGCGCCCGGAGCGGGCGGGGAGGGCCCGCCCGGCCTGCTCCCGGGGCGGGTCGCCTCAGCCGAGGACCTCCCGGGCCCAGGCGGCCGCCTCCGGCGGCCCCGGGACCACCTCCACCCCCTCCGGCACCGGCGGCCGGCGCACGATGACCACGGGGACGCCCGCCTCCCGGGCGGCGGCCAGCTTCGGCGCCGTCGCCGCGCCCCCGCTGTCCTTGGTGACCAGGACGTCGATCCGGTGGCGGCGCAGTACCTCCCGCTCGCCGTCCAGGGTGAACGGCCCCCGGTCCAGCAGCAGCCGCATCCGCGGCGGGCGGTCCCCCTCCGGCGGGTCCACGGAGCGGACCAGGAACCAGGCCGCCTCCACGGAGGCGAACGCGGCCAGTCCCATGCGCCCGGTGGTCAGGAACACCCTGCCGCCGAGGCCGGGGACCGCCCGCGCCGCCTCCTCCAGGGACCCGACCGGGTGCCAGTCGTCCCCCTCGGCCGGGGCCCAGCCGGGCCGGCGCAGCCCCAGCAGGGGAACATGGGCCTCGGCGGCGGCCAGGGCCGCATGGAAGCTGATCGCACTCGCGAAAGGATGGGTGGCGTCGATGACCGCGTCCACGGCGTGCTCACGGAGCCAGTCGGCCAGACCGGCGGGCCCGCCGAACCCGCCGACGCGCACCTCGCCCGGTGGCGTGCGGGGTGCGGCGACCCGCCCGGCCAGGCTGCTGGTGACCCGCACCCCGCCCGTGTGCAGCAGCTCCGCCAGGCGGCGGCCCTCACCCGTGCCGCCGAGCACCAGGACGTGCCCCGGGCGCCCCGGCCGCCGTGCACCGGGGTCCGGATGCGGGCTCGGGTCCTGCCGTGCCTCCGTCGGCATGGGATCCCTCCATGGGTGAGTCGGGCGGCCCCGGCGGGGGCGGGCGCGAGGCCCAACTCAAGCACACCGGTCTGCGGCCCGGGTGGACGACCGGCGCCTGCGCCACCGCGGCCACGACCGCCGCGTACACGGCCCTGCTGACCGGGGACTTCCCCGACCCGGTGACGATCACCCTGCCCAGGGGCCAGACACCGTCCTTCGCCCTCGCCGCGGAGAGGCTGGCACCCGGGTCCGCGGCCATGGCGGGCGTGGTCAAGGACGCGGGCGACGACCCGGACGTGACCCACGGGGCCCTGGTCCGGGCCGAGGTCCGCCCCCTGCCCGCAGGATCGGGAGTCGTCTTCCGCGGAGGGGACGGCGTCGGCACGGTCACCCGCCCCGGGCTGCCCCTGGACGTCGGGGAGCCCGCGATCAACCCCGTGCCGCGCCGGATGATGCGGGAGCACGTCGCCGCCGTGGCCGAACGCCACGGCGGCACGGGCGACGTCGAGGTGACCGTCTCCATCGACCACGGCGCGGAGATCGCCCGCTCCACCTGGAACCCCCGGCTGGGCATCCTCGGCGGACTGTCCGTCCTCGGCACGACCGGTGTCGTGGTCCCCTACTCGTGCTCGGCGTGGATCGACTCCATCCGCCGGGGCGTCGACGTCGCCCGCGCCGCCGGACGCACCCATGTCGCCGGCTGCACCGGCTCCACCTCGGAGCGGACGGTGGCCTCCCTCTACGGGCTGCCGCAGGACGCCCTGCTGGACATGGGCGACTTCGCCGGGGCCGTGCTGAAGTACCTGCGGCGCCATCCCGTGGCACGGCTCACCGTCTGCGGCGGGTTCGCGAAGCTCTCCAAGCTCGCGGCCGGGCACCTGGACCTCCACTCGGCCCGCTCGCAGGTCGACAAGGGCTTCCTCGCCGAACTCGCGGTCCGCGGCGGCGCGGACCGCGCGCTCGCGGACGCCGTCGCCGGGGCCAACACGGGGCTCGCCGCGCTCCAGTCGTGCGCCGCGGCGGGCGTGCCGCTCGGCGACCTGGTCGCGGTGGAGGCCCGGGACCAGGCCCTGGCCGTCCTGCGCGGGGCGCCGGTGGCCGTGGACGTGGTGTGCATCGACCGCGCGGGCACCGTCGTCGGGCGCTCCCCGGTCGGCTGAACCGGGCGCGGGAGGCCCGCCCGGAGCCCGGCCATCCCGCGCCCGCCCCCGGGCCTCCCGGCCCGCGCGGGTCAGCAGTCGTGCCGCTCGCGGTCCGCCGAGTACAGGTGGCTGTCGCGGAACTGGGTGGCGGCCAGGGTGCGCCCCACGATGATCACCGCGGTGCGGACCACGCCCGCCTCCTTCACCCGTGAGGCGATGTCGGCCAGGGTCCCGCGCAGCACCAGTTCCTCGGGGCGGCTCGCCATCGCGACCACCGCGGCCGGGCAGTCCGCCCCGTAGTGCGGCAGCAGCTCCTCGACCACCCGGTCCGCGTAGCGCGCGGCGAGGTGCAGCACCAGCAGGGCCCCGCTGCGGCCGAGGGTCGCCAGGTCCTCGCCCTCGGGCATCGGTGTCGCCTGCTGCGCGACGCGGGTCAGGATGACGGTCTGGCCGACCGTCGGGACCGTCAGCTCCCGCTTCAGCGCCGCGGCCGCCGCGGCGAAGGCGGGCACGCCCGGCACGACCTCGTAGGGCACGCCCGCGGCGTCGAGACGGCGCATCTGCTCGGCGACGGCACTGAAGACCGACGGGTCCCCCGAGTGCAGCCGCGCGACGTCGTGGCCCTCCCCGTGCGCGCGGACCAGCTCCGCGGTGATGGTGTCCAGGTCGAGGCGCGCGGTGTCGACCAGCCGGGCGTCCGGCGGGCACTCCGCGAGCAGTTCGCGGGGGACCAGCGACCCCGCGTACAGGCAGACGCCGCAGGAGGCGAGGGTGCGCGCACCGCGCACCGTGATCAGGTCGGCGGCCCCCGGGCCCGCCCCGATGAAGTACACGGTCACGACGTCTCTCCGGACTTGGTGTGGGACCACTGGGTGACCGGCATGGCCTGGCGCCAGCCGGTGAAGCCGCCGACGGGCACCGCGTGGGAGACCGCCAGGCGGACGAGTTCGCCGCCGTGGGCGCGGTGACGGGCCGCCAGCACCGCCTCGGACTCCAGGGTCACGGTGTTGGCGACGAGCCGCCCGCCGGGCGGGAGGGCGTCCCAGCAGGCGTCCAGCAGCCCCGGGGCGGTCACGCCGCCCCCGACGAACACGGCGTCGGGGCGCGGCAGTCCGCCGAGCGCCCCGGGCGCCGCTCCCGTGACCACCCGCAGGCCGGGCACGCCGAGGGCCTCCGCGTTGCGGGCGATGCGGGCGGCCCGCACCGGGTCCCGCTCCACGGCGACCGCCCGGCAGGAGGGGTGGCTGCGCATCCACTCCACGGAGACCGAACCGGAGCCCCCGCCGACGTCCCACAGCAGCTCGCCGGGGGCGGGCGCCAGCGCGGCCAGGGTGGCGGCGCGCACGTGCCGCTTGGTGAGCTGGCCGTCGTGCTCGTAGGCGCCGTCGGGCAGGCCGGGCACGGTGGACAGACGCGGGGAGCCGGGTGCGCGGCGGCAGTCGACCGCGACGATGTTCAGCGGGTCGCCGGGCGGTGCGGACCAGCTCGCGGCCCGGCCGTCGGTGATCCGCTCGGCCGTCCCCCCGAGCTGCTCCAGCACCCGCAGGCGGCTCGGCCCGAAGCCGTGCTCGCACAGCAGGGCGGCGACCTCGGCGGGCGTGCCGGGACCCGCGCTGAGGACGAGCACCCGGCGGCCGTCGTGGAGGGCGGCCGCCAGCCGGGCCGCGGGACGGCCCACCAGGGTGACCACCTCGGTGTCCTCGACCGCCCAGCCGAGCCGCGCGCAGGCGTAGGAGACCGACGAGGGGTGCGGCAGGACGTGCAGCCCGCCGGGGCCCAGTTCCTCCGTCAGCGCGCGGCCGATGCCGTGGAACATCGGGTCCCCGCTGGCCAGTACGGCGATGCGCCGGCCCGCGTGCTCGGCCAGGAGCCTCGGCACGGCGGGGCGCAGCGGGCTCGGCCAGGACACCCGCTCGCCGGTGCACTCGGCGGGGAGCAGCGCCAACTGGCGGGCGCCGCCGAGCAGTACGGCCGCGCCGCGCAGGGCGTCCCGCGCCGCGGGGGAGAGGCCGTCCCAGCCGTCGGCCCCGATCCCGACGACGGTGACGGCGGCGGGTGCGGCGGCGGGCGGCGGGCTTCGGCGGGCGGAGGCGGCGGGCGGCGGGTTCGCGTTCACGGGGTCGGGTCCTCGGGGCGGGCCCGGCGGGGCCCTCTTGGGGTGCGGGGATCGGGTGCGGGGATCGTCGCCGCACTCTACTGGCCGTGTTCACGGGGCGGACCGCCGGGCGCCGGTGCGTCCCCCGGCGCGGCCCCCCGGCCGCCGGGTGCCCGGCGGCGCGCCGCCGCGCTCGACCCGCCGCCGGGGGCGCGGCAGACTGGACGCATGTGCCGCAGTATCAAGACCCTCCGTCCGCCCGTCCTCCCCGGGGAGGCCACCGAGGAGGAGGTGCGCGCGGCAGCACTCCAGTACGTGCGCAAGGTGTCCGGATTCCGCGCGCCGGCCGCGCACAACCGCGAGGTGTTCGACCGCGCCGTCGAGGAGGTCGCCGAGGCCACCGGACGGCTCCTCGACGGCCTGGAGGTGCGGGGCGCGGCTACGCGGCGGAGCGGGTCAGCGCCGGACGCCGCATGACGTAGGCGGCGAGCAGCCCCGCGGCGAACAGGGCGAGCACCGACACCGCGGCCCCCACCCAGCCGGCGCCCAGCCACTGGCCGCCGAAGTAGCCGAGCCCCACGCTGTAGCAGGCCCACGCGGTTCCGGCCAGGGCGGACCAGGGCAGGAACTCGCCCACCCTGCGGTGGGCGCTGCCCGCTCCGAAGGACACCACCGAGCGCCCCGCGGGCGCGAAGCGGGCGATGACGACGAGCGCGCCGCCGCCCTTGGACAGCGCGGTGCCCAGGCGCTCCTGTGCGCGGGTGAGGCGGCGGGAGCGGGCGATGGCCCGGTCGAAGCGGTCGCCTCCGCGGCGGGCCAGCCGGTAGGCGACCAGGTCGCCGAGGACCGAGGCGGTGGCCGCGCACAGCACCAGGACGAGCAGTGAGGGCACCTCCCGCTGCACGGTGTCCGCTGCTCCGGCGGCCCCCGCGACGGCGGCGCTGCCGGCGGTGCTGCCCGCCGCGGCGGCGGTGGCCGCGGTGATCACCAGCACGCCGCTGGGGAGCACGGGCAGGAAGACGTCGAGCAGGACGGAGAGGCCCACCACGGCGTAGATCCACGGGCTACCGGCCAGCACGGCCAGGCACTCCAGCACGTCGACTCTCCCCGCTCGGACGACAAGGCGGCCGAGCGGCCACCGGGGCCGCCCGACGGCAGGGCCGCCGGGCCGCGGGAGGCGCGCAGGCGGCACGATCAGCAGTACAGCGTACGCGCGGGGTACGACACAGGGGCCGGAGGGGGGCGCGATGTCGTGCGGCACGGATATGCGGAGGACAGGCATGCGAACCGGGTGCGGGGCAGGGGCCCTGCCGGACACGGGGGAGGGGGAGAGGGCGGGCGCATCCGGAACGTGCGGCCGTGGGCCGTGGCCGCGGGAGTTCCCCGGCTGCGGCGGGGCCGGGTGGCGCGGACGGCGCCCCACCGCCGCCCGCGCCCGCCGTCAGCAGCCGTTGAGGACGGACTGGAGCGCGCTCTTCTCCGCGGAGTCCACGGTCAGGTCCCAGTGGTACTTCGTGTGCACCCACATCCGCGCGTACATGCAGCGGTAGGAGGTCAACGGCGGCAGCCACTCGGCCGGGTCCCTGTCGCCCTTGGACTGGTTGACGTTGTCGGTGACGGCTATGAGCTGCGGGCGGGTGAGGTCGTTGGCGAAGCTCCGGCGCTCGGAGGTGGTCCAGCTGTTCGCGCCGGAGCGCCATGCCTCGGCCAGCGGGACGACGTGGTCGATGTCGACGTCGGAGGCGGCGTACCAGGTGGCGCCGTCGAAGGGGGAGTACCAACTGCCGCTGACCGCCGCGCAGCTGGAGTTCTGCCGGACGTTCGCGCCGTCGCGCTCGAGTACGACCTCGCGGGTGTTGCAGCTGCCGTACTGGGTGATCCAGTGCGGGAAGAGGTCGCGGCTGTAGCCGCTGCCCGAGCCCTCGGCGGCGACGGTGAGCTGCCCGAGGTAGCTGCGGGCGGTGGAGGCGCTGACGGGGGTGGGAGGTGCGGCCTGGGCGGCGGGCGCGGTCGACAGCAGACCGGCCGCCGCGACGGCCGCAGCGGCGGCGAGTACGCCGGCGCGACGGTGTCCACGCGCGTAGACACGACTCATGTGAACTCCTCGGTGGTGGGGGAACTCGGCCTCGCCCGCGCGCCGTCGGGGCGCGGGTGCGGTATCGGGGCGTGGCCATGCTGGTGGCGCCGGGTTGCGCGGGGATGGGCGCCGGGTAACAGCGTGGCGACATGTTCACGTCACATCAAGAGTCGTGCCGGACCCGCCACCGGGTCTTCACTCGCCGGCGGCCGGGGCGGGCCCGCGCGGGCGCGGCGCCGCCGGTGCTCCCGCCGGCCGCGCGGGCGCGGACCCGCACGGGTGCGGAGGAGGCCGCTGCCGCCTGCCGCGGCCGGTCGCGTAGGGTGGTGGGAGCAGAAGGGGAGTAGCTCTTCGCCGGAACGTCGACATACTGCCGGGCCTCGTGCCCGGCCGGCGCCCGGAGGCGGCCTTGCGGGGTTCGCCAGCGAGACCTTCGGCAGCAGTGCCCATGCATTCGTCCATGGCGCTGCCGTGCCGAAGCGACCCCTGGAACCTGCCCGGGACTCTCGGCGGGGCGGCGCCCGACCGATCGAGGAACCCCATCCATGATCAGCTTCACCGTGACGGCGCTCGCCTTCGGCGTGGTCTTCCTCGCCGAGCTGCCCGACAAGACCGCACTCGCCGGTCTGGTGCTCGGCACGCGCTACCGCGCCTCCTACGTCTTCGCCGGTGTCGCGGCGGCCTTCGCCGTCCATGTCGCGCTCGCCGTCGCCGCGGGCAGCGTGCTGACCCTGCTGCCCCACCGGCTGGTGCAGGCCGTGGTCGGCGTGCTCTTCCTGGCCGGTGCGCTGGTGCTGCTGCTGAAGAAGGACGACGGCGGGGAGGAGGGTGTCAGGGCGCCCGCGGACCAGTCCTTCTGGAAGGTCTCGGGGGCGGGGTTCATGCTCATCCTGGTCGCCGAGTTCGGCGATCTGACCCAGATCATGACCGCCAACCTGGCCGCCCGCTACGACGACCCGGTCTCGGTCGGCGTGGGTGCGGTGCTCGCGCTGTGGTCCGTCGCCGCCATCGGCATCCTGGGCGGCCGCACCCTCATGCGATACGTGCCCCTGCGGCTGATCACCAGGGTCGCCGCCGGCCTGATGCTGGCGCTCTCGGCGTTCAGCCTCTACGAGGCCGTCGCGGGCTGATGCCCCGGCGGGGCCGCCGGGGGGCGGGTCCTCGGGGCGGCGCCGTCCGCCCCGCGGACGGCGCCCGCCGGGGCGTCAGACGGCGCGGAACCCGATCGCGCCGTCCTCCCGGACGGTCACCGAGAGACGGGTCAGATCGGGTACCGCCAGGTCGGGCGCGTGGGCACCGGCGCGCGGCCCGACGCCGACCACCCGCATCCCCGCCGCACGCGCCGCCGCGATCCCGGCCTCCGAGTCCTCGAAGGCCACGCAGTCGCCCGGCGCGTACCCCAGTTCGGCGGCGCCCTTCAGGAAGCCCTCGGGGTCGGGCTTGCTGGCTCCCACCGACTCCGCCGTCACCCGCACGGCGGGCATCGGGAGTCCGGCCGCCGCCATGCGGGCGGTGGCGAGGGCGAGGTCGGCCGAGGTCACCAGGGCGTGCGGGACGCCGGAGAGCGCGGCGAGGAAGGCGGGGGCGCCGGCCACCGGCACGACCCCTTCGGTGTCGGCCGTCTCGCGGGCCAGCAGGACCCGGTTGTCGGCGTGGTTCTGCTCCGCGGGGCGGTCCGGGAGCAGCGCGGCCATGGTGGCGTGCCCCTGGCGGCCGTGGACGACCCTCAGCACCGCCTCGGGGTCCAGGTCGTGCTCGACGGCCCACCGGCGCCAGATCCGCTCCACCGCGGCATCCGAGTCGACGATGGTGCCGTCCATGTCCAGCAGGACGGCGCGGGCGGTCAGGGCGGGGGTGGCGGTGGCCGGCATCAGGAGTGCTCCAGGGGCGGGGCGGGCCCGGCCGGTGACCCGGGGCGGGGCGGCGCGGCCGCGTGGCGCCGGGCGCAGGTCGCCGAGGCCGGAGAGGGCAAGCGGCCCCGCCCGCCGGTCAGGGAGTGCGGGCGGAACCACTTTGTTCGCTCACGATACAAAGCAGGTGCCGCTACGCCAAATCCGCCCCCGGCGGCCCGCCGGGAGGCGGCCCCTCACAGCTGACCGGTCTCCGCCTCCAGCGCGCGCCGCGTCCTGGGGCCGTAGACGCCGAGGCCGTCCTTGGTGAGGCCGTTGTCCCACTGGTAGACCTTCACCGCGTACTCCACCTGCTGGTCGTAGACGCCGTCGGCCTCCCAGTCGCGCGGGTAGAGCCACACGCGCTGGAGGCGCACCTGCAGTTCCACGACCGCCGCACCGGTGTCGCCGAGGCGGAGCGTCCCGTTGGGGGCCTCCGGCTCCTGCACCGAGCCCGTGGCCTGGACCGTGGGGCGTGCGGTCGAGGGCGGCGCGGACGGGGTCCCCGCCACCGGGACGGAGCGCGTCGCCGAGGCCGAGGGCGACAGCGAGGGCGATGCCGGGGCCGTCGCCGAGGCCGAGGAGGTGGCCGACGCCGAGGCCGAGGAGGTGGCCGACGGGGACGCGGAGGGTGAGATGTCGGGCGGTACGGAAGCGGAGGGCAGGTCCGGCGCGACGTCGAGGCTTGGCTGGGCCGTGTCCCGGTCGGGCATGGACACCCGGTCGCGCTCCTCGCTCCCCTGGAACAGCCCGGAGGCGTAGGCGGCGGTGCCCGCGACCGCGATCGCCGCGGCCGCCGCCATCACCGCCCCGCGCCGCCGGCGCCGCGGGGCCGCCGCCCTGCTCCGGCCGCCCGGTGCCGGGCCCACGAGCGGCGGCAGCTCCTGGGTGTCGAAGTCCCCGGGGCCGTCCGCGTACACCCCGGCGCCCGCCGCATCCTCCCCGGGGCCGCCTCGCGCTCCGTACGCGGGCAGGGCGGTGCCGTAGGCGCCGGGACCGCCGGGGGTGTGCCCGTAGGTGTCCGGTGCGTACGGGCCGGGCGGAGCCGGGGCGTGGGGGGCGCCGTGCTCCCCGGACGGTCCGGGCCCGTGGGCCGGTGTTCCGCCGGGGGCGTACGCCGGGCCCGTCGGGAGCGGCGCCTCCGGGTGCTGCGCCTGCGGGCCCCGGCCGTACGGCGGGGTGGGCCGGCCCGGGTCCGTGGCGGGGCCGGGCACGTCGGGTGCCGGCGGGGCGTCGGCCGGCCGGGCGTCCCGCGGTGCTCCCAGCGTGACGTACGGGCGTATCCGCAGTGGGTCGAAGGCCCCCGGGGCATCCCCGGCCCCCGGACGCCCGGCCCGCCGCGGCTCCGCACAGGAACACGTGCGGTCCGTGCTGTGCCCCTCCGCGGACTGCGGACTGCCGCACACCGGACAGCTGATTCCGGTCATGGCCGGTACCCCTCCCCATTGGATTGCGCCAAATTATGCAGCCTCGGTGTGATGCACCCCACGGCAGCACCCCGTTCGGTCTCCCGGCGCCCGTGAACCTCCCCGTACGTCCCTTTCACGCCCCCGCCCGGCCGCCTTCCGCGCCGCACGCCCCTGCCCGCCGGCCCCCGCGAGGGCTCGGCAGGCCGCAACCGGCGGAAGCCACCACGATGGAGAGGAAGCCCACCAGAAGGGCGGAGGCGCAAAGGAGACCCGTATGGCCCACGAAGTCGGCTCGCTCCCGGCGCCACCGGCACCGGGTGAGGAGCGGAACCGGCGGACCGTCCTCGTCGCCATCGGCGCCCTGCTGCTGGGCATGCTGCTGGCCGCACTCGACCAGACCATCGTGGCGACCGCCCTGCCCACCATCGTCAGCGAACTCGGAGGCATGAACCACCTGTCCTGGGTGGTCACCGCCTACATGCTGGCGTCCACCGCCGCCACCCCGCTGTGGGGGAAGCTCGGCGACCAGTACGGCCGCAAGAAGCTCTTCCAGACCGCGATCGTCATCTTCCTCATCGGCTCCGCGCTCTGCGGCATCGCCCAGGACATGACCCAGCTCATCGCCTTCCGCGCCGTCCAGGGACTCGGCGGCGGCGGGCTGATGGTGCTCTCCATGGCCATCGTGGGGGACCTCGTCCCGCCACGGGAGCGGGGCCGCTACCAGGGCCTGTTCGGCGCGGTCTTCGGGGCCACCAGTGTCCTCGGGCCGCTGCTGGGCGGCCTGTTCACCCAGCACCTCAGCTGGCGGTGGGTCTTCTACGTCAACCTCCCCGTCGGCGTCGTCGCCCTCCTCGTCATCGCGGCCGTGCTGCACATCCCGGTGCGGGAAGAGCGCCACACCATCGACTACCTCGGCACCTTCCTCATCGCCTCCGTGGCCACCTGCCTGGTGCTCGTCGCCTCCCTGGGCGGCACCACCTGGGAGTGGGGCTCGCCCCAGATCGTCGGGCTGGCCGTGCTCGGCGCCGTCCTCCTCGCGGCCTTCGTCGCCGTCGAACGCCGCGCCGCGGAGCCCGTGCTGCCCCTGAAGCTGTTCCGCATCCGCACCTTCACCCTCGTCGCGGTGATCAGCTTCGTCATCGGTTTCGCGATGTTCGGCGCCATGACCTACCTGCCCACCTTCCTCCAGGTGGTGCGCGGCGTCACACCGACCATGTCCGGTGTCCACATGCTGCCGATGGTCCTGGGCCTGCTGATCACCTCCACCCTCTCCGGCCAGCTGGTCAGCCGCACCGGCCGGTGGAAGGTCTTCCCCGTCCTCGGCACCGCGGTCACCGCCGTCGGACTCCTGCTGCTGCACCGGCTCACCGAGAACAGCTCCGACTGGCAGCTGAGCCTGTGCTTCCTCGTCTTCGGCGCGGGACTCGGCCTGGTGATGCAGGTCCTGGTCCTCGTCGTGCAGAACGCGGTCGGCTACGAGGACCTCGGAGTCGCCACCTCCGGAGCGACCTTCTTCCGGTCCATCGGCGCCTCCTTCGGCGTCGCCGTCTTCGGCACGGTCTTCACCGACCGGCTCGAGGACAAGCTCGCCGACGCCCTCGCCGGGCGGCAGGTCCCGGCCGGGGCGGGTCCCGCCGAACTGGCCGCCGACCCGCGTGCCATCGCCGAACTCCCGGCCGCCCTCAGGCCGTCCGTGCTCCACGCCTACGCCACCGCCATCACCGACGTGTTCCTCTACGCCGTGCCCGTCGTGGCGGTGGCCTTCGTCGTCGCCCTGTTCCTCCGCGAGGACCCGCTGCGCGGATCCGTCACGGCACCGGACACCACCGAGACCCTCGCCTCCAACCCGGTCGAGCGCTCCTCGCACGACGAGGTGGCCCGCGCCCTGTCCGTCCTCGGGTCGCGGGAGGGCCGGCGGCACATCTACGAGCGGATCACCGAGCGCGCCGGCTACGACCTGCTGCCGGCCTCCAGTTGGCTGCTCCTGCGCATCCGGCGCCACGGACTGGTCGAGCCGGCCCGGCTCGCCGAGACGACCCCCGTACCCCTGCGGATCATCACCGAGGCGGCACGGGAGGTCGAGGGGCGCGGTCTCGCCCGCCGCGAGGGCGTCAGCCTGCTCCTCACCGACGACGGGGCGGAGGCGGCCGTCCGCCTCTCCGCCGCGCGCGAGCAGTCGCTCGCGGAACTGCTCGGCGACTGGTGGGGCCCCGACCGGCCGACGGACCTGGTCCGACTGGTCCACGACCTGAGCGCCGAACTCTGCGGATCGGACGCCGAACGGCCCCACGAGTACGCCCGCGGGGACCACGAGCGGCCCGCGGCCTCCTACCCGCGCCATCCGCGCCGGAGGCACTGACGCCCGCCGCCGGACGCGCCGCGTCAGCGCCGCCCGCCCGCCGCCTCCCGGTGCCCGGCGGGCGGCTCCCCGCCGGGGAGCTCCTTGCCCAACCAGACCTCCGCGTAGGGGCCGGTGCAGTACGCGGGGACGTCGGTGTAGCCGTGCCGCCGGTACAGCGCCCGGGCGGCCAGCAGATCGAGCCGGGTGTTCAGCACCATCCGGTGCGCCCCCAGCGCACGCGCCTCGCGCTCCAGCCGCTCCAGCAGCAGCCCGGCGCCCGCGCGGCCGCGGTGCCCGGGGCGCACGAACACCCGGGTCAGCTCGGCCCGTCCGCCCTCCAGCATCAGCACACCGCCGCAGGCCGCGGGAGAGCCGCCGCGGCGTCCGAGCACGAACAGGCCGGTCGGCGGCGTCAGCAGCTCCGCACCGTCGCCCGCGAGTCCCTCGTCGACCTCCGCCCCGGTGGCGGGCCGTCCCCAGTAGCTCCCCGCGACGTCGGCGTAGTAGTCACGCCGCAGCGCGAGGGACTCCGGGCTGTCGAAGGGCTCGGCGGCGAAGGTCCACTGCGTCATGGATCCCTGCCTACCGCCGATCCGCACCGGCCGTCGAGCGGATTTCCCCCGCGGGGAGAGAACCGTGCCGGGCCCCTCCGGCCCGGCACGGCAGCGCTCAGGACTTCGGTGCAGCCTGCTGCACGACCTCGAAGGACCACACCTGGGAGTCCGAGGCCGCCGGTGCGGGACGGCCGCCCGTGTCGCCGCCGCCCCGGTGGGCCGCCTTCATCGGGCCCTCCATCCACGCCTGGAACGAGGCCTCGTCGCGCCAGCGGGTGTAGACGAGGTACCGGTCGGTCCCCTCCACCGGGCGCAGCAGCTCGAACCACTCGAAGCCGTCGGAGGACTCGACCGCGCCCGCGCGCGAGGCGAACCGCTTCTCCAGGGTCTCCCGCTGCTCGTCCGGGACGGTCAGCACATTGATCTTCACGATGCTCGGCACGTGGCACCTTTCGACATGCGGCCGCCGCGACGGCGACCTGGGCGTGATCATGCGTGAGCAGTCTCCTACACCCGCCCGTCACAGCGGCGTGAGGCGTACCCGCCGCCGTCCCGCCGCCGGGGCCCCGGTGCCGCAGGCGCTCCGGCGGCGGGACGGGGCGGCGCGCCCGCCTCGCCCGGCTTGCCCGGCTTGCCCGGCTCCCCCCGGCCGGTACGACGTCGCCACCCGCGTCCCGGTCTCCGCCCGGCCCGCCCCCACCGGGCCCCGGCCGGCAACGTCCCGACGACGGGCGCCGGTCAGGCGGTCACCAGGGCCACCAGGAGGCCGTCCCAGCCCTTGGACCCCACCGTCTGGAAGGCCGTCGCGTCCAGCCGCGGCTCCCGGGCCACCAGGTCGAACATCCGCCGGGTACCCACCACCGCCGGGTCGGCGCTCTCCGCGTCCGCCACGGCGCCGCCGCGCACCACGTTGTCCACGACGATCACGCTGCCGGGGCGGCTCAGCCGCAGCGCCCACTCCACGTACGCGGCGTTGCTGACCTTGTCCGCGTCGATGAAGACGAGGTCGAAGGGGCCCGCGCCCGGCTCCTTCTCGATGCGCGGCAGCAGGTCCAGCGCCGCTCCGGTGCGGACCTCCGCGACGTGGTCCAGCCCCGCGCGCGCCAGGTTCGCCCGGGCCACCTCCGCGTGGCGGGCGTCGTACTCCAGCGAGATCATCCGCCCGTCCTCCGGCAGCGCGCGGGCCAGCCAGATCGTGCTGTAGCCGCCGAGCGTCCCGATCTCCAGGACCGTGCGGGCCCCCCGGACGCGCGCCAGCAGGTTCAGCAGCTTGCCCTGGTTCGGAGCCACGGCGATCGACGGCAGACCCGCCGCCTCGCTCGCCGCCAGGGCCTCGTCCAGGACCTCGTCCGGGCCCACCAGGAGTTCGCCGAGGTAGTCGTCGACGGGGTTCCACTGATCAGTCGTCATGCCGCCAACGTAAGCCCGCCCCCGCCTTCCCGGCGAGGTTCCGCCCGAAGGGCCGGATCCGCGCGTCCGCCGACGGGTCGCACGGCGCACGGTCACCCCGCGTTTCTTGTATGTTCCCCCGCATACCTCCTGTGACGGGGCCGCCGACGCGGCGCGTCCCCGCCCGCCGCTGCCTCCGGGTGCGACCGGGAAGCGAAAACAAGACAGTGGACAGGGTGACGGTCAGGTGAAGAGGGGGTTGCCTGAGTCTCCTCCACGGGGCGGTGCGACGCTTCGGTGGACGCCCTGACGGCGGACGGACCATGGTGGGGAGGCGCGGCGCGACGTGGTGAACGCGGAGCACAGCGTGCGCGGGAGCGCGACGGAATCCAGAATCGGCGCGGCCAGGGCCGTCCTGTGGCTCGTGGCCGCGGTGCTCGGCGTACGGCAGGCCGCCGCCGTGCTGACCCGGCCCCCCGGCGAGCGCCTGACGGACCTGGAGACCTGGATCGGGGAGCACGGGGTCCTGCACGTCGGCGGCTCCCTGTACGACGGAGACCGGTTCACCGGCACCCCCTTCGCGGGGCTGGTGCTCAAGCCCTTCGCCCGCTCGGCCGAGCAGAGCCTGGGGGTGGCCTGGACCTTCGGCACGCTGCTGCTCGTCGTCGCGATCGGCCTGGTGGTGGCACGCGCCCTGCCGGTACCCGTATCCCACCGCAGCACGCTGCTGGCCGCGCCGGTCGCCGTCAGCCTGCTCATGCTCTCCCTGCCCGTGCGCAACAGCTTCCACCTGGGGCAGACCAGCATCATCCCCGTGCTCCTGGTGCTCCTCGGCTGCTTCGCCGCCCGGGGCGAGCGCAGCGGCGGCCTGCTGATCGGGCTCGGCGCTGCCCTCCAGCCGACGGTGCTGCTGTTTGCGCCCCTGCTGTGGCTCACCGGCCGCCGCACGGCAGCGGCGAGCACGGCCGGGACCTTCGCGGGGCTCACCGCGCTCGCCTGGGCGGCGCTGCCCGGCGACTCCTGGGCGTACTGGGTGCACCATGCCGCCGGGGCCGGCCTGGGCGCCCGGCCCGACAGCCTCGCCAACCAGTCGCTGCACGGGGCACTGCTCCGCCTGGGTCTGACCGGGCCGCTGGAGATCGCGCTCTACCTGGTGCTCGCGGCGGCCGTCGTCGCGGTGGCGCTGCGGCGGGCGGTCCGCTACGCCCTCGACGGCCAGCTGCTGCTCGCCGTCGCGATCACCGGCTGCGCGGCCGTCGCGGTCTCCCCCACCGCCTGGCAGCACCAGCTGCTGTGGATCCTGCTCGCCGTCGTCGGACGGGTGGGCACCCGGGCCTCGGACCGGATGCTGTGGCCCGTGCTCGTCGTGCTGGTGGTGACGCTGCCGGGCTCGATGCTGCTGCCCAACATGGCACCGCTGCACCCGCTGCGCGACAACGCCCTGCTGGTGGCAGCGCTCGCCGCCGCCTGCGCGGTCCCCTTCCTGAGCCTCGGCTCCCCGCACTTCCGCCGCCCCGTCCCCACCGAGTACGCCGCGCCCGTGGCCGCACGCTGGAGCCGGGTGCCGCTGCTGCCGTTCTGGCGGAGGGTGCTCAGCCGCCCGAACCTGCTCCTCGAACTGCTGGTGATACGGGTGGGCTACTCCGCCTACTCGCACATCCGCGCCGCCGCGACCGGGAGCGTGGACGCCGCCGAGTCCCATGCCCGTCAGGTGCTGTCGCTGGAGGGCGCCCTCGGCATCGACATCGAGTACTGGGCCAACCGGGCCGTGGTCGACCTGCCGTGGGTGGAGGGGTTCTTCAACTTCTACTACACGTCGTTCCACTTCGTGGTGCCCCTGAGCATCCTCGGGGTGCTCTACGTGCGGCGGCCCTCCGACTACCGCTGGGCGCGCGCCTCGCTCGCCTTCGCCACCCTGCTCGCGCTGCTCGGCTTCTGGCTGTTCCCGCTGGCCCCGCCGCGCCTGATGCCGAGCCTCGGCTACATCGACACCGTCCACGGCCCCCAGGACCTGGCCAACCCCGACTACGGCGCCATGACCGCGGTCACCAACCAGTACGCGGCCATGCCCTCCCTGCACTTCGGCTGGTCCCTGTGGTGCGGCCTGGTGGTGGTGGCCCTCGCGCCGAGGCTGTGGATGAAGCTCCTGGCCCTGCTGCACCCGCTGCTCACGGTCTGCGCGATCGTCGCGACGGCCAACCACTGGGTCCTGGACGCGGTCGGCGGCGCGGCCGTCGTCGGTCTCGGCTTCGGGCTGACCTATCTGCTGTCCGGGCCGCGCAGGCTGCGCCTGCCGCCGGGCGCGGTACCGCCGCAGGCCCCGGCGCGCGCGGACGCGGCCGGGGCGGCTCAGGCCCCGGGCGGCCGGGAGCCGGCCGCGCCCGGCGGCTCGGACGAGCCCGAGCCCGCACGCGCGTGAACCCGCCGGGCCCCTGGGGAGCGTGACCGCTGCGGCGGCCGGAGACGGACCGCCGCGTCACCGTGCGGGCGTATCGGCGCATCCCGCCGGGCCGGGCCGATCCCTCTGCCGGGCGGAGCGCCGCGGCTCGGCGCGCCCGCCCTCGCGGTCGTGCTCATGGCACGGCGGCCTAGGATGGTCCGCTCACAGTGCCGTTCGCCGGGACCGGTCCGCCTCACCTCGGATCCCGTTCCTGCGGTGGACGGTTGAGCACCGACGAGCCACGGGGGCGATCGGGCATGGCCTGGGACGAGTGGGAACAGCTGAAGGCGACACACGGCGACCGCGGGTCGACCGCCGTGCAACTGGACCAGAGACCTGCCGAAGCGGGCGGCGGGGCCGCCGGGGAGGCCGGCGGACTCAGGCACTCCGCGAAGCCCTGGACCCGCGCGGCGGTCACCGCGGAGCACCTCGGAACCGACACGCACAAGGCCAGGGGCGACCTGTCCCAGGGGCATGCGGGTATGACCGCGGGCCTCACCGGCCTCGCCAGTCTCGCCGAACTCCGCACCGTCCTCGACTCCTGGGAGAAGCGCCTCGACTCCGTTCGGGACGAGTGCCGTTCGCTCGCACCGAAGCTCCGGCAGGTGGCCGCGGACCTGGGCGGCGTGGACACCGCGACCGGCGCGAAGTCCGACGCGGTCCACACGCCGACGAAGGATGAGAGCCGGTGACGTCCTCCCTGACGTGGCGGCAGCTACGCGACCTGAAGCTGACGGAGCTGGACGAGGCGGCCGACGGATGGGGGGCCGCGTCCCGGTTCGCCGACGCCGCACAGACCCGCGTCGACGGGGACCTGGCCGGGGCGTTGTCCAAGTCCCAGGAGGGCGAGTCCGCCACCGCGGCCGTGGACAGGTTCAAGCGCCTGAGCCGCAACTACGACTACATCACGACCGAGTGCGGCCTGGTCCGTACCGCCGTCAGCGGGCTCTCCGCCGACCTGGCCGCGCCGAGGAGCGCCCTGACCGGGGCGCTGCACGACGCCGCGGCCCACGGCTTCACCGTCCACGACGACGGCAGCGTCACCTATCCGGCCGGCGGCACGAACGAGCTGACCGGCGCCTCCTTCCCCGGCGGCACCGTGGGGGGCCGCGTCAGCCCGCTCGGCCCTCCCGTCGGTCCCTACGCACCCGGCGGCCCGCGGCTGCTCACGCCCGGGCTCCAACCGGGCTCGACGCAGCTGCTCAACCCCAACCCGCACCACGCCGTCGCGCAGGGCGTCGCCGACCGGATCGCCCGGGCCGTGCGCGAGGCCCGCGAGGTCGACGAGCGCTACCGGCAGACGCTCGCCAAGCTCAGGGCGCCTGAGGGACTCGCCGTCGACGCCGGCACGTGGGCGGACGCCGCCGCCGACATGGAGGCGGTCCGCGACGCCGCGTACGAGCAGGTGAAGCGCGAGATCCCGATGGACGCGACGCCGGCCGAACGCAAGGCGTGGTGGGACGGCCTGAGCGGCGACCGGCAGACGGAGTACCTCGCGAGCTACCCCGACGTCATCGGCAACCTGGACGGCGTTCCGGCCGTCGTGCGCGACGAGGCGAACCGGGAGAACCTCGATCTGCTGATCGCCGCCTACGCCGAGCGGAAGGGCGAGGCGGAGGAGGCCCGGTACGGGGGGCTCAGGGAGATCCGTCACCAGCTGGAACTCAACGCCGCGGCGCGTCTGA
Source organism: Streptomyces sp. C10-9-1 (assembly GCF_024497955.1). Classification (GTDB taxonomy): domain Bacteria; phylum Actinomycetota; class Actinomycetes; order Streptomycetales; family Streptomycetaceae; genus Streptomyces; species Streptomyces sanyensis. Next base: position 130,838 of record NZ_JANHKP010000006.1, on the reverse strand, counting down.
AGGACCCCAAGGAGCCCCCGATGCTGCTGCTGGGCATCGGGGACGAGGGCACGGGGCGTGCCATCGTCGCCGTCGGCAACCCGGACACGTCGCGGAACGTCGCCGCCTACGTCCCCGGCCTGGGGACGGCGCTGGACGACCACTTCGCCCGCAATGACGTCAGGAGGGCCTACGACACGGCGGTGGGGGCCCGTCAGAAGGACGAATCCAGCTCCGCGATTGTCTGGCTCGGCTACGACCCTCCGCAGCTCGGCGGCGCCGACGCGCCCAAGCTGCTCGACAACATCGAGGTGATGTCCTCCGCACCCGCCGAGAAGGGAGCTCCTGCGTACAACTCCTTCATGAGCGGTCTCTCCGCCACCAACGACCACGCGGACCCGCACCTGACGGCCATCGGCCACTCCTACGGATCGCGGCTCGTGGGTGCGGCCACCCAGGAGAGCGGCGGGATACCGGGGGCCGACGACATCGTCCTCGTCGGCAGTCCGGGCGTCGGGGTCGACCGGGCCGAGGACCTCGGAGTCGGCAAGGACCACGTGTTCGTCGGTGCCGCCGAGAACGACCCGGTGACGATGCTGCCCTCGAAGAAGGAGGCGGCGGTCGGCGCGCTCCTCTCCGCGTCACCACCGCTCGCCTATCTGGCGGCGGACATCGCCGATCAGGGCGACGACGACATCTGGTTCGGCAAGGACCCCGCGAGCGAGGCCTTCGGGGCACACCGGTTCGCGGTCGACGACGGGCCCCGGCCTCTGATCGACGGCGAGGGGCCGACCCCCGCGCACTCCAACTACTTCGACCCTGTGAGGGATCGGGTTTCCGCGGACAACATCGCAGCCGTGGTCGCCGGGCAGCCCGAACTTATCGTTGCGGAGAAACACCGATGAAGCATCGAATTCCTGCCGTGGCTCTGGCAGCCCTCGCAGCCTCCGGCTGCGGAGTGGTCGGAGGCGGCGAGGGGGCCGGCAACCAGGGGAGTGAGCGGAACGTGAACATGCAGCAGGCGTCCGACCGGGCGGACGAGATCCTCGACGCCACCCTGGCCGCCGTCCGGCCGGGTGTGGAGGCGCGGCGCGGGCCGTCCACCGACGGCATCTGCACGGACTTCAAGAACGACGCCACGGGTGCGGGCCAGGTGGTCCGCCGGCGCTATGTGGTCACCGTGATCTCCCCGGAGCGCCGGGGGAGCTTCGTGGGCGTGGTCGAGCGGCACTGGAAGGCCCAGGGGTACGAGATCACGGCGGTCCGCCCGAACAAGGAGAAGCCGGCGATCTTCGCCAACGCACCCGAGGGGTTCCAGCTCACGGTGGAGATCGGCTACAAGGGCCAGGCGTTCTTCACCGTCGCGTCGAACTGCGTGACGGAGTCCGAGGTCGTGGAGCCGGACAGGGAGCCGTTCGACCCCGACAGCCCCGAGGCCACGGGGCTGCCGTACATCGAGTCCCCCTTCTGGTCCGCCGACACCCCCGTGCCGTCGCCCTCCGGCGGCGCGGGCTGAGGGGCCGGCCCCTCAGGCCCGTGCACGCGGCCGAGGGCCCCGGTCGCTTGTGCGACCGGGGCCCTCGGCCGGGAAGCCGGATCAGGCCGGGGCTCAGTACCAGCCCTGCGCCTGCCAGGCGGACCAGGCGCCGCAGGGGCTGCCGTAGCGGTCCTTCATGTAGTCCAGGCCCCACTCGATCTGGGTGGCGGGGTTGGTGCGCCAGTCGGAGCCGGCGGAGGCCATCTTGCCGCCCGGCAGGGCCTGGACCAGGCCGTAGGCGCCGCTGGAGGCGTTGGTGGCGTCCACGTCCCAGTTGGACTCGTGCGTCACGATCCGGTCGAAGCAGGCGAACTGCGCCTCGTCCTTGATCATCTTCTGGGCGATCGCCTTGGGCGACCCGCTCGGCTCGGCGGGCGCGGCAGCGGCGGCGGCCGGGTTCATGCCGACGGCCATGCCGGCGGTGGCCAGCACCAGGGCGGAGCCGGCGAGAGCGGCCTTCGGGCGGTCGGCGAAGCGGCGGAGGACGGAGCGGGACAAGAGGGTGGCCTAACGTCGGGGTCGGGGGCGCCGCCGGGCAGGCCGGACCCCCAGGCGTACGAGGGGATCCGGGCCACCCGTGGGCTTCCCGCTGTCAGGTGCGGGGTGCCCGGCGACCGGACCAGTCTTAGCCCCCGCCGCGAACCATGGCAACGACCCCCATGTACTACCGCACATCGCATAAGTCCGAAAACGGGCAAGTCACCCCTTCGGGGTGAAGTCCCTCCGGCCCGTCGTCCGGGCCGCGGAACGCCGCCCGTCTCCGTCCCGGTCGGCTACGAACCTGCCTCGTACCGGCCGGCGGCCCTGTGGGGCGCCTCACCCCGCCCGGTCCGTCGGGGCCTCCTCGAATGTGACCCGCGCCTCGAACGCGGCCCGCCGGGTCGCCCTCCGCAGCGCCCGCAGCAGCGTGCCGCCGAGCGTCAGGGTCAGCACCACCGTCAGCACCGCGCGCCCCAGGTCCCAGCCGAGCGAGGTGGCGGCGCAGTACGCCAGGAACCGCACCAGGTTCTCGTGCAGCGGGTCCCCGGGGTGGAAGGAGATTCCCGTGGCCATGCCCGTGATCACGGTCCAGCCGTAGAGGTTCATGACCGTGCCGTAGGCGAACGCGGCCAGCGCCCCGTACCCGGCCAGCATCAGCAGCTCCGCCCGCCCCCGCAGCCGGTCCGCCCCGGGCAGCAGCCCCGCGCCCAGGGTGAACCAGCCCATGGCCAGCATCTGGAACGGCATCCACGGCCCGACCCCGCCCGTGAGCAGGGCGGAGGCGAACATCGTGACCGACCCCAGGACGAAGCCGAAGCCGGGGCCGAGGACCCGCCCGCTGAGCACCATCAGGAAGAACATCGGCTCCAGGCCCGCCGTCCCCGCCCCCAGCGGCCGCAGGGCCGCCCCGACGGCGGCCAGCACCCCGAGCATGGCCACCGCCTTGGCGTCCATGCCGCTGTCCGCGATCGTGGCGACGACCACGGCGACCAGGAGCGGCAGCAGGACGGCGAGCAGCCAGGGTGCGTCCCCGGCGTGCGCCGCGAGCCCCGAACCCGCGTCGGCCAGCAGCGGCCAGCCGAAGAACATCGCTCCGATCGCGCTGACCAGGACCAGCGCCGCCACGGAGCGCGGCCCCAGGCGGACGGGGCGCACGCGCCCGCCCGCCACGGTGCCGACCCCGCCCGCTCCGCCCGTGCCGTGCGGACCGCCGGCCGGGGTCACCGGTGCTCCTCCCGTCCGGCCAGGGCCGCGGCCACCTCGGAGACCGTGAGCCACCGCTGCGGTGCGAGGACCTTGGCGATCTGCGGCGCGAAGGAGGGGGAGGAGACGACCACCTCCGCCGTGGGCCCGTCGGCGACCACCTCGCCGTCGGCGAGGATCACCACCCGGTGTGCCAGCTCCGCCGCCAGCTCCACGTCGTGGGTGGCCAGCACGATCGAGTGGCCTCGCCCCGCCAGGCCCCGCAGCAGGTCCACCAGCCGGCCCTTCGCCGCGTAGTCGAGGCCGCGGGTCGGCTCGTCGAGGAGGATCAGCGGCGGACGCGCGGTCAGCACGACGGCCAGGGCCAGCGCGAGGCGCTGCCCCTCGGAGAGGTCGCGCGGGTGCGTGGCGCCGTCGACATCGGGCAGCAGGGTGCCGACCAGCCCGAGGCAGGTGCCCGCGTCGGCGCCCGCGTCGGCGTCGGCCGCCGCGCACTCGGCCGACACCGTCTCGGCGTACAGCAGGTCGCGGGGGTCCTGGGGGACCAGCCCGACCTGCCGGATCAGCTCGCGGGGAGGGGTGCGGCGGGGGGTCAGCCCACCGGCGGCGACCGTGCCCGACGTCGGCTCGACCATGCCCACCAGGCTGCCGAGCAGGGTCGACTTCCCCGCGCCGTTGCGGCCCATCAGGGCCACGGTCTCGCCCGCGGAGACGGTGAGGTCGATACCGCGCAGCGCCTCGACGCGGCCGCGGCGGACGGTGAGCCCGCGCAGGCGCGCCGCGGGCGGACCTCCGGCGTCCGGCGTGCGGGGCGCGGGGGCCGGTGCGTGGGCGCGGGGGCCCCCGGAGCCCGTCCGGAGGCGGTCGAGGACGCGCCGCAGCGGCCCGCGGCGGGGCGGGGAACCGGAGCGGCCGGTGCGCCCCTCCGCCGCTGCGGCCCCCTCGGCCGGCTGCGGCGGGCCAGCCGGCCCCGCCCCCTCGGCCGGCTCCGGCGGGAGGGCGGGCCCGCCCGTGCGCTCCGCGGCGGCGGGGGAGAGCCCCGCCAGGCGGTCGCGCAGCGCAGGGGCCAGCCTCCGGGCGTCCCGCACCGACAGGGGCAGGGGCGACCAGCCCGCGAGCCGCCCCAGCGCCACCACCGGGGGGTGGACCGGCGAGACGGACATCACCTCGGTCGGCGAGCCGGTCACCGGCGCCTCGCCGACCCCCGGCAGCAGCACCACCCGGTCCGCGTACTGCACCACGCGCTCCAGGCGGTGCTCCGCCATCAGCACGGTGGTCCCGAGGTCGTGCACCAGGCGCTGGAGCACCGAGAGCACCTCCTCCGCGGCGGCGGGGTCGAGCGCCGACGTCGGCTCGTCCAGCACCAGCACCCGGGGGTGCGTGGTGAGCACCGAGCCGATGGCCACCCGCTGCTGCTGGCCGCCGGACAGGGTCGCGATCGGCCGGTCCCGCAGCTCGGCCAGCCCCAGCAGGTCGAGGGTCTCCTCCACCCGGCGGCGCATCACGTCGGCGGGGAGCCCGAGGGACTCCATGCCGTACGCGAGCTCGTCCTCGACGGTGTCGGTGACGAAATGGGCCCGCGGGTCCTGCCCCACGGTGCCGACGACGTCGGAGAGCTCCCGGGGCCGGTGGGTACGGGTGTCCCGTCCGCAGACCGTGACCCGGCCGCGCAGCGTGCCGCCCGTGAAGTGCGGGACCAGCCCCGAGACGGCCCCCAGCAGCGTCGACTTGCCCGACCCGGACGGGCCGACCAGCAGCACCAGCTCCCCCTCGGGCACCGTCAGGTCCACCCGCTCCAGCGTGGGCGCGGCCGCGTCGGCGTAGGTCACCGTCACGTCGTCGAAACGGATCACGGGGACGACTCCTGGGGTCCGGGGGGAGCGGGGGGCAGCGGGGCGACCCAGGCCGGCAGCAGTCCGACCAGCACCGACAGGGCCGGCCACAGGGGGAGTTCGGGCACGGTGGGCGGAACGACCCCGGGGTGCAGGGCCTCCGGGGCGACGGTGCCCGCGTGGATCATCAGCGCCGCCACCGCCGCACCGGAACCGGCGACCAGCCACGCGCGCGCACCCCAGCGGTCGGGCCGGTACCGGCTGCGCACCGAGCGCCGCCCGCCCAGCCGGAGGCCGGCCGCCGCCGCGGCGAGGCCCGCGGCCGTCAGCGGCAGGCCGTAGCGGGCGCCTTCGGCGGCGAGCAGCCCGTAGGAGCCCGCGCACACCCCCAGCAGGCCGCCCAGCGTGAGGGCGTTGGTGGTCCGACGGACTCCGGCCGGCACCTGCGCGGTCCGCCCGTAGCCCCGTGCGTCCATCGAGGCGGCCAGGGCGACCGAGCGCTCCAGCGCGCCCTCCAGGACGGGCAGGCCGATCTGCGCGACCGCCCGCACCCCGCCGGTGGGCCGCCCGCGCAGCCGGCGGGCGGTGCGCAGCCGGAAGACGTCGGCGACCATGTTCGGCGCGAAGGTCATGGCGACGACCACCGCCACACCGGCCTCGTACAGGGCGCCCGGGAGCGACTTCAGCAGCCGGGCCGGGCTGGCGAGGGCGTTCGCCGCGCCCACGCAGATCAGCAGGGTGGCGAGCTTGGCGCCGTCGTAGAAGGCGAAGAGCACCTGCTCACCCGTCACCCGGCCGCCGACGCGGATGCCCTCGGCCCAGCCGGGCATCGGGACCTCGGGGAGGGTGAAGAGCGTGTGCGTGCCGGGGATCGGGGAGCCCAGCAGCGCCGAGAAGGCCACCCTCAGCGCGATGACGAAGAGCCCCAGTTTGACGAACGCGCCGTAGGAGCGGGCCCAGGGAGCGTCGGTGCGGCGCGCCGCGACCACGTAGCCCGCCACCCCCACGAGCAGCCCGAGGAGCAGCGGGTTGGTGGTGCGCGAGGCGGCGACCGCGAGCCCCACGGCCCACAGCCACCAGGCTCCCGCATGGAGGGCGTTGCCGCGGCTGCCGACCGGGGCGCGCAGCCGCTCGGCGGCGCGTCCGAGCCGCCCGGCGGCGCCTCGCCCGGCCGGGGCGTCCGCGCCTCCCCGAGCCGGGGCCGCGCCGGGCGCGCCCGGGGTGCCCGAGGGCGCCCCGGGGGCCTGTGCGTCCGCGGCGCCCGCGGCTGCCTCCGGCCGGGGCGCGGGGCGCCCCCGGAAGGGTTCCCCGGTCATCCGCGCCGTCGGCGGGCCCGCCACAGGGCGGCCCCGCCCAGCCCGAGGACGGCTGCCATGCCCGCCCAGACGCCCAGCGAGGGGCCCTGCCCGTCGTCGCCGGAGCCGGTCCCGCCGGACGCGGAGCCGGATTCCGGCGCGGACGCGGACGCCTCCGCGGAGCCCGCCTCCGTACCGGAGGGGTCCACCTGCTCGCCGCAGCCGGTGCGCGGATAGCCGCCGATCGCGCAGAGCAGCGCGCTGCCGTCGTAGCGCAGAGGCTTCGCCACCTGCGCCAGCGCCTCGGCCGAGGTCGCGTCGGTGCCGACCTGCGCGCAGGCCGAGCGCGGGGCCGGCGGACGCTGCCCGGAGGGGGCGTCCTCGGGCGTGCCGGGGTCGATCACCACGGCCACCCGCTTGGTCCCCGCCGCGGCGGGGGTGGTGCCGCACACCGCCTCGAAGTCCGGTGCCTCACGGGGGGTGGCGGCGTCCCCGCTGTCCTCGCTCACCGAGAAGCGGTAGCCGTCCACCGCCCCGTCGGCCGGACGGGCGGTCGCCGGCCCCTCGGTGGCGTAGTTCCAGGCGCCGCCCTCGGCCTGCCAGAAGGACCAGTACCGGTAGCCGGCCGCCTGCGCGGGCGCGGCGGCGAGACCGGCGAGCAGTGCGCCCAGCCCGAGGAGGGACAGGATTGCGGCGGACCGGCGGAGCATCAGCCCTGGTTCTTCCTGCGGCCGCTGAAGAGGAAGCCCACACCCACCGCGGCGATGAAGAACACGCCCACGATCCACCAGGTGGTCAGCGAGCCGCCGTCGCCGTCACCGGCCTCCTCGCCCGGGGTCTCGGAGCCGCCGGCGTCCGGCTCCGCCGAGGCGCCGCCGCTCTTCGGCGCGGGGCCGGTGGCGTTCAGGCCGGCGACCAGGTCGGTGCCGCCGAAGTCGCGGGGGTCGGTGCCGGTGGCGTGGGCCGCGAGGACGAGCTGCGCCCAGGCGGCGGGACCGGCCTGCTCGGCCCAGGAGGCGCCGTTCTTCTTCAGCCAGTCCAGCGGCTTGGCCGCCTGCCCGGGCACGCCCTGCGCGCTGAGCGCCACGACGGTGTCGGCGGTGTTGCCGTAGTCGGGTGCCGGGTCGGAGTCCTCGGCGCCCGGCATCGGCGGGGTGTCCAGGTGGCCCGTCTCGGCCACCTCGCCCGCCAGGTAGGCGGCGCCGTTGCGCGCGGCGTCCGCGAGGTCCGCACCGCTGCCGCACTCGGCGTCCTCGCCGCCGTTGCCGGTGGCGGGCGGTACGACCAGCCCGCGGCCGTTGGCCGCGGTCACGGCCGCGGCCGTGGAGTCGCCGATGAAGCCGGGCGTGCCCTTCTGGTACTCGAAGGCCCCGCCGTCCTCCCCGTCGCAGGGCAGGGCGAAGGAGAGCAGCGAGTCGTAGGGCGACCTGCCGTCCCCGGAGGTCACCTCGGCAGGCTTCTCGCCCGCCGCCGCGAGGGCGCCGATCACCGCGGAGGTCGAGTTGGCGTCGCTGGCGTCGCCGGGGTAGAAGCCCCAGCCGCCGTCCTCGTTCTGGACGGACTTCAGCCAGCCGACGGTCTTGGCCACGGCCGCGTCCTGCCCGCCGAGCGCGGCGAGGGCCTGCGCCGCGGCACCGGAGGAGTTGGTGTCCGGCTTGGTCTTCCCGTCACAGGCGGCGGAGGTGTCGGGGCGGTAGGCCGCGAAGGAGCCGTCGGCGCACTGCTGGCCGGTGAGGAAGGCGACGGCCTGGTCGGCAGGGGTCACCCCGGCGGTGTCCTGGGCGAGCAGTGCCAGGGACTGGCGCCAGACGCCGTCGTAGGTCGGGTCGCCCGTGCCGTACAGCCCCGCGGGGAGGGCGGCGGAGGGCGAGGGGGAGGTCGACGGGGCGGCCAGGGCCGCCGGTGCGAAGCCTGTGCCGAGCACGGCGGCTGCGGCGAGCGCGGCTGCGCCGCGGCGGACGGTGGTCATGGGTGAGCCTCTCCTGCGTGGTCCCGCGGTCCGCCGGGGCGCGGGCGCGCAGAGCGGCACCGGACTCCGGCCCCGCGTGCCTCGACGGTGCCTGGCCGCCGGCGGTCTGCCGGAGGCACGAGCCGGTCACGACCGCGTACGGGACCCCCGCGGCGCGCCCCGGCCGGAGCCGGTGGCGCACGCACGGGGCGTCCCCGGGATGCCCGCTCAGGCGCAGCGGCCGAACGGAAGGGGCGGGCCGGAAGGCTCCGGGCCCGCCCCGTACGGGCGTGATGACGACCCGGCCACTCTACCGGCCGGTCACCGCGCTCCCGAGGGTGACCTGGCCGCACCCCCCGCGTCCTCCCCGCCGGGCGGGCCCTCCGCCGGGAGGTCGATCAGGCGGCACGCCGTCTCGATGTCGGCGCGGACCTGTGCGATCGAGGCCCGGCCCGACAGCCAGGTGATCAGTGTCGAGTGCCAGGTGTGCTCGATGACGCGCACCGCGGACAGCTGCTGCGGTGTGGGGTCCGCCAGCCCGGTGGCGTCCAGGATGATCGCGGTGGTCTGGCGGGAGACCGCGTCGACCTCCTGGCTGACGCTGCGGTCCGCGAAGATCAGCGCCCTGACCATCGCGTCGGCCAGGTGCGGCTCCCGCTGGAGCGCCCGGAACGCCCGCATCAGGGTCTCCGCCACCCGGTCCGCCGGGTCGGCGCCGCCGGGCGGGTGCCTGGCCAGGGTTGCGTGGAGGTGCTGGAGCTGGTCCTGCATGGTCGCCACCAGCAGGTGGATCTTGGAGGGGAAGTAGCGGTAGAGCGTGCCGAGGGCGACGCCCGCGGCCTCGGCGACCTCCCGCATCTGGACCGCGTCGAAGCCGCCCCGCCCCGCCAGGTGCGTACTGGCGTGCAGGATCCGGCGCCGACGCTCCTCCTGGCGCTCGGTCAGGGGCGGGGCGTCCGCTCCCGCCGGCCGTGCTCGCCCTGTCATGGGTCCCGTTCCGTGGTCGTCGTTCCGTCGCCGCCGGGTGCCGCCGTCGTCGTCCGGTGCCGGTGGGCACGCGTTCCGGGGCCGGTGCCCGGATGGCACAGCATGGTGCCGCACGACCGCCCCCGGCCGTGGCGTGAATCACCTGATCCGCCGGTCACAGGTGCGCTACCTGCCGGTAGATTCGGAGCGTTCGGACGATCAAGTCTGAAACTTGTTCTAGGTTAGCGCGACCGACTACGCTCCGCCGGAAACGCAGTGAGAAGGGGGCCGTGGGTGACCGCAGAGGCCATACAGACCGGGCCCCGTGCAGACGCGGCCGCCGACGGTGACGCACCACTGCGCATCGCCCTGCTCACGTACAAGGGGAACCCGTTCTGCGGGGGCCAGGGCGTCTACGTCCGCCACCTCTCCCGCGAGCTGGCCCGCCTCGGGCACCGCGTCGAGGTCATCGGGGCCCAGCCCTACCCGGAGCTCGACGAGGGCGTCCCGCTCACCGAGCTGCCGAGCCTGGACCTCTACCGCCAGCCCGACCCCTTCCGCACGCCCGGCCGCGGCGAGTACCGCGACTGGATCGACGCGCTGGAGGTCGCCACCATGTGGACGGGCGGCTTTCCCGAGCCGCTGACCTTCTCCCTGCGCGCCCGCCGCCACCTGCGCGCCCGCCGCGGGGACTTCGACGTCGTCCACGACAACCAGACCCTCGGCTACGGCCTGCTCGGCGACGTGGGCGCGCCGCTGGTGACCACCATCCACCACCCGATCACGGTGGACCGGCGCCTGGACCTCGATGCGGCCGCCGACCTCAAGCGCCGCCTGTCGGTGCGCCGCTGGTACGGCTTCACCCGCATGCAGGGCAGGGTCGCGCGCCGTCTGCCGTCGGTCCTCACCGTCTCCGGCTCCTCCCGGCAGGAGATCACCGAGCACCTCGCCGTGCCCGCCGAACGGATCCACGTCGTCCACGTCGGAGCCGACACCGACCTCTTCTCACCGGATCCGTCCGTGGCCGAGGTGCCCGGGCGGATCGTCACCACCTCCAGCGCCGATGTTCCGCTCAAGGGCCTGGTGCACCTCGTGGAGGCGCTCGCCAAGGTCCGCACCGACCGCCCCGACGCCCACCTCGTCGTGGTCGGCAGGCGCGCCGAGGACGGGCCGGTGGCCCGCGCGATCGAGCGCCACGGCCTCGGCGACGCCGTCCGCTTCGTCAAGGGCATCACCGACGTCGAGCTCGTCGACCTGGTCCGCGGTGCGCAGATCGCCTGCGTGCCCTCGCTGTACGAGGGCTTCTCGCTGCCCGCCGCCGAGGCGATGGCCACCGGCACCCCCCTGGTCGCCACCACGGGCGGTGCCATCCCCGAGGTCGCCGGACCCGACGGGGACACCTGCCTCGCCGTGCCGCCGGGGGACTCCGAGGCCCTCGCCGGAGCGCTGCGCCGCCTCCTCGGCGACGACGCGCTGCGCGAACGGCTCGGTGCCCGGGGCCGCGCCCGGGTGCTCGCCCGCTTCACCTGGAAACAGGCCGCCCTCGGCACCGCCGAGCGCTACCGGGAGGCCGTCGCCGCCGCGCGGCCCGCCGTCCGCACCCCCTGACGCCCCACCGGCGCCGCCGCGGGACCGGCGCCGCCCGGCCCGAACCGCCCCGCCCCGTGAACGCCCCGCACCGCCCGCAGGAAGGCAGACCCCCGTGCTGACCGTCGACTTCTCCCGCTTTCCGCTCGCCCCGGGCGACCGCGTGCTCGACCTGGGCTGCGGCGCAGGCCGGCACGCCTTCGAGTGCTACCGGCGCGGAGCGCAGGTCGTCGCCCTGGACCGCAACGGCGAGGAGATCCGCGAGGTGGCCAGGTGGTTCGCCGCGATGAAGGAGGCCGGGGAGGCACCCGAGGGCGCCACGGCCACCGCCATGGAGGGCGACGCGCTCAACCTGCCCTTCCCCGACGCCTCCTTCGACGTCGTCATCATCTCCGAGGTCATGGAGCACATCCCGGACGACAAGGGCGTCCTCGCCGAGATGGTGCGCGTGCTGCGCCCCGGCGGCCGGATCGCGGTGACCGTGCCCCGCTACGGCCCCGAGAAGATCTGCTGGGCCCTCTCCGACGCCTACCACGAGGTCGAGGGCGGCCACATCCGCATCTACCGCGCCGACGAACTCCTCGCCCGGATGCGGGAGGCGGGACTGCGCCCGTACGGCACCCACCACGCCCATGCGCTCCACTCGCCCTACTGGTGGCTCAAGTGCGCCTTCGGCGTGGACAACGACCGGGCGCTGCCGGTGAAGGCGTACCACAAGCTGCTGGTCTGGGACATCATGAAGAAGCCGCTGGCCACCCGGACCGCGGAGCGGGCGCTGAACCCCCTCATCGGCAAGAGCTTCGTGGCGTACGCCACCAAGCCCCGCACCGCGGCCGACGCCCGCCCCGCCGCCGGGACCGGCGCGTGACCAGCCCGGGCCGCACCGACCACCTCGTCCTGCCGGGCGTGCTCACCGCCGCACAGGCGGCCGAGACCGTGGCGGGCATCCTGGCCGTCCAGCGCGAGGACGGCGCGATCCCCTGGTTCCGCGGCCACCACCTCGACCCCTGGGACCACACCGAGGCCGCGATGGCGCTCGACGCCGCGGGCGAGCACGAGGCCGCGGAGAGGGCCTACGCGTGGCTGGCCCGCCACCAGAACGCCGACGGCTCCTGGTACGCCGCCTACCACGACGGCGACCCCGCGGAGATCACCGACCGGGGCCGGGAGACCAACTTCTGCGCCTATGTGGCGGTCGGCGTGTGGCACCACTACCTGAGCACCGGTGACGAGCCCTTCCTCGACCGCATGTGGCCCTGCGTCTACTCCGCGGTCGAGTTCGTCCTCGCGCTCCAGCAGCCCGGCGGCCAGATCGGCTGGAAGCGCGAGGAGGACGGCACACCCGTTGCCGACGCGCTGCTCACCGGCAGCTCCTCCGTGCACCACGCGCTGCGCTGCGCCCTGGCCATCGCCGAGGAGCGGGAGGACCCGCAGCCCGACTGGGAGCTCGCGACGGGCGCCCTGGCCCATGCGATCCGCCACCACCCCGAGCGCTTCCTGGACAAGGACCGCTACTCGATGGACTGGTACTACCCGGTCCTCGGCGGGGCCGTGACGGGAGCGGAGGCCAGGGCGCGGATCGACGCGCGCTGGGACGAGTTCGTGGTGCCGGGGCTCGGGGTGCGCTGCGTGCTGCCCAACCCCTGGGTCACGGGCGGCGAGAGCTGCGAACTCGCTCTCGCCCTCTGGGCGATAGGGGAGTCCGACCGCGCGCTGGAGATACTCCAGTCGGTGCAGCACCTGCGCGCCGGAGGCGGTCTGTACTGGACGGGATACGTCTTCGAGGGCGACCGCGCCGTGTGGCCGGAGGAGCTGACGACCTGGACGGCGGGCTCGCTGCTGCTGGCCGTCGCCGCACTCGGCGGCGACGAGGCGACGGTGGCCGTGTTCGGCGGCGAGCGCCTGCCGCGGGGGCTCTCGGGGGAGTGCTGCGCGGGCGTCTGACGAGGGCGCCCGGTGGACGGGGCCGGGCCGGGACGCGGCGGGGCCCCGGATCAGGGCCTCGGCCGGCGGCCGTCGCCGCCGGGGGCGCCGGCGGGTTCGGCGCGCAGCCGGCTCCGGGTGCGCACCAGGATCCGCCCCAGCATGTTCCTGCCGTTCCCGGTCCTGCCGCGACCCCAGTAGTGGTCGGTGGTGGTGTCCTCGACGATCTCCTCGTCCCCGGTGGACAGCAGGACCTCGCGGATGTCGGGGTGCGCCCGGAACTTGGCCGCCACCGCACGGCGCATCACGTCGTCCCTGGCCCGTTCCCAGTCCCTCCGCAGGGGCCTGGACGGATCGCGCCCCAGGGTCGCGGCACGCAGCGCGGTGGGGGCGCGCCGGACGAGCTCCGCGTGGCGGGTGCCCCGGAACTTCTGCGCCTGGAAGTAGTGCTCCGAGGTCGGCCACCAGGCTCCGTCGAGCTCGAATCCGTGAGGGGAGAAGTTGGAGAAGCATCCGTAGGGGACGTCGTCGGCGCCGTAGAAGTAGATCGTCACGGGAACCTCCTCCGAGGGGTGCGGTCCGCCGCACGGTGCCAGGCGTGCCCCGGTGCCCGCCACCGGTTTTCTCCGCCGTACCCGCCGCCCCCGGGGGCCGTCCGCGGCGCTAGCGGCCGCGCAGGCGGCCGGCCACCGCGTGGCCGATGAACAGGTACACGACCGCGGCGAGGCCGTAGCCGGCGGTCACGCGCGCCCACTCCTTCTCGAAGGTGAACAGGTCGTGGGACCATCCGGCCAGCCACCGCGCGGTGTCGTGCACGAACTGCACGAAGTCGTTGGCCTGGTTGGCCTTCAGGAGGTACATCAGGATCCACAGGCCGATCACGGCGGCCATGACGTCGGCGACCACGGCGATGATCCGGCCTGCGGTCGCTGTGTTGCTCGCACGTGTTGTCATGTCACCGCGTCTTGCCGCTTGTACGCCCGGGAAACCCGGGCCGCCGTTCCGCTTGGGTGCCGGCGCCCCGGTCCCGGGCCCGTGGGGCCGCGCTCGCGGCCCGGCCCCGGGGTTCCGGTGGCGGGGCGGCTCCGCCCGGCGCGGGTCCCGGCTGCGCAGACGGCGGCGGCCCCCCGCTCACAGGAGCGGGGGGCCGCCGGCCGGCGTGCCGGTGCTCAGCCGCGCTGGATGCCGGAGGTGTCCTGGAGGACGCCGCGGCGCCCGTCCTGGGTCTGCGCCACCAGGCCCTGGCCGCGCTGCTCGACCGCCAGGTACCAGGTGCCGGGCGCCAGTTCGGCGATCGGCGCGGGCGACCCGTCCTCGCCGTAGAGGGGGCGGGCCACCGGCACGGCGAACCAGAACGGGGAGAAGTCCGAGGGCGCGGGGCCCTGGGGGGCGGCAGGGGTCGGTGCTCCCGGCTGGCCCCCTCCCGGCTGGCCCGGCTGCCCGCCGAACGGCTGCGGCTGGCCGCCGTACGGCTGCTGCTGCTGGCTGCCGGGGTAGCCGTAGCCGCCCTGCTGGGGCTGGGCGCTGTAGGGCTGCTGAGGGCGCGGCGCACCGGCCAGCGGGGCCTTGAGCGCGGGCACCAGCGGGGTGGCGATCGCCGCCCCGGCCAGGGCGAGGGCGGCGATCAGGCCGAGGATCAGCCCGGCACCCGCGCTGGCGTTGCCCAGGTCCACCAGCGTCCAGAAGAAGAACCACACCACGAAGACCGTCGCGGCGAGGCCGAACTGCCCCAGGTCGATCCCCGCGATCTTCCGCCCGGGCTGGAGCCGGGAGAGCACGACGAGCCCCGCACCGAGGATGCCGACGAGGTAGACGCCGAACGCGAAGTTCAGGGAGTCCCACGCGTTCGGGCCGTCCGACCCGAAGTCGTAGGTCTTGAGGAACGAGGCGATGAACAGCAACACCGCTGCTCCGATCACCACGCCGTCGCCTCGAGTGAGGGAGCGGATGTTCACGTGTCAGTCCTTCGTAGGTCGTCTCGTCGGAGCGGTCGCCGGTTCCCTCCGCCCTGGCGGTGGCGCGGAAGCGGAGCGAGGGGGATGGCCCCATCGTAGAGGGGAATCTATCGTCCACCGGTTCCGGCCGTCCCGCGGGTATCCGGATTGACGGGCCGTCCGCGCATCCCCACAGGCGGTTCACAGGCGGCGCACAGGCCGCAGGGGCCCGGCGGGCGCGGGGGGCCCGGCCGACGGCGGCGCCGGTGCTCAGCGCGCGAGGTAGGCGCCGATTCCGTCCGCCATCCCCTCGGCCGCGCGCTGCCGCCAACTCCCCTCGGACAGCAGGGCCGCGTCCTCGCCGTTGCGCATGTTGCCGCACTCGACGAAGACCTTCGGCACGGTCGAGAGGTTCAGGCCGCCGAGGTCCGACCGCACGTCGATCCCGGTCCCGCCCCCGAGGTAGTCCGCCGGCTCGGTGGCGGTGGCCCGGGCGAACGCCTCGACGAGGTGCTCGCCCAGTTCGCGGGAGGGGCCGACGATCGCGGACGTGTCCGCGCCCCCGCCCTCGACCCGCGCGGGGAGGATCACATGGAAGCCCCGGTTCCCGGCGGCGGAGCCGTCCGCGTGCACCGAGACCACGGCGTCGGCGCGCGCCTCGTTGCCGAACCGCGCGCGCTCGTCGATGCAGGGCCCGAACGGCCGGTCGCCGTCGTGCGTCAGGAGGACCCTCGCGCCCCGGGACTCCAGCAGGCTGCGCAGCCGCCGGGCCACGTCCAGGGTGAAGTCCGCCTCGCGGTAGCCCGCCTGCGTGGCGGTGCCCGTGGTGTCGCACTCCTTGCGGTGCGTCCCGACGTCGACCTGGCGGCCGATCTCTGAGGTGTGCCGGAAGTTGCCGGGGTTGTGCCCGGGGTCCACGACCACGGTGCGCCCGGTCAGCGGGCGGTCCTCGCCGGATGCCGAAGGGGACGGCGGGGACTTCGGCGCGGAGCCGGGAGGGGAGGCCGGGGCGGTGTCGCCCGGCTTGCCCCCGCCCGGCGGGGTGCCGCCCGAGGCGTCCGCCCCGCCGGGAGCGCCGCACCCCGCGGCGAGGAGGGCGGGCAGCAGGAAGGCGGCGGCGAGCACTCCCCGCCGTGCGCGGCGGGAGCGGTCGCGGGTGCGCTGGTTCTGGTCGTACGGCACGCCGCGATGCTAACGGGAGTGCCTGCCGCCGCCGCGCCACCCCGCCGGGGCCGCCACCCCGCCGGCCGGGCGGCCGTGCCCGGGTCCGCTCCGGCCCGCCCGCCCCGGGGTGCGGTCAGCCGCCCAGGGCGCGGATGCCGCGCGGCAGTTCGTCCAGCAGCGTCACGGGCGGACCCTCCGGCCCGGCGTCGAGGGCGAAGCGGACGACCACCAGGGAGTCGGGGCCCGTCTCGGAGGGGAAGGCCACGGACTGGACGAGGCCGCCCGGCCCGGCGCCGGTCACCACGCGCCAGCGCACCAGGTACCCGTCCCGCCCGGCCACCGTCACGGCCTCGGCCGCGACCTCCTCGTGCGAGGTGATCCCGCCGTAGGGCTCCAGGCCGAGCGGGTGGGTGCCGTACATGGCCTCGGCGGCGTCCGCGATGTCCCGGCGCGCCATCGCCTCGGGGCCGGACGCGCCGTCGGCGGGCAGGGGCCGGGAGGACATCCGGCCGCGGCGGCAGAAGATCGGGTCCCCCGGGCAGCTGAAGGGGCCCTCGGTCCAGACCGTGGTCGCCCCGTCCAGCGAGGTGTGGGCCTCCTCCCAGCCGTGCGGGACGGGCAGGCTGATGCCGCTGAGCTGGTCCGCCAGCTCCTCCGGGCCCTCCTCGCCGCTCTCCGGGCCCTCCGCGGCCGTGTCCGCGCCGGTGGGCCCGGAGGGCGGCTTCGCCGCGGGTGCCGGGCCGCCGCCCCCGCCGCCGCCGAGCAGCAGCGCCCCGGCGGCGCAGGCGGCGAGGACGACGGCGGCCACCGCGGCGAGCAGGGCGCGCCGTCGTCGCGGCCCGCCCGGGGCGGGCGCCCCCGGGTCCGGTGCGGTCCCGGGAGGACCCAGGGGAGGGGCGGGCGGTATCGGGGGCGGGCCGTGGCGGGGCACCGGGGGTGCGGACGGGGCAGGCGCGGCGGCCGGGCGGGTGTGGCCGGTCCAGGTGGCGCCGTCCCACCAGCGCTCCTGTCCCGGGGCCGACGCGTCCGGGTACCAGCCCGCGGGAGTGATCATGCTCATGCGGCCATCCTAGGCACCGCTTCCGGCCACCCCGCACGCCCGCCCGCCGGGCGCCCACGGGAGCCGAGGATCCGTCAGACGCCTTCTCCCGTGCGGCGCAGGACCCGCAGCGAGCCCGTGGCGGAGACCTCGGAGAAGGCTCCGGAGGCCAGCGCCCGCAGATAGATCCGGTACGGGGCCTGGCCGGTGAACTCGTCCACCGGGTCCGGGAACACGTCGTGGATCACCAGCAGCCCGCCCGGGGCGACCCGGGGACCCCAGCCCTCGTAGTCGCCGGTGGCGTGCTCGTCCGTGTGGCCCCCGTCGACGAAGACCAGGCCCACCCGGCCGCCCCACACCCGCGCCACCTGCGGCGAGCGCCCGACCACGGCCACCACGTGCTCCTCCAGGCCCGCCCGGTGCAGGGTCCTGCGGAACGAGGGGAGGGTGTCCATCACCCCGGTCTCCGGGTCGACCGTCTCCGGGTCGTGGTACTCCCAGCCCGGCTGCTGCTCCTCGCTGCCCCGGTGGTGGTCGACCGTCACCGCCACGGTGCCGGTGCGGCGCGCGGCATCCGCCAGCAGGACCGTCGAGCGCCCGCAGTAGGTGCCCACCTCCAGCAGCGGGAGCCCCAGCGCGCCCGCCTCCACGGCGGCCGCGTAGAGGGCCAGGCCCTCGTCCACGGGCATGAATCCCTTGGCGCCCTCGAAGGCGGCCAGGACGTCGGGCTCGGGTGCGGCGGCGGGCATGGGCGGTCCTCGGTACGGGTCGGCGACGGTGCCGCACGGCGACCGGCGCCCGCCCCCCGGGCACCGCACCGTGCGGTCACCGCATCGTACGGGGCCGGCGCCGCAGCAGCGCGGGCAGCGTGCGGAAGCGGACCCGGCGCCGGCCCGGTGCCTTCCCCCGCCCGCCGCCGGTCCTAGGACCAGCGGCGGGGGCCGGATCCTGCGGCGCGCGGATGTACGGGCCACGCAGCGGCTGCGAACATGACCCCCATGGTCCGAGCCCCCTCGCGTACGAACACGCCCGCAGCCCCGCACGCCACCGCGGCCCCCCGTACCTGGGCGGTGGTCCTCGCCGCCTGCGCGGGGCAGTTCCTCGTGGTGCTGGACGTGTCCGTGGTCAACGTGGCCCTGCCGTCGATGCGCACGGACCTCTCGATGAGCGCGGCGGGACTGCAGTGGGTGCTCAACGCGTACTCGATCGCCTTCGCCGGCTTCATGCTGCTCGGCGGGCGGGCCGCGGACGTCTTCGGGCGCAAGCGCATGTTCCTCCTGGGACTGGGCCTGTTCACCGCCGCCTCCCTGGGGGGCGGACTGGCGCAGGAGGGCTGGCAGCTGCTGCTCGCACGCGCCGTGCAGGGGCTCGGCGCCGCGGTGCTCGCCCCCGCCACCCTCACCCTGATCACCGCCGCCGTCCCGGCCGGTCCCGCGCGCAGCCGGGCCATCGCCACCTGGTCGGCGGTCGGTGCGGCCGGCGGCGCGGCGGGCGGGCTCGTCGGCGGTGTGCTCACCGACCTGCTGTCCTGGCGCTGGGTGCTCCTGGTCAACGTGCCCGTGGGGGTGGTGGTGCTGGCCGCCGCGGCGGTGTGGCTGAAGGAGAGCCGCGTCGAGGGGACCCGCCGGCTCGATCTGCCCGGGGCCGTCCTGGCCACGGGCGGCCTCGCGGCCGTCGCCTACGGCATCGTGCAGACGGAGCAGTCCGGTTGGGCCGACCCCGGCACCCTCCTGCCCTTCCTCGGGGGCCTCGCGCTGCTCGCGGTCTTCGTGCTGGTGGAGTCCCGGACCGGGTCCCCGCTGATGCCGCTGAAGGTCTTCCGCTCGCGGGCCGTGTCCGCGGCGAACGCCGCCATCCTCGTCATCGGGTCCTCGACCTTCGCGATGTGGTTCTTCATGACGGTCTACGCCCAGAACGTGCGGGGCTACACCCCGACCGAGGCGGGACTGGCCCTGATCCCCAGTTCGCTGAGCGTGGTCGTCGGCTCCAAGGCCGCCCCGCGGCTGATGGCCCGGCTCGGGGCCGGAAACGTCGCCGTGCTCGGCGCCCTCATCGCCGCCACCGGTTTCGGCTGGCAGTCCACGATGGGCACCGGCGGCTCCTACCTGACCTCCATCGCCCTGCCGGGTGTGCTGATGATGGCCGGTGCCGGGCTCGCCATGACGCCGCTCGCCACCCTCGCCACCTCCGGGGCGGCCCCCGAGGACGCGGGACTGGTGTCCGGGCTGGTCAACACCTCCCGCACGATGGGCGGTGCGCTCGGCCTCGCGGTCCTGTCCACGGTGGCGGCCTCCCGTATCGGCGCCGACGCCACGCCGGAGTCGCTGACCGCCGGGTACGCGCTGGCCTTCCGGACCGGGACGGGCGTCCTGCTGGCCGCCGCGGTCCTGATGCTGCTGTGGCTGCCCCGCGGGCGCGGCGCCCGCCCCCACTGAGCCGGGGCGCGGCGGCGACCCGGCCCCCGCACGGCGAAGGGGCGGGAGGCGCAGTGCCTCCCGCCCCTTCCGCCCGGGTCGTTCACGCCGCCGACGGCCTCCGGTGGCGGCCGTGCGCCGGAGCACCGGCCGCCCCCTCCTCCGCCGCGGCCCCGCCCCGGTGCCTGCCGGCCCCGGAGGCTGCGGCCTCCGGTCCGGTCGCCGCCTCGGCCGCGCCGCCGACCGCGTCCGCCGCCTGCTGCTCGGGCGAAAGGTCGGTTCGGGTCTCGGACATGGTGGAACTCACCCCGTTGTGTTCGCTGACGGCCTGTCACGGGCTCCCGGCCGCACACGGCGGCGCGCCGTCACCGTCGGTGCACGGACGGTGCGGATGAGCAGCCCGGCGGCAAAGTCTAACCGTGCATCACCCGCCCCGTGAGCGGTGCCTGCTGGAGCGGGACCGGCCTGCGCGCCCCCGCGGCGCCCGCCTCCGTGCGGCTCGGTCCGCCTGCCCCGTCCCCGCTGGAGGCCCCCGGGGAAACCCCCGGGGCGCACTCCGCCGGGGCCGTTCCGGCGGGAGTGCCGCAGGCCGCTCCGGCCGGTACGCCGGGCCCCGCCGTGGACGCCGCCGCCGGGGCCCCGCCCCGGCCCCCGCCGAGCCCGAAGCTTTCTTCCCGGCTCGCACGCGCCACCCCGCACGGCACCTGGCCGGTGGTGTAGGGGAGGTGCAGGCACCCGTCCCGTCCCCAGGCACCCGTCCCCGCCAACCAGCCTTCCGGCGGGGCGAGTTGGTGCAGGCGCCGGGCCGCCGGGCTCCAGGCGCCCACCCAGCTCCCGGCCGCGCCGTCGATCCGCACGGCCACAGCGCAGTCCTCCGGGGCCAGTGCCTGGCCGGGCTGGAGGGCGAACGGGGTCACCACCGCGTCCGGCAGTCGCAGGCTCTCGGGGAAGCGGACGGGCTCCAGGCTCCCCAGCACGCCCCAGCCGAGGCGGTCCCGCCCCGGCGCGGGGGCGTCGGACCGGACCACGATCAGTCCGCTGTCCGGGTCCGCCAGCAGCAGCCGGTCGTCGCTCGACTCCGTGATCTGCAGGAGCGGCGCCACCTCCCCGCCGCGCGCCAGGTCCACGGAGACCGCCTTGACCGGGCCGCCCTCCGGGAGCCGGCGGTCCAGGGCCAGCATCCTGCCCGCCCGGTCGAGCCAGGCGCCCCCCGAGCAGCGCCCCGGCACCACGGCGACCCGCTGCGGGCCGGGGGCTCCGCCCGCGACCAGCCACACGCCCGTCGCGTGCGCGCCCGGTGTCAGCACGTAGGCGCGCACGCCGTCCGGGCAGGGCGGCAGCAGCACGACCGGACCCGCCACCGCGCCCAGGTGCACCTGGCCGGTCGCCGGTCCGGTCGGGTAGAGCAGGGAGAACAGGGAGCGTTCCGCCGCGCGCCGGACGACGAGCACCCTGCCGTCGGCGAGCGGCTGGACCGCCGTGTGCGCCTCCTCCGGCTGGTCGAGCGGCAGGGGGACCGCGTACGGCTCCGGCCCCCCGAGCGTCCAGCGCTCGACGTAGTGCGCCTCGCCGGTCCCGGCGAGGCGGGCGGCGTACGAGCCGTCCGCGGTCAGGGTGAGCGCGCCGGGGGCCGCGCCGTCCGGTCCCGCTGCCGCGGGGCCCCTCGTCGGTTCCTCCGCCGCTTCGCCTTCCGCGGCGGCCTCGGTGGCACAGGCAGTCATCGAAACGTCACCTCCGGCCATCGAAGCTAGGTAGCGCGCTTCCTGCCGGACAACGGGAGACCCGTCACTTCACACATAAGGGTGGCCGTGAATCGATTCGCCTGAGCGGGAGGAGAGGCGTGTGCTGCCGGAACCGCCCGGCGCGCGGGGCCGCGGCCCGGTCCGGCCGGCCCGCTTCCGGGCGCGGTCCCGGCGCGGCCGACCGGGCAGGTAGCCTGTGCTGCGTGCCCCGTCTGTCAGAAGTCATCACCGCCCTCGACGCCCTCTGGCCCCCCGAGCGGGCCGAGCAGTGGGACGCGGTCGGCACGGTCTGCGGTGACCCGGAGGCGCCGGTCTCGCGCGTCCTGTTCGCGGTCGACCCCGTGCAGGAGGTGGCCGAGGAGGCCGTCCGGCTGGGCGCCGACCTGCTGGTCACCCATCACCCCCTCTATCTGAGGGGGACGACCACGGTCGCCGCGGGCCACTTCAAGGGCCGCGTGGTGCACACCCTCATCAAGAACGACATCGGCCTGCACGTCGCGCACACCAACGCCGACACCGCCGACCCCGGTGTGTCCGACGCCCTCGCGGGGGCCCTGGGCCTGCGGGTCCTCGGCCCCCTGGTGCCGGACCCGGGCGACCCCGCCGGGCGGCGGGGGCTCGGCCGCGTCTGCGAGCTCGACCGCCCCGAGACGCTCGCCGCCTTCGCCGCGCGCGCCGCGCAGCGGCTGCCCGCCACCGCGCAGGGCGTCCGCGTCGCGGGCGACCCGGACGCGCAGGTGCGCACCGTCGCGGTCAGCGGCGGCTCCGGCGACAGCCTGTTCGACCGGGTGCGCGCCGCGGGCGTGGACGCCTTCCTCACGGCCGACCTGCGCCACCACCCGGCCTCCGAGGCCGTCCAGCAGTCCCCGCTGGGCCTGGTCGACGCCGCCCACTGGGCCACCGAGCGGCCCTGGTGCGAGCTGGCCGCCGCCCAGCTCGACGAGATCTCCGACCGGCACGGCTGGGACCTGCGGGTCCATGTCTCGAACACGGTCACCGACCCCTGGTCCTCCCACCACGATTCCTCTGGAGCCCCCAACTGAACGCCGCGCCCGCCGACCAGATCCGACTCCTCGACGTACAGGCCCTGGACGTACGGCTCGCCCAGCTCGCCCACAAGCGGGCCTCCCTGCCCGAGCACGCCGAGCTGGAGTCGCTGAACAAGGACCTCGCGCAGCTGCGCGACCTGCTCGTCGCCGCGCAGACCGAGGAGAGCGACACCGCCCGCGAGCAGACCAAGGCCGAGCAGGACGTCGACCAGGTCCGCCAGCGCGCCGCGCGCGACCAGCAGCGCCTGGACTCCGGCGCGGTCAGCTCGCCGAAGGACCTGGAGAACCTCCAGCGCGAGATCGTCTCCCTCGCCAGGCGCCAGGGCGACCTGGAGGACATCGTCCTGGAGGTCATGGAGCGCCGTGAGGCCGCGCAGGAGCGCGCCGGCGAGCTCACCGACCGGGTCGGCTCCGTCCAGGCGAAGGTCGACGACGCGACCGCGCGCCGCGACGCCGCGCAGCGCGAGCTGGACGACCAGGCCGCCTCCGCCACCAAGGAGCGCGAGGTCGTCGCGGCCTCCGTGCCCGCCGACCTGATGAAGCTCTACGAGAAGCTGCGCGTCCAGCAGGGCGGGGTCGGCGCCGCCCGGCTGTTCCAGCGGCGCTGCGAGGGCTGCCGCCTGGAGCTGAACATCACCGAGCTCAACGAGGTCCGCGCCGCCGCCCCGGACGCGGTGCTGCGCTGCGAGAACTGCCGGCGCATCCTGGTGCGCACCTCCGAGTCGGGCCTGTAGTGCGCGAGTTCGTCGTCGAGGCCGACGGCGGGTCGCGGGGCAACCCGGGGCCCGCCGGCTACGGTGCGGTCGTCCTCGACCCGGCCACCGGCGAAACCCTGGCCGAGACGGCCGAGTTCATCGGCGTGGCGACCAACAACGTCGCCGAGTACAAGGGTCTGATCGCCGGGCTGCGGGCCGCGCGGGAGCTGGACCCCGACGCCGCCGTGCGGGTGCGCATGGACTCCAAGCTCGTCGTCGAGCAGATGTCCGGCCGCTGGAAGATCAAGCACCCGGGGATGAGGCCGCTGGCGGCCGAGGCGGCCTCCGTCCTCCCGGCCTCCCGGGTCACCTACGAGTGGATCCCCCGCGAGCGCAACAAGCACGCCGACCGGCTCGCCAACGAGGCGATGGACGCCGGGCGCAGGGGCGGCCAGTGGGAGCCGTCCCGCTCCACGGCCGACCTCGCCGGGGACACCCGCGCCGCCCGGGTGGTGGGCGACGCGGCCGCCGGAGCGGCCAGGGCCCGTGCGGCGCTGGCCTCCGCCGCAGCGGCCTCCTCCGACACCTCGGCCGCGGCCCCCGCATCCGCCTCCTCCCCGGCCTCCGCCGCCCCCGCGTCCGGCACGGGCTGGAGCGCCTCCGCCGACCTCGGCACGCCCACGACCTTCGTGCTGCTGCGCCACGGCGAGACGGCGCTCACCCCTCAGAAGCGCTTCTCGGGCAGCGGCGGCGGCGACCCCGAGCTGTCCGAGGCGGGCCGCCGCCAGGCCGAGGCGGCCGCCGCCGCGCTGGCCGCCCGCGGCACCGTCCAGGCCGTCGTCAGCTCGCCGCTGCGGCGGTGCCGCGAGACGGCCGGGACCGTCGCCGCGCGTCTGGGACTGCGCGTCGAGGTGGACGAGGGCCTGCGCGAGACGGACTTCGGCGCCTGGGAGGGGCTCACCTTCGCCGAGGTGCGCGAACGCCACCCGCAGGACCTCGACGCCTGGCTGGCCTCCGCCAGGGCCGCGCCGACCGGCGGCGGCGAGTCGTTCGCCGCGGTCGCCCGCAGGGTCTCCGCGGCCCGCGACCGGCTGCTCGCCGCCCACCAGGGGCGCACCGTGCTGCTGGTCACCCATGTCACGCCGATCAAGACCCTGGCCCGGCTGGCGCTCGGCGCCCCGCCCGAGTCCCTGTTCCGCATGGAGCTGTCGGCGGCCTCGCTGTCCGCGCTCGCCTACTACGCGGACGGCAACGCCTCGCTGAGGCTGCTGAACGACACCTCGCACCTGCGCTGACCCGCCGTCGGCCCCGGCCCTGCCGGGCTCCCGGGGAACGCCCGCGCGCGCCGACGGCACCCCCCCGGAAGCCCGGCCGCACCCGGTCACGGGCGCTCCGGCCCGCCCAGGGCCGCCGCCCGGCGGGCCAGCGCCTCCACCCGGGCCCAGTCCCCGGCGGCGACCGCGTCCGGGGGCAGCAGCCAGGAGCCCCCCACGCAGGGGACGTTGGGCAGGGCCAGGTAGCGGGGGGCGGAGGCGGCGGTGACGCCTCCCGTCGGGCAGAAGCGCACCCCGGGCAGCGGCCCGGCGAGGGACGCCAGATAGGGCGCGCCTCCCGCCGCCTCCGCGGGGAAGAACTTCACCTCCCGCACGCCCTGTTCGAGCAGGGCCAGGACCTCCGAGGCCGTCGACGCCCCCGGCAGGAACGGCAGCCCCGAGGCGCGCATGGCCCCCAGCAGTCCCGGTGTGGAGCCGGGACTCACCAGGAACGACGCACCCGCGTCGCCTGCCGCGGCCACGGCCTCCGCGGAGACCACCGTCCCCGCGCCCACCACGGCCTCGGGCACCTCCGCGGCGATGGCGCGGATGGCATCCGGCGCGGCCGGGGTGCGCAGGGTCACCTCCACCGCGCGCAGCCCGCCGGCGACCAGCGCCCGGGCCGCGGGCACCGCGTCGGCCGCGTCACGGAGAACGACGACCGGCAGCACCGGCGCGAGGTCCAGCACGGATGCCGGCAGCGAGCGGCTCATGGGCGTCATCCTGCCCTCGTCGTGCGGTGGGTGCAACGAGGGTTGCGCAGTGCGCAACGGACGGTTCCCGTCAGTGGATCTCGGTCACCACCACGTCCAGTGCCCACGCCCGGCCCGCCCGGGGTGCCTGGGCCTCGACCACGTACCCCAGCCCGCGCAGGGCCTCGACCAGTTCCCCGGGCGAACGCGGCGCCGCGCCCGAGGACAGCAGGCCGCGCACGATCCTGCCCTTCGTCGCCTTGTTGAAGTGGCTGACCACCGCACGCTTCTCCACCCCGTCCACGAGGCGGGAGTGCAGCACCCGCACCGTCGCCGTGCGCCCGGCCACCTCCCCCTTCGGCCGCCAGGCCGACGCGTAGGCGGCGGAGCGCAGGTCCAGCACGAGACCGTCGCCCGCCGCCTCGGGGAGCACCTCGGCCATCGGGCCCCGCCAGAAGGCCCCCAGCCCGCCCAGACCCGGCAGCTTCACGCCCATCGAACAGCGGTACGGCGGAATCCGGTCGCCGATCCGCACGGCTCCCCACAGCCCGGAGAACACCAGCAGCGCCCGGTGCGCCCGGCGCCGCGCCTCCGCGTCCAGCGAGGCCAGGTCCAGCGCGTCGTACAGCACCCCGGTGTACAGCTCGCCCGCCGGGCGGGTGCCCGCGGTCCGCAGGGCGGCGTTCTTCGCGACCTCGCCCCGCAGCCCGTCACTCAGGCCGAGCACCTCCTGCGCCTTCGCCTCGTCCCCGGCGCACAGGGCGACCAGTTCCTCCAGCACGGTGGCCCGGGCGTCCCCGAGGCCGGGCAGCGACAGCGACTCCGGCTTCAGCGGGGCGCCCCGTCCCGCAGGGGCCTTGCCCTCCGACGGCGGCAGCAGCACGAGCACGGTGGTTCTCCTTCACGGCTTGCGAGCAGGGGGTGCGGCCCCCGCGCCAGCCTACAAAGAGCCCCGGGCCGCCGAGGTGCCGCGGCTCCCGGCCCGCCCTACGCTCGGTGCATGCCCCGCCGCCCCCTGCACCTGACCGGCGCGGCCGAGGCCGCGCTCAGGACCGCGCTGCGCGAGGTGCGCGCCGCTCTCGACGTCCCCGGCGACTTCCCCCGGGAAGCGCTCGCCGAGGCGGAGCAGGCGGCCCGCACCCCGCGACCGCCCGGCCACGACGCCACCGACATCCCCTTCTGGACCGTCGACCCGCCCGGTTCCGCCGACCTCGACCAGGCCGTCCACCTGGCCCGACGCCCCGGGGGCGGCTTCCGCGTGCACTACGCCGTCGCCGACGTCGCCGCCTTCGTCGCACCCGGCGGCCGCCTGGACGCCGAGGCGCACCGGCGCGTCCAGACCCTCTACCTCCCCGACGGCACGGTCCCCCTGCACCCCCGGGTGCTCTCCGAGGGCGCCGCCAGCCTGCTGCCCGGGCGCCCCGCGCCCGCCCTGCTGTGGCGGATCGACCTGGACGCCGACGGCCGGGCCGTCACCACCGACGTGCGCCGCGCCCTCGTCCGCAGCCGGGACCGGCTGGACTACGCCGGCGTGCAGCGCCTCCTCGACGGGGGCACCGCCGAGGAGCCCGTGGCGCTGCTGGCGGAGATCGGCCGCCTGCGCCAGGACCTGGAGGCGGAGCGCGGCGGCATCTCGCTGGACGTCCCGGAGCAGGAGGTCCACGAGCACGACGGCGCCTTCCTGCTCTCCTACCGCTCCCCGCTGCCCGTGGAGCGCTGGAACGCCCAGCTCTCCCTGCTGACCGGGATGGCGGCCGCCGACCTGATGACGGCCTCGGGCACCGGCATCCTGCGCACCCTGCCCACCGCCCCCGACGGCGCGGTCACCCGCCTGCGCCGCACCGCGGGGGCCCTCGGCGTCGACTGGCCCCACCATCTCTCCTACGCGGCGCTGGTGCGCTCCCTCGACCCGGGGGAGCCCCGCCACGCGGCCTTCCTCCAGGAGTGCACCGGACTGCTGCGGGGAGCCGGGTACAGCGCCTTCACCGGCGGCCGCCTGCCCTCGCCCTCCGTCCACGCCGCCGTCGCCGCCGCGTACACCCACTGCACGGCCCCGCTGCGCCGCCTCGTCGACCGCTACGCGGGGGAGCTGTGCCTCGCCGCCGCCGCCGGACGGGAGCCCCCGGACTGGGCGAGTGCCGCACTGGCCGGGCTGCCGGCGGAGATGGCCCGCGGCGCGCGGCGCGCCGCCGCCGTCGAGCGGGCCTGCGTCGACCTGGTGGAGGCGGCGGCCCTGCGCGGCCGGGTGGGCGAACTCTTCGACGGCGTGGTGGTCGACGTCCGCGAGGGCGAGCCGGACGTCGGCACCGTCCAGCTGGAGCGCCCGGCGGTGGTCGCCCGGATCGAGGGCGACGGCGCCCTGCCGCTGGGGGAGCGCCTGCGGGTGCGGCTCACCCGCGCCGACCCGGCGGAGCCGGCCGTGGTGTTCGCCCCGGCGGGGCGCTAGGGGCAGGGGGCGCGGGGCCGCGACCGGGGCATCCCGGCCCCGGGGCCGGGATGCCGCGACCGGTGCTCCCCGGCCGCTCGCGCTCCGTGCCCCGTCTACCCGGCGGCTCGGGCTCCCGTCCCGGCGCCGCGTCCCGCCGCGGAGCGCGGCCCGGTCGGGGCCGCCGCACCGGCACCGGGCCCGGCTGCCGGTTCCGCCGGGCGGCGGAGCGCGGCCACCACGGCCGCGGGGTCGTCCGCGTGGAACCGCACCGCACCCACCGCCTCCGCGCGGCCGCCCAGCGGCCGCAGGTACGGGACCGGCCGGGACAGCTCCACCGCGACGGTGGTCTGCCCGCCGACGATCAGCTCCAGGCCGCCGTCCTCGCGCGCGTGCACCAGCCGCCCGTCCGGGAAGCGCCGCTCGATCCGCGCTCCGGCGATCGCCTCCGCCGGTATCCGCAGGTCGAACAGGGCGCCGTAGCGCAGCCGCAGCGAGCGGTCGGCGCCCACCACATGGGGCCTGGTCACACAGGAGGCGTGCAGGGCCACCAGGAACAGCACACCGTAGAGGTCGAGCACCAGGGCCACCGCGTGCACCAGCGGCCACGGGATGAGCACCGCCAGCGCGACCGTCTCCACCACCGAGACGAAGACCATGCCCCACAGCAGGGCGGTCTGCGGACCCGTGTACCCGGCGGCCGCCAGCGCGCCGCCCCGGACCCCGTGCCTACGGCGCAGCACCCACAGCACCAGGCTGTGCAGCGCGCGCAGCTCGTGGGCGGCGAGCCGCGCCGCCGCCGGCGGCAGCAGCCCGCGCAGCGCCCGGGCCGAGGCCGCCCCCGGGGGCAGCCCGTCCCGGCGGGCCTCCCGGTACAGCCCGAACCACACGGCCGCCTCCAGCACCAGCACGGCGAGCACCAGCAGCTCCGCCGCGGCCACCACGGCGAACGGCACCTCCGCCCCGCCCACCAGGAGCACCAGCACGGCCAGCTCGCCGGGCAGCAGCATCCACAGCGCGATCCGTGCGGCCCGCCTCACGACCGGCCCTCCCCGCCCCCGTGCCGCCCGGCCGCCCGGGCCCGGTCCGCCAGCAGCTCCGTCATCCGCCGCACCACGGCCGCCTGCGCGGGGGCGAAGTCGTCGAGGAACGCCTGCCCGAAGGCGCCGCCCGCGAGCGATCCGCCGTCCCCCGCCAGCGCCAGCAGCCCGTCCGGCACACTCCCGGCCAGCTCCCGCGCCAGCGGCTCCACCCGCGGGTCGTCCGGGTCGGCGTCCGCGAGGGCGTCCAGCCGCTCGTACAGGCCCTGCACCCGCCCGGCGAAGGCCGGGTCCCCGGCGAAGGGGCGCAGGCCCTCGAAGAGCGCGGTGCGCTGCTCGGGCGGCACCAGCGAGTCCAGCAGCACCAGGTGCTCGCGGTCCTTCGCCGCCATGGGCGAGTCGCTCGGCGCGATGCTCCCGAGCAGCGCCGCCAGCTCGTCGGAGACCGGCCCCTCGGCGGGCAGCCGCCCGAGCCGCGCCTGCTCCCGCAGCCCGGCGAGGCGGGCCCGGCGCTCCCCGAGCTCCGCCAGCTGGCGCGCGAGGTCCGCGTCCAGCTCCTCCAGCACCTCGGCCAGCTCCCGCCCGGCGTCGTCCGCGAGGACGTCCCGCACCTCGGCCAGCCCGAGGCCCAGCTCGGTCAGCCGCCGGATCCGGGCCAGCGCCACCGCGTGCCGCAGCCCGTAGTCCCGGTACCCGTTGGCGCGCCGCACCGGCTCGGGCAGCAGGCCCAGATGGTGGTAGTGCCGCACGGTGCGCGGGGTCACCCCGGCCAGCGCGGCGAGTTCTCCGATCCTCATGCGGCCAGTAGAAACCGTGACGCTGCGGCAGGGTCAAGCACCCGCCGGGGACGCACGGGGGAGGGAGGGCCCGCCGCCTGCGGGTAGCATGGTCGCCACGGCAGACGAGCCGGGCGGGCGGCCGCGTGGGGGTCCTTCGGACCTTCCCGAGGAACGTCCGGGCTCCACAGGGCAGGGTGGTGGCTAACGGCCACCCGGGGTGACCCGCGGGACAGTGCCACAGAAAGCAGACCGCCGGGGGCCTCGGCCCTCGGTAAGGGTGAAACGGTGGTGTAAGAGACCACCAGTGCCCAGGGTGACCTGGGCAGCTAGGTAAACCCCACCCGGAGCAAGGTCAAGAGGGAGCGCCCCGGTGCTCCTGCGCGGACGTTCGAGGGCTGCCCGCCCGAGTCCGCGGGTAGACCGCACGAGGCCGGCGGCAACGCCGGTCCTAGATGGATGGCCGTCGCCCCGACGACCGCGAGGTCCCGGGGTACAGAACCCGGCGTACAGCCCGACTCGTCTGCCCCTCAGGCTTCTGACCTGCGATACCGCAGGTCAGAAGCCTTTTTCGTGGAATCGCGGGCGTCGGCTCACTCCCTTTCGTACCGCTTCGCACCGACCCTCGCCGCTGGGAAGGCGGCCACACCGGGGTGGGCGGAAGTGATCAGGGTGCCGCCGTCGGCCGGGCTCGCAGCGGTGCTGCAGACGTGCACGGGCGTGCGGGTGTGGTGACGGGCGGGCGCGTGCCCGTCCAGGCTCGGGGTGAATGTTTCCTTCCGGGTGCCGCCGGTATGCGGGGCGGGGCGATGGGCTGCCGGGGCCAGGTGAGTTCGCTCCCGGCCGCGCCGGCGGTGCCGTGGGTGCCTGTGCCCGTTCCTCTCGCGGCCGGGGTCGT
Source organism: Streptomyces sp. C10-9-1 (assembly GCF_024497955.1). Classification (GTDB taxonomy): domain Bacteria; phylum Actinomycetota; class Actinomycetes; order Streptomycetales; family Streptomycetaceae; genus Streptomyces; species Streptomyces sanyensis. The sequence continues at coordinate 100,907 of NZ_JANHKP010000006.1, read as the reverse complement.
TGTCGGGAATCCGGTACGTCGTGCTCTTCGCCGACGGGCAGTGCCGAGCAAGGTCCCCGTCGATCCACCGGCCCGGGCGAGGCGGGGCGTTGTGGTGCACCACGGGGCTGACGGTCAGGTGGTACGGAGGGCGGCGGTTGGGCTCTGCGGGTCACGATCGTCCGCCCCGAGTGCGAAGACCCTGTCGCACCGCTCGCGAACGGAGGCGCTGTGGGTGGCTATGACGACAGCGCATCCGGCCTCGCTCATCGCGCGCAGAACGTCGACGACCATGCTCGTGTTGGCGTCGTCGAGGGCACCGGTCGGCTCGTCCGCGAGAACCAGAGCAGGCCGCTTGACCATGAGCCGAGCCAGGGCCACACGCTGCTGTTCCCCGCCGCTGAGATGATGGATTGTCCCGTTCCCCCTGCCGCCCAGGCCCACGCGGTCCAGCGCCTCGGCCATGGTCGTGCCCGTCTGGTCCCGCGGGGACCGGCGCGGGCGCACGGCCACCTTGAGGTTCTCGGAAACGGTCGCGTTCTCGATCAGTGCGTAGTTCTGGAACACTCTTGATGCGAACAAGACAAGAGTCTGGTCACGCGAAATGATCTCTGACAATCGCAGATCATGTGGCCCGGGCCACAAAGATGATCTTCAGCCAAAATGAGGATGGGTCTTCGCGGTGACCTTGCCCGTTCGTCCGCCGGGAGGGCGTGGGCGCGCTTCGGTACGCCCCAAGTGCACTGTTCGGAAGTTGCCTTGATCTTCCGGGTCGAGGTTGTCGGCCCCTTCGTGGCGCGCCCAGACTGGCCGGGTCGTCCCGTCAGTGTGATTGTTCGTCAACTCCGCCCTGCCCCCGCGATCGCGGGCCGACGAAACTCCCGCTGACGCCCATCCCTCGCTGACCGCGGTCCGCGCTTCTCACGTCGGGTCCTGTAGATCTCCATGAATCCCCCTATAGCCGCTCCTCGGTGCCGCCTGGCCGTCTGGCTGATACCCGTTCTGTGGACGCTCGTCCTCGGTTTGTGGGGTCTGTCCCGCCAGCACAGCGTCTGGCGGGACGAAGCGGCGACCTGGCAGGTGGCCCAGCGATCAACTGCCCAGATCTGGAACCTGTTCGGGCAGGTCGACGCCGTTCACGGGCTCTACTACCTGCTCATGCACGGCCTCTTCACATGCTTCGGCCCCAGCACGACGACGCTGAGGCTGCCGTCCGTCCTCGCCACGGCGGTAGCCGCGGGGTGCGTGGCCGCCATCGGCCGCCGGCTGGCTGGTGGCTGGGCCGGTCTGGGGGGCGGCCTTGCGCTCGGTCTCCTGCCCGCCGTGCAGTTCCAGTTGCAGGAAGGCCGCCCGTACGCACTCGTTGCGGCAGGGGCGGGGATCTCGACACTCCTGCTGGTGACCGCGCTCACCGGTCGCCGTCACCGGCCGGTGCTCTGGGTGGCATACGGGGGCACCGTGCTGGTCTGCGGACTGCTGAACTGGTTGTCGCTGTTGCTCCTGCCCGCTCACCTGGTGACCCTGGTGTGGAGCCGGTCCGGGCGCGGTCTGTGGAAACAGTGGGCGACGGCCTCCGTGGCCGGCACGGCGTGTGTACTGCCGCTGGTCCTGTTCACCCGCAACCAGTCGCAACAGGTGTCCTGGATACCGCCGCTGTCGTGGCACATGATGATCGGCCCGGCGGTTCTGCTGGCGATCGGCGGTCTCGGGGCACTGACGGGCCGGCGGCGGGAGGACGGACCGTCCGTCGCGTCCGTCGGGTTCCCGCTTCTGGCGGTGCCGCAGATCGCCCTGATCGGCATCTCGCTGATCCGGCCGATGTTTCTGGAGCGCTACGTCCTCTTCAGCTTCCTGGGCCTGGCCCTGCTGATCGGCACCGCTCTGGGCGCCGCGGTGCGAGCGGCAGCGCCGAGGCTTCCCAGGGCCCACGTGTGTGTGCTCCCCGCGGTGCTGACCGTGGCGACGGTGGCGCTGCTACCGGAGTCGCTGGAGAAGAGGTCCCCGGCGAGCCGGGTGGACGATGTCCTGGCGATCGCGTCCGACGTGCGGCGGCTCAAGCGGCCCGGCGACGGGGTGCTCTTCGTGCCGGCCGCGCGGCGCGACACCAAGGCGGTCTCCCCCGACGCCTTCGCCGGCCTCAGGGACCTCGCGCTGACGGAGGGGCCGGAGGCGTCCGGGACACTCAAGGGTGTGGAGGCCAACCCGGCACGCATCCGCGCCGCGATGCTCGCGCAGACGGAGATACTGCTGGTCACGGATGCCCCGGACGTCGCGACGCCGGTGAGGTCCGCCCGGGACAAGGCGAAGCTCGCGGTGCTGGACGACCACTTCACGGCGGTGGCGGACGAGCAGGTCCGCGGCCGACGGGTGACGGTGTACCGGAAGCTCGGACATGACGGGGCCTGAGCCGCCACCGGTGCCGGTGACACATGCGCTCCAGGCGAGCGTCGAGGCCGCCCACGGAGGCGTCGGGACGCCACGTTGCCGAGGGCCGAGGCGACGGTCGGGCACGGTGGGGCCGGTGCCGGCCGTGCACGGACCGGGGACCGCCAGGTCCCCCACGACACGGGACGGCGACCGCTGTCCCCCGGGCACGGGCGGCAGGGGCAGAGCCGCCGTGCGCAGCAGGGTCCTGCCCTCGCGCTGGACGGACCGGCGGTGCTCGCAGGCCATGTCCGGATCCGCCGTGCACTCGGGGTTGCACGAGCCGGCCGCGTCCGGCGACGCACAGATCCCAGGCGTGGGCATCACCCTTCGCTCCGGGCGTGGTCACGGAGCCGACCCGGAGGACGGCCACGTCCGCGCGGATGCCCGCTCCTCGGTCCGTGCGGTGGGCCGAGAGCACCTACAGCGGCGGTGAGGGTCGGCGCATCGAGTGGCCCCGGCCGTGCCCGCGCCACGGAGGAGTCCGGTCGGTGACGGCAAGGACCCGAACGGCGCGCGCCCGGCGCCGCCCCGGGAGCGGTTCGCCGGTCATGCGGAGTTCGCCAGGCACCACCGCCGCCCCAGGGCCCGGAACGCTTCGGCAGCGCCGGTGCCTTGGGCGTCAGCCGCGGCCGATGTACGGCATGGCGGTGGCCATCACGGTGGCGAACTGCACGTTCGCCTCCAGTGGCAGCTCCGCCATGTGCCGCACGGTGCGGGCCACGTCGGCCGCGTCCATCACCGGCTCCGGCGCCAGCTCCCCGTTCGCCTGGCGCACCCCCGACTCCATGGCCCGCGTCATCTCGGTGGCCGCGTTGCCGATGTCGATCTGGCCGCAGGCGATCGCGTACGGACGCCCGTCGAGGGAGACCGACTTGGTCAGGCCCGTCAGCGCGTGCTTGGTCGCGGTGTACGGGGCGGAGTCCGGACGGGGGGTGTGGGCGGAGACGGACCCGTTGTTGATGATCCGGCCGCCCTGGGGGCGCTGGTCGCGCATCTGCCGGAAGGCCGCCTGCGCGCATAGGAAGGCGCCGGTGAGGTTGACGTCCACCACCTTCCGCCAGGCCTCGTACGGCAGGTCGGCGAAGCCCACGCCTCCCGGGCCGAAGGTGCCCGCGTTGTTGAACAGCAGGTCCACGCGGCCGTACCGCTCCCGGACCGCGTCGAACAGCGCGGCCACCGCCGCCGGGTCCGTCACGTCGGCCGGGACGCGGAGCGTCTCGGCGCCCGGCCCGGCGAGCGCGGCGGTCTCCTCCAGTGCGGCGGCCCGCCGCCCGGCGAGGACCACCGCCCACCCGGGGCGGCCCCCCACCTCCCGGGCCAGCTCCAGGGCGACGCTCCGGCCGATGCCCGAGCCGGCTCCGGTGACCACCGCGATCCGGCGTCCAGGGTGTTCAGCGCTCATGGCGCGCAGGGTACGCGGGGGTGCCGGGGCGGGGCGGCGGCGACCGGCATGCGGATACCCGGGCGCCGCCGGGCGTTCGGCTGCCGCGCGTACGGTGCCCGGGTGGTGGCGGCCCCGCCGCACGGCGGGGGAGGGCGCCGGGACTGCCCGGCCGCCCCGTGCACGGGGCGGCGGGACTCCGCCCCGGGGTGGATTCGGTCAGGCGATCGGGCTGAGAGCATGGGGCGTCGGCCAGGTCGCGTCGACACGGGAACAGGAGGAGTCGATGCCGGAACGCGGTCGAGCCGGACAGGCGAACACCGGGCCCGCCCCCGAGGGGCAGGGCCCGGTAGCGGGCCCACCCCCCGCACCGGGGACCGGGCCGGGTGGTTCCGTCCCCGCGGCACGGCGTGCGGGGCTGCTGCTGGTCCTCGTCCTCGGCGGGATGACCGCGATGCCGCCGCTGTCCATGGACATGTACCTGCCCGCGCTGCCCGCGGTCACGGACGCCCTCGGCACCTCCGCCGCGACCGTCCAGCTGACACTCACCGCCTGCCTGGCCGGCATGGCGCTCGGGCAGCTCGTCGTGGGGCCCATGAGCGACCGGTGGGGCCGCCGCCGTCCCCTGCTCGCGGGGATGGTCGTCTACGTGCTGGCCACCCTGGTCTGCGCGCTCGCCCCGACCATCGAGTTCCTGATCGCCTTCCGCCTGGTGCAGGGCCTCGCAGGCGCCGCCGGGATCGTCATCGCCCGGGCCATGGTCCGGGACCTCTACGACGGTGTGGAGATGGCCCGCTTCTTCTCCACGCTGATGCTGGTCTCCGGCGCGGCCCCCGTCATCGCCCCGCTGATAGGCGGCCAGGTGCTGCGGGTGACCGACTGGCGCGGGATCTTCGTCGTGCTCGCGGGCGTCGGGCTGCTGCTGACCCTGGTGGCCGCCCGCTGGCTCGCCGAGACCCTGCCGCCCGAGCGCCGCCACTCCGGTGGCGTCGGGCAGGCGCTGCGGACCATGCGGGCGCTGCTGGCCGACCGGGTGTTCGCCGGCTACATGCTGGCGGGCGGCCTCGCCTTCGCGGTGCTCTTCGCCTACATCGCGGCCTCGCCCTTCGTGGTGCAGGAGATCTACGGGGCGTCCCCGCAGACCTTCAGCCTGCTCTTCGGCCTGAACGCGGTCGGCCTGATCGCCGTCGGCCAGATCAACGGCAAGGTGCTGGTGGGGCGGGTGGCGCTGGTCAAGGTGCTGGCCTTCGGCCTGACCCTGATCGCGCTCGCCGCGGCCGCCCTGCTGCTGATGACCGCCGGAGTGTTCGGCCGGGTGGGCCTGTTCCCCGTGGCCGCGGGGCTGTTCGTGCTGATGTCGGCGATGGGCCTCGCCCTGCCGAACACCAACGCCCTGGCCCTCACCCGCACCCCGCACGCCGCGGGCTCGGCCTCGGCCCTGCTCGGCACGGCGTCGTTCCTCGTCGGCGCGGTGGCCTCCCCGCTGGTCGGTGTGGCGGGCGAGCACACGGCGGTGCCGATGGCCGTGGTCCAGCTGTGCTGCGCCCTGGCGGCCGGGGCCTGCTTCCTGCTCCTGTGCCGCCCGTGGCGGGGGGACTCCGAGCTCTGAGCACGCGGTCGCAGGGGGCGGGACCGGGCGGCCGGCCGTCCTGAGGGACCGGGCGGCCGGGTCCCGCGGGGACGCCCTGCGGGGTGCCCGCCCTGTCCGGCGGAGTGCACCCCGCCGTCTGCGGCGGGACGCACTCCGGCTGCCCGCAGGGCGCGGGCCGGGCGGCCCGGCGGACCCGTGCCCGTCCCCTCCGGGACCCGGCGGAGGACGGCCCCGGGCGTGCCCCCGCGCGACGTAGACTCACCCGGTGAACGCCACAGCCCCCACCGCCGAGACCCTGCGCACCGCCCTCGCGGGGCTGCTGGACGGGCTGCCGCCGACGCGTGCCGCGCAGGCCGTCGAGCGGCTGATCGCCAGCTACCGGGGTACCACCCCGACCGACGCCCCCGTGCTGCGCGACCGCTCCGACGTGGCCGCCTACGCCGCGTACCGCATGCCCGCCACCTTCGAGGCCGTGCGCGGCGCGCTGGAGGGGCTGCGTGCGGCGGTCCCCGGCTGGGCGCCCGCCACGCACACCGACATCGGCGGCGGCACCGGCGCGGCGACCTGGGCCGTCGCCGAGGCCTTCGCCTCCGCCCCGCCCGCGGCCACGGTGCTGGACTGGGCGCGGCCCGCGCTCGACCTGGGGCGCGAACTGGCCCTCGCCTCCGGGGCGCCGGCGCTGCGCGAGGTCGAGTGGCAGTGCTCTCGGATCGGTTCGGCGCTCAGGATCGAGAGCACTGATCTCGTGACGGTGTCCTACGTCCTCAAGGAACTCACCGAGGCGGACCGCGCCGCCGTGGTCGCCGAGGCGGCCCGCGCGGCGCGCGCGGTCCTCGTGGTGGAGCCCGGCACCCCCGACGGCTACGAGCGGATCCTGCGGGCCCGCGAGGCCCTCGTCGCCGCGGGCCTGACGGTCGCGGCGCCCTGCCCGCACAGCTCCGCCTGCCCGATCGAGCCGGGCGCGGACTGGTGCCACTTCTCGGCCCGTGTCTCGCGCTCCTCCCTCCACCGCCGGGTCAAGGGCGGCTCGCTCGCCTACGAGGACGAGAAGTTCAGCTACGTGGCCGCGGTGCGCTTCCCCGTGGAGCCCGCGCCCGCGCGGGTCACCCGCAGGCCCCAGATCCGCAAGGGCATGGTCCTGCTCGACCTGTGCACCGCGGCGGAGGGCCTGCGCCGCGAGACCGTCACCAAGCGCCACGGGCCGCTCTACCGCGCCGCCCGGGACGCCGACTGGGGCGACGTCTGGCCGCCGCCCGCACCGGAGCCGCCGCCCGCACCGGAGGAGGGCGGCGCCGGGGAGGGTGCCGGGAGCGCCCGGGGCCGCGACGCGACGGGCTGAGCGCGGCGGCCGGAGGCCCCGTCACGGCGCCCCGTCACGGTGAGGGCCTCGCGCCGCGTGGTGTCCGCGCGCCGGGGGCGGCCGCGCGGGCCGGGTCCGGCCCGGTGGGGCCCGCCGCAGGGGTGCGCGCCCCGCGGCGGGAACGCTCGGCAGGCGAGACGCCCCGTCTCACCGCTGCTAGGTTGACCCCATGACCGAGCCGAAGGCCCCCGACCCCTCGCGCCGCAGCGAACGCTCCCGCCGCGCGATCTACGACGCCGCGCTCGGGCTCGTCGGCGAGGTGGGCTACGGCCGGACGACCGTCGAGGCCATCGCCGCCCGCGCCGGGGTCGGCAAGCAGACCATCTACCGCTGGTGGCCGTCGAAGGCCGCGGTGCTGATGGACGCCTTCCTCGACCTGGCCGCCCGCGCGGCCGAGGAGGCCGGACCGGATGCTCCCGCCGTCCCCGACACCGGTGACCTCCGGGCCGACCTGCGGCTGGTGCTGCGGGCCACGGTCGACCAGATGAACGACCCCGTCTACGACGCCCCGGCGCGGGCGCTCACGGCGGAGGGTGTGATCGACGCCGAGACCGGTGCCCGGTTCGTGGAGAGGCTGCTCGTCCCGCAGCTCGCGCTCTACACCGACCGGCTGCGTGCCGCGCAGCGGGCGGGCGAGGCCCGGCCCTCGGTGGACCCGCGGATCGCCCTGGAGCTCCTCGTCGGCCCGCTCTTCCACCGCTGGCTGCTGCGCACCCTCCCGCTGACCCACGCCTACGCGGACGCCGTCGTCGACTACGCGCTCGACGGGCTGGCCCCCCGCCCCTGAGCCGCCCGCCGGCCCCCGCGGCCGGGCAGCCCGAACGCGTCGCCTCCCGGGCGCCGCCCCCTCGTCTGCGGCCCCCGCCCGGAGGCGCCCCCGCCGTCCGGCGCCGCCTCCGGGACCGCGGCGGCCCCCGGTCCGCGCCCGGCGCGGGAGGCGGCAGCCCGTCCGCCCCGTGCCTGCCGGCGCGCTCCCCGTGCGCTCCGGGCTGCCGCGGTGCGCCCCTGAGCGCCGGGAACAGAAGGGCCCCCCGCCCGGTTGAGGCCTGTGTCCACCCACCCCGCACGATGGTGGGACCATGGCAGTGACCGAAAGCAGTGACCGAGGGCAGTGACCGCGCGGACGCGTGCGGCCGACGCATGAGGTGTGAGGGGATAGATGGGCGACGGTATCGGCCGGATCCGCGGCACGGTGGGCGGCAGGCCCCGGGAGAGCAGGCTGGCGCAGTGGCTGCGCCGCCGGTCCTCGGCAGAGACCGGGTCCGAGGGCGCGCAGCGCGAGGAGCTGCTCGTCGCCGTCGCCGCCGCCGGGCTGCCCCTGGCGCCCGCCGCCCACCCCGTCGGCTTCCGCTGCTCCTGCGAGCGCATCGGCTGCCCCATCCCGGCCACCCATCCGATCTCCTTCGCCTGGCAGACGCAGTCCACCACCGACCGCGGCCAGGTCGAGCGCTGGGCCCGCAACCAGCCCGAGGCGAACTTCATCACCGCGACGGGCATGGTCCACGACGTCCTGGACGTCCCGCTCGACGCGGGCCGCGCCGCCCTCGCGCGCCTGCTGGGGCAGGGCGTCGAGGTCGGGCCCGTGGCCGTGTGGGACGGAGCGGGCGACGAGGGCCGCATGCTCTTCTTCACCGCGACGCGGGGCACGCCCGAGGACGAGGACGAGTGGTGGCCCTGCGAGCTGGACTGCCACCCCGAGACCATGGACGAGCACCCCGGGCTGCGCTGGCACTGCCGGGGCAGCTACGTCCTGGTGCCGCCGGCCCGGCTGCCGGGCGACGGTGACCGGGGGGTCTCCTGGGAGCGCGGTGTGGAGCATCCCCTGCCGGACCCGCTGACCCTGCTGGAGACGCTGACCGACGCCTGCGCCCGCCACGCGGACGAGCAGGAGCGGCGGCGCGCCGAGCAGTCCGAGGCGGCCTGGCCGCTGGGCCGCTGACGTAGGGGCCGCATCCGTGCGCCCCCTACGCGCTCCCCTCCGGGCCCGGGGCGCACTCGGCTCCCGGCCGGGAGTGCGCGGTTTCCGGAGCCCGCCGGGGGCGGGCCTCAGGAGCCCTTCGCCGCGGTCAGTCCGGTGAGGCGGCTCAGTATGTCCGGCTGACCGCCGCCCGAGCCGATGGGGATGCTCACCAGCTGGCCGGAGACCCGCTCCTTGGTGAGGGTCGACGTCACCTCGCCGGTGAGCAGCGCCTGCACGTCCGGGATGACCTTCAGCTCCACGCCCTTCGCCGCGGTCTGCCGCTCGAAGTTCCTCACCGAGAAGAAGACCAGTGCCCCGCCGTCCTGGGTCACCAGCCCGAGGGGGGCGTAGGCGCCCGAGTCGAGCGGCTGGTCCAGGTACTGGGTCGACATGCCGGGCAGGGAGGCGCTCCTGGCCCGCGTCTCGCGCCAGCCCGTGGTGTGCGGGCCCGCCTTGAACGCCTCCGGTTTCCCGTCCTGGAGGTAGGAGGCGTAGTCGCTGCTCAGATCGGCCGGTGCGACGGCGAGGGCCGCGTCGTCGGGGGCGACCGGCTCCGCGTAGCCGTCCGCGTCCCGCTTGAAGGCGGGGATGTCCTCGGGCGCGAGGATGGCGAGGTAGGCGGCCTTCCAGGTGTCGTCCACCCCGGCGCGGACGAAGGCCAGCAGCCAGCGGCTGTCGCGCTCGCCTCCGTCGTCGGTGTCCCGGTTGGAGTCGGTGTCGGCGAGGAACCAGCGCGGCCAGCCCGCCTTCCGGGGGATGACGAACCGCGCGTCCGCCAGCTCCAGCGGGACGTGCCGGGGGTTGCCGTCGGGGAAGTTGACCTGGCGGGCCTTCAACCCGGCCTGGTTGATGGCACCGAGGGCACCGGTGACGTGCGCGGCGTCGAGGGCCGGATCGTACGCCTTGTCCGCCTCGTTGTAGGCGGCGGTGAAACCGGCGAGCGCCGCCGCGGCCTCCTCCTCGGTCACCGAGGGGACGACCTCCCGCTCCCCGTGGACGGTGACGCACGCGCTCGCCGTCAGCGACACCACCACCGTCGCCGCGAGCCCCGCGGCCGCCCGGCCCAGCCTTCTCATGCGCTGCCTTCTGCTCCTCGCCCCGACCTGACCGTCCGAACCCTACCGGTGCCGCGGACGGTCCGGGCGCAGGGTGAGGCGGCCCGGGAGCGCCGCCTTCCGCTCCCCGCGCCGGTGCGCGGCCGAGAGGCGCAGGCCAGGCGCCGGGCGCGGCCAACCCGCCCGTGCGGCGGCCGTGTTCGGGCCCGTCCGCACGTCACCCGTCCGCCGTCACCCGCCCGCCGCCCCGTCCGCCCGCCCGGGAGCGGCGGCGATCCCCGGGCGGCAGGCAGGCATGGATGCTTCAATGCCGGAGTGAACGAACTCGACGTGGTCCAGGTCTTCTGCTCCGGCGACGGCCGGTTCGGGAACGCGGTCGCGGTGGTACGCGACCCACGGCGCCACCCCGACCGGCGGTCCCGGCAGGCACTCGCGGCCGAACTCGGCCTCGGCGGTTGCGTGTTCGTCGACGACCCCGAGCGGGGGGAGCTCGATGTGCACACGCCGCCGAAGCGTCCCGCCTTCGCCGTCGGCCCGCTGCTCGCGGCCGCCTGGCTGCTGGACCTGGAGGCCGTGCACCCCGCGGGCGGCGAGGTGTGGGCCCGGCACGACGGCGAGTTCGCCTGGGTGACCGTCCGCGCGGAGCCCGCGCCGTGGACGCTGCGCCGCTACGGCACCCCGGCCGAGGTGGACGCGCTGCCCCTCCCGCCGCCGGGGCGGGGGCCGCTGTACGCCTGGGCCTGGGAGGACGAGTCCGCGGGCCGGGTGCGGGCCCGCTCCTTCCCGCGCGGCGGGGGCGCCGACGAGGAGGAGGCGACCGGCTCCGCGGCCGTGCTGCTGACCGACCTGCTCGGGCGGGCGCTGAACATCATCCAGGGCCGCGGGTCGCAGATCCTCTCCGCGCCCGGACCGGACGGCGTCGTGGAGATCGGCGGCCGGGTGCGGCTCGCCTCCCCGGCCGCCGAGCCCGCGAGGACCCAGGGCCCCGCCGCCCTGCGGATCGCCCCGGTGGAGCGCGGCACCCGCTCCCGGCTCCCGCACACGGTGGCCGTGCCGGGGCCGGTCTCCGCCCCCTGAGGCGGCCGCGAGCGCGTCGTCCCGCCCGCACGGCGCGTCGGCGGCCGCCGGGCGCGTCCGCGCGGGCCCGCGGCCGAGGGCTTCCGAGGGGGACGGGCACGGGAGTGCCCCGGGGGTTCAGGCGCTGAGCGGGAACTCCCGGTCCAGCTCCCGCAGGACCGCCCCGTTGAAGGCGAAGGCCCCGCGGCACTCCTCGACGATCCGCTGCCGGACCAGCTCGTCGGCCCGGACCGCGTCGAGCAGCTCGCGGTAGGTCCGCTTGAAGGCCGCGGGGCTGGCGACCTCCTCGAAGACGTAGAAGCGGACCCCGTCGCCCTTGCGTGCGAAGCCCCAGGTGCGCTCGGCCCGGTCGCGGATGATCTGGCCGCCGGAGAGGTCGCCCAGGTAGCGCGTGTAGTGGTGGGCTATGTAGCCCGCCGGCCAGGTGCGCGTGCACTCCTCGATCCGCGCGGCGTAGGCCGCCGTCGAGGGAAGGGCGGTCAGCCCCTCCCGCCAGCGTCCGCCGCGCAGGTGCGCCAGGTCGCGCTCCAGCGCGGCCGTCCGCATCAGCTCGGGCCGCACGAACGGCCCGGCGACCGGGTCCCGGGCCAGGCGCCCGGCGCCGTCCTCCAGGGCGCGGTAGACGAACCACAGCTGCTCGGTGTACCGGGCGAAGGCCTCGACGCCGAGCGAACCGCCGAGCATGCGGGCCATGAAGGGGGACGCCTCCGCCTCGGCGTGCTGCTCCTGCGAGGCGACACGGATCTGCGTCGAGAAGGGCGTGTCCACTGCGGAACCTCCGGTGCCGGAAAGGGCGGGCAGGCAGTAGGGATCCTCGTGCCGAGGTCCACCCGAGTCAACAGGTCCCCGGCCCGTCCCGCCTCCCCGCTGCCCGCCGGACGCACTCCCGCCGGGCCCCACCCCGCCCCGGCCGCGAGGGACGGCAGGGGCCCGCGCCGTCACGGCAGGGGCCCGCGCACCGTCACGGCAGGGTCAGGATCTCCGCCCCCGTCGCGGTGACCACCAGGGTGTGCTCGAACTGCGCCGTGCGCCTGCGGTCCTTGGTGACGACCGTCCAGCCGTCCTCCCACATGTCGTACTCGTGCGTCCCCAGGGTCAGCATCGGCTCGATCGTGAACGTCATCCCCGGCTCCATGACCGTCGTGGCGTGCGGGGCGTCGTAGTGCGGGATGATCAGGCCGGAGTGGAAGGACGTGTTGATGCCGTGGCCCGTGAAGTCACGCACCACCCCGTACCCGAACCGCTTGGCGTAGGACTCGATCACCCGCCCGATGACGTTGACCTGGCGGCCCGGCTTCACTGCCTTCACGGCCCGGTTCAGGGACTCCCGCGTCCGCTCCACCAGCAGCCGGGACTCCTCGTCCACGTCGCCGCAGAGGTAGGTCGCGTTGTTGTCCCCGTGCACACCGCCGATGTAGGCCGTCACGTCGAGGTTCACGATGTCCCCGTCGCGCAGCACCGTGGAGTCGGGGATGCCGTGGCAGATCACCTCGTTGACCGAGGCGCACAGCGACTTGGGGAAGCCGCGGTAGCCCAGGGTGGACGGGTAGGCGCCGTGGTCGCACATGAACTCGTGTGCCACACGGTCGAGTTCGTCGGTGGTCACGCCGGGGGCGATGTGCTTCGCGGCCTCCTCCATCGCCTGCGCGGCGATACGCCCCGCGACACGCATCCGCTCGACGGTGTCGGAGTCCTGGACCTCCGGACCGGAGTACGGGGCCGGTGCGGGCCTCCCCACGTACTCGGGACGCCGGATGGAGCCGGGGACGGAGCGGGCGGGAGAGATCTCCCCTGGTACGAGCAGCGACTGGCCAGACATGCGAGCGAGTCTAACCAGCCGGGGTGGGGCAGCATGGCCTCAGAGGAAGGAGCCCCACATGCCCCTGTTCAAGAAGCGCACGGTCGGCAAGCCCGGCGAGTGGTACTACTGCCTGGAGCACCGCAAGGTCGAGGAGGGACCGGAGTGCCCGGCCAAGGACCGCTTCGGGCCGTACCCGACCCGGAAGGAGGCGGAGCACGCGATGGCCACGGCCCGCGAGCGCAACCTGGAGTGGGAGAACGACCCGCGCTGGCACGACGCCCCGTCCGGGCCCGAGAGGGACGACCGGGAGCCGGGCGACTGAGCGCGCCGGTCCGCGCCCGCCTCAGCCCTCCGCCGGGGCGGCCGCCTCCTTCTGCGCCTTCCTGCGCAGCGCGTCCTCGTCCGTGCGGGCGTCGTAGGTCAGCAGCTTCGGCAGGGCGGCGGCCAGCAGCCCCACCGACACCACGCAGGCCAGCCCGCCGCTCCAGACGGCCGGGCGGGTCCCCGTCCAGCCCGCCATCGCCCCCGCCCGCACCTGCCCCAGCTGCGGACCGACGCTGTACGAGAGCACCTCGATGCCCGCCAGCCTGCCGCGCAGCTCCTCGGGCACCGTCTGGTTCCAGATCGTCGAGCGCCCCAGGCCGCTGAGCATGTCCCCGGCCCCGGCGACCGCCAGGCACAGCAGCACCAGCCACACGTCGTCGAACCGGCCCGCCGCGAAGACGGCCGCACCCCACCCCGCGGCGCCGAGGACCACCAGCAGGCCGTGCCGCCGCACCCGGGAGGTCCAGCCGCTGGTCAGGCTGAGCAGCACCGAACCGGCCGAGCCCGCCGCGTACATCAGCCCGAGCGACCACTCGGCGTCCAGCTCGTCGGCGAGGAAGGGGAAGATCGCGTTCGGGAAGGCGAAGAACATGGCCGCGAGGTCCACCGCGTAGGTGCCCAGCAGCACCGGCCTGCTCCACGCGTACCGGGCGCCCTGCGCGATGCCCCGCAGCGAGGGCCGGTCGGCGCCCGGCGCGGGCGGGGCGGGGGAGAGCCGCAGGCACAGCAGCACCGAGACGGCGAAGCCGGCCACCGTGACCGCGTACGCCGTGCCGTGGCCCGCGTAGGCGACCACGAGCCCCGCCAGCGCGGGCCCGGCGACCGCCCCGAGCTGCCACCGCAGGGCGTTCAGCGCGGCCGCGGCCGTCAGCTGGTCGTGCGGCACGATCCGGGCCAGCAGGGAGTCCAGCGCCGGGCGCTGGAGCCCGGCGAGCGCCGAGACCCCCGCCGCGACCAGGTACAGCGGCCACAGCAGCGGCTGCGGCAGCAGCGCGTTCACCAGCAGCACCAGCGCGAGGAAGCCCAGCCCGGCCTCGGTCCACAGGATCAGCCTGCGCCGGTCGACCGCGTCGGCCAGGGCCCCTCCGTACAGCCCGAAGACCACCAGCGGCACCAGCTCGACGGCCCCCATCGCGCCGACGGCGAGCGGCGACCCGGTCAGTTCCTTGATCTGGAGCGGCAGGGCGACCAGCGCCATGAAGCTGCCGAAGTTGGTGATCAGCCCCTGGACCCAGAGCAGCCGGAAGTCGGGAGAAGAGCGCCAGGGGGACAGGTCGGGCAGCAGCGAGGAGGACACGAAGGGCCATGCTCGGCGCCGCGTCGCGGGCGGGCAACCGAATTACCCCGGTGCCGCGCGGGCGGGCACCGGCCCCGCCGCGCCCCTCACCACGGCTCGGGCGGCGGGGCCGTCAGCCGGTCCGCCAGGCGCGACAGGCGGTCGCGGAACCGGCGCCGCCCCGCGCCGCCCCGCGGTCCGGGCACCCCGTTCTCCCCGGCCGCCGCGCTCACCAGGTGCTGCACCGTGTCCAGGTCGACCTCGGCCGAGCCCGGAACCGTCAGGGCCTCGTGCGCGAGGCCCCGCACCTCGGGTTCGCCGCCCTCCAGGGCCAGGACCGTCGCCCCCGCCCGCCGGGCCCCGTGCACCCGCTCCAGCACCTCCGCCCCCGGTGCCGCCGGCGCCACCACCAGGAGCGTCTCGCCCCGCCCCGCGGCCTCCAGCCGCCCGAGCCCCACCGCCAGGTGCGAGGGGGCACCGGTGCCCACCCGGTGGCGCACCAGCGTCGGGGCGAGCTCGGGACGCCCCGACCAGGCCGCCTCGTCCACCAGATGGGCCGCCAGGTGCCACGGCTCGTACGCCTCGGTGCCCACCAGCAGCAGGCCCCCCGGCCGGTGCCCGGCCGCCGTCCGCAGCACCCCGGCGAAGCGCCGGGCGGCCGCGGGCCACTCCGTCCCGGCGAGCACCTCGCGCAGCAGCGCGACCCGTACGGCATCCATGGCCCGGCATCCTGCACCCCGCCGGCCGGGCCGCGGGCCCGAACGGACCCGATCTCACCCGTTCGGGAGCGGGACCCCGGCGATAAGGTCGGGCCATGACTTCCCACGACGCAACGGGCACCGCCGCCACCCCCGCCAAGGCCCCGGCCAAGGACCCCTGGGACCTCCCGGACGTATCCGGTCTCGTCGTCGGTGTCCTCGGCGGCACCGGCGACCAGGGACGCGGCCTCGCCTACCGGCTGGCCCGGGCCGGCCAGAAGGTCGTCATCGGCTCGCGGGCCGCCGACCGGGCCGAGGCGGCGGCCGCCGAACTCGGCTTCGGTGTGGAGGGGGCCGACAACGCGGAGTGCGCGCGGCGCAGCGACATCGTCATCGTGGCCGTCCCCTGGGACGGGCACGCCCCCACACTGGAGGCGCTCCGCGAGGAACTGGCCGACAAGATCGTGGTCGACTGCGTCAACCCGCTCGGCTTCGACAAGAAGGGCGCCTACGCCCTGAAGCCGGAGGAGGGCAGCGCCGCGGAGCAGGCCGCCGCGCTCCTGCCCGGCTCCCGGGTGACCGCCGCCTTCCACCACCTGTCCGCGGTGCTCCTCCAGGACGCGTCCGTCGAGGAGATCGACACCGACGTGATGGTCCTCGGCGAGTCCCGTGCCGACACCGACGTCGTGCAGGCGCTCGCCGCCCGCATCCCCGGGATGCGCGGGGTGTTCGCCGGGCGGCTGCGCAACGCCCACCAGGTCGAGTCGCTGGTGGCCAACCTTATTTCGGCCAACCGCCGCTACAAGGCCCACGCCGGACTGCGGGTGACCGACGTCTGAGCGGAACCCCGCCGACCGCCCGCCCCCGCAGCGGGGGCGGGCCGCGAGGGCCCGCCGGGCCGCCCCGCGGGCGGCATGGGGGACACTGGAGCGGACGTACCCCGCAGCACCCGGACAGGAGCCGCCCCCCATGCCCCGCCTCGCCCTCTACTCCCTGATCGTCTGCGTGCTCGCCGTGGCCGCGGCGGTCCTCTCCTTCGTGCAGGGCATGTGGATCGGCGTCGTCTGGGTGCTGCTGGCCGGGGTCTCCTCCAACATGGCCTGGTACTACCTGCGCCGGGACCGGGCGCGCAGGGCCGCCGGCGAGGTCTGAGCCGCCGGCCCCGCCGCTCCCGCCCGGAGCCTCAGCCGGGCAGCGGGGCGAGGCAGAAGGAGCCCTCCCCCTCCCAGAAGCGGAACAGCTCCCGGCCGCAGTAGGCCGCCTCGGGGGGAACGCCCAGGGCCTCCATCACCGTGTAGACCCCGTCGAAGAAGGCCGCGTTCACCCCGGGAATCCACAGCACGGCGAAGACCGCCAGCAGCCCGTACGGGGCGTACGGCGCCAGTCGGCGCCGCAGCCCGGAGGACAGCCAGGGCTCCACCACGCCGTACCCGTCCAGGCCCGGCACCGGGAGCAGGTTCAGCACCGCGGCCGTCACCTGGAGCATCGCCAGGAACGCCAGCGCGAACAGGAACGGCACCGGCACCCCCGCCAGGGCGCCCGCCCAGAACGGCGCCGTGCACGCGAGGGCGAACACGACGTTCGCCAGCGGTCCCGCGGCGGAGACCATGCTGTGCCGCAGCCGCCCTCGGATGCGGTGCCGCTCGATGTACACGGCTCCGCCCGGCAGACCGAAGCCGCCCATGATCACGAACAGCACCGGCAGCACGATGCTCAGCAGGGCGTGGGTGTACTTCAGCGGGTTCAGCGTGAGATAGCCCTTGGCCGCGACCGAGAGGTCCCCGCCGTGCAGCGCCGTGCGGGCGTGCGCGTACTCGTGCAGGCACAGCGAGACGATCCACGCCGACAGCACGAAGACGAAGACCGCCGGGCCCGGTGCCGCCGGGACACCGCTCCACACCGCCCAGCCCGACACCGCGGCGACCGCGGCGATCCCGAGGAAGACGGGGCTGATCCGGCGGTCGGCACGGCGCGCGGCGGCGGTGGTCATGGTGCGGCTCCTGGGTGGGGAGACGGGGCGGGTCACGGCCGGGCCCGGGCCGTACGGCGGACACGGGGGGAACGCCGCCCGGCCACCCGGGGTTCCCCGCGGGCCCCGCACCGCGCCATGGGCGGGGCCCGCCCGGCGCCCCCCGTCCCGGCCGTCGGGAACAATGGGCGGGTGCGCATCACTCTCCTCGGCACCACGCAGGCCGTCCGCGACGACGGCACCGCCGCCGCGCTCGGCGGCGCCCGGCTGCGGACCCTGCTCGCGGTCCTCGCGCAGCGGCCGGGGCGGGCGGTGCCCGCGGCCCGCCTCGTGGAGGAGGTGTGGGACGGGGATCCGCCGCGCGACGCCCACGGGGCCCTCCAGGCCCTGGTCGGCCGCCTGCGCAGGGCCCTGGGCCGGGACGCCGTGGCCTCCGCCGACGGCGGCTACCGGCTCTGCGCCGACCCCGAGGACGTCGACCTCCACCGCTTCGAACGGCTCACCGCCGAGGGGACGCGCGCCCTCGCCGACGGCGACCCGGTCAAGGCGGCGGCCCTGCTCGACGACGCGCTCGCCCTGTGGCGCGGTCCGGCCCTGGCCGACCTCCCCGGCCGCGCCGCGGCCGCGGCGCGCTGGGAGGCGCGCAGACTGGACGCCCGCAGGGCCCGGCTGGGCGCGGCCCTCGCCCTCGGCCGCGCCGGGGACGCCGCCGCGGAGCTGGCCGACCTGTGTGCGGCGCACCCCCTGGACGAACCCCTCCAGGCCCTGCGCATCCGGGCGCTGCGCGACGCTGGCCGCCCCGCCCAGGCCCTCGCCGCCTACGAGGAGGTGCGCCGGAGCCTCGCGGACCGCCTCGGCACCGACCCGGGGCCCGAGCTCACCGCCCTGCACGCCGGACTGCTCGCCCCGCCCCCACCGCCGCCGGCACCGCCCGCCGCCCCGGCCCGTGGCAACCTCAGGGCCCGCCTCACCAGCTTCGTCGGCCGCGAGCCCGAACTGCTGGCCCTCGGCGGCGACCTCGACGCGGCACGGCTGGTGACGCTCCTCGGGCCGGGCGGCGCGGGCAAGACCCGGCTCTCCCAGGAGGCAGCGGAGGCCCTCGGCGACCGCTGGCCCGACGGCGTCTGGATGGCCGAGCTCGCCCCCGTCGACGATCCGGCGGCCCTGCCCGAGGCGGTCCTCACCGCCCTCGGCGGCCGGCGGACCGTGCTGCGCGGGGCGGGGGCCCAGGAGCTGCGGGCCGCCGACCGGCACGGCGACGACGCGCTGCACCGGCTGGCCGAGCACTGCTCGGGCCGCCGGATGCTGCTGCTTCTGGACAACTGCGAGCACCTGGTGGAGGCCGCGGCCCTGCTCGCCCAGCGGCTCCTGGAGGACTGCCCGGGGCTCGCCGTCCTCGCCACCAGCCGCGAACCGCTGGGTGTCCCGGGAGAACTGCTGCGCCCCGTGGACCCGTTGCCCGACCCGGTGGCGGTGCGGCTCTTCGCCGACCGCGGGGCCGCGGTCCGGCCGGGCTTCCGCGCCGACGCCGACGAGGCGACCGCCCGGGCCGTCGCCGAGATCTGCCGACGGCTGGACGGCCTGCCGCTGGCCGTCGAACTCGCCGCCGCCCGGCTGCGGATGCTCACCCCGCGCCAGATCGCGGACCGCCTCGACGACCGCTTCCGCCTCCTGACGACGGGCAACCGGACCGCGCTGCCCCGCCAGCAGACGCTGCGGGCCGTCGTCGACTGGTCCTGGGACCTGCTGACCGCGGCCGAGCGCGCCGTCCTGCGCCGCCTGTCGGTGTTCGCGGGCGGCTGCGCCCTCGCCGCCGCCGAGGCGGTCTGCGCGGACCCCGCCGCGGACCCCGCGGAGACCGGGGCGCCCGCGCCCGAGCGGCAGCGGACCGGCGCCGACGGCGCCGGGGCCGTCGCCGGGGCCGAGGTCGCCGGCCTCGTCGGGGCACTGGTGGACAAGTCCCTGGTGGTCGCCGAGCCCGACGACGGCGGGGCGATGCGCTACCGGCTGCTGGAGACCGTCGCCGAGTACGCGGCGAACCGGCTCGACGAGGCGGGCGAGCGCGCCGCCGCCGAGCGGCGCCACCTCGCGTACCACCGCGAGCTGGCACGCACCGCCGACCCGGTCCTGCGGGGCCCGGAGCAGCACCGGGCCCTCGCCCTGTTCCGCCGGGAGTACGAGAACCTGCGCGCCGCGCTGCGCCGGGCCACCGCCCTGCGGGCCGAGCACGAGGTGCTGAGTCTGGTGCTCTCCCTGGCCTGGTACTGGCAGATGCGCGACCTGCGCGGCGAGGCACGCCAGTGGTCCGCCGCCGCGGCCGCCCTGCACGAGGACCCGTTCGCCGAACCCGTCCGCCCGGCGCCGCCGCTCGCGGGCCGGTGCACCGACGGGCCCCCGCCGTTCCCGCCCTCGGTGCTGGCCGAGGCCCGGCGCCAGAACGCGCTGATCCGGATGGCCGCCATGGACCACCACGCGGAGGACTGGACCTCGCCCGGGGCACAGGAGTGGCTCCGCCGGGTCGTGCGGACCTACGAGCCGCCGTCGCTGCCGCAGCTCGCGCGCTTCCCCGGCTCCCTCGCCTTCTTCGCCGTCCTGCTCACCGGCGACGGCGAGGACGTCCGGCGCACCCTCGACGCCTCGGTCCGCACCGCCGAGGAGCAAGGGGACGACTGGGCCCTCGCGGCCGTCCTGCAGCAGCGGGCGAACCTCCTGGCCAACCGGGCCCACTGGGCGGGTGACGCCCTGCAGGACGCGGACCGCAGCCTCGCCCTGTTCCGGGACCTGGGGGACGCCTGGGGCATCGCCGAGTCCCTGGCCTCACGGGCCGAGGCCCACGAGCGGCGAGGCGGCTACGACGAGGCCGCCGCCGGCTTCCGCGCCGCGATCGGGCACGCCGAGCGGCTGGGCGCCGAGAGCCAGGCGGCGCTGCTGCGCACACGGCTGGCCGCCGTGCTGGTCGAGACCGGCGTGTACGGCGAGGCCGAGGCCATCCTGCGGGCCGTGGTCGAGGCCGAGGGCGAGAGCAACGAGGCCCTTCCGGCGGCCCGGCTGGTGATCGCCATGCTCTACACCCGCACCGGGCGCACCCCCGAGGCGCGCACCCAGCTCGGCCTGCTGGCCGCGGAGATGAGCGGCGACACGCTGGTCCTCTTCCACGGCATGGTCGTCGGCTACCTGGCCTGGCTGGACGTGCTCGACGGCCGCTTCGCCGAGGCGCTGGAAGGAGCACGGGCCGCCCTCGATCCCGCGCTGGACCGGCTGTCGCTGATGGTCGCCCCCCAGCTCCCCGCGCTGCACGTGCTCACCGCCGCCTGCGCCCTCCTGCGACTGGGCGGCCCGGACCGGGCGTCGGCCGGGGTGCGGCTGATCGGGGCCCATCCGGGCCTGCTGCCGCCCGGGCACGTGCCCACCGCCGTCGAGCGGGAGCAGCTGGAGTACGCGGAGCGGGCCGGACGGGCCGCACTCGGGGACCGCTTCGAGACGCTGAGGGCCGAAGGCGGGCGCCTGGCGCCGGAGGAGGCGGCCGCCCTGGTGCGCGCCGCGGGCGCGCCCGGGGGCTGAGCCCGGCCGCACCCGCGGCGTGTTCAGGTCTTGCGCCGGAACCTGCTGATCGCCAGCGGCGCGGTGACGAGGGTGATCGCCGCGGCCCAGGCCAGCGTCATCCCCACCGGGCCGGCGACCGGACCGCCGTTGATCAGGCCGCGGGCGGCATCGGCCAGGTTGGACAGCGGGTTGAGGTCGGTGAACGTCTCCAGCCAGCCCGGCATGGTCTCGGTCGGTGTGAAGATCGACGAGCCGAACTGGAGGGGCATCAGGACCAGCATGCCCATGCCCTGCACCGCCTGGGCGTTCTTCATGGTCAGCCCCATCAGCATGAAGATCCACATCAGCGAGGTGCCGAAGAGCAGGGACAGCCCGACGGCGCCGAGCAGCCCGAACACGGAGGTGTCGATCCGAAGGCCGATCGCGAAACCCACGGTCAGCAGGATGCTGATGGCGATGAGCATCCGCCCGGCCTCCACCACGAGCTTGGCGACGAGCACCGAGGACCGGGCGATGGGCAGCGTGCGGAAGCGGTCCATCACGCCCTTGCGGAAGTCGTCGTTGATACCGGTCCCGACGGCCATGGCGATGTTCATGCCCATCATCGCCATCAGCCCGGGCACCAGGTAGTTGACGTACTCCTGCTGGTTGCCCTTGCCGGAGATCGCCCCGCCGAAGACGTAGACGAACAGCAGCGTGAAGACGATGGGCATCACCACGACGTCGGCCATCAGCTCCGGGTCCTGGCGGATCTGGAGAGCGTTGCGCCGCACCAGGGCGCCGATGTGCCGCAGACCGGCCCGCGGGGAGATCCGCCCCTCGGACGGCGGCGCGAGGGCGGCGGGGACGGCGGGGGCGGGGCGGGTCGCCGCGCTCATGCGGCCACCTCCTCGGGGACGGGCCCGGCGGCGGTGCCGTCCGTCTCCGGCCGCCGGCCGGTGACGGCGAGGAACACCTCGTCCAGGCTGGGCAGTTCGGTCGAGATGTGAGTGAGGGGGAATCCGCGGTCACCCAGCAGACCCACCACGGCGGTCAGCTGGAGGTCGCTCAGCACGGGAACGTGCAGCTCCCCCTCCTCCCGGAGCGTGCGCACCCCGGGAGACGCGTCGAGGCCCGCCGCCCTCACCGCGGTTGCCATGGCGTCCAGGCGCCCGGGGTCGTCGGGGCGGACCACCAGCGTGCGGCCGCCGACCCTGGTCTTGAGTTCGTCCACGGTCCCGCCGGCGATGACCCGGCCGCGGTCCACGACCGTCAGCTCGTCGGCCAGCTGCTCGGCCTCCTCCATGTACTGGGTGGTGAGCAGCACGGTCGCCCCCTCGGCGACCAGGTGCCGGACCTCGTCCCACACCTCGTTGCGGGTCCGCGGGTCGAGGCCGGTGGTGGGCTCGTCCAGGTACAGCACCGCGGGGCGGCCGATCATCGACGCCGCGAGGTCCAGGCGCCGGCGCATCCCGCCGGAGTACTCCTGGGCCGGGCGGCGGGCCGCCCCGGTGAGGGAGAAGCGCTCCAGCAGCTCGTCGGCCCGGCGCCGGGCGTCCCGGCGGGACAGGTCGAGCAGCCGCCCGATCATGTACAGGTTCTCCCGGCCGGAGAGCTTCTCGTCCACCGAGGCGTACTGGCCGGTCACCCCGATGGCGCGGCGCAGCCGACGCGGCTCGCGCAGGACGTCGCACCCGGCGACGACGGCGGTCCCGGCGTCCGGGCGGACGAGCGTGGACAGGCAGCGGACGAGGGTGGTCTTGCCGGCGCCGTTCGGCCCGAGGACGCCGAGCACCGTGCCCTCGCGGACCTCCAGGTCGACGCCGTCCAGCGCCTTCGTCTCGCCGTAGTGCTTCACGAGGCCCCTGACCTCGACGGCGATGCGGTCGTTTCGTCTCATGCCCCCACGCTGACGGACGGCGCCGACAGATCACCGACAGGCGCCCGACAGGACGCCGACCGGTCCCGGGCGGCGTCGCACCGGCCCGTCGGCGCCGACGCGCCGGGGACGGCGACAGCCCGCCGACGGGGGATGATCGGCGGGCTGTCGGTGGTGCCGCGGTGGTCAGTGGAAGGTGTGCTCCTCGGCGGGGAAGGCCCCGCCGGCGACGTCCTCGGCGAAGGACCGGGCCGCGTCGCCCAGCGACCGCCGCAGGTCCGCGTACTGCTTGGTGAACCGGGGCACCTTGCCGCCGGTCAGGCCCGCCATGTCCGTCCACACCAGGACCTGCGCGTCGGTGCCCGCACCCGCGCCGATGCCGATGGTCGGGATGTGCAGCGAGCGGGTCACCTCGGTCGCCACCTCCGCGGGCACCAGCTCCAGCACGACGGCGAAGGCGCCCGCGTCCTGGGCGGCCTTGGCGTCCCGCAGCAGCCGGTGGGCCGCCTCGTCACCGCGGCCCTGCACCCGGTAGCCCATGGTGTTCACCGACTGCGGCGTCAGCCCCAGGTGGGAGACGACGGGGATGCCCGACTCGACGATGAGCCCGGTCTGCTCCAGCGACCGCTCCCCGCCCTCCAGCTTCACCGCGCCCACACCGGCCTCCTTGACCAGCCGGGTCGCGTTGCGCAGGGCCTGCACCGGCCCCTCCTGGTACGAGCCGAACGGCAGGTCGCCGACCACCAGGGCGCGGCGGGTGCCGCGGACCACGGCGGCCGACAGCAGCGTCATCTCGTCCATCGTGACGGGCACCGTCGTGTCGTAGCCGAGGTGGCAGTTGCCCATCGAGTCCCCGACGAGGATCACGGGGATGCCCGCCTCGTCGAAGACGGACGCGGTCATGGCGTCGTAGGCGGTGAGCATCGGCCACTTCTCACCGCGCTCCTTGGCGGCCGTGACGTCGTGGACCGTGATGCGGCGGGACTGCGTACCTCCGTACAGCGCCTTGCTGCTGTCGGACGGGCGGC
Source organism: Streptomyces sp. C10-9-1 (assembly GCF_024497955.1). Classification (GTDB taxonomy): domain Bacteria; phylum Actinomycetota; class Actinomycetes; order Streptomycetales; family Streptomycetaceae; genus Streptomyces; species Streptomyces sanyensis. The sequence goes on along the minus strand of NZ_JANHKP010000006.1, from coordinate 77,580 downwards.
CCGCGCCCTGATTCTGCGCAGACTGAAGCGTCATGTCTGTCCGGCTCCTCATGTCATCTCGAGGCGCCCTGACGGCGTCCCCGGATCCCCTCCATGGTGGCACCTCGTGCCGTCGGCGGGGAAGGGGGCGGGTCCCCCGCTCGGCGGGACCCGGTCCGCCGCACCCGGCCGAGCCGAATATGAGCGTTCTGTCACAGCCTTACCACCTGGGCGGACACCAGGAACCCTGCTCCGGCGCCGACCGTCATCGCTCGTGTACGGCCGCTCCCGGACGGTGGGGGCGGCGGGGGTTCATCGCCTAGGGTGCGCAGAGTTCGGATCTTCCCGGACCCGGGCGCAGGGGGCGCGGGACCGGTGTGACGGAAAGGCAGTGAGGACACTCCATGGCGCAGGCGGAGACGGCGGAGACGGCCAACGGCGCGGAGGGCCCCCGACCGTCGGGCGGCGCCCGCCTGCGGGCCCTGCTACGCGGCCGTCCGGGGGACCGGGGAATCTGGCGGCGCGGGATCCTCCTCGCCGCCGCGGCCGTGCTCCTCGCCCTGGTGATGGTCCTCCACGCCCGCATCCCCAACCGCGTCGGCAACCTGGGCAGCCTGGTGGAGACCTTCCTGCCCTGGTTCGGGCTGCTCGTGCCCCTGATCCTGCTGGGCGCGGTGCTGCGCCGCTCGGCCACCGCCCTGGTGGCGCTGCTGCTGCCACTGGTCGTCTGGCTGAACCTGTTCGGCGGGCTGCTGACCGGCAAGTCCGCGGCGGACGGCGGTGACCTGACCGTCGCCACCCACAACGTCAACGCCGGCAACCCCGACCCGGCCGGCACCGCCCGCGAGGTGGCCGCCTCCGGAGCCGACGTCCTCGCCCTCCAGGAGCTGCCCGCCGGGCAGGTGGCGGTCTACGAGGAGGCCCTGGCCGCCACCTACCCGTACCACGCGGTCGAGGGCACCGTCGGACTGTGGAGCAGGTACCCGCTGTCCGGGCAGGCGCCGGTGGACATCGGGCTCGGCTGGGTGCGCGCCATGCGCGCCACCGTCACCGCCCCGGGCGGAGCGGTCGAGGTGTACGTCGCCCACCTGCCCTCGGTACGGGTCAAGCTGAACGCCGGCTTCACCGCCGGGCAGCGCGACGCCAGCGCGGACGCCCTGGGCGAGGCGATCGCCCGCGCCCGCCACGACCGGGTGGTGCTGCTCGGCGACCTCAACGGCACCATGAACGACCGCTCGCTCAACGCCGTCACCTCGCAGATGCGCTCCACGCAGGGAGCCGCCGGGGACGGCATGGGCTTCACCTGGCCGGCCGCCTTCCCGATGGCGCGCATCGACCAGATCATGGTCCGCGGGATGGAGCCCGTGGCCTCCTGGTCGCTGCCGAGCACCGACAGCGACCACCTGCCGATCGCGGCCCGGGTCGGTTTCTGAGGGCGCCCGGGGCCGGTCAGCCGCGCGTGGTCTCCCGCCAGCGGTTGGTGATGGGCAGGCGCCGGTCCTTGCCGAAGCCCTTGGCGGAGATCTTGGTGCCCGGCGGGTACTGGCGCCGCTTGTACTCGGCCGTGTCCACCATCCGCAGCGTCCTGGCCACCAGCTCCTCGTCGAAGCCGGCCGCCACGATCGCGTCCTTGCCCTGGTCCCGGTCCACGTACAGCTCCAGGATCCGGTCCAGCACCTCGTAGTCGGGCAGCGAGTCGGTGTCCACCTGGCCCGGGCGCAGCTCCGCGCTCGGCGGCTTGGTGATGGACGCCTCCGGGATCGGCGGGGTCTGCCCCCGCTCCCCGGCGGACCGGTTGCGCCACCGGGCGAGCCGGAACACGGTCGTCTTGTAGACGTCCTTGATCGGCCCGTAGGCGCCGACCGAGTCGCCGTACAGCGTCGAGTAGCCCACGGCCAGCTCCGACTTGTTGCCCGGCGCGAGGACGATGTGGCCCTCCTGGTTGGAGAGCGCCATCAGCAGGGTGCCGCGCAGCCGGGACTGGAGGTTCTCCTCCGCCAGGCCGCTGAGCCCCAGCGCCCCCATGTACGCGTCGAACATCGGCTCGATCGGTACGGTGCGGAAGTGCAGCCCGGTGCGCCGGGCCAGCTCGGCGGCGTCGCCCTTGGAGTGCTCGGAGCTGTACTTCGACGGCATCGAGACGCCGTACACGTTCTCCGCGCCGACCGCGTCGCAGGCGATCGCGGCGACGAGCGCCGAGTCGATGCCCCCGGACAGCCCGATCAGCACCGAGCGGAAGCCGTTCTTGGCGACGTAGGCGCGCAGGCCGACCACGAGTGCGGTGTAGACCTCCTCGTCGTCGTCCATCCGCTCCGCGTACCCGCCCGGGGGCTCGGCCTCGTAGGGCGCCAGGGGCTGCTCGGAGAGGACCACCCGCTCGACGCGGAGACCGTCGTCGACCACCCCGGTCACCGGGTCGTCCGCGGCGGCGGGCAGGTCCAGGTCGACCACCACGCAGCCCTCGGCGAACTGCGGCGCCCGCGCAACGACCTCGCCGTCCGGGCCGACCACGATCGAGTCGCCGTCGAAGACCAGCTCGTCCTGGCCGCCGGTCATCGCGAGGTAGGCGGTGGTGCACCCGGCCTCCTGGGCCCGCTTGCGCACCAGCTCCAGGCGGGTGTCGTCCTTCTCCCGCTCGTAGGGCGAGGCGTTGACCGACAGGAGCAGACCGGCTCCCGCGCTGCGGGCGGCGGGCACCCGGCCGCCGTCCTGCCAGAGGTCCTCGCAGATGGCGAGCGCCACGTCCACCCCGTGCACCCGCACCACGGGCAGGGTGTCGCCCGGCACGAAGTAGCGGAACTCGTCGAAGACGCCGTAGTTCGGCAGGTGGTGCTTGGCGAAGGTGAGCCGCACCTCGCCGCCGTACAGCACCGCGGCCGCGTTGCGCGGTGCACCCGCGGGCTGCCCGAACCGGGGCTGCGCCTCCTCCGAGCGGTCGAGGTAGCCGACGACCACGGGGAGCCCGCCGAAGCCCTCGTCCGCCAGGCGGACCGCCAGCGCCCGCAGCGCGGAGCGGGAGGCGTCGACGAAGGAGGACCGCAGGGCGAGGTCCTCGACGGGGTAACCGGTCAGCACCATCTCGGGGAACGCGACGAGGTGCGCTCCGCGTTCGGCGGCGTGCCGGGTCCAGTGCACGACCGACTCGGCGTTGCCGGCGAGGTCGCCGACGGTGGAGTCGATCTGGTTCAGGGCGAGGCGAAGTTGAGGCACGGCCCCAGTGTAATCGTCGTTCTGACGCGATACCCCCCGGAGTGGGGCGGATCACGTGCCGGGCGCCGGTCCGCCGGTGCGGACCTCCGGTGGGCCCCGGCGCCCCCGCCCCCGGCTCGCACCGGGGGCAGGGGCGCCGGGAGGGGTGCCCCGGCGGCCGGTCAGCGCGGCCCGCTGGCCGCGTAGACCCGCTCCGCCCAGGCGGCGATCTCCGGCTCGCTCAGGTGCTGGGCGAGGTCGGCCTCGCTGATCATGCCGACCATCCGCTTGTTCTCGATCACCGGCAGGCGCCGGATCTGGTGGTCCTGCATCTCCCGGAGCACGTCGCCGACGTCGGCGCTCGCCTCGATCCAGCGGGGCGTGCCCTGGGCCATCTCTCCTGCCGTCACCCGGGACGGGTCGTGGCCCATGGCCACGCAGCCGACGACGATGTCCCGGTCGGTGAGGATCCCGCACAGCCGTTCCTGGCTGTCAGCGATGGGCAGTGCGCCCACGTTCAGCTCGCGCATCAGCTGCGCGGCGCGGTCGATGGTCTCGTGCGCGGGGATCCACTGGGCCCCGGGGTGCATGATGTCCTTCGCCGTGGTCATGGGCCGGCCTCCTGGAAGTCGGGTGCCTGGATGCGGTCTGCCCCCGAGCCACCCCATATTCTGCGCGCGCCGTGCGGCGCCCGCGACCGCTGGCCTCGCGGCCCCGTGCGCACCGCCCCGGCCGCGGCCCCCGCACCGCCCCGCCCCGCGGTGGAGGGAACCGCGGGCCCCGCCCCGTGCCGCCGCCCGGACCGGACGGCGGTACGGGGCCGGGGCGCGCCGCGGGCTCAGACCAGCGGCTGGGCGCCGCGTGCCCGGAGCATGTCGACCATCAGCTCCACCTCGGAGCGCTGGCCCAGGACCATGGTCCGCGCCAGATTCCGCTCCACGGTCACCTCGCACCGCTCCACGCACCCCTCGGCCATGGCCACGCCGCCGTTGTGGTGGTTGATCATCAGCTGGAGGAAGCGGACCTCGGCCTCCCTGCCGCTGAGCTCGCCCAGCTGCCGCAGCTCGGCCTTGGTCGCCATGCCGGGCATCAGGCGGCCCTCCTCGGCGGCCGCGTCGTGCCCCCCGTGACCCGAGCCGTCGGCCTCGCGCATCCAGGCCATGGGCTCGGCGCCCGACTCGATCTTCGGCAGGCCCCACAGGTCCAGCCAGCCCAGCATCATCCCGCGCTGGTTGGCCTGGGTGTTGGCGATGTCGTACGCGAGGCGCCGCACCTCCTCGTCGTCGGTGCGCTCCCGCACGATGAACGACATCTCCACGGCCTGCTGGTGGTGGACGGACATGTCCCGGGCGAACCCGGCCTCGGCCGAGGCCGCGTCGGGCGTGCCGTCCGCGGACGCCCCGCCGGCGGACGCCACGGTGGCCGCGCCCGCGAACAGCAGCGCCAGGACGACCGCCGCGACGGCGGCCCAGTGCGTGCGCGTCATGGCCGTCACTTCCCGCTCAGCCCGCCCGTGCAGGCGGCGCCCGGCTCGGGCGTCTGCGGGCCCTGGAGGTACTTGGTGAAGAACTGGTCCACCCGCGGGTCGTCGGCCGAGTCGACCGTCACCTGCTTGCCCCAGGCGCTCAGCATGATCGCGCCCTTCTGGTCCTTGTACGGGCTCATCAGCGAGAAGGGCGTCTTCTCCACCTTCGCGGCCAGCTTCTTCACCTGGCCCGCGTCGGCGGCGTCGGTGTAGGTGACCCACACGGCGCCGTGCTCCAGCGAGTGGACGGCGTTCACCTCGGGGATCTCCTCGGTGTAGACGTCGCCGTCGCAGTTCATCCACACCGGGTTGTGGTCGCCGCCGACCGGGGGCCGCATCTCGTAGGAGACCGGCGTCTGGACGTGGTTGCGGCCGAGCTCCTGTGCGTCCCAGGTCTGCTCGCCCTTCACCGGGGCCTTGGCCGCGGCCTCCTTCTCCTCCTTCTCCTGCGACTCCTTGTTCAGGACGTAGCCGCCGAAGCCCACGAGGGAGGCGACCACGACCGCGCTGATGCCGACGGTCAGGAAGCGGTTGCGGCGCTCACGCGCCTGTTCGGCCCGGCGCATCTGCTCTATGCGGGCCCGGCGGTCGTTGCTCGACGTGTGCGAAGACATGGTGGATCGTCCTTCGTGACGGGGGTTCTGCGGGGGTGGTGGTGCGTGACGTGCGGCGTGCGGGCCGTCTACGCCCGCAGCACCTGAAGGACGTGCAGATCCGGGGCGCGGGGCAGGGCCCCGGCCCGCCGCGGTCCGCCGGTGGAGGCGGCCGGGGCGGTGAAGGGGGGCTCGGCGGCCGCCTGGAGCGGCGCGTCGAGCGGCGGTGCGGTCAGCACGGCGGGGTTCATCGCCGGCTTCAGTCCGCAGTCCCCGCGGCCGAAGGGGCAGGTGAACGTCGCGGTGTGACCGTGGTCGCGATCGGCGGCGGTGGACACGGCGGGCCCTGCGGCCCCCCGGTGGTCCGCCACCGGTGCCGGCCCCGCGGGGCCCAGGCAGAGGAAGAGCGCGCCGAGGAGCGTCGCCACGGAGCTCAGCAGAGCCGTGGGACGCGTGCCGCGCCGGACGCGGTGACTCCGCGAACCCCTCATGGCCGAGATCGTAGCCGCGGGTGGGCGGGGCAGGTCCAGACGGGGGAGGGAATCCCGCCGCCCCGCCTGAGGGACAAGCGGCGCGAACCCCCGCAAGGGGGCCGTGCGCCGCGGTGCCGGGGCCCGGTGTCCCGGCACGGGGGGCCGCCGCCCTTCCGCGGCGGAGCCGAGGGACCCCTCGGGGTCGTCTCCCGGTGCCCTCTGACACACAATGGCCTCAGCCGCGGTGCGCAACGCGCCTGAAACCCGGGGATGGCATCCTCGGGGGCGGCAGCACGCGGCGGACCGGCAACGATGGGTGGAATTCTCGAATGGACAAGCAGCAGGAGTTCGTGCTCCGCACGCTCGAAGAGCGCGACATCCGCTTCGTGCGCTTGTGGTTCACCGACGTGCTCGGTTTCCTGAAGTCCGTCGCCGTCGCCCCCGCCGAGCTGGAACAGGCTTTCGACGAGGGCATCGGCTTCGACGGCTCGGCGATCGAGGGCTTCGCGCGCGTATACGAGTCGGACATGATCGCCAAGCCCGACCCGGGCACCTTCCAGATCCTGCCGTGGCGTGCCGAGGCCCCCGGTACCGCCAGGATGTTCTGCGACATCCTCATGCCCGACGGCTCCCCGTCCTTCGCCGACCCCCGGTTCGTGCTGAAGCGCGCCCTCGCTAAGACCTCCGACCTGGGCTTCACCTTCTACACCCACCCGGAGATCGAGTTCTTCCTGCTCAAGGACAAGCCGGTGGACGGCAGCCGGCCCACACCCGCCGACAACTCCGGCTACTTCGACCACACCCCCCAGAACGTCGGCATGGACTTCCGCCGCCAGGCGATCACGATGCTGGAGTCCATGGGCATCTCCGTCGAGTTCAGCCACCACGAAGGTGCCCCGGGCCAGCAGGAGATCGACCTCCGCTACGCCGACGCCCTGTCCACGGCCGACAACATCATGACCTTCCGCCTGGTCATGAAGCAGGTGGCGCTGGAGCAGGGGGTGCAGGCCACCTTCATGCCCAAGCCCTTCTCCGACCACCCCGGTTCGGGGATGCACACCCACCTCTCGCTCTTCGAGGGCGACCGCAACGCCTTCTACGAGTCGGGCTCCGAGTACCAGCTCTCCAAGGTCGGCCGCTCCTTCATCGCCGGGCTGCTGCGCCACGCCGCGGAGATCTCGGCGGTGACCAACCAGTGGGTCAACTCCTACAAGCGCATCTGGGGCGGCTCCACCCGCAGTGCCGGGGCGGGCGGCGAGGCCCCCTCCTACATCTGCTGGGGCCACAACAACCGCTCCGCACTGATCCGGGTGCCCATGTACAAGCCGGGCAAGACGGGCTCGGCGCGCATCGAGGTCCGCTCGCTGGACTCCGGCTGCAACCCCTACCTCTCGTACGCGGTCCTGCTCGCCGCCGGGCTCAAGGGCGTCGAGGAGGGCTACGAGCTCCCCGCGGGCGCCGACGACGACGTCTGGGCCCTCTCCGACTCCGAGCGCCGCGCCATGGGCATCACCCCGCTCCCGCAGAACCTGGGCGAGGCCATCGACCTCATGGAGCGCAGCGAGCTGGTGGCGGAGACGCTGGGGGAGCACGTCTTCGACTTCTTCCTGCGCAACAAGAAGCAGGAGTGGGAGGAGTACCGCTCCGAGGTCACCGCCTTCGAGCTGCGCAAGTCCCTGCCGGTGCTGTAAGCGCAGGTCAGAGCGGTCTGAGCCCGGAACCGGCGATCAGGGCCGACGGTCGCGAACCGTCGGCCCTGATCCGTCTCAAGATGTGTTCCTCGGCGAGGCCGAAGATCTCGCCCCGGCGGAGCCCGCAGCCGCTGCCGCTATCGACCATGGCCCGATAGCGCTCCGGGAGGGCGGAGCGGACCGACGAGAGGCGCCGGGCGGACCACGGCTTCACGCGTGGCGGTGCCGGCGCCGGTGGACGAACCGAGCGGGACTTGCGCGGATTCCCGGCGAGCAGCTCGTCGTCCTCGGCCGCTGCGAGGACGGCCGAGACGCTGGCGAAGATGACACGCCGGCCGACTTCACCTACGTGGCCACCTGGGTCGGCACCGTCTAGCACCGTCTGTCGCCTTCGTCGTCGATGTCTTCTCCCGCAAGATCGTCGGCTGGCGGGCGGCGGACCATATGCGTACCGGGCTCGTGCTGGACGCGCTGGAGATGGCGATCTGGTCCCGCGACCGCGAAGGACTCGGTGACCTGGACGGACTGGTGCATCACAGCGACGCCGGCAGCCAGTACCCAGCGATTCGCTACACCCGGTGCCTGTCCGAAGCCGGGGCCGCCCCGAGTGTCGTCGGCGACGCACTCGACAACGCGCTCATGGAGTCCACGATCGGCCTTTCAAGACCGAGACGATCAAGCCCGGTGGCTTGTGGCGAACCCTCGACGACGTCGAGCCAGCCACGCTGACCTGGGTCAACTGGTACAACAACCGGTGCCTGCACAGCTCGATCGGCGACCTCCCACCCACCGGGTACGAGACCGTCCACTACCGTTCACCCCAGACCGCCACCGCAGCCTGAGAACCAGACAACCCCGCCTCCGGCAAACCCAGGGCGGTTCAGAAACGCCCCGCGCCTCGCGACTCGGATCCGCAGCCGGGCGGGGCGTGACGCCGGCCGTGTCAAGCTCCAAGCGGTCAGCCTTGCTGCAGTGCGGCGAGACCCTTCTGCATGTCTTCCGTGTTCATCACGGGCTGGATCTCGATCTTCGCGCCGAGTCCCTCAAAGAGCGGCTCCGCGATCGTGGGGAGCAGGGAACTGTCCTGCATGTCGAAGACGAAGGTGCAGGACCGCCCGCCCTCGCTCGGGCCGAAGTAGGCCGCCTCGGGCTTGAGTAGTTCTGCCATCGACTGCATGGTCTTCGCCAGCGTGCCGTTCTTCACTGCCGCATTCGACATCTGCGTGTCCAGATGCGCTCTCAGCATGACCCTCATCGCACGCACTCCTTCCGCCCACCGCGACCGGCACGGTCTCATCCGCGCTCGCAGAGACCCGGTGACGTCCCGCTCAGCCTCTCCGCGAGCAATCGGGGCAGCAACATCTCATCCTCCTTCTGTGTCGGGACTGCACATCGTCCGGTGTAACTCCCGATCAAGGAAGATGCACCGATGACCAGTAGCGACTTGTCAGCGCAGGCAGGGTGGTGCATGCCATTCGGTGAGGGCAGCAGCCTGAAGGGCGGGTCTGTCGGGTTGGCAGCGGGGTGCGATGGCGGAGAGTAGTACCGTCGGTGGCGAAGCCTAAGGGCGGTGCAGAGTCGGGCGTCTCCGGGCCGTCGCGGGGCGCGGTCCGGCGGCCGGTGGCCGTGCGGGCGGGGCCCGAAGGCCCCGGGTGGGGCGTCCCGGCTGCAACGGGACGCCCCACCCGGGGGCCGCGGCGGTGGTCAGATGGTGGCGGCGAGCCAGCCGACGGTCTCGGTGGTGTGCTTGCCGTCGCTCTTGACGCTGCCGGCGTTGACCTCGTTCAGCCGGATGAGGAACCCCGTGGGGGTGACGTCGTGGACGCGGATGCCCGGCGTCTCCGGCCCGTTGAAGGTCTGGGTCAGCGGCAGCACCACGACCTGGGAGCCCTGCGGGAACGGCGTCGGGAACGTGACCCGGGTGAAGGTCGAGGTGTTCCCGCCGACGGTCTCCACGGCGTCGCCGGAGTTGAGGTCGATCCTGCCGGTCTGGATCAGGCTCATGGCCCGTCCTTCCTGTTCGTTCGAGGTTCTCCGCCCCGCCCGTAGGGGGCGGCCGACAGGACTCTGGTCACCTTCCGGGCGGTTCATGCCGGGCGACTACCAACGAGTGAACACATTCCGGACATCCCGGCTCCGGTGGCGGGAGTGCAGGTGGCCGGCCCGGGAAGCACCCGTGCTCCGGGGCGGGCCGCCGCCGCACGCGTCCCCCGGCCCGGCCCCCGGCCGCCGTCCCCGCAGGCGGCCGCGGGAGGAGCTTGGCCGGTTCCGATCGCCCCGGGACGTGCGCAGAGCCCACAGGGCACGCCGCCCCCGGTCCCGGCCGCTCCGCCGGCGGCCCCGGTGCCCCGGGGATGCGGCCCGGGCGCGGTGCACCGACCCTGGAGAGACGTCGACAACCGCGTCGAGGAGGAACATCCATGTCCATGATGGACAAGCTCAAGAGCATGCTCAAAGGACACGAGGACCAGGCCGGCCGGGGCGTCGACAGAACCGGCGACACGGTCGACAAGAAGACCCAGGGCAGGTACGAGGACCAGGTCGACACGGCCCAGGACCGTATGAAGGACCAGTTCGGCCGCGGGGAGCAGCCGCCGCAGTGACGCCCGGACCGCGGGGCCCGGACCGGGGAGCCGCCCCGGCCCGGGCCCCGCGGCGGGCCGCCCCCGGCGGCGCCTACGTCCGCGCGTCCGGCTCCCACTCCTGTGCGAGCAGTCCGAGCAGCACCTCGTCCAGGAACTCGCCCAGCACCCACGCCGAGGAGCGCAGCACGCCTTCGCGGACGAAGCCGTTGCGCTCCGCGGCGCGCAGCATCGCGAGGTTGTCCGACAGCGTCTCCATCTGCAGCCGCCGCAGGCCGCGCACGACGAAGCCGTAGCGGCACAGCACCGCCACCGCGTCCGAGCCGTAGCCCCTGCCGCGGGAGGCGGGCAGCAGACTCAGACCGAGGTGCGCGGACCGGTTGTGGTCGTCGATCCCCCACAGCGTCGCGGTGCCGACCAGGGTGCCGCCGTCCAGCTCCACCACGGAGAACGGGACATGCCCCTCCTCCGCTCCGTCCACCGCGAGCCGCGGGTCCTTCGCCCCCGGCGAGACCGGCCGCCATGCTCCGCTCTCCGCACGCGAGGCGGTGACCACGTCGTCGTAGAGCTCGGCCCGCAGGACCGGGATGTCGTCCTCGTGCCGGGCCCTGAGCCCGACCGTGCTGCCTCGTAGCATGCGGGCTTCCTATCCGGCCGGACCGCACGGCGGCAACGCGTTATCGGGCGGCCCGCCCCGGTGCCGCCGAGGCGGGCGGCCTGCGGAACAGCGCCGTCCGGAGGAAGTGCCCGCCGAAGACCGCCGAAGCCCCCGGCTCGTCGCGCGTCCGCCGCAGCAGGGCCTCCTCCGGGTCCCGGAAGACACGGCGCGGTTCCTCAGCGGTGCAGGCGAGTCCGCCGCCCGGGCCGCCCTCCCGGTACGGCTCCCCGTCCGGCAGCTCGGACCCCATGCCCCCGGAGGCGAAGCAGGCCGGCGAGAAGAGGCCCCCGGGCGGGGCCGGAGCGCCCCCGCCGGGCGTCCGCCGGTGACGGCACTCAGCGCTCGGGCAGCGGGGAGGGCGCCTCCTGGACGCACCAGGAGTTGCCGTCCGGGTCCTTGAAGAACAGGAAGGAGTTCCACTCCTCGCCCGGACCGTCCTCCCAGCCCCGCTCGCCGACGTGCTGGACCGGTGTGACGGGGACACCGCGCTCCGCGAGCGCCGCGTGCGCCGCGGCGATGTCCGTCACGCACAGCTGGAGCGCGTGGAGCGACCCGGGTGCCATCGCGGGCTGCTCCGGGTGGTTCGGCATCCCGCTCATCAGGACGACCGAGCACCGCGAACCCGGCGGGGTGAGCTGGACGATCCGCATGCCGGGAGCGACCTCCTGGTCGAGGTCGACACGGAAGCCCACCGCCTCCGCGTAGAAGGCCTTCGCCCGGTCCACGTCCGTCACGGGCACCTGGGCGACTTCGAGGGTCAGGTCCACGGGGGTTCCTCTCGGGTGCTGGGGGACGGCCGCCCGGTGCTCGGTGCGGCCGTTCACGGGCCCGGGGCCGCCGGACACCGCGCCCCCGGCTTACCAGCGCGCCGCCCCGCCCGGGGCGGAACACGCCGATCCGCCGGACGGCTCCCCACCGCCCCCTCCCGGGCCGGAGGGGAGGCGGCTCAGCCCGCCGGCTGCCAGCCGCCGCCGGGACCCGGCCGCAGCCAGTACAGCCGGCCGTCCTGCCCGAGTGCCCCCATGCCCGTCTCCGCGCCCGCCGGGGCCCCGACGAGCAGCGGCCCGTCCGTGGTCGTCCACGCCCCCGCGCCGCCCGCGGAGCGTCCTCCCGTGCCCGTCCCCCCGGCGCCCGCCGCATACGTGCCCGGCACGCCCGTTCCCGAGCGGACCGCGAGGATGCCGCCGGAGGGGGCCGCACCGACCGGGCCGAACCCGGCGATGTCCCCGAGTTCGGTCACCGGCGAGGCGACCGGCCCCGAGAAGTGCGCGCTGCGCACCGCGCCCGACACCGGTCTGCGGAAGAACAGCCGTACCCCGTCCCCGTCCGGCACCGCGTTGAGCGCCAGCGTCGTGGGCGGCAGCCCGGTGGCGGCGGGTCCGCTCAGCGGGGCACCCGGCGCGGACTGGGTCCAGGCCAGGACGGACACCGGCGTTCCGGCGAAGACGTAGCGGCGGCCCGCGTCGTCCGAGGCCACCACGGGGTCCCCGTGCAGGTCCCTGCCGCCGAGCTCGCGCCACGGGCCCCACCCGCCGTCCGCGCGCTGCTCGGCGGAGCTGAGGGTGGAGCCGCTGGTGCGCAGGTAGACCGTCACCCGGCCCTGCGCGTCGACCGCGGCCGCGGGGGCGCTGATGTCGGACAGCCCGGTGGCGTCGTCCCGTTCGGGTGTCCCCAGCGAGCGCCAGTCGCCGAAGGCGCTGTCGTCCGGGGTGCGCTGCACCGCCGTGACCACGTCGCGCCGGTACTCCTCCGGCTTCGCGCCGAGCGTGGTGCGGACGGCGAACACCGCGATCCGGCCGTCCGGGAGCCGCACCGAGCCGACCCCGCTGTCCAGGCCGCCCCCGGGCTGCAGCTCGGGGCCGCGCCAGGTGCCGCCGGGCTCCCGGTGCCAGACGGCGAGGCGGGTGTCGAGGACGGAGAAGGCCCACAGCCCCCCGTCGCGGGCGGGCTGCACCCAGGAGGTCGACTCGCCCCGGGTGTAGCGGACGGACTCCGTCCAGCCGCGGCCGCCGGGCCGCGCGGCCACCTTCCGGTCGCCGCAGCCCGCCTCCGAGCCGCAGTAGTTCTCGGTGTCCATCCACGCGTAGGTGTGCATGGTGCGCAGCTTGGCCTCGGCCGCCTCGGGCGAGAGGGTGGACGGCAGCCCGCTGGTGGAGTAGCCCAGGTAGTTCTGGACGCTGAAGGCCGGGCGGTCCGGCGTGTGCGCGTACCGGGCGATGCCCGCCTGCGCGAACCGCGCGCCGTAGGCGTGGTCCTGGTGGTCGGTGAGCTTGCCGGTCTCCGGCGAACGGCCCGGGGTCGGGTCCAGCATGCGCACATGGGTCGGGGCGAACCGTTCCAGCAGTCCTGCCACCGTGTCCACGACCTGCTCCCGGTCGTAGGAGAAGTCCCGCGTGACGGGGGAGCCGGAGGCCAGCTGGGAGGGGAGCCGGTCGGTCCGGTCGTCCCACAGCCCGCGCAGGCTCACCGGGCGGTCGCCCTGGCTGGCACCCGCCTCCCGCAGCTGCACCCACACCAGGGATATCTCCGGCCGTTCGGCGAGGACGTTCAGCTCGGCCGTCGCGCCGCCGGCCGTCGGTATCTCGGTCCGGCGCCAGGGGCTGGTGCGGTCGCCCGTCGCCATCTCCGCGTACGCGGCCCGTATGCCGTTCTGCCGCGCCTCCGCGTAGCGGGCCTTGTCCGCGGAGGGGGCGGCGTCGGGGGCGAAGGGGCCGCTGCTCGCGGCGTTCACGCCGTCGGCCTCGCCCGCGGTCAGGTACACGGAGGCGAGGCGGGAGCCGGAGGCGAGGGACTGGCGGGTGTCGGGGTTCATGAAGTAGAGGTCGTCGTCCGGATGGGAGACGAGCTGCACCACCGAGACCGTGCCGTCCGCCGCCAGCGGGGTGGGCAGCGAGGTCGCGGGCACCGCCCAGGGTGCCGCGGTGCCGTTCGGCGCGGAGCCGTCGGAGGCCCCGGGCCCGTCGTCCGCGCCGGCGGCGAAGAAGCCGCCCACTGCGGCCACCGCCGCCAGCGGGGCGATCAGCAGAGCGGCCAGCCGGCCGCGGCGGTGCGGGGAGGGGCGGCGGTGCGCGGACCTGCGCATGGGGGTGGTGCCTCCGGTGTTCACATGGGTCATGGCGCGGTCGGCACACCGCACGGCCGGGCCCCGCACCCACGGGTGCGGGGCCCGGCCGTGCGGTGTGCCGACCCGGCTCCTGCGAGGCCCGGCGGGGCCCCGCCGGGGGCACCGCGGACGCACCCGAGGGGCCGTATCCGACACGATCGGCGCCGATCGTCGTCAAGGCGGACCTACCGAGGATGCGGGGCGGGACGTCGTTTATGGGATGAACATGACGCACCTCACGCGTGGCCTGCGTCACGCGGGCCGCTCCCGTGGCGCCGTGCCCCGGAACCGGGGGCGCGCGCTCCGGGGATTCGGCGTCAGGCCAACCCGCGCAGCGCCGCGCCGATCGCGGCGACGCCTTCGACGAGCGGACCGGGCGGATCGGCGGCATAGCCGAGGACCAGGCCGGGGCGGCCGGGCAGCTGCCGGTGCCACGACAGGGGCTGGCACTTCACGCCCCGGGCCAGGGCGGCGGCGCAGAGCGCGGTGTCGGGCACGTCCGCCGCATAGGTGACGGTCAGGTGCAGCCCGGCGGCCGCGCCGTGCACGACCGCCCCCGGCAGGTGCTCGGCGACGGCGCCGATCACCGCGTCGCGACGCCGGGTGTGGCGGCCGCGGAGCAGCCGCAGATGCCGCTCCAGCCGGCCCGACTCCATCAGGCGGGCGAGGACCAGCTGCGGCAGCACCGCGTTGCCCAGGTCGCTGAAGCGCTTCGCCTCGGCCAGCGCCCGGCGGTGGCGGGGCGGCGGAACCATCCAGCCGATCCGCAGCGCGGGGGCGAGCAGCTTCGAGACGCTGCCCAGGTAGCACAGCCGGTCCGGGAGCCGCGCGCCGAGCGCGGGCACGGGGGGCCGGTCGTAGCGGTGCTCCGCGTCGTAGTCGTCCTCCAGGACGAGCCCGCCGTCCGCGGCCCAGCGCAGCAGCTCGCGGCGGCGCCCGCCGCTGGTCACGACGCCGGTGGGGAACTGGTGGGCCGGGGTGACGAGCACCGCCGGGGCGCCCGTGGCGCGGAGCGCGTCCACGCGCAGGCCCTCGTCGTCCACCGGTACCGGGGGAGTGGACAGGCCCCCGTTCCGCAGGTGCTGGCGGGTGCCGAGCGAACCGGGGTCCTCCACCGCGACGCTGGTGACGCCCTCCTCCCGCAGTACGGGATGCAGCAGGGTGAGCGCCTGCGCGGTGCCCGCGACGATCAGCACCCCCTCGGGCTCGACCCGGATGCCCCGGCTGCGCGCGAGCCAGTCCGCGACGGCGCGCCGCAGCCGCGGGGCGCCGCGCGGGTCGCCGTAGCCGAGGTCCTGGGCCGACAGCTCGGCGAGCACGGCCCGCTCGGCCTGTAGCCAGGCCGCACGGGGGAACGCGGACAGGTCGGGCCGTCCCGGGGTCAGGTCGATGCGGGCGGGGGCCGCGCGCAGCGCGTCGAACGCCTCCGGGCCGGGCTCGCCGGCGAACAGGGCCCGGGGGCCGGGGGCGTCCCGGTCCTGCTCCGGGGCCGCGCCCCGGGGTGCGGCCGGCGGCGGGACGGGTGCCGCGACCACCACCGTGCCGCCGCGCCGCCGCCCTTCGAGCTGGCCCTCCTCGGCGAGGCGCCGGTAGGACTCGGTGACCACGCCCCGGGACAGTCCCAGTTCGGCGGCGAGCACCCGGGTGGGCGGCAGCCTGCTGCCGACGGCCAGGCGGCCGTCGGCGATCGCCTGCCGCAGCCGCTCGGCCAGCCAGTCCGCCTTGCCGCCCGCGGGCGCGTCGCCTGCGTCCAGCTGGAGGAAGTCGGAGCCCGCTACCGGGGATGCGGGGGCGCCCCGGTCCGGGGCCGGGCGGCCCGTGCCCCCCGCCGCCCGCCGCTCCCCGCTCACCTGGCCCATGCTGCCATGGTCGGCGGGGGGCCCGGCAGGCGGCTCAGCCTCCACCGCCGAGGTCGAACTCCGGTGCCCCGGGGGTGAGGAGCGCCGTGTCGGGGACGGTGCGCCAGTGGGCGGCGAGTTCCTCGGCGAGCGTCGCCATCACCTGTGCGACGGTCCCCGCGCCGCCGTCGTGCAGGGCCTCCGCGACCACCAGGATCCGGTCGGTGTGCCGGCGGACGGCGGAGTGCCCGCTCTGGCGGTTGGTCCAGCGGCGGGCGTGCGCCCGCCCGCCGGAGTCGACGTAGGTCACCTCGCCCGGCTCCGGATGCCCGGTGCCGCCCCCGAAGGCCGTGTAGTGCTCGTCACCGCGTGCGTGGCGCACCTCCAGCAGCGGGCCGGCGACGCGGTCCGCGTCGAGGACCGCGACCGGGACCGCGTACGCGGCGGACACCGCGTTGCACAGGTCGACCACCGGATGGATCCGCGGCAGCTCCCCCTCCTTGCGCAGCCGCCGCAGCAGGGCCTCCGAGGCGCACCGGTACTGCGTGGGCCTCAGGCCCATGCGGGCGTAGGCCCGCCGCCAGGCCAGCACCTCGGGGAACCGGCCCTCGGGGGTGCCGGACAGCCGGGCCGCGGCGCGGGCGGTGTGGGCCGCCGCGCGCGCCGACACGTCGGCGGGGCCGCCGACGCCCCGTGCGTGGAGCGCCCCCGCGGCGAGCCCCGGGTGCAGGGACCAGACCTCGGCGGTGTGCCGGAACCGCATTCACGCCACCGCCAGTCGCGCGCCCAGGCCCACGAAGCAGGCGGCGATCACCCCGCGGACACCGGTCAGCACCCGCGGCCGGGCCAGCACCCGGTCCCGTACGGCCGCCGCGCACAGGCCGTAGGCCGTGAACACCACGAAGGTGAGGGCCATGAAGACCCCGCCGAGGCGGAGCATCGCGCCGAGCGAGCCGGGACCCCCGAGGGGGGCGAACTGGGGGAGGAACGCCACGAAGAACATCATCGGCTTCGGGTTGAGGAGGTTGAGCAGCACGGCGGAGGCGACCACCCGGGCCGCCGGACGCGGCTCGCCCCGCTCCTCGACGGCCGGCGCGCCGCGGTCGCGCAGCATGGTCCACGCCATGTACAGCAGGTAGCCCGCACCGAGGTACTTCACCGCGTGGTAGGCGGGGGCGCTGGTGTGCAGCAGTGCGGCGAGACCGGTGGCCGCCGCCGCGAGGTGCGGCAGGACGCCGAGCGTGCAGCCGAACGCGGCCACCACGCCCGCCCGCCTGCCGTGGGACAGCCCGGCGGTGAGGGTGTACAGCACGCCGGCCCCGGGGGTGACCACCACGGCCAGGGTGGTCAGGAGGAACGCGATACTCAACGGGACTCCGAGAGGTCGTAGGTTCCTCCACCCTGGTGCGGCGGTGGTCCGAAGGACAGGGCCAAAACGTGCCCCGGCCACTGGTCCAAAGGCGGGGTGCCCGGCGCGGTCCGGCGCCCGGGCCGCCCACCCCGGGCCGGCCGCCGGCGCGTGAATCCGCCCCGGACAGCCCGCCTCTCCACAACCGCGCGGGGCGGAGCAACTAGGCTCGGAGCCCAGTGCGACCGGACGGTCCGGACCGCCGCTGGGCAGCCGCCCGGACCGCCGGAGCGGCCGGGGCGAGGACGGAGGGACGGGATGACCGTGCCGGGGCGCAGAAGCAGCACGTTCATCCGGCTCCTGAGACTCGGCTTCACCGACCCGTCCGCCGCCGAACGGCTGCTGTCCCTGCCCGAGATGACCCCGGTGCTGGGCGACCCGGTCCTGCTGGACGCGCTCGGCGGCACGGCCGACCCCGACCTCGCCCTCCGCTCGCTGGTACGCGTCGTGGAAGCCCACCGGGACGAGGACGCCCGGCGCCGCTTCCTCGACACCCTGGTGACCGCCAAGCCCCTGCGCGACCGGCTGCTCGGCGTCCTCGGCTCCTCCGAGGCCCTCGGCGACCACCTGGCCCGGCACCCGGACGACTGGCAGGCGCTGCTCACCTACGAGTCCGCCGACCTCCACCCGGGCGTCGCCGAGTTCGAGCGCGGGCTCGCCGAGGCCGTCGACCCCGTCTCGCTGCGTGTGGCCTACCGCCGCTGCCTGCTCGCCATCGCCGCCCGCGACGTGTGCGGGACCACGGGCGTGGCCGAGGCGGCGGCCGAGCTGGCCGACCTGGCGACCGCCACGCTGCGCGCCGCGCTCGCCCTCGCCCGCGCCGCCGCCCCCGAGGACGCCGCCGCCTGCCGGCTGGCGGTCATCGCGATGGGCAAGTGCGGCGGCCACGAGCTCAACTACGTCTCCGACGTGGACGTGATCTTCGTGGCGGAGCCGCTGGGCGGCACCGAGGAGGCCAAGGCCCTCCAGGCGGCGACCCGCCTCGCCTCCCACCTGATGCGGATCTGCTCCGAGACCACCGTCGAGGGCGCCATCTGGCCCGTCGACGCCAACCTGCGGCCCGAGGGCCGCAACGGGCCCCTGGTGCGCACCCTCTCCAGCCACCTGGCGTACTACCAGCGCTGGGCGAAGACCTGGGAGTTCCAGGCCCTGCTGAAGGCCCGCCCGGTCGCCGGGGACCTGTCGCTCGGGGAGGACTACATCGAGGCCGTGGGCCCCCTGGTCTGGCAGGCCGCCGAGCGGGAGAACTTCGTCGCCGACGTGCAGAGCATGCGCCGCAGGGTGGTCGACAACATCCCCGCCGCCGAGATCGACCGCGAACTCAAGCTCGGCCCGGGCGGCCTGCGCGACGTCGAGTTCGCCGTCCAGCTCCTGCAGCTGGTGCACGGCCGCAGCGACGCCACCCTGCGCAGCGGCACCACCCTGGACGCCCTGCGGGCCCTCGCCGCGGGCGGCTACGTCGGGCGGGTCGACGCCGCCCAGCTCGACGAGGCGTACCGCTTCCTGCGCGCCCTGGAGCACCGCATCCAGCTCCACCGGCTGCGCCGCACCCACCTGGTGCCGGAGGGCGAGGAGGACCTGCGCCGCCTCGGGCGGTCCCTGGGACTGCGCACCGAGCCCGTCACCGCGCTGAACCGCGAGTGGCGCCGGCACGCCGCCGTGGTCCGCAGGCTCCACGAGAAGCTGTTCTACCGGCCGCTGCTGGATGCCGTCGCCCAACTCGCCCCGGGGGAGACCCGGCTCAGCGCCAAGGCGGCCGGGCAGCGGCTGGAGGCCCTCGGGTACGCGGACCCCGCGGCGGCGCTCCGGCACCTGGAGGCCCTCTCCTCCGGCGTCAGCCGCAAGGCCGCCATCCAGCGGACCCTGCTGCCCGTGCTGCTCGGCTGGTTCGCCGACTCCGCCGACCCCGACGCCGGTCTGCTCGGCTTCCGGAAGGTCTCCGACGCCCTCGGCAAGACGCCCTGGTACCTGCGTCTGCTGCGCGACGAGGGAGCCGCCGCCGAGAACCTGGCCCGGGTGCTGTCCGCCGGGCGGCTCGCCCCGGACCTGCTGCTCCGCGCCCCCGAGGCGGTCGCCATCCTCGGCGACCCGGAGGGACTCCGGCCGCGCGGCCGGGACCACCTGGAGCAGGAGGTGCTGGCCGCGGTCGGCCGCGCCGGAACCGCGGAGGCGGCCGTGGCCGCGGCCCGGGGGGTGCGCCGCAGGGAGCTGTTCCGTACCGCCGCGGCGGACCTCATCGGCTCCTACGGCACCGAGGACACACCCGCCGAGGCCGACCCCGGGGCGCTGGTCGACCGGGTGGGCAGCGCGATCACGGACCTCACGGCGGCAACCCTGGCGGGCGCGCTGCGTGCCGCCGTCTCCGGCCCCTGGGGCGACACCCTGCCGACCCGCTTCGCCGTCATCGGCGTGGGCCGCTTCGGCGGCGGGGAGCTCGGCTACGGCTCCGACGCCGACGTCCTGTTCGTCCACGAGCCGCGCGAGGGGGTCGACGAGCAGGAGGCCGCGCGGGCGGCGAGCACCGTGGTCGCCGAGATGCGGCGGCTGCTCCAGCTCCCGACCGCCGACCCGCCGCTGCTCATCGACGCCGACCTGCGGCCCGAGGGCAAGAGCGGTCCCCTGGTGCGCACCCTCGCCTCCTACGGCGCCTACTACCGCCGCTGGTCGCTGGTGTGGGAGAGCCAGGCGCTGCTGCGGGCCCGCCCGATGGCGGGGGACGCGGAGCTGGGGCGGCGCTTCATGGACCTGGTCGACCCCCTGCGGTACCCGGTGGAGGGCCTCGGCGAGGACGCGGTCCGCGAGATCCGCCGGCTCAAGGCGCGGATGGAGTCGGAGCGCATGCCGAGGGGCGCCGACCCGACCCTCCACACCAAGCTGGGGCGCGGCGGCCTCAGCGACGTCGAGTGGACCGTGCAGCTGCTCCAGATGCGCCACGGCTGGGCCGAGCCCGGCCTGCGCACCACCCGCACCCGCGAGGCCCTCGCCGCGGCGCACGCCGCCGGGCTGATCGCCACGGAGGACGCGGCCGTCCTCGACGAGGCGTGGGTGCTGGCGACGCGGGTGCGCAACGCGGTGATGCTGGTCCGCGGCCGGGCGGGCGACACCTTCCCGTCGGACAGCCGCGAGGTCGCGGCCGTGGGGCGCTACCTCGGCTACGGTCCCGGCCACGCCGGGGACATGCTCGACGACTACCGCAGGACCACCCGCCGGGCGCGCGCGGTGGTCGAGGAGCTCTTCTACGGGGCCTGACGGCGCCGCGCGGCCGCGGGGTACGGCGGGGCCCGTCAGCCCCCCGCCGCGCCGGTGCCCGGCGGCCCGGTCCTCAGGCGGTCGGGCGGCCCCGGGCGGTGAGACCGGGGAGGAAGAGCTCCAGCCAGCGGCGGCGCACCGCCGGGCCCTGGTCGGTGGGGGCCGTGGCGAGCAGCAGCAGGAAGTCCTCGACCGTGACGTCGGGGTGGAGGTCCCCGTCCGCCCGGGCGGCGGCGATCAGCCGCCCCATCGCCGTGCCCCCGCGCTCCTCGTAGGGCCGGGCGCCGCCGGTGGCGCCCAGCTCCCGCGCGGCGGCCTTCACCGCGCGGTCCGCCGCCGCGCTCTCGACGACCCGGTGGACCAGCGCGGTGATCTCCGCGAGTGCCCCCGCGCCGCCGTCCACCCGGTCGGCGGCGGCCTCGACGTCGGCGGCCATCCGCGCCGTGTGCTCCGCGATCACGGCCCCGACCAGGTCGGTCTTGGTGGGGAAGTGGCGGTAGAGGGTCCCCACGGCCACACCGGCGGCCTCGGCGATGGCGTCCATGGGGGCGTCGGGGCCCAGCAGGGTGATCTGCTCCCGCGCCGCCGACAGGATCCGAGCCCGGTTGCGGACGGCGTCGGCGCGCATCGGCCGGGCCCGGTCCATGGCTTCCTCCTGTCCCACCGCTGCCTCCGCGTGCTCGGCCTCGCCCGGCGGGGCACGGCGCGGCGGTATCCGGAAGTGAAGGGTAGTTCACCCTCCTCGTGCGGCCGGGGCCGCCCGTGCCGACGTGCGGGTCCGCGGGGGCCGGAGGAAGATGAACCCAAGTTCATGATAAACATGAGTATCGGTTCACCTTAGCCGCCGGCTCGTCGCCCCACCCACCCCGACGAAGGACTCCCCATGGCTCCCAAGGTCGCACTCGTCACCGGCGCCTCCTCCGGCATCGGCGAAGCCGCCGCCCTGCGCCTGGCCGCCCGCGGTTTCACCGTCTACGGAGCGGCCCGCCGCGTCGACCGGATGGCCCCGCTGGCCGCGCGGGGGGTGCACGTCCTGGCGATGGACGTCACCGACGACGCCTCCCTCCGGGCGGGCGTGGACCGGATCGCCGCCGAGGCGGGCGGCGTCGACGTCCTGGTGAACAACGCCGGATACGGCTCCTACGGGGCCGTCGAGGACGTGCCCCTCGACGAGGCCCGCCGCCAGTTCGAGGTCAACGTCTTCGGTGCCGCCCGGCTCACCCAGCTCGTGCTGCCCGGGATGCGGGCCCGGCGCAGCGGCCGCGTCGTCAACATCTCCTCCATGGGCGGCAGGCTCGCCATGCCGTTCGGCGGCTGGTACCACGCCACCAAGTTCGCCCTGGAGGGGCTGAGCGACAGCCTCCGCGCCGAGGTCGCCCCGTTCGGCATCGACGTGGTGGTGATCGAGCCGGGCGGCATCCGCACCGAGTGGGGCGGCATCGCCGCCGACGGGCTGCGTGCCGCCTCGGGGGAGGGCGCCTATGCGCGCGGGGCGTCCGCGATGGCCGACGTGCTGGCCGGAGAGGCCGGACCGCGGCGCAGCTCGCCGCCGTCGGTCATCGCCGAGGCGGTCGCCAAGGCCGCCACCGCCCGCCGCCCGCGCACCCGCTATGCCGTCGGATTCGGCGCCAAGCCGATGATCGCCGCCCGCACCGCGCTGCCCGACCGGGCCTTCGACGCCTTCGTCCGGCGCGCCCTCCGCCTGCCCGCCTGACACCGCCCCGCGGCGGCCCCGGGTGCCACGTGGGCGGGGGCGCGGCGCGGGTCTACTCGGGGCGGCCCCCGGAGTGGGCGGCGGCCCGGTGCCGCAGCCGCCCGAGCCGGACGGCTCCCGGCCGCCGCGGGCGGTTCGCGTCCTCGGCCGCCACCCGCTGCGGCAGCCGGTGCGGCAGCGCCCGGTACCAGGCGTAGGAGACGGCGAAGCCGAAGGCCAGGCAGAGCATGCCGCCGACCGCGTCCAGCCAGAAGTGGTTGGCGGTGGCCACGATGACCACCAGCGTGGCCACCGGGTACAGCGCGCCGAGGATCCTCGCCCAGGGGGCGGCCGCCAGCGCGCAGATGATCACTCCGCACCACAGCGACCAGCCGATGTGCATCGAGGGCATGGCCGCGTACTGGTTCGACATGTTCTTGAGGTTGCCCGAGGCCATCGAGCCCCAGGTCTGGTGGACGAGCACGGTGTCGATGAAGTTCTGCCCGTTCATCAGCCGGGGGGGAGCGAGCGGATACAGGTAGTAACCGGCCAGGGCCACACCGGTGGTGGCGAACAGCACCGTCCGGGCGGCGGCGTAGCGGCCGGGGTGGCGCCGGTAGAGCCAGACCAGCACGCCGATGGTCACCACGAAGTGCAGCGTCGCGTAGTAGTAGTTCATCGACACGACCAGCCATGTCACGGAGTTCACGGCATGGTTGACCGACTGCTCCACCGCTATGCCGAGCGCCTTCTCCGCCTCCCAGATCCAGTCGGCGTTGCGCAGCGCGGAGGCCCGCTGCTCCGGTACCGCGTTGCGGATCAGCGAGTAGGTCCAGTAACTGACAGCGATCAGCAGGATCTCGAACCAGATCCTGGGGCGCCGCGGGGACCGCGGGGGGCGGGACCACCCGGTGCGGCGTTCCTCGCGACCGTGGGCAGACTCCGCAGCGGCCTCGTCGCCCACCGTGGGTGACGGGGTCGCCGTCCGGCTGTCCAGAGTCTTCACGGTCGCTTCACCCATGGGACGAGAGTCTGCCAGAAACACGGCCCACTCTGATCATCCCTCCGGTGGGTCCGGATCGCACCCGGTCCACCCTACGGACGAGGGGTGTCCCGGGGGTGCGGCAGGGGCGCCCCGCGGGGTGCCGAGGCCGTCGAGCCGCGGACGACCAGCTCGGGCATGAACACGAACTCGCCGTGCACCGGAGCCCGCCGCCCGCCGCCGGCCGGGCCGCCGTCGCCGATCTCCTCCAGCAGTGCGCGGACCGCGGCCTGCCCCATCGCCGGGACCGGTTTGCGCACCGTGGTCAGTGGAGGATCCGTGAAGGCGATCAGCGGGGAGTCGTCGAAGCCGACCACCGAGACGTCCCCCGGGACCCGGAGCCCCCGCTGCCGGGCCGCCCGGATCGCCCCCAGGGCCATCATGTCGCTGGCGCACACGATCGCCGTGCACCCGCGGTCCATCAGCGAGGCCGCGGCGGCCTGGCCGCCCTCCAGCGTGTACAGGGAGTGCTGTATCCGCTCCCGCTCGACCTCCGCCGGATCGCCGCCGAGCCGCTCCCCCACGGCCCGGACGAAGCCCTCGATCTTCCGCTGGACCGGGACGAAGCGCCGGGGCCCGACGGCCAGCCCGAGGCGCGTGTGGCCGAGCGAGACCAGGTGCGAGACCGCCAGCTGCATCGCACCGCGGTCGTCGGGCGAGATGAAGGGGGCGCTGACCAGGGGCGAGAAGCCGTCGACCAGGACGAAGGGCACATCCTGGGCCCGCAGCCGGGCGTAGCGGTCCATGTCCGCGGTGGTGTCCGCGTGCAGCCCCGAGACGAAGATGATGCCCGAAACGCCTCGTTCCACCAGCATTTCGGTGAGCTCGTCCTCGGTGGAGCCGCCGGGGGTCTGGGTCGCGAGGACCGGGGTGTACCCCTGCCGGGTCAGCGCCTGCCCGATCACCTGCGCGAGCGCCGGGAAGATCGGGTTCTCCAACTCGGGCGTGATGAGCCCGACCAGGCCGGCGCTGCGTCGGCGCAGCCGCACCGGGCGCTCGTAGCCGAGCACGTCGAGCGCGGCGAGGACGGACTGGCGGGTGGTCGCGGCGACTCCGGGCTTCCCGTTGAGGACGCGGCTCACCGTCGCTTCGCTGACCCCCGCCTGGGCGGCTATGTCGGCCAGGCGTGCGGGTGCGGTCACGGATTGGACTGTACCGGTCCGCCCGGCGCGTGCACACACCGCCCGGCCCCGGCCGGCATCCCGCGCAGGGGTCCGACCGCCCCGCCCGGCTAGCGTGTCCGCTGCGGCGGGACCGCGAGCACGGCGGGCGCCAGGCGGGACAGCCGGCCGACCAGCTCGCCGAAGGGCCCGTCCACGGGTTCCCCGGCCAGCACCTCCACGAGCACGGCCGCCATCTCCTCGTCGTACGCGGCGCTCACCGCGGTCAACGCCCCGAAGTCGTGCACCAGTTGGAGTTCCAGCTCCTCCCGGGGGACCTCCCGGCCGTCCAGCCAGAGCAGCGCCGTCGACTCGGCGAGCGACACCCAGGAGCGGACCACCAGCGCCAGCCGCGGCGAGGGTTCGGCGATCCCCAGGTGCGCGAGGATCTGCGCGTACGCGGCCTGGCGCACCTCGTCGATCATCGCGCTGGCCGCGGAGGACCCCGCCGCCGGGCCGCCGCGCATCAACGCCGAGAAGCCGGGGCCGTGTTCGTCGACGAAGTCGAAGAACCGCCCCATCACCCGCAGCAGACGGGCGCCGAGCGGGCCCTCGTGCGGCTCCTCGAACAGCGCCGCCAGCTGCTCCGCGGCCCGCCGCAGCGCCGCCTCGTACAGGCTCTGCTTGCCCGGGAAGTAGTGGTACACCAGCGGGCGGGAGATCCCGGCCGCGGCCGCGATCTCGTCGATCGAGACGTCGTCGGGGGAGCGGCTGCCGAACAACTCCAGCGCCACGCCGATCAGCTGCCGCCTGCGCTCCTCGACGCCCATCCTTCTGCGCACCCCGGTCGTCATGCGTACACCCTATCGAGCGCCCGCAACAGGCACCCGCCGTGCGTGCCCCGGTCCGTGCGGCAGCGGAGCCGCTCAGCGCAGCGCACCGACCCGAGTGCCGTCCGCCAGCACCCCGTTGGGCTCCGCCCGGACCCCCTCGGGAGCGCGGACGGCCAGCACCGGGCCGGGGCCCTCGCCCCGCACCCCGCCGGAGAGCGCCACCGAGCGGAACGGTCCGCCGCCCGCGGCCAGCGCGTACCACTGCCCCGCCCGCGACCGCCACATCACCCCCGCGAGCACCCGGGGCGTGCGCGCCCCGCACGCGGGGGAGTCCTCCGCCTCGGCCACGACAGCCGCCGGGACTCCGGCCCGCGTGCCGGGCGCCTGGAACCGGGCGCTCACCCGCACGCCGTCCCCCCGCCAGGTCTCCGCGCGCGTGCACAGCCAGGTGGCCGTCCCGTTCGCCTCGGGCAGCCGCTGCCGCGCGTACGCCCAGGCGTTGACCTCCCGGACACCGTGCGCCCGCAGCCCAGGCAGGGCGCAGGCCGTGCGCGCCCACAGGTCCCCGGCCTCCCGGCCGGTCGCGTCGGCGGGGGCGTCCGGCGGTCCGAAGGTGAGCCGGGCGGGGGTGAGTTCGCCCAGGTCGGTCAGGAGCCGCCGCCCGCCCTCCGCATCGCGCACCGCCATCACCGGCCACGCCGAGCACCCCCGCCCGCGGGCCGCACCGCGCAGCGGGGCCGTCACCCCCGAGGCGTCCCGGACCAGGGCGCGGTCCGGCGCGCCGGGAGCGAGCAGGTTGCCCGCGGACACCTCCCGCACCCACGGCGCGGTGAGGTAGCGGACGCGGCCGCCCGCCCGTCCGACCACCAGTGCCGCCGCCGACACCGCGTCCGCGGCGTCGGTGCGGGCGAAGTCCAGCGCGGGGGCGCCGGAGCCCTCGCGCAGGGGCTCGCTGTACCGCACGGCCCGCAGCCCGTCGTGCAGCAGCACCACCCTGGCGCGCCCCACCTCCCCGGCGAACAGCAGGCGGGCCGGGCCGGCCGGCGGCCCCGACGCGGTGCCGGGTGCCGCCGACACCGCGACCCGCTCCCCCGGGGAGGCCCACACCCGGAGGGCCCTGCCCAGCAGCGCGGTGTCGTCGACGAGGGCCCCCCGGGCCGGCCAGACCGAGAAGTCCCGCCGTGCGGCGGTCTCCCACGCCGCCGGTGCCGCCCGCTCCAGCCGGGCCGGATCGACCGGCGCCCCCGGCGCCCCGCCCCCGGCCGTCCCGCCGGTCCCCGGGGGACCCAGCAGCAGCCCGCAGACGGCGGCGGCCGCGAGCGCCGCGGCACCCGTCCTCACCCGCCGTCGCCGACGGGCCAGGTCCGGCGGCCGCACCCGCAGCGAGCACGCGTCGAACTCCGGCGAGCGGAACAGCTCCGGCCCGTACTCCCGCAGCGGGACCCCGTCCGCCTCCGCCAGGGCGGCGGCCGGGTCCGCGGCTCCCGCGGCGGCCAGCACCCGGTGCGCGCCCGCGTCGTCCAGGCCGTCCAGACCGCGCAGCACACAGGCCGCCCTCCCCTGCGGGGAGAGGGCCGCGAGGCGTTGGTCGAGCGCCAGTTCGGCGCAGCCGCCCGGGTGGGGGAGCACCCGCAACCCCCAGATCCCCGGCAGCAGCCGCGGCAGCCGGGTGCCGAACCGGGGCGGGCGCAGGGCGTGCCGCAGCAGCCGCTCGCGGGCGCGGGCATAGCCCGGACCGGGGTCCGCGCCCCCTGGTTCCGGCCGCCGGGCACGCGGTACCGCCGCCGCCCGGCCCCGCCCGGCACCACCGGCCGGGAGCCCTTCGCGCCCGCCGCCGTAGGCGCCGCGGGCCGGGTACTCCCCGGACCCGGAGGGCGCCAGCACGCGCTGGACCAGCGCGTGCGCGGCGAGCACCCGGCGCCCGCGCCCCGCCGCCGAGGGCAGCACCAGGTAGGCGAACCGCACCAGCAGGGTGTAGTCCTCGACCGGAGCGGATGCGGCGGCACCCTCCCGGGAGGGGCGCTGCGGTGGCACGGCGGACGCGGTGTTCGTTTGCTGTGGGTGCACGTCCAGCAGAACGAGGGCCGCGCCCCCCGGTCACCCGTGCTCCCGGTCACCCGCGCCCCTGCGCCCGCGGGTCAGCCGTCCGCCGGCGCGACCAGCCGCTCCCGCACGGCCGCCACGTCCTCCCGGGACACCCCGAGCCCCTCGCGGACGTAGCCCTCCACCGACCCGTACCGGGACTCCGCCTCGTCCAGGCCCGCCGCCAGGTACTCCGGCACCACCCCGATCAGGGCCAGCGCCGTCTCGGGGCGGCCCCCCTGCATGGTGAAGCCCTCCACCAGGGGCGCCAGCGCCTCGCGCACCGCGGCGTTGACGGCGAGGTACTCCGCCTGAACCACCTCGCGCTCCGCCCCGAGCAGCATCAGCACCACCGCCGCCGCCCAGCCGGTGCGGTCCTTGCCTGCGGTGCAGTGGAACAGCAGCGGAACCGCCTCCGGCCGGGCCAGCTCCTCCAGGAGCACCCGGTACGACGCCCTCGCCGACGCGGTCGTCACGAAGCCGCGGTAGATCGCGCCGAAGAGCTCCGCGGCCCGCCCGCCACCGAGTTCCCGCTCCGCAGCCACCGGGTCCACGAGCAGTCCCCGCAGCCGGGCGGCAGCCGGGAGGAGCCCCGCGGCGATCTGGTCCGCGAGCACGTCGGCGGAGAGCAGCCGTGCCCCCGGCGGGAGCCGGTCCGGACGCTCCTCCCGCTCCCCGCGGGTGCGGAGGTCGACGACCGTGCGCACCCCCAGGGAGGCGACCGCGGGGTCGGTCCGGGTGTCGAGCCGGTCCAGCTGCCCGGACCGGAAGAGCACCCCCTCGCGCACCCGGTGCCCGCCCGGCAGCGGGATGCCGCCCAGGTCCCGGAGGTTGGCGACGGTGGTGGAGGGGATGGCGTTCATACGGCGGAATCTAGTGGCGCGCCGCGCGGGGGCCCTGCCGTCACGGCCCCGACACGCCACCCGGCCGTACCGCGGGCGGTGCGGCGGCCGGGCCTTACCCGCGGTTCGGCCCCCGGGAGGGGGAGCGAAGCGGCACGATGGCCGGATGCGGACGAGCAAGAGAACACACACGGGGCGGGCGGCCCGGGCGGCACTGGCCGCCGGGGCCCTCCTGCTGGCGGCGGGCTGCGCCTCGGGCGGCGATGCCGACGTGCCCGAGGAGGCATCCGGGAGCCTGGAGGAGCTGGCGCGCCAAGCCGACTGCGACCCCAACATCCAGACCGAGGCCGAGGAACTGCGGCAGGCCAACTGCACGACGGCCGACGGGCGGTACATCCTGACCACCTTCGCCACCGACCGCGGCCAGCGGGAGTGGATCAACGAGGCGAACGACTACGGCGGCACCTATCTGGTGGGCCGCAAGTGGGTCGCCGTCGGGGACGAGACCGTGGTGGCGGCCCTGAGAGGGCGGCTCGGCGGGACGGTGGAGACGGGTGCCGACCACGGCTCCGCCCACGACACCCCGAGCGGGGACCCGGAGGACGGCGCCCACGGGGAGGACCACGGGGACGGAGGACACGGCGGGTAGCGCACCCGCGGAGCGCAGAAGCCGGCCCGAGGCCGGAGAACAGGCCCGAGCGGGCCGGCCCGGAAGGCTCCGGGCCGGCCCGGAAGGACCGCTGCCACGGCACCGTCCGCACGCACGGGGGCCGGGGCCCGGCTGGTACTCCAGCCGGGCCCCGGCCCCTGGCGGTTCCGCGGGTGACGGCGGCCCTAGCGGACCACCCGCCCCTGGCGGATCAGCGGCACGAGCGCCCGCCGTTGATGCACTTCACCACCGTCCTCATCAGCCGCTCGTCGAAGACGTTGACGAAGTCGCCGTGGTCGGTGATGGGCTTGTGCAACTGCTCCGGGAACGAGTCCACCGCGAACACCACCGGGTTCCCGCTGTCGAAGTCCGGTGCCGGCACGTCGTAGACGATGCGCTGGACCAGCTGCGGGATGGCACGGAAGCCGTTCGGGCACCGCCCGCTCCCGTCGGCGAAGGCCACATGGGTGCGGTGGTTCGCGCTGTCGATGTTCTGGCCGTCCCAGCAGCTCTGGAACTTGAAGGTCCGCACCACCGAACTGCCCTCGGGGCAGATCGGGTACTTGTCCTTCAGCTGCCGGTTCTCGAAGCCCGTGCAGCTCCAGGAGGCGTTGGCGTTGGCGTCGCCGTTCACGAAGGCCTTGGCGTCACCGGTGATGATGCGCAGCAAGCGCGGCATCGCCGTCACCTTGCTCCGCGGGTTGCCGACGAAGGTCAGGGTGACCTCGGACGGCGTCTGGATCTCGCCGACGTTCTGGTCGTTGCCGCCGCCGTCCTCGTTGGCGTCGGCCTCCTGCTGGCCGTTCTGCAGGCGCAGCACGGGCCAGTAGTAGCTCGACCGGTCGCCCTGGTTGCGGCAGGTCGTGTCGCCTGCCGCGAGGTCGTCGTCGCTGGCGAAGGCGTCGTTGGCCTGGTTGCCCACGTAGTCGTGCATGTGGTGTGCGCCGTTGGCCACGCCGGGCGCGACGATGATGTTGTCCGGGTTGAACTTGCCGTTGGCGTTCACCCCGCACTCCGTGGTGAACGTGCCCCGGGAGGCGCCGCGTCGCTTGCGCGGCTCCTTCACGTTGGGCCGGACGTTCTCGATCTGGACGAAGTCGCCCGCGACCGGGCCGTTCCCCGCCTGGCCGCCGCCGTTCTGGTCGTTGCCGTTCTGGTCGTTGCCGTTCTGCCCGCCGTTCTGCCCGCCGTTCTGGTCGTTGCCGTTCTGGCCGCCGCCGTTGTCATCGGCGCGCAGGGTGCAGGGGGCCATCTTCTCCAGCCCCTTGGGCCGCTCCGCCGAGCGGTCGATCAGTGCGACGATGCGCTGGATGATCACCAGGCGCTCGTTGCGCAGTGGCGTCAGGATCTGGTTCTCGCCGTACCGCCGGTCAGCCACCACCCGCTGCCGGTTCTGGGCGAAGCGCTGGTAGGCGACCGTGATCTGGTTGTCCAGCGTGGCGAGTTGACGGTCGACCGCGAACCTCTGGTCGTCGGGGACCACCTCCAACGAGTCGCCGACGTCCGGGCAGTCGATCGTGGAGACCTGCTGTCCGGCGGCAGCCCGGATCTTGTTCTGCTTGCCGTGCCCGCTCGGCCACCACCCCTGACCGGCGGAGGCGTAGGAGTTGACCGCGAGCAGCCCACCCCCGCCCAGGATCAGGGCAGCCGAGGCGGCGATCGCCCGGTTGGCCAGTTTCGAGCGTTTTCTTGATGTGCGTCCCATGGAACTCCTCTGCTTCGTTGCCGGGGGCGCAAGGGATGGGAAGGGGGTAAGAAGGGGGTCCCGGCAGAGGGAGAAGCGCGCCGTTCCATACGGGTGGGGCGTGCGGGGCGTTCACCGCCCCCGGTGATTCGTGGGAAGCTCCAGCGCCATACGGCCGCATAGGGCGCACAGCGGACGCGACCGTCGGCGGGCGCGCGGGCCCGCCGTGCGAGGGGTGCGGGAGGGCGCTGGAGCGGCGCGCGGGGACAGCGCTCCGGGGCGGCCGCCGGTGCCCGGCGGGCGGCCGGGGCGGCGCGCTTGCGGCCGGTGCGGCCCGGGGCCCGCAGCCCCGTCCGGGCACGCGCGAAGGGGCGTCCGCCCCCTCGGCGGACGCCCCTTCGAACCCGGGCGGGAGCGGGATCAGACCTGGTCGGCCTTCTCCAGCGCGGAGCAGCAGGTGTCCACCAGCAGGCGGGTCACCACGTACGGGTCGACGTTGGCGTTCGGACGGCGGTCCTCGATGTAGCCCTTGCCGTCCTGCTCGACCTGCCAGGGGATGCGCACCGAGGCGCCGCGGTCGGAGACGCCGTAGCTGTACTCGTTCCACGGGGCGGTCTCGTGCAGGCCCGTGAGGCGGTCGTCGATGCCGGCGCCGTAGTTCTTCACGTGGTCGAGCGGCTTGGAGCCCTCGCCGAGGGACTCGCAGGCGGTGATGATGGCGTCGTAGCCCTCGCGCATCGCCTTGGTGGAGAAGTTGGTGTGCGCACCGGCGCCGTTCCAGTCGCCCTTGACCGGCTTCGGGTCCAGGGTGGCGGAGACGCCGAAGTCCTCGGCGGTCCGGTAGAGCAGCCAGCGCGCCACCCACAGCTGGTCCGCCACCTCCAGCGGCGACAGCGGGCCGACCTGGAACTCCCACTGGCCCGGCATGACCTCGGCGTTGATGCCGGAGAGGCCCAGCCCCGCGGCGAGGCAGTGGTCGAGGTGCGCCTCGACCACGTCGCGCCCGTGGATCTCGTCCGAGCCGACACCGCAGTAGTAGCCGCCCTGCGGGGCCGGGAAGCCGCCCACCGGGAAGCCGAGCGGGCGCTCGCCCTCGAAGAAGGTGTACTCCTGCTCGATGCCGAAGATCGGCTCCTGGGCGGCGAACCTCTGCGCCACCTCGGCCAGCGCGGCGCGGGTGTTGGACGCGTGCGGGGTCATGTCGATGTCGAGCACCTCGTTGAGCACGAGGATGTTGTCGCCGCCGCGGATCGGGTCCGGGCACACGAAGACCGGCTTGAGGACGCGGTCGGAGGCGTGGCCCTCCGCCTGGTTCGTGCTGGAACCGTCGAAGCCCCAGACGGGCAGGTCGGCAAGGCCGGTCGCGGAACCGGCCGGCAGGATCCTGGTCTTCGAGCGGAGCTTGGCGGTCGGCTCGGTGCCGTCGATCCAGATGTACTCAGCCTTGATGCTCACGGGGCCTCATCCTTTGCGGGTGCAGCGGTATGCCGCGAAGCCTCGCAATCGGCGATTTCCCGACCGTTGCTCCTATGTGAAGCCCGCGTTACGCGGCGTCCGGCCCGGTGCCGCAGGGGATCCCGGGGCCCGCGCACCTCCCGGCCCCACCGCGTCCGCACCGTGTCGTATACAGGCAGGCACCGCCCCGCAAGACGTCCCGGCGGGCACACTGGTGGCCATGGAAACCCCGCTGCGCATAGGACTCGTCGGGACCGGCCCCTGGGCCGGAGCGACCCAGGCGCCCGCGCTCGCCGGGCACCCCGGCGTCGCCTTCTCGGGCGTGTGGGGGCGGCGCCCCGAGGCCGCCGCCCTGCTCGCCGACGCCCATCGGACCGCAGCGTTCACCGGGGAGGACGGGCTGAGCGCCCTCTTCGCCTCCAGTGACGCCGTCGCCTTCTCCGTCCCTCCCGACGTCCAGGCACCCCTCGCCGCGCGTGCCGCGGAGGCGGGCTGCCACCTGCTCCTGGACAAGCCGGTGGCGACCTCGGTCGAGGGGGCCCGGGCCGTGGCGAGGGCAGCCGGGGAGGCGGCGGTGGCCTCGGTCGTCTTCTGCACCCTGCGGTTCGCCGCGCCGACCGCCGGGTGGATCGCCGCGCAGCGCGAGACGGGCGGCTGGTTCACCGCCCACGGCCACTGGCTCGGCTCGCTCCACGTCCCGGGCTCCGAGAGCCCCTTCGCGGCCTCGGCGTGGCGCCGTGAGAAGGGCGGGCTGTGGGACGTGGGCCCGCATCTGCTCTCCGTCCTGCTGCCGGTGCTCGGCGACGTCACCGCACTCTCCGGCGCACGGGGCCCCGCCGGCACCGCGCACCTGGTGCTCCGCCACGCCGGCGGGGCCTCCAGCACGGTGACCGTCGGCCTCGGTGCACCGGAGCGGGCCGCCGGGGCCGGCCTGGTGCTCCTCGGGGAGCACGGCCGGGCCGAGCTGCCGGAGAGCTGGGGGGACCCGGTGGACTCGTTCCGCAGCGCGGTGGACGCACTGCGCCAGGCCGCCCGGGAGGGGCGGCCGCACCCGTGCGACGTGCGCTTCGGCCTGCGGATCACCGAGCTGCTGGCGCAGGCGGAGGCGGCGCTCTCCGGCTGACGGCCGGGCGCCCCCGCCTCCGGTGCCCGGGCGGTCTCCGGCGGGGCCCCGGCGCGCACCCGGGGCACGGCCGCCCGTGGCGGCGGTCCGGGCCCCGGGTGCGCGACCGCGCCGCCCGTCAGCCGACGCGCTCGATCCGTGCGTTGCGGATGAGGAACTTGCCCGGCTCCCTGACCTGTTCGAAGGCCGCGTTGTTCAGCAGGGCGCAGCTGCCGGACGGCGAGGTCACCTCGACCGTGGTCGACTTGCCGTTGTCCAGGTTGGTGACCTTCAGCCGGGTGCCGACCGGGAACTCGCCGCTGGATGCCGCGGGCGCGCCGCCCTCTCCGGACAGGGTGACCGTGGATCCGGCGCACACCACCTCCCCGCCCGCGTTCCCGCCCTGCCCCGCGCCGGCCTCCTGGCCGCCGTCCTGCTCCCCGGCGCCGTCCTCGGGGGGCGCCTGCTGCGCGGGCGGGGCCGCCTGGCCCCCGCCGGAGGCGCAGCCCGCGGCCTCCTGCTGCACCCTGATCTGCGCGATCACGGCCTCGCGGTTGGCGATCCGGGCTGCGGACTGGGCGTCCGGGTTGGCGCGCTGGCCCGCGATGAAGTTCTCGTTGTTGCGGATCGCCTGGGCCAGTCCGTCGCAGGCCACACTGGCCTGACTTGTGCCGGTCATGACAATCGCAGTACCGCCGACCATCGCCGCGGCGCCGACCAGGAGAGCGAGCTTCTTCTTGCCGCTGAGGGTCTTCTTGCGTGACACGTAGGGCTCCCGTCCCCGGCCGCGGGGGCGGCCGGCTGGTTGCTTGTGCCGATACATACGCGACGCCGGAGGCCGTGCGCTCAGCCACCCGGCCGCGGCTTCCTTAACTTTCCTTAAGGTTCGCGTGCAGCCGGGGAGGAGCAGAGGGGGAGCCGACCGGGGTTCAGGCTCCCCGGCTCCGCGCCAGTGCCTCCCGGACCGCCTCCTCGGAGCGGGCCACCAGCGCGGAGCCGTCGTCCGCCGTGATGATCGGACGCTGGATCAGCCGCGGGCGCCGGACCAGCGCGGCGATCCAGCGTTCGCGCTCGGCGGGCTCCCGGGCCAGCGCGGCCAGGCCGAGTTCCTCCGCGTCCGGTTCCCCGGTGCGGGTGATGTCCCACGGTTCCAGGCCCAACCGGTCGAGCACCTCGCGCAGTTCCTGCTCGGTCGGGACGTCGTCGAGATAGCGCCGCACGGTGTACTCGGCGCCCTCGGCGTCGAGCAGGCCGAGTGCTCCGCGGCACTTGGAACAGGCCGGGTTGATCCAGATCTCCATGCCCCCCACGGTACCGTCCGGCCCGCCCAAACCCCCTCTGGCCAGGGGGAATTGTCAGTCCCCGCCGGTAGAATGGGAGGCAGTTCGGGAAGGTCCCGCCACCGCGCCAGGAGGTCGTTCGATGGCCGCAACCGCACTCACGACGAACCCCCCGCCCGCTCTCGACAGGAAGCCGCTCCCCGCCGGACAGCCCCGCGACTGGTACGTCTCCCACAACCGCCGGCTCAAGGCCATGCGCCTGACCATCGCCCTGCTCGACTCCGGGGTGTACCACCCGGCGTCCGCCGACAACCGCCGGATACGCGCGGCTGCCGAGCGCATCGGCGTCCACGCACCCTCCGACACGACCTGCCGCATGGTCAGGACCCTGATCCGCTACGGCCGCTGATCCGCACGGCCGCGGGCACCCCGGGTGCCCGCGGCCGCCGCGGGGCTCAGGAGGCCGGGCGCAGAGGGTCGGGCGAGCCGCCCTCGTACCACTCCGCCTCCACCGCGTCCCCGACGGCGAGTGCGCCGGTGCGCAGCACCGCGGCCTTGGCCCCGAAGCTGACCTTGTTGCCGTACACGGGCTCGCGCCGGTACCCCGACAGGCTGCGCACCGGCTCGGGCCCGGCCCGCAACCCGGTGGCCTGGTCCACCATCGGCACCGCGCACCGCGTCGCCCGCACCGAGTGCGCCAGCTCCACCGTGCCGATCCGCAGGCGCCGCATCAGGTCCTCGTCATGGGCCTGCCCGCACCCGGCGAGCACGATGTTGGCCCGGAAGCGGTCCATCGGCACGGGCGCCGCCCCGGCGGCCTCGATCCGTGCGTTCAGGCCGTCGAGCGAGGCCTGCGAGGCCACCAGTACCGCGTGGGCATCGGCGAACGCCACCTTGCCGGGGGTGTCGCCCCAGCCGTCCCGGTCGAAGTCCTCCGGCACCCGCACGAGCCGCGACGGGGCCCGGAGCACCTCGGAGAGCCACGCGGCCGCCTCGTCCCCCTGGTCCACACCGTGCCCCACCGGCTTGTCGAAGAGGCTCACCGGACGCCGCTCCGCCCCGGGGTCCACCTTCACCACCAGGTCCCCGAGCCCCTCGGCGGCCAGCCTCAGAACACCGCCGCCGTCCAGGACCTCCGTCCGGACCGCCGCCATCACGGGGTGGGTGCGCTGGCTGCGGAAGGCACCGTCCGCGGCGTCCACCACCATGAACGTCCTGTCGTGCTCCAGCCCCGTCGCTCCCACGGCGGCCCGGTCCACGTCGATCCCGGCACAGCCCTTCACCGGGTAGTAGGTCAGCCTCTGCACTGTGATCCCCATGGCGCGATCGTAGTACCGGGCGCGCACCGTGCGGACGGTGCCGGGGGGCGTGGGGGCCTGCGGGCCGACGGACGTGCGCACCCCGGACTGCCCCCGACGGCGCCCGGACCCCGCGTGTGGCGGCCGTGCGGTGGGGTGGCCTGCGCGTGCGTAAGGACTCGACGAGTTCCGGTGGTAGGTGGGTGGGGGTGAAGCCGGCGTCCACACCCTGAAAGTAGAGAATTCGCTACACTTTCCCGGGTGGACGAGTGGGACATTCGCATCACCGACGACTGCCGGGCGTGGTTCAAGGCGCTGGACGAACGGTCCAAGGGGCTGGTCGTCGATGCCATCGACCGGCTTGCTGAGGAAGGCCCAGGGATAGGGAGGCCCTTGGTCGACCGTTTGGAGGGTTCGTTGGTGCACAACCTGAAGGAACTGCGGCCCGGGTCCGCCGGGCGCTCGGAGGTCCGGATCGTCTTCGCGTTCGACCCATGGCGGTCGGCCATTCTCCTTCTCGGCGGGGACAAGTCGGGGAACTGGTCGGGCTGGTACAAGCGAGCCATTCCTCGGGCCGAGGAGCTGTACGCGGAGTATCTGAAGGAGCGAGAGGCGGAGGAGGGAGAGCAGTGACGGGCTACCAGAAGTGGAGCGATGTGCGCGACGAGTTCGTCGCCGAGGCCGGTGGCGAGGAGAAGGTGGCCGAGGCCCGGCGGCGCAACCAGGCGTACATCGACGCGCACCGGCTGACGGAACGACGCAAGGCACTGGGGCTGTCCCAGGCCGAGGTCGGACAGCGCATGGGAGTGACGAAGAGCCGTGTGTCGCAGATCGAGAGAGGCGAGGTCGCCACGGTGGAGGCGGTCGCCCGGTATGTGGCGGCGCTGGGCGGGCACATCCAGATCTCGGCCGTGTTCGGGGACGACCTGTACATCCTTCGGGGCACCGACCCGCGAGCGGCGTGAGTTCTGGTCGAACATGACGAACCGCGGCCGGGTGATTGCACACGGTCCGGGGGATACCCGCGGATATACGTCCGCGACCCGCCCCCGGCCATGACTGCGGCTGCCCCTGGGGCAAGCGGCCGAGGGCCGCCACCCCGTCCGGGGTGGCGGCCCTCATTGCGCCGGGTGCCGGCCCGGGAGATCCGGCAGCGCGGTGTGCAGCGTGGCGGGCGTCGGAGGGAGCCTCCGAGACGTGTGCTCGACGGCCACTTCCTCAGCTCTCCCGCCCAGGTGGCCCGGACCCGATCTCTAGATGTCGAAGTAGAGCTCGAACTCGTGCGGGTGCGGGCGCAGCTGGATCGGGGCGATCTCGTTGGTGCGCTTGTAGTCGATCCAGGTCTCGATCAGGTCCGCGGTGAAGACGCCACCGGCCTGGAGGTACTCGTTGTCCGCCTCCAGGGCGTCGAGCACGGCCGGGAGCGAGGTCGGGACCTGCGGGACGCCCGCGTGCTCGTCGGGGGCGAGCTCGTAGAGGTCCTTGTCGATCGGCTCGGCCGGCTCGATCTTGTTCTTGACGCCGTCCAGACCCGCGAGCAGCAGCGCGGAGAACGCCAGGTAGGGGTTGGAGGACGGGTCCGGGGCGCGGAACTCGACGCGCTTGGCCTTCGGGTTCGAGCCGGTGATCGGGATGCGCATGGCGGCCGAGCGGTTGCGCTGCGAGTACACCAGGTTGACCGGGGCCTCGAAGCCGGGCACCAGGCGGTGGTAGGAGTTCACCGTCGGGTTGGTGAAGGCCAGCAGCGACGGGGCGTGCTTGAGGATGCCGCCGATGTAGTAGCGGGCGGTGTCCGAGAGGCCCGCGTAGCCCTGCTCGTCGTAGAAGAGCGGGGAGCCGCCCTGCCACAGCGACTGGTGGACGTGCATGCCCGAGCCGTTGTCGCCGAAGATCGGCTTCGGCATGAAGGTCGCGGTCTTGCCGTTGCGCCAGGCGACGTTCTTCACGATGTACTTGAAGAGCATCAGGTCGTCGGCCGCGGCCAGCAGCGTGTTGAACTTGTAGTTGATCTCGGCCTGGCCGGCGGTGCCCACCTCGTGGTGCTGGCGCTCGACCTGGAGGCCGACCCGCTCCAGCTCCAGGGAGATCTCGGAGCGGAGGTCGGCGAAGTGGTCGACCGGCGGGGCGGGGAAGTAGCCGCCCTTGTAGCGGACCTTGTAGCCGCGGTTGTCCTCGACCGCACCGGTGTTCCAGGCGCCGGCCTCGGAGTCGATGTGGTAGAAGCCCTCGTTGGCGGAGGTGTTGAAGCGCACCGAGTCGAAGACGTAGAACTCCGCCTCGGGGCCGAAGTAGGCGGTGTCCGCGATGCCGGTGGAGGCGAGGTAGGCCTCGGCCTTCTTGGCGATGTTGCGCGGGTCGCGGCTGTACTGCTCGCCCGTGATCGGGTCGTGGATGAAGAAGTTGATGTTCAGCGTCTTGTCACGGCGGAACGGGTCGAGCCGGGCGGTCGACAGGTCGGCGCGCAGGGCCATGTCCGACTCGTGGATCGCCTGGAAGCCGCGGATCGAGGAGCCGTCGAAGGCGAGCTCGTCCGCCGGGTCGAAGGCCGTCGCCGGGATCGAGAAGTGCTGCATGACGCCCGGAAGGTCGCAGAACCGGACGTCGATCATCTTCACGTCGTTGTCGGCGATGTACTTCTTGGCCTCGTCGGCGTTCTGGAACATCCAACTCCTCCTACTCCCACCCGGGGGAGGGGTGGGGGTTGCTGCTCGTTCGTGCGGCCAGTGCGGTGGCACACGCAGACCCGACCTTAGGCAGACCGGATTTCTCAAGCATGACCCATTTGTTTCGGCGACGTTAACCGGCGCGGCGGTGGGTGTCCGCCGGGAGAGTGCCCCGGGTACCCGGGGCAAAGTGATCCGAAGGGGGCACAGTACCGTGGTCGCGTGGACAACAGGCAAGCAATCGGATCGTGGCTCTCCGGGCCCCGCGCGGCGGCCGAGGAGATGGGCGTCGACTTCGGCTACCGGGGTGAGCGCCTCGGCCTGCCGGAGAGCGGGCCGGGGTCGGTGGCGCCCCTGGGGCGCCGCTTCGGCGCACTGTTCCTCGACTGGGGGATGTGCTTCCTGATCGCGTACGGCCTCTTCGCGGGGAGCAGCCAGCAGGCGACCTCCAACCGGGCGCTGCTCGTCTTCCTGGTGATGGCGGTGCTGACGGTCGGGACCATCGGCTCCACCCCCGGGAAGCGGATCTTCGGCCTCCGTGTGGTCGGCGAGAACGGCGGTCGCCTGGGCTTCGGGCGGGTGCTGGTGCGCAGTGTCCTGCTGTGCCTGGCGCTGCCGGCCCTGGTGTGGGACCGCGACGGGCGCGGGCTGCACGACCGGCTGGCCCGCGCGGTGCAGATCAGGATCTGACCGGTGCGGACCGGGATCCGGCCGCACTGCGGATCAGGATCCGGCGGGGCCCTCCGGGGCGCCTCCCGCGCGGGAGGGCACCGCGGGCAGGACCGCGGGTACGGCGAGGGGGCCGGGACATCGTCCCGGCCCCCTCGCCGTACCCGCGGCGCGCTCAGCGCATCTTTCCGCCGCGCGGCATCCGCATGCCCTTGGGGAGCGGCCCCTTCGGCAGCGGCATGTTGCTCATCAGGTCGCCCATGGCGCGGAGCCGGTCGTTGGTGGCGGTCACCTGCGCGCCCGTGAGCACGCGGGGCAGCTTGAGCATGGTGGTGCGCACCTTCTTCAGCGGCACCTGCCCCTCGCCGTCGCCCACCATGATGTCGTGCACCGGTACGTCCACGACGACACGGTTCATCTTCTTCTTCTCGGCGGCGAGCAGGCTCCTCAGCCGGTTCGGGTTGCCCTCGGCCACCAGCACGATGCCCGCCTTGCCGATCGCGCGGTGCACCACGTCCTGGTTGCGGTTCATCGCGACCGCCGGGGTCGTGGTCCAGCCGCGCCCGACGTTCTGCAGGACGGCCGCCGCAGCGCCGGGCTGCCCCTCCATCTGCCCGAACGCCGCCGTCTCTGCCCGGCGGCCGAAGATGATCGCCATCGCCAGGAAGGCGAGCAGGAAGCCCAGGATCGCCAGATAGACGGGGTGGCCGATCAGGAAGCCGATCCCGAGGAAGACACCGAAGGTGACGATTCCCACACCCGCGACGACGAGACCGACCTTCGGGTCGGCCTTGCGGGTCATCTTGTACGTCAGGGCGATCTGCTTCAGTCGCCCCGGGTTCGCAGCAGCATCACTGCTGTCTGAATTTGCCTTCCTCGCCATACGGGGAAGTTTACGTGCCCCACGAGGTGCGGGCAGCAACGGCCTCCAGTACGTGCTCGGTCTCGACGCGGTCCTTGGCGCGGCGGCGGTCCTCCAGGACCGCGGTCCAGGCGTTGCGGCGGGCCGTGCGCTGCCCGCTGCCCAGCAGCAGGGCCTCCACCGCACGCAGTGTTCCGGTGACGGTGGGGAGGGCGGTGGCGGTCACGGGACGTGCCGGAGCGGCGTGCATGGGCGGGACTTCCCCTCGTGGCGGGGTGGGCGGTATGGGAGCTGTGCGTGCATCCAGCGTCACAGTTCGGTGTTACCAGGGCGTGACCGGTCGGTCAAACCACGATGAAACGTCCCGGCGCAGATCCCACCGCCTGCCGTACGTGCGGGTGCGGCCCGCACCCCGCCCCGACCTGCGGGGGAGTGCGGGCCGCGCCCGTCTCGGCCATTACTGGCCGGTAATCACTTGTGCCTGGATTCACACGGCTGCCGGGCTACGCCGCGGCCTGCGCCCGCCGCTCCATGGCCTGCTGGAAGAGCCGTCCGGCCCGGTAGGAGGACCGCACCAGCGGCCCCGACATCACGCCCGAGTAGCCGATCCGGTCGGCCTCGTCCTTCAGCTCCACGAACTCCTCGGGCTTCACCCAGCGCTCCACGGGGTGGTGGCGTACCGAGGGGCGGAGGTACTGCGTGATGGTGATGAGCTCGCAGCCCGCGTCGTGGAGGTGCTGCAGCGCCTCGCTGACCTCCTCGCGGGTCTCGCCCATGCCGAGGATCAGGTTCGACTTGGTCACCAGTCCGGCCTCGCGGGCCCTGGTGATGACCTCCAGCGAGCGCTCGTAGCGGAAGCCGGGGCGGATCCGCTTGAAGATCCGCGGCACGGTCTCCACGTTGTGCGCGAGCACCTCCGGGCGCGAGGAGAAGACCTCGGCCAGCTGCTCGGGGACCGCGTTGAAGTCGGGGATCAGCAGCTCGACCTTGGTGCGGCCGGCCTCCCGCTCCGCGGTCTGGGCGTGGATCTGGCGGACCGTCTCCGCGTACAGCCAGGCGCCGCCGTCCTCCAGGTCGTCGCGGGCGACGCCGGTGATCGTGGCGTAGTTGAGGTCCATGGTGACGACCGACTCGCCGACGCGCCGAGGCTCGTCCCGGTCCAGGGCCTGCGGCTTGCCCGTGTCGATCTGGCAGAAGTCGCAGCGGCGGGTGCACTGGTCGCCGCCGATGAGGAAG
Source organism: Streptomyces sp. C10-9-1 (assembly GCF_024497955.1). GTDB lineage: Bacteria > Actinomycetota > Actinomycetes > Streptomycetales > Streptomycetaceae > Streptomyces > Streptomyces sanyensis. The sequence continues at coordinate 36,802 of NZ_JANHKP010000006.1, read as the reverse complement.
GTGGCCTCCCGGTCCTCCCAGCACTCGAAGATGTTGGGGCAGCCCGCCTCCTGGCAGACCGTGTGCAGCCCCTCGCTCTTGACCAGTTTCTGGAGCTGGTTGTACTCGGGACCCATCTTCGCCCGGGTCTTGATCCACTCGGGCTTGCGCTCGATGGGGGTCTGGCTGTTGCGGACCTCCAGGCGCAGCATCTTGCGTCCGTCGGGTGCGACTGCGGACACGACCAGCTCCCTACAGCTTCGATTCTTCGGCGAACACCAGGGTACGCCCGTTAAAAGTGTGGCCCTACGCTTGGCCAACCCATGGCCTGAGGTGCGCATTCCCCGGCCGGGGACGGCGGGGCGTCAGGCGGTGGCCTTCTCGGCCCGGGGCGCCACCGGGCGCGGCCGGGGATCGGCGCTCTCCAGGACCTCCCGCAGGTGGCGCTCCAGCACCGGCAGGACCTCCTCGATGGCGACGTCGCGGCCGAGCTCGCCGGCGAGCGAGGCGACGCCCGCGTCCCGGATGCCGCACGGCACGATCCGGTCGAACCAGGTGTTGTCCGGGTTCACGTTCAGGGCGAAGCCGTGCATGGACACGCCCTTGGCGATGCGGATCCCGATCGCCGCGAGCTTGCGGTCCTCACGGCGCTGGCCCGCGTTGGACGGCGCGTACTCGGGGCCCCGGAGCCGGGGGTCGAACTCCTCGTCCGCCTCCGGGCCGGCCGGTGCGGCGAGCCGCGGGTCGAAGTCCAGGGACAGCCCCGTGGCCGCCCCCGGGGCGGGCCGGTCCCCGACCGCGTCGCCCAGGATCCACACGCCGCTGCGCCCCTCCACCCGGGTGGTGTGGACGCCGAACTCCGCGCAGGTGCGGATGAGCGCGTCCTCCAGGCGCCGGACGTGGGCGATGACGTCCACCGGGCGCGGCAGCTTCAGGATCGGATAGCCCACCAGCTGGCCCGGCCCGTGCCAGGTGATCTTGCCGCCGCGGTCGACGTCGATCACGGGGGTGCCGTCCAGCGGGCGCTCGCTGTCCTCGGTGCGCCGCCCCGCGGTGTAGACGGGAGGGTGCTCCAGCAGCAGGCAGGTGTCCGGGATCTCGTCGGCGAAGCGGGCGGCGTGGACCTCGCGCTGCCTCTGCCAGGCCTCCTGGTACTCGACGGCCTCGGCGCCGAACCCCAGTCGGACGAACCGCAGCTCACTCACGGTTGTGCCTCCCTCGAACTCCGCCCAGCAGTCATCCGGGCCCACGCCACTGTACGGCGGCTCCGCGCGGACCGTCCGGGCAGGTCGCTACCGGCCGGTTCCCGTCAGCGTGGCGGTCAGTACTGCCGTCAATACTCACACGATCGGATGAATGTGGGGCGAAGCCGACGGAATGGGCCGCTCGGGCCGCTAAATTCGCGCCGTTCCTTGAGGCCTGCTCCCGGCCCGGAAGGCAGGAGACCTGACAGCAGATGACGGAACGAGCCCCACAGCGCACCCCCAACCGGCAGCTTGCCGCGCTCATCGCGGAGGCGGGCTTCTCCCACGCGGGGCTCGCCCGCAGAGTCGACCAGCTGGGCCTCGAACACGGCCTCGACCTGCGGTACGACAAAACCTCGGTCACCCGCTGGCTGCGCGGGCAGCAGCCGCGCGGGACGACACCGGCGCTCATCGCCGAGGTCTTCACCCGGCGGCTCGGCCGCCGCCTGTCCGCCCAGGACCTCGGGCTGGACGCCTGCGCCCCGGTCTACGCGGGCCTGGAGTTCGCCGCCACCCCCGAGGAGGCGGTGGACATCGTCAGCGGGCTCTGGCGCAAGGACTCCGGGAGCCATGCGGAGCTGCGGAAGATCGCGTTCACCCCCGCCGGGCTGGTCGTGCCCAGCCGCGACTGGCTCATCGGGCGCGCCGACGAGCGCGTCGGCCGGGGCGAGCCCCCGCCGGTCGCGCCGCACGCCGGCTCCGGGCGGGTCCCGCAGCAGGGCGCCCGTCTGGCCGTGCCCCGGCAGCGGGGGGCCGAGCGGGGCCCCGGGCAGAAGGTGTCCGGCGGGGACGTGGCCGCGCTGCGCTCCGTCGGCGAGCTCTTCCGCGCGCTGGACCACGCCTACGGCGGGGGCCACGCCCGCCAGGCCCTGGTGCGCTACCTGGAGCACGAGGCCGAGCCCATGCTGCGCGGCACCTACGGGGAGAACCTGGGCCGCCGGCTCTTCGCCGCGGCCGCGGACCTGACCCGGCTGGCGGGCTGGACCTCCTACGACCTCGCGGCCCACGGGCTCGCCCAGCGGTACTACGTGCAGGCGCTGCGGCTCGCACAGGCCGCCGGGGACCGGGCGTACGGCTCCTACGTCCTCGTCACCATGAGCCGCCAGGCCGTCTACCTGGGGCACGGACGGGAGGCCGTCCAGCTGACGCGGGTGGCCCAGCAGGGCGTCGGAGCCGCCGCCCCGCCCCTGGTGCAGGCGCTGCTGCACGCCGCCGAGGCGCGCGGCCACGGCGTCCTCGGCGACGTCCGGGCCTGCAACGCCGCCCTGGCCCGCGCCGAACGCGCCCTGGAGTCGGCCCGCCCGGGGGAGGACGCCCCCCACTGGGCCCGGACCTTCGACGAGGGGCGGCTCGCGGCGGAGGTCGGCCACTGCCACCGGGACCTCCAGCAGTACCGCTCGGCGATCCGCCACGCGGAGCGCGCGCTCCAGCTCAGCCCGCCCGCCTACGCCCGCAGCCGCCTGCTGTGCCGGGTGGTGCTGGCCACCGCGCGGCTCGCCGTCGGGGAGCTGGACCAGGCCTGCGCCCTCGGCGCCGAGGCGGCGCTCCAGGCCTCCGAGATGCGCTCGGTGCGGGCGACGGAGTACGTCCGCGACTTCGAGCGCCGCCTGGAGCCCTACCGGGACGCGGGCCCGGTACGCACCTATCGCGACCGGGTCTCCGCACTGAGGTGAGCGCACGGGGCGGCACACCCCGGTGCACGGTCCTGCCCGGCCCACGCGAGGGGCCGGGCAGGTGCCGTGTCGGCGGAACCCGCCCCGTGGCCGGGGTCCGCCGACCTTCCCCGGGGTCCGCGCGCAGGCGCCGGCCCCGGGGGCGTCAGGCCGCCGCGGGCAGGGGAGGCGCGGCGTACTCGGGGCGGATGCCGAAGTCCGTCAGGATCCAGTGGGCCGCCCTGCGGCCCGAGAACAGGGCGCCCTGGAGGGTGGCCGTGTCCCGGTGGCCGCCGCAGACGTACAGCCCCGACAGCAGGCGCACCGCGCGGCGGTGGTCGTGCGGCGGGGGCATCGCGGCGACCGCCTGCGCGTCGTGGTGGACGGCCAGCAGCTCCCACGCGTCCGTCGGCGTCCCGTACAACCGGGACAGCTGCCGGAGCACCCGCCGGTCGACGTCCTCCGGCGGTGCGCCGAGCACCGTCGAGGACACCAGCGCCCGCCCGTTCGGCGCACGCAGCGGATCCACCTCGCTCATCACCGCGGTGTACGCCACCGGCCCGCTCTGCTCGGCGTCCAGCACCAGCGCGGGCTCGGTGAGCGGGGCCCGGGGCACCGCGTGGTGCAGCACCGTCACCGGCCGGAAGGCCGGCACCCGCAGCCCCGGCAGCAGCCGGGCCGCCGACCGTGCGTCCGTCGCCACCAGCACCGCCCGGCAGGTGAACACGCCGTGCTCGGCCGTGGTGACCCGGTTCGTCGCCACCTCGGTGACCGTGACGCCCGTCAGGACCGCGCCCTCCGGGAGCCCCGCCGCCAGCAGCCGCGGCACCATGCCCGCCCCGCCCGCGGGGACGCACAGCCGGCCCCGGGCGTAGCCGCGCAGCACCAGGTCGGCCACCCGGCTGGAGGTGGTCAGCTCCGGGTCGTGGAGCAGCGCGGCCAGCAGCGGCCGCAGGAATCCCTGCACCGTGCGGGCGGGCAGCCCGCGGGCGTAGAGCACCTCGGCGACGGGCCGCTCGGGCCGCGCCAGGATGCGGGAGACCGGGGTCGCCGCCAGCCGGGCCAGCGAGGCGCCGAGCCGGGCCTGGTCGAGCTGGCGCGGCCGGGGGGCGTTCGCGAGGGCGCGCGCCACGGTCGACGCGACCCCCGTGCTCCTCGGCATCCGCGCCGCCCGCAGGGACAGGGGCGACGCGCCCACCTCACCGGTGCGGTGCAGCCGCTCCCCGTCGTGCACCAGCACCCCGGGGGCGAAGAGCCGCAGCTCCACGTCCCGCAGCGCGGGTGTCCGCCGCAGCTCCGGCAGCGCCGTGCTGAGCAGGCGCCCCCCGCGGTCCAGCAGGAAGCCGTCGACGTGCTCGGTGGTCATCGTCCCGCCGACGCCGGGTCCGGCCTCCAGGACCCGGACCGTCACCCCGGCCCCGGTGAGCCGGTGGGCCGCTGCCAGCCCGGCGGGTCCGGCCCCGACGATGACCACGTCCGTGTGGCCGGCCCGTTCCGTGCCGACGGGCCCCTGGCTTCTCCCCGTCCGTGCGGTGGGTTCCGCGTGCGCGGTGCCCGAGGCGCACGGTGTGTGCGCGGTGTCTTCGGCCTGTGCGGTGTTCTCCGCACCCTCTGCGCGGTCCGTGCGGTCCGCGTGTGGTGCGTCGTCCGCTTGGAAAGCGGTGGTGAGCACGTGCCCCTCCCCGAGGTCGGCGCGGCTGGTGGGAGGGTGATGCCCCCAACAGGCCCGAGGAATACCCGAGTTCGTACCGAGCCTAGGCAGCCGCGCGGCGCCGTGTGGTCGCGCACGTCCCGGGGCACCGGAGCGCCGGGGGCGCACGTCCGCCCCGCGACGCGCGTGCGGCGACGGGCGGGTGCACCGGGCGGGGCGCGGCCCGCCGCGGTCCTACCCCAGGGCCGCCGCGACCGCCCCGTCGATCCGGGGGAACGCGAAGGAGAAACCCGACTCCAGCAGGCGGGCGGGCAGCACCCGCTGACTGCCCAGCACCTCGGAGGCCATCTCCCCGAGCGCGAGGCGCAGCGCCGGCGTCGGCACCGCGAACACCGCCGGGCGGTGGAGCACCCGCCCCATCGCCGCGGTCACCTCGCGGTTCGTCACCGGCTCGGGCGCCGTCAGGTTCACCGGACCGGACAGGGACCCGGTGTCCAGGATGTGCCGCAGCGCGGCCACCTCGTCGTGCAGCGCGATGAAGCTCCAGTACTGCCGCCCGTCGCCGAGCCGCCCCCCGAGCCCGGCCCGGAACAGCGGGAACATCCGGCCCCAGGCGCCCCCCTCACGGGAGACCACCAGTCCGGTGCGGGCGAACGCGGTCCGCACCCCCGCCTCCCGGGCGGGAGCGGCCGCCTCCTCCCAGGCCACGCACACCTCGGGCAGGAAGCCCTCCCCGGGCGGGGCGTCCTCGTCCACGGCCCGGTCGCCGGTGTCGCCGTAGTAGCCGACCGCGCTCCCGCTGACCAGGACCCGGGGCGGGCGGTCCAGGGAGGCGATCGCCTCGGCGATCGCCGCGGTGCCCAGCACCCGGCTGTCGCGGATCTCCCTGCGGTAGGCGTCGGTCCAGCGGTGGTCGCCGATCCCGGCCCCGGCGAGGTGCACCACCGCGTCGCAGCCGGCCAGCCCGGCCGCGTCCACGTACTGGCGCCCCGGGTCCCACTCCACCTCGTCGGCCGAGCGGGCCGGGCGGCGCACCAGGCGGACCACCCGGTGCCCGTCGGCGCGCAGCGAGCGGACCAGGGCGCTGCCCACGAGTCCGGAGGAACCGGTGACGGCGATGCGGGAACTCTGCATGATCCCATCCTGCCCCCTGCTACCGGACTCTCACGGGTGCGTGGAACAGTTGCCCCATGCCCGACACCCCCGCCGAGCCGGGGCCCGGGGCCGCGGGCCCCGGTGCGCCCGCCCCGCAGCCCGCCCGCGTCCCGCCCCCGGCCGACCCGGAGGGCGGACCGCGGCCCGGCGCCGCGGTCCCCCCGGCCGCCTTCCGGGTGCGCCCGGCGCGGGCCGCGGACGAGGAGCCGCTCGCCCGCCTCGACCGGGAGTCCTGGTCCACGCTGCACGCCGTGTACCCGAGGCCCCTGCCGCCGTACCCGCCGTTCTTCGACGCCGCCCACCGCCCGGCCGACTTCCTCGTCGCGGAGGAGGACGGGCACCTGCTGGGCTACATCCGCCTCGTTCCGCCGACGCCCCTGCCCAGCAACCGGCACGTGCGCCAGATACAGGGCCTGGCGGTCGCCGTCCGGGCCCGCGGCAGGGGCGTCGGAAGGGCGCTGCTGCGGGCCGCCTGCGCGGAGGCCGTACGCCAGGGCGCGCACCGGGTCACCCTCCGGGTCCTCGGGCACAACCGGCCCGCCCGCGCCCTCTACGAGGCCGAGGGCTTCCGGGTCGAGGGCGTGCTGCCCGGGGAGTTCCTGATCGGCGGGCAGTACGTGGACGACGTCCTGATGGGGCGGCCGCTCACCGCTCACGCGCCGTAGCGCTCCCACAGGCGGGGCAGCCGGGCGGCCAGGGCCGTGTCGTCGTCCAGGTCCAGGGGCGTGCCCTCCGGTTCGGCCGGCTGCCCCGGGACCCCGAGGTCGGGCGTCTCGGCACCGGTCAGCCGCTCGTACGCCTCGTCCGCCGCGTACCCCAGCTCCTCGCCGTCGCCGTCCAGGTCCTCGTCGAAGCCGTCCAGCAGCTCCGCGAGGGAGTCCGGGTCGTGCACCCCGCCCTCGAACACCGTGCGGCCCTGGCCGATCAGCCAGCAGCGGAAGGAGTCGAAGGCGTCGTCCGACACGCCCCCCAGCAGGAGCGCCGCCGCACCCCACAGGTCCCAGGTCCAGGCGCGGTTCCAGCGCGCCTCGAAGTGCCGGGCGAAGTCCACCACGGACTCCGGGTCGAGCCGGAGCAGCCGCTCGACCATCAGGTCCGCCTGGTCCTCCGGGTCGCCCCCGGACGCCTCCCGGGCCCCGTCGACGATCTCCCAGAACTCCGTCTCGTCCATCACGCACCCAGCATCGCGGTCGGCGGGTGCCCGCGCACGCGGAGCCGCGTCCGCAACACCGCCGCCCCCGGCGGGAGAGCCGCCCGTCCGGCCCGGGAAGCCCGACAGAGGATGTCCGGTATCCGTGCGACGGTCGCCCCATGACGAAGAACCACATCTCGGCCGGCGACGGCCGCACCGCCCCCGCCCCCGCCCCGCGCCCCGCCGGGGGACCGCTCGCCGGGAGGGTCGCCCTGGTCGCCGGGGCGACCCGGGGGGCGGGCCGGGCCATCGCCGTGGAGCTCGGGGCCGCGGGGGCGACCGTGTACGCCACCGGGCGCACCACGCGCACCCGCACGAGCGAACTGGGCCGCCCGACGGAGACCATCGAGGAGACCGCCGAGCTGGTCACCGCGGCGGGCGGCGAGGGGATCGCCGTGCCGACCGACCACCTGCTCCCCGACCGGGTCCGGGACCTGGTCGCACGCATCGACCGCGAGCGGGGCAGGCTCGACATCCTGGTGAACGACGTCTGGGGCGGGAACCCGCTGCTCGACTTCGACACCCGCATGTGGGACGTCGACCTCGAACGCGGGCTGCGGATGCTCGACCTCGGCGTGCGCACCCACATCATCACCAGCAGCATCGCGCTGCCCCTGCTGGTCCGTCACCCGGGCGGCCTGCTGGTGGAGGTCACGGACGGCACCGAGGAGAGCAACCGGGACTTCCGGGAGAACTTCTACTACGACCTCGCCAAGAACGCCCCCCTGCGGATGGCCCGCATCCTGGGCGAGGAGCTCCGGCAGGTGGGCGCGAGCGCCGTCGCGGTCACCCCGGGCTTCCTGCGCTCCGAGGAGATGCTCGACATCTTCGGACTCACCGAGGACACCTGGCGGGACGGCATCGGCCGGGAGCGCTACTGGGAACTCTCGGAGTCGCCGGTCTACCTGGGCCGCGGGGTGGCCGCGCTCGCCTCCGACCCGCGGCGCGACCGCTGGAACGGGACCTCGCTGGACAGCGGGCGGCTGGCGCGGGAGTACGGGCTGACCGACGCGGACGGCAGCCGCCCGGACGTCTGGGGCTACATGCGCGCCGAGAAGGCGGGCGGCTCGCCGTCCGCGCACGACTACCGCTGAGGGCGGGCGGCGCCCGGGCGCGTCCCGGGCGCCTCAGCCGTAGAGCCGGCGCAGTCCCTCGGCCGCCCGGGCGAAGCGCTCCCTCAGCTGCGCCGGGGCCACCACCTCCGCCTCGGGCCCGAGGCGGAGCAACTGGTCGTAGGCCACCTCCGCGGACTCCACCGGCAGCGTGAGCGTCAGCCACCCACCGGCGTCCGGATCCCCGGCCGCGGCCAGCGCCTCCTCGGCCGCCCGGCGGTCCACCACCGAGGGCAGCCGCCGCGCACCGGCGGGCGAGAGGCGCACCACCACCTCGGCGCGCAGCAGGGAGCGGGCGAACTCGGCCGACCGCTCGGCCCAGAACGACGGCAGGTCGAAGCCCGTGTCCCGCCGGAAGGACGCCCCGCCGACCCGGTCCGCCGGAGCCGGCCCCACCGCCGTGAAGCGGTCCACCCGGTAGACCCGGAACACCCCTTCGGTGCGGGCGCACAGGTACCAGACGCCCGCCTTCAGCACCAGGCCGTGGGGGTCCAGCAGCCGCTCGACCTCGGTCCCCCGGCGGCGGTAGCGGGCCAGCAGGCTGCGGTCGCCCCACACCGCCTCGGCGATCGGGCGCAGCAACCCGGGCGTGGCCGGCGCGTGGTACCAGCCCGGTGCGTCCAGGTGGAAGCGCCGCGCCGCCGAACCGGCCGCGTCGCCCGCCGCGGGCGGCAGCGCCGCCTCGACCTTCAACCGCGCGGTCGAGGCGGCGTCCGCCAGGCCCAGCTCGCGCAGGGCCTCCGGCAGTCCGGACAGGAACAGCGCCCCGGCCTCGTCGGGGGCCAGACCCGTCAGCCGGGTGCGGTACCCACCGACGAGGCGGTAGCCCCCGGCACGTCCCCGGTCCGCGTAGACGGGGATCCCCGCCTCCGACAGCGCGAGGGCGTCCCGGGCCACCGTCCTCTCGGACACCTCCAGCTCCCGTGCCAGCTCCGCACCCGTCATCACGGGCCTCGACTGGAGCAGCAGCACCATCTTGATCAGGCGGGCAGCGCGCATGCCCTCATCGTGGCGCACCCCCCGGCGGGGCGCGGCGGGGGGTCCGCCCGCACCCGGCCGGGGCGCCGCGCTCAGGCCAGCGGCTGCTGGATCTCGGTCACCCACCCCTCCCGGTCCGGCGGGCACTCCAGGTACACCTCGCGGGCGTAGCCGGCGGTCCGGTGCCCGCCCGCCTCCGCCCACCGGGCGAGTTCCTGCTCGGTGGCGAGGACCGTGTCCATCGACCCGCGGTGCACCGCCGTCGCGGCGCGCTCCACGGGCGGCACCTCCAGCACCTCGAAGCCGTCGCCGGACGGCGTGCCGGCCGCGACCTGGCACCCGGCGCGCACCCGTACCGCGCCGCCGCCCTCCGGGGCGTCCTCGTAGCGGGCCACCCCCGGGCCGGTCGGGGTGATCCCGGCCGCGGCGAGGCGCCGGTACAGCTCCTCGTACAGCGGGCCGATCACCGGGCCGATGTGCTCCGGGGAGTATCCGGGTGCGGTCGCCGACAGCTCGGCCACCCGTACCGCGGGGATGTTCTTGACGACGACGTCCTGACCGGACATGCGTCCCTCGCTCTCGATGGACCGGAGCCTCGCCTCGACCTGGGCCAGCCGGGCCGCCGCCGCGGCCATCGCCTCCTCCAGCTCCGCCCGCCGCAGCGCCAGCATCCCGCGCAGCTCCTCCGTGGACACGTCGTCGTCCAGGATCTGCTTCACCTGCTGAAGGGTGAAGCCGAGGTCCTTGAGTGCGACGAGCCGGTTGAGGCGGGCGAGTTGGGCGGCGGTGTAGTAGCGGTAGCCGGTGAAGGGGTCGGTGCGCTCGGGGCGCAGCAGCCCCACGGCGTCGTAGTGCCGCAGCATCCGGGCCGATACGCGGCCGTGCCGGGCGAAGTCTCCGATGGTGAACATGACGTCTCCCAGTGCACGGCTTCACACGGTGTGAGGGTCAAGCATCCACCGGGCCCGTGCCGGGTCCGCCCTCCGCCCCCGGTCCGAGCCCCGCCCGGGGGAGCCGAGCGTGACCGCGCGAACACGCAAGGCGCAGGTGAACGGCATACTTGGGAGCAGTCGTTTCACGGGAGGGGGACGCGGGATGCAGGGGGAGATCCTCGACGGCCGGTACGAGCTTCTCCAGCGGCTGGGTCGCGGTGGCATGGGCGAGGTCTGGGTCGCCCGCGACGTGAGGATGGAGCGCCAGGTCGCGGTGAAGCTCCTCTACGGCAGGCCGAGGGACGAGGCCGGCTCGGACGAGCTCCGCCGCCGTTTCCGGCGCGAGGTCCAGGCGGCCGCGCGCCTCCCCGGCCGGCACACCGTGACCGCCCACGACTGGGGCGAGGCCCTCGTGGAGGACGAGCGCAGGCTGTACATGGTGATGGAGCTCCTGCACGGCCCGACCCTCGCCGACGCGGTCCGGCGGCGGCGGCCCGACTGGCGCACCGCGGCCGACTGGGCGGCTCAGGTGGCCTCGGCGCTCGACGCGGCGCACCGGCAGCACATCGTCCACCGCGACCTCAAGCCGCAGAACGTGATGTTCGCGGCCGACGGCGACGTCAGGCTGCTGGACTTCGGGATCGCCAAGTTCGTCGGCGCCACCGACCGCTCCGGGCGGCTGACCGCCACCGGAGCGCCCATCGGCACCCTGCACTGGATGTCGCCGGAGCAGGCGCACGGCCGCACCGACGTCGACCACCGCTCCGACCTCTACGCCCTGGGCTGCCTGCTCTACTTCATGGTCACCGGGGGGCCGCCCATCGTCGTGGACCACGTGGGCGCGCTGCTGGTCCGGCTGGAGGAGGGGCAGGTGGCCCGGCCCCGCGAGCACGTCCCCGCGATCCCGGCCGGGCTCGACGCCCTGATCATGCACCTGCTCGCCGTCGCGCCGGGGCAGCGGCCCCAGTCCGCGGCCGAGGTCCTGGCGCGGCTGCGGGAGCTGTCCGCCGACGGTCAGGCGCCCCCCGCCCGCACGCCCCCCGCGGACGCCTCGGCGCGGGAGGCCGAGTCCCGCCTCGCCGCGGCGCGGGAGCGGCTGGCGGGCGTCGACGCCCGGCTCGCCGAGGTGGATGCCCGGCTCGCGGGCGCGCAGGAGATCTACCAGGCGTCGCTGCGCGACGCGGAGGAGCGCAGGAAGGAGTCCGAGCGGGTGCTGGCCGCGGCCCGTGCCGAGGGCGGTGAGATCCGCCGCCGCGCCCGGGAGGAGGCTGCCGTGGTCTCCGCCCGGGAAGAGGAGCGTGCCACTCTGGCCCTCGGCGGCCTGGAGGACCGCCTGGCCAGGCGCCGGGCCCGGAAGGAACGCGAGATCGAGGACCTCGAGGCGCAGGCCCGCACCCGGCTGAGCGGGGTGGAGAACCGCGCCGAGCAGGTGAAGCGCGACGCCGAGCGCCGCCGCAAGGAGGCGGAGGAGCGGGCCCGCGAGATGGTGTCCGACGCCCGGGAGCGGGTGGCGGCCGCCGAGAAGGAGGCCGCCCGGCGCCTCGACGCGGTGCGCGCCGAGGCCGAGCGCGCGGCGGCCTCGCTCGCCAGGGCCCGGTCCAGGATCGCCGGCGTGCTCGCGGCCGGCTCGGCCGCGGACGCGGACGACCTCCGGGCGGGGCACGCGGAGGTGCTCGGGCGCCTGACCTCGCTGCAGGACGTGCTCGCCGAGGCCGCCCGGCTGGCCGAGGCCGTCGCGCACGGCTCCGGGCAGCAGTCCGGGCTCGGCCGGGCCCCCGCCCCGTAGGCCGGGCCTGACAGATCCCGCGTGGCGTGCGACGCCCGCACGCGCACGCGCCGCGTTGCCGGAGCCGTCCCCGTACGTCCCGTCCGGGGATGCCCCCGCCGTGCGGTGCACCGCATGCGACGCCGCACGCCGATCCGCCGGGTCGTACGGGAGGGCCCGGGGGAGGCCGGTCCGCCCCGCGGGCCCCTCCCGCCCCTCGCCCCGTGCCCGGCACGTCCCGCGGGCGCCGGGGCCGCTCACCCGTTCGCCGTACCGCGGGTTGCCCGGGCGCCCCGCCACCGGGCCGAAGAGGGCGTTCGGCGCTAACGTGCAGTGGGCGGACCGTCGCGGTCCGCTACCGCGCGCCCGGACGACGGGGCCCGGTGCCGACGGCGGTGCCCCGGTCGGCGCGGGCCCCGGGCACACGGCGACGCGACGAGCACACGGAAGGGCGCGCACCATGACGGACCAGCCTCGCGAGCAATGGGCCACCCGCACGGGCTTCCTGTTGGCGGCCATCGGCTCCGCCGTCGGGCTCGGCAACATCTGGCGCTTCCCCGCCATCGCCTACGGCAACGGCGGAGGGGCCTTCCTGCTGCCCTACCTCGTCGCCCTGCTGACCGCGGGCATCCCGCTGCTGATCATGGAGTACAGCATCGGGCGGAAGTACCGCATGTCGCCCCCCGCGGCCCTGCGGCGGATGTCGCGACCCGTCGAGGCCATCGGCTGGTGGCAGGTGGTGATCTCCTTCGTGATCGCCACCTACTACGCCGTCATCATCGCCTGGGCCGTCCGCTACGTCGGCTTCTCCTTCGGGCAGCAGTGGGGCGACGACCCCGAGGCCTTCCTCTTCGCCGACTTCCTGCGGGCGCCGGACACCCCCGGCTTCATGGACGGCTACGTTCCCGGCATCGTGTGGCCGCTGATCGCCGTCTGGATCGTCGTGCTGGTCATCCTGGCCTTCGGTGTCCGGCGCGGCATCGAGCGCGCCAACAAGCTCTTCATCCCCCTGCTGGCGGTGCTGTTCGTCGCCCTGGTGATCCGGTCGCTCACGCTCGACGGCGCGGCGGCCGGACTGGACGCCCTCTTCTCGCCCGACTGGTCCGAACTCGGCAACGGCAGCGTCTGGGTCGCCGCCTACGGCCAGATCTTCTTCTCGCTCTCGATCGGCTTCGGCATCATGGTCACCTACGCCTCCTACCTGGGGCGCCGGGCCGACCTGACCGGCTCCGCGATGGTGGCGGGCTTCGCCAACAGCTCCTTCGAGATCCTTGCCGGCATCGGCGTCTTCGCCACCCTCGGCTACCTGGCCACCGCCGCCGGGGTCGGGGTCGACGAGGTCGCGGGCGCGGGTATCGGCCTGGCCTTCGTCGCCTTCCCGGCCGTCATCTCCGAGATGCCGCTCGGCGGCCTGTTCGGCGTGCTGTTCTTCTGCTCGCTGGTGATCGCGGGCCTCTCCTCGCTGATCTCCATCGTGCAGGTGGTCGTCTCGGCCGTGCAGGACCGCACCGGGATGCGCCGGATGCCGGCCGTGTTCGGCGTCGGCGGCCTCGTCGCGCTGGTGTCGATCCTGTTCTTCCCCACGGAGTCCGGGATCTTCCTGCTCGACGCCTCCGACCACTTCATCAACCAGTACGGCATCGCCCTGGCCTCGCTGGTCGCGCTGGTCGTCATCGCCTGGGTGCTGCGGCAGCTGCCCGCCCTCCAGCAGAACGCCGACGCCACCTCCGCCATCCGGCTCGGCCACTGGTGGCGGATCTGCCTCGGCGTCATCACCCCGCTGGTGCTCGGCTGGATGATGGTCGACAGCCTCCGGGCGGAGTTCGAAGAGAACTACGAGGGCTACTCGACCGGGTTCCTGCTCTCCGCGGGATGGAGCGTCGCCATCGGCGCGCTGCTGGTCGGCGTGATCCTCACCCTGATGCCCTGGCCGGCCGGCGGTGAGGACATCGACCTCGACATGGAAGCCCCCGCCGACCGGAAGGACGTCTGATGTCCGCCAGTGCCATCGTCATGATGATCGTCGCCATCGTCATCGTCTGGGGCGGGCTGATCGCCGCGATCCTGCGCCTGCGCAGCCACCCCCAGGAGACGGAGCCCATGCCGCCCGGCGTGCACCGGGCGGAGTGAGCGGCCTCGGCCGCACACGGGTCCGGGGCCCGGTGGACCGCCGTACGGCGGTCCACCGGGCCCCGGACCCGTCACGCCTCTACAGGCCGTAGCGCTCGCGCGCCTCCTTCACCGCGGAGGCGGGAACCTCGCCGCGCCGGGCGAGCTGCGCCAGCGCCGCGACGGCGATCGACCGGGCGTCGACACCGAAGTGGCGGCGCGCTGCCTCACGGGTGTCGGAGAGGCCGAAGCCGTCCGTGCCGAGCGAGGACCAGTCCTGCTCCACCCACTGGCTGATCTGGTCGGGCACCTGCCGCATCCAGTCGGAGACCGCGAGGACCGGGCCCGGGGCGCCTTCCAGCGCCCGGGTCACGTACGGGGTGCGCTGCTCGCCGCGGAGCAGGGCCTCGTCCGCCTCCAGCGCGTCGCGGCGCAGCTCGCCCCAGGAGGTGGCGGACCAGACGTCGGCGGCCACGTTCCAGTCCTCCGCGAGCAGCTCCTGCGCCTCCAGGGCCCAGTGGATCGCGGTGCCCGAGGCGAGCAGCTGCAGGCGCGGCGCGTCCTCGCCCGCGGACCCCTCCCTGAACCGGTACAGGCCCTTGACGATGCCCTCCTCGACGCCCTCCGGCATGGCGGGCTGCGGCTTCGGCTCGTTGTAGACCGTCAGGTAGTAGAAGACGTTCGGGTCCTCGCCGGGGGCTGCCTCCCCGTACATCCGGCGCAGGCCGTCCTTGACGATCACGGCGATCTCGTAGGCGAAGGCCGGGTCGTAGTTGAGCGAGGCCGGGTTGGTGGCCGCGATCAGGTGGGAGTGGCCGTCGGCGTGCTGGAGGCCCTCGCCGGTGAGCGTGGTCCTGCCCGCGGTGGCACCGACGATGAAGCCCTTGCCCAGCTGGTCGGCGAGCTGCCACATCTGGTCGCCGGTCCGCTGCCAGCCGAACATCGAGTAGAAGATGTAGAAGGGGATCATCGTCTCGCCGTGCGTCGCGTAGGACGTGGCGGCGGCGATGAAGTCGGCCATGGCGCCGGCCTCGGTGATCCCCTCGTTGAGGATCTGGCCGTCGGTGGCCTCCTTGTAGTACATCAGCTGGTCGCGGTCGACCGGCTCGTACGTCTGGCCCAGCGGCGAGTAGATGCCCGCGGAGGGGAACAGGGACTCCATGCCGAAGGTGCGGGCCTCGTCCGGGACGATGGGCACCCAGCGCCGGCCGGTCTCCTTGTCCCGCATGAGGTCCTTCACCAGGCGGACGAACGCCATGGTGGTGGCCATCTCCTGCTTCCCGGAGCCCTTCTTCAGCGCGGCGAAGGCGCGCTCGGAGGGCTCGGGCAGGGCGGGGACCGGGTGCACGCGGCGGGCCGGTGCGGGGCCGCCGAGGGCGGCGCGGCGCTCGGCGAGGTAGCGCACCTCGGGGGAGTCGGCACCCGGGTGGCCGTAGGGGACCAGGCCGTCGGCGAAGGCGCTGTCGGGGATCGGGAGCCCGAGCAGGTCGCGCATGCCCTTGAACTCGTCGAGCGTCAGCTTCTTCATCTGGTGGTTGGCGTTCTTGGACTCGAAGCCCTTGCCCAGCGTGAAGCCCTTCACCGTCTGGGCGAGGATCACGGTCGGCGCGCCCTTGTGGGAGAGGGCCGCCTGGTACGCCGCGTACACCTTGCGGGCCTCGTGGCCGCCGCGGGAGGTGTGGAAGCACTCGGAGATCTTGGCGTCCGTGAGCAGCTTCGCCAGCTCGGCGAGAGCCGGCTCGGCACCGAAGAAGTGCTCGCGGATGTAGGAGGCGTCGCGGGTGGCGTAGGTCTGGAACTGGGCGTCCGGGACCTCGCGGAGCCGGCGGACCAGCGCGCCGGTGGTGTCGAGCCGGAAGAGCTCGTCCCAGGCGTTGCCCCAGAGGGTCTTGACGACGTTCCACCCCGCGCCGCGGAACTGGGCCTCCAGCTCCTGCACGATCTTGAAGTTGGCGCGGACCGGGCCGTCGAGGCGCTGGAGGTTGCAGTTGACCACGAAGGTCAGGTTGTCCAGGCGCTCGCGGGCGGCGAGGGCCAGCGCCGCGGTCGACTCGGGCTCGTCCATCTCGCCGTCGCCGAGGAAGGCCCAGACATGGGAGCCCGAGGTGTCCTTGATGCCCCGGCCGGCGAGGTAGCGGTTGAACCGGGCCTGGTAGATCGCCGAGAGCGGGCCCAGGCCCATGGAGACGGTGGGGAACTCCCACAGCCAGGGCAGCCGCCGCGGGTGCGGGTAGGAGGGCAGTCCGGCGCCCCCCGCCTCCTGGCGGAAGTTGTCCAGGTGCGCCTCGGTGAGGCGCCCGTCGAGGAAGGCGCGGGCGTAGATGCCGGGGGAGGCGTGGCCCTGGATGTAGAGCTGGTCGCCGCTGCCGTCCCCCTCCTTGCCGCGGAAGAAGTGGTTGAAGCCGGTCTCGTAGAGCCAGGCGGCGGAGGCGAAGGTGGCGATGTGGCCGCCGACGCCGAACCGGGATCCACGGGTCACCATGGCGGCCGCGTTCCAGCGGTTCCACGCCGTGATGCGGGCCTCCAGCTCCTCGTCGCCGTCGGGGGCGGGCTCCGCGGAGGTCGGGATGGTGTTGACGTAGTCCGTCTCCAGCAGGCGGGGCAGGGCCACGCCCGCCTTCTCGGCGTGCTGGAGCGTGCGGCGCATCAGGTACGCGGCGCGGTGGGAGCCGGCGTGCTCCGCGACGGCGTCGAGGGACGCCGCCCACTCGGCGGTCTCCTCGGCGTCGCGGTCCGGGAGCTGGTCGAGCTCGCTCGGAGGCATGCCTACGGGGTCGGTCATGATCGCCGCCTTCCGGACAGGAGGGGGGTGGAGAAAGGGGGTGCCGTGTCTGGCAGGACAGGGCGAACGGGTCGGTGGACCCGCCGAAGACTGTAAGACGCTGATCGATGATCGATCAAAGCCTGGGCTGAAATTGGCATCGAGTGCCGCAAAAATGGGCACGCTGTGCCGCCGCAAATCGGGTGTAACGGGCGCTGACCTGCGCGTTCGAGCGCCCGGGGCGCCATCGGAGCGGGACCTCGGACCAGGGGCCGGGAGGCCCGGGATCCCGCCTGAAGCGGCCGCGGCCCCTCAGGCGCGGGGGGCGCAGCCGAGCACGTGGGCCTTGACCAGGGAGCCGATCTCCGGGTCCCTCCGCCGGAACGCCTCCACCAGGTCCTGGTGCTCCTCCGCATAGGACTTCTGCACGGTGCCCAGCCACCTGATGGACAGCGCGGTGAACACCTCGATGCCCAGCCCCTCCCAGGTGTGCAGCAGCACGCCGTTCCCGGCCGCCTTGACCAGCTCCCGGTGGAAGGCCACGGTGTGCCTCACCTGCCCCGTCCCGTCGGCGAGCCGGTCGGCCTCGTAGAGGGCCGCCACATGGGGCTCCAGGGCCGAGCAGTCGTCCGCCAGCCGGTCCGCCGCCAGCTCCGCCGCGATCTGCTCCAGGCCCGCCCGGACGGGATAGCTCTCCTCCAGGTCCGCCGCCGTCAGGTTGCGCACCCGCACCCCCTTGTTCGGGGCCGACTCGATGAGCCGCAGCGACTCCAGCTCGCGCAGGGCCTCGCGCACCGGCGTCTGGGAGACCTCCAGCTCGGTGGCGATGCGGCGCTCCACGATGCGTTCCCCGGGCTTCCAGCGGCCGCTGACGATCCCCTCCACGATGTGCTCGCGGATCTGGTCGCGGAGCGAGTGGACGACGGGGATGGTCATGAAGGGCTCCTTCAGGCCGCGTTGACCGCGCCGGCCCTGAGACAACGCGCTGGCCCTTAGACAATACGGCGGCGCCCCCGCCGGGATGTACTCCCGTGCGGGGGCGCCGCAGGTGAGGCTGGTTACAGCCGGGCCCCTCAGAGACCCAGCTCGACCTCGAACTCGCCCGCCTCCAGGATCGCCTTGACCGCCGACAGGTAGCGGGCGGCGTCGGCGCCGTCCACCAGGCGGTGGTCGTAGGAGAGGGTCAGGTAGGTCATGTCGCGCACGCCGATCACGGTGCCCTCGGCGGTCTCGATGACCGCCGGGCGCTTCACCGTGGCGCCGATGCCCAGGATCGCGACCTGGTTCGGCGGAACGATGATCGTGTCGAACAGCGCGCCGCGCGAACCGGTGTTGCTGATGGTGAAGGTCGCACCGGAGAGCTCGTCCGGGGTGATCCTGCTCTCCCGGACCTTGCCCGCCAGCTCGGCGGTGGCCTTGGCGATGCCGGCGATGTTCAGGTCGCCCGCACCCTTGATGACCGGGGTCATCAGACCCTTCTCGGAGTCGACGGCGATGCCGACGTTCTCCGAGTCGAAGTACGTGATGGTGCCCTCGTCCTCGTTGATCCGGGCGTTGATGACCGGGTGGGCCTTCAGCGCCTGGGCCGCCGCCTTGACGAAGAACGGCATCGGGGACAGCTTGACGCCCTCGCGGGCGGCGAAGCCGGCCTTGGCCTGCTCGCGCAGCTTCATCAGCTTGGTGATGTCGACCTCGACGACCGAGGACAGCTGCGCCTGGCCGTGCAGGGCCTTCATCATGTTGTCGCCGATGACCTTGCGCATGCGGGTCATCTTCACCGTCTGGCCGCGCAGCGGGGACGCCTCCAGCGACGGCGCCTTCGACGCCGCGGGGGCGGCGGCGGGGGCCGGTGCCGGGGCCTTGGCGGCCTCCGCGGCGGCGATGACGTCCTGCTTGCGGATGCGGCCGCCGACGCCGGTGCCCTTGACCGCACCGAGGTCCACGCCGTTCTCCGCGGCCAGCTTGCGCACCAGCGGGGTGACGTAGGCGTCGCTCGCCGGGGCACCCGTGGGCGCGGGGGCCGCGGCAGGTGCGGGCGCCTGGGCGGCCGGAGCGGGGGCCGGTGCCGGTGCCGCCGGTGCCGCGGGGGCGGGGGCCGCGGCAGGCGCGGGTGCCGGTGCCGGCTCGGGAGCCGGAGCCGGTGCCGCCGGTGCCGCCGGTGCCGCCGGGGCGGCGGCCGGGGCCGCGCCCTTCGCGCCGATCACGGCCAGCTTGGCGCCGACCTCGGCCGTCTCGTCCTCGCCGACCACGATCTCCAGCAGCACGCCGGAGGTGGGGGCGGGGATCTCGGTGTCGACCTTGTCGGTGGACACCTCCAGCAGGGGCTCGTCCTCCGAGACCTCCTCGCCGACCTCCTTCAGCCAGCGGGTGACGGTGCCCTCGGTGACGCTCTCGCCGAGCGCCGGGAGGACCACGTCGGTGCCCTCGGCCGAACCGCCGGCGGCCGGGGCCTCGGCCGGAGCGGCCTGCGGGGCCTCGGCTGCGGGCGCCGGGGCGGCCTGCGGGGCCTCGGGGGCGGGGGCCTCGGCGGCGGCCGGGGCCGGGGCGGCGGCGGGGGCGCCGCTGCCGTCGTCGATGACCGCCAGCTCGGCGCCGACCTCGACCGTCTCGTCCTCGGCGACCTTGATCGACGCAAGCACGCCGGACGCGGGGGCGGGGATCTCGGTGTCGACCTTGTCGGTCGACACCTCCAGCAGCGGCTCGTCGGCCTCGACGCGCTCGCCCTCGGCCTTCAGCCAGCGGGTGACAGTGCCCTCGGTGACGCTCTCGCCGAGCGCCGGAAGGGTTACGGAAACCGCCATGGTTCCAGTTGCTCCTAACAGAAGTGCGGTGGTGGTCTGTCGCGCCCGTGACCGACTAGTCGTGGGAGTGCAGCGGCTTGCCGGCGAGGGCCAGGTGGGCCTCGCCGAGGGCCTCGTTCTGCGTCGGGTGCGCGTGGACGAGCTGCGCGACCTCGGCGGGCAGGGCCTCCCAGTTGTAGATCAGCTGCGCCTCGCCGACCTGCTCGCCCATACGGTCACCGACCATGTGGACGCCGACGACGGCACCGTCCTTGACCTGCACCAGCTTGATCTCGCCGGCGGTCTTGAGGATCTTGCTCTTGCCGTTGCCCGCGAGGTTGTACTTCAGGGCGACGACCTTGTCCGCACCGTAGACCTCCTTGGCCTTGGCCTCGGTGATGCCGACGGAGGCGACCTCCGGGTGGCAGTACGTCACCCGGGGCACGCCGTCGTAGTCGATCGGCACGGGCTTGAGGCCGGCCAGGCGCTCCGCCACCAGGATGCCCTCGGCGAAGCCGACGTGGGCGAGCTGGAGCGTGGGGACCAGGTCGCCCACCGCGGAGATCGTGGGGACGTTGGTGCGCATGTACTCGTCGACCAGGACGTAGCCGCGGTCCATGGCGACGCCCTGCTCCTCGTAGCCCAGGCCCTGCGAGACCGGACCGCGGCCGATGGCGACCAGCAGCACCTCGGCCTCGAAGGTCTTGCCGTCGGCCAGGGTGACCCGCACGCCGTTCTCGGTGTACTCGGCCTTCTCGAAGAAGGTGCCGAGGTTGAACTTGATGCCCCGCTTGCGGAACGCGCGCTCCAGGAGCTTCGAGCTGTTCTCGTCCTCGACCGGGACCAGGTGCTTCAGGCCCTCGATGACCGTGACCTCGGTGCCGAAGGACTTCCACGCCGAGGCGAACTCGACGCCGATCACGCCGCCGCCGAGGATGATCGCGGACTGCGGGACGCGGTCCAGGGTCAGGGCGTGGTCGGAGGAGATGACGCGGTTGCCGTCGATCTCCAGCCCCGGCAGCGACTTCGGCACGGAGCCGGTCGCCAGCAGGACGTGGCGGCCCTGGACGCGCTGGCCGTTCACGTCGACGGAGGTCGGCGAGGACAGCCGGCCCTCACCCTCGATGTAGGTCACCTTGCGGGAGGCGACCAGGCCCTGCAGGCCCTTGTACAGGCCCGAGATCACGTCGTCCTTGTACTTGTGGACGCCCGCGATGTCGATGCCCTCGAAGGAGGTCTTCACACCGAACTGCGCGGCCTCGCGGGCCTGGTCGGCGATCTCACCGGCGTGCAGCAGGGCCTTGGTGGGGATGCAGCCGTTGTGCAGGCAGGTGCCGCCCAGCTTGTTCTTCTCGATCAGTGCGACGTCCAGGCCCAGCTGAGCTCCGCGGAGGGCCGCAGCGTAACCGCCGCTACCGCCGCCGAGGATCACTAGGTCGAAAACGGTGCTGGCGTCGTTCGCCACGTCACGTCCTCCATGCATGTGCGCCGTTCGCCGGGTCCCCTTCCCTTGCGGGGGACGACCGGCCGGTCGGCTGGTGTGCGGCCGCTTGTCTTCGGCCCTGTGGTGGGGGCCCTGTCCTGCCGGGAACCCATCTTCGCACTTGTCGGCCGACGGTGGGACGCGGGGCCGCCGCTTGGGACGGTGAGCTTGCGCTCGTCTCCGGTTACCCGCGCGTACCCCGGACTCCCGCAGAGGGGAACACCCCGGCGGGCGCCGTTCTTCCCGCGAGGGGGGAACGGCGCCCGCCGGGGTGCGGTGCCTGCGGGGCCGGGAGCGTCAGCCCAGGTCACCGGCCGCGGTGCGCTCCGCCAGCCGCACCAGCGTCCGGACCGAGGAACCGGTGCCGCCCTTGGGCGTGTACCCGTAGGGGGCGCCCTCGTGGTAGGCCGGGCCCGCGATGTCCAGGTGCGCCCAGGTGATGCCCTCGCCCACGAACTCCTTCAGGAAGAGGCCGGCGACCAGGCCGCCGCCCATCCGCTCTCCCATGTTGGCGATGTCGGCCGTGGGGGAGTCCATGCCCTTGCGCAGGTCCGCGGGGAGCGGCATCGGCCAGGACGCCTCGCCGGCCTCCTCGGCCGTCTCGTGGAGCGCGGCGCGGTAGTCGTCGTCGTTGGCCATGATCCCGAAGGTGCGGTTGCCCAGGGCGAGCACCATGGCACCGGTCAGGGTGGCCACGTCCACGATCGCGTCCGGCTTCTCCTCCGAGGCCTTGGTCAGCGCGTCGGCGAGGACCAGGCGGCCCTCGGCGTCCGTGTTGAGGACCTCCACGGTCTTGCCGCTGTACATGCGCAGCACGTCGCCGGGGCGGGTGGCGGAGCCGGACGGCATGTTCTCCGCCAGCGCCAGCCAGCCGGTGACGTTGACCGCGAGGCCCAGGCGGGCGGCGGCGACGACCGCGGCGAAGACCGCGGCGGCACCGCTCATGTCGCACTTCATCGTCTCGTTGTGGCCGGCCGGCTTCAGGGAGATGCCGCCCGAGTCGTAGGTGATGCCCTTGCCGACCAGCGCGAGGTGCTTGGCGCCCTTGGCGTGGGTGTAGGAGAGCTTGACCAGGCGCGGCGGGTTCTGCGAGCCCTGGCCCACGCCCAGGATGCCGCCGAAGCCGCCCTTGAGCAGGGCCTTCTCGTCGAGCACCTGGACCTTGAGGCCGTGCTCCTTGCCGGCCGCGGTGGCGATCGCCGCGAAGGCCTCGGGGGTGAGGTCGTTCGGCGGGGTGTTGATCAGGTCCCGGGCGCGGTTGATCTCCTCGGTGAGCGCGAGCGCCCGCTCGGCCGCGGCCTTGAAGGCCTTGTCGCGCGGCTTGGCGCCCAGCAGGGCGACCTCGGCCAGCGGCTTCTTCGCGCCCTTGCCGTTCTCCTGGTAGGCGGTGAAGGCGTAGGCGCCCAGCAGCGCGCCCTCGGCGACGGCCGCGGCGTCCTCGGCCTCCTCTATCGGCAGTGCGAAGGCGGCCTTCCTGGACCCGCTCAGCGCCCGGGCGGCCGTACCCGCCGCCCTGCGCAGTGCCTCGGTGCCGTAGGCGTCGCCCTCCTCGGGCTCCGGGCCGAGGCCGACGGCCAGGACGACCGGCGCCCGCAGGCCGTCCGGGGCCGGGAGCTTGGTCACCTCGCCCTCGCCCCCGCTCGCACCGAGCGTCTCCAGGACCGTGGCGAGCTTGCCGTCGAACGCCTGGTCCACCGCCTCGGCGCCCGGTGCGAGGACCGGCCCCTTCGCGCCCTTGGCGACCCCGACGACGACGGCGTCGGCGCGCAGCGTCGCTGCGCCTGCGGTGCTGAGAGTGAGAGCAGTCACGGTGGTGAAATCTCGCTTCCTTCAGTTCCGGGCTTCCGGGGCCTTGCGTCAGCAGGCGGCCCGGGGCCGGAAGACAGACCCCTGGTAGGTGGCACGGTGACGGATCCCGCCGCCATGCCGCAGGAGAGCCTACGCGGGGTCGCGCCCTGCGCTCACGGCGGCGGGCGTTCACTCGTCCGTGGTGTCTCTCGCCGTTTTCAGACGAAGAAGGCTTGATCTGAGCCAGAATCGGCGCGTTCGGGCAGGGGCCTCACCGCTCCTTCGCTCCGTCTTCACATGTCCTCCGCCCTGCTCAGGGCGGGTGGAGGGCGTTCGACAGCGTCCTGGGGAGGACGCACAAGGGGGGAACATGACCCTGCGGACATCACGCACGGGCCGGCTGGCCGCCACCGCCGCGGTCGCGGCCGTGCTGGCGACCGGACTGCCTGCGGCGGCCGGGGCCGCGCCCACGCCGCGGATCGACCTGACCGTCCTGGTCGTGGACGACGGCCTCGGCACGGTCGACGCGATCGTGTCGGAGCTGGAGGCCACCGGAGTCGCCTACCGCACCGTCGACCTGAACGACCCGGACCGCCCCCGGGTCGACGCCGCGTTCCTGAGCGACACCGTCGACGGGCGGCCGCGCGCACGCTTCCAGGGCGTCGTCGTCCCCGACGAGGACCCCTTCGGGGCCTACTCCGAGACCGGTGCCGCGGAGAACGCGGCCCTCTTCGCCTACGAGCGGACCTTCGGCATCCGCCAGGTGGACGCCTACACCTGGGCGCACCCGGGCGTCGGCCTGGACTACATCGACTCCGGGGGCCACGCCGGCGTTCTCGACGGCGTCGCGAGCGAGGTCACCACCCAGGGCCGCGGCGGGGCCTTCGGCTACCTCGACGGCACGGTCGTCTTCGAGGACGTCGCCCCCGGCGTGAGCGAGAGCTACGGCTACGCGGCCCGCGGCCGCGAGGGCTACACGAGCTTCCTGGAGATGCCCCTGCCGGAAGGGGGCCGGGCCAGCCTGATGGGCGAGTACACCCACGACGGGCGCAGCGAACTCGTCGTCACCTTCGCCTACAACCGCCACCAGCGGCAGTTCCGGGTCCTCGCCCGCGGCATCGTCGACTGGCTCACCCGCGGCGTCCACCTCGGGCAGAGCCGCAACTACCTCTCCGTGCACGTGGACGACGTCTTCGCCGCGGACGCCCGCTGGGACACCGAGCGCAACTGCACCCCCGGCGACATCGACTGCGCGGGCGGCGGCGGGCAGGAGGTCCCCGACATCCGCATGACGGCGGCCGACGCCGCGTACGCCGCCGACTGGCAGCGCGCCTCCGGCTTCACCCTCGACATGGTGCACAACGCGGGCGCCGGCGAGGACTGGAAGGCCGAGCACGGGGGCAGCGACCCGCTCACCGACCGGCTGCTGGCCGACCGCCACGAGTACCGCTGGATCAACCACACCTACACCCACCCCTTCCTCGGCTGCGTGCAGGACGTCTCGGTGGTCCCCTGGCAGTGCGAGCGGGACGCCTCGGGCGCGGTCCGCTGGGTGAGCCGGGAGGAGATCTCCGGCCAGATCCGCGACAACCACGACTGGGCGGTGCGGCACGGCCTGCCCGTGGACCGTACCGAACTGGTCACCGGTGAGCACTCCGGGCTGAGGACCCTGCCCCAGCAGCCCGTGGACAACCCCCACCTGGCGCCGGCCCTCGCCGACAACGGCGTGCGGTGGATCGCCTCCGACAACTCGCGCGAGCCCGCCCAGCGGCCGGTCGGCTCGGCGCTGACCGTGCCGCGCCACCCGGTGAACGTCTACTACAACGTCGGAACGGCCGCGGAGATGGCCGACGAGTACAACTGGATCTACACCTCCGCCGCCGACGGAGGCAGCGGGATCTGCGAGACCCACGCGGCCTCCACCTGCCTGGACGAACCCCTGGACACCGCCACCGGTTTCACCGGGCACATCGTGCCCCAGGAGGCGCACACCGCGCTCTCCCACGTCGTCTCCAACGACCCCCGCCCGCACTACGTCCACCAGTCCAACCTGGCCGAGGAGCGCCTGCTCTACCCGGTGCTGGACCGCGTCCTCGCCGGCCACCGGGACCTCTTCGCCGACAACACCCCGCTGGTCAACCCGCGTCAGCGGGAGGTGGGCGCCGAGTTCGCCCGCCGCGCCGCGTGGGAGGAGGCGCTCGCCGACGGCAGGGTCACGGCCTACCGGATCGGGGACACGGTGACGGTCAAGGCCCCGCGCGGCGTCGCCGTCCCCGTCACCGCACCCGAGGGCACCCGCAGGCAGCTGCTCCTGGGCAGCGTGCGCTTCGGCGAGGCCTACGCGGGCACCCGCTCCGCGTGGACCGAGCCGGCCCTGCTCCAGTCGTCGATCACCCTGCGGCTCCCGTCCTCCTGAGCAACCGGCGGCAACAGGCCGCCCCGGCACGGGGGTCATCCCAGCGCGAGCACCACCAGCGCGGCGGTGGCCCCCGTCTCCGCGAGGGCGCCGAAGACGTCGCCGGTCACTCCGCCCAGGCGCCGTACGCAGCGGTGCAGCAGCAGCTGCCCGG
Organism: Streptomyces sp. C10-9-1; assembly: GCF_024497955.1. GTDB lineage: Bacteria > Actinomycetota > Actinomycetes > Streptomycetales > Streptomycetaceae > Streptomyces > Streptomyces sanyensis. The sequence goes on along the minus strand of NZ_JANHKP010000006.1, from coordinate 11,651 downwards.
CGGCGAGCGCCACCAGCACGGCCGCCGCCGCCCGGGCGGCGGCGGCCGGACCGCCGAGCAGCCCCCCGGCCCCGGCGGCGGCCCCCGTCACCAGCGCCGCGGCCGCGAGGGCCCCCGCCACGGGGACGACCGAGGCGACCGCCGCGCCCAGACCCTCCGGGCGGGCCGCGGGCACCCCCGCCCGGGAGGCGAGGGTGAGCGTGAGCCGGGCCGCCACGGCCGCGAGGACCGCGGCCGCCGCGCCGTGCGCCCAGCCCCGGGCGAACAGCTCCGCGAGCGCGGCGGTCTGGGCGAGCAGCGCCAGCACCAGGGTGACCACCCCGAACGGCCCGATGTCCGACTGCCGCATGATGCGCAGGGCGTCCTCGGCGGGCCTGCCGCTGCCCAGCCCGTCCGCCGTGTCGGCCAGGCCGTCCAGATGGAGTCCGCGGGTGAGCGCGGCCGGGACGGCCACCGCGGCGACGGCGGCCAGGGGCGCGCCGGCGCCCAACAGGGCGAGCGCGGAGCCCGCCGCGGCGGCCGCCGCGCCCACCACGAGGCCGGCGAGGGGGGCGCTGAGCATCCCGGCGCGCGCGGCGGCGCGGTCCCAGCGCGTCACGCGCACGGGGACGACGGTCAGGGTGCCGAAGGCGAAGCGGATGCCGTGCAGTGCAGTCACGGCGCGAGGGTAGCCCGCCGCTCCGGACGGTAAGTTGCGCATAACGCGCGAAACGGGAGCAGAGGGTATGGGTCACTGGTTCTATCGCAACATCGTCGAGCCGGGGAAGCTCCCCATGTTCCTGGCGCTGGCGTCCTTCGTCCTGACCTTCGCCGTCACCCGGGTCGTGGTCCGGATGATCCGGGCCGGCAAGGGGCCCTTCCGCAACGTCACGCCCGGCGGGATGCACATCCACCACGTGGTCCCCGGCGTCGTGCTGACCGTCATCGGCGGCTTCGGTGCCGTCGGGAGCGCGCGCCAGGGGGTGGGCCTGGCGGTCTGCGCGGTGATCTTCGGGATCGGCGCGGGCCTCGTCCTGGACGAGTTCGCCCTGATCCTCCACCTCGACGACGTGTACTGGAGCGAGCAGGGCCGCCAGAGCGTCGAGGTCGTCGTGCTCGCCACGGCCCTCGCCCTGCTCACCCTCAGCGGTGCCTCCCCGCTGGGCGTCAACGGGCTGACCGACGAGGAGCAGCAGGGCCGCGCCTCGCTGATCGCCACGCTCATCGGCAACTTCGTCTTCGTCATCGTCTCGTTCGCCAAGGGCAAGCTCCGCCTCGGGCTCATCGGCACCCTGGTGCCCCTGGTCGCCCTCGTCGGAGCGGTGCGGCTCGCCCGTCCCGACTCGCCCTGGGCCCGCCGCTTCTACCGCAACCGGCCGCGGGCCAGGGCGCGGGCCACGCTGCGGGCCGTCCACCACGACCGCAGGTGGGCCAAGCCGCGCCGTGCCCTCCAGGACCTGATCGGCGGGGCGCCGGACCGCTCCGAGGAGCCCGGGGCGCCCGACGGGGAACGCTGACGCCGCCGCTGCCGCAGTGCGTCCCCCGCGCACAGCACCAGCGCCGCCGCGATCGCCGCCAGATGCTCCTTGCCCGCGAGGTTCGGCTTCACCGCCGCCTCGACCACCATGGCGGCGACCACCGCGGCCCCGGTCAGCCGGGCCCGGTAGCGGTGGCAGACCCACACGGCGACCCCCACCACCGCGGCCGAGGGCCCCGTGTCCGCGATCCGCGCGTCCGAGGCGGGCAGCCCGAGCAGGGCGTCCGGGCCGAGCGCCACACCGATGCGGGCGTACGCCGACCCCGCGAGGGTGGAGAGGCAGGCCACGGCGAGCAGGGCCCGGCGCCCGACGGCGATCTCGGCGATCCCGAAGACCACCAGGAGCTGCGCCAGGGCCCCCCACACGGGCAGGTCGAGCGCGGGCACGAACAGGGACAGCGGGGTGCGCAGCAGCGCGAGCCAGAGGGGGTCCTCCGCCCTGACGAAGCCCGCGTCCCGGACCAGGCCGAGGCCCGCCGGCGTGTGCTGGAGCAGATAGCAGGCGCCGGTCAGCCCCACCGCCGCCAGCGTCACGGGGACCGCGCGCAGGCGCCGGGCGGCGAGGCCCCGGCGCACGGCCGCGTACAGCGGCCCCCCTTCCCGGCGGGCGAAGGCGGCGGCCCTCCTGCGCGGCCCCGCCGCCGGCCTCACCGCCGGCGCCCCGGCCGGCGGCCCCGGCGCGGCCGCCCGGGGAGGCCCGGCGCCCGGCACGGCGGCTGACGTCTCGAACAGCATGGATCGCGGCTCCCGGATCGGTCGGTACGGGGCGTGCGCCCGGTACGGGGGCCCGGTCCGGCACCGGTGGGAGAAGGAGCCGGGCAGCCCGCGGCCCCCGGCACCCGTCCCGCGCCGGTTCGCGGCCCTGTCCGAAGACCGGTCCGGACAGCGCGGAGTTCAGCGCGACCGGAGTGATCCCCGTCTCCCCGGCTCCGGGCCTTCCCGGCGGTCCCGGGTGCGGGCCTTCCCCGCCGCAGGGGCCCGCCGCACGAGGCCCCCACCGCACCCGGCAGGTCGGGGGAAGGACGCGGTGCGACGGACCGACGGCGGCCCGCGGTGGGCGTGTCCCGCGGCGGAGCGCCCCGCCGCGGGGACGGACGGCAGCGTGCCAGCACGGGTGACGGCCAGGTCCTGACCGAGGCCCCGGAACCGGCTCCCGGGGCGGCCTTCCCCGGGCCCCTACTCCGCGGCGGCCGGCTCCGCGGCCCGCTCCGGCAGCTCCGCCGCCAGCCGTGCGGCCGCCCGGACCAGGGGCAGCGCCAGCATCGCCCCCGCGCCCTCGCCCACCGTCACACCGTGGTCCAGCAGCGGCACCATCGCCAGCCGGTCCAGCGCCTTCGCCTGCGCCGGCTCCCCGCTGAGCTGACCGGCGAGCCACCAGTCGGGCGACCGGAAGGCGGCCCGCTGCGCCACCATGCCGCAGGCGGCCGACACCACTCCGTCCAGGACCACCGGCATCCGCCGCACCGAGCTCTGGAGCAGGAAGCCCGTCATCGCGGCGAGGTCGGCGCCGCCGACCGCCGCGAGCAGCTCCAACTGGTCGCCGAGGACCGGCCGGGCACGCCGCAGCGCGTCCCGCACCGCCGCGCACTTGCGCATCCACGCCAGGTCGTCGATCCGCACGCCGCCGCGGCCCGTCACCACCGAGGCGTCGGTGCCGCAGAGCGCGGCCACCAGGACGGCGGCCGCCGTCGTGCCGCCGACGCTCAGGTCGCCCAGTACCACCAGGTCCGTTCCCGAGTCCGCCTCCTCGTCGGCCACCGCCATGCCGAGGCGGACCGCGCGCTCCGCCTCCTCGACGGTCAGCGCGTCCTCGGAGCCGATGCTCCCGCAGCCCCGCCGCACCCGGTGGCGCACGACCTCCTCGGGCAGCAGCTCCTCGTCGCAGTCCAGGCCCGCGTCGACGATCCGCACCGGGACGCCCTCGGCGCGGGCCAGCACCGCCACCGGCCGCTCGCCCTCCAGCACCGCCCGCACGAGTTCGTGCGCCGTGCCGTACTCCCGCGCCGAGACACCCAGCCGGGCCACGCCGTGGTCGCCGGCGAAGAGCACCGCGCGCGGACGCTCGACCGCCCGCGCCGGTACCCGGGCCTGGGCCGCGGACAGCCACTCGGCCAGCTCGTCGAGGCGCCCCAGCGCACCGGCCGGCACGACCAGGCGCTCCCGCCGTTCCTCGGCCGCACGCCGGATGCCGCCGTCGGGGCGCTCGATCAGATCGGAGAAGTCGTCGAGATTCAACCTGCTCATTCGCCGAACAGTACCGGCAGCGGCGCACGCCGCGGTGGGCCGCGCTCCTTCCGCGTCCGCCCGCCGGAGCCTCAGCGCCGCAGGACCAGTGCCTGGCCCGCCACCACCAGCAGCACCTGCTCGCACTCCGCCGCGAACGCCGCGTTCAGACGGCCCAGTTCGTCGCGGAAGCGGCGTCCCGAGGCCGTCGCGGGCACCACTCCCGAGCCCACCTCGTTGGTCACCGCGACCACCGTGCGCTCCGTGGCGCGGACCGCGGCCACCAGGGCGGCCGTCCGCTCGCGCAGCTCCCGCTCCCCGCCGTCGGCCCACCGCGCGTCGTCCCAGGCGCCCGCCCGGTCCATCGCGTCGGTCAGCCACAGCGACAGGCAGTCGATCAGCAGCGGGGGGCCCTCGGCCGCGAGCAGGGGCACCAGCTCGCGGCTCTCCTCGGTCAGCCAGGTGCCGGGGCGGCGCTCGCGGTGGGCGCCGACCCGGGCGGCCCACTCGGCGTCCCCGTCCCGCGTACCGCCGGTGGCCACGTACACGACGCCGGGGAAGGCCGCCAGGCGCCGTTCCGCCTCCAGCGACTTGCCCGAGCGCGCCCCTCCCGTCACCAGGGTCCGCCGGGGCACGTCCGGCACGGCGTGGTACTCGCCGACGGCGAGCGTGGTCCCGTCCGGCACCGCCCGGGCGCCCGAGGCGGCCAGCCGCCGGGCCAGCTCCGGCCCCCCGGGCGCCTCGTGGCCCAGGTGCACGGCGACCACGTCCGTGGTCGCGCCGACGGCCCCCGCGGCCCGCAGGCGGGCGAGGCCGTCCGGGCGGCCCTCGACGTCCGCGAGGACCATCTCGTAGGGGGCCGAGCCCTCCGCGAGCCCGGCGGGCGCGGCCAGCGGGGGGAGGTAGAGCAGCCGCTCGCCCTCCGGGGAGGTGACCTCGTAGCCGGTGCCCGGGTGGTCGACCGGCATCGCGCGCACCCGGTGCCCGCTGATCAGGGTCAGCACCCGCCCGTCCGGCACCCGCCCGGCGGTCGGCAGCCCGGCGGGCAGGTCCACCGCCGGACCGTCGTGCGGGTGGGTCAGCAGGACCTGGCGGACCCCGGCCAGCGAGTGCCCCGCCCGTGCCGCCGCGAGCGCCGCGCCGGGGGTGAGGTCGAGCAGCAGGGCGCCGTCCACCAGCAGGGCCGTCGGGGCACGGGCCTCCGTGCCGCGGGCGGACCCGCAGACGGCGCAGGGGCAGTCGGGGAGGGGGAGGCCGGCGGGGGCGCCGGTGCCGAGCAGAGTCACGTCCACGCCCCTGATCCTCCCGTGTCCCCGCGACGGGTGCGCGCCCGGCTACGCTGCGGGCAGCACGACAGTGATCAGTGGCACGAGCCGGGTACCCGGGAGGCGCACATGGCATGGACGTGGCGGTTCGAGAAGGCGGACGGCACCGAGGTGCCGCCGGCGGTGGAGCCCGAGGAGTTCACCACCCAGGGCGATGCCGAGTCGTGGATCGGGGAGTACTGGAAGCAGCTCCAGGAGGGCGGGGCCGACCAGGTCGTGCTCTCGGAGGACGGGGCGGTGGTCTACGGGCCGATGAGCCTGCACGCCGAGGAGGCGTGAGGCGCTGACGGGCGTGCGGGCCCGGCGCCGCCCGGGCCCGCACGCCCGTCCCGCGGGCCGCTCCCGCGCGGGAGCGGCCCGTCAGACCTCGCCGAGCGTGACCTCGGCGGTGCGCTGGGCGCTGCCCCGGGTGTAGCGGACCGCCACCCGGTCCCCCGGCTGCTCCTGGGCCAGCGCCTCGGCCAGGGTGGTGATCGTGGTGACCTCGGCGTCGCCGAGGCGGGTGATGACGTCCCCGGCCCTGAGCCCCGCCCGGTCGGCCGGGCCGCCCGGGACCACCTCGACCACCGCGACCCCGGAGGGGTTGTAGTCGTCGTCGAGGACGGTGCGGCCGGTGATGCCGAGCGCGGCCCGGCCGGAGTCGGTGACCCGGCCCGAGGCGATGATCTGGTCCGCGACGGTCGTCACCATCGACGCGGGGATGGCGAAGCCGATCCCCGCCGCGGCGCCCTCGCCGAGGCCCGGGTCCCGCGCCGCCAGCGTGGGGATGCCGATGACCTCGCCGTCCAGGTCGACCAGGGCGCCCCCGCTGTTCCCGGGGTTGATCGCGGCCGAGGTCTGCACCATGTTCGGGATGGTCGCCCCGGCGCCGCCGCCGGAGGCGTCGGCCGTCACCGTGCGGCCGGTCGCCGAGACGATGCCCTGGGTCACGCTGCCGGCCAGGCCCAGCGGGGAGCCCATGGCGAGCACGATCTGCCCGACCTCCACCGAGGCGGAGTCGCCGAAGGACGCGGGGCGCAGACCGTCCGGCAGGTTCCCCAGCCGGATCACGGCCAGGTCCTGCTCGGGGTAGGCGGACACCAGGGTCGCCGGCAGCGGCCGGTCCCCGGTGGCCACGGTGACCCGGAAGGACCGCGCGGCGCCGACCACGTGCGCGTTGGTGACGATGTGGCCCCGGTCGTCGTAGACGATGCCCGAGCCCAGGCTGTCGCCCGCCTCGATCTGCACGACCGACGGAAGGACCCGGGTGATGACGGACTGGTAGTCGTCCTCCAGTTCGTTCGCGGCGGCCGGGGCCGCGGCCCGCGCACCCCGGCTCGGCGCCGGCGCCGCCTGCGGCACGGGCGGGGCCGAGCAGCCTGCCGCGAGGACGGCCGCGCCCAGTGCGGCCGCCGCGGCCACCGGGAGCCGCCGGGAGGGCGCGCGGTACGGGGGAGCGCTCATGCCCGGAGTATCCCTTTCGCGGCGGCGGGCCTGCCCGTCGTGCACCGCCGAACAGGGGGCCGCGGCAGGATGCCGCCGCATCGCCGGGCGGGCGGCCGCGGGGCGCCCCGCCGGTCTCCGGCGGGCCGCCCGGTACGGCGCCCTAACCGCGGCGGACGCCGCACAGGTGCAGCAGCGCCGCCACCCGGCGGTAGGGGTCGGTGCGGCCGGCCCGCTCCTCCGCGGCCAGCAGCCGCTGGAACTCCTGCGCGGGCGGCAGGGGAGCCTCGTCGTCGGCGCCGTCGGTGAAGACCCGCACGCCGTACCAGGCGTGCAGGGGCGCGTTGCCCCCCTCCAGCGTGGCCGTCAGGGCCCCGAGCCGTTCGGCGCGCACGCTGAGGCCGAAGCGGTCCGTGTAGGTGTCCGAGGCGAAGGCCGCCTGTGCCGCGGCCCAGTTCCCGGCCAGTCCCGGGCGCATGGCCAGGGCGTCGCCGTTGCGCACCACCAGCGACAGCAGGCCGCCGGGTGCCAGCATCCGGGCCAGACCCGCCAGCATGGCGTCCGCGTCCGCGGCGTACATCAGCACGCCGTGGCAGAGCACCACGTCGAAGGCGCCGGGCAGGAAGTGCACCCCGGTGTCCCGGCCGTCGCCCTCGACGAACCGGACCCTCGCGCGGATCCCGGCCGGTTCGGCGGCCAGCGCCTCGCGGGCCGCCTCCAGCAGTGCGGGGTCCGACTCCAGGCCGGTCACCGCGTGCCCGGCGCGGGCCAGCCGCAGGGCCTGAGCCCCCCGGCCCGTTCCCACGTCGAGCACGCGAAGGCGCTGCCCGACCGGGTAGCGGGCCGTGATCTGCTCCTCCAGCTGCCGGGCGACCAGCTCCTGGCGCACGGCGTCCCGCAGGCCGCCCGCGGCAGGGGGGCGGCCCGCGGGCACCTCCACGGGGGCGGGGTCCGTCCCCGCCACGGGGCCGGGGACGGGTGAGGCAGCGGTGCTCAGGGCCGTTCTCCGCGCTTGACCTGCGGCTTGGGCAGCCGCAGCCGGCGCATCTGGAGGGTGCGCATCAGGCCGTAGGCGACGGCACCGCGCTTCGGCTCGTCGGGGAAGCGCTCCCGCAGCTGCTTCTTCAGGCGGATCGCGAGGCCGATCGAGTCGACCACGATCATCACGATCACACCCAGCCACAGCAGCAGGGCGATGTTCTGGAGCTGCGCGACGCGCACCATGCTCAGCACCAGGATCACCACCGCGAGCGGCAGGAAGAACTCGGCGATGCAGAAGCGCGAGTCCACGAAGTCGCGGACGAAGCGCCGCACCGGGCCCTTGTCCCGGGGTGGCAGATAGCGCTCGTCACCGGTGGCCAGCGCCTCGCGCTGCCGCGCCAGGTCCGCGCGCCGGGCCTCGCGCTGGCGGCGCATGGCTGCCTTGCGGTCCAGCGGCGCGCTGTTGGCACGGGCGCGCCGCTGCCCTTGTGCCTCGCTGCGCTTCGGCGTCGGGCGGCCCTTGGGGGCCTCGGGGTCTCGGGGCTGCTTGGAGAGGTCCGCCGTCACCTTGCCGGTGGGGGCCTTCTCTTCCTTGGAACGGCTACGGAACACGAAACCCAAGGGTACGGGGTGGCGGGCATGGACCCGCCGTCCGCGGGGAACGATCCCGCAACGGCACGCGTCCGTACAGGACGGAAACACCACACAGCGGACGCGGGTCGGCGGACCCTGACCGGTCTTCTACTCCTTGGGCCGGATCAACGCCGTCCGCAGTCGTCCTTGGGGAGGAGCGCATCCGCTCCCGAACAGTGCGGTAATGGATGCAGGGCCCGTACTGTGGGTTCTGTTGGAGTGCCGAAGCCCAGTCCGTCAGAAGGGGGCGCGCGAAGCCCATGAGCGGTGTCATGAAGCGTATGGGGATGATCTTCCGCGCGAAGGCGAACAAGGCCCTGGACAGGGCCGAGGACCCGCGCGAGACCCTTGATTACTCCTACCAGAAGCAACTGGAGCTCCTCCAGAAGGTTCGCCGGGGCGTCGCGGACGTCGCCACCTCCCGCAAGCGCCTGGAGCTCCAGCTCAACCAGCTCCAGGGCCAGTCGACCAAGCTGGAGGACCAGGGCCGCAAGGCGCTCGCGCTCGGGCGCGAGGACCTGGCGCGCGAGGCGCTCTCCCGCCGCGCGGCGCTCCAGCAGCAGGTCACCGACCTGGAGACGCAGCACCAGACCCTCCAGGGCGAGGAGGAGAAGCTGACCCTCGCCGCGCAGCGGCTCCAGGCCAAGGTGGACGCCTTCCGCACCAAGAAGGAGACCATCAAGGCCACCTACACCGCCGCCCAGGCGCAGACCCGCATCGCGGAGTCCTTCTCCGGCATCTCGGAGGAGATGAGCGACGTGGGCGTCGCCATCCAGCGGGCGGAGGACAAGACGGCCCAGCTCCAGGCGCGGGCCGGCGCCATCGACGAGCTCCTGGCCTCCGGCGCCCTCGACGACCAGTCGGGGCTGGCCAAGGACGACCTCCAGGCCGAGCTGGACCGGCTCTCGGGGGGCACGGACGTCGAGCTGGAGCTCCAGCGGATGAAGGCCGAGCTGGCCGGCGGCCCGGCCCAGCAGCAGGCCATCGAAGGCGGCGCGGACCGCCAGGAGGGCAACGCCCAGCAGCAGGGCACGCCCCGGTTCGACAAGCAGTGACGGCGCTCCGGGCCCGCCCGGGCCCGGTATCGGCAGCGAAGGATCTCGACATGATCGTGCGGATCATGGGGGAGGGCCAGCTGGAGGTGGCGGAGAGCCACCTGGCCGGCCTCGACAAGCTCGACGACGAACTGCTCGCGGAGATGGAGAGCGGTGACGGGCCCGGCTTCCGCCGGACCCTGCACGAGCTGCTCGACCAGGTGCGCGCGTACGGAACCCCCCTCCCCGAGGACTTGCTCGAACCGTCGGAGCTGATCCTCCCGGCCCCGGACGCGACCCTGGAGGAGGTCCGCGCGCTCCTCGGCGACGACGGCCTGATCCCCGGGCCCTGATCCGGTGCGGGGCACCCGGGCCCCGGCGGCCCGGGGCGGCACTCCACCCCCCGCTCCCCGGCACCCGCTCCACAAGGCGCCGCCGTGCCCCGCACGGCGGCGCCCCGCACATCCCGGCCCCGCCGGAGCCCCCACCGGGCCGGGCGCCACCGCGTAACGTTGCGCCCCGTGACCTCTCTCGCCGACCGGTGCGCCGGAGCCCGGCGCCGGCTGCGCAGGCATCCCGCGGCCTTCGACGGCGCCCTCGCCCTCGCCGTGCTGCTGTGCATGGCGGCCGCGTCCTTCACCGACCCGCACGGGCCGCACGGGCCGACCTTCGGCACCCGTGCCCCGGAGCCGCTGAGCGCCGTGCTGATGGTGCTCGCCGCCTCGGCGCTCGTGCTGCGCCGCCGCCGGCCGTTCGCGGTGCTCGGGGCCACGACGGCCCTCGCCGTGCTGGAGCTGGTGGCCGAGGACCCGGCGGCCCCCGTCGCGATGAGCGCCGTCGTCGCCCTGTTCACCGTGGCCGCGCACACCGACCGCCCCACCACCCTGCGGGCGGGGCTGCTGACCATGGCCCTGCTCACCGGGGCCGCGATGCTCTTCGGCACCCTTCCCTGGTACTCCCAGGAGAACCTCGGCGTGCTGGCCTGGTCGGGGCTCGCCGCCGCGGGAGGGGACGCGGTCCGCAGCCGCCGGGCCTTCGTCGACGCCATCAGGGAGCGGGCCGAGCGGGCCGAGCGGACCCGGGAGGAGGAGGCCCGCCGCCGGGTGGCCGAGGAGCGGCTGAGGATCGCCCGCGACCTGCACGACGTCGTTGCCCACCACATCGCCCTCGTCAACGTCCAGGCCGGAGTGGCCGCCCATGTCATGGACCGCCGGCCGGACCAGGCCAGGGAGGCGCTGGCCCATGTCCGCCAGGCGGGCCGCTCGGCCCTGGAGGAGCTGCGGGCCACCGTGGGGCTGCTGCGCCAGGGCGACGACCCGGAGGCGCCGACCGAGCCCGCCCCCGGCCTCGGCCTGCTCGCCGAGCTCGCCGAGTCCTTCGGCCGGGCCGGTCTGGCCGTCGAGGTGGCCCGCGCCGACGAGGGCGCCTCGCTCCCCGCCGCCGTGGACCTGGCGGCCTACCGGATCATCCAGGAGTCGCTGACCAACGTGCACAAGCACGCGGGGGCCGGGGCGAGGGCCGAGGTCAGCGTGGTGTCCGTGGGCGACACCCTGGAGATCACGGTGCTCGACGACGGCACCGGAGCGGCCCCGCCCGACGGGGGCGGCCACGGGCTGGTCGGCATGCGCGAGCGGGTCACCGCCTTCGGCGGGGTGCTCACGGCCGGCCCCCGCCACGGGGGCGGCTTCCGGGTGCAGGCGATACTTCCCCTGACCGCCCGCGCCGCCCGCCTCGGGTCCGCGGGCCGACCGGTCCCCGCGGGGGGACCCGCCGGCACGGGGGAGGACGCGTGACGATCAGGGTGCTGCTCGCCGACGACCAGGCGCTGCTGCGCAGCGCCTTCCGGGTGCTGGTGGACTCGGAGCCGGACATGGAGGTCGTCGGCGAGGCGGCCGACGGGCACCAGGCGGTGGCGCTGGCCCGCTCCGAGCTGCCCGACGTGGTCCTGATGGACATCCGGATGCCGGACTGCGACGGCCTCGCCGCGACCCGCAGGATCAGCGCGGACCCGGGGCTGTCCGGCGTGCGGGTGGTCATCCTGACCACCTTCGAGGTGGACGAGTACGTCGTGCAGGCGCTGCGCGCGGGGGCCTCCGGCTTCCTCGGCAAGGGCGCCGAGCCGGGTGAGCTGCTGAACGCCGTCCGGGTCGCGGCCGGGGGCGAGGCGCTGCTCTCGCCGGCCGCCACCAAGGGGCTGATCGCCCGGTTCCTCGCGCAGGGCGGCGGGTACGGCGCGGGCGACGGCGTGCCCGACCCCGGCGGGCGGCTCGCCGCGCTCACCGGGCGCGAGCGGGAGGTGCTCGTCCTGGTGGCGGGCGGCCTGTCGAACGACCGCATCGCCGAGCGGCTGGAGGTCAGCCCCCTCACGGTGAAGACCCATGTGAACCGGGCCATGGCCAAGCTCGGCGCCCGGGACCGCGCGCAACTGGTGGTCACGGCCTACGAGTCGGGCCTGGTCCGCCCCGGGGCGGACTGACCGCCCGCCCGGGGCGGGCGGTCAGCGTGCGGGCCCGGGGC
>NZ_JANHKP010000005.1 GCF_024497955.1 Streptomyces sp. C10-9-1 | reverse complement strand
TCGGCCACGGCCGAGCTCGGGGAGAACGCCCTGGTCGTCCGCGTCCAGCCGGACGAGGGCGTCACGCTGCGCTTCGGCTCGAAGGTGCCGGGCACCTCCATGGAACTCCGCGATGTCACCATGGACTTCGCGTACGGCGAGTCCTTCACCGAGTCCAGCCCGGAGGCCTACGAACGGCTCATCCTGGACGTCCTGCTCGGCGACTCCAACCTCTTCCCGCGCACCGGGGAGGTCGAGCAGTCCTGGAGGATCCTCGACCCCGTCGAGGAGTTCTGGGCCCGGCACGGGCGCCCCGCGCAGTACGCTGCCGGTACCTGGGGCCCGGCGGAAGCCGACGAGATGCTCGCACGCGACGGACGGAGCTGGCGCAGGCCATGAAGATCGACCTCACGGACACCACGGCCGGAAAGATCAACAAAGCGCTGGTGCGGGGGCGCCGCGCGATCGGCACCCCGGCCGTCGGCATGGTCCTCACCCTCGTCATCGTCACCGACGAGGAGAACGCCTACGACGCCATCAAGGCCGCGGGCGACGCCTCCCGCGAGCACCCCTCGCGCACCCTGGTGGTCATCAAGCGCGTCTCCCGCTCGCCCCGCGACCGGCACGAGGCACGGCTCGACGCGGAGGTCCGCCTCGGCGGCGACGCCGGCGCGGGGGAGACCGTCCTGCTGCGGCTGCGCGGCGAACTCGTCGACCGGGCGGACTCCGTGGTCCTGCCCCTGCTGCTGCCGGACGCCCCCGTGGTGGTCTGGTGGCCGGTCAACGCCCCCGCGGTCCCGGCGAAGGACGCCCTCGGCGCCCTCGCCCAGCGGCGCATCACCGACGCCTACGCGGTGGAGGACCCGCTGCGCGAACTCGCGGCCCGCGCCGAGGGGTACGAGCCGGGGGACACCGACCTCGCCTGGACCCGCCTCACGCCCTGGCGCTCGATGCTGGCGGCGGCCCTCGACCAGGCCCGCGTCCGGGTGCTGTCGGCCGTCGTGGAGAGCGAGGCCGAGAACCCCAGCGCCGAACTCCTCGCCCGCTGGTTCGCCGCCCGTCTGCGGGTGCCCGTCGAGCAGGTCGTCACGGCAGGGCCCGTGGTGACCGCGGTGCGGCTGCGCACCGGCGAAGGGGAGATCCACATCGACCGCCCCGAGGGCCCGGTGGCCCGGCTGGCCATCCCCGGTCAGCCCGACCGCGTCCTGGCACTGAAGGTGCGCACCACCGCCGAACTGATCGCGGAGGAGCTGCGCCGGCTCGATCCGGACGAGGCCTACCAGGCCGCGCTGCACGCCGAGGTGGTGGCGCCGCCGGCGGCGCCGGAGGGCGCCGCCTGACCCGGTCGCCCCGGGGGCGGTGGGGCTCCGCCGTCAGGAGGCCCGCTGCGCGGGCGCCCGCCGCCGCGGCACGCTCGGCCCCGCCTCCGCGAGGAGGGCCTCGGTGACCAGGCGGACGCTGCGCGCCAGACGCCCGAGCTGCTCCAGCTCGGCGGCGTACATGCGGATGGTGTTCTCGATGACCGCCTCGGCGACGCCCAGCGGGGGAAGCTCCGCCCGGCAGGTCTGCAGGGCCGCCCGCACGGCCCGGATCTCGTGCTCCAGCTGGATGCGGGCGTGGCGCGCGAGCAGCACGTGGTGGCGCGTCAGCGGGGAGTAGGCGGCGTACCTCGCCGGCAGCAGGTCCCGCAGCCACCGAGCGGCCGTGCGCTCCCAGTCGTGCGTGCCGGGCGACTTCACCTGGCAGGGCCAGTCGGGGCCCACGGCAGAGTGGATCGGGTGCATCGTCGTCGCTTCCGGTGGTGCGGGGTGCTCCGGTGAGGAGGCTTGTGGCGGTCCCGGCCCAGGGGTTGACCGGGACCGCCAAGGGACAATCCGTGGTACGACGGAGTTGCCCGGGTGGAACACCGGAGCCGGACGCGAGGAGGGAGCGCCGACACCGTGTGTTCTGGGGAGCGCGGCCCCTCCGCGCTGAGGGGCGGGAGGACCGGCTGCCAGGAGTAGTAAATATATATACCGTCGAGTAAGCAAGCGTATGAAAAATTTCATGCACGTCGAACGGTGGAAATGCCCCGGTAACCGGCGGGAAACACGGGAAGATCACTGCCGCGCGGAGCCCCGGGCCGCCGGTCCTCGCGGGCGTCACGGTCCGCCCCGCGGACTCCGGACGCGGCGCCGTCGCCCGGCCCTCGGTCCGCCGCGGCGGCAGACCCGATCCGTCCTCGCCGGCCGTCCTCCCGGAGCGGCCGGGACCCGGACCGGGGGCCGCCGCAGCGTGCGCGCACCGGTCCGCTCGGCGGGACGCGGGGGGCGGGAATCAGTCCGCGATGAAGAAGTCGTGCTGGTCGGCGACCTGCTCGTACCCTTCCAGACGCGACTGCGTCCGCTCCGGGTCCGCGTCCGCCATCGCCTGGAGCACGGCGGCCGACAGCACTCCGGGCGCCGAGTACGAGTCGAACACCAGCCGTGAGCCGGTCCCCGCCGACAACGCCACGTCCGCCTCCTCGACCAGCGGTCCCAGCGTCAGGTCGGTGATCAGCGCGACCCGCAGACCGGTGCTGCGAGCCGCCCGCAGGGCCGCCAGCGTCTCGTTGGCGTGCCGCGGCATCGCGTAGGCCAGCACCCAGCTGCCGCCCGCCTCCCGCGACTGCAGGAGCGCGTCGTAGGCGACGGACCCGCCGCGGGTCACCAGCCGCACGTCGGGGTGGATACGGCGCGCGGCGTAGGCGAAGTACTCGGCGAGCGACACCGAGATCCGCAGCCCCACCACCGTCAGCGGTACCGAGCGGGCGAGCTCCCTGCCCACGTCGAGGACCTTGTCGGTGTCCGCGAACACGCGGCGCAGGCTCTCCAGGTTCTCGATCTCCGCGTCGACGGCCGCCTGGAGCTCGTTGCGGCGGATCTGCTCCCGGGTCTCCTGGGCCCCGGCGACCGCGCTGAGCGCGATCGGCTGCAGGGCCTCCCGCAGGGCCGGGAATCCGCTGTAGCCGAGCGAGGTGGCGAACCGCGTCACCGACGGCTGGCTGACACCCACCCGTTCCGCCAGGTCCGTGATCGACAGGAACGCCGCCTCGGTCAGGTGGTCGATGATGTACGTGGCGATCCTGCGCTGCCCGGGGGACAGGCGCCGGCTGCCGAAGAGCGCCCTCACCCGGTCGGCCGGAGCCGGGTCGCCGAAGGGCTCCTGGCGGCCGCGCGTGATCGCGGCGGCCTGAGCGCGTGCCTGCTGCCCTGATGCCACCTGATGTCTCCTCGTCGTGCGGACCGTGCCCAAATCTAGCTCAAACACCCCCGTATCCGGAGCGGCCGCCCGGCCCCGGTGCCCGGCCCCCCGGCCCGCGCCACGGCGCCCGGGCCGAGATCACGAAGATGCGGAGCACCGGGACACGGGAGCATGCTGACAAGATGACCCGGTACGGCGCTGGCCGACGCCCGCACCCCGACGCCGAGCGGCCCGAAGCCGCGGCGCCGCCTGCGCACGGCCCGTTGCCGAACGGTCTGGGGATGGTCCTCGCCCAGGCGGAGGCCGAGGCCGTCGAGGCCGTGGGGGGGTTCGCCGGGGGTCTGTACATGCGCAGCCGCGAGCCGGAGCTGCTCCTGCTGGCCGTGATCGCCGGCCTGCCCTCCGACATGTTCCGCCACTGGTGGCGGATGCACGTCAACCGGCCCTTCCCCCACTCGGAGGCCTACCGCACCGGCCAGCCGGTCTACCTGGGCGACGCCGAGGAGGCCATGCGCCGCTACCCGCAGCTGATGGCCGGGCTGCCGTTCCCCTTCGGCTCGCTGTACGTGCCCGTCCGCCACGGCCGTGAGACCTTCGGGATCATCGGGGTGCTCCGCCCGGCCACACCCGGGCAGCCGGTCGACGAGCCCGACCGCCGCAGGCTCACGGCCGTCGCCGCCCGGCTGGGCGCCGCACTGGCCGCGATGCCCACCGAGGAGGGGCGCATCGAGTGGAACGGCGACCCGCTGGCGGTCACCCTCCCGTCGGTCTCCGCGCCGCCGGTCAGGTTCGGCTCCTTCGACTGGGACCTGGAGGCCGGAACCGTCTCCGGTGACGACGGCTGGTGCGCGATCCTCGGCACCCGCCGCGAGCGGCTCCCCGTCACCGTGGAGGAACTCGCCGCCCGTATCGAGCCCGAGGACGCCTACGGCCTGTGGTCCGTGGCGGGCCAGGCGGCCTCCTCCGACCGCCCCGTCACCCGGCGGCTGCGGCTCCAGGCGTCCGACGGCCGCCCGCACCTGGTGGAGATCTCCGGGCAGCGGGCCGGGTCGGAGGAAGGAGTGTCCCGGCCCCATCTGACGGGTTTCCTGGTCGACCTCGGGGCGGGGCCGGTGGTGGCCGAGTCCGCCGACCGCCTGCCCCACGGGGTGTGCTCGGTGGACCGCCTCGGCCGGGTCGGCTACGCCAACCGGAACGCCGAGGCGCTGCTCGGCAAGCCGCGCTCCGAACTCATCGGGAGGGTCCTGTGGGAGGCGGTCCCCTGGCTGGGGCAGGTCGCCTACGAGGACCACTACCGCTCGGCGCTCCTGTCCCCGGACCCGGTGCACTTCCTGGTCCCCCGGCAGGAGGGCTGGCTCTCGGTCTCCCTGTTCTCCGGTTACGACGGGCTGACCGTCACCCTCAGCCCCGGCGACCGGCCCGCCTACGCTCCCGGGTCCGTCGTGGCCCCCGGCACCGGGGTCGGATCGCCCGCCGACCGGGCCGTCGCGCTCTACCGCCCGGTGGCCCTGGCCATCGCCCTCACCGAGGCCGTGACCGCCCGCCAGGTGTCCGCCGTCGTCACCGAGGAACTGCTCCCCGCGTTCGGCGGCCGCCAGCTCGCCATCTACCTGCTCAGCGAACGCCATCTGCACCTGTCGTGGGAGACGGGCTTCCCCCGCGGCTTCCTCAACCGCTTCGACGGCGTCGGACTGGACGCCAAGCTTCCCGGGGTGGAGACCCTGACCACCGGCCGCCCGCTGTTCTTCGAGTCCATGCAGCACCTCGCCCGCGCCTACCCCGGCATCCCGATGGACGCCCACGTCGGGGCGCGGGCCTTCCTGCCGCTGATCGCCTCCGGGCGCCCCGTCGGCTCGTGCATCCTCGGCTTCGACCAGCCCCGCGGCTTCAGCCCGGAGGAGCGCACCGTGCTCACCGCCCTCGCCGGGCTCATCGCCCAGGCGCTGGAGCGCGCCCGGCGCTACGACTCCGAGGCCGCCCTGGCGCGCGGACTCCAGGACGGGCTCCTGCCGCACCGCCTCCCCGTCGTGGACCGGCTGGAGACCGCGGCCCGCTACCTGCCCGGCACCCAGGGCATGGACGTCGGCGGCGACTGGTACGACGTGGTCGAGACGGGCAGCGGCCTCGCCATCGCCATCGGGGACGTGCAGGGGCACGGCGTGTCGGCCGCCGCCACGATGGGGCAGCTGCGCAGCGGGGTCCGGGCCCTGGCGGTGAGCGGCCACAGCCCCGAGGAGGTGATGACCGGTACCAACCGGCTGCTGATCGACCTCGACCCCGGGCAGTTCGCCAGCTGCTGCTACGTCATGCTGGACCCGGAGACCGGGCGCGCCGAGGCCGTCCGCGCCGGTCACCTGCAACCGCTGCTGCGCAGCCCCGACGGGCGGACCGAGGTGCTCGACCTCCCGGGCGGGGTCGTGCTCGGCATCGACGCCGACGCCTCCTACCCGGTCGCCCCGCTCCACCTCGAACCCGGCGCCGTCCTCGCCCTGTTCACCGACGGGCTCGTCGAGCAGCCCGGCATCGACATCGACATCGGGATCGAGCGTCTGCGCCGCACCCTGGCGGAACAGGGCGGCGCGCCCCTCGCCGACACCGCCGACCACCTCATCAACGAGGCCCGCCAGCACGCCGACCGGCCCGACGACATCGCCCTGCTCCTCGCCTCCCGCTGGGTCCACCCACCGGGGGGCGAGGAGCGCGGGGCGGCCGCGGACGCCCCCTGAACCCGCCCCTGCCGGGGCGGTCGCCCGGGACTCAGCCGGGCGGGGTGCGGCGGAGCACCGCCAGGACCCTGTCCGGGGTGAACGGAGGCTCCCGCAGGCGTGCCCCGAGGGCGTGGTGGAGTGCGTTGCCGATCGCCGCCGGGGCTCCCGTGATCCCGATCTCGCCGATCCCCTTGGACCCCATCGGGTTCAGGTGCGGGTCCTCCTCCTCGATCCAGTGGGCCCGGACGTCCGGCACGTCGGCGCTGACCGGGACGTGGTAGGCGGCCAGGTCGCGCTCGGCGAAGTCCCCGAAGCGCACGTCGATGGAGCTGCGCTCGGTCAGCGCCATGCCCGCGCCCATGATCATCCCTCCGGTGAACTGGGCACGTGCGGTACGGGCGTTGAGGATCCGCCCTGCCGCGAACACCCCCAGCAGCCGGGCCAGCCGCACCTCGCCCGTGACCGTGTCGGCCCGCACCTCGGCGAACACGGCCCCGAAGGCGTGCCGGGCCCAGGGGACCTCCGCGTCCGCCTCCCCCCGGGTGTCGGCGTCCACGGCCATCCCCTCCGGCGGGACCCGCCCGCCCGCGCCCGCGAGGCGCTCCGCCAGTTCGGTGCAGGCCCGGTGCACCGCCCAGCCCCAGGACGCCGTCCCCGCGCTGCCACCCGCGAGGGAGGCGGCGGGCAGCGCGGTGCTGCCGACCTCGACGATCACCGCCTCCGGCGGCACCCCCAGCGCCTCGGCCGCGATCTGCGCCAGCACCGTGCGCGCCCCCGTCCCGATGTCGGTCGCGTTGACGGCGACCCGGAAACCGCCGTCCGGCTCGGCCCGGGCGCTCGCCCGGGAGGGGTTCACCAGCACCGGGTAGGTCGCCGAGGCCACACCCGTCCCGGTGAGCACGCCGCCCGCCCGCCGCACACCGGGCCGCGGGTCGCGCCCCTCCCAGCCGAAGCGCCGGGCCCCCTCGCGCAGGCAGGCGGCCAGCCCCCGGCTGCTGAAGGGCCGCCCGCTGTCGGGCTCGCGGTCGGTGTCGTTGCGCAACCGCAGCTCCACCGGGTCCACCCCGGTCGCCGACGCCAGCTCGTCCATCGCGGACTCCAGGGCGTACATGCCCGGCGCCTCCCCGGGCGCGCGCATCCACGACGGGGTCGGCACGTCCAGCGCCACGACCCGGTGCGCGGTGCGGCTGTGCGCGCAGCCGTACATGACGCGGGCCGGGACGGCGGCCTGCTCGACGAACTCCCGCACCCGCGAGGTCCGTGTGACCACCAGGTGCTCGACCGCGGTGAGCACCCCGTCGGGGCCCGCGCCGAGTCTGACCCGGTGCAGCGTCGGCGCCCGGTGCCCCACCACGGCCGCCAGGTCCCGCCGGGGCAGGGCCACCGTCACCGGGCGCCCGGTGTGCAGGGCCGCCATGGCCGCCAGCACGGCATGGGGCCGCGCCGTGCCCTTCGACCCGAAGCCGCCGCCCACGTGCTCGGCGACCACCGTCACCTGCCGCCGGTGCACGCCGAACATCCCGGCCAGCACCTCGCGCACCGCGTTGCCGCCCTGGGTGGAGTCGTGGAGGGTCAGCCCGCCGTCGCGCCACTCGGCGGTCGCGGCATGGGGCTCCATGGGGTGGTTGTGCAGGGCGCCCAGCCGGTACTCCGCCTCGACCAGCACCGGCGCCGCGGCGAGGGCCGCGTCGGGGTCCCCGCGCTCGCGCACCGCCGGGTGCCCGCCGTTGGCCTCCTCGGGCGTGTAGAGGCCCGGGTGGTCGGGCCGGAGCACCACGTCGTGCTCCTCGGCCTCGTAGACGACCTCCACGGCCGCCGCACCCGCCCGCGCGTCCTCCGGCGTCTCGGCGACCACCAGCGCCACGTACCAGCCGCGGTGCGGGACCCGGTCGTCCCGGAGCACCGCCAGCGTGGGGTCCTGCGGGGCGGCGAGGCGCGGCGCGTTCTCGTGGGTGAGGACGGCGACGACCCCCCGCACCGCCAGGGCCCGCGAGACGTCGACGGAGGCGATCCTGCCGCGGGCCACCGCCGCCGGGACGGGCCGTCCGTGGAGGCGGCCCTCGGGCCGGTACTCGGCCGCGTACCGCGCCCGGCCGGTGACCTTCTCCCGGGCCTCGCGGCGCTCCAGGTCGCCGGCTGCCCGCCCGGCCCCCGTCACGCCCCCTCCCCGGCCAGGGTGCCGAGCACCTGCACCGCGAGGTCCCCGGCGAGCCGCACCTTGAAGGCGTTGTCCCGCAGCGGCTCCGCGGCCTCCAGCTCGGCCTCGGCGGCCCGGGCGAAGGACGCGCCCGTCGCCGGGGCGCCCACCAGGCGCTCCTCGGCCGTCCAGGCCCGCCAGGGCCGGTGCGCCAGACCGCCGAAGGCGAGCGCCGCATGGACGATCCGGCCGTTCTCCACGGCCAGCCGGGCGGCGACCGAGACCAGGGCGAAGGCGCAGGAGGCGCGGTCGCGGACCTTGCGGTAGGCGCAGCGCGCCCCGGGGGGCACGGGTGGCAGCTCCACGCCGACGACCAGCTCGCCCGGGCGCAGCCGGGTGTCCAGCTCCGGCCGGTCGCCGGGCAGCCGGTGGAACTCGGACACCGGCAGCGCCCGCGTCCCCGAGACGCCCCGCAGGTGCACGCTCGCGTCGAGCGCGGTCAGCGCCACCGCCATGTCCGAGGGGTGGGTGGCCACGCAGTGGGGGGAGTGGCCGAGCACGGCGAGTTCCCGGTGGGAGCCCTCCACGGCGGGGCAGCCGCTGCCCGGCTCGCGCTTGTTGCAGGGCTTGGACACGTCCTGGAAGTAGCCGCAGCGGGTGCGCTGGAGCAGGTTGCCCCCGGTCGTCGCGGCGTTGCGCAGCTGTCCCGAGGCACCGGAGAGCAGCGACTGGGACAGGGCGGGGTAGCGCGAGCGCACCAGCGGGTGGGCGGCCAGGTCGCTGTTGCGGACCGTGGCGCCCACGAGCAGCCCTCCGCCCGCCGTCTCCTCGACCCGGTCCAGCGGCAGGCGGCGCACGTCGATCAGGACCGTGGGCCGCGCGACGCCGAGCTTCATCAGGTCCACCAGGTTGGTGCCCCCCGCGAGGTACCGGGCCCCGGGGTGCGCGGCATGGACGGCGAGCGCGTCGGCGACGCTGCGGGCGCGCACGTACCCGTGGGGCCTCACGGGGCCACGTCCCCGACGGCGGCCACGATCTGCGCGTACGCCCCGCAGCGGCACAGGTTCCCGCTCATGCGCTCCCGGATCTCCTCGGGTGTCAGCCGCACCGGGGGCGGCAGTCCGCCGCCGGTGCGCGCGGGTCCGGCCGGCGTGGCGAGGGAGGGGTGGCCCTCGGCGGCCTCGGACAGCACCCCGACGGCCGAGCAGACCTGACCGGGGGTGCAGTACCCGCACTGGAGGGCGTCCCGCGCCACGAAGGCGGCCTGTACGGGGTGGAGCCGGCCGCCCTCGGAGAGCCCCTCCGCGGTCAGCACCCGCGCACCGTCCCAGGCCACCGCCGGGAGCAGGCACGCGAGCATCCGCCGGCCGTCCACGAGCACCGTGCAGGCGCCGCACTGGCCGTGGTCGCAGCCCTTCTTCGGGCCGGTGACCGACAGCCGCTCCCGCAGCGCGTCCAGAAGGGTGGTGCGGTGGTCCACGGCGAGGGTGCGGGCCACCCCGTTCACGTGGAGGGTGACCACGGAGGCGGTCGCCCCGGCCGCGTCTGCCGGGTCGCCGGATCCGGCGGTGGGCTCCATGGCGCCTCCCGTCCCGCCTCAGGCGCCGGTGCCGCCGCGCGCGCCCCGGTCGTCGCCGGGTTCGCGGGGCGGGGCGGGCGGCTCCTCGGCCGCGGGGCGGCTGCCCATGTTGCCGTACCCGTGGAGCTCGTGCGGGGTCAGGCGGCCGGGGGCCACGTGGCCCTGGGTGCCGTCCACCTCGTCCGGCTCGAAGCGCGACTCCACATGGGACTGGTGCTCGGGCGGGGCGGGCAGCTCCTCGCGGGTGGGCGCGGTGTCCCTCCGGCGGCGTGCCCCGACCTGCCAGACGACGTACACGAGCAGGACGAGCAGCCCGACCACGATGAGGAGGAAGACGATGACGGCCGGTGCGCCGTCGGCGGCCAGGTCGGCGGCGGTGTGCTGGCGGGACGCGAGGAATGCGGTCATATGTACCGGTTACCCACTTCGATCGTGATTTCTGCCGTTGTGAACATGGTCGTCCCAACGGGGGATCCGCGCCCGGGCCCTCAGGCCGGGGAGGCCGGCTCCCGGGGGGCGTCGGGCGCCGGCGCGGACTGGTTCGGCGCCCCGGGCGACTCCTCCGCGGGCGGTTCCGGCGGCGGGGGTTCGGACGGCGGCTGCTCGGACGGGGGTTCCCCGGAAGGCGACTCCTCCGCCGGGGGCTCCGAGGAGGGCTCCTCGGTACCCGGCGACTCCGAGGCGGGCGGGGAGCTGCCGTCCGACGGGGAGGGCGAGACGCCCTCCTCGGGCGGCGCGGTCGGCTCGTCCGTCTCGCCGGTGTCACCCGCCGGGCGCGCGATCCACCCGTCCGTCTCGGCGTCGAACAGCACGAAGACGTTGACCACCGTCACGGACGGCTCCACGACCACCACCTGCGAGGCGCGGTAGCCCGGCCAGGCCGAGCCGACCGCCTTCGGGGCGCTGTCCTGGGCGACCGGCGGGGCCAGCGGGTTGCCGCAGGCGCAGCGCACCCGCGGTACGCCCCGGTCGTCCACCAGCACCGCGGTGCCGGACTGGAGCACGGCCTGGTAGGGCGTGGCCGCCCCGTCGCGGTAGCCGTGGTTGGTGACCCGGGTGTCCATCCTCAGCTGCACGGGGGTGAGCGAGCGCAGGTACTGCGGCACCGTGTCCGGCGCGATGCCCTGGGCGTCGGCGAACGCCCGGTTCTTGGCCGCGTCCCCGGTCAGCGCGGTGACCTGCTGCTCCACGTCGCAGCTGGCGACGTCCCGGGTGCCGCCGTACAGCCCCGGCGCCGAACCGCGCACCGCGCGCGTCGCGCCCGAGGCCGAGGGGCTCGCCCCGTCGGGGGAGACCGCCGGCTCGGGGGAGGCGTCCTGGGCGGTCGACTCGGTGAAGGGGTCCGGGCCGCTGGTGGAAGCGGCCTGGAGGAAGACCTCGCTCTCGCCGTCGCCGCCGCCGCCCGGCCGGGTCAGTACGACCGCCAGAACCACGGCGGCCACCACTACGCACGCCAGCACGGCGATCCGCGGAGCCGAACGCCACCACGGCCGCCCGGACCCCGGCCCGCCCGGTCCGCCACCCGCCCCGCCGGACGGGCCGCCGGGCCCTCCGGCGGACCCGGCCCCGGAGCCGCCGGAGGGCGGACCCGGCGGCGGTGCGCCGGGCTGGGAGGGCCCGGAGAGCGGACCCGAGGGCGGCCCCGTGGGACGGCCGGACGACGGAGTTTCGGAACTCATGGGCACTTCTTCCCAGAGCGGCGGGGCGGACGCGGTGCACGGTCCACCGGACTCCCCCTCCCGGCCATTGTGTGCTCCGGGTCCCGGGGCCCCGCAAGCCGACGCGCTCGCCGCGCTCGGGGCGCGCGCCGGGCCGAGCCTGGCTAGCGTGGCCGTGTGAGCCCGCACTCCCCGACGCCCCCCGCAGCGGGGGCGCCCCGCGCCCACGGCTGGCCCCAGGCCCTGCTCACCGTCCTCGCCGGCTTCCTCGCCATGGGCGCGACCGCCGCCCTCGGCCTGTGGGCGGCGGGGGCGGGGGACCTCCCCGAGGGGGCGTTCCCGAAGGTGCTCGCGGCCGTGGTGGTCCTCGCCGTCGGCGGCTCCGTGGAGATCACCGGGGACGCCGGGGCCCTCGCCGAGTCGGAGGCCGGGCTGACCGCGCTGCCCCTGTCGGTCACCCTGGTCGGAGCCCTGGTCGTGGGGGCGGCCTTCCTCCGGCCGCTGCGCCACCGCGCCGTGGCCGGCGCCCCCGAGCTGGCCGGCTGGGCCCTCCGGATCGCCGTGCTCTGGCTGCTGGGGCTGGCCGGCCTCGGGGCGCTGGCGCGGCACACCTTCTCCCTCTCCTTCGAGGACCCCACGGGCGGCCTGATCGGCGACCTCTTCGGGGTGGAGCCCCGGGTGGGCTTCGCCACCGAGGTCCCCCAGACCCTGGTCATCGGCCTGCTGTGGCTCGCGGGGGTGGCCGTCCTCGCGCTGATGGTCTCCCGCGGGGCCCCGCTCCCCGCACGGCTGCTGCGCTACCAGGAGGCCGTCCGCCCCACGGCCTACGCCATGGTGGCGCTGCTGCTGGCCGCCGTCGCCGTCGGCGTGGTCATCGGACTGGTCGTGGCCGCCACCCGCGGCCATCCGGCCGAGACCTTCGCCGTGCTCCTGCTGGGCCTGCCGAACCTGATGTGGCTGGCCCTGACCATCGGCCTCGGCGGGTCCTGGGAGGGCAGGGTGGAGGGCCCGTTCGGACTGCCGATGCCGCAGCTGCTGGACGAGGTGCTGCGCACGGGCGACCTCGCCACCCTGGACCTGGGGACGCTGACCGAACGCGACGGCCGTGCGTGGTGGCTGCTGGTGGGCGCCGCCGTCCTGGTGCTCGCGGCCGGCTTCCTGGCCGCGGTCCGCTCGCCCGCCCGCGTCCGCCCCTGGCAGCATGCCCTGCACCTGGCCGTCGCCCTCGCGGTCACGGTCCTGTGCGTCTCCCTGCTCGCCCGCGTCTCCGCCCACTACGGGCTCTCGCTCCTCGGCATCGGCGACCTCGGGGGCGATCTCGGGGGCGACGTGTCCCTCCGGCCCCGGCTGTGGTCCGGGGTGGCGCTCGGCGCAGGGTGGGGGCTCGTCGCGGGCTACGTCGGCGGTCTGCTCGCCACCCGGTTCCGCCACCACGGCGAGGTCCCGCCGCCGTCCTGACCAGGCCGCCGAGCACGCGGGGAGCCCGGCCCGGCACGCGCCGCGGGCGACTCCGGCTCATCCGGCGCGGCGGAACACCGGCCGGGCCCACCCGGGCGGTTCGGGCGGAGCCTGGGCACCGGCCCCCGCCACCTGTGTCGGGGTCCGGCGGGCGGGTGCGGCCGCCGTGCGCAGGGCCGCCACGAACTGGGCGCAGCTGGCGAAGCGGTCCTCCGGTGTCTTGGCCAGCGCCGTGCGGAACACCTCGTCCACGGCCTCCGGCAGGTCGGGCCGCTGGTCCGTCAGCGGAGGGGCCGGATCGTACTGGTGCGCCCAGAGCAGCGCCATGTCGTCCTCGCGGCGGAACGGCGGAGCGCCCGCCAGGGTCTCGAAGACCACGCAGCCGAGGCTGTAGACGTCGCAGCGCCCGTCGACCGGGCGGCCCGAGATCTGCTCGGGCGCCACGTAGTCCAGGGTGCCCACGAACTGGCCCACGGTGGTGAAGCCGGTCAGCGACAGCGACTTCTTCGTCAGGCCGAAGTCCGTGAGGTACACGTGCTCGGGGTGGTCGCTGTCGGTGCCCTCGGCCACCAGCACGTTGCCCGGCTTCACATCGCGGTGCACCAGCTCGTGGGCGTGGGCGGCGTCCAGCGCCGAGGCGATCTGAGAGGCGATCCGGCCCGCGGTGGGGAACGGCAGCGGCCCCTGCCGGTCCAGCAGCACCCGAAGGTCCTGGCCGGGTACGTAGCGCATCGCGATGTAGAGCAGCCCCTCCGTCTCGCCCGCCTCGAAGACCGGGACGATGTTCGGGTGGTCGATGGCCGCGGCCACCCTCGACTCGTGGCTGAAGCGCTGCCGGAAGAGGTCGTTGCGGGCGAGTTCGGGGGCGAGCAGCTTCAGCGCGACCGTGCGGTCCAGCCGCAGGTCCCGGGCACGGTAGACGACGGCCATACCGCCGCGGCCGATCTCCCGCTCGACGCGGTAGCCGGCGATCCGGCGGCCCACCAGCTCCGACGGCCGCCCCTGCGGCAGCTCCCCGCCGGGAGGCATCAGCCCTCACCGCCCGTCCTCGGGGAGGCGGCCCGCTCCGGGACCACCCGGGTCGCCTCGCGCTCCTCCTGCGCCCGAGCGCCCTCGGCCTGCCCGGTGTCCGGACCCGTGTCCGGGCCCGGAGGCGGGGAGTCCACCGGGGGGCCGGGCTCCCCGGGGGCCCCGGCCAGGCGGGTGGGCGGCGGGGCCTCGGGTGCGGGTCCGGCGAGGCGGGTGGCGTCCGGACGGGCCGCGTCGGCATCGGCACCGGTACCGGGCTCCGCCGGGGCGTCGGCGAGCCGGGTGGGCGGCGGGGCCGCGGGGGAGCCGTCCGCCGGGGCGGCCGGCCCGGCGGCCCCGCCCGCCCGCGCCTTCCCCGCGGAGTCGGCAGGGGGACCCTCGGGGGCCGGGGCCACCAGCCGTGTGGGCTCCGGCGGGGCGGGGGCCTCCCCCGGACTCGGGGCTTCGGGCTCCGCCCCGTGCGCGGGCCCGTCCCCGCCCCGGTCCGCGGCCTCCTCCCCGGCGTACGGCGGCAGGGAGTCGGGGTCGACGAGGCGGGTTCCGCCGGGTCCGCCGGGCGGAGTGCCGCCCCGTGCGGCGGGCCCGGGCGCGCCGGCCGCTCCCTCCTCGGGGACCCCCGCGAGGGACGGCGGCGACGAGGCCGCCAGGGTGGTCAGCCCGGCCCCGTCGCAGTGCACCCAGCGCTCGTGCTCGGCGTCGTACAGCCAGACCGACTCGCCGTCGACGACCATCCCCACGCGCAGGCCCCGGGTGCGGCGGCGGAAGCCCTCCCCGTCGGTGCGGCCGCCCGCCAGGTCCTCGGCCGCCCGCCGGTAGCGCCCGAGCGAGTCCTCGACCCGGGCCAGCAGGGGCCTGGGGTCGCCGATCGCGCCCATGGACCGCTCGGCCGCCGGCGGCTCCGCCGGTACCGTGACGAGCAGCCTTCCGTCCACCCAGGCCGACCAGCCGTTGGAGCACAGGATCCGCGACCAGTCGCCGCGCCGCTCCAGCAGCTGCACCGGGAGCAGCGGGTCGAGCGGGACGGTGGGCCGCGACACGTCGGGGCTCTCCCAGGCCGGCAGGCCGGACCCGGGGACCACATGGGTGGGGGCGAAGTCCCAGCTCGTCACGGGCGCCTACTTCCGCATGATCGCGGGCTCGTGGCGCCGCAGCAGCCGTGCGACGGCGAATCCGAACAGGACGGAGAGCACCACCAGCATGCCCATGTCGAGCAGCCACACCCCGGCCGAGTGGGCGAACAGCGGGTCCTGGGTGAGTTCTCCGGGAACGATCTCCCCGAGGTCGATCGTCCCGGCCATGGCGGCCAGGGCCCACCGCGAGGGGACGAGCCAGGAGAGCTGCTCCACCACCGGCACCCCGTCCAGTTGCAGCAGCGCACCGCAGAAGACGACCTGGACGATCGCGAGGAGGACCAGCAGCGGCATGGTGACCTCCTCCTTGCTCACCAGGGCGGAGACCAGCAGGCCCAGCATCATGGCGGTGAAGGCCAGCAGCGCCACCGCCAGCGTGATCTCCACCAGCGGCACCGTGAGCACGCCCTCGCCGCCGGGCGCGCCCAGGTCGACACCGGCCAGCGCGACCAGGGTGAGCACCACCGCCTGGACGACCGTCACCGTCCCGAGGACCACGATCTTCGACATCAGATAGGCGGATCTGGACAGGCCGACCGCCCGTTCGCGCCGGTAGATGGTGCGCTCCTTGACCAGCTCCCGCACCGCGTTGGCGGCACCGGTCAGCACCCCGCCGACGCACAGGATGAGCAGGGCGTTCATGGCGGTCTCGCCGGTGAGGGCACTGCCCGCCAGGGCCCGGGCCATCGCGCCCATCACGAAGGGCAGCGCGATCATGATGACCAGGAAGGTCCGGTCCGCGCTCAGCGCCGCGGCGTAGCGGCGCACCAGGGTGCGCAGCTGGGCGCCCCAGCTCTGGGCCTTCGGGGGCGGGGCGACCGGCCCCGAAGGCGAGGGCGGGGCGAGCGGTTGCCGGGTGGCGGCCTCGATGTAGCGCTCGCTGAAGGGCGAGCCCCGGTACGTTCCGGCCCAGTCGCGGTCCCGCTGGTTCTCGAACGCCTCGAAGGCCTCGGGCCACTCCTCGAAGCCGAAGAAGGCCAGCGCGTCGTCGGGCGGCCCGTAGTAGGCGATCCGGCCGCCCGGTGCCAGCACCAGCAGCCGGTCGCACACGTCGAGGCTGAGCACGCTGTGGGTCACCACGATGACGGTCCGCCCGTCGTCGGCGAGCCCGCGCAGCATGTGCATCACCGAGCGGTCCATGCCCGGGTCGAGGCCGGAGGTCGGCTCGTCGAGGAAGAGCAGGGACGGCTTGGTCAGCAGCTCCAGCGCGACGCTGACCCGTTTGCGCTGCCCGCCGGAGAGGCTGTGGATCGGCTGGTCGGCCCGCTGCTCCAGCCCGAGTTCGCGGATCACCTCGGCGACGCGCGCGCGGCGCTCGGCGCGGTCGGTGTCCTGGGGGAAGCGCAGCTCCGCCGCGTACCCGAGCGCCCTTCGCACGGTCAGCTGCGTGTGCAGGATGTCGTCCTGGGGGACGAGGCCGATGCGGCTGCGCAGCTCGGCGTAGTCGCGGTAGAGGTCGCGGCCGTCGTAGAGCACGGTGCCGCGGTCCGCGGGGCGCAGGCCCGTGAGGGCGTTCAGCAGCGTGGACTTGCCCGCGCCGCTCGGCCCCACCACCGCGAGCAGGCACTTCTCCCCGACGGGGAAGGACACGTGGTCCAGCAGCGTGCGCCGCCCGCCGTCGACGGCGACGGCGACGCCCTGCACGTCCAGGGACACCTCGCCGGTGTCCACGAACTCCTGGAGCTGGTCTCCGACCAGGCAGAACGAGGAGTGGCCGATGCCCACCACGTCACCGGGGCCGACGGGGGCCCGGCCGACCGGGCGGCCGTTGAGGAAGGTGCCGTTGTGGCTGCCGAGGTCGACGATCTCGTGTCCGCCGTCCGGCAGGATCCGCAGTTCGGCATGGCGCCGCGACACGATCAGGTCGTCCACGACCAGCTCGTTGTCGGGGGAGCGGCCGATCCTCAGCGTGCGCTCGGGGATCCGGCGGATGCTGGTGGGCTGCCGGTAGGTGCCGGTCGCCGACGGCAGGGAGACGGAGGACGGGCGGGCGGGTGCCCCTCCTGCGGGGCGCACCGGCGCCCGGCCGACGAGGGTGGCGGCGGGCCCGTCCGCGGCGCTGCCGAAGCGGATCACGCTGCCGGGGCCCACGCTCTGGTCGTGGATCCGGTGCCCCTCCGCGTAGGTGCCGTTGGTGCTGTCCTCGTCGTGGACGCTCCAGCGGCCGTCCTCGGCGTGGAGGACCGCGTGATGCCAGGAGACCCGGTCGTCGTCGATGACGATGTCGCTCAGGGGGTCGCGGCCGACGTGGTAGTCCCGGCTCGGACTCAGCAGCGTGGAACCCGCATCGGTCTCCACGAGGAGTTCGGGCGCCGTCGGGGAGACGGGACGCTCTGCCATGTCCGAATTCTAACGATCGGGGGAGGCCGTCGCCCGGTGGCCGACGGGGTGCCCGGGCGGTCCGCGCCGCGAGCCGGTTGCGCCGACCGGGCGCGGACCGTGCGGGTTGCGGGCCGCGCCGCACGGGTCCATCCTCGTGGTGACCCAGAAGCGACATGGGCTCACTCTTCGTACTCGGGGTTCCGTCCAGCGAATGATCGGGCCGTCGCGGTGAGGAGCCACGGTCATGAACGTCCCGGTTGCCGCATGCCACTACATCGTCGAGGTGCCCGCCTCCCCGGAGCGCATCCCGCAGGTCAGGCGGATCGTCGCCGCGCACCTGCGGTACTGGGGCCTCGCGCCCCACGTCCTACCGGTCTGCCGCGCTGTCGAGGAACTCGTCGACAACGTCGTACGCCATGTCGACGGCGACAAGACCTGCGTCGTCGAGCTGCGGTCGACGGGGTGCAGGCTCGTCGTCGCGGTGTCCGACCGCGGTCGGCGGCTGCCCCCGGTGCGCAGTTCCTCCCCCGTGCGCGGGGGCCTCGCCAAGGTCGCCCGCCTGAGCGACAGCTGGGGAACCTGCGCGACCGAGGAGGGCAAGGTCGTCTGGTTCAGCAGGAGGGTGAGGGAGGCGGAGCGGGTGCTGCGCGGCCCGGGCCGGCCCCGGGTGCCCGCCGTCGAGTTCCGCCCGCTGCCCGGTGCGGCGGCGGAGGCCGGCGCCGCGCAGCCGGCCCTCGCCCCGGTCGGCTGAGGCCGCCCGGACCGGGCCGGACCGGGCCGGACCGGGCCGCGACGGGGCCCCGCCGGGTGCGCGAGCACCGGGGGCCTCCCCGTTCAGGCGGCGCCGCGGTCGGCGCCGGAGGGTGCCGGCCGGAGGGCGGCGACGAGGCGGAAGAACTCCGCCTCGTTGCCCGCCAGTCCGAGGGCGGTCAGGGCCGCGTCCGTCTCGGCCATCGGCGCGGTCAGCAGCGGCAGTGCCACCGGTTCCCGCTCCGGGTCGGCGAGCGCGGCCCTGGTGGTCTTCAGCAGCCGCAGGTACGCCCGGGCGGCGGTGAGCTCGGGTTCGGTCATCGCGGTCGTCCCCTCCTTCGGGTGTCGGACCGTCAAGCATCGCGCCCTCCACTGACATTGCCGCCGGCACCCGGGTTCCGGCGGTCGTGGCTCTCCCGCTGACCGACGCCCTGCCGGGCCGTCCTCGTGCTTGTTCCGTCCAGTGCCGCCGCGGCCCGCGCGCAGCAGGGCCGGTGCGCCGCCGCGGGGGCGGCGCACCGGCCTGCGTGCGGCCCTGCCGGGCCCGGTGCCTCTAGAAGACGCTGACGCCGTAGGCGCTCAGGGCCTCGGTCACCGGCTGGAAGAAGGTCGTGCCGCCCGAGGAGCAGTTGCCGCTGCCGCCCGAGGTGAGGCCGAGGGCGGTGGAGCCGGCGAAGAGCGGGCCGCCGCTGTCGCCGGGCTCGGCGCAGACGTTGGTCTGGATGAGGCCGTAGACGACGTCGCCGCCGCCGTAGTTGACGGTCGCGTTCAGGCCGGTCACCCGGCCGCTGTGCAGGCCCGTGGTGGATCCGCTGCGCTGGACGCGCTGGCCGACCGAGGCGTTGCCCGCCGAGGTGATGTCGCGGTAGTTGCCGTTGTAGAGGTAGACGCGGCCGTCCGCGGCGTTGGCGTTGGCGTGCCGGATCAGGCCGTAGTCGTTGACCGGGAAGCTGGAGCCGACCCGGCTGCCGAGCAGGCTGGTGTTGGACGAGTTGGTGTACCAGGTGCTCGCGAAGTCGGTGCAGTGCCCGGCGGTCAGGGCGTAGTAGGTGCTGCCGCTGCGGACGTTGAACCCGAGCGAGCAGCGCCCGCCGCCCGCGTAGATGGCCTGGCCGCCGGCGATCAGCTTGCTGAACGTGCCGTCGGTGCGGTTGATCCGCAGGTCCCCGGCCCGGTCGCCGGCCGCCTTTCTGATGGTGGCGATCTCTGCGGGAGTGACGGTGGAGTCCACCGTCACGACGACCTTCCCGGTGGCCTCGTCGGTGTACCAGGCCGTGCCGGGGACGTCCGCGTGGAGCACGGCCGCCCCGGCCCGGGCGAGCTGGGCGGGGGTCGCCTCGGCCGAGGGGGTGCCTGCGGCGGCCGAGGGGGCCGCGAGGGCGGTGGCGGCCGCGAGGGCGGAGGCGACGGCGATCAGCCGTGCTCCCTTCGCGGCGCCGCCGAGGAGGGACAGGCGCTTGATGTTCACGTGATCCTCCGGTGGGGGGAACCGGGTCCGCTGGGTGGGCGGGCCCGTGGAAGCGCGCTCGCCCTGCGCACGGCTCCGTCTATCGCCATGTGCCTGACAATCGCGGTGGAGGAATCCTGTGGTCCCGCAGGGGGTGGCCACAAGATCGCCTTTCGGCCGGTTCGGGGGGCACTCGCGCGGACACCCCGGCCGGGCGCGGGTCCCGGCGCGCGCGGGCGGTGCCGCCCGGGCCGGGGGCGCTGCGGAGCTGCTCGCCCGCCCCCGCGCGGCAGGGCGGGAAGCGGCCGGGAGGGTGCGGCGCCCGCCGGATCGGAAGGCGCCGTTCCGGCAGTTCGGCGGTGGGCGCCGCCCCCGCCGCGGGCGCCGTGGCACCGCCGCGTCCGCGGCGCCACCCGGCGGTCGCGCACACCGCGGCCCGCCCGCATCCGCCGTCCGGGCCCTTGCCGCCGCCGTCCCGGGGCCGTTCCCCGGGGTCCCGCCGTGCCGAGGCGCACCGGCGCCCGAATGCCGGGATCGGACTGCTTGGGCCCGCTTTCCTCCTGTGTCCGGATCCCGCCCGTCGTACCGTGAGCCCATGTGCTGGAGCGCCACCGCGGACCTCGTGGCCGGAACGGTGATCTGCGCCGCCGGAGCCGCCGCGTGCGCCGTGACGCTCCACCGGCGGCGGCCGCGCGAACTGCCGCTCGCCGCGCTTCCCCTGCTCCTCGGCGCGCACCAGATCACCGAGGCCGTGGTCTGGCGCGCGGGCGGCGGCACGGGTCCCGCGACCACCGCGTGGGCGGTCGTCGCCCTCCCGGTCCTCGCGGTGTGGGTCCCGCTCGCCGTCCTCCTCGCCGCGCCCCGCGGCGCCCGCACCCGGCTCCTCGCCCCCGCGGTCCTGGGCGCGGCCACGGCCGCGGGCCTCGCGGCCGTCCTCGCCACCCGGCCCGTGAGCGCCGAGATCCGGGACCACACGGTCGGCTACGCCGTCGGGCTGCCCGGTCCGGGCTGGTTCCTGGCCGCCTACCTGGCCGCGACCGTCGGCTCGCTGCTGCTCTCCCCGGACCGGGCGCTGCGCCGCCTCGGCCTCCTGACCGGGGCCGCCGCGGCCCTGAGCGCCGTGCTGTGGCGCACGGCCTTCGTCTCCACCTGGTGCGCCGCCGCCGCGGTGTGCAGCCTCCTGCTCCTGCTGCGGGCGCTGCACGGTGGATCGCCCGCCGGAGCGGCGGACCGGCCGGGTCGCCCGAGTGCGCCCACCGGGTGAGGCTGGAAGCGGAGGGGGTACCCGACCGGCCACCCGACGGAAGGCGGATCACGGTGAACACTGCACAGGAGCGCGAGGAGCCGGTCGTGGTGACGCTCACCGGCTGCTCCAGCGAGGACGCGGACGCCGTCTTCCGCGCCCTCGGCCGCTCGTACAGCTCCGACCGGGCGGCGCACGAGACGCCCCGGTACGTCTCCGAGGGCCACGCCACGGTGTGGACCACCACCTTCGACGTGGCCCACCCCCGCGGCGCCCCGGAGCCGGTGCGCCTCGCCGCGCCCGTGACGGCGGAGCTCCAGGGCGGCTACTGGGCCGTCGACCGGATGGCGGAGGCCCTGGCCACCAGCTTCGACGTCCGCCAGGAGGGCATGGACGCGGGAGACCAGGAGAAGGACGTCCAGCTGCGCCTGGAGAGCGGCGTACACCGCTGAGCCGGCGGAGGCGCCCGGGGCCCGGCAGCCGTGCGCCGTCCCCGGAGCCGGCGTACCGCCGCTGAGGGTCCGCCCCGGCGGCGGTGCACGGGCTCCGGGGACGGGGCCGCGGCGCCCCCACTCGGACCGAGGAGAGAGCATGCCCATCGCCACCGTCAACCCCGCCACCGGAGCGACGCTGGAGACCTTCGAGGCGTACGGCGCCGAGGAGGTGCGGCGCAGGATCGCCGCCGCCGCGACCGCCTTCGACCACCACCGCACCACCACCTTCGCGGAGCGCGCGGCGCTGCTCCACCGCGCCGCCGACCTGCTGGACGCCGACCGGCAGGAGATCGCGCGCACCATGACCACCGAGATGGGCAAGCCCGTGGCCGCCGCGCGGGCCGAGGCCGCCAAGTGCGCCAAGACCATGCGCTGGTACGCGGACCGCGCGGCGGGGCTCCTCGCCGACGAGCATCCCGCCGGGAGCGACGTGGCGGACTCGGGCGCGGTCCGCGCCGTCGTCCGCTACCGCCCCCTCGGCGTCGTCCTCGCCGTGATGCCCTGGAACTTCCCGCTCTGGCAGGTGGTGCGTTTCGCCGCTCCCGCGCTGATGGCCGGCAACACCGGGTTGCTGAAGCATGCCTCGAACGTGCCCCGCACCGCGCTCTACCTGGAGGACCTGTTCCGCCGCGCCGGCTACCCCGACGGCTGCTTCCAGGCCCTGCTGATCGGCTCCGCGGCGGTGGAGGGGGTGCTGCGCGATCCGCGCGTCGCCGCGGCCACGCTCACCGGCAGCGAGGCCGCCGGACGGGCGGTGGCCGCCGTGGCCGGCGACGAGATCAAGAAGACGGTGCTGGAACTCGGCGGCAGCGACCCCTACCTCGTGATGCCCTCCGCGGACCTCGACGCGGCCGTCGCGACCGCGGTCACCGCGCGCGTCCAGAACAACGGGCAGTCCTGCATCGCCGCCAAGCGCTTCATCGTCCACGCCGACGTCCACGACGCCTTCCGCGACCGCTTCACCGCGGCGATGGCGGCCCTCGCCGTCGGCGACCCGCTGGACGAGGCCGTGGACGTCGGTCCGCTCGCCACCGAGCAGGGGCGCGCGGACCTGGAGGAGCTCGTCGACGACGCCCTCGCGCACGGTGCCACCGCCACCTGCGGCGGCCGCCGCCCCCCGGGCCTCGCCGCCGGCTGGTACTACGAGCCCACCGTGCTGACCGGGGTCGCGGAGGGGATGCGCATCCACCGCGAGGAGGCGTTCGGACCGGTGGCCACCCTCTACCGCGCCGGGAACCTGGACGAGGCCATCGCCCTCGCCAACGACACCTCCTTCGGACTCGGCTCGAACGCCTGGACCCGGGACCCGGCCGAGGTCGAGCGCCTGGCCCGGGACCTCCAGGCGGGCGGGGTGTTCTTCAACGGGATGACCGCCTCCCACCCCGCCCTGCCGTTCGGCGGGGTGAAGCGCTCGGGCTACGGCCGGGAGTTGTCCGGGCACGGCATCCGGGAGTTCTGCAACATCACCACCCTGTGGCACGGGCCGGGGTGAGCGGCCCCCCGCGGGCCCGCCGCCCGCCCGGCCGCCGGGAGCGCCCCCCGGCGCACCCGCCCCGCTCCCGTCCCCGGGCGCCCGGTGCCGTGCCGGGCGGACGCCGCCGCGGCCCGTGCCGCGCCGGGTGCCCCGACGGGCGGGACCGGCGGCTCCTCACACGTTGGGCACCCGCAGGGCGTCCCAGCTGGTGCGGCCCGGGATGCCGTCCGCGTCGCTCCCCGAGTAGCCGAGCTTGCGCTGCCAGGCGGCGTAGGAGGCCCGGTCGGCGTCCGACCACACCGGACCGGGGCCGATCCGGTACCGGCTGCACCCCTCGGCGACCAGGCGCCTGCCCATCGCCGTGATGACGGCGCTGCGCCTCCCGGCGGTGAAGAACGCGGCGCCCGGGTAGGGCTCGTACCGCGGGCCGGCCGGGCCCTCGGGCGCGCGGGCGAGCCGCCGCTCGATCCGTGAGCGCATGGAGGCCATGGTGAAGCCGCGGGGATCCGGCTTGCCCGGCTGCCATTCCAGGTGCCCGATGACCGACCGGTGCGTCCAGCCGTGGGCGCGGCAGAGGGCGGCGGCCGCCTTCTCGATCGCGTCCAGCTGGGCCGCGGGCCACGGGTCCCGGCCGTCGCCCAGGTTGATCGCCTCGAAGCCGTAGAAGCGGGCGTTGCCGTCGGTGTTGGCCTCGTTGTCCGGCGGAAGCGTGGGGGCTTCCGCTATCACGGCGCGCAGCACGTCGTCGTCGCCCAGCCCCGCGTGGTTGGCGCGGCCGTTGCCGACGAGGTGGACCGTGCCGTCCTTGGCGATCACGCCGTGGCACAGCGGCCCGGGGAGGGCGGCGTACCCGTCGTAGCAGAGCGCCACGGAGCCCTCGGTGCCCGAGGTCACGGTGTGGTGGACCATCACGCCGTGCACCGGCCCCCAGGGGCCCTTGTGGTTGCGGTTGTGGGTCCGCCAGCTCCGGTACTCGACGACGCGCAGACCTTCGTCGCGGAGGGCGCTGAGTAATCTGTCGGCGGAAAGCGGAGTTGCCATGGAGGTGCTCCTTCCATGGGGCGCCCGACGGCTCTCGGGCCGCCCTCCCGGTCGTCTTGCCCGTTGTGCGGCGTGGTCGAACCGGGTGAAGCCGTCTCAAGTCCGTCGCCCGCACGGGCCCTTGCGCCGGCGTCGCCGGAGCGGAAGCGGAATCCGGCCAAGACCCGGTGGGACCACTGTGTCCCCTGTTCCGCGGACGGCCCCCGGCACACGCCCGGGAGCACGGGAGGTGAGGGAGCGTCAGGAGGTGCGGCACGGGCGCGCGTGCGGGTTCCGGGCGCCCTCGGAGCGTTTCGGTGGAGGCCGGGGCACGTGCCGGGCGCCCGGTGCGCCCGGCGCCGCGGCGGGCGGTGCGCCCGGCGCCGCACGCCCTCCCGCACACGGGCCGCACGCCCCCGGGGACGCGCGCTGCCGTGGGGGTGCACCCCCGGGGACGCGGCGGGCGGCGGACCCGCCGGTCCGCCGCCCGCCCGGTGCGCCGGTGCGCTCAGAGGCCCTGCCACTGCGGCTTCGCCGCGTAGGTGGCACGGAAGTAGTCGCCCAGCTTCAGGCGGGACGCCGCCGCCTCGTCGACGACCACCGTCGCGTGCGGGTGGAGCTGGAGCGCCGAGGCGGGCACGAGCGCCGAGAGCGGTCCCTCGACGGCGAGGGCCACCGCGTCGGCCTTCGCCTCGCCCGTGGCGAGCAGCACCAGGTGGCGGGCCTCCAGGATGGTGCCGATGCCCTGCGTGATGACGTGGTGGGGCACCTGCTCGATGTCGCCGTCGAAGAAGCGGGCGTTGTCCACCCGGGTCTGCTCGGTGAGCGTCTTGATCCGCGTGCGCGAGGCCAGCGAGGAGCAGGGCTCGTTGAAGCCGATGTGCCCGTCGGTGCCGATGCCCAGGAGCTGGAGGTCCACGCCTCCGGCCTCGGCGAGCGCCCGGTCGTACGTGCGGCAGGCGGCCGGCACGTCCTCGGCGGTGCCGTCCGGGCCCATGAAGGCCTCCCGGTCCAGCCCGAGCGGCTCCACCACCTCGCGCAGGACGACGGAGCGGTACGACTCGGGGTGCCCGGCGGGCAGGCCGACGTACTCGTCGAGCTGGCAGACGCGGGCACCGGAGGCGTCCACCTGCCCGGCCCGGACCTTGGCCGCGAGGGCCTGGTAGACCGGGAGGGGAGTCGAGCCCGTGGCGACGCCGAGCAGGGCGTCGGGCTTGCGTCGTAGCAGGTCGGCCATGGCTTCGGCGATGAGTTCGCCGCCCGCGGCGGAGTCCGGAACGATGACAACTTCCACGAAGATCCCTGTCTCTGGAAAGCACAGCAGTGGTTTAGACCAATCTACCTGCTGGGGCGGCCTCCTGTCTCGCCCGGTCCACCTGGCGGGCACCCGGGGCCGCGCACCGCCCCGGCCCGGACCTTTCGCCGGCGGACGGCGGCCGTCCCGGGCGGGGCGAAGGGCCGGGCGGACCTCCCGGTGGCCGGGCGGCGGGCCCCGTCCTCCGGCTCGCGGCCCGGGGGCGCCGCCGGAGGACCGCCGCCGTCCGCACCGTGCTTCAGGCCGGCCGCCCGAGACGGGACAATGGACCGGTGACCCTCCGCTACCTCGTGCTCGGCCCGGTCCAGGCCCGGCGTGCGGACGGCGGCCCCGCCCCCCTCGGCGGTGCCCGCCTGCGCGCCCTGCTCACCGCCCTCGCCGCCGCCGGGGGACGGCCCGTCGCCGCCGCGGACCTCGCCGACGACGTCTGGCCCCCCGACGTCCCCCACCCGTCGGACGCCCCCGCCGCCCTCCAGGCACTGGTCGGGCGGTTGCGCCGGGCGCTCGGCCCGGATGCCGTCGCCACCGCGCCCGGCGGGTACCGGCTCACCGCGGACCCGGACGAGATCGACCTCTTCCGCTTCGAGCGCCTCGCCGCCGAGGGCCGCTCGGCCCTCGACGCGGGAGCCCCCCGGCGCGCGGCCGAACTGCTCGGCAGGGCCCTCACCCTGTGGCGGGGGCCCGCCCTCGCCGACCTCCCCGCCCGGGAGGGCGACCCGCTCGCGGCCCGCGCCGAACGGCGCCGGGACGCGGCCCGGCGCGACCGCCTCGCGGCCGAGGTGGCCCTCGGCCGGGCCGAGGACGCCCTGCCCGACCTGGCGGCCCTCGCCTCCGCCGCACCGCTGGACGAGCCGCTGCACGCCCTCCTGATGCGCGCACTGCGCTCCGCCGGCCACCCCGCCCGTGCCCTCCAGGAGTACGGGGACCTCCGCACGCGGCTGGCCGAGCGCCTCGGCACCGATCCCGGCCCCGAGCTGCGGAGGCTCCACGCCGAGCTGCTGGCCGAGGACCACCGCCCCGCACCCGCCCCGCTGCCCCGGCCGCTCACCCGCTTCATCGGCCGCGAGCGGGAACTGGCCGCCCTCGCCGCGGCCCTGGAGGGCCACCGGCTCGTCACCCTGACCGGCCCGGGCGGGGCGGGGAAGACCCGCCTCGCCCTGGAAGCCGCCCGCTCCGCCGCCCGCACCGCCCACCTCGTCGAACTCGGGTCCGTGCACGAAGGGCACGACGTCCCCGGGGCCGTGCTCGCCGCGATCGGCGCCCGCCCCCTCGGCCCTTCCGCGGGCCCGTCCGCGGGCGGCGCCCCGCGCGACCCGCTGACCGTGCTGATCGAGGAGTGCGCCCACCGCGAGGCCCTGCTGGTCCTCGACAACTGCGAGCACGTGCTCGACGCGGCGGCCCGGCTCGCGGAGACCCTGCTCACCGCCTGCCCCCGCCTCACGGTCCTCGCCACCGGCCGGGAGCCGCTCGGCGTGACCGGCGAACGCGTCCACGCCGTGGGCCCGCTGACCCAGCCGGAGGCACTGCGCCTGCTGGAGGACCGGGGCGCCGCGGTGCGCGCCGGGTTCTCGGCCGCCCGGGACCCGCACGCCTGCGCCGAGATCTGCCGCCGCCTCGACGGACTGCCGCTGGCCGTCGAACTCGCGGCCGCCCGGCTGACCGCCCTGACCCCCCGCCAGATCGCCGACCGGCTGGACGACCGCTTCCGGCTGCTGACCGGCGGAGGCCGTACCGTACCGCCCCGCCGCCGGACCCTGCGCGCCGTCGTCGACTGGTCCTGGGACCCGCTCACCCCGGACGAGCGCCGGGTGCTGAGGCGGGCGTCCGTGTTCACCGGGGGCTTCGGCCTCGCCGCCGCGGAGGACGTCTGCGGACCCGGCACCCTCGACCTCCTCGCCTCCCTGGTCGCCAAGTCCCTCGTGACGGCCACCCCCGCCGGAGAGGACGGCATGCGCTACGGGCTGCTGGAGACCATCGCCGAGTACGCCGCCGAACAGCTCGAAGCGGCCGGTGACGGCGCCGGCGCCCGCCGCCGCCACCTGCGCTCCTACCGCGAGCTCGCCCGCGCGGGCGACAGCGGGCTCCGCGGACCCCGGCGCGCCGCCTGGCTGCGGCGCCTGGAGACGGAGCACGGCAACCTCGCGACGGCGCTGCGCACGGCCGTCCGGGAGGAGGACGAGCAGGAGGCCCTCTGCCTGGTCCTCGCGCTGAGCTGGTTCTGGCAGCAGTCCGGACACCAGGGCGACGCCCGCACCTGGGCACCGGCGGCGGCCGCACTCGGCCCCGACCCCTTCGCCCCGGCACCCCCGCCCGGCGGGGCACCGGGAGCGGCCGGGCCCCGGGTGCGCCCGGCGGGGCCGGTGCCCGACCCCGCCCCGGCCACCGCCCCGCCGTGGAGCGGGGAGGTGCTCCGGGAGGCCCGCAGGGGCGTCCACCTGATCGCCCTCGCGGCCGGAGGAGCCGAGGGCGGCGGCCCGGAACGGCTGCGCGCGGTCGCCGCGGCCTACCGGCCCGGGCTGCCCCAACTGCGCTTCCAGCCGGCCTCGATGTGGTTCTTCGTGCGCCTGATGACCGGCGACACCGGCTCGCTCGCCGAGGCCGCGGACGCCGTGGTCGCCGCCTTCGACGGCGAGGAGGGCGGCTGGGACCTGGCCTTCGCCCTCCTCGTCCGCGCCCGGCTCGCCTCCGGCTCCGGCACCCCCGACCGCGCCGTCCGGGACGGCGAGCGCGCCCTGCTGCTGTTCGAGGCGGCGGGCGACCCCTGGGGCGTCGCCGAGTGCCACGCGGCCCGCGGCGCCGCCCACGAGGCCGCCGGACGCCACGTCCGGGCCGCTGCGGACTTCGGGCGCGCCGCCGACGCCGCCGCCCGCTCGGGGGCCGGCTCCCCCGTGCCGCTGTTCCGGGCGCGGCGGGCCGCCGCCCTGCTGCGGGCCGGTCCCGTGGGCCCGGCGGCCGAGGCCGCCGAGGAGGAGCTGGCCGCCGCCGCCGCGGAGGCCGACCGGTGCACCCCCGAGGCGGCGTTCACCGCCCGGCTGCTGCTGGCCCTGCACTACGGGTCGACCGGGAGGGGAGCGGCGGCTCGCGCACAGGTGGACCGCGCCGGGGAACTGCTGGCCTCCGCGGGCCCCGCGCCCTTCCTCGGCGCGGTCGCGGGCACCCGGGCCTGGCTCGACTGCCAGGACGGCGAGTTCACCCGCGCCCTGGCCCACCTCGCCGACGCCGTCCGGCGGCTGCGGCCCCTGGCCGACCGGATCGCCCCGGGCCTGACGGCTGGTCAGCTGCCCTGTGCGGCATGGGCGCTGGCCCGGACGGGCCGGCCCGCCGACGGGGCCCG
Organism: Streptomyces sp. C10-9-1; assembly: GCF_024497955.1. Taxonomy (GTDB): domain Bacteria; phylum Actinomycetota; class Actinomycetes; order Streptomycetales; family Streptomycetaceae; genus Streptomyces; species Streptomyces sanyensis. The sequence goes on along the minus strand of NZ_JANHKP010000005.1, from coordinate 343,577 downwards.
GCTGCTCGGCGCCTACGACGCCCACCCCGGCCCCCGGGCCGCCACCGGGTTCTGCCCCCTGCCCGACGGGCAGGCGGTGCGCCGCACGGCCGAGCGGGAGCTGCGCCGCGCCCTGGGCGGGCGCTACGCCGCGCTCCACGCCCGGGGGCGCGCCCTGTCCGTCGCCGAGGCCGCGGACCTGCTGGACGGCGCGGACTGACGCCCCGGGCCGGTCCCGCTCCTGCGCCCGTCCGCGGAACCGGACCCGCGGGCCTCGCGCTGCGGCCCGGGCGGCTCGCGCCCGGTCAGCCCTCGCCTCCCTCCCGCGCCTCCGCGGGGTGCGCCTCGGCCCGCGTGTCGTCCCGGCCCTGCGCCTGGGCCGACGACGCGGCCGGTCCGCCCCGGAAGGCGGCCCCCCGCCGCAGGCGCACGCCGCCGGCACCGTGACCCGGCCGCCGCGCCGCCGCACGGCGGTGCGGCTGCCTCAGGTCGCGGCCGGGAGCCAGCGGGCCAGGTCCTCGGCGGTCCGCGGGCCGGGGTCGTCCTGTGCCAGGAGGCCGTGGGCCCGCAGCACCGCGCTCACCGCCGCGCCCCACGGCCGCCGCAGCCGAGCCGCGTCCAGCAGGGCCTGGTCGGTCAGCAGCCGGGCCGCGGGACCGGTGTGCAGCCCGTCCGGGGCGAGGACGGCCGCGTCGTCGGCCCAGCGCAGGGCCAGGTCGACGTCGTGGGTGGCCATCACCACCGTCGTCCCCCCTTCCCGGAGGCGGCCGAGAAGGTCCAGCAGCCGCTCCTGCCCGTGCGGGTCGAGCCCGGCCGTCGGCTCGTCGAGCACCAGCACGCGCGGGCGCATCGCGACCGCGCCCGCGATCGCCGCCCGCTTGCGCTGCCCGTACGACAGCAGATGGGTCGGCCGGTCGCGCAGGCCCGTGATGTCCAGGGCCTCCAGCGCCTCGTCCACGCGTGCGCGGACGGCGTCCTCGGCAAGCCCGAGGTTCATCGGCCCGAAGGAGACGTCCTGCTCGACCGAGGCGGCGAACAGCTGGTCGTCCGGGTCCTGCACGACCAGCTGCACCGTGGTGCGCAGCCGCGTCAGCCCCGCCCGGTCGTAGGAGACCGGCTCGCCGCGGAGCAGCAGCCGGCCGGCCGTCGGCCGCAGTCCGCCGCTCAGCAGCCGCAGGATGGTGGTCTTGCCGCCCCCGTTGCGCCCGAGCAGGGCCGTGGCCCTGCCCTCGGGAAGCGCGAGCGACACGCCGTCGAGGACCGGGGGTCCGTCCTCGTAGGCGAAGCGGGCGTCGTGGAGCCGGACGATCACAGGGCGTACCTTTCGAGCAGGAGGGTCGCGAGCACGATGCCCGCGAGCAGCGCGGCCACCCCGCTGAGGAAGGGCCTGGAGGGAGCGGCGCCCGGCACCAGCACCCGCAGTGTGCCGTCGTAGCCGCGGCCGGCGAGTCCGGTCTGGAGCCGCTCGGCGCGGTCGAAGGCCCGGACGAACGCGGTCGCGCCCAGTCCGGCGAGCGACCGCCACACGGCGGCGCGGCTGGTGTGCCCCAGCCGCGCCGCCTGGGCCTGCCTCACCTGGTGCACCGCGTCCAGCAGCAGGAAGCTGATCCGGTACATCACCAGGGCCACGTCCACGACCGGTGCCGGGACGCCCGCCCGCACCAGCCGGGGCAGGAGGTCCGACATCGGGGTGGTGAACGCGAACAGCAGCACCCCGAGGGAGGCCGCCGAGGTCCGCAGCAGCAGCCTGCCCGCGTCGGCGGGCCCCTCCGGCGCCAGGGACACCAGTCCGGCCGGCCCTCCCACGGCGAACAGCAGGGGGAGCGCGCCGGTGACGCAGAAGCCCAACGGGATGCGGAACGCACGCCACAGCTGCCGCGGGGGCACGCCCGCGGGCCCGAGGAGCACGGCGAGCGTCGCACCCGCCACCACCACGGCGCCGGGCCAGGGCGGCAGGCACACCGCCGAGACGGTCAACCCCAGGCCGAGCAGGGCCTTCTCTGCCGGATGGCGGCGGCGCCAGCGGCTGCTGTGCGCCGCCACGTCGATCGGCAGCACGTCTCAGCCGCTCTCTTCGGTCCCGGCGGTGTCCCCGGAGGGCCGCGCCGCCGCCCGTGCCCTGGCCTCGCCCTGGCGGCGGCCGCGGTGGACGCCGAAGTAGTAGGCGAGGACACCGGCGCCGAGGGCGGCCTGGAGCGAGAACAGCCCCGACTCGATCTCCCCGGAGGGCGGCTCGTACAGCGGGGAGAACCAGGGCTCGTAGTCCGGCTCCAGCTCGGTGATGACGGCCTCGGCCTGGCCGTCGGCGCCCGTGAACGGCTCCTCCTTGTGGTCCCCGAGGCCCAGGGCGAGGGGGAGCACCGCGAGCGCCAGCACGGCGAGGACGAGCAGCGCGTTGATCTTCGTGTTCCGGTTCATCGGGCCGCGGCCTCCTTGCGTGCTGCACGGCCGCCGGACACCAGCACGCCGAGCCGGGTCAGGTCGCCCTTGCTGGACTTCACGAGCAACCGCATCACCAGCACGGTGAGCAGGCCCTCGCTGACCGCCAGCGGGAGCTGCGTGACGGCGAAGATGCCCGTGAACTTGGCCAGCGAGCCCGCGACTCCGGTGCCCGGGTCCGGGAAGGCCAGCGCCAGCTGCACGGAGGTGACGCAGTACGTGGACAGGTCGGCGACGAACGCGGCGAAGAAGACGCTCACCATCAGCGGCGCGTCCCAGCTCCGCAGCAGCCGGAACACCGCGTACCCGGCCCAGGGCCCGACCACCGCCATGGAGAAGACGTTGGCGCCGAGCGTGGTGAGCCCGCCGTGCGCCAGCAGCAGCGCCTGGAACAGCAGGGTGATCGTTCCGAGGACCGCCATCACCGGTGGTCTGAACAGGATCGCGCCCAGGCCCGTTCCGGTGGGATGGGAGCAACTGCCCGTCACGGAAGGGATCTTCAGTGCGGACAGGACGAAGGTGAACGCACCGGACGCCCCGAGCAGCAGGGTCGACTCGGGGTGGGCCTTGACCTCGCGGGACAGTGCGCGGACGCCGTGGACGACGAAGGGCGCGGACGCCGCGCCCCAGGCGACGGCGTGCAACGGGGGCAGATACCCCTCGGCTATATGCATGGTTGGGAGACCCTCTCCAGCACCTCGTGGATGGACAACGCGCCCTGGCCGGTCTCCTGGCTGACGGGAGGGTGCCCGGAAGAACTCTTCCGGGCACGGCGAACCGCCCGGCTCCGCCTTCCCAGGCACCGCGGTCTCCCGCGGCGCCCAGTGGCTCCCCGAAGAGGGGTGGGGCCGGACATCCCGATCACAGTGGCGAGGGCCGCACCGGTACCGCACCGGTTTCCCGTACACCAAGGCCCCGTGACAGTAGTCCCCCTGCCGCGGTCACCACAAGGCACGCACCGGTGCACCCGCCCGGCGCGCGGTCCCCGGTCCGCGCCCTCACTCCTTGCGGTAGCCGTACGCCTCCCCGGCCGCCGCCGCCACCGCGTCCAGGTCGCCTCCGGCCGAGGCGGTGACCACGGCCGCCACCGCGCCCTCCACGAACGGTGCGTCCACCAGGCGGGTGCCGGGGGGCAGTTCGCCGCCCTCGGCGAGCAGGGCCTTGACCGTGAGCACGGCACTGCCCAGGTCGGCCAGCACCGCCACGCCCGCCCCCGCGTCGACCGAGCGGGCCGCGGCGGCGATCAGCTCGGCACTGGTGCCGGTGCCGCCGTCGGGCCCGCCGCCCGCCGCGGCGACGGGAGCGCCCTGCGCCCCGCCGCCCGCCAGCTCCGAGGCCAGCTCCGCCACCGACTCGGCGACCCGGGCGCTGTGCGAGACGAGCACGACGCCCACCCGCGCGGTGCGGCCGCCCGCGGCCGTCCCGCCGCTCACGACGCCTCCCGGACGGCGGCCTCGGCCAGCGCCGCGACCAGCAGCGCCGACGACGTCGCCCCGGGGTCCTGATGCCCGATGCTCCGCTCGCCCAGATAGCTCGCCCGCCCCTTGCGCGCCCTCAGCGGCACCGTCGCCAGGGCACCGTCGGCCGCCGCGGAACGCGCCGACGCGAACCCCTCGGGGTCCTTTGCCAGCGCCGCCGCGGCGGGCTCCAGCGCGTCCAGCATGGTCTTGTCCCCGGGTACCGCGCCCCCCAGCCGGGACACGGCCGCCACCCCCTCCCGCAGCGCTCCGGCGAACTGCTCGGGGGAGACCTCGTCCGCCGGACCCAGCGACTTGCCGGTGCTGCGCAGCAGCGTCCCGTACAGCGGGCCCGAGGCCCCGCCGACGGAGGAGATCAGCCGTCCGCCCGCCAGTACCAGCACGGCGCCCGGGGTCGCGGGCCCCTCGGCCTCCAGGGCCGCGGTCACCGCGGCGAAGCCGCGCCTGAGGTTGGTGCCGTGGTCCGCGTCCCCGATCGCCGAGTCCAGCTCGGTCAGCCGGTCGGCCTCGCGGTCCACGGCCGCGGCGGCTGCCGACAGCCAGCGGCGGAAGAACTCGGTGTCGAGCACGGGCGCTCCCTCGGGGTTCGGGCTCACGGTGTCTGGGCGATGGGTGCGGGGCGTTCCGGGTGCCGGGCGGGCCCGGCGGGGCGTCAGCGGCCCCAGCGCAGGGCCGGGGTGGCCACCGGGGCGTCCCACAGGCGCAGCAGTTCCTCGTCCGCCTGGCAGAGCGTCACCGAGCAGCCCGCCATGTCCAGCGAGGTCACGTAGGTGCCGACCAGGGTGCGGACGGCGGGCACCCCGCGGCTGCCCAGCACCCGCTGCACCTCCGCGTTGAAGCCGTACAGCTCCAGCAGGGGAGTGGCGCCCATGCCGTTGACCAGCGCCAGCACCGGACCGGTGGGCCGCAGGTCGTCCAGGACGGCCTCCACCGCGAAGTCGGCGATCTCCCCGGAGGTCATCATCGGCCGCCGCTCGCGGCCCGGTTCGCCGTGGATGCCGACGCCCAGCTCCAGCTCGCCCGCCGGAAGGTCGAAGGTGGGGCCGCCCTTGGCGGGCGTGCTGCAGGCGCTGAGCGCCACCCCGAAGCTGCGGGACGAGGAGTTGACCTTCCGGGCCACCGCCTCCACCCGCTCCAGCGGGGCGCCCTCCTCGGCCAGCGCCCCGGCGATCTTCTCCACCAGCAGAGTGGCGCCGGTGCCCCGGCGCCCGGCCGTGTAGAGGCTGTCCGTCACGGCCACGTCGTCGTCGACGAGGACCGTCGCCAGCCGCACCCCCTCGTCCTCGGCCAGTTCGGCGGCCATCGCGAAGTTCAGCACGTCGCCCGTGTAGTTCTTGACGACGAACAGCACTCCCTCGCCGCTGTCGACCGCGGCTGCTGCCCGCACCATCTGGTCCGGAACGGGACTGGTGAACACCTCGCCGGGGCAGGCGGCGTCGAGCATCCCCGGCCCCACGAAGCCCCCGTGCAGCGGCTCGTGGCCCGAGCCCCCGCCGGAGACCAGGGCGACCTTCCCCGCCACCGGGGCGTCGCCGCGCACGATCACCCGGTTGTCCACGTCGACGGCCAGCTCGGGGTGGGCGGCGGCCATCCCCCTGAGGGCGTCCGGGACCACCGTCTCCGGCACATTGATGAGCATCCTCAACGCAATCCTCCTGGCGGGCTCGCCGGTGTGCTCCCCGCCCGGGCGGTGCCCGGTCCGGGAGGCGGAACGAACTCTGGCGCCGTGCGCGCCGGCGGCTGCCCCGGGCGGTGCGCCGCGGTGCGGACGCCGGCCCGGCGGGCGCCGTGCCGACGGGTGCCAGGATCCCCGGGACGGGCCGCGGCCGCAACGGCGGCACCCGGCGCGGCCGAGGCCCGGGCCCCCGGCGGCGCGGGCGGGAAGCCTCACCCCTCGTCCTCCGCGGGCCCGGCCTGGCGCCCGAGCCTGCGGCTGACCTGGCTGCGCACCCGGCGGGAGACGGTGGTCGTCGCCGCGGTCAGGAAGACCACGTTGTAGAGGATCTGCACCACGGCCACCACCCGGGCGGTCTGCCCGGTGGGGACGATGTCGCCGTACCCCACCGTCGCCAGGGTCACCACCGTGAAGTAGAGCGCGTCCACCCGCGTGGCCAGCCCGCTGAACTCGCCCGGCTTCTGGGCCAGTGCCTGGTAGGCGCCCGCGAAGACCACCACCGACATGCTCACCAGCAGCATGATCGCGAGCGCCGGGCGGGCGTGGGGCCGGTCCAGGATGACGTTGCGGATCTGGTGCAGCAGCAGCAGGGCGATCGACACCAGCGCCACGCAGAACACCCCCCAGCTGAGCAGCGGCCGCTGCGGCCCCAGGTGGTCGATGGGCAGGAGGAAGTAGGCCACCGCCATCAGCGCGACGGCCGCCGTCGCCATCGACCACCGCACCGCGGGATCCGCGTCGCGCAGGCGGCGCAGGGGGCGCGGGCGCCTCACGGTCCGCCGCCCTCGGCCCGGGGGTCCCCCTTCGGGGCCGCTCCTCCGCCCGTGCCGGGCCCTCGCCCGGCCCCCTCCGGAGCGCCGCCGTCCGCGCCCCGTGCGGCGGCGGGGGTCGGCCCCGCCCCGGGGACGCCCGGGGCGCCGCCCCCGTCCCCGGGACCGGCGGCGGGCTCGCCCGGTGGGCGCTCCAGCAGCTCGGCGACCACGAAGCCGACCACCGCGCACACCGTGATCAGCGGCATCTGCTGCTGGGCGTCCGGGCCCAGCAGCAGCATCGCCAGCACCGCGCTGGTCACCGGCAGCCGGGTGATCGCGGCGGCCGCGGTGACCAGGCCCACGGCCAGCGCCGGCGTGGTGCCCAGCCCCGGCAGCCCGGACACCGCGACGCCGCCCGCCGCCCCGATCAGCACCGCCGGGAAGATCGGCCCCCCGCGCAGGCTGCCCAGGCACACACCCCAGGCCAGGCCCTTGCACAGCACCAGCACCAGCAGGGCCCCGACCGACCAGGAGTGGGGGTCGGCCGCGAGTTCGGCCAGCCCCGCCTGTCCGGACAGTGCCGCCTCCGTGGGAGCCCGGCCCGTCAGCAGCGCGTACACGGTCAGCAGCACCCCGACGGCGGCGGCGCACAGCACGGTGCGCAGGGCCGTGTGGCGGCCGGTCCAGGCGGCGGTCACCCGTCCGACGCGGTGCATCGAGGTGACGACGAAGGCCAGGACCACCGCCAGCGGCACGCCCCACAGGAAGTCCCCCGCGTCGGGCGAGGCGGGCGGAGGGACCTCGGGAAGCGACAGCGCGCCGATGGACAGCCCCGTCCAGCTGCCGAAGCCGGTGAAGACCAGTGCCCCGACCCCGCTGGCCAGCAGGCACGGGAGCAGGAGGATCACCATCCGGGGGGCCGCGAGTCCCGCGGCCTCCAGCATCAGCACGGCGGCGACCACGGGGCCGCCCAGGATGGTGGAGATGGCGGCCGTGGACCCGGCCGTGCCCAGCACCATCGCCGCCTGCGGCTCGGCCTCCCGCTGGGCGGGCCGCAGCACCAGCAGCGCCAGCCCGCTCCCCACGGCCATCAGCGGAGCCTCGGGGCCGAGCACCACGCCCAGCGGCAGGGTCGCCACCGCCGCCAGCACCACCCCGGGCAGGCTCCCGGGACCCAGCACGGGGCCGCCCAGTCCGTGCACCGGCACATGCCCCCCGCGGCCCGGCATCCGGGTGACGATCGGCGCCAGGATCAGCCCGGCCAGCAGGAGGGCGGGCAGCGGCCACCACCAGGGCGCCCGGTCGTACCCGGCCTTCCCGGGCAGGGTCTCCCACACCCAGTGCTGGAGCTGGTGCTGGGCACTGACGAAGAAGAAGCAGGCCAGCGCGATCGGGACGCCGATGACGGCGGACGCCACCAGCAGCCGCGCGTAGCCCCGGTTGTGGAGCATCTCGCGCAGACCGGTCGCTTCGGCCATCGGCCCTCCCGCTGTCGCCGTCCGCCCCAGTCAACGCCGGAGCGCGGGCACCGCGCCCGGCGGACTGACCGGTCCGGGTGACGCGCCGGGCCGCCGCGCGTCCCGTGACGGCGGGGGCGAATCACCCGTTCGGCCCCCGCCGGCGGGTGGGATCCCCGCTCGCCCGTGACGCTCGAAGCCCCGCGCGACACGGCACGGGCCGCAGAAGGAGCATGTCCATGAGCCAGCAGACACCGCCGGCGGGAGCACGGCCGCCGGTCCCCGATCCCCGGAGCGGCTGGGTCACCGGCGGAGTGGTCTTCGCCGGGATCCTGATGATCTGCGGCGGCGTCCTCGCCGCGCTGCAGGGGATCGCCGCGATCGCCGAGGACGACTGGTACGGCCGCGTCGGCGACTACGTGTACCGCATCAACCTCACCGGATGGGGCTGGATCCACCTGATCATGGGCCTCCTGGTGGTCCTGGTCGGCGCCTGGCTCCTCAAGGGCGCGCCGTGGGCCCGCTACACGGCCATCGTGCTCGCCTCGCTCTCCCTCATCGCCCAGTTCCTCTTCCTGCCGTACGCGCCGATCTGGTCGGTGATCATGATCGCCATCGACGTGTTCGTCATCTGGGCGCTCGCCGCCTACCAGTCCCACGACAGCCCCCTGAGCGCCCCCTGAGCGCCGTGCCGTCCCCGCCCCGGTGCGGGCGGCTGCGGGGCCGGGCGGGTGCCCTCCCGCCGGACGCGTGCGCTCCGGCGGGAACCCGTCCGGCCCGGGGGCTGCGGCACCGGCCGCGGCGGAGGGAGTATGGGGGTACCCGTCATCCCGGTGCGGGGACCTGCGAGCCGTCGCACGCCCCCGCGCACCGCGACAGGGGAAGGAGCGACGGTGGGCAGCGCCGACCTGTTCCGTGCCGGTCTCGCCGACGACGGCACCACGGATGCCGCGCTGTCGCCGCCCGGAGGGCTGATGGACGTGCTCGGCGTCGCCGCCGTGGTCCTCGACGCCCAGGGCCGGGTCGTGCTCTGGAGCCCGCAGGCCGAGCAGCTGCTCGGCTACTCCGCCCAGGAGGCCCTCGGCCAGTACGCGGCCCGGCTCCTGGTCGCCGACGAGCACCTGGACCTCGTGCTCGACCTGTTCCGCGAGGTCATGGAGAGCGGGGAGGGCTGGGAGGGGGTCTTCCGGGTCCGGCGCAAGGACGGCACGACCCTGCCGCTGGAGTGGCGCAACATGCGCCTCCAGGACGACCTCGGGGGGTACTACGCCCTGGGCCTCGCCACCGACCAGGCGACCCTGCGCCGGGTGGAGAGGGACCTGGCGCTCTCGGTCCGCCTCGTCGACCAGTCCCCGATCGGTGTGCTGGTCCTCGGCACCGACCTGCGCTGCGTGGCCGTCAACCCCGCCCTGGAGCGCATCGGCGGCCGGACCGCGGGCGAACTCGTGGGGCACCCGATCCGCGAGACGCTCCCCTTCGGCGACGCCGACAGGCTGGAGGCCGCCATGCGCGGGGTGCTGGCCAGCGGCCGGCCGCTGGTCGACCGCCATGTGCTCGGCCGGCCTCCGGGGGCCGCCGACGGGGAGCACGCGTGGTCGGTCTCCCTGCACCGGCTGGACGACCCCGGGGGCAGGGTCCTCGGGCTGGCCGTGTCCGTCATCGACGTCACCGACCGGCACCGGGCGGCGACCGAGGCCGAACGGGCCCGCCGCCGGCTGACGCTCGTCGCCGACGCCTCCGTGCGCGTCGGCACCACCCTGGACCTGGAGCAGACGGCCCGTGAACTCGCCGAGGTCGCGGTGCCCGCGCTGGCGGACGTGGCGGCCGTCGACGTCCTCGACCGCATCCTCACCGACCCCGAAGCCCGTCCCGCCCCGGAGGGGGACGACGGCCCCGCCCTCATCAGGGCCCTGGCCGTGGCCGCCGCCTACCCGACCGTCGCCGTCCGGGCGGCCGACCCACCGGGCGAGATCGCCCGCTACGTCGCCGGCCGGCTCGTCACCCGGTGCGTGCGGACCGGCCGCCCGGTGCTGGTCCCGCGCGTCGAGGAGGGCCACCTGCGGGACATCGCCCGCGACGAGCACGCCGCGGCCCTGCTCGCCCGCGCCGGTGTCCACTCCTACCTGGCGGTGCCGCTGACCGCCCGCGGCCAGGTGCTCGGCGCGCTGGACCTCAAGCGGGCCCGCAACGAGGAGCCGTTCACCGAGGACGACGTGCTGCTCGCCACCGAGCTGGCCTCCCGCGCCGCGGTCTGCATCGACAACGCCCGCTGGTACCGGCAGCAGCGCGAGACCGCGCTCACCCTGCAGCGGAGCATGCTCCCGGAGATGCCGCAGCGCCTGGTGGGCCTGGAGGCCGCCTCCCGCTACCAGCCCGCCCGGGCCGGCAGCGAGATCGGCGGCGACTGGTTCGACGTCATCCCCATGGACCGCGAGCGCACCGCGCTGGTCGTCGGCGACGTGATGGGCAGCGGCATCAACGCCGCCACCGCGATGGGGCGGCTGCGCACCGCGACGCAGACCCTCTCCCGGCTCGCGCTCGACCCGGCCGTGGTGCTGCGGCACCTGGACGAGATCACCGCGGGCCTCGACCCGTACATCGCGACCTGCATCTACGCCGTCTACGACCCGCACCGCGCCCAGGTCTGCCTCGCCAACGCCGGGCACCTGCCCCCCGTCCTGGTGCGGCGCGGCTGCGCCCCGCGCCTGCTCGACCTGCCCACCGGCACACCGCTCGGCGTCGGCGGCGTCGGCGGGGTCGCCCTGCGCAGCATCACGGTGGGCATCGACCCCGGCGACGTCCTCGTGCTGTACACGGACGGCCTCGTCGAGACCCGGGACCAGGACATCGACATCCGCCTGCGTTCGCTGACCGCGCTGCTGCAAACCGCCGACGACTCGCTCGCCGACACCTGCGACCGGCTGCTGCGGTCGCTGCGCCGCCCCGACACCCCCGACGACGTCGCCCTGCTCATCGCCCGTGCCACGGGCTGACCGGCCGGGCGGCCCCCGCCGCCCGGCCGGTCACCTGCCCTCCCGGGTGCCACGGCCCCGGCCCGGGCACCGCCGGGTGCGCCGCGGCCCCTCAGCCCGCGGCGCACCCGGGGCCGGTCACCCCGTCACAGGCGCTGCCACAGCGCGGGGACGTTCGGGGGCTCCCAGCCGCTCTGGGCCTGGTGGCCCTGGATGCAGCGGTAGGTCGCGCCACCGTAGGTGACCTGGGCACCCGCCGCGTAGACCGTCCCTGCGGCCCACGTCCCACCGGGCTCGTCCGGCGGATCGCCCGGCCCCGGGTCGGTCGTGGTCTTCAGGGTCAGCCCGTACCCCTGGAGCAGCGGGTTGATCGGCTGGTGGTACGTGGTGCCGCCGGTGCGGCAGTCGCCCGAGCCGCCGGAGGTGACCCCCTGCGCCTGGCTGCCCGAGATGTAGGAGCCACCCGAGTCGCCCGGCTCGGCGCAGACGGAGGTCCGGGTCACCCCGGTGATGGTGCCCTCGGGGTAGGTGACGCTGGTGTTGTGCTGCTGGATCGTGCCGCAGTGCCAGCCGGTGGTGGAGCCGGAGCGGCACACCGAGGCGCCGACCGGCTGCTGCACGGACCCGGTCACCTGCACGTTCGCCCCGCCCGCGCCCTTGACGTACGGGGTCGCGGTCCACTGGCTGTTCGCCAGCACCCAGGCGGTGTCCCGGCCGGGGAAGGTGGACGCCTGGAAGGAGCCCTGGGAGACCCGGTTGTAGCCGCTCGTCGAGGTGCCCGCACGCCCGCAGTGCCCGGCGGTGGCGAAGCCCTGCTGGGTGCCGCGGGTGACCGCGAAGCCGACCGAGCAGCGGCCGCCGCTGCCCATGTAGTAGGCGTCGCCGCCGCGGATGTCGTACAGCGGGCGCGGCCGCTCGGTGGTGCCCTCGACGCGTATCCGGTCGCGGTCGGCCCCGCTGGCGGTGATCAGGGCCTCGGCCGCGGCGGTGTCGGAGGCCCGCACCACGACGGTGTTCGCCCGCACGTCCACGTACCAGACCGGGACGGCGGTCGAGCCGTGCCGCCCGGCCGCCTGGTCCAGGGCGCCCTTGGCGCGGTCGAGTTCGCCGAGCGTGTGGGGCACGACCCTCGCCTCGGCCCCCGCGGCGCGGATCGCCGCGCGGTCCGAGGTCCGCGCGGTGGCCACCGTCAGCGTGCCCGACTCGGTTCCGGACACCCAGGCGCCGGCGTAGGAGGCGCCCAGCTTCTGGCGGAGCACGGCGGCGGCGGTGCCGGCCTCCGCCTCGTTGACCAGCCGCCGTTCGGCCTGCGTCCGGCTCAGGCCCAGGTCGCGCTCCATGGCGCGCAGCAGCTCCGGTGGGGCGGCGTCCACGGCGAGCGTGGCCGCGGCGGTGTCCACCGCCGGGTCCGCGGCGGTCGGGTGGGCCGCCGCGGTGCCCTGGAGCGAGGCCAGCACCAGCGCGCCGACGGCGACCGCGCCGGCGCACGCCGCCCTGGCTTGTCTGTGGAACATGGGGAGTCCCCTCGGTGTCGGTTGAGGTGTGCCGAAACCGTAGGGAGCGGCCCTGGCGGTGCGTCAGCTGTCAACCGGCCCCCTGCACGGCGTTATGGCGTGCCCCGCCCCCGTGCTGCCGGCCGCTCCCGCGGGGCGGACCGCCCGCGTGCGGCTCCCCGCTCCTGCCGTGCGGCTCCCGGCCCGCCGGGGCCCGGGCGGGGCCCTGCCCCGCGGGGAGGCGCAGCGCCGCGCCGCCGCCCGCGGCCAGCCAGCGGGCGTAGCTGGGGCTGCGTCCGGCCGCCTCGGCGTGCGCCCGCCGCACATGGGTGATGACCGCGGGCGCGTCCGCCGCGGCCGGGGACGCGGGATGCCACCCCAGCAGGTGGCGCCAGACCAGGGGCGTGCCCGCGAGGGCGCGGGTGACCAGCCCCGGTGTCGCGGGGAACGTGGCACGGCACAGCCCCACCGCCCGCCCCACCTGCACCAGATGGACGCAGGAGGCGGTGTCGGTCTCGTACACCCGTGCAGGGGTGAAGCCCGCCCGTACGCAGGCGGCCGCGAAGCAGTCGCCGAAGCAGCCGTCGCCGGGGACGTCCGCCCAGGCCTCGCCCGCCAGCTCCTCCAGCGCCACCTCCTCCCGGCCGGCGAGCGGGTGCCCCGTCGGGAGCATCGCGAACACCGGGTCGCGGGCCACCTCCGTCCACGCCAGCCGGCCGGCCTCGGGCGGTGCGCTCTCCCCGCAGGTGCCGATCAGGGCGTAGTCCAGCCTCCCGTCCACGGCCTGCGCGGCGATCTCCCGCTCGGACCAGGAGGTGTGCGTGGCCACGTTCGCCTCCGGCTGCGCCGCCGCGAGCCGGTCGACGAGCCCGCCGAGCAGCGGGCCGTGCGTCCCGCCCAGCCGGAAGCCCTGCCGGCCGCCCTCCCGGGAGCGGGCGAACCGCACCGCCTCCTCCTGTAGTTCGTGCACCGCGGGGAGGACCACCCGGGCGCGGTCGAGCACCAGTTCGCCCAGTGCCGTGGCCCGCACACCGCTGCGGCCGCGCTCGAACAGCGCGCCCCCGAGCGACCGCTCGATCCTGCGCAGCTGCGCGCTGAGCGCCGGCTGGGCCAGCCCCAGGGCCGTCGCCGCCTTGGTCAGGCTGCCGGCCTCCGCGATGGCCCGGATCGTCTTCAGATGCCGCAACTCCAGTTCCATGGACGCAGCTTGACGTCGCGGGACCGCCCCGGCAAGGAGTTGGTCCATACCAGTGACCGGGAGGGCCGGCGGGCCCGCCCCGGCCGGTGGGCCCGCACCCGCTACCGGCCGGGGCGACGGGGATGAAACGATGGCGCGGATCCACCGGCCGACCGGCCCGTGACCTCCGCCGGGCGGCCCAGCCGGGCGGGCGGACACGCCGCACGCACACACAAGGAGGACGGGCCGTGCCCGCTCCACGGATGAGCACGACACCGCTGCCCGGCATCGGTGTCCAGTACGACCTCACCACGCGCGAGCACCGGCACCTGTCGGTGGTCGCCCACCGGGACGGGACCCGGTCGGTCAACGTCTACCGGTCCGACGACCCCGACGCCTGCGCCCAGTCGCTGCACCTGACCGGCGCCGAGGCGGCCTCGCTGATCGACGCCCTGATGCCCGACCACCACAACCCCAACGTCCTGCACACCACCGACCTCGGGCTGGTCGCGGAGCGCGTCGAGCTGTCCGCCCACTCGGTGTGGAACGGCAGGGTGATGGGTGACATGCGGCTGCGCACGGAGACGGGGGTGTCGGTGGTCGCGGTGCTGCGCCGCGCCGAGGCCGTCCCCTCGCCGGGGCCGGACTACCGCCTCGCCGGAGGGGACACGCTGATCGTCGTCGGCACGCGCGAGGGCGTCGACGCCGCCGCCGGGATCCTCGGAAGGGAGTGATCGGTGCACTCCGCTGTCTTCCTGATCGAGTTCGGCGCGATCATCCTCGGCCTCGGCCTGCTCGGGCGCTTCGCTGGACGCTTCCGCTTCTCGCCCATCCCGCTGTACCTGCTGGCCGGCCTGGCGTTCGGCGAGGGCGGCCTGCTGCCGCTCGGCGCGAGCGAGGAGTTCGTGGCCATCGGCGCCGAGATCGGCGTGATCCTCCTGCTGCTGATGCTGGGCCTGGAGTACACGGCCAGCGATCTGGTCTCGAACCTGAAGTCCCAGTACCCGGCGGGCCTGGTGGACTTCACCCTCAACGCGCTGCCCGGAGCGGCCGCGGCCCTCCTCATGGGCTGGGGCCCGGTGGCCGCGGTGGTCCTCGCGGGCGTGACCTGGATCTCCTCGTCCGGCGTCATCGCCAAGGTCCTCGGCGACCTCGGACGGGTCGGCAACCGGGAGACCCCGGTGATCCTGAGCATCCTGGTCCTCGAGGACCTGGCCATGGCCGTCTACCTGCCGATCATCACCGCGCTGCTCGCCGGTGTGGGCCTGGCCGCGGGCAGTGTCACCCTCGCCATCGCCCTGGGCGTCGCCGGGCTGGTGCTCTTCGCCGCCCTGCGCTACGGGCGCGTCATCTCCCGCTTCGTCAGCAGCGACGACCCGGAGAAGCTGCTGCTCGTGGTCCTGGGCCTGACCCTGCTGGTCGCCGGGATCGCCCAGCAGCTCCAGGTGTCCGCCGCGGTGGGCGCCTTCCTCGTCGGCATCGCGCTCTCCGGCGAGGTGGCCGAGGGCGCCCACACCCTGCTGAGCCCCCTGCGGGACCTGTTCGCCGCGGTCTTCTTCGTCTTCTTCGGCCTGCACACCGACCCGGCGGAGATCCCCCCGGTGCTGCTGCCCGCCCTGGCACTGGCGACCGTCACCGCCCTCACCAAGGTCGCCACGGGCTACTGGGCCGCCAAGCGCGCCGGCATCGGCCCGCGGGGCCGCTGGCGGGCCGGCGGCACGCTCGTCGCGCGCGGCGAGTTCTCCATCGTGATCGCCGGCCTCGCGGTCTCCGCGGGCATCCAGCCCGCCCTCGGGCCCCTGGCCACGGCCTATGTGTTCATCCTGGTCGTCCTCGGGCCGCTGGCCGCGCGGTTCACCGAGCCGGTCGGCACGCGGCTGGCCGCGCGGCTGGCCGCCCGCCGCGCCGCCCCGTCCCCGCCGCCCGTCGCCCCGGAGCCGGACCCCCTCGGGGAGAGGGTCGAGGCGCGCGACTGACAGCGCGCCCCTCCCGGCTCCCGCCGGAGCCGGGACGGGCCGCCGTGCCCCGCGTCACCCGCCGCCGCCTCCGGGCAGGCGGGTGCGCAACCGCTCGTGGACCCACGCGAGCGGCGGATACACCAGCGCTCCGCCGCGCACGGCGAGGAACAGCGTCTCCGGGTGCGCCGCGGCGGGCGTGTGCAGCCGCTCCACCAGGCCCGCCGACAGCGCCGGCGCCGCGACGTAGCGGGGCAGGACGCTCGCCCCCGCGCCCGACACCACCGCGGCCAGCACCGCCCTGAGGTCGGGCACCGTCACGGCCACCGGATTGGCCGGTCGCGCGCCGAACTCGCGCAGCCAGTACTCCCGGACGCCCGGCAGATCGGCCGCGTACCCCACCAGGGGAAGATGGGCCAGGGCGGCGGCCGGGTCCTCGGCCAGCCACCCGGGCTCGACGGTCGCCGCCAGCGGCGGCGGCGCCACCAGGACGGACCCCTCCCGGGCCACGGGTGTCGCAGTGAGCTCCCGACGGTCCGGGCGCACCTCGGACACCACCAGGTCCACCTCCCCGGCGGCCAGCAGCTCCAACGGCCCGGCACCCGGCGCCGCCGCCACCCGCAGCCGCAGGCCGCGCGCGGCAGCGGGCGCCAGCAGGGGCAGCACCCTCAGGGCCACCAGCTCCGCGGGGCCGCCGATCCGGACCGTCCCCACGGGCGGGCCGCCGGCGGCCGCCGGGTCCAGAGCCGCCCGCAGCTCGTCCAGCGGGGCCCCGGCCCGCGCCGCGAGGCGCGCCGCCGGAGCGGTGGGCGCCGTGCCCGCCGCACCGCGCAGGAACAGCCGCTGCCCGAGCTCCTCCTCCAGGCGGTCCAGCCGCTCGCCCACCTCCTGCGGGGACAGCCCGAGGCGCCCGGCCGCCGCGGGGACGCCGCGCCGGTACACCTCCAGGAAGGTCCACAGCAGGTCGAGGCCCGTCATGGGCGGCCCCCTCCTCCGCGGGAAGGCTGACGTCCTCCATGATGCCCGCGGGCGCGTCCCTGCGGGGCACCGAGCGGCCGGGCCCGCCCCCTGCCCCGACCCGCCGTGACGACACAGGCGAGCCGTCCCGTCACCGGCCGTGACGACCGGCTAGCCTGTTCGCGGCGCACGGAGGAACATGGGTTCCGCAGACGCGGCGCCTCGCACACGGCGAGCGGCGCTGCAGCGCGCAGCGGCTCACCGGAGCCCCGACAGCCGGACGTGGTGATGAACGACAAGACGACCCGGTCCGTGACCGCCCCGACCAGCGAATCCGTCTACGGCGCCCCCTGCTGGGTCAGCCTGATGGCCCGCGACCTCGGGGCCGCCCAGGACTTCTACGGCACCGTCCTCGGCTGGGAGTTCCGCAAGGGCAGACTCGGGGACGACTTCACCATCGCCCTCGCCGACGGTGTCCCCGTCGCCGGGATCGGCGCCCTCGCGCCGAGGCTGACCGTCGCCGTGGCCTGGACGCCCTACTTCGCCGTCGAGGACGCGGACCTCGCCGGAGCGCGGATCCGCGAGCGCAGCGGCACCGTGGCCGTGGGACCGATCTCCCTG
The DNA here is from genome assembly GCF_024497955.1 of Streptomyces sp. C10-9-1. GTDB lineage: Bacteria > Actinomycetota > Actinomycetes > Streptomycetales > Streptomycetaceae > Streptomyces > Streptomyces sanyensis. The sequence continues at coordinate 326,622 of NZ_JANHKP010000005.1, read as the reverse complement.
TCGACCGGGCGCGGGCTGCTGGCCGCCGACCGGGACGGCGCCGTGTTCGGCGTGTGGGAGGGCGAACTGGTCCACGACTGGCCCGCCTGGCGCGACCACGCCCCCGCGTGGATCCGGCTGCTGTCCCGCGACGCCTTCGACTCGGCCATCTTCTACGGCGAGGTCTTCGACTGGGCCGGCGGCCGCGCGGGCTGCTGCGAGGTGACCTATGCCGAGGGCGCGGTGCTGCTCCACCGCGACGGACGCGTCCTCGCCCGCCTCACCTCCGGTGCCGACCCCACCTCGGGCAACCCGCTGCTGCATCCTCGCTGGCACGTCCACTTCGCGGTGAAGGACGTCGAGGAGACCGCGAGCGCCGCCCGCCGGTGCGGCGCGACACTGCTCGGCGAGCGCTCCACGTCGACCGGGGCGGAGGTGAGCCTGCGCGACCCCGACGGCGCCATCTTCACCGTCTCCTCCTACGACGGGATGGTGCCCGACCTGCCGCACCCGCTGGTCCACTGACCGCGCCGTCCGGCACGGCACCCACCGGACCCGCCCCCGGGCGCCGGTAGTGACGGACGGTGACGCTCCGTCTGGCGGACGGGGTCGCACCGGACCACAATGAGGCTCCGGACGGACGTCGTTCCGCCGTGTGCCGGGGGTTCGCAGAAACCGGGAGACACACGATGCTGATGCCCGACACGAGCGTCGTCAGCAGGCTCATCGCACGCTACCGGGCCCAGGAGCACCGGCTCCTCCACGCCCCGCACGACGAGCAGGCCCGCCGGACGTTCGAGGACACCGCCTACACGCTGTGCGTGCTGATGTGCGAGCGCACGGCCCGGGAGGCGGTCCTCGCCGCGGAGCGGTACGTGCGCCTGCAGCTGGCGTCCGGCCCGCAGAACGTGACCGGGCGGACGGCCGCCGAGGGCTGCTGACGCCCCGGCCCGTGCCCGTCCGCGCCCCGTGCGCGCCGGGCACGGGCGCGGACGCAGGGCCCCGCCCGGGGCCGGGAAGGAGCATGGTGCCCGACGCGCGCCCACGGTGGTCGGGGGCCGTCGCCGGCCTCCTGCGGCGGCGCCGGGACCCCGTCGTCACCCAGACCCTGCGCTCCAGCGCGGCGGCCACCCTCTCCTACGTCGTCGCCCTGCAGCTGAGCAGCGAGCCGGTGCCGCTGACCGCCCCCCTGACGGCGCTGCTGGTCGTCCAGGTCACGCTCTACTCCACGCTCACCACCGGCATCCGGCGGGTGAACGCCGTCGTGGTCGGGGTGCTCATCGCCATCGGCTTCAGCGTCCTCGTGGGCCTGAGCTGGTGGAGCCTCGGCCTCGTCATTCTCGCCGCCCTCGTCGTCGGGCGGCTGGCGCGGGTGGAGGAGTTCGTGCCCGAGGTGGCCATCAGCGCGATGCTCGTCCTCGGTGTCACACAGGTCGCCGACACGGCATGGGACCGGGTGCTGGAGACGCTCATCGGCGCCGTCGTCGGGCTGCTCTTCAACACGGTGCTCGTGCCGCCGGTCTGGGTGGCGTCCGCGGGCGACTCCATCGAGGACCTCGCCCGCCGGATGCGCCGGCTGCTCCTGGGGATCGGGGACGAGCTCACGCGCACCACGCCCGTCGAGCGGGCCGCCGAGAAGCTCCACGAGGCCCGCCGCCTGGACAACGACGTGGCCGAGGTCGACGCGGCACTGCGCCAGGCGGAGGACAGCCTGCGGCTCAACCCGCGGGTCAAGGAGGGCCTGCTCAACAGGATCGTGCTCCGCACGGGCCTGGACACCCTGGAGATCTGCGCCGTGGTCCTGCGGGTCATCGCCCGCACGGTCACGGACCTGGCCAAGCACCGCCGGGACGAGGACCTCTTCCCCCGCCGGGTGGGTTCGGCGCTCCAGGACGTCCTCGGGCACGTCGCGGACGCCATGGTCAGCTTCGCGGTGCTGGTCACCTCCGGCGACAGCGGGAACGCCGACGCCGCCGAGGCCCGGCTGGCCGGCGACCTGTCCGCGGCACGCGCCAGCCGCGACACCGCGGCCGACCTCCTGCTCGAAGGCGTCCGAAGGTCCCCGCGGCAGTGGCAGCTGCACGGGGCACTGCTGACCGAGATCGACCGCATCCTCGACGAGATGGACCTCGACCACCGCTCCCGCCGTCTGATGGAGGAGCTGGACCGCCACACCCGGGAGCAGCGGGACCGGCGCCCCCGGCTGTCCGCGCTACGCGACCGCGCCCGCACCACCGGACGCGGGCCGCGGGGCGGCGACGGCCCCCGCCGCCCGGCGGCCTCCGGCAGCGGGCGCCGCTGACGGCGCGGCGACCTCCCGCGAGCGGGCCGGGTCAGGCGGCGTCCTCCGTCACCTCGGTGCGCAGCCGGTGGCACGAGCGGCTGATCAGCCGGGAGACGTGCATCTGGGAGATGCCCATGGTCCGGGCGATGGAGCTCTGCGTCATGTCGCGGAAGAACCTCAGGTAGAGGATGCGCTGCTCGCGTTCGGGCAGGCGCCGCAGCCCGGGCTTGACGGCCTCCCGGTCCACCAGGACGTCCAGGGCCGGATCGCTCGCGCCGAGCGTGTCGCCCAGCGCGTGGCCGTCGTCGGCGCCCGGCGCCTCGGCCTCCAGCGACAGGGTGCTGAAGGCGTCGAGGGCGTCCAGGCCCACCAGGGTGTCCTCCACGCTGAGCCCGGCGCGCTCGGCGGTCTCGGCGACCGTGGGGGATCGGCCCGAGGCCGACTGGGCCAGCTCTCCGCGGGCCGTGCGCACCCGGTTGCGCAGGTCCTGGACCCGGCGCGGGACGTGCAGGGCCCACAGGTGGTCCCGGAAGTGGCGCTTGACCTCGCCGACGATGGTGGGCACCGCGTAGCTCTCGAAGGCGCCACGCTCCGGGTCGTAGCGGTCCACGGCCTTCACCAGCCCGAGGGCGGCGACCTGCCGGAGGTCGTCCAGCGACTCGCCCCGGTCGCGGTACCGCCCGGCGATGCGCTCGGCCACGGGCAGCCAGGCCGCCACGATCTCCTCCCGCAGCTCCCGCCGCGCGGGCCCCTCGGCGAGGCCGGCCAGTCTCCGGAAGGCGGCCGCGGTGTCCGGGGTGTCGGGGTGGCGGCGCCGCCGGTCGGCGGGTCCCGAAGAGCGGTGTTCCATGGCACACCTCGAACGAGCAGGTCGGGGCGGCGGCCGTCCGCGGCGGCGGTCCGGGTGTGCGTGCCCCGGCACGGGCCCGGACCCCGCGGCGGTGTGCTCCGGGGCACACGACGCGCCTGCCCGGACCGCGGCGCCCGGAAACACACGCTTCCGCCCTTCCGCCCCCGGCCCCCGGGGAGGAGCCGCGCGACAGTCCGCACCCGGACCGCGTACCGGGGGCCGACGCGGGTACCCGCCAGACGGGCCGCTCCGCGGCACCCGGTGGCCGGGCCCGGCGCGCCGGGCAATAGTCGAGGAGTCGGCGCCCGCGGCACGTGCCGCAGGCGGACCCCACGGCCAGAGAGGCGGGACCCGATGGACTCGGCAGGAGCGGGGGCATCCGACGGGCGGTTCTCCGTCACCGGCGAGTGGCGCGGCGAGGTGGCCGTCCTCGCCCTCTCCGGGGAACTCGACCACGACACCGCGGAGCCCCTGCGGGAGGCACTCGCGGAGGCAGTGGCCCAGCGCCCCGCCCGGATCGTCGTCGACTGCGGGGAGCTCGGCTTCTGCGACTCCACCGGGCTGAACGTCCTGCTCCACGCACGGCTGGAGGCCCAGGAGGCGGGGTGCACCGTCGAGGTCGCCGCCCTGCGCCAGCCGGTCGCCCGCATGTTCGAGATCACGGGGGCGCACGGCGTCTTCCGTGTCCACGCCGACCTCGACGCGGCACTGGCGGGCGGGCACCCCGCCTGAAGACGCACCCTTCCGTCCACGGGAGCCGACCGATGAGCAGCGGCCTTCGCCCCGACCCGAGCGGCCAGCGGCGCCGCCTCGCCCTGTTCGGCACCCGGGGGGTCGTGGGCCGGTGCCGCGACTTCACCCACGACGCCCTCGACGACTGGGGCTGGCCGCGGGCCGCCGGGCCGGGCGCCGGCCGGGCGGACGGTGCGGGGGAGTGCTCCGAGGACGTGCTGCTCCTCGTCTCCGAGATCGTCACCAACGCCTGCCTGCACGCCGGGGGACCGAGCGAGCTGTCGCTGGAGCAGCGCGGGCTCCACCTGCGGATCGAGGTCGCCGACGGAAGCCCGGAACTCCCGCGCCGCCGGCCCACCGCGGGCCCGGCCCAGCCGGGTGGACACGGTCTGATGGTCCTGGAGCGGCTGGCCAGGCGCTGGGGGGCGGAGCGCCGCGGGGCCGGCAAGGTCGTCTGGGCGGAGGTCCTGCGCCCCCGGCCCTGACCGGCGGGGGCGGCACCGCGTCGGCGGGGGAGGAGGTCAGCGGCCGTCCGACATCCCGGCCCGCAGCCGCGCCAGGATGCCCGAGAGCAGCCGCGAGACGTGCATCTGGGACAGCCCCAGCCGCTCGCCGATCTCCGCCTGGGTGAGTTCGTCGCGGAACCGCAGGGTCAGGATCGCCCGGTCGCGCTCGTCGAGTTCGGCGATCAGCGGACGCAGCGACTGGAGTTCCTCCACGAGGGCGAACGCGGGGTCCTCGGTGCCCAGGCGCCGCGCGACCGGGCCCTCCCCCTCGTCCTCGCCCACCGCGGTGTCGAGCGACTGCGCCGCATAGCCGTTCGCCGCCAGCTCGCCCTCGACCACCTCGGCCTCGCTGACGTGCAGCCGGTCGGCGAGCTCGGCGGTCGTCGGCCGGTGGCCCAGCTCCTGCTCCAGGCCGTCCATCGCCCGGGCCATGCCGATGCGCAGCTCCTGGAGGCGCCGGGGCACCCGCACGGACCAGCTCGAATCCCGGAAGTAGCGCTTGATCTCGCCGGTGATCGTGGGCAGCGCGAAGGAGGTGAACCCCGCCCCGCGCGCCGGGTCGAAGCGGTTGATCGCCTTGATCAGGCCGACGGTCCCGACCTGGACCACGTCCTCCATCGGCTCGGAGCGGTGCGCGAAGCGCGCGGCGGCGTAGCGCACCAGGCTCAGGTTCAGTTCCACCAGCGTGTTGCGGACGTAGGCGTACTCGGCGGTGCCCTCCTCCAGCGCGGCCAGCCGGGTGAAGAGCACCGCGGAGAGGGGCCGGGCGTCCGCCGGGCCGACGGACGAGGGGACGGGCGGCAGGGCCGCGAGGGTCGCGCCGGGGCCGCCGCCGTTCCCGGCGGCGCCCCGTGGGGGAACCCCGCCGCCGGACGCTGCCGCCCGGCCTGCGGGGGGTGCGGGGAGGGTGCTGGACATCGGATTCCTTCGACGGAGCGGGGGCCGGCGCTGTCGGATGCAGCGGGACCGTCGGTTTCATCCCTATTCTCGCAACTTTTCCGGTTCGGATGCGTTGAAGCGCCGGTCCGGGGAAGCCGCAGGGCCATGGGACACGCACCGGGAAGGACACGCGGGACGGGGTACCCGCCCGGCTCCGCGGAGAGCAGGCGCTTCCGGCTGGAGCAGGGACCGGGTGCCGTGGGGCGCTGCCGGGACCTGACCCGCCGGGCGCTGCGCGACTGGTACGCGCTCCCCGGCCCCGAGGGCGCCCTCGCGGCCGGGGACGCGCTGCTCCTCGTCTCCGAGGTCGCGACCAACGCCTACCGTCACGGCGGCGGGCCCCGGGAGCTGGAACTGGTCCGCGGTTCCGGCCGCCTGTGGGTCCGGGTCAGCGACACGAGCACCGCCCGCCCGCGCCCGCGGGACCGGCACCGTGCCGACCAGGTCTCGGGACACGGCCTGTACCTGCTCCAGAGGCTTGCCGCCGAGTGGGGCTGGACCCGCCGCGGCGACGGCAAGGCGGTGTGGTTCGCCGTCGACCTCCCCGGCTGAGCCCGTGCCGGGCAGCCGCCCGGCACGGGCCGCGGCTCCGGCTGGCGGGCCCGGGGACGCGTGCCACAGTGGAGAGCGGAAGGCGCCGCGTGGGCAGCACCCGCGAGCGGGCGGTCGGCGACAGCGGAGAGGACCGCACGATGTTCGGAAGGTTCAAGGCCAAGGCCAAGGAGCTCAGGGGCCGTATGGAGGAGTCCGACGGCATCGTGCTGGAGGACGAGCGCCGGAAGCGGGAGGGGCGGCGCATGGCCGAGCAGGGCCGGGCCGAGGCGGAGGCCGCGCGGGCCAGGTCCGCCCGCCACCACGGCCGGCACGCGAAGTAGGGCCCGGCACCCCCGGGGCCCGGCGCCCGCGGTGCCGGAACCGCCGTGTGGGCGCGGACCGCAGGGGTACCCGGCCGCCCGGCACCGCGGCCGGCGGCGGAAGGGAGCGGAGCATGCCGCGCGGATCGAGTCCCAAGCGGGAGCGGCAGTACGAGCACATCAAGGAGAGCGCCGAGGACCGGGGGGAGAGCACCCGGAGGGCGAAGGAGATCGCGGCCCGCACGGTGAACAAGGAGCGGGCCCGTTCGGGTGAGTCCCGGACCGCGAGCAGGACCTCCACCGAGGACGTCTCCTCCGCGCGCCGCGGGGGCCGGCGCTCCCGCACCGGGGCCGAGGGCCCCACCTACGACCAGCTCTACCAGGAGGCCAGGAAGCGGGGCGTCAAGGGCCGGTCGGGCATGGACAAGCAGCAGCTCAAGCGCTCCCTCGGCTACTGAGTCCGGCTCCCACCCCGCGGCGGACCGCCGTGCCGCCCGCGGTCCCGGCCTGCGCTCGGGACCGGGGGCGGCGATCCTCGAAGAGGGGACGGCCCGCGGAGGCCGGAGCCGCACACAGGGAAGGACGGGACCCCATGACCGACAACGGGCAGGAGCAGCCGGGCACCGGCGACGGACCCCGGGGGGTGGACCCCGCGACGCTGAGCGAGCCGGACCTGCTGCGGGAGCTGGAGGCCATCCACCGCAGCCGCCACGACACCCTGCTGCACGGGTCGGCCGCCGCGCTGGCGGCCCACGACACGCGGATGGGCGACCTGGAGGCCGAGTACCTCAGGCGCCACCGCGACCGGGCGCCCGCCGCGGGCCGCACCCGGGAGGGCGCCCGCGCCCGGGGGGCCTGAGCACCCCGGCCACGGCCTCCCGCCCGTCGCCCGAGGCCGAGCGGGGGCGGAGTCACCCGGGCTCCCCGGCGGCCCGCTCCGCCGGGGACGCCGTCACCGGCCGGGACCGAGGACCCCGGCGAGGGCCCCGAGGAACGCGTCCAGGTCTCCCGGCCGCCGGCTGGTCACCAGCGGCCCGGCACCCGCGGTGCAGACCCGTACCGGCTCGTCGACCCAGATGCCGCCCGCGTTGGTGATGTCCGTGCGCAGACTCGGCCACGAGGTGAGCGTGCGGCCCCGGACCGCGTCGGCCTCCACCAGGAGCCACGGGGCGTGGCAGATGGCCGCCACGGGCCTGCCGTCCTCCATGAAGGCCCGGGCGAAGGCCACCGCGCGGAGGTCCGTGCGCAGGGTGTCGGGATTGGCCACGCCCCCGGGCAGGACGAGGGCGCCGTAGTCCGCGGGGGACGCCTCCGCGACGACCTGGTCGACGGGGAAGGCGTCGGCCGCCTCCAGGTGGCGGAAGGCCCGCACCGTGCCCGGGCGGGTGGCGAGGAGCCGGGGCTCGTGCCCGGCGGCCCGCAGGGCCTGCCAGGGCCCGGTGAGTTCGATCTGCTCCACGCCCTCGTGGGCGGTGAGAAACGCGATCCGCATGGTCCGGCTCCCTTCCGCGGGGACTCCCGCCCGCGGTGACCCCGGGTACCCGCGGCGGGCGCGCCGACACGCGGCAGCGGGGGAGCGGCAGGGCTCCGCCCGGGGCGCCCCGCGCGTGCCCGCCCCCTCAGTCCACCGGGCGGGCGAACGCCTCCAGGATCCGCTCCGCCGCCAGCGTGGCCGTGAGCCGGCCCTCGCGCACCTCGGTCTCCACCCGGGCGGCGACCTCCCGCACCTCCGGGTGCCGCCGCAGGCGGTCCATCAGGGTGTCGCGGACCATCGACCAGGTCCAGCCGACCTGCTGCTCCCGCCGCTTCGCGGCGAGCCGCCCGGTCGACTCCAGCAGGCCCCGGTGCTGCTCCAGCCGCTCCCACACGGTGTCGAGTCCGGTGCCCTCCTTGGCACTGCACGACAGCACGGGCGGGGTCCAGGCGGCCTCCGCCGCCCCGCCCTCCCCGGGCCCCGCCGAGGCGTGCCCGTGGGGGCGCATCAGGCGCAGCGCGCCCGCCAGCTCCCGTGCCGCGGCGCGGGCGTCGCGCTCGTGGGGACCGTCGGCCTTGTTGACGGCGATGACGTCGGCCAGCTCCAGCACGCCCTTCTTGATGCCCTGGAGCTGGTCGCCGGTCCGGGCGAGGCTGAGCAGCAGGAAGGAGTCCACCATGTCGGCGACCGCGGTCTCCGACTGGCCGACGCCGACCGTCTCCACCAGCACCACGTCGTAGCCCGCGGCCTCCATCACGATCATCGTCTCGCGGGTCGCCTTGGCCACCCCGCCGAGGGTGCCCGCGCTCGGCGACGGGCGCACGAAGGCGGCCGGGTCCACCGACAGGCGCTCCATCCGGGTCTTGTCCCCCAGGATCGAGCCGCCGGTCCGGGTGGACGACGGGTCCACCGCCAGCACCGCCACCCGGTGCCCGCGGCCGGTGAGCATCGTGCCCAGCGCGTCGATGAAGGTGGACTTGCCCACGCCGGGGACACCGCTGACACCCACCCGGCGGGCGTGGCCGCTGTGGGGCAGCAGCTCCGTCAGCAGCCGCTGCGCGAGCGGCCGGTGGTCGGGCCGGGTGGACTCCACCAGGGTGACGGCCCGGGCGGTGTACGCCCGGGAGCCCTCCCGCACGCCCTTCACATACGCATCGAGGTCGATCGTCGGCGGCATGGGTTCCTAGAGGTCGTGGCCGAGCGAGCGGGCGAGGGTGTGCACCAGGTCCCGCGCGGCGTCCGGGATCACCGTGCCCGGCGGGAAGACGGCCGCGGCGCCCGCGTCGTGCAGCGCCTGGACGTCCTGCGGGGGGATCACACCGCCGACGACGATCATGATGTCCTCGCGGCCCTCCGCCGCCAGCTCCTCGCGCAGCGCCGGCACCAGCGTCAGGTGCCCGGCGGCGAGCGAGGAGACGCCCACGATGTGCACGTCCGCCTCGACGGCCTGCCGCGCCACCTCGGCGGGCGTCTGGAACAGCGGGCCGACGTCCACGTCGAAGCCCAGGTCGGCGAAGGCGGTCGCGATCACCTTCTGGCCCCGGTCGTGCCCGTCCTGGCCCATCTTGGCGACCAGGATGCGCGGGCGGCGCCCCTCGGCCTCCTCGAAGGCGTCCACCAGGGCGCGGGTGCGGTCCACGGACGGCGACTCCCCTGCCTCGTTGCGGTACACACCGGAGATCGTACGGATCTGGCCGGCGTGCCGGCCGTACACCTGCTCCAGGGCGTCGGAGATCTCGCCCACGGTCGCCTTGGCGCGGGCCGCGTCCACGGCGAGCGCCAGCAGGTTCCCCTCCAGGGAGTCCCCCCGCGACGGCCCGTCCTGCGCGGCCCGCGTCAGCGCCGCCAGTGCCGCCCGGCAGGCCGCCTCGTCGCGCTCCGCCCGCAGCCGCCGCAGCTTCTCCACCTGCTGGGCGCGCACCTGCGAGTTCTCGACCTTGAGCACCTCGATCTGCTCGTCGGAGGCCACCCGGTACTTGTTGACGCCGATCACGGGCTGCCGGCCGGAGTCGATCCGCGCCTGGGTCCGCGCCGCCGCCTCCTCCACGCGCAGCTTCGGGATGCCCGCGTCGATCGCCGCGGCCATGCCGCCCGCCGCCTCGACCTCCTCGATGTGCTGCCAGGCCCGGCGGGCGAGGTCGCGGGTGAGCCGCTCCACGTAGGCGCTGCCGCCCCACGGGTCGATCACCCGGCCCGTCCCCGACTCCTGCTGCAGCAGCAGCTGGGTGTTGCGGGCGATGCGCGCCGAGAAGTCGGTCGGCAGCGCCAGCGCCTCGTCCAGGGCGTTGGTGTGCAGCGACTGGGTGTGGCCCTGCGTGGCCGCCATCGCCTCGACGCAGGTGCGGGTGACGTTGTTGAAGACGTCCTGCGCCGTCAGCGACCAGCCCGAGGTCTGCGAGTGGGTGCGCAGCGAGAGCGACTTGGGGTTCTTCGGGTCGAAGCCCTTCACCAGCTTGGCCCACAGCAGCCGGGCGGCGCGCAGCTTCGCGACCTCCATGAAGAAGTTCATGCCGATCGCCCAGAAGAACGACAGCCGCGGGGCGAACGCGTCCACGTCCAGCCCGGCCCCGATGCCCGCGCGCAGGTACTCCAGACCGTCCGCGAGGGTGTAGGCGAGCTCCAGGTCGGCCGTGGCACCGGCCTCCTGGATGTGGTAGCCGGAGATGGAGATCGAGTTGTACCGCGGCATCCGCTGCGAGGTGTACGCGAAGATGTCGGAGATGATCCGCATCGAGGGGCCGGGCGGGTAGATGTAGGTGTTGCGGACCATGAACTCCTTGAGGATGTCGTTCTGGATGGTCCCGGCCAGCTTCTCGGGCGGTACGCCCTGCTCCTCGGCGGCCACGATGTACAGCGCCAGCACGGGCAGCACCGCGCCGTTCATCGTCATCGACACGCTCATGCGGTCCAGCGGGATGCCGTCGAACAGCTGGCGCATGTCGTAGATCGAGTCGATCGCCACGCCCGCCATGCCGACGTCGCCGGTCACCCGGGGGTGGTCGCTGTCGTACCCGCGGTGGGTGGGCAGGTCGAAGGCGACCGACAGGCCCTTCTGCCCGGCCGCGAGGTTGCGCCGGTAGAAGGCGTTGGACTCCTCGGCGGTGGAGAACCCGGCGTACTGCCGGATGGTCCAGGGCTGGTTGACGTACATCGTCGGGTACGGCCCGCGCAGGAAGGGGGCGACGCCCGGGTAGGTCGCCAGGAAGTCGACGCCCTCCAGGTCCCGGTCGGTGTACAGCGGCTTGACCGGGATGCCCTCGGGCGTCTCCCACACCAGCTCGCCCGCGTCCTTGCCGGTGGACGCCTCCACGGCGGCCCGCCAGTCCCGCTCGGTCGCCCGGCCCGCCTCGGCGGGGCCCAGCTCGATCCCGGTGAAGTCAGGGATGCCCATCACGCCACTCCGATCCGGTCGAGGACGGAGCCCAGGACGGCGACCGCGTCACCGCCCGCGACGACGAACTCGTCGACCCCGGCCTTCTCGTACGTCTCCCGCAGCCCGCCGGGCCGCCCGGCGAGGAACACCCGCACCGCGCCGGCCGCCTTCAGCGCCTCGGCCACCCCGGCCGCGCCCTCCTCGTAGAGGGCGTCGCTGGAGCAGATGCAGGCGACCGCGGCGCCGCTGGCGGCGAACGCCTGCCCGGCCGCGGCCGCGTCCACGGACAACGGCTCCTGGACCGGCTCGATGCCGCCGGCCTGGAACAGGTTGGCCGCGAAGGTCACCCGGGCGGTGTGCGCGGCGGCCGGGCCCAGTGCGGCGAGGAAGACCTTCGGGCGGGCACCGGTCGCCGCCAGGTGGGCGTCGGAGCGGGCGCGCAGTTCCTCGAACCGCTCGTCCCGGCGGACCACGGGCAGCCCTCCGGCGGGACGCGCGGGCGCCGGGTCGCGCTCCACCGCCGCCTCGGACAGCAGCGGGAACTCGCTGACACCCGTCACCGGCTCCCGGCGGGTCGCCAGCCGCCGGCTGCGGGCCTCCCAGGTCGCGGCGATCCGCTCGCCGACCAGTCCGCCGCGGAGCGCGTCCGCCTGCCCGCCCGCACGCTCGATCTCCTGGAACCACGCCCAGGCGGCCCGGGCGACCTCATCCGTCAGCCGCTCCACGTACCAGGAGCCCCCCGCCGGGTCCACGACCCGGCCCAGGTGGGATTCCTCCAGCAGGATCGTGGAGGTGTTGCGCGCGATCCGGCGGGCGAAGGCGTCCGGCAGCCCGAGCGCGTGGTCGAAGGGGAGCACGGTGACCGCGTCCGCGCCGCCGACCCCGGCGGCCAGCGAGGCGACCGTCGTGCGCAGCATGTTCACCCACGGGTCGCGGCGGGACATCATCACCGGCGAGGTGACGGCGTGCTGCCGCTGCGCGGCCCCGCCGCCCGCCACGCCGGAGACCTCCGCGACCCGGGACCACAGCCGCCGCGCCGCGCGGAGCTTGGCGATGGTGAGGAACTGGTCGGCGGTCGCCGCGTAGCGGAACTCCAGCTGGCCCGCCGCGGCCGACGGCTCCAGCCCGGCCGCGGTCAGCTCACGCAGCCAGGCCACGCCCGTGGCCAGGGCGCAGCCGAGCTCCTGGGCCGTGCTCGCGCCCGCCTCGTGGTACGGCAGCGCGTCCACGGTGACCGCCCGCAGCTGCGGGTGGCGGGCGGCGCAGCGCGCGGCCAGCCCGGCCGCGGCGGCGACGCCCTCGGCCAGCGCCCCGTGGTCCCCGGTGCGGGCCGCGAGGCCGTAGGGGTCGGCGCCCAGGTTCCCGAGTGCCGCCTCCGGGGCGATCCCCCGCTCCCCGTACAGCGCCAGCAGCGCCTCCGCCGCCGCCTCGAACCGGGGCCCCGCGTCCAGGACGACCGGTGCGAGGTCCAGCAGGACGCCGTCCAGCGCCGTGCCGAGGGCCTCGACCGGCACGCCCGCGGAGCCGACCGTGAGCCAGAGCGAGGTCACGCCGCTCTCCAGGTCGGCGAGGACCGCCTCGTTGGTGCGCGCCGCGTCGGGGCGGTCGTGCCGCTGGCGCACGTCCCAGCCGGAGAGCGCGCCGCCCTCGGCCCTGCCGCCGCGCACGTAGGGGGCGAAGCCGGGCAGGCCGGGCGTCGCGGCACCGCTGCCGGCGGTGTAGAGGGGACGGGTGGTGATCCCGTCCTCGAGTGCCGTGGACAGGGCGTCCTCGGCGGCCGAACCCTGTGCGTCCTTGCCGGACTTGCGGAGGACGCCTTCCACGAGGCGCTGCCACTGCTCGTGCGTCGCATCCGGGAACTCGGCGGCCAGGGAGAACCCGTCATCGGGGAGGACCGTCATGCTCAGATGCTAGGCCAGCGCCACGAAGGAGCGGAGAGGACAGGGCTGTGACCTTGCCCTCTTCGGTCCGCACTTGATCCACCGCGCTGCGTGCACTATCCGGAAGTCCGTGGACATGACAGCAAGCCGGGGACATGCGGAGGCCCTCGCCGGGTAGCCGGGGGGCACGGCGCGCCGGGAACGACGGCGCTCCGGGAACGACCGGGTGCCGCTTGCGGGCAGGGCCTGCCGGGCGGCACGACGCACGCGGAGAAGGAAGCAGGTGGACCAGATGGGGATCGGCGGATGCATCATCCTGATCGCCGCGGGAGCCATACTCACGTTCGGCACGGACTGGCAGGTCGACGGGGTGAACCTCGACGTCGTCGGGATCATCCTGATGGCCGTGGGCCTGATCGGTGTGGCGACCTTCACCAGCATCGCCAAGCGGCGGCGGGTGCTGATGCCCCAGCAGGGCGCCGTGGTCGAGGAGCACCCCGACCGGCACCCCCGCTGACACCCGGCCTCCCCGGGCCCGGCGGCCCGGGGACGGCCCGACGAGGGCGGCCGGGGGTTTGAGGCCCCGGCCCGCGGGCACCCGGACACCGCCCACGGGCCGCGGCGCCCGCCCGCGGGACGACCGGCACCCCGCCCGCCGCGCGACACGAACCCGAGGAGCGCAGACATGCGAGCAACAGCGCCCCACGACGCACACCTGGCCCGGCTGGGACAGCAGCTGCGGGTCGACGCGGTACGCGCCGCGGACGCCGCCGGCTCCGGGCACCCCACCTCGGCCATGTCCGCCGCCGACATCGCCGCGGTGCTCCTCGCCCGCCACCTGCGGTACGACTTCGACCGGCCGGACCACCCCGGCAACGACCGGCTGATCCTCTCCAAGGGGCACGCCTCCCCGCTGCTCTACGCCATGTACAAGGCCGCGGGCGCCGTCGACGACGCCGAACTGCTCACCTTCCGCACCCGCGACAGCAGGCTGGAGGGCCACCCCACGCCCCGGCTGCCGTGGGTGGACGTGGCCACCGGTTCCCTGGGCCAGGGCCTGCCCGTCGGCGTCGGCATGGCCCTGGCGGGCAGGGAGCTGGACCAGATCCCCTACCGGGTCTGGGTCCTCTCGGGCGACGGCGAGATGGCCGAAGGCTCGGTCTGGGAGGCGGTGGAGCACGCGGGGCAGGAGCGGCTGGACAACCTCGTCCTGCTGATCGACGTGAACCGCCTCGGCCAGCGCGGACCCACCCGCTTCGGCAGGGACCTCGACGCCTACGCCCGCCGCCTGGAGGCCTTCGGCTGGCACACCCTGCGCGTCGACGGCCACGACACCGCCGCCGTGGACGCCGCACTCGCCGACGCCGACGCCACCGCCGGGCGCCCCACGGCCGTCATCGCCGGGACCGACAAGGGGCGCGGCGTGGCGGAGGTCCAGGACCGGGAGGGCCGGCACGGCAAGCCCCTGCCCGACGCGCAGGCGGCGGTGGCCGAACTCGGCGGACGCACCGACCTGCGCGTCGACGTCGCACCCCCGCCCGAGGTGCGCATCCGCCGCCGCCCGCCCGCACAGGAGCACCGGCCCCCCGTCTTCGACCGGGGCGAGCAGGCGGCCACGCGCGATGCCTACGGCCGCGCCCTGGCCGCGCTCGGAGCCGTACGCGGCGACGTCGTCGCCCTCGACGCGGAGGTGGGCGACTCCACGCGCACCGAGTTCTTCGCCACGGAGCACCCCGAGCGCGCCTTCCAGTTCCACATCGCCGAGCAGCAGCTCGTCGCCGCCGCCGTCGGCATGGCCTCCCGCGGCTGGAACCCCTTCGCCGCCACCTTCGCCGCCTTCCTCACCCGCGCCCACGACTTCATCCGGATGGCCGCCGTCAGCCATGCGCCGATCCGGCTGGTCGGATCGCACGCGGGCGTCTCCGTCGGCGAGGACGGCCCCTCCCAGATGGGCCTGGAGGACCTGGCCATGATGCGGGCCGTCCCCGGCAGCACCGTCCTCTACCCCTGCGACGCGCCCCAGACCGCACGGCTGGTCGCCGCCATGGCCGACGCACCGGGCGTCGCCTACCTGCGCACCACCCGCTCGGCCACCCCCGTCCTCTACGGCCCCGAGGACGCGTTCCCGATCGGCGGATCCCGCGTGCTGCGCTCCTCGGATCGCGACCGCGCCTGCATCGTGGCCGCCGGCGTGACCGTCCACGAGGCGCTCGGAGCCGCCCGCCTGCTGGACCGCGAGGGCATCGCCGTGCGCGTCGTCGACGCCTACTCGGTGAAGCCCGTCGACGCCCGCACGCTCCAGCAGGCGGCCGACGACACCGGTTGCCTGCTCACCGCCGAGGACCACCGGCCGCAGGGCGGCCTCGGCGACGCCGTGGCCGAGGTCTTCTCCGACGGCCGGCCCGCGCCCCGGCTGGTGCGCCTCGGGGTGCGCGGCGTCCCGGCGTCGGCGACCGGGGCCGAGCAGCGGCACGCCGTCGGGATCGACGCCGAGTCGATCGCCGCCGCCGTGCGGCTGCTCGTCGCGGAGGCGATGGTGAGTCCATGACCGGCGCCGCGACCGGGGCCCGGGCGGCACCGCCCGGGCCCGGCGCCGCCCCGCGGGACGGCCCGCCGGGGGACCAGGCGCGGGAGGTGGCGCGGTGACACAGGACGGCGGCCCCCCGGAGGGCGCCCGCCCGGAGCCGCCCGGGCGGGGCGGCGGACCTGCCCGCACGGGCCCCGCGCACGAGGGCGCCTCGCCCGCCCGGGATGCCGACGTGGAACGCGGCCCGCACGGGGCCGGACCACGCGGCCGCCACGAGACCGAGGAGGAGCGGGCGGACCGCCGCTGGATCGACCTCCTGCAGGAGCTGCGCGTCGCCCAGACGGGCGTGCAGATCCTCTTCGGCTTCCTGCTCACCGTGGCCTTTCAGCCACGCTTCTCCGAACTCTCCGGCACGGACCGGGCCATCTACACCGTTACCGTGCTGCTCGGAGCGGCCACCACGGGCGCCCTGGTCGCCCCCGTCGCCCTCCACCGCACGGTCACGGGCCGCCGTCTGAAGCCGCAGACGGTGGACTGGGCCTCCCGCCTGACCGTCGTCGCGCTCCTGCTGCTCCTGTGCACGATGGCGTGCGCACTGCTGCTGATCCTGCGCGTCGCCGTGGCCGACGCGGACGCGCTGTGGCTGGTCGGGGCCATGGTCGCCTGGTTCGTCCTGTGCTGGTTCGTGCTGCCGCTGTGGCTGCGGGCGCGGGAGCGCGGCGACCGGGACACCTGAGCCCCGCAGCGGCGGGCGGGCGGACGAGGCGCCGGAGGGCCCCGAGCCGGGCCACCGCGACGGCGCGGAACGGGGGTGCGCGGTGCCCCGGTCGGGCCCGTGGGCGCATGACGTGAAATCAGCCGTCGTCCCCCCGGGAATGTTTGGGGCGGATGCTTTATCTCCCCCGTACGGCGGTAGGGTGCGCGGACCGCCAGCAGTGGTGGCGTGTCTTCGTGGAGGATCCAAGTGAGAGAGAAGAACAGGGCGTTGCGGCGCTCGGCGGCCCTCGTCGCCGCGGCCGCGGCCGGTGCCCTCGGCGTCGGCCTGACGGCCGTGCCCGCCGCGGCCCACACCCCGACGTGGTCGGTCACCTGCGAGCAGGTGGACATCAAGCTGACCAACTACGGCAACCGCACCGAGAACACGGTGACGGTCACGGTGGACGGCAAGGACCTGCTGCCGACCGAGACCTTCGCCAACGACTTCGAGCGCGTGCTCGAACTGCCCGAGCACGACAAGGAGGTGGTGGTCCGCCTCGTCGTCGTGGCCCAGGACGGCGATCAGTTCTCGCGCGACGAGACCAAGACCGCACCGGTCTGCGAGGAGCCCACCCCCAGCCCGAGCGAGCCCACGCCGTCGCCGAGCGAGTCCAGCCCGGCGCCCAGCGCGACACCGAGCGAGACCCCGGGCACCGAGGCCCCCACCCCGGCGCCGAGCCCCTCGGAGCCCGGCCTGGCCGAGACCGGCTCCTCCAGCTCCACCCCGCTGATCGCGGGCGCTGCGGCCGTGGTCGTCGCCGCCGGCGCCGGCATCATGTGGGCCTCCCGCAGGCGCCGCAGCACCCAGGGCTGACCACAGCGCCTCCCCGCTCCTCCCGCCGCGGCGCAGAGGCGGAGCGGGACGAGCGGCCGGGCCGTCACGGCCCGGCCGCCTCCCTCCGCCAGGGCACGGCCCGGCCGAGGCCCGGTGCAGCCGCGCGCCACCACCACCGCCGCCGCCCGTGCACCGGGCGCGCGGACCCCGCCGCTGCGTCGTCGGGCGGAACCGCCGCCCCGGCCCCGGCGTGTGCCCCCGCTCCCGGCGCCCGAGCCCGCCAGGATGCCAGAGCGTCCGCACGCCGACGGCGGCAGCCGCCCCCACCGGCGCCGTCCGCCCCCGGCGCGCCGGGACACTGTCCCGGCAGCGCGATCCACGTCCTCAACCGGCCTATCCACGGGAGACGTTGTGGGCTCTGGCAGAGCAAGGCGCATCCTCGTGCCGCTCGTGGTCCTGTCCGCCCTGGCCTCGGGGGCCGCCACCCCCGCCTCGGCCTTCACCCCCGAACCGACCCCGCCCGCCGCCGCCCGCCCCCTCGGCCCGCCCCCCGTCCCGGCCGGCGGCACCCCCGCAGCGGTCGCGGAACCCGGGGGGGTGCAGACGGCGCGCACGGTCCGCCCCGTCGCCCCCGGAATCCGCCTCACCTCCTACGACCGCTACGAGGCCACCGCCTGGCTGCGGGTGGACGAACTCACCGTCGACCTCGGCGCGGGCACCGTGCGGGCCGACTACCTCTCCTCCGGCCTGGTCGCCGAGCGCACCACCCTCGGCGAACTCGCCGCCCGCCACGACCCCGGCCCCGGGCGGCGCACCGTGGCCGCGTTCAACGGGGACTTCTTCGACATCACGGGGACGGGCGCGCCGCTCGGCCCGGGCATCCGCGACGGCCGGGCCACGCACTCGCCGGCCACCGGCGCACACCGCGCGGCCGGGTTCGGGCCCGGCGGCGCCGGACGGGTCCTGGAGCTGTACTTCGAGGGCACGCTCACCCTGCCCGACGGATCCGCCCACCCTCTGGCGGCCTACAACGCGGCCGACGTGCCCCCCGGAGGGATCGGCGCCTACACCCCGGCCTGGGGCACCGCGGACCGGGCACTCACCGTCGACGGGGCCCCGGCCTCCGAGGCCGTCGTCCGCGGCGGCAGGGTCGTCTCCGTGCACGAGGGCACGGGCGGCGGCCCCGTCCCGGCCGGGACCACGGTCCTGACCGGGCGGGAGGCCGGCGCCGCCGTCCTGCGGGCGCTGCGCCCCGGCGACCCGGTGGCGGTGGCCTTCCGGCCGCGCACCGGCGGCGGGCCGCTGCCCCGCACCGCCGTCGGCGGACGGGAACTGCTGGTCGTCGACGGCGTCGCGCAGAACCACGACGGCGCGGGCAACAACGTCCCCGCGCCGCGCACCGCCGTCGGCTTCTCCGCGGACGGCCGCCGGATGCACGTCCTCACCGTCGACGGCAGACAGGCCGACAGCGGCGGCGTCACCCTCACCGAACTCGGCCGGATGATGCGCGCGGCGGGTGCCCGCAACGCGCTCAACCTCGACGGCGGCGGCTCCTCCACACTCCTGGCACGGCTGCCCGGCAGCGACGCGCTGCCCGTCGAGAACAGCCCCTCCGACGGAGCCGAGCGGCCCGTCCCGAACGGCCTGGCCCTCACCGCCCCCGACGGCAGCGGCCGCCTGCACGGCTTCCGGGTGGCCACCGCGACCCCGGCGGACACCGCCCCGACCTCCGGCCCGGTCCGCGGGGGCCGTCCGGAGCGGGTGTTCCCCGGGCTGACCCGTGCGCTCACCGCCGCCGGGTACGACGAGACCTACGGCCCCGCGGAGGGAACCCCGCGCTGGCGCACCCGCGACCCCCGGGTCGGACGCGTCGACGCGGACGGCGTCTTCCACGCCCTGCGCACCGGCGCCACCGAGGTCCGCGCCGAACTCGGTCCCGCCCGGGGCAGCCTCCGCCTGGCCGTCCTCGGGCCGCTCGCCCGGATCACCCCCACCGTCCGGCGCCTCGGCCTCGCCGGTGCCCCGGCCTCGGGCGCCTTCGGCCTCGTCGGCCACGACGCCCAGGGCAACAGCGCCCCCGTGGAACCGGCCGACGTCCGGCTGGAGTACGACCGCGCCCTGTTCGACGTGCGCCCCGACGGGCAGGGCTCGTTCACCGTCACGGCCCGCGCGGGTGCCGGCACCTCCGGCACCGTCACCGCCCGGGCCGGCGGCCGCACCGCCGTCGTCGGCGTCGCCGTCGGCCTCGCCGAACGGTCCGTCAGCACCTGCGACGACGCCGCCGACTGGACGTTCAGCCAGGCGCGCGCCACCGGTTCGGTCACCGCCACGCCCCACGGGCACCAGGGCACCGGCCTGGAACTCGCCTACGACTTCACCCGGTCGACCGCCACCCGTGCCGCCTACGCCTCGCCTCCCTCCCCCCTGCCGCTGCCCGGACACCCCGGATGGCTCGGCCTGTGGATCCGCGGCGACGGCCGCGGCGCCTGGCCCACCCTCCACCTCAGGGACGCCACCGGCACCGACCACCTGCTGCGCGGGCCGCACATCACCTGGAACGGCTGGCGGCGGGTGTCCTTCGACGTCCCCGCCGCGGCGGCCGCCCCGCTCACCGTGCACCGCTTCTACCTGGCCGAGACCTCAGCCGCCAGGCAGTACACCGGCAGCGTCGCCGTCGACGGCCTCGACGCCCTGGTGCCCCCTGCCGTCGAGCTGCCAGACCCGCCCCGTGTCACCGACCCGCTCATCGCCGGGCCGGCGGCCACCGCCGCACGCGACTGGCGCTTCGCCGTGATGTCCGACGCCCAGTTCGTCGCCCGGGACCCCGACGGCCCCCTGGTACGCCAGGCGCGGCGCACGCTGCGCGAGATCAGGGCCGCGGGCCCCGACCTCCTCGTCGTCGCCGGAGACCTCGTCGACGAGGGCAGCCCCGCGGACCTGGCCCTCGCCCGCCGGGTGCTCACCGAGGAACTCGGCGACGGCCTCCCCTGGACGTACGTCCCCGGCAACCACGAGGTCATGGGCGGCAGCATCGAGGCCTTCACCGCCGAGTTCGGTCCCGCGCACCGGGTGTTCGACCACCGGGGCACCCGCTTCATCACCCTGGACACCTCCTCTCTCACCCTGCGCGGGGGAGGACTGGAACAGGTCCGCAACTTCCGCGACCGGCTCGACGAGGCCGCCGGGGACCCGGACGTCTCCTCCGTGGTCGTCGTCCAGCACGTCCCCCCGAGGGACCCCGCGCCCCAGCAGGCCAGCCGGCTGGCCGACCGCAAGGAGGCCGCCATGGTCGAGGACTGGCTCTCCGCCTTCCGGCGCACCACCGGCAAGGGCGCCGCCCTGGTGGGCGCCCACGCCGGGGTCTTCCACGCCTCCCGTGTCGAGGGGGTCCCCTACCTGGTGAACGGCAACTCCGCCAAGAGCCCGGCCGGCCCCGCGGAAGCGGGCGGGTTCACCGGCTGGTCGCTGGTGGGCGTCGACCGGGTCGACCGGGACGAGCAGGCCGCGGTACGGCGTGCCCCGTGGGGCCCCGGGCCGGACTGGATCTCCGTGCAGACCCGCCCCCGCACCGACGCCCTGGAACTGGCGGCCCCCGCAGTGCTGCGCACGGGCGAGGCCGCACCGGTCCGCGCGGAGATCGTCCAGGCGGGCCGCAGGGTCCCGGTCGCCTGGCCCGTCGGCGCCGACTGGACCGGATCGCCCCGCCTGCACATCGGGAGTCCCGAGGGTGCCCGGCCGCGCCACACGGCCGCCTACGATCCGGCCACCGGGCTGCTCACGGCCCTGCGACCGGGCACCGTCCGCCTCGCCGTCACCGCGGGCGGCACCACCGCCACCGCGGAACTCACCGTGGAGCGCGCCGCCCCGGCCGCCCGAAACGCCGCGTGACGGCACCCGGCCCCCGCGGGGGCCCGGGGGCGCGGGGCCCCCGCGCAGCGGGGCCGGGGAGGAGCCGGCACACCGTCAGGGCGGCCCGGGTGCGCGGAGGAGCCCCGCGACCCCGCCGCCTCCCGAGGCGGGGCACCGCAGGACGCCGGGAGGCGGCGGCCGGGCCGGGCCCCTCCCGTCCCGTGGGCCGCGCAGGAAGTCACATTCCGAATGCGATGGCGCGCCGCCCCTCCACCTGCGGCCCCACCCCGTACAAACTGCGAGGACAGGCCGCCATACTGGACGGCCAGGGGAGGGCGAGCAACGACGACGGGGGCGACTTCACGAGATGGCGGAGACCAGGCTGATCCATGGCCGGTACCGGCTGCTCGAACGCATCGGGCGCGGCGGCATGGGCGAGGTGTGGCGTGCACACGATGAGTCCTTGGGCCGTCGTGTCGCCGTCAAGTGCCTGAAGCCGCTGGGCACGCAACCCGACCGCCCCCTCGCCGACGCGCTCAAGGAGCGCTTCCGCCGCGAGGCCCGCGTCGCCGCCGCCCTCCAGCACCGCGGGGTCACCGTCGTCCACGACTTCGGGGACGACGACGGGGTGCTCTACCTCGTGATGGAACTCCTCGACGGCCGCAACCTCAGCCAGCTGCTGGAGGCGGGCCGGCAGGCGCCGCTGCCCGTCACGGACGTCGTCGACATCGCCGACCAGGTCGCCGACGCCCTCGCCTACACCCACGACCAGGGCATCGTCCACCGGGACCTGAAGCCCGCCAACATCATGCGGCTCACCGGCGGCGCCGTGAAGATCTGCGACTTCGGCATCGCACGCCTCGGCGCGGACATCGGCTTCAGCTCCCGTGTCACCGGTACCGGCATCGCCATGGGCACCCCCCACTACATGTCGCCGGAGCAGATCGGCGCCGGTGCCGTCGACCACCGCAGCGACCTGTACTCGCTCGGCTGCGTCCTGTACGAGCTGGCCACCGGGGCGCCCCCCTTCGACCACGACGACACCTGGGCCGTCCTCGTCGGCCACCGCGACACCGCTCCGGCCCCCCTGCGCCAGGTCCGGTCCGAGATCCCCGAGTTCCTGGAACGGGCCGTGCTGTCGCTCCTGGCCAAGGCCCCCGAGGACCGGCCCGCCGACGCGGGCGAACTGCTGCGCAGCCTGCGCCTCGCCGCGGGCGCGCCGACGGCGCACCCCCACCCGCTCGGCGGCACCACCGTCCTCCAGCGCCCCCACCCCGCCGGAGCCGCCACCGCGCCGTCGCGCCTCCACGCTCCCGCGCTCCCGGCACTGCCGCTCTGGGCGCGCCGCATGGGCCCCGGGCCGAAGGCCGGCACCCGCCCCGGTACGTCCGGGCCGGGGCGGCCCTCGCCGCTCACCGCGGTCTGGACCCGCCCGCCCGCCCTCGGGCGCGTCCCCGACCAGCCGGGGCCCGCCACCCCCGACGGCTCGGCCCTCCCGCCCGCCCCCGCCGCCCGGGAGCAGTCCGCGCCGCCGTCCGGAAGCACCGTCGGTCCCGGCCCGCGCGGGCACCACCCCGGCACCCTCCCGGTCCCCGCGAGCCCGGCCGCCTCGGCCGACCGCCACGCGGCCGCCCTGCACCTGGGCCGCCAGGGGCGCTGGGAGGAGGCCGCGGAGGCGCACCTCTCCGTGGCGGCCGAGCGCGCCGCCCTGCTGGGCGCCGAGCACCCCGACACCCTCGCCAGCCGCTTCGAGGCGGCCGTCGGCCTCGGCCGCGGCGGGCGCGCCGCCGAGGCGCTGGCCCTCCACGCCGAGGTCGCCGCGGCGCGCGAGCGGAGGCTCGGTGCGGACCACCCCGACACCCTGGCGGCCCGGCAGGAGACCGCCTACGTCCTCGGCCAGCTGGGCCGCCACCCGGAGGCCCACCGGCTCTACGCCCGGGTGCTCGCGGCCCGGGAGCGCACGCTCGGCACCGAGCACCCCGACACCCTGCGCTGCCGGCACAACCTGGCCTTCAGCCTGGGGCGCCTGGGCCGCCTGGAGGAGTCCTACCTCGCGGCCGACGAGGTCGCCGCGGCCCGTACGCGCGTCCTGGGCGCGGCGCACCCCGACACCCTGGTCACCCGGTACGAGGTCGCCCACGCGCTCGGCCGCCTCGGCCGCTGGGACGAGGCACTGGGCACCTACCGCGAGGTCGCCGCCGCCCGGGCCCGGGCGCTCGGCCCGGACCACCCCGACACCCTCGCCGCCCGCTACGAGGCAGGGATCAGCCTCGGGCGGCTCGGGCGCAGCGCCGAGGCGCTCGACGCCTACCGGGCCCTCGTCGCCGACCGCACGCGGGTCAACGGGGCGGCCCACCCCGAGACGCTGCGGGCCCGGCACACGTTCGGAGTGAACCTCGGCCGCCTCGCGCGCTGGGAGGAGGCCCTGGCCGAGGCGCGCGAGGTGTGCGCGCTGCGCGAGCGGGTGCTGGGGCCCGACCACCCGGACACGCTGATCAGCCGCCGCGAGGTGGCCGTGGGCCTGGGCTGGCTGGGCCGCTGGCACGAGGCGCACGCCGTCTACCGGGCGGTGTCCGGTGACCGGGAGCGGGTCCTGGGCGCCGGCCACCCCGACACCCTCGCCAGCCGCAACGACGAGGCCCACTGCCTCGAACAGCTCGGACGGAGCGCGGAGGCCGCCGAGGTCTACCGGACGGTGGCCGCCCTGCGCGGAGCGCCTTCCGGACCCGCGGCCCGCTGACCCCGGCCCGCGCCCGGCTCCGCTGACCCCGCCCCGCCCCGCGCCGTGCCCGGTGCGCGCCGGTCCGCCCGGGCCGCCGGAATCCGGACAGCGGCGCCGCCCGGCACCGTCGCCGGGCGTGCCGCGAACCGCTAGGGTCCGGCCCATGCCCGCACTCGCCTCGTACGACGCCGTCATCGTCGGCGGCGGCCACAACGGCCTCGTCGCCGCCGCCTACCTCGCCCGCGCGGGACGCTCCGTCCTGCTGCTCGAACGGCGCGGCAGCACCGGCGGAGCCGCCGTCTCGACCCGCCCGTTCGCCGGGGTCGGCGCGAGGCTCTCCCGCTACTCGTACCTGGTCTCCCTGCTGCCCGCCCACATCGTCCGCGACCTGGGGCTGTCCTTCGCCGTGCGCAAGCGGACCGTCTCCTCCTACACGCCCCACGGCGGCGGAGGCCTCCTGGTCGGCGGGCCCGGCACCGCGGACTCCTTCTCCCGCCTGACCGGCGGCGAACGCGAGTACACCGCCTGGCGCGAGTTCCACGGCATGACCCGCAGGGTCGCCGAGGCCGTCTTCCCCACCCTCACCCGGCCGCTGCCGACCGCGAAGGCACTGCGCTCCCGCATCGGAGACGACGCCGCGTGGGCGGCCCTGTTCGAGAACCCGATCGGTGTGGAGATCGAGCGGCGCTTCCGCCACGACCTGGTACGCGGTGTGGTCCTCACGGACGCGCTGATCGGGACCTTCGCCGACGCCCACGACCCCCTGCTGCGCCAGAACCGCTGCTTCCTCTACCACGTGATCGGCGGCGGAACCGGGGACTGGGACGTTCCCGTGGGCGGGATGGGCGCCCTGACCGACGCCCTGGCGCGGGCCGCACGGGCGGGCGGTGCGGAACTCGCCACCGGGCACGAGGCCACGGGCATCTCCACGGACGGGACCCGGGCCGAGGTCGCCTTCCGCGCCGGGCAGGCCGAGGGCCGGGTCGGGGCCCGGCACGTCCTGGTGGGCGCCTCCCCGCAGGAACTGGCCGGGCTGCTGGGCGAGGAGCCGCTTCCGCCCGGTCAGCGGCCCGAGGGGGCCCAGCTGAAGGTCAACATGCTGCTCAGGCGCCTGCCCCGGCTGCGCGACACCGCCGTGGCGAGCACGGACGCCTTCGCCGGAACCTTCCACGTCTCCGAGGGGTACGGGCAACTGGCCACCGCCTACCGCGAGGCCGCCGCGGGGACGCCGCCCACCGCGCCCCCGTCGGAGATCTACTGCCATTCCCTGACCGATCCGACCATCCTGGACCCCCGGCTCGCCGCCGAGGGCCACCACACCCTGACCCTGTTCGGACTGCACACCCCGGCCCGGCTCTTCACGGAGGACCACGACACCGTACGGGACCGCCTGCTGGCCGCCACGCTCGCCGAACTCGACGGCCACCTCGCCGAACCGCTCGCCGACTGCCTGGCCCGCGACGCCGACGGCGCGCCGTGCATCGAGGTCCGCACCCCCCAGGAACTCGAACGCGAACTGCGGCTGCCGGGCGGCCACATCTTCCACCGCGACCTGTCCTGGCCGTACGCGGCCGACGAGGCGGACGCCGGCCGGTGGGGCGTGGAGACGGCGCATCCCAACATCCTCCTGTGCGGGGCGGGCGCGGTCCGCGGCGGCGGGGTCAGCGGCGTCCCGGGGCACAACGCGGCGATGGCGGTCCTCGGCCGCTGACCCCGTGCCCCCCGGGTGCCGGGCCGCCCCCCGCCGGCGGCCACCGGCCGAGCGCCGCGAGCCAGCGGCGGAGGCGAGGCGGCGTCAGTCCGGCGACGCCGTCCAGCCGTCCGCGGCGATCCTCGCCGCGTCCCGGGGGCGTGACGCGTCGAAGAGGCGCCGCCCCCGTTCGCCGACCACCCGGATGCCGTCCACGTACACCCCGCGTCCCACGTACCGCCCGTCGGTGGTGCAGCGCCAGCGCAGCACAAGCGGTGCCCCGCGCCACCCGGACAGGTCCGCCGACAGGCGGTGCCAGCGGCGGCCCGACCACCCGCCGACCGCACCGCCGGGGTACCGGTGGCACCCGCCGTCCGGCGCCCGCGCGGTGAAGGGGACCGGGTCCCAGGTGCCCCCGCCGTCCGCCGAGGCCTCCAGGAAGCACGCGTCCGCGCCGGGCTCCGTGTCCCACCACAGCGCGCAGTGCAGGGTGCGCGCGCCCGGGCCGAGCGCGGGCAGGGCGAGGGTGGCCGTCGTGCCGCTCGCCATCCCCGCGAAGTACGCGGTCCGGCCGCGGGCGGGGCGCACCGGGACCGCACGGGCCATGGCGTCGGCCGCCGCGACCCTCGGGGCGCTGCCCGAGCGCCAGCGGCGCACCGGGTGGACGGAGTTGCCGAGGACGATCAGGAAGGAGTCGCTGTCCGGGTCGAGCACGATGCTCGTGCCGGTGAAGCCGGTGTGGCCCGCGGTCCGCGGGGTGGCCATCGCCCCCATGTACCAGTGCTGGTAGAGCTCGAAGCCCAGCCCGTGCCCGTCCCCGGGGAAGCCGGTGTTGAAGTCCGTGAACATCAGCTCGACCGAGGAGGCGGCGAGGATCCGGCTGCGGCCGTAGGCGCCGCCGTTGAGCAGGGTGCGGGCCAGCACCGCGAGGTCCCAGGCGGTGGAGAAGACCCCCGCGTGACCCGCCACCCCGCCGAAGGCGTAGGCGTTCTCGTCGTGCACCTCGCCCCACACCATGCCGCGATCCAGGCCGGACCACGGCGGCCGGGCGTCCTCCGTCGCGGCGATCTCCGGCCGCCACGCGGCCGGAGGGTTGAACCGGGTGCGGTGCATCCCGAGCGGGGCGGTGATCCCGTCGTGGAGCAGTGCGTCGAGACCGCGGCCGGTGACCTCCTCCAGCAGGAGCTGGAGCGTGATGAGGTTCAGGTCGGAGTACAGGTAGCGGGACCCGGGCGCGCCGACCGGGGCCTCCCGCCACAGCAGTTCGAGGCGGGCCTCCCGCGTCGGCTCCCGGTGGAAGGGGATCCAGGACCGCAGCCCGGAGGTGTGCGTGAGCAGCTGCCGCACCGTGACGGCCTCCTTGCCGGACCGCCCGAACTCCGGCAGCCGCCGCGCGACCCGCTCCTCCAGGCCCAGCGCACCCCTCTCGATCTGCTGCACGGCCAGGACCGAGGTGAACAGTTTGGAGAGCGAGGCCAGGTCGAAGACCGTGTCCTCGCGCATCGGGATCCGCTCGGCGGCCGGCAGTTCCACACCGGTGTCCGTCACCTCGTCGTAGGCCGCGTAGCGCACCGCCCAGCCGAGGGCCCGGTGCAGGGCCACCGTCCCGCCGCGGCCCGCGAGCAGGACGGCCCCCGCGTACCAGGGACGGTCGGGGGAGGGGTCCAGGAACCGCGTGGCGTCCTCGGCCAACCGCGCGAGGTGCGGCGCGAGCAGTCCCGCCGCTCGGGTGTCCCGTGGCGCAGGACCGGCCCGCGCCCGGCACCGGAGGCGGGCGGCGGGCCGGACGCACCGGAGGCGGAACCGCCCCCCGGGGCGCCTGCCGCCGTTCCCGCGAACGGTGCGCAGGCGAGCGCCAGGGCGCCGCCCAGGGCGAGGGCCCCCTTCCCCACTCCTCGTCTGCCGATCGGGCTGCTCCCTGCGTCCGGTGTACCGGCGGTCATGCTCGGAATCCTTCCGGAAGGAGTCCTTCGGGGGGCCGCGACACGTGGCACTGTCCTTCCGGCGGACGGCCACTGTCAACCACGCGCCGGGAGCCGGGCGTCCTCGGGTGACCGGAACTCCGCTCCGGGCACCGGCCGCACGCCGCGGACACGGCGGCGCACCGCGCGGCGGGACGGCCGGCGGAAGGTCCCGGCCGCCCGCACCCGGCGACCCGCTCCCCGCGCCCGCCACCGGGTCCCGGACGGGGCCCGCGCCCCCGGTCCCGGCGCGCGCCGGAGGCCCGGCGCTGGCAGCCTGGCCTGCATGGGCGTGACGAAGATCAGGACGGTGGCGGTGCGCCGGTGGCCGGACTGGGTCCCGGTGCTCGCGGTGGTCGCCCTCGTGCTCAGCTGGGGTCGGACCCTGCCCGGTGCCGCCGTCGCGGTGGTCGCGGTGTTCCTCGCCGGGGCGGTGCTGGCGGCCGTGCACCACGCCGAGGTCGTCGCGCACCGCGTCGGCGAGCCGTTCGGCTCGCTGGTGCTCGCCGTCGCCGTCACCGTCATCGAAGTCGCGCTCATCGTCACCCTGATGGTCGACGGCGGCCCGAAGGGCGCCACGCTGGCCCGCGACACCGTCTTCGCGGCGGTCATGATCACCTGCAACGGGATCGTCGGCCTGTCCCTGCTCACGGCCGCGCTGCGCAGGCGCCTCGCGGTGTTCAACGCGGAGGGCTCCGGCGCCGCGCTCGCCACGGTCGCCACCCTCGCCACCCTCAGCCTGGTGCTGCCGACCTTCACCACCAGCAGGCCGGGGCCCGAGTTCTCCACCGGGCAGCTCGCCTTCGCCGCGGTCGCCTCGCTGGCCCTCTACGCGCTGTTCGTCACCATGCAGACCGTTCGCCACCGCGAGCACTTCCTGCCGGTCACCCACGAGCGCGAGCAGGTCACCGGCGGGCGCGAGCCGGCCGCCGACCCCGCGGAGACGGCGGAGGGCCCCGCGGAGACGGAGGAGGACCACGCCGGCGTGCCCTCGCGGTCGGCGGCCGCCGCCAGCCTGGCCCTGCTGGTGGTGTCTCTGGTGGCCGTCGTCGGCGACGCCAAGGCCGTGTCGCCGACGATCGAGTCCGCCGTGGCCTCCGCGGGCCTGCCCCAGGCCGTGGTCGGCATCGTGATCGCGCTGCTGGTGCTGCTCCCGGAGGCGCTGGCCGCCGTCCGCGCCGCCCGCCGGGGCCGGGTCCAGCAGAGCCTCAACCTGGCGCTCGGGTCCGCCATGGCCAGTATCGGCCTGACCATCCCCGTCATCGCCGTCGCCACCGTCTGGCTGGACGGCCCTCTCGTGCTCGGTCTGACGGCCACCCATATGGTCCTGCTGGCGCTGACGGTGGTCACCGGCGCCCTGACGGTCGTCCCCGGCCGGGCCACCCTGCTCCAGGGGGGTGTCCACCTGTCGATCCTGGCGGCCTTCGTCTTCCTGGCCATCAGCCCCTGAGCCGGTCCGGCGGGGTGCCCGCCGGACCGGCCGGGGCGGGCGCGTCAGGCCTGGCCGGTCTCGAAGCGGCTGATCCTCCCGTCGGACACGGTGAACCGCCACGAGGTGCGCATGCTGCCCCAGGTGGAGTTGGTGTACCGGGCCGTGAGCGACAGCCCGTCGGGGGAGACGCTCTCCACCTCCAGACGGCCGTTCGAGGAGAAGATCTCCTTCTCCGTCCAGGCCTCCAGATCGCGTTCGGTCCCGTCGTCCGCCATCGTGGCGTCGTCCGTCAGGGCGGCGCGGAACGCGGTTCTGTCACCGGCGTTCAGCGCCTCGACGAACGCGGCCACCGCGGGGCGGGTCGGCTGCTCGGGCACGTGGTCCTCCTTCGGCGGGGCCGGGCGGACGCGCCCGGCCGACTGCGGGCCGCGCACGGTGCCACCCGCCCGCCTGCGACGCGGACCGGCCCCGCCGCCCCGGCGCGCGCCGCGGCCACCCGCCCACCAGTATCGGCAGGCCGCCGCCTTCCCGTGTTCAGGACCCCGGCGCGTCGCGCAGGTCGACGACGCGCCGGATCTTGCCCGCCGAGCGTTCGAGCCCGGCGAGGCCGACGGTGGAGGTCTTCTCGTAGCGGGTGGGGATGCAGCGCCGGTTGACGGGACCTGGGCACGTGCGTTCGCCGCCGGGTTGGCTCAGGCAGATGCCGTTGAGGAACGCCCTCCTCGGGCGGAGCCCGGTCCGGCAGCAGGGGCTCGATTCGGGCGCCCACGGGGCGTCGGTGAACATGCTCAGGACAATGGCAGGCGCCCGCCCCGCAACGCTCAGAACCCGGCCATGGACGTGTCGAGTACTCCGCCCGGCGAACCGTAGGCGCTGCAGCGAACAGAGTGCTTTTCCCTGCGGCGCAGCGCGAATCCCACGCTGAACGACAAGGCGGAGAGTCCGCCGAGGACCGTGGTTGCGATCGGGTCGGAGACGAAGTACATGAAGCATGCCACCCCAGTCCAGACAAGGACCGGCAGGAGAGAGCCACGCAGCACCGTCCAGAACCCGATCCGCTCAGTGCCCGACGGCAGCGCACGGTCGTGCCACACCTCGCTGTGGTTCCTGGTCAGACAGTGCCCAGGTCGCATGGATCCATCACATCATCAGTACCTCGGTAGTCGTCCAGTGATCCATAAGAAACTCCCCAACCGCCTCAGGGATTGGCGTGGCCTGGCCACCCGCTGTGAGACGACCGCCGCCGTCTACCGTGATGGTCTCCTCATCGCGGACATCTTCCTCTGGTCCGCTCGCTGAAGAACAGGCAGCTCACGGCCGAAGGTACTCTCCCTACGGATCGAAGCAGACCAGTCCGTGCTCGCGGGCCAGTGCAGCGGCGTACTCGGATACTGCCCCGGCTCTATCGTCCGACTTCAGGCAGCGCTCGTAGAGCTCGTCACACGTCGAGCTCGCAGCACGGTTGCCGATGGACGGCTGCCGTTCCGCACAGCAAGGTCGTAGCTCACAGGCGCATCGTCCCAGGCAGCGCTTTCGTCGCCACCAGCAGGTCCTGCGATCTCTCCGTCAGTGATCTGTTAAGGGAGTTCCTAGTCCACCCCTGCCACCGACGTGCGTGGCTGGGGCGCTGGTGATGCACTGAAAGCGGGAGTATCGAGCGGCTGGAGTCGAGATGGCAGGCGGTGGCAGGCGGGGCCCGGTGTGGCGGTTGCGGCGGCGGTGGGCGGCGTGGGGCTGGGTGCGCCGGACCCTGGCCACTGCTGGGGCACTGCTGGTGTCGTTCCTCGTTCTCGGCCTGATCCTCGGCGCGCTCGGTGTCGGCGAAGAGCCCGCGGTGCCGCCGGTGACGCCGCCGCCGGCCGTATCGGACTCCCCGGACCCGGATCCCCTTCAACGGCCCTCAGCGCGGCCACCCGAGCAGGTGACGCCCACGCCCACAACGACTCCGTCGCCCGCATCGCCCGAGCCAGCGACACCCTCACCGACACAGGAGACGACGACCGCCGCGCCCGAGACGACGAGTGAGGAACCGGCACCGGACGTGTATTACGACAACTGCGACGAGGCGCGGGCGGCCGGGGCCGCACCGCTCTTCCGGGGCGAGCCTGGGTATGCACCGCATCTCGACCGCGATGACGACGGCGTGGCGTGCGAGCCGTAGTTCGGGCGGTGAGTGGCAGTGTAGGAAGCGGTGGACGGAACCCGGGCACCCCGTTTGCCGGGGTTCCGGAGCCGGCGCCGGGCTGTTGCGCCGCGCCGACAGGCTTCGCGCCCGACTCCGAGGCTCATTGCCAGACCTGACTGGCAGTCTCCCCGTGTCCTGCCGACCTGTCGCTCTCCACCGGCTCCACGTCGCCGAGACGTGCTGACCTACTTCCGCTTTCAGCGCCGCTCTCCTGAAAGGGGTGCCACAGCCCGGATTCCCCGGGCAGCTGCTTCGCCATGCAATCGGCCTGCTACTCCGGCGCCGTGGGTCGGGCTGCCATCTCGTACTCCGTCAGAGCGGTGCCACGACCAACTCGCCGATCACCCGCAAACCGGCCTGCGTCGCGGCCAGCCAGGATGCACGTTCGGCTTCGGCCTGCCTTTCGTGGACGAACACGGTGTGAACATCGGCGGGCTCATCCAGGTGCAGGTCAAGGGCACGGGGCGCCAGCGTGATGTACGCGCCCCTGGTCCCGCCGCGGCACAGCTTGACTTCCGGCGCTGCCGGCCAAACGTCGAAGTCCCAGCGGACCATGGCCGATGCGCTTCCTGCGGCAGTCAGGAACGCCTCCGCCACGTCGAGCGGTCGACACCAGGCGGACGGGAATGCCGGTAGGTGGTCAGCGGCGGTTCCACTCTCGCGTGAAGAACCTGGCCTGCCTGGCTCTCGCGTTCACCGGTCAGCCTCCGGCACGACTGCCGTCAGCCTTGCCGACTCAGCAGGTGTCCGGGCAACGGCCTCCAGGTCCACTCGACGCTACGGGTGTCGGCCAACTCCGGCAGCCGGTCGGACCACTTGGAGTGCCTCGGCCAGATCCCCGGTCCTCAAGATCGGCCGTGCGTACGATTTCGACACGCGCGCAGCGTGTCAGTGCCCACCGCTCCTCGGTCTCCCGATTGTGGGTTCTGGCTCACTTTCCGTGGAGCGGTTACGGAGAGTCAGATCTTCGGGGCCATGCGATGGCGGTTTGGATGGGCGCGAAGTTGGGGTGAGGTGAGTTCGAGGGCCCGGTTGTCGCGTCCGGCGCTCATGTGGTTGAGCCAGCGTTCGTACCAGTCGAGGAAGTCGGTGGCGGAGGAAACGTTGGGACCCCAGAATCCGTCGCTGTTGCCGATGAGGACGCGGCCGGTGAGGGGACCGGTCACCGTGATGACGCATACGTCGGTGCAGCCCATTTCGATGACGTGGAGGAAGAGGTCGCGTTCGTGTCCCCCGGGTTCTGCGTCGTCGAATCCGCGGGGTGCCCCCGGTTCCTCACGCGGGTTCATGACCAGCAGGGAACACCGCTCCAGCGGCATGAGGCCATAGAACGGCGCGGCGCCGGAGCCGCCGATGTGCGTGAGGAACTGCCGGTAGGCGTCGGGCAGGGCGATGTCGTGCTCGGTCTCGAACGCAGCGACGCGTGCTTCTGCCAGCTTCGGACCGAGGCGGAACTTGTGTTGCTCTTCTCCGAAGGAGTGGCTGCGCAGTGGTTGGAAAGGGATCGCGGCCAGCTTGCGACGCAGGCGGGGTATGCGGGGATCCATGGTGCATCTTCTCTCGTCCCCGTCACCATATGGGTGGCTGTGGTCGGCTGGCCAGGAGAACCCGTTTCCGCAGGAGCGCGAAGCCGGCTCGGCCGAACATCCGGCGTTTGAGCATCTTAAAAGTTACGTGGAATCTATCCGGGGTGATCATGTCTCCCACGGGCTCGGCTCCGGCGCCCCTTGAGTCTGGTCAGGACGCGTATCAGGCCGCCGAAGCACGGCGATTCCCAAGCTCCGTCTACGCAACATCGAGGGCGGCCACCCGCCCACCAGTATCGGCAGGCCGCCGCCTTCCCGTGTTCAGGACCCCGGCGCGTCGCGCAGGTCGACGACGCGCCGGATCTTGCCCGCCGAGCGTTCGAGCGTGTGGGGGGCGGCGACCTCCACACGGACCGTCACCCCGATCCCGTCCTTGACCGCGTCGGCCAGCAGGCGGCCGGCCTCCGCGCGCTGGTCGGCCGTGGCCCCGGCCCGCGCCTCGGTCCGCACGGTCAGCGCGTCCATCCGGCCCTCCCGGGTGAGCCGCAGCTCGAAGTGCGGTGCCACGTACGGCGTGCGCAGGACCAGCTCCTCGATCTGCGTGGGGAACAGGTTCACCCCGCGCAGGATCACCATGTCGTCGCTGCGCCCGGTCACCTTCTCCATCCGCCGGAAGGTGCGTGCCGTGCCCGGGAGCAGGCGGGAGAGGTCGCGGGTGCGGTAGCGCACGACGGGCATCGCCTCCTTGGTGAGCGAGGTGAAGACCAGCTCGCCCCGCTCGCCGTCGGGCAGCACGTCACCGGTGACCGGGTCCACGATCTCGGGCAGGAAGTGGTCCTCGAACACGTGCAGACCGTCCTTGGTCTCGACGCACTCCTGCGCCACGCCCGGGCCCATGACCTCCGACAGCCCGTAGATGTCCACCGCGTCCAGCGCGAAGCGGTCCTCGATCTCCCGCCGCATGGCCTCCGTCCAGGGCTCCGCGCCGAAGACGCCCACCTTCAGGGAGGTGCTGCGCGGGTCCACCCCCTGGCGTTCGAACTCGTCCAGCAGGGTCAGCATGTAGGAGGGGGTGACCATGATGGCCTCGGGGCGGAAGTCGAGGATCAGGCGGACCTGGCGCGCCGTCATGCCGCCCGAGGCCGGGACCACCGTGCAGCCGAGCCGCTCCGCGCCGTAGTGGGCGCCCAGCCCGCCGGTGAACAGCCCGTACCCGTAGGCCACATGGACGGTGTGGCCGCGCCGGACGCCCGCCGCGCGCAGCGCGCGGGCCACCACGTCGGCCCAGGTGTCCAGGTCGCGCTCGGTGTAGCCGACCACCGTGGGGAGCCCCGTCGTCCCGCTGGAGGCGTGGATCCGCCGTACCTCGGAGCGGTCGACGGCGAACATCCCGAACGGGTAGTTGTCCCTGAGGTCGGCCTTCGTGGTGAACGGGAAGCGCGCGAGGTCCTCCAGGGCGCGGAGGTCCTCGGGGCGCACCCCCGCGTCGTCGAAGGACTTCCGGTAGAAGGGGACGTTCTCGTACGCGTGGCGCAGGGTGGCCCGCAGCCGCTCCCGCTGGAGGGCGGCCAGTTCGTCGCGTCCGAGTCGCTCCCCCGCGTCCAGCAGGTCCGCCATCCGCCAGCTCCCGTCCCGAAACGGACGACCGATCATTCGGTCGTTCTCCCGGGCAAGTAACCCAGCCCGGCCGCGAGTCCGTCAAGGGGGCTGCCCGGCCCCGGCCGCGGCGCGCGGCCGTCCGGGGAAGTGCGGGCGCGGCGCTCCGCGCTGGGGAAGAATGCCCAGGAAAGTTGACGCCTCAATCAGATGGCTGCGCGGGCTTCCCGACCGCCCGGCGGCCGACCGGCACCGCCCGCCGCAACGTCGAAGGAGTCCGCCATGCCGCAGCCCCAGGGAGCCGCCCTCGATGCCGTCCGCGCCCGGCGCGAGGAGCTGAGGCGGCGCTACCTCCACGCGCCCGCCGAGCGTCCGGCCACGACCGCGCGCGGCATCCACCACGCCGCCTTCATCTGCCGCGACGTGGAGGAGACCATCCGCTTCTACCAGGAGTTCCTCGGCTTCCCGCTGGTCGAGATCGTGGAGAACCGCGACTACCGGGGCTCCACCCACTTCTTCTTCGACCTCGGGCACGGCAACCTGCTCGGCTTCTTCGACTTCCCCGGCCACGAGCACCCCGAGGCGCACGAGACGATCGGAGGGGTGCAGCACCTGGCCCTCTCGGTGGACGCGCAGCACTTCGCCGCCGCCCGCGCGGCGCTCGACCGCGCCGGGGTCGACTACGCGGGTCCGGACCGGGGGGTGGAGGACAGCCTGTACCTCCGCGACCCCAACGGGGTTCCCCTGGAGCTGTACCGCGAGCGCCTGGGGATCTTCGGCGGCGAGCAGATCCTCGATGCCCTGGGCGAGGACTGAGCCGCCCCGGGGGCGGTGCGCGGGCGCCGTCGGGACGCGCGGGCCGCGGACCCGGCAGGGGAGGGCGGAGGGTCGCCCGCGCCCGCCCGAGAGGCGGTCGCGATCCGGCGGCGGGCCGGACGGCCGCCCCCTGCCGTCCGGCCCGCCGCCGGTGTCCGGTCAGGCGGAGGTCGGGCGGGCGTCCTGGCCCGCGGTCCCCGTGGCGTTGATCTTCTCGATGGCCTGGCGGGCGTGCTCCCCGGGCGAGCGCGCCGTGAGCGAGGACACCGGAGACGGCGCCTGTGGCAGCTGCTGGCCGCGCTCCGCGGTGACGCCCGGGGCGGACGCCGCGGCCCCGGCCGTCTTCGGCCCGGCCGCGGCCCGTCCCCGCAGCCGGTGCGCCACGGCCTCGTCCAGGGTCACCGGCCGCTGCATCCGGGCGGAGAGCCGCCCGGCCTCCTGTCCCAGGGCCGCCAGATCCTCCCACCCCAAGCGGACCGTGAGGCGGAGTTCGGCCTCGCCGTCGGGAAGTGCCTGCAACGCGGGGATGGCGCTGTCGTCCATGGCTGTTCCTCACCTGTCGGTACGGCGTCCCGGCACGGAGCGCCCCCGGCCGGCGGGTCCGGGAACACCTGTCCGTACACAGCACGGATGCGTCCAGGGATACGGCCGCCGGTCCGCCGGCGTTCATCCCCCTCCGGCGGCGCCCGCGGGACCCCGGTCCCGCGACGGCGACGGAGCCCGCGGCGCGGGGCGCCCCGGCTCGGCCGGGCCGGTCCGTGCACGTACCATGGCGGTTATGTCGTTTCTCCGCCGCCGCAGCGCCGCCACACCCGCGGGCCCGGACTTCGATGTCCTGGCCATGGACCCGGGCGACTGGCCCGGCAACCTGGGCGCCGGTCTGCTCCCCGCCCCGGACGGCAGCTGCCAGGGCGTGTTCCTGCGCTACGACCTCTTCGGCGGCCGTGGCCCCGCGATGATCATCGGCAACCTTCCCGAGGGCTCGCCCGCGCGCGAGGTGGGGGAGGGCGAGGTCCCCTTCGAGGTCGCCCAGCTGATGATCGCCCTGGAGAACGACGAGCCCGTCCAGGTGACCGGTGCCGAGGACACGCCCGTGATGCAGGGCGACAACCTGCTCATCGTCCGGCGGATCAAGCTCTCCGAAAGCCGCATCTCCTGCGTGCAGTTCGACCGCAGCGACGGGGTGCTGGTCACCATCGCCAGCTGGGACAGGCCGATCACCGACGACCTGTACGCGCTGCTGAAGCCGCTGCCGGCCGAGCTGTTCCAGCAGGGCTGAGACCCGCCCCGGGCGACGGCGCCCCGAGGCCGCCCGCACGCCGTGCGGGGGACCCCGGGCGCCGTCCGCACGGCTACACCCGCACCCCCGCGCCCCGCTCGGGCAGCAGGGCCCGGACCGCCGAGGTGCCCAGCCCCGTCGGCCCGCCCGGCCGCCAGGGCGCGGCCCCGGCCCCGAGGTCCTCATCGCGGTAGCGCCGCGCCCTGCGGTGCCAGTTCAGGATTCCCGCCAGCCAGTCCTCCAGCTCCCTCACATAGGCGCCGAGCGCCGACCGGGCGGCTCCGTCCAGGCCGAAGTCCTCGCACAGCACGGGCAGTTCGTGCTCCTTCACATGCAGGAACTCGTGCAGGCGGGCGTCCATCAGGTCCGCGGTCATCGCGGCGGCCGTCGGGTGGTCGCAGTCGAAGAAGGTCCCCACGACGAGGACCGCGTTGTGGATCTCGCCCTCGTACTCGATCTCCTTCCGGTAGGAGAACAGGTCGTTCAGCAGGCAGGCGTAGTCCATGGCCGCGTGTTCGAGGCTCTGCATCGGCCCGCTCGCGAACAGCCGGGCCGGAAGCTCCCCCTCGTGGCGCAGCCTCGCCAGGAACATCGTCAGCTCGGAGCCGAAGGTGCAGCGGCGCATCTCGATGTAGTCCACCGGGTCGGGGACCCGGTGGAGGGCCTGGTTGTGCAGCTCCCAGACCCAGCTGTCGAGCATCACCGCGACCGCGCGGCGGAAGGCGGACCTGGCCGGGGGCGGCATCGGCCCGGCGGTCCGTGCCCACAGGTCCGCCAGGCTGCGCTCCAGCGGCGACACGGCCAGCGCCGCGCCCGCCTCCGGGTCCTCCAGTGTCATGCACTGCTTCATCCGCTCGGTGGCGGCCTTGGCCCCCGGCAGGTCCCGGCTCCTGCCGTAGACGACCGGGTAGTAGTCGTCGCCGTAGGTGCCCCACGTCAGCCACTCGGCGCTCAGCTCCAGCTCCTCCGGCGTCGCGTCCGGGTCGAGCCCGGCCGAGCACAGCGCGAAGTCGAAGCCCCTGAGCTTGTTCTCGTCCCAGATGTCCGCGAGCAGCCCCATGCGCCCGGCCCAGGCGATCGAGGCGGCCCGCGCCCGCTCCAGGTGGGGGCTGAGCGACAGCGGGAACGGCAGCCGGAACTCCGGCAGCTGCGAGGGGCCCACCGGACGCGGGAGGTGGGTGTGGGAGCGCAGCCGCGCCGCGGCGGGCCGGCCGAGGAGGTTGCGGATGTCCAGGGCGGAGGTGCCGAGCACGCCGGGCAGCGGCGCCGGGCCGGTGCCGAGGCCCTCGTTCATGTAGCGGCCGGAACGCATGTGCCACTCGTGGCCGCCGGACTGCCAGTCCTGGAGGCCCTTGGCGTAGGCCGCGACCGCCGCGCACTCGGCGGGGGACAGGCCCCGCTCCGCGCAGAGGGCGGGCACCTCCGTCAGCGCCGTGGTCTCGAACTGCTGCACGCGCGAGGTCAGCAGGTCGTTCACGGCCTCGGCCGCCTCCTGAGTCGTGCACCCCAGGAAGGTCTCCAGGACCAGGACGCCGTTGCTGTTCTCCCCCTCGTCCTCGACCTCCCGCTGGTAGGAGAACAGGTCGTTGCGCAGGTGCACCCCGTCGGAGAAGGTGTCGCGCAGGACCCGCAGCGGGCGCGAGGCGGCGACCGAGGCCGGCACCTCCGCCCGCGCCGCGTACTCCACCAGCCCCGCGGACCAGGGTGCGCCGCCGACCTTCCGCCGCATCTCCACGTACTCCACCGGATTGGCGATCCGGCCCTCGTTGATGTTGGACAGCTCCCACAACGACTCGTTGAGCAGGTGCTCCGTCGCCTCCGCGAACCGGGCCCGCCACGCGGAGGACATGCTCGGCACCGTCCGGGCCCAGAGGTCCCCGAGCCCCGCCTCCACCGGGTTCCGCGGCTCCGGCACCCCGGCGTCGTCGTCCAGCGGCATGAAGGCCGGCAGCCGGTCCAGGTACGCCTTGCCGCCCGCCCGGTCCTGGCTGCGCTTGAACACCTCCAGGAAGTGGTCGTCGAAGAAGAAGACCCACACGTACCAGTCGGTGACGAGGCTGAGGGCCTCCGCGTCGCAGTCCGGGTGGGTGTACGCGCACAGCAGTGCGTAGTCGTGCGCCTGGAGGTCGCTCTCCTCCCAGATGCCCGAGCCCTCCAGCATGCCCATCCGCCGCGCCCAGCCGGTCGTGTGCCGCCGGGCCTCCTCGACGTGCGGATTCAGGCGTGCCGGATGGGGGACGTAGAAGTCCGGCAGGACGAAGGGCTGTGCCATGGGAGTTGAGCGCCTTTCGACGACGGCCGCGCACGACGGCGCGGGCCCTGGTGGTGGGCCGAGCCCTACCCGTCCCCCCGACGGTGCACGCATCAGGACTCATAGTCATATGAACGGCGGTCTGGGTGGCCGTGCAGGGGCCCGTGCCCGGTGGGGGAGGCCCGTCCCGCGTCACCCGGCGGGGGGAGGTGTCGAACGTCCCGACCGGCGGCGGAACCCGGCGCCCCGGGCCGTGGGGCCCGCCGCCGTACGGCCCGGCCCGGCCCGTCCGGGCACGGCGAAGCGCCGTGCCCCCGGTGTGTCGGCACGGGGAGCACGGCGCCGCCCGCCGGCGTGTCAGCGGGTGCCCACCGCCGCACGCACGGCCTGGCGGGCCAGGGCGCAGTCGTCGTGCAGCCGGCGCAGCAGCAGCCGCTGCTCCTCGCCCGCGGTGGGACCGGCCGTGGCCGGGCGGCCCGTCGTCACCGGCGGGGCCTCGCGGATGGTCCGCTGCACCGCCGTCTCGTACGTCCGGATCTCCCGGGTGAGCACCAGCATCAGGTTCACCAGGAAGGCGTCCCGGGCGGCCGGGCCCTGGCGGTGCGCCAGCTGGCTGATCGTGCGCCGTGCCATGGGCGCGTCGCCCAGGATCGCCCACAGCGTCGCCAGGTCGTAGCCGGGCAGGTACCAGCCGGCGTGCTCCCAGTCCACCAGCACCGGCCCGGTCGGGGCGAGCAGCATGTTGGAGAGCAGCGCGTCCCCGTGGCAGAACTGCCCCATGCCCTGGCGTCCTCCGGCCTGGGCCAGGCCGTGGAGGAGCTTCTGCAGGTCCCCGAGGTCACGGTCGGTGAACAGGCCGAGCTCGTGGTACCGCGTGATCCGCGAGCCGTAGTCGAGGGGGGCGTCGAACATCCCGGCGGGCGGCCGCCAGGAGTTGAGCCGGACGATCGCTCCCAGCGCGGCGCGCACGTCGGCGCGCGGCGGGGCCTCGACCGGGTGGCGGGTCAGCGCGGCGGGGCGTCCGGGCATCCGCTCCACGACGAGGGTGCAGTTCTCCGGGTCCGCGGCGATCAGACGCGGCGCCCGGACCGGAGGCCGGTGCCGCACGAACGCCCGGTATGACGCTATTTCGTGCCTCAGCCGCTCGGCCCAGGCCGGCGAGTCGTCCAGTAAGCACTTGGCGACCGCGGTCGTCCGCCCGGTCGTGCCCACGATCAGGACCGAGCGCCCGCTGCGGCGCAGGACCTGCACGGGCTGGAACTCCGGGCAGATGCGGTGGACGGAGGCGACGGCCTTGCGCAGCTGCGCCCCCTGCGGGCCGGAGAGGTCCAGCCGCCCGCTGACGGACCGGCCCGCCGCAGCGGCCTCGGGCCTGCGCGGCCGTCCGGCCTGGGAGCGGTCGAGGAAGGGGCCGGAGCCGATCGGGGCGCCGGTGCGCTGACGGATCCGGGGCGGGGCGGTCACGGAGGACGATGCTGTGTACATGGGCGATACAGATCCCTTCGTGCGCCGACAGGTAGCGTGCGCGCCCCGCCCCCATATGCCAGAAGCAGCACCCTGGGGAATGTGCCCCGGCGGACGGGGCGGGGTGGCGCATTCCTACCTGACACCCCGTCGCGGGTGGCACACCATCTGGCGCACCCTGGCGAACCCTGGCGAATAGTCGCGGGGCCCATGACTGGCCGTTACTGTCAACTCAGCCGAGAACCTGGGGGCTTGACGTGAGCAGGGAACCCAATACCCGCCTGAGCGACCTGTTCGGTCTGACCGGATGGTCCAAGGGCGAACTCGCGAGACTGGTGAACCGGCAGGCGGCGGCCATGGGCCACCCCCAGCTGGCCACCGACACCTCGCGGGTGCGGCGGTGGATCGACATGGGGGAGTCCCCCCGTGATCCCGTGCCGAAGGTGCTGGCTGCCCTGTTCACCGAGCGGCTCGGTCGTGTCGTGACCATCGAGGACCTCGGGTTCGCACGGAGCGGGCGAGCAGGCAGACGGCGGGAGTCGCCGGGGACGCAGAACCCCGACGGCCTGCCGTGGGCGCCCGACCGTACGGCGGCGGTCCTCACCGAATTCACGGGAATGGACCTCATGCTCAACCGACGCGGCCTGGTGGGAGCGGGCGCGGCACTCGCCGCGGGCTCCGTACTCAGCAGCGCCATGCACGACTGGCTCACCACCCCCCCCGCCCCCCGGGGCCCCGCCCGCGCACCCGATCCGCACCAGGCCGACCCCGTCGGCTACGACCGCTACGAGGCCGCGCCCATCGGCTCCCAGGAGATCGAGGCGCTGGAGCGCTCCGTGGAGGTGTTCCGCGCCTGGGACGCCGCCCGCGGCGGCGGCCTCCAGCGCAAGGCGGTGGTCGGCCAGCTGAACGAGGTGGGCGGCATGCTCGCCTACCGCCACCCCGACCACCTCCAGCGCCGGCTGTGGGGAGTGGCGGCGAACCTGGCCGTGCTCGCCGGGTGGATGTCGCACGACGTGGGCCTGGAGCCCACGGCGCAGAAGTACTTCGTGATCGCCGCCCATGCGGCCCGCGAGGGCGGGGACCGCCCGCGGGCCGGGGAGGCGCTCTCCCGCGCCGCCCGGCAGATGGTCCACCTCGGGCGGCCCGACGACGCCCTGGACCTGATGAAGCTCGCCAAGTCCGGTTCGGGGGAGGAGATCCTGCCCCGCACGCAGGCCATGCTGCACACCATCGAGGCGTGGGCCCAGGCGTCGATGGGCCAGGGCCAGGCCATGCGCCGCACCCTGGGCGAGGCGGAGGACCTCTTCGTCTCGGACCGGGGCGACGTGCCGCCCCCGAGCTGGATGCAGATGTTCGACGAGGCGGACATGCACGGCATGCAGGCCCTCGCCTACCGGACCCTCGCCGAGCACGACCCCTCGGTCGCGGGCATCGCCCAGAGCCACGCCAGGCAGGCGTTGCAGTTGCGGGAGGGCGGTCGGCAGCGGTCCAAGATCTTCGACTACATCTCGCTCGCCTCGGCCTGCTTCATCGCCGACGACCCGGAGCAGGCCGACCGCTACGCCCGGCTGGCACTGGTGTCGATGGGGGAGACGTCCTCGCACCGCACCTGGGACCGGTTGCGCGAGATGTACCGGCTCACCGGCCAGTACGCGGGCTACGCGAAGATCGAGGACCTGCGGGAGGAGATCCAGTCCGCGCTGCCGGGCGTCCCCGGCCCGCGGACCGGGGCGGCGGAGGCCTGAAACCGCTGCGGGCCCGGGGCGCCGAGGAGACCTGCCCTCCGCCCGTGCCCACCGGGGAACCGGAGGAGGCGACCGCGGTGCGGCGTGCTCCGCCCCCGGGCGCGGCGCCGTGCACACCGTGCGCCGGCGCACCCGTGCCGGGTCCGTCGGGCGCGGTCCGGGCGGCCGCGCTAGGCCGTGACCCGGGCGACGAGGACGCAGGCGTCGCCCTCGTGCTCCCCCCGTCCGGCGGTCTCCACCACGAGCCGGACGCACTCCTGCGCGTCGCGGGCCGTGGTGACCTCGGCCGCGGAGGCCGCGAGCCGCCGCGCCCCTCCGCGGCCGCCTTCCGCCGTGTCGGGGAAGAGGCCCTCGGTGTGCAGGACCAGGACGTCGCCGGGCTCCAGCACGGTCCCGGCCTCCTGGTACGCCGCGCTGCCCGTGGCACCCAGCAGGACGCCGTCCTCGGCCGTGAGGGGGCGGCAGGCCCCGCCGCGGAAGAGCAGGGGAGCGGGGTGGCCCGCCCGGGCCCAGGACAGTCTGCGGGGGCCGGGTTCGTAGCGGCAGCACAGGGCGCTGCCGAGGGCGGGCTGGGTGGCGGCGCCCAGCAGGGTGTCGAGGTGGCCCAGGAGCGGCCCGGGCCGGAGACCGGCGACGGCCATGCCCCGCAGCGCTCCCAGCAGCATCGCCATCGAGGAGGTCGCGGCGGCCCCGTGCCCGGCCAGGTCCCCGGTGCTCAGGTGTAAGGACCCGTCCGGGAGCTGGAGTGCGTCGTACCAGGTGCCGCCGATGAGGCCGCCGTCCGCGGCGGGCAGGTAGTGCGCCGCGACGTCCACGCGGGCGGGACCCTCCTCGGGGAAGCTCAGGGGGCCCCGCCACGGCGGGAGCACCGCCTCCTGCATCTCGACCGCGAGGCGGCGCTCGGTGCGTTCGGCGTGCTGGCGGCGGCGCAGGGTGTCCCGGCTCTCGGCGACCGCCCGCTGGCTGCGCCGCAGTTCGCTGACGTCGCGCAGGACGGCCCACATGGCGGCGGTCGACCCGTCGGCGTCCAGGACCGGCTCGCCGGTCATGTGCAGGGTGCGCACCCGGCCGTCGGCGAGGACCGCGCGGAACTCCCCGTCGATCGGGCGGCCGTCGACCAGGCAGTCCGTCACCATGGCGGTGAGCATTGGCTGGTCCTCGGCGACGACCAGGGAGGGGAGCTCGTCGAGGGACATCGGCCCCTCCGAGGGGGACCGGCCCAGGATGCCGAACAGCTCCCCGGACCAGCTGACCTCGTCGGTGAGCAGGTTCCACTCGGCGCTGCCCACCCGGCTCAGCAGCGAGCCGGGGCGTGCCGCACGGTCCGCCGCGTGGGGCGCCAGGGGGTCCTCGGCGGGCTCCCGGGGCAGCGGTGCGTCGGCCGGGCGGTCCTCCCGCAGCTGGTCGAGATGGCTGCCGAGGTCGTCGAGATGATGGACCGCCAGGTCGTACAGCGCACGCCGCCAGCGGCTGCGGGCGTCGTCGTCCGCCGCCTCGGCGCCCTGCCGCACCGCCTCCACGTCCCCGCGCAGCCTGCGCGTGCTCGAGATGAGGGCGTCGACGCCGCCCGGCTCGGGCGGTGGGGCGGGACGGTCCGCGGACAGATGGGACGGCATCTCGTACTCCGATACAGGCGCGGCCACGGCCAGGACTGGAACAGGGACCGGCTATGACTGTCGCACAGGCGGCGAAGTGCCGTGTGCCGTTTGGCGACACTCGATCCGGTGGTGCTTGAGGCATATGCCAGAGGCTCGGCCTCGTCCCGTCCGCCCGTGCGGCCGCCCCCCTCCTCCGGGCGAACCGGCTGTCGGGGGAGGGAGGAGTGCCGCTGTCCGGGGTGCGTGCCTGTTCGTGCGTCAGAACATCTGCTCGTACGCCGCGCGCGGCAGGAAGGCGAGCTGGGCCCGCTTCTCGGGCTTGTCGACCACCGGGCCGAGGGTGAAACCGGCGCGCAGCAGCCGGTCCACCGCCTTGCGGTTGCGGGCGTCGGGCTCCGCCACCAGGCGCCGGTGGCGTTCGTCCTGGAAGCAGAAACCGAACACGACGAGCAGGACGGCGGCGGTGAACCCCGGCTGCGTATGCCCTTCCCCGGCCGGACCGAGTAGCAGGTGCAGTCCGCAGTCTCCCGGCTCCACGTCGTAGCACTCGCCCACCGGGTCGGCGGCGGGGGCGTAGGTCTGGAGCAGACACACGGGGACGCCGTCCCGCCGCACCAGGTAGGCGTGATGGGTCGTCAGGGATTCGACGTAGGCGTAGACCTCCCGCACCTGCTCCACCGTGTGGTCGAGCATCCCCCAGAAGCGGGCCCTCTCCTCGGTGACCCATCCGTGGACGAGTTCCGCGTCCCCCGCGGGGTCCAGGGGGACGACGCTGACGGTGCCGAATCCGGGGACGGCCCGCTCGTAGGCGGCCGCACGTGCGGCGTCGGCTGTGGCCATGTTCTCAGTCATCGTTCTTCTCCTCGGGGCCGTCGTCCTCAGACGTCTGGTCGGGGGCGGGGTCCTTCCCGGCGGGGATGAGACCGCCGGTCAGCCACAGGGGCAGCTGGTCGCGCCGGTGCGGGTCGCCGGGCACGCCGGAGGCGCCGAGCGGTACGACCCACAGGCTGTCTTCGCGGCGGCCGAGGTCCCACACGTAGCGGGCGGCCGGGCCGCGGGCACTGAGGTCCGTGATCCCGGGCAGGCTGGAGGTGGACAGCACGCAGTCGAAGTCGCCCGCCACGGAGGGCCAGCCCCCTTCGGGCTCCTCGGGCAGGGCCGCCCACGGGGCGAGCCGGTGGGTGTCCCCCCAGACCCCTTCGGCGCCCTCTCGCGCCGCCACCTCCTCCAGTGCCCCGCGCACCGCCGCGGGCCCGTCGAGCCCTGCCGGCGCCCCCGGGGCGAGCAGCCGCTCCAGCGCGAAGGCCACCCGGGGCAGCAGGGCCAGCCAG
Source organism: Streptomyces sp. C10-9-1 (assembly GCF_024497955.1). Taxonomy (GTDB): domain Bacteria; phylum Actinomycetota; class Actinomycetes; order Streptomycetales; family Streptomycetaceae; genus Streptomyces; species Streptomyces sanyensis. Next base: position 282,245 of record NZ_JANHKP010000005.1, on the reverse strand, counting down.
GGGTGGAACACCTCGGGCACCCCGTCGGTGGCCCCGAGGCCGTCGAGGACCGGAGCGGCGGCCAGCCGCCGCACCACGGCGGAGCGCACCGCCGCGTAGAGCGCGGCGTCCGCGCTCTCGGCGTCCATCCGCCGGTCCCAGGCGAGGAGCCGGTCGCGCAGGCCCTCGGCCGCCGGGCCGAGCCCCCCGAGCCCGGCGAGGACGTCCAGCAGGGCCGCGGCCGAGCCGACACGGGTGTCGGTGTGCACGGCCGCCATGTCCCCGGCGGTCCACGCGGACGAGGCGCCGAGCAGGGTGCGGATGCGCTCCGCCCGGTGGCGGGGGGCGAACTCGACGCCGAGCGGCCCGGCCAGGCCCCGCTCGTTGGCCATCACGGCCACCTCGCCGACCCCGGCCCGCGGCATCGGCTCCCAGGTGCCCTCCCAGGAGTACCGGGGCTCCCAGGCGGGGACGATGCGCAGCCGGTTGCGGGGGTCGCGGCGCGGGACCCGTCCCGCCACGCGGTGCAGCAGGCCGCCGGAGGTGTCCGCGGCGAGCAGCACGTTGACGGGCTCGACCCAGTCGTCGACCGCGCGGTCGACGTCCTCGACGCTCCGTGCCCGGAGCAGCCGGGGCAGCGCCGCGAAGCCGACGTCCGAGGCCACCCGGGCGGGGCACCTCAGGCTGACGCCCTCCCCGGAGTCCGCCCCGCCGGCCACCAGCGGCCCGCGGTCCGTCTCGACGACCTCGACCTCCACCGGGTCACCACCGGCGACCTCGACGGTCTCGGTGTGCACGGAGGCGGGGCGCCACCCGTCGGGGCCGAGGGCCTCGACCAGGCCGCCCCGGCGCCGCAGCCGCTCCCGGTACAGGTCCTGGTAGTCGGCCATCGCGTTGGTGATGGCCCAGGCCACCCGGCCGGTGTGGCCGAAGTGCGCGATCCCCGGGACTCCGGGCACCGCGAGGCCGATCACGTCGAACTCCGGGCAGCTGAGGCGGATCTGCTGGTACACCCCGGGGGCCTCGATGAAGCGGTGGGGGTCGCCCGCGATGAGGGGCGCCCCCGAGGCGGTCCGCCCGCCGGCCACCAGCCAGCCGTTGCTGCCGGAGGTGCCGGGGCCCTCGGTGGCGAAGAGCCCGACGGCGTCCTCGCCCAGCCGCCGGGCCACTGCCTCGCGCCAGAACTTGGCGGGGAAGCCCGCGAAGAGGATGTGCGTGGACAGCCAGACGGCGATCGGGGTCCAGGGCTCCCAGAGCCCGGGGGCGAGGCGCGTCCGGGCGAAGGACCCGTCCCGCCGGGCAGCCTCGGCGAGGCCCTCGTTGACGCCGTCGACGTAGGCCCCCACCCACTGCGCGGTGTCGCCGTCCAGGGCGGCGTGGCAGCGCCGGGCGGTGTCCTCGATACGGGCGGTCCGCGCGAAGCGGTCCCAGGCCACGGCCTCGGCCCCGAGGAAGGAGGCGGAGGACCCGCGCGCCCGGTGGCGCTCGACCTCCAGCTGCCACGCGCGGTCGACGGCGGCGTTGTGCCCCTGCGCGTGGGCGAGTTGCCGCGGATCCCCGGCCCGCAGGTGCGGAACGCCCCAGGAATCCCGGAAGATCGCTCTGTTCACTCTTCTCCCCGAAAGTTTTAGGTTAGGCTGGCCTAACTTAATCCAGAGGGCTACGAGACACAATTCCGGCCACGAGCGTTCCGGTCGGAGGGAGGGGAGCGGCAGTGGGTCACGGCTGGGAGGGCGTCGTCCTCAAACTGATGCGCGGCAAGGACTTCACGTTCACGGTCACCGGCGCCGAGGACGTCACCGACCACTTCCGGCGCGTCCACTTCACCGACGGCGGGATGCTGGCGCGGAGCGGAGTCCACCCCACCATGTGGGTCCGCGTCTGGTTCGACAACGCGGGCAGGCCGCACCAGCGCGCCTACACCCTGGTCGACCCCGATCCGCAGCAGGGCACCTTCAGTCTGGAGTTCGCGCTGCACGACGGATGCGCCAGCGACTGGGCGCGCAAGGCGGTCCCCGGCGACAGCGTCGAGGCGACCCTCCAGGGCACCGGCTTCGCCGCGCCCGACCCCGCGCCCTCGCACCTGTTCGTCGTCGGCGACGCGGCCTCCCTGCCCGCCATCAACTCCCTGCTGGAAGCGCACCCCGGCACCCCGGCCACCGTGTGGTTCGAGACCGCCCACGACTCGGACGCCGACCTGCCGCTGCGCACCGACCCGCAGCGCCACGAGGTGCGGCGCGTCCCGCGGCGGGAGGCCGGTGCCCACCTCGTCGAGCAGGTGCGCGCGGCGCTGCCCGGGCTGGCCCGGACGACCGCCCACTCCTACGTGTGGATCGCCTGCGACACCTCCACCACCCGCGCGCTGAACTCCTACGTCCGCAAGGAACTGGCCTTCCCCAAGGACCGGGTCAGCGCGCTCGGCTACTGGCGGGCCGCCTGACCGGCATGCCCGGGGGCGGCGCCGGCGCGCCGGCGCATGCCGGTCATACTCGTACGATGAACGCCGTCCCGGTCCCCGCCGCTCCGCCCGCCCGCCCCGAGACGGGCGGCGCACCGGGCTGCGGTGTCCGGCGGGCCACGGCCGCGGACACCCGGCGGCTCACCTCCCTCGTGCGGAGCTCCCGCGCCTACCGGGGCCGCTACGCGGCCATGGTGGCCGGCTACACCGTGGGCCGGCAGTACGTCGAGACCCACGAGGTCTTCCTCGCGCAGGACGCGGCCGGCCGGGTGCTGGGCTTCTACGCCCTCGTCCTCTCCCCGCCGGAACTCGACCTGATGTTCGTCTCGGACGCGGCCCAGGGCCTCGGCGTCGGCAGGCTGCTCGCCGGCCACATGGCCGAGCGCGCCAGAGCGGCGGGGCTGGACCATGTGCGCGTGGTCTCCCACCCCCCGGCCGAAGGCTTCTACACCAGCGTCGGGGCCCGGCGGACCGGGACCGTGCGGGCCGTCCCGTCCTCGGTGCCCTGGGACCGCCCCGAACTCCGCTTCGACCTCTCCCCGGCGCCCGCCGACGGGGGTGGGGCCTCCTGACGCGCCGGGCCCGGCGGCGCCCGCGGGCGTAGGGTGGCAGCAAGCGGGCCGGTCCCGCCGGCGCGCTGTCCCGCCCGGTGGAAAGGAGCGGCCATGACGAGTACCCGAGAGCAGCAGGCCCCCGTGGACCCGGCCCGGCAGGAGGAGTTCGCGGGCGAGGTGGTGGAGGTGCTGAACAAGGGGCTGCTCGCCCTCCTTGTCAGCGTCGGCCACCAGACGCGCCTGTTCGACACCATGGCGGCGCTGCCGCCGGCCTCCAGCGAGGACATCGCCGGGGCCGCCGGACTCGACGAGCGCTATGTGCGCGAGTGGCTGGGCGGCATGGTGGTCGGCGGCTTCGTCGAGTACGACGCGGACAGCGGGCACTACACGCTGCCGCCCGAGCACGCGGCCTCCCTGGTGGAGGCGGCGGGCACCGACAACCTCGCCGCGCTGATGCCCTACATCGCCCTCCTCGGCGAGGTCGAGCAGGACGTGGTCCGCTGCTTCCGCGAGGGCGGGGGCGTCCCCTACTCGCGCTACCCGCGCTTCCAGGCGCTCCAGGCCGCGGAGACGGCACGCGTCTACGACGAGGCCCTGGTGGACACGATCGTCCCGCTGGTGCCGGGTCTCACCGAGCGCCTGCGCGCCGGGGTCTCCGCGCTCGACGTCGGCACCGGACACGGCCGGGCGCCGCTGGTCCTGGCCGAGGCGTTCCCCGAGAGCACCTTCCACGGCATCGACCGGTCCGAGGAGGGAGTGGCGCGCGCACGCGCCGAGGCGGAGCGCCGCGGTGTGCGCAACGTCGGCTACACCGTGGCCGACTCCGCCGGGTTCACCGGAAGCTACGACCTGGTCACCGCCTTCGACGTGATCCACGACCTGGCCGAACCCGCCCCCACGCTGGCACTGGTGGCCCGGTCGCTCCGCGAGGGCGGCACCTTCCTGATGGGCGACATGGACGCCTCCAGCAACCTGGAGGAGAACATCGGCCACCCCTTCGGCCCCGCGCTCTTCGGCTTCTCGGTGTTCTACTGCATGACCACCTCCCTGGGCACGGGAGGTGCGGGCCTGGGCACCATGTGGGGCCGCCAGACGGCGCTGAGGATGCTCGACGAGGCGGGATTCGGCCCGGTGGACATCCGCTCCGTCGAGGGCGACCCGCTCAACGTCTACTACGTCACCGGCCCTCGCGCGGCGGCGTAGGCGCCGCCCGGGGCGGGCCGGGGCCCCGCGGGGCCCGCCCGCGGCGGTGCCGCCCGGGGGGGCGCCCCACCCCGTACGGCCCTCCTCCCGCGAGGGCTCAGGAGGACGGCGGGGCCGGCTGCCCCAGCGTCAGCCGCACCGTGTTGCCCTCACCGGGGATCACCAGGTTGATCAGCGGGGTCGCCAGCAGGCAGTGCTCGAAGCGGGGGATCGTGTACGTGCCCGAGAGCACCCCGCCCCTGAGCGCGTTGAACCCCGGCTCGGAGGTCAGGGCCAGCTCCGCCGGGACCCGGGTGCGGCAGTTGCTCCCCACGGGGGTGGGGATGCCCGCCACCTTGAGGTCCTTCAGGCGCAGGGTCAGCAGGGTCCGCGTCCTGAGTTCCCCCGTCCGCAGGTCGATGGTGCCCCTCGTGGGCTCGGTCTCGACGAACTCCGTGGTCACACTCACCGGGACGATCCCGATCAGCTCGAACCGCCCCGGGGCGGGCGGCAGGTGGGTGTCCGCGGTGAGGGTGCCCGCCCTCAGGTCCGCCGTCACCTTCAGCGCACCGGGGCCCAGGGCCAGCTCGGAGCCGGTGCCCTTGAGGACGGTGGTGCCCGAGAGCGGGTAGTCCAGCCTGACGGGCACGGCGGCGGCCGGGCCGGTCCCGGCCGCGAACAGGCCGAGGCCGGCGGCGAGGGCGACGGCGGCGCGCAGTGGTCCGCGGCGCTTGCGGGCGGGCGGGGTGCTCGGGGAACGCTTCATCGTGGCTCCAGGTGGCGGGCGTGCGCGAGGACGCGCACGGGCGGCTGGTGGCGCGGTGCGGGGGAGCGGGTGCGGGCGCGGCCCGGCGGGCCGGAGCGCCCCGGCCGCGTGGGCCGGCCCCGCGGCCCCCGGCGGCGGGGCACCGCCGGGGGCCGCGGGGCCCGTGGGCCTGCGCGGCGACGATGACGTTACGGACGGGTAACCCCCCGGGCAAGGGCCGGTCCGGCGGACTCGGGCGACCGCGGCGGCGGCCCGGCCTTCTTGTCGGCCGCGCAGCAACCCGGCCGCGGTTCTTGTCCACCGGTGAGCACGCCGCCCCGGTCGGGAGCCGTCCGCGGCGCGGGCGGGGCGCCGTCCGCCCGGGATCAGGTCACAGCCCGTCCAGGTCGAGGCCGAGGTCGATCTCGGGCTCCTCGCCGGAGCCGTACGGCAGCTCCGCCCAGATCACCTTGCCGCCCCCCGTGTACCGGGTGCCCCACCGCTCGGCGAACTGCGCCACCAGGAACAGCCCGCGCCCGCCCTCGTCGGTGCCCGCCGCCTGCCGCAGATGCGGGGAGGTGCTGCTGCGGTCGGTCACCTCGCAGATCAGCGAGCGGTCGCGGATCAGGCGCACGCCGATCGGGCCCTCGCCGTAGCGGATCGCGTTCGTCACCAGCTCGCTCAGGATCAGCTCCGTGGAGAACACCAGCTCCCCCAGGCCCCAGACGCCGAGCCGCTCGGTCACGGCGGCCCGGATCCCCCGCACGGCCGCCGGGTCCGCGGGCACGTCCCACCACGCCGTGCGGTCCGCAGCGAGGATCCGGGTCCGGCCGACGAGCAGCGCGACGTCGTCGCGGGGCCGCTGGGGGACCATCGCGCCCAGCACCTCCGCGCAGGTCTCCTCCGGCGTGCCGCCCGCGTACCGCTCCAGGGTGCGGCGCAGCAGCTCCAGCCCCTCGTCGATCTCCCGCTCGCGGTCCTCGACCAGCCCGTCGGTGTACAGCACCAGCCGGCTGCCCTCCTCCAGCTCCAGCTCCAGGGTCTCGAAGGGCATGCCGCCGAGCCCGAGCGGCGGGCCGCCGGGCACGTCCGCGAACCGGGCGGTGCCGTCGGGCGTCACCACCGCGGGCTGGAGGTGCCCGGCGCGGGCGATGCTGCACCGCCCCGCGACCGGGTCGTAGATGGCGTAGACGCAGGTGGCGCCCGTGACCCCCGCCTCGCCCGCCTCGTCGGCCTCGTCCTGGTCGATGCGCGCGACGAGCTCGTCGAGGTGCCACAGCAGCTCGTCCGGCGGCAGGTCGAGGCTGGAGAAGTTGTGCACCGCTGTCCGCAGCCGCCCCATGGTCGCCGCGGCGTGCAGCCCGTGCCCCACCACGTCCCCGACGACCAGGGCCACCCGGGCCTCCGGCAGCGGGATGATGTCGAACCAGTCGCCGCCCACCCCGCCGAGCCCGCCGAGCCCGGCCTGGGCGGGCCGGTAGCGGTAGGCGACGTCCACCGCGCTCTGCTCGGGCAGCACCCGGGGCAGCAGGCTCTGCTGGAGGGTCACCGCCATCGTGTGCTCCCGCGAGTAGCGGCGGGCGTTGTCCACGCTCACGGCCGCCCTCGCGACCAGCTCCTCCGCCAGCGACAGGTCCTCGGCCTCGAAGGGCTCGGCGGAGCCCGCCCGCCAGAACATCGCGACCCCGAGGACCACGCCGCGGGCCCGCAGCGGCACCGCGATCATCGAGTGCATCCCGGCCTCCACCAGCTGCCGGGCGCGGTCCTCGTCCTGGCGCTGCCAGCCGGAGAGGGAGGTCAGGTCCGCCTCCAGCACCGCCTCGCCCTGGGCGAGCCCGGCCCCCATCCGGGTCGTGGGGACGAACCGGATGGAGTGGCCCACCGGGTACAGCGCGGTGCCCTCGTCACCGCCGAAGGCCACCCGGCGCATGTCGACGTCCGCGCCCGTCGCGGTGGGCTCCTCGCCCCGCAGCACCGCCTCGACGAGGTCCACCGAGGCGTAGTCGGCCAGCCGGGAGGCGCCGAAGGCCGCCAGCTCCTCGCAGGTGCGCACCACGTCCAGGGTGGTGCCGATCTCGGTGCCCGCGTCGTAGAGCAGCGCCAGGCGCCCCCGGGCGCTGTCGGCCCGCCCGCTGAGGGCCCGCAGCTCGGTGGTGTCCCGCAGCGTGGCCACCGTGCCGGGCGGTCCGCCCGCCTGGTCGGTGGTGCGCTGGTTGACGGCGAGCAGCCGCTCGCCCACGGGCACCACCACGTCGCTGGCGTCCCGGCCCGAGGCCAGCAGCGCCGCCGTCCCGGGGCCCAGGCCGAGTTCGCGCACCGGCCGCCCGTCCACGTCCGCGGGCAGGTCCAGCAGCCGGCGCGCCTCGTCGTTGGCGAGCAGGATCCTGCCGTCCCCGCCGACGATGAGCACCCCCTCGCGGACCGCGTGGAGCACCGCGTCGTGGTGCTCGTACATCCGGGTCATCTCCTCGGGGCCCAGGCCGTGCGTCTGGCGCCGCAGCCGGCGGGTGACCAGCGCCGTCCCGCCCGTGGCGAGCAGCAGCACGCCGCCCGCGACGCCGAACAGCAGCGGGAACTGCTCCTCGGCGACCCCGCTGACCTTGTCCAGCGTCACGCCCGCCGACACCAGGGCGATGACCGAGCCGTCGGCACCGGGCACCGGCACCACGGCCTGGACCAGGGGGCCGATCGTGCCGGTGAGCTTCTCCGTGACCACCTCCCCGGCCAGCGCCGCGTCGAAGTCGCCGACGAACTTCCTGCCGATCCGGTCGGGCAGCGGGTGGGTGTAGCGCGTGCCGTCCGTGGCGAAGACGACGATGAAGTCCACGTCCGAACGCTCCCGGGCGGCCTCGGCCTTCGGCTGGAGCAGGGCCGTGGGATCGGGGCTGCGCAGCGCGGCCTTCATCCCGGGGGAGTTGGCGAAGGTCTCGGCGACGGACACCGAGCGGTTCAGCGCCTCCCTCTCGCTGTCGGCCTGCGACTGCAGCACCAGGGCCGTGATGGCCGTGGCGACCAGGAGCACCACGATCGCCACCTGCAGGAGGAAGACCTGGCCGGCGACAGTTCGCATGCGCAGAACCGAGCGCGGGCGGCCGTAGCGTCCGGCCATAGGCTCTTTGTACACCTCCCGCACACGGTGGGCGAACGGCACGGCCCCACCGGTCGGCGGGCCCGGGCACGCGGATCACCCAGCATGCCAAGGGCAGCCCGTGTGCACCGCCGATTCGCGCAACTGCTTCCCGCCGCGCCCTCGGCGGGGCGTGCAGAGCACCCCGGGGCGCCGGGCGCTCAGGCGCGGCCGGTCGCGCCCTCGGCGGCGGCCCGCGGTGCGACCGCCTCCTCCGCCTCGGCCGCCGCCTCGTCGGTGTCGTCGACGACGTGCATGGCGGCCTCCTCCGCCGAGGCCGCTCCGCCGTCGATGCCGACGTCGCGGGCGACGGTGTCGTTGCGGCGGCGCGGCGCGATGTCGTCCACGGCCGCCAGCCGCCCCGCGCGGTCGCGTCCCGAGTTGCCGTCCAGCAACTCCCCGTCCCCGTCCGCCAGGTCGCCGATCCCGTCGCCGTCCGGGGCCGCGGCGTCCGGCAGCTCCTGCGCGAGGCGCTGGTCGAGGGTCTCGCCCAGGCGCAGCTCCGCGCCGGTGGTCCCGTGGCGCCCCACCACCAGCGGGCGGTCGAGCGGGGAGTAGCCCTCTGCCATCATGTCGTCCAGGCTGCGCTCGCCGAGGACGTTCTCCAGGTCGAGGTCACCGCTCGGACGGTTCTGCACGTCGGAGTTCCCGGGCTGGTACACGTCGTCGCCCCGCCCCTGGTCGTCCCGTGCGGTCTCGTCGGCCATGGCCCTTGTCCTTCCCGCGATCGGATCGACCTGCCGCAGCGGACCCTCCCGCCGGGGAGCGGGCCCGGGCGGGTGCCGGGGAGCCGTCGGCACGCTCCGTACGATCCGCGTGCCCGGGGGGACGGGACGGTACGCGGTGCCACATGCTCATCATCGGTCGGGCGGCGGCCGAAGGCGACCGGACGGGGCGGGCCCGCCTCCCCGTGTCCGGGGCACGGGCCCACCCCTGCGTCCCCGGCACGGGCAGGCGAGGGGCGGGCGTCAGCCGGGGAGCCGCCGGACCCGCAGGATGTTGTCCCTGCGCAGCCCGGGCCGCCCCTCCCGGCCGGTCCGGGCGCGCTCGAACTCGGCCGCGCGCTCCACCGCCCAGCCTCCCGGTTCCAGGCGCAACTGCTCCAGTACCGCCTCCGGTGTGGGAAAGGGCGTCCCGTGGTGGTGGGCCTCCTCCCGGGCGCCCGCGTCGGCGTGTCCCACGACCAGGAGCACGCCGTCCGGTGCGACGGCCGCGGCAGCCCGGCGCAGGACGGCGTCGCGCGGCAGCTCGCCCGGCGCGTGGAGGTAGTGCGCCGAGACCAGGTCCCACTCGCCGCTCGGGAAGGACACGGCGAGGTCGTGGCGCTGCCAGTCGACGCGGGTCCCGGCGCCCGCCTCGCGGGCGTGCCGGGCCGCCCGCTCCAGGGCGACGCCGGAGACGTCCACGGCGGTCACCCGCCAGCCGCGGCGGGCGAGCCAGATCGCGTCCGCGCCCTCGCCGCAGCCGATGTCCAGGGCGCGGCCGGGCGTCATGCCGGCCGCCTCCGCCACCAGGGCCGCGTTCGGCTCCCCGCTCCACATCCGCTCGCTCTCGCGGTAGCGGTTGTCCCAGTGCTCCTCGGCGGTCTCGTCGGGATCGACGGTGCGGCCGTACGTCATGGACCGTGCTCCTTGCCGGATTCGGTGCCGCCGGGCCCGCCGGGGGAGGGCCGGGACGGCGTCGGGTGTGACGGACCGGAGTGCGTGCCGGGCGCGGGGCCCGGGAGCACGCGGCGGGGCGCCGGTCCGCGCCCCGTGCTCACAGACCGTGCCGCCGCTCCCCGAGGACCGCCTCGCACACGGCGCTCTCGGCCTCGGGGGAGAAGGGCGTGCGGCGGGCCGCCACGGCCCGCCGGGTGTCCTCGGCGACGAGGTCGGCGTTGACCGCCATGGCGGCCCTGGCGCCCGCCGCCGCGGCGGCGAGGACCTGCGCCGTCGGCTCGGCGGCGTTGCCGGCCACCCAGACGCCGGGTACCCCGGTGGCACCCGAGGCGTCCGCGGCGATCCGGCTGCCGACGACCTGGCCGTTCACCGCCAGGTCGGTGCCGCGCAGGCCCAGGCCCCGCAGGAAGCCCGTGCGGGCCGACATCCGGGGGCTCACCGCCAGGGCGCCGCAGGGGATCACGCGGCCGCTCGCCAGGCGCACGCCCGTCAGGCCGTCCTCGCCGGTCACCAGTCCGGTCACCGCACCGTCCACGACGGCGATCGAGCGGGCGGCCAGCTGCTCGTACTCCTCCTCGCCCGGCTCGGGGCCCTCGTGCAGGAAGAGCGTCACCGCGGCGGACCACTGCCGCCACAGGAGGGCCTGCTGCACCGCGTGGGGGCCGCCGGACAGCACGCCCAGCCGCGCCCCGCGGACCTCCCAGCCGTGGCAGTAGGGGCAGTGCAGCACGTCGCGGCCCCAGCGCGCGGCGAGGCCGGGCACCGGGGGCAGTTCGTCGGTGAGGCCGGTTGCGACGAGCAGCCGCTCCGCCTCCACGGCGGTGCCGTCCGCCAGCGCGACGCGGAAGCCCCCGCCGGGCCGCCGCTCGGCGCCGAGCGCCTCCGCGGTGCGCAGCCGCACCCCGTAGCCCGCCACCTCCGCCCGTGCCGCCGCCAGCAGCTCGCCGGGCGAAACGCCGTCGCGGGTGAGGAACCCCCGCACGTGCCCGGCGGGTGCGTTGCGGGGTTCCCCCGCGTCCACCACGAGCACCGACCGGCGGGCCCGTGCGAGGACCAGGGCCCCTGAGAGCCCCGCGGCCCCGCCGCCGACGACGAGCACCTCCACGCGCTCGACCGGCCCTGCGGCGGGGGCCCCGGCCGCTTCCGTCCGTGTGGTCATGTCCTACCTCCGTCCGTTCACGGCGATCCTGCGGTCACCGGACGGATTCCGGCAAAGGAAATTGCCGCTTCCGCAAACTGCTCGCCGGGTGCCCGGCGGGCCGCCCCGCCGTCGGGGCGAGGGCCTCAGGAGTCCGCGGTGGGGGCGGGCCGCCAGGACCCGAGCGCGTAGTCGTACGCGTATGCGGTGCCTCCGGCGGGCGTGCTCGTGCGGAAGGGCCGCCCGCCGTCGTCGATCCGCACCGTGCCGGAGCGGCCGCCGCTGCTCCAGCGCACCTCCAGGTACCAGTCGCAGTCACAGCCGACGCTACGCCCCTCGAAGAGCAGCGTCTCGGGCTCCGCCCGCGACACCGTGTAGGGCAGGTCCGCGGCGGGCAGCAACCGTCCGGAGTCGTTGCCGGGCAGCGGTCGGGCCAGCGGCCGGGGGCGGTCCAGGTCGACGTCGAACAGCCGGGGCGTGAGCGCCCCGCCGCAGCCGGAGTCCATGCGGTAGGCCCTCAGGCCCCGGGGCTCCCGACGCTCGACGACGCGTACCTGCACCGCCTCCAGCACCACCGTCGCCGGGCCGGTGCCCTGCACCGTGACACCCACCCGGGTGCTGCCGCCGTCCACCGCGCCGAGCCTCGCGGCCCAGGCGCCCGCGTCCGCCTGCACGGGCGGCGCCGGCACCTCGGCCGGGGCGCGGTCGAGGAGGTAGGTGTGCCCGCAGCCCGACTCCCAGAGGTCGTCGTCGACGGTCCAGGTCAGGGGCGGCGGACCGGCGGACCCCGCGGGGTCCGGTCCGGCCCCCGCGGCGGCCCGGTCCGGGACACCCGGCCCGGGTGCCCCGCCCGCGGACGGGCGCAGGCCGATCGCGAGGGCCAGCGCCGCGGCCACCGCGCACGACAGCACCAGCACGGCGGTCCGCGGGCGCGGGGCCTTCCGGCGCGGCCCCGCTCGGCCGGGCCCGCCCCGTCGCGGACGCCCGGCGGGGCCGGGGGCGCCGTCGGCCGGTGCGGCCGCGACCGGACCGGTTGCCGCGGCGCCGTCCACCGGCTCCCGCAGAGGCACCGGTTCCGCCGCCCCCGCGGCCTGCTGTCCGGAACGGCCCGCTGCCGGGGCCTCAGTCGGCTCGCCGCCGGGCGGCGGGCCGCCCGCCCGCTCCCGCGCCTCCGGAGGCGGCTGCGCGGGGGAGGGCCCCGCGCCCGCCGGCGCGCCGCCGGCCCGGACCGCCGCCCGGCGGTCCGCGTCCGCGAGCACCCACAGCCGGTACAGCTCGGCCGCCTCCTCGCGCCCGCAGCCGCAGAGCCGGGCGATCCGCTCCACCGGGGCGAACTCCTGCGGGACCGTGCGGCCGGCGCAGTAGCGGTGCAGTGTCGCCGCCCCGATCCCCGCCCGGCGGGCCAGGGCCCCGTAGCTGCGCCCCGACGCGGTGCGCAGCGCCTCCAGACGCACCGCCAGTTCCCGGGCCGCGGCCCCCGGGGTGTCCGTACCGCCGCCCGCCATGCGGGTCCTCCCTCGTTCGCCGTGTTCCGGTGCGCGTTCCACCCCTGTGGTGAAACCCCACGTCAGAGGGGGTGGAACGGTTCCATCGTGTCAGCTGCGGCCCGGTGCTTGCCGCCGCGCCCCCGCGCTCGCCAGTGTGGTCGCCGCCCGGCCGCACCGGGCACTTCGAATCCGTCTCGACCCACGGGGAAGACAGCCATGAACCGTATCCGCACCACCACCCGCACCGCCCGCACGGCGGCCCTCGCCCTCGCCCTCGCCGGGGCGGCGGCCGCCGCCTCGCTCGTCCCGGCGGCGGCCTCCCCCGCGCCCGCCGGCACCGCCCGCCCGGCCCACGCCCCGGGCTTCCTGACGGCCGCTCACCTGCCGACCGCCCTCACCCCGTGGACGGCCGGCCCGGTCACCCGGGGCCTTCCGCCGGAGGGCTCGGCGTGCCTCGCCGGCGCCGTTCCGGCGCGCGGCACCTCCCACCGCGACTTCCGCACCGAACTCGACACCGGGGCGCGGCAGACGACCACCGTCGCCGCCGGCGAGGCCCAGGCCGTCCGGCTGGCCCGCACCCTGCGCCGCGCGGTCGCGACGTGCCTGGAGCGGTCGAAGGCCCAGGACCCGGGGCTCGTGGGCGAGACGCGGTACCACGGCACCGTGGACGCCGGGGACGGTGCGCACGTCTACAGCATCGACACGGCCTACCCGGAGGCCGGTGCCACCGACATCGCGCTCTTCTCGGTCGGCCGCGACGGCCGGATCGTGACGGTCGTGGAGTGGGGGCAGCTGGGCGACCTCGACGGGGCCCCGCTCGACGGCTTCCGCACGACGACGAGGACGGCCCTGGCGCGCCTGCGCTGAGCCGCGGCCCGCGGCGGGGACCCCGCCGGCCGGACGGGAGCCGGGCAGGCCGGGGCGCCCGCCGCCCCTCAGGGGCGGCGGGCGCCCGTCTCCCGTGGGGGGATCAGGGGCGGTCGCCGGCCTCGGCGGAGGCCTGCGGCAGGGGAGGCACGGTCGCGGTGGTCGGTCCGCGCACCGCCGCCAGCACGGCGTCGTGCAGGTCCCGGCTCGCCTGCTCGGAGGGGCAGGGAGTGGGACTGCCCGCCACCGTGAACCAGTCCGCGGCGCCCGTGTACTGCACCGTGACCGACGCCTCGCCGTCGACCCAGGTGGTGTGCAGCGTGAGGTCGCCCGCCACGACGCCCGCCTCGTGGGTCAGGACGCCGCCGTGCCCGGAGTACACACCGGGGGTGGTCCAGGATGCCCAGCTCATGCCTCCAACGTCACACCGTTCCGGCTTGATCGCTACCGGCGGGGGCGAGTTCGTCAGCAGAGCACGTTCAGCGCTCCGGGCCGTACCCGTGCCGTGACGGGCAGTGCACCGTCGACCTCGCCGTCGGCCCCGTACGGCAGGGGGCGGTCGGCCTCGATGCGGACCTCCCTGCCGCGCAGCACCTCGACCTGCGGCCGGTGCAGGTGCGCCCCGGTCCGCAACTCGTCCATGATCGTGAAGAACAGGCGCTTGGGGCCGTGGCGGATGACGACCACGTCCAGCAGTCCGTCGTCGACGCTGGCGCCGGGGGCCACGAGCCGACCGAAGCCGTAGAAGCCCGAGTTGGCGGCGACCACCGTGTAGCCGCGGTAGGCGTGCTCCGCGCCGTCGACCGTGATCCGGTACCCGGCCGGGCGCCACGCGGCGACCGCCCGCAGGCCGCCCGCGTAGTACGAGGCCGCGCCCCGCAGCAGGCGGGAGGTGTTGGCGTGCCGGTTGGCGACGGCGTCGACCCCCGCGTACACGCTGCCGAGGACCGCCGTCCCGCCGTGGGCCGCGGAGGACACCTCGATGGTGTCCACCGCCCGGGGCGCGCCGTGCAGCAGCACCTCGGCCAGTCCCGCGGCGTCGGTGGGCAGCCCCAGGGCCCGCGCGAAGTCGTTGCCGCGCCCCGCGGGGACCAGGCCGAACCGCGCCTCCGTCCCGCTGAGCGCCCCGCCCACGCAGCCGGCCATGCCGTCCCCGCCGACGGCGAGGACCACCCGCCCCTGCGCCCCGGCCTCGCGGGCGAGTTCACGGGCGTGGTCCAGGCTGCGGCTGTAGCGGGTGTCGAGCTCCGCGCCCGCCTCGCGCAGGAGGCGGGCCAGCGGGAGCAGCGCCGCCGTTCCGCTGGAGCCCCCTGCGGCGGGGTTGACGACGGCGGTGAACTGTCGCATGGATGCGCCTCCGGGCGGCGGGAAGGGTCAGCGGACGGGGAGGAGGACTCCGGGGTTCAGCACCCCGGCCGGATCGGTCTGGGACTTCACGGCCTGGAGTATGCGGATCCCCAGGGGCCCGACCTCCCGTGCGTACCAGTCGCGGTGGTCGGTGCCCACCCCGTGGTGGTGGCTGATGGTGCCGCCCGCGGCGAGGATCGCGTCGTTGGCCGCCCGCTTGGCGCGGTCCCAGTGGGCCACGGCGTCCTCGCCCTGGGCCGAGACGACCGTGAAGTAGAGCGAGGCGCCGTTCTCGTAGACGTGCGAGATGTGGCACATCACCAGCGGCGGGGTGCCGGCCTCGGTGAGCGTCGCGGTGAGCGCCCCGCGCACGGCCGCGTACAGCCCGGGCAGCGCGGACCAGAAGGCCGCCGTCTCCAGGGTCTCGGCGAAGGCACCCGCGTCGAGCAGGGCGTCGCGCAGGTAGGGGGCGTTGTAGCGCCCGTGGGCCCAGCGCTCGCCCGGCTCCGCGCCGAGCCACTCGCCTCCCGCCTCGCGCAGCACCGCCGCGGCCGCCTCCCGCCGCTCCTTCGTGTCCGCCTCGGTGCCCTCGTAGCCGGTGACGGCCAGGCAGCCGGCGGCCGGCTGGGCCCCGCCGCCGATCTCGTCGGGCTGCGCCAGTCCGATGAAGGTCTCGGTCTCGTCGGAGAGCCGCAGAACGGTCGGCCGCGGACCGTCCTGGGCGAGGCGGCGCAGTGCCGCCGAGCCCGCCTCGAAGGAGGGGAAGCGCCAGCCCTCGTACACCCGGCGCTGCGGCAGGGGGCGGATCCGGACCGTGACCGAGGTGATCACCCCGAAGGCCCCCTCCGAGCCGAGCAGCAGCTGGCGCAGGTCGGGCCCCGCGGCCGACCGCGGGGCGCGTCCGGTCTCCAGGGTGCCTTCGGGGGTGGCCGCGGTGAGCGCGAGGACCATCTCGTCGAAGCGCCCGTACCCGGACGAGGCCTGCCCGCTGGAGCGGGCCGCGGCGAAGCCGCCCACCGACGCCCACTCGAAGGACTGCGGGAAGTGGCCGAGGGTCCAGCCCCGCTCGTTCAGCAGGGCCTCGCACCGGGGGCCGCGCAGACCGGGCTGGAGGGTCGCGGTCCGGGAGACCTCGTCCACCGCCACCAGCCGGTCGAGGCGGCGCAGGTCCAGGGCGACGAACGGACGCCCGCCCCTTGGCGCCAGTCCGCCGACGACGGAGGTGCCGCCGCCGAACGGGACGGCGGCCAGGCCGTGCCCGGCGCAGGCGCGCAGGACGGCCACCACCTCCTCGTGGCTGCCCGGCAGCACCACCGCGGCGGGGATGTCGTCGACCTCGCCCGCCCGGATGCGCAGCAGGTCCGGGGTGGACTTGCCCCGGGTGTGGCGGATCCTGCTCTCCGCGTCGGTCTGCACGTGGACGGCGCCGCCCGCGGCCGCGGCGAGCGCCGCGAGGGGCGCCCCCTCCAGCGGGGACGGCGGGGCCACGACCTCGTCCAGGGCGGCGGGCCCGTCTCCGCGCGGCTCGACGCCGAGCAGATCGCGCAGCAGGCCGGTCACCGTGCCGGGCAGCGGGGCCGCCTTGGCCGGGTCGCCCCAGCCGCTCCACAACATGTCCACGTCGTCGTCCTGTTCCTCGCGTCGGTTCGGTGCGTCGGCTGGCCGCTCGGCGGGTGCGCCGACGGGCAGCGCCGCCGGGGCGCGGGGAGCGGTGCACTGCCGCCCGGGCCGCAGGGGCATTACACTGTGACAGATGACGCCCATTCGTCACAACCACTCGGACGCGGACACCGTGCTCGACGCCGCCCGCGACTGCGTGCTCGCCGTCGGAGTGCGGCGCACGACCCTGACCGACGTCGCCCGCCGCGCCGGGGTGTCCCGGATGACGCTCTACCGCCGCTGGCCCGATGTGCGCACCCTCGTCGGGGACCTGATGACCCGCGAGTGGATCGGCGTCGCCGTCGGCGCCATGCCCGGGGCGTCCCCCGGCGTCCCGACCCGCTCCCGAATCGTCGACGGCCTGGTCGCCGGGGTCGCCGCCTTCCGCGCCCACCCCCTGTTCCACAAGATCCTCGACGTGGACCCCGAACTGCTGCTGCCCTACCTGCTCGACCGGCGCGGCGCCAGCCAGGAAGCCCTGCTGGGGCTGATCGCGGGCGGCCTCGCGGAGGGGCAGGCCGACGGCTCCGTGCGCCCGGCCGACACGACCCTGCTGGCCCGGACCCTGCTGCTGGTCGTGCAGTCCTTCGCGATGTCCCTGCGCACCATGACCGACCCGGACGACCCGGCACTCGACGACACGGCCTTCCTCGACGAGCTCCGCACCCTTCTGGAGAGGACCCTCGCCCCATGACCACGCCCGCCACCACCTCGCCGCGGAACGCGGCCTCCTCCCTCAACGCCGCCCGCCGCACCCGCGACCTCGACGTCCTGGCAGACGGCACGGCGGTGGACGTCCTGGTCGTCGGCCTGGGCGCCACCGGTGCCGGTGCGGCCCTGGACGCCGCCTCCCGGGGACTGACCGTCGCCGCCGTCGACGCCCACGACCTGGCCTTCGGCACCTCGCGCTGGAGCTCGAAGCTGATCCACGGCGGACTGCGCTACCTCGCCGGCGGCCAGGTCGACGTCGCCTACGAGTCCGCCGTCGAACGCGGGATCCTCATGGAGCGCACCGCCCCCCACCTGGTCCACGCACAGCCCTTCGTCCTGCCGCTGACCCCGCTGGTCACCCGCGGTCAGGCCGCGCTGGCACGGGCCGGATTCCGGGCCGGCGACGCCCTGCGCGCCGCCGCCCGCACCGCGCGCGCCACCCTGCCCGCCCCCCGGGCCCTGTCCGCGGTGGAGACCCGCCACCTCGCCCCCGCCCTGCGCCCGGACGGGCTGCGCGGCGGGCTGCTGTCCTGGGACGGCCGACTGACCGACGACGCCCGCCTGGTCACCGCGGTCGCCCGGACCGCCGCCGCGCACGGCGCGCGGATCCTCACCCGCGCCCGGGTGCTCTCCCTCACCGGGGACGGAGCGCTGGTCCGCGACGAGGTGACCGGCGCCGAGCTGCGCATCCGCGCCCGGACCGTCGTCAACGCCGCCGGCGTCTGGGCGGGCGGACTCGTCGACGACGTCCGCCTGCGCCCCTCCCGCGGCACCCATCTGGTGCTGCGCGCCGAGGCCCTCGGCGACCTCGGCTGCGGCCTGCACATCCCCGTCCCCGGCGAGACCAACCGCTTCGTGCTGGTCCTGCCCCAGGGCGACGGCCGGGTCTACGTCGGCCTCACCGACGAACCCGTCGACGGCGACGTCCCCGACGTGCCGGAGGTCCCGGAGACCGACATCGGCTTCCTGCTCGACGTGCTCGGCTCGGCGCTCGACGTCTCCCTCGGACGCGCCGACGTGGTCGGCGCCTTCGCCGGACTGCGCCCGCTGCTGGACACCGGCGGCGCGGACCGGACGGCCGACATCTCGCGCCGCCATGCCGTGGTCACCTCGCCCGCGGCCGTGGTCACCGTGGTGGGCGGCAAGCTCACCACCTACCGGCGCATGGCCCAGGACGCCGTGGACGCCGCGGTGGCGGCCGGTTCCCTCGCGGCGGGCCCCTGCCGCACCGCGGCGATCCCGCTGGTCGGCGCGGCCCCCCGGCCGCGGCTCGCCGCCCTCGGCCTCCCGCACCGGCTGGTGGCGCGCTACGGCGCCGAGGCCGCCGCCGTCCACGCGCTGGGCGCCGCCGATCCCTCCCTGGCCGCGCCCGTGGTGCCCGGGCACCCCGTGACGGGTGCGGAGCTGCTCTGGGCGGTGCGCCACGAGGGGGCGCTCGACGTCGGGGACGTCCTGGACCGGCGCACCCGCATCGGGCTGGTCGCCGGCGACCGCGACCTTGCGGAGGAGGCCGCCCGGCAGGCGCTGGCCGCCGTCTGAGCCCGCGGGGGGTGCGCGGTGCCCCCGTACACCCCCCGCGGTCGGCCCCGTGCGGCTACGGCGCCATCTCGTAGGCCCCGGCGAGCGCCTCGACCCGCTCCCAGACCCGCGCCGAGCGCTCCGCGTCGACCACCGGCCGCCGGACGGCCGACAGCGCCCAGCGCTGCTGCGCCCCGGTCGCCGAGTCCTTGCCGTGCAACTCGACCGCGTGCGCGGAGAAGTCGCGGACCAGGACACCGAACAACTCGTCCAGCACGTCCTCGTCCAGGCCGGTCAGCCGGGCCTGCTCCAGGATCAGCTGGCCGTGGACGACCAGCGCGAACAACTGGCCCACGGCCAGCAGGAGGTCGAGGTCGCGGCTCTGCTCCTCGTCCGGGGCGCAGTCGGCCGCGAACGCGCAGAGCGCGTCGGCCTGCTCCCGGAACCGGGCGACGTTCGGCACCTTCGCGTACGCGTCGAAGGCCGGGCGCCAGTCGTGGAAGCGCACCGAGCCGAGCCCCCGGGCCGGGCCCTGGCGGAAGAGGAACGCGTCGTCCGCGGCGTCCAGCCGGGTCGGCACGGGCGGGTACTCCACCGGGTGGAGCAGGTGGTTGCGCATGAACTTGAGGATCAGCGCCAGGTTGACGTGCACCGTCCCCTCCAGCTTGGGCAGGCCCCGGATCTCCACGGCCGCCTCGGCGAAGTAGGTGTCCTTCTCGAAGCCCTTCGCCGCGATGACGTCCCACATCAGGTCGATGACCTTCTCGCCCTCGGTGGTCACCTTCATCTTCGTCATCGGGTTGAACAGCAGGTAGCGCCGGTCCTCGGGCCCCGCCGAGCGGAAGTAGTCCACGGCCCGGTCGCTGAACAGCTTCATGCCGACCAGCCGCACGTAGGCGTCGGCCAGCTCCCGGCGCACGTGCGGGAAGGCGGTGACCGGGCGGCCGTACAGGATCCGGTTGTGCGCGTGGGTGACCGCCTCGTACATCGCGTGCTCGCAGATCCCGACCGAGGCCGTGCACAGGTTGAACTTGCCGACGTTCACCGTGTTGAGGGCGGCGTCGAAGGCGGCGCGGCCGGTGTGCAGCACGTCCGCGGCCGCCACCGGGTAGGCGTCGAGCCGGAACTCGCTGACGTACTTGGACGAGTCGACGACGTTCTGCACCAGGTGGTAGGCGGGGTGGCGGCTGTCGGCGGCGAAGAAGACGTAGCCCTCGGGGCCCTCCACGTCCGTGCGGCGGCCGAAGACGGAGACGAGGCCCGCGGCGTTGCCGTTGCCGATGTAGTACTTGGCGCCGGTGGCGAGGAAGCCGCCCCGGCCGTCCGGCTCCAGCAGCATGTCCGTGGAGTAGATGTCGGCCCCGTGGGCCCGCTCGGACAGGCCGAAGGCGAACACCTCGCCCTGCGAGAGCAGCCCCGCGGCGCGCTCGCGGGCGTCCGCGTTGTCGCTCTGCCACACCGGTCCCAGCCCCAGGACGGTCACCTGCCAGGCGTACCAGTAGTCCAGGCCGTAGAACCCGAGGATCTCGTTGAGCGCGGCGATGCGCGCCGTGTCCCACCGGGTGCCCGGCGCGCCCCCGGCCGAGGCGGGGGTGAGGAACGCGGCGAACAGCCCCTCGTCGGCCACGAAGGCGAGGAAGTCCGACAGCCACTCCCGGCTGCGGTAGTCCTCGATCAGCCGGCGCTTGCCCCGGGACTCGAACCAGTCGACCGTCGCCCGCAGCAGCCGCCGCGTCTCGGCGTCGAAGTGGCCGGGGTCGTAGGTACGGGGGTTGAACAGCAGCGGGTCGGCCATGGCGGACCGCCTTCCGGGAGTGGGTGGTCGGATCGGGGTGTTCGCGGCGGGTGCGGGGCGCGCCCGGCGCTCAGGCGGGCGGGAGCCCCGCGGCCAGGCGGTGGAGGGTGGCGAGGACGTCGTCCAGCCAGTCGAGGGTCATCCGCTCGTAGGCGATGCCGCCGCGCAGGACGACGTGCTGGAGTTCCCTGCCCGGGTCGGTCGGGGGAGCGCCGGGCCCGGTGAAGTCCCGTTCCTGCCCCGCCAGGTAGTGCGCCAGCCGGTCGGCGTGCACCCGCCGGTGCCGCTCGACCTCGCCGACCAGGGCGGCCGGCTCGTCGAAGGCCGCCCCGCGGATCTTCACGGCGAGCTCGTGCCGCAGGCTCTCGGGCTCGATGGGCTCGTGCAGCCAGCGGGAGAGGGCGGCGCGGCCGGGGGCCGCCACCGAGTACTCCTTCTTGTCCGGTCGGCCCCGCTGGGCGACCTCGCGGACGTCGAGCAGGCCCTCGGCCTCCATACGGCGCAGCACGCGGTAGATCTGCTGGTGGGTGGCGGTCCAGAAGTAGCCGATGGACCGCTCGAAGCGGCGCGCCAGCTCATAGCCGGACCCGGGCCGCTCCAGCAGGGACACGAGGATCGCGTGGTCGAGCGCCATGCGGCGATGGTGCTATGCAACTCGTTGCATAGGCAAGGGCGGGGGCGCCGGGTGAGACGCGGCTCACCCGGCGCCCCCGCCCGGCCGGAGCACCCCGGTTCCCCTCCGGGCGCGGTCGAGGAGCGGTTCAGGCCAGGAACGGCATCCGCTCCCGCAGCACCGGGTGGGCGAACCCGGCGCCGGAGGCCCAGCGGCCCGCCTCGGCGACCGCCTGCGCCGCCAGGCGCCGCCACTCGTTGCCCTGGGACCCGGCCACATGAGGAGTGATCAGTGCGCCCTCGCACGCCCACAGCGGATGCCCGGGGGGCAGCACATCGGGCTCGGTGACGTCCAGCACCGCCCGGATCCTGCCCTCGGACACCACCCGGACGAGCGCCTCCTGGTCCACCACCGCCCCCCTCGCGGTGTTCACCAGCACCGCGTCGTGCCGCATCGCCTCCAGCAGCTCCCGGCTCACCAGGCCCCGGGTCGCCTCCAGCAGCGGTGTGTGGACGGTGACGGTGTCGCTGCGCTCGAACAGCTCGCGCAGCCCCACGGCCTCGGCGCCCAGCGCCCTGGCCTCGGCCGCCGAGACGAACGGGTCGTGGAGCAGCACCGCGAGGTCGTGCGGCCGCAGCAGCTCGGCGACCCGCCGCCCGGTCATCGAGGCGGACAGGATCCCCACCGTGCGGCGGTAGTTGCCGACGTGCCCCGGTGTGCGCAGCCAGTCCTCCCGGTCCGCCCCGGCGCGGTACTCCCGTGCCTGCTCCAGCACCCGCTTCCCGCTCAGCAGGACCATCGCCACCGTGTACTCGGCGACCGGCACGGCGTTGGCCGCGGCGGCCGAGGACACCTCCACACCCCGCTCCCAGCACGCCTCGGTGATGTGGCCCCGCACCGACCCGGCCGTGTGCACCACCGCCCGCAGCGAGGGGGCGCAGGCGAGCACCGCCTCGTCGAGCGGCGGGCACCCCCAGCCGGTGACCAGGAGCTCGGTACCGGCGAGCACGGCGCGCGCCCGGTCGGTGGCCAGGTCGTCGAGAACCGGTGGCGGCGCGAGGTCGCAGACCTCCTCCAGGGCGGCGAGTTCCCGGCCGCCGAGCACGGCAGCGGCCGCGGCGGGGGCCATCGCGAGCGCCGCGCGGGGGCGCCTGGTCGTGGAGGGCATGGGTCTCCCAAGGGGGCGTCGAGGGGCGGCCGTTTCCCGGCCTGGTGGGCCGCGGCTGGGCGCCAGTGAAGCGCCCGGGCCACCGCCCGGCAAGGACCGCCCCTCACCGGGCGGCCGTGCGCCGCCGCGCAGGCCCGGCCGGGCGCTCCGCACCCCCGCCGCGGGCCGCCCGCGGCGGGGAGCGGGGCGGGGCTCCCCGACCCGGCCCGTCCGGACGCCGGCGCACCGGCCCCGCCCGCCGTCCCCGGCGGGCGCACCGCCATGCGGGCCGCGGCGCCCGGCCGTGGTGCCGCCCCACCCGGACCGGCCGGTACGGAGGCGAGCCTCCGCCCGGCGAGGCCGTGCCTCTCCCGCCTCTGGACTCGGCGGCAGCACAGCACGGGGGCGGGGTCATGGACAGGAGCACGGGCGCCGGGGCGGACGGCGACCGCGCCCTGCTCCGCCCCGTACGGGCCGCGGACGTGGACCGGGTGGAGCGCCTGCTCCGCGAGGGCGGTCGCCCCGGCACGCTGGACGCCGCGTTCCGCCTGGCGGTCCGCACGCGGGCCGGGTACATCGCCCAGCTCCTCCTCGCGCACGGGGCGGATCCCGGCGCGAGCGGTCCCGGAGAGCTGCCGCCGCTGCGCGACGCGGTCGCGTCGGGGTCGCCCGCGCTGGTGGGGGCCCTGCTGGACGACCCGGAGCGGCGGGTCGGGCTCACCGCCGTCCAGGGGCTCGCCCTCCACGGCGACGACCGCTGTGTCGAGGCCGCCCGTCGACTCGGCCCGCCGCGGCCCGAGCACCCCGACGAGGAGCACCTGCTCGGCGCGGCATGGCGCCACGCGTGGCGGCACGACGGGCGCTGACCCGCCGGGGCGGCGTCCGTCGCTCTGCCACGGGCGTCGGGCGTGCGCTCCGCTCCCGCTCCCGCGGTGCCGCCTCCAACGGGCGGCGGCGCGGGAGCCGCGCGCAGGTGCTCCGCCGCCGTCGGCCCCGTGGTCCTGCCGGACCCCGCGGTGCCTCCGGCGGCGAGGCGCTCCGCCCGAGGCACCGCGCGGGCCGCGGCGGCGGCCCGGGATGCGCTGCCGCCGCGGGCCTGCTTCGCTGGCGGTGGGGGCACCCACCGCGTCCGAGGAGCGATCATGAACCAACCCGAGGAGTCCCGGGGCCGGGTGCGCCAGATGCGCGAGAAGGCCAGGGAACTCGACGAGGCCGCCGAGCGCAGCAGCGACCCGAAGGAGCGCCAGCGGCTCAAGGACAAGGCGCGCAGGCTCTCCGCCCAGTCGGACCAGGAGTCCGCGATGGCCACCGGGGACATCTACCCCGACCGGTGACGCCCGGGTCACGCACCCGGCCCCGGCCCGCCCCGGCCGGTCCGCCGCCCGGCGCCGGGACCGCTCGTCCCGGGCCGCGGACCGCCCGCCCGCGGTCGGCGTCCCCACCGGTCCCGGGGCCCGCCGCCTCCCCGCTGCGGCCCCGTGCACCGCGTCCCGCGGCCGCGGGAACCGAACGACGGCCGGGGGCGTTCTTCCCACAGGAGCGGCCACCGCCGAGAAGGAGGCGACGAGATGTCGACACGCACCAAGGTCGTGATCGGGGGAGTGGCCGTGGGCCTGCTCCTGATGCCGCTGATCGGCTTCTGGCTCTCGCTGCTGGTCGTGGTGGGAGTCCCCGCGGTCGCCTACTTCATGCTCGACCCGAGCCAGCGCCGGAGGCTGCGGCGCGTGTCGCGCCGCGAGATCGGCCGCTGACCCGGTCTTCGACCGGGACCGGGAGGCGAGGCCCGTGGGGCCGTCTCCCGGGCCGAGGACGGCCTTAGACGCCCCTGTGCGGCGGCGTCCGGCGCCCGCGCGCGGAGCGGAGCACCCCCGACCCGGTCCGGGCGCTCGCGGAGACCCCGGCGGCGGGGCCCTGCCGCCCGGCGTTGCTTCGCGTCACGCCCCGGGCCGCTTCCGTGCGCCCCGGGCACGACCGCCGGGTACTCCGGCCGAGGATCGCTCGTGAGCCCCCGGTGCCTCCGACTTCCGTGGCTTGCGCCGCTCGCCCCGGCGGCTGTGCGGCCGGCGCCGGTCCGGGCCCGCGCCGTCGCGTCGGACTCGGCCTCGCCGGCCAGGGCCCGCGGCCGGGGTTCGATCACGGTCGCTCCCGACCGTCGCCACGGGCCGGCGGACGCCCGGCTGGCCAGCGGCACGGTCGCGTCGTGGCGCGGGGCGAACCGCGCGGCGGCGACGGCGGGCATCCGGTGGGCCAGGCCGCGGACGTGTTCGAGGAACGTCCCGGGCAGCAGGCCGTCGTGGGTTTCCGGGCAGTGCGGGACGTCCTGGCGCCACAACCGGGCTCCGTCGGTGACCCGGGACGAGCGTCCCGCGGAGTGGCCATGGCTGCGGCCGGTGACGACGTGGTGTCCGGTCTCCCCGGCGTCGATCAGGACGCCGCCGGTGGCCGGGAAGACCACCAGGTCCGCCTCGCCCGGTTCGCCGACGGGCCGGACGGCGTCGCGGACCGGTCCGCGACACCGTCCGGAGCGGGCGCCGGGTTCGTTCGCAGCGGCCCGGCGAGCCCGGCACCGCTCCTCCCCGGGGCCGTCCCGTGGTCTCCTCGGGCGGGTCTGCCGCGCGGCGCCGGATCCGGTGCGCCGCACGGCGGAGGACCGCCTTCCTGCCGGGGGCGTGCGGGCGACGCGGCGGGGTGCCGCGGCCGCCGTCGCGCGCCCGCCGGGTCCTGCGGGACAGGCCTCAGGCAGGGTGGAGCGCGATCTTCTCCAGCGTGTCCAGGAGCGAGGCGAGCCGGTCGCTGCGCTCCACGGGGACGACCTCCAGCGGCTCGTCGTCCAGCAGCACGTAGGCGAGGTCGTCCGTCCGGGCCACCAGCGACCAGCCGGGTCCGTCCGCCCGGATCGTCCGGGCGCCGCCGGGTGCGAAGGCGGAGCGGACCCGGCCGGGCGGGGGCGGGTCCTCGCCGTAGGCGACGGCCTCCCGCAGGGCGCGCCGGACGCCCTCGGCCAGCCGCCCGTCGTCCTGAGGCTCGGCCTCCCGGGTGTCCCCGCGCGCCCCGGCGGCCTCCCCGTCCCCGTCCTCGTCTCCGCCCGCGTCCCCGTCGGCGTCCCGCGCCGTGCGTTCGCGCCACTGCGCCCACTGCGCGGCCACCTCGTCCGCCCCCAGCCGGCGCTGCGCCGGGCCCCAGGACGACGTGTCGGGAGGGGCCAGCGGGGGCCGGTCGCCCTCCTGCGGGACCGGGTCGTGGGGAGCCGGCACGCCCGGAGCCGCGACCGCCAGCTCCAGCGGCCAGCCGGGCAGAGCCGAGACCACCGAGCGCTCGTCGGGCGACAGGTCGTACTCCATGCCGCAGTCCCAGGAGGCGACGGCCACGGCCACGAGCGAGACGTCGTCCACCACGACCGTCCACCGCGCGCCGCTCCCGTCCTGCCCCATCACCAGCCCGTAGCCCTCGGCGTAGGGCTCCAGACCGAGGGCGGCGCACGCCTCGGGGTAGTCGTCGCCGAGCACGCCCGGGAACTGCGCGGGTGTGAGCAGCACGGCGGTCAGCACATACAGCGCGTCATCGTCCACGACCTCGTCCGCCCCGGCCACGGCCACCTCCCGGTCCGATCCGTCGTCGGCGCACCCTAACCACTGGGTAACCCGCACGTCGAGAGCTTCGGGCCCCGGCCCGCCCGGGGCGGACACGGGCGGGACCGGTCCGGGAAGCCGGTCCGGGCGCCGGGCCGACTCGCGGGCCGGGAAGCCGGATCCCCCTGTCGTGTGCGTTCTGCGCACCCGTTCGAACGCCGTGCGGTCGCCCCGGGGCATCCGATTGTCATATTCCGCCAGCTTTCGAACTGCGCCCCCTCCGTGAGCCCCCGTGCGCCTAGCGTCCCTGGGCCATGGGACACCTGGACCACGCCGCCTTCGGCGCCCTGACGCCCGCGCTCTCCTTCCTGGCGGCCGCCGTCGGCGGTGCGCTCGGGCTGCGCTGCACCGTCCGCGCCCTCGCCGCGACCGGCCGGGCCCGGCGCAACTGGCTGGCCACCGCCGCCTCCGCCCTGGCCACCGGCATCTGGACGATGCACTTCGTCGCCATGCTCGGCTTCGACGTCCAGGGCACGCAGATCCGCTACGACGTCCCGCTGACCCTCCTGAGCCTGCTGGTCGCCCTGCTCGTGGTCGGCGCCGGCCTCTTCTGCGTCTGCCGCGGCGGCGGCCGGACGCCTCCCCTGCTGGCCGGCGGCCTGGCCACCGGGCTGGGTGTCGCCGGGATGCACTACCTCGGCATGGCGGCCCTGCGCCTGCACGGCAGCGTGCACTACGACCCGCTGCTCGTCGCGCTCTCGGTCGCGGTCGCCGTGGCCGCCGCCACCGCCGCGCTCTGGGCGGCGGTGCACATCAGCTCACCCGCCGCCGTGGCCGGCGCCTCCCTGGTCATGGGTGCCGCGGTCAGCAGCATGCACTACACCGGCATGCTCGCCGTCAGCGTGGAGGTCGATCCGTCCACCGCCCCGCTCGGCGGCGCCTCCGCCCTGCAGTTCATCCTCCCCCTCGCCGTCGGGCTCGGCTCCTACCTCTTCGTCACCTGCGCCTTCGTCGCGCTCTCGCCCACGGCGGCGCAGCGGGCGGAGCACGCGCCGCCGCCCCGGGGCACCGGCCGCCGCGCCGCCGCCCCCGCAGGCGGGGAGCCCGCGCCGCGCGCACCCAGGCCGTCGGCCGGGAGCCCCGGGCAGGGCTGACCCGTCCCCCCGACCAGCCACGCCAGCCGAACCCCGACCCCGCACCCGGAACGAGGAGGCCATGCCCACACCCCGCACCAGCCCGGGCGACGAGAGCGCCCGCCCGGGGCCCGGGCCCACCGCCCGGCGGCGGCGCGCCCACGCAGGCCCCCCGGCCGTGGAGCACACCGGGCACGCCCCCTCCTCCGCCCGGCCGCGACCGGGCGCGGGGAGCGCCGCCGGGCCCGCCGGGGGGCGCCGCCTCCTGCCCCGGGCCCGGAGCGTGCGCGCCAAGGTCGTCTGCCTGCTGATGGTGCCGGTCGTCGCCCTGCTCACCCTCTGGGGCCTGGCGACCGTGACCGCGGCCCAGGACCTCGCCCGGGCACGACTGCTCCAGCGCCTCGACACCCGCGTCACCGGCCCCGCGGCCGCCGCCGTGACCGCTCTCCAGGCCGAACGGCACGCCGCGCTGCGGCAGTCGGCCTCCCCCTCCGGTGAGCGGGCCGCGGCCCTGCGCACGGAGGCGGCACGCACCGACGCGGCCGTGGACCGCCTGGTCCCGCCCGGCGGAGGCGCCCCCGACGGCCTGCCCCGCGAGGTCGGCGCCCGCCTCGCCGCCTTCGTCCGGGCCGCCGGGGAACTGCCCGCCGTCCGCCGTGCCGCCGCCTCGGGCGAAGCGGACCGGGAGGCCGCCTACCGCACCTACACGTCCGCGGTGGAATCCGCTCTGGCGGTCGGCGGCGCGACCGCCTCCTTCCGGGCCGGCGCGGACGCCTCCCGGGCCCGGGCCCTCACCGAGGCGGAGCGCTCCGCCGAGATGCTGGCCCGGGAGGACGCCCTGCTCTCCTCCGCCCGGCTCACCGGGGAGCTGGACGCCGCACACCAGCGCCTGTTCACCGGCGCGGCGGCGGCCCGCACCGCCCTCGGCGAGGCGGCCTCCACCGGACTCGACGGCCCGGCCCGGCGGGAGTGGCGCGCGCTCTCCGCGCACCCCGCCTTCCGGGGCCTGCGCACGGCCGAGGAGCGGGTCGCCGCGGCCGCACCCGGCCGCAAGGCCGCGGCGGCCGTCTCCGCCGAGTCCTGGGCACAGCTCCGCACCGCGGTCGGCGACCGGCTGGGCGCCGTCCAGGACCGGGCGCGCGAGGACGTCGCGCAGCGCGAGGACCCCTTCGCCGCGGCCCTGACCGGCACCTCGGGCGCCGCCGTCGTCCTGGGCCTGGTCGCGGCCGGGGCGGCACTCGCGGTGTCGGTGCGCATCGGCCGCGGGCTGGTGCTGGAACTCGCCCTGCTGCGCAACGGCGCACTGGAGATCGCCCGGCGCGAACTTCCCGAGGCCATGCGCCGCCTGCGGGCGGGTGACCCGGTCGACCTCCCGGAGGAGGCCCCCGGAGGGCCGCCTGCCGCAGACGAGATCGCCGAGGTGGGCCACGCCCTCACCACGGTCCACCGCGCCGCGCTGGAGGCCGCCGCCGAACGCGCCGAACTGGCGGGCGGGGTCTCCGGGGTCTTCGTCAACCTCGCACGGCGCAGCCAGGCTCTGGTGCACCGGCAACTCGCCCTGCTCGACGGCATGGAGCGGCGCGCCGAGGACCCCGGCGAGCTGGAGGACCTGTTCCGGCTGGACCATCTGACCACCCGTATGCGACGGCACGCCGAGAGCCTGATCATCCTCTCCGGGGCGGCTCCCGGGCGGGCCTGGAGCCGCCCCGTCTCCCTCACCAGCGTGGTGCGCGCCGCGGTCGCCGAGATCGAGGACTACGCACGCGTGGAGATCCGGGGGCTGACCGAGGCGTCGCTGCCCGGTGCGGCGGTCGCCGACACCACCCATCTGCTCGCCGAACTCGTCGAGAACGCCACCCAGTTCTCCCCTCCGCACACCAGGGTCCGGGTCAGCGGCGAGATCGTCGGCAACGGCTACGCCGTCGAGGTCGAGGACCGGGGCCTGGGCATGGGCCGCGAGGCCCTCGACGAGGCCAACCGCCGGCTGGCCCGGCCCGAGGGGCTCGACCTCCTCGACAGCGACCGGCTGGGGCTCTTCGTGGTCGGCCGCCTGGCCGCGCGGCACGGTGTCACCGTCCGCCTGGGCACCTCCGCCTACGGCGGCACCACCGCGGTGGTGCTGCTGCCGCACGCCCTGCTCCAGGACCCCGCTCCGCCGCCCTCCGGCCGCAACGCGGAGCCGCGCACCGCCGCACCGCGACCGCAGCGCCCCCCGGCCGCCCCGGACCCGGAGGCCCCGTCCGGGCCCCGGGCGGGCGGGCCCCGGACGGGCCCCGCGGCCGGTGCGGGTGCGCCCCGGGGGGCGCCGGCGAGCGGCGGGGCACCCGGACCGGCCGCCGACGGGCCGGCGGACCCCGCGCACTCCCGTGCGACCGCGCCCCGCGCGCCCGGCGTGCGCCCCGCGCCCACCGCGGTCCCGCGCACCCCGCCCGGGGCGCGCGGTGCCGGCCGGCCGCTCGGCACCGGCCCCGCGGAGCCCGCCCCGCCCGGTGTGCACGCCCTGCGCCCGCGCCATGCCCCGCCCCGGGCGGCGGCCCCCGCCCCGGCGAGCGCCGCCCCGCCGCGCCCCGCCCCCGAGGCGGACGGCGGCCTGCCGCGCCGGGTCCGTCAGGCCCACCTGGCACCGCAGCTCCGCACCGCCCCGGCCGCCCCCGGCGCCCCGGCCGCGACCGTCCGGCGGACCCCGGACGCCGCGCGCGAGCGGATGGCCGCCTACCGCGAGGGCTGGGCCCGGGGCGGCGGCGCCGCCCCCGGCGCGCCGGCCGGGGGCTCCGCACTCCCGGCGGACCCCCCGCGCCCCCGCCCGCCCGCGACCCCGCTCCCGCACCGGCGGCAGCACCCCCAGGGGGCCGGGGGCGCCACCCCGCGCCCCGGCGACCCCGGCGGCGAAGCCGCACCAGGCAGCGAAGGAGACCGCTCATGACCCAGGCCCCGCAGGCCGCCGCCCGCCACCGCTTCGGCGACCTGGACTGGTTGCTGGACGACCTCGTCACCCGCGTGGGCGAGGTGCGTCACGCGGTCGTGCTGTCCGACGACGGTCTGCCGGTGGGCGCGTCCGAGGGACTGGGCCGCGAGGACGCCGAGCACCTCGCCGCGGTCTCCTCCGGATTCCAGAGCCTGGCCAAGGGCACCGGCCGGCACTTCCACACCGGGCAGGTGCGCCAGACCATGGTCGAGATGGACGACGGCTTCCTGTTCGTCGCCGCCGCGGGCGAGGGCTCCTGCCTCGCCCTGCTCACCACCGTCGGCGCGGACATCGGCCTGATCGCCTACGAGATGGCCCGGCTCGTCAACCGCGTGGGGGAGCACCTGGGGGCTCCGGCCCGGGTGAGTTCCCCGTGAGCGCACCCCGCGAGCGCGCCGCCGCCCGCTGGTACGACGCCGAGGCGGGCCCGCTGGTGCGCCCCTACGCCATGACCGGCGGCCGCACCCGGCCGGGTGCGGCCGGCGTCCCCCTCGACCTCATCGCCCTGGTCGCCGCGGTCGACACCGGCCCCGGCCCCGGTGAGGACTCCCTGCTCGGCCCCGAGCACCGGGCGCTGCTGTCCCTGTGCGCCGCGGGCGTGCAGTCCGTCGCCGAACTCGCCGCGGACGCCGACCTGCCCGTCGGCGTCGTGCGCGTCCTCGTCGGCGACCTGCTCCAAGCGGGCCATGTGCAGGTCAGCCGACCGGTGCCCCCGGCACGCCTTCCGGACGAGAGGATCCTGCGTGAGGTCATCGACGGCCTGCGTGCCCTGTGAGACGGCCGCTCCCCGCGGCAGCCCCGCCTTCCCCGGCGCCCTCCCCGCCCCGCCCGGAGCGCGCCTCCCCACCCGCAGCACCCCCTTTCGTCCCCGTATCCCTGGAAGAGGCGAGCCATGGCCGTCGACAGCACACCGCGCACCGACCCCGACAGCGCCCTCGCGCTGAAGATCCTCGTCGCCGGGGGGTTCGGCGCCGGCAAGACCACGCTCGTCGGGGCGGTGAGCGAGATCCGGCCCCTGCGCACGGAGGAGCAGCTGACCGAGGCCGGTGCCGGCATCGACGACACCGGGGGCGTCTCCCGCAAGACGACCACCACCGTGGCCATGGACTTCGGCCGCATCACCATCCGCTCCGGGCTCTCGCTGTACCTCTTCGGCACCCCCGGGCAGGACCGCTTCTGGTTCCTGTGGGACGAGCTCGCGCACGGTGCACTCGGCGCCGTCGTCCTCGCCGACACCCGGCGGCTCGCGGACTGCTTCGCGGCCGTCGACTACTTCGAGCACCGGCGCATCCCCTTCGTCGTCGCCGTCAACTGCTTCCCCGGGGCCCGCTCCTTCGGGGCGCACGAGGTCTCCCGCGCCCTCGACCTCGACCGCGGGACGCCCGTCGTCCTGTGCGACGCGCGCGACCGCGACTCGGGCAAGGAGGTGCTGGTCCGGCTCGTGGAGTACGCGGGCCGGATGCACGCCGCGCGGATGCTGGACTCCGTCGGATGACGGGCGCCGGACGCGGCGCCCGGCGGATCATGGCCGGGCCCGGCCGCGGCCCGGCCGCCGGACCTTGCCCCCGGGCGCCGCGTGCGAAAGGCTGGCCGGCGAACGCGGGGCCACGGGGAACGGGCCACGGGGAACGGACCGAGGGGGAGGGACGGCTATGGCGCCGGACAGGGGAAAGGGACTCGACTGGCTGCTGGACGACCTCACGCAGCGGGTCGACCACATCAGCCACGCGCTCGTGCTCTCCAGCGACGGCCTGGTCACGGGTGCGAGCACCGGGCTGCCCCGCGAGGACGCCGAGCACCTGGCGGCCGTCTCCTCCGGACTGCACTCGCTCGCCCGCGGCTCGGGCCGCCACTTCCGTGCGGGGCGACCGCGCCAGACCATGGTCGAGTTCGACGAGGCGATGCTCTTCGTCACGGCCGCCGGTGAGGGCAGCTGCCTGTGCGTCCTGAGCAGTGCCGAGGCCGACGTGGGCCAGATCGCCTACGAGATGACGCTGATGGTCAACCGGGTCGGCGAGCACCTGGGCGTGGCGGCGCGCCAGTCCGCGCCCGGCACCGAGGGCTGAGCCCGCGTCCGGTTCCCGGCCGGCACCCCGCCCCGCGGGACGCGGGCCCGCCGCCCCGGCCGGGACGTGAAGTCGATCTACGGGTGCGCTTAAGAAATCCTCGATGGACGCGACGCTCCGGGCTGGGCAGATTGGAGCCCGTCCACTGACCGGAGCCGTATTTTCGGATACCGGTCAGTCCCGTCGCACGCCTGGAGCCGCATCCATGAAGGCACTCGTCAAGCAGCACGCCGAACCCGGGCTGTGGCTCATGGATGTGCCGGAGCCCGAGACCGGCCCCGGCGACGTGCTGATCAGGGTGCTGCGCACCGGTATCTGCGGCACCGACCTGCACATCCGCTCCTGGGACGGCTGGGCCCGCCAGGCCGTCGACACCCCCCGGGTCCTCGGCCACGAGTTCGTCGGCGAGGTGGCCGCCGTCGGCGCGGACGTCGACGGCATCGCGGTCGGCGACATCGTCAGCGGCGAGGGCCACCTGGTGTGCGGCAAGTGCCGCAACTGCCTGGCCGGCCGCCGCCACCTGTGCCGCAGCACCGTCGGCCTCGGGGTCGGCCGCGACGGCGCCTTCGCCGAGTACGTCGCCCTCCCCGCCTCCAACGTCTGGGTACACCGCACCGAGGTCCCCCTCGACATCGCCGCGATCTTCGACCCCTTCGGCAACGCGGTGCACACCGCGCTGTCCTTCCCGCTCGTCGGCGAGGACGTCCTGATCACCGGCGCCGGCCCCATCGGCATCATGGCCGCGGCCGTCGCCCGGCACGCCGGCGCGCGCAACGTCGTGATCACGGACGTCAGCGAGCCCCGCCTGGCGCTGGCCCGCAAGGTCGGCGCCACCCTCGCCGTGAACGTCGCCGAGTCCGGCATCGCCGAGGCCCAGCGCCGGCTCGGGCTGAAGGAGGGCTTCGACATCGGCCTGGAGATGTCCGGCCGCCCCGAGGCGGTCCGCGACATGGTCGACAACATGACGCACGGCGGCCGCATCGCCATGCTCGGCCTGCCCGCGGAGGAGTTCGCCGTCGACTGGTCGAAGATCGTCACCTCGATGATCACCGTCAAGGGCATCTACGGCCGCGAGATGTTCGAGACCTGGTACGCCATGACGGTGCTCCTGGAGGGCGGCCTCGACCTCGGCCCGGTGATCACGGGCAGCTACTCCCACCGCGACTTCGACGCCGCCTTCGACGAGGCCGCCAACGCCCGCAGCGGGAAGATCATCCTGGACTGGACCGCCTGAGCCCGACCGGCACCGCCCCGCTCTCCCCCCGAGAAACCGCCTCTAGGAGAACCTCATGTACGCGTCCGTCCGCGACGAACTCCGCGCCACCCTCGACGAGATCCGCGACGCCGGGCTCTACAAGCCGGAGCGTGTCATCGGCACCCCGCAGAGCGCCTCGGTCGGGGTGACCGAGGGCGGTGCCCCCGGCGACGTGCTCAACTTCTGCGCCAACAACTACCTCGGCCTGGCCGACCACCCGGCGGTGGTCGCGGCGGCCAAGGACGCCCTCGACCGCTGGGGCTACGGCATGGCCTCGGTCCGCTTCATCTGCGGTACCCAGGAGATCCACAAGGAGCTGGAGCAGCGGCTGTCCGCGTTCCTGGGGCAGGAGGACACGATCCTGTACTCCTCCTGCTTCGACGCCAACGGCGGTGTGTTCGAGACCCTGCTCGGTCCCGAGGACGCCGTGATCTCCGACGCCCTCAACCACGCCTCCATCATCGACGGCATCCGGCTGTCCAAGGCCCGCCGCCACCGCTACGCCAACCGCGACATGGCCGACCTGGAGCAGCAGCTGAAGGACTCCGTCGCCGGCGGCTCCCGCCGCCGCCTGATCGTCACCGACGGCGTGTTCTCGATGGACGGCTACGTCGCGCCCCTGCGCGAGATCTGCGACCTCGCCGACCGCTACGACGCCATGGTCATGGTCGACGACTCCCATGCCGTGGGCTTCGTCGGCCACGGCGGGCGCGGCACCCCCGAGCTGCACGGTGTGACGGACCGCGTCGACATCGTCACCGGCACCCTCGGCAAGGCGCTCGGCGGCGCCTCCGGCGGCTATGTCGCCGCCCGGGCGGAGATCGTCGAGCTGCTGCGCCAGCGGTCCCGCCCCTACCTGTTCTCCAACTCCCTCGCCCCGGTCATCGCCGCGGCCTCCCTGACCGTGCTCGACCTCCTGGAGTCCGCCGGGGACCTGCGCGGGAAGCTCGCCGCCAACACCGCGCTGTTCCGGTCCCGGATGACCGAGGAGGGCTTCGAGCTGCTGCCCGGCGACCACCCGATCGCCCCGGTCATGATCGGCGACGCGGCGAAGGCGGGCCGGATGGCCGAACTCCTGCTGGAGCGCGGCGTGTACGTGATCGGCTTCTCCTACCCGGTGGTCCCGATGGGGCAGGCCCGCATCCGCGTGCAGCTGTCCGCCGCGCACTCCACCGAGGACGTGGAGCGGGCGGTGGCCGCGTTCGCCGACGCCCGGGCCGCGCTGGAGGGCTGAGACAATGGCCGGGTGATCGACCCCCGCCGGCTGCGCATCCTGCGGGCCGTGGCGGACCACCGGACGGTGACCGCCGCGGCCGCAGCGCTCTATCTGACCCCCTCGGCCGTCTCCCAGCAGCTCAACGCACTGGAACAGGAGACCGGTCACACCCTGCTGATCCGCGGTGGCAAGGGGGTGGCGCTGACCGCCGCCGGGGAGATCCTGCTGGCCCACGCCCACGCCGTCCTCGCCCAGCTGGAACGGGCCGAGGCCGATCTGGCCGCGTACGCCCGGGGCAGCGAGGGGACGGTCACCGTGGCCGCCTTCGCCACCGGCATCACCGAGGTGGTGGCCCCGGCCGCCGCCGCACTGGCCCGCGGGCGGCCCGGCCTCGCCCTCCGCGTCCGGGACGCGGAGGGCGACGAGAGCCTCCCGCTCGTGCTGGACGGCGAGGCGGACATCGCGGTCGCGGTCGAGTACCGGGGCGCGCCCGGGGCCGACGATCCCCGCCTGGCCCGGGTGCCGCTGTACGCGGAGACCTTCGACGCGGTCCTGCCCGCCGGCCACCCGCTCGCCGAGGGCCCGCAGGTGGCCCTCGCCGCCTTCGCCGACACCGACTGGATCGGCCCCTATCCCGGGAACCCCTGCCACGACATGGTGCTGCTCGCCTGCGAGCTGGCCGGCTTCCAGCCCCGGCTGGTGCACCTGTCGGACGACTTCCGCGCGGTGGTGGCGCTCGCCGGGGCGGGCGCGGGGGTCGCCCTCGTCCCGCGCTCCGCGCTGCGGGGCATGGACCTGCGGGACACGGTGGTCAGGCCGGTCTCGGGACCGGCCGCGACCCGGCGGGTGTTCGCCGCGGCCCGCCGGGGCGCCGAGGAGCACCCGCTGATCCGGCCCGTGCTGGACGCCCTCGCCGGGGCGGCCGGCGGGCTGTCCACGTCCTGACGCCCGCGGCGCGCGCCCGGCCTGGCGCCGGGTCCGCGGTCCCCTCACGGGCACCCGCGCACGCCGTACCGGGCCGGCCCGGGGGACGCCCGGTGCCGGGACTGCCCTCCGACCGTGCGGAGGCCCGCACCCGGCGCCCCGCACCGCACCCGGCGGACGGCGCGCGGCCTTCCGGGGACGTCCCGTCCGCCGGGCGGTCCCGTTGGCCTTGCGTCCCCGGCCGGGCCCGCCGGTCCCCGCACCGCGCGGCGGGTGGGCGGCCCGGCGTGCGCGGCGCTCCGGGCGGTGGTCAGGGCCGCCCGGCTCCGGTGCCGTCCGGCGCGCCGGACGCCGCGTCCGGTGCCTCCAGCGCGCGCTTGAGGTTGTCGAGCGTGATGCGGATGTTGCGGCGCTGGAACTCCGCGAAGGTCCGTCCCCGGGTGACCGCCCTGTCGAAGACCAGGGCCAGCGCGTCCGGCCAGGCCCGCCGGTCGTCCCTCCAGGTCTCCGTCACGCGGGTCCCGCCGCCGTCCACCGGCTCGAAGCGGTACTCCCAGGTCGCGATGCGGCCCGGCAGCCGCGGCCGCCTGGCCCCGATGGCGTGCACGCGGAAGGCGAACCGCCGCCCGGGGTCCGCGGCCGTCACCGTGCACCGGGTGGTCCAGGACAGGGGGCCGCGCCGGTTCCGGCCCTCGAAGACGGTGCCGACCGCCACCGGTCCGGCGCCGCGCAGCACGGCACCGCGGTTCTCGGGACTCCAGCGCCCCATCAGCGTGGGGTCGCTGACCTGGGCGTAGACCGCGGCCGGAGGGGCGTCGACCACGACGCTGTCCGAGACGCTGAGGATCCGGGGCATGGGCGGGCTCCGATCGTCGGGGAGGGCCGACGCTACCCGTCCGGCGCCGGGTCAGGTCACCCCGGGGTACCCGCCGGTAGCCGGGAAGGCCCGGCGCGCGGGACCGCACGCGGCGGGGAGGCCGGTCCGACGCCGCGGCGGGGTGCGCGGCCGTCGCCGTGCACCCCGCAGGGAGGCGGCCCGCCCGACGTCCCGTCCGCTCCCGCCCGGGTCGGAGCGGGCGGGGCGGGACGCCGGGGGGAACGTCCGTCGGCGTGGCTCAGACCACCGCGCCGTCGTTCGGCCGCGGGCGGGCCGCGGCGGTCCCGCCCGCGGACGCCGTGCCCCGGCCCCCGGGGAAGCGGGACTGCAGTCCCACGACCACGGGCATCGCGGTGAACACGGTGGACGCCATGCCGACCAGCACGCCCGCGATCAGCGCCACCGAGAAGTCGGCCAGCGAGTCGCCGCCCAGGAACGCGAGGGCGAGCAGCACGAACAGGGCGCCCATGCCCGTGTTCACGGTGCGGGGGAGGGTCTGCGCGACCGCCCGGTCCGCGAGCTCCGGCCACCCGAGCCGTGTCCCGGTGCGCCGCAGCTCGCGCAGGCGGTCCAGTACCACCACGGTGTCGTTGACGGAGTAGCCGACGACGGTCAGCAGGGCCGCCAGGAAGACGCTGTCGACGGGCTTGCCCAGCCACGCGAACAGGCCCACCACCAGCAGCACGTCCTGGGCCATGGCGACCACCGCCGCCGCGGCGAAGGTCCACCGGAACCGGATGCTCAGGTAGAGCATCTGGGCGGCCACCGCGATACCCAGCGCGATCAGCGCGTAGGTGCGCAGTTCGCTGCCGAGACTGGGTCCGATCAGGTCGTCCCGCTCCACGGTCAGCGTGCCGCCGGATTCCTGGAGGGCCTCCTTGATGCGCTGCTGGTCCTCGTCGCCGGTCTGCTTGGTGCGGACCGAGACCTCGTCGTCGTCCGTGGTCTGCACCACGGCCTGGGGGTAGCCGGCGTCGACGACGGCCGCGCGGGCGGTGTCCGCGTCGATCGGCCGCTCGGCCGCGTACTGCACGATGCGCCCGCCGGTGAACTCGACGCCGAAGTCCAGGCCCCGGATCCCGATGCCCGCCGCGGCCAGGACCAGCAGCCCGCCGCAGACCGCCAGCCAGCGCCTGCGGTGCCGCATCAGCCGCGGCGGCCGCGCGGTGAGCCGTGCGCGGAGCCGCCCGGTGCCCGCCATCCCGGTCAGCGCGGGGCGCCGCGCCACCGCCTTGCGGCGCACGGCCCACTCGGCGAGCAGCCGGGTGATGACCATGGCCGACAGCATGGAGGCCAGCACGCCGATCACCAGCGTCACCCCGAAGCCCTTGACCGGTCCGGTGGCGAAGACGAACAGCAGCGCGGCGGCCAGCAGCGTGGTCACGTTGGAGTCGGCGACGGCGCTCCAGGCCCGGGAGAAGCCGGTGAGCAGCGGGCGCCGCAGGTCGCGGGGGGCACGGCGGGCGCCCGGCGCGGTGTACTCCTCCCGGGCGCGTTCGAAGACCAGGACGTTGGCGTCCACGGCGATGCCGATGGCGAGCACGAAGCCCGCGAGCCCGGGCAGCGTCAGGGTGGCGCCGAGCGTGACCACGGCGGCGTAGGAGATGAGGCCGTACAGCCCGAGGGCGACGGTCGCCAGCAGCCCGAGCAGCCGGTAGACGGCGATGATGAACAGCCCCGTGCAGGCGAGCCCGATCAGCGCGGCCAGGGCGCTGGCCCGGATCGCCTCGGCGCCGAGCGTGGGGCCGACGGTGCTCTGCTCGATCACCGTCACCGGGACCGGCAGGGCGCCGCCCTTGACCAGAGCGGCGAGGTCGCGTGCCTCCTCCGCGGAGAAGCCGCCCGTGATCTGCGTGGCGCCCCCGGCGATCCCGGCCCCGCACGGCACACCGGCCTCCATGCCGGGGGCCGACACGATCTGCTCGTCGAGCACGATCGCCACCCGCCGCGCGGGATCCCCGGGCGCGGCGCACGCGGCCTCGCCGGTCAGTTCGGCCCAGCTCTTGCCGGCCGCGTCGCGGAAGGCGAGGTCGACGGTCCAGCCGCGGCCCGTCTGGGTGTCGAGCACCGCCTCGGCGTCCTCGACGCCGTCGCCGGTGAGCGCGGGCGGTCCGAGGCGCAGGAAGGCGCCCGGCGCGTCGGGGTCGGCGAGGGTGCGCGAGCCGTCCTCCGCGGGTCCGGCCGCCGCCTCGGCGGCCGAGATGACGGGGTGGAAGGTCAGCTGGGCGGTCCGGCCGATCACCTCGGCGGCCTCGCGGGGGTCTTGCACGCCCGGCAGTTCGACGACGATGCGCCGCTCGCCGGAGCGGGCCAGGGAGGGTTCGGCGACACCGAGGCCGTCGACCCGGCGCCGCAGCACCTCCAGGGCGCGGTCGGTGGCTTCGGCGTCGGCGCGCACGGTGGGTGCGTCGCGGGCCTCGAGGACGATGCGGGTGCCGCCCCGCAGGTCGAGGCCGAGGCGCGGCGGGGTGGTGAGGGCTGCGTAGAGCGAGAGGCCGACGACGGCGAGCGCGAGCAGCGCTCGCCAGAACGTGGCACGGCGAGAGGTCATGGGTGACTCCACGGGCGGTCCCGGGTCGGTGCGCGGCCGCGTGGGCACGGCGCCGCGGCCCGGGACGGGCGGACGCGAGGAAGGTGCGCCCGGAGTCCGCACGATGGGTGCGGCCGGGCGCGGGGAACGTCAGCGGTGGTGCCGCGTGGAGGGGGGTGCCCGGCTGTGGCGGGCGCCGAGGGCGTCCCTCGGCGGCGCGCGGTCCTGTGCGGGCCGGGCCCGGTCGGTGCCGTCCGCGGGCGGCAGGGAGAGCGCGCCGCCGGGGGCCAGGGCCGGTGGCGCCGCCGGATGGCGTACGGGCTGCTCGGAGCCGGCGCCGTGCCGGACGGCCGCGTCCGGTGCGGTGTGCGCGGGGGCGTGGACTTCCTCGGTCCGGGCGGTGCTGCCGCGGGCGGGCCACGCGGCCGGCGCCGGTGCCGGGGAGGCGGCGGAGGCGGGGCGCGCGGCGGCGGCCCAGGCCGCGTGGACGGGCCCGCAGACGGCCGTGACCGCGGAGGCGAGTCCCAGGAGCAGGGTGGTGAGCAGGGCGGGAGCCGTCGGCGGTCTGCGCCTGTCCATCGGTCCCCCTCCGCGTGCCGGTGCGAGCCCGGACCACCCCTGCCGCCCACAGCGTAGGCCACGTCGGCGGCCGTGCCGCCCGGGGGCGGGAAGAGGCCCCGGCCGGGAGGGGGAGCCCGGCCGGGGCGGCGCGTGCGGCGTCAGGTGCCGGGGCACTCCTTCCAGGCCAGGTGGTAGACGGTGCTGATGTCGCCGTCGGTCGAGTCCATGGTCATGTAGCTGGTGGTCGCCGGGTCGGACGTGCCGGCGCTCACGCGGATCTCGGTGTTGATGTTGAAGTTCCGCTGTACGCCGCACGGGGCCCAGACCAGCTGGGCCCAGTCGGTCTCGTCCGTGGCCTGCCAGTTGTCCTCGTACGGGCCGTTGAAGAGGTGCGAGCGCGACTCGGTGTTCGGCGAGCCCTGGAAGTAGTACGAGGCCTTCTCGGTGCTGCGGGCGCCCGGCTGGAGCGAGGCGTAGCCGCGGTAGTCGGCGCTCGCGATCGCGTAGGTGAATCCGCCCGGTACGTGCACGAGCAGGCTGAGCTGGCAGTTCTTCCTGGCCGCTGTGGGCGGGGCGCCGCCGCCGACCTGGGCCAGGTAGTCGCTGTAGGTCACGGTGAAGGCCGTGTTGTCCTCCGATACCGCGACGGCCGCCGTGCCGAGCGGGCAGCCCGAGCCGTTGACGGTGGCGATGTCGATGACGATCTTGTCGGACGGCGGGTCGGGGATCGTGGGACCGGCCTCCGCGGGCAGCGCCGAGGCGAACAGAGCGGCGACCGCTCCGCCCACCAGGATCGGGGCTCTCATGCGTCTCCCATCCGTTGCTGGGGTGACCCGGTCCGGCGCCGTCGTGGGTGCCGGACCGGGCGGGGGGTGCGGCCGCTCCCGTGGGGGAGCGGCCGTCCTGCTTGCGCCGGATCGAGCGTGCGGTGTGGTTGAGGCGGCCCGCCGATGGTTGAATAGTCATGCACATGACATTCGTGGGACTCGGCGGACGCCGTGCACGGGGCGCTCCCGGCGGCGAGCACCGGGAGTGCGTCGAATGCTAGGAAGCCGCGGGCCCCGCGGACCAGCGCGGCCCCGGCCATTGGCGGCCCGCGCGGGGGCCGGTGAATGGCCGGGAAGCGAGGGTGCGCCGCCCCGCGGCCCGGCCCGGCACGCCCCGGGCCCGTCCGGACGCTGCCGCCCGCGGGGGCGGCCCCCGCGCGGGTTCGGCGCATACCGGTCCACCGGGGACCGCGTGCCCCTAGGCTTGCGGTGATGTTCTCTCCCCAGGGACCCACGGTGCGGGAACTCGCCGTGCAGGCCCTCTCCTCGACCCGGCGCGGGTACGACCTCCTCGCGCCCTCCTTCGACGCCACCCCCTTCCGCACGCCCGACAGGATCCTGGGCGCCGTCACCGCGGAGCTGGGCCCGCGGGGGCCCTTCCGCGCCGGTCTCGACGTGTGCTGCGGTACGGGGGCCGGTCTCGCGGTGCTGTCGCCGCTGTGCCGGGAGCGGGTGACCGGCGTCGACTTCAGCGCCGGAATGCTGGCCCGCGCGCGGCAGGCGGCCGCCCGCGCACCGGGCGGCGGCCCCGCCGTCGACTGGGTGCAGGCCGACGCCCGGGCCCTGCCGTTCCGCGGGGGCTACGACCTCGCGGTGAGCTTCGGCGCCTTCGGCCACTTCCTGCCCGCCGAGCGTCCCGCGCTGTTCTCCTCGGTGCACGCGGCACTGCGGCCCGGGGGCTGCTTCGCCTTCCCCGTCACCGCCCCTCCGCGCCCCGGGTCGCGGGGCTACTGGAGCCTGCTCGGCTTCGACGCGGCGATGCGCGTCCGCAACACCCTCCGGCGTCCGCCGTTCGTGATGTACTACCGGACCTTCCCGTTCTCGGGCGTCCTGGCGGACCTCCGGCGGTGCGGGTTCTCGGTCGAGTCGGTGCCGCTCACCGCCCTGGGAACCCTCCCGGGCGGCGCCCCGAGAGCCCGTCTGCTCCTCGCCCGGCGCCCTTGAGCGGTCCGCTCACGCGGCTGCGGGCTCCGGCGCCGGGTCCCCGGTCCGCAGCGGCCACCCCGTGAGCCGGGGCGCCCCGGAGCGTCTGGCAGGATCGCCGGAGAGGACCCCGACGGGGTGAGGGGCGCGGACGAGGGGGGCGGAGCGCATGCGCGACGGGGCGGCCGGGAGCGCCGGTGCGGGGGGTGCCGGGGCGCCCCGGGCGGGCGGTGCGCCCGTGACCGCCGCCGGCCCCCCGGAGCCGGCAGCCCCCGGCCCGCGACGGGGCCTTCGCGTGCTCCGGGCCCGGGTCCAGCGGACCGGCTCCCGCCGCGGGCGGCGCGGCGCGGTGATCGCCTGCTGCGCCGTGCTCACCGCCGTGCTCCTCGTCCTTCCCGGTGCGGTCCCCAACGCCGGTCCCCGGGCCGGCAGCCTGCTGGAGACCTTCCTTCCCTGGCTGGGCGTGCCCGCCCTCCTGCTGGCGGTCGCCGCCCTGCTGCGGCGCGCGCCGGCGGCACTGGCCGCGTCCGCGCTGCCCCTCGCGGCCTGGCTCGTGCTCTTCGGCCCGATGCTCGTGCCCGCCGACCCGGGCGGTCACGACCTGACCGCGGTCCAGCACAACGTCAGCGACGAGAACGCCGACCCCGCCGGGACGGCCCGGGCCCTGCTGCGCGCCGCACCCGAGCTCATCGCCCTGCAGGAGCTGACCCCCGAGGCCCTGCCCGCCTACCGCGAGGTGCTGGCACCCCGCTACCCCCACCACGCGGTGGTGGGCAGCGTCGGGCTGTGGTCGGTCCATCCGCTTCGGGACGCACGCCGTGTGGACATCAGGCCGCGGGGGTTCGACCCGGCGTGGAACCGCGGCCTGCGGGCGACCCTGAGCACCCCCTCCGGCGACCTCGCCGTCTATGTGGCCCACCTTCCGTCGATGCGCCTCGGCGTGCCCGAGGGGCTCGGGTCGGAGCCCCGCGACGAGGCCGCGGCCCTGCTGGGCGAGGTGCTGGCCGGGGACGGTGCGGAGCGCGCTCTCCTCCTCGGCGACCTCAACGGCACCGTCGACGACCGGGGGCTGGCCCCGGTCACCTCCAGGCTGGGCGCGCACGGGCCCGGCTTCGCCTTCAGCTGGCCCGCGTCGCTGCCCGTGGCACGTATCGACCACGTCCTCGCCCGGGGCGCCGCCGTCGTGCGGATCGACTCGCTGCCCGCCACCGGCAGCGACCATCTGCCCGTCGTCGCCCGGATCCGCCTCTGACGGGGCGTCCGCCCGTCCCGGGACGGGCGGTCCCGGAGCCGGTGCCGGCTGAACACCGGGGCGCCGCCGTCCGTACTGAGCGGCGATCCCCGCCCCAGGAGGCCGCCGTGAACCAGCACCGCGCACCCGCGCTCGCCGTGTCCGCCGCGCTCGCCGTGCCCTTCCTGCTGCTCGCCCCGGCCGCGGCTCCCGCCGCCGCCCACGGTGCCCCGACCGACCCGGTCAGCAGGGCCGCGGCCTGCGGCGCCGGGAGCGCCGAGCTCCGCGCCACCGACGCGTGCCGTGCGGCCGCCGCCGCGAGCGCCGGGGGCAGCCTCGGGCCGTGGGACGACCTGCGGGTGGCGGGCGTGGCGGGCCGCGACCGGAGCCTGATCCCGGACGGGCGCCTGTGCAGCGCCGGCCTCGGACGCTACCGCGGGCTGGACCTCGCGCGGGCCGACTGGCCCGCCACACTCCTGCGGCAGGGGGCCGCGGTCACGATGACCTACCGCGCCACCATCGCCCACCGGGGGACCTTCACGGTGTACGCCACACGCCAGGGACGGGATCCCGCGGCCCCGCTCACCTGGGGCGCGCTCTCGACCCGCCCGCTCGCCACGGTCACCGACCCGCCCCTGCGCGACGGCCGCTACCGCATCCGCTTCCGGCTCCCCGAGAACCTGACGGGGCGCCATGTCCTGTACACCGTCTGGCGCAACACGGACACCCCCGACACCTACTACTCCTGCTCGGACGTGGTGCTCACGCCGGGAAGCGGAGCGCCCTCCACGCTCCCGGTGCCCTCCGGCGGGGGCGAGGGCGAGGACGTACAGGACCCACCCGAGGCGCAGCCCCCGGCCCACGAGCCGCCCTCGCCCGCCGCCCCGGACGGCGCCACCGGCGAACCCGGCGGCGCGGAGCCCTCCGCCGGAGCAGGCGCCGGGGCACCGGCCGGGCCCCCGCAGGCCGGGGCGCTGCCCGCACCGCCGCGCACCGCGCCGACGGCCCTGGAGCGACTCCGCGACGACAAGGCCGTCGGCATCCTCGCCGGAGGCGTGGCCGGAGTCCTCGCCCTCGCCTCGCTCTGCGGGGCCGTCCTGCTGCGCCGCCGCGCCGTCTGAGGGCCCGCCGACCGGGGCCGCGCGGACCCTCCGGGCGCCGCACGGAGCGCGCCGGCGCTCAGGGGCACCGGTAGACGAACCCGGCCGCGGCGGTGTGCAGCCCCGGCGACTCGATCCTCAGCTCGGCGCGGGCGGGCAGGGTGCCCCGGCCCCGGAACGTCCACAGCAGGTGCAGCCGCACCTCGTCGCGGCCCCGCTCCACCCGCTCCTCGAGCCGCCCGGAGGACGACCCGTCGCTGCGGACCCAGCGGTAGGTGAGGGTCCCCGGGCGGCCGTTGGTGCGCACCACGGCCACCACGTCCGCGGTCCCCCCGCAACCGGGCCCGGCCGCCGGTGCCTGCACGGACACCGAGCGGACGGCGACGGTGGGCAGGCGCTGCCAGGCGAGGAAGGCGAGCACCGCGAGGAGGACGCCCCCGGCGAGGGCGTACCGCCGAAGAGCCCGTCCCCGGCCCGGGGCGGGCGCCGGACCGGGGGCGCTGCCCTGCCAGACCGCGGCGGCCGCCGCGGGGCCCCGCCCGTCCATCACCGCGGTCACGCCCGGCCCGAAGCGCAGCACCTCCCCGTCCACACGGTCGGGCTCGGCCCCACCCGGTG
This sequence comes from Streptomyces sp. C10-9-1, assembly GCF_024497955.1. GTDB lineage: Bacteria > Actinomycetota > Actinomycetes > Streptomycetales > Streptomycetaceae > Streptomyces > Streptomyces sanyensis. The sequence continues at coordinate 238,242 of NZ_JANHKP010000005.1, read as the reverse complement.
CGGGGGCGCCGGGCAGCGGGACCGTCGCGCCCGACTCCGGCAGAGGGCCCGGCGGATGCGGATCGCGCCGGGTGGTGTCGGTCCCGTCGGCCGACGGCCCCTCGAACCAGTGGCTGCCGAGCGCGGTGGCGCTGTAGCCCTCGGGTTCGGCCCCGGGGGGCGCGCCGTGCGCCGGGGCGTCCGCCCCGGCCGCACCGCCGGGGGGTGTGCTCCCCGCGCCGGCCGGGGGAGCGGCCCCGCGGGCCAGGCGTACGGTGCCCGCCTCGCCCGGTGCCGTCCCGGCCGGGTGCCGGAGCCGCACGGTCCCGGACCCGGCGGGCGGCGGTGGGCCCGCGCCGTCGAGCCGGACGGTGTCCTCGCCGGTGCCCGGCGCGCGCACGGTCCCGCCGCACGCGTCCTCCGGCGCCGCGGCCCCCTCGGCCGCCGCCGGATCGCCTTGCCGGAGGGTCTCGTCCTCGGGGCCGGGGGCAGCGCCGCCGTGCGGGGCGCCGGCTCCCTTGCCGAGCCGCACCGTCCGCTCGGCGCCGCCCGTCCGCCCGTCGGCCCGGCCGCGGTCGTGCTCCCGAGGACCGCGGCCGGGCCCGTCGGCGGCCCTTCCGCCGTCGCCGAGGTGCACGGTGTCGTCCTCCCCGCCGCGCGGGGCCCGGGGCGTGCTCATCCGACCGGGCACCCCCGCCGCGTCATGATCTGCTGGAGACCGCCGCCCTGCCCGGCCGCGGGGTCCGTCGAGGCCGTGACGCCCCAGTAGCACCCCTTGCCCAGGAAAGTGTGCGCCACCTCCAGCGTGTAGCGCGAGGCCCCGCTGCGCGTGAGGGACTGCGTCCCGTCGGGCGCGCCCGGAGCGCCCTTCTCGAAGGAGGTGGACCAGGCCACGCCGATCGTCACCGGGCCCGTCCCCTCGGTCACCACCTCCACGACCGCGGCAGCCGTGTTCGGTCCCGTCTGGCGCAGCGAGGTCACGGACACCGACACCACCCGCACGTCGTCGGGAGCCGGACGGGTGGACGCCGGGGGCTCCGGCGACGGCTCGGGCGGGGCGGCTGTCGTCGGCGACGCCGTCGGAGTCCACGTCCCGGGGCCGCTCGGGGCCGGGGACGGGGGCGGGGTGGGCCATGCCGGGGAAGGCGAGGGGGCCACCAGCGAGGGCAGCGGCGAGACGCTGCCGCCCACGCTCGGCGAGGGACTCGGCGTGACCTCGGGTGCGGAGGACGCGGGCGCCGGGGGAGCGGAGGGCGCCGCCTCGGGCGCCGGGGGCGCCGCGCTGGTGGTCGCCAGGACCTCGGCCACGGCCCGGGGGCGGTCCGCGGCCGCCTGGGGGGAGACCGCGAGGGCCGCCACCACGGCCGCGGCGACCGCCGCCGCCACCCCTGCGAGCGCCCGTCGCAGGCCGGGGGTCAGCCAGCCGCCGGCGCCCGGCACCGGGCTCGCCGGGGCGAGCGCCGTGGTCGCCGCGTCGACCACGCCCGCCGGGCCGCCCGCCGAGGGGAGCAGCAGCGGCAGCAGCGCGGTGAGCGCGGCGAGCCGCCGCTGGCCGCGCTCCTCCCAGTCCGGCCCGTAGGCCGCCGTCGCCGCCTCCTCCAGCTCCGCGACGAAGGCCGCGGCGTGCGCGGGCCGCTCCTGCGGGGACTTCGCCAGGCCGCGCCCGAGGAGCGGCCGGACGGGTTCCGGGACCTCCTGGAGCGGGACCGGGCCCTCGATGTGCTGGAGCGCCAGCTCGGCGAAGTTCTCTCCGCGGTAGGGCTTGCGGCCGGTCAGGCACTCGAAGAACACCGCGGTGGCCGCGTAGACGTCGGTCGCGGGGGAGGCCGTGCCGCCCTGCCACTGCTCGGGTGCCATGTACGAGGGCGTCCCGGCCACACCGGGCGTGGTGCCGCTGCGCGCGGCGATGCCGAAGTCCACGAGCTTGGAGGTGCCGTCGGCGGCGACCAGGACGTTCTCCGGCTTGTAGTCGCGGTGCACCACGCCCTGCCCGTGGGCCGCGGCGAGCCCCAGCAGGGACCCCTTGAGCACGGCGAGCGCGGCCTCGGGGCCGGTCGCCCCCTCCTGCGCCAGCAGGGCGCGCAGGGCGATGCCGTCGACGAGCTCCATCACGATGGCGGCACCCGCGGGCGCCTCCACGTACTCGTAGAGCCGGGCGACATGGGGCGAGTCCAGTGCGCCCAGCAGCCGGGCCTCGGCCCGGAACTCGCGGACGAACCCGGAGTCCTGCCGCAACCGCTCCCCGAGGTACTTCACCGCGACCGGGACGCCGGTCGCCTCGTGGACCGCGAGCACCACACGCCCGCCCGCCCCGGCGCCCAGGTCCCGGGAGTGCGTGTACCCCGGCACTGCCCACTCGTTCATCGCGTCACCCCCGCACAGGACTCCCGCCGCACCGTGCGGCCTCGCACCGTGTCGGTGCACCTTCCCCGAGAGGGACACCGACCACCGTCCGGCCGGTTCCCGCCACGCCCGGGACGGTGCGTCCGAATCCTATCGGTTGGCATGGACCTGTTGTGCACGGTCGGCTACGCTCCGCCCCTGGGTGCTTTCTGAGAGCGCTCTCAGTACGTGTCTGTTCCGCCCCCACCCTGCTGGAACAACCGAAAGGCCGACACCGTGAGACGCACAACAGCCCTGCGCGCGGGCCTGTCCGCGCTGCTCGTACTCGCCTCCTGGGCCGCCGTCGCCGGCCCCGCCTCCGCCTCCCCGCCGGAGCCGTCCCCCGCCCCCGGCGCGTTCTCCACGGGTCTCCTCGACGCCATGGAGCGCGATCTCCGGCTCGCCCCGGGCGGTGCGCGGGACCGCCTGGCGGCGGAGCGGGCCGCCGCGGCCGCCGAGCCCGCCGCCCGCCGCGCCGCCGGCGCCTCCTACGGCGGCTCGTGGTTCGACGAGCGCACCGGCCGCCTGACGGTGGCCGTCACGGACGCCTCGCGCGTCGAAGCCGTCCGCGCCGCCGGTGCGGACGCGAGGATCACCGCCCGCACCGCCCGCAGTCTCGACGCGGCCAAGGCCGAGATCGACGCCCTCCCGGCCCCGGGCGGCGTGAGCAGCTGGCACGTCGATCCGCGGGCCGGCCGGATCGTGGTGAACGTGGTCGCGTCCCGGCAGTCCGACAACGATGTCCTCTCCTTCCTGGAACGGGCGCGCGAGGCCGGTCCGGTGCACGTGGAGAAGGTGGCCGCGGCGCCTCGGCCCTTCGCCGCCGGCACCGTGGGCGGCGATCCCTACTACACCGGCAACGTCCGCTGCTCCATCGGTTTCTCGGTGCACGGAGGCTTCGTCACCGCGGGCCACTGCGGCAGCCCCGGTGCGGCGGTGCGCGGCTGGGACGGCTCCCACATCGGCACCTTCCAGGGCTCGTCCTTCCCCGGGAACGACTACGCCCGGGTGAGCGTCGGCAGCGGCTGGTGGACGGTCCCGGTCGTGCTGGGCTGGGGCACGGTCCCCGACCAGCTGGTCCGCGGGTCCGCCGAGGCGCCCGTCGGCGCCTCCGTCTGCCGCTCCGGCTCCACCACCCGCTGGCACTGCGGCCGCGTCCTCGCCAAGAACGAGACCGTCAACTACAGCCAGGGCGCCGTGCACCAGATGACCAAGACGAGCGTCTGCGCCGAGCCGGGCGACTCCGGCGGCTCCTTCATCAGCGGCGACCAGGCGCAGGGCGTGACCTCCGGCGGCTGGGGCAACTGCCGCACCGGCGGGGAGACCTGGCACCAGCCGGTGGGAGAGATCCTGGCCCGCTACGGGCTGCGCCTCCACACCGCCTGACCGCTGCCGGACCGCGCCGCCGAACGGAGGCCCGCCCCCGGGCGGGCCTCCCCCGGGAGCGGCGGCGCGTCAGGGCCGCAGGATCCGGGCGAGGTACTCCTCGCACCGCGCCGTCCCGTCAGGGCCGAAGCGCAGCCCCAGATAGCCGTCCGGGCGGATCAGGAAGCCCGTCGGCGCCCGGACCGCGTAGACCCGCCGGAACTCTCCGGCCGCGTCCGCCCACACCGGGAAGGCGGCCGTTCCGCCCGGGGGCAGAGGCCCGTCGGTGACCGCGCGGACTCCCGCCCCGTCCCGGGTCGCGCGCCGCACCGCGGCGACCGCATCGGCGAAGTCCGCGAGGGCGGCCGTGGTCGGCGCGTACAGCACGAGCACATGGCCCGCCGTGTCGCGCAGCAGGTCGAACAGCCGCACCGGGAAGGAGGCGATCGCACCGGCCAGGCCCCCGCAGTCGGGCGCACGATCGCCGGAACGGGGCCCGGCGCTCTCCCCCGGTGCTCCCGCAACGGGGCTGCCGCGGTAGCCGACCAGCAGCTGCGCCTCCCGCAGCAGCAACCGCGCCGGGTCCTCCGGGTCGCTCTGCACGCCGCCCCCCGCGGCATGCCGCACGGTGCGGCCCACGACTTCGGCGCCGACCGGCCGGCGCTCGGCGTCGTAGCTGTCCAGCAGCCCCGGGTGCGCGGTGCCCGAGACCGCGAGGGCCAGCTTCCAGGCGAGGTTCACCGCGTCCTGGATGCCGGTGTTCATCCCCTGCGCCCCGGTGGGCGGATGGATGTGGGCCGCGTCCCCGGCCACGAAGACCCGGCCGCGGCCGTAGCGGTCCACGATCCGGTGGCTGATGCGGAAGACCGACGACCAGCGCAGCCGTGTGGCGGTCGCCGGACCGGGCGCGAGCCGGTCCAGCACGGCCTGCACATGGTGCAGGCCGGGTGCCGCGCCGCCGCCCAGGCCGTGGAGGACGGCACCCGCCTCCCGGCCCGGCCGGGTGCGCAGCTCGGGTGCCGCCGCCATCGACAGGCGGTACCGGGAGCGGCCGGGCAGCGGGATGCCGACGAGCACGTCCTCGGCGCCGCCGGCACCGTGGGCGAGGACCCGCACGCCGTACCCCGGGGGCATGTCCCAGTCGACCTCGACGTCGGCGAGCATGTACTCCTCGGGGAGCGCCCCGCCCTCGAAGGTGAGCCCGAGGCCCTTGCGGACCGCGCTGTGGGCGCCGTCGCAGCCGACGAGGAAGCGGGACCTGACCTCCTCGCCGTCGCCCGAGGGCAGGACGAGCCTGCTCCACACCCCTCCCTCGTCCTGGCTGAACGACACCAGCTCCGTGCCCCGTTCGACCCGGGTGCCGAGGCGCCGCAGGTGCTCGTCCAGGATCCGCTCCGTCTCGTTCTGCGGCAGCGCGGCGAACCCGTAGGGGACCTCGGGCGGCAGCGCCAGCTCCATGCGGACGGGGTCGGCGCCGTCCACACAGGAGATCTGGCCGCGCAGCGGAACCGCAGCGTCCAGCGCGTCCCGCGCCACACCGGCGCGGTCCCAGAGCTCCAGCGTCCGGGGCTGGACGCCGACGGCCCTGGCGTAGGGGAGGCGGGCGGGGAGCCGGTCGACCACCCGGCAGGTGACCCCCTGCCGCCTGAGCTCCAGGGCCGCGGTCAGCCCGACCGGGCCGGCGCCGGCCACCAGGACGTCGACGTGCGCCATGAGCCTCCCGTCTCGGCCTCCGCTTCCCGCCCCGGCGCCCCCCGTGTACGTCCCATGGTCGCTCCGCCGCCGCGGGCGGGCGAGTCCGGCGCGGTCCCGGGCGCCGTTGCCCGCGTACGGCGGCCTCGCATAAAATTACGAACCGGTACGGAATGTAATGCTGTGAGGCAGGGGAGGCCGCCGTGAGGGTCAGGGACTTCGACCATCTGGTGCTGAACGTCGAGGACGTGGAGAGGTCGCTGGCCTTCTACTGCGGTCCGCTCGGACTGGAGCCGGAGCGGGTGGAGGAGTGGCGGGAGGGCTCCGCGCCGTTCCCCTCGGTCCGGATCAGCCCGACGGCGATCATCGACCTGGTGCGGCGGCCCCGCGGCGGGTCCAACGTCGACCACATCTGCCTCGTGGTCGACCCCCTGGACTGGCAGGAGGTGCTGGACTCGGGCCGGTTCACGGTGCTGGAGGGGCCGGTCACCCGCTTCGGCGCCCGCGGGGACGCCCGTTCCGTCTACGTGCGCGACCCCGACGGCAACACCGTCGAACTGCGCTACTACCCGCAGGACGCGGCGGCATGAGCCCGGCGGCGGCCGGGCGCCCGCGCGATCCGGCGATCGACGCGGCGGTCCTGTCCGCGACCCTCGCCGTGCTGCGGGAGCGCGGCTACCCGGGCTTCACCCTGGAGGCGGTGGCCGCGCGGGCCGGGACCACCAGGCCGACCGTGCGCCGCCGCTGGCCGAACCGCCGGAGCCTCGTGGTGGAGGCCCTGGCCTCCGTCCCGGCCGTCCCCCCGGTGCCCGACACCGGGTGCACGCGGTGCGACCTCGCCCGGAGCGTCCGGCAGCTCGCCGAGTCCCTCCACCACCGCCTCCCGCCCGGCGTCCTCGCCCCGCTGCTCGCCGACTGCGCCCGCGACGCCGAACTGCACCGACGGCTGGTCGAGTCGGTGGTGGCCCCCGGCCGGCGGGCGGCGGAGGCGGTGGTGCGGCGTGCGGTCGACCGGGGCGACCTGCGGCCGGACACCGACCCCCGCACACTGGTCGACCTGCTCGCCTCCACCGTCTACCGGCGGGCCCTGCTGGGCGGCGGGCCGGAGGAGTCGCGGTCCGCGCAGGCGCTGGTCGACCTCGTCCTGCGCGGCGCCGCCGTGGACTACGAGCGGCTGGTGCGCATCGGCGAGACGCCCCCGGGTCTGCGCCACCTCCACTGAGCCCGTCCCGGCCGCCGTGCCGCAGAGGGGTGGGTGCCGCGGGGCGCCGACTGGCCGCGGGCCGGGCCGGGTTGGAGCGCGGCGGCCCGAGTGACTGTCCGTATTGCTCTGATATGCGTGCGGTGTCCTGCCGTGCAAGGCTGAGTCCGCCCACATCGACCAGCTCGAAGGAGAGACCGATGGGTATCAAGGACCAGTTCCAGGACAAGGCCGAACAGCTCAAGGCCGAGGCCCAGAAGCGCATGGGCGAGGGCAGGGAGCGCGGCCGTGAGTCCCGCGAGCCCGACCGGCAGGAGCGCGGCCGCCCGGAGCGCGAGCCGCGCCAGGAGATGCTGGACGAGGACCGGGACCGCCGGAGCTGATCCGGGCCCGTCCAGGGCGGGGGCGCAGCCGAGGGCGCGCCCCCGCCCCGTCGGCGGGAGCACCGCCCGCCCGGTCGGTCCCCGGCCGTGACGCCGTCCCGTCCCACCGGCCCCCACCCCTACGGGAGCAGCCGTATGCCGTCGCAGGCACCACCCCCTCCCGCCCCGCCGGACCGCGCGCACCCGACGGGGCTGCTGCGCCGCACCGGCGAGTGGTGCGCCCGCCGCGCGGTCGTCGTCCTCGTGCTGTGGGTCGCGGCCCTCGCCGCCGCCCAGGGCCTGGACCGGGCGTTCGGCGGCAGCTACTCGGACAACTTCGCCCTGCCCGGCACGCAGTCGCAGGAAGGGCTCGACGTGCTGCGCGCCCACGAGCCCGCCGCCGGCGGCTACAGCGCCCAGATCGTCCTCAACGACCCGGACAAGCCGCTGACCGACAGCGCCTCCCCGATCACCCAGTCCGTCGGCGACCTGGAGAAGCTGCCCCACGTGCTGGCCGTCCAGGACCCGCTGCCCCCGCCCGGCTCCCAGCCGCCCTCGCAGCCCGCGGGCACGCCCGACGTCGGCCCGCTCTCCACGGACGGCAGGACCGCCTACATCACGATCCGCTTCGACACTCAGCCCTCCACCCTCGGCAGCTCCTACCTCGACGGAGTGGACGAGGCCGTCCAGCCGATGCGCTCGGCGGGAGTGACGGTCGAGTACGGCGGCACCCTCGGCGAACTGGCCCGCCCCCAGCCCGACGACCGCCTCAGCGAGGCCATCGGCTTCGGCGTGGCGATCCTGGTGCTGCTCATCGGCTTCGGCAGCGTGATCGCCGCCGTCCTCCCGCTCCTCTCCGCGCTCGTCGCGGTGGTGTGCGGGCTGGGCCTGCTGGGCCTGCTCGCCGCGGCGACCACCTTCGCCACCGTGTCGCCCACCCTCGCCACCATGATCGGGCTCGGCGTCGGCATCGACTACGCCCTGTTCCTGATCACCCGGCACCGCCAGAACCTGATGCACGGCATGGACCCGGTGGCCGCCGCCGGCACGGCCGCGGCCACCAGCGGGCGCGCCGTCCTCGTCTCCGGCACCACCGTCGTGATCGCCCTGTCCGGCCTGTGGGTCTCCGGCCTCGCCTTCATCGGCAAACTCGGCCTGGCCGCGGCCGTGACCGTGGTGACCGCCGTCCTCGGCGCGCTCACCCTCGTCCCCGCCCTGCTGGGACTGATGGGCCGCGCCCTCGACCGGTACCACGTGCGCAAGCCGGTCGCGGAGACCGACGCGGGCCCCGGCGAGCAGGCGACCGGCACCTGGCACCGCTACGCCCAGCGCGTGGAGCGCCGCCCCTGGTGGTACCTCGGGGGCGGGATCGCCGTGCTCGCGGTGCTGGCGATCCCGCTGTTCTCCATCCAGCTCGGCCACATCGGCGACGGCGCCGACCCCAAGTCCTTCACCGACCGGCGGGCCTACGACCTCATGTCCGCCGCCTTCGGGCCCGGCTCCAACGGCCCGCTGACCCTCGTCGTCGACCAGACCGACGTGCCCGCCTCGGACCGCTCGGAGCTGGCCACCAAGCTCCAGGACGCCCTGAAGGACGTGCCGAACGCCCTCACCATCACCACGCCCCGGCCCACCTCCGACCAGGACGTGCTGATCGCGACCGCCTACTCCGTCGCCGCGCCCCAGGACGAGCGCACCACGCAGCTGACCAACCACCTCTCCGACGACGTCCTGCCGGGCGCCGTCGAGGGCACGGCGGCCAGCACCTACGTCACCGGCACCACGGCCGCGCAGGTCGACTTCCTCGACATCGTCTCCAGCCGGCTGCCCCTGATCATCGCCGTCGTCGTCGGGCTGGCCTTCCTCGTCATCCTGACCGTCTTCCGCGGAGTGCTGGTCGCCGTGAAGGCCGCCGTGCTGAACGTGCTCTCCATCGCCGCCTCCTACGGCGTCCTGGTGGCCGTCTTCCAATGGGGCTGGGGCGGCCCCGCGCTGGGGGTGTCGGGCAAGGTGCCCATCGAGAGCTACGTGCCGATGATGATGTTCGCCATCGTCTTCGGGCTCAGCATGGACTACGAGATCTTCCTGCTCTCCCGGGTCCACGAGGCCTGGCTGCGCACGGGCGAGGCGAAGGCCAGCGTGGCCCACGCGCTGGAGATCACGGCCCGGGTGATCACCTGTGCGGCTCTGATCATGGTCAGCGTCTTCGCGGCCTTCCTCATCAGCGACAACATCGTGGTCAAGATGCTGGGTCTCGGGCTGGCGGCGAGTGTGCTCATCGACGCCACCGTGGTCCGGCTGCTGCTGGTGCCGGCCGCCATGACCCTGCTCGGCAAGTCCGCATGGTGGACGCCGCGCTGGCTGGACCGGATCCTGCCCCACGTCGATCCCGAGGGCGAGGCCGCCGGGGCCGCGCGTCCCGGGTCGCGCCCCTGACCGGACCCGGGTGCCGCCGCGCCGGCCGGGCGGGCTCCCGGGGCCGCGGACCTGCCGCCGGCGCCGCCGCGGCGGAGCGCGAACGGACCGTCCTCCCGCGCGGCCGGGCCGCCGGGTCCCGCCGGGCGGCCGCACACGGTCCCGCGCGTCCCTCGCGCCCGGCGGAGGTCCGCGCGTACCCCTTTCATGTATCATCGCCGATGAGCGATGAAAGGGGCCGTGATGCTGGACCGCGCCGACGCCGAGGCGTACGCAAGCTGGTTCGGGTGCCTGGCCGACCCGACCCGTCTGCAACTGCTCCACCTGCTGGCCACCGCCCGGCAGCCCATGACCGTCGGCGCCCTCGCCGCCGGGGTCGGGGTGGGCCAGCCGACCGTCTCCGGGCACGTCCGGCGGCTCGCCGAGCTGGAGTTCGTGTTCGTCGAGCGTGTGGGGACCTCCAGTCGTGTGCGGGTGAACCCCGACTGCCTGGCCGGGTTCCCCTCCGCCGCCGAGGTGGTCATGGGGCAGGCCCCGGTGAGGGTCGACAGCAGGAGCCACACGCTGGCGCCGTGGCAGGCGGGGACCGGCGGTGGGTGAGCGGATGGCCGAGGCGGCCCTGCAGTGCGCGGTGCTGCTGGCCGAACTGGCGGTCCTCGTGGTGGCCGTCGCGGTACTGCTGGCCTTCGCCGCCCGGCGGATCGGGGTCGCCCGGCTGCGCGACTGGCTCGGGGGCGGCCGGCTGCGCGGCGCGCTGAAGGGCATCCTGCTCGGCTTCCTCACGCCGTTCTGCTCGTACTCGGCGATCCCCGTGGTGGCCGGGATGATCGACGCCCGCATCCGGACGGCCACGATCGCCGGCTTCCTGCTGGCCTCCCCCCTGCTCGACCCGATCGTCGTGGGGGTGCTGCTCGCGCTGTTCGGATGGCAGGCCACGCTCGCCTACGCGGTGGTCGCCTTCGCCGCCGTGCTGTCGGCCGCCCTCGCCGCGGACGCCGCCCACCTGGAGCGCCACCTGACGCCTGCCCGGGCACCGGCCGGGCACGTGGCACCGCCGGCCGGCATCCGGGGGCCCGGCGGCGCCCCTGACTGCGGCGCGCCGGATCCCTTCGGCGACGAGTCCCCCTGGCGGGGCCGGCGCGCCGAAGCCCGGTCGGCTCTGCGCTACGCGCTGGACCTGGCACGGGGGCTTGCGGTGCCGATGGTGCTCGCCGTGATCATCGCCGCCGCGATCGTCGGTTTCGTGCCGCAGGACCTCGTCGCCCGCTGGTCGGGCTCGGGCAACCCCCTCGCGGTGCCGGTCGCCGCTCTGCTGGGCGTCCCCTTCTACGTCTCCACGGAGGCGTTCCTCCCGATCGCCTCCGCCCTCCACTCGGGCGGCATGGCCCTGGGAGCCGTGTTCGCCCTGGTGATCTCCGCGGCGGGAGTCAACGTGCCCGAACTGGGCCTGCTCGGCAGACTGCTGCCACCCCGGCTGCTGGCCGCGTACACCCTCGCCGTCGTCGGCGTCGCCATGGCCGTCGGCTACCTCGTGCCCCTCGCGGTGCGGTGACGGCCGGCCCCGCAGCCGGGCCGCACCGCGGGGGAGCGGGCCGTACGATCCCTCACGGCGCGGCGGGTCCGGCAGACGGACACCCGCCGCGTGTCCTGCGCTCCCCGGCCGCGGGCGGCCACCACGCCCCGGGACCGGCCGTCCGGAGCGCACGGCACCGGAGCACGGAGTGCGAACGAGGAGGACGCGATGGCGGGACGTGAGCGGCGGCTGACCGTGGTGACCGGGGGCAGCCGGGGGATCGGAGCCGCGGTCTGCGCGCGTCTGGCGGCCGGAGGGCACGACCTGGTCGTCGGCTACCGCAGCGACCGCGAGGCGGCCCGGCGGGTCGAGGCGGCCGTCGCCGCCGCGGGCGGCCGCGCGGTGGCCGTGGCCGTCGACACCGCCGACGAGCGGGCGGTGGACGCCCTGTTCGACCGGGCCGCCGGGCTGGGCACCGTGACCGGCCTGGTGAACAACGCCGGGGTGCCGGGCCCCTACGGGCCGCTCGCCGACGCGGACGCCGAGGGCATGCGCCGGGCGCTGGAGGTCAACGTCCTCGGGTACCTGCTGTGCGCCCGCCGCGCCGTACGGGACATGACCGCCGCGGGCGGCGGCGCCATCGTGAACGTCTCCTCCGCGGCCGCCACCCTGGGCAGCCCGGGAGAGTACGTCCACTACGCGGCGGCCAAGGCGGCGGTCGACACCCTGACCGTCGGCCTCGCCAAGGAGGTCGCCGCCGCCGGGATCAGGGTCAACTGCGTGGCGCCCGGCACCGTCCGGACCGGCTTCCACGAGGACCCGGACCGGCCCGAGAGGGTGGCGCGGGCGATCCCCCTCGGCCGCGCCGGCCGCCCGGACGAGATCTCGGTGGCCGTGGCCTGGCTGCTGTCCGAGGACGCGTCCTTCACGACGGGCGCGGTGCTCCGGGTCGCCGGGGGCATGTGAGGGCGGCCCGCCGGGCGGTGCCGCGGGCCGGTCGGCCGGCTCAGCGGGTGGCGCGCAGCACGCCCACCTTGTCGATGCGGTGCTCGGGGTTGCCCCGGTCGTCGCGCCAGTAGTTGCCCGCGGCGTCGTCCTCCGGCGTCGCGCAGGTCGACAGGGTGATCATCGCCCGGGTGGGGCGCTCACCGGGATGGCCGGGAACCGCGGCCCGCTGCTCGGCGAGCGAGCGCTCGGACCGGAACGAGGTCCACCGGGTCTCGGTGATCTCGTACTCGTACACGCGCTTCCCGTCGGACACCCGCACCACGTCGCCCGCCTCCAGCGAGGGCAGGTCGCGCAGCGGACCGCCCGCCGAGAGGCGGTGCGCGGTCACCAGGTAGTTGCCGACCTGCCCGGGGCCCACACCGCCGTCCGGCCCGTAGGGGCTGGCCGCGACCCCGCGGTCCTGTATCCGGGTGCCGGGCCAGTCGTCGGTGGTCCCCTCGTACGGCACGACCCGGAGGTCCTCCAGGCCGATCGCGGGCACGGACAGCAGCGCCGTGCGGGTGCGGGCGTCCTCGGGGGCGGGCGACGGCTCCGAGGGCGCTTCGCGTGCGGCGGCGCGAGCGGCCCCGGTGTCCGGGGCCCCCGCGGCGGCCGCGGGGCGGTCGGACCCCGAGGGGGGAGCGGAGGGCGCGGCGCAGCCCGCGGCGAGCGCGGCGGACGCGCAGACTCCGGCCAGCACGGCGGTGACGGGGCGCAGCGGTCTCATGGGAATCCGGATCCGGGCCGGGGACGGGGGAGGGCGCCCTCGCGGCGGGCGCCGGGAGCGGTCCCCGGCATCGGGCCGGAGATCGATCAGGTGTTCCATCGTATCGGACATCACGGACTTTTCCAGAGGGAGGCCCCGAGGCGGTCGGTGCCGGTTCCGCTGCCGTCCGTGCGCGTTCCCGCCGTCCCGGGGCGGCTCACGCCCCCGTCCGGGGGAGCGGCAGTGACGCCCAGACCGTCTTGCCGTGGGGGGCGGTCGGGCACCAGGACCAGGCGTCGCTGAGCGCCCCGATCAGGGCGAGCCCGCGGCCGCCCGTCGCGCAGTCGCCCGCCTCGCGCGGGCGGGGTGGTGCGGGGCTGGGGTCCGCCACGGCGCAGACCAGGTGCCCCGGGTGCCGGAACAGGCCCAGCCACACGGGGAATGCGGTCGCGGCCGCCTCCGTGCCCAGTCCGTGGCGGACGGCGTTCGAGACGAGTTCGGTCACGACCAGCTCCGTGTCCGGGCCGAGCGCCGCCAGGGACCAGGCGTCGAGGGTGTCGGTGACGAACCGCCGGGCCTGCCCCGCGTTGCGCGGGTGGCCGGACAGGCCGCAGGCGGCGAAGCCTCCCGGCAGCTCCCGGCCGCCCGGGCCGCATCCGGGCCGGTGGGAGCAGAGCGAGGACGGCCGCTGCGGCGGTGGTGCGGGCGCCGGGGGGTGCGCAGGTGCCTCGGTGGCGGGGGTGCCGCAGGGGCGGCGGTTCTGCCGATGGATCGTCACGGGTCATGTCTCCCTGCATGATTCGCTATTCGACAGTCGGCGCGGGACGAGTATTGTCGAGGCGTGTTCCGCGATGCAATTGCAGCTGGGATTGCAGTGGCGGATTCGCGTAACCGGAGTACGAGCGAGCGAGGGGATGGCGCGAGTGGAGTTCACCAACGGGATGCCGGCCGGGGACCTGGCCGGTGCGGCATGGATCAAGAGCAGTCACAGCAACGCCACCGGCAACTGCGTGGAACTGGCGACGCTCCCCGGCGGCCGGATCGCGGTGCGCAACTCCCGCGACCCCGAGGGGCCGGCCCTGGTCTATACGCGCGAGGAGGTCGCCGCGTTCGTGGCCGGCGCGAGAGACGGCGAGTTCGACTCCGTCGTCGGCTGAAAGTAGCCCGACCCGGGGCCCAACGGCCCTTGGTGTCCGGCGCGACGGGCTGGGATACTGACTGCTTCCCGTAGTCTCCGCAGGAGCGTGCGATGGCAGCCGCCGACCCGAGCCCGTCGTTGTTCGTCCGGCCGCTGGGGGCGGTCGAGGGCAACCCGACCGCCCTGAAGCTCATCCTGGGCGGCAAGCTGCGCGAACTGCGCTCGGCGGCAGGGCCGGACCCGGCCGACGTCGACGTCAAGCTCGGCTTCTCGCGGTCCAAGACCAGCCGCATCGAACTCGGCCGTCACGGCTGCAAGCCCTCCGACGCGCTCGCCCTGCTCGAACTGTACGGCGTCGAGGAGGAGGAGCGGGTCTCCGAGTTCATGCGGCTGGTCGCCGCCTCCCGCCGACCGGACTGGTGGCGGTCCTTCAACGACGTGCTCTCCGACTTCTTCACGCCGCTGGTCGCGCTGGAGGGTGCCGCCGCCACCATCCGCACCTACGAGCCCTTCTACATCCCCGGACTGCTCCAGACACCCGAGTACACCCAGGCCGTCATCCGCTCGGGCCCGGGTCGGCTGCTGGACCACGAGATCCGGCGCCGTGTCGAGCTGCGGCAGCAGCGTCAGCGCCAGCTGGACCTGCCGGACGCCCCGCGCCTGTGGGCGGTGGTCGACGAGTCCGTGCTGATGCGGTCGGTCGGCGGGGAGCGGGTGATGCGCGATCAGCTCCACCACCTGATCGCCCTGATGAAGCGCCCGCGGGTGACCCTCCAGATCGCCCCGCTGGACGTCACCGCCTCCGTGGGGGTGGGTACCGGCGTCAGCTACCTGCGCTTCGCCCTGGGCGACCTCAGGGACGCCGTCTACATCGAGCACCTCACGGACAGCACCTTCACGCAGAAGCCCGCCACCGTCGAGCAGTACCGCGACATGCTCGACCGCCTCGGGGCCTGCGCGCTCACGCCGAAGGAGACCGAGGCCCGGCTGCGGGCGAGCCTGGAGGCCCTCGGCTGAGTCCGGGGCCGGACCCGGCCGGGCGCCGGTGCCCGGGGCGGCGCGGCCCGGCGCGCACCCGGCAGGGTGCCCACCGGGCCGGACCGCACCGGACCGCGGGTTCAGGGCAGCCGGGCGACCCCGCCCCACTCGATCCACTCGTCCGTCTGCTGCACGGGTGCGAGTTCGGTGTCCGGCCGCCAGGTGGAGACCTCCACCAGTCCCGGCTCCAGGATCTGCAGGCCGTCGAAGAAGCGCGTGACCTCGTGCTCCTCGCGGACCCGGCCCCAGTTCCCCCCGGTCGCCTGCGCCATGAAGTCCGTGACGAAGGTCCGGATCTCCGCCCGGTCGCTGACCAGCTGGCACACGACCAGGAAGCTGCCCGGGGCGAGGCGCTCCGCCACCCGGCGCACCAGCGCTGCGGGGTCGTCCTCGTCGGGGATGCAGTGCAGCACCGACACGAACAGGGCGGCCACCGGCTGCTCGAAGTCGATCAGGCGGCGCGTCTCCTCGTGGCCGAAGATGCCGTCCGTGTCCCGCATGTCCGCCTGGATCACGGTCGTGCGGTCGTTCTCGTCGAGCAGCGCCCGGCCGTGCGCCAGGACGATGGGGTCGTTGTCGACGTAGACCACCCGCGAGGACGGGTCCACGGCCTGCGCCACCTGGTGCACGTTGTCCTGGGTCGGCAGGCCGGAGCCGTGGTCGACGAACTGGCGGATGCCGTACTCGCTGGCGAGCAGCCGCACCACCCGGCGCAGGAAGCTGCGGTTGTTCAGGGCCAGCACCTTGGTGCTGGGCACCTGCTTCAGCAGTTCCGCGCAGGCCTCGCGGTCCGACTGGTAGTTGTCGTCGCCCCCCAGGAAGTAGTCGTACATGCGTGCCACGCTCGGCACCTTGGTGTCGATGGCGTCCGGGCGCCACGACTCGCGTCCCATCGGTTCTCACCCGCGTCCGTGGAGATCAGGCAGTGGGAGCCACATGCTAGGGACGCGGGGTCGGGGGAAACAGATGATCTGCTGAACGCCCCGGGCCGACCCGCACGTTTCGGCCACCATCTGTCCGGTTCGCCGTGGACTCGTGGTTCCCCCTGCCGCGCCGCCCGATCCGGTCGGGCCGTCCCCGGGCCCGGCCCCGGGGTCAGCCGGCCACACGGACGTCGACCTCCACGCAGGCCTCCACGGTGTTCTCGTCGCCGGTCACGTGGAGGCGCAGTGCGAAGCCCGACCCCGCCAGCTCCGCCCGGGGTGTCACCCGCTGGCGCACGGTGTAGGTGCGGCCCGCCTCCACCGCCCCGGCCGCCTCCCGGGTCAGTGCCGCCTCCCCGAAGGCTCCCCGCGCCCGGACGTGCAGCTGCGTCGCCCCGTGGGAGCGCGCCGGGCGGAAGTCGAGGGCGAACTCCGACGGGCGTCCCGCGGCCAGGGTGACGGCCCTGCCGGCCGTCCGCCCGTCGAGGCGCAGGGCGGCGGTCTCGCCGAGCCCCCCGCACCGGACGGGGTCGGCGGAGGGGGCCGCGTGGGCGGGAAGGGCGCCGGTCAGGGCCCCGAGGGCGACGGCGCAGGCGGCGAGGGAGCGGGTGATCCTTTTCACGCCCGCCCCAACGACGTGCCCGGTGCCCGGTCACCCCGATCGGCCGGGAACGGACCCCTTGTGTACCCGTCCGGCCCTATTTCGCCACCCGCCCGGAGCATGACCGGACGTGGACGGTGTGCGTACCGGAAAGTGGGCCGCCGGGCATCCGGCCATCGCCGACCCCGTACACTCGCCCCTGCCTCCGGCACCGGAGTGCCGTTCCCGGACCCCGGACGGACCGCGCAATCGAACGAAGGGACTAATCGTGAGCTCCGCAGACAGGGCTGACGCACCGATCTACCACGGCCTCGTCGAGGAGCGGGGCGACGTCCCCGCCGACGTCCGCCGCACCGCGGAGGAGACCCTGCGCGAGGTGGGCCGCACGCTGGACTTCGACCTCCAGGGCGCCGGCGCGCTGCGGTAGCACCCCCACCCGCCCCGGCCCGGCCGCACCCCGCCGGGCCCGGCGGATGCGCCCCCGCCGGTACGGGCGCCGGGCGCCTCGCCTTGACCGCCTCGACCAGGCGGCGCAGAGTGTGTAGACAAAGGTCCCCCAACGCGACGAACCCGGGCCTCTCGGGACGTATCGGCAGGGCACTGTGCAACGCACCCCATCTGGCGCCAAGTTGTCCGGACCCGGCCCCCCGGGCCGTCCCGGAAGCCCGGCCGCACGCGCGCAGGCCGCGCTGAGCCGCCGGATCATGCTCGTCTACGTCCTGTGCCTCGTCCCGCCGACCGTGGTCTACCTGACCGTACCGGCGCGCCACACCTCCTCCTGGGCCGTGATCGGCCTCGCGGGCGTCGCCGCGATCCTCCTCGGCGTCCACGTCCACCGGCCCGCCCGCCGCTGGCCCTGGCTGCTCCTCGCCGCCGCGAACCTCACCTTCACCGCGGGCGACACGGCCTACAACCTGCTGGAAGGCTTCTTCGGCCAGGTCAACCCCTTCCCCTCGGTCGCGGACGTCTTCTACCTCGCCACGTACCCGCTCTTCGCCGCGGGCATCTTCGGGTTCATCCGCTGCCGGTGCGTCTCCAGGGACCTCGACAGCCTCCTCGACGCCCTGCTGCTCACCAGCGGCCTGGCACTGCTGTCCTGGGTGCACCTGATCCACCCCCTGGTCGCGGACGAATCCCTGGTCGGCTGGGAGGAGCAGGCGATCTCCATCGCCTACCCGCTCGGCGACGTGCTGATCCTCGCCATGCTGGTGCGCCTGCTCACCCTCGGCGGGATGCGCGACCGCTCCGTGCAGCTGCTCACCCTCGGCACGGTGGGGATCCTGACCTCCGACGTGCTGTACGGGCTCGGCCAGCTCGCGGGCACCTGGCAGGTGGGCACCTACCTGGACCTCGGCTGGGTGGTGTTCTTCACCGCCTGGGGGCTCGCCGCCCTCCACCCGTCCATGGTCCGCCTCACCGAGCCGGTGCCCCAGCGGGCACCGGGCATCGCCCGCCGGCGGCTGGCCGTGCTCGCGGGCGCCGCACTCGTGGCCCCGGCGATGCTGCTCTTCCAGTCGCTGCGCGGCAACGGCCGTGACACGGCGGTCACCGCCGTCTTCTCCGCCGCCATGTTCCTGCTCGTCCTCGCACGGCTGTGGGGCCTGGTCGTCGAGCACCGCAAGGCCGTCACCCGGGAGCGGAGCCTCCGCCTGGCCGCCGCCGAACTCGTCGGCGCGGTGACCCCGGAGGACGTCGCGCGGGCGGTGCGGACGGCGGTCACCGCCCTGTTCACCGCGCCCGTGCCCCACGCGGTCCTCCTGCTCGTGGACGTCGGCGGGCGGCTGCGGCCCGTCCCCGCCGCCGGCGACGACTGGGCCTGGCGCAGCCCCCGGGCCGCCGAAGAGTCCGCCGGCGACGACACCGCCCCCGCGGGCGGCGCCGGGCTCCTGGACGCCGGGACGCGCCTGGTCGCCACCGCCGACCTGGGCGCCGATATCGCCGCGGCCGTCGCCCCCGCCACCACCGGGCTGCTGTCCCCCCTGGTCGTCACCGCACCCCAGGGCGAGAGCAGCCCCCGGGGTGCCGTCCTCCTCGCCGGACCGGCCGACACGGTCGCCGAGCTGTCCGAGGCGGTGGCCACCCTCGCCTCGCAGGCCGCCCTCGCGCTGGAGCGCGTCGGCCTGAGCGAGGAGATCAACCGGCGCAACAGCGAGGCGTACTTCCGCACCCTGGTGCACAACACCTCCGACGTGATCCTGATCCTCGACGGCGACGACACCGTCCGCTACGCCAGCCCCTCCGCCGACGACATGTTCGGCCGGAGCGACCTCACCGGAACCCCGATCGCGCTGCTCGTCGACGCCCGCGACGGCCCCCGCGCCCTGCGCACCCTCGCGCGCGTGCGGCAGTCCGAGGCCCCCGACGTCCACGACGACTGGCGGGTCCTGCGCTCCGGCCGGGCCGCCGTGGACGTCGAGGTCCGGTGCAGCAACCTCGTCCACGAGCAGACCGTCCACGGCATCGTGGTCACCCTCCGCGACGTGACCGAGCAGCGGCAGCTGGAGAGGGAGCTGACCCACCGCGCCTTCCACGACGCGCTCACCGGCCTGCCCAACCGGCTCCTGCTGGTCGAACGCATCGAGCGGGCCCTGCTGCGCGGCCGCCGGGACTCCACGCTGACCTGCGTCCTCTTCGTCGACCTCGACGACTTCAAGGTCGTCAACGACATGATGGGCCACTCCGTGGGCGACGAGCTCCTCACGGCCGTCGCCCAGCGCCTCACCGGCGCGCTGCGGGTCAGCGACACCGCGGCCCGCCTCGGCGGCGACGAGTTCGCCGTCCTGATGGAGGGGGCCAGGGAGCCCCACGACGCCGAGGTCCTCGCCGCCCAGGTGGTCCAGGCCCTCGGCGTGCCCTTCCGGCTCGGCAGCGGGTCGCACAGCATCTCCGCCTGCGTGGGCGTCGCCACGGCCCGCGACGGCACCCAGGCCGACGAGCTGCTGCGCCATGCCGACCTGGCGCTGTACTCGGCCAAGACCGCGGGCAAGCGGCAGTGGCGCCGCTACCGCCCCGACCTGCACAGCGGCATGGTCGAGCGCCACGAACTCCAGGCCGGACTGGACACCGCCCTCAGCGAGGAGTCCTTCGCGCTGCGCTACCAGCCCATCGTCGAGCTCGCCGGAGGCAGCGTCGCCGGATTCGAGGCCCTCGTGCGCTGGCCGCACCGCCGGCGCGGCCTCGTGCCCCCCGCCCAGTTCATCTCGCTCGCCGAGGAGACCGGGCACATCACCCCGCTCGGCGCCTGGGTGCTGGAGCGCGCCGCGACCGAGGTCGGCCGCTGGCAGCGGGCCCGCCCCGGCAGCGCCCCGCTCAACCTCAACGTCAACGTCTCGCCCCGGCAGTTCGTCGACCCGGGCTTCGTCGACGTGGTCCGGCGGGTGCTCGACACCTCGGGACTGGCGCCGGGCTCCCTCGTCCTCGAACTCACCGAGTCGGTGCTGGTGCGCAACGAGCAGATCCGCGCCGCCATGCGCCTGCTGAAGAGCCTCGGGGTCTCCATCGCCATCGACGACTTCGGCACCGGCTTCTCCTCCCTCAGCTACCTGCGCGAGTTCCCCATCGACGTGCTCAAGGTCGACAAGTCGTTCATCGACGACATCGTCACCGACGGGCAGCAGGTGGCCCTCGTGGAGGGCATCGTCCGCATCGCCGACGTCCTCGGCCTCCAGGTCATCGCCGAGGGCATCGAGAACGGCGGCCAGCGCGACCTGCTCTCGGCCATGGGCTGCCGCTTCGGCCAGGGCTTCCTGTTCGCCCACCCCATGGCCGCCCCCGAGGCCCAGCGCTTCGTGGACGCCGGGCACACCTGGCAGTCCCCGCGCGTGGCGGACCGCCAGCGGGTCCGCCGCCCGGCCGAACGGGGGAGCGGCCGCAGCGAGCAGCGCTGGCGCGACCTCGCCCGCCTCCAGAAGACCAGCCGCATGTGCGACGCCGTGATCGACGAGGTGCAGGGGCGCCGGATCCGCAGCGAGGGGCAGTGGCTGGTGGACTTCGCCTCCTGCAACTACCTGGGGCTCGACCTGGACCCGGAGGTCATGGACGCCGTGGAGCCGCAGATCCGCCGCTGGGGGACCCACCCCAGCTGGTCCCGGCTGATCGGCAACCCGCGCCTCTACCCCGAGATCGAGGAGAGGCTCTCCGGCCTGCTCGGCGCGCCCGACACCCTGCTGCTGCCGACCATCACCCTCATCCACGCCTCCGTCATCCCGGTGCTCGCGGGCCGCGGCCAGGTCTTCGTCGACGCCCGCGCCCACCGCACGATGTACGACGGCTGCCTGGTGGCCCGCGGGCAGGGCGCCTCCGTGCTCCGCTTCCACGCCGAGCAGCCCGAGGAGCTGCGCCAGCTGCTCTCCGAGGCGCCCACCGGCGTCCCCCTCCTGGTCTGCGTGGACGGTGTCAACAGCATGACCGGGAACCTCACCGACGTGCCCGCCCTCGCGGCGGTCTGCCGCGAGCGCGACGCCCTGCTGTACGTCGACGACGCCCACGGCTTCGGCGTCATCGGGGAGCGCGGGGCGGCCGAGAGCTCCCCCTACGGCCTGCGCGGCAACGGCATCGTGCGCCACCTCGGGGAGAGCTACGAGGGCATCGTGCTGGTGGCGGGCTTCTCCAAGGCGTACTCCTCGCTGCTCGCCTTCCTCACCGCCCCGCCCTCCCTCAAGGCCCACCTCAAGGTCGCCGCCGCGCCCTACCTGTACTCGGGCCCCTCGCCCACCGCCTCGCTCGCCACCGTCCTGGCCGGGCTGGAGGTCAACGACCGGCGCGGCGACGACATCAGGGCCGACCTCTACCGCAAGACCCGGCGGGTCCTGGACCACGTCCGCGGCCTCGGTCTCGCCACCCCCAACACCGACGGGCTGCCCATCATCGAGATCCCGCTCGCCGACGGGGAGGACCTGGACGCCGTCGGCGACTTCCTGTGGCACCGGGGCATCTACGTGACCCTGGCCGCCTACCCGCTCGTCCCGCACGGGCAGGTCGGCTTCCGGATCCAGATGACGGCACTCAACACCGACGAGGAGATCGACGAGCTCAACGACGTGCTCACCGCCCTCGCCGAGCGCTTCCCCCTGGTGGAGGCCGCCGCCGAGCCCCCCGGAGCGCCCGCCGCCGAGCGCCGAGGCCCTCCGGCCCCGCCCGGCCCGGTGCCGGCGGCCGAGGGGCGCACCCCGTGACGGCCCCGCCCGCACCCGGTGAGCCCCCGGTCCGCCGTGCGCCGGCGCCCCGGGAGCGCGCGCCCCGGTTCAACGCGGACGCCGACTGGGACGCCTGGCCGGTCGACGCCTACCTCCGCGAGAACTACCGGGAGCTGCACCCCTGCGACGCGGCCGTCATCCGCCACCACGCGGCCGTCTACCGCGGGATCGCCCCCGGATCGGTCGCCTCCGCCGTGGAGTGCGGGACCGGGCCCAACCTCTACCCCCTGATGGCCGCCGCGGCGGCCTGCCGCAGGATCGACGCCCTGGAGCCGGGCGCGGGCAACCGCGCCTACCTGCGCCGCCAGCTGGCGCACGGGCCCGACCCCGCCTGGCAGCCGTTCTACGACCTGTGCCGCAGCCTCGACCCGGCCCTGCCCCCCGCCCTCGCCACGGCGCTGTCCCGGGTCCGTGTGGTCCCCGGGGCCCTCGGCGGCCTTCCCGGGCACCGCTACGGCCTCGCCTCCATGACCTTCGTCGCCGAGAGCGTCACCACCAGCGCGGCGGAGTTCGCCGACCTGTGCCGCGCCTTCGCCCGGGCCGTCCGCCCGGGCGGACGGCTCCTGGCCGCCTTCATGGCCGGGATGCCCAGCTACCGCATCGCCGACGGGCCCCTGTGGCCCGCCCTCCCCGTCGGCGAGGACACGCTGCGCGCCGTGTTCGCCCCGCTCACCGCCTCACTGCGCATCACCAGGGTGGCCAAGGACCCCACCCTGCCGGAGTACGGCGACACCGGGATGCTGCTGCTCAGTGCCACCCGCCCCGGCCCGGGGGCCTGAGGCTCCGGGGCAGGCCGGGTCCGCTCCTCCCGGCGGGAGACCGCCCCCGGCGTGACTCCCGCCGTGCCGCCCTCCTCCCGGCCGTCGACCGCCGCCCCCGAACCCCGTTGGGGCGACGCCGCTCTGACGGTGCGCCGCCCGTACTCGTCTGCGGCGGCGCACCGGGTGGAGGGTCCCGTGGCCGCCTTCGTCCGGAGCGGCGGCCGAGGCGAAGCGGACGGCGCCGTTCTGGTCGGGCTGGACGACGAGGACGGTGCCGTCGGCGTCGCCGAGGCCACTGATCAGCAGGAGAGGCCGGGTTTGCGCCGGGCCGTGCCGCCACCGCCGGTTGCGCGTGAGCCGGTGGTTCCCGCACTCGGCGGGCAGCCGCGGCCCGGCCACCGGCCGTGCCCGAAGGCGGCGGGCGGCGCCACCGCCTGGCGGTGCACGGTCCCCGGCAGGTGCGGCTCGGGAGGCACCGCACCGGCCCGTCAGGCCCCCTGACCCCCGCCGACCAGCAGGTCGCGGTAGAGGTCCGCGTACGCCTCGGCCGCCCGCTCGGGCGCGAAGCGCTCCTCGACCACCGCCCGCCCCCGCTCCGCGAGGTGCTCCCACCACCAGGGGCGGTCCAGCAGCTCGCGCAGCAGGTGCCCCGTGCGGTGGGGGTCCGCGACGGGGCCGCGCAGCACGGTGTCGCGCAGCGCGGCGAACTGCGGCAGGTCGCTGAGGATCACGGGCCGCCCGGTGGCCAGCGCCTGGAGCACCGGCGCCGGTACGTCCGCCCGGCCCACCAGGGCCCGCGGCACGTAGAGCAGGACATCGGCGGCGGCCAGCAGCCCCGGCATGTCGCTGATGCGGTGCAGCACCTCCATGTCGAGCAGCCCCTCGCGCGCCGCGATCGCACGCAGGGCGTCCTCGTCCGGGCGTCCGGCCCTCCCGCCGCCCCCCTGGCCGTTCGCCACCAGCACCAGCTGGAAACGCGCCCCCGCCCGGGCCGCCACCCCGGCCGCCAGCAGGGCCTCCTCCGCGCCTCCGTCGCCCAGGGCCAGCACCATCGGAGGGGTGCGCCGCGCCCGCGGTCTCGGCGGCCAGGGGCCGAGCCGGAGGACCGGGCCGACCACGTCCACCGGCCCGAAACCGGCCGAGGCCAGCATCTGGGCCGTCGCCCCGGACATGGCCACCGTCCGCCCGAGCGGGCGTGTTCCCCACAGGTGCGCGGGGTCGACCACCGACGGCACGGTGTGCAGCACGGGGCGCCGGGCGGCGAGGCGGGGCCACAGCCGCGAGAAGGTGGCGAAGCCGCTGCCCACCGGGATCACCGCGTGCACCAGGTCCACGCGGTGCGAGGCGGCGGCCCCCACGGCCGCGACCTGCGCCCACAGGGGACGCGACAGGGGCCGTCCGCGGGTCACGACCGGCAGGGCCCGCCCCCCGGCGGCCCGCCCGGGCGCGGACGTCCCGCTCGTGCCCCACCAGCGCCGCAGCCACAGGTACTCCGCGTACGGCATGGCGCGCACCAGGCCCCGGGCCAGGTCCGAGGCGGGGCCCTCGGGCCCGTCCAGGGGCTCGCCCGTCAGGATCAGGACACGCGGCACGCGCGGATCAGCGGCCATGGCCCGCTCCGTCGTCCCGCCGTGCCGGGCGGGGGCGGCTCCGGGGGCCGGAGCACGGGGGAGCCGGTCGGCGGGCCGCGCCCGCGCCGTGCCGCCAGGGCCCCGGGGGCCGTGCGCCCGGGAGGGGAACACGTCCGCGGGCCCGACCGCCGCCCGGGCCTCCACCGCCGTCGGAGTCCTCCCGGCCGCGGGAACCGGGGGAGCGGGCCGCCGGGGAGCGGGTGCGCCGCCGCCGGGGAGCCGCACACCGGCGGCGGACCCGGGGCAGGGGAGCGGCGACCGCGCGCGCGACGCGGTCGGACGCCCGGCGCGCGGGGTGCGCCGCGCGCGCCGGGCGTCCGGGGGCCCCGCCCGGAGCAGGGGCGGACGGAGCCGGGGAGGCAGGCCAGTCCGTCACCCGGCGGAGCGGGTGCGGTGCGGGGGACAGCGCACGACGGCCGGCCTGCTGACGTCTCACGGGCACCACTCCCGTCGCGGCGCGCCGCCACGGTGGCCGGTCGGTCCGGCGACCGGGCGCACGACCCGGAGGCCGCCTCGTCCGAAAGGACGGCCTTAGCACAGGATAGCCACTCAGTCAATGAAATGTCCTCCCCGCGGGCGGCGGACGGCCGTCCGCCCGCGGGACGCGGAGCCTCCCGTCCGGCGCCGGGGATCCGGACGGGAGGCCCGCCCGGATCCCCGGCGCGTGCCGCGCGGTCCGGGTGTCCGCGAGGGGCCTGCCGCACCGGTGCGGACTAGACTCTCGCTATGGCCGGGCGAATCGAGGACTACGCCCTGATCGGTGACCGGGAGACGGCCGCCCTCGTCGGCAGGGACGGCGCCGTCGACTGGATGTGCGCCCCTCGCTTCGACTCACCCGCCTGCTTCGCCGCGCTCCTCGGCGACGCCGACAACGGCAGCTGGTGGATCGGGCCGGCCGACCACCGCCCCGCCAACCGCCGCGCCTACCGAGGCGACTCCCTCGTCCTCGACACCGTCTGGGAGACGGCGGAGGGCGCGGTCAGGCTCACCGACTTCATGCCCTCCCGGGGCTCCGGCCCCCTCGTGGTGCGGATCGCCGAGGGCCTGTCCGGCCGCGTCGAGATGGGCACGGATCTGCGCCTGCGCTTCGACAGCGGCCGGGTGGTCCCGTGGACCTGGACGGCCGACGCCCGCACCGTCGCCGCCGTCGCGGGCCCCGACTCGGCCTATCTGCGCCATCCCCCCGGCCTGAGCGTGCGGGCCGCCAAGCGGTGCGTCTCCTCCCGCTTCACGCTGCCCGCGGGGGAGCGCCTCGCCTTCGTCCTCGGCTGGAGCCCCTCCCACCTCGGCCCCGACCTGGACGCCGACCCCGAGGCCTCGCTCGCCCGCACCCTGGAGCACTGGCGGGCCTTCGCCGCCAACTGCCGCTACCAGGGCCCGTTCCGGGAGGCCGTGATGCGCTCCCTGATCACCCTCAAGGCCCTGACCTACGCCCCGACCGGCGGCATCGTGGCCGCCGTCACCAGCTCCCTGCCCGAGGCCGTGGGGGAGGGCCGCAACTGGGACTACCGGTACTGCTGGCTGCGTGACTCCGCCCTCACCCTCTCCTGCCTGCTGCGCAGCGGCTACCGCGAGGAGGCGGTGGCCTGGAAGGACTGGCTGCTGCGCGCGATCGCCGGCGAACCCGCCGACCTCCAGCCGGTCTACGGGGTCGGAGGCCAGCGCCGCCTCCCCGAGAGCACGGCCGACTGGCTCTCCGGCTACGAGGGCTCGGTGCCGGTGCGCTTCGGCAACGCGGCAGTCGGCCAGCTCCAGCTGGACGTCTACGGCGAGGTCGTCAACACGGTCTACTCGGCGATGCGCGCCGAGGTGCCCATCGGCCGCCCCGTCTGGTCGCTGCTCGCCTCCTTCATGGAGTACCTGGAGAAGCACTGGACCGAGCCCGACGCCGGGTTCTGGGAGGTCCGGGGCCCGCGCCGCCACTTCGTCCACTCCAAGGTGATGTCCTGGGTGGCCGCCGACCGGGCGCTGCGCATGGCGCGCGTCGCGGGGCTGCGCGGCCACACCGACCGGTGGCGGACCATGCGCCGGGAGATCCGGGCCGAGGTGTGCCGCCTGGGCTGGGACGACGAGCGCTCCACCTTCGTCCAGGCCTACGGCTCCCGCGCCGTCGACGCGTCGGCCCTGCTGCTGCCCCGCCTGGGCTTCCTGCGCCCCGACGACCCCCGGCTGCTCGGCACGGTCGAGGCGGTCCGCCGGCTGGAGCGGGACGGGTTCCTCCGCCGCTACGCACCGGGGGCCGACGGCGTCCGGGGGGTGGACGGCCTGCCGGGCGACGAGGGCACCTTCCTGGCCTGCTCGCTGTGGTTCGCCGACGCCCTGGCCCTCACCGGCCGCCATCACGAGGCACGCGAGGTGTTCGAGCGGGTGCTGGACGTCCGCAACGACGTGGGCCTGCTCTCCGAGGAGTGGGATCCGGCGGAGCACCGCCAACTCGGCAACACCCCGCAGGCGTTCAGCCACGTCGCGCTCGTGAACGCGGCCTTCGCCCTGCACGGCACCCGGGGGCCCGCCCGGCGCCCCGCGCGGCCCGGCGGCTGAGCGGCCCGGCCCGCCGGGGCCGTCCGCGACCGACACCCCGCACCTCCGACCGACGGGAGCGCCCATGGAAGCACGGAGCAGGACACGACCGCGCCGCGGCGCCAGGGCGGCGGCCGCCTGCGCGGCCGGGCTCCTCCTCGTCGGCCTCACCGGGTGCACCGGCACGGTGCCCGACCCCGGCGCGCCCTCGGCCTCGCAGGGCACCTCCCACTTCACCGGCCTGGCCGGGCCCAACGGCCCCGTCCTCGCCGTGAAGATCGACAATGTGCGTCCCGCCCGCCCCCACACCGGTCTGGACGCCGCGGACCTCGTCTACGTCGAGCAGGTGGAGGCGGGGCTGACGCGCCTCCTGGCCGTCTACTCCTCACGGCTCCCGCCGAGCATCGGCCCGGTCCGCAGTGCCCGCGAGTCCGACCTCGAACTCCTGCGGCAGTTCGGCCGCCCCGCCCTGGCCTACTCGGGTGCCCGCTCCGCGCTCCTGCCCGTGATCGAGGCCGCCCCCGTCGCCGCCGTGACCCCCGCCACCGCCCCGGGGGCCTACGTCCGCTCGGACGACCGCCCCGCCCCGCACAACCTCTACCTCCGCCCGCGCCCGGCCCTCGACGCCGCGGAGCGGGTCGACGACGCCCGCGACATCGGTCTGCGCTTCGGCCCGCCGACGGGCACCGGCCGGACCTCGCCCGAGCACACGGTGCGCTACCCGGCCGCCCGCTACACCTTCACCTGGTCGCCCGACCGCGGCGGCTGGCGGATCGCCATGGACGGCACCGCGGCGGCCACCGCGGACGGCACGGTCCTCGCCCCTGCCACGGTCGTGGTCCAGTACACCGAGATCCGGCCCTCGAACTTCGCCGACCGCTCCGGCAGCACCACCCCGTACACCGAGACGGTCGGATCGGGCCGGGCCCTGGTGCTGCGCGACGGACGGGCCTTCGACGCGCGGTGGGAGCGTCCCACCGCCGAGGCCGGTACGCGCTTCACGACCCCCTCCGGCGAGCCGGCCGACTTCGCGCGCGGCCAGGTGTGGATCCTGCTCGCTCCCCGGTGACGCGGGCCGCCGCCCGCGCAGGCGGTTCCCGCACCGCCGGCGGGGCCGTCCCGCCGTGCGGAACGGGCCGTGATGTGATGGCGTGGGGGCGGCGCGGGCGGTGGACGGAGGTGGCCGGGTGGCCCTGTTCCGCAAGGACGCCGGCGGCCGGGTGGCCCGGCTGCGCACCGGCGTCGGCGCCCGCACGACCCGGTTGCGCCGGGGCGGCGCCGCCCGGCGTGCGCTCCGCCGCCCGGGGCCCGCCGACCGGGCCGTCGACGCCTTCGGCTCCGCCCTCGACGAGCAGACCGTCGCCGAGGAACTCGCCGCCTTCGCCTGCCCCGAGCACTGCGACTCGGCCGCCGTCCACCTCCTCGGCGGCGGCCGCGCCGACCGGCCGGCCGGGCCGCTGCGACGCGTCGCAGGGCGGGGACCGGCAGCCCATCTGGCCCTCCACGCCGAGGCCGCCGCGCGCTTCCTGGCCGCCCCCGGCGGGCCGCACCGCGCGAGGTCCGCCACCCTGCGATCCGGCGGCGCCCCGCTCACCTGCCTGGCCGAGCCCCTGACGGCCCGCGGCCAGGTCCGCGGCGTCCTCACGGCCGTCCGCAACGGGCGCTCCTTCACCCGGGAGCAGTCCGCCGCACTGCACCACGCGGCCCGGCTCGCGGCCCTCCTCCTCGGCCACGCCCGGGCCCACGCCTCGACCCGCGACACCGCCCTGGACCTGCAGCGGGCGCTGCTGGCCGAACCGGGGCGCCCGCACCCCAACCTGGACATCGCCACCCGCTACCTGCCCGCCGGCGGCGGGGCGCTGGTGGGCGGCGACTGGTTCGAGACGGTGCGCCTGCACTACGGACGCACCCTGCTGGTCGTCGGGGACGTCATGGGGCACGGGCTGGACGCCGCCGTGGACATGAACGCCTACCGCTCCGCGCTGCGCCATGTCGCGGCGGCCGACCTCCCGCCGCACCGCGTGCTGCGCCAACTCGACGCCATGGCCGCCCGCTCCCCCGAGCGGCGCCCGGCCACCTGCCTGCTGGTGCGCGTCGACCCGGCCCGGGGGACCGCGGCCTTCGCCAGCGCGGGGCACCTGCCGCCGGTGCTGTTCGCCGCCGACGGCCGGGCCGAGCTCGTCGCGGTGCCCGTCGGCCCTCCCCTGGGCACCGGCATCGGCGGGTACGAGGTGCTCACCCGCGCCGTGGCCGGGGCCGAGACCCTGCTGCTGTTCACCGACGGGCTGGTGGAGCGGCGCGGCGTGGACATCGACGCCTCGCTCGAACGGCTCTCCGGCCGCTGGCTGCCACCGGGCACCGGGGCGGAGGCGCTACTGGACGCCGTGGTCGACCGCTGCGGCGCCACCCGGGCGGAGGACGACGTCGCCGTGCTCGCCGCCCGGGTCCGGGACCGTCCGGCCGGCGGGGACAGGGCGCCCGCGGGCGGCTGAGCCCGCGGGCCGCGCCGCCGGGACCCGCCACCGTGACGGGGCGCCGGGTCCCGCCCCGCCCGCCCCCGGCCCGGCGGCCGGCCGGCCGGTCCAAGTCGGCGCCCGGCGAACGCGGTTGAACGCGGGGCGTGTGCAACCGGCGACGCCGGGCGTGGGTATGCTGCGGGCGCGGTGAGCGGGTCCCGGAGGGCGGGTCGCGGGTCCCTTCGCTTCCTTCCCCGCCGATTCACTGGAGGCTGTGGTGTCCACTTCATTCCCCGACGCAACGGGTACGCCGGGCTCCGTCCCCCCGCCGGGCTGCCCCGCCCACGCCCGCGGCCCCGCGGGCACGGGCACCCGCCGCCTGTTCGGCCCGGAGGCGGACTCCCCCTACGCCCTGTACGAGGTGCTGCGCCGCGAGCACGGCCCGGTCGCACCCGTCCTGCTGCCCGGCGACGTACCCGCCTGGTTCGTGCTCGGCCACCGCGAGAACCTCGAAGTGATGCGCTCGCCCTCGCAGTTCTCCTGCGACTCGCGGATATGGAACGTGCAACTCCAGGCGGACTCCCCGCTGCTGCCCATCACCGCGTGGCAGCCGCTGCTCGTCTTCGCCGACGGCGAGGAGCACGCGCGCCTGCGGGCCGCCGTCCGCGACAGCCTCGCCCGCTTCAACCGGCACGGCATCCGCCGCTACGTGGTGCGCTACACCCACCAGCTGATCGACGCCTTCGCCGGCAACGGCCGCGCCGACCTCGTGGCCGAGTTCGCCGAACGGCTTCCCGTGCTGGTCCTGGCCCGGCAGTTCGGTGTGCCGGAGCAGGACGCACTTCCCCTCGGGGCCGCCGTCCGCGACATGGTCAAGGGCACCGAGACGGCCGTGCAGAGCAACCAGTTCGTGGTCTCCGTCATGGCCGACCTGGTACGGCGCAAGAAGGAGGAGCCGGGCGACGACTTCACCAGCTGGCTCATCGCCCACGAGTCCGGCCTCACGGACGACGAGGTCATGGAGCACCTGCGCCACGCGATGGTGGCGGCCAACGAGAACACCACCAACCTGATCGCCAACACCCTGCGGATGATCCTCACCGACCGCCGTTTCAGGGCGAGCCTGTCCGGTGGCTCGATGACCCTGCCCGACGCCCTCGATCAGGTCATGTGGGACGCCCCGCCGCTGGCCGTCGGCGCCTGCCGCTGGGCCACCGGCGCCACCCGCCTCGGCGACCAGCAGAT
The DNA here is from genome assembly GCF_024497955.1 of Streptomyces sp. C10-9-1. Lineage (GTDB taxonomy): Bacteria > Actinomycetota > Actinomycetes > Streptomycetales > Streptomycetaceae > Streptomyces > Streptomyces sanyensis. The sequence goes on along the minus strand of NZ_JANHKP010000005.1, from coordinate 208,132 downwards.
CAAGCCCGGGGACCTGGTGCTGCTGGGCCTGGCCGCGGGCAACGTCGACCCGGAGATCCGGCCGAACCTCGCCGCACCCGTGCACGGCAACCGCTCCCACCTGGCCTTCAGCAGCGGGCCGCACGAGTGCCCCGGCCAGGACATCGGCCGCGCCATCGCCGACACCGGCATCGACACGCTGCTCGCCCGGCTCCCCGACCTGCGCCTCGCGGCCCCCGAGACCGACCTGCACGTGACCGCGTCGCTCGTCTCCAGCCGGCTGAACAACCTGCCGGCCGCCTTCACCCCCCGCCGCCCCGCGCGCGACACCGACACCGGGGCGGTCCCCGTCGCCCAGGTCCCCGTCGCCTCCGCCGGGCGCCCGCTGCCCGCGGCCGCGCCCGCCCCGGCCCCCGTGCCCGCGTCCGCGGCGGCCGGCTCCGAACGGGCCTCCTGGTGGGAGCGGCTCGTGCGCCGCTGACCGCCGGACGCGGCGGCGGGGCGCCCCGCCGCCGCGGCGCGGCTCAGCCCGCCGGGACGGCCGCGTCCGCGTCCTGCCCGGCCAGGTGCACCGGCAGCGTCCGGAAGCCCTGCAGCGCGATGGACGACAGCCGCTGCGCGCCGGGAGCGGCCGCAAGCCCCGGGAAGCGGCCGAACAGGGTCCGCAGGGCCACCTCCGTCTCCAGCCGCGCCAGTCGGGCCCCCAGGCAGTAGTGCGCACCGAAGCCGAACGCGGCGTGGTCGCGGACCGTGGACCGCGTGTGGTCGAACCGCTCCGGGTCCTCGTGGCGGCCCGGGTCCCGGCCGGCGGCGAAAAGGCTGGCGATCACCGGCTCGCCCCGCGCCACCCGCACCCCGGCGATCTCCGTGTCCCGCACGGCGTAGCGCATCAGCGCGTGGGGGACGGGCGAGGAGAAGCGCAGTCCCTCGTCCGCCGCCGCGGCCCACCTGCCCGGATCGCCGGACTCCAGCAGCCGGGCGAGCGCCTGCCGGTCCTCCAGCAGCGCGTGGACGGTGTTGGTGATGCCGTTGATCGTCGTCTCGTGCCCCGCGATCAGGACCAGGAACAGCGTCTCGACGAGCTCCTGCTCCGTGAGCCGGTCCTCGTCGTCGCGCGCCTGGATCAGCGCCGTGGTCAGATCCTCGCCCGGAACCGCCCGCTTCGCGGCCACCAGGGCGCCCAGCGAGGCGTGGATGTCCGCCACCGCCTCGCGGATGTCGCCCGCGGCCCCCGGCGTCACCAGCCGCTCGAAGCGGTCCCGCAGCTCCGCCACGGCGGAGTCCGGGACCCCGAGCACCTCGCAGATCACCCGTACGGGCAGCGGATAGGCGAAGTGCTCCCGCAGGTCCAGCGTCCCCGCACCGGAGGCCTCCGCGGCGTCCAGCAGCTCCTCCGCGATCTCCGCGATACGCGGACGCAGCGCCTCGATCGGCGCCCGGGTGAACGCCGCGCTCGCCAGGCCCCGCAGCCGCCGGTGCTCCGCACCCCCCTGATGGAGCATCGCCGCCCCGCGGACCAGCGCGATCAGCTCCCAGTCGTCCGGTATCCGGCCCTCGGCCAGATCGGGCCAGTGCGCGGCGTCCTTGGTCAGGTCCTCGTGGCCCATCACCCGCTGCGCGGTGCCCAGGTCGGTCGCTGTCCACGCCGCCACCCCGCCCGGCAGCTCCACCGGCACCAACGGGCCCAGCCGGCGCAACTCCCTTGCCTGGGCCACCGGATCGGCTTCGGGATCCAGCACGAAGAGGGTGCGCTGCTTCAGTTCCACAAACACTCCACAGGTGAGAGACGGTCGGTCCCGGGCAGCCTAATCCGGCCACACGGGCGATCACAGAGGGCGAGGGACCCGACCGCACGTGAGGTCCCGGACCGGGGCATGACACCGCCCCGTCGCGGGCACCCGCAGGCCACGGACATGAAGCGCCGCACACCGAGCGCTGCGGCGCACCTCCGCGTCTGCGCAGGCAGGGATCGGCCGGCTGGCGGAGAATCGTCGTGGCGCGGCCCGTCCCCGGGGCCCGTCCGGCGACGGGACCACCCGCCGGAGCCGGGGAGGACACCGCGGCCGGCGCGGAGAACCGACCGTCGCAGAAGGGACGGAAAGACCGTGGCACGACCGAAGATCCTTGTGGTGGGCGCCGGCTTCGCCGGGGTCGAGTGCGTACGCCGACTGGAACGCGAGCTCTCGGCATCCGAGGCGGAGATCGTGCTGGTCACGCCGTTCTCGTACCAGCTGTACCTGCCGCTGCTGCCCCAGGTCGCGGCAGGGGTCCTCACCCCCCAGTCGGTGGCGCTCTCGCTGCGCCGCAGCCGGCGCCACCGCACCCGCATCATCCCCGGCGGCGCGATCGGCGTGGACACCGGTGCGAAGGTGTGCGTGATCCGCGACATCACCGGCGACACCGTCGCCCAGCGCTACGACTTCCTGGTGCTGGCGCCCGGCAGCGTCACCCGCACCTTCGACATCCCCGGGCTCGTGGAGCAGGGGCGGGGGATGAAGACCCTGGCCGAGGCGGTGTACATCCGCGACCACGTCATCGCCCAGCTGGATCTGGCCGATGCCAGCCACGACGAGGCCGAGCGCGCCTCCCGCCTCCAGTTCGTCGTCGTCGGCGGCGGCTACGCGGGCACCGAGACGGCCGCCTGCCTCCAGCGCCTGACGGCCGGTGCCGTCACCCGCTACCCGCGGCTCGACCCCAGGGAGATCACCTGGCACCTGGTGGACATCGCACCGCGCCTCATGCCCGAACTGGGTGAGCGGCTCGGGGACGCGGCGCTCGGCATCCTGCGCCGCCGCGGGATCCAGGTGTCCCTCGGCGTCTCCGTGGCCGAGGCCGGGCCGGAGAAGGTCACACTCACCGACGGCCGGGTGCTGCCGTGCCGCACGCTCATCTGGACCGCGGGCGTGGCCGCCAGCCCGCTCGTCGCCACCCTGGGGACCGAGACCGCCAGGGGGCGCCTGGTGGTGCGGCCCGACCTCACCGTCCCCGGGGTGGGCGGCGTGTTCGCGATGGGCGACGCGGCCGCCGTGCCGGACCTCGTCAAGGGCGGGGACGCCATCTGCCCGCCCACGGCCCAGCACGCGAGCCGCCAGGGCCGCAGGGCCGCGGCCAATGTCGTCGCCGCCCTGCGCGGGACCCCGCTGCGCCCCTACACCCACAAGGACCTCGGGCTCGTGGTCGACCTCGGGGGCAAGGACGCGGTCTCCAAGCCCCTCGGCATCGAACTGCGGGGGCTGCCGGCCCAGGCGGTCGCCCGCGGCTACCACTGGAGCGCGCTGCGGACCAACGTCGCCAAGATCCGTGTGATGACCAACTGGCTCCTCAACGCGGTCGCGGGGGACGACTTCGTGCGCACGGGCTTCCTGGCCCGGAAACCGTCCACGCTGCGGGACGCCGAGTTCGTCGACGCCTATCTGACGCCGGAGCAGGTCCGCGAGCACACCGCCTCGCTGAGGGCCGGTCTCGACGGACCGCCCACCGGATGACCCGGCCCCGGTCGCGCCCCGCCGGGGCGGGGCCGGGCCCCGGCGGGCCTGCGGGGTGCCTCGGCGCGGCGGCCGGTGCCGCCCGGTGCGGAGGAGCGGCACGGGGCGGCCGGGAAGCGCCCCCCGCGCACGCCGCCCGGCCGCCGGGGCCCCCGCCTCCCCGTCCGGAACCCCGGGGGCGCGGCCCGCGGTCCCGCGCCGGACCCGGCACGGCCGGCCGGCTCCCGGGCCCGCGGCCCGGGTGAACTTCCCCGTTTCCACCCGTGTCCCCCCGCACCTCTCGCCAGTTGAGCGGGGCATGAAGAAGCGCAGCCTCCTCGCCGTCATGTCCCTCGCCACCGGTGCGGTGATCGCCGCAGTCAGCCCGCCGCCCGCCGCCCAGTCCGGCTCCCTGGACGAGGCCCGTCACACGGGGGACACCCTCAGCCGTGTGGACGACGCCACGGGTGACATCGAGGAGACCGTGCACACGGCCGTGCACGCCGCCACCGACCGCCTCGCCTGAGCACGCCTGCCGCACGCGGGCGCTCCGCCCCCGGGCCGGGAGCCGGTACGGCGCGGGCCCGGGCTCACCCCGTGCGGCGCCCCACGGCCAGCAGGTACTCCCAGTCCATCACCCCGGACCCCGAGGGGTCCGCGTGGTGGCGTGCCAGGTCCGCCAGTTCGCGGTCGAGGGCGGCCGTCCGGCCGGGGTCGTCGGCGACACCCCGGTAGACCGCGATCGCCGGGCCGTAGCGGGTGGCGAAGTAGTCCCGGAACGCCTCGGGGGTGGCGAAACTCTCCACCCGCAGCATCTCCCTGCGTATTCCCAGCTCGGAGACCCCGTCGCCGAGCAGCTCCCGCACATGCGCCTCGTCGCCCCACAGCGGAGGGGGCTGCGCGCCCGGCGGGGGCGTGGGCGCGTAGGGCTTCATCACGGCGAACATCCGTCCGACGAACCCCTGCGGGGTCCAGTTGATCAGGCCGATGGTCCCGCCGGGGCGGCAGACCCTCAGCAGCTCCGCGGCGGTCGCCTGGTGGTGCGGCGCGAACATGACCCCGACGCACGACATCACCGTGTCGAAGGCCGCGTCGGGAAACGGGAGGGCCTCGGCGTCGGCCTCCCGCCACTCCAGCCGCACCCCGCTCTCCTCGGCTGCCAGCCGCCCCCTCTCCAGCAGTTCGGGGGTGAGGTCGGTGGCCACGACCTCGGCCCCGGCCAGGGCAGCCGGGATCGCGGCGTTCCCCGCGCCGGCCGCCACGTCCAGCACCCGCTGCCCCGCGCCGATCCCGCAGGCGTCGACCAGCCTGCGGCCCAGCGCGGGGATCAGCTCGGAGGCCAGCGCGGGGTAGTCCCCGAGCGCCCACATCGCGCGGTGCCTGCTCTTCAGGGCACGGTCGGCCTCGGCCGCGCCGATCGCCTCGGTCATCGGGACTCCTTCGGGACACCCCGGCCGCCGCGGGGCGGGGTTCTTGCGGATGGTCCGTCCCGCCCCTCCCCACCAGGGTAGGAGCCGTGCGCCCGGCCCCCAACAGGGGCCACGCACCGTCCCCGCCCCACCACGGACCGCCTCCGCCGCGCACGGGACCCGCCCGTGCCCCCGTAGGGTGACCGGGACGCGGCGGACAGGACGGTCGGGAGGGCGGACGTGACGGACGGCGGGGCACCGCGGAGAGCGGACGGCGACGGGGAGCGCCTGGTATACGGGTGCATGGGGCTGGGCGGCAGCTGGGGGCCGGAGCCCTACGGCGCGGACGACGTCGCCGCGGCGGAGGCGGCCGTCGAGGCCGCCCTGGAGATCGGCGTCACCACCTTCGACCACGCGGACATCTACCGGCACGGCAAGTCCGAGGCCGTGTTCGGGGAGGTGCTGGCCCGCGCCCCGGGGCTGCGGGACCGGCTCACGCTCCAGACCAAGTGCGGCATCCGCCTCGCCGAAGGGGGGCGTCCCGGCGTCTACGACCTGCGCGGGCGGACCATCGTCCGGCGTGTCGAGGAGAGCCTGGCGCGGCTGCGCACCGATCACGTCGACGTCCTGCTGCTGCACCGGCCCGACCCTCTCGCCGACCCGGACGACGTCGCCGGGGCCCTCGCGGGACTGCACCGTCAGGGGCTGGTCCGGCGGTTCGGCGTCTCCAACATGTCCGCCGCCCAGATCGAGTCGCTGCGCTCACGTCTGGACCTCCCGCTCACGGTCAACCAGCTGGAGCTGAGCCTGCACCGGCGGGACTGGCTGGAGGCCGGGGTGCTGGTGAACACGCCCGCCGCCACGGCGCTCGGCTTCCCGCCGGGGACGCTGGAGTACTGCCGGGACAGCGGTGTGCGGCTGCAGGCCTGGGGCGCCCTCGCCCAGGGCCGCTACACGGGAGGGGAGTCGACGCCCGAGGAGGCGGCGACGGCACGGCTCGTCGCCGAACTCGCCCGGGCCAAGGGCACGACTCCCGAGACGGTGCTGCTGTGGTGGCTGCAGCGGCACCCGGCGGGTATCGCCCCGGTGGTGGGCAGCGCCCGCCCGGAGCGCATCAGGGCCTGCGCCGACGCCCTCGGGCGCGCGCCGGACCTCGACCACGAGGAGTGGTACGCGATCTGGCTGAGCGCCCGGGGCGGGCCGCTGCCCTGACCGCCGGCGAGCCGGGGCGGCGCAAGGGGCGGCGGCCCGCCCCGCCGGGTCCCGGGCCGTGTCCGGCACACGGCGCCGTCCGCCCGTCGCGCGCCGGGGCGGGATGTGCCGGACGGGACCTAGGACCGGGCCGCCGCCAGCCAGCCGATCACACGGTCCACCGCGCCGAAGTCGAGCCGCGCGATGTCCGCCACCGCCGCGTGGTCGGCCGGGGTCAGCCGCACCCCCGCCGCGTCCAGGGCGCAGTGGAGCAGGACCCGGTGCACCTCGGCCGGTGCCAGCGTCCGGCCCGGACCCGGGGCCGGCCCGGGCACCACGAGGGGCAGCGGCGGTGTCCCGCCTCCCGCCTCCCGCACACCGTCCTCGTCCCCGCCGCCCGGGCGCCGTCGCCCGCCCGGCGGCTGACGCCACCTCATGCCGGCCCGTCCGGGCCGAGGACCTCGTTCAGCCGCTGCAGCGCCCTGCGCCGGAGGGCCTTGACCGCACCCGGACTCCGCCCGCCCAGCGCCTGCCCGATCCGGTCGTTGGGCCATCCGCCCCAGTACTGCAGGAGCAGCACCGTGCGGTGACGCTGCGGCAGCGAGGCCACCGCGATCCGCACCGGCTCGCGGCCGAGGCCGCCGAGGGCGCTCTCCTCCGCCGAGGCGGCGGTGGCCGAGGAGAACGCCCTGCTGTCCGCGACGAGCACCTCCCGGCGCACCCGCGACGAGCGGTAGTGGTCGATGACGAGGTTGCGGGCGATGGCGCAGAACCAGGCCCCGATGTCGGCTCCGCCGGGGGAGTAGCGCCCGATCGCGCCGAGCGCCCGCACGAAGGTGTCGCTGGTGAGGTCCTCGGCGAGATGGGTGTCGTGCACCCGGGAGCGCACGAAGCCCAGGACCTCCTGGCGGTAGGCACCGTACAGCGCGGCGAACGCCTCCTCGTCGCCCTCCCGCGCGTGCTGGACGGCCGACGAGGGCGCTGACCGGGGCGTTCTTCGGATAACCTGTCGATTCAAGGCCTTCCCCAATTCTGGTTGCGGGGTGGTCGAGAAGGGGCCGCCGGGTCGCATCCGGCGGCCCCCCTTGGGTGCCCGGGTCTCCGGGGAACCCGACCGGCGGGGTGTCGGCAGGGGCCGGCCGGCGTCCGATCCGCTGTCCGCCGGGGGCCGGGCCCTCAGCGGCCCCGGCCGTGTGCCGCCCGTGCCTGACTGCGGACCAAATTGTCTGAATCTCTTGGCCTATGCCCCGGGAAGGCGCCATTCGTTATCCGATGGATACTTTGGGTCCGGCGTACGCCCGGCGCACCCGCTGTTCGTTGACAGGGGTATGGAGTCCTTCACACCGCCGCGGAGCGGACGGCCCGGAGCGACCGCAGGCCCGTCGCTCCGTGGCGGTCCCGATCCCGGGAACTCCCCGGTCTACGACGCCGTGGTGCGGTCCTGGCGGGCGCGCCGAAGAGCCGTCCCGGGAGAGGGGACCCGGCCCTTCGCGGTGCTGCCGGGCGGGCTGCCGCTCCCCCTGCCCCCGCCCGGACCGGGTGCCCGGCGCGCCGCTTCGGAACCGCCGGTGCGACCCGCAGGAGGTGCGTCCGCCACGGCCGCCCGCGTGCGCGCCGCGCACGGCAGCGCGTTCCCGCGACCCTGAGGGGTGAGGCGGGCTCAGGCGTCCGTCCAGGGCGGGTGGCCGTCCGTCACCACCGCGGCGGCCGGCGCCCGCACGGGCGATGCCGCCCGCGGCCGGAGGGCCGCGGGCGGCATCGCGTCGGCCCGCCGCTGACGGGCCGCGCCGCCCGTCAGCGGCGGGCCAGCTGGCGCTCCCCGCTCGGGCCCGGCTCGTACGGCAGCCCGTAGTGGGTGAAGACCGCCTCCTCGTCCTCGGCGGGCAGGACGTCGTCGGTGCCCATGCTCGGGGCGTCCTTGACCTGGTTCTTGGAGTAGGAGACCCGGATGTATCCCGGGCCGGCGACCGCGTCGAGCAGCGGCACGAAGGTCAGACGGCGCCGGGTGGGCAGCCCCATGGCCACCGTGATCACGGTCGGTTCGTCGCTCCTGGTGTCGACGTAGACGGCCTCCAAGGTGCCGATCTTCTTGCCCTCCTCGTCCACGACTTCCTGGTTGCGCCACTCGCGGATGTCAGCGCTTCGGACCACGGTGTCTCTCCTTGCCCTCGCTGCCGCACCCGGGCCGGGGCTGCCGACCGGGAAGGGTGCGGATGCCCGCGCAGCGGGCCCGGACTCCCATCGTGCCCGCACTGTCCGCAGACGCGCGCGCTGTAGGCGCCTGTGCGGAGTGCTCCGGGGCCGGCCGGTGCCGGCACGCGGCGCGGGAGGCGGTGCCCCGCACCGCGGCACCCCGCCGGGCCGGCCGGGCGGATCAGCCGGTGCCGCGGGCCTGCCGGAAGCGGGCCAGGCCGTCCTCCAGCGCCACCACGGGAGCGGGGTAGTCCAGCCTCTCCCGTACGTCCCGGGGCAGGCGCCACGGCGTGTGCACCGCACTCCCCGCGACCTCGGCGAGCTCCGGCACCCAGCGGCGGACGTACTCCCCCTGCGGGTCGTACCGGCGGGCCTGCGCCAGCGGGTTCAGCACCCGGTTGGGGCGGGTGTCCGTCCCGGTCCCGGCCACCCACTGCCAGTTCAGCTGGTTGTTCGCCACGTCCCCGTCCACCAGGTGGTCGAGGAAGTGGCGCGCCCCGATGCGCCAGTCCACGTACAGGGTCTTGGTGAGGAAGGACGCGGCGAGCAGCCTTCCCCGGTTGTGCATCCACCCCTCGTGCAGCAGCTGCCGCATCGCCGCGTCGACCACCGGGTAGCCGGTGCGGCCCTCCTTCCAGGCGCCGATCTCTTCGCCCGCCTCCCGCTCGCCGCGCCATCGGTCCCGCCGGTCCCGGTAGTCCGCGGACGACGCCGCCGGGCGGGCGGCGAGCACCTGGTGGTGGAAGTCGCGCCAGCACAGCTGCCGCACGAAGGCGTCCGCCCCCGCGCCCCCGTGCTCCCGGGCCCGGTGCACCAGCTCGCCGACGGAGACGGCGCCGAAGTGGAGGAAGGGCGACAGCCGCGACGTCGCGTCCCCGGGCAGGTCGTCGTGGCGGTCCTCGTAGGCGTCGAGATCCCGCCGCTTCCAGGTGAGGAAGCGCTCCCGGCCCTCGCTCTCCCCGCCCGCCGGCACCCCCGGCGCGACCCCCTCCACCGCCTTCCGGGCGGGCACCTCCTCGGAGCCGGTGGACGTGGGAACCCGCACGCTGCGAGGGGCCCCCAGCGGTGCGCGCAGCCTCTCGCGCGACCAGCGCCGGAAGTACGGGGTGAAGACGGCGAAGTGGTCGGACCCCGCGGGCAGCACGGCCCCCGGCGGCACGGCCGTCACCGAGCCGTCGTGCACCCGCAGTTCCGCGCCCGCCCCCGCCGTCGCCGCCCGCAGCCGCTCCTCGCGGTGCACCGCGTACGCGCTGACCCCGGCGGCCACGTGCACCTCGCGCGCGCCGGTCTCCGACACGACCCGCGCCACCTCCCGCGGCGTATCACCCGAACGGACGACCAGGCGGCCGCCGCGCTCCCGCAGGCCCGCGTCCAGGTCGGTGAGGCAGTCGGCGAGGAACGCCGCACGGTTCGGTGCACCGAAGCCCGCGGCCTCGATGCCCCGGTCCCGGACGAACAGCGGGACGACGTCGTCGGCGGCGTCCAGCGCGGCCCTCAGCACGGGGTTGTCCCGCACCCTCAGATCGGAGGTGAACAGGACGATCGCGACGCTCATGGCGCGGCTCCTCGGCAAGCGGAGTGGGGGCGGTACACGGCGGGTTCGGCGCCCGCCGCCCGATCGGATGCGCCGGGCCGCCCCGGCGCATCCGATCGGGCGGCGGGCGCGCGGGCGGTCCTGCCGGGGCCTCCCGGCGGCAGGGACCCGGCCCGGGCCCGCGTCAGTACACGGTGGACACGGCCGCCATGTCGGCCGAGGCGTAGCCCTGCTCCGACGCCGCGGCGAAGCGCGCGCGCACCGCGTCGAGGAGGGTGCTGTCGGTGTGCGAACCCTCCATGGCCTCCTTGATCAGGTCGAGGTCCTTGAGCAGGTTGCCGATCCCGAAGGACGGCGTCCAGTCCTCGTTGACCATCGCCTCCCCCTTGATCCGCACATAGGGGGCGTCGACCGCGGACCCCGCGACCGCGTCGAGGAAGTCCTCCGGCGGAAGCCCGAGCCGCCGGGCCAGGGCCAGTGACTGCGCGACCCCGCTCACCAGGGTCGCGACCCAGGCGTTGGCCGCGAGCTTCAGGCGGCTGGCGGCGCCGTAGGCCTCGCCCGTCCACCGGGTGCGGGTCCCGATGGCGGCGAGCACCGGCGCCACGGCCTCGCGCAGCTCCGAGGGGCCCGACACGAGAACCGTCAGCTCGCCCTTCTCGGCCGGGCCGCGGGTGCCCAGCACCGGAGCGTCCAGGGTCCGCAGCCCGTGCCGCGAGGCGAGTGCGGCGAGCCTCCGGGAGCCGTCCACGCCCACCGTCGTGCACTGGAGCCACACCGCGTCCCCGGCGACGGCCTCCGCGCAGGCCGACATCACGGCCGCCACGGAATCCGCGTCGAAGAGCGTCGTGACCACGGTCCCGGCGCCCGCCACGGCCTGCTCGGGCGTCGCTGCGACGAGGGCGCCCTCCCCGGCCAGCGGACGGGCCCTGTCGGCGGTGCGGTTCCACACCGCGACGTCGAGTCCGGCCCGCAGCAGGCTGCGGGCCATGCCGCTGCCCATCATGCCGGTTCCGAGGACGGCCACGCGTGAGGTCATGGTGGAGGCAACTCCCGTCGGGGGATCGGCGAAGCGCGCAGCGCGAGGGGACCCGGCGCGGGGCGGGCCCGGCCCGTCGTCGGACGCCGGATCAGACTAGGGGCTGTGCCGCCGTAGCCGGTGGACCAGCGCGCGGCGGCGAAACGCGGTGCCGCCGGGCGGAGGGCGGTTCCCGCACCCGGTGCACGGCGGTGGTCCGGCGGCGGGAGAGGCGTCGGGCCGCGGGCGCCCGCCGGGGAGCGCGTGACGGGCGCGCCCGCCCCCCGCGTCCGCCGGCCCGGTCAGGCCCGCACCACCCGCGGCCCGAGAGCCGCGTACCTCCGGGCCTCGGACACGGGCAGGCCGGTGTCCGTGACCACCGCCTCCAGGTCGCCCACCTCGCCGAAGCGGCACAGGCGCACCACGCCGAACACGGCGTGCGCCCCGACGAGGATCCGCCGCCCGGCGCTGCGCAGCGCCTGCGCCCGCACCTCGCCCACCGCGTGGTCGTCCGCGGTCAGCCCGAAGCCGCAGGACACGCCGTCGGCCCCGACGTAGGCCAGGTCCACGGCGACGCCTGCCAGCATCCGCACCGTCCACGCGTCCGCCGCCGCCGTGCCGAGCGCCCGGATCCGGCCCCCGAGCAGCAGCACGGTGGTGTGCGCGGACCAGGCCAGCAGCGCCGCCACCGCAGGCGAGGCGGTCACCACCGTCAGCGCCCGGTCCCGCGGCAGCGCGTCGGCCACCAGGCAGGCCACCGGGCCCTCGTCCACGAACACGGTCTCCGACGCGCCCAGCAGCCGCGCGGCGGCCAGGGCGATCCGCGGCGCCTGCGGCGGCGCGGGCGGGCCCTGCCACGGGGGAGGCCCCGCGGCGGGGCCCGCCCGCGCCACGGCGCCCCCGTGGGTGCGCCGCACCAGGCCGTCGTCCTCCAGGACCCTCAGGTCGCGCCGCACCGTCTCGCGGGACACGCCGAAGCGCCCGGCCAGCACGTCGACCCGTACCACCCCCTCCCGCCGCGCCGCGGCCAGGACCGCCCGGCGGCGCTCCTCGGCCCCCGGCGGCCGAGGAGCGCCGCCGTCACCCGCCGGACGCGGGAGGCGCCCGGTGCCGTTCACGGAGCCACCCGGGAAGCGGCCGTCCGGGCCGTGTGCCCCGGCCCCGGGGGAGGCACGGCGGGACCGGGACCGGGACCGGGACCGGGGCGGTGGCGCCCGCTGCGCCGGGCGGAGTTCAGGTGCATCGGCGGCGTGCCCCCGTCGGGGTCGCAGGGAAGGTCGGGCACCGCCACCCTCCCCCCGCCCGCGCCCGGCTACGCGCGCGGTCACCCGCGGCGGTGACTCGTCGGATCATGCGCCCGCAGCGGTTGGCCCGGCCGGGCGCTCCACCCCGCGCCCCGTCGCGGAGCCGTCGCGGCGCACCGCCAGCAGGGCCACGTCGTCGATCCGGTCCGGGGCCTCGCGCCCCGCCAGGAAGTCCACCAGGGCGTCCAGGTCCTCGGCGCGACCCCGGGCCGCGGCCCGCCACCGGCGCACGTCCTCCGCCATGCCGCGCACGCAGGTGTCGATGTCGGCGTCGCGCCGCTCGACCAGGCCGTCGGTGAACAGCAGCAGGACGTCCTCCCCGCCCAGTACGTCGGCGGTCGTCGGATACACCGCCCGCGGGTCCACACCGAGCGGCGGGCCCCCGTCGAGCCGCAGCTCCTCCACCGCCCCGGACCCCACCCGCACCGGGTGCGGGTGCCCGGCGCGCGCCCCGCGCAGCACTCCGTCGGCGGGGGAGAGCACCAGGTAGGCGCAGGTGGCGAAGCGGTCCGTGTCCAGGTCGCAGAGCACCCGGTTGACCTGTCCCAGCACCCTGCCCGGAGCGAGGCCCGGCTCCGCGCAGGCGCGCAGCGCCACCCGCAGCTGGCCCATCACCGCCGAGGCGTGGGCGTCGTGCCCCTGGACGTCCCCGATCACCAGGGCCGCGGTCCCGTCCCCGAGAGCCAGCGCGTCGTACCAGTCGCCGCCGATCTGCATCCCCTGCGTCCCCGGCAGGTAGCGGGCCCGCGCGCTGAGCGCGTCCAGGGCCGGGAGGCAGGCCGGCAGCATCGCCTGCTGGAGGTCGGTCGCCCGCTGGAGTTGCGTGTCGAACAGCCGTGCCCGCTCCAGGCTCTGCGCGAGGATGACCGCCACGGCCGTGTAGAAGGTGCGCTCCTCCGCGCTGAAGCGGCGTGGCCTGGCGAAGGAGATCAGACACGCCCCCGGGGCCCGGTCCACCGGACCGAGGGAGAGCACCGCCCACGCCCGCGGCGGCAGCGCCCCCGCGGCGGCCGCGCCCCAGGAGCCCGACAGGTCCTCGATGAACAGCGGCCGCTCCCGGACGGCCGCCTCGGCCATCACCTCGTGCGCCGCGGCGCCCAGCCGCGGCAGCCCGGGCGCGACCCGGCTCTCTCCGACGATCTGGAGCCGACCGCCCTCCACCACGCCCAGGACCAGGTTCTCCGCCCCCAGGGCCGGGCGCGCCAGGTCCGTCAGCACCCGCGTGACGTCCGCTACCGTCACCGCCCGCGACAGGGCCCGGGTCAGCGTGTGGAGGAACGCGTCCCGCGTCCCGCCCGCGCGCGGCGCCGCCTCCGGTGCGCCGTCCCCGGACTCGTACACCAGCCCCAGGGCCCGCACCGGGCGCCCGCGCTCGTCCGGGACCACCCGCCCGAGTTCCGTCAGGCGGTGCACACTGCCGTCCCCGTGCACCACGCGATAGCCGATCCGGTAGGCACCGGCGGCCCCGTCCGCGCGCACCGCACCCGCCGCGGAGGCGGTGACCTCGGCGATCGCGTTCTGGACCGCGGGCACGTCGTCCGGGTGCAGACGCCGGAAGAAGGTCTCCCCGCTCCGGTCGAAGGTGCCGGGGTCCACCCCGAAGACGGTGCAGGTCCGCTCGTCCCAGTACACGTCGTCCGCCGTCAGGTCCCAGGCGAAGACACCCGCCCGCGCCGCCTCCACCGCGTCCGCCAGCGGCCCCCTCACGGAGTGCGCCCGCAGGGCGAGCGCGCAGCAGTCCGCCACCAGGTCCAGCCCGCCGCCCCCGCGGCCGGTGGGCGGCGCGGCCGTCCCGCGGGCGGCCCCGGCCGGACCGGCCTCGACGGCGAGCGCGCCGAGCCGCTCGCCTCCCGACTCCAGCGGGACCAGCAGCACCGAGCGGCCCCCGTACCCGGCGACCGCGCGCCGCCCGCTGCGGACCACCGCCCGCACCTCGGCCTCCGGCACCTCGGTGCCGTCCTCCGCGCCGGCCCCGGCCCGGTAGGCGTCGAAGGCGTCCCCGCGCCGCACGTAGAGCGTCTTGCGCCCGGGTGGCACGGCCCGGCCCCCCGCGGCGGCCAGTGCCTCGAGCACGGCCTCCGGGCTCTCGCAACGGACCAGCCGCGCGAGCAGCGCGGCCGCTTCGGCCCCCTCGGTCATGAGGCGGACACCTCCCGCGACGGCGACGGCGACGGCGGCGCGGACCGCGGACCGGCGCGCGGCACACCGCATCCTCAACATAGCCAGACGCACCCGGGCCTGCGCGGTCACGGCCGGGTGGCGCCCCCCGCCCCGGCGTCCGAACCTGGAGGCACCGGGACGCGTCCGCCGAGCGCGCCCGGCCCGCGTCGGGAAGGCGGTACGACGGTGGAGGAGCCCGCTGCGAGGCACCGGCCGGGACCGGCCCCCCAGGCCCGGGACCGTCCGCTACCGCTCCACGGGAACGGGGAGGACCCCCTCGGAGAGGCGGTCATGGACGCCCTGTTCGCGCAGGCAGCGGTGGCCGTCTACGCCCTCGACCGCGAGCTGCGCATCGAACGCGTGGGCCCCCTCAGCGGCCTGCCCCGCGGCCTGCCCGTACTCGGCCGCGCCCTCGGCGAGGTCTACCGCCTCGATCCGCCGGACGACGCGGACGCGATCGCCTCCCGGACCCTGAGCACCCGCAGGCCGGCCCGGCTGAGGGTCACGGGGCATGCGGCCGGGACCGATTCCCGCCGCGTCTACGAGCTCGCCGTCCACCCCGTCGGGCCGCCCGGCCAGGAACCCGCCGGGGTGCTCGCCATGGTCGCGGACGTCACCGAGCGCCAGCGCGCCGCCGCCCGCGCCGCCTCGCTCGACGCCGTCCGCGCGCGCGTCGGGCAGTCCCTGGACCTCGCCACCACCTGCGAGGACCTCGTCAAGGCCGTCGTCCCCGCCTTCGCGGACATCGCCGTCGTGGAGGTCGTCGACGAGATGCTGCGCGGAGCCGACCTGCCCCTCGGCCCCTTCGGCCAGGGCACCCCGCTGCGCCGCACGGCCTTCCTCGGCCCGGAGGGCGGCAGCGGACCGGCGCACCCCGTCGGCGACGTCCGCAGCCTGCCGCACCCCACGCCCTACACCCAGGCCCTGGCCGATCTGCGGCCCCGACTCGTGCCCATCCCGCCCGGCACCGCATGGCTCGCGGCCGACCCCGAGCGGGCCCGGGCCATCCGCGACTACGGGGCGCACTCCCTCCTCGTCGTCCCGCTCGCCCTGCGGGGCACCGCGCTCGGCCTGATCAGCCTCTACCGCTGCAAGGGCTCCGAGCCCTACCGGCCCGACGACCTGTCCTTCGCCACGGCGCTCGCCGCGCACACCGCGCTCAGCGTCGACAACGCGCGCCGCTACGAACGCGAGCACTCCATCGCCTCCACCGTGCAGCGCCGCATGCTGCCGCCCGAAGGCCAGCTGCGCTCCCTCGTCGCCATCGAGACCGCCCATGTCTACCTCCCCGGACGCAACAGCGGCTGCTGGTTCGACGTCATCCCCCTCTCCGGGGCCCGCACCGCCCTCACCGTCGGTCGCGTCGCCGGCAACGGCATCCAGACCGCCGCCGCCATGGGGCAGCTGCGCACCGCCGCACGCACCCTGGCCTCGCTCGACCTCGAACCCGACGAACTGCTCGCCCGGCTCCACGACACGGCCTCCACCCTGGCCCGGGAGCGGGCCGCGCACCCCGCGGGCGACACCCGCCCCCAGCCCCTGACGGCCTCCTGCGTCTACGCCATCTACGACCCGCTCACCCGCCGGTGCACCCTCGCCGGGGGCGGCGGGATCACCCCGGCGGTGCTGGCACCCGACGGACGGGGCGCGGTCCTCGACGTCCCCCAGGGCCCGCCCCTGGCCTCCGCGACATCCGACGCCACCCCCTACGGGACCCGGACCGTCGAACTCGAACCCGGCTCCCTGATCGCGCTGTACACGGGCGACCCCGGTCTCCTGTCCGGCACCGGGAGCCGCCCCCTCGACGAGGTCCTCACCCCCACCGACCGCCCCCTGCACGAACTGTGCGACGCCGTCGTCTACAACACGGTCGCCGCCACCCACGGCACCGTGCTGCTCCTCGCACGCACCGGTGCGGTGGCCGCGAGCGACCAGGGGACCTGGGAACTCGACCACGGGGACCGGGCGCCCGCCACGGCGCGCGGACTGCTGCGCCGCCAGGCGGCCGCCTGGGAACTCCCCCCGGAGGTCACCGACGCCGCCGAACTGCTCGTCAGCGAGCTCGTCACCAACGCCGTCCGCTACGGGGCGCCACCGGTCACCCTGCGGCTGCTGCACACCTCCTCCCTCACCTGCGAGGTCCACGACGGCAGCCAGGTCACCCCCCGCCTGCGCCACGCGCGCACCGTCGACGAGGGCGGCCGCGGACTGTTCATCGTCTCCCGCCTCGCCGCCCACTGGGGTACCCGCTACGCGCCCGAGGGCAAGACGATCTGGGCCGAGATCGACATCCCGTCCTGACCGGGTGCCGTTCCCGCGAGGGGGGCCCGGCCCCGTTCCGGTGCACCTCAGGTACTGCGCTCGCACGGCCCGTCCGCGGAAGCGGCGGCCTCCCGCTCCGCCGGGCGGGCGGCCCGGCTCCGCCCCGTCACCACGTCCGCCAGCGCGATCGCCAGCGCCGCGACGACGAACGCCACCGACACCAGCAGGCCCGCGTCGTACGCCACCGCCCAGGCGCCGCCGTCGAGCCGCCCGAAGAACACCGCGCCCACCGCCGCGATCCCGATGGCCGACCCCACCCGCTGCGCGGTCTGGAGCGTGCCGCCGGCACTGCCCGCACGGGCCACCGGCACCTCGGCCAGCGTCAGGGCCTGGTTCGGCGAGATCACCAGCCCGCTGCCCAGCCCGGCCAGCAGCAGCGGTCCGGCCATGGCCCAGCCCACCCCGCGCCCCGGCACCAGGTGGACGGCGAGCGCCGTCCCGGCCAGGCCCACGGCCACCAGCGCCAGACCGGTGGCGATCAGCGGCCTGCCGAACCGGCTCACCAGCCTGCCGCCCACCGTCGCCGACACACCGGACGCCAGCGCGAACGGCGTCAGTGCCACCCCTGCCAGCAGGGCGGTGTACCCCAGGCCGCTCTGGAGGTAGAGCGTCGACACGAAGAAGATCGACGTGAACCCGGCGAAGTAGAACAGGATCAGCAGGCATCCCAGCCAGTAGCTGCGCACCCGGAACAGGGACAGCTCGACCACCGGCTCGCCCCCGCGCCCGGCCCAGAACCGCTCCCAGGCCGTGAAGGCGCCGAGGAGCAGCACCGAGCCACCGAGCAGCAGCCAGCGCCAGGGCCCCGGCCACACCTGCGCCTCCACGAAGGGCAGCAGCAGCGTCAGCACCCCGGCCCCCAGCAGCAGCACGCCCACCGGGTCCAGCCGGCGCATCGTCAGCCGGCCCGCCGTGGGCGTGTCGGGCAGCAGCCGGGCCGCGAGCACCAGGCAGACCGCACCGATCGGCAGGTTCACGTAGAACACCCAGCGCCAGCCGTGCTCCGCACCGGCGAGGTGGATCAGCAGCCCGCCCAGCAGCGGGCCCACGGCCGTGGACACGGCCACGACGGTGCCGAACATCCCGAAGGCCCGGCCCCGTTCGGGCCCGGTGAACAACTGCTGGATCAGCGCCGAGATCTGAGGCGTCACCAGCCCGCCCGCGAACCCCTGGAGTGCGCGGGCCACCACCAGCCAGGTGCCCGAGGTGGCGGCCCCGCAGGCGGCCGAGGCAAGCGTGAACAGAGCGAGTCCCACCATGAACACCGCCCGCCTGCCGCGGGCGTCGCCGAGCCTCCCGGCGGGCACCAGCATCAGTCCGAAGGCCAGGGCGTAGCCGGACAGGACCCACTGGAGCGCCGCCTCCGAGGCGTCCAGCCCCTCGCGGATCGACGGGAGCGCCACGTTGACGATGGAGACGTCCAGGAGGGTCATGAACCCGGCGAGCAGGCAGACCGCGAGCGCTTCCCAGCGCCGTGGGGAGTCGGCCGCCGGTCCGGCGCCCTCGTGCCCCGGGCCGCCTGCCGGGGACCCCTCGGGGGAAGGGGACGTCACAGCCACCACCTTTCCGCCGCGACTGGCCGCGGACCACCGCGGCCCGGCCTGCTGCGCGGCCCGTGCAATCGACACTGTGTCAGCTCGCCGCCCCGACAGGCGTCCACCGTCCGCGTGTTCCCCCGACTTGCCCCGGACGTGGCACCGTGCCGCGCGGACGCGTCCCCGCCCGCCCCTCCGCTCCCCGGTGCCCGTCCGGGGTGCCGGCGCCTTCCCCGCCCGCACTGCTGAAGGAACGATTCTTCGTGGCGGCTGGACGGAGGTCCCGGCCCGGAAGGCGCCCCGGGCCCGGCCTGCGGGGGCCGGACCCGGGCGGAAGGGGCGTCGGCTCCGGCCCCTTCCGCCGCCGGGGGTCAGCCGCGGACGATGTTCTCCGCCTGGGGGCCCTTCGGGCCCTGCGCCACCTCGAAGCTGACCGTCTCGCCCTCGGTGAGCTCGCGGTAGCCGTTGCCGGAGATGTTGCTGTAGTGGGCGAAGACGTCCGGCCCGCCCGTCTGGGCGATGAAGCCGTAGCCCTTCTCGGCGTCGAACCACTTCACGGTGCCGCTGGCCATACTGCCGTCCTTCGTTCTCGCCGGGGACCCCGGCCGGGATGGTCGCGGGCCGCGCCTGCGTGGCGGGCCCCGGATCGTTCTACCCTGCCCGGCCCCCGATCCCCGCTGTACGCGCCCGACGGGACGGCCGCGTCCCCTCGAAGAACGCCGCCCGACGGGCGACGCGGGCCCCGCCCGACGACGCCGCGCCCGGGCTCTCCCGTCCCTGCGGGGAAGCGGCGCCGGACGGTCCGGGGCGGAGCCCGAGGGCTCCGGGAGCTCCCGCCGCCCGGGGCGCCGGGCAGGTGGCCCCGGCGGCCTCGGGCACGGACACGCCGTCCGGCTCCCCGGCGATCGGCCGGGCCGCCCGCGCGGCCCGGGGGAGAGGGCCGCGCGGACGGCCGCGAGCGGGACGCCGCGGGGCCGCCGCCCGGGAGCCCCGCCCGCCGTCCCCCGCCGCCCGTGAGACGAGGGCTCGTCCGCGCGGACCGGCCCGTGCCGGGCGGGGGCGGGCCGGCGCGCCGCCGTCGTCGGTCCTCCGTGACCGTCCCCTGCCGCTCGGCGCACCCGCACGGTGCCCGGTCGCCCCGAGGGCTCCACCCGGCCCGCGGTACGGCCCGATTGCCACTCCGCGCGGTCGCCGTGGCAGCATCGCCGCATGGTCGAGCGAGTGATTGCCGCGTGCGACGGGGCGTCGAAGGGGAACCCGGGGCCCGCAGCATGGGCGTGGGTGGTGTCGGGAGACGACGGACGGGTCGAGAGCTGGCGGGCGGGGCCCCTGGGCCGGGCCACGAACAACGTGGCCGAGCTGACCGCGCTGCGGGAGCTGCTGGAGGCCACGGACGACGCGCAGCCGCTGGAGGTGCGGATGGACTCCCAGTACGCGATGAAGGCCGTCACGACCTGGCTCCCCGGCTGGAGGCGCAGGGGGTGGCGGACCGCCTCCGGTTCGCCCGTCGCCAACCGCGATCTGGTCGTGGCGATCGACGGGCTTCTGACGGGCCGTGACGTGCGGTTCGTCCACGTACCGGCCCACCAGGTGGACGGGGACCCGCTGAACGCGGCCGCCGATGCCGCCGCCAGCCAGGTGGCGCGGACCCAGGAGGCGGCAGGCTCCGCGCAGGGCTCCGCCCTTCCGGCGCCCGAGCAGCCCCCCGCCCGGCAGCCCTCCCGCCCGGGATCCGGGCGCCGCCCGGACCGCGGCGGGGAACGCCGGTCCGGCGGGGCCTCGGGGGCCTCGGTGAAGGCCAGGTTCCCGGGGCGGTGCCGCTGCGGCCGCCCCTACGCCAAGGGCGAGACCATCACCAGGAACGGCGACGGCTGGGGCCACCCCGCGTGCGGCCGCGCCGAGGCGGCCGGCTGATACCCGTGAAGGCGCGGTGCCGGGCCGCCTCTTCCCGGTACCGCATGCCGCCCGTTCCCGCGCCCGCCGCGCGGGGCGCACCGTCCCCCTCCGCACGGTGCGCCCCGCCTGCACCGCCCGCCGTGCGGGCGGCGGACGGCGTCCCTGGGGCCCGCCGGGGCGCGGGCCGGGCTCAGGCGGCGGTGTCGAAGGTGTAGTGCGGGGTGTGGTCGAGCATGTCGGCCGGGGTGACGTCTCCCCAGGGCCGCATGGTCTCGTGCAGGTCCACGACGTTCGGCGTGCCGCCCTCGGGCAGGTAGCGGGAGCGGGGGTGGCGTGCCTGCCAGTCGGCCCACAGCTTGTCGACGTAGGCGTGGTGGAGCCAGAACACGGGGTCGTTCGGAGAGGCGCCGGTGGCCATGTGGCCGCCGACCCAGACGTGCACCCGGTTGTGCAGGTTGACGCCGCGCCAGCCCTCGAGGTGGTTGCGGAAGCCGTCGGAGGCGCTGTTCCACGGCGGCATGTCGTAGGTCTCCATGGCCAGGACCGACTCCACCTCGGCGCGGGTGGGCAGCTGGCGGCCGCCGGAGCCCAGGGTGCGGCGCAGGAAGCCGCGTCCGTCCACACGGACGGATATGTCCCAGTTGCCGCCGTCCGCCGCGAACGGGCCGTCGGTGACGCGGCCGTCGCGGCTGCGCCCCGTGCCCCCGAGGAAGTCGCTCGCCCACAGGGACGCGGCCGGGGTGCGGTCCACGGTCCAGTCCCAGTAGGGCAGGGCGACGGAGGGGTCCACCGACTGGAGTGCGCGCTCGAACTCCAGCAGGAAGCGCCGGTGCCACGGCAGGAACGACGGCGAGCGGTGCCCGACGCGTTCGCCGTGGTCGGTGTCCCGCATGATGAAGTCGTTGTGCGTGGTGACGAAGGCGTCGTAGCGGCCGCTGCTCTTCAGCTCCAGGAGCGCGCCGGTGAACGCGCGCTTCTCCGCCGAGGACAGCTCCGCCTGGTTCTTGCGGACGGTCATGGTGTGGTTCGCCTTCCGGATCAGACGTGGTCGAAGGGGACGAGGTGGGCGCCCTGGAGCTCCCGCACCGCGGCGCGGGCCGCGGCGTGCGGGCTGGCGACGGGCTCGTAGTGGGTGATCACGCTGATCCAGGTGCCGTCGGCGTTGCGCATGACGTGGAGCTCCTCCCCGTCGACGCGGACCGTCCAGCCGGCTCCGTGGTGTCCGCCGTGGCCGGTGTGGCCGCCGGAGGCGGGCGCGCCCTGGATGCGGCGCCCGAGGTAGACCTCGTCGAACGCCTTCGGGTCGCGGTGGTCCTGCGCCTGGTGCCCGGTGGCTGCGGGGCGGCGGTCGGCCGCCGGGGCGGCGCCGACGAGCGCGACGCCGGCGGTGCCGACGGCTGCTCCCACGGCGGCGCCGAGTGCCTGGCGGCGGGTGATGCGGGACACGAGAGATTCCCCCCAAGTGGCTGCGATTGCGGCGGCGGTGTGGTCGGCACCGCCGGCACCAGGTCTACCGGCGCGAGGCCGCCGATCGGAAACAGCCGGGAAAGGTTGGGTCACTGAACGGACAACTCGGCGCAGAACGTACGGGGTTGAACAAAGTCGATCTTGTTTTCGGGGGAGGGCTGCTGCTCGTGGAGCCGAATATTCCACCGTCGAATCGATCTTGTGCCGGAAATCCTTCAGTCAGGAGGTGTCCGACGCGCCCTCCTTCACGTCGTGAACATGTCCGGAACATATGCCATCGTGCTCGGGTGTCCCGATGGGGCCCGGTGCCGAAAACCGCCGCCCGCCCCGTACCCCCGTGCCTCCCGCCCGTGTGCCGTCGAGCCCCCGCCCGCCGCGCCCGGCCTCAGCCGTCGAAGCGGCTGCGGGCGGTCTCGATGTGGTCCAGGTGCCGCTGGGTCCAGGCGCACATCCCGTCCACCGTCGCCCGCAGCGCCCGCCCAGGCTCGGTGAGGGTGTACTCCACGCGCGGCGGCACGGTGGGGTGCACCCGGCGGTGGACGAGGCCGTTGCGCTCCAGCATGCGCAGGTTCTGGGTCAGCATCTTGTGGCTGATCCCCTCGACCTCGCCGCGCAGTTCGGTGAAGCGCAGGGTGCGCTCCCCCGCGGCCTCGATGATCAGCAGCGCCCACTTGTTGGCGATGTCCGAGAAGATCTCCCGGGCCAGCGAATCCGCCCGGGTCAGATCTCCCTTTCCCCCGGACCCGTCGCTGAGCTGCTTGGTCACCATGAGGTTCCCCTGTCACCAGAAAGTGCGTTCTTCCACGTCAGCGCACACTCTCCTACGGTTCCCCAGTAACCACAAGAGACCAAAGGTCTCATGAGGACGAGGAGAAGCGCAGTATGGCCGTCACCCTGGTCAACCCCGAGGCACTGCCTGCGGTCGACCCCTACCGGCAGGTGTCCGTCGCGACCGGATCCCGGCTGGTCTTCGTCGCCGGGCAGGTTTCCTGGGACGCGCAGGGCACCACGATCGGCGCGGGCGACCTCGCCCGCCAGGTCGAGCAGTGCTACCTGAACGTCGCCGCCGCCCTCGACTCCGTCGGCGGCTCCTTCGAGGACGTGGCGAAGCTGACCGTCCACGTCGTCGACTGGACACCCGCCAAGATGCCCCTGCTGATGGAGGGGATCTCCCGTGCGTCCGCGGTGCTGGGAGCGGTCCCCGTGCCGCCTGCCACCCTGCTGGGCGCGGCGGCGCTGGACGTCCCCGAGCACCTGGTCGAGGTCGAAGCCGTCGCCGTCCTCGACTGAACCCCCGATCCGCCGGGCCGCCGCGCCGTCTCCGGGCGGGGCGGGCAGCCCGGTCCGCGGCATCCCCGGGGCGAGGAGCCGCCGGGTGCAGCGCCGCCGCCGTCCGGCGCGGGACGAGCGCCCCGCCCCCGGGCGGGCGGGAAGGGTGCGGTCAGACCCGCCGGACGGGCAGTTCCCCGGGTCTCCTCCGCCCGTCCCGTGCCGTCACCGGGTGCCGGGCGCCGCCCGGCACCCGGGTGCGGGGCGGCATCAGACGGTGCTCCGGGCCGCCTCACGGCGCTGCCGCTTGCCCAGCGGGGCCAGGGACAGGTCCTCCGCGCTGCTCCGGAGCTGCTTGAAACCGTAGCCGCGCCCGGTCAGCCAGGCCCTCGCCGCCTCCTCGGCGCGCTCGGTGGCCGCCAGGATGTCCTCTTCCTCCTCTCCCGAGTCACGGAAGCGGAAGGTGAACGCCGGCCGCGCCGCCAGGTCGTAGCTCAGGTGCCCCTCGGGAGTGAAGGCTGCGCGCAGGACGTCGTGTTCCTCGGCACGGGCCAGGAGTTCGGCCCGCTGGTCGGCGCCGAGCCCGTCGAAGACACCGCGGACGGTGATGCGGAAGGTACGCGTACTCATGGCGCGACCCTAGCCAGTGCCGCCCGCACGCTTCCACCGCGTTTCCGGCGGCTGCGCACCGGGCCCGCCGACGGGACCGGGGAGGCGCGGCCCGGCGCGTCAGCGCCGCCGGCGTGCGTTGAGCCGGGCGGCCCGGCGTATCAGGTGGTCGCGCTCGGCGAGGCTGCCCGCCCTGTGCGCCGCCTCCGCGTACAGGCGCGCCGCCGTGGCCGGATCACCGGCGCGCTCGTGCAGGTAGGCGGCCGCCGCCGCGTGGCGGGGCAGTGCCGGGTCCAGTGCGCCGAGTTCCGCGAGCCCGGCCCGGGGTCCGTCCGCCTCCCCGACCGCCACGGCACGGTTCAGCCGCACCACCGGACTGTCCGTCAGGCGCACCAGCTCGTCGTACCATTCGACGATCTGCACCCAGTCGGTCTCCCGCGCGGACGGCGCGTCGGCGTGCAGCGCCGCGATCGCGGCCTGCGCCTGGAACTCGCCCAGCCGGTCCCTGGCCAGGGCCGCCTGGAGGACGGCCACGCCCTCGGCGATCGCACCGGTGTCCCACCGCCCGCGGTCCTGCTCGGCGAGCGGCACCAGGCTGCCGTCGGCCCCGGTCCGCGCGGCGCGCCGGGCGTGGTGGAGCAGCATGAGGGAGAGCAGCCCCGCCACCTCGGGGTGGTCGACCGCGGTGGCGAGCCGGCGGGTGAGCCGGACGGCCTCGGCGGCCAGGTCCACGTCTCCGCCGTAGCCCTCGTTGAAGACCAGGTAGAGCACCCGCAGCACCGTGGAGACGTCACCGGGCCGGTCCCAGCGCACCCCGGACACCGTGCGCTTCGCCCGGCTGATGCGCTGCGCCATCGTGGCCTCGGGCACCAGGTAGGCACGGGCGATCTGCCGGGTGGTGAGCCCCCCCACGGCACGCAGCGTCAGCGCGACGGCGGACGCGGGCGACAACCGGGGGTGGGCGCACAGGAAGTACAGCCGGAGGGTGTCGTCCACCGCCGTCGCGGGCCCCGGCGGCGGCTCGGACCCGACGCGGTCCTCCCGCCGCCGCCGGGCGGAGTCCGCCCGTGCGGCGTCGAGGAACCGCCTCCAGGCCACGGTGAGCAGCCAGCCCTTGGGGTCCCGCGGGGGATCGGCGGGCCAGACGCGGACCGCTTCGGCCAGGGCCTCCTGCACCGCGTCCTCCGCCGCGGCGAAGTCCGCCCCGCGGCGGACGAGGGCGCCGGTCACCTCGGGGATCAGCGTGCGCAGCAGCGCCTCGTCCACGGGGGTGCCTCACTCCGTGACGGTGGGCGGCGCGGTCAGGAACGGGCGCACCTCGAGCCACTCGTGGATCGGCCTGCCGCCCGCCCCCGGTGCGGCCGACAGCTCCCCGGCCAGCTCCAGCGCACGCTCGTAGCCGTCGACGTCGATCACCATCCACCCTGCGACGAGGTCCTTGGTCTCCGGGAACGGACCGTCGGTGACCGGCGGGCGCCCCTCTCCGTCGTAGCGCACGAACGTGCCCTCGGGGGCCAGCGCCTGGCCGTCGACGAACTCGCCGGACTCGCGCAGCCGGGCCGCGAACTCGTTCATGTACTGCACGTGCGCCGTGATCTCCTGCGGCGTCCACCGGTCCATCGGCACGTCGTTGACGGCCGGGGGAGCGCCTCGGTAGTGCTTGAGCAGCAGGTACTTCGCCATGGTGCCTCTCCTCGGTGCTGGTACGGCCCATTGTGGCCGCGTTCACCCCGGGGACGGAGCCGACCGCGGGTTCTCGACACCCGTCCGCCGGCGGCTCTCCTCCGACCGGCCCCTCGGCGGCGCGGGCGGGGCGCCGCCGAGGGGCCGGAGCAGGCGGCGCACCCCCGGCCGGGACCGCTACGCGGGTCCGGCCAGGGTCTGCACCCACACCAGGCCCTGCGGGCCGGGCACGGCCGCCACCCCCATGTCCCGGTAGCGGCAGCCGAGCATGTTCTCCTCGTGGATCGAGCCGTCCATCCAGTCCTCCACCACCGTGGCCGCGTCCCGGGGGCCCCGGTGCAGGTTCTCCGCCCACGGCCCCACGTCGTACCCCGCCGCCGCGATCCGGGTGTCGGCGTGCCCGCCCTCCGGGCTCTCGTGCTCGAAGTAGCCGCGGTCCACCATGTCGCGCGCGTGCGCGCGGGCCGCGGCCGTCAGCCGCTCGTCCAGCCGCACCGGGGCGCACCCGGCCGCGGCCCGGTGGGTGTTGACGAGCTCGGCCACCTGGCGCGCCAGGTTCGGCCGTGCGGCACCGGGGGAGGCGGAGCGTGCCGGGCCCGCCTCGGCGGCCGACGGCGACGGCGTCGGGGACGGCGCCGGGGACGGCGAGGACGGCACCGCAGGCGGAGGGGCGGGCGCGAGGGACCGGGCCGCGGGCGGTGCCTGCTCCGGAGCCGCTGCGGGCGGCGGGGCCGCCCCGGGCCACAGCAGTGCCAGGGCCAGCGCGCCGGCCACCGCCCCGCCCGCGGCCGAGGCCGCGGGCACCTTCCACCGCGCCCCCTCCCGCACCGCGCCGACGCCGACCGGGGGTTCGCCCGCCATGGCGGCACCCGGTGCACCGTGCCCGGCGACGGGGTCCGCGCCCGCGGGGCCCCGGACGGACGACGCGACGGCACCGGCGACCGCGGTGTCCGCCGCCCCGGGGAGCGACGCGAACCCGGCCAGGGGCACGACCAGGGCCAGGCCGGCCAGCAGACCCTCCGCCGGGACCAGCCCGCGGCGGTGGTCCTCACACACGCCGCACCCCCGGGCGTGGCGGGCGACGCGCTTGCGCCAGACCGAGGACGGACGGCCGTCCCACTCCGCCATGAGCGCGGCCAGCTCACCGCACGCCGGCCGCGCCGCCAGCGCGCGGACCACCAGGCGGCCCGTCTCCAGCTGGGCCTTCATCCGCTGCACCCGCACCGCCGCATGGCGGTCGGAGACCCCCAGCGCCTCCGCGAGCTCCGCGCGGGTCAGCCGCCCCGAGGCCTCCTGCCACCACAGGGACAGCAGCTCCCGGTCGTCCTCGTCGAGCCACCGGGTGGCCTCGGCGACCTCACGGCGCTGGCCGGACAGCCCCAGCCGCAGGATGGTCAGGTCGACGAAGTCGCCCGCGGGGTCCGGGTGCTCCGCCAGCCGCTCCAGCGAGGCGGGGGCGGTCTGCCGCCGGTCCGTCCAGCGCCGCCGTATCTGGTTCATCGCTATCGCGACCAGCCACGACCGGAACCGCGACGGGTCCCGCAGCCCGCCCAGCCCGTCGAGTGCCCGGAACATGGTGTCCTGCACCACGTCGTCCACGTCGGCGTGGCCGTCCAGGGCACGCCCCACGATGTTGTAGACGAGCGGCAGGTAGTCGGCGGCGAGCAGCTCGCGTGCCCGGCCGTCACCTGCGCGTGCCGCGCCCACCAGCTCCCGGGTGTGCTCGCTGTCCGTGTGCATAGCCGTCCTGCCCGTCGTTCGGTACGTCCTGTCGTCGGGAGACCCGGCGGCGCGCCGCCGACAACAGAAAAGGAGCCGGCGCCGACGATGAATCGCAGCCGGACCCTACGCAACACCGCACCGAAAACGGAACTCCCGCCCCGTCCGGCCGTCCCTCGCGGAGCCCGGCGGGCCGCGCCGCGGCGCACCGGCCGCCGCGCCCGTGTGCGCCTGCCCGGGCCCGCACACCGCCGCCTTCGACCGAAAAACCGTTGTCCGGCCGCGGCCGTGGGGTCTCCGGAACGGCCGGGCACCGTGCCCGGCGGGTTCGCACCACCACGGAGCAAGGCATGCAGATGCACGACGAACGACCCACCACCAGCGGCGAGTCCGGGCGCGAGGAGCCCCGCCGCCACCGCCGGGGCAGGCGCCGCCGCCCGGCGGCGGCGGGAGCGAGGACCGCGGCGGTCCTCGCCGCCGCGGCGGTGGCGGCCCTGGCGGCCGGAGCCGTCGTGCTCACCGACGGGGACGACGCCACGGGGGAAGCGGCCGCCGCGGCCTCCGCGACCGCGGCCGCCGCCGGGCCCGGGGACCGGATGCCGCTGTCCCGGACCGCCTCCCCGTCCGTCTCCCCGTCCGCCAGCCCGTCCCCGTCCCCGTCCCCGTCCGCGTCCGCGTCGCCGTCGGCCTCCCCGTCCGCGTCCGCCTCCCGGACCGCCGCCGCGGCCCCCGCCCCCACGCCCACCCGCACCCGCACCACGACCACGCGTCCCCAGAGCCCCTCCCCGGCACGGACCGCCTCCCCGAAGGACGGCCCGGTCGGCCCCGACCCCACGCTCCCCGGCCCCCGGACGACGACGCAGAGCACCAGCGAGGCGGAGGCGATGTCGTTCAGGCTGCTCAACGCCGAGCGCGCCACGGTCGGCCTGCCGCCCCTCAAACTGCGCACGGACCTGAGCGAGTTCGCCCGCGGATGGGCCCGGCACATGAGCACCTCGGGCTTCGGCCACTCCGACTCCTCGGACACCGACCACCTGCTCACCGGCGGCCGCACCTGGATAGGCGAGAACATCGTCTGGTGGAGCGACGAATCGATGACCGCCCAGGAGGCGGCCGAGAAGTTCCAGTCCATGTGGCGCCACAGCCCCGGCCACTACAAGGGCCAGACCAGCACCTCGTTCACCGAGGTCGGCGTGGGCATCTACCGCGACGACTCGGGCTGGTGGGGTGTGCACAACTTCTCCGACGGCCGCTGACCGCACCGGCGCCCCCGCCGCGGAACCCGGCCCCCGGCCGCGCGCACCCGCGCGGCCGGGCGGCGGCCCGCCGCCGTCGCCGCCCGCCGCCGATGCACGGGAGCGGCGCGCGGGGAGCCGGCGCCTCGAAGGCCGCGCCCGCGGAACCCGGCCGCCCGGGTGCGTCCCGTCGCCCCCGCTCGACGGCCGGCCGTCCGGGGCCTCCGCCACGCAGGGGCGGGCCCCGGAGACCGCCGACGACACCGCCGGCTCCACGGCCGGCGGGCAGCGCACCGCCCGCGCCGTCGTCCCCGCCGCACCGCCGCGCCCCGCCCTGTGGGCCGCCCCCGCCGGCACGCCGCGGGGCCCCCTGCGCCGCCGCCAGGGGCTCCGGACCGGAGGCCCCGCACCGCGTGACGCCCCCGTAGGATCAGCCGGCCCCGCAGCCCCGCAGCAAGGAGACCCGACGGTGACCACCGCCGCCGCACCGCTACCCCGCTCCGCCGCCGGCCTCCTGCCGGTGCGGAGCCTGACCCGCGTCGAGGGCGGCGAGCGGCTGCACGCCCTGCTGTGGCGGGCGGGTCCCGGCTGGCGGATGATCAGCAGCGCCGTTCTCGGCGGAGGCGTCGGCGAACGGGCATGGGTCCTCAACGCCCAGGTCTCCCACGGCTACCGCCGCACCGACCCCGATCGCCATCTGGCGGAGCTGGCCCTCGCCGCCGGCCTGCACGGGCAGGGCGTCGCCCTGATGACGGCCGCCGACGTCACCCGGCACGGCCACGCCCGCGACGAGGGTGCCGAGGCCGTCGCCACCGCGGGCATCAGCGTCCGGGGATGGGCCGCCTCACCCCGTCCGGGATCGTCCGCCCCGGCCGCGCCCGGCACGATCAACGTGGTCGCGGCGCTCCCCGTGGCACTGAGCGACGCCGCGCTCGTCAACGCGGTCGCCACCGCCACCGAGGCCAAGGTGCAGGCGCTGCTGGAGGCGGGCCACGACTGCTCCGGCACCCCCACCGACGCGGTGTGCATCGCGGCGCGCACGCCCCGCCCGGGCGCGGAACTGCACCCCTTCGCGGGCCCCCGCTCCCTGTGGGGCGCCCGCCTCGCCAGGGCCGTCCACCGTGCCGTCGGCGACGCCGCCCCGGCGCGGGACCGGCCTGCGTGACCGGCTCGGGCCCGATCGGTGCGGGGCGTGTCCCCGGCCGGTGCGGCCGTGCCGGCGGTACGCTCCCCGCGGTGTCCCTGTCCGTGCTCCCGGAGGGCGCACTCGTGCCGCAGCCTTTCCTCGTACTCCTCCTCGGCCGCCTGTTCCGCGGCCGGTGGTGGCGCGCCTTCCACGTGCGGGCCGCCCTGCTCGCCACCCTCGCGGCGACGGCCGTCCTGCTGATCGGCTCGGTGCTCATGGTGGCCGCCGAACAGGGCGCCCCGGGCGCCACCATCACCTCGTTCCCGAGGGCCGTGTGGTGGTCGGTGGAGACGGCCACGACCGTCGGGTACGGCGACATGTACCCGGTCACCCCGTGGGGCCGGGTCATCGCGGCGGCCGTGATGCTGGCGGGGATCACGGCCTTCGGCGTGATCACCGCCACGCTCGCGACCTGGTTCGTGGGCAGGGCGCAGCGGGAGGCCCGGACGGTGGGCGCCGCGGTCCGCCGTCGCGCCGAGGAGGGCGAGGCCGCCGTGCACGAGCAGATCAGGGCGCTGCACCAGCGCTTCGACCGGATCGAGGAGCTGCTGGCCGACCGCAGCGGCGGCTGACGGGCCACCGGGGGCCGGCCCCGCCGCACCGCACCGGGCGGCCCCGGGGGCGGATCCGCGGGCTCCGTACGCCGACGGAGGCGAAGCCGCCGGCGCCGAGACGGGCGGCACCCGAGCGCCACCGCCCCGGGTGACCGGTGGCAGCGCCGTACCCCGCTCTCCGCCCGGGCCCGGCGTCCTCCCCCGGAAACGTCACCCGGTGGCGGGGGACGGGCGGGCGCGCCCGGCGGCCCCCGCCGGGCGGTTCCCGACACGCCCGGACGCGGGCACACGGCCGTGCCGAAGACACCCCGCACGGCGGACTCCGACCGCGGCACCGCCGATGACCTGGCCTCTCTCGCCCGCCGGCCGGCCCAGTCCGGCCGGCGAAGCCCCCGTCACCCGGACAGCGGACAGCCGGAGTGCGGGCGCGGCACGGCGACTGCGCCAGACTTGCCGCCGCACGCCGTGCCTCGGCGTGCGGGGCGAAGGAGGTTGGCGATGGTGGTCTCGATCTCGCTGGTGCTGCTGCTGGCGGTCCTCGCGGCGATCTTCCTGCGCAACGGGCTCAAGTTCTCCCACGCCCTGGTCTGCGCCCTGTTCGGGTTCCTGGTCGCGGGCACCGGCATGGCGCCGACGATCCAGGACGGCCTGACGGCGACCGCCCAGGTCGTCGCGGGCCTCAACCCCTGAGGCCCTCCCGCCCGGGCGCGGTTCAGGAGCCGGAGGCGGCGCGCTCCGCGTCGCGGGCCCGGAGGCGGGCGGCCTCCTTGCGGACCTCCGCGTGGGTGGCCCGCTCCCGGCGCAGCCACTCGGGGAACTCCTGCCTCAGTGCGTCGATCTGCTCCGTGGTGAGCGGCTCGGTGATCCCGCCGCGGGCCAGCCCGGCGATGGAGACCCCGAGCCGTGCGGCGACCACCTGGCGCGGGTGGGGCCCGTTGCGGCGCAGCTCCGCGAGCCAGGCGGGCGGATCGGACTGGAGCGCGTTCAACTCGGCACGCGAGACGGAGCCCTCCCGGAACGGGGCGGGGGTCGCCTCCAGGTACACCCCCAGCTTCTTCGCCGCGGTGGCGGGCTTCATGGTCTGGGTGCTCGGTCGCGCAGTCATACGGACAGCCTAAGGCCCCCGCCGCGGCCCCCCGGCCGTCCACCGGCCCGTGAGCGGCCCGGTAGCCTGATGAGGTGACTGGCTCGGACGCGTCCTCCCCCTCCCCCTCGCCCTTCCGGCTCGCCTACGTTCCCGGAGTGGTCCCGGCCAAGTGGGTGCGCATCTGGAACGAGCGGCGCCCCGGCGTCCCCCTCGTCCTCGTCCCGACGACCGCCGCGGACGCCGAGGGGCTGCTGCGCGAGGGCGGGGCCGACGCGGGCCTGCTCCGCCTGCCGGTGGACCGGGACGTGCTCAGCGCCATCCCGCTCTACACCGAGACCACCGTGGTGATCGTGCCCAGGGACCACGTGGCCACGGCCGTCGAGGAACTCGACGCGGAGGACCTGGCCGACGAACTCGTGCTGCACCCGCTGGACGACACCCTCGGCTGGGAGCAGCCGCCCGGCCGCCCCGCGATCGAACGCCCCGCCACCACCGGCGACGCAGTCGAGCTCGTCGCCGCCGGGGTGGGCGTGCTGGTCGCCCCGCAGTCGCTCGCCCGCCTCCACCACCGCAGGGACCTGACCTACCGGCCCGTGAGCGGTGTGCCGCAGTCGGGCGTGGCCCTGTCCTGGCCGCAGGAGGCGACCACCGACCTGGTGGAGGAGTTCATCGGCATCGTCCGGGGCCGCACCGTCAACAGCACCCGCGGCCGACCCCGCCCGGAGGCGGACGCCGGGCGGGACGCCGGCGGCGGGTCCGGCACCGCCCGCACCGGCAGGGCCGCCGGAGGGCGCGGCTCCCGGGCCGGCGCGCGCGGCGGATCGGGCGGACGCGGCGGATCCGGGGGCGGCGGCAGGCGAGGGGCCAGGGGCGGCGGCCGGCCCCGGCGCCGCTCCTGACCCGCCGGGCCCGGCCGATCACACGGCAGGGCCGGTCGGCCCCGTCCCGGGCCGCAACGGACCCTCCCCCTCCCCGGACGGCCCACCGACACTGGGAACTGCCGCGCAGGCCGCGTGCCGGGGCGCCCGCCCCGTCGGCCCGAAACGAGGAGGCGGCTCGAATGCCCAGGTCACCGCATACCGTCAGCGACGTGATGACCCACACGGCCGTCGCCGTCGGACGCCAGGCCCCCTACCGGGACATCGTCCGGCTGATGGGGGAGTGGAAGGTCAGTGCGCTGCCCGTGCTGGAAGGCGAGGGCCGGGTGATCGGCGTCGTCTCGGAGGCCGACCTGCTGGCCAAGGAGGAGAGCCGCACCAGGGCGTGGCCGGGCGAGCGGGAGCCCGACCCGGTGCCCAAGGCCGACGCCCTCTACGCGGAGGAGCTGATGTCCAGCCCCGCCGTCACCGTGCACCCCCAGGCGACGATCGCCGAGGCGGCGCGCATCATGGCCACCCGCAGGGTGAAGCGGCTGCCGGTGGTGAACGCCACCGGGCTCCTGGAGGGCGTGGTCAGCCGGGGCGACCTGCTCAAGGTCTTCCTGCGGCCCGACGAGGAGATGGCCCGGGAGATCCGCGAGGAGGTGCTGCCCTCCCTGCCCGCCGGGGCCCGGCTGACGGCCGAGGTCGAGGAGGGCGTCGTCACGGTGGGCGGCGACCTCCACGACCGGATGCTGGTGCCGCTGGTCGCGCGGGCCGTGCAGGCAGTCGAGGGAGTGGTGGACGTACGCCTGGACCTGCGCGAGCACGCCCCTGCCTGAGTGGTCCCGGGCCGGGTCTCCTCAGCCGGGCGCCGGGGCGACGAGCACCGGGCAGTGCGCGTGGTGGATCACGGCGTGTGCGGTGCGCCCCACCGAGGGCCCGAGCGTCCGGCCCGAGCGCCGGTTGCCCATCACCAGCAGGACGGCCTCCCGGCTCGCTTCGACGAGCGCGCCCCCGGCCGACGCCGAGGTCTCCACCGCGACCTCGACGGCCGGTCCGGGCAGCTCCGCGCGCACGGTCTCGGCCAGGGACTCGATGCGCTCCCGGTGCCGCCCGGCGGCGCCCGACCCGTCCAGCAGCGACACCACCCCGCCCACCTGGGGCACGAGGCCCCAGACGCTCAGCAGGCGCAGCCCCACCCCCCGCAACGACGCCTCCTGGGCGGCGAGCACCGCCCACGGGCGGTCGTCCTCGTCGCGTACCGCGGCGACGACCGGCCGCCCCGCTCCGTCCGCCGGCTCACCGCGCACCACCACGACCGGCACGGGGCTGTCCGAGACGAGCCCCAGGCCGACGGAGCCCAGCATCAGCGAGCCGAAGCCGCCCTGACCCCGGTTGCCGACGACCAGCGTCTCGCCCGGGGAGGCGAGTTCCCGCAGCGCCTCCTGCGGGCCCGAGGACAGCAGCTCGCAGGTCACCTCGAGATCCGGGAAGCGGGCGGTCAGCCTGTCCCGGGTCACGGACAGCAGCCGCTCTCCCGCCCCGCGCACCAGCCGGATCGTCTCGTCGGAGGTGAACAGCGTCTCCCGCGTGGTGCCGACCGCGTGGACCAGGTGCAGCGGCACGTTCCGCCGGTGCGCCTGCGCGGCCGCCCACTGTGCGGCGATGTGCGCCGGATCCGAACCGTCGACCCCCGCGACGATCCGGCCCGAGGCCGTCGACCGCCGTCCGCCCGGGCCGCCGCCCGCCTGCGAGCCGTCCTCGCCCATCTCTCCTCCTCGGCAGCGCCGTCCGCCCCACCCTGCCCGGCTCCCGGGCGACGGGCCAACGGGGCAGGGCCGTTCGGACCCCCCGGCGGGCCCGGCGTCCCTTCCGCCCGGCCCGTGCCCGGCCGCATCCTGGAGCGGTGGAAGGGAGACCGCCGTGCGCGCAGACATCGACACGACGACGGTGGAGCGGCTGGTCGCCGAGGCCGCGACCGCTCCGTCCATGCACAACGCACAGCCCTGGCTGTTCCGCTACGACCGAGGCCGGGCGCTGCTGGAACTGTGCGGCGATCCCGCTCGCTCCCTGCCGGTCACCGACCCCGGCAACCGCTCCCAGCACCTGGGCTGCGGTGCGGCCCTGTTCAACCTCCGGGTCGCCGCGGCCCGGGCGGGCTGGGAGCCGCGCGTGCGCATCCTGCCGGAGCCCGCGCGGCCCGGGCTGCTCGCGCGGATCGGCTTCCTCCCCGGCGCCGGCCCGGACGAGGAGCTGGCGGAACTCCACCCGGCGCTGCGGCGCCGCCGCACCAGCCGGGAGCCGTTCAGCGAGGAGCCGGTGCCCGGGGAGCTGAAGGACGGGCTCAGCGGTGCCGCGATCGCCGAGGGCGCCCGGCTGCTCTTCCTGGACGACGACCAGGTCGGCTCCGTCCTGGAGCTGGCCGAGGAGGCCGCCTACCGGGAGTCGGTCGACGAGGAGGTCCGCAGGGAGGTGGCGCGCTGGATCGCCCCGCTCGCGCCCGGAGGCACCGCCCCGGCTGCCGAGGGCATCCCGGCGGCCGCGCTGGGGCCCCGCTCCTACGACGGCCGGGCCCCCGTCCGCGACTTCACACCCGACCGGCGCCCGCCCGGGCAGTCGGTGGCCGTCTTCGAGCACCGCCCCTGCCTGGGGCTGCTCGGCACCCGGCACGACCGGCCGGCGGCCTGGCTGGAGGCCGGGCAGGCCATGGAACGGGTGCTGCTCCAGGCCACGCTGGACGGGCTGTCGACGGCGCTCAGCTCGCAGATGCTCGAATGGCCGGAGCTGCGCTGGGTGGTGCGGGGCCCGTTCATGGCGATCGGCAGCCCGCAGATGATCATCCGGCTGGGCTACGGACCGACGCCCCCGGGCACGCCGCGCAGGCCCCTGTCGGAGGTCCTGGAGATCGTGTGAGTCCCGCCGCCCGCGGAACGGGCGGGCGCGCGTGAGTCGGCGCGTGTGAGGGGCGCGCGCCCGCCCGTTCCTCTGTATCGCGTGCGCGTGTTCCGGGACCCGCGTGCTCCGCGCGAGGTCCCTCGGGGCCGGTCCGTCCGCCCCTCCCGCCCCCTGCCGCTCAGCCCGGCCGTCCCGCTTCCCGGCCGCTCGCTCCCGCGGGGGCCGTCACCGGGGCCGTCAGCAGGCAGCGCACGTCGACCACGCCTTCCACGGACCGCGCCAGCCGCTCCGCGACGGGGACGAGCGCGGGGTCCGCAACGGCCCCGGAGAGCGTCACCGTCCCCTGGTCGACCTCGACGGTGACGCTGCGGCGCGTCACCGGGAAGAGCCGGTCGACGACCTCCTCGCGGATCTCGTCCGACAGTTCGTCGTCCGCGCGCAGGAAGACCTTCAGCAGGTCACCCCGGCTCACGATCCCCTTCAGCATCCCGGAGCCGTCGACCACGGGAAGCCGCTTGACGCGGTGGCGCGCCATCAGCCGCGCCGCCTGGGGCAGGGTGGCACTCGCGGTCACCGTGACGGCGGGGGAGGTCATCACGTCCCGCGCGGTCAGCCCCCCGGCCCTGGCGCCCTCGCCCCGCAGCTCCGCCGGAGCGGCGAGCGCGGCCCCGCGGGCCCGCAGCTCCTCCTTGGCCAGCAGGTCGGCCTCCGACACCACGCCGGTGACCCGGCCGTCGCCGTCGAGGACGGGGACGGCGCTGGCCTGCCACTGCCTCATCGCGCTGACGACCTCCCGGAACCGCGCGTCGGGACCGACGGCGACGACGGTGGTGGTCATGACGTCGTTCACGGTGTGGGGTGAGCGCGTGGTCATCGGGGTGTCCTTCCACTCCGGGGCGCGCCCCCGGTCCGGACCGCGGGCCCCCTGCGCAGCGGCCGGAGGCCGCGGCCCCGCGGAGCGGGCCGCGCCGTGGTGCCACCGTCGCACCGGCCCGGGCGGGCGGATAGGGCCGGTCGGGCCATTCCCGGCCGCTGCCGGGACCGTTCCCGGGCCCGGCGGCCGGGCCTCGGCACGCTCCGCTCAGCCGCCCTCGCCGGGCCCTTCGGCCTCCGGCAGCGGGACGCGCCACACCAGCCGGGTGCCGCCCTCGCGCCCGGGGCCCACGACGAGGCTCCCGCCCAGGGCGGCCGCCCGCTCGGCGAGGTTCCGCAGCCCGCTGCGGGCGGCCCCCGGCGCGATGCCCCGGCCGTCGTCGGTGACGGTGAGGGTGAGCAGGCGGTCCGACACCTGCACGTGCACGTCGACGGCGCGGGCACCGGCATGGCGTGCCGTGTTGCTGAGGGCCTCGACGAGCACGGCGACCAGGTGCTCGCCCACCTCCCCGCCGGTCCGGGTGTCCAGCAGGCCCTCGACGCGCAGAGCGGGGGAGAACCCCAGGGAGGCCGCCGAGTCCTGCACCGCCCCGACGACGGCGGCCCGCAGCGACTGGGCCTCCGCCCCGGCCTCGTGGCTGCGCAGCCCGAAGATCGTCGACCGGATGATCCTGATCGTCGCGTCGAGGTCGTCCACCGCCCGGTCGATCCGCTCCGCGGCCTGCGGGTGGTCGATGAAGCGCTCCGCGCTCTGCAGCGTCATCCCGGTCGCGAACAGCCGCTGGATGGCCAGGTCGTGCAGGTCGCGCGCGATGCGGTCCCGGTCCGCGAGGACCGCCATCTCCGCGGCGTCGCTGCGCCGCTCGGCGAGTTCCATGGCCAGGGCGGCCTGCCCGGCGAAGGCCGCCAGCGGCACGGCCTCCGCGTCCGAGAAGGGCGCCGCGCCCTCCGCGCGGGCGAGCAGCAGCACCCCGCGGACCGCCTTGTCGGTGCCGAGCGGCACGGCCACCGCCGGACCGGTGCCCCGCCACCGCTCCGCGTCCGGGCCGGTGCGGGCCTCCCGGCCCAGCTCCGCGGTGCGCACCGGTCCGCGCCCCTCGAAGGCGGCCGTCAGGAAGCCCTCGCCCTTCGGGACCAGCACACCCCGGTGCCGTTCGGCGTCCCGGCCCGCCGCGAGGGCGGTGCGCAGCCGGTCGGTCCCCTCCGCGGGCACCGCGACCACCCCCAGGTCCGCGCCGGCCGTCAGCCGGGCGTGCTCCAGGATCATCTCCAGGACCTGGGCCCGGGGCCGCCCGGACAGCAGTGCGCCGGTGACCTCCGAGCCCGCCGCCGACCAGCGCTCCCGGCGCCGCGCCTCCTCGTACAGGCGGGCGTTGTCGATGGCGATGCCCGCGGCGACCGCGAGGGTCGACACCACGGCCTCGTCGTCGGCGTCGAAGGCGGGGGCTCCGCGCTTCTCGGTCAGGTACAGGTTGCCGAACACCGTGTCCCGCACCCGGATCGGCACCCCCAGGAAGGAGCGCATGGGCGGATGGTGGTCGGGGAAGCCGCGCGAGGCGGGATGCCGGGACAGGTCCTCCAGCCGCAGGGGCGAGGGGTGGCGGATGAGCTCCCCGAGCAGCCCGTGACCGCTGGGGAGGGCGCCGATGGCGGCCCACTGCTCCTCGCTGACGCCGACGGGGACGAACTCGGCGAGCATGCGGTCCTCGCCGATCACCCCCAGCGCACCGTACTCGGCGTCCACCAGCACCGTGGCCGCCTCGACGATGCCGCGCAGCACCTGGGGGAGTTCCAGCCCGCGTCCCACCGACAGCACGGCCTCCAGCAGGCCGTGCACGCGGTCCCGGGTGCCGCGGACCGCCTCGATGCGGACCTGCACCTCCTCCAGCAGCTCGTCCAGCCGCAGTCTCGACAACGGGCCGAGGCCCTCGGGGCTGTCGCCCGTCGCCCTGTCGCTCATCGCGCCTCCGGCGGAGTCGGCCGTCCCTTCGCCACTGTCCACCGTAAGGGCCGCCCCGTCATCCCCGGTGGATCCGCGCGCGGCCGCGGACGCGGGGCGCCGCAAGGGGAAGGGGCTCCTCCGCGGCGGGGGTATCCGGGTGAGGCGGCGTGCCGCGGCCGGCGCGGGGCGGGGCGGGGGCCCCGGGGCGCGTCACGCCTGCGCCCGGCCCCCTGCCCGCTCACCCGTCCGGCTGCGCACCCTGCCCGGGAAGGGGCCCCGGCCGGTCGGCCGAGGCCCGCGCGCCGTGCGGCACGACCGCCAGCGGGCAGGGGGCGTGGTGGATGGCCGCGTGGGTCACGGGCCCCAGGCGCTGCCCGGCGCTCTCCCGGTGCCCGAGTACGAGGAGCACCGCCCGCTCGGAGGCGCGCACCAGGCGGTGGGCCGCGCTGCCCGCCGCGAGGTGCAGGGACACGGGCACGGTGGGGAACTCGTCCCGCCACGGCCGCAGGGCGGCGGCCAGGGCCTCCTCCTGACCGCCACCGGGATCCTCGGGCAGGGCCGGCTCGGCGTCCGCCCGCCCGTGCGGGCGGCGGGGGGACGGCCGCCAGGCGTACAGCACCTCCAGCGGCGCCCCGTGCACGGACGCGGCGTCGAAGGCGAAGCGGACGAGTTCGGTGTCCGCGGAGTCCAGGTCGAGGCCCAGCAGCACCGGCCGGTCGGAGCGGGCCGCCACGGGCCGGCCGCCGCGCACCAGGACCACCGGAACGGTGCTGCGTGCGGCGACGTCCAGCGCCACCGAGCCGAGGAGATAGCCCGTGAAGCCGGAGAAGCCCTGTGAGCCGAGGGCCAGCAGCACGGCATCCCGGGCGGCCTCGGGCAGCGTCTCGCCCGGCGGGTCCGGCACCGCCGTGCGGACGATCTCCAGGCCGGGCCGGGCCGCGTGGACCTCGCGCACCGCCACCTCCAGAGCCCGGGCGTGGCGCCCCGCGGGGACGTCCACCTCCGGCAGACCGGTGCGCGGGGCCGGGGCGCCTCCCGCGTGCACCAGCGTCAGGGGCAGTCCGCGCAGCTCGGCCTCCTCCGCCGCCCATGCGGCGGCCGCCAGGCTCTCGGGGGAGCCGTCGACGCCCGCGGTGACGGTATGACGCATGGCGCACCTCCGATCGCCGGGGCCGGGCCGCCCGGCCGGTGGCCGGCCCTCCGGACCCGCGTCCCCCCTCGACGGTCCCACCGCCCCGTTCCCCGGGGGAGGGCCGTCCGGGCCGCGGAGCGGGCCGTCCGGGCCCGGGCCGGGCGGAACGGGGCCCGTTCGGCCCTGTCGCGGGCCTCCGGGGCCGGGTCATCCTCGACTCACGGGCCCGATCCGCAGGGAGCAGCGATGACCGACGTACCGCACTTCTCGGAGCAGACTCCGATCAGGGTCTTCCTCCTGGACGACCACGAGGTGGTGCGCCGCGGACTGCACGACCTGCTCGACGCCGAGCCGGACGTCGAGGTGGTGGGCGAGGCCGGCAGCGCCGAGCAGGCCCTGGCGCGGGGGCCCGCGCTGCGCCCGCACGTCGCCGTGCTCGACGTGCGGCTCCCCGACGGCGACGGCATCACGGTCTGCCGCGAGCTGCGGGCCAGGATGCCCGGCCTCGCCTGCCTGATGCTGACCTCGTTCGACGACGAGGACGCCCTGCTGGACGCGATCATGGCCGGGGCGGCGGGCTATGTGCTCAAGCAGATCAAGGGCACCGACCTCGTCGCGGCGGTGCGCACCGTGGCGACCGGGCAGTCCATGCTCGACCCGGCCACCACGGCCCGCCTGATGGCCTCCCTGCGGGGGCCGGAGGTGGTGCACCGCGACGAGGACGAGCGCCTGTCCGCGCTCTCCGAGCGCGAGCGCGCGGTCCTGGACCTGGTCGGTGAGGGGCTCACCAACAGCGAGATCGGGGGGAGGCTCTACCTGTCGGAGAAGACCGTGAAGAACCACATCTCCCGCCTGCTGTCGAAGCTGGGCGTGGAGCGCCGTGTGCAGGCCGCGGTCATCGCGGCGCAGGCGCACGAGAGGGAGGGGCAGCACCGCTGAACACCCGCCGGGCCCGCGGTTCTTCGCCCGGATTCGCCCCTCGGGGCGATGCCCGCGCGAGCCGTGCGCGGGTCGGCGCCCGCGGGCGCCGAAGGCGCTCTAGGGTCGGGCGCGGAAGTGGGGGGCCGCGTCCACCGACTGGAGTCAGCCGATGATCATGTCCACTGCCCCGAAGCGCCGTCCGTCCTGGCGGGGTCCGGCGGCCCGGGTCGCCGCGACCGCCCTCGGCGTCCTCGCGCTCACCGCCTCCGTGCCCGCCCAGGCCGCGGCCCCGGCGGCGACGCCGGCCAAGCCCTACGGCACGGTCACCGCGGTGAGCGGACTGAACCAGCGGATGTTCCCGAGCACCGACTCGGCGGTGAAGGGCACGCTGCGCCACGGAGCCAAGGTCGGCCTGGTGTGCAGGGTGCGTGCCCAGGCCATCGCGGGCAACGACCTCTGGTATCTGGTCCGCGACGCCCGCAGGGTCTGGGTGCCGGCCCGCTATGTGGCCGCCACCGGCTCCGTGAAGTACTGCAAGGACGTCCTCGTCTGACGGACGGGCGCGGGCCCCGGGCGCGCCCGGGGCCCGCGGGCGCCCTCAGTCCACCGGCCAGGTGTGCACGGGGGCGTTGAGGTGCATGTACTCCAGGTACTGGCCCGTCATCCGCCGCAGCGCCTCATGGTGGTCGACCCGGCTGGACCGCTCGATGCGGTGGTACATCTCCGTCTGCCACACGGCGCCGTTGCGCGCGGTGACGCACCGCTGCTCGATGACGCCGAGCAGGGGCTCGCGCCAGGCCGCGTCCATGCCGGACGCCTCCAGACCGCGGTGCGCCATCGGCAGCAGCCGGCGCAGCACCAGCTCCGGCGCCGGCACCTCGCCCATGCCCGGCCAGTACAGCCCGGCGTCGATCCCGTACCGCGCCGCCGCGTGCAGGTTGTCCTCGGCCGCCTGGAAGGACATCCGGGACCACACCGGGCGCTCCTCGTCGACCAGGGCACGGGTGAGCCCGTAGTAGAACGCGCCGTTGGCGAGGATGTCCGCCACCGTCGGGCCGGCGGGCAGCACCCGGTTCTCGATGCG
This sequence comes from Streptomyces sp. C10-9-1, assembly GCF_024497955.1. GTDB lineage: Bacteria > Actinomycetota > Actinomycetes > Streptomycetales > Streptomycetaceae > Streptomyces > Streptomyces sanyensis. The sequence continues at coordinate 167,611 of NZ_JANHKP010000005.1, read as the reverse complement.
CAGATGCGGTCTGCCGTGGTCGACGGCGTAGACCGGGCGGTTCCACCGGTAGATCGTCCCGTTGTGCAGGGTCAGCTCGCCGAGCGCGGGGACGTCGCCCCCGTCCAGGGTCTCGGCCGGGTCCTCGTCCTCGCACACCGGCAGCAGGGCGGGGAAGTAGCGGACGTTCTCCTCGAACAGGTCGAAGACCCCGGTGATCCAGCGCTCCCCGAACCACACCCGCGGGCGCACACCCTGCACCTTGATCTCCTCCGGCCGGGTGTCGGTCGCCTGCTCGAACAGCGGTATGCGGGTCTCGCGCCACAGCTCCCTGCCGAAGAGGAACGGGGAGTTGGCGGCGAGCGCCACCTGGACGCCGGCGATCGCCTGGGCGGCGTTCCAGTAGGCGGCGAAGTCGTCGGGGGCGACCTGGAGGTGGAACTGGGTGCTGGTGCACGCCGCCTCGGGGGTGATGGTGTCGGCGTAGGTGCGCAGCCGGTCGACGCCGTTGACCTCGATGAGCAGGTCCTCGCCGCGTGCCGCGAACACCTGCTCGTTCAGCAGCCGGTAGCGGGGGTCCTCGGAGAGGGCGGCCGCGCCCACGTCCTCGCGGCGCAGCGTCGGCAGGATGCCGATCATCGCCAGGTGGGCCCCCACGCCGGAGGCGCGGTCCTCGGCGTGGTTGAGCGCGTCGCGGATCTCCTGCTCCCAGGAGTCGGGGCCGCCGGCGGTCAGCCGCCGCGGATGGATGTTGATCTCCAGGTTGAAGCGGCCCAGTTCGCTCGCCCACGCGGGGTCGGCGATGGCCTCCAGCACGTCGGTGCTGCGCATCGCGGGCTCGGCGGAGCCGTCCACGAGGTTCAGCTCGATCTCCAGGCCCACCTGGGGGCGCTCGACGTCGAAGCGGGCCCCGCGCAGCATCTGCGCCAGGGTGTCCAGGCACGCCTGCATCTTGTTCCGGTACCGGCGGCGGTCCTCGCGGGTGAAGACCAGCGCCGGGACGTCCCGTCCCATGGGCCCTCCCGGGATCCTCGGGCAGACACCCCCGTCTCAGCCTGCCACTCCCCGGCGGTGCCGACCAGTGAGAGGGCCGCCGGGTGCGCCCGGTGACCCGGCGGGCGCACCGGGTGGCCGCCGCCGCCCGCCCGCCGGCTCCCGGCGGACGCGGCGGCCGGGTGCGCTCAGGTACGGGTGCCGCGTTCGAGGAGCCCGCGGGCGTAGGCGGCCTGGCCCGCGTGCTGGAGGTCGTCCGCGACCACGCTGACCAGCCGGACTCCGAGGGTCACCGCGGGCGTCCAGGCGGTGTCCACGACCCGGTCCAGGTCGGCGGGGCCCAGGGTGCGCACGTACTCCAGGGTCGCGGTGTGCACCGCGTCGTGGTAGCCCAGCAGCTCCCCTGCCCCGGCGCGCACGGCGGCCACCCGGTCGGGCGTGTGGCCGTAGCCGGTGTCCGTGTGCGGGAGCGGCAGGTCGAGGCGGTTCGCCCAGCCCTGCGCGGTCCACAGCTGCTCCCGCCCGGCGACGTCCGCGACGTGGTCGTCCTGGATGCGGGTCAGGTGCCAGACCAGCCAGGCGATCGGGTTGGCCCCGGGGCCGGGGGCGGCGGCGAGAGCCTCCTCGTCCAGCCCCTCCACGGCCTCGTGCACGGCTTCGTGCACCCGGGCGAAGGCGTCCTCCAGCAGTCCTGCGCAGTCCACGGCTGCTCCTCGTGTTCCGGCGGCCCGGTCCGGTCTCGGCGGGCCCGGCCGCGCTTCCGGTCCGCGTACCGGCCCATCGTGCCCGTGCGGCCCGGCCGGGTGCGGGCAACACGCCCCGGGGGCGCCCGGCCGGCCGGGCCCCGGGGGCCCCGCGGCACCTGCGGGGCGGCGCCCGCCGGTGCCGCGGGCCCGTGGTGCGACCGGTGCGGCGGATGGGACGTCTTCTTCGCGCCACCCAACAAGGCTGGCGTGCAAGCGGGTTGACACGTCCTCAGGGTGCCGCCGTTCATGGAGGAGGAGGGGTCGTACCGCCGTTCGGCGAGCCCTTTGCGCTGGTTTACGGCCAATGTCGTGTCGTCTGCGTCACGTCTTGGCCAGAACTTGAAACTCCTGAGGCTCCTGATGCGTCTGTCTGGTTGGCGTCGGCGGGGCATGTCACCGCCGGTCCAGATGTTCGGATCTGAAGGTCTTTCGATGAAGAACCTTCACAGTGTCACTCTATGTGTTGAGGGTGTGGCAAAGCTGCCACGTACTGTCACATGAGGAGCCCGAGCTGGTGCGCGGGCAGGGGAGGAAGCAGCAGATGAAACCGTTCGCGTGGAACTACGCACGGCCGGCCGAGCAGGCCCCGGCGCTGGCCACCTACTCCTACGACGCCGCACTCCAGCTGAACGTGCTGGCGGACGGCCGTCCCGCGATCCTGGACCGCGCCCTGCTGGCCGCGGCCGGCACCACCACCTCCAAGGCCGGCTCGGCCACCCACTTCGACGACTGACGAACGCGTACCGCAGATGAGCAGACAGACCCGGGTTGCGGCGCGTGCGTCCGCAGCCCGACACACCCCCTCGGCCCACCGGACGGACGGGGCCCCGTGACCGTACTGGTACTGACGAGTGCACAGGACGTCACCGCGGACCTCGTGGTGGCCGAACTGCACGAGCTGGGCGTGCCGCTGGTGCGGTTCGACCCGGCGGACCTGCCGGGGGAGGTGGCCCTGTCCACCGAGTACGTCCGCGGGGAGTTCCGGGGGTACCTGTCCACGGGCGGCCGCGTGGCCAGCGTCGACGCGTTGCGCTCGGTCTGGGTCCGCAGGCCGGGCGGGGCCGCCGCACACGCGGAGGAACCCTCCGCCTGGCTGGCGGAGGAGACCGACCACGCCCTCTACGGCATGCTCGACTCGACGGACGCCCGCTGGATGAACCATCCGAGCGCGGCGGCCCGCGCACGGCGCAAGACCTGGCAGATGCGCGTGGCCCACCGCAGCGGCTTCCCCGTGCCCGCGACCCTGGTGACGACCTATCCCGCGATGGCCCGGCGGTTCGCCGAGCAGTACCGCCACGTGGTGGTCAAGTCGGTCTCCGGCAAGTCGCCCGGCGACCCTCCCATGGCCCTGCCGACCACGCTGGTGCCCCCGGACGCCGACTTCTCCGGGGTCGCCGCCGGGCCGACCCTCTTCCAGCGCTACATCGCCAAGCGCGCCGACATCCGGCTGACGAGCGTCGGCGACACCCACTTCGCCGCGCGCAAGACCGCCGAGGCGGGGCAGGTGGACGGGCGGTTCGGGGACACCGGGCACAGCTGGCAGCCGGTCGACGTCCCGCCCCAGGTGGCCCGCGCCGTCGAGCGGTACAAGCGGCACGCCTCGCTCGCCTACGGCGCCTTCGACTTCGCGGAGGAGGAGCAGACCGGCACCTGGTGGTTCCTGGAGTGCAACCAGGGAGGGCAGTTCGGCTTCGTGGAACTGGACACGGGCCAGCCCCTCGCCCGGACCGTGGCCGAATGGCTGGCCGCCGAACCCGGCTGACGCACCCCCGGGCGCCCGGGGGTGCGTCAGCCGGTGCGCCGTCCCGGCCGCACGGCCGGCACGGCGCACCGCTCCGCGGGGTGCGGGGTCACTCCCGGGCGCGCCGCCACTCCTCGGCCACCGCGTCGGCGTCGAAGCGGCGCAGCCCCAGCGGGGGCCCCGGCGGCGGCCGGAGCATCGCGGTGGTGATCTTCTCGTTGATCTCGGCCACGATCCGCCGCGCCGCCGCCTCGGTGGGGGCGGCCATCGCCTTCTCCTTCGCGTCCTCGGCCTCCTTGCGCAGGGCCAGGGCGGGCGGCAGCACCGCCAGACCCTCGCGGTGCATCTTCCCCTTGATCCACCAGAGTTCGTCGTACGGGGCCCCGCTCTCCGGCAGCGGCTTGCCGAAGCCGGGGAGGTCCGTGAACTCCCCGCGCTCCGTGGCCTGCCGGATCTGCCGGTCGACCCATGACTCGAAACTGACTCCGGGCGGTTTGCGTTCGGTCATGCGTTCCAGGGTACGGCCCCGGTCCGGGCGGTCGGGAGGGCTCCCGGCCGCCCGGAGCGGCCTGCTCAGCCCACCCGGAAGCCGGCCGTCGCGCCGCTGAACGCGCGGACCCCGCCGAACAGGGACTTCGCGTCCCCGTGGTGGACGATCCGGTAGGTACCCGCCGGGGTGCCGGGCGCGATCCGCCAGCTCACCACCGCCTTGGACGTCCCGGTGAGCGCGTTCAGCCGCACCCAGCGGTAGGTGGTGTCCCAGTCGCCGTCGTCCAGCACCCGCACCCAGGCACCGTCCACCCGGCGCTGCACCTCCAGGAAGGTGCCCCCGCGGTGGAGGTCGTTCTTCGGATGGCCGGTGGCGAACTCCGCCGTGACCGTCGCCCCCCGCGGGTACGCGTCCGCCGGCGCGCGCAGCACCTCGCCGAAGGACCTCCCCCACGGCGGGCTGTCCATCACCACCCCGGTCTGCAGGGTGCCCTGGCGGTCCGAGAGGTCCGGCGGCACCGGCCCGCGGTCCACCGGCCTCCCCCCGCGCAGCGCCGCAGCCAGCTTCGCGTACTCCTGCTGGTACGCCGGGAGCGTGTAGCGTCCGTACAGCGTCGAGCCGCCCTCGTAGTGCTGGAGGTCGTACTCCTCGGGCGTGGTGACGTACTGGCTGTAGGCACCGGCGTAGCCCTGCATCACCACGTCCTCCGGCGGCACGCCCAGTTCCGCGGCGACGGTGCGACGGATCCGCAGGCCCGAGACGACGGTGAACTCGGCCGGGCCCGCCACCAGGTACAGCCCGCCGATACGCAGGATCTGCAGCGGGAGGATCCGCGGCGTCGCCGGCACGACCGAGTTGACCAGCCCGGTCGGCACCAGCGACGCCTTCGGGTACTGGCAGCCCACCAGCCATGCGGGCGGGTCGACGCGGAAGGGCTCCAGCAGCTGCGCCACCGGGCTTCTCATGCCTTCGGTGAAGCCGGGGACGGCCGGTCCGTCCTCGACGCTGCCCGCCAGGGTCGAGGCCCCCACCACCGCCGGGCAGGTGCGGTGCTCCCGTCCGTCGGGCGTGTAGGCGCCCGAGACCGTGACGTGCTCCATGTCCACGTACCGCATCCGGGAGTCCACACCGCCCGCGAGCGGGCGGCCGGCCGTCCGGTGGGCCTCCCGCGCCGCGTCGAGCTGGCGCTCGCCGATGATGCGGGTGTTCGCGAACTCGTCCTCCGTGGGGCCGGACCCGGGCCTCAGGTTGAGGTTCGGCGAGAGGTCGCCCGCGGCCGTGTTGGCGAACGCGGCCACGAACCCCTCCCCGGCCTCGCGCTCCCACGCGTAGGAGGCGTAGCCCTTGTTGTCCGGGCTGAGCAGGGTGTTGCCCTTGGTGAGGGAGGTGTTGTGGGTGGCGAACCAGCTGAGGGCCCCCACGTCGGTGCCCCCCTGGCGGAAGCGGAGCACCGTCATCGACGGGTCGACGGCGTCCGGGAACGCCGCCCGGTCCGCCGCCGGGTTGCGCGCGAAGGCGGCACGCGAGCGGTTGGCGCTCGCGTCGGTGAGCACGGCCCGGCCCAGATGGACGCTGCCCGGCCGCAGGTCCGCGTGGGCCTCGGCGATCGACTCCACGATCCCGTCGACGACCGCGCGGTAGGTCGCCCGCTGGAAGCCGAGGGAGGCCAGGTTGTAGGCGAGGTGGTGGGAGTGGCCCCCGGAGCCCGCATGGGTGTGGGTGGCCGACAGCAGGACGTTGCGTTCCGAGTACAGCGTGCCGTACCGCTGCGCCAGCCGTGCCAGCACGCCCTGCTGGACGGACTGGAACACCATGCCCAGGTCGGCGGTGACATGGACGACCCGCTCGCCCGAGGCGGGGTCGGCGACGACGAAGGCCCGGGAGCGCTGCCGCTGGTGGATCCCGGTGGCCTTCTGCTCGAAGCTGGAGTAGCCCATCATGCCGACCTCGGCCGCCTCGCCGGTGACGTCGGCGAGGCCCCGGCCGACCAGGTACGGTTCGGCCTCGGCGGGCGGGGGTTCGGCGGCGGGTGCCGCTCCCGCGGGAGCGGCGGCCAGGGACAGGGCACCGAGGGCGGTGCAGAGCAGCAGGGAGACCGCTCGTGAGCGTGGGGTGGGGGACCGCATGCCTTCTCCCTCACAGACGGATGCAGGGGACCCGGGGGCGGGCCACGGGTCACGGGTGCGACAGACGGTAGGGCCGGACCGGGCGTCCGGAGAGGGCCCGACCGGCCAGTAACGGGACCTCGTCGGCCACGGCCCCTGTCCCCTCCGGCCCGAGGCCCCTACAGTGGCCGCCCGGAGGTGGTGGCGCATGGACGGCCCCGCGCGCGGACCACGCCCCGCCCCGGCCGGGGGAGACGCGCACCCGGCGGCCGCGCGTGCCGCGTCCCGCCTGCCGGACGCCGCCCCCGCCGACCCGCGCCACGGATCGGCCACCCTCACCCCCCACCTGCTGCGCCACCTCGTCCTGGTCGCCGCCGGGCGCGGCTGCGACCTCGGTCCCGCGCTGGAGCGCGTCGGCCTCTGCGGCAGCGACCTCGAACTGGTCGGCCGCCGGATCTCCTACCGGCAGGCCAGCTCCGTCATCCGGGAGGCGATCCGGGAACTGGGCGACCCCGGACTCGGACTCGCCGTCGCACGCCGGCAGCGCGCCACCTCCTGGGGGCTGGTCGGCTTCGCCCTCCTCGCCAGCCCCACCCTGCGCGACGCCCTGGAGCTCGGACTGCGCCACCACGGGGCGAGCGGGTCGATGCTCGACTACCGCCTCCGGGCGGTTCCCGGCGGCGCGGCGGTCCTCGCCGCACCCCGGTTCAGCGACTCGGTGCTGCGCGCCTTCCTCCTGGAGGAGGCGTTCGGCAGCATCGTCGCGCTGGCCAGGGACGCCCTCGGGCCCTGCTTCGCCCCCCGGGCCGTCAGCGTCCGCCACTCCCGTCCGGCGTACGGCGCCCGGTACGAGCAGTGGTTCGCCTGCCCCGTCGCCTTCGGCGCCCGGGAGGACCGGCTCGACTTCCCCGACGCCTGGCTGGACCACCCGCTGCCCGGAGCCGACGCCTACGCGCTGGCGCAGACCGTCCGCCTGCTGGACGCCGCCCGGGCCCGCGACCGCCGCGACCAGGACCTCGTGCAGGAGGTGGAGGTCGCCGTGGCCCGCAGCCTGCCCCGGGTCCCCACCCTGGCCCGGCAGGCCCTCGCCCGCGGGATGAGCGAGCGGACCCTGCGCCGCAGGCTCGCCGCCCACGGGACCACCTACCAGGCCCTGGTGGACTCCGTGCGCCTGGTGCGGGCCGAGGAGCTGATCACCACGGGCGACCTCCCCTTCCCGCAGGTCGCCGCCCGGCTCGGCTTCGGGGACACGCGGGCCCTGCGCCGGGCCGTCGCCCGCTGGTTCGGCACCAGCCCCTCCGCGCTGCGGCGGTCCCCGGCCGCCCCCGTCACCGGCGGTACACCCGCAGGTACTCCACCGTGTACGACATCTCGGTGACGTCGGGATCCGGCGCGGGGTGGTACCGGCCCGCGCAGACCGACAGGTTCACGATGATCGCCGCACGCCAGCTGCGGCCCACGCCCCGCCAGTCGGAGAAGGCCCGGCGGCCGTTCACCCACCAGGTCACCGACCACGCCCCGAAGGACACCCGCAGGTCCACCCAGGCCCCGGGCGCGATCTCGGGGTGGGTGTAGTAGCGCTGCCGGCGGCGGACGTGGTTGGTGAGCTCCAGCAGGTCGGGGTTGTCCGGGTGGTACTCGAAGACGTCCACCTCGTTGCCGCCGTCGCGCCAGGTCCAGACCGCGGGCCAGGCGCCCGTCTCGACGGGCAGCCGCACCCGGGTCTCCAGGACGTCGCCCGTCCGCAGGTGGAACCCCTGGTCACTGCCCTCCGTGGTGAGCAGGCCCGCGTCCCAGTAGCCGTCCGTGCGCCGGGTGGCCCGGAACTCGCCCTCGCGGCAGTAGGCGGGGTCGTCCACGAGGTGGTCCAGCTTGTTGTCGGCCCGGTTGCGCGGCCCGCCCCCGGGATACGCCCAGGACCGGCCCGCCACCCATTGGCCGGCGGAGGTGAAGTCGGCGGAGAAGTACGGTCGAAGGTTGCTCACGGGCCCTTCTCGCACTGCGCTGGACAGGGGCACCCGTCTCAACGCCGGGCCGCGTACCGGGTCACGGCCGGCGGCCGGGCGGCGCGCGGATCGGGCCGCGGTGCCCGAACGGTCACGCACGCTCCGGGGGCCCGCCGCCGGGCAGGGCGCCGTATCGTTTCGCCGTGCCCGAACGGGCGGCGCGGGACCTCCCGGCGCGCCTCCGTCCGTGTCCCGGGAGCGGCCTTCCGCCCGGGCAACGGCCGGATCCCGGCGGATCCGTGCCCGCCGCGGGCGGCTCCGCACCCCGCGCCGCCCACGGGGCCGGGCGGATCCGCAGCCCCGGCGCCGCGCCCGGGGTGCGGCCCCCGCCGCCTGCTCAGCCCGCCGTCTCGGCCCGCAGCGGCGGCCCCTGGGGCGTGGCCGGCTCGGGGCCGAACAGCACCGCCCGGGCCACCGCGGGAGCGAACAGCGCGCTCACCGGGGCGGTCAGCGTGAGCACCGAGCGGAACGCCCGGCCGACCACCGGGTCGCCCTGGTAGCGGCGCTGGATCCGGTCCAGGTACCAGCCCGCCGCCCGGTCCGCCGCGGGAGTCGCGACCGCCGTGCCGAGGGCGCCGGGCATCCGGCGGTCGGCGCCCGCCGAGATGTCCCACGCCGGCCGCGACGCCTCCAGCAGCGCGCGCTGCACCCGGCGCGTCGTCGCCGCCCGGCGCGGATCCTCCAGCGCCCCGCGCAGCGCCAGGGCCCCCAGCGCGGCCACCGCCATGCCCTGGCCGTAGACCGGGTTGAAGGTGCACAGCGCGTCCCCGGTGGCCAGGAACCCGGCCGGGCGCCGACCGGGCAGGTCGTAGCGCCGCCGCACGTTCGCCGTGCGGCGGAAGCCGTACGGCGGCGTCTCGGGCACCGCCTCGCGCAGCCAGTCGTGGATGAAGGGATGCGGCAGCCGGGCCGCGAACGCGGTGAACGCCTCCTCGTCCGTCGGCGGCTCGTCGCCGCGCAGACCCGACAGGACGACCAGGTGGCGGCCGTCCTCCAGCGGCAGCACCCCGCCCGCGTACACCTGGTCCGGGCCGGGGAGGACGTAGTACGCCTGCGCGTGGGTGCCCAGGTGCCCGCCCTTGTCGCGGTACACGCGCGAGGCGTAGGCGAGGCCCGTGTCGATGGTCTCCTCCGCCGGCGGTTCGGCCCCCAGGCCCCGCAGCCAGTGCGCCGCCCGGGTGCCGCGCCCCGAGGCGTCGACGACCAGGTCGGCGGGGAGGCGCTCCGGTTCCGCGCCGCCCCCGCCGCGCTCCCGCAGCAGGACCCCCGTCACCCGCCGGGCGTCGCCCGTCAGGCCCACCGCCTCGGCACCGGTGACGGCGGTGACGGCCGGGTCGGCCAGCACCCGGGCCCGCACCAGGTGCTCCAGCTGCGCCCGCGACCCGGTGTAGAGGTGGGAGGTCGCCGCGGTGCGGCGCACCCAGCGGCCGTTCTGCCACTGCACCATGTCGGCCGGCATGCCCACCCGCGGCGCCCCGGCGGCGGCCAGCTCCGCCGTGAAGCCGGGAAGCAGTTCGTCCAGCGCGCGCTGGCCGCCTTCCAGCAGGACATGGGCATGGCGCCCCTGGGGTACCCCGGGACGCGGCTCGGCGCCGTCCGGGAAGCGGTCCCGCTCCACCACGGTCACCCGGTCCGCGTGCCGGGCCAGCACCCGGGCCGTCAGCAGCCCCGCGATGCTCCCCCCGACGACGACGGCGTGCCGCTCCGCCGCCCCCCTCGCCGCGCCCTCTCCCCGTGCGCCGTCCAGCATGCATCCGCCCTTCGTGGTCGGTGAGTCGGTCCTGACCCGCCAGTATCCCCGGGCGCCCGCGCCCCGCCGCACGGTCCGCGCCACGCTCCGCCCGTGCCCCGCATCGGCCCGCGCCCCCGCGGCCGTGCCCGGGAGTTCCGTCACCCGGACGGACGACCCCGGCGCCCGCGCCGCCGGGGGCGGTCCGGGGGCCGTTCGCACGGCGGCCCCGCAAGGGGCCGCAGCGCTCGCCCGGCGCCCGCGGGGCCGCGCAAATATACTGGCCCCGGGCCGCGGGGCCCCTGGCCGGCCGGGACGTCCGCGCCACGCCGAGGGGGCCGGGCCAGGAGGAGTCGAAGGTGCCGCGGAGAGGGCCATGACCCGGCGACGACACCCGAGATCGGCCACGGCAGACGACCTGCTGACCGCTCTGGGACGGCTGACGGACCGGGCGCGCAAGAGCGCGGAGAGCCAGAAGGCCCGCGTCGAGCTCGCCGAGGCCCTGCAGCGCTCGATGCTCCCGTCCGCGCTGCCCTCGGCCCCCGGGCTGCGGGTCGCCGCCCGCTACTCCCCGGCTCGCAACGGCCTGGACATCGGAGGCGACTGGTACGACGCCTTCCTCCTCCCCGACGGCTCGATCGGCTGCTCGATCGGGGACGTGCAGGGGCACGACGTGGAGGCGGCCGCCTTCATGGGGCAGGTGCGGATAGGCCTCCGGGCGGTCGCCACGGCCACCGTCGACCCGGGGGAGATCCTCTCCCGCGCCAACGACCTGCTGGTCTCGGTGGACCAGGGGCTCTTCGCCACCTGCAGCTTCCTGCGCTACGACCCGCGGACAGGGGTCCTGGAGAGCGCCAGGGCCGGGCACGTGCCCGCCGTCTGGGCCGGCTCCCGCGGCGACTGCGGGGTCGTCGAGGACGAGACGGGCGTCCCGCTCGGTGTGCTGCCCGGGGAGGTCTATCCGGTCGCCCGGCGCGCGCTCTCCGACGGAGGCGCCTTCGTGATGGTGACCGACGGGGTGGTGGAAGGTCCCTCGTTCTCCATCGAGGAGGGGCTGGACGCGGTCGCCGCCCTGGTGCGGGAGGCCGTGCGCGGGAGGCTGCCCGCCGGCGAGCTGGCCGCCCGGGTGATGGGGGTCGCCGCCCGCACCGACCATGTCGACGACGCCGCCGTCCTGGTCCTGCTGCACGACCCCCGCGAGGAGCGGGCCTGAGTCCCGCCGACCGCCCGGATCCGCGGGCGGGCGTGTGGCACCGGGGGAGGGGCGGTTCGGGTCGGCAGCGCGTGTCACCCCGCCTCGCGGCCTCCGGCGTTGTGTGATGACATGCGTGATCCGCAGCGAGCAACTGAGACGTCCGGCCGCAGAGGTGCTGCGGATCCTCGTGGTCGCCGCCGCCTACTGGGCGGGCGGCCGGATCGGCCTGCTGGAGCAGGTGGTGGTGGAAGGAGCCGTCGTCTCCCCGCTGTGGCCGCCGACGGGCATCGCCCTGAGCTGCCTGCTGTGGCTGGGGATCCGCGCCTGGCCCGGCATCGCGCTGGGCGCTCTCGCCGTGATCGCGACGATCTCCAGCGTGGGCCTCTCCAGCCTGGGCATCCTGGTCGGGAACACCCTGGCCCCGATCGCGGCCTACCTGCTCCTGCGCCGCGTCGGCTTCCGGCCCGAGCTGGACCGGCTCCGCGACGGGGTGGCCCTCGTCTTCGCCGGTGCCCTCGGCGGGATGCTGATCAGCGCCACCTTCGGCGCGGGGACGCTGGTGCTCAGCGGAGCGCTGTCGGGCGGAGAGTTCTGGCCGATCTGGGCGGCGTGGTGGGCGGGCGACGCGATGGGCGTGCTCGTGGTCACCCCGCTGCTGCTGGTCCTGCGCCGCGCGCGGCTGCCGCGGGACCCGAGGCCCTGGTGGTGGTCCGAGGCGGCGGCCCTGTGCGCCGCCTCGGTGGTCGTGTGCTGGGTGGCCACCCGCACGGTGCCCTCGCTGCTCTTCCTGATGTTCCCGGTGCTGATCTGGGCGGCGCTCCGCTTCCAGCTCCCCGGCTCCGCCCCCTGCATGCTGCTGGTGTCCGTGTTCGCGATCAGCGCCGCCACCACGGGCACGGGCCCCTTCGAGGACCGCTCGCTGCTGGAGGTGATGGTGGTCCTGCAGGTCCTCAACGGCGCGGCGGCGCTCAGCGCCCTGCTGCTGGCCGCGATCGTCACCGAGCAGCAGAACGTGCGCCGGCGGATCGAGGAGGCGTGCGTGGAGCTCGCGGAGGTGGTCGACCAGCTTGCGCCGGGCGAGGCGGCGCACCTGTGGCCGTACGCGGGCCCCGTCCGGGGTGAGGAGGGCCGGGCCGCGCAGGACGGCTGACCGGCCGGAGGCCGCGGGCGCCCGGTCCGGGGCGGTTCCCCCGCCCCCGCGGGTGCTCCGGACCGCGCTCCAGCCGTCTCCGTGAGCCGGTGCCCGCCCGCACCGCGCCCCTCGGCCCCCGCGCACGACGCGGGCGGCCCTCCCGCGCGCCGGTGCCGCGCGCCGCACCGGCGGGGGACGCGCCCCTCCAGGCGTTCGAATTTCCCGTGAATACTCCGCGGTAATCGACCCGTGAAATCCATGGCGCATTTTGATTCCCCAAAGGAAGGGTAATGCTAGGGTCAAATATGCGTCGGTGCCGTCGGTGCCGGTCGCTTCGACTCGCCTTTCTGTTCGCATAGTTCACTCCGTTCCTGCTGGTCGAAGGGGTCGAGGGAATTGCGCGACATGCATGTCGGTCAGAGTTCCGAAGTCTTTTCGTCTGCCGTGGCGCCGTAGCTGCCGTGCCGGGCAGAAGAACCGCCCCCCATGTCGGCCGCACAGCGAGGAATTCCGTCTCGATGTCCTTCCTGCCCTCCCCGCCCCCCTTCCCGGCCGACCGCCGGACCGCGGTGCGGGACGTCCTCGCGTCCCTCGTCGTCTTCCTCGTCGCCCTGCCCCTGTGCGTCGGAGTCGCCCTGGCCTCCGGCGTCCCCGCCGAACTCGGGCTCGTCACGGGCATCGTGGGCGGCCTCGTCGTCGGGCTGATGCCCGGCAGCTCGCTCCAGGTCAGCGGACCCGCCGCCGGGCTCACGGTGCTCGTCTACCAGGCCGTGGACGACTTCGGGCTCGCGACGCTCGGCGCCATCGTGCTGGCCGCCGGGCTCCTGCAGGTCGTGCTCGGACTGCTGCGCGTCGGCCGCTGGTTCCGTGCCATCTCGGTGGCCGTGGTCCAGGGCATGCTCGCGGGCATCGGCCTGGTGATCGTCCTCGGCCAGCTCTACGCGCTCGCCGACGCCCCCCAGCCCTCGGGCAGCATCGGGAAGATCACCGGTCTGCCCCGGCTGGCCGCCACCGTCGCCACGGACCCGGCCGCGGCGACCCCCTTCCTCGTCGGCGCCGGCACCGTGGCGCTCCTGCTGTTCTGGCCCCGCCTCCCGGCCCGCCTCCGGCTGCTGCCGGGCCCCCTCGCAGCGGTCGCGCTCGCCACGGCCGCCACCGTGCTCCTCGACCTCCCGGTGGCGAGAGTCGAGGTGCAGGGCCTGCTCGCGGCCGTCGACCCGCCCGGCGTGGCCGACCTCGGCCGCCTCGCCGACCTCGCGGTGATCGGCACCGTCCTCGCCTTCACGGTGATCGCCTCCGCGGAGAGCCTGTTCAGCGCGGCCGCGGTGGACCGGATGCACAACGGCCCGCGCACGCAGTACAACAAGGAGCTCGTCGCCCAGGGCACCGGAAACCTGCTCTGCGGGGCGCTGGGGGCGCTGCCGATGACCGCGGTCATCGTGCGCAGCTCGGCCAATGTGCAGGCCGGTGCCAGGACCCGGCTCTCCCGCGTCCTGCACGGGCTGTGGCTCCTGCTGTTCGCCGCGCTGCTGCCGCAGGTGATCGGCGTCATCCCGCTCGCCGCCCTGGCGGGGGTGCTGGTCCACGCGGGCTGCAAGCTCGTGCCGGTGAAGGAGCTGGCGCCGCTGCTGCGCCACCAGCGGGGCGAGGCCGCCGTACTGGTGGCCACCGCGGTCGCCGTGGTCGTGACCGACCTCTTCCAGTGCGTCGTCGCCGGTCTGCTGCTCGCGGTCGTCAAGACGGCGTGGGAGACGTCCCACATCACCATCGAGGTGCGCGAACTCACCGGCGGCAGGCGGGTGGTGTCCCTCGGAGGCCATGCGACCTTCCTCCGGCTGCCGTCGATCATGGAGCGCCTGGAGGAGCTGTCCCGGGAGCGCGAGGTGGAGCTCGACCTCTCGGGGCTGCGCCATCTCGACCACGCCTGCCGCGTCTCGCTGGAGAACTGGGTGGTCTGGCACAACGGCTCGGCGCCCCGGGCCGTGACCGTCCGGCCCCCGGCCGCCGACCGCCTGGGCGGCCGGACCGGAGGGCCCGGGGCCGCTGGCTGAGGCCGCCGCCCGCCGAAGCGGGCCGAGGCGCCGTCAGCCCGCCGTCAGCCGGCCGCGGAGAGGCGGTCGGGGATCTGCACCAGCAGCAGCCGGCCGTCGGCCCGCACGTTGCACTCCGCTATCGTGCGCTCCGCGGTGCCGACCAGGCCGTCCCTGGTCTCCAGACGGAGCGTCACCCTCAGCTCCCCGAGACCGCTGCGGGGCCCGTCGGTCTCCTCGAACTGCCGGTACAGGGTGTTGGGCCAGCGGTCGGGGTCGGTGTCCTGCCAGAGCACCGGGCCGCCCGCGCCGTAGCGGCAGTGCTGGCCTCCGTGCGGCTCCTGGAGCAGGGAGTGGCTCATGGGCAGCGCTCCGAGCAGCGGTACCAGCCGGGTTCTCAGGCGGTCGTTCTCGACGAGGCGGTGCTGCTGCCACCGCCGGCCCGCCGGCACCGTCATCCGCACGGTGGCGAGCACGAACGGCAGACCGCCGAAGGAGGTCTCCGGATGGTCCTCGCGCCACCGGGGCCAGCCGTCCCCCGCGCCCGCGCCGCGCCCCCGTGGGCCGGCGGTCCGGGCCGGGCGCCCGCCGCCGCGCACGCGCCGGAGGGCCTGATCGTCGTTCACCGGAGAATTATGGCCCATGCGCGGTGCGGCCGGACACGGACTCGGCCACCCCGCCCCGGCCGCCGGGCGGCGCCGCCGCGGGGCAGGTCCCCGGTCCGGGCGGCGCGTGGAAGCCGTGCGGACGGGTACCCGTGGCTCCGTGCCCGACGGCGAAGGGAGGAGCACCATGACAGGGCAGTCCAAGGACATCCGTCCGGAGGGGTTCGAAGGCGGAGGGGGTGATCCCCTGCCGCGGGACCTGCCCGACCAGCAGGCCGGGGCCGAGGACCCCTGGGAGCCCGAGCGGCCTGAACCCGGCGCGGGCGCGCCCCGGGCCGGGGAGAGTTCCGAGGGCGGCGGCGACGTCCCGGACGTCGACGAGGCCGGGGCCGGGCCCCGCCCGGCCGCGCGGCGGCCGGAGGGAGGCATCGAGGACGCACCCGAGCCGGAGGAGCCGACGGACTGAGCCGACGCCGCCCGCCCGGCCGCGCGCCGCGGGCCCGGCAGTCCTGCCGGGCCCGCGTGCGGTGCGACGGGGTCAGCCCTCGACGACGCCGGACTTGGCGATGGTGACCTTGGCGCCGAGGCGGCCGCTGTCGGAGCCCAGGGCCTCGATCTTCCTGACCAGGTCCATGCCCTCCACGACCTCGCCGAAGACGACGTGCTTGCCGTCCAGCCAGCCGGTCACGATGGTGGTGATGAAGAACTGCGACCCGTTGGTGTTCGGACCGGCGTTGGCCATCGACAGCAGGCCGGGCTTGGTGTGCTTGAGCTCGAAGTTCTCGTCGGCGAACTTCTCGCCGTAGATGCTGCGGCCGCCGGTGCCGTTGCCCGCGGTGAAGTCGCCGCCCTGCAGCATGAAGTTGGGGATGACCCGGTGGAACGACGAGCCCTCGTAGCCGAAGCCGTGCTTGCCCGTGGCGAGCTCGCGGAAGTTCTGCGCGGTCTTCGGGACCACGTCGTCGAACAGGGCGAAGACGATCCGGCCCGCGGGCTCGTCGTTGATGGTGATGTCGAAGTACACATTGCTCATACCTGCATCCTGGCATCCGGGGCGGCCTCTTCGCACATCAGGCCCCACCGGCGCGGTGCGGGCCGCCCCACCGCCGCATCGCGGGTGCCGCGGGCCGCCCCGCGACGCGGCGGCCGACGGAGCGCTGTTCACCCCCCAGGGGGCCACGCCGCCGGTGCGGCCGCGGCGGCGAGCACCAGTTCGGTCACGGGAGGCGCCCCCTCCCGTTCCACCACGACGCGGTACAGGCCGGAGGACACCAGTACCACCGACCCCTCCAGTCCGCCCTCCGTTCCGCGCAGCCGCGGGGTGACCACGGTCCGCCCCGTCGCCGCGTCCTGCACCGCGCACCGGATCCCGCGCAGTGCCGCGGGCCCGGTCACCCTGAGCGTCCAGGGCCGGCCGGGAGCGACGCGCTCCGGCACCCGCAGCCCGACGGCCGGCCCGGTGCCCGGCAGGCCGATCGCCGCCAGTACCCCGTCGGTGCGGGCGGCACCGGGCGGTGCGACATCCCGTGACGTCGCCACCACCCCTCCCACCTCGGCCGGGTCGACCGGGACCCCGGGGGTCTCGGTGAGCACCCGGGCCACGTACCGCAGCGCCACCGGGTGCGTGTGCAGTGCACCGTGACGTGCCGTCACATAGCACTGCTCCACGGGGGACCCCTCCCAGGCGGCGGCGTCCCGGGGCACCAGCCCGTCCCCGCCGCGGTCCCATCGCGCCGCCGCCCCCGCCGGATCCCGCGTCACGGAACCGTCCGGCCGGGTCCGCAGGGTGTCCTCCAGGGCCAGCACCCGGCCCGCGGCGAGGAGCAGGCTCTGCACCGTCGGCTGGCCCGTGCCCGCCACGCCCCGGTGGTCGGGGCGCCGCACACCCGCCCCCGCGGCACGCGGGGCCAGGGCGGCGGCGGCCAGGTCCGCGTCGGCGCCCGCGGCCGCCAGATCCGCCGCGGTCAGCGCCGTCAGGCGTCCGTCGCGCTCCACGCACGCCGTCCTCGGCAGCAGGTCGTACAGCCCGGGCATGGTCAGCGCCGCGGCGTGGAACCGCTCGTGCCCGGGCGGCCCGTCGCCCCGGTCGCCGAGGAACGCCGCCACCGCCGGGGCGCCGTCGAACGGCGTCCCCAGGGTGACCAGCACCCGGGTGTCCCGGGCGAGGTCCGGATCGGCCTCCAGGGCGGCCCGGGCCACCAGCCCGCCCTGGGAGTGCGCGACGAGCACCAGGCGCGGTGGGCGTCTCTCCCCGGGCCCGGCCCCCGGGGCGCGCAGCGCCTCCGCCCGGGCCCGCCACCGCCGCAGGTGCCGCCGCGCGGCCCCGGCGAGCAGGCGGCCGGAGCGCTCGACCGCGAGACGCCAGTCGTAGGGGAACTCCAGCACGGCATCGGGGTGGACCACCCGCTCGCGGACGGCGCCCAGCAGCGGGCCGTAGGGCTCGCACCCGCCGATGCGGGGAGCCCAGACGGGGGAGCCGACCAGCCCCGCCGCCACCGTGCGGGACGCCCCCGCACGCTCCTCGTCGGCGACCCGCAGCGCCTCGGCGGCGGTCCCGTCGCACCAGTCGCGCACCAGCCCGGAGGGCTGCCCGCCCCAGAGGAGGCGGCCGGTCTCCCGCTCCCGGAGCACGCTGCCCAGCAGGCCCGGCACGACCACCACGGCGTCCCAGGTGACGGAGGGCCCCGGACGCCCGGAAGAGGGCAGGGGCGAGGCCCGGTCCGCCTCGTGCCGGTACGCGTCCACCAGGGCGTCGTTCCAGACGTCGCGCCGCGTGTCGCCCGCGCCCAGAATGGCCGAGACACGTGCCCCCTGCTCCAGGGAGTTGCCGCTCCCCGGCCAGCGCCGGCCCTCCCCGGGAGCGCCGTCCGGCTCCGGCCCGCCGCCGGGTGCCCCGCCCCGCTCCCGGCCGCGGTCCCCGTCCCCGCCGGGGCCGCCCGGGTCGCTGCCGGGGGAGCCGGGCACGTCGTGCGCGGTCAGCCGCAGGGACAGCTGCCGCCCCATGGGGCCCTCGAAGTCCACCCCGAGCACCCGCACCGCGAGGGCCACCAGCCGGGGCAGCCGGTCGCCGAGTTCGGCCGCCAGGTCCCGCAGCAGCGAGGGATGGCGCTCCAGGGTGCGGTCGCCCGCCGCGGCCACGCCGGCCACCAGCTCCCCGCGCACCTCCTCAGCGGCCGGGGAGGAGGCGCTGCCGCCCCGCCGGTGGAGCCGCAGCGAGGCCGTCAGCGCCCGGAGCGCCAGCACGCGGTCGCCCTGCTGCTCCGCCGCCCGCCGCACCCGCCGCAGCAGTGCGTGCGCCGCCCCGAAGTCGCCCAGGTCCTCCTCGGCACGGGCCCCGAGCAGGGCGATCTCCCCGGTGAGGGCCGGGTCCCGGGCCGCCGCCGCGTCAAGGGCGGCCCCCACCGAGGCCCGGACCTCCCGGGCCCGGCCCAGCGCCGCCAGCGCCCGCAGTCGCAGGACCGCCAGCTCCGGACGGTGCCCGATCACCCCGGGCCGCTCCGACACCAGCGCCAGGGCCTGCTCGGGGCGCCCGTCGCCGAGCAGCGCCTGGGCCTCCCGGGCAGCCTGACGGGCCCAGGTCACCTCGTCGGCCCGCTCCCGCAGGGCTGCCGGGACGGTGATGCCGAGCCGGTCGGACAGGTAGACCCTCGACCGCTCCGGCAGCTCGTCGAGGGCGGAGTCCAGCAGCGGCCCCGCCTCGTCCAGCCAGCGGCCGTCCAGGACCGCGGCCTCCTGCTCCAGCGCG
This sequence comes from Streptomyces sp. C10-9-1, assembly GCF_024497955.1. Lineage (GTDB taxonomy): Bacteria > Actinomycetota > Actinomycetes > Streptomycetales > Streptomycetaceae > Streptomyces > Streptomyces sanyensis. The sequence continues at coordinate 149,115 of NZ_JANHKP010000005.1, read as the reverse complement.
AGGCGGTGGTAGAGCTCCTCGGCCCGCAGCTCCACCGCCCGGTCCGGCCGGCGCTCCTGCGCGGCCGCGTAGTACTCCACCGCGAGCCGGTCGATCTCCCGCACCTGCGCGGCCGAGTCCCGGCGCAGCAGGGGCAGCATGGCGCCGCGCACGTCGTGGCGCTGCACCACGGCGCCGCCGTCCGGAGCCGGCTCCACCAGCGAGGCCTCGGCCTTCAGCGCCGCGAACAGGTCCTCTGCCCGTCCCCAGTCCACCGGTCCCAGGCCGCAGGGCCCGGCCAGCACCTTCCGGATGACCTCCGGGGTGACCCGGCGGACCGCCAGGCCGGGGTTGGCGATGCGCCGCAGGTCCTCCCCGTCGAGGTGGTCGAGGATCCGCCGGTAGAGCATGCCCTGCAACTGCTCCGCCCCGGTGGCCTCGGTCAGCTCCCGGCGCGCCGCGGCATCCGTCAGCCCCTCCGGCCCGAGGCGCCGGACGAGTTCGGCGGTCAGCTTCAGGCTCAGCGGGTTGGTGCCGTACAGCGTCACCACCGAGGACAGGAACGCCTCGTCCACCGGCACCGCCGGGGAGCCGATGTGCTCGCGCAGGAAGCCCAGCGCCAACGCGGGCTCGAAGCCGCTCAGCGTCAGGCGCCGGGTCCGCCGTGAGGCGTCGTCGAGCGGCGCGCGGCCCGCCAGCACGACGCGGACCTGCGGGCAGGCGTCCTGGAGGGCGTCGAGGAAGTGCGTCAGGCGCGCCATCGCCGTCGCCCCGTGCCGCTGGGCGATCTCCAGCGTGTCCAGGACCAGCAGCACGGGGCCCGGCCCCTGCGCCTCCGGCGGCGCTGCGGCGGCCACCAGCCGTGCGAACCGCTCCACCAGCCGGCGCTCGTCGCGGTCGTGGCCCCCGCGCCGCCCCGACAGCGTCCGCGAGCTCTCGTCCTCGGCGGTCCGGTCGGCGAGCAGGGTGCGGTGGGCGAGGACGGCGACGGCCCGCGCCTCGGCGGCGACGGCGGGACGCAGCACGCCCAGCTGGCGCGCCGCCTCGGCGAGCAGGGTCAGCGGCTGCTGCGGGAGCAGGTCGGCGCGGTCGAACGACAGGTAGGCGAACGGGAGCCGCACCGTCGGCCCCGGACCGACGTGGTCGAGCACGAAGCGCGCGACCAGGCTCGACTTCCCGATACCGCCCGGGCCGTGGACCATCAGGCGCGAGGACCGGTCCGTGCCCGAGCCCCCGGGCGCCCCCGCCGCCGGGACGCGCGCGTGCGCGGCCAGGGCCCGGAGCTCGCGGCGCCTGCCGACGAACCCCTCGCCGGCCAGCGCCGAGAGCGGCTGGACCAGGCGGGCGACCTCGATCCGCGCACGCACCCCGCCGGTGTCCGGGAGCACCCGCCCGTGCAGCGCCAGCGCCTCCCGGGCGCGCGGTGCCCCGGCGAACCAGCCGGTCACGGTCAGGGCCGCATGGAGTTCCGCCAGGCCGTCACCGCCCCCGTCCGGCAGGTCGCCCGCCAGCAGCCGCCCGGCCCAGGCGCGCGCGGGGTCGGACGGGTCCTCGGGGGCCCGGCTCAGCGCCTCGCGCATCCGCCGGGGCGTCCTCAGCCGCTCCAGCGCGGCCGCGCGCACCTCGGCGCGCAGCCGCAGGCGCCGGCCCGCTCGGGTGCTGACCCGGTCGCAGTCGTGGCGGAGCAACGCACGGAGTGCGCTGCTGAGTTCGCCCGGCCCCCCGGCCGCGGCGCCGTGGGCGACCCGCTCGGGCGCCGCCTCGTCGAAGGAGCCGAGCAGGCACAGGGCCTCCCGCAGCGACCAGCGGGCCGGAGTGGGGGCCTCCTTCCCGGGCTCGCCGGGCGCGCCGCGCGCCGTCCGCTGTGTGCCGCCGGGGCCGCCGAGCAGGGCCCGGACATCCGCTGCCGTCAGTGCGCGGGGCTCACTCACGGCGCTCCCCCTTCCCGGGTTGCCGGGGCGGGCAGATGGGACAGCAGCAGCCGGGCGTGCGCCGCGGCGGCCCGGGACACCCGCCCGATGGGCAGGGCGCCCCTCCGGTCCCCTTCCCCCACCGACTCCTCTTCCCCCATGGACTCCTCCAGAACCCGCTCCACGAACAGGTCGACCGCTTCGCCGTCCGGCCGGTACCCCCGGGACGCGGCGACGCGGTCGAAGAAGTCGCGCAGGTCGTCCACCCCCGGGTGCCCCAGCCTCTCGTGCAGTACGGACTGCGCCAGCTGCGCCGGCAGTTCCCGCTCGTAGCCGATCAGCACCACACGCATCCGCCCGCCCGCCTCCCGCCGCTCCGCCGCCAGGGCCAGGCCCTCGATCATCCGCAGGGCCGAGGGGGTCAGGTAGTGGGCGTCCAGTCCGTCGAAGACGAACCAGGGCTCGTCGGCGCAGCCGCGGATGCGGCCCTTGAACCTGCTGAGCAGGTTCCGGGCGCTGGTGTCCTCCGCCTCGTGCGGGTCCACCGCGGCCCGCTCCCAGCCCAGCTGGTCGGTGATCTCGCCCATCACGTCGGCGGGCCCGGCCGGGGTGCCCTCCCAGGCGTCCAGGTCGATGAGGTACGAGCTGCCCCGGCCCAGCTCCCCGAGGACGTGCACGATCAGGTCCCAGGTCCAGGACTTCCCGGTGAACCGGTCGCCGCTGACCACCAGGACCCTGCTGCCGTTGTCGTGGAGCAGTTCCCGCAGGTGCCCCCGCAGCGCGTTGCGGTCGAGGAACGCCTTGGGCACGGTGCGGTCGATGAACCGGACCTGGCACGGGTCCACGCCGCCTGCGGGCTGTTCGCGGTGCAGCAGCTCCCTGAGCAGCGGGTGGTGGACGCGGCTGGACGGGTCGTCGGCGACCCGCAGCAGCAGCCCCCGCAGCAGCCCCTCGGCGGCCGCCGCCTCCAGCACGTCCGGCCAGAGGTCGTCCGCGGGGCGGTCCCAGTGGAACCGGGCGAGCCGCAGCCCGCCCTCCTGGACCAGCCGCTTGATCGGACCCGTCTCCGGGAAGAGGTCCGTCAGCGCCTTCAGCAGGGCCACCGTGTCCGCGTCCCAGCGCGCGAAGGCGCGTGCGTCGAGGTTCAGCACGCTCTCACGTCCACCCGGCCCGCTCCAGTCCGGCTGCGATCCGGTCGATGCGCACCCCCTGGTTGACGTACTCCGGCGGCGCCCCCTGGGGGCTGACGCGCACCCAGCGCTGGTGCAGCGCCACGGGCCGCCAGTGCCGGTCGAAGACGGGGGAGCCCGACGAGCCGTGGTCGGTGTCGGTCCAGTAGCGCACCACGGAGTCGTCCGCGTACCGGACCACGTTGTGGTGCGCGGCGAGCTTCTTCACCCCGCCGTGCGGGTGCTGCACGATGTAGACGCGGTCCCCGCGCGCCACCGGCACGCTGCGCGGGAGGTCCACCACCGCCGCTTCCTCCGGCACCGGCTCCGCCGTCCGCACCACCGCCCAGTCCTCCTCCGCGTCGCCGGCGACCGAGTCGGTGAGGCAGCGGACGGGGACATGGGCGCGCACACGCCCCTCCGCGTCGTTCTCGTACCCGAACCACGCTTCGGCCGCGACGGCCCGCCCGCCCCCGCGGGCCGGCGCGTCGAAGAGCACGTGATGGCTGGTCAGCAGGGTGTCCTCGGCGATCCTGAAGGCCGTCGCGTGGTAGGTGGAGCCGTCCGCGAAGGACACCAGCAGGCGGGCCACGGACGAGGCGACCTCCACACCGCGCCGCAGGAAGGACACGTCCAGGTAGGAGGCGGTGCGCAGGATCTGGCGCTCGGCGGCGTCCGGGGCCTGTGCCGTCAGGGCCTCCGGGTCCTGCGCGGGCGGGGCGGCCTCCACCACGGGCCGGGACCGCAGCAGCTCGCCCACGCGCCGGGCCAGGGCCGCGTCCGGGCCCGCGGTGACACGCTCCAGCAGCGCCCGGAGGCGGTCCTGCCGGCGGGCGGTCTCGATCAGCTCGTGCCACACCGCGTCCATGGGGCGGCCCCAGTGGAGGGAGGCAGGCCGGATCCCGGCCTCCTGGGCGAGGGCGACGACCGGCTCCTCGCGGAAGTGGACGGAGGCCAGCAGGTCCCTCAGTTCGCGGGAGGCGGGGTCCTGCCAGTCGAAGGGGAACCGGTCCACGAAGTGGACCGCATCGTCCTCCGCCCCGGGCCCCGTGCCCGCCGCCCCCGCCACCGTGCCCTCCCGGCGCATCACGCCACCCCCCGCTCGCACCCGGACAGGACCGCGCGCCCGGCCCCGTGCGCAGGATCATCCCAGCCACCCGCCCCCGGGGGACGGGAATCGGCCAGGGCCGGCACCGGCCCCGGCCGCGCCGCGGCCGGGAACGCGGCCCGCCCGGCACCGGCGGGTGACCGGGCGCGGCCCCTGCGGCCGCTCCGACGGCGGGGCCGCGCCCGGTCCGTCCGGCCCGGCTCAGGACGCCCGGCCCGTGCCGCCGGGCACCGCGGGGCCCGCGTCCCCGGCAGCCGCCCGGTCCGCCTCCCCGGGCACCGCGGTCCCGCCCGCGCCGCGGGGGCGTACCCCGAGGACCAGCGCCACCAGCAGGTACGGCACGACGAGCAGGGCGAACACCGGGCCGTGGCCGGCCTGGGAGGACAGTGCCGCGTAGGCACCGAAGACCCCCAGCGTCGCGCCCTCCTTGCCCAGGCCCGCGAGGGAGGTGATCGTCGCACGCCCCGGGCCGCTGACGGCCGCCTGGAGCCGGGCGTCGGCCACCACGTCCACCAGCTGGAACACCAGGAAGCCCGCCGCCACCCCCACGAACCCGGCGGGGCGGCCCCACAGCGCGCCCGCGGCCGTGGCCAGCGCGCCCGCGGCCAGCAGCGCCCCCAGGGCCCGCGGGCCCAGGCTCATGGCCGGCCCCACCAGCAGCGCGCCGGCGGTCACGCCCGTCCACACCAGCAGGACCAGCAGCGGGACGGCCGCGGGAGGCGCGCCGGTAGCCGAGGCCAGCAGCGGGACGTACTCGTCCAGGGCGCCCCAGACCGCCGTCACCGCGACGACCAGCAGCAGGGCCCGGCGGACCCGGGGCGTCCCGCGCACCTCGGCGGCACCCGAGCGGAGCACGGCGACGGCCCGCAGCCCCCGGGCCGTCGCCGCCGCGCCGGTGGTGCACCCGCCGCCCGGCCCCGGGGCGCCCGCGGGACGGGCCGTTCCCGGCCCCTCCCCGGCGGGCGCCGGGAGCGGCGCACCGCCGGAGCGGTCCGCCCCGCCCTCCGGCGCCCGGTGCTCCGGCAGCGCGGCGCCCGCGACCGCGCACAGCAGACAGGCGGCGACGCTCGCCGCCGCCACCGCGGGCATGCCCCACAAACCCGCCACCGGTGCGGCCGCGGCCGTCGCCGCGGCGGTGGCGGCCATGCTCCAGGCCGAGGCGCGGCCCATGGCACGGGCGTAGCGCGTGCCGGCGCCCAGCCGGGACAGTTCCTCGAAGGCCAGCGCCTCGTAGGCGCCCGAGCGCAGCGCCCCGCCCACGCCCCACAGGACGAATCCGCCGGCGAAGGCGGCGTAGGAGGGCAGCAGCGCCCACAGGGCGAAGCCGGTGGCCGTCAGCAGCGGCCCCAGCACCAGCAGCAGACGGCGCGAGACCAGGTCCGCCCACACCCCGGAGGGGACCTCCACCACCAGCGCGGTCAGCGACCACAGGGCGAACAGCGAGGACATCTCGGCCGTGGACAGGCCGTGTTCGGCGAAGAGCAGTGCGTACAGCGGGTACAGCAGGACGAAGTCCTCCAGCCCCGCGTAGAGGGAGAGCCGCCGCTCCAGCCGACGGACGGCGGCAGGAGGGCGCGACGAAACGGTGAGCATGGACGAGGTCCTTCTTGACGACGGGCAGCGGACGCCGGGAGCTCACCCGTGCGGCGGTCCGCGGGAGGCCGTCGAAGGACCAGGGGCCGTGGATCAATGTCGTCGTCGCATGGGCCCGATGCTACTGCGCCCGGGCCCGCGGTCACAGGGGATTTCGGGGCCCACCCGCACGGTCCCCGGCGTTGGCGCATACGGGCGCGCCCGTATGCGCCCCTAGGAGTGAGCCGCCCGCGCAGGCGACCGGCCACCCGCACCTGCGGGTACGCATCGCCCGCACCCCTCGTCCACGACCGCGGAGGACACCGCCCCATGCCCGTCTGCCTCGCCGCATCACGGCTGCTGGCCCCCACCGTGTGCGCCGCCCTGCTGCTCGCGGGCTGCGCCTCCTCCTCCGCGCCACCGCCCCGTCCCCTGTCCGGGCCGCCCGGCGCCCCCGCCTCCCCCTCTCCCGCCTCCCCGGCCCCCGCCCCGCGCGGCCTGCCCGGCGTCGGTCCCGAGACCGGCGCCGCCCTGACCGACGGCACCCTCCAGGCCCTGGTCGTCACCGGCGCCACCCGCGACACCCACACGGCCGAGGCGGTCCTCTACGAGCGCGCCGACGCCGACGCCCCCTGGACCCGTGTGCTCGGCCCCTGGCCCGCGCACAACGCCCTGCGGGGCTGGACGCCCGACCACACCGAGGGCGATCTGCGCACCCCCGTCGGGGTCTTCGGCCTCGGCGACGCGGGCGGCCGGCTGCCCGATCCCGGCACCCTGCTGCCCTACGACCAGGACGAGGACTTCGACGTCTCCGGCGAGGGGTTCCTCGGCGAGCCGCTGGAGGGCTCCTTCGACTACGTGGTCGCCATCGACTACAACCGCGTCCCCGGCACGACCCCGCTGGACACCGAGAGGCCGCTGGGCGAGGAGAGGGGCGGCGGCGTGTGGATCCACGTCGACCACCAGGGCCCCACCCAGGCGTGCATCTCCCTGGCCCTGGAGCACATGCGCGAGCTGCTGCGGGCCCTGGACCCGGCCGGGCTCCCGGTGATCGTCATGGGCCCGGAGGCCGACCTGCGCCGCTGATCCCCGCGACCCGCCGCCGCGCGGACTGGTTGAGCCTCCCCGGGGCGGGGCGCATGCTGGGAAACGGGCCGCGACCGGCCCCGGGCGAGGGCGCTCCCGGCGGCGAAGGGCGAAAGGTGGCTCCGATGGACGGACCGGGAAGCGGTCTCACCGGCGACCCGGCGGGCGGCGCCGCCGACGCCGCCGCGCTGCCCCGCTCGATCCTGGAGCAGCTGCCCGTGCCCGTCTCCTACTTCGACCGGGGCTGCCGCCTGGTCACCGCCAACCCCGCCGCCCTGCGGGTGGTGGACCGGGAACTCGCCGACCTCGTGGGCCTGACCCCCGGCGAGATGGGCCCCGAGGTCGTCGGCGGCGCGGGCGGGGGCCTCCAGGCCGCCATGCTGCAGGTGATGGAGTCCGGCGAGACCCTCTCCTTCGAGACCTACCTGGGGCGCAACGGCGCCGGCGAGCGCGTGTGGGTCGCCGTGCTCTCCCCGGTCTCCGACGACACGGGGCGCGTCCACGGCTGCTCGGTGGTGACCCTGGACACCACCGAGCAGTACCGCGCACGCCAGCGCCTGACCGCGCTCGACGAGGCGAGCGTCCGCATCGGCACCACCCTGGACGTCGGCCGGACGGCGGAGGAGCTGGCCGAGCTGGCGACCGAGAGCTTCGCCGACTTCGTCACCGTCGACCTGCTCGCGCCGGTCCTCGCGGGGGAGGAGCCGCGGCCACCCGCCCCGGGCTCCGCCCTCGTCTTCCGCAGGGTCGCGCAGGAGTCCGTGCTGCCGGGCTGCCCCGAGGCGGTCGTCACCCTCGGCGAGCACCACGAGCACGACCGCAACTCCGTCCTCGGCCGCATCCTGCTCCAGGGCGAGGCGCGCCGCTGGGACCTCGGCGAGGAGGCGCTGCGGCTGTGGGAGCAGACCGAGCCCGAGCGCTACGCCAGCATGCTCACCCACGGCATCCACGCCACCGTGGCGGCCCCGCTGACCGCCCGGGGCGTCACCCTCGGCGTGGCGGTCTTCTCCCGGCACCGCAACCCCGACCCCTTCGACGACGACGACGTCCTGCTCGCCGGGGACCTCGCCGCGCGCTCCGCCGTGGCGGTCGACAACGCCCGGCGCTACACCCGGGAGCACGCCACCGCCCTCGCCCTCCAGCGCAGCCTGCTGCCCCGCCGGGCGGCCCGCCAGCAGGCCGTCGACGTCGCCTCCCGCTACCTGCCCAACACCACCGGTGCGGGAATCGGCGGCGACTGGTTCGACGTGATCCCGCTCTCCGGGGCCCGGGTCGCCCTGGTCGTCGGCGACGTGGTCGGCCACGGGGTCCAGGCGTCCGCGACCATGGGGCGGCTGCGGACCGCGGTGCGGACCCTGGCGGACGTCGACCTCGCGCCCGACGAGCTGCTGACCCAGCTGGACGACCTCGTCCTGAAGCTGGACCGCGAGGAGGCCGTGGACGCCGAGGGCTCCTCGGTCGCCGGCGCCACCTGCCTCTACGTGACCTACGACCCCGTCAGCGGGCACTGCGCCCTGGCCCGGGCCGGGCACCCCGAGCCCGTGCTGGTGCGGCCCGACGGCACGACCTCCCCGGTCGCGCTGCCGGGCGGACCGCCGCTGGGCGTCGGGGGCCTGCCCTTCGAGTCGGTGGAGCTGGAGCTGCCCGAGCGCAGTCTGCTCGCCCTGTACACCGACGGCCTGCTCGAGGCGCCGGAACGGGAGAGGGACACGGCGCTGGAGCTGCTGTGCGACACCCTCGCCCGGCCCGCGGGATCGCTCGACGACACCTGCGACGCCGTGGTCAAGGCGCTGCTGCCGGAGCGCCCGGACGACGACGTGGCCCTCCTCCTCGCCCGCACGAACCGGCTCGGGGGCGACCGCCACGCCTCCTGGGAGCTCGCCTCCGACCCCTCGGTGGTCTCCCGGGCGCGCCACCTCGCCGCCGCCAAGCTGGAGGAATGGGGACTCGGGGACGCGGTGTTCACGACCGAACTCGTCGTCAGCGAACTGGTCACCAACGCCATCCGCTACGGTGGCTCGCCCATTCGGCTGCGGTTGATCCGGGACACCTCCCTGGTGTGCGAGGTGTCCGACGGCAGCAGCACCGCACCCCATCTGCGCCGGGCGCGGATCTACGACGAGGGCGGTCGCGGGCTGCTGCTCGTGGCCTCCCTGACCGAGTGCTGGGGAACGCGCTACGGCCCCACCGGCAAGACCATCTGGGCGGAGCAGGCGCTGCCGGGAGCCTGACCCGCCCCGCCGGGCCCGCCGCCCGCCGCCCCGGTCGGGCCCGGACCACGACACCCTGGCCGCGTGCCCGTCCCGGCCGGGTGCGCGCCGCGGCGGTGCTCCGAAGGCCCCCGGTCCGCGGCCGGGCACGGCGCTCCGCGCTCCGGCGCCGCCGGGTTCACCCTCGTGGGCGTACCGGAGCGGGCCGCCTGCGGCGGCGGGACCGGTGCTCCGCACACCGGAGGGCGCGGCCGGCGCGGGGCGCGCGGTCCCCGGCGGGGCGGACGCCGCCGCCCGCGCGGGCCCGGCCCGCCCGGCGCCGCCTGCGGGCCCGCCCGGGGAGCCGCTGCGGGCGACGCGGCGTGCCCGGGTGAGCCGCTGCCCCGCAGACCGCACCGGCACGGCTTGTGCGGTGGTGCGGACGGGGCGGATTCTGGGTGGGTGAAGCGCTCCGGGCCCGCACCGGCCGACCCCCGGCCCGCGGCGGGCGTGCGGACCGCGCGGGCCGCGCCGCCGGGCGCGGAGCCGCGCGACCCCGTCGCGCCCCCCGCGGCGGCCGCCCTCGTCCTGGACGCCCGGGGCCGCGTCATCGGCTGGAGCCCGGCCGCCGAGGACCTGCTCGGCCACACCGCCGCCGAGGCGGTGGGCCGCCCCGTCTCCGCCTTCCTCGACCCCCCGGGCGGGGAACCCGCCGCCGGGGAGGGCCGCACGCCGCGCGCGGCGCACCACCGCGACGGGCGCACCGTGCGGGTGGCCGCCACGGAGTTCCCGCTCAGCGGGCCGGGCCCCGCCTCCCGCGTCCTGCTGGTCGAGGAGTACCGGCAGCGGCGCCTGTCCCAGGCGCGCCTCGCCCTGCTCGACGGACTCGCGACGCAGTCGCCCCTGGGCCTCGCCGTCTACGACCGCGGGCTGCGCCTGGCGTGGGCCAACGCCGCGCACGACCGGGAGGTGGGGCGTCCGCTCGCCGACTACCGGGGCATGCACGCCGAGGACCTCTACCCCGACGGCGCCTTCCTCGGCTCCCGGGGCCCGCGCACCCTGACCGAGGCCATGCGGCGCGTCATCGACGACGGCGAGGTCTTCGTCGACCTCCACTTCCGCTCCCGGCTGCCGAGCGACCCCGACACCCACCGGGTCTGGTCCTGCTCCTACTACCGGCTCCAGGACGCCGAGGGCAGGGTGCTGGGCGTGTGCGAGGACGCCTTCGACATCACCCCCCGCTACGAGGCGCAGAACCGGCTCGCGCTGCTCGCCGAGGCGGGGCGGCGCATCGGCACCTCCCTGGACGTGGCCTCCACCGCCCGCGCGGTCGCGGACGTGGCCGTCCCCGGATTCGCCTCCACCGTCACCGTCGACCTCGACGGGGCCGTCCTCGCGGGCGGGGCGCCCGCACCGGGAGCCGGCGGAACGTGGGTACGCGTCGCCGCCCGCTCCGAGACGCCGTCCGCGGCGGCCTCCGCCGGCACCGGGCCCCCGCGCCGCGTCTCCTACCCCGAGGGCTCGCCGCAACGGCGCTGCCTGGCCTCGGGCGGCCACGTCCTCGCCGAGGACACCCTCGTGGTGCCGCTGCGCAGGGGCGGCACGCTGCTCGGCCTCGTCACCTTCCTGCGCTCCGGCAGCCTGCGGTTCTTCGACACCGACGCCGTCGGACTCGCCGACGAGCTCGCCTCGCGGGCGGCCCTCGGCATCGACAACGCGCGGCGCTTCACCGGCGAGCGCGCCGCCGCCCTGGCCCTCCAGCGCCAGCTGCTGCCGCAGCGGCTGCCGGACCAGTCGGCGGTCGACGTCGCCGGTCGCTACCTGCCCGCGGACGACGTCGCGGGCGTGGGCGGCGACTGGTTCGACGTGATCCCGCTCTCCGGCGCGCGGGTCGGGCTCGTCGTCGGCGACGTGGTCGGGCACGGCCTGCCGGCCGCGGCCACCATGGGGCGCCTGCGCACGGCCGTGGAGGCCCTCGCCACCCTGGACCTGGCACCCGACGAGGTGCTCACCCGGCTGGACGACCTGCTGGGCCGCGGGACCGGCGCGGGCGCGGGCGCGGCGGCCGACGTGCCGTACCCGGACGTCACCACGGGGGCGACGTGCCTGTACGCCGTCTACGACCCCGTGTCGCGGCGCTGCACCATGGCCCGCGCCGGTCACCTGCCGCCGGTGATCGTCCACCGGGACGGTTCCTACCGCTTCCCCGACCTGCCGGCCGGCCCCCCGCTGGGCCTGGGCGGCCTGCCGTTCGAGGCCGCCTCCTTCGAGCTTCCGGCCGGCAGCCTCCTCGCGCTGTTCACCGACGGACTGGTCGAGGTCCGCGACCGCGACATCGAGCAGGGTCTGCGAGCCCTGGGCCGGGTCCTCGGCGACCCCTCGGCCGACCTGGGCGAACTCTGCGACCGGGCCCTGGACGAGCTGCGGCCCGGCGGCAGGACCGCCGACGACACGGCTCTGCTGCTGGTCCGCACCAGGGAGCTGGACGCCGGCCGGGTCGCCGTCTGGGACCTGCCCGCGGAGCCCGCCTCCGCCGGCCGTGCGCGCTCGCTGGTCACCGCCCGGCTCACCCGCTGGGGCCTCGCGGAACTGGCCCCCGCCTCCGCACTCGTGGTCAGCGAGCTGGTGACCAACGCCGTGCGCCACGCCGGGGGCCCCCTCCAGCTGCGCCTGATCCGGGACCGCGCCCTGCTGTGCGAGGTCGCGGACACCACGCACACCTCCCCGCACCTGCGCCACAGCTCGGCCGAGGACGAGGGCGGCCGCGGGCTGCTGATCGTGGCCCGGCTCGTCGAGCGCTGGGGCACCCGCTACACGGCGTCCGGCAAGACCATCTGGACCGAGCAGCCGCTTCCGGCCCCGCCGTCCGCCCGCTGACCGGCACCCCGCCGGGGCGAGGCCCCTCAGCGGCCCAGTGCGGCCAGCAGCTCCCGCTCCCGGCCCGGGCTCAGGCCCGCCCGGCGCTCCCGGCCGAGCCCCTGGGCCCGCTCCCACCCCAGCGTGTCGGCGACGAGCTCCCCGCGGGGCCGGTGGCGCAGGCCCGCGGCGAGAGCGGCGGCACCGCTGCGGGCGGACCAGCCCTCCCAGCCCGGCTCGTCCAGCCACATCGTCATCGACTCCGGTCCCATGTACCCGGCGACCCCCTGCTCCCTGAGCCAGGCTGCGGGCGCGGGGACCACCGGCCCGGTGTGCCCGCCGACGCTCCGCGCGAGATCCAGCCACTCGCCGAAAGGCACCACCGGGCCCACGGCGTCGTACACCCCGGTGCGTCCGCCCTCGGCGGAGTCGAGGAGCCAGGCCGCCAGATCCCGCACGTCCACCACCTGGGTCGGTGACCGGGGCGCGTCGGGGACGAGGAGGGGCTCCCGGGGGCCGCGCGCGGCGCGTGCCACCCAGTGCCCGCAGCGGTCGCTCGGATCGCCCGGACCGCCGATCAGCCCGGACCGGGCGACCAGGAGCCTGTCGCCCACCGCCTCGGCGCACGCCTGCTCGCAGGCGACCTTCGCCTCCCCGTACAGCTCCCGCCCGACGCGGTCCCGCCCGGTGGCCGGGAGGAGCGCGCCGGACTCGTCGGCGCCGGGCTGGGCGTGCGAGGCGTAGGCGCTGCACGAGGAGACGTAGGTCCAGTGGGACGCCTGCGCGGCCAGGGCCTCCAGCGCCTCCCGGACGAAGGCCGGCTGCCAGGACACCTCCACCACCGCGTCCCAGCGCCTCGCGGCCAGGGCCGCGTAGGCACCCGGCACCCCCCGGTCCGCGCCGTGCAGGGTGGCGCCCTCGGCCACCGCGCCGCTCGCGCCGCGCGCGAGGCAGACCACCTCGTGCCCCCGGTCGACGGCCTGCCGGGAGATCTCGCGGCCCAGCCATGCCGTGCCGCCCAGTACCAGGATCCTCATGAGCGCAGCCAAGCACGCCCGCATGTCCGGGGCACGCCTGTTCGCCCGGGGCGGAGCGGGCCCCGGGGCCGGGTGCCGCCCCGGTTCCCCGGGCCCGCGGTCCGGTCAGTCGCGGACGTCCGGCTCCCCGCCCTCCGGGAGCGGGACGACGGCGCCCGCTCCGGCGCCCAGCAGCACACCCACCGGGCGGGGGACCGGCGACTGCCCGGGCCGCTCGCGGGAGGCGCGCACCCGCTCCCCGAGTTCCCCGAGGATCCGGGGCGGGCAGGACTCCGAGAGCAGCGGGAAGAGCCGGCCCGCGCGCTCCGAGGCCAGGCGCTCGGTGGCGGCCCCGAGCGAGGCGACCAGGGCCGTGAAGCGGGCGTCGGCGGGCGGGCAGCTCTCCAGCTCCCGGATCAGCCGGTCGGTCTCCGCGCGGTCGGCGAGCTCCTGGTCGGCCATGTCGTCGCCGTCGTCCACGAACCGGCGCACCGCCGGGAACAGGTACTCCTCCTCCGTCACGGCGTACCGCACCAGTTCGCCGGTGAGCCGGTCCGCGAGCCCGCGCAGGCGCTCGTCGCCGGGCGCGAGGCCGCCGATCCGGGTGAACAGGTCCTCGATTTCCCGCAGGTCGGCAGACAGCTCGTCGATCACGTCGCCACCGTGGCCCATGGAGAAGCTCCTTCTGTGTGTCAGGTCCGCCGTGCCGCCGTGTTCCACTGCGCCACGGCGGCAAGCGCCTGGTGCATGACTGCCACGGCGGCGGGGGCGGTTCACCTCGCCCGGCCGCTGCCACCCGAACAGGCTGAGCCCGCGCCCCCGCCCGCCGCGGGACGCGCCGGCCGCGGAGCGGGCCCGGGGCCCCTCAGCCGAACGCGGGCCGCTCCCCGTCCGCCGCCGCGAGGTCGATGACGGCGAACGCGGCGCCCTGCGGGTCGAGGAGGGCGGCGAACCGCCCGAAGGGCGTGGTGAGCGGCCCGAACACCATGCGTCCGCCCGCCTCCTCGGCCGCGGCGACGGCGGCGTCGCAGTCCTGCACGGCGAAGTACACCTGCACGTAGGACGGCACCTCCGGCGGGAAGGCGCCCTCGCCCATGGTCATGCGGCCGAGCACCGGGTCGCCCTCGCCGGGACCGTAGACGGCGAAGTCGACCTGCGGGTCCTGCATGACCCTCCGGGTGTACCCGAAGACCCCGGTGAAGAAGGCGTCCGACTGCTCCGGGGTGCGCGTGAAGACCTCGGCCCAGGCGTAGGCGCCCGGGACCTCCCGTGCCTCGAAGCCCCGGTGCGTGCCCGGCTGCCAGACGCCGAACAGCGCCCCGCCCGGGTCGGTGGCCAGGCACATCGAGCCGAACTCGCCGACCGCCATGGGGTCGAGGACCACGTGGCCCCCGTTGCGCCGGATGTCCTCGGCGGTCGCGGCCACGTCCGGGGACGCCAGGTACAGCGTCCACAGCGGCGGCGCCGCCGTGTCCTGGCCCTCCATCGGGGGCGCCAGCGCCGCGACGGCACGCCCGTCCGCGTAGGCCTGCGTGTAGCCCCCGTACTCCGGGGCGGGCTCGCCGAAGGTCCATCCCAGGACCCGGCCGTAGAACTCCTTGGCGGCCCGGAGGTCGGGGAAGGTCGCGTCGGCCCAGACCGGTGTTCCCTGTGCTGCTTCCGCCATGTGCTCTGCTCCTCGCTGTCCGGCGGCTCCATCGTCGTCACCCCTTGGTTCGGCCCGGGGCGGTGCTCTCTTGAGGCGCACCGCGTCGATGTCAGCCGCACGGCCCCGCCCCCGGGCGGCCGCGTGCGCGCCCCGCGCGCCGGGGGGCGGGCAGGTGTTTGTAGAGTGCGGCGCATGTGGCAGCGCACCTTCCTCATCCTGCACGGCGTCGAGAACCGCCGCCCCGAGGACCACTGGCAGCACGACCTCGCGCAGTGGCTGCGCGGCCGCGGCGAGCAGGTCTTCTACCCCCAGCTCCCGGACCCCGACCGGCCCTCGCCCGCCGCCTGGACGGAGGCCGTGGAGGCCGAACTGGGGATGATGCGGGGGGAGCGGGTCGTGGTGTGCCACAGCCTCGGCTGCCTCGCCTGGCTCCACCTCGCGGCCGGCCGCCCCGGCGGTCCGCCCGCCGACCGGCTGCTGCTCGTCGCACCGCCGGGCCCGTCGGCCTTCTCCTGGGACGCCATCGCGCCGTTCACCCCCGGTGTGCTGGACCTCGCCTCCCTCGGGCTCTCCGCCGCGCCGCCGCGCCTGGTGTGCTCCGACGACGACCCGTACGCGCCCGAGGGGGCGGCGGAGGCCTACGCGGGCCCGCTCGGCTGCGAGGTGGACCTGCTGCCGGGTGCCGGGCACCTCGCCGTGGCGGACGGGTACGGACCGTGGCCCTCGGTGCGCCGGTGGTGCCTCGACGCGACGCACCGCCTGACGGCCGACAGTCCGCTCTGAGCAGCGGCCCGGCAGGTCGCTCGGGGGAGGGCGTACGAACCGGCGGGTGGCCGGCCTGAGTGCGCCCGCCCGGGGGCGGCCGTCCCCGCAGCGCCGGGAGACGTGTCCCGTGCGGTCCTGGGGCGCCGGCGCTCCGGTCGCGCCGCCCCGGCGCGCAGCGGCCCCGGATTGCGGCACATGACGGAATACGGGCCTCCGTCGTCCACGAACGGGTGAACCGTCCGACGTGTGTCCCGCAGGCGGCGCGGCCCGTGCCCCACCATCGCGGTGGCCGGCCGGAGCCCTCCGGCCGGTTCCGCCGGAGCCGGAGGGGCCATGCGCATCCTGCTCGTCGCCAACGCCTACAACAGCCTCTCCCAGCGCGTCCACGCCGAGTTGCGCGACCGCGGGCACCGCACGGCCGTCGAGGTCGTCCGCGACGGTGCGGACATCGAGCGCGCCGTGCGGGACCACGGCCCCGAACTCGTCCTGGCGCCCATGCTGACCGTGCGCATCCCGCGCGCGGTGTGGAGCCGCCACCGCTGCCTGGTGGTGCACCCCGGACCCCCGGGCGACCGGGGCCCCTCCAGCCTCGACTGGGCCGTCCACGACCGCGCCCGCACCTGGGGCGCCACCGTGCTGGAGGCCTCCGGGGAGATGGACGCGGGGACGGTGTGGGCCTGGGCCCCGTGCCCGCTGCCCCCGCTGGCCAAGAGCGACCTCTACCGGGGCGAGGTGGCGGACGCGGCCGTCGCGGCCGTCCTCGCCGCCGTGGAGCGCGCGGCCTCCCCCTCCCACCGCCCCCTCCCGCGGCAGCCCTCGGGCCACCGCACCCGGCCCTACCTCCGCCAGGAGCGCCGGGCGATCGACTGGGCCGCCGACGGCACCGAGTCCGTGGTGCGGGCCCTGCGCGCCGCCGACTCCCGTCCCGGTGTGCTGGACAGCCTGCTGGGCGGCGAGTGGTACCTCCACGGGGGCCACCCGGAGGACACCCTCCGCGGCCGCCCGGGCGAGCTGCTCGCCACCCGCTGCGGTGCCGTCTGCCGGGCCACCCGCGACGGGGCCGTCTGGATCCCGCAGTTGCGGCCCAGGCGCCTGCCCGGCGGCCCCGCGGGCCTGAAGCTGCCCGCGGTGCTCGCCCTGGGTGACCGGCTGCCCCCGCTGCCGGAGGTGCCCGCGCCCCTGCGGCCGGGACCGGGCCGCACCTGGAGGGAGATCGCCTACCACGAGGACGGCCCCGTCGGACGGCTGGAGTTCTCGTTCGCCGGCGGCGCGATGGGCACCGGCCAGTGCCGCCGCCTGCTCGCCGCCTACCGCGCCGCCTGCGAACGGCCGACCGCGGTGCTGGTCCTGGGGGGCGGGCGGGACTTCTTCTCCAACGGCATCCACCTCGGCGTCATCGAGGCCGCGGCCGATCCCGCGGCGGCCTCCCGGGAGAACCTCGACGCCATGAACGACCTGGTCGAGGCGGTGCTGACCACCACCGACCGGCTGGTCGTGGCGGCTCTCGGCGGCAACGCGGCCGCCGGGGGAGTGATGCTCGCGCTGGCCGCCGACGAGGTCTGGTGCCGCTCCGGGGCCGTCCTGAACCCCCACTACCGCCGCATGGGCCTGTACGGCTCGGAGTACTGGACCTACTCCCTGCCGCGCCGGGTGGGCCCGGAGCGCGCCGAGCGCCTCACCGGCCGCGCCGAGCCGGTGACCGCCGCCGCGGCACGGGACATGGGCCTGGTGGACCAGGTGTTCGACTGCGGGCCGGGCGCCTTCCCCGCCCGGATCACCCGATCGGCCGCGCGCCTGGCCACCCTCCCGGCCACCCGGCGGCGCATCGTCGCGAAGAAGGCGGACCGCGAGGCGCAGGAGGCCGCGAAGCCCCTCGCCGCCTTCCGGGAAGAGGAGTCCGCCCGGATGAACCGCGTCTTCGACGACCCGCACGCCCCCTACCACGCACTGCGGAGGGCCTTCGTCCGGGGCGAGCGGCCGCCCGCCGCTGCGGTGGCCCGAGCGGAGGGCGGCTGTTAGCAAGAGAGATGACCAACCGCTGGAGGGGGGCGTCACAGCCGCGCCAGGAGGCGTCCATGCACGCTGAAACCACGACCACGACCGGAGCGGAGTCGTCGGCCTCCGCGGACGGGCAGCCGCCCGTCCACATCCTCTGGATCAACGCCGGCCTCAGCTGCGACGGTGACTCCGTCGCCCTGACCGCCGCCATGCAGCCCAGCATCGAGGAGATCGTCCTCGGTGCGCTGCCCGGCCTGCCGGAGGTGCAGGTCCACTGGCCCCTCATCGACTTCGAGTGCGGTCCGGTCGGCGGCGCCGACACCTTCATCGAGTGGTTCTTCAAGGCCGAGCGCGGCGAGATCGAACCGTTCGTCCTCGTCGTCGAGGGCTCGATCCCCAACGAGTCCATCAAGCCGGAGGGCTACTGGTGCGGCTTCGGCGACGACCCCGGCACCGGCCAGCCCATCACCACCAGCGAGTGGATCGACCGGCTCGCCCCCAAGGCCCTCGCCGTGGTCGCGATCGGCACCTGCGCCACCTACGGCGGCATCCACGCCATGTCCGGCAACCCGACCGGAGCGATGGGCGTGCCCGACTACCTCGGCTGGGACTGGAAGTCGCAGGCCGGCATCCCGATCGTGTGCGTGCCGGGCTGCCCGATCCAGCCCGACAACTTCGCCGAGACGCTCACCTACCTGCTCTACCAGGCCACCGGCGCCGCCCCGATGATCCCGCTGGACGACAAGCTGCGCCCCACCTGGCTGTTCGGCGCCACCGTCCACGAGGGCTGCGACCGCGCCGGGTACTACGAGCAGGGCCAGTTCGCCCACGCGTACGACTCCCCGCAGTGCCTGGTCAAACTCGGCTGCTGGGGCCCGGTCGTGAAGTGCAACGTCCCCAAGCGGGGCTGGATCAACGGCGTCGGAGGCTGCCCCAACGTCGGCGGCATCTGCATCGCCTGCACCATGCCCGGCTTCCCCGACAAGTTCATGCCGTTCATGGACGAGCCGCCCGGCGGCAAGGTCTCCAGCACGGCCAGCGGCGCCTACGGCGCGGTCATCCGGCGCCTGCGGTCCCTCACTGCGCGGACCGTCGACCAGGAGCCCAGGTGGCGCCACACCGGCGAACGCCTCACCACCGGCTACCGCCCCCCGTGGTGACCGCCCCCCGACGCACCCCGTCCCCCTCCCCCCACCCCGCCTCCTGACGAAGGGCACAGCGCACGATGGCACCGACGACGAAAGCGGCCGGCGACCCGAGCGGCCTGGTGGAGATGTCCTGGGATCCGATCACCCGGATCGTGGGCAGTCTCGGCATCCACACGAAGATCGACTTCAAGCAGAAGCGGGTCGCCGAGTGCTACAGCACGTCCTCGGTCTTCCGCGGATACAGCGTCTTCATGCGCGGGAAGGACCCGCGCGACGCCCACTTCATCACCAGCCGCATCTGCGGGATTTGCGGGGACAACCACGCCACCTGCTCGGTGTACGCGCAGAACATGGCGTACGGCGTGAAGCCCCCGCACCTGGGGGAGTGGATCATCAACCTCGGCGAGGCCGCCGAGTACATGTTCGACCACAACATCTTCCAGGAGAACCTGGTCGGGGTCGACTACTGCGAGCGCATGGTCCGCGAGACCAACCCGGGGGTCCTCGAACTCGCCGAGCGGACCGAGGCCCCCCACGCGGCCGAGCACGGCTACCGCACCATCGCCGACATCATGCGCTCGCTCAACCCGCTGGAAGGCGAGTTCTACCGGGAGGCCCTCCAGGTCAGCCGCTACACCCGGGAGATGTTCTGCCTGATGGAGGGCCGCCATGTGCATCCCTCCACGCTCTACCCCGGGGGCACCGGCACCGTCGCCTCCGTGCAGCTGTTCACGGACTACATGAGCCGACTGATGCGCTACGTCGAGTTCATGAAGCGCGTCGTCCCGCTCCACGACGACCTGTTCGACTTCTTCTACGAGGCCCTGCCCGGCTACGAGGAGGTCGGCCGCCGCCGTGTGCTGCTCGGCTGCTGGGGAGCCCTCAACGACCCCGAGCACTGCGACTTCACCTACGCCAACATGAGCGACTGGGGACGGCGCATGCTCGTCACCCCGGGAGTCGTCGTCGACGGCAGGCTGGTCACCAACGACCTCACCGAGATCAACCTCGGCATCCGGATCCTCCTCGGGTCCTCGTACTACGAGGACTGGGCCGGGCAGGAGCAGTTCGTCACCCACGACCCGCTCGGCAACCCGGTCGACCCGCGCCACCCCTGGAACCAGCACACCATCCCGGCCCCCCAGAAGCGCGACTTCCAGGACAAGTACAGCTGGGTGATGTCCCCCCGCTGGTTCGACGGCAAGGACCACCTGCCCCTCGACACCGGGGGCGGCCCCCTCGCCCGCCTGTGGTCCACCGCCCTGTCCGGGCTCGTGGACGTCGGCTACGTCAAGGCCACCGGGCACAGCGTCGTCATCAACCTGCCGCGCACCATGACCAAGCCGGAGACCAGCTTCGAGTGGCGGATCCCCCAGTGGTCCAACGCCCTCGAACGCAACCGCGCCCGCACCTACTTCCAGGCGTACGCCGCGGCCGTCGCCCTGCACTGCGCCGAGAAGGGACTGGAGGAGGTCCGCGCCGGGCGCACCCAGACCTGGGAGAAGTTCGAGGTCCCCGACGAGTCCATCGGCTGCGGCTTCACCGAGGCCGTCCGCGGCGTGCTCTCGCACCACATGGTCATCCGGGACGGGAAGATCGCCAACTACCACCCGTACCCGCCGACCCCCTGGAACGCCAGCACCCGCGACACCTACGGCACCCCCGGCCCCTACGAGGACGCCGTGCAGAACACGCCCATCTTCGAGGAGAACACCCCGGAGAACTTCAAGGGCATCGACATCATGCGCGCGGTGCGCAGCTTCGACCCGTGCCTGCCCTGCGGCGTGCACATGTACGTCGGCGGCGGCAGGACCGTCAAGACCATGCACGTCCCCACCGGTCTGAGCGGACTGGGCGGATGAGCGCCCCCGCGCAGACGGCACCGGCGCCCTCCGCCGCACCCGCCCTCTCCGCGGAGGAGGCGGGACGCCGCGTGGACGAGGTCCTCGAACGCCTCGCCGCCTCGGGCGACGAGCAGGCCCGCGCCGCCGCCGAGGAACTCGTCCGCGTGCTCATGGACTTCTACGGCACGGGCCTGGCCCGCGCCGTGGACCTGCTGCGCCGCACCGGCCCCGACGCCGGTCCCGGCCCCCTCGAACCGCTCCTGGGCGACGGGCTCGTGGCCGGGATGCTCGTGCTGCACGACCTCCACCCCGAGGACCTGGCCGCCCGCGTCGAGCGGGCCCTGGACACCCTCCCGGGACGCCCGCTGGCCGTCGACGGCCACGACCCGGCCACCGGCGTGCTGCGGCTGAAGCCCGCGGGGGAGGGCGGCTGCGGCTGCGGTTCCACCCGGGAGGCCGCGCACCGCGCCGCCGCCGACGCCCTGTCCTGCTTCGCCCCGGAGGTGGCGGGGGTCGAGATCGCCGAGACGCCGCGGCAGACGCCCCTCCTCCAGATCGGCACCCGCCCCGGCGGCGGCTCCCCGGGACCGGCCCGGTGACCGCGCCGCACCCCCTCCGGGCCGCCGCCGGGGCGGCGGCCCGGCAGCCGCGCGGCCTGCGCCGGTTCACCGCACCGCGGCCCCCCGCCCCCGAGACCTGCGAGCTGTGCGGCGGCGCCGTCCCCGAGGACCACCGCCACCTCGTCGACACCGACCGGCGCTCCCTGGCCTGCGCCTGCGCCGACTGCGCCCTGCTGATGGACCGCCCGGGCGCCGCCGGGGGCCGCTTCCGCGCCGTGCCCGACCGCCGGCTCAGCGATCCCGGCCACGGTTTCGACGACGGCCTGTGGGACCGCCTCGGCATCCCGGTGGGGATGGTGTTCTTCTTCCGCAACACCGCGCTCGACCGCCTGGTCGCCCTCTACCCGAGCCCCGCGGGTGCCACCGAGCACCAGCTGGAGCCGGAGGGGGAACGGGCCGTCCTGGACGCCACCCGCCTGGCGGGCGAACTCGCCCCCGACACCGAGGCGGTACTGGTCCGCCGCACCGACGGGCACACCGAGTGCCACCTCGTCCCCGTCGACCTCGCCTACGAACTCACCGGCCGGATGCGGATGCTGTGGCGGGGCTTCGACGGCGGCGCGGAGGCCCGCGCCGCCGTCGACGGCCTGTTCGCCGAGGTGCGACGCACGGCCCGCACCCTGGGGGCGCCCCGCCCATGACCGCCTTCACCTTCACCTGCACCGGAGCCCGTGCGGACCGCTACGCCGCCGGGCCGACCCTGGTGTTCCGGCTGCGCATCACCGCCGACGGACCGTCCCCCGTCCACGCCCTCGCCCTGCGCTGCCAGATCCGCATCGAACCGTCCCGGCGCGCCTACGGCGAGGGGGAGGCGACCGGTGGGCTGACCGACCTCTTCGGCGAGCGCTCCCGCTGGGGCACCACCCTCAACCCCCTCCAGTTCGCCCAGGTGTCGCTGATGGTCCCCGGCTTCACCGGGGAGACCGAGACCGACCTCGTGGTGCCCTGCACCTACGACATGGACGTCGCCGCGACCCGGTACGCGGACGCCCTGGAGGGCGGCGAGGTACCCCTGCTGATGCTGTTCTCGGGCACCGCCTTCACCGGGGCGGCCGGGTTCCGGGTCGAACCCGTGCCCTGGGACCGGGAGGCCGCCTTCGCCCTGCCGGCCGCCACCTGGCGGGAGATGATCGAGCAGCACTTCCCCGGCTGCGGCTGGATCCGGCTGTCCTCCGACACCATGGCCGCCCTCCTCGCCCACCGCTCCCGGCGCGCACTGCCGTCCGCCGAGGCCGCCGTCCGCGACCTGCTGGAGGCTCCCGCCCCGGGCGCCCCGCCGGCCACGGCGCCCCCCTCGGAGGGCGCCGCACCGGCCCGGTACGAAAGGACCCCGGCACGATGACGACCGCCGCCTTCGCCGAGGAGACCGAGGCCCGGCTCGCCCACGCCCGCCAGGTCGCCGACGCCGTCCTGTTCGAGGGCTACGTCCTCTACCCCTACCGCGCCTCCGCGGCGAAGAACCGCCTGCGCTGGCAGTTCGGGGTCCTGGTCCCGCCCGCGTGGGCGGCCCGCGGCGACGAGTACGAGTTCCAGCACACCGAGTGCCTGATGGAGCCCCGGCCCGGCGCCCGGCTCGCCGTCCAGCTGCGCTTCCTGCGCGCCCAGCGCCGCACGGTCCAGCGCGCCGCGGGCGGCGGCCGGTACGAGACCGTCCCCGAACTCGCCCTTGCCGACCGGGTGCTGACGGCCTGGGACGAGGGCGTCGAGGAGCGGGTCGACGTCACCATCCCCGTCGGCGACCTCACCGGCGGGGGGCTGGAGGTCCCCGTCGCACGGCCCGCCGAGGAGGAGACCGAGACCGTCCGCGCCGAGGACGGCACCGAGGCCGGGCGCCTGCTGCGCCGCCGCGAGGCCGTCAGCGCGCGGCTGCGGCTCACCGCGGAGGAACTCCCCGGCCCCTACCGGGTGCTGAGGCTCACCGCCCTGGTCGAGAACACCAGCGGCTGGTCGCCGCACTCCGCCGAGGCGCGCGACGCGGCCCTGCCGCACTCCCTGATCGCCGCCCACCTCCTGCTCCACCTCGACCGCGGCGCGTTCCTCTCCATGACCGACCCGCCGCAGTGGGCGGGCGCGGCGGTGGCCGCCTGCCGGAACCTGCACACCTGGCCCGTCCTCGCGGGCGAGCCCGGGCGCGCGGACCTCGTGCTGTCCTCGCCGATCATCCTGGACGACCACCCGGCCATCGCGCCGGAGAGCCCCGGCGCCCTCTACGACGCCACCGAGATCGACGAGATCCTCGCCCTGCGCACCGCGGCCCTGACCGACCGGGAGAAGCGCGAGGCGCGCGGTACCGACGCCCGGGCGGCCGCGGTCATCGACCTCGCCGACTCCCTGCCGCCCGAGGTCCTCGACCGGCTGCACGGTGCCGTCCGCACCCTCGGCCCCGCTCCCGGACCGCCGCAGGCCGCCGAGGACCCCTTCGCCCCGCCGGGCACCGCCCGGCCGGACACGCCCTGGTGGGACCCCGGCAGCGATGCGGGCGTCGACCCCGCGACGGACGAGGTGCTCGTCGGCGACCGCCCCGTGCGGGCCGGAAACCGCGTGGTCCTGCGCCCCGGACGCCGCCGCACCGACGCGCAGGACGCGTTCCTGCACGGCCGCACCGCCCTGGTGGAGGCCGTCGTCCACGACGTCGACGGGGGAGTCCACCTCGCGGTCACCGTGGAGGGCGACCCCGGTGCCGACATCCGGCGCGAGCAGGGCCGGTACCTGTACTTCCAGCCGGACGAGGTCGCCCACCCCGAGCAGGAGGACGCATGAGCGCACCGGCCCCCCGGACCCTGGTCGCGGGCATCGGGAACATCTTCCTCGGCGACGACGGCTTCGGCGTCGAGGCCGTGCGGCAGCTGTCCGCGGGGCCCCTGCCCCCGCACGTGGAGGCCGTCGACGCCGGCGTCCGCGGCGTCCACCTCGCCTACCAGCTCCTGGAGGGCTACGACACCGCCGTCCTCCTCGACGCCACCGCGCGCGGCGGCGCCCCCGGCACGCTCTACGTCATCGAGGACGCCGAGGCCGACACCCCGCCCGGCGGCGCGCCCCTGGACGGGCACCGCATGACCCCCGGCACCGTCCTCGCCCTGCTCGGCACCCTCGGCGCCGGGACCGGCACGGCGCCCCCGGCCCGCATCCTCGTCGTGGGCTGCGAACCCGCCTGCCTCGACGAGGGGATCGGCCTCAGCGAGGCGGTACGCGCAGCCGTGCCCCGCGCCGTGCGCACGGTCCGCGAGCTCGTCGACACCGCCACCACCCTGCCCGCGGCCGGCCCGGCCGCCCCCTGAGGAGGAACCGTGAACAGAAGCGTCATCGCCGCGGCGGCCGCGGCCGCCCTCGCCGCGCTCGTCGCCGCGAACCTGCCCGACATCAGGCGCTACCTGCGCATCAGCCGCATGTGAAGCCGAACGCGGCCGACGCCCCGCCTGCTCCGAACGGGTAGCTCCCCGGCCCCCGCCGGTGCGCCGGGCAGACCGCCCGGCCCCGCCCGCCCTTGAATGGGGCGCGCCCGCCCGCCCGCTGCGCGGCGGAGCGGGCGCCCCCACGGACAGGAGCACCCCCGATGCACGAGATGTCCCTCGCGCTCGCGGTCGTCGACCAGGTCGAGGAGGCCGCGCGCTCCCACGGCGCGGAGAGCGTGGCATCCGTGCGCCTGCACGTGGGCGAGCTCGCCGGCGTGGTCCCCGACGCCCTGTCCTTCTGCTTCGGCCTCGCCTGCGCCGGCACCGTGCTGGAGGGCGCCGAGCTGATCGCCGAGACCGTCC
Source organism: Streptomyces sp. C10-9-1 (assembly GCF_024497955.1). Classification (GTDB taxonomy): domain Bacteria; phylum Actinomycetota; class Actinomycetes; order Streptomycetales; family Streptomycetaceae; genus Streptomyces; species Streptomyces sanyensis. The sequence goes on along the minus strand of NZ_JANHKP010000005.1, from coordinate 124,452 downwards.
CGGGGCGGGCACGCTGCACTCCCTGCGGGGGCGAGTGGGCCGTGGGCATGCCCCCCGACCTCTGCTGCCCCGACTGCGGCACACCGGCCGAGGACCTGCTGTCCGGCCGCGAGCTGCGCATCGCCGACGTCCACTGGGGCGCGCCCCGCCCTGCGGCCACCGGCCGCCCCCGGGTTCCCGAGGAGAGCTGAACCATGTGCCGATCCGTCGACCTGCGCACACAGGTCCTGGCCAAGAACGACGCCACCGCCGAGCGGCTGCGCGCCCGGCTCACCGCGCGCGGCACCACCGTCGTCAACCTGCTCTCCAGTCCGGGCAGCGGCAAGACGGAGCTGCTGGAGGCCGAACTCGCACTGGCAGGGGAGCGCGGTGTTCCCGTCGCCGCCCTGACGGCCGACCTCGCCACCGAGAACGACGCCACCCGCCTCGCCCGCTCCGGCGCGCCGGTCAGGCAGGTCCTCACGGACGGCCTGTGCCACCTGGAGGCGGCCATGCTCGGCGGCCACCTGGAGGGGTGGCTTCCGGCGGACACGCGGCTGCTGTTCGTCGAGAACGTCGGCAACCTCGTCTGCCCGGCCTCCTACGACCTCGGGGAGAGCCTGCGCGTGGTCCTCGCCTCCGTCACCGAGGGGGAGGACAAGCCCCTCAAGTACCCCACGGCCTTCGGCCTCGCCCACCTCGTCCTGGTGACCAAGACCGACATCGCCGAGGCCGTGGGCTTCGACGAGGCGGCCTTCCGCGCCCATGTGGAGCGGGTCAACCCCGGGGTCGAGGTGCGGCTGACCTCCGCCCGCACCGGGTCCGGGATCGGCACCCTGCTGGAGCGCGCCCTCGCGGCCGCCGGGGGCGCGCCCGTCCACACGCCCGTGATGGCCCGCACGCGGGCCGACCACGGGCAAGCCGACGGGCACGGCCACGGGCACGGCCACGAACACGCCGACGGGCACGGCCACGAACACGCCGACGGGCGCGGCCACGGGCACGCCGACGACGAGGCCCCGCGCGCCCACGGCCACGCCCACCAGCACGCGTGACTCCCGCGTCCCCCACCACCGCCACGGGCCCGGAGGCGGAGCGCCGGCGGGTGACCGTGCGCGGCGTCGTCCAGGGCGTCGGCTTCCGCCCGTTCGTCCACACCCTCGCCGTGTCGCTGGAGCTGACCGGGCACGTCGCCAACACCGGTGACGGGGTCGTCGCCGAGGTCGAGGGCGCCCCGGAGGCGGTGGCCCGGTTCTGCGAGCGCCTGGTCTCCGACGCCCCGCCGCTCGCCCTGGTGGAACGGGTGGACCAGGTGGCGATCGCCCCGACGGGCGGCGCCGGGTTCGCGATCGGCCCCTCGCCGCGGACCGCGTCCGTGCGCACCCTGGTCCCCCCGGACACGGCCACCTGCGCCGACTGCCTCGCCGAGCTGGCCGACCCGGGGGACCGGCGCCACCGCCACCCCTTCATCACCTGCACCAACTGCGGCCCGCGCTACACCATCGTCACCGGTCTGCCCTACGACCGGCAGCACACCACCATGGCCCGCTTCCCGATGTGCGCCGACTGCGCCCGCGAGTACGCCGACCCCGGGGACCGCCGCTTCCACGCCCAGCCCGTGGCCTGCCCCGCCTGCGGCCCCCGGCTCGTGCTGCTCACCGGGCCGGGGGCCCCGGCCGCGGCGGCCGGCGAGGCCGCCGTCGCCGCGGCCCGCCGGCTGCTCGCCGCCGGGGGCCTGCTCGCCGTCAAGGGCCTCGGCGGCTACCACCTGGCGTGCGACGCCGCCAACGCGGCGGCCGTCGCCGAACTGCGCCGGCGCAAGGAGCGGGGCGGCAAGCCCTTCGCCCTGATGGCCCGGACACCCGAGGACGTCGCGCACCTGGTCCGCCTCGGTCCCGAGGAGCGCCGGGTGCTCACCGGGGCCGTCCGTCCGATCGTGCTGCTGCGCCGGCACAGGACCCCCGCCGTGCGCGCCCGGGGCGACGCCCCCGAGCCGGCCGGCGGCGTCGCCCCGGGCAGTCCCGACCTCGGCGTGATGCTGCCCTACACGCCCGTGCACCACCTGCTGCTCGGCCTCCCGGGCGACCCGCCCGGGCCGCGGCTGCTGGTGATGACGAGCGGCAACCTCGCGGGAGAGCCCATCGTCACCGGCGACCGCGAGGCCCTGGACCGCCTCGTCGGCCTGGCCGACGCCTGGCTGACCCACGACCGCCCCATCCAGGTGCCCTGCGACGACTCCGTCGTCCGGGTCGTGGACGGCCGGGAGACGGTGCTGCGGCGCTCGCGCGGCCTTGCGCCGCTCCCGGTGGAGCTGCCCGCGCCCGTGCCCCCCTCCCTCGCGGTCGGCGGCGACCTGAAGAACACCTTCTGCCTGGGGGCCGGCGAGCGGGCCTGGCTCTCCGCCCACGTCGGGGACATGGACGACCTCGGCACCCAGCGCGTGTTCGAGAGGGCCGAGGCGACTCTGGAGGACCTCACCGGCGTCCGTCCGACCGCGCTGGCCGCCGACCTCCACCCCGCCTACCGCTCGGCCCGCTGGTCGGTGCGCCACGCGGCGGGCCGCCCCGTCACCAGGGTCCAGCACCACCACGCCCACGTCGCCTCCGCGATGGCCGAGCACCGGCTCCCACCGGGCAGCCGGGTCATCGGCGTCGCCTTCGACGGCACGGGCTACGGCACGGACGGGGCCGTGTGGGGCGGGGAGTTCCTGATCGCGGGCTACGGCGGCTTCACCCGCCACGCGCACCTCGGCTACGTGCCCCTGCCCGGCGGGGACACGGCGGTGCGGCGCCCCTACCGGATGGCACTGGCACACCTGCGGGCCGCCGGTATCCCGTGGGACGCGGACCTGCCCCCGGTGGCCGCCTGCCCGCCCGGAGAACTGAAGCTGCTGGCACGCCAGCTGGAGCGCGGCGTGGCCTGCGTCCCCACCTCCAGCATGGGCCGGCTCTTCGACGCGGTGTCCGCGCTTGCGGGCGTCTGCCAGAGCGCGGGGTACGAGGCCCAGGCGGCGATCGAGCTGGAGGCCGCGGCGTGCGACGGGGGCCTGCCCGGGCCGGCGGCGGACGCGGACCCCTACGCCTTCGCCCTGCGCCCCGCCCGCCGCGAGGGGGACGCGCTCACCGCGGACCCGGGCCCCGTCCTGGCGGGCGTGGTCCGCGACCTGCGCGCCGCGGCCCCGCCCCGCCTGATCGCCGCGCGCTTCCACGCGGCCGTCGCCGAGCTGGTGCGCGACACCTGCCGCGCGGCCCGCGAGCGGTACCGGCTCCGGACCGTCGTCCTGAGCGGAGGGGTGTTCGCCAACGCGGTGCTCAGCTCTGCCTGCGCACACCGCCTGGAACAGGACGGCTTCACCGTCCTGCGCCACCGGCGCGTCCCCCCGAACGACGGCGGACTGGCCCTCGGCCAGCTCGCCGTGGCCGCCCTCGGGCCCACCGGCGGCGGCTGACGGCATCCCACGCAAGGCGAGAGCGAGGAGAGGCACATGTGCCTGGCGGTACCCGGCAGAGTGCTGGGCATCGAGGAACGGGACGGCACCCGCATGGCGACCGTCGACTTCGGCGGCGTCGTGAAGGAGGTCTGCCTGGAGTACCTGCCCGACCTGAGGGTCGGCGAGTACGCCATCGTCCACGTGGGGTTCGCCCTGCAGCGGCTCGACGAGGAGTCCGCACGGCAGACGCTGGCCCTCTTCGAGAACCTCGGCCTGCTCCAGGAGGAGTTCGGCGACCCCTGGGAGAACGCCCGGGCCGAGGCCGGACTCACCGGTGGGCCCACTCCCGGGGCCGCTCCCGCCGCGCGGCCCGCCGAAGGCGAGGCGGGCCGGTGAAGTACATCGACGAGTTCCAGGACCCCGCCCTCGCCCGTCGGCTCCTCGACGACATCAGGGCCGCCGTGACCCGGCCGTGGGCCCTGATGGAGGTCTGCGGAGGCCAGACCCACACCATCATCCGCCACGGGATCGACCAGCTCCTGCCCCCGGAGGTCGAGCTGATCCACGGGCCCGGCTGCCCGGTCTGCGTCACGCCGCTGGAGGTCATCGACAAGGCCCTGGAGATCGCCTCCCGGCCGGGGGTCGTCTTCTGCTCCTTCGGCGACATGCTGCGGGTCCCGGGTACCGGCCGGGACCTGTTCCAGGTGCGCGGCGCCGGCGGCGACGTGCGCGTCGTCTACTCGCCCCTGGACGCCCTGCGGATCGCGCGGGAGAACCCCGACCGCGAGGTGGTCTTCTTCGGCATCGGCTTCGAGACCACGGCCCCGCCCAACGCGATGGCGGTCCACCAGGCCCGGCGGCTGGGCATCGGCAACTTCAGCCTCCTCGTCTCCCACGTGCGGGTGCCTCCGGCCATCGAGGCGGTCATGCAGTCGCCCGACTGCCGGGTGCAGGCCTTCCTGGCGGCCGGGCACGTGTGCAGCGTGATGGGCACCGCGGAGTACCCGGACCTGGCCGACCGCTTCGGCGTGCCCATCGTGGTGACCGGCTTCGAACCCCTGGACATCCTCGAAGGGGTGCGCCGCACCGTCCGCCAGCTGGAGCGCGGGGAGCACACCGTCGACAACGCCTACCCGCGCGCCGTGCGTCCCGAGGGCAACCCCGCGGCGCGGGCCATGCTGGACGACGTCTTCGAGGTCACCGACCGCGCGTGGCGGGGCATCGGGGTGATCCCGTCCAGCGGCTGGCGGCTGTCCGAGCGCTACCGCGCGTACGACGCCGAGCACCGCTTCAGCGTCACCGGCATCGACACCCGGGAACCGGCCGCCTGCCGCAGCGGCGAGGTGCTCCAGGGCAAGCTCAGGCCCCACGAGTGCGAGGCCTTCGGCACCACCTGCACCCCGCGCACCCCGCTCGGCGCCACCATGGTCTCCAGCGAGGGGGCGTGTGCCGCCTACTACCTGTACCGGCGGCTGGAGACCGTGCCGCCGACCGCACCCTCCGAGGAGGCCCCCGTTGGCTGAGACCACGACACGGACCCCGCGCGACCCGGCGGACGCGACGCGGGCCCCGGACGCTCCGGCGGCCCCGGACGCCGGGCCCGACCTGATCGGGTGGACCTGCCCGGCGCCCCTGCGCGACCAGCCGCGCGTGGTGATGGGCCACGGCGGCGGCGGGGCGATGTCGGCCGAACTCGTCGAGCACGTCTTCGCCCCCGCGTTCGGGGGCCCCGCGCTGGACCGCCTCGGCGACAGCGCCGCCGTCGAGCTCGGCGGTGCGCGGCTGGCCTTCTCCACTGACTCCTTCGTGGTGCGGCCGCTGTTCTTCCCCGGGGGCAGCATCGGGGACCTCGCCGTGAACGGCACCGTGAACGACCTCGCCATGCGAGGGGCCAGAGCGGCCTACCTCTCCTGCGGCTTCATCCTGGAGGAGGGAGTCGAGATGGAGGTCCTCGGCCGTGTGGCCGGGGCCATGGGCGCCGCCGCGCGGGCCGCGGGAGTCGAGGTGGCGACCGGCGACACCAAGGTCGTGGAGGCCGGCCACGGAGACGGCGTCTACATCAACACCTCGGCGGTCGGCCTCATCCCGGCCGGGGTGGACCTCCGTCCGCAGCGGGTCCGGCCGGGTGACGCGGTGCTGGTCAGCGGCGCCGTCGGCGCCCACGGCATCGCCATCCTCAGCGTCCGGGAGGGGATGGAGTTCGGCGTGGGCGTCGAGAGCGACTGTGCGCCGCTCGGTGGTCTGGTGGACGCCATGCTGGCCGTCACACCGGATCTCCACGTCCTGCGCGACCCCACCCGGGGCGGCCTGGCGGCCTCGCTCAACGAGATCGCCGCGGCCTCGGGCACCGGCGTGGTGATCGAGGAGCGGGCCGTACCCGTGCCCGAACCGGTCGCCGCCGCGTGCGCCTTCCTCGGGCTCGACCCGCTGCTCGTCGCCAACGAGGGCAAGCTGGTGGCCTTCGTTCCCCGGGAGCACGCCGACGCGGTCCTCGACGCGATGCGGTCCCACCCGCTGGGGCGGGAGGCGGCGGTGATCGGCGAGGCCGTCGAGGACCACCCGGGCATGGTCGTCGCCCGTACCGGTCTCGGCGGGACGCGGGTGGTCGACATGCCGCTGGGCGAGCAGCTGCCGCGCATCTGCTGAGCGGCGCCGTGCGGTCCGCCCCGGCTCCCGCCGGGGCGGACCGGCCGGTTTGCAGCGGTGCTGCGTCGTAAGCTGGTCCCATGGGCACCGACGACCCCGCGGGCCGGGACCTCTCGCTGAGTACCGGGGCCGTGGCCCGGCGGCTCGGCGTCGCCGCGACCACCCTGCGGTCCTGGGAGCGGCGTTACGGCATCGGCCCCGCGACCCGGCAGGACGGCCGGCACCGCCGCTGGACGCCGCAGGACATCGGCCGGATCGAGGAGATGTGCCGGCTCACCGCCCAGGGCGTCCCCCCGGCCGAGGCGGCGCGCGCCGTCCTGCGGTCCGCCACGCCCGCCGGGGACACCGTGCTCGCCCAGGACACCGCGCCCGCCGGGGAGCCGGGGCCCGCCGCCGCGGGCGGGCCGCCCGCCGGGGGAGCGCCCATCCGCTCGGGCGGCCCCGGAGGACGCAACGCCCTCCCCCTCGGGAACGTCCGCCAGGAGTGCCGCGGTCTCGCCCGCGCCGCGCTGCGCCTCGACGCGCCGGCGGTGGAGGAGATCCTGGAGGCGGCCATCGCCGAGTACGGGATCGTCACCGCCTGGGAGGAGGTGCTGGCCCCGACCCTGCACGCCGTGGGCCGCAAGTGGGCGACGTCGGGGGAGCGCTACGTCGAGGTCGAGCACCTGCTCTCCTGGCACGTCTCCAGCGCCGTGCGGCGTGCGCACAGCACCCGCGGCGCCCTCCCGCTCGCCCCCGCGCTGCTGGCCTGCGTCCCCGGGGAGGAGCACAGCCTTCCCCTGGAGGCCCTCGCCGCGGCCCTCGCCGAACGGCGCCTGCCCGCCCGGATGTACGGGGCCGCGCTCCCGGCCGAGGCCCTGCTGGAGGCGGTCCGCCGCACGGGGCCGTCGGCGGTGGTGCTCTGGGCCCAGTCCCGCTCGACGGCGGACCGGGCGCTGGTCCAGTGGGTGGCCGGCATGGAGTGGGGTGTGCGCGGGGCGCGGGAGAGCCCTGCGCTGCTGCTGGCGGGCCCGGGCTGGTCGGGAACCGCGGTGCCGCCGGGCACCGGCCGCCTCCAGGGGCTGCGCTCGGCGGTCGGTTCGCTTGAGGCGCTGATGCGCTCCTGAGGCGGGCCCCGGCCCCGCATCGCAGGAGAAGGGAAGAAATCGAACATACAGGGCATCCGTTGCCGCGGGTGGCCGCGAACCTCTCATGACGGGCGCACCGCGTACCGCGCCCGCTCCAGCGATCCGGAAGGGCGGAACCATGAACACCAACCTCACCCGCCGCGGCACCGTGGCCGCGGGTGTCGGCACCCTGCTGATCCCGCTGGCACTGATGCTCGGTACGCCCGCACAGGCAGACGTCCGCGCGGAGCCGGTCGGTCCCGCCTGCGCGTCGCTTCCCCAGGAGGGCGAGGGCAGCGCCGAGGGCATGGTCGACGACCCGGTCGCCACCGCCGCGTCCAACAACCCCGAGCTCTCCACCCTCACCGCGGCGATCGAGCAGGCCGGTCTGGCCGACACGCTGAACGACGCGGAGAACATCACGGTCTTCGCCCCGACCGACGAGGCGTTCGAGAAGGTCCCGCAGGCCGATCTCGACGCGCTGCTGGCCGACAAGGACCAGCTGACCGAGGTCCTCACCTACCACGTGGTGGGCGAGGAGGTCGCCCCCGGCGACCTGGCCGACGGCACCTTCGAGACGCTCCAGGGCGAGGACCTGACCACCGACGAGGTGGACGGGGCCTACATCGTGAACGACTCCGCCAAGGTCGTCTGCGGCGACCTGGAGACCGGGAACGCCACCGTGCACCTCGTCGACACGGTGCTGCTGCCTCCCGAGCCCGCCTCCTCGCCGTCCTGACCCCTTATCCGATCGGCGGCGCACGGTCGACCGTGCGCCGCCTCCGACCGCCCGCGGGCGGGGGAGCGCCGGTCCCGGGCCGACCGCCGGGGACCGGCGCCACGCCCCGGGACGCCGCAGCGCCGGGCCCCCGCGGTTGCGCGGGGGCCCGGCGCTGCGGCGGCGGTCAGGCGGCGCGGGCCGTGCGGTGGGTGCGCGCCGCCGTGCGGTTCCCCGTCCCCGCCGGGGCGGCGGAGCGCGGAACCGGAGGACCGGGTGTGCCCTCGGTGCCGGCCTCCAGGGCCCTCCGCAGCACCTGCATGGCCCGGCGGACGTGGCTCTTGACGGTGCCGAGCGGCAGACCGGTCTGCGCGGCGATCTGGGTCTGGGTGAGGTCCCCGTAGAAAGCCAGTCCGACGACCCGGCGCTGCGCGGCGGGCAGGGTCTCCAGCGCCTGGAGCAGGAGTACCCGGTCGACCGCCTCGTCCGCGCCGCCGGGGGCCGCACCGGACGGCCCCTGCTCGCGGCGGGCGCTGGCCAGGGCGATCTCGGTGCGCCGCGTGCGGGCGGCGAGGGCGTCGGCGATCTTGTGGCGGGTGATGCCCACGAGCCAGCCGGGCAGGCCCCCGCGCCCGGGCCGGTAGCCGCCGCGGCCCTTCCACGCGGCCAGGAACACCTGCTGGGTCACGTCCTCGGCCTCGCGGTCGTCGCCCAGCGTGCGCCGGGCGATCGTGTGGACGAGCGGGCTCCAGCGCCGGTACACGGCCTCGATGCTGGCCTCGTCGCCGCTCACGAACCCGTGGACCAGGGCCGCGTCGGCGGCGTCGTCCGGGCGGGCGCTCCCGGGCCCGGCGGCGGCCGGGGCGGTGCGGGCGTCGGACCGTCGAGCCGGTCCGGTTCGGTGCCGGTCCATGGCGTGGCTCCTCGTGCGACGGGCGGGACCCGGCAGGTCCTCGCGTTCGCCTCCACCGTCCTGTGACCGGACGCGCCGCACAACTTGCACTGTTAGTGCGTCGTTTTTCCCCGCGGTGCGCGCCGACCGTGTCCGACGCCCCCTCCGGCAAACGCGGCGCTCCGGAACCGGACCACCGGCCGGGGGCGGCGCCCGAGGTGCGCGACCGCTGCGGAGGCCCAATCCTGGGGCCATGACAGAACCGCTCGTACCGCCGGAGGAGACGCCGCCCGCCGAGGGATCGACCGCCGAGGTGCACGAGGAGCCGCGCGACGGCGGCATCTGGGAGCACCCCTGGTTCTGGCTGGGGATCATCGCTCTCGGGGCCGTGCTCTTCGGGGCGTTCTTCGTGTTCCGCATGATCGACCTCTGAAGCCCGCCGAGGGCGGCGCGGCGCACCCGCCGGGTGCGCCGCGCCGCTGCCGTCGGGCCGCTTCCGCGGCCTCGTGGCGCATCCTTCCGCCGTCCCCCGGCGGAAGAAGGTGGCAGGACCCGTGACCGGGCCCGTAGGCCACGAAGGGACGTCACGCGATGAACCCCCGCACCCCGGCGGCGCTCCCGGGCGGCCGCCGCCCGGCCGCGCAACCCCGGACCGCGGCCCCCGGCCGGCCGGCCGGTCCGGCCCCGCGCCCCCGCGCGCATGCGCTCCGCTGAGCCGGACGGTGCGGCCGCCGCCCCGGCCGCGGGCCCGCGCCCGCCGGCCCCCGGCGCGGCCCGGCCCCCGGCGGCGGTGCGGCGCCCGGTGCCGTCGGCGGAGACGGGCCGTGGCTGACCACCCGGACCCGGGCGTCCTCCTCGAACTGGCCCTCGGCGGGCCGGGGGCGGCCGAGGCCCTTGCCCCCGAGGACCGCGCGCACCTGGGCACCTGCGCCCGGTGCCGCGCGGAGCTGGACGGGCTGCGCCGGGTGACCTCGGCGGCCCGGGCCGCCACGCTGGAGGACCTCCTGACCGCCCCGCCGCCCCGTGTCTGGGACGCGCTCGCCCGCGACCTGGGCCTTTCCGGTGCCGCGGAGCAGGACGCCGGGACGGGTCCCGCCCGCGCCCCCGGCCCGCCTCCGGGCGCGGCCCGGGCCGGGCGGACCTGGCGGCGCCGCAGCGCGCTCGCCCTGGCCGCGGTGTGCCTCGCCGCGGGTGCGGCGGCGGGCGGCGCGGCGGCGCGCTGGACCGCCGGTGGCGGGGAGAGGGCCGCGGAGCCCGGGGACGTCCACGTGCTGGCCGCGGTGTCCGGCACCCGGGCCGCGGGCACCGTCACCGTGGAGACGGGCCCGGGCCCGGACCGGCGGATGCGCCTCGCGGTCGAGCGGCTCCCGCCCACCGACGGCTACTACGAGGTCTGGCTGACGGACCGCACCGGCACCCGCGTCATCGCCGTCGGCGTCCTCGGGCCCACCGGGCGGGCGACGCTGCCGCTCCCCGGGGGCGTCGACCTCGGGTCCTACCCGCTGGTCGACGTCAGCGTCGAGGCCTACGACGGAAGCCCGGAGCACTCCGGCAGAAGCGTGGTGCGGGGCCCCGTCGCCGGATGAGCCCCCGCCTCCACCCCGCGTGGCGGTCCGTCCGCCGGGCCCCGGGGCGCCCTGAACCCCGGGGCCCGGCGCCCGCTCAGTCCCGCACGGCCGCGCCGTCCGCGTGCGCGCCCGCGCCCACGCGGTCGGGCACCGCCGCCGGCTCCCGGGCGTCCCGGCTGAGGCGGCCCGGCCACCAGGCCCGCGGGCCGATGTCGAGCACCAGCGCGGGCACCAGCAGCGAGCGGACCACGAGGGTGTCCAGCAGGACCCCGAAGGCCACGATGAAGGCGATCTGCACCAGGAACGCCAGCGGGATGACCGCGAGCGCCGCGAAGGTGGCGGCCAGCACCACACCGGCGGAGGTGATCACCCCGCCGGTGGCGGTCAGCCCGCGCAGCACGCCCTCGCGGGTGCCGTGCCGCAGGGACTCCTCCCGCACCCGGGACATCAGGAAGATGTTGTAGTCCACGCCCAGCGCGACGAGGAACACGAACCCGTACAGGGGGACGGACGGGTCGGTGCCCGAGAACCCGAGCAGCCCCTGGAAGACGAGGGCCGACACACCGAGCGTCGCCAGGAAGTTCAGCGCGACGGTGGCCACCAGCAGGACGGGCATCACCAGCGAGCGCAGCAGCACCACCAGGATCAGCAGGATGATCACGAGGACCACGGGGACGATCACCGCGCGGTCGCTCTCGGCGGTCTGCTGGGCGTCGTACCGCTGCGCGGTGTACCCGCCGACCTCCGCGTCCGCGTCGGGGACGGCGTGCACCGCCTCGCGCAGCGCCACCACGGCGGCCTTGGCGGCGTCGCTGTCCGCGGCGTCGGCGAGGGTGACGTCGATGCGGACGTTGCCGTCGACCACCAGCGGCTCGCCCTGACCGGGGCGGCCGGAGCCGGTGAACGGCGTCACCCCGGCCACGCCCTCGGTCCCGCGCGCGGCCCGTACCACCGCGTCGGCCCGGTCGGCGTCCGCGATCACCACGGCCGGCTGCCCCGACCCGCCCGGGAAGTGCTCCCCGAGCGTCCGCTGCGCGGCCACGGACGGCGCGTCGTTGACGAAGATCTCGTCCAGCGGCACGCCCTTGGAGACGAGCGCGGGGGAGAAGGCGGCGCAGGCCAGGAGGGCGGCGAGGGTCACGGCCCAGACCTTGCGGGGGCCCCGGCCCACGAGGGCGGCGACCCTGGCCCACACGCCGCCCCCGCCGCCGTCCGAGGCGTCCGCGGCCTTCGGCCGGGCCGGCCAGTACGCGCTCCGGCCGAGGAGGAGCAGTACGGCGGGCAGGAAGGTGAGCGCGCTCAGCACGCAGCACACGATGCCGATGGCGCCCACCGGGCCGAGGGCGCGGTTGTTGGTCAGATCGCTCAGCAGCAGGGCGATCAGGCCGAGGGCCACCGTCGCGGCGCTGGCGACGATCGGCCCGGCCGACTCGCGCAGCGCGGCGCGCATGGCCGCCACCCGGTCCTCCCGCCGCGCCAGCTCCTCCCGGAAGCGCGCGGTCAGCAGCAGTGCGTAGTCCGTGGCGGCGCCGATCACCAGGATCGACAGGATGCCCTGCACCTGGCCGTCCACCCGGACCACGTCGCGTTCGGCGAGGGCGTAGACGACCGCGCAGGCCAGCCCGAGGGCGAACACCGCCCCGAGGATGATGACGAACGGCAGGAGCACGCTGCGGTACACCAGCAGCAGGATGACCAGGACCGTGGCGAGTGCGACGGCCAGCAGCAGCCCGTCGATCCCGGCGAACGCCTCCGAGAGGTCCGCCTGCGCGGCGGCGGGACCGGCGACCTGCGCGGACGCCCCCGGCACCTGCGCCGCCGCCCGTCCGACCTCCTCCAGCACCGCGCCAAGGTCCTCCCCGAGGTCGGGCCGCAGCGGCACCACCCCCTGGAGGGCCTCCCCGTCCTCGGAGGGCAGTGCGGGCGACGGCGTCCCGGCGATCCCCTCGGCGCCGTCCAGGGAGGCGAGGGCGCCGGTCGCCGCGGTGCGCTGCTCCTCGGTGACCGGGCCGCCGCCCTCGGCGGTCCACACCACGACGGCGGGCAGCGACTCGTTGCGGTCGAAGCCCCTGCCGGCCTCGATGACCCGGGTGGACTCGGCGTTCTGGGGCAGGAAGGAGGCCTGGTCGTTGGTGGCGACCTCGCCCAGCTTGCCCGCGTAGGGCCCGAGGGTGCCGCCGATGCCGAGCCAGGCGACGAGCAGGACGATCGGCACGAGCCAGCGCACGAGCCGGGGGGAACTCAACATGGCACTCCCAGGGACGGGGACGAGATCCTTCGACGGCAATGTATCTCAATGATCGAGATATCTTGTCACCAGGGCCCGCGCGAAGGGCTCGCTTACCGGTCTCTTCGCCCGCCGGGCGGCGATCGGATGCGGACGGGCGGTGTCCCGTCAGGCGGCCCTCAGGGCCTGCGGTTCAGACGCTCCAGCTCGTCGCCCATCGCGCCCACGAAGCGCAGGGCGATCGTCAGCTCCTCCGGCGTGAACCCCTCCTGGGCGCGTGCGGTGGCCCGGGCCAGCGGCAGGAAGTGGGCCCGGGCCGTCGCCCGGGCGTCGGGCAGGAAGTGCAGGTGCACGACGCGCCGGTCGGAGCTCTCCCGGGCGCGCCGGATGTGACCGGCCCGCTCCAGCCGGTCGAGGCAGGCGGTGACCGCGCCGGAGGTCAGGCCGAGGTGCTCGCGCAGCCGGCCGGGCGTCAGCGGGCTCTCGGCGTCCATGATCGCGGCGAGGGCCTGGACGTCCGTGGCATGCAGGCCCTGGTCCGAGGCGAACTCGTGGGCGAACCTGTTGATCTCGCCGGTCAGCCTGCGCAGCTGCACGGCGAAGGCGGGCAGCTCGAACCCCTGGACCTGCGGAGGGGTGTCCGCAGGCTGCTCATTCCTCGTCGTTGCCACGCCCTCACCCTATCGAGCACCCGGACGCCGCGGCGCGGCGCAGCGCACCGGGCGTCCCGCGCCGCGTCCCGCCGGGGCGGGCGGCACAGAAGGCCCGGCACGGGCGTGTTCGGCGGCTCAGGTGAGGGGCAGGAGGAACACCTCGTCGACATAGCACCAGGCCCAGTGCTCGCCCTTCTCGAACGACGCCGCCACGGGGTGTCCCGCCTCCCGGGCGTGCGCCCAGGCGTGCTGCCCCGGCGAGCTGTCGCAGCAGCCGATGTGACCGCACGTCAGGCACTCCCGCAGATGGACCCAGCGCCGGCCCCGGGCGACGCACTGCGCACAGCCGCCCGGTACGGAGAGGGCCCCTCGCGGTGCCGCGGTCTCCAGATGCGCGCAGGACCTCCCCTCGGGCCGCCCCCCGTCCGGGGCCACACGCCACTCGGCCAACGCCCGCTCCCTTCGCCGCCGGGCACCGCGCCCGTGAGCGGCACCCCGCACCGGGGCGCCGCGGAAGATCCTGCCCCATCCCGCACCCTTCCCGCCGCGCCGGCCCGCGGTACGGCGGCGCCCGGCCCCGGCACGGCGGAGCGGGAAGTGTCATCCGCACGGGTCGTGTTCGCCCCGCCGGGCGGCCGCCGCCCCGCGGCGGACCGCCCGCCGTGCGACCATGCGGGCGGATGCGAGGCGCCGTGGCCGCACGGCGCAGGAGGAGGGGCAGCCCCGTGCACACGACCCACCACCCCGTCGACGTCCTCGTCGTCGGCGCCGGCCTCGCGGGCCTCGCCTGCGCCCGGGACCTCGCCGCGGAGGGACGGACCGTCAGCATCGTCGAGGCGTCCGACGCCGCCGGGGGGCGGATGCGCACGGACCGGCGCGACGGCTTCCTGCTCGACCGCGGGTTCCAGGTGTTCAACACCTCCTACCCCCAGGTCCGGCGCCGGCTCGACCTGCGCGCGCTGCGCCTGCACCCCTTCACGCCCGGGCTGCTGGTCCACCGCGACGGAGGCCTCGTGCGCGTCGTGGACCCCAGCCGCCGCCCCCGGGAGGCCGGGGCCCTGCGCCCGGGACGCCTCGCGCCCGCCCGCGACCTGCTCGCACTCGGGCGGCTCACCGCGGCCGACACGCTGCTGCCCGCCCCGCTGCTCAAGCGGCGCCCCGAGCGCACCACGCGCACCGCCCTCGCGGAGGCGGGCGTCTCCGAGCACACCGTGGACACCCTGCTGCGGCCGTTCCTGTCGGGCGTGTTCCTGGAGGACGGGCTGGAGACCTCGTCCCGCGTCTTCCACCTGGTGTGGCGCAGCCTCGTCCGCGGGAGCCTCTGCCTGCCCGCGGAGGGCATCGGCTCCGTGCCCGCGCAGCTCGCCCGGGCCCTGCCGCCCGGCACCGTGCGCTACGGGGCACCGGTCGCCCGGCTGACCCCGGACGGGGCCCTGCTGGACGGCGGGGGCGAGCTCACGGCACGCGCCGTGGTCGTGGCGACGGGCCCCCGCGAGGCCGCCAGGCTGCTCGACGGGCTCGACGTGCCCGGTACCCGCACGGTCACCACCTACTACCACACCGCTGACGCCCCGCCGCTGGACGAGCCCACGCTGCTCGTGGACGCCGAGGGCCGCTTCCTCAACAGCTGCGTGCTCAGCCGCGTCGTCCCCGGATACGCCCCCCGCGGGGTCCCCCTCGTGTCGACCTCGGTCCTCGGCGGCGACCGTCCCGGCCGGGAGGGGCAGGTGCGCGGGGCCCTGTCCGAGGCATACGGGGCCGACACCGGGCGCTGGGAGCTCCTGGCCGCCTGCACGGTCGAGGACGCCCTGCCCGCGATGCCCCCTCCCTGGCCCCTCAGCCGGGGGACCCGCGTCTCGCCGGGCCGCTACGTCTGCGGGGACCATCGCGCCACCGGCTCCGTCCAGGGGGCGCTGGCGTCCGGCGCGCGGGCCGCCCGCGAGGTCCTCGCCGACCTGTCCCGCGGCGGCACGGCCTGAGGCGGGCCCGATCCCCGCCCGCCGCCGATGCATCCGGTGGCCCGACCGGGCCGGAAACGGTAGCGGGGGCCGTCCCGCGGGGCGACGGGCCCCGCGGCCCCGCTGGAACGGGAGGAACCGTGGAACTCTCCGGAGCACGCGTCCTGGTGGCCGGCGCCACGGGCGTCATCGGCCACGGCATTACCCGGGAACTGACGGCGCGCGGAGCCAGGACGGCGCTCGCCGGCCGGGATGCCGCGCGCCTCGGGACCGTCGCCGGCGCGACCGGACCGGACACCCCCCGGCGCGTCTTCGACGCCTACGACCTCGACGGCTGCGCCGCGCTGGCCCCCTGGGCCGCGGAGCGGCTCGGCGGGCTCGACGCCGTCGTCTGCGCCGTCGGCGCCGTCGCCTTCGGCCCGGCCGACACCCTCCCGGACGCCCACGCCGAGCACCTGGTGACGGTCAACCTGCTCGCTCCCGCCGCCCTGCTGCGCGCCGCGCTGCCCCTGCTCGCCGAAGGGGGCGCCGTCCTCGCCCTGACCGGGGTCGTCGCGGCCTCCCCGCAGCCGGGCATGGCCGACTACAGCGCCTCCAAGGCGGCCCTGGCTGCCTGGCTGACCGCCGCCCGCGCGGAGCAGCGCCGACGGCGGGTGCGGGTCGTCGAGGCGCGGCTCGGGCACCTCGACACCGGGCTCGTGGACCGCGCCGTGGCCGGGACCCCGCCACCGCTGCCGCCCGGCGGCGATCTGGGCCGGGCCGTCGCCGCGGTGGCCGACGCACTGGCGGGCGACGCCGAGCTGGTGCGGCCCGACCCCGGCGGCCCGGGCTGCGTCCTGGAGCGCCGCGCGCGTTGACCTGCGGCGGCGGACGCCCCGCCGGCCCTCAGGGCGCCGCGCCGGCGTCCCGCCCCTCCTCCTGCCGCAGCAGCTCCGGCAGGTCCTTCAGCCGCCCCAGCCCCCGCGCCGCCTGAGCGGTGCGGGGGTTGCGCTCCAGCCGGTCGCGGTGGCGGTGGACGAAGGCCCAGTACCCGGCGGTGAAGGGGCAGGCGTCCTCCCCGACCCTGCGGTCCGGCCGGTAGGCGCACGGGCCGCACAGATCGCTCATCCGGTCGATGTAGGCCCCGCCGGAGGTGTAGGGCTTGGTCGTCATCCGCCCTCCGTCCGCGTACTGGGACATGCCCGTGACGTTGGGGAGCATCACCCAGTCGTAGCCGTCGACGAAGCACCGGTGGAACCAGCCGGTGACGGCCGCGGGGTCCCAGCCGCGCTGGAGGGCGTGGCTGCCGAGCACCATCAGCCGGGGGATGTGGTGGGTCCAGCCGGTGTCCCGGACCTGGGCGAGCACCCGCGACAGGCAGCGCGCCGCGACGGCGTCCGCGTCCAGCTCCTCCCACCACCGCGGCAGCGCCCCGCGGGCCCCCAGCGCATTGGCGGCCCGGTAGTCCTCCCCGAAGTACCAGTACAGCTGCCAGACGTACTCCCGCCAGCCCGCGATCTGCCGCACGAACCCCTCGACGCTGTTGAGCGGGGCACGCCCCGCGCGCCACGCGGCCTCGGCCGCCTCCACGCACTCCGCCGGGTCGAGCAGGCCCAGGTTGAGCGAGGACGACAGCAGGCTGTGGCTCATCACCGGGTCGCCGTGCAGCATCGCGTCCTCGTGGGGCCCGAAGCCGGCCAGCCGGTGCTCCACGAAGCGGTGCAGCGCCGCGAGCGCCTCGCGCCGTGTCGCGGGGAACAGGCGGGGCCCGTCGCGTCCCACGAAGGACACCTCCCCGTCGCGCTCCCAGCGGTCCAGGTCGCGGCGGACCTCCTCGTCCACGGCGCTCTCGCGGGGGCGGTAGGGCGGGGGAGCGCCCAGCTCCGCCGCGCCGCGCGGCGGGGGCTGCCGGTTGTCGTGGTCCCGGTTCCACCGTCCGCCCGCGGGTCCGTCGCCCTCCATCAGCAGGTCGTGGCGTCGGCGCACCCACCGGTAGAACGCCTCCTGGCGCAGCCGCCCGCCGCCCTGCCCGTCCGCCCAGGCGGTGAACTCCTCCCGCGGGACGAGGAACCCCGCGGGCGGCAGCACCCGCGCCCGCTCCAGCGACTGCACCAGGCCCAGGGCGGTCCGCGAGGTGGGATGGCGGACCGTCAGCGGCCCGCGCCCCACGGCCGCGCGCAGGCCCTCGCGGTAGGTCTCGGCCCGCACGTAGCGGACCCGGTCGCCCAGTTCGGCGGCGCGGTGGCGCATGGCCGACAGCACCAGGTGCGCCTTGGCCCGGTGGAAGCGCCGCCGCCGGAACACCGCCTTCGACTCGATCATGACCACGGGGGCGTCCCGGTGGGGGCCGCCGTCCCCGGGGGCGAGGAACCGGGGCCCCAGCTGGTCGCCGAACAGCCAGTGGGCGGGCGGCCGGTTCACCTGCCGGCCCGTCCGCCCGCACCGGCCGCCACCCGTCCCCCTGAGCCGGGCGGGCGGGGACCGGAGGCGGCCGCGTCCTGCTCGGCCTTGGCGGCGATGTTGCGCGCCATGCCGCCGAAGACGACCGAGTGGAAGGGCGACACGCTCCACCAGTAGGCGTGGCCCAGCAGGCCCCGCGGATGGAACACGGCCCGCTGCCGGAAGCGCGACCGCCCCGGGCCGTCGTCCTCGGCCCGCAACTCCAGCCAGGCCAGACCCGGCAGCCTCATCTCGGCCCGCAGCCGCAGCAGCCGCCCGGGCACGATCTCCTCCACCCGCCAGAAGTCCAGCGAGTCGCCGACCCGCAGGTGCTGTGCGTCACGGCGCCCCCGCCGCAGCCCCACGCCTCCGACGAAGCGGTCCATCCAGCCGCGGACCGCCCAGGCGAGCGGGAAGGAGTACCAGCCGTTCTCACCGCCGATGCCCTCGATCACGCGCCACAGGTCCGCCCGCGGGCACTCGGCCGCCAGCTCGCGCTCGTCCGTGTAGAGGCTGCCGCCCGCCCAGTCGGGGTCCGTCGGCAGGGGGTCGCTCGGGGCGCCCGGCAGCGACGCGGACGACCAGCGGGTGGCCACCTGCGCCTCGCGCACCCGCTGGAGTGCGAGGCGCAGCGCCACGTCGAACGCCAGCGGCCGGTCCGGAGTGTCGGGCACGTACGCGGCGATGTCGTGTTCGGTGCACACCACCTCGTGGCGCAGCGACTCCGTCAGCGGACGGGCGATCGCGTGCGGAACGGGGGTCACCAGCCCGACCCAGTGGCTCGACAGCCGGGGGGTGAGCACCGGCACGGGCACGATCAGCCGCCTGGGCAGGCCCGCGACCTCGGCATAGCGGCGCATCATCGTCAGGTACGTGATGACCTCGGGTCCGCCGATGTCGAACGCCCGGTTCACCTCGTCGGGCATCCCCGCCGACCCGGCCAGGTAGCGCAGCACGTCGCGCACGCTGATCGGCTGGATCCGGGTGCGCACCCAGCTGGGCGTGACCATCACCGGCAGCCGCTCGGTGAGGTACCGCAGCATCTCGAAGGAGGCCGAGCCCGAGCCGATGATCACCGCCGCCCGCAGGACCGTCGCGGGCACCTCCCCCTCCAGGAAGACGTCCCCGACCTCGGCCCGCGAGCGCAGGTGCGCCGACAGCTCCGAGCGCGGCACCCCCTCGGGCGTCAGGCCGCCGAGGTAGACGATCCGCCGCACCCCGGCCAGCCGGGCCTGCTCCGCGAAGATCCGGGCGGCCCGCCGGTCGGTCTCCTCGAAGCCGCTGCCCGTGCCGAGCGCGTGCACCAGGTAGTACGCGACGTCGATCCCGCGCATCGCCTCCCCGACGGAGCCGGGGTCGAGGACGTCGCCCCCGACCACCTCCGCCTGCCCGGCCCACCGGTGGTCCCGCAGCCGCTCGGGCGAGCGGGCCAGGCAGCGTACCCGGTGGCCGGCGCCGAGCAGCTCCGGCACCAGCCTGCCGCCGATGTAGCCGGTCGCCCCCGTGACCAGGCAGTGCTGCGCGCCGTCCTGCGCGGTGTCCGTCATCAGCGCCTCCTCGGGCCCCGTGCGCGCCCCCGGCGGCCGCGCCGCGGCACGGCCGCGGCCCCGGGGCGCTCACCCTCACACGTCCTGCTTCCCCATGCTGGTCCCCGGCGGATGCACCCGCCCCCCGGGGCCCGCACGGGGGGCGGAGGGACCCGCCGGGCCACCGTCCCCTCCCGCGCGGTCCGCGCCGGGCCGGAGGCGGCGCGCACCGCTCACCCTGCCGCCTCCCGTGCCCGGTCCGCGCCGCCCTCCGGGGGCGGGGCCATCGCCCAGCGGATGGCCCGCGTCATCGCGTGGCCCGCCAGCCGGATCCCGGGACCGCCCAGCGGCGGCAGTCCCAGCAGCTCCCGCGCCCACGGCGGCAGCAGCGCGATCGCGTTGGCCGCCAGCAGCGCGTACGGCGGCCGTGCCGCGGCCGGCAGCGGAGGGCGCAGCAGCAGGAAGCGGGCCGCCTCCCGGGCCTGCGGCGTGGCACGCAGCTGCGGCCGGTACGCCCGCAACCGTGCCCGCAGTTCCCCCCGGTCGCGGGGTGGGTCGACGACGCCGAGGGCGGCCGCCACCCGCGCCGTGTCGGCGAGGTAGTCGTCGCAGCCCGCGGGGTCCAGGGGGCAGCGCCCGAACACCTGGTGGGCGCGCAGGAAGCTCTGCGCCTCCGCCGCGTGCACCCAGCCCAGCAGACGGGGGTCCGCCGCCCAGTACGCCTCGCCCGCGGCCGTGGTGCCCCGCACCCGGCGGTGCACGCCCCGCACCCGGTCGACGGCCCGCTGGGCGTCCTCGGCGGTGCCGTAGGTGGTGACGGCGAGGAAGGTGCTGGTGCGCTGGAGCCGCCCCCAGGGGTCGCCCCGGTACCCGGAGTGGGCCGCGACCGCGGCCATGGCCAGCGGGTGAAGCGACTGGAGCAGCAGGGCGCTGAGCCCTCCGATGAACATCGACGCGTCGCCGTGCACGACCCGGATGGGACGCTCGGGCGCGAACCAGCGGGGCCCGGGAGCGCCGTGGATCCGGGCCCGGTTGCCGGTGCCCGAGGGACCGGCGACCCGCAGGAACAGGCGGGCGCCGAGCTGCCTTCGCAGCCCGTCGACGCCAGGAACGGACATCTCCATGCGTCCAGTGTCCGCCCTCGGCCCGCCGGGACCCGCCCCCGCCGCGCCCCGCGCCGCGGAGGGCCGCGGTGTTGACCTCGACCATGGTTGAGTTCCTACGGTCGTCGTGACGGGCCGGTCGCCGACCGGCCGCACCCGCACCACCGGGAGTGCCCCGTGACCGAGAGCCGTCCGACCCCCGCCGACGCCCCCGAGCGCTACCACCGGGCGGTGGTGGCCCACATCATGGTCGACGACGCCCCCGCGGCCATCGACTTCTACCGGCGCGCCTTCGGCGCCAGGGAGGACTTCCGCCTCGGCGCGCCGGACGGCGGGGTCCTCCACGCCGAGATCGGCATCGGCGGCAGCGTGCTCATGCTCGGCGACGCGAGCGTCCCCGAGGCCGAGGCGGCCGCCTGGCGGTCGCCGGCCGCCCTGAGCGGCGGCACCACCGTCGCTCTGCACGTCTTCACCCCGGACGTGGACGCGCTGGTCCGCAGGGCGGAGGCCGAGGGCGCCGAGGTTCTCCAGCCCCCGAAGGACATGTTCCACGGGGACCGCACCGCGATCCTCAAGGACCCCTTCGGCCACCTGTGGGTCTTCCTCACCCATCTGGAGGACGTGTCGGAGGAGGAGGTGCGCCGCCGGCTGGAGGCCGCGCTCTGACCGCCCGTGCGGTGCTCGGGCCCGGCCGCCGTGTGCTGCGGGAGGGTGGCCGGTGTCCGCCGCTCCGGGGAGTGCGTTCCCACCGGGGGGTGACGGTGCGGGGGAGGACGTTGCCCCGCGCCCGCCCCCGAAGTTGATCACGGCATGAGCAGACCGAGTACCGCTCCGATACTGCGTCCCGCCGGTCCCGCGCCCTTCGCGCACCGGCACCGCCCCGCCGCCCGGTACCGCGGGGACCTCGTCGTCCACTCCTGCACCAGCGCCGGGATCCTGCTGCGCATCGCCCTGCGGGGCGAGATCGACCACTACAGCGTGGCCCCCGTGCGCGCCCTGCTGGCCTCCGCCGCGGCGACAGGCGCCCGGCTGCTGGTCCTGGACACCGCCCGCGTCACCTTCGCCGACTCCTCGCTGCTGAAGGCCCTCGCCCTCTGGCGCCGCGACGGCAGACGCCTCCGGCTGACCGGCACGTCCCGCGCCGTGGCGCACCTGCTGGCCGCCGCGCGCCTCCGTGGGGGCTGCCCCGCACCCGGGCCCTGACGCCCAGGCAGCGCGGCCGCGGACAGGTGCGCTCCGGCGCGTGCGCCCCCGGGCGCGCCGGGTCGCCGGGCTGCGGTCGCCCGGGGGCCCGCCTCCGGGGTCCGGGCCCCGGCTCCCCCGGGGCCGTGCCGGGCGGGGCTGGGCCGGCCCGCCCGGGGCAGCCGCCGGGGGCGCGGCTCGCCACTCCCGGGCGCGCGGCCCCGCCTGACGCGGCGCCAGGGGCCGTCCCCGCCGGCCCGGCCGACCGGCTCGGGCCGCCGGGCGCGGTGCGCCGCACGCGGGAGGGCCGTGCCGCCGCCGGGAGGGTCCGGGGGGCCGGCACCGCGGCGAGGCCCCGCGGTGCCGGGCCGGGCCCGCCGGGGGACGCCGGGGCAGACCGTAGACTCGGCGGATGGCGAAGTACCTCGACGTGCACCCCGACAACCCCCAGCGCCGCACCATCAGCGGCGTCGCCGACAGCATCCGCGACGGCGCCCTCATCGCGTACCCCACGGACTCCTGCTACGCGTTGGGCTGCCGTATCGGCAGCCGGGACGGCCTCAGCCGGATCCGCTCCATCCGCAACCTCGACGACCGGCACCACTTCACGCTGGTCTGCCGGGACTTCTCGCAGCTGGGCCAGTTCGTACACGTCGACAACGACGTCTTCCGCGCCGTCAAGGCGGCCACTCCCGGGAGCTACACCTTCATCCTCCCGGCCACCCGGGAGGTGCCGCGCCAGCTCCAGCACCCCAAGAAGAAGACCGTCGGGGTGCGCATCCCCGACCACACGGTCACCCAGGCGCTGCTCGCCGAACTCGGGGAGCCGCTGCTCTCCAGCACCCTGCTGCTGCCGGACGAGGACGAGCCGCTGACCCAGGGATGGGAGATCAAGGAGCGCCTCGACCACGTCGTGGACGCCGTGCTGGACTCCGGCGACTGCGGCACCGAGCCCACCACCGTCGTCGACTTCTCGGGCGACGTCCCGGAGATCGTGCGGCGGGGCGCGGGCGACCCCGCCCGCTTCGAGTAGCCGCGGGTCCGGCGCCCGGCCACCCCGCCTCCCGGCACCGGGAGGCGGGGCGGCCCGGAGCCCGCCCGCGTCACCAGGCCGCCGGCTCCGGACCGCCCAGGGCCAGCTCCGCCCAGATCACCTTGCCGGTCGCGGTGTACCGGGTGCCCCAGCGCGAGGTGAGCTGGGCGACGAGGAACAGGCCGCGTCCGCCCTCGTCCGTCGCCGCCGCCCGGCGCAGATGCGGCGAGGTGCTGCTGCCGTCCGACACCTCGCAGACCAGCGAGCGCTCGTAGAGCATCCGCACGCGCACCGGGGCGGAGCCGTAGCGGATGGCGTTCGTCAGCAGCTCGCTCAGCACCAGCTCGGTCGTGAAGCCGACCTCCTCCAGCCCCCACGCCTCCAGCCGCCGCATGCAGGCGCTGCGCACCGTGCGCACCGACGCCGGGTCCCTCGGTACCTCCCACTCGGCGACCCGCGAGGGGTCGAGCCGCCCCGTGCGCGCCACCAGCAGCGCGATGTCGTCCCTGCGGTCCCCGCTCGGCATGGCCTGCACGACGGCCTCGCAGGTCTCCTCCGGGGTGCGCCCGGCGAGCGCCCCGAGGGTCCTGCTCAGCGTCTCCAGGCCCTCGTCGATGTCGCGGCCGCGCTGCTCGACCAGGCCGTCGGTGAACAGCACCAGCCGGCTTCCCTCGGGCAGGACCGTTTCGGCGGTCTCGACGGGCAGGCCCCCGAGGCCGAGCGGAGGGGTCACCGGCACGTCCAGGAAGCGGACGGTGCCGTCGGGCAGCACCAGGGCGGGGGAGGGGTGGCCCGCCCGTGCGGTGGCGACGGTCCCGGAGACCGGGTCGTAGACGGCGTACAGGCAGGTGGCGCCCGTGATGCCGTCGCCGGCGCCGCCCCCGGGCTCGTCCTGGTCGATGCGGCTGACCAGCTCGTCGAGGCGGGTCAGCAGCTCGTCGGGGGGCAGGTCGAGGGTCGAGAAGTTGTGCACCGCCGTGCGCAGGCGGCCCATCGTCGCCGCGGCCTGCAGGCCGTGCCCGACGACGTCGCCCACGACCAGCGCCACCCGCGCGCCCGGCAGCGGGATCACGTCGAACCAGTCGCCGCCCACCCGGGCGTGCGAGGGCAGATAGCGGTAGGCCACCTCCAGCGCCGTGTGGCGCGGCATCACATGGGGCAGGAGGCTGCGCTGCAGGGTCTCCGCCATGGCGTGCTCGCGGCTGAAGCGCCGCGCGTTGTCGATCGCCACGGCGGCCCGGGCCGCCAGCTCCTCGGCGAAGGACAGCTCGTCCTCCTCGAACGGCTGCGTCCCCGTCCCCCGCCAGAAGGCGACCAGGCCCAGCACGGCCTCACCGGACTGGAGCGGCGCCACGACCAGCGAGTGAATGCCGTACTCCAGTGCCGCCGCCGCCCCCGCGGGGTCCTGTGCGCGCCACCCCGAGGCCGCCGCGAGGTCCGGCTCCACGACGGCGCGGACCCCCTCCAGGGCCCGCTGCATCGGCGTCCCGGGGGCGGCGAACCGGATCACGTCGCCGACCGGCTGGAAGGGGTGGTCGGGGCGCACACCGCTCACGGCCGCGCGCCGCATCTGGGCCACCGCGCCCGACGGCTCGTCCCCCCTGATCACCGAGTCCAGAAGCTCCACCGTCACGAAGTCGGCGAACCGGGGCACCACCGCGCGCGACAGCTCCTCCGCCGTCTCCCGGACGTCCAGTGTGGTGCCGATCCGCGCCCCCGCGTCGTAGAGGATCGTCAGGCGCTCGCGCGCCCGCTGCGCCGTGCCCGACAGACGGCGCAGCTCCGTGGTGTCCCGCAGCGTGGCCACGTTGCCCGCGTTGCCGCCGTAGGGCGCCGTCGGCCGGGTGCTCACCGAGACGAGCCGGTCGCCGACGAGGTGCACCTCGTCGCTCACGGCCCGCTCGGAGGCGAGCAGCGCGGCCAGCCCGGGCCGCAGCCCCAGCTCCGACACCTTCCGGTCCACCGCGCCCTCGGGCAGCCCCAGCAGGCGCTGCGCCTCGTCGTTCACCAGGGCCAGCCTGCCGTCCGGGTCGACGATCAGCACTCCCTCCCGCACCGCGTGCAGCACGGCGTTGTGGTGCTCGTACATGCGCGTCATCTCGGCCGGGCCGATCCCGTGCGTCTGCCGCCGCAGCCTCCGGCTCACCAGTGCCGCGCTGGCGGTCGCCAGCGCCAGTGCCACGGCCCCCGACCCGAGCAGCACCGGGAGCTGGCGCTCCACCGAGTCGCCCACGGTGACGATCCGCACCCCGGCGCCGACCAGCCCCACGACCTGCCCGTCGTCGTCCGTCACCGGGACGAACGCGCGGGCCGCGTCGCTGGGCGCGCCCTCGAAGATCTCGGTGAAGGCCTCCCCCTCGGTCGCCCGCTCCACCCCGGGCGTGCGGGTGCCGATCAGCCGCGGCTCGCTGTCGGCGTAGCGGAGCCCGGTCGGGGAGGTGATCGTCATGAAGTCCACCCCCGCGGTCTCGGTCGCCCCGGCGACCACGGGCTGGAGCACGCGCGTGGGATCGGGCCCCGTGAGGTCCTCCGCCATCCCGGGGGACCCGGCCATCGCGGCGGCCGCGGCCAGCGACCGGTTGCGCGCGTTCTGACCGCTGTCGTGGGAGGCCTGGAGCAGCAGGGCCGTCAGCGCGGCGGCGATCAGCAGCACGGCCACGACCACCTGCAGCAGCAGCACCTGGCCCGCCACGGTGCGCACGCCCAGCAGCGACCGCCCTGCCGGCACGCGCCTGGTGTGCGGTGACCTCTTCCCGTTCAACGAGCCTCACTCCCGGACGGCCGGCCGTGCCGGGTCCGCCCCGTCGGCGCCGGGCCGCCGGAGCGGGATCCGCCGTCCTCCTGTGCGGTGCGGATCCGGCCTCCTGTCCCATCTTCCGCCCACTATGCGCCCATCGGATCACCCGCACCCGGGACATGCCCTCCGACCTGCCCGGACTCACCGCACGGAGGACGGTTCGCCCCCCGCACGGGGGAGCGGAGGCGGTCCGGGGAGCGGGGAGCGGGCGCCGGCCCCGACCGGCCGGCGCGTGGGTTCCGGCCGTGGCGGGGCCGGGGCGACCGGGGGGCCGCAGGGGAGTGGGCCCTCGCAGGTCCGGCCCCGGCGCACCGGGCGGTGCCGGGATCGGCGCCGCCGGATCGCCGGCCCCCTGCTCAAGGGGATGTATCAGATGATTTCGGAATGTTGGAGGGCAGAACGACCCGATCGAGCGGCTAGATTGACCGCCGTACGTGCCCCGGTTCGCCCCGACGGCCTGATCCCGGAGGGCCCTGGGGCGTCGAAGACGCGGCACCGTCCGGGGAGTTCATGTGACATTCGGATCACCTTCGCGGCTCGGCCCGCCCCAGGGCGCGGAAGCGGACCACGAGGCGCAGGAGGGGCCGCGCCGCAGTCCGGGCCGACTCGTCGTCTCCTGGCTGACCACCACCGACCACAAGGTCATCGGCACGCTGTACATGGTCACGGCGTTCGGCTTCTTCCTGGTCGGCGGCGTCATGGCCCTGTTCATGCGCGCCGAGCTCGCTCGTCCGGGCACGCAGATCATGTCCAACGAGCAGTTCAACCAGGCGTTCACCATGCACGGCACGGTGATGCTGCTGATGTTCGCCACCCCGCTGTTCGCCGGTTTCGCGAACTGGATCATGCCGCTCCAGATCGGTGCGCCCGACGTGGCGTTCCCGCGGCTGAACATGTTCGCCTACTGGCTCTACCTCTTCGGCTCGCTGATCGCCGTCTCGGGCTTCCTCACCCCGCAGGGCGCGGCCGACTTCGGCTGGTTCGCCTACGCGCCGCTGAACGACGCGGTCCGCTCGCCGGGTGTGGGCGCCGACATGTGGATCATGGGCCTGGCCTTCTCCGGCTTCGGCACCATCCTCGGATCGGTCAACTTCATCACCACGATCATCTGCATGCGCGCGCCCGGCATGACGATGTTCCGGATGCCGATGTTCACCTGGACCGTGCTGCTGACCGGCGTCCTCGTCATCATGGCCTTCCCGGTCCTCGCCGCGGCCCTGTTCGTGCTGGAGGCGGACCGCAAGTTCGGCAGCCTCGTCTTCGCCCCGGCCAACGGCGGCGCCCTGCTGTGGCAGCACCTCTTCTGGTTCTTCGGCCACCCCGAGGTGTACATCATCGCGCTGCCGTTCTTCGGCATCGTCTCGGAGGTCATCCCGGTCTTCTCGCGCAAGCCGCTGTTCGGCTACATCGGCCTGGTCGGGGCGACCATCGCCATCGCCGGGCTGTCGATCACGGTATGGGCCCACCACATGTTCGTCACCGGCGGTGTGCTGCTGCCGTTCTTCTCGTTCATGACCTTCCTCATCGCGGTACCGACCGGTGTGAAGTTCTTCAACTGGATCGGCACCATGTGGCGAGGGGCGCTGTCCTTCGAGACGCCGATGCTCTGGACGATCGGCTTCCTGGTCACCTTCCTCTTCGGCGGGCTGACGGGCATCCTCCTCGCCTCGCCGCCGCTGGACTTCCACGTCTCCGACTCCTACTTCGTGGTGGCGCACTTCCACTACGTCGTCTTCGGCACCGTGGTGTTCGCGATGTTCGCCGGCTTCCACTTCTGGTGGCCCAAGTTCACCGGCAGGATGCTGGACGAGCGCCTGGGCAAGATCACCTTCTGGACGCTGTTCACCGGCTTCCACACCACCTTCCTGGTCCAGCACTGGCTGGGCGCGGAGGGCATGCCGCGGCGGTACGCCGACTACCTGGCGGCCGACGGCTTCACGGCGCTCAACACCCTCTCCACCATCGGGTCGTTCCTGCTGGGCCTGTCGATGCTTCCGTTCATGTACAACGTCTGGAAGACCATGCAGCACGGGAGGAAGGTCGAGGAGGACGACCCGTGGGGCTACGGCCGCTCGCTCGAGTGGGCCACGTCCTGCCCGCCGCCGCGGCACAACTTCCTCACCCTGCCCCGCATCCGCAGCGAATCGCCCGCGTTCGACCTGCACCACCCGGACATCACGGCGGCCGAACCCCGGGGGGTCCCGGCAGCCTCCGGTGCCGCGGTCCCGCAGGACCCACCGCACCCGAAGCGGCTCTGAGCGCTCCAGTGCCCCGGGGCCGGGGCGGTGCTGTCAGCTCCCGGCCCCTCCCGGGCCCCGCTGCGGGGCGCCGACGGCCTCCAGTTCGGCGGCGAGGACGGCGAACCAGTTCTCCAGGTCGGTCAGGACCGGCAGCGCCGGGCCCGCGCACACCGCGGCATCGGGCATCCGCGCGGGCCCGCCGGCCGACACGCCGCCCGGGGGGAAGGACGCGGCCCGCACCGTCGCCGCCTGAAGGTCCAGCGCCGCCTCGTGCGCCCAGGCCGCCGAGGGCGCCGGCACGACCGCCGGATCGCGGCTGAGCCGGGGCAGCCACCGCGCGCCGATCAGCACGTGCACGGCGCTGTTCAGCGCGGCCAGCCAGTCGGGACCGCCGCCGCCCGCCCCGCCGGGTTCGCTCCGGCACTGCGCGTAGGCCGCCTCGGCGAGCCGCAGCCGGTGCACGGCCCGGTCCAGCTCCTGCGCGGACACCGGGACCGTCCCCGCCGGTCCGCCGTCCCCGCCCGAACGCTCCGGCGCCGGGACCAGGGCACCGGAGGTCGCCGGTACGAGGGGCGCGACGGAGCGCAGCAGCTCGGAGACGCTGCGGCGGAGTTCCTTGCGCGCCCCCGCCGGCCAGGCGAGCACCCCGCACAGCAGGCCCACCGCGCACCCGGTCAGCACATCGAGCATCCGCGTCTCCGCAATGCGCCACGACGCCGAGGCCAGCTGGGCGAAGGCGGTGGCGACGACCACCGTGAACAGCCCCTGCGCCCACGCGGTCCCGGCCACGGGCCCCACCGCGAACGCGAGCAGCATCAGCGGCACCATGAGCATCGCGTACACGCCGGGAGCGTCCCCGACGCCCAGCACCAGCAGTCCGGCCGCCGAGGCACCGAAGAACGTCCCGAGGATCCCCGCCCGCACCGCCGACCACGTCGCCCGGACCGTGGTCCGCCCCAGTGTCAGCACCGCCAGCAGGACCCAGAAGCCGTGCTGAAGGTCCAGCGTGCCCGCCACCAGCCGCGCCGCCCCGAGGCCGACCGCCGTCCGCAGCGCGCTCTGCAGGACGACGGACTGAGCGGTCGTGTTGCCGGCCAGCCGGCGCAGCCACAGCCGCGGGGTGGACTCGGCGGCGTACCAGAACTGCTCCCGGGGGATCCCCGCGGGCACCTCGCGCGCACCGGCCCCGACGGCGACGGCGGTCTGCGCGATGAGCGCGGGCACCGCCACCGCCAGCACCGCGGACCGGCGGCGCTCCACCGCGACCGCGGCGTCGTCCGCGGCGTCCCCGGTCGAGGCGCGCGTGCGCAGGAAGTCACCCACCACCTCGGAGAGCGCCGCGGGCCCGGGGGCAGGACCCCGCCCGCGCAGCGCCCTCGCCGAGCCGCGGCAGGCGTCGGCCACCTGGCGCAGCAGCAGGGCCGAGGCCGGATCGGGTGCCGCCCGGTCCGCCGGCCACCGAACGGATCTGGCCAGCTGGTCGAGCAGGCGCCGCACGGCCATGGCCGTCTGGGCGAGGGCCCGGTCCGTGCGGCCGACCCCGGCGGGGCGGACCGACGGCGGCAGCCTGGACATCCGCAGCTCCTGCCCCGCGGCCCGCAGCCGCCGTGCGGCCGCCCCGTCGACCGCACCGCGGCGCGCGGCCTGCACGGCTGCCGAGGCCGCGAGGTCGAGGGCCTCCGCCAGACGCAGACGGCAGGAGGCCACGGCGGGCGCCGGGAGCACCAGCGACTCGGCGGTGACCAGCAGCACCCCGCCGACCAGCACCCCGGCAAGGCGCTCGGGGAGCGTGTCCGGCGCGTAGGGCGGGAAGCAGGCCAGGATGTAGAAGAGCTGCAGGCCGGGAGCCGCGCCCGCCGGCCTCGGGCCGCCCGCGGCCCCGAAGGACAGGACGAACCCGACGACCAGCATCCCGCCCACCGCCGCCGCGGTGCTCACCGCCAGCGCGGTGCCGAGGGCGACGAGGCCGAGCGCCCAGGGCAGCGCCCGCACCACCAGGGAGGCCCGGTCCCGCCCGGACCCGGGCAGCGGGGACAGCACGCCGAGGGCGATGGGCGTGAACAGCGCGTACAGCGCTGCAACCGGCGCATCCAGCCAGTAGACCAGGGGGAGGAAGCCCGCGGTCGCGGCCGCGGTGATCCGCACGGCCCTGCGCAGGGCCTGGACGCGGTCATCCGCCGACGGACGTGCCCGCATGGCGGCTCCTCTCCGGCCCCGGGCCCGCACCCTGTGCGCCGGGGGCCCGCCGTACCGCCATTGTCGGCCCCGGCCGCCTCCGCGGCAGCCGCGGAGGCCGGTGGTCCCCCGCAGGCGCGCTCCGCGGGCCTGCCTGCCCGCGGGCCCGGCACCTGCCGTGCCGGCGGTCGCCCGTCCGGGCGGAGGGGGAGCGGGCCTCGCCCCCGGCGGCACACACCGGGCGCCGCAGCGCCCCGCCGGGGGCGAGGACCGGCCGCACCGCGCGGGCCTACTGCTCGCGCATGCCCCAGGGCGAGCCGTAGGCGGTGAGCAGGTCCAGGAAGGGGCGCGGCGGCAGGGCCTCGGGACCCAGGACCCCCGTTCCCGACCAGGTGCCCGAGGCGATCAGCTCCAGGGCCACCACCGGGTTCACGGCCGTCTGCCAGACCACGGCCTGGCTGCCGTACTCCTTCATGGACCAGGCGTTGTCGACGACGTGGTGGAGGTAGACCTCGCGCGGCCGCCCCTCGTGGGTGCCCTTCACCCAGGTTCCCGCGCACGTGCTGCCCTGCATCCGGTCGCCGAGGGCCGCCGGGTCGGGGAGGCAGGCCGCCACCACGTCACGCGGGGAGACCTCGACCCGGGTGCCGTCCGCCGCCGTCACGGCCACCGGCTCGGTGCGGTCCAGACCGATGCGGTGCAGCACGCGCAGTGCGTTGATGAACTCCTCGCCGAGGCCGTACTTGAAGGTGACCCGCCGGGCGTCCACCCACCGCGGGATCAGCAGCACCTCCTCGTGCTCGACGTTGACGCACTCCACCGGCCCGATGCCGCCGGGGAAGTCGAAGACCTCCGGCTCGCTGAACGGCTCGGTGGTGAACCATCCCCGGTCCTTCTCGTAGACCACCGGGGGGTTGAGGCATTCCTCGATGGTGGTCCAGATGTTGAACGAGGGCGCGAAGTCGTGGCCCTCGACGGTGAGGTTCGCC
This sequence comes from Streptomyces sp. C10-9-1, assembly GCF_024497955.1. Taxonomy (GTDB): domain Bacteria; phylum Actinomycetota; class Actinomycetes; order Streptomycetales; family Streptomycetaceae; genus Streptomyces; species Streptomyces sanyensis. Next base: position 93,812 of record NZ_JANHKP010000005.1, on the reverse strand, counting down.
CCGTCGCGGACCCCGACCTCCTCGATGGTGTCGAACAGCTCCTCGGCCGCGTAGCGGGCGAAGACGTCCGACAGCCCCGGCTCGACCCCCATGCCCACCAGGGCCAGGCGCCCCGAGCGCTCCCATGCCTCCGCCAGCGCGAACTGCTCGTCGCCGAGCATCACGCCGGTGCGCTCGTAGGGCAGCTCGGGATGCGGCCGCGAGAGGGACATCGCCATGTCCAGGTAGTGCGCCCCGACGGCGAGGGCGGCCCGGAACAGCGGCATCACGAACCGCGGGTCCGTGGCGTTCAGGAGCACGTCGCAGCGCTCCGACGCGAGCAGGGCGCGCACCTGATCCTCGTCGGAGGCGTCGAGCCGCGCCGCGGCGAAACGCTCCTGCGCCCCCTCGCCGCGAACCGCCGCCACGGCCGCCTCGGCCCGGTCCAGGTCGTAGTCGGCGACGACCATCCGCTCGAAGAAGCCGCGCCGGGCGGCGATGCGGGTGACGGCCGTGCCGACGCCGCCCGCACCGATCAGCAAGATGCGCATAGCAGGTCCTTTCCGTTCATGACGGGCGCTCCGCGCCGTCGGCCCGATCCAACGCGCCCCCGGTTGCCAGGGTCAATGGCGTTGGCATAAGGTCCACGCGAATGCCGACGAAACGGACCCGGAATGCCCAAGAACGTCGTCGCCGAAGGCGACCGCCGGCGCCGCAGGCCGACCAAGCGGGGCGCGGTGCTCTCCGAACGGCTCATCGTGCACACGGCCCTGCGCATGCTCCGCGAGCACGGAGGCACCGGGCTCACCGCCCGCCGCCTCGGGCTGGCCCTCGGAGCCGATCCGAGCGCCCTGTACCGCTACTTCCGCGGCATGGACGAGCTCGTCCTGGCCATCGGCGACGAACTGATCGGCCGTGCACTCGACGGCTGGTCGCCGACCGAGGACTGGCAGCACGACCTGCGCTCCCTCGGCCGGCGTGTCCACTCCGCCTATCTCGCCCACCCGCAGGCGGCGGTCCTCACGGCCAGCCGGGTCTCGGGCCGCGCCAACGAGATCGCCGCCGACGAGGCCGTTCTGGGGGTGCTGCACCGCGCGGGGTTCCCGGTGCCCGAGGCCGTGCGCGTGTACCACTGCTTCATCGACCAGGCCCTGGCCTTCGCGGCCCTCGACGCCGCCGCCCTGGCCCTGCCGCAGGAGGCGCGCGAGGCGGACGAGGCCGTCTGGCAGGCGACCTACGCGCGGCTGCCCGCAGGCACCCACCCCCGGATCGCGGGCTCCGCCCCGTACCTCGTCGCGGAGATGAACGTCAGTGCCTACCCGGCCGCCCTGGACATGCTGATCGAGAGCGCTGCGGCCCGGCTGGCGGCCCGGGCGGGCGGGACGGCCGCCGGCGCCTGACGCCCGGCACGCTACTCCACCGTCACCACGACGGAGTGCCAGCCCGTGGCCCCGTCGGGGATCGGCCGGGCGCGCCGCTCGGGCTGCGTCCGCCCGGTCCGGTCGGTGGCCCGGACGGTGAGCGTGTGCGAGCCCGGCGTCGCCCGCCAGGGGAAGGACCACTGGCGCCAGGTGTCCACCGTGTGCTCGGCGGCCAGGTCGGCCGCGACCCAGGGCCCGTCGTCGACCCTCACCTCCACCCTCTCCACGCCCCGCTGCTGCGCCCAGGCCACGCCCGCGACCATGACCGTGCCCCGCGCGGGCCGGGCGAAGGGCCTGGGCGTGTCGATCCGGGACTGCGTCTTCACCGGGGCCCTGCGCGCCCAGGCGCGCTTGACCCAGTAGGGGTCGTAGGCGTCGAAGGTGGTCAGCTCCAGCTCCTCGACCCACTTGCACGCGGAGACGTACCCGTAGAGGCCCGGGACGACCATCCGCACGGGGAAGCCGTGGTCGAAGGGGAGCGGAGCACCGTTCATGCCCACGGCGAGCAGGGCGTCGCGGCCGTCCATGACGTCCTCGACCGGTGTGCCCAGCGTCATCCCGTCCACCGAGCGCGCCACCAGCTGGTCCGCCGGGCCGCCCTGCGAGGGCGGTCGCACTCCCGCCTCCTCCAGCAGTTCCGCCAGCCGCACGCCCAGCCACCGCGCGCTCCCCGTGTACGGGCCGCCGACCTCGTTGGAGACACAGGTCAGGGTGATGTCACGCTCGATCAGCTCGCGGGCGAGCAGGTCCCGCAGCGAGAACTCCACCGGTCGCCGCACCCCCTTGCCGTGCAGGCGCAGCCGCCAGGACCCGGCGTCGACCTTGGGCACCACCAGGGCCGTGTCGACGCGGTAGAAGTCCTCGGTGGGTGTGGTGAACGGTGTGATGCCGGGGACCCTGAGCGCGGCCCCACGGGGAACGGCCGGTGCGGGCGACGCGGGCGCGGGCAGCACGAGGGCCTCGCGCGAGGCCACCGCGTCCCCGCCCCGGAGGCCGGAGAGGAGGCGCCCCACGGCGCCCGCCCCGGCCGACGCGGCGGCAACCGCCCCCGCGGTGACGAGGAAGCCGCGGCGGTCCCAGGCCGCGCCTTCCGCGCCCTGCGGGGCAGGCGGGCGGGCCGCCTGGAGCCTTCCGGCCAGCAGGTACAGCACCGCCGCCCCGGCCACCGCCCCGACCGTCGACGGCACCGCGTCCGTCCACGACTGCGAGTCCGGGCGGCCGAGCGCCGCGGCCGCCCCCACCGCGCCGAACACCAGGACCGCGGCGGAGCCCGCCCGGCGGTGCCGCAGGGCGAGCAGGCCCACGGCCGCGCCGCACAGGGCGAGGACGGCCAGGATCCCGAGCCGCAGGACGAGCTTGTCGTCCTCCCCGAAGGTGCGGATGGCCCAGTCCTTCACGGGTGCGGGCGTGAGGTCGATCGCGCTCCCGCCGACGGCTGCCACCGGCCCCGCCCCCGGCCGGACGGCGGCCGCGGCGAGTTCCGCGGTCGCGAGCGAGGCGAAGGCGGCCAGCAGGCCGCTCGCGGCGGCGGGGCCGCGGAGCGGGGGTACACGCTTTTGGGTCGTCACAGCTGGCATTCGGAGACGTCACCGCCGGGGATTGGTCGGCGTCGAGGCCGCGGGGGACCGGGGTGCCCCGCGACCACCGTACGCCGGGGGTGCGGGCCCCGGAGGAGGCGGTGCACCCCCGTGGCCGACCGGCACAGGCGCCCACCGGCTCCGCCGCCGGGAGAGCGGGGTGCCGAGAACACGCGAAGGCCTGTAAGGGTGCATATCAGGAGGAAGTGCATCCCTTGGCGGTCCCGGCTCCGAACAAGCGGCATGAAACTCCGCGACGAACTCCCGGTCGACCACCACCTGGCGACCGTCTACCGCTACGGCGCCGCCTTCTGCGGCCTGGTCCTGATCGTGTTCGGCTGCCTCGGCTTCGCCGACGCCCTCAGCCCGTTCTCCACCTCGGGCGACACCATCGCGGGCATGACCACCAACGTCGCCCTCAGCGTCCTGTCGACCGTGGTGGGCCTCGTCCTGATCGCCGGCGGCGTGATCGGCGGGAACGTGGCGTCGACCCTGAACATGACGGTCGGCGCGCTCTTCGTCCTGAGCGGCTTCGCCCACCTGGCGGTGCTGGACCGCCCCGCCAACGTCCTCGACTTCGGCATGACCAACGTGATCTTCAGCTTCGTCATGGGCCTGGTGATCCTCACCTTCGGGATGTACGGACGGGTCTCCAGCAAGCTGGGGCACGACAACCCCTACTGGCGGCGGCGCCACCCGGAGCAGGCCGCGCGGGAGGCGGCGGCACGCGCGGCGGCCGGGGCCCGCGGCGCCCTGCCGGCGTCCGGTCCCCGTCCCGCCGTGGCCCCGTCCGCACACGACCCGAACACCTGAGACACGGATCGGCGGAACGTGTGCCCCGCCACCCGCCGGGGTGACCGCGGCCGGTGACCGCTCGTTGACCCGGACGGCGTACCCGACCGTCCGACGAACCACGAGCCGAGGACACATGCCGACTCCGCCCGATCCCGTGGCACCCGAGGGCCCGGGCGGCGCCCCGGGCCCCGGGGATGACCAGCACCTCGACGCCCCCGCCGCGCCCTACGGCCGACTCGTCAGGATCGCCTACCTCGTCCTCCAGCCGGCCCTGGGTGCCCACCGCGCGGTGATCGCCTCGCACACCCTCGCCCAGCGCGCCCTGCCCGGCCGCCGCAGCGGCGCCGACGGGTACGGGCAGAGCCGCGTGCGCCTCGTCCGGTACTGCCTCGCCGCACTGCGCAGACCCTGGACCACCGCGGGCCTGCCCCTCGTCCTCGGACTGCGGATGGCACCGCGCATGGGCGGCGCGGACGAACTCGCCGCCGCCCGCGCTCTGTCGCTCCTGCCTCCCGAGGCCCGTGCCGTCCTCGCGCTCGCCGCCGTCGACGCCCTCCCCGCCCCCGAAGCCGCCGGGGTGCTGGCCCGGGCCGGGGTCGCGGATCCGCTCCCCGCCGTACGGGCGACGTCCGGCCCGGCGGCCCTCGCCGACGCAGGAAGGATCTTGCAGGCGGCCGAGTTCGATCCGGTCCAGGTGCGGCTGCACCCCACCGACCTGCTGCGCCGCCGCGCGCTGACCCGCACCGCCGCCGTGGCCCTCGCGGCCTGCCTGCTGGGGACCGCGGCCCTGTGGGGGGCGGGGGACAGGCCGGCGGGCCCGGCCGCGGGACCCCCCGGGCGGGCGGCGCCGCAGGCCCTGGACGCAGCCGCCCTGCGCACCGCCCCCCTCGACCGGTGGGACCGCACCGCCCGCCTCGACTTCACCGCGTGGCCTCCGCGCGGTGAGCGCCGCGGCGACCGCCGGCTGCTCCAGCGGGCGCTGGACGCCTGGGCGGGAACGGCGGACGGCCCCCGGGTCCGGACGTCCGCGGCCGCCGACACCGGTGCCCAGGCGCCCGCCGAGCCTCCGTCGCTGCTCTTCGCCGACCGGCTCGACGGGGCCGACGTGGTCCTCCTGCACGACGGAACACGCCTGGCCCGCTACACGGAGACCGGCGGCGCCGACGCGCCCGAGCTGCACCTCGCACGCACCGACCGGGCCGATGTCACCACCGCGGCCGCCGTGGCCCTCACCCGGAGCGCGCGCGGTACCCGCTACCTGCTGGCCCCCTGGATCGCCCGGACCGGGGTGCGGGACCTCAGGGAGCCCGGAGCGGCCACCCGCCCGGTCGGCGTCCGCGGGGGCGTCACCGCACCGGTCCCCGCCCCGCCCGCCGGCGGGCCCTGCGTCTCCTGGCCGGTGCTGGTGCTGCGCTCCTCCACGCGGATCGCCGAGCGGCACGGCTTCCTGCTCACCGACCTCGGCGGACTGACACCCGTCCACCTCACCCACACGCCCCCACCGGGCTCGGGCGCACCTGCACGCCGGCCCCGTGAGGCCCTGTCGCCCTCCGCCCTGACCAGTTGGGCGCGCGGCGCCTGCACGCTGCGCGGCCTCAGGGACCAGGGTGTGCGCGCCGTGAACGACTGGGTCTTCGCCCGCCAGGACCTGCCCGAGGGCGCGGGGCCGGCGGCCTGGGTCTGCACCCGGGCGGACACCTGGCAGGGCCGGGGGGAGGTCGCCGTCCGCTTCCGGCTCCCCGGCTCCGGCCCGGGGACGCCGGGCCGCGTCGTCGCCCGGGCCCGGGACACGGCCGCGTGCACCCACTTCGACCGCCACGTCGCGGCGGGGACCCGGTGGCGCTCGCCCGGAGGCAACTGGTTCGTCCTGGCGGCGGGCAGCCGGGGCACCGTACGCCTCGATCTCGGTGGCGGACTCGACACGACCGTGGCCGGAACGACGGCCGCCGTCGCCGCGGCCGCCGGCACGCCGGTCGCCGTCACGGCCCGACTCGCCGACGGCACACGGACCGGGCCCCCGCGATGAGCCCCGGCCGTACCCGGCGACGCGGTGCCCCTCGCGCAGCGCGGAACGATTCCGCGCCCGGTCCGGTGCAGGGAGAAGAGGCAGGTGTGCTTCGGGAAGGCAGGGGAACCAGCCTCGAAGGAGGTTGATAAACATGGTCCCCGTCCTTCTCGTTCTGCTTCTCGCCGTGATTCTTTTCGGTGCCGGATTCGCGTTGAAGGCGCTCTGGTGGATCGCCGCCGTCGTGCTGGTCGTCTGGCTGCTCGGATTCGTCATCCGCCCCGCGGCGGGTGCGGGCCGGCGTGGCCGCTGGTACCGCTGGTAGGCGGTCGTACGGCTGCCGGAGAGCGCGGCTTCCGATGCCGTCCGCGGGGGTCCGGGGAATTCCTCCGGACCCCCGCGGACGTATTCCCCCGCCACGGGTGGAATACGGCTTCGCCCATGCGCTCCGCGTCGCTGCGTCGCGTTCCTGCGGCCCGCCGCCGCCAGCGACGGGTGCCGTGAGCGGGTGCACACACGAAGGAGTGGGGCCGCGCACCAGGTGCGCGGCCCCACTCCGGTGTCCCGGCGCCTCAGCGGCGGAACGCGTCCTTGATCTTCTCCTTGGCCTGGCGTGCATCGCCCTTGGACTGTTCGGTGCGGCCTTCGGCGGTCTTGCGCTCGTTGCCGACCGCGCGGCCGAGGGTCTCCTTGACCTTTCCCTTGACCTGCTCGGCCCGGGCCTTGGCCTTCTTCTCGCCCGACATCGTCTCACTCCCTGAGTCGTGGTGTCCGACGTTGATGCGTCTTGCCGCTGAGGCGCCCGCGAAACGGGAAATTGCGAGGAAATACGCTGCGTCCCGGGATGTGCGGGTGAAGCCCCTCGGGGAACAGGGTTCCGGAAATCGCGGTGCTCCGCGGAACCGCGGTGCTCCAGGCAATAGGGGAAGCGCTTCCGCGGGGTGCCTCCGAAGGCGCTGCGCCGCACGGTTCGGCTGCCGCGCAGGCGCCGGGATACACGGAATCCGGGGGGCCGGCCCGGGGCGCGGGACCGTGCGGCGGCCGCGGCGGTCTCTCCGGGGCCGCGGTCCGCGCAGGTGCCCGGACGGCGGTCGGGGTGCGGCGCCGGGGGCGCGCCGACCGCCCCCGCGGGCGGCGGGGCGACGGCGGGGAGGCCGGCCACACCCCTGGGCAGATTGGTCCGGACCAATTAACCTGAGGCGCCGTCGGACCGGCCCACAGGGAGGGTGCACCATGCTCGCACGCCGACAACTGCTCGCTCTGGCCGGTGCGGGCGCCGCCGGTGCCGTACTGCCGTCCGGGCCCGCCGCTGCCGCCGCCGCAGGCGGACCCGCCGTGCCCCTGCCCGCCCCCACCGGCCCCCTGGCGGTCGGGACGGAGGCCCTGCACCTCGTGGACCGCCGCCGCCGTGACCCGCTGGTCCCCGGAGACCGCCCCCGCGAGCTGATGGTGCAGCTGTGGTACCCGGCCCGGCGCACCCGGGGCCGGGCTCCCGCCTCCTACACCACCCCGCGCGTCGCCGCCGCGCTGGAGTCGGGCCTGCCGCTGGCTCCCGGAACCCTCGCCCGCGTACGGCCCCACGCCCGGCGCGGTGCCCCCGCCGTGCCCAGGAGGCTTCCCCTGGTGCTGGTCGGCCACGGGCGCAAGGGCGGGCGAAGCAACCTCACGGCACTCGCCGAGGAGCTCGCCTCCCACGGGTACCTGGTCGCGGGCGTGGACCACACCCATGACGCGGCGGTCGTCGAGTTCCCGGACGGCCGCGCCCGCTACAGCGCGATCCCCGGCGAACCCGCCGACTGGGCCGCCCAGGAGCGCCTGGAGGTCGCCGTCCGCGTGGGCGATCTGCGGTGCGTGGCCGACGAGTTGACGCGCCGCCATCCGGGAGCCCGGCATCCGCTGCGGCCCCTCGCCGACCCGGACCGCGTCGGTGTGCTCGGGCACTCCATGGGGGGCGCGGCGGCCGCCGAGGCCCTGCGCGTCGACCGCCGCTTCCGCGCGGGCGCGGCCCTCGACGCGGGCCTGTTCGGGTCGAGCGTGCCGGATCGCGGGCTGGACCGCCCCTTCCTGCTGCTCACCGCCCTGGAGGACCATGAGACCTGGCAGCGCTGGCGGCAGAACCAGCGCGGCTGGGCGCGGCAGTTGCGCATCGCGGGCAGCGGTCACCTCGGCTACACCGACCTGCCGCACTTCGCCGCCGCGGGAGGGCTCGCGGAGCACTGGCCGCCCGAGGTGTACGCCGCGCTGCTGGGCACCCTCGACCCCGCCCGCTCCGCGGTGCTCGTCCGTGTCCATGTGCGCGCCTTCCTCGACCGGTTCCTCCGGGGGCGCCCCGCCCCGCTGCTCGACACGCCGTCGCCCCGCTATCCGGAGGTCGAGTTCCGCTGGTCGCGCGAGGCCGGCGCGGCGGACCGGCACGGGGCGCGGATCCGGCAGGGCTGACGCGCGCGGAGCCTCGCCGACCCGGTCCCGCTCCGGCGGCCCGTGAGGCGCGGATCACACAAGGGCGTGTCACATCCCGTCGGGCGCCCTCCGTCACAGAGGTGAAACCACACGCGAGAACACAGGAGTTCACCATGGACGCCCGAATGGACCTCTTCGCCAACCCGGTCTCCGCCGCCATCCTCAAGCGGATCGGCGCGGTGGGGGCGGTGGTCGCCGGCTCGGCCCTGCCGGCCGCCACCCAGGAGCTGGTGAAGATCCGTGCCAGCCAGATCAACGGCTGCGGGTTCTGCACCGACATGCACACCAAGGAGGCCGCGCACGCGGGGGAGTCGGCGACCCGCCTCCACCTGGTGGCGGCATGGCGCGAGGCCACGGTGTTCACCGAGGCCGAGCGCGCCGCCCTGGAACTGACGGAGCAGGGCACCAGGATCGCCGACGCCGCAGGCGGCGTCACGGACGGGGCGTGGGACGAGGCGGCCCGCCACTACGACGAGGACCAGCTGGCCGCACTGGTCTCGCTCATCGCGCTCATCAACGCCTACAACCGGGTCAACGTCCTCGTCCGCCAGCCCGCGGGCGACTACCGCCCCGGCCAGTTCGGGTGAGCGGCCGGGGCGGGCCGCCGCCCGCCCCGCCCCTCCGTGCGCCGCGCCCGGGGGAGCGCGGCCGCCCGGCCCCGCAGGGGAGGGCCGGGCGGCCGTTTGCCCAGGACTGAACAAACGTTTAACGTATTGAACATGCGTTCAGCGATGAGAGGTGACGGCGACCGGACGAGTCGCGCCGTGATGCGGGACGAGGCCCTGAGGCTCTTCGCCGTGTCGGGGCCGGATGCGGTCTCCGTGCGGCAGATCGCCCAGGCCGCCGGGGTGTCCCCGGGGCTCGTGCTGCACCACTTCGGTTCCAAGGACGGGTTGCGGCAGGAGGTGGACCGGCACGTCCTGGCCGTCTTCGAGGCGGTCCTTCGCGAGGTGGCGGTCCGCGACCCGGCGGGTGACCCGGAGCAGGGCCCGCAGCACGGCCTCGGCGCGGCCGTGCTGCGCCATCTGCCCGCGGACTCCCCGGTGCCCGCCTACCTGGGGCGCCTGCTGCTGTCGGGATCGGAGGCGGGGCGGGCCCTGTTCCGCAGGCTCTTCGAACTCAGCCGGCGCGCCCTGGAGCAGATGGAGCGGGCAGGTCAGGCGGCCGCCGGTCGCGACCCACAGGTGCGGGCGGCGTTCCTGCTGGTCAACGATCTCGCGCTGCTGCTGCTGCGTCCGAGGGTGGCCGAGGTCCTCGGGGTGGACCCGCTCTCCGCCGAGGGCCTCGAACGCTGGGCGCCGGAGGTACTGGCCATCTACGGCGGGGGACTGACCGCCGAGGGAACGGGTGATACGGCATGAAGGCAGTGGTCTGCGGGGCGGGAATCGCCGGACTCGCAACGGCGCACCGGCTGGACGCGCTGGGCTGGGACGTCGTGGTCGTGGAGAAGGCCCCCGGGCCCCGGACCCAGGGGTACATGGTCGACTTCTTCGGGCCGGGCTACGACGCGGCCGAGGCCATGGGCCTCCTGCCGCGGTTGAAGGAACTGTCCTACCGGATCGACGAGGCGGGCTTCGTGGACGAGCGCGGGCACCGCCGTGCGGGGCTGGACTACACGCGGTTCGCCCGCGCCCTCGACGGCAGGATGCTGAGCATCATGCGACCCGACCTGGAGCGGGCGCTGCGCGAGGCTCTCCCCGCGGCCGTGGACCTCCGCTTCGGAACAGGCCCGGCCGCGGTCCGGGACACCTCCGGCGGGGTCCGCGTGACGCTCCTCGACGGGACCGTCGAGACGGCGGACCTGCTGGTCGGCGCCGACGGCGTGCACTCGACGGTCCGGAGGCTGGTCTTCGGCGAGGAGGCGTCCTTCCTCCGGTACCGGGGATTCCACACGGCCGCCTACGTCTTCGACGACCCGGAGGTCTTCGCACAGGTGCGGGGCCGCTTCTGCATGACGGACACCGTCGACCGCCAGATGGGCCTGTACGGCCTGCGCGACGGGCGCGTCGCCGCGTTCGGAGTGCACCGTGCCGCGAGCGGCGAAGTTCCCCGGGACGTACGCGAGGCGGTGCGCCGCGCCTACCGGGGGCTCGGCTGGGTCGTCCCGCGTGCCCTCGACAAGTGCCCGCCGTCCGGCGAGGTGTACTACGACCAGGTGGCGCAGATCGTGACGGACCGCTGGAGCAGCGGGCGCACCGCGCTGGTCGGGGACGCCGCCTACGCCGTGTCGCTGCTCGCCGGCCAGGGCGCCTCGCTCGGGATCGCCGGTGCGTACGTGCTGGCCGAGGAGCTGGGACGGTCGGCGTCCGTGGACGCCGGGCTCGCCGCCTACGAGGCGCGGTGGCGCCCCGTGGCCGAGGACAGGCAGGAGGCCGGGCGTGCGGCGGCCGAGTGGTTCCTGCCGGCGTCCGCCTCGCGCCTGCGCGTCAGGCGGGCGGCGATGCGGCTGTCCGGCGTCCCCGGCGTCGGCCGGCTGGTGGCGCGCTCCCTGTCCGGCAAGCCGGCCGTGCTGGCCCGCGAGGCCGCCCGGCCTTCGTAGCGCCCGCGACCGCTCCGCCCCTCCCGGCGCGGAGGGGCGGGGCGGCCGGGTCCCGCCGGGAGGTGCCCCGGCACACGTGCTCCGGATCGGGGTTGACACCCGCTCAGTTAGTCAGTTGACTGACCAACATGAGTCGAACGGACAGCGGAAAGCGCGCCCGGCTGGTGCAGGCGGCGGTCGGAGTCGTCCACGAACAGGGCTTCCACCGCACGACCCTGGCCGACATCGCCCGCAGGGCCGAGGTGCCCCTCGGTAACGTCTACTACTACTTCAGGACCAAGGAGGACCTCGGCCAGGCGCTGATCGAGGAGCAGGCGGCCCGTCAGGCGGCCCTGAGGCAGCAGTGGGAGGCGCGGAAGGACCCCCGTGCCGAGATCGACTCCTTCGTCTGCATGACCCTGGAGAACCGGGAGTCCCTCGCCCGCAGCGGCTGCCCCGTGGGAACCCTCTGCGGTGAACTCGGCAAGCACGGAGGCCCGCTGGCCCGGAGCGCCGGGGGCGTCTTCGCGGACATCCTCGACTGGCTCACCGAGCGGTTCGACGCCCTCGGTACGGACGAGGACCCCCGGCAGCTCGCCGTCCACCTGCTGTCGGCGCTCCAGGGCGCGAGCCTGCTGGCCCACGGCTTCGCGGACCCCGCCCTCGTCGAGGGCGAGGCCCGACGGCTCCGCCGCTGGCTGGCCGCCCTGTGACGCGGCCTGAAGGGACGTCCCCGACCCCCGAAGGAGCCCCCTCATGACACATTCCCGGGACGCGGTGCGCGTCCTCGTCACCGGAGCCACCGGATTCCTCGGAGGCCACACCCTCAGGGCGCTGGCCGCCGACCCGAGGGCCGAGCCGGTGGCCGCGTGCCGCGACCCGCACCGCCTGCCCGAGGGCTTCGCGGGCCAGGTGCGGGCAGGGGACCTGAGGGACCCGGACTACCGGCGCAGCGTCGTCCGCGGCATCGACGTCGTCTGCCATGCGGGAACCTGGGGCGCCTTCTGGGGTCACCGGCGCGAGGAGCGCACGCTGTTCCTGGAGCCCGCCCTCGACCTCCTCGCCCGGGCGCGCGCCGCAGGCGTGCGGCGCTTCGTCCTGGCCTCGACCGTCGCCGTCGGCACGCCCTCGCGCGACGGCGGCCCGGTGGACGACCTCTCACCCCTGTGCCCCACGGGGTTCTGGCCCCACGCGGACCGGCTCATCGACCTCGACCACCACATGCGCGCCACGGCCGGGCAGGGCACCGAGATGGTCGTCCTGAGGCTCGGTCACTTCGTGGGGGCGGGCAACACGCTCGGCATGGTGCCCGCCCTCGTCCCCCGCCTGCGGACCAGGATGGTGCCCTGGCTCTCCGGCGGCCGCAGCCGCCTCGCACTGGTCGCGGACACGGACCTCGGGCAGGGGATGGCCCTGGCGGCGCTCGCGGAGGGACTCGACCCGTACGAGTCCTTCAACATCTGCGGCCCCTCCTTCCCCACCATGCGCGACGTGCTGGAGTACGTCTGCCGGGAGACGGGCCTGCCCGCGCCCCGCTTCAGCGTCCCCTACGGGGCGGGCTTCGCCTTCGGCGGCCTCATGGAGGCGCTCCACCCGGTGCTGCCCGGATCCGCCCCCTTCCTCACCCGGTCGCTCGTCCACGTCGCCCGGGACTGGTACTGCCCGAGCGACCGCGCCGCGCGGAAGCTCGGCTACGCGCCCGCCAAGGACTGGCGCACGGCCGTCGGGGAGACGCTCGGGGCCCGTCCCCCCGCGGGATCCCGCTGGCCGGACCTGGCCCAGGCGGCACGGTGACCCCGCACCCGCCCCCGGTGCCGCCCGGTGCGGGGCGCGAGGCGCCTGCCCGCGGCCGCCGGCACCGCTCGGAACCGGCGCTGTTGCCGGTTTCCGGCAGCAGTCCGCGGGGGCGCATGGGCGGTGCGGTCGGCGGGGTAGAGGTCATTCCGGCCGTCCGGGCGCCGGGCGGCACGGGGGGCGCGGTGCACGGCAGGGGGCAGGAGTGCGGACTCAGGTGGTCGTCGTCGGGGGAGGGCCCGTCGGCCTGCTCCTGGCCGCGGAACTGGCCGGCTACGGGGTGGACACCGTCCTGCTGGAGGAACGCACGGCCGTCTCGGACCAGCCCAGGGCGACGACGCTCCACGCCAGGGCCGTGCAGTGCCTGGTCCGGCGCGGCCACCTCCCGCCGTCCTTCGGAGGCGGCACCCGGCACTTCCACTTCGCGGGCCTGCCGGGACTGCCCCTCACGGCCCCGGCGTCGGAACCGCCGCCCCTCCTGAAGCGACCGCAGGCGGAACTCGAGCGCCACTTCGCGTCGCGGGCGGCCGCGGCCGGGGTGCGCCTCCTGCGCGGCCACCGCGTCGTCGGCCTCGTACGGGAGGCTGCCGGGAGCGCCGAGCGCGTCCGGATCCGGGCCGAGGGCCCGCAGGGGGCGCTCACCCTCCACGCCGACTACGCCGTGGGCGCGGACGGCGCCCGCGGCACGGTCCGCGGCCACGCCGGCATCGGCGCCGACAGCGAACGCCCCACCGTCTCGGCCCTGGCGGGTGTCGCCACCCCCGCCGACCCGGAAGCGCTGCCCGACGGCTGGCACCGCACACCGCGGGGCTGGCTCGCGGTCAAGTCCGGTCGGGACGGGGAGCGGCACATCCGCACGCTGGACTGCACCGGTCCCCACCCCCGGCACCGGCTGCCGGTCACCCTGGAGGAGCTGACCGGGGAGGTGTCCCGGATCGCGGGCCGCGAGATCGCCCTCACCCGGGGGCGCTGGCTCAGCCGCTTCAGCGACTACACACGGCTGGCCCGCAGCTTCCGCGCGGGCCGCGTGCTCCTCGCCGGCGACGCGGCGCACCTGCACTTCCCCATCGGCGGGCAGGGGCTGAGCACGGGGGTGCTGGACGCGCTGAACCTCGGATGGAAGCTGGCGCTCGTCGTCCGCGGCGAGGCGGGTGACGCCCTGCTGGACACCTACGACCGGGAGCGCCGCCCGGCCGCCCGCCGGGTCGTCGACAACACCCGCGCCCAACTGGCGCTGATGCGCCCCGGCCGTGAGGTCGACCGGCTGCGCGAGCTCTTCCGGGGCATCGTCGCCGACGGGTACGGGCAGCGGCATCTCGGCGGCCTGATCAGTGCTCAGGACACCGTCCACCCGGCGGCCTCGGGGCGGGGCGCACCCCCGGCCGGAACCTTCCTCCCGAACCGGGTCCTCACCGCCGGGGAAGCCGAGGACGGCGGGAGGGACGTCGTCGGCCTGCTGCGGGGCGGAGCCCCCGTCCTGCTGCTCTTCGGGGAGAAGGGCGAGATCCACCGCGAGGCGGCGCGGGCGTGGGGCCCGCTCGTGCGGGTGGCGCGGGCCCCGGAGGCCGACGACGCCCCGGCGGAGGCGCTGCTCCTGCGGCCCGACGGCTACATCGCCTGGGCGCCGGGCGACGTGGAGCTCGGCGAGGCCCTCTCCGCCTGGTTCGGGCCGCGGGGCGGGGCGCCGCGGCCGTGAACGGGCGGAGCCGCAGGGGGCGGCGCGTCAGCGCGCGTCCGCCGGGCTCCGCCCCCCGGCCGGGCGCTCCGCCCCGCCGGCACGCTCCAGCGCCAGGGCGTGCACGGCCGCGCCGCGCCCCTCCGACAGGTCCAGGGACGCGAGGAGGGACGGCACCACGACGCCGGGCAGGACGTGGCGCATCAGCGCCCCCACCCGGACGGTCAGGTCGCGGTAGTCGCACAGGGCCTGCGACATGGACTGGATCCCCGCGAAGGAGGCCACGACGACGTCCGCCGTCTCGGAGGGGTCGACATGGGGGAGCAGCTCCCCCTGCGCCTGCGCGTTCCGCAGCAGCGTCCGGCCGACCTCGGCCCAGCGCAGGAAGGGCCCGCTGCGGTCCAGGCCCTTGGCCTGCTGGTCCATGGTGAGGCGCACCCCGGCCCGCACCATCGGGTCGGTCTGGAGGCGGTAGGCGTGCATCATCATGGAGTCGACCACCTCCTGCACCTTCACGGGGTGCCCGGGCACGTCGAGCTGCCGGTCCTGCTCGGTCAGGACGCCCTGGGCGAGGTCCTCCTTGGAGCGGAAGTGGAAGTACAGCGCCCCCTTGGTGACGCCCGCCTCGGTGAGGATCTGCGCGATGGTGGCCGCCTGGTACCCGTTCTCCTCGAAGACCTTGGCGGCTGACAGGAGAATGGTCCTGCGTGTACGGATGGCTCGCACCTGCTCGGCCACGGTGTGCTTCTCCCTTCCCGGCCCGGTGGGTGGGGTTCGCAAAAAAACCGCCCGGTTCGTATCTTACAGCGGAGGTGAACACGGGGACGAGGAAGGGGCCGTGATGATTCTGCTGACCGGAGCGACGGGGACCATCGGGCGGGAGGTGCTGCGGCTGCTGCCGCCCGGACTCCCGGTCCGCGTCATGGCCCGGTCACCGGAACGCGTCGCCTGCGGGCGCCCGGAAGTCCGCGTCGTCCGGGGGGACTTCGGGGACCATGAGTCCCTGCTGCGCGCGGCCCGGGGGACGCGGACGGCCTTCCTGGTCACGAGCCGGATCGGGGACGACGACCTGCGGTTCCTGAACGCGGCCCGGGAGGCGGGGGTCCGGCGCGTGGTCAAGCTCTCGGCCGCGGGGGTGCTGGACCCGCTGGCCGACGACGCGATCACGCGATGGCAGCGCCGCAACGAGGAGCTCTGGGTGCACTCGGGCCTGGAATGGACGCTGCTGCGCCCGCGCGCGTTCATGTCCAACGCGCTCGCCTGGGCGCCGGGTGTGCGTGAACGCGGCGTGGTGCGCGCCCTGTACGGGTCCTCCGGCCATGCGTGCGTGGACCCGCGCGATGTGGCGGCCGTCGCGGTGCTGGCGCTGACGGAGCAGGGGCACGCCGGGCGCGGCCACACCCTGACCGGGCCCGCGGCGGTCTCCGCCGCGCAGCAGACCGCGCACCTGGGCGAGGTGCTGGGGCGCCGCCTCCGCTTCGAGGAGATGGACGCGGACGAGGCGCGGGCGGCGCTGCGCGGGCGGTATCCGCGGGAGGTCGCCGACGCCCTGGTGGAGAAGGCGGAACGGCTGCGCGCCGGGGGCAAGGAGGAGGTGGGCACCGCGGTGCCCGCGCTCCTGGGGCGCCCCGCGGGGTCGTTCCGCTCCTGGGCGCGCGACCATGCGGGCGCCTTCGGGCCCGCGCCCGCGGCGGAGGGGGAGACGCGGCCCCGGTGCGGGACCGGCCCCGCGGGCTCCTGAGGGGCCGCCCGCGCGCGGATCGGGTGGGTCGGGCGGGAGGCCGGGGCCTCGGGGAGGCGCGACGCCCCGGGAACCGCGGCCCGTCACGGCAGACCGCCCGGTGCCGTCCCCGGCCGCATCCGCCGGGGGCGCCCGGGCAGGTGCGGCGCACCCGATCGGGCTACCGTGGAAGGGCCACGACCGGCCCGGCCCGCCGTACGATGGCCTGCCCCCAGGTCCCGCCGAGCGCCCCGCCCGCCACCCGGGCGGCATCCGGCGCCGACCTGCCCGGTACCCCACGGGAGAGACGATGAGCACCCAGTTCGAGGCGACGGTCGAGATCGACCGCCCCATCGAGGACGTCTTCGCCTATCTGGCGGACGGCGAGCACGACCCCGAGTTCAGCCCCCGAGTGCTGGAGATCTCCAAGACACCGCCCGGGCCCACCGCCGTGGGCACCGTCTTCCACAGCACCGTCAAGGACGCCGGCGTCAGGACCGTGCGCGACTTCGAGATCAGCGAGATCAGCGCTCCGACCCGCATCCGCTGGCACGAGGTGTCCAGCAACGCCGTCACCGCCCGCGAGGGCGGCTACGACCTGGAGCCGACCCGGGACGGCGGAACCCGGGTGCGGATCTTCAACGTGCTGGAGGGGCACGGGGTCGGCAAGCTCCTCATCCCGTTCGCCGGCGGCGCCGCCCGCAAGGACGCCCCCGCCTTCGGCCGGCGCATCAAGACGGCGGTCGAGAGCGGCACCGCCTGAGGCCCGGCCCGAAGGGGGCGGCGGGGCGACCGCTCCGGCGGCGCCCCGGGCCCGCGCCCGTCGGCGCGGCTCAGGCGGCTGCCTCGTCGAGGAGGCCGGCCAGAGCGGCCGGTGCCGAGAGCATCGGCCAGTGCCCCGTGGGGAGGTCGAAGCGCCGCCACGGCGGTTCGCCGAGGAAGGCCAGCATCGGCACCCCGGCCTCCAGCATTCCGGTGAAGTCCCGGCAGGCGATCAGGACACGGTCCACGTCGGCACCGGGCTCCGCCGGACCGGCCAGGCGCTGGGTGTAGGTGCCGAACGGCTGATCGGTGGCCCGGGCGCGCAGCACGCCCTCCCGGTCCGCGTCGATCCCCTCGACGCTGCCGGACCGGCCCAGCACCTTGAGGGGAGGCATCGGCAGCCGCCATCCGTCCCCCGACTCGGCCACCTCCCGGCGCAGCCGGTCCGCTTCCTCCGGCGGCATGAGGTCCAGCATGCACATGCCCGTCGCGAACGGGGCGCTGTCGACGTAGACCACCCGTTCCAACCGCCCGCCGAGACGCCCCGCCGCACCGGTGACCGGAGCCGCCGCGTAGCTGTGGGCGACCAGGGTGACGTCGCGCAGGTCGTTCCGCTCGACGAAACCGGTGATGTCGGCGATGTGCGTCTCCAGGTCCGTGTCGGGCCCGCCCCGGTCGGCCTGCTCGGCGAGGCCCGTCAGCGTCAGCGGCAGTGCCGTGTGGCCGTGCTCGCGCAGGGCTTCGGCGGTGTCTTCCCAGACCCATGCTCCGAGCCAGGCGCCGGGAACGAGTACGAAGGTGGCCATGTGCGAGTCTCCCAAGGGTGAGGTGCCGCCACGAGCGTAGAGCCGGCGGCCGGTGGATGCCGCGCCGCGGTACCGGACGGTCCACCGCGCGTGGGGCGGTCGCCGCCGCCGGCGGCGCGTGCGGCTGCACGCCCCGCAGGGGACCGCCGCCCGCGGCCCGTCGGGCGGGCGGCACGACGCCGCGCCCCGGCCGCCCGCTCCCGCTCGGCCGCCCGGCCCCGTCCCCGCCCCACGGCACCGGCCCCGCCGACCCGGACGCGGCGGTGGGCCCGTCCGCTTCTCAGCCAATTCACAGGTTCGCCCAAGGAAGGTCTCAGCCCGGCGCCCCAGGCTGGCCGCATGACCGCCACCGCGCCCCACCGGCGCACCGAGATGCTCCGACCGGACGGCAGCCCCGTACGGGTGCTCGTCGTCGACGACGAGGCCGCGCTGAGTGAACTGCTGTCGATGGCCCTGCGCTACGAGGGCTGGGAGGTCCGCAGCTGCGCCGACGGCGCGGGCGCCGTACGCACCGCGAGGCGGTTCCGCCCCGACGCGGTCGTCCTGGACGTCATGCTCCCCGACATGGACGGGCTGGCGGTCCTCGGCCGGGTCCGCGGCGAACTGCCCGACGTCCCCGTGCTGTTCCTGACGGCGAGGGACGCCGTCGAGGACCGCATCGCCGGGCTGACCGCCGGGGGAGACGACTACGTCACCAAGCCCTTCTCCCTGGAGGAGGTCGTCGCCCGCCTGCGGGGCCTGATCCGCCGCTCCGGTACGGCCGCGGCCCGCAGCGAGTCGCTGCTCGCGGTCGGCGACCTGACCCTCGACGAGGACAGCCACGAGGTCGCCCGTGCCGGGGACCCGATCCACCTCACCGCCACCGAGTTCGAGCTCCTGCGCTACCTGATGCGCAACCCGCGCCGGGTCCTGAGCAAGGCCCAGATCCTGGACCGCGTCTGGAACTACGACTTCGGCGGCCAGGCCAACGTCGTCGAGCTGTACATCTCCTACCTGCGCCGGAAGATCGACGCGGGCCGGGCCCCGATGATCCACACCCGACGCGGGGCCGGCTACCTCATCAAACCCGCGGAATGAAGCGCCTCCTCACCCTCCGCCGCCCACGGCGCGGCCCCTGGTCGCTGCGGGCGCGCCTGGTCGTCGCCTCCGTGCTGCTGATCGCGGTGGTCGCCGCCGTGATCGCCACGGTCACCACCATCGCCTTCCGCACCTACCTCTACGGCCAGCTCGACTCCCAGCTGGCCGCGGTCGGGATGCGCGCCTCGGGTCCGCCCGCGGACCGGGCGGCGGCCCCGCCCCAGGACCCGCTCCGCCGCGGCCCCCTGGAGTTCGTCACCGGCGGCGGCGCCCCCCTGGGCACCGTGGGCGCCCAGGTCGGCGCCGACGGATCCGTCGGCCGGGCCGTCGCCAGCACCCAGGCGGAGCCGTCCGGGCCCGCCCCCACCGAGAGCCTGCTGGACACGGAGCAGACCGACGCCCTGGAGCGGACCCCCCGCGACGGTGCGCCGCACACCGTGCGGATCCCCGGCCGCGGCGACTACCGCGTCGCCTACGTCTCCGGTGTGCGCGGCGCCTTCCTCGTCGGCATGCCCACCACCGGCGTGCAGGACGCCCTCACCACCCTCGTCCTCGTCGAGGTGTGCGTCACCGCGGCCGGGCTGGTCGCCGCCGGGATCGCGGGCACCGCCCTGGTCACGGTCGCCCTCCACCCCCTGCGCCGCGTGGCCGCAACCGCCACCCGGATCTCCGAGACCCCGCTGCACCGCGGCGAGGTGGTGCTCCGCGAACGCGTCCCCGGTCCCGAGGCCGACCCGCGCACCGAGGTCGGCCGCGTGGGTGCCGCGCTCAACCGGATGATCGGCCACGTCGGATCCGCGCTCGAGGCCCGCCAGGAGAGCGAGACGCGCGTCCGGCGCTTCGTCGCCGACGCCAGCCACGAACTGCGCACTCCCCTGGCCTCCATCCGCGGCTACGCCGAACTCACCCGCAGAGGGAAGGAGAGCGGTACCGTCGGGCCCGACACCCGGCACGCCCTCGGCCGCATCGAGTCCGAGGCCGCCCGGATGACCCTCCTGGTGGAGGACCTGCTGCTGCTCGCCCGCCTCGACGCCGGACGCCCGCTCTGCTACGAGAGCACCGATCTCGTCCCGCTCGTCGTCGACGCCGTCTCCGACGCCCGGGCCGCCGGCACCGACCACGACTGGCGCCTGCACCTGCCCGACGCCCCGGCCCTCGTCCGCGGCGACCCGGCCCGCCTCCACCAGGTCCTGGTGAACCTGCTGGCCAACGCCGCCAGCCACACGCCCCCGGGGACGACGGTCACCGCCCGCGTCCGCCCCGCGTCGGCCCACCCGGCCGCCACGGCCCTGGAGATCGAGGACGACGGCCCCGGCATCCCGCCCGAGGCGCTCCCGCGCATCTTCGAGCGCTTCGCCCGCGGCGACGCCTCACGCTCCCGCCAGGCCGGAGGCACCGGACTGGGCCTGGCCATCGTGGACGCGGTCGTCGGCGCGCACGGCGGCAGCGTCACCGTGGACTCCCGCCCGGGCCGGACGGTGTTCACGGTGACGCTGCCCGCCGCGCCCGCCCCCGCGGACCCGCCGTCCGCGGAGGACGCCACCGCCGCACCGCACCGGCCGCAGGGTCCCGTCCGCCCCTGACGCCCCGGGGCTCCCGCCGGACCCGCTCCCCGAGGCCACCCTCCGTGTGCCCCGGGGGCCTCGTGCGCCCGCTGCCGCGCCGCCCCGCCCCTCCTCACCCCCGGCCTGGGCCCTGCCTCCGGGGCGCCCCGCCCCCTGTCCTCTCCGCCGTCCCCCGGGGGCGTGCGGCGGCCCCGCCGTACCCCCGGCCGCTCCCCGGGAGCCGGGAAGCCCTCACAGCCGGCGCACAGCCGCACCACACGACCGTGACAGCGGGTCCGCGGAAGGTCGTCCCTATGCGAACAGACACCCACACGGGAGCGCTGCCCGCCCGCGAGCACCTGCTCGCCCGCCCGGCCCCCGTCCCCGTCCTCGACGTGGTGGTCCCCGTGTACAACGAGGCGGCCGACCTCGAACGGTCCGTACTGCGCCTGCACGCGCACCTGAGCGGCACCTTCCCCTACGGCTTCCGCATCACCGTCGCCGACAACGCCAGCACCGACCGCACCCCCGAGATCGCCGCGGAGCTGGCCGCACGCCTCCCCCGGGTCCGCTTCCGCCGGCTGGAGGCCAAGGGCCGCGGCAGGGCGCTGCACACGGTGTGGTCGCAGTCCGACGCCCCGGTGCTCGCCTACATGGACGTGGACCTGTCGACCGACCTCAACGCCCTGCTCCCGCTCGTCGCACCGCTGATCTCCGGCCACTCCGACCTGGCGATCGGCTCCCGCCTCTCGCACAGCTCCCGCGTGGTGCGCGGCCCCAAGCGCGAGTTCGTCTCCCGGGCCTACAACCTGATCCTCAGGTCCTCCCTCTCCGCCCGGTTCTCCGACGCGCAGTGCGGGTTCAAGGCCATCAGGAGCGAGGTGGCCGAGCGCCTGCTGCCCATGGTCGAGGACACCGGCTGGTTCTTCGACACCGAGCTCCTGGTCCTCGCCGAGCGCGCCGGACTGCGTATCCACGAGGTCCCGGTGGACTGGGTGGACGACCCCGACTCCACCGTGCACCTCGTCAGCACCGCCGCCGAGGACCTCCGGGGCGTGTGGCGGGTGGGCCGCGCCCTGGCGGTGGGAGCCCTGCCGCTCGACCGGCTCGCCCGGCCCTTCGGCGACGACCCCCGCGACCGGCTGCTGACCGGTGTGCCCTCGGGCCTGGCCCGCCAGCTGGTCGGCTTCCTCGCCGTCGGAGCCGCCTCCACCCTGCTGTACCTGCTGCTCTACACCCTGTTCCGGTCGGCCGCGGGCCCGCAGGCCGCCAACGCCGCGGCACTGCTGCTGTCCGCCGTCGCCAACACCGCGGCCAACCGGCGCCTGACCTTCAAGGTCCGCGGCCGGGAGCGGATGGTCCGCCACCAGGCACAGGGGCTGGTGGTGTTCGCCATCGGACTGGCCCTGACCAGCGGCTCCCTCGCCGCCCTGGACGCGGCGGCGGGAAGCCCCCCGCACACCACCGAACTGGCCGTCCTGGTGGCCGCGAACCTGGCCGCCACCGTGCTGCGCTTCCTGCTGCTGCGGACCTGGGTCTTCCCCGAGACCGTCCGCACCCCGCGCACCCGAACCGCGGACGCCGGCCCCGGCACCTCCCGCCGGGCCCCCGCCCCCGCCCCCGACCGCACCGCCGACGAGGACACGAGGTCCACCCGATGAGCACCGCTCCCACCCCCGCCGCCCCGGATCCGGGCGGTTCCGCCGCCCCCGCCGCCGAGGGCGCCCCCGCGGCAGCGCCCCCCGGCACGGACGCGGGAGCCGGGCGCGGCCGCGTCCGCGTCCCGGGGCGGCCGTGGCGCGGACGGCCGGAGGACCCGGCGTGGGTGCGCCCCGCGCTGCTGGCCCTGCTGGCCGCCACCGCCCTGCTGTACCTGTGGAACCTGGACTCCTCCGGCTACGCCAACTCCTTCTACTCCGCCGCCGTGCAGGCCGGGAGCGAGAGCTGGAAGGCGTTCTTCTTCGGCTCCTCCGACGCCGCCAACTCCATCACCGTCGACAAGCCCCCGGCCGCCCTGTGGCCGATGGCGCTGTCGGTACGGCTGTTCGGGCTCGGTTCCTGGCAGATCCTCGTCCCCGAGGTGCTGATGGGAGTCGCCACCGTCGCCGTCCTCTACGCGGCGGTGCGCCGCCGGTTCACCCCGGCGGCCGGGCTGATCGCCGGCGCCGTGCTGGCCCTGACCCCGGTCGCGGCCCTGATGTTCCGGTTCAACAACCCCGACGCGCTGCTGGCCCTGCTGATGACGGCCGCCGTCTACTGCGTGCTCCGCGCCCTGGAGCAGGCGCGCACCGGGTGGCTGCTGGCCGCGGGCGCGGCCGTCGGGCTGGCGTTCCTGACGAAGACCCTCCAGGCCTTCCTGATCCTGCCGCCCCTGGCGGTGGTCTACGCGGTCTGCGCACCGACCCGGCTGCGCCGGCGCCTGGGGCAGCTGGCCCTCGCGGCGGCGGCGCTGCTGGTGTCGGGCGGCTGGTGGGTCGCGGTCGTCGAACTGTGGCCGGCCTCCTCGCGCCCCTACATCGGCGGCTCGCAGGGAAACAGCTTCCTGGAACTGACCTTCGGCTACAACGGCTTCGGGCGCATCAACGGCAACGAGGTCGGCAGCGTCGGCGGCGGCGGCGGTCCGGGCGGCGGCGGTCGCTGGGGCGAGACCGGACTGGACCGGCTGTTCGCCGGGAACACCGGGGGGCAGATCGCCTGGCTGCTGCCCGCGGCGCTGGTCCTGCTGGCCGCCGGCCTGGTGCTGACCCGTGCCGCCCGGCGCACCGACACCGCCCGGGCCGCGTTCCTGGTGTGGGGCGGGGCGCTGCTGTCCACGGCCGCGGTGTTCAGCTTCATGGCGGGGATCTTCCACGAGTACTACACGGTGGCGCTCGCCCCCTCCATCGCGGCGCTGGTGGGCATGGGCGCGACGATGCTGTGGGAGGAGCGGGCGCGGTGGCCCTGGGCCGTCTGCCTGGCGGGCACCGTGGCCCTGACCGCCTGGTGGTCCTCGCGTCTGCTGGACCGTGCGGAGAACTATCTGCCGTGGCTGTCACCGGCCGTCCTCGCGGCCGGACTCCTGGCGGCCGTGGGGCTGACGGCGGTCCGCCTGGGCCGCCGGGTGGTGCTGGCCTCCGCCGGACTCGCGCTGGCCGTCTCCCTCGCCGGACCCGCCGCCTACGCGGCCACGACCGTGAACAGCGCGCACACCGGGTCGCTGGTGACGGCCGGCCCGGCGGTCTCCGGCACCCGCGGGGGCCCCGGAGGCCAGGGCGGTCCGGGTGGGCAGGGCGGTCCCGGCGGGCAGGACGGCGCGGCCGGAGGCCGGGGCCAGGGCCCGCGCGGCATGCTCCCGCCGGGCCAGGACGGCACCCGGCCCGACGGCGGGGGCCGGGGCGACGGCCGCCAGGACGACGGTCCCGGCACCGGCGGCCGCGGCGGCACGGGCGGCCTGCTCGGCGGCACCCGGGTGGGCGAGGAGGCCAGGAGCCTCCTGCTGCAGGACGCCGGCTCCTACACCTGGGCCGCCGCGGCGGTGGGCGCCCAGAACGCGGCCTCCTTCCAACTCGCCACCGGGGAACCGGTCATGCCGGTCGGCGGCTTCAACGGCAGCGACCCCTCCCCGACCCTGGAGCAGTTCCAGGGGTACGTCGCCGACGGACGCGTCCACTGGTTCGTCGGCGGCGGCGAGGGAGGCGGGCGGGGCGGCCCCGGCGGGGGCACCTCCACGGAGATCTCCTCCTGGGTCGCGGAGAACTTCACCGCCGTCTCCGTCGACGGGACCACCCTCTACGACCTGAGTGCCCCCGCCGCCTCCTGAGGCGGGCCCCCGCCTGCCGGGTCCGCGGCCCGCCCGTCCCCCGGGCCGGGCCGCGGACCGCAGGAGCCGCCCGGCGCCCGGCGCGACCGGTGCCGTTCCCCCCGGGCCCCCTCCCGCCCCGCGGGGCGCGGTCTAAGCTGGTGCGCAAGCGCAGCGAGCGGAAGGGGGACACCCGGTGAACTGGGTGTGGGTGCTGCTGATCATTTTCTGGACCGGGGGCTTCGCCTGGGCGGCCGACAACGTGCGCACCGCCCTGCGCAACCGGCACGAACGCAAGATGCAGTTGCTGGAGGTGGCGAAGGACGAGCGGCTGGCCGTCGAGGCGGCGAGCAGGCCCCCCGAACCCGTCTGCGGATGCACGCACCATCTCGCGAAGCACGACAAGCAGGGCCGGTGCCACGAGCGGGTCGAGGTGCCGACCGCCTGGGACGAGAACAAGAAGCCGCTGCGCTACGAGGCCGACCAGTGCAACTGCCAGCAGTACGTGGGGCCGCAGCCGCTCTCGCAGGTCTTCGCCGAGGACCTGACCGACCTGGCCTGAGGCCCCCGGCCGCCGCCGGTCGGCCCGGCTTCGGCCCTACTTGGACTCGACCCGTCCGAGCGGCTCGGACCCGGCCGCCAGGGCGTCCTGCGCCGCATGCCAGGCGGAGTCGCCGGGGTGGAGCGTGCTGCGCAGATAGGCCTGGGTGAGCCGGGCGACGGCGGAGACCCGCCCGGGGTCCTCGTCCGTCGTCTCGGCCGCGTCGTATCCCGAGATCCCGCCCAGTCCGTGCTCCGCTCCGAACAGGGTGAGAAGGGACTTGGGGCCCGGGGAGAGGGTGTAGGGGTCGGCGTGCCAGCCCGGCCCGCTGACGGTCAGGAACGCGGAGTCGTCCTTGTCGCCCGCGACCACCAGCGCCGGCGTCGTCATCGTCGAGAAGTCCGTCGTCAGGAAGAACGCGTAGTTCTCCACCGTGAACGCGGTGAGCGCGTCGCCGCCCCTTCCGGGCGCGGCGAGCAGCACACCCGCGGTGATCCTCGGTTCGCTCAGGTCCACCTCCGTCCCGTCGAGAGGGTCGGTGAGCCGGGCGCCCAGCAGCAGACTCGCGGTGTGCCCGCCCATGGAGTGCCCGGCCACGGCGATCCGGCCGCGGTCCACGCGCCCGGCGAGCCCGGGGACGGCGGCTTCGACCGCGTCGAGCCGGTCGATGATCCGCGTCATGTCCTCGGCCCGCGAGCGCCAGTGCGGGGGTGCCCCGGGGGTGCCGGAGGCGGGGCCCAGGGTCCTTGAGTCCAGGTGGGTCGGCTGGATCACGACGAAACCGTGCGCCGCCCAGAGCTGGGCGAGCGGGGCGTAGCCGTTCAGGGAGGAGAGGTGGTTGGAGAACCCGAGGCCGTGCGAGAGGAGGATGACCGGCAGGCCGTCCCCTGACACCGGGGCGGACACCCGTACCTGCAGGTCCACGGCGCGGCCGGGGGACGGCAGGACCACGGGGGCCACGGAGAGGACGGGCGGGGGCGGGGAGAGGGGGGCGGTTGCACGGGGGGTGGCACTCATGGCGGGTGGTCCCTTCTTCGGCCTCCGCCTCCGCCGTTCTTCGGGCGGGGCGGGCACGGCGGTCCGGATCGCCCGGCTTCGGCTAGCCTGAAGCGGAGCGGTGTTTCGTTTAACCATATGGAGCGCTGCTCCGTTTAGTCAACGGCGATCGGAAGGAGCATGCGGTGTCCCTTGAGGGCAACACCGGAGACGAGCGGCCCCGGGGCAGGCGGGCCGATGCGCGGCGCAACCAGCAGACGGTGCTCGCCGCTGCCGCGGAGGTGTTCGTCACCCACGGCGTCGACGCGCCCATCCGCCGGATCGCGGCCCGGGCCGGCGTCGGCATGGCCACGATCTACCGCCACTACCCGACCCGGGCGGACCTCGTCACGGCCGTCTACCACCACCAGATCGAGGCGTGCGCAGAGGCCGGGCCGGACCTGCTCGCCTCCTCCGGCTCCCCGTTCGAGGCGCTGCGCGGATGGGTCGACCTCTTCGTCGACTTCCTCGTCACCAAGCACGGGCTCGCCGACGCCCTCCAGTCCGACAGCGACCGTTTCGCCGCACTGCACACCCACTTCCTCGACCGCCTGATGCCGGTCTGCGCCCGGCTGCTCGATGCCGCGGTCGACGCCGGGGAGATCAGGCCGGGTGTGCAGCCCTACGAGCTGATGCGCGGCATCGGGAACCTCTGCATCGGGCGGGACGGCGACTCCCGCTACGACCCCCGCCGACTGGTCGAGCTGCTCCTCCAGGGGCTCCGCCGGCCGCAGGCCCCCGCCGCGGAGTGCCGCTGAGGCCGGTGGTCCTGATCGCTTGACTTGTTTGCATTCAATGCGAACAATCGTCGTGAGATCGGGAGCTGCTCGCGAGAGGGGACGGGAATGGGGAGACGGTGGCGGGGCATCGGTCTGGTGCTGGCGGCCCACGGATCGGCTGCGGTTCTCGCGCTGGCGGTGTTCGCCGCCGTGCGCGACCGGTTGCCCGACCCGATGGCGACGCACTTCTCCGGGGCGGGCCCCGACGGGTTCACGGCCCATGCCCGGTGGCCCTGGGTGGTCCTCGGTGTTCTGCTGGGGGTCGGCGCGCTGGTCGGGGCCGTGCTGTGGGCGGGCTCGCGCCGGGGCGGGCTGCCGCGCGCGACGGTCGCGGCCGTCGCCGGAGTGCCGGGCGTCCTCGGCTGGGCGCTGGCGGCCGTGCCGCTGGCCAACACGGACCTCGCCGATGCGTCCGGTGCCCGGTTCGACCCGCTGATGCTGCCGGTCATGGCCCTCGCCGGCGTCCTGTCCGCAACGGTGGCGGGGTGGCTGCTCGGTCCGGATCCCGAGGCAGGGCCCGAGGCCGCCGCGGCGGAGGCACCGCTGGAACTCGCCGCGGGGGAGCGGGCGGTGTGGAGCCGCGCGGCCGGGGCGCGGTCCGCGGTCTGGCTCGCCGCGGCCCTGCTCGTGGCGTCCGCCGCGCTGTCCGCGCTGTCGCAGTGGCTGCCCGCGGCGGTCCTGTCGTCGGTCGCCGTGGTCGCGGCGGCGTCCACGCTGGTACGCGTCGTCGTCGACGACCGGGGGCTCAGCCTCGTCTGGTTCGGGCTGCCCTGGTTCCGCAAGAGGATCCCCCTGGAGCAGATCGAGACCGCGGGCAGCCGCGAGGTGGCGCCGTTCGCCGAGTTCGGCGGATGGGGCTACCGGGTCCGTCCCGGTTCCCGGGGGCTGGTGCTGTACGCGGGGCGGGCGCTCTCGCTGCGGCTGCGCACCGGCAAGGAGTTCGTGGTGACCGTCGAGGACTCCCGCAGCGCGGCGGCCCTGCTCAACGCGCTGATCTCGCGCCGGGGAACGGAGGGCTGACCGTGCTGGTCAGGGTCGACACCGCTTCGCCGGTCCCGCTGGGCGACCAGGTCGCGGCCGCGGTACGGGGCGCGATCGCCGACGGCCGCGCGGCGCCGGGCGACCGGCTGCCCGGGGCCCGGCAACTGGCCGCCTCGCTCGGTGTCAACGTCCACACCGTCCTGCGCGGCTACCGGAAGCTGTCCGAGGAGGGCCTGATCGAACTGCGGCGGGGCCGCGGAGCCGTGGTCACCGCCGGGGCCGGGCCCGCCCGCGCCGACCTGGTCGCCCGGGTACGCAGCCTGGTGGCCGACGCACGGGCGCTCGGGCTGGGCGACGAGGAACTGCTCGCCCTGCTGCGCACCTGCCAGGAGCGGTGAGCGCCGGCGGACCGGACCCGGACACGGTGGCGGGGCCCGCTCCACGCGCCGGGCCCGCCCCGCGGGCCGCTGCCCCCGGTCGCCCGTCCGGCCCGCCGCGGCGGGCGGCGGTTCACCGCCCGCACGCCACGGGAATGCCGGGGCCGCCGGCCCACCCCCGCCCACCCCTGCACGTCCCTCCCCACCTGCGCGGACCCTTGCCCGGCGGTCTCCCCGCGCGCGGTCCGCGCGCCCGCCCGGGAAACCGCCCCGCCGAAATTCGCAGCGATCAAGACCAAACAAAACCGCCCCGGCGCACGTACTAGTCGGACAACCGGACCGGACCGGAAGTCGGACGAAGGACGAACGTGATGACGCCGAAGACGTGGGGCAGCCGGCCCCGACCAGCACGCCGGAGCATGGCTCTGTTCACCTGCGGGGCACTGGCCGCAGCGGGGCTCTCGGCCGTGGGCGCCGCGGCGCTCGAGCCGCGCACCGCGACGGCATCCAGCCACCGGGAGGCCCCCCTGATCTCGGGGCTGCCGCAGCTCGACAACACGGACGTGTATGCCTTCGTCAGCCCCGATCACCCCGACACGACGACGATCGTGGCGAACTGGCTGCCCTTCCAGGAACCCGCGGGAGGACCGAACTTCTTCCCGTTCGCCAGCGACGCGCGCTACACCATCCACGTCGACAGCGACGGGGACGCACGCGACGACCTGCTCTACCGGTTCACCTTCACCGACCACCGCAAGAACGAGCACACCTTCCTGCACAACACGGGCGTGGTGGACAGCCTGGACGACCCGGACCTGAACTTCACCCAGACCTACGACATCGAGCTCGTGCGGCTGAAGCACGGCAAGGCCGTCTCCTCGCACCGGCTCGCCCGGAACCTGCCGACCGCGCCGGCCAACGTCGGCAAGGCGTCCATGCCCGACTACCAGAAGCTGCGGGACCAGGCCGTCCACGAGGTCGCGGGCGGGCTGAAGTCCTTCGCGGGCCAGGCGGACGACCCGTTCTTCCTCGACCTGCGCGTCTTCGACCTGCTCTACGGCGGCGACCTGTCGGAGGTCGGCAACGACAGCCTCAGGGGCTACAACGTCAACTCCATCGCCCTGCAGGTCCCGAGCGTCTTCCTGCGCGAGTCCGAGAAGCAGCCGGTCATCGGCATCTACTCGACCACGGAGCGCCGCGGCGCGAGCGGCCACTGGACGCAGGTGTCGCGGCTGGGCATGCCACTGGTCAACGAAGTGGTCAACCCGGTCAAGGACAAGGACAGGTTCAACGCCTCGTCACCCGTGGACGACGGCGACTTCCTGAAGAACGTCACCGAACCGGAGCTGCCGAAGCTCATCGAAGCCCTCTACGAGATCGAGGCGCCGGCCGAGCCGCGCCAGGACCTCGTGTCGGTGTTCCTCACCGGCGTCGAGGGCCTCAACCAGCCCGCCGGCGGGACACCCTCGGAGATGCTGCGGCTGAACACCTCCGTCAAGCCGGTGGCCGAGCCGAAGCGCCTGGGCGTACTGGAGGGGGACAACGCCGGATTCCCCAACGGGCGCCGTCTCACCGACGACGTCCTCGACATCGCCCTGCAGGTCGTCGAGGGCGAACTGGTCGGATCCCAGAACGACCTGGGCGACGCGGTCGACACCAACGACAAGGAGTTCGGCCACACCTTCCCCTACGTCGCGCTGCCCGCCTCCGGCTCGGACACCCGGGCCGCCGCCGACGCGCAGAGCAAGAGCGCCACCGCCCTCGACGGAGGAGCCTCACGCCTCTCCGGCTCGTGGGGCCAGTACACCGTGCCGGCCGTCTCCGGCGCGGGCGCCGTGCTCCTCGTCGCCGTGGGAGCCCTCTGGCTGCGTGCCCGCCGCCGCCCCGCCCGCCGGTCCTGGCTCGGCTGACCCGACGCCGCGGGCCCGGGGTGAGCCGGCCGGCTCACCCCGGGCCCGCGGCCCCGAACCGCGACCGGCGCGTCCGCGTCGTCCCGCCACCCGCGAACGACAGGCGTCAAGCCGCCCCTTCTCGACAGGACCGAGGAAGTTGACACACATGCCCCGACCCAAGCCGATGCTCGCGCGAGTGCGGGGGAAAGGCCTGCGTCTGCGGACGGCCGCCGTGGCAGCCGCCGCCCTGGCGGCCACCGCCGCCGCCACCGTGGCGGGCGGAGCGGAGCCCGGCCCCGGGCAGCCCGCCCCCGCGCTCGCCGCCGGCGTCCCGCTCTCCCGGTCGACCGCCGACGACCTCGCCCGGGGCACCGCGGCCCTGCAGCAGCACCTGAAGGCCCAGCCGAAGGACGCCACCGGCTGGGCGGCCCTCGGCACCGCCTATGTCGAACAGGCGCGGACCAGCGGCGACGCGGCCCTCTATCCCAAGGCCGAAGCGGCCTTCGCCCGGTCGCTGGAGCTGCGTCCCGCAGCCGGGAACGACGCCGCCCTCGCCGGGCGGGCACTGCTGGCCGCGGCCCGACACGACTTCACCGCCGCACTCGGACACGCCGACCACGCCCTGCGGGTGAACCCCTACAGCGAGCAGGCGCTGGCCGGCCGGGTCGACGCCCTCGTGGAACTCGGCCGCTACGAGGAGGCGTGGCAGGCCGTGCGACTCGCCGACCGCCGACGCCCCGGCCTGCCGGTCTTCACCCGGTACGCGTACCTGCTGGAGCTGCGCGGCGACACGGCGGGAGCCGAGCGCCTGCTCAGGCGGGTGCAGGACTCGGCCACGGGAGCGTCGGAGCGGGCGTACGCCGCCACCGCGCTCGGCTGGCTCGCCTGGGACCAGGGCCGGTACGACCGGGCCCTCGGCCATTTCGAGGACGCCCTGCGGGCCGATCCCGGGCATCTGCCGGCCCTTGAAGGCCGCGGACGCACCCGTGCCGCACAGGGCGACACGCGGCGGGCGCTCGCGGACCTCGGGGAGGCCGTACGCCGGCAGCCGCTCCCGGAACGGCTGGCAGCCCTGGGCGAACTCCACGAGGCGGCCGGGCGGCACACCGAGGCCCGGCAGCAGTACGCCCTGGCCGGGACCTGGCTGCGCCTGGCCTCCGCGGGCGGTGTCTCCACCGACCTGGAAGCGGCCCTGGTCGCCGCCGACCACGGCGACCCCCGCCAGGCACTGGCCTCGGCACGTGCCGAGTGGGAACGCCGCCGGACCGTCCACACCGCCGACGCGCTCGCCTGGGCCCTGCACGCCAACGGGCGGGACAAGGAGGCACTGCGCCACGCGCGGCAGGCGACGGCCACCTCGCCCGGCTACCGCCATGCACCGTTCCTCTTCCACCGGGGCATGATCGAGCACGCTCTCGGCGACGACGAGAGCGCCGAGCGCCATCTGCGCGCCGCGCTGGAACTGAACCCGGGCTTCTCGCCCACCGGGGCCCGCGAGGCCAGGGCCGTGCTCCAGAGCCTGGCGGCCGCGGGGCGGGGCGAGGGGAGCGCCCGGTGACGCCGCGCGCCGTCGCGAACGCTGTCGGCGCGCTCCTGGCCGGGGCCGTGCTCGCACTGCTCCCCGCCCAGACCGCGCAGGCCCACCCGCTCGGCAACTTCACGGTGAGCCAGTACGACGGGCTGGTGGTCTCACCCGGCCGGCTGGGCGTGGACCACGTGGAGGACCTCGCCGAGATCCCCGCAGCGCAGGAGCGGGCCCGGATCGACACCGACGGCGACGACCGGCTGACGGAATCCGAGCTGACGGCGTGGGCACGTATCCGGTGCGAGGCCGCGGCCCACGGCGCCCGCCTCGTCGTCGCGGGCGACCGCGCCACGGTCACGGCCGAGGCGGCCCGGGCCCGGGAGCAGGCGGGCCAGGCCGGGCTGACGACCCTGCGCGTGAGCTGCACGCTGACGGCGCCGATTCCGCGCGCTGAGGAGATCCGCTTCTCCTACCGGCCCGCCCGGGCCGCGACCGCGGCGGGCTGGCGTGAGATCACGGGCCGCGGCGACGCCATGACGCTCGACGCATCGGACGTGCCGCAGGAGTCCGTCTCGCAGCGCCTGCGCGCCTACCCCGACGACCTCCTGTCGTCCCCGCCGCGGCAGGAGACGGCGGGGTTCACCGTGCGGCCCGGTGGCCCCGCGCTCGCCGACGGTCGCAGCGAGGGAAACGGCTCCCCGGTGGCGAGCGTGCTGCCGCGCGGGGCCGACCGCTGGGCGCAGGCGCTGACCGGCCTGGTCGCCCGGCACGAGCTGACGCTCGGGTTCGCCGCGTTCGCCCTCGCCGTCGCCCTGGGCCTCGGCGCCCTGCACGCTCTGGCCCCGGGCCACGGCAAGACGATGATGGCCGCGGCCGCGACGGCCGGAGGCCGGTCCTCGCTGCGTGACGTCCTTGCGCTCGGGGCCTCGGTGACCCTGACCCACACCCTGGGGGTGTTCGCGCTGGGGGCGCTGATCACGGCCGGCTCGGCCGCCGCGCCCACGGTGGTGTCCTGGCTGACGGTGGCGAGCGGAGCGCTGGTGGCGCTCGCCGGAGCGCTCCTGGTCCGCAGGGCCTGGCGACGGCGCCACGCGCCCGGCCATGCCCATGCGCACGGCCACCCCCATGTCCACACCGACGGGCATGCCCACCCCCACGGGCCCGGCGGCGAGGGCGGTGACCGGCACCCCGGCGAGGCCCGGACCGGGCCGGCGGGGGAGCGGGTACCGGCCGCAGCCGTCCACGCAGCCGTCCACGCGGGCGAGGGGACGCGGCACCCCTCCGCCGCCCCCGCCGCGCCGACGGACCACGCCCACGGCCACTCCCACCCCCACGTGCACTCCCACCTCCCTCCCGCCCCCGGTCTGCGCGGAGTGGTCCTCATGGGCCTCGCGGGAGGGCTGGTGCCGAGTCCCTCGGCCGTCGTCGTCCTGGTCGGCGCGGCGGCCCTCGGGCAGGCATGGTTCGGCTTCCTGCTGGTCCTCGCCTACGGGGCGGGTCTCGCGCTCACCCTCGCGGCCGCGGGCTTCGCGGTGGTGCGCCTGCGCGACACCACGACCCGCAGGCTGATGCGGCGACCGCACGGGCGGCTCTTCGCGCTCGCCCGCCGAGCGGCTCCCCTCGCCTCCGCCGCCGTGGTGCTCGCGCTCGGCTGCGGGCTGCTGCTCAGGGGCGTGGCGACGACCCTGGGCTGAGGGACGGGGACGACGCCGTCCAGGCCCGCGGGGCGCGACAGGGACGTTCGTCCCGGACCAGGGACCCCCGGGTCCCTACTTCCGGACCGCCGGGCGGTGGGAGCGTGGAGGCAGATCGCGACAGGCGAGAGACCGCGGACCGCGCGGGAACCCGTGTGCCGCGGCGAGCAGGAGCACCGCGGGCGCCGCGAGGACGCGGCGCGGACAGGTGCGGCCGTACCAGGAGGAACGAATGAGCAACCCCATCACCCTCGGGCCCGTCGTCGCCGGTGTCGAGGGTTCCGCACAAGCCCGGGCGGCCGTCCTGTGGGCCGCCGCCGAGGCGGACCGCCGCGGACGGCCCCTGCACCTCGTCCACGCCACGGGAACCGACAAGCGCGCGCTGTACGCCTCCGCCGACACCGTCGAGAAGGTGCGGGAGGCGGGGCGCGACCTCCTCGCCGGGACCGCCGAACTCGTGGCGGAGCGCTTCCCGGCCCTGACGGTCACCAAGGAGCTGAGCCCCTCCGGCGCGGTGAGCGCACTGCGCGAGGCCGCGGGCACCGACGGCACGATCGTGGTGGGCAGCCGCGGGCTCGGCGGCTTCGGCTCCCTGATGCTCGGCTCCGTCGGCCTCGGGGCAGCCGCCCACGCCACGGTCCCCGTCGTCGTCGTCCGCGGCGACCAGCACGGGGCCGAGGACTCCCGGCGCGTGGTCGCGGCCGTGCGCGGGCAGGACGACCTGCCGTGGGTGCGCTACGCGGCGCAGGAGGCCCTGGCCCGCAAGACGGAGCTCCGCCTGCTGAGCGTCTGGGCACCGCTCGCACACGTCGGCACCGAACTCACGCTGCTCGACGACATCGACGGTGTGGCGCGGGAGCGGGTGCACGAGATCGGCCTGCTCGTCGACGCACTCGCCGGGGAGTTCCCGGACCTGGCGGTGACCACCGAGGTCGAGGGCTCCCGCTCCGTACCGGGCCTGCTCGTGGAGGCGGCCGACGACGCGGCGCTGCTCGTCCTCGGGGCCCACCGGCCGCGCCTGGGCATCGGCCGCGCGCTCGGCCACGTCGCGCACGGGGTGCTGCACCACGCCCGCTGCCCCGTCGCGATCGTCCCGCGCGAGCCGGACGGCGAGGACGCCCCGCAGGGGTGACCCGCCCGCGGGCACCGGGAGGGGCCGATGCGTCCCGCCGACGCCGGCCGCGTCGGCCCCTCGGACCGGAAGGGGCTGCCGCGGCGTCGGGGGCGTACGCCACGAACGCCGCCGCCGTCATGAGCACGGGTACTCATGACCGGGACGCTCCCGTGGCCGAGACTGGCCGTCAGGTGTCGGATGAACCACGGAGGACGGCGTATGCGTGGGGGGAAGGCCGCCGCGGCGGTCGTGCTGACGGCTCTGGGGACGGCCGCGGGGGTGGCGACGCCCGCGGTGGCGGCCGGCGGTCTGCTTCCCCACCCGGGTCCGGACGGCCTGGTGTGGGTCGACGAGGCGACGGGCGACGGGGGAGTCGCGTCCGGAGGGGCGTGGGAGGGCCTGCCGACGGTGCTCACCGTGGCGTGCGAGGGCGGGGGCAGTGTGGCGGTGACCATGGATTCGCAGGGCGACCGCGTTGCCGGGTTCCTCGTGGACTGCCCGGTCGGCGCCGCAGGCGTGGGATCGGTGACCATGGAGGCCGGTGCCGTCCGGCCGGGGTCCTTCACCATCGGCGTGGACGCTTCGGACGAGGGCGTCCGCTGGGCCCTGACCGTCACCCAGCCCGAGTAGCCCCCGGCCGGCCCCGAGGGGGCGCCGCGTCGGCAGTCTCCCGGCGCGACCCCTCCCGGCGGGCGCCGTGGGCCGTGCCGCTGCCCGGCGCGGAAGGGCGGCGGGGGAGGAAGGCCGACCGGCGGGCCCGCCGGGAACGGGTCACCGGGCCAACGGGCCGCCGGGGACGGCTCCTCGGCGTGCCCGCCCCGGACGCCCCGGCACGCCGACCGCCACCGGGGCACCCGTGGCCAGGAGAGGGAGACGGGTGCCCCGCCCGGTCCCTCTCGCCCCGGACGGCGCCACGGCGGCACGCGCGTCATCGACGGGACGCGCACGGTCCCCCTCGGGACGGGGAGGGCGCCACCGCGTCGACGGGCCCGGCCGCCGCCGCACCCGTCACCGGCACGGCCAGAACCGCAGCAGGTAGCGCTCCACCCCGGTCCCGGTGCCGGTGCCCGCCGACAGGGCGGCGGCCGCCGCCCGGCCGACGCAGCCGACACGGACCCGCCACGAGCCGCCGGACCCGCCCAGTACGACGGCGCCGTCCATCCGGCCCGACAGCAGGGACCACACCGCGAGTTCGCCGCTCGACGACTCCACCGTCGCCTCGCCCTGCTCGTCCCAGTCGACCGCGTCCTGCGGGGGAGCGCCGTCCCACACCTCCACATCCACCGTCGCGTGGTGGGTGTGCCCCCCGCTGGTGATGTCCAGACGCCCCGGATGCACGCCGAGGAACGCGTTGACGTCCACGCCGTCGGGAAAGGGGACGGGCAAGCCCCCGTCGTCGGAATCCTGCAGCCCGAACACGTGGTACCCCACGTGCACACTCAGCCGCTGCCGCCGTACGAGCCGTGCCACGTACACCACCCCCTCGGCGACCGGACCGGCCGGCACCCGCGGGAGGGGAGGCCCGTCCGTCGCCGGACGTCCTTCGCCGACCGGCCCAGCCTGCCACGGCCCCGGGGCCGCCGCCCCGTGGTGCGCGCCGGATGCGCTCCGCCCCGCCTGCCCCTCCGGACGGGGAACGGGGCACCGCCACCGGCGGGCGCATCCGGCCGCACGGCGCAGTCAACCACCTGCCGCGCCGGTGTCCCGAGGGCCGAACGTCCCGCCCGACCAGGGCCGTTGGGGCACAGCAGCCGAGTGCCATACTCCGGTCCGTCGAACCGCGGAACCCGCACCGAACAGGAGCCCTGCGATGCCTCAGCCCACCCCGCACACGTCCCCGGCACCACTTCTCGCCCGCGCCACCGTCCCCGCCGCCGGGGCACTGCCCGGCGGCCCCTCGACCCCCGCGGCCTGGTACGCCCTCAGGCCGCCCCGAAACCACCCGGCACCGGCACGAACACGGGCCACGCAACAGGCCCAGGCACCCGCGTCCGCCGCCCGGGTGCTCCCCGCACCCGTCTGCACCCGCGCCGGGAGCCACACGTGACCACCGCCGACTACCACGCCCTGCTCGCCCGCCAGGAGGCCATGCACCTGCGCAAGAGCCTGCTCACCGCCCCCGCCGCCCCGGCGCCGGGACGCCCTGCCCCGCGCGCAGGCACCCCGTCGGCCGTGGCCGACCCGTACTCCGGTGGCGGGCACGACAGCGCCCACGACCAGTGGCTCATCACACGGCAGCTGCCGCTCGTCCTGCCCCTCGACCGGCTCATCGCCCACCTCTACGACGCGATGTTCGAGCGCCACCCCTCCCTGCGGGCCCTGTTCCCCGACTCCATGGACTTCCAGCGGGCCCACCTGGAGCGGGCCTTCCGCTACCTCGTCGAGAACCTGCACCGTCCGGTCCTCGTCACCGCCTACTGCGCCGCCCTCGGCCGGGACCACCGGAGACTGGGCGTCCGGCCCGCCCACCTGGCCGTGTTCGAGGAGGCCCTCGCCCAGGGGCTGCGCCGCAGCGCGGGCGCGGCCTGGACGCCCGAGCTGGAGGCGGCCTGGCTGCGCATGCTGCGCTGCGGTGTCGCCGCGATGGTGGCCGGAGCGGAGGCCGCGGCCGGCGAACCCACCCACTGGAACGCGGAGGTGACCGGGCACCGGGTGCATCACACCGGCGGCGGTACCGTCGCCGTGCTGCGGGTACGGCCCTCGGAGCCGTACGCGCACCGCGCCGGCCAGTACGCGAGCCTCCAGTCGCCGATGCTGCCGCAGACCTGGCGGCCGTACGCCCTCGCCGACGCACCCCGCCCGGACGGCGAGCTGGAGTTCCACGTGCGGGCGGCGGGTGCGGGCGGGGTGGGCGAGGCACTGGCCCTGCACACCCGGCCCGGCGACACGCTGCGGCTGGGCCCCGCGCGCGGCACCATGACCCTGGACGACGCCGACCTCGCGGAACGGGACGTGCTGGCCGTGGCGGCGGGCACCGGCTGGGCCACGGCCAAGGCCCTGCTGGAGGACCTGGCCGCACGGCGTGTTCCGGGCAGGGCCGCCCACCTGCTCCTCGTCGGCGCCCGCACCCGCGGCGACCTGTACGACGCGCAGGCGCTGGAGCGCCTCGAAGCCCGGTGCCCGTGGCTGCGGGTGACCTGTGCGGCGCCCGGCGAGGAGCTGCCCTTCCACCGGGGCTGGGCGGACTGCACGGCGTACGTCGGCGGACCCCCGTCCGTGGTCGAGGAGGTCCTGCGAACCCTGACCGGTCACGGCCTTCCCGCCCACCGGGTGCACCGCGATCCGCGACCGCCGAAGCGCACCCGGCCCCCGGGCCCGCACGCACGCGTGCCCCTGCGGCCCGCCACCGAGGGCCCCGGTTCGCATGCCCCGCTGGACGGCGTACCGTCCGCCGGGCTCCGTCCGGGCACATGAGCCGCGCCCGTACCGGACCCGGACCGGCCCGCGAGGCGGGCGGTGACGGGCGCATCGCCCTGGCCTGACGGGCTCCGCCGGTTCCTTCCGGCACCCGCCGGGCGGCGACCTCCGTCGCGGGTGCACGGCCCGCGGCTGCGTCCGCGGGGGGTCTGTGGCGGGCACCTGGTCCAGGTGGCACCGGACCCGGTGTGCCCAGACGCCCTGGAGACGCAGGACGCGCAGAGGGGGGCGGCGCCCGGCCTGCCGGCCGAGAGCGTCGGCGCGTGGCGTGAACTGCTCACGGGGGCACCGGCCTTCGGACACCAGGACGCCCGGCCCCGGCTCACCGGGCTCTCGCCCGGTTCCGCCTGATGAGGCGGCGTCGGCACTCCGCCGGGGACCGGGAGCGGCACCGGCCCCGGGCCCGGTGCGCCCCTTCGGCGCCGCCGGGCCGAAGGGGTGGTTCCGGGGGCGGTTCCGGGCCGGGGCCCGTACGCCGCGGCCCGGAACCACCCCTCGCGGCTGCCCGTGACCGGCTCCGGACGCGGCACCGGAGGTACGCCCCGGTGCCTGCCTCAGCCGATGCGGCGGACGGCCGGCGCGGTTGCCGGGCTCAGGCGATGAAGTCCCGCACCTTGGCGTAGTTCCCCGCGTTGTCGTTCATGTTGTTGTGGCTGATGCAGCCGACGGACACGTTCGTGGCGCCGCTCAGCTTCGCCGACGAGTCCGGGTTGATCAGGGCGTCGCACGTCGAGTAGAGCGCCAGGTAGTCGAGGCCGCCGGGCGTCTCGTCCCCGGCGTTCAGGGCGCCGAGGAAGCTGCTGCCGGCGACCATCTCCCAGCACGAGGTGTAGAAGGAGCACAGGACGCTCAGGTCCGTGCCGTGGTTGACGCCGGCCACCGAGACGAAGTCGTCGACGTAGGAGGTCCCGCCGTTGAACTTGACGTACCAGCGGGCGCTGAGGGCCCCCATGGAGTGGGTGACGACGTCGACTCTCTCGGCACCGGTCGCCTCGCGCACCTGCGCGACCTTGGCGGCGAGCTGGGACGCCGTGGTCTTGTTCGACTGCTTCCAGTTGTAGG
Source organism: Streptomyces sp. C10-9-1 (assembly GCF_024497955.1). Taxonomy (GTDB): domain Bacteria; phylum Actinomycetota; class Actinomycetes; order Streptomycetales; family Streptomycetaceae; genus Streptomyces; species Streptomyces sanyensis. The sequence continues at coordinate 55,484 of NZ_JANHKP010000005.1, read as the reverse complement.
ACCAGGTGAACAGCTGCGAGGAGTCGTAGCCGTCGGCCTTGAACTTGCCGATCCAGGTGTTCCAGGTGCTGGCCGAGCTGCTCAGGCCGTGGACGAAGATGACCGGGTCCCGCGTGTCGGCCTGCGCGGGCGCCGCCGCGAGGAGGGGGGTGACGGCGGCGGCCACGGCGCCGAGGGCCACGGTGCGGAGGAAACGCTTCATTTGGCTGTCTCCAGCGTTCGGCCACACCTCGTCCCGTGGGGGAGCGCGGTGTGGGTGGGGGATGGGGAGAGCAACACCGGCCGGTGGCGTCGGAAAAGTGGCACAGGGCGGCTGGTTACCGCTAGGTAGCCGAATGTTTCATTCAGATGACAACACTCGCTGTGAGTGCCCTGGTGACTGTGCGTCAGGGACAAGTCGTAGGCGATCCGGGCACTCGGGACCTGTCCACCCTGGTGTCCGGGTGGGGCCGGCGGCGCCGGACGCGGTACCCGCCCGCCCGGAGGAGGGCGGCCCGGCGGATCGGCCGACCGCGTCCCGGGCCCGGCTCACCATCGGAGCGGTCCGCGGGAGCGGCGGGCGGACGGCATCGTGCGCAGGGCCGCGCAGGGGGCGCCGTTCCCGCCGTGTGCGTCGTCGCGGACCGGCGCTCCGGCGGTGTGCGATCCGCGGTGGCCCGGAGGCGCAGGCGGCGCCGGCCGGCCCGCCGGCAAGGGCCGGGGACGCGGCCCTTGCCGTCGGGTGCGAGCTGCCCGAACCGTCGGCCGGGCAGCTCGCCTTCGGCGGGTGACCCGGGGTGAGGCCGGACTCGGGGCTGCCGGTGGGGGCGATGCGGGGAGGCGCCCGCGGCCGGGCGGGGCAGGCGATGCCTCAGGGGCGCCGGAAGTCCTCGCGGTTCAGGAAGACCAGCTGCGCCCGCTTCTCGGGGAGTTCCACCTCCGGGCCCTTGGTGAAACCGGTGCGCACGAAGCGCTCGATCGCCCGGTCGTTGCGGGCGTCGGGCTCCGCCACGATCCTCCTGCGGCCCGGGTTCCCGAACAGATGGGCGAGGAAGGAGCCGAGCAGGGCCCCGGTGAAGCCCGGCCGCGCCGGGCCGGCCGGCGTGCCGATCAGGACATGGATGCCGAAGTCGCCGGGGAGGACGTCGTAGCAGTCGGCCACCGGGTCGTGTGCGGGCTCGTAGGTCTGGAACAGCGCGACCGGTCGGCCGTCCAGGTGGACGAGGTGGGCGTGGTGGGTCGTCAGGGAGTCCAGGTACGCGTAGATCTCCCGGACGCGTTCCCGGCTGGCGCCGAGCATGCCCCAGTACCGGGCGCGTTCCCTGCTGACCCAGGAGTGGAGGAGGGTCGCGTCCGAGTCCGGGACGACGGGGCGCATGCTGAGGGTGCCTAACCCCTCGATCGCTTCCCGGTAGATCGTCGCCGGGTCGTCCGGGGCGGCCGTCGTGTGGTGGTGATCGTGTGTCATGCGCCCGTAATCCACTCGCGAAGGGCCCGGGCCGGCAACCGCGCCGATGCGAGCGGCGCAACGCCCGGGGGGCCCAGGGGCCCAGGTCGGATCCATGTAGGGTACCGGTAGTCGTTCATGGGCGAGTACTTCTGCGGGGACCGGTCCGCCCCACCGGGCCGGTGCCACGGGGCCCTTGCCCGCGGAGCCGCTGACGGCGCGGCTCCCGTCCGGGTGCTCCGCCGGGGAGGTGAGCGGGGGCCTTCGCCGTCACCGGCTGCCGGTGACCTGCCCCTGCTGCACCGGCCGCGGGCGCACGGCCGCCTGCCGCGTCCTCTGCGGGCGCTGACGGGCTCGCGGCCCTCGTGCGGCGCGTCCGCGAGACCGACTGGAACTCCGTCCCACGGAAGGGCGACACCATGAAGATCACCGTCCTCGGCACCGGCGAAGTCTGCCGGCTCCTCGCCCCGGCCCTCCTGTCCCTGGGGCACGAGGTCGTCGTCGGCACCCGTGATCCGGAGACGACCATGGCGGAGAACCGTCCCTACCGCCTGCTGGCCACCCGTCACCCGCAGCTGCGGCTGGCCTCCTTCCCGGCGGCCGTGGACACTGCCGAGCGCTCCGGTCTGGTCGTCAACGCGCTCTCCGGGCCGGCCTGCCCCGACGCGCTCGCCCCGCTCGCCGACGGCCTCACCGGCCACGTGGTGATGGACGTGTCCAGCCCCTACGACTGGTCCCGGCCGGACGCGGTCCTGGATCCGGTCAACACGGACAGCCTCGGCGAGGCGATCCAGCGTGCCCTGCCCGGCAGTTACGTGGTGAAGACGCTCAACACGCTGGCGGCGCAGGTGATGCCCGAGCCCGACGCGGTCGGGCCCGACCACACCGTCTTCCTCAGCGGCGACGACGAGACGGCCAAGGCCCGGGTCGGCGACCTGCTCAGGGCGCTGGGGTGGCGGGACGTCCTCGATCTGGGGGGCATCGGTACGGCACGCGCCACCGAGATGATGCTGCGCATGTGGATCGACGCCTCGCGAGCGCTGGGCACCCACCTCTTCGGATTCAAGATCGTCCGCTGAGGCGGCCTTCTCGCACCCCGGTGCCCGGCTCGCCGGGGCACCCTGCCCCGCGAGGGAGCCCGGGGCCCCGGTGCGGGCGGACCCGGCGGCCCGGCGGAGGAGGCGGCGCCCCGCGGCGGCGCGGCCGAGAGCGGACGTAGGGTGGGGCACTCGCCGGGCCGGGGGGTGGGAGCCGTGGAGACCACCGTCCAGTGGATACGGACGTCGTGGACGAAGCAGTGCCGGGGAGGCGAGGCCGCCGCTCGCAGGAACGCGGCCCCGGTCGGGTTCACCGTTCCGCAGCTGCCGCCTGCGTCCGCACACGCGGTGCGGATGCACGAGAGGGACGGCTTCGCCCCCCACGAGAGCCGGGAGCACCTGCGCGCGGTCGACGTGCGGCTCCGCGAAGTCGACGGCCGGCTGCTGGTCCTGCCCCGCGTGAAGTCGCTGCACGCCGTGCCTCCTCGGCCGCGCCGGCCTCCGGCCGTGCGCCTTGCGCCCGGCCAATGGGTCCGATGGCACCTCAACTACCGTTTCAGCAGTGCGGCAGGGGTGCGGGGCTGGACGTACTGGATGGACACGTTCAACATCGCACATGGTCCCGTGGGGAACGACGTGTTCCTGTCGACGCCCGCGGTGCTCGTCGACGAGCGGGGGCCGCTCAGGTAGCCCCGTTGCCACGTCGCCGCCACCGGGCCCGCCGGGTCTCCGCCTCCGTGCGGAGAGGCGGGCCGCCTGCCGTTGCCTTCGCCGCCCTCCTGCTCCGGGGGCCGGGCCCGTCCGAACGCGGCGGCGGGGAGCCGGGGCGGGAGCTCATCGTGCCGTGTGCTTCTCCCGTCGCCGCTTCGGGGCCTCCCTGTGCCCGCGCTCGCGGGGCACCTGCCCGGCGACGAGCGCGGTCAGTGCGAGCGCGAAGCCCGCGCACTGCGGCGGGGCGAGGCCCTCGCCGAGCGCGAGGAACCCGATCAGCGAGGCGACCAGCGGTGAGACCAGCACGAGCAGGGCGGTGGCGGTCACCGGGAGCCGGCCGATGCCCCGGAACCACAGCGTGTAGGCGAGGACGCCCCCCACCGTGCCGAGCCAGAGGTATCCGGCCGCGGCGCGGCCGTCGACCGCGGGCGGCATCCCCTCGACTGCGAGGGCCACCGGCAGGAGCACCAGTCCGCCCGCGGTGAGCTGCCAGCCGGCCAGCGTCAGCGCCCCCGCTCCCGGCGGCCGTCCCCACCGCTTGGTCAGCGTCACGCCCAGGGCCATCGACGCGGTCCCCGCGAGCCCTGCCGCGACCCCCGTCGCGTCCAGCCCGGCCTTCGGCCCGAGGACGACCAGCCCCACCCCGGCAGCCCCGGCCAGGCCCCAGCCCACCCGCCACCACGACGGCGACTCCCGCAGTACCACGACCGCCAGACCGGCCACCACGATCGGCTGGACGGCTCCCAGCGTCGCCCCCACTCCGCCGGGCAGCCGCTCGGCGGTGAGGAACAGGAGAGGGAAGAACACCCCGATGTTCAGGGTGCCCAGCACCCCGGCCTTCCACCACCACGCCCCGGCCGGCAGGACCCGTGTCCACGCCAGCGCCAGCAGCCCCGCCGGGAGCGAGCGCGCCAGGGCGGCGAACAGCGGACGGTCCGGCGGCAGGAACTCCGTGGTCACGGCGTATGTCGTGCCCCAGGCCACGGGAGCCAGCGCCGTCAGCGCGATGAGCGCGGCCCGCCGCCCGCCCCGCGGCCGCGCCTTCGCGGGGCCCGTCGGCCGCCGGTCGGCGGAGGCCGCGGCGCCGGTCGTCGTGTCGGCGGGTGCGGGGGTGGTCGAGGGGGCTGCCGGTGCGGAGGTGGTGGCGGGTGCCGAGGGGGACGCGGTGGAAGGGCCGGGTGCGGCGGTCTGCTGGGTCACACCGGCAAGTCTCGAATCCCCGCATCCATGAGTCCAGGACATGCTTTTCATTCCACCGATCGTGAATCATGATGGATGTATGGACCTGCAGCAACTCCGCTACGTCGTCGCGGTGGCCGAGACCCGCAGCTTCACCCGGGCTGCCGAGCGGTGCTTCGTCGTCCAGTCCGCGCTCAGCCACCAAGTGGCCCGGCTGGAAAGGGAACTGGGGCTCAGGCTGTTCGCGCGCACGAGCCGCCGTGTCGAACTCACCCAGGCCGGTGAGGCGTTCCTGCCCGCGGCCCGCGAGTCCCTCGCGTGCGCCGAGCGAGCGGTCACCGAGGCGGCCGCCGCCACCGGCGAGGTCCGCGGCCGCCTCACCGTCGGGGTCATCCCCACCGTCGCCGCCGTGGACATCCCCGACCTGTTCAAGGAGGTCCGCGACCGGCACCCCCGGGTCCGGATCGCCCTGCAGACGGGCGCCAGCGACGCCCTGGCCGCACGCGTCGCGGCCGGAGAGCTGGACGCCGCCTTCCTCGGCCTGCCCGAAGGGGTTCCGCCCCGCGGGGTGCAGACGCGGGAGCTGGCCCGCGACCGCTCCGTCGCGGTCCTGCCGGCCGACCACCCCCTCGCCGGGCAGCCCCTGATCCCGCTGGCACGGCTCGCCGAGGAGACCTTCGCGGACTTCCCCACCGGCTCACCCGGCCGTGCGCAGAGCGACGTTGCCTTCGCCGCCGCAGGGCTGCATCGCGAGGTCGCCTTCGAGGCATCCGCCGTCGACCTGCTCCTGCGGCTCGTCCGCCGGGGGCTGGCCGTCACGCTCCTGCCCCGGATGTTCGCCCTCCCTGCCGGCCCGGGGCTGGTCACGGTCCCCGTCACCGACGGCCCGCGCCGCGTGGAGTACCTCGTCTGGAGCGACTTCAACCCCACACCGGCTCTGCGTGCCTTCCTCGACGTCCTGGACCGCCACGCCCCCCGCCCCGCTGCGGACGGCGGGTAGTGACCGGGGGCGCGGCGGTGCCGCGGCGGCCGGGCGGGGCACAGCGCCCGGCCCGCATCCGGTGGACGGGGACCCGCGTCAGCGGGGTGCGCCGGAGCCGCGCTCGCGGCGGGCGATCACGTCGATCATGTCGCTGATGGTGTCCACGCCCTCCGGGGAGAGGCCGACCGCGCGCAGCGCCACGCTGCGTACCCCGGCATCGCGCAGGGCCCCGAGGAGTTCCAGCTCGCGGGCGATCTCGGCCCCCTGCGCGTCGTCGAAGAAGTAGGAGACCGGCACCTGGAAGAACCGGGCCAGCGCTTCCAGGTGCCGCTTCGTGGGGTTGTCGCGCCGCCCGGTCCGCAGCTGCCAGAGGTAGGTCGCCGAGAAGGTCTCCCCGGTGGCCTCACGGCAGGCCCGGGCGACCTCCTCGTGGCTGTACTGCTCGCGGTTGGGCCGTCGCACGACGCGGAAGAGCGCGTCGATCTTCGCGGCCAGGTCCGCGCTCCCGGACTCCGGCTCCGTCACCGCCCGCCCTCCCTCGCTCCGTCCCCCGCCGGGCGCGCGCGTCGACCGGCGGGTGACCGCGTCGCGTCCGCCTTCATGGTAGGCGACGCGCCGCGGCGCGTCCGGAGGGTACGCGAGCGTGCCCGGCGGGATCACGGCGCCGGCGTCCCGCTCTCCAGCAGCCGTTGGAGACTGCCGACCAGGTCCAGCGCCGCGGCGCGCTCACGTGCTGCGCGCGGTGCCTCGACGCGGCGGTCCAGCACCACCCGCAGGGCGGTGGCGGCCTGGTCGGCGAAGAGGGCCAGCAGGTCGAGTTCCCCGAGGCTGGACCGCGACTGCGGCACGGGCTCCAGGACCTCCAGGACCCCGAGGACGCGCTCGCCGTGGAGCAGCGGTGCGGCCATGATGGCGTCGGGCACGAACTCCGTGGACTCCGCGAACTCGCGGTCGAAGACGGCGTTGTGGGCGAGGTCGTCGACCACCATGGGCTCACCCGAGGAGACCACCCACCCGGCGATGCCCCGGCCCGCGGGGAAGCGCCGCCCCACGAGGTGGTCCTCGCCCTGGCCGGACACCGCCTGGAAGACCAGCTCGTGGGCCGCCTGGTCGTACAGGAACACGGAGCTCGCCTGGGCGCCGAAGATGGCCCGCGCCACCTCGACCACCGACTGCAGCAGCTCCCGGGACAGCGGATCGGAGGCCGCGTCGGGGTGGGGTTCGGTCACGGGGCACCTCCGGTGCCGATGCGCACGTTGGCGGCGGACAGGTAGAGGGTGTTCTTGAGCTGGAACGTGGTCAGCCGGGGGTGCTTGGAGAGGACCCTGGCGCACTGTCCGGCGATGAACGGGGTGGCGAAGCTGTTCCCGGTCGTGCGGATCGTCGTCCCGCCCAGCCAGGCGGCCGTCACGTTCTGGCCCGGGGCGAAGAACTCGACCGGTGGAGCAGGGTTGTACAGGTAGAGGTCCGGGTCGTCCTCCTGGTGGCTGCCGACCGAGATCACCGAGGCGAACCGCCAGGGAAAGCTCTCCACCGGCATGTTGTGGGCGGAGGCGACGATCACGGTGCGCCGGAAGTACGCCTCGTCGGCCAGGGCGTGCAGCTCGGCGGCGAAGCGCGCCCTGGTGGTGGAGAGGCTGAGGTTGATCACGTCGAAGCCCTGCCGCACCGCCCAGCGCAGACCGGCCATCAGCATGTCCCCGGTGCCGGTGAAGCGTTCGCCCAGGACCCGCACGCTGTACAGCTCGCACTCGGGCGCGACGCGGCGGATGATCCCCGCGCACGCGGTGCCGTGGCCGCAGGCGTCGCCGTCGGAGCTGACACGGACCTCGGGTCCGGTCTCCGCCGTGACGACGGCCCAGGAGCCCTCCACCCGCCCGATCAGGGGATGGCCGTGCTCGACGCCGGAGTCCACCACGCACACCCGCACCCCCCGCCCGGTCCCCCCGTCGAAGGCCCACGCCGGTGCCACGGGCTCCCCGTCGGCGACGACGGCCACGTCGCCGGGGCCCCTGCCGCGGAGGTTCCAGTTGAGCCGGGCCGCCGTTCTCCTGGGTGAGGCGTTCATCCGGCGACCCCGGCCCCTTCCGCGGCGGCGCGCACGCGGATCTCCCGGGCACGGCGCACACCGGGCAGGTGGCCCTTGGCCCCGAACAGGGTCCGCGCCCGGTCCGCCGCCCGGGCGGCCTCGGCCCAGCAGCCCAGTTCCCGGAGCACCAGCGCCCGGTCCAGTGCCGCCGTCGCCCGCACGACGGGGGAGTCGGTCTCCTCGGCCGCCTCCCGGGCCCGTTCCGCCAGCCGCGCCGCCTCCCGCGCACGGCCCCCGGAGGCGGCCAGCCGGGCGCGCAGGCCGGCCAGGTCCGCCGCGTCGGCCCGGGGGAGCGGCCCGCCCGTGCCGCCACCGCGTGGCGACGGCAGGTGGCCTGCGGCCCCCGGGGCGTCCCCGCCGTCCAGCAGCAGGCGGGCCCACTCGCGCCGCACCGCGCCCAGCAGCGCGTCGGCCCCGAGGCGCCGGGCGGCGGCGGCCGCGCGCGCGAGGAGCGCCGCGGCCTCCAGCGGCCGTCCCGCCAACGACTCGACCGAGGCGGCGAAGAGGGGCACCACCACGGTGCTCTCCGCGTAGTGCAGGCCCTCCGCGAGCCGCCGGACGTCGTCCAGGCAGGAACGGGCGCCCTCCCAGTCCTCGCCCAGGGCGAGCAGGACGGCCAGGGGGCACCCCAGGGTCAGCCGGACGGTCGGACGCGGGCCGCCGTGCACGGCCAGCAGCTCCCGGCACCGCGCCACGGCGGTGCCCACCGGCTCGGGGCCCCGCCACAGGGAGACGCCGATGGCGCCCAGGACGACGGCCCGCTCCGGTTCGGCGCGGGTGAGCTCCGCCTCCCGCAGCGCGAGGGTGAGCTGGCGGTCCGCCTGCCCGTGGCGGCCCTGGAGCTGCAGCTCCTGGGCGATCCTGACACGGGCCCGTGCCTGGCCCAGGTGGTCCCCGGCGGACTCGAAGACCGGCAGCACCTCCTCGGCGGCCCCGACCACCTCGCTGGGCGCGGCGGTCGCCACGGCCAGCGCGAGCCGGGCGTGCGCGGCCTCGACCGGCGCGCAGGAGCGGTCCCCCACCGCCCGGAGCAGGGCGATCCCCTCCTCCGACCGGCCGGTGGCCAGCCGCACCTCCGCGAGCGGCAGGGCCGCGCCCGTCCAGCCCTCCTCGCCCTCGGTGAGCAGGCCCATGACCCCTTGGAGCAGGACACCGGCCCGGGCCAGGTCGGCCCGGGCCACGGCGAGGGCACCGGACCGGGTGAGCAGCCCGGCGGCGCGGCGGCGCAGGCTCTCGGTGTGCGGGTCGCGCAGGCCCAGCTCGACCCGGTAGCGGTGCGCGCTGCGCAGGTGGTCGGCCACCCGCGCGTCGCCGGCCTCCCGGACCGTCAGCAGAGCGGCGACCTGCTCGTGGAGCCGCGCCCTGGCCCGTTTGGCCAGCGAGCGGTACGTGACCTCCTGGACCAGCCCGCTGCTGAACCGGTAGGGGCGCTCCTCGGAGGCGGGGCGGCGCAGGGGCTGCACGAGCCTGCGCCGGCTGAGCCGGGACAGGGCGGGACGCACGCCGCCCCCGTCGGCGGCCGGACCGCCCTGCCGCGCCTGCCCGGCTGCCCGTCCGGGCTCCGCCCCGCCGGCGGCGGCCAGTTCGTCCAACTCGCCGTCGGTGAAGTCCCGGCCCAGCACCGACGCGAGGTCCAGCACCGCGCGTTCGGGCCGGTCCAGGGCGTCGATGCGGGCCGCGAGCAGCGCCTGCAGGGAGGGCGGAAGGGACGCGTCCCCGTCCGGTCCCGGTCCCCCGGCGGCGATCAGCTGCTCCAGGTAGAACGGGTTGCCCCCGGCGGCCTCCACGGCGCGGGCCGGTACGGCCGACCGGTGGGCGCCGACCTCGGCGAGCACGGCGGCCAGGGCCTTCGACTCCTCGGGCGGCAGTCCGGACAGCATCAGGGAGCGCGACCGCGGCCGTCCGCTGCCCCAGCCCGGGCGCCGGTCCAGCAGGTCCAGCCGCGCGGCGCACAGGAACAGCACCGCGGACAGGTCGAGCTCCTCCACGAGCCGGTCCAGCACGTCCAGGAGCAGCTCACCGGCCCAGTGGCAGTCGTCGACGGCGAGGACGACGGGACGGGCCCGGGCCAGGGCGGCCAGCAGCGCCACCAGCGCCGAGCAGGTGTCCTCCACCGACGGGCTGGGCGTGCCGTCGCGCAGCAGGCCGGCCTCCAGTACCGCGGTGGCCCTCCGCACCTCCGCCCCTTCGGCGGTTCGGGCCGGCGGCGTCGGCCCGCCGAGCAGCCGCCGGACGGCCTCCGCCAGCGGGGCGAGGCTGCCGTGGTCGCCGTAGGGACGGCAGCGGCCCGCACCGAACGCGACAGGAGCGGCGAGCCGCGCGTGCCACTCGCGCAGCAGCCGGGTCTTGCCCACCCCGGCCTCCCCGTAGAGGGTGACCAGCTGGGCCGACTCCTCGGCGGCGACGCCGTCCAGGGCGAGGCCCAGTTCGGTGAGTTCCCGGGCCCGCCCCACATAGGGCACGTCGAAGCGACGCAGCCGCTCCGGGTCGTCCCCCTCGACGGCCAGCAGCCGGTGGGCGGTGACCGGGTCCTCCTTGCCCTTGACCCGCAGCGGCCCCACCGGCTCGACGCGGGCGGCGGAGCCCGCGGCCAGCAGCGTCGGCTCCCCGACGAGGATCTCGCCCGGGCCGGCGTTCTGCTCGAGACGGGCCGCGACGTTCACCGTCTCGCCCGAGACGAGCTTCTGCCGGGTGGAGACGTCGGAGCTGGTCACCACCGGGCCGGTGTTGACCCCGATCCGCACCTGCAACCGGACGCCGAGCGACGTGCGGAGCCCGCTGTCGAGTTCCTCGACGGCCGCCAGCATGGCCGAAGCCGCCCCCAGGGCGCGGCGGGCGTCGTCCTCGTGGAGGGCCGGAATCCCGAAGACCGCCATGACGGCGTCGCCGATGAACTTCTCCACCGTTCCGCCGAACTCCTCGACGCAGCCGCGCATCGCCTCGAAGTAGTCCAGCGTGACGGAGCGGAGGGCCTCCGGGTCCAGTGCGCCGGACAGCGCGGTGGAGCCCACGAGGTCGCAGAAGACCACGGTGACGACCCGGCGTTCCTCGGGAGGCGCCGCAGGGGCGCAGGAGGAGCCGCAGTGCGGGCAGAAGCGCGCGTCGGCCGGTGCGGTACGGCCGCATGAGGCACAGTGCATGGCTGCTGTTCCCCGTCCCGTCAGAAGAGGGCTCCACCGGCGATCTCGCTGTGCGCGTGGACCTCGTCCCCGGCGTCCTCCAGCCGGGCCTTGATGTCCAGCAGCAGGGCGAGTTCGTCGACGCTGAGGCCGTGGATGAGCGTCCGCTGCTCCTCGGTGAGGGCGGAGACGTCGAAGCCCTGGGCCCGGAGCTCGCCGAGCACGTCGGGGGCCTCGGGGACTGCTTCGGGCGCGGGGCGGGCTTGCTCCGTCAAGACGTACCTCCTGCGGTTCCCGGGAAGCCGTGCGGGCCACCGGGGCGGGGCGTGCGGGTGAGTGTGCCGAACAGCCCGAGCAGGGCGTCGACCGTGAACAGAGCGCTCGTCGTCACGGCGTCCACCTGGCCGGGGGCCAGGTCCAGCCCGTCGAGCAGGGCGTAGAGGGCGTCGCTGTGGCCGGTGTCCAGGTCGGCGTGCGCGCGGACGGTGCGCAGGGCGGTCGCGGGCACGCCGGCGTCCCGGACCACCCGGTCGGCGAGCCAGTGCGCCGGGGCGTTGCCCTCCAGGACGGCGATGTAGCCCAGCAGGGCGACGGGGTGGTGGTGCTCGACCCAGTAGTACTGGGCGCCGACCAGCGAGGCCACGGCGGGCGGCGGCGGTCGTCCGAGCGCCGGGTCGGGGTCGTGGCCGAGAGCCGCCAGGTCGGCGGCCAGCCAGGCGTCGTGACCGCGTTCCTCCTCGATGTGGGCGGCGAGGTAGCGGGCCAGCGGCCCCGCGACGGGGTCGCGCAGCAGGGCGCAGCGCCCGGCGGCCCGTTCCATCAGCGGCACGGAGGCGCGCACCACACCGTGCATCAGCCGGAGGTACTCCGGGTAGCGCCGGGCGAGGCCGGGGGCGCGCCACAGCGCGGCGGTGGCCGCGCGCACCGCCGGTTCGGTGAGCCGCATCCTCGCGCGCAGGGCCTCCGCGGCCGTCGGGCGCGGCCGGGCAGTGGTCACGGCGCGGTCCCGGGCAGTGCCACGAGCTCCGCGAAGGCCGCGCAGCCGTGGCGGCGCACGTACTCCACCGGCCCCGCCTCCCGCCGCCGGCGGGCGGCCCGGCGGTCCAGCAGCGCCCCGGCGGCGCCGGAGGCGACCCGCGTGGCACCCTCGATCGCCTCCGGGTGCTCGGACAGGGTGCGGCAGCCCGCGCAGTAGCCCGCACCGCCGGCGGACCGCGCCTCCGGGCCTCCGTGGCGGGCCAGCAGCCGCAGCGGTCCGCCGGTCCGTACCGAGCGCAGCACCGGCGAGGCCAGCGTCCGCCCCCGCACGGCGGCCCAGCCGTCCTCGGCGACGTGACCGAGCAGCAGATGGGCCGGGACGGGACGGCGGTCGACCACGTCCTGGTTGCAGCAGGCCACCACCGTGCCGTCGGCCGCCACCACCGGCCAGGCGGCCATCGAGCACGGGCCGGAGCGCAGCGGGTCGACCGGCGCCGGGCCCGCGACCCGCGCGCCCGGCGGCCCGGCGGCCCGCCCCACCGCGCGGACGGTGTTCACGAGCATCGGCACGCGGTCGTCGAAGGCCTCGCGCACGGCCGTGGTCACGTCCGCCAGGTAGGGGTCCCGCGCATCGGTACCGACCACATGGAGGCTGACGGAGGTCCCGGAGTCCAGTACCTCGTGGACGACCCGGAAGACGTCGGCCCTGGCCACCTCCCGCTCGTGGAAGGCGTCCACGCTCACCGACAGGTGGTCGACGGCGCCGATCGCCCGCCGGATGCGGGCGGGGATCACCGCCCGGGCCCGGCGCGGGCGTCCGGCGGCACCGCGGGCGAAGAAGGCGCCCGTCAGCAGTGCGCTGCGGGTTCCCGCCCGCCGTGCCCGCACGGCCAGTTCGGCGCTGAGCTCGGGCATCAGCAGCGGTTCGCCGCCGGTCATCATCAGTACCTCGGGCCGGTCGCCGGGCGTGAAGGAGTCGACGAACCCGAGCAGCCGGCCGGGGTCCGGCCCGCCTGCGGACATCGTCGAGTCGGTGGAGCAGTGCGCGCAGCGCAGCGGACAGCGCCGGGTCAGCATCATCAGCAGCCCGGCGGCGGGCTCCGGGCGCAGGCCCATGAGCGCGGCGAGTTCCACGGCGGTCCTCCCTTCGGCTCGGTGCCCTGCCCCGCCCACTGTGGGCGGGGCGGGTTCACCCGGCGGCGGGCGTCGGTTCGGAACCGGTATGGGTGCTGCTCGCGACGGCGTACAGGTGCGTCAGACACGGCAGTTCGTAGCGGACCGCGTGGGCGGTGACCTCGGCGTCGGGCACACTGAGGACCCCCGCGTCGATCAGCCCCTCCAGCCGCCTGCGGAGCGGTTCCGCCTCGCAGCGCAGGGCGGTACTGGCCTGGTGCAGGGTGAAGACGGGACCGGGGAGCACGCCGAGGCGGCGCAGGAGCGCGCCGTCGGCCTCGGAGAGGTCGCGCCAGCTCTCGGCCACCCGGCGGCGCACGTCCACGTCCCCGGCGGCCAGTTCGTCCAGCAGGGCTCCGGGGTCCGCCAGCCGGGCGGCGAACTCGCGCAGCCGCAGGTGCCGCAGCACCGCGAGCTTCAGCCCGGCGGCACGGACGGCCAGGGGCAGCAGCCCGGTCGTGGCCAGGATGCCGTCGGCGGCCACCGGGTCGCCCTCCACCCGGCCCGGCCCGATGAGCCGGCCGAGGAGTTCCACGGCCTCGCCGCGGGTGAACGGCGGTACGTCCAGGCGGTACGCCCCCGCCAGACCGGACAGCCGGGACCGCGCGGTGACCACGACGGCGCTCTCTCCGCCGTCCGGGACCAGGGACCGGACCGCCCCCTCGCCCGCGGCGTCGTCGAGCACCAGCAGGACCCGGCGGTGGGCGAGCCACTCGCGCCAGGAGGCGGCGGCCTCCTCGGGATGGCCGGGGAGGGGTTCGGGGGCTCCGGCGAAGCGGAGCACCTCGCCGAGCACCTCGGCGGCCGGACGCCGCCCGCCGTCCTCCCGGCGCATCCGCACCAGGAGCCTCCCGTCGGGGAACCGCCGGGCGAGCCGGTGGGCCCCGCGCACGGCGAGGGCCGTCTTGCCGACGCCGACCGGCCCCGTCAGCACCGCCAGACGGCACCAGCCGCCGGACAGCACGTCCGTCAGCTCCCCGAGCAACGGCCCGCGTCCGGTGAAGTCCGGCAGGTCCGCGGGGAGGAGGCAGCGTGCACCGCGGCGCGGCCCGGCACCGGCCGCCGCCTCCCGGCCCCCTCCCGGGCGGAGGCCCGCCGCGACGGAGCCGCCGGACAGCATGGACCGGTACAGCGAGGACAGCGGGGGGCTCGGCTCCAGACCGAGCTCGGCGGCGAGCCGCTGCCGCAGCCCGTCGTAGACGGCGAGCGCCTCCGTCTGCCGGCCGGTGGCGTACAGCGCGTTCATCTGGGCAGCGATCAACCGCTCGCGCAGAGGGTGCTTCTCGGCCAGTTCCCCGGTGACGTCGGCGACGTCCCCGGCGTTGCCGAGACCCAGCTCGGCCTCGGCCCAGTCCTCGTGGACCTGCACCCGGCGCAGCTCCAGCCGCTCGGCCTCGGCCGCGACGGCTGCCGACGCGCTCAGCTCCGCCAGGGGCGCGCCCTGCCACAGGTCGAGGGCCCGGCGCAGCAGGCGGGCCGCGGCCGCCGGGGCGCCCTGGCCCGCCGCGCTCCTCCCGGCCCGCGCCAGAGCGTGGAACCGCGAGACGTCCACCTCGTCCTCGCCGAGGCGGAGCCGGTAGCCCCCGGCCTGGTGGGTCAGCCGGTCGCCCGCGCCCGCGTCCGCCAGGACCCCCCGCAGGGTGGAGACGTAGACCTGGAGGTTCTTCCGCGCGGTGCGGGGCGGGGCGTCCTCCCAGAGGGCCTGGGTCAAGGTGGCCACGGGGACGGGGCGGTCGGGGTTGCACAGCAGCATGGCCAGCACCAGGCGCTGCTTGAGCGGCCCGAGTGGCAAGGAGTCCCGGCCGCACCGGGCGGTCAGCGGTCCGAGGACGGTGAACCGCAGGGGCACCGGGGGCCGGGCGTGCGGAGCTTCCATGAATGTTCCCCCCTGAGCGGGACCAGGTCCCTGCCAGCAACAATGAGATCGCGCATGTCATTCATTTCAGCTGATGCCTTAAGGGAGCGTAGGTCACCCGCCGGTCGAGCGCCAGGCACCGTGCACGCTCCGCGCCGGCGCCCGCTTCCCGGCCGCAACCGCCGCGCCACCCGCCGGACCTGGCCGGGATACCGGCGCCATACCGATGGCAAGCCGTCGTCGAACACCCTCGCCCTAACGTCGGGGCACAGGCGGAGACCCGCAGGTGACCGCCATCCCCGAGCGGACGAGGAGACCGGCCATGTCGGAGATCAACGAGCCCACCCCCGAGGAGACCCCGGGCGTCGAGAGCGAGGAGGAGGCCGAGGTCGAGGCCCACTCCGTGCGGGAACTGCAGGACCTCTCGGCCGACGCCCCCGGCGACGAGCTGATCAGCACCGTCAGCCTGGGGGAGTGCTGACGCCGGGCCGGATCTGACCCGGAACGGGGTGGTGTGCCGCACCGGTGCCGCAGGCCGCGGCACACCACCGTCCGTCGTGCCCACGATCCCATCGGACCGGTCCAACGGCGACGAACGAGGTGGCGGAACGTCATGAAGAAGAACCCCTTCGCGTACGTCGTCGCGGACCAGGAGTTCTACGCGCCCCTGGAGAGCGGCTCCGGGCGGGGCGAGCCCCTGCGGCCCGCCGCGGTGCCCGACGGATGGGAGGGCACCGCGTCCGGACCGTGGACCGTGTGGAGGCGCGGCGGGACCCGCGGTGCCGAGGACGGCTGGAAGGTGCACGTCTCGGCCCGCCCCGACCGGCTCGCCCACGTCCTCGACACCGTCGCCCGCGTGTGCTTCGCCCACGAGGTGCGCTTCAAGCACCTCTCGGACCGGGTCCTCCACTACCGGACGCACGCCAAGCAGGCATCGCGCGTCCAGAACGGGAAGTTCATCGCGGCCTATCCGCACGACGCGCCCGCCGCCCGCCGCCTGATGGAGCACCTGAGCGCCGAACTGGACGGCGAGGAAGGCCCCTTCATCCTCACCGACCGCCGGTTCGGCACCTCGCGGACCGTCCACTACCGCTACGGGGCCTTCGTCTCCCGGCGCCGCGTGCGGGCCGACGGCACCAGCCTGTACCTCGTCGCCGACGGCCGCGGGAACCTCGTCGAGGACCGCCGCGCACTCGGCTTCACCCTGCCCGAAGGACTCACCGACCCCTTCCGGCCCGCGGACACGCCCGGCCCGACCGCGCCGCGAGGGCCCCGGACCGCGGACCGGCCGCCGATCTTCGGGGGCTTCGCCTTCGAGGAGGCGATCCGGTTCAGCAACGCGGGCGGCACCTACCGCGGCCGCGAGGTGGCCACCGGCCGCAGGGTCTTCATCAAGGAGGCACGCGCCCACTGCGGTGTGGCCGCCGACGGGACCACGGCCACCGAGGCGCTGCACGCCGAATGGGAGACCCTGCGCCACCTGCACCGCGCCGCACCCGGACTGGCCCCGCGGCCCGTCGGGCGGTTCCGGGTCTGGGAACACGACTTCCTGGTCACGGAACTCGTGCACGGCCGCCCGCTGTCGCACTGGATGTCCGGCACGAGCCCCCTCCTGCACGTCACCGCCACCCGCGCGGACATCCTCGCCTACTACGAACGCTGCGAACGGATCATCGCGGCGATCGGGCAGGCCCTCGACCGGCTGCACGCCACCGGGCTCCTCTTCGTGGACGTCAGCCCCGGCAACGTCCTGGTCGACGACGACGACCGCGTCCGGCTGGTCGACTTCGAGGCCGCCCGGCCCGCCGGAACGCCCTTCACCCCGCTGGGAACGCCCGGCTACAGCCCGCCCGCCGAGCTGCGCGGCGACGACCCCGTCGTGTACGACCACTACGGCCTCTGCGCGCTGACCCACCTGCTCCTCGGCCCCCTTCAGCACGTGGCCCGGCGCAACCCCGACGCCCTGGCCCACCAGCACGCGGAGCTGGCCGAACGGGCCCCCGTACCGCGGTCCCTGTGGGCGCGCGTCACCCGCTACCACCGCCCGGAGGGCCGCTCACCCCTGCCCGGCCCCGAAGAGGTCGCCGGCGACCCGGCCACCCACCTGACGGCCCTGCGCGACGGCATCGCGGACGCGCTGCTCGCGATGGCCGAACCCGACCACCCGGCACGGGTCTTCCCCACCATCATGGAGGGCTACCAGAGCAACACGCTCTGCGTCGCCTACGGCACGGCCGGCGTCGCCCACGCGCTGCGCCACGCGGGCAGGACGCTGCCCGACGGCGTCCTGCACCGGCTGCGCCGGGACGCACTCGACGCCGCCGACGCACTGGCCCCCGGGTTCTACGTCGGCACCGCGGGCATCGCGCGGGTCCTCGCCGACCACGGAATGGTCACCGAGGCGGCCGACCTGCTGGCCGCCGCGGACAGGCACCCGCTCACCGCCGGCAGCGCCACCCTCTACGGCGGGTCGGCGGGCGTCGCACTGGCCCATCTGGCCCTGTACGGCCACACCCGCGACGAGCACCACGTCGACCGGGCGCTCGCCCTCACCCGCGCCCTGCCACCCGACGACGACCGCCTGGCCGAACGGCTCGGCCCCGACGACGCCACCGGGCTGCTGCACGGCCCCTGCGGCGTCGCCCTGCTCCTCCAGCAACTCGCCGCCGTGACCGGCGACGCCGACCACCTCACCCGGGGCCTCCGGCTGCTCCACGCCGAACTCGACCGGGCCACGGACCCCGCCGCCCCCGACCTGACCTTCCCCGTCTCGGCGGCCGACGGCCGCGTGGTGGCGTACCTCTACTCCGGCTCGGCCGGCCTCGCGCACACGGCCACCCGCTACCTGGGCCTGGTCGACGACGAGCGGCTCACCGACGCACTGCCCCGGCTGCTGGCCCCGCTGCACCTGCTGACGACCGTCATGCCCGGCCTCTACCAGGGGCTGTCCGGCTACGGGCTCGTCCTGGCCGACCACGCCCGGATCACCGGCGACCCGGCGACCCGCAGCGCCGCCGTCAGGGCCGCCCGGGGGCTGTTCAAGTACGCGATACCGCACGGGACCGGCGTCCGGATGCTGGGCGACCAGTCACTGCGCTACAGCGCCGACCTGTACAGCGGTTCCGCCGGAGTGCTGCTGTTCCTGGCCCAGTTGCTCGACCCCCGACCCGACGCGCTGTTCACCGTCGACGCCCTGGCCGGCGCCCCCCTTCCCACACCGGCCTGAGCCCTCCGGAGGACCGCCGTGCGCCGCGATCTCACCCTGTACTGGTGGGGGCAGACCACCTCCGCCTTCGGCTCGTTCTTCACCGCCGTCGCCTTCCCCCTCATCGCCGTCGTCCAACTGGACGCCACGGCCGCCGAGGCCGGCCTCCTCAGCGCGGCCGGCATGCTGCCCGTGCTCCTGCTCGGGCTGCCCCTCGGCGCCCTCGCCGACCGCGTCACCCGCCCCCGCAGGGTGCTCGTGGCGCTCGACACCGCCTCCGCCCTGGCCGTGGGCACCGTCGCGCTCGGGCTGGCCGCCGGCTCCGTCACCCTCGTCTGGCTCGCCTGCCTCAGCGCCGTGCGGGCCGCCCTGGGCAGCATGGCCGGCTCCCTCTACTTCGTGCACCTGCGCGCACTGGTCAGTGCCGACGGCGTCGGACCGGCGCGGGCCCGGCTCCAGGCCGGGCAGTTCGGCGCCTCCCTGGTCGGCCGCTCCCTGGCCGGACCGGCCGTGGCCCTCTTCGGCGGCGCGGCGGCCCTGGCCGTCGACGCCGCCAGCTACCTCCTGAGCGCCACCGCACTGCTGGCCATGCGCAGCGCCGACCGCTCCTCGGCGAAGACGAGGACGCCCGGCGACCGCTCCCGGGGCGCCACGGCGGGGCTGCGGTTCTTCGTCGGCCACACCTACCACCGCGCGCTGCTGACGTTCCTGCTCTCCTCCGCCGTCTGCCTCTCGGGCGTCACCGCACTCACCGGCATCTTCCTGCTGCGCGGCGTGGGACTGCCCGAATCCGCCTACGGCCTGGTGTTCGCCCTCTCGGGCGTCACCGGGATGGCCGGGTCCTTCGTCGCCGGGCGCGTGCTCCGCCCCGGCAGCGACGCCCGCCGCGTGACGGCGCTCAGCTTCGCCCTGGCCGCCTGCAGCGCCCTTCTGCTCCCGATGGCCGTCGGCCCCCTCCCCCTGGCGGCCTCCGTCGCCGCGCTCGGCATCTCCCTTCCGGTCTTCTTCGGGGCCATCGCCAACGTCGGGCTGGGCTCGGTGCTCACCGCCGACGTGCCGGAGGACGAACTCGGGCGCGCCATGGCCGCCGTACAGGTCCTCGTCGCGGCGGCCAACGTCCTGGGTGCCCTGGGCGGCGGCCTGCTGGGGCAGTGGATCGGCGTCCACCCGGCCCTGTGGGCCCTGAACCTCGCCCGGCTGGGCGTCGTCGCCGTCGCCATTCCGCCGGCCGTCCGGGCGGCGCGGCGGCTGCGCTCCGCCCGGCCCCCCGAGGCGGAGAGTCCCGCGGAGGCCGCCTCCACCGGCTGACCGCACCCCTGCGCAACGCCCGGACGGCCCCTACCGCCCGCCACCGCACAAGGTCACCCACCCGGCCGAAACCCGACGGGTCCGCTCGCCGGCCCCCGTCGGCGCCCTCGCCTGCGGTGGGAGCGGTCGTTACGCTCGTGCCGTGCGTCCCGCCGCCCGTCGCGTGGTGGCCGTGCCGGGGTGCCGCCCCGTCCCTGGCCTGCGGTCGGGCTCCGTCCTGCCGCGTGGCCCGGATCGAGAGGAGTGTGCCGTGCTGCTCGGTCGGCCGGACAGGCGGATGTGGCGGCGCGCGGGGCGGATCGTGGACGGTCTCGCCGTCCCGACGCCGTTCGACGCCACACGGTTCATCGCCTCGCTGGCCGAACGGCGCGGGCGTCCCATCACGGTCCTGCCCGTCGACCTTCCGTCCACCGGCCCGTGCGGAGTGCTGGTGACCACGGACAGCGCCGACTACATCCTGCACACCCGGCAGACCACCGCCCTGCACCGGGAGCACATCCTGCTGCACGAGGCGGCGCACCTGCTTCTCGGGCACGACCGGGTGGCGGGCGGGGATCCGGCGGTGCCGCGGGCGCTGGTCGGCCATCTCTCCCCGCACCTCGTGCGTCGTGTCCTCGGGCGCACGGCGTTCCCCGAACCGGCGGAGCGTGAGGCCGAGTTGCTGGCCTCTCTGCTGCGCCACCGGGCGTTGCGCAAGGATGCGGCGCTGCCGCCGCCGGTGTCCGGGGGGAGCGCTGCGGGCCCGCTCGTCGGCGGCGTCGTGGGCCTGCGTGACCGTGGCTGAGCGGACGACCGGGTGAGCGGTGTTCCGGCCTACCTGCCCACGGCCCTCGCTCTCATGGTGGCCGCGTACGAGTTCCGGCAGTGCCGAACGTCCGCCTCGCCGGCCGCCGCACGGGCCCTGTGCCTGTTCGCTCTCGCCATGGGCGCGGCCACGGCGCTGCTCGCTCCGCCGACGCGTGAAGCGCTCGCGCAGCTCCCGCCCGCCTGGCCCGGCGTCCTGGTCTACCTCCTGGGACGCGAACTGGAGATGGTGGCGCTCTGCTTCCTGGTCCTCACCGTCTTCGCCCTGGAGCTCCCCGGCCCGGCGCCCTCCTGGACCCGGCACCGTACCCGCCGGTGGCACCTCCGCCTCACCGCGGCCGCACTGGTCCTGTGCACGGTCGCGTTCCTCCTGGGGCGGGCGCGGTCCGCGCAGGGGTATGTGAGCGCCCGGGGCTCCGGGCGGCTGGCGGTGGCCGCCTTCGACAGCGTCTTCACGCTGTACAGCCTGTGGTGCCTGGGCGTGTTCGTCCTCGTCGTCCACCGCCACGCGCGGGGGCTGGGTCGCGGAGTGCTGCGCACCGGACTGCGGCTGGTCCTCGCCGGCGGCCTCGTCGGACTGCTGTGGGCCCTGTGGGGTTTCACCTCGGTCGCCGGCATGCTCACCCGGGGACGCCAGAGCGCCGGACAGGACCCGGTGGCCGTCGTGCTCAGCAGCTGCTGCCTGCTCCTCGGAGGCATGGGGGCCACGGCCGCCCGCTGGCAACCGCTGACCGCACGCGCTCTGCGGTGGCTGCGCGCCTGCCAGGAGCATCTGATGCTGCGTCCGCTGTGGTCGGCTCTGCGCGCGGTGCTGCCGGACGACGCCGTTCTCGCGGGCCGGGGGCGGGGGGTGGAGTTCGCCCGCTACCGCAGGGTCATCGAGATCCGGGACGGCTACCTGGCGCTGCGCCCCTACCTCCACCCCCGGACGGCCCGCTGGACCGCCGAGGCGCTCGACCGCCACCCCGTGCCCGGGCCGCGGCGGCCGGCCGTCGTCGAGGCCGCCGCCATCGCCGTCGCCCTGGAGTGCGCAGGGGCCCGAGGCGGTGGCCCAGCCGCCGACGGGCGTACCGGGGAGGCCATCGGCACCCCGCCCACCCCGTGCCCGGAGGCCGTGCGCGACTCGCTGGATGCGGAGGCCGCCTGGCTCACCCGCGTCGCCAGGGAGCTGACCTGCTCCCCGGCCGTGGCGTACGCCCGTGCCTGCGCGTGCCGCCATGTGAGCCGCACCCCGTGAGGGACACCGGCGGCGGACGGCGCGCGACCGGCGGCACCCGTGCTCCTGACACGAGTTCCCCGGCTCGCGCAAGGCCGCATGACGCCGCCCCCGCGCGCCTGCGGCCACCGGTGGCAGCCCGTGACCGGCGGTGCCCGTCTCCCCGCCGGGAGAGGGACGCAGGGCCGGGGCGGACGGGGCAGGCACGCACACCTCCACCGGCTGCGGACCGGCCCCCGCCGGGTCCGTCCGGCGCCCCCGGCGCCATGCGCTGTCCCTCGGCTCGATGACGGGCCGGAGCCGGGACGCCCAGGCGCCGGTCATGCCCAGGGCGGCCGAGGCCGGCCCCGTCCCGCGCGCGGTGCTCGCGCCCCCGGGTAGCGGGCGTCTGGCCGCCCCTGGGGGACCTCGCGACCCATGGCCCCCGGCCGTGCGTGGTCCGTGTGCTCCCTGAGGCTGGCTGTGCCCGCGCCACGGTGTGCGGCGCCGCGCGCCGGGAGCGCGAACTCGCCGAAAACCGCCTAACGGTTGGCATGACCAGTCAGTAGCCTCCCCGGACGTGACCAACAGAGCCAGCACCTCCACGAGTCGCCGGACTGTCGTCAAGGCCGCCGCCGGTACGGCGATCGCCGGGTCCGCCATGACCGGCACCACGTCGGCCTTCCCCGCCCTCGCAGCCGAACCGGCCGCGGTGTTCCTCCACGGCGTCGCCTCCGGGGACCCGCTTCCCGACGGCGTGCTCCTGTGGACCCGGGTCACCCCGACCCCGGACTCCGTGCCCGGTTCCGGCAGCGGCCCGGACACCGACGTGGACTGGGAGGTGGCGGAGGACAAGGGGTTCACCCGCGTCGTCGCCCGGGGCCGGACCACCACGACGGCCGCCGACGACCACACCGTCAAGGCGGACGTACGGGGCCTCAGGCCGGCCACCGCCTACCACTACCGGTTCACCTCCGGCACCGCGGTCTCCCCCGTGGGCCGCACCCGCACCGCCCCCGCCCCCGACTCCTCCGCTCCCGGCATCCGCTTCGGCGTGGTCTCCTGCGCCAACTGGGAGTCCGGCCACTTCGCCGCCTACCGGCACCTGGCCGCCCGCGCCGACCTGGACGCCGTCGTCCACCTCGGTGACTACATCTACGAGTACGGGACGGGCCACCTGCCTGCCGAGAGGTACGTGGTACGGCGGCACGAGCCCCGGCACGAGATCCTCACGCTCGCCGACTACCGGCTCCGGCACGCGACCTACAAGACCGACTCCGACCTCCAGGCGCTGCACGCCGCCCACCCGGTCATCGCCATCTGGGACGACCACGAGATCGCGAACAACAACTGGTCGGGAGGGGCGGAGAACCACACCCCCGGAGCCGAGGGCGACTACGCCGACCGCGCTGCGGCCGCCAAGCGGGCCTACTTCGAGTGGATGCCCGTACGCACCTCCACCGAGGGCACCGTCTACCGCCGCCTGCGCTTCGGCCGCCTGGCCGACCTGCACCTGCTGGACCTGCGCTCCTTCCGCTCCCAGCAGGTCGGCGTCGGCAGCGGGAAGGTCGACGACCCGGACCGCACCATCACCGGCCGGGCCCAGCTCGACTGGCTGAAGGCGGGCCTGGCGTCCTCGGACGCCACCTGGAAGCTGGTGGGCACCTCGGTGATGATCTCCCCGGTGGCCTTCGGCTCGCTCCCGGCCCATCTGCTCCGGCCCCTCATGGAGGTGCTGGGCCTTCCCCGCGAAGGTCTCGCGGTCAACGTGGACCAGTGGGACGGCTACACGGACGACCGGAGGGAACTCCTTGACCACCTGACCCGCCGGGGCGTGGCGAACACCGTCTTCCTCACCGGCGACATCCACACGGCCTGGGCCAACGACGTTCCGGTGCAGGCGGCGACCTACCCGTTCTCCCCGTCGGCCGCCACCGAGTTCGTGGTGGCCTCGGTGACCACCGAGAACCTGGACGACGTCCTGCGCGTGGCCCCCGGCACGGTCTCGCGGGTCGCGAGCTCCGCCATCAAGCTGGCCAACCGCCATGTGAAGTGGGCCGACCTGGACGGCCACGGGTACGGGATCCTCGATGTGACGGCCGAACGGTCACAGATGGACTACTACGTCCTGTCCGACCGGACCAGGGCCGACGCGACGGCCGCCTGGCTCCGCTCCTACCGGACCCGCACGGGCACCCAGCGGGTCGAGCGGGTCGACCGGCCGGTGCGCTGACGGCGTGCGGGCGGCCGTCGCTCGGGGGAGGCGCCGCCCGTGCCGTCGGCCTGCGCGCGTGCTGCCGACCGCTCCGGGGCCGCTCCTCGACCATCCGGGAGATGCCGGAGCAGCAGGTGATCGTGCCTCGTCACACCTGAGGATGCACCGACCGCCGTGTGTGGCGGGGGCAGCGCCCCGCCCCTGCGGTAGTGCGTCGCGGCCGCCCGGCTGCCCACCGGCGCTGAAGCGTCTCGCGTGTGGCTTCGAACCGGCCGGTGAGGACGGGCCGTTCGACGGGGTGGCCGCCGCGGGCGACCCGGCGCGGTGTCCGTCGTCGGGGCAGGGTGCCCGGACCGCCGGGGGGCGGTCCGGGCGGGGTGGCGCGGTGGGGCCGGCAGCCGCGGGGGCCCTCGGCGCGCCGTGGCCCGCGTGCCGGAGTTCGTCGTGGCGGCCGGTGTCAGGTGATGGACGTGGAGCTGAGTACCGGGTTGGGGGACGGGTAGCAGGAGGTGGGGACGTTGACGGTGACGAAGAGGATCGGCACGCGCGCGGTGAAGGTCAGCCCGGGGTCGTCGTAGCCGGTCCCGGAGAGTCGCGTCTCGACGGTGCCGCCGGAGGGGCCGGCCGTGAGGTCCAGCGTCAGGGCGGGCAGGGTGAAGTCGGCGCCGCCGTTGATCGGGCCGGGCACGGTCAGGACGATGGTGCCGCCGCCGACGGAGACGGTGGGTTCGCCCGGACCGGTGCCGGAACCCCCGGAGAGGGTCACACCGTTCAGCGCGGCGTTCTCCGGGACGGGCGCTGTGAGCTTGATGTTCTTCAGCGACTTGACCGTGTAGCCGCCTACGGAGCCCGGCACGGTCATCTGCTGGGTCGCCAGGGTGATGGTGAAGGAGTCGCCGGAGGCGACGGACGCCGGAGCGGTGGCTTCGACCTCGGCGTCGAGGTCGAAGGTCTGGGCAGAGCCGACGGGGGGCTTGGCCCGGCAGTCCAGGCCGACGACCGTGCCGGCGGCCGAAGCGGGCGCGGCCGCCAGTCCTGCCAGCGCCAGGGCGCCTGCCGCCGTGGCCGGCACACGTGAGAGCGCGGATCTGAGTCCCATGGCTTCTCCTCGGGGGGTGGGGGTGGACCCCGCGCGGACCGGCTGCGTCCGCTGGCCCTTCTCCGGCCGATGGGGATGCCGGGCGAGGTCCGCACGCCCGGTGCGCAGCTCGCCGTGCTGCCGGGGAGGCACGGCATCCGCCGCGTCTCGTGGCACACCACGGGGGAGCAGCCACACAGAGCAATCTGACATGAACATGGCAGCACGATTTCAGTGTGGTGTACAGGTGTGTTTACGGCCGCACTGTCGGCCGCCCCTCGGTGGCCGCGGAACGTGCCCGCGGGAGTCGTCGGCGTCGGGCCGCACTCGGGTTCCGCCGGCCGGGCCCGGCCGGCGGCCCCTGTGCACCCGGCGGCCGAACGGCCCGGTGCTACGGGGGCGTGGAGGGGGGCCGCGGGGCGCTCCTTCGGGGCCGAGGATCCTGGGGCGGGCCCTCACCGGCAGCACCGAGGGCGTGCCCCCGCCGTCTCCCCCTCACAGGCTCGCGTACACCGCGTCCACCAGTGCCCGCTTGCGGAAGTCGTCGACGAGGCGGGTGCCCATGCCGTTCATCACGTAGCCGACGCCGACGCCCGCTTCCGGGTCGGCGAGGCCGAAGGAACCGCCGAGGCCGTCGTGGCCGAATGCGCGCGGGTTCGGGCCGTACCAGCCCCGGTCTCCGCTCAGCCAGCAGCCGAGGCCGCACTCGGTCCCCGGCCCCGTGACGGGCCCCAGGACGAGGTCGGTGCCGGCTCCCTGGCCCTCGCGGACCCGCTCGACGGATTCCCCCGACAGGCCGCCGGGGCCCCCGGCCAGCATCCCGTACAGCGCTGCCACGGCCCGCGCCGTGCCGTGGCCGTTGGCGGCGGGCAGGTCCGCGCGGCGCCAGGCGGCGGAGTTCGCCTCACTCGGCCCGACGAGGGGATTGGCCAGCGCCGCCAGGGCGGCCGGATGCGGCGCCCCGGGAGGCGGCTGCTCCACGGGGGTGCCGGCCTCCGTGGGGAGGGGGAGGAGCTCGGCCACCCGGTGGTCCTGCGTCGCGGACAGGCCGATCGCGAAGTCGATGCCGCGGGGGCCGGTGACGTGGTCGGCCAGCCACCTGCCGGTGCTCAGGCCGGTCACCCGGCGTACCACCTCGCCGACCAGGAAGCCGTAGGTGAGCGCGTGGTAGCCGGAGCGGGTGCCCGGCTCCCACCAGGGCTCGGCGGCGGCCAGTCGACCGGTCGTCGACTCCCGGTCGTACAGGTCCTCCACCGTGAGGGGGTCCCGCAGGCCGCACAGCCCGGAGCGGTGCGAGAGGAGGTGGCGCACCAGCACCTTCTCCTTGCCGGCCGCGGCGAACTCCGGCCAGTAGTGCGCCACCGGGGCGTCCAGGTCCAACCGGCCGGCCTCCACGAGCAGATGGGCGACGAGAGCGGTGACCCCTTTGGTGGTGGACCAGACGTTCACCAGGGTGTCGCGCTGCCACGGCCGGGTGCGGGCGGCGTCCGTCCAGCCGCCCCACAGGTCCACGGCGACCACGCCGTCCACCGACACGGCCACGGCGGCGCCCACCTCGCCCGCGACGCGGAAGTTCTCCTCGAAGGCCGAACGGACCGCGGCGAAGCGGTCCGCGCAGGTGCCGTACACCGCGTCCATGCCGAACATCCCTTCGGTGACCTGACGGGGCGCCGATCATACCGACCGGTCGGACTGATGAACAGATTGCGGTGGTGCGGGTCGCTGCCGGCGCTCGGTCGACGAGGCGGTCCGCCCCCGGGCCCTGCTCGCCACGCCGTCCGGGGCGGGGCGGACACGTCCGGACGCGGGGCCCGGAGGCGCGCGGGGTGCTCCCGTCAGGACGGGGTGCTGTGCCGCCGGTAGGGGCGCCAGACCAGCGGGAGAGCCAGCCCGGCGGCGACGGCCACCAGCCCGGCCACCCGGATCGCATCCCCGGTCCCCGTTTCCTGCACGTCGCGCAGAACGGTCCGGATGGTTTCCCGCGTCGCCGCGGAGACCCCCGACAGCAACGCGTCCGCAGCGGCGGAGTCGGTGACGGCGTTCGCGAGCTTCTCGGAGTCCGCCTCGGACAGGCCCTGCCCGCGGGCGGTGTCCACGGCCGTGTCGTCCTCGAACAGGCGCTGCGCCACGGAGAACACCGCTACGCCCAGGGCGCTCCCGATCATGCTGGATTCCTTGAACACCCCCGACGCCGTGCCCGCGAGCCGGATCGGAGGCCCCGCGACCAGGGCACGCGACATCGGGACGGACAGCACCCCCAGGCCCATGCCCGCCAGCACCTGGCCCGTGACGACGACACCGAACCCCGCACCGTGCGCGACCTGGCCCGCCACCAACGCCCCCGCCCCCAGGCACACCAGCCCCGTCGCGACGGGGAGCCGCGGACCGTACCGGGATTCGAACATGCCGCCCACCGGGATGAACAGCAGGACCGTCGCGCTGGCCGGCAGCAGGAGCAGCCCCGTGGCGAACACCGAGTAGCCCGCCACGTCCTGGAAGTAGACGGCCAGCAGGAAGACGACACCGGCGAACACCGCGTTCATCGTCGTGTTCGCCAGCAGCGAGCCCCGGAACGAGGGATAGGAGAACAGCACGAGGTCGAGCAGCGGCTCGGCCACCCGCCTCTGGATGAGGACGAACGCCGTACCGAGGACCACTGCCGCACCGAGCATCGCCAGGACCAGCGGGTCGTCGAACCCGCGCTCCTGCCCCAGCGTGCAGCCGTAGATGAGCAGGAAGAAGGCCACCCCGCTGGTCAGCACCCCGGGGACGTCCACCCGCCGGGAGGCCTCGGCGTCCCGCACCTCGAGCACGTTCCGCCGCACCAGCCACAGCGCAGCCAGCCCCAGCGGAACCGTGATCCAGAAGATCGACCGCCAGCCGAGGAGGACCGTGAGCAGCCCGCCCACGGCCGGCCCGGCCGCCTGCCCGAACCAGGTCGCTCCCATCCAGGCACCGAACGCCCGAGGCTGCTCTGCCGGCGGGAACAACGCCGGGATCAGGGACAGGGTGGCCGGGAGCACGAACGCCGCTGCCGCCCCCATCAGTCCACGGCCCACCACCAGACCCGTGTACCCCGGAACGAACAGAGAGACGAGCGAGAAGGCCGACATGCCCACGAGCCCGAGCTCCAGCATCCGGCGCTGGCCGTACGCGTCGCACAGGCGCCCGGCCGCCAGGACGAGCACACCCGTCGCCAGACCGAAGGCGTTGTTCGCCCACTGCAGCTGCGGCAGCGTGGCCGGAATCTCCCGCGCGATGGTCGGGATGGCGACCGCGAAGTCCGCGAAGCCCAGCCAGACCAGCGTCGCCGCCAGGCAGATGCCCGTGAGGGCCCGCCACCGGTGCTCGGGATAGTCACCGGCCGCCGGGCTGGTCGGAACTGTCATCGCGCGCTCCCTGCACGTCGGCCCCGGCTCACCGGCCGTCCGCTCGGCGCCGGCACGGCGTGCACGGGAGGATCGCGGCAGCGGCACACGCACCATAGAAGATCGGAACCCGTCATACCGCGCCGCCGCGCCCGTCCCGCCCCGAAGAAGGACGGCCGTGCGACGGCAGGGCAGGCTCGCCGGACGTCCCGCGTTCCGGGGCGGGACGCGCGCGGCGGCAGATCCGGGTGGGAAGCATCGGGAGGCACGACCTCAGGGGGCGTCACTTCCAGGAGGGGCAGCCTTGCGCTCGCGGCATCGGTGGTGCCGACGGCGGCCGGCGGGCCGGGACACCGTCCTTCTCTCCGGCCGGTGGGGCGGGAGCGGCGTGCTGCTCCCGCCCCACCGCCCCCCAGGGGGCCCGCGCCCGCTCGCGGGGAGCAGGGGAGGCGCACCACCACGCCCGCCTGCGGTGCCGGGGTTTCGGCGCATCCGTCACGGGCCGGGGGCCGGGCCCCTGCTCTCGGGCTGGAGTAACGCCGGCCGCGGGTACCGCCCCGTCGCTGTCCGCGGCGAGGGCGACGGCCGGCAACCCCGGTCGTACCCGCCTGCCCGCCACGGCGGTAGGCTGCCCAGGTGCGCACGGTCGAGCTTCTGTTGGACGAGGAGGCGGAGCTGGCGGTTCGGGAGGCGTGGCGGCGGCTCGCGGATGCGGGGCTGCCCAGCCAGGCACGGCACCGCTCGCCGACGAACAGCCCACACCTCACCCTTGCCTCCTGCCCGGAGCTGACCGCCCCGATCCGCTGGGGGCTCGCCGAGGTGGTCGCCGCCCTCCCGCTGCCGGTGCACCTCACCGGCCTGGTCCGTTTCGAGCGGCCTACGTCCGTGCTGGCCTGGGGACTGGACCGGGAGCCTGCGCTGGCCAGCCTCCACCGCCGCGTCTGGGAGGCGGTCGCCTCGGACAGCCGGCCCGAGACCCTCAACCCCTTGCACGCACCCGGACGCTGGAGCCCGCACATCACCCTCGGCCGGAGCCAGCGGCCCGGCGCCTTCGCCGACCGGCGAGTCCCCGAGCTGCTGCCGGCGCCGCCGCTGTCGGCCCGGCTCACCACCTTGCGCAGCTACGACACCGACACCGGCGACCTGGAGGTGCTGGAGCCCCGCACCTGAGGCGCGCCGGACGTTCGGCACCGCGTCGGGGCCGACCGGCGACCCGCGCCTCCACCCACCCCGGGACCCCGCCGCGGGGGAACCGCCCGGACCGGAGCGGCGGCCACGGAGCGGGTTCCCCCGCCGAGTCAAGGTCCGGTGCCGTGACCGGAACCGCCGGCGGTGGGTCCAGAACCTGGCCACCGTCATCGACATCGCCTTCCGCCGCGTCGTCGGCTGGGCCACCGCCGACCACCTGCGGACCGCATTCGTCTCCCAAGCACTGCGGGCCGCCCGCCACCGCCGCCCCAACGGCCCGGTGATCTTCCACTCGGACCGCTGCTGCCAACCCAGGTTCAACCAGTCGTGAATTCGCCGATCTGGCACGAAAGTTCGGTGTCCGGCTGTCGGTCGGCCGCACCGGCCAGTGCTGGGACAACGCCCTCGCGGAGTCGTTCTTCGCCACGCTGAAGCGGGAGCTGATCGGCGACCGCCCGTGGTCCAGCCGGGCAGCAGCCCGCACCACGATCTTCGAATGGATCGAGAGCTGGTACAACATACGCAGGCTGCACAGCAGCCTCGGCTACCGCAGTCCCGCCGAGTATGAGACCGTCCTCGCGGCCTGACCACCACACGGCAGGTGTCCGTCAAAGCGGAGCAAGCTCACTCATCTGGAAGGGGTGGCTGTGACGGTGATGGCTCGCGCAGCGACCGTTGCGTTGGTGCAGAAGATCATGAATGCCGACTATGCCGACGATGCCGAGGCGTACGGCGCGCTGGAGGCGCTGGGGAGGGCCCTTGGCTGTCCGACCGGCTACGTAAGCGACTTGATCTTCTGGCCCAAGGGGCGGGAGCTGACAGCTGCCGAGGTCGTCGACCAGGCTCTGGAGTACCGGCCCTTCGCCCTGTGAGAGGACCTCAAGCCCGCAGCCAGATGACCAGAGTGGCCGCGGTGACGGTGCCTAGGAAGACGTAGCCGCACTTGTCGTAGTGGGTTGCGACGGCGCGGGAGTTCTTCAGCTTGTTGATGGCCCTCTCGACAGTGTTGCGCCTCTTGTACCGCTCCTCGTCGAAGCCGGGTGGCCGCCCGCCTCGCGATCCCTTGCGCAGGCGGGCGGCCTGGCTGTCGGCCTTCCCCGGGATCGTGTGCCGGATGCCGCGCCGCCGCAGGTACTCGCGGCAAGGACCGTTGCTATAGGCATTGTCGGCCACGACGCTGTCCGGTTTCTTGCGGGGCCTGCCCAACCCGAGCCGAGGGACCCGAATCTTCTCCAGCACCGGAATGAACTGGGTGCAGTCGGCCCGCTGTCCCGGCGTGACGATCAGGGACAGCGGGCGGCAGAAACCGTCCGCGCTCAGATGGATTCTGCTGGTGAAGCCGCCGCGTGAACGGCCCAGGTCCTCGCCTCCCGCACCACCTCCATCAGCCGGCCGACGAGGCTCTGCCTCGGAGTTTCGTCCTGGTGTTCCAGCGCCTCGCCCCCCTTTGAGTCGGTGAGCGCCAGCGGCGGGGTGGTGCGGGCACCGGCCGCGTGCTGGTGGGCGCGCACGATGGTGGAGTCCACCGAGATGTCCCAGTCGATGTCGCCGGCTGCGTCGGCCGCGGTCTGAACCTGTTGCAGGAGCCGTTCCCAGGTGCCGTCGGCGGACCCGAGGCGATGGCGCTCGTAGACCGACCTCCACGGCCCGAACCGCTCGGGCAGGTCGCGCCAGTGCACGACGGTCCGCACCCGGTGCAGAATACCGTCGATCACCTGTCGGCGGTCCCGCCACCTGCCACAACGCCTGTTGCCGACCGGCAGGAACGGCCGCAGCCGTTCCCACTCGGTATCTGTCAGATCACCCCGCCCCATGCCCGAATCAACGACCAGGGCAAGCGAAAGTCACATGATCGGCCGGACAGCTCCTCATCGCCGTTCCGTCGCAGCCGCCGGGACGGTCCTGCCCGCTCCGGTACCGGCCCGGTGGGCGAGCAGTGCCACGCTCGGGGTGAGGAGCGCCGCGGTCGCCGCGAGGCACGGGCCCGGCCGCCCGGGGATTCGATGACGTGCCATGGCAGCGGAGACGAGAAACCGTGCCTGGGAATTTCCTGTGATTGTGCCGCTTCCCTCCCCGCACGGCCGACGGCGCCCCTTCCCTCGGTGCACGATGGTCGCCGCGGAACGCGGAGAACCCGGGCCCACGGCCCGGAGGCAGGAGGTGCGGATGCCCGGCGCCGCAGAAGAGGAACGCGGACTCGTCCTGGTGGTGGACGACGACGCGGCGATCCGCCGTTCGCTCGCCCGGGGGCTGAGACTCGGCGGCTTCTCCGTGGAACTCGCGGAGGACGGCACCAGCGCCCTGCGCAGGATCTGCGACGGTCCGCCCGACGCGATCGTGCTGGACATATCCATGCCCGGCCTCAGCGGCATCGACGTCTGCCGCACCCTGCGGGCAGAAGGCAGCGACGTGCCGGTGCTGATGCTGTCCGCCCTGGACGAGGCCACGGACCGGATAGCAGGCCTCCAGGCCGGCGCCGACGACTACCTCGTGAAGCCCTTCGCCCTCCAGGAACTCGACCTGCGCCTCCGGGCCCTGCTGCGCCGCCGCCCACCGGAGAGCTCCGGCCGCCTGCGGGCCGGGCCGCTGACCATCGACCTCACCGCCCGGGAGGCACGGCTGGACGGCACCCCGCTGACCCTGACCCGGCGGGAGTTCGAGCTCCTGAGCATGCTGGCCCGCAACTCCGGTGCGGTGCTCACCCGCGACCAGCTGCTGGACCGGGTGTGGGGCTACGACTTCGCCGTCCGGACGGGGGTGGTGGACACGTTCGTCAGCTACCTGCGCCGCAAACTGGAGGCCGGCGGCCGGCCCCGGCTCATCCACACCGTCCGCGGAGTCGGCTTCGTCCTGCGCGGCACCACCACCTCGCACACGAGCCAGGCGACGGCGGACCGGTGAGGCTCCCCGGCCGTCTGCGCCCCTCCCCGCACCTGAGCCTCTCCACCCGGATCGCCCTCGCGATGGGTGCCTGCGTCCTCCTGCTGGTCCTGGCCGCCGGCTGGCTGCTCGTACGACTGGTCGCAGCCGACCTGCACTCCCAGCAGGACACCCACCTGCAGAACCGGGCCGCCGCTGTCGCCGGAAACGCCCGCGGTCTGCTCCAGGCGGTGGCGGCGGACCGCACCCCGGCCGTCGAGCGGGCCCGGGAGCGCCGCCTGTACGGCTCCGCGCTCGATGTGGGCATCAGGCTGGTCGGACCGGAGGGAACCGCCTCGGGCGGACCGCAACCCGGTGCCCACGTACCCCTGCCCGCCGCCGCCCCCGAGCCGGTGACGGTCCGGGACGGGGACACGAGCTGGCGGGCCCTGTCCGTGCCGATCACCGGCCCGCGCAGCGGCGTGGACGGCACGCTCTGGCTGTTCTCCCCCGACACGGCGAGCGACGAACGACTCGGCGCCGTCCGCGCCCGCGTCCTCACCGTCGCCGGCGTGGCCGCACCGCTCGGAGGCGTGCTCACCGGCGCGGTCGCCGCCCGCGCCACCCGACCACTGCGGCGCCTGCAGCGGCGCACCAGCGGACTCGACCCGCGCTCGTCCTCGACCCGCCTGGAGCACACCCCGACCGGCGTCACGGAGGTGGACGACCTGGCCCGCGCCCTCCAGACGGTGCTGGCCCGCTACGACGAGCAGGCCGCCCGCACCGCCGAGGGGCTGGCGACGGCCCGCTCCTTCTCCGCCGCGGCCTCGCACGAACTGCGCACCCCGCTCATGAGCATGCGCACCAACCTGGACATCCTCGCCGACCACCCCGATCTCGCCGGAACCGACCGGGCCGAGGTGCTCGACGACCTGCGCAGGGAGCACCGGCGGCTGCGGGGCCTGCTGATGATGCTGCGTGAGCTCGGGCGCGGTGACCTGGTCGAGACCGACACCTTCGGGCCGGTGGACCTGGTGGAGACCACCGAGGCGTCGGTCGCCTCCCTGCGCCGCGTACACCCCGAGGCCCGGTTCGAACTCGCCTGCGACCGCGTGCCCACCCTCCACGGCTGGGAACCGGGGCTGCGCACCATGGTCGACAACCTGCTCGCCAACGCCGTCGTCCACGGCCGTGGCGAGGCACGGCCCGCGCACGTGGCCGTGGCCCTGCGCGGCGGCGCCGGGCGGGACGGACGGCCCGTGGCGGTCCTCACCGTGGACGACCGCGGCCCCGGCATTCCGAGCGCCGAACGCGAGAGCGTCTTCGAGCGGTTCCGCCGAGGGCCCGGCAGCCCCGGTTCAGGGCTCGGTCTGACCCTGGTCGCCCAGCAGGTCGCCCTCCACCGGGGGCACGTCCGGGTCCTCGACGGACCCGGCGGCACCGGGACCCGCTTCGAGGTCCGCATCCCGACGGGCGGCACGATGGCCGGTACCTCGGCAGGGGCGGCCGGACCGGCCTCGGGGGCCGACCAGGGCGGCACTGCGCACAGCAGTGAGGACCAGCCGCCCCCGCGCCGCGACTGGATGATCGAGACGGCGGCCCACCCGAGGCCGCCCGAACAGCCGCCGCGCGGCAGCGGCCCACAGGATTCCCACAAGGACCACTCCTAGCGTCCGCTGCGGACGGGCAACCGCCCGTCGTCCAACGCTCCAGGAGGAACAGTCATGTCGACGTTCAAGAGGGCGGCCGTGTCCTTCGCCGCCCTTGCTTCCCTGCTCGCCGGCGCCGGGGCCGCCGTGGCGGACGGCGGCACCCCCGCACGCGACACCCGCTCCGGTGACGGCGCTCAGGCCCTGTGCAAGCGCGTCCCCACGATCGAGAAGCGCATCGAGCGCGCGCTCCGGCGCATCGACGACGACGCAGCCGGGCGCGGTTCACTGGCCCGGCTCCGGCAGCGCGTGACAGCGGCCGAGAAGGCGGGCCACACGGAGGTCCACACCTTCCTCAGCCACCGGCTGACCGCCCGCACGACGCTGAAGACCACGCTCGAGCAGCGCCGGAAGGACCTGGATGCGGTCAGCACGTGGTGCGGGGCCCAAGGCGAGGGGAGCAAGGACTGATGCACGGGATCCGGCGCCGGGGCCCGGCCGCCGTCGCGCTCACGGTGCTGGCCGCCCTGCTCCTCGGCGGCTGCGCCGACGGAGGAGGGAGGACCGCCGCAGACCCCCCGCCCACGGGCGCCGGAAGCCCGACCGGGGCGGCCCCCGGACAGGACGGTGCACCGCCGGGCACCGATCCCGGGGAACTGGCACGGATGCAACGGCTCGTGGACGCCGCGGAATCCGCCGCCGACGCCGCGGACGCCGACAGCACCGTCGACGACTGAGCATCCGACGTTCCGGCAGCGGACCCGGCCGCCCCCGTCGGGGGCGGCCGGGCCCACCCGGGCGGCCGCCGCCGGGACCACGGCACGTCGGCGGCCGGCCTTCGAGCCACGGACTGAGCCGGTCGCACGCACCCGCTGACCGATGGCGGCGGGACCGTGCGACGGGTCGCCCAGCCGGGCGCTGCCGCGCGGACCAGCACGCGCCGGGGGAAGGGTCACGGAGGCTGCCACGCCGGGGTGACCGGCTACCGCTTCTGCGGATCCGGACGGCAGGGCGCATCGGAGCGGCGGGAACCGCTGGGCCGTGCCACACAAGGGACATGGCGTCACGTCACCCATGGGACGGCGAACCCGGCCTACCCGCATCACACGATGGCCCTGGTCCCTCGTAGGGGAGATGCCGGCATGCCGCCGAGCCGGCTCCCGCGAGGGTGGCCGACGAGGACATCGCTGGCGCCCTGGAAGATGCTCCTCACGGACGATGCCTTCACGCTCCTTCGGCGAGCGACTGCTCTGCTCCCCGAGGGCGCCCGGGCCGAGAACGGTGTGACGGTCGACGACGTACGCGACGGGGCGCTCAACGGCACCAGGAGTGGGAGCTCGTTCTCGACCTTCTGATGGAGATCGCGGACGAGCAGCCGGTTCCCTTGCGATCCTGGTCGCTGCTCGAGGACGCAGCCCGCCAGATGCCGCCGGAGCACAGTGCCGGCTGGTGCGGGTGGCGGGCCTGGTAGGTGCAGCACGGCACCCTGCGGGCCCGGCTGAGCCTGCTGAGCGCGGAGGAGGGCGGGCGTCGGACCGCCCTCTCCGGTCAGGGGCGGCTGCGCCCGCTCTGGGACATCGGCCACCGGGCGCCCGATGGCGGGCAGGCGGTGAACCTTGCGCGACTGTGGGTCGAGGGCGGGCCCGGCCTGGCACCGGGAGAACGCGCGACGGTCCGTTCGGTACCACTCAGCCCCGAACGGTGGCGCCATGTGCGGCCTGGCGATGTGGTTACCATGCACCAGGGCAGGCCGGTTGCCGGCACAGCCGTGATCACCGCGTACGCACCGCCTTCCGTCTCCGGGCGCGAGCGAGTTCCGTAGGCGCGATCTTCAGGGTGTCGTGTCCGAGGCGCTCGGGGCGCATCCATCTGTTGCGAAGGGACCTCGACGACGGCCCTGGCCGGACCGCGCGTTCACCCGGATCTCCGGCGGGGAGCAGATGCTGCGTGGCCGTCGGCGGGCGGTGGCAACCAGGGCAGGGGCGCTGTCGGCGCGCGGTCGCGGGAGGGACTGGCGTACGGGTCCGCTGCCGAGGGCGCGCCCGCCGCCGCTGACATCGAAGCCGGGCCGGCTGGCACGCACCGGTGGTGGTCGGCGAGGACGGCCCGGACAGCCGGATGGTCTCGGGCCGGCGAGGGTGGAAGCGAGGGTTCGGGTGGCGGGATGCGCCACGCAGTGGCCCTCCACGACCAGCGACGCGATCCGGACGGGATGCGCTCGACGGCGATGCCCTGCACGGCATGGGGAACTCTCGCAATGCCGTTGCAGGGCGCCCCCAGTTCGGCAAGGACAGCAGACAGGTGCGCGGACCCGCGCACACGGTTCGGGGTACCGCTTGCCGACAGCGTTCCGGCAGCGGACTCGTGGCTTCGGCGCTGATACGGGACGCCTCCACCTGGCGGAGGCCGCTCCTGTCGCCGCACGTTCTTCGTGCCGTCGCGGACCGGCGGCCCTGCCGAGCATGCTCCCCCCGGCCGACCGGGCGATTCCGGGGCGTCGGGTGGTCGATCCCCGGTCGTCTGGCCCCGGCGGCGGCGGTGGCAGACATGATTGAGGTGGCATCAGGAAATGTCGGAGAAACCGGGTGGCCGGACGTCACTCTCCGCTGTGCGACGCGGGCCGGTGGGGAACCCGAGGGGTGGGGGAAGGGAGCGCTCGTCTGCGCTCGTGGGGCTGGTCGTCCCGAGTGCGCCGGGGTTGCTGCTGCCGTCCGCGTCGGCCGCGGGCGTGATGCCGCTGTGGCAGCGGGCGGTGGTCCCGGTCGCGGTCCCTGGTCGGCGGCTGTTCGACGAGGAGAGCCTCCGCGTACGTCCGCCGTTCAACGCCGCCACCGTGGTCTCCCCAGGCGGGTTGATCGGACCGCTCTTCGTGCCGCGCGACGTCTTCGGCATCCACCGCACAGCACCACAGGAAGGAAGAAGACACCATGGATACCGCGATCGTCGTTCTGCTCTCGGTGGTGGCGCTGGCCTGCCTCGGCATCCTGGGAATCGCCGTCTTCCTGCTGGTACGCCTCGTGCGCGTGTACCGGTCCGCCAAGGAACTGCAGGTGCCGCTCGGGCCGAAGGCTGCCTTCTGGGGGGCGATCGCGTACTTCTTCATGCCGTTGGATCTGCTGCCCGACCCGATCTACCTGGACGATGTCGGACTCTTGACGGCGGCGTTGAGCCTTCTCGGGAAGGCCGCCGCCGAGGCCCGGCAGAAGCTGGTGATGGGTGAGGGACGCGTGCACGGCGACGACTGCTGAGTGCCCTGCGCCACCGCGGAAGCCGCAGCGGCAGGAGATCCGCCGGGCCTGCCGACTCGGAGGAGGGGGCGTCGAGCCGGTCGGGCCCGGGGCAGGAGCCCAATCCGGCGCACCGAATCGCCGTGGGCGGGGGCGAACGCCGCCATGCCGTCGAGCAGGACGGTCGCCCTCCTCCACCGGTTCGAGAGCCTCGCTGCTTGCCGGGAACGCCGCACCGAACTCCACGGCGCCCTCGTCTCCCTCTCCTGAAGTCCCGTGCACCGCAAGCACCTCCGGAAGAACAACGCGTGGCGGTGCGAGGCCCGGAGGCGGCGCGATCAGGTGGGTCGCCGGCTGACGCCCCGGCAGGTGCCCCCCTCACACACGCGGCTCCGGATGTGAACGGATCCCGCCGAGCACACGTCGGCCCGGCACCGACCCCGCAGGCGGAGGGCCTGCTCCGCAGTCTCACACCACTCTC
This sequence comes from Streptomyces sp. C10-9-1, assembly GCF_024497955.1. Lineage (GTDB taxonomy): Bacteria > Actinomycetota > Actinomycetes > Streptomycetales > Streptomycetaceae > Streptomyces > Streptomyces sanyensis. The sequence goes on along the minus strand of NZ_JANHKP010000005.1, from coordinate 18,358 downwards.
TTGACCTGCGATGTCACGTGGGCACAGGGGCGCAGTGCATGCCGATCGCCCACGATCTCGTCCACCGCACCGTGGGGTTCCCGACAACATCGCCAGAGCCCTCGCCACACGCCGCTTGCCAGGAGTGGAAAAACGCTGCCGTACCGAGTCCTCCCTTCACGCTCGTCTGGCGCGGATAAACGGCCAGATATCGCTCTTCATACCGGAGTGGCCGAATATGAGGCCCTGGTGTTGCCGGGGAATCAGCGTGCAGAGACGATCACCACTCGTAGCAACCTGATCACTCATCCAGGAGCTCGAGACGTGATACGCCGAACCACTGTCCGCGCGCTCACCGCCGTGACCGCGGTCCTCGTCCAGCCTCCCTCAGGGAGCCCACGCGGCAGCTCCGCAGACCGCTTCCATGGTCGAGGCGGACGACGCCGGCCCGTTCCACCGGATGGGGTTGCACGGCCTGCGAGCCGCCTTCCGGCTGATGTGCCCCGCGCGCCACTGTGCGGGTCTCTGGTCTCCGGTCCTGACGGGCAACGTCATGCAGCACGAGTTCGAGGGGGGCAGGTACTTCGTCTATGCGCCGGTCACGGGTGAGTCCCGTGCCTTCCTCGACACGGACGTCGCCGTGCGCACGGTCGGTCACCCTGGTCAGGTCCGTCTGGCCGACACCGGTTTCATACGCCCCCGCGTGTCGAGGGCCGCTACGGCGACCCCGGTCACCTGGAACAGGCCGCGTCGTCGCCTCGGCGACGCCCCTCATGCAGAGAGCCGACCGACCTGGACCGCCTCGGGCTGCCGGCCCGGAAGCGGGGCACCGCGTCGCACCCGGGCCGCCCGGCGACCAGCACGGTGACGACGGGCGGCGACCGCACCGCGGGCTTCGCCCGCACTCACCGCCCGCCGTCTTCCACGGCGGCGCCGGGGCTCCCGCCTTGGCCGGAGCCGACGCAGGACGGTGCGTCCGAGGCCCTGAGCGAGAGCCCGCCGGAACCCTCCGTCGGGTTCGGGCCCCGGAATGCCCTCGTTTCATGAATCACACGACAAAGGAGTCAGCGATTTTCATGAACAAAGGTCAGAGTTTTCTCGCATTTACCGCTTTGGGTGCGATCGTGTGCACCACCGGGTTCATGCCGTCGGGCAGTCCGGCCGAAGGCGGCGGTGGCGAGGAAAGGAAGGGATCCTATGCCGAAACACATGGTCTGACGGCGGCTGATGTTGAGAGCATCAACGCTCTGAACGAAAGGGCCCTGTACCTGGGCCGGCCCGGCAAGTCCCCGGCAGGGTTGCCGCCGGGCGCCGATGCGTTCTCCCGAAGCTCCGGCATGGAAACCCCTCCCGCCGAGCCGCTCGACAGGATGCCCGACGCGTACCGCGCCTACGGAGGCAGGGCCACCACGGTCGTCAACAACTACATACGCAAGTGGCAGCAGGCCTACAGTCACCGCGACGGCAGGATACGGCAGATGACCGAGGATCAGCGGGAGAAGCTGTCCTACGGCTGTGTCGGCATCACGTGGGTCAACTCTGGCCCCTACCCGACGAACAGGCTGGCATTCGCGTTCTTCGACGAGGAGAAGTACGAGAACGGCCTGGAGAACTCCAGCCCCCGGCCCAACGAAACGCGGGCCGAGTTTGAGGGGCGCATCGCCAAGGGCAGCTTCGACGAGGAGAAGGGATTCAAGCGGGCTCGGGACGTGGCGTCCATCATGAACAAGGCTCTCGAAAACGCCCACGACGAGGGTGCCTACATCGAGAACCTCAAGAAGGAGCTGGAGAACAGGAATGACGATCTGCTCCACGAGAGCAGTCGCTCGAACTTCTATTCGGCACTCAGGGACACGCCGTCCTTCAAGAACAGGAGCGGGGGAAATCACGACCCGTCCAGGATGAAGGCGGTGATCTACTCGAAGCACTTCTGGAGCGGGCAGAGCTGGTGGGCATCGCCCGAGAAGAGGATGTTCGGCGACCCGGAGGCCTTCCGCCCCGACCCGGACACGGGTCTCGTCGACATGTCGGGTGACAGGAACGTCCCGCGCAGTCCCGCGAAGCCTGGCGAACGATGGGTCAACTTCGACTACGGCTGGTTCGGGGCTCAGACCGAAGCGGATGCCGACAAGACCGTTTGGACCCACGCCAACCACTATCACGCGCCCAACAGCGACGTGGGCCCCATGCGCGTATACGAGAGCACGTTCCGGAACTGGTCCGCCGGGTACACCGACTTCGACCGCGGAACCTACGTCATCACGTTCGTACCCAAGAGCTGGAACACCGCCCCCGCCAAGGTGGAGCAGGGCTGGCCGTGACGGAACCGGGCGGGAGTACCGGGCCCGAGCCCGATGCCTCCCAGCCCGCCGCAGGCCGAGGGCCAGGCTCCGACGTCACCGGGAACCTCGCGAGGTTCCCGGTGACCTGGGCTCCGATAGGCATCCGCCACAGCTCCACCGACACGGCGAGCACCGGGTGCGGCGCAACGCGCGCGACGGCATCCGGCTTTCGGCCGTGCGGATGGGAAGGAGGCAGGACTGAGGCGACGGGCGCTGCCAGGACGGCAGCCCCTGGGTCGGCGCTGACGAGCCCTGCTGCGGCGCGGGTCTCGTCCTCGCCGAGCCGGATGCATCGGCGGATCGAGACGACGCCTTCGCGAGGGCTGGGGCGCCCCCGGGAGGCGAGGCCGTCTAAGACGTCGTCTCAACTGGCTGATCACTAGGCTGGCGGCCGTGATGGCGATGGTGGAGCGTCTGGTGCCGAACGGGTTGGGGGAGTTGTTCCAGCGGGTGGTTCCGCCCGCTCCAGTACGACCCCAGGGGGTGGCCGGCGAAGGCATGGAGATCGGCAGGTGTTGGCGGCCATCGTGTTCGTGGCCACGACAGGCTGCACGTGGTGCCAACTGCCGCCGGGTTTTGGCCCGTCCGGGCCGACCGCGCACCGCCGGTTCACCGAGTGGAGCCGGGCCCGGGTGTGGGGCAGGCTTCACCACCTGGTCCTCGACGAACTCGGAGCCCGCGGCGCCCTGGACTGGTCACGGTGCGCGATCGACTCCGTGAGCATGCGGGCGACGAAAGGGGGACCTGACAGGTCCGAATCCCGTAGATCGCGGCAAGAAGGGATCAAAGATCCATGTGATCAGCGAGCGGACTGGTTTGCCGCTATCGATCGGAATCTCGGCTGCGAACACCCATGACAGCCAGGGGTTGGAGCCCTTGGTGCGGGGCATCCCACCGATCCGGTCCCGCCGCGGGCCGCGCCGCCGTCGACCGGCCAAGCTGCACGGACACAAGGGATACGACTTCGACCGACTTCCCTTTCGGCCACGGTGTCGCCTGCGCCGAGTTGCTCCCAGACCGCGCGGGCGTTGAGTCCGGTGGTGATCCGGTGCAGCGCCACGTAGTCGTCCTGCTTGATCTTGATCACGGTGTTGTCATGGCCGGGGAAACGCAGCACGAAACCCTCGGCGCCGGGGCGCGGCGACGCGGCCAGGGCGTCGCCGAGCGTGCTGAAAAACGAAGGTGTCGACGCGGGGGCCGTCCCACGGCAACTCGTCAGCGGGCAGCGGGGTACCGGTGGCGATGTCGATGCCGCCGAGGAGGACAAGGTCGTCCAGGGTGGCGTAGTCGCAGACGATCCGGTTCTCCGGGAAGATGATCTCGAAGAGGTAGGTAACCCCGGGCTTGATCGACGCGGTGTCGGCGTAGCGCTCGTGCCAGATCCTCGTTGCGTGCAGCGCCTGTCGGAGGCGAACGAGCCGCGGGTCGCGATGGCATGGCCGCCGTCGGGCAGTGGGTAGAGGATGCCGAGCGAGCCGTCGAGTTTGTCGGTGCCCACGACCCCGTCGTCCGGGTCGAAGGTGCCCTCGGGGTGCTCGGAGTAGCTGAAGAACTTCGCGTACGGCCGGGCGAGGATCCGTCCCTGGCGGTCGATGACCAGCCCCCGGCATTGCCGGGTGACCTCGTTCCACTCCCGCTCGAAGACGGCCTTCTCCATGTAGTCGAAGATGCGCAGCAGCAGGGGGGTGAGTCTGCTCGCGAACGTAGTCGGCATCGATGCTGTGCGCGAGAAGAGCGGGGTCGAGCAGGTCACCTATGTGGGAATGCATAGCCTCTCCTGAACTGGGGCGGAGTGACCGATCACCCACGTGCGGCAGGGGTCGGCGTGTGCGGTCTTCTCGAGGCGACGGAACCGAAGGGGAGTGCGGCTCCCCAGCCGTGGCACGCCCCCTGGGAGTGTCGTGATGTCGTGTTGGTTCAGACGGGTTTGATGGTCAGGCCGGTCGCGGCGAGGTAGCCCTCTATGAGGTGACTACGGCACTGGATGTGCTGTAGGCCGCGCCGGATGCGCTGGACGAGGTGTTCGGGGGTGGAGAAGGCGACGTTGGAGGGCACCCCGTCGTAGGGGAGACCAGATCCCTTCGACGGGGTTGAGGTCGGGTGCGTGAGGCAGCTGGTGGTAGATGGTCAGCCAGTCCTGGGCTGCCGCCCATTCCCGCAGGTCGGCGGCTTTGCGGACATGAGGTTGTCCCAGACGAGGAAGATGGGGTCGCCGAGCTGCTGGTGTGCGGCGGTCAGGAGGTCTGGCGCAACGTCCTGGCCTGATGGGGCATGGCCGGGACGGTCAGGATGCTGTGGGGATCCCCGTATCGAGGCCGCGGGTGGCGACGAGCTGCGCGCTGCCGTCGGCCAGCCGGTAGGACAGTCCTACGACGGCGGTCCGGCCGGTGGCCACCGCGTCGGCTAGGACGCGGGAGCGTTCCAGCAGCAGGTCGACGGTCTGCTCGATGTGCTCGGCGAGAATCTCCTCGGCGCTCTCACGTCCGGCGGCGCGGGCGGCCAGCACGCTCGGGGTGACCCGTTCGACCACGTCGCGGACGAAACCGCCGGGCGTTTGTCCGTCCTTGAGGGCGGAGCATGCCGCGGCGACCGCGCCGCACGAGTCGTGGCCGAGGACGACCACCAGCGGGGCGTTCAGGACGCTCACCCCGAACTCGATCGAGCCAAGGACTTCCGTACCAGCGACGTGCCCGGCGGTGCGGACCACGAACAGGTCACCCAGGCCGCGGTCGAAGATGATCTCGGCGGCCAACCGGGAATCGGAGCAGCCGAAGAGTACGGCGAACGGCTGCTGGGCAGGTGCCGTCTGGGTGCGGCGGGCGGCGTCCTGGTTAGGGTGTTCGGGAGTGCCGGCGACGAAACGCTGGTTGCCCGCCATGAGCAGCTCGAAGGCGTCGTGGGGCGTCGGATTATGGGTCTCGATCATGGCCGCAGCCTACGGGGCGCCTACCCTCGCAGCGACCGGTCCGGCCGGACAGCGCCCGGAACGGGCGACGCTGGAGACTCCGTCGATCCCGGTCACCGCCCGGCGTGTACGCCGGAGCAGCCGTGTCCTGCTACTCCTGGGGAAGATGCTCGCCGTCCGGCGCGCAGTGGTGATTGCCCCTGGCGACCGCCCGCAGACCATCCGTCCCCGGTCTTGAGGACGTGCCGTACCGGCTGCGGCCAAACAATCTTGTCGTTTCTTCCTCTTGCGGACGCGTTCAGCCAGGAGCAGCCCCGGCCGACAGCACTGAGACCGGTACCACCCCGGGGCAGGCGGGGGGACTGGTTTCACGGGCTGGCGGCGCGGCCGGGATGGCTGCTGCGCTTGCCGGCCACCATGGCTCCCCGCCCGGAAGGATCAGCCCGTGCCCGGCTGCCGGCGCCTGGGGGAGGTCCGGCACGGGGAGGGCGGGGCCTCCGCGTAGCGCGGTCAGCCGCGGCGGCAGGGCGTCGACGCTCATGTCCGCCACTGGCTGCGGGGCAAGCGGGGGCAGCGCGGGGGCCGGCACGAGAACCGGCCGCGGCCGTCCCCCTGAGCCGTGGCCTCTTCACCCCTCCGCAGCGTGCGGAGGGGGCAGCGCACCGGAGTTCCTCGAAGTAGGTCTCGTCCTCGACCCAGGCCCCGCAGCGGCCTCGGCGGGGGGCGTCAGGAGGTGGCGGGCGTCATGCGCGCTGCAACCGCTCGCGGTTGGGGGTCGGCCGTACTGTCGGACGAGGTGATGGTCACGTCGAGGGGTTCGCCCTGGCGGGGGGTACCGAGGACTGCGGCCCCGGGCGGTGCTCCCGCGTTTCGGTGCCCAGAGAACTTGTCATGACCCCATGGGCTAACTGATGGCCGGGGAGCCGCTCACCGAGCCACGAGAACGACGGAGCCCTGGGGCCGGGGGCCGGGTGGACGTATGGATCAGGCAGCTGTTCGCGTGCCTGTGGAGCGTCGACGCCATGTGGTCACTCCGCCGGCGACGGCTCCGCCGAGCAGCAGCACGCCCAGAGTGAGCCGGAAGTTCGCGTCGTCCAGTTGCCCGGCGCCGGCGGCCCAGCCGTGCCCCGCGTCGATGCCGCCCTTGGGGTGATTGACGATCTGGTACGTGACGGTCTGCTTGATCCGAGGCGGGCACTTGAGGGTCACGGTGTCCGTGCCGGAAGCGGCATTCTCGGGCACCTTGAACGTGCCCACCAGAACACCCTTCCGGTCGCCCGCCAGGAGGTGGAACTTCCCGCCTGCCTCCGACTCACCCTTGCCGTAGGTCTCCTTGCCGCAGGCGGATGTGGTGACGGTGACGGTCCTGCCGGGAGATGCTTGCCGCGGGCTGAGGCTGACGTCGGCGGTGGACTCGCCGGTGGCCGGTTCCGACGTGGCGGCCATGGCGGCGGGGGCGGATAGAGCGAGGGCGCCGATGATCAGGGCGACCTGGGGGCCAACGTGTGCGAGACGCATTCCTTCTCCTTCGGGGGACGTTCCCTGGCCGCTAAGCCATGCGGCGCCTGTGCTGTGTGCTCCTCTGACGAGGCAAACCCCGGAGCGTGATCACCGCAATGTGGGAAGGGTGCGCGAGCTTCGCCCGGTCGGGCTCCTGAGTGGCGCTTCTGTTCGCATTGCCGCAGGTCACGACGATGGACACAGCAGGGAGAAAGTGACGCTGCCTCAGAGGCGAATGGGCGAGGGTTCCGGCTGTGGGTTCACTCGTGGCCCCGCCGCTCCCATTGCGGCTCACGACGCCTGAGGGGCCATGAGATGAGTACGCGAAGACTCTGGTTCTCCCAGCGGGTCCAGTAGGGCTCGTCGTCGTGCGCGGCGGTCCGCGGCTCGTGCGGATGCCCTGGAAGCCCGGCCCGATCCCGCGCCGCTTCGGCGGCCTCCGTGCGGCGGTCACCGTCACCGCGGTGGCGGTCGGTCGTGGTCGTCGACGGCGATGCCCGGGCGTCGGGGGACGTCGCGGCTCGTGGCCGCCACAGCGGCGAGGGCCTGCGCCGCCTCTGGCCCGGAACTTCCCAGTGCGTCGGTCGAGTGTCGATCGTGCGGAGGACGCCCTCGACGGCTGCCGCGCTCCAGGTGCCCGGGCCCGCGATGCCGGCGAGGTGGCAGGCGGTCTCCGCCATCCCGCTCGGCGTGCTGCTCGCCCCGGAGCGCGGCCCGCTCTGCCGGCTTTATGAGCAGCCCTGTCGCCGTCCCGTTCCAACGTTCCGTGGCAGGCGCCAGACCAGAGTGCCCCGCGACCCGCGCACTGCCGTGAACAACTGCGGCCACCACCGCCAGGCCACTTTCCCGTCCCGGGAAGTCCCGTCTCAGGGCAGTCCGGGCCCTGATCAAGGGCGGGAACGTCCCAGGAACTCCCGGGAACCCCGCCGGCCCTTCCGGGGCGTGCGGACAGCGATCACCGTTTGTCTCGGCGCCCGGCGGGAACCGCGCTTCCTGCTCCCGCCCGGCCCCTGCCCTTCGGGCAACCGATGCCCAGGCAGGCACATGATGAGAAGGAGACACGTCGTGCTGACCAAGAAGCTGACCCTCGGACTGTCGACCGCGGCCCTCCTGGGGGTGGGGGCGCTCGGCTCCCCCGCAGTGGCGAGCCCGGCCCCGGCCGCCAACGGCCAGGCCGCGGTGATGTCCGTGCCCGGGTGCCTGCACGTGGGGTCACACGCAGTGGTCAAGTACGGTGACAGCAACCGCCACGTGAAGCATGCCCAGTGCCTGCTGAGGAAGGTCAAGGGCTACAACGTGGCCATGGACGGCATCTTCGGGGCCAAGACCAGGAGTGCGGTGATCAAGGCACAGAAGCGCTGCTACCCGAACAGGCCCGCCGAGTGGGACGGCATCGTCGGCAACAAGACCTGGGCCTGCCTGCACTACAAGCTCTGACGGACACCTCAGCCGGGCCGCTCAACGGCCGCTCGCCCCCGACCGCGGCCGGCCCACCACACGGGCGCGAGCCAGGCCTCCCAGAGCGGTCGCCCCCTCGCAGGGAGGGAGCCTCGTATCTGCGTCGCCTTCGGGAGGTCACAGGGCCGGGCAACCCCAGGGGTTGGGGAGCGTCGGTGCACCGTGCACGGGGACGACCGGCCGTATCCCGTGCCTTCCGGGGGACAGTTCAGGAAGTCCTCGTCCTGGGGGCGGCCCGGTACCGGGTAGATGGCGAGGTCTCCGACGGCAGGCCCCTCCCTCAGCCAGTGCCGGTGCTCGGTTCCCGGTGTGCGCCTCGTGCCCCGACCTGGGCCGGGGCGACGGGACGTACCTCTTCGCGTGCATCCGTGTCCCGTGGCTCGGTGGGGTGGGCGGTGTGTGTGGTGGTCACGCGAGGAGCGCGGCGAGGGCCGTGGCCGCTGCGGTGGCGAGGGTGATGACCGCGGTGAAGGTGGTGGCGGCGCGAGTGAGGGCGGTGGGGTAGGTGGCGCCGTCGAGGCGGGCGACCCTCGTCCGAGCTGTCCTCACCCTTCATTTTAGCCAGCTCAGGCCGATGATGGAAAGGGCTCAGGGCCTGATTCCAGTGCCGCATCGCGACTTTGATGGTGACGTGCTCGGCATTGGCCTGTAGTGCATTGGTCACCAGATCCGAGAGGATGCGCCGCACGAGCTGGTAGTCGGTCGCATGCAGTTTGATGTCGCGGGCCGCCTCGTCCAAGTGACATCTCTCGCGCCATTCACGGGTCAGCACTGCGATGGCGGCTTCCCACAGATCTTCCAGTCGTCCACCGGCGCCGGTGGTGTCGTGACTGAGCCAGGCCCGGCGCACTTCCTCCAACTGCACCAAGGCGTTACGCGTCAGCCCCCGGACCTCACTGCGCTGGTAGTGGGGGCTCCCCACGGCCGTCAGGATGGACACTATGGAGTTCTTCGCCAGGCTGTGCAGATCCTGGGCGGCGCCCAGCCGTACGACCTGCTCGCAGTCCTTGACCGTGGCTGCCGCCGCACTCAGGACCTGATCGAAGCACGTCCATGCCACCCACAACAGGAGGAAGCTGGCGCTGAGCAGTACGCGCAGGCCGATCGGGATGGCCGCCAGCTCCGGGTTCCAGTCGGGTGTGAACAGAGTCGCGCCGATCAGAGTCAGGCCAGGAGGAACGGCGTGCCGTACCCATTGCAGGGGAAGGGGTGGCGCACCGCTGCTGCGGTCGGGGCCCAGTTCCACAGGGATTGAGGGCGCGTAGAAACCAGGATCGAGTACGACGTTCAGGAAGACCGAGTGCGTGTACGCCACCACCGAGACCAGTGCGACGATCTCAGCTTCTCGCGAGATGCCTGCAACCCCCCACGGGCCCACGTACGCCAATCCCGCGATCAGAATGCCCGCGCCCTCCAGCAGGCCGGGCAGATCCACCGTCGCACGGCCCCTGGTGCCGGTCAGGTGCGAGACCAGACGCCGCATGCCGGGCAGTTGGTCGAGGTACTCGATCAGCCAGGGGCGGGCATGCACATGAGAGGCCACCGTCCCCACCGTGACCACGGCCAGAGCCAGGACTGCGTGGACGACCTGATCGGGTGCCGCCCACGGCAGCACCGACCACAGCATTGCCACAAGGCCCAACCGGAGCCAGGTGGTGGTCTGATGCTGCGCGTCCATAGCGCGTACCGCGGTCGCCCACATCACCTCGTGCCGCGCGTGCTGCATGGTTTGCCTTCCAGGTCTGCCGAACCGTGCTCACCATCCTTGGGACCACGCACGTGCGGTGCCAGCAATACATCGCAGTTTTCCCTGGAAGTGAAGTTCCTCCGAGCAGGTCGTCGCCGATGCCTTCGACCAGGCCGAAGCCCGCGACCCGCAGCATCTGCGGGACGGGGCCCGTCAGCACGGGGTTCACCGCGGCTCCGTCAGGACCTGGCCGACGGCGTCCGCTGGGGTGCGGGGGCGGGGAACGGACAGGGAGGGCGCGAGGTCGAGCCGCTTGTCCATCTCCAGGCGGAAGGTGCCGTTCGGGTTGATGTTCGACCAGAACAGTGCGGTCAGCCCGCGCCGATCCTCGTCCGAGAGCTTCTTCGCCCAGGCCGGATCGGCGAGGACCTGCTGGACCAGAAGCGTGTTGACGTGCACAACGGGTGTGAGTAGTTGACGTACAGGAAATCCCGGTGAGAACGATCATGGTCGTTTAGCACACGTGATCGGCTTGGTGCGGGGGTTCGGAGGAAGATCTTCGATCGCTGCCGGGGCATGGCTACCGTCCGCCGCATGCCGGTGGAGTTTTTAGAGGTCATCTCATTTGGTGGTTTGTAGCTACCGGTATAGGTGAGCCAGAACCTCATCACTCACAGGGTAGGGACGTTCATGCGGTAGGAGTTGCTGGGCGGCGTCCAGCTCTCCGCCCTGCACACGGGCATGCACCAGGCGGGCCAACGCCGTGACATCGGTGATGGAGACGATCCACTCGTCGGCGTAGAGGTGGGCGGCTTCATCAGCCAGGCCCAGCTGGAGTGTTCGGTGAGGAAGCGGCTGAAGGTGCAGGTCGCGTTCCGGGTCCCATTGCACGCGGGCAGGGGCCCGCTTCAGCTGGCGTCTCCACGCGTTGCGGTCGGTGTGGAGTCCGCGCTCATAGTGCGATAGGCAGGAGTGCCGCATCGCCCACTCGAAGCCTTCCCGGGTGATCTCGACGGCGAGGACGTGTTCCTGACCTTCCTTGGTGCCCCAACCGCAGCGGTACATCATCCACAGGAATGACGGCTTGATCCACGTCATCCGGTCCCGCTGCCACACTGCTGGGAAGCGGCCGTCGCGGGCCGCCGCCAGACCGATCTCCGGCGAGTACGCCTGGTAGACGGTGACCGTGGCGTCCGTGTGAAGGGCTCGGATCTGATGCTTGGGTTCTGTCACTGGATCAGGGTGATCACCCCACTTCACGGGCGCCAACGAATTACCGAGGCGGGAGGCCGCCGAGTCTGCGGTAGCAGATGAGGGTGCAGGCGATGGCGGCGAAGGCGAGGAAGTGGTCGGCCTTGCGTTCGCAGCGTCGGTGGAGGCGGCGGCAGCCGGCGAGCCAGGCCATGGTGCGTTCGACGGTCTAGCGATGACGGCCCAGCCGCTGCGAGGACTCGATGCCCTTGCGGGCGATGCGGTGGGTAATGCCACGTTCACGCAGCCATCGCCGCAGGTGGGAGTAGTCGTAGCCCTTGTCGCCGTGAAGCTTGCCCGGCTTACGCCGCCGGGGCCCGCGGCGGGACCGGATCGGGGGTATGCCTTTCACCAGCGGGATCAAGGCCCGGCTGTCGTGCAGGTTCGCTGCCGAGATTCCGACGGAGATGGGCAGACCGTTCCGTTCGGTGATCAGGTGGATCCTCGAGCCGTACTTACCCCGGTCGACAGGATTCGGGCCTGTCAGGTCCCCCTTTTCATGGCCCGCATGTTCACCGAGTCGATCGCGCAGCGGGACCAGTCCAGCTCGCCCCGGGAGCCGAGCTCGTCGAGGACGAGGCGGTAGAGCTTGGCCCACACGCAGGCCTTCGTCCACTCCGAGAAACGCCGGTGGGCCGTCGCTCCCGACGGCCCGAACGACGCCGACGGCAACTGCTGCCACGTACATCCCGACGTGGCCACGAACACGATCGCGGCCAGCACCTCCCGGTCACCATGCCGCCGCCGGCCACCGCCCTGAGGCCGCGACGGCGCCTCCGGCACCACCCGCTGGAACAGCTCCCACAACTCGTCCGGCACCAGTTGCTCAACAATCCCCACCACGACCGACAGGCTACCTACTCAACCAAATGAGATGACGTCTTAAGCGCTCCAGCGGGTTGGTCGACTGGATCTTCTTCCAGTGCTGGTGAGGGAAGTCGGCGAAGGCGGTCAGCTCCTCCTTGGCGTCCAGGAGCATCTTCTTGACCTTGGGGAACTGCTTGCCGAAGGCGTCGGCGACGGTGTCGAGCTGGGCGCGGACCGAGACGGCATCGGGCTGGGCGAAGATCGTGCGGATGGTCGCGGCGGCCATCTCGGCGTGCTGCTTCGGAATGACCGAGAAGACGTTGCGGACGAAGTGATCGCGGCAGCGCTGGTGTGCTGCTCCGATCATGACCTTGCCGATCGCGGCGACCAGGCCGAGGTGCTGGTCGGAGATGACGAGGCGGACCCCGTTCAGACCGCGTTTGCGCAGGTCACGCGGGAAGGTGGTCCAGAAGGTCTCGTTCTCGCTGTCGCCGACCATGATGCCGAGGACTTCGCGGCCCCCGTCCTCGGTGACGCCGGTGGCGATGACCACGGCGCGGGAGGCGATCTGGTGGTCGACGCGGGCTTTGAGGTAGGTGGCGTCGAGGTAGACGTAGGGGAAGCGGGTGTGGTCCAGGGGGCGGTTGCGGAAGGCGTTGAGGCTTTCGTCGAGGTCGCCGCAGATTCGGGAGACCTCGCTCTTGGAGATGCCGGTGTCCGAGCCGAGGGCTTTGACCAGGTCGTCGACGCTGCGGGTGGACACACCATGGACGTATGCCTCGATGATGACGGCGTAGAGGGCCTGGTCGACGCGGCGTCGGCGTTCGAGCAGGCTGGGGAAGAAGGTGCCGGCGCGGAGTTTGGGGATCGCGAGTTCCAGGTCGCCGGCCTGGGTGGTCCGGGTCCGTTCGCGGTGGCCGTTGCGGTAGGCGGTGCGGGTCTCGGTGTGATCGCCCCATGCGGCACTGATGTGCTGTGTCGCCTCGGCTTCTATCAGTTCTTGCAGGACTCGTTCGGCCGCGGTCCGGACGATCTCCAGTTCGTTCGCCGAGCGGAGTGACTCCAGAAGGCGGAGCAGGTCATCATGGGCCAGGGCCATCGTGCACCTCCCGGTCGGATTCACCGTTCACCGCGGAGAGTTGCACGGTGGCCCGTCCGTGTTCAGGGCGCACGAGCGGTCCACCAGGGGCAACGTGGTGGCGAGCCGGGGGCGCACATCAGCCAAGAACGGCTACACCACTTCAAGGGACACCATCTGACGCCAGAGCAGGTGGAGCAACTGATCGAGCTGCTCAAGGGGGATTCGCTGCGGGTATGCCTGCCATCCTCTTGCTTGGTGTGCACAAACTGCGCCACCTTCAGGAGAACGCCTCCCACCGTGCTGGCCTCGGGAGTAGCATCCGCAGGCTCTGCACTCGGGGGAAGGTGGACGGATGCTGCGGCTGCAGGCCTGGCTGGAGTTATGGGCGGCGAGGGCCTTCGACTTCGTCGACGGTGTCGACAAGCCGGCGATCTACCAACGGTGCGTGCTGGCCGCAGTTGACGCGCCCGAGACGAAGCGGCTGCTCGGCAAACGTGCCGGCGTAGACCGCGACGCCGTCGTAGAGCGCATGATGACGACGCGGTACCACCGCTATACCACCCTCCGCTGCCCATCAACCCCGCTCGACAGAGCGATAGAGGACCTGGCCGAGGCCCGGGACAAACACGAGCGAGCGGCTCGAGCGACACAATGGAACTGGCGAGTGGTCTGCTCGCTGGTCGCTGCCGGCTCTTTGGCCCTGCTGGTATTCAGTGGCCTAATCGCCTTGCTCATAGCGGTTGTGGTGGCGGCAGTCATCATGGTCACGCTGTTCATCTGGCGTGGGTCCCGACTGTGGTCCAACCTGAGGCAGTGCCTGATAGCCGCAGGGCTCAAGGGCGCGTGGCTCGTTCAGCGCATAGAGGTAGGAGCGTGCGCCGCACGCTGGGGTGAAGAGCTGCAAGAGACAGGTACCGGTCCCGTGGTGGCCGACCTGGTCCGCCACATGCTGGGCGACGACCCCGACTCCCTCTTCATCCCCGACGACTACGAATGGGGCCTGCGCGCGCCCCGAGCGCCCGGCTTCATCATCGAGAACGCGGCCCGGCGTCAACTCGAGCGTAAGCTCACACACCTTGAGGACGGCACCATCGCCGTCTGCGGCCCACGCGGTGCAGGCAAATCGACGCTGCTGGAGCAGTGCGTCAAGAAGGCCGGCTTCGGCGTGATCGTCCAAGCACCGGCCACCTACGCCCCCCACGACTTCCTGCTGTCGCTGTCGGTCCAGCTGTGCGAGAAGTACATGCGGGCCCGCGGCTATGAGCCCACCGGCTTCGCGCGCCTGTCGCCCGCGCGCCGAGCCCTGCGGCGCATAAGGCTCCAAGTCAAACGGCTGAGCCGGTGGAGCTCCTTCGCGCTGCCCGCCACCGCCCTGGTGGTGCTGGGGCTTTCCGCCTCGGTGCGGTCCTTCTACAAGCAGTACGCCACGTCCGCATCGGACGCCGCGCACGCGTACACCAGCTCGATACACGACGACGTCACGGCCATCTGGCAGGGCCACGCCGTCGTCGCGAGCTTGGCCGTCACGATCGGCGGGATCGCCTGGTGGAAGTCACGGCACGTCGCCTGGCTGCCCCGCATGCTGGGACGCCTGTGGATGCGCGGCATCAGACCTATCGGTCTGCTCCTGGCCTGGGCATCCGCAGCCACTCTGCTGCTCGACGAACAGATCCGCCAGCAGGCCCTGAAACTCCATGCCACCCAGCCCGAGGCCCTCTACCGCGCTGTCGGCTACGCAGGAGGGCTGCTGCTCATGTGGTGGTTCTTGCGCTTCGTTCGCGACATGGGAGTCGAGTTTCCTCTTGGAAGGTGGCACATCTTCCTGGAGAGGATCTTCCGCCCGATCAGCGCCGCCGCGGGAATCTACCTGCTGTTCTTCCTCATCACGAACCCGCAGATACGGTCCCTTCTGGAGGACCCGGAAAACCCGCTGCGACTGGCAGGCTTCATCGCCGGAGTCCTGGTGTCGAAGCTGGGGGACTGGCAGCCGCAGTCTGAAGAACCCGAGTTGGTCACGCGATGCCAGAGCCACCTCTACCGTCTTCAGACGATCCAGCAGGCCACCCACGGCCTGACCACCGGGAGCACTGCCCAGATCCTGAGCCTGGGCACCAACCACTCCGCGTCTGTGTCCACCGTCCCCCCGAACTACCCGGAACTGGTTGAAGAATTTCGCGAACTGCTCAGGTGCATCGCCATCGAAAGGACTGAAGCGGGCAAGACCGTCGTGATCGCCATCGACGAAGTGGACCGCTTGGGCGCGGACACCGATGCGCTCGCGTTCCTTCGGGAGATCAAAGCCATCCTGGGCGTTCCTCTGGTCCACTACCTGATCTCGGTTGCTGAGGACGTGGGAGCCGCCTTCGTCCGCAGAGGACTTCCGCACCGGGACGCCACCGACAGCTCCCTCGACGACATCATCCATGTCCAGCCCAGCACCCTCAGCGACTCACGCGCCATCCTCGCCAAGCGCTCCCAGACACTGAAGGAACCCCACATCCTGCTCGCCCACGCGCTGTCAGGCGGCATCCTGCGCGACCTGCTCCGCTACGGCCTACAGCTCCGCGAGACACAGGACAAGACCCAGTCCTACGAGCTCACAGACATTTCGCGGCAACTCATCCTGGAAGAACTCGCGGAGACCTTTGCTGGCTTCCGCACCCTGCTGAGCAAACTGCAGTGGTCGCACGACACCAACGGCATCCTCGCTTCCTTCCGCACGCTCAGCAGCTACCTGCGTGACCCCTGTCCATGCGTAGAAGCGGATGTACTCCGCACGCTTGATCACTTCGCCTTCCACGCCTACGGCGCCCGCCCTCTTCCTGCGACCGCCGGCGACTCGTCACATCGACCACCAGACGATCCAGAGATCAGCATCAGCGCACGCCAGCTCATCGACGAAGCATCCACGTACGCCTACTTCTCACTCACCCTGCTCGACATCTTCAGCACCGACGGACTCGAGCGCCGTACGCAACTGGCAGCCGGGCACGGCCAGGACGGCGATCCTGAACGGCTATCCGATGCACGACAGGAACTCGGGATATCGCCCTACAGCGCCCGTCCTCTGATCGACAGCATTCGCAAGGCATGGTCCCTGCCTCTCGGACCGGCCCCCGATAGTCGTATCCCAGCATCAACTGTGAGGTGCCCCCGCCACAGGAGCCGCCCGAACATCCCGTGAGGTCAACTCGGTCGACCGCCGATGCGCAGCATTTACATGGCCCCGGTGGTGTCCGCCGGGCGGGCACGGTGTCGCCGCGGGCGCCCGCCCGGGGGGGGTGCCCCTATCACTTTGGTCAAGGTGGATGGGTGCTGGTCCGGGCGTCTGGAACGATGTGCCCGTGCATGCTGATGATCAGGTTGGCGAGGGTGTCTCTGCGGAGCTCGCGGTGTTTCTCCGGAACGCCGCCGAGGGCCGTCCGGTGAAGATCGTTCCTTCCGTCTGCGGCGGGTGTGGCGGGCGCGTGTTCTTCGTGCTCGTTGACGATGTCGAGGGCGGAGCCGAGCGTGTGTGCGCTGGTTGCGGCGTCCGCGCGTTCATCGCGGATAGCGAGGAGTTCTGGGAGGACGCGGATCCGGGCGAGGCCTGCTGCCCGTGCGGGAGCGAGGAGTTCGAGACCGCGGCCGCGTTCTCCCTGGCCGACGACGGATCGGTCCGCTGGGTGACCGTTGGGCTGCGGTGCCAGAAGGACGGCGCCGCGGGGGTCTATGCCGACTGGAAGATCGATTACGGACCCACGGATCACCTCCTGACCATGGTCTAGGTCTGCGGAACGACGGCCCTAACGGGCTGCGGTTCGTAGAAGGTGCCGTCGCGGAGCATCGCGAAGAGGACGTCTGCCCGTCGTCGGGCGAGGCAGAGCAGGGCCTGAGTGTGGTGCTTCCCTTGGGCGATCTTCTTGTCGTAGTAGGCCCGCGATGCCGGGTCGCCCAGGGCCGCGAACGCGGAGAGGAAGAAGGCCCTCTTGAGCTGCTTGTTCCCTCTTCGGGAGGGCTGTTCGCCGCGGATCGAGGACCCGGAACTGTGGGTCGCGGGTGCGAGACCGGCGTAGGCGGCGAGGTGGCCGACGGTCGGGAAGGTGCTGCCGTCGCCGACCTCGATCAGGATCCTGGCTCCGGTCCTGACGCCGATGCCAGGCATGGACGTCAGGACCTTCGAAAGAGGGTGGGCCTCCAGCAGTTCCTCGATCCGTGCGGCCAGCAGTTTCCGCTGGTCAAGGACGGCGGCCAGGGACCCGGCCAGGCTCGGGACGATCAGCGCTGCCGCCTCGGTCCCCGGAACGGTGACGGTCTGCTCGTCCAGAGCGGCGAAGATCTCCTCGACCAGCCGCTCGGCCATCCTCGGCGCCTTCGGCCGCAGCAGCGTCACCAGCCGTCGCCGGCCGGCCTTGCGGATCTGGTCCGGTGAGCCGAACCGCTCCAGCAACGTGAGGACAGCCGGGTGCTGCAATCGCGGTCCCAGGACCCGTTCCAGCGATGGATGGATCTGGGTCAGCAGGCCGTGGAGCCGGTTCGCGACCCTCGTGGCCTCGCCGGCCAGGTCGTCGTCGAACCCGACGATCATCTCCAGCTCGGCGATCGTCTCGTCCTCGCCGTCGATCGCCCGCAGCGTGTGCGGCATCGCGCGGGCCGCGTCCGCGATGATGAACGCGTCCTTCGCGTCCGTCTTCGCCTCGCCGGGGTAGAGGTCGGCGATCCGCCGCATCGTCAGGCCGGGCAGATAGGCGACCGGGCAGCCCATGTCCCTCGCGACCGCCAGCGGCAGGGCCCCGATTGAGGCGGGCTGGTCGACCACGACCAGCACGGTTCCGTGCTTGGCCTTCAGCTTGGCGAAGAGCTCGCGGAGTTTGGGTTCGGTGTTGGGTAACCGCTTGTCGAAGGCCTTCTTGCCGGCCGGGGTGACGGCTGTGGCGTGGTGTTCGCCCTTGCCGACGTCCAGGCCGAGGAAGACGTCGATGTTGCCGGTGTCGATCACGTGCAGGCCCCTCCATCACGCTTTCGTCCGGCCTTGCCTCGGCACCGAGCTGCCACATCCACGTTACGGAGAGCTCTTCCGGCTCGGGTGAAGCCGGTGCTCAAGCCCCTCATCAGCGGTCCGTCGATGCCTCCGGGCCCGGTGACACCACCCCCCGGATCATCACCAACAAGGGGGGGGAAGTCATGCCGGACCCGAAGGCCGGAGGCCCCATTGCGGAGCCACGAAAAAGGTAACGGGGGGGATCGGCCGTGAAGTTCCGGTGAACTGTCCCGCCTCACGGGATCGGGCTTTTTTGCAGGTCAGAGCGGGTGTCCTCTGTGGGCATGTTGAGTGTCGCGAAGGTTCAGAGGCGTAATGCGTGGCGGTA
>NZ_JANHKP010000004.1 GCF_024497955.1 Streptomyces sp. C10-9-1 | reverse complement strand
GGAGTGTTCCCGGGGGCTGTGTGCGGGGTTCCCGCGGACGGGGTCGTGGACGTCGTCCCCCGCTTCGGGCAATTAGCCCACCGACCACCGCGACGAGCTGCTACTACGGTGAATCCTGCCTGTCATGTCACGCAAGAGATCACCGAACACCAAGGGCATGGGCAAGCTCCGCTATCTCGGGGAGCAGACGGGTGGGTCGGACACTCGTTGAGTCGGACATGGGTGGGGACGTCACGGTTGACGATGTGCGGGGCTGGGCGGCGGGGCTGGAGGCGCTACAGGACCGGATCGGTCAGCATTTTCGCAGGTCAGAGCCTCGCCATCGGGCGGGCGAGTATCTGCGGGGGCTGCTGGCGCCGCTGGAGCGCAAAAACGGCTGGACGCTGGCCGAGCAGGCTGGCGAGCGGTGCCCGGACGGCATGCAGCGCCTGTTGAACCAGGCAGACTGGGACGCGGACGCAGTCCGCGACGAGGTCTGCTCGTTCGTACTGGAGCATCTCGCGGCGGATGAGGCGTGTTGATCCTGGATGAGACCGGGTTCATCAAGAAGGGCGTCCGGTCCGCCGGGGTGCAACGCCAATACACCGGCACCACCGGAAAGATCGACAACTGTCAGCTCGGGGTGTTCCTCGCCTACGCCTCTACTACAGGCCGTGCGTTGATCGACCGCGAGCTGTACCTGCCCACCTCCTGGACGGAAGACGCCGAGCGCCGGGCGGACGCGCGGATCGGCGAGAACGTCGCGTTCGCCACCAAGCCCGCCCTGGCCAAGGCGATGCTTGAGCGGGTGGTGGCGGCCTGCGTGCCGTTTCGCTGGGTGGCCGGGGACGAGGTCTACGGTGACAACCCCGCTTTGCGGGCCTGGCTGACCGGTCAACGCCTGGCCTACGTACTGGCCATCGGCTACAAACACCGACTCGGGCCGGGCGGGCAGAACGCCCGCACCCTGGCGGCGATTCTGCCCGAGCACGTCTGGGAGATCCGCTCGGCGGGCGACGGCGCCCACGGGCTGCGCGAGTACGCCTGGACCCGCCTGCCAGTGCCGGACCGCGAGGCCGCCGACGGCTTCACCATCTCGCTGTTGATCCGCCGCCACCCAACGACCGGCGAGCGGGCGTATTACCTGGTGCACGCGCCGCTCGACACGCCGCTGGCGGAGATCGTGCGGGTCGCCGGGGCCCGCTGGGCGATCGAGGAGTGCTTCCAGGCCGCCAAGAACGAGGCCGGCCTGGATCATTACCAGGTCCGCCACTACCGGGCCTGGTACCGGCACATCACCCTGGCCATGGCAGCCGCCGCCCACCTGACCGCACTCCGCGTCACCACCGGTGAAAAGGGGGAGGCAACCGCGACCTGATACGACTGAGCGTGAACGAAATCCGCCGCCTGCTTGCCAAGGTCGTCCACACCGTCCGACACGAGGCCGAACACATCCTGCACTGGTCACGCTGGCGCCGCCGCCATCAGTACCGAGCCCGCCTCAGCCACTACCGCCGCCGCGGCCACCGACCGCCATAGCCGCCGTGCAGTCTATGAGTACGCATCGCACAGAAAGGGGCAGTGCCGACGTGCCCGATTCCAGCCCACTCAAGTTGATCTGCCTTTCGGACGAGGAGCAGAGCGTCTCCCTGTGCGTCACCGGAGGAATGAGCTTCTCCGGCACCGACCAGTACGACGCCCTCCACGCTGAGATTGTGGTCAGCACCGGATTCGTCAGTGGTCGCGTCGAGCTGTATCTCAACGCGTATGACCTCGACAGTTGGGCCGAGGTTCTGGAGTCTCTCGCGGCCGGAAGGAGGGCTACTTGGCTGGAGAGCGGACGCTCCCCGCGGATCATGATCGACCCCACAGAGGAGAACGAGAGCAGTTGCACGGACGTGAGCGTTTGCGACGTCACTGGCTCACAGGTCTTCGTCACCGTGCCCATCGTGACTCAGCCTGATTGGGGCGCACACCGCCAGATGCTTGCGGCGGTCAGAAGCCGATTCCAGCTGGAGCGGTGAGAAGGCCGGGGATGGCCCACCGTGCCGCCCCACCCGTGATCAGCTCAACGACCAGCCGGACCGCCAGCCACAGCAAGTGCGGCTGCAGTACTAGGGCTACTGGGGCGATGCGTGCCTGCTTCCGGTCGGCTCTGTAGTGCCTGTCTCCGCTGCGGTGAGGACGAGCCGTTCCTCAACTCCTGCTTCGACGACCTTGACCAGCAACGTGCTCTCGTCGTCAAAGCGCAAGGTGAAGTGCGGATCGAGCTGCATCAGGGTGTCGAGGCTCTCCCTGTCCTCCGTGGCCAGGAGAGGTTCGAGGGTCACCTCGGACATCCGGTTGTCTCCGGTGTGACGGACCGCGACCTGCACACGAAGCCTGCCCAGACAGGTCGATCGATTGGCCCACCACTCAAGAGACGCGGTGCCCTCGTAGCTGTCCATGGTTTCAGTATCGCGAGCGAGCAGGCAGCCGTGTGACAACAGATGCAGAATCCTTGGTCACAAGGTCGTGTTACGAGCTTCAAGCCAGGCTCGCACGTTCAGCTCCACGGCGGCCGTGGGGGCAGATCGATCCCGACTCCGAGCTGCGGTGGGACGGACGGTACGGCGTCCCGCGCAGGAAGGGCCCCGCCGAGTCCCGCTCAGCCTCTTCCAGACCGAACCACCCCCTGGACGCTGTCCGTGGGCGACAGGCGCGTCGTGGGGACTCCCGGGCAGCTGGTGAGGTCTCAAGGACGTCGGGCGGCCTCCGCGTCCCCACACGAAGAAGCGAAGCTGATCGTGCTCAAGGCGCTCCAGCGGGCCGGCAGGCGTGCCCGACGGGATCGGGCAGGTGCGGAGCACGGCGACTCGGGTACGCCCCCGACGTGTCCCTCCGCCCCCACTGTGCCGTGACCGGGGCCCCGGACACCGTCAGAGGCGCCCTGCGGCCTTCAGGGACAGATAGGCGTCGGCGACCGAGGGCGCCAGGTTCTCGGGAGCGGTGTCGACGACCGTCACACCGTACCGCTGCAGCCGGGAGGCGATGCGGCCCCGCTGGGCCCCCACCTGGGCCCCGGCAGCCGCCTCGTAGACGCGTTCGATGCTTCCGCGTCCCTGCGACATCTCCGCGACGCGGGGGTCCGCGGCGGACGCCACGACGACGGTATGGCCTCGGGTGAGTTGAGGCAGCACCGGCAGGAGCCCCTCCTCGACGGGAGCGGCGTCGAGTCCGGTGAACAGGACGACCAGGGAGCCGCGGGGCGCGCTCTGCAGCACCGTCGCGACCAGCGCCCGCATGTCCGTCTCCACGAGTTCCGCCTCCAGCGGTGCCATGGCCTCGACCATGGCGGGCAGGGTGTCACCGGCACCGCGGCCGGGGACCTGCGCCCTCAGCCGGCGGTCATGGGCGAGCAGTCCCACACGGTCCCCTGCGCGTGTTCCCAGGGCGGCCAGCAGCAGTGCCGCGTCCATGGCGGCGTCCAGTCGTGGCACGTCACCCACCCTCCCGGCGGAGGTGCGCCCGGTGTCCAGTACGGCCAGGACGTGTCGGTCCCGCTCGGGACGCCAGGTGCGCACGGCGACCGACGACCTCCGTGCCGTGGCGCGCCAGTCGATGGAGCGGGTGTCGTCGCCGGGCACGTAGTCCCGGAGACTGTCGAACTCCGTTCCCTGGCCCCGGGTCAGGACGCTGGTGCGGCCGTCGAGTTCCCGCAGACGTGCCAGACGGGAGGGCAGATGCCTGCGGCTGGTGAACGGGGGGAGGACGCGCACGGCCCACGGCACCCGGTGGGCGCCCTGCCGGGCGGCGAGCCCGAGGGGACCGTACGAGCGAACGGTGACGCGGTCGGCGTGGCGGTCGCCGCGACGCGTGGGCGTCAGACGGGTCGTCACCGTACGCCGCTCCCCGGCGGGGACCCGCAGACGGTGCCGCGAGGCACCGGCGGCGGTCCCCGGTGCCCAACTGCTCGGCGGCCAGGCGTCGCGGAGCTCGGCGCGCATCCGGCGGGACGAGGCGTTGGTGACGGTCAGGGAGACGTCCGCCGAGTCTCCGAGTCGAACGGATGTATCACCGGATCGGGTGAAATGGAGCGTTCGCACTGGCGCTGCCCAGGCGTAGTCGCACAAGATGGCGAGCAGGAGAGGCACGTTGACGGCGAGCATCCCCGCCCAGCCGGGGGCGAGGAAGCCGACGGGCAGTGTGCCGAGAGCGGCGAGGAGAGCAGTCCGTCCGGTCAGAGCCATCGTGGGCCTCAGCGGGGGACGGGCACGTGGGCGAGGATCGCGGTGATGACGGAGTCGGCGGTGACTCCCTCCATCTCCGCTTCGGGCCGCAGCTGGACACGGTGACGGAGTGTGGGAAGAGCCAGGGCCTTGACGTCGTCCGGTATCACGTAGTCCCGGCCTGTCAGCCACGCCCACGCCCGGGCAGTGGAGAGAAGGGCCGTGGCGCCACGTGGCGAGGCGCCGAGGGCCAGGGAGGGGGATTCGCGTGTGGCACGGCAGATGTCGACGACATAGCCGGCGATCTCGGCCGATACCGAGGTCCGGGCGACGGCGGCGCGAGCCGCTTCCAGGTCGTTCGCGTCGGCCACGGGGCGGATGCCAGCGGCCTGGAGATCACGGGGGTTGAAGCCCTCGGCGTGGCGCCTCAGGACGCTGATCTCGTCCTCGCGTGAGGGCAGGGGCACGGTCAGCTTCAGCAGGAAGCGGTCGAGCTGAGCCTCCGGCAGCGGGTACGTCCCCTCGTACTCGACGGGGTTCTGCGTCGCCGCGACAAGGAAGGGCTCGGGAAGGGGGCGCGCGATGCCGTCGACGGTCACCTGGCGTTCCTCCATCGCCTCCAGCAGAGCCGACTGGGTCTTGGGAGGCGTCCGGTTGATCTCGTCGGCGAGGAGGAGATTGGTGAAGACGGGTCCGGCCTGGAAGGAGAACTCGGAAGTGCGAGTGTCGTAGACCAGGGAACCGGTGACATCACTCGGCATCAGGTCGGGGGTGAACTGCACCCGCTTGGTGTCCAGTTCGAGGGAGGCGGCGAGGGAGCGGGCGAGGAGGGTCTTGGCGGTTCCCGGGACACCCTCCAGGAGGACGTGCCCCCGGCACAGGAGTGCGACGACCACACCGGTGACCGTCGAGTCCTGGCCGACCACGGCCTTGGCGATCTCCGCGCGCAGCGCCTCCAGGGAGGTGCGGGCGCGGTCCGAGTGCGCGGTGGTCTCGGGGGACGGGGCGCTCATGAGGTGCGTACCTCTCGTTCGAGGGCGTCGAGTTGGTCGGCCAGTCGGATCAGGGCTGCGTCGTCGGCCGGTGCGGGGCCGAAGAGGAGGGTGTGCGGGTCCCGGGCGGCGTCCTGGGACAGGCGGGCGGCGACGGCGGGGACGAGCACGTCCGGTGTGTGGGTGTCGGCCGCCGCGACCCCGAGCAGGGGCGCGAGCCGGGCGCGTGCGGCGGAGC
This sequence comes from Streptomyces sp. C10-9-1, assembly GCF_024497955.1. GTDB lineage: Bacteria > Actinomycetota > Actinomycetes > Streptomycetales > Streptomycetaceae > Streptomyces > Streptomyces sanyensis. The sequence continues at coordinate 382,095 of NZ_JANHKP010000004.1, read as the reverse complement.
GGAGGGAGGCCGAGGCCCGTTCGCGGGCGGCCACCTGGCGGTAGAGGCGGGCGCGGCCCTCCGCGGTCTCGGCGGCGGGAACCGACACCGGCAGGCGTTCGGTCACCAGCGGACCGAGTCTCCGGGCGCGCCACACCGCGGCCAGCAGGGCCGCGACGCCCAGCTGGACCGTCCCCCACACCCAGCCGTCGGGGACGAGGTCCAGGAAGCTGCTCTCTTCGCCTGGCCGGTCGGCGGCCCGGTCTCCCGGGCCGTCCTCGCGGTCGGCGGCCCCGTCGCCGTGTCCGTCGGCGGAGTCGCCGGGAGCGGGCGTCGTGCCGGTGGAGGTGTCGCCGAAGGAAGGCATGTACCAGATCAGCTCGGGGTGGGCTCCGAGCAGTTGGAGCGCAAGGGAGGCGTTGCCGTGTTCGTCGAGCCGGTCGTTGTAGAGCAGGTCGGGTGCCCCGAGCAGGACGGTCTCCCCGCCCGCCCCGGCATCCAGCCGGAGCAGGGTCGGCGCCCCGCCGCTGGGGTAGCAGAGGTCGGCTCCGCGGGCGCCTGTGGTGTAGCGGTGGCCGCCGAGTTCGGCGTCGCCCGCGCGGTCCGCCGTCGGAAGGGAGCACCCGGGGTCCAGGGGCGTCACGGGGACGGGCGGCTCGGTGGCGACCTCGGGAACCAGGCCGATGAGGGCGTCCCGGTCGGGGGCCAGCAGCACGGTGCGTCCCCCCGCCGTGGACATCGCGTGGTGCAGCGCGTCCTGCTGGGCGTGGGAGAGGAGGCCCGGATCGGTGACGAGGAGCGTCGTGCCGGACCCGGCCGCCGCCAGCGCGTCGCCCAGGGTCGTGGCCGGGTGCACGGACACGCCCTGGTCCCTGAGCAGTTCGGCGGCCGCCCTGCTCCCGGCCGGGGCCGTGGACCGGGGGTCGAGGCGCCCGAAGCCGCCGTCCGAGCGGAGGGCGGCCATGGTGATGCCGGCGGCGACCAGCAGGGCGACCACGGCGAGTGCGCCGCGGGCCCTGGCCCACACCTGCTGTCCCGTCGGCGACAGCGACGTGGGAGCGGCGGTCTTCATACGGGCGCCTCCTGGTCGGTTTCCCAGTGCGGCCTCGTCCGCGCGACGGCCGTGTCCAGGGAGCGCAGCCGCTCGTACATCCCGCGGTCGGCGGACCGGCCGCCGTATGTCACGTCGTCGAAGGCCCGCGCGGCCGAGCGGAGTTCCCCGGCATGGTCCGGCAGCGCGCCGCCGGCCTCCGCCGCCGCCTCGTCGGCGGTGCGTCCCGGCCGGGCGGTGAGCATCGCACGTTCCTCCAGGGAGCGGACCAGGGCCCGCATCCGGTCCTGGAGGGCCGGGTTCCAGCGTTCGGCGGCGGCGTGCTCCTCGGCCCTCGCACGGTACTGCGCGGCGCTGCGGGGTCCGTCGTCGAAGAGCGTGTCCGCGGGCGTGGCCGTGCGCCGCGGCGCACCCATCCGCCACCACAGCGCCGTGAGGAAGAAGCCGATGACCACGGCGAAGACGACCAGTCCGACCACCCCGCCCGGGCCGCTGCCCGAGAGGCCGTCGAACAGCTCGCCGACCCAGTTCAGGAACGCGTCGAGGGCGCGCTCCAGAAGGTCGGGCTCGTGCTCCCGGTACGCGGGGTCGGAGAGCTCGCGCTCGGCCGCCTCCCGGGCGGGGACGCGCGGGACGTCCACCGGTGTGCCGTCGCGTGCCCCGGTCAGTGGTATCGCGGCCACGCCCCCCGTGCCGGACACCCCGTCAACCCCCGCTGACGGGGGCGGACCCCGGCTCCGGGCCGTAGCCGGGCAGTCCGGCGGCGCGCGCGAGTTCCAGGTCGAGGGCCTCGCGCCGGATGCGCTGGTCGATGTAGAGCAGCGTGTTCACACCGGCCGTGATCGGATAGGTGATCGAGGAGGCGATCACCGCCCCGATCCCCGTGATGACCAGGAAGAGCAGGCCGAACTCCGGCGGGCTGCCGCTCAGGAAGTCGCCGAAGCCCTCGCCGTCGACGATGAAGGCTATGGCGGTGAACGGAACGGCCACCACCATGCTCACCAGAAACGCCAGCAGGGCGGTCAGCAGGGTGATGCCGAAGATCCGCCACCAGGAGCCCTGCACCAGCCTGGCCGACCGGCGGAGCGAGGCGAGGACGCCCTGCCGCTCCAGGACCAGCGCGGGTGCCGCGAGGGCGAAGCGGATCGACAGCCACGCGACGACCACCATGGCGACCAGCGCGCCCAGGACGGAGAGGAGGACGCCCCCCACGCCGCCGATCAGGATGCCTGGCAGCACGCCGACGGCAACGAGCACGATGACGCCCACCGGCAGCAGCACGGTCAGCCCCAGCAGGTGCGGCAGCCTGGGGCGCGCCTCCCGCCAGGCGCCGGCCAGGGTGACGGGGCGGCCGAGCACGGAACGGCTCACCACCACGGTCAGCAGCGCCGTCGTGAGCAGGGTGCCGATCATGGTGATCAGCATGGTCGGGCCCAGGGAGACCAGGGAGGCCTTGAGGGAGTCGAGCGACTGCCGGAGCGCCTCCTCAGGCGTGGCCTCCGGGTCGATCTCGGGCACGGCGGGCATCAGGAAGCGCTCGATGAGGATGCTGGCGACCTGGGTGAGCACCGCGACGGTGACGGTCACCGAGAGCACCGTGCGCCAGTGCGTGCGCAGTGTGGTCACCGCCCCGTCGAGGATCTCCCCGATGCCCAGGGGGCGCAGCGGGATCACCCCCGGCTTGGCCGCGGGGGGCGGTCCTCCCCAGGGTCCTCCGCCGTAGGGGCCCGGGTGGCCGCCGCCCTGGCCCGCGGCAGGTCCGCCGGGGCTCCGGTCGCCCTGCCCGGGAGTGGACCAGTCCCCCGGGGGCGGCTGCTCGGCGGACCACTTCGCGGGGGAGGCGTCGGCCGGGACTGCGGGGTGCGGAACCTCCGGGCTCCGCCCGTCGGAGGGGGCCGACCCGGGCGAGGCCCAGCCCGGAGTGTCGTTCACGTGGTCCACCTCGAGATCGGGTCGCGGCGCCGGTCCGGGAGGGCGGGGCGCCTGCGGTGTGCGGTCCGCCCGGTGGGGCGGCTGTTTGGCAGCAGCCATCGTGCCATGAGGGTGCGGCCGGTGGACCGGGGCGTCGGGGTCCTCCGCCGTCCCTTCACCGTCCGGCGCCCAGCGGGCAGACTGGGCGGATGGCTGACCAGGACGTACAGAGGCCCGGGGGCGGACGCCCGCCGAGGCTGTCCGTGCTCCGCTGGGAGGAGGCGCCCGAGGGCCCCGCGCTCGTGCTCCTCGACCAGACCCTGCTGCCCGCCGAGGAGGTGGAACTCCGCTGCACCGATGTGCCCGCGCTGGTGGAGGCCGTCCGGACGCTCGCCGTCCGCGGGGCTCCGCTGCTGGGGATCGCGGGCGCCTACGGGGTGGCCCTGGCCGCCGCGCGCGGCTACGACGTGGAGGAGTCCGCCGGGCTGCTGGAGCGGGCGCGGCCCACCGCGGTCAACCTCGGTCGCGGGGTCCGCGCAGCGGCCGACGCCCATCGGCGGGTCCTGGCCGGCGGAGGGTCCGCGGAGGCGGCCGCCTCCGCGGCACTCGGTGCCGCGGAGGAGCTGCATCGGGCGGATGCGGAGGCGAGCCGCCGGATGGCCTCCCACGGCCTGGCCCTTCTGGAGGAGCTGCTGCCCGGAGGCGGATACCGGCTGCTCACGCACTGCAACAGCGGCGCGCTGGTCTCCGGAGGGGAGGGCACCGCCTTCGCCGTGGCGCTGGCCGCGCACCGGGCCGGTGAGCTGCGGCGGCTGTGGGTGGACGAGACCCGTCCGCTGCTCCAGGGGGCCCGGCTCACCGCCTTCGAGGCAGCGCGCCACGGCATGCCGTACAGCCTGCTCGCGGACAACGCGGCCGGGTCGCTGTTCGCGGCCGGGGAGGTCGACGCGGTGGTCATCGGCGCCGACCGGATCGCCGCCGACGGCTCGGTGGCCAACAAGGTGGGCAGCTACCCGCTCGCCGTGCTGGCCCGGTACCACCACGTTCCGTTCGTCGTGGTGGCCCCCACCACGACCCTGGACGCGTCCACCGCCCGCGGCGACTCGATCGAGATCGAGCAGCGCCCGGGCCGGGAAGTGACGGAGTTCACACTGCTGCGGGCGGGTGCGGAGGCGGCGCGCGATGGTGGGGTGTCCCTGGCACCGTTGGGGGCGCAGGCGTACAACCCCGCCTTCGATGTGACGCCCCCCGGACTCGTGACCGCGGTGGTCACCGAGGAGGGGGTGCTGTCGCCGGTCACCGGCGGCGGAATCGCCGAGCTGTGTGCCAGGTCACGACGGGTATCGATGAGCTAATGGGATGATGTCGAATATGAAGGGACGAGTCCTTGTCGTCGACGACGACACCGCACTGGCCGAGATGCTCGGCATCGTGCTGCGTGGTGAGGGTTTCGAGCCGTCGTTCGTGGCCGACGGAGACAAGGCACTTGCTGCCTTCCGGGAGACCAAGCCGGACCTGGTGCTGCTGGATCTGATGCTTCCCGGACGGGACGGCATCGAGGTGTGCCGCCTGATCCGTGCCGAGTCCGGCGTGCCGATCGTCATGCTCACCGCGAAGAGCGACACGGTCGACGTGGTCGTGGGCCTGGAATCCGGCGCCGACGACTACATCGTCAAGCCGTTCAAGCCCAAGGAGCTGGTGGCCCGGATCCGCGCCAGGCTGCGCAGGTCCGAGGAGCCCGCCCCCGAGCAGCTGACCATCGGCGACCTGGTCATCGACGTGGCCGGCCACTCCGTGAAACGGGACGGGCAGTCGATCGCGCTGACGCCGCTGGAGTTCGACCTGCTGGTGGCCCTGGCCCGCAAGCCCTGGCAGGTGTTCACCCGTGAGGTGCTCCTGGAGCAGGTGTGGGGCTACCGCCACGCGGCGGACACCCGTCTGGTCAACGTGCATGTTCAGCGGCTGCGCTCCAAGGTCGAGAAGGACCCCGAGCGGCCGGAGATCGTCGTGACCGTCCGGGGCGTCGGTTACAAGGCGGGACCGAGCTGAGATGTCCGGCGGCAGCGCTGCTCCGAAGCCCGGGGGGCCGGGAGTCCGTACGGGGCGGGCTGCCCGTCCGGGCCGTGGGCCCGCACGGCTCGGACGCCTGATCCAGGACGGCGCGCCCGGCGGGCCGATACCCCGGCTGGCGCTGCGCTGGCTGCGGCGCCCGCTGCTGCCCGCGGTACGCCTGTGGCGCCGCAACATCCAGCTCAGGGTGGTCGTCACCACCCTCCTGATGTCACTGGGCGTCGTCCTCCTGCTGGGCTTCGTCGTGATCGGGCAGGTCCGCAACGGCCTCCTCGACGCGAAGAGCAAGGCCGCCCAGAGTCAGGCCGCGGGCGGGTTCGCCGTCGCCCGGGAGCAGGCCGACACCCCCGTGGGCCCCTCGGGTCAGGAGGGCCCCGCCTCGGCCGCGCGCAACGCCAACTCCTGGCGCTCCGACCTGGTGGCGCAGCTGGCCAGCGGCGGCAAGGGCTCCTACAACGTGGTCGCGCTGAGTGCCGACTCCGAGCGCGGCGGAACGGGCCGCGCCCCGCGGACCTCGGGCCTGGTCGACCCGGCCAGCATCCCGGAGGCCCTGAGGGAGGCCGTCGGACGGGGTTCGGGGACGTACGAGACGTACATCAGCATCCGCTACTGGAACGACTCCTCCGACACCGAGCCCGGCCTGGTCGTCGGCACCCGGCTGAACGACATCGAGGGCAAGCCCTTCGAGCTGTACTACGTCTTCCCGCTGGCCCAGGAGGAGCAGTCGCTCGCCCTGGTCCGCGGGACGCTCGCGACCGCGGGGCTGTTCGTGGTGGTCCTCCTCGGCGCGATCGCCTGGCTGGTCGTGCGGCAGATCGTCACGCCCGTGCGGATGGCCGCCGGTATCGCCGAGCGCCTGGCCGCCGGCCGGCTCCAGGAGCGCATGAAGGTCACCGGCGAGGACGACATCGCCCGCCTCGGCGAGGCCTTCAACAAGATGGCCCAGAACCTCCAGCTCAAGATCCAGCAGCTGGAGGACCTGTCCCGGATGCAGCGCCGCTTCGTCTCGGACGTCTCGCACGAGCTGCGCACCCCGCTGACCACGGTGCGCATGGCGGCCGACGTGATCCACGAGGCGCGCAGCGACTTCGACCCCGTGACCGCGCGCTCGGCCGAACTGCTGGGCGACCAGCTCGACCGCTTCGAGTCCCTCCTGTCCGACCTGCTGGAGATCAGCCGCTTCGACGCCGGCGCCGCGGCCCTGGAGGCCGAGCCCATAGACCTGCGCGAGGTCGTCCGCCGGGTCATCGACGGTGCGGAGCCGCTCGCGGAGCGCAAGGGGTCGAGGATCCGGGTGGTGGGCGACCGCCAGCCGGTGGTCGCCGAGGCCGATGCCCGCCGGGTCGAGCGGGTGCTGCGGAACCTGGTCGTCAACGCGGTGGAGCACGGGGAGGGCAAGGACGTCGTCGTCCGGATGGCCGCCGCCGGCGGGGCCGTCGCCGTCGCCGTGCGCGACTACGGCGTCGGGCTGAAGCCGGGCGAGGCCACGAGGGTGTTCAGCCGCTTCTGGCGCGCCGATCCGGCCCGGGCCCGCACCACCGGCGGCACCGGGCTCGGCCTGTCCATCGCCGTGGAGGACGCCCGCCTCCACGGGGGCTGGCTCCAGGCCTGGGGCGAGCCGGGCGGCGGCTCCCAGTTCCGCCTGACGCTGCCGCGCACCGCGGACGAGTCGCTGCGCGGGTCGCCGATACCGCTGGAGCCGGAGGACTCCCGGCAGAACCGGGAGCGCACCGCCCCGTCGGGTGAACCGGCGGCGGACGGGCACCACCGGACGTCCGCGCCCGCCCAGTCCGCGGCGGACCTTCCGCCCCTGCCCGCCCAGCAGCGGGGCGGCGCCCCCGTCGGGGTGGACCCGGCGGCCCTGCCGGGCAGCGCCTCCCGCGTCGTGGCGTGCCAGGTGGGCGAGCGCAGCGAGGAGACGCCGGCACAGGTGGCACCGGAACGGGAGGAATCGGCTCGTGGGCGCTGAACGGAACAGGCCGCACCGTCGGTCACTGCGCAGCGCCGCTCTGATCGGCTGCGGGGCCGTGGTGCTCGCCGGATGCGCGTCCATGCCGGACAGCGGAGACGTCCACGCGGTGAAGGCGTCCCAGCGGGGCGACGCCCAGGTCCGCGTCTACGCCGTCCAGCCGCGCCAGGGCGCCACCCCGGACGAGATCGTCACCGGCTTCCTGGAGGCGATGACCAGCGACGACGCCAACTTCGCCACCGCCCGCTCCTATCTGTCCGCCGAGGCGTCCGAGCAGTGGCGTCCCCAGGAGTCCACGACCGTGCTGACGGCGGCCCCCGACCCCGGGGCCCCCGTGCTGGGCACCGGGAACGACCCGGGCATGACCTATCCGCTCTACGGCCGCCAGATAGCCAGCGTGGACGCCCAGCACGCGTACCAGCCGGTGCCGCCGACCGACTACCAGCGCACCATCCACCTGTCCCGCCAGGGCGGGGAGGAGGGCGAGTGGCGCATCGACAGCCTGCCGCCGGGCCTGCTCCTCGGCGCCTCCGACTTCGAGCGCAACTACGTCTCGGTCAACAAGTACTACTTCGCCTCGGGGCGCGACGTGGTCGTGGCGGACCCGGTGTACATCCGCCAGCGCCAGGACCCGGTCACCCGCCAGGACCCGGTCACCCAGGCCGTGGCGGCGCTGCTCGCCGGTCCCACGGGCTGGCTGGAGCCCGTGGTCGAATCGCGGTTCCCCGGCGGGACCGCCCTGATGAAGGGCGTGAAGACGCTCGACCTGGACGACCGGAACGTCCTGAAGGTGCCGCTGAACGAGCGCGCCGTGGGCGTCTCCCGGACGCAGTGCACCAAGATGGCCGCGCAGATCCTGTTCACGCTCAAGGACATGTCGTCCGCCCGGGTGGAGCAGGTCGAGCTGATCGGCGACGGGACGCAGCTGTGCGTCCTCAGCAGCGGCCAGGCCAAGCAGTACGCCCCCGACCACGTCGTCGGCAGCCCCGAGCACCAGTACTTCGTCGACGAGCACGACCGCCTGGCGCTGCTGGAGAGCCGCGCGGAGGACGAGACGGCCGAACCGCGGAACGTGCCCGGTCCCTTCGGCGACGGCAGGCTCCCCATGAGCAGCGTCGCCGTCTCCCGCGACGAGCGCACCGGCGCCGCGGTGTCCAAGGACGCCGCCTCGCTGTACGTGACCTCGGTGGTCACGGGCTCCGAGCTCAAGGGCGAGGTCCTGCGCAGCCAGGGCCCCACCCGCGAGGAGCGGCTGTCGGCGCCGAGCTGGGACGGCCGGGGCGACCTGTGGGTGGCGGACCGCGACCCGGCCGACCCGTCGCTCGTCCGGGTCCCGCAGGGAACCGGGACCCCGCAGGACGTCCGGATCGTCCCGGGGCTCGACGGCGCGCGGATCGAGGCGCTGCGGGTCTCGGCCGACGGTGTCCGGATGGCGCTGCTGCTGACGCAGGACGGGAAGACCACTCTGAAGATCGGACGGGTGGAGCACCGGGGGCCGAGCGACGACCCGGCGGTCACCATCGCCGACCTGCGGCCCGCCGCGCCGCAGCTGGAGACGGTGACGGCGGTCTCCTGGGCCGGCCCGAGCCGCCTGGTGGTGGTCGGCAAGGAGTCCGGAGGCGTCCAGCAGGTCCGCTACATCCAGACCGACGGCTCCACCGCCGCCAACGCGATCCTGCCGGGGCTGAACCAGGTGAGGGCCGTGGCGGCCTCGGACGACGAGACCATGCCGCTGGTGGCCTACTCGGAGGAGGACGGCATCGTGCGCCTGCCCGCCGGCGCCAACTGGCAGACGCTGGTCAAGGAGGGGTCCGCCCCGGTCTACCCGGGCTGAACCGGGCGGTTCCCGCCACGGCGGCCGGGTGGGGGCGCGCCGCCCTCTCCGGCCGGGCCGGAGGTCCCCGTCCACAGGGGTGGCGCGGGGCGCCGCGACCCCGCCACCGTGGGGGCGTGGACGGATGGTGGCACGCGGCCGTGGAACTGGTCCTGCCGGTCGACTGCGCGGGGTGCGGTCGGCCGCGGTCCCTGCTGTGCGCGCGGTGCGAGGCGGCACTGCTGGCCCCCGGTGCCCGCAGGGCCGTGGTCGCGGACGCCCCTCGGGGGCTGCCGCCGGTCCACGCGGCGGCCGACTACCGCGGCCCGGTGCGGGCCGCCCTCCTCGCCCACAAGGAACGCGGGGCGACGGGGCTGGCCCGGCCGCTGGGCCGGGCCCTCGCCGCCGCGGTGCGGGCTGCCGCCGCCTGCCGCGCCGCGGCCGGTCCCGCGGGGGAGCGCCCCTCGGCGGGGCTGGCGCTGGTGCCGGTGCCTTCCGCCCGGCGGGCGGTACGGGCGCGGGGGCACGACCCGGCGCGCCGCATCGCGGCCGCGGCGGCGGCCCGGCTGCGGGGCACGGGCACCGAGGCGTGCGTCCTGCCCGCCCTGCGCCAGGCGCGCCGGGTGGCGGACCAGGCGGGCCTGACGGCCTCCGAGAGGCTGGCGAACATGTCCGGGGCCCTGGAGGTGCGCCGCGGCGCGGAGGGCCTGTGTGCGGGCCGGAGGGTGGTCCTGGTGGACGATCTGGTGACCACGGGCGCCACGCTCGCGGAGGCGGCCCGTGCACTGGGTGCCGCCTCCGCGGAGGGGCCCGGCTTTCCGTCCTTCGAACACGTGAGCGCCGCAGTGGTGGCCTGGACAGCACCGCCGTGGAAATAAACAGGAACTGACGGGGAACCCGCAACGTTGCAGGTAGTGAGAGGGCAATAACCCCTGATCGGAGGTACCTTCTGGTAACGGGTGCCGCCGACCCGCACACCGAGCTATGTTCGGTGGTGAGAAGGGGTGCCCGGGCCTCACCGAAACTCCCCGCCATGTTTTCCGGACGGGATTTCGGGACAGGGACCAACTCAAAATCGATGGGGTGGAGATCCCGTCGACCGGGGAGGAGGAGGTGAAAGTCACCACGTCCGAAGCCCCGTGATCGACGGGGCCTGGTGCACAAAGGGAAATGCTCCGCAGCCGATGGGGGCGGAGCGACCCGGGAACGGAGTTCTGCGTGGACATCGTCGTCAAGGGCCGCAAGACCGAGGTGCCCGAGCGGTTCCGCAAGCACGTGGCCGAGAAGCTGAAGCTGGACAAGATCCAGAAGCTCGACGGCAAGGTGATCAGCCTCGACGTCGAGGTGTCCAAGGAGCACAACCCGCGGCAGGCCGACCGTTCCGACCGGGTGGAGATCACGCTCCGCTCGCGCGGCCCGGTGATCCGCGCCGAGGCCTCGGCCGCCGACCCGTACGCAGCGCTCGATCTCGCCACGGGAAAGCTGGAAGCACGACTCCGCAAGCAGCACGAGAAGCGCCACAACAGGCGCGGCAACGGACGGCTCACCGCGGCCGAGGTGGCCGATGTGGTGCCCGGCGTCGCCGAGTTGAACGCCAACGGCCAGCCGGTCGCCGCCGAGGAGCCGCCGGAGACCGTCCCCACCACGCGCATGGGATCACTCGAGGTCCAGGGCGAGGGCCCGCTGGTGGTCCGCGAGAAGCTGCACACCGCAGCGCCCATGACCCTCGACCAGGCCCTCTACGAGATGGAACTGGTCGGGCACGACTTCTACCTCTTCGTCGACTCCGAGACGAAGCACCCCAGTGTCGTCTACCGGCGGCACGCCTACGACTACGGCGTCATCCAGCTGGAGACCGACCCGCTCGCCGGGGCGGAGGCCGGCGGCGCCGGAGGCGCCCTCGGCGGCTGACCGCCGCACCGGGCGGACAGCGGCCCGCAGCCCCCGGAGGTCCGCGGTGGGCTTCCCGCACCGGCGGAGCCCACCGCGTACGGAAGGCGGTGTGACGGTCCGTCGAATCCCTGACAGCGGTGCCCCTGGAGCGCTCCGTGCGCCCCCAGGGGCACCATCGTGCGACCGCAGGACCCCCGATCCGCCGCCCCGGCATGAAAGCATGACGTCGGCAGGACCAACGGAGGTGCGGCGCACTGGCGTTGGCGGACCAGACATGATCTTCGGGCTGCGGCTCAGGGGGAGGAACCATGGCGGACGGCTTCGGGCCTGTGCAGAGCGAAGCGGGCCACCTCGCCGGTGCGGCAGCGGAGGCCGACGGCTCGGCCGGGGTCCGTGAGGCGGAGCCCATCCGGGTCCTCGTCGTGGACGACCACGCACTCTTCCGGCGAGGGCTGGAGATCGTCCTCAAGCAGGAGGAGGACATCCAGGTCGTCGGCGAGGCGGGGGACGGGGCGGAGGCCGTCGACAAGGCGGCCGACCTGCTTCCCGACATCGTGCTGATGGACGTGCGGATGCCCAAGCGCGGCGGCATCGAGGCCTGCACCTCCATCAAGGAGGTGGCCCCCAGCGCAAAGATCATCATGCTGACGATCAGCGACGAGGAGGCCGACCTCTACGACGCGATCAAGGCGGGGGCCACCGGCTACCTGCTGAAGGAGATCTCCACGGACGAGGTCGCCACCGCCATCCGGGCGGTCGCCGACGGGCAGTCCCAGATCAGCCCGTCGATGGCGTCCAAGCTGCTCACCGAGTTCAAGTCGATGATCCAGCGCACCGACGAGCGCAGGCTGGTGCCCGCGCCCCGGCTGACCGACCGGGAGCTGGAAGTTCTCAAGCTGGTCGCCACGGGCATGAACAACCGCGACATCGCCAAGGAGTTGTTCATCTCCGAGAACACCGTGAAGAACCACGTCCGCAACATCCTGGAGAAGCTCCAGCTGCACTCCCGCATGGAGGCCGTCGTGTACGCGATGCGGGAGAAGATCCTGGAGATCCGCTGACCCGGTGCCCTCCCGGGCCGCCCGCCGCCCGGGGGCGCCGCCCGGCCCGGAGCCGGGCGCGACGCGGGCCGACGCCCGGGTGCCTCAGCCCAGCGCCCTGACCAGGCCGGCGGCCAGCTCGGGCCGGTCGCACCGCTCCACGCGCACCGTGTCGCAGCCGACCCACGTCGCGGCCTCGCGCAGTGCCCGCGCCATCGGCTCCACCGCCCCGGCCCCGTCCAGCGACACCTGGCGTGCGACCAGCGTCCCGCCCTCGCGGGCGGGGTCGACCCGGCCGCGGAGCCGGCCCCCCGCCAGCAGCGGCATCGCGAAGTAGCCGTGCACCCGCTTCTGCTTGGGGACGTACGCCTCCAGCCGGTGGACGAAGCCGAAGATCCGCTCCGTGCGGGCGCGCTCCCAGATCAGCGAGTCGAAGGGGGACAGCAGGGTGGTGCGGTGCCGTCCCCGCACCGGTGCCGCCAGGGCCTCCGGGTCCGCCCAGGCCGGCTTCGCCCAGCCCTCGACCCGCACCGGCACCAGCCCGGAGTCGGCCACCACCGCGTCGAACTGCTCGCCCTTGATCCGGTGGTAGTCGGCGATGTCGGACCTCGTCCCGACCCCGAGCGCGCGGCCCGCCAGCAGGACCAGGCGGCGCAGGCACTCCGCGTCGTCCAGCGCGTCGTGGAGCAGGGCATCCGGAACCGCGCGCTCCGCCAGGTCGTAGACCCGCTTCCAGCCGCGCCGCTCCGTGCACACCACCTCGCCGTACATCAGGGCGCGCTCGACGGCGACCTTGGAGGCCGACCAGTCCCACCACTCGCCGCCGTTCTTCGCGCCGCCGAGCTGCGTGGCGGTCAGCGGTCCCTGGGTGCGCAGCTGACGGATCACCTGGTCGTACGCGCCGTCGGGGAGGTCCTGGAACCACTGAGGCCGGGAGCGGTAGGCGCGGCGGCGGAAGGCGAAGTGCGGCCACTCCTCGATCGGCAGCACGCACGCCGCGTGCGACCAGTACTCGAAGCTGCGGCCGCCGCCCCAGTAGGCCTCGTCCACGGTGCGGCGCCCCACCGCGCCGAGGCGCGCGTACGGGACGAGCTCGTGGGAGCGGGCCAGCACGGAGATGGTGTCGAGCTGGACGGCGCCCAGGCTCCGCAGCACGCCGCGGACACCGGCCCGCCGGTCGGGGGCGCCGAGGAGCCCCTGGGCGCGCAGCGCTATGCGGCGGGCCTCGTCGGCGGACAGGTCCAGGGCGGGGGACGGCAGCGTGGTCATGCCCGCACCCTAGAGCGCGGCACTGACAGGGCCCCGGCCGTCCTCCCCGGCCGCGGGCAGGTAGGAGCGCGTCCCGGCCAGCCCGAGGTCGGAGGGGAGCAGCGAGCCCACCCACGCGTCCCGCAGGGTGTCCTTGTTCACCAGGGCGGCCCGCAGCACGCCCTCCATGCGGAAGCCCGCCTTCTCCGCCACGGCCCGGGAGCCCCGGTTGCCGACCTCCGCGCGCCACTCCAGCCGGGTGGCGCCGAGGCGGACGAACGCCCAGTGGGCCACCGCGCCCACCGCCTCCGTCATGACGCCCCGCCCGCGGTGCTCCTCGGCCGTCCAGTAGCCGACCTCCCAGGTGCCCGAGAAGGTGCGCAGGGTGACCGCGACGGACGCCGCCACCTCGCCGCCCTCGCGCGGCAGCACGGCGAAGGTGCACATGGTGCCGTTGCGCCAGCCGTCGGGCACGACCTGCTCGGTGAACTCCGCGGCGTGGTGCCATTCGTACGGCGAGGGAACCGTCGTCCACCGCTGGATGTCCGGGTCCTGGCACGCCTGGTGGACGGCCCGGGTGTCCTCGGCCGTGAAGGGCCGCAGGACGAGTCGCTCGGTGGTGAGGGTGATCGGCTCCATGCGGGGATTGTGGTTCAGCCGCGGCCGGGGACGCGAGCAGTTTCGCGCGTTCCCGGCACCTTCCGAGGCCCCCGAGCGTTCACCTGGTGGCGGACAGCCCGGCCCCCGTGGCACGGGACCTCCCGGCGCGGCGGGGTCCTCGCTTACGATGGCCGGTGCGGTGGGGCCCACCTGCCGTGCCCGCGCCTAGTGTCCAACACCGACCCAGTGCCAGGCCCGACCGGCAAGGAGACCAGCCTCAGTGTCCGTCTTCAACAAGCTCATGCGTGCAGGCGAAGGCAAGATCCTGCGCAAACTGCACCGCATCGCGGACCAGGTCAACTCCATCGAAGAGGATTTCGTCGACCTCTCCGACGCCGAGTTGCGCGCCCTCACGGAGGAGTACAAGCAGCGCTACGCCGACGGCGAGAGCCTCGACGACCTGATGCCCGAGGCCTTCGCGACCGTCCGCGAGGGGGCCAAGCGCGTCCTCGGCCAGCGCCACTACGACGTGCAGATCATGGGCGGCGCCGCGCTGCACCTCGGCTACGTCGCCGAGATGAAGACCGGCGAGGGCAAGACGCTCGTCGGCACGCTGCCGGCCTACCTGAACGCACTCTCCGGCAAGGGCGTCCACCTGATCACCGTCAACGACTACCTCGCCGAGCGCGACTCCGAGCTCATGGGCCGGGTGCACCGCTTCCTGGGCCTGGAGGTCGGCTGCATCCTCGCCAACATGACCCCCGCGCAGCGCCGTGAGCAGTACAACTGCGACATCACCTACGGCACGAACAACGAGTTCGGTTTCGACTACCTGCGCGACAACATGGCGTGGTCCAAGGACGAGCTCGTCCAGCGCGGCCACAACTTCGCCTGCGTCGACGAGGTCGACTCCATCCTCGTCGACGAGGCCCGCACGCCGCTGATCATCTCCGGCCCCGCCGACCAGGCCACCAAGTGGTACGGCGACTTCGCCAAGCTGGTGACCCGCCTCACCAAGGGCGAGGCGGGCAACCCGCTCAAGGGCATCGAGGAGACCGGCGACTACGAGGTCGACGAGAAGAAGCGGACCGTGGCCATCCACGAGTCGGGTGTCGCCAAGGTCGAGGACTGGCTCGGCATCGACAACCTCTACGAGTCCGTCAACACGCCTCTCGTCGGCTACCTCAACAACGCCATCAAGGCGAAGGAGCTGTTCAAGAACGACAAGGACTACGTCGTCATGGACGGCGAGGTCATGATCGTCGACGAGCACACGGGCCGTATCCTCGCGGGCCGCCGCTACAACGAGGGCATGCACCAGGCGATCGAGGCCAAGGAGGGGGTGCCGATCAAGGACGAGAACCAGACGCTCGCCACGATCACCCTCCAGAACTTCTTCCGCCTCTACGACAAGCTCTCCGGCATGACCGGTACGGCGATGACCGAGGCGGCCGAGTTCCACCAGATCTACAAGCTCGGCGTCGTCCCGATCCCGACGAACAAGCCGATGGTCCGCATGGACCAGTCGGACCTGATCTACCGCACCGAGATCGCGAAGTTCGCCGCCGTCGTCGACGACATCGCCGAGAAGCACGAGAAGGGCCAGCCGATCCTCGTCGGCACGACCTCCGTGGAGAAGTCCGAGTACCTCTCGCAGCAGCTCAGCAAGCGCGGTATCCAGCACGAGGTCCTCAACGCGAAGAACCACGAGCGCGAGGCCTCGATCGTCGCCCAGGCCGGTCGCCGCGGCGCGGTCACCGTCGCGACGAACATGGCCGGCCGAGGCACCGACATCAAGCTCGGCGGCAACCCGGACGACCTGGCGGAGGCCGAGCTGCGCCAGCGCGGGCTGGACCCGGTCGACCATGTCGAGGAGTGGGCCGCGGCCCTCCCGGCGGCCCTGGAGCGCGCCGAGTCCGCGGTGAAGGCGGAGCACGACGAGGTCAAGGACCTCGGCGGCCTGTACGTCCTCGGCACCGAGCGCCACGAGTCGCGCCGTATCGACAACCAGCTGCGCGGCCGCAGCGGCCGTCAGGGCGACCCGGGCGAGTCCCGCTTCTACCTCTCCCTCGGCGACGACCTGATGCGCCTGTTCAAGGCCCAGATGGTCGAGCGGGTCATGGCCATGGCGAACGTCCCGGACGACGTCCCGATCGAGAACAAGATGGTGACGCGCGCGATCGCCTCCGCGCAGTCCCAGGTCGAGCAGCAGAACTTCGAGACGCGCAAGAACGTCCTGAAGTACGACGAGGTGCTCAACCGCCAGCGCGAGGTCATCTACGGCGAGCGCCGCCGGGTCCTGGAGGGCGAGGACCTCCACGAGCACGTCGGAAACTTCATGGACGACACCATCGACGCCTACATCCAGGCGGAGACCGTCGAGGGCTTCGCCGAGGAGTGGGACCTCGACCGGCTGTGGGGCGCCTTCAAGCAGCTCTACCCGGTGAAGGTCACCGTCGAGGAGCTGGAGGACGAGGTCGGCGACCGTGCCGGGATCACGGCCGAGTTCATCGCCGAGAGGATCAAGGAGGACGTCCACGAGCAGTACGCGGAGCGCGAGAAGCAGCTCGGCTCCGAGATCATGCGCGAGCTGGAGCGCCGGGTCGTGCTGTCCGTCCTGGACCGCAAGTGGCGTGAGCACCTCTACGAGATGGACTACCTCCAGGAGGGCATCGGCCTGCGCGCCATGGCGCAGAAGGACCCGCTGGTCGAGTACCAGCGCGAGGGCTTCGACATGTTCACCGCGATGATGGAGGGCATCAAGGAGGAGTCCGTCGGCTACCTGTTCAACCTGGAGGTCCAGGTCGAGCAGCAGGTCGAGGAGGTCCCCGTCGAGGAGCAGGCCGAGAAGCCCTCGCTCGCCAAGAAGGACGCGGTTCCGGCCGGGGCGCGCCCCGAGATCCGCGCCAAGGGGCTGGACGCCCCGCAGCGCCCCGACCGCCTGCACTTCTCCGCCCCGACGGTGGACGGTGAGGGCGGCGTCGTCGAGGGCGACTTCGCCGGTGACGGCTCGGCGCCCGCGTCCTCGGGCGGCATGACCCGTGCCGAGCGCCGCAAGGCCGCGAAGGGCGGCGGCCGCCGCCGCAAGAAGTAGCCCCGGAGCCCGGGCCCGTCCGTCGGGGCCGCACACCCTCCCGGTGTGCGGCCCCGACGCCGTTCCCCCGCGCCCCTGCCCCGGCCCTCCTCGGCCGGTGGGCGGGCACCGGCGGCCCGCACACCGGTGCCCGGGTGCCTCCGGGCCGGGCGCCCGTCCGCGGCGCTCCGGCGGCCGTACAGGCGCCGAAGGCGGCCGCCGTGCCCCGGGGCCGCGCGGCCCCGGGACAGGGGTGCGGGGCTCCGGGTGCCCGCACCGCCTGCCTTCGGCCCGATCCGCCCGGCCCCGCCCCGCCGGGCCGGGCGCCCGCGGTGGGTGGGCCCGCCGGTGGGACCGCCCGGTACGTCCCCTGAGGCCGTACGGAGGCCCCGGGCGAGGGCCCCGGTCCCCGCTGCCGCGCCCGTTCCGGGGCCGGCCCGAAACGGTCGTGCAAGGGCTCGCACCGGCCCCCCGCCCGGCCCCCGCACCGGACCACCTCCCGGCCCCCCCGCACCGGACCACCTCCCGCCCTGCTCACCGGGTGCGCTCACCGCCGAGTTCGACGGCGGCGCAGCGCCAGCGCAGGTCCTCCCCCTGCTCCAGGCGGAAGGCCATGGCCGTGACCCGCTCGCCCCACCCGATCCGGGCGAAGGCCTCGATCACCCCGGGCCCCGGATGGAACTCGCCGCAGTGCCGGACGACCGGGGTCACCCGGTCCTCGGGGCACAGCGGGGCTCCCGGGGCCAGGCGGACCAGCTGCTCGTACGCCTCCCCGACGGTGTGCCCCAGCATCCAGTGCACCGGGCGGCGGCCGCTCAGCACCGCCAGCAGGCGGTCGGCGAACCAGTAGTGCGGTTTGCGCTGCCTGCCGCGGGCGCGGGTGAGCGCCGCCGCCGCTGCCGCGGCGGGCCGGCGCTGGTCGTACCGCCCTGCCGGCCGTGTCCTGTGCGTCCTGTCCATGCGGATCGCCCCCGATGCGCTGGTCCGTCCCGGTATCCATACCGGGGAGTAGCTTCGACGGGGAACTTGTACGGCGTCGGGCAGGGCGCCGCAACGCCCCCCGCCTCCGCCCGCCCTGGGGGCCGATTTCACCTATCAGGGTGAGAGCGGCCGCCAGGGGCCCGGGCGCAGGGCGCCCGCACGGGGGCCGGGGTGGACGGGGCAGCCCCCGGGAGAGGCCCTTCGATCGGGGACGCCGCACGTATCCTGGGGGCGCGTCCCCGACTACGAAAGCGGCCAGCCATGCGCGTCTACGTCCCCCTGACCATCCCCGGTCTCGCCGAGGCGTACCGGGCGGGTGAGCTGGGACCCGGCCCGCTGGCCGCGTACGCCGTCACCCCGGGGCTGCGCGAGTGGTACGTCTCGGACGACATCGAGGAGCTGGAGTACGCGGCGCTGAACCGCGCCGCGGCCGCCTCCCTGCGTCTGCTGGCCGGTGCGCCCGACGCTCCGCGGCGGCGGGTCGTCGTCGCCGTCGACGTCCCCGACCGGGAGGCCGTGGCCGACCCGGACCAGGCCCTCCAGGCGGCGGCCCTCGGCGAGGTGCGGATCGCCGCCGCCGTCCCGATGGCCAAGGCCGCCGCGGTCCACGTCGACGCCCGCGAGGCGGTCGACGACGTCTCCGCCGCCGTGGACGCGCTCGGCGCGGCCGACCACGGGGACGACGACGCGCAGTTCACCGTCGACGGGGCCGAGGACCACGAGCTGCTGTGGTTCGGCGTCCAGGAGATCCCGGGCCTCGTCGGCTGACGGCCCGCACCCCGCCGGGCGCCCGCCGCCCCGGCCCGCGCCCCGGGCGCCGTCGGAGGCTCCCGGTACCGTGTAGCGGATGGAGAACACGGGGAACCCGGTCGCCCACCTGGTGTGGGACTGGAACGGCACACTGCTCGACGACATCACCGCGGTCATCGGGGCGACCAACGCCGCCTTCGAGGAGATCGGCCTCGCGCCGATCACCCTGGAGCGCTACCGCGAGCTGTACTGCGTCCCCGTGCCCCGCTTCTACGAGCGGCTCATGGGGCGCCTGCCGACCGAGGCCGAGTGGCAGGTCATGGACGCCGCCTTCCACCGGCACTACACCGACCGGCGGCCCGGCTGCGGGCTGACCGAGGGCGTGGAGCAGCTGCTGGGCGCGTGGCAGGAGGCGGGCCGCAGCCAGTCCCTGTTGAGCATGTACGGCCACGATGATCTGGTCCCGGTCGTGCGGGGGTACGGGATCGAGAGCCGGTTCGTCCGGGTCGAAGGGCGCCGGGGCCCCTCCGGCGGGTCCAAGGCGGCGCACATGGAGCGCCATCTCGGGGCCCTGGAGGGCGTGTCCCCCCGGCGCACCGTGGTGATCGGCGACGCGGTCGACGACGCGATCGCCGCGGCCCATGTCGGCGCACGGGCGGTGCTCTACACCGGCGGCTCACACAGCAGGGCGAGCCTGCGGACCGCGGGGGTGCCCGTGGTCGACACCCTGGCGGAGGCGGTCGCCGAGGCGCTGGCACTGGCCTCCTGACGGGCGCCCGCCGCGGGAGCCCGCCCGGGCCGTGTCCGGGAGCGCCCGGAGCCCCCACCGCCGGACGCGCCCCGCCCGGCCGTGCTCAGGTGACCGGGGCCTTCTCCCGCAGGATCCCCAGGAAGGCGCGCATCCACGCCGAGTGGTCCGGCCAGGCCCGCGAGGACACCAGGGTGCCGTCCACCACGGCCTCGGTGTCCTGGAAGGTGGCGCCCGCCGCCTGCATGTCCAGCTCCAGTGCGGGGTAGGCGGTCACCCGGCGGCCTTCCAGGCCGCCGACCGCCGCGGTCAGCAGCGGCCCGTGGCAGATCTGGGCCACCGGCTTGTCGGCGTCGAAGAACGCCTTGAGGATCTTGCGCAGCTCCCCGTCGTTGCGCAGGTACTCCGGGGCGCGCCCGCCGGGGATGACCACCGCCGCGTAGTCCCCGGCGTCGACCTCGGAGAACGCCAGGTCGGCGGGCCAGGTGTAACCGGGCTTCTCGGTGTAGGTGTCGAAGCCCGGCTCGAAGTCGTGGACGACGAAGCGGAGCTGCTTGCGGGACGGGGCGGCGATGTGGACCTCGTACCCCTCCTCGACCAGCCGCTGGTAGGGGTAGAGCACCTCCAGGGACTCCGCGGCGTCCCCGGTGACGATAAGGATCTTCGTGGTCATGGCTGCTCCCGGTGGTTGGTTGCCATGAGGGCCTGTGTCGCTGTCCAGACTGTCAAACTTCGGGCCCAGGTTTTGTACACATACGGCTCATGACGTTCCGGGGGGCAAGGGCGATAGCCTGGGGGCGTGATCAGCGCGATATGCCCGGGGGGCAGCGAAGCCCCCACCGGGCTCCGCCCGGCCACCGCCGGGGGACAGCGCCCGGAGAGCCACCGCCTCCGGGCGATGCCTGATCGTCTCCGCCGTCCGGCCCGCCCGCCTCACGTGGCGCCCCGCGGCCCGGGCATCCCATCTCGCGGTACGGCATCCGCAACGACCGGGCACCCCGTGTCGCGGCGTCGCACCGCAGCATCTTTCACCTACGTCACGCAACGGCGCGCGACAGGAGCCAGAGGACATGCAGACCAAGCTGGACGAAGCCAAGGCCGAGCTGCTCGCACGGGCGGCCCGGGTCGCTGAGCACAGCCCGGTCGGGGGGAACCTCCCGACCGTGGCCGAGCAGGGGGAGCGTCCCGACCGGGACACCCTGCTCTCGTATCTCCAGCGCTACTACCTGCACACCGCTCCCGAGGACCTCACGGACCGCGACCCGGTCGACGTCTTCGGCGCGGCGCTCTCCCACTACCGCCTGGCCGAGAACCGCCCCCAGGGCACGGCCAACGTCCGGGTGCACACCCCGACCGTCGAGGAGAACGGCTGGACGTGCAGCCACTCCGTGGTCGAGGTGGTCACCGACGACATGCCCTTCCTGGTCGACTCGGTCACCAACGAGCTCTCCCGCCAGGCCCGCGGCATCCACGTGGTGATCCACCCGCAGGTCGTCGTCCGCCGCGACGTGACCGGCCGGCTCGTCGAGGTGCTCCCCGAGGGCGCCGGGCTGACGAAGCTGCCGCACGACGCCCTCGTCGAGTCCTGGATCCACGTCGAGATCGACCGCGAGACCGATCGCGCCGACCTGAAGCAGATCACCGCCGACCTGCTGCGGGTGCTCTCCGACGTCCGCGAGGCCGTCGAGGACTGGGAGAAGATGCGCGACGCCGCCCTGCGGATCGCCGACGGCCTCCCCGACGAGCCCACCGCCGGCGACCTGCGCGACCAGGAGGTGGAGGAGGCCCGCGAGCTGCTGCGCTGGCTCGCCGCCGACCACTTCACCTTCCTCGGCTACCGCGAGTACGAGCTGACCGACAGCGACGCGCTCGCCGCCGTCCCCGGCACGGGTCTCGGCATCCTGCGCTCCGACCCGCAGCACACCGACGACGAGGACCACCCGGTCAGCCCCTCGTTCAGCCGGCTGCCCGCCGACGCCCGCGCCAAGGCCCGTGAGCACAAGCTGCTCGTGCTCACCAAGGCCAACAGCCGCGCCACCGTGCACCGGCCGAGCTACCTGGACTACATCGGCGTCAAGAAGTTCGACACCGAAGGCAACGTGATCGGGGAGCGCCGCTTCCTCGGGCTCTTCTCCTCCGCCGCGTACACCGAGTCCGTGCGCCGGGTCCCCGTGATCCGCCGCAAGGTCGCCGAGGTGCTCCAGGGCGCCGGCTTCTCGCCCAACAGCCACGACGGCCGCGACCTGCTCCAGATCCTGGAGACCTACCCGCGCGACGAGCTGTTCCAGACGCCGGTCGACCAGCTCCGGGCGATCGTCACCAGCGTGCTCTACCTCCAGGAGCGCCGCCGGCTCCGGCTCTACCTGCGCCAGGACGAGTACGGGCGCTACTACTCCGCGCTCGTCTACCTTCCCCGCGACCGCTACACCACCGGCGTGCGGCTGCGCCTGATCGACATCCTGAAGGAGGAGCTCGGCGGCATCAGCGTCGACTTCACCGCCTGGAACACCGAATCGATCCTCTCCCGGATCCACTTCGTGGTCCGCGTGCCCGCCGGCACCGAGCTGCCCGACCTCACCGACGCCGACACCGAGCACATCGAGGCGCGGCTCGTCGAGGCGGCCCGCTCCTGGGCGGACGGCTTCGGCGAGGCGCTCAACGCCGAGTTCGGCGAGGAGCGCGCGGCCGAGCTGCTGCGCCGCTACGCCCACGCCTTCCCCGAGGGCTACAAGGCCGACCACTCGCCCCGCTCCGCCGTCGCCGACCTGGTGCGCCTGGAGCAGCTGACCCACTCCGACCGCGACTTCCAGCTCTCGCTGTACGAGCCGGTCGGCGCCGGTCCCGGCGAGCGCCGCTTCAAGATCTACCGGACCGGGGACCAGGTGTCCCTCTCCGCCGTGCTCCCGGTGCTCCAGCGGCTCGGCAGCGAGGTCGTCGACGAGCGTCCCTACGAGCTGCGCTGCGCCGACGGCACCCACGCCTGGATCTACGACTTCGGCCTGCGGATGCCGCTGCCGGGCGGAGCCGGCGACTACCTCGCCGACGACGCCCGCGAGCGATTCCAGGACGCCTTCGCCGCGGTGTGGACCGGCGAGGCGGAGAACGACGGCTTCAATGCCCTGGTGCTCGGCGCGGGCCTGGACTGGCGCGAGGCCATGGTGCTGCGCGCCTACGCCAAGTACCTGCGGCAGGCCGGTTCCACCTTCAGCCAGGACTACATGGAGGACACCCTCCGCACCAACGTCCACACCACCCGGCTGCTGGTCTCCCTCTTCGAGGCGCGGATGTCGCCGGACCGGCAGCGGGCCGGTACCGAGCTGATCGACGGCCTGCTGGAGGAGCTGGACGGCGCCCTCGACCAGGTCGCCTCCCTCGACGAGGACCGCATCCTGCGCTCCTTCCTCACGGTGATCAAGGCGACGCTGCGGACCAACTTCTTCCAGAAGACCGGCGACGGCGCCAACCACGCCTACGTGTCCATGAAGTTCGACCCGCAGGCCATCCCCGACCTGCCCGCGCCCCGCCCGGCGTTCGAGATCTGGGTCTACTCGCCCAGGGTCGAGGGCGTCCACCTGCGCTTCGGCAAGGTCGCGCGCGGCGGGCTGCGCTGGTCCGACCGGCGGGAGGACTTCCGCACCGAGATCCTCGGCCTGGTCAAGGCCCAGATGGTGAAGAACACCGTGATCGTGCCGGTCGGCGCGAAGGGCGGCTTCGTCGCCAAGCAGCTCCCCGACCCCTCGGTGGACCGCGACGCCTGGCTCGCCGAGGGCATCGCCTGCTACCGCGTCTTCATCTCCGCGCTGCTCGACATCACGGACAACATGGTCGCGGGCGAGGTCGTGCCCCCGTCCCGGGTGGTCCGGCACGACGAGGACGACACCTACCTGGTGGTCGCCGCGGACAAGGGCACGGCGTCCTTCTCCGACATCGCCAACGAGGTGGCCGTCTCCTACGACTTCTGGCTGGGCGACGCCTTCGCCTCCGGCGGTTCCGCGGGCTACGACCACAAGGGCATGGGCATCACGGCGCGCGGCGCCTGGGAGTCGGTCAAGCGCCACTTCCGGGAGCTCGGCCACGACACCCAGACCGAGGACTTCACGGTCGTCGGCGTCGGCGACATGTCCGGTGACGTCTTCGGCAACGGGATGCTGCTCAGCGAGCACATCCGGCTGGTGGCCGCCTTCGACCACCGGCACATCTTCATCGACCCGACGCCCGACGCGGCCACCTCCTACGCGGAGCGCCGCCGCCTGTTCGAGCTGCCGCGCTCCTCCTGGGCCGACTACGACACCGAGCTGCTCTCCGCGGGCGGCGGCATCCACCCGCGCAGCGCCAAGTCGATCCCGGTCACCGCGCCGATGCGCGCCGCGCTGGGCATCGACCCCGAGGTCACCAAGGCGACCCCGGCCGAGCTGATGCAGGCGATCCTGAAGGCGCCGGTCGACCTGCTGTGGAACGGCGGCATCGGCACCTACGTCAAGGCCGTCTCCGAGTCGAACCCCGACGTCGGAGACAAGGCCAACGACGCGATCCGCGTCAACGGCGAGGACCTGCGGGTCCGGGTCGTGGGCGAGGGCGGCAACCTCGGCTGCACCCAGCTCGGCCGGATCGAGTTCGACCGCAAGGGCGGCAGGATCAACACCGACGCCATCGACAACAGCGCCGGTGTGGACACCTCCGACCACGAGGTCAACATCAAGATCCTGCTCAACGGCCTGGTCGCCGAGGGCGACATGACCGTCAAGCAGCGCAACGCCCTGCTGGCGCAGATGACCGACGAGGTCGGCGCCCTGGTGCTGCGCAACAACTACGCCCAGAACACGGCCCTGGCCAACGGGGTCGCGCAGTCGCCGTCGCTGCTGCACGCGCACCAGCGCTTCATGCGCCGCCTCGGACGGGACGGGCACCTGGACCGGGCGCTGGAGTTCCTCCCGGCCGACCGGCAGATCCGCGAGCTGCTGAACACCGGGCGCGGCCTCAGCCAGCCCGAACTGGCCGTCCTGCTCGCCTACACCAAGATCACGGTGGCCGAGGAGCTGATCGGCACCACCCTGCCGGACGACCCCTACCTGCGCCGCCTGCTGCACGCCTACTTCCCGCAGCCGCTGCGGGAGCGTTTCGCCGGGGCGATCGACTCCCACGCGCTGCGCCGGGAGATCGTGACCACGGTGCTCGTCAACGACACGGTGAACACCGGCGGCTCCACCTTCCTGCACCGGCTCCGCGAGGAGACCGGGGCGTCGGTCGAGGAGATCGTGCGCGCGCAGACCGCCGCCCGGGGCATCTTCGGCCTCAGTGCGGTCTGGGACGCCGTGGAGGCCCTGGACAACCAGGTGGCCGCCGACGTCCAGACCCGGGTCCGGCTCCACTCCCGGCGGCTGGTCGAGCGCGGCACCCGCTGGCTGCTCGGCAACCGGCCGCAGCCGCTCCAGCTCGCGGAGACGGTGGACTTCTTCGCCGAGCGGGTGGCGGAGGTCTGGGACTCGCTGCCGAAGATGCTGCGCGGCGCGGACGCCGAGTGGTACCGGGGCATCCTGGACGAGCTCACGGCGGCCGGCGTCCCCGAGGAGCTGGCGCAGCGCGTCGCGGGCTTCTCCTCGGCCTTCCCGGCGCTGGACATCGTCGCGATCGCGGACCGCACCGGGCAGGACCCGCTGGCGGTCGCGGAGGTGTACTACGACCTCGCGGACCGGCTGTCCATCACCCAGCTGATGGACCGGATCATCGAGCTGCCGAGGGCCGACCGCTGGCAGTCGATGGCCCGGGCCTCGATCCGCGAGGACCTCTACGCCGCCCACGCGGCCCTCACGGCGGACGTGCTCTCGGTCGGCGAGGGTTCGGCGACGCCGGAGGAGCGCTTCCGGGCCTGGGAGGAGAAGAACGCTGCCCTGCTGGGCCGGGCCCGCACCACGCTGGACGAGATCCACGGGTCGGACGCCTTCGACCTGGCGAACCTGTCGGTGGCGATGCGGACGATGCGCCAGCTTCTGCGCGCGCACAGCTGACCTCGGCGGCGTCCCGTCCCGGAAGGCGCGCACCGGCCCGGTGCGCGCCTTCCGGCGTCCCCGGCGGCGGGGCGCCGACCCGCCGCCGGGGACGCGGCACGGTCCGCGGCTCAGCCGGCCCCGGCGAGGGCGGCCGTCCGCGCCGCGGAGGGCCGCGCGGAGGGGGCCGCGTCCAGCGTCGCGGCCAGCAGGGGGCGCAGCCGTGCCGGGTAGCCGGTCAGGTCGGGCGGATCGTGGGCGGTGCCCGCGATCCGGGTCGCGATCACCAGGGCGCCGCCCTCCCCGTAGGGGTGGCGGCCGGTGGCCGCCTCGGCGGCGACCAGCCCCAGGGTGAACACGTCGGAAGCGGGGGTGACCTCGCGTCCGAGGGCGTGCTCCGGGGACATGTACCGGGGTGTGCCCACCATCCGCCCGGCCGTGGTCAGCGAGGAGGTCCCGTCGGCGGCGCAGGCCACCCCGAAGTCGAGCAGCCAGGGCCCGTCCCGGGTCAGCAGCAGGTTCGCCGGCTTGACGTCCCGGTGGACGAGCCCGGCGCCGTGGACGGCGGCGAGCGCCCGCGCGGCGCCCGCGACGACGGCCAGGACCCGTCCCACGGGCAGCGGACCCTCCTCGCGCAGCACGGTGTCCAGCGGGGTGCCGGGGACGTACAGGGTGGCGAGCCAGGGCTGCTCGGCGTGGGCGTCGTGGTCGACGACCGGCACCAGGTGCGGGCCCGTGACCGAGCGGGCCGCCGCGACCTCCCGGGCGAAGCGGCGACGGAAGCTCTCGTTCCGGGAGTGGGCGCGGCGGATCAGCTTCAGTGCGACGGGGAGGCGCCCGTCCCGGCTGCGGGTGAGGTAGACGGTGCCCATACCGCCCTCGCCGATCCGCCCGAGGAGGCGGTACCCGGCGATCTCCCGGGGGTCGTCCTCGCGCAGGGGCTCCGGCGCCCGGCTCGTGCCCATCCCCTCACCCCTCACCCGGTGGCAGCAGGGGAGCCTACCCGCGGGGGCGGACTACGTGTGCTCGGTGAAGCGTTCGTAGGCGGCCACGACCTCCTTCGCCGGTCCGTCCATCCGCAGGGTGCCGGCCTCCAGCCACAGCGCCCGGTCACAGGTCCCGGTGATGGAGGCGTTGCTGTGGCTGACGAGGAAGACGGTGCCCGCCTCGGCCCTCAGCTCCTCGATCCTGCGGCGGCTGCGCCGCCGGAAAGCCGCGTCGCCGGTGGCCAGCGCCTCGTCGATGAGCAGGACGTCGTGGCTCCGGGCGGCCGCGATGGAGAAGCGCAGCCGGGCGCTCATGCCGGAGGAGTAGGTGCGCATCGGCAGCGAGACGAAGTCGCCCCTGTCGTTCACGCCGGAGAACTCCACGATGCCGGCGTACCGTTCGCGGATCTCCTGGCGGGTCATGCCCGTCGCGAGCCCGCCGAGGACGATGTTGCGCTCTCCGGTGAGGTCGGCCATCAGCGCGGCGTCGACCCCGAGGAGGGAAGGCCGGCCGCTGGTCCAGACCGTGCCCCGGGTGGTGGGCAGCAGCCCGGCGATCGCCTTGAGCAGGGTGGACTTCCCGGAGCCGTTGGAGCCGATCAGCCCGATCGCCTCACCCCGGTGGGCCGTGAAGCTCACGCCCTTCAGGGCGTGGACCTCCCGGATGCCGGCGGCGGGCCGGCGCGCCAGGATCCGGCCGAGCGCGGAGGCGGCGCCGCCCCGCCCGGGCCGGCCGCCGCCCGTGCGGTAGGTGACGTGGACGCCGTCGGCGACGACGGTGGGGACGCGGCCGCCTCCGGGGGCGGGCGGGCGCCGGTCGGTGTCAGTCACGGCCGTACCGCTCCTCCGCCGCCCAGAAGTACACGAATCCGCCGACCCCGGCGGCCAGCGCCCACCCGGCTGCCGCCGCCCACACATGGGGCGGCAGCCGGTCGGCGGTGAAGGAACCGATGAACGCGAAGCGCACCAGGTCGATGTAGAGGGCGACCGGGTTGTAGCGCAGCAGCGCGGCGGCCGCAGCGGGTACCCGCCCGTCGGCCACCACCGCGTCCAGCGACCACATGACCCCCGAGGCGTACATCCAGGTGCGCAGCAGGAAGGGCATCAGCTGCGAGATGTCCGGGGTGCGGGCCGCGATCCGGGCGAGGACCATCGACAGGCCGGTGCCGAACAGGGTCTGGAGCGCCAGTGCGGGCACTGCCAGCAGCCAGGAGGCGCGGGGGAGCTCCCCGGACAGCAGGAGGATCGCCACCAGCGCGGCGAGCGAGAACAGCAGCTGCTGGACCTGCTGGAGGGCGAGGGCGATCGGCAGCGAGGCGCGGGGGAAGTGGAGCGCCCGCACCAGCGGCAGGTTGCCCGACACGGCGCGGGTGCCCGCCGTCAGGGTGTTGGCGGTGAAGGTCCACACGAAGACCCCGGCGACCAGGAAGGGGACGAAGTCGGGGACGTCGTCGCCGGTGCCGAGGAGCACGCCGAACACCAGGTAGTACACGGCGGCGTTGAGCAGCGGGGTCGCCAGCTGCCAGACCCGGCCCAGCCGGGCCTGGCTGTACTGGGCGGTGAGCCTGGCCGTGGCGAAGGCGGCGATGAAGTGCCGCCGCTCGTAAAGGCCGCGCAGATAGGCGGGCAGCGAGGGGCGCGCACCGCTGGCGGTGAGACCGTGCCGGGCGGCGAGGGCGGCCGGGGTTTCTGCGGGTTCCCTCCCGGCGGGGGCGCCGGGGTACGCGGGGACGGGGGCAGTGGTCACGCGGGAGATCGCTTTCGTGCTCGGCCCGGTGGCGCCGGTGCGCCGCGGGCAGCCGTGTGGCGCAAGGACGGGACGATACCGTTTCGTCGCTACGGAGACGTTAGGCAGAAGAGCGTCGCAACGCAACCGTTTCGTCGTGGCGGGTATGCTTCCGGTCATGCCTGCGCAACCGGGAACCCCGCGGCGCGCCCCCGCCGGAGCGGCCGTGCTGCGGGAGGACGTGACGGCGGCCATCCGCACGGCCGTCTTCGAGGAGCTTGCCGAGGCGGGCTTCGCCCGCATGTCCATCGAGGGCATCGCCCGGCGCGCCGGGGTCGGCAAGACCGCGGTCTACCGCCGCTGGAAGTCCAAGCTCGCCCTCGTCCTCGACCTCGTCACCGCCGTGGCCGCGCAGGGGCTGCCCGTCCCGCGGACCGGCTCCCTCCACGGGGACGTGCGCGCCCTGCTGGAGGTGGCCGCCGGTGCGCTGCGGCACCCGGTGGCCTCGCGCGTGATCCCCGAGCTGCTGGTGGAGTCCGCCCGCAACCCGGAGATGGCCCGGGCCATCAAGGCGGCGCTGCTCGACAGCCGCGACGGCGTGGCGGCTGTCGTCGTCCGCGAGGCCGTGGCCCGCGGTGAGCTGCCCGAGGGGACCGACCCGGACCGTGCGCTGGACCTGATCGCGGGCCCGCTCTACTGGCGGCTGGCCGTCGTCGGCGGCGACCTGCCCGAGGGCTACCTGGACGGGCTCGCGGTGTCGGCGGTGGCGGCCCTCACGGCCTGACCGCCCCCGCGGGCCGTCCCTCCGGACCCGGTGCGTGACCGGCCCGCCCGGCCGCTACTTGACCGCGCCCGCCATCACACCGGAGACGAACTGGCGCTGGAAGGCGAAGAACACCGCCAGCGGCACCAGCATCGACACGAACGCCCCCGGGGCGAGCACGTCCACGTTGTTCCCGAACTGCCGCACCTGCTGCTGGAGCACCACCGTGATCGGCGCCCCGCCGGGGTCCGCGAAGACCAGCGCCACCAGCATGTCGTTCCACACCCACAGGAACTGGAAGATCGCCAGGGAGGCGATCGCCGGTCCGCCGAGGGGCAGCACCACCCGGGTGAAGAGCCGCACCTCGCCCGCCCCGTCGAGCCGGGCGGCCTCCAGCAGCTCCCGGGGGATCTGCGCGAAGAAGTTCCGCAGCAGGAAGACGGCGAACGGCAGCCCGAAGGCCACATGGAACAGGACCACCCCGAGCGTGGTCTCGAAGAGGCCGACCACGCCGAAGAGTTCCGAGACCGGCAGCAGCGCCACCTGCACCGGGACCACCAGCAGACCGACCACCACCAGGAACAGCGCGTCCCGGCCGGGGAAGTCCATCCAGGCGAAGGCGTACCCGGCGAGCGCCCCGACCACCACGAGGAGCACCGTGGAGGGCACGGTGATCATCGCGGTGGACAGCAGGGAGCGGGTGACCGCCTCGTTCTCCAGCAGGCGCGCGTAGTTCTCCCCGGTCAGCTGCGCCGGGGCGGTCAGCACCCGCCACCAGCCGCTCGCGGCGATGTCGCCCGGTGCGCGCAGCGAGGAGAGCAGCAGGCCGACCGTGGGCGTCAGCCAGAAGAGCGCGGTCAGTACCAGGAACACCCGCACCGCACCGCCGCCCACCCGTGCGGCGGCCCGTGCCGCTGCCGAGGGCCGGGCGGAGGCGGGTCCGGACCGCCGGTCGGCCCGGGCCCGCGCGGCGCCCCCCTCGGCCGCCCGGCCGGACGGTGCGGTCGGTGCGCTCATCGGCTGGCCTCCCTTCGTATCCGGCGGATGTTCGCGACCATCACCGGCAGCACCAGCACGAGCAGCAGGACCGCGATCGCGCTCCCCAGCCCCGGATCCGCGTCCGTGCCGAAGGAGGACCGGTACAACTGGAGGGCCAGTACGTTGGCGTCGTCCTGGGAGGAGCCCGGGGCGATGACGAACACCAGGTCGAATATCTTCAGAACGTTGATCGTCAAGGTCACCAGGACCACCGCCAGCACGGGCGCCAGCAGCGGCACGGTGATCCTGCGGAAGACCTGCCACTCGCTCGCCCCGTCCACCCGGGCGGCCTCCATCAGCTCCCTCGGGACCCCCGCGAGACCGGCCGCGATCAGCACCATCGCGAAGCCCGCCCACATCCAGACGTAGCTGCCGATGATCGCCGGCGTGACGAGGGCCGGGCCGAGCCAGCTCACACCGTTGTAGGGCTCCCGGAAGTTCTCGGCCGGCAGGCGCAGCACCGCGCCCTCCGCCGCGGGGGGCAGGGTGAAGGAACCGTCCGCCGCGGCCCGGGTCTCGGCGACCACCGACCCGTCCCGCACCGCCTGGACCACGAGCCCCTCCAGGCCGCGCTCCCCGGGATCGACGACGTTCGGCGCGCCTCCGCCGCCCCGCGTGAAGTCCAGCCACGCCGTTCCCCCGACGCCCTCCTCGGGCGCGCGGGGGACCCGCGCCGGGCGGGCGCCGGACGGCAGGTCCGCCGGGGCCACCCCGACCAGGGGCAGCAGCACCGCCGCGCCCGCGGCCACCGGCTCCCGGGTGACGAACGCGCCCTCTCCGCCGTCCCGGAGCGGATGTTCGGGCAGGGGGCGCGCCCTGGGGAAGCCCCCGGCCTCGTGGAAGACGTCGTGGACGCCGACGGCCACGGCGTTGGCCACCCCGCGCTCCGGGTCCTGCTCGTACACGAGCCGGAAGATGATGCCGGCGGCGAGCATCGAGACCGCCATCGGCATGAAGACGACCAGCTTGAACGCGGTCGCCCAGCGCACCCGTTCGGTCAGCACCGCGAAGACCAGCCCCAGCGCGGTGGCCGCGGTGGGCGCGAGCACCACCCACACCGCGTTGTTGCGCACGGCCGTCAGGACGGTGTCGTCCGTGAAGATCACGACGTAGTTGCCGACCCCCGCGAAGGCCCCGGAGCGGTCGAAGAACGAGCGGTGCACCGAGTAGCCGATCGGGTACAGCACGAGGGCACCGAGCAGGACCAGGGCGGGCAGCAGGAAGAGCCCCGCCACCGCCCGGCGGGTGCCGGCCCGGCGCCCGCCCGCGGGGGGCGAGGACCGCGCCGCGCCCCCCTTCGCCGCGGCGGCCACGGCCTCAGTCCCGGTAGGCCGCGGCCGCGTCGGACTCCAGCCTCCGCTGGGTGCCCGCCACGTCCCGCGGGTTCTTCAGGAAGTCCTGGAGGGCCTTCCACGCCCCCTTGCCCGGTGTCCCGCCGAAGGACTGCGGCATCCGGTCCGACATGTCGAAGCGGAAGTCGTCGCCCGCCGCGATCAGCGCCTCGGCGATGCCCCGCTGCACGTCGTCCGGATAGGCGCCGGGGTCCAGAGCCTTGTTCGGCGACAGGAAGCCGCCCGCCCCCGCCGAGATGGCCGCCGCGTCCGGGGACGCCAGGAAGGTCAGCAGCGCCTGGGCGCCCTCGCCGTCCCTCAGGGCCACCGCCGCGTCGCCCCCGGTCACCACCGGGGCCTTGCCGCCCACGGCCGGGAACGGGAAGACCCGGGCGTCCGTCCCGATCTCCGCGTCCGTCTGCGCGATGTTGACGGCCACGAAGTCCCCCTCGAAGACCATGGCCGCCCGGGGGGCCTCGCCTCCGGTGAAGGTCTGCGTCACCGAGGCCGGGAACTCCGTCTGGAGGGCGCCGTCCGCCCCGCCCGCGATCAGCGACTCGTCGCCGAAGAGCTCGGCGAGCGTGGTCAGGGCCCGCGCCACCGACGGGTCGGTCCACGGGATCTCGTGCCGCCCCAGCCGGTCGTACGACTCCGGCCCCGCCTGCGAGAGGTAGACGTTCTCGAACCAGTCGGTGAGGGTCCAGCCGTCCGCACCGGCGACGGAGACCGGGGTGACACCCGAGGCCGAGACGGTCCGCGCCGTGCGGAGGAACTCCTCCCAGGTGGCCGGCTCGTCCACCCCCGCGTTCTCGAAGACCGCGCTGTTGTACCAGACCAGGGACTTGTTGGCGGCCTTGTAGTACACCGCGTACGCGGTCCCGTCCACGGTGCCGAGCTCCCGCCAGCCGGGGGAGTAGTTCTTCTCCAGCTGCGCCGCCGCCTCCGGCCCGACCGGCTTCGCCCAGCCGCGCTCCACGGCCTGCTCGACTGCTCCGACCTGGGGCAGCATCGCCACGTCCGGAGGACTGCCGCCGGCGATCTTCGTGCCCAGGAAGGTGACGATAGGGTCCTGGGCGGGCACGAAGGCGACCTCGGCGCCGGTGCGGCGCTCGAACTCCTCCAGCACCCTGGTGAAGTTCTCCTGCTCGGGGCCGCTCCACACCGCGGCGACCTGTAGCGACTCACCGTCCAGGCGGGGGAGTTCGACGGTGCGGGCCGCGCCGCCGTCCGCGCCGTCCCCGGGCCCGCCCCCGTCGCCCCCGCCGCAGCCGGCGAGTGCCAGCGCCCCGACCGCCGCGGCCGCCACCGCGGCCCTGCCCGTACGAAGAGTTGTGCGCATCGCTGCCCGCCTCTCCCGTGGCTGCTGTCCCGTTACAGCAGGTGTACGCCCGGCTCCGGGGTGTCGCAATACCGCGCTCGGGGCCGACGGGCCCTTCGTGATGGGCTTGTGACGTGGCGTCAGCGGCGCGGGGGCGGCCGATTAGGACCAGCGGCCCCGCTGCCCCGCGTGCTCAGGGCCGGTGGGCCGGGACCAGGGGAGCCGGGGGCTGCGCCGACACCGAGCGGGCCGCCCGCTCCAGCGCGCTCGCCAGCAGGGCCAGGTCGGTGGGGCCGTTGCCCAGCTCGCGCACCGGGCGCCGGGTCGGCGGGTCCCCCATCCGCTCCCACTCCAGCGGCACCACCGTCGGACGCAGGGTCGCGGTGCGCGGGATGCGGCCGGTCACCCGGCCGCCCTGGAAGGCGGTGGTCCGTCCGTCGGGATGCCCCACCGCGCCCCGGCCCGGGGCCGGGTCGTCCGGCCCCGGTGCGACCGCGGGCGCCTGGAGGACCACCCGCAGGCGGGCCTCCTCGGCGAGCCGGGTGTCCGCCGTCCGGTCGGGGCGGGCGGAGGAGGCGACCAGGTGCACCCCGAGGCGTCCTCCCTCGCGGGCCACGGCCTCCAGGGCGCGCACCACGGAACCGGCGGCCGGGCGGCCCGGGCTGCCGAGCGCGGGGTCCACCAGCGCGTCGAAGTCGTCCACCAGGACCACCAGCCGCGGCAGCGGGTCCGGTCCCGGAGGCTCGGTACGGCCCCCGGGGCGCAGCCGGAGCGTGCCCGAGGGCGGGGAGTGCAGGTCCCCGCGGTCGTCGGAGGCCTCGGGGGCCGTCCGCGGCCCGACCACGCGGCCCCCGCCGCGGCGTGCGGCGTGCCAGGCGGCGAAGTCCGTGTCCGCCAGCAGCTCGGCACGGCGCTTCAGCTCCCCGCCCAGAGCCTGGGCGAAGGCCCGCATCCGCACGGGGTCCCCGGCCGCCAGGTGCTCCATGACGTGGGGCAGTTCGGCGCACGCCGCCAGTCCGCCCCCGCGCTCGCCCGCCGCCCCGTCGACCAGCAGCAGCCCCAGCCGGTCCGGCCGGGCGGCCGCCGCCAGGGACGCCGCCACCGACCGCAGCAGCTCGGTGCGCCCGCAGCCCGCGGGACCCTCGACCAGCAGATGCGGTCCCTCCGCGGCCAGGTCCACGGACACCGGGCCCTGCGGCCCGGCGCCGAGCACCACCGTCGTGTCCCCGGCCGACGCCCAGCGGGCCATCAGGGACGCGGGCGTGGCCCGGGCCAGCCCCAGTTCGTCCAGCAGGCGGGCGCTGCGTGGCAGGGCCGACACCCGGCCCTCCCCGGTGCCGCCCTCGGCGCGCAGCGGGGCCAGGGCGCGGCCGAAGCGCTCGGCCCAGGCCACGGAGACGCCGTCACCGGTCCCGACCGTGCCGTGCCCCGCGGTGCGGCCGCCCGCGACCCGCAGCACCCGCAGCGCCGTCGCGACCTCGCCGCTCAGCAGGCCGACCGCGCCGCACTCCCGGAAGGGCCGCGAGGCCGCGCACGCCGCCTCGTAGGTGGCGGCCACCGGGGACAGGGGCGAGGCGGCCGGGGTCTCGGCGAGGCACACCAGGTGGATCCCCGCGGCAGGCCCGGCCTCCGCCAGCCGGGCGAGCGCCTCGCGCAGGGCCGCCGTGCCCGGGTCGCCGTCCACCACGACGACCGTGCGCGGTCCGGTGTGGCGCGCGGCGGCCTCGGCCACGGCGGCGCGGTCGGCGCTCGGCCACCCCGGGCCGAGGGGGCCGTCGTCCAGGCGCCGGGTCAGCTCGGCCGTGCGGGCGGCCGCCTGGTCCCGGTCGAAGGCGAGCAGCAGGCGGCAGTCCTGGCCGTGCGCGGGCCGCAGATGGGGGAGCCAGCCCAGCCAGCCCCACTCCCGTGCGCGCTCCCCGGCCTCCTGGGGCCGCTCCGCCGCGATCAGCACCAGCTCCAGCCCGGCGGGCGAGTGCAGCGCGGCGAGCTGGGCGACCACCGAGCGGGCCAGGCCGGTCAGGCGGGCCCTCGGCCCGGCGAGCCCGAGGGAACCCGCCTCCCGCAGCCCGACGGTCACGGGGACGGACGCCAGGTCCGCCCGGTCCGCGGTGCCGAGTCGCACCACCAGCGACTCCGGATGCGCGCCGTCCCGCTCCCACAGCCGGGGCCCCGGGCGCAGCGCGTCCAGCAGCAGGGCGGCGGGGTCGGGCCAGCGCTCCGCTCCGGTGCCGTCGGGCCGGGCCGGCGGCCGGCCGTCCTCCCGGGCGGGCTCGGCGTCCGCCTCCCGGGCGCCGGCCAGCCGGCGCGCCCAGGCTCCTATGCCCCGGCGGCGCTGACCCGGTGCGGTCGCGGCGGGGGCGCCGGGGCCGCCGTCCCCGTCCGTCTCCCCGGCGGGGGCGTCCGGGGAGACGGACGGCAGACCCGGTCCGCCGGACAGGTCGAGCGGGCGGCCGTGGGTGGCAGCGCCGGAGGAGGCGTGCGGGCCGGTGGCCGGGGGCGCGGCGGACGGCGCGTGCGGGCCGGAGGGCGCGTACTGGGCGGGCACCCGGAGGCCGCCGTGGGCGACCGGCCCCGCCGGGGAACGGCCGGGGGCCGCGGGCACCGCGTCGGCGACGCGGTCCTGCGCCGGGGGGCCGCCGCCGTCCGGGGAGGACCCGACGGGGCGGCCCACCCGCAGGTGGCCCTCGCCGTCGGGGGCTGTCGGCAGCGGCTCCGCGGGGCCGGGGGCCGCCAGCCGCAGCACCGACTCGCCGACCCGCAGCAGCGCGCCCGGGGCCAGGCGGACCGGGCGCTCGCGCACGGGAGAGCCGTCGACGGTGGTCCCGTTGGTGGAGCCGAGGTCCGCCACGGTGACGCGGCCGTCCTCGCCGACCGTCACCTCGCAGTGGAAGCGGGAGACGTCCGGGTCGTCGACCGCGACGTCGGCCTCGGCCGAGCGGCCCACGCCGACCCGTCCGCCGTGCAGCAGGTGGACCCCGCCCGCGTCCGGCCCGGCGACCACGTGGAGCCGGGCCGCGGCGTCCGCGGCGCCGGACTCCTCCGCGGCGGGGGAGTGGAGGGAGAGCACCGCGCCGTCCAGCAGGGGAGGCACGCCCAGGGTGCTGCGCCGGGGGTCCAGCCGCTCGGAGCCGGCGTACAGCACCACGGAACCGGAGGAGGCGCCCTCCGGGCCGGTCACCGCCGAGGCCAGCCCCGAGGCGACCGCGCCCAGCGCGGTACCGGCCGGGGCGGTGACCAGCACGTCGCAGGCGCGTCCCGCCGAGGCGGCCGGGCCGCCGCGCGGCCCGAGCACGGTGAACCGGATCTGCATCGCGGCTGCAATCCCTTCTGCGCGGTCGCCCGGCAGGGGAGCTGCCCTGATCGCCTCGCCCCCACCCGGCAGGTCGGCACAGGAGACAGGGCCCGGGCCGCCGCCGGGGCACGCGGGCGCGGGCGCGCCGACGCGCCGGGCGGGCCCGGGTGGCTCTGTGCTGAGGGCATCCTTGCACCTGTGGCGCGCAACACGCCCGGCCCCCACCCATAAGTGATCTTGAATGGTCGACTCCGGGCGCAAAAGTGCCTGGTCGACCCGGAAGCACGGGTGGGTCATGCCGGAAAGGTGAGCTTCGTTACCGTTCCGTCCTCTTCCGTGCGGCAACCGCGCGTACGAAGCCCGCGTCTGTCTTCGAGCAGGGGCGACCGGGGAAGAGATGCCCGCGCGGCAGCCGACGCCCCCCGCCACGGCATTACAGTGGGCCGGACACCGGGCGGCCGTCAGGATCAGAGGATCATCGGCGGCCCGGACCATGGAGGACCCCGATCAGCAGGGAGCGCGACGTGCGGCCGGTAGGCAGCAAGTACCTGCTCGAGGAGCCGCTCGGGCGCGGCGCCACGGGCACCGTCTGGCGTGCGCGCCAGAGGGAGACGGCGGGCGCCGAGGCGGCCGTTCCCGGGCAGCCCGGCGAGACCGTGGCGATCAAGGTCCTCAAGGAGGAGCTCGCCAACGACGCGGACGTGGTGATGCGCTTCCTGCGGGAGCGCTCCGTCCTGCTGCGGCTCACCCATGCGAACATCGTGCGCACCCGCGACCTGGTCGTCGAGGGCGACCTCCTCGCCCTGGTCATGGACCTGGTCGACGGCCCCGACCTCCACCGCTACCTGCGTGAGAGCGGACCCCTGTCCCCGGTCGCCGCCTCGCTGCTGACGGCGCAGATCGCCGACGCGCTCGCCGCCAGCCACGCGGACGGGGTCGTGCACCGGGACCTGAAGCCCGCCAACGTCCTGCTGCGGACCGACGCGGACGGCCAGATGCACCCGATGCTCACCGACTTCGGCATCGCCCGGCTCGCCGACTCCCCGGGGCTGACCCGCACCCACGAGTTCGTCGGCACGCCCGCGTACGTAGCGCCGGAGTCGGCCGAGGGGCGCCCCCAGACCTCCGCCGTCGACGTCTACGGTGCCGGGATCCTGCTGTACGAGCTGGTCACCGGCCGTCCCCCGTTCTCCGGAGGCACCGCCCTGGAGGTGCTGCACCGGCACCTCAGCGAGGAGCCCCGCCGCCCCACCACCGTTCCCGAGCCCCTGTGGACGGTCATCGAGCGCTGCCTCCGCAAGGAGCCCGGGGAGCGTCCCAGCGCCGAGAACCTGGCCCGCGCGCTGCGCACCGTGGCCGAGGGGATCGGCGTCCGCGCCGGCGCCGCCCAGGTCGACGCCGCGCTCGGGGTCGGCGCGCTGCTCGCCCCCGACCCCTCGCCCGCCCCCGTTCCGGACACTCCGGGGGCCTCCGACGCGACCCAGGTCCTGCCGAACACGGGCCCCTCCGGTGCGTCGGCCTACGACCCCTCCGGGGCCACCAGCGTGCTGCCGCAGACCGGTCCGCCCGGCGGCGCCGACCCCACCTCGGTGATGCCGCCGGTGCCGGGGCCGGAGGAGCCGCACCCCTGGCAGTCCCAGCTGAGGGCTGCCCGAGACCGCAACGAGCAGACGCAGATGCAGTACCTGGACCCGAGTCAGGACCCGCTGCGCCGCCGTCCGCAGCGCCAGCCGCAGCCCCAGCCGCAGCAGCCTCCGCAGCGGCACCAGCCTCCGCAGCACAGGTCGGCCCAGCCCCAGCCCTACGCGCCTCCGCCCTACCAGGGGGGCGCTCGGCAGCCCGAGCCGTACCGGCAGCCGCAGGCTCCCCAGCCCTACCGGCAGCCGCAGGCACCCCAGCCGTACACGCCGCCGCAGCCGCCACCGCCCCAGCAGCCCGCCGCACGCCCGCCGCGGGAGCCCAGGGAGCCGCGGCGCCGCAGCGCCAACCCCGTCCGCATCCCGGGCCTGGGCTGCCTCAAGGGCTGCCTGGTCATGGTCGTGCTGCTCTTCATCGGCGGCTGGCTGATCTGGGAGCTGACGCCGCTCCAGGGGTGGATCGCCGAGGGCAAGGGCTACTGGGAGGCCCTCGGGGACGGCATCTCCACGGTCACCGACTGGATCTCCACACTCGGCGACGCCCAGGACGCGGGCGAGCAGATCACCGGGCCGTAGGGCCCGTTCCCCAGGCCCCGGGGAGCCCCGGGGCCGTGGCGAGGGAGCTGCCTCCGGAGGGCGCCCGCACGGCCGCCGTGCGGGCGCCCTCCGCCGGTCCCGGCGGCGGCCCTCCGGGCGATGCCGTGGATTTGTCGACTTCCGTAGGCTGATTTATCCCGCAGAAGTGGAGGTCGGCGACATCCTGGGCACGGACCTCCCCGACGCCCGCGTACTTTAGGGCCAACGCCAGCCGCTGAGGGAGCAGTCTTGGCACGAAAAATCGGCAGCCGGTACACGGCCCATCAGATCGTGGGGCGGGGAAGCGCCGGCACGGTGTGGCTCGGCGAGGGCCCCGAGGGCCCCGTCGCCGTCAAGCTGCTGCGCGAGGACCTGGCCTGCGACCAGGAACTCGTCGGCCGCTTCGTCCAGGAGCGCACCGCGCTCCTCCAGCTGGACCATCCCCGCATCGTCGCGGTCCGCGACCTGGTGGTCGACGGCAACGACCTCGCCCTGGTCATGGACCTGGTCCGCGGCACCGACCTGCGCACCCGCCTCGACCGGGAGCGCAGGCTGGCGCCCGAGGCGGCCGTCGCCATCACCGCCGACGTCGCCGAGGCGCTGGCGGCCGCACACGCCGCCGGTGTCGTGCACCGCGACGTCAAGCCGGAGAACATCCTGCTGGACATGGAGGGGCCGCTCGGCCCCGGCGGCGCCCACCCCGCGCTGCTCACCGACTTCGGCGTCGCCAAGCTGATCGACACCCCGCGCCGCACCAAGGCCGCCCGTGCCGCGGGGGGCGCCCCCAACGCCTCCGGGATCATCGGCACGCCCGACTACGTCGCGCCCGAGCTCGTCGAGGGCCTCCCGCCCCGCGCGGCGGTCGACATCTACGCCCTGGCCACCGTGCTCTACGAACTCCTGGCGGGCTTCACGCCCTTCGGCGGCGGGCACCCCGGCGCGGTCCTGCGCCGCCATGTCACCGAGACCGTCGTCCCGCTCCCCGGAATCCCCGAGGAGCTCTGGCAGCTGATCGTCCAGTGCCTGGCCAAGGCGCCCGCCTCCCGGCTGCGCGCCTCCGAGCTCGCCCAGCGCCTCCACGACCTCCTCCCCCTGCTGCGCGGGATCCCGCCGCTTGAGGTCGACGAACCCGGCACCGAGCCCGCCCCCGAGCCCTGGGAGGAGGACGAGCCGGAACGGCCGGCCGCCCCCCGCCGGCGGGGGGCCGTCCCCCTCGTGCCCGGTGCGGCCTCCGCGGACGCCAACCGGGACACCCACACCTCGATGAGGGTGCCCGCCCCGGACGAGCTCGCGGGCGGTGCCCGCGGGACGGCCCGGGCCCCCCGGACCCCGGGCCAGCGACGCCCGGGCTCCGCCCGCAACCGGGCCGCCGCGGTCCGCAGGCGCCGCCTCACCGTGGGCGCGGCGGCGGTGGCCCTGGCGGCCGTCGCCGGGGTGGGGGGCTGGCTGGCCCTGGACGGCGACGGCGGCCAGGTCCCGCCGGGCGGCACCCGCCAGTCCGTGCCCGCCGAGCCCTGACCGCCTCCGTCCCCGCCGCCCGCTCCGTCCCCGCCACCCGGCGGGGACGGGTCCCGGGGGAAGTCGCGGGCCGGGGCCAGCACGGGGCACGCCGTCCAGCCGTTAGGCTGGACCCGTGGCAGTCGTCGATGTATCCGAAGAGCTGAAGTCCCTCTCCTCGACCATGGGGTCGATCGAGGCCGTCCTGGACCTCGAGGCGATGAGGGCAGACATCGCCGCGCTCGAGGAGCAGGCGGCGGCGCCGTCCCTGTGGGACGACCCCGAGGCGGCGCAGAAGATCACCAGCAGGCTTTCGCACCTCCAGGCCGAGGTCCGCAAGGCCGAGGCCCTGCGCGGCCGTATCGACGACCTCGAAGTCCTCTTCGAGCTCGCCGAGGCCGAGGACGACCCGGACACGCGTGCCGAGGCCGAGACCGAGCTGGAGGCCGTGCGCAAGGCGCTGGACGAGATGGAGGTCCGCACCCTGCTGTCCGGCGAGTACGACGAGCGCGAGGCGCTGGTCAACATCCGGGCCGAGGCGGGCGGCGTGGACGCGGCCGACTTCGCCGAGCAGCTCCAGCGCATGTACCTGCGCTGGGCCGAGCGGCACGGCTACGGCACCGAGGTGTACGAGACCTCCTACGCGGAGGAGGCCGGCATCAAGTCGACCACCTTCGTCGTCAAGGCCCCCTACGCCTACGGCACGCTCTCCGTCGAGCAGGGCACCCACCGGCTGGTGCGCATCTCGCCCTTCGACAACCAGGGGCGGCGCCAGACCTCCTTCGCCGGTGTCGAGGTCCTGCCGGTGGTCGAGCAGTCCGACCACGTGGAGATCGACGAGTCCGAGCTCCGCGTCGACGTGTACCGCGCCTCCGGGCCCGGCGGCCAGGGCGTCAACACCACCGACTCCGCCGTCCGCATCACGCACATCCCCACCGGCATCGTGGTCTCCTGCCAGAACGAGCGCTCCCAGATCCAGAACAAGGCGAGCGCGATGAACGTCCTCCAGGCGAAGCTGCTGGAGCGCCGCCGCCAGGAGGAGCAGGCCAAGATGGACGCCCTCAAGGGCGACGGCGGCAACTCCTGGGGCAACCAGATGCGTTCGTACGTCCTGCACCCGTACCAGATGGTGAAGGACCTGCGCACCGAGTGCGAAGTCGGCAATCCCCAGTCCGTGCTGGACGGTGAGATCGACGGCTTCCTCGAAGCGGGAATTCGCTGGCGCAAGCAGCAGGAGAAGTAACTGCTCGCTTTGTCGACAAGGGAACTGCCGCTCAGGGAGCGGCAGTTCCCTTTTTACGTCACACTTACCCCCCATTGCTCAGGCAACTGACTGCATAACGGACATCGCGCCCGCAACGACCTTGACGGTCTTGCGGAAACTGGGAAGGGTGTGGTCCGGCATACGCGATGCCCGGGCGCGCCGAGAACGGGGGAGTTCTGACGATCCCCCTGTGCCGCCGCCCGGTGCGATGCCCTGATGACGATGAGCTACTGGGGGTAGCAGACACATGACGAAGAAGACGCGGATCCGCGTCGCACGCATAGCCGCCGGCGCTGTCATCGCCGCGGGTGCGTCGCTCACCGCCGCAGGTGCCGCGCAGGCCTTCGACCTGACCGGCATCGAGGCCGATGCGGGGCTGGGCATCAACGAGGCCGAGGGCGAGACCGTCTCCGGTGCCATCGGCGGTGTCGACGAGGGCGCTGCGGGTGAGCCGACCGGTGGTGCGACGACCGGTGACACGACCGGTGGTGCGACCACGGGTGACGCCACGGGTGGTGCGACCACGGGTGACACGACCGGTGGTGCGACCACGGGTGACACCACGGGTGGTGCGACGACCGGTGACACGACCGGTGGTGCGACCACGGGTGACACCACGGGTGGTGCGACGACCGGTGACACGACCGGTGGTGCGACCACGGGTGACACCACGGGTGGTGCGACCACGGGTGACACGACCGGTGGTGCGACCACGGGTGACACCACGGGCGGTGCGACCACCGGTGACACCACGGGCGGTGCGACCACCGGTGACACGACCGGCGGTGCCAACACCGGCGGTGCCAGCACCGGTGGTGCGACGACCGGTGACACGACCGGTGGTGCCAACACCGGTGGTGCGACCACGGGTGACGCCTCGGGTGGTGCGGCCACCGGCGGCTCCGCCTCCGGAGGCAACGGCGCCGACCCGAACGGCGGCGTGATCGAGGGTGACGCCCCCGCCGGCACCACCCCCGACAGCGTCGGCTCGCAGCCGGTCCAGCAGGGCGAGGCCAAGGAGGAGCTGGCCGAGACCGGCGCCGCCGAGACCACCTTCCTGCTGCTCGGCGCGGCGACCATGATCGCCGGCGGCATCGGCTTCCGCATGCTGCCGCGCCTGGTCGGCGGCAGCGCCGCGGCCTGAGGCCGCACCGTGCGGTGACCGTCTGAGACGGACCGTCGCGCAGCGCACACGGAGGAGGGCCCGGGACGCGTCCCGGGCCCTCCTCCTCGTACGTCAGACGGCCAGCAGTGCCACGGCCGCCACGAGGACCACCAGCAGCGCCAGCAGCGCCGCGGGATTCAGCCCGGCGAACGGACCCTCCTGCTGGAGGCGCTCCCGATTGGCCCTGCACACCGGGCAGCGGCCCTCCGACACGGGGGCCGCGCAGTTCCCGCACACGAGCCGGTCGTAGGTCATGCGCTCTCCTCCTCCCGCGCACCCGGGGCCGCGGAGTGGCCGCGGACCGTCAGCGGAATGTCTCTCCCCGGAACGCACCGGGAAACGCCTCTGTTCCCCTACCACTGTGCCAGCTCGGGCGCCTTTCGGCGCGCCCCGCCGTATCGCCCCCGTCCTGCGACGGGATAAATCGGTCAAGTCGGGACCGTGTCTGCACGGCCTGTGCGGCTTCGCGTATGGTCACGCTCACCTACTCCCGGCGACCCGTGGTGCATCCGTGATCCGATTCGACAGCGTCTCCAAGAGCTACCCCAAGCAGAACCGACCTGCCCTGCGTGACGTCTCCCTCGAAATCGAGAAGGGGGAGTTCGTCTTCCTCGTGGGATCGTCGGGTTCGGGCAAGTCGACCTTCCTCCGGCTGCTGCTGCGCGAGGAGCGCGCCAGCCAGGGCGCGGTCCACGTCCTGGGCAAGGACCTCGCCCGCCTCTCCAACTGGAAGGTGCCCCACATGCGCCGCCAGCTGGGCACGGTCTTCCAGGACTTCCGGCTGCTGCCCAACAAGACCGTGGCGGAGAACGTGGCCTTCGCGCAGGAGGTCATCGGCAAGCCGCGGGGCGAGATCCGCAAGGCCGTCCCCCAGGTTCTCGACCTGGTCGGCCTCGGCGGCAAGGAGGACCGGATGCCCGGCGAGCTCTCGGGCGGTGAGCAGCAGCGCGTCGCCATCGCGCGCGCCTTCGTCAACCGGCCGCTGCTGCTGATCGCGGACGAGCCGACCGGAAACCTCGACCCGCAGACCTCGGTCGGGATCATGAAGCTGCTCGACCGGATCAACCGCACGGGCACCACCGTGGTGATGGCGACCCACGACCAGAACATCGTCGACCAGATGCGCAAGCGCGTCATCGAGCTCGAGAAGGGCCGTCTCGTCCGCGACCAGGCCCGCGGCGTCTACGGCTACCAGCACTGAGCCCGGACAGACTGAAAGGCTGAAAGCACGCCATGCGCGCCCAGTTCGTCATGTCGGAGATCGGCGTCGGTCTCCGTCGAAACCTCACGATGACCTTCGCCGTCGTCATCTCCGTGGCCCTGTCGCTGGCCCTGTTCGGTGGTGCCCTGCTCATGCGGGAGCAGGTCAACACCATGAAGGACTTCTGGTACGACAAGGTCAACGTCTCCATCTTCCTCTGCAACAAGAACGACGCCTCGACCGCACCGCAGTGCGCCAAGGGCGCCGTCACCACCGCGCAGAAGGAGCAGATCGAGTCCGACCTGAAGGCCCTCGACCTGGTCGACACCGTCCAGCACGAGACGGCCGAGGAGGCGTACAAGCACTACAAGGAGCAGTACGGCGACACCCCGATCGCCGCCACCATCACTCCCGACCAGATGCAGGAGTCCTTCCGGGTCAAGCTGCACGACCCCGAGAAGTACCAGGTGGTGGCCACCGCGTTCGCCGGGCGCGACGGCGTGCACTCGGTCCAGGACCAGCGGGACATCCTCCAGAACCTCTTCGGCCTGATGAACGGGATGCGGATCGCGGCGCTGTGCGTGATGGGCCTGATGCTGGTGATCGCGATGATGCTGATCGTCAACACCGTGCGGGTGTCGGCGTTCAGCCGCCGCCGGGAGACCGGCATCATGCGGCTCGTGGGGGCGTCCAGCTTCTACATCCAGACGCCGTTCATCATGGAGGCCGCGGTCGCGGGCCTGCTGGGCGGTGCCGTGGCCTGCGTGATGCTGCTCGTCGGCCGCTACTTCCTGATCGACAACGGCCTCGCCCTCGCGGACAAGATGCAGCTGGTCGACTTCATCGGCTGGGACGCGGTCTTCACCAAGCTGCCGCTGGTGCTCGCGATCGGGCTGCTGATGCCCGCCGTTGCGGCTTTCGTCGCGCTCCGCAAGTACCTGAAGGTGTGAGAAGCGCCCCGGGCGCCGTACGGTCAACCGCCGTACGGCGCCCTTCGCTTGTCCTAGACTCGGCGCCATGTCAGGCCCCGAGTTCTGTCGACGGCCCCACGGCATCCGCCGCGGGGCGGCCCTGACCTTGGTCTTCGCGACCGTGCTCGCCACCGCGGCGGTCACCGGCGTCCTCCCGCGCGAGGACGCCGAGGAGCCGCGGCGCACCCAGCCCGCGCGCGCCGCGGGGGCGACCGTGGACCGCGAGGGCCTGGCGCGTGCGGCGGCCGAGGCCATGGCCGACGGCAAGTCCGGTACGGAGGCGGCCGAGCAGTTCGTCAGCCGCAGCGGCGACCGCTGGGGCGCCGTCTACGACCGCCGCGAGTACGAGGAGTTCGCCGACGCCCTCGACGGCGAGTACAGCGGGGTGGGCCTCGGTGCCCGGCGCGACGCCGAGGGCCGTGTCGAGGTCTCCCGGGTGCAGCAGGACGCTCCCGCCGCGCGCGCCGGGATCCGCCCGGGCGACCTGCTGCTGGCCGTCGGCGGCGAAGAG
This sequence comes from Streptomyces sp. C10-9-1, assembly GCF_024497955.1. Classification (GTDB taxonomy): domain Bacteria; phylum Actinomycetota; class Actinomycetes; order Streptomycetales; family Streptomycetaceae; genus Streptomyces; species Streptomyces sanyensis. The sequence goes on along the minus strand of NZ_JANHKP010000004.1, from coordinate 337,709 downwards.
GTCGCGCACCGCCCCGTGACCGAGGTGGTCGCCCTGCTGCGCGGCCCCGAGGGCACCGCGGTCCGTCTCGGCCTGGAGCGCGAGGGCCGCCGTTTCACGGCCGAGCTGGAGCGCGTCCGCCTCCTCACCGAGTCGGTCACGGTCCGCAGGCTGAGCCGCGAGGCCGTGCTGATCAGGGTCGACGCCTTCACCAAGGGGTCGGGCGAGCGGGTGCGCCGCGCCGTGGAGGAGGCCCCGCGCGAGGCCGGCGTCCTGCTCGACCTGCGCGGCAACCCGGGCGGTCTGGTCAGCGAGGCCGTCGAGGCGGCCTCCGCCTTCCTGGACGGCGGCCTGGTGGCCACCTACGACGTCCGCGGCGAGCAGCGGGCGCTCTACGCCGAGCCGGGCGGCGACACCCGGCGGCCCCTGGTCGCGCTGGTCGACGGCGGGACCATGAGCGCCGCCGAACTGGTCACCGGCGCGCTCAAGGACCGTGGCCGCGCCGTGACCGTCGGTGCCCGCACCTTCGGCAAGGGTTCGGTGCAGATGCCGAGCCGGTTGCCCGACGGCTCCGTCGCCGAGCTCACCGTGGGCCTCTACCGCACTCCGGCAGGTCACCACGTCGACGGCACGGGCATCGCACCGGACCTGGCCGCCGACGAGGGGGCCGAGGAGCGGGCCGCATCGGTATTGGGTGGCCTCAGGGGGGCCTCGTAGTGCGAAAATGACCGCACTATGGCAAAGGAAAAAGGGCGCAAGCTGATCGCCCAGAACAAGAAGGCGCGGCACGACTACCACATCCTGGACACCTACGAGTGCGGCCTCGTGCTCACGGGTACCGAGGTGAAGTCGCTGCGCCAGGGCCGGGCCTCGCTGGCGGACGGCTTCGTGCAGATCGACGGCGGCGAGGCGTGGCTGCACAACGTGCACGTTCCCGAGTACAGCCAGGGCACCTGGACGAACCACAGCGCCCGGCGCCGCCGCAAGCTGCTGATGCACCGGGAGGAGATCGACAAGCTGGAGTCCAAGTCCCAGGAGACCGGTCACACCATCGTCCCGCTCGCCCTGTACTTCAAGGACGGCCGGGCCAAGGTCGAGATCGCGCTGGCGAAGGGCAAGAAGGAGTACGACAAGCGCCAGACGCTGCGGGAGAAGCAGGACCGCAGGGAGGCGGACCGGGCCGTCTCGGCCGCCCGCCGCAGGCAGCGGGCCTGAGGGACCGCCCCGCGGGGGAATGCGCTGGCATCGTCGTGCGTTGGTCACGTACGATGGGCATCGCCCCTGGAGACGGGGGCTTGTCAACTCAACATGGGGATGATCGGTTTCGACAGCGGATGTCGAAGCAGGGGAAGCGTGTCGAGGAAGCGGCAATGATCTCGTTAACCATATGTCGCAACCAATAATCGCCAATTCCAAGCGCGATAACTCCGAAGCCTTCGCCCTCGCTGCCTGATAAGCAGTAGAGACGAACCTTCACTCATGGAGCGTCAGCCCGGGGCTGTTCCCGACCCGGTTCCTGGCGTCATCTAGGGAACTAAACCTCTAGGCCCGGTCACGGGGTCGAGAGGGAAACCACACAGTGACTGAGCCCGTCGGAGACTTGTCCGCGTGATCTCCGGGGCTGAGAAAATCGCAGCGGACTGCACACGGAGAAGCCCTGGTTCCGCACCGTTGGACGCGGGTTCGATTCCCGCCATCTCCACCGACGAGGCCCGGGGGCGCGATGCCCCCACCACCTCGCCACCCCATGTGGGTGAAGGCCCGCCGGCCCCGTGCCGGCGGGCCTTCGTCATGCCCGGCCGCCGTGCCCCCGGCCTGCCACGGCCGCCGCCCAGGCCAGGGCGGCGGCGCAGACCGGCACCAGATAGCCCGCGGCGGGCTCCAGGCGCTCGACCGTCCAGCCCCCCGCGGCCGAGCCGGCGGCGATGCCGCCCAGCAGTGCCGTGACCGCCAGCGTCATGCCCTCGTTCGCCCGCCCGGCCGGGGTGAGCCGCTGGACCGCCGTCATCCCCGCGACCATGGTCGGCGCCGTCGCCGTACCCGCGACCAGCAGCGCCACGGCGAGCAGCGCGAGCCGGTCCGTGAGGGCGGCCGCCAGCAGGGGCAGCGCCGTCAGGGCCGTCATCGCGGCCAGGCACCACGGCAGCGCCACCGCCCTGCGGGTCCTGCCGTACAGCAGCCCGGCCGCGCCGGACCCCGCGGCCGCCAGGCCGAGCACCGCGCCCCCGGCCGCCCCGCCCACCTCGGCCAGGGTGACCACCTCCGTCGCCCCGAACACCGCCCCGGTGGCGAGGAAGACCCCGAGCAGCGGGCGCATCCCCGGCACCCGCAGGGGGGCGGCGGCGGTGCCGCGCCCGGAGACGGGCGGCTCGGTGCCGCGCTGGGCCGCGAACAGCAGCACCCCGCTCAGCAGCAGCAGGGCCGCCGCCACCGTGCCCGCCTCCACGAACAGAGCCGAGCACAGCAGCGCCGCCAGCACCGGCCCCAGCATGAAGCACAGCTCGTCCACGGCCTGCTCCACCGCGTTCGCGGTGTGCCGGGCCTCCGGGGCGCCGCGCAGCAGGTGCCCCCAGCGGGCCCGGGACATCCCCCCGACGTTCGGGCAGGTGGCCGTCGCGGCGTACGCCGCGAACAGGGTCCAGGCCGGGGCACCGGAGCGGACGCACAGCACCAGGGCCATTTGCCCGAGGACCGCCAGCAGGGCGGCGGGGACGGCCACCCGCGCCTGTCCGTACCGGTCGACCAGGCGCGCCGTGACGGGGGCGACCAGCGCGGTCGCCGCCAGGCCGGTCGCCGTGACGGCCCCGGCCAGCGCGTACGACCCCCGGGTGCCCGCGATCATCAGGATCGCGCCCACCCCGAACATGCCCGCGGGAAGCCGCGCCAGCAGGCCGGCCGCGGTGAACGCCCGGGTTCCGGGGATCCCGAAGAGCCGCCGGTAGGGACCTGGCGGGCGGCGGGAGGAGCCCGGCGCACCGCCCGCCGCGCCGCCGGTCCGGAGACCGCCGGTCCGGCGGCCCCCGCAGCCGCGGGTGCCGAGACGGGGGACGAGGGCGGGCGCACCGGGTGCGAAGGAGGGCGGCGCGGAGCGCACGGCCGTGGTGGGCCGCGAAGGGGTGGCGGGCATGCCCCCAGCCTCGCGTCGCGGCCCGGGGCCGGTCCAACACCTGTCGGATGGCCATTCACGCACCCGTGTTGTTGAATGCGCTGTGCCCCGAGACCTGGATCCGCGCCTCCTGCGTGCCTATGTGGCCGCCGCCGAGGAACTCCACTTCACCCGCGCCGCTGCCCGTCTGTTCGTCGCCCAGCAGGCGCTCAGCCGGGACATCCGCCGCCTGGAGCGGGAGCTCGGCACGGAGCTGTTCCTCCGCACCACCCGCCAGGTCGCCCTCACCGGTGACGGCGAGCGCCTGCTGCCCCACGCCCGCCGGATGCTGGCCGCCCAGGAGGACCTGCTGGCCGCCGCGCGAGGCGCCGACCGGCCGCTGCTCGTCGACCTCAACACCGCCGGGCTCAGCTCCGGCCGGGTGCTCGCCCGGGCCCGTGAACTGGCTCCCGACCACGAGCTCATGGCCCGCTACGAGAGCGGGCTCGCGGGTGCCGCGGCGGAGATCGCCGCCGGCCGGCTCGACGTCTCCTTCGGCCGCTTCGCGGGGCTCGGGGCAGGGGTGCGCTCCGTGCTCCGCCACCGGCCCGTCCGGCTGGAGCCGATGGCCGTGCTGCTCGCCGAGGGAGACCCGCTCGCCGCCCTCGACCGGGTGCCGCTCGCCGCGCTCGCGGGGCGCAGGCTCTACGCGGGCGCGGGCAACCCGTGCACCGCCGAGTGGACCGACCTCGCCGCCCGTCTCGTCGACGGCCGGGGGGTCGCGCTCTCCCCGCCCGCCCCGATGGCGGTGGGCATGGAGGAGTTCCGGCGGGTGATGGCCAGGGGCGGGGATCCGGTGCTCGCCGTGGTGGACCACCCGGTGCCCGCGGGCGTGGTGCTGCGGCCGCTGGTCGACCCGGTACCGCTCTCCCCGGTCTCGATGGTGTGGCGCAGGGGGCTCGCCCATCCCGGCCTGGACGCCCTGGTCCGCGCCGCGGACGAGCTCGCCGCCCGGGAGGGCTGGCTCGGCGAACCGGCCGGCTCCTGGCTGCCCGAGGCGGACCGCGCGGTGATGCGCGGCACCTGACACCGCCACGGACCGTCCCGCGGTATCCGGCGGGCGCGCGACGACGGCCACGGCGCCTCGCCGCACCGCCGCACGCACCGGGGGGTGAAGGCGCCCCTCCGCCGTGCGGCGCGCCGCCCCCGACGCCGCGCGCCGATCCACCGGGTGCCGTGGGACGGCCCGCAGGCGATCACGGCGGCGGCGATCGTGTGCCGCGCGCGGCCCCTCCGCCGCCGGCCGTCCGTCCCGCACGGCCCCTCCGCCGCCGGCCGTCCGTCCCGCACGGCCCCTCCGCCGCCGGCCGTCCGTCCCCGCTCCGGGCACCGTCCCCGGCGCGCCTCGCACCCGCCCGCCGCCGCGGACCGCCCGGCCGCCTCACGGCCGCCGTGTCCACCAAGTGAGAGCAACGTTCCGCACCGGTCACCTCGCGCCACCCGACGGAAACGAGCCGTGCCTAGCGTCGTCCCCACGACCGGACACAGGTGGAGGCGCACGATGGCAGGCCGTTGGATCGAGCACTGGGACCCCGAGGACGACACGTTCTGGAAGACGCAGGGGGAGCGCATCGCGCGCCGCAACCTCGCCTACTCCGTGTTCAGCGAACACATCGGCTTCTCCGTGTGGAGCCTGTGGTCGGTGATGGTCCTCTTCATGGGACCCGAGTACGGGGTGGACCCCGCGGGCAAGTTCTTCCTCATCGCGACCGCCACCCTGGTCGGCGCACTGATCAGGGTGCCCTACACCTTCGCCGTGGCCCGCTTCGGCGGCCGCAACTGGACGGTGTTCAGCGCCACGCTGCTCCTCCTCCCGGCCGGTGCGGCCTGGTTCGTGATGGAGCCCGGCACCTCCTACACGACCTTCCTGCTGGTGGCGGCACTCACCGGCGTGGGCGGGGGGAACTTCGCCTCGTCGATGACCAACATCAACGCCTTCTTCCCGCTGCGCAAGAAGGGCTGGGCACTGGGGCTCAACGCGGGCGGCGGCAACATCGGCGTTCCCGTCATCCAGCTCGCCGCCCTGCTGGTCATCGGGACCGCGGGGGCCGCGCACCCGCGGCTGCTGATCGGCGCCTACCTGCCGCTGATCGTGGTCGCCGCCCTCGGCGCCGCCCTGCGGATGGACAACCTCGCCCCGGTCCGCAACGACACCGGCGCGGCCCGGGAGGCCCTCAGGGAGCCCCACACCTGGATCATGTCCTTCCTCTACATCGGCACCTTCGGCTCCTTCATCGGCTACAGCTTCGCCTTCGGCCTGGTGCTCCAGACGCAGTTCGGCCGCACGCCCCTCCAGGCGGCGTCGCTCACCTTCGTCGGCCCGCTGCTCGGATCGCTGGTCCGGCCCGTCGGCGGGCTGCTCGCCGACCGCTTCGGCGGCGCACGCATCACCCTGTGGAACTTCGTCGCCATGGCCGCCGCGACCGGAGTGGTCGTCGCCGCCTCGGTGCGCGCCTCGCTGCCGGTCTTCCTCGTCGGCTTCATCGCCCTGTTCGTCCTCACCGGGCTGGGCAACGGCTCCACGTACAAGATGATCCCGGGCATCTTCCAGAACAAGGCACTGGAGCGGGGCATGGCGGGCGAGGCGGCGGCCGCCTACGGGCGCCGGCTGTCGGGCGCGGCCATGGGGTTCATCGGGGCGACCGGCGGTGTCGGGGGGCTCGCGATCAACCTCGCCTTCCGCCAGTCCTTCCAGACCGCGGGCACGGGCACCGCGGCCTTCGCGGCCTTCCTCGCCTTCTACCTGGTCTGCACGCTGGTGACCTGGGCGGTATACCTTCGCCGCCCCGCCGCCGAACCCGCCCCGGCCGCCCCGCACGAGGGCGAGCCCCGGCCCGCCTACGCCCAGGTGTGATCCGGGACGCCGCAAGCGGCGTCCCGGGCCCGTCACCGTGACAGGGCCGGAAACACCGGCGGTGCCCCGCGTAACGGCGGGGAAACGCCGGTGATCCGGGCCTGTCACGCGACTTTGGCAGGCTCGGCCGCCACGTTCACCGCCCTGCGGGGCAGCCGCCGCAGAGGGCGGTCCGCCGGGCGACATCCAGTGGGGACGACTGAGATGCACCACCACGGCCAACCGCACGGCCCGCTCGCGGGCTTCACCGTCGGCGTCACCGCCGCCCGCCGCGCCGACGAACTCGGCGCCCTGCTCCAGCGCCGCGGCGCCTCCGTGCTGCACGCGCCCGCCCTGCGGATCGTGCCGCTCGCGGACGACGCCGAACTGCTCGCCGCCACCCGGGAGATCATCGACCGTCGCCCGGACGCCGTGGTGGCCACCACGGCGATCGGGTTCCGGGGCTGGGTCGAGGCGGCCGACGGCTGGGGCGTGGGAGACGCCCTGCTGGGCCGCCTGGGCGAGGTCCGGCTGCTGGCCCGGGGCCCCAAGGTGAAGGGCGCCATCCGGGCCGCCGGTCTCGTCGAGCAGTGGTCGCCCGCCTCGGAGTCCATGGCCGAGGTCCTCGACCGGCTGCTGGACGAGGGCGTGGCGGGCCTGAGGATCGCGCTCCAGATGCACGGCGAGCCGCTGCCCGGGTTCGTGGAGTCGCTGCGGGCCGGCGGCGCCGACGTGGTCCTGGTGCCCGTCTACCGGTGGATGGCCCCGGAGGACCTCGGCCCCCTCGACCGGCTGCTGGACGCCACGCTCGCCGGTGCGCTCGACGCCGTGAGCTTCACCAGCGCACCCGCCGCAGCCTCGCTGCTCGCCCGCGCCGAGCGCCGCGGGCTGCTGGACGCGCTGCTCGGGGCCTTCGACCACCGTGTCCTGGCGGCCTGTGTGGGGCCGGTGACGGCGCTGCCGCTCCAGGCGGCAGGGGTGGACACCGTCCAGCCGGAGCGCTTCCGCCTCGGTCCGCTGGTGCAGCTCCTGGGAACCGAGCTGCCCTCCCGGGCCCGCAGCCTGCCCGTGGCCGGGCACCGCATCGAGATCCGCGGTCATGCCGTGCTGGTGGACGAGGTACTGCGCCCGGTGCCGCCCGCCGGGATGGCCCTGCTGCGCGCCCTGGCCCGGCGCCCCGGCTGGGTGGTCCCCCGCGCCGAACTGCTGCGGGCCCTGCCGGGTTCGGGGAGGGACGAGCACGCGGTCGAGACCGCCATGGCCCGCCTCCGCACCGCGCTGGGCACCCCGAAGCTCATCCAGACCGTGGTCAAGCGCGGCTACCGCCTCGCCCTGGACCCGGCCGCGGGCAGCAAGTACGCGGACGGCGGGTGAGGTACCCGGCCACCGGCCGTCGCGCCGCCCCCGGCCGTCCTCCGGCGGCCGCGGCGGGGGTCCCCGCCCCGGGGCCGTTCCCCGTCGGCGCGCGTACCCGGCCGCGTGCCCGCGGCCCGGCCCGGGAGGTGGAACCTGCCGAAGACTGCCGGGATCCGGCAATGCGGGAAGGGCCGCCGCCCCCGCATCCTGGACCGACAGGGCAGCACGAGGACGGGAGCGGCAATGGACCCGCAAGCGGGGCGCAGCGTGGCGCGGGCACGCGTCGGGTCGGGCGTGGCGGCGGCGGTGCTGCTGCTGCCCTTCGCCGGCCATGCACTCGCCCGGGCCGGGATGCTCCCTCAGGGCGCCCCGATCGTGCTCGGCCTGCCCGCCGTGGTCGTCGGCGCCCTGCTCCTGTCCGCGCTGTGCGAGGAGCACGCCCCCTCGCTGCGCGGGTCCTCGCGGCTGACGGCCCGCACCCTGACCGGTGAGCGCTCCGTGGACCTGGACCGGATCGCCTCCGTGAGACTGCTGACGACCTTCTCCTACGGCAGGACCTACCGCACCCTGCTGGTGCGCGACGTCCACGGGGTGCGGCTGGGCGTCACGACGGAGCGCAGCCGCAGGGCGGTGCGCACGGCGGTGGAGCGCGCCTCGGCAGCCGCCGCGCACGGCGGGCCCAGGCCGAGGGTGAGCAGGGCCGCCCGGGTGCACCTGGGGCTCGGGACCGGGGCCGGGCTCGCCGCGCACACGACCGCCGCCTTCCTGCTGACCGTGGTGTCGCTGTGCCTGTACCTGACCGCCGTGCTCCGGCTCGGGGGCGGCTGACCCCCGGAACCGGCCGCCCGGAAGGTCCCGCCGACACGGTGGCCGCGCGGGGTCTTCCGGCCCCTGCCCGCTCCGGGCACCCTGGGAGCGGCGCCCGGAGCGGCCGGGCTCCGCCCACGGACCGCGGTCACGGGCACCGGTGCCGCGTCCCGTCCCGCCGGTGCCGTCCGCGGCGCCGGGGGCGGGCCCGGTCCACCGCCCTGCGCCCGGAGCGGTCCGGGGGACCACCCGATGCGACCGAGGAGCCCCCTGGTGGCAGGAGCATGACTGACGGTGACGCCGGGCGCCCTCCCGCGGCACCCCGGCGGCACAGGCTGATCGACACCGGCCGCCTCTGCCTGGACCTGCTCGCCACCGCTCCCGCGGCGGAGGGCGATCCGGAACCGCTCTCCGGGGCAGGGGAGTTGGCCCACTGGCTGACCGCGGTGGGACTCCTCCCTGCCGGGACCCGCCTTCCGGTGGACCGCTCCTGCCGGCCCGCGGCCTTCCGTGAACTGCGCTGCTGCCTGGCCGCGTTGGTGGACGCGGAGCTCGAAGGAGGTCTCGACGCGCGGGCCTTGCGGACCGTCAACGGGCTGGCCCGCCGCCCGCCGCCGGGGATCAGTGCCGTGCCCGGCCTGGACGGCGGCCTGGTAAGGGAGTTGAGCACCGCCCCCACGCCCGAGGCCCTGCTCGCGGCGATCGCCCGGGACGCCGTCGAGCTGCTCACCGACCCCGCGGCGCGCGGCCGGCTGCGGCGCTGCCGGGCGGACGGCTGCCGCCGGGTCTTCCTGGACTCCTCCCGTGGCGGGCAACGCCGTTGGTGCTCCGGCGAGGTGTGCGGGAACCGCGCCCGGGTGGCCCGCCACCGGCGCCGCGGCACGCCTTCCGCGGGCCCAAACAAAAGATCTTGAAGTTTTCCGCGTGTGCGTTGAGTGATCCCCGGGCGGCCCCCGTAGTGAAGGGGGACAGATAGCCAGCCGTTCACAACAGGGTCTCGACCGGGAGGTTCAGGTGCGCAAGGATGCCGCCGTGGCCGATGACCGTCCGCAACGGGCCCGCCATCGCAGCGAGAAGCCGCGCATCGAACCCTCCGTCCCCGACGAGGACCTGATGCGCGCGCTCTATCGCGAACATGCCGGACCGCTGCTCGCCTACGTACTCCGTCTTGTCGCGGGAGACCGCCAGCGCGCGGAGGACGTCGTGCAGGAGACGCTCATCCGTGCCTGGAAGAACGCCGGTCGGCTGAATCAGGCCACCGGCTCTGTCCGACCCTGGCTGGTGACGGTCGCCCGGCGCATCGTCATCGACGGCCACCGCAGCCGGCAGGCCCGGCCGCAGGAGGTCGACCCGTCGCCGCTGGAGGTCATGCCCGCGGAGGACGAGATCGACAAGGCGTTGTGGCTGATGACGCTCTCGGATGCACTCGACGATTTGACGCCCGCACACCGGGAAGTCCTTGTGGAGACGTATTTCAAGGGCCGCACGGTCAACGAGGCGGCCGAGACGCTCGGCATACCCAGCGGGACCGTGCGGTCCCGGGTGTTCTACGCACTGCGTTCGATGAAGCTCGCTCTGGAGGAAAGGGGGGTCACGGCATGACCGGGTACGACCGGCGCGAACAGGAGTCCGTGCACGACGCCGTCGGCGCCTATGTGCTCGGCGTGCTCGACGACGCGGACGCCTCCGCCTTCGAGGCCCATCTGGCCGGCTGCGACATCTGCGCCGCCCGCCTCGACGAGTTCTCGGGTATCGAGCCGATGCTGGCGATGCTGGCCGACGCCCCCGCCCCGGCGCCGTCCGCTCCGCCCGGCAACGTCTACGGACTGCCCGGCTTCGAGGACTTCCCGCAGCCCCGGCCCGCGCCCGCCGTGGTGCCCACCGCGCCGGGCCCCCGCGTGCTCGACGGCCTCCTCGACGAGGTCGCGGCCCGGCGGGCCGCCAAGCGGCGGCGGGGGATGTACCTGGTCGCCGCCGCAGCGGCCCTGATCATCGGGGCGCCCGCCGTCGCCGTCCAGGCCACCTCGGGAGGTCCCTCCGGCAGCACCCTGGCCGCGGACCCCCACCCCACCAGCCCCGCCGAGGACGCCTTCTTCCACCACATGGAGGCGAAGGCGCAGGCCACGGACGCGACCACGAAGGTCAGCGCGGTGATCGGCATGGAGAGCAAGGGCTGGGGCACCCATGCGGTCCTGGAGCTGAAGAACGTCCGGGGCCCCCTGAAGTGCAGCCTGATCGCCGTGTCCAAGACCGGCGAGGAGGAGGTCGTCACCTCCTGGTCGGTCCCGAAGTGGGGGTACGGGATCCCCGACAGCCCCGAGAAGTCGGCGAAGGACCCGCTCTACGTCCACGGCGGCGCCGCCATGGAGCGGAACGATATCGACCACTTCGAGGTCCGCACCTTCGACGGCAAACGCCTCGTGGAGGTCGACGTGTAGCGCAGCGGTCCCCGCGATCCGCGTCCGGCCTCCCCCGCGGGCCGGGACACACTGCTGTCCCGGCCCGCCCCCTTCCCCGCGGGCCCCCTTCCCCCGGTCGGCCGCGCGCCGCTCCGGCCCCCGCGACACCCCGTACGACCCGCCCGGCGCCCCGCCACCGGGCGCCCGGGTGCACGACCCACCCGCCGTGGCGTACGGTTGACGGCTGCCCAGTGCACGTCAGAAGGGGGCCCGGTGGCCGCGCAGGATGCCGCTGATTCCGTTGATTCACCCGTCGCGCCCGCGGCCGACCCGGCCGCCGACTCGGTGCGCGACCGCGAGACGGCCGTCGAGCAGGTCCACCTGGACCGTGTCTACCGCCGCCTGGAGGAGAAGATCCACGAGGCGGAGTTCCTCATGCGCGACGCCGCCCGGCGCGGGCAGGTCGGCACACCGGGCGCACTGGCCGAGCGGGACGCCCAGGTCTTCCGCGCCGGAATCCACCTCAACCGGCTCAACAACGAGTTCGAGGACTTCCTCTTCGGCCGCATCGACCTCCTCTACGGCAAGGACGGCGAACGGGGGCCGGACGGCGCCTACACCTCGGTCGAGCCCGCCGACGACGCCGTGCGGCCCGACGGGACCGCCGACATCGGGGAGACCCTGCACATCGGCCGCATCGGGGTGCTGGACGCCGACTACGCGCCACTGGTCATCGACTGGAGGGCACCCGCCGCCGCGCCCTTCTACCGCTCGACCCCGGTCGAGCCCGGCCGTGTCGTGCGCCGGCGCGTCATCCGCTCCCGCGGCCGCCGGGTGCTCGGCGTCGAGGACGACCTGATGCGCCCCGAGCTGACCGCCCTCCTCGGCGGCGAACCGCTCCCCGCGGTCGGGGACGGGGCCCTCATGGCCGCCCTCGGGCAGGCCCGGGGCCACACCATGCGCGACATCGTCGCCTCCATCCAGGCCGAGCAGGACCTGGTGATCCGCGCCCCCGCCGCGTCCGTCACCTACGTGGAGGGAGGACCCGGCACGGGCAAGACCGCGGTGGCCCTGCACCGGGCCGCCTACCTCCTCTACAAGGACCGCCGCCGCTACGCGGGCGGCATCCTCGTGGTCTCCCCGACCCCGCTGCTGGTCGCGTACACCGAGGGCGTCCTGCCGTCGCTCGGCGAGGAGGGCCAGGTGGCGATCCGGGCCGTCGGCTCCCTGGTCGACGGCGCCGAGGCGACGGCCTACGACGAGCCGGCGGTGGCCCGCACCAAGGGCTCCTCGCGGATGGTGAAGGTGCTGCGCAAGGCCGCGCGGGGCGCCCTGGAGCAGCCGGGGGCCGCCGCCGCGTCGGGGCAGCTCACCCTCGGCGAGGAGGCGCCCGCGCCCACCGCGGACCGGCTGCGGGTCGTGGCCTTCGGCCGCCGCCTGGAGCTGGAGCCCGGGGAACTCCGCCGCATCCGCGCCGCCGCGCTCGGCGGCACCACGCCGGTGAACCTGCTGCGCCCCCGCGCCCGGCGGCTGCTGCTGGACGCGCTGTACGCGAAGTCCGGCGCCGCCGGGCGTCACTCCGACCCGGAGCTGGCCGCCGAGCTGCGTGCCTCCTTCGACGAGGACGTCTCCGCCGAGGACGCCTTCCTGGAGTTCCTCGACGCCTGGTGGCCGGAGCTGACGCCCCGCGGGGTGCTCGCCGCCATGGCGGACGAGCGGCGCCTCGGGCGCTGGGCCCGCCGCGTCCTCGACCCCGGCGAGGTGCGGCGGCTCGCGCGCTCGCTGCGCCGGGACGCGCTGTCGGTGCACGACGTGGCCCTGCTGGACGAGCTGGCCACGCTGCTGGGCACCCCGGCCCGCCCCCGCCGCAAGAGGGAACTCGACCCGCTGGACCAGCTCACCGGCCTCCAGGAGCTGATGCCGCAGCGCGAGGAGTCCCAGCGGGAGCGGGCCGAGCGGCTGGCCGCCGAGCGCACCGAGTACGCCCATGTGATCGTCGACGAGGCCCAGGACCTCACGCCCATGCAGTGGCGCATGATCGGCCGCCGGGGCCGCCACGCCACCTGGACGGTGGTGGGGGACCCCGCCCAGTCCTCCTGGTCCTCGCCGGAGGAGGCGGCCGAGGCCCGGGACGAGGCGCTCGGCACCCGGCCCCGCCGCCGGTTCGAGCTCACGGTGAACTACCGCAACCCCGCGGAGATCGCCGAGCTGGCGGCCCGGGTGCTGGCCGTGGCGATGCCCGGGATGGCGGCACCCGAGGCGGTCCGCTCCACCGGTGTCCGGCCCCGGTTCGCGGTCGTCGGGGCGCGGGGCGGCCTCGCCGCCACGGTGCGGGCCGAGGCGGAGCGCCTGCTGGCGGAGGTGGAGGGCACGGTGGGCGTGGTCGTCGCCATGCGCCGCCGCGAGGAGGCCGCCCGCTGGCTGTCCGGGCTGGGGGACCGGGCCGTGGCCCTGGGCTCCCTGGAGGCCAAGGGGCTGGAGTACGACGCGACGGTCGTGGTCTCCCCCGCCGAGGTGGCCGACGAGTCCCCGGCCGGGCTGCGTGTGCTGTACGTCGCACTCACCCGGGCGACGCAGCAGCTCACCCTGGTCTCCGACACGGTGGACGAGCCGGACGCGGACGGGGTCCCCGCCCTGCTGCGGGACTGAGCGGCCGCTCCCGCCGGGCGACACGCGGCGGGGGCGGCCGCCCACCGGGGGCGCGTGCGACCCGGGGACGGCCGTGGCGGAAAACGGTCTGCCGGAACGGAATCAGCCGTGGGGACTGTGCGTTAGCCTGGGGGAGGCACCGGCCCGATCCAAGCCCCCGGGCCCAACCTTCGTCGCTTCGAGCGACCACTTGCCGCGAGGCGAGCATGGCGGGTCGGTGCCGCTTCATCCGTTCTGACGAGGTCCGGGCCACCCCGCGGTGGTCCGGACCTCTTCTGTTCCCGGATGACTTCTCGTATGGTGGAAAACAACTTCCGAAAACTAAATGACCGTATTACCTGCTACCCGCAGGTAGGTGTCACCATCAAGGGGCGCTGCCGGGCCCCGTGCCCGGGCACCGCGTAGCAACGAAGCTAGGGAAAGCAGAGGAACCCGGTCATGGCAACGGCGCCAAGCGTCTCGTACTCGATGACGGTCCGGCTGGAGGTGCCCGCGAGCGGAACCGCGGTCTCGCAGCTCACCACCGCCGTGGAATCGTCCGGCGGATCGGTGACCGGCCTCGACGTGACCGCCTCCGGCCACGAGAAGCTGCGCATCGACGTCACCATCGCGGCCAGCTCCACCGCCCACGCCGACGAGATCGTCGAGGGCCTGAGCGGTATCGAGGGCGTCGTCCTCGGCAAGGTCTCCGACCGTACGTTCCTGATGCACCTCGGCGGCAAGATCGAGATGGCGTCCAAGCACCCCATCCGCAACCGCGACGACCTCTCCATGGTCTACACCCCCGGCGTGGCCCGGGTCTGCATGGCCATCGCCGAGAACCCCGAGGACGCCCGGCGCCTCACCATCAAGCGCAACTCCGTTGCAGTGGTGACGGACGGCTCCGCCGTGCTCGGCCTCGGCAACATCGGCCCCAAGGCGGCCCTGCCGGTGATGGAGGGCAAGGCCGCCCTCTTCAAGCGCTTCGCCGGCATCGACGCCTGGCCCATCTGCCTCGACACCCAGGACACCGACGCCATCGTCGAGATCGTCAAGGCGATCGCCCCCGGCTTCGCCGGGATCAACCTGGAGGACATCTCCGCACCGCGCTGCTTCGAGATCGAGGCCCGACTGCGCGAGGCCCTGGACATCCCCGTCTTCCACGACGACCAGCACGGCACGGCGATCGTCGTGCTCGCCGCCCTCACCAACGCCCTTCGCGTGGTGGGCAAGTCCGTCTCGGACGTACGCGTCGTGATGTCCGGCGCGGGCGCGGCCGGCACCGCCATCCTCAAGCTGCTGATCGCCGCCGGGGTCAAGCACGCCGTCGTCGCCGACATCCACGGGGTGGTGCACGCGGGCCGCGAGGACCTCGTCCACGCCACGCCCGACTCCCCGCTGCGCTGGATCGCCGACAACACCAACCCCGAGGGTGTCACCGGCACCCTCAGGGAGGCCGTCGTGGGCGCCGACGTGTTCATCGGCGTCTCGGCCCCCAACCTGCTCGGCGCCGACGACGTCGCCGCCATGGCCGAGGACGCCGTCGTGTTCGCGCTCGCGAACCCGGATCCGGAGGTCGACCCCGCAATCGCCCGTCGGACGGCGGCCGTTGTGGCCACCGGGCGTTCCGACTTCCCCAACCAGATCAACAACGTGCTGGTGTTCCCGGGCGTCTTCCGCGGCCTGCTCGACGCCACCTCGCGCACGGTCAGCACGGAGATGATGCTCGCCGCCGCCTCGGCGCTGGCGAACGTCGTCACCGACGACGAGCTGAACCCGAACTACATCATCCCGTCGGTGTTCAACGACAAGGTCGCGGGAGCCGTCGCGGGGGCCGTGCGGGAGGCCGCCAAGGCCGCGGGGGCCTCTGTGACGACCCCCACTCCGGCCTGATCCCGCCGCGCCCGCCAGGGTCCCCGGCGGGCGCACCGGGGCGGCCGCGGCACCCCGCCGGGTTGCCGGAACGTCCGGATCCGCCCGGTGCCCGAGCGGCTTTCCGCCGCCCGGCGCACCCATCCGGCGCCGCGCGCCGGTCCACCGGGGAGCACGGGGCAGCCCTTAGGGTGGCGCTGCGCGGGCCCATGGCCGCTCCGGGGTGTTCCGGCACAGTCGACGCAACGTCACCACGGCAGGGACGTGGCGCTTTTCGTGTGACCCGCGAGAGTGCCGGATTGGCGTTCCCGCCGGTCGTGGGGGCAGGATGCGTATTCGGGCGCGAGGGTCTGACCGCAGACCCGGGTCAGGGGACTGTCCGAGGGCCCTGGCAGCATCGGCTTCGGTGTGCCCACTGCGCGGCCCTGCCGCGTGGCACGCCTCAACAGCAAGAAGAACACGGGAGTAAGAACATGAACCGCAGTGAGCTGGTGGCCGCGCTGGCCGACCGCGCCGAGGTGACCCGCAAGGACGCCGACGCCGTCCTGGCGGCTCTCGCCGAGACCGTCGGCGAGGTCGTCGCCAAGGGCGACGAGAAGGTCACCATCCCCGGCTTCCTGACCTTCGAGCGCACCCACCGTGCCGCTCGCACCGCCCGCAACCCGCAGACCGGCGACCCGATCCAGATCCCCGCCGGCTACAGCGTGAAGGTCTCCGCGGGCTCCAAGCTCAAGGAAGCCGCCAAGGGCAAGTAAGGCGGCCCGAAAGCCCCGAAGGGCGGGCACCGGTTCCCCCGGTGCCCGCCCTTCGCCGTGCCCGCCCGCGCCGCCCGGCGGGCCCCGCGCCCTCCCGCCCCGTGGGGCCCGGTGCCGTCCTCCCCGGACGCGCCGCGGCCCCCGCGGAGCAGGTCCGCGGGGGCCGCAGGGGTGGCGGAGGGGCTCAGACCACCGGGCCGCCGGGCAGCTCGACCTTCGCGCCGAGCTTCTCCAGCTTCTCCATGAAGTTCTCGTAGCCGCGGTTGATCAGCCCGATGCCGTGGACCCGCGAGGTCCCCTGCGCGGCCAGTGCGGCGATCAGGTAGGAGAACCCGCCCCGGAGGTCGGGGATCACCAGATCCGCGCCCTGGAGCCGGGTGGGGCCGGACACGACCGCCGAATGGAGGAAGTTGCGCTGGCCGAAGCGGCAGTCCGAGCCGCCGAGGCACTCCCGGTACAGCTGGATGTGGGCGCCCATCTGGTTGAGCGCCGAGGTGAAGCCGAGACGCGACTCGTACACCGTCTCGTGCACGATCGACAGACCGGTGGCCTGCGTCAGGGCGACGACCAGCGGCTGCTGCCAGTCGGTCTGGAAGCCGGGGTGGACGTCCGTCTCCAGCGCGATCGAGGCCAGCCGCCCGCCCGGGTGCCAGAAGCGAATGCCCTCGTCGTCGATCTCGAACGCGCCGCCGACCTTCCGGTACGTGTTCAGGAAGGTCATCATCGAGCGCTGCTGGGCCCCGCGGACGTAGATGTCGCCCTCGGTGGCGAGCGCGGCCGAGGCCCAGGAGGCCGCCTCCAGGCGGTCGGGCAGCGCCCGGTGGGTGTAGCCGCCGAGTTTCTCGACGCCCGTGATCCGGATCGTCCGGTCGGTGTCCACAGAGATGATCGCGCCCATCTTCTGCAGGACGCAGATCAGGTCCTCGATCTCCGGCTCCACCGCCGCGTTGGCCAGCTCGGTGACGCCCTCCGCCAGCACGGCCGTCAGCAGCACCTGCTCGGTGGAGCCCACCGAGGGGTACGGCAGGCGGATCTTGGTGCCGCGCAGGCGCTGCGGGGCCTCCAGGTACTGGCCGTCCGCGCGCTTCTCGATCGTCGCGCCGAACTGGCGCAGCACGTCGAAGTGGAAGTCGATCGGCCGCCCGCCGATGTCGCAGCCGCCGAGACCGGGGATGAAGGCGTGGCCCAGGCGGTGCAGCAGCGGGCCGCAGAACAGGATCGGGATGCGCGAGGACCCGGCGTGGGCGTCGATGTCGGCGACGTTGGCGCTCTCGACATGCGTCGGGTCGAGCACCAGCTCGCCCGGCTCCTCGCCCGGGCGGACGGTCACACCGTGCAGCTGGAGCAGGCCCCGGACGACGCGCACGTCACGGATGTCGGGCACATTCCGCAGCCGGCTCGGCCCGCTGCCGAGCAGTGCGGCGACCATCGCCTTGGGCACGAGGTTCTTCGCGCCGCGGACGCGGATCTCGCCCTCCAGCGGGGTGCCGCCGTGGACAAGCAGTACATCGTCTGTGCCGGTCATGAATCTCGCGTTCCGGAGGGGTCCTCCCGGCGGGGCCGGGCGGAGGTCGGACGGGGGGCCAGAGAAAAGGGTAAGGGGCGAAAGGGCTCCGGCAGTATGGGCGAGGGGGTGGCAGGAACGTCATGGTTTCGGCACAACACGCTCCGTCGGCGCCCTCTCGCGGACGGTCACCGCACGGCGCCCGGCGGGCGCCCGGCCCGCACCACCGCGACCTGCGGGCTCGGCGCACTGCGGCGCTCGGCCCCCGCGGCGGCCCGGGATGCGGGATCATGTGTCGCATGACCGAGGTGTCCTCGCTCACAGGGCGGCTGCTCGTCGCCACACCGGCTCTCGCGGACCCGAACTTCGACCGCGCGGTCGTGCTGCTGCTCGACCACGACGACGAGGGCTCGCTCGGCGTGGTCCTCAACCGGCCGACGCCGGTCGGCGTCGCGGACATCCTCCAGCCGTGGGCCGCGCACACCGGGGAACCGGGCGTGGTCTTCCAGGGCGGACCCGTGTCGCTGGACTCCGCCCTCGGCGTCGCGGTCATCCCCGGCGACGAGGGGCCGCTCGGCTGGCGGCGGGTGCACGGCGCCATCGGACTGGTCGACCTGGAGGCGCCTCCCGAACTGCTGGGGGCCGCCCTGGGCTCGCTGCGGATCTTCGCCGGGTACGCGGGCTGGGGTCCCGGCCAGCTGGAGGCGGAGCTGGAGGAGGGCGCCTGGTACGTGGTCGAGTCCGAGCCGGGCGACGTCTCCTCACCGCGCCCGGAGGGGCTGTGGCGCGCGGTCCTGCGCAGGCAGCGCAGCGAGCTCGCCATGTTCGCGACCTACCCGGACGACCCGAGCCTGAACTGACGCGGGCGGGTCCGGCGCGCCCGCCCGGGCCGCGCGCGGGCCGTGCTCCCGCACCGGGCGGTGCGTGGGTACCCTTGGAGCCTATGAGCACTCTTGAGCCCGAGCGCGGGACAGGCACCGGGACCCTCGTAGAACCGACGCCGCAGGTGTCGCACGGCGACGGCGACCACGAGCGCTTCGCCCACTACGTCCAGAAGGACAAGATCATGGCGAGTGCCCTCGACGGCACTCCCGTCGTGGCCCTCTGCGGCAAGGTCTGGGTACCGGGGCGCGACCCCAAGAAGTACCCGGTCTGCCCCATGTGCAAGGAGATCTACGACTCCATGGGATCCGGCGGCGACAAGGGCAAGGACGGCGGCAAGAAGTAGCCGCCGCGGCGGCCCCGCCGCCACCTTCCCGCGACCCACGGCTCCGACGGCCCCCCGGCGCGCTCCAGGCGCACCGGGGGGCCGTTCGCGTGCCGGGGGCGGGGCGGCGGGAACCGTGCCGGTCGGGGCCGCCGGTGCGAAAGGGCGTGCGGGGTGCGGCCGTTGCAGGGTGCGCACCTCCCGGCCACAAGGTGGCGGCGACCCCTTGTGGCGTCGCGCCGCACCCCCATAGCCTCCTGCGTGTTGTGCAGTACGAAACGCATGTTGCACATGCTGCAACGCCATGTCGTGGGGGTCCCTGCATGAACCTGATCGCCCGAATCGCCGCCCCCGCCGCGGCGCTCGCCCTGGCCGGCCTCGCGGCGACCGCCTGCGCCCCGGCGACCTCCTCCGGCGCCTCCCAGGGGGACGGAAAGACCGGCACCCTGCGCGTGTGGCTCTTCCGGGAGGTCGGCAACGCACCCAAGGAGAAGGCCGTCGACGCCGCCGTGGCGGGCTTCGTCGAGGCCCACGAGGGTGTCGACGTCCGGGTCGAGTACATCCCCGTCGAGACCCGCGCCGAGCGGATCAAGGCGGCCTTCAACGACCCGGAGAGCGCCCCGGACGTGATCGAGTACGGCAACACCGACACCGCCGGATACGTCGAGGACGGCGGACTGGCCGATGTCACCGCCGAGTTCGAGGCATGGGACGAGGCCGCGGACACCGACCCCGCCGCCCGGCAGTCCGTCACCGTGGACGGCAGGGTCCACGGCGCCCCCCTCTTCGTCGGCGCCCGCGCCCTCTACTACCGCACCGACGTCTTCGCCGACCTCGGCATCGAGCCGCCCGGGACCCAGGACGAGCTCGTGTCCACCGCGAAGCGGATCCGCGCGGCCCGTCCGGAGCTCTACGGCATCGCCGTGGGCGGCGCCAACACCTACGGAGCCCTGCCGTTCATCTGGGCGCACGGCGGGGGCATCGCCGAACTCCGGGACGGTGTCTGGACCTCCGTCATCGACAGCCCCGCGTCCCGCAAGGGGATCGCCGCCTACGCCGCGCTCTTCGGCGAGGACAACTGCCCCGCCGCCACCTGTGCCGCGATGGGCGGCAACGCCACCATCACCGCATTCGCCGCCGGGAAGGCCGCCATGGTCATCGGCGGGGACTTCAGCCGCCGGGCCGTCGAGGCCGGAGAGGCCGGGGGCAGGTACGCCGTCGTCCCGCTGCCCGGGGTCCGCGAGGGGGAGATCGCCCCCGCGTTCGCCGGAGGCAACAACCTCGGCGTCCTGCGCAGCACCGGCCACCGCACCCTCGCCGTCGACCTGATGAAGCGGCTGGCCGGCAAGGAGACGCAGGCGGCCCTCTTCGAGGCCATGGGCTTCCTGCCCACCTTCACCGACGTCCGCGCGGCGGCCGTCGGCAAGGAGCCGTTCGCCGCCCCCTTCATCGAGACCCTCGGCTCCGGCTCCCGCTTCGTGCCCGCCACACCCGCCTGGGGGCAGATCGACGCCTCGCTCGTCCTGCCGAGGATGTTCCAGGAGGTCGTCAGCGGCCGCAAGGACGTCCGGACGGCCGCCTCCGACGCCGCCCGCACCATGGACGCCGCCTTCGCCGCCGCGGGCTGACCCGGTGCGCCCCGACCCCAACGCCACCGCACCCCCGGGGGCCGGCACCGCCGGCACCGCAGCACGGCCCCCGGGCCCCGCGCGGGGGCGGCCGCGCCCGGCCGCCCCCGCGCGCACGGGACGGCGCGGCGGCGCGACCCCCTGGCTGTACCTCGCCCCCGCCCTCGTCGTGCTCGCCGCCCTGCTGGTCTACCCCGTCTACCAACTCGGCCTGATCTCGTTCCTCGAATACACCCAGGCACAGGTCAGCGGAGGGCAGCCCACCACCTTCCAGGGGCTCGGCAACTACCGCACCCTCCTCGGTGACCCCCGGTTCCGCGACGTGCTGCTCGCGACCGTGCTCTTCGCCGCCGCCTGCGTCCTCGCCACCCTCGCGGTCGGCTGCACCCTCGCCGTGCTGCTCACCCGCGTCCGCGCCCTGCCGAGGACGGCCCTGATGCTGGCCTCGCTCGGCGCCTGGGCCACCCCGGCGGTCACCGGGTCCACCGTCTGGCTGTTCCTCTTCGACCCGGACCTGGGCCCCGTCAACCGGGTCCTCTCCCTGGGCGACTTCTCCTGGACCTACGGGCAGTACAGCGCCTTCCTGCTGGTCCTGCTCGAAGTGGTCTGGTGCTCCTACCCGTTCGTGATGGTCACCGTGTACGCGGGAATCCGGGCCATTCCCGAGGAGGTCCTGGAGGCCGCCGCACTCGACGGCGCCTCGTCATGGCGGACGTGGCGCTCCGTCATGGCGCCGATGCTCCGCCCCATCCTCGTCGTGGTCACCATCCAGTCGGTCATCTGGGACTTCAAGGTCTTCACCCAGATCTACGTGATGACCGGGGGCGGCGGCATCGCCGGACAGAACCTGGTGCTCAACGTCTACGCCTACCAGAAGGCGTTCGCCTCCTCGCAGTACAGCCTCGGATCGGCGGTCGGCGTGGTGATGCTGCTGATCCTGCTCGCCGTCACCCTCGTGTACCTGCGGCTCCTGCGGCGCCAGGGAGAGGACATATGACCACTGCCTTTCGGCCCTCCCGGCGGGCCCGGCCCGGCCGGCTCGCCGCCGAGGCGACAGCGCTGGTCACGGCACTGGCAGTCGCCTTCCCCCTTTACTGGATGGTCCTTTCCGCCGTCAAACCGGAAGGCGAGATCCAGTCGACCGAACCGCGTCCCTGGACTCTCGCGCCGTCGCTCGACTCCTTCCGCCGCGTCTTCCTGCAGGAGGACTTCGGCCGCTACTTCCTCAACAGCCTGCTGGTCGCCGGGACGGTGGTCCTCGCCTCCGCGGTGATCGCCTTTCTCGCGGCCACCGCCGTCACCCGGTTCCGCTTCCGGTTCCGCACCACCCTGCTCATCATGTTCCTGATCGCCCAGATGGTGCCGATCGAGGCCCTGACCATTCCGCTGTTCTTCCTGATGCGCGACCTGGGCCAACTCAACACCCTGGGCGCACTCGTCCTCCCGCACCTCGCCTTCTCGCTGCCCTTCGCGATCTGGATGCTGAGGGGGTTCGTCAAGGCCGTACCCGAGGCCCTGGAGGAGGCGGCCTACCTCGACGGGGCGGGCCGCACCCGCTTCCTCTGGCAGATCCTCTTCCCCCTCGTGTTCCCGGGGCTCGTCGCCACGAGCGTCTTCTCGTTCATCTCCACCTGGAACGACTTCCTCTTCGCGAAGTCCTTCATCATCAGCGACACCTCGCAGTCCACGCTCCCGATGGCCCTGCTCGTCTTCTTCAAGCCCGACGAGAACGACTGGGGCGGGATCATGGCCGGCTCGACCGTCATGACCGTCCCCGTCCTCGTCTTCTTCGTCCTCGTGCAGCGCCGCCTGGTCTCCGGCCTCGGCGGCGCGGTGAAGGACTGACACGGGCACCGGCCGGTGGCCGCGCCCACCGGACCGCCCCGCCGCGAACCGCCTCCCCGCCCTCCGCCGCAGGAGCCTCGCCGCCCCGCGGGCGGGAGGCCGCACCACCCCGGCCCGCAGGCCGGGGCATCCACGAAGGAGTCTCCATGACCGCGAACGCACCGCACCCGCCCGGCCTCGTGCCCGCCCCCGCCCACGCCGAGACGGGCGAGGGGCCGGCCTTCACCCCCGACCGGCACACGGCCCTGTACGCCGGGCCCGGCACCGAGCCCACTGCGCAGTGGCTGCGCACCGTGCTGGGCCCCGCACTGGGGCTGCCCCTGCCGCCGTCCACCGACGCCGCCGCCCCCGACACCGTCGTCCTGCGCGTCGACCCCGCGCTCGCCCCGGAGGCCTACCGGCTGTCGGTCCTGGCCGGTCAGCGGGCCGAGATCCGCGGCGGCAGCGGCGCCGGAGTGTTCTGGGGCGCGCAGACGCTGCGCCAGCTCCTCGGCCCCGACGCCTTCCGCCGCTCCCGGATCCGCCCCGGCACGGTGCCGGGCATCGCCCGCGGGACCGTCCGGGACGCCCCGCGCTTCGGCTGGCGCGGCCTGCTGCTCGACGTGTGCCGCCACTTCATGCCCAAGGACGACGTCCTGCGCCACCTCGACCTGATGGCCGCCCACAAGCTCAACGTCCTCCACCTCCACCTCACCGACGACCAGGGCTGGCGGATCGAGATCCGGCGCCACCCCCGGCTCACCGAGGTCGGGTCCTGGCGTGCCCGCAGCAAGTACGGGCACCGCGCCTCGCCCCTGTGGGACGACACCCCGCACGGCGGCTACTACACGCAGGACGACATCCGCGAGATCGTCGCCTACGCCGCCGACCGGTACATCACCGTCGTGCCCGAGATCGACCTGCCCGGCCACTCCCAGGCCGCCATCGCGGCCTACCCCGAACTGGGCAACTCCGACGTCGTCGACACCGCCTCCGTGGAGGTCTGGGACACCTGGGGCGTCACCCCGAACGTGCTCGCCCCCTCCGATGCCGTGCTCGGCTTCTACGAGGAGGTGCTGGAGGAGGTCCTCGCCCTGTTCCCCTCCGAGTTCGTGCACATCGGCGGCGACGAGTGCCCCAAGGACCAGTGGCGGGCCTCACCCGCGGCCCAGGCCCGCATCAAGGAGCTGGGACTCGGCGACGAGGACGGCCTGCAGTCCTGGTTCATCCGCCACTTCGACCGCTGGCTGACGGCGCGCGGGCGCCGGCTGATCGGCTGGGACGAGATCCTCGAAGGCGGCCTCGCCGAGGGCGCGGCCGTCTCCTCCTGGCGCGGCACGGGGGGAGGCATCGCGGCCGCCGAGGCGGGACACGACGTGGTGATGTGCCCCGAGCAGCACGTCTACCTGGACCACCGCCAGGCCGCGGGGGAGGAGCCGATGCCCATCGGCTACGTGCGCACCCTGGAGGACGTCTACCGCTTCGAGCCGGTGCCGCCGAGCCTGTCCCCCGAGGCCGCCGCCCACGTCATCGGCACCCAGGCCAACGTCTGGACCGAGGTCATGCAGAACCGGGCCCGGGTGGACTACCAGGTCTTCCCCCGCCTCGCCGCCTTCGCCGAGGTGGCCTGGTCGGCGCTCCCGGCCCCGCACGAGAGGGACTTCGCCGCCTTCGAGCGGCGCATGGCCGACCACTACGCCCGCCTCGACGCCCTGGGCGTCGACTACCGCCCGCCCGGCGGGCCCCGCCCCTGGCAGCGCCGCCCGGGGATCCTGGGGCGCCCCGTGGAGGGTGCGCCGCCCGAGATCTGACCATGTCCGGCCGCCGCCCGGGCGGTGCGCGCCCCCTCCGGCGCGCGCACCGCCCGGGCGGCCGTCGCGGCCCTCCGCCGGGGCCCGGTCACCGCCCCGTTCCGGCCTGCTGACCGGACCGAAGCATGCTCATCGGACTTATGGTGTGTTTGCACCCTTCGCGGACCCTCTCGGCGCACGGCCCGGAACATGTGCCAGAGTTGCCACGTCCGGCCTGTGAGCACGTACGGTACGGCCACACAGGCGGGATGGCCTGGACACCGGGAAGGGGCAGCTGGGTGACCACGCACGCACCGCGGACCGCACAGTCGGTGACGCTGCCGGACTCGCTCGACGAGGCCGTGGCGGCTCTCACCGCCATGCCCGCCGCCGTGCCCGTCGCCGGAGGGACCGACCTGATGACGTCGGTCAACCGGGGCCGTCTGCGCCCCGCCGGCCTCGTGGGCCTCGGCCGCATCAGCGAGATCCGCGGCTGGCGCTACCAGGACGGCCACGCACTCCTCGGCGCCGGACTCACCCACGCGCGGATGGGCCGCCCCGACTTCGCCGCGCTGATCCCCGCCCTCGCGGCCTCCGCCCGGGCGGCCGGGCCACCCCAGATCCGCAATGCCGGCACCCTCGGCGGCAACATCGCCTCCGCCGCGCCCACGGGGGACTGCCTGCCCGTCCTCGCCGCACTGGAAGCGGACCTGGTGGTCGCGGGACCCGGCGGCGCCCGCCGCGAGATCCCCGTCTCCCATCTGCTCGCCGGCCGCGAGCTGCTGGGCCCGGCCGAGCTGATCGGCTTCGTCCGCGTCCCGCTGCTGCACGCCCCGCAGGTCTTCCTCAAGGCCACCGGGCGCACCGGGCCCGGTCGCGCCACCGCCTCCGTGGCCGTCGTGCTCGACCCCGCGCGGCGCGGCGTGCGCTGCGCGGTCGGGGCGATCGCCCCCATGCCGCTGCGGCCGCTGGAGGCCGAGCGCTGGATCGCCTCGCTGATCGACTGGGACGGTGAGCGCGGCCTCGCCGACGAGGCACTCGCGGCCTTCGGCGAGTACGTCGCCGCCGCCTGCATCCCCGACCCGGTGCCCGCCGCGCCGGGCGAGGAGCCGGAGGCCCTGCCGCCGGCCGTACTGCACCTGCGGCGCACCGTCGCCGCGCTGGCCCGACGGGCACTGGGGAGGGCGCTGTCATGAGCGACGAGGACCACCGGCACACAGGGCACCCGGGGACAGGCGACCGGCCGGAGGCCGCGGAGCGGCACCACGCGGAGCCCGGCGACCAGGACGGCCGCCCCGGCACCCGCGAGCGCATGCGGGAGGACGACGGCTACCTCCGCGACGCCTCCGAGGGGCACACCTACGGCGGCGGCCACGGCGACGCCCAGGGGCAGGACTACGGCCGGGAGTACCCGGGCGGGTACGGCCGGGACTACCCGCGGGAGTACGGCCGAGGGCAGGGCTACCCGCAGGGCGCCGAGAGCCGCGACCCGTACGCCCAGGAGCACGGCGCCTACGGCACCAGGGAACCCGACCCCTACGGCGCCCAGGCGGCCGACCCGTACCGGCCGCAGGCGGCCGACCCCTACGCCACCCAGGGCCACGGGCAGAGCTTCGTCCACGAGTACGGCAGCTGGCAGCCGACCACGGGCCCCGACTACGACGGCGAGTCGACCACCTTCCTCCAACTCCCGCCCGAGGGGCCCCAGGACGCGGCGCCGCTGGAGGCGCCCGGGCACGGCTACACCCCGCCGATGATCACGCCCCTGAAGCCCCTCGCGTCCCCGGCCGACGGGGACGGAGCGCCCGTCGACTGGCAGACGGGGCACTCCGGCGCGCCCGGCCGCCACGGCCCGGCGGAGGAGCCCGCCGCCACGAGGGAAGCAGCCCGGGGGCAGGATCCGCTGCACGCCGGGCCCGACCCGCGTGCTCCCCGGGACCCGGCGGACCCGCAGGCGACCGGTCAGTGGACCTTCCCCGAGGAGTCCGCTCCCCGGGACCCGGCCGACCCGCAGGCGACCGGTCAGTGGACCTTCCCCGACCCGCGTGCTCCCCGGGACCCGGCGGACCCGCAGGCGACCGGTCAGTGGACCTTCCCCGAGGAGTCCGCTCCCCGGGACCCGGCCGCCGCCCACGAGATGACCGGACAGTGGTCCGTCCCCATAGCGGACGGCGACCTGCCCGAGGAGTCCGGCGAGTACCCCCGGAACGCGGTCCCCGGCACCGCGCCCGCCGCCGCCCCGGCCTGGACCACGCTCCCCGGAGGCGCCCCCGCCCCCTGGGCACAGCAGCCCGAGCCCGACCCCGATCCGCTCCCGGAGGCCGCCGAGGCGGCACCCGGGGACCCCGCGCAGCCCTTCCCGGACGGAGCGCCCGAGCCCGAGCCCGGACCCGAGCCGGTCGAAGAGCACGGACCCGAACACCCGGCGGCCGAGGGCACCGCCGCGCCCGGGGACGCCTCCGCGCCCACCGGTGCCGACCGGCCCGGGGCCCCCTCCGGGGACGCGCATCCCGTCCCGGAAGCACCGGACGACCTCTCCGGCGCCCCGGAGAGCGGCCCCCCGGAACCGGTGCCCGCCCCGGCGGACCGCCTCCCGGACGAAGGCCCCGCCGCCCCGCCCGCAGACCCCCCGGCCCTCCCCGCAGAGCCTCCCGCCCCGGAGCCCGGCGCACAGGTCCCGTCCGAGGCGCCGGCGGACGCCCCGACCGCCGCGGAGGAGGCGCCCGGCGCCCCCGTGCCCCCGCCGCGCACCGAGGCCGCCCCCGCGCCGCACGACGCCCCGGGGCAGGCCCCGCACACGGCACCCGCGCCGGAGCCGCTGCCCGTCCTCGACCCGGCGGACGCCCCGCCGCTGCCCGGCGCGGGCGACGAGCACCCGGCCGCCTCGTACGTCCTCACCGTGAACGGCGCCGACCGCCCCGTCACCGACGCCTGGATCGGCGAGTCCCTGCTCTACGTGCTCCGCGAGCGCCTCGGCCTCGCCGGCGCGAAGGACGGCTGCTCCCAGGGGGAGTGCGGCGCCTGCAACGTGCAGGTGGACGGCCGCCTGGTGGCCTCCTGCCTGGTCCCCGCCGCGACCACGGCCGGATCCGAGATCCGCACGGTCGAGGGCCTGGCCACCCACGGCGAGCCCTCGGACGTCCAGCGCGCCCTCGCGCGGTGCGGTGCCGTCCAGTGCGGCTTCTGCATCCCCGGAATGGCGATGACCGTCCACGACCTCCTGGAGGGCAACCACGCCCCCAGCGAACTGGAGACCCGACGGGCCCTCAGCGGCAACCTCTGCCGCTGCACCGGCTACCAGGGCGTGCTCTCCGCCGTCCGCGAGGTCGTCGCCGACCGGGCGGCCGCCGCCGAGGCCCCCGACGGCGACACCGCCGACCAGCGGGCCGACTCCGCACCGGACGGGGCCCGCGTACCGCACCAGGCACCCCCCGGCGAGGGGAGTGCCCAGCCGCACCCGCACGACGGAGGCATGGCGTGAGCAACGACGCGGCCACCACCTCGCCGCTCCGGCCCGAGGGCGCCCCCCCGGCCGACGAGGCACCCACCCGCGGCCTGGGGGTCTCCCTCCCGGCCGCCGACACCCGCGCCAAGACGGAGGGCACCTTCCCCTACGCCTCCGACCTGTGGGCCGAGGGCCTGCTCTGGGCGGCCCTGCTCCGCTCTCCGCACGCCCATGCGCGCATCCTCTCGGTCGACACCTCCGCCGCCCGGGAGATGCCCGGCGTCCGGGCCGTGATCACCCACGAGGACGTCCCCGGGGACTCCGCCTACGGCCGCCGTATCGCCGACCGCCCGGTCTTCGCCGCCGACACCGTCCGCCACCACGGCGAGGCCATCGCCGCCGTGGCCGCCGACCACCCGGACACCGCCCGGCTCGCCGCCGCGGCCATCACCGTCGAGTACGAGCTCCTCGAACCCGTCACCGACCCGGAGCGCGCCTTCGAGGCGGAGCCCCTCCACCCCGACGGCAACCTCGTGCGCCACATCCCGCTGCGCTACGGCGACCCGGACGCCGTCGGCGAGATCGTCGTCGAGGGCCTGTACCGCATCGGACGCCAGGACCCCGCACCCGTCGGTGCCGAGGCCGGGCTCGCCGTGCCCCGCCCCGACGGCGGTGTGGAGCTCTACCTGGCCTCCACCGACCCGCACGCCGACCGCTCCCTCGCCGCCGCCTGCTTCGGTCTGGAGCAGGACCGCGTGAAGGTGGTGGTCACCGGGGTCCCCGGCGCCACCGGCGACCGCGAGGACCCCGGCTTCCAGCTCCCCCTCGGGCTGCTCGCGCTCCGCACCGGCTGCCCGGTCAAACTCGCCGCGACCCGCGAGGAGTCCTTCCTCGGCCACGCCCACCGCCACCCGACCCTGCTGCGCTACCGGCACCACGCCGACGCGGAGGGCCACCTGGTGAAGGTCGAGGCCCAGCTCCTCCTCGACGCCGGGGCCTACGCCGACTCCTCCGCCGAATCGCTCGCCGCCGCCGTCGCCTTCGCCTGCGGCCCCTACGTCGTGCCGCACGCCTTCATCGAGGGCTGGGCGGTGCGCACCAACAACCCGCCCTCCGGGCACATGCGCGGCGAGGGTGCCATGCAGGTCTGCGCCGCCTACGAGGCGCAGATGGACAAGCTCGCCGCCAGACTCGGCGTCGACCCTGCCGAACTGCGCCTGCGCAACGTCCTCGCCACCGGGGACATCCTGCCCACCGGGCAGACCGTCACCTGCCCGGCCCCGGTCGCCGAACTGCTGGAGGCCGTACGCGACTTCCCGCTGCCCTCGCTCCCCAAGGACACCCCCGAGGAGGACTGGCTCCTCCCCGGCGGCCCCGAGGGCGCGGGAGAGCCGGGGGCGGTGCGACGGGGCGTCGGCTACGCCCTCGGCATGGTCCACATGCTCGGCGCCGAAGGCACCGACGAGGTCTCCACCGCCACCGTCCGGGTGCAGGACGGCGTGGCCACGGTCATCTGTGCCGCGGTCGACACCGGCTCCGGCTTCTCCACCCTCGCCCGCCAGATCGTCCAGGACGTCCTCGGTGTCGAGGACGTGCGGGTCGCCGCCGTCGACACCGACCAGCCCCCGGCCGGTCCGGCCGCGCACGGCCGCCACACCTGGGTCTCCGGCGGCGCGGTCGAGCGCGCGGCCAAGATGGTGCGCACGCAGCTCCTCCAGCCACTGGCCCACCAGTTCGGCATGTCCACGGAGCTGCTCCAGATCGCCGACGGAAGGATCACCTCCTACGACGGCGTGCTCTCGACGACGGTCATGGAGGCCATGGCGGGCAAGGAGCTGTGGGCGACCGCGCAGTGCCGCCCCCACCCCACCGAGCCCCTTGACGCCTCCGGCCAGGGCGACGCCTTCGTGGGCCTGGCGTTCTGCGCGATCCGCGCCGTCGTGGACGTCGACATCGAACTCGGCTCCGTGCGGGTCGTGGAGATGGCCGTGGCCCAGGACGTCGGACGGGTGCTCAACCCCGCCCAGCTGGCCACACGCATCGAGGCGGGCGTCACCCAGGGCATCGGCGCGGCCCTCACCGAGAACCTCCGCACCTCCCGCGGACTGGTCCGCCACCCCGACCTCACCGGCTATGCCCTCCCCACCTGCCTCGACGCACCGGACATCCGCATCGTGAAGCTGGTCGAGGAACGCGACGTGGTGGCGCCGTTCGGCGCCAAGCCCGTGAGCGCCGTGCCCGTCGTGACCTCCCCGGCGGCCGTCGCGGCGGCCGTCCGCGCGGCGACCGGCCGCCCGGTCAACCGCCTTCCGATCCGCCCGCAGGCGGCGGTGGCCGCGGCCACCGCCCGGGGCTGACGCGCGGCGGGCGGCGACACGCCGCCCGCCCCGAGCCCCGCGCGGACGACCGTCCGGCACACACCCGGCGCCCGGGCGGGTTGCCGTTCCTGAGCGCAACGCCGCCGGGCGGTTCCGGTACGGGCCGGGCCCGCCCAGGAGCCGCCCTCCGGGCCGCGCTTGAGGCGCCCGCACGCCCATTTCCCCGCCCCCGCCTCCCGGTTGGATGGGCCGGAGGCGTAGCCTGCCGTGAGGCCCGTCCGCGCGGGCGGCCGGACGGTGGTGCCCCCGATGCGGCGCCACGGCGTCCCCGTCGCCCGCACCGAGGGCGGCGCCCGCCGCGCACCGCGCCGCGTGACGGTGCGGGAAACGCGGGCGAAAGGCGGCGGCAGGGGCCAACTCCGATGGGTGTGACCCGCGTTGCACCTGCAATTCGGGGGTGCCTGCTGTCATGACCACTCGGTAGAGTGGCGGCGTAGAGCGCTGTGAACGGGGAGGCATGGATGGCTCTGGACGACGGGACGGGACGACCGGTCATACCGGAGGTGCTGGGGGTGGTGCCCCTCGTGGGCCCCGCTCTCTCGGCGGTCAAACTGGTCACCGAGCTGGAGTCGATGACCACCTTCAAACGGGAGATCGACAAGCTGCTCGTCGAGCTGGAGGGCTCCGAGGCGGCGCCCGAGAAGGTCGGGGCCGGCCGCATCGAGCCGGGCCAGCTCGGCAGCACCGCCTTCGGTGAGAGCGCCTATCTCTACAGCGTCTACGCCAGCGTCCACGACCAGGTGGAGAAGCTCTCCAAGATCCTCGCCCTCCAGGTCGACGGCCTCAGCATCGCCGTCTCGGCCTCGCAGGTCGGTTACGAGAACATCGACCAGGGGGTCCGCGATCGGATGCTCCAGCTGGCGCAGGAGCTGAGGCCGGAGGGCTCGCAGGACGGCGCCCGCCCGGCCGCCGACGGCGGGCCGCAGGCGCCCGGCGGCGGGACGGCCGGGGGCGACAATCAACACAGCTTCTGAAGACTGGGGGACAGCAGGATGGTGACCGTCCATGACTGACGGTGTGAAGGACCCCGGGTCGATCCCCGGGCCCCGGACCACGGACTTCGAGGCGCAGACGCACGACGCGCTGCTGGCGATGATCAAGGGAGCGAACTCCGAGTCCGCGGCCCAGCTCGCCCAGCGGCTGTCCAAGGCGTCCAGCGTCATCACCCGGGTGGGCGAGGGAATGAAGGCCCACATGACGCGCGTCGTGTGGCAGGGCGAGGGTGGCGAGTCCTTCCGGGACTGGGGCCACAAGGCCGTCATGGCCACCCTGGAGCTGGGCGGCTACACGCAGAACGCCGCCCAGGTCTTCGAGGAGGTCGCCACGGCCCTCGCGCACGCCAAGGCCGCGGTGCCGCCGCGCGACGGTGCGGCCGAGGCGCGCGAGGCGAGCGCCCGCGAGCTGCTGCACGCCGCCAGGAAGGACCCGGGGTCGGGCAACGCCGAGGTCGACGCTCTGAAGATGCTCACGGGGGCGCAGACCGCCCAGGAGCACCGCCGCCTCGAAGCGGCGGACCAACTGCGCAAGCTGGGCCAGACGTACACCCACTCCGGTCAGCGCATCCAGTCGATGCCGCTGCCGGAGTTCCCGCCGCCTCCGGGGGAGTTCGTGCCTCCGGAGACTGCACGCGTAGATGGCGAGGAGCGATTCGGTGTGGCCCAGGCGCCATCTGGTTCTTCTGCTCTTCGATCTGCCTCGGCCTCCGTCGGGGAGACGGAGCTAGGGTCTGCTGGTGCAGCGTCCGGCACTTCAACCGCACCGAGATCCGGTTCTCCCGCCGAGCGCCTGGTGGAGGCGCCGTCCGTCTCCACCCGTCTCGACAGCGTCGGGACGCTTCCGCCCCCGACGACCGCGGGGCCGGGTCCTGCACCGGCGCCCGGCCCGTCCCCTGTCCGGAGCGAGGGTTTCCCGCCCCTGCTGGGAGGGGCTCCTCCACTGACCGCCGGGCCCGTCGGGGGTCCGGCGCAGGGACGCGCATCGGCTTCGGGCCGAAGCCTCCCGGGCACCGGTCAGCTCTACGGCGGCACCGGTCGGCCGACGGGTGGGACGCCGGGCATCGTGGGCGGGCGCCCCATGCCCCCTGCCCCGGGGCGGGCTGCCGGGAGCATCCCGCGCGGCCTGGTCGTCGGGGGCGAGCAGCAGGCGATGGGCCGTGCCCCCCTCGGGCAGGGCGCCGCAGGGGCGGGCGGACGCGCAGCCGCCTCACCCGCCGCCACAGGCTCCGGCGGCCGCCGCTTGGCGGGCGAGACCGGCGGGGTCATGGGCGGTCGCCCGTCTCAGCCGGGAGCCGCCGTCGGGCGGACCGCCGGCGCTACGGGCACCGGTCCGTCCCGCACCTCCTCGACCGGCAACGCCCGCCCGAGTGCCGGAGCGGGAGCGGTACCGCCTCGGGGGCGGAAGAACGAGCGCACCGAGGAGCAGGACAAGCGGAAGCGTCCCGACTACCTGACCGAGGACGAGGAGACGTGGCTGAGCGACAACCGTCGCGTCGTGCCTCCGGTCATCGACTAAGACACCGTCCACAGAGGGAAATGAACGATGCTCATCGGCAGCAACCGATCGGTCAGGCGCTGGCGTGCCGTCTCGGCGGCGCTGGGGTTGCTGCTGGTGGGCATCGCCGCCACCCCGGCGCAGGCCGAGACGGTGCGGGAGATGCAGTGGCATCTCGACGCTATGGACGCGGACGAGATGTGGAAGGTCAGCACGGGCAAGGGTGTCACCGTAGCCGTCATTGACGGGGGTGTTGACGACACGCTGCCTGACCTCAAGGGGCAGGTGCTGCCCGGGCTTGATTTGTCGAAGGAAGCACCGGGAGACGAGACCCACGACTATGACGGCCATGGCACGAAGATGGCCGTCATGATTGCTGGAACCGGAGCCAAGTCAGGAGGGCAAGGTTCATTCGGACTTGCTCCAGATTCCAAGATCCTCCCAATCAGGCTTCCTCTGCTGGATGAGGGCACGAAGCTGGCATGGAACCCAAAGTTCTGGAACGGATCCCTCGGCAAGGGAATCCGCTACGCGGTTGACTCCGGAGCTAAGGTGATCAACATTTCGCAGGCCGTGGCAGAGCCGTCTGAGGAAGTAGCAGATTCTGTCAAGTACGCCTTGGGGAAGGGTGCTCTGATCTTCGCTGGCGTGGGAAATGACGGCGATACTCACAACACTCTCAAGTATCCGGCGGGAACGCCCGGTGTGGTCGGGGTGTCTGCCGTCGATGAGAACGGCACTGTTACGGCTGAGTCGCAGAGTGGGCCACAAGTGGATCTTGCGGCGCCTGGCGAAAAGATTGTGTCTGCGTGCCCGGGCGGCACGGAGCTGTGTCGGAGCCACGGCACCAGCGACGCCACCGCCCTCGCGTCCGCCTCCGCCGCGCTGATCTGGTCGAAGTACCCGGAGTGGACGAACAACCAGGTCCTGCGCGTCATGATCAACACCGCGGGCAAGGCCAAGAACGGCATGGAGCGGACCGACCGGGGCGGTTACGGGGTCGTGCGGCCGCGGATCGCGTTGAAGACGCCGGGTGATCCGGGTCCGGCCGATGTGTATCCGCTTCCGGACCTGGCGGAGGCCGAGGCGTCTGCGGAGCCGGACCCCGAGCCGTCCGCTGCTCCGGACCCGGCGGCCGGGGGAGACGAGAGCGGTCCCGGCCAGGCGGCCGCGGATCCGCAGGACGAGGACGGGGGGAGCGGTCCGTGGATCGCTCTGGGCGTCGGTGCCGCTGTGGTCCTGGCGGGTGCGGTGGCCGCGGTCGTGGTGCGCCGGCGCCGCGCTGCGCCGGGGCCCCAGCCGGTGGGCGCACCGGCCTACCCGCCGCAGGCGGCACCTCCGTCCCAGGCGCCCCCGTCGCACGGGCAGGCTCCCCAGGGCTACCTTCAGCCTCCCGCCGGACGCTTCGGCCCGCCGTCCGACCCGCCTCCGCCGAGCCGGGACCCCGGCCGCTGAGCACCGCTGCCCGCACCCGAACGGTGCGGGCAGCGTCATTCCCGGGAGCGTTCCCCGGCTCGGGACGGGCAGGACGTCCGGGGCTTCCGGCGCGAGGCCGGATCGGGGCTGCCGCGCCGGAGTCCTCCGGCAGGCGGACGCCTCCCGGCGCCCGCCGGGTCGCCTTCGGCGTCCTTCGCCGCGGGCGTGCCCGCCCAGAGGGCGGACCTACGACCAAGGGCCCGGTCGGAGCGCGACCAGCGACAGGGGCCTTTACCTGATGCGCCCCTTACTCTGAGGGGCATGACCGCCGCCGAACCGCGCGACCGCGACGCCCCGACGCAGATATCCACCGCCCTCACGGAGCCGCTCGCCGAGCCGTCGCACCTGCCCTCCCCCTCCCCAGGCCCTGCCGGGGAACCGGTCCGGGAGAAGGCCACCGGGGTGCTCGGCGCCGACTACCGGGCGCTGAGCGTCGGCATCGTCTCCGTCGTCTTCCTGATCGCCTTCGAGGCGACCGCCGTCGGCACGGCGATGCCGGTCGCCGCCCGCGAGCTGCACGGCATCCCGCTCTACGCCTTCGCCTTCTCCGCCTACTTCACGACCAGCCTCTTCGGCATGGTCGTCTCGGGTCAGTGGGCGGACCGCCGGGGGCCGCTCGGGGCGCTCGCCTGCGGTATGACCGCCTGGGCCGCGGGCCTGGCGCTCTCCGGGACGGCGTCGGTGATGTGGGTCTTCGTCATCGGGCGCGCGGTGCAGGGACTGGGCGGCGGTCTCGTCATCGTCGCCCTGTACGTGGTCGTCAGCCGCGCCTACCCCTCCCACCTCCAGCCCGCGATCATGGCGGCCTTCGCGGCGAGCTGGGTGATCCCCTCCGTCGTCGGCCCGCTCGCGGCCGGCACGGTCGCGGAGCAGCTCGGCTGGCGGTGGGTCTTCCTCGGCATCCCCGCGCTCGTCGCCGTGCCGCTCGCCCTGGCGCTCCCCGCGATCCGCCGCCGTGCCGCCGGGCCCGCCGACCCCGGGGCTCCCGTCCCCTCCTTCGACCGGCGTCGCATCCGCCTCGCCCTCGGGATCTCCCTCGGCGCGGGGCTGCTCCAGTACGCCGGTCAGGAGCTGCGCTGGCTCTCCGTCCTGCCCGCCGCCGCGGGTGCGGCCCTGCTGGTGCCCTCGGTGCTGGGGGTCCTGCCCCGAGGCACCTACCGGGCGGTCCGGGGGCTGCCCTCCGTGGTGCTGCTGCGGGGGATCGCCGCGGGGTCCTTCATCGCGGCGGAGTCCTTCGTCCCGCTGATGCTGGTCACCCAGCGGGGGCTCTCGCCGACCCTGGCGGGCCTGTCGCTCGCGGTGGGCGGGGCGACCTGGGCCCTGGGGTCCTTCGTGCAGTCCCGGCCGCCCGCCGAGCCGCACCGGGAGCGTCTCGCCGTCCTCGGCATGCTGCTGGTCGCCGCGGCGATCGCCACCGCGCCGACGGTGCTGGTGCAGGCGGTCCCGGTGTGGATCGTGGCGGTGGCCTGGGGGTTCGGCTGCTTCGGCATGGGACTGGTCATCGGGTCGACCAGCGTGCTGCTGCTCAAGCTGTCCGCGCCGGAGGAGGCGGGCACGAACTCGGCCGCGCTGCAGATATCCGACGCCCTCTCCAACGTCCTGCTTCTCGCCGCGGGAGGCGCCGCCTTCGCCGCGCTCGGCGGGGGCGCCGCGGGGGCCGCCCACGGTGCGGTGGCGTCCGGTGCGGCGGGGTCCCAGCCCTCGGCGTTCGCCGCGGTGTTCCTGCCGATGGCGGGCGTGGCGCTGCTGGGCGCGTGGGTGGCGACCCGGCTGCGGGTGGCGGAGCCCGGCCGGGTGTGACGCGTCGCGACGGGGCGCCGGGGACCCGGCCCCTGCGCTCCGGACGCCTCGCCGGGCCCCCGAACGGCCCTGTCCCGTCCGCCGGATGTGACTCCCGTCCCAGTGGCCGGCGCGGGCCGCCGTCAGCCGGTCACCCGCTCCGGCCCCCGGTAGGGTGGCCCGGTTGCCGTACGCGGCGGCCCGGCCCCGAGCCGCGCCGGCCGGGGCGGCGGCCGTGCCCCAGTACGCCGAGAGCAACTGAACCGGAGACCGTGACTACTACCGCCTCCCACCACCTCTCACCCGCCTTCCCCGGCCGGGCCCCCTGGGGCACCGCCAGCAAGCTGCGCGCCTGGCAGCAGGGCGCCATGGACAGGTACGTCCAGGACCAGCCGCGGGACTTCCTCGCGGTGGCCACCCCGGGCGCCGGCAAGACCACCTTCGCCCTCACCCTCGCCTCCTGGCTGCTGCACCACCACGTGGTGCAGCAGATCACCGTCGTCGCCCCCACCGAGCACCTGAAGAAGCAGTGGGCGGCCGCCGCGGCGCGGATAGGCATCAAGCTGGACCCGGAGTACAGCGCGGGGCCGCTGAGCAAGGAGTACCAGGGCGTCGCGGTGACGTACGCGGGCGTCGGCGTCCGCCCGATGCTGCACCGCAACCGCTGCGAGCAGCGCAAGACGCTGGTGATCCTCGACGAGATCCACCACGCGGGCGACTCCAAGTCCTGGGGCGAGGCGTGCCTGGAGGCCTTCGAGCCGGCGGCCCGCCGCCTGGCGCTCACGGGCACGCCCTTCCGCTCGGACACCAACCCGATCCCCTTCGTCACCTACGAGGAGGGCACCGACGGGATCCGCCGCTCCTCCGCCGACTACACCTACGGCTACGGAAACGCCCTGGGCGACGGCGTCGTCCGCCCGGTGATCTTCCTCAGCTACAGCGGCAACATGCGCTGGCGCACCAAGGCGGGCGACGAGGTGGCCGCCCGGCTGGGCGAGCCCATGACCAAGGACGCGGTCTCCCAGGCGTGGCGGACGGCGCTCGACCCTCGCGGCGAGTGGATGCCCAACGTGCTGCGCGCCGCGGACCAGCGGCTCACCGAGGTCCGCAAGGGCATCCCGGACGCAGGCGGCCTCGTCATCGCCTCCGACCAGGACTCGGCCCGCGCCTACGCCAAGCTCATCCGGGAGATCACGGGGACCAAGGCCACTCTCGTCCTCTCGGACGAGGCCGCGGCCTCCCAGCGGATCGAGGACTTCAGCGGCAGCGAGGACCGCTGGATGGTCGCCGTCCGCATGGTGTCCGAGGGCGTCGACGTGCCGCGGCTCGCCGTCGGCGTCTACGCCACGACCATCTCGACCCCGCTGTTCTTCGCCCAGGCCGTCGGCCGCTTCGTGCGCTCCCGCCGCCGCGGCGAGACGGCGTCCGTGTTCCTCCCGACCATTCCGGACCTGCTCGGCTTCGCAGGCGAAATGGAGGTCGAGCGCGACCACGCGCTGGACAAGCCGAAGAAGGACGGCGAGGAGGACCCGTACGCGGAGTCCGAGAAGGAGATGGCCGAGGCCGAGAAGCAGCAGGACGAGGACACCGGCGAGCAGGACATGCTGCCCTTCGAGGCACTGGAGTCGGACGCCGTCTTCGACCGGGTGCTGTACGACGGTGCCGAGTTCGGGATGCAGGCCCACCCCGGCAGCGAGGAGGAGCAGGACTACCTCGGCATCCCCGGACTGCTGGAGCCGGACCAGGTGCAACTGCTCCTCCAGAAGCGGCAGGCGCGGCAGATCGCCCACAGCCGCAGGAAGCCCGACGACGAGGCCGACCTGCTGGAGCTGCCCGCCGAACGCCGGCCGGTGGTCTCCCACAAGGAACTGCTCGAACTGCGCAAGCAGCTCAACACCATGGTCGGCGCGTACGTCCACCAGAGCGGGAAGCCGCACGGGGTGATCCACACCGAGCTGCGCCGGGTGTGCGGCGGCCCGCCGAGCGCGGAGGCGACTGCGGGGCAGATCCGCGAGCGGATCAAGAAGGTGCAGGAGTGGGCCACGCGGATGCGCTGACGCGCCTCCGCCCCGCCCGCACGCCCCTTCCGGCCGCACGCCCCTGAGCCGGGCCGACCAGGCCCGGTCCGGCGCCCCAGGCCCGGTCCGGCGCCCCGGGAGCGCACCGTGGTCGCCGGGGCGCCGCCCGCCACGTCCCGCCCGTCCCGCCCGTCCGGTTCGGACCGGTTCGCCCTCTCGCCGGCTCCCGGCTCACGGATCCGTCGACGGCGAGGGCGCGCACCGCCCGTCCCGCGCTCCCCGGCGCTCCCCGGCGCGCCCCTTCGCGCGCTCTCGCGCGGGCCCGGGCGGGCGCACGAACGCGGGCCCGGGCGGGCGCACGAACGCGGGCCCGGGCGGGCGCACGAAGCGGGACCAACGCCGCAGCTCGGGAAGAAGATCGCCCGGATTCTGGACGAGGTCTTCCGCTGAGCGGTGCCGCTCGCTACTGTCCCGGCAAACACACGCCCCGTGGCAGCGCCGCCGCGGAGCGCAGTCGGTGTGCCATGGCCTGCCGGCGGCCTCTGGGTGCGTCGCCGAAGGGACCGGTGCCGCCGATCCCGTGGGGGGACCGCCGTCACTCACTCCGAAGGAGGGGGCGTCGTGACCGCGGAAACCTCTCAGACGCTCGACCGGGGACTGCGTGTCCTCAAGCTGCTCGCCGATACCGACCACGGGCTGACCGTGACCGAGCTGTCCAACCGGCTCGGGGTCAACCGCACGGTCGTCTACCGCCTGCTCGCCACCCTGGAGCAGCACGCCCTGGTCCGCCGGGACCTGGGCGGCCGGGCCCGCGTCGGGCTCGGCGTGCTGCGCCTCGGGCGGCAGGTCCACCCGCTGGTGCGCGAGGCGGCGATGCCCGCCCTGCGCTCGCTCGCGGAGGACATAGGGGCCACGGCCCATCTGACCCTCGTCGACGGGGCCGAGGCTCTGGCCGTCGCCGTCGTCGAGCCCACCTGGACCGACTACCACGTCGCCTACCGTGCCGGGTTCCGGCACCCCCTGGACCGCGGCGCGGCGGGCAAGGCGATACTCGCCGCCCGCCAGACCGCGCACGCCGAACCGGGCTACACCCTCACGGCCGGCGAGCTGGAGGCGGGCGCCTGCGGGGCCGCCGCCGCGCTGGTCGGGGTGAGCGGCATCGAGGGCAGCGTGGGCGTCGTGATGCTCGCCGACGCCGTGCCCGAGCGCGTCGGGCCCCGGGTCCTGGACGCGGCACGCGAGGTCGCGGACGCCCTGCGCTGACGGACGCCCCGCGGCGGCGCGCGGGCCCCCGGGCCCGCGCACCGGGGTGCACGGGCCCGGGGGCGGGCGCCCCGCCGCCGCCGTGCCGCCCGGTCCGGGGCACCCGGCCCCGCGCGACGGCCGTGGTGGATGTCCGGGTGCGCCCGGATAGATTGTCGGGGTGTTCTCCAGCCTCGCGCACAGCCGCGCCCGCGTCGCCGCCCTCTGCGCCCTGCCCGTCGCCGGGCTGATCGCCGTCGCCGGGTTCGCACCCCTGCCGTTCGTCGTGGCGCAGCCGGGCATGACCGCGAACGTGCTGGGGGAGGACCAGGGGCGCCAGATCATCACCATCACCGGCGCGCCCACCCGCCCCACCGGCGGGGAACTGCGCATGACCACGATCGTGGCCACGGGCCCGTCGGCCGAGGTCGGGCTCGGCGACGTGGTGGACGCGTGGTTCCGGACGGACCGGGCCGTGCTGCCCCGCGACGCCGTCTACCCGGCGGGGAAGTCCGTCGAGGAGGTCGAGCGCCGCAACACGCGGGCGATGGAGGACTCGCAGGACGACGCCACCGCCGCCGCCCTGGCCTACCTCGGCGAGGACCCCGAGGACATCGAGGTGACCCTGCACCTCGCCGACGTCGGCGGACCGAGCGCGGGCCTGCTGTTCTCCCTCGGCATCGTCGACAAGCTCGACGGCGACGGCGAGGGCGGTGACCTGACCGGCGGACGGACCGTCGCCGGCACGGGCACCATCGCCGAGGACGGCACCGTGGGCCCGGTCGGCGGCGTCTCCCTGAAGACCCAGGCGGCCCGGCGGGACGGGGCCACCGTCTTCCTGGTGCCGCGGGCGGAGTGCGGCGAGGCGCGGGCCGAACTCCCCTCGGGCCTGCGCCTGATCCCGGTCACCACCCTCGACGGGGCCGTCGACTCCCTCCGTGCCCTGGAAAGCGGCGGGGACGTCCCCTCCTGCTGATGCCCCGCTCCTGCTGAGGCCCCCCTCCTGCTGAGGCCCCGCGGGGCGGGCCCGCCGGTCAGCTTCCCGCGGCCTGCTCCACCAGCGGGATGATCCGCAGCGGCACCGGGTTCTCCATCACGATCGCCGTCGAGGCGCGCACGATCCCCTCGTAGCCGACGACCCGGTCGATCACCCGCTGGAGGTCCGCGTTGGAGCGGGCGACCAGCCGGCAGAGCATGTCGCCGTGACCCGTCGTGGTGTGCAGCTCCAGCACCTCGGGGACGGAGGCCAGGTGGTTGCGCACCTCCGCCCCCTGTCCCTGCTTGATCTCCAGCGTCGCGAACGCGGTCACCGGGTAGCCCAGCGCCGCCGGGTCCACGTCCGGGCCGAAGCCGCGGATGACCCCGCCCGACTGGAGCCGGTCCATCCGCGCCTGGACCGTGCCGCGGGCCACGCCGAGGCGCCGCGACGCCTCCAGGACCCCTATCCGCGGTTCGCGTGCCAGCAGCACGATGAGCCGCCCGTCCAGATGATCGATCGCCATGGCCTCTCCTCGATGGTCATCCTGTACACAAAGACCGGTCCCACTCGCGAATCGCTGTGCAGATTGCCCAGCATCCACGAGAACTATTGCGCACCTTGCGGAGCAGGGGGAGCCTGCTGCCATGACTGAGACCACGCATCACACCCCGGACACCGCGCGTGAGGCCGACCCCTTCCCGGTGAAGGGCATGGACGCGGTCGTCTTCGCCGTGGGCAACGCCAAGCAGGCGGCGCACTACTACTCGACGGCCTTCGGCATGAAGCTCGTGGCGTACTCCGGACCGGAGAACGGCAGCCGTGAGACCGCGAGCTACGTGCTCACCAACGGCTCGGCCCGCTTCGTCCTCACCTCGGTGATCAAGGCGTCCACCGACCGGGGGCGCTTCCTCGCCGAGCACGTCGCCGCCCACGGCGACGGTGTCGTGGACCTCGCGATCGAGGTGCCGGACGCCCGCGCGGCCTACGCCTACGCCGTCGAGCAGGGCGCCACCGGCATCACCGAGCCGCACGAGGTCGCGGACGAGCACGGCGTCGTCGTCCTCGCCGCGATCGCCACCTACGGCAAGACCCGCCACACGCTGGTCGAGCGCAAGGGCTACCAGGGCCCCTACCTGCCCGGCTACGTGGCCGCCGACCCCATGGTCGAGCCGCCGGCCAAGCGCACCTTCCAGGCGATCGACCACTGCGTGGGCAACGTCGAGCTCGGCCGGATGAACGAGTGGGTGGCGTTCTACAACAAGGTCATGGGCTTCACCAACATGAAGGAGTTCGTCGGCGACGACATCGCCACCGAGTACTCCGCCCTCATGTCGAAGGTCGTCGCCGACGGCACCCTGAAGGTGAAGTTCCCGATCAACGAGCCGGCGATCGCGAAGAAGAAGTCGCAGATCGACGAGTACCTGGAGTTCTACGGCGGCGCCGGTGTGCAGCACATCGCCCTCGCCACCAACGACATCGTCGCCACCGTCCGCTCGATGCGCGCGGCGGGCGTGCAGTTCCTCGACACCCCGGACTCGTACTACGACACCCTCGGCGAGTGGGCCGGCGAGACCCGGGTGCCGGTCGAGACGCTGCGCGAGCTGAAGATCCTGGTCGACCGCGACGAGGACGGCTACCTGCTGCAGATCTTCACCAAGCCGGTCCAGGACCGCCCGACCGTGTTCTTCGAGATGATCGAGCGCCACGGCTCCATGGGCTTCGGCAAGGGCAACTTCAAGGCCCTCTTCGAGGCCATCGAGCGCGAGCAGGCCAAGCGCGGCAACCTCTGACCGGTCCTGCGCGACCGGTCGGGGCCGGGGAGCACCCGGCCCGCCGCCTCCCGCGGTCCCGCGGACCCCACCGGTCCGCGGGACCGGGCACCGCCCGGCCGGGGCCGGCTACCGCTCCCCGGCCTCCTCCTCGCGGCCGTCCCCGTCGGAGGGCTCCGGCTCGTCGATCGGATCCGGCCCGTCCCCGTACAGGTCCCTCGGCCCGCCCGGCTCCGGCTCGGCCACCGCCGACAGCGCCGCCCGGGCCCGCGGCGCCCGCAGCGGGGAGAACTCGGGGCCCGTGCGCAACGCCTCCACCAGATGACGGCGGGCCTCCCCGCGCTCGCCCAGTTCCAGGGCGATCACCCCCCGGTGGTACGAGAACAGCGCCCCGCCCGCCCCCTGCCCCGCCGCCCGCGAGGCGAAGGGCACCGCCTCCTCGGGGCTGCCCGCCCGGTACAGCGCCCAGCCCAGCGCGTCGGCGACCTCCGCACTGCGGTGCCCGCGCCGCCACTGGTCCCGCAGCCGGTGGACGGCCGCCTCGGGCGCCCCGTGGTCGGCCTCGTAGCGCGCGAGCACCACGTCCCCGTCCACCCCGTCCCGGCGGCCCCGCGCCACCAGCTCCCGCATCCGGCCGAACAGCGACCGGGCCCGGTCGCGTTCGCCGAGGGACTCCTCCAGCTCGCCCCACTCCAGCGCGTACCCGGGCAGCGGCCGACGCTCCAGCACCCGTGCGTAGTCCTGCCGGGCCTCCTCGGTGCGGCCCAGCGCCACCAGCGACCGGGCCCGGCCCCCGAGCGAGCGGTGGGCTCCCGGGTCGGCCTCCAGCGCCGCCTCGTAGTGGGCGACGGCCTCCGCGTACTCCCCGCGCTCCCAGGCCAGTTCACCCTGCCGGTGGTGGGCCGCCGCCCGCTCGGCCCGGGTCGAGGCGTGCTCCCGGGCGTCGTACGCCAGCACGGCGGCGTCCTCCCGCAGGCCCCGGTCCCGGAACGCCTGGGCGTGCCTGCCCTCCACCTGAGGCCCAGAGGCGAGCCCGCGCAGGGCGTCCACCGCCCGGCCCGCCGCCTCCGGATCCCCCAGGCCCCCGTAGGCGTCCACCAGCACCGGGTACACCGCCCACCAGCCGGGCCGCAGCGCACGGGCCCGCTCCCCGAACTCCCGTGCCGCACCGAAGTCGTTCCGCGCGTTGGCGAGCGCACCCAGGCCCACCAGCGCCGCCGTGTTCCCCCGGTCCGGGGCGCGCAGCGCCAGCGAACGGCGCAGCGCCCGCTCCGCCTTCGGGAACAGGGCCGTCTCTCCGTTCCCGACCCCGCGCTCCACGTAGGCGGCGCCCAGCTGCGCCCACGCCCGGTCGTCGCCGGGACTCTCGCGCACCCGCCGCTCGCGGTCGGCGACCAGCGCCGCCAGGTCGTCCGCGGCCGCCGGCGCACCGGCCGCCGCGGCGGACAGGGCCCGCCCGGCGGCCTCCCGCGGGCTCCCGCCGTCCCCGTCCCCCCAGCCGGGGACGAACAGCACCACCAGGGTGAGCGCGGCCGCCCCGCCCAGTACGCCGACGGCGGTGTTCCTGAGGGTCTCGCTCTTCATGCGCTCACTGTGCGCCAGCGCCCGGCCGGTGCCCCGAGCACACTCGGAAGCCACCCGGTCGAACGCGGACGGGTTCACACCGATGGCCCCCGGTGCCAGGCTGGGATCATGGACGAACTCCTGGAGCGCCTCCGCAGCGGCCTGCCCGACGAGGCCCTCATCTCGGACCCCGACGTGGC
Source organism: Streptomyces sp. C10-9-1 (assembly GCF_024497955.1). Classification (GTDB taxonomy): domain Bacteria; phylum Actinomycetota; class Actinomycetes; order Streptomycetales; family Streptomycetaceae; genus Streptomyces; species Streptomyces sanyensis. Next base: position 294,643 of record NZ_JANHKP010000004.1, on the reverse strand, counting down.
CCGCTCCTACGACCGGGACATGGCGGGCTTCTGCGAGGCCGGGACACCGGCCGCCGTGGTGCTGCCACGGACCGTGGACCAGGTCCGCCACGTCATGCGCACCGCGACCGCCCTGCGGGTCCCCGTCGTGCCGCAGGGCGCCCGCACCGGCCTCTCCGGCGCGGCCAACGCCAGCGACGGATGCATCGTGCTCTCCCTGACGGCGATGAACCGCATCCTGGAGATCGACCCGGTCGACCGGATCGCCGTCGTCGAACCGGGCGTCGTCAACGCGGACCTCTCCCGGGCGGCGCAGGAGTACGGCCTCACCTACCCGCCGGACCCCTCCAGTTGGGAGACCTGCACCATCGGGGGCAACATCGGCACCGCCTCGGGCGGGCTGTGCTGCGTGAAGTACGGCGTCACCGCCGAGTACGTGCTCGGCCTGACGGTCGTCCTCGCCGACGGGCGCCTGCTGAGGACCGGCCGCCGCACCGCCAAGGGGGTCGCCGGCTACGACCTCACCCGCCTGTTCGTCGGCTCCGAGGGGAGCCTCGGCGTCATCGTCGAGGCCGTCCTCGCCCTGAGGCCGAAGCCGCCCGCCCCCCTGGTGCTGGCCGCCGAGTTCCCCTCGGCCGCCTCCGCCTGCACGGCGGTGTGCGCGGTCATGGAGCAGGGGCACACCCCCTCCCTCCTGGAGATCATGGACCGCACCACCCTCCGCGCCGTCAACCGGCTGGGCAGCATGGGACTCCCCGAGAGCACCCAGGCGCTGCTGCTGTGCGCCTTCGACACCCCCGACCCGGCCGCCGACCTCGCAGCCGTCGCCGCACTCTGCGAGGCGGCGGGCGCGACCGAGGTGGTGCCCGCCGACACGCCCGCCGAGTCCGAACTGCTCCTGCAGGCACGCCGGATGTCCCTGCCCGCCCTGGAGGCCCTCACACCGGCCACCATGATCGACGACGTCTGCGTGCCCCGCTCCCGGCTCGGCGACATGATCGACGGAACGGCCGCGATCGCCGAGCGGCACGGGCTCACCATCGGCGTGTGCGCCCATGCCGGGGACGGCAACACCCACCCCGTCGTCTGCTTCGACCACCGGGACGCCGACGCGTCCCGCCGGGCCCGCGCCTCCTTCGACGAGATCATGGCGCTGGGCCTGGAACTCGGCGGCACGATCACCGGAGAGCACGGCGTCGGGGTGCTGAAGAAGGAGTGGCTCGCGACCGAACTCGGCCCGGTGGCCCTGGAACTCCAGCGGGGCATCCGGGAGACCTTCGACCCGCTCGGCATCCTCAACCCCGGCAAGCTCTTCTGAGCCGCCGCCCGCCCTGCCGGCACCCGGGGCCCGGCACCGCCCTGCCGGGCCCCGGGGCGGCCGCCCTCCGCAACCGGCCGCCCCGCACTCCGCCTCCCGGCGCCGCGTGCCGCCCGCCCGGCGCGTCCCCGGGCCCCGCGAGCGCCGCCCTCACGCCTCTCCGTCCGGCAGCTCCTCGGCCCGCGGCGCCGCCCGCCGCGGGCGCTCGTCCGCCCCGGCCGGCGCCAGCAGCGCGGCCAGCTCCTCGTCGAGACCGAGCAGAGCGGCCTCCGTCCCCGGGGGAACCACCCGCAGGGAACGCTCCAGCCACGCGGACACCGCACCCGACGGCGCCTCCAGCAGCGCGTCCCCCTCGGGTGAACTCAGCGCCATCAGGATGACGCTGCGGCCCTCGTTCTTCGTGGGCCACACCCGCACGTCCCCGCCGCCGCAGGGACGGAACACCCCCTCCACGAGCAGCTCCCTGGCGAACGTCCAGTCCACCGGGTGGTCGGAGCCGACGTGGAAGACGATGTGCACCGCGAAGGGGTCGTCGGCCCGGTACACCAGACGGGCCGGCACCGGCACGCTGCGCTCCGGGGACAGCACCAGGTTCAGCTCCAGCTCGCGTTCCACCACGATGTCCTTCATCGTCCTCGTTCCCTTCTCGCCACGTCGCGGCCTGTCGCGCACCGCCGTCGGCGGTGCCCCGCACAGAGACGAGAGGGCGGCGGCCCCCGGCTCTTACGCGACTTTCCCCGGTAACTTTCCGTAACGATGTGGTGACCTGTTCGGGCCCCATCCTCCCGGACGGCCCCGGGCGTGCCCAACGGTCTGATAGATGTGGACCCTTGAAGTGAGGCCTCGACGAGCAGATACGGGACCACGGTGATGAGCGCCCCCACCCCGGCCACCGGTGACGGAAGCCCCGCGCCCGGCTACTACCCGGACCCCTCCATCCCCGGATACGTCCGGTACTGGAACGGTGCCGCCTGGGTGCCCGGCACGAGCCGGCCCGCTCCCGCCCAGGGGGAGGAGCTGAGCGCCCCGCCCGGGGCGGCCGCCGCGCCGCCGTCTGCCGCGTCGGCCGCCGCGCCGCCCCCGGCACGCGTCGAGGAGACGGGCCCGGTCTTCCTGGACGAGGAGCCGGAGCCCGGGACCGCCCGCCCCGAACCCGCCTCCGCCTGGCAGGCGGACACCGCACGCCAGGCCGGTTTCGGCGGGGACCTCGACCACCGGGTGTCGTGGGGGAGTCCGGCCGCGGGCGATCCGCGCCGGCCTGCCGAGCCCGCCGCCGACCCCAGCGGCGGGCAGCTGCCCGGCATGCGGTCCGGGAGCGCCCCCGCCCCCGCCCCCGAACGCCCCGCCGCGGCCCGCACCGAGGTCCCGGCCGACGGCGGCTCCGGACGGGCGCGGCCCGGTGGGGCGGCGGACGGCCCCCGTGCCGCCGCACCCGTCGCCGCCTCCGCGCAGCAGACCGCCGCCGCACCGCCCCCGCAGGCGCAGTGGCCCCAGGCCCCCGCCGAGCGGCAGGCCGCCGCGGCGGCCCCCGCCCGGCCCGGGCCGTCCGCCACGCCGCCCTCGCCGCTTCCCGCGCAGCCCGAGCCCGCGGCCCGGTCCGCCGGCCCCGTGAGCGAGGGGCAGGGAGGCGGTGCCGCGTCCTGGGCCCAGCAGGTCCACCAGCTCGCCGGTTCCGGCACGTCCGCCGCCCCCGAGGGCGGGCAGCCCGTCACGCCGTTCAAGCCCCCGGTCGACGACCCCTTCCTGAGGGCCGCCCAGGCCCAGGCCAACGCCCGCCCCGCGTCGCCGGGGCGGCGGCTCGCGGCCCGGCTGGTCGACACCCTGCTGCTCGGCGCGCTCGTCGGCGCGGTCGCGGTGCCCGCCGGCACGAGGGCGTGGGAGCACGTGGACGCCAAGCTCGAAGCCGCCCGCCTGTCCGGCGAGACGGTCACCGTGTGGCTGCTCGACGGCACCACCGGCACGTGCCTCGGCATCGTCCTCGGCGCCCTGCTGGTCCTGGGAGTGCTCTACGAGGCGCTGCCCACGGCCCGCTGGGGCCGCACGCTCGGCAAGCGGCTGTGCGGGCTGACGGTCCTGGACATCGAGTCGCACGAACCGCCGTCCTTCGGCGGCGCCCTGCGCCGCTGGCTGGTCTACAGCGTGCTCGGGCTGCTGGTCCTCGGCGTCCTCAACGTGCTGTGGTGCCTGTTCGACAAGCCCTGGCGGCAGTGCTGGCACGACAAGGCGGCGCACACCTTCGTCAGCGGCTGACTGCCCGTCACCCGGCCCGCCCGGTGTGTTCCCCCGAACGCACGTGAGGCGTTGCGGGGCAGGGTGCCCCGATGTGCACTGCCCCCATGAGCAACGATCAGCCGCCCCCCGGTCCGCCGTCCGACGAGGATCCGCTCCGCAAGAGGCCCCAGGAGCCGCCCCCCTCCGGCGGTGAGGGCCAGCCCCCGCCGCCGGGCGGCGGGCCCTCCGGGTCCCCGGGTGACTCCGGCGGCGGGGCGGGGCCGGGCGGCGGCTCGCCGTACGACACCCCGGGCGGCGGGGCGGGCGGGCCGGGCGGTCCCTACGGCGGCGGGCAGCCGCCCCCGTACGAACCGGGACCCTACGGGGGTGCGTACGGAGGGGCGGATCCGCTGGCGGGGATGCCGCCGCTCGCGCCCTTCGGCAAGCGGTTCCTCGCCCGCCTGGTGGACATCCTGATCATCGCCGTTCCGCTCGCGGTGCTGTCCCTGCTCTTCGGCGGCTGGGAGTGGACCACCGACGGGGAGGAGTTCACCGACCAGGTGAACACGGGGCGGCAGTGGATCTGGACGATCGTCTCGCTGGCCGCGTACATCGGCTACGACACGCTCATGATCAGGCGGGACGGCCGCACGGTGGGCAAGCGGCTGATGAACCTCCGGGTGGCCATGCTCAACGACGGTCGCACCCCGGACACCGGGGCCTCGGCGCTGCGGGCCGTGGTGCTGTGGGTGCCGGCGCTGGTGTGCTGCTACTGCGTCTGGTGGCTGGTCATCCTGATCACCGTGGTCTCCGACCGCCCCTACAAGCAGGGACTGCACGACAAGGCGGCCAAGACGGTGGTGGTGTCAACCGCGTAGGGAGTGCTGCCTGATCCGCGCACCGCCGCGGGGCGCGGGGACGCGGCCGGACGCGGGGCCGGCGGCGGGCCCCGGCGCGGTCCGCCCGGCGGCGGCCTTCGCCCCCGCCCCGCCGGCGCGGCCGCGGTGCAGGGCGGGCGCCGCGGCGACCGCGAGCCCGAGGGCCAGTGCCGCGGCGGCGACGGCGGTGGTGGCGAGGACGCTCCCGGCGCCGGTCAGCAGGAGCAGGGCGACGGCCGAGGAGACGGCGGTTGCCGAACCGTAGGCGTACTGGGCGGCAGTCGGACGCGGCATCACGGGATCCGTCCTCGGGGCAGGGTCGGGGAAGGCACGGGCCAGGTCGCACTGGTTCAGGACTCTACGGTTCCCGATGCCCGGAGGGAACACGAAGTAAGCGTGACCTGACCCACGGTGCCGGTGCACAGGGGGGCGCACGGATTCATTTGGCGGGCTGTGTGGCCGAAAGTATCGGGGTCTAGGCCGATTTGGGGATCGTCCGGATAGCGGATCGGCGCTACTGCATAGTGCAGTTGGCCTGTTCAAGTCAAGGACTGTCTTTTCTTCCCCGACTCCGGTCGAATGTCGTCACTTGAGACGCGTACACCGCCCGCGCGGACGACCCCACCAACCGGTCCGCGACGGCGACGGAACGCGGGGGAGGACACCATCAAGTGACCAGTAATCGACGGACGTTCAGAGCGACCGCGGTGGTCGTGGCCCTGGCCGCGACCACCGCTACGGCCTCGGCGTTCACCTTCGCCCAGGCCGACGGCGGCAAGCCGTCCGGCCAGGCGGCCATCGAGAGGCACGACCCGGCACCGCATCAGGGGCATGTCGAGCACGACCTCGAGGGGCCGTTCACCAAGAAGCAGGAGGCGCAGCGGCAGGCGGCCCTGGAGCAGGTCATATCGGGAGAGGCCACGGTCCAGTCCCGCAAGGGCTCCAAGGTCGTCCGGCTCGACAACAAGAAGTACGTCGAACTCGCCAGGGAGAAGACCGACAAGATCTTCACCGTCCTGGTGGAGTTCGGCGACAAGGTCGACGACACCACGATGTACGACCCCGACGGCCCCGGCCCCCAGCCGCCGGTCGTCAAGTACGGCGGCGACCCGGGCCCGCTGCACAACCAGATCGCCGAGCCCGACCGCACGGTGGACAACTCCACCGCCTGGCAGGCGGACTACGACCGCGAGCACTTCCAGGACCTGTACTTCGGTACCGGCAAGGACCGCAAGGGCCGCCAGAAGGACTCGCTGAAGACCTACTTCGAGCGGACGTCCTCCGGGCGCTACTCGGTGGACGGCGACGTCTCCGACTGGGTCAAGGTCGAGTACAACGAGGCGCGGTACGGCTCCAACTACTGCGGCCAGTCCAACTGCGCCAACGTCTGGGACACGGTCCGCGACGGCGTGGCCGCCTGGACCGCGGACCAGAAGGCCAAGGGCCGCACCGACGCCCAGATCAAGGAGCAGCTGTCCTCCTACGACGAGTGGGACCGCTACGACTTCGACGGCGACGGCGACTTCAACGAGCCGGACGGCTACATCGACCACTTCCAGATCGTCCACGCGGGCGAGGACGAGTCGGCCGGCGGCGGTGTGCAGGGCGGTGACGCCCTGTGGGCCCACCGCTGGTACGCCTACGGCACCGACGCGGGCCTGACCGGTCCGGCGGGCAACCGCGCCGGCGGGACCGAGATCGGCGACTCCGGCATCTGGGTCGGCGACTACACGATGCAGCCCGAGAACGGCGGACTCGGCGTCTTCGCCCACGAGTACGGCCACGACCTCGGTCTGCCGGACCACTACGACACCCAGGGCGGCGAGAACTCCACCGGCTTCTGGACCCTGATGTCCTCCGGCTCCTGGCTGGGCGCCGGCAAGGACACCATCGGCGACGTCCCCGGCGACATGAACGCCTGGGACAAGCTCCAGCTCGGCTGGCTCAACTACGAGACGGCTAAGGCGGGCCAGCGGTCCACCCACACGCTGGGCGTCTCCGCGTACAACACCAAGCGCCCGCAGGCGGTCGTCGTCGAGCTGCCCAAGCGCGAGGTCACCACCACCGTCGTGAAGCCCGCCGAGGGCTCCATGCAGTGGTGGAGCGACATGGGCGACGACCTCAGGAACACCCTGACCCGCTCCGTCGACCTGACGGGCGCGTCGAGCGCCTCGCTGGAGCTCGACGGCTGGTGGGACATCGAGGCCGACTACGACTACCTCTACACCGAGGTCTCCACCGACGGCGGCGCCAACTGGACGCCCGTCGACGGTACGTCGGACGGCCAGGCCATCCCGCGCGACGCCGGTGACAAGCCGGCCCTGACCGGTCCCTCCGAGGGCCACCGGGCGCTCGCCTACCCGCTGGACGCCTACGCGGGACAGAAGATCGACCTGCGCTTCCGCTACCAGACCGACGGCGGCGTGGCCGGCAAGGGCTTCACCGCCGACGCCATCACCCTGACGGCGGACGGCCAGGAGCTCTTCGGCGACAACGCCGAGAACGGCGACGCGGGCTGGACGGCGAGCGGCTTCTCCCGCATCGGGGAGTCGTTCACCCAGGAGTACGACCAGTACTACATCGTCGAGAACCGCCAGTACGTCTCGTACGACCGGACCCTGGAGGTCGGGCCCTACAACTTCGGGTTCACCGCCCCGAAGAACGGCTGGGTGGAGCACTACCCGTACCAGAACGGCATGCTGATCTGGAAGTGGGACACCTCCCAGAACGACAACAACACCAGCGCGCACCCCGGTGAGGGCCTGGTCCTGCCGATCGACGCGCACCCGACCCCGATGAAGTGGGCCGACGGCACGCTGATGCGGAACCGGATCCAGTCGTTCGACTCCACGTTCAGCCGCTACCGCACCGACCGCCTCACCCTCCACAAGGCGGGCGTGGGGCAGCGGATCCCGTCCCAGCGGGGTGTCTCGGTCTTCGACGACCGCAAGGGCACCTACTGGTACCCGGAGAACCCGACCGCGGGTGTGAAGGTCACTGACACCAACACCCGTATCGCGATCGTCAGCGAGCCCCGCAACGGGCAGAAGCTGAAGATCAAGATCGGACCCTCGGGTCGCTGATCGGTAAAACCGCAGGTCAAACCATGATCGGCCGTCGCCCTCTAGCGGGCGGCGGCCGATCGTGTTTAGGTGCGGGGGCAGGGCCCTTATTGACATCGAACTCACGGGGGAGTGGTTCCGTATGCCCGGCGGAGGTTTCGCCAAGCTGCCAGGAGGCAGCGTCGTCGTCGCGCTCAGCCTGCCGAACCCGGCGGGCGACGGGACGAACGTCAGGTTCCTGGTGCACGCCGCCAACCGGGCGCGGGCCCTGACCCGGCTGCGCAACCTCGGACTGCGGGCCGTCTACCTGCGGGGGAACGCCGAGCCCCCGACCCCGGACGAGATCACCGCCGTGCTCCACCACCCGGACGGGCTGCTGTGGCGGGCCGAGCGGGAGCGCCCGCAGGAGCTCTGGCACCCCATACGGGCGCTGATGCGGCCCTGAGGCGGTACCGGGTCCTCCCGGGCCCGGGCGCCTCAGCGCACCACCGGCTTGCCGCTCACCTCCACGCCCGCCTCCCGGAGCTCCTCCAGGGCGCGGTCCGTGGTCTCGCGGGCCACGCCCGCCGTCAGGTCGAGCAGCACCCGGGTGGTGAACCCCTCGCGTGCCGCGTCGAGCGCGGTGGCGCGGACGCAGTGGTCGGTGGCGATGCCGACGACGTCGACCTCGGCCACCTGCCGTGCGCGCAGCCAGTCGGCCAGGGAGGTCCCGTGCTCGTCGGCCCCCTCGAAACCGCTGTAGGCCGCCGTGTAGGCGCCCTTGTCGAAGACGGCGGCGACGGAGCCGGAGGCGACGGCCGGGGCGAAGTTCGGGTGGAAGCCGACCCCCTCGGTGCCCGCGACGCAGTGCCGCGGCCAGGAGCCGACGTGGTCGGGTAGGTCGGAGAAGTGGCCACCCGGGTCCACGTGGTGGTCCCGGGTGGCCACCACGTGCCGGTAGCCGGGCTGGGCGTGTCCGATCAGCTCGGTGATCGCGGCCGCGACGTCCGCGCCGCCCGCGACCGCGAGGCTGCCTCCCTCGCAGAAGTCGTTCTGGACGTCCACGACGATCAACGCGCGGTGCATGACGGGTGTCCTTCGGTGGTGGTGGAGGGGGAACGGGTCGGGCCGGCCCGCGGCACTACCGAGCGTAGCCAGAGGGACGGCGGCCCGGGAAGGGGCCGGGCCGCCGCCCGCCGGGGAGCGCGGCGCTCAGAGGTACTCGGTGGGCAGGACCGGTTCGCCCCGCGAGAGCTGGGTCGCCGACAGCGGGAGCCCGCCGCGCACGGCGAGGTGCCGCTCGCGGGCCGAGTCCAGCGGTTCCCGGGCCACCACCTCGCCGCCCTTGACCAGCTGCACCAGCAGCTGCCGGTCGGCCAGCCCGTCCGGCACCGCCCCGGTGCCGACCACCTCCGCCTCGGCCACGCCCTGCTCGTCCGGCCGCCGCGCCGCCCACTTGCGGCCGCCGACCGAGGTCTTGCCGCCGCGCGACCTCTTGGCGACGGGCTCCAGCGGCGCGCCCGGATCGGTCGAGCGGGCCCGGGCGACCAGCTTGTAGACCATCGAGCAGGTGGGGTGGCCGCTGCCGGTGACCAGCTGGGTGCCCACGCCGTAGGCGTCCACCGGAGCCGCGGCGAGCGAGGCGATGGCGTACTCGTCCAGGTCGGAGGTGACGACGATCCTGGTGTTCACCGCCCCGAGCTCGTCGAGCTGCCGGCGCACCCGGTGGGCGACGAGCAGCAGGTCCCCGGAGTCGATGCGGACGGCCCCGAGTTCCGGCCCCGCGATGTCCACGGCCGTGCGCACCGCCTCGGCCACGTCGTAGGTGTCGACCAGGAGGGTGGTCCCGCGCCCCAGGGAGTCCACCTGCGCCCGGAAGGCTCCCCGCTCGGTGTCGTGGAGCAGGGTGAAGGCGTGGGCGCTGGTGCCGACGGTGGGGATGCCGTAGCGGAAGCCGGCCGCCAGGTCGGAGGTGGAGTCGAAGCCGCCGACGTAGGCCGCGCGGGCGGCCGCCACGGCCGCCAGCTCGTGGGTGCGCCGGGCGCCCATCTCGATCAGCCCGCGTCCGCCCGCCGCGGCCGACATCCGGGAGGCCGCGGCCGCGATCGCGGAGTCGTGGTTGAGGACGGACAGGACCACCGTCTCCAGCAGCACGCACTCGGCGAACGTCCCCTCGACCCGCATGACCGGTGAGCCGGGGAAGTAGACCTCCCCCTCCGGGTACCCCCACACGTCGCCGCGGAAGCGGTACCCGGCCAGCCACCGCAGCGTCGCCTCGTCCACGATCCCCCGCTCGCGCAGGAAGCCGAGCAGGGCCGGGTCGAAGCGGAAGTTCTCCACGGCGTCGAGGACGCGCCCGGTGCCCGCGACCACCCCGTAGCGGCGCCCTTCCGGCAGCCGCCGCGTGAAGACCTCGAAGACGGAGCGCCGCCCGGCCGTGCCGGCCCTGAGCGCGGCCTGGAGCATGGTCAGCTCGTACTGGTCGGTGAAGAGAGCGGTCGACGGGACGTCCACCGGGAGTCCAAGGTCCGCAGCATCCACAGCGGTGCACCTCGTGGTTCGTGTCGGGCCGCCCGTCGGGCGGGCGGGACGTACGGGGCCGCTCCCCGTCCGGCGCGGCCATGGCAGGAAGCGTACCCCCATTTCGTCACTTTGACGAGATCTCGGCCGGGGGGCGGCCGTCCCCGGCCGGCCGGCTTCCCGGCCGGTCCCCCGCGAGGCCGTTTGTGCGACAGGGGGGCTCAGGTGGCAGCATGGGTTGCGTGACCGTGCCACTGGAGATCGAGCGGACCGAGTCGGCGGAGGAGGCATCCGCCGTCCCCGAGCCCGACGTGCCCTGGGTGACCCTGGTGCACAACGACCCCGTCAATCTGATGAGCTACGTCACCTATGTCTTCCAGGCGTACTTCGGCTATTCCAAGGACAAGGCGCACAAGTTGATGCTCGACGTCCACCACAAGGGGCGCGCCGTCGTCTCCAGCGGCAGCCGCGAGGAGATGGAGCGCGACGTGCAGGCCATGCACGGCTACGGGCTGTGGGCCACCCTCTCCCAGGACCGCATCTGATGAGCTCTCACTTCGAGCCGCTGAAGGGCGGCGGCGCAGCCGTGGCACTGGACGAGGTGGAGATCTCCATCCTCCGCTCGCTCGCCGTGCAGCTCCTGGAACTCATCGGCCCCGGCGACGAACCGGTGCAGGGCGACGACCCGCTGGCCGCCCTGTTCGCCGAGGGGCCCAGCGAGCCCCCGTCCGATCCCGCGCTGGCCCGGCTCTTCCCCGAGGCCTACCAGGGCCCCGGCGCGGACGGCGCCGACGAGGAACTGCGCGCCCGCTCCGCCGAGTTCCGCCGCTTCACCGAGGCCGACCTGCGCACCCGCAAGCGCGAGGACGCCCTCGCGGTGGTGCGCTCCCTCGACGCGCTCACCCCCGCCGGGGACGGCGGCGCGGTGCTGGAACTGCGCGCCGAGGACTGCCGCCACTGGCTCGGGGCGCTCAACGACCTCCGTCTGACCATCGGCACCCGGCTGGAGGTCGGCGACGAGGACGACAACGAGGGGCTGTACCGCCTGCCGGACGAGGACCCGCGCAAGCCGATGGTGATGGCCTACCTCTGGCTCGGCGCCCTCCAGGAGACCCTGGTCGAGACCCTGAGCCCCTGAGCCGCCGCCCAGGGCCCCCCTCTCGTCCGCGGGCCGCGGGCCGCGGGCCGCGCGCCGGAAGTCCGCCCCGGCCCGGTGGAGGGTCCCGCCCCTGCCGTCCCACCGTGCGTCTCACCCGTCGGGCACCTCGTCCCGGGCGCGTCGGCCGTCCGCCTATCCTGTCGCCCATGCTGACCATCACCCGTGCCCTGTACGACCGGATCGTCGCCCACGCCCGCGAGGACCACCCCGACGAGGCCTGCGGGATCGTGGCGGGCCCGGAGGGCTCCGGGCGCCCCGAGCGCTTCATCCCGATGCTGAACGCCGCCCGCTCGCCCACCTTCTACGAGTTCGACTCCGGCGACCTCCTGAAGCTCTACCGCGAGCTGGACGACAACGACGAGGAGCCGGTGGTGATCTACCACTCGCACACCGCCACCGAGGCGTACCCCTCGCGCACCGACGTCTCCTACGCGGGCGAGCCCGGCGCCCACTACGTACTGGTCTCCACCGCCGACACCGACGGCGCCGGACCCTTCCAGTTCCGCTCCTTCCGCATCGTGGACGGCGGGATCACCGAGGAGGACGTCCGCGTCGTCGACGCCTACTGAACCGGTCCCCGCCCGCGGCCCCCGGAGCCGCCCCCCATGCCCCGAGTCCGCATCGCGAGCGGGAGGAGTCCAGTATGTGGGATCACACTCCGGAACCCGGATCGGGAATCGATACGATGACCGCATGGTTGACCCTGACGTGAGCGACAAGACGCCGAGCGCCCCCCTGCTCGTTGCGCGGCTGCACGTCGACCTGTGCCGCCTCGCCAGCGCGATGTGTCCGGCAGCCGCCGGTCCCTGCGCCCGCGCCGCCTGACGTACGAGCGCACCCAGCAGACAAAGCCCCTCGCGCGGGGGCCCCGCCGCGCGCCCTGCGCCACCCTTCCTACAGGAGCCCACACCATGGCCATCGAGGTCCGCATCCCGACCATCCTCCGCAGCTACACCGACGGCGCCAAGGCCGTCGAGGGCAGCGGAGCGACCCTCGCCGAGCTGTTCGCCGACCTCGACTCGCGCCACGCGGGCATCCGGGAGCGCATCGTCGACAAGGACAACGGCTCCCAGCTGCGCCGCTTCGTCAACGTCTACCTCAACGACGAGGACGTCCGCTTCCTGGAGGGCATCGCCACCCCGCTGTCCGACGGCGACAGCGTCACCATCCTCCCGGCCGTCGCCGGCGGAATGCGCTGATGCGGTACGACTCCCCCCTCGCGGCGGTCGGCAACACACCGCTCGTCCGGCTGCCGCGGCTGTCGCCCTCCGAGAACGTCCGCATCTGGGCGAAACTGGAGGACCGCAACCCCACCGGCTCGATCAAGGACCGCCCCGCGCTCCACATGGTCGAGCAGGCCGAGAAGGACGGCCGCCTCACCCCCGGCTGCACCATCCTCGAACCCACCAGCGGCAACACCGGCATCTCGCTCGCCATGGCGGCCAGGCTCAAGGGCTACCGCATCGTCTGCGTCATGCCGGAGAACACCTCGCAGGAGCGCCGCGACCTGCTCGCGATGTGGGGCGCCGAGATCATCTCGTCCCCCGCCGCCGGCGGCTCCAACACCGCCGTCCGCGTCGCCAAGGAACTCGCCGCGCAGAACCCCTCCTGGGTGATGCTCTACCAGTACGGCAACCCCGACAACGCGGGCGCCCACTACGCCACCACCGGCCCCGAGATCCTCGCCGACCTGCCCTCCGTCACCCACTTCGTGGCCGGACTGGGCACCACCGGCACCCTCATGGGCGCCGGCCGCTACCTGCGCGAGCACAAGCCCGACGTGAGGATCGTCGCCGCCGAACCCCGCTACGACGACCTCGTCTACGGGCTGCGCAACCTCGACGAGGGCTTCGTCCCCGAGCTCTACGACGCCTCCGTGCTCACCACCCGCTTCTCCGTCGGATCGGCCGACGCCGTCACCCGCACACGGGAGCTGCTCCAGCAGGAGGGCATCTTCGCGGGCGTCTCCACCGGTGCCGCCCTGCACGCCGCCATCGGCGTCGGAAGGAAGGCCGTCAAGGCCGGCGAGAGCGCCGACATCGTCTTCGTCGTCGCCGACGGCGGATGGAAGTACCTGTCCACCGGCGTCTACACCGCGCCGACGACCGAGGCGGCCATCGAGACCCTCCAGGGCCAGCTCTGGGCCTGAGCCACCCGAGCCCTGGCGGCCTGACTCAGGCCGCCAGGTGCCGGACCCGGTCCCATACCGCGGAATCCACCGCCCCCACCCGCCTGCGGAACTCCCGCAGCCGCACCCGGCGCAGCTCGTCCGTCTCCAGGAAGCTCGCCCGCCCCCGCACATCGCCCACCGAACCCGGCGGCAGGGCGATCACCCCGGGCCGCTCGTCGCGGTACCGGCTGGTGATCTTCGCGACGCGGGCCGTGCCTCCGCTCACCGACAGCACCAGGCAGGGCCGGTCCTTCGCACCCGGGCCGTCCTCGTAGGGCACCCGCGCCCACCAGATCTCACCCGCGACCGGCACCCGATCCCCGGGCCGGGCCCGCTCACCCGGCCGCGCGGGCGGACGGCGCCGGCCCGCGGGCCGGCGCGGCCGCGGACCGCGCCCCAGCCCGTCGGAGACCGCCGCCACCAGCGCCAGCACCACCACCGCGCCCAGGGCGAGCCACCACCACGTGTTCATGCGCACGACCGTACCCCTGCGGGCAGCCGCGAGGCGCACCCGCCGAACACGGGGGTGAGTTCCCCCACAACAGAGCGTCGCTGAGGAGCGACCGGCCCTTTCGCGCCTTACTCTCGACGGACCGCACGACCTCCCCCCAGTCCTCCTTCGTCAACGGAGGTTCCCGCTCCATGAAGCTCACCGTCGTCGGTTGCTCGGGGTCGTTCCCGTCCGTGGAGTCGGCCTGTTCGAGCTACCTCGTCGAGGCCGACGGCTTCCGGCTGCTCCTCGACATGGGCAACGGCGCCCTCGGCGAGCTGCAGCGCCACTGCGGTCTCTACGACCTCGACGCCATCTTCCTCAGCCACCTCCACGCCGACCACTGCATCGACATGTGCGGCTACTTCGTGGCCCGCTACTACCGCCACGACGGCGGCCGCTGCCCGGCCATCCCCGTGTACGGCCCCGAGGGCACCGAGCAGCGCCTGACCACCGCCTACGCGGACACGCCCTCGCCGTCCTCGATGAGCGAGGTCTTCGACTTCCGCACGCTGGAGCCCGGCGGCTTCCGCATCGGGCCGTTCGCCGTCCGCACCGAGCGGGTCGCCCACCCCGTCGAGGCCTACGCCATCCGGCTGGAGCACGGCGGCCGGTCGCTGACCTACTCCGGTGACACGGGCGTCAGCACGGCCCTCGACGAGCTGGCCCACGGCACCGACCTGTACCTGTGCGAGGCCTCCTTCGTGCACGGCAAGGAGGACATCCCGGACCTCCACCTCAACGGACGGGAGGCCGGGGTCTCCGCCCGGCGCGCAGGCGCCCGGCGGCTGGTGCTCACCCACATCCCGCCGTGGACCGACGGGGAGCGCAACCTCGCCGACGCCCGCGAGGAGTACGACGGCCCGGCGGAGCTCGCCCGCCCCGGTGCCGTCTACGAGCTCTGAGCCTCCCACCCGTCCCCGCCCCCGTCCGCCGGGAGCGGGTGGGCCCCAGGCCCCCGACCGGACCACGTCCGGCGGGCCGAGCCGGGCCACCGGCCGTACCGTGAGCAGAGGGTTGTCCCCCGTCACCTTCTGCGAGGCACCATGGCCGACGACAGCGCGGGCCCCCGCCCGGCGCACGACCGCGGCGCCGGGCCCCCCGCCGCGGAACTGAAGCACGACGCGATCGGCTTCCTCGACGCCCTCGTGATCGGCATCAACTCCACGTCGCCCGCCTACTCGCTGGCCGCCGTCATCGGACCGATCGTCGCCCTGGTGGCCGTCTACGCCCCCGGCATCGTCCTCGCCTCCTTCGTCCCCATGCTCCTGATCGCCTCGGCGTTCTACTACCTCGACCGCGTCGACCAGGACTGCGGCACCACCTTCTCCTGGGTCACCCGCGCCATGGGCCCCTGGGCGGGCTGGTTCGGCGGCTGGGCGATCATGATGACCGGCGTCCTCGTCGTCGGCTCGCTCGCGGACGTCGCCGTCGGCTTCGGACTGCTGACCGTCGGCCTCGACGGATGGGCCGAGAACGACGCCGTCCGCCAGACGCTCGCCGTCCTGCTGATCCTCGTCATGACCGCCATCTGCGTCATCGGCACCGAGGCCTCCGCCCATGTGCAGAACGCGCTGATCCTCGCCCAGGTGGCCTGCCTGCTCGTCTTCGCCGGCGTCGCCCTCTACCGCGTCTACGCGGGCACCGGCTCCCTGGACGCCGTCGAGCCCTCCTTCTCCTGGCTCAACCCCTTCGGCGAAGGCGGCGCCGCCCTCACCGGGGGACTGCTGCTCGGCGTGTTCATGTACTGGGGCTGGGAGTCGGCGGTCAACCTGACCGAGGAGGTCAGGGGCAGCGGCGGCAGCGCCCCCGGACGGGCCGGCATCTGGTCCACGGTCGTCCTGGTCGTCACCTACCTGTCCGTGGGCATCGCCGTCGTCGCCTACGCCGGCCCCGCCTACCTCGCCGAGAACGCCGCCGAGGAGGAGTTCATCTTCGCGCAGCTCGCCACCGAGGCCCTCGGAGGCTGGGACTGGCTCGTCCTCCTCGCCGTCTCCACCTCCGCGCTCGCCTCCACCCAGACCACGATCATCCCCGCCTCGCGCACCGCGCTGTCCATGGCCCGCCGCGGTGCCCTGCCCGCCCCCCTGGCACGGATCAACCCCCGCTTCCGCACCCCCGACATCAGCACCTGGGGCGTCGCCGTCGTCGCCATCGCCTGGTACCTGGTCGTCAACCGGATCAGCGAGAACGCCCTCTTCGACTCGCTCACCGCGCTCTCGCTGCTGATCGCCTTCTACTACGCGCTCACCGGTGTCGCCTGCGCCGTCTACTACCGCCGCCACCTGACCGAGAGCCTGCGCAACCTGCTGCTGATCGGCGTCGGACCGCTCGTCGGGGCGGGGCTGCTGTTCTGGCTGCTGGTCGAATCCGTCGGGGACATGGCCGACCCCGCCAACTCCTACAGCGGCACCTCCTGGTTCGGCCTCGGGCCGCCGCTGGTGATCGGGATCGGCATCGTGCTCGTCGGCATCCTGGTGCTGGCAGCGCAGCGTCTGGCCGGGGGGCCGTTCTGGCGGGAGCGGCGCGGGGTGGCCGACCCCGCGCTCGTCCCCGGTGCCTCCCCGGGCTCGGGCCCCGGGGACGAGGAGGGCTGAGATGTCCGTGGTGCTGGGGTACGACGAGTCCCCGGGCGCACTGCGCGCCCTGGACGTCGCCGTCGAGACGGCCGCCGCCTTCCACGAGCCGCTGGTCCTCGTCTACGGGGCCGGGGCCCCGGGCTCGCTCGGCGAGGAGTACCGCGCCCACTCCGACGCCCTGCGCTCCGCGGGCCGGGAGGCCCTCGCCCACGCGCGCACCACCGCCGAGGCCGCGGGCGTGCCCACGGTGGTCGAGATCCTCGACGCCCACCCGGCCCAGGCGCTGCTCGACGCGGCCGCCCGGCACGCGGCCCGGGTCGTGGTCGTCGGCAGCTACGGGGAGAGCCCGATGCGCGGAGCGCTCCTCGGCTCCACACCCCACAAGCTGCTCCACCTGTCGAGCGTGCCGGTGCTCTGCGTCCCGGCCGCGGACCCGCCGCCCGGCCGCCCCTGAGCGCCCGGAGCCTCCGGGAGACGGACGGAGCCCCCGCCCTGAGGACGAGGGCGGGGGCTCCGGTGCGGGTGCCGGGGGCGGCGCGGGCCTACTTGGCCTCGGCCTTCTCCAGCTCGGCGAGCTCCTCGTCGGACTCGCGGCCCGGCGTCGGGATGTTGAACTTCGTGATCGCGAAGCGGAAGATCACGTAGTAGACCGCCGCGAAGACCAGACCCACCAGGGCCAGGCCCCACGGGTTGGTGGCGATCCCCAGGTTGAGGAAGAAGTCGACCGCGCCGGCGGAGAAGCCGAAGCCGTCCTTCATCCCGAGCGCCCAGGTCAGCGCCATCGAGACACCGGTCAGCACCGCGTGGATCGCGTACAGGACCGGGGCGATGAACATGAAGGTGAACTCGATCGGCTCGGTCACACCGGTGACGAAGGAGGTGAGCGCGAGGGAGAACATCATGCCGCCGACGACCTTGCGGCGCTCCGGGCGGGCGCAGTGCACGATCGCCAGGCAGGCGGCCGGCAGGGCGAACATCATGATCGGGAAGAAGCCGGTCATGAACTGCCCGGCCGACGGGTCGCCCGCGAGGAAGCGGGCGATGTCGCCGCTCTTGCCCTCGTAGGTGCCGGCCTGGAACCACGGGAAGGAGTTGAGCAGGTGGTGCATGCCGACCGGGATCAGCGCGCGGTTGGCCACACCGAAGATGCCCGCGCCCACGGCGCCGGACTCGACCAGGCTCTCACCGAACCAGTGCAGGCCCGCGCCGAGCCACGGCCAGATGAGACCGAAGACGATGCCGGTGAGCAGACCCGCGAAGGCCGACAGGATCGGCACCAGGCGGCGCCCGCCGAAGAAGCCCGCCCAGTCGGGCAGCTTGGTGCGGTAGAAGCGCTGGTACAGCAGGGCCACGATGATGCCCATGACCACGCCGCCGAGCACCTTGGCGTCGACGGCCTGCTCCACCATGACGATCTTGCCGTCGACGATCGCCTCCTTCTTGGGGAGGCTGCTGTCGGTGAAGGTGCCGAGCACGCTCTTGAACACCAGGTAGCCGGCGACCGCGGCGAGCGCGGTGGAGCCGTCGGACTTCTTCGCGAAGCCGATCGCGATACCCACGGCGAACAGCAGCGCCATGTTGTCCAGCAGCGCTCCGCCACCCGCGGCCATGTAGCCCGCGATCTTGGTGATGAAGGTCGGGAACGACTCCTTGCCCAGCATGTCGGGCTGACCGAAGCGCACCAGCAGCGCGGCGGCGGGCAGCACGGCGACCGGCAGCATCAGGCTGCGGCCGATGCGCTGCATGACAGCCATCGCGCCCGCGCCCATCTTCTTCTTGTCCGCCTCGGGGGCGGCGCTAGCCGTGGACATCAACTTCCTCCAGTGGAACAAGACGTCGCCGGGACGGAGCACGGGGGAGGGCGGCGTCTCTCAAAAGGGGAACGCGGCCGATGGTCTGGACCGCGTGGTCTACACCTTTGAGTGGTGTAGACCTGTTGTAGCACGGTGAACGATAGATAAGGAACCTGCGAATTTCCCGGCCCGGGTAACAATCAGGTCACCCGCACGGCGGCCCCCGGACCCGCACGGGTCCGGGGGCCGCACCCCGCCGGGGTTCTGCCTGGTGGGAGAGGGCTACTTCGTCTGCTCCCGCTCGATCTCCTCCTCCAGCTCCTCCGGCTCACGCCCCGGAGTCGGAATATTGAAGACAGTGATCAGAATCCGGAACAGCACGTAGTAGACGACCGCGAAGCACAACCCGATCGGGATGATCAGCCACGGTTTGGTGTCCAGGTGCCAGTTGACGATGTAGTCGATCAGCCCCGCCGAGAAGCTGAACCCCGCGTGCACCCCCAGCCCCCAGGTGATCGCCATCGACGCACCCGTCAGCAGCGCGTGCAGCCCGTACAGCAGCGGTGCCGCGAACATGAACGAGAACTCGATCGGCTCCGTCACGCCCGTGACGAAGGACGTCAGCGCCACCGACACCATCAGCCCCGCCACCCGCTTGCGGTGCTCCGGCCGCGCGCAGTGCGTGATCGCCAGGGCCGCCGCCGGGAGGCCGAACATCATGATCGGGAAGAAGCCCGACATGAACAGGCCCGCATCCGGGTCGCCCGCGAAGAACCGCGTCAGATCGCCCTGCACCACCGTGCCGTCGTCACCCGTGTACTCGCCCGCCTGGAACCAGAAGAACGTGTTCAGGAACTGGTGCATGCCGATCGGGATCAGCAGGCGGTTCGCCACGCCGAAGATCGCCGCACCCCAGGCCCCCAGGTCGATCAGCTGCTTCGCGAAGGAGGTCAGCGCGTCGCCCACCGGCTCCCACAGCAGGCCGAACAGCACCCCCAGGACGCAGCAGACGAAGGCCATGATGATCGGCACCAGCCGCCGGCCGTTGAAGAAGCCCAGCCAGTCCACCAGCCTGGTGCGGTGGTAGCGCTGCCAGATCACCGCCGTCAGCAGGCCGATCATGATGCCGCCCAGCACCCCGGGGTTCTGCGGCACCCCGTCCGGCAGCGCCTCCGTCACCGTGCCGTCCACCGGGAAGGCCTTCAGCACGTTGAAGTAGACGAGGAACCCCGCCACCGCCGCCAGCGCCGTGGAGCCGTCCGCCTTCCTCGCGAACCCGATCGCCACCCCGATGCAGAACAGCAAAGGCAGCCCCAGCGCCCCGTCGAGGATCCCCGTGCCGCCCTTGATCAGCACGTTCGCGGTCTTGTCCCAGAACGGGCCGTGCAGATAGGCGCCGAACAGATTGCCCAGGCTCACCAGCAGCCCCGCGGCCGGCAGCACCGCCACCGGCAGCTGCAGACTCCGCCCCACCTTCTGGAGCCCCTGGAGCAGCCCGTTCCACCAGCGGTGCTGCGGTGCTGCGGCGCTCTCCGCGGTCATCGGCGTCCTCCCGGGGCAGACTCTGGTTGGCAGGTGCTGCAGACTGGTGTAGACCAGTCGCCAACGGGTCGGACGCCCGCGCCGCACTGCGGGGCGGGCGGGACGCCGGTGGTCGCCATCCTTCGACAGAAGGCGACCACCCGCCCGTGAAGATGGGCCAACCGTGCGTTACCGTGACAAATCCGACCAACGGTGGGTCGGGCAGGCGCCCCGCGCACAGGACATCAGGGAGAGAACATGGCCACAAAGGCTGAGAAGATCGTCGCCGGCCTCGGCGGGATCGACAACATCGAGGAGATCGAAGGCTGCATCACCCGCCTCCGCACCGAGGTCGCAGACCCCTCCAAGGTCGACGAAGCAGCCCTCAAGGCCGCCGGCGCGCACGGAGTCGTCAAGATG
Source organism: Streptomyces sp. C10-9-1 (assembly GCF_024497955.1). Lineage (GTDB taxonomy): Bacteria > Actinomycetota > Actinomycetes > Streptomycetales > Streptomycetaceae > Streptomyces > Streptomyces sanyensis. The sequence continues at coordinate 274,564 of NZ_JANHKP010000004.1, read as the reverse complement.
GGCACCGCCATCCAGGTCGTCATCGGCACCGACGCCGACCCCATCGCCGCCGACATCGAAGACATGATGTGACCCGAACCCACCGCACCGCGCACTGACGCCCCACCCCAGCGGCGCCCGGCGCACCCGAGGGGCCTGAATCCGATCACCGGACGCAGGCCCCTCACCCGTCTGCCGCTAGGCTCGCCCCCATGTCACGCATCGACGGCCGCACCCCCGAACAACTCCGCCCCGTCACCATCGAACGAGGCTGGAGCAAGCACGCCGAGGGCTCCGTCCTCGTCTCCTTCGGCGACACCAAGGTCCTCTGCACCGCCTCCTTCACCGAAGGCGTCCCCCGCTGGCGCAAGGGCAGCGGCGAGGGCTGGGTCACCGCCGAGTACTCGATGCTCCCCCGCTCCACCAACACCCGCGGCGACCGCGAATCCGTCCGCGGCAGGATCGGCGGCCGCACCCACGAGATCAGCCGCCTCATCGGCCGGTCCCTGCGCGCCGTCATCGACTACAAGGCCCTCGGCGAGAACACCGTCGTCCTCGACTGCGACGTCCTCCAGGCCGACGGAGGCACCCGCACCGCCGCCATCACCGGCGCCTACGTCGCCCTCGCCGACGCCGTCACCTGGGCCCAGGGCAAGAAGCTCGTCAGGACCGGCCGGCAGCCCCTCACCGGCACCGTCGCCGCCGTCTCCGTCGGCATCGTCGACGGCACCCCCCTCCTCGACCTCTGCTACGAGGAGGACGTCCGCGCAGAGACCGACATGAACGTCGTCTGCACCGGCGACGGACGCTTCGTCGAGGTCCAGGGCACCGCCGAGGCCGAACCCTTCGACCGCAAGGAACTCAACGCCCTCCTCGACCTCGCCACCGGAGGCTGCGCCGACCTCGCCGCCCTCCAGCGCACCGCCCTCGACGGCACCGCCCCCACCACCTGACCCACCCGCACCCCGCACCCACCCGGGGCCCGCGCCGCACACCACCACCCCACGCCGGCAACCGTCGACACCCCCGCCGGCGTCACCCCGTACGGGCGCACGGACCACCGTGCGCCCGTCCGCACACCAGGAGGACGATCCATGCCCGCCCGCCGCCGCACCGCAGCCGTCATCACCGCAGCCGCCCTGCTCATACCCGCGGCCGTCGGGTGCAGCGCGATCGACAAGGCCCTCGACTGCGTCGCCACCGCCGACGCCATCGCCACCAGCGTCGACAACCTCCAGCGAGCCGTCTCCACCGCCTCCGACGACCCCACCCAGGCCAAGGAGTCCCTCGACCAGATCGACCGCGACCTCGCCGACCTCGGAGACACCACCGACAACGCCGACCTCGGCAAGGCCGTCGACGACCTCGCCGCCGGAGTCGACAACGTCCGCGCCTCCATCGAAGCCGGCGACCCCACCCCCGACCTCACCCCCGTCACCGACGCCGCCACCGAGATCGGCAAGGTCTGCACCCCGTAGATACTGGGGGCATGACGCGCCTGATCCTCGCCACCCGCAACACCGGGAAGATCACCGAACTCAAGGCCATCCTCGCCGACGCGGGCCTCACCCACGACCTCGTCGGCGCGGACGCCTTCCCCGACATCCCCGACACCAAGGAGACCGGCGTCACCTTCGCCGAGAACGCCCTCCTCAAGGCCCACGCCCTCGCCCGGGCCACCGGCCTGCCCGCCGTCGCCGACGACTCCGGCCTCTGCGTCGACGTCCTCGGCGGCGCCCCCGGCATCTTCTCCGCCCGCTGGGCCGGACGCCACGGCGACGACCGCGCCAACCTCGACCTGCTCCTCGCCCAGCTCCTCGACATCGACACCCCCCACCGCGGCGCCCACTTCGCCTGCGCCGCCGCCCTCGCACTCCCGGACGGCACCCAGCGCGTCGCCGAGGGCCGCCTCACCGGCACCCTCCGCCGCTCCCCGCACGGCACCAACGGCTTCGGCTACGACCCCGTCCTCCAGCCGGAGGGCGAGAACCGCACCTGCGCCGAGCTGAGCCCCGGGGAGAAGAACGCCATCAGCCACCGCGGCAAGGCCTTCCGCGCGCTGGTACCGGCGGTACGGGAGCTGCTGGGCTGAGGAGGACGGCGAAGGGCCGGTCCGCACGTCGTGCGCGGACCGGCCCTCGTCTGCGGTACGCCCGGTCGGATTCGAACCGACAGACACGACCACCTAAAGATCGCCGCTCAGCCGTTGGCGTACGGGCGCCTGCGTTGCCGCGCTGCCACTCTACTGGGCGGGAGCCTCGCCGGGCAGGGTGGGACCGCCGGGTCGGCGCCGACCTCCTCGGCACCAGGTGCTCGTGACGGCGTGGCAGTTGGGGCACAGCAGCCGGAGATTCTCCCCGCGGTCGTCGTACGGATCGCCGTTGACGTGGTCGATCTCCAGGGTGAGGCGGTTACCGTGCCACAGCTCGCCCGTGCCGCATTCCTCGCACACCGGAAGGACGCCGCTCGCCCGGAGCGCCCGGCGCAGGACCGCGGTCCGTGTGCGGCGCGGACCGCAGTGCCGGACGAGGACCTCCTCGGGCGGCCGCGTCCGGCCCGGTCGGCCCTTTCCATGGCCCTGGCCGAGGAAGTGCGAGGTGTCGATCCCGGCCCGTGACACGGCTTCCCGGAACCGGGCGCGCGTCCTGCTGTTGTCAGGGCGGCCGAGCAGCCGCAGCGCCTGGGCCACGGAGAGCGCCCGCTCCACGGCGTCCCTCAGCTGCTTCGTATCCGACAGGCCCGGTGGGCGCCCGGGCTCGTCGGTGAAGTGCGAGACGTCGATACCGAAGTGGGCGAAGCGGCCTCGCAGGTAGCGACGCAGCTTCCCGTAGGGCCTCGTTCCGAGGAGGGCGATCGCCTCGTCGAGATCGGCACAGGCCGCGGCGGCCGCCGAGAGAGCCTCCCGTGTGTACTTCGCGGGCGGCATCTCAGCGCTCCCCGCCGCGCGCGGGCCGACCGCCACGGGACCGTCGCCGGTAGGCGTCGGTGGTCGAGTGGCAGTTCGGGCACAGCAGACGCAGGTTGTGCGGGCTGTTGTTCCGCCAGTCGCCGTCCCGGTGGTCGACCTCCAACGGCAGGGGGCGGCCACGCCAGAGGGGGTCCGTCCCGCAGAGGTCGCAGCGCTGCGGGACGCCGAGACGGGACAGGGCCCGCCGCAGGCGCTCCCCGGGAACGCGGCGGGTCAGCCCCGGCGAACGGACGAGAACAGCCGCCGGGTCCTGCCGACCGCCCCCGCCCCTGCGTCGTACGGGACCGGTGAAGTGGCTCGTGTCGATGCCGAGGGCGCGCACCCGGCGGCCGAGGTGGGTGTGGTGCCCTCCGAGTACGTCGAGGCCGAGCCGCCGGAGCACCTCGGACATGTTCGCGGACGAGGCCACGGCGGATTCCAGTACCTCGCGCGTCCAGCGGGTGCCCTCACGCGTGAAGTGCTCCGTGGGCACGCCCAGTCGCCGCATCCGCTCGCGCAGGTAGCGACGGGCCGGGCCCTTCGGGTCCACTCCCAGTGAGACCAGGGCCTCACTCAGCGTCCGCGCCCCCGCCGCCGCCTCGGACAGCCGCTCCCTGGTGTAGGGACTCCGCTCCATCGGCCCTTCCCCTCCCGCCCGCGTGTTCGTTACCCGTACGGAGCAACGAGCCGGGGCGGGGGAGGTCACGCCGGGGCGGGGCGGCCCGGTGGCAGGGTCAGACGCCCAGGTCCTTGATGATCTTCGCGACGTGCCCGGTGGCCTTGACGTTGTACAGGGCGCGCTCGACCCTGCCCTCCTCGTCGACGACGACGGTGGAGCGGATCACGCCGGTGACGGTCTTGCCGTAGAGCTTCTTCTCCCCGAAGGCCCCGTAGGCGGCCAGGACCTCCTTGGAGGGGTCGCCGACCAGGGTGACCCTGAGGTTCTCCTTCTCGCGGAAGGCGGCCAGCTTCTCCGGCTTGTCGGGGGAGACGCCGATGACGTCGTAGCCCGCGGCCGCAAGGAGGTCGAGGTTGTCGGTGAAGTCGCACGCCTGCTTGGTGCAGCCCGGGGTGAGCGCCGCCGGGTAGAAGTAGACGATCACCTTGCGGCCCTTGCGGTCGGCGAGGGAGACCTCGTTTCCGTCCGCGTCGGGCAGCGTGAAGGCGGGGGCCGTGTCGCCGGGCTGGAGGCGCTCGCTCATGGTTCTCCTCGGAGGACGTGCGGGTGTACGCCGTCGAGCGTAATGGGGGTGCCGTGGGGTGCGGGACGGGGACAGCTGACAGACTGTCGATGAAGGACCAGTCGATGTAGGACCACCGGACACGACCACGGAGGCGGCGCGGTGTCGGATACCAGGACCCCTGCGCAGATCGAGGCGGACATCGTCCGCCGGCGCGAGCAGCTCGCCGAGATGCTCGACGAGATCGGTGTGCGCGTGCACCCCAGGACGGTGATCGGCGACGCGAAGGCGAAGGTCGCGTCGACCGTGGACGAGACGGCCGGGCGTGCCTTCGTGGCGGTGAACCGGACGCTCTCGGGCGTGAAGGAGAAGTTCGTCGGGGAGGACGGTGCCCCCCGGCTGGAGCGGGTGGTGCCGGTGGCGATGGTGGCCGTGGGCGTGGTGGGGCTGCTGGCGGCGTCGGCGCGACGGCGCCGCGGGTGACCCTGCGGCGCGCCGTGCGGGTCCGGGCGGGTAATTTTGTCGCGTGAGCGCCAACAGCCATGAGCAGACGACCCACCACGACAAGCTGCCGATCCGGATGCTGCACGACCGCGTGCTCGTGCGGACCGACATCCCCGAGGGGGAGCGGCGGTCCAGCGGCGGCATCGTGATCCCGGCGACGGCGGCGGTCGGCCGGCGGCTGGGCTGGGCCGAGGTGGTGGCGGTCGGGCAGAACGTGCGCACGGTGGAGGTGGGTGACCGGGTGCTGTACGACCCCGAGGACCGGGCGGAGGTCGAGGTGCGCGGTGTGGCGTACGTGCTGATGCGCGAGCGGGATCTGCACGCGGTGGCGGCGGACCGCTTCCAGGGGTCGGAGGACTCGACGGGGCTGTACCTGTAGGGCGTGCCCGCGGGGCGCCTGCGTGGCAGGGCCCCGGGAGGGGTGCGGGAGGGTCGCGGTGCGGCCGGGGCCGGTGGCGGAGGTCACCGGTCCTTTGCGTGTGCGGTTTGCTAGGTTGGCGGGATCCCGACGAGACGCGCCGTACCGGGTTTCCGCAAAGACGACGCACCCGTGTCCGTTCCGCGTTTTCGGAGGTGCCGTCCGTCATGACCTGGGTGCTGCTGGTGGTCGCCGGTCTGCTTGAGGTGGGCTGGTCGGTCGGGATGAAGTTCACCGAGGGGTTCACCCGTCTGTGGCCGAGTGTGTTCACGGCCGGGGGGATCGTCGCGAGCATGGTGCTGCTGTCGCATGCGGCGCGTTCGCTGCCGATCGGTACGGCGTACGGCGTGTGGGTGGGGATCGGGGCCGCGGGTGCGGCGGTGGTCGGCATGGTGGCGCTGGGTGAGCCGGTGACGGCGGCCAGGATCTTCTTCGTGTGCCTGCTGCTGGTGGCGGTGGTCGGTCTGAAGGCGACGTCGGGTCACTGAGGTCCGGTGGGTGCCGGGTGGGGCGGGGCCTGGGGTGCCTGCGCGGGCCCGGCCGGGGCCGGGTGTGCGGGGTGCTCGGGGGCCGGGGGCGCCGCGGTCGCGGGCAGGGGCCGAGGGGGGCCGCCGGCTCCGGGGGCCGGGTCCGTGCCGTCGGTGTAGGGGGTGTCCCCGCCGGGGGTGTCGCCGTCCGGTGCGTCCGGTGTGCCGTAGGGTGCGGCGTCCTCTGGGGCGGGGGGCTGCTCGGGGCGCGGTTCCTCGGTGACGGTGAGGTCGAAGTCGAGGGGGCTGCTGTCCTGGAGGGCGGCGGCGGTGTAGGCGGCCCAGATCTCGGCGGGCGGGCCTCCTCCGTTGACGCGTGCGGCGCCGAGGGCGCCGTAGAGGGGCGTCTGGGCGCCGGTCTCGGGGTCCTGGCCGAGGAGGGCGACGACGGTGACGAGGTCGGGGGTGTAGCCGGCGAACCAGGCGGCGCGGTCCTCCTCGGCGGTGCCGGTCTTGCCCGCGGCGGGGCGGCCGACCGTCCCGGCCGCGGCGCCGGTGCCGCCGTCGACGACGTTGCGCAGGACGGCGGTGGTGGTGTCGGCGGCCTCGCGGGAGACGGCGCGGCGGGGGCGGCGTTCGGGGAGGGCGATCTCGGTGCCGTTGCGGCTGATCCCGAGGACGAGGGCCGGGGGGAGGTGGCGGCCGTGGGCGGCGAGGGTGGCGTAGGCGCCGGCCATGTCGAGGACGCTGGCGGTGGCGGGGCCGAGGGCGATGGAGGGGGAGGCGGTCAGGTCGGGGGTGGCCGGGGGGAGTCCGAGGGCGACGGCGGTGCTGCGGACGTTGGCGGGGCCGACGTCGACGGCCATCTGCGCGTAGACGGCGTTGACGGACTCGTCGGTGGCGCGGCCGACGGTGACGGGTCCGTAGGAGACGTCGTCCTCGTTCTCGGGTGCGTAGGGGGTGCCGGGCCAGCCGTGTACGGGGCGGGCGGAGGTGCCGTCGTAGACGGTGTTGGGGGTGATGGGCCGTCCGTCCTGGGTGGTGGCGGAGTTCTCGACGGCCGAGGCGAAGACGAAGGGTTTGAAGGTGGAGCCGACCTGGTAGTCGCGGCGGGTGGCGTTGTTGACGAACTGCTCGGTGTAGTCGATGCCGCCGTACATGGCGAGGAGCTCGCCGGTGCCGGGGTCGAGCGAGGCTCCGCCGACGCGGACGGTGCGGTCGGCCTCGCGGGTGTCGTCGAGGCGGTGGGTGACGTGCTCGTCGACGGCTTCGGCGAGGGCGTTCTGCAGGCGGGGGTCGAGGGTGGTGGTGATGCGGTAGCCGCCCCGGGCGAGCTGCCGGGGTTCGAGGACGCCGGTGCGGGAGAGGTGCTCGGTCACCGCCTCGACGAGGTAGCCGCGCTGGCCGGACAGGCCGGGGGAGCGTTCGGCGGCGCGGGGGGCGGGGAAGCGCATGGCCCGGCGTGCGGCGGGGGTGAGCCACTGTTCGTCGACCATGCCGTCGAGGACGTAGTGCCAGCGGGCCAGGGCGGCGGGGCGGTTGTGGGGGTGGGTGGCGACGTCGTACTGGCTGGGGGCGTTGAGGAGTGAGGCGAGGTAGGCGCCCTCCGCGGTGTCGAGGTCGGCGGCGTCCTTGGCGTAGTAGGCGTGGGCGGCGGCCTGGATGCCGTAGGCGCCCCGTCCGAAGTAGCTGGTGTTGAGGTAGCCCTCCAGGATCTCGTCCTTGCTGCGCTCGCGGCCGAGTTTGACGGCGATGAAGAACTCCTTGACCTTGCGGGAGAGGGTCTGCTCCTGGGCGAGGTAGTAGTTCTTGACGTACTGCTGGGTGATGGTGGAGCCGGACTGGCGGCCCTTTCCGGTGACGGTGTTCCAGGCGGCGCGGAGCATGGCCTGGGGGTCGACGCCGGGCGCGGAGTGGAAGTCGCGGTCCTCGGCGGCGAGGACGGCCCGCTGGACGCCGGTGGGCACGTCGGAGAGGCGGATGTTCTCGCGGTTGACCTCTCCGTCGCGGGCGAGGCGGGTGCCGTCGCGGTAGAGGTAGACGTTGGTCTGGGCGGTGGCGGTGGCGTTGGCGGCGGGGATGTCGATGAGGAGGTAGCCGGCCAGGAAGGCGCCGGTGAGGAGGGCCGCGGTGGCCAGTGCGGTGCCGAGGACGGTGCGCCAGGTGGGGACGGCGCGGCGCCAGCCGGTGCGCCTGCGGCGGGGGGTGCGCCTGCGCTTCCCGTCGGGAGCGGGCGGGACGGGGCCGGGCGCGGTCGCGTCCCGGGGCGGCCGGCTCTGCTGCGACTCGTCACTCATGTGCACATAGTGCCCTTTTCCCTGTCATATCCCCTGGATCCGGGCGCAGGTGGACGGAAAAGGGGTCGCGTCCCGGGAGTGGCTCCACTAGCGTCTGCCGGTCGGTGGCGGGCGGGTGGGCCCCGGGAGCCCGGTCGGGGCCCGGCGGGCGGGCGAGTGCGGCGGAGGGCGGCAGGGTGGTGCGGCTGTATGCGCGGGTCGCCGCGGGCGGGTTCCGGCGCTATGCGACCTACCGGGTGGCGACGGCGGCCGGGGTGTTCACCAACACGGTGTTCGGCTTCATCATGGCGTACGCCTACATCGCCCTGTGGGAGCAGCGGCCGCAGCTCGGAGGCTACGACCTCTCCCAGGCGGTGACCTTCGTGTGGCTGGGGCAGACGCTGCTGATGGCCTGCGCCCTGATGGGCGGCGGTGTCGAGGACGAGCTGATCGAGCGCATCCGTACGGGGGACATCGCGGTCGACCTGTACCGTCCGGCGGATCTGCAGCTGTGGTGGCTGGCGTGCGACCTGGGGCGGGCCGCGTTCCATCTGCTGGGTCGGGGTCTGGTGCCGCTGCTGGTGGGGGCCCTGGCGTTCGATCTGGCGCTGCCGTCCTCCTGGTGGACGTGGCCGGCGTTCCTGCTGTCGGTGGTGCTGGGTGTGGTGGTGGGCTTCGCCGTCCGCTTCCTGGTGGCGCTGTCGGCGTTCTGGCTGCTGGACGGGGCGGGGGTGGCGCAGATGTGCTGGCTGGCGGGGCTGTTCTTCTCGGGGATGCTGCTTCCGCTGAACGTGTTCCCCGGGGTGCTGGGGGAGGTGGCGCGGGCGCTGCCGTGGTCGTCGCTGCTGCAGGTGCCGGCGGATGTGCTGCTGGGGGAGCGCACGGGGTGGGAGCTGGCCGGGGCGTACGCCTTCCAGGCGGGGTGGGCGGTGGTGCTGCTGGGTGCGGGGCGGCTGGTGCAGGCGGCGGCGACGCGGCGGGTGGTGGTGCAGGGTGGCTGAGGCGGTGCGGGAGGACGGTCCCCCGGTGCGCGGCCGCGTCCCGCGGCGCGGGGTGCGGGCGGCGGACGGGGTGCGGGCGTACGGGCTGATCGTCGGGATGTGGGTCCGTTCGACGATGGCCTACCGGCTGTCGTTCGCGATGACGGCGTTCGGCAACCTCGCGGCGACGGCGTTCGACTTCGTGGCGATCCTGCTGATGTTCTCCCATGTCGAGGCGCTGGGCGGCTGGTCGCTGCCGGAGGTGGCGTTCCTGTACGGCACGACGAGCACCGCCTTCGGGCTGGCGGACCTGGTGCTGGGGTCGGTGGACCGGCTGGGCCGGCGGGTGCGGGACGGGACGCTGGACGTGCTGCTGGTGCGTCCGGTGCCGGTGCTCGCGCAGGTGGCGGCGGACCGCTTCGCGCTGCGCCGCCTGGGGCGGGTGGTGCAGGGGCTGCTGGTCCTGGGGTACGCGCTCGCGACCGTGGAGGTGCAGTGGACGCCGGGGAGGGTCGCGGCCGTGCCGCTGATGGTGCTGTGCGGCGGGGCGCTGTTCGCCGCGGTGTTCGTGGCGGGGGCGGCGTTCCAGTTCTTCGCGCAGGACGCGGCCGAGGTGCAGAACGCGTTCACCTACGGAGGGAACACGCTGTTGCAGTACCCGCCGTCGATCTTCGCGAAGGACCTGGTGCGCGGGGTGACGTTCGTGGTGCCGCTCGCCTTCGTCAACTGGGTGCCTGCGATGTACGTGCTGGGCAGGCAGAGCCCGATCGGGCTGCCCGCCTGGTGCGCGCTGCTGCCCCCGTTCGTCGCGGCGGCGGCCCTGGCGGCGGCGGGGCTGGCGTGGCGGGCGGGGCTGCGCGCGTACCGCAGTACGGGCAGCTGAGTCGACGAGGGAAGGGTGTGCGGGTGGACGTCATCGAGGTGGACGCGGTCGAGAAGGTGTTCGACGTGCGCCGCAGGGCGGGGCGGTTGCGGCGGGAGAGGCACCGGGTCAGGGCGGTGGACGGGGTCAGCTTCACGGTCCGGAGCGGGGAGGTGGTGGGCTACATCGGGCCGAACGGGGCGGGGAAGTCGACCACGGTGAAGATGCTCACCGGCATCCTGACGCCCAGCGCGGGGCGGGTGCGGGTCGCCGGTATCGACCCCTCGCGGGAGCGCACCCGGCTCGCGCGGCGCATCGGCGTGGTGTTCGGGCAGCGCTCGACGCTGTGGTGGGACCTTCCGCTGCGCGATTCCTACCGGCTGATCCACCGCCTGTACCGGGTGCCCGACGCGGTGTTCCGGGCGAACCTGGAGCGCTGCGTGGAACTGCTGGACCTGGCGCCTCTGCTGGAGGTGCCGGTGCGCCAGCTGTCGCTGGGTCAGCGGATGCGGGGGGAGATCGCCGCCGCGCTGCTGCACGATCCGGAGGTGCTGTACCTGGACGAGCCGACGATCGGGCTCGACGTGGTGTCCAAGGCGAGGGTGCGCGGCTTCCTGCGGGACCTGAACGAGGAGCGCGGCACGACCGTGCTGCTGACCACCCACGACCTGACGGACATCGAGCAGCTGTGCGGGCGGGTGGTGGTCATCGACCACGGCCGGGTCGTCTACGACGGGGCGCTCGGGGGCCTGCACGAGGCGGGGGAGAGCGAGCGGATGCTCGTGGTGGACCTGGAGCGGGAGTTCGCGCCGGTCGGGCTCGCGGGGGTGCGGGTGGTGCGGGTGGAGGGGCCGCGCCAGTGGCTGGCCTTCCCCGCCGCGCGGTCGGCGGCCCCGCTGGTCGCGGAGCTGGCGCGGCGGTACCCGCTGGTGGACCTGTCGGTGCGGGAGCCGGACATCGAGGCGGTGATCGCGAGGATGTACGCGGGCCGTTCTGCTTGACTAGGCTGGCGGTATGACGAGCGAACTCCCCGAGATGCGTGCGTCCGACTCCGAGCGGGAGCGGGTGGCGGAGCGGTTGCGCGACGCGGTCGCCGAGGGGCGTCTGGACATGGACGAGTTCGAGCAGCGCCTGGACGCGGTGTACCGGGCGCGTACGCACGGTGAGCTGGCCCCGCTGGTGCGCGACCTCCCGGCTCCCGGCGGCGCGGCCTCCCCGGCCCCCTACGAAGCGGCGCAGCCGGTGCGTTCCGGCTGGCGGGAGCGGATCGGGCTTCCGCCGACGTCGAAGGGCGCGTTCGCGTTCTGGGGCGGCTTCAGCCGCAGGGGCACCTGGACCATCGGCCGCGGGTTCAACGCGGTGACGGTGATGGGCGGCGGCGAACTCGATCTGCGCGAGGCCCGGTTCGAGGCCAGGGAGACGGTCATCACCTGCGTCGCCGTGATGGGCGGGGTCGCGGTGGTCGTGCCGCCCGACCTCAACGTGGAGGTGACCGGTATCGGTCTGATGGGCGGCTTCGCCGAGGAGGGGCGCACGGACCGGGCGCCCGATCCGGAGGCCCCGCGGGTCGTGGTCCGCGGGATCGCGCTGATGGGCGGGGTCTCCGTGGAGCGCAAGCCGACCCGTGCCGAGAAGCAGCGCCTGAGGGCGGAGCGGGCCGAGCGGGCGCGGCGGGAGAAGCTGGAGAAGCGCGAGGGGCGCAAGGAGCTCGGCTGAGGCGCGCGCGGCCGTCCCCGCGGGCGGCCTTCGGCGGGTGGCCCGGTCACAGGACCTCCGGGTCGACCGCCTCGCTCATCCGCGCGTAGCCCGCGTCGCCGGGGTGCAGGTGGTCGCCGCTGTCGTAGGCGGCCGCCAGCCGCTCCGGGTCCCCGGGGTCGCGCAGTGCGCGGTCGAAGTCGGCCACCGCGTCGAAGATGCCGCCCCGGCGTACCGCTTCGTTGACCTCCGTCCGGGCCGCCCGGACCGCGGCCGAGCAGTTCCGGTACCCCCCGCAGGGGGCGAGGGTGGCGCCGACCACGCGCAGCCCGCGTGCACGGGCGCGGTCGGCGAGCCGCCGGTAGCCGGCGACGACCTCCGCCGCCGGCGGGGCCTGCGGCGAGCGGAGCAGGTCGTTGATGCCGACCGCCACGATCACCGTCCGCACCCCGGAGCGGCCGAGGACGTCGCGGTCGAGCCGGTCGAGCGTGCCGGGCCCGCGGCCCTCGGTCAGGAGCCGGTTGCCGCTGATGCCCGCGTTCAGCACGGCGTACCGGCCGCCCAGCCGGTCGGAGAGGCGGTCCGGCCAGCGTGCGTTGGCGCCCGGGGTGGAGGCCGCGCCGTCCGTGAGGGAGTCGCCGACGGCGACGACCGCGCCGCGGGCCTCGGAGGTCAGCACGTCGACGGCGGTCACGTGGTGCCAGGACGGTGTCCGGGAGGTGAAGGCGCTCCCGGAGGTGTCGCGGGTCCGGTCGCCCTCGGCGACGTAGGAGGTCTGGTGGGCCCGGGGATGGGTGGTGGCGCCGTCGGCGGCGGCCGGTGTGTGGATGCTGACCAGGAGGTCGCCGTCGTGCGGGACGCCGAAGGCGACGGGGTCGCTGACCAGCATGCCGCCGGGGGCCAGGGTCGCGGCCTGCCGCCCGGCGAAGGGGACCGGGCGCAGCGTGCCGAGGGCGGCCCCGGCGCCGCGGCCCGGGGCCCGCACGGCGAGGGTGACGGAGGAGACGTCCAGCGGTGCCGTGCCGAACAGGTTGGAGAGGGTGATCCGGGCGGCGGTGCCGCCGATGCTGGTGTGGAGGACGTTGCGCACGGTGCGTCCGCCGGGGCCGGCCGGGGAGCCGACCGGGCCGTCGGGGGCGGCCGTGGCGACGGGGCTCGCGGTCCAGGTGCCGACCCATGCCGCCGCGGCGCCGGGGGACGTGCGCAGGGCCGGGCCCTGCCGCAGGGTGTCGGCGCCGAGACGGGCACCGGCGCCGATGAGGACCACGGCGGCGAGGAGCGCGGCGAGGCGTGCCGTGCCCGGAAGACCCTGTCGCTTCTCCATGCACACATCATCCGGCACGACCCGGGAACTCGGCGTGCCGCCCGGGAGTCCTCCAGGGAGGGACAATGCGTACGGGACCCCACGGTACGTACGCGCGGACGGGTGGAGCGCATGGAACGCACAGGACGGGACGATCCCGGCGGCGCCGGTTCCGGGGAGGCGCCCGGGGCGGGCGGGCCGCCGGGGGCGCACACGTGGGCCGTGGGCCCCTCCGGCGCCGTGGCGCCCTCGCCCGGACCGGAGGGGCCCGGCACCGGCACGGCCCGGGGCCCCGGTGGCGGTTCCCCGGGCCCGGCGGAGGCGGCCCGGGAGTCCTCCGGGGCCGGGCCGCAGGACGCGCCGCCGCGGGCCGCGGCTCCGGCCGCTCCCGGCGCGGTCGCCGCCGCCCCCGCGGGGAGCGGGACGGCGGGCCCGGCCGGGTCCCGGCCGCGGATCCTGCCCGGCTTCGCCTACACCGCCGCCGACGAGGAGAAGCGCCGCGGCGTGCGCCGTATGAAGGCCACGGCCACCGGGCTGCTGCTGTTCGTGGCCCTGGTCTTCGCCCTCGCCACCTGGGCACGGAACGCGGGTGCCGGCCCCTGGGCCGGGTACGTCGCCGCCGCGGCCGAGGCGGGCATGGTCGGCGCCCTCGCCGACTGGTTCGCCGTCACCGCGCTCTTCCGCCGCCCGCTGGGGCTGCCCATCCCGCACACCGCGATCATCCCGAACAAGAAGGACCAGCTCGGTGCGTCGCTGGGCTCCTTCGTCGGGGAGAACTTCCTCTCCGAGGACGTCGTGCGCACCCGCCTCGGCGCCCTCGGCATCGGCTCCCGCCTCGGCGGCTGGCTCTCCGAGCCCGCCCATGCGGACCGGGTCACCGCCGAGCTGGCCACCGCCCTGCGCGGGGCCCTCACCGTGCTGCGGGACTCCGACGTCCAGGCCGTGGTCGGCGAGGCCGTCACCCGCCGGGCCGAGGCCGTCGAGATCGCCCCCGGCGTCGGCCGGACCCTGCAGAAGGTCGTCGCCGACGGGGCGCACCACCGCGCGGTGGACCTGGTCTGCGCCCGGGCCCACGACTGGCTGGTGCTGCACGCGGACTCCGTCATGGGGGCCGTCGAGGGAGGTGCCCCGGGCTGGACGCCCCGGTTCGTCGACCGCAAGGTCGGCGAGCGGGTCTACCGGGAGCTGCTCCGCTTCGTCACCGAGATGCGGGACATGCCCGGCCACCCCGCCCGGGGAGCCATCGACCGCTTCCTCGCCGACTTCGCCTCCGACCTCCAGTCCGACACGAGGACGCGGGAGCGCGTCGAGCACCTGAAGTCCGAGCTGCTCGCGCGCTCCGAGGTGCAGGACGTCATCGCCTCGGCCTGGTCCGCGGTCCGGACCATGGTCATCTCGGCGGCGGAGGACGACCGCAGCGAGCTGCGCCTGCGCGCCCGGGCCTCGCTGCTGTCGCTGGGCGCGCGGCTGGCCACCGACACCCGGCTGCAGGCGAAGGTCGACGGCTGGGTGGAGGACGCGGCGGTGTACGTGGTGACCACCTACCGCTCCGAGATCACCTCGCTGATCTCGGAGACGGTGGCCGGGTGGGACGCCGAGCACACCTCGCGCAAGATCGAGGCGCACATCGGCCGGGACCTCCAGTTCATCCGGATCAACGGCACGGTCGTCGGAGCGCTGGCCGGGCTGGCGATCTACACCGTGGCGCACGCCCTGGGCGGCTGACCGGCCCCGGTGCCGCCGCTCCCGCCGGGCCGGTGCCCCGCTCCGGGCTCAGCTCCCGTCGCGCCGGGCGGCGCCGGCCCGCCCCCCGGCGGCCGCCGCGTCCCCGTCCGCCGCCCCCTCCGGGTCCGGAGCCGCGCCGTCGCGCTCCGCGACCAGGTGCGCCCAGGGCCGCTGCCGCCCCCCGCTCACCGCCGCCACGCCCTGCTCGTCGTAGCGGGAGGTCGCCAGCGACCAGGCCAGGTTGCCCGCCATCAGGTGCCCCATGCCCTCGACGTAGTGCTCCACATGCCCCCTGAGCTCGGCCGGGGCACCCGCCGCGGCCAGCGTCGCGGGGAGGGTGGCGGCCAGCTCCGCGAAGCGCGCGCAGCACGTGTTGGCGCGCCGGGCGATCTGCTCCACCGCCTCGTCCAGGGTGCAGCCGAGCTCCTCGCGCAGGACCACGACGCTGTTGTTCACGTCGCCCGCGGCCAGCTCCTTGACCAGGGAGACGATGTCGTTGACGAATATCACCACGTCGGAGGTGATCTGCCGCATCTCCCGGAGGGGCGAGCCGCCGTGGAGGGCGTCGGGCAGGGCGTAGCCTCCGCACCGCTCCGTGAAGTCCAGGCACGGCTGGACCCCGATGGAGTGCCGCCGGACCTCGAGAAACCGGTCGAGCCCCGGCAGCACCGTCGCACTGCGGTTGAGCGCCTCGTCCCGGTGGGCCGCCATGTACGCGAGCCAGTGGCGCCGGAACCTCCGGCGCCATGAGGCCGGTGCCCCGGTGGTGGAGCGCAGCCAGATGTCCCGGAAGCCGCGCACCAGGGGCGGTTCGGTGCCGTCCCGGCCGGGTTCCGGGCGAGGGCGGGGCAGTCGGCCCGCGGGGTCCATCGTCCGGCCGAGCAGGTCCACCAGGCGCTCGACGGCCCGCGGGCGCAGCCCCAGGCTGCCGTCGAACTGGTCGTCGAAGATGAAGAACCAGGCGTTGAAGTCCGCGGCCAGTTCCAGGTCGGTGGCCTTGGCGTCGGGGTAGAAGTAGGCCATCAGCCGCTCCAGGCGGAGGGCGTCGTACTCGGCCGTCGCCGCGTCGCCGTCCAGCATGCCGGTCTCCAGCAGCCAGGTGAGGGTGTGGCGGCGGGCACGCTCCGCGTGCGGGCTCAGCCGCGCGGGGAAGGGGATCCTGACGGCCGCCGTCCGGCGCGTCGGGTCCGTCAGGGCCTTGCGGGTGCCGCGGGTGCCTCCGGAGCCCCCGATACCGGCGGTGCTTTCGGTGTCCATCGCGTTCGCCATCGCTCCCCCAGACTTCTCGCGCCGCTCCACCGGGCGGTGGTGCGGTCCGCCGCGTCCGCCGCCGCCCCTCCGGTGATCCCGGGCGGGACGCGCCTCCGGTGGGAGGGCCCCACCGGTCCGCCCCTGCCAGGGGCGGGACTCGGCCTCATGGAGGCTAGGCGCCCGGTCGCCGGTAGGGGAGCATGCGGGGCGGGCCAAGTGGTGTGAAGCACCGCCGGACCGGTCTCGCGCGCCCGGTGGCGAGGGCTTCTGCGACGGGTGGTGCACCAGAGGATTCTGAGGCAACGTCATCCCGGCGCGGGTACCGGGCGCGCGCGACCCGTGCGCCCGCCCCGTTGCTACCAGATGCCCAGGGCCCCCGTGGCCGGAACAGGTACACGGGGTCACGCAACGTCCTGGTGGCCGTACGCTACGCAGGGGGCGCATGTGCCCGCGCCGCGCGGTACGCGCCCGGCGCGCACGAGTGCGCCCCGCCCTGACCGCCCTGACCGATCTGCACCACCCGACCCGACCCGACCGCCGTCCGGCCCACCGCTCCCGCACCGACCGCGCGACCACCGGCGAACCCCCGGCCACCGCAACGGAAGGCCCCCGCCCCGCTCCAGCACCCGCCGACCGTCCGGTCCCACCGCCGGGGCACCCGGACGCCCGACCCCGCATGACCCCATGGACACCTCACGGTCAAAGGAACAGATGTGGCCCACACGGGAGACCGGCCCGGGCGCTCGCGGCGCCTGCTGCTGGAACGTGACACCGAACTCGCGGCAGTGGATGCGCTGCTGACCGAACTCGGCGCGCCAGGTGCCGGGTCGCCCGGGCGCGGCAACGGCGCACTGCTGGCCTTCGCCGGACCGGCCGGACTCGGCAAGACGACCCTCCTCAACGAAGTGCGCCGCAGGGCCGCGGCGCGCGGCTGCACGGTCCTGCTCGCCCGCGGCGGCGAGCAGGAGCAGGGCGTGGCCTTCCACGTGGTCCGCCAGCTCGTCCAGCCGCTGCTCGCCGCGTCCGGCGAGCGCGAGCACCGCGAACTCCTCGGCAGCTGGTACGACATCGTCGCCCCGGCCATGGGCCTGGTGGCGGGCGGGAACGGCAGCCCCGACCCGCAGGGCGTCCGCGACGGGCTGGACTGGATCGCCACCCGGTTCGCCGTGCAGCACGCGCCCCTGGTGGTCGTCCTCGACGACGCCCACTGGGCGGACGCGGAGTCGCTGGCCTGGCTCACCGGGTTCGCGCCCCGCATCGGCGAACTCCCGATGCTGCTGGTCGTCGCCTACCGCAGCGACGAACTGCCCGCCGACGCGGCCGCGTTCGCCGGCCTGGCCGAGCGGAACGGCTCGCACCCCCACGAACTCGTCCCGCTGACCCCCGGCGCGGTCGGGCGCCTGGTCCGCGACTGCCTGGGAGAGGAGGCCGACGACGGCTTCTGCCGCGAGACCTGGGCGGTCACCGGCGGGAACCCCTTCGAGACCGTCGAACTCACCGCCAAGGTCGCCGACCGCGGGCTCAAGCCGCAGTCCGCCCACGTCCCCGAACTGCGCGAGCTGGCCTCCGCCGTCAAGGGCAGCGGACTGGTCGACCGGCTGGAGCGCCTCGGCACCTCCGCCGTGCGCTTCGCCTGGAGCGCGGCCGTGCTGGGCGCCGGGGCCACCCGCAGCCTGGCCGCGAGCGTCGGCGGTCTGGGCGAGGCGGAGTCGGCGGACGCCGTCGCCGCGCTGCGCGAGGCCCGCATCCTGGCGGAACCGCCCACCGACGCGGACGGCGTGCCCGAGGACGCTCCGGACGGGCGCCTGGAGTTCTTCCACCCGCTCGTCGCGTCGGCCGTCTACCGGGCCATACCCGCAGCGTTCCGCGTCGCCATGCACGGCCAGGCCGCGGCGGTCGTCTCGGGGGCGGGCCTCGGCGTGACCACGGTGGCCCGGCACCTGCTGGAGATGCACCCGGAGAGCGACCCGTGGGCGGTGCGGCAGCTGCGCGAGGCCGCACGCGAGTACCTCAGGTCCGGTGCCCCGGAGGCGGCCCGCCGCTGCCTGGCCCGGGCACTGCGCGAACCTCCCGCACTGGAGGAGCGGGCCGACGTCCTGTTCGAACTGGGCTGCTCCGCGCTGCTGACCGAACCGGCGACCACCGTGAACCACCTGCGCGCCGCGCTGGAGGAGCCGGTGCTCGCCCCGTCGCTGCGCGAGGCCGTCGTCTACCGGCTGGCCCAGGCGCTCGGCCACTCGGACCGGATGGCGGAGGCGGCCGAGACGGTCGCCGCGGCGGCCCGCGACGCCACGGACGCCCGGACCCGGCTGCACATGCAGGCGGAGCAGTTCATGTGGAACGCCTTCCGCGCCGACGAGCCCGACTCCCGGTCCCGCTCGCGCCGGCTGGCCAAGCTCGCCGAGCACCTCACCGGCCGCGGACTGGCCGAGCGGTACATCCTGGGCCTGCGCGCCTGGGACGCCATGGTCCGCGGCGAGAGCGCGGCCACCGCCCTGCACTACGCGGAGGAGGCACTGGGCGAGGGCCTCAGCTGGACCGACGAGCAGTGGGGCTTCGAGGTGCCGATCCTCGTCGCACTCACCTTCATGTACTGCGACCGGCCCGGACGCGCCGAGGAACTGTTCACCAAGGGCATCGAGGAGTGCGAGACCAAGGGCTGGCGAGGCGCCCACCTGTCCTTCGGCTTCACCCTGCTCGGCTACATCCGCTACCGGCGGGGCCGCCTCGACGAGGCCGAGACGCTGGTCCGGGCGGGGCTGAGGATCGCCGACCGGGTCGGCCACATGGTGCCCGCCCAGTACTTCGCCATCGGCATCCTCGTCGAGGTCCTGCTGGCCCGCGGCCGGACCCAGGAAGCCCACCAGGTGGCCTCCGCCTACCACTACGGCGACGTGGTGCCGAGCGCCGTGGTCTACCCGGACGCCGAGACCGTGCACGCCGAGCTGCTGCTCGCCCTGGGCAGGCGGCGGGAGGCGGAGCAGCAGCTGGCCCGCGTGGGCCTGAGGCTGGAGCCGCGCGGGATGCGCAACCCCGCCTGGTGCCCCTGGCGGCTGCACCTCGCCCGCGCCACCGACGACCCGGAGCGGGCCCTCGCGCTGGCCTCCGAAGCGGTCGACCTGGCCCGCCGGTTCGGCACGCAGTCGGCGATCGGGCAGGCGCTGCACGCCATGGCCGCCGTGACCGAGGGGTCCGGACGGATCGAGTTGCTGGCCGACGCCGTCGCGCACCTGGAGCGCTCGCCCGCGGGCTACGACCTCGCCTGCGCCCTGGTGGACCACGGCGTCGCGCTGCGCGCAGCCGGGCTGCGGGACCGGGCGGGCGAGCAGCTCCACCGCGGACTGGAGGGCGCGGTGGAGTGCGGTGCGGACGCGCTGGCCGCCAGGGCCCGCAAGGAGCTGGACGAGGCCGGGCTGTGGCCGCTGCAACTGCGCACGGCGGCGACGGAGTCGCTCACCGCGCAGGAGCGGACCGTCGCGGAGTGGGCGGCGCTCGGCTGGTCCGACGAGCGGATGGCCGAGGCGCTCGAGGCCGAACCCGCCGCGGTGACCCGGCTGCTGTCGGACATCTACCGCAAGGTGGGATCCGACCGGGCCGGGCTGCCCCGGCTGTTCGGACCGCGGACGGACGAGCGGCCGGCGCCGGCCGCCCGGGCGGCGGAGGGCGAGCCGCCCGCGCACCGGGCGTGCCGGGAGCAGCAGCCGGGCGCGTGAGCCGTCCCTGCCCGACGGTCACGCGCCCAGCCTCTTGGGGGAGGTGCCCTTGAGTACGGAGGGCGGGGCCCCGGTGTTCAACGGGGTCCCGCCCCCGGCGCGTCCGCCCCCGCCGCGTCCTGGCCCGGCGGGGCTCCGGCCCGCACCGCGCCGCCGCGGAGCGCAGGCGGTGCGGACCTCGGAGCAGAAGCGCCGGAGGCTCTTCCCCGCCCGTGCCGCGGGAGTTGTATCCTGCGACACCCGCCGCTCGTTGACTTGCCCGGTGGCACAGTTCCGACGAGCGGAGGCGAACATGCGGACGAAGGCACTCTCCCTCCTGGCGGCGGCCGGAGTGGTGGCGGGCACCATGGTGGCCCTCAACGGCACGGAAGCGGCGAGGAATCCTGCGGTGGCGGCGCCGAACGCCGAGGCGGCGGGCACTCCCCGGGCGCGCTCCGCCGAGCCCCGCTTCCCCGGCGCCGCCGTCACGACCAGGGAGGTGGCCCCCGGGGTGCTCCTGAGCACCTACGCCCTGGGCAGCCCCGACCCGGGCGACCGGTGGACCGTGCAGGTCAACCTGCCCGCGACGCCGGACGGCCCCCTCGCCTCCGCGCGCACCGCCCTCGGCCCGCGGGCCACCGCCGACCGGGTCGCGGCGGCGCTGCGGGCCGCGGGGTTCACCCCCCGCGTCGCCGAGGTCCGGGCCCCGGCCTTCGCCGACCGGCCGGCCGGGAGGCTCGGCTGGACGGTGCGGGTCGGCGGCCACGCCGCCGAGGCGGACGCGGCGGCGGAGCTGGCCCGGGTGAGGAAGGCCGGCTTCGCGGGCGGCACCCGCTTCACGGCCCAGGACGGCGACGACGCGGGAGCCCCGCAGCGGGTGCATGTGCTGCGGGTGGACTTCACCCGCTTCGGCGGCCGGCTGGACACCGACTTCGGCCCCTCGCTGAAGGGCACCGAGAAGCTCACCGAACTGCTCGGCGCCGCCGACGCGATCGCCGGGATCAACGGCCAGTGGTTCTACGACGGGGCGCCCGCCGGGCTGTACGTGAAGGACGGCCGGCTGATCGGCTCCGCCACCCGGGGCCGGGCCGGTATCAGGATCACCGGCGGCCGCTCGGTCGACGTCGACACCTTCACCGCCCGTGTGACGCTCCGCGCCGGCGCGGCGGCCGCCGAGGTCGACGGCGTCAACCGGCCGCCGGGCGTCGTGTGGAACTGCGGCGGGGTCGGCGGCGACCTGCCCACCGAGCTCCCCCAGCACGACCTGCGCTGCACCGACCCCAGCGAACTGGTCCGCTTCACACCCGAATGGGGCGCCGCGACGCCCTCCGGCGCCGGAGCCGAGGCCGTGCTCGACGCACAGGGCACCGTCCTCGCCCTGAACGGCACGCGCGGGACCGCCGTGCCCGCCGGGGGGTCCACCGTGCAGGCCCTCGGGGACAGCGCCCGCTGGCTGCGCGCGCACGCGGTGCCCGGCACCCGGCTCACCGTGGAGGAGCGCGTCGAGGACGGCAGCGGCCGCCGTGTCGCCCTCACCCCGGACACCACCGTCCTCCAGGTCGGTCCGACGATGGTGCGGGACGGCAGGGTGTCCGTGAACGCCGTCGCCGACGGGGTGGTGCGCCAGGGCGCGGACCAGACGTTCACCTACAACTGGACGGTGCGTGCCAACCCCCGGTCCATGATCGGTGTCGACGGCGCCGGCCGCCTGATGCTGGTGGTCGTCGACGGGCGCCGGGCCGGGTACAGCGAGGGCCTCGGCATCGCCCGGGCCGCCGAGCTGATGCGCCGCCTGGGCGCCCGCGAGGCGATGAACCTCGACGGCGGCGGTTCCAGCGTGATGGCGACCGCCGACGCCGGGATCGTCAACCGTCCCTCGGACGCGGCGGGCGAGCGCTCCCTGGGCAACGTGCTGCTGCTGCGCCCCTGACCGAGGATGCCGCGCGCCCCCGGAACCGCTCCGGTTCCGGGGGCGCGCCGCGCACGGCACCGGCCCGCTCAGCGGCCGTGGCAGTCCCGGTAGGCGCCGTCCGCGCCGCACCAGCACCGGGCGCCCTGCGCGGGCGGCCAGGCCGCCGCGCGCCCGCGGGCGGCGAGCGTCGTGGCGTACTGCGGCAGCAGCGAGACCGCGGCGGGCGAGGCGGACTCCGAGGCGGCGAACGCCTCGTAGGAGGGGAGCGTGCCGGTGACGACGCCGAGGTTCTCCGTCCCGGTGGCCGCCAGGTCCCGCAGCGAGGACTCGATCGTCGCCAGATGCGCCTCGTGCGAGGGGTACTCGGCGGCGAGCTCCGGATACGCCGCCAGCAGCTCGGCCAGCTCCGGCGCCGACCAGTGCAGGACCGCCACGGGGAAGGGCCGCGACAGCGCCGAGCGGTAGGAGCCCAGCTCCGACCGCAGCCGCGCGATCTCCGCCCGGAGCTCCTCCGGGTTGTCCGAGCCCAGCGCCCACAGGCGCCCCGGGTCGTGGAGCTCGTCGAGGCTGACGTCCGGTGTGCGTGCGGCGTGGACGCGGTCCGCGAGCGCGTCGTGCGCGTCGTGCTCGCGGCCCTGGAGCCGCCGCACCCGGTGGCGGCCCGTCAGCAGGGTGCGGGCCGCGTAGGGCACCTCCCCGTCCTGCGGCAGCAGCAGCGCGAGCGCCTCGTCGTAGCAGGCGTGGGCGGCGTCCAGCTCGTCGTGGGCCTCCAGCGTCTCGGCGACGACCTCCCAGGGCGCGGGCTGCGGCGGGGCGGCGATGCGGATGCCCGCGATCAGGGCACGGGCCTCCGCCTCGTGCCCGTACTCCCAGAGGTTCGCCGCCTGGAGCGCCTTGACCAGCTGCGGATGCTCCGGGTCGGCCGCCAGCAGGCGGTCGTAGAGCCCGGAGGCGCGCTCGCGTTCACCGGCGAGTTCCAGATGGGCGGCGGCCTGGAGCAGCAGTTGCTCGTCGTCCTCCGGGTACCTCTCGGCGGTCCGCAGCAGGCGCTCGGCTTCGGCGGTGTGGTCGGCGGGGGTGTCGGGGCGCATGCCCCACACCGTACTGCCGTGCGGCGGCGGTGCGGGGGGCCGCGGCGGGGGCCGTCGGGCCGCTCCGCGCGGTGCCGGAGGGGGAGCGGTATCGCCCCAGGCAGGGGCGCTGCCGGGTGCGGGGACCCGTGGGGCGTGGGGTACGTCACAGCGCGCGACCCGCCTCGTCCGCCCGGCGGCGGGAACCGGGCCCCGCGTCTGATCGTGTACAGGGACGAGGGGGCCGACCGGTCCACGGGAACGGCGTGCGGGAGGGAGGGCGGGATGCTCCGCGGTGTGCCGCGCCCGATCCGGCTGCCCGGGCTGCTCCTGCTGCTGCTCTTCGCCGGTGCCCATCTCGTCGACGGCGACGGCATGACGGCGGCCCTCGCGCTCGCCGCGACCGCGACCGCCGCCGCGGGCTCCGCCCTCGTCGTCTGCGTGGCGCTCGGGGCCCGATGCGTCCCGGCGGTGCCGCGCACCCGGGTCCGCACCGCGCTGCGCGACAGGGCGCGGCGCACCGCCTTCCTTCCCCAGCGCGATCCCGACTCCCGGGGCCGCACCAGGCCCCGGGCGCCCGGCCGTCCCGTCCTGACGGCCGCGTAGGGCTCCCGGGTCCGGCAGGTGCCGGACCTCCCGGGTAGCGCTTCCCGCACCCCGCCGCGGAGCCTGACGCTCCGTAGGCCCGGGGGCCGCCCCGCCACGGACACCCGAGGTCTCCGTGCGCCCGGCGCTCACCCCTGCCCGCCCTCCGGGCCGTCCCGCCGATCCCGCGTCACCACCCCGGCACGACGAGACCCCCTCCGGAAGGGCCCAGCCATGTCCGTCTCCCCCCTGCCCGCCTTCGCCTCGCTGGTCGAGCGCCTCGCCGACCTGCTCCAGCCGCTCCTCGCGGCGTCCGCCACCGCCGCGGCCATCGTGGTCTTCACCGCCCTGGTCCGCCTCGCCGCCCACCCGCTCGCCCGCGCCGCGGCCCGCGGAGCCCGTGCCCGCACCCGGCTCGCGCCCCGCGTCGCCGAGCTGCGCAGGAAGCACGGGGCGGATCCGGAGCGCCTGCGGCGCGCCGTCCTGGAGCTGTACGCGCGGGAGAAGGTCTCGCCGCTGGCCGGCTGCCTGCCCGCGCTGCTCCAGCTGCCGGCGTTCTTCCTGATGTACCAGCTGTTCTCCAGCGACCGGATCGGCGGCGAGGCCAACGCGCTGCTCGACCACGGCCTGTTCGGCGCCCCGCTCGGCGGCCGCTGGGCCGACGCCCTCGCCGACGGCGGTCTCCTCGGGCCCGACGGAACGGTGTACCTGGCGGTCTTCGCGCTGGTCGCCGTCGTGGCGGTGTTCGGCTACCGCACCACCCGCAGGCAGCTGGCCGCCGCCCCCGCCCCGGTCGCGGACCAGCCGCCCGGTCTCGGGGCGATGCTCAGGTTCATGCCGCTGCTGTCCTTCGCGACCCTGGTCACGGTGGCCGTCGTCCCGCTCGCGGCCGCGCTCTACGTCGTCACCTCCACCACCTGGACCGTGGCCGAGCGCGCCTGGCTGTACCGCGACGCGGCCGCCCCCGAGGCCCCGGCGCCGGCCTGACGGCCGGGGCGGGAGCGGGCGGGGCGCCGGTCCGGGGTGCACTCCGCTCCCACCCGGCCCCGGTCCAGGTGGTGAACAGGGTCTTGCAGAGCCGTCGGACCTCTTGGAGGATCAGCCGACCCCCCGATCGCCGACGGCCGCACCCGTCGGTCCGGGGCGGTCACAGAACAGGGGAGACGAACCCATGAAGCTGCTGCGTGTCGGTCCGGCGGGTGCGGAGCGCCCCGCCCTGCTCGACCCGGACGGCGCCACCCTGCGCGACCTGTCCCAGCTCGTCGACGACATCGACGGGGCGCTGCTCGCGAACGCGTCCGCACTCGACCGGATCCGGGCCGCGGCCGGCGCGGGCGTGCTGCCCCCGCTGGACCCTGCCGGGCTCCGGATCGGGCCGCCGCTCGCCCGGGTCGGCAAGGTCGTCTGCATCGGCCTGAACTACCACGACCACGCCGCGGAGACCGGGGCCGAGCCCCCGGCCGAGCCGGTGGTCTTCCTCAAGGCCGCCGACACCGTCGTCGGCCCGGAGGACACCGTGCTCGTGCCGCGCGGCAGCCGCAAGACGGACTGGGAGGCGGAGCTCGCCGTGGTCATCGGGCGCACGGCCCGGTACCTGGGCGACGACGATGACCCACTCGCCCATGTGGCCGGGTACGCGGTCTCGCACGACGTGTCCGAGCGCGAGTTCCAGATCGAGCACGGCGGCACCTGGGACAAGGGCAAGAACTGCGAGACCTTCAACCCCCTCGGCCCCTGGCTGGTCACCGCCGACGAGGTCCCGGACCCCCAGGCCCTCGGCCTGCGGCTGTGGGTCAACGGCGAGCTCAAGCAGGACGGCTCCACCGCCGACCAGATCTTCCCGGTGGCCGAGGTCGTCCGCTACCTGAGCCGCTTCATGACGCTCCACCCGGGCGACGTGATCAACACGGGCACCCCGGCCGGGGTGGCGATGGGCCGGCCCGAGCCCAAGCCCTACCTGCGGCCGGGCGACGTGGTGGAGCTGGAGGTCGAGGGCCTCGGCCGCCAGCGCCAGCAGCTGAAGGGGGCGTAGGACACGCGCGGGGCGCCCCGCGCCGCCGCGGCCCGGGCGGCACCCGCCCGGGTCGCGGCGCGCCCGCGGGTGTCAGGACGGGGGGCCCGCCACGCCGCTGGAGCCGTCCGCGTGGGCGGCGAACCGCTCCAGCGCCTCCACCACCATGGCGTGGTCCTCGGCCTGGGGAAGACCGGAGACCGTCACCGAACCCACCAGGCCCACACCCTCGACGTTGATCGGGAACGAACCGCCGTGCGCGGCGTAGCGGGCGGGGTCGAGCCGGGAGGACTCCTCGAAGGGGACGCCCTTCTCGCGGTGCCGGGCCCCGACCAGGTAGGAGCTCACCCCGTAGCGCTCGACCACCCGCCGCTTGCGGTCGATCCAGGCGTCGTTGTCGGCGCTGGAACCGGTCAGCGCCGCGTGGAACAGCTGCTGGGCTCCCCGGCGGATGTCGATCGCGACCGGAGCGCTCCGCAGGTGGGCCATCTCCACCAGCAGGCTGCCCAGCCTCCAGGCGTCCTCGTTGCTGAAGCGGCGCAGCGTCAGGCGCCGCTCCTGCTCGGTGATCTCGTCGGCGGACGGGTGCTCCGTCGGCGTCGTACCGGTCATCTGTCGATCTCCACGGTCACGCCGTCCCTGGCGGAACGGCCGGCGGCTTCCAGGACGTCGAGGGCGGCCGCCGCCTGTCCGGCGGTCACCGGGACCGGGCCCTCGCCGCGCACGGCCGCGGCGACGGCCGCGTAGTACGCGGGGTAGTCGCCCGGCAGGGTCGGCACCGGGGCGCCCCCGCCGGTCGCGGGGGACTCCCCGGAGCCCAGGCGGCCCCGGAGCGACTCGGGCTCGACGCCCCAGGGCCCGCCCCCGCCCGGCAGCCTCCCGGCACGCAGGTCGGCCTCCTGGGGGTCGAGTCCGTACTTCACGTACCCGGCGCGTGAGCCGAGCACACGGAAACGCGGGCCGAGCTGCGCGGCCGCGGCGTTCATGTACAGGTGGGAGCGGACGCCGCCCGCGTGGGTGAGGGCGAGGAAGGTGTCGTCGTCGGCCTGCGCGCCGGGCCGCCGCACATCGGCCTCCGCGTACACCCGTACGGCCGGCCCGAAGAGCGTCAGGGCCTGGTCGACGAGGTGGCTGCCGAGGTCGTACAGCAGCCCGCCCAGGTCCGCCGGGTCGCCCGACTCGCGCCAGCCGCCCTTCGGCTCGGGGCGCCAGCGCTCGAAGCGGGACTCGAAGCGCCGCACCTCGCCCAGGGCGCCGTCGGCGAGCAGGCCGCGCAGGGTGAGGAAGTCGTTGTCCCAGCGGCGGTTGTGGAAGACCGAGAGGACGAGGCCCCGCTCCTCGGCGAGGGCCCCGAGGGCACGCGCCTCGGCGGCCGTCCCGGCCATCGGCTTGTCCACGACCACCGGGAGCCCGGCCCGCAGGGCGGCCGTGGCGATCGGCACGTGCGTCCGGTTCGGGGAGGCGATGACGACGAGGTCGAGCGCCCCGGCCCGCTCCCACAGCTCCTCGGGGCGGGCGGCGAAGCGGATCCCGTCGCCGAGCGTGGCGCGGGCGGCGTCCCGGCGCTCCGCCCGGGAGGTGACGACCGTGTCGAGTGCCATCCCCGGTGTGGTGGTGATGAGCGGGGCGTGGAAGACGGAGCCCGCCAGGCCGTAGCCCACGAGCCCGACGCGCAGGGGAGTGCCGGGTCCGGTCATGGAGGCCACTTAAGCAACGCTGTTGCCAAAGTGCAAGCACACCGCAGAATGGGAGGGTGACGACGGAGCGGCCGGACGAGGCGGGCACGGGTACGGGTACGGCGGGGACCGGCGGCGGGGCGCCGGGCGCCGCCCGGCGGCAGGGTCCGCCGGGCGGGCTCACCCTGCCCGCCGGTGCCCCGGCCGGGGCCGGGCTGACGGCCCTGCGCAGCCACAACACGGCCCTCGTCCTGGACCTGCTGCGCACGGCGGGTGCGCAGGGCATCAGCCGCGTGGAGCTGGCCGAGCGCACCGGCCTCACCCCCCAGGCCGTCAGCAAGATCGTCGGGCGGCTCCGTGCGGACGGCACGGTCGCCGAGGCGGGCCGGCGCGCCTCCACCGGGGGCAAGCCCCGCACGGTCCTCGGCCTGGTGCCGTCCGCGGCCCATGCCGTGGGCCTCCACCTCGACCGCGACGAGCTGACAGCCGTGCTGCTCGACCTCTCCGGCACGCCCGTCGCCTCCCGGCGGGGCCCGCTCGACCTGGGCGCGGGCGCCGGGCGGGTGATCGCCGCCGCCGCGGACGCCGTGGGTGCGCTGCTCGGGGACGCCGCGGCCCGCGTCCGGGCCGACGGGCGCCCGCCGCGGGTCCTCGGCGCCGGGGTCGCCATGCCGGGGCCGCTCGACCACCGCTCCGGCGTCCCCGGGAGGGTCACCGGCTTCCCCGAGTGGGAGGGCCACCCGCTGCGCGAGGAGCTCGCCGCCCGGCTGGGCCTGCCGGTGGTCCTCGACAAGGACACCAACGCGGCCGCCCTCGGGCTCGCCCTGCGCGGCCCCGGCGACTCGTTCGCCTACCTCCACCTGGGCACCGGCCTCGGCGCGGGCCTCGTGCTCGGCGGTGCGCCCTACCGGGGCTCCCGCACCGGGGCCGGGGAGTTCGGCCACCAGGTGGTCCGGCTCGACGGGCCGGTGTGCGGCTGCGGCGGCCGGGGCTGCCTCGAAGCGCTCTGCCTCGCGGCGGTCGGCCGGGGCGACCTCCCGGAGGCCGCCCGGGTCCTCGGGACCGGCGCGGCCAACCTGGTGGCCCTGCTCGACATCGACCGGGTGCTGCTCGGCGGCCGGACCGTGGCCGCCGCCCCGGAGGTGTTCACCGCCGGGGTGGCCCGGGCCGTGGCCGCCCGGGGGCCGGTGCCGGTCGCCGCGGTGGACGCCGGAGCGGACACCGTCGCCGAGGGCGCGGCCCACCTCGTGCTCGCCCCCCTCTTCGGGCGCCCCGCCTGATCCCGGCGCGCCTCCCCGGCGCCGCCGCGGATCCCCTCGCCCCGGGGCCCCGCCGGGGCGGGCAGTCCCCGGCACGGTGGGCGATCCGCCGCTGTTCGGCGGTATCCGGGCCGCGGCAACCGGGCGCTCGGGGCAACGATGGCCCTGTCCCCCCGGACCCCGGCCCGGCCGTCCCGGCAGCACGCGAGCAGCAAAGGCCCCCCGATGCGACTCCGCAACGCCCTCGCCCTCCCGTCCGCCTGTGCGGTCGCCGCGATCGCGGCGACCGTCCTGCCGGCGGCCCCCGCCGCCGCAGACGACGACCGCCCGGCGCCCCGCGCCGGGGTCGGCGACCAGGGCGCCGCACGCCCCGCGGACCAGCAGCCCACCTGCGGCCGGGACGGCGACCCCGAGTTCCCGATCCGGGCCCGCATCCGCGGCGGTCCCGACACCGTGCGCGCGGGCTCGGGCTTCAGCCGGTGGCGGCTGGAGATGACCAACACCACGCCCGAGCAGTGCCACCACCTGCACCCCGTCGTGGTCCTCGCCGGCTCCGCCGGGCCGCTGCGCCCCGACGGCGTGGCCGTCGAGTTCCGCGACGCCGACGCCGGCCGCTGGCGGCCCGTCGCCCTGGAGCGCACCGAGGAGGAGGAACTGGTCGGTGCGTTCGACGACGGGTTCCGCGGCTTCGTGGTGCCCGCCGGGCGGACGGTCGCCGTGGAGGTCAGGTTCTCCCTCGCCGCCACCACCGCCCCGGGCGACGTCACCGTCAGTGCGGCCGTGGTCCAGCGCATGGGGGACGACGGCGACTGGGTCGGGGAGTCCGGTGACTACCGCCTCGCCGTCACCCCGGCGGACCCCGCACCCTCGGCCCCCGCCACCGGCCCGGCGGAGCCCCCCGCCGGGCGCACGGAGAGCCCGGGGGCCGACCCCGCCCCGCGCCCGGTGCGGAGCCCGGACGCCCGCCCGCCCGTGCCGTTCGCCCCCGGCGAGCTGGCGGCCACGGGCCCCGGTCCGGCCGCCCGGGCCCTGGCCGCGGTCGCCGTGACCGCCGCGGGCGGGGGCGCCGTCCTGCTGCTGCTCTCCCGCCGGCTGCGGTCGCAGCGCCGCCGCTGAGCCGCCGCGGCCGCACCCCTGCCGCCGGACCGGCCGCGGAGGGGCCGGCGGAGCCCGCGCGGGCCCGTGCCCCGTGCCCGCGGACCGCCCGCGGCCTTCAGGTTTCCCGCCGACCGGCCGGGGGCCGCCTGCGCGGAAGGCCTTAGTCTGTCCGGTGTCGCCACAGTGCTGTCGCGGCGTCCTTCGCACGTATCGACGTATGCACGGCAGGAGTCCGCCCACATGGCAGAGCGCAAGCCGATCGAGTCCTGGCTGACCGACATGGACGGCGTCCTCATCCACGAGGGCGTGCCGATCCCCGGCGCCGACGCCTTCGTCAAGAAGCTCAGGGAGACCGGCAAGCCCTTCCTGGTGCTCACGAACAACTCCATCTACACGGCACGGGACCTGCACGCCCGTCTCGCGCGGATGGGCCTGGACGTGCCCGTGGAGAACATCTGGACCTCCGCGCTGGCCACCGCCCGCTTCCTGGACGACCAGCGCCCCGGCGGCACCGCGTACGTCATCGGGGAGGCGGGCCTGACCACCGCCCTGCACGACATCGGCTACGTGCTCACCGACCACGAACCGGACTACGTGGTACTCGGCGAGACCCGCACCTACAGCTTCGAATCGCTGACCAAGGCCATCCGGCTGATCAACGGCGGTGCCCGGTTCATCTGCACCAACCCGGACGAGACGGGGCCGTCCACCGAGGGCCCCCTGCCGGCCACGGGCAGCGTCGCGGCGCTCATCACCAAGGCGACCGGCAAGGAGCCGTACTTCGCGGGCAAGCCCAACCCGCTGATGATGCGCACCGGCCTCAACGCGATCGGTGCGCACTCCGAGAGCAGCGCGATGATCGGCGACCGGATGGACACGGACGTGCTCGCCGGCCTGGAGGCGGGTATGGAGACCTTCCTGGTGCTGACCGGGCTGACCACCCCGGCGGACGTGGACCGCTACCCGTTCCGCCCGTCCACGATCGTGGACTCCATCGCGGACCTCGTCGAGCGGGTCTGAGGCCGTTCGCGGACCCGCTCGCGAGGCCGGGCGGGTCCCGCGGATGCGGAATCGGACGGCAGG
The DNA here is from genome assembly GCF_024497955.1 of Streptomyces sp. C10-9-1. Taxonomy (GTDB): domain Bacteria; phylum Actinomycetota; class Actinomycetes; order Streptomycetales; family Streptomycetaceae; genus Streptomyces; species Streptomyces sanyensis. Next base: position 244,590 of record NZ_JANHKP010000004.1, on the reverse strand, counting down.
CGTGACCCTGGCGGAAGCAGGAGGTTCACGATGCGTGCAGGTTCGATTGCCCTGGGTTCGGCCGGTGTGGCCGCCGTCCTCGTCCTGATGCCCCTCGCGCCGCCCTCCCCGGCCGCCGCCCGGGGTGCCGACGCCCCTCCGGCGCCCGCCGCCCCGGAGCCCGGCGGTGCGCCCCGCGCGGGTGCCGCGTCCTGCGCGCAGGCGACCGCACCGGCCGCGGGGGCCGCCCTCCTGCCCACCGCCGTCCGCCGCCCGTCCCGGCCGGACGGCCTGCGCCCCCCGGCCGCCGTGCGTCCCGGTCCGGAGTCCTGGCCGGACGTGCTGAGGGCGGCGGCGGTGTGCGGCGGCCGCGCGGGTCGGTCCGTCCTCCTGCCGGCGGCGGCCTCACCCCTCGCGGGCCTCTCGGGGCGGTCCGCGCAGCGGCCGGAGGCCCGTCGCGCGCATCATGCCGCCGCGCACCGCGCCCCCGCGGCGGCCGTGCCCCCGCCGGTCGCCCCGGCCGAGCGGGCCCCTGCGCGTGGCGGCGCGGTCGCCGTCGCCGCGCCCGTCGCCGCGGTGGACCCGGAGGACGCCGGGCCGAGCCGGACCCAGGCGGTCGTCGGACTGGTGCTGGCCGCGGTCGCGGCCGTCGTCTTCGCCGTCCGCAGTGCGCGCCGCCGCCGCTCGGACTCCGACTGACCGGAGCGGCCGGCCCGGCGGTCCCCGCCGCCGGAACCCCTCCCGCTGCGTGCGGGCACACGAACGAGGCTCCTCTCGTCGAACGAGAGGAGCCTCGGTGTGCGTGCGCCGCCAGGGACTCGAACCCCGGACCCGCTGATTAAGAGTCAGCTGCTCTAACCAACTGAGCTAGCGGCGCCTGCTGACCTGGAGAACTCTACCCGACGGCGAGGGGTGCTCCGCACCGGCCGGGTGGGCGGCGCGGAGCCGCCCGCCGCGCCGATGCCGGTCAGATCATGGTTTTTATTGGTTGATCCGTCAAAATGCGTTTTGTCCGTTCGGTTGGGACACTGGCGCCCGTGAAACACCGTCAGAGGATCTTGCCGATTGCGATTGGGGAGGCGAGGCGTATGGCCGTGCCGGTCTTCGAGGAGTACGAGCCGGGCGGGGAGTGCGACTGCGCCGGATGTGCGCAGGCCCGCCGGGCCCTGGCCGCGGGAGCCCACCCGTCCGCGCACGGCTGCCGCCGCGCGCTGGTGCTGGTGACCGCCGCCGGAGTGGTCCTGGGCGGTGCCGGGGCGGCTGCCGCGTCCGCCCCGGGGGCCGTCCGGCCCGTCACCCCCGCGGCGGATCCGCTGCCGCCCACCGAGCAGGGGAGTGCGGGGCCGCTGCACGGCCCCACCGGGAAGCCGGTCGTCGCCTCCCAGCTGAAGACCACGACCCGGGCCGAGATCATCAACCGCGCCAAGCTGTGGGTCGCCGCCAAGGTCCCGTACAGCATGACGGCGTACTGGACCGACGGGTACCGCCAGGACTGCTCCGGCTACGTCTCCATGGCCTGGGACCTCGGCAGCAACGAATGGACCGGCAGCCTCGCCAAGTTCGGGGACCGGATCGCCCGCGAGGACCTCCAGCCGGGTGACATCCTGCTCTTCCACAACCCCGCCGACCCCACCTCCGGCTCCCATGTGACGATCTTCGGCGGCTGGACCGACTACACCCACACGTCCTACGTGGCCTACGAGCAGACCAAGCCGCGGACCCGGCGGCAGGCCACGCCCATGGCCTACTGGAGCAACTCGGCCAGCTACGTCGCCTACCGCTACAAGGGTGTGACCGCCACCACCGGCGGAGCCGAGAGCGCGGCGACCCCCTTCCCCGGCGCGGCCTCCTTCGGCCCCGGCGCGAACAACGCCCATGTCACCCGGCTCGGCGAACTGCTGGTGGCGCGGGGCGGCAAGCGCTTCTACCAGGAGGGGCCCGGGCCGCAGTGGTCCGAGGCGGACCGGCGGGCGACCGAGGCGTTCCAGCGCGCGCAGGGCTGGCGCGGGGCCGAGGCCGACGGACTGCCCGGCCCCCACACCTGGCAGCTGCTGGTGGACGGAAAGGGCAAGGACATCGCCCCGGCCGTGACCGCGGGCCCGTCCGCCCAGGCGCCGCCCTTCCCCGGGCGGGAGCACTTCCGCACCGGGCGGTCCAACGACCACGTCACCCGGCTCGGGCAGCAGCTGGTCCTGCGCGGCTACGGGCGCCACTACGCCGTGGGGCCCTCGCCGCGCTGGTCCGAGGCCGACCGGCGCAACGTCCAGGAGTTCCAGCTGGCGCAGGGCTGGCGCGGCACCGCGGCCGACGGCTACCCCGGGCCCGAGACCTGGCGGCGGCTCTTCGCCGCCCGCTGACCCGGGGCCGGCGGACGGCGGGCCCGTCCCCGCCGCCCGCCGGCCCTCGCACACGGCCACTGCCGGCCACTGCCCATCGAAGGAAGGCGAGGCGCCATGAACACCACGAAGCCGGAACCGGAAGGCCCCGTCCCGCCCGACGGCCCCGCGCTCCGGTCCGAGGCCGCGACCCTGGCGCCCGCGGCCCCCCGCCCCGCGCCCGATGCCCCCGGGCCGTCTTCCTCGGCGCCCGCGGCGGGGGACGGCGGGCCGACCGGGGCGCCGGAGGAGTCCGCGGACCCCGGCGATCCCCCGGCCGCCTCGGAGGAGGCACCCGCCGCCGAGCCGGTCCGGCGCAGCCCGGTGATCGCGAGCGAGACGACGACCGAGATCCCGATCCACCTGCTCTTCCGGGACGACGACGTGCCCCCGGCCCTCGCCCCGGCCCGTCGGGCCTCGGTGATCAACCGCCGGATGGGCACCGGCGAGCAGCCCCGGGTGAGCGCGGCGGGGCGCCCGGTCGCGGGCCCCGGCGCGCGGTCCGGTCCGGCGGCGCGACCGAAGGCCGCGCCCGACCCGGGCACCGTGCCGGTCGTGGACCCCCGGCTGACCGAGCGGCCCGGTCCGGTGCTGCCCGGCTGGATCGGCCTGGTGGCGGGGGCCTTCTCGCTCGCGGGGATCGGCGCGCTGGTGTGGGGGACGGGCGCGGTGCCCGGCATGGTGGGCCGGATGCTCGGCGTCAGCCCGCCGCCGTACCAGGGGATCGGGCTCGGCGTCTGGTGTCTGCTGGCCCTGGGCGTGCTGCTGGCGCTGTTCGGCCTCGGCGGCCTGGGCCGCGGGCGCGTCGGCCACGCCTGGGTGCTCACCCTCTGCGGCGACTACCGGGGGAGCGTGCGGCGGACGGGACTGGTCTGGGTGAGCCCGCTGGTGCTGCGCCGGAGGATCGACGTGCGGCTGCGCCACTGGCGCAGCGATCCGATGCCCGTGCACGACGCGGACGGCACGGCGCTGCGGGTGGTGGTCCTCGTGGTGTGGCGGGTGGCCGACACGGTGCGGGCGGCGCTCGGGGTCGAGGACCACGAGGAGTACCTGGCCGAGCAGGTGGAGTCGGCGACGGCCCGGGTGCTCTCGCAGCTTCCGGCGGACGGCTTCGGGGAGGCCGTCCCGACGCTCCGGGACGCCCGCGCGGTGGGCGCCGCGCTGACCGAGACGCTGGCCGCGCAGTGCGCCCCGGTGGGCGTCGAGGTCTTCACCGCCCAGCCGGTGGTGGTCGACTACGCGCCCGAGGTGGCCGAGGCGGTCCAGCGGCGGCAGATCGCCGCGATCGACGCACGGCACCGGGACGCCGTGCTGAGCTCGGTCGTGGACGCCGTCGAGGACGCCGTGGGGCGGCTGACGGACCGGGGTCTGGTCGACCGGGAGGACTACGAGCGCAAGGCGCTGGTGAAGGATCTGACCGTTGCCTTCTACACGGGACGGGCGGGCGCGGCAGAGGCTCCGTGAATGGTATGGACATGCTCAACGGGGCTCAATACATTGGGACTTGGTCTAGACCGGAATACGCTCCACCGCACGCGTGCACCGCAAGGCACTCCCCACGTCCCTTCCTGGAGCCAGCATGCGAAAGAAGATGGGTGCGGCCCTGGTCGGCCTCGCCGTGGCGGGCACGACCGTGCTCGCCACCGGCAGCGCCAGCAGCCACGGCTACACCGACTCCCCCATCAGCCGGCAGAAGCTCTGCGCCAACAGGACCGTGACCGGCTGCGGTTCGATCCAGTGGGAACCGCAGAGCGTCGAGGGCCCCAAGGGCTTTCCCGCCCGCGGCCCCGCCGACGGAACGATCTGCGCGGGCGGCAACGGCCGCTTCTCGCAGCTCGACGACCCGCGGGGCGGCGCCTGGCCGGCCACCCGGGTCGGCGCCGGGCAGAACTACACGTTCCGCTGGCAGTTCACCGCCCGCCACCGCACCACCGACTTCAGGTACTTCATCACCAGGGACGGGTGGAACCCCGCCCGGCCGCTCACCCGCGCGGCCCTGGAGTCGCAGCCCTTCCTGACCGTTCCCTACGGGGGGCAGCAGCCGCCTTCGACGCTGTCGCACTCCGGCACGCTGCCCGGGAAGTCCGGCCGCCATCTGATCCTGGCGGTGTGGACCGTGCACGACACGGGCAACGCGTTCTACGCCTGCTCCGACGTCCAGTTCTGATCCCCGTGCCGGACGGCGGCCCCTCGCGCCCCGGCGCCGCAACCCCCCGGACCACCGCCGGGTCCGGGGTGCGGTGCCGCCGCGCCGGGGTGCCGTCCGGAGGAACGCGGAAGGCCCCCCGCTCACGCGAGGGGCCTTGCCGTGCTGTGCGCCGCCAGGGACTCGAACCCCGGACCCGCTGATTAAGAGTCAGCTGCTCTAACCAACTGAGCTAGCGGCGCCTGACTCGTCCGCCGCTCGGCGGCCGACGGCGTCCATACTACCGGCTCCCGGAGGATGGTTCCGACCACGGGAGCCCCGGCCGGGACCCGAGGGGCCCCGGCCGTCGGCCGGGGGGCGGTATCACCCGTTCCGTGGCGGTACGGCCCGGAGGGCGGCGTCAGATCGCCAGGGAGAGCACCACCGGTGCGGCCCTGCGGTTGAGGGTGTCCGCGGCCTGCCGCAGCCGGTGCGCGTGCTCGATCGGCAGGGACAGCGCCAGGCAGCCCACCGCGGACCCGGCGGTCAGCGGGACCGCCGCGCACACGGTGCCCACCGCGTACTCCTGCAGGTCCAGCACGGGCACCGTCGGGGGCTGGGCGTCGAGCTTGGAGAACAGCAGCCGTTCGCTGGTGATCGTCCGGGAGGTCAGCCTGGCGATCTTGTGACGGGAGAGGTGGTCGCGGCGGCCGTTGACGTCGAGCTGGGTGAGCAGGCACTTGCCGACCGCGCTGGCGTGGGCCGCCGAGCGGAAGTCGACCCACTCGTTGACCTTCGGGGTGCCCGGGCCGTCCGCGAACTGGGTGATCTTCACCTCGCCGTCGATGTACCGGCTGATGTAGACGGCCGCCCCCACCGAGTCCCGCAGCTCGGACAGGGTGTCCTGGAGTTTGGCCGCGAGGGCCTCCTTGCGGGTCGACCCCGAACCCAGCAGGACGAGCGACTCGCCGGTCACGTACGCCCCGTCGGCCGTCTGCTCCGCGTAGCCCTCGCGGCGGAGCATGGCGAGCATCGGGGCGAGGTGGCCCGGCGGCAGTCCGGTCTCACGCGCGATCTGGGCGTCGCTCACGCCGCCGCCGTGGCGCGAGATGGTCTCCAGGACGCGCAGGACGTAGTGCACCGAATGGAACGGCGCGGTCGGCTCGGGCTTCAGCGCCACGGTTTCCCCCTACCAGGTTGTTACCGCAACTTCCCCTCCACGATAGCGGCCAAGGACCCCCTGGCGGCGGGGTGTTGGCGCAAAAGACGCGGCGCCCCAGCGGCCTGCGCTGGGGCGCATCTGCTTGGCATATGCCAAGGGCATACGTCTTCGGTGGGGCGGGTGGTCAGAGCACCGCGCCGAGGAACTCGCGCGTCCGTGCCTGCTCCGGATCCGAGAAGATCTTCTCCGGCGGGCCCGACTCGATGACCTTGCCGCCGTCGAACATCAGTACCTCGTCGGAGATGTCGCGGGCGAAGCTCATCTCGTGCGTCACGCACACCATGGTGATGTCCGTGGTCCGGGCGATGTCCCGCAGGAGATCCAGCACCCCGGCGACCAGCTCGGGGTCGAGCGCGGAGGTCACCTCGTCCAGCAGCAGCACCTGCGGGCGCATCGCCAGGGCGCGGGCGATCGCCACCCGCTGCTGCTGGCCCCCGGAGAGCTGGCCGGGCTTGGCGTCCGCCTTCTCGCTCAGCCCCACGAGCTCCAGGAGCTCCCGGGCGCGCGCCTCGGCCTCCTCCTTGGAGAGCCCCAGCACCCGCACCGGCGCCTCGGTGATGTTGCGCAGCACCGTCATGTTGGGGAAGAGGTTGAACTGCTGGAAGGCCATGCCGATCTTCTTGCGGGCCTCGCGGCGCTCCTTCTCGGCGGCCGGGAACAGCGTCCTTCCGGCCACCGTGATGGTGCCCTCCTCCGGCGACTCCAGGGTCATGAGCAGCCGCAGGATCGTCGTCTTCCCGGAGCCGGACGGGCCGATCAGGGTCACGTGCTTGCCCGGCTTCACCGAGAAGCAGAGGTCGTCGAGGACCGTGTTGTCCCCGAACCGCTTGGTGACGTTGTCGAAGCGGATCAGCTCGCCGTTCGGCGTGCCGCCGGTCTCGGGGGCCGTGTCGGGGGCGGTGTCAGCGGGCAAGGCGGCGCTCCAGGGCTCGTACCAGCAGGGAAGCCGGATAGGCGATCAGGATGAAGGCGATGCCGATCACGGTGAGCGGCTCGGTGTACTGGAAGGTCGAGGCACTCTCCAGCCGGGACTGCTGGAGCAGCTCCAGCACGCCGATCGCGGCCAGCAGCGGGGTGTCCTTCAGCATGGCGATGACGTAGTTGCCGAGCGCCGGGGTGATGCGGCGGACGGCCTGCGGCAGGATCACCGCGAACCAGGTCCGGTGGGCCGGCAGGCTCAGGGCCGTCGCCGCCTCCCACTGGCCCTTCGGCACGGCGTCGATACCGGCGCGGTAGACCTGGGCGGTGTACGTCGAGTAGTGCAGTCCGATCGCGATCGTGCCCGTCACCAGGGCGGAGAAGCGGATGCCCCACTCGGGCAGGACGAAGTACAGGAAGAACAGCTGCACCAGCAGCGGCGTGCTGCGGACGAACTCGGTGAAGGCGTTCACCGGCCAGCGGACCAGCCGGCTCGGGGCGCGGAAGGCCAGGGCCCAGACCAGGCCCAGGGAGAACGAGAGCAGGGAGCCGAGCACCAGTACCTGGAGGGTGACCAGCAGCCCCTCCCAGAAGCGCGGCATGAAGTCCCAGACGGCGGACCAGTCCCACGTCACTTCGACGCACCTCCCGCCGCCTCGGTACCGCGGACCGGTCCGGCGCCGCGGCGCGCCAGCAGGCCGCCCAGCAGGCCGGGCTCCTGCTCGATGCCGATGTTCCGCTTCGACCGGCGCTCCAGCGCCTTCATCGACCGGGTCACCAGCAGGGCCAGCACGAAGTAGATCACCAGGCTGACCGTGTAGATCTGCGCGCTCTCCTGGGTCGCCAGGCGCACCAGGTAGGCGGCGAAGGAGACGTCGCCCACGCCGAGCAGCGACACCAGCGCGGTGCCCTTGAGCAGCTCGACCAGCAGGTTGCAGAAGGACGGCATCATCTCGGGCACCGCCTGCGGGAGCAGGATCAGCCGCATCCGCTGCCAGGGGGTGAAGCTGAGGGCGACACCCGCCTCACGCTGGGCGGTGGCCACCGAGTTCAGTGCCCCGCGCACGATCTCCGCGCCGTAGGCACCGTACGACAGGCCCAGCGCCAGGACCGCGGCCCACATGGGGACCAGCTGCCAGCCCATCAGCGGGGGCACCACGAAGAACAGCCAGAACATCAGCACCAGGGCCGACGTCCCGCGGAAGACCTCGGTGTAGAAGCCCGCCAGGAAGCGCACGGGCGTCGAGCGATGGGTTCGCGCCATGCCCACGGCGAAGGCGACGAACGCGGCCAGCGCGGCGCTGTAGACCAGCAGCTGCACGGTGATCCAGATACCGGGGAGCACCCAGTTCTGCCAGAGTCCGGCTGTCATTTCCGGCACAGCTCCTCGGCGGTCAGGGTGGTCATCTCGGACTCGGTGAAGCCGAAGGGCTTCAGGATCCGGAACAGCTCACCGCTCTTCTTCATCGCGAGGATCTCGTCGTTGAAGGCGTCGCGCAGCTCGGTGTCGGTGGGACGGAAGGCGAAGCCGCCCCCGTCGATCTGCTCCTTGCCGTCGACGACCGCCGCGAACGCCTCGGTGGCCTCGGCGCGCGAGCTCTTGCGCACCACCTCACGGGCCGTCAGGGCCGTTCCGGCGAAGACGTCGACGCGGCCGGACTCCACCGCGTTGAGCCCGGCCACCTGGTCCTGGAGGATGACGATGTCCTTCTCGGGTATCCCCGCGGCGACGGCGTAGCCGATCTCCGCGTAGCCCGTCCCGGTGGCGAACCGGGCCTTGGTCCGCACCACGTCCTCGTAGGTGTGCAGGTTCTTCGGGTTGCCCTTGCGCACGATGAACGCGTCGAGCATCTGGTACTCGGGGTCGGAGAAGATGACCTGGGCGCACCGGTCCTTGTTGATGTACATCCCGGCCGAGACCACGTCGAACTGCTGGGAGTTCAGACCGGGGATGAGGGAGGCGAAGTCCGTGGCGACCGGCTGGATGGTGTCGATCCCCAGGCGCCTGAAGACGACCCGGGCCAGCTCCGGGGCCTCGCCCGTGAACTCGCCCCGGTCGTCCACGTAGCCGTACGGCACCTCCCCGGCGATCCCCAGGCGTACCGTTCCCTGGGACTTCAGCCTGGCCAGCGCGTCACCGGAGGGAACCCGGCCGCACCCCGCGGCCCCCAGCGCCCCGAGAGTGCCGACGGCCGCGGTGCCGAGGAGCACCGAGCGTCTGCTCATTGGTCGTGCGTGTCTAGTACGAGCCATGGCCGCGCGGCTACCCGGGTCCGCGTGGGGTATGCGTAGAAGATGGCCGACCGATACCTGACCGTGTCCCTCGACCGGCGCGGTGCCCGCTGCACCGCCCGGCTGCTCGACGACCGGGCCCCGGCCGCCTGCGCCGCCGTGTGGGGGGCGCTGCCGCTGAGCGGCGACGTCTACCACGCCAAGTACGCCCGCAACGAGGTCTACGCCCTCTTCCCGCCCTTCGCCGACGCCGAGCCCCCGCTGGAGAACCCGACGGTCACCCCGATCCCCGGCGACCTGTGCTATTTCACCTTCAGCGGCGAGCAGCTCGGCACGGCCTCGCACGGCTACGGGGCCGCCCGTCCGGGGCCGGTGACGGTGGATCTGGCGCTGTTCTACGAGCGCAACAACCTGCTGCTGAACGGGGACACCGGCTGGGTGCCGGGCACCGTCTGGGGCGAGGTGGTGCAGGGGCTCGAAGAGATGGCCGCGGCCTGCCAGGACCTGTGGCGCACCGGCGCGGCGGGGGAGACGCTCTCCTTCCGCCGCGCCTGAGCCGGCCGTCCCCGGGCGTCAGCGCGGCGCGCCCGGGGAGGGTGCCACCGCGGCCCCCGCCCCGTGCAGCGCGTGCGCCGCGCGCAGCACCAGCGCGTCCCGGTGGCGTGCCGCCACCAGCTGCGCGCCCACCGGGAGGCCGTCATCGTCGGTCCCGCAGGGCACGGTGGCGGCGGGCTGCTGGGTCAGGTTGAACGGGTAGGTGAACGGCGTCCACCCCGTCCAGCGGTGGAGGCCCGAGCCCGCGGGCACCTCCGCCCCCGCCTCGAAGGCGGTGATCGGCAGGGTGGGCGTCACCAGCAGGTCGAAGCGGGTGTGGAAGCGGCCCATCCGCCGCCCGAGCGCGGCCCGCGCGTCCACCGCGGCCAGGTAGTCCAGGGCGCTGCGCCCCGCCCCCTCGGCGCAGATCTCGGCGAGGCCCGGATCCAGCAGCGCCCGCTTGCGCGGGCCCAGGTGCTGCACCACGCGGGCCGCGCCCGTGAACCACAGGGTGTGGAAGGCGTCGACGGGGTCGGCGATGTCGGGGTCGGCCTCCTCCACGTAGGCGCCGAGGTCGGCCAGGGCGGCAGCCGTCCGCCGCACGGCGGCCGCCACCGCGGGCCGCACCGGGACCTGCCCGCCGAGGGTCGCGGAGTAGGCGACCCGCAGCCCCTCCACCCCCTCGGCCAGCCGCCCGCGCAGATCGCCCTCCGCCGGGGACTGGGTCCAGTCCCGCCAGTCGGGTGCGCTCATCGCGTCGAGCATCAGCGCCGCGTCGGCGGCGTCCCGCGCCATCGGGCCCACGTGCGCCAGGGTCCCGAAGGGACTGGCCGGGTACAGGGGCACCCGGCCGTAGGTCGGCTTCAGCCCGAAGACCCCGCAGAACGAGGCCGGGATGCGCACGGAACCGCCCCCGTCCGTCCCGACCGACAGCGGACCGGCGCCCAGGGCCACGGCCGCCGCGCCGCCGCCGCTCGACCCCCCGCTCGTCCGCGAGGGGTCGTGGGGGTTGCGGGTGACCCCCTGGAGGGGGGAGTCGGTCACGCCCTTCCAGCCGAACTCGGGGGTCGTGGTCCGGCCCAGGAAGACCGCCCCGTGGCGGCGCAGGGCGGCCACCGAGGGCGCGTCCTCCGTCCAGGGGCCCTTCGGGTCCACGGTCCGCGAGCCGCGCAGGGTGGGCACCCCGCGCTGGAGCAGCAGGTCCTTGACGGTCACCGGCACGCCGTCCAGCAGGCCCCGCGGCTCCCCCCGCAGCCAGCGTGCCGCCGACTCCCCCGCCCGGGCGAGGGCGTCCTCGGTATCGATGCGGACGAAGGCGTTGACGGTCGGCTGGACGGCCTCGGCCCGTTCCAGGCACTCCCGGACGGCGTCCACGGGGGAGAAGTCCCCCCGTGCGTAGCCGGCCAGCAGTCGGTGTGCGGTCAGGTCAGTCAGGCGCGTGGTCATGCATGGGCACGTACCCACGTTCCTTGTCGACCACGTTCGGCAGGGGTTCTCCCGCGGCCCACAGCTCGAACAGGGAGACGAACTGCTCGCTCAGGCGGTCGCGCCAGCCGACCGTGTCGCCGCTCATGTGCGGGGAGACGATCAGGCCGGGGGCCTCCCAGACGGGGCTGTCCGGCGGAAGGGGCTCCTGCTCGAAGACGTCCAGCGCGGCGCCGCTGATCGTCCGGTCGCGCAGGGCGGCGACCAGGTCGGCCTCGACGACCAGGGGGCCGCGCCCGACGTTGAGGAAGCGCGCGGAGGGCTGCATCAGGGCGAAGCGCCGGGCGTCGAACATCCCCCGGGTGGCCTCGGTCAGCGGGGCGGCGCACACCACCCAGTGGGCCCGGGTCAGCAGCAGGTCGAGGTCCTGCTCGCCGTGGATGCCGGGTCGGGCGGTACGGCCGACCACGGCCGTGCGGACCCCCAGGGCGCGCAGCGTCCCGGCCACCGCCCGGCCGATCGGCCCGGCGCCGGCGACGACGGCGCGGCTGCCCTCGACCGGGAGGGTCTCGCGGTGCCGCCAGCGGCGCTCGCGCTGCCGCTCCAGGGTGGCGGGGAGGTCCTTGGCCATGGCGAGGACCAGGGCCGCCACGTACTCGGCGATGGGCTGCTCGAAGATGCCCCGGGCGTTGGTGACCACGGTCTCGGAGGCCGCGAGCTCCGGGCAGAGCAGGCGGTCCACCCCCGCGCTGGGGGTGTGCACCCAGCGCGGTCTGGGCCCCTCGCCGGGCCAGGCCCGGCGGACCGCCTCGGAGGTGAAGTCCCACACCAGCAGCGCGTCCGCGCGGGGGAGTTCACCGGCCAGGCGCGCCTCGTCGGTGAAGCGGACGTCCGCCTTCCCGGTGAGGGCGCCGAGGCGTGGAGGGGGGTCGGCCGCGAGGACCAGGAGCGAGGGTCGGGACATCGACCGGAAACCGCCTCGAAAAGTCTGGGATGTATGGATTGACCCACGCTTGCACTTGAATCTACCGTCGTCAACAAGGCGTCTGAAGGGCACGGTCATGGACGTCTCCTTCCTCGGTGGGCCCCTGCCGCAGCACGGTGTCGGCGTGGTCGCCCCCTTCGATTTCGCACTGGACCGCGAGCTGTGGCGCTGGGTCCCGGACGAGGTCTCGCTGCGCCTGACGCGCACCCCCTTCGTGCCGGCCGGTGTCTCGCTCGACCTGGCCCGGCTCGTCAGCGAGCACCACACGCTGCGCGAGGCCGTCCGGGCGCTGAGCGCCTCCCAGCCGAGCGTCGTCGCCTACGCGTGCGCCTCCGGCAGTTTTGTGGACGGCCTCCTCGGGGAACGCGCCATGTGCGAGGTGATGAGCGCGGCCGGCGAGGTACCGTCGCTGACCACGTCCGGCGCACTGATCGAGGCCCTGCAGGAGCTGGGGGCACGCCGGATAGCCGTGCTCACGCCCTACACGGAGTCGGTGACCCGGGCGCTGGAGGACTTCCTCGCCCAGGCGGACGTGGCGGTCACGGGCCGGGCCTTCCTCGGTCTGACCCGCCACATCTGGAAGGTGCCGTACCGCGAGGTGGCGGACATGGCACGCCGGGTGGTGTCGGCGGACGCGGACGCGCTCTTCGTCAGCTGCACCAACCTGCCCACCTACGACGTCATCCCGCAGCTGGAGGCCGAGCTGAGGATGCCGGTGGTCTCCGCCAACCAGGTCACGATGTGGTCGGCCCTGCGCGCCATCGGGGTGCGCGCGGTCGGCCCCTACCAGGCTCTGCTGATGGACGCTGCTGCGAGACCGGCCGAGCCGGAAGGACAGGAGGGCGTGACATGACCACCGTGGGGCTGCTGTACCCCGGGCATTCCGCAGAGGACGACTACCCGCGCATCGAGGCGCTGCTCACCGGGGTCAACGTGCCCGTGGTCCACACCGACATCGGCGAGGACGCCCACCGGGTGGACGCCCTGCTGCGGATGGGCGAGGAGGACCGCCTCGCCGCCGGGGTGGAGGAGCTGCGGCTGTCCGGGGCGGAGTCGGTGGTCTGGGCCTGCACCAGCGGATCCTTCGTGTACGGGTGGGCGGGCGCGCGCGAGCAGGTGCGCTCCCTGGCCCTGGCGGCGGGCCTTCCGGCGTCCAGCACCTCGTTCGCCTTCGTCCGCGCGGCCCAGGCCGTCGGGGCGGCTCGGGTGGCGGTCGCGGCCAGCTACCCGGAGGACGTGGCCGAGCTGTTCGCGCAGTTCCTGGGGGAGGCCGGGGTGGAGGTCGTGTCGGCGGTGACCGGCGGGGTGGCGACCGCGGCCGAGGCCGCGCGCTGGGGGCCGGGGCAGCTGCTCGACCTGGTGCGGGCGGCGGACCGCCCGGAGGCGGAGGCGGTCCTGGTTCCGGACACCGCGCTGCGCACGGTGGCGCTGCTGCCGGAGCTGGAGGAGGCGGTGGGCAAGCCGGTGCTCACGGCCAACCAGGTGACGGTCTGGGAGGGGCTGAGGCTGGCCGAGCGGCACGGTGTGCGCGCCGACGAGCTCGGCGCCCTCTTCGCGGGCCGGGACTGACGCCCGGTCCGGGCCGCCCGCCCCCGTCCGGGGAATAAGCGGAGACTGCCTCCTGTTGTGCCGCGGAGTACCCGCGACCCGCAACAGGAGGCTCCCCGGTGAACGCAGTGGACGAGATCCGAGGCACGGCGGCCGGCTCCGCCCCGGTGCCGCTGTCCGTGCTGGACCTGGTCACCGTCGGCAGCGGACGCACGGCGGGGCAGGCGCTGCGGACCAGTGTGGAGCTCGCCCGGCTGGCCGAGCGCCGCGGCTTCCACCGCCACTGGGTCGCCGAGCACCACTCCATGCCGGGCGTCGCCTCCTCGTCCCCGGCAGTCATCCTCGCCCACCTCGCCGCGCACACCGGGCGCATCCGCCTCGGGTCGGGTGGCGTGATGCTGCCCAACCACGCCCCGCTGGTCGTCGCCGAGCAGTTCGGCACCCTGGAGGCCCTGGCGCCCGGACGGGTGGACCTGGGGCTGGGGCGCGCCCCGGGGACGGACGGGGCGACCGCCGCGGCGCTGCGCCGCACGGCGGACGAGGGGGCGGACGACTTCCCCCGGCTCCTCGGCGAGCTGCTCCGCTTCCTCGACGACGGCTTCCCCGACGGCCATCCCTACGCCCGGATCCACGCGGTGCCCGGCCCGGTGCAGAGCACCGTGCCGGGCGGGGTCCAGTCCCCGCACCGGCCGCCGGTCTGGCTGCTCGGCTCCTCCGGTTTCAGCGCCCGGCTGGCGGGGGAGCTCGGGCTGCCCTTCGCCTTCGCCCACCACTTCTCGGCGCGCCACACCGTTCCGGCCCTGGAGCTGTACCGGGACAGCTTCCGCCCCTCCGCGGTACTGGACGCCCCCTACGCCCTGATCGGCGTCGGGGCGCTGGCGGCGGAGGACGCGCGCGAGGCCCGGCGCCAGGTCCTGACCGGTGCGCTGGCGATGCTCCGGCTGCGCACCGGGCGGCCCGGTCTCGTCCCCACCCCGGAGGAGGCGGCGGCGTACCCGTTCACGGCCGCCGAGCGCGAGTTCACCGAGGCGTGGCTCGCCGACGTCGTCCACGGCACCCCCGACGCGGTCCGCGAGGGCCTCGACGCGCTGGTGGCGCGCACCGGCGCCGACGAGCTGATGCTGACGGCGAACGTCCACGGCGCCGGGGCCCGGCTGCGCGGTCTCGAACTCCTCGCGGACGCGTACGGGCTGCCCGCAGGGGACCCCGTGGGCGTTGCCGCCGGGTAAAACCTGGCGGCCGCACCGGCGGGTGGTCCAGTGGTCAACCTCCGGCCCCACCGCCGCTTAAGAGATCCTTAAGCCGCTCGTCACCCCGCTGACGAGCGGCTGATTTCTGTCAGCTCACCTCTCTGACAAGGGGTTTCACTGCGGGAAAGGTCTAGTTCCCGGTTTGGTTCAGACCATTGACGGGGGGCTGTGCGGATCGCTATCACTGCTCCAGACCCCCCGATCCGCACCTCCCGGAGGCTGCACATGCGCTCCCGCAGACCGATGCTCGCGGCACTCACCACCGCCGCGCTCGCCGCAGGCGCCCTCGCCGGCTTCGCCGGCCTCGGCACCGCCCAGGCGTCCGACACCGCCTCCGCGGCCGCGTCCGACGGCGGGGTCAGGATCGCCTACTACGACCAGTGGAGCATCTACGGCAACGCCTTCTACCCCAAGCACCTGGACACCCGGGGTATCGCGGGCAAGCTGGACGTCATCAACTACTCGTTCGGGAACATCCACCCGACCGACCTGACGTGCTTCATGGCCAACAAGGCCGCGGGTGACGACAACAACCCCAGCGCCGGTGACGGCGCGGGCGACTCCTACGCGGACTACCAGCGCTCCTTCAGCGCCGCCGACAGCGTCGACGGCGTGGCCGACAGGTGGGACCAGCCCATCGTGGGCGTCTTCAACCAGTTCAAGGAGCTGAAGGCGAAGTACCCCCACCTGAAGATCAACATCTCGCTGGGCGGCTGGACGTACTCCAAGTACTTCCACGACGCGGCCAAGACCGACGCGAGCCGCAAGAAGCTGGTCTCCTCCTGCATCAAGCAGTACATCCAGGGCGACCTGCCGGTCGAGGGCGGCTTCGGCGGCCCGGGCACCGCCGCGGGCATCTTCGACGGCATCGACATCGACTGGGAGTACCCGGGCTCCTCCGGCGGCCACCTCGGCAACCACTACGGTCCCGAGGACAAGCAGAACTTCACGCTGCTGCTCGCCGAGTTCCGCAAGCAGCTCGACGCGTACGGCGCGGCCCACGGCGGCAAGCAGTACCTGCTGACCGCGGCCCTCCCGGCCGGCCAGGACAAGATCAGGTACCTGGAGACCGACAAGATCGGTGCGTACCTGGACTACGCGAACATCATGACGTACGACATGCACGGCGCCTGGGACGGCGACGGGCCCGCGTACCACCAGTCGCCGCTGTACTCGCCGGCCTCCGACCCGACCGACCCGATCGCCCCGGGGACCGGGAAGTACTCCGTCGACAACGCCATCGACGCCTACATCGACGGCGACGCGGCCTACGGGATCACCGGCGGCTTCCCCGCGGGCAAGCTGACCCTCGGCTACGAGTTCTACTACCGCGGCTGGAAGGGCGTGCCCGCCGCGGACAACGGCCTCGCCGGCACCGCGACCGGCGCCTCGGCGGCCCGCCCGCTGAGCCGCCAGGCCGGCATCGCGCACTACAAGGAGCTGGGCGGCATCGTCGACAACCCGGCGACCACCTTCTGGGACGACGAGGCCAAGGCCGCGTACTTCTACAAGGACGGCGAGTTCTTCACCGGCCTCGACAAGAGGGCGATCCAGGCCCGTGCCGACTACGCCCGCCAGCGCGGCCTCGGCGGCGCGATGATGTACTCCCTGCTCGGCCTGGACGAGAACACCACGCTCCTGAACGAGATCGTGGCCGCGACCGGCGGCACCACCCAGCCCCCGGTGACCACCCCGCCCACGACCACGCCGCCGACCACCACGCCGCCCACCACGACCCCGCCGACCAGCCCGCCCCCGTCCGGCGGCTGCACGGCCGAGGCGTGGGCGCAGGCCACCGCCTACAGCGGCAGCGCCCAGGTCTCCCACAACGGCCGCACCTGGAAGGCCAAGTGGTGGACGCAGGGCGAGGAGCCGGGGACCACGGGTGAGTGGGGCGTCTGGCAGGACCTGGGAGCCTGCTGACCCGCCACCCCTCCGCCCCCCACAGGCCGCCGCCCCCGCTCGGTATCCAACCCGGACGGGGGCGGCCGGCGTCTCCGGGGGTGCCGGCCCGCCCGGGCCGTTGCCCGCGCCGGTGCCGACTCGTGTCAGCCCGCGGCCGCGGTGTGCCGGGGGAGCGCGGTGAGCATCTCGTGGATCCGCTCCGGCGCCACCGCCCGCGAGTACAGCCACCCCTGGCCGGTGTCGCAGCCGATCCGGCGCAGCCGGGAGGCCTGGCCCGAGGTCTCCACGCACTCCGCGGTGACCGTCAGGCCCAGCCGGTGGGCGAGCTCCACCAGCGCCTCGACGATGGTCTCGTCGGCCGGGTTGGCATGGGCCTCGTCCTGGAAGCCGCGGACGAAGGACCCGTCGAGCTTCAGGGCGGAGACCGGCAGGCGGCTCAGGTAGGCCAGGTTCGAGTAGCCGGTGCCGAAGTCGTCGATCGCGATGCGCACGCCCATGGCGCTCAGCGCCTGGAGCGCCTGGAGCGGGCGGCCCGCCGACCCCATCACGGCGGACTCGGTCAGCTCCAGCTGGAGGAGCCGGGGCGGCAGACCGGTCTCCGCCAGGATCTCCGCGATGTCCGCCACCAGGTCCGAGTCCCAGACCTGCCGCACGGCCACGTTGACCGAGACGAACAGCGGCTCCACCTCCGGATGGTCGAGCTGCCAGCGGCGCGCCTGGCGGCAGGCCGTGTGCAGGACCCACCGCCCGAGCTGCACGATCGAGCCGTCCTCCTCGGCGATCGCGACGAACCGATTCGGCGTCAGCGTGCCGAAACGGGGATGGTTCCAGCGCACCAGCGCCTCCACCCCGTGGGTCACGCCGTCCGCGAGGCCGACCAGCGGCTGGTACTCCAGGGCGAACTCCCCGCGCTCCACCGCGGGGCGCAGGGTGGAGGCCAGCGCCTGCCGGGTCATCCGGGTGGCGTTGCGCTCCGGGTCGAACAGGGTCCAGCGCGACCTGCCGTCCTCCTTGGCCCAGTAGAGCGTGGTGTCCGCCGCCTGCATCAGCCCCGTGGCGCTGGTCCCGGCGGCCGCGCGCTCCACGACACCGATCGACGCCGACACGGACAGCCGCTGGCCCGCCAGGTCGAAGGGGCGCTGGAGCGCGGCGAGCACGGAGCGGGCGAGGTCGGCGAGCTGCTCGGTGCCGGTGGAGTCCTCGACCAGCAGGGCGAACTCGTCCCCGCCCAGGCGCGCCACGAGATGGCCGCCCTGTTCGGCGCAGGCGTTCAGCCGTGCCCCGACGGCCGCCAGCAGCCGGTCGCCGACCCGGTGGCCGAGGGTGTCGTTGACCGCCTTGAACCCGTCCAGGTCCAGGTAGCACAGGCCGATCCGCCCGGTGGCCCCGTGGTCGTAGGGGGTCGACTCCAGGGCCGCGGTCAGCCGCTCGAAGAACAGGGCGCGGTTGGGCAGCCGGGTCACGGGGTCGTGCAGCTGGAGGTGGCGCAGCCGGGCGTGGAGCTCCCGGCGGTCGCTGATGTCGCAGACGGACAGCAGCACGTCGCCGGTGTCGGGCACCGGGGTGACGGTGACCTCGGCCCACAGGGTCCGCCCGTCGGCGTGCTTCAACCGCCGTGTGCAGCGGAAGCGGGAGCGGCTGCCGCGCAGCACCTCCCGGTACGCGTGCCAGGTGCGGGCGTCGGACGCCAGGTCGACGAGGTCGGCCGCGCAGCGTCCGCGCAGCTCGCCGGGGCGGCTGCCCAGCAGGGTGGCGAGGGCGTCGTTGGCGCGGATGACCAGCCCCTCGGGATCGACGACGGCCATGGCGAGCTGGGCCGCGTTGAAGGCGGCGCGGTAGTCGCACAGCTCGGCGAAGCTCTGGCCCGGATCGTAACCGTGGGTGATGATATGACGGCCGCCCTGCGGAACTCCGATGCCCGGGGGCTCCTGTCCTTCGGGGATACCGCTCACCGCTCACTCCCGCATGCAGCGCGTCGTCCAGGGTCGTACGCATCCGGTCGGCGGTGGGCCGGCCGGGGCGTTCGGTGCAGAAATCCCGGTGGATGTCGGGGAAAGTGTGCCGATCATAGAGGCTGCCGCGCGGGCCGTTCCAGCGTCGCCCAGGGGGGCGAAGGCGCCCCGTGATCATGGTCGATCGTTTCTGCGCGGGTCATGACCGGGGTCGGATGCGGCTCGATCGAATGTGACGTTGCGTGAGTCGTCGGAGTGTCGCGGCGATCCGGCGGGGCCCCCGGCACCCGGGCGGACCGCTCACCCGTGTGGTGCACTGGAACAGGCCAAGTCCGTACGAACCGGCACAGGGTGGGTGAGGCATCCCGCAATCCCGAGCCGGAGGTCCACGTGGAGGGTCAGCAGCCGCCCCGGGGAACACCCGGGAGAGTGGAACGGGTGCGCCCCCGCAGCGCCGCCGCGGCCCTCACCTCCCTGATGGCGTTCACCGCGACCTCCCTCGTGGCGGGCCCGGCGGTGGCCGCCGTGCCCGCCGGACCCTGCGCCCTGCCCCGCACCGCCGCCCACCACTCGCTCGGGCTGGACACCTGGAACGCCGCCTACCCCAGGCCCGCCTCCTCGCTGGAGGCGGTCATGGTCTTCCTGTCCTTCCCCGACTCCGCGCCCCTGACCGCCCCCGCCGACCTGGTGGCGGACCACTTCCCGGCCACCGCCGACTTCTTCCACCGCGCCTCCTACGGGGCCTTCGAGCTGCGCACCAGCGCGCTCACCGAATGGATCCCGATGCCCCGGGACTCGGTGTTCTACGACATACGGCGCGACTGGGCCCCGGACCGGCGCAGCGCCTACCTGAGGGACGCCCTCGCGGCCGTCGACCCGGCCGTCGACTTCTCCCGCTACGACGTCGTCTACCTGGTCGCCGACCCCGACGCCCCCGGCGTCGACTCCGACGCCACCAAGGTCGTCAACTTCGACCGCCCGCTCACCGTCGACGGCACGGAGGTCCGGCGGGTGGTCACCGTCTTCGAGCGGCACCCCCCGGACCGCAACGTCCTCGCCCACGAGACCGGCCACGTCTTCGACCTGCCCGACCTCTACCACCGGCCCATGGACGGCAACGGGGACTGGGACACCCACGTGGGCGACTGGGACGTCATGGGCAGCCAGTTCGGCCTCGCCCCCGACCTCTTCGGCTGGCACAAGTGGAAGCTCGGCTGGCTCGGCCCCGCGGAGGTGCGCTGCGTCAACGGCGGCGGCGCGGCCCGTGTGGCGGCCGGGCCGCCGGGCCGCCGGGGGGAGATCGTCACCCTGGAGCCGCTCGCCGCCGCGCCCGTGCCCGGCGGCAGCGTCGGAGGGAGGCTCGCGGTGGTCCGCACCGGTCCCGACAGCGTGCTCGCCGTCGAGGCGCGTGCCGCGGTGGGCAACGACGCCGACACCTGCACCGAGGGTGTGCTGCTCTACCGGGTGCGCGGCGACGAGGCGTCCGGCGGGGGGCCCGTCGAGGTGATCGACACCCACCCCGAGACCGAGGCGTGCGCGGACCGGTCGGTCTACCCGCCGCTCGCGGACGCGCCCCTGCGGGAGGGGGAGACCTTCACCACCCGGGACCCGGACGGCGGGCGCACCCGCGTGGAGGTGATGGACCGCACCGCCACGGGGGCCTGGACGATCAGGATCACGACCGAGTGACCGGCCGGGGCCACGCCGGAACGCCGGAAGGCCCCTCGCTCTCACGAGGGGCCTTCCGGTGTCTGTGCGCCGCCAGGGACTCGAACCCCGGACCCGCTGATTAAGAGTCAGCTGCTCTAACCAACTGAGCTAGCGGCGCCTGCTGACGTCGTAGACCTTAGCACCCGGATCCGCGGGAGGAGAAATCGATACCCGCACGTCGTGCCGGGCGTCCGCGCGGGCCGCGCGGACGCAGGCCCACAGCAGGACCTCGGGGCCGGGGAGCCACGGGGTGCGGGTGTCCGGCGCGACCAGCCAGCGGGGTGCTCCCGGGGTCTCGGCGGGCGCCGGCGGCGGCACCGTCACCGCGTCGCCCGGACCGTGGCAGATCAGGGGCGGCACGCTCCGCCCCCAGGTGCCCCCCGACCGCGTCGGGGGCTCGCCGGTCCAGCGCAGCAGGGCCCGCAGCCGCTGGGCGGTGCCGGGGGCGGCGAAGAGCATCGTCCGGCCGCGGTGCACGGCCACCGGACCCGACCCCGGCCCCTCGTCCCACAGCCGGTCGAGCATCCGCCGCCCGAAGGTGCCGGGGGCGTTCACCACGTCGAACACCGTGCCGCAGGGGAGGACCGCCGGTGCCGAGGGGCGGCTCTCCCAGAACGCCAGCACCGTCCGGGGGAACGCCTCGGCGGAGGCGAGCCAGGCCGCACCCGGGGGAGTGACCTCGGCGGCTGCACCGGCGTCGGCCCCGTGCGGCGGGGCGACGGTGCCGGTGGCGCAGGTTCCGGTCCCCGTGCCGGCGGTGGCGGTGCCCGGGTCTCGCAGCCATGTCGTCATGTCCACCAGGTGTACCCCGGGTAACCGGGGGATTCCGGAGAGTTCCCGGAAAAGGGGGTGTGGGCGCCCGGAAAGGGGTACAGTGCCGCGCCACGTGTGGCTGGCATATGCGAAAGCGTGGCCGCGGGCCGGTCAGCCCGGCTGGGCGAGCAGCTCCCGGCCGAACTCGATCATCTTCCGGGCATAGTCCTCGGTCCAGCCCGCCCGCGCACCGATGTCGCCCGGCGTCAGCCGGTCGAACCGGCGCGGGTCGGCGAGCTGGGCCGCGGCCATCGCCTGGTACTCCACCGCCCGGTCCGAGGCGGCGCGGAAGGCCAGCGTCAGCTCGGTGGAGCGGACGAGCAGCTCGTGCGGGTCCTCCATGGACTCCAGGTCGAAGAAGTGCTCCGGATCGGCGGCCGCCTCCGACGGCTCGAAGAGCAGCGGGGCCGGCCGCATCCTGCGCTCGGTCGTCCGCTCCGGTTCCGCCATGTCCGTACTCCTCCTCGTCCCCGGCCCGGAGGCCCGGACCGCGTCCTCCATTGTCCCGCGCCGTGCAAGGGCGCCTCACGGGCGCCAGGACACCCGGTGCTCCGCCAGGTGCGCCAGGACCGCGTGGTTGGCCTCCCAGCCGTCCGGGAACTTCAGCGAGACCCCCAGCTGCACCGGCTCCGTCGACGGATGCTCGTCGAGGAGGCCGGACACCCCGGCCCGGCACACCACGATGCAGGCGTGCCGGTGCCGGGAGGCCAGCACGCACAGGCGGCCCGTCTCCAGGTGGAACGCCGTGGCGTCCGGCCGCCCGGAGAGGGGGTGGAACACCACCGTCACGTCGTACTCGCGGCCCTGGAGGCGGTTGGCCGTGTCCACCGTGACACCGGTGACCCCCAGGCCCCCCAGCGCCGCGCGCACCGCCGCCGCCTGGTCCCGGTGGGCCGTACCCACCGCGATGCGGTCGGCCGTCAGCGGCACCGGGTCCCCGGATCGCTCCGACACGGTGGACCCGCCCCGGTCCAGCAGCCGCCGCACCACCATGGCGACCGCCGCGACCGCCTCGGGGTCGGTGCGCGGCGTGAGCCGCGCCGGCAGCTCCAGCAGCCCCCACCCGGACCGCGCCGCCTCGTCCAGCACCCGGTCGGGTCCCGAGGAGTCGGAGGGCACCCCGAAGGCAAGCCGCCGCTCGCCCGGCCCCGTCCCGCTGCGGAAGGGCGTGTAGGGGTAGAAGGCCTCGGACACCAGCGGCGCCGCCGAGGCGGGCAGCCGCCAGGACACGGGCAGCCGGTGCTGCGGCAGCTCGGGGTTGTGCGCGAGCAGCGTGGAGACCGCGCTGGCCGAGGGGTCGTACGCCAGCCCCGCCCACTGGTCCGCCCCGACGACGGAGAACGGGTCCAGCTGACCCGGGTCGCCGACGAACAGCGCCCGATCGAACAGGCCCGCCACGGCCAGCAGCGCATCCGAGCGCATCTGGTACGCCTCGTCGACGATCGCGTGCCCCCACGGCTCGACACCCTGCACGTGCGCCCACTTGGCCGCGGTCGACACGACCACGTCCATCCCGGCCAGGTCGCCCGCCCTGGCCGAGGTGCGGACGTTGTCCAGGGCGTCCAGCGCCCGGTCGTAGGGGTCGGAGTCGCTGGAGTGCAGCCGGCCCAGGGGCAGCGCCGGCTCCTTCTCCGCGAGCCGCAGCACCAGGTCGTCCACCTGCGCGTTGGTCTGCGCCACCACCATCAGCGGCCGCCCGGCCGCGGCCAGTTCGAGCGCGGCGCGCACGACCAGGGTGGACTTTCCCGCGCCGGGGGGCGAGTCCACGACCACCCCGCGCGCCCGGCCGTGGAGGGTGTCGCCGAGGATCTCCGCGGTGGCCCGGGCCGCCGCCGCGGCCGGGTCGAAGGCCTCCGCGTCCTCGGCACGGCGGGACACGGCGTACTCGGCGGTCACAGCAGGTCCTCCGGGGTCACGGCATCGGGGCTCTCGGCGTCGGTCCGCGGCGGTCCGCCGTGGGTCCACGGCGTCTCCTCGGGGTCGGGGAGCTGCGGCCCGCCGCGCTGGTCGTGCGCGAACAGCGTCCAGGAGATCCGGTCGCCCTTCTCCGGTACGCTCCCCGCCGCGGGCTCCCGGGCCCGGCCCATCCGGTCCAGCACCCGCAGCACCAGCGTCCCGTCCTCCTCGACGCCGACCACCTCGGCGGTCTGCGGTCTGCCGTCCAGCGAGCGGTAGGCCCTGGTCCGCTCCTCTAGGTGGGGCCGGTCGTCGGTGCGCAGCCGGACCAGCGGCCGGGGGCTCGGGCGCTTCGAGTCCGACCAGGCCATCTCCACGTCCAGCACCTCGCCGGCGAACGCCTCGCCCGACAGCCTGAACCCCGCCATCACCAGCGGGTCGTCCAGTGCCTCCTGGGCGTCGAGCTGGGCCTGCGCGGTCTCCCGCGCGGCCAGCTTCCGCGCCGCGGTGACCGCGTCGTCGTGCCGCGGCTGCGGGGGCTCGCCCGCCCGCACCCGGTCCCGGTGGGTGGTGAAGGACCAGCGGTCCCGCGTCCAGCGGTCGGCGACCCGGGAGCCCTCGGGCAGGGCCCGCAGCAGCTCCAGCGCCCGCCACACCGCCCTCCAGGTGGGCAGCAGCTGCCCCGCGACCAGCCGGCGCACCTCCTGCTCGGCGCGGTGCAGTTCACCGAGGAGGTCGTCGGCGCTGGCCCCGTCCTCCGCGGCCTGAAGCCCCCGCCGGGCCCGGTCGAAGCGCTCCATCGCGGGCGCGAGGAGACGGTTGTCGAAGGCCGGGTCGGTCGCCGGACCCGCCGGAGGGCACAGCAGCTGCCCCTCCTCGTCCCGGGCGGTCTCCGCCCGCAGCGCGGCCTCGGCACCCGGAACGCCGCCGACCGGGTCGACCCAGGCCAGCAGGGCACCGAGGTGCTGGTCCTCCAGCGAGGACTGGCCGGTCCCCCAGTGCTGGTTCAGCAGGTCGGTCGCGGCCGCCAGCAGCGAGGAGCCGGGGACCCGGGCACGCTCCCCGTAGTGGGTGAACCAGCGCCCCAGCAGCGGGACCCGGGGCGGGGCCGGGTAGGGGTTCTCCGGGTCCTCGTCGGCCGTGCGGCGGAAGCGCATCGAGCGCCCCAGCAGCCTCACGTACTCGACGCCGGCCCGGCTCGGCACGATCACCTGCGGGGCGTCCGCGCACAGCTCGACCTCGACCTTCACGCGCTTCCCGGACTCCGGGTCCGTCTCGGAGCGCTCGGCGGGCTCGACCCGCTCCGCGTAGCGCTCCAGGTGCGGCAGGAACACCTCGGCCAGCTCGGCGAGGAACTGCGCCCGCAGGTCTCGGTCGCGGGGCTGGGCCACCACCAGCAGCCCCGGCTCCCCGGGATCGGTGCCGACCAGGGCCCCCAGCGGCGCGCCCGCCTCGCCCGCGGTGGTCAGCGGGACGAACACGAGCGGCCGGTCGGACAGATGGCGGTGGCGCACCGTGGTCAGCGGCTGTGCCCGGCCCGACTCGACCGCCTCCAACCGGGCGAGGGTGGAGATCAGCGACATGCCGCCCCCTCCGCCTCCCGTGCCCCCCGGGCGGCGGGGACCCCGGCCGAGGCCAGGGCCTCGGAGCGGAGCGCGGCCGCGCGGCGCAGCGCGGCGACCGCCGGGTCGTCCGGCTCTCCTGCCTCGCCGCGGGAGGCGGCCAGCACCTCCCCGACGGTGCTCAGCCCCCCCAGCTCGCCGCGCACCGAGCGCCCCAGCGCCTCCACCGCCCCGGCCAGCCGGGCCCGGTCGCGGCAGTGGAACGCCAGCTCGCAGGCGGCCAGGCACTCGGGGGCGTAGGCGTGCGGAACCTGCTCCACGGCCTCGCACAGCTGCTCCGCGGAGCGGCCGTCGAGGTCGAAGGTCAGGCCCTCGGGCAGCGCCGCGGCGATGTCCTCGACGCGGGTGAGCCGGGCCAGCTGCCGCCGGGTGACGGACAGCTGCTTGCGCACGTCCACGGCGGAGGCGGTGGGCAGGTTGGTGAAGTCCTTCGGGCACACGAGCAGCACGCGGTGGGCGACCGAGGCCCCCGGCACCGCCCCGGCGACCCGCTCCAGGGCCAGTACGTAGACGGCGGCCTGCCGGGCCGCGGCCCCCACCTTGGCGGCGTCCGCCGAGGCGTCGATCATCGGGAACGACTTGATCTCCACCACCGTCCACCGGCCGTCGGGGTGCACCACCACGGCGTCGGGCTCCAGGTAGGCGGGGGAGCCCGCCACCCGGAGCGCCAGCATCGGGTGGTCGAGCAGGCTGACGGCCCCCGCCCCGGTGGCCTCCCGCAGCGCCAGCGCCGTACGGGCCGCGCGGCCCTCGGGGCCCGAGGCGCCGAGCTCCGGGAGGCGGACCTCGCCCGCCTCCTCCAGCCCCAGCAGGCGCAGCAGCTCCCGGCCGCCGTCGGCCTTGACCCGGGCCTCGAAGGCGTTCCCCCGCATGAAGGCGAACTGCGACTGGCCGTACCCGGAGGGGGAGCCGAGCGCCGCGGCGAGCGCCGACTTGTCCACCCCCGCGCCGTCGAGCAGGGCGCGGCGACGGCAGCCGGGGTTGGCGGCGAGTGCCGCGAGCGCCCGGGCATCCAGGGGGTGCGGCTGCGCGGACGGCCCGCGCAGCTCGGCGAGCCGTTGCCTGAGTGGTGTCGTCGGCGCCTGCGGGGGAGGTGCGCTCTCCGGGGATTCGCTCACCCGCGGAAGTCTCGCATCCGCCACCGACATCGCGGGCGGGAACGGCACGGGGAGCCGTCGGCGGCGGCGCCCGTGCCGGGCCGGTCGTGCGGGCCGCCGGCCCGGACGGGGCGCCGGAGGGCGTCCGCCGAGCCGCCTGCGGGTGAGGTGCGGGATGATGGAACGGAACGCTCCCGTGAACCACGGGGCCGGTACCGGCCCCGGCCGGGCGGCCGTTCACGGGGTGCGCGCGGCCGCGCACCCGGCACATCGGACGTCTCACCAGGAGAGCCCCTCATGGCACCGCGGATACTGCTCGCCCGGCACGGCCAGACCGAGTGGTCGCTGAGCGGCAGGCACACCGGCCGTACGGACATCCCGCTGCTGGAGGAGGGGCGGCGCGGCGCGAAGCTGCTGGGCGAGCGGCTGCACCGCGCTCCCTGGTCGGGCCTGGAGGGGGTCGAGGTGCGCACCAGCCCGCTGGTGCGCGCCAGCGAGACCTGCGCACTCGCCGGGTTCGGGGAGCGGGCGCAGCCCTGGGACGCGCTGATGGAGGTCGACTACGGCGCCTACGAGGGGCTCACGCCGGCGGAGATCCACGCCGAACAGCCGGGCTGGGTGCTGTGGAAGGACGGCGTCCCCGGCGGGGAGACGCTGGCCCGGGTCTCGGCGCGCGCGGACGAGGTCGTGCGGTGGGCGCGCTCGGCCGAACGCGACGTGCTGGTCTTCGCCCACGGCCACATCCTGCGGTCCATCTGCGCCCGCTGGCTGGGCGAGGACGTCTCCTTCGGTTCGCGGATGCGCCTCGACCCCACCAGCCTGTCGGTGCTGTCCTGGGCCTACGGCGAGCCCGCCGTGGAGCGCTGGAACGACACCGCCCACCTGGAGCTCTGACCGGACCGCCCCGCGGCGCGGTCGCCGGGGACGCGCGCCGGCGACCGGGCGAGGAGGTCAGGCGCGGCGGGCGGAGGTCCCCTCGTACCGGTCCAGGAACCCGGCCACCTCGGGCACCGAGCGGTGCGAGCGCAGCACGGAGGCCGTGTCGGCCAGCATCCCGCTGATGCGCGCCGACCGGACGTCCCCCAGCAGCACCAGCACCTGCTCGCCCGCGGCGGCCGCCTCGTCGGGCGCCCCGGCCCGGGCCAGATCGGCGGCGAGTTCGGCCCGGTAGAGCGCGAGGTTCCTGGTGAAGCGGTGGTCCTGCAGGGCGGCGGCACGCCGGGCGTGCCGCGCCGCCCGCGGCCACTGCCCCAGGGCCGCCCAGCACTGCGCCTGCAGCGCCTCCGCCTCGGGCTCGGCGAAGAACGACATCCACTCCGGGTCGCGGGCACCGGCCCCCCGGGCGAAGTGGTCGTGGGCGCGGCCGAGCGCCTGCTCGCAGCCCGCGCGGTCCCCCAGCCCCGCCCAGCCGCCCGCCTCGCGCAGCGCCAGCAGCGACAGCAGCCGGGCGGAGCCCACCCGCCGGGCCGCCTGCTGGCCCGCCTGCGCGGTGCGTACGGCCTCCCGGTGGCGCCCGGCGTCCCGCGCCAGGAACGAGGTGTTGCAGAAGGCGTGCGCCTCCAGCGCCGGGTCCCCGGCCACCCGGGCGGTGGCCAGCGCCTCGGCGTAGTGCGAGCGCGCGTCCTCGAAGCGGCCCGAGTCGTGGGCCAGCCAGCCCACCGAGAGGGCGAGTTCGCCCGCACCCGCGTGCAGCCGGTCGGTCACGGCGGACCGGGTGGCGGTCCCGGAGTCCAGCAGGGCGTAGGCGGCGTGCAGCGGCTGGGCGGCGCGTGCGTAGAGCCCGTCCGCGCCGTGCCGGTCGTCCAGCAGCCGGATGCGGCGCACCGCGTCCTCGACGGCCCGGACCTCGCCCTCACCGACGCGGCGGCGGCGCTGGGCGGGCACCGAGTCGCCTCCGAACCCGAAGGAGGCGGCCGCCACCGTGGCGGACCCGCCGGTCATGAACGCGCGACGCAGCACGTCGCTCTCCTCGTCGATCTCGCTGTCGGTGCGGCACCGGCCGCCGGCTGTGGTGCAGGGGCAGCACGGCGGGGGAACTCCCGCGGGGCCGGTCCCGGCCCCCGGGTCCGGCGGGGCGCCCCCCGGGCGCCCCCGCCCCCGGACCTCCTCCCGGGCGGCGAACCCGAGGTCGGCCAGGGAGCGGCCGGGGAACATGTGCAGGAACACGCGCTCGTAGGCGTAGTTGGGGCAGCGGATCTCCCCGGACTCCACCCGCCCGATGTAGCGGGCGTCGCACGACACCTGCTCCCCGATCTCGCGCGCGGCCCGACGGACCGCCGTGGCGAACTCGCCCGGCGAGCGGCTTCCGCGCAGCCGGCGGAAGACGAGATTGGGATGCGCGGGACGGGCCCGTGATGCCCGAGACGACGCCATGGCCGTGCCCTCTCCTGGTGCAGCCGTGTTCCGGCGGGCAAGAACGTACCTGCTGTGGTCGGGGGCTCACACGGGGTTTGACTGCAAAAGGGACATCTCGCCGGTGATCTGCCATGAACCGCCACTCTTTGCGGCGGCGTGCCGCCGTAGCCCTTGACGCCCGGCGGCGTTGAACCACCCGGAGGCCCGCACGGCGCCTCTTCGGGAAGGACTCGCGAGGAGGGGATCCTCTTGGTGGAGCTCGGCACGGAGACCGGCGCGACGCCCCCTGCCGCGGCGGGCCACCGCTCCGCGGCGGACGGCGCCCGCCCCCACGGGCCGGTCGCGCCCCCGCCGTGCGACCTGGTGACCGTGCCGGCCCGCCAGGGGCTGGAGGCGGTCGACATCCTGCGCCGCGGCGGCGACGCACCCGGGGTGGGGCCGGTCCTGCACGACGGCACGTGCGACACCCTCGGCTTCCTCGTCCCGCCGGGCACGGCCGACTGCTGGGACGTGCCGGGCAGCGCCTGCACCCGGACCTCCGGCCGGGGCCTGCGCCTGGCGGACGCACCGTCCCCGGCTCCCTTCGTCCCCGGCTCGGGATGGCTGCTGCCCCCGGAGGACGCGGCCGGGGTGCCGCTGACGGACCCGGCGGTACTGCGGGCCGCGCTCGGGGAGGCGGCCCGGCTGATCGAGGCGGCGGACAACTGCCGCTGAGCGGCAGGCCGGCGCCCGGCTCCCGGGCCCCCCGCCGGCGGCGGGCGGTGCCCCGGAGATAATGGGGCCGTGGGACGGCGCAGGCACAGGGAGCGGGACGGCGGCGTGTTCGTCGAGCGGGTCGACGGCGGCGTCGCCGAGCTGGTGGCCGACCCCGACCGGCCCCGCGCCTGGACCCTGCTGATCGACGGCGCCCCGCAGTCGCACGTCGACCTGGACGACCCCGCCCACCTCTCCTTCGCCTACCAGCGCCGCCTCGGCCACCTGGTCGACCTCGCCGCACCGCCCGGACGGCCCGTGCACGTCCTGCACCTCGGCGGCGGGGCCTTCACCCTCGCCCGGTACACCGCCGCCACCCGCCCCCGCTCCACACAGCAGGTCGTGGAGGTGGACGCCGCCCTGGTGCGCCTGGTGCGCGAGCGGCTGCCGCTCGATCCGGGTGCGCGGATCCGGGTCCGTTCCGCCGACGCCCGCGCGGCACTGGCCAAGGTGCCCGGGGGCTGGGCGGACCTCGTGGTCGCCGACGTCTTCGGGGACGCCCGCACCCCGGCGCACCTGACCAGCACCGAGTTCCTCGGCGAGGTGGCGCGCGTGCTGCGGCCCGGCGGACGCTACGCGGCCAACGTCGCCGACGGCCCCCCGCTCGCCCATCTGCGCGGCCAGATCGCCACCGCCGCCGCCGTCTTCCCGGAGCTGGCGCTCGCCGCCGACCCCGCGGTCCTGCGCGGTCGCCGCTTCGGCAACGCCGTGCTCGTCGCCTCCGACGCCCCCCTGCCCGTCGCCGAGTTCACCCGGCGGGTGGCGGGCGACCCCTTCGCCGGACGGGTGGAGCACGGGCGGTCCCTCGCCGACTTCAGCGGCGGGGCGGCCCCGGTCGCGGACTCCGCCGCCACCGACTCCCCGGCGCCGCCGGCCGACGTCTTCGGCTGAAGGATGGACCGGCGCGCCTCACCGCTCGTCGAACTGGACCATCGGCGGGTGGTCGTGCCAGGTGCAGAAGACCGACACCTCCCGCCCGTCCCGGGTGAACGTGACCCGGATCCACGTGGGCTGGGTCCACACCTGCATCTGCCACCCCGCCTCCGGGGTCGCCGACACCAGGTCGGCCGAGTTCGCGCCGATGTCGAAGACCACCCGGCCGCCTTCGATGGTGTAGCCCCGTACATCGCCCGCGGCGTCCTGGCGGGCGGGGGAGGGCGAGGGCGCCGGCTCCGCCGGGACGCTGCTCGCCGGGGAGGCCGGGGATGCCGGGGACGCCGGCCCGCTCGGCCTGCCCGGCGACGGGGTGGGCGACGGGGTGGGCGACACCGGGGGCGGCCGCCGCGTGGACGTCGCCTCCGGCGGGCGGGGCGGCGACGGGGTCGCCGCCTGCGCGGTGATCGGCAGGGCGCGCGGACGGTCGTACGCGGTGCCGGCCATGACCGAGTGGACGCCCCACCAGGACAGCGTCACCGCCGCGCCGGTGGACAGCGACCACGCCAGGGCGTGTACGAGTCCTCTGCTCACCGGCTCATGGTGCATCATGCGGCCCCCCGCTGTCCCGGCTCCCGGGGTTCACCTCCCCGCAGGACCCGCATCCTCCGGATGGCGTACGGTGCGGCCCATGGCAAGTGTGCTCGTGGTCGAGGACGACCAGTTCGTGCGCTCCGCTCTCATCAGGCACCTCACCGAGGCATCCCACACCGTACGGAGCGTCGGAACGGCCCTGGAGGCACTGCGGGAGGTCGCCCACCACCGTTTCGACCTGGTCGTCCTGGACCTCGGACTGCCCGACCTGGACGGCGCCGAGGCACTGAAGATGCTCCGCGGCATCACCGACGTCCCTGTGATCATCGCCACCGCCCGCGACGACGAGACGGAGATCGTCCGGCTGCTGAACGACGGCGCGGACGACTACCTCACCAAGCCCTTCTCGGTGGAGCACCTGTCCGCGCGGATGTCGGCCGTGCTGCGCCGGGCCCGCGCCCGGGGCGCCGCGCAGCCTCCGGGCCGGCTCCTGCGCGTCGGCGGCCTGGCCGTCGACCCGCTGCGCCGCCAGGCCGAACTGGACGGCCGCCCCATCGATCTGACCCGGCGCGAGTTCGACCTGCTCGCCTTCCTCGCCGGACGCCCGGGTGTGGTGGTCCCGCGCAGGGAACTGCTCGCCGAGGTGTGGCAGCAGAGCTACGGCGACGACCAGACCATCGACGTCCACCTCAGCTGGCTGCGCCGGAAGCTCGGCGAGACCGCCGCCCGGCCGCGGTACCTGCACACCCTGCGCGGCGTCGGGGTGAAGCTGGAACCGCCCCCCGACGCCCGGGCCCACCTGCCGGCGGACGTCGCCCAGCCGCCCCCGGGCGGCGCGGACGGCGGTCCGCGGCGATGAGATGGGCCCTGGTCAAGGTGTCGCTCGCGGTCACCGTGATGGTCGTGCTCGCCTTCGCGCTCCCGCTGGGCATCGTCGTGAAGGAGATGGCCCGGGACCGGGCGTTCTCCAACGCCGAGCGCCAGGCGGCCACCATCGCCCCGACGCTCACCGTCACCACCGAGCGCCGGATGCTCGACCGGGCCGTCGAGTCCACCCCGGCCGGGGCCGACGGGCGGATGGCCGTGCACATCCCGTCCACCGGTGAACTCGGCGTCGTCCCACTGGAGATCGGCATCCGGCGGGCCGCCGTACGCGACATCGCCACCGTGCGGCGCATCGGCCGGGCCTCCATCACCGAGGTCTCCGGCGGCTTCGCCCTGCTGGCCCCGACCGCGATCGGCGCCGGGCGGATCGCGGTGGTCGAGATCTTCGTCCCCGAGGGCGAGGTCTCCAACGGCGTGGACACCGCCTGGCTCGTCCTCGCCGGTGTCGGCACGGCGCTCGTCCTCGGCTCCGTCGCGGTGGCCGACC
The DNA here is from genome assembly GCF_024497955.1 of Streptomyces sp. C10-9-1. Taxonomy (GTDB): domain Bacteria; phylum Actinomycetota; class Actinomycetes; order Streptomycetales; family Streptomycetaceae; genus Streptomyces; species Streptomyces sanyensis. The sequence continues at coordinate 213,055 of NZ_JANHKP010000004.1, read as the reverse complement.
GGCTCGGCCTGCGGATGGTGCAGCCGGCCCGCCGCCTCGCGGGCGCCGCCAAGGAACTGGGGGAGGGGCGGCTCGGGGCGCGGGTGCCGGAGGAGGGCCCGCCCGAACTCCACTCCGCGGCCGTCGCGTTCAACTCCATGGCCGACCAGGTGGTGCAACTGCTGGCCAACGAGCGGGAACTGGCCGCCGACCTGTCGCACCGGCTGCGCACCCCGCTGACCGTGCTGCGCCTGAACGCGGCCTCGCTCGGCGACAGCGCCGCGGCCGAGCAGACCCGCGAGGCGGTGGCCCAGCTGGAACGCGAGGTCGACACCATCATCCGCACCGCCCGGGAGGCCAAGCCGCAGACCTCCGCCGCGGGGCCGGGGGCCGGCTGCGACGCCAGCGAGGTGGTGCGCGAGCGCATGGGGTTCTGGTCGGCCCTCGCCGAGGACGAGGGGCGCACGGTGCGCGTCGCCGGGGTGGAGCGCCCCGTGCGCATCCCCGTCGCCCGCCCCGAACTGGCCGCGGCCCTGGACGCCCTGCTGGGCAACGTCTTCCGGCACACGGCGGAGGGGACGGCGTTCTCCGTGGACGTCCACAGCACCGAGGAGGCGGTCATCGTCCTGGTCTCCGACGCGGGTCCCGGCATCAGCGACCCCGCGGCCGCCCTGGCCCGCGGCAACAGCGGGGCCCGGGAGGGCTCGACCGGGCTGGGCCTGGACATCGTCCGCCGGGTCGCCGAGGGAACGGGGGGCGATGTGCGCATCGGCCGCTCCGTGCTCGGCGGCACCGAGGTACGCGTCTGGATCGGCCGCGGCACCGGCGCCCGCACCCGGGGCGAGGGCCGCCGCACCCGGCGGGGCGCCGGGCGGGGGCGCCGGCGGACCGCGGAGGTCTGAACCGGCGGGCGGGCCGGCGGGGCGGCTCCCGGGCGGCCGTCCTGCCGCTTGCGCGAAGGACTCCGGTGCCCGGCTGGCGGAGCCGCCCAGTGTCCGGGGGTACGCTCACCCGGGCGGTGGCCTGGAGGCGAGGGGCCTCGTGGGTGCCACGTACAACTCCGGGGGAGGCTGACGCTGATGCGGCGACGGCACGGCGCCACAGCGGCGCGGAGCGCGGCGGCGGCCGGCCTGCTCCTCGTGGCCGCCTGCGGGACCTCCGGTCCCGAGGCGCGCGACCGGGCGCCGGCCGGCCGCGTGGCCGACCCGCCCGCGTCGGCGTCCCCGACCTGTGAGATCAGCGAGGAGAAGGAGCCCGTCGGCGCCCGCTTCTCGGCGCTCGGCGAGGTGCTGTCCACGCGGTGGTGCGCCTTCGCCCTGGGAACCGGCACGGGCCGGGTCCCCGGTCCCACCGACACCCGGGTCGTGGGGTACTTCGAGACCAGCGCCTCGGCCGTCGAGGCACTGCTCGGCCGGAGCGGCTGGACGTTCGAGGAGACCCGGCCGACCGGGCTGCCGGACGCCGTCGCGCGGGCGGCGGGTATCACGCCCTCGTCGACGACGACCTGGGTGACCAGCCCTGAGCTGGACGGGTCGGTCACCCGGGACCTCTACACGGGGAGTTTCTACCTCGACGAGGAGGCCAACCGGATCCTGTTCGACACGGTGAACCCCGTCGACCCCGAGGACGGGGTCGTGGTGGTCGGCGGCTGAGGCCGCCGTCCGGCGCGTACCCGTGACGGAACACGCGAGAGGAGTCCCCGCCCGGTGACGGGTGGGATCCCTGCTGCCGGCCCCGTCCGGGCGTGCCCCTGTGCGCCGTCGACGCCGTCCGCCGAGGCCGTCGCGCTCCCCGTGGGGAGAGGGGGCCCGGCCCCGCGCACCTCGATGACGCGCCACGTTCGACCCGCTCCGATGGCCGGCTCAAGCGCTGTCGACGGAGCCCGGGCGCCGCCCCTGACGGTGCCCGGGGCCGGTGCCGGGCCGCCGGCGTGCTCTGCCCCACCCCCGGTCCCGCACCCGGAGGCAGGGCCATGAGGCGCAGCACCACCCACCGGCGCACGGTGCGCCCGGTGCCCGAGGGCCTGACCCGGTCCGGTGCCGACCGGCCGGCCGAGGCGAAGCGGCAGGGCGTGCGGGGCGGCCCGGTGAACACCACGGCCATGGACTGCGGACCGGTGTGCGGCGGGGACGTGGGCGGCTGCGCGATCCGGGCGGCCGCAGCCGTCCGTGCCCGGATCGGGGGCGTGCCCGGGCTCTCGGGCGCCGGGGCGTGGCGCACGGTCGCCGTGACCTGGTGATCGGTGTGAACGACGCGGTGAGCGAGGTCTTCAGCGTCCAGGACGCCGCGGAGCCGGTGGACTTCGCCCGTGCCGAGGGCCTCGGCGGGCCGCCGGTGTGCGCCTGAGCCCGCCGGGCGTGTTCGGGGGGTGCCCCGGGTGTTCCCGACAGCCGGAAAACGATCAAGGGCCGACCTGTCTTCCCAGGTCGGCCCTTGATCCTTCAGGGTGAGTGACGGGACTCGAACCCGCGGCATCCTGGACCACAACCAGGTGCTCTACCAGCTGAGCTACACCCACCATGACCGGTCGTTCTCCCGACCGGCCGAGAAAAAGTGTACAGGGTCCCGGAGGGTGCTCGCGCCACCCTTTTCCCGGCGTGCTCCCGGTCGCCCGGAGGCCCGTCCGCGCCCCGCTCCGCCCGCGGCCGCGGGCGGAGCGGGGCGCGGATCAGGAGGGCTCGGCCGGCAGGACGTGCCGGGCGGCGATGGTGCGGGCCGTCTCGCTGTCCGGGCCCGGCTGGGGGACGAAGACCGCCTCCCGGTAGTAGCGCAGCTCCGCGATGGACTCGCGGATGTCCGCGAGGGCCCGGTGGTTGCCGGACTTCTCCGGGCTGTTGAAGTAGGCCCGCGGGTACCAGCGGCGCGCCAGCTCCTTGACCGAGGAGACGTCGACGATCCGGTAGTGGAGATGCCCTTCCAGGGCGGGCATGTCCCGGGCGAGGAAGCCCCGGTCGGTGCCGACCGAGTTCCCGCACAGCGGTGCCTTGCCGGGCTCCTTGACGTGCTCGCGGACATAGGCGAGGACCCGGGCCTCGGCGTCCTGGAGTGTGGTGCCGTCCGCGAGTTCGTCGAGCAGCCCGGAGGAGGTGTGCATCTGGCGCACCACCTCGGGCATCGTCTCCAGGGCCCCGTCCGGTGGGCGGATCACGATGTCCACGCCGTCGCCGAGCACGTTCAGTTCCGAGTCGGTGACCAGTGCGGCCACCTCGATGAGTGCGTCGTCCGCCAGCGAGAGCCCGGTCATCTCGCAGTCGATCCACACCATGCGATCGTTCATGCGCCCTACCTTATGGGGCGGGACGGGTGCGGGCCCGGGGTCCTGTGCACCCCGGGCCCGCACCCGTTCGCGTCCTACGGCAGACCGCGCTGCCCGGGCAGGCCGACCCGGGCGTAGACCTCGGGTCCGCCGCGGCCCGGCTCCGGAGCGCCCGGCATGCCGGGCCCTCCGCGCCGTCCCACCGCCTGGGCCTGCACCGGCACGGCCGTGTCGGCCAGGGGCGCGGGCCCCGGGTCGCCCTGCGGCCGGCGTGCCCGGTAGGCCGCCCGGTAGGCCGCCGGGGACGAGCCCAGCTGCCGCCGGAAGTGGCCGCGCAGGGCCACCGGCGAGCGGAAGCCGCACCGGCCCGCGACCTCGTCGACGGAGTAGTCGGAGGTCTCCAGCAGGCGCTGCGCCTGCAGCACGCGCTGGGTGATCAGCCACTGCAGCGGTGCCGAGCCCGTCAGCGAGCGGAAGCGGCGGTCGAACGTCCGGCGGCTCATGTACGCGCGGGCCGCCAGCGTCTCCACGTCGAACTGCTCGTGGAGGTGCTCCAGCGCCCAGGAGACCACCTCGGCCAGCGGGTCGGAGCCGATCTCCTCGGGCAGGGACCGGTCGAGGTACCGCTCCTGCCCGCCGCTGCGGCGGGGCGGTACGACGAGCCTGCGGGCCAGTGCGCCGGCAGCCTCGGTGCCGTGGTCGGTGCGCACGATGTGCAGGCAGAGGTCGATCCCGGCGGCCGTGCCCGCCGAGGTGAGGACGTCGCCGTCGTCGACGAAGAGCTCCCGCGGGTCCACGTGGACCGACGGGTAGCGCTTGGCGAGCGTCGGCGCGTACATCCAGTGCGTGGTCGCCGGGCGGCCGTCGAGCAGCCCGGCCGCGGCCAGCACGAACGCGCCGGTGCACAGCCCGACGATCCGGGCGCCCTCCTCGTGCGCCCTGCGCAGGGCCTCCAGCGCCTCGGGCGGTGGCGGCGAGGTGATCGACCGCCAGGCCGGGACCACCACGGTGCCCGCCCTGCTGATCGCCTCCAGGCCGTACGGCGTGGACAGTTCCAGGCCCCCCGTGGTCCTCAGGGGGCCGTCCTCGCCACCGCAGACCAGCAGGCGGTAGCGCGGCACTCCGGCGTCCTGGCGGTCGATCCCGAACACCGAGAGCGGAATGGAACTCTCGAATATAGGGCCGCCGCTGAACAGCAGCACAGCAACGACTTCCCGGCGCCGGCGGCCGGAGAGCTTCCGTGCTGCCTCCGGTGCGGCGGAGTCCTGACTCATGACGCTAAGCCCCCCTCGAAGTGCGCGTCTCCCCGTTCGTTTCGGGCCTTTCGCTCCTGCACGTTTCCCCTCGGTTCTGCACGAGTCCCCCGGCCTTCGATACTCATGATCGAATCTACTGTGTCGCGTGGCGTCGTGGTGCCAAGTTCGGTGTGACCCGCTATGTCGACTTGGCCACTTGGCGTGATGCATTCGATCACGAAGCGTTCCACTCGGGGGGCCCGCAGGGAAGTGGCCGCGGCGGTCATGGCCCGTCCCCGTAGGGTGCCTGAGCCGCCCATTCGCCTCTTCTCGCTGGTGGCACAGGGGTTGGAGGGTGGTTTCGCCATGTCGGCCCCGGTGACGTGAAGTTGGCTGAAACACGACCCCTTGTGCGCTCGTGATGCGCCGAATTCGTGTGCGCCGCTCCGTGCGCCGTGCGCGCCCCGGCCGGACGCCCGAGGTGCGCCGCCCCGCGGTCCCGGCCCTCCGCCCCTCCGGGCCGCCGCACGCGGACCCCTCCGGTCAACGACCGCCGTGGTGGACCGGTCACGGTGGGTCGCCGCGACCCGGTGCCGCCCCGCGCGGCCCTCCGCCCCGCGCGGGGCGGTCCGGGGGCTCCGGGGACAAGCTGCATCGGCCATGCGGCGTTGCCATCGCCGGGAGGCTCGGGCATGCTCCCCTGAAGCCCGGTGCATGAGGCGCCGGGAGTCTGGGCAGGAGAGGAGTGGCGCCGTACCCTTGGGGTACGGGTTGGGAAGATGATTCCCGGACACCGCTCCGCCGCTTGTCCACCCTGAGACCCCGCCCCTCCCACGAGGACCTTCTTCGCCGAGACACCGATGGCCGGTCACGAAACCCCCGAACCCGCGGACCGCAAGCAGGCGACCGACGCACTGTCGGGCCTGCAGGCGGCCGAAGAGGCGTGCCACGCGTGTGACCCCGCCTTCCAGCACGGCGTGGTCGTCGGCTTCGACGGTTCCACCTCCAGCGAGCGGGCCCTGGCCTACGCCATCGGGCTGGCCAGCCGTTCCGGCTCGGGGCTGATCATCGTCCATGTGGCGAACCGCCTGCCGACCACGGTCTGGGCGGGCTGCGAGCCGCCGGTCTTCGTCGACGTCCCGGACCACCGCACCGAGGTGCTGGGCCTGGAGCTCGCCTGCGCCGACTACCTGGCCGAGGTGCCCTGGATCCTGGTCGAGCGGGGCGGGGACATCTGCCACGAGCTGGAGGAGGTCGGCCGCGAGTACTCGGCCGACGCCATCGTCGTCGGCTCCACCCACGGTCTGGTGGGGCGGCTCTTCGGCTCGGTCGCCGGGCGCCTCGCGCGCCGCGCCCAGCGGCCCGTGATCGTGATCCCCTAGGGCACCGTCCCGCAGCCCGCAGCCCGCAGCCCGCAGCCCGCAGCCCGCAGCCCGCAGCCCGCAGCCCGCAGCCCGCAGCCCGCAGCCCGCAGCCCGCAGCCCGCAGCCCGCAGCCCGCAGCCCGCAGCCCGCACAGCCCCGGCACCCGCCCCCGCCCGCGGACGGGGTCCCGGTGGGCCGACTCCCGCCGGGCTGCCGCCGGTTGCCGGCCTCCACGGGGCCGCAGTGCCCTTCGCGAGCGACGGCCTGCGCTTCCGGGACCGGGTGGGCGCAAGGGGAACGCCCTCCTGCACGCAGGAGGGCGTTCCCGTGCCCCGGACCGGCCCTTCCCCGCCCGCTGGGCGGGGCGGCGGGCCGGGCGCGGCTACTCGACGGTGACGGACTTCGCCAGGTTGCGCGGCTTGTCGATGTCCCGGCCCAGGGCCAGCGCCGTGTGGTACGCCAGCAGCTGGAGCGGGATGCCCATGAGGATCGGGTCCAGCTCGTCCTCGTTCTTCGGCACCACGATGGTGTGGTCGGCCTTCTCCTGCTCCCGGTGGGCGACGGCCAGTATCCGGCCGGAGCGGGCCTTGATCTCCTCCATGGCCGCGCGGTTCTTCTCCAGCAGCTCGTCGTCCGGCACGATCGCGACGGTCGGGAGCGCGGGCTCGATCAGGGCCAGCGGGCCGTGCTTGAGCTCGGAGGCCGGGTACGCCTCGGCGTGGATGTAGGAGATCTCCTTGAGCTTGAGCGAGGCCTCCAGGGCCACCGGGTAGCCGCGCACGCGCCCGATGAACATCATCGACTTGGCGTCCGCGTACTGGGCGGCGAGCTTCTTGATCTCGTCCTCGGTCTCGAGGATCTCGCTGATCTGGGCGGGCAGCTTGCGCAGGCCCTCGATGATCCGCTTGCCCTCGGCCACCGAGAGGTCGCGGATGCGGCCGAGGTGGAGGGCGATCAGTGCGAAGGCCACCACGGTGTTGGTGAAGCACTTCGTGGAGACGACGCAGACCTCGGGGCCGGCGTGCACGTAGGTGCCCCCGTCCGCCTCGCGGGCGATCGCCGAGCCGACCACGTTGACGACGCCGAGGACGCGGCCGCCCTTGCGCTTGAGCTCCTGGACGGCCGCCAGCACGTCGTAGGTCTCGCCGGACTGGGAGACGGCGATGTAGAGGGTGTCGGGGTCCACGACCGGGTTGCGGTAGCGGAACTCGGAGGCGGGCTCCGCGTCGGCCGGGATGCGGGCCAGGGACTCGATGAGCCCGGCGCCGATCAGGCCCGCGTGGTAGGAGGTGCCGCAGCCGAGGATCTTGACGCGGCGGATGCCGCGGGCCTCGCGGGCGTCCAGGTTGAGGCCGCCGAGGTGCACGGTGCTGAAGCGGTCGTCGATCCGGCCGCGCAGTACGCGGTCCACCGCGTCCGGCTGCTCGCAGATCTCCTTGTGCATGTAGGTGTCGTGGCCGCCCATGTCGTAGGACTCGGCCTCCCACTCCACGGTGGTGGGCGTCGCCGTGGTGGTCGAGCCCTCGGTGGTGTAGGTGCGGAAGTCGTCGGCCTTGAGGGTGGCCATCTCGCCGTCGTCGAGGGTGACGACCTGGCGGGTGTGGGCGACGAGCGCGGCGACGTCGGAGGCGACGAACATCTCCTTCTCGCCGATGCCGAGGACGACCGGCGAGCCGTTGCGGGCGACGACGATGCGGTCCGCGAACGCGGCGTGCATCACGGCGATGCCGTAGGTGCCCTCGACCAGCCGCAGCGCCTCGCGCACCTTCTCCTCCAGGGTCTTCGCCTGGGAGCGCGCGATCAGGTGGGTGAGGACCTCGGTGTCGGTCTCCGAGGCGAAGACGACACCGTCCGCCTCCAGCTTGGCCCGCAGCTCGGAGGCGTTGTCGATGATGCCGTTGTGGACGACGGCGACCTCGCTGTCCGGGGACAGGTGCGGATGGGCGTTCTCGTCACTGGGGGCGCCGTGGGTGGCCCAGCGGGTGTGGGCGATGCCGGTGGTCCCGGAGAAGCGCTTGGGGACGCGGGCTTCCAGGTCGCGGACGCGCCCCTTGGCCTTGACCATCTTCAGGGCCGCGGACTTGGGGCTGTTGATCACCACGCCCGCCGAGTCGTAGCCCCGGTACTCCAGCCGCTGCAGCCCTTCGAGCAGCAGCGGCGCCACGTCGCGCTTGCCGATGTAACCGACGATTCCGCACATATGAAGAGATGCCCTCCGTAGTTCCGGTGTGTGCCCGGGTGGACGATCCCGCCGTCAGCCGTAGACCATGCGGCGCAGCTGCCGGAGCGAGAGCTCCGGCGGCGCGACGGCGCGGTGCGGCAGCTCGGCCGCGATCCGCTCGAAGATCTCCGTGTTCACCGCGCCGCCGGACTGCATCTCGCGATGGCGGCGGCGGACGAACTCCTCCGTCGTCTCGTCGAAGTACGCCAGCACGTCGAGGACCACGCGGGCGGCCTCGCCGCGAGGGAGCGCCGTGGTGCGCACCAGATGGTCGACGAGGTCGTCGTGGGACGACGGGCGGTGTTCGAGCACCCGTAGATAGTGGGCGACAGGGCCTCTCCATGCAAGATTCCTGCCCGATATCGGGCAGGAATCTGCGTTTCCCCGGGCTTGATGCCGCGATATGCCCTATTTCAACGGATTCAGTGGAGGGAGGGCGGGGCCGGTCACCCGGCCGGGCGGCCACCGCAACCGGGCCCGGCGGCAACCAGGCCCGGAGCGTGCGCCGGCGCCCGGCGGCAGGGACCGTGTCCCGCCGGGCGCCGGCCGTGCCGAGGGGGTGTCCGCGCGGCCCTGCGGCCGGGCGCGGACACCCCGGGGTCAGCGCGCGAAGCGCGCGACCGGGTTCGCCAGCGTGCCGACGAACTGGAGGGCGGCCGAGGGGTCGGCCAGGTCCACCATCTGCTGGTTGTTCCGCAGCTGGAGCCGGTTGAGGCAGGACAGCGCGAACTCCCCGGCGAAGAGGTCGTACCGCGCGAACCGGTCCGCGAACTGCGGCATCGCGTCCTGGTAGTCGTGCACGCACTCGGCGACCGTGGCCCAGAACTCCTCCTCCGCCAGTACGCCCTCGGCGGCGAGGTCCGCCCCGAGGAAGCGGAAGAAGCAGTCGAAGACGTCCGTGAAGACCGACAGGATCCGCTCCTCCTCGGGGATGTCGGCCCGGATGCGCTCCACGGCCGGCGGCAGGACCGCGTCCGGGTCCATCACCACGATCTCCTCGGCGATGTCCTTGAAGATCGCGCGGTCCACGGCGCCGTCCTCGCCGATGACCAGGATCACGTTCTCGCCGTGGGGCATGAACACCAGGTCGTAGGCGTAGAAGGTGTGCAGCACCGGCACCAGGTAGGCGTCCAGGTAGCGGCGCAGCCACTCCTTCGGGGAGAGCGGTGAGCGGGCGATCAGCGCGCCGGCGTAGGAGGCGCCCTCGCGGTCGGTGTGCAGCAGCGCGGCCATGGTGGCCAGGCGCTGCCCCTCGTCCAGGGAGGGCACCGGGCTCTCGCGCCACAGTGCGGCGAGCATCTTGCGGTAGGGCGAGTAGCGGTCGGTGGCGGCCTCGTACTCCAGGTGCCGGTAGCCCACCGCCGCCCGCTCCCGGATGATCGAGAAGCGTGCCTTCCGCAGCACGTCGTCCTCGTCGACCAGCCGTGCCAGCCAGTCGTTGATGGCGGGGGTGGCCTCCATGTAGGCGGCCGAGAGGCCCCGCATGAAGCCCATGTTGAGGACCGACATGGCCGTCTTGACGTAGTGCTTCGCGGGGGCACTGGTGTTGAAGAAGGTGCGGATGGACTGCTGCGCCAGGTACGTGTCGGCACCGGTGCCCAGGTAGACCAGGCGCTGCTGCGCCACCTCCGCCGCGAAGGTGACCGAGATCTTGTTGCGCCACTGCCAGGGGTGCACGGGGATCAGCAGGTAGTCCGCGAGGTCCAGGCCCCGGGTGGCGAGGGTCGCGGCGAAGCCGTCGACGGCGGCGTCCCCGAGCTCGGAGCGGACGAAGGACTCGTACTCGATGCCGGCGCCCGCGGTGAAGGCGGCACGCTCGCGCGAGGCGGCCAGCCACACCAGGTGGACGCCGGAGGCGGCCTCGGGAGCGTAGGCGTGGTACTCCTCGATGTCGAAGCCGAGGCGGCCGTTGTTGGCGACGAAGCAGGGGTGGCCCTCGGTCATCCCCGTCTCGACCGCCTGGAAGCCGGCCTCCGCGAGCTCGGCCGCGCTCAGGGCGGGCGCCGCCGCCTTGTAGGCGCTGCCCGCCAGGGTGGAGGAGATCTCCTCCAGGTACACGGGCAGGACCGCGTCGCCCAGTCCGAGGGCGCCGCGCAGCTCGATCACGAACTGCAGCGCGTCCGGCGGGAGGACGGCCCCGTCGCGGTGGCGGGTGATCGACCCGGGGTCGATCCGCCAGTGGTCCAGGGCGTAGCGCTCGGCGGTGAAGCGGTACTCGGTGGCGCCGTCGTCGGAGCACACCCGGTAGCCGCCCTCGGCGAGTGCCTCGGGGGTCAGCAGGCGCTCGTGCGCGAACTCGGCCAGCGCCTTGCGGACGAGCAGCCGGTTGGCGAGGGCCCAGCGGTCCGGGGTCAGATGGGCGACGGGGTTCATGCGGCACCTCCTGTGGCCCGTGCGAACCGCTCCCGGGTGCAGAAGCTGAGCAGGGCCTCCTTCTCCGGCTTGGTGATCTTCCCGACGGGCACGAAGCCCACCGCCTCGTTGAGCCGGTGGACGGCCGTGTTGGCGACGTCGGGTTCGACGACGACCCGCCGGACCGCCGGGTCCCTGAACAGCTCGCGCATCACGGCCGTGATCACCGCCAGGGTGAAGCCGTGGATCGGGGTGTCCGACGGTGCGACGAGGAAGTGCATCCCCACGTCCCCCGGCTGCGGCTCGTAGAGGCCGACCAGTTCGACGTGGCGGGGGTCGTAGTGCTCCATCAGGAACGCGGGCTCCCCGTCGTGGAGCCCGAGGAGGGCGTGGTGGTGCTCGTGGGCGGCGATGCGCAGGTACTCGCGCTCGACGTCCTCCGGGCGGGCGTCCTGCATCATCCAGTACGCCGCCTTGGGGTGGGTCACCCAGCGGTGCAGCACCTCCGCGTCGGCCCGGGGGGCGAGCGGGCGCACGGTGAGGCGGCCGACGGCCTGCGGGCTCATACGGAGAACTCCTGGAAGGCGATGGTCTTCTCGACGGGGTAGTACGCGGTGCCGAGCAGCTCGCGGATGATGCAGGCGTTGCGGTACGGGCCCATGCCGAGGTCGGGCGAGGTGATCGAGTGGGTGTGCACACCGGCGTTCTGGAGGAAGATCTCCCGCCCCGCGGTGTCGATGCTGTAGTTGCGCGCCACGTCGAAGCGCCCGCGGCCGTCGAGGCGGATGCGGTCGGCGACCGGCCCCAGGAACCCCGGCGCGGTGTAGCGGTAGCCGGTGGCGAGGACGAGGCCCTCGGTCTCGATCGTGTAGTCCTTGCCCTGCTCCTGCTGGCGCAGCCCGAGGGTGTACACGCCGTCCTCGTGGGTGACGGACTCCAGGGAGGAGTTGGTCAGCAGGCGGGTGGGCACCGGCCCGGAGAGGTTCTTCTGGTAGAGCAGGTCGAAGATCGCGTCGATCAGCTCCGAGTCGATCCCCTTGAACAGGCCCTTCTGCGCGGTCTCCAGGGCGTAGCGGGTGTCCTCGGGCAGCGCGTGGAAGTAGTCGACGTACTCCGGGGAGGTCATCTCCAGCGTGAGCTTGGTGTACTCCAGCGGGAAGAAGCGCGGGGAGCGGGTGACCCAGTTGAGGCGGTAGCCGTGGACGTCGATCTCGGAGAGCAGGTCCTGGTAGATCTCGGCGGCGCTCTGGCCGCTGCCGACCACGGTGATGGAGCGCTTCTGCCGGAGCGCCTCCCGGTGCTCCATGTAGCGCGAGTTGTGCAGCAGGTCCCCGCCGACGCCCCGGCACGCCTCGGGCAGGTGGGGCGGGGTGCCGGTGCCCAGGACGATCCGGCGCGCCGCGTAGGTCTCGTCCGCGGTGCGCACCAGGTAGACCTCGCCCTCCGCGTCGTACTCGACGGCGGTGACGGTCGTGGAGAAGCGGATGCTGCTCAGCCGGGCGGCGGCCCAGCGGCAGTAGTCGTCGTACTCGACCCGCAGCGGGTAGAAGTTCTCCCGGATGTAGAAGGAGTACAGTCGGCCCTTCTCCTTCAGGTAGTTGAGGAAGGAGTAGGGAGAGGTCGGGTCGGCGAGCGTCACCAGGTCGGACAGGAACGGCGTCTGGAGGTGGGCGCCCTCCAGGAACATCCCGGAGTGCCACTCGAAGTCCGGCTTGGACTCCAGGAACAGGCCGTTCAGCTCGTCGATGGGCTCGGTGAGGCAGGCCAGACCCAGGTTGAAGGGGCCGAGGCCGATCCCGATGAAGTCGTACGCCTCGTGGGCACGCGGGGGACGGGCATCAGGAAGCGTGGACAAGGTTCTCTCCAAGGAACTGCTCGGCGTGGCCGGCTATCAGGTCGAGGACGGCGGCGATGTCGCCGACGGTCGTCTCGGGGTTCAGCAGGGTGAACTTCAGGTACTGGCGACCGCCCACGGTGGTGCCCGCGACCACGGCCTCGCCGGAGGCGAAGAGCGCCTTGCGGGCGTGCAGGTTGGCCTGGTCGACGAGTTCGGGGCGGGTCCCGGCCTCCGGGACGTACCGGTAGACCAGGGTGGACAGCCGGGGGCGGACGACCACCTCGTAGCGCGGGTCGGCGTCGAGCAGCTCCCAGCCGGCGGCGGCGAGGTCGCACACCTCGTCGAAGAGCCGGCCCACGCCGTCGGCGCCCATCACCCGCAGCGTCATCCAGAGCTTGAGGGCGTCGAACCGCCGGGTCGTCTGGAGCGACTTGTCCACCTGGTTGGGGATCCTCTCCGCCACCGTGCGGCGGGGGTTGAGGTAGTCGGCGTGGTACGTGGCATGGCGCAGCGTGGCCGCGTCGCGGACCAGGAGGGCCGAGGAACTCACCGGCTGGAAGAAGGACTTGTGGTAGTCGACGGTGACGGAGTCGGCGCGCTCGATGCCGTCGAGCAGGTGGCGGCGGGTGGGAGAGGCCAGCAGGCCGCAGCCGTAGGCGGCGTCGACGTGCATCCAGGCGCCGTACTGCGCGGCCAGGGCGGCGATCTCGGGGAGCGGGTCGATGGACCCGAAGTCGGTGGTGCCAGCCGTGGCGACGACGGCCATCGGCACCAGGCCCTCGCTGACACAGCCCATCAACTCGGCCTCCAGCGCGACGGCCTGCATGCGCTTGTCCCGGTCGGTGGGGACGGAGACCACGGCGTCGGGGCCGAGACCGAGGAGGGTGGCGGACTTCTGGACGCTGAAGTGGCTGCACTCGGAGGTGAAGATGCGCAGTCTCGACAGCTCCTGCGTCGACGCCTCCTGCCGGGCGAGGAGGAGCGCCTGGAGGTTGGACTGGGTGCCGCCGGAGGTGAACACGCCGTCCGCGGCGGGGCCGAGGCCGATCCGGCCCGCGGTCCAGTCGACGAGCCTGCGCTCGATCAGGGTGCCGCCGGCGCTCTGGTCCCAGGTGTCCAGGGAGGAGTTCACGGCCGAGAGGATCGCCTCGCCGACCACGGCCGGGATGACCACCGGGCAGTTGAGGTGCGCCAGGTATCGGGGGGAGTGGAAGTAGACGGCGTCGCGGAGGTACAGCTCCTCCAGCTCGTCGAGCGCGGCACCGGTGTCGCCGAGCGGCCGTTCGAGGTCGACCGCGTCGACCACGGGTGCGAGGGCGTCGGGGGTCACGCCCGTGAACGGCTGCCGGGTCGCGGCGAGTCTGGCCGCCACCCGCTCGACTCCGTCGGCCACGGAGCGGCGGTAGTGCTCGGCCGTCATGTCATTGAGCAGGTGCGAGCGCATGCATGGCCCTTCCGGGTGCGGGGGGTGGTCGTTCCTGGACGGAGGACGGGGCGGAACGTGACACGGGGATGATGACTTAGGTTAGCCTAACCTATTTTCTGAACGGGCTTGATTCCGCGGTTCGTTGTCGGGTTGTGCTGTTCTTCACACGGCACGTGCGCCCGGAACGCGCACCCGGCCGTCCTCGTTCGTCGGTGCGGGTGCGGGTGCGGGTGCGGGTGCGGGTGCGGGTGCGGGTGCGGGTGCGGGTGCGGGTGCGGGTGCGGGTGCGGGTGCGGGCCGACTCGGTGGTGGTGGCCGGGTGTTCCGCGAGCGGGGAACCGTGCGGGCGCGCGTGCGTGCGGGTTCAGTCCGCTGCGGGCCGCTGCCGCAGCCCGTCCTCGCTGACGCCGCGCTTCCAGTAGCCGACGAAGGTCACCCGCCCCTTGTCGATGCGGCGCTCGTCCACCAGATGGCGCCGGAGCCGCTTCACGCTCCCGGACTCGCCGGCGATCCACGCGTAGGGCACGCCCTGCGGGAACTCGGCCGCGGCCACCGCCTCCGCGGCGCCGGGCGCATGCCCGTCGCGGACCAGCCAGGTGACCTCGGCGTCCGCCGCGGTGGGAAGCTCCGTGCGGTCCCCGGCGTGCGGCACCTCCAGCCACACCCGGGCGCGCAGGCCCTCCGGCAGCCACCGGAGGATCGCGGCGGCAGCGGGCAGGGCCGTCTCGTCGCCCCACAGCAGCACCCAGTCGGTGCCCTCGGGAGGGCGGAAGCGCACCGCGGTGTTGTCCGCGACGCCCGGACCGAGGACGGTGACCCGGTCGCCCGCGGCGGCGGACAGTGCCCAGCGGCACGCGGGGCCGCCGTCCTCGTGCACCGCGAAGTCGATGTCCAGCTCGCCCGCCTCGGGGCGCTGCTCCCGGACCGTGTAGGACCGCATCACCGCCCGCTCGCCGTCCGGCAGTGCGCGCCAGGCGCCGAGCACGGCGTACATGTCGCCCGCCTCGCGGGGCACCACGGGGGCCTGCTGGCCGGGGTGCGGGAGGAACAGGGACAGGGACTGGTCGCGCCCCCCGGCGGCGAAGTGCGCCAGCTCCTCGCCGCGGAAGGTGACGCGGACCAGGGACGGGCCGAGCCGCCTCGTCCGGTCGACCCGGAGGTCGAAGAAGCGGAACGGGGCCGGCTCGGCCTGCCGGGGCATCGTCAGGAGACCTTCCTGGCGTTCTCGATGGCCTCGGCCAGGTCCTCCAGGATCGGAGCGCACTTGGCGTAGGAGTAGACGGGCTCGGTGACCCGCGGGACGACCTGGCCGGCCTTGACGGCGGGCAGCCCCGCCCAGGTGGGCTTGCCCTTCTTCAGGTCGGCGTCCTGGAGGGTGCCGGTGCGGTTGTCGAGCATGATCACGTCGGCCTTGTAGGTGCCGACGTTCTCCCAGCTCAGCTCCTCGAAGAAGCCCTGCTCGTTCGGCTTCGGCTCGACGAACTTCAGGCCCAGCTCCTGGAAGTAGAGCGTGTCGGCGCTCATCTTCGGGACGGAGACGTAGAACAGGTCCTGGGAGCCGGAGCCGATGAGCACGGTGATCTCGGGCTTGGACTTGGCGGCCCGGCGCAGGCGCTCCGCGGCGGCCTCGAAGCGCGCCTTGGCGTCCGCGATCTTCTTGTCCTTCAGGTCGGCGCCCAGCGACTCGGCCAGCTCCGCGCGGCGCGCGAGCGCCTTGGGCATCGTGGTCCCGGCCGCCCACAGGGCGACGCTCGGGGCCAGGCCGAGGATCTTGTCCTTGGACTCGTCCGGCACGTACCACAGGGAGTCCTGTGTCCACATGTCGGTGACGAGGAGCTCGGGGGCGAGGGCCGCGTACTTCTCGACGTTGAACTCGCCCCAGACGTTGCCGAGGATCTCCAGCTTGTCCACGTTCAGGTCGCCCGCCTGCACGTCGGGCTTGCCCTCGGGGGTCTTGGTCGGGCCGAACACGCCCTTGACCTCGATGCCGTAGTCGTACAGCGCGGCGGCGGTGCCGGTGAAGGCGACGATGTTCTTCGGGACGGACTTCTGCTCGGCGGTCCGGCCGCGGTCGTCCTTGAAGGACCAGGCGCCGGTGCCCTCGGCGGCCTTCTCCCCGCCCTTGCCCGTGCTCTCGGTGTCGTCTCCACCGCCGCAGGCGGCGAGCGCGGCGCCGAGCCCGAGGGCGCCGCCGGCGGCGAGGAGACCGCGGCGAGTGAGGTGGGAAGCTCGGGCGTTGGGCATGATGAGTCCGCTTTCGTGCGTGCCGATTCGGCCACTCCGGCCAGGTCCGAAGGTAGGTTAGCCTAACCTCAGATCTTGTCCATAGGGCCCCGGAGCGACCGGCTCGCGCCGCCGTGTGACCTTGACCACGGGCCGCGCCCGCCCCTGCCCCTGCGCGGGCGCACGGACGGCGCGCGCCGCCGGACGGGTCGCGGGGCCCGCCCGGCGGGATCGGCTGCGGGGCGGCGGCCCGGGCCGCCGCCCGGCTCTAGGAGGCGGTCAGGCCCAACTCCCGTGCGATCAGCATCCGCTGCACCTCGCTCGTGCCCTCGCCGATCTCCAGGATCTTCGAGTCCCGCCACATCCGGGCCACCGGGTACTCGTTCATGAACCCGTAGCCGCCGTGGATCTGGGTGGCCTCGCGGGCGTTGTCCACGGCCACCGTCGAGGAGTACAGCTTCGCCAGCGCGGCCTCCTTCTTGAACGGCTCGCCCAGCACCAGGCGGGAGGCGGCGTCGCGCCAGCCGACCCGCGCCATGTGCGCCCGCATCTCCATGTCGGCGATCTTGAACTGCACCGCCTGGTTGTCGCCGATCGGGCGGCCGAACGCCTCCCGCTCGCGGGCGTACTTGACCGACTCGTCCACACAGCCCTGCGCCAGGCCGGTGGCCAGCGCCGAGATGGCGATCCGGCCCTCGTCGAGGATGCGCAGGAACTGGGCGTACCCGCGGCCCTCCTCGCCCAGCAGGTTCGCCGCCGGGACCCGGACGTCGCTGAAGGACAGCTCGCGGGTGTCGGAGGCGTTCCACCCGACCTTGGAGTAGGGGGCGGCCACCGTGAAGCCGGGGGTGCCGGCGGGCACGATGATGGAGGAGATCTCGGGGCGTCCGTCCGCCTTGCGGCCCGTCACCGCCGTGACCGTGACCAGGCCGGTGATGTCGGTGCCCGAGTTGGTGATGAAGCACTTGGAGCCGTTGATCACCCACGTGTCGCCGTCCCGGACGGCCGTGGTGCGGGTGCCGCCCGCGTCCGAGCCGGCGCCCGGCTCGGTCAGGCCGAAGGCGCCGAGCATCTCGCCCGAGCACAGCTTCGGCAGCCACGCGCGCTTCTGCTCCTCGGTGCCGAAGCGGTAGACCGGCATGGCGCCGAGCGAGACGCCCGCCTCCAGCGTGATGGCGACCGAGGAGTCGACCCGCGCCAGCTCCTCCAGCACGATGCCCAGCGCGAGGTAGTCGCCGCCCATGCCGCCGTACTCCTCGGGGAACGGCAGGCCGAACAGGCCCATGCGGCCCATCTCACGGATGATCTCGTACGGGAACTCGTGGCGCTCGTAGAAGTCGCCGATCTTCGGAGCTATCACGTCGTGCGCGAACTCCTCGACGGTGCGGCGGAGTTCCTCGTGCTCTTCGGAGAGCCGGTGGTCCAGGGACATCGTGTGTCACTCCTTGTGGGAGAGGGCGCGGACGGTACGGGAGGGGCTGGGCCGGCCCAGCTTCTCGGCCATCCACACGCTGGTGTCGATGAGGCGGCCGAGGTCGACCCCGGTCTCGATGCCGAGGCCGTCGAGCATCCACACGAGGTCCTCGGTGGCGAGATTGCCCGTGGCGCTCTTGGCGTAGGGGCAGCCGCCCAGGCCGCCCGCCGAGGCGTCCACCGTGGTGACGCCGTGCTGGAGCGCGGCCAGGGTGTTGGCCAGGGCCTGGCCGTAGGTGTCGTGGAAGTGGACGGCGATCGCCGACGCCGGAATCCCCGCCTCCGTCAGCGCGCCCAGCAGCGCGCCCACATGGCCGGGGGTGGCGACGCCGATCGTGTCGCCGAGGCTGAGCTCGTCGCAGCCCATCGCCACCAGGCGGCGGCACACCTCGGCCACCTGGCCGACGGGCACCGCGCCCTCCCAGGGGTCGCCGAAGCACATCGACACATAGCCGCGTACCCGAAGGCCGTTCTCCACGGCGCGTATGGCGACCGGCTCGAACATGGCCAGCGAGGCGTCGACGGTGCGGTTGAGGTTGGCCCGGGCGAAGGACTCGGTGGCGCTGGCGAACACGGCCACCTCACGCGCCCCGAGTGCCAGGGCGCGGTCCAGGCCGCGGTCGTTGGGCACCAGCACGGGCAGCCGGACCCCCGGCAGCCCGGAGAGCATCGGGAACAGCTTCTCGGCGTCCGCCAGCTGGGGGACCCACTTGGGATGGACGAAGCTCGTGGCCTCGACCGTGTCCAGGCCGGCGCCGGCCAGGCGGTGGACGAACTCCGCCTTGACCTCCGTCGGCACCACTGACGCCTCGTTCTGGAGGCCGTCGCGGGGGCCGACCTCGTGGATGCGGACCCGCTCGGGGAGTCCCGGGGCCCGGACCGTCATCGGAAGGGCCGTCATTTCTCCTCCCGGGTGGACGTCCCGGCGGTGTCCCCGGGGCCCTCGGCGTGCTCCTCGGGGACGACCACGGCCAGCACCTGGTCCATGGCGACCGTGGAACCGGCGCTCACGTCGAGTTCGGCGACCGTCCCGGCGTGCGGCGCGGAGATGACGTGCTCCATCTTCATCGCCTCGACCACCAGCAGGCTCTGCCCGGCCGCCACCGTGTCGCCCACGGCGACCTTGACGACCGTGACCGTGCCCGGCATCGGGGCCGCCAGGGTGTCGGCACCGGCGTGCGCGGCACCCGACAGGGAGGCCGCGACCGGGTCGTGGTCCGCGACGTGCCAGGAGTCGCCGTCCCGCCCGAGCCAGTCGCCCGCCCGCCGGAAGGTGTGGGTGACGCCGTGCAGCTCGACGGTGACCGCGTCGTGCGCGACGCGCGGCGCGGCCGAGGGGGCCGGTGCGTGGACGACGGGCTCGTGGCCCGGCACCCGCAGCGGGAAGGCCGGTGCGGCGTGGGTGCCGCCCATCCGCCAGCCGCTCGGCACCGAGAAGGGGTCCGTCCAGCCACCGCCCCGCGGGGCGAGCGCCTCGGCGCGCACGGCCGCCGCCGCCTCGTACACCTCGGCGGGGACCCCCTCCGGGACGAGCGAGTCGACCTCCCGCTCCACCAAGCCGGTGTCCATCTCCCCGCTCACCACGTCGGGGTGGGCGAGCAGCCGGCGCAGGAACCCGGCGTTCGTCGGCACACCGAGGGTGACCGTCGCGGCGAGCGCGGCGCGCAGCCTGCGCAGCGCCGTCGCACGGTCCGGGCCGTAGGCGATGACCTTGGAGAGCATCGGGTCGTAGAGGCTGCCGACCTCGGCGCCCTCGCTGAGACCCGAGTCGGTGCGCACGCCCTCGCCCTGGGGCTCGTGCAGCCGCAGCACCGTGCCACCGGAGGGGAGGAAGCCCCGCGAGGGGTCCTCGGCGCAGATCCGGGCCTCGACCGCGTGGCCGGTGAGGGCGATGTCCTCCTGGCCGAAGGACAGCGGCTCCCCGGCCGCGACCCGCAGCTGCCACTCCACCAGGTCCAGGCCGGTGACCAGCTCCGTCACCGGGTGCTCCACCTGGAGGCGGGTGTTCATCTCCATGAAGTAGTACTGCGAGGGGTCGGTGCCCGGGACGATGAACTCCACCGTCCCGGCGCCGCGGTAGCCGCAGGAGCGGGCCGCCTGCACGGCCGCCTCGCCCATCGCGGCCCGGGTCGCCTCGTCCAGCAGGACCGAGGGGGCCTCCTCGATGATCTTCTGGTGGCGGCGCTGGAGGGAGCACTCGCGCTCCCCGAGGTGCACGACGTTCCCGTGGCCGTCGGCCAGGACCTGGATCTCGATGTGGCGGGGGCGGTCGATCCAGCGCTCCACCAGCAGGGTGTCGTCGCCGAAGGAGGCGCGGGCCTCGCGCCGCGCCGCGGCGATCTCGTCCCGCAGGGCCGACTCGACCCGGGTGAGCCGCATGCCCTTGCCGCCGCCGCCCGCGGAGGGCTTCAGCAGCACCGGCATGCCGATGCGGCGGGCGGCCTCGGCGAGCTGCTCGTCGGTCAGTCCGCTCCCCGAGGAGCCGGGGACGACGGGCACGCCCGCCGCGCGTACCGTCTCCTTGGCGCGGATCTTGTCGCCCATCAGCGAGATCGCCGACGCGGGGGGCCCGATGAAGACCAGGCCCGCTTCGGTGCAGGCCCGGGCGAAGCCCGCGTTCTCGGCGAGGAAGCCGTAGCCGGGGTGGACCGCCTGGGCGCCGGTGCGGGCCGCCGCGTCCAGCAGGCGGTCCGCGGACAGGTAGCTCTCGGCGGCCGGCGCCGGGCCGATGCGCACGGCCGTGTCCGCCTCGCGGACATGGCGGGCGCCGGCGTCGGCGTCGCTGAAGACGGCGACCGAGCGGACGCCGAGGGAGCGCAGGGTGCGGATGACCCGGACGGCGATCTCGCCCCGGTTGGCCACGAGCACGGTGTCGAACATCGTCATGGTGGAAGGTCCCTCACATCCGGAAGACGCCGAAGCCGGCGCCGTCCCGCTCGGGCAGCGGAGCGTTGGCGCAGGCCGTCAGGGCCAGGCCCAGCACCTGCCGGGTGTCCATGGGGTCGATCACGCCGTCGTCCCACAGCCGGGCGGTGGCGTAGTACGCGTTCCCCTGGGTCTCGTACTGGGCCCGGATCGGGGCCTTGAAGGAGTCCTCGTCGTCGGCCGACCACTCCTCGCCCCGGCCCTCGATCTGGTCCCGCTTGACGGTGGCCAGCACCGAGGCGGCCTGCTCGCCGCCCATCACCGAGATCTTGGCGTTGGGCCACATCCACAGGAAGCGGGGGGAGTAGGCCCGGCCGCACATGGAGTAGTTGCCCGCGCCGTAGGAGCCGCCGACGACCACCGTCAGCTTGGGCACCCGGGTGCACGCCACGGCGGTGACCATCTTGGCGCCGTGCTTGGCGATGCCGCCGGCCTCGTAGTCCCGTCCGACCATGAAGCCGGAGATGTTCTGGAGGAACAGCAGGGGGATGCCGCGCTGGTCGCACAACTCGATGAAGTGCGCGCCCTTCTGGGCGGACTCCGCGAACAGGATGCCGTTGTTGGCGACGATGCCCACCGGGTGCCCGTGGATACGGGCGAAGCCCGTGACCAGCGTCTGCCCGAACTCGCTCTTGAACTCCGCGAACCGGGAGCCGTCCGTGATCCGCGCGATGACCTCGCGGACGTCGTAGGGGGTGCGGGAGTCGACCGGCACCGCGCCGTAGAGCCCCGCCGGATCGGCCTTGGGCTCCTCGGCGGGCTCCACCGTCCACGGCAGCGCGCCGCGGGCGGGCAGCGTGGAGACGATGGTGCGCACGATCCGCAGCGCGTGGGCGTCGTCCTCGGCCAGGTGGTCGGTGACACCGGAGACGCGGGAGTGGACCTCGCCGCCGCCCAGTTCCTCCGCGGTGACCACCTCGCCCGTCGCCGCCTTCACCAGCGGCGGTCCGCCGAGGAAGATCGTGCCCTGGTTGCGCACGATCACGGCCTCGTCGCTCATCGCGGGCACATAGGCGCCGCCGGCGGTGCAGGAGCCGAGGACCGCGGCGATCTGGGGGATGCCCGCCCCGGACATGCGGGCCTGGTTGTAGAAGATCCGCCCGAAGTGCTCCCGGTCGGGGAAGACCTCGTCCTGCATCGGCAGGAAGGCCCCGCCCGAGTCCACCAGGTACACGCAGGGGAGGCGGTTCTCCAGGGCCACCTCCTGTGCGCGCAGGTGCTTCTTGACCGTCATCGGGTAGTAGGTGCCGCCCTTGACGGTGGCGTCGTTGGCGACCACCACGCACTCGCGGCCGCTGACCCGCCCGATCCCGGCGATCACCCCCGCCGCCGGGGCCTGCCCCTCGTACATCCCCTCGGCCGCGAGGGGGGCCAGCTCCAGGAAGGGCGACCCCGGGTCGAGGAGGGTGTCCACCCGGTCGCGCGGCAGCAGCTTGCCGCGCGCGGTGTGGCGCGCACGGGCCCTCTCGCCGCCGCCGAGCCGGGCCGCGGCGAGGCGGGACCGCAGGCCGTCGGCGAGCTCCCGGTGGGCCGCCTCGTTGGCCTGCCACGCCTCGGAGGCCGGGTCCGCGGCGCTCGTCAGCACTGGTGCCTGCTGCATCGGTCGAGCTCCCTTGCTCGGTTAATGAGCGTTAACGTGTTGCGCCAAGGTTAACGACCGCTAACCCGCCCTGTCTAGAATGAATGGTCATGAGCACCAGGACGTCGGCCCCGACCCGCCGCGAGCAGATCCTCAAGGAGGCCGCCCGCCTCTTCGCCGAGCGCGGCTTCCACGGCGTGGGCGTCGACGAGATAGGCGCCGCGGTCGGCATCAGCGGACCCGGCCTGTACCGGCACTTCCCCGGCAAGGACGCCATGCTGGCGGAGCTGCTCGTGGGCATCAGCGAACGCCTCCTGAGCGGCGGGCGGCGCCGGGTCGCGGAATCCGGCGGGGATCCCGAGGCGCTGCTCGCCGCGCTGATCGACGGCCACATCGACTTCGCCCTCAACGACCGCCCGCTCATCACCCTGCACGACCGCGAGCTCGACCGCCTCCGGGAGGCCGACCGGCGCCGGGTGCGGCAGCTCCAGCGGCAGTACGTGGAGCTGTGGGTGCAGTCGGTGCGCGAGGTCTACCCCTCGCTCTCCGAGGCCGACGCCCGCTCAGCGGTCCACGCCGTCTTCGGCCTGCTGAACTCCACGCCCCACCTGGGGCCCTCCGGAGCCCCCGCCGGCCTGCTCCGGCGCCTGGCCCGGGGGGCCTTCGCGGCGGCCGACGGGGGGTGAGGGCCGGGCAGCCGCCGCTCACCCCGGGGGTGGGGCCGGCCCGGTGTCCGGCCGCCGGCACCCGCCCCCGCCCGCCCCGCTGCGGGCGGACCGGCGGCGACGGCCGTCGCCGTGTGCCCGCCCCGGGGCACGGCCCCCGTCCCCGCCCGCGTCCCGCCGACCGGACGCGGGGTGCGCGGCGAGGAACCTCCCGAGGGCGAAGACGGCACCGACCCGTCCCGCACCCCCCGCC
The DNA here is from genome assembly GCF_024497955.1 of Streptomyces sp. C10-9-1. Lineage (GTDB taxonomy): Bacteria > Actinomycetota > Actinomycetes > Streptomycetales > Streptomycetaceae > Streptomyces > Streptomyces sanyensis. The sequence continues at coordinate 190,267 of NZ_JANHKP010000004.1, read as the reverse complement.
CGACCCGGCCCGCGCCCGCCGCGCGGCCCGGGCGGGGCCGCGGTGTCCGGCGGGCGGTACGGCCAGCACGCTCCGCGCACCGCGCGGCACAATGGGCGCATGCCGATACCCAGCCGTGCCGCCCTCGTCGACCACCTCGTCCGCTCACGTATCGCCGGTGACGTCGCCACCCCCCGCGACAACAACCTCTCCCACTACCGCAAGCTCGCCAACGGAGACCGGCACTACTGGCTCGGTCTGGAACTCGGCGACCGCTGGACCGACGAGCAGGACGTGCTCGCCGTGATGGCTGAGCGCTGCGGGGTGGTCGACGACCCCGGGCACCGCGCGGGCCAGGACACCATCGACCCGGAGCTGACCGTCTCCGCCCTGGAGCGCATGGCCGCCCGGCTGCGCAAGGCCGCGGCGGGGCGGGAGCGGGTGCTGCTGGCGACCGGGCACCCCGGTGGGCTGCTGGACGTCCACCGGCACACCGCCGCCGCGCTGCGCGCCGCGGGCTGCGAGGTCCTGCGCGTCCCCGGCGGGCTCACGGCCGACGAGGCCATGGTCGTCCAGTTCGCCGACGTCGCCGTGCTGGAACGCGGAGCCACCCTGTGGCACACCCACTCGCCCGCGCCGATGGCCGCGATCCTCGACGGCTTCGAGCGCCAGGGCACCCCGCCGCCGGACCTGGTCGTCGCCGACCACGGCTGGGCCGGCTGTGCGGGCCAGCGCGGTCTGGACTCCGTCGGCTACGCGGACTCCAACGACCCGGCCCTGTTCATCGGCGAGGCCGAGGGCCGCCTCCAGGTCACCGTGCCGCTGGACGACCACGTCACCGACCCGCGCTTCTACGACCCGATGACCGCCTACCTGCTGGACGCCGCGGGCCTGGACCTCCCCGCGGGGCTCGACCCCGGCGCGTGAGGCGGGGCGGCGCGCGCGGCGCCGCCCCGGGCCCCGGATGCGGCGGACCGTCCGCGCGGCCCATGGGGGAGGCCACGCGGACGGACCGCCGTCCGCCGGACGGTCAGTCGCGCCATCTACCGCGCACGACGCAGTACGTACCGCCCAGCAGCATCAGGAACACCGCGCCGCGCAGGCCGAGGCCGAGGGCGTAGCGCATGCCCGTGGCAAGGTCCTCCGCCCGGTGCCGGACGCCGATCAGCAGGGCCACGGCGCCGACGATCAGCACGGCCCCCGCGGCGAACCACAGGGTGCGCTCGCCGCGGGGGGCACGTGCCCACCGCGCGGTCCCCGCGGCCGCGTCGGGCGGACGATCACCGCCCGACGGTTCCTCCTCGGCCGTCGGTCCTGCGCTCACTGGTCCGTTCCCTTCGACGAATCGGCCCGGTGGCCGGACTCGGCGTCCGGGGCAGCGCGGTCCCGGGGCCTGGTCGAGGGCCCCGGGCGATCCGGGCGGGCGCTCGTGGCGTCCTAGGATCTGCATCCAGGCTCGCAGCCGCGACGGCACCATCGCTCACACCTCAGGACGACCTTTGCTCTACGACTTCAGGCCGGTGCGTGTGCTGGTCGTCGACGACGAGGAACTCGTACGCACCGCCCTGCGCCGGATCCTCGACGCCGCCGACGGCGTGTCCGTCGCGGGGGCCTGCGACGGACCCGAGGCCCTCGCGGCGGCCCGCGCCCTCCGCCCGGACCTCGTCCTCCTCGACGTCGACATGCCCGCGGCCCCCGGACTGGACGTGCTGCCCGCGCTGCGGGCGCTGCCCCAGGCGCCCGCCGTGGCGATGCTCACCGCCCTGGACACCGCCGACCACGTGGCCGCCGCGCTGCGGCTCGGCGCCTCGGGCTTCCTGCTGAAGACCATGGAGCCGCGCCTGTTCGGGGACGCCGTCCGGCTGCTCGCCGCGGGCGGGGTGTTCTGCACCCCGCCCGGCAGCGCGCGGGCGCTCGCCGCCGCGGTCACCCGGCCGCTGCCGGTCCCCGAGCCGCCGCCCGCCGGGGGGCGGCTGGACGGGCTCACGGCCCGTGAGCAGGAGGTCCTGACGCTCATCGCGGCAGGACTGTCCAACACGGACATCGCCACCCACCTGGGCGTCGGGGTGACGACGGTGAAGACCCACATCGGCGCGCTCAAGCGGAAGCTCGGCGCCGACAGCCGGGTCGGCCTGGCCGCGGCCGCCCACCGGGCCGGGCCCCGGTGAGCGGCGCGCGGCCGGAGGGCGGACGGACCCTCCCCCGGGAGAGCCCGGCCGTCCCCCCGGTGCCGGAAGCGGCCCCCGGCCGGGTCGGAGCGCCGCGGCGGGCGGCCGCCGCCGTGCGGCGGTGCGCCGGGAGCGCCCTGCGCCGCGCCGAGGGGCCCGACCGCCTGCGGACGCTCGTCACCGAGGCGCTCGTGGTGACCGCTTCGGTGGCCGAGGCGCTGGCCACCCGCGCCTACCTGCCCGGCGCCCTGCTGCCCGCCGCGCTGGCCGTGGCGGTGCTGCTGCCGCTGCGCAGGTGCTTCCCCCGCGTCCTGCTGCTGCTCGCCCTGCCGACCCTGGCCACCGGGGTGCTCTGGCTCCCGGCGATGGCCGCCCTCCACGCCGTCGCCGCCGACCGGTCGCGCCGGGAGGCGGCCGCCGGTGCCGCGGCCGTGGCGGCGGTGTCCTTCGCGCCGTGGCAGGGAGTCGGCGACTACGCCTGGACGCTGCCCGACATCACCCTGGGGCTGCTGCTCTCGGGGCTGCTCGCCGTCGCCCCCGCCGCGCTGGGACGGCTGTCCCTGGCCCGCCGCGAGCTGGCCGCCCGCCTCGCCGAACTCGCCCTCTCCCGCGAGCGCGAGCAGAGGTGCGCCGCCGAGCAGGCGGCGCTGCGCGAGCGGGAGAGGCTGGCCCGCGAGGTCCACGACACCGCCGCCCACCACCTCAGCCTGATCAGCCTGCACTGCGCCGACCTGGCGGCGGGGGCCGAGTCCGCCGAGCACCGGCGCCGGGCGGAGGCGCTCGGCGCGCTCAGCCGCCGGGCCGCCGTCGATCTCCGGGAGGCCGTGCACCGGGAGGGGCCGGGGCTCGCGGAGCTCCCGGGCCTGCTGGAGGCGGCGGGCGCCGCGGCGGTCCGCCTCGACACCGGTGACTGCCCGCCCGCCGTCGGGCGCGCGGCCTACCGCGTCGTCCAGGAGGGGCTGACCAACGCCCGCCGCCACGCGCCGGGCGCGCGCGCCGAGGTGGACGTCCACCGGGAGGCCGGTGAGCTGCGGCTGCGCGTCAGCAACGGCCCGCCGCACCGGGCGGCCACCGCCGCGGCCCCGGCCGGTGGCGGCCAGGGCCTGCCGGGGCTGCGCGCCCGCGCCGCCGAGCTGGGCGGCACGCTCTCCGCGGGCCCGGACCCCGGCGGGGGCTTCCTGCTGGAGGCGGCCTTCCCCCTGCGGTGAGGCCTCGCGGCGGGGGCACGGCTCCCCGCGGGTGCGGGGGTGTGCGCCGCGCTCGTGGGGGCTGCGCGGCGCGCCGCCGCCTCAGGCGGCGCCGGGCTCGTCCGCCAGGTAGGGCGGAGCGGGCTCGTACTGGATGTAGCGGCGCACGGCCCGCGCGTGGTCGCGGCCGTGGAGCCGGCCGACGAGCCAGAGGGCCATGTCGATCCCCGCGGAGACGCCCTGACTGGTGACCAGGTCGCCGTCGACCACGTACCGGGCGTCGCGCACCACGGTGACCTCGCCCCGGTCCTGGAGGGCGTCCTCGAAGCCGTGGTGGGTCGCCACCCGGCGGCCGCGGGCCGGGCCGGCCTCGTGCAGCAGCAGCGCCCCGGTGCAGACGCCGGTGGTCCAGGCGGCGCGGTCGGCGGTGCTGCGGATCCAGTCGGTGAGCCGGGTGTTGGCCACCTCGCGGCGGGTCCCGTTGCCCCCGGGGACCAGCAGGACGTCCAGCGGGGGGTGGTCGCCGAAGGTGTGGTCCGGCAGGACCCGCATCCCCTTGTTGCAGCGGACGGGGCCGGGGTGCTCGGCGACGAGCACCGCGCTGTCGGCGTGGTCGCGCAGCATGGAGGAGGCGGTGAACACCTCCCACGGCCCGACGAAGTCGAGTTCCTCGGCTCCGTCGAAGACCAGCAGGCCGTATGCGGTCATGTGTACTCCCTGGTGGATCGGAATCGTCGGCGGTAGTCGGACGGGGCGACGCCCAGGCGCCGGTGGAACGCGCGGCGCAGCGTCTCGGTGGTGCCGAACCCGTACCGGCGGGCGATGGTCTCGACGGGGCGGTCGCTCTCGGCGAGCGCCCGTTTGGCGGCCTCCACGCGCACGGTCTCGACGTAGGCCGCGGGCGGGGTGCCGAGTTCGGCCGTGAACCTGCGCTGGAGGTGGCGGGGGCTGAGCCCGGCGTGCGCCGCCAGGTCCGCGATGCCGTGCCGGGCACCGGGATCGGCGTGGATCGCGGCGACCGCGGCGCGCAGCGGGTCGCCGGCCGGCTGGTCCGACCACAGCGCCACGCTGAACTGGGACTGGTTGCCCGGCCGGCGCAGGAACATCACCAGTTCCTGCGCGACCGCGTGGGCCACCTCCCGCCCCTGGTCGTCCTCGACCAGGGCGAGGGCGAGGTCCATCCCCGCCGTCACCCCGGCCGACGTCCACACCGGGCCGTCCCGGAGGAAGATCGGATCGCAGTCGACGGCGAGGTCGGGGTACTCCCGCGCGAGCTGCTCCTCGCGTGCCCAGTGGGTGGTCACCCTGCGCCCCCGGAGCAGTCCGGCGGCGGCCAGCAGGAACACGCCGCTGCACACCGAGGCGACCCGCCGTGCGCAGGCCCCCGCCCGGGCGATCCAGTCCGTCAGCTCCGGATCGAGGCGGGCCAGGTCGACACCGCCGCCGCCGGCCACGACCACCGTGTCGATCCCGGCGGGATCCAGGTCGGCCACGCCGTGGGCGGCGTGCACGGGGACGCCGCTGCCGGACCGCACCGGGCCCGGCAGCGGGGCCGCGATCGAGCAGGAGTACCCGCCCGTGAGACCCGCGGCGTGCTGGAAGACCTCGTAGGGGCCGAAGAGGTCGAGGGACTGGAAGCCGTCGAAGACGACGAAGACGATGCGGCGCTGTTCCACCCCTCCACCCTGCGAGCCGCCCCCGGATGGCGTCAACGACGGGCATCCCACACTTCGCGCCATCGAGGGCCCGTCCGCCCCGGCGCGGTCCTCTGCCGCTCAGCCCCCGCGGCCGGCCCCCGGGCCGGTGCCCGCCTCCCCGCCCAGCCCGGGTGTCGGGTCGAGGTAGACCCGGCGGATCGCCGGGTACCGCTCCCGCAGCTGCTCCTCCGCCTCCTCGCAGGCCCATTCCACCTGCCGGGCGCTGGAGGCGTCGCGGAAGTCGACCTTCGCCGCGACGAGCACCTCCCGGGGCCCCTGGACGAGCGTGGTCAGCTCCAGCACGTCCACGATGTGGGGCACGGAGAGGATCTCCTCGCGCACCCCTGCCCGCAGGTACGGCGGCAGCGGGCGTCCGATGAGCAGGCGGGCGTTGGCGGCGCCGAGGACCCATGCCACGTACACCAGGAGGGCGCCGATGAGGATCGAGGCCACCCCGTCCCAGACGCCCGAGCCGGTCAGCTGCCCGCCCAGCAGCCCTCCCGCCGCGAGCAGCAGCCCGGCGAGGGCGGCCGAGTCCTCCAGCACCACGGCCTTCACCGCGGTGTCCGGGGTGCGCCGCAGGTACCGGCCGAAGCCCAGCGACAGCAGCCGCGCCTCCGCCCGCGCCTGGCGCAGCCCGGTGCGCAGCGAGAGGGACTCCAGGACGAAGGCCACGGCGAGCACGGCGTAGGAGAGCAGCGGGTCGCCGGGCTCCGCGCCGTGGGCGAGGGCGCGGATGCCGTCGTAGACCGAGAAGACCGCTCCGCCGACGAAGGTGGCCACCGCCGCCAGCAGGGCCCAGATGTAGCGCTCGGGGCCGTGGCCCAGCGGGTGCTCCTCGTCGGCGGGCCTGTCCGCGCGGGTGACCGCGACGAGCAGCATCAGCTCCGTGACGGTGTCCGCCAGCGAGTGGGCGGCCTCCGAGAGCATCGCGCTGGAGCCGCCGAGGAGGCCGGCGACCGCCTTGGCCACGGCGATGCCGAGGTTGGCGAGCGCCGCGACGATCACGGTGGCTGCGCTCTCGGGCCGCTGCGGGTCGTCCATGGCCCGGACGCTATGCCGGATCCGCCGCGGGGTGGGGGACCCGGCCGCGGGCCGGGTCCCGCCGGGGCCTACCGGGGGACGCGGACCACGCCCTCCTGGATCACCGAGATCGCCAGCCGCCCGTCCCGGGTCCAGATCCGGGCCTGGCCCAGCCCCCGCCCGCCCGAGGCGGAGGGCGACTCCTGGTCGTAGAGCAGCCACTCGTCCGCGCGGAACGGCCGGTGGAACCACATCGCGTGGTCCAGCGAGGCGCCCACCACGTCGCCGACCGCCCAGCCGCCGCGCCCGTGGGCCAGCAGCACCGAGTCGAGCAGCGTCATGTCCGAGACGTACGTGGCCAGGCAGACGTGCAGCAGCGGGTCGTCCGCCAGCGTGCCGTTGGCCCGGAACCACACCTGGGAGCGCGGCTCGCGCGGGCTGCCGGCGGTGCCGTACGGGGGCTCGTCCACGTACCGCAGGTCCACCGCAGCCCGGGCCTCCAGCAGGCGGTCGACCACCTTCGGGTCCACGAAGCGGTCCGCGTACCGCGGGAGCATCTGCTCGGCCGTCGGCAGCGACTCCGGGTCCGGGGCGTCCGGCACGGCCGCCTGGTGCTCCAGCCCCTCCTCCTGCGTCTGGAAGGACGCCGAGAGATGGAAGATCGGCTGCCCGTGCTGGACGGCCACCACCCGGCGGGTGGTGAAGGAACGTCCGTCGCGGATCCGGTCCACGGAGTAGACGATCGGCGCGCCCGGGTCCCCCATGCGCAGGAAGTACGAGTGGAGGGAGTGGGCGGTGCGGTCCTCGGGCACGGTCCGCCCCGCCGCGACCAGGGCCTGGGCCGCCACCTGCCCGCCGAAGACCCGGGGGACGACGGCGGAGCGGGAGCGGCCGCGGAAGATGTTCTGCTCGATCTGCTCCAGGTCGAGCAGATCGAGCAGCTCGTCGAGCGCTCGGGTCACGGGTGCGACCTACAGGCCCATGTCCTTGGCGATGATCATCTTCATGACCTCGCTGGTGCCGCCGTAGATGCGGTTGACCCGGTTGTCCGCGTACAGGCGGGCGATCGGGTACTCGTTCATGAACCCGTAGCCGCCGTGCAGCTGGAGGCAGCGGTCGATGACCCGGTGTGCGACCTCGGTGCAGAACAGCTTGGCGGAGGCGGCCTCCGCGGCGGTCAGCTCGCCCGCGTCCAGGGCCTCCAGGGCGCGGTCGGCGACGGCCTCGGCCGCGTCCACCTCGGCCTGGCAGGCGGCCAGCTCGAACTTGGTGTTCTGGAAGGAGGCCACCGTCTTGCCGAAGACCGTGCGGTCCTGCACGTACTCCTTGGCGAAGCGGACGGCGGCCTTGGCCTGGGCGTAGGAGCCGAAGGCGATGCCCCACCGCTCGGAGGGCAGGTTCAGGCCGAGGTAGTGGAAGCCCTTGTTCTCCTCGCCGAGCAGGTCCTCCACGGGGACCTTGACGTCGACGAAGGCGAGCTCGGCGGTGTCGGAGGTGCGCAGGCCCAGCTTGTCCAGCTTCCGGCCGACCGAGTAGCCCTCGGCCTTGGTGTCGACGGCGAAGAGCGAGATGCCGTGGCGGCGGTCCTCGGCGGTCGGCGCGGCGGTGCGGGCGCACACGATCACGCGGTCGGCGTGGACGCCGCCGGTGATGAAGGTCTTGGCGCCGTTGAGGACGTAGTGGGTGCCGTCCTCGGAGAGCCTGGCGGTGGTCTTCATGCCCGCGAGGTCGGAGCCGGTGCCGGGCTCGGTCATCGCCAGCGCCCACATCTCCTCGCCGGAGACGAACTTCGGCAGGTAGCGCTTCTTCTGCTCCTCGGTGGCGAGCATCTTGATGTAGGGCAGGGCGAGCAGCACGTGCACGCCGGAGCCGCCGAACTGGACGCCCGCGCGGGCGGTCTCCTCGTAGAGGACCGCCTCGAACTTGTGCGTCTCCAGACCGGCGCCGCCGAACTCCTCGGGCACGTTGATGCCGAAGATGCCCAGTTCGCCGAGCTTGTGGTAGAAGTCGCGCGGGGCCTGGCCCGCGGCGAACCACTCGTCGTAGACGGGGACGACCTCGGCCTCGATGAAGGCGCGGATAGTGTCCCGGAACGCCTCGTGGTCCTCGGTGAAAACGGTACGGCGCACGGTCGACGCCTCCTTCACGGTGCCGGTGCGGGATGTCCCCGACGCATGTCTAAGCGCTTGCTCAGGTTAAGTTACCGGGCGGTTGTTGAAACTGTCCAGAGTGACGCGCCGCACGCCTCGCGGCGGCGGGTCCCGGCGGCCCGGGCGCCGCCCCGTCACCGCAGCAGCCAGCGCGCGGCCAGTTCCATGACCTCCGCCCGGCTGCGCCCGCCGTGGTCCACGTCGAGCAGGGGGGCGGCGACCCTCAGGGAGAAGGCCGCCAGGCTCCGCACCTCCACCTCGTCCTCGTCGGCGCAGATCGGCCGGTAGAGGGAGCGCAGGAACTCCATCCGCCGTTCGTCCACGCGGCGCAGCCGCTCGGCGACCGCGTCGTCCCGGCGGGCCCAGTCGCGGACCGCGAGTTCGACGTCCGGAGGGTCCGGGGGTCCCTGGGCGGGCGCGGTGAGGGCGAACAGGTGCCCCAGCCGCTGGCGCGGGTCGCCCCCGGCCTCCTCCACCCGCTCGATGATCGCGTCGGTCGCCTCCCTCTCCCAGGTGTCCAGCATCTCGGCGAGGAGGGCGTCCCGGTTGCGGAAGTAGCCGTAGAAGCCGCCCTTGGTCACGCCGAGGCCCTGGGCGAGCACCTCGACGCGGACCGCTCCCGGCCCTCCCGACGCGAGTGCCCGCAGCCCTTCCTCGACCCACGCCTCGCGAGCCGTGCGCGGCGCCGCCATGGCCGCTCCCTCCGTGTCCGTGGTGCCGGTCCGCGCCTGCCGCCCCGGCGGGTGTGCCGCCCCGGTGGCGGGCTCCCGTCTATACGGTGCCGTACGGACGGTGCTAGCGTCTATTTATACGGCACCGTATAGACAGGAGTCCGTGATGAGGCTTCCCGCGTCCGCACACACCCGGCCCTGGCGCATCCGTGAGATCGCCCCCGACTTCCGGGTGGAGGACGTCTGGTCCCTCGACACTCCCGGCGGCCCCGACGACCTGCGCCTCCTCGTGGAGCAGTTCGCCGCGGGCGGCTCCGGCCGCGGCGGCCGCCGCGGGAGGGAGGGGCTGGTGCTCCGCGCCCTGTTCGCGGTGCGCGCGGGGCTCGGCCGCCTGCTGCGCTGGGACACGCCCGAGGCCGGGCCGGGGGCCCGGGTCCGCTCGCTGCGGCAGCGGCTCCCCGAGGACCTGCGCAGTGGCGAACGCGGCCCGGACATCGGCGGCGCGATCTCCTTCGGCTCCCTCTACCTCACCCGCGACGAGTGGGCGGCCGAGAACGCCAACCGCACCGTCCACGCCGTGCTGCACCTCGGCTGGGTCCCGGACGGCCGCGGCGGCCACCGCGGCGAGCTGACGGTCCTGGCGAAGCCCAACGGCCCGCTCGGCCGCTGCTACATGGCCGCCATCAAGCCCTTCCGGTACGCCCTCGTCTACCCGGCCCTGCTGAGGACCGTCGAGCGCGAGTGGCGGGCGCGGGAGCACCTGCGCGGGTAGGGGTGCGGCCGCGCTCCGGGCCGGGGCCCCGAGGGCGGCGGGCGCCCCGTCGTCCGCGGCCCCCGTGCCCCGTCTCAGCCGGGCGGCACGGCGGGCGGGCCGCCGGAGGGCTGCGCGTCCCCCGCGTCGTAGGCCGCCAGGGCGGCCTGGCGCAGCCGGAGCAGGGCGGCGAGGTCGTCGGTGGACGGGTGCGGCCGGGAGAGTGCCAGCGTCGCCGCGTCCTCCACCGCCCCCCAGGCGCCGCGCGCCCGCTTGTTGGCCAGACGGCGGACGTCGCCGCGCAGGAACCCGGCGCCCGCCGCGAACCCGGCCGAGGCCAGGGCGATCAGTGCCGCCGGGACGCGGGCGGCCGGGGAGGAGAGTCCCGCGGCCCCCGCGGTTCCGGCCAGCAGCGCGGCGGGGAAGCCGAGCAGGAGGTGCACGGCGTTCCACCGTTCGGCCCGGCGGTGCGCCAGGCGCCGCTGGTGCACCGCCTCCTGCCGTAACCGCCCGATCTCCGCCCTGAGGTGGTCAGGGACCGGTTCGGGGCCGCCCGGGGTCGTGGTGCCGCGCTGGGGAGAGGTCATGAGGCATTGCAACATGGTCTGAGCACACGGGAGTTGGCGTTCTCCGACAGGGTTCCCGGCCCTCGGTGGCGGGCCGTCGGCGGAACCGCGGCGGGCGCCCCGGCTCCGGCAGCCGGTGGCGGCGCCCGCCAGGGGACCGGAGCCGCGGCACCGCGCCGCTGCGGACCGAACGCCCCCGCCCGCCTCACCGCTGCCGCAGCGCGAACCAGAGCTCCATGCGCACGTCCACGTCGTCCAGGTCCGCGCCCAGCAGGGAGGCGCAGCGGGCGATGCGCTGGCGGACGGTGTTGCGGTGGACGCCGAGGGCGGTCGCGGTCCGGTCCCAGCCGCCGTGCACGGACAGCCAGGTGCGCAGCGTCTCCACCAGGGCGGGGGCGTCCGCCAGCGGTGCGAGGAGCGCGCGGGCGGACTCGGGTGTGAGCGGACCCGGCTCGCGGTGCCGGACCAGCCCGCTCCGGGTCGCCGCCGCGCGGCGCAGGGCGCGGTCCGCCTGGGCGTCCGCCTCCCGGAGGGCCTCCGGTGCGGCGGGGGCGCTCGCGCCCAGCGTCCACCCCGGACGCGCCGAGGGCTCGCGGCCGCCGGGGAGCAGGAGGCGTACGGTGCCGTCGTCCTCCAGGGACAGGAGCGTGGTGCCGAGTGCCGCGCCCAGGGCGGCCGCCGCGAAGGGCGTGGTGTCCGCGGAGCGGGCGTGCACCACCGTCCACGGTCCGCCCCCGAGCAGCGGCGCGGCCGACTCCGGGGCGGCGCCGAGCAGGAGCCGGACCAGCGCCCCCGAGCGCGCGGAGACGTCGGTGTCCAGGAGCGGGGCGGTCAGCAGGGAGAGCAGGACCGCGGCGACCCCGGCGATGGTGTGGTCGCCCGCCTCCCGGGCCGGTGTGGCCACCGCGAGGACCAGACCGCGGCCGCCGCCGAGCGGGTACGCCGAGACGTGGTCGCCGCCGGCCCGGTCGGTCGCCGAGGCGGGCCCCTGCCCCGGCCCGCCGACCACGCGGGCCAGCCGGGCCAGGGAGGCCGCCGCGGCCCCCGAGGGCTCGGGCCCCGCCGCGTGGACCGCGGCGCCCTCCGCGTCGAGCAGCACGGCAGTGCCCTGGACGTACCGGGCCAGCCGGCGCAGCACGGCGGGTACCGGGGCGGGCCGGGCCGCCGCCGCGGCCAGACCCTGCTGGGCCCGGGCCACCCGCTGTAGCTCGTGGTGGCGGGCCTCGGCCATCAGGCCCCACACCGCCCGCGCCACCGCCGTGAACGGGGTACTCGGGGGCACCTCCAGCAGCGGCAGGCCGCGGCGGTCGCAGGCCGCCACGAGGGCGGCGGGCACGGTGTCGTGGACCGGAGTCACCCCGAAGCCGAGCGCGGCGGCCCCCGCCTCCACGATCCGGGCCACGTAGTGGTCCGCGTCGTCGAGCAGCACGCCGGCGCTGAGCAGCAGTTCGCCGCCGAGGAGGTAGGGGAAGGGGTCGGCCATCTCCGAGGTGTGCACCATCCGGATCGCCGCGCCGTGCGAGGGGTCCGGCCCGGCCAGCCGGCGCAGGCCGAGCTCCCGGTCCGCGAGTAGCGTGGCCAGCGGGACCGGGGGAGTGGGCGGGGGTGCACCGGCCTCGGACATGGATGTTTCCTCCATCGCGGAAGCCCTCGATGGAGGAAACGTACACTTCATCAGGGCGCTCCGGCCACCTACCGTCGGTGCCCGGCGCACGAGCGCGGCCCCGCCCCCACCGGGGCGGACGGAGGGAGCACCGCCCCGGCCGGCCGCCGCGCAGCGCCAGAGTCAGCACACAGGCACCCTGTCGCCGGAAGCCTCCCGATCACCTGGCGAAACGGATCGAGGGCACGGTCCGGCGGGGCGCAGGAACGTAAGGAAGCCACCAGATGAGCAGCACCGAGCAGCCGCGCGGCCCGATCGACTCCTCCCGCATCCCGCGGTACGCCGGGCCCGCCACCTTCGCCCGGCTTCCCCGCCTCGACGAGGTCGGGAGCGCCGACGTCGCCGTCGTGGGCGTGCCCTTCGACTCCGGCGTCTCCTACCGCCCCGGCGCCCGCTTCGGCGGCAACGCCATCCGCGAGGCCTCCCGGCTGCTGCGCCCCTACAACCCGGCGCAGGACGCCTCCCCCTTCGCGCTCGCCCAGGTCGCCGACGCGGGCGACATCGCGGCCAACCCGTTCAACATCAACGAGGCCGTCGAGACCGTCGAGGCCGCGGCGGACGACCTGCTGGCCACCGGCGCCCGGATGATGACCCTCGGCGGCGACCACACCATCGCCCTGCCGCTGCTGCGCTCCGTCGCCAAGAAGCACGGGCCCGTCGCCCTGCTCCACTTCGACGCCCACCTCGACACCTGGGACACCTACTTCGGCGCCGAGTACACCCACGGCACCCCGTTCCGCCGGGCCGTGGAGGAGGGCATCCTCGACACCTCCGCCCTCTCCCACGTCGGCACCCGCGGCCCGCTCTACGGCAAGCAGGACCTCACCGACGACGAGAAGATGGGCTTCGGCATCGTCACCTCCGCCGACGTCTACCGCCGCGGCGCCGACGAGGTCGCCGACCAGCTCCGCCAGCGCATCGGCGACCGGCCGCTGTACATCTCCATCGACATCGACTGCCTCGACCCGGCGCACGCCCCCGGCACCGGCACCCCCGAGGCCGGCGGCATGACCTCGCGCGAGCTCCTGGAGATCCTGCGCGGTCTCGCCTCCTGCAACCTGGTCTCCGCCGACGTCGTCGAGGTGGCGCCCGCCTACGACCACGCCGAGATCACCGCCGTCGCCGCCTCGCACACCGCCTACGAGCTGACCACCATCATGGCCCGCCAGATCGCCGGGGCCGGGACGGCGCGGTGACGCACGACCACGACCCGGTCCTGCGCCCCACCCCGGTGCAGACGGCGGCGGCCCTCGCGCCGCCGCCGGGCCGGATCGGCGGGGACCTCGTGGTCGAGACCCTGGCGGGGCTCGGGGCCACCACGGTCTTCGGGCTCCCCGGCCAGCACGCGCTGGGGATGTTCGACGCCCTGCGCCGCTCCTCGCTGCGCTACGTGGGCCTGCGCACCGAGAGCAGCGCGGGCTTCGCCGCCGACGCCTACGGCCGGATCACCGGCGAGGCGGCCCCGCTGCTGCTCTCCACCGGGCCCGGTGCCCTGATGTCGCTGGCCGCGCTGCAGGAGGCGGCGGCCGCCTCCGCGCCCGTGCTGGCCGTCGGCAGCCAGGTGCCGGTGGCCGGACTCGGCGGAGGCCGCCACGGCTACCTGCACGAACTCCGCGACCAGCAGGCGTCGTTCCGCGAGATCGTCAAGTCCGTGCACACGGTGCGCACCGCCTCCCAGATCCCGTCCGCGATCGCGGCGGCCTGGCAGTCGGCCCTCAGCGCACCCCACGGACCGGTGTGGGTCGAGATCCCCCAGGACGTGCTGCTCGCGGAGACGATCCTGCCGCAGGTCACCGCCCCCGACGCCACGCCCGGGCCGCTGCCCCCGCGCCCGGAGCTGACCGCCGTCGCCGCCGACCTGCTGACGCACGCACGGCGCCCCGTGATCGTCGCGGGCGGCGGGGTGGTGCGCTCCGACGCCTCCGGCAAGCTCCGCGCGCTCGCCGAGAAGCTGGACGCGCCGGTGGTGACCACCTTCGGCGGCAAGGGGGCCTTCCCCTGGGACCACCCCCTGTCGCTGCGGTCCTGGCTGGAGGACCGGCACACCACCGACTTCCTGGAGTCGGCGGACGTCCTGCTCGTGGTCGGCTCCGGGCTCGGCGAACTGTCCTCGAACTACCACACCTTCGCCCCCCGCGGCCGGGTGGTGCAGATCGAGGCCGACCTCGGGAAGCTGGAGTCCAACCACCCGGGCATCGGCATCCACGCGGACGCCCGCCTGGCCCTCCAGGCGCTGCTGGAGACGGCCGGCGAGCGGCGGGACCCGGCCGCCGCCGCCTCGGTGCGCGCGCTCCTCGACGCCGTGCGCGCCCGGATCGACGCGCAGGACCTCGCCCTGGAGCAGCAGGTGCTCGACGCCGTGCGCGAGGCGCTGCCCGACGACGCGCCCGGCTTCTGGGACATGACGATCCTCGCCTACTGGGCCTGGTCCGCCTTCGACGCCCGGCGGCCCAACACCATGCACTCCGCGCAGGGCGCGGGCGGTCTGGGCTACGCCTTCCCGGCCGCCCTCGGCGCGGCCGCCGCGGACCCCACCCGCCCGGTGCTCGCCGTCTCCGGGGACGGCGGGGCCATGTACGGGCTGGCGGAACTGGCCACGGCCCGCCAGTACGGCCTCCCCGTCACCTGGCTGATCGTGGACGACGGCGGCTACGGCATCCTGCGCGAGTACATGACGGACGCCTTCGGAACGGCGACGGGCACCGAACTGGCCCGGCCCGACTTCGTCGCCCTGGCCGAGTCCTTCGGCGTGCCCGCGGTGCGCACGAGCCCGGAGGCGCTGGCCGGGGACCTCGCCGCGGCGCTCGCCGCGCCCGGGCCCTCGGTGGTCGTCCTCCCGGCCGTCCTGCGGATGTTCGCCCCGACGCACCTCTGACGGGCGGCCCGGGCCCACCCCCACAGGCGCCGGGCCGGGGGCGGCTCTCGGCCGCCGCCCCCGCGGGGCAGCCGCGGGCGTCACCCGGGCGGGCGCTCCGCGGGCGTCCGCCCACCCGTCAGCCCCGAGCCGCGACCAGCACCGCGCGGAGCCGGGCTATGCCCTCGCGCCATTCCTCCCCCTCGCCTCCCTCGTCCCACAGCGCCGCCAGCTCCGAATCCCCGCCCACCAGCCGGTCCAGGGCGCGCACGGCGAGGGGGCGCAGCTCCCGCGGCAGCGGCGGCAGCGGCTCGTCCGGCCCGTAGGCCGTGGTCACCGGCACGCCGCCCGGGCACTGCGCGGCGACGAGCGCCGCCGCGGCGACCGCCCGGGCGGCGTTGTCTCCCTCCAGGTACTCCCCGCTGTCCGCGGTGCTCCGCAGCACCTCGGACAGGACCCCCGCGCGCTCCTCCCCGGCGGCGCCGTCCAGCCGGATCGAGAAGTCGGCCGCGGTGTCGTTGTCGAAGTGCCCGATGTCCCAGGTGCCCATGGTGATCCCCCGTCGCGTGCTGCGGTGATGACGTCCCCCAGTCTGGTGGGGCCCACTGACATCGCGGCCGCGGCCGGGCCCGGGGGCGCCCGACCGCCCGCGGTCCGCCCCGCCCCCGGGCCCCGAGGCCCCCGTCCCCGGTCCTGCTCCCCGCGCCCGAGGGCGCTCGGCCGAAGGACCGGGATCCACGGCGGAGGGATGAAATCCGCTTTCATGGGTGTTGCAGCCTTCCGGAAGATCAGGACCGAGGAGCGGTCCCGGAGGAGTCCGGGACCGACGGGGAGGCCCACGTGGCGACGGCGTCGGAGCAGGACCAGGGGTGGGCGCGGCGGCTCGCCGGATACGCGTGGCGTTACCGGCGGAACGTGGTGCTCGCGCTGGGCTCCTCGCTCGGCGGCATGGCGGTCATGGCCCTGGTGCCGCTGATCACCAAGGTCGTCATCGACGACGTGATCGGCGGGGGCACGCGCTCGCTCGCGGTGTGGACGGGCCTGCTGGTCGCCGCCGCCGTGGTGATCTACGTCCTGACCTACATCCGCCGCTACTACGGCGGCCGCCTCGCCCTCGACGTCCAGCACGACCTGCGCACCGAGATGTACGGGACGATCACCCGGCTCGACGGGCGGCGGCAGGACGAGCTGTCCACCGGGCAGGTCGTCGGGCGGGCCACCAGCGACCTCCAGCTGATCCAGGGCCTGCTCTTCATGCTGCCGATGACCATCGGCAACTTCCTCCTCTTCGCCATCTCGCTGGCGATCATGGCCTGGCTCTCGCTGCCGCTGACCCTGGTGGCCGTGGCCGTGGCCCCCGCGCTGTGGGCGATCGCCCGGCGCAGCCGCACCCGGCTGCACCCGGCCACCTGGTACGCCCAGAACAAGGCCGCGGCCGTCGCCGGGGTGGTCGACGGCGCGGTCAGCGGCGTCCGCGTCGTCAAGGGCTTCGGGCAGGAGGAGCAGGAGACCGGCAAACTGCGCGAGGCGAGCCGCGAGCTGTTCGCGGGCCGCCTGCGCACCATCCGGCTGAACGCGAGGTACACCCCCGCCCTCCAGGCCGTGCCCGCCCTCGGCCAGGTCGCCATGCTCGCGCTCGGCGGCTGGCTGGCCACCCGGGGCGAGATCACGCTCGGCACCTTCGTCGCCTTCTCCACCTACCTCGCGCAGCTCGTCGGCCCGGTGCGGATGCTCGCCGTGGTGCTCACCGTCGGCCAGCAGGCGCGCGCCGGCGTCGAGCGGGTCCTGGAGCTGATCGACACCGAGCCGACGATGCGCGAGGGCACCAGGGAGCTGCCGGCAGGCGCCCCGGCGAGCGTCGAGTTCGACGGGGTGGGCTTCGCCTACGCCGACGGCACGCCCGTGCTCGACGGCTTCTCGCTGCGGATCGCACCCGGTGAGACCGTCGCCGTGGTCGGCGCCTCCGGGAGCGGGAAGTCGACCCTCTCGCTGCTGCTGCCCCGCTTCTACGACGCGACGCACGGCGCCGTCCTGGTCGGCGGCCACGACGTGCGCGAGCTGACCTTCGACTCCCTGCGCGCCGCGATCGGCCTGGTCCCCGAGGACAGCTTCCTCTTCTCCGACACCGTCCGCGCCAACATCGCCTACGGCCGCCCCGGCGCGAGCGACGCCGAGGTGGAGGCCGCCGCCCGCGCCGCCCAGGCCGACCGCTTCATCGCCGAACTCCCGGAGGGCTACGACACCACGGTCGGGGAGCACGGACTGACCCTCTCCGGCGGCCAGCGCCAGCGCGTGGCCCTCGCCCGGGCGATCCTCGCCGACCCCCGGCTGCTGCTCCTGGACGACGCCACCTCCGCGGTCGACGCCCGGGTCGAGCACGAGATCCACGAGGCGCTGCGGCAGGTCATGGCCGGACGCACCACCCTGCTGATAGCCCACCGCCGCTCCACGCTCGCCCTCGCCGACCGCATCGCCGTCCTCGACCGCGGCCGCCTGGCCGACCTCGGCACCCACGAGGAGCTGGAGCGGCGCTCACCCCTCTACCGCAGGCTGCTGACCGACCCCGACGAGCTGGGTGCCGTCTCCCCGGGCCACACGCCGGACCGCGGCCGCCCGGAGCCGGAGGAGGACGTCACGGTCCGTGCCGAGCTGGAGGCCGAGTTCGACGCGGAGCGCGGCGTCACCCCGCATCTGTGGGTCCGCGAGGAGGATCCCGCCGCCGCGGCCGGCGCCGGGACGGAGCCCGGGGCCACCCCCGAGCTCCTGGCGCAGGTGGCCGCCCTGCCCGCCGCCGAGGACACCCCGGACATCGACGAGGCACGGGCCGTCCGCCCCGAACCGGCCGAGCGCCGGGCGGGCGAGGGCGGCCGGCTGCGCGCCCTGCTCCGGGGCTTCGGCGCCCCGCTGCTGGTGAGCCTGGCCCTGGTGGCGGTGGACGCGGGCATGGGCCTGCTGCTGCCCGTGCTGATCCGGCACGGCATCGACGAGGGCGTGGAGCGGGCGGCGCTCGGGGCCGTGTGGGCGGCGGCGCTGCTGGGCCTGGTGACGGTGCTGGTGCAGTGGGCCGCCCAGATCGGCGAGACCCGGATGACCGGTCGCACCGGCGAACGGGTCCTCTACTCCCTGCGGCTGAAGATCTTCTCCCAGCTCCAGCGGCTGGGGCTGGACTACTACGAGCGCGAGCTCACCGGCCGGATCATGACCCGGATGACCACCGACGTGGACGCGCTGTCCACCTTCCTGCAGACGGGCCTGGTCACCGCCTTCGTCTCGGTGGTCACCTTCCTCGGGATCATGGTGGCCCTGCTGGTGATCGACGTGCAGCTGGCGCTGGTCGTCTTCGCGACGCTCCCGGTGCTGGTGGTCGGCACCTACGTGTTCCGCCGCCAGAGCGTGAAGGCCTACGAGCTGGCCCGCGAGCGCATCAGCGTGGTCAACGCCGACCTCCAGGAGTCCGTGTCCGGGCTGCGCATCGTGCAGGCCTTCGGCCGGGAGGCGGACGGGCTGGCCCGCTTCACCGCCCGCAGCGAGCACTACCGCAGCGCCCGGGTCCGCGGGCAGTGGCTCATCTCGGTGTACTTCCCCTTCGTCCAGCTGCTCTCCTCCGTCGCCGCCGCGTCGGTGCTGATCGTCGGCGCGGGCCGCATCGAGGCGGGCACCCTGACCGCCGGCGCGCTCGTCGCCTACCTGCTGTACATCGAGCTGTTCTTCGCCCCGGTGCAGCAGCTCTCCCAGGTCTTCGACGGCTACCAGCAGGCCGCCGTGTCGCTCGGACGGGTGCAGGAGCTGCTGCGCGAGCCGACCTCGACGGCCCCCGCCGACCACCCCCGCGAGGTGCGCGCCCTGCGCGGCGACATCGCCTTCGAGGGCGTGTCCTTCGCCTACGGGGCCGGGGACGGCGGGGAGCGGGCCCTCACGGGCATCGACCTGCGCATCCCGGCCGGTCAGACGGTGGCCTTCGTCGGCGAGACCGGCGCGGGCAAGTCGACGCTGGTCAAGCTGGTCGCCCGGTTCTACGACCCCACCTCGGGCCGGGTGACGGCCGACGGTTCGGACCTGCGGGACCTGGACCTGACCGCCTACCGGCACCGGCTCGGCGTGGTCCCGCAGGAGGCGTACCTGTTCGCCGGGACGGTGCGCGACGCGATCGCCTACGGCCGTTCGGGCGCGAGCGACGCCGAGGTGGAGGCGGCCGCCCGGGCGGTCGGCGCCCACGAGATGATCGCCACCCTGGACGGCGGCTACCTCCACCGGGTGTCCGAGCGCGGACGCAACCTCTCCGCGGGGCAGCGCCAGCTGATCGCGCTGGCCCGGGCCGAACTGGTGGACCCGGACGTGCTGCTGCTGGACGAGGCGACGGCCGCGCTGGACCTGGCCACCGAGGCCCAGGTGAACCAGGCCACGGACCGGCTCGCCGGACGGCGCACCACACTGGTGGTCGCCCACCGGCTCACCACGGCGGCCCGCGCCGACCGGGTGGTGGTGATGGACCGCGGACGCGTCGCCGAGGACGGCACCCACGACGAACTGCTGGCGAGCGGGGGCCGCTACGCCGCCCTCTGGCGGACCTTCGCCGGCATAGGGGAGGACGAGCCCGTCACCGTGTGACGGGCGGGCGGTGTTCCCGCCCTTGGCGCCCGCGTCCGGGCAACCGGCCGGCCTCCCGCTGCGTCGTATGCGGAAAGGGGGCCGTGACGGCCGGGACCGGGGTGACGACCGGGACGGGCGGGACCGCCTCCGGGCGGACCGACCGGCGGCGAGGACGGACCAGGGGGAGACGATCGTGGTGGACGGCACGGGAGACCGCGGGGGCGCGGGGGCCCCGCGCACACGGCTCCTGCTCCCGGGGCATCGGCGCTCGCGGTCCCCGGGGGCGCTGGCCCGCGGGCTGGCGGTCCTCACGGCGGCGTCCGCGGCGCTGGTGGCGGGCCCCGGGGTCCAGCAGGCACACGCCGCCTCGCCCTGCCCGGGGAGGGTGGCCGACTCGGTCTCCTTCCCGACGGGGGAACTGCGCGTCTACCGGGGCGGCGGGAAGGTCTGCGCCGTGACCGTCGCACGGAACCCCGGCCCCCGGCGCGCCATGTCCGTCTCCCTCCAGACGCGCGGCGGGCGGGCGGTGGTCGACGCGGGCCGTTTCGGCCGACATGCGGGACCGGTCACCGTCCACCCCCTCGGGCGCTGCGTCCGGGCCACCGGGAGCGTCTCCGGCGTCACCCGCTCGACCGGCTGGATCCTGTGCTGAGCGCCCGGCGCCGCCCTTGCGGACCGCGTCCCCCCGCCGCCCGCCCGGGGCCCCGTCCAGCCGTCCCGGGCGGCCTGCGGCGGGCGGCCGGCGCGGCCGAGATCCGCCGCGCGGAGCGGCGCGGTCTGGTCCGGCGACCCCGGCGCCGCTAGGTTCGCCGCGACCACGTGATCCCGGCAGGGGGTCCGCAGGGGAGGGCGAATGCGCAAGGCGCTCGGTTGGATGCTGTCGCTGGTGGTGCTCCTGGGCACCCTGGGCGCGGCCGGGGGCACGGCGGGAGCGGCCACCGCCGCCGGCCCGGACGGCTCCGACATCAGGGAACGGATCCTCGCGATCCCGGGGATGAGGCTCATCGAGGAGAAGCCCTACCCCGGCTACCGCTTCTTCGTCCTCGACTACAGGCAGCCGGTCGACCACCGGCACCCGCGGGCGGGCACCTTCGCGCAGCGCCTCACCGTGCTGCACAAGGACACCTCGCGGCCCACCGTCTTCCACACCTCCGGCTACAACGTCTCCACGGTGCCGCGGCGCAGCGAGCCGACCGCCATCGTCGACGGCAACCAGGTCTCCCTGGAGTACCGGTTCTTCACCCCCTCGCGCCCCCGGCCGGCCGACTGGTCCCTGCTGGACATCCGGCAGGCGGCCGCCGACCAGCACCGGGTGTTCACGGCGCTCAAGCGCGTCTACCGCGCGAAGTGGATCGCCACCGGCGGCTCCAAGGGAGGCATGACGGCCACCTACTACGAGCGCTTCCACCCGGGGGACATGGACGGCGTCGTCGCCTATGTGGCCCCCAACGACGCGGTGAACGACGAGGACTCGGCCTACGACCGCTTCTTCGAGCGGGTCGGCACCCCGGAGTGCCGCGCGCGGCTCGACGCGGTGCAGCGCGAGGCGCTCGTCCGCCGCGAGCCCCTGCAGCGCATCCTGCGCGACCACGCACGGGACGGCGGGTACACCTTCCGGACCGTCGGCTCCCTCGACCGCGCCTACGAGGCGGTGGTGCTGGACTACGCGTGGGCCTTCTGGCAGTACGGCCTGCTGTCCGACTGCGACGCGCTCCCCGAGGCCCGGGAGGCCTCCGACCGGGAACTCTTCGACAGCATCGACGCCGTCTCCGGCTTCTCCGCCTTCTCGGACCAGAACCTGGCGACCTACACGCCGTACTACTACCAGGCGGGCACCGAGCTCGGATCGCCGGACATCACGCAGCCGCACCTGAAGGGCCTCAGCCGCTACGGCTACCAGCCCCCGAGGAACTTCGTCCCGCGCGACATCCCCATGCGCTTCCGGCCCCGGGCCATGCGCGACGTGGACCGCTGGGTGCGCCACCGGGCCACCCGGATGATGTTCGTCTACGGGGAGAACGACCCCTGGGGAGCCGAGCGGTTCCGACTGGGCCGCGGCGCCCGCGACAGCTACGTCTACACCGCCCCGGGTGCCAACCACGGGGCCGATGTGGCGGGGCTGACCGCCGGGGAGCGGGCCGAGGCCACGGCGGCGATCCAGCGGTGGGCGGGCGTCGCGCCCGCGGCGGTCCGCGAGGACCCGTCTAAGGCCGTCCCGCTGGCACGTCCGGACGCCCTGCTCGACCGGGAGGAGCCGCGCACCCTGCGGCCCTGAGCCGGTCGCCCCGACGGCGGGGCCCCGCCCGCGGTACGGCGGGAGGGGCCCCGTGCGCTCTCGCGGGCGCGGACGCCGGGCCGTTCTCAGCGGCCGTAGGAGAGTCCGTGGCCCGTCGGGAAGAGGATCCGGCCGGGGTCGTCCGCCCGCGGGACGGGCACCGGCAGGCGCCCCCGGGGGCGGACCGCCCCGGTGATCACCCGTACCGCGGCGCGCAGTTCGACGTCGGTCCAGGAGTAGGCGGCGAGGGAGGCCGTCGCACCGTCCAGATGGGCGATGTCGTAGGGGTTGCGCAGGGCCAGCGCCACCACCGGCACCCCCGTGGCGGCCAGCCGGGACACCAGGGTGCGCTGCGGGCTCGCGGCCGTCACGTTGTAGGTGCCCACGACCACCACGTCCCGGTCCGCCGCCGCGGTCACGGCCTCCCCGATCCGCTCGGCCGTGGGGGAGGTGCCGGTCGGCAGGGCCGTGGCGGCGAATCCGGCCTCGGCGAAGGCCGCGGCCAGCACCCCGGTGGGCGGGCCGGTGGTGCCGGTGGGGGAGGCCGGGTCGGCGCCGACCACGAGCAGCCGCGGAGTGCGCCGGCGGCCGAGCGGCAGGAGCCCGCCGGTGTTGGTGAGCAGGGTGGTGGTCCCCTCGGCGATCCGGTCGGCGGCCGCCAGGTGGGCGCGGGTGCCCACGCGGTGCTCCACCGCGTGCTCGGGGACGAGCGGGTCGCGCAGGAGGCCCAGCCGCTCCTTCAGGCGCAGAATGCGCAGGACCGATTCGTCGATCCGGGTCGTGCTCAGCTCGCCCGACTCCAGGGCGTCCCGCACGCCCTGCCAGGCCACCGCCGGGTCCGGGGGGTCGAGCAGCTGGTCCGCACCCGCCAGCAGGGCCAGCACCGGCACCCGGTCGTCGCCGTACTGCTCGCGCACCCCCCGCATGTTGAGCGCGTCGGTCACCACCACGCCCTCGAAGCCCAGTTCCTGCCGGAGGATGCCCGTGAGGATCGGGTGGGACAGGGTGGCGGGGTCGTTGCCCGGGTCGAGCGCCGGGAACTGGATGTGCGCCGTCATCACGGCGTCGATGCCCGCGGCGATCGCCGCCCGGAACGGCGGGGCGTCGAGGGTCTGCCACTCCTCGCGGGTGTGGGTGATGACGGGGATGCCGGTGTGGCTGTCGACGGTGGTGTCCCCGTGGCCGGGGAAGTGCTTGGCCGTCGCGGCCACCCCCGTCCGCCGGTGGCCCGAGACCTGGGCGGCCACCATGCGGGCCGCCGCCTGCGGGTCCGCGCCGAAGGACCGCACGCCGATGACCGGGTTGCCCGGGTCGACGTTCACGTCGGCGACCGGGGCGTAGTTCTGCCTGATCCCCATCGCGGCGAGTTCCGCGGCGGCGATCCGCGCCGCCCGCCGTGCGTCGCCGCGCGACCCGCCCGCGCCGAGCGCCATCGCACCGGGCAGCAGGGTGGCCGGGCGGCCGATCCGGGCGACGATGCCGTGCTCCTGGTCGGTGGCGATCAGCAGCGGCAGGCGGCTGCGCCCGGCGAGCCCCGCGCGCTGGATGCCGTTGGACAGCCGGGCGATCTGCAACGGGTCACGGGTGTTGTTCGCCCAGGCGAAGTAGATGATCCCGCCCAGGTGGAAGCGCTCGACCAGCTCCGCCGCGGTGCGCACCCCGAACCGCGCCAGGTTGGCCTCGGCGTCGGCCGGGTCGGGGTCGGTGGCGGAGTGGCCGTACACCCGCATCACGAAGAGCTGGCCGATCTTCTCCTCCGGGCTCATGCCCGCGACGATCCGCCGCAGGCGGTCCGGCCGGGAGGAGGCGGCCGCGGGCAGCGCCCCGGCCAGGGCGGACGCGGTGAGGGCGGAAGCGGTGAGGAGGGTGCGTCGGGAGAGGTTCCGGTCGTGCACGAGTGCTCCTTCCGGCCTTGCTCGACAGAGGTGTGGCACAAGGGTGTTGAAGGAAACCGCCAAGGTGTCACGGATAGCCGGAAAGTAACTGCCGGGTCGGGGGTGTGCAAGGACGCGGCCCCGAGCCGTGTCCGAACTCCGCCGTACGGTCCCGGCAGGCGCGTGCCCCGCCGCGCCCGGGCGGAGGCTACGGGGCCGCCGGGGTCCTCGACCGCTGCGGGGACGGTCCCTCCGGGGCCGGCACGCGCCCGGGCCCCTGCGCGTCCGGTGCGCCGGGCGGCGCCGAGGCGCGCGCCCACATCCGCCCGAGTGTGCCCACCGCCTCCGTGATCGCGGGCCTTCGGGCCGCCCCCGCCCGCCACAGTGCCCGCAGCCGCCTGCTCGGGACCGGATCCAGCCGCACCGCCCTGGCACCCGGCGGCAGCACCCCTCGTCCCAGCCGCGGCACCAGGGCGATCCCGAGCCCCGCGGCGACCAGGGCCACCTGGGTGTGGATCTCCTCGGCCTGATGGACGATCAGCGGCTCCCGCCCGGTGGCCCGCAGGGTCCGCATCAGCCAGTCGTGGCACACCGTGCCCGGCGGCTGGGAGATCCAGCGCTCGTCCCGGAGTTCCTCGCGGCGCACGGCGGCCGCCCCCGCCAGCGGGTGGGACGCGGGTACCAGTACGTCGCACAGGTCCACACCGATGTCCGCGTGCTCGACCCCGGACGGGAGGGGCATGGGGGCGATGTCCCAGTCGTGGGCGACGGCGAGGTCGACCACGCCGCGCGCCACCAGGTCCACCGAGAGGTGCGGGTCGATCTCGCGGAGGCGGACGTCCAGGGAGGGGTGGCGGGCGGCGAGGTCCGCGAGCACCGGCGGCATCAGGCCGCGGGCCGCACTGGCGAAGCAGGCGATGTCGAGGCGCCCCGCGGGCTGCCCGCGCCGCTCCTCCAGCAGCACCTCGGCCTTCTCGACGAGCGCGAGCAGCTCCTCGGCCGTGGCGACGAGCTGCCGCGCCTCGTCGGTCAGGCGGACGCCCCGGCCCTGGCGCTCCAGCAGGGTGGTGCGGGTCTCCCGCTCCAGCTTGGCGAGCTGCTGGGACACCGCCGAGGGCGTGTAGCCGAGCGCCGCCGCCGCCGCCCCCACCGTCCCGTGGACGGAGACCGCGTGCAGGGCGCGCAGACGCCCCAGGTCCAGCATCGGAGAGCGCCCCTTCCCCCGTCGGCGGTCCCGCCGCCGAACCATCAGTTCTGCTTCATCCAACCATGAAGGAATCCGTGCTGGTGCTGAACGGTCGGAGCCGGAGATGCTCGGTGCCATGCGTTCCGTCCCCCTCCGCGCCCGCGGCACCGCACCGCGCGCCCTGCTCAGCTCCGCCCCCGCGCCGGGCGGCCGGATGCCCCTGTCCCATGTGGCACTGGCCGCGGCGGTCGCGGCCGTGTGGGGTGTCAACTTCGTCGTCATCGAGATCGGGCTCGACCACTTCCCGCCGCTGCTCTTCTCGGCGCTGCGCTTCCTCGCCGCCGCCGTCCCCGCGGTCTTCCTCGTCGGCCGCCCCACGGTCGGGTGGCGCTGGATCGTGGGCGTGGGACTGGTGCTCGGCGTCGCCAAGTTCGGGCTGCTGTTCACGGGCATGGACCAGGGAGCCCCGGCCGGGCTCTCCTCGCTGGTCCTCCAGGTCCAGGCGGTGTTCACCGCCCTGTTCGCCTTCGCCGCGCTCGGCGAGCGCCCCGGACCGGCACGCTGGGCGGGGATGGCCGTGGCCGCGGGAGGAATCGGCCTGGCCGCGTACGACGAGGGCGGCTCCGGCACGTTCACCGGCTTCCTGCTGGTGATCGCCGCGGCCGCCTGCTGGGGCGTCTCCAACGTCCTCACCCGCCGGGCCGCGCCGCCCGACGCGCTCGGCTTCATGGTGTGGGTGAGCACCGTGCCGGTGCTGCCGCTGCTGGGCCTCTCCCTGCTCCTGGAGGGCCCCGAGCGCGACCTCGAGGCGCTGCGCTCGCTGGACTGGGCCGGGGTCGGGGTCGTCGTCTACGTCGCCTGGGTCACCACCGTCTTCGGTTTCGGGGCGTGGGGCTTCCTGATGCGCCACCACCCTGCCTCCTCGGTGGCCCCGTTCTCGCTGCTGGTCCCCGTGTTCGGCATGTCCTCGGCCGCACTCCTCCTGGGCGAGGGCGTCGGCCCGCTGCGCTGGTGCGCCGCCGCACTGCTGGTCGGCGGCGTCGCGCTGACCTCCTTCGGCGGCTCCCGCCCCGCGCGCCGCCCCGCGGGGGGCTCACCGCAGTGAGCGAAGGTGCTCCCGGCCCGCCACGAGCAGCCCGGGGAGTTCCGGGGCCGCCCCGAACCAGCGCTTCTCGTACTCCCAGCTCACCCAGCCGTCCCCGTCCGCCAGGGACAGGCACTCGGCCAGCGGGAGCACCCCGGTGCCGAGGGGCACGGGCGTCGGGTCCTCGGCCGAGGCGACGTCCTTGACCTGGACGTAGCCGAGGAAGGGTCCCAGGCAGGCGGCCGAGGTGCGCGGCGGCTCCCCGCCCAGCCAGGTGTGCAGCACGTCCCACAGCGCACCCGCGTGCCGGTGCCCCACGGTGCCGAGGACCCGTGAGACGTCCGCGCCCGTGCGGTGCGAGTCGTGCGTCTCCAGCAGGATCCGCACGCCGAGGCCCGCCGCCGTCTCCGCCGCCACGCCGAGCCGCCGGGCGGCGGCCGCGTCCGCCTCGGCGGGATCGGCTCCCGCGGCGCCGGGGAAGACCCGCACGAAGGGGGCCCCGAGGTCCCCGGCGAGGCGCACCAGCCGGTCGAGTTCGCTCAGCACCGGGCCGTCCCCGCCCGGAGCGGCGACGCGGACGTAGCCCGCCAGGCACAGGACCTCCACCCCGGCCCGCGCGAACTCCGCCCGGACGCGCTGCCGTTCGGGCGTGGTCAGGCCCGGGTGCACGGGCTCCTCCGGGTGGGTGCGCAGCTCCACACCGTCGTACCCCGTCCCCGCGGCCAGCGCCGCGACGTCGGCGAGGGGCATGGCGGGCACGCCGAGGGTCGAGAAGGCGAGTTTCACGGTGGCTCCTCCGCGGGGTGCGGGACAGCGGGCAGCGGGGCGTCCCCCCGGTGCGCCTTCCCGTTCCGCCCCGGCCTCACGCGCCCGGCCGTGCCGGGCCCACGCGCCCGGACCCGGGCGCCCTGGGCCCGCCGGCGCGGCGCCCCTCCCGGCTCGCGGCGCGGCCGGCGGGGCGCGAGCCGGGGGAGGGCGGCCCCGGCGGGCACTCAGCCGCCGCCCGGCGGGCGGGCCGTCGAGGACCTGACCACCAGGTCCGCCGGGACGGTCGCGATCCCGCCCGGCGGCGGTGCCTCCCGGCCCATGGCCAGCCGCCCGGCGCGCGCCCCCGCCTCGACGAGGGGCAGGCGCACCGTGGTCAGCGCCGGCACCGCGTCCGCCGAGAAGGGCAGGTCGTCGAAGCCCGCGACGGAGACGTCCCCGGGCACCCGCAGCCCCCGGTCGCGCAGGGCCGCGCAAGCCCCGAGGGCGACCGTGTCGTTGGCGGCCACGATCGCGGTCAGCGCGGGCTCCCGGTGCAGCAGCTCGGCGGCGGCGTCGTAGCCGGAGCGGCGGTCGTACGGGCCGTGCACGGTCAGCCGGTCCTGCTCGGCCGCCCCGCCGCCGAGCCCGGCCGCCGCCAGGGCGGCCCGGTGGCCCTCCATGCGGTGCCGGGTGGTGGTGCGGCCCACGGGCCCGGCGATGTAGCCGATGCGCCGGTGCCCGAGCGCGACCAGATGCTCCGTCAGGCGGCGTCCGCCGCCGAGGTTGTCGAAGGCGAGGGCGGCGACCGCCTGGTCCGGCTCCGGCAGCGGGGGCCGCCCGCACAGCACGATCCGGGTGCCCGCGGCGGCCAGCTTGCCGAGTTTGGCGGTCATCGCCGCGGTGTGGGCGGGGTCCTCCACCGCGCCTCCGGTCAGCACCACGGCCGCCGCCCGCTGGCGCTGGAGCAGGGTGAGGTAGGTCAGTTCGCGCTCGGGGGACCCTCCGGTGTTGCAGACCACCGCCAGCTTCTCGCCGCCCGCCCGCCCGGTCCCCTCCTGTCCGCCGATCTCGCTCTGCGCGGCGCCCGCCATGATGCCGAAGAAGGGGTCGGCGATGTCGTGGACGAGGACGCCGACCAGGTCGGAGGTGGCGGCGGCGAGGGAGCTGGCCGGGCCGTTGAGCACGTAGTCGAGGTCGTCGACGGCCCGCAGCACGCGCTCGCGCGTGGCGGTGGCGACCGGGTAGTTGCCGTTCAGCACCCGGGACACGGTCGCCGGGGACACCCGGGCGCGTGCCGCCACATCCGCCAGGGTGACTGTCATCGCTGTCCTCCGCAGGGTCGGGAGCGGCCCCTTGTCCGGCCGCTGTCGGCAGGCTAGCTTCATATCGCGTAGAAAGCGCTTGCTGCTCTCATATCGAGGGAACCCGGGTAATTCCGAGAGGAAAGAGGGAGGCGTCCCATGGCGCGCAGGACCGTACGTATCGCCATGAACGGGGTCACAGGGCGGATGGGCTACCGGCAGCATCTGGTGCGCTCCCTCCTCGCCCTGCGTGAGCAGGGCGGCCTGGACCTCGGCGGCGGCGACGTCCTGTGGCCCGAACCCGTGCTGGTCGGCCGCCGCGCGGACGCCCTGCGTGAGATCGCCGCACGCCACGGGCTGGCCGAGACCTCCACCGACCTCGACGCCGTGCTCGCCGACGACAGCGTCGAGGTCTACTTCGACGCCCAGGCGACCGCGGCGCGGCCCGAGGCCCTCAAGCGGGCCGTCGCCGCGGGCAAGCACCTCTACACCGAGAAGCCGACCGCACTCGACCTCGCGGGCGCCCTGGACCTGGCCCGCCTCGCGGACCGCGCCGGGGTCCGCCACGGGGTCGTCCAGGACAAGATCTTCCTGCCCGGTCTGCGGAAGCTGAAGCGCCTGGTCGACGGCGGCTTCTTCGGCCGCGTCCTGTCCGTGCGCGGCGAGTTCGGCTACTGGGTCTTCGAGGGCGACTGGCAGCGGGCCCAGCGCCCGTCCTGGAACTACCGCGCCGAGGACGGCGGCGGCATCACCGCCGACATGCTCCCGCACTGGGAGTACGTCCTGCACGAGCTGTTCGGCCGGGTCACCGCCGTCACGGCCCGCACCGCCACCCATGTGCCCCGCCGTATCGACGAGGGCGGCCGGCCCTACGACGCGACCGCCGACGACGCCGTCTACGGCATCTTCGAGCTCCCGGGCGGGGCCGTCGCGCAGATCAACTCCTCCTGGGCGGTGCGGGTCCACCGCGAGGAACTGCTGGAGTTCCAGGTCGACGGCACCCACGGTTCGGCCGTGGCGGGGCTGCACGGCTGCCGGATCCAGCACCGCGCCACGACCCCGAAGCCGGTCTGGAACCCCGACCTGCCCACGGGGGACCGGTTCCGCGACCAGTGGCAGGAGGTCCCGGACAACGAGGAGTTCGGCAACGGCTTCAAGGCGCAGTGGGAGGCCTTCCTGCGCCATGTGGTGCTCGGCACGCCCTACCGCTGGGACCTCCTGGCGGGTGCCCGGGGGGTGCAGCTCGCCGAACTCGGCCTGCTCAGCTCCGCCGAGGGGCGCCGCGTCGAGGTCCCGGAGCTGGTGCTGTGACCCTCCTGCTGCCCCGGGCGGACGGCACGCTGCACCGCCACGAGCCGTGCCCCGCCCCGCGGCGGCCGGTGCCCGGTCCGCCGCCCGCCTCCCGTGCGGTGCTCGCCGCCGCCCATGTGGTCGCCGATCCGCTCGCCGACACCGCTCCCGGCGACCCCGCCGCGGTCGACTGGGACGCCACCCTCGCCTTCCGCCGCCACCTGTGGGACCACGGCCTGGGCGTCGCCGAGGCGATGGACACCGCCCAGCGGGGCATGGGGCTCGACTGGCCGGGTGCCGCCGAGCTGATCCGCCGCTCCGCCGCCGAGGCGCGGGCGGCGGGCGGCGCGATCGTCTGCGGGGCGGGCACCGACCAGCTCACCGGCGCCGCCACCCTCGCCGAGGTGCGCGCCGCGTACGAGGAGCAGCTCGCGCTGGTCGAGTCGGCCGGGGCGCGGCCCGTGCTGATGGCCTCCCGCGCCCTGGCCGCCGCCGCGCGCTCGGCGGAGCACTACCTCGACGTCTACGGGGGGCTGCTGCGCCAGGCGTCGGAGCCGGTGATCCTGCACTGGCTCGGCCCGGTGTTCGACCCGGCGCTGGAGGGCTACTGGGGCTCCGGCGACCTCGACACCGCCACGGACACGTTCCTCGGGATCGTCGGCGCCCACGCCGACAAGGTCGACGGCGTCAAGGTCTCCCTGCTGGACGCCGGGCGGGAGATCGCCCTGCGCCGCCGCCTGCCGCCGGGCGTGCGCTGCTACACGGGTGACGACTTCCACTACCCGGAGCTGATCGCCGGCGACGAGGCGGGGTTCAGCCATGCGCTGCTCGGCGCCTTCGACCCGCTGGGCCCGCTGGCGGCGGAGGCGGTGCGCTCCCTGGACGCGGGGGACACCGCCGGCTTCCGCAGGCGCCTCGACCCGACGGTCGGCCTCTCCCGGCACCTCTTCCGGCCCCCGACCCGCTTCTACAAGACCGGAGTCGTGTTCCTGGCCTGGCTCGCGGGGCACCAGTCGCACTTCACCATGGTCGGCGGCCTCCAGTCGGCCCGGTCGCTGCCGCACCTGGCCCGCGCCTACGAACTCGCCGACGGCCTGGGCCTGTTCCCGGACCCGGCGCTCGCCGAGCGCCGCCTGGCCCTGCTGCTCGGCATCCACGGGGTCCCGCGGTGAGCGGCGCGCTGTCCCGCCTGAGCATCAACCAGATGACCGTGAGGCAGCTGACGGTGCCGGCCCTCGTCGAGGCCTGCGTCACCCTCGGGGTGCCCGCCGTCGGGCTGTGGCGCGAACCGGTCGCCGAGCACGGCCTCGCGGCGACGGCGAAGCTGGTCCGGGACGCCGGACTCGCGGTCACCTCGCTGTGCCGCGGCGGCTTCCTGACCGCCGCCGACCCCGCGGGCCGGGCGCGCGCCCTGGACGACAACCGGGCCGCGGTGGACGAGGCGGCGGCACTGGGCACGGACACGCTGGTCCTGGTCCCGGGCGGCCTGCCCCCCGGCAGCCGCGACCTGGCCGCGGCCCGGGAGCGGATCGCCGAGTGCCTGGCCGTCCTCGCCCCGTACGCGGGCGAGCGGGGCGTCCGCCTGGCCGTGGAGCCCCTGCACCCGATGTTCGCCGCCGACCGGTGCGTGGTCTCCACCCTCGACCAGGCGCTCGACCTGGCGGAGCGCTTCCCGGCGGACCGGGTCGGCGTGGTGGTGGACACGTACCACGTCTGGTGGGACGACCGCGCCCCGGCGGCGGTGGCCCGCGCGGGCGCCGCGGGGCGGCTGCACGCCGTCCAGTTCGCCGA
The DNA here is from genome assembly GCF_024497955.1 of Streptomyces sp. C10-9-1. Taxonomy (GTDB): domain Bacteria; phylum Actinomycetota; class Actinomycetes; order Streptomycetales; family Streptomycetaceae; genus Streptomyces; species Streptomyces sanyensis. The sequence goes on along the minus strand of NZ_JANHKP010000004.1, from coordinate 159,420 downwards.
CTGGACGACCCCGCTGCCCGCCGGGGTGCTCACGGGCCGGGGCCAGCTCGGCGACGGGGCGGTCGACCTGCGTGCCTGGCGCGAGCGGGTGGAGGCGGCCGGCTGGCGCGGTCCCCTCGAGGTGGAGCTGTTCAACGACGGGCTGTGGGCCAGGGACGGGGTGGAGGTCCTGGCGGAGACGGCGGGGCGGTTCACGGACTGCGTGCTCTGACCGGGTCCGGTGCCCGGGCCCGCGCGGGCCGCGGCCGCAGGCGCGCCGTTCACCGGCGAGCCACCCGGTCGTGGTGCCGCGTCCGCCCGGCGGCCATGCCGGGGCGCCACCCTCACGCACGGCATCTGACGTGCACCCGACAGTGAGGACCCTCCGTGAAGCGGACCCGCTCCCTGTGCTCCGGCGTACTCGCCCTCGGCACGGCCCTCGCGGCCCTGACCGCCCCCGCCTCCGCGCACGCGCACCCCGCGCCGCCGCTGCCGACCGTCCACCCGCGGGCCGAGACGCCGACGCTGTACGACGACGAGGAGGGCGGCAACGCCGACGCCGACGACCCGGCGATCTGGCGCAATCCCTCGGACCCCGGGCGCAGCCTCGTGATCGCCACCGCCAAGGAGGGCGGCCTGCGCGTCTACGACCTCGCGGCCCGGCTCGTGCAGTCCCTGCCCGCGCCCGTGCCCGCCCGCCCCAGCGACGCCCCGGGGCGCTTCAACAACGTCGACCTGGTGCACGGCCTGCACCTGCCCGGCGGGCGCGCGGACGTGGCCGTCACCACCGACCGCGGCGGGGACCGGCTGCGCGTCCACCGGATCGCACCCGGGGAGGGGGCCGCCCCGCTGCGCGACGTCACCGACCCCGCCGCGCCGCGGATCTTCTCCGCCGACCAGGACGAGGCCGACGAGCAGCGCACCGCCTACGGGCTGGCCACCTGGACCGACCGCCGCTCCCACCGCTCCTACGCCCTGGTGAGCCGGCGGGAGCGGACCGGGATCGCGCTGCTGGAACTGCTCCCCACCCCCTCCGGAACGGTCTCCTACCGCACGGTCCGCACCCTGCGCCTCCCCGCCGCCTTCCGGCTCCCGGACGGCACCTCCTGGACCCCCTGCGGCGACCCGGGCGAGCTGCCCCAGGTGGAGGGCATGGTCGTCGACCCCGGCACCGGCACCCTCTACGCCGCCCAGGAGGACGTGGGCATCTGGCGGATGCGCGCCGACCTGGGCGGAACGCCCCGACTGGTGGACCGCGTCCGGGAGTTCGGCGTGCCCGCGGTCCACGACGAGGAGACCGGGGAGTGCCTGCCCGGTGCCGACCCGGGCTTCGGCGGCACCCGGCTGGCCGCCGACGTCGAGGGACTGGCCCTGCTCACCGGCCGCGACGGCCGCCGCTACCTGCTCGCCTCCAGCCAGGGCGACGACACCTTCGCGGTCTACCGCAGGGACACCGGCCCCCGCACCCCGTACGCGGCCGGGTTCCGGGTGGGGCCCGGAGGCGGCGTCGACGGCTCCGAGGAGTGCGACGGGGCCGCCGTCCTCGGTGCCCCGCTCGGCCGCGCCTACCCGCACGGCCTGCTGGTCGTCCAGGACGGCCACGACGGCACCGCCGAACGCGAGGGCACCAACCTGAAGTTCGTCGACCTCGGCGAGGTGCTGCGGCGCACGGGCCTGTGACCGGCGCCGGGCGCGGGGAACCTCCGTGGGACGCCCGGGGTGTCCGCGGCGGGCGGTAGCGTCGGGCCATGTCCATTCCGGCGGCCCGCCCGGCAGACGCACCGGGCTTCACCCCTGCCGTCCTCGAAGGCGTGCTGGAGCGCATCACCTACGCCAACGAGGAGAACGGCTACACCGTCGCGCGCGTCGACACCGGCCGGGGCGCGGGCGAACTGCTCACGGTCGTCGGTTCGCTGCTCGGCGCGCAGGTCGGCGAGTCGCTGCGGATGGAGGGCCGCTGGGGCTCCCACCCCCAGTACGGCCGGCAGTTCACGGTGGAGAACTACACCACCGTGCTGCCGGCGACGGTCCAGGGCATCCGCCGCTACCTGGGCTCCGGGCTGATCAAGGGCATCGGGCCGAGGATCGCCGAGCGGATCGTCGACCACTTCGGCACGGACACGCTGGAGGTGATCGAGCAGGAGCCCGGCCGGCTCGTCGAGGTGCCCGGTCTCGGTCCCAAGCGCACGGCGCTGATCGGCGCGGCCTGGGAGGAGCAGAAGGCGATCAAGGAGGTCATGGTCTTCCTCCAGGGGGTCGGCGTCTCCACCTCCATCGCGGTGCGCATCTACAAGAAGTACGGCGACGCCTCGATCTCCGTGGTGCGCAACCAGCCCTACCGGCTCGCCGCCGACGTGTGGGGCATCGGCTTCCTGACCGCCGACCGGATCGCACAGGCCGTGGGCATCCCGCACGACAGCCCCGACCGGGTCAAGGCCGGCCTCCGGTACGCCCTGTCGCAGTCCACCGACCAGGGGCACTGCTTCCTCCCCGAGGAGCGGCTGATCGCGGACTCCGTGAAGCTCCTCCAGGTCGACGCCGGGCTGGTCATCGACTGCCTTGCCGAGCTGGCCGCCGACGAGGAGGGGGTGGTGCGCGAGAAGGTGCCGGGGCCGGCGGGCGGGGAGCCCGTCACCGCCGTCTACCTGGTGCCCTTCCACCGAGCGGAGCTGTCGCTGGCGGGCCAGGTGCGCCGGCTGCTGGGCGCCGGGGAGGACCGGATGCCGGCGTTCCAGGACGTGGACTGGGACAGGGCACTGGGCTGGCTGGCGCGGCGCACCGGGGTGGAACTCGCCCCCGAGCAGCAGGAAGCGGTCAAGCTCGCGCTGACCAGCAGGGTGGCGGTGCTGACCGGTGGTCCCGGCTGCGGCAAGTCCTTCACCGTGCGCTCGATCGTGGAACTGGCCCGGGCCAAGAAGGCCGCGGTGGTCCTCGCGGCGCCCACCGGCCGGGCGGCCAAGCGGCTGGCCGAGCTGACGGGGGCCGAGGCGTCCACCGTCCACCGGCTGCTGGAGCTGAAGCCGGGCGGCGACGCGGCCTTCGACCGCGACCGGCCGCTCGACGCGGACCTGATCGTCGTCGACGAGGCGTCCATGCTGGACCTGCTGCTCGCCAACAAGCTCGTCAAGGCGGTGGCCATGGGAGCCCACCTGCTGCTGGTGGGCGACGTGGACCAGCTGCCCAGCGTCGGTGCCGGGGAGGTGCTGCGCGACCTGCTCGCGGAGGGCGGCCCGGTGCCGAGCGTGCGGCTCACCCGGATCTTCCGCCAGGCCCGGGAGTCCGGGGTGGTGACCAACGCCCACCGGATCAACGAGGGCCTGCCGCCCGTGACCACCGGCCTGAAGGACTTCTTCCTCTTCGTCGCCGAGGAGACGGAGGAGGCGGGGCGCCTGGCGGTCGACGTGGCCGCCCGCCGCATCCCGGCCACCTTCGGTCTCGACGCCCGGCGGGACGTGCAGGTCCTGGCGCCGATGCACCGCGGCCCGGCCGGCGCGGGCACCCTCAACGGACTCCTCCAGCAGGCGATCACCCCGGCCCGCCCCGATCTGCCGGAGAAGCGCTTCGGCGGACGGGTCTTCCGCGTCGGCGACAAGGTCACCCAGGTCCGCAACAACTACGAGAAGGGCCGCAACGGCGTCTTCAACGGCACGGTGGGCGTGGTGACCTCCCTGAGCGCGGACGACCAGCGCCTCACGGTGCTCACCGACGAGGACGAGGAGGTGCCCTACGACTTCGACGAGCTGGACGAGCTGGCCCACGCGTACGCCGTCACCATCCACCGCTCCCAGGGCAGCGAGTACCCCGCCGTGGTCATCCCGGTCACCACGGGTGCCTGGATGATGCTGCAGCGCAACCTCCTCTACACGGCCGTCACCCGGGCGAAGGGGCTGGTGGTGCTGGTCGGCTCGCGGCGGGCGCTGGGCCAGGCCGTGCGCACGGTCTCCGCCGGGCGCCGCCACACCGCCCTCGACCACCGCCTGGGCTGAGCGCACCGCGTGCCACCGCCCGGCGGAGCGTCCCGCCGGGCGGTGGCACGCGGTGCGCCGCGCCCGGTCGGCGACGCCCCCGCGGGCCGGGCGGTTCGGCGGCGTAGCAGGGTGGGAAACACCACCCCGACCCCACCCCGGCTTTCAGAACCGGGGCGAAGGGGGCAAGATGAGCAGGTTGGCGGCACTGAGTGCCGCCGGCGGGCCCAATGGTCGACCCCGAGTGCACTCTCCTGAGCCAAATGGGGGATGGTAGAGACAGTCAGGGCACCTCGAAGTAGAGGCACTACGTCGGTGAGGGATGACGTGAGCGACAACTCTGTAGTACTGCGGTACGCGGACGGTGAATACACCTACCCGGTGGTCGAGAGCACCGTCGGTGACAAGGGCTTCGACATCGGGAAGCTCCGAGCCCAGACCGGTCTGGTGACCCTGGACAGCGGCTACGGCAACACCGCCGCCTATAAATCCGCGATCACCTACCTCGACGGCGAGCAGGGCATCCTGCGCTACCGCGGCTACCCGATCGAGCAGCTGGCGGAGCGCTCGACCTTCCTGGAGGTCGCGTCGCTGCTGATCAACGGTGAGCTGCCGACCGTCGACGAGCTCGCCGCGTTCAAGAACGAGATCACGCAGCACACCCTGCTGCACGAGGACGTCAAGCGCTTCTTCCAGGGCTTCCCGCGCGACGCCCACCCGATGGCGATGCTGTCCTCCGTGGTCAGTGCGCTGTCCACGTTCTACCAGGACAGCCACAACCCCTTCGACGAGGAGCAGCGCCACCTGTCGACGATCCGGCTGCTGGCCAAGCTGCCGACGATCGCCGCCTACGCCTACAAGAAGTCGATCGGCCACCCGTTCGTCTACCCGCGCAACGACCTCGGCTACGTGGAGAACTTCCTCCGCATGACCTTCTCGGTCCCCGCGCAGGAGTACGAGCTCGACCCGGTGGTCGTCTCCGCCCTGGACAAGCTCCTGATCCTGCACGCGGACCACGAGCAGAACTGCTCCACCTCCACCGTGCGCCTGGTCGGCTCCTCGCAGGCGAACATGTTCGCCTCGATCTCCGCCGGCATCAGCGCCCTGTGGGGCCCGCTGCACGGCGGTGCCAACCAGTCGGTGCTGGAGATGCTGGAGGGCATCCAGGCCGACGGCGGCAACGTCGAGTCCTTCATCAACAAGGTGAAGAACAAGGAGGACGGCGTCCGCCTGATGGGCTTCGGCCACCGGGTGTACAAGTCCTTCGACCCGCGCGCCAAGATCATCAAGGCGGCCGCCCACGACGTCCTCTCCGCCCTCGGCAAGTCCGACGAGCTGCTGGACATCGCGCTGAAGCTGGAGGAGCACGCGCTCTCCGACGAGTACTTCGTGCAGCGCAACCTGTACCCGAACGTCGACTTCTACACGGGTCTGATCTACCGGGCGATGGGCTTCCCGACCGAGATGTTCACCGTGCTGTTCGCCCTGGGCCGCCTGCCGGGCTGGATCGCCCAGTGGCACGAGATGATCAAGGAGCCGGGTTCGCGCATCGGCCGCCCGCGCCAGATCTACACCGGCGAGGTCCTGCGTGACTTCGTGCCGGTCGAGGCCCGCTGAGCCCGCACCCGCGCCGTACGCGAGAAGCGCCCCGCCGCCGATCCCCCCACGGGTCGGAGACGGGGCGCTTCCCATATCCCCGAGCGGATTCCCCCCACGGGATCCGGCCGGGCGTCTGCGGGAGCGGATGCTCCCTGCGGTCTGCCGGGGTACGTACGCACGGGAGGGCCGCTCAAAGCTCCCCGGGCACGTGCCCCGGCCAACGCTTGCCTGGAACGTCCCCCAAGACATTCCACGAACGTCCCCCAAGACGTTCTGGCATCGACCACTAAGACTCGCGAGGAGTCCGAATGGTTACCCCCAAATATCTGTGATCTACGTCTCGATGTGAAGGTCCTGTGACCTATTTGTAGTCCCATTCGGGCTCGGGGCGGCGGTGCTCTGGCTGCCGCAAAGCGGGGCGAAAGGGTGTGTTTTCGGGATGGCTGCGGCGCTGACCAGTGTTGATGCCCCGACTGATGTCGCGGGCCCGGATGCATCAAGGTCCGGTAAAGATTTGCCCGCCGTGGCCGGAGTTCGCTGTCCGGGGGCCCCGCGGGCCGGGCGCGGGGGGCGGGGGGCGGCGCGCCGCGCGGCGGCCGGTGGCGAGAAAGGGCCGGGCGCGGGCCCGTGCGGTCTCCCGCGGAGGTCCGCGCCCGGCCCTTCCGCCGGTGCGCCGATCGGTCAGGCGCGGCCGGTCAGTTCGTAGCCCGCCTCGTCGACGGCCGCGCGTACGGCGGCCTCGTCGAGCGGTGCCCCGGAGGCGACCGTCACCCGCCCGGTCGCCGCGTCGGCCGTCACCGAGGTGACCCCGGGCAGCGCCGAGATCTCCTCGCCGACGGCCCCCTCGCAGTGGCCGCAGGTCATGCCCGTGACCAGGTACACCGCGGTGACGCCGCCGGGCTCGCCCGCCGCCGTGTCGCGGGGGGCGGCGGAGCAGCAGGAGCCGGCGGGCTGGGCCCCGGCCGCGGTGTCGGTCTGCGCCTCGGTGGTCATGGCAGTCTCCTCGGGGAGGGGTGTCTGGGTGCGTGGGCGGGTCCACGGAAGGCCTCCCGGGGACCCGCCGTGGCGAGTCTATACCCCTAGGGGGTATGGAGGCGAGGTGGGTGGCCGGTCACCCGCGGCGCCCCCGGTTGCCCGGGCGGTTGGCCACCCAGGTACGGATGGTGTCCGCGCGCCAGAACGGCTTCCCCGCCTCCACGTGGTCCGGTGGCGGGAGCAGTCCGTGTTTGCGGTAGGAGCGCACCGTCTCCGGCTGCACCCGGATGTGGGCCGCGATGTCCTTGTAGGACCAGAGGTTTCTGTCCGTCATGGGGCACCTCCCTGCGCGCGCGGCAGCCACGGCGGGGGGTGCCGTCGGGGGAGCTGCCGCGGGGTCGCTGGTGATCACTGAGCCTGTGCCCGGTGAACGCCCGGCCGCGACGGCAGGGGCGGGGCTGTCGACCGTCTGTGACGGAAAGCCCGCGTAACGGAGACATCCGTGGACGGTCCGGTACAACCGTGACGGATGTGTCGCACCCGCCGGGGCGGTGCGCCCTCACGGGCGCCGGACCCGCGTGCGCCCGCGTCAGACGCCGCAGGAGCGGAGGAAGGCGCGGGTGCGCTCCGCGATCGGCAGCGGGCGGTCCGCCGGGCAGGGGTACATGTCCTGCTCGACGATGGCGAAGAGGTCCACGCCGAGGGCGCCCGCCGCGGTCAGCACCGGCTCCAGGGCCGGCACGCCCGCGGGCGGTTCGCACATCACCCCCTGCGCGACGGCCGGACCGAACGGGGTCCCCTCGGCCGTCACCCTGGCGAGGACGTCCGGGTCCACCTGCTTCAGGTGGAGGTAGCCGATCCGCTCCCCGTAGGTCCTGATCAGCTCCACGCTGTCCCCGCCGCAGTAGGCGTAGTGGCCCGTGTCCAGGCAGAGGGAGACCAGCTCCGGATCGGTGGCGTCCAGGAACCGCGCGACGTTCTCCTCGGTGTCGATGTGGGTGTCCGCGTGCGGGTGGACCACGATCCGCAGGCCGAAGCGCTCGCGCACCTCACGCCCCAGGCGCTCCGTCTGGCGGGCCAGATCGCGCCACTGCGCGGCGTCCAGGGTGCGCTCCTCCAGCACCCGGCCCGTCCGGTCGTCCCGCCAGAAGGACGGGATGACCACCAGGTGCCGGGCGTCCACCGCCCGGGCGAGCGCCGCGACCCGTGCGACGTGCTCCCAGGTCCCCTCCCACACCTCCGGGCCCCGGTGGAGCGCGGTGAAGACGGTCCCCGCGGACACCCGCAGGCCCCGGCGGGAGGTCTCGGCGGCCAGCCGCTCCGGGTCGCTCGGGAGGTAGCCGTACGGACCGAGCTCGATCCATTCGTACCCGGCGCGGGCCACCTCGTCGAGGAAGCGCCGCCAGGGCACCTGCCGCGGGTCGTCGGGGAACCACACCCCCCAGGAGTCGGGGGCCGAGCCGACCCGGATGCGGTCCAGTGCGGGGGCGCGTGAGGTCATGGCGGCCAGGCTTCCGGCCGCCGGAGCAGGGTGTCAAGGCTTGGTCCGAATGTCCGGACAAAATATTGACACCGTTCGTGCGGGCGGCTAGAACCGGGGTGCACCCCCGGACGGAGGGACCCGCATGCCGCAGCCGTACGCCCCGCAGCGCTACGACGTGATCACCATGGGCCGGATCGGGGTGGACCTGTACCCGCTGCGCGTCGGCGTACCGCTCGCCGAGGTGGACACCTTCGGCAGGTACCTGGGCGGCTCGCCGTCCAACGTGGCGGTGGCGGCCGCCCGCCTCGGACGGCGGACGGCGGTGATCACCCGTACCGGGCAGGACCCCTTCGGCGAGTACCTCCACGGGGCCCTGCGCGCCTTCGGGGTGGACGACCGCTGGGTCACCTCGGTCGAGGACCTCCCCACCCCGGTCGCCTTCTGCGAGCTCTTCCCGCCCGACGACTTCCCGCTCTACTTCTACCGCCGGCCCACCGCCCCCGACCTGTGCATCAGGGAGGGCGAGCTGGAGCGCGAACCGATCCGCGCGGCCCGTGTCTTCTGGATGACGGGCACCGGTCTCAGCGAGGAGCCCAGCCGCACCGCGACGCTCGCCGCCCTCGCCCACCGGGCCGCCTCGGGCACCACCGTGTTCGACCTCGACTGGCGCCCGATGTTCTGGCCCGACCCCGCCGCCGCCCGGGAGTACTACGCCAAGGCGCTGGCCCACGCCACCGTCGCCGTCGGCAACGCGCAGGAGTGCGAGGTGGCCACCGGTGAGCGCGAGCCGCACGCGGCGGCGGACGCGCTGCTCGCCGCCGGTGTGGAACTCGCCGTCGTCAAGCAGGGCCCGGGGGGCGTGCTCGCCGCCCACCGGGACGGCACCCGGGTCGAGGTCCCGCCCGTCGCCGTCGAGGTCGTGAACGGGCTCGGCGCGGGCGACGCGTTCGGCGGCGCCCTGTGCCACGGGCTGCTGGCGGGCTGGCCCCTGGAGCGCGTGGTCCGCTTCGCCAACGCCGCGGGCGCCGTGGTCGCCGCGCGGCTCGCCTGCTCGGCGGCGATGCCCTACGAGGAGGAGGTCGAGCAGGTCGCCGCGGGAGGACCCGTCCCGCCGGACCCCAGCATCCCCCCGCCCTCCGGCCCCGCCGGCGGGCCGGGGCCGGAGCCGGGGGAGCGGGCGCCGTGAGCGCGCGGGAGACCACCGCACCGCCCGCCCCGGCCCGCGCAACGGGCAGGGCCCCGGGAGCGCCGACGGCCACCCGCCCCCCGCGCGCCACCCCCGCGTCACCGCACGGACGGACGGGCGCGGGAGGGTCCGCACGAGGCCTCCGCGCCCCCGCCCGGGGGCACCCGCGCACGGCGGAAGCCGCCGCGCGGCCGGTGCGGTGGGGCGCGCGGCGCGCGGGGGCCCGGCACCGGTGCGCCGCCCGGCCCGCCGCAGGGGGTAGGCAGGGGGCATGACCGACGAGCGAAGGACACCGGACCGGCTCCACCTCCCGGCGGGCACCGCGGCGCACGGGCCCTACGCCCTGGACACCGGCCCCGCTGGGGCGGGCCGGGACCACGCGGCGCTGCGCGTCCTCGACCTCGCCCCCGGCGGCGCGCACGCGTTCGCCACCGGGGACAGCGAATGGATCGTGCTGCCGCTGGCGGGGGCCTGTACGGTGCAGACCGATGGCGAGTCGTTCCAACTGCGCGGAAGGGACGGGGTGTTCGGCGGAGTGAGCGACTTCGCCTATGTGCCACGTGACGCCCGCGCCCGCATCGCCTCCGGCGCGGGAGGCCGCTTCGCCCTGGCAGGAGCGAGGTGCGAGCGCCGACTCCCCGCTCGCTACGGCCCCGCGCCGGAGGTACCGATCGAAGCCCGCGGGAGCGGCCGCCAGGCCCGCGAGGTCCGCAACTTCGCCGCCGTCGGCGCCTTCGACTGCGACCGGCTGATCGCCGTCGAGGTCGTCACCCCCGGCGGCAACTGGTCCTCCTACCCGCCGCACAAGCACGACGAGGACCTTCCGGGCCTGGAGAGCAGACTGGAGGAGGTCTACTACTTCGAGGTCGACGGCGACGGCACCGGATACCAGCGCGTCTCCCCCTCGCGCCCCGGCGGTGCGGACCTCCTCGCGGAGGTCCGCACCGGCGACGCCGTCCTGGTGCCCGACGGCTGGCACGGTCCTTCCGTCGCCGAACCCGGTCACGACCTCTACTACCTCAACGTGATGGCCGGTCCCGGCCCCGAGCGGCAGTGGCTGATCCGCTTCCACCCCCGCTACCCGGAGGGCTACCGATGACCCGGCTCACCACCGCCCAGGCACTGGTCCGCTTCCTGGCCGCCCAGTACAGCGAGCGCGACGGACGCCGACAGCGGCTGATCCCCGCCACCTGGGGCATCTTCGGCCACGGCAACGTCGCCGGGCTCGGCCAGGCGCTCCTGGAGTCCGGCCCCGCGATGCCGTTCGTCCAGGGCCGCAACGAGCAGGCCATGGTCCACGCCGCCGTCGGCCGCGCCCGGCAGTCCCGCAGGCTGTCCACCCACGCCGTCACCACCTCCATCGGTCCCGGTGCGACCAACCTGGTCACCGGGGCCGCGCTGGCGACCGTCAACCACCTGCCGGTGCTCCTGCTGCCGGGTGACGTCTTCGCCACCCGCCGCGCCGACCCCGTCCTGCAGCAACTGGAGGTCCCCTGGGCCGGCGACGTCTCGGTCAACGACGCCCTGCGCCCCGTCTCCCGGTACTTCGACCGCGTCACCCGCCCCGAGGCGCTGATCCCGGCGGCCCTCGCGGCCGTGCGCGTCCTCACCGACCCCGTGGAGACCGGCGCGGTGACCCTCGCGCTCCCGCAGGACGTCCAGGCCGAGGGGTTCGACTGGCCGGAGGAGTTCCTCGCCGAGCGGGTCTGGCCGGTGCGCCGCCCGCGACCCGACCGGGCCGCGCTCGCCGAGGCGGCCGCCGCGATCCGCTCCGCCCGCCGGCCGCTGATCGTGGCGGGCGGGGGCGTCCGGCACAGCGAGGCCGAGGGGGCGCTGCGGGCCCTGGCCGAGGCCACCGGCATCCCCGTCGCCGCCACCCAGGCGGGCAAGGGGACGCTCGCCCACGACCACCCCTGCGAGGTGGGCGGCATCGGGCACACCGGCACCGCCACCGCAGACGACCTCGCGCGCACCGCCGACCTCGTCGTGGGGATCGGCACCCGCTGGACCGACTTCACCACCGCCTCCTCGACCCTCTTCGCCGAGCCCGGCGTCCGCTTCGTCAACATCAACGCGGCCGGCTCCGACGCCTGCAAACTGGCCGGGCTCGCGGTGGTCGCCGACGCCCGGGCCGCCCTGGAGGAACTCGCCGAGGCCCTTGCGGGCCACCGGGTGGACGCGGCCTACCGCACCGCCTACCGCACGGCCAAGGAGCGCTGGGAGCGGCGGGTCGACACGGCCCTCGCAGCCCCCGACCCGGATGCCGCCCCCACCCAGGCCCAGGTGCTGGGCGCGCTGGACGCGCTGGTGACCGAGGAGGACATCCTGGTCAACGCCGCCGGGTCGCTGCCGGGGGACCTCCACCGGCTGTGGCGGGCCCGCTCCTCCGACCAGTACCACGTGGAGTACGGCTACTCCTGCATGGGCTACGAGATCCCGGCCGCCATCGGCGTGGCCGCCGCGGCCCCCGGACGCCCCGTGTGGGCCCTGGTCGGCGACGGGACCTTCCTGATGAACCCGACCGAGATCGTCACCGCCGTCCAGGAGGGCGTACCGCTGCGGCTGGTGATCCTCCAGAACCACGGCTACGCCTCCATCGGCGGGCTCTCCCGCGCCGTCGGCGCCGAGGGCTTCGCCACCGCCTACCGCCTCCGCACCGGTCCCGGGGGGGCCTACGGCGGGGCGCCGCTGCCGGTCGACCTGGCCGCCTGCGCGGCCTCCCTCGGGATGCGGGTGATCCGCGCCCGGACCGTGCGTGACCTGCGGGAAGCCCTGTCCGAAGCGCGCCGTGCGGAGGGCCCCACATGTGTCTACACGGAGACCGAAACGCCCGACACTGTGTCGGGCCCGCCCGCGGCACAGGCGTGGTGGGATGTTCCGGTGGCCGAGACCGCGGCCCGCCCGGCGGCGGTGTCCGCCCGCGAGGAGTACGACCGCCAGGCCGCAGCCCGACGCCGCCACCTCTGACGCACCGAAGGAGCTCTCGCCATGACGAAGACCGTCCACCACTGGATCGGCGGCAGGACCGTCGAGGGGACGTCCGGCAACTGGGGGCCCGTCACCGATCCGGCCACCGGTGCGGTGACCACCCGGGTGGCCCTGGCCTCGGCCGCCGAGGTCGACGCCGCCGTGGCCGCGGCCCGGGAGGCGTACACGAGCTGGGGGACCTCCTCCCTCGCCCAGCGCACGGCCGTGCTCTTCCGCTACCGGGCCCTGCTCGACGCCCGCCGCGACGACCTCGCCGCGCTGATCACCGCCGAGCACGGGAAGGTGCACTCCGACGCCCTGGGCGAGGTCGCGCGCGGCCTGGAGATCGTCGAACTGGCCTGCGGCATCACCACCGAGCTCAAGGGCGAGCTGTCCACCCAGGTCTCCAACCGGGTCGACGTCGCCGCCATCCGCCAGCCGCTCGGCGTGGTCGCGGGCATCACACCCTTCAACTTCCCCGCCATGGTGCCGATGTGGATGTTCCCGCTGGCCATCGCCTGCGGCAACACCTTCGTCCTCAAGCCGAGCGAGAAGGACCCCTCGGCCGCCAACCTGCTGGCCGAGCTCGCCGCCGAGGCCGGCCTTCCGGCCGGCGTGCTGAACGTCCTCCACGGCGACAGGGTGGCCGTGGACGCCCTGCTGGAGCACCCCGACGTGGCCGCGGTCTCCTTCGTGGGCTCCACGCCGATCGCCCGCCACATCCACGCCACCGCCTCCGCCAACGGCAAGCGGGTGCAGGCCCTCGGCGGTGCCAAGAACCACATGCTGGTGCTGCCCGACGCGGACCTCGACGCGGCCGCCGACGCCGCGGTCTCGGCCGCCTACGGCTCGGCCGGGGAGCGCTGCATGGCCATCTCCGCGGTCGTCGCGGTCGGCGCGATCGGCGACGACCTGGTGCAGCGTATCCGCGAGCGCGCGGAGAAGATCACCATCGGCCCCGGCACCGACCCCGCCTCCGAGATGGGGCCCCTGATCACCAGGGCGCACCGCGACAAGGTGGCCTCCTACGTGACGGGCGCCGCCGCGCAGGGCTCCGAGGTCGTCCTGGACGGCACCGGCCACACCGTCGAGGGCTACGAGGACGGCCACTGGATCGGGCTCTCCCTGCTGGACCACGTCCCCACCGACGCGGACGCCTACCGCGACGAGATCTTCGGCCCGGTGCTGTGCGTGCTGCGCGCGGAGACCTACGAGGAGGGCCTGGCGATCGTGAACGCCTCGCCGTTCGGCAACGGCACGGCGGTCTTCACCCGCGACGGCGGCGCCGCCCGGCGCTTCCAGATGGAGGTCCAGGCGGGCATGGTCGGCGTCAACGTGCCGATCCCGGTGCCCGTCGGCTACCACTCCTTCGGCGGCTGGAAGGACTCCCTCTTCGGCGACCACCACATCTACGGCCGCGACGGCGTCCACTTCTACACCCGCGGCAAGGTCGTCACCACCCGCTGGCCCGACCCGGCCGACGCCCCCGCCGGAGTGGACCTGGGCTTCCCGCGCAACCACTGAGGGCCCCCGCCCGCCCGGGCGCACCGCCCGGGCGGGAGGCAGGTGCCGTACCGCACCCGCGGTATCCGGGGCCGTGCGCGTACGGCCCGGGGAGGAGGCCGGCCTCCGCCCGGCGGCAGCCGTGGGACCGCGGGCCGTGCCCGTAGGGTGCAGGCATGGAGATCCGACTTCCCCGGGGTGCGGCCCGGGGCCGATGGCTCGCAGGCATCGCGGCCCTCGCCGTCCTCGCGGGGGCGGGGACGTGGAAGGCCGCCGCGGACGACGGCGAACCTGCCGTCCACCGCGAGGACCGGGTCCTCCGGATGCCCGGCGCGCGGATCGACACCTCCTACTTCACCGACGGCGGCGCGGGGCGCCGCCCCGCCGTCCTCGTCGGCCACGGGTTCGGCGGCAGCAAGGACGACGTCCGGGCCCAGGCCGAACGCCTGGCCCGGGACGGGTACGCGGTGCTGACCTGGTCGGCCCGCGGCTTCGGGGCCTCCACCGGGAGCATCGGGCTGAACGACCCCGACCACGAGGTGAAGGACGTCTCCCGCCTCCTCGACTGGCTCGCCGACCGGCCCGAGGTGCAGCTCGACGCGGAGGGCGACCCCCGCGTCGGCATCACCGGCGCCTCCTACGGGGGCGCGATCGCGCTTCTCGGCGCCGCCCACGACGAGCGGGTGGACGCCATCGCCCCCGCGATCACCTACTGGAACCTGGCCGATGCCCTGTTCCCCGAGGGCGTCTACAAGAAGCTCTGGGCCGGAATCCTCTTCTCCGCCGGATCGGCCGCGCCGGGCGCCACCGCACCGGCGGCCCCCCGGGACACCGCCCCGGCGCCCTCCGGCGCCACCGGCGCCCCCGCCGAACCCCCCTCGGCCCCCGCGCGCTGCGGCCGCTTCACCGCCGAACTCTGCGCCCTGTACGAGCGGGTCGCCACCGTGGGCCGCCCCGACGACGACGCCCGGCGCCTGCTCCGGGCGCGCAGCCCGTCCGCCTTCGCCGACCGCATCACCGTGCCCACCCTGCTGGTGCAGGGGCAGTCCGACTCCCTCTTCCCCCTCTCCCACGCCGACGAGGCCGCCCGCGCCATCGCGGGCAACGGCGCCCCCGTGGCCGTCGACTGGATCGCCGGCGGCCACGACGGCGGCGACCGCGAGGAGGAGCGGGTCGAGGCGCGGGTCGGCGCCTGGTTCGACCGCCACCTCCGGCAGGACGAAGGGGCGGCCACGGGGCCCGCCTTCCGTGTCAGCCGCACCGGGGGAGTCGACTCCACCGACGGGCAGGCCCGGCTGCGCGGCGCCACCGCCGACCGCTACCCCGGACTGTCCGCCGGTCCACGGGAGTTCGCCCTCACCGGACGGGAGCAGCGCTTCACCAACCCGGCCGGGGCCAGCCCGCCCGCCGTGTCCGCGGTGCCCGGTCTGACCGGCGGCGCGGGGGCGCTGTCCTCGCTCGGTGTCGGGGTGTCCCTGGACTTCCCCGGCCAGTTCGCCGCGTTCACCTCGCAGCCGGTGGAGCGGCCCGTGAGGATCACCGGCTCGCCCCGCGTCACCGTCGAGGTCTCCTCCGACCGCGGTGAGGCGGTCCTGTTCGCCAAGGTCTACGACGTCGCCCCGGACGGCCGCCGGCAGGTGCTGCCCGGCCAGCTGGTCGCCCCCGTGCGCATCCCGGACGCCGCCGGGGGCCGGAAGGTCACCCTCACGCTCCCCGCCGTCGACCACGAGGTGGACGCCGGGCACCGGCTCCGCCTCGTCCTGTCGGCGACCGACCTCGGCTACGCCTCCCCGGCCGAACCGGCCGTCTACACGGCCTCCGCCACCGGCCCGCTGGTGGTCCCCACCGCGCCCTCCGTGGCGACCGGCTCCGAGAGCGCCGCCTGGTGGGTCTGGGCCCTGCCCGCGGGCGGCGCCCTGGTCGCGGCGGCCCTGCTCGCCACGGCGCGCCGCCGGGCCTCCGCGCCCGCGCCGGAGCCCGGCGGCGCGGACGTGCCGCTGGAGATCACCGGCCTGGCCAAGCGCTACGCACGCTCCAGCGACCGGTACGCGGTGCAGGACCTCTCCTTCCGCGTGGAGCGGGGCCAGGTGCTCGGTCTGCTCGGCCCCAACGGCGCGGGCAAGACCACGACCCTGCGGATGCTGATGGGCCTGATCCGGCCCGACGCGGGGGAGATCCGGGTCTTCGGCCACGCCGTCCGGCCGGGGGCGCCCGTGCTCTCCCGGGTGGGGGCGTTCGTGGAGGGGGCGGGCTTCCTGCCCCACCTCTCGGGCCGCGAGAACCTGGAGCTGTACTGGAAGGCCACCGGCCGTCCCGCGCAGGACGCCCATCTGGAGGAGGCCCTGGAGATCGCCGGGCTCGGCGACGCGCTGAGCCGCGCGGTGCGCACCTACTCCCAGGGCATGCGCCAGCGGCTCGCCATCGCCCAGGCGATGCTCGGCCTCCCCGACCTTCTGATCCTGGACGAGCCCACCAACGGGCTCGATCCGCCGCAGATCCGCGAGATGCGGGACGTGATGATCCGCTACGCGGCCGGCGGCCGGACCGTCATCGTCTCCAGCCACCTGCTGTCGGAGGTCGAGCAGTCCTGCACCCACCTGGTGGTCATGGACCGGGGGCGGCTCGTCCGGTCCGGACCGGTCGCCGAGATCACCGGTGGCGGGGACACCGTCCTGGTGACCTGCGAGGGCGAGATCCCCGAGCCGGTGGTCGGCAAGATCGCCGCGCTGCCGGGGGTCGCCTCGGCCGCACCCGTGGAGGGCGGGCTCCTCGTCCGGCTGGACGGCTCGACCACCACCGCGCTGATCGCCGAACTGGTCCGCCTCGACGTACCCGTGACCGGCGTCGGGCCCCACCGCCGTCTGGAGGACGCGTTCCTCACCCTGATCGGAGGCTCCGCATGAGCACGCCCGAAGCCCCCGAGCGGTCGCGGGCCGCACGGCCGGCCGACCCGCCCGCCGCACCGGTGGCGGGCGCGGCACCGGGCTACCGGGCGCGGGGCACCCTCCCGCTGCGCGTGGAGGCCGTACGCCAGCTCGGCCGGCGCCGGACGCTGGTGATGGGCGGGATCCTGGCCGCGCTGCCGTTCGTCCTGATCGCGGCCTTCGCCATCGGCGGGAGTCCCGAGAGCCGGGACAACGGCCGCATCAACCTGATGGACACCGCCACGGCCTCCGGCGCCAACTTCGCCGCCACCTGCCTGTTCGTCTCGGCCGGCTTCCTGCTGGTCATCCCGGTCGCCCTCTTCCACGGCGACACCGTCGCCTCGGAGGCGAGCTGGTCCTCTCTGCGCTACCTGCTGGCCGCGCCCGTTCCGCGCACCCGGCTGCTGTGGTCGAAGCTGGTGGTGGCCCTCGGGTTCAGCGCGGCCGCGCTGCTGCTGCTGCCACTGGTGGGCCTGGCGGCCGGGACCGTCGCCTACGGCTGGGCGCCCCTGGAGCTGCCCACGGGCGGCTCGCTGTCCGCGGTGGACTCGCTCGGCCGCCTGGGCCTCGTCGTCGCCTTCGTGTTCGTCTCCCAACTGGTCACCGGCGGGCTGGCCTTCTGGCTGTCCACCACGACGGACGCGCCCCTCGGCGCGGTCGGCGGGGCCGTCGGCCTGACCATCGTCGGCAATGTGCTGGACGCCGTCACCGCCCTCGGCGACTGGCGCGAGTTCCTGCCGGCGCACTGGCAGTTCGCCTGGATCGACGCCCTCCAGCCGCAGCCGGAGTGGGACGGCATGGTCAAGGGAGCCGCGGTGTCGGCCACCTACGCGCTCGTCTTCTACGCGCTCGCCTTCCGGCACTTCGCCCGCAAGGACATCGTCTCCTGAGCTCTGGCCTCTGACGTCCGACGTCCGGCCCCTGACACCGGGCCACCGGGACGCAGGGCCGCCCCGTGGCTCCCCGGCCCGCCGGACTCGCGGGGACCGGGGCTGACGCCCCCTCGGCGCCGCCCCGGGGGCGCCCCCGGGGAGGCAGGACTGTCCGAACCCCCGGCCCCGGGCCATCATGGTGGCCATGCCGACCCTGCTGCTCGCTCTCGCCGTGGTCTCCACCGGCCTGTACGCCGGCTTCATGCTCGTCTTCCTCACCGGCGTCATGCCGGGTCTGGCGCGACTGACGGACGACCAGTTCGTCGCCGCGATGAGGCGCATCAACGAGACCGTGCCGCGGGCCGTCTTCCTGCTGGTGTTCGTCGCGACCGTGGCCTTCCCCGTCGCGGCCCTCGCCGTGCCCGGGGAGGGCCGCCCGGCCGCCCGCGGGTGGCTGCTCGCGGCCGCCCTGGTGTGCTCCGTGCTGAACCACGCCGTGACCGCGGCCGGGAACGTCCCGCTCAACAACGCCCTCGCCGCCGCGGAGAACGCCCGGCCGCCGGTGCCCGCCGCAGCGGCCAGGGCCGCCTTCGAGACCAGGTGGAACCGCCTCCACCTGGTGCGCACCCTGCTGGTGCTGGCCGCCTTCGCCCTGCTGGTCGCCGCGGCCGTCGGGTAGGCGCCGAGGCCCTTCGGAGAGCGGGCGGATACGCGGCGATTGGGTAACGTCCGCCCAGCGAGACGATTCGGCGGCGCGAGCTGTGCATAGGCTGGGAGGAACCGCAGGATGCGCCGTGCCCGGTTCGTGCACCGGTCGGTGCACCGCTCCGGGGCGCGGTCCGGCGGCGCGCCCGTTCCCCTACCGCCCGGAGTCCCCTTGGCCGACGAGCAGCCGCCCCCACCGCAGCCGCGGCGCCCGCGCACGTGGCGGTCCGCCCTGCGCCGACGCCGTCCGCGGCGCCTGCGCTCCCGCGCCGGCTCCCGCGCCGCACCGCCTTCCGGGCAGCGCCTGCTGTCGGTGCTCCCCTTCGCGGTGATGGCCGTCGTGGTGCTCGTCGACCTCACCGCGGGCCCCGGGGTGGGATTCCTGCCCCTGGTCTCCCTGGGGCCCGCCTTCGCGGGCCTGGTCGGCGGCTGGCGGCGCACGGCGCTGATCGGGGCACTGGCCCTGGTGCTCTGCCTCGGCCTCGGTGCCTACGACGGCCTGCTCGGCACCCGGCGGAGCTGGACCGCCATGGCCTCGGTGGCCGGGGTGACCGCGGCGGGTGTCGCGGCCGCCGTGATGCGCCGCCGCCGGGAGACGGAGCTGGCCGGGGTGCGTTCCATCGCCGAGGCCGCCCAGCGGGTGCTGCTGCGGCCCGTGCCCCGCACCGCCGGGCACCTGAGGGTCGCGGGCTCGTACACCTCCGCCGTGGCCGAGGCCCGCATCGGCGGCGACCTGTACGAGGTGGTCGTCTCGCCCGGGGGCGTCCGGGTGATCGTCGGCGACGTCCAGGGCAAGGGCCTCGACGCCGTCGAGACCGCGGCCGTGGTCCTCGGCGTCTTCCGGGAGGCAGCGCACGACGAGGAGGACCTGACGGGCGTGGGCGACCGGCTGGAGCGGGCACTCGAACGCGAGCTGCAGGGGGAGAAGTTCGTCACCGCGGTGCTCGCGGAGCTCAGCCCGGACGGCGGTGCCGTGCTGCTCAACTACGGACACCCGGCCCCGATGGTGCTGCATCCGGGCGCGGCGGTGCGCTTCGCCGAACCCCCTTCCCGCGCCCTGCCCCTGGGCCTGGGCGTCCACGGCGCCCCGGGCCCGGAGCCGTTCGCGCTGGACTTCGCGCCGGGCGACCAGCTGCTGCTCTACACCGACGGGGTCACGGAGACCCGGAACACCGAGGGCCGCTTCTACCCCCTGGGCGAGCGCGGGCCGATGCTGGACGACCCGGATCCCGACGCGGCCCTGGCCGGGCTCCGCGCCGACGTCGAGGAGTTCGCCCAGGCGCCCCCGCACGACGACGCGGCCATGCTGCTGATCCGCTACCGGCAGTCCTGACCGCGGGCCCCGCCGGGTGCCCGATGCGCGCACCCGGCCCGGGCGGCCCGGTCGCCACGGTAGAACTGTGGCATGGACCAATCAGAACGGCCGGGGGCCCGCGAGGCCGACGCGGACGCCGTGACGCATGCCGTACTGACCGCGTCCCGCCTGCTGGTGGCCGTCTCCGCACGCTCCCTGGCGGCCGTCGAGGACCGTGTGACGCTGCCCCAGTTCCGCCTGCTGGTGGTGCTCTCGGCGGAGGGCTCCGCGAAGCTGGCGACGCTGGCGGAGCGGCTCGGGGTGAACCCGTCGACCGCGATGCGGATGGTGGACCGCCTGATCGCCGCGGGCCTGGCCGACCGCCGGGTCAACCCCCGCGACCGGCGTGAGACGGTGCTGCGGCTCACGGAAGCCGGACGGCTGATCGTCCAGGACGTGACCGACCGCCGGCGCCGGGAGATCGCCGGGATCGTCACCCGGCTCAGCCCCGGGCAGAGAACCGCACTCGTCGACGCCCTGGCCGCCTTCACGGAGGCCGGGACGCAGCCGGGAGCGGCCGGGCAGGGCGGCGGGCGTTACCCGCTCGGCTGGTCCGACCTGACGCCGCCTCCTGCCGGCTGACACCGCCTCGGTTCCTCGTACGGCGCCGGCCGGGACGCCCCGCGCCGGCTCCTCGCGCCGGTCCGGGGTCCCACGCGTACAGGGAGAGTCCCACGCGTACAGGGAGAGCCGTGCGGACCGGCAGGACCGGTCGTGCGTGCGCTGCGCGCCCGGGTCCGAGGGCGGGTGCCGCCCTGGGCCCCACGCACCGCTGCTGGTGCGATGGGCCCGATGCGACACGCCGGCGTGCGTGGTGGAGCTGCGTCACCGTGCCAGTGCCGCCCCCGGGCAGAGGCCGACGACGCACCGGGCCCTTCGCCCGTGCAGCATTGCACAGTGCAAGGGATTTGGCTCCCCCCGGGAGGAAGCCGGTCCTCCGGAACCGGTCCGGAGGCCGTGGGAGCCTACTTCGGCGTCACGGCGGCCTCCACCTCCTCGAAGGTCGCCTTGTCCACCAGCCCGGTGTCCTCCAGCACCTCGAGGTGGTCGAGCACCGTCTGGTTCGCCTGGCGGGCATGGCGCCGGATCAGGTCGTTCTGGGTGGAGGCGCGGACCTCGCCGATGGTGGCGAAGATCTTGCCGTGCGAGGCGCGCAGCAGGTTGGCGAAGATGCGGTCGAACTCCGCGCCGCGCGCGTTCTCCATCTGCCGCACGAAGTCCTGCTGTTCGGCCGTCGCCTCGTTGGGCAGGGCCACCCCGAGGATCTGGGCGTCCTCGCGGACCAGCTGGTCGAGCTTGCTGTGCCCGTCGATGAGGTGCAGTCCCGCGCGCTTCACGGCCTCGCTGGAGGCGTGGGTCTGGGCGAGGCGCCCGGCCGGGATCTCCCACAGTCCGGCCTGGCGCACCTTGACGAGGAAGATCTTGTCGATCTCGGTGACGGGTTGAGGCCCCTGTCCGTCCTGGGCCGCACCGGCCGATCCGGCGTCCGTGACGCCGCCGTCTGTGGTGTTGCCGCTGCCGAGCGCCGACCCGGCCGAGACCGGCGAGCCCGCCTGGGCCTCACCGCCCCCGGTCCGGATCAGGACCAGGACCACGGCCACCGCGGCCACGGCGGCCG
Organism: Streptomyces sp. C10-9-1; assembly: GCF_024497955.1. Classification (GTDB taxonomy): domain Bacteria; phylum Actinomycetota; class Actinomycetes; order Streptomycetales; family Streptomycetaceae; genus Streptomyces; species Streptomyces sanyensis. The sequence continues at coordinate 138,290 of NZ_JANHKP010000004.1, read as the reverse complement.
CGGCCATCAGGATCAGCCGCACCGGACCCGTGGAACCCGCTGCGCGTCGATTCGGACGCATGATGTCTCCCGCTGTTCATGACGACGTGTCCCCCAGGGGGACCTGGCACCGGGGAGCGGTGGTGTCTGCGGCTGGCACGGCACGCAGCCAGGGGTACGGGCGGGTCGGCGCGGGCGTTCAACGGCACGGCCGGGGATCCGGGGCGCGTCCGGCGGGTGCGGGAGTGGGGGAGGGACCCGCCGGAGCTTATGCGGGCACTACGGTCCGCCCGCTAGAGTCCCCTGCACCCAGCGCGAAGGCCCTCCCGGAAGAGGGCCTCGCGGTGGTGCGGGTCGTGCGCCCCCGGCAGGACTCGAACCTGCGGCCAAGCGCTTAGAAGGCGCCTGCTCTATCCGCTGAGCTACGGGGGCCGGTGGTGCTCGGCCAGGGTGGCCTGGAGCCCATGGGCGGTCTTCGGCCTCGCCGGGCACAAGGATAGGGCTCCGATCCCCTTGGACCCGCTGCTTCGCCTGCGTGGCACGATGTGGAGGTTCAGTGAAGCGAACCGATAATCGCAGGCAGGCGCGATTTGTGCATCGGTTTTGACGCCGCTTCGCTGCGGGTGTTGTGCACTCGTTATGCCTGAGTCCCACTCGTCCCTTGTGTACTGTCTGTCCGATCGGCGCGCAGAGATGCCCATACGCTTCAAAAAGCTGCCAAAATTGGGCATTCTTCGCATGTGGTGACCTTGGATGCACGGCCTCAGCTGATCGACGCACTCTCCGCCCTGCGCGACCGTGTCGCCGCCGTGCGCCTGCCGCTTCCGCTGCCCGGCGCACCGCGGGCCCGGCAGACACGCGCGGAGCTGCTGGCGCAGCTCGACGACTACCTGGTCCCGCGGCTCAAGGACCCCGACTCCCCGCTCCTGGCCGTCGTCGGCGGCTCGACCGGGGCGGGCAAGTCCACACTCGTCAACTCCCTCGTCGGCAGGCGGGTGAGCGAGGCCGGAGTGCTGCGGCCCACGACCCGTACCCCCGTGCTCGTCTGCCACCCGGACGACCACCACTGGTTCGCCGGGGCGCGGGTGCTGCCCCGCCTCGCCCGGCTGTGGACCGCGCCCCGCGACGAGGCCGGGCCGGACGGCGACGAGCCGTCGGCGTCCACCGGGGCGGGCGCGGCGCCGGACGGGGGCTCCCTGCGGATCGAGACCGCCGCCGCCCTTCCCCGCGGTCTCGCCCTGCTGGACGCCCCCGACATCGACTCCCTCGTGGTGGAGAACCGGGCCATGGCCGCCGAGTTGCTCTGCGCGGCCGACGTCTGGGTGATGGTCACGACCGCCTCCCGCTACGCCGACGCGGTCCCCTGGTACCTGCTCCGCACGGCGAAGGAGTACGACGCCACGCTGGTCACCGTCCTCGACCGGGTCCCCCACCAGGTGGTCGACGAGGTGTCACGGCAGTACGCGGCGCTCCTCACCAAGGCCGGGCTGGGCCATGTGCCGCGCTTCACCGTGCCCGAACTGCCCGAGTCCACGGGCGGCGGCAACGGGCTCCTGCCCGCCACCGCCGTGGCCCCGCTGCTGGCCTGGCTCGCCCACCGCGCCCAGGACCCGGCCGCCCGGCAGCAGGCCCTCGCCCGGACCGCCGGCGGCGCGCTGGACTCGCTCCGCTCGCGGATGCCCGAACTCGCGGGCGCCGTCGCCGCCCAGCACGCCGCCGCCGTACGGCTCAGCGGGGCCGTGGAGGAGTCGTACAGGGCCCAGAGCGAGCGGGTGCAGGCACGACTCGCGGCGGGCGCCGTGCTCGCGGGGGACGCCCGCACCCGCTGGCGCGGCCACCCCCGCGACAGCTCCGCCGGGGAACTCCTCGACGCCCTCGTCGCCAGCCTCTCGACCCTGCTCCAGTGCGCCGTCGCCGCCGCCGACGAGAAGGTGGCGCAGACCTGGGCGCGGGAGCCCGCCGCGGCCGCCCTCGGCGGACAGGGCCGGGTGGACCTGGAGAGCGGCGAGCGCATCGGCATCGCCGTCCGCCGGTGGCGGCGCGTGCTGGAGGAGTACGCCGAGGAGGAGGTGCGGGGCATGGAGCGCAGCACCGCCCCCGACCCGGAGGCGGTCGCCGCCCTCCTCGCCACCGCCCTGCTCGGGGGGCGCCGGGCCCGGGGGGCCGGGGAGCGCCTGGCCGAGCGGATGGGCGCCCAGGGTGCCCTGAGGCTCCGCGACAAGGGCGGCGACCTGCTGAGGACCACCATCGACGAGGTACTGCACAGCGAACGGGACCGGCGGCTCGCCCCCCTCGACGCCCTGGAGGTCACGCCCGAGCCGCAGGCCGAGCTGATCGCCGCGCTGTCCCTACTGCAGAAGGAGAGGTGAGCGCGGGTGACCGCCATCACCGACGACGAGAACGAGACCGGCGACCGCTGGGACGACGGAGTGATCGCCCGCCGGGCCGAGCCCGGGACGGGCGCCGCCGAAGGGGGCGGCGAGGCCGCCGGGGACGGCGAGCGGGACGCGTGCTCCGAGGACCGCGCCGAGGCGGGGGCGGACGAGGGCCCGCACGACCCCGCGGAGGCCCCCGGAGCCCTCGGCAGCCCCCTGCGGGACAGGCTGGACGCCCTGCGGGACCTCCTCGGCCTCTCCCAGGCCCGCCTGGACGGCAGGACGCTCGCCGAGGCCGGGCGGGTCCTGGACGAGGCCGCCGCCCGGCGGCGGCTCTCCTCGCGGCACACCGTGGTCGCCATCGCCGGGGCCACCGGGAGCGGCAAGTCCACGCTGTTCAACGCCCTGGCCGGGGTCCGCATCGCCGAGACGGGGCTGCGCCGCCCGACCACCTCGGCCCCCATCGCCTGCACCTGGTCCGAGGGGGCGGCCGGGCTCCTGGACCGGCTCGCGATCCCCGGGCGGCTGCGCCGCAGGCCGCTGGCGGGCGGTGACGGCGACGAGCAGCTGCACGGCCTGGTCCTCGTCGACCTGCCCGACCACGACTCCGCCGTGGTCCACCACCGCGAGCAGGTGGACCGGATCCTGGCCCTGGTCGACGCGGTGATCTGGGTGGTCGATCCGGAGAAGTACGCCGACGCCGCCCTCCACGAGCGCTATCTGCGCCCCCTCGCGGGCCACGCCGAGGTCAGCTTCGTGGTGCTGAACCAGACCGACCGGCTGCCGGGCGAGGCCGCCGACCAGGTCCTGGACGACCTGCGGCGGCTGCTCGACGAGGACGGCATGGCCGTCGGCGAGCACGGTGACCCGGGAGCCGCGGTGCTCGCCGTCTCCGCCCTCACCGGTCAGGGGATCCCCGAACTGCGCGAGATGCTGGGCGCGTTCGTGCAGGCCCGGGACGCCGCCGGGCGCAGGCTCTCCGCCGACGTCGACGCGGCCGCCGACGCCCTCCGCCCGGTCTACGTGGCCGAGGGCCGGACCGGTCTCGGCGAGCGGGCACGGGAGGACTTCGCCGCCCGGCTCGGGGACGCCGTCGGGGCCGCCTCCGCCGGGGAGGCCGCGGAGCGCGAGTGGCGGCGCAACGCCAACCGGGCCTGCGGGACGCCGTGGCTGCGCCTGTGGCGCTGGTACGAGCGCACGCGGATGCCCGGGGCCGCGGCGCTCCGCCCGCCGCCGCCCGCCGAGGACGAACCCACCGCCCGTCAGCGCGTGGAGCAGGCCGTGCGCACCGTCGCCGACGAGGCCGCCGACGGCCTGCCCGCGCCCTGGGCGCAGGCGGTCCGGGAGGCGGCGCAGCGCGGAGCGCAGGACCTGCCCGGCGCCCTGGACGAACTCGCGGCCCGGGAGGCGGCCGCCTCCGGCGGACGGCCGCCCCGCCCCGCGTGGTGGCCTGCGGCGGTGCTCGCCCAGGTGGCCATGACGCTCCTGCAGGTCTACGGCGGCCTCTGGCTCGTCGGCCAGATCGTCGGCGTGCTCGAACCCGGGCTCCTGCCGCCGGTGCTGGTGATGCTCGCGGGGATCGTCGGCGGCCCCCTGGTGGAGTGGGCCTGCGCCGCCGCGGCCAGGGGGCCGGCACGGCGCTACGGGCAGGACGTCACCCGGCGTCTGCACGAGGCGGCGGGCGCCTGCGGCAGGGCCACGGTGCTGGACCCGATCGCCACGGAGCTCATGCGCTACCGCGAGGTGCGCGAGCGGTACGCCGCCGTGACGGGGCCCGGCGGCGGCCCGGCCCCGCGCCCCGCGGCGGGCCCCGGCGGAGGAGGCGGACCGGTGGGGGGCCCGGGCGGCTCCGTGCGCGGCGGCGCGGCGGGTGCGCACCGGCGCGGTCCCGGGCGGGGGAAGGTGCGCAGCCGGATCGGGTGAGGCCGTTGTCCCCAACCCCTCCGCCGTCCACAGGCTCCGGCGCCGACCGGGGGCCGGGGCCAGCATGGGACCGGTAGGCCGCAGCACACCGCACACCGCACACCGGGGCGGTGGGCTGCGGAGCCGGAATTCCAACCCGACGGGGAGACAGCGGAGATGAACGACACGATGGTGACGCTGGTGGGGAATGCCGCCACGAATGTCGAGTACCGCGAAACGGCGGCCGGGGGCATGGCTCGATTCCGATTCGCGGTGCCCGTGCGCAGGTGGGACAGGCGGAACGCCCACTGGGCCGACGGCCCGACGAGCTTCTACACGATCTTCGCCTGGCGGTCGCTGGCCATGAATCTGGCGGGATCCGTTTCCGTCGGTGAACCACTCGTCGTCCACGGCCGGCTGAAAGTCCGTGAGGAGGCATCCGACGGGCGGCGGCGGGCCTTCGTCGACGTCGACGCCCTGGCGGTGGGCCACGACCTGACCCGGGGGACGGCGGCGTTCCGCCGTGTGACGAGGGATGATCCCAGGGTGACGGCCGCCCGTCCCGGGTCCGGGGGTGCCGGGGGAGGGCGCGCCGAGATGCCGGAGGCGCGCGCTCCGGCGCCCCTCAACTGACGTGTGAGTGTGTTGATTTGTCGATGTGCAACCCGAAAAAGGGGCGGAAGAGGAAAGATCGGTCGCCGGGGATAACGATTCCGATTCGGAACGGTTGTAGGACGGCATGAAGGGGGACCGCGTCCACTTCCGTCCATAGGATTCCCGCGTGCTCACGGGGCACTTGAGACTGCTGGCGAGACTCACCCATCACGCATCACACGTGTGCGCATCCGCGCGTCCATGCGGGATCTCGCCCGGAGGGGAATTCTGTGTTTGATCTGTTCTCTGCGGCCGCCTCGACCGGGCGCCGCACCGTTCGTCGGCGCATAGCCGCCGCGGCCGCCACCGCCGGCCTGGTTGCCATGGGCACGCTCACGGGGGCCGGTACCGCCGTCGCCGACGACGCCACCGAGCACCACGGGGGCGCCGTCGCGACTCTCGACGGGCTGAAGACCTTCGACTACGCCAAGATCAAGGGCGTCAAGGATCCGCTGCCCGCCGGTCTGTTCGAGATGAGCGTCGAGGGCGGCGGCCACCTCAAGACCTACTGCATCGACATCCACAACCCGACCCAGGACAAGGCGAAGTACCTGGAGACCCCCTGGGCCCAGACCTCGCTCGGCTCCAACGACGACGCGGGCAAGATCCTCTGGATCCTCCAGAACTCGTACCCGCAGGTCGACGACCTCTCGGCGCTCGCCGAGAAGGCCGGTGCCAAGCGCCTGACGGCGGAGACCGCCGCCGCCGGCACCCAGGTCGCCATCTGGCGCTTCTCCGACGGCGTCGACGTCCGGGCCAAGAACAAGCAGGCCGAGAAGCTGGCCGACTGGCTCGAGGAGAGCGCCCAGAACCTCCAGGAGCCGAAGACCTCGCTCACCCTGGAGCCCAACGCGGTCTCCGGCAAGGCGGGCAGCCGCCTCGGCCCGGTCACCGTGCAGACCAACGCCTCCGAGGTGTCCGTCGCGGGCCCGGCCGACTCGGCCGCCACCGGCGTCAAGGTCACCGACAAGGACGGCAACGCCCTCACCAGCGCGGCCAACGGCTCGGAGCTCTACTTCGACGTGCCCGAGGGTGCGGCCGACGGCTCGGCCGAGCTGACCGTCCAGGCGACCACCTCCGTCCCGGTCGGCCGCGCGTTCGCCAGCGCCAGCAAGAGCCAGACGCAGATCCTGGCCGGCTCCAGCGAGACCACCGTCACCGCCAAGGCGAGCGCGAACTGGGCCACCAAGGGCGCCATCCCCTCGGTGACCGCCGAGAAGAACTGCGTCAAGGGCGGTGTGGACGTCACGGCGAGCAACGAGGGCGACTCCCCGTTCACCTTCGAGCTCGCGGGCGAGAAGCACACCGTCGGCGCGGGCGAGTCGAAGACCGTGACCGTCCCGGTCGCCGAGGACCAGGCCTACGACTTCACCATCACCGGTCCCAACGGCTTCTCCGAGCGTTTCCAGGGCGTACTGGACTGCGAGACCCAGGGCACCCCGGCGCCTGAGACGCCCGGCGACGAGGAGACCCCCTCCTCCGAGCCGAGCCCGGCCACGGCCGGCGGCTCCTCCGCGGGCTCCGACGGCGGCTCCGGCGGCGAGGACCTGGCCGCCACCGGTGGCTCCAGCGCGACCCCGATGATCGCCGGTATCGCGGTCGTCCTGGTCGTCGCGGGCGGTGCCGCGATGTTCATCCTGCGCCGGAAGAAGGCGGTCTCCGGAGAGTGATCTCCGGCGGGTGACCGCCCCTGAAGGCCGTAGACGGGCCCGGTGCGCACGCGCGCGCCGGGCCCGTCGGCGTGCCCGGTGCGCCGGGTGCGCGGGGGCGGCGCGATCCGGCCGCGCGCCCCGGCGCGCGGCCCGCCCGCACCCGTGCGCCGGGCACCTCCCCGGCCCGCGACCGCCGGGGCCACGCGGTTTTCGCCCACGGGCCCGCGTACGGCAAGATGGGTGTATCTGCCCATCCACTGCCTGCCGGACGGTTTCTCTTGGCTGAGTACATCTACACGATGCGCAAGACGCGCAAGGCGCACGGCGACAAGGTCATCCTCGATGACGTGACGCTGAGCTTCCTGCCCGGCGCGAAGATCGGTGTGGTCGGCCCCAACGGCGCCGGTAAGTCCACTGTGCTCAAGATCATGGCCGGACTGGAGCAGCCGTCCAACGGCGACGCCTTCCTGTCCCCCGGCTACACGGTGGGCATCCTCCTGCAGGAGCCCCCGCTCGACGAGGACCGGACGGTCCTGGAGAACGTCCAGATGGGCGTCGCCGAGGTCAAGGGCAAGCTCGACCGCTTCAACGCCATCGCCGAGGAGATGGCGACGAACTACACGGACGAGCTCATGGAGGAGATGGGCAGGCTCCAGGAGGACCTGGACCACGCGAACGCCTGGGACCTCGACGCCCAGCTCGAGCAGGCCATGGACGCCCTCGGCTGCCCGCCCGCCGACTGGCCGGTCACCAACCTCTCCGGCGGCGAGAAGCGCCGCGTGGCGCTGTGCAAGCTGCTGCTGGAGGCCCCCGACCTGCTCCTGCTCGACGAGCCCACCAACCACCTGGACGCCGAGTCCGTCCAGTGGCTGGAGGCGCACCTCGCCAAGTACGCCGGCACCGTCGTCGCGATCACCCACGACCGGTACTTCCTCGACAACGTGGCCGAGTGGATCCTGGAGCTCGACCGCGGCCGCGCCCACCCCTACGAGGGCAACTACTCCACCTACCTGGAGAACAAGGCCGCCCGCCTCAAGGTCGAGGGCCAGAAGGACGCCAAGCGCCAGAAGCGCCTCAAGGACGAGCTGGAGTGGGTCCGCTCCAACGCCAAGGGGCGGCAGGCCAAGTCCAAGGCCCGTCTGGCCCGCTACGAGGAGATGGCCGCCGAGGCGGACAAGATGCGGAAGCTGGACTTCGAGGAGATCCAGATCCCGCCGGGCCCCCGGCTGGGCAGCGTCGTCGTCGAGGTCAGCAACCTCTCGAAGGCCTTCGGCGAGAAGGTCCTCATCGACGACCTCTCCTTCACCCTGCCGCGCAACGGCATCGTCGGCGTGATCGGCCCCAACGGCGCCGGCAAGACCACGCTGTTCAAGATGATCCAGGGCCTGGAGAAGCCGGACTCCGGCCACATCAAGGTCGGCGAGACGGTCAAGATCTCCTACGTCGACCAGTCCCGCGCGAACATCGACCCCAAGAAGACGCTGTGGGCCGTCGTCTCCGACGAGCTGGACTACATCAACGTCGGCCAGGTCGAGATGCCGTCCCGGGCCTACGTCAGCGCCTTCGGCTTCAAGGGCCCGGACCAGCAGAAGCCCGCGGGCGTGCTGTCCGGCGGTGAGCGCAACCGCCTCAACCTGGCGCTCACCCTCAAGCAGGGCGGCAACCTGCTGCTCCTCGACGAGCCCACCAACGACCTGGACGTCGAGACGCTGTCCTCGCTGGAGAACGCGCTGCTGGACTTCCCCGGCTGCGCCGTGGTCGTCTCCCACGACCGCTGGTTCCTCGACCGCGTCGCCACCCACATCCTGGCGTACGAGGGCGACTCCAAGTGGTTCTGGTTCGAGGGCAACTTCGAGTCCTACGAGAAGAACAAGGTCGAGCGCCTCGGCCCGGACGCGGCCCGGCCGCACCGCGCCACGTACAAGAAGCTCACCCGGGGCTGAGGCGAGCGACATGGCACGTCACATCTACCGCTGCCCGCTGCGCTGGTCGGACATGGACGCCTTCGGGCACGTCAACAACGTCGTCTTCCTGCGGTACCTGGAAGAGGCGCGGATCGACTTCATGTTCCGGCTGGCCCCGGGCGACGGCTCGCCCTCCTTCTCCGGCGGATCCGTGGTCGCACGGCACGAGATCGACTACGTGCGGCCCCTGGTCCACCGCCACGAGCCGGTGGTCGTCGAGTCCTGGGTGACCAGGATCAGCGCGGCGTCGCTGACCATCGCCTACGAGGTGAAGGAGGCCGACGAGCCGGACACGGTGTACGTGCGTGCCTCGACCGTCGTGGTGCCCTTCGACCTGGCCGCGCAGCGTCCGCGCCGGATCAGCGCAGAGGAGAAGGCCTTCCTCAGCGAGTACCTCGACGCCCCGGCGGAGAGGGCAGAGGACGCCGTCGCCGCATGACCCCCCGGACGCCCGTGACCGCACCCGTGCAGAGCCTGCACCTCGCCGACGCGAGGGAGGCGGAGGACCTCTCCGCCTTCCTCGCCCGGCTGATCCACTACGACCGCGCCGCGGCGGTCAGGATCCAGGCCGGCGGGGAGGCGCTGGCCGTGTTCGGGCGTCCCCCGTCCTTCGAGGTGCTGGCCATCCGCACCGCGCGGCTGGCCGAGCCCGCCGCGATCGACACGACCGTCTCCGCCGGGGAGCTTCTGGAGTCGCTCGGCGGGAACAGGTGCACCGTCCCCGCGGCGGTCACCGGGCCGCCGTGGGCGGGGGTGCTGCCGCCCCGCGGCGGCTGGCACGGGCTGGCGGGACTGCCCCCGGTGCCGGAGCTGAGGGGCGCGGTCGCCGAGGCCGTCGCCGAGTTCCGGGCCCGCGACGAGGCGCTGCCCGCCGGGGAGCGCACCCGGACCGGGCGCGACCGCATCGGCCGGGAGATCTGGTCCCGTACGGTCGGCGGCACCGGGCTGCCCCTGAGGGCCGTGCACGCGGCGCAGTCGCTCGGCTTCCTGAGGCCGGGCGCCCCCGCCGACCTGCTGGCCGCGAGCGGCTGGCTCCGGCTCCGGACGCCCTTCGGGTCCGTCGCCGTGCGCAGCGGGGGCCTCGGCGGCCTCCCGCTCACCCCCCGCCGCGCCTGAACCCCGGCCCCGCGTGCGCCGCCCGGCAGGGGCGCACCGGTCCGGTCCGCCGGCCCCGGGGCGCATGCCGGGTGTGCGGGACTACCCGGGGGTGTTCACCATCGACGCGGCCGCGTAGACGAGGTAGTCCCAGAGCTGCCGCTCGTGCTCGGGGGCGAGCCCCAGCCCGTCCACGGCCTCCCGCATGTGCCGCAACCAGGCGTCGTGGGCCGCGCGGTCCACGGTGAAGGGGGCGTGCCGCATCCGCAGCCGCGGATGGCCCCGGTTGTCGCTGTAGGTGCGGGGCCCGCCCCAGTACTGCATGAGGAAGAGCGCGAGCCGCTCCTCCGCGGGCCCGAGGTCCTCCTCCGGGTACATCGGCCGCAGCAGAGGGTCCCCGGCCACTCCCTGGTAGAACAGGTGGACGAGGCGTCGAAAGGTCTCCTCGCCGCCGACCTGCTCGTAGAAGGTCTGCTCCTGAAGCGTCCCGCGCGGAATCTCGTTCACCCGTACATCGTCTCAGACGACCCGGCCGGGGCCGGAAGTCCTAGGACCGCCGGCGGGACCCCTGCGCCGGTGGCCCCGCGGGCGCGGGGGCAGGACAGTGGAGTCATGTCCGCGCGCACCCCCGGCCCCGCCCCCGCCGACCCCTTCGCCGGTCCCGGCGCCCGGGCGCGGAGCGCGCTGGTGAAGGAGATCGTCGCGGACGGGGGGCTGTCCGACCCGGGCTGGCGGTCGGCCTTCGCGGCGGTGCCGCGCCACCTCTTCGTCCCCTGCTACTTCGTCAACCGCTCCGGGGTCTACGAGCGCAGGTGGCGCGAGGACCCGGACCCGGAGGAGCGGGACCGCTGGCTCCACGGCGCGTACGAGGACGCGCCGCTGGCGACCCGCCTGCGCGACGGGACCCTGCTGTCCTCCTCCAGCCAGCCCTCGCTGATGGCCCGGATGCTCCAGGCGCTGGAGGTGGCCCCGGGCGACCGCGTCCTGGAGATCGGCGCGGGCACCGGGTACAACGCGGCGCTGCTGGCGCACCGGCTCGGCGACGCCGCGGTGACCACGGTGGACGTCGAGCCGGAAGTCGTGGAGTCGGCCCGGCGGCACCTGGACGAGGCCGGGTACCACCCGGTGGTGGCCGTGGGCGACGGCTCGCGCGGCCATCCCGGACGCGCGCCCTTCGACGCCGTCATCGCCACCTGTGCTCCCGCCTCGGTGCCCGACCCGTGGATCTCCCAGTGCCGGCCGGGAGCCCGGATCGTCGCACCGCTGTCCACCGGGGTGGTCGCCCTGCGGGTGGGTCCCGACGGGCGGAGCGCCGAGGGGCGCTTCCTGCACACCTCCGCCTACTTCGTGCCGCTGCGCGGCGGAGCGGCGCCCCTGGAACCGGGTGCGGGCGGACTCCCGCGGCGTGCCATCGAGAACGATCTGTTCCGCTTCCTGCTGACGCTCACCGCGGGCACCCTCGACCCACGCGAGGCGCTCTCGCTGTGGGAGCGGGAGCACCGTCCCGGGCGGCGGCGTTTCGGCGTCACGGTCGGCGGCGGGCGCCAGTGGGCCTGGCTCGACGACCCCGAGGGACCGTACGCGTGGCCCCTGGGTGCGGCGGGGGCCTGACCGGGGCGCGCACCGGGTGCACCGTGCCCCGCCACGGCCGCGGTCCCGGCCCGCACGGACCGGGGCCGCGGCCTGCGGCGGCCCCGGTCAGCCCCGGCGGAGCGTGAGGGTCGTCCAGGCGCCGACGTGCACCTGGTCGCCGTCGTGGAGGGGGACGGGGACGTAGGGCTGGATCGGGTCCTCGGCGCCGTTGAGCGTCGTGCCGTTGGTCGAGTTCTGGTCCACCACGGCCCAGGAGCCGTCGGGCTGCTGCACCAGCACCGCGTGCTGGTGGGAGACGCCCGGATCCTCCGGCGGCACGGACAGGTCGATGTCGGGGGCCTCTCCCGTCGAGTGCCTGCGCCGCCCGATGGTCACCTGGCTCCCGGTGAGCGGCACGTGCCGCTCGGGGGAGTAGGCGGGCAGGTTCAGCGCGGCCGCCTCGGGGCCGCTGCGCTGCATCATCGCGGTGAAGTACGCGCGGTCCGGCCCGACGACCGCGGTCCAGCTGTCCGGGCCGGGCGGGGGGGCCGGGAACTGCGGGGGGTGCCCCGTGCCGTGCTGCGGGCCGCCCTGGGGGGCCTGCTGCGTGCCGTCCTGGTGCGGCGGGTAGCCGCCGTGCCCCGTCGGCGGTCCCTGGTGCCCCGGGGGAGCGGACTGGTCCGACGAGGGCGCCTGCTGCCCGTGGGGCGGCGGCGGTGCCATGGGCCCCTGCGGTGCGTAGGGCCCCTGGTGCGGCTGGGGTGCAGCCGGTCCCTGCGGCCCGTGGGGTGCGGAAGGCCCGTGCGGCCTCGGGGGCGCGGGAGGGGCGTGCGTCGCCTGGGGCGAGGGCGGCGGGGGAGGGGACTGCGTCCGCGACGGAGGCGGCAGCAGCCAGTCGTCGCCCCCGCCGGTCTGCTGCGGCGGTACGGGGGGACCGGGCTCGGCCTGCCGGAAGGCGCCGGGAGCGTGCGGCGCACCCGGCGGAGGGAAGCCCGGCGGGGGCTCGGGGGCGCCGGCCTCCGGGCCGGGTTCCTGGCCCAGCGGCTCGGCGGGCCGGTTGACCTGAGAGGGCCGCGAGTCCTGGTAGGCGAAGGAGTCGGGGTGCCGGGTGCCCTGGGCTGGCGCCCCCGGCGGCCCCTGCGGAGGGGGCCCGGTCCGGAAGGCGGGCGGCAGGTTCGGGCCCGGCGCGGACGGCGGCGCGAGGGGCGTGTACGACGTGGCCGTATGGGTCACGAAGTTGTACCGGCACTCCTCGCAGAACGACGCCGTGGCGTCCCGGGGCGTGCGGCACTGCGGGCAGAGCTCGGCCTGGGCGGTGGCGTGCGGATCGGCCGGCCCCGGGTAGCCGTACCCGGGCGGCGGGGGAGGCTGCGGCATCGCTCCCGGAGGAGCACCGGCACCGCTCATGCGATGGCCGCACACCTCGCACCAGTCGTCGGAACCCGACTGATGTCCGTTCGGGCAGGTCGGCATGTCGGCGCTCCCCCCTCTCCCTCTCGGCCCCCCGGGGCCGGCTCGCTTCTGCTCGGACGTGCCTGTACGCGTCCTGGCGGCCGGCGCTGCCGACCCTTCCGGCCGCTACTTCTTCACGCGAACGGTCTTGGTGGACCGCGTGTCGAGCGTCATCTCGTCCGCGTCCGCGACCTTCGCCTTCAGTCGCACAGTACCGGTCGCGGCGTCGACCACCTCCACCACCTTCGAAAGGAGTTTCGCCGTGTCCGTGTTCCCCGAGCGTGCGGCGAGCTGGACGGCACGGCCCAGTTTCGCGGTCGCGCCGCCGAAGTCCCCCGATGCGCGCGCCCGCAGGCCCTGCCGGATCGCCTGCGCCAGCTCGGCCTGCCCCGTGTAGTGCGCCACCTGGGGGTTGATCCGGGTGGACACGGCCGGGTCCGCCGTCCAGACCGCGCGGACGAGCCCCTGCGACAGCACCTCGGGGGCGTCCCCGCCCGTCGCGGGGGCCACGAGGGAGACCCGCGCCGCCAGCATCTCCCGCCCCACGTCGGCCGGCGGGACGCGGACGCAGAGGTGGTAGTCGCGGGACTCGTCCCCCCAGGAGCCGGTCGGGTAGTCGCCGGCCCGCGGGGGAACCTCGGCGCGCCGCCCGGTCAGGTCCTCCAGGGACGGGGCGACCTGCTTCACGAAGACGATCCCGGCCCCGGCGGGAGTCCACACCCGCAGCCGGACGTCGGCCACCGACTTGCCCATGGCGCGCTCCGCGATCGCGGTGAAGTCCCCGGCCAGACCGCTCGGGTCGGCGACGATGTCGGCCGTCCCCAGCAGGGCCGAGGCGATCCGGGTGACCTCCCGCACCTCCCAGTCCGTGCCCACGCCGCGGGCATCGCAGGTGAAGCGCCCCGCGCAGGCGTCCAGCGCGGCCCGGAGCGCCTCGGGCGACTCGTGCTCGTTGCGCCCGTCGGTCAGCAGCACACCGTGCCGGACGGACACCTCCGCGGAGCCGAGGAGCCGGTCGGCCAGCCGCAGCCAGGTCCCGATCGCGGTGCCCCCGCCCGGCGCCAGCCCGCCCAGTGCCTGCTTCGCCGCGGCGCGGGTGGCAGGGCCCGCGACGGCCAGCCTGCCGCCGCCCGGGTAGACCTCGACGGCCTCGTGGGTGCCCGCCACCACGGCGAAGGCGACCCCGTCGTGCAGCGTGTCCAGGGCTGCCGCCGTCGCCTCCCGGGCGTGGCGCAGCTTCGCCGGAGGGTGGTCCATCGAGCCGGAGCAGTCGACCATGATCACGAACCCGGCCCGGGAACCGGCGGAGCCGGTCGCCCCGCCGCCCGTCGCGGTCACGGTCACCACGGCGTGGACCTCGCTCCCGCCCTCGGGGAGGTACTCGTTCTGGTGGATGCCGACGGAGAAGCGGGGCACCGGGGACTTGGCGAACACGGCCATCTGATCGGCTCCTCGGGAGCGGGACGGGGACGGACGGTCGGATCCTGGGCGTGCCGGGGAAAGCGGCGCGCTGCCGAAGGACGGGCCCCGCGCGTCACACGGGTGCGGTCGCGGGGCGGGGGCCCGCCCTCCCGCCGTGCGCACCCGGACGGCTCCGGCACCGCGGCGGATGCGCGTGCCGGTCGCCGCGTGCCGGGCGGGGCCTCCTGCGCACCTCCTACTCCCTGCCGCCGGCGGGCCCCGGCCCGTCGGCGGCCACGGCGAACGGCAGCACGGCCACCGTCACGTTGTCGTGGCCGCCCCCGTCGAGTGCGTGGCCGACGAGGGTCCGCGCGCTGTGCAGTGGCCGTTCGGCGGCGTCCGGCGGCACGGCGCGGGCCATGTCCTGAGCCCCCTCGGCGTAGTTCCACAGGCCGTCGGTGCAGACCACCACGACTCCCGGACGGTCCGGTTTGAAGGCCGCCGTGTGCGGCTCCACCTCCACGGCGTCGGCGCCCAGCCAGCCGGTGATGGCGTGGGCCCGCTCGTCGGCGTACGCCTCCGCCTCGTTCAGCAGGCCCGCGGCGACCATCTGCGCCGCCCAGGAGTCGTCCTCCGTCAGGCGGGCCGGAGGGCCGCTGCGGTCGTCGGGGACCCAGTAGGCGCGGCTGTCGCCGACCCAGCCCACCACCAGCAGCCCACCGGCGCAGACCGCGCCGACGATGGTGCACGCGGGCGCGTTCCGGTGCCGGTGGTCCTCCTCCGGCACGCCTCCCCCGGGGTCGGCCAGGGAGCCGACCGCCTCCGCCGCGGCCACGATCGCCTCGTGCATGGCCTGCTGCGGGTGCGTGCCGCGGGGCAGGGAGGCGAGCAGCCGCTCGCTCGCGGCGCGGGCGGCGGCCTCCGACGCCTCGTCGGGCCGGGTGGCCGAGGAGACGCCGTCGCAGACCACGGCGAGGACCGCGGGGGAGCCGTCGGGCAGTGCCGTCGAGGACACGGCGAACGCGTCCTCGTTGCGGTGGTGGCGCAGTCCGCGGTCGCTGACCGCGGCCACCGCGCCGAGCTCCTGCTCGACGTGGTCCCGCTCGCGGGGTTGGGCGTGCCCGCAGTTCTCGCAGTAGCCGTCGGGGTCCACCCGGCCCGACCGGCAGGCCACGCAGACCCGGCCGCGCGCGGCGGGCGCCGAGGCGGGCGGGTGCACCGCCCGCGGGTCCACCGCGGGTGGGGCGGCGGGCCGGGGCGCGGCGAGCTCGAAGTCCCCGGCACCCGGGCGGTCGTGGCACACCGGGGCCGGACCGGGCTCCCGCCGCGCCGCCTCGCGACCCGCGTCCGCATCGGGCTGCGGCGCGGCGCCCGGGGGCGCCGTCGGCGCGGCGGGCCGCGGGACGGCCGGCGCGGGTGGCGTGGCGGGCGGCTCGGACGCGGCCGCGTCCGGAGCGGCCGGGTGGTCCGGGAGCCCACCGCCCCCGGAGTCCGTGCCCGGGAGGTCGCCGGGCTGCTGGGTGCGCGGCGCCAGGCCGGAGGTGTCCGTGCCGTCGGCCGCGGGCCACTCCACCGGGGCGCCCGGGCCCGCCGGGGCCGGGCGGGCGGGCGCGGGGAGCGCGGACAGGTCCCGTCCGCAGACCCCGCAGAAACGGTCGCCGGGTTCCACCGGCTCCTCGCAGCCGGGGCAGGACTGCCGCTCGGCCGACTGGTGCATGTGCGCCATCGATCACACCCACGTCCGGGGGCGGTAGCGGTTGGCCCGCTCCACCATCTCTCTCCGCTCCTCCCCGTGCCGGGCGAGCCGGGCGAGGACCCGGAAGGAGCGCTCCAGTCCGAAGCGCAGGCCGCGCTCGTCCAGTTCACTGCCGAGCAGCACCGCCGGTGCGCCCGCGCTCGGTACGGCCGGAGAGGCCGCGGAGGGCGGCCGGGCCCCGGGACTACCGGAGAGTACCCAGTCCAGCGCCGCCCCCAGGACCTCCGTCGCCAGCTCCTCCCGGCGGACCGCGTCCAGGCCGAGTCCGGCCAGCGCCTCCACCTGCGCGGCCGCCGCCGAGAGGTCGGGCAGCAGCGGCTCCCGGGCGGCGCGCCACCGAAGGCGCGAGCGCACGGAGGCCACCCGGGCCGCGGTGTAGTGGATGGACGACTCCGGCACCGACTCCAGGGTCACCACCGCGCCCTGGCGGTCCCCGGCGGCGAGCTGCACCCGGGCGAGCCCGAAGGCGGCGCTCACATGGCCCGGGTCGGTCGCCCAGACGAGCCGGTAGTAGTCGGCCGCGTTGTCGAGCTGCCCGAGCACCTCCGCGCACAGGCCCAGCGCCAGCTTGGGCGCGCACTCGCCGGGGAAGGCGTCGTACACGGCGTCGAAGGCGAGGGCGGCCGAGGCGTCGTCCCCGGTGACCAGAGCGGTGACGCCCTGGTACCAGACCACCCGCCAGTCGTCGGGGTGGCGGCTCTCCAGGGCGGCCAGCGTCCGGGCCGCCGCACCCGCGTCGCCGGCCTCCCACCGGGCCCGCACCTCCCGCAGCAGGGTCTCCGTGGAGGCCGCGGGCACCGAGCGCAGCGCGGCGAGCACCTCCGCCGGGGCCGCCCCCGCCACACCGGCGAGGAAGCCCGCGTTGGGGTCCTCCGGATCGACCCGCGGCACGGGGAGCGCCAGGGCGCAGGCCCGGACGTCGAGCGGCGCGAGGTGCGGGGCCAGCGGCACCGGGGCCCGCATCCCGCCGGGCGGCGCGCCCCCGGTGCGCTGGGCGGGGACGCCGCCCGGCGGGGGCTCCGCCCGTCCACCGCGACCGCGGGCACCGAGCTGCGACACCTCTCCGCCCCGGCGCGGGAACAACCCGGTGTCCGGGACGCGCAGTTCGGGCCCGAAGAGGGAGGAGACCGCAGGGCGGGGGCGGCCCGTCTGGAGGGCGATCACCTCCCGGAGCACCCCCGTCAGCTGCTCGGCCATCTCCTGCGCCGAGGCGAACCGCCGGGCCGGATCCGGGTCCGTCGCACGGACCAGCAACCGGTAGAACGACTCGTACGCCTGGAAGGCGGCGATGTGCTCCGGCTCCGGCAGGCGGTCCACGAAGACGTTGGTGTAGCCCTGGAAGTCGAAGGTGAGCACCGCGAGGGTCCGCGCCACGGTGTACAGGTCGGACGCCACCGACGGGCCGAGTTCGGCGACCTCGGGGGCCTGGTAGCCGACGGTGCCGTAGATCGCCGACTCCATGTCGTCCATCCGCCGGACCGCGCCCATGTCGATCAGCTTCAGCTGGTCCTGCTGCTGGATGGCGTTGTCCACCTTGAAGTCGCAGTACAGCAGGTTCCGGCTGTGCAGGTGGCCGAGCGCCTCCAGCGCCTCGATCCCGTAGGCGCACGCCTGCTCGACGGGCAGCGGGTCGCGGCGCCCGTCGGGGCCGCGGCGGGCGTTCGCGATCTGCTTCAGCGACCTGCCGCCCACGTACTCCATGACGATGTAGCCGTCCAGGGAGCCGGTGCGCTGGTCGAGGTGCTCGACGAAGTTGTAGATGCGCACGATGTTGGAGTGCTCGATCTCGGCGAGGAACCGCCGCTCCGAGATCGCCGCGGCCATCGCGTCCTGGTCCCCGGTGTCCAGCAGGCCCTTGAGGACGACCCAGCGGTCGGACACGGCCCGGTCCACGGCGAGGTAGACCCAGCCCAGGCCGCCGTGCGCCAGGCAGCCCGCGATCTCGTACTGGCCGTGCACGATGTCGCCGCCCCGCAGCTTCGGCACGAAGGAGTACGGGTGGCCGCACTTGGTGCAGAAGCCCTCGGTGCGGCCCGGCCGTCCGCCGCGGGCGCGGCCCACCGGCGCGCCGCAGTCGGACCGGGAGCAGAACCGCTTGCGCTCCGGGACCTCCGGGTGGGCCATCACCGCCGACCTGGGATCGGGCCGTGGCACCTCCGGCACGGTCACCAGGCCGGCGCCGAGCCGGTTCCGCCCGGAGGAGGCGGAGGCGGAGCCCGAACTGCGCACCGAGACCGAGCGGGCCCAGGCGCCGGAACCGCTCAGCGAGCGCGACAGCCGCCCCGACACCGACCGGCGGGAGGAGGACGAGCGGGCCGAGCCCTGCGAGGAGCGGGCGCTGCCGCGGGAGGAGGACGAGCCGGCACCGCCGCCGGCCACGCCCGTGGGGGGCGAGGACACCATGCCGGTGGGCGACACCACGGGGGCGAGGCCGCAGGTGCCGCAGTACAGCTCGCCCCCGCCCATGTCCTCGTACGCGCCGCCGCAGCCGGGACGCTGGCACTGCCGGTCGCCGTTCATCCGTTCCCTCCGCGGTCCCCGGCCCGGAACCCGCCGCCGGGCGCGCCCGCCTCGGCGACGGCGTCCTGGTAGCGCAGGACCGCCTGCTCGGCGGCGCGCAGATCGCAGGGGGCGCTCCAGAGCATCCGCCGCGCCGTGTCGTACCACCCGGCCAGCACCGGGTCCTCGGCCAGTCCCTGACGTGCCGCCTTGGCACGGTAGGCGTCCAGCCGTCCGCGGAGCTCCGCGCGGACGGCGAGCGGCGCGGTGACGGCGCCGAGCGACTCCCGGGCCCGGTGCAGCTCGTCCTCGGCCTCCCGCTCCAGCGCATCCAGCAGCGGCGAGAGGCGGTGCCACCGGGAGTGCCTGCGGTGGTCGGCGGCGAGCGCCAGCCGCTCCTGGAGGGCCGTGGGCGGGCCGCCCACGGCGGGCACCTCGCAGGACGCGATCTTCGCCAGCACCTCGCCCCGGGCGGTACGGGCCTCGGCGAGGGTGCGGTCCGCCCGGGAGAGCACGTCCCGCAGGCGGAGCAGGCGCTCCTCGGCGTCCTGGCGCACCTGCAGCACGGCCTCGACCTCCCGGCGGACGTCCTCGAGGTCGCGTGCGGCACGGTCGTACCGCCGGGTGTCGGGGCGGCCGCCGCCGGGGGCCGAGCTGCCGGGTGCGGCCTGCCAGAACCGCAGCGGGTCGGTCAGCACCTGGGCCCGCAGGTCGGCGAGTTCACGGGTGAGGGAGTCCAGCTCGTCGCCGGCCGGGTGCTCACCGGGACGCACCCCCGCGGAGTGGGCGAGCGACCTGGTGCGCCGGAGCTCGGCGGCGAGCAGGTCTATCCGGGCGGGCAGCGCCGACCAGACCGCGTCCGCCGTGATGATCGTGTCCAGCGAGGCCGCGTAGAGGTCGTTCATCCGGGAGACCAGCTCCTCCAGGGTGAACGCCTCGGCGAGCCTGGCGGGGGCTCCGGCGGACCCGGGGTGCGCCGCGGGCGGGGCGGCCACGGTGACGCTGCGCCCCCGCAGCCGTTCGGTGAGCTCCGCCAGGTCCTCGCGGCTCGGCCAGCGCCGGCGGGCGCGGAGCTCGTGGATCCGGGCCAGCGCGGCGGCGTAGGCGTCGAAGCAGCTCCACAGCAGGGCGATCGACCGCTCGGCGGCCGCCCAGCGCTCCTCGGTCGTGCCGCTGAGCTGGGCGCCTTCGAGCAGGCGGCGTCCGGCGTGGTCCTGGAGTGCGAGGAGCGAGGTCTCGACGGCCTCGTGCTCGGCGTCGAGCCGGGACAGGGCCCGGTCCACCCCGTCCCGGTCCATCACCCGCTCCTGCGGTGCCCCCGCGGAGTCGGGGAAGGGTTCCGCGACGCCCATCGGTCAACTCTCCTCTCCCGCACGAGCCCGCGGTGTGCGGGCTGCCGTTCCGTCGTGTGTCCGTGTTCCGTTCCTGCGCGCCCGTGCCTCCGCCCGGCCTGCGACCTGCTCCCCGTGCCCGCTGCCTCTGCGGTGCCCGTGACCGCCGAGTGCCCCGGCGTCCACCGCCCTCGTGCCCGGCTGCCCCGGCGCGCCCCCGCCCTGCCCGCTACCCGGCCCGGTAGATGGGTTGCGGGGGCCCGGTGACACCCGGCAGGTCGTCCTCG
Organism: Streptomyces sp. C10-9-1; assembly: GCF_024497955.1. Lineage (GTDB taxonomy): Bacteria > Actinomycetota > Actinomycetes > Streptomycetales > Streptomycetaceae > Streptomyces > Streptomyces sanyensis. The sequence continues at coordinate 118,371 of NZ_JANHKP010000004.1, read as the reverse complement.
AGCCACGTGCGGTAGGCCTCCATCCACGGGCCCTTGCGGTACTCCTCCAGCACGTGGTTCACCCGGCGGACCAGGTCGTCCTTCCCGAGCTCGGTGGCCACCCCGTAGTACTCCGTGGTGAACGGGCCGTCGCCCTTCAGCTCCACCGCCGGGTCCTGCGCGGCCTGGCCGGCCGCGAGGGCGTTGTCCGTGACGATGGCGTCCACCAGGCCCAGTTGGAGGCGGACCAGGCAGTCGAGCTGGTTGGGCACCGTGAGGAGGTCCTCGTCCTGCGGCTGCCCGTCGTGCTCGTCCTCAAAGACCGCGCCGAAGCTGTTCCGCTCCAGGGCCTCGTAGGCCGTCGATCCCTCGGCCGAGCAGACCCGCAGGCCCTCCAGCGACGCGTCGTACCCGGTGACCGGTGAGCTCTTCGGCGCCAGGACCTGCTGGCCGGCCCGGAAGTACGCGGTGGAGAAGGCGACCTGCTCGATGCGGTCGCAGGTGATCGTCATGGTCCGCACGACGATGTCCACCCGGCCGGTCTCCAGTGCCGGGATGCGCTGGTTGGTGGGTATCGCGCGGAATATCACCGCGTCGGGGCTGCCGAGGATGTCGGCGGCTATCGCGCGCGCGAGGTCGATGTCGAAGCCCTCCAGCCCGCCGCCGACCGGATCGCGGTAACCCCAGCGGTAGCTGTTCTGGTCGATGCCGACGATCAGCTTGCCGCGCTGCCTGATGGCGTCGATGTTCGGGCCGCCGGCCGTCGACGGGCGCAGCGACGCCTCGGGGTCGGTGCAGTCCTCCGCCTCGCGTACGGTGCTCCGCTCCCGGCCCGCGGGCGCGGTGGCGAGCGGCTCACCGGCGGGGGCGGGGGAGAGCGCCGGCAGGGCGAGCGAGGCCACGAGCGCGCAGGCCGCCGCCATACCGGCGACGCCTCCCCAGCCGCGCAGCCGGAAGCGGCCCGCGCGCCCGCCCGCGGCGCGTCGGCCGGCCGGTTCCCGTTCGCGGTTGCCGTCGTGGTCCGTCATCGCTCCTCCTCTCACCGGTACTCCGCCAGTCTGCGGTTGACGCCCAGGATCGCGGCCACCGCCCCGGTCAGCGTCAGCAGCGCGGCCCCGGCCGCCAGCCCGTCGAGCGCCGAACGGCCGGCGACCGCCGCCGCCGTGAACTCCCGCTGCTCGTGGGCCAGCGCCTCGGCGAGCGCCGCGTCCACCGCGTCGAAGCACTCGTTGGTCGAGCCCTCCCGGCCTATGACCTTCCGGACGGCCCCCTCGTAGTCCCCCTCCCGGTCGGCCCCGGCGGCCCCGTCGTGGCGCGTCCGCCATTCACCCATGGCGCGCACGGCGGTGTCGACGGGGCGTCGGCCCTCCTCGTCGTCGGCGTGGTGCAGGGCCTTCTCCAGGGCCGCGCCCAGGGTGTCCATGGTCTGCGCGTACTCGGCGGCGTACTTGTCGTCCTTGCCGTCGTCGGTGAGCACCGCGCCCCGGGCGACCAGGGTGAGGTTCTCGTTGGCCCGGGCCCGCAGGGCGTCGATCCGGGCGTCGTTGAGGACGTCGAGGGAGCGCTGTGCGTGCACGTCCGCGTCGTGCAGCCGCGACGACGCGAGCGCCTGGGCTCCGACCACCCACAGCAGCACCAGGGCGGCCGCCACCGTGGCGCCGAGCAGCCCCCGGTTGAAGACCCGGTTGGTGAGGAGGTAGTTGCGCCGCTGCGCCCAGCCCAGCACGGCGAGCGCCACCACCCCCGCGGCCGGCGCGACCAGGGGCCAGGAGCGCGCCGCCTCGTGGTCCGCCTCCAGCCGGGCGGACTCGGCGAGGTGGAGTCTGCGCGCCGCGGGCAGCAGGTCCTCGGTCATCAGGGCGTCGGCGTACCGGAGGTAGGCGCCGCCGAGGGGGCGGCCCAGCCGGTTGTTGGCGCGCGCGGACTCGATGAGCCCGGTGTAGCGCGGGAGGTACTCGTTGAGGTGGGCGATCTGGCGCCCCGACTCGCTGGACGCGTCGGTGTGCGTGGCCGCGGTCACCAGCAGCCGCGAGGCGCGGGAGATGTCCTGCGCGTAGCGCTCCCTGACGGCCGGTGACTCCTCGGCTCCCGCCAGGAAGCCGGTGGAGGCGGTGGTGTTGGCGTCGGCGAGCGAGCGGTAGACCGAGGCCGCGTCGCGGCTCAGCGGCTGGCTGCGGCCCACCACGTCCTCCGCGGCCGCCGCGCGCTCGGAGACCGCCACGGCGGCGGTGGCGCCGAAGACGGCCAGCAGCACGGCCAGCAGGGCACCGGTGATCCGCAGCCTGCCGGGCTCGGTGGTGGCCGCGCGGCTCATCCGGCGGCGGGCACCGGCCAGTGCGCCGCGACCGCCGGCCGGCGCCGGCTGCGCGGGGGCGTACGCGGGAACGGGCTCGGGGCCCGGGTGGACCGGGGCGGCGGCCTGGTGCGCCGTCCCCCCGTACGGCGGGTGTGCCACGTGACCTCCCCCTCGGTCGTCGACGGCCCGCTCCCCGCGCGGGCACCGGGATGGCTCCCGGCCAGAAGTATGGCCGCAGGGGACTGTTTCACACCACAGCTGACGCGATCATGCGCCTCCCGGTGCACGGCGCCCCCTCGCGGCCGAGGCTCGTGCACACCCCCTCGTCGTCCCCACTCTGTATACGCCCGCCGCCCGCGACCGGTTCCCCACGAACGGGTGAAATGCCGTTCCGCAGAGCGAAACGGGTCGGAAGCGGATGCGGCAGGCGCGGGCGGGCGCGCGGACGTGGTCCGTCCGCGCACCGGCCCGCGCCTGACGCCCCGTGCCCGCCCACCCGCGAGATGCGTCCGTGTCCCGGCCGCTGCTCAGCCCGCGTAGTGCGCCCGCAGCCGCTCCCGGGCCTCCGGGCCCGCCCCGATGGCGTCCATGCCCAGCAGCGCGGCCCCCAGCACCGGTGGCGCCGTCACCAGGTGCACCACGGCCTTCGGGGCCCGGTCGGCGAGGAACTCCGCGATGTCGGCGTGCAACTGGGGATGGCGGGAGGCCAGCACACTGCCGCCCAGCACCAGGGGCGCCGGCTCGTCCAGCAGGTCCAGCCGCCCCAGCGCCACGGCGGCCATCGCGACCACCTCCTCGGCCTGGCGCCGCACCAGCGCACGGGCCGCGGGGTCCCCCGCGGTACTGGCCGCGAAGAGCACCGGGACCATTTCGTGGCGGCGCGGCGGCGCGATCGCGCCCAGGTGCAGCGCCTCGATCAGCGCGTGCACCGACGGGAGCCCGAAGTGCGCCGGCAGCAGGCGCGCCAGCTCCGAGGGCTCCCCGCGCCCGTCCTCCGCGCGGGCGGCGCACCACAGGGCCTCCTCGGCGAGGCCCCCGCCGCCGCCCCAGTCGCCGGAGAGCCTGCCGAGCGCCGGGAAGCGAGCGGTGCGCCCGTCGGGGAGCATGCCCGCGCAGTTGATGCCCGCTCCGCACACCACCGCCACCCCGCGGGGCTCGTCCAGCCCGGCGCGGAGCACGGCGAAGGTGTCGTTGCGCACCTCGGTGGCGCGCCCCCAGCCGCGGGCTGCGACGGCCGCGGCGAGTTCGGCCTCCTCCACCGGGAGGTCGGCGTTGGCCAGCGCGGCGGACACGTGCTCCGCGCCCTCCAGGGGCGCTCCGGCGCTCCGCGCCCCGGCCAGTGCCCGGTCGACCGCCTCGCCCAGGACGTCGACCGCGGAGGCCACCCCGGCCGCCGGGGGGCGGAAGCCCCCCGCGCGCCCGGAGGCGAGGACGGTCCCGTCGGCCGCGACGAACGCGGCGTCGGTCTTGCTGTTCCCCGCGTCGATGGCGAGGACGGCGGCTCTCAGGCCCACGGCAGGTGCTCCCGGTTGTGTGCGATCAGGCTGTCGGTCAGCTTCTCGGCGTAGGTGTACTGGCCGATCAGCGGGTGGGCGAGCAGGGCCCGGAAGACCCGCTCGCGTCCCCCGTGCAGCGCCGCCCCCAGCGCCAGGTCCTCGTAGGCCGCGACGGCGGAGACCAGCCCCGCGTACAGCGGATCGCATCCGGCCACGGGCAGCGGCTGCGCGCCGTCGCGGCCCACCCGGGCCTGCACCTCCACCACGGCGTCGTCGGGCAGGAACGGCAGGGTGCCGCGGTTGAGGGTGTTGACGACCTGGTAGGGGCTGCCGCCACCGCCCAGCAGGGCGGCCGCCAGGTCGACGGCCGCCTCCGAGTAGAAGGCGCCGCCCCGCCGGGTGAGCAGCTCGGGCTTCTCGTCGAGTGCCGGGTCCGCGTACATCTCCAGCAGGCGCTTCTCCATGGCGGCGACCTCCGCCGCCCGCGAGGGCCCGGAGCGCAGTTCCCCGACCACCTCGTCGTGCGCGTAGAAGTAGCGCAGGTAGTAGGACGGGACGGTGCCGAGCCGCTCCAGCAGGGGCTGCGGCAGCCGCAGGTCCTCGGCGATCCGGCCGCCGTGCTCGGCCAGCAGGCCGGGCAGGACGTCGGTGCCGCCGGGCCCGCCCAGGCGCACGCCCGTCTCCCAGGTCAGGTGGTTGAGCCCCACGTGGTCCAGGTGCACCTCGGACGGCGCCACGCCGAGCAGTCCGGCGAACCTGCGCTGGAGTCCGATGGCCACGTTGCACAGGCCGACGGCCCGGTGCCCGGCCTGGAGCAGGGCCCTGGTCACGATGCCCACCGGGTTGGTGAAGTCGATGATCCAGGCCCCGGGGTTGGCGCGGCGGACCCGTTCGGCGATGTCCAGGACGACGGGAACGGTGCGCAGCGCCTTGGCCAGGCCGCCCGCGCCCGTCGTCTCCTGCCCCACGCAGCCGCAGTCCAGCGGCCAGGTCTCGTCCTGCAGTCGGGCCGCCTGGCCGCCGACGCGCAGCTGGAGCAGCACCGCGTCCGCGCCGTCCACCCCCGCGTCGAGGTCCGCGGTGGTGGTGATGGACCCCTCGTGGCCCTGCCGGGCGAAGATGCGCCGGGCCAGGCCGCCGACCAGCTCCAGCCGCTCGGTGTCGGGGTCGATCAGGACCAGTTCGGTCACCGGCAGCGTCCCCCGCATCCGGGCGAAGCCGTCGATCAGTTCGGGGGTGTAGGTGGAGCCGCCCCCCACCACAGCGAGTCTCATGTGCGGTCTGCCCTTCACTCCGGTCGGTGTGGCGCCTTCGACGAAGGCCTTGCGTGCGTGGAAGCTGCGGGGGGCCGCGATGGGCGGCCGGGGGTCCGGGAGCGCCCGGCGCGCGAGGGCACGGCCGGGTGGCGGCAGCCGCCGCGGGCGGTTGGCCGCGGTCCGCCCGCGTCGCGGTGCCCGGGCGGTCAGCGCGAGGTGTCGAACACCTCGTCCCGGGTGGCGGCGAGCGCGCTCTCCAGCGCCCCGCGCAGCACCGGGCCCTCCCGCACGGCACCGGCCACCAGCTTCGGCCGGGGTGCGGCGAGCTCGGCGAGTTCGGCCCGGACCCGCTCGCGCAGCGGTTCTCCCCCCGCGGCGATCACCTCGCCGGCCAGGACCACCAGCTCGGGGTCGAGCACGGACACCAGGGAGGCGAGGCCGGTCGCCAGGCCGGTGGCGTAGCGGTCGAGCAGGCGGGCGAAGGGCCCGGTGTCCGACGCGGCCGCGCGGGCCAGCAGCTCGGCCGCCGCCTGCGCGTGCGGCCCGCCGCCGACGTCCTCGACGCCGAGCTCCCGGGCGAGGTCCTTCACCGCCCGCGCCCCTGCCAGGTCCTGGAAGCCTCCGCTGCCCGCCCGGGCGACGTTGCGCACCAGCGAGGTGCCGGGCACGGGCAGGAAGCCCACCTCGCCCGCGCCCCCGGTGAAGCCCCGGTGCAGCCGTCCGCCGATGACCAGGGCCGCCCCGAGGCCCTCCTCGTTCCACAGCAGCACGAAGTCGCTGTGGCCCCGGGCGGCGCCCAGGCGCTGCTCGGCGACGGCGACGAGGTTGACGTCGTTCTCGTACTCGACGGGCATCTCCAGGGCGGCGGCGAGCTCGTCGAGCAGGGTGGGGGAGTGCCAGCCCGGCAGGTGGGAGGCGTAGCGCAGCCGTCCGGTGGCGGGATCGAAGGCGCCGGGGGTGGCGACGACCAGGCGGCCGACCCCGGCCCGGGTGATGCCGGCGGCGTCCACGGCTCCGTCCAGGGCGGCCGTGACCTGACGGACCACGCCCTCGGCGCGCCGCCCCGGGGTCGCGAGCTCGCAGCTGCCGACCACGGTCCCGGTGAGGTCGGCGACGGCGGCCCTGATGCGCAGCGGTGTGACGTCGAGGCCGGCGGCGTGGGCCGCCCCCGCGTTGAGGGCGTACAGCTGGGCACCGGGCCCCGGACGCCCCGCGGTGGTGCCCGTGGCGACGACCAGTCCGGCGGCCTCCAGGCGGGCCAGCAGCTGTGAGGCGGTGGGCTTGGAGAGGCCGGTGAGGTTGCCGATCCTGGTCCGCGACAGGGGGCCGTGCTCCAGCAGCAGCTCCAGTGCGGCCCGGTCGTTCATGGCGCGCAGGACCCGCGGGGTGCCGGGCGAGGAGGAGGGTGCCGGGCCCGGCGGGGTGCCGGGGGGCGGGCCTGCCATGTGCACCCTCCAGAGACTGTTAGGAAAGTTTCCTGTTCGTCGTTGACCGTACGGGGCCCGGCGGCCGGAGTCAACGCCCGGACGCGGTCGCCGGGAACGCGGACGCCCCCGGCGACCGCATCCGGTCGTCCGGGGGCGCCCGTCCCGCCCGTCCGGGCCGGGTCGCGCTACTTCGAGAGGCTGGTCGGCGGTATCGGCGAGGCGGCGATCGACTGGGGCGAGGTGTGGGAGGCGAAGGCCGAGGGTGCGGCCACGCCCGCGGCCGGGTCCGGGCCCTGCTCCTCGCCCTGCTGGGGCAGACCGCCCACGATGCGCACCCCGGCCGCGTCGAAGGCCCGCTTGATGCGCCAGCGCAGCTCGCGCTCCACCCCCAGCGCCTTGCCGGGCATGGTCTTCGCGGAGACCCGGAAGGTCATCGAGTCCAGCAGGACCTCGGTCAGGCCCAGCACCTCGACCGGGCCCCACAGCTGCTCGTTCCACGGCTCGGCCTTCGCGACCTCGTCCGCGACCTCGCCGATCAGGGCCTTCACCCGGTCCAGGTCCTCCGTCGGCCGGACCGTGACGTCCACGGCGGCCGTCGCCCAGCCCTGGCTCAGGTTGCCGATCCGCTTGATCTCGCCGTTGCGGACGTACCAGATCGCCCCGTTGTCCCCTCGCAGCTTGGTCACCCGCAGGCCCACCTCGACCACCTCGCCCGAGGCCACGCCCGCGTCGATCGAGTCACCGACGCCGTACTGGTCCTCCATGATCATGAACACCCCGGAGAGGAAGTCCGTGACCAGGTTGCGCGCCCCGAAGCCGATCGCCACGCCCGCCACTCCCGCGGAGGCCAGCAGCGGGGCGAGGTTGATGCTGAAGGCCCCGAGCACCATCAGGCCCGCGGTTCCCATGATCAGGAAGGAGGCTATGGAGCGCAGGACCGAGCCGATCGCCTCCGAGCGCTGCCGCCGCCGCTCGGCGTTGACCAGCAGGCCGCCCAGGGTGGTGCCCTCCACCGCCTGCGCGGAGCGGTTCATGCGTTCTATGAGCTTGGTCAGGGCCCGTCGGACCAGCATTCGCAGCACCAGGGCCACGGCGATGATCAGTGCGATGCGCAGCCCGGTGTTGAGCCAGGTGGACCAGTTCTCCTCGACCCAGCCCGCGGCGTTGCTCGCGTGCCTGGCGGCCTCGTCCAGGGTGACGGGGGCGGGAGACGGATCGGATTCCGCGCGGACGGCGGACCAGGACGCGGTCACGGGGGTGAACCTCCAGGCGTGCGATGGGACCCGCGACAACCCTAGCGGCGGCGGTACGGGCCTTCGGTGCGGTTCCGTCACGGGGAGACACGGCTCACGGCGGGGGAGAAAAGGGGCGGAACCGTCCGCCTCGTACAACACCTTCAGCCCGTTACCCGTACGTGGTGGCGCTCCGCACGGCCCTGAGGCGAAACTTGAGGCAGATCGTCCCGGCGCGAGCCACGCGCCGCCGGCGTACAAGGAGGCATCCGTGCCGCATGTCCTGGTCCTCAACGCGTCGTACGAGCCGCTCGGCGTCGTACCGCTCCGCCGCGCGCTCGTCCTCGTCCTCGAGGGCAAGGCCCTCTGCCTGGAGGAGTCCGGCGCCTTCCTGCACAGTGCGACCCGTGTCGTCGCCGCGCCCAGTGTGGTGCGGCTCAAACGGTTCGTTCGGGTCCCCTACCGGGGGCCCGTTCCTCTCACCCGCAAGGCCCTGTTCGCCCGCGACGGCGGACGCTGCATGTACTGCGGTGGCGTCGCAACCAGCGTCGACCATGTCATTCCGCGCAGCCGCGGCGGACAGCACGCCTGGGAGAACGTGGTGGCGGCCTGCCGCCGCTGCAACCACGTCAAGGCCGACCGGCACCTGCGGGAACTCGGCTGGCACCTGCGCCACCAGCCCGCACCGCCGAGCGGCCTGGCATGGCGGATCATCGGCACGGGCCACAGGGACCCGCGCTGGCTGCCCTATCTGCAGCCCTACGGCGCGGACGACGCGATGGCCCGCATCGACGGCGTCTCCGCCTGAGGACCGCTCCGACTCCCGGTGCCGGGGCCGGTGCGGCCCCGGCACCCGCCGTCCGCGGCGGTGCGGGCCGGCGGACGTCCCGAGCGCCCGCGGAGCGTGCCCGCCGGGCCCTCACTCCGCGACGGCGTACGCCTCCACGCCGAAGAGCGAGTAACCGAAGCCGGTCGCCCGTTCGTCCCCCTGCACCCGCACGAAGCGGGTGTCCGGGGCGTCCATGCGCACCACCTCGCGTCCGCCCCGGCCGTCGGTGACGGTGGCCGCCGTCCGCCAGATGCTGCCGTCGCCCGAGACCTGCACCCGGTAGCGGGTCGCGTACGCGTCCTGCCAGTGGAGCACGACCTCGCCCACCCGCTGCGGGCGCTCCAGCTCCAGCTGCCACCAGGCGGACGGGCCCTGCGGGGAGGACCACCGCGTCGCGGGGTCGCCGTCGAGCGCGGCGGCGGCCGGGAAGTCCAGGGTCTCGTCGCCCGAGGAGGAGGCCCGCGCCCCGGGGGCGCGCCCCAGGTCGGGGCCGCCGGTGCGGGGGAAGGCCCGCACCGTCAGGGTGCTCTCCTGTCCGGCGAAGGACAGCGGCACCCGGTACTCGCCCGAGGGCGTCCCCTCCGGGACGGTCACCTCCACGGGGACGGTGGTCCGGGTGCCCCGCGGCACCGTCGCCTGCGGGGGCACCTTCACCTCGATGCCCGCCGGCGCCTCGGCGTTCAGCTCGCCCGTGACCTCGGCCGGACGGCGTGCGGTGAGCCGTATCCCGGCCAGGCTGGGCTTCCCCCCGATCTCGGCGCTGGTCTCCGCGCGCTCCAGGTCGAGCCCGGCGGCGGGCTCGTCGGCGAACCAGGGCACCACGGCGCGCACCGGCACCGCCGCCCCGCCGTCGCCGGGCACCACCCGCAGGGCGTCGACGGTGAGGCCGCCCGGGTCCGCCTGGGTCCACCCGCTCGCGGACAGCGGGGCGAGCCTGCGCCAGCCCTCGCCCGGGACGTGCCCCTCCAGATGGCCGGGGGTGCCCCGGCCGGGGGCGGCGGGCTCCGTCATGGCGGTCACCGCGGCCACCGGCCGGGCGCGGTCCAGGCGTACGGTGGCCCTGCCCGCCTCCTCCCGGTCGGCCCCGGTCCACGCGCGGGACTCCTTCTCCGCCCGGTCCAGGAAGGAGTCCAGGACTCCCTCGCCGACGGTCGCCCTGCTGCCGCCCAGGCGCACGCGCACCGGCTCCAGGTCGAGCGAGGCGCGCCAGGCGGCCGGGCCGTCCCCGCGGGACTGGGCGCCGAGCATGTCGACCGCCAGTTCCCCGGCCCGGCCGTAGCGGGCCAACTGCTCCAGCCAGGGGCCGACTTCCCCCGCGAGGCGGCCGCCCGCCACCCCCTCCAGCGCCGCGGGCGCATCGCGCATGACCGAGAACGCGCCGCGCAGCCGGGTGGCCGCGCGGTTGAGGGCCGCGGCGTTCGTGGAGGTCCGCGCGGCCCAGAACTCCTTCATCAGGGGCCGCAGGTACTCCGACTCGGCGTCCGGCGCGAGGAGGGACGAGGCCCCGTTCCCGGCGAGCGCCCCGAGCGCCGCCCGGGCGCGCGCGTCGTCCCCGGCCAGGTCGTCGAGGGCGGCCCGCCAGGAGTCCGCGGGCCGGTAGCCCTTGGGGTTCCAGGCGTAGTCGGCCGCCGTGAACAACGGGATGCGCGAGGCGGTCGGCTGCTCCATCGCGTTGGCGAGCAGCACCGAGGACCCCGCGGCCACCGCCGGGTCCCGGCCGGTCACCGGGCCGAGGAAGACGCGGTCCTGGGCGTAGTCGTTGACCGGGTAGTTGTCGAGGGTCACCAGGGGATGGTCGTCGAACGCGCGTCGCACGCCGGCGAGTTCCCCGCCGGTGATGGTCCGGGGCACCGCCCCCACGCCCGTCCAGGCCACGCGCACCGAGTCGTGCAGCGCGGCGGCCAGCGCCCGCCGGTAGTCGGTCTCGCCGTCCTGGTAGTACTCCGTCGGCATCACCGACAGGGGCTCCGCGCCCGGGTGGCGCTCCGCCAGGTGGGCCGCGACGGCGTTGGCGATCCGCGCCTGTGCGCCGGCCGCCGCCCCGGGGCCGGAGCCGAAGGCGTCGGCGTCCCTGCCGCAGTGCCACTCGCTGTAGCTGACGTCCTGGAACTCCAGCTGGAAGGCGCGTACGCCCAGGGCCCACATCGCGTCGATCTTGCGGGTCAGCGCCTTCAGGTCCCCCTCGTCGGCCAGGCACATCGACTGCGCGGGCGCCACCGCCCAGGCCAGCGTGACGTGGTTGGCCGCCGCCCGTTCGGCCAGCTCGCGGAACTCCGCCCGCCGCTCGGCAGGGTACGGCTCGCGCCACATCGCCTGGCGGTAGGGGTCGTCGCCCGGAGCGTAGAGGTACCGGTTCTGCTTGGTCCGTCCCAGGAAGTCGAGTTGGGAGAGCCGCTGCGCGTGGGTCCACGGGGTCCCGTAGAAGCCCTCCGCGACACCGCGCACCGCGGTACCGGGCCAGTCGCGCACCACGACACCGGGGACGACCCCGTCCGCGCCGAGGGCGCGCAGTGTCTGCGCGCCGTGGAAGAGGCCGTCCGCGCCCATCCCGTCGAGGGCGATCGTGGCGCGGCCGCCCACCGTGCCGGCGGCCAGCCGGTAGCCGCCCCGCGGGAGGTCGGCCCGGTCCGCGGCGCCGAGCGCCCGCAGGGCCTCCGCGGCGCCCGTGCCGCCCAGCAGGACCACCGGGCCGCGGCCCGGCAGTTCCTCGTGCACGGTGCGCACCCCGGCACCGTGGAGCAGGTCCTTCACCGCGGCCACCGCGTACGGGTCCGCGTCCGGATCCGCGACCACGGTCGCCTCCCCGCCCAGCGCGACGGGCGCGTGCGCGGTGCGCAGCGACTGGGGGCGGGGCCACACTGCCGGCACCGCGGTCCCGCCCCGGGGGTCCTGCGCCCGGTCGGACGGGGCCGCCGGTCCGGAGGGGTCGGCCGTGGCGCCGGGGGCGCCGGCGAGCAGACCGCCGATGACCGCGACCGTCACGGCCGCGGCCGTACGCCTTCTCCCCGAGTGCCGCACGAGGTCTCCCTTCGGTCCAACCCGCCCGCCCCGGCCGGTGTTCGAGCCCACCACCACCACCGTCGGGGTGTCAATGCGCGTGGTCGTTGTGCCCTTTATGCCCGCCGTGGTGGATGATCGGGGGCGGGGTGCGCCGCCGGGGGCCGGGCGGCGGGCTCCGGCGCGCGGTGTGACCCGGGACACGTCGACCGATCGTGTACGTCTGCGTTCGCGTCGACGGGGTAGGGCCTCAATGACCGTTCACGACCGTTCACGCCCCGCTTGGAGTGATTCACCCGTGACTGCATCGGCCCAGCTGCTGCTCGACGCCCTCTCCAAACAGGTCCCGGCGCAGACGCCCCCGGGAGCCTGCCCCTTCGACCACACCGCCCTGACCTCGTACGACGCGCCGCTCACCAGCGAGCCCCCGCTCGCCTACGACGTCCCGCTGACCAGCGAGCCCCCGCTCGCCCACGCCGCCCCGCTCACCAGCGAGCCCCCGCTCGCCGACATCGCGCCCCTGACCAGTGAGCCCACCGCGCCGGCCACGGCGGGCGGCATCGACGGCCCGGGGGCGTAGAAGAGGAGTCCCCATGGGCCTTGCCCGGCTCGCCGCGCTGCACGGAGTCGCCACCTCCTTCTCGCCGTCCGAAGGCGTCACCCGCGCGGTCCCGGACCACACGGTCCGTGCCGTCCTCGCCGCGCTGGGCGTCGACACCGCCACGCCCGCGGCGCTGCGCGCGGCCCTCGACCGCGCCGAGCGGGAGGCCGCGGCCCGGCTGCTGCCGGACGCGGTCGTCGTCTGGCAGGGGCCCGGCGCACCCGGGCTGCCCGCAGCCCTGGCCGCGCTGCCGCCGGGCACGGAGCTGGAGGTGGTCTGCGAGGACGGCGCCGTGCTGACTCCCGGGCCCCCCGCCCCGGCCGCCGCCGGAGGACCGCCCGGCACCCGGGCGGCCGCCCGGGGCGGGTGGGGCGAGCTGCCGCTCGGCGTCCACCGGCTGCACACACGGGCACCGGACGGCAGGAGCGGCAGCGCCGCCCTGGTGGTGGCGCCGGACCGGGCCCCGGCCCCGCCGGGCCGCTGCTACGGCTTCCTCGTCCAGCTGTACTCGCTGCTGTCCGAGCGCTCCTGGGGCATGGGGGACCTGGGCGACCTCGGGGAGCTCGCCGCCTGGTCGGGACGGTCCCTCGGGGCGTCCTTCGTCCAGGTGAACCCGCTGCACGCCGCGGTGCCGGGGCCGCCCACCGACCCCTCCCCGTACAGGCCCTCCTCCCGCCGCTTCCCCGACCCGGTGCACCTGAGGATCGAGGACGTCCCCGAGTACGGCTACGCCGAGCCCGCGCAGCGCGCCCGGCTGGACGCGCTGCGGGACAAGGGCGCGGAGCTGCGCGGCGCGGTGCTGCGCAAGGGCGCCCTGATCGACCGGGACGCCGTCTGGGAGCTCAAGCGCCAGGCGCTGGAGGTCCTCGGGACCGTGCCGCTCGGGCCCGGCCGCCACGCCGCGTACTGCGCCTACCTCGCCGAGCAGGGCGCGGCGCTGGAGGACCACGCCACCTGGTGCGCGCTCGCCGAGGTCCACGGCCCCGACTGGCGCTCCTGGCCGCAGGGCCTGCGCGACCCCCGCTCGCCGGAGACCGCCCGGGCCCGGGGCGAGCTGACCGAGCGCGTCGACTTCCACAGCCGGCTGGCCTGGCTCGCCGACGCCCAGCTCGCCGCCGCCGCCCGCGCCGCCCGCGAGGCGGGCATGGGGGTGGGCGTCGTCCACGACCTGGCCGTCGGCGTGCACCCCTCGGGGGCGGACGCCTGGGCGCAGGCGGAGGTCTTCGCGGACGGGATGTCCGTGGGCGCCCCGCCGGACGCCTTCAACGCCCGCGGCCAGGACTGGGGCCTGCCCCCCTGGCGCCCCGACGCGCTCGCCCGGTCCGGCTTCGCGGCCTTCCGGGGGCTGCTGCGCGGCGTGCTGGCGCACGCCGGGGGACTGCGGGTCGACCACGTCATGGGCCTGTTCCGGCTGTGGTGGGTGCCGGAGGGCGCGCCGCCCACCGACGGCGCCTACGTCCGCTACGACGGCGAGGCGATGCTCGCGGTGCTCGTGCTGGAGGCGCACCGGGCGGGAGCCGTGGTCGTGGGGGAGGACCTCGGCACGGTGGAGCCGGGAGTGCGCGAGGCGCTCGCGGCGCGCGGAGTCCTCGGGACGTCCGTCCTGTGGTTCGAGCGCGACTGGGCCGGCTCGGGCGCCCCGCTGCCGTCCGGGCGCTGGCGTGCCGGCTGTGTGGCCACCGCCACCACCCACGACCTGCCCTCCACCGCGGCCCGGCTCACCGGCGGCCACGTGGAGCTGCGCCACCGCCTGGGCCTGCTGACCGAGGGGCTGGAGGAGGAGCGGGCCCGGGACGCGGCGGACGTGGCGGAGTGGCTGGCCGCGCTGCGCGGCGAGGGGCTGCTCGCCGAGGCGGACGGCGGGGGCGGCGCCGAGGAGGAGGGCATCCGCGCGGTCTACCGCTACCTGGCGGGGACCCCGGCGTCCCTGGTGGGGGTGTGGCTGCCCGACGCCGTCGGCGACCGGCGCCCCCAGAACCTGCCGGGTACCTGGGACCAGTACCCGAACTGGCGGCTGCCGATCGCCGATGCCGAGGGCCGTCCGGTGACCCTGGGGGAGCTGGCCGCCTCCCCCCGGCTGCACCGGCTGATCGGGGCCCTGGGGCCCCGGGCGTCCCGCGGGGACGGCCCCACGGCACCCCCGGACGCGCGGTGCTGACACGCGTTCGCTACGTTGGCAGGGTGGACAAGAAGAACGCCCTGCGCGCCGGCGCCCTCACGGCCGGTACGACGCTGATGATGCTGATGATGTCGTCCCCCGCGCTCGCCCTGACCCGGGACGACGGCGACGACCCGGGCACCGGCCTGAGCGTGGCCGAGACCCTCGGCCTGTTCGTGGCGGCCCCGATCGTGCTGTTCGCCGTCATCACCGGCCTGGTGATGGTGCTCGACAAGTCCCGCAAGCAGAGCTGACGGCCCGGGCGGGCCCGGCGCCACGGCGCCGTACGCCCCCGCCCGCGCCGGACAGGCGCCCCGGTGGTGAGGCCCCGGGGCGCCTTGTCGTGCCCGCGTGCCGCACCCGGGGCCGCCGGGTGCCCTCCCCGGGGCGCCCTCGCGCCCCGGGGAGGGCGGCTCAGGCGTCCCGCGGGGTGACCACCATCGGCATGGTGTCCGCGTGCGCCACGGCCGAGGCGACCTCCTTCGGGACATGGCCCGGGGCCGGGCTCAGGCGCCAGCGGGCGAGGACGGTGGCCAGGGCGATGGTCGCCTCCGTCCACACGAAGGCGTCGCCGATGCACTTGCGGTTGCCCGCGCCGAAGGGGATGTACGCCTGGCGTGTGATCGTCCCCCGGCGCTCGGGCAGCCAGCGGTCGGGGTCGAAGCGGTCGGCGTTCTCGTAGAGCGACGGGTCCCGGTGCATCGCGTACAGGCTGAAGCCCACCTCGGTGCCCGGCGGGAGCCGGTAGCCGCCCAGCTCCACGGGGGCCGTGGTGCGGCGCATGAGCATGGTGACGCCGTGCAGGCGGATCACCTCGTCGAGGACGCGGCGCACCGACTCCAGCCTCGGCACGTCCGCGACGCCCACCGGGCGGTCGCCCACCACGGCCTTGATCTCGGCGACCAGCTCCTCCTCCACCGCCGGGTGCTGGGAGAGCTCGTAGAAGGTCCAGGAGAGGGTGGCGGCGGTGGTCTCCGCGCCGGCGAAGAGGAGGGTGCTCAGTTCGTCGCGCACCTCGACGTCGCTCAGGCCGTCGCCCGTCTCGTCGTCGCGGGCCGCGAGGAGCACCGACAGCAGGTCGTTGTGCCCGGTCCCGCCCGAGCTGCGGGTCTCGGCCACGACCTCGTCGATGACCCGGCGCAGGGTCGCGGCGGCGGCGTCGAACTCGCGGTTGGAGCGGATCGGGAAGCGGTCGAGGAACTTCGGCGAGGCCGCCCTCACCAGCAGGTTCTTCAGGACCACGGGCAGGTTCTCGCGGATGGCGACCACCGCGGGCAGGCCCATGTCCGTCGAGAAGAGCGTCGTCGCGAGCGTCTCGATGGCGTACTGGGCCATCGCCTGCTCCAGCTCGACCTCCTGACCGGGACTCCAGGAGTCGGCCAGCGCGCGGGCGTTGGTGCTCATCGCCTCGGCGTACGCCGCGATGCGCTGCGGGTGGAACATCGGCTGGATGAGCCTGCGGTGCCTGCGGTGCACCTCGCCGTCGGAGTTGGCGAGGCCGTTCCCGGCGAGGGGGCGGAGCCTGTCGAAGAAGCGGCCCTTCTCGAAGCTGCGCGCCTGGCGCACCGTCACCTCGTGGATCAGCTCCGCCGAGGTCGCCACGTACATGGGCATCGTTCCCAGGTCGACGCGGACCAGGTCGCCGCTGTCGCGCAGTGACGACAGGAAGCCGAGGGGCTCGCGCCAGAGCCTGAGGGCATGGCCGAGGAGCGGGACCGCTCCCGGGGCGACCGGGACCGACCGCAGTTCGGCCGAGGGGGTTCCGACGGACACCGGAGAATCCTTTCCGCTGGGGGGCCGTCAGGCGGTGCGCGCAGCGGTTCTGCGGCTGCCGGACGGTGTGCTGGGGGCCGGCACCAGGGTCCACCACCAGTCGACGGCGGGGATGCCCAGCGGCTCGTGGCGGCCGTCGGTGGGCGTGTCGCTGAAGACGGGCGGCAGGTCGGCCGGGTCGTCGGGGGTGGTGTAGCGCACCGAGGTGATGCCCCAGTCCTGGGCACCCCTGATGAAGTGGGACAGGCTCGCCAGGTACCGGCGCAGCTGCGGGCTGCCCTCGCGGGCGAGCTGCTCGGCGAGCCGCACGTAGAGGCACATCACGCGGTCCCGCTGGGCGATCGCGGTGTCCAGGGCCTGCCGGGTGGACATCCCCTGCTGCTCCAGGACCCGCAGCGCGTTGAGGTAGTAGCCCGGGCCCCGTCGCTCCTTGTGGTGGGAGAAGATGTCGTTGTCCCAGGTGATGACGAACGAGGCCATCTCGGCCGCGGCGCGCACCGCGGTCCGGTCCCGCTCGTGCGGCTGGAGCTCGTAGCCGTGGGCCATCTCCAGCATGGGGAGCACCACCGAGGTGGCCCCGTCGTAGAGCCGCATCAGGGTGTAGTCGTTGAGGTCGGGCACGGTGCCCGCGCGGCGGTGGGCCGCCTCCCACACGACGGAGAAGAAGTACTCGCGCAGGGCGTCGACCCAGCGCGCGGTCTGCCCGGGGGTGCCGTAGCGGTCCACCCGCAGGCGCAGGTCGCGCAGGCCCGCGGCGAGCGGGTCGTCCAGCATCATCGGCGCCTCGGGGTTCTGCGCGACCCGGATGAGCCGGTGCAGCAGGCCCGCGAGGTCGCCGGGGCGGTGGCCGAGCTCCCCCTCCTCGCAGTGGCCGTCGTCCACGCCGAACAGCCACAGCACGAAGTCCGCGAGCAGGGAGACGACCTCCTCGCGGCCTTCGGGCAGGATGCGCGCGGAGAAGGTGCCGATGTCCTGGACCACGAGTTTGGCGCGCAACTCCTCCGAACCGATGCGGAAGGTCTCCGCCCAGGCCGCGGTCTGGACGTCTATGTCCGCGTGCCGGGGATGGATCGCCGGCGCCATGGGCGTGTAGATCGGAGGAACGGTCAGCTCGGGGTCCACGGGGGCCTGCCTCTCGATGCGGGTGCGGCGCGTCAACTGCGTTGTCACATGCGCAACTTGCACCACAGAGTGATCAACTATTGCGCATCGTACTCAGCCGTGTTGGCCGATCCAATAGGACGATTCAGCAGTGAATCGGTACATCGAGGACACGAGTTGGCCAGAATCGATCAGTGGGGCAGGTGTCGCAGCCGCATGCCCGTGTGCCCCGCCTCAGCCCACCTCCTGCGCGGTGGCGAGCGCCTGAAGGTAGTGCATCAGCGCCATGAG
Source organism: Streptomyces sp. C10-9-1 (assembly GCF_024497955.1). Classification (GTDB taxonomy): domain Bacteria; phylum Actinomycetota; class Actinomycetes; order Streptomycetales; family Streptomycetaceae; genus Streptomyces; species Streptomyces sanyensis. Next base: position 100,935 of record NZ_JANHKP010000004.1, on the reverse strand, counting down.
CACATCCCTGCTGGACGTGCGGGAGCGCGCGTCGCACAGCACGATCGGCACGGAGGCGGGCAGGTCCAGTGCGCCCCGCAGCTCGTCGACCGGGTACGAGGGGGCCTCCGGGAAGGAGTTGACGGCCACCACGAAGGGCACCCCGCGCTCCTCCAGCCGCCCGATGACGTCGAAGCTGACCTCCAGCCGACGGGTGTCCACCAGCACCACCGCGCCCAGCGCGCCCTCGAACAGGCCCCGCCAGAGGAACCAGAAGCGCTGCTGCCCCGGTGTGCCGAACAGGTAGAGCACCAGCTCCTCGTTGATGCTGATGCGGCCGAAGTCCATGGCGACGGTCGTGGAGGTCTTGCGCTCCACCCCCGCGGTGTCGTCGACGCCGACCCCGGCCTGGGTCATCGTCTCCTCGGTCGTCAATGGCCGGATCTCGCTGACGGAGCCGACCAGTGTCGTCTTGCCGACACCGAATCCTCCGACGATGACCACCTTGACGGCGGCCGTGGCCGTCGTCGGCAGCACATCCTCGCTCCGCGGCCCGAGAGCCTGCTCAGAGCTTCTGAAGTCCATCGATCACTGCCTCAATCAGAGCACGGTCGGGGAGGGCGGCCGCCCGGACGGGTGCGCGGGCCAGCACCTTGTCCTCGGCCAGGAGGTCGCTGAGCAGCACGGTGACCACGCTCACCGGCAGGCTCAGGTAGGCGGAGATCTCGGCCACCGACAGCGGCGCCTGGCAGATCCGGACGATCGCCTCGTGCTCCGGCTGCATGCCGGGCCTGGGGCCCGACCTGGCCACGATCAGGGTGACCAGGTCTAACCCGGTGGGCGACGAGGAGCCGCTGCGGCCGCCCGTGATCACGTACAGCCGCTCCGGACTGGTCTCCTCCCAGTCCGCGCCCGCGTCGCTCACGCGGGGTGCCCCTCATGTCGTGGCGGGGTGCTCAGGTGCTCGCCGATCCGCAGCACGAGGTCGCGCATCCGCTGGCCCATCAGGCCCGCGTCCACGCCCTCGTCGGCCAGCACGGCCAGGTACGCGCCCGCGCCCGCGGCCATCAGGTAGAAGAACCCGCCGTTCATCTCGATCACGACCAGGCGCATCTGGCCGTCGGCGTGCGGGAGTTCGGCGGCCACCGCCCCCGCCAGGCTCTGGAGCCCGGCGCAGGCGGCGGCCAGCCGGTCGGCGGTGTCGTTGTCGGAACCGTGCTGCGCCATGCGCAGCCCGTCGGCGGAGAGCACGACGACGTTCCTGGTCTGCGGTACGCCCTCCGCCAGGTCCTTGAGCATCCAGTCCATGTTGGTCTGGTGGGACTGCCGCTGAATCATGGCTGCTCGTTTCCGTTGTTCGTCGGGGGAGTGTCGCCGGACAGGCCGCTCTGGAACGCGGACAGCCAGAGGCCGGGCTGCACCGCCGGTGCGGGGTCCGGAGCGGTGGGGGAAGGTGCCGGGGTGTCGACGGCCGCCGGTGCCGTCGCCCGTGTCTTGCGGCGCCGCTGGGGCAGCCCGCCCGCGGTCCGCTCGGTCACCAGGGGGGCCTCCTCGGGCAGGGGGAGCGGGGCGACCGTGGGGCCGGTGACCGGACGCGGGCGGTGCTGGGGCGGCGGGGTGTCGGTGGTGCGCGGGCCGGACGCCGTGCCGATGCCGTGCGCGAGGCCGGTCGCCGCCGCGGTCGTGGTGATGAGGTCCTGCGGCACGACGAGGACGGCGCGCACACCCCCGTAGGCGGAGGGGCGCAGCGAGACCTGGAAGCCGTACGCCCGCGCCAGCCGGCCGACCACGGCCAGGCCCAGCCGGGGCGTCTCGCCGAGGTCGTTGACATCGATGCCCTGCTGGGCCTGGCGCAGCATGCGCTCGGCGCGCTGGCGGGCCTCCTCGCTCATGCTGACGCCGCCGTCCTCGATCTCGACGGCGATGCCCGACTGCACGTCCACGGCGGTCAGATGGACCCTGGTCTGCGGCGGCGAGTAGCGGGTGGCGTTGTCCAGCAGCTCGGACAGGGCGTGGATCAGGGGCTCGACGGCGGTGCCGACGACGGCGACCTCGGAGACGGTGTGCAGCTCCACGCGCTGGTAGTCGATGATCCGGGACATGGCGCCGCGCATCACGCTGTAGAGCGGGACGGCCTTGCTCCACTGGCGTCCCGGGCGCGCGCCGCCGAGGACGGCGATCGAGTCGGCGAGACGGCCGATCAGAGCCGTGCCGTGGTCGATGCGGAGGAGGTCGCCGAAGACCTCCGGGGCGTGGCCGTGGCGGTCCTCCATCTCCCGCAGCTCCTGGGCCTGCTGGTGGACGATGGCCTGCACGCGGCGGGCGATGTTGACGAAGGCGCGCTGCGCGGACTCGCGCAGGTCCTCCTCGGCGCTCACCGCCTCGACCACGGAGCGCAGCACCGCCCGGTGCTCGGGGGAGGTGTCCAGCGAGGCCAGCACGTCCTCCGGGAAGGCGCCGTGGCGCAGCTCCGCCACGACCCGGGGCAGCAGCTCGTCGGCGAGGCGGCTGGTCTCGGCCGACCGGTGGACCAGCTCCGCCTCCTGCGCGGCCGTGCGGGCGCGGAGCTCGGACACCGTCCGTCCGCGGCGCGCCACCTCGGCGCAGGCGATCGCGACGGTCACGACCGCGACGGCGCAGACGACCACGACGGACGTGCGCGCCGTTGCGGGGACCAGGACGACCGCCGCGACCGCGGCCGCCAGCGTCGCGGCGACCGGCAGCTGCCACACCAGACCGGACCGCGGCCGGGGACTCCCGGTCGGCGTTCCCTGTCGAACCATCAGCATCCTCAGATCGGACCGGAAAGATCATATGAAACGACGGGCGGGAGCATATCCCGCTCAGGGAACGGGTGTTGACGCCGGGGCGGGCATCTGGCGGATTGTCATCGGCCGAAAAGACAAGGAGGCGCGCCGGGGCCTTTTCGGCCCCAGCGCGCCTCCACTTCCGGAGGGACCCGGTCCTCCGCCCGGGCCGTGCGGGGAGTCCCCGCACGGCCCGCACGGGCGCGCTACCGCGCCGCGTCCGCCGCCTGCGCCCTCAGCGCACGCTCCACACCGGCGCGGGACTCCGACATCAGCCGGCGCAGCGCCGCGTTCGGCTCCGCCGAGGCCAGCCAGGCGTCGGTCGCGGACAGCGTCTCGGCCGACACCAGGAGCGAGGGGTAGAGCCCGACCGCGACCTGCTGGGCCATCTCGTGGCTGCGGGAGTCCCACACCCCCTTGACCGCGGCGAAGTACCGCTGCGCGTAGGGCGCGAGCAGCTCGCGCTGGTCGGTCTGGACGAAGCCCGCGATGACCGCCTCCTGCACCGCGTTGGGCAGCTTGTCGCCCTCCACCACGTCGGCCCAGGCGGCCTCCTTCGCCTCCGCCGTCGGACGGGCCGCCCGGGCGGTCGCCGCGTGGCGCTCGCCCGCGGCGGTCCGGTCCCGCTCGTACTCGCCCGCGATCTCCTCCTCGTCGAAGACGCCGGTGGCGGCGAGGCGCTCCACGAACGCCCAGCGCAGCTCCGTGTCCACGACCAGGCCCTCGACGGACTCGGTGCCGTCGAGCAGGGCCTGGAGCAGGTCGAGCTGCTGCGGCGTGCGCGCGGTGGCGGCGAACGCCCGCGCCCAGGCGAGCTGGTGGTCGCTGCCCGGCTCCGCCGCCCGCAGATGGGCCAGTGTCGCGTCCGTCCAGCGGGTCAGCCCCGCCTCCCGCCACGCCGGGTCCGCGTAGAGGTCCAGGGCGAGCTTCACCTGGCGGTGCAGCGACTGCACCACGCCGATGTCGGACTCCTTGCCGATGCCGGAGAGCACCAGCTCCAGGTAGTCCCGGGTGGCGAGCTCCCCGTCGCGCGTCATGTCCCAGGCCGAGGCCCAGCACAGGGCGCGCGGCAGCGACTCGGCGAAGTCGCCGAGGTGCTCGGTGACGTTGCGCAGCGACTCCTCGTCGAGGCGGACCTTCGCGTAGGAGAGGTCGTCGTCGTTCAGCAGCACCACGGCCGGGCGGCGGGTGCCCACCAGGGCGGGCACCTCGGTGAGCGGGCCCTCCACGTCCAGCTCGACCCGCTCGGTGCGCACCAGCGCACCGGAGCCGTCCAGGTCGTAGAGGCCGATCGCGATGCGGTGCGGGCGGAGCACCGGCTCGCCCTGGGCGCCCTCGGGGAGTGCGGGGGCCTCCTGCCGCACCGCGAAGGCGGTGACGGTGCCCGAGTCGTCCACGGTGACCTCGGGGCGCAGGACGTTGATCCCCGCCGTCTCCAGCCACGCCCTCGACCAGGCCTTCAGGTCGCGGCCGCTCGTCTCCTCCAGGGCGCCCAGCAGGTCCGAGAGCCGGGTGTTGCCGAAGGCGTGCGCCTTGAAGTACGCCTGCACGCCCCGGAAGAACGCGTCCATGCCGACATAGGCGACCAGCTGCTTCAGGACAGACGCGCCCTTGGCGTAGGTGATGCCGTCGAAGTTCACGAGAACGTCATCGAGGTCGCGGATTTCGGCCATGATCGGGTGGGTCGAGGGCAGCTGGTCCTGCCGGTAGGCCCAGGTCTTCATGGAGTTGGCGAACGTGGTCCACGAGTGCGGCCAGCGGGACCCCGGCGCGTACGCCTGGCAGGCGATGGAGGTGTAGGTGGCGAACGACTCGTTCAGCCACAGGTCGTTCCACCACTCCATGGTGACCAGGTCGCCGAACCACATGTGGGCCAGCTCGTGCAGGATCGTCTCCGCCCGCACCTCGTAGGCCGCGTCCGTCACCTTGGAACGGAAGACGTACTGGTCGCGGATGGTCACCGCGCCCGCGTTCTCCATCGCCCCGGCGTTGAACTCCGGCACGAACAGCTGGTCGTACTTGGCGAAGGGGTAGGCGTAGTCGAACTTCTCCTCGAACCAGTCGAAGCCCTGCCGGGTGACGTCGAAGATCGCCTCCGCGTCCAGGTACTCGGCCAGCGACGGGCGGCAGTAGATCCCCAGCGGGACCGTGCGCCCGTCCTTCTCCCAGGAGCCGTGCACGCTGTGGTACGGGCCCGCGATCAGCGCCGTGATGTACGTGGAGATCCGCGGCGTGGGCTCGAAGCGCCAGACCCCGTCCCCGGAGGAGGCGGCCGGCGAGTTGGAGATCACCGTCCACCCCTCGGGCGCCTTCACGGTGAAGGCGAACGCCGCCTTCAGGTCCGGCTGCTCGAAGCAGGCGAAGACCCGGCGGGCGTCCGGCACCTCGAACTGGGTGTAGAGGTAGGCCTGCTGGTCCACCGGGTCCACGAAGCGGTGGAGGCCCTCGCCCGTGTTGGTGTACGCGCAGTCCGCCACGACGACGAGCTCGTTGTCGCCCCGCTGCAGGTGCTTCAGCGCGATCCGGGAGTCCCGGAAGACGGCCGCGACGTCCAGGGCCTTGCCGTTGAGCACGGCCTCGTGCACCGAGGGGGCCACGAGGTCGATGAAGGTCTCGGCGCCCTCTTCCGCCGAGGCGAAGCGCACGGTGGTCCGGGACCGGTAGATCCCGCCTTCCTGCGCCCCCGAGAGATCGAGGTCGATCTCGTACGAGTCAACGGTGAGCAGGCGCGCGCGCTGCTGCGCCTCGTCACGGGTCAGGTTTGTGCCAGGCACCCGGTCATCTCCTCGGTCTGCGTTGTTTGCGGTCATCCTTCCACGCGGCCCACCGGGCACGCCCGCGGTCATCGGGTCCCGGCGCCGTCGCCCCGCCGCCGGGCCGGGAGGGGCCCGGAGCGGGGAACGCGAGGGGGCGGGCACCGCGACGCAGCGGTGCCCGCCCCCTCGGAGCGCGGATGCGCGGGCTCAGCCGCGCAGCTCGTCGGCGACCAGCTCCGCGATCTGGACGGCGTTCAGCGCGGCGCCCTTGCGGAGGTTGTCGTTCGACAGGAACAGGGCCAGCCCGTTGTCCACCGTCTCGTCCACGCGGATGCGGCCCACGTAGGAGGCGTCCCGGCCCGCCGCCTGGAGCGGGGTCGGGATCTCGGACAGCTCGACGCCCGCGGCTGCCCCGAGCAGCTCCCGGGCGCGCTCCACGCCGATCGGACGCGCGAAGCGGGCGTTCACCTGGAGCGAGTGCCCGGAGAACACCGGGACGCGCACACAGGTGCCCGACACCTTCAGCTCGGGGATCTCCAGGATCTTGCGGGACTCGTGGCGGAGCTTCTGCTCCTCGTCGGTCTCGAAGGAGCCGTCGTCGACGATCGAGCCCGCCAGCGGCAGCACGTTGAAGGCGATCGGACGCTTGTAGACGCCCGGCTCGGGGAACTCGACGGCCTCGCCGTCGTGGGTCAGCTCCGTCGCGCGGCCGGCGACCTCCTTGACCTGCGCGTCCAGCTCGGCCACGCCCGCGAGACCCGACCCGGAGACGGCCTGGTAGGTCGTGGCCACCAGCGCCGTCAGGCCCGCCTCGGCGTGCAGCGGCTTCAGCACCGGCATGGCGGCCATGGTGGTGCAGTTCGGGTTGGCGATGATGCCCTTGGGCCGGTTGCGCACCGCGTGCGGGTTCACCTCGGACACCACCAGCGGCACCTCGGGGTGGCGGCGCCACGCGGAGGAGTTGTCGATCACGACGGCGCCCTGCCCGGCCACCTTCTCGGCGAGGGCCCTGGAGGTCGCCCCGCCGGCGGAGAACAGCACGATGTCCAGCCCCGTGTAGTCCGCCGTGGCGGCGTCCTCCACGGTGACCTCGCGGCCGTCCCACGGGAGGGTGGAGCCCGCCGACCGCGCGGAGGCGAAGAGCCGCAGCTCGTCGACCGGGAACTTCCGCTCGGCAAGGATCTTGCGCATGACCGTGCCGACCTGCCCGGTGGCTCCGACGATTCCGACCTTCACGGGGACTCCTCCGTACGTGTGTGCACCTGATGCGGCACTTGCGCCGCTCCATGATGCGTATGTCCAGGTCCGCCTTGTCCAATCGGTTGTCCGATGGGCGGGACGTGTGACACGCGACATGTCCCCCGGGGGACGGCCCCGGCAACGCCCGCGGGGCGGGTGCCCACGGCACCCGCCCCGCCTGACGTGCGGCGAACCGCACGGACCGTCACGCCCTCCTGCGGAGGGTTACGGAAGGACCTTGTCGATCCGGATGCTGCCCACGCCCGCGGCGGTGCCGCGGCCGTTGACCAGCTGCACCTCGCCGAAGAACTGCCGGCCCGCCGGGGCCGCGCTGTTCACCAGCACCTCGGCGGAGACCGCGGCGGTGCCGCCGGTCGGCAGCTCGACCGTGCCCGAGCTGTCCACCTTCACCTCGCCGAGCGAGGCGGAGTAGTACACGTCGCGGTAGTCGTAGGCGGTGGACCCGGACGGGACCGCGTAGGCGTCGACGACGACCGTGTACGTGCCCGCGGCGGGGTTCACCAGGCTCACCGACTCCTCGGAGTCGCCGTCCGCCGACTGGCCGACGACCACGCCGTTGCGCAGCACGACCAGGTCCAGGTCGGCGGCCGCGTCGGAGACCGAGCCGATGGCCACGTCCAGGCGCGAGACGCCCGCGGGCACCTCCACCGTGCCCTGGATCACGTCACCGTCGGCGATGGTCGGGCGGTCCTCCTTGGCCGAGCCGAGCGGCCCACCCTTCAGGGTGCCCTCGATCGAGGCGAAGCCGTTCCTGATCCCGAGGTCCACCGGGGTGGCCTCGCCGGTCCTGGCCTCCGGGATGACCTTCACCGCGGGGTCGAAGGCGGCACCGAGCAGGGTCACGTCCAGCTCGTACGGGTTGTACAGGTAGGGCGAGGTGCGGCGCGACTCGACCTCGATCTCCCACACGCCCGGCTGCGGGTCCGGGTAGGAGCGCACGTCCGGCCGGCAGGTGTTCTCCGGGTTGTAGTGCGGGTAGCAGTTGATCGTGGAGGTCGGGTCCACCGGCACGCCGTAGGGGTGGATCGCGATGAACCGGGTCTGGCTCTCGCCCCTCAGGCCGGAGATGGCGATCTCCAGGTTCTTCGCGCCCGCCGGGACGTTCACGAAGTACGAGGTGGTCAGGTTCCGCCGGGCGGTGCCCTCGGCCGAGAAGGTGTACGGGGCCTGGCCGAGCTCGTCGGCGGCGACCACGGTCGCCAGCATCAGCTTGTCGGTGCCCCGGGTGGCGGTGTCGTTGATCTCCAGGACCGCGCTGTGCAGGCCGGCGGAGCGCGGCTTGGCGGCGACCTTCACGGTGACCGGCTCGTTCAGCGGCAGCTTCACCAGGTCGTCGCCGACGACCCGGAAGGTCCGCTCGTGGTTGTTCTCGAACCACAGCTCGTGCCGGACCGGGCGGTCCGGACCGGTGGTCCGGGTGATGGTGATCTCGTAGACCTTCTTCTCACCGACCTTCAGGCCGCCCTCGCGGTCGTACAGGCCGGTGCCCTTGCCGGGCGTCTTCAGGAACTGGTCGATCGCGGTGTCCACCGGCGCGGAGATCGTGTACTCGTGCGCCGTGGCGCCCTTGGTGATCGCCTTCCAGGCGTCCGGGACGTTCAGCAGACCCGCGCCCTGCTCGTAGGCCTGGGTGCCGCGGATGTGGTCCGCGGTGCTGGTGACCGCGGTCCGCAGCTGCGCCGGGGTGACCTCGAGGCCCTTCTGCTTCGCGGCCGAGAGCAGCAGCGCCATGGAACCGGTGGCCTGCGGGGAGGCCATCGAGGTGCCCTGGAGCATCCCGTAGCCGGCGGGCAGGTCGTAGCCGGCCTCGGCGACCGGCTGGCCGGCCGACCAGGTCTGGATGGTGTTGATCGCCGCACCGGGGGCGGAGAGGGTCGGCGTGAACCCGCCGTCCTCGCGCGGACCGCGCGAGGAGAAGGGGAACATCGCGTACTTGGCGCGCACCTGGGAGCCGTAGTTGGCGGCCCACGTCTCCTTGGAGACCGTGGCGCCGACCGAGATCACCTTGTCGGCGAGGGAGGGGTCGCCGATGGTGTTGGCGCCGGGGCCGCTGTTGCCCGCCGAGATGACGAGCTGCACGCCGTAGGTGTCGATGAGCCGCGTGTAGAGCTCGGCGCGCGCGTTGTTGCCGTCGTTCAGCGCCGGGAGCCCGCCGATGGACATGTTGACGATGTCCACGCCGCGGTTGACCACGAGGTCGATCATGCCCTCGGTGAGGGCGACGTTGGTGCAGCCCCCGCTCCAGGTGCAGGCGCGCGAGGAGACCAGCTTGGCGCCGGGCGCCGCGCCGTTCATCTTCCCGCCGAAGAGGCCGTTGGCGGCGGTGATGCCGGCCACGTGGGTGCCGTGCGAGCCCTCGATGACGCCGATGCTCACGTAGTCCGAGGTGGCCCCGGCCGCGTTGTAGACGACGTCCTTGCGGATCTCGACGACGAACGGGATGCGCTCGGCGACCTCGGTCGCCGGGTCGTCCGTGCCGAAGTAGGCGACCTGGAAGCCGTCCTTGTACGGCTTGAGCACCTCGTCGTCGGTGAAGTCCGCGTTGTTGTCGAGGTCCACGCGGACCGTTCCGGCCTCGGCGTCGTAGAGCACGCCCCACACGTCGGTGGTGTCACCGTCGCGGTTGAGGTCGCCCTTCATGTCGCCGCCGGTGGTGGTGGCCTCGGCGAAGGTGCGGAAGGTGTAGGAGCCCGCGGGCGCCGTGTAGGTCCGCGAGCCGGCCGTGAAGGTCGGGCCGCTGACCGTGCTGTTCATCCGCAGCCAGGTGCCGTCGCCGTCCGCCACCGGGTCGGTCGCGGTCACCCAGTCGACGATCTTGCGCTCGCCGGTGGTCGTCTTCTGGAGCGCCGGGTGCCCCAGGTCGACACCGGAGTCGAGGATGCCGATGGTCACCCCGCGGCCGTCGGCCTTGGGGTTCTTCTTGACGAAGTCGACGGCGCCGGTCTCGAAGGACGGGTTGTACGGGTTCTCCGCCGGGGTCCCGGCGTCGGGGCCCGAGTAGCCCTTGTTCTTGCCCTTGCGGGCGGCCTGGCCCTCGGGGCGGTCCCCGGCCGGCGTCGGGTCGTCCAGCTCGATCTCGTGCTTGAGGTCGATGCCGTGGACGGTGGAGAGCTTGGCGGCGGCCTTCAGCGCGGCGTCCGCCTTGCCGGTCGGCAGGGTCGCCCGGACGTAGCCGAGCTTGTCGTCGCGCGCGCCGACGGTGGCGCCCTCGACGGCCTCCAGCTGGTCGGCCACCTGCTCGGTGCGGCCCGGGGCGGTCGCGACCATGACGGTCACGTCCTTCTCGCCCCTGGCCTCGGCGGCGGCGAGCCGGTCGGCGTCCGCGGTGCCGAGCTTCTCCGCGACGGCGGCCTTGTCGCCGCCGCCCGCCGGGTCGGCGGCGGGCGCGGCGAACGCCGGGGTGATGCCCGCGGCGGCGAGTGCGGCGACGAGCGAGGCCGCGGCCGCGACGCGTGCCGCGCGCCTGCGGCCGGGTATGGAGCGCCCTGTCGTGGTGCTCTGGGATTCGGGGGTCATCAGCATCCCTGTTGGTGAATGAGACGGTCCGGAATTCGGTGCCGGATGACCGCTCAGCCTTTCGCAAGAGACAGGCGTTTGTGGAGAGTTGACCAGGACATGAAGCGTTCCTGGCGGGAACCCGCCATGATCCGGAATGGGTCGGTCGGGTGCGAACCCATGCAGGGCTGCCGAAATCCTTCACTCCGGATGTGGTGATTCCGTTTGTGGTGGTGTCAGGGGGCGGTGCCGCAGGGCCTCCCGCGGGTGCGGGTGCGGGTGCGGGTGCGGCAGGGGGTGCCCATCCGCGGTGGCGGCACGGGACCCGCGGCGGGGCTCCGTCGGGGGCCGGTCAGTGGTCGTGGCGGCGGGCGTAGTGCCGCGACGCCTTCGCGCGGTTTCCGCAGACCGCCATGGAGCACCAGCGCCGGGTCCCGTTGCGGGAGGTGTCGAGGAAGTGCAGCACGCAGCTCTCGTGGGCGCAGCGGCGGATGCGGTCGGGAGCGGTGCGCAGCAGCTCCAGGTGGCCGCGGGCCGCCGTCCAGCCCGGCCCCCAGGTCGCGTCGGCGAACTCGGCGGCCTCGCCCGGTCCTTCGGCGGTGAGCGTCGGGCGCACCCGGCCGTGCGCGAGCACCGCGTCGACGCGGGCCGCGGCCCCGGGGCCGGAGCCGTCCACCAGGCCCGCCAGGGCCTCGCGGGCCGCCCTGGTGTGCTCCAGCGCGACCTCGTCCGCGGGGAAGTCCTCGTCGAGGCCGACCGTGCGCAGCCACACCGCCAGCCCGGCGGTGTCCCGGAGCAGGTCCCGCAGCTCCCCGCCCTGTATCCAGCGGGTGTTGAGCAGGTCCAGCGAGATCGGTTCACCGAGGAGGGGGCGCGGGTCGGCGGCGCTCAATCGGATTCCTTCGCTCCGGAGGGCGGGCGGTCCGGACCAGGGTAAGGGCTCCCCGTGCGGCGGGCGGCGGCGCGTCGGGGGTTGCCCGCCCCGTTGTCTAACTACTACGGTCCGTTTGGGCAGTTAGGCCGGTGAGGACGGCCGCACGCGGCAGAGAGGTCACCCATGACGTTCAGCGGCACCCTCGCCCCCGGCCGCACGGAGCCCGGCGCGACCGGCCGCGACCGGTCGCCCGCCTTCCGTACCGGTGTCCACGGCTGCGAGGTCCTCGGCGAGGGCACGGAGGAGGAGTCGCCACCACGCCTTCCCCGGGCAGCGCGGCATCCTCCTCCTCACCCTCCGGAAGCAGGCCGGCTCCCTGCTCGACGCCTCCCGCGCCGGACGGCGCCACCTCGCACTCGGGACCCCGGCCGCGGAGGGGGTACGGGACGCGGAGGCCCGGTCGAGGGAGCACGGGGCGCCCTCCGCCGACGGCGCGGCATCCGGCGGCATCCTCGTCCGCGACCCCGGCGGCGCCCGTCCGGGGAGCCGCGCAGCCTCCGGCGCCGCAGGGGCACCGGCCCCCGTGCCCTCCGCCCCCGCCCGCGGCTTCCTCTGACCCCGCGTCGGCCGGGGGCGCCCCGGCGCGACGCCCCCGGACCCGCCCTGCCCGACCGCCCCGTCAAGGAGGACACCCCGTGGACACCGAGCGCGGCACCTACCACCACGGCTCCCTCGCCGTGCAGCGCCGCCTGGGCGTCGAGGGGGAGGCCGCGCGCGTCGGCCGCTCCATCGGCGGCGGCATCAGGCCCGTGGCCGCGGCCTTCCTGGAGTTGCAGCCGCACCTCGTCCTCGCGGCGGCCGACGTGCAGGGGCGCATGTGGGCCTCGCTCCTCACCGGGCGGCCCGGGTTCGCCCGGGCCACCGGCCCGCACAGCGTCTCGGTGCGCGGCGGGCCCCCGGCGGGCGACCCGCTCGCCGATGCCCTCGCCGCGGGCCCGGTGCCCGCGGCAGTCCTCGCGCTCGACCCCCGCACCCGCCGGCGGTTGCGGATGGGCGGCAGCGTCCGCCCCTCCGCGCGCGGCCTTCTGCTGGAGACCGAGCGGGTCTTCTCCAACTGCCCCAAGTACATCCAGCAGAGACTGCCGCTGCCGGCGTCGCCGGGAGCCGAGGGTGCCGCACCCGCCGTGCCCGTCCACCGGACGGGCGGGGAACTCGACGCGGCCCAGACCGCGTTCCTCCGGGCGGCGGACACCTTCTTCATCGCCACCGGAACCTCCGACGGAGTGGATGTCAGCCATCGTGGCGGCAACCCCGGCTTCCTTCGGGTGGCCTCGCCCACCGGCCTGAGCTGGCCGGACTACCCGGGCAACGCCATGTTCCTCACCCTCGGGAACCTGGAGCGGAACCCGGGGGCGGGGATCCTGGCCCTGGACTGGAGCACGGGCGCCACGCTCCAGCTCACTGGCACCGCCCGGACCGCCTACGCCCCGGGCGGCGCACGGACCGTGCACTTCACCGTGGAGCGGACCGTGCACACCGAGGCGGCCTCCCCGGTGAGGTGGACCGCCCCCCGCTACTCGCCCGCGAACCCGGCCCTGCCGCGGGACGCGCCTCCCGGACCAGAGGCGGACTGACCCGTCGCCGGGTGTACCGGGACCGACGGGCCGCCGGGCGCACCGGGACCGACGGGCCGCCGGGCGCGCACCCTTGCGCCGCCCCGCCCACGCGGCCTCGACCCGAGACGGCCGAAAGCCGCCCAACCCTCCTCCCCCCACTCAACCCCGGGCGCCGCGGTGCGGTCCTGACCGCCGACAGCGTCCGCGAGCCCGAGAAGCTGGGGAAGAGATGACCGCAACCACGGCACGACGACTCACCGCACGCCGCGCCGCGGCCGCCGCCCTCGCGGTGGCCGCCCTGATCACCGCGGCGGCACCCGCGGGTGCCGCCGCCCCCGCCCCGGCACCCGCGGGGACGGCCGCCGCGCCGCCCGCCACCGGTCTCGGCGCCCACCGGGCCACCCGCGAGGCGCTCGACGCGGCCGTCGCGGCCGGCGCCCCGGGTGCGGTCGCCGGCGCCGTCCGCGGACACCGGGCCTGGCACGCCACCGCCGGTGCGGCGGACCTCGACACCGGGAAGCCCAGGACCCCCCGGGACCGCTTCCGGGTCGGCTCCATCACCAAGACCTTCGTCGCCACCGTGCTGCTCCAGCTGGAGGCCGAGGGCAGGATCGACCTGGACGAGAGCGTCGGGAGCCGACTGCCCGGCCTCGTCGAGGGCAACGGGCACGACGGCTCCCAGGTGACGATCCGTCAGCTGCTCAACCACACCAGCGGTATCGCCGACTACACCGCCGACCCCGACTTCGGCGAACGCGTCTTCGGCTCCGGCTTCCCGGAGCACCGCTACGACACCTGGACGCCCCGGAGCCTGGTGCGGACGGCCATGAAGCACGCACCCGACTTCCCGCCCGGCACCGCGTGGGGCTACTCCAACACCAACTACGTCCTGGCGGGCCTGGTGATCGAGGAGGTCACCGGAAGGCCCTACGGGCGGGAGATCGAGCGGCGCATCCTCCGGCCGCTCCACCTGCGGGCGACCTCCGTCCCCGGCACCTCGTCCGGGATGCCCCGTCCGAGCGGCCGCGCCTACTCCACGCTCGGCGCCGCGCCCTCGCCCGACCGGGACCTCCACGACGTCACCGAGCTCAACCCCAGCATCGCCCATGCCGCCGGGGAGATGATCTCCGACACCCGCGACCTGCAGCGTTTCTACCGCGCTCTGTTCTCCGGCCGGTTGCTCCCCGAGGCCCAGATGGCTGAGCTGACGGACACCGTCGAGGTGAGCCCGCAGGTGCCCGAGGCCCGCTACGGACTGGGCGTGATGTGGCGCAGGCTCGACTGCGGCACGGAGATCTGGGGCCACGGCGGCGGCATCCACGGCTCCCTCTCCCAGGTCGCCGTCACCGAGGAGGGCACCCGTTCGGTGGCGGTCAACCTCAACGGCGACTTCGCGGGTGACACCGCGGCCGTGGTCCGGGCCGAGTTCTGCGGGAGGCGCTGAGCCGGCACGGCGGGACCGGGACCGCCGCGCCCGCCTCCGCTCAGCGGGGCAGCACGCGCAGGTAGGCGGCGGGCTCCCGGTCCGCCGAGGCCATCAGCGCGGTGCGCACGACCACGGCCTGCCGATCCGGTGCCTCGCGCAGACCGCGCGGGGTGAGGTGCACCACCGTGATGCCCAGCCGCTCCAGGGCCTCCCGCCGGGCGGCGCCGGGCGGCCCGTCCCCGCCCCCGGGGGCGAGGACGCGGGTGTCCAGCTCCACGGCCACCGCCTGGTCCGGCCAGTAGGCGTCCACCCCGCCCAGTCGCGGCCCTCCGGGCAGGCGCAGTTCCACGTTCCACAGCGGCTCGGGCAGGCGGTGGGCGGCGACCAGCGTGTAGAGGCGGCTCTCGGCCAGGGACCGGCCCTCCGCGAGCAGGGCGTCGACGGCGTCGAGCACGTGCGGGCGCCCCAGCAGCCGGGCCCGGTCCAGCTCCCGCACCAGGGCGGCCGGTTCGCAGTGGCCCTCGCGCACCGCCTCGGTGAGCAGCCGCCGGGCGGCCTCGGGGTCGTCCTGCCCGGCGACGGCGTCGGCGACCGCCCGGCCCGCCGGTGCGACCGGCAGCCCGGTGACCTGCTGCGGCGCCGGAGGCGCCGGTCCGCGGACCAGCCGCACCCAGCCGGTGGACCGGAGCCGGCGGGTGTGGCCCACGAGCACGTCGACGGCGTCGAGCGCCCGCACCGCGGGGGCGGCGGCGAAGCCGTGCAGCGCCAGGGCCGCGAGGCCGGTGACCATCGCCTCGCCGTAGGGCCCGTCGTGTTCGGACCGGCCCGTCGAGGGCGCCGGCCGTCCCGCGTACAGCAGCGCGGCGAGCAGCCGCTCCCGGCCGGTGGGCGGACCGGGCCTCAGCAGGTAGACGCCGGGCAGCAGCACCTGCCAGGGGCCGCCGTCCCGGCACTGCTGCGCTACCCGCGCGGAGGTCAGCCCGCGGGCCCGCAACTGGGCACCCGAGACGACGAGTTCGCCTCCGGGCGGGTGGGGGGAGAGCGAGGGGGGAGTGTCGCACTGTTCCATGCGGTGGGCATGCCCGGGGGGCGCCGTGGCGCTAACCGCTGTTACAGGCCCGTCGGCATTTCGGGACAAGCCCGTCCTCAAGGGCGGTCCCGGCGCTGCCGAGTGCGTGCCGGAGCGGCGCGCCGGGCGGGGGTCCGACAGCGGCCCCCGCCCCGCGCGCCGGGGTGCCCTGTCAGGCGGTGTCCGCCGGGGCCTGCGCGTCGCGGGCCTGCGCCCGCAGGGCGCGCGCCAGGTCGTCGCGGGCCTCCAGCACCAGGCGGCGCAGTGCGGGCGCCGCCTTCTCGTGCGCGGCGAGCCACGCGTCCGTGGCGGCGAGCGTCTCCGGCGAGTCCTGGAGGGCCGGGTAGAGGCCGCTGACCACGTCCATGCCGATCTGGATGGAGCGCTCGGCCCACACCCGCTCGATCGCCTCGAAGTACCGCCCGGCGTAGGGCGCCACCAGATCGCGCTGGGAGGGCTGGACGAAGCCCGCGATGGTGGCCTCCACCAGCGCGTTCGACAGCCGGTCCGACTCGACCACGGCCGCCCACGCCTGGTCCTTCACCGCAGCCGACGGCCGGGCCGCGAGGCAGCGGACCTCGTGGCGCTTGCCGGAGGCGGTGTCGTCCCGGGCCAGCTCCGCGGCGATCGCGCTCTCGTCGGCGGCCCCGTGGGCGGCCAGGGGTCCGAGGAAGGCCCACCGCAGCTCCTGGTCGACCTCCAGCCCCTCGACCGCCGAGGTGCCGTCCAGCAGCTCCGCCAGCAGGCGCAGGTCCTGTTCCCCGGACGCCGTCGCGGCGAAGAACCGGGCCCAGGTCAGCTGGTGCTGGCTGCCGGGCTCCGCGCGGCGGAGCTCCGCCAGCGCCCCGGCGGCGGTGATCCGGCCGCCCTCCTCCCGCCAGTCGGGGGCGGCGTAGTGGACCAGGGCGGTCCGGGTCCACGCGTGCAGCATCTGCAGGACGCCGATGTCCGTCTCCCGGCCGGCGAACCGCAGCACCAGGCCGACGAAGTCCCGGGCCGGCAGGACCGCGTCCCGGGTGAGGTTCCACAGGGCGGACCAGCACAGCGCCCGCGCGAGCGGGTCCTCGATGTCGCCGAGGTGCTCGCGCAGCGTCGCCAGGGAGCGCTCGTCGAAGCGCAGCTTGCAGAAGGTGAGGTCCTCGTCGTTGACCAGCACCAGGTCGGGCCGCTCGGCGCCGGTCAGCTCAGGCACCGGGGTCCGCGCGCCGACCACGTCCACTCCGGTCTCGGCGTACCGCACCAGTTTCGCGCCCTCGACCCGGTAGAGGCCGACCACGACCCGGTGGGGGCGCAGCGTGTCGCCCTCCTGGACGACGGCCAGCTCCGCCACGCGCCCGTCCCCGCCGTACTGCGCCTCGGGCGTCAGCGTGTTCACGCCCGAGGTCTGCAGCCAGGCCCGGGCCCATTCGCGCATGTCGCGCCCGGAGGTCTCCTCCAGCACCGCCAGCAGGTCGTCCAGTGTGGTGTTGCCGAAGGCGTGGCGCTTGAAGTAGCGGCGGGCCCCCTCCAGGAACGGCTCCCGTCCCGCGTAGGCCACCAGCTGCTTGAGCACCGAGGCGCCCTTGGCGTAGGTGATGCCGTCGAAGTTGAGCTTGGCGGCCTCCAGGTCGCGGATGTCGGCCGTGACCGGGTGGGTCGAGGGCAGCTGGTCCGCCCGGTAGGCCCAGGCCTTGCGGTTGTTGGCGAACGTCACCCACCCGTTGGTGAAGCGGGTGGCCTCCACCATGGAGAAGGAGCCCATGAAGTCCGCGAAGGACTCCTTCAGCCACAGGTCGTCCCACCACTCCATGGTGACCAGGTCGCCGAACCACATGTGCGCCATCTCGTGGAGGATGACGTTGGCCCGGCGCTCGTAGGAGGCCGCGGTGACCTTGCCCCGGAAGACGAACTCCTCGCGGAAGGTCACGCAGCCCGGGTTCTCCATCGCCCCGATGTTGTACTCGGGCACGAAGGCCTGGTCGTACTTGCCGAAGGGGTACGGGTAGTCGAAGTGCTCGTGGAAGAAGTCCAGGCCCTGCTTGGTGACGAGGAAGATGTCGTCCGCGTCGAAGTGCCGGGCGAGCCCCTTGCGGCACATGGCGCCCAGGGGGATGCGCAGCACCGTGCCGTCCGGCAGCCGGCGCTCGTAGACGTCGGTCTCGTAGTGGTACGGGCCGGCCACGACCGCCGTGATGTACGTGGAGATCGGGCGGGTCTCGGCGAAGCGCCACACCCCGTCCTCGCCGCGGGCGCCCTCGGCGCCCGACCACACGGTCCAGCCCTCCGGCGCGGCCACCTCGAAGCGGAAGGGGGCCTTGAGGTCGGGCTGCTCGAAGTTGGCGAACACCCGCCGGGCGTCCGCCGGCTCGTACTGGGTGTACAGGTAGACCTCGCCGTCCTCCGGGTCGACGAAGCGGTGCAGCCCCTCGCCGGTGCGGCTGTAGGCGCACTGCGCGTCGACCACGAGGACGTTCTCCTCCTCGACGCCGTCCAGCGCGATCCGGGTGCCGTCGAAGACGGCCGCGGGATCGAGCGGGCGGCCGTTGAGGGTGACCGCGGTCACGGAGGGGGCGACGAGGTCCACGAAGGTGGCGGCACCCGGCTCCGAGGCCCGGAAGCGGACCGTGGTCACCGAGCGGAAGGTACGGGGCCCCTCCCCGGGCTCCTCGGCGTCCCCGACGGCTGAGCGCACGTCGAGCGCGACGTGGTACGCCTCGACGGTCAGCAGCTCGGCCCGGGTGCGGGCCTCGTCGCGGGAGAGATTCTCACCGGGCACGGGCACTCCTTCGTGTCTCGTTCGAACAGCAGTGATCCTCCCATGCGCTGCTGGCAGGCGGCACGGGGAATCCCCTGCCCGCCGCGCGTGTTCCCGCCCGTGGGCACACGGGGTGCCCTCCGGACACGAGGAGTGACATGTCGGACACGGCCCACGAGGCGACGAGCACGGCGGCCCCCGGGGGCAGGACGCCCGCCGACTTCTGGTTCGACCCGCTGTGCCCCTGGGCGTGGATGACCTCGCGCTGGATGCTGGAGGTCGAGCGGGTCCGCGAGGTCGAGGTCCGCTGGCACGTGATGTCCCTCGCGGTGCTCAACGAGGACCGCCTGGACGAACTGTCCCAGGAGTACCGGGAGATGATGGACACGGTCGCCTGGGGGCCGGTCCGGGTCGTGAACGCCGCCCGGCTCCTGCACGGCGAGGAGGTGGTCGGGCCGCTGTACACCGCGCTCGGCACCCGTTTCCACAACGAGGGGCGCGGCCCCGTCCCCGAGGCGGTCGCCGAGGCGCTCGCCGAGGTGGGCCTGCCCGCCTCGCTCGCCGCCTACGCGGAGAAGGACGCCTACGACGCCGAGCTGCGCGCCTCCCACAAGGAGGGCATCGACCTGGTCGGCCAGGACGTCGGCACCCCGGTCGTGGCGGTGCCCGGGCCCGGCGGGGAGCGGATCGCCTTCTTCGGCCCGGTCGTCACGCCCGCGCCCAGGGGCGAGGAGGCCGGGCGTCTGTGGGACGGCACCCTGATGGTGGCGTCCATCCCGGGCTTCTACGAGATCAAGCGCACCCGTACCCGCGGCCCGGTCTTCGACTGAGCCGCCCCCGCGGCGGCCCTCGGCCGCGCCGCGGTACGTCCCCGGACAGGCGACGGCCCCCACGAGTCACGTCCTCGTGGGGGCCGTCCTTTGTCCGCCCGCCCGGTGACAGTTGAGAAGACGATCACGAGCAGGGCGTTCGCGGGCCCCGGGTCAGGGGGCGATCAGCGGGGTGCGGTCCTTGGCCTGCGCGTAGCGCGCTGCGACGTCCTGCCAGTTCACGACCTGCCACATGGCCTCGATGAAGTCCACCTTCTGGTTCTTGTACTGGAGGTAGAAGGCGTGCTCCCAGGCGTCGAAGACCAGGATCGGCACGGTGCCCTGGCCCACGTTGCCCTGGTGGTCGTAGACCTGCTCGACGATCAGGCGGCCGCTCACCGGCTCGTAGGCCAGGACGCCCCAGCCGGAGCCCTGGGTGGTGGCCGACGCCTTGGTCAGCTGGGCCTTGAACTTGGCGAAGGTGCCGAAGGAGGCGGCGATGGCGTCGGCCAGCTCGCCCACGCCGTCGGCGGCCAGCGGCTCGCCGCCGCCGCCCTCCTTCGGGCCCGTCATGTTGTGCCAGTAGATGCTGTGCAGGATGTGGCCGGAGAGGTGGAACGCCAGGTTCTTCTCCAGGCCGTTGACGGAGCCCCAGGCGTCCTTGTCGCGCGCCTCCTCCAGCTGCTCGAGGGTGTCGTTGGCGCCCTTCACGTACGCGGCGTGGTGCTTGTCGTGGTGCAGCTCGATGATCTGCGGGTTGATGACCGGTTCGAGCGCCGCGTAGTCGTACGGGAGTTCAGGAAGCGTGTAGATGGCCATGGTTCGGTGGTCCCTCCGACTGGCAACTGCCTATTGCACATCTTATGCAACTGCACGCTAGCAGCAGCAGGGTGACACGGTGATCAGGCCCGGGGGTCCTGGGGCCGGCGTGCCGTCCCGCCGCCCCCGCCGGACATGCGCGGACCCCCGCGCCGGGTCGGCGCGGGGGTCCGGGTCGGTCGCGGGGACCGGGGGAGGGGCGTCGGGGGTCAGTCCGCCGGGCGGACGGTGCCCCGGCGGCGCTGGAGGGCGTAGCCCCCGGCGGCCAGGGCCAGGGTCAGGACCCCGGTGCCGAGCAGCTGGAGCCGCGTCTCCGGCTGCCGCACCATCATCCAGAAGACGGCCGTCATCCCGGCCAGGGCCAGCAGCGTCAGGCCGGGGTACAGCCACATCCGGACCACCAGGCGCTCCGGCGCCTCGCGCTCGGTGCGCCGCCGCAGTATCAGCTGCGAGACGCCGATGAAGTACCAGACGACCAGGATGATCGCGCCGATGGTGTTGAGCAGCCACATGAACACGTCGTCCGGGCGCCAGTAGCTGAGCAGTACGCACAGGAAGCCGAAGACGGAGGAGACCAGCACCGCGGTGCGCGGCACACCGCCGGTCACCCGGCCCAGCGCGGCGGGGCCCTGTCCGCGGGCCACCAGCGAGCAGGCCATCCGGGAGGCGCCGTAGATGTTCGCGTTCATCGCCGACAGGAGCGCGATCAGCACGACCACGTTCATGATCTCCCCGGCGGCGGGGATGCCCAGGTGGTCCAGGGTCGCGACGTAGGGGCCCTTCTCCGCCACGGCCGGGTCGTTCCACGGCACCAGGGTGACGATGACGGCCATGGAGCCGATGTAGAAGATCGCGATCCGCCACATCGCCGTGCGCACCGCCTTCGCCACGCCCTGCACGGGGTGCTCCGACTCGGCCGCCGCGATGGTGACCGTCTCCAGGCCGCCGTAGGCGAACACGGAGGCGAGCAGGCCCACGATCAGGCCCTCGCTGCCGTTCGGCAGGAAGCCGCCGTCGCCGGTGAGGTTGGAGGTGCCGGGGGCCTCGGCGCCGGGGAGCAGTCCGGTGATCGCCAGCACGCCGATGCCGAGGAAGAGCACGATGGCGCCGACCTTGAGCGCGGCGAACCAGAATTCGAACTCGCCGAAGTTCTTCACCGCGGCGAGGTTGGTGCCGCAGAAGACCAGCATGAACAGGGCCACCCAGGCCCACTCCGGCGTCCCCGGCAGCCAGCCCGTCATGATCGAGGCGGCGCCGATGGCCTCCAGGCCCACGGCCACGCACAGCAGGAACCAGAAGGCCCACCCCGCGGTGAAGCCGGCCCACGGGCCGATGGCCCGCTCGGCGTGCACGGAGAACGAGCCGGAGGCGGGATGGGCGGCCGACATCTCGCCCAGCATGCGCATCACCAGCATGACGAGCAGTCCGGAGAGCGCATAGGCCACCACGATCGACGGACCGGCGGCGGCGATGCCGGCACCCGAGCCGACGAAGAGCCCGGCGCCGATGACGCCGCCGAGGGCGATCATCGAGAGATGGCGTTGCTTGAGGCCGTGCGCGAGCCGGGTGTCGGCCGGCTGCTCGGTGGAGGGGGGCGCGGTGGTCCGGGACATGTGGGCCCTGTTCCTTGAATGGGCGGAGAGCAGCCGACAGTGTGAGTGGAGCACCGCCCGGAAGGAACGAGTGTCCGCTATGCGGTCACCATGTTCACACAAAGCCACCACGTCGACACGGGTCCGCGTGGTCCGCGGTGCCCCCGACCGCGTCGCGACCCTCGGCGCGTTCTCCGGCGTCGCCAGGGCGCGTTATGGACTTCCTACATACCCGTCGCACGCTCCCCCGTGGCCTTCCTGGCCCTACGCGCCCCGGACCTTAGTGATGAGCATCACCCGTCCCGGGGTCCTGTCTCGCTGCTTTGTCCGAACTCCACCATGGCGCCGGCCGTCGCTTTGTGGGCGGATGACGGTGATCGGGTACGTCACGCTGGGCTACGGTCGCCCTGTTCCCCCGCCCCTCACCTCCGGAGAGCCCGATGAGCACCGCTGCCGCCCCCGTCCGATCCGGCCTCGTCCTGGCCGACCTGGTCCCGGCCTCCCGCGCCCGGGACATCGCTCTGGTCGCCTCCGGTGCCGCGCTGACCGGACTCGCGGCCCAGCTCTCCGTGCCGGTCCCCGGCTCCCCCGTCCCGGTCTCCGGCCAGACCTTCGCCGCCCTGCTGGTGGGCTCCGCCCTGGGCACCCGGCGCGGCTTCCTCTCCCTCGGCCTCTACGCCGTCGCCGGTGTGCTCGGCGTGCCGTGGTTCGCGCAGGGCGCCTCCGGATACGGCATGCCCTCCTTCGGCTACATCCTCGGCATGCTGCTGGCCGCGACCGTGGTCGGCGCCCTCGCCCGCCGGGGCGCCGACCGGACCGTGCTGCGCACCGCCGGGGCGATGGCCCTCGGCTCCCTGATCATCTACGCCGTGGGCGTTCCCTACCTGGCCCTGGCCACCGGGATGAGCCTGTCCCAGGCGATCGCCGTCGGCCTCCTGCCGTTCCTCTTCGGTGACGCGCTGAAGGCGGCGCTCGCCATGGGCGCCCTGCCCACCGCCTGGAGGATCGCCGGGCGGCGCGGCTGATCCCCTCCGGCGCCCCCGGGGCCCGTCGGCCGCGCCCGCGGCGGGCGGGCCCGCGCCGTACGTGCGTGCGCCCCCCGCGCGCGCCCGCGCCCGTGCACCCCCGCGCACTGCCGCACACCGAAACGGACCGTGCCGGTCCGCCCCGCCGGGCGGGCCCCGCACCCGGACGCGCCCTCCCCTCGTGCCACACTCGGACCATGCGCGTCTACCTCGGCTCGGACCATGCGGGCTACGAACTCAAGAACCACCTCGTCGAGTGGCTGAAGGCCAACGGCCACGAGCCCGTGGACTGCGGTCCGCACGTCTACGACGCCCAGGACGACTACCCGCCGTTCTGCCTGCGCGCCGCGGAGCGCACCGCGGCCGACGCCGACTCCCTCGGCATCGTGATCGGCGGTTCGGGCAACGGCGAGCAGATCGCCGCCAACAAGGTCAAGGGCGTACGCGCGGCACTCGCCTGGAGCAAGCAGACCGCCTCCCTCGGCCGCGAGCACAACAACGCCAACGTGATCGCCGTCGGCGCCCGTATGCACTCCGAGGAGGAGGCGACCTCCTTCGTCGAGGTCTTCCTGGCCACCCCGTACTCGGGCGAGGAGCGGCACACCCGCCGCATCGAGATGCTCTCCGCCTACGAGACGACCGGCGAGCTCCCGCCGATCCCGGCGCACCACCCGCAGGAGCCGACCGCCTGATGCCCGAAGGGCACACCATCCACCGGCTGGCCGCCGACTACCGGGAACGGTTCGGCGGCCGGCCCGTGCGGGCCACCAGCCCGCAGGGGAAGTTCGCCGACTCCGCCGCGCTCATAGACGGAGCCGTGCTCGACGCCACCGAGGCCCACGGCAAGCACCTCTTCCTCGGCTTCGGACGCGGCGAGTGGGTCCACATCCACCTCGGCCTCTTCGGCAAGGTGGCCTTCGGCGACGCACCGGCCCCGCCGCCCACGGACACCGTCCGCCTCCGGCTCGCCAACCCCGACTCCTACGTCGACCTGCGGGGGCCCACCGCCTGTGCCCTGGTCACCGACGGGGAGAAGGCGGCCGTCCACGACCGCCTGGGGCCCGATCCGCTGCGCCCCGACGACGGACCGGACCGCGCCTGGGCACGCGTCTCCCGGTCCCGGAGCAGCATCGCCGCCCTGCTGATGGACCAGAAGGTCGTCTCCGGGGTCGGCAACGTCTACCGGGCCGAGGTCCTGTTCCGGCACGGCATCGACCCCTACCGGGCGGGGCGCGACCTCACCCGGCGCGAGTGGGACGCGGTGTGGGCGGACCTCGCCGCGCTGATGCGCGAGGGCGTCCGGAACAACCGGATCGACACGGTCCGCCCCGAGCACGGGCCCGAGGCGACGGGCCGCCCGCCGCGCGTCGACGACCACGGCGGCGAGGTCTACGTCTACCGCAGGGCCGCCATGCCCTGCCACGTCTGCGGGGACACCGTCCGCACCGCGCCGCTCGCCGCGCGCAACCTCTTCTGGTGCCCCACCTGCCAGCGGCGCTGATCCCGCCGCCCCTGCCCCGCGGGAACGGGGGCGGCGGCCGCCGCCCCGCTCAGAAGCCGTGCGGCAGCCAGGGGGCGGCGTCGGAGCCGAACGCCGCCGAGGTCTCGGCCAGCGCCCCCTTCCGCAGCTCCCGCACCCGGCCGGCGCCCGCCAGCGAGGAGAGGGACACCCCGCCGAGGTAGGCCGAGCCCAGCTCCCGCACCGACAGCTCAAGGTCCGCCGCGTCCCGGGTGCGCTCGCAGGAGGCGCCCTTGGCGTCACCGCTCAGGCGCCAGCGCCCGGTGTTCCACGGGCAGAACGCGTCCGCCACCTCCAGCACCACGTCCACCGGCGCCCGGTAGGTGCGCGCCTGGAGCGCCGCACCCAGCTCCACGGGCCGCAGGTGCAGCGAGTCCCGTGTCCGCACCGAGCACCGGCGCACGTCGGAGACCAGGTGCAGCAGCGGGTCGTCCACCGGCAGGTTCCGCGAGCGCACCGAACTCGTCAGGTCGATCCCGCACAGGAACCGCCAGAGCGCCGCGTACGCCGCCGGGTCGTCGGCGGCGGCGTCCCGCAGCACGACCGCGCCCTTCGGCCCGGCGTCCGACCAGTCGGGACGGTTGTGGAAGCGCGCGTACCCGACGGTCTCACCCCCGCGTTCGGCCAGCACGCACTGGAGCGGCGAGCCCCCCTCCCGGTCCGCCGGCGGGTCGAGCAGCGGCTGCCGCTCCCACCCGGGCGAGCGCGCCGGCATGCCCGGCCGCGCGCCCGCCCGGCGCAGGTAGACCGCCTCGCACGCCCCGGCCGCCTGCTCCGGGTCCGCGAAGCGCAGCCGCACCCCCTCGGTCCCCGGCGGCGCGGCGATCGCCACCCGGGAGGAGTCCACGTCCACGGACATCGCGTACGTCGCCGTCCCGTAGCCGAAGCGGCCGTAGATGGCCGGCTCGGAGGCCGTCAGCACGGCGAGCGGCTCGCCCAGCTCGCGGACCGAGTCCAGCTGGTGGCGCATCATCGCCGTCAGCACGCCCTGCCGCCGGTGCGTCGCCGCCACGCTGACCATGGTCACGCCGGCCGCGGGAACCATCGCCCCGCCCGGCACCGACAGCCGGAACGAGAACGCACCCGCGGTGCCCACCCAGGCGCCCTCGTCCCAGGCACCGAAGGAACGGTCCAGCTCGGTCAGGTCCCGGTACAGCGCCCGCTCCTGGTCCGACTCCCGGACCCCGCCGAAGGCACGCTCCAGCGAGGAGTACCAGGAGTCCCAGTCGGCATCGGTCACGGGCCGCAGATCAGGTGTCATACGCCATCCCTACCAGCCCCCTCCGGACGGCCGCGACCGGATTTCGAACGCGTTGTCCCGGGGTACCCCTGCACGCGGGGCGGGCGGGTGGATAGGGTCCACCGGGTGGCCCGCGGCTCTTCACCAGACTCGTTCTCGGCCCGGCAGCGGAAGGCCGCTCACCGGGTCCGCACCGCGCTGCGCCGGTCCGCCGTCGACTACTTCCGCGGGGACGGCTCCGACCGGTTCGCGCTGGCCGGACTGCTGCTCACGGTCCCGGCCCTGGTCTGGGGAACCGTCACCAACCCCGTGTGGTGTTCCCCGGTGGCGCTGGTGCTGCCCATCGTCGCGGGCGGTCTGCTGCTGCGGCCCGCCAGCCTGCTCGGGCTCTACGCGGCGGCGGCGGCCGGCCTGATCGTGGAGTCCACGGTGCTCGGCCCGTACACCCAGAGCGCGGCCAGCGTCACTCCCGGCACGGTCCTCACCGTCGCCGCCTGCGGCTTCTTCGGGCTGCTGATAGCCCAGTTCCGGGCCCGGGTCGGCGTACCGTGGCGACGGGGCGGGACGATGCTCTTCGACCTGCGCGAGCGGATCCGGGTGCAGAGCGCCCTGCCCCGCCTGCCCAAGGGCTGGCACCGGGAGATGGCGCTGCGCCCGGCGGGCGGGCAGTCCTTCTCCGGCGACTTCGTGGTCGCCGCGCGCACGGGCGGCGGGCGCACCCTGGAGGTCGTGCTCACGGACGTCTCCGGCAAGGGGATGGACGCGGCCTCCCGCGCACTGCTGCTCTCCGGCGCCTTCGGCGGGCTGCTCGGCTCCCTGCCCCCGCACGCCTTCCTGCCCGCCGCCAACGGCTACCTGCTGCGGCAGGACTGGGACGAGGGCTTCGCCACCTCCGTCCACCTGGTGCTCGACCTCGACTCCGGGGACTACGAGCTGCTGTCCGCGGGCCACCTGCCCGCGCTCCAGTACCACGCGGGCAGCGGCCGCTGGGAGGAGCGGGCGGCCGAGGGCCCCCTGCTGGGCGTCTACGACGGGGCGCAGTTCGACCCGCTGAAGGGCTCCCTGCGCCCCGGCGACGTGCTCATGCTGTTCACCGACGGCCTGGTGGAGGCGTCCGACCGCGACATCGCCGAGGGCATCGACCGGCTGACGGGAGAGGCCGAGCGGTATGTCGCGACCGGCTTCGAGGGCGCGGCCTGGCACCTGATCGAGGCCGTCGCCAAGGACGTCAACGACGACCGCGCGCTGCTGCTGCTGTCCCGTCGGACCTGACCCGGGCGCGGCCCTCCGCCGCGACGTGGACCCGGTGCCTCCCGCCCGGCGCGCGACGGCCCGGTACGCACGCCTCCGGGGGGTGTCCGACGCCTCCCGCCCGGTGCCCGACCCCCGGTACGCGCCCCGCCCTGAGGGGGGACGGCGCCATGTGCCGGACACGGCCTAGAGTCGGGGCATGGCAGACACCCTGAGCCTGGACGAGGTCGAGGCCGTCGCACGCGAGGCGCACGCCGGGCAGACGGACAAGTCCGGGCGCCCCTACGCCGAGCACCTGGCCGCCGTCGCCGAAGGGGTCCGCGCCCGCGGCGGGAGCGAGGAGCAGATCGCCGCGGGCTGGCTGCACGACGCGATCGAGGACGACCGCCTCAGCCGCGCCTGGCTGGAGGCGGCCGCCCTGCCGCGGTCCGTGAAGGACATGGTGCTCGCGCTGACCAGGGAGAGGGGCGAGGAGCCCGCCGCGTACGCCGCGCGGGTGCTCGCCGTCCCCGGGGCGCTGCTGGTCAAGGAGGCGGACCTGGCCCACAACACCGATCCGGGCCGCCTCGCCGAGCTGGACCTCCCGACCCGGACGCGCCTGGTCGAGAAGTACGCCACGACCCGGCGCCTGCTCGGGCTGCCTCCGGGGTGACCGGCGGGCGGCCCGCGCGGGCCGCCCACCCGCGTCAGCGGCCGCCGGGCCGGAGGTCGGTGACGTCACGGCGGAAGGCCCACCGCAGCTCGGGCTCGGTCACCGCGCGCAGCAGGCGCCGTACCGGGGGCGTGCACAGCAGTGTCACCGCGACGGCCATCCCCGTGCTGAGCACCACCAGGCCGAGGGGGCTGCCCAGCCAGGGATTGGCCTCGAAGAAGCCGAGCCAGTCGCCGGCCTTGGTGAGGACCCCGTGCAGCAGGTAGCCGCAGATCGTCCCCGCTCCCAGGGAGGTCATCCAGGTGCGCCGGGCGGGCACCCAGGCGAGGAACACGGCCGTGAGCACGACCGCGCAGCCGAAGAGGCCGAGCACCATGGCGACGCCCCGCCACCAGGGGACGCCGATCTCCTGGATGCTGCTCGACCGGAAGAACCAGTCCAGCCCGGCCCTGGGCGCGGCCCAGTACGCGAAGGCGGCGGTGGCCGCCAGCAGCGGCAGGCTCATCAGCCGCACCTCCCGCCGTCGCACCATCTGGAAGTGCTCCGGCCCGAGGGTGAGCCCGAGGACGAAGAAGGGCAGGAACTGGAGCACCCGCTGGAGGTTCAGATCCGCTCCGATGCCGGGCGTGAGCGCGGCCGCCACGGCGATTCCGAGTGCCACCGGGAGGGGCCACCGCACGATCCGCCACAGCGGGGTGGTGAGCCGCCAGACGAAGAGCGCGGCCAGGAACCACGTCAGGTAGTAGGGGTCGAGAAGGGTGACGGGCTGGTCGGGGCTGTGCCCCGACCAGCGGGCGAACAGGGAGTACGCCACCTCGAAGACCACGTAGGGCAGGGCGATCCCGGTGAGCAGCCGCCGCAGTTGCCCGGGCCTGCCCTGGTAGCTGCGCGAGAAGTAGCCCGAGATCACGATGAAGGCCGGCATGTGGAAGGTGTAGACGATCATGTAGAGGGCGCGGGCCGCCCGGCTCCCGTCCATGACCGGTTCCCAGGCGTGGGCCACCGCCACCAGCACGATCGCCAGGTACTTGGCGTTGTCGAAGAAGGGGTCGCGACCCGTGTGACCGGAGGGCTCACCGCCCGGTGGCGAGGGGGAGTTCCGGCCACCTGCCGCAGGGGCCGGGGTGGTCGCCCGGGGCGGTGCAGGGGCGGTCTCCGGCTCCCCGGTGTCCAGGGCGGCCGCTCTCCGGGATGCGTGCGCAGCGTGGAACATCCACGGCACCCTAGCCATCGAGAACGGGTGGGGGAAACACGTCGAGGGCTTCGCCGAGGGCGTCAACAGCGCTGTTTTATGACCGGCTTTGACCGGTCGAAAGCGCAATAAAAGGGCCATTCCGGTAGGGGCTCGCGGTGCGGAGGCCCTCGCGGCCCGCGGCTCTTCGGAGTTCCTGTGGACGGCGGGTGAGGGCCTGGAAACGAAACCGCCGGTACATCTCCCCCTTGTTGCCCCGGAGGCCGGCCGGCCGGCGTGTCGGGCTCCCGGTGAGGGGGCCGGGCCCCGGGTGGTGGCGTGATCGTGACGTCCACGATTCACCACCCGGCCCCGGGGGCAGGGAGGTTGATGGCACCATGGGTGCCGTCGGGGGCGTGCCGGGCCGCGTGCCCCCGGGCCGGCAAGGCGGACCGACCGAGGGTGTGATCAGTGTGGCCATTTCGCTGTCTGTGGTGGTGCTGTTGTTGGTCATCCTGGTGGTGATGGTCCGCGGCGGTTCCATCAAGCCCGGCCCGGCCCTCGTGGCGATCCTCTTCGGCTTCTTCCTGGCCTCGACGGGCATCGCCCCGTCGATCAACAGATTCATGAACTCGCTGGCCGAGACGATCAACCAGATAACCTTCTGACGCGGCGGGGCGGCCCTCCCGGGGCCGGTACCCGCCGTACCCCACCCCGCCCCGGGCGACTCCACCGTGCCGGGGCCGCCCGCGTTGCCCGCCGCGGCCCCGCCCCGCGGCCCCGCCCACCGTCGACGACGTGGTCGGGCGGGGCAGGCCCTGCCCGATGCGGGGCCGGCTCACCGCCGGAGGTCCCGGTGAGCGGGGCAGGGCTAGTCTCCTCGGATGGACGAGTCCCCCTGCTTCTGCCTGCTGTGTGCCCCGACGCAATGGGGCGGCCCCGTGTCGGAGGAACGCGATCGTCACATCGCGAGGAACGTCGCGGACCACGGCTGGCACGTCATGGGCGTGGCCGGCGGTGACGCCGGCGGCGACTGGGGCTACTCGATCGGTCTCTGGCACACGATGCGCAGTCCGGAGGTCAGCGTGTTCGGCCTTCCTTCGCAGACCGCGATGCGTGTGGCGAACGCGGCCGGGGCGGCGATCCGGGACGGGAGCCCACTGGAACCCGACCAGCGCCGGGGGGATGTTCTCAACGGCTACGACGTGGTGGTCCGACCTGTGCATCCCAGCTGGTACCCCGACTACTTCGGCGCGGGTATCGACTTCTACCAGGCTCCGCCACTGCCGATCACTCAGCTGTTCTGGCCGGACGAGGCCGGCCGGTTCCCCTGGGACCAGGGCGTGAACGAGCGCTGCCGTGTGAGTCAGCCACTGCTCTGGGCGCCCAAGGGTGAGACCGCCGGCCCTTGGGGGGAGACCGGCTGAGGCCGGCGGAGCGGCTTCGGGGCGGGGGCTGCCATGGGGGAGAGCGGCCGGGGCCCGTACGCCGGTCGGCGACGTCGGGCAGTCTGCGGACCCGCCCGTAGGGCCCGTTGCGGGCCCCGAGTTCGGAGGCTCGCCCCACGGTGGCTTCCGGAAGCCGTGGAGCCGACCGTCCCGGCTGCGGCGGGACCTCACCCCCGTCACGCCCCCGCCCTGTCGGCGTGCGGCCGGGCAGCCGGGCCGGAGCGGCGGAGGCCGTGCCCCGGCGGAACCGCTTCGGCGAGCTGTGGCGTGAGCCGTGCGGGCAGGCCGGGGGCTGCACCTTCATGATCTTCGGCACAGCGGCAGCACGCTCGCCGCCGCGACCGGTGCGGGCACGCGCGAGCTGACGACCGGGATGGGCGCGCAGCGGGCACGTGGGGCCGGGCCGGGAACGCATCAGGGCCGGGCCGGAGGATGATCCTCCGGCCCGGCCCTGAGCCGTGTGGAGCGGGCGACGGGAATCGAACCCGCGTAGCTAGTTTGGAAGACTAGGGCTCTACCATTGAGCTACGCCCGCACAGAGTGCGCCGCAGGCGGCGAGCGCCTGGACACGAGAAGCATCGTAGCGGGTCACCGGTGCCCGGCGCACACACCCTTGCACGGCGCCGGACAAAGAGGCCGACCAGGCGCCCCGGGGCATGTACCCTACGGTTCGCACCGACGGGGTGTGGCGCAGCTTGGTAGCGCGTCCGCTTTGGGAGCGGAAGGTCGTCGGTTCGAATCCGGCCACCCCGACCAGCAAGATCACGTTGTGAGGGCCCTCCTGCTTGCCGTTACTATGCAAGCTGCGTGCCCGTGTGTCTGATGTGCCGGGCCCGATCCGCTGAGCCGCCGGTTCCCGGCGCCAGCTGAACCCCTAGATGTCAGCCACCAAGGAGACCGAACCGTGAAGAGCGCCGTGGAGACCCTGAACCCGACCCGGGTTCGGCTCACTGTCGAGGTGCCCTTCGAGGAGCTCAAGGACAGCCTCGACGCGGCGTACAAGAAGATCAACCAGCAGGTCACCGTCAAGGGCTTCCGCAAGGGCAAGGTCCCGGCCCGAGTGATCGACCAGCGGTTCGGCCGTGGTGCGGTGCTGGAGGAGGCCGTCAACGACGCCCTCCCGAAGTTCTACACCGAGGCGGTCAACGAGGCGGAGATCAACCCGCTGGGTCAGCCCGAGGTCGACATCACCGAGCTGAAGGACGGCGAGACGCTGAACTTCACCGCCGAGGTGGACGTCCGCCCGGCCGTCGAGATCCCGGACTACTCCGGCATCGAGGTCACCGTCGACGCCGTCGAGGTCACCGACGAGGACGTCGAGAAGGCCGTCGAGCAGCTGCGTGAGCGCTTCGCGTCCACCAACCCGGTCGAGCGCGCCGCCGTCGAGGGCGACGTCGTCACCATCGACCTGGAGGCCAAGGTCGACGGCGAGGTCCTGCCCGACGGCGTGGCCAACGGCGTGTCCTACACCATCGGTTCCGGTGAGCTGCTGGACGGCGTCGACGAGGCCGTCACCGGTCTGGAGGCCGGCGGCGAGGCCACCTTCACCTCTCAGCTGAAGGGCGGCTCCGCCGAGGGCAAGGACGCCGAGGTCACCGTCAAGGTCACCGCCGTCGCCGCCCGCGAGCTGCCGGAGCTGGACGACGACTTCGCCCAGCTGGCCTCCGAGTTCGACACCCTCGAGGAGCTCAGGGCGGACAGCCGCAAGCGCCTGGAGAACACCAAGCAGTACGACCAGGCCACCCAGGCGCAGGAGCGCGTCCTGGAGGAGCTGCTGAAGCTGGTCGAGGTGCCGATCCCCGAGAAGCTCCTCGAGGACGAGGTCAACACCCGCAAGCACAACCTGGAGCACCACCAGCTGGGCCAGATGGGCCTCACGATCGACAAGTACCTGGAGATCCAGGGCAAGTCGGCCGAGGAGTTCGACGCCGAGACCCGCGAGCAGGCGGTCAAGGGCATCAAGACCCAGTTCATCCTCGACGAGCTGGTCAACAAGGAGAAGCTGAACGTCAACCAGGAGGAGCTCACCGAGCACCTCATGCGGCGTGCGGCCTCCTCCGGTATGAGCCCGGACCAGTTCGCCCAGGCCGTCGTCGAGGGCGGCCAGGTGCCGATGCTCGTCGGCGAGGTCGCCCGCGGCAAGGCGCTGGCCGTGGTCGTCGAGGCCGCCAAGGTCACCGACACCAACGGCGAGGTCGTCGACCTGGACGAGGACGAGGACGAGGCGACCGAGGAGAAGGCCGAGGCCTCCGCCGAGGACGCCGAGAAGACCGAGGGCTGAGCCTCCTCCGCAGGGGCCTGAGCCCCGCTCCGGCCGTGGACGGGCTCCGGACGCCGCAGGGCGTCCGGAGCCCGTCTGCCGTAGGCCCAGGGCCCTAGCTTGCGCTCCCAGCGAACAGTTCGGGAACCGGGATGGCTCTGTCCGACCTGCGCGTTAGGGTCCATGGGTACGAGGGCAGGCAAGTCCCCGCCCCCCGGTACGAAGACGCTGAGACGGCCGCAGCCGTCAGAGACGAGCAGGTGGACACGTGACGAATCTGATGCCTTACGCCGCCGGCGAGCCGTCCATCGGTGGTGGCCTCGGCGACCAGGTCTACAGCCGGCTGCTCGGCGAGCGCATCATCTTCCTCGGCCAGCAGGTCGACGACGACATCGCCAACAAGATCACGGCGCAGATGCTGCTCCTTGCCGCCGACCCGGAAAAGGACATCTACCTCTACATCAACAGCCCCGGCGGTTCGGTGACGGCGGGCATGGCGGTCTACGACACCATGCAGTACATCCCGAACGACGTCGTCACCATCGGCATGGGCATGGCGGCCTCCATGGGCCAGTTCCTGCTGACCGGCGGCGCCCCGGGCAAGCGCTTCGCCCTGCCGAACACCGACATCCTCATGCACCAGGGCTCGGCCGGCCTCGGCGGTACCGCCTCGGACATCAAGATCCAGGCCGAGTACCTGCTCCGTACCAAGAAGCGCATGGCCGAGATCACCGCCCAGCACTCCGGCCAGACGGTCGAGGCCATCATCCGCGACGGCGACCGCGACCGCTGGTTCACCGCGGAGGAGGCCAAGGACTACGGCCTCATCGACGAGATCATCTCCGCCGCCTCGGGCGTGCCCGGCGGTGGCGGCACCGGCGCCTGAGCCGCACCGCCCGCCCCGCCCGCCTCGTCCGAGCCCGCAGAACGCCCCCAGGATGGTGAACACCCACATGAGCAACTTCTCCGCGAGCGGTCTCTACACCGGTCCGCAGCCGGACAACCGCTACGTCGTCCCGCGCTTCGTCGAGCGCACCTCGCAGGGCGTGCGCGAGTACGACCCCTACGCGAAGCTGTTCGAGGAGCGCGTGATCTTCCTCGGCGTGCAGATCGACGACGCCTCCGCCAACGACGTCATGGCGCAGCTGCTGTGCCTGGAGTCGATGGACCCGGACCGCGACATCTCGATCTACATCAACAGCCCCGGCGGCTCGTTCACCGCGCTCACCGCCATCTACGACACGATGCAGTTCGTGAAGCCGGACATCCAGACCGTCTGCATGGGCCAGGCCGCCTCCGCCGCCGCCGTCCTGCTGGCCGCCGGCACCCCGGGCAAGCGCATGGCCCTCCCGCACGCCCGCGTGCTGATCCACCAGCCCTCCTCGCAGACCGGCCGGGAGCAGCTCTCCGACCTGGAGATCGCGGCCAACGAGATCCTGCGCATGCGCGAGCAGCTGGAGGAGATGCTGGCCAAGCACTCCACCACGCCGATCGAGAAGGTCCGCGACGACATCGAGCGCGACAAGATCCTCACGGCCGAGGACGCCCTCGCCTACGGGCTCGTCGACCAGATCGTCTCGACCCGCAAGAGCGCGGCCGCAGCGGCCGCCTGACCGCGTCCGGCGCCCTTGGCGCGGTGCACGTCCATGTGAACCGTGCCAAGGGGGGCCCGAACGGGGGGCCAGGCAAGGTACCGTCGGATATGAGGCACCAGGAGCGGCCGAACCACGCTGCTCCCAGGCGAAGGGGAAGCACCTCGTGGCACGCATCGGTGATGGCGGCGATCTGCTCAAGTGCTCGTTCTGCGGCAAGAGCCAGAAGCAGGTGAAGAAGCTCATCGCAGGGCCCGGGGTGTACATCTGCGACGAGTGCATCGACCTCTGCAACGAGATCATCGAGGAGGAGCTCGCGGAGACCTCCGAGGTCCGCTGGGAGGAACTGCCCAAGCCCCGTGAGATCTACGAGTTCCTGGAGAGCTACGTCGTCGGCCAGGAGCCGGCCAAGAAGGCGCTCTCCGTCGCGGTGTACAACCACTACAAGCGCGTCCAGGCCGGGGAGAACGGCGGCGCGCAGGGCCGGGACGACGCGATCGAGCTCGCGAAGTCCAACATCCTGCTGCTGGGCCCCACGGGCTCCGGCAAGACACTGCTCGCCCAGACGCTCGCCCGCATGCTCAACGTCCCGTTCGCCATCGCCGACGCGACGGCGCTCACGGAGGCCGGGTACGTCGGCGAGGACGTCGAGAACATCCTGCTGAAGCTGATCCAGGCGGCCGACTACGACGTCAAGAAGGCCGAGACCGGGATCATCTACATCGACGAGATCGACAAGGTCGCCCGCAAGAGCGAGAACCCGTCGATCACCCGGGACGTCTCCGGCGAGGGCGTGCAGCAGGCCCTGCTGAAGATCCTGGAGGGCACCACCGCCTCCGTTCCTCCGCAGGGCGGTCGCAAGCACCCGCACCAGGAGTTCATCCAGATCGACACGACGAACGTGCTGTTCATCGTGGGCGGTGCGTTCGCGGGGCTGGAGCGCATCATCGAGTCCCGCGCCGGGGCCAAGGGCATCGGCTTCGGGGCGACGATCCGCTCCAAGCGCGAGATCGAGGCGAGTGACCAGTTCCAGGAGGTCATGCCGGAGGACCTGGTCAAGTTCGGGATGATCCCCGAGTTCATCGGCCGGCTCCCGGTGATCACCTCCGTGCACAACCTCGACCGCGAGGCGCTGCTGAAGATCCTCGTCGAGCCGCGTAACGCCCTGGTGAAGCAGTACCAGCGGTTGTTCGAACTCGACGGTGTCGAGCTGGACTTCGACCGCCCGGCACTGGAGGCCATCGCCGACCAGGCGATCCTGCGCGGCACGGGGGCCCGGGGGCTGCGGGCCATCATGGAGGAGGTCCTGATGTCGGTGATGTACGAGGTGCCGTCCCGCAAGGACGTCGCCCGCGTGGTCATCACGGCGGACGTCGTCCACAACAACGTCAACCCGACACTGGTCCCGCGGATCGTCAAGGACGAGGGCAACGGCCGCCACGAGAAGAGCGCGTAGGCGCCGCGGCGCACACAGGGGGCGTCCCCGCCCGGCAGGCTCCGGCGGGGACGCCCCCTGAGCCGTGCCCGGGGCCGCGGGCACCCCGCCCACCGGCCTGAAGGGCCCTGTGCCGAAGGAGCCTCGGGCCGGCGGGCCGCGCCGGACGCACCGGAGCCCCGCCGGCGCCGTCGGCGGGGCTCCGGCGAGCGGAGGGGTCAGACCTTGGAGCGGGACTCCTTGTAGTGCTCGGCGGTCAGCTCGGCCAGCTGGTCCAGGCCGAGGCCCTTGCCGCCCGCGATCGCGGCGGACAGGTCGATCGCGTTCACGACGCCGACCGTGCTGTAGTCGGCCCAGATGCAGGTGGGCACCTCGAACTCCTTGGGGCCCTTGGCCATGGTGCCGTCGCCCTCGGCGTTGACGAACTTGATGGACTGGCACTTCATCAGCGCGCCCTCGAAGCCGGCCGGGGTCTTCTCCACGGGGGAGCCGACGGGCTCCACCTCCATGTTCTTGCCCAGCGTCTTGCTCTGGTCCTTCTCGTAGTTGGCGAAGCCCGAGTCGACGGCCTTCTCGGGGTCGGCGACCTCGCCCCACATCCCGGTCAGGCTCATGTTCTTCATCGAGAACGGATCGCTCTTGTCGCCCGAGACGTAGGAGGCCGCCACCATGCTCGGGTCCTTGACGCCCATCGCCCGGGCGTTCGCCTTCTGCTCGTCGTCCAGTGGCGCGGCCTTGTCCGACCCGTCCTTCTCGTAGGCGCCGATCGCCTCCGCGGGGGTGATCTTGTACCCCTTGGTGTCCTCGGACACGGCGGAGTTGCCGCCACCCCCGCCGATCACGAAGTACGCGCCGACGGCGGCCGCGGCCACCACCGCCACCGCGCCGACGATCAGGGCCGCCTTCCTGCCGCCGCCACCGCTCTGCGGCGGCTGGGCGGGGGCGGGGAATCCGGGCTGGCCGTAGGGGCCGGGCTGCTGCTGGCCGTAGGGGCCCGGCTGGGCGTACGGGCCCGGCTGCTCGGGCTGGCTCCCGTACGGACCGGGCTGCTGGGGCTGGCTCCCGTACGGGCCCGCCTGCTGCGGGTACCCGTATCCGGGCTGCGGCGGAACACCCTGCGGCGCCTGCTGCGGATAGCCGTAGCCCGGCTGCTGCGCCCCGGGCTGCTGCTGGCCGTAGGGGCCCGGCTGGCCGTACGGGCCCGGCTGCTGGGGCTGGTCCCCGTACGGGCCCGGCTGGTTGTGGCTCATCGCGGGTGTCCCCCTCGTGATGCTTATGTGTTCCGAACATCCTGGCGCACGGGGGAGCGGTCCAGCGAGGCAGGGGCCCGCAGTGTTACCGAAGAATCGTGTTTCAGGACCGCCCCGTGACACCCCTAAACTGGGCCCGTGACCGAGAACACTCAGCATCAGAGCGCGCCCACCACCGAACTGCCGACCCAGTACGCGCCGGCCGACGTAGAGGGGCCGCTGTACGAGCGCTGGGTAGAGCGGGGCTACTTCGAGGCGGACGCGGCCAGCGACAAGCCGCCGTTCACCGTCGTCATCCCCCCGCCCAACGTCACCGGCAGCCTGCACCTGGGCCACGCCTTCGAGCACACGCTCATCGACGCCCTCACCCGCCGCAAGCGGATGCAGGGCCACGAGACGCTGTGGCAGCCGGGCATGGACCACGCGGGCATCGCCACCCAGAACGTCGTCGAGCGCGAACTCGCCAAGGAGGGCAAGTCCCGCCAGGACCTGGGCCGCGAGGCCTTCGTCGAGCGCGTCTGGAAGTGGAAGGGC
This sequence comes from Streptomyces sp. C10-9-1, assembly GCF_024497955.1. Lineage (GTDB taxonomy): Bacteria > Actinomycetota > Actinomycetes > Streptomycetales > Streptomycetaceae > Streptomyces > Streptomyces sanyensis. The sequence goes on along the minus strand of NZ_JANHKP010000004.1, from coordinate 64,322 downwards.
GAGTCCGGCGGCCAGATCTCCGGCCAGATGCGCCGCCTCGGCGACGGCGTCGCCTGGTCGCGGGAGCGCTTCACCATGGACGAGGGCCTCTCCCGGGCCGTCCAGACCATCTTCAAGCGCCTCTACGACGACGAGCTGATCTACCGCGCCGAGCGCATCATCAACTGGTGCCCCCGCTGCCTCACCGCCATCTCCGACATCGAGGTCGAGTACCAGGACGACGACGGCGAGCTGGTCTCCATGACCTACGGCGAGGGCGAGGAGACGATCGTCGTCGCGACCACCCGCGCCGAGACCATGCTCGGCGACACCGCGGTGGCCGTCCACCCGGACGACGAGCGCTACCGGCACCTGGTCGGCAGAGAGATCCGGCTGCCGCTGACCGACCGCAGCATCCCCGTCGTCGCCGACACCCATGTGGACCCCGAGTTCGGCACCGGCGCCGTCAAGGTGACGCCCGCCCACGACCCGAACGACTTCGAGATCGGCCGGCGCCACGGGCTGCCCTCGCTGACCGTCATGGACGAGCGCGCCGTCATCACCGCCCCCGGCCCGTTCCAGGGCCTGGACCGGCTGGAGGCGCGCTCCGCGATCGTCGCCGCGCTGCGCGCCGAGGGCCGGATCGTCGCGGAGAAGCGGCCCTACGTCCACTCCGTCGGCCACTGCTCGCGCTGCAAGACCACCATCGAGCCGCGGCTGTCCCTGCAGTGGTGGGTCAAGGTCGGCCCGCTGGCCAAGGCCGCGGGCGACGCCGTCCGCGACGGCCGGGTGGCGATCCACCCGCAGGAGATGGAGAAGCGCTACTTCGACTGGGTCGACAACCTCCACGACTGGTGCATCTCGCGCCAGCTGTGGTGGGGCCACCGCATCCCCGTCTGGTACGGCCCCGACGGCGAGGTCGTCTGCGTCGGCCCCGACGAGGAGCCGCCGAGCGGCGAGGGCTGGCACCAGGAGACCGACGTCCTGGACACCTGGTTCTCCTCGGGCCTGTGGCCCTTCTCCACCCTGGGCTGGCCGGAGCGGACCGAGAGCCTCGCGAAGTTCTACCCGAACTCCGTCCTGGTCACCGGGTACGACATCCTCTTCTTCTGGGTCGCCCGGATGATGATGTTCGGCCTCTACGCGATGGACGGCACCCCGCCGTTCCGCACCATCGCCCTGCACGGCATGGTCCGCGACCAGTTGGGCAAGAAGATGTCCAAGTCCTTCGGCAACGCGGTCAACCCGCTCGACTGGATGGACACCTACGGCTCGGACGCCCTGCGCTTCACGCTGGCCCGCGGCGCCAACCCGGGCGTCGACGTCCCGATCGGCGAGGACTGGGTCCAGGGCTCGCGGAACTTCGCCAACAAGATCTGGAACGCGACCCGCTTCGCCCTGATGAACGGCGCCACCGTGGAGGGCGAGCTCCCGCCCGCCGAGCAGCTGTCGGCCGCGGACCGCTGGATCCTCTCCCGCCTGAACAAGACCGTCGCCGAGGTGGACGCCCACTACGAGGACTTCCAGTTCGCGAAGCTCTCCGAGGCGCTGTTCCACTTCGCCTGGGACGAGGTCTTCGACTGGTACGTCGAGCTCTCCAAGACGACCTTCTTCGCCGGCGGCGAGCAGGCCAGGGTCTCCGGCCGGGTCCTCGGCGAGGTCCTGGACGTGATGCTCCGGCTCCTCCACCCGGTCGTGCCCTTCGTCACCGAGACCCTGTGGACGACCCTGACGGGCCGCGAGTCCCTGGTGATCGCGGAATGGCCCGCCGACAGCGGCTTCCGCGACGAGGACGCCGAGCAGGAGATCGCGCTCGTCCGGCAGGTCGTCACCGAGGTCCGCCGCTTCCGCAGCGACCAGGGCCTCCAGCCGGGCCAGAAGGTCCCGGCCCGGATCGCGCTGGACGGCACCGCGCTCGCCCCCCACGAGGCCGCGATCCGGCAGCTGCTCCGCCTCCAGCCGGAGGGCGAGGGCTTCCAGGCCACCGCCTCCCTGCCGGTCGCGGGCGCCACGGTCGCGCTCGACCTGTCGGGCACGATCGACGTCGAGGCCGAGCGCAAGCGCCTGACCAAGGACCTCGGCGCGGCGGAGAAGGAGGTCGCGCAGGCGAACGCCAAGCTGGGCAACGAGGCCTTCCTCGCCAAGGCACCCGACCAGGTGGTGGAGAAGATCCGCACCCGCCTGGCCAAGGCCGAGGCGGAGATCGCCCGGATCACCGGCCAGCTGGCGAACCTGCCGACGGCCTGAGGCGGCGCACAGGCGGGTGAGGCCCCGGGACCCCCGGGGCCTCACCGCCCCCGCCCCCGCTCCTCCGTAGACTGGTGCCCGTGAGTGAGCATCCCGACCCCTTCGACGAGATCGTCGACGCCGAGACCGACCGCGACCCCGACCTGGCGGTGATCGAGGCCGGCAGCCGCACCCTGCGCGCCACGGCCGGAGCCCCGCAGAGCGACCAGGTGCCCGCCCGGCCCGCCGACCCGGAGGTCGACAAGGCGCTGCGCGAGGTCGAGTCGGAACTGGCGACGCGCTGGGGCGAGACCAAGCTGGAGCCCTCGGTCTCCCGTATCGCCGCACTGATGGACGTGCTCGGCGAGCCCCAGCGGGCCTACCCCTCCCTCCACATCACGGGCACCAACGGCAAGACCTCCACCGCGCGGATGATCGAGGCCCTGCTCGCCGCCTTCGAGCTGCGCACCGGGCGCTACACCTCCCCGCACGTGCAGTCGATCACCGAGCGGATCAGCCTCGACGGCGCGCCCATCGCGCCCGAGCGGTTCGTGGAGACCTACCGGGACATCAGGCCCTACGTCGAGATGGTGGACTCCTCCCAGGAGTACCGGCTGTCCTTCTTCGAGGTGCTCACCGGCATGGCCTACGCGGCCTTCGCCGACGCCCCGGTCGACGTGGCCGTGGTCGAGGTCGGCATGGGCGGCACCTGGGACGCGACCAACGTCGTCGACGGCTCCGTCGCCGTCGTCACGCCGATCTCCCTGGACCACACCGACCGCCTGGGCTCCAGCCCGGCGGAGATCGCCGGCGAGAAGGCGGGCATCGTCAAGCCCGGTGCCACCGTGGTGCTGGCCCAGCAGCCGGTGGACGCCGCCCAGGTGATGCTCAAGAAGGCCGTCGAGGTGGACGCCACGGTCGCCCGCGAGGGAATGGAGTTCGGCATCGTCTCCCGGGAGGTCGCGGTGGGCGGCCAGCTGCTGACCCTGCGCGGGCTCGGCGGCGAGTACGACCAGGTCTTCCTGCCCCTGTACGGCGCGCACCAGGCCCACAACGCCGTGGTGGCCCTGGCCGCCGTGGAGGCGTTCTTCGGTGTCGGCGCCGAACACGCCCGCACCCTGGACGCCGACACCGTCCGCCGGGCCTTCGCCTCCGTGGTCTCCCCGGGCCGGCTGGAGGTCGTGCGGCGGAGCCCCACCGTGGTGCTGGACGCCGCGCACAACCCCGCGGGGGCGCGGGCCACCGCCGAGGGGATCACCGAGTCCTTCGGCTTCTCCCGTCTGATCGGCGTCGTGGGCACCAGCGGTGACAAGGACGTCCGGGGGATGCTGGAGGCCTTCGAGCCGATCTTCGCGGAGATCGTGGTCACCCGGAACTCCACGGACCGGGCCATGGACGTCGACGAGCTCGCCGCGCTGGCCGTGGAGGTCTTCGGCGACGAGCGGGTGGTGGTGGAGCCGAGGCTGGACGACGCGCTGGAGGCCGCTATCACCCTCGCCGAGGAGGAGTCGGAGTTCAGCGGGGCGGGCGTCCTGGTGACCGGCTCGGTGATCACGGTCGGCGAGGCCCGGCTGCTGCTGGGGAGGGGCTGACCCCGATGCGTACGCTCTGTGCATCCACGCTGATCGGCGAGTTCTTCGTGATCGGGTTCGCCGGGCTGGTGGCGATGAAGGCGGACGGCGCCTCGATGGGCGCGGTCTGGGCGGTCTGCGGCGCCGGGATGTTGCTGTCCCTGCTGCTGTGCGGCATGATCACCCGACCGGGCGGCGTCCAGCTGGGCTGGGCGCTCCAGATCGCGCTGATCGCGGGCGGCTTCGTGGTGCCCGCGATGTTCTTCCTCGGCGTCGTGTTCGCCGGGCTGTGGTGGGCCTCGGTCCACTTCGGCAGGAAGGTCGACGAGGCCAAGGCGCGCTGGGCCCAGGAGGCCTCGGCAGGGCCTGACGCTGCGTGACCGGCGTCGGTCCCGGCCCTGTAGCCTCGGGGGTGCCTGTCGTCCCCAGGCCGGGCCGCAGGCCCTGGACACCGCACATGAAGGAGCCCGCACCGTGAGCCAGCGCACGCTCGTCCTGCTCAAGCCCGACGCCGTTCGCCGGGGCCTGATCGGAGAGATCATCGGCCGCATCGAGGCCAAGGCCGGATGGAGCATCGCCGCGCTGGAACTGCGCCAGCTCGACGGGGCCACCCTGGAGCAGCACTACGGCGAGCACAAGGGCAAGCCCTTCTACGAGCCGCTGGTGGCCTTCATGTCCTCCGGGCCGGTCGTGGCCCTGGTGGTGGAGGGCGAGCGGGTGATCGACGGCGTACGCCGGCTGGCGGGCCCCACGGACCCGATCGAGGCGGCCCCCGGATCCATCCGCGGCGACTACGGCACCATCGTCCGGGAGAACCTGATCCACGCCTCGGACTCCGAGGAGTCCGCCGCACGGGAACTGAAGCTGTTCTTCCCGGAACTCTGAGCCCCGCCGCGTCGGGGAATTCCTGACAAAGCATCAGCCATACAGGGGTCTTGACTTGGGGCGACCGAAGGAATTTCGGTCGCCTCAGGTCTACGCACGGGTATTGCGGGAACGCATGGCTACAAAGCATCGTCACCACATACAGAGGTGGACCAGCGCGCAGTGTCCGTGCCTACGGCACTACGATGTAAGCCTCCACGCCACAGCACCCACCTCGCCATCCTGATTAGCCATCAACGCTCGATTTGGGAAGGCCAGACGCATCCTCATGGGGAACAACATGTCGTTCATCGGCCGTGACATGGCTGTCGACCTCGGGACCGCCAACACGCTGGTGTACGTCAGAGGCCGGGGGATCGTTCTCAACGAGCCGTCCGTCGTCGCGATCAACACCAACACGGGCGGCATTCTCGCGGTCGGAGCCGAAGCGAAGAAGATGATCGGCCGGACGCCCGGCAATATCGTCGCCGTCCGGCCTCTGAAGGACGGCGTGATCGCCGACTTCGAGATCACCGAGCGGATGCTCCGCTACTTCATCCTCAAGATCCACAAGCGTCGCTACCTCGCCCGGCCGCGGGTCGTGGTCTGCGTCCCCTCCGGTATCACCGGTGTCGAGCGCCGTGCCGTCATCGAGGCGTCCACCCAGGCGGGCGCACGCCAGGTGCACATCATCGAGGAGCCCATGGCCGCCGCCATCGGCTCCGGGCTGCCCGTCCACGAGGCCACCGGCAACATGGTCGTCGACATCGGCGGCGGCACCACCGAGGTCGCCGTGATCTCCCTCGGAGGAATCGTCACGGCACAGTCCATCCGGGTGGCGGGCGACGAGCTCGACAACGCGATCATCCAGCACATCAAGAAGGAGTACTCGCTCCTCCTCGGTGAGCGCACCGCCGAGAGCATCAAGATCACCATCGGGTCCGCGTACGAGCTGGACAAGGACGAGCACACCGAGATCCGCGGGCGCGACCTGGTCTCCGGGCTGCCCAAGACGGTCGTCATCTCGGCGGCCGAGGTCCGCAAGGCCATCGAGGAGCCCGTCAACGCCATCGTCGACGCCGTGAAGACGACGCTCGACAAGTGCCCGCCCGAGCTCTCCGGCGACGTCATGGACCGCGGGATCGTCCTCACCGGCGGCGGGGCGCTGCTGCGGGGCCTCGACGAGCGCCTGCGCCGCGAGACCGGCATGCCGATCCACATCGCCGAGGACCCCCTCGACTCCGTGGCCCTCGGCTCCGGGAAGTGCGTCGAGGAGTTCGAGGCGCTCCAGCAGGTACTGGACGCACAACCGCGTCGTTAGGCGTCACGGGTGCGCCCCCCCCGGGGCGCACCCTCCGCCGTACGGGGCAGCGGACCCCGGCCGGGGGCGCCCCGCTCCCGGCCGGTCCGCAGCACCGTCTGCACCACCGACACCCCATACCGACGAGGAAGGCACGGCCGCCGCACGTGAGGGACACACGAGAGAGCCGGCTGCTCCTGGTGCTGCTGATCGCCATCGCGTTCGCTCTGATCACGGTGGACATCCGCGGCGGCGAGGAGTCCCCGGTCGACGGAGCCCGGCAGGCGGCGGCCACCGTCTTCGGACCCGTCGAGAGCGGGGTGGCGGCCGCGGTCGACCCGATCGGGAACGCCATCGGCGCGGTCCGCGACTCCGGCGAGCGCCACGACCGCATCAGCGAGCTGGAGCGGCAGAACGCGGAACTGAAGCAGCGCCTCGGCAGCGACGACCGCAACCGCAGCAGGCTCCGCGAACTCGACGGGCTGATCCGCACCGCGGCAACCGGCCAGTACGGGGTCAAGGGGGCCGAGGTCGTCGCCATAGGAGCGGCCCAGGGCTTCTCCTGGACCGTCACCATCGACATCGGCTCCGACGACGGCATCCGCCGGGACATGACGGTCCTCAACGGCGACGGGCTCGTGGGCCGGGTCACCACCGTCGGCCCGCGTACGTCCACCGTGCTCCTCGCCAACGACCCCGACTTCACCGTCGGCACCCGCATGGAGAAGACCAGCGAACTCGGCTTCGCCACCGGCCAGGGCGACCGGCCGCTGCTGGTCCAGATGCTCAACGGCAAGGCCAAGGTCAAGAAGGGCGACCGGCTGGTCACCTTCGGCTCGCAGGCGAACAAGCCCTTCGTCCCGGGGGTCCCGGTCGGCGAGGTCGTCCGCGTGGACCCCTCCGGCGGGGCCCTCACCCGCAACGTCTACGTCCGCCCGTACGCCTCGTTCAGCAAGCTCGACATCGTCGGCGTGGTCGTCCAGGCACCGGACACCGACCCGCGCGACATGGTCCTGCCCCCCAGGCCCGCGAAGCCCAAGCCGACGCCCACCGTCACCGTGACCGTCACCCCGGGGGCGGACGGCACCCTCGAAGGCGGCGCACAGGAGCAGGGCGAACTCCCGCAGGGCGCCGCCGAGCGGCGGCTGCCCGACGGCACGGAGCAGCCCCCCGCCACCGGGGAGGCAGCAGGCGGCACCGGCGCCGATCCGCCCGGGGGTACCGCCCCCGACGGCCAGGACGACGAGTAGTAGGAGCTGATCCGACCCATGCGCTTCAACCGGATGCTGCTCTCCACGACCCTGGTCGTGGTCGCGCTCGTCGTCCAGGTCACCGTCCTGGCCCGCCTCCAGCTGCCCGGAGCCGTCCCCGACCTGCTGCTGCTCACCGTCCTCGGACTGGCGATGGTCTACGGCCACGTCGCCGGGGCCTTCATCGGCTTCGGGGCGGGCCTGCTCGCCGACCTCGCCCCGCCCGCCGACCACGCCGCCGGACGCTACGCCCTGGTGCTCTGCGTGATCGGCTACCTGGCCGGCCTGGTCCGGCCGGAGAACGGCCAGCCCCTCCGTTCGGCGGTCGGGCCCATGCTCGTGGTCGTCGCCGCGGCCGTGGGCTCCACCCTCCTGTACGCGGGCGTCGGAGCGCTCGTCGGCGACACCGCGGCCCGGCACGTCGGGCTCGGCGGCCTGCTGTTCACCGCCGCCGTCTACGACCTGCTCCTCGCGCCCTTCACCGTGCCGCTGATCATGTGGCTGGCCAGACGCAGCGACAACGACCCGCTCGCCGAGGGGCAGGGCTCCACCGGCTCCGACGTGGCCTCCGGCTGGCTGTCCTCCGGAACCGGCCTGCGGATCGGCGCCCAGCGCAGCGGGCTGAGGATCAAGGCCGCCAGGACCCGGGCGTCCAGGGCGGGCCGCATCAAGGGCGTCAAGCGACTGTGACCGAGGGGGCAGCAGCGTGAGCAACATCCCGGAGACCGGGCGGACCCCCAGGGTCCAGACCCGGCTCGTCATCATCCAGGTCCTCGTCGTCTCCCTCCTGCTGACCCTCGGGGGCCGGCTCTGGTACCTCCAGATCCGCAACGGCGACGAGTACGCCGACGAGGCCAACGGCAACCATGTGCAGAGGGTCGTCCAGCCCGCCGTCCGCGGCGCCATCCTCGACGCCCGCGGTGTGCCGCTGGCCGACAACGAGACCCGTCTCGTGGTCTCCGCCTCCCGCACCGAGCTGATGAAGATGAAGGACGACGGTGAGGCCGTCCTCACCCGCCTCGCGGGGGTCCTCGGCATGGAGCCGAAGGAGGTCATGGACAAGGTCCGGCTCTGCAACGCCGAGACGCCCCAGCCCTGCTGGAACGGCTCCCCCTACCAGCCGATCCCCGTCACCGACGAGGCCACCACCCAGCAGGCCCTCCAGATCCGCGAGCGTTCCGAGGACTTCCCCGGCATCACCGCCGAGCCCACCGCCGTGCGCCGCTACCCCGCCCCCGTCGACGCCCGCACCTCCCAGGTGCTGGGCTACCTCTCGCCCGTCACCGACGAGGAGATCCAGAAGGCCAAGGACACCGACTCGCCCTATCTGCGCTCCGACCAGGTCGGCCGCTCCGGCCTGGAGCGCACCTACGACAAGGAGCTGCGCGGCCAGGCCGGTGTCACCTCCTACGAGGTCGACAAGCTCGGCCGGGTCATGGGGGAGTCCGAGTCCGACCCGGGGGTTCCCGGCTCCAACCTGGTGACCAGCATCGACGCCCGCGTCCAGGCCGTCGCCGAGGCCGAGCTCCACGAGGCGATGAAGACCGCCCGCACGCAGGTCGACAAGATCACGGGCCGCCCGTACGAGGCCGACGCCGGTGCCGTCGTGGTGATGGAGTCCAGGACGGGGCGCGTCATCGCGATGGCCTCCCAGCCGGACTACGACCCCAACTCCTGGGTCGGGGGCATCTCCGCCAAGGACTACGCGAAGCTCACCGGCAAGGACTCCAACTACCCCCTGCTCAACCGCGCCATCCAGGGCCAGGCGGCACCCGGCTCCATCTTCAAGGTGGTGTCGGCCAGTGCCGCCGTCCGGGCCGGCTACGACTTCAACGACCGCTACAACTGCAGCAGCTCCTACAGCCTGGGCAGCCGCAGCTTCGCCAACTTCGAGTCCCAGGGCCACGGCCCCATCACCCTCGGCGAGGCCCTGAAGTTCTCCTGCAACACCGTCTTCTACGCCCTCGGCCACCAGGAGTGGAAGCGCGACGGCGGCATCAAGCCGAAGAAGGACGCCCACGACTGGTTCTACCGGACCGCCCACGACTTCGGGCTCGGCTCCGAGACCGGTATCGACCTGCCCAACGAGGTCACCGGCCGCATCCCGGACCGCCAGTGGAAGAAGGACTTCTGGACGGCCAACAAGGACGCCTGGTGCAAGCAGGGCAAGAAGGGCGGCACCTACGTCGAGCAGATCGCCTACGAGAACTGCCTGGAGGGCAACCAGCTGAAGGCCGGTGACAGCATCAACTTCTCCATCGGGCAGGGCGACATCCTGGTCACCCCCATCCAGATGGCCACCGCCTACGCCGCCATCAGCAACGGCGGCACGCTCTACGACCCCACCATCGGCAAGGCGGTCATCAGCCCCGACGGCAAGAAGATCACCGAGATCCCGCCCACCTCCCACGGCAGGCTGCCGATAGGGAAGAAGACCATCGAGGACCTCGACAAGGGCCTGCTCTCCGTCGTCGGCCCCGGCGGCACCGCCTCCTGGCGCTTCGGCGGCTGGCCCCAGGACAGGATCCCCATGCGCGCCAAGACCGGCACCGCCCAGGTCTACGGCAAGCAGACCACCTCGTGGTTCGCGACCTACACCGACGACTACACCATCGTGATGACGATCTCCCAGGGCGGCACCGGCTCCGGCGCCTCCGGACCGGCGGTCCGCAACATCTACGAGGCCATGTACGGCCTGGACGAACAGGGCAACCAGGACCTCAAGCGCGCCCTGCTGCCCGCCCCGCAGAAGGGACTGCCGAAGATCTCACCGGACGGAACGATCGACGCACCCGAGATCAGGCCCTATGTACCCCCCGCGCCGGAGGACGGGACGGGCACCGAAGTGCTTGCGGGACCGCCCGCACGGAGGGACTAGGACATGACAGGCGCAGGCGGGTTCTCCGTCTCCGGATACGGCCCCGAGCGCGGCGGCCTGTGGGCCCGGCTCAGCGCACGGGACTCCGTCGTCCGCCGGCTCGACTGGCCGCTGCTGCTCTCGGCGCTCGCACTCTCGTGCATCGGCAGCCTGCTCGTCTGGTCCGCCACACGCGGCCGCACCGAGCTGAACAACGGCGACCCCTACCACTTCCTCATGCGGCACAGCCTCAACTTCGGCATCGGCCTCGTGCTCATGATCGCCACCGTGTGGCTGGGCCACCGGACCCTGCGCGGCGCCGTGCCCGTGCTCTACGGACTCTCCGTGGTGCTGGTCCTGCTGGTGCTCACCCCGCTCGGCGCCACCATCAACGGCGCCCACGCCTGGCTCGTGATCGGGGGGCTGTCGCTCCAGCCCTCCGAGTTCACCAAGGTCACCATCATCCTCAGCATGGCGATGATGCTCGCCGCCCGCGTCGACGCCGGCGACCAGCTGCACCCCGACCACCGCACCGTCGCCAAGTCCCTCGCCTTCGCCGCGCTCCCCATGGGCATCGTCATGCTCATGCCCGACCTCGGCTCGGTCATGGTCATGGCCGTCATCGTGCTGGGCGTCCTGCTCGCCTCCGGCGCCTCCAACCGGTGGATCCTCGGGCTCATCGGCACCGGCGTCGGCGGCGCGGTGCTGGTCGCCGTGCTCGGACTGCTCGACGAGTACCAGATCAACCGCTTCGCCGCCTTCGCCAACCCCGAACTCGACCCGTCCGGAGTCGGCTACAACACCAACCAGGCGCGCATCGCCATCGGGTCAGGCGGGCTCTACGGCGCCGGCCTCTTCAACGGCGCCCAGACCACCGGCCAGTTCGTCCCCGAGCAGCAGACCGACTTCATCTTCACCGTCGCCGGCGAGGAACTCGGCTTCGTCGGAGCCGGCCTCATCCTCTTCCTCCTGGGCGTCGTGATGTGGCGCGCCTGCCGCATCGCCCGCGAGACCACCGAGCTGTACGGCACGATCGTGGCCGCCGGCATCATCGCCTGGTTCGCCTTCCAGTCCTTCGAGAACATCGGCATGGCCATGGGGATCATGCCCGTCGCCGGGCTGCCGCTGCCCTTCGTCTCCTACGGAGGCACCTCGATGTTCGCCGTCTGGATAGCGGTCGGACTGCTCCAGTCGATCCGGGTGCAGAAACCCATAAGCGCCTGACCCCGGACGGGCGGCGCGCACTCCCGCGCCGCCCGCCGGGGGACTAGATTCGGGGCATGGCGGACACCAAGCGCGAGATCGAGCGGAAGTACGAAGCCACCCCCGGCGTCCGGCTCCCGGACCTCACCAAGGCGGGCATCGCCCGGATCGAGGAGGCGGCGACCACCGAGCTGGACGCCGTCTACCACGACACGCCCGACCTCCGCCTCGCCGCCCACGGCATCACCCTGCGCCGCAGAACCGGGGGAGCGGACCCCGGATGGCACCTCAAGCTCCCCGTCGCCCCCGGCGTCCGCGACGAGATCACCACCGAGTCCGCCGACGCCCTCCCGGGGGAACTGGCCGACCTGGTCCGCTCCCGGACCCGCGGGGCCGACCTCGTCCCCGTCGTCCGGCTGCTCTCCTCCCGCGACGTCCACCGCCTGCTCGACGAGGACGGCACCGAGCTCGCGGAACTCAGCCGCGACACCGTCGTCGCGGAACGGCTGCACGGCCGCCGGGCGACCGCCCAGTGGGACGAGATCGAGGTCGAACTCGCCGAGGACACCGACCCCGCCCTCCTCGACGCCGTCGACAAGCGCCTGCGCAAGGCCGGGCTCCACCGGGCGGCCGCACCCTCCAAACTCGCCCGCGCCCTCGCCGAGACCGGCGCCGCCCCCGCCCCGTCCCCCCGGCCCGGCACCCCCCGCACCGCGGGCGACCACGTCCTCGCCTACCTCCACGAGCAGGCCGAGGCCCTGCTCTCCCACGACCCCGGCGTCCGCCGCGACCTCCCCGACGCCGTCCACCAGATGCGGGTCGCCACCCGCAGACTGCGCAGCGCCCTGCGGACCTACCGGAAGATCCTCGACCGGGAGGCCACCCGCCCGCTCGTCGACGAACTGAAATGGCTCGCCGGCGAACTCGGCGCCGCCCGCGACCAGGAAGTGCTCGCCCACCGCCTGCGCGCCCGGGTCGCCGAACTCCCCGGCACCCTGGTGCTCGGCCCCGTCGAGGCCCGCCTCACCGCCTGGGCCGTCTCCGGCGACACCGACACCCGGACCACCGCCCTCGCCGCCCTCGACGGCGAGCGCTACCTGAGGCTCCTCGACGCCCTCGACGCCCTGCTCGCCGACCCCCCGCTGCGCAAGGCCGCGCGCACCGACCCCGAGGCCGCGCTCCCCGACGCCGTGCTGCGCGAGTACGGCCGTGTGGCGGACCGGGTGGAGCACGCCCTCGACCTGGCCCCGTCCACCGAGCGGGACACCGCCCTCCACGAGGCCCGCAAGGCGGCCAAGCGCGCCCGCTACGCGGCCGAGGCCGCGACACCGGCCCTCGGCAGGCCCGCACGCCGCTTCGCCAAACGCATGAAGGCCGTCCAGAAGGTCCTCGGCGACCACCAGGACAGCGTCGTCGCCCGCGACACCGTCCGCGGACTCGCCGTCGCGGCGGACGCCGCGGGGGAGCCCTCCTTCACCTGGGGGCTGCTCTACGGGCACGAGGAGGCCCGCGCCGCCGCGCGGGAGACCGAGCTGCCCGAGGTGTGGAGCCGCGCCGCGGACCCCGGCCTGCGGGCGGCCCTGCGCTCCTGAGCGGCCCCGGGCCCGCCGCCGCGGCCCGTCCGCCCCGCGGCCCCGGGCGGCCCGCCGCGGGGCCGCCCGGGCCGTTGCCGGGAGCCGTACGGCGGGCCCTTCGGGCCGCGCTACGCTTGAGAGTCGCCCCCGCCAGCTCCACGAAGGTTCCTGATGTCTGCCGAGTCGGTCTTCCCACAGCTCGAAGCTCTGCTCCCGCATGTGCAGAAGCCCATTCAGTACGTCGGCGGTGAGCTGAACTCCACCGTCAAGCCGTGGGAGTCCTGCGACGTCCGCTGGGCCCTCATGTACCCCGACGCCTACGAGGTCGGCCTGCCCAACCAGGGCGTCATGATCCTCTACGAGGTGCTGAACGAGTGCGACGGCGTCCTCGCCGAGCGCACCTACAGCGTCTGGCCGGACCTCGAACAGCTGATGCGCGAGCACCGTGTGCCGCAGTTCACCGTGGACTCGCACCGCCCCGTGCGGGCCTTCGACGTCCTCGGCCTGAGCTTCTCCACCGAACTCGGCTACACCAACATGCTCACCGCCCTCGACCTCTCCGGCATCCCGCTGGAGTCGAAGGACCGCACCCTCGACGACCCGATCGTGCTCGCGGGCGGACACGCCGCCTTCAACCCCGAGCCCATCGCCGACTTCATCGACGCGGCGATCATCGGCGACGGCGAGCAGGCCGTGCTCGACATGACCGAGATCATCCGCGCCTGGAAGGCCGAGGGGCGGCCCGGAGGCCGCGAGGAGGTCCTCTTCCGCCTCGCCAGGACCGGCAACGTGTACGTCCCCGCCTTCTACGACGTGGAGTACCTGCCCGACGGCCGCATCGGCCGCGTGGTCCCCAACCGCTCGGGTGTGCCGTGGCGCGTCTCCAAGCACACCGTGATGGACCTCGACGAGTGGCCCTACCCCAAGCAGCCCCTCGTCCCGCTCGCCGAGACCGTCCACGAGCGGATGTCCGTCGAGATCTTCCGCGGCTGCACCCGCGGCTGCCGCTTCTGCCAGGCCGGCATGATCACGCGCCCCGTACGGGAGCGGAGCATCACCGGCATCGGCGAGATGGTGGACAAGGGCCTGAAGGCGACCGGCTTCGAGGAGGTCGGCCTGCTCTCGCTGTCCTCCGCCGACCACTCCGAGATCGGCGAGGTCGCCAAGGGCCTGGCGGACCGGTACGAGGAGGACAAGATCGGCCTGTCCCTCCCCTCGACCCGGGTCGACGCCTTCAACGTGGACCTGGCCAACGAGCTCACCCGCAACGGCCGCCGCTCGGGCCTCACCTTCGCCCCCGAGGGCGGCTCCGAGCGGATGCGCAAGGTCATCAACAAGATGGTCTCCGAGGAGGACCTGATCCGCACCGTCGCCACCGCCTACGGCAACGGCTGGCGCCAGGTGAAGCTGTACTTCATGTGCGGCCTTCCCACCGAGACCGACGAGGACGTGCTGCAGATCGCCGACATGGCGATGAACGTGATCCAGAAGGGCCGCGAGGTCTCCGGATCCAACGACATCCGCTGCACGGTGTCCATCGGCGGGTTCGTCCCCAAGCCCCACACGCCCTTCCAGTGGGCGCCGCAGCTGTCGGCTGAGGGGACGGACGCGCGCCTGGAGAAGCTGCGCGACCGGATCCGCGGCGACAAGAAGTACGGCCGCTCCATCGGCTTCCGCTACCACGACGGCAAGCCCGGCATCGTCGAGGGGCTGCTCTCCCGCGGTGACCGCCGCGTCGGCGCCGTCATCCGGGCCGTGTACGAGGACGGCGGCCGCTTCGACGGCTGGCGCGAGCACTTCTCCTACGACCGCTGGATGAGCTGCGCCGGCAAGGCACTGCCGGAGTTCGGCGTCGACATCGACTGGTACACGACCCGCGAGCGCACCTACGAGGAGGTCCTGCCCTGGGACCACCTGGACTCCGGTCTCGACAAGGACTGGCTCTGGGAGGACTGGCAGGACGCCCTGGACGAGACAGAGGTCGAGGACTGCCGCTGGACGCCGTGCTTCGACTGCGGGGTGTGCCCTCAGATGGACACCCACATCCAGATCGGCCCCACCGGCAAGAAGCTGCTCCCGCTGACGGTCAAGAAGTAGCCGCGGCCGGCGCCCGTGCCGCCCGGGGCGGGGCCGGGGCGCTCGCCGGCCCCCGGGCGGACCGCGCCGGGCCCCTTCGCGGGCCGGCGTGCCGGTGCGCGGGGAGGCTCCTCCCGGGCACGGGCGGCGCCCGCCGCGGTCCAGCCCGTGCCCGGCATGCCGCGGCAGGCGCGTAATCTGGGGGGAGACAACACCACAGACCGTTCCCGGCGCGGCGGCCGGCACCGAGATCTCCCTGCGCGAGCGGGGGTGAGCCGACCGGCCCCCGCGGGAACCCCGCACGCCGTGGGCGGTGCGCTCACGCGCCCGCTCCGCACCGAGGAGAAGAACCCCTGGGCAAGCGACAGCCCGAAGGTCCGCCGCCCGCACCTGCGGTGCAGCGCATCCGCTTGTGCTACACCAAGCGCGGCCGCCTCCGGTTCACCAGCCACCGTGACTTCCAGCGCGCCTTCGAGCGTGCGTTGCGGCGCGCCGAGGTACCCATGGCGTACTCGGCGGGCTTCACCCCGCATCCGAAGGTGTCGTACGCCAATGCCGCTCCCACCGGCACGGGCAGCGAGGCCGAGTACCTGGAGATCGCGCTCACCGAGCACCGGGACCCCGGCGCCCTCCGTGTCCTGCTGGACGAGTCACTTCCGTCCGGACTGGACATCACCGACGCCGTGGAGGCCCGTACCCCGGGACTGGCCGACCGGCTGACGGCCTCGGTCTGGGAGCTGCGGCTGGACGGTGTCCCGCAGGAGGAGGCCGAGAAGGCCGTGGCCGCCTTCCTCGCCGCCGGGACCGTCGAGGTCCAGCGGAGGACGAAGAACGGCATGCGGACCTTCGACGCCCGCGGCGCCGTGGCGGCGCTCGACGCGGCTCGTCCCCAGGCTGATAGGCCGGTGGACGGGCCCTGTGCGATACTGCGGCTGGTCGTTCGGCACGCGACACCCGCCGTGCGACCCGACGACGTCCTGTCCGGTCTCCGAGCTGTGGCCGACCTGGCGCCGCCGGTCCCCGCAGCGGTGACCAGGCTGGCGCAGGGGCTCTTCGACGAGGAGTCCGGCACGGTGACCGACCCGCTCGCGCCCGACCGCGAGGCAGCTCCGGCCGCTCCATCCACGGCCGCCGGGACCGCCTCAGCGACGGCGCCGGAAGGTCCCGCCGCGTAGGGACGGTCGTCGAAGCGCGGCTCTGGCACTCGGGAGCCACCTGGGTCGGGCCGCGCAAGGACACAGGAGACTTTCGCCAGGCCGTGCGCACAAGGCGTACGGAACCGGCGAGCCATACATCAGCTCCCGTGCGGCGCCCGCGCCCCGGACGGCGGCACCGCGCACCATGCGCGGGACCGCACCGGACCGGACCAGGCGCGGCGCCCGGGAGCGCGACGGGAGAAACGCCCGCATGCTCGAACAGCCGAACGAGTCCGGCACCGCCGGATCCGCACAGTACGAAGACAGCGCGAGCCCCAGCGACACGCTGCCGCCGCGCCGCCGCCGCAGGGCCGCCTCGCGCCCGGCCGGCCCGCCCGCGGGAGCGGCCGAGGCCGTCGGCGCGGTGTCGGAGCCGCGGCCCGAGCCCGCCTCCGAGGCGGGAACCCCGGAGGCCGTTCCGGCCCCGGAGGAGGCGCCCGCCCCGCGTACGCGGCGCCGGGCCACCCGCAAGGCCACCGCTCCGGCGGGTGCGCCGAAGGCGGAGGAGGCCGTCGCGCCGGTGGAGGCCGTGGAGGAGGAGGCGGCTGCGCCGCGTGCGCGTCGCCGTGCGGTGCGCAAGCAGGCCGCCGCCGCTCCGGCCGAGGTGGCGGAGTCCGCCGCGGAGACCGCTGAGGAGCCCGCCCCGGAGGCGGGTGCCGAGCCCGTCGCGGAGGAGGCGCCCGCCCCGCGTACGCGGCGCCGGGCCACTCGCAAGGCCACCGCTCCGGCGGGTGCGCCGAAGGCGGAGGAGCCGGCGGTCGAGGCTGCCGCGGAGGCCGCCGAGGAGCCGGCCGCGGTGGAGGAGCCTGCCGCGCCGCGCCGTGCACGGCGCCGTGCGTCCGCTCCGGCGGGTGCGCCGAAGGCGGAGGAGGCCGTCGCGCCGGTGGAGGCCGTGGAGGAGGAGGCGGCTGCGCCGCGTGCGCGTCGCCGTGCGGTGCGCAAGCAGGCCGCCGCCGCTCCGGCCGAGGCGGTGGAGTCCGCCGCGGAGACCGGTGAGGCCCTTCCGGAGAGCGCCGTGGAGCAGATCGCCTCCGAGGAGGCCGAGGTGGAGGCCGCGGAGAAGGCCGCGACCCGGGGCCGTGCGCGCCGGCGGGCCGCTTCGCCCGAGTTCACCGCCCAGTCCGGCGATGCCGCCCCGGCGCAGTCCCGCGGACGTCGTGCCGTGCGGCCCGCCGTGCCGACCTTCCAGGCCCCGGTCTTCGCCGAGCCGATGTTCCAGACCCCTGAGACGGCCGCTGCCGCCGCCGCTGCCGCCGCCGTGCAGCAGGAGGAGGAGCCGGAGGAGCAGCCGGCCGCCGAGGCGCCCGCCGTCGAGCAGCCCGGCCGCCGCCGTCGCCGCCGCCGGGGGGAGCAGGCCGAGCAGGCCGAGGCCCCGGCTCCTGCCGCAGAGGCCGCCGAGGAGGAGTCCGGGGACGAGGCCGAGGCGGAGGCCGAGCCCGCCGCGGGTGACGAGGCCGACGACTACGAGGACCGCCCGTCCCGCCGCCGTCGCCGTGGCGGGCGCCGCCGTCGCCGTGGTGGGGAGGCCGAGGCCGAGGAGGCCGCCGAGGCCACGTCCGAGGAGGAGTCCGTCGAGGACTCCCAGGAGGACGGCGAGGAGGACGAGGGCGAGGAGTCCGGTGACGCCACGCCGTCGGCCGCCGGCACCTCCGGCAGCCGCCGTCGCCGCCGCCGTCGCCGCCGCAGCGGTGACGCCCCCGCGGAGGCCGACGGAACCTCGGACGACCCGGAGCGCACGGTCGTCAAGGTGCGCGAGCCGCGCAAGAAGGACGAGCCCAGCGACGAGGTCCAGTCGATCAAGGGCTCGACCCGGCTGGAGGCGAAGAAGCAGCGCCGCCGCGAGGGCCGCGAGCAGGGTCGCCGCCGGGTGCCGATCATCACCGAGGCGGAGTTCCTCGCGCGCCGTGAGGCGGTCGAGCGGGTCATGGTCGTCCGCCAGAGCGGCGAGCGGACCCAGATCGGTGTGATGGAGGACGGTGTCCTCGTCGAGCACTACGTGAACAAGGAGCAGGCCACCAGCTACGTCGGCAACGTCTACCTGGGCAAGGTCCAGAACGTCCTGCCGTCCATGGAGGCCGCCTTCGTCGACATCGGCAAGGGCCGCAACGCGGTCCTGTACGCGGGCGAGGTCAACTTCGAGGCCCTGGGCATGGCCAACGGGCCGCGCCGGATCGAGGCCGCGCTCAAGTCGGGCCAGTCCGTGCTCGTGCAGGTCACCAAGGACCCGATCGGGCACAAGGGCGCGCGGCTGACGAGCCAGGTCTCCCTGCCCGGCCGCTACCTGGTCTACGTGCCCGAGGGATCGATGACGGGCATCAGCCGCAAGCTGCCCGACACCGAGCGCGCCCGGCTGAAGACGATCCTCAAGAAGATCGTCCCCGAGGACGCGGGCGTCATCGTGCGCACCGCCGCGGAGGGTGCCAGCGAGGACGAGCTGCGCCGTGACGTCGAGCGGCTCCAGTCGCAGTGGGAGGACATCCGCAAGAAGGCCAAGAGCGGCAACGCGCCCACGCTGCTCTACGGCGAGCCGGACATGACCGTCCGGGTCGTCCGCGACATCTTCAACGAGGACTTCTCCAAGGTCGTCGTCAGCGGTGACGAGGCGTGGGAGACGATCCACGGCTACGTCTCGCACGTGGCCCCGGACCTGGCCGACCGCCTCCAGCGGTGGACCAGCGAGAGCGACGTCTTCGCCGTCCACCGGATCGACGAGCAGCTGATGAAGGCGCTGGACCGCAAGGTCTGGCTGCCCAGCGGCGGCTCCCTGGTGATCGACAAGACCGAGGCCATGGTGGTCGTCGACGTCAACACCGGGAAGTTCACCGGCCAGGGCGGCAACCTGGAGGAGACCGTCACCAGGAACAACCTGGAGGCGGCCGAGGAGATCGTGCGCCAGCTGCGCCTGCGCGACCTCGGCGGCATCGTGGTGGTCGACTTCATCGACATGGTCCTGGAGTCCAACCGCGACCTGGTGATGCGGCGCCTGCTGGAGTGCCTGGGCCGTGACCGGACCAAGCACCAGGTGGCCGAGGTGACCTCGCTGGGCCTGGTGCAGATGACCCGCAAGCGGGTGGGCCAGGGGCTGCTGGAGTCGTTCTCCGAGACCTGCGTCCACTGCAACGGGCGCGGTGTGATCGTCCACATGGAGCAGCCCGCCGGCAGCGGTGGCGGTGGCGGCGGCAAGCGCGCGAAGAAGCGCGGCCGCGGCGGCGCCTCGGAGCACCACGAGCACGTCCACGAGCAGGAGGCCGCCGAGGCTCCGGCCGCGTCGGAGGCCGGGGCGGGCGCCGAGACCGCGGAGGAGGTCGCTGCGGAGGCCGCCGCCCCGGTGGCGCTCGCCGAGCCCGCGTTCGGTCCGGACGAGGAGCTCTACAGCAGCGTGGCCGAGGCGGAGGCTGCTGCCTCCCGCGGGCGCGGTCGCCGGCGGGCCACCCGCAAGGCGACGGCCCCGGCGGGTGCGCCGAAGGCCGCGGAGAGCGCCCCGGAGCCGGTCGCCGAGGCCGCACCGGAGCCGGTCGAGGAGCCTGCCGCGGCGCCCGCGCCGGAACCGGTGGTCCCGGCCGCCGAGGAGGCGGCCCCCAAGGGCCGCGGGCGCCGCAGGGCGACGCGCAGCGTGTCCGCCCCCGCCGCCGCTCCCGCGCCGACGGAGGCGACCGTCGTGGAGCCTGCCGCGGTGCCGGAGTCCCCGGCCGAGCCGGAGTCCCCGGCAGCGGAGGCTCCCGCGGCGGAGGAGGCGCCCGCCGCTCCGGTCCGCGCCCGGCGCCGTGCGACCCGCAAGGCCACGGCCCCCGCGGGCGCGCCCGCGGGCGGCGAGGAGGCAGCCGTGGTGGTCGTCTCCTCCGCTCCCCGGTCGGAGGGCGAGCCCGTCCCCGAGGAGCCGGAGGCGTCCGGGGCCGAGGCGGCGGAGGCGGCGCCCGCGGCCAAGAAGGCCGCGCGGAAGACGGCGAAGAAGACGACCGCCAAGAAGGCCGCGGCCACGAAGACGGCCGCGAAGAAGACCGCCGCGAAGAAGACCGCGGCGACGGCCAAGAAGGCGGCGGCGAAGAAGACGACCGCCAAGAAGGCCGCCAAGAAGACGGTGGCGGCCGCGCAGGCGCCTTCCGGCGAGGTGTCCGTCAGCACGTCCGAGGAGTGACCGGACCGCTCCTGCGGTGCTGAGTGCGGCCCGGCCCCGTCAGGGGCCGGGCCGCACGCCTGTGCGTCGTGCGTCGGCGGGCCCGGGGCCCCGCCCCCGCCGGCACCCCCCGGCCGGGCCGCACCCCGCGGCGGGCGGGCACTCCGTACCCCTGCGGGGAACCCCCGACGGCGGGCCCGGCACCCGGTTTGACCCGCGGCAGGCCGGTCCGTAACCTTGACCCTCGGCGTGTTTCCTGTACACGTCCACTCCTGAGCATCTCCCTCCCGGCTCGGCCGGGAGAGGCCGCTCGTCCGCATCCGGATCATCGGGCCCCGGCCCGTATGGGCGGCTGGCATCAGGGGTTCCGTTCCGAGCGAGAGAGAGATCCGCGTGTACGCCATCGTGCGCAGCGGTGGTCGCCAGCACAAGGTTGCTGTCGGCGACATCGTTGAGGTTGACAAGATTTCCACCGCCCAGGTTGGCGACACGGTCGAGCTCTCGACCCTGCTCGTTGTCGACGGCGACGCCGTGACCAGCGACCCGTGGGTGCTGGCCGGTATCAAGGTCACGGCCGAGGTCGTGGACCACCACAAGGGCGCGAAGATCGACATCCTTCGCTACAAGAACAAGACCGGCTACCGCCGCCGCCAGGGTCACCGTCAGCAGTACACGGCGATCAAGGTCACCGGCATCCCCACGGCTGCGAAGTAAGGGACTGAGGAGAGATGGCACACAAGAAGGGCGCATCGTCCACCCGGAACGGTCGCGACTCCAACGCTCAGCGGCTCGGCGTGAAGCGCTTCGGCGGCCAGGTCGTCAGCGCCGGTGAGATCCTGGTCCGTCAGCGTGGCACCCACTTCCACCCCGGTGCGGGCGTGGGCCGTGGCGGCGACGACACCCTGTTCGCGCTCCTGCCCGGTGCCGTGGAGTTCGGCACCTCCCGTGGCCGCAAGGTCGTGAACATCGTTCCGGTCGCCTGACCGGTTCTCCACGAGGGGCGGACCTCACTTCCCGGCAGGGAAGCGGGTCCGCCTTTCGCGTGTTGAGAGACAGACGGACCCCTCGGTCCCTTCCGTAGTCGCGCAGTACCCATCGTTCTCACTGGAGGCACCACCCATGACCACCTTCGTGGACCGCGTCGAGCTGCATGTCGCCGCGGGTAGCGGAGGCCACGGCTGCGCCTCCGTGCACCGGGAGAAGTTCAAGCCGCTCGGCGGGCCCGACGGCGGGAACGGTGGACGCGGCGGGGACGTGATCCTGGTCGTGGACCAGTCGGTCACCACCCTCCTCGACTACCACCACAGCCCCCACCGCAAGGCGACCAACGGCAAGCCCGGCGAAGGCGGCAACCGCTCCGGCAAGGACGGCCAGGACCTGGTCCTGACCGTGCCCGACGGCACCGTCGTGCTCGACAAGCGGGGCAACGTACTGGCCGACATGGTCGGCCAGGGCACCACCTACATCGCCGCCGAGGGCGGTCGCGGCGGCCTCGGCAACGCCGCCCTCGCCTCGGCGCGGCGCAAGGCCCCCGGCTTCGCCCTGCTCGGCGAGCCCGGCCAGGCGGGCGACGTGGTGCTGGAGCTCAAGACCGTCGCCGACGTGGCCCTCGTGGGGTACCCGAGCGCCGGCAAGTCCTCGCTGATCTCGGTGCTCAGCGCCGCCAAGCCGAAGATCGCGGACTACCCCTTCACCACCCTCGTGCCGAACCTGGGCGTCGTCACCGCCGGGTCGACCGTCTACACCATCGCCGACGTGCCGGGGCTCATCCCCGGTGCCAGCCAGGGCCGCGGCCTGGGCCTGGAGTTCCTGCGCCACGTCGAGCGCTGCTCGGTCCTCGTGCACGTGCTCGACACGGCGACGCTGGAGTCCGACCGCGACCCCGTCTCCGACCTCGACGCCATCGAGGCCGAGCTGCGCGAGTACGGCGGCCTCGGCGACCGCCCGCGCCTCGTCGTCCTCAACAAGGTCGACATCCCCGACGGCCAGGACCTCGCCGACCTGATCCGCCCCGACCTGGAGCAGCGCGGCTACCGGGTGATCGACGTCTCCGCGGTGGCCCGCAACGGGCTCAAGGAGCTGTCCTTCGCGCTGGCCGAGATCGTCGCCGAGGCACGTGCCGCCAAGCCCGTCGAGGAGGCCACGCGCATCGTGATCCGGCCGAAGGCCGTGGACGACGCCGGGTTCACCGTCACCGCCGAGGCCGAGGGCCTGTACCGGGTCCGGGGCGAGAAGCCGGAGCGCTGGGTCCGCCAGACCGACTTCAACAACGACGAGGCCGTCGGCTACCTCGCGGACCGGCTCGCCCGGCTCGGCGTGGAGGAGGAGCTGATGAAGGCCGGCGCCCGGGCGGGCGACGGCGTCGCCATCGGCCCCGAGGACGACGCGGTCGTCTTCGACTGGGAGCCGACCATGCTGACCGGGGCCGAGATGCTCGGCCGCCGGGGCGAGGACCACCGCTTCGACGCCCCCCGGCCCGCGGCGCAGAGGCGCCGGGACCGGGATGCGGAGCGCGACGAGGCGCAGCGGGAGTTCGAGGGCTTCGAGCCCTTCTGAGCCCGGCGGCGTCCCGGGCCCGGCGTTCCCGGGCCCGGCGCTGCGGTCCCGGTGCGCAGGGGCAGACGCGGCGGGTTCCCCGTGCAGGCCGCCGCCGGCCCCGGACCTCGGCGGGAGGGCCGCCGAGGCCCCCGGCGGTCGCCGTGTTCCGCGGCACCTGCGGTGACGCCCTGCCACCCGGCGGCGGAGCCCGTGCCGGGGCCGCCGGACGGCGCCGGGAGGCGCGGTGGCCTCCCCCGCCCCGCCCCGGGCCGGTCGGGCTCCTCCTAGAATGAGCCGATGACGTGGATGATCACCGGCGGTGCCGGCTACATCGGTTCGCACGTGGTGAAGGCCATGGCCGACGGCGGGGAGCGCGTGGTCGTCCTCGACGACCTGAGCACCGGCGACCCGGCACGCCTCCCCGCCGGCGTTCCCCTGGAGCGCGGTTCGGTGCTGGACGGGGAGCTGGTGGCGCGGGTACTGCGCGAACACGCGGTGGACGGGATCGTCCACGTGGCCGGCAAGAAGCAGGTCGGCGAGTCCGTGGAGCGCCCGCTCCACTACTACCGGGAGAACGTCACCGGTCTCCAGACCCTGCTGGAGGCGGCCGCGGGGGCCGGGGTGCGCCGCTTCCTGTTCTCGTCCTCCGCCGCGGTCTACGGCATGCCCGACGTCGACCTGGTGACGGAGAGCACCGAGTGCCTCCCGATGAGCCCGTACGGCGAGACCAAGCGCGCGGGTGAGTGGCTGGTGCGGGCGACGGGCCGGGCCCACGGTATGGCGACCGCCTCGCTCCGCTACTTCAACGTGGCCGGAGCGGTGTCCCCGGAGCTGGGCGACACGGGCGTCTCCAACCTGGTGCCCATGGTCTTCGAGCGGCTGGACCGGGGTGAGCGGCCGCTCGTCTTCGGCGACGACTACGCCACCCCCGACGGCACCTGTGTGCGCGACTACATCCATGTCGGGGACATCGCCTCCGCCCATGTGGCGGCGGCGAGCCGGCTCGCCGTGGACCCCGCCGCCGAGCTGGTGCTGAACATCGGCCGCGGCGAGGGGGTGTCCGTCGCCGAGATGATCCGGCTGATCTGCGAGGTCACCGGCCACGCGGACACGGAGCCCGAGATCGCGCCCCGCCGCCCCGGCGACCCGGCGAGGGTGGTGGCCTCGGCCGACCTCATCCGCCGGGAGCTGGGCTGGACCGCGCGCCACGACGTGCGGCGGATGGTGGAGTCCGCCTGGCAGGGGTGGCGGCTGCGCCACCCCGGCACCCGGGGCTGAGCGCGCCCCCCGCGTTGCCCGGGGGAGCGCCCCGTCCGCCGCCGCCCGCGCGCCGTCCACGGTCGCGCGGGCGGCGGCGTACGTTCACCCGAACGGGCCTGGCGGGGAGGCCGAAGGGTGCGACCTTTCGGGCATACTGGGCGCGCGGTCGCCGGGGCCGCCGACGCCCGGGAGGCCGCCGTGCGGGCGCCGGGGAGGCCGAGGCCGCGCCCGCCGCGCACACGTGCGGGACGCCTCCCGCGCCCGGGCAGGAGTGAGCTGAGCGCCATGAAGGTCTCCTTCCTCATCCACACCGTCTACGGCATCGGCGGGACGATCCGCACCACCCTGAACCTCGCCGAGGAGCTGGCCGACCGGCACGAGGTGGAGATCGTCTCCGTCCTCCGCCACCGGGACGAGGCGGCCTTCGCCCTCGATCCCCGCCTCCGCGTCGTGCCCCTCGTGGACACCCGCCAGGGCAGCGCCGACCGGGCGGACCCCCTGTACTCCGAGCCCGCCCGCGTCTTCCCCCGCGCGGAGGCGCGGTACCGGGAGTACAGCCGGCTGACCGACGAGCGCGTCCGCGAGCACTACGCGGGCTCCGACGCGGACGTCGTGATCGGCACCCGCCCCGGGCTGGTCGCCTATGTGGCGCGGTTCGCGCCGCCGGACGCCGTGCGCATCGGCCAGGAGCACATGACGCACAACCACCACAGGGCGGCGCTGCGGGAGGAGATGTACGAGCACCTGGACGCCGTCGACGCCTTCGTCACGGTCTCCGAGGGGGACGCGAGGGCCTGGCGGGAGAAGATGCCCCTGCCCGCGACCCGGGTGCTCGCCATCCCCAACAGCGTGCCGGAGCCGGTGGTGCCCCCGTCCGACGGCACCGGCACGACGGTCGTGGCGGCGGGGCGGCTGTCCGCCGAGAAGCAGTACGACGTGCTGGTCGACGCCTTCGCCCGGGTGGCGGCCGCCCGGCCGGGCTGGACGCTGCGCATCTACGGCTCCGGCGACCGGCGGGACGACCTGCGCCGGCAGATCGACGCGCTCGGCCTCTACAACGCGGTCCACCTGATGGGGCCGCGCTCTCCGATCGAACCCGAGTGGGCCAAGGGCTGCATCGCGGTCTCCACCTCCCGCCACGAGTCCTTCGGGATGACCCTGGTCGAGGCGATGCGCTGCGGTGTCCCGGTGGTGAGCACCGACTGCGACTACGGGCCCCGGGAGATCGTGCGCGACGGGGTCGACGGCCTGCTCGTCCCCGTCGGGGACGCCGGGGCGGTGGCCCGGGCGCTGCTGCGGCTGATCGACGACGAGGGCCTGCGGCGCGGGATGGGCGCGGCGGCCCTGCGCCACGCGCGGCGCTTCGACCCGGGGGTGGTCGCCAAGCAGTACGAGACCCTCTTCGACGAGCTTGCCGCGAGCGCCGGGGAACGGGCGCCGTTGCGCGGCGCCGCCCCCGCGGCCGACTGCACGGTCGCCGAGGACGGCTCCCTGCGGGTCGACCTCCTCGCCCCGCTGCCGCCCGGCTTCGGCCCCGGGGCCCGCCTGCTGTGCGCCAGCACCGGCGCCCGGACCGAGGTCCGCTCGTTCCCCTTCGACGCGGCGGGCTCGGCCCGCGTCCCGGCGGGGGAGGACCTGCCGGAGGGGGTGTGGAGCGTCTACGCGGAGCTGCCCGGCGGATACCGCCGCCGGCTGGCGGCCCGGGTGGTGGACCAGCGCGGTGCGCTGCACGCGGCCCGGCGCCCCTTCGGGGCCGAGGGCGTGCGGGTCCTGCTGCCCTACGAGGACGAGGCCAGGGGCGGGGCGCTGGCGCTGCGGGCCTGGCACCGGCCGGTGCACGCGGAGGTCGCGTCGGTCCGCGTCTCGGGCGGCGGGGCGGTCTCGGTGGAGGGAGTCCTCTTCGGTGCGCTCGGCGGGGCCGGCGGGCCGGAGCCGGCCGCCCGGCCGGTGCTGCTGCTGCGCCGACGCGGCGCGCCGGAGGAGGAGCTCGCCTTCCGGGGCACCCGGGTGGGCCGCGACGGCTTCCGCTTCCGGTTCCCCTCGGCCGCGCCCGCCGCACGCCAGAGCACATCCCACGACGTCTGGGACCTGTACGTCCGCTGGGCTGCCGGGGGGCCCGGCATCCGGATGGCCGGGCTCCTCGACGACGTGGTGGCGAAGAAGCACGTCTACGTCTTCCCCCGG
This sequence comes from Streptomyces sp. C10-9-1, assembly GCF_024497955.1. Classification (GTDB taxonomy): domain Bacteria; phylum Actinomycetota; class Actinomycetes; order Streptomycetales; family Streptomycetaceae; genus Streptomyces; species Streptomyces sanyensis. The sequence continues at coordinate 38,130 of NZ_JANHKP010000004.1, read as the reverse complement.
ACCGTGCTGCCCAGGAGGCGGGAGGGCGGCCGTGCACGGGCCTGGGCGAAGCGGCTTCTCGGGAGGCCCGTGAAGGAGGTCCGCGTGCACGTGTATTACACGGTCTCCAACGATCTGGCACTCAACGTGGTGGACATGTAGGCACCTCTTGTTTCGATCTGGAATGATTCATTCCGATGTGGTGGGTGCCCGGTGTCACACGAGCGTCACCATGCGGTCACGCCCTCCCTCGGAATACTCGAAAGTAGGGGGTTTATTCGAATGTTCGGGGGAGTGACAACGCCTTGCGGGAGGGTAAACATAAATGCAAGCATCAGCTCGCTCCCCCGCCTCCACGAGATAGGTGCCGCCGTCCGTGCAAGATCTGGTCACTTCCCGAAACACGGCTGTCCTCCTCGCCGGCGGTACCGGGCAGCGCGTGGGGCTGTCCATTCCCAAGCAGCTCCTGAAGATCGCCGGAAAGGCCGTCATCGAACACACCCTTACGGTCTTCGAGCGTGCGCGGTGCATCGACGACATCGTGGTGATGATGGCCCCGGGCTATGTGGAGGACGTCGAGAAGATCATCGCCAAGGCGGGGTTCGCCAAGGTCTCCGCGGTCATCGAGGGCGGCGCCACCCGCAGTGAGACCACCGAGCGCGCCATCGCCGCCCTGGGGGAGGGCCTGGCCGAGGGCGAGGACCGCAACGTGCTCTTCCACGACGCCGTCCGGCCGCTGCTCTCCGAGCGCGTGATCGAGGACTGCGTCGCCGCCCTCGACCGCTACCAGGCCGTCGACGTGGCCATCCCCTCGGCGGACACCATCATCGTCACCCGCACCCACGGGGAGGACGGCGAGTTCATCACCGACGTCCCGGACCGCTCCCGGCTGCGGCGCGGTCAGACCCCGCAGGCCTTCAAGCTGTCCACGATCCGCCGGGCCTACCGGATCGCGGCCTCCGACCCGAACTTCCAGGCCACCGACGACTGCTCGGTGGTCCTGCGGTACCTGCCGGACGTGCCCATCCACGTGGTCGCGGGCGACGAGTACAACATGAAGGTCACCCAGCCGGTCGACGTCTTCATCGCCGACAAGCTCTTCCAGCTCGCCTCCGCCGCGGCCCCCGGCACCGGTGACGAGGCCGCCTACCGGGAGCTGCTGCACGGCCGGACCCTGGTCGTCTTCGGCGGCTCGTACGGCATCGGCGCGGACGTCGCGGCGCTCGCCGAGTCCCACGGTGCGCGGGTCTACGCGCTGGGCCGCTCCACGACCGGCACCTACGTCGAGAACCCCGAGCACGTGGAAGAGGCCCTGGCCAGGGCGTACGCGGAAACCGGCCGGATCGACCATGTGATCAACACCGCCGGGGTGCTGCGCATCGGCAAGCTCGCGGAGACCGACACCGCCGCCATCCAGGAGGCGCTGGACGTCAACTACCTCGCCCCGGTGCAGATCGCCCGCGCCGCGCACAAGTACCTCGCCGAGACCCGGGGCCAGCTGCTGCTCTACACCTCCAGCAGCTACACCCGCGGCCGCGCCGAGTACAGCCTGTACTCCTCGACCAAGGCCGCCATGGTCAACCTCACCCAGGCGCTCGCCGACGAGTGGGCGCCCGACGGGATCCGGGTGAACTGCGTGAACCCGGAGCGGACGGCCACCCCGATGCGGACCAGGGCCTTCGGCGCCGAGCCCCCCGGCTCCCTGCTGTCCTCCGAGGCCGTCGCGCGGACCTCGCTCGACGTGCTGCTGTCGGAGCTGACCGGTCATGTGATCGACGTCCGCCAGCAGGACCCGACGCGCGGGGCCGGTGAGGCATCCGGGTTCGAACAGGCCCTTGCCGCCGTCCTCGACCGCCATGAAGACTGCTGAGGCCCGCCGCCGGGTCGACGCGCCGGGCCTCCGCGGACGCTGCGGGGGCCCCGTGCTTTGGCGGGCACGCGCGGCTTCTTCTCAGGGAATTCTCAGAAAAGCGCAAACGGTACCGTCTGGAGCAGGTTCCTCGTGATCTCGAAAGCCATTCGTCTGGCCCGCGTGGGCAGTGGGCCCGAGCTGGCCGCCGCGATTCTTCTGACGCTCGCCTTCCCGAGCGTCATGCTCGCGGCAATAATCCCGAGCGTCTGGCTCTTCGCGTTCGCCGTTGCGGTCAGCTATGCCGCCGACTGGTTTCTGCACCACCGGTCCAGTTATCTGATCAACAGGCTGAGCAAGGTCCGTGCCGGGCTTTCCATCAGGTTCCTCGTCCGCGAACTCCTGCTCGTCCTGCTGCTCGCCCGCGTCGGGCGGGCCGAGGACACGGTCTTCTACGTGACCGTCGCCTGCCTGCTCGCCTTCTACGGCCTCCAGGCGCCCCAGGGGGCCATGGTCACCCTGCTGCGGCTGCGCCGCAGGCTGCCCGTGGTCACGCGCAACGTCGACCTGTCCGGGATCCGCATCCCCGACGCGCCGCCGCCGGTCCTGATACACCGCAGCGGGCAGAAGATGCTCCACCTCGACGTCTTCGTCTTCGCCGGGGTGCTCGCCGCCCTGCTGACCGGGAAGGACGCCTACGCGTACGTGGGCCTCGGGCTGACGCTGGTCCTCGCCACCGCCTACCTCGCCGCCCTGATGCCCCGGCTGCGCGCCTCCCGGCTGCCCGACCCGCCGCAGAAGGTGCTGGAGGGCGTCGACGCCTGGCTGCGCCGGTACCGGCCCACCGTGATGCTCTACTTCTCGGGCTCCAAGGACTCGGCCTACCAGGTCAACATGTGGCTGGACACCCTGGAGCAGCTCGGCGGCCGCCCCCTGATCGTGCTGCGGGAGCGCAACCTCGTCCCCCAGCTCGCCCGCACCTCCGTCCCGGTGCTGTGCGTGCCGGGCGGCGTCCACCTGATGAACCTGGACCTGACCTCCGTGCGGGTGGCCCTGTACGCGGCCAACGTCGGCAAGAACATCCACATGCTGCGGGTGCCGACCATGAAGCACGTCTTCATCGGGCACGGCGACAGCGACAAGCTCGCCAGCGTCAACCCGTTCAGCAAGGTCTACGACGAGGTGTGGACCGCCGGCCGGGCCGGGCGCGACCGCTACGCACTGGCCGACGTCGGCGTGCGCGCCGAGGACATCGTCGAGGTGGGCCGACCGCAGCTGGCCCCCATCCGGCCCTGGCGGGGCGGCCACCGCCACTCCGTCCCCACCGTGCTCTACGCACCCACCTGGGAGGGCTGGGACGACAACCCCGGCAACACCTCGCTGATGCTCGCGGGCGAGGCCATCGTGCGGCGGCTGCTGGAGGCGCCCTCGCCGGTGCGCGTGCTGTACCGGCCGCACCCCTTCACCGGCACCCGCGACCCCCGGGCCGCCGCCGCCCACCGGCGGATCCTCGCGATGATCGAGCGCGCGGCCGCCGAACGCGCCCAGGAACCGCGGTGGATCCGCGAGGCGGCCGGGAGCGCCGCCGAGCGGGAGGCCGCCCGCGCCGAACTCCGGCGCGTCGAGGGGCGCCTGGCCGAACTCGCCGGGAGCACCCGCGCAGGCGGCCGCGACGAGGCAGAGGAGTCCCGCGACGCGCTGGCCGACCCGCCGCGCGCGGCGGAGACCGCCCGCCTGGAGCACCAGTGGAACGATGCCTACTGGCGGTCCTTCGGCTGGTGGGAGCACCGGGTCGTGGCCGAACCCCGGCTCTACGACTGCTTCAACCGGTCCGACGCCATGGTCTCGGACATCTCCAGCGTGGTGTCCGACTTCATCGCCACCGGCAAGCCCTATGCCGTGACCGACTCCGCGGGCCTCGGCCCGGCCGAGTTCGCCCGCCAGAACACCGCCGTGCGCGCGGGCGTGGTCCTGTCGAACAGCGCCGTCGAACTGGATCAGCTCCTCGGGGCCGTCGCCGACCCCGCCTCCGACCCGCTCGCCGAGGCGCGGCGGGAGCTGAAGCAGTACCTGCTCGGTCCCGACGCACCCCCGGCCATCGAGCGGTTCCGCTCCGCCGTCACCGCGCTCGCGGGCGCGTCGGAGGCCCGCAACGCCCGGGCGCTCCAGCGCGCGGCGGCCCCGGAGCAGGCCCCGGGGCTCGACGACACGCCCGTCGCCTGACGGGCCGTCCGCCGCCCCCGGCCGCGCCGCCGCCCTCCCCGCACGCGGCGGCGCGGCCCGCCGTGGTGCCTCGCACGCCCGAGCGACGACACCCCCTCCGGACCGGGGAACGCAACGGGGCACAGTGCGACATAGGTAACATCGAGGCGCCGCGGCGATGACCGCCGGACGGCCACTCTTCCGACGCTTGGGCAGGGGCAGTGAAGGCACTCGTACTCTCCGGAGGGGCCGGCACACGACTGCGGCCCATCACCCACACCTCCGCCAAGCAGCTGGTGCCCGTCGCCAACAAACCCGTGCTCTTCTACGGCCTGGAGGCGATCGCGGAGGCGGGCATCACCGAGGTCGGGGTCGTCGTCGGGGAGACCGCGGCGGAGATCGAGGAGGCCGTCGGCGACGGCTCGCGCTTCGGTGTCCGGGTCACCTACATCCCCCAGGAACGTCCTCTCGGCCTCGCCCACGCGGTGCGCATCGCCCGGGACTTCCTCGCGGACGAGGACTTCGTGATGTACCTGGGCGACAACTTCATCGTGGGGGGCATCAGCGGCCTGGTCGACGCCTTCCGGCGGGAGCGGCCCGACGCCCAGATCCTGCTGACCAGGGTCGCCGACCCCACCGCCTTCGGCGTGGCCGAACTCGACGGTTCCGGCCGGGTGGTCGGACTGGAGGAGAAGCCCGAGAAGCCCAAGAGCGATCTGGCGCTCGTCGGCGTCTACCTCTTCACCCCCGCCGTGCACGAGGCGGTGCGGGCCGTCCGGCCCTCCTGCCGCGGCGAGCTGGAGATCACCCACGCCCTCCAGTGGCTCATCGACCAGCGGTGCGACGTCCGCTCCAGCACGATCGCCGGGTACTGGAAGGACACCGGGAACGTCACCGACATGCTGGAGGTCAACCGCTCGGTGCTGGAGACCGTGGAGCCGGCCGACGAGGGGAGCGTCGACGGCACCAGCGAGATCATCGGCCGGGTCCGCGTGGAGCGGGGAGCGCGGATCGTCGGCAGCAGGGTCGTCGGCCCCGCGGTCATCGGCGCGGGCAGCCTCGTGCGGGACTCCTACGTCGGGCCCTTCACGTCCGTGGCGGACGGCTGCCGCATCGAGGACAGCGAGATCGAGTACTCGATCGTGCTGCGCGGCGCCTCGATCACCGGGGTCCGCCGGGTCGAGGCCTCCCTCATCGGGCGGGACGTCGAGGTCACACCCGCCCCGCGCAACCCCTCGTCCCACCGACTCGTCCTCGGCGACCACAGCAAGGTGCAGATCTCCTCATGACGACCAGGATCCTCGTGACCGGCGGGGCCGGCTTCATCGGCTCCCACTACGTCCGGACGCTCCTCGGTCCCGGCGGCCCCGGCGACGTCCGGGTCACCGTGCTGGACAAGCTGACCTACGCGGGCAACCCGGCCAACCTGGCCCCGGTCGCGGACGACCGGCGCTACACCTTCGTCCGGGGCGACATCTGCGACGCGGACCTCGTGGCCAAGCTCATGGCCGAACACGGGGAGGTCGTCCACTTCGCCGCCGAGTCCCATGTGGACCGCTCCATCGGCGACGGCGCCGAGTTCGTCCGCACCAACGTCCTCGGCACCCACACCCTGGTGGACGCGGCGCACCGGGCGGGCGTCTCGGTGTTCGTGCAGATCTCCACCGACGAGGTCTACGGCTCCGTCGACGAGGGCTCCTGGACCGAGGAGCAGCCGCTGGCCCCCACCTCCCCCTACTCCGCGGCCAAGGCCTCCGGTGACCTGGTGGCCCTGTCCTGCCACCGCACCCACGGCCTCGACGTCCGCGTCACCCGCTGCTCCAACAACTACGGGCACCACCACTTCCCGGAGAAGATGATCCCCCTGTTCATCACCCGCCTCCTGGACGGAGGGAAGGTGCCCCTGTACGGGGACGGCCGCCAGGTGCGCGACTGGCTCCACGTCGACGACCACGTCCGGGGAGTCGAGCTGGTCCGCACCGGGGGCCGTGCCGGGGAGGTCTACCACATCGGCGGCGGCACCGAGCTCTCCAACCGGGAGCTCACCGCCCTCCTCCTCGACGCCTGCGGCGCCGACTGGGACACCGCGGTGGAGCACGTCCCCGACCGCAAGGGCCACGACCGGCGCTACTCGGTGGACTGCACCAAGATCCGCGAGGAGCTCGGCTACGCCCCCCGCACGGACTTCGCGACCGGGCTGGCCGAGACCGTGCAGTGGTACCGCGACCACCGCGACTGGTGGGAGCCGCTGAAGGGACGGGCGGCGCTGTGAGCACCTGGCTGGTCACCGGAGCGGGCGGCATGCTCGCCCAGGACGTGCTCGGACGCCTCGCCGCCCAGGGGATCGCGGCGGTCGGCCTGGACCGTGCAGCCCTGGACGTCACCGACCCGGACGCGGTGCGCCGGGCCCTGCGCCGCCACCGGCCCGAGGCCGTCGTCAACTGCGCCGCCTGGAGCGACGTCGACGGCGCCGAGGACCAGGAGGAGGCCGCGCACCGGGTCAACGCCACCGGCCCCCGCCACCTCGCCGAGGCCGCCGGCGAGACCGGTGCGGTCCTGCTGCACCTGTCCACCGACTACGTCTTCGCCGGCGACGCGAGCCGGCCCTACGCGGAGGACGCCCCGACGGCACCGCGCGGCGCCTACGCGCGCGGCAAGCGGGCCGGGGAGCGCGCGGTCCTGGAACTGCTGCCCCGCACCGGCCACGTGGTGCGGACCGCGTGGCTCTACGGCGCAGGCGGCGCGAACTTCGTCCGCACCATGATCCGGCTGGAGGGCGAGCGGGAGACCGTGGACGTGGTCGACGACCAGCACGGCCAGCCCACCTGGAGCCGCGATCTCGCCGATCTGCTGCTGAGGCTCGGCCGGGGTGCGCTCGCCGGGACCGTGCCGCCCGGGGTGCACCACGGCACCAGTTCCGGCGAGACCACCTGGTACGGGCTGACCCGCGAGGTCTTCCGGCTGCTCGGTGCCGATCCCGACCGGGTGCGCCCCACGACCAGCGCCGCGTTCGCGCGGCCCGCGCCGCGGCCCGGTTACAGCGTGCTGGGCCACGAGGGGCTGCGCAGGGCCGGGGTCGAACCCCTCCGCGATTGGCGTGCGGCACTCGCAGAGGCGTTCCCCTGCATGGTGGCCGCCGAACGCGGAAAGGGCCTCGAAAAGGATGCTACCCGGCGGTAGAAGTTTACCTCTCCGTATCGGCCGCGCTAACTTCGCCAGGAATCAAGGCAATTGATTCCCAGGAAAGGGACAACCCAGTGGACCGCCACGAATTCCTGCGTCAGCTGCACCGCGTCCTCAAGCCCCGGACCTACGGCGAGATCGGGGTCAACGACGGACGCAGCCTGGCGCTTTCGCGTGTCCCGTCGGTGGCGGTGGACCCGGCGTTCCGGATCGTCACCAGCCTGAGCTGCGACGTCCACCTGGTCCGGTCGACCAGTGACGACTTCTTCGCCCGGCGGGACCCGCTGCGGCACCTGCGCACCGGGCGCAACCCCTTCCGTGCGCTCGCCCGCAAGGACCCCATGGCGGTTCTCGGCGAACAGCCCCGGCTGGAACTGTCCTTCATCGACGGAATGCATCTGTTCGAATTCGCATTGCGTGATTTCATGAATATCGAGCGGCATTCCCGCTGGTCCAGTGTGATCGTCCTGGACGACATGCTCCCCCGGAACGTCGACGAGGCTGCCCGGGACCGCCACACGAAGTACTGGACCGGCGACGTCTACAAGGTCGTCCAGGTACTGCGCCGCTTCCGCCCCGACCTCGCCGTGGTGGAGATCGACACCGCGCCGACGGGCGTGGTCGCGGTGTTCGGGGCGGACCCGGGGAGCACCGTGCTCGCGGACGCCTACGACCGGATCGTCGAGGAGTACGTCGTGCCCGACCCCCAGGACGTCCCCGAGGAGGTGCTCACCCGGAAGAACGCGGTGGCCCCGGAGGCGCTGCTCGGGGCTGACCTCTGGCCCGCGCTGGTCAGGGCCCGCACCCTGCGCCGGGGGCGGGCGGCCTTCGCGCCGGTGCGCAGGAGCCTGGACCGGCTGACCGGCTGACCGCCCCCCGGTAGGGCCCGCGCACCGCACCCCCGGCGCGCCGCCCGCCCGGCGCACCGGGAGGGCGGGCGGACGCCGGGAGAGCCCGGCCGCCGTGCGGCGGAGCGCCCCGGGGCCGGCGGCCCCGGGGCGGACTCAGGCCCCGCCGAGCCGCCGGTAGTGGGCCACGCAGGCGTCGTAGTCGGGCAGCAGCCCCCGCCGCGCCGCCTCGGACAGGGCCGGCGCCGCGGCGTCCTTCTCCGAGAGCACGGGCTCGACGTCCGCCGGCCAGGCGATGCCCAGCCGCGGGTCCAGCGGGTCGATGCCGCGCTCCCGCTCCGGCGCGTAGCCCTCGGAGCACAGGTACACGACCGTGGCGTCGTCCGTCAGCGCCATGAAGGCGTGCCCCAGCCCCTCTGCCAGGTACAGGCAGCGGTGGTCGGCGTCGTCCAGGCGGACGGCCTCCCAGCGGCCGTAGGTCGGAGAGCCGACCCGGACGTCCACGACGACGTCGAGGACGGCGCCACGGACGCACGACACGTACTTGCCCTGCCCGGGTGGCACATCCGCGAAGTGCACGCCCCGCAGCGTGCCGCGGCGGGAGACCGAGCAGTTCGCCTGCGCCAGGCTCAGCGGGTGGGCGGCGGCGCCGCTGAAGTCCGGCGCCCTGAACCACTCGTGGAAGCTCCCGCGGGTGTCACGGAACACCCTCGGCTCATGGGCCCAGGCCCCGGCGATGGAGAGCTGCCGCATCCGATCACGTCCTCGCTGTCGTTCCGACCGCTGCCGTCGCACGCCGGGCCCGCGGGGCCCGCACCGCCGGTGCTCGTCCGGCCGTGCGGGGAGCCTGCGGGCGGCCGCGTGCGTTCCCCCCTCTCCCCGTCCCCCCGGTGGTGCCCCGCCCCGGCCCGCGGGACCGGGCACCACCGTCCCTCAGCCGAGGACCCGCGCGGCGAGCCGGCGGGCCTTGCGCCGGCCCGCCGGGGGCAGTCGCCGCACCACCGGTCCCGCCACCGCCTTGAGCACCTGCCTCGCCGCCGACCGGCGCTGCTCGGACGCCAGACGGCGGAGCACGGCCGGTTCGGGGGAGGCCAGCGCACCGTCCGTCCGGAGCCTGCCGGCGCGGTCCACCTCCGCCCCGCACAGCGGCAGCAGCGGTCCGGCCGGTCCGTCCAGCCGCACGCACAGCAGCCAGCTGCCCTCGGGCGCCCCCGGGACCTGGCGCGGCACCGCCAGATGGGCCCGCCCGAGCCGGGGCCGCAGCGTGCCGGGGAAGGTGTGCACCGCGACGGGCTCCGCGATCCCGTCCCCGTCCGCGGGCTTGGCCAGCGCCAGCTCGGGCTGCCCGGAGCCGCAACCCGTGCCGGGGCCGGTGCCGGCGGCGGTGAACAGGTCGAGCCGCAGTTCCACCGGGCCCCCGGGCATCCGCTGCACCCTGCGGCCCCGCAGATGGGGCACGGTGCGCTTGCCGCGGCGCGCCACGTCCAGGGTCAGGTTGCCGTGCGGGTCGGTGAAGTAGGGGATCACCGAGCGCGGACCCTCGGAGAGCAGCGCGGGCAGGCAGCGCTCGTCCACGTGCCCCGCCCGGTCGGCGCCCACCCGCGCCTTGCGCACGAGGCCGAGCCCTCGGACGGTCACCCAGGCGTCCCAGAACCCGCGGGGAAGGCTGCCGCGGCCCGAGCGTCCGCCCTCCGTCGCGAGTTCGCCGGTTCCCCGGAGCACCACCTCGCAGCGGCCGTCCGCCCCCTGCGGGGCGGAGCCGCCGTCCACCACCTCCGCCGTGAAGGCCGCGCGGCAGTACCACTCGACGGCGGTCTCCCGGTCGCGCAGCGACAACTCGGCCGTGAAGGCGCCCAGGTCGTCGGTGACGTCGATCGCCGCCGGGAGGGCGTGTGCGTCGGCGTGCGGTGCGTCGGCCTCCGCTGCGGCGGCGAGGGACGGATCGAGCAGCACCCGTCCGCCGCGGCGTACCAGGGGCAGGGACTCGCGGCCGGGGCCGCAGGCGAGGCGGGCGGTGAGGGTGATCGCGATCCGCCCGTCCGGCCGCCACTCCAGGTCCTCCAGGCGGACCGCCCCCTTGACCGAGGAGGCGAACCGGGCGAGGGCCACCAGCCCCTCGGCGTCCCCTGCCCGCAGCAGCTCCGACCGCATCCGGAGCATCGGCCCCAGGCCCTCGTGCACCGCGTCCGTCATGAAGTCCCGCGCCAGCGGACGCACCGCCTCGACCATCTCGCGCAGGTAGCCGCCCTCGTAGGTGAGGACCGCCGGCTCGCTGAGCCGGCCCAGCATCTCCACCCGGTAGAAGCGCCGCAGCACCCGGTCCCGCAGCGGGCCCGGCTCGATCCCGTCCACCACCACGTCGAGGACCTCGCGCAGGTTCCCGTAGTAGCCGGAGGGCACGAGCCTGGCCGAGCCGGCGTTCTTCCCGTCGTCCCGCCTGGAGTAGTGGTAGCAGGTGTACGAGCCGAGGATCGAGACCACCCGGGCGGGGATGTACGCCCGCATCATGTACAGCTGGTCCTCCAGCCGGCGCTTGCCCTCCGGGTAGGCGATGCCGTGCTCGCGCAGGAACGCGGTACGGAACATCTTGTGCGGCGTGAGGCTGTCGAACAGCGGTGCGTTGCGCAGGGTGCAGCGCTCCCGGTCCCTGCGGAAGACCCCGTGCGGCACACCGCGGAAGTCGCTGGCGACCTTGCCGATGACGATGTCCGAGCCGTTGCGGCGGCCCATCGCGTACAGGCGGCGGAGGGCGTCCGGGGCCAGCCGGTCGTCCTGGTCGACGAACTGCACGTACTCGCCCACCGCCTCCTCCACCCCGACGTTGCGGGGCTTGCCCGCCCAGCCGGAGTTGGGGATGTGGATCACCCGTACGTGGGAGTGCTGTTCGGCCAGTTCGTCCAGCCGCGCGGGTGTCTCGTCCGTCGAGCCGTCGTCCACGAAGAGCACCTCGAACTCCCCGGGGGCCAGTGTCTGCCCGAGCAGCGAGGCGATGCAGGGGTCGAGGTACTTGCCCGGGTTGTACACCGGGATGACGACACTCACTTTGACCGACACCATGTGCCCCGTCTCTTGTGGAAGCCCGAGTCAAGGAAGCGGCCGGAGGGCGGGACGCTGCGGGCCCGGCCGCCGCCCTCGTGGCCGTACGCCCGATGGTGCAGCAGGAATCGGGACAACTCCGCCATGTCGTACGCGTGTTCCCCCGCTCGTGGCGGGGTGGCGGGCGGGCCGCGGCGCCGGACGCCTGTCCAGCGGCCGGACCGGCCGCGCGCCCGGGCACCGCCCTGACATAGATTCGGCGTGTGACAGTGGCAAGACAGCAGGTGACGCAGGCCCGGAGGATCGTCGTCAAGGTCGGTTCCTCGTCCTTGACCACGGCCGCCGGGGGGCTCGACGCGGATCGGGTGGACGCACTCGTCGACGTCCTCGCGAAGGTGCGCAGCGGAGGCGAGAAGGAGATCGTGCTGGTCTCCTCCGGAGCCATCGCCGCCGGCCTCGCCCCCCTCGGCCTCGCCCGCCGCCCCAAGGACCTCGCCCGCCAGCAGGCGGCGGCCAGCGTCGGGCAGGGGCTGCTGGTCGCCCGCTACACGGCCTCCTTCGCCCGCTACGGCGTCCGGGTCGGGCAGGTGCTCCTCACCGGCGACGACACCAGCCGGCGCGCCCACTACCGCAACGCGTACCGGACGATGGACCAGCTCCTGGCGATGGGTGCGCTGCCCGTCGTCAACGAGAACGACACGGTTGCCACGGACGAGATCCGCTTCGGTGACAACGACCGGCTCGCGGCTCTGGTCGCCCACCTCGTCCGCGCCGACCTGCTGGTGCTCCTCTCGGACGTCGACGGCCTGTACGACGGCGACCCGTCCCGCGCCGGCACCTCCCGCATCGAGGAGGTGCGGGGTCCCAAGGACATCGCCCATGTGCAGATCGGCAGCGCGGGCAAGGCCGGTGTGGGCACCGGCGGCATGGTCACCAAGGTGGAGGCCGCCCGGATCGCCGCCGCCGCGGGCGTGCCGGTCGTGCTGACCTCGTCCAGCAGGGCGGCCGACGCCCTCGCCGGCCGGGACACGGGCACGTTCTTCCACGCCACGGGACGCCGCTCGGCCGACCGGCTGCTCTGGCTGGCGCACGCGTCGACCCCGAGAGGGGCGCTCACCCTCGACGACGGGGCCGTGCGGGCCGTGGTCGAGCTCAGGAAGTCGCTGCTGCCCGCCGGGATCGCCGCGGTGGACGGGGAGTTCAGCGCGGGAGACCCGGTGGAGCTGCGGGACGCCACGGGCCGGCCGGTGGCGCGGGGGCTGGTCAACTTCGACGCCAGGGAGCTGCCCCAGCTGCTGGGGCGCTCCACCCGGGAGCTGGCGCGCGAACTCGGCCCGGCCTACGAGCGGGAAGTCGTACACAGGGACGATCTCGTCGTCCTGGAGCCCTGACCCGCCCCGAAAGGGCGGAAAGTGCCGCCCTCCTGTAGAGACCTTTACCAAAACGGCCCCACCGCCTGCCGTGGGCTGGTCAACTTTGTTGCGGACCCGAGGGATCCACGGGTCCGCAACGACCAGCAACAGGAGGCGGCCGGTGAGACGAGCGCGCCCTGGGGACACGCCCCGCGCCAACGGGAAGCCCTCCCTCGCCCGCCGGGCGGCAGGCGAGGAGCGGACGCTGACCAGCGTCCCGGATGCCGGTGACGGACCCGAGCGGTTCGCCGCACGAGAGCCGGGGGACTCCCGGGACCGGCGCGAACCGCCGGGCCCGGGCAGGGAGCCGACCGGAGCCGTCACCGGTGGGGCGGGGGCCCCGGAGGCGGAGCGCGGCGCCCGGGAGCAGCCGCTGTCCAGGCTCTGGCACATCACACTCAGCGTCTCCGGGCCGGAAGAGCCGCTGAAGGAGGTGCGGCGAGGGCTGGAGCAGCTGGCCCGGGACCACCCGTTCCTCCTCACCAGCCGCTACGCCAACGACCACGCGGAGATCCGCTACTGGGAGGAGGCCCGCGACCTGCACGACGCGGCGGCCGTGGCGCTGCGCCTGTGGGGGGAGCACCGCTCCACGGCGCAGCTTCCCCCCTGGGAGATCGTCGGCCTGGAGGTCGTCGACCGGCAGACCTACCACCAGCGGGTCGCCGAGGGGTACGGGCCGCCTCCGGCCTCACCGGTGGGGGTCCACCCCTTCTGATCCGGCCCGGCTCCGCGGACGCGGCAGCGGCCGGTCCGCGGGGGCGGCACGACGGCGGAGGGGCCGGTGGGCGGCGCCCGGCGTGCACGTCCTGGTGGTGCGTATGTCCAGGTATCGTCTCGCACTCCGGGACACGGGCCGGTGCCGCACCGGCGGCGCACTACCCTGCGGGGTATGACGTCGCTCTCCTCGGTCACGCCCCACGACACGCTGTCCCCGGTCGCCCAGGCCGCCCACCGGGCCCGCGCCGCCGCCGCCGACCTCGCGCCGCTGCCGCGCTCGGCCAAGGACGAGGCACTCCTGGCGATCGCCGACGCCCTGGAGGCGCGCGCGGACGAGATCATCGAGGCCAACGCGGTGGACGTCGAGCGGGCCCGCGCCGCGGGCACGAGCGAGTCGATCATCGACCGGCTCACCCTCACTCCCGAGCGCGTACGGGCCATCGCCGCCGACGTGCGCCAGGTGGCCGCACTGCCGGACCCGGTCGGCGAGGTGGTGCGGGGCTCGACCCTCCCCAACGGCATCGACCTCCGCCAGGTCCGGGTGCCGCTCGGGGTCGTCGGCATCATCTACGAGGCCCGGCCCAACGTGACCGTCGACGGCGCCGCGCTCTGCCTGAAGTCCGGCAACGCCGTGCTGCTGCGCGGCTCCTCCTCGGCCTACTCCTCCAACACGGCCCTGGTCGGGGTCATCCGGGACGCCGTCGGCGGGTCCGGTCTCCCGGCCGACGCCGTGCAGCTGGTCCCCGGCGAGAGCCGGGACTCGGTGACGGAGCTGATGCGCGCCCGCGGCATGGTGGACGTCCTGATCCCGCGCGGCGGAGCCTCGCTGATCCGCACGGTCGTCGAGGGCTCCACCGTCCCGGTGATCGAGACCGGCACCGGCAACTGCCATGTGTACGTCGACGCCGACACCGACATCGACATGGCGGTCGACATCCTCGTCAACTCCAAGGCCCAGCGCCCGAGCGTCTGCAACGCCGCGGAGACCCTCCTGGTCCACCGGGACGCCGCCGACGCCTTCCTGCCCCGCGCGCTCGACGCCCTCGCCGAGGCCGGGGTGACCGTCCACGGCGACGAGCGCGTCGCCTCCTACGCCGAGGCGACGAAGGCCACCATCGTGCCGGCGGTCGCCGAGGACTGGGAGACCGAGTACCTCTCCTACGACATCGCCGCCGCCGTCGTCGACTCCCTGGACGCCGCCGTGGCCCACATCAGGCTCTGGTCCTCCGGTCACACGGAGGCGATCGTCACCACCTCCCAGGCCGCGGCGCGGCGCTTCACCCGACTGGTCGACTCCACCACCGTCGCCGTCAACGCCTCCACGCGCTTCACCGACGGCGGCCAGTTCGGCTTCGGCGCCGAGATCGGCATCTCCACGCAGAAGCTGCACGCCCGCGGGCCCATGGGGCTGCCCGAGCTCACCTCCACGAAGTACATCGTCACCGGCGACGGCCACACCCGGTGATCCCGGCGGCTGCCCGCCGACCGCCGCTCACTCCCGTCCGGGGCGTCACCCGGGCGGGGGGACTTCGCGCTCCCGCTGCCGCAAGCCGCGCCCCGGGGCTACTCTGAGAGCGTGCCGGACGACGTGGGGGGCAAGCCGTTCCCGGACGGCTGGGAGCCCGACGACGACCGCGGGGGCGCGGACCAGGACTTCGCCGCCGTGGAGTTCGACGAGGACTTCGTCCGGGCCGCCGTGTTCCACGAGCCCTCGGCCGTCGAGCGGCTGCTTGCCGCCGCCCAGGCCCGTGCCGAGGCCGATGCGGCCGCCCGCTCCGGGTCGCACCCCGACACCCGGGAGGACGCATCCGGGAGCCGGCGCGCCGGAGGCGACGGGCGCCACGCGGACGACGCGGACGAGCCCGACGGCCCCTACGGGCGCCACGGCGGCGCCCTGCGGCCCTACCGGGGGACCGCCCGGTGGCACCGGCCGGTCGCCTGGCTTCTCGCCCTGTTGATGGGCGTCGGCATGGTCGTCCTCGCCTTCGCCGCGGTCTACCGCGGCGCCGCCGCGGGCAACCGCGACGACCGCGTACCGCAGCCGACGAGGACGGGCGTGGACGCCTCGCCGACCGGTGCTTCCGTCGGCGGCCGCGGCCCCGCGGCGGTTTCCCCCGCGCCCACCCCCGTACGGCCCTACGCGACCTGACCTCTTCGCCGTCGTGCGCCTGCGGGCGCCCCGGGCGGGGCCGGCTCCGCCGCGCTGCCCGGCCGGCCAGCAGGCTGCGGCCGGACCGGGCCTTCGGCCAGGGGCGCCGCCGGCCTCCGCCCCGGGCCTTTCGGGGGGACGGCGCGGCGATATGCCGTCCGGCGAAGCGTTTATCGTGCCCCTGCCAGACCTACCCTGAAGGTATGGCCCGCCGCGGGGACCCGCCGGAGGAAGGCCCCGAGGGGCTTCCGGGCGGTGACGACGAGTACCGGTCCGTCGTGTTCGACGAATCGTTCGTCCAGGCTGCCCGTGTCCAGGAGTACTCGGCCGTCGAGCGCATGGGCGACCATGCGCGGGCCGTGCGCAGCCTCCCCGCCGTCCGGCGGGGCGGCTCCGGCCAGGTGCTCCTCGTCGTCGTGCTGGTGGCCGTCGCCTTCGCCGGTGCCGTGTACCTCGGCCTGCGCCAGCCGCAGCAGCCCGCCGCCTCCCGGCCCGCCGAGGCCATGCGCATGACCCTCACCTCCCTCGCGCCGCGTGGACAGGTGCCCGGCGGAACACCCCGCCAGGTCCTCGACAACGGCCCGGCCGCCGACTACCGGTCGGGTGCGGAGGGCCTGGCCATGCCCGCCGTCCGCCGGACCGCACACTTCACCGAGGCGCAGGTCACCGCGGCCCTGGCCACCGTCAAGGACTACCTCGTCGCCTCCTCGCTCGATCCGGACGTGCTCACGGGGGGCGAGGTCCGTGCCGTCAGGGCACTGCTCCATCCCGACCAACTCGCCCAGTTCGACCGGGCTGTCGCCGACCCCGCCGCCGACGGCAGGCACGCCATGACGGGGTGGATCGTCCGCTTCGACCCCGAGCACGTGGCCCTCGCGGACCGCGAGGTCCGCGTCAGGGGCGCCCTTCAGGTGACCGAGGGGGCCTCCGGCGCCCTGGAGGTGACCTCGGACCACACCTTCGCCTACGCCCTGAAACCCGCCGAGGGCGCTGCCGCCCGGAAAGCGGGGGCCTCCCTGTTCACCGTCCGCCGCGAGCTCCACTTCCGGCTGGACCGTGACGACCTGCGCCAGCGCAGGGTCGAGGTGCTGGCCGGCGACACACAGGCCGGCCCCCAGGACTGCGCCGCCGACGCCACCGCCGTGCTCCGTCCGCTGCTGGCCGGCGAGCGCGCCGGGACGGAGGGGCCCGCCGGTACCGACCCCTATGCGCCAGGCCCGCCCGCGGCCGCCCTGTGCGGAACGCTGTCCGCCGAGGCGCTGCCCGACCCCGAGGCTCCCTGACGGGCCGCCGCCCGATGCCCCGGGGCGACCGGCGGGGGCCCGTCGTCCCGGCGCGCGGCACCTCAGCCCAGCGGGCTCCGGCGAAACCCTCCCGGGTGCCGGGTGCCGGGTGCCGGGTGCCGGGGCTTCCGGGCGCTGGGGCTTCCGGGCGCTGGCCGGCCCGCGCCCCGCCCCGCCCCCGCCCCGGGCGGTCGAGCGCCCGGCCCGCTACTCCCCCTTCTCGCCCGGGCCGCCTGTCGCGCCGGAGCCGTTCGCGGTGCCCGCCGCGCCGGTGAACCTGTCGCGCAGCCTGCCGCCCAGGTCGCCCGCGCCTCCCGCGATGTCGCCCACGAGCTTCATCAGCGGGTCCTTGCTGGTGCGCACGGTGTCCGCGTAGTGCGAGGCGGACTCCCGGAAGGAGTCCCCGACCGAGGCGTCCTTGTCCTCCTCGCGCCGCGGGTAGTGGCCGTCCATGATCCGCTGGTAGTCGCGGCTCTCGGCCCAGCGCTTGAGTTCCGCGGCCCGGACCGTGGTGAACGGGTGGGAGCGCGGCAGGACGTTGAGGATCTTCAGGACCGAGTCGCGCAGGTCTCCGCCCGCCTCGTACTCCTCGGCCTGCTCCAGGAAGGCGTCCACGTTCATCTCGTGGAGGTGGTTGCCGCCCGCTATCTTCATCAGCCCGCGCATGGAGGCATGGAGGTCCTGACCCACCAGCAGGCCCGCCCGGTCCGCGGACAGCTCGGACTTGCGGAACCACTCGCGCAGCGCCGTGACGATCGCCGTGATCGCCACGTTGCCCAGCGGGATCCAGGCGACCTTGAGCGCGAGGTTGGTGAGGAAGAGGAGGACCGTGCGGTACACGGCGTGGCCCGACAGCGCGTGGCCCACCTCGTGGCCCACCACGGCGCGCATCTCCTCCTCGTCGAGGAGTTCCACCAGGCCGGTGGTCACCACGATGAGCGGCTCGTCCAGGCCGATGCACATCGCGTTGGGCCTGGGATCCTGTGTCACGTACATCGGCGGGACCTTCTCCAGGTCCAGGATGTAGCAGGCGTCCCTCAGCATCGTGTGCAGATGGGCGAACTGGGCATCGCTCACCCGTACGGAGTCCGAGAGGAACAGCAGGCGCAGGCTGCGCTCCGGCAGCAGCCCGCTGAGGGCCTTGAAGACGGTGTCGAATCCGCTGAGCTTGCGGAGTGCCACCAGCGCGGAACGGTCCGCCGGATGCTCGTACGTCCGCGAGGAGATGTCCGGGAAGCGGCGCCGCTGCCTGCTCGGTGCCTGCTCGTGGCCTTCGGTCATGCGTGCCCCCTGTATGTCGCGAGTCGTGCTCGTCCCCCTGACAGGACCCCAGCGTAGGTGCTGGCGCCATGGCCCGGCGGAGCCTGTGGATAACCTCAACGACCGAGTCGGCGTGAGCGTGCCCGAGGGCCCCGCATACGATGTGCGCGAAGTCTCCGAGCCCGAACCCCGATCGGATAGGTCCTGCTGAAGATGAGCCTCACGAGCGCCGCCACCCTGGTCACCCTCGCCGAAGGCGCCGAGCACGGCGGCAACCACCAGAGCCTCAGCCCCTACGTCACCGGCATCGGCGCCTTCGCCGCCCTGATGCTGCTGCTGTGGATCACCACGCGCTTCAACCGCGACCGCTGAGTCCGGGCCGGACACGTGTGCCAGTAGGCTCTGCACGCATGGAGCAGCAGAACGCGGCCGCGGGGTCCGGCCCCGGCAAGCGCCGACTCGGGGTGATGGGCGGGACCTTCGACCCGATCCACCACGGGCACCTGGTGGCCGCCAGCGAGGTGGCCGCCCTGTTCCACCTCGACGAGGTGGTCTTCGTACCGACCGGCCAGCCGTGGCAGAAGAGCCACAAGAACGTCTCCCCGGCCGAGGACCGCTATCTGATGACGGTCATCGCCACGGCGTCCAACCCTCAGTTCTCGGTCAGCCGCATCGACATCGACCGCGCGGGACCCACCTACACCATCGACACCCTGCGGGACCTCCACCGGCTCAACGAGGGCACGGACCTCTTCTTCATCACCGGCGCCGACGCGCTCTCCCAGATCCTCGGCTGGCGGGACGCCGAGGAGCTGTTCTCGCTCGCCCACTTCATCGGAGTGACCCGGCCGGGCCATGATCTGACGGACGACGGACTGCCCGAGGGCGGTGTCTCCCTCGTGGAGGTGCCCGCCCTGGCGATCTCGTCGACCGACTGCCGCGACCGGGTCGCCCAGGGCGATCCGGTCTGGTACCTGGTGCCCGACGGCGTGGTGCGCTACATCGACAAGCGCCGCCTCTACAGGGGCGCATGAGTCACGGAGAGGGGCACCGGTGAACGACCAGCAGCAGCCGTACGACCCGTACGGGCAGCAGCCGCAGATCATCGGCTACGACGAGTACGGTCGGCCGGTCTACCAGCAGCCCCCGCAGTACGACCCTTACGCACAGCACCAGGACCCCTACCCTGGGCATGCGCAGCAGACCTACCCCGGGTACGCCCCGCAGGACCCCTACCCGGGCGGACCGGGCTACGACCGGGACCCCTACGCCCCCGGCGCCGCTCCCCACGCCCCGGGCGCCTACGCCCAGGACCCGCAGGCCCCCGCCGGCGACCCCTACGCCGCGGGCGCCGGTGGCGCGTACCCGCAGGACACGCGGCCCGGGGACCGCGTCCCCGACGGACGCGAGGCGTACCCGCAGGGCCACGGCTACGACCAGGGCGGCCAGGGCTACGGGTCCGGGGGCCGCCCCGCGGCCGTCGACACCGCCGGGCAGTGGGGCATCCCGCAGCAGTACCCCGCCCCCGGGGACGGGAACCGCCCCGCGGCCCCCGCCGTCCCCGAGCAGCGCCGGACCGGCCCGGACGGCGGCCCCGGGGAGGGACGGGGCGAGGCGGGCGACCGGGAGTACCGCACCGAGCAGTTCTCGTTCATCGAGGAGCCCGACGAGGACTCCGAGGACGTGATCGACTGGCTCAAGTTCACCGAGAGCCGCTCGGAGCGCCGTGAGGAGGCCAAGCGCCGGGGCCGCAACCGCCTCGTGGCCTTCGCCGTCGTCCTCGCGCTGGCGGCCGCCGGCGGGGTCGGGTACCTCTGGTACGCGGGCAAGCTGCCGGGCGGCTCGGCGGAGACGGCGTCCGAGGCCACCGGATCCGGGCCCCAGAAGCGCGACGTGATCGTGGTGCACCTGCACAGCACCAAGAGCGAGCGCACCTCGACCGCGCTGCTCGTCGACAACGTCACCGCCCGGCACGGCACGACGGTCCTGCTGCCCAACACCCTCTCCGTCGCCAACGACGACGGCACGGCGACCACGCTCGCCAAGTCCGTCGAGGACGACGGGTCGACCGGGACCCGCGAGGCCGTCGGCACCCTCCTCGGGGCGCGGATCTCCGGCACCTGGCGCCTGGACACGCCGTACCTGGAGAACCTGGTCGAACTGGTCGGCACGATCGACCTCACCACCGACACCGAGGTCCCCGGTGCCAAGAAGGGCGACCCGCCCCTGGTGCGGAAGGGCGAGAACCAGACCCTCGACGGACGGGCGGCCGTGGCCTACGCCACCCATCTCGGCAGCGGCGAGGCCGAGGAGGAGCAGCTCCGGCGCTTCGGCCAGGTGATGCAGGGCGTGCTGAAGAAGATGCCGACCGACCCCGGTTCGGCGACCCTCGTCGTCGAGACGCTGGCCCAGATCCTCGACCCCTCCCTCGACGAGCAGGACCTCGGCACCTCGCTGGCGAAGCTCGCCGAGCACGCCAAGGGCGGCGACTACACCACGGCGGTCCTGCCGGTGCAGGAGGACGGCACGCTCACCGAGAAGACCGCGGCCGGAGTCGTCAAGGACGTGCTCGGGGGCAAGGTCACCGCACCGGAGCAGGGCGCGGCGGTCAGGGTCGGCCTGAGGAACGGCACCGGCGACGACACCTCCACGGAGGCCGCCCGCATCGCCCTGGTGAACGGCGGCTACAGCGTCGTCGACGGCGGCACGGCGGCCGCGGCGGCCGCGTCCCGGGTCACCTACGGCGACGACACGCAGAGGGCCAGGGCCGAGGAGGTCGCGAAGACCCTGGGACTCCCCGCGGGGGCCGTGCAGAAGGGTGAGGCCGCGGCCAACGCGGACGTGTCCGTGGTCCTCGGCTCCGACTACGGGGGCTGAGCGGCCGGGGCCGCGGGAACGCAGGAGAGGCGCGCCGGTGGTGCATGAGACCCTGGAAGGGATTCTGACCGCCGACGAAAGCCTCCCTGTGACCGCTACCGACCGATCCATCGAGCTTGTCACCGCCGCCGCCCAGGCGGCTGCCGACCGGCTCGCGCACGACATCATCGCGTACGACGTCAGCGACGTGCTGTCCATCACCGACGCCTTCGTGCTCGCCTCCGCGCCCAACGACCGGCAGGTCCGGTCGATCGTCGACGAGATCGAGGAGCGGCTGAACAAGCAGCTCGGGGCCAAGCCCGTGCGTCGCGAGGGCGACCGCGAGGCCCGCTGGATCCTCCTCGACTACGTCGACATCGTCGTCCACGTCCAGCACAGCGAGGAGCGCGTCTTCTACGCGCTGGAGCGCCTGTGGAAGGACTGCCCGGAGCTCCCGCTCCCCGAGGACGCGCTCAGGACGCGCGGCAAGGGCGAGGAGCACGCCCAGCTCACCGGCAAGGATGCGGAAGGTGAGCTGAGCTGAACCGCATGACCGATCCGGGTGGGGCCGCCGGCGCCCCTGCCGGGAGGAGGCGCGGCCGCCGGATCGTGCTGTGGCGGCACGGCCAGACCGCCTGGAACCTGGAGCGCCGGTTCCAGGGCTCCACGGACATCGAGCTGACCGAGACCGGTCTCGCCCAGGCCCGGAGGGCGGCCCGCCTGCTGGCGGCCCTCGCCCCCGACACGATCGTCGCCTCCGACCTCAGGCGTGCGGCCGTGACCGCCGGTGAGCTGGGCGCGGTCACCGGCATCGACGTCACCCACGACGCGGCGCTGCGCGAGACCTACGCGGGTGTCTGGCAGGGCCTCACCCACGACGAGATCGTGGCGCGCCACGGCGAGGAGTACGCCGCCTGGAAGCGCGGCGAGCCCGTGCGCCGGGGCGGCGGGGAGCTGGAGACCGAGGTGGCCGACCGGGCCGCCCCGGTGGTCCTGCGCCATGCCGACAAGCTCCCCGACGACGGGACCCTCGTCGTGGTCAGCCACGGAGGCACCATCCGCACCACCATCGGCAGGCTGCTCGGACTGGAGCCGCACCACTGGGAGAGCCTGGGCGGACTGTCCAACTGCTGCTGGTCGGTCCTCGGCGAGGGCGCCCGGGGCTGGCGTCTTCTGGAGCACAACGCCGGCACCCTGCCGGAGCCGGTGCTCGGCGACGACACCTGAGGCGGTGCCCCCGGGCCCCGGGGGCACCGGCGACTCGATTTCACTTTCCGGCAGGTCGCAGGCTAGAGTTCTTCTTGTTCGCAGCGCCGAGCGCGAGGAACACGCGGGGCTATAGCTCAGTTGGTAGAGCGCCTGCATGGCATGCAGGAGGTCAGGAGTTCAATTCTCCTTAGCTCCACAGACAGAGGATCCCGTCCCTTCACAGGGGCGGGATCTTTCGTTCATCCGGTGATTCCGCTTCCGGTCCCCGACGCGCGGCCGAAGCTCCGGTCACCGGGGGGTCTCGTTCACGAACGCCGCTGACCTCCCCGCTCCGCCATGGCAGAATCGGACGGCCGGGAGGGGACGCCGGCGGTACCGGAGGGAGCGCACGATGTCCGCCAGCGGCGAGGACGCCGGAGAGGCTGCCGATGACCTGCGTGCCGTGGCGGAGGTGCCACCCGGGCTCAGGTGCCCGGCCTGCGGCTCGTCCCATGTCGCACAGGTCCTGGGGGACAACGGAGGCGTGTCCTACGTGTGTACGGCCTGCGGCCGCAGCTGGAGCTGACTGATGGGTGCACACAGGCGGAAGTGCGACTGGTGCGACAGCGGCACCCCCATCGTCCGGGACATGGATCCGGTCAACCCCGAGTACCAGTACTGGTGCGAGGAGTGCGCGCGGGCCCTGATCATAAAAGGCGACCCGATCGAGACGTACCGGGAGCTGGAGGGCGAGCCGATCTACGGCCGCCTGCTGGAGGAGCACTGCACTCTCAAGCGCTTCTACTCCTTCGCCACGGCCTGACGCGCGCCCCGGCGCCGCTGTTCCGGGGCCCCGCGGGCGACGCCCGCGGCGTCACCTCCCCGGCGGGGGCGACGGGCCGGGTCCCGGGCGCCCGGCGGGCGCGGGCGCCGCCCGGAACCGTCCACCGCGGGGCGATCCCGGCGCTCGAAGAACGGATTTGGAGAAGCGAGCACGGGGGCGTTAATGTTCTCTACGTCGCCGCGAGGGAAACCGCAGCGGGGATACGAGGCAAGGGGCTATAGCTCAGTTGGTAGAGCGCCTGCATGGCATGCAGGAGGTCAGGAGTTCAATTCTCCTTAGCTCCACAGGACGCGAAGGCGGCCCATCCGTTCGGATGGGCCGCCTTCGCGCATGCCGTCCCCAGGGGCCGTCCGGCGCCCCGGACGCGGACCGTGCGCCGCCGGAGCGGTCCGGGCGGTCCCCGGCGGCCGGACCGGCCGCCGGGAACCGCCTCAACTCCGGCCGCTCCCGAGCTCCTTGCGGCTGCTGCTCGGCAGCTCCGGACGCGAGGGCCGCGGGGCGGCGGGGGAGTCCACCTTCTCGATCCGCATCGCCAGGGCGGGGCAGCGGCGCACCGCGCGCTGAGCCGCCCCCTGCACATGGATCGGCACCACGGCGTCCGCCACCGAGGGGAAGCCGTCCGGGTTCAGGCGGATCAGTTCGGGGACGATGTCCGCGCACAGCCCGTGCCCCTGGCACAGCGTCCAGTCGATGAAGATCTTCTCGCCGCTCGGGATCGACTCCTCGGCCTCCTCGTATCCGGGCAGCGGCAGGGGGAGCACCCCGGTCGTGGGGCGGCCGCAGCCGCCGTGCAGCACGTGCGCGGCCAGGTCGTCGGTGAAGGCGGAGAGCGTCGAGGCGAAGAACCGGGCGCTCCCGTCCGGGTGCTTGCACGCCCCCCGGCCCTTGACGGCCTGGGTCACCTCGCGCAGCGCCTCCAGCGCGGCGGGGCCGCCGCCGTTCATCACGTCCGCCAGACCGCCGGCCGCCGCGGGGAGCCCCAGCTTGCAGGGCCCGCACTGCCCCGCGGTCTCCGCCGCGAGCCAGTTGGCCACGCGCAGCGACTCGCCGAGCGGACAGGTCTCGGGGCCGATGGGCAGGATCGCCCCCGCGCCCAGGGCGCCCCCCACGGCCGCCAGGGACGCCTTGGAGACGACCGATTCGTGCACGGCGGCCGCGTCGATCCAGTTGCCGTGGTAGCCGCCGGTCAGCACGCCCTGCGGCTGCGGGGGCGCTCCGGCCATCTGCAGCACGTAGCGCAGCGGCACACCCGTCGGCACCTCGACCACCATGGGGCGGGCGACCGCCCCGGAGATGGTGAGCATCACCGTGCCCGGCTCCGACTCCAGCCCGGTGTGGGCGTAGCGGCGGGAGCCGATCCGCGCGGCGACGGCGAGCTGGGCGAAGGTCTCGGCGTTCGACAGCAGGGTCGGCGCCCCTCCCACACCGGACTCGGCGGCGCGCACCCGGCGCCCCGGCGGCAGTGCGGGGCCCCCGTTGACCGCGCGGATCACCGAGGACGCCTCGCCGGAGACCATCCGCTCGGGAGTGCGGACCACGCGCGCCCTCAGCTGCTGGCCGCGCCGGTCCGACAGGCCGCGCTCGGCGAGCGCCGCCCGGATGGATATCTCGGTCGAGTTCCGGGTCACCGCGACCACCAGGGTCCGCGCCCCGAGCGCCTCCGCGGCCAGCAGCGCACCGTCGAGAATCAGGTGCGGTGCCCGGTTGAGCAGGACGGTGTCCTTGCGGCAGGCGGGTTCGCCCTCGCTGCCGTTGACGACGACGACGGGCCGCACCCCGCGCCTGATGGCCGACTTGGCGACCGCCCGCAGCTTCTTGCCGAACGGGAACCCCGCTCCGCCGCGGCCGGTCAGGGATATCTCTTCGGCGAGTTGCGCGAGGCGCTCCCCGCTCACCGGCTCCAGGGGGCCGTGGACCTTCAGATGCATCTGAAGGTCGAGCCGCTCGACCAGGTCGAAACCCTGCGTCAGTTGCGGGAGGCCGACCACGCGGACCTCGGGGACGTCAGGGAGGGGGGTGTTCACGGTCGTTCTCCTGCAGGTGCGTTCCAGGGTTCCCCGGCCGGCGGCGGGAAGAGCGGGCCGGGCATGGCCGCGGTGTCCTCGGGACCGAGCGGCCCGCTGCCGGGAACCGCGTCGCCCGCGTAACCGCCCGCCGAGGCCGCTCCGTCCGGGAACGAGCCGTCCGGGAACGAGCCGCCGGGGAAGGGGCCGGCGCCCGGGAACGGCTCGGCGGGCGGCACATAGCCGGGCGCGGTGCCGTAGGGATCGGCGGAGGAGTAGGCGTCACGGCCGTAGGAGACCGGGGGTTCCGGCGCCGTGCCGTACGGGTCCGGCGAGCCGAAGGCCCGCGGGTCCTCCCGGGAGGTGTCGAAGGGAGGCGGTGTCTGGTCGAAGAGCGGGGAGCCGCCCGAGCCGGAGTAGGCCGCGGGCTCCGGCCGGACCGCCTGGGCGGGCGGAGGCGGTGACGGAGTGGGCCAGGCGCCGGCCTGCGGCCCCGTCTCCGCCACCACGGGTATCTCCTCGGTCATCGGCACGCGTTCGGCGAGCGGCGGCTGGTCACCGGCGCGCGAGACGGCGCGGTAGGCGGCGGCCATGCCGGGCCCGCGCCGCCCGCCCGCCGCCGCGCCGGGTTCCCCGTCGGGCGGCGGCGGGGCCTCGTACAGCGGCGGCGAGGGGGCGGCCAGCCGGGGCGGGTCTACGCGCGTCTGCCCGAGCGGAGAGGGTTCCTCCGCCGGCGGACGCGACGAGGTCGTGCCGCCCGGCCGGTCCATGCGGTCCATGCGGTCCATGCCAGCGGGTACGCGCCCGAAGCCCGATCCGTTCATCGCGGCGGCACCGCCCATGCCTCCGGAGCCGGGCAGCGGTGAGACGGAGAGGTCCCGCTGGGCCTGCTCCTCCGCGGCCGGGGGACGCGCGTCCCCGCCGCCGGTCAGCGCCAGGATCCGGGTGGCGACACGGCGCTGCACCGGAACGGGCAGCAGCCGCACCGACACGGCGGCGGCCACTCCCGCCAGCGCCAGGCAGTAGAGCGTGGTCACCCACCCGGCCGCCGGCCGCCCGGCGTACAGGCCGTGCATCAGGGCGAAGCACCAGGCCGGGTAGGCCAGCATGTGCAGCGGCCGCCAGCGCCCGGCGACCTTGACGTTGCCGGCCAGCGCGCTGCGCAGGGCGCCCGTGGTGCCGGCCACCACCATCAGGAAGCCCGCCAGCGAGCCCAGGCCGATCAGCGCGGAGGACCCGGTCACACCGAGTCCGAAGGGGATCAGCGCGCCGATGAGTTCGGTGTGGCCGAGGGACACCTTGACCGTGGCGTGCAGGAGGAGGAAGCCGAGCGAGGCGATGGCCGTCGTCCGGTGGATCCCCTGGGCCAGAAGGCGCTGGCGGGGGGCGAGCAACACCCGGTCCGTGGCGAGCAGTCCCCAGGCGACGGATGCGGAGAGTGACACCAGCGAAAGGACTCCGGTGGTGAAGTCGAGCGCGGCGCGGAAGCTGTCGCTGCCGACGATCGCGAGGAGAGGCACGAGGAGGAACGCGGCGGCGTAGAGGCCGCCTTGCACCGGGCGGCTGAGTCCCGGCCCGGGTTCCGGCTGCGGAAGCCGTGTGAGACGAGGGTTCATGGGGCAACTCCGAATGGTGCGGGAAAGCGGTCCCGTTGACGCACTCTAGGTCGGGCCATACCGCGTGGTAGGGGGTTTCGGCGTTATCTGAGGTGAAGCGGCGGCAACTGACCCGGGGGTTGCCCCGGATCGGGCCGGTACGCGGAGTAACCCGAACGACAAGATCACATTCCGCTCCCGGCCGGGCCGGAGGAAGGCGAATGCACCCGCTTCACCGCCTGCGGTACCCTGACGCCATGCGTGCCGTACGCCTTCTGCTTAGCGAGCCGCGCTGATCAGTCCCGACGAACCCGAACACGTCGGAATCGGCGCGGCGTCCCCTCCTGTGCGAGGGGATTTTTCATTTCGCCAGCGCGATGGGGCGACCGCAGTGGGCAGAGACGATCGATGGAGCTTTCAAGGATCATGAGCGAGACGAACCCCGCTGCCGAGGCGGCAGCCCCGCATCGTTACACGGCCGCGCTCGCGGCCGACATCGAGGCACGCTGGCAGGACTTCTGGGACGCCGAGGGGACGTACGAGGCGCCGAACCCGCGCGGTGACCTGGCCGGCGACCCGGCCGTGGCCGCGCGCCCCGAGAAGTTCATCATGGACATGTTCCCGTACCCCTCGGGCGCCGGGCTCCACGTCGGCCACCCGCTGGGTTACATCGCCACCGACGTCTACGCCCGCCACCAGCGCATGACCGGGCACAACGTCCTGCACACCCTGGGTTTCGACGCCTTCGGCCTGCCCGCCGAGCAGTACGCCGTGCAGACCGGCACCCACCCGCGGGTGTCGACCGAGTCCAACATCGTCAACATGAAGGCACAGCTGCGCCGTCTGGGCCTGGGCCACGACAAGCGCCGCTCCTTCGCCACGATCGACCCCGAGTACTACCGCTGGACCCAGTGGATCTTCCTGCAGATCTTCGACTCGTGGTACGACACGGAGGCGCGGCGGGCCCGGCCCGTCGCCGAACTGGTCGACCAGTTCGAGAAGGGCTCCCGCGAGGTGCCCGGCGGCCGGTCGTGGCAGGAGCTGAACGCCGCCGAGCGTGCCGACGTCCTGGGCGGCTACCGGCTGGCCTACGCCTCCGACGCGCCCGTCAACTGGTGCCCCGGACTGGGCACCGTGCTGGCCAACGAGGAGGTCACGGCCGACGGACGCTCCGAGCGCGGCAACTTCCCCGTCTTCAAGGCCAAGCTGCGGCAGTGGAACATGCGCATCACCGCCTACGCCGACCGCCTGCTCGACGACCTGGACGCCCTGGACTGGCCCGAGGCGATCAAGCTCCAGCAGCGGAACTGGATCGGCCGCTCCGAGGGGGCCCGGGTCCACTTCGCCGTCGAAGGGGCCCCCGACACCCGCGTCACCGTCTTCACGACCCGGCCCGACACCCTGTTCGGTGCCACCTACATGGTGCTGGCCCCCGAGCACCCCCTGATCGACTCGATCCTGCCCGCCGAGTGGCCGGAAGACGTCCCCGAGGCCTGGACCGGCGGCGCCGCGACCCCGGCCGAGGCCGTGGCCGCCTACCGCAAGCAGGCGCAGACCAAGAGCGACGTCGAGCGCCAGACGGAGCACAAGGACAAGACGGGCGTCTTCTCCGGGGCCCACGCCGTCAACCCGGTGACCGGGCAGCGCGTCCCGGTCTTCGTCGCCGACTACGTGCTGATGGGCTACGGCACCGGTGCGATCATGGCCGTCCCCGGCCAGGACGAGCGCGACTGGGAGTTCGCCGAGGCCTTCGGGCTGCCCGTGGTGCGCACCGTGCAGCCGCCCGAGGGCTGGGAGGGCGAGGCGTACACCGGGCAGGGCCCGGCGATCAACTCCGCCAACGACCGCATCTCCCTGGACGGCCTGGAGGTGGCCGAGGCCAAGAGCCGGATCATCGCCTGGCTGGTGGCCGAGGGAGCCGGTGAGGGCACCGTCAACTTCCGGCTGCGGGACTGGCTCTTCAGCCGCCAGCGCTACTGGGGCGAGCCCTTCCCGATCGTCTACGACGAGGACGGCACCGCCCACGCCCTGCCCGCGTCCATGCTGCCGCTGGAGCTGCCCGAGGTCGACGACTACTCGCCGCGCACCTTCGACCCGGACGACGCCGACACCCAGCCGGAGACGCCCCTGTCCCGCAACGAGGACTGGGTGAACGTCACGCTCGACCTGGGCGACGGGCCGCGGAAGTACCGCCGCGAGACCAACACCATGCCCAACTGGGCCGGATCCTGCTGGTACGAGCTGCGCTACCTGGACCCGCACAACACCGCCCGGCTGGTCGACCCGGAGATCGAGCGCTACTGGATGGGGCCGCGCGAGGGCAAGCCCCACGGCGGCGTCGACCTGTACGTCGGCGGTGCCGAGCACGCGGTCCTGCACCTGCTGTACGCCCGCTTCTGGTCCAAGGTCCTCTACGACCTGGGCCACGTCTCGTCCGCCGAGCCGTTCCACAAGCTGTTCAACCAGGGCATGATCCAGGCGTACGTCTACCGCGACGCCCGCGGCTTCCCGGTGGCGGCCGCCGAGGTCGAGGAGCGCGACGGGGGGTTCTTCTTCGAGGGCGAGCCCGTCAGGCGCGAGCTGGGCAAGATGGGCAAGTCCCTGCGGAACGCCGTCACCCCCGACGAGATCTGCGCCGAGTACGGCGCTGACACGCTGCGGCTCTACGAGATGGCCATGGGGCCGCTGGACGTGTCGCGCCCGTGGGACACCCGTGCCGTCGTCGGCCAGTACCGGCTGCTCCAGCGCCTGTGGCGGAACATCGTCGACGAGGCGACCGGCGAGGTCACCGTCGTGGACACCGAGCCCGACGAGGACACCCTGAGGGCCCTGCACAAGGCGATCGACGGGGCCGGCCAGGACCTGGGGGCGATGCGCTTCAACACGGCGATCGCCAAGATCACCGAGCTGAACAACCACCTGACCAAGAGCGGCGCGCCGCTGTCCCGCTCCGTCGCGGAGCGGCTCGTGCTGCTGGTCGCCCCGCTGGCGCCGCACATCGCCGAGGAGCTGTGGCACCGGCTGGGCCACAGCGGTTCCGTGGTGCACGCCGCGTTCCCGGTGGCCGACCCGGCCTACGTCGTCGACGAGACCGTCACCTGCGTCGTGCAGATCAAGGGCAAGATCAAGGCCCGGCTGGAGGTGTCCCCCTCGATCGGGGACGACGAGCTGGAGGCACTCGCCCTGGCCGACGAGTCCGTCGCCGCGGCCCTGGGCGGCGGCGCGATCCGCAAGGTGATCGTCAGGGCGCCGAAGCTGGTCAACATCGTTCCGGCCTGACCGGCACGGGACCGTCCCCTAGTGGGCGGTCTGAGGGCAGGTTGGGGGTTCGCAGGAACCCTCGGCCTGCCCCCAGCGTTTACGGTGGCAGTAGCACGGCCAGTGCCGACCCGGCACCGGCGCAGGTGAGGTGGAGGGGCACCCATGGGAGAGTTCGTCGTGATCCTTCTGGTCCTCTTCCTCGCCTTCGTGGCCCTCGGGGTGTACGCGGCCGTCAAGGTGGTGCGCGCCGCCAGTCGCGGCGTCGAGCGCACCGTGAACCAGGCCCGCCGCACGGTCGAGGACACGGCCCTGCGGGCCAAGAGCTACGGGCAGGGCGGCGCCGCCGCGGAGCTGGCGCAGCTCCGCCTGTCTCTGCGCACCTCCATGCGGGCCACCCGGGAAGCGCTCGGCGCCGGTGCCCGGGAGGACGCCTCGCTCGCCGAGTCCCTGGCGCTGTTCGAGCGGCTCAGCGCGCACGGCCACGAGCTGGACGCCGAGCTCAAGCGCCTGGAGCGCGAGCCCGACCGGGCGGCACTCGCCACCCAGCTGCCCGGACTGCGCGAGCGCACCGAGCGCGTCACGCACGCGGCGGACTCCCTGCGGTGGGCGGCGCGCGACCGGGCCCAGCGCTTCGCCGAGGACGACCTGGATCTGCTGAGCGCGCAGATCGACATGGAAGCCGGTGCGCTCCGGCACTGGGCGGTGGAGGAGCCGTCGGCCCCGGGCGCGGAGCCCCACCCGGGACAGGCCCCCGCTCAGCAGGACCCGGCACGCGGCCCGGGGCGCGGAGAGGGCGCCCCCGCGGCGGGGGCCGACCGGAGCGGTGCGTTGTCCGGCGACGCCCCCCAGGCGATCACCGCCAGGGACCCCAGGGCGCAGACCGCCTACCCGTGGGAGAAGAAGACGCCGAGACCGGAGACCTCCGGCTGAGGCGCACGGCACGTCCCGCTCCTGCGACGGCGGCCGCGGTTCCGTTGCTGTGCCCTGCTCGGTCGGGCCCTCGCCGCACGGGGGTTCCGCGGTCCGGGAACGCCCCGACGCCGCCGGACCGGGGCCGCACGCCGGGCCGTCCGCCCGGATCGGACCGGCCGTCCGCGGGGCCGGTCTCCCGCACACCGGCGACTGCGGGTAACCTCCCGCTCATGTCCCGCCATGTCGCCATCGTCACCGATTCCACGGCCTACCTTCCGGCCCCGGCGATGGAACGGCACGGCATCACCGCGGTGCCGCTGACCGTCGTCCTCGGTGACCAGGCCCTGGAGGAGGGCACCGAGATCTCCGCCCGCTCGCTGGCGGCGGCGCTCCAGGACCGCCGACCGGTGACCACCTCCCGGCCGAGTCCGGAGACCTTCGCCCGCACCTACCGCTCCCTCGCGGCGGCGGGGGCGACCGGGATCGTCTCCCTGCACCTCTCGTCCGAATTCTCCGGTACGCACGATGCCGCCGTTCTGGCCGCGCGGGAGGCCGCGGTACCGGTGCGCGTCGTGGACACCGGCATGGTCGCCATGGCCCTGGGCTTCTGCGCCCTGGCCGCGGCGGAGGCGGCCGGTGCGGGCGGCTCCCCGGACGAGGTGGTGGCCGCGGCGGAGAAGCGCGCGGGGGGCACCTCCGCCTTCTTCTACGTCGACACCCTCGACTACCTGCGGCGCGGCGGGCGGATCGGCGCGGCGCAGGCCCTTCTCGGCTCGGCGCTCGCGGTCAAGCCGCTGCTCCAGCTGGAGGACGGCAGGATCGGCCCCCTGGAGCGGGTGCGCACCGCGTCGAAGGCGATCGCCCGGCTGGAGGAGATCGCGGTCGAGCGCGCCGGCAGCGCCGACGTGGACGTCGCCGTGCACCACCTGGCGGCACCCCAGCGTGCCGAGACCCTGGCCGAGCGGCTGCGGGAGCGGGTGCCCGGGCTGGTGGACCTGCACGTCAGCGAGGTGGGCGCGGTCATCGGCGCCCACACCGGGCCGGGGCTCCTGGGCGTCGTGGTCTCGGCTCGCTGAGGCCCGGCCGGGGCGGGCGCTCTTCAGGGGAGGCGGAGCGCCGGAGAGGCGCGGCCGCCGCCGTGTGGGGGCGCCGCGCAGGATGACCGGCCGTTCCCGGTTCTCCCGTGGCCGCCCCGGGGCGGCCACGGGAGAACGCGGACGGTCGTGGCCCGCGCCGCGGTGCCACCGTGCTGTGCTCGCCCGGCGTCTGCACCCCGCCCGCCGCCTGTCCCGGTGCCCCGACGTGCCGCGCGGAGCGCCGGGGGTGTCGTGGACGGGGCCGCCGGGCACCCTCCCGCACGACGGCGACCGTCCGAGAGGGTGCTCGCCACCGGTACGGGTCCGGATCCGATGCGGAGCCACCTCACCCGAACGAGGAGAGGGCTTTTCCACAAGTGCGTGGTTATCCACGGAATTCGAGGGGTTTCCGTGGCCTCGCCGCAATCTCCGTACGGTCCGGGCATGACGATTCGAGCGACTTCGGCGACCAGCGGCCCCGGCCGGGCCCCCGCGTCCGACGGGCGTGTGCGCCATCGGCGAGCGCGGCTGTCACTTGGCCGGGGACCCACCGGAAAACATCGGGCCGGACCCGCGAACCGAGCCCCGGGAGCGGCGCGGAGCACCGAGGGCCCCCTGCCGTCCGGGGCAACGGGTACGTCCGCTGCGCAGGGGGACGGGGCCGCCCCCGCCGGCTCGGAGGGGCCGGCCGAGGAGCGGTACGCCGCGGCGCTGCGCGGGCGCCGGCGCCGCAGTGCCGCGGCCGCCTCCACCCGCAGGAGGGTCGACGCGCTGCTCGGGGCGGCGGGCCCGCACGGAGGCGCCCCGGCGGAACCCTGCCCGACCGCCCCTGCGCCCGGTGCCTTCGGCACCCCCCGCCGTGAGGGGCCGGAACCCGCGGGCAGCGACGGCGGGGTGAGCGCGCGGTCCGCCTCTCGGCCCACGGCACCGCGGCCGACCGATGCCGGTCCGACGGGCCGTCACGCATGGCACGAACAGGCGGCCCGAGGCCCGGACCACACGGCCTGGCTTCGTTCGCTGCGCGAGCCGGTCACCGCTGCCCCCGCCCGCCTCCCCGTGCGTTCCGCCCCTGCCGCAACCGCCGTTCCGGCGGGTGCGCCGCTCGCGGCCCCGGTCGAGGCTCCGCCGCCGGCCGCGCCACGGGAGCGGATCCCGGACCGGGGCCCCGCTCCACCGTCCGGTGGGCGCTGCGGGTGGGGCGGCCGCCCCGACCCGCCACGCGCCCCGACGGCGCCGGAGGCTCGCGAATGCGGCCCTCGCGCACCGGAACGGCGGCCGGCCCCTCCCGCACCGGCATCCGTCACCGAGCCGCGTACCGCACCGGCCGCCACGCCACCCGACGCGCCGACGCGGGGGCCGTCGCCCTCAACGCGGGAGTACCTCCCGCCCGGCGCCGTCGGCATCGCGGCCGACCGCCCGCCGCCCGCGGAGCACACGCAGAGCCCGCCCGGCGAGCGGGACGACGCCGCGGCGGGCGGGGGGCACCGGTGGGCGGCGCTGAGAGACCGCCTGCCGCTGTGGGTCCGGCTGCGCTGCGGCCTCGAACCACGTGCCCTCACCGCGCTGGTCGTGGTGCTCGCGGCTGCCGCCCTCTTCGCGGGTCAGCACTTCTGGGCGGCCGGTCCGAGGCAGGTCCCCGTCCCGGAAACGCTGAGCCCGGGCGACACCCGCTCCCAGCCGCTGCCGCCACTGGAGCCCGCGTCCGCCGCGGTACCGCCTCAGGCGGCCGCGGCCCCTGCGGGGCCGAAGACCCGCATCGTCGTGGACGTGGGCGGCAAGGTCCGCCGGCCGGGCGTGTTCCACCTTCCGGCGGGGTCCCGGGTCCAGGACGCCCTGAAGGCCGCCGGAGGCCCGGAGGAGGGGGCGGACCTGACGGGTCTCAACCAGGCCCGGATCCTGGCGGACGGGGAGCAGGTCGTGGCCGGGCTTCCCCTGCCCGCCGGAGAGCCGGCGCCGGGCTCGGCCGCTCCCGGTCCCGCAACCGGGCCGATCAGCCTCAACACGGCCACCGGCGATCAGTTGGAGACACTGCCCGGCGTCGGTCCCGTCCTCGCCGGGCACATCATCGACCACCGCATGCGAACAGGTGGATTCCGGTCGGTCGACGAGCTCCGGGACGTCACCGGGATCGGCGAGCGCAGGTTCGCGGAGCTCCGGCACCGGGTCCGGCCGTGAGCGGGAGCAGGGCCGGTGCGGGCGCCGCTCCACCGGGCCGCACCCCCGGCCCCCGGCCGGGGACCGCCCCCCGCCGCCTCCCGTCGACCGGCGCGCGACCCCGCCCCGGACCGGCGACTCCGGCACCGGACGTCGGAGTCGCCGCCGTCGGCACCCGCCGGAGCGCGGAGCCGCCGCCACACCGTGCAGGACCGGCGGACCTCCGGCTGGTGCCCCCCGCTCTGGCGGCCTGGGCGGCCGCCGCACTGGCCCTCGGCGCACCCGTGCGCTGGACCGCCGCAGGAGTGGCCGGATGCCTGCTGGCCGCGGGCTCCCTGGCCGTCGCGGCCAGGTTCCCGCTCGCCCGCGTCCCTTCCGGCGGGCCGAGGCCGCCCTCCTGCGCACCGCTGCCGGCCGCCGGATGCGAAGGGGCAGGCGGCGGGGGAGCGGGGGTGCCGTCCGGCCCCGGAGAGGTGCGGCCGACCGCCCTGGAACCTGTCCACCGCGCCGTCCCGGGGCACCACCGCGCGCCTCCCCGCGGGCGGTGGGGCCCCGGGCACCCGCCACCGTGCCGGGATCGGCCGCCCGACTCCGGCCGCCGCCCCGACCCGGCGGGGAACGGACCGCGGCACTCCGGCGGCCTGAGCGCATCCGGCTGCACGGCCCCCCGCGACGCCCCGGCACGCCCGGCGGCCGCACAGGGCCTGCGCCGTGCGGGCGTACCGGCACCGGGGCCCGTGCCCGGGCGCCCGGCCCCCTCGGGAGGCCCAGCGACCGGCGGGGGGACGCACCGCCCGACGGGCGGGGGGCTCCGCGCCGCCTCACGGCTCCGCACCACCGCTGCCGGGGTGCTGCTCTGCGCCGCCTCCGGAGCAGCGGTCGCCGGCCTGCACACGGCGGACCTGCACCGCGGCCCGCTGCCCGAACTCGCCCGCATCGGGGCACATGTCACGGTCGACGCCGCGGTGGTCTCCGATCCCCGCCGGGCGCGCCCGCAGGGAGGCGGGGCCGCACACCACCGCCCGACCCTCGTGCTCGACGCCGAGGTGACCCGGGTGACCACCGGTCGCGAGGGCACCGTGGAGATCCGCACACCGGTACTGATCCTGGTCTCCCCGGGCAGCCGCGACGACGCATGGCTCCGGCTGCTTCCCACGACCCGGCTGCGGCTGTCGGGCGGTCTGGCCCTTCCCGGCCAGCCGGACGGCCGGATCGCCGCCGTGCTGAGGGTCCGGGGCGGCGACGGACCGACCGTCGTCGCCCCGCCGACGGGCGTGCAGCGCTTCGCCGGGTCCCTGCGCGCGGGCCTGCGCGCGGCGACCGACGGCCTGGCCCCCGACGCCCGTGCCCTGCTCCCGGGCCTGGTCGTCGGCGACACCTCCCGGGTCCCCGAGGATCTGCAGAGCGCCTTCGAGGCAACGGATCTGACGCACCTTGTGGCAGTGTCCGGCAGCAACCTCACCATCGTGCTCATGCTGCTCGTCGGCCCGCCCGGCAGGGCGCTGCTCGCCGAACGGGGAGGCGCCGCGCCCCGGTTGGGCGTCACGCTCCGCGGCACGGCGGTTCTCGGCGGCGCCCTGACCCTCGTGTTCGTCGTCGTCTGCCGCCCCGAGCCGAGTGTGCTGCGTGCCGCCGCCTGCGGGCTCGTCACCCTGCTCGCCATCGCCACGGGCCGCCGCCGCTCCCTGCTGCCCGCCCTGGCCGCCGCCGTGCTGCTTCTGGTGCTGTACGACCCGCGGTTGGCGCGGAGCTACGGGTTCCTGCTGTCCGTGCTGGCCACCGGCGCCCTGCTGATCATCGCGCCGGGGTGGGGCAGGGCCCTGCGGGAAAGGGGCGTCCCGGCGAGACTGGCGGAGCCGCTGGCCGCATCGGCTGCCGCCCAGGCCGTGTGCGGACCGGTGGTCGCCGTGTTCGCCGCCAGGGCGAGCCTTGTCGGCGTTCCCTGCAACCTGCTGGTCGAAGCGGCCGTCGCACCCGCGACCGTGCTCGGCTTCTCCGCGCTTGCCGCGGCGCCCGTCGCCCCCTGGGCCGCCGAAGCACTGGCCTGGTGCGCCGGATGGCCCGCGGGCTGGATCGCCGCGGTCGCCCGCAGGGGGGCCGAACTGCCCGGAGCAGGAGCCCCCTGGCCGGGTGGCCCGACGGGAGGACTGCTGCTCGCGGGGGTCACGGGAGCCGTGCTGCTGATCGTCCGGAACCTCTCCCGGCGACCACTCGCGTGCGTGGTCTGCGCCGCGCTGCTCTGCCTCGTGATCGCCCGCCCGGCCCCGCTCGGCCGCCTGGTCACCGGCTGGCCACCCGCCGACTGGAGCTACGCGATGTGCGACGTCGGCCAGGGGGACCTGACGGTCCTCGCGGCGGGCGGCGGCTCCGCCGTGGTGGTGGACGCCGGCCCCGACCCGGGCTTCGCCGACCGCTGCCTCACGCAACTGGGTGTGACACACGTCCCGCTCCTGGTCGTGACGCACTTCCATGCGGACCACGTCGCGGGGCTGCCCGGAGTCCTCGACGGCAGGAGCGTGGGCGCCATCCAGACCACGTCGCTCCAGGAACCCGAGGAGCAGGCGGAGTTCGTGCACCGGACGGCTGAGCGGGCCGGGATCCCCGTCTCCTCGGCCACCCCCGGCGAGCGGCGTCGCGCCGGACCGCTGGAATGGGAGGTCCTGTGGCCGCGGCTGACTCCCGCTCCTGTCTCCGGCGAGCCCAACGACGCGAGCGTGACCCTCCTGGCACGAGCCGCGGGCGGGTTGTCACTCCTGCTCCTCGGCGACCTGGAACCCCCGGCCCAGCAGGCGCTGCTGCGCGCCCGCCCGGACCTGCCGCGGGTGGACGTCCTCAAGGTCGCGCACCACGGCTCGGCGTACCAGCACCCGGGGCTGCTGGCTGCGGTCCGCCCCCGTCTGGCGCTGATCAGCTGCGGGCGGGACAACCCCTACGGCCACCCCTCCGCGCGCACCCTCGCGCTCCTCCGCGCCCAGGGCGCTCTGGTACTGCGAACGGACGGCAACGGATCCGTCGCCGTGGGCGGCTCGGGGGAGGGGCTGCGCGTGACGGCCGAGCACGGCCCCGCCGAAAGTCCGAGCGGCCCTCCTGCCGGGGACCGAAGGCCACCGGCGCATGGCGCCGGCCCCGTTGCCCGCGGAAGACTGGGTCCATGGCAACCGACACCCACCCGCAGGAGCCGTCCCCGCCGACGAAGGCGGGACCACGTGACGAAGCGGGCTCCGCGCCCGCTCCGGCCGGGCGGAGTGCCGGGCTGCCGCCCGCGGCGGTCGGCGCCTACCTCCGGCGGATCGGTGCCGAGCGCCCGGACCGGGCCGACGCCGCGGCCCTCCGGATGCTCCAGGCCCGGCACCTTGCGGCGGTTCCGTTCGAGAACCTCTCGGTCCACCTGCGGGAGGAGATCGTTCTGGACGAGCGGCGGCTTGCGGACAAGATCGTCGAACGCGGACGCGGGGGCTTCTGCTACGAACTCAACGGGGCGTTCGCCGCCCTGCTGACCTCGCTGGGCTTCACGGTCGCCTTCCACGAGGCGAGGGTCCTCGACGCGGACGGACGACCGGGCATCCCCTACGACCACATGGCGCTGCGGGTGGACACCGCCGACGGAACCGGACCCTGGCTGGCGGACGTCGGCTTCGGCGACCACGCCCGCTTCCCGCTGCTCCTCGACGGCCGCGGCGACCAGCGCGACCCCGGCGGGCTGTTCCGGTTGGTCCCGGGTCCCGCCGACGGCGAACTCGACCTGCTGAGGGACGGCACTCCGCAGTTCCGGCTGGACACCCGGCCCAGGGCCCTGTCCGACTTCGAGGCGGGCTGCTGGTACCACCGGACCTCGCCCGGTTCGCACTTCACCGCGGGCCTCGTGTGCTCGCGGTTCACCGAGGACGGCCGGATCACGCTCTCCGGCCGCAGGCTGGTCACCACGGTCCGCGGGGAGCGCGCCGAGCGGGCCCTGGAGAGCGACGCGGAGGTGCTGGACGCCTACCGCGCGCACTTCGGCATCGCCCTGGAGAAGGTGCCCGAGGCCGCGGTGTTCACGGCGGGCGGCCCCGCCACCCCGTGACCGACCCACCCTGAACCACGCGGCACCGGCACCGGCACGCCCACCGGCACCGGGCCGTGCCGGTGGCAACCGCCGGGCCGGCGCCGTGTCCCGGACCGGCGCGGCCGGCGCGGCCGGCGCACCGGTCCGCCGTGGGCCGCCGGCCCGCCTCCCGGGGGAGGGAGGAGCGACCCGGCCGGGTGCGGCGGGCGGGCGCCCGTACCGGCCCGCCGCACCCGGCACCCGGGCCGTCCCGGCAGAATGCGGGGGTGAGCGACGTG
>NZ_JANHKP010000003.1 GCF_024497955.1 Streptomyces sp. C10-9-1 | reverse complement strand
GCCGCGCCGGACGCACCCCGCCCCGCGGGCGGCGTCCGGCACGCACACCCGCTGCGTCGCCGGAGCCGCCCACGTGCGTCCCGTACGAGGATGGCCCTCCGCCGTGCGACCGCACGCACCGGACTCCGTGCACCCCGCCCTGCGGGCGGACAGCGCCGTGTGCCGGACGCGGCCCGGGCGGGGCGGCCGCGCCGGACGCCACGAGGGGCGGTACGGGCCACGGGCCCGTACCGCCCCTCGTGCTGGGGCCCGCGCCCGTCCGGTGCGGGCCCCTCGGCTCAGAGCACCTTCGACAGGAACGCCTGGGTGCGCTCGTGCTGCGGGTTGCTCAGGACGTCGCGCGGGTTGCCCGACTCGACCACCACGCCGCCGTCCATGAACACCAGGGAGTCGCCCACCTCGCGGGCGAAGCCCATCTCGTGGGTGACGACGATCATCGTCATGCCGTCCTCGGCGAGACCGCGCATGACGTCCAGGACCTCGCCCACCAGCTCGGGGTCGAGGGCCGAGGTCGGCTCGTCGAAGAGCATCAGCTTCGGCTCCATCGCCAGCGCGCGGGCGATGGCCACACGCTGCTGCTGGCCGCCGGACAGCTGCGCGGGGTAGTTCCCCGCCTTGTCCTTCAGCCCGACCCGGTCCAGCAGCTTCTCGGCACGCGCCCGGGCGACCGCCCGGGACTCGCCCTTGACCTGCACCGGCGCCTCCATCACGTTGGCGAGCGCCGTCATGTGGGGGAACAGGTTGAAGCGCTGGAAGACCATGCCGATGTCCCGGCGCTGCGCCGCGACCTCGCTGTCCCGCAGCTCGTAGAGCTTGTCGCCCTTCTGGCGGTAGCCCACCAGCTGGCCGTCGACCCAGAGCCGCCCGCCGTTGATCTTCTCCAGGTGGTTGATGCACCGCAGGAAGGTCGACTTGCCGGAGCCGGACGGGCCGACCAGGCAGAACACCTCCTGGGGGGCGACCTCCAGATCGATGCCCTGGAGGACCTTCACGTGGCCGAAGGACTTGTGGACGTTCTCCGCCCTCACCATCGGCTGTGCCGTCGTGGACGTCATACCGTCGTCCCTCCCACCTTGCTGGGCACGCGGAACGAGGTCAGCTGGCGCTTCAGCCGCTGGAGCGGCGTGGGCGGCAGCGCGCGGTTCGCGCCGCGGGCGAAGTAGCGCTCAAGGTAGTACTGCCCGATCGTGAACACGGTCGTCAGGGCCAGGTACCACAGGGAGACGACGATGTAGCCCTCCATGATGGCGAGCGTCCGGGAGCCGAACTCACGGCCGCGCAGGAACAGCTCCCCGTACCCGATGGCGAAGGCCAGCGAGGACGTCTTGAGCATGTTGATGAACTCGTTGCCGGTGGGCGGGATGATCACACGCATGGCCTGCGGCAGCACGATGCGGCGCATGGTCTTGGTGCTCTTCATGCCGAGGGCGTGCGCGGCCTCGGTCTGCCCCTGGTCGACGGACTGGATTCCGGCCCGGCAGATCTCCGCCATGTACGCCGCCTCGTTGAGGCCCAGCGCCAGCAGCGCGGCCACGAAGGGCGTCATGACCTGGTTCATCTCGTTCTTGTAGATGAAGCCGAGGTCCAGCGTCGCGAAGACGATGGAGAGGTTGAACCACAGCAGGATCTGCACCAGCACCGGGGTGCCGCGGAAGAACCAGATGTAGGCCCAGGCCACGGAGGAGAGCACCGGGTTCGGGGAGAGCCTCATCACCGCGAGCACGGTGCCGAGGACGACGCCGATCAGCATCGAGTAGACGGTGATCTTGAGTGTCTCCCAGGCACCCAGGGCGAAGGTGCCGTTGGTGATCTGCTCACCGACGACGCTCCACTGGATGTTCGCGCCGGCGAAGGCCTTCACCAGCAGTGCCACGAGGACCAGCACCACGGCGGTGCCGACCCAGCGGCCGTAGTGCCGGACCGGGATGGCCTTGATGGTGTCGGGCGCCGCCGCGGGGGCCTTGCGGGGGGACTCGCCCCCGCCGCCGTCCGGTGGGACGTCGGCGGGGACCTTGTCGAGGGGGTCAGTCACGAAGATGCTGCCTTACGTATGGAGGGGTCCGGAGCACCGGCTCACTGACCGGCGTTGACCGTGGCCTTCTCGATGGCGCCGGACTCGGCCTTCCACTCCTTCAGCACCTCGCCGTAGGAGCCGTCGTCGATGATCTGCTGGACGGCTGCCTGGAGGGCGTCGCGCAGCTCGGTGTTCTCCTTGCTCACGGCGATGCCGTACGGCGCGGCGTCGATCTGGTCGCCGACCACCTCGAAGAGGTTGCCGCCGCCCGCGTTGAGCGCGTTGTACAGGGCGACGGGGAAGTCGGTGATCACGACGTCCGCGCGCTTGGTCTGGAGCTGGGTGATCGAGTCGGTGTCCTGGTCGGAGATGAACTCCTTGATCTTGTCGTCACCGCACTTCGCCTGCTGGTCCTTGAGCAGGGTCTCGTTGGCGGTGCCGCGCTGGGCGGCGACCGTCAGCCCGCACAGGTCGTCGAGGGAGGAGACGTTCTCCGGGTTGCCCTTCTGGACCAGCAGCGCGGAGCCGGCCTTGAAGTAGTTCACGAAGTCGGCGCCGCCCTTGGCGTCCTCGGTGGCGCCCTGCTGGCGCTCCTTGGTGTCCGTCATGGAGGACATGACGATGTCGGTGCGGCCGTTGTTCATGCCCAGCACGAGCTGGTCGAAGGTGGCGTTCTCGAACTTGAACTCCACACCGAGGACCTCGCCCATGGCGTTGGCCAGGTCGATGTCCACGCCCGCGGGCTTGTTGTTCTCGTCCATGAACTCCATGGGCGCGTAGGCGATGTCCGAGCCGACGGTGATGACGCCCTTGTCCCTGATGGACTGCGGCAGCTTGTCGGCGAGCGGCGCGGTGGAGGTGGAGCCCGTCTCCTTGGTGCCCTCGTCGGCGCTGTCGGTCTGGTCGCCACAGGCGGTCATCAGCATGGCGCCGGCGACCGCGATGGCGCCTGCCACGACCATCCGGGACGTACGGGACGTCCTGGGCTTGGCGGCTCCGGCGCTGCGCTTGGTGCTTGCGGTCATGATCGGGGTCCTCCGGCGTGTGTAGAGGGATGTGCCAGAAGTCGTGGCACTCACCTTCGAGTGTCGCGACCTTGTGTGTTTTCGGCATCTTGCCATTCGGACTAGCCCAATCAGGGGCTCACGCATGTCAAAATCGGATAACGGGCACCCCCGAACGTCAGCAGGCGGCACATCCCGGCCGCATCTTTCGCTGGAAACGCCACGTCTCGCCGGAGGATCTCTTGCCGATGCGCCTTCTGGGTGGATTCCGCCGTACCGGCGCACTTGCCCCGGTTCCCGGCTATGAAGCGCGTCACCGCGGCGCAAACGACTCGTCTGCGGTGTGCTCCGTCCGGTAAGAAGGGTCCTTACACCCCTCATCCGGGGCTCAGGGCGCGTTGTGCGGCGCGCCCGCGCGTGCGAATCACGCCCTGTCCGGGCGGGCCAACCGCCCGGCGCAGGGTACGGACGCGGTGCCCGCCCACCCCTCCTCAACCAGGAGTGGCCACCCTCAACTGATGAAGACTTAAGGGGTCAACCCATGGCAGCGGAGATCGTCAATCCTCGCAGCGACGATGCCGACACGGAGAGTGCCGACGAGCCCTTCGATCCGGCGTTCGCCCTGCACCGCGGCGGCAAGATGGCCGTCCAGGCCACCGTGCCCGTGCGGGACAAGGATGATCTGTCACTCGCGTACACACCCGGCGTCGCCAGGGTGTGCACCGCAATCGCCGAGCGGCCCGAGCTCGTCCACGACTACACCTGGAAGTCCCAGGTCGTCGCCGTGGTGACGGACGGGACCGCGGTGCTCGGCCTCGGCGACATCGGTCCGGAGGCATCCCTTCCGGTCATGGAGGGGAAAGCGATCCTCTTCAAGCAGTTCGGCGGCGTGGACGCGGTCCCGATCGCGCTCGCCACCACGGACACCGACGAGATCGTCGACACCGTCGTCCGCCTCGCTCCCTCCTTCGGCGGCGTGAACCTGGAGGACATCTCGGCGCCGCGGTGCTTCGAGATCGAGCGCAGGCTCCAGGAGCGCCTCGACATCCCTGTGTTCCACGACGACCAGCACGGCACCGCCGTGGTCACCCTCGCGGCCCTGCGCAACGCGGCGAAGC
Source organism: Streptomyces sp. C10-9-1 (assembly GCF_024497955.1). Taxonomy (GTDB): domain Bacteria; phylum Actinomycetota; class Actinomycetes; order Streptomycetales; family Streptomycetaceae; genus Streptomyces; species Streptomyces sanyensis. The sequence goes on along the minus strand of NZ_JANHKP010000003.1, from coordinate 440,361 downwards.
TGACGGGCCGCGGTCTCGGCGATCTGCGGGCGGTCATCTCGGGGGCCGGCGCGGCCGGCGTGGCCATCGCGAAGTTCCTGCTGGCGGCCGGGCTCGGCGACGTGGCGGTCGCCGACCGCAAGGGCGTCGTCAGCCGCGACCGCGAGGACCTCACCCCGGTCAAGCGGGAACTCGCCGAGCTCACCAACCGGGCCGGGCTCAGCGGCTCGCTGGAGAGCGCGCTCGCGGGGGCCGACGTGTTCATCGGCGTCTCGGGCGGCACGGTGCCCGAGCAGGCCGTCGCGTCGATGGCGCCCGGGGCGTTCGTCTTCGCCATGGCCAACCCGAACCCGGAGGTCCACCCGGACGTCGCGCACCGCTACGCGGCCGTGGTGGCGACCGGGCGCTCGGACTACCCGAACCAGATCAACAACGTCCTGGCCTTCCCCGGCATCTTCGCCGGAGCCCTCCAGGTGCGGGCCGCCCGCATCACCGAGGGCATGAAGATCGCCGCGGCCAACGCCCTGGCGGACGTGGTCGGTGACGACCTGTCGGCCGACTACGTGATCCCCTCGCCCTTCGACGAGCGGGTCGCCCCGGCGGTCACCGCCGCGGTGGCCGCCGCCGCCCGGGCGGAGGGCGTCGCCCGGCGCTGACGGACCTGCCGCTCCCCGCACGCGGGCCGCCCCCGTGCGGGGGGCGGCCCGTTGCCCGTCCCGTGCACCGGGGCCCACCCGCCCGCCCCGTCCGCGCACCGCGGCGACACGCACGGGATGCGCGTCACACCGCTGCGTGGTTCCGCCACGCACCCCACCGCCCTACGCTCGGGGCCATGTTCGCCGCCTACGCAGCCCGCACCGACCGCGACCAGCCCCTGACCGGCCTCGAACTGGGCGAGCGCCCGGCCCCCGAGACCCGCCCCGGCTGGACCACCGTCACCGTCAAGGCCGCCTCGCTCAACCACCACGACCTGTGGTCGCTGCGCGGTGTGGGCCTCCCGCCGGAGCGGTTGCCGATGATCCTCGGCTGCGACGCGGCGGGGATCGACGAGGACGGCAACGAGGTCGTCCTCCACTCCGTCATCGGCCAGAGCGGCCACGGCGTGGGCCCCGACGAGCCGCGCTCCATCCTCACCGAGCGCTACCAGGGCACCTTCGCCGAGCAGGTCGCCGTGCCCACCTGGAACGTCCTGCCGAAGCCCAAGGAGCTGTCCTTCGCCGAGGCCGCCTGCCTGCCGACGGCATGGCTCACCGCCTACCGGATGCTCTTCACCAACGCGGGCGTGCGCCCGGGCGACTCCGTCCTGGTGCAGGGCGCCGGCGGCGGTGTGGCCACCGCGGCGCTGGTGCTGGGCAAGGCCGCCGGTCTGCGGATGTACGCCACGAGCCGTGACGAGGCCAAGCGCAAGCGGGCCGTCGAACTCGGCGCGGAGGACGCCTACGAGCCCGGCGCCCGCCTGCCGCGCCGGGTGGACGCGGTCATCGAGACGGTCGGCGCGGCCACCTGGTCCCACTCGGTGAAGTCGCTGCGCCCCGGCGGCACCCTGGTCATCTCCGGGGCGACCAGCGGTGACCGCCCCTCGCACGCCGAGCTGACCCGCATCTTCTTCCTGGAACTCAAGGTGGTCGGCTCCACCATGGGCTCCAAGGACGAACTGGAGGACCTGCTCTCCTTCTGCGCCGCCACCGGGGTGCGGCCGGTCATCGACCGCGAACTGCCCCTGGACCGGGCCCGGGAGGGCTTCGAGCGGCTGGCGGCGGGCGACCTGTTCGGGAAGATCGTCCTGACGGGCGCCTGACGCCCTCTTGAGGCACCGTCGGCCCGGCTGATGGGATCTCCGGCACAGTCCCGCGTCTCGTACGACCGACCGTGCCGGAGGTTGCCGTGTACCGCCGACTGCTCCCGCTGCTGGCCCTGCTGCTGTGCACCACGCTGCTCGAAGCCCCCGCGGCAGCCCGTGCGGACGGCCTCCCGCCGCCCGGCGCGCCCGCCCCCGCGGCGGCACCGGGCGGGGGTGTCCCGCCGCTCACCGACGAGCGGGGGCGGCTGCTGACCCTGCGCGGCTGGAACGTCGAGGACAAGGCCAACCGGGGCGAGGCCGCGCTCTCCGCGATCACCGAACGCCACTTCCGCGACCTGCGGGCCCACGGGTTCGGCTTCGCCCGCCTGCTCGTCTTCTGGGACGACCTGGAGCCGCGCCCCGGCCGCTACAGCCACGCCTACCTCGACCGGATCGAGCGCATCCTCGACTGGGCCCACCGCCACCGGGTCAGGGTGCTGATCGACGCCCACCAGGACGTCTTCGGACCGGCCTTCGGGCACCGGGGCATCCCCGCGTGGGCGACGCGCACCGACGGCCTGCCGTTCACGCCCCACCCGGACGACTGGTTCGCCGAGTACTTCGAACCGGCCGTGCAGCGCGCCTTCACCCACCTCTACGAGGACGCCGACCTGCGGCGGGCGCAGCAGCGCATGTGGCGCACCCTGGCCGAGCGGTTCCGCGGCCATCCCGCCGTGTTCGGCTACGACCTGATCAACGAGCCCATGGGCGAACTCCGGCCCGGCGAGGACCTGGCCGCGGCCGCCCGGCGGATCGAGCGCGAGCAGCTCACCCCGATGTACAACCGGCTGGCCCGCGCCGTGCGTGCCGTGGACCGCACCACCCGGTTGTTCGTGGAGCCGACGCCGATCGTCGGCGAGGGCGTCCCGACCGGTCTCGGGCGGATCGAGGACCCCCGGGTCGTCTACGCCCCGCACTTCTACAACACGGCCATGGAGGCCGGAGCGGACTACGACCCGTCGGCGGGGTGGATCGAGGCCTACGAGGCGGCCGCCACCGTCTACCCGCGCGCCCACGGCGTCCCCGTGGTGGTGGGGGAGTGGGGGCCGCTCAACAACGCCCTGCCGAACATGGGCCGCTTCTACCGGGACGCCCTCGCCTTCCTCGCCCGCTACGGATCCGGCTGGGCGGGCTACGTCTGGTGCTACGGGGGCGGCTACTGCGCCCTCGACGGGCAGGGCCGCTTCCGGCTCAACAAGGAGCGGACCGCCGCCCCCTACGCGGAGGCCCTGGCCGGCCGGGACCCGCGCGCGGCCTACGACCGCGACCGGGGGACCTACCGGCTGGCCTACCGGGCGCGGCCCGGCGTCACGGAGCTGTCCCTGCCCCCGCACCCGGGCGGGTGGCGCATCGCCGTGTCCGGCCCGGCGTGGAGCCCCGACCGGGTGGTGCGGCCGGGGCGCTCCGCCGTGGTCCGCGTCCTGGCCCGGCCCGGCGCCGCGGTGGAGGTGACCGCGCGGGCCGGGGCGCGGGACTGAGCCCCCGGACACGGGGGCGCCGGAGGCCGGGGCCGCGCAAGGGCCCCGGGCCCGCCGGTGGGCCGTTCAGCCCCGGTCGGGGCGCAGCACGGCAGAGAGGTGCGCCGCGGCCGTCGACAGGTGGCGCCGGGCCTCGGACAGCTGCTCGCGCGTCACTCCGCGGTCGCGCGCCGCGTCGCGCACCTCGTCCCGGAACCGGTCCAGCAGCCGCTCCAGCTCGCGGGCCGGGTCGGCGGAGCCGTCGCCGGCCGCGTCCTCGGTCCCGCCGGGGCCGGTGCCCGCCGCCGCGGGGCGTGCGCCCTCGGGTCCCGCGGCGCCCCGTGCCAGCCCGCCGAGCTGTCCGACCAGGTCGGACAGGCCCTGGCGCATGCCGGTGGGCCACTCACCCCTGGTGAGGCGCTCCTGCACCTGCTCCTGCACCTGACGGGCGATCCGCTCCATCTCGGCACGGGCGGTCTCCTGCGCCTCCCGTGCCTGCCGGCGTGCGGCCCTGGCGTCCTCCCTGGCCCGCCGCGACTCGTCCTTCGCCCGCCGGGTCTGCTCCTGCCACTCCTGCCTGGCGCGGCGCAGCTCCTCCTTGGCGGCACGCCACGCCTCTCCGTCGGGGCCGAGGGCGCCCAGGTCCCCGAGGCCGCGCCCGGCCCCCCGGGAGCCGTCGCCGCGGGTCTCGTCCGCGGCGGCGCGCATCTCGCTGCGCAGCTTGCCCGCCGCACCGCGCACGTCGTCGCGGATCTCGGCGGCCAGCTCGGAGACGGAGTCGCGGATCTCCACCTCCAGGTCGGCCAGCTCCCCGCTGCGCTCGGCGAGTTCGGCGCGGCCGGCCGCGGTGATCGAGTAGACCTTGCGGCCGCCCTCGGTGGCGTGGGTGACCAGCCCCTCGGCCTCCAGCTTGGCCAGCCGGGGGTAGACGGTGCCCGCGCTCGGCGCGTACAGCCCCTGGAACCGCTCCTCCAGCAGGCGGATCACCTCGTAGCCGTGGCGGGGGGCCTCGTCGAGCAGTTTGAGCAGGTAGAGGCGAAGCCTGCCGTGGGCGAAGACGGGGGGCATCTCAGAGAACCTTTCCTGCCGGGGCGTCCGCTGCCGGGGGTGTGCCGTCCTCGTCCGCCGGCGGCCTGCGCAGCAGCGCGATGGAGCCGGAGACGGTGGTGGCCCGGAGCCTCCCGGCACCCGATCCGAGGGTGCCGGTGATCTGCTTCGAGCCCCACTGCCCGCCGACCCTCAGGTCCTCGAAGGCGCTCGACAGGGTCCCGCCCGCGGTGCTGGCCTCGACCCGGGCGTCGGCCGGGTGCGGGAGGCGGATGGCGACCTCGCCGGTGACGGTGGTCAGCCGGATGTCGGCCGGGCCGCCCGCCTCACCCACGTCGACGACCATGTCGCCGCTCACGGACTCCGCCCGGACCGCGGAGCCGGCGGCCTCGATCACGGTGAGGTCGCCGGAGACGGACTGGTAGCGCAGGTCGCCGGTCAGGGCCTGGGCCTCCAGGCCGCCGGAGACGGTCTCGGCCTGGACGGCGCCGGAGAGGCCGACGAAGGTGGCGTCCCCGGTCACCCCGCGCAGGGCCGTGGTGCCGCGGATCCCCGAGACCACCGCGTTCGCGCCGACGGCGCCGACCTCGACGCGCGCCCCGGCGGGCACCACGAGGGAGACCACGGCACTGCGCCGCGGGCCCTTGGGGTCGAGCCACTTCAGCAGGGTCTTCCACGGCACGTCGTCGTAGCCGACGGTCAGCGTGCCGCCCTCGTGGGTGACGCGGAGGGGCGGGCCCTCGACCGCGGAGACCTCCAGGCGGGCGGAACCCTCCTCGCTGCCCACGACGTTGACCGTTCCGTCCACGATGCGCACCCGCAGGGTGGTCACCGGTTCGTCGAAGGCGAGTGTGCGGGGCTCGCCGACTTCCCATGCCGTCTCTGCCATCGTGCTGACCTCCCGGTCCGACGGGGACGCAACATATCGCGTCTTCTGCAAGACACGATATATCGCGGATTGCGGGTGTCAAGCGCCCCCGGTGCGCCCCGCCGGACCGGCGGCCCTGCCGAAGCGGGGAGAGGCCGGGCGGGACGGGCCGTGTGCCGCACCGTGTGCGGGGACCCCGTGCACGTGAGCGCGGGTGCCGCGCCGGTCCGGTCCCGTCCGGCCGCGGCCCGCCGGACCGCTCCGCCGCTGGGATCCTGCTCGCTGCGAAGCCGCGGCGGAGGGCCACCCGGGGGCGGCCGTGGACGACCGGGGGCGAGGCCGCCGAGGCGGCCTCCGGGTGGGCACGCCCTCCCTCCGCACCGACGGCCCCGTGCCCGCCCGGGGGCCGGACGCCGACCGCGCAGGCTCCGTCCCGGCCCGGGGCCTCCGCCTCCCGGTCGTCTGCGTCCGCCGCGCCGTGGCGGCTCCGCGCGGGGAGTGCGGGGCGACGCGCAGCGTCAGCGGCCGCCTCGGCCCCGACCCGGTGCCCGGCTCCCGGACCCACGCACCGCTGCTGCGCCCGGAGGGAACCGGGCGGGGGACGCCGCCGTGCTCGCCCCTACCGGTCCGGAGCCCGCCTCCGGTCCCGCGCCCGGCCGCGGTGCCGGGTACCCCGCCCGGCCCGGTCCTGCCGGGGCCCCGGAAGAGGGCGCCGTGGAGCCGGACCCCCGGTCCGGCTCCTGTCCGCCGCCCGCCTAGCGCTCTCCTCCCGGTCGCGGACCGGGCCCTCCGCCGCCGCACCCCGGGCCGGGCGCCAACCCGGGCCGGGCGTCGCGGGCGCCTTGCCGACGGACCGCGGCCGCCCCCACGGCGCCCGCGGGCTCCCGCGCCGCGCGGCAAGCCCCTGACGCGGAGCCGCGCCGTGCCCGGCGGACACACAGGAGCCCGGCACACCCACGGTGTGCCGGGCTCCCTGCGGCGGGGCGCGCCGCCTAGTCCTCGTCCTCGTCGTCGAGGCGGGCGAGCCACGTCGCGAGGCGCTCGACCGGGACCTCGAAGTCCGGGTTCAGGTCGACGAAGGTGCGCAGCTGCTCGGCGAGCCACTCGAAGGTGACCTCCTCCTCGCCGCGCCGCTTCTCCAGTTCCTCGATGCCGCGGTCGGTGAAGTACATGGGGACAGCGTACCCACCGCCCCGCACGCCCCCCGGCGGCGGCCCGGACGGCCGGGGCCCGGCACCCCCGCTCGGGGGCACCGGGCCTCGGGTACGGCGCGACCGTGTCCGGTCAGGCGTCGAACACCTCGTTGACCAGCTGCTCCTGCTCCTGCTCGTGGCGCTTCTTCGAGCCCACGGCCGGCGAGGAGCCGTGCGGGCGCGAGATGCGGCGCAGGCGCTCGGCACCCGGGATGTCCGCACCGACGGCCAGGTCCAGGTGGTCGATCAGGTTGAGCGCGATGAACGGCCAGGCACCCTGGTTCGCCGGCTCCTCCTGGGCCCACAGGTACTTCTCGGCGTTCGGGAACTTCGCGATCTCGGCCTGGAGCTCGGCACCCGGCAGTGGGTACAGGCGCTCCAGGCGGATGATCGCGGTGTCCGTGGCGCCGCGCTTCTTCCGCTCCGCGTCGAGGTCGTAGTAGACCTTGCCGGAGGTGAAGACGACCTTGCGGACCTCGCTCGCGTCGACGCTGTCGTCGCCGATGACCGGGCGGAAGCCGCCCGTGGTGAACTCCTCCGCCTTCGAGGCCGCGGCCTTCAGACGCAGCATCGACTTCGGGGTGAAGACGATCAGCGGCTTGTGGTGCGGGTTGTGCACCTGCCAGCGCAGCAGGTGGAAGTAGTTCGACGGCAGCGACGGCATGGCGACCGTCATGTTGTTCTGCGCGCAGAGCTGGAGGAAGCGCTCGGGGCGGGCCGAGCTGTGGTCCGGCCCCTGGCCCTCGTAGCCGTGCGGGAGCAGCAGCGTGACACCGGAGTGCTGGCCCCACTTCTGCTCGGCCGAGGAGATGAACTCGTCGACGACCGTCTGCGCGCCGTTGACGAAGTCACCGAACTGCGCCTCCCACATGACCAGCGCGTTCGGGCGGGCCAGCGAGTAGCCGTACTCGAAGCCCATGGCCGCGTACTCGCTGAGCAGCGAGTCGTAGACGTTGTAGCGGGCCTGGTCCTCGGTCAGGTAGAGCAGCGGGGTGTAGTCCTCGCCCGTCTCCTGGTCGACCAGGACCGCGTGGCGCTGCCCGAAGGTGCCGCGGCGGGTGTCCTGGCCCGACAGGCGGACCGGGGTGCCCTCCATCAGCAGCGAGCCGATGGCCAGCGTCTCGCCCATGCCCCAGTCGATGGTGCCGTCCTCCACGGAGGCGGCGCGGCGCTGGAGCTGCGGCAGCAGGCGCGGGTGGACGGTGACCCCGTCGGGGATGTTCACCTGGGAGGCGGCGATCCGCTTGACGACCTCCTGGGAGACACCGGTGGTCACCGAGACCGGGAACTCGGGCTCGGCGTCCGGGACGTGCGTCGGCGCCGGGTGGCTGGTGGCCTCGCGGACCTCGGCGAACACCTTCTCCAGCTGGCCCTGGAAGTCCTGGAGCGCCTGCTCGGCCTCTTCCAGGGTGATGTCGCCCCGGCCGATCAGCGACTCGGTGTACAGCTTGCGCACCGAGCGCTTCTTGTCGATCAGGTTGTACATCTGCGGGTTGGTGAACTGCGGGTTGTCGCCCTCGTTGTGACCGCGGCGGCGGTAGCAGATGAGGTCGATCACGACGTCCTTGTTGAACGCCTGGCGGAACTCGAAGGCCAGCCGGGCCACGCGGACCACGGCCTCGGGGTCGTCGCCGTTCACGTGGAAGATCGGCGCCTCGATCATGCGGGCCACGTCGGTCGCGTACATCGACGAGCGCGAGGACTCCGGGGCGGCGGTGAAGCCGACCTGGTTGTTGATGATGACGTGGACCGTGCCGCCGGTGCGGTACCCGCGCAGCTGGGACATGTTGAGGGTCTCGGCCACGACGCCCTGGCCCGCGAAGGCCGCGTCGCCGTGCAGCGCGATCGGCAGCACGGTGAAGTCGGTGCCGCCCTTGTTGATGATGTCCTGCTTGGCGCGGGAGACGCCCTCCAGGACCGGGTCGACGGCCTCCAGGTGGGAGGGGTTCGCGACCAGCGAGACCTTGATCTGCTCGCCGTCCAGGCCCGTGAAGGTGCCCTCGGCGCCCAGGTGGTACTTCACGTCGCCGGAGCCGTGCATCGACTTCGGGTCGAGGTTGCCCTCGAACTCGCGGAAGATCTGCGCGTAGGACTTGCCCACGATGTTGGCGAGCACGTTCAGGCGGCCGCGGTGGGCCATGCCGATGACGACCTCGTCCAGGCGCGACTCGGCCGCGGAGTCGATGACCGCGTCGAGCAGCGGGATGACCGACTCGCCGCCCTCCAGCGAGAAGCGCTTCTGGCCGACGTACTTGGTCTGCAGGAAGGTCTCGAAGGCCTCGGCGGCGTTCAGCCGGCGCAGGATGCGCAGCTGCTCCTCGCGCTCGGGCTTGGTGTGCGGGCGCTCCACCCGGTCCTGCAGCCACTTGCGCTGCTTCGGGTCCTGGATGTGCATGAACTCGATGCCGGTGGTCCGGCAGTACGACTCCCGCAGCACGCCGAGGATGTCGCGCAGCTTCATCATCGACTTGCCGGCGAAGCCGCCGACGGCGAACTCGCGCTCCAGGTCCCACAGCGTGAGCCCGTGCTCGGTGATGTCCAGGTCGGGGTGCTTGCGCTGGCGGTACTCCAGCGGGTCGGTGTCGGCCATGACGTGGCCGCGCACCCGGTAGGAGTGGATCAGCTCGAAGACGCGGGCGGCCTTGGTGACGTCGTCGTCGTGCGAGGCGTCGATGTCCTTGAGCCAGCGGACCGGCTCGTAGGGGATCCGCAGCGACTCGAAGACGTCGTCGTAGAAGCCGTCCTCGCCCAGCAGGAGGTTGGCCACGATCCGCAGGAACTCGCCGGACGCGGCGCCCTGGATGACGCGGTGGTCGTAGGTCGAGGTGAGGGTCATCACCTTCGAGATGCCCAGCTTGTTCAGGGTGTCCTGGGAGGTGCCCTGGAACTCGGCGGGGTAGTCCATCGAGCCGACGCCCATGATGACCGACTGACCGGGCATCAGGCGGGGCACGGAGTGGACGGTGCCCAGGCCGCCGGGGTTGGTCAGCGAGACGGTGACGCCGGTGAAGTCGTCCATCGTCAGCTTGTTGTTGCGGGCGCGGCGGACGATGTCCTCGTAGGCCTGCCAGAACTCGAAGAAGTTCAGCGTCTCGGCCTTCTTGATGCCCGCGACGACGAGCTGGCGGTCGCCGTTGGGCTTCACCAGGTCGATGGCGAGGCCGAAGTTGACGTGGTCGGGCTTGACCAGCGTCGGCTTGCCGTCCTTCTCCGCGTAGCTCCAGTTCATCGACGGCATGGCCTTGATGGCCTGCACCATGGCGTAGCCGATGAGGTGGGTGAAGGAGATCTTCCCGCCCCGGGCCCGCTTGAGGTGGTTGTTGATGACGATGCGGTTGTCGAAGAGCAGCTTCACCGGCACCGCGCGCACGGACGTGGCCGTGGGCAGCTCCAGCGAGGCGTTCATGTTCTTCGCCACGGCGGCGGACGGCCCGCGGAGCGTCACGAACTCGGTGCCCGCGGGCGCCTCGGCGGCCGGCTTCTTCGCCGGTGCGGCCTTCGGCGCGGGAGCGGGGGCCTTCGCGGGAGCGGCCGGGGCGGCCGCGGGGCGGGCGGGCGCGGGGGCGGCGGCCTGCGCGGGAGCCGCCGCCGGCTGCGCGGCGGGCGCAGCGGGGGCCGGGGTGGGGGCCGTGGCGGTGCCGGCCGCCTTGTCCTTGTCCGCCGCGCCGGCTCCCGGCTTGTAGTCGGCGAAGAAGTCCCACCAGGCACGATCGACCGAATTCGGGTCCTGGAGGTACTGCTGGTAGATCTCGTCGACGAGCCACTCGTTGGCACCGAAGGCGGCGGCAGGGCTCTGACCCTGGGCGCCTTGGTCGGCCTGGAGGCTCGAGTTACTGGGGGACTGAGACGACACGGCGAGAACCGCCCTCTTCCGCTTCACAAGGTGATGGACAGCGGAAATAAAGGCTACGCCTCCCTGGCCGGGAGGTGCAGACCGGGCGGTGCATCGTCGCGCAAGTCACACCGAAAGACGGGTTTCGGGGTTGTGAATGGCGGGAAACACATCCAGTTCCGCACAGGCGAGGGTACGCGGCCTCACGGCCGCGGCCCTCGTGGCCTGTAGCCTTCTTCCCGCCTCGCCCCCGAGTACGCGGGGCAAGGCCTTCCGGTTCGAACCCTACGTCAACCCCGGGGTGCCGGAATGCCCGGAAGGGTGACGCGTATGCGGCAGCCTCGTGCAGATTCGGCCACGCCGATCCGGCCGCCGTGCAGATCCACCGCCCAGCGGGCGATCGCCAGCCCCAGCCCCGTGCCGCCGTCGCTGCCCGGACCGTGCGGGGAGGCGGTCTGGCCGCGGTTGAAGCGCTCGAAGACCTTGTGCCGCTCCTGCTCCGGGATGCCCGGCCCCTCGTCCAGCACCTCCAGCTCCAGCGACTCGTGCCCGAAGCCGCGCCGGGCCCGCACCGTCACGCGGCCGTGCGGGGGCGAGTGCCGCACGGCGTTGTCGATGAGGTTGGCCACGACCTGGTGGAGCCGCTCCGCGTCCGCGTGCGCGGTCAGCTCCGGCGGGGACACGTCCAGGTGCAGATGCACGTCGGTACGGGTGTGGCGGCCCGAACCGGAGGCCGGCCCCCGCTGCGAGGAGGCGAGGTTGGCCTCCCTGAGCACCCCGGACAGGTACGGCCACACCTCGAAGCGGCGGGCCCGCAGCGGCAGCACCCCGTTGTCCAGACGGGACAGGTCCAGCAGCGTCTCCACCAGCCGGCCCAGCCGCTCGGTCTGCGTCAGCGCCGTGCGCATGGTCTCCGGGTCGGCCGAGGAGACCCCGTCGACCACGTTCTCCAGCACCGCGCGCAGGGCGGCGATGGGGGTGCGCAGCTCGTGCGAGACGTTCGCCACCAGCTCCTTGCGGTGGCGGTCCACGGCCTCCAGGTCGTCGGCCATGCGGTTGATCGTGACGGCGAGGTCCCCCAGCTCGTCGCGCCGGTCCGCGCCCCGCACCCGGCGGGTGTAGTCGCCGTGCGAGATGCCCCGGGCCACCCGGTTCATCTCGTCCAGAGGCGCGGTCAGCCCGTGCGCGACGAACTGCGTGATCAGCAGCGTGGCGATCATCGTGAAGATCGTGATGAACCGCACCTCGGTCTTGCTGTGGAAGGCCATCAGCATCAGACCGGTGGTGATCAGGACCGAGACGACGACGAGGGTGCTCAGCTTCGTCTTGATCGAGATCGTGAGGGTGCCGAACCCCAGCCGGCCGCGCGGGCGCGGGCTCATGAAACCGGCGTCTCCAGGGCGTAGCCCACCCCGTGCACCGTACGGATCCGCTCCGCGCCGATCTTCCGCCGCAGCGCCTTGATGTGGCTGTCCACGGTGCGGGTGCCGGAGGCGTCGGCCCAGTCCCACACCTCGGCGAGCAGCTGCTCCCGCGAGAGCACCGCCCGGGGCGTGCCGGCCAGGCACACCAGCAGGTCGAACTCGGTGGGGGTCAGGTGGACGTCCTCGGCCCGCACGCGCACCCGGCGCTGCGCGTGGTCGATCTCCAGCTCCCCGAGCCGCAGGATCCCGCTGCGCGGGGTCACCGCGGCCAGGGCCGCCCGCTCCACCCTCCGCAGCAGCACGTGCACCCGGGCGGCGAGCTCGCGCATGGAGAACGGCTTGGTCATGTAGTCGTCGGCGCCGACTCCGAGGCCCACCAGCATGTCGGTCTCGTCGTCACGGGCGGTGAGCATGAGCACCGGCACCGGCCGCTGCGCCTGCACCCGGCGGCAGACCTCCAGGCCGTCGAAGCCGGGCAGCATCACGTCCAGCACCATCAGGTCCGGCTGCCACGACTCCGCCGCCTCCACGGCGGCGGGGCCGTCGAGCGCCGTCTGGACCAGGAAGCCCTCGGCCCGGAGTCTGGCGGCGATGGCGTCCACGATCGTCGCGTCGTCCTCGACGACGAGCACCCGGCGCTGGGCGCCCGGCGTCGCCGCCACGCCGCTGTGGCTCGTGTGTGTCTGCTCCATCGACCCGCCTCTTGGCCCGTTTCCTGCGTCCTGGACATGGTGTTGGTGACGGGCCCCGGGGCCCGTGTGCACAGCAGCGTACGGGCATCCGCGCGTCGACGGCTACGCAGGGCTAACAGCGAGGTGGACGACGTCCGGAACGCCCCGGGCAACCCTGATCTCTTCCGTCCGTACCGCGGTGAACCCGGCATTCCGCAGCGCCTCCTCGAACGGGGCGGACGGCTGGGCCGACCACACCGCGAGCACGCCGCCGGGCCTCAGTGCCCGGCGGCAGCTGGCCAGACCGGAGGGCGAGTACAGCGCCGAGTTGTCCTCGGTGACGGTCCAGTCCGGACCGTTGTCGATGTCCAGGCACAGGGCGTCGAAGCGGTCGGTGGTGGTGCGCAGGTACGCGACCAGGTCCGTGCGAAGGATCACGCAGCGCGGATCACCGAGGGCCTCGCCGGAGACGGCGGCCAGCGGCCCCGAGCGGTGCCAGTCGACGATCGCCTGCTCCCGCTCGACCACCACGATCCGCCGCCAGTCGGAACCCGCGGCGGCGTGGGCGAGGGAGAACCCCACGCCGAGTCCGCCGATCAGCACGCTGGGGGCGACGTTGCCCGTGCGCAGGGCGCCGTGGGCGGCGTCGACGAGGAGCCGCTCGGAGCGGCCGTCGGAGGTGTCCATCAGGAAGCACCCGTTGGCGATGATCTCGTGGACGGCCCCGGCCCCCTCCCCGCGCCGGCGCAGCACCACCTCGCCGTGGGGGCCGTCGCGCCGCTCCAGGACGACGGGTGCTCCGGGGGCGGCGGGGAGCGGCATGGCGGGGACCTCCGGTGGCTGGTGCGGCGGTTGCGCGTCGGACTGCGGGGAGCCTGCCCTCATCCTGGCCGGTCATCCGGGGGGCGGCCAAACCGCGGGGCGGCGGCTCCCGGTGCCGGGCCGGTGTCCGCGGGCGGGGCGCCCCCGGTGGCTCCCGCCGGAGGGCAGGTTCAGTCCGTGGCGGCGTGGCGGAGGCTGACCAGGGGAGCCTCCGCGCGCCATCCCAGCGCCTCGTAGAGCGCCCGTCCGTCCGGTGTGCCCCCCAGCACCCCGGTGGTGGCGCCCTGGGCGAGGGCGTCCTCGCACAGTGCGTGCACCACCAGCCGGCCGAGCCCGCGGCGACGGTGCGCCGCGGACGTCTCGATCCGGTCGAGGACGGCCGTGCCGCCCGTCGGGGCGACCTGGCCGCGGGCCGCGAAGGAGCCGTCGCGGGCGGTCACCAGCACGCGGGTCACACCGCCGCGCCGCCAGCCGCGGAGCGCGTAGCCCTCGGGGACGCCGGGGCGGGGGCCGTGCCGCAGCGGGGAGCTCATGAGCCAGCCCGGGCCGTCGTCGCGCCACTTGGGCCCGGCCCACCGGCGTACCGGCGCCGGGTCGGCGAAGACCTTGAGCCAGACGGTCGGGGCGGCCGTCGCGGCGGCCACCTCGCGCACGGTGGCCTCGTCGGTGGCGGTGAGCACGTGCCGGGTCGCCTGGCGGGCCTGCCCGACGTCCACGGTGAAGCCCCAGGGGCGGGCCGCGGGCTCGGCCGCTCCGCGCGAGACGACCCAGCCGCGGACCCATGCCTCGACGAGGGAGGCGGTGCTGCCGAGGGACACAGGTGCTCCCGATCCACGAGAAGTAAGTGACTCATCTGATGAGTGACTATTACTGACGTGGATCATTAGACCGTGTCCGGCCACTCCTCGCGACACCGTGCCCGGGTGATCCCGGTCACCCGTCGCCCCGGCGCACGCCCCGGCCCGCACCGCGGGTGCCGGCCCCGGGGCGCGGGCCGCTCCTCACGGTCCGGTCCGGGGCTCCAGCGGGTGGCCCGTGGTGGCGTCGACGTGCTCGGGGACCGCCTCGTGCCGGTCCCCGACCGAGACGGTGCCGGTCGGCTCGAACATCAGGATCGACGTCGGGACCGGGGCGTAGGGCCGGTGCTCGGTGCCGCGCGGCACGGTGAAGACCTCGCCGCGGTCGAGCCGGACCGTGCGCTCGCCCGCCGGCTCGCGCAGGCCGATGTGCAGCGTGCCGTCCAGGACCAGGAAGAACTCGTCCGTGTCCTCGTGGGTGTGCCACAGGTGCTCGCCGTGCACCTTGGCGATCCGTACGTCGTAGTCGTTGACGCGGGTGACCACGCGCGGGCTCCACAGGGCCTGGAAGGAGGCCAGGGCGGTTTCAAGGGAGAGGGGTGTGTCCATGGGCCCATCGTTCCCGGCCCGCCGGGGGGAGAACGAGTGCTAGGAATGGCATATGTCGCCCGGATCCTCTCACTCTCCCGCCACCGCCCCTCCGGCGCTCGCCGACCGGGCCCGTGTCTCCTCGGCGGCCCCCGCCGCGGCCCGTGCCGACGGGCCGGGTGCGCGGCCGTCCGGCCTGCACCGTGTCGTGGTCCTCGTGGACGAGAACTCCAACCCCTTCGAGCTGGGCTGCACCACCGAGGTCTTCGGGCTGCGCCGCCCGGAACTCGGACGCGAGCTGTACGACTTCCGCCTCTGCGCCGCCGAGCCCCGGACGCTCATGCGGGACGGATTCTTCACCCTCACGGGGGTCGCCGGTCTGGAGGCAGCGGAGACGGCGGACACCCTCGTGGTCCCCAACCGGCCCGACGTCGCCGTGCCCCGCCGCCCCGAGGTGCTGGACGCCGTGCGGCGCGCGCACCGCCGCGGAGCGCGCCTGGTCGGCCTGTGCAGCGGGGCGTTCACCCTGGCCGAGGCGGGGGTGCTGGACGGGCGCCGGGCCACCGCCCACTGGCAGTGGGCGGAGGAGTTCCGCACCCGCTTCCCCGCCGTGCGGCTCGAAGCCGACGTGCTCTTCGTCGACGACGGCGACATCCTGACGGCGGCGGGCAGCGCGGCCGCGCTGGACCTGGGGCTCTACATCGTGCGCCGCGACCACGGCAGCGAGGTCGCGGGCGCGGTCAGCCGCCGGCTCGTCTTCGCCGCCCACCGCGACGGCGGGCAGCGGCAGTTCGTCGAGCGGCCCGTCCCCGACGCCCCGGACGAGTCCCTCGCCCCCGTGCTGGCGTGGGCGCAGGCCCGGCTGGACGCACCGATGACCGTCTCCGACCTCGCCGCCCGGGCGAAGGTCAGCCCCGCCACCCTGCACCGCCGGTTCCGCGCCCAGCTCGGGACCACCCCGCTGGCCTGGCTGACCGCGGAGCGGCTGGCCCTCGCCTGCCGGCTGATCGAACGGGGGGAGACCGGCGTCGAGACGGTGGCCCGGCGCAGCGGCTTCGGCAGTGCGGCCCGCCTGCGGGCGCTGATGCGCCGGGAGACCGGACTCTCCCCGAGCGACTACCGCCGCCGCTTCGGCCCGCAGCCCGCCGCCGAGGGGCGCGAGGGCGCGTACGGGTGCGGGCCCGCCGGTTCGCCGGAGGGCCCGCGCGCCGGTCTCGTCAGTCCCGCGGCCACATGACGTGCCCGTCGCGGCGCGCCAGGCGGTAGAGGACTCTCGAGTACACCAGGGTGGCCGCCGCGACCGTGCTGGTGATGACCGCCAGGGCGAGGACGCCCAGCAGCGCGGGCCACTGGCGAAGGGAGTCCCGGCACCGCTCGTACTCGGTGTACGCGGGGTCGATCAGCGGCCCCCGGCACATGCTCCCACCGGACGCCGAGGCGTAGTCGGTGACCATCAGGTAGGCGAACCACGCCCAGGCCACCACGGCCACGGCCGACCACAGCAGCGCCCGTCTGCCGACGCGGCGCGCCTCCCGGGGGTCCTGGACGGTGCTCGCCGCGGTGCCCGGCGCCTGACCGTCCGGTATGTCGTCGCTCAAGTCTCCCCCTCGTGTGCGGTGATGATGGAACGTCAGTTCATCACAGCCCCCCGGCGCGCTGCATCGGCGCCCCGGCTCCGCGGCACCTGCGGGTGCTCGGCCCGGCCCGGGGGAGAGGCGGGTGCCCGGCCGCGCCGGCCGCTGCGTCGTGACCGGACGCCGAGGCGCGGGACGAGGGGCGAGCGGGCCTGGCCGGCCCGAACCCGTGCGGGTCGGCTCTGCGCCCTCGGGTCGCGGTCGCGGCTCCGCGCCTCAGCGGGAAGGGCCGATCACGCGGTCGCGGAACGCCTGGAAGGCGTGCCAGCCCGAGAGTTCCTGTGGAGTGATCAGGTCTCCTGCGGTGCAGTCCAGCACCCTGCAACCGAGGGCGCCCGCGAGGCGGAAGACGGGGGTGAGCACGTCGTCGCCGGAACCGCGGATGTGGAGCATGACCGAGGCCACGGGGTCCTCCTCGCCGATGTCGAGTTCGACGGACCAGGTGGGTCCGGGGAGTGCGCCCCAGGTGGGGTCCGAGAGGTCGGTTTCTGGGGCGGCCTGGCTCACGGCCGCGAGGACCTCGTGCCGTCGGCCGAGTGGGGGCGGGGTGTAGTCGTCGGGTATGTCCTGCACTGAGGCGATGCCGTCGGGCAGGCGGAGGAGAAGGACGTCCCAGCTCATGTGGACCTTCCAGGTGGGGAGCCGGCAGGTGAACGGCCGCGGGGGGTCAGCTCGGGTGGAGTCGTTCTCCCGGCGGCTGGGGAGTGAGTGTGCTGCGGAGCCGGTTGGTGGTTGCCTGCCAGGGGCCGCCGTCCGGTTCGGCCCAGAGTTCCAGGAGTTCGGACGGCTCGGTCATGACGCGGTCGAGGGCCCGGAGGGCGAGGGCGCGTGGATCGGTGAGATCGGGGAGGGGCTCGTCCGGTCCGTAGTGGGGGTGGGCGGGCTCGCCGCCAGGGCGTCGCGCGGCGACCGGCGCGGCTGCGGCGACGGCCTCATCGGCGGTCTCCGCGTCGAGGCGGTCGGCGGCGTCGGCTGCTCGGGCGAGTGTGTCTCGAACCATCCCCCGGCGCGCGTCCGGGGAGGCGTCGTCGAGGTCTCCGCACCAGTCTGCCGCGGTGTCGTTGCCGAAGGGGCCGACGTCCCAGGTGCCCATGTGTCCCTCCTGATCATGGCGATGTCCGGGCATCGTGACAGGTGCCACCGACAGCAGCCGCCGGCCCCGGGCGGAGGGGCGGGGCGCGCGGGTTCTTCCGGTGGGCCGCCGCCGGGACGGCCTGAAGCGGCTGTCCCCGCTCGGGAGGGGGGTGTGGGCTCCGGAAGGGATGCCGGGCACCCCGGAACGCGGCGGCGAGGCGGCGGTGCGCGGTGAGTGCGTCCGCAGGAGCAGGGCCGGCCCGCGCAGGACGGGTGGGTCACCCGATCGCTGAGAGCGAACGGGAGGTGGGGAACATCCCTGGGCTCACATGCATTGAGTCGGTACAGCTCAACTTGCCTGCCTAAGGGGAGATCATGGCTGCCGATTCCACGGCCCGTACACCGCTCACGCTGCCCGTCCTGCCCCTCGACGACGAGGTCGTCCTGCCGGGGATGGTCGTCCCGCTCGACCTGTCCGACGCCGATGTGCGGGCCGCGGTCGAGGCGGCGCAGGCCGCGGCGCGCTCCTCCGGCAACAAGCCGAAGGTGCTGCTCGTTCCCCGGGTCGACGGCACCTACGCCGCGACCGGCGTCCTGGGGACCGTCGAGCAGGTCGGGCGGCTGTCGGACGGCGACCCGGGCGCCCTGATCCGCGGGGTCGGCCGGGTCCGCATCGGAGCGGGGACGACGGGGCCGGGCGCCGCCCTGTGGGTCGAGGGCACGGCCGTCGAGGAGGGTGCACCGGGGGCGGCCTCCGGCGACGGGCCGCTTCCGGGGCAGGTCGCCGAGCTGGCGAAGGAGTACAAGGCGCTCGCCACCGACTGGCTGAAGCGGCGCGGTGCGTGGCAGGTCGTCGACCGGGTGCAGCAGATCGAGGACGTCTCGCAGCTCGCGGACAACGCCGGCTACTCGCCGTTCCTGACGACCGCGCAGAAGATCGCACTGCTGGAGACCGCCGACCCCGTCGCACGCCTCCGCCTCGCCACCGAGCAGCTGCGCGAGCACCTGGCCGAGCAGGAGGTCGCCGAGGCGATCGCCAAGGACGTCCAGGAGGGCGTGGACAAGCAGCAGCGGGAGTTCCTGCTCCGCCGCCAGCTGGACGCGGTGCGCAAGGAGCTGCGCGAGCTCAACGGCGAGTCCGGGGGCGAGGAGTCGGACGACTACCGCGCCCGCGTCGAGGCCGCCGAACTGCCGGACAAGGTCCGCGAGGCGGCCCTGAAGGAGGTCGAGAAGCTGGAGCGGGCCAGCGACCAGTCCCCCGAGGGCTCCTGGATCCGCACCTGGCTGGACACCGTCCTCGAACTGCCCTGGAACGCGCGGACCGAGGACGCCTACGACATCCCGGGCGCCCAGCGGGTGCTGGACGCCGAGCACGCGGGGCTGACGGACGTCAAGGAGCGGATCACCGAGTACCTCGCGGTGCGCAAGCGCCGCGTCGACCGCGGCCTGGGAGTCGTCGGCGGCCGCCGCGGCGGTGCCGTGCTCGCGCTGGTGGGCCCGCCGGGAGTCGGCAAGACCTCGCTCGGTGAATCGGTCGCCCACGCCATGGGGCGCTCGTTCGTCCGGGTCGCGCTCGGCGGAGTGCGCGACGAGGCCGAGATCCGGGGACACCGCCGCACCTATGTCGGCGCCCAGCCCGGGCGCATCGTCCGTGCCGTCAAGGAAGCCGGATCGATGAACCCGGTCGTGCTGCTCGACGAGATCGACAAGCTGGGCTCCGACTTCCGGGGCGACCCCGCGGCGGCCCTCCTCGAAGTGCTCGACCCGGCGCAGAACCACACCTTCCGCGACCACTACCTGGAAGTGGAGCTCGACCTCAGCGACGTGGTCTTCCTGGCGACCGCGAACGTCCTGGAGGCCATCCCCGAGGCGCTGCTCGACCGGATGGAACTGGTGCGCCTCGACGGCTACACCGAGGACGAGAAGGTCGTCATCGCCCGGGACCACCTGGTCCCCAGGCAGCTGGAGCGGGCCGGACTGGAGCCCGGTGAGGTCACCGTGGACGAGAACGCCCTGCGCCGCCTGGCGGGGGAGTACACCCGGGAGGCGGGCGTGCGGAACCTGGAGCGTTCCGTGGCGCGGCTGCTGCGCAGGATCGCCGCGCAGAGCGAGCTCGGCGAGCGGGAGCTGCCGTTCACCGTCACCGACGGCGAGCTGCGGGCCCTGATCGGGCGGCCCCACCACGTCCCGGAGTCCGCGCAGGACCCCGCCGAGCGGCGTACCGCCGTGCCCGGCGTGGCGACGGGGCTGGCCGTCACCGGGGCGGGGGGCGACGTGCTCTTCGTGGAGGCATCGCTCGCCGACCCGGAGACGGGGGCGGCCGGGCTGACGCTGACCGGCCAGCTGGGCGACGTGATGAAGGAGTCCGCGCAGATCGCCCTGAGCTTCCTGCGCTCCCACGGGGCCGAGCTGGAGCTGCCCGTCGCCGACCTCAAGGACCGGGGCGTGCACATCCACTTCCCCGCGGGGGCGGTGCCCAAGGACGGCCCGAGCGCCGGGGTCACCATGACCACGGCCCTGGCCTCGCTGCTCTCCGGCCGCCTGGTGCGCACCGACGTGGCGATGACGGGGGAGGTCTCGCTGACCGGCAGGGTGCTGCCCGTCGGAGGCGTCAAGCAGAAGCTGCTGGCCGCCCACCGGGCGGGCATCACCACGGTGGTGATCCCCAAGCGGAACGAGGCGGACCTGGACGACGTCCCGGACGAGATCCTCCGCACGCTGGACGTCCACCCGGTCAGCGACGTCCGCCAGGTGCTCGCCCTCGCCCTCGCCCCGGCCGAGGCGCCGGTACCCGCGGCGGCCTGACGCGGGGCGGTGCGGCGGCCCGCCCGTGCCCGGCGGCGAAGGCGCCGGGCACGGGCACCGCCGGCAGGGGCAGAATGGCGGGATGACCTCCCTGAAGGCCGACTGCTCGCAGTGCTTCGGGCTGTGCTGCGCGGCCCTGCCGTTCTCCGCCTCCGCCGACTTCGCCGCCGACAAGGCCGCGGGCACCCCGTGCGGCAACCTGCGGGCCGACTTCTCCTGCGGCATCCACGCCCGGCTGCGCGAGAGCGGCTACCGCGGCTGCACCGTCTACGACTGCTTCGGGGCGGGCCAGCACGTCTCGCAGGTCGTCTTCGGCGGGACCGACTGGCGCGAGGCCCCGGGGACGGCCTCCGAGATGTTCGCCGTCTTCCCGGTGGTGCGGCAGCTGCACGAACTCCTGCGCCACCTTCAGGAGGCCGAGGGCATGCCCGCGGCCGCCGCCCTGCGGCCGGTGCTGGCGGAGCACCGCGCCGGCATCGAGGCACTGACCCGCCTGGCGCCAGCGGTGCTGGCGGAGGTGGACGTGGACGCCCGGCGCCGGGAGGTGGGCCCGCTCCTCGGGCGGGCGAGCGAGCTGGCGCGCGCGGCGGTCCGCGGCCGCCGGCGGGACCGCCGCGGCGCCGATCTCGTGGGGGCCCGGCTGCGGAGGGCGTCCCTGCGCGGTGTCAGCCTGCGCGGGGCCTGCCTCATCGCCGCCGACCTCGCGGAAGCCGACCTCCGGCAGGCCGACCTGCTCGGCGCCGACCTGAGGGACGCCGCGCTGGCCGGTGCCGATCTGACGGGGGCGCTGTTCCTGACCCAGCCCCAGCTGAACGCGGCCCGGGGAGACGCCGCCACCCGGCTGCCGGACGGCCTCCTCCGCCCGCCGCACTGGTCCTGACGGACCGCTCCGAGGCGGGCGCGCCCCGGCGGCGCCCCGCGCCCGCGGGCGACCGCGCACGCCCGTTCCACCGGGGGCGGGCCGGGCGTCCGCCCCGCTCCCGGCCCGGACCTGCGAAATACTGGCCGAGCTGCGGACATGCCGGCCGCCGCTGGAGACTTTCGGGACCAGGAAGCGTGCAATGGGTGCTGACATGCGCGAGGGCGGTCCGGCGGACACCGCCGGACCGGACGGGAGAAGTGGTGTGGATCGCGAGTTCCTCGCTCTCGAAAGGGAGCTGACGGTCTTCCTGCGCCGCGCGCGGGCGTCGTCGGGCGAGATGGCCCGGCAGGTGCACCCCGAACTGGAGCCCGCCGCCTACGGTCTGCTCGTCCGCCTGGAGGAGGCCGGCGAGCAGCGCGCCACCGAACTCGCCGGGTACTTCGGCGTCGGCAAGGCGACGATGAGCCGGCAGCTGCGGGCCCTGGAGGACCTGGGCCTGGTGGCCCGGACCCCGGACCCCGCCGACGGCCGCGCCTCGCTGGTACGGCTCACCCGCGAGGGCGTGGTCCGCTTCCGGCACGTGCGCGACGCCCGGCGGGAGCGGTACCGCAGCAAGCTCGCCGGCTGGGACCGCGGCGAGGTGGCCGAACTGGCGCGGCTGCTGCACCAGCTGAACGCCGGAGCCGAGGACTGAGGCACCCGTGCGCGGCGGCTCAGAACTCCGCGAGCACCGCCGTGGCGTCGTCGTGGAGCTTCCACCGCGGCGCCCCGGAGCGCGCGGCCGCCGCGGACTCCCGTGCCCGCACCCGGTCGATCAGCCCGTGCGCGCCCTCCGCGCGGAGCAGCTTCATGCACGCCGCCCAGTCGCCCTCGGCGAACATCTGCACCCAGCGGGCGGCCCCGTCGGTGAGCGCGGCCAGTGCCCGGACCTGCCCGCGGGGCACGCTGCCCGCCACGGCCCGCTCGGCCACCGCCGGGTCGGCCGCGGCCGTGAAGAAGCCCCCCTCGGCGTTGCGCAGCGCGTCCGCCGAGGCCTGGCTGCGCAGCGCCTCGCGCGGAAGCCGGCCGAGCCGGTCGTCCAGGACCGGCTCGACCGAGCCCCCCGGCGACTGGAGCAGCAGCACCGAGTCGGAGAGCACCAGGTACTCCAGCTCGCCGTCCGGGGCGCCCCAGCGGGCCAGGGCGACCGTCGCCTGAGGCGTGCGGACGTGAGAAAGGTCACAGGTTTGACGATGGGCGTCCGCGGTGCGCCGGATGGACCGGGCGAGGATCGCCCGCAGGGTCAGCTCGGGCCGTGAACCGCACAGCTCGACCAGCGCCCCGCCGAGCCGGGCCGTGAACCAGGGCACACCGTGCACACAACCGCCGCCGTCCCGCGGGGGCGTCACCCCGTCGAGGACGAGAAGTGATCCACCCTGGCCCTGAACGGGAAGAGCCGCCGACACCCAGTCCTCGTTGGGGTGTCCGCAGGTGCCGGGGGCGGTGGCGGCGTCGATGCGCATGGGCCCAGTCTGCACGACTCCTTCACCCGCCCCCGTGCGGGCCGCGGAGGCTTCCGTACCGCCTGGTCAGGCCGGGCGCCCCGCGGTCACCGGCCCGGGCCGGAGGTGCGGGCGGGCATCCTGCCAAAGCCGGGGCCCGAGGTCCAGCCCGGCACGCCGTCCGCCCCGCCCCGGCACGCCCGAGGAAGTTGTTCCCCAACTCCGCCATGTTGTTCACTCGTTCGGGTGGCGGAGCGGCCGAAGCGCGCCTCCCTCCGGAAGGCGCTGCGAAGGTCGGTAGCCGTACCAGGGGTGGGGCTCTCGCGTGTGAACCGGTCGTCATCTCTGCTTCATGGGTGGACGAGTCGAGCAGGATTGCGAGCACCGGTGCAGAAGAAGCGGCCTCGGGGCAAGGGCGGCAGCGCCACGTCGGACGGCGCGGAGTCCCCGGCCGATGCCACCGGTCTTCCCTCCCGGGAGGACCCGACCCCCCGTGGACGCCCCGTCCGCGTCCGCCGCAGGCTCGTCGTCGCGGTCGCCGTCGTGGCCGCGGTCGTGGCCGGTGCCGGAGCCCCCGGCATCCTCGCCGCCTCCGCCGACCTGACCGAGTCCCAGCGCCTGGTCGACCTCGCCTCGCTCGACCGGCAGGCCGTCACCCTCGCCCACTCGCTCTCCGACGAGCGCGACGAGGTCGTGGCCTACCTCGCCTCCCGGGCGGCGGCCCCCCAGGAGGACGGCAGCGCCGGGCAGGACGAGGAGGACGGCGAGGAGGCGGCGCCCCGCAGCCTCTCCGGCCCGCTCGCCGCACGTGTCGACCGGCAGATCGACGAGATCCGCGCGGAGCTCGGCGACGACCACCCCGACCTGCGGCGCGACCTCGCCTCGGTGCCCTCCCTGCGCCGTACCGCGCTCGGCGGCAAGAGCACCCCCATGGACGCCCACCGCGCCTACACCTCGGTCGTCGACGGGCTCCAGGCGCTCGCCGACGACCTGGCCGAGCGGACGCCGCCCCGCGCGGCGGACGCGACCCGCGCCCCCGCGGCCCTCGGACGCGCCGTCGAGCAGGCGTCCGCCGCACGCGGGCTGCTGGTGGCCGCGCTGGCCGTGCCCCAGCCCCCGGCGCAGACCGTCTTCGACCCCTTCACCGGCCTCCCCGTCGAGAGCGAGGCCGAGGAGACCGGGGAGGCGGCCCGCACCCGCGACGCGCTCAGCGCGGCCGCACAGCAGGCGCGGGTGCGCGAACTCGCCGCGCTCGCCGACTTCGACCAGGCCGCGGCGCCGCGGGTCCGCGACAAGGTGGCCGCCACCGTGTCCGGGGCCGAGGTCAAGAGCGCCGAGGGGTACCTCGCCCGCCTGACCGACCAGCCCACGCTCTCCGCCAAGGAGCGCGCGACCGACGCGGCCGCACTGCAGGCCGCCCTCACGGCCCGCATCGAGCAGATGCGGGGCGCCGAGACGACGCTGGCCAGCGACCGCATCGCGGCCTTCGAGCAGCTGCGCGACGACGACGTCACGGCGCTGGAGCTGCGTGTCGCCCTGGCCGCCGGCCTGCTCCTGGCGGCCGTGGGTGTGCTCGCCGCGGTCTCGCGCACGCTCACCCGGCCGCTCGCGGTGCTCCGGCTCGGCGCGGCCCGGCTGGCCGACGAACCCGAGAGCGGGGAGCCCGTCCGCTTCACCGGGCGCAACGACGAGTTCGCTCAGGTCGTCCGCTCGCTCAACACGCTGCACGGGCGGCTGCGGGACCTCGGGACCCGTGTGGGCCGCCTGGACAGCGACCACAGCGACCTGGTGGGCTCCCGGGAGGCACTCAGCGGGGAGCTCGCGGCGGCCCGCGCGGAGCTCGGCGAGCGGACCGAGGAGCTGACCGCCGAGGTCGAGCGGCTGCGCCACACCGTCCACCACAGCTTCGTCAACCTGTCCCTGCGCAGCCTCGGCCTGGTGGAGCGGCAGCTCGCCGTCATCGAGAAGCTGGAGGACAGGGAGCAGGACCCGGAGCGCCTCGCCACCCTCTTCACGATCGACCACATGGCCACGGTGATGCGCCGCCACAGCGAGAACCTGCTGGTCCTCGCGGGCGCCGAGCACGGGCAGGGCCATGTGGGGCCGGTTCCGCTGGTGGACGTGCTGCGCGCCGCCGTCAGCGAGATCGAGCGCTACGACCGGGTCGTCATCCGGTCCCTGCCGCCGCACGCGCAGGTCGCGGGCTTCGCCGCGGACGACCTCAGCCACCTGGTCGCCGAGCTGCTGGAGAACGCCACCGCCTTCTCCCCGCCGGAGGCGCAGGTCGAGATGGAGGGCTGGCTGCTGGAGGGCGGCGAGGTGATGCTCTCCGTCCAGGACGCGGGCATCGGCATGACCGCGGAGCGGATCGCGGAGGTCAACGCCCTGCTGGCGGATCCCGCGCAACAGCCTCCGGCCGGTCGGGACGCCGAGGGGCTCGGCCTGCGCGTCGCGGGGCTGCTCGCGGCCCGCCACGGTGTGCGGGTGCAGCTGCGGGAGCACAAGCAGGGCGGCATCACCGCCGTGGTCGTCGTGCCCGAGGGGCTGCTGCCGCAGGCGCCGCCCGCGCAGCCGGCGCCCGGAGCGGGAGAGGGGCAGGCCCTGAGCCTGCCGGGGTCGGTGGCGGAGGCCAACTCCAACGTGCTCCCGGCCGCCCACCGCCGCCTGCCCGCGCCGCCCGCCGAGGTCGCGACCGGGCCGGACGAGGAGGACGGCGGCTCCGCCGGGAGCGAGCGCCCCGAGGACGCCACCGCGGCCCCGGCCGTGCCGCTCGGCGCCGGGGCGCAGGCCCTCCCGGAGGACCCGGCCCGGCCCGGGCGGGCGCACGGGCCGGGTGCCGACCCGCTCGGCGAGGAACCGCCCCGGGACGACCCCTTCGTGGCGGCGGCCGAGCGGGCGATCGGCGACGCCGGGGCCCGGGGGGAGGTCGAGACCCACGAGCGGACCCCCGACGGGGACGGCCCGGTGGCCGGGGCCGGGGTCGACCAGGAGACCTTCGCCATGCGACTGCCCCCGCAGCCGCCGGAGCCCGGTCTCCCGGCGGACGGCGGCCGGCCGGCCCCCGGCGCCGCCCGGCACCCGGAGGACGTCCCGGCCACGGCCGCCCCGGGGCCGACCCCGGACACCCCGGACGGCGCAGACCCCGCCCCCACGCCCCCGGGGCCCGGGCCCGCCACGGCGACCGACGCCGGCACCGCGCCCGAGGACCCGCACCAGGAGGCCCCCGGCGACTGGGACCGCGTGACGGAGAAGGGACTGCCCAAGCGGACCCCGAAGATCGTCGCGCAGTCCTCCGGGCCGGCCGAGCGCACGGGCGCGGTGGACGCCGAGGCGCTGCGCCGCCGCCTGGGCGGCTTCCAGCGGGGCGCGCGGGACGGCCGGCGCGACGCCGAGACCGAGATCACCGGTGCGCCCGAGGCGGCACCGGCCGGTGCCGCCGGGGCATCGCCCGCACCGCGCGGTCGGGAGGCGGGGGAGACGGGTACCGAAGCGGGGGACACAGTCGAGGAGGCACGCAGGTGACTGCGACCGGCACTTTCGGGCTGAGCAGCGAAGCCCGCAATCTGCAGTGGTTGTTGGGCAATCTGGTGGAGGAGGTGCCAGGAGTCCGCTCGGTGGCCGTCGTGTCGTCCGACGGTCTGCTGCTGCTCTCCTCCGACACCGCCCCGGAGGAGGGCGCGGCGGACGGCCCCGCCCCGCGCCCGCAGAGCCCCCGCGGATCCAGCGCCGACCTTGCCACCATCGTCTCCGGCATCGGCAGCCTCACCGTCGGCGCCGCCGGGCTGATGGACGGCGGCGGCGTCAAGCAGACCATGATCACCATGGAGGACTGCAGCGTCCTGGTGATGTCCATCAGCGACGGCTCCCTGCTCGGCGTCCACGCCGCGCCGGACAGCGACATGAGCGTCGTCGCCTACCACATGGGGCTGTTCGTCGGCCGCGCCGGCCATGTGCTCACCCCCGAGGTCCGCAGCGAGCTGCGCAAGTCGCTGGAGAGCCCCCGGTGAGCGCCGCCGCCTCGTCCCCGAAGCTGCCCGTGCGCGGCCAGGGCCGCCGCCCCGCACGCGTGCGCCCCTACTCGCTGACCGGCGGACGCACCCGCTTCGGCCACGTCCTGCTGGTGGAGACCTTCGTCGCCGCGCTCGACGCGCCCGCGGAGCGGCGGGAGCCGAAGGGCGGCCCCACCCTCGCCGCCCGGGTGATGCCGGAACTCCGCGCCATCGTCGAGCTCTGCCGCCGGATGCGCACCGTCGCCGAGATCTCGGCGCTGCTGAAGATCCCGCTGGGCGTCGTCCGGGTGCTGCTGAGCGACCTCGCCGACCAGGGAAAGATCCGTGTGTACGGCACCGGTCACGGCACCGGCCAGCCCGACCGCGCACTGCTCGAAAGGGTGCTGAGTGGACTCCGCCGCCTCTGACACGCTCCCCGCCCGCCCGCAGGGCGGCTCCGGTCCCGCTCCGGAGGCGCCCGCGCCCGGCGCGGCCCGGGAGCATCCCGGGGGAGCGGCCGCGCCCGTACCGGAGCCCGAAGAGGAACTCCAGGCCTGGCAGCTCGACACCACCCGCGCCCCCACGGCGGTGAAGGTGGTGGTGGCGGGCGGCTTCGGCGTCGGCAAGACCACCTTCGTCGGCGCCGTCTCGGAGATCACCCCGCTCCGGACCGAGGCCCTGATGACCCGGGCCAGCGAGGAGACCGACGACCTGTCGGCCACCCCGGACAAGGTCACCACCACCGTGGCCATGGACTTCGGCCGGATCACGCTCGACGACGACCTGGTGCTCTACGTCTTCGGCACCCCCGGGCAGCAGCGCTTCTGGTTCATGTGGGACGACCTCGTGCGCGGGGCCATCGGGGCGGTCGTCCTCGCGGACACCCGGCGGCTGCCCGACTGCTTCCCCGCGCTCGACTACTTCGAGAGCTGCGGACTGCCGTACGTCGTGGCCGTCAACCACTTCGAGGGGACTCCCGCCTACGAGGCCGAGGACGTACGGGAGGCCCTGACGGTCCCGTCCCGCGTCCCCGTGGTGATCATGGACGCACGCGACAGGGCGGCGGTCGTGGACGCGCTCCTCGCACTCGTCGGCCACGCCCTCGAAGCAACCCCCGAATAGCCTCCCGAACCCCAACGGAGCACCGCCATGCGGAAGATACTCATCGTCGGAGCCGGGCAGTCCGGTCTCCAGCTCGCGCTCGGCCTCCAGTCCCAGGGCTACGAGGTCACCCTGATGTCCAACCGCACGGCCGACGAGATCCGGTCCGGCCGCGTGATGTCGACCCAGTGCATGTTCCACACGGCGCTCCAGCACGAGCGCGACCTGGGGATCAACTTCTGGGAGTCCCAGGCGCCCCGCATCGAGGGCCTCGGCGTGTCCGTCGCGGGGCCCGACGGCGGGCGCGCCGTCGACTGGGTCGGCCGCCTCGGCGGGTACGCCCAGTCCGTGGACCAGCGCGTCAAGATGGCCGGCTGGATGGAGGCCTTCGCCCAGCGCGGCGGGCAGCTCGTCATCCACGGCGCCGCCGTCTCCGACCTCGACTACTTCTCCCGCGCCTACGACCTGGTCCTCGTCTCGGCGGGCAAGGGCGAGCTGGTCTCCCTCTTCGAGAGGGACGCCGACCGCTCCCCCTACGCAGAACCGCAGCGCGCCCTGGCCGTCTCCTACGTGCACGGCCTCGGGCCCCGCCCGGAGCACCCGGACTACGACGCGGTGCGCTGCAACCTGGTGCCGGGCGTCGGGGAGCTCTTCGTGATGCCCACCCTCACCACCTCCGGGCGCGCCGACATCCTCTTCTGGGAAGGCGTCCCCGGCGGCCCGCTGGACGTCTTCCGGGGCGTCCGGGACCCGGCCGAGCACCTGTCGCTGACCCTG
The DNA here is from genome assembly GCF_024497955.1 of Streptomyces sp. C10-9-1. Taxonomy (GTDB): domain Bacteria; phylum Actinomycetota; class Actinomycetes; order Streptomycetales; family Streptomycetaceae; genus Streptomyces; species Streptomyces sanyensis. The sequence continues at coordinate 412,120 of NZ_JANHKP010000003.1, read as the reverse complement.
GAGCTGATGGAGAAGTACACCCCCTGGGAGTACGCGCGCGCCACCCGGGTCGAACTCACCGACGCGGGCGGCACCCTCGCCGGCCGCTACGCCCCCACCGTGCGCAGGCCCGTGGGCCGGCTGCCCGGCGGCGGCCTGGTGCTCGGTGTGGCCGACGTCGTGGTGGCGAACGACCCGATCACCGGGCAGGGCTCCAACTCGGCCTCCAAGTGCGCCGCCTCCTACCTGGACTCCATCACCGCGCACGGCGACCGGCCCTTCGACGAGGAGTGGATGCGCGGCACGTTCGACCGCTACTGGGACACGGCGCGGCACGTGACCAAGTGGACCAACGCGATGCTCGGTGTGCCGCCGGAGCACGTGCTCGGCCTGATCGGCGCCGCCGGTGCCCACCAGCCCGTCGCCGACCGCTTCGCGAACGGCTTCAACGACCCGGCGGACTTCGAGGAGTTCTTCTACGACCCGGAGAAGACCGCCGCCTACCTGGCCTCGGTCGCCGGAGCCTGACGGGCCCCGATCCGCGCCCGCCCGCGGCCGCGTTCCCGGGCGCCACCGGGAGGTGGCAGCGGAGCGGTGCGGGCCCGGACGGGCCGCGGTCGGCACCGCCCGGGAGGTGCCGTCAGGCGGCCGCCGCGGGCCCTACCCGGGGTCCTTCGGCTTCGACCAGGGCCAGCGGATCTCCCGCCGCTCCACGCCCCCGGGGGCGTACTCGTACCTCCAGCCCTGCTGCAGGTGGAGCCGCTTGCTGTACCCCGCGGGCACGCGGCGGTAGACGTGCACCGTGTCGGGGGCGCCGTCGTCGTTCGGGACGGGGATCCGGTACCACTTCGGCGGGTGTCCGGTGGGCCCGACCAGGACGGGCAGGACGCGCCCGTCGAGCGGGCCGCCGCTGAAGTGCGTGTTCTCGCTTCTCACCCGGACAGTGTCACAGCAGGTGGGCCGCGCCGCCCACCACGGGGCCCAGCCGCTCGGCCAGGCTCCCGATGCGACCGCCCCGCTGCTCCTGCCGCAGCAGGCGGGCGACGGCCCGCGCGGTCTCCTCGTCGCCGGCCGCGGTGACGCCCAGCAGGCCGACCAGGTGTTCCACGAGCCAGTCGCGCAGGTCGTCCGCCCCGGGGTGCTTGCCCTCGTCGATCCAGATCAGCGACGCGGCCTCCACCGCGGCGATCCAGGTGCGGACCATCATGCCCAGGCGCGGCCCCGGGCGGGTCACGCCGAGGTGGCGCAGGATCTGCTCCGCCGCCGCCCGGCGGACCCCGTCCACGATCGCGGTGGTCCGCGAGGTCTCCGCGACGCTGCCCCCGCGCATCAGGGCGGTGAACCCGGTGTCGTGCTGGTCGACGAAGCGCAGGTAGCGGTCGAGGACGCGGGCGACCCGGTCGGTGGGGGGCCCGTCGGCGGGCTCGGCGAAGCACCCTTCCAGCTCCTCGGCCGCCGAGCGCAGGGCCGCCTCGTAGAGCTGCTGCTTGCCGCCGGCGAAGTAGCGGTAGACGAGCGGCCGGGAGACGCCCGCCGCCTCGGCCACGTCGTCGAGGGAGACCTCCTCGGGCGGCCGGTGGGCGAACAGGCCGAGGGCCGCCGCGAGGAGCTGGGCACGGCGCTCCTCGACACTGAGCCTGCGGTACGCGGGGGTGGCCGATGCGGGACTGGTCATGCCCGCAGGGTAGCCGCCGTGCCCGCGCCCACCGCTCGTCAGGCGAGGAGGCCCGAGCTCTTCCAGAGCCTGCGCCCGGGACCGCGCAGCAGGCCGACGTCGTCCAGGAAGTCGGTCAGCCTGCGGGCCCCGGTCTGCATCACCTCGCGCCGGTGGCCGCTCGCCCTCACCTGGGCGACGGCCTGGCGCCGGTCGAGGCCCACGTTGTCGTAGACCCGGGGGTTCACGAAGCACACGGAGAACACCCTGGCCGCCTCCCCGCAGCTCAGCCGGGTGAACTCACGCTCCCAGCGGGGTGCGGTCGCCATCTGGCGGCGCAGCTCCTCGCGGGCGTAGCGCACATGGCGGGCCTCCTCCACCACATGGATGCGGGTCACCCCGCGCACCAGCGTCTGCACCCGCTCGTCGGGGAAGGTCAGCCGTTGCATCCAGTCCAGGATCTCCTCGCCGAGCAGCGTGGCGGCGAAGGAACCCGGCGTGGTGGACACCGTCTTCAGCACCCGGGCGAGGTTGTGGTAGACGCGGGGGACGGGGTACTCGGGGGTCCCTCCCTTCTTGATCAGCCGGGCGAACATCATCGAGTGGCGGCACTCGTCGGCGATCTCCGTCAGGGCGTAGCGGACGTGGTTGCTGGTCAGCGACTTGTCGTAGATGTGGCGGACCAGCAGCTGCATCAGGATGACCTCGAACCAGATGCCCAGCGAGGCCAGCGAGGCGGCCTCGTGGCGCGCGAGGTCCCGGCGCTGCTCCTCGGACATCCGCCGCCACATCGGGGTGTCGTACAGGGAGACGAGCTCGGGGGGCCAGAACCACTTGCCGTCCTCCGCCGGGGCCTCCCAATCGAGTTCCCGGTCCGGGTCGAAGGAGTGCCTCGCGGAGGACTCGAGCAGGCGGGCGGCGACCTGCTCCCGGTCCCGGAGGAGGCCGAGGGCGTCGCGGAGCGGCTCTGCGCCGCGGGTGCTGAGGGGGGTCATGGCGGGCACCTCGTCACTGGGCTACCGGGTCCGGGAGTTATGAGACTCCCTGTCAGCAGGCTCGTCAATCCCTTCCGCACGACTTGTTGACTGACCGTCTACCCCCGTGTGACGCTGCCCACAGGTAATTGCACAGCGGTGAGCACGTAAGGGAACGCGCAACGGATCGTGAGGCGAAGGAGCCGCCCGGTGTCGACACAGGACCGCTACACCACCCCGCCCGACTCCCTGCTCTGGCAGGTGCCCGCCGACGGGGCAGCCCGGTTCAGCTGGGAGTACGACGACGGCCGTGACCGCCTCCTCGCCCTTTACCAGAAGGGCAAGGACAAGCAGTGGGACGGCGCCAAGCGCATCGACTGGGAGCTGGAGGTCGACCCGACGGACCCGCTGGGCACCCCCGACGAGGTGCTGCCCCTGCACAACACCCGCCACTGGGCTCGTCTGACCGAACGGGACCGGGGCGAGCTGCGCAAGCACTACACCTCCTGGCAGTTCAGCCAGTTCCTCCACGGCGAGCAGGGCGCGATGGTGTGCGCCGCGCGGATCGTCGAGTCCGTCCCGGACCTCGACGCCAAGTTCTACTCGGCCACCCAGACCATGGACGAGGCCCGCCACGCCGAGATCTACGGGCGCTTCCTGCACGAGAAGATCGGCATGCTGTACCCGATCAACGACAACCTCCGGGCCCTGCTCGGCGACACCCTGCGCGACTCCCGCTGGGACATGCCCTACCTCGGCATGCAGGTCCTCATCGAAGGGCTGGCCCTCGCCGCCTTCGGGATGATCCGCGACACCACGACCAAGCCGCTCCCGCGTCAGATCCTGACCTACGTCATGCAGGACGAGGCCCGCCACGTGGCCTTCGGCCGCATGGCGCTGCGCGACTACTACCGGGGGCTCACCGACGCCGAACGCCGCGAGCGCGAGGAGTTCGTCATCGAGGGCTGCTATCTGATGCGCGACCGGCTCCGCGGACTGGAGGTCCTGGAGAACTTCGGCGTGCCGCGGAAGGAGGCGGAGGAGTACACCGAGCAGTCGGAGTTCCTGCACCTCTTCCGCAAGCTGCTCTTCAGCCGGATCGTGCCCTGTGTGAAGGACATCGGGCTGTGGGGCGAGCGCCTGCAGAAGGCGTATCTGGACATGGGCGTCTTCGACCTCGGGGACGCCAACCTGGACCTGCTGATGACCCAGGACGAGGAGATGGCCGACCGGCTCGACCGCGAGCGCTTCGGCGCCGAGGAGCGCGAGCGCGTCGCCGAGGTGGCGACCGCGATCGCCGAGGGCGGCGCGGACGGGACGGCGTAGCGCACCCCGGCTCCCGTGCGCCCCGCCGGTCCCGGCGGGGCGCACCGGCACCCCGCGGGGACCGCGTGCGGGAACCCGCGGAGGGTGCCGCGCCCCGCGCGGGCGCGGTCAGCCGGAGGCCGCCGCCCCGGCCCGTTCGCCCTCCGGCGCGGAGCCGTCCCCGGACCGCTCCGCGCCGGCCGGGGGCGGCGGGAACGAGGTGCGCAGGGTGAACGCCCGCTCCGTCGGCCCGTGCTCCCTCAGGTGCCGCAGCCGCTCCTCGGCCTCCGCCGCGGAGGGCCGGTGCCCTGCGGGCACCCACCACAGTGCGGTCATGGCCTCCCTGACGCGCTCGAAGAACTCGAAGCGCCGGGCGAGCAGTTCCCGGTGCATGCCCTGGTACATGAACGCGGTCAGGGCGTTCGGGTCCCGCCACACCGACAGGTTCACGATGATCGAGGGGTCGTCGAACACGCGCACCTCGGTGGCGTCGCCCGTCTCGCCCTTCAGACGCCACACGAAGCCGTCGGATGCCTCGGCGACCGCGTTCACCGGTTCCAGGTTGTCGACGAAGTCCTTCAGCTCCGGGGAGTCCAGGGGGTGCTTGAGCCGGGCTATGTTCACCTGCGCGAGTTCGTAGGAGGTCATGGGCGCAGCGTAGTCAGCACCCGTTGCAGCGCAACGGATCTCCCGACCAGTGAGACGTCCGACCCCCTGGGCGCGACGAGTTGGAGGCCGACCGGGCAGCCGTCCGGGGTGAAGCCCGCCGGGATGCTGGCCGCGGGATGGCCGCTGAGGTTGAAGGCCCAGGTGAGAGCCGTGGAGTAGCGGTCCGGTCCGGGGCCGTCGTGGCCGTGCGGCCGGTTGGGCGTGGTGGGGGTCACCAGGACCTCCGCCGAGTCGAACAGGGTGTCCAGGACACGGTCGTTGCCCTCCCGTACGGTGCGTGCCTCCTCCGGGCGGCCCCCGCGCACCGCCCGCCAGGCGTCCGCCGGGTCCGCCAGCACCGGGTCCGCGCCGGTGGTGGCCAGGACGCCCGCCGACTCCAGGCGCCCCACGGCGGCCTCCGCGACCGCGAGGACTCCGGGGTCGACCCCGTCGGCGAATCCCAGGTCCGCCGACCACACCGCCCGCAGCGGCGCCCCGGGGCCCGGGACCGTCGCGGGCCCCGGGGCACCCGGAGCGCCGAGCAGGCAGTGCAGCGCGGCCAGGGCATCGGCCGCCGTCCGGGCCAGTAGCCCGGGGGCCGCGAGCCCGGTGGGGTCGGGGGAGGGAAGCAGCCCGTTGCTGGTCTTCAACCCGAACACCCCGCACCACGCCGCCGGGATGCGCACGGACCCCGCGCCGTCGCCGCCGGTCGCGAGGGCGGCCATGCCGGTGGCCACCGCGACGGCGGCCCCGGCGGAGGAGCCCCCCGGGGTGCGGTCGCTCCGCCACGGGTTCCGGGTCGGCCCATGGGCTCCGAGTCCCCAGGTGCGCCAGGGGGTGCCGGGCCCGGGGACGGCGGTGGCGCCCACGGGCACCGCCCCCGCGGCCACCAGCCTCCCGGCGGTGTCCGCGCGGAGCCCCGAGCGGCCCTTGACCGCGAGCGGCACCCCGGTGAGTTCGCCGGGCGGGTCCCGCCGCGTGGCGGCGGCCGCCTCCCTGTACACCTCGACGAAGGCGCTCAGCCCGGCGTCTTGCCGGTCGATCTCCTCCAGTGCCTTGCGGATCTCCTCCATGTCCCCTCCCGTGCCCCAGTCTGCCCGGTGCCGGGCAGCCGGGCTGGGGGCTCCCGCGGGCTCAGCCGGAGAGCACGGCCTCCATCACGGCGCGGGCGACCGGTGCGGCGCTGCCGCCTCCGCTGATCTCCGCGCGGTCCCCGGTGGCGTCCTCGACGACCACCGCCACGGCCACCTGCGGCTGCGGCGCGTCCTCGGCCCGCGCCCAGGAGATGAACCAGGCGTAGGGCGTGCCCGCGTTGCCGACCCCGTGCTGGGCGGTGCCCGTCTTGCCGCCGACGACCGCCCCCGGGATCGCGGCCCGCCCGCCCGTCCCGTCCTCGACCGCCCGCACCATCAGCTCCCGCAGGCGGGCGGCGGTCGCGGCACTCACCGCCTGCCGACCCGCCCCCGGCCCGTAGTGGGCGACCGGGTCGCCGCCGGCGCGGGTCGCTTCCTCGACCAGGTACGGCCTGCGCAGGGTGCCGCCGGACGCGACCGCGGACGCGACCATCGCCATCTGCAGGGGCGTCGCCGTGGTGTTGAACTGCCCGATGGAGGAGAGGGCCACCTGGTCGGGGGACATGTCCGTGTCGAAGTTGGAGCGGGCGACCGCCGCGGGGATGCGCAGCCCGGTGTCGTTGAAGCCGAAGGCCACCGCCGTCCCGACCATGTCCGCGAGGCCCACGCGTGCTCCGAGACGGGCCATGACGGTGTTGCACGACCAGCGGACGGCATAGGAGAGGGAGGCGTCCTCGCAGCCCTCGGCCGCGTCCGGGAGCACGGTGGCCGTCCCGGGCAGCAGGTAGGGGTGAGGGGTGCGGGTCGGGGCGTCGACGTCCTCCACCACCCCGGACTCCAGCGCCGCCGCGGCCGTCACGATCTTGAAGGCGGAGCCGGGGGGATAGGTCTGCCGGATGGCCCGGTTGAGCAGGGGGCGGTCGGCCGCACCGTTGAGCCGGGTCCAGGCCCCGGCGGCTGCCTCGCCCGCACCCGAGAAGGCGGACGGGTCGTAGCTGGGGCTGCTGACCAGTGCGAGGATCCGCCCGGTCGCGGGCTCGATCGCGGCGACCGCCCCGCGGCGGCCGTCCAGCCCCTCGAAGGCGGCCCGCTGGGCGGCGTCCCGGATGGTGGTGACGACCCGCCCGCCCGGCCGCCGCCGGCTGCCGAGGCCGTCGAGCAGGGGGAGCGGCGACAGCAGCGGGTCGGTGCCCGCCAGGATGCCGTCCTGGAGGTTCTCGACGAGTGAGGTGCCGTAGCGCTGGGACGCGTACCCGGTGACGGGCGCGTAGAGGGCGCCGTCGCGGTAGGTCCGCTCGTAGCGCAGCCTCCGCCCGGTGTCCCGGGAGCCCGTCACGGGACGCCCGTCCACCACGATGTCCCCGCGCGGCAGGCTCCACCGGGCGATGTCGTCCCTGAGGTCGGCCGGGTTGTCCCGCAGGGGCGGGCCCGGCACGAGCTGGACACGGGCCGCGTTCACCAGCAGCACGGCCAGCAGCAGCGCGCAGACCGCGGCCACGTGCCGGGTGCAGCGGTTCACCGCAGTACCGCCGGACGCACCGGGGGCCGGTCCGCGGTGCCTGCGGCCGCCGGGCGCGGCGCCCGGGCCGCGTGGCTCAGCCGGACGAGCAGCGCCACGATCACCCAGCTGGTCACCACGGAGGAGCCGCCCTGCGCGAGGAAGGGCATCGCCATGCCGGTGAGCGGGACGAGGCCGGTGACGCCTCCGGCGATGACGAAGACCTGGAGGGCGAGGACCGAGGACAGCCCGACCGCGAGCAGGGTGCCGAAGGCGTCGGGCGTGTCCAGCGCCGCGCGGAAGCCCCGCCCCACCAGCAGCGCGTAGAGCAGGAGCAGGGCGGTCAGCCCGGCCAGGCCGAGTTCCTCGCCGACGGTGGCCAGGATGAAGTCCGACTTGGCGGCGAAGCCGATCAGGGCCGAGTGCCCGAGCCCGAGCCCGGTGCCGGACATCCCGCCGTGGGCGAAGGCGAACAGCGACTGGGCGAGCTGGCCGGGGCCCTGCCCTGCGGTGATCGAGGCGAACGGGTCGAGCCAGTCCGCCACCCGGCTGTGGACGTGCGGCTCCAGCGAACCGACCGCCCATGCGCCCGCGGAGGCCAGCAGCAGACCGGCGCCGATCCAGCCGATCCGGCCGGTGGCGACGTAGAGCAGGACGACGAAGAGGCCGAAGAACAGCAGGGAGGTGCCGAGGTCGCGCTCCACGACGAGCACGAGCATGCTCAGCAGCCACACGGCGAGCGCGGGAGCCAGCGTCCGGCCGAAGGGCCCCCGGGGGGCCTTCGGCCGGCGGCCCGTGTGCGGGAGCTTCGGCCGGTGGGCGGCCAGCCGGGCGGCGAAGTACACGGTGAGGAGCACCTTGGCGAACTCGCCCGGCTGGATGGACAGGTCGCCCACCCGGATCCAGATGCGGGCCCCGTTGACGGAGGGGAAGAGGACCGGCGCGCCGAGCAGGAGCAGGGCGGCGACCCCGCCGGCGCGGGCGTGCCTGCGCAGGCGCCGGTGGTCGTGCACGGCGATGACGGCGGCGCAGAAGAGGACCGCGCCGAGGGCCGACCAGACCAGCTGGGTGGGCGCGGCGAGCTCGCCCGGGGTCTCCTGGTCGAGCCGGTGGACGAGCACCAGGCCGATGCCGTTGAGCAGGACGGCGATCGGCAGCAGGAGCGGGTCGGCGTAAGGGGCGCGCAGGCGGACGACCAGGTGGCCGAGGAGCGCGAGGGTGCCCAGGCCCGCCGCGTAGCCCGCCGTGTCCGGTGGGACGGCCCCGTGCCGCGCGAGTCCCACGGCGGCGTACCCGTAGACGCAGACGAGGACGGCGCAGACGAGCAGGGACAGCTCGACCCCCCGCCGCTTGGCGCGGGGCGGCGCGTGCCGGGGAGCATCCGCCGTCAGTGCGGTCATGCCACGCAACGTAGCAAGCGTACGGAGTTCTTGTCCGTTTATGTCACGGTGCGTTGGTCTGGTGGCGGGGTTGTGTGTGACTCTCCGTCAGGGCTTCCTTCTGGTGGTGCGGGGGCCTCGGCCGGCTGCCCCGGGGGCCTGCGGGGCCAGGGGTGGCGCGCCCGGCAGGGCCGGGCCGCCCCGCCCGTGAAGTGACGTTTCCTCAGTTCTGGTAGGGGTTGTGCTGCCCGTGGGCCTGGCCGTACCGCGGTCCGGTCGCGGGGTCCGCCCCGTACCCGGCCCGGTGGCCCGGCGCCGACTGCCCGCCCCCGGCCTGCTGCCGGAGCTGCTCCGCCTGTGCGGCGGTCGTCTGCTGCTCGGCCCCGCAGAAGGTGCACTGCGTCGCGTACTTCGTCGAGAACGGGAACAGCGGGACGAAGAACAGGGTGAACCTGGTGACCCGCTTGCGCAGGGTGTGCGCCGCGGGGTTGCCGCAGCGGCCGCAGACGAGGGTCAGGACGGCCAGCTGGTGCAGATAGCCCTTGGTACCGAAGATGATCATGTGGTGCCTCGTCCTTCGTCGTCGTGCGCACACACCGGGCGCCGCCGTCCGGGCGGCGTGCTCACGGCCCGCCGGTGACCGTCTGCCGGCACAGCGCCAGCAGCCTCTCGTCCGCGAAGATGTCATGAACCCCCGTGCCGCCGTCCAGCGCGTTGTGCCGTCGCGGCGACAGGAGTTCCCGGTCGACCAGCCGGTCGGCGCCCTCGGCGCCCCGCGTGGACAGCTCCGCCAGGACGGCGGCCACCCGCGGACGTGCGTACGGCAGCTCCTCCCACGCCCGGCGCAGTACCGGCCAGGCCCGGCCGGGGTCGCCCGTCACCCGCCAGAGCGCGGCGGCCGACTCCACCCGGGTCCACGGCTCCGCGGAGCGCATCAGCGAGCCGAGCAGCGGTGCGGCCGCGGCACCGGCGCCGCCGAGCCGTCCCGCCACCGACGCCGCGGTGCGCCGCGCCCCCTCGTCCCGGCCGCCCAGCACCTCGCACAGCACCGGCAGCGCGGTGTCCGCGTCGCGGTCGATGGCCCACAGCGCGCCGGCCGCCCGGGCGTTCAGCGCCGCCGGGAGGCCGCCGTCCGCCGTGCGTGCGGGCATGAGCAGCGTCCGGAGCACGGGTGCCGCCTCCCCTGCGGCCGGTCCGAAGGAGGCCAGCGTGCGCAGCGCCCCGGCCACCACCTGCTCCCTGCCGTACGCGGGGGCCCCGCGCAGCACGCGCAGCACCGCGGGGACGGCCGCGGGCAGCATGTCGGCGGCCCGCACCGCAGCCAGGCCCCGCAGCAGCGGCTCCGCCCGCTCCGGCAGCCTTCCGTCGAGGCCGAGGCGCGCCAGGCGGTCGCAGAGCGCGGGTGCGAGCGGCGCTGCCGCCGTGCCCAGCCGGTCGAGGGAGCGGGCGAGGTCGGCCGGGGTGTCGCCCTGCCGGAGGATCTCGGCCAGGATCGGCACCACCCGGGGGTCGCCCGCCCGGGCGAGCGCGAGGACGGGGGCGCCCAGCGCGTCCCGCCCGTCGGGGCCGGAGCGCACCCAGCAGCGCGGATCGGTGTTCAGCTGCTCCAGCAGGGCGTCGGCCGCCGGTGCGGCCAGCTGGAACAGGCCGCCCAGGACGGCCGCGGCGGCGTCCTGCAGGTGCGGGTCCCGGTCGGCGAGCTGCTCGCCGATCAGGGCCACCAGCTCGCCGTAGGCGCCGCGCCAGGTCCGCAGCAGCTCCTCGCTCATGCGTACGGCGTCGATGCGCTGACTGAGGTCGGGGCTGCACAGCTGGTCGGCGAGGAGGGCGATGCGGTCGTCCACCCGGTCGCCCAGGCCCGCGTGCAGGGTCCTCAGCAGCCCGGCCGTCCACGGGGCGACCCGTCCGGCGACCGCCGCGGCCCGTATCTCGCGGGCCGCCCCGGTCAGCGGCGGGGGCGGCTCCGAGGAGGCGGCCACCACGACGGGCGCCGCCCGCATCTCGCGGAGCACGCCGGTCGCCCAGGGGACCACGTCGACGGGGAGCGAGGCGGGGGAGCAGCGCGCCAGCTGAGCCAGCGCGCCCAGGCGCAGCCCCGCGCAGTAGCCCGAGTCCTTCACCCCGATGAGCCAGTCGACGACCTCGGGGGTGAGGTCGCGGTGCCGGAGCGCTATCCGCCCGCCCGCCTCTATGCAGGCGAGCCGGACCTCGTCGTCCGTCTCGACCGGCAGGCGTCCGCGCAGCAGGCGCAGCACCCTGACCGGGTCGGGGTGCAGTGTGGCCAGCGCGAGCGGCACCACCAGCCGCACCTCGCGGTCGTGATCGCCCGCCAGCTGCAGGAAGACCTCGGAGCCGGCGGCGACCGCGGAGGCCGCCATGGCGTAGTTGGCGGCGTCCTCGAACTCCTCGTCCTCCGGGTCCAGCTCGTCGTCCCCGTCCAGGTCGATGCCGCCGATGCTGGTCAGCAGCTCGACGACGGGGCCGCGGTCCTCCACCAGGGGGTCGGCGACCAGCTCCATCAGGTAGGGGATGCAGGCGAGTGTGGAATCGAAGACCTCACCCTGGCTGTGCACCGTGGCGTACAGCGAGTCCAGGGCGCCCTCCCTCTCCGCGGCGTCGGCGGAGGCCAGTCCCCGCAGTAATCCCGGCACGCCGTCGGCCGGGCCGTAGGCATGCTCCAGCGCTGCCCAGTCGACCTCGTCGATCCCTGCGAACACCAATTGCCCCCATCCCAAGAACTCTCGTCCCGTCCTTGTGTCTGGGGAGAGTGTGCCCCACGTCCCGGGCGAGGCGACCGGTATCGCGCCGCGCGGTTGCCGCCCCGGGCGGGCCCGCCGGGCGCCCGTGCCGCCCCCGGGGCCGCCGCGGCGGTGCCCGCGGCGGGAGTTCGGGCCCGCAGTGCGGGCGGGGCCGAGGACGGGTCGTGCCGTAACGGACCTTCCGGGCGCCGTCGCTGTCACCGCGTGCCGAGGGCACAACGGCCGGATCAGGGTGGTCCCCCACCGGGCGTCCGGACGGCCCCCGCAGGCCGCCCGGACGGCCCTTGCGGCCCCGGGCTACAGGGCGTCGCCCCAGCCGCCCTGCATCATCGTCTGGAAGGCCCAGCCGTCGCCCCGCCGGACGAGGACGTCGGCGTAGCGCAGCCGCTGCACCGTCTCGCCCGCCGTCATGGTCGAGTCGGTGAACACCACGGCCATCGCGGGCGACAGGAAGACGGGGGTGCGCTCCGACTCGAAGGAGATGCCGGCCTCTCCCGCGTCGGCGAGCACCCGCCGCATGGTCTCCGTGTAGCGTCCGCGGTCCCATTGCGCGCACGCCCCGCGGCCCGTCTCGTCGTCGCTCACCAGGTTGAGCGGGAAGACGGCCAGATCGGCCATGCGCTCGACGTCGCGTGCCGCGCTGGCCTCGTCGTAGGCGGCGAACCAGGCGTCCAGGCCCGCACGGTCCTCGGGGGTGGGGGTGTAGCCGGTGTCGGGAAGCAGGGTCATCGCAACTCCTCGGGATGCTCGGCGGGCCCACCCGGCGAAGGGCCGGGGGCGGCGGTGACCGTATGCCCTCCGCCCCAACTAGTCAAACTTTATTAGTCTCCCTCGCTCCCGGGAGCCCGCTCACCGGGGGCCCCGGGGTCGAACTCCTCGGGCAGCCGCAACCGCCGCACCGTCACCACCGGATGCCGGGCGGTCCCCGCCTCCACCTCGGCCGTCAGGCCGGGGGAGAGCGGGCTGTAGCCGATCGCGCCGCGGCCGGGCGCCACCGCCGTGCCGGTCCCCGGCGCCCTCCAGCGGGGCAGCAGGGCCGCCGCCTGCGCGCGCAGGGCGGGCGCCAGCGGGCGCGAGACCAGCGGCGCCGCCTCACCGGGCACGGCGAGCACCAGTGCCGAGGGCCGCTCCGGCCTGCCGGTGAACCCCAGGACGGCCGCGTCGCGGCCGGTGGTGCGCCGCAGCTTGCGCCATGCCCGCACCCCGCTCCGGTACGGCTGGTCCCACCGTTTGACCACCAGGCCCTCGACGCCGAGCGCGTGCAGGGCCTCCAGCCAGGTCTGCGCCTCGTCCGGGTCGCGGGTCATCGGTACCGGCTGGATCGGCGGCCCCAGCGGCCCCACCAGCGCGACCAGTCGCGCCCGGCGCCGCCCGTACGGCAGCGGCCGCAGGTCCTCGTCGCCCGCGGCCAGCAGGTCGAAGGCCGCGTACGAGGCGGGCAGCGCGCGGGCCAGGGCGGGCGCGCGGCCCGGGGTCGCCGCGGCCCGCCGCTGGACCGCGGCGAAGTCCGTCCGCCCGTCCCGCCACACGACCACCTCGCCGTCGAGCACGGTCCCCTCCGGCAGTGCCGCGGCGGCTCGCTCCAGGTCGGGGAAGGCGGCCGTGACGATCCGCCCGGACCGCGCCTGGAGCACCGCCCTCCCCCCGGTGGCGAAGAGCACCATGCGATGCCCGTCGAACTTGGGCTCGTAGGCCAGGCCCGCCTCCCTCGGCAGGGCGGCCACCGGCTCCGCCGTGGCCACCCGCAGCGGCGGCCGGAGGGTGCTCACGGCAGCCGCCCCCCGGCCCCGGGGTCCGTGAGCGGTGCGAGGAGGTCCCCGTGGCGCTCGAGGCGGGCGGGCATGTCCCCGAGGCGGAAGACCAGTGGCCCGCGCCGCTCCACCTCCTCCCAGGTCACCGGTGCCGACACCGTGGGCTCCCGGCGGGCGCGCAGGGTGTAGGGCGCCGCGGTGGTCTTGGCGGCGGCGTTCTGGCTGTGGTCCACGAACACCTTCCCGGGGCGCAGGGCCCGGGCCATCCGGTGCAGCACCAGCCCCGGCAGCGCCGCCTCCCCCGCGACCGCGAGCGAGCGCGCGTAGGCCGACACTTCCCGCGAGGGTGTCGGTGCCAGGGGGACCAGCAGGTGCAGCCCCTTGGCACCCGAGGTCTTGGCGTAGGCGTCCAGGCCGTCCTCGGCGAGCCTCTCCCGCAGCCACAGGGCGACCTCGCAGCACTCCTCCAGACCGGCGGGCGCCCCCGGGTCGAGATCCAGCACCAGGCGGTCGGCGAGCCCCGGGGTGTCCGCCCGCCACTGGGGGGTGTGGAACTCGGTGACCAGGTTGGCGGCCCAGACCAGGGTCGGCAGGTCGTCCACCACGACCTGCCGGGCGCCGGGGTCGTCCGACCGGGGGACGGGCGCCGTGCCCACCCACTCGGGGATGCCGGGGGGCGGGTTCCTGGTGAAGAAGACCTGGCCGTCGGGGCCGTCGGGGTAGCGCAGGAAGGAGGTCGGACGATGGCGCAGATGGGGCAGCATCGCGGGCGCCGCCACGGCGTAGTAGTGCAGGATCTCGCCCTTGGTGGTCCCGGTCGCCGGGTGGATGACCTTGTCCAGGTTGCTCAGCGCCAGCCGCCGGCCCGCCACCTCTGTGATCGGCGTCATACGATGAGAATCCCATGATTCCGGTAGGGAAGGGACATAGCGTGCGATCCATATGGAACGGTGCGATCTCCTTCGGTCTGGTGAGCATTCCGATCAAGCTCGTGAACGCGACCGAGAGCCATGCGGTGTCCTTCCGGCAGATCCACGAGGCGGACGGCGGCCGGATCCGCTACCGCAAGGTCTGCGAGCTGGAGGAGAAGGAGGTCCCCACCGCCGAGATCGGCCGGGCCTACGAGGACGCCGACGGCTCGATGATCCCCATCACGGACGAGGATCTGGCGTCGCTGCCGCTGCCGACCGCCAAGACGATCGAGATCGTGGCCTTCGTGCCCGCCGCCGACATAGACCCGCTCCAGATGGACGCCGCGTACTACCTCTCCGCGAACGGGGCGCCGGCCGCCAAGCCGTACACCCTGCTCCGTGAGGCGCTCAAGCGCAGCAACAAGGTGGCCATAGCCAAGTTCGCGCTCCGGGGCCGCGAGCGCTTGGGCATGCTGCGCGTCGTCGACGACGTGATCGCCATGCACGGGCTGCTGTGGCCGGACGAGATCCGCGCACCGGAGGGGGTGGCTCCGCAGGTGGAGGTGACCGTGCGCGACGCCGAGCTCGATCTGGCCGACGCCCTCATGGACACGCTCGGCGAGGTGGACCTGGAGTCCCTCCACGACGACTACCGCGAGGCCGTCGAGGCGATGATCGCCGCCAAGGCCGAGGGCGGGGCCGTCCCGGTGCCGGAGCCGGGTGGGGGCGACGGGGGGCGGGTCATCGACCTGATGGCCGCGCTGGAGGGCAGCGTGCGCGCCGCGAAGGAGGCGCGAGGGGAGGAGGGGGGTGTCGCCGGGGTCACCCCGATCGCGGGCCGCTCGGCTCCCAAGGCGGCGAGCGGCAAGAAGTCCACGGCCCGTACGGCGGGGAAGGGCGGGGGCGCCAAGGCGGCTCCGGCCAAGTCCACGGCGCGGACGTCGAAGACGGCCGGGAAGGCGGCGCCGAAGCGGGCGCGGTCCGGGGCGTCCGGTAAGGCGGAGGCGCCGGGGGGCGGGTCGGGCGCGAAGTCCGCCGACGGGTCCGGGGGGCGGTCCGCCGCGAAGAAGACGGCGTCCCGCCGCCGGAGCTCCGCCTGACGCAGGGGCGGTTCGCCGGAGGGTCGCCGCGGATGCCTTGCCGGTGTGCCGCCGTGGGTGGCGGGCCGCCCTCCCCGGTGCGCCGCAGTGCGTGGCGGGCCGCCCTCCCCGGTGCGCCGTACGGCCTCGGAACCTAGACTGATCGACGCCCGGAATGACCGATATGCGGAGAGGGGGTGTCGTCATGTCGAAGCGAGGCAACAAGCGCCGTGCGCGCAAGAAGAAGAGCGCCAACCACGGCAAGCGCCCCAACGCCTGAGCGCCCGGGGGCGGGGGCGGGCCGAAAGCCGCCCACCCCGGAGCCCGTGCGGGCCGAACCGGCGGAGTGCGGCGCGGCGGGCGGCCCTGCGGGGCCGCCCTCGCGCGGCGCCGACGGGCGCCTCTACGGCCCCTCGGCCGTGAGGTAGCGCTGGACGGTGGGCCCCAGCCAGGCGATCACCTCGTCGCGGGACAGTTCGACCGCTGGCGGCAGGTGCAGCACGTAGCGCGCGAGTGCCATCCCGAGGATCTGGGACGCGGCGAGCGCGGCTCGGCGCGGCGCCTCGGCGGGGTCGGGGCAGACGCCGAGTGCGACGGGGCCGAGCTGCTCCGCGAAGATCGCCTGCATCCGCTCCGCTCCGGTGGCGTTGGTGACCCCCACGCGCAGCAGCCCGGTGAGCACGTCGTCCCGCTCCCACCGGTCGAGGAAGTGCGTGACGAGCGCGGTGCCGACGTGCCGGGAGGGCAGGGCGCCGAGCTCCGGGAGTTCGAGCTCGATCGCCGAGGCCGCGGCGAACAGCCCCTCCTTGTTCCCGAAGTAGCGCATGACCATCGACGGGTCGATCCCCGCGTCGCGGGCGATGGCCCGGATGGTCGCCCGCTCGTAGCCGTCGGAGGCGAAGCGCTCGCGGGCGGCTTCGAGGATCGCGGCGCGTGTGGCGTCGGAGCGGCGTGCGGTCGTCATGCCAACAACAGTAGGCCAACGGGTGTTGACGGGCCATCCCGGGGTGCCCTAGGTTGACCAACAAGCGTTGACCAACGCTTGTTGGCAAACGATCGTAGGCACACCTGGAGGCAGTGATGAGCAGGAAGGGAACACCCGGCGTCCCGGGCGCCGACGCGGTCCCGGGCGCGGTCCCGGACTCGGGCCCCGGCGCGGAGCAGGTCCCCGCGGCGGTCCCGGGGAAGGCAGCCGACGGCACCGATGCGGACGTCCTCGTCGTGGGCGCGGGGCCGACCGGGCTGCTGCTCGCCGGGGACCTGGCCGCCGCCGGGCTGCGGGTCACGCTCGTCGAGCGCAGGGAGCCGGGCATCAGCAACCTGACGCGCGCCTTCGGGGTGCACGCCCGCACCCTGGAGCAGCTCGACGCCCGCGGCCTCGCCGACGAGCTGGTCGCCACGGGCACGCCCGTCACGGAGCTGAGCCTCTTCCGGCGGCTCACGCTCGACCTCGGCCGGCTGTCCTCCCGCTTCGCCTTCCTGCTGGTCACCCCGCAGTTCGAGGTCGAACGGCTCCTGGAGCGCAGGGCGCTCGCCGCCGGGGTCCGCTTCCGGTACGGGGCGGAACTCCGTGGTCTGAGTCAGGACGCCGACTCCGTCACCGCCGAACTCGCCGGTCCCGGGGCGTCCCCACTGCGGGCCCGCTACCTCGTCGGCACCGACGGCCTGCGCAGTGCGGTGCGCGGTGCGCTGGGCCTGCCCTTCCCCGGGGTGTCCGTGGTGCGCTCCATCGTCCTCGCCGACGTCCGGCTGGCGCAGGAGCCCGAGGGGCTGCTCACCGTGGCCGCCTCGGGGGACGCCTTCGCGTTCATCACCCCGTTCGGCGGCGGCTGGTACCGGGTGATGGGCTGGGACCGCGGCCGCCAGGCGCCCGACGGCGAGCCGGTGGAGCTCGACGAGGTCAGGGCGATCGCCCGCAAGGCGCTCGGCAGCGACTTCGGGATGCACGGCCCCCGCTGGATGTCCCGCTTCCACAGCGACGAGCGCCAGGTGCCCTCCTACCGCGTCGGCCGCGTCTTCCTCGCGGGAGACGCCGCGCATGTGCACTCCCCCGCAGGAGGGCAGGGCATGAACACCGGGCTCCAGGATGCGGCCAACCTCTCCTGGAAGCTCGCGGCGGTCCTGCGGGGGGAGGCGTCCGACCCCGAGGGGCTGCTGGACAGCTACCACGGCGAACGGCATCCCGTCGGGGCCGGTGTACTGCGCAGCAGCGGCGCGATCGTCCGCCTCGCCATGGCCCGCACCCCGCTCCAGCGCGCGGCCCGCGGGCTCGCGGCAGGGCTGCTGAACGCCGTGCGTCCGGCCTCCGCGCGGGCCATGGGAATGATCACGGGCATCGGCATCTCCTACGGTCCCGGTGCCCGGCGTGTTCCGGACCTGGCCCTGCGCGAGGGCAGGCTCTACGAGCTGCTGCGGGAGCGGGCGTTCGTGCTCGTCGCCCCGTCGGGCGAGACCCCCGGTCTGCCCGGCACCTCGCCGGTGGCGGGTGGGCACCTGATACGGGCCACCTGGGCCGATCCGGCCCGCCGCGACACGCTCCTGGTCCGGCCCGACGGCTACGCGGTCCCGTCGGGGGAGGGGAAGGGGGGAAGGCGGCAGGGGCGGGGCCGCCCCGGGGGTGCCTCTCCGGCCTCTCCGGCCTCTCCTGCCCCCGGGTCCGCGGCCGGCGCCGGCGAGCGCCGGTGACGGGAGGGCGAGGCTGTCCGACCCGGCGCGCCGGGTCGGCGCGGGCGGTGCTCGACGGGGGAGGCCCCGGCGCATCCCGGCCGCGGCGCCGGAGGGCCCGCGCGGGGGCCTGACGGCTCCCCGCCCGGGCCGGTGGGCGGGGAGCCGTCAGGTGCCCACCGCCCGCACGAGGCCGCTGTCGGCGCCGAAGCGCGGCCGCCGACCGGTGGCGGCACGGGGCGGACATCCCGGCGGAGGGGCCGCTGCGCGGGCGCCGGCCCTCGCCCCCGGCTCCGGCGTCCCGCCTCCCGCGTTCCGCGTTCCGTCGGCGGGGCGCCGGGAGCGCCGGTCCGCCCGAGCTGATCCGGTCCGCCCGAGCTGATCCGGGCGGTCCGGGCGGTCCGGAAGCCACCTCCGCTTTCGCGTGGGGGCGGCCCGAGGGCTGCGGCCCGTCCCCGGTTTGCCCGCCTCCGCAGGGCTCCGGGCATCCCCCGGGGAGTATTCACCTGACGGTGCGTGATCGCTGGCGCGCGATCAAGACGGCGCCGCCGGCCCTGCCCTCGGCACGGCGTCCGTCCGGACCCGTATTGCCGGAGGGCGCCCCCTGGGTGTGCCGAGCGTGAGGAAGCGGACCGGTGCCGTGCTCCCGGCCGTCGCCTCCAGCATCAGCAGGGCGCCGCAGTCCCGGCCGACCGGATCAGCGTCGCCCTCCGTGACCCGTGACCCGTGACCCGTGGCCCGCGCCCGTGCCCCGGCCGCCTGACGCCTGACGCCTGACGCCTGACGCGGCAAGGGTCCGCCCCGGCCGCGTCGAGCCCGGCGAACAGGGGTGCCGTCCGGGCCCGGACCTTCGCTCGGGCTTTCGTCTGCGCCGCCACCGCGCACCGCGGGTGTCCGCCTTCCGGGTGCCGCGACCGGCGGGTTCCGGCCGATGCCGCCGGAGCCGGGCCGGGGTCGGTTCCATGACCCGTACCGCCGTACCGCCGTACCGCGTCCGGTCGAGCGGGACCCTTTCCGCTCGACCCCGCGCGACGCCCTCCCCCGGACGGCGGATGCCGCGCGAAGTGCCCTTCACAGCCTGTCGAGTGCCCCTCCGCCCGGCAGACGGCACCCTCGGGCCGGCCGTGCACGCGGTCGCACAGCGTTCGCCGAGGGGCGTGGATGCGCAGGGGTGCACGGGATCCTCCGGTCCGAGGGCCCCCGGGCGGCACCGCCCAGTCGGTCCCTCGCGTCAGGGGGCTCCGTTCCGCCGTCAGCCGGCCTGCCGGCACCGTCCAACGGCTCCGGGCGGCCGGCCCGTGCGCCTGCGCGCCGCCGCTCTCTCGGCACCGGGCCGTGCATCCTCGGCCGGGGTACCGGGTACGCGGCACGCGGGGTGGTGGACGCAGCAACGGAATATACCCCCTGGGGTACTGATGTTAGGGTGGATGTAATACCCCCTGGGGTAATCGATCGGGAAAGGGGCTCCGCGTGTTCTTCGTCGACACCATCGAGCTGGAAGGCCTCGGGAACCGCAGCTATCTGGCCGGTGGGAGCCGGACGGCGGTGGCGGTGGACCCCCCGCGGGACGTCGACCGGGTGCTGGCCGCAGCCGTGCGCCGCGGTGTACGGATCTCCCATGTGGTCGAGACGCATGTGCACAACGACTACCTCACCGGCGGGCTCGAACTCGCCCGGATCACCGGTGCGGCGTACCTCGTACCGTCCGGGGCGAGAGTGGCCTTCGCCAGGACTCCCGTGTCCGACGGCGACTCCTTCACCGTGGACTCCGGGCTCGTACTGATCGCGATGGCCACACCCGGACACACGCCCCACCACACCTCCTATGTGCTCAGCGACGGCGGTGCCCCTGTGGCGGCGTTCACCGGAGGATCCCTTCTCGTCGGCTCGGTCGGCCGACCGGACCTGGTCGAGCCCAGGCTCACCGAGCAGCTCGCGCGCGCCCAGCACGCGTCAGCCCACCGTCTCGCCGCCGAGCTGCCCGACGACACCGCGGTCCTGCCCACCCACGGCTTCGGCAGCTTCTGCTCCTCGGTGCAGGCCGACGGGGGCGACACCACGACGATCGGCAAGGAGAAGGCCGCGAACGCGGCGCTCACCACCGAGGTCGATGCCTTCGTCGCCGACCTGCTCGCCGGTCTCGACGATGTGCCCGCCTACTACGCCCACATGGGTCCGGCGAACGCCAAGGGCCCGGCGCCGGTGGATCTGACCCCGCCCGCCCTCGCCGACGCGGAGGAGATCGCCTCCCGCCTCGCGGCCGGGGAATGGGTGGTGGATCTGCGCAGCCGCCTCGCCTTCGCCGAAGGCCACGTGGCCGGTTCCTTCAACTTCGAGGCGGACGGAAGTCTCGCCACCTACCTCGCGTGGATGATCCCCTGGGGCAAGCCGGTCACCCTGCTCGCCGCGGATGCCGAGCAGCTGGCCGCCGCGCAGCGCGAACTCGTCCGGGTCGGCATCGACCGCCCCGCCGCAGCGGCCACGGGAGACCCGGGCAGCTGGCTCCGGGCCGGGGAGGAGCCGGCGAGTTTTCCGCGTTCCACCTTCGCCGGGCTGGCCGAGCAGGGGATCGACCAGGTCGTCGTGCTCGATGTGCGCCGGGACTCCGAGCGGGCGGACGGCTGGATCGAGGGCGCCGTGCACATTCCCGTGCACGAGCTGGCCCGCCGCGTCCACGAGGTCCCCGACGGCACGGTGTGGGTGCACTGCGCCGGAGGCATGCGAGCCGCGATCGCCGCCTCGCTGCTGGATGCCGCCGGGCGCGAGGTGGTCGCTGTCGACGACGGCTTCGACGCCGCCACCGCTGCGGGCCTGCCGCTCGTTCCGGCGTGACCCGATGCCCGTCGACCCGGGTGCGACAGCCGTCGGCGCCGTTCGGGCACCGATCCCGATGCGACCGCGGTCGCATCGGGATCGGTGCGAGTCCGCCCCGGACGCCACGCGCCGACCGGTCGGACCTCTGCCCCACCTTCACCCGATCGATTCGGAAGGAAACCCCACCATGTTCCTGTCCCGCCGGACCGCGCCGCGCCTCAGCGTGGGCGAGGCCTACAGCCGCACCCGCGGGGACCGGCCGGGCGCCGTCCTTCTGGATGTGCGTGAAGCGCCGGAGTGGAGCGCCGGGCACGCTCCCGGAGCAGTGCATGTCGCGCTCACGGCCCTCGTGGCGGGCGCACCCCTGCCGCAGGCCGCGCAGGAGCTGCCCCTCGTGGTGATCTGCCGCAGCGGGCGGCGCTCCCAGCGTGCGGCGCAGCTCCTCGTGGAGCGCGGCGCGGAGGCAGTGGACGTCGAGGGAGGCATGAACGCGTGGGCCTCCGCCGGATACCCGGTCGTCGACGAACGCGGGAACAGCGGCCGAATCGCGTGACCTCTCTCGTCCTCGCCCTCATCGCCGGCGCCGTCGTCGGACTGGCCCTCGGGGCCCTCGGCGGCGGTGGCAGTGTCCTCGCTGTTCCGGCCCTGATCTACCTCCTCGGTTTCACTCCCGTCGCAGCCACGACGGCAAGCCTCGTCATCGTCACGGCGACCTCCGCCACGGCTCTGTACGCCCACGCCCGCGACGGCGCCGTGGCCTGGAGGACGGGTGCGCTGTTCGCCGCGGCGGGCATCGGGCCGGCCTTCCTCGCCGGTGCCGCCGCGGGGCGGCTGGACCCGGCGCTGCTGACCGGTGCCTTCGCCGTCATCGCGGGCTTGGCGGCTCTGCGGATGCTGCGCCCTGCCACCGGTCCCTCGGGGCCGGTCCGACCGGTCAAGGCTGCCGGAGCGGGCGCAGGGCTGGGTGCCGTGACGGGATTCCTCGGGGTGGGAGGCGGCTTCCTGGCGGTCCCCGCCCTGGTGGGCGTACTCGGACTGCGCATGCGTCAGGCAGTGGGTACCAGTCTGCTGGTGATCACCGTGAACTCGCTCGCCGCACTGGTGGCGCGTGCGGGAACAGGCGGTGCGCTGGACTGGGCGGTGATCGGGCCCTTCGCCGGGGCGGCAGTCCTGGGGGCCTGGGACGGGAAGCGTCTTGCCTCGAAGGTCTCCGGCGCGGCCCTGCAGCGGATCTTCGCCTGCGTCCTGCTGGCGGTGGCGGCGTTCATGCTCACGGACGTGATCGTCTGAACCTCGACGCCGCCACCAGGTCAGGCCAGCGACAGGAACAGCTTCTCCAGGCGGCTGCGCATCGCGTCCCGGTCCTCTCCCGATTGCTTGCCGTCCTCGATACCGGTCAGGCACTGCTGGAGTCCGGTGGCGATGATCGCGAAGCCCGCCCGGTCCAGTGCGCGTGATGCGGCCGCCAGCTGGGTGACGACCTCCTCGCAGTCCCTGCCCTCTTCGATCATCCGGATGACTCCGGCGATCTGGCCCTGAGCCCGGCGCAGCCGGTTGAGGACCGCCTTCAGTTCGGCACCGGCCAGATCAAGTTCCACGACAACTCCTCACGAAATACCCCGAGGGGTACTCTGGTGCCCTCGTTGGGGGCCCCGTCGACACACAAGGATGACATCTGCCATGACTACGCCTGAGGCCCTCGCCACTCACGAGGCCCGGACCCGCCTGCACGAGCTGACCATCATCGACGTACGAACCCCGGGAGAGTTCGCAGGCGGCCACCTGCCCGGTGCCCTCAACATCCCCCTCGACCGGATCGCACAGGCGCTGCCGGACATCCGGCACGCGGCTGACCGCGGAGACGTCCTCGTCGTCTGCGCTTCGGGGGCGCGCTCCGGCAACGCCTGCCGGATCCTCGCGGAGAACGGCATCACGACGGCCACGCTCTCCGGAGGCACCGGGGCATGGGCCGCGGACGGGCACGAACTGCACCGCCCGCAGGGCGCACCGCGGGCCACGTGGGGCATGGAGCGCCAGGTGCGCCTGACCGCAGGTGCCGTCGTGCTTCTTGGACTGCTTCTCGGGGTTCTCGTCCACCCGGCCTTCCAGCTCGTCTCGGCCGGGATCGCGGCAGGCCTCGTCTTCTCGGCTCTGACCAACACGTGCGGCATGGCCGCCCTGCTCGCCAAGCTCCCCCACAACCGACCTCGTGGCGCAGACCTTGAGGATTCCCTCGCCGCCTTGCGCAGCCGCTGATCCGAGCGCCGTGCGGACACGGGCGGGCGTGCGCGGCGCCCTGCCGCGATCACGTCCTCACCAGGGCTGGAACCTCCGGCGTGCCCGTTCGCGAGGTGCACGATGCCCACGTGGCGGAGGTGGACCGGCCCGGTCTCCTTCGATCATGAGGCAGTAGGCGCCGGCACGAGCGGCTGTGCCACACAGAGGGTCCCGGGGCCGTCCTCCCATGCGCGGGTCGGGACTCCGGCAGCGGAGTGGCTTTGTCCACGAGCTATCCCGTGGACAAAGCCAGCGGAGAGACGCTGCGTGATGTCCCGTCGCCTCTGTTGCCAGGGCGGGACGGGCTGGCACTCCGCCGCAGGTTGACGGGTCGTCCGGCGCTCGCCCGGCGGCAACTCGACGGCGGCACGGATCACGCCCCGAGGGAGGTGCATGATGCTCTGCGCCTCCGTGGGCCCTGCTGCGCTTGCCTGACGACGGACGTTGACTGCGGCCTCGGCCTCCGGCCTCCCGCCGGCAGGACACTCACCGCACCCTCCGGCCTCGTGACGACCGGGTCGGGAGGAAGCCCACCCCACGTGCCCTGTGTGGGGCCCCGAAGCGCACCCGTGCTCGGACGGGGCTCGGGGCAAGTGTCCTCTCCAGTTCGGCCACCACGACCTCCAGCGCCGGCAGGACGGTACCGGGCGCGGCCCCCGGCCGTAGTCGGACATCCAGCCGGAGACGGAAGGTCCCGGACGGTCCCCTGAGCCGAGCGCGGGAGGAATCGACGCCGCTGATGCCGGCCACCTGCCACGCCACGGCATCCTCCAGCGCCTTGGCCCGCACCACACCTTCGGCCACCCCCAGCGCCAGCAGGGAACGCCTGCCGTCTCCCAGCTGCCAGGCGGACCACCACAGACCGCACACGAGCACCAGGGCGAGGGCGGTCACCATGACCTCAGGGGTCCAGGGCGGACGCAAGCGGAGCGCGGATCTCACCTCCTCCAGGAGCACCGTGCGTTGCGCGAGGCCCGGCCCCCACGGTGGAAGACCCAGGCCCCACACCGACGACACGACCGCGGCAGCCGCGATCACGAGTACCAGTCCCGTGAGACCTAGCACGGTACGGTTCAAAGCCGTTCGGCAGCGGAACATCAGGGGGCGCCCTCCTTACGGGCCGTGTCTCTCGGATCAGGTACGGAGGGGATCGACGACCTGCCGCTCACGGGCGCTCACCGCCGCTGGTTCCGGAACCCAGTCAGGTGAGAGGCGGGCACTGAGCGACAAGCGCGGCGTTCGGTGCAGTCGGCACCCTGCCAGAGCCGTGACGGTCTGCCGTCGCGCCGTGTCCAGTGCGGCTGCACGGCTACCGAAGACGAGCTCCGCCCGTACCGTCATCCGCCGTCTCCGCAGACGCACCCGCACCGCGCTCACCCCGGGCACGCGTTGCACGGCGTCCTGTACGAGTGCCTCCAGTGCTCGCCGATCGACGGCTGCCTGCAGGCGAGCCGTCGACGTGAGGGTGTGGAGGCGCCGAAGGCCCGGAGCCAGGGCCAGAGTGATCATCGAAAGCCCCAGCGCGGCGACCGCTCCGGCCACGGCCGTCACTGCTGGGCCCCCGAGCCGCGACAGCGCCCATCTTCTTCCCTGGCTCCCGGCGGATCCTCCGATCGGCACCCCGAAGACATGCAGCACCAAGAGCCCTGCTGCGAGGGCGGCCGACATGGCCAGGAGCGCCGAAGGCAGCCGCCGCTGCGACCACCAGCGCAGCGGCGTTCCACTGCCGAAGGCCGCTTTCGCCACTGGTCCGCCTCCCCCGACCTGCTCCGGAAGCAGGCCGACAGCAGGACTCGGTGAGAGGGTGCTGACGGTGATGTGCGGGCGGCCTATCTCGTGGCCGGTCAGTTCCCGAGTGCGCGCAAGCACGTGCTCCTGAACGCGCCGCACGGCATCCGACAGAGGAACGGGGTAGCGCAACGAGACGCGGATGGAGTGTCCGGAGCGGCCAACGTGCGCGGCCGCGGAGCGCTTTGCGGTACCGGAGGCGGTGAGGGACAGTGCCTCCACTGCCGCCCGCTCGGTGATCCGACGGATGGCCGTGTCAGAGACCGTGGTTGTGCCGCGTTCTGCGGGGCTGCTCATTGACGCCCTCGCTCGTACGCGTCTCTCAGATCACTGATCCGCCCACCGTCGTTGAGCCAGTGACCGACGGCCCAACCGGTCGCCCCCAGGGCCGCCACCAAGAGGAGAGCGACGAAGCCACCGAAAAAGCCGGCGAACCCCAGAGCCATGCCGGCAGCCATACCGAGACCCGACGCCTTCACAAGTCTGCTCCAGTCCTGGTCGGGGCCGCTCCGGTGGGGTCACTCCACACGGGAGTCCGCGACGGAGTGGTCCCCGTCGTCCTCCGGGAGGTGGACATCGTTGACGGAGATGTTCACCTCCACCACCTCCAGCCCGGTGATGCGCTCCACAGCGGAGATCACGTTTTCGCGCACGTCGTGAGCGACATCGGTGATGGTGACCCCGTACTCCACGACGAGGTCGAGGTCGATCGCGGTCTGGCGCTCTCCGACCTCGACCTTCACGCCCCGTCCCACGTTCGGCCTGCCGCCCGGAACACGATCGCGCACGGCGCCGATCGTGCGCGACAAGCCGCCTCCCATGTCATGGACTCCGGGGATCTCACGTGCGGCGATCCCGGCCACCTTCACCACCACCACGTCCGCGATCGAAGTCCTCCCACGGTTCGCGGCCGGCTGATCCACGCCGGTGACACCGCTTGATAGAGCGGTGGTCGTGTGTGCTGCCTTTGCGCTCTGCCGAGCGGAAAGGTCCTTCTCGACGGTGGTGGTCTGCGTGGTCATGGCACAGCCCTTTCTCACGGAGGGGATTGGCTCTCACTTCGTCAGACACACCGGCCGGACACGTGTGACGCGCGAGTCCGCGCGACTTTCGGGCCTGACGGGCCGTCGGTCGTCGCGGCAGGCCAAGGGCGGGGCGCCACGGCGCCGTGACGAGTCCCCGGGGGCGGTCGGCCGGCACGCAGTTGCGGCATCCCGCGCTGCGTCAGAGCCCCGCCCGGATCCCCTTGGCGGCAACGTCCTTCCTCCCAGGCAGGCGTGGTCCGGACCCTGCGGGCACGGCGGTCGGCAGCCCGGAGAGCGGTAGGGGCGTCTCCCTGGCAGTGGCCGTCGGGTGCCCCTCCGGCTCCGGCTGTGTACGTGCGCGGCCCCGACCGGTACCGGTGCCTGTGCGTCGGCTCGGTGTCCCCGAGGCGTCGCGGTCACGGGCGGACTCGGCGGGCATCCGACCGAAGCCCCCGCCGGGAAGTCGTGCATAACACGGCACCGGGGAGCCGTGTCCTACCTTCAGAGACCGGACGAGAGGAGCGGCCAGTGGCGGGGGCCCGCACAGACACCGCATCACCCGATGCCTGCGGCGACACCGACGAGCACCTGCTGGTCGTCCGGGCGGCGGAGGGCGACGAGGATGCCTTCGCCGTGCTCGTCCAGCGGCACGCACCAGCGCTGATCCGTGTCGCCACGCGCCTGCTGGGTACCAGGTCCGAGGCTGAGGACGCCGTGCAGGACGCCTTCCTCAGCGCGTGGCGGCGGCTTCCCGAGTTCCACGGCAACTCCACCTTCACGACGTGGATATATCGCATCGTCACCAACCGTTGTCTCAACGTCCTGCGCAGCCGTCGACCGACGGCACCACTGGAGTCGGCGGGTGACGTACCGGCAGCGGAGCACGTGTCGTCTCCGGCGCGGATCACCGAGGCCCGAGATGCAGTGCGGGAACTCCGGGACGCGCTCGAAGTGCTCTCGGCGGAGCAGCGGGCATGCTGGGTGCTGCGAGAGTTGGACGGACGACCCTACGAGTTCATCGCGGAAGCGGTCGGCATCAGTCAGGAGGCTGTCCGGGCTCGCGTATTCCGTGCACGCCGCAGCCTGACACAAGCGATGGGGGCCTGGCGATGACCACGCGTACTACTTCACCCGACCATGGCCGTGACGGGGAGGACGAGCAGCTGGCATGTGGGCGTCTCGTCTTCGACGTGTGGGATGCCTGGGAGCACGGCCGGAGCGATGCGCACCTGCGGGACTGCCCCCACTGCCGTGAGTCCGTGCGCGGCCTCGAACAGCTGCAGTCGGCAGTTCGCGGCCTCCGCGACAGCCCCCTGGACCCCGCGGCTGACGACATGACACCGCTCACTCAGCGGATCATGGACGTGGTGCGCCTAGAACTGCGGCCCGGTCGGCCCCTGCCGCTCGGTGAAGCCGGGGAGGACTTGTGGATCATGGAGGCGGTGGCGGCGCGGGCACTGCGTGCGGCGGCCGAAGGCGTCCCCGGCGTACGGGCAGGCTCGTGCCGCTTCGCGCCCAGCCTCTCCTTCGACACCGGTCCGGTGGACGTGCGCCTGGACATCCATGCCCCGGTGGATGCGCATCTTCCGGGTATTGCCGATGACGTGCGCCGTGAGGTGCGGGCCGCGGCGGACGATCAGCTCGGTCTGGTCATAGCGGCGGTAGACGTACGGATCACTGACCTGGTGGTCGATCCGGACGGAAGCCGGGAGGGGCGAAGCCGATGACCCGGGACCCTGCCCGCAGCCTGCTGGCGCGGGAGATCGCCCGATCCGTCGAGGACGTGCCGGGTGTCGCATTCCTCAAGCCGGGCCTCACCGCTCTGCTTCGACCCTCCTCGCCCCGGACGGCGGACCCTGCGCTGCCGTCCGGGGTGGGGGTGCACGAGCCCCATGGTGCCGAGCCCATGAGGGTCGACGTCCGCATTGTCGTTCTCCGGCACAGCCGTCCCGCCGATGTCGCTCGCGCGACCCGTCGAGCCGTCCGGGAGTGCGTTGCCTCGCTGCTCCCCGAGGACGGAGGCAGGACGGTGCGGGTCAGAGTGACGGTCACCGGGTGGCTCTGAGCCCCAACGGGGAGGCTGCGGATCCGCGGTGTCAGAGAAGTGGAGGTGGAGAGGTGATCAAGAGGTGCAGGCAGGCCGTCCAGACGGCCGCTGCGACAGCCGCTGAACGCAGCCGTCGTCGTCGTGCGGGCGAGATGGGATCGGGCCTGCACCCCGGCCGGATAGCCTTCGGCATGGCGATGTGACCGTGCAGCACCGCTGTCCCGGTTGCGGAAACGGTGCGTGATGAGGGCTTCCGCGCCAGAGGCGGGCCACTGGGCACTTCCGGGCGGCGTTCCTTCCTCCCACCGAGAGAAGCCCGATGCTTCGTGGGACGACGAGGAGCCTGAGGGGCCTGGGTCCGTGTGGCGGCTTCCGCCTCTGACGCCTCGCGTTCCGGCATCAGCCCTTGGGCAAGACCGCTCAGGAATGCGGAGTACGCAGCCCGCCGCAGGCCTGTGGGGGAGGTGCGTCCGGCCTCCCATGAGCGCACTGTGGCCACGGTCACTCCGAACGCGTCGGCCACGTGGCCTTCTGTCAGGTGCCAGGCTCGACGGAGGTGCGCCCTGTCCCGCGGACTGGGCAAGGGAGCCCGAACATCCCTACGGCGAGGATGGGAGGGCATGGGGTGCGGCTGAGGCAGCGGCTTGATCGTCATGACCGTATGACAACCCGACCTTGGGCGATGTGATCGTGGTCCGGGGAAATCCCCCGTATGCCGCACGAACTGTGGCCTTGTGGGCAGGGGTGGGATCCTCCACCACCGGGGCTCAAGGCTTCCGCCGGAGCGGCTGACCTGACGGAGGCCGGGAGCGGAGCCGTGTGCCGTTGGCCGGCGCAGCCACCCCGTGGACACCCGGGGCGACCGTGCGGCACGGCACAGGTCCCGGCGCAGGGGGCACCCTGGAGGAGCGCCGAACGAGCGGCATGGAGTGAAGCGCGGCCTGCCCGCTGGGGCGGGCCGGTGCGGGGTGTGGGATCGACCGCCCGGGCGTGGCGCTGCTTCACCGCCCGGGCGTACGGCTCGTGCGTGTTCTCAGTCTCGCGAGTTTCCGAACAGGAGCCGGTAGGCGACCAGAAGCACCAGGGATCCACCGATGGCCGCTCCCCAGGTGGCGAGGTCGAAGAACTCGTTCTGGATGGGCCGGTCCAGGAGCTTCGCCGACAGCCATCCGCCGGTGAACGCCCCGGCGACGCCGATCACAGTCGTACCGATCAGGCCTCCCGGGTCGCGTCCGGGTAGCAGGAACTTCGCTATCGCTCCTGAGAGGAGACCGAGGACGATCCAACTGATGATGCTCATGCGATGTGCTGCTCTCTCTGTGCGGCGACTGCGACTGCCGTGCGGCCTGGTTCCGGTGAAGCGTGTGCCAGGCAGCGTGCCCCTCATACGGCGGCCTGTCGTCGAAGGGCGGTGACGTCGTGGAGAATCTACAACCTTGTAGAAGGGTATGGCGCTGTGTGTCGATCAACAGTGCGATCCTTCCCGCATGGGGGGTGTTCACTCCCGGGGGCGCCGCGCCTGCGACGTCCCGGTCGTACCGACGGGCGGCCGTCGGTGCCACCCGCACCGTGCTCCGCTCCCGGCTCGCCCGCGGAGGGGCACGGGCAGGCCCGCGGATGTCGGCGGGCAGCACAGGGCGTGATCCCTGTTCGCTAGAATGCCCGGCCAGTCACGGTTGAACGGGGGTTTCCTGGGGCGCGGCCGTCCCTCCGGGCAATCCCTTGCTGTCCCTTGTGGTGCCGAGGACCCCGCACCACGTGATCAGAACCGGCCGAACGGGGAGACGATGGCCTGGGACGAGTGGGAACAGATGAAGTCCGATGCCGCTGAGCGGCAGTCAGCGCGGATGCAGCTCAACCGCCTGGACGGAGGCCCAGGTGCCTCGGCCGCCGACTTGGTGGTGAACAGAGACGACCTCGGAGCCGTCGGGCATGAGGCGTTCCTGCTCCACGGCCGGCTCTCCAAGGACGGTCACCATGCCCGCCCTGCCACCTTCACCGCGGCGAACGCCCTGACTCACGCCAACTTCACCAGCGGAGCCCAACTGATGTCGGTGCACAACCGGTGGAACAGCCAGGTGCGCACCCTGCTGGACGCGTGCGCCCGCATCTCCGACCACCTCGACTACAGCACCTCCGCCCATGCCAACGACGATGCGGATATCGGCGGCAGCCTGCTCTCCGTCTCCAAGATCGACGGATACTTCACCTAGGGAGCGGAGGGTAGTGCCGTGTTGACATTCGAGGACGTCGTGAACGCTCCCGTCGGTCGATTGAAGGAGGCTGTGGACGACTGGTCGGAGATGGCGACCAGGTTGGAGAGGCTCGCCGAAGACGCCCGCCAGGGTATGAAGGCCAAGTCCGACAAGGCCCGGTGGCAAGGCGCCAACTCCGACGTCACCAAGCCCTTCATCGCCAAGACCGCCAAGGAGTTCGGCGACGCCCAGGCCCAGGCGGAGGGCATCAGGCTGCTACTCGCGGACGCGCACACGTCGTTCCGGGCCGCCAGGGATGCCCTCGTCCGCATCAGGGACGAGGAGGGCCCGGCCGCCGGGGTCCACGTCGATGCCAGGGGCAGGGTCAGGCCCCGGCACGACCTGGCGCGGGACACGGCGGCGCGCCACGACCCGGACTACCCGCAGGCCTTGGCGAAGCAGGAAGAGGACGTGGCCTTCTGGCAGCGGAGGGTCGACCGAATCGTCGAGGACTGCTCGGACGCTGACGACTCGCTGAAGCGCGCCCTCCTGGCGAACGTCAAGGACGACCACGACTTCAGTGCTCCCACGTACCGCAGTCTGGACGCCGAGCAGGTGGACCGGGCGGCGGCCCTGATGCGACAGGTCACCGGGGAGGGCGGCACGGCCCGTAACCTGGAGGCCCTGAGGGAACTGGAAGACCTTCTGGACGACAACCGGGAGGATCCGGAGTTCTCCACGGCCTTCTACCGCAGGCTGGGTGCCGAGGGCACTCTTGAGGCGTACACCAGGATGTCGCTGGACTCGACGTCTCTCGGGCCGGCTGGCCAGGACCGGGTGGGCATGGTCCGCAACATTCAGAGCGACATGGGCGCCATTCTCGGCCTCGCCACGCAGAAGTCGACCCCGAACCACCTCGATGCATCGTGGACCACTGAACTCATGAAGGCGGGCCACCGGCAGATCGACGCGCCGGGCGCCGGTTTCGCGAGGTTCTACGGCTACCAGGCCCTGGGTTCCCTGCTCAGGGACGGGACCTACGACAAGGACTTCCTCGTCTCGGTCGGCCGGGACATGGTCGCCCTGGACAGGAAGGACCCGGACGTGTGGTCCCGGAACCTGCCCCCGGACCCGGAGATGCGCATCAATCTCGATGACTCGGGAGGCAAGGGCTTCAATCCCCTGACCGGACTCATGCAGGCCATGGCCAACAACCCGGAGGCGTCCGCCGCCTTCTTCGACGAGCCGCTCCGCGAGGACACCGACAAGGACGGCATCGTCACCCTGGCGGACAAGGCCTCCACCGGCGACGACGCGCGCGGCGTGGTCGACTACCTGCTCGACAAGAAGCCCGCGGACGACTGGTACGACGCCGACGTCCTCGGAGGGGAGTACCCGGCGCAGACGGCCATGGGCAACGCCCTGGAGGCGGCGGTCACCGGACGGGTGCCGGGCGACGAGGACGCCCCCGCGGTCTCGCACAGTGCCACGATGAGCAGCGTGATGGAGAAGGTCGTCGCGAGGATCGGCGGGGAACCCGAGCTCGTCGCCGCGAAGCCCGGCGACCCGGCGGGACCGCTCAGCGGTCTCTCCCGCAACCTCGGCAACATGGCGGCCGAGTACATGCCCGACCTGCAGGCCGCAGCCGAGAACGGTGCGAACCAGGCCAGACCGCTCGGTGAACTGGCGGAGTTCGACAAGGCCGACATGGCCTTCTTTCTCGGTGCGGTCGGCCAGGACCCCCAGGCCTACGGTGCGATCACGAACGCCCAGCAGGCTTACACCACGGCCCTGGTCTCCGATGTGTTCCACAACCCCGACGCCCACGGCGACACGGGTGAAGCCGTGCGGAACGCGGTCCACCCGGGGGGCGAGATCGCCGGTCTCATGTCCGAGGCGAGGGCTCAGGCCGTGCACGACGCCAAGGCCCATGAGGCGGAGGAGTACAACCAGGGCGTCGCGGACAATGCGAAGTGGACGAACCGGATCATCGACGCC
The DNA here is from genome assembly GCF_024497955.1 of Streptomyces sp. C10-9-1. GTDB lineage: Bacteria > Actinomycetota > Actinomycetes > Streptomycetales > Streptomycetaceae > Streptomyces > Streptomyces sanyensis. Next base: position 380,302 of record NZ_JANHKP010000003.1, on the reverse strand, counting down.
GTGGGGGGCAAGTACGTGGAGATGCTGCCCGTGGGGGGTGACGTGGTGGAGTGGGTCAAGGAGGACATCAGCGAGTCTGCCGTGAAGAGCGCGGAGCATGACACGTCGTCCGAGTCCCGGCGTGAGTCCGTGTCCGGCTACGCAGCGTCCGAGCGGGCTGTCAAGGAGGCCGCAGTGGCCGCTGTGGGGGCGGCTGCGAGAGGGGCCGGGCTCACGCCTGAGCAGATCGAGGAGTACAAGGGCGCGGCCTCGACCCAGACGGCGGCGGCGCATTCCGTGGGGCGCGACCTGATCGCCAGTTCCGCCCCCAAGGGGAGTTGACGGTGAGTCGGTTCATGCGCAGTGGTGGTGCGGCGGCGGCGGTCGTGATCCTGGCGGGTCTGCTGGCGGGGTGCTCGGGTGGAGAGGAGAAGGCCGTCCCGGAGTTGCCCGAGCGGATCTGCTGGGAGGCGTTCGCCAGTGCTGACGTGGTCCCGATCCTGCCGTCGGGGGACAAGGCCACTCTGTGGGCCAGGCCGTTCGTGCTGACCGAGGAGCACGATGCTAGGACGTGCTCTGTCTCCATCGACGGCGTGACGAAGTTCCTGGCGACCGCCATGCTGCTGGGCTCCGAGGAACAGGTGGACTGGGACCCGGTGGAGAAGGCGGATCCGCAGCCCATCGGTGTGGGGACGAAGGGCATCATCTGGGATGCCGGTGCCGCCACCTACTACACCTGCGAGCCTCCAACGGGCTCGACGGCACGGGGGAGGTACGTAGACCTGTTCATCACCACGGACGGTGTCCCCGACAAGGACCGGTTGCCGGAGGTCCTGCCGGGTCTGCTGGAGGACTTCATCACCTTCACCCGCGATGAACTGGAATGCGAGTCCGACGTGCCAGGCTGAGTCCTCCTTGATGGAGCGGTCGGGGCGAACGGGCGAACCGGATGCCCCACAGGGGAGATCCCTTCTCCGTGATCCATCCGGGCGAGCCAGGGCCGGACCATCATGGGCCGGCCGGAAGCGGTCTGCATGCGTACGGCGTCGGTGCCGGTGGTCCGCGTCTAGGGCGACGCAGGAGAAGCTGTCCACCGCCCCGAACCGATCGAAGTTCCACGTAGAACCAGAGGGCGCAGGTACGTCTCTAGCTGCCACCAGCGTGAGTACAAGGCAAGGTCTTCTGGCATCCACTCGCCTACAGTGCCTGATCGATGGCTGCTCTTGTGCCTAGAGAAAATCGCTGCCACGTGCTGCGGGCCCGCATCTGCCTGCATCCCCTCGCTCTGGTGCTGAACTGTGGCGAGGTGTGCCGTCCGTCTGCACGTTCCGCCGTGGTTTTCGGGAGAGGTGGCTTCGACGCGCAGCAGACATGCGTGAGTCCGTCGCTGATCGCCCACCCCGTCTATCGCAGGTCTATCGCGATCAGTGCGAACCAACGACGAAGAGCGGGACCCAGTGAGACTGGCTCCCGCTCTTCGTGCTTGGCATCTGCGCTGGTCAACCGCATCATCGTGCTGGCTGAAGCGAAGTGCCCCCGGCAGGATTCGAACCTGCGCACACGGCTCCGGAGGCCGTTGCTCTATCCCCTGAGCTACGGGGGCGTGCGCCTCGCTGCTGCGCGGCGACGGGTAGAACACTACCAGCTCCCGGAGGCTGTCCGTGACGGGATATGTGGAGGGCGCGACGGTCCTGTTGGCGCAGGCCCGGAGGGCCGGCGGAGGGAAGGCGATCATGGACCGGGGCGGTGCCGGGGCCGGTGCACCCGTGCGCCCCCGGAGCGCCGTCCCGACCCCCGCAAGGGGCGGAAGTCGGGAAAACCCGGACGCGGCCGCGTCCGCGGACCTACTCTCGAGTTGTGTCCGGCGCGCCCCGCCGAGTGCTGGTTGTCGACGACAACCGGGTGATTCGGCAGCTGATCAGGGTCAACCTCGAACTGGAGGGCTTCGAGGTCGTGACCGCGGCCGACGGTGCCGAGTGCCTGGAGGTCGTCCACCGGGTCCGGCCGGACGCCGTCACGCTCGACGTCGTCATGCCCCGCCTCGACGGCCTGCGGACCGCCGCCCGGCTGCGGGCGGATCCGCGGACCGCGCGGTTGCCCCTGGCCATCATCAGCGCCTGTACCCCCTACGAGGTGGAGAGCGGCCTGGCCGCCGGTGTGGACGCCTTCCTCGCCAAACCGTTCGAGCCCGCCGAGCTGGTGCGCGTGGTCCGCCGCCTGGTGAGGGAGCCCGAGGGCTCCGAGGACGAGGCGGACGGGGGCGGCGGCGACCGGCCCGGCGGTATCGGCCGCGGGGAGCCTCCGCTCCCCGCCCCTCCCCGTCCGGCCGCGCAGGCCGGTCCGGGCGGGGTTCCCGACCGGACGGGCGCCGGCGGGCGCTCGCTCGGCTGAGGCGCAGGCCGGAGGGCGCACAGCCCCGGGCGCAGCGCTCCGAGGGTGTCGCCGTGCTCGGTGCGAAGGCCCGGGGGCGCACGGACGGGGCACGCGCGGCGCCGTGCCCCGGGGCGCCGGGCCAGGCGCCACGCCTCGAAGCCGCGGGGCGCACGCGCCGAGGCACCCGGCCCGACGCCGCCCCCACAGCCCCGGGCGAGCACCCACCACACCGCCGGCCCCCACCGCACCCTGCGAGGCCCCCGCTCCACCGCACCGGCGAGCCCCCCGGCACAGGCCCGCCGGTGGCCCGGCCCCCGCCCGCCTGCCCGCATGGCGAAACCGGTTCGCGAAGGGCCCCCCTGTCTCCCATACGCTTGTCCCCGTGACCCCCGCCGAGCTCTCCCGTACCGTCCGGCACGCCGTGTGCCGCGCGGTCGAGGACGGTGCGCTGCGCGTGGCCGTGCCGGAGACCGTGCAGGTCGAGCGCCCCCGCCCCGGTGGCCGGGGCCACTGGGCCAGCAACGTCGCCCTGCGCCTCGCCCGCGAGGCGGGCCGCAGCGCCGCCGAGGTCGCCGGGATCCTCGGCCGCCACTTGGAGCAGGCCCCCGGCATCGCACGGGTCGAGGTCACCGGCCCCGGCTTCCTCAACCTCACCCTCGCGGACGGATCCCAGCAGACGCTGGTCCGCAGTGTGCTCGCCCAGGGCCCCGCCTACGGCCTGCCGTCGGCCGCCGAGCCCCGTGCGCACGACGGCGAGCTGCGCGAGCGGGTGTGGGGCGAGACCCTGGCGCGGATGGGCGCCCGCCCCGCTCCCGGCGAGCGCCTCGGCGTCGTGCCCGCCCCGGACCAGGAGCTGGCCGCCCGTCTCGGCGCCGACGCGGCCCGCTGGGCGCTGCTGGCCGCCGCCGCTCACGACCGGCCGCGCACCCAGGGGCTGCTGGTGCAGCACGAGCGCAACCCCCTCTTCCGCGTGCGGTACGCGCACGCCCGCGCCCATGCCCTCACCCGCGGTGCGCGGGCGCTCGGCTTCGCGGCCGAGCCCGTCGCCCCCGTCGACGCCCCCGCCCTCACCTCGGCGGTGGCGGACCACCCGGCCGCCGTCGCGGACGCCGCGCGGCTGCGCGCGCCCGACCGGCTCGCCCGGCATCTGGAGACGGTCGCCGACGCCCTGCTCTCCTTCCAGCACACCGTGCTCCCCGTGGGCGACGAGAAACCCTCGGCCGCCCACCGCTCCCGGCTGGCCCTCGCCGAGGCCGCCGGTGCGGTGCTGGCCGGCGGCCTGTCCCTGTTCGGCATCAGCGCACCCCTACACCTGTGAGATGTGAGAGACAGATGAGCCGATCCGCACACCCCGCCGGGCCCCGCCATGCCGACGTGCTGCCCGAGGGCCACTACACCGCCCCCCCGGCCGATCTGAACGCGCTGGACGCGAAGGTCTGGTCGCGCACCGTGGCGCGCAACGCCGACGGGGTGGCCACCGTCGGGGGGATCGAGGTCACCGCACTGGCCGAGGAGTTCGGCACCCCGGCGTACTTCCTGGACGAGGCGGACTTCCGCGCCCGCTGCCGGGCCTGGCACGACGCCTTCGGCGGCGGCGCGGACGTGTTCTACGCGGGCAAGGCCTTCCTCAGCCGCGCGGTGGTGCGCTGGCTGACGGAGGAGGGCCTCAACCTGGATGTGTGCTCCGGCGGTGAGCTCGCCACGGCGCTGGACGCGGGCATGCCCGCCGAGCGCATCGCCTTCCACGGCAACAACAAGTCGGAGGAGGAGATCCGCCGTGCGGTCGGGGCCGGTGTCGGCCGGATCGTGCTGGACTCCTTCCAGGAGATCGTGCGGGTGGCGCACGTCGCGCAGAGCCTGGGCCTGCGCCAGCGGGTGCAGATCCGGGTGACGGTGGGGGTCGAGGCGCACACCCACGAGTTCATCGCCACCGCGCACGAGGACCAGAAGTTCGGTCTCGCCCTGGCCGGGGGCCAGGCGGCCGAGGCGGTGCGCCGGGCGCTGCGGCTCGACGGCCTCGAACTGGTCGGCATCCACTCGCACATCGGCTCGCAGATCTTCGACATGGCGGGCTTCGAGGTCTCGGCCCGCCGCGTGGTGCAGCTGCTGGCCCAGGTGCGCGACGAGCACGGCGTCGAGCTGCCCGAGATCGACCTCGGCGGTGGCCTCGGTATCGCGTACACCTCCGGGGATGACCCGCGCGAGCCGCACGAGATCGCCAAGGCGCTGAGCGAGATCGTGTCCCGCGAGTGCGAGGCGGCCGGGCTGCGTACCCCGCGGATCTCCGTGGAGCCGGGCCGGGCCATCGTGGGCCCGACGGCCTTCACGCTCTACGAGGTGGGCACGGTCAAGCCGCTGGAGGGCCTGCGCACCTACGTCAGCGTGGACGGCGGCATGTCGGACAACATCCGCACCGCGCTCTACGACGCGGAGTACAGCGTGGCGCTGGTCTCGCGCACCAGCGACGCCGAGCCGATGCTGAGCCGGGTGGTCGGCAAGCACTGCGAGAGCGGCGACATCGTCGTGCGGGACGCGTTCCTGCCGGCCGACCTGGCCCCGGGCGACCTGGTCGCGGTGCCCGCGACCGGCGCCTACTGCCGGTCGATGGCCAGCAACTACAACCACGCGCTGCGCCCGCCCGTGGTCGCGGTGGCCGACGGTGCGGCGCGGGTCATCGTGCGGCGCGAGACGGAGGAGGATCTTCTGCGTCTCGATGTCGGATAGCTGAGATAGTTGTCTCGTATGTCGGACGGGGGATAGAAACTCCGGTCCGGTGGGTGAGACTGGTCCAACCGTAGAAGTAAAGGAAACGAGGTCGGATGATGCGTACGCGTCCGCTGAAGGTGGCGCTGCTGGGCTGTGGTGTGGTCGGCTCAGAGGTGGCGCGCATCATGACGACGCACGCCGACGACCTCGCCGCGCGGATCGGCGCCCCGGTGGAGCTCGCCGGGGTCGCCGTCCGCCGCCCCCAGAAGGTCCGCGAGGGCATCCCCGCGGAGCTGGTCACCACCGACGCGACGGCCCTGGTCAAACGCGGGGACGTCGACGTCGTCGTCGAGGTCATCGGCGGCATCGAGCCCGCCCGCACCCTGATCACCACCGCCTTCGAGCACGGCGCCTCGGTCGTCTCGGCCAACAAGGCCCTCCTCGCGGAGGACGGCGCCACCCTCTACGCGGCCGCCGAGCGCCACGGGCGGGACCTGTACTTCGAGGCGGCCGTCGCCGGGGCCATCCCGCTGATCCGCCCCCTGCGCGAGTCCCTCGCGGGCGACAAGGTCAACCGGGTGCTCGGCATCGTCAACGGCACGACCAACTTCATCCTCGACAAGATGGAGCGCACCGGGGCCGGCTACACCGAGGCGCTCGACGAGGCCACCGCCCTCGGCTACGCGGAGGCCGACCCGACCGCCGACGTCGAGGGCTTCGACGCCGCCGCCAAGGCCGCGATCCTCGCCGGGATCGCCTTCCACACCCGCGTACGGCTGGACGACGTCCACCGCGAGGGCCTGACCGAGGTCACCGCCGCGGACATGGCCTCCGCCCAGCGCATGGGCTGCACGGTGAAGCTGCTCGCGATCTGCGAGCGCGCCGCGGACGGCCGGTCGGTCACCGCCCGTGTGCACCCCGCGATGATCCCGCTCAGCCATCCGCTGGCCTCCGTCCGCGAGGCGTACAACGCGGTCTTCGTCGAGGCGGAGGCCGCGGGCCGGCTGATGTTCTACGGGCCCGGCGCGGGCGGTGCGCCGACCGCGTCGGCGGTGCTCGGCGACCTGGTCGCCGTGTGCCGCAACAAGCTCGCCGAGGCAACGGGGCCCGGCGAGTCCGCCTACACCCAGCTGCCGGTGTCGCCGATGGGCGAGGTGGTCACGCGGTACCACATCAGCCTCGACGTGGCCGACAAGCCGGGCGTGCTCGCCCAGGTCGCCACGGTCTTCGCCGAGCACGGCGTGTCGATCGACACGGTCCGGCAGCAGGGCAAGGACGGCGAGGCCTCCCTCGTCGTCGTCACCCACCGCGCGCCCGACGCCGCCCTCTCGGGGACGGTCGAGGCGCTGCGCAAGCTCGACACCGTGCGCGGTGTCGCCAGCATCATGCGTGTTGAAGGGGAGTAAGGGACCCATGACCACCAACGGAACCCACCAGTGGCGCGGCATCATCGAGGAGTACCGGGACCGCCTTCCGGTCACGGACACGACGCCGGTCGTCACGCTCCGTGAGGGTGGTACGCCGCTCGTCCCGGCCCAGGTCCTCTCCGAGCGCACGGGCTGCGAGGTGCACCTGAAGGTCGAGGGGGCCAACCCCACCGGGTCCTTCAAGGACCGCGGCATGACCATGGCCATCACCCGGGCCAAGGAGGGGGGCGCCAAGGCCGTCATCTGCGCCTCCACCGGGAACACCTCCGCCTCCGCCGCCGCGTACGCGGTGCGCGCCGGGATGGTCTGCGCGGTGCTGGTGCCCCGCGGCAAGATCGCGATGGGCAAGATGGGCCAGGCGCTCGTCTACGGCTCCCGCATCCTCCAGGTCGACGGCAACTTCGACGACTGCCTGGACCTCGCCCGCGGCCTCTCCGAGAACTACCCGGTCGCCCTGGTCAACTCGGTGAACCCGTACCGCATCGAGGGGCAGAAGACTGCCTCCTTCGAGATCGTCGACGCCCTGGGCGACGCCCCCGACATCCACGTGCTGCCCGTCGGCAACGCCGGCAACATCACGGCGTACTGGAAGGGCTACCGGGAGTACGCGCGGCCCGCGGCGGACGGCGCGCTTCCCGCCGTCTCCACCCGGACGCCGCGGATGTGGGGCTTCCAGGCGTCCGGCTCCGCGCCGCTGGTCCGCGGCGAGGTCGTCAAGGACCCCTCGACGATCGCCACGGCCATCCGGATCGGCAACCCGGCTTCCTGGGCGCAGGCGCTCGCCGCGCGCGAGGAGTCGGGCGGCTTCATCGACGAGGTGACGGACCGTGAGATCCTGCGTGCCTACCGCCTTCTGGCGTCCCAGGAGGGCGTGTTCGTCGAGCCCGCATCGGCGGCGTCCGTGGCGGGCCTGCTGAAGGCCGCCGAGCAGGGCAAGGTCGACCCCGGCCAGCAGATCGTCTGCACGGTCACCGGCAACGGCCTCAAGGACCCGGACTGGGCGGTCGCGGGTGCGCCGCAGCCCGTCACCGTCCCGGTGGACGCCGCCGCCGCCGCGGAGCGCCTGGGTCTCGCCTGACGGCGGGCCGCGGTGCGCCGTGCCCCGCCCGGGGCGGCGCACCGCGGATCTCCGGCGCCGGGGCGGCGGAGAACGGCTCAAAAGCCGCTTGCAAAGCCCCCGTTGCCCCCTGGAGCGTTGCGGTCGGGGAAGCGCAACCACCGCGGCGTTCCCGGTCGGGGCACACAGGGCGGACGACACGCATCGTGCGCCTCCCGTGCGCCCTGTGTCGCAGGTGAACCTTCCTTCGATAGGCTGTACCCGACCCCGTCCCACCGCAGGTGCCGTGGTGATGTCGCCGTCCAGGCCCGGGTGTTCGTCCCCTCGAAAATCTCGTACATCTCGCAGTTCAGAACCAAGGAGTGTCGTCGAGCGATGGCCGGTCCCGCGTTCCGCGCCGCCGCCGTCCGGGTGCGCGTCCCCGCCACCAGCGCCAATCTCGGTCCGGGCTTCGACGCCCTCGGACTGTCGCTCGGCCTGTACGACGACGTGGTCGTCCGGGTCGCGGATTCCGGCCTGCACATCGACATCGCGGGCGAGGGTGCCGACACCCTGCCGCGCGACGAGAACCATCTGCTGGTGCGCTCCCTGCGCACCGCGTTCGACCTGCTCGGGGGGCAGCCCCGCGGCCTGGAGGTCGTCTGCGCCAACCGCATCCCGCACGGACGCGGCCTCGGCTCCTCGTCGGCGGCCATCTGCGCCGGCATCGTCGCCGCCCGGGCCGTCACCATAGGGGGCGACGCCCGCCTGGACGACACCGCGCTGCTGGAACTCGCCACCGAGATCGAGGGCCACCCCGACAACGTGGCCGCCTGCCTGCTCGGGGGCTTCACCCTCGCCTGGAGCGAGGCCGCGGGCACCCGGGCCATCAGGATGGACCCCTCGGATTCCGTCGTTCCGGTGGTTTTCGTCCCGGCGAGGCCCGTGCTCACCGAGACGGCCCGCGGGCTGCTGCCCAAGACCGTGCCGCATGTGGACGCCGCCGCCAACGCGGGCCGTGCCGCCCTGCTCGTCGAGGCGATGACCAGGCGCCCCGAGCTGCTGCTGGCCGCGACCGAGGACCGGCTGCACCAGGAATACCGCGCCCCGGCCATGCCCGAGAGCATGGCCCTGGTCCACCGCCTGCGCGCCGACGGCATCCCCGCGGTGATCTCGGGTGCGGGGCCGACGGTCCTGGCGCTGCCCGACAGCGGGGCGGCGGACAAGGTCGCCCGGCTGGCGGGCGAGGAGTGGGCGGCCAACCGGCTCCCCTTCGACGCCGCGGGGGCGAGCGTTCTGCCGCTGGCCACGCAGTGACACACGATTGCCGGTGCGAGAGAGGGGGAATGTTTGTTGGAGCCGGTAGTGTTAACCTCAAGTCTGCAACCGTCGTCGAAGCGGCGCGGTGCTGCGAGTCCCGTCACGGGACCACCCTTCTTCCGGGAGCCTCCCACACTGCCTGAGCAGCCTGCCTGAGCAGTTTCGAGCACGCTCCGGAACCGGCACGACACCCCTCGCTCCCCCGGGAAGCGGGTCGGGCAGGGGGACCTCGAGCCGGACCCTGCACGTCTTTGCATGTATATCTTCCGCCGTTGGTCCGCACCGGCGGGATCACCGCTCCGACGCGGTCGGCACCCCAGACCGCAGCCGGACAGCACAACCGGTCGCCGAGCCAGAAGGCCGACGTCCGCTCCAGGGAAGGACCCTTCGTGAGCGACACCACCGATCTGATGGGCGTCACTGCCGACAACAGTGTCGACACCGCCGCGCCCGCCGAAGGTGCTGCCTCCGGCACCACCACACGGCGCCGCCGTTCCGGCACCGGCCTTGAGGGCATGGTCCTGGCCGAGCTGCAGCAGGTGGCGTCCGGCCTCGGCATCAGGGGCACCGCGCGGATGCGCAAGAGCCAGCTGATCGAGGTCATCAAGGAGGCGCAGGCCGCCTCCGGGGCCTCCCCGTCGAAGCCCGCCGAGGCGGGCGCCGGCGAGGCCCCCGCCAAGCCGAAGCGCCGCGCCACCTCCAAGGCCCGCACCGCCGAGGACGAGGCCGCCTCCGGCGCCGACAAGCCCGCCAAGGCCGCCAAGGCCGAGAAGGGCGAGGCCGCGGAGAAGGCCGTCGCCCAGCAGCAGATCGAGATCCCGGGCCAGCCGGCCAGCGACGACCAGCCGGCCGGTGAGCGCCGCCGTCGCCGCGCCACCGCGCAGGCGGGCAGCCCCGAGGCCGGCGGCGACGTCCGCACCGAGGTGCGCACCGAGACGCAGACCGACACCAGGCCCGAGGCCGGCGGCGGCCAGGACGGCGAGGCCCGCCAGGGCCGCCAGGACCGCGGCGGGCGCCGCGACCGCCAGCGCGGCCGGGGCAAGGGCGACGACCAGCAGGGCGGCGGCCAGCGCCAGCAGCGCCAGGGCGGCCAGCAGGGCGGCGGGGCGCAGGACGACTTCGACGACGACGGCACCGGCCGCCGGGGCCGCCGCGGGCGCTACCGCGACCGCCGGGGCCGCCGCGGCCGCGACGACTTCGCCGGCGGCGAGCCGCAGGTGTCCGAGGACGACGTGCTGATCCCCGTCGCGGGCATCCTCGACATCCTCGACAACTACGCGTTCATCCGGACCTCCGGCTACCTGCCCGGCCCGAACGACGTGTACGTCTCCCTCGCGCAGGTCCGCAAGAACGGCCTGCGCAAGGGCGACCACGTCACCGGCGCGGTGCGCCAGCCCAAGGAGGGCGAGCGCCGCGAGAAGTTCAACGCCCTGGTGCGCCTGGACTCCGTCAACGGCATGGCCCCCGAGTCCGGTCGCGGACGCCCCGAGTTCAACAAGCTGACCCCGCTCTACCCGCAGGACCGGCTCCGCCTGGAGACCGACCCGGGCGTGGTGACCACGCGGATCATCGACCTGGTGTCGCCGATCGGCAAGGGGCAGCGCGGTCTGATCGTGGCCCCGCCGAAGACCGGCAAGACCATGATCATGCAGGCGATCGCCAACGCGATCACCCACAACAACCCCGAGTGCCACCTGATGGTCGTCCTCGTCGACGAGCGTCCGGAAGAGGTCACCGACATGCAGCGGTCGGTCAAGGGCGAGGTCATCTCCTCGACCTTCGACCGCCCCGCCGAGGACCACACCACCGTCGCCGAGCTGGCCATCGAGCGCGCCAAGCGCCTCGTCGAGCTGGGCCACGACGTGGTCGTCCTGCTGGACTCGATCACCCGCCTCGGCCGTGCCTACAACCTCGCGGCCCCGGCCTCCGGGCGCATCCTCTCCGGTGGTGTCGACTCGACCGCGCTCTACCCGCCGAAGCGCTTCTTCGGCGCCGCGCGCAACATCGAGGACGGCGGCTCGCTGACCATCCTGGCCACCGCGCTGGTCGACACCGGCTCGCGCATGGACGAGGTGATCTTCGAGGAGTTCAAGGGCACCGGCAACATGGAGCTCAAGCTCGACCGGAAGCTCGCCGACAAGCGCATCTTCCCCGCGGTGGACGTCGACGCGTCCGGCACCCGCAAGGAGGAGATCCTGCTCGGCAGCGACGAGCTCGCGATCACCTGGAAGCTGCGCCGCGTGCTGCACGCGCTCGACCAGCAGCAGGCGATCGAGCTGCTGCTCGACAAGCTGAAGCAGACCAAGTCCAACGGCGAGTTCCTGCTCCAGATCCAGAAGACCACTCCGTCCGCCGGCAACGGCAACGACTGAGGGTCCCCCGCCCCGCCGGGGCCCTCCCACGGGCCCCCGGCGGATCCGGCCCCCCTGTGCCCACCGCGCCCCGCGCGGTGGGCACAGCGCGTTCTCAGGGCGCTCTCAGACACCCGTGCCACGCTGAGGGGGATGCCGCACGCCCCGCGGGGTACCCGGCACATCGCCGGGCGCACGGGCGGCGCGCTCCCACCCGGCACCCGCCGAGTCCGGCACAGCCCGACGGCCCCGGCCGCACCGCGCGGCGGGCCCAGGAGAGCCGAGGAGAGCATGTCCGAGCAGAGCAGTCAGGGCCGCGGCGACGGCGGCCCGGAGGGCGCCATAGGCGACACCGGCGAGCGCCGGAGACACCACGGGACGGCCCGCCGCATCGGCCTGGCAGCGGCCTGGACCACGGCCGCCGCCCTGCTGGTCGCGGGTTCCGGCCTGGCCTACGCGTACTTCACGCTCCAGGGCAGCATCGACGGCGTCGACATCGACCAGGCCCTCGGCACCGAGCGTCCCAAGAACCTCGACGACGGCTCGATGGACATCCTGGTGCTCGGCTCGGACTCCCGCGCCGGCGACAACGGCGCCTACGGCCGGGACGGGGGCGCCGCCCGCTCCGACACCGCCATGGTCGTCCACGTCCACACCGGCCGCACCGCCGCCTCGGTGGTGTCCATCCCCCGCGACACCCTGGTCGAGCGCCCCGACTGCACCCGCGCCGACGGCACCGAGGCCCCCGGCGCCGCGCGGGCCATGTTCAACACCGCCTACGAGACGGGCGGCCCGGCCTGTGCGGTCAAGACCGTCGAGGCGATGTCCGGCATCCGCATGGACCACTACCTGGAGGTCGACTTCACCGGCTTCACGGAGCTGGTCGACGCGCTCGGCGGGGTGGAGATCACCACCACCGAGCCCCTCCGCGACGCCGACAGCCGCCTCGACCTGGAGCCGGGGACCCACACCCTGGACGGCGAGCAGTCCCTCGCCCTGGTGCGCACCCGCAAGGGCGTCGGCGACGGCAGCGACCTCGGCCGCATCGAGCTCCAGCAGGCCTTCGTCCGGGCCTTCGTCGACCAGGTGCGGGACGTCGGCGTGCTCGGCAACCCCAAGCGGCTGCTGGACCTGGCGGGCACCGCTGCCCGCGCGGTCACACCGGACTCCGGCCTCGACTCGGTGAACGAGCTGGTGGGCTTCGCACGCGGGCTCGGCGACCTGGGCGCCGACGACGTGTCCCTGGTGACCCTGCCGGTCCGCTACGACCCGGTCGACCCCAACCGCGTCGTCCCCGTGGAACCCGGGGCCACCGAGGTCTGGCGGGCGCTGAAGCAGGACCGCCCGATCCCCGGATCCGCCCTCCGGGACTCCGCGGCCGACCGCGGCCAGGCCGCGGCGGTGGTGGCCGCCGGAGGCTGAGCCCCCTGCGGGCAGGAGGGGGGAATACCGGGGCGGCCACCCCGGTTTTGGGAGATACGGCCGGTCCTGGCAGACTGGTACGTCGGCTCCGGTTCACGCACCCGCATCCCGCCCGTGCGACCCGGCGCCCTCCGGAAACGAGGAGACACCTTGAAGCGCGACATCCACCCCGAGTACGTCGAGACCCAGGTCAGCTGCACCTGCGGCGCGTCGTTCACCACCCGCAGCACCATCGGCGGCGGCAGCATCCGTGCCGAGGTCTGCTCCGAGTGCCACCCGTTCTACACGGGCAAGCAGAAGATCCTCGACACCGGTGGCCGTGTGGCCCGCTTCGAGGCCCGCTTCGGCAAGGCTGCCGGCTCCGCCAAGAAGTAGCGAGCCACTGCGCCGGTCCTCGGCCGCCCCGGTCCACGGGCGGCCGGGACCGGCGTTTTGTCCGTTCCGAGCAGCCACCCCACGTGTAGAGACCAGGAGCCCGACCATGTTCGAAGCGGTCGAGGAACTGATCGGCGAGCACGCCGATCTGGAGACCAAGCTCGCCGATCCCTCGGTCCACTCCGACCAGGCGAACGCCCGTCGGCTGAGCAAGCGCTACGCCGAGCTCACGCCGATCGTCGGCACCTACCGCTCCTGGAAGCAGACCGGTGAGGACATCGACACCGCGCGCGAACTCGCCGCCGACGACCCCGACTTCGCCGCCGAGGTGAAGGAGCTGGAGGCCCGGCGCGAGGAGCTCACCGAGAAGCTGAGGCTGCTGCTCGTGCCCCGGGACCCCAGCGACGACAAGGACGTCATCCTGGAGGTCAAGGCCGGGGCCGGCGGGGACGAGTCGGCCCTGTTCGCCGGCGACCTGCTGCGGATGTACCTGCGCTACGCCGAGCGCGTCGGCTGGAAGACCGAGATCATCGACGCCACCGAGTCCGAGCTGGGCGGCTACAAGGACGTCCAGGTCGCCGTGAAGGCCCGCGGCGAGACCGAGCCGGGCCAGGGCGTCTGGGCGCGGATGAAGTACGAGGGCGGCGTGCACCGCGTGCAGCGGGTGCCGGCCACCGAGTCCCAGGGCCGCATCCACACCTCCGCCGCCGGTGTGCTGGTCACCCCCGAGGCCGAGGAGGTCGACGTCGAGATCCACGCCAACGACCTGCGGATCGACGTCTACCGCTCCTCCGGACCGGGCGGCCAGTCCGTCAACACCACCGACTCCGCCGTGCGCATCACCCACCTGCCCACCGGTATCGTCGCCTCCTGCCAGAACGAGAAGAGCCAGCTCCAGAACAAGGAGCAGGCCCTGCGCATCCTCCGCTCCCGGCTGCTCGCCGCGGCGCAGGAGGAGGCCGAGAGCAAGGCCGCCGACGCGCGGCGCAGCCAGGTGCGCACCGTGGACCGCTCGGAGAAGATCCGGACGTACAACTTCCCCGAGAACCGGATCTCCGACCACCGGGTGGGCTTCAAGGCCTACAACCTGGACCAGGTCCTCGACGGCGACCTCGACGCGGTGATCCAGGCGTGCGTGGACGCCGACTCGGCCGCCAAGCTCGCCGCCGCGCAGTAGTCCGCCCGCCGCCCCACCGCCCGACACCCACCCGCACCCGCACCGGAGGACCAGCGTGCAGTCACCTTCTGGGGGGCGCCCCCCAGGTCCCCGCAGTCTGCTGCTCGCCGAGGTGGCCCAGGCCACCCAGCGCCTGGCCGACGCCGGTGTGCCCTCGCCCCGCTTCGACGCGGAGGAACTCGCCGCCTTCGTCCACCAGGTGAAGCGGGGGGAGCTGCACCTGGTCAAGGACGCCGACTTCGACGCCCGCTACTGGGAGGCCGTCGCGCGGCGCGAGGCCCGCGAGCCCCTCCAGCACATCACCGGGCGCGCCTTCTTCCGGTACCTGGAGCTCCAGGTGGGGCCCGGCGTGTTCGTCCCCAGACCGGAGACCGAGTCCGTGGTGGGCTGGGCCATAGAGGCCGTGCGCGCCATGGACGTCGTCGAACCGCTCATCGTCGACCTGTGCACCGGCTCCGGCGCCATCGCGCTCGCCATGGCCCAGGAGGTGCCGCGCTCGCGGGTGCACGCCGTGGAGCTGTCCGACGACGCCCTGCGCTGGGCCCGGCGCAACGCGGAGGGCTCCCGGGTCACCGTCCACCAGGGCGACGCGCTCACCGCGCTCCCGGAGTTCGACGGCCAGGTCGACCTGGTGATCTCCAACCCGCCCTACATCCCGCTCACCGAGTGGGAGTACGTGGCGCCCGAGGCCCGCGACCACGATCCCCAGATGGCGCTGTTCTCCGGCGAGGACGGCCTGGACACCATCCGCGGTATCGAGCGCACCGCACACCGCCTGCTGCGTCCGGGCGGGCTCGTCGTCGTCGAGCACGCCGACACGCAGGGCGGCCAGGTCCCGTGGATCTTCAACGAGGAGTCCGGCTGGGCCGACGCGGCCGACCACCCCGATCTGAACAGGCGGCCGCGGTTCGCGACCGCGCGCAAGGCGATGCCATGACCAGGCACGCGTACGAGGAGGCTCGTTAGATGGCTCGGCGATACGACTGCAACGACCTGACGGACCGCGCCAACGGCCTGAGGGAGGCCGCCTCGGCCGTCCGCCGCGGCGAACTCGTCGTGCTGCCCACCGACACCGTCTACGGCATCGGCGCGGACGCCTTCACCTCCGAGGCCGTCGCCGACCTGCTGGCGGCGAAGGGGCGCGGCCGCAACATGCCCACCCCGGTGCTCATCGGCTCGCCGAACACGCTGCACGGCCTCGTCACGGACTTCTCCGAGGCGGCCTGGGAACTCGTCGACGCCTTCTGGCCCGGCGCCCTGACCCTGGTCACCCGGCACCAGCCGTCCCTCCAGTGGGACCTGGGCGACACCCGCGGGACGGTCGCGATCCGGATGCCCCTGCACCCGGTGGCCATCGAACTGCTCACCGAGGTCGGCCCGATGGCCGTCTCCAGCGCCAACCTCACGGGACACCCCGCCCCCGAGGACTGCGACTCCGCGCAGGGGATGCTCGGCGACGCCGTCTCCGTGTACCTGGACGGCGGCCCCACCCCGGGCATCGTCCCGTCCTCCATCGTCGACGTCACGAGCCCCGTGCCCGTCCTGCTGCGCGAGGGCGCACTCTCCGCCGAGGAGCTCCGCAAGGTCGTACCCGACCTCGAGGTGGCCCCGTGACGCAGGAGAACGACCGGGGGCGGCCGCGGTGACCGCCGCCGAGGGGCGTGGCATAGCGGACCCCGCGGGCCCCGTACCGGCCTTCCGCATCCTCCACGTCAGCACCGGCAACGTCTGCCGCTCGCCCATCACCGAGCGGCTGACCCGGCATGCCCTCTGCGACCGGCTGGGCGACCCGCTCTCCGGCGGCCTGGTCGTGGAGAGCGCCGGTACCTGGGGCCACGAGGGCGCGCCCATGGAGGCGAACGCGGAGACCGTCCTCGCGGACTTCGGTGCGGACGCGAGCGGCTTCGTCGGCCGGGAACTGCTCGACGAGCACGTCATCCGCGCCGACCTGGTGCTCACCGCGACCCGTGACCACCGCGCCCAGGTCATCTCCATGGGCCACTCGGCCGGGCTGAGGACCTTCACGCTCAAGGAGTTCACCCGCCTGGTCCGGGCCATAGACCCGGCCACCCTCCCGGACCCGCGGCAGGAGGGCGTCGTGGAGCGGGCCCGGGCCCTGGTGCACGCCGCGGCCGCCCTGCGCGGCTGGCTGCTCGCCCCGAGCCCCGACGCGGACGAGGTCTTCGACCCGTACGGGGCGCCGATCACCTTCTTCCGCTCGATCGGGGAGGAGATCCACCAGGCGCTCGACCCGGTGGTCACGGCGCTCACCGGGGTCCCCACCCGGCGCTGACCGGCCCAGCCGCCCCACGGGGCCGGGGCCGTACGCACGCCACGGGGGCGGACGGGGGCAGCGGGGGCGGGATGCGGCGGTACAGGGCGCGCACGCGGCGGGGCACGGTCCTACATTGGAGGTGCCGCCGCTCCCCTCCGAGGCACGGAGCCGTCATGTCCGCATCCTCCGAAGTGCGTCCCGCCCCCCTCGCACCCGCCGTCCTCCACGACGACCCGGCCTTCGCGGCGCTGCGCCGCCAGGACCCGCAGGCCGCCGACATCCTCCTCGCGGAGTCCCAGCGGCAGGCCGGCGGGCTCCAGCTCATCGCCGCCGAGAACTTCACCTCGCCCGCGGTGCTCGCCGCACTCGGCTCCCCGCTCGCCAACAAGTACGCCGAGGGCTATCCGGGCGCCCGCCACCACGGCGGCTGCGAGCTGGTCGACGCCGCCGAGCGCCTCGCGACCGAGCGCGCCACCGCCCTCTTCGGCTGCGAGCACGCGAACGTCCAGCCCCACTCGGGATCCTCGGCGGTCCTCGCGGCCTACGCGGCGCTGCTGCGGCCCGGCGACACCGTACTGGCGCTGGGCCTGCACTTCGGGGGCCATCTGACCCACGGCTCGCCCGCCAACTTCTCCGGGCGCTGGTTCGACTTCGTCGGCTACGGGATCGACCCGGAGACGGGCCTCATCGACTACGGGCAGCTGCGCAGGCTGGCGCGGCAGCACCGACCGAAGGCGATCGTCTGCGGCTCGATCTCCTATCCGCGCCACCCGGACTACGCGGCTTTCCGGGAGGTCGCCGACGAGGTGGGCGCGTATCTGATCGCGGACGCCGCGCACCCCATCGGGCTGGTCGCGGGCGGTGCCGCACCGAACCCGGTGCCGTACGCCGACGTGGTCTGCGCGACCACCCACAAGGTGCTGCGCGGGCCGCGCGGCGGGATGCTGCTGTGCGGGGCGGAGCTGGCCGACCGGATCGACCGTGCGGTGTTCCCCTTCACCCAGGGCGGTGCGCAGATGCACACCATCGCCGCCAAGGCCGTGGCCTTCGGCGAGGCGGCCACGCCCGCGTTCACCGCCTACGCGCACCAGGTCGTCGCCAACGCCCGGGAGCTGGCGGAGGGACTGGAGGCGGAGGGGCTGGCCGTGCTCACGGGCGGCACCGACACCCACATCGTCGGCGCCGACCCGGCGGCCCTGGGCGTCGACGGCCGGACGGCCCGCAGCCGCCTGGCCGCCGCGGGCATCGTGCTCGACACCTGCGCGCTGCCCTACGGGGACGGCCGCGGCATCCGGCTCGGCACCGCGGCGGTCACCACCCAGGGCATGGGCCGCCCGGAGATGGCCCGGATCGCCTCCCTCTTCGCGGCGGCGCTCCGCGAGGAGGACCGTGTGCGCGAACAGGTGGCGGAGATGGCGGCGGCCTTCCCGCCCTACCCGCCGGCGGTCGTCGAGCGTCACGGGGAGTGACGGTACGGGCGCGCGCGGGACGGCCGTGCAACCGTCGGCCGTCGTGGCCCGTCGTATGTCCTAAGGTGTGGATCGGCGCGTCGTCCAACACATGGGGATTCAGTGCGCGAGTACCTGCTGACGCTCTGTGTCACGGTAGCGGTGACTTACCTGCTGACCGGACCGGTGCGGAAGTTCGCCATCGCAGCCGGCGCGATGCCGGCGATCCGGGCGCGGGACGTGCACCGGGAACCGACACCGCGACTCGGCGGCATCGCCATGTTCGGCGGCCTGTGCGCGGGTCTGCTCGTGGCGGACCACCTGCTCAACATGGACGACATCTTCGCGTTGTCGAGCGAGCCCCGGGCGCTGCTCTCCGGTGCGGCCCTGATCTGGCTGATCGGCGTGCTGGACGACAAGTTCGAGATCGACGCCCTGATCAAGCTCGGCGGGCAGATGATCGCCGCGGGCGTGATGGTCGCGCAGGGGCTGACGATCCTGTGGATTCCGGTGCCCGGTGTGGGCACGGTCTCCCTCACCGCCTGGCAGGGGAACCTGCTGACCGTCGCCCTGGTCGTCATCACCATCAACGCGGTCAACTTCGTGGACGGCCTGGACGGGCTCGCCGCGGGCATGGTCTGCATCACCTCGGCGGCGTTCTTCCTCTACGCCTACCGCATGTGGGTCGGGTACGGGATCGAGGCCGCCGCTCCGGCCTCCCTCTTCGCGGCCGTGCTGGTCGGCATGTGCCTGGGCTTCCTGCCGCACAACATGCACCCGGCCAGGATCTTCATGGGGGACTCCGGGTCGATGCTGATCGGCCTGGTGCTGGCCGCCGGGGCCATCTCCATCACCGGGCGCGTGGACCCCGACCGGATCGCCTACAGCGTGGGCTCGGAGCGGGACGCGGTGCACGCCATGGTGCCGGTCTACATGCCGATCATCTTCCCGCTGACCATCATCGCGATCCCGATCGCCGACCTGGTGCTGGCGATCGTCCGGCGCACCTGGAAGGGCCAGTCGCCGTTCGCGGCGGACCGGGGGCACCTGCACCACCGCCTGCTCCAGATCGGCCACTCGCACAGCCGGGCCGTGCTGATCATGTACTTCTGGTCCGGCCTGATCGCCTTCGGCGCGGTGCTCTACTCGGTGCACGCCGACTCGATGTGGATCGTCCCGGTGATCGTGGTCCTGAGCGCGGTGGGCCTGGTGCTCCTGCTGCTGCCCCGGTTCCGTCCGAGGGCCCCGCGCTGGGCGGAGTCCTTCGTCCCGCCCCGCTACCGGCGCCGCGTGCGCGGTCGGCACCCCGCGCCGCCACTCCCGGCGGACGGCGCCCCCGCTCCGGCCGAGGAGCCCGTGCCGGTCGGTGTGGGCGTCAGCGGCATGAACGGGGCGACGGCGGTGGGGGCGCGGCGGCTGTACGAAGGGGACCGGGCGGGAACCGGCGGCTGACCGGAAACCGGCGTAACCGGTCTCACTCTTTTCGTCGTTCGGCCGATTCCGCCCGGCGCGTCGGCCGCGCGCCGGGAGCTTCGCAGGGCGCGGGCACCGGACGGTGACGTTCCTGGATGATCTTCAGCCGTTCTTCTCCACTCCCTGCCGTGGTCACTGAGCGTCACGACAAGGGTGGTCCAGATCGCTCGGTGTCCGGAGTGGGCCCGACCAGTGGCAACGGCGTTAGCCGGGACGTACCAGCCGGCCGCCATGGCGGATGACGCGTCCCGGGAGACCCCGGTGGCCGCTCAGGCGGACCGCGTGAAGGTGGAGCGTCGGTACGGCAGGCGCTTCAACAGGGTGGTCGGCGTGGAGAGCGCCTGCGCACGCAGGGCGTGCTTCACGGTGACGGTCGCGGCCCGCAAGGACCCGCTGTCCGCCAGCCGCGCGACGAAGAAGGAGTCGTTCCGCTACGGCGGCACGCTGCGGAAGAAGGATCGGGAGGCCGCCACGGGGGCGCGTGACGGGGGGCACTGCATGGACGTTGAAGGTGCAGGAGCCGTACACCAGGTGACGTCAGCGGTGTGGGTGTGCTTCGTGCGGGAGGAGGCATCGCCTCATTACCAGACAAAAACCCTTCCCGGCGCGCACACACGCGCAGTGTCACTCTCATGTGTGAGAGTTGGCACACGTACGGGTAAAGACCTCATCAAATAGTTTGTGATACCGTTCACGAGACCCGGAGACAGCGCCGAAGGACCGTAGTGCGACAGTCCGTTGGCCGCCGAGACCCATTTCGGAACCGGTTTAGGCTCGTCCTCGACGACCCCGATTCACTGCCCCCCAGCAAAGCGGAGCCACCGCCATGCCGTCCAATGACGCACGCAATCTCCTGCACGCCGCCGTGCCGACCGCTGCCGCCGGCGCCGTTGCCGCCGTCGTGAGTGCGGTGGTCGCGGGCGGCAAGGGGGCGGTAGGCGCCTTGGTCGCCACGGGTGTGGTGATCGTCTTCATGGGGATCGGCCTGTACGTGCTCCAGCGGGTGGCCAAGTCGCTGCCGCAGATCTTCCAGGCCATGGGGCTGATGCTCTACGCGGCCCAGCTGCTGCTGCTCTTCATCTTCGTCGCGGTGTTCAAGAACACCACGCTGTTCAACCCCCGGGCGTTCGCGATCACGTTGGTCGTGCTCACGCTCGTGTGGATCGCCGCCCAGACCCGAGCACACATGAAGGCCAAGATCCTCTACGTCGAACCCGAGTCCTCCGCCGGTGACAAGCCCGGAGACAAGGGGCATTCGTCGTGAGGGGTAGGGCCGGTATAAGTGCCCGTTCGGGATCCTGCTATCGTCCGGTGCCAACTGCGGCATCGCGGGCGCGGGCATCTGAGCTGACGCCTGCCTATTCGCGAGGCTTGATGCCCTACTGCCGCCCCACCATTCGTAGTACCAGTCCAGTGCCGACCCGCGGCTCCGCGCCGCGCCGACACAACGAGGTTGCCGTACCTATGCGCCACGCTGAAGGAGCCCGCGGTGAGTGCTGACCCGACGCAGGTGCTCGCCTTCGAGACCGACTGCCACATCTTCGACGGTTGTGGCTTTCCGGCTCCGGGCCTGCACTCGTTCCTGTTCGAGCCGCTCTGGGGCGACGGGGACAGCAATCTGTACTTCAACAAGACGATGCTGCTGGCCCTGCTCGGGTCGGTCATCATCGTCGGCTTCTTCTGGGCGGCGTTCCGCAACCCGAAGGTCGTGCCGGGGAAGCTGCAGATGGTCGCCGAGTCCGGCTACGACTTCATCCGCCGCGGCGTGGTCTACGAGACGATCGGCAAGCGCGACGGTGAGAAGTACGTGCCCTTCATCGTGGCGCTGTTCTTCTTCGTCTGGATGATGAACCTGTGGTCGATCATCCCGGTCGCGCAGTTCCCGGTCACGTCGATCATCTCGTATCCGGCCGTTCTGGCGCTGCTCGTCTACATCACCTGGGTCACCCTGACGTTCAAGCGGCACGGGGTCGGCGGCGCGTTCAAGAACATCACCGGCTTCGACAAGTCGCTCGGTGCGGTCGCCTACCTGGCGGCGTTCATCGAACTCTTCTCGAACCTGCTGGTCCGCCCGTTCACGCACGCCGTGCGACTCTTCGCGAACATGTTCGCGGGCCACACGCTGCTGCTGCTCTTCACCATCGCCAGCTGGTACCTGCTGAACGGCATCGGTATCGCTTACGCGGGCGTCTCCTTCGTGATGGTCATCGTCATGACCCTCTTCGAGCTCTTCATCCAGGCGGTCCAGGCGTACGTCTTTGTCCTCCTGGCTTGCACCTACATCCAGGGCGCGCTCGCCGAGCACCACTGAGCCCCTCCCTGAACCCCCCAGTCGTCCGGTGGCCAACCCCCACCGGTCCGTAAAGAGAAGGAAGAACTGGCATGTCCCAGACCCTTGCTGCTGTCACCGGTGACCTCGGCTCCGTCGGTTACGGCCTCGCGGCCATCGGTCCCGGCGTCGGCATCGGCATCATCTTCGGTAACGGCACCCAGGCCCTGGCCCGTCAGCCCGAGGCTGCCGGTCTGATCCGCGCCAACCAGATCCTCGGCTTCGCCTTCTGTGAGGCGCTCGCCCTCATCGGTCTGGTCATGCCGTTCGTCTACTAAAGACGACGAACGACCAGCCCTAACCGACGAAAGGCACTGATGTGGACCCCCTGGTTCAGCTCGCGGCCGAGAATCCGCTGATTCCGCCGATTCCCGAGCTCGTCATCGGCCTGATCGCCTTCCTCATCGTCTTCGGTTTCCTGGCCAAGAAGCTCCTCCCGAACATCAACAAGGTTCTGGACGAGCGCCGCGAGGCCATCGAGGGCGGTATCGAGAAGGCCGACGCGGCCAAGACCGAAGCCGAAAGCGTCCTGGAGCAGTACAAGGCCCAGCTCGCCGAGGCCCGGCACGAGGCCGCCCGGCTGCGCCAGGAGGCGACCGAGCAGGGCACCGCGATCATCGCCGAGATGAAGGCGGAAGGCCAGCGGCAGCGTGAGGAGATCATCGCGGCCGGCCACGCCCAGATCGAGGCCGACCGCAAGGCCGCGGCCTCGGCGCTGCGCCAGGACGTGGGCAAGCTCGCCACCGACCTGGCCGGCAAGCTGGTGGGTGAGTCCCTGGAGGACCACGCCCGCCAGAGCCGCACCATCGACCGGTTCCTCGACGAGCTCGACGCGAAGGCCGAGGCCGCACGATGAACGGAGCCAGCCGCGAGGCGCTGGCCGCCGCGCACGAGTCCCTCGACGCGCTGACCGACTCCACGTCGGCCGACGCGGCGAAGCTCGCCGGCGAGCTGGCAGCCGTCACCGCGCTGCTCGACCGTGAGGTGTCGCTGCGTCGGGTCCTCACCGACCCGGCGCAGGCCGGCGAGGCCAAGGCCGAGCTGGCCGGACGCGTGCTCGACGGGCAGGTCGGCGGTCAGACCGTCGACCTGATCAAGGGCATGGTCCGCGCTCGCTGGTCGCAGTCGCGCGACCTGGTCGACGCGCTGGAGGAGCTGGCGGCCACCGCCGAGCTCACCGCAGCGCAGAAGACCGGGCGTCTCGACAACGTGGAGGACGAGCTCTTCCGCTTCGGGCGCATCCTCTCCACCAGCACCGAGCTGCGCTCGGCGCTGACCGACCGCGCCGCCACGGCCGCCGCCAAGGGCGACCTGGTCGGCGAGCTGCTCGGCAGCAAGGTGGAGAAGGTCACCGAGCGGCTGATCGTCCGTCTCGTCACGCACCCGCGGGGACGTAGCCTGGAGGCGGGACTCGACTCGCTGTCCAAGCTGGCCGCGGAGCGCCGGGACCGCATGGTCGCCGTCGTCACCTCCGCGGTGCCGCTGACCGAAGCGCAGAAGCAGCGCCTCGGCGCGGGCCTCGCCCGGCTCTACGGCCGGGAGATGCACCTCAACCTCGAGGTGGACCCCGAGGTCCTCGGCGGTATCTCGGTGCGGGTCGGCGACGAGGTCATCAACGGCACGGTCGCGGACCGGATCGACGAGGCCAAGCGCCGCATCGCCGGCTGACCCCGGTCGGCAGCACAACAGCACAAGCATCACCAGCGGCCCGGTTGGGTCGTGCAGAGATTTGCAGAAGATTCCTGGGGGTCGCCCCCAGACCCCCAAAGAAACTTCGGGCCCAACAAGGAGAGCAGGGAACCCAGATGGCGGAGCTCACGATCCGGCCGGAGGAGATCCGGGACGCGCTGGAGAACTTTGTCCAGTCGTACCAGCCGGACGCGGCCTCGCGCGAGGAGGTCGGCACGGTCAGCCTGGCCGGTGACGGTATCGCGAAGGTGGAGGGTCTTCCCTCCGCCATGGCGAACGAGCTGCTGAAGTTCGAGGACGGCACCCTCGGCCTCGCCCTCAACCTCGAGGAGCGCGAGATCGGTGCCATCGTCCTCGGTGAGTTCAGCGGCATCGAGGAGGGCCAGTCGGTCACCCGCACCGGCGAGGTCCTGTCCGTGGCCGTCGGCGAGGGCTACCTCGGCCGCGTCGTCGACCCGCTCGGCAACGCGATCGACGGCCTCGGCGAGATCGAGACCTCGGGCCGCCGCGCCCTCGAGCTGCAGGCCCCCACGGTCATGCAGCGCAAGTCGGTGCACGAGCCCATGGAGACGGGCTACAAGGCCGTCGACGCGATGACCCCGATCGGCCGCGGCCAGCGCCAGCTGATCATCGGCGACCGCCAGACGGGCAAGACCGCCCTGGCCGTCGACACGATCATCAACCAGCGCGACAACTGGCGTACCGGCGACCCGTCGAAGCAGGTCCGCTGCATCTACGTCGCCGTCGGCCAGAAGGGCTCCACCATCGCGTCCGTGCGCGGCGCGCTGGAGGAGGCCGGTGCGCTGGAGTACACGACCATCGTCGCCGCCCCGGCGTCCGACCCGGCCGGCTTCAAGTACCTCGCCCCCTACACCGGCTCGGCCATCGGCCAGCAGTGGATGTACGAGGGCAAGCACGTCCTGATCATCTTCGACGACCTGTCGAAGCAGGCCGACGCCTACCGCGCCGTGTCCCTGCTGCTGCGCCGCCCGCCGGGTCGTGAGGCCTACCCGGGTGACGTCTTCTACCTGCACTCGCGTCTGCTGGAGCGCTGCGCCAAGCTCTCCGACGACATGGGCGCCGGCTCGATGACGGGTCTGCCCATCGTCGAGACCAAGGCGAACGACGTGTCGGCGTTCATCCCGACCAACGTCATCTCCATCACCGACGGCCAGTGCTTCCTGGAGTCCGACCTGTTCAACGCCGGTCAGCGCCCGGCCCTGAACGTCGGTATCTCGGTCTCCCGCGTCGGTGGCTCGGCCCAGCACAAGGCCATCCGCCAGGTCTCCGGCCGTCTGCGCGTGGACCTCGCCCAGTACCGCGAGCTGGAGGCCTTCGCCGCCTTCGGTTCCGACCTGGACGCGGCCTCCAAGGCCTCGCTGGAGCGCGGCAAGCGCATGGTCGAGCTGCTGAAGCAGGCGCAGTACCAGCCGATGCCGACCGAGGAGCAGGTCGTCTCCGTCTGGGCCGGCACCACCGGCAAGATGGACGACGTCCCCGTCCAGGACATCCGCCGCTTCGAGAAGGAGCTGCTGGAGTACCTGCGGCGCGAGGAGAGCGGTCTGCTGTCCTCCATCCGCGAGGGCGGCAAGATGTCGGACGACACGCTGACGAAGGTCGCGGACTCGATCGCCGACTTCAAGAAGCAGTTCGAGACCGCGGACGGCAAGCTGCTCGGCGAGGACGCCCCGGCGGCCGTCGACGTCTCCAAGTGACGACGGAAGGGACCTGACTCATGGGAGCGCAGCTCCGGGTCTACAAGCGTCGCATCCGGTCCGTCACCGCGACGAAGAAGATCACCAAGGCGATGGAGATGATCGCCGCCTCGCGCATCGTCAAGGCGCAGCGCAAGGTGGCGGCCTCCGCGCCGTACGCGGCCGAGCTCACCCGCGCGGTCACGGCGGTGGCGACCGGGTCGAACACCAAGCACCCGCTGACGACCGAGGTCGAGGCCCCGGCCCGTGCCGCGGTCCTGCTCGTCACGAGCGACCGCGGTCTGGCCGGCGGCTACTCCGCCAACGCCATCAAGGCCGCGGAGCGGCTCACCGCGCGGCTGCGCGGCGAGGGCAAGGAGGTCGACACCTTCATCGTCGGCCGCAAGGGTGTGGCCTACTTCGGCTTCCGCGAGCGCAAGGTCGCGGACTCGTGGACCGGCTTCACCGACAGCCCCGAGTACGCGGACGCCAAGAAGGTGGCCGCCCCCCTCATCGAGGCCGTCCGCAAGGACACGGCCGAGGGTGGCGTCGACGAGCTGCACATCGTCTTCACGGAATTCGTGTCGATGATGACGCAGACGCCCGTCGACAACCGGATGCTGCCGCTCAGCCTCGAGAAGGCGAAGGAGGAGACCGGCGGGAAGAGCGAGATCCTTCCGCTGTTCGACTTCGAGCCGTCGGCGGAGGACGTCCTGGACGCCCTCCTGCCGCGCTACGTCGAGAGCCGTATCTACAACGCCCTCCTGCAGGCCGCAGCCTCCGAGCACGCGGCCCGCCGTCGGGCGATGAAGTCGGCCACCGACAACGCGGGTGACCTGATCACCAACCTCACCCGACTTGCCAACGCGGCCCGCCAGGCCGACATCACCCAGGAAATCAGCGAGATCGTCGGTGGCTCCGCAGCCCTGGCCGACGCGACCGCGGGGAGTGACAAGTAACATGACTGCCTCTGTTGAGACGGCCACCCCGGGCAGCACGGCCACGGGCCGTGTCGCCCGGGTCATCGGCCCGGTCGTCGACGTGGAGTTCCCCGTCGACGCGATGCCCGACATCTACAACGCCCTTCACGTCGAGGTCGCCGACCCCGCCGAGGACGGCGCCCGGAAGACGCTGACCCTGGAGGTCGCGCAGCACCTCGGTGACGGCATCGTCCGCACCATCTCGATGCAGCCCACCGACGGCCTGGTCCGCCAGGCCCCGGTGACCGACACGGGTGCGGGCATCACCGTCCCGGTCGGCGACTTCACCAAGGGCAAGGTGTTCAACACCCTCGGTGAGGTGCTGAACCACCCCGAGGAGAACGCCAACGTCGGCGAGCGCTGGGCGATCCACCGCCAGGCCCCGGCCTTCGACCAGCTCGAGTCCAAGACCGAGATGTTCGAGACCGGCCTGAAGGTCGTCGACCTCCTCACCCCGTACGTCAAGGGTGGAAAGATCGGTCTGTTCGGTGGTGCCGGTGTCGGCAAGACCGTGCTGATCCAGGAAATGATCATGCGTGTCGCCAACCTCCACGAGGGCGTCTCCGTCTTCGCGGGCGTCGGTGAGCGCACCCGTGAGGGCAACGACCTCATCGCGGAGATGGAGGAGTCCGGCGTCCTCGACAAGACGGCGCTGGTCTTCGGCCAGATGGACGAGCCCCCGGGCACCCGTCTGCGCGTCGCCCTGGCCGGTCTGACCATGGCGGAGTACTTCCGCGATGTGCAGAAGCAGGACGTGCTCTTCTTCATCGACAACATCTTCCGGTTCACCCAGGCCGGTTCCGAGGTGTCCACCCTGCTCGGCCGCATGCCGTCCGCGGTGGGCTACCAGCCGAACCTGGCGGACGAGATGGGTCTGCTGCAGGAGCGCATCACCTCGACCCGCGGTCACTCGATCACCTCGATGCAGGCGATCTACGTCCCCGCGGACGACCTGACCGACCCGGCGCCGGCCACCACCTTCGCCCACCTCGACGCGACGACGGTGCTCTCCCGTCCGATCTCCGAGAAGGGCATCTACCCGGCGGTGGACCCGCTGGACTCGACGTCCCGCATCCTGGACCCGCGCTACATCGTGCAGGACCACTACGAGGCCGCGATGCGCGTCAAGGGGATCCTGCAGAAGTACAAGGACCTCCAGGACATCATCGCGATCCTCGGTATCGACGAGCTGGGCGAGGAGGACAAGCTGGTCGTCCACCGTGCCCGTCGTGTCGAGCGCTTCCTGTCGCAGAACACCCACGCCGCCAAGCAGTTCACCGGTGTGGACGGTTCGGACGTGCCGCTCGACGAGTCGATCGCCGCGTTCAACGCGATCTGCGACGGTGAGTACGACCACTTCCCCGAGCAGGCCTTCTTCATGTGCGGTGGCCTCGAGGACCTCAAGAAGAACGCCAAGGAACTCGGCGTCTCCTGAGTCGTGGCCCGGGAAGGGGGCGGGACCCGTCCCGCTCCCTTCCCCACGCCGTCATCCGGCGGCATCGGAGGGCGACCTCCGACATCCCGGCCCTGGGCCGGGGCGGGCCGGGGCGCTTCGGCGCCTTGCGCCCTACTAGACTTATGACCCAACACCCGGCACTACCGCCGGGTGGTGACCCGAGGAGCCAACCTTGGCTGCTGAGCTGCACGTCGAGCTGGTCGCCGCGGACCGCAGTGTCTGGTCCGGAGAGGCCACGCTGGTGGTCGCGCGCACCACCTCCGGCGACATCGGCGTCATGCCCGGTCACCAGCCGCTGCTGGGTGTGCTGGAGTCGGGCCCGGTGACCATCCGTACGAGTGAGGGCCAGACCGTGGTCGCGGCCGTGCACGGCGGTTTCATCTCCTTCGCCGACGACAAGCTGTCGCTGCTGGCGGAGATCGCCGAGCTGGCGGACGAGATCGACGTCCAGCGCGCCGAGCGCGCGCTGGAGCGGGCGAAGTCCGCGGCGGACGCGTCCGCCGAGCGTCGCGCCGACGTCCGGCTTCGTGCGGTGGCGGTCGGCTAGGTCCCTTCGCAAGGAGGCGACTGGCGGACACCGCCGATCAGTTTTTCCCTCAGCCGCGGCCCGGTCCGGAGTCACTCCGGAGCGTGTCGCGGCTGAGGCGATGCAGGTGCAGGTATTCGTGAACGGGACGAGGCGAGGAGGTCGGTGGAGATGTTCCTCGCTCTTCTTGTGAGCGGCCTGGTCGTCCTGCTGGTGGTGGTCGCGCTGTTGGTCTTCGGTCTGCGCCGTCGGGTGATCCAGCGCTCCGGCGGGACCTTCGACTGCAGCCTGCGCTGGAACGTCCCCGACGACGGCGACGGCAGCAGCAAGGGCTGGGTCTACGGTGTGGCCCGCTACAACGGCGACCGGGTGGAGTGGTTCCGCGTCTTCTCCTACGCCCCCCGCCCCCGGCGGATGCTGGAGCGTGCGGCGATCGAGGTCCTGGCGCGCCGGGTGCCGGACAGCGAGGAGGAGCTGGCGCTGCTCTCCGACGCGGTGGTCCTGGTCTGCCTGCATCGCGGGACGCGCCTGGAGCTGGCGATGAGCGAGGACGCCCTGACCGGCTTCCTCGCCTGGCTGGAGGCGGCGCCGCCCGGTCAGCGGGTGAACGTCGCCTGACGGGTTTCCCCGAGGGGCCCCTTCCCGGTACCGCACCGGGAAGGGGCCCCTCGCCGTCGGTGCCGGGTCCCGTCAGGCGGGCCCGCCGGTCCGCCCGGGGCGTGACGGGCGGCGGTGCCCGCCGGGCTCCCGGGCGGGCAGCGGAGGGGCGGCCGGCTCCGCGGCGGGGGAGTGGGGGCGGCCGGTACGCCGCCGCCCCGACCGCGCCGACCGGGTCGCGTGCCCGCTCGGGAGGCTGACCGTCCGGCCCCCCGTCCTCGGCCCCCGGCACGGGGCGGGGCCCGGGAGAGTCACCCACTCTCCCGGGCCCCGCGTGTGTGTACGGACCGGTTATCCGAGCCCGCTGTTGATGGCGCTCACCAGCTCACCGTTGGAGGTGTCGCCGCTGAACTCCCAGAAGAAGGCTCCACCGAGCCCCTGGTTGTTCGCCCAGCCCATCTTGGAGGTGACGGTGGCCGGGGTGTCGTAGCTCCACCAGTTGGTGCCGCAGTGGGCGTAGGCGGTGCCGGCGATGGTGCCGGTGGCCGGGCAGCTGTTCTTGAGGACCTTGTAGTCCTCGATGCCCTGCTCGTAGGTGCCCGTGGCGGGCCCGGTCGCGGTGCCGCCCGGGGCGGCCTGGGTCACGCCGGTCCAGCCGCGGCCGTAGAAGCCGATGCCGAGCAGCAGCTTCTTCGCCGGGACGCCCTTCGCCTTGAACTTGGCGATCGCCTCGGCCGAGTTGAAGCCGGACTGCGGGATGCCCGCGTACGAGGTCAGCGGCGAGTGCGGGGCCGTCGGGCCGTTCTTCGCCCAGGCGCCGAAGAAGTCGTACGTCATGACGTTGTACCAGTCGATGTACTGGGCGGCCGGGCCGTAGTCCGCGGCGTCGATCTTGCCGCCGGAGGAGGCGTCCGCCGTGACGGCGGCCGTGACCAGGTTGTTCGGGCCGAACTTGGCGCGCATGGCCTGCATCATGGTGGTGAAGGCGGCCGGGCCGCTGGTGTCGCAGGACAGACCGCAGGCGTTCGGGTACTCCCAGTCCAGGTCGATGCCGTCGAAGACGTCGGCCCAGCGCGGGTCCTCCACCAGGTCGTAGCAGGACTGCGCGAAGGCGGCCGGGTTCTGCACGGCCTGGCCGAAGCCGCCGGACCAGGTCCAGCCGCCGAACGACCACAGCACCTTGATGTGCGGGTACTGGGCCTTCAGCTTGCGCAGCTGGTTGAAGTTGCCGCGCAGGGGCTGGTCCCAGGTGTCCGCCACGCCGTCGACCGACTGGGCGGCCGTGTAGGCCTTGTCGTAGTCGGCGTAGGCGTCGCCGATCGTGCACTTGCCGCCCTGGACGTTGCCGAAGGCGTAGTTGATGTGCGTGATCTTCTGGGCGGAGCCGGAGGTGACCAGGTTCTTCACGTGGTAGTTGCGCCCGTAGACGCCCCAGTTGGTGAAGTAGCCGAGCTTGATCTTGTCGCCGACGGGCGGCTCGCCGCCCCCGCCGGTGGTGCGCACGGCGACCGAGCCGCTGGCCGGTCCGGTCTGGTCCGCGGTGTCGCGGGCCTGGACGGCGTAGGAGTAGTCGGTGCCGGCGGTCAGCCCGGTGTTGGTGTAGCTGGTGCCGGTGACCGTGGCGACCTTGGCGCCGTCGCGCAGGACGTCGTAGTTCTTGACGCCGTTGTCGTCCGTGGCCGCGCTCCAGCTGAGCTTCACCGAGGTGTCGGTGACGTCCGAGGCGGTGGGGGTGCCCGGAGCGGAGGGCGGGTTGTCACCCGGGACGGAGCCGCCGTCGCAGGAGGCGCCGTTGAGCTTGCAGTTGGCGGGGTCGCCGCTGCCGCTGCCGTTGAAGCCGAAGGAGACGGATGCCCCGGGGGCGAGCGTGCCGTTCCAGCCGACGTTCTTGGCCGTCCAGTGGTTGCCGGAGTTGGTGACGGTGGCGTCCCATGCCGAGGTGACCTTGGTGCCGGAGGGGAAGTCCCACTCGACGGTCCACGTGCTGATGGTCGTGGTGCCGGTGTTCTTCACCGTCCAGCTGCCGCCGAAGCCGGAGCCCCAGTCGGAGGTCTTGGTGTACGTGGCGGTGGCCGAGGTGGCCGCCTCCGCGGGGGAGGCCAGGCCGATCATGGCGGCCAGGGGAAGGGCCAGTGCGCTGACTGCGGCGGTGGCCCGGGAGGTGAATCGTCTTTTCCTGAGGGGGGCTTGAGTCGCCTGAGTGCTCAAGGAATCTCCTCGAGTCGTGTGCGGACAGATCGGGGTTGGTCCGTGCACACCGCTGCGTGGCTCACCGCAGCGTGCTCGGCGAGAGTAGGGTGGTCTGGACCAATCGTCAATAGGTCCAGACCAAAGTCGCCGCCCTCCGTCAGACGCCCAACTCCTGTGCCAAAACTGCCGCTTGGACGCGACTGCGCAGCTCCAGCTTCGCCAGTACCCGGCTGACGTGGGTCTTCACCGTCCCCTCGGCCAGCGACAGCCGTCCGGCGATCTCCGCGTTGGACAGCCCCCGGCCGAGCCAGGACAGCACCTCGCGCTCCCGGGGCGTCAGGGCGTCGAGGACCCCGGGGCCCGGGGAGCCGGGCGCCGGGGTGCGGGGCGCGGCGAACTCCGCGATCAGCCGCCGGGTCACCGCGGGGGCGATCAGACCCTCCCCGCGCGCCACCGTCCGCACCGCCTCGAGGAGTTCGTGCGCCTCGGCGTTCTTCAGCAGGAACCCGGCGGCTCCCGCGCGCAGCGCGCCGAACACATAGGCGTCCAGATCGAAGGTGGTCAGCACCAGCACGTCGGACAGCCCCTCCGCCACGACCTCCCGCGTCGCCGACACCCCGTCCAGCCGGGGCATCTGCACGTCCATGAGCACCACGTCCGGCCGCAACTCCCGTGCGAGGCGCACCGCCTCCTCGCCGTCCGCGGCCTCCCCGACGACCTCCAGATCGGCCGCGCTGCCGAGGATGAGCACCAGCCCGGCCCGCACCGCGCTCTGGTCCTCGGCGACCAGCACCCGCACGCGCCGCCCGGGCGCCCCGCCCGTCCCTGCCGAATCCGTCATGCCGCCGAGGGCTCCCTGTCGTCGCCGCGCACGGGCAGGACCGCCCGCACCCGCCAGATTCTCCCCGGTCCGCCGTCCGCGCCCGTCCCGGGTGCCTCCTCCGGCCCCGCCCGGAAGTCCCCGTCGAGCAGCGCCACCCTCTCCCGCATCCCCACCAGTCCCGCGCGCGAGCCCGGGGCCCGGGGCTCGGGGCGGGGGCGGAAGGAGCTGGTCACCGTCACCGTCAGGGCCCGCTCCCCGTCCGCGACCGAGACCCGGACCGGTCCGGGTGCCGCATGCTTGAGGGCGTTGGTCAGGGACTCCTGCACGATGCGGTAGGCCGCCAGTTCCACCGGCGCGGGCAGCCTGCGCCCCGCGTCGTCGGCCTGCCGGAGCTCGAAGGACAGGCCGTTCGGCGTCCCGTTCACACGGGCCTGCGCCACCAGGGAGCGGAGCCCCGCGAGCGTCGGGGTCGCCGCGGGCTCGGCCCCGCCGGCCCCGCTGTCGCGGAGGAGCCCGATCAGCCGCCGCATCTCCGCCAGCCCCTCGACGCTGTTCTCCCGGATGACGCCGAGGGCCCTGCGGGTGGTCGCGCCGTCGTCGAGGGAGAGCGCCGCCGTTGAGTGGATCGCGATGGCGGACAGGTGGTTGGCCACCACGTCGTGCAGCTCACGGGCCATCCGGGCCCGCTCCGCGGTGACCGCCTGCACCCGGTCCATCTCGGCGAGCAGCGCCGTCTGCTCGGCCCGCAGCCGGGCCGCGTCGGCCGCCTCGCGGTGGTTGCGCACCACCGCGCCGCTGGTGGCGGGCGCGAACACCACCAGCGCCGTGACCATGCCCAGGAGCAGTGCGGCGGGCTCCCGCAGCCACGCCAGGAAGCCCACGAACGCACCGATCGTGATCATTCCCGAGATCACCGGGATCCGGCGGGCGGCGGCGGGTGTGCCGTAGACGACGGCCGCGTACACGAGGTCGGCGAACATCACCACGGTGGCGATGCTGCCCGGGGTCAACTGGTCGGCCGCGAGGGCGATCGTCCCGGCCAGCAGTGCGGTGTGCGGCAGCGCCCGGCGCACCAGTTCCAGGCCGGCCGTCACCACCAGGGGGACCAGCATGTAGACGGGCCCGAGGAGCGAGGGGCCGGCGGGCCGTGCGTGCAGGCCGAGGGACCACAGCACCAGGCCCACGAACAGCCAGACGGCCGCGATCGTCACGTCGTCGCGGTGGGGGCGGGGGAGACTCACGGTCCCATCCAACACGGCGCCGCACCGTGTCCGCGTCCGCGTGCGGGGGGAGCCCGGAGTGCGTCGAAGGATGCAGGGCCGTCTCGTCCCTTCCGACGAGGACGCGGGCGGCCTCCGCGTGTGAGGCTGGGGCACGGAAAGGAGCGCCGTCGTGATCGTCACGTTGATCGTCGCCTGCGAGGTCGGCTTCTGGGTGCTGCTGGCGGCGGGGCTCGCCGCCCGCTACTTACTCCGGATGCCGCGCACCGGAGCCGCACTGCTGCTGTGCGAGCCCCTGCTGGAGGTCGTCCTGCTCGTGGCCACCGCCGTCGACCTCAAGGGGGGTGCGGAGCCGGGCTGGGAGCACGGGCTGGCCGCTCTCTACATCGGCTACACCGTGGGCCACGGCCACCGCACGGTGAAGTGGCTCGACGGGCATGCCGCGCACCGCTTCGGCGGGGCCCCGCCGCCCGAGCCGCCGCCCCGCCACGGGATGGCCCGCGCCCGGCACGAGGCGCGCGTCTGGCTCGGTACCGCGCTGGGTGCCGCCGTGGCCAGCGTCCTGCTGCTGGCCGCCGTCCGGTACGTGGACGACCCCTCCCGGACCGGGCCGCTGCTGGGCTGGATGCAGACGGCCTGGAAGGTGGCCGGCATCCACGGGGTGATCGCCCTGTCCTACGCGGTCTTCCCACGCAGGGCACCCGCGGCGGCCGAGCGCGAGGAACCGGTGGGCGCGGAGCGGCGCTGAGGCCCGCGGCGGTCCGGCCGCGGGCGCCGCCGCTCCGGGGTCAGCGCTCCCCGCCGGGGACCCACAGCACGTCGCCGACCTCCTTGTTCGCGGTCCTGGCCAGGATGAACAGAAGGTCGGACAGCCGGTTCAGATAGGTGGCCGTCAGCGGGTTCATCGTCTCCCCGTGCCCCTCCAGTGCCGCCCAGGTCGAGCGCTCCGCCCGCCGGACCACCGTGCACGCCTGGTGCAGCAGGGCTGCGCCCGGTGCGCCGCCGGGCAGGATGAAGCTGCGCAGCTTCTCCAGGCCCTCCAGGAACCGGTCGCAGTCCGCCTCCAACTTGTCGACGTACGCCTGCTCGACCCGCAGCGGCGGGTACTCGGGGTCCGGGACCACCGGGGTGCACAGGTCGGCGCCCACGTCGAAGAGGTCGTTCTGCACCCGGACCAGGACCTTGACGACCTCCTCGTCCAGCTGCCCCAGCGCGATGGCGGTGCCGATGGCCGCGTTGGCCTCGTTGGCGTCCGCGTAGGCGGCGATCCGCGGATCGGTCTTCGCGGTGCGGCTCATGTCGCCGAGGGCGGTGGTGCCCTGGTCGCCGGTGCGGGTGTAGATGCGCGTCAGATTGACCATGCGGCCAGCCTAAGGGCTGCCGCGCAGGCCCCGGCGGGCGTGGGACGGAGGCCGCGGCACCTCACCGTGCCGCCGGCCCTCCCCTCGGGCCCGCCCGGTTCGAGGGCCGTCCCGGCCTCCCGGCGGGGGGACCCCACCGGAGGCCGGGAACCCGTCCTCCGAGAGGACGGTGATCCCTCCAGAGCACCCCGTGCTCCGGCTCCGGGCGGGGCGGACCCCCGCCCGGCGGAGCACGGCGGCACGGGACCCGGCGGCGCGCGGGCCTGCCCGCGCGCCGCCGGTCGCGGAGCCCGTCCCCGGGGGCCGGACGGGGCCGCCGGGGCCCTTGTCGGCCACCGCCGTCCGGCCGTGGGTGTGATGTCCGCCATGTGGGACGTGACGCGCGTCTCTTGGTGGTCACAGCGGCCCTCACGGACGCTAACCTCCGGCAGAGAGTCCACATGTAAACAGCTGTTAAGGGGTGCCGCAGTGGCCAGGAAGCTCGCCGTCATCGGGGCCGGACTCATGGGGTCCGGAATCGCACAGGTCTCGGCCCAGGCCGGCTGGGACGTGGTGCTGCGCGATGTCACCGACGAGGCTCTGGCCCGCGGTCGTGACGGCATCCGGTCCTCCTACGACCGGTTCGTCGCCAAGGGCAAGCTCGAAGCCGCCGACGCCGAGGCCGCGTTGGCGCGCATCACGACCACCACCGACCTCGACGCGGTCGCCGACGCCGACATCGTGGTGGAGGCCGTGTTCGAGAAGCTGGAGGTCAAGCACGAGATCTTCCGCAGCCTGGACAAGGTCGTGCGCCCGGACGCGGTCCTGGCCTCCAACACCTCCGCCATCCCGATCACCAAGATCGCCGCAGTGACCGAGCGCCCGGAGCGCGTGGTCGGCACCCACTTCTTCTCGCCCGTGCCGATGATGCAGCTCTGCGAACTGGTCCGCGGTTACAAGACCAGCGACGAAACCCTCGCCACCGCACGGGAGTTCGCCGAGTCCGTCGGCAAGACCTGCATCGTCGTCAACCGCGACGTGGCCGGGTTCGTCACCACCCGCCTGATCTCGGCACTGGTCGTGGAGGCCGCGAAGCTGTACGAATCGGGCGTCGCGACGGCCGAGGACATCGACATCGCCTGCAAGCTGGGCTTCGGCCACGCGATGGGCCCGCTGGCCACGGCCGACCTGACGGGCGTCGACATCCTGCTGCACGCCACGGGCAACATCTACACCGAGTCGCAGGACGAGAAGTTCGCGCCGCCGGAGCTGATGCGCCGGATGGTGGACGCCGGTGACATCGGCCGCAAGAGCGGGCAGGGCTTCTACAAGCACTGACCGTACCGACCGATGCGGCATCCCTCCCGCGGGTGAATTCGGTATCGGTTCGCTTACAAGCAGCAACCCCGCCGCATGGACGGCAGTCAGTTGTTGCAAGACGGAGA
The DNA here is from genome assembly GCF_024497955.1 of Streptomyces sp. C10-9-1. Classification (GTDB taxonomy): domain Bacteria; phylum Actinomycetota; class Actinomycetes; order Streptomycetales; family Streptomycetaceae; genus Streptomyces; species Streptomyces sanyensis. Next base: position 344,651 of record NZ_JANHKP010000003.1, on the reverse strand, counting down.
AGTGACGGACACGGGGCATTCACGAGTTCTCGGGGAGCGCATATGCACATCAGGGGCGACCACGCCGAGCTGGTCGTCGGGGGCCGCCTCGACGTCCGCAGCGCGGCGGACGCCCGTACGGTCCTGCACTCGGCCGTCGACGACGGAGTCGGCGACCTGGTGCTCGACCTGACGCAGCTCGACTCCTGGGACGCCACCGGGCTCGGGGTCATCATGGGCGCCCACCGGCGGGCCGGCCGGTGCGGCCGCCGCCTGGTGCTGCGCGGAGTCCCGCCGCAGATGCAGCGGCTCCTCGTCGCGACCCGGCTGCACCGCATCCTCGCCATCGAGGGCGGCCTGGCCGCCGAATCGCTTCCCCGGGTCTGAGGACCCGACCGCGGGGCGGGGCGGGCCCGAACGGGCCCGCCCCGCCCCGCTCCGTCTCCCCGGCGGCGCCGCGCGGGAAGGGAGCGGTGCGAGGTGTGCCGGCCGGTGCGAAGGGTACGAGAGCCGCAAACCTTCCGAGAAGGTGACGTCCCGCACCGTGCGGGGACCCGACGGTTCCGCATGTCCCGCCGAACGTCTAGGGTTCGAACGCCCGCCCTTGCGAACACCCTTCAGGCGGGCACCGGACCGAAGCGACGGCGGGCGTGCAGAGAGGCCGGGAGGGCACACCGCACGCGGCTCCGGCCCCAGGACGGCGATCCTGGCGGAGCGAGGCCAGGCAACCGCATCTGGGGGCTTTCAGCATGGACAACGACAGCTTCGGCGACGCCGAGGGCCCCAAGCGGCCACCGCGCGACGTCCTGGGGCCCGCCGCGTCTTCGCCGGGGCCCGTCCGCACGGCCACGGTGACCACGGGCGACCTGCTGCTCACCGTCAACCCGCTCGACGGCAGCGAGGTGGAGCCCTGCCCGCCCGGCGCGCAGCCGACGCGGCCGACGCGGCGGACCGCCGCCGGGCGTGAGGAGCGCGCGCGGGCCGCGCAGCCGCCGGTGCCACCGGGGCCCGCGGCCCCGCAGCCGTCCCTGCTGGACCGCGACGAGACCCGCGACCGCCTGGTCCGCCTGCTCTCCCAGGGACGCTCCGTCCGCCTCACCGGAGCCCCGGGCTCGGGCCGCACCGCGCTGCTGGACGCCGTCGCCGCCCGCTGCGGGACGCTCGCCCCCGACGGGGTCGTCCGCCTCAACGGCCTCCACCGCACCGCGGGGGACCTCCTCCACGAGCTGTACGCCACGGTCTACGACTCGCCGGGCCGGCGGCCCGACCGCAACGCCCTCGCCGGGTTCGTCCGGGACATCGGGGCCGTCGTGCTCCTCGACGACCTCGACATCGGCGGCGCCGCGCTGGACGAACTGCTCGACGCCGCGCCCGAGTGCGCCTTCCTGCTCGCCGCCACACCGCAGACGCCCGAGCCCACGGCCGACGCGCCGCTGGAGGAGGTCGCCCTCTCCGGGCTCGACCGCGCCACCTCCCTCGACCTGCTCCGCGAGGTCGTCGGACGCGAGCTCAGCGAGGAGGAGGCCAACTGGGCCGGCGACCTGTGGTTCGAGTCGGAGGGGCTGCCGCTGCGCTTCCTCCAGGCCGGTGCCCTGCTGCGCCAGTGCGACGAACTGCGCGGAGACCCCGAGGCGCAGGAGGAGTTCGCCGCGTTCGACGCCCCGCAGGGCCGGGAGGTGCCCCTGCCGTCGCTGGGCGAGGCCGCGGCGCCCGCCCCGCTGCTCGCCTCCCGGCTGAGCGAGTCCGCGCGGCAGACCCTGCGCCTCGCCGTCGCGCTGGGAGGAGAGGTGCCCCACCAGGCCCACCTGCCGGCCCTGGTCGGCGACACCCACGCGGACGCGGCGCTCGGCGAGCTGATGCGCTGCGGGCTGCTCTCCCCGGCCGGACCGCGCTACCGGCTGGCCGCGGGCGTGCTCGCCCAGCTCCGCGAGCGCGACTACGACGAGGACGCGGCCGACTGCGCGCACACCGCCGCCCGGCACTACTCCTGGTGGGCCGGACACCCGTCCGTGACCTCCGAGCGGGCCGTCGCCGAGGTGGACGCCCTCACCGCGGCACTGGGCGCGCTGGTGCCCGGGCAGGACCCGGGCCATGCCGGAACCGCCGTGCTGCTCGCCCGCAGTGCGGCACCGGCCTTCGCCGCCGGCCTGCACTGGAGCGCCTGGGAGCGGACGCTGCGCATCGGCTCCGAGGCGGCCAGGATCAGCGGGGAGGTCGCCGAGGAGGCCTACTTCCACCACGAGTTGGGCGTTCTCGCACTCTGCACCGGCAACCTCTCGCGGGCCCGGGCGGAGTTGGAGGCGTCCATCGGCATGCGCGGTGCGCTGGCGGACAAGAGCGGCACGGTGGCCGGGCGCCGCGCCCTGGCCCTCGTCGAGGACCGTTCCGTCGGCCTGGCCCCGGTCACCGAACCCCTCGCCCTGCGGGCCGGGCCGCTGTCCCCGCCGCGCGGTACCCCCGCGGCGCTGCCCGCGGGGCCGGGGGCGGCGCCGGGCACCGGGCCCACGGCGATCCTGCCCAAGAGCCCGGCCGCGCCGTCCGCGGCGATATCCGGGGGCGCGCCGCGGCAGGCGCCGGAGCCGCCGGACGAGGACCGGAAGCCGACCGGGCGCCTGGCGCTGCTCGGCGGCGCGCGCCGCAACCTGGTCGCCGCCGGTGCGGGCGTGCTGCTCGCGGGCGTCCTCGGCACCGTGGTGACCCTCGGCGCGGCCTCGGACGGCACGGAGGTCCCCACCGACAGCGTCCGGCACGGGCAGCCCACCGACCAGGACGCGGGCGGCACCGGCGACGGCTGGGACCCGCAGGACGCGGTGTCCGAGACCTCCAACGCCCCGGAGGACGAGGAGGCCTCGCCCTCCGCCTCGCCCTCGCCGTCCGCGACACCGGCTCCCGCCGGTTCCGCACCCACGGCACCCCGGCCCGTGACCACCGACCCGGCCACCGCGAGTACCCGCCCCGGCAGCCCCCCGACGAGGACGTCGAGCCCGTCGAGCCCGAAGCCCCCGGTCAGCGAGGTCCCGAGCTCCCCACCGCCTTCGACCTCCTCCAGCCCCGGATCGGCGTCGCCGACGCCCTCCGAGTCGACCTCGGCGTCGCCCTCCGAGCCGGCGGACGGCGGGGGGGACGGTGGCTCCGACGCCTCCGCCGAGGGCCCCGCCCCCTCGGCCAGCCCCTCCCCCTCCGTCCTCTGAGGGCCCGGCCGGCCCGGCGTTCCCCGGAGCCGGCACGAGGCGCCGGCGGCCTGCCGCAGGCGCCGCGGGAGCGGTCGGGTGCCGCGGCCCGGGTCAGAACAGGCGGAGCTTGTCGTCCTCGATGCCGCGCAGCGCGTCGTAGTCCAGCACCACGCAGCCGATGCCGCGGTCGGTGGCGAGGACCCGGGCCTGGGGCTTGATCTCCTGTGCCGCGAAGACGCCCTTGACCGGCGCCAGGTGCGGGTCGCGGTTGAGCAGTTCCAGGTAGCGGGTCAGCTGCTCCACGCCGTCGATCTCGCCCCGGCGCTTGATCTCCACCGCCACGGTGGCGCCGTCCGCGTCCCGGCACAGGATGTCCACCGGGCCGATGGCGGTGGGGTACTCGCGCCGGATCAGGGTGTATCCCTCGCCGAGTGCCTCGATCCGGTCGGCGAGCAGTTCCTGGAGGTGCGCTTCCACGCCGTCCTTGATGAGGCCCGGGTCGACGCCCAGCTCGTGCGAGGAGTCGTGGAGGACCTCCTCCATCGTGATGATCAGTTTCTCGCCCGCTTTGTTCACGACGGTCCACACGTCGTCCTCGCCCACCTTCACGGTGCAGGGCGGCGACATCCAGTTCAACGGTTTGTATGCCCTGTCGTCGGCGTGGATGGACACACTGCCGTCGGCCTTGACCAGGATCAATCGGGGTGCGGACGGCAGATGGGCGGTGAGCCGGCCCGCGTAGTCCACGGAGCAGCGGGCGATGACGAGACGCATGGTCGGCCACGCTACTGGACGGGCCCCACCGAGCGCGATTCGCCCCGGAAGCCCCCTTCTTGTTTGGCCGGTTGTGCTCCCAATCTCCTGGTGCGGGCACGGCGCCACACTTACCGTGGAAGCAGGAGGTTGCCGGTCGTTCACGCTGCGTTGCCCCTGTGGCGGGTGTGGCGGTGCACCGCCCGGTTCCTCCTTCCCTGCCCGTAAGGCCCCGTCCGTACGGGGCCGCGAGAGGAGAACCCATGTCGCTCGACGTCTCACCGGCTCTGTTGGAACAGGCCGAGCGAGGCGAGGTCGACGAAGCCGCCTTCGTCGACTGCGTCCGGACCTCCCTGCCCTATGCGTGGGAGATGATCAGTTCTCTGGTGGCACAGCTGAAGGTGGACGGCGGCGACTTCGCCGACAACCAGACGCCTCCGCCGGACGAGCAGGCACGTGGTCAGCTGCTGCGCGCCCTCGCGAGTGACGCCATTCGCGGGGCGCTCCAGCGGCACTTCGGTGTGCGTCTGGCCTTCCAGAACTGCCACCGCGTCGCGGTGTTCCCGATGGACCCGTCGGTGGACGACCGGCTCGCCCGCTTCACCTCCATCCGGGGCCAGCTGCTCAACCAGTCGCCCGAGCTGCGCGACTGCTGAGACGCCCGCCCGCTGCCGCGCCGCGTCCCGAGCGAGACCCGTACCGCCCTCCGGCGCGCGGGGCGGCGGCACGCCCCGGCGCCGCACGGACGACCCCGGCCGGGACGACGGGACCGGTCGGGGCGCACCCGGCCGGCCCGGTCGGGGCCCCGCGTGTCAGCCCAGCAGCGGCAGCACGTCGGTGCCCAGCCGCCGAACGTTCTCCTCGGTGGCCGCGAGGTCGCCCGAGCCCTCGGCGAGCAGGGCGAAGCGCGTGATGCCGGTCCGTTCCGCCGTCGCCGCGAGCCGGTCCGCCGCCAGCTCCGGCGTGCCCACCGGGTGCAGGTCGCAGAGGAGTTCGGTGTACGCGACCGGGTCGCGCATCACCCGGTGCCGGCCGTCGACGGTGACATGGGCGTCGAGACCCTGCTTCAGCCAGCCGGGCATCGACTTCACCAGGGTCTCGCGCGCCGCGTCCGTGCGGTCGGCGAGCTGCACCACGCCCGCCGAGACGTGGCCCGCCCCCTCCACCTCCTCCCGCGGGCGCCCGGACTCCAGGGCGTGGCGCCGCCACAGGGCCACCATCCCGGCCTTGTCCTCGTCGCCGCAGTGCATGCCGAGCAGCATCGGCAGCCCGCGCTCCGCGGCCAGCCGGACGCTGTTCGGGGAGGTGCAGGCCACCACGGTCTCCGGCCCGCCGGGCGGCCCGCCGAGCAACTCGTCGGCCCGCGGCACCACCTCGACCTCGCGGAAGGCGAAGCGCTCTCCCGCCGCGCCGACCCGGGGCTCCCGCAGCCAGCGCAGCAGCAGATCCAGGGACTCCGGGAACTCCCCCTCGTACGCGGCGAGTCCGCCCCCGAACACCTCCAGGTCGACCCAGGGCCCGCCCCGGCCGACGCCCAGGGTGAAGCGGCCTCCCGAGGTCAGGTGGAGCAGCGCGGCCTGCTCGCCGAGCGCCACCGGGTGGGTGCTCGGCAGCACGCTGACAGCCGTGCCCACCCGGATCCTGCGGGTCCTGCCCAGCAGCAGTGCCGCCAGGGTCACGGCCGACGGGCACACCCCGTACGGCACGAAATGGTGTTCCGCCAGCCAGACCGAGTCCAGCCCGGACTCCTCCGCGGCCTCGGCCGACCTCACCGCGCGGTACAGCGCCTCCCCCTGTCCCTGTCCCGGGAACTGGGCTGCCAGTACGAACATCCCGACGCGCATCGCCTTCTGCCTCCTTGCGGCCGACGCGGCTCTCCCCCTACCGGCAACAACGCCTGACACGTGCCAAAGGCACGGCCGGACGCGAAGTTGTTGCGATTGTCCGGTAACCGACCGTGGGAGGGTGCCCGGCGCGATCCCGGCAGCCTGGTGGGAGGCCCTAACCTGGAGTGCACCTGCACCGCCGAACACCCGAGGTGAGACGTGTCCCCGCGCCGCAACCGCCCCCGAGGCGGCGACAAGGAAGCCGCGTACGCAGAGGAGCGCACGGACCGGTACGGCGGCTTCGGGCGCAGCGAGAGCTGGCGGGGCGAGGACTGGTCGGTGCGCCATGTGCCGGGAGCGGGGGCGACGGGGAAGACCTACCGCTGCCCCGGATGCGACCAGGAGATCCCCTCGGGCGTCCCGCACGTGGTCGCCTGGCCCGAGCACGGCGGCGTGGACGACCGCCGCCACTGGCACAAGGCGTGCTGGAACGCGAGGGACCGCCGCACCACCGCGGTGCAGCGGTCCCGCAACGCGCCGCGCTACTGAGCCCCGGCCTCAGACGTCCCGGGCGCCGATCGCGGCGAAGCCCGCGCCCAGGGCCACGGCCGCGATGCCGAGCATGGTCGCCACGGCCCCCCAGCCGGCGGGCCCCGAGCCGGCGGCCTCGCCGTAGACCCCGATCAGCTGTGCGGGGACCGAGTACTCCAGCAGCACCTCGCTGACGTCCTGGAGCGCGGAGGAGCCCAGCATGAAGAAGCCGGCCACCAGCGGCAGCAGCATCAGGCCGAGCATGATGGTGATCGCCCCGGCCGAGTGGCGGACCACGGCGCCGACGCCGAGGGAGGTCAGCCCGAGCAGGGCGACGAACAGCGAGACGCCCACGGTCCCCAGCAGCCACTCCTCGCCGGTCGGCTCACGGCCGTCCACCATGGCCACCTGGCACAGCGCGACCAGGCCCACCGTCACCAGCGCGGCGGTGAAGGCCAGGACGAAGAAGACCAGTGCCTTGGCGGCGAGGACCCGGGCCCGGCTCGGGCAGGCGGTCAGGGTGGTGCGGATCATGCCGGTGCCGAACTCGGAGGTGACGGTCAGCGCCCCGAGGGTGATCACGCAGATCGAACCCGTCAGCGCGCCGAAGACGCCCAGGCCCAGGACCGACTCGTCCGTCGGCGCCGGCTCGCCCACGGCGGTCACCAGGGCGGCGAGGCCCAGACCGATGACGGTCATCAGCAGGACCATCACTCCGAGCGTCCACATCGTCGAGCGGACGGAACGGATCTTGGTCCACTCCGAGGCGAGGGCGTCGCCCAGGTGCGCCCGGCGGATCGGGATCGGCGAGGTGTAGGACGCCGCGGGGGCGGCCGGCTGCTGGTGGGGGGTGGTCATCGCGGGTCCTCGGACTGGGTCGGGTCGGTGGCGGCGGGCGGCCGGCTCGCGGCGGCGTCCGCGGGCGCCTCGGGGGCGGTGACGGCGGAGGCCGGCTGCCCCGGGGGCGACGTCGCCGGGGGCGGCGGGGCGTACCAGCCCTGCTGCGGCACCTCGGGCACGTGGGGGAGCGGCGCCGGGCCGCCGGGCTGCTGGTCCGGCTGCAGCCCCTCCTTCTGGTCGTCCGTCGACCGGTAGTCGACCGCGCCCTGGGTCATCCGCATGTACGCCTCCTCCAGGGACGCCTGGTGCGGCGAGAGCTCCCAGAGCCGGACGTCCGCCTCGTGCGCCAGGTCGCTGATCCTCGGGAGCGCCAGACCGGTCACCCGCAGCGCGCCGTCCTGCTCGGGCAGGACCTGCCCGCCGGCCCCGGTCAGGGCGGCGGACAGCTTCTCCCGCTGCCCGGGGTCCCCCTGCGGGGTGCGGACGCGGGCGAAGCCGGCGGAGTTGTGGGCGATGAAGTCCCTGACGCTCATGTCGGCCATCAGCTGACCCCGCCCGATCACGATCAGGTGGTCGGCGGTGAGCGCCATCTCGCTCATCAGATGGGAGGAGACGAAGACGGTGCGGCCCTCCGCGGCCAGCTGCTTCATCAGGTTGCGCACCCAGAGGATGCCCTCCGGGTCCAGGCCGTTGACCGGCTCGTCGAAGAGGAGCACCTGGGGGTCGCCGAGGAGGGCGGCCGCGATGCCGAGCCGCTGGCCCATGCCGAGCGAGAAGCCGCCCGAGCGCCGCTTGGCCACCTCCTGAAGGCCCACCACGCCGAGCACCTCGTCCACCCGCCGGGCGGGGATGCCGGAGAGCTGCGCCAGCGACAGCAGGTGGTTGCGCGCGCTGCGCCCCCCGTGGACGGCCTTGGCGTCCAGCAGCGCGCCGACCTGCCTGGGCGCGTTGGGCAGCTGCCGGTAGGGGCTGCCGCAGACCGTGACGTGCCCGGACGTCGGCTGGTCGAGGCCGAGGATCATGCGCATGGTGGTGGACTTGCCCGCGCCGTTGGGTCCGAGGAACCCGGTGACGGCGCCGGGCCGCACCTGGAAGGAAAGGTCGTACACGGCCGTCTTGGCGCCGTAGCGCTTCGTCAGGCCGACTGCCTCGATCATTGTCCAGCCCCATCGACTGTCGGTCGTCGGGGCCCGTGGCCGTGCCGGCGTGCGCCCCCCGTATGCATCAGGAGGATAGCCGTGCGCCCGCGGTTCCGGCCAAGCCCCGAAGGGGCCAGGCCGGTCGTCCGCGGGTCGTCAGGCGTCCCGCTTCTTCAGGACCAGGTAGCCGCCGATCAGCGAGGCGGCCACCCAGAGCACCATGATCCCGAGGCCGCCCCAGGGACCGTAGGGCGCCTCGTCGCTGTCCAGCGCGTTCGGCACGACCTGCATGATCTTCGCCCCGGCCTGGTCGGGGAAGTACCGGGCGACCTCCTTGGCCCCGGGGACGGCGCTGAGGATCTGGGAGACCAGGAAGAAGAAGGGCATCAGGATGCCCAGCGACAGCATCGAGCTGCGCAGCATCGCGGCGACGCCCATGGAGAACAGGGCGATCAGCCCCATGTACAGCCCGCCGCCGAAGACCGCGCGCAGCACGTTCTCCTCGCCGAGGGTGGTCCGGTGCTCTCCCAGCAGCGCCTGGCTGACGAAGAAGGTCAGGAAGCTGGTGACCATGCCGACCAGCAGGGCCAGTGCCCCGGCCACGGTGATCTTGCTGAACAGGAAGGTGGCCCGCTGGGGCACCGCGGCCAGCGAGGTGCGGATCATGCCCGAGCTGTACTCGGTGCCGACCACCAGCACGCCGAAGACGACCATGGCCAGCTGGCCGAGGATCAGTCCCGAGAAGCTGACGAACGTGGGGTCGAAGGTCAGCCGCTCGGCCTCGGAGAGGTCGTCGAAGGTGGCGTTCATCAGCGCGGACAGGGCGGCGCTCATGGCCAGGGTGACGGCGAAGGCGCTGATCAGGGTCCAGATGGTCGAGGAGACCGTACGGATCTTCGTCCACTCGGACTGGAGCACGGCGGGTACGGATGCCATGGGTCAGGCTCCCTCGTTGCGCGGGGCCCACTGCGGGGCGGCGGGACCGGTGGGCGGCGGCGCCGGTGCGGCGTCGGCCGAGTGCGCGTGGTACTCCACGGAGCCCGCGGTCATCTGCATGAACGCCTCCTCCAGCGAGGCGCGCTGCGCACTGAGCTCGTGGAGCACGATGCGGTGCTCGGCGGCGAGCTCCCCGAGCGCCTCCGTCGTGGAGCCGTCGACCTCCAGCACGCCGTCCTGCGCCTCGGCCGCCGCGAGTCCGGCGCCGCTCAGCGCGTCCAGGAACTGCTCGCGCTGGGGAGTGCGCAGCCGGACGTAGCTGCGTGAGTTCCTGTGGATGAAGTCGGCCATGGAGGTGTCGGCCAGGAGCCGCCCCTGGCCGATGACGATCAGATGATCCGCCGTCAGGGCCATCTCGCTCATCAGATGGGAGGAGACGAAGATCGTCCGCCCTTCCTGGGCGAGTGCCTTCATCAGGGTGCGGATCCAGTGGATCCCCTCCGGGTCGAGACCGTTGACCGGCTCGTCGAACATCAGGATCTCCGGGTCGCCGAGCAGCGCCGAGGCGATGCCCAGCCGCTGCCCCATGCCGAGGGAGAAGCCCTTGGACTTCTTCTTCGCCACCGCGGAGAGCCCGACGATGTCCAGCACCTCGGAGACCCGGCGCTCGGGGATCCGGTTCGCCTGGGCGAGACACAGGAGGTTGTTGTACGCGCTGCGCCCTCCGTGCATCGCCTTCGCGTCGAGCAGGGCGCCGATCGTCCTGAGGGGTTCGTCGAGTTGCCGGTAGTGGCGCCCGTCGATCCGCACCGTCCCGCTCGTGGGGTTGTCGAGGTCGAGCATCATGCGCATCGTCGTCGACTTGCCGGCACCGTTGGGGCCGAGGAAGCCCGTGACCATGCCCGGGCGGACGGTGAAGGAGAGACGGTCCACGGCGACCTTGCGGCCGAAGTGCTTGGTGAGTCCGTCGAGCTCGATCATGCGTTCAACCTACGGGGGCAGGGCGGCCCGCGCCACCGGGTTCGACGGGCATCTGGGACCTGTGTGTGGAAACCGGACACAACGCGCCGGTGCCCGGCGCCCCGACGGGGGCACCGGGCACCGCGCGCGTCTTCGGACGCCGCGTCAGCGGGTCTGCTGCGCGGGCACCCCGCGGGTGATCGACTCGTCGTCCGCCGGGGCTCCCGCCGCGGCGACCGCCGCGCCGGTCAGCGTGGCCAGCATCTCGCGGACGTTGGTCAGCTGGGCGTTGATCGAGTCGCGGCGGTTGGTGAGCGCGGCGAGCTCGCGCTCGGACTCGCTGCGGATCCGGTCGGCCTTGGCGTTCGCGTCGGCCACGATGTCCTCGGCCTGGCGCTGGGCCGTCTCCACCGTCTGGCGCGCCCGGCGCTCGGCGTCCGTGCGCAGCTTCTCGGCCTCCAGGCGCAGCTGCTCCGCGCGGTGCTCGATCTCCGCGAGGCGCTTCTCCGCCTTGGCCTGGCGGGAGGCCAGGTCGCGCTCGGACTGCTCGCGGCGCTTGGCCAGGTTGGTCTCGAAGTCGGCGGCGGCCTGGGCGGCCTTGGCCCGGGTCTCCTCGAAGAGGGCGTCCGCCTCCTCGCGCTTGGACTGGGCGTCCTTCTGGGCCTCGGTGCGCAGCGCCTGCGCCTCGCCCTGGGCCTTCTCGACGATCCGGACGCCCTCGTCCTCGGCCTTGGCCTTGCGGTCCGCCGCGAAGGACTCGGCGTCGTTGCGCACCTGCTGGGCGGCGGACTCGGCGAGCTCGCGGTGCTGCTCGGCGGCGCGGCGGGCCTCCTCGCGCAGGTCCTTGGCCTCCTCCTCGGCGAGGCGGAGGATCTTCTCGACGCGCGCACCGAGACCGGCGTACGACGGCTCCGCGTCGTTCACCTGGGCCTGGGCGTTCTGCGTCTCGAGGTGGAGCTCCTCGATGCGCTTCTCCAGAGAGGTGATCCGGGCCAGGGCGCCGTCGCGGTCCGCGACCAGCTTGGTGATCCGTTCTTCAACCTGACCGCGGTCGTAACCACGCCGCACGAGCTCGAAGCCGAAGGGGGAGGAAGTGTCGCTCATGGGGTTCCTGTCGAATGAGACCGGTGAGGTGTCAGGGGCTGTCCGACGGGCCGGGGTCGGAAGGCCGCCGTGTGCCGGTGCGGTGCATCGCAGGGCGCCGGAACGCTCCAACAGCCGAAGACCGTCCGAGCGTTTCGGCGACACGGCGAGGTACCGTGCCGGGCGCCGCGGACCCGACCAAGGCCCGCCGGACAGCCCCTAAGAAGGAATCCTAGGGGCCGAACCGGCGTGTCATCGAGCGGATGCCCGTTTGATCTGGAGAATGTCCAGCCTTTTGAGTGGCTAGCCGTCGGAAGACTTGCCACCCGATCGGGTGGTCCCCGCGGTGGCCCCCGCCTTGACCGCCCCTGATCCGTTCTTGCCCTTGCCGTCGGGGGCCTCGAAGGATTCCAACGCCTCCAGCACGTCCTGGACACGGGAGATCTCCGCCTGGATGTCCTCGCGCCGGCGCACCAGGACCTCCAGCTCGCGCCTGCCCTCCTCGACCAGGCGCTCGGCCTCCTCCTCCGCCTCGGCCTTCACCCGCTCGGCCGCGGTGACCAGCTCCGCCTTCTTGGCGCCGGCCTCCTTGAGCAGGCCCTCCGCCTTCTTCACGGCCGCGATCCGCACCTTGCTGGCCTCGGTGTTGGCGTCCGAGAGCAGCTCCTTGGCCTTCGCCTCGGCCTCGGCGTGCTGCTCCTCGGCCGCCTTGACCAGCTGGTCGACCCGCTCCCCGGCAGTCTTCATCTGCTCCGCGGTCTCCCGCCGCGCCCGCTCGTGGAGCTCCTCCACCTCGGCGTCCACCCGGGCCCGCAGCTCCTCGCCCCGCTCCCTTATGGCGGCCGCGTCCCGCCGGGCACCGACCAGCAGCTCGTCCGCGTCCGTGCGGGCCTTCTCGACCAGCGAGTTGCCCTCGACCGTCGCCTCCGACACCAGGCGCTCGGCCTCCTTGCGGGCCGCGCCCACCATGGTGTCGGCCCGCTCCTCGGCCTCGGTGGCCGCCCGCAGCGCCTCCTGCTGGGCCTTGGCCATCAGCTGGTCGGCCTGCTCGGCCGCGTCGGCCCGGCGCTTGGCGCCCGCCTCGCGCGCCTCGTCCAGCACCCGGTCCGCCTCGGCGCGTGCCTCGCTGCGCAGCTCCTCGGCCGCGGCCTCCGCCTCGGCGCGCACCTTCCGGGCCTCGGCCGCGATCCGCTCGGCGGCCCGCTGGGCGGAGCCCACCGTCTCCGCCGCCTCGGCACGCAGCCGCTCCGCCTCCGTGCCCGCCTCGGTGAGAAGGAGGTCGGCCTGCTCGGCGGCGTCCGCACGCCGCTTGTCGGCCGCCTGCCGGGCCTCGTCGAGCAGCTCCTCGCGCTCGGTGAGCGCCGTCTCGCGCAGCCGCTCGGCCTCGGCCTCGCCCTCCGCCCTGAGCTGCTCCGCCTCGGTCAGCAGGCGCGTGGCCTCCGCGTCGGCCTCGGCCCGCAGCTCCGCGGCCTCGGCGCCCAGCCGCTCGCCCTCGGACCTCGCCTCGCCGACCAGCCGGTCCGCCTGGGCGGCCGCCTCCGAGCGGATCCGGTTGGCGTCCTCCCGGGCCCCGGCCCGGGTGCGCGAGGCGTCCTGCTCGGCGGTCGCCAGCGAGTCCGCGGCCTCCGTGCGCACCCGCTGGGCGTACTCCCCGGCCTCGGTGCGCAGCCGTTCGGCCTCCGCCAGGGCCTCGGCCGTGGTCCGCTCCGCGAGCGCCTTGGCCGCCTCCGTCTCCTCCTGCGCCCGCTCGCGCAGCCGCGCCGCGTCCTCGGAGGCCCGCTCCCGCTCCGCGTAGGCGTCGGAGCGGACCCGGTCCGCCTCCTCCTGCGCCTCGGTGCGGGTGCGCTCGGCCGCGTGCTCGGCGGCGCTGCGCAGACCGGCGATCTCCTCCTCGGCCTGCTCCTGGAGCCCGCTGACCGCGTCGCGCACCTGCTGGGCGGTCTGCTCCGCGGCGGAGACCATCTCGGTCGCCCGCGCGTCCGCCTCCTCGACCAGGCGCTGCGCCTCGGCCTGCGCCTCCTCGACCCGCTTGCGGGCCGAGCCCAGCAGCCCCTCGCTCTGCTCGCGGGCGCGGTCGCGCTCCTCGTCGGCCTCCTCCCGCGCGGAGCGCAGGGTCTCCTCCGCGGCCCGGCGGCGCCGCTCCGCCTCCTCCTGGGCCGCGGCGAGCGTCTCGGCCGCCTCGGTGCCGACCCGCTCGGCGGCCGCGGCCGCCTCGGCACGCACCCGGTCGGCGGTGTCCTGCGCCTCGGTCTTGAGCCGCTCCGCCTCGGTTGCGGCCTCGCTGCGCAGCCGCACCGCGAGGGCCTCCGCCTCCGCCCGCGAGGCCGAGGCGTCGCCCGCCGCCTCGGTGCGCAGCCGCTCGGCATCCTGCTCCGCCTGCTCCGTCAGGGCCCGCAGGCGCTCCGCGGCCTCGGTGCGCAGCCGCTCCGTCTCCTCGGCCGCCTCCCGCCGGATCCGCTCGCCCTCGGCGCGCGCCTCGGCGAGACGCGCGTCCGCGTCCGACAGCCGGGACGCGGCCTCCGCGTGCAGCCGGTCGAGCTCCTCGGCCGCCTCGGTCTGCCGGGCCTCCGCCTGCCGCTCGGCCTCCCGGCGCACCTCCGCCGCGTCCGTCTCGGCCCCGGAGCGCACCGTCTCGGCCTGCTCCTCGGCCTCGGCCCGCAGCTTCTCGGCCTCGGCGCGGGTCCGCTCCAGCGTCTCCTCGGCCTGCCGGCGCAGCGCCCTGGCGCGGTCGATGGCCTCGGTGCGGACCTTCTCGCTGTCGCCCGCGGCCTTGGCCCGCAGCTCGTCCGCGTCCGTGCGGGCCTTGGTCAGCAGCTCCTCGGCGGTGCTGGCGGCCTCCTCGATCTGCTGGACGGCCTCGCGACGGGCCTCGCCCCGGATGCGCTCGCCCTCGGCGACCGCCTCCGCGCGCAGCTGCTCGGCCTCGCCCCGCAGCCGGCGCGCGTCCTCCTGGAGCTCGACGGTCCTGGCGCGGTACTCCTTGGTGTCGTCCTGGGCCGCGCCCTTGAGCTGGTCGGCCTGCTCGGCCGCCTCGCCGCGCAGCCGGTCCGCCTCCGCCTCGGCCTCGCGGCGGATGCGCTCCGCCTCCTCGGCGGCCGCCCTGGTGGTGGCCTTGGCGTCGTCCGAGGCCTTGGTCAGCACCTCCTCGGCGGTCCGCGCCGCCTTGGCGAGCTGGGCGGCGGAGTCCTCGGCCGCGGCGGTCCGGGCCTTCTCGGCGGCCTCCGCGACGAGCTTCTCCGCCTCCGCGCGGGCGTCGTCGAGCGCCTGCTCGGCCTCCGCCTTGCGCGCCTCGGAGTCCTTGGTCGCCTCCCCGACGAGCCGGGCGATCTCCGCCTTCGCCGTGCGGGTGCGCTGCTCGTTGACCGACTCGGCGGAGGCGAGCTGCTTGGCGGCGGAGTCCTTCGCCTCCGCCACCAGCTTCTCCGCCTCGGTGCGGGCCTCGCGCAGTCGCTCCTCGGCCTGCTGCATCCGCGTCTCGGCGGTCCGGCTGAGCTCGGCCGCCTGCCGGCGGGCCTGGTCGGACTCGGCGGTCGTCGCCGAGCGCAGCTGCTCGGCGTGGGCCGTCGCCTCCTGCGCCTGGCTGGAGGCCGCGCCGAGCAGCCGCTCGGCGTCCTTGCGGGCCCGCACCAGCAGCGCCTCGGCCTCGGCCCGCGCGCTCTCCGCCTCGCTGCCGAGGCGGCGGCGGGCCTCCTCGGTCAGCCGGGTGGCCTCGGCGCGGGCGGTGGCGAGGGCCTGCTCGGCCTCCGCCCGGGACTGCTCCACCAGGCGCTGGGCCTGGGACTCCGCCCGGGCGCGAAGCTGCTCGGCCCAGGCGACGTTCTCGTTGACGTGCGACTCGACGGTCTGGCGGCGCTCGGCGAGCTCCTGGTCGAGCCGCTGCCGGCGCTGCACCGCCTCGGCGTGCAGCTCGGCCTGGAGCCGGGCCTGGTGCTCGGCGTGCTCCTGCAGGATGCGCTGCGTCTGGGCGCGGGCCTCGCGCAGCTCCCGCTCGGCGTCGGCCCGCATCTGCTCGGCCTGGACCTGGGCGTTGCGGAGCAACTGCTCGGCCTGGTAGCCGAGATCGCCGTTGTCGTAGGCGGGACGGGAGGCGAGGTTGCGCCGCGCCTCGTGCAGTTTGGCGCGCAGCACCTCGACCTGGTAGCCGAGGTCCTCGGCATGCTGGACGGCCTTCTCCCGCTCGGTCTTCAGCCGGTCCATCTCGGCTTCGAACCGCGAGAGGTGGTCTTCGTCAGCTCGGTGGCTCTCCTGGCGTTCGTAGCCCCGCACTACGCGGTCCCATCCGTCCCCTGGTCGCAACTGTCTCCGAACGAGCACCGTCCGACGGCGAACGGCCCCCCGGGGAAATGGTGACAGATCGACGACGGGGACGCGGCACGGCCCCGAACCCGGCCCCGGCCCGGAACGGCCCACTCTACCGGGCCGGGAATGGGTGGGTCAGTGCTCCGTTGCAGAGGTGACGAGTTCGGTCAGCACGCCGTGGCAGTCCTTGGGATGCAGGAAGGTGATGCGCGATCCCATGGAACCGGTGCGCGGCTCGTCGTACAGCACGCGTACGCCCTTGCCGCGGATCGCCTCGGCGTCGCCGTCCACGTCCGCCGTGCCGAAGGCGATGTGGTGCACGCCCTCACCGTGCCTGGCCAGCCACTTGCCCACGGCGGAGTCCTCCCGGGTGGGTTCCAGCAGCTGGATGTAGGAGGCTCCGCCGTCCGAGGTCCCGTTGATCCTGAGCATGGCCTCCCGGACGCCCTGCTCCTCGTTGACCTCGCTGTGGAACACCTCGAAGCCGTATGTCGCCCGGTAGAACTCGACGGTCTTGTCGAGGTCGAAGCAGGCGATCCCGATGTGGTCGATTCGCGTCAGCATTCCCTCAGTGCAGCGTTCGCGGGCCCGTTACGCAACGTGCGCGCCGTCACACCGGCTCGCCGGTGACCTGGACCGGTACCGCTCAGTACATTGAAGTAAACCCTCGTTCACTCCTCAGCTCCGGCTGAAAGGGGATCGCGCACATGTCTGGAACGACCGGTACCACTTCCGTGATCGTCGCGGGTGCCCGCACGCCCATGGGCCGTCTGCTCGGCTCGCTCTCGTCCTTCTCCGGAGCCGACCTCGGCGGCTTCGCCATCAAGGCCGCCCTCGACCGTGCGGGCATCGGCGG
The DNA here is from genome assembly GCF_024497955.1 of Streptomyces sp. C10-9-1. Taxonomy (GTDB): domain Bacteria; phylum Actinomycetota; class Actinomycetes; order Streptomycetales; family Streptomycetaceae; genus Streptomyces; species Streptomyces sanyensis. Next base: position 328,276 of record NZ_JANHKP010000003.1, on the reverse strand, counting down.
CGACCAGGTCCAGTACGTGATCATGGGGCAGGTGCTCCAGGCGGGGGCGGGCCAGATCCCCGCGCGCCAGGCCGCCGTCAAGGCGGGCATCCCGATGAACGTCCCCGCGCTCACCGTCAACAAGGTCTGCCTCTCCGGCCTGGACGCGATCGCCCTGGCCGACCAGCTGATCCGCGCCGGCGAGTTCGACGTGGTCGTCGCCGGCGGCCAGGAGTCCATGACCAACGCCCCGCACCTGCTGCCCCGCTCCCGCGGGGGCTACAAGTACGGAGCCGTCGAGATGCTCGACTCGATGGCCCACGACGGTCTGACGGACTCCTTCGACAAGGTCGCCATGGGCGAGTCGACCGAGAAGCACAACACCCGCCTCGGCATCCCCCGCGGGGTGCAGGACGAGATCGCCGCCGCCTCCCACCAGCGGGCCGCCGCCGCGCAGAAGAACGGCCTCTTCGAGGCCGAGATCACCCCGGTGGAGATCCCGCAGCGCAAGGGCGACCCGGTCCTGTTCGCCAAGGACGAGGGCATCCGCTCCGAGACGACCGTCGAGACGCTCGGCAAGCTGCGCCCGGCCTTCGCCAAGGACGGCACCATCACCGCCGGGACCTCCTCCCAGATCTCCGACGGCGCCGCCGCCGTGGTCGTGATGAGCAAGGCCCGGGCCGAGGAGCTGGGGCTCGACTGGATCGCCGAGATCGGCGCCCACGGCAACGTCGCGGGCCCGGACAACTCCCTGCAGTCCCAGCCGGCCAACGCCATCGCCCACGCGCTGGAGAAGGAGGGCCTTGCCGTCTCCGACCTCGACCTGATCGAGATCAACGAGGCCTTCGCCGCCGTCGCCCACCAGTCGGCCAAGGAGCTGGGTGTCTCCTTCGACAAGGTGAACGTCAACGGCGGTGCCATCGCCCTCGGCCACCCGATCGGCATGTCCGGCGCCCGGCTCGTGCTCCACCTGGCGCTGGAGCTCAAGCGCCGCGGCGGCGGCACCGGCGCGGCGGCACTGTGCGGCGGCGGCGGCCAGGGCGACGCGCTGATCCTCCGCGTCCCCGGCGCCTGACGCCGCCAGCTCCCGGCCGCGCGGGCGGCGTGCGGCCGGGAGGAGCCGGGAAGAGATACCCCCGTCCCGGTCGCGGCCGCCCGCGTCCGGTCCCGTAAGGAGTGCAGGAGTCATGGTGGACGTCGCCCAGCTGGTCGCCCAGGCACGAGAGGGCAGGCCGCGCGCCGTGGCCCGGCTGATCTCCCTGGTGGAGGGGGCGTCCCCGCAGCTCCGCGAGGTGATGGCCGCGCTGGCCCCGCTGACCGGCGGCGCCTACGTGGTCGGCCTGACGGGATCGCCGGGCGTGGGGAAGTCCACGTCGACCTCGGCCCTGGTCAGCGCCTACCGCAAGGCCGGGAAGCGGGTCGGCGTGCTGGCGGTCGACCCCTCCTCGCCCTTCTCCGGGGGCGCGCTGCTGGGCGACCGGGTGCGGATGTCCGACCACGCCTCCGACCCGGGCGTCTACATCCGCTCGATGGCCACCCGCGGTCATCTCGGCGGGCTGGCCTGGTCCGCCCCCCAGGCCATCCGTGTGCTGGACGCCGCCGGCTGCGACGTGGTGCTGGTCGAGACCGTCGGCGTGGGCCAGTCGGAGGTCGAGATCGCCTCGCAGGCCGACACCTCCGTGGTGCTGCTCGCGCCCGGCATGGGCGACGGCATCCAGGCGGCGAAGGCGGGCATCCTGGAGATCGGCGACGTGTACGTCGTCAACAAGGCGGACCGGGACGGCGCCGACGCCACGGCCCGCGAGCTCAACCACATGCTGGGCCTCGGCGAGGCCCGGGGCCCGGGCGACTGGCGCCCGCCCATCGTGAAGACGGTGGCCGCCCGCGCCGAGGGCGTGGACGAACTGGTCGAGGCGCTGGAGAAGCACCGGGCGTGGATGGAGGAGCACGGGGTGCTCGCCGAGCGCCGCCGCCGCCGGGCGGCGACCGAGGTGGAGACGATCGCGGTCACCGCCCTGCGCGAGCGCATCGGGGACCTCCACGGCGACCGCCGGCTCGGTGCCCTGGCGGAGCGCATCGTGGCGGGCGAGCTGGACCCCTACCGTGCCGCCGACGAACTGGTCGAGTCCCTCACGGCCTCCTGAGCCCCGGACCGGGGGCGGCGGCCGGGGCCGCTCAGTCCCCGGTCCGCGAGGCCGTCTCGGCGGAGCGGGCGTCCACCGTGACCTCCAGCTCCCGCCCCTCGGCGTCCCAGAGCTCGACCTCCCAGTGCGCCGGGCCGTCGTCGTCCCGCTCGTCGAACTCGACGGAGGCGACGGCCGCGCCCGGATGGGCGGCGAGCGCCGCGCCCACCGCCTCGCGGACGTCCACCGCGGCGCCGCGCAGGGCCTCCCGCTCCGCGCGGTCGTCCGCGTCGCCCCCGTGCTGCTTGTCCGCCTCCCCCGAGCGGGTGTCCGCCGAGGGCCGGGACGGCTCCGGCCGTCCGTCGTCCGAGGTCACGGCCACCGCCGTGTAGGCGCCGCCGCCGAGGAGCAGGGCCGCCGCGGCGGTGGCGAGGACGATGCTGCGCTTCATGGTTCCTCCCGTGGGGATGGGCCGGACTGACGTCTCACCACCCTTCCCCCGTCCGGCTGAAGCGGCGCTGAAGCCACCTGAAGGGATCTTCAGCGCCGGTTTGCGACCCTTGCCCCATGAGGTTGCTGATCGTGGAGGACGAGAAGCGGCTGGCCCTGTCGCTCGCGGCGGGACTGACCGCCGAGGGGTTCGCCGTGGACGTGGTCCACGACGGGGCCGAGGGCATGCACCGCGCCGCCGAGGGCGTGTACGACCTGGTCGTGCTCGACATCATGCTCCCCGGCATGAACGGCTACCGCGTCTGCGCCGCCCTGCGGGCCGCCGGCCACGACGTGCCGATCCTGATGCTCACCGCCAAGGACGGCGAGTACGACGAGGCCGAGGGCCTGGACACCGGTGCCGACGACTACCTCACCAAGCCCTTCTCCTACGTGGTGCTCCTCGCGCGGGTCCGCGCGCTGCTGCGCCGCCGCGCCCGGCCGGGCGCGTCCCCCGTGCTGGCGGTCGGCGACCTGCGGGTGGACACGGCCGCCCGCCGGGTCCACTGCGGCGAGACGGAGGCGGCCCTGACGGCCAAGGAGTTCGCCGTGCTGGAGCAGCTGGCCCGCCGGGCGGGCGAGGTCGTGGGCAAGCCCGAGATCCTGGAGCACGTCTGGGACTTCGCCTACGAGGGCGACCCCAACATCGTGGAGGTGTACGTCTCGGCCCTGCGCCGCAAGCTGGGGGCCGGGCGGATCCAGACCGTGCGGGGCGCGGGCTACCGGCTGGTGGCGGCGCCGTGAGGTCGGTCCGGGCGCGGGCCGCCCTGGGCGCCACCCTGGTCGTCGCCGTCGCCCTGGTCGCCGCGGGGGCGGCGGTCCTGCTGGTGCTGCGGCAGAACCTCATCGACCAGACCGACCTCCAGGCCGAGGTCGCGGCCCGCGAGGTCGCCTCGCAGATCGCGCTGGACGTGCCGCCCGACCGGCTGGAGCTGCCGGACGAGGAGGAGCGCCCGGTGCAGGTGGTGGCCGCCGACGGCCGGGTGGTGGCGGTGAGCGACCAGCTGGAGGCGGTCTCCGGCACCTCCAGCACCCAGGTGCGCGCCCGCCCGCTGCCCCCGGTCGGGGACGGGGACGACGACGATGACGACCCCGCCCGGGGCGAGGTCTCCACCGAGGAGCCGCGCTTCACCTCGGGCCGGGCGACCGTGGACGGGGACAGCGCCGACTACCGCTTCGCCGCCGTGCTCGTGACCGCGGGCGACCGCAGGACGTACACGGTGCACGCGGGGGCGCCGCTGACCACCGAGCAGGACGCGGTGGACACGGTGCGCGACACGATGCTGGTGGGTCTGCCGGTGCTGCTGGTCGTGGTGGGCTCCGTGACCTGGCTGGTGACCCGGCGGGCGCTGCGCCCGGTGGAGGGGATCCGCCGGGAGATGGCGGCGATCACCGCCTCCGAGGACCTGTCCCGCCGGGTGCCGGAGCCCGCCTCCCGCGACGAGGTGGCCCGCCTCGCGCGCACCACCAACGAGACGCTGGCCGCGCTTAAGGCCTCGGTGGAGCGCCAGCGGCGCTTCGTGGCGGACGCCTCGCACGAGTTGCGCAGCCCCATCGCCTCGCTGCGGACGCAGCTGGAGGTGGGCGCCGCGCACCCCGGGCTCCTGGACGTGCCGGGGGCGGTGGAGGACACCGTCCGCCTGCAGCAACTGGCCGCCGACCTCCTGCTGCTGGCGCGGCTGGACGCGGGGGAGCGGCCCGGACGGACCCGCTTCGACGTGGCGGAGATGGTCCGGGAGACGGCCGCGGCCCGCCCGGGGGGCCGGGTGCCCGTCGAGGTGGACGCCCCGGACGGCACGGAGGCCGAGGGCTCCCGCTCGCAGCTGGCGCGGGTGGTGGGCAATCTGCTGGACAACGCCCAGCGCCACGCCGAGCACGTGGTCCGCCTCTCGGTGCGCCCGGTGCGCGGCGGGGGAGTCGCGGTGGTGGTGGAGGACGACGGAGACGGGGTGCCGCCGGGGGAGCGGGAGCGGATCTTCGAGCGGTTCGTGCGCCTGGACGACGCGCGCAGCCGGGACGAGGGCGGAGCCGGACTGGGGCTGGCGATCGCCCGGGACGTGGCCCGCCGCCACGGCGGGGCGCTGTCCGTCGCGGACTCCCCGCTGGGCGGGGCGCGCTTCGAGCTGCGGCTGCCGGCGGGCCGCCGCGGCGCGGTGCCGCACGGCGGCTGAGGCGGGCCCGGGGGCGCGCCCCCGCCGCGGCGGCGCGGCCGGCGGCCCGCTCCGGGCGGGCCGCCGCCGGTTCAGAGCCTGCCGCGGCTGCCGCGCAGGTGCTCGGCGACGGGCGTGAGCGCGGCGCGCAGCTCGTCGAGGGAGCCGGGCCCCAGCAGGTCGATGAAGTGCTGCCGCACGGAGGCCACATGGTGCGGTGCGACCTTCTGCATGGTGGCGACGCCGTCGTCGGTGAGGACGGCGTACAGGCCCCGGCGGTCGGACTCGCAGTGCTCGCGGCGGACCAGGCCGGAGTTCTCCATGCGGGTGATCTGGTGCGAGAGCCGGCTCTTGGACTGGAGCGTCGCCGCGGCGAGGTCGCTCATGCGCATCCGGCGGCCCTCGGACTCCGAGAGGTTGACCAGGATCTCGTAGTCGTTGTTGGTCAGGCCGAACGGCTGGAGGTCCTTTTCGAGCTGGTGCATCAACAGCTTGTTGACTTCCAGATGGGTGCGCCAGGCGCACTGCTCGTCGTCGGTCAGCCAGGGGGTGGCCGTCTCGGTCTCCATAGAGCGATACTATCCTAAGAAGTTGAAAAATGGACGAAGTCCCTGAATGTGGCGTCCGGCACCCTCTCACCGGCCACGTCGCCAGGGGTGCAGACGTTCGACGTCACACTCCGCAGACTACCGCTCACAGGCCGAAGCGGCGCTGGAGGTCCCCGAGCTGGCCGGGAAGGCGCGGTACGGAACCCTGCTGACCAGCCCCTCCCGGGAACCCGTGGCCACCCGGAACGCCCGGTTCTCCCCCTATGGCCCCTGTCGGCTGCTCCGCCATCAGCAACTCCGTCGACTGGAGCAGGACCGTGCCGGCGCCCACGAACTCGAACTGGTGCTCCTCGCCGGAGGTCCCGCCGATGCCCGTGAGCGACCGCAGGCCGCCCAGGATGCCGGACATGTAGCCGTGGTCGTAGTGGTGGCACGGCGACGGGCAGTCCGCCCAGCCCACCAGCGCCTGGGGGTCCACCCGCAGCGGCGGCTCCATGAACACCACCGGGCCGTTGGAGGCCGCGACGAACTTGCCGGTCCCGATCAGGGTCAGGAACCCCGGCACGATCGACTGCTTCAGCGACAGGGAGGGCTGGTAGGCGAGCAGGTTGCCCGCCCGGATCGTCAGGTTCCCCTCGTCGAGGTCGAAGGAGTTCACGTCGAAGGCCCGGTCCGCCAGCAGCATCTTCCCGCTGCCCTCGGCCACCACCCAGTCGCCCGCGTGCAGCGGGGAGTGGAAGGAGGTCCGCAGCAGCCGGTCCAGGCGGCCGTGGCCGATCCCGTTGAACTCGATGCTCCCGTAGTAGGCGATCATCTTGCCCTTCTGCAGGAACCAGGGGCTCCCCTTGAGCTCGACGCAGAAGGTGTAGGAGTCGACGTTGTCGTCGCTCGGCAGCGTGGTGGGGTCGTGGACGACGGGCGTGCTCATCACAGCTTCTCCTCCGATGCCTGGACGTACACGGCACCGCTCCCGCTGAGCTCCAGCTGGAACGCCTCGCCGGAACCGCGCCCCACCATGTCGCGCCAGCCGAGCGCGGTGGAGAGCTTGTTGCGCACGTCGCCGTGATGGGCCACGTAGGCCTGCGGGTCGACGTGCACCGGCCTGCCCGGGGTGATCGGCAGCTCGATCACCCCGCCGTGGGCCATCACCGCGACCGCGCCGTGGCCCTTCAGCGTGGTGGTGAACAGCCCCTGCCCGGTGACCTGGCCCCGGACCATGCCCATGACCCCGCCCTGGGCGCCCAGGAACAGGGTCCCCTGGGTGAGGGTCCCGTCGAAGGCCAGCAGGCGGTCCGCCTCCACGCAGAGCGTGTCCCCGCTCAGCTGGATCACCTGGATGTGGTGCCCGCCGTGGCCGAACATCACCGTGCCGCTGCCCTCGACCGTCATCAGCGGCGTGGCCTCGCCCGCCACCCGCCGGCCGATCATCGACATCACGCCGCCCTGGCCGCCCTGGATGTTGGGCGTGAAGGAGACGTCCCCCCGGTAGGCGAGCATCGCGCCGCGCTGGGAGAACAGCTTCTGCCCGGGGCTGACGGCCGCCTCGACCATCTTGGAGTTGACCTCGCGGAACGGCATCAGAGGTCCCCTCCCGCAGTGGTGCGCTCGCTGGGCTGGACGTACACCAGGCCGTCGCCCTCGAAGCGGATCTGGAAGGCCTCGCCGCCGCCCTCGCCGAGGAACGTGCGGAAGGTCACGCCCGACTGGAGGTCCTGGCGCAGGTTCCCCTGGTGCGCGATGTAGGCGCCGGGGTCGACCGACAGCGGGTACTGGGGCGTGACCCGCAGCACCACCGCCGGCCCGTCGGACATCATCGCGACCTGACCGGTGCCCTCCACCGTGGTGGTGAACAGGCCGGTGCCCTGGGAGGCGCCGCGCAACCCGGTGAAGGTGGTGCCCGTGCGCAGGCCGCCGTCGGTGCACAGCAGGTTGCCCGCCTCCACGTGGAGGGTGTCGCCGGTCAGCCGCACCAGGTTGATCTCGCTCGCGCGGTCGGCGAAGTAGCAGGTGCCCTGCCCCCTCACCTCCATCACCGTCATCTGCTCGCCGGTGAGCCGCCGGGTGACCATGCCGCGCAGGCCCTCGCCCCCGCCGGTCATCTTCTTGAAGGCCATCTGGCCCTCGTAGGCCACCATCGAGCCGTTCTTCGCCTTGACGCTGTCGCCCGTCATGTCGACGGCCAGCACCTTGCTGCCTTGCAGTCGGAACATTGCCACGGAAGGAAGGTAGCGGCAGACACGGGGCCGGAACAGGGTCCTCAGGGAGGATCCGGACCCTGACAAAGGCTTGGCAAAGTGGACTGCCACAATGGTCCGGGCGCTTGTGCATCGATTCACAAGATCGCCCTGCCCCGCCATGCCCACCCCCGACGTCGAAGGTGCCTCACGTGGACATCAAGACCGCCTCGTCCCTCCACCGCCTCCGCCTGGTATCGGCCCCCGAGGCCGTCTCCTTCCTCCTGCTCCTGGTGTGCTCGGTCCTCAAGCGCACCACGGAGTTCAACGCGGTCCCGGTCATGGGCGCGATCCACGGCATCCTCTTCGTCCTGTACGTCCTGTTCTGGCTGGACGCCTGGAACCGCACCAAGTGGGACCTGAAGACGGCCGCGCTCTACTTCGCCGCCTCCGTGATCCCGTTCGGCGGCTTCTACGCCGACCGCAGGCTCAAGCGCGAGGCGGACGCCGCGGTCATCGCCTCCCGCGCCCGCCGCGAGGGCACGGTGAACGCCGCGTGATCGTCGCCTTCTCCGTCACGCCCCTCGGGGTGGGCGAGGACGTCGGCGCGTACGTGGCCGACGCCGTGCGGGTCGTCCGCGCCTCCGGCCTGCCGCACCGCACGGACGCGATGTTCACCTCCGTGGAGGGCGAGTGGGACGAGGTGATGGACGTCGTCCGGCGCGCCGTCGCCGCCGTCGAGGCCCGCGCCCCGCGCGTCTCCCTGGTGCTGAAGGCCGACATCCGCCCGGGCGTCACCGACGGGCTCACCTCCAAGGTGGAGACCGTGGAGCGTCACCTCTCCGGGTGACGTCGCACCCCGGGCCCGCACGGCGGGCCCGGGCTCGGCGCACCCGTCAGGGCCGCCGCCCTCCGCGGCGGCAGCGGGGGCACCGGCAGGGGGGCCAGGTGGCCGTGAGGAGCGGGGGCAGGGTGTCGGCGCCGGTCACCGTGCGCGGGGGGCCGTAGGTGCGGCCGCCGTCGCGGGAGACGCGCAGCGTGAGAAGGGTCCTTCCTTCCGCCGCCCGGGAGTTCACCCGTCCTCCGCCGGGCAGGCGGTGTGGCGGTAGACGGCCGCGGCCGGGCCCGGAGGCCCGGGCGTCGCGGCCCGGTGCACTCGCTCCAGCGACCGGATCGGCCGCAGGCACGCGGAGCACCGCTCACCCTTCGGTGCGTAGGTCGTGTACTCCCACCGGCGTGCGTCGGTGGTGTCTCCGGTCGCCATGTTTCGCCGTCCTCTCTGTCGGTACGGCGATCCTTCCCCTGGCGCGGTCCGCGGCCCAGTGCGATCCCTAGTGGCAATGCCCGGTGAAGGGGCCGAAGGGTCTCCGCCGTACGGCATCGCGGTGGCAGGCTGATCCCATGGAACTCGGGGAGCTGATCAGGGATCTCCGCAGGGCTCGCGGATGGAGCCAGGGGCGGTTGGCGTCAGCGGTCAACGCGGTGTACGGCACGACGCTGACACGGGAGTACGTGAGCAACTGGGAGCGTTCCAGGGTGAGGCCCGGGCCGTTCTACCTCGCCGCACTGTCCGCCACGCTCGACGTTCCCCTAGCCGTCCTGGAGGGTCAAGTGGACCGACGCGCGTTCCTCACGGATGTCGCCGGGGCGGCCATAGCCCCGGTCGTCGCCTCCGACCTCCTCAGCGCGGGTTTCGCCTCCCGGCTGTCCGGGGGGCCCACGGCCGACGCCTGGGAAGCCAAACTGGCCACCTACGGAACCGAGTACATGAGCCTCGGCGCCGCCGACATCCAGCGACGCGTCAGCGCGGAGCTGGTCGCCGTCCAGCAGCAGCTCGACAACCCCCGGTTGTGGTCCGTCGCGGCGAGGCTGATGACTCTCTACGCGAAGACATTCCCGGGGTCCGACGGAGCCAGGGCCGTCCACTGGTACCGGATGGCGGCGCAGGCGGCCGACGAGTCCGGCGACGACGACACACGCGTCTGGGTCCGGGGGCGGGCCGCCATCGCACTCGGGTACGAGGGTGCAGCGCTCGGCGTGGCGGACGTGCTGGCCGATCAGGCCATGGCCATCAGCGACCGGCCGTCGCTCGGACTCCTCAACGCCGTCTTCGGGAAGGCCCACGCGGCGGCGGTCCGGGGCGACCGCGCCACGGCCCGGAGGCTGCTCACCGAGGGGTGGCACGTCTTCGACAGGGCCGGATCGCACGAGCAGACGTCGGACTACGCCGTCCCGTGGTGGCGGGTGAACGTCTTCGTCTCCCTGCTCGCCGCCAGACTGGGGGACGAGGCGACGGCCGTCGCGGCGCAGGACGCGGCCCGGGCCGAACTGCCGTCCTCGCTGCCCCGCTTCGCCACCCATCTGGAGATGCACCGGGGTCTCATGCTGACGCGCTCCGGTGACCCGTCCGGCGGGTCCGCCCATGCGCGCACGGCCCTGGACGCCCTGCCCCCGGAGAAGCACTCCCTGACCCTCCGCCTGCTCATGGCGGAGGTCGAGCGCACCTGACCCCCGCCCCTCACCCCTCGGCGCCCGCCAGCGCCGTGCCCAGCTGCGTGCGGGCGTAGAGGACGCGGTGGCCGTAGCGGCGCGCGGTCAGCAGGCCCGCGGAGCGCAGCACGGACAGATGCGCGGAGACCGACGAGGGGGCCAGCGACAGGACGCGGGCCAGGTCCGTGGTGGTCGAGGGCTCGTCCAGCGCGCACAGCACCCCGGCCCGGGCGCGCCCCAGCAGCGCGGCCAGGGCCTCCGGGGCCGTCGCGGAGGGGCGCGTCCACAGGCCGCCGATGCCGCGCACCGGGTAGACGACGGCGGGCTGCCAGGGCGGCTCGTAGCCGCTGATGACGTCCGGCCAGCAGAAGGCGCTCGGGACGAGCACCAGCCCCTGCCCGCCCAGGACCCGCGTGTGGTCGCCGCGCATCCCGCGGATGCGCAGGGTGGCGTCCTCGAAGGCCAGGCGGGGGCTCAGCTCGCCCACCAGCCGGGCGAAGCCGACCTCCGCGAGCCGCCGCGAGTGGTGGGCCACGTCCGCCTCCAGCAGGGCCCGCAGCCGGGGCCACTCGGGCTCCACCAGCGCGTGCCAGGCGGCCTGAAGGAGGTCGGCCAGGTGCTGCACGGTCCGCGCCGGGTCGGCCAGCAGGGCCTGCCCCGTCCGCCCGCCGGTGCCCTCCGGTGTGCACGCCAGGGCTGCGGCCATGTCCGCGCGGGCCACGTCCGCGGGGGTGGAGCGGACCCGGGCGACCTCCTCCTCGAAGCAGGTCCCGGGCCCCGGGGGCATGGGGCAGACGAAGTCGGGGCTGTGCCCGCCGGGCGGCATCAGCGCCCACAGCGGCCGCAGGTCGAGGGAGGCCGCCGCCTCACGCGTGCGCCGCACCCAGGGCAGGTGGTAGCCGTGGCGCCCGGGCCGGGCGAGGGTCCGCACCGCCTCCTGCGTCTCCCACAGCGGGGAGATCGCGAAGCGGCAGTTCAGCAGGTCGCGCTCGGCGAGATGCAGACGGAACGGCACACGGTCCCCCCGGGCCGGGATGATTCGGACGGAGGCGAAAGTCTAGGGCGCCGCGGTGGGCCGGAGCAGGCTGCCGCCATGCCCCAGAACACCCGAGCCGCCTCCCGCGGCTACCGCACCGTGCTGCGCGTGCCCGAGTTCCGCGCCGTCCTCGCCGCCCACCTGCTCTCCCTGCTCGGCGTCGTCGTCGCCGAGGTCGCCCTCACCGTCCTGGTCTACCAGCTGACCCGCTCGCCCCTGCTCAGCGCGCTCACCTTCGCCCTGGGCTTCCTGCCGCACCTGCTCGGGGGCACCCTCGGCGCCTCCGTCGCCGACCGCTTCCCCGCCCGCCGGGTCCTGGTCGGGTGCGACCTGCTCTGCGCGGCCTGCGCGGCCGGGATGGTGCTCCCCGGGTCGCCCGTGGCCCTGCTGCTCGTACTGCGGTGCGTGATGGCCGCCGTGGCGCCGGTCTTCCACGGCACCCGCACCGCGGCCCTCGCCGACATCCTGGGCGGGGGCGGTGCCTACGTCCTCGGCCGGTCGCTGCTGCGGATCGTCTCGCAGAGCACCCTGATCGCCGGCTTCGGCCTGGGCGGGGCGGTGCTCGCCGCCGTCTCCCCGCGCCGGGCGCTGTGCCTGACGGCCGGCGCCTTCCTGCTCTCGGCGCTGCTGCTGCGCCTGGGGACCCGCGCCCGCCCGGCCCGCGCCGCCGTCGCGGGGGCGGTGCCCGCCGGGTCCCTGGCGGGCGCGCGGCTGCTGCTGGGGGACCGCAGGGTCCGGGCGCTGATGCTGATGTTCTGGGTCCCCCCGCTGTTCGTGGTCGCCCCCGAGGCGCTGGCCGCCCCCTACGCGGACGCGCGGGGCTTCGGCCCGGAAGCGCTGGGGCTCCTGCTGGGGGGCATGGCGGCCGGGCACGTGGGCGCCGAGCTGTGGGCCGGGTCCCGGCTCGGTCCGGGTGCCCGGTCGCGGATCGTGCTCCCGTGCGCCGTGGCGGGCCTGGTGCCCCTCGTCGGCTACGCCGCCCGCCCCGGTCTCGCGGTGTGCCTGGTGCTCCTGGTGCTGGCCGGGGCGGGCGGCGCGTACCTCGTCGGTCTCGACGCCTGGTTCGTGGCGGCCGTCCCCGAGGAGCTGCGCGGCCGGGCGATGACGCTGGTGGCCTCCGGCACGATGACCGTCCAGGGCGTGGGCATGGCCCTCGCGGGCCTGGCCGCGGAGTTCGCGGACGCGCACCTCGTGGTGGCGGGCGCCGGGGCGCTGGGCATCGGGTGCACGGCGCTCCTCGCCCGGGAGGTGCGCCGCAGCGGTGCCGGCGGCGGCCGCGGCGCCGCCGGAGCGGCAGCCTCACCGGCAGCTCCGACCGAAGGGCGAGACGGGGCTGACCACGATATGACCAGTCGGTAAGGTCTTGGCCGTGCCGAAGCCGCTCAGCCTCCCCTTCGATCCCATCGCACGCGCCGACGAACTGTGGCGGCAGCGCTGGGGACCCGTGCCGTCGATGGCGGCCATCACCTCGATCATGCGCGCGCACCAGATCCTGCTCGCCGAGGTGGACGCCGTCGTCAAGCCGTACGGGCTCACCTTCGCCCGCTACGAGGCGCTGGTCCTGCTGACCTTCTCCAAGGCGGGGGAGCTGCCGATGTCGAAGATCGGCGAGCGCCTGATGGTGCACCCGACCTCGGTGACCAACACCGTGGACCGCCTGGTGAAGGCCGGCCTGGTCGCCAAGCGCCCCAATCCCAACGACGGGCGCGGCACCCTGGCCACCATCACGGACAAGGGCCGGGAGGTGGTCGAGTCGGCCACCGAGGACCTGATGGCGATGGACTTCGGGCTCGGCGCGTACGACTCCGAGGAGTGTGCCGAGATCTTCGCGATGCTGCGGCCGCTGCGGGTCGCGGCGCACGACTTCGACGAGCGCTAGCCCGGCCTCCCGGGCGGCCGCACCCGGCCTCCGCCCCCGCGAAGATCGCGCCGGGGGGCCGGTTAGGCTCGGGGCCATGAAAGAGACTGTGCTGACCCGCTACCGGGTGATGGCGTACATCACCGCCGTGTGGCTGCTCGTGTTCACCGGCGCCATCGTCCTGAAGTACGGGTTCACGATCGGCGACACCATGCTGATCTCGCAGATCCACGGTGTGCTCTTCATCGTCTACGTGATCTTCGCCTTCGACCTCGGCTCCAAGGCGAAGTGGCCCTTCGGCAAGCTGCTGTGGGTGCTGGCCGCGGGCTGCATCCCCTTCGCCTCGTTCTTCGTGGAGCCGAAGGTCAGCCGCGAGGCCCGCGCCCTGATCGCGGACGGCGGCGCCGGGCCGGTCAAGGCCGGGGCGTAAGCGGTCCCACACCGCCGCGGAGGGTTCCGCGGCGGTGTCCCATCGACATTTACTAGGACGTCCTAGTAAATTTGAAGCATGGACGCTGACGCCATCGAGGAAGGCCGCCGTCGCTGGCAGGCCCGCTATGACACGGCCCGCAAGCGGGACGCCGACTTCACCACGCTCTCCGGGGACGAGGTGCAGCCGGTCTACGGCCCGCGCCCCGGGGACAGCTACGAGGGCTTCGAGCGCATCGGATGGCCGGGCGAGTACCCGTTCACCCGGGGCCTCCACGCCACCGGATACCGCGGCCGGACCTGGACGATCCGCCAGTTCGCCGGCTTCGGCAACGCCGAGCAGACCAACGAGCGCTACAAGATGATCCTCGCCGCCGGCGGCGGCGGGCTCTCGGTCGCCTTCGACATGCCCACCCTCATGGGCCGGGACTCGGACGACCCGCGCTCGCTGGGCGAGGTCGGCCACTGCGGCGTGGCCATCGACTCCGCCGCCGACATGGAGATCCTGTTCAGGGACATCCCGCTGGGCGACGTCACCACCTCCATGACCATCTCCGGGCCCGCCGTCCCCGCCTTCTGCATGTACCTGGTCGCCGCCGAGCGCCAGGGCGTCGACCCGGGCGTGCTCAACGGCACCCTGCAGACGGACATCTTCAAGGAGTACATCGCGCAGAAGGAGTGGCTCTTCCAGCCGGAGCCGCACCTGCGCCTGATCGGCGACCTGATGGAGCACTGCGCGGCGGGCATCCCCGCGTACAAGCCCCTGTCGGTCTCCGGCTACCACATCCGCGAGGCCGGCGCCACGGCCGCCCAGGAACTCGCCTACACGCTGGCCGACGGCTTCGGCTACGTGGAACTCGGTCTCTCCCGGGGCCTGGACGTGGACGTCTTCGCCCCCGGTCTCTCCTTCTTCTTCGACGCCCACCTCGACTTCTTCGAGGAGATCGCCAAGTTCCGCGCCGCCCGCCGCATCTGGGCCCGCTGGATGAAGGAGGTCTACGGGGCGAAGACGGACAAGGCCCAGTGGCTGCGGTTCCACACCCAGACCGCCGGGGTCTCGCTGACCGCGCAGCAGCCGTACAACAACGTGGTGCGCACCGCGGTGGAGGCCCTCTCCGCGGTCCTCGGCGGCACCAACTCCCTGCACACCAACGCCCTCGACGAGACCCTCGCGCTGCCGAGCGAGCAGGCGGCCGAGATCGCCCTGCGCACCCAGCAGGTGCTGATGGAGGAGACCGGCGTCGCCAACGTGGCGGACCCGCTGGGCGGCTCCTGGTACGTCGAGCAGCTCACCGACCGCATCGAGGCCGACGCCGAGAAGATCTTCGAGCAGATCAGGGAGCGCGGCCTGCGGGCGCACCCCGACGGCCGGCACCCGATCGGCCCGATCACCTCGGGCATCCTGCGCGGCATCGAGGACGGGTGGTTCACCGGCGAGATCGCCGAGTCCGCCTTCCGCTACCAGCAGGCCCTGGAGAAGGGCGAGAAGAAGGTCGTCGGCGTCAACACCGCGACCGGCTCGGTCAGCGGCGACCTGGAGATCCTCCGGGTCAGCCACGAGGTCGAGTGGGAGCAGGTGCGCATCCTCGGCGAGCGCAAGGCCCGCCGCGACGACGCCGCCGTGCGCACGGCCCTGGACGCCATGCTCACGGCCGCCCGCGACGGCTCGAACATGATCGCCCCGATGCTGGACGCGGTCCGCGCCGAGGCGACCCTGGGCGAGATCTGCGGCGCGCTGCGCGAGGAGTGGGGCGTGTACGTGGAGCCCCCGGGCTTCTGACGCGGTCCCGCCCCGGGCCGTGGAGCCGCCGTCCGGCGGCCCCACGGCCCGTGCGTGCGACCCGCGGGCCCGGCGGGCTCCGCCTCCCCCCTCAGGAGGAGATCGCGCCCAGCCCGCAGAGCAGCAGCACCGTGAACCGGCGTGCCCAGTCCTCGTCCACCGGCTCCGCGCTCACCAGGGTGCGGTGCACCACCGCACCCGCCACCACGTCGAAGACCAGGTCCGTGTTGCGCGCGGCGGCTTCCGGGTCCTCCTCCAGCGGCAGTTCGCCCCGGGCCTGCGCCCGCCGCCGCCCGTCCACCACCAGGCGCTTCTGGCGCTCCACGATCGCCGCCCGGATGCGTGTGCGCAGGGCGTCGTCCCCCGTGGACTCCGCCACGACGCCCATCAGCGCCGTCTTGGTCTCCGGCTGGGCGAGCAGTTCCGCGAACTGGAGCACCACGCCCTCCACGTCCGCCGCCAGGCTGCCCCGGTCGGGCAGTTCCAGCGCGTCGAACAGCACTGCCACGGCGTCCACGACCAGCTCGTTCTTGTTCGCCCACCGCCGGTAGAGGGTCGTCTTGGCGACCCCCGCGCGGTGGGCCACGTCCCCCATCGTGAGCTTCGACCAGCCCAGCTCGACCAGGGAGGCGCGGGTCGCGGCGAGGATCGCCGCGTCGGCCTCGGCGCTGCGCGGCCTGCCCGTACGGCCGCCGGTGCGGGCCCTCAGCGCGCCCCGCGCGCGGCACGGCCCCGGGGGAGTGCTGCTGGACATGCCCGAGACCATACCGGCCAGTAGCCAAAGCGCTGTGAGGCAGTTCACCGGGGAAATCTCACACGGTGCGCCGGTGATCCAGATACGCTACGACCCGTAGCGAAAGCCCGGCCCCCGGCCGGGCCCGAGCGACGGCCACACGAGGCGCCGAGGTGGGGACCAGGCGCCGACCCTGCCGGATCGCGCGTCCGGCTTTTCACTTGTGCGCGCGGAAGGGGGAGGATGTACGCATGCAGCCTAGGAACATGTCCATGAGCGGCGTCGTCGACCTCGCCGCGGTGAAGGCGGCCGGGGAGGCCAAGGCCAAGGCCGAGCAGGCCCGTGCCGAGGCGGCCCGGCAGGGCGGCACCGCCGCCGTCCCGCCCGCGAGCCTGGTGATCGACACCGACGAGGCGCGCTTCGAGCGCGACGTCCTCCAGCAGTCCGCCGAGGTCCCGGTCGTCATCGACTTCTGGGCCGAGTGGTGTGAGCCGTGCAAGCAGCTGAGCCCGCTGCTGGAGCGGCTGGCCACGGAGTACAACGGGCGGTTCGTCCTCGCCAAAATCGACGTGGACGCCAACCAGATGCTGATGCAGCAGTTCGGTGTACAGGGCATTCCGGCCGTTTTCGCGGTCGTCGCCGGGCAGGCGCTGCCGCTCTTCCAGGGCGCGGCCCCCGAGGCCCAGATCCGCCAGACGCTGGACCAGCTGGTCCAGGTGGCCGAGGAGCGCTTCGGTCTGACCGGTCTCACCGTCGACACGGAGGCGGGCGAGGCGCAGCCGGCCCCCGTTCCGGCCGGCCCGTACGACGCCCTGCTCGGTGCGGCCGTGGACGCCCTGGACGCGGGCGACTTCGCGGGTGCCGTCCAGGCGTACAGGAACGTCCTCGCCGACGACCCGGGCAACACCGAGGCCAAGCTGGGCCTGGCCCAGGCCGAACTGCTCGGCCGCGTGAAGGGCATGGACCCGCAGAAGGTCCGCAAGGACGCCGCGGACGACCCCGCCGATGTGACCGCGCAGATCGCCGCGGCCGACCTCGACCTGGTCGGCGGCCATGTCGAGGACGCCTTCGGGCGCCTGGTGGACACCGTGCGCCGCACGGCGGGCGAGGAGCGCGACACCGCCCGGAAGCGGCTGCTGGAGCTCTTCGAGGTCGTCGGCGCGGAGGACCCGAGAGTGACGGCCGCCCGGCAGGCGCTGGCGCGGGTGCTCTTCTGAGGCCCGGGCGCCGCATTGACAGGGAATCTGACAACGGCGCCCGCTCTGCACCGTTCTGACGGTTTTGCGGCGGCGGTGACCGACTCGGTTCCGCCGCCGTTTTGGCGACAGAGTGACAAATGCCGACCCCGCTTTACCAAAACTTGGTAATACGCGGCGGGGTTACTGCGAGTACTTCACCCTTGTAGGATCGGCCGCTTTTTCCCGGGTTCGCCCCACTCTGGACGGCCCACTGGTGACACACTGTGTGCGCGGTCGGCGCCACGCGGCGAGGCCGCGGTTATCGAGGCGTTACTAGCGAGTAACGAACCCCCTTGTGCAGGGACCGGGAATGGACCACGATCGGCGACGCTCGGTCCAATACCGCACCAGCCCGGCTACCCGCCGTGCCGCGGTCCGTTGGGTCCCCACCGGGCCGGTCGGCGGCAGTGGCGCCGGCCGCGGACAGGGGGGTACCCGCTGAACGGCGGGGCCTGTCCGACCGGTTGCGCGAGAGCGCGGCCAGTGGTTGTCGCTCGGGGGTGATCGCCGGTGTTTCGGACGCAGCCCGCGCCGAGAGCGGGCGCTCTCCTTCCCGAGGACGTAGCACTTCTCCCATCCCAGGACGGACCCGAGGGTCCGGACCGGAGATGTACGTCCGAGAAGGAGGAAAGTCATGGAGTCTGTGGCTCGCGGTGGAACCAGATGGAAGCGGTTCGCCCTTGTCATGGTGCCGAGTGTGGCCGCCACGGCCGCGATAGGCATCGGCCTGGCCCAGGGCGCGCTCGCCGCGTCCTTCAGCATTTCCGGCCAGGAGTTCAAGGTCAAGGCGGAGAGCCTGACCGGTACCAACTTCGTGCAGTACGGCAGCGTCGCCACCGGCAAGACGCTGGACGGCAAGGACTTCGCCGCTCCGGTGGCGGTGTCCGGCTTCAAGACCGCGACCATCGTGAACATGTGCCAGTCGGTCGTGACGCCGAACGTCCCGTTCCTCGGCAGCGTCAGCCTTGAGCTGCGCGCGGGACAGGACGCGAAGAAGCCGGTCGAGGCCACGAACATCTACCTCGATGTCTCGGAGCTCAAGGCCGACGCCGAGTTCGGCAACATCGACATCGGTGTGGCCGCCGGCCAGCTGAAGGACCCGGGCATCCAGCCCGGTACCCAGGCCAACCCGCACGGCTTCGCCCAGCGTGCCGAGACGGCCAAGCTGACGGGCGTCGAGCAGAAGGCGTGGGCGACCACCGCCGGCACCTTCAAGCTCAGCGGCCTGTCGCTGAAGCTGCACAAGGGCGTCAAGGAGTGCTTCACGGGCTGACGCCCCCTCGGCCGGGCGGGCGGGCCCCGTGTGGTCCCGCCCGCCCGTCCCCCTCACACAGCAACGCCAGCATCAGGGAGCTTCATCCATGAGCGCCGAGACTCAAGCAGCACAGGGGCGGGACGAGCACTTCCTCCGCGTCTTTCGGCGGGCCTTCCGCACCTGGCGGGGTCAGAGGCCGTTCTGGGCGGGCCTGTTCACCATGATCGGCGGCCTGCCGATCGCCTACCTGCCGTACGCGGACCTCCGTCTCGGCAACATCACCATCGCCATGGCCACCACGGCCGGCGCCGGCTCTCTGATCATCGGCGTCCTGCTGGTCACCCTGGGGCTGACCATGTGGTTCCAGTCGGCGGTGCGGGTGTTCGCCGGAATCGCCGCGATCGTGCTCGCCCTGATCTCCATCCCGGTGGCCAACATCGGCGGATTCCTGCTGGGCTTCCTCTGCGCGCTGCTGGGTGGAGCCCTCTCCGTCTCCTGGGCCCCCGGCACGGCGCCGTCTGCGGCCGGCCAGGACGCCGCGGCGGAGACCGCGCCCCGTGCGGCGCCCGCTCCCGCTCCGGACCCGGCCGCCGCGGAGCAGTACGGGGCCCCGGCACCCGCACCGGTCCCGGCCGAGGCCGCCGTGCCCGCCCCGCGCGCCGACGAGCACCACCCGAACGTGACCGAGACGACTGCCCACGCCGACGGCGGGAGGAACAGTGCGGGGTGACGAGATAGAGGCGGGCGGCGAGCTCCGCGAGCGCAGAGGACCGCGCCACGCCGCTCCCCGGAAGTCGCTGCTGAGCAAGTTGCAGCGGCCCGCCGGCAAGGCCATGGCCCTGGCCGCGATGCCCACCGCCGTGTTCGTGGGCATGGGCCTCACCCCCCGGGCGGCCCTGGCGGACGACAAGGACATTCCCTTCGCGCCCGGCCCCTGCGTGACCCGCTCGGACGAACCGGTGGAGGAGGAGAACCCGACGCCCTCCGCGAAGCCCGAGCCCACGCCGACCGCGACCCGGGAGGCCGAGCCGGAGCCGGAGCCGTCCCCGAGCGGCAGCGCCGACCCGGGCGGGGACACCGCCCGGGAGCCGGTGCCGAGCCCCTCCGCCGAGGCCGACGACGCCACCGAGGAGGGCGCCCGGGCGGCCGGTGAGGCCGTGGAGGCCGTGGAGCCCGAGGAGGAGCCGGACCCCGAACCGAGCAGGACCAGGAACCCGCTGGACCCGCTGGGCATCGGCGACGCGCTCAGGGACCTGTTCGACGGCCCCGGCGAGGAGACCGCGGCGGCACCGGAGGAAGCCCCCGAACCCGCCGCCGACGCCTCCCCGGCGCAGGAGCCGACCGGCGAACCGACCGGCGAACCGGCCTCGGAGCCCGCCGTGGAGCAGCCCGCGGAGGAGACCTCCCGGGAACCCTCTGCGAAGCAGGGCGCCGGCACCGGCCCCGGCGCCGCCGAGGAGGCGATCAGGGAGGCGGCCGACGCGGTCGGCGCCGAGGTGGAGGAGCTGGACGAGGACGCCAAGGGGCTGGAGCCCAGGGCGGACGAGGACATCCCCGACGGTGCCAAGCCCCGCTTCCCCTGCCCGACCGCGGACCCCGAGGCGCTGGCCGACGCCCAGCTGGAGCCCGGCATCCCGCTGCTCCCGGACGACCCCTGGATCCTGGAGAGCTCCATGCTCACGCTCTCGGGCCTCGACTACCACGGCATCGTCGAGGTCAGGACGAGCAGCGGCAAGGTCAAGAAGGCGCTGAAGTTCACTGCCAGCAGCGTGGACATCAGGGACCTCCACCAGCTCACCGTCGGCCCCGCCGGCAGCACGGCCCACGTCAAGGCCCGTTCCGGTTCCACCTCGACGATCCGGAACGGCACGGTGACGATGTACACGGAGGAGCTGAAGGGCAACCTCTTCGGCATCATCCCCATCACGTTCAGCCCGGAGACCCCGCCGCCGCTGAACGTCCCCTTCGCGATGTTCACCAGCGTCAAGGTCAAGCAGGCGGGCCAGTTCGGCGGCACCCTGAAGATCCCGGGTCTGCAGAACTACTTCACCGGCGGCGCTTGAGCCGTCCGGACCGCCGTGGGCAGCAGGGAGGCCGCGGGCCGCACCCGTTCAGGGGGGTGCGTCCCGCGGCCTCCGCGTGCGCGGCGGGTCAGGGCTTCTGGCCGCCCAGGTGGTGGACGCGCACCATGTTGGTGCTGCCGGGCACGCCGGGCGGGGAGCCCGCCGTGATGATCATGGTGTCGCCCTCGTTGTGGCGCTGCAGCTTCAGCAGCTCCGCGTCCACGAGGTCGACCATCGCGTCGGTGTTGCCGACGTGGGGGACCACGAAGGACTCGACGCCCCAGCTCAGCGTGAGCTGGTTGCGGGTGGAGACCTCGGTGGTGAAGGCCAGGATCGGCTGCTGCACCCGGTAGCGGGACAGGCGGCGGGCCGTGTCCCCGGACTTGGTGAAGGCGACCAGGGCCTTGCCGTCCAGGAAGTCCGCGATCTCGCAGGCGGCGCGGGCCACCGAACCGCCCTGGGTGCGGGGCTTCTTGCCGGGCACCAGCGGCTGGAGGCCGGTGGACAGCAGCTCCTCCTCGGCCGCCGAGACGATCTTCGACATCGTCTTGACGGTCTCGATCGGGTAGGCGCCGACCGAGGACTCCGCGGAGAGCATGACGGCGTCGGCGCCGTCCAGGATGGCGTTGGCGACGTCGGAGGCCTCGGCGCGGGTGGGGCGCGAGTTGGTGATCATCGACTCCATCATCTGGGTCGCCACGATCACCGGCTTGGCGTTGCGGCGGCACATCTCGATGAGCCGCTTCTGGACCATCGGCACCCGCTCCAGCGGGTACTCGACGGCGAGGTCGCCGCGGGCCACCATCACACCGTCGAAGGCCATGACGACGGCGTGCATGTTCTCCACGGCCTGCGGCTTCTCGACCTTGGCGATGACGGGGACCCGGATGCCCACCTCGTCCATGACCTTGTGGACGTCCTTGACGTCGTCGGCGTCGCGGACGAAGGACAGGGCGACCATGTCGCAGCCCATCCGCAGCGCGAAGCGCAGGTCCTCGACGTCCTTCTCGGACAGTGCCGGGACGTTGACCGCCGCGCCGGGCAGGTTGATGCCCTTGTGGTCGGAGATGACGCCGCCCTCGACGACGATGGTCTTGACCCGGGGGCCGTCGATCTCGACCACCCGCAGCTCGACGTTGCCGTCGTTGATCAGGACCTGGTCGCCCTTGGAGACGTCGCCGGGCAGGCCCTTGTACGTGGTGCCGCAGACGGACTTGTCGCCGGGCACGTCCTCGGTGGTGATGGTGAACTCGTCGCCGCGGACCAGCTCCACCGGGCCCTCGGCGAAGGTCTCCAGGCGGATCTTGGGTCCCTGGAGGTCGGCGAGCACGCCCACGGCGTGACCGGTGTCCTCCGACGCCCGGCGCACGCGGTGGTACCGCTCCTCGTGCTCAGCGTGGGTCCCGTGGCTCATGTTGAAGCGGGCCACGTTCATGCCGGCCTCGATGAGCGCTTTCAGCTGCTCGTAGGAGTCGACGGCGGGGCCCAGTGTGCAAACGATTTTGGAACGGCGCATAAGGCGGATCCTATCGGTTTGTTTCCTTGCGGAATATTCCGTCTGGTGGAATGTACAAATGGGCGCTCGCCCGCTCAGGCGTTCACTTCTCCGCCCGCCAATGCGAAGGTCTGGCGCGCGATCTCCTGCTCCTCGTCCGTCGGTACCACGGCCACCGCGACCCGTGCGTACCCGGGCGAGATCAGCCGGGCCCCTTCGGCGCGCTCCGCGTTCAGCCCGGCGTCCACCGCCAGTCCCAGCTCCTCCAGTCCGGCCACGGCGGCCTCCCGCACGGGTGCCGCGTTCTCGCCGACGCCCGCGGTGAAGGCCACCGCGTCCACCCGGCCGAGCACGGCGTAGTACGCCCCGATGTACTTCTTCAGCCGGTGGACGTAGATGTCGAAGGCGAGGCGTGCCGCGGGATCGTTCTCGCCGATGCGGCGGTGGATCTCCCGCATGTCGTTGTCGCCGCAGAGGCCCACCAGCCCGCTCCTCTTGTTCAGCAGCGTGTCGATCTCGTCGGTCGACATCCCCGCCACCCGCTGGAGGTGGAAGATCACGGCCGGGTCGATGTCGCCGGAGCGGGTGCCCATCACCAGGCCCTCCAGCGGGGTCAGCCCCATGGAGGTCTCCACGCACCGCCCCCCGGAGACCGCGGAGGCCGAGGCGCCGTTGCCGAGGTGCAGCACGATCACGTTCACCTCGGAGGGGTCCCGGCCGAGGAGTTGCGCCGTGGCCCGGGAGACGTAGGCGTGCGAGGTGCCGTGGAAGCCGTAGCGCCGGATCCGGTGCGCGTCCGCGGTCTCCACGTCGATCGCGTAGCGGGACGCGGCCTCCGGCATGGTGGTGTGGAAGGCCGTGTCGAAGACCGCCACCTGCGGGAGGTCGGGCCGCAGGGCCTGCGCGGTGCGGATGCCGGTCAGGTTGGCCGGGTTGTGCAGCGGCGCGACGGGGACTAGGCGCTCGATCTCGGCCAGCACCTCCTCGGTGACCACCGTCGGCTCCGTGAAGCGCAGCCCCCCGTGCACCACCCGGTGGCCGATCGCGGCCAGTTCGGGGGAGTCCAGCCCCAGGCCGTCGCGGGCCAGCTCCTCGGCGACGGCCTTCAGCGCCGCCGCGTGGTCGGCGATCGGGGCGGTCCGCTCGCGGCGCTCGGCGCCGCCGCCCTCCAGCGGAGTGTGCGCGACGCGGGAGGTGCTCTCGCCGATCCGCTCGACCAGGCCGACCGCCAGGCGTGAGGAGTCGCGCATGTCCAGCAGCTGGTACTTCACCGACGAGGAGCCGGAGTTGAGGACGAGGACGCGGGTCGGGGTGGTCATGCGGCGGGCTCCTGGGGCGTCGGCGGCTGCGGGGCGTGCGCGGGTGCGGGCGGCCGTGACGGGTTCTGGGACTGGATGGCCGTGATGGCCACCGTGTTGACGATGTCCCCCACCAGGGCCCCGCGCGAGAGGTCGTTGACGGGCTTGCGCAGCCCCTGGAGCACGGGCCCCACGGCCACGGCGCCGGCGGAGCGCTGCACCGCCTTGTAGGTGTTGTTGCCCGTGTTGAGATCGGGGAAGATCAGCACGGTGGCCCGGCCGGCGACCTCGGAGCCGGGCAGCTTGGTCGCGGCGACGGAGGGGTCGACGGCGGCGTCGTACTGCACCGGCCCCTCGATCAGCAGGTCCGGGCGGGCCTCGCGCACCAGCTTGGTGGCCTCGCGCACCTTGTCCACGTCGGCGCCGGAGCCCGAGGTCCCCGTCGAGTAGGACAGCATCGCGATCCGCGGTTCCACGCCGAAACGGGCCGCGGTGGCCGCCGACTGGATCGCGATGTCCGCGAGCTGCCCGGCGTCGGGGTCGGGGTTGACGGCGCAGTCGCCGTAGACCAGCACCCGGTCGGCCAGGCACATGAAGAAGACCGAGGAGACGATCGACGCGTCGGGCTTGGTCTTGATGATCTCGAAGGACGGCCGGATGGTGGCCGCCGTGGAGTGCACCGAGCCGGACACCATGCCGTCGGCCAGCCCCTCCTCCACCATCAGCGTGCCGAAGTAGTTGACGTCCGAGACCACGTCGTAGGCCAGCTCCACCGTGGCACCGCGGTGGGCCCTGAGCTGCGCGTACCGCTCGGCGAAGCCCTGCCGCAGCTCGGAGGCTGCCGGGTCGATCAGCTGCGCGGCCGAGAGGTCGATGCCCAGGTCGGCGGCCTTCTTGCGGATCCGCTCGGTGTCGCCGAGGAGGGTCAGGTCGCAGACGTCGCGCCGGATCAGCACGTCCGCCGCCCGCAGCACGCGCTCCTCGGTGCCCTCCGGGAGCACCACCCTTCGGCGGTCCGCGCGGGCCTGCTCCAGCAGCTCGTGCTCGAACATCATCGGCGTCACCCGCTCGCTGCGGGCCACGGCGAGCCGGTCCAGCAGGTCACCGGTGTCGGCGTACCGCTCGAAGAGGCCGAGGGCCGTCTCCGCCTTGCGGGGGGTCGCCGCGTTCAGCTTGCCCTCCAGGGAGAACAGTTCCGCCGCGGTGGGGAAGCTGTTGCCGGGCACGGAGACCACCGGGGTGCCGGGGGCGAGCCGGGCGGCCAGGGTGAGTACCTCGGGGCTGGGCCGCTCGTCCAGGGTCAGCAGCAGTCCGGCGATCGGGGGCGTGCCCGCGGCGTGCGCGGCCAGGGCCCCGATCACGAGGTCGGCGCGGTCCCCGGGGGTGACGACCATGCAGCCGGGGGTGAGCGCGGGCAGGAAGCTCGGCAGCATGGCGCCGCCGAAGACGAAGTCCAGGGCGTCCCGGGCGAGTCCCGAGTCGTCCCCGAGCAGAATCGTTCCGCCGAGTGCCTGGGTTATCTGGGAGACGGTCGGGGCGGACAGGGCCGGCTCGTCCGGGACCACGTAGCAGGGCACGGGGAGGCGGGCGGCGAGGCGCCTCGCCACCTCCTCCCGGTCGCCGGGTGCGACCCGGTTGGCGATCATCGCGAGGATGTTGCAGCCCAGCCCCTCGAAGGCCCGGTACGCGTTGCGGGTCTCCGCCCGGACGGACTCGGCGGACTGGTCCTTGCCGCCGACGACCGCGACGAGGGAGGCGCCGAACTCGTTCGCCAGACGGGCGTTGAAGGCGAGTTCGTCCGGGAGCTGGGTGCCCGCGTAGTCGGTGCCGAGGACCAGGACGACCTCGTACTCCCGCGCCACGGCCAGATAGCGCTCCACGAGCCGGGAGACCAGCTCGTCGGAGCCCTTCTCCGCCTGGAGGTCGGCGGCCTCGTGGTAGGCCAGCCCGTAGACGGTCCCCGGGTCCTGGGAGAGGCGGTAGCGCGCCCGGAGCAGCTCGAACATGCGGTCGGGCCCGTCGTGGACCAGCGGGCGGAAGACGCCGACCCGGTCCACCTGGCGGGTCAGCAGCTCCATCACCCCCAGCTCGACCACCTGCCGGCCGTCACCGCGGTCGATCCCGCTCACGTACACGCTGCGCGTCACGCGTGCCCTCCCGTCCTGCTTCCTCGTCGCCTCGCACCGTCCGCGGTCGCCCCCGGTCGCCGCGTGCCCGGACGGGCGCACAGAAGAACCGCCTGGGGCGGCACCGCCCTCTTGACAGTACCCTCGGTGATCGGTAGAGCGCCCGTCGGGGGAGTGGGAGGCGGAGCGTCCGTCCCGTGCCGGTGGGCGGCGGCCCCCGGGCAGGGCGCCGAGGGCGCGGCGGGTGCGCCGCCCGTGGGACAATCGGGACCGAGCGTTGCGTTGTACGCGCAGTATCCGGCGACGAGCAGGAGACACGGCACGATGCGCATCGGAGTCCTCACCGCGGGCGGCGACTGCCCGGGGCTGAACGCAGTGATCCGTTCGGTCGTCCACCGCGCCCTCACCGGCCACGGCGACGAGGTCATCGGCTTCGAGGACGGCTTCCGCGGCCTGCTCGACGGCCACTTCCGCCCGCTCGACCTGAACGCGGTCGGGGGTGTCCTGGCCCGGGGCGGCACCATTCTGGGCTCCACCCGGCTGGAGCGCGGGCGGCTGCGCGAAGCCGCCGAGAACGCCGCGGAGCTGGCCGGGCGCTACGGCATCGACGCACTGATCCCCATCGGCGGCGAGGGGACCCTGACCGCCTCCCGGATGCTGGCCGACGCCGGTATGCCCGTGGTCGGCGTCCCCAAGACCATCGACAACGACATCTCCGCCACCGACCGCACCTTCGGCTTCGACACGGCCGTGACGGTCGCCACCGAGGCGATCGACCGGCTGAAGACCACCGCCGAGTCGCACCAGAGGGTGATGGTCGTCGAGGTGATGGGCCGCCACGCGGGCTGGATCGCCCTGGAGTCGGGGATGGCGGGCGGAGCCCACGGCATCTGCCTGCCGGAACGGCCCTTCCAGGTCGACGACCTGGTGAAGATGGTCGAGGAGCGCTTCGCGCGCGGCAAGAAGTTCGCCGTGGTGTGCGTCGCCGAGGGCGCCCACCCGGCCGAGGGGTCGATGGAGTACGCCAAGGGGGAGATCGACCAGTTCGGCCACGAGCGCTTCCAGGGCATCGGCAACCGGCTGGCCTCGGAGCTGGAGCAGCGGCTGGGCAAGGAGGCCAAGCCGGTCATCCTCGGCCACGTCCAGCGCGGCGGCACCCCGACCGCCTACGACCGGGTCCTCGCGACGCGCTTCGGGTGGCACGCGGTGGAGGCCGCGCACCGGGGAGAGTTCGGCATGATGACCGCCCTGCGCGGCACGCGGGTGGTGATGGTGCCGCTGGCCGAGGCGGTGACGCGGCTGAAGACCGTGCCGGAGGACCGGATGGACGAGGCCGAGTCGGTCTTCTGACGGGGTGCGCCGGCGGGGGCGCCCTGCACGGGGGCCTTCGCGGACGCCGCCCCGCGGGCCCCGGACGCCGCGGCCGACGGGGCTCAGCCGCCGTGGCCGCGGTCCTCCGCCACCGCCCAGAAGTGGTCGACGATCCGCTCCACGAAGGCGCGCCCCGCCTCGCCCGTGTCCTCGGAGGCGTCCCCCCAGCTCAGTGTCGCCACCATGCGGGACTGGTAGTCGGCGTGCAGTCGCCGCAGGACGTCCTCCACCTGCTCCCGGCCCAGCGGCACCATCCGGGACACCGGACGCACGTACGCCTGCCAGCGCGCCCCCACCGCGGAGCGCAGCAGCTCGGCGAGTTGCTCGTCGCGTCCGGTGGCCGCGAGCAGGGCCCGCGGGGTCAGCCGGAGGACCGAGGCCAGTGCCTCCGTCTGCCGCTCGCTGCCCCGCCAGCGCCCGGAGTCCTCCATGCGCAGGTAGGACGAGGCGTCCATGCCGATGCTCCGCGCCAGTTCCTCCGGGGACCAGCCGCGGGCGATCCGGTGCTCGCGCAGGGTCGTCGCGGCGGCGAGCAGTTCGGCGGGGGAGCACCACAGCACCCCCGCCAGGGCGCTGAGTTCCCTCGCGTCCGGCGTGGCCGCCCCCCGTTCCCAGGCGGCGACCGTCTCGGGCGGGACATGGAGGCCGTACTGCGCGCGCAGCCCGTAGGAGACATGGACGTGGGCCATGCCGAGGGCTTCGCGCAGCCGGCGGGCGGCGAGGGCGTTGAAGGGTGGGGACGGGGTGTGGTGCACCGGCACACCGTACGGGCGGCCGGCCACGGGCGACCACGGTGTGTTCGGCTCAAGTCACGGCTCGTGGGAAGCTCCGAACCGTCCCGGTGGAGGAACATGCGAGGTGATCTTCCGATCTCCGGACGCCGGTGTCCGCATGCCGCTCGCCGGGGCCGGGGGGCGGGGTACTCCGGTACCGCGCCTCAGCGGCGTGAGGAGAGCCAGCGGTACTGCAGCTCCGGCCTCCCCACCTGCCCGTACTGCGGAGCCCGCGCCGCGCGGCCCGATGCCACCAGGTGCTCCAGATAGCGCCGCGCCGTGATCCGGGACATGCCGAGGGCGCTGGCGGCCCCGGCAGCCGTCAGTCCCTCGGGGGTGTCCCGCAGAGCCCGGGCCACCGCCTCCAGGGTCGGTGCGCTGAGGCCCTTGGGGACCGTGGCGGCGCTGCCGGGCGACCGCAGTGCCGACAGCGCCCGGTCCACCTCCTCCTGGCCGCTGGCCTCGCCCGCCGCCGCCCGGAACTCGGCATAGCGCCCGAGCCGGTCCCGCAGGGTGGCGAAGGTGAACGGCTTGAGCACGTACTGCACGACCCCGAGCGAGACGCCCTCGCGGACGACGGCCAGGTCGCGGGCCGAGGTCACCGCGATCACGTCGGCTCCGTGCCCGGCGGCGCGCAGCGAGCGCACCAGGTGCAGGCCGTGGCCGTCGGGCAGGTACAGGTCCAGCAGCAGCAGATCCACCGGGGTGCGCTCCAGCGCGCGGACGGCCTCCGCGCGCGAGCGGGCGACCCCCGCGACGCCGAAGCCCGGGACCCGGCCCACGTACTGGGCGTGGGCGTCCGCGGCGACGGCCTCGTCCTCGACGACCAGCACCCTGATGGTCACAGCAGCGCCCCTTCCGCGGAGGACGGTCCGGCGGGGCCGTGCGGTGCGGGCCGGGCGGGGCCCGGCAGCGGCAGCCGCACCGTGAGGACGGCACCGCCCTCCGCGCCCCGGTCCACGTCGACGGTGCCCCGCCCCCGGTGCACGGCCTGCCGGACGAGCGCCAGCCCGATGCCCCGCCCGGGGCCCCGCGTGGACCAGCCCCGCCGGAAGGCGGCCTCGACGTGCCCGGGGGCGATCCCGGGCCCGGTGTCGCGGACGCGCAGGAGCAGCTCCCCGTGCCCGGCCCGCAGCGTCACGGTCACCCGCGGCCGCACGGCACTCCCCGTGGCGCCGCCCCCGTTCCCGCCGCCGACGCCGGGGGCGCCCGAGGCGGCGTCGACGGCGTTGTCGACCAGGTTCCCCAGGATCGTCACCAGGTCCCGCGGCGACATCCGGTCGGGCAGCTGCCGGTCGTCGATCCTGCTGTCCTCGGTGAGGCGCAGCTCCACACCGCGCTCGTTGGCCTGCGCCGCCTTGCCCAGCAGCAGCGCGGCGAGTACGGGCTCGGCCACCGCCTCCACCACGCGGTCGGTCAGCGCCTGCGCCAGTTCCAGCTCGGCGGTGGCGAAGCCCGCCGCCTCGTCGGCCCGGCCCAGCTCGATCAGGGAGACCACGGTGTGCAGCCGGTTCGCGGCCTCGTGCGCCTGCGACCGCAGCGCCTGGGTGAACCCGCGCTCCGAGTCCAGCTCGCCCGCCAGACACTGGAGTTCCGTGCGGTCGCGCAGGGTCACCACCGTGCCGCGCCGCTCACCGCCGACCACGGGCCGGGTGCTCACCACGACCACCCGCTCCTCCGTCAGATGCACCTCGTCGGCCCGCGGTTCCGAGGACAGCAGCGCCTCGGCCAGGGGCGCGGGCAGCCCGAGCTCCGCCACCGGGCGGCCCACGGCGTCCTCCCCGAGGCCGAGCAGTTCCCGGGCACCGTCGTTGGCGAGGGCGATCCGGCGTCCGCCGTCGAGCATCACCAGTCCCTCGCGCACGGCGTGCAGCGCGGCCTGGTGGTAGTCGTACATCCGGCCCAGCTCGGCGGCGTTCATCCCGTGGGTGTGGCGGCGCAGCCGGGCGTTGACCACGTACGTGCCCAGCCCGCCGAGAGCCAGGGCCGCCCCGGCGACCAGCAGCAGCCCCCCGACCTGCCGTCCCACCCGCTCGGTGATCTCCTCGACGGTGATGCCCGCGCTCACGATCGCGACGACCTCCCCGCTGTGCGGGTCGCGTACCGGCGCCACGGTCCGCACGGAGGGGCCCAGCGTGCCCGCGTACTGCTCGCTGAACACCTCGCCCTCCAGCGCGGGGCCTATGTGGCCCAGGTAGGTGCGCCCGATCCGGTCCGGCTCGGGGTGGGTCCAGCGCACCCCCCGCGGGTCCATGACCACGACGAAGTCCACTCCCGCGTCTCTGCGCAGCGCCTCGGCGTACGGCTGGAGCGGAGCGGAGGGGTCGGCGGACCGGACGGCCTGCGCCACCGAGGGGGACCGGGCCGCGGCCGCCGCGGTGGCGGCGGTCTGCCGCCGGGCGGACTCCTCGGCCTGCGAGCGGTCGGCGGTGTAGGTGAACAGCGCGCAGCCCGCGACGATCGCCGCGACCAGGACGGCCTGCATCGCGAACAGCTGTCCCGCGAGGCTGCGGGGGCGGGGGAGGCGCATCCGGTCAGTCTGCACCGTGGCCCCGCGCGCCCGACAGGCTCACGGTGCTTCGACGCGCCTTCGCCGGTGGCACGCGCCGGCCGAGGGCCGCCTGCACGGAACGGTCCCGCCGCGGCTTCACGGGGCGGCCGGTATCGTCTCGCCACCCAGATACCATCCCGGTATCATCGCCGTATGGCGATGACACTCCGACTCCCCGAAGACCTCGACGCGAAGCTGACCGAGCGCGCTCGCCGGGAGGGCCGCAGCAAGCAGGAACTGGCCATCGAGGCCATCCGCGACGCCCAGAACCGGGCGGAACTGAAGGTCGACGACGTCCTGGCCGAACTCGTGGACAGCGACGCGGAGATCCTGGACTACCTGAAGTGACCGAGGTGCGCTCCGTCCGGATCGACGAGATCCTCACCATCGCCCGCACGGTCAACGGTACCGGGCACAGCGTGCGTGACATGGGACTCCTGGTGTCGGCGATCGAGCGTCCCCGGACCCATGTCTTCGGGGTAGAGCTGTATCCCGCGCTGCACGAGAAGGCGGCGGCACTGCTGCACTCCGTTGCCCGCAACCACGCGCTGGTCGACGGCAACAAGCGCACGGCCTGGCTTGCCATGCGCGTCTTCCTGCGGTTCAACGGCGCCAGCGCCGCCACCGCTCCGCCGCCCGTCTCGGTCGCGGGCCCCTTCGTCGAGCGCGTCGCGCAGGACGGCGTCGACGTACCGGTCATCGCCAGGCACCTGTCGGAGTGGTTTCCCGTCTCCTGACGTCCGTTGCGGTGAGGCCGGGAGCGCACCGGGCCCGTGAACGAAACGACCGCAACGGTGACCGGGGTCACAGGGCTGGTGGATAGTCGCGGGGATCCATCGGGACAGGGACGCACGCGACACGACAGGGAGGCCCCCGTGGCCGCAGCTGACACCGGACGGGACCGGACCCACTACCTCTACCTCGCGGTGATCGCCGCGGTGGTCCTGGGCATCGCCGTGGGGTTCGCCGCCCCCGCGGCGGCCGTCGGGCTGAAGCCCCTCGGTACCGGCTTCGTGGGCCTCATCAAGATGATGATCTCGCCGGTGATCTTCTGCACGATCGTGCTGGGGATCGGCTCGGTGCGCAAGGCCGCCAAGGTCGGCGCGGTCGGCGGGCTGGCCCTCGGCTACTTCCTGGTCATGTCCACCGTCGCCCTCGCCATCGGGCTGCTCGTCGGCAACCTGCTGGAGCCCGGGTCGGGGCTCCATCTGACCGAGGCGGCCCGCGAGGCGGGGGCGGCCCAGGCCGCGGGCGGTGCCGAGAGCACGGCCGACTTCCTCCTCGGGATCATCCCGACGACGCTGGTCTCCGCCTTCACCGAGGGAGAGGTCCTCGGGACGCTGCTGGTGGCCCTGCTGGCGGGCTTCGCGCTCCAGGCGATGGGCCCGGCGGGCGAACCGGTTCTGCGCGGCATCGGCCACATCCAGCGGCTGGTCTTCCGCATCCTGGCCATGATCATGTGGGTGGCCCCCGTGGGCGCCTTCGGGGCGATCGCCGCGGTGGTCGGCGCGACAGGACTCGACGCGCTGAAGTCCCTCGCCGTCATCATGATCGGTTTCTATGTCACCTGCGCCCTCTTCGTCTTCGTCGTGCTCGGGCTGCTGCTGCGGCTGTGCGCGGGCACCGGCATCCTCGCCCTCCTGAAGTACCTGGGCCGGGAGTTCCTGCTGATCCTCTCCACCTCCTCCTCCGAGTCGGCGCTGCCCCGGCTGATCGCCAAGATGGAGCACCTGGGCGTCAGCAGGCCCGTGGTGGGCATCACCGTGCCGACGGGCTACTCCTTCAACCTCGACGGGACCGCCATCTACCTCACGATGGCCTCCCTGTTCATCGCCAACGCCACCGGTACGCCGCTCGGTGCGGGTGAGCAGATCTCCCTGCTGGTCTTCATGGTGATCGCCTCCAAGGGGGCGGCCGGGGTGACCGGTGCGGGGCTCGCCACCCTCGCCGGCGGCCTCCAGTCGCACCGGCCCGAACTGGTCGACGGCGTGGGCCTGATCGTCGGGATCGACCGCTTCATGAGCGAGGCGCGGGCCCTGACGAACTTCGCGGGCAACGCGGTGGCGACCGTCCTCGTCGGCACCTGGACCAGGGAGATCGACAAGGAGCGGGTCGCGCTGGTCCTGGCGGGCAAGGCGCCCTTCGACGAGCGGACGCTCGTCGACGACCACCACGCGGCCCCGGACCGGGCCCAGGACGGCACCCCCGCCCAGGACCCGGCCGGACGGCCGGAGGGCGAAGGCCCGACGGGCCGCCGCGACGACGCGCGCACGCCCGCCGCACTCTGACCGGCGGCGGCTCCCCCGAACGCCGCCGGTCCGGCCGCCCCTCCCCCGCGCGGTCGGACCCGGTGGCCGCGCGGGCCCCGGTCGCACCCGAAGTGCACCGGGGCCCCCGCGTTCCCCCGGCCCCGGGGGGCGGACGAGCGCCCCCCGGCGGGGACCACGCGCCGTGATCCCCGCCGGGCCCCGTCCGCCCCCGGGGCCGGAGGCGTCAGACCAGTCGGCGTATCTCCCCGCGCACCCGGTAGAAGCCGGAGTCCGCCGGGTGCAGCGCGTCGACCACGTACCGGGCCCCCGCCTCCCGGATGCCGCGCGGGAACTGGACGTTCCACGAGGGCTCGTAGCCCTCGGAGACCACATGGACGCGCAGGCGGCCGTTCGAGGGGACGCACTCCACGACCACGCCGCCCGCCGGGGGCACGGAGACGGTGGCGACGGCGGCCGCCGAGGAGGGCGGGGTGTAGGTCGGCAGCGCGGCCGCCGACTTCACGTCCCGTGCGACCGGGACCGAACCCCGCCGGGCGGCGGCGACGGCCGCCTCGCTCGCGTCCATGCACAGCAGCGACCCGTCCGTGGTGACCATGTACAGGCGCTCGTCCCGGTACTGCATCGACAGGGCGGAACCACCACCGGTGCGCAGCTTCCACAGCCGGGTGCCGTCGGCGTCGAAGCAGTAGACCGACGAGGCGGAGTCCCCCGCGAACACGTGCCGGCCGTCGGCCGAGGTGGCGCAGGAGTACACCGCGGCGTCGCACCGGTAGGTCGCCTCCACGGCCCCGTCCGCCTTGGCGAGCCGCTGCACCACGTTGCGGGCGGTTCCCGCGTAGACCGCGTGCTCCTCCTGCCAGCCGAACAGCACGCCCCCGGCGGTCGGGGTGTGCCACAACTCGCCGTTTCCGTCGGGCGCGTAGGCCGTCACGCCCCGCTGGTGGCCGTGGTACACGGCGCGGCCGTCGGCGCGGACCATCCACGCCTGGCCGCCCGAGGAGCGGCGCGACCACTGGAACTCGTCCTCGTGGTCGATGACGGTCAGGCCGCCGTCGGCGTCGGAGACGTCCAGCACGCCCTCGTGGATGTCGAGCCAGAAGATGTCGACGTCCGGTGCGACGGCGTAGGCCGCGAACGGGACCTTGGAGGACAGGTCGTAGACCGTGCCGTCGTCGCAGCCCGCGTAGATCCAGAAGTCGTCGGCGACCAGGCACTTGACGCCGTCGGGCAGCAAGTAGCGGGCCAGCACCTCGCCGTCGTGCCCGAGCGTGTGGACGTCCCCCGCCTGGTTGCCCACCCAGCAGCGGTCCTCGCCGATGTGGATGCCGAAGGCCGCGGAACCCGTGCGGAAACGCCACAGCACCGGGGCGGCGGAACGGGCCGTGGACGGTGCGGAGGACACCTGGCGCCGTGTCACCGGCCGCGCCGCGCGGCCGCCCTGCACCGCGGGGGCGTAGCCCTTGCGGACCTTCTCCCCGATCTTCCGCCGCGCCGCGTCGCGGGCCTTCTGTTCGGTGGGGAACGAGGAGGTCTGGAGCTGCCCCGGGGCGCCGATGCGCCCGTAGCGCACCGAGACGGCCGTCCCCTCCACCGTCACCTCGTAGAACTTGTGGGCGCCGCCGCCCTCCTGAGACAGCTCCAGATACGTCGTCGTGCGAGACATGGCAGACCCCTCCCCAGGACCGAACCGGCAGTCCTGTGCTGCCCGTTCCCAACAGGTCCCCACGGTAGGGGCGACCACTGACACCGGTGCCGCACGCGCCCCGGCCCCGGCCGCCCGCCTCGCGGCCGTTCGTGCGCGGACCGGGTGACGCGCACACGAAAAAACCCCCACCGCATTGACGGTCGGGGGGTGGCAGTGCGTATATTGAATGTTTTGGCACGTCCGTCGAAATTGCATGACGGATAGGCTGGAAAATCCAACTGGCTTTACCTTAACGCGGCAGGAGAAGAATTGTCAACCGAGGAATTGCGGAACGAGCAGCAATTCGTCACCCGGCTCTACGAGCGCCTCGACACGCTCCGGGAGCAGGCGGAGGACGCCGTCGCGACCACGATGGGCCAGGTCACCACGGGCCTCCAGGCGCGCGTCGAGCGGGACGTGGGGGTCGCCGAGCACACCGGCCGGCTCGCCGCCCTGAACGCGGTCGACACGGGACTGTGCTTCGGGCGGATCGACCACCTGGACGGATCCCGGCACCACATCGGCCGCATCGGCATGCGCGCCGGCGACCCGCAGCACACCCCGCTCCTCGTCGACTGGAGGGCGCCCGTCGCCCGCCCCTTCTACCTCGCCACCGGCCACGAGCCGATGGGCCTGCGCCGCCGCCGGCACATCACCTCCCGGGACCGCACCGTCACCGCCCTCCACGACGAGATCCTCGACCTCGCCGACACCACCCGCACCGGGCACGAGTCGCACGACGCCGACGAGGTGCTCCTCGCCGCGCTGGGCGCCGCGCGCACCGGCCGCATGGCCGACATCGTGCGCACCATCCAGGCCGAGCAGGACCGCATCATCCGCGCCCCGCGCCACGGCGTGCTCGTCGTCGAGGGCGGACCCGGCACCGGCAAGACCGCCGTCGCCCTGCACCGCGCCGCCTACCTGCTGTACGCCCACCGCGAGCAGCTCGCCCGGCGCGCGGTGCTGATCGTCGGCCCCAATCCCGCCTTCCTCGGGTACATCGGCGAGGTGCTCCCCTCCCTCGGCGAGACCGGGGTGCTGCTGGCCACCCCCGGCGAGCTCTTCCCCGGCGTGCGCGCCACCGGGACCGACACCCCCGAGGCCGCCGAGGTCAAGGGCCGGGCGGCGATGGCGGAGGTCCTCGTGCGCGCGGTCGCCGACCGGCAGTCGCTGCCCGAGGCCCTGCCCGAGGGCGCCGGCGAGGAGGGCGGCACCCTGCCCGAGCCGGCGCTGGAGATCGACCACGAGGAGTACGGCACGCTCCTGCTGCACCGCGAGATGGCCCAGGAGGCCCGCGACCGGGCCCGCTCCACCGGTCTGCCGCACAACCTGGCCCGCCCGCACTTCGCCTTCCGCGTCGTCGACGCCCTCACCGCGCAGCTCGCCGACCGCCTCGGCGCCGACCCCTACGGCGGGGAGAACCTGCTGGGCCCGGACGACGTCGCCCAGCTCGCCAAGGAGGTCGCCACCAGCGCGGCCGTCCACGCCGCCGTCGAGGAGCTGTGGCCCGAGCTGACCCCGCAGCGCCTGGTCGCCGGCCTCCTCGCCGACCCCGGGCCCTATCTGGCGCCCGGGGACGCCGAGGCCGTGCGCCGCACGGACGGCCCCTGGACCCCGGCCGACGTCCCGCTGCTCGACGAGGCCGCCGAACTCCTCGGCTCCGACGACAGCGCCGCCCGCGCGGCCGCCGAGGCCGAGCGCCAGGACCGCATCGCCTACGCCCGGGGCGTGCTGGAACTCTCGCACGGCTCCCAGACGTACGAGTTCGAGGACGAGGAGTCCGAGGTCCTGGCCGCCCACGACGTCATCGACGCCGAACGGATGGCCGACCGGCACGAGGAGGCCGACCACCGCTCCGCCGCCGCCCGCGCGGCCGCAGACCGGACCTGGGCCTTCGGGCACGTCATCGTCGACGAGGCCCAGGAGCTGTCCGCGATGGCGTGGCGGCTGCTGATGCGCCGCTGCCCGACCCGCTCCATGACCCTGGTCGGGGATCCGGCGCAGACCGGGGACGCCGCCGGGTGCGGGACCTGGCAGGAGATCCTCGGCCCCCATGTCGGGGACCGCTGGCGGCACGCCCGGCTGGGTGTCAACTACCGCACACCCGCCGAGATCATGGAGTTCGCCGCGGAGCTGCGGCGCCACCGGGACCCCGGCTTCGAGCCCCCGCGCTCGGTGCGCTCCACCGGCGCTCCGCCGCGGGAGACCGCGGTGGGGCCGGGCGGGCTGGCCGGGGCCGTGGCGGCCGCCGCGGCGGAGGGCCGCCGGGCCGCCCGCGACGGGCGCCCGGAGGGCGAGGAGGGGCGCACGGCGGTGATCGCGCCCGCCCGCCTCCACGCGGAGCTGGCCGCCGCGCTGCCGGGCGTCCGCGCGGGCGGGGAACCCGACCTGACCCGGCCCCTGGTGCTGCTCGACCCGAAGGCGGCCAAGGGCCTGGAGTTCGACAGCGTGGTCGTCGCGGAGCCCGACCTGATCCGCTCCGCCTCGGCGTACGGGGTGAACGACCTGTACGTCGCCTGCACCCGGGCCACCCGGCACCTCGCGGTGGTGTCCTCCGCCGCCGGGTGACCCGGCGGGGGCGGGAGCGCCACCGCGCTCCCGCCCCCGAAGCGGTCCGTCACATCCGGGCGGGCGCCAGCCAGACCGTGGCCAGCGGCGGCAGCGCGAGGGCGATGGAGGTCCCCCGGCCGTGCGACTCCACCGGCTCCGCCTTCACCGGCTCCCCGCAGACCACCCCCGAACCGCCGAAGCGCTCCTCGTCGGTGTTGAGCACCTCGCGCCACAGCGGGACCGACTCGGGCACCCCGAGCCGGTAGCCGTGGCGCACCACGGGGGAGAAGTTCGTCACGGCCAGCAGCGGTTCGCCCGAGGCGCCGAAGCGCAGGAAGGCGAAGACGTTGTCCTCGGCCGCCCCGCCGTCCACCCAGGAGAAGCCCTCCGGGGCGGTGTCGCGCTCCCACAGCGCCGGTGTCGAGCCGTACACCGCGTTCAGCTCGCGCACCAGGTCCCGCACGCCCCGGTGGTCGGGCTCCGCGGCGTAGGAGGGGTCCAGCAGCCACCAGTCGGGGCCGTGGCCCTCGGACCACTCCGCGCCCTGGGCGAACTCCTGTCCCATGAAGAGCAGCTGCTTGCCCGGGTGGGCCCACATGAAGCCCAGGTAGGCGCGGTGGTTGGCCCGCTGCTGCCACCAGTCCCCGGGCATCTTGGCCACCAGCGCGCGCTTGCCGTGCACCACCTCGTCGTGCGAGATCGGCAGCACGTAGTTCTCGCTGTAGGCGTACACCATCGAGAAGGTCATCTCGTTGTGGTGGTACTTGCGGTGCACCGGCTCGTGCGCGACGTAGCCGAGGGAGTCGTGCATCCAGCCCATGTTCCACTTGAGACCGAAGCCGAGGCCGCCGTGGTGGGTGGGGCGGGTCACGCCGTCCCAGGCCGTGGACTCCTCCGCGATGGTCACCACCCCCGGGCAGCGCCGGTAGACCGTGGCGTTCATCTCCTGGAGGAAGGAGACCGCGTCCAGGTTCTCCCGGCCGCCGAACTCGTTGGGGGACCACTGCCCGTCCTCGCGGGAGTAGTCCAGGTAGAGCATCGAGGCGACCGCGTCCACCCTCAGGCCGTCGATGTGGAACTCCTCGCACCAGTAGACGGCGTTGGCCACCAGGAAGTTGCGCACCTCCTTGCGGCCGTAGTCGAACTCCAGCGTGCCCCAGTCGGGGTGGGCGGCCCTCGCCGGGTCCCCGTGCTCGTACAGCGGCCGGCCGTCGAACTCGGCCAGGGCCCAGTCGTCGCGGGGGAAGTGGGCGGGCACCCAGTCCACCAGCACGCCGATCCCGGCGCGGTGCAGGCTGTCGACCAGGTGGCGGAAGTCGTCGGGGGTGCCCATCCGCGCGGTCGGTGCGTAGAAGCCGGTGACCTGGTAGCCCCAGGACCCGCCGAAGGGGTGCTCGGCGACGGGCATGAACTCCACGTGGGTGAAGCCCAGGTCGCGCACGTAGCGCGGCAGCTGCTCGGCGAGCTGGCGGTAGCTCAGTCCCGGGCGCCAGGAGGGCAGGTGCACCTCGTACACGGAGAACGGCGCCTCGTGGACGGGCCGCTCGCCCCGGCGCGCCATCCACTCCCCGTCCTGCCAGGTGTGGTGGGAGGCGGTCACGATGGAGGCGTTGGCGGGCGGGACCTCGGTCCGGCGGGCCATGGGGTCGGCCCGCACGGTGTGGCTGCCGTCGGGGCGGGCGATGTCGAACTTGTAGAGCGCCCCCTCCCCGACCCCGGGGACGAACAGCTCCCACACCCCGGTGGCCCCCAGCGAGCGCATCGGGAAGCCGGTGCCGTCCCAGTAGTTGAAGTCTCCCGCCACCCGCACGCCCTGCGCGTCGGGCGCCCAGAGGGTGAACCGGGTCCCGGACACGCCCTGGTGGGTCATGGGGTGGGCGCCGAGCGCCGTCCACAGCTGCTCGTGCCGCCCCTCGCCGATGAGGTGCAGGTCGAGGTCGCCGAGTGCGGGCAGGAAGCGGTAGGGGTCCTCGGTCTCGAAGCCCTCCGGGTGGTCCGGGTAGGTGACGAGCAGGTGGTAGGCGGGGGCGGTGCGCAGCGGCAGTACACCGGAGAAGAGGCCGTCGCCCTCGTCGTTGAGCTCCGTGCGCAGGCCCTTGGCCAGGACCGTGACGGCGGTGGCGTGCGGGCGCAGCACCCGGATCCGGATGCCGCCGCGCACGGTGTGGGCGCCGAGGACCGCGTGGGGGTCGTGGTGGCAGCCGCCCAGCAGCCGGCCGCGGTCCTCCTCGCCGAGAGGGCCGGCGGCCCGCAGACCGCGCGGGCGGGGCGTGCCGCCGCCGGGCGTGCGTCGGCCGCCCCCGGCGCGGCCGCCGCCCCCGGCGCTTCCGGCGCGGCCGCCGCCCCCGGCGGACGCCTGCCGGGCCGGGGCGGCGGTCTCCGCCGCGGCTCCGGCGGGCGCGCCCCCGGGGGCCGCGGGCTCGGCGGTGCGGGCCGGTGCGCGGCGGGCGGCGCCGCGCGCCGGGCCGGTGCCCGCCGCGACCGCCGCGGGCGCGGGGTGCGGTTCGGCGCCGTGCGTCTGCGGCGGGACGTCGGCCAGCGGTTCCGGGGCCGTGCCGTCCCCGGAACCGGGTGCCCCTTCGGTGGCCTTCGGCCCCGGGGCGCCCGCGGCCGGTTCCGCCGCGGCGCGCCTTCTGCCGCGGCGGGCCGCGGGCGGCTTCCGGGCGCCGGGCGCCCCGCCGGAGGAGGCCCCGTGCGGCGCGCCGCCGGGCGTGCGGTCGCCGTCCGCCGCCGGGGCGGTCCGCTCTCCGCCGGCGGCGGCCTCCCGGGCGGGAGGTGCCGCGCCCTCCGCCGGGTCGGGAGCCGTGTCCGGAGCCGGTGCCGCGTCGGCGGAGGCCTCCGGCGCGGCCGCGGGGTCGGCGTCCGAGGGGTCGGGGAGTCGGGGCGTGCGGGGGGCGGTCGAGCGGCGGGGGGTCACGGGGTCGGCCTCCAGGGGGCGCGAGTTCGGGGTGACGGGGTGACGGGAGCGGTGGTCAGTCGTCGGCGGCGAGGCGCTCGACGGCGGCCATCGGCACGGGCAGCCAGTCCGGCCGGTGCCGGGCCTCGTACACCGCCTCGTACACGGCCTTGTCGGTCTCGTAGGCGCGCAGCAGGGCGGGCTCCTCGCGGGGGTCGGCACCGGCGGTGCGGGCGTAGCCCGTGCAGTAGGCGTCCCGGCACGCCTGGGCCCAGGCGGGGTTCCACGGCCGGTGGGTGCGGGCCGCGTAGTCGAAGGAGCGGAGCATGCCCGCCACGTCGCGCACGGCGGGCTGGGGGCGGCAGCGCTCGGTGAGCGGCCGCGTCGGCTCCCCCTCGAAGTCGATCACCGACCAGGGGCCCCCTCCGGGGCCTCGCAGCAGCTGGCCGAGGTGCAGGTCGCCGTGGACCCGCTGGGCGGCCCAGATACGGCCCCGGCGGCCCAGCGCGGCGACCGCGTCGAAGGCGGCCCTCAGCCGCGGCGCGTACGGGCGCAGCGCGGGCACGGTCCGCGCGGCGGCCTCCAGCCGCGCGGCCATCCCCGCGGCCAGTTCCCCGGCCTGCGCGCCGCCGAGCTTGACGACGGGCAGGGCGTCGGCCAGGGCCGTGTGCACCTCGGCGGTCACCCGGCCCAGTTCGGCCGCCTCGGCGCGGAAGGGGTCGCCCGCGGCGAGCGCCTCCAGTGCCAGCACCCAGCCGTCCCGCGAGCCGCGCAGGAACGGCTGGAGGACGCCCAGGGTGTAGGGCCCCGGCTCGGCGGACGCGTACCAGGCCACGGGGACGGGCACCCGGTCGCATCCGGCGCGGGCCAGGGCCAGCGGCAGCTCCAGGTCCGGGTTGTGCCCCGGGTGCAGGCGCCGGAAGACCTTGAGGATGTAGGCGTCGCCGTACACGAGGGAGGAGTTGGACTGCTCCGCGCCGAGCGGACGCGCGGCCAGCCCGCTCGGGGGGACGGGCGTGCCGGGCGCGCCCGCGTAGCGTTCGAAGCGCAGCGGCCCCAGGGTTCCCGGGGTGCGCAGGCGTTCGAGCAGCAGGCCCGCGAGGCGCGGGTCGTGGGTGCCCTCGTAGAGGGTGAGGCCCCGCAGCGGGCCCTGCCGGGCGGGGCCGATCAGCGCGGGGGCCAGCGCCGGGGGGAGCACCCGGCGGGTGCCGATGAGCAGTTGGTAGCAGTCGCCCTCGTCGGAGCGGGGCCGGTCGGCCTGCCGTACGCGGACGAGGAGGTGCAGCAGCCCGGGGCCCGGGCCGCGCACCGGCAGGAGTTCGGTGGCGGACACCAGGGTGAATCCGGTGACGGCCGATCCCTTTCCGGCGAACCACCTCTGACGGGGGAGCCATTGGTCCAGCAGTGGTGCGAGGGAGGGAAGCAGGGCGAGCGGAGTCCGGATGGATGCAGCCTCCGACATGGGCATCGCGTCCTTTCCCCGGGTACACCACGAATGCGCAAAGTGTCCCGGATTGCAGCGGTTGCTGTCCGGCGGCGCGCGGGGATGAGGAGGAGAGTGCCCGGAGCGGGGCGGGGGAAACCGCCCCGCTGGAGCAGGGGGCGCCGTTTCGGACGCCCCCGGTCCCCGGGGGTCAGGCCCGTGGGCCGCCCTCGGCCGCCGGGCTGCCGCCCGGCGTGCGCGCCGACGGGGAGCCCGCGGCCTTCCCGGACGCGGCGCCGGGGGTGAGGGCCGCGGTCGCGACGTCCTTGCGGAGCCGGAACCAGTAGAAGCCGTGCCCGGCGAGGGTGAGCAGGTAGGGCCACTCGCCGATCGCGGGGAAGCGCACCCCGCCGATGAGCTCCACCGGGTGGCGCCCGTTGAACGCGCGCAGGTCCAGCTCGGTGGGCTGCGCGAACCGGGAGAAGTTGTGCACGCACAGCACCACGTCGTCCCCGCCGCCGTCCTGGGAGGGCGCCTCGCGCAGGAAGGCGAGCACCGCCGGGTTCGACGAGGGCAGTTCCGTGTAGGAGCCCAGGCCGAAGGCGGGGTTCTGCTTGCGGATCTCGATCATCCGCCGGGTCCAGTGCAGCAGCGAGGACGGCGAGGACATCGAGGCCTCGACGTTGGTCACCTGGTAGCCGTAGACCGGGTCCATGATCGTGGGCAGGTACAGCCGGCCCGGGTCGCAGGAGGAGAACCCGGCGTTGCGGTCGGGCGTCCACTGCATCGGGGTGCGCACGGCGTCCCGGTCGCCGAGCCAGATGTTGTCGCCCATGCCGATCTCGTCCCCGTAGTAGAGGATCGGCGAGCCGGGCAGCGACAGCAGCAGCGCGGTGAACAGCTCGATCTGGTTGCGGTCGTTGTCCAGCAGCGGCGCCAGGCGGCGGCGGATGCCGATGTTGGCCCGCATCCGCGGGTCCTTGGCGTACTCCGCGTACATGTAGTCGCGTTCTTCGTCGGTGACCATCTCCAGCGTCAACTCGTCGTGGTTGCGCAGGAAGATGCCCCACTGGCAGTTCTTCGGGATCGACGGCGTCTTGGCCAGGATCTCGGAGACCGGGTAGCGCGACTCCCGGCGCACCGCCATGAAGATGCGCGGCATGACGGGGAAGTGGAAGGCCATGTGGCACTCGTCCCCCCCGGAGGGGTAGTCGCCGAAGTAGTCGACGACGTCCTCGGGCCACTGGTTGGCCTCGGCCAGCAGCACCGTGTCCGGGTAGTGGGCGTCGATCTCCTTGCGGACCCGCTTCAGGAAGGAGTGGGTGCGCGGCAGGTTCTCGCAGTTGGTGCCCTCCTCCTGGTAGAGGTACGGCACCGCGTCCAGCCGGAAGCCGTCGATCCCCAGGTCCAGCCAGAACCGCAGCGCGGAGATGATCTCCTCCTGCACCGTGGGGTTCTCGTAGTTCAGGTCCGGCTGGTGGGAGAAGAACCGGTGCCAGTAGTACTGCTTGCGCACCGGGTCGAAGGTCCAGTTGGACGACTCCGTGTCGACGAAGATGATCCGGGCGTCCTCGAACTGCTTGTCGTCGTCCGCCCAGATGTAGTAGTCGCCGTAGGGGCCGTCCGGGTCGGACCGGGACTGCTGGAACCACGGGTGCTGGTCACTCGTGTGGTTCATGACGAAGTCGATGATGACGCGCATGCCGCGCTGGTGCGCCGCGTCGACGAACTCCACGAAGTCGGCCAGGTCGCCGAACTCGGGTAGTACGGAGGTGTAGTCGGCGACGTCGTAGCCGCCGTCCCTCAGCGGGGACTTGAAGAACGGCGGAAGCCACAGGCAGTCCACCCCCAGCCACTGGAGGTAGTCCAGTTTGGCCGTGATGCCCTTGAGGTCGCCGATGCCGTCGCCGTTGCTGTCCTGGAAGGAGCGGACCAGGACCTCGTAGAAGACGGCCCGCTTGAACCAGTCGGGGTCGCGGTCGCGGGCGGGGGTGTCCTCGAACGTGTCGGGGACGGGCTCGTTGACGATCATGATGTGGGTGACCCTCCGGTCTGCGGGGACGGTCGCAGGGCGACGATGTGCGCGGGCGTGACGCCCGGCTCTAGGCGCACATAGACGGCTCTGCCCCAGTGATAGGTCTCGCCGGTGAGCTCATCGCGCACCGGTACGGTCTCGTGTTCTTCGAACCCGAGTCGCAGCATGTCCAACGAGACCGTCGCCTCCTGGGTGTGGTGGGGGTCGAGGTTCGCGACGACGAGGACGACGTCCGCTCCCGAGCGCTTCGAGTAGGCGATGACCGCGTCGTTGTCGACGT
This sequence comes from Streptomyces sp. C10-9-1, assembly GCF_024497955.1. GTDB lineage: Bacteria > Actinomycetota > Actinomycetes > Streptomycetales > Streptomycetaceae > Streptomyces > Streptomyces sanyensis. Next base: position 285,179 of record NZ_JANHKP010000003.1, on the reverse strand, counting down.
GGTGGAAGTGGATGTCGCGCAGCTGCTGGAGCGCCGGATGGCGGCGCCGCAGCCGGTTCAGCTGGGTGATCAGCGGGGTGATCGTACGGCCCTCGCGCTCGGCCGCCTCCCAGTCCCGCGGCCTCAGCTCGTACTTCTCCGAGCCGAGGTACTCCTCGCTCCCGGGGCGCAGCGGGGTGTTCTCGCAGAGCTCGTAGCCCGCGTAGACGCCCCAGGAGGGGGAGAGCGTGGCGCCCAGTACGGCCCGCACCTCGAAGGCGGGGCGGCCGCCCTCCTGGAGGTAGCCGTGCAGGATGTCGGGCGTGTTCACGAAGAAGTTCGGCCGCATGTAGGAGGCCGCCTCGCCGGTCAGCTCCGCCATGTACTCCGTCAGCTCGTGCTTGGCGGTGCGCCAGGTGAAGTACGTGTACGACTGCTGGAAGCCCACCGCCGCCAGGGCGTGCATCATCGCCGGGCGGGTGAACGCCTCCGCCAGGAAGACGACGTCCGGGTCGGTGCGGCGGATCTCCCCCAGTACGCGCTCCCAGAAGACGACGGGCTTGGTGTGCGGGTTGTCCACCCGGAAGATGCGCACACCGCGGTCCATCCAGAAGCGCAGGACGCGTACGCTCTCCGTCACCAGCCCGGGCATGTCCGCGTCGAACGCGACCGGGTAGATGTCCTGGTACTTCTTCGGGGGGTTCTCGGCGTAGGCGATGGAGCCGTCGGGCCGGTGGCGGAACCACTCGGGGTGCTCCTTGACCCAGGGGTGGTCGGGCGAGCACTGGAGGGCGAAGTCGAGGGCCACCTCCAGCCGCAGGGAGCGCGCCGCCCGCACGAAGTGGTCGAAGTCGGCGAGCGTGCCCAGGTCCGGGTGGACCGCGTCGTGGCCGCCCTCGGCCGAGCCGATCGCCCAGGGCACCCCGACGTCGTGGGCGCCCGCGGTCAGCGCGTTGTCCGGGCCCTTGCGGTGCGTGGCGCCGATGGGGTGGATCGGCGGCAGGTACACCACGTCGAAGCCCATCGCCGCGACGGCGGGCAGGCGCTCGGCGGCGGTGCGGAAGGTGCCGGACACCGGGGGCTCGCCCTCCGCGAGGACCGCCCCCTCGGAGCGCGGGAACAGCTCGTACCAGGAGCCGAACAGGGCCCTGCGCCGCTCCACCCGCAGCGGCAGCCGGGCCGAGGAGCTCACCAGTTCGCGCAGCGGATGGCGTGCCAGGGCACCGCTCGCGTCGGGGCAGCGCACGGCCCCGAGCCGGGCGGCGGGCGGGCGGGAGCCGTCGCGCAGCGCGTCGGCCACGGCCAGCACGTACTCCCGGCCGTCCTTCTTCGGCACCCCGGCGGCGGCGCGCTCGTACAGCTCGGCGCCCTCCGCCAGCACGAGCTCCGTGTCGATGCCCGCCGGGACCTTGACGTCCGCGGTGTGCCGCCAGGTGGCCACCGGGTCGCTCCACGCCTCCACGGCGTAGGTCCAGTCGCCCTCGGTCTCGGGGGTGACCCAGGCACCCCAGCGGTCGGTGCCGGGGGCCAGTTCCCGCATCGGGGTGAACGGGGCCCTGCGGCCGCGCGGGTCGCGCAGCACCACGTCGGCGGCGACGGCGTCGTGGCCCTCGCGGAAGACGGTGGCGGTGATCTGGAAGGTCTCACCCGCCACCGCCTTGGCGGGACGTCTTCCGCAGTCGACGAGCGGGCGTACGTCCAGGACGGGAATGCGGCCAATCAGCGATTTCACAACATCACCTGGGGGCTGTGCGGGCAGGTCGGTTCGCGCACATGGAGAGGGATTGCGCAGTGTGTGTCTACTTTGTAACTGCTCGGCAGGTGGTCGGCCGGGTGCGTGCATGTCGGCTCCAGTCCGCGTTCACTCGGGTGGACGGAAAGGATGCGGTCTCGGGGGTGCGCGCAGGCGTACCGGATGAGCCTTCCCCGCGTCCCGCGCGGGGCAATCCGGCTATGTGTTAACTACTAGGACGTAGCAGGATCGACAAGACGCACGAGGAAGGACCGGTCCGCCGTGTTGGCGGAACCGGTCCTTCTCCCGGAGCTCGTATACGGGCCGCGCGCCGCGCGCTCAGGCCGGCTCCGCCGTCTGCACGGGCCGCTCCGACCAGGTCCGCCACGGCTGGCGCGCCACCCACTCCTCCACCGGTGCCGGCGCCGTGTCCAGCGCCTTCGTCCACTCCCCTCCGTCGTCCGCCATCAGCAGCGGCTCCGTCCGCCCGGCCATGAAGTGGTAGACGCCCGCCACGCCGTGTGCCGAGGCCGGGCCCAGGATCCGCGCGAGCGTGCGCTCGAACACCTCCGGCCCGAGCGGCCGGTATTCGACGGTGCGCCCCAGTCCGCGCCCGAACGCCTCCGCGAGTTCGGCGCCCGTCAGGCTCCGCTCGCCCCCGATGTCGAACGAGCGCCCCCCGACCCCCTCGGCCGTCAGCGCGGCGGCCACGGCGCCCGCCAGGTCCCGCAGCGACAGCCACGCCACAGGGGAGTCCGCGGGCAGCGGATAGGCCAGCACGCCGTCGTCGACCAGGGCCGGGCCGTTCCACGGGCTGAAGAGGTTGTCCAGGTACACGGGCGGCCGGAGCACCACCAGCTCCGCACCCCCGTCCGCCAGCCCCTCCCGCAGCACCGTCTCGGCCAGCCGCCGTGTCTCGAACGCGGCCAGCCGCGTGGTCCCGGACGGCATCCGGGTGTTGGCGTTGTAGACGATCCGCCGCAGCCTGCTCTCCCGCGCCGCCTTGGCCAGGTGCTGGGCGTAGCGCATCACCTTCTCCGCCTCGTAGACCAGCGGCATCGCCACCACCGCGTGGGTCGCGCCGTCGAAGAGCCGGTGCACGTCCTCCTGCCGGCCGAGGTCCCCGTCGATGACGAGTACACCGGGCAGCGCCGGCCGGTCGGCCTGCGGACGCCGGCTCAGGGTGCGCACCGGATGGCCCCGGCTCGCGAGCAGCCGTGCCGTCGCACCGCCCTGATGGCCGGTCGCGCCCACCACCGCGACGCGCATGGGAATGTGATCGGACATGAGTGTGAAAGCCCTTCGGTAGGGTGTGCATGCTGCCGCGAACGGCTCCTCAAGGCTCGTGGCGGCGAGTTCGGCCGATCAATTAACAATCCGGGGCGGGGGTTGAAGGATCGTCCAATGGACCGACCGAAGCACCGACCTGAGGCCCGGTCGCCCGGACGGGGCGACGACGACGGCGAGGACGGGGACCTTCTCAGCGAACTGCTGAAACCCCTCCGCCTCACCGGCGTGTTCGACAGCCGCTGGCATGTGCGAGCCCCCTGGGCCATCGAAGGCGACGCCGAGCAGAGCTGCGCCGTCCTGCACTTCATCACCGAGGGCGGCTGCTGGATCACCGGCGAGGGCCGGACGCCGATCCATCTGCGCGAGGGCGATCTGGCGGTCTTCCCGACCGGTACGGCCCACCGGCTCGCCGACTCGCCCGACCGCCGCGGCGTCTCGCTCGCCGCCGTGCTGCCCGAGCGGCGGCCGGGCACCTCCGGCGAGATACGCATCGAGGGGGAGGGGCCCGTCAGCCGGCTGCTGTGCGCGGGGCTGCACTACGACGCGAGCGTCGCGACGGGCCTGTACAAGGCGCTCCCCTGGGCACTGGTGCTGGACGGCACCCAGGTCGAGAGGGAGCCCCTGCTCCGGGACACGCTGCGCCTGCTCGCGACCACCGACCGGCCCGTCGGCCCCGGGGACCGGCTGATCACCCTGCGCGCCTTCGAGATGGCCCTGGTCCTGGCGCTCCGGCCGCTGCTGAGCGAACTCGCGGGAACGCCCGACGCCCTGCCGGTCCTCGGGCACCCGGGTATCAGCCGGGCCATGGTCGTCATCGCCACCCGCTTCGCCGAGCCCTGGACCATCGAGTCGCTGGCCCGCGAGGTCGGCATGTCCCGCTCCGCGTTCACCGCCGCCTTCCGGGAGCTGGTCGGCGAGGCCCCGGCACGCCATCTGACGGGGCGGCGGATGCAGGAGGCGGCCCGGCTGCTGGAGGAGACCGTGCTGCCGCAGTCGGCGGTCCCCGGGCGCGTCGGCTACCAGAGCGCCGTCGGCTTCCACCTGGCGTTTCGCAAGTGGTTCGGGATGACGCCGGGGGAGTACCGGGCCGGGCGGGTGCCCGCCGCATGAGCGCCCGCGGCCCTGGCCGGTTCTTAAGGACCGCTGGACGGTCGTTCATTGCCCGGCCCCGCCGGCGCCGTGGAGGCTCGGCTGAAACCCGTCGTCCGCGGTTCTTTCGGTTCGAGGAGCAACGTTGACCAGGTCCGGCCAGGAGTACCTCGCCTCACTGCGGGACGGACGGGAGGTGTGGATCGACGGCGAGCGCGCCCGCGACGTCACCCGCCATCCGGCCTTCCGCAACACCGCGGCCTCCCTCGGCCGGCTCTACGACCTCGCACACGACTCCGAGCACTCCGCGGCCCTCGCCGCCGGCGGTGTCCACCGCGCCTTCACCGTCCCCCGCGGCCACGCGGACCTCGTCGCCCGCCGCCGCGCCCACAAGATCTGGGCCGAGGCCGCCTACGGCTTCCTGGGCCGGACCCCGGACTGCATGGCCGCCGCCGCGACCGCCTTCACCGCCGCCCCCGGCGTGTTCACCACCGGGGGCTTCGACGGCGCGGACCACGCCCGGGCCCTCCACCGGCGGATGGCCGAGGGCGACCTGTACGCCGCCTTCACCCTGACCAACCCCCGCGCCAGCCGCACCGCGGCGGGCGGCCCCCGCGACGGGGACGACCCCGCGGTGCGCGTCGTGGCCGAGAAGGACGGCGGGGTCGTCGTCCGCGGCGCCAAGATGATCGGCACGGCCGCCGCCTTCGCCGACGAGGTGCTGGTCGGCACGATCGAACCGCTGGCCCCGCAGGACACCGAGCAGGCCGTGTCCTTCAGCATCCCCGTGGCCACCCCCGGCCTCACCCTCCTGGCCCGCACCTCCTACGAGGGCCGCGCGCGCAGCCTGTTCGACAACCCGCTGTCCTCGCGCTTCGACGAGAACGACGTGCTGCTCGTCTGCGACGACGTCTTCGTCCCCTGGGAGCGCGTGCTCACCTACCGGGACGTGGACGCCGCCTTCCGGATGTGGTGGCACACGCCGGCCTACGTGAACCTCGTGCACCAGGCGGCCACCCGCTTCTGGACCAAGCTGGAGTTCCTGACCGGGCTGGCGATCCTGCTGGCCAAGGCGGGCGGCACCTACGAGCTGCCGCCCGTCACCCAGGCGGTGGGCCGGATGATGGGCCGGGTCGCCCAGGCGAAGGCCTTCGTGCTCGCCGCGGAGGCGTCCTTCGAGCAGGTCGACTCCGGGCGCGGCGGGGTGATGCCGGGACGGGAGATCTCCTACGCCCAGCGCATCATGGCGGGCGAGCTGTACCCGGCCGCCCTGCGGGAGGTACGGCAGCTCGCGGGCGGCGGGGTCGTCCAGCTGCCCGCCTCGGGGGAGGACCTGCTCCACCCCGAGCTCGGGCCCCTGGTGCGCCGGTTCCTCGGAGCGCCCGGGCACGGCGCCGAGGAGCGCGTCAAGCTGCTCAAGCTCGCCTGGGACGCCCTCGGCACCGAGTTCGCCGCACGCCAGGAGCAGTACGAGACCCTCTCGCACGGGGCTCCGCACGTGTACCTGGCCCAGCAGGCGTGGGAGGGCGACACCGAAGCCTGCGAGACCCTGGTGCGGGAGTGCCTGGCGGGGTACGGGCTGCCGTCGGACGGGACAGCACCGCGGTGAGCCCCGACGCGGCCCGGCCCGGCCCGCCAGCCGCCCCCGGCCCGGGGCGCCGTGCCCCCGCCGCCCCGCCGCCCGGCGCGGCCGCCGGGCCGGAGCCGGGGAACCGCGCGCGCGGGGCGCTGGCGGTGCTGGCCGCCACCCAGCTGCTGCTCATCATGGACACCGCCGTCGTCAACGTCGCGCTGCCCTCCGTCGGCCGCGACCTCGGATCCGGCCCCGCCGGACTCTCCTGGGTGGCCAACGCCTACCTCATCGCCTTCGGAGGACTGCTGCTGCTCGGCGGCCGGGCCGCCGACCTGCTCGGGCACCGCGCCCTCCACCTGGCGGGCCTCGGCGTGCTGGCGGTCGCCTCGGCCGCCGGCGGCCTCGCCCGCACCCCGGCCGAACTCGTCGCCGCGCGCGCCGCGCAGGGCACCGGCGCCGCGCTCGCCGCGGCCGCCGCCTTCGCCGCGGTGCTCGCCCTCTTCCCCGACGGGCCCGCCCGGCACCGGGCGCTCGGCCTGTTCGCCGCCATGGGCGGTCTCGGCGGAGTGGCCGGCACCGTGCTCGGCGGCGTCCTCACCGACCTGCTCGGCTGGCGGTCCACTCTGTGGCTCAACGTGCTCGCCGCGGCGGTCCTCGCCGCCGCCTCGCTGCGGGTGCTCGACCGGGGGACGCGCCGCCCGGCGACCGGTTTCGACCTCGGCGGCGCGCTCACCGCCACCGGCGGCCTGGGACTGCTCGCCTTCGCCCTGGTCGGCGCCGACGCGGCGGGCTGGGCCTCGCCCTGCACCCTCGGCGCGGCCGCCGGGGGAGCGGCGCTGCTCGCGGTGTTCGCCGCCCTGGAGCGGCGCGCCCGGCACCCGCTGGTGCCCCCGGCGGTGCTGCGCCGGCCCGACGTCGCCTCGGCCAACCTCCTCAGCGGTCTCGCCCAGACCACCCTGTTCCCGATGTTCTTCCTGGTCAGCCTCTATCTCCAGCGGGTGCTGGAGCTCTCCCCGCTGGCCGGGGGCCTCGGCCTGCTGCCGCTGTCCCTCGTGGTGGTCGCGGTCGCGCCCCGCACCGGCGCCCTCATCGCCCGGCACGGGCTGCGGCCCGTCATGACCGCGGGCTTCGCCCTGCTGGCCGTGGGGACGGCCTGGCTCGCCCTGGCCCTGGACGCCCACGGCACCTTCGCCACCACGGTGCTCGCCCCCAGCCTGGTCCTGGGCGCCGCTCTTCCGCTGGCCGTGGTCACCACCAGTGCGGCCGCCACCGCCGTCGTGCCGCCCGAGGAGACCGGCCTGGCCTCCGGACTGGTCAACACCAGCCAGCAGTTCGGCTCCGTCCTGGGGCTGGCCCTGCTCGTCGCGGTGGCCGGCGCGGCCGCCCCCGGCACCGGCGGCCCGGCGGCCGAGACCGCCGGCGTCCGCGGCGCGCTGCTCGCGGGCGCCGCGCTCGCCGCGGCCGCCGCCCTGCTGGCCGTCCGGACGCGACCGTCCGCGCCCGCCGCGGGGGCGCCGCACCGGGACGGGGCCCACCGCGCCGTGGAGTGACACCCGGCCGGGCGCGGGCGCCCGCCGCCCGCGCCCGACGCACCGCGAACCGATCCGCTCCGTCCGAGGGGGACTTCCGTTGGCCCTGCACGACCTTGTCGCGTCCGGTCCCGACACGCTGGCTGCGCCGCGGTACCGCGGCGAACCCCGCTACCGCATAGCGGAGATACGCGCGGCCGACCCGCTCGGCGCCGACCCGCTGCTCGCCGCGCTCCCCGCCATGAACGCGGTCGCGGACGTCCGCGCGCTCAGCGCGGCCCTGCGCGCGCTGCTGCCGAGCACCGAGGAGGCCGCCGCCTTCGGGGTCACCGACGCGCTCGCGGCCATGCGCGACCTCGGCGTCCTGCTCGGATCACTCAAGCGCCACGGCGTGCAGCCGCTCGACGCCGTGCCCGAGGCGCTCCCCGTCCTGCGGCGGCTCGCCCGGCGCACCGACATGGTGCCCCGCGACACGGTCCACCACTACACGGCCTGGAACCCCACCGGGCGGCGGCAGCGGATGTACACCGGAGACCCGATGGAGGGCCGCCTCCAGGACGCCGTCCGCATGGTCTTCCCCCGGCTGGTCGCCTGCCTGGACGCCTGCGCGGAGCTGGCCCGGCTGGAGCCCTACGACCCCGGCTTCGCCGCCGCACTGGACCGCATCGGCCATCTGGCGGGCGCCATGGTCGACTCCATCGACCTCACCGTGGCCCGGGTCTCGCCCGTCTTCTTCGCCCGCGAGCTGCGCGCCTACTTCGAGGAGATCGACGTCGGCGGCGAGGAGTACCTGGGACCCGCCGCCGCCCAGGTGCCGCTCTGGCTGGTCGACCTGACGCTCTGGCAGTGCGACCGCGGCGACGCCGGCTACGACGCCTTCCTGGACGCCTCCGTCCGCTACAGCCTCCCCTCGTGGCGCGCCCACCGCGAGGCCCACCGCTACGGGATCTCGGCCGTGTCCAAGCTCTCCGCCGCCTTCAGCTGGGAGGGGCCCGCGGCCGTCCCCGCCGTGCTCGCCGCCTCCGCCGAGGCGCTGGCCCGGGTGCTGAAGGTGCTCAAGACCTTCCGCGCCCGCCACCTCACCCTCGCCCGCAAGGCGTACGCCGAGGAGGTGCGCCGCTACGAGGAGGGCAGCGGAGGGGCCCCGGTGGCCCTGCTGCGCACCGTGCTCGACCTCACCCGGGACAACGAGACCCTGGTGCGCCGCCCGCTGGGCGGGCCCACCCCCTGACCGTACGGCGACGCAGAGCCCCGCAGACGTCGAGGAGACACACCAGCCATGACCCACATCCTGATCGCCGGCGGCGGAGTCGCCGGGCTCACCACGGCCCTCGCCCTGCACGCGGCCGGATTCGAGCGGATCACCGTGACCGAGGCCGCCCGGGAACTCCGCCCGGTCGGCGCGGGCCTGAACATCATGCCCAACGCCGTCCGCGAACTGGACGAGCTCGGTGTGCTCGACGCCCTGGAACCCCACGCCGTCCGCACCCGGGAGCTGCGCTACTACCACCGCAGCGGCTCGCTGATCTCCGTGGAGCAGCGCGGTGTCCGGGCGGGCTACCACTGGCCCCAGCTCTCCGTGCACCGCGGCGCCCTTCAGCGGGTGCTCGCCGCCGCCGTCCGCGAGCGCCTCGGCCCGTCCGCCCTGCTCACCGCCGTCCGCGTGACGGGCGCCGACCCCCTCGCCGCCGACGGACTGCCCCGGGTCAGCCTGGACCACCGCGACGGCGGACGGCACGGCTGCGCCTCCCTCGCGCCCGATCTGCTGATCGGCGCGGACGGCATCCGCTCGGCGGTCCGCGCCGCCCTCCACCCCGGCGAGGGCGACCCGCCCTGGAACGGGCAGCTCATCCACCGGGGTGTCTCCCGGGTGCCCGCCGAGCGGAGCGCGGCGTTCATGTTCATCGCGGGCGACGACCGGCGCAAGGCGGTCGTCTACCCGCTCACCCTGCCCGACGCCGAGGGCACGGTCCTGGTCAACTGGGCCTGCGTGGGGCCGGGTACGGCCGGGGACGGCACCGCGGCCCACCGCGGCGACTGGAACCGGCGCGTCCCTCCCGACGCGATAGCCCGGCACTTCGCCGACTGGGAGTTCGACGGCGTCCGCGTGGGCGAGATCCTGGCGGCGGCCGAGGCCGCCTACGTCTACCCGATGGTCGACCGCGACCCCCTGCCCCACTGGTCCCGGGGCCGCACCACCCTCGTCGGCGACGCCGCCCACGCCATGTACCCGGTCGGGTCCAACGGCGCCACCCAGTCGGTCGTCGACGGCCGCGCCCTCGCCCATGCGCTGGCCACCCACCGGGACCCCGTCGCCGCGCTGGCCGCCTACGAGGCCGACCGGCGCCCGGCGATGACCGAACTCCAGCTCGCCAACCGGCGGCTGGGCCCGGAGGTCGTCATCCGCCTCGCCCACGAGCGCGCCCCGGCCGGCTTCCCGGACATCGACGCCGTCGTCCCGCCCGCCGAGCGGGCCGGCATCGCCGCCCGCTACGCGGCAACCGGGGCCTTCGACCCCGCCAGCGTCAACGCCGGCTCCCCCTACGGCGGCCCCGCGCGGGGGCGCGCCCGCTGAGCCCGCGCCCCCGCGGACGGGCCGCCCACCCCGCCGCGAGCCCCCGGCGAGCCCCCGGGGGCCGCCGCGCGCCGTGGCAGCGCCCACGGGGCGCCGCTACGGTCGTGGCCGACGAGAGAGAGGGGGGCGTACGACACGACACCGCCGTACGTCCGCCCGGATGCGTACCTCCCCTGCGAAGGTGGGACCTGTGAAGGCCATTCGTCGGTTCACCGTCCGCCCCGTCCTGCCCGAACCCCTGCGACCGCTCAGCGACCTGGCGCGCAATCTGCGCTGGTCCTGGCACACCGAGACCCAAGAGCTGTTCCGCTGCGTCGACCCCGGGGGTTGGCGCGCCGCCGCCGGGGACCCGGTGCGGCTGCTCGGCACCGTGTCGGCCGACCGGATGGCCGAACTGGCGCGCGACCGGCGCTTCCTGAGGCGTCTCGCCGCGGCCGCCGACGACCTGGACGACTACCTCCACGGCCGCCGCTGGTACCAGGGCGCCGCCGAGGGCCCGGGCGCCGCCCGCTTCCCGGCCGCCGTCGCCTACTTCTCGCCCGAGTTCGGCGTGACCGCGGCACTGCCGCAGTACTCGGGCGGCCTCGGCATCCTCGCCGGGGACCACCTGAAGGCCGCCAGCGACCTGGGCGCCCCGCTGATCGGCGTCGGCCTGCTCTACCGCCACGGCTACTTCCGCCAGTCGCTGTCCCGCGACGGGTGGCAGCAGGAGCACTACCCGGTGCTCGACCCCAACGAGCTGCCCGTGAGCCTGCTGCGCGAGCAGGACGGGACACCCGCCCGGGTCACCCTCGCCCTCCCCGCGGGGCGGCTGCTCCACGCGCACCTGTGGGTCGCCCGCGTCGGCCGGGTGCCGCTGCTGATGCTCGACTCCGACGTGGAAGGCAACGGACCCGGCGCCCGCGACGTCACCGACCGCCTCTACGGCGGCGGCAGCGAGCACCGCCTGCTACAGGAGATGCTGCTCGGCATCGGCGGTGTGCGCGCCGTGCGGACCTACTGCCGGCTCACCGGGCACCCCGCCCCCGAGGTCTTCCACACCAACGAGGGCCATGCCGGCTTCCTCGGCCTGGAGCGCATCCGCGAGCTCGGCGAGGCGCCCGGACTCGGCTTCGACGCGGCCCTGGAGGCGGTGCGCGCCGGTACGGTCTTCACCACCCACACCCCGGTGCCCGCGGGGATCGACCGTTTCGACCGGGAGCTCGTCGCCCGCCACTTCGGCGACGGGGCCGAGCTGCCGGGCGTACCGCTCGACCGTGTGCTGCGCCTCGGGGCGGAGAGCTACCCCGGCGGCGATCCGGGCGTGTTCAACATGGCCGTGATGGGGCTGCGGCTCGCGCAGCGCGCCAACGGCGTCTCGGCGCTCCACGGGGCCGTCAGCCGGGAGATGTTCGCCGGGCTGTGGCCGGGCTTCGACGCCGCCGACGTGCCGATCACCTCGGTCACCAACGGTGTCCACGCCCCGACCTGGGTGGCGCCCGAGGTGTTCCGCCTGGGCGCCCGCCGGATCGGCGCGGGCCGCGCGGAGGACGCCCTGTCCGTCGGCGGCTCGCCCCGCTGGGACGCCGTCGCCGACATCCCCGACGCCGAGATCTGGGAGCTGCGCCGCTCGCTGCGCGAGCAGCTGGTCGCCGAGGTGCGCGAGCGGCTGCGTGCCTCCTGGCGGCAGCGCGGCGCGGGAGCGGCCGAACTGGGCTGGATCGACGGGGTGATGGACCCGGACGTGCTCACCATCGGCTTCGCCCGCCGCGTCCCCTCCTACAAGCGGCTCACGCTGATGCTGCGCGACCGGGAGCGGCTGACCGAGATGCTGCTGCACCCCACCCGGCCCGTCCAGATCGTGGTGGCGGGCAAGGCGCATCCGGCCGACGACGGCGGCAAGCGCCTGGTGCGGGAGCTGGTCCGGTTCGCCGACGACCCCCGGGTGCGGCACCGGATCGTGTTCCTCCCGGACTACGGGATGGCGATGGCCAAGAAGCTCTACCCGGGCTGCGACGTGTGGCTCAACAACCCGCTCCGGCCGCTGGAGGCCTGCGGCACCAGCGGGATGAAGGCCGCGCTGAACGGCTCGCTCAACCTCTCGGTCCTGGACGGCTGGTGGGACGAGTGGTACGAGCCGGACTTCGGCTGGGCCATTCCCACGGCGGACGGCGAGTGCACCGACGAGGACCGGCGCGACGACCTGGAGGCGGCCGCACTGTACGCGCTGATCGAGGACCGGGTGGCCCCCCGCTTCTACGACCGGGGCGCGGGCGGCCTGCCGGACCGCTGGATCGAGATGGTCCGCCGGACCCTGGCCACCCTGGGTCCCAAGGTGCTGGCCGGGCGCATGGTCCGTGAGTACGTGGAGCGGCTGTACGTCCCGGCCGCCGAGGCGCACCGGGCGATGGAGCCCGGGGCGGCCGAGGAGCTGGCGGGCTGGAAGGCACGGGTGCGGGCGGCCTGGCCCCAGGTGGCGGTGGGCCATGTGGAGGCCGTCGACCAGGAGGCGCCCGACGGGGCCGCGGGGACGGCCGGGCTGGGATCCACGCTCACCCTGCGGGTGCAGGCCGCCCTCGGCGACCTCGCTCCGGAGGACGTGGAGGTCCAGGTGGTGGCCGGCCGGGTCGACCCGGACGACGCCATCCGGGACGCCAGGAGTTTCCCGCTGAAGCCCGCGGGCGGCCCCGACCTGGAGGGCCGCTGGATCTACGAGGGACCGCTCGCGCTCGACCGGACGGGCCCCTTCGGCTACACGGTGCGGGTGCTGCCCGCCCACCGGCTGCTCCCCGCGGGCGCGGACCTCGGTCTGGTCGCCCTTCCCGCGGAGGCCGTGGACGTCGCGGGAGGGGAGGCCGGGGTGCTGCTGCGCTGAGCACGGGGCCTCGCGGGGCGGGTGCCACCGCCCCGGGGCCTGCGGCCGCGTCCCGTCGCACGGCGCCGCCTCGCGCCCGGGCGTGCACCGCGACGGGCGCTGCCCGGACACCGGTGGGGTGTCCGGGCAGCGCCCTCGCTCGGGTCGGAGCGGTGCGGAGCGGTGGGTCAGAAGGTGAGCTTCCAGCTGTTGATGCGGCCGGTGTCCCAGCGGTAGACGTCGCGGACCTGGAGCTTCCAGGCACCGTTGGCGGCCTCGCTGGAGGCGTTGACCGTGTAGGTCGCCTTGACGTCGTCGGCCGAGTCCGAACCGCTGCTGTTCTTCAGGCGGTAGGAGGTGCCGTCGGGGGCGATCAGGTCGATGACCAGGTCACCGCGGTAGGTGTGGGTGATGTCCACGTCCACCTTGAGGTTCGACGGCGCGTTGCCGGTGCGTCCCGCGACGTTGATGGTGGAGGTCACCGCCGAGCCCGCGTCCGGGATGGAGACGGGGGTGGTGTTCTCGTAGACGTCGCCCGGCTCGCCCGGGTCGCCGGGGCGGCTGCCGACGTTGATGCCGGCCCAGGCGTCGGCGACGGACTTGACCTCGGCGCTGCTCGCCCCGTAGAGGTCGGTGGCCACGGCGAGGGTGCCGGCGCGGGCGCCCGCGTAGTCGGTGCGCGAGTTGAACTTCGTGGTCAGCGCCTTGTACCAGATCAGCGCCGCCTTCTCGCGGCCGATGCCGGTGACCGGCAGGCCGTCGGAGGTCGGCGAGTCGTAGTTCACGCCGTTGATGGTCTTGGCGCCGCTGCCCTCGGAGAGCATGTAGAACCAGTGGTTCGCCGGGCCCGAGGAGTAGTGGACGTCGATGTTGCCGATGCCCGAGTACCAGTAGTCCTTCGACGAGCCGTCCCTGCTCGGCTTGTCCATGTAGCGCAGCGGGGTGCCGTTGCCGCGGATGTCGATCTTCTCGCCGACGAGGTAGTCGCCCTTGTCCTGGGCGTTGTTGGCGTAGAACTCCACGGCCGCGGCGAAGATGTCGCTGGTGGCCTCGTTGAGGCCGCCGGACTCGCCGCTGTAGATCAGGCCGGCGGTGTTGGAGGTGACGCCGTGCGTCATCTCGTGGGCGGCCACGTCGATGGAGGTGAGCGGCTTGGCGTTGCCCGAGCCGTCGCCGTACGTCATGCAGAAGCAGCTGTCCTGCCAGAAGGCGTTGACGTAGTTGTTGCCGTAGTGGACGCGGGAGTAGGCGCCGACGCCGTCGCCCCGGATGCCCGAGCGGCCGAGCACGTTCTTGTAGTAGTCCCAGGTGACGCCCGCGCCGTAGTGCGCGTCCGCGCCCGCGGTCTCCGCGTTCGACGGGGTGCCGTCGCCCCAGACGTCGTCCGGGCCGGAGAACAGCGTCCCGGTGCCCGAGGTGCCGCGGTTGAGGTTGTAGGTCTTGTGGTTGCCGCGCCCGGTGTCCGTCAGGGTGTAGGACGGGGCGGTGCCCAGCGTCACGGTGCCGCTGTACTGGGTGTTGCCGGTGCCGTTGTGGACGGCCTGCCACTCGAAGAGCTTCTCGCCGGTGGCGGCGTCGGTGACGACGTGCAGCTCGTTCGGGGTCCCGTCGTGCTGGAGGCCGCCGACCACGGTCTCCCATGCCAGGGTCGGGGAGCCGGTCCCCATCCAGACCACCTTGCGCGGAGCGCGCTCGGCCTTGGTCGCCTTGGAGCCCTCGGCCCTGGCGGCGCCGAGGGCCTGCGTCTCGGCGGTCGCGGCCGGGACGTCCGCCCGGGTGTCCACGTTCGCCAGCCGCTCGGCCGACGCCAGCGCCACCGACTCGGTCGCGCCCGCACCGGAGGCGGAGACGACCAGGTCGCCGCCGAGGACCGGGAGGCCGTCGTAGGTGCGCTCGTAGCGGGTGTGGGTGGTGCCGTCCCGGTCCTGGACGACGTCCCGGACGACCAGCTTCTCCTTGGCGCCGAGGCCGAGTTCCCCGGCGGTGGCGGCCCGGGTCGCCGTCGCCTCGCGGATCAGCTCGGCGCGCTGGGCGGGGGTGAGGTTCTTCGGCAGGGCGCCCGGGTCCGCCTGGGAGGACTGGGGGGCGGGTGCCGCGGGCTGCGCGGCGGCCGAGGTGCCGGTCTGGAACCCGACCGCGAGCAGGGCGGCGGAGGCGATCAGGGCTCCGGTCGCGGTGGCGCGACGGCGATGCGTGGATCTCACGCGAACTCCTTCTGCGAGGGGGGTACCGGGCGGCTGGGTGGGCCGGCCGGGCGTGCAGTGGGGCGTGCGGAGCTGTCGTGCGTGGAATGGGGGAAGACTGGCAGCCGTGACGCACTCCTGTCAGGAGCGCGACAACAACTTGGCCGGAACTCGTCCGCTGGTTGATGGTCCAGGTTCGTTAAGCGGACGTTTCGTCGGCGTGCGGACACCCGTGGTCGGGCGTTCGCCGGAGTGCTTCCGCGACGGTGGACGCGGTGTGCGGTGGTGACGCGGGAGGCGGGGGAGACCCCCTGGACCCCTGCGGTGCCCGAGCCGTCCATGGCCGGATCCGAGCGGCCACGGTGCACCGCTGAGCGGACGTCAGGAGAGCCGGGAGCGCGGGGCCGTCCCGGCGGCCCCGGCGGGCGGGGAGCACCGCGGGCGGACCCGCCGGGGGCCCGGTGCACCGCTCCCGGCGCCGGCGGGCCGCGGGCCCCGGCGACCGCCCTCAGCCCGAGAGGCTCTCCCGCCACGCGCTGTGCAGGCCCGCGAAGCGCCCCGGGCCCGCGATCAGCTCCGCCGGGGGGCCGTCCTCCACGATGCGCCCGGCCTCCATCACCAGCACCCGGTCCGCGACCTCCACCGTGGAGAGCCGGTGGGCGATCACCATGGCGGTGCGGCCCCGCAGCACCGTGTCCATCGCCTGCTGCACGGCCCGTTCGCCGGGGATGTCGAGCGAGCTGGTGGCCTCGTCGAGGATCAGCACGGCCGGGTCGGCGAGCAGCGCCCGGGCGAAGGCGACCAGCTGGCGCTGCCCCGCCGAGATCCGCCCGCCCCGCTTGCGCACGTCGGTGTCGTAGCCCTCGGGCAGGGCGGCGATGAACTCGTGCGCGCCGATGGCCTTGGCGGCCTGCTCGATCTCCGCGCGCCCGGCGTCGGGGCGTCCGAGGGCGATGTTGTCCGCCACCGTCCCCGAGAACAGGAAGGCCTCCTGGGTCACCATCACCACGCCGCGGCGCAGCTCCGGTACGGCCAGGTCCCGCAGGTCCGTGCCGTCCAGCAGCACCCGGCCCGCGCTCGGGTCGTAGAAGCGGGCCAGCAGCTTGGCCAGCGTCGACTTGCCCGCGCCCGTCGAGCCGACCACCGCCACCGTCTGCCCGGCCGGGATCCTCAGGTCGAAGCGGGGAAGCACCTCGCCGCCCGTGCGGTAGCCGAAGCCCACCCGCTCGAAGACCACCTCGCGCCCCGGCCCGCCGGAGCCCCGCGCGGGCAGCGGGCGCGGCCGCACCGGCTCGGGGACGGACGGCTGCTGGGCCAGCAGCCCGGCGATCTTCCCCAGGGAGGCGGCTGCCGACTCGTAGGAGTTCAGGAACATCCCCAGCCGGTCGATCGGGTCGTACAGCCTGCGCAGGTACAGGACGGCGGCCGCCAGCACCCCGAGCGCGAGCGTCCCCGAGGCGACCCGCCAGGCACCCCACAGCACGATGGCCGCCACCGCCGTGTTGGCGACCAGGCGGGAGCCGACCACATAGCGGGCCATCTCCAGCAGGGTGTCCCCGTTGCTGCGCTCATGGCGGCGGTTCAGCACCCGGAAGGCCTCGTCGTTGGCGCGCTCCCGGCGGAAGGCGCGCACCGGGCGGATGCCGTTCATCGTCTCGGCGAACTTCACGATCACCGCCGCGATCGCCGTGGACCGGCTCGCGAAGACGTGCCCCGCGCGGCGCCGGTACAGCCGCACCAGCAGGTAGAGCGGCACGAACGAGGCCACCGCGACCGACCCGAGCCCGAGGTCCAGCCAGAGCAGCATGGCCGAGATGTAGACGAACGACAGCACGACGGCCATCAGCTCCTGAAGGCCCTCGCTCAGCAGCTCCTGCAACGACTCCACGTCCGTGGTGGAGCGTGAGATCAGCCGCCCCGAGGTGTAGCGCTCGTGGAAGTCCACGCTCAGCGCCTGCGCGTGGCGGAAGATCCGGCCGCGCAGGTCGAGCAGGGCGTCCTGGTTGACCCGTGCGGAGGAGCGGATGAACGCGTACTGGAGGACCCCTCCCGCCAGCGCGCACACGGCGTACCCGGCGCCGACGGCGACCAGCGGCCCCAGGTCCCCGGCGCGGTAGGCGGGGACCCCGCGGTCGATGGCGTAGGCCACCAGGAGCGGACCCGCCTGCACGGCGGCCTGCTGGAGCAGCAGGAGCAGGGCGGTGAGCGCCACCCGGGCCCGGTGCGGTGCCAGCAGCGACCGCAGCAGGGCACCCGTCGCCCCGGCCGGGGCGGGCAGGGCGTCCCGGTCGAAGGGGTCGCCGTCCCCGGGTCCCGCGGGTGCGGGGGGCACCCGGCCGCCGGGGCCGCCCGCGGGGCCCTCGGCGGACGGCGACGGGGCCGTCCCGGCCGCGACGGGCGCCGGGTCCGGTCGGGACGGCCCGGCCGCCCGCCCGTCACCGGCCTGCTTCATGGGGGGCTGCGTGGTCACCGCGCCGTCCTCTCCGCGTCCTCGGCCGCCGGTGGGGCGCCCGTGAGCCGTCTTCCCGGGGCGCCGTCCGCGCCGGACATCAGCCAGGCGTACTCGGCGTGGGTGCGCAGCAGTTCCTGGTGGGTGCCCACCGCGGCGATCCGGCCGCCGGACAGCAGCGCCACCCGGTCGGCCAGCATCACCGTCGACGGGCGGTGCGCCACGACCAGCGCCGTGGTGTCCGCCAGGACCCGCCGCAGCGCCGACTCCACCAGCGCCTCGGTGTGCACGTCGAGCGCCGACAGCGGGTCGTCCAGCACCAGGAAGCGCGGCCTGCCCACCACCGCCCGGGCCAGGGCGAGCCGCTGGCGCTGGCCCCCGGACAGGCTCAGGCCCTGCTCGCCCACCTGGGTGTCGGCCCCCTGCGGCAGGGTGTCCACGAACCCGGCCTGGGCGATGTCCAGGGCCCGGCGCAGGGCGTCCTGCGGCGCCGGGCGGGCCTCCGCGTCCGCCGCCCCCGCGTCCGCGCCGGGGGGCGCCGCCGGGCCCCCCGGCGCCTCGGCGGCTCCCATCAGCACGTTCTCGCCGACGCTGGCGGAGAAGAGCGTGGGCTCCTCGAAGGCCATGGCCACCTCCGCCCGGAGCCGCTCCCGCGGCAGCGAGGAGACGTCCCGCCCGTCGAGCGTGATGCGCCCGGCGGTCGCGTCGTACAGCCGCGGCACCAGCGCGGTGAGCGTGGTCTTGCCGCTGCCGGTGCCGCCGACGAGCGCCATCGTCTCGCCCGGGCGCACATGGAGGTCCACGCCGTCGAGCACCGGGGCGGACCCCTCGGGCGCGTCGGGGTAGCGGAAGACCACGCCCGAGAACCGCAGCCCGTCCCGGGGGCCGGGCGGCCGCTCCCCGCCGCCCGCGTGCGCGTCCTCCTCGGGGGCCTCGTCCAGCACCTCGAAGTAGCGGTCCGCCGCCGTCGCCGCCTCCTGGCTCATGGCCAGCAGGAAGCCGATCGAGTCCACCGGCCAGCGCAGCGCCAGGGCCGTGGACAGGAAGGCCACCAGCGTGCCCGCGGACAGGTCGCCGTCGGCCACCTGCACCGCGCCGAGCACCAGGGCCGCGCCGATCGCCAGCTCGGGCACGAAGGTGATGAGCCCCCAGATCCCGCCCAGCAGGCGCGCCTTGCCCAGCTCGGTGCCGCGCAGCCGCGCCGCGAGCCCGCGGAAGGCCTCGGCCTGGCTGCGGTGCCGCCCGAAGCCCTTGACGACCCGGATGCCCAGCACGCTCTCCTCGACGACCGTGGCCAGGTCGCCGACCTGGTCCTGGGACCTGCGGGCGACGACCGAGTAGCGGGCCTCGAACATCGAGCAGGCGATCACCAGCGGCACCACCGGGGCCAGCAGCACCAGCCCGAGGGTCCAGTCCTGGGCGAGCAGGAGGGCGAAGCCGACCAGGAGGGTGGTGCCGTTGACGAGCAGGAAGGTCAGCGGGAACGCCAGGAACATCCGCAGCAGCATCAGGTCGGTGGTGCCGCGCGAGAGCAGCTGGCCCGAGGCCCACCGGTCGTGGAAGGCGACGGGCAGCCGCTGGAGGTGGCGGAACAGGTCCGCCCGCATGGCCGCCTCCACGCCGGCCAGGGGCCGCGCCACCAGCCACCGCCGGAAGCCGAACAGCACCGCCTCGGCGATGCCGAGCAGCAGCAGGGCGAGCGCACCGAGCCACACCCCGCCCGGGTCGCGGTCCGCCACGGGCCCGTCCACCATCCACTTGAGCACCAGGGGGATGACGAGGCTGAGGCAGGAGGCGACGACCGCCACGAAGGCGGCGCTGAACAGCCGGACGCGCACCGGCCGTACGTAGGGCCACAGCCGCAGCAGCGAGCGCACGGCGGACCGGTCCTGGGAGGCTGGGGCAGTAGTGGGCATCAGGACCGAGAGTACGGTTCGCCACTGACGGGCTCATCCGAATTTCGCCGCCGGGCGAGGGGCGCCGCCGGCCTCGGCGCACGGGTGCGCCGCGGGCCCCGGTCGCCCTCAGCCGTCGGGTGTGCCGGGCGCGTCGGGCGCGTCGGGCGGCTCCGCCGCCGCGTCCCCGGCGGTCACCCGCAGGAGCAGCACCGACCGCGCCGGAACCGTCACCCGTGCGCCTCCCGGGTACGCGGTGCCCGGCGGCCCGGACTGGTCCTCCCGCGAGGTGTCCACCACCGACTCGTACGCCGTCGCCCACGGCGGCCCGGGAAGCCGGAAGTCCACCGGGGCGTCGCCCGCGTGCAGGACCGTCAGGAAGCTGTCGTCGGTGACCTGCCGCCCCCGCGCGTCCCGCCCGGGGATGTCGCGGCCGGAGAGGAACAGCGCCAGGGTCGCCGACGGCGCGTACCAGTCCGCCTCGGTCATCTCGGTGCCGTCGGGCGTGAACCAGGCCAGGTCGCGCAGCCCGTCCGGGGCCTGCGGACGGCCCGAGAAGAAGGCGCGGCGGCGCAGTACCGGATGCGCGTGCCGCAGGGCGATGAGCCGGCGGGTCAGGGCCAGCAGCTCCCCGCAGCCGGGCTGCCCGGGCAGCGACCAGTCCAGCCAACTGATCCCGTTGTCCTGGCAGTAGGCGTTGTTGTTGCCCCCCTGGGTGCGGCCCATCTCGTCCCCGGCGACCAGCATGGGCACACCGGTCGACAGCAGCAGGGTCGTCAGCAGGTTCCGCAGCTGCCGTCGGCGCAGGGCGTTGACCGCCGGGTCCTCGCTCTCCCCCTCCGCCCCGCAGTTCCAGGAGCGGTTGTCATGGGTGCCGTCCCGGTTGCCCTCGCCGTTCGCCTCGTTGTGCTTGTGGTGGTAGGAGACGAGGTCGCGCAGGGTGAACCCGTCGTGCGCGGTGACGAAGTTGACCGAGGCGTAGGGCCGCCGTCCGCCCCAGGCGTAGAGGTCGCTCGATCCGGAGATCCGGTAGCCCAGGTCGCGCACGTCGGGGAGCGCCCCGCGCCAGAAGTCCCGCACGGCGTCCCGGTAGCGGTCGTTCCACTCCGTCCACAGCGGGGGGAAGGCACCCACCTGGTAGCCGCCGTCGCCCACGTCCCAGGGTTCCGCGATCAGCTTCACCCGGCGCAGCACCGGGTCCTGGGCGATCACCGCGAGGAACGGCGAGAGCATGTCGACGTCGTGCATCGACCGGGCCAGTGCCGCCGCGAGGTCGAAGCGGAACCCGTCGACGCCCATCTCGGTGACCCAGTAGCGCAGCGAGTCCGTGATCAGCCGCAGCACCTGGGGCCGCACCACGTGCAGGGTGTTCCCGCAGCCGGTGTAGTCCGCGTAGCGCCGGGCGTCGTGCGGCAGGCGGTAGTAGCCGCGGTTGTCGATGCCGCGCAGCGAGAGCATCGGCCCCAGCTCGCCCGCCTCGGCCGTGTGGTTGTAGACCACGTCGAGGATCACCTCGATGCCGGCCGCGTGGAGGGCGCGGACCATCCGCTTGAACTCGCCCACCTGCTGCCCCGCGGTGCCGGAGGCGGCGTACCCGGCGTGCGGGGCGAAGTAGCCGATGGAGTTGTAGCCCCAGTAGTTCACCAGGCCGCGGCGCAGCAGGTGGTCCTCGTGGGCGAACTGGTGGACGGGCAGCAGTTCCACGGCGGTCACGCCGAGCGAGGTCAGGTGCTCGATCGCGGCGGGGTGGGCGAGTCCCGCGTAGGTGCCGCGCAGCTCCTCCGGGACGCCCGGGTGGCGCCGGGTGAAGCCCCGCACGTGCATCTCGTAGATGACCGTGTCCGACCAGGGCGTCTTGGGCCGCCGGTCGTCCTGCCACTCGTCTCCGCCCCCCGTGTCGTCGGCCACCACCACACCCTTGGGCACGTGGGGGGCCGAGTCCCGGTCGTCGCGCACGGTGTCGGCGACGTGCTGGTCGGGCCAGTCGCGTACGTGCCCGTACACCTCCGCCGGGAGGGTGAAGTCGCCGTCGACGGCCCGGGCGTACGGGTCCAGCAGGAGCTTGGCCGGGTTCCAGCGGGCCCCGGTCCACGGGTCCCAGCGCCCGTGGACCCGGTAGCCGTAGCGCCGGCCGGGGCCCACGCCCGGGACGAAGCCGTGCCAGATCTCGTGCGTCAGCTCGGTGAGCGGCACGCGGGTCTCGACCGCCGACGGTCCGGGCCCGTCGAACAGGCACAGCTCCACCCCCTCGGCCCCGCCCGCCCAGAGCGCGAAGTTGGTCCCCGCCACGCCGTCCGGCCCCACCCGGCAGCGGGCGCCGAGCGGGGTCGGGGTGCCCGGCCACGCGGGCGGCCCGCTGCGCACCGGCGGGCGGTGACCGGTGGCCGGCCCCGGCGAGGGGCCCGCCGGTCCGGGGCCCCGCTCGTCCTGGACCGCCGTCTGCTGCTCGGCTGCGCTCGACACCTGTCCGCCTCCTGCGGCTCGTCGGGCCCTGACCCGAGAGGCGACGCCGTCCGGACGCCGGGCCGCGCCCGGACGCCGGTGCACGGCGTCCCGGCCGCGCGCCGCGCGTCGCTCCCGAGTCCATGTCTGCCCGCCCGGCCCGCCTCCCAACATCGCCCCGACCGCACCCGGGTCCCGGCGTCCCCCCATCGGACGCGTGCGACGTTGCCCGGGACGGGGGAGCGTCGTTGGCGGGGACGTGAGAGACCTACTGAAGCGGGCGGCACGGCACGCGGGGCTGGCAGTGGCGGGAGCGGGGCTGTTCGCGGGGCTCACCGCGTGCACGGGGGGACCCGCGGAGGGTGGCGGCAAGGGCCGGCCGGACGAGGCGATCCAGGTGATGCCCCGGGACGGCGCGACGGGGGTGTCCCCGGACGGGCCGCTGCGGGTGGAACTGGACGCCGGGCGGCTGGAGCAGGTGAGGGTCACCCGGATCGAGTCCGAGGGCCGCGCCGGCGTGCCGGGCAGGATCTCCGGGGACGGCCTGAGCTGGTCCCCGTCCGAGGGCACGCGACTCAGCGCGGAGGCCAAGTACAGCGTCGACGCGGTGGCCCGGGACGCGCAGGGGCGGCGCGTCGCCCGGCACACCACCTTCACCACCGCGGTCCCCCGGGACCGCTTCATCGGCTACTTCGTGCCGGAGAACCGGGCCACCGTCGGCACCGGCATGATCGTGTCCTTCACCTTCAACCGGGAGATCGCCGACCGGGCGGCGGTCGAGCGGGCCATCCGGGTCACGTCCGTGCCGCACGTGGAGGTCGCCGGGCACTGGTTCGGCGGGGACCGGCTGGACTTCCGGCCCGAGCGCTACTGGAAGCCCGGGACCCGTGTCACCGTCGAGATGCGGTTGCGGGGCGTCGCCGCGGCGCCGGGCGTGCGCGGGGTCCAGGACCGGACGGTCACCTTCACCGTGGGGCGCTCCCAGGTGTCCACGGTCGACGCCCGGGAGCACACCATGCGCGTGGTCCGCGACGGCGAGACGCTGGCGACGCTCCCGATCACGGCGGGCGCGGACGAGACGCCCACGTACAACGGCAGGATGGTCGTCTCCGAGATGTACGAGGTGACCCGGATGAACGGCGCGACCGTCGGCTTCACCACCGAGGACGGCCGCAGCGAGTACGACATCAAGGACGTGCCGCACGCCGTCCGGCTGACCACCTCGGGGACCTTCCTGCACGGCAACTACTGGGCCGAGACGGAGGCGTTCGGCGCCGCGAACGTCTCCCACGGCTGTGTGGGGCTGCGCGACGACAAGGGCGGCAGCAGCGAGTCGCCGGCGGGCTGGTTCTTCGACCGGACGCTGGTCGGGGACGTCGTCGAGGTCGTGCGCTCCGACGACCGCACGGTCTCCCCGGACAACGGCCTCAGCGGGTGGAACCTCGGCTGGCGGGAGTGGAAGGAGGGCTCCGCCCTCGGCTGACGCCCCGGCTCGGGGGCCGCCCCGCCCGTCCCGGAGTCCGCCCCCTTCCCTCCGCGCCCGGGCCCCCCTCGTGCCGCCGCCCCCGCACCCGACCCGGCCAGGCGTTTCCCTGCCTGACCGGGAGGACAGGTTGGGACCGAACGGTGACATCCGGGAGGACGTCCCATGACCTTCCGTGTGATTTTCTGAGTTCCGTGCGCACGTGAGGGGCGCGGGGGCGCGGGCCGGGTGACGCCGGTCCGCTGCGAGGGGAGACGCGAGTGAACGGGCAGCCGGTATCGGGGGCATCGGGCAGAGCCGGACGGGAAGGACGCGGGCGGGCGGCCGCCCGTCTGACGGCACTGGCGCTCGGCGCGGTGCTGGTGCTCACCGGATGCGGGGGCGGCAAGGGCGGCACGGCGGACGCGGCGGACGACAGGCCCGGCGCGACGGCCGTCGCGGACGGGCCCTCCGAGGCCGTGGTGACGATCGCCCCCAAGGACGGCGCCGAGGCGGTGGCGACGACGGGGGCGCTGAAGGTGACGGCCGGCAAGGGCAGGCTGACCGCGGTCACCGTGCAGGACGACAAGGGCACCACGGTCGACGGCAGGATCGCCGAGGACGGCGCCTCCTGGACGCCGCTGCACCACCTCGCCGCATCGACCCGGTACAAGGTGCACGCGGTCGCGAAGGACGCCCAGGGCCGGGAGTCGGCCAAGGACACCGTGTTCACCACCCTGGTCCCCCAGAACACCTTCATCGGCCACTACACGCCGGAGGACGGCTCGACCGTCGGCGTCGGCATGCCCGTCTCCCTCAACTTCACCCGCGGGATCACCGAGCCGGAGGCGGTGGAGAAGGCCATCACCGTCACCGCCGACCCGGCGGTGCCGATCGAGGGCCACTGGTTCGGCAACGACCGCCTCGACTTCCGCCCCGAGAAGTACTGGGCGGCCGGCACCAAGGTCACCGTGCGGCTCAACCTCGACGGCGTCGAGGGGCGGCCCGGGGTCTACGGCAAGCAGGCCAAGTCCTTCAGCTTCACCATCGGCCGCTCCCAGGTGTCCACCGTCGACGCGAGCGCCCACACCATGACGGTCGTCCGGGACGGCAAGGAGCTCAAGACCCTCCCGATCACCGCGGGCGCCCCGTCGACCACCACCTACAACGGGCAGATGGTGATCAGCGAGAAGTACGAGGTGACCCGGATGAACGGCGCCACCGTGGGCTTCGGCGGCGAGTACGACATCAAGGACGTGCCGCACGCGATGCGCCTGTCCACCTCCGGCACCTTCGTGCACGGCAACTACTGGGCCTCGGCGGGCACCTTCGGCTCGGCCAACGTCTCCCACGGCTGCGTCGGCCTCCGGGACGTGCGCGGCGGCTACGACAAGGACATGCCGTCGGCGTGGTTCTTCGACAACTCGATCATCGGGGACGTCGTCGTCGTGAAGAACTCGAAGGACAAGCAGATCGCGCCCGACAACGGGCTGAACGGCTGGAACATGCCCTGGGCGGAGTGGATCGCCTGACCGCGGACGGCCGGACGGCGGGGCGGGGCCCGGTGCTGTGAGCAACGGCACCGGGCCCCGCCGCGTTAACGAGGGCTAACCTCGGGCCATGACTGTTTCCCTCGAAGTCTCCGAAGGCGTCGGCACCATCCGCCTGGACCGCCCCCCGATGAACGCCCTCGACGTGGCCGTGCAGGACCGGCTGCGCGAGCTCGCCGAGGAGGCGACCCGCCGCGAGGACGTGCGGGCCGTCATCCTCTACGGCGGGGAGAAGGTGTTCGCGGCCGGGGCGGACATCAAGGAGATGCAGGCGATGGACCACACCGCCATGGTGCTGCGCTCCCGCGCCCTCCAGGAGTCCTTCACCGCCGTCGCGCGCATCCCCAAGCCCGTCGTCGCGGCGGTCACCGGCTACGCGCTCGGCGGCGGGTGCGAGCTCGCGCTCTGCGCCGACTACCGCATCGCGGCGGACAACGCCAAGCTGGGGCAGCCGGAGATCCTCCTCGGCCTGATCCCCGGCGCCGGCGGCACCCAGCGGCTGTCCCGCCTCATCGGCGCCTCCCGGGCCAAGGACCTCATCTTCACCGGCCGCATGGTGAAGGCGGAGGAGGCACTCTCCCTGGGGCTGGTCGACCGGGTGGTCCCCGCCGCGGAGGTCTACGAGCAGGCCCGTACCTGGGCCGGGCGGCTCGCCAAGGGCCCCGCGCTGGCGCTGCGCGCGGCCAAGGAGGCCGTCGACGCCGGACTGGAGACGGACATCGAGACGGGTCTCGCCGTCGAGCGGAACTGGTTCGCGGGGCTGTTCGCGACCGAGGACCGTGAGCGCGGGATGCGCAGCTTCGTGGAGGAGGGGCCGGGGAAGGCCGAGTTCCTCTGAGGCGGTGGCGGTTGCCGCCCGCCCGGGCCGCGCGTCAACCCGATGCGCGGCTGCGCGGCCCGTGCGGGTGGCCCGACTCCTTCCGGCCGCCCCGCTCGGGGGCGCATCCGGCCGGGGGCGGTGCCCTCGCAGGTCCGGCCGGTTGCCCGGGAACATCCCACGCGTCCGTCATATGCCGTGGCGGGTTCCGGATTGAGTCAAAGGGGGGCGCGTTCCGGTAGAAGGCTCTCGGGTCCACGGCGGAGCGGCCATCATGGAGCCATGGCGGGCCTGGAGGGTACGGGACAGCCACGGCAGCGCGCGGGCGCGACCGCAGCGCGGTGGGTTCCGGCCGTGGACGACGAACAGGCGCTGAAGGCTCTGGAGTTGTACGGGAGCCCGGCGGACGGCGAGGTGCGCCTGCCGTCCCGCCCCGAGTCCGCGGGTGTGGCCCGCAGGCTGACCTCGGGGGTGGTGCTGCGCTGGGCGCTGCCGGCCCAGACCTGCGAGCACGCCGTCCTGCTGGTCTCCGAACTCGTCGGCAACGCGGTGCGCCACACCGGCGCCCGCGTCTTCGGTCTGCGGATGGTCCGTCGCCGTGGCTGGATCAGGATCGAGGTGCGGGACCCCTCGCGGGGGCTGCCCTGCCTGATGCCCGTCCAGGAGATGGACACCAGCGGGCGCGGGCTGTTCCTCGTGGACACCCTCTCCGACCGCTGGGGGGTCGACCTGCTGCCGCGCGGGAAGACCACGTGGTTCGAGATGCGGATCATGGAGCGGTGAACGGGCCGGGCCCGGCCATGGCACACGGAAACCCCCGTGCGCCATGGTGGGCGGCTGGGGGCTTCCGTGTGCAGTGCCGTGGACGGGGTGGGGTGTGTCCACGGCAGCCGTAGACGACCTGGCCCGGGTCAATGGGGGTCGTGCCACCGACTATGACAGATGGACGCTGCAGCTCCAAAACGGCAAATCGCCCACACGTGTACATAGCTCTGATTGTGCAAATGAATCCTAGGTGAGATTGACTACCTGCCTGCAAATCAATGCATGACTATGAGATCTGATGAGTGAATCATTGATGAAAGCTGTGCGCCGTGCGGCGGGTCGCGGTCCCGTGCGGCGCGGCCGGGGACCGGGGCCCCAGGGCGCCGGCCAGGGGTGCCCCCCGTCTCCCGGTGCGGGCTGCGCGCCCCTCCCCGGCCGGGGTGCCGCCCGACCGCCGTTCATGATCGTCTCACGTCCGCGTCACCGCACGCCCGCCCTGCCCGCGCCGTCCGGCCGGGAGGAGGCCTCCCCGCAGGACCGGGAGCGGTGACCGCTCATCTGATCACCCTCAGCAAGGCATCGAGAAGGGGTGGACAGGTGGCGGACATCGAGACGGCACGTGAGACGTTCAGGCGCTTCGACGCGGACGGCGACGGCTACATCACCGCGGCCGAGTACAAGACGGCCATGGCGCAGATGGGCGACTGGAACGTCACGGAGCCGGTGGCCGAGGCAGTGATCGCGGCACAGGACACCGACGGCGACAAGCTCCTGTCCTTCGACGAGTTCTGGGCCCACCTGAACAAGTGACGCGGGCCCGTCCCCCGCGCGACGGCCCCCGGCGCCCAGGGCGCCGGGGGCCGTCGCGCTCGCCCGTCGCCCGTTCCCGCCCGTCCGGACGCCGGTCCGGGCCTACAGGCTCAGCACTCGATGATGTTCACCGCGAGGCCGCCGCGCGCGGTCTCCTTGTACTTGACCGACATGTCCGCGCCCGTGTCCTTCATGGTCTTGATGACCTTGTCCAGGGACACCTTGTGGCTGCCGTCGCCCCGCATGGCCATCCGGGCGGCGGTCACGGCCTTCACCGCCGCCATGCCGTTCCGCTCGATGCACGGGATCTGCACCAGGCCGCCGACGGGGTCGCAGGTCAGGCCCAGGTTGTGCTCCATGCCGATCTCTGCCGCGTTCTCCACCTGCTCCGGGGACCCGCCGAGAACCTCCGCCAGGGCGCCGGCCGCCATGGAGCAGGCGGAGCCGACCTCGCCCTGGCAGCCGACCTCGGCGCCCGAGATGGAGGCGTTCTCCTTGAACAGCATGCCGATGGCGCCCGCGGCGAGCAGGAAGCGCACCACGCCGTCCTCGTCCGCGCCGGGCACGAAGTTCACGTAGTAGTGCAGGACCGCCGGGATGATGCCCGCGGCGCCGTTGGTCGGTGCCGTGACCACCCGGCCGCCCGCGGCGTTCTCCTCGTTCACGGCCATCGCGTAGAGCGTGATCCACTCCATCGCCAGTGCGGTCGGGTCTCCCTCGGAGCGGAGCTTGCGGGCGGTGGTGGCCGCCCGGCGGCGCACCTTCAGGCCGCCCGGCAGGATGCCCTCGCGGGACATGCCGCGCGACACGCACGCCTGCATCACGCTCCAGATCTCCAGCAGCCCCTCGCGGATCTCCTCCTCGGTGCGCCAGGCCTTCTCGTTCTCCAGCATCAGCGCGGAGATCGACAGCCCGGTGTCCCGGGTGAGCCGCAGCAGCTCGTCGCCGGTGCGGAAGGGGTGCTTGAGCACGGTGTCGTCGAGGACGATCCGGTCCTCGCCCACGGCGTCCTCGTCGACGACGAAGCCGCCGCCGACCGAGTAGTAGGTCTTCTCCAGGAGCGTCGCGCCCTCGGCGTCGAAGGCGGCGACGGTCATGCCGTTCGCGTGGTAGGGCAGGGCCTTGCGGCGGTGCAGCACCAGGTGCTCGTCGGCGTCGAAGGCGATCTCGTGCATGCCCAGGAGGCTGAGGCGGCCCCCGGAGGTGATCCGCTCGACCTGCTCGTCGGCGGTCTCCACGTCGACGGTCCGCGGGGAGTTGCCCTCCAGGCCCAGCAGGACGGCCTTCGGCGTGCCGTGGCCGTGCCCGGTGGCGCCGAGCGAGCCGTACAGCTCGGCGCGTATGGAGGCGGTGTGGGCCAGCAGGCCCTCGTTCTTCAGGCGCCGGGCGAACATGCGGGCCGCGCGCATCGGGCCCACCGTGTGGGAGCTGGACGGGCCGATGCCGATCGAGAACAGGTCGAAGACCGAGATGGCCACGGGGGACTCCTTGAGGGTGGTAGACGGCGGTGTCTGCCGGGCGGTGCAGGGC
The DNA here is from genome assembly GCF_024497955.1 of Streptomyces sp. C10-9-1. Classification (GTDB taxonomy): domain Bacteria; phylum Actinomycetota; class Actinomycetes; order Streptomycetales; family Streptomycetaceae; genus Streptomyces; species Streptomyces sanyensis. The sequence continues at coordinate 256,676 of NZ_JANHKP010000003.1, read as the reverse complement.
GGTGCGTGGGGGCGTGGTGCGGGGCACCCCACCCGTCGCACGGCGGGTGGGGTGCCCCGTTGTCGTCGTGCCGGCGTCTCGCGCCGGACAGCGACGGTGTCCGGTCCGGTTACAGACCAGGGTAAAGCGGGTGCTTCCCGGCCAGGGCGGTCACCCGGGCGCGCAGCGCCGCGGCGTCGTAGCTGGGCTTCAGCGCCTCGGCGATGATGTCGGCGACCTCGCGGAAGTCCTCGGCCTGGAAGCCGCGGGTGGCGAGGGCCGGGGTGCCGATCCGCAGGCCCGAGGTCACCATCGGCGGCCGCGGGTCGTTCGGGACGGCGTTCCGGTTGACGGTGATGCCGACCTCGTGGAGGCGGTCCTCGGCCTGCTGGCCGTCCAGCTCCGAGTTGCGCAGGTCCACCAGGACCAGGTGCACGTCGGTGCCGCCGGAGAGCACGGACACGCCGTGCTCCGTGACGTCCTCGCGCACCAGGCGCTCCGCGAGGATGCGGGCGCCGTCCAGCGTGCGCTGCTGGCGCTCGCGGAAGTCCTCGGAGGCCGCGACCTTGAAGGAGACCGCCTTGGCCGCGATCACGTGCTCCAGCGGACCGCCCTGCTGGCCGGGGAAGACCGAGGAGTTGATCTTCTTGGCCAGCTCGGAGGTGCAGAGGATCACACCGCCGCGCGGGCCGCCGAGGGTCTTGTGGGTGGTCGTGGTCACCACGTGGGCGTGCGGCACCGGGTTGGGGTGCAGGCCCGCGGCCACCAGGCCCGCGAAGTGCGCCATGTCCACCATGAGGTAGGCGCCGACCTCGTCCGCGATCCGGCGGAACGCGGCGAAGTCCAGCTGGCGGGGGTACGCCGACCAGCCGGCCACGATCAGCTTCGGCTTCGACTCCTTGGCGAGGCGCTCGACCTCGGCCATGTCGACCTGGCCGGTGGCGTCGTCCACGTGGTAGGCGACCACGTTGTAGAGCTTGCCGGAGAAGTTGATCTTCATGCCGTGGGTCAGGTGGCCGCCGTGGGCCAGGTTCAGGCCCATGATCGTGTCGCCCGGCTTCAGCAGGGCGAACATCGCGGCGGCGTTCGCCTGCGCACCCGAGTGGGGCTGTACGTTGGCGTGCTCGGCGCCGAACAGCTCCTTGATGCGGTCGATCGCGATCTGCTCGACCACGTCGACGTGCTCGCAGCCGCCGTAGTAGCGGCGGCCGGGGTAGCCCTCGGCGTACTTGTTGGTCAGGACGGAGCCCTGGGCCTCCATGACGGCCACCGGAGCGAAGTTCTCCGAGGCGATCATCTCGAGGGTGGACTGCTGGCGGTGGAGCTCGGCGTCGACGGCGGCGGCGACGTCCGGGTCCAGCTCGTGGAGAGGGGTGTTCAGAAGCGACATAGGGATGATCCTCAGTTGCCGGAGAACTCGGTGTACTCGTCAGCGGAGAGCAGGTCCTTCGGCTCCTCGCTGACGCGCACCTTGAAGAGCCACCCGCCCTCGAACGGAGCGGTGTTCACCAGGGACGGGTCGTCCACCACGGCCTGGTTCGACTCGACGACCTCGCCGGTCACCGGCGAGTAGAGGTCGCTCACGGACTTCGTCGACTCCAGCTCGCCGCAGGTCTCGCCCGCGGTCACCGTGTCGCCGGCCTCGGGGAGCTGGGCGTACACCACGTCGCCCAGCTGGTTGGCCGCGAACTCGGTGATGCCGATGGTCGACACGCCGTCCTCGGCGGGCGACAGCCACTCGTGTTCCTTGCTGAAGCGCAGCTGCTGGGGGTTGCTCATGACCTGAATTCTCCTGTACGCGGGGGAGTGGTGGTGAACGTGTACGGCATGTGGACGGTCGTGCGCCGCCGCACCGGGCGGAGGCCCGGTGCCGGGGTCACTTCCGGCGCTTGTAGAAGGGCAGGGCGACGACCTCGTAGGGCTCGTGGCTCCCGCGGATGTCGACGCCCACGCCCGCCGTGCCGGGCTCGGCGTGCCCGGCGTCCACATATGCCATGGCGATCGGCTTGCCCAGGGTGGGGCTCGGGGCCCCGGAGGTGACCTCGCCGACGACCTGGCCGCCGGCCACGACCGCCATCCCGGCGCGCGGCACCCGTCGGCCCTCGGCGACGAGGCCGACCAGCCTGCGGGGCGGCGCGGTCTCGGCCCGGTCGGCGGCGGCGCGCAGGGCCTCCCGGCCCACGAAGTCGCCCGCCTTCTCGAACTTCACGACCCGCCCGAGACCGGCGTCGAAGGGCGTCAGGGCAGTGGTCAGCTCGTGGCCGTACAGCGGCATCCCCGCCTCCAGGCGGAGGGTGTCGCGGCAGGACAGCCCGCACGGGACGAGCCCCTTCTCCCGGCCCGCCTCGGTCAGCGCCAGCCAGAGCTTCTCCGCGTGCTGCGGCTCGACGAACAGCTCGAAGCCGTCCTCGCCGGTGTAGCCGGTGCGCGCGATCAGCGCCGGGACGCCGGCGACGGTGCCGGGCAGCCCCGCGTAGTACTTCAGCCCGTCCAGGTCCGCGTCGGTCACCGAGGCCAGGATCGCCGGGGACTCGGGGCCCTGCACGGCGATCAGCGCATAGGCGTCGCGGTCGTCGCGGACGGTCGCCTCGAAACCGGCGGCGCGCTCGGTCAGGGCGTCGAGCACCACCTGGGCGTTGCCCGCGTTGGCGACGACCATGTACTCGGTGTCACCGAGGCGGTAGACGATGAGGTCGTCCACGATCCCGCCGTCCTCGCGGCAGATCATGGTGTACCGCGCACGGCCGGGGCCGACCGTGGAGATGTTCCCGACCAGGGCGTGGTCGAGCAGCTGGACCGCCTGCGGGCCGGTCACGGTGATCTCCCCCATGTGGGAGAGGTCGAAGAGCCCGGCCCGGGTGCGGACGGCCTGGTGCTCGTCGCGCTCGCTGGTGTATCGCAGCGGCATGTCCCAGCCGGCGAAGTCGGTCATGGTCGCGCCCAGCGAGCGATGCAGGGCATCGAGCGCTGTACGGCGGGGGGAAGTGCTCATGGATCTGGCTCCCAGGGCATGGCGGCGAGGACAATCCTCCCCATCTGTCATCGGAACCTGAGAGGTTCGCCGAGACCCCGCGTACGGATGGTGTACGGACGGTCACGGCTTGCACCTTGGGTGGGACCGCAGAGCGGCCCGCTTTTCAGATCTGCCTCGTCGCGCGCGGTACGGGGCCTGAGAGATTCAAGGGAGGAACTTGCTCCTTCGGCGCCCGCCACCGGGTGGCAGGGACTCTCCCGCGCGGATTCAAGCGGCCGGTATGCAGTTGGCGCGCACATCATGACACGCATCGGGGAAGAGTGGGGGAGTGCGGTGCCGGAACCCTCGGCGAGGGCCCGGTCCCGTTCGGCACACCGCCGCGGAAATCGACCGGTGTGTATTACCGGTTCTTTACACTGCGTGAGCAGGCTCAAGGCGACGGGCCACGGGCCCGGCGAGGGGGAGGGTGATGACGGTGCAGCGGTCCGGTGCATACGCCGCGGCCACGGGGGTCCCGGCCCGGCCGGGCGTCCCGGCCGACGGGGCCGTCGGCGCGCCCGCGCCCGTCCTGCGCGACCTGCGCGACAGGTCGGGGCGCGGGCCCGGGCGGCTGACCTTCGCCGCGGGGGACCTCGTGGTCGTGTCCGGCCTGCCCGGAAGCGGCAAGACCACACTGATCCAGCGGTCCGCCGGGGGGCTCGGCGTCGACTCCCAGGACACCCGCGACCGCTTCGACTCCCGCACCCCCCGGTGGCTGCCCTACGCCGTCTACCGCCCCCTCGTGCGGATCGCCCACTACGCCGGGCTGCGCCGGGCCCTGCGCGCCGGGGGGAGCCTCGTGGTGCACGACTGCGGCACCCAGGCGTGGGTCCGGCGCTGGCTGGCCCGGGAGGCCGCGCGGCGCGGCCGGGCCCTGCACCTGGTGCTGCTCGACGTCTCGGCGGAGGTGGCCCGGGAGGGGCAGCGCGAGCGCGGCCGCGGGGTCTCGTCCTACGCCTTCGCCCGCCACCGCCGCGCGGTGGGCCGGCTGGTGCGCCGGGCGGAGGAGGGCCGCCTGCCCGCGGGGTGCGCCTCGGCGGTGCTGCTCGACCGCCCGGCGGCGGGAGCCCTGCGCTCCGTCGCCTTCTCCGGCTGAGGCGCCCGGGGGCACGGCGGGGCGGGGCCAGGCAATAGAGTCGGGGCGTCCCCGGGGACGCCCGGGTCGTGGGACCGCGACGAAGAGACGAGCAGATGGACAACCCGCATCACGGCTGGCCCGCCAACGAACTGGAGGAGACGCTGGCCGCGTCCCTCGGCACCCCCTCCGCGGGAGCCCGTATCGTCGAGGTGCTCGCCCGCAGCCACCTCTGGATACCCCTGCCCAACGGAGGCGGCCCCGACAGCCCCCATCTGGACCTGCCGACCACCGAGATCGACGGCGCCGCGTACGTCCCCGTCTTCAGCTCCGAGCAGCAGTTCCGCGCCGCGGCCGGGGCGCACCTGGCGTTCACCGTGGCCCCCGCGGTCGGTTTCGCCCGCGGCCTGCCGCCCCAGCTGGGCATCGCCGTGAACCCCGGCGGCGCCGTCGCCGTGCCGCTGCCCCCTCCCGCCGTCGCCGAGCTGTGCCGGGGCGGCCGCACCCCCCTGGAGGGCGAGCCCACCGGCGGGCGCGTCCGGCTGTTCGAGCCGGACTGGCAGGAGGAGCCCGTCGACTTCCTCGCGGCCGCGGCCGGCGAGTTCGAGGCCTCCGGCGCCGTGCTCAGCGCCTGCCGCGCGCTGGCCTCGGTCGAGGCGGGGCCGCCCGCGCTCTTCGTCGCCGTCCGGCTCTCCGCGCCGGACGACGCCGGCCGCCGGGCCGCCATGGACGCCCTCGGCCGCGCCCTCGGGCGTGTCGCGGTCCCCTGGCCGGTGAACCTGGTCCTGCTGGACCTCGCGCAGGACCCCGTGGGCGACTGGATGTCGGAGCGGGTCCGCCCGTTCTACGCCCGGCACCCCCTCTGAGCACCTTCCGGGCCCGGCGCGCGCACCCGTGGCCACCCGCACGCGGACACCCGCGGGCACGGTGCCCGGGCCCCGGCGGCACCGCGTGCGGGCACCCCGGGACGAGGTCCGGAAGCCGGGCCTGTGTCGCCGTGCCCGCCTAAGCTGGTTTGATGGCCTGAGCGGATGTACCGCGGGCCGTCCGGCGAGCGCAGGGCGCGACCGGCAGGCGGCGGGCGGGGGATCGTTGGATCGTGTCCCCGGATCGATAGAGGACGAAGGGGCGGAACCCAGGGTGAGCGCGCAAGGCACCGCGGCGACCGGGCAGGTCGAGCACATGCTGCGCCAGGTGACTCCCGGACGCTTCGACGCGTACGAGGCGCTGCTGCGCGCCCTCGCGGACCCGGCCGGAGGCCGGGTCTGGATGCTGCTCTGGCACGGGCAGCCCGGGTCCCCCGACGCCCGGTACGGCGCGATGGAGGTCGAGGGCCTGGGCTACGTGCCCTGCGTGACCTCGGCCCAGGAACTCGCCGTCTCCGGCTGGAGCCGCGCCCACGACGTCGCCCCGGCGGTCGAGGTCGCCCGCTCCCTCTACCCGGAGCGCCTGGGGATCTGGCTCAACCCGCACGCCCCCGGCGGCGGGGTCGGCATCCCCTGGCCGGACCTGCGCCGTATCGCCACGGGGCTGGATCGGATGCCCGCGGGACCGCTGCGGCTGTCCGAGCCTGCCGTCGAGATCCCGCAGTTCTACGCACTGCTCACGCAGCACGCGCACCGCACCCCGGCGGTGCGCTCGCTCCGCCGCGCCTGGGTGCAGCCCTCCGTCGGCGTGGCCTATCTGGCCGTCGGCCTCGATCTGTACGACGGCTCCCCCGCCTCGGTCGACGCGGCCCGGGCGATGATGCGGCAGGCGGTCGCGGCCGTCCCGGAGGGCCTGCCGGTCTCCACCGTCGCGCTGTCCGACGACTACGACCCGGTCGCGCTGTGGATGCGGGCGGCCGCCCGCCCCTTCTACGACCGGGACGCGCACGTCGGCGCGCCCGCCGCGCCGGGATACGGCTACCCGCAGCCCGGCTCCGCCCCGCACTGAGCCGCCGCCGTGAGCGGTGTGCGGTGGGCGCTTCGGGGGTGTCCGGTCAGGAAGAGGCGGTGCGTGCGGAGTTGTCCGGAACCCGGGATGTAATTCCGGGAATGCACCTCTGAACCATCGCAAATGTCAAGAGTGTTAACCGGCCCGATGGGGATGTCCCGTATCCGGCCGGTTTGTTGAACGTCCGGGTCTCGACTAGGTATCACCGCTATCCGGACTGTTCTCCCGGGTGGTTCCCGTCTGTAGTGTTCGGCCGTCAAGACCTCTCCACATGGTGAACCAGGGGTGGACCCATGCGAATATTCAAGTCCGGGGCGATCCGGGCGATCACGGCGGCGGTCTCCGTCGGCCTGATCGCGACCGGTTGTGCCAGTGAGCGGGGCCAGGACGGTGACAAGGCGGACGGCAAGGACACGTTCGTGTTCGCCGGCGCCGGTGACCCCGGGTCACTGGACCCCGCACTGGCGAGTGACGGAGAAACGTTCCGCGTCACGCGCCAGGCCTTCGAGGCCCTGCTGGAGCACGAGTCCGGCGGCAGCGAGCTCGTGGGCGGTCTCGCCGAGACCTGGTCGAGCAATCCCGAGGGGACCGTGTGGACCTTCAACCTCCGCAAGGGCGTGAAGTTCCACGACGGTGAGGCATTCGACGCCGCCGCCGTCTGCGCGAACTACGACCACTGGTTCAACTGGAAGGGCACCTACCAGACCAGCGCGGTCTCCTATTACTGGCAGTCCATCATGGGCGGGTTCGCGAACAACGAGGACCCCGAGGCCCCGGAGGCGAACTACAAGTCCTGCACCGCCAAGGACGAGAACACCGCCGTCATCGAGGTCAACGAGTCCTCCGCCAACCTTCCCGGCGGCTTCTCCCTCCAGGCCCTGGCGATCCACTCGCCGAAGGCCATCAAGGAGTACGAGAAGCAGGAGGCGACCGCCAAGGGCGACGCGATCACGTACCCCAAGTACAGCCAGGAGGCCGGCACGGTCGCCGGCACCGGGCCGTACCGGATCACCAAGTGGAACAAGGGCAACAAGGAAGTCACCCTCGAACGCTTCGAGGACTACTGGGGCGAGAAGGCCAAGGTGAAGAACCTGGTCTTCCGCACCATCGACACCGAGGAGGGTCGCCGTCAGGCGCTCCAGGCCGGTGACATCGACGGTTACGACCTGGTCGCCCCGGCCGACGTCAAGACGCTGGAGGGCGAGGGCTTCGAGGTCCCGACCCGCGACGTCTTCAACATCTTCTACGTCGGCATGACGCAGTCCGCGAACCCGGCGCTGACCAAGCCCGAGGTCCGCCAGGCCATCACCCACGCCATCGACCGCGAGGGCATCGTCAAGACGCAGCTGCCCGAAGGCGGCAAGGTCGCGACCCAGTTCATGCCCGACACGGTCGCCGGCTTCTCCGACACGGTGAAGACCTACCCCTTCGACACCGCCAAGGCGAAGGCGCTCCTCAAGAAGGCCGGTGAGGAGAAGCTCTCGATCGAGTTCTGCTACCCGACCGAGGTCACCCGCCCCTACATGCCCGCTCCGCAGGACATGTTCGAGCGCATGAAGGCCGACCTGGAGAAGGCCGGCATCACCGTCACCCCGAAGGCCATGAAGTGGGCCCCGGACTACCTGGACGCCACCGAGTCGGGCTCCTGCGCCCTGCACATGCTCGGCTGGACCGGTGACTTCAACGACGGCTACAACTTCATCGGCACCTGGTTCTCCGGCCCGGACAAGCAGTGGGGCTTCAAGGACAAGACGGTCTTCGACGCCGTCAACGCCGCCTCCAAGGTGACCGACCCGGCCGCCCGCGTCGAGGCGTACAAGAAGGCCAACGAGGCCATCATGGCGTACGTCCCCGGCGTGCCGATCTCCTCCTCGCCGCCGGCCATCGCCTTCGGCAAGAACGTCAACCCGCCGAACGTCTCCCCGCTCACGCAGGAGAACTTCGCCGAGGTCTCCTTCAAGTAACGCACACCTGCGGGTCCGCCCGGCCACCGCGTCTCGGTGGCCGGGCGGACCCGCATCGACGCACGTGAGAAAGGGGCATGCGGGGTGCTGCGACTTGTCGTACGAAGACTGCTACAGCTCATTCCCACCCTGCTCGGCCTGTCGGTCCTGCTGTTCCTCTGGCTGAACCGACTGCCCGGCGGACCCGCCTCAGCGATCCTGGGCGAGCGGGCGACCGAAGCCGAAGTGGCACGCATCAACCGGGCTCTGGGACTCGACGAGCCCGTCCACGTCCAGTACTGGCGCTTCCTGAAGCGCATCGCCGAGCTGGACCTCGGAACCTCCACCCAGACCGGGCAGCCGGTCTGGGACGAGTTCACCCTGCGCTTCCCGGCCACCGTGGAGCTCAGCCTCGCGGCGATCCTCATCGCCGTCGTCGTCGGCATCCCGCTCGGGTACCTGGCGGCCAGGCACCGCGGCGGCTGGATCGACGTGGCGTCCGTCTCCGGCTCGCTGATCGGCATCTGCATCCCGGTGTTCTTCCTCGCCCTGCTCCTCAAGGGCTTCTTCGCCGTCGAGCTGGGCTGGTTCCCCAGCTACGGACGGTTGTCCACGGGTCTGGACGCCACCCAGGTGACCGGCTTCGCGATCCTCGACGGCTTGCTCACCGGCGAGTTCGACGCCAGCTGGGACGCCGTGACGCACCTGGTCCTGCCCTCGGTGGCGCTGGCTTCCATCCCGCTCGCGGTGATCGTGCGCATGACCCGGGCCAGCGTGCTGGAGGTGCTGGGCGAGGACTACGTCCGCACCGCCGAGTCCAAGGGCCTGGAGAAGAGGGTCGTCCGGGGCCGCCATGTGCTGCGCAACGCGATGCTGCCCGTGGTCACCGCCGTCGGCCTGCTGACCGGCAGCCTGCTCTCCGGGGCGGTCCTCACCGAGTCGGTGTTCTCCTTCGGCGGCATCGGCTCCTTCATCCGCACCTCGATCGACGCGCGCGACTACCCCGTGCTCGTCGGGTTCATCCTCTTCATCGCGATGGTGTACGTGGTCATCAACCTGCTGGTCGACCTCGCGTACAGCCTCATCGACCCGAGAGTGCGGGTGCACTGACGTGACGACCATGACCAAGAAGGCCGACAAGATCGACCGGCTCGCGGAGCTGATGCAGTCCTCCGAGGCCACCACCGGCGCCAGCCTCTGGCGCGAGGCCATGAGGCGGCTGCGCCGGAGCAAGATGGCGATCATCGGCGCCGTCGTCATCGCGGTGTTCGTGGTGCTCGCGGTCGTCGGTCCGTGGGTCGCGCCCCATGCACCGACCGCCCAGACCTGGCGCGGCGAGGTGTTCGCCAACCAGGGGAAGTTCGTCGGCATGCGCGGCGAGAACTGGTTCGGCCTGGACCACCTGGGCCGCGACATGTTCTCCCGGATGCTCGTCGGCGCCCGCCAGACGCTGCTGGTGGGCGTCGTCTCCATGCTCATCGGCCTGCTCGTCGGCGCCCTGGTGGGAGTGCTCTCCGGCGCGGCCGCCACCCTCGGCGGGCGGGCCGGGCAGCGGGTCGACACCGTGATCATGCGGGTCACCGACATCATGCTGTCGCTGCCGTCCCTGCTGCTCGCGGTCTCCATCGCGGCCGTGATGGGCCAGTCCCTGACCACCGTGATGATCGCCGTGGGTGTCGTGCAGATCCCCATCTTCGCCCGCCTGCTGCGCGGTTCGATGCTCGCCCAGGGCGGCTCGGACTACGTGCTCGCGGCGAAGGCCCTCGGCATCCGCAACAAGCGGATCGTCCTCACGCAGATCCTGCCCAACTCGATCAGCCCCGTGATCGTGCAGGCCACCCTGAGCCTGGCCACCGCGATCATCGAGGCCGCCGCCCTGTCCTACCTGGGCCTCGGCAACCCCGACCCGGCCATCCCCGAGTGGGGCGTGATGCTCTCCCAGGCGCAGCGCTTCTTCGACAACGAGCCCATGATGGCCGTCTACCCGGCGGTCGGGATCATCATCACCGCCCTCGGCTTCACCCTGCTGGGCGAGGCGATGCGCGAAGCCCTCGACCCCAAGCTGCGAGGCTGAAGCCCCATGGCACTGCTCTCTGTCGACGAACTCAGCGTCACCTTCACCGCCAAGGGCCGCAAGGACTCCACCGCCGTGGACGGCGTCTCCTTCGACGTCGACCAGGGCCAGGTCGTCGGCCTGGTGGGCGAGTCGGGCTGCGGCAAGTCGGTCACCTCGCTGGCGCTCATGGGCCTGCTGCCCGACAAGGGCGTCCGCGTCGGGGGCCGGGCCCTGTTCGAGGGCGAGGACCTGCTCACCATGAGCCCGCGCAAGCGGCGCGACCTGCGCGGCAGCCAGCTCGCGATGATCTTCCAGGACCCGCTGTCCTCGCTGAACCCGGTCGTCCCCATCGGCGTCCAGGTCACCGAGATCCTCCGGCGCCACCGCGGCATGAAGGGGGAGGCCGCCCGCAAGGAGGCCGCCCACCTGCTCGACCGGGTCGGCATCCCCGACCCGGACCGGCGGCTCAAGGAGTACCCGCACCAGCTCTCCGGCGGCATGCGCCAGCGCGCGCTGATCGCCATGGCGGTGGCCTGCGCTCCGCGCATGCTGATCGCGGACGAGCCGACCACCGCGCTCGACGTGACCATCCAGGCCCAGATCCTGGAGCTGCTCAAGGAACTGGTCGACCAGGAGGGCACCGCCCTGCTGATGATCACCCACGACCTGGGCGTCGTGGCGGGCCTGTGCGACCAGGTGAACGTCCTGTACGCCGGGCGGGCGGTGGAGTCGGCGGGGCGGCGCGAGCTGTTCGCCCACCCGACGCACCCCTACGCCCACGGGCTGCTCGGCTCGATCCCGCGACTGGACGCGCCGCGGGGGGAGCCGCTGAGCCCGATCCGCGGGTCCATCAACGACCGCATCTCCTGGGCCGACGGCTGCGCCTTCGCCCCCCGCTGCGACCACTACACGATGGAGTGCCTGACCGGCACGCCCGAACTGACCGAACCGCGCGCCGCGGGCCACCAGGTGCGCTGCGTCAACCCGGTCCTTCCCAAGCCCCAGGCGGAGGTCTCGGCATGAGTCTGCTCGAACTGGACGACGTCAAGGTCCACTTCCCGGTGCGCAAGGGCATCCTGTTCGACCGCACCGTCGGCCACGTCTACGCCGTGGACGGCATCTCGCTCACGGTCGAGGCCGGCCAGACCTACGGCCTGGTGGGCGAGTCGGGCTGCGGCAAGACCACCCTGGGGCGTGCGGTGCTGCGGCTGGTGGACATCACCAGCGGCGGGGTCGTCTTCGACGGCACGGACCTGGCCCGGCTGCCCGGGGAGGAGATGCGCGGCTTCCGCCGGCGTCTGCAGATGGTCTTCCAGGACCCGCTGGGCAGCCTGAACCCGCGCCAGAACATCGAGTCGATCCTCAGCGAGGGCATGGCCGCGCACGGGATCGGCAGGGACCAGGGCGAGCGCCGGGAGAAGATCAAGGACATCCTGGCCAAGGTCGGGCTCCCGGCCAACGCGCTGTCCCGCTACCCGCACGAGTTCTCCGGCGGCCAGCGCCAGCGCATCGGCATCGCCCGCGCGCTGGTGCTGGAGCCGGACGTGATCATCTGCGACGAGCCGGTGTCGGCCCTCGACGTCTCGGTGCAGGCCCAGGTGATCAACCTGCTGGAGGAGCTCCAGCAGCAGCTGGGCCTGACCTATCTGGTCATCGCCCACGACCTGGCCGTCGTCCGGCACATCTCCGACGTCATCGGAGTGATGTACCTGGGCGGACTGGTGGAGGAGGCGCCGAGCGACGTCCTCTACGAGTCGCCCCGGCACCCGTACACCAAGGCGCTGATGTCGGCGGTGCCCGTACCGGACCCGGAGGTCGAGGACGCCCGTGAGCGGATCCTGCTCGCGGGCGACCTCCCGTCGCCCGCGAACCCGCCGAGCGGCTGCCGCTTCCACACCCGGTGCCCCTGGGCGCAGGAGCGCTGCGCGAGCGAGCGGCCGGTCCTGACCGACCTGGGGGAGGGGCACAAGGTCGCCTGCCACTTCGCCCGCGAGATCGAGGAGGGCACCGTCGAGCAGACGCGCTCGACCGGGATCGACGCGGTGGTCGCGACGAAGGCGGTGGTGCGCAAGGACGCCGAGGTCGCCCAGGAGGCCGGGGACCCGGCGGCGGCCGGGGTCCCCTCCGCCGCCGCGGAGTCCGGGGCGGACGCCTCCGTCGGCGCCGGCCGGCCCGGGACCGGCACCGCCGCGGCGGAGGCCGACGCCGGCGGGGCGGACGAGGCCCCGGCCGTGCCCGCGCAGAGCACGGCCGAGTCCGCGGACGCGGGGGAGAGGTCCCCGGGGACGGGCTGAGCGGTCACGGAGGCGGCGGGGACACCGGACGGGGACGCACACGGTAGAACTGTCCGGTGTTCCAAGAACTCTTCACGCCCTCCGTCCAGCACGCGCTCGACCTCATGGGGATCTTCGTCTTCGCGATCTCGGGCGCGCTGCTCGCCGTGCGCAAGAACTTCGACGTGTTCGGCATCGCCGTGCTCGCCGAGGCCACGGCGCTGGGCGGGGGGCTCTTCCGCGACCTGGTGATCGGGGCCGTGCCCCCGGCCGCCTTCACCGATCTCGGCTACTTCCTGATGCCGCTGGTCGCCGCGGGTCTGGTCGTCTTCCTCCACCCCCAGGTGGAGCGCATCCAGACCGGGGTCAACGTCTTCGACGCGGCCGGGCTGGGCCTGTTCTGCGTGACCGGGACGACGAAGGCGTACGAGTACGGCCTCAGCCTCACCTCCTCCGCCGTCCTCGGGCTGGCGACGGCCGTGGGCGGCGGTGTGCTGCGCGACGTCCTGGCCAACGAGGTGCCCTCGCTGCTGCGCTGGGACCGGGACCTGTACGCGGTACCGGCGATCGTCGGAGCCACCATGGTGGTGCTCTTCATCCGCTTCGACACCCTCAACGCCGTCACCAGCGGGCTGGCCGTGGTCACCGCCTTCAGCCTGCGGTTGCTGGCCCTGCGCTACCACTGGCGCGCCCCGCGTGCCTGGAACCGCAGGTCGGAGGCTACCGAGGAGTAAAAGCTACCGCTTAGTAATTGCTTGTTGTACGGTACCGCCATGGCACAGGCACAGGCACAGCCGACGCGCGCCGCCGTCGGTGACAGCGAGTTCGACCGCGACACCGCCGTGACGCGGCGCGAGCCGGGCGTCTACGACGCGGAGCTCTCGGCGGGCTGGACCATCATCTCGGCCGTCAACGGCGGCTATCTGCTGGCGCTGCTCGGACGGGCGCTCGGCGACGCCCTGCCCCACTCCGACCCCTTCACGGTCTCCGCCCACTACCTCACCGCCTCCCGGCCCGGCCCCGCCGTGATCCGCACCGAGGTGGTGCGCACCGGCCGCACCCTCTCCACCGGCCAGGCCTCCCTCGTCCAGTTCGAGGACGACGGCACCGAGGTCGAGCGCATCCGGGTGCTCGCCACCTACGGCGACCTCGACGGGCTGACCCCGGAGGTGCGCACCAGCGCGGCCCCGCCCGCGATCCCGCCGATCGAGCGGTGCCTCGGTCCCGCGGACGGCCCCGCCCCCATTCCCGGCAGCTCCGCGATCACCGAGCGCCTGGACATCCGCCTCGATCCCGCCACGGTCGGCTGGGCGGTCGGCGCCCCCTCCGGCAGGGGCGAGATGCGCGGCTGGTTCGGCCTCGCGGACGGCCGCGACCCCGACCCGCTGTCCCTGCTGCTGACCGTGGACGCGCTGCCTCCCACCTCCTTCGAGCTGGGGCTGACCGGCTGGACGCCGACCGTGGAGCTGACCACGCACGTCCGCTGCCGCCCGGCCCCCGGCCCGCTCCGGGTGTCGATCACCACCCGCAACCTGGCGGGCGGCTTCCTGGAGGAGGACGCCGAGGTCTGGGACTCGGCCGGCCGCCTGGTCGCCCAGTCCCGCCAGCTGGCGAGGGCCCCGAGGCCCTGAAGCCGCGGGTCCGGCCCTCCCGGGTGGCGGGCCCCTGGCACCCCCGGGCGGTCCGCCGCCCCGTACGGGAGCCCCGTTGCCCCGGCCGGTGAGGCCGGGGCAACGGGGCTCCCGCCGTCGCGCCCGCACCGGTGTCCGGGCGCCCCGCGGAGCGCCGTCAGTCCAGCCAGTGCCGGCGCCCCAGGCTGATGAGCCGGAGCCTCCTGCGTGCCAGCCCGGCGATCTCCTCCTCGCCGTCCGGGCCCGCCTCCAGCAGTGCCGAGGCCGTCACGACCATGTGGTCGACGTACAGGCCGGCGAGCATCCGCAGGTCCTCCGGGCTCCACCCCGCCGCCTCCGGCTCGTCCGCGAAGGCCGCCGCGACCTCGTCGCCGAACTGCCGCAGCTGCCTCCCGATCGCCTCGCGCACCGGTGCGACGCCGCCGTGCTGCTCCCGGGCCAGGAAGCGCACATGGGCGGGCGAGGTGCGCACCAGCGCGGCGACCACCGCGACGGAGTGGTCGATCCTCGCCGCGTCGTCGGCCTCCGCCAGCGCCTCGCCGATCGTGGCGTGCAGGGCGCCCAGCGACTCCTCGACGAGCGCGACGCCGAGGTCCGCCATGTCCCGGAAGTGGCGGTAGAAGGCCGTGGGGGCGACGCCCACCGCCCGGGTGACCTCCCGCAGTCCCACGCTGGACAGGCTCTGCGCCTCCAGGAGGCGCAGAGCCGCGTCCATGAGGGCCTGGCGGGTCTTCTGCTTCTGCGCCTGGCGGATTCCGACCGTGTGACTCATGACATTCAGTAAACAACCGTTCGCCGCGGAGGGGAATGGGTAGACTCAGAGTCAGTGAACAGTCGTACTCTCAAACTCCGTTCACCGGAAGGAAGACCGTGATCATCCTCGTAGCCGTCCTCCTGCTGATGGGCGTGATGCTGGGCGCCGTGGTCCACCTCCCCGCCCCCGTCTCGCTCGCCGCGGGTGCCGCCATCGGTGCCTGGCTGCTCGTCTTCGCCGTACGCGAGCGCCACGCCCGGCGCGGCTGAACCGCTCCGCGCCACGTACCCGACCCACGGAAGGAGAACCACCGCCATGACCCTGCTGCTCCCGCCGCGCCGCACGGAGCGCGACCGCGCACGGCCCGCGGGCCGCACCCCCGGCGGCCCCGGGACCCCCGCCCCACAGGGGCGCCGGCCGCGGGGCGACGCCGACGGCATGGCCGTCGCCGCCTTCGTCCTCGGCCTCGTCGGCCTCCTCGTGATGAACATCGTCCTCGGCCCGGCTGCCGTCGTGCTCGCCTCGCTCGCCCTGCTCCGGGGCACCACCCGCCGCGGACGCGCCCTCCTCGGGCTCGCCCTCGGCATCACCGACCTCGTGGTCCTCGCCGCCGTGGTGACCGCGGGCGGCAACGTCGTCTGGGGCTTCGGCTCCTGACGGCGGGTCTCCTCCGCCGCACAGGGCCGAGGGCGCACGCGGGGAGAGCCGCCCCGCCCCCGTGCGGGCCCCGCCGATGCCCCGGGGGCGCACGCCGGACGAGCGTGCACCCCTGCGCCGCGTCCGCGCCCCCGCGACCGCCTCGTAGAATCGGGGTCACCATGGCATACCTCGACCACGCCGCGACCACCCCGATGCTTCCGGAGGCGGTCGAGGCGATGACCGCCCAGCTCGTCGCCACCGGCAATGCGTCGGCCCTCCACGCCGCCGGCCGCCGGGCCCGCCGCACCGTCGAGGAGGCCCGCGAGAGCCTCGCCGAGGCGCTCGGCGCGCGACCCAGCGAAGTCGTCTTCACCTCGGGCGGCACCGAGGCCGACAACCTCGCCGTCAAGGGCCTGTACTGGGCGCGCAGGGACGCCGACCCCGCCCGCACCCGCGTCCTCGCCAGCCCCGTCGAGCACCACGCCGTCCTCGACGCCGTCGACTGGCTCGCCGGGCACGAGGGCGCGACCGTCGAGTACCTGCCCGTCGACCCCCACGGCCGGGTGCATCCCGAGGCCCTGCGCGAGGCGATCGCCCGCAACCCCGACGACGTGGCCCTGGCCACCGTGATGTGGGCCAACAACGAGATCGGCACCGTCTTCCCCGTACGCGAACTCGCGTCCACGGCCTCCGAGTTCGGTGTGCCGCTGCATGCCGACGCGGTCCAGGCCGTCGGCCAGCTCGACGTGGACTTCGCCGCCTCCGGCCTGGCGGCCATGACCGTCTCCGGCCACAAGATCGGGGGCCCCTACGGCATCGGGGCCCTCCTCCTCGGCCGCGAGTACACCCCCGTGCCCGTCCTCCACGGAGGCGGCCAGGAACGCCATGTGCGCTCCGGCACGCTGGACACCCCGGCCATCGCCGCCTTCGCCGTGGCGGGCCGTCTCGCCACCGGGCGCCGCGAGGAGTTCGCCCGCACGGTGGGCGCCCTGCGCGACGCCCTGGTGCGCGCCGTCCTCGACGCCGTCCCGGACGCGGTCCTCGGCGGCGACCCGGTCGACCGGCTCCCCGCCAACGCGCACTTCACCTTCCCCGGCTGCGAGGGCGACTCCCTGCTGCTGCTCCTCGACGCCCAGGGCATCGAGTGCTCCACGGGCTCCGCCTGCACCGCGGGCATCGCCCAGCCCAGCCACGTCCTCCTGGCCACCGGCACCGACCCGGACCTGGCCCGCGGCACGCTGCGCTTCAGCCTCGGCCACACCTCCACCCAGGCGGACGTGGACGCCCTCGCCGCCGCCATCGGCCCGGTCGTGGAACGGGCCCGCACCGCCGGTCTCAGCTGAGGCCGAAGACCCCCGGCCGGCGGGCCGGGGCGACCCGGCCCGCTCCGCCCGGGAGCGGTCCCTCAGGCCCTGCGCTCCGCGGCGCGGCGCGCCTGCGGCAGCGCCTCGCGCACCAGCCGCAGGTAGCGGTCCCAGTCCCAGTGCGGGCCCGGGTCGGTGTGGTCGGTGCCGGGGACCTCGACATGGCCGACGACGTGCTCGCGGTCCGCGGGGATGCCGTAGCGTGCGCAGACGTCGGCCGTCAGCCGGGCCGAGGCCGCGTACATCGCGTCGGTGAAGTCCTCGGGGCGGTCCACGAAGCCCTCGTGCTCGATACCGATGCTGCGCTCGTTGTAGGAGCGGTTGCCCGCGTGGTAGGCCACGTCCAGCTCGCGGATCATCTGGGCCACGTGCCCGTCCTTGCGGACCACGTAGTGCGTCGCGGCCCCGTGCGTCGGGTCCCGGAACACCTTCAGCGCGGTCGGGTAGCTGCCCTGGACCACATGGATCACCACGCGGTCGATCTCGTAGTCGTCGGGCCGGTAGGCCAGCCGCCAGTTCGCCGCGTTGGCCGCGATCCACTGGGCGCCCGCGTGGTCGATCTCCCCCTCCTTGCGGGGCGGCCGCACCCACGGCATTCCGCGCCACAGCCGCCGGACCTCGTCCTGGACGAGATAGCCCCCGCCGAGGACCGCCGCACCGCCCCCGAACAGCACGGCCCGGCGCGTGACCCTGCCCTTGCCGCTGCCGCCGCCCTGCCCGCTCTCGTTCCCCATGCCCGTGACAACGCCTATCCGCGAGCTTTCGGTTCCCCGGCACCCTTACCCTGGTGGGGCTATGACTGAGACCTCTCCGCGCCCCCTCCGTGTCCTCGCCGCCATGTCCGGCGGAGTCGACTCCGCCGTCGCCGCCGCCCGGGCGGTGGAAGCGGGGCACGACGTCACCGGCGTGCACCTGGCCCTCTCCGCCAACCCGCAGTCCTTCCGCACGGGAGCGCGGGGCTGCTGCACGATCGAGGACTCACGCGACGCCCGCCGCGCGGCCGACGTCATCGGCATCCCCTTCTACGTGTGGGACCTCGCCGACCGCTTCCGCCAGGACGTGGTCGACGACTTCGTCGCCGAGTACGAGGCCGGGCGCACGCCCAACCCCTGCCTGCGCTGCAACGAGAAGATCAAGTTCGCCGCGCTGCTCGACAAGGCCCTTGCGCTCGGGTTCGACGCGGTGTGCACGGGGCACTACGCCACGGTCGTCCTCCGCGAGGACGGCGTCCGCGAGCTGCACCGCGCCAGCGACATGGCCAAGGACCAGTCCTACGTCCTCGGCGTGCTGGACGAGCGGCAGCTCGCCCACGCCATGTTCCCGCTGGGCGACACCCTCACCACCAAGGACGAGATCCGGGCGGAGGCAGAGCGGCGCGGCCTCGCGGTCGCGAAGAAGCCCGACAGCCACGACATCTGCTTTATCGCCGACGGCGACACCCAGGGCTTCCTCGCCGACCGCCTCGGCCGGGCGGAGGGCGACATCGTCGACGAGAGCGGGACCAGGCTCGGCAGCCACGAGGGGGCCTACGGCTTCACCATCGGGCAGCGCAAGGGCCTGCGCATCGGCCACCCCGCCCCCGACGGCAAGCCCCGCTACGTCCTGGACATCTCCCCGGTGGACAACACGGTCACCGTCGGTCCCGTCGAGGCGCTGGACGTGACCGGCCTCACCGCGATCAAGCCCCGCTGGTGCGGCTCCGCCCCCGAGGGCCCCGGCCGCTACACGGCGCAGCTGCGCGCCCACGGCGGCGAGTGCGCGGTCTCGGCGGAGCCGGTCGACGGCGCCGAACTGCGCGTCACCTTCGACGAGCCGGTCCGCGGTGTGGCGCCGGGGCAGGCGATCGTCCTGTACGACGGCACGCGCGTGGTGGGTTCCGCGACGATCTCCGCTACCGTCCGCCGGACGACCGAGGCCGCCTGAGCGCGCCGAGGAACGAGGCGAAGGCGGGGGCGCCGACGCGCAGGGCCCGGCTGGGCGCTGCGCTGTCGCGGACGGCCACGGCGTCCTCGCCGAGGCGGGCTATCTCCACGCAGTTGTTGCCTCCGCCGGCGCAGTACGACGACCTGCGCCAGTGGGCGGCGGGTGTGCGCCGGTCCATTCACAGTCCTTTCGCCATGGACCGGATGAAGTCCTGTGAGTCGTCGGCCGGCAGCGCCGACCGCTCCATCAGGTCCAGCAGCGAACGATAGTTCGCCAACGGCGTCGGTGCATCAACGAAGTTGGCTCCCAACGCGGTGTCGAGCTGCACCGTGTCCAAGGCCCGCACCGGACCCTCCGCGTACAGGACCGACTGCCCCGCGCCGTGGAACTCGCCTGCGCTGAAAGGGATCACCAGCAACCGGATGTGCGGCTGGGCGCAGGCGTCCGCAAGGCGCTCCAACTGCCTGCGCGCAACGGCTCGGCCGCCGAACTCCAGCCTGAGGGCGGCCTCGTGGATGATCCCCGTGTACGGCGTCGGGGTGTCCCCGTGGAGTACCGACTGCCGCTGCATGCGATGCGCCACGCGCAGCTCGACATCGAGACGGGACAGTCTGGGCACGGCCAGCTCGAAGATCGCGCGGGCGTGGTCCTCCGTCTGTAGCAGGCCCGGCAGATGGACGGTCTGGGCGGTCCGGATGCGGACGGCGTGGTGCTCAACCTCCGAGACGTCGAGATGGCCGTCCGGGAGCCGCCCCCGGTAGTCACGCCACCAGTGGTGTCGCCGACGGCTCGCCGCCATGGCGCTCAACGCGTCGACCAGATCCTCGTCGGGGCAGCGGTAGTGGCAGGCGAGCTGCCTGACGCGGTCCTCGCTGACACTCGTGCGACCGGCCTCGATGTTGGAGATCATCGTTCGGTCGGCCCCCAGCATCGCTGCCGCCTCGCGGATGGAGACGCCAGCACCCTCGCGCATGCGGCGCAGCTCGGTCGCCAGCCGACGCTGACGGCCCGTGGGTGCGGCTCGCGACGCCATGCAACGACTCCCCTTCCTCCCGTATCCGGGCAAGCCTGTCAGATCATCAACCCACGTCGATCGCGGTCGAGTTCCGATTCACTCGTTCGTGAATTCTGACTCACATGTGAGTCAGTAGCGGCCAGGGTTGTGGATCGAGTGGGGAACCGACGCGACGCGGAGCGCACGGTCCCGATCCGGGCCGCATGAGGCCGTCGAGTCGAGCCCCCACGCCAGACCCCAGCCACCCACCCCCCTCACGGAGACGCGATGACCCACGAGGCGACCGCCCCGCACCCCGCCCCCCGGCCCATCCCCCTCACCCGTCCCTGGGAGTACGAGCTGCACTTCCCGCGCGACCCCCGTGCGCCCCGCATCGCGCGCGGCCTGCTGCGTGCCGTGCTGTGCGCGCACGAGCTGGGCGAACTCGCCGACCGGGCGGAGCTGCTGGCCTCCGAGCTGGCGACCAACTCCGTGCGCCACACCCCCGGTCCGGCCGCGATGCGGCTGCGCTGGGCGCACCCCGTGCTGAGGGTGAGCGTCAGCGACCCCAGCCCGGTCTTCCCCGCGCGCCTCGCCGTGCCCTGCCCGGCGGACCGGGAGGGCGGACGCGGCCTGGAACTCCTCGACCTCCTCGCGGACACCTGGGGCGGGGGCGTGCGGGAGGCGGCGGCCCCGGGGCGGACGGGCAAGGTCGTCTGGTTCGAGCTCCGCCTCCCCGCAACGCCTCCGACACCGCCCGCCCTCGCCGCCTGAGCTCAGGGCGACGGGCGCTCCGGCCAGGCGAAGCCCAGCGCCCGCGCGTACGCGGGTGAGCCGCCGCATACGGTGGCGGTCTCCTTGGGGTCCCGTTCCCCGATGCCCCGCAGCACTGCCTCCGCCGCCTTCTCGGGTGGCCTCCCGTCGTCGGGGACGTGCAGGGCGAAGTGGAGCCAGGGCCCGTCGGCCTCCGGCTGGTGCGTGAACCGCACCACGACGGCATCCGGCCGGTCCTCCAGGGTGTACGCCCTGGGGCGGCACAGCTCCCACCGCTCCAGGGCGCGCCGGACGGCCTCCCTCCGGAGGCCGTCGGCGATCAGGCGCGCCGTCCGCCAGGCAGGCCACTGCCAGGACCGGTCCTCCTCGGCGCGGGCGATCTCCGCGTCGTACGCCGAGGCGTCGAATCGGTACGCGGGGGGTGTCGCCCCCCGCTCCGCGCCGCGCCAGCCGTCCCAGACCACCTCGACGCCCTCGCGCCGGATGGTCACGTACAGCGCGCCGCAGCAGCCCTCGGTGCAGTACGCCTCCGCCAGGCGCACCTCGCGCGGCTCCTCGGTGGCGCGCAGACCGCCGCCGTCGAGCAGGTGGGAGGGGTCTCCGGCAGGACCCGGCCCGAACAGCTCGGCCACCATGGGGCGCCCGTACAGCATGATCCGCGTCTCCACGGCTCCCGGGCGTGCGGGATCGGGCACGGCGGCCTCCACATGCAGCGGGATGTCGCCCGGTACCGGACCGAGGGGGCGGCCGAGCGTGCGGCGGGCCCACGCCCGGTGGGGAGGCGAGGTTCCGCCGGTGTCGGAGACGAGGGCGGAACGCAGTTGCCCCGCCAGGCGCTCCAGCAGTTCCTCCCGCCGACCGGCGGGCCAGTCCAGCAGGACGCTCGCGCCCGTACGCAGCTCCACGGCGAGGGCGACCAGCGTCGGGGCCACGCCCGGGTCGGCCCGCAGCAGTGCCGGAACGCGGCCCAGCAGGGCCTCGTAGACGCGAACGGCCCCTGAGCAGGCGCGGATCTCGGTGTCGCCGCCGTGCCGGTCGGTGATGGTGGCCAGCAGCTGCGCCGCCCGGGCCGCGGCACGGGTGTCCTCGGGAGCGGCCTCCAGCAGGCCGGGCAGGTCGACGGCCTCGGCGAGCCGGCGGGCCGCGGTGGGCCCGATCGGCGGCCTGCCCGAGGGAAGGTCCCCGAACCAGCGCCGGACGGCCTCGAAGTCCGCTGCGACGGGCGGCGGTTCGGCGTACAGCGCCCTCATGGCGCCGCGGAGCCGCAGCGGCAGCCACAAGCGTGCGGCGGCGCCCTCGTCGAGGTTGTCGAGCGCGCGGACGGCCGAGGGGGTCAGGTCGCGCACCAGGCCGACGGTCGAGATCAGGGGGACGTCCCCGGCGCCGCCGAACCGCCCCAGCAGCGCGATTCCGGCGGTGACGCCGAGGCTCGTGCGGCCCCTGCGCACGAGCTGCCGTCCGAGTGCGGCAGCGCGAGCGGTATCGGGGCCGTCCAGTGCCTGCACGGCCCGCGACAGATGAAAGGGCCTCAACTGCATGGCCTGAAAGTGGCCTTCGGCCTCGTCCACCCGCGACGTGGGCGGGTTCTCGACGGCCACCAGGGCGGAAAGGGCCTGCCGGGCGATCTCTTCGCGCTCCTGGTGAGTGCGGCGCGGCGGGTAACCCGGGGAGTCGGGCGTTCGGGGTGGTCGGGGAAGCACGTAGGCGCGGTCGGGGAGGCGGCGGTCCGGCTCGGCGTCCAGCAGCCGGCACACCTGCTCGTACAGGGACGGTCCCGTCGGGGGAGCGTGGCGCTCCGTCACGGGGCTCACCGGGTGCGGGGGATCTCGATTCCACGGTTCATACGGCGAGCCTGGCACACGGGGCTCTGCGGGCGCCACGCCGTTTCGCCCTCCGCCCCCGGCCCCGCCACCGGGCGGGAGCCGGGGGCGGGCCGCCGGTGCCCGGCCGCTCGGCGTGGGAGGTTGTCCCGGGCGGGGCACCCGTGCAGGATCGCCTTCCGTACACGTCATACCGGGACAAGGCTGTCGAAACCGTCGGTGTCCCCGGGCGGAGGGACGAGGCACGACATGCCCGCGGCACCACGGAGGACCGGGACGTACGACGCGCGCAGCGGCTCCGTGACCACCGACGACGGTGTCCGCCTCCACTACCTGGAGGCGGGCTCGGGGCCGGACATGCTCCTCGTGCCGGGCTGGTCGCAGACCGCCGCGCAGTGGCGGCACCAGATCGACCACTTCGCACGGACCCACCACGTCGTCGCCGTGGACCACCGCGGCCACGGGGACTCCGACCGGCCCGGCCACGGCTACCGGATCGCCCGCCTCGCGAACGACCTCCACCAGCTCGTCCACGGCCTGGACCTGGACGGGATCGTGCTGGTGGCCCACTCCATGGGCTGCTCCGTCACCTGGGCCTACTGGGACCTCTTCGGCGGTGACCGGCTGGCGCGCCTGGTGTTCTTCGACGAACCCCCGGTCCTGATCAGGCAGCCCTACTGGCCGGACGGGCTGGCGGACCGCGTCGGCGCGCTCTACGACTTGGCCCAGATCGCCGACGTCGTGACGGGCCTGCGCGCCCCCGGGGCGGACGCCGAGAGCCTGAGCGCCGAGTTCCTGGACGGCATGTGGAGCCCTGCGGCCCCCGAGGAGGACCGCCGCTGGGTCCTCGCCCGGAACCTGCTCCTGCCGAGGGAGTACGCCGGGAGGCTGCTCCTGGACAACGTGGTGCAGGACTGGCGCGACATCCTGCCCCGGATCACCGTCCCCACCCTCGTCCTCGGCGGTGCCGACAGCGTGATCCCCACCGCCGCCGCCCGCTTCACGGCCTCGGCCGTGCCGGGAGCGGCCCTGCGCATCCTGGAAGGCCGCGCGAGCCACTTCGCGTTCTGGGAGAACCCCGACGCCTTCAACCGCGAGGTCCGCGCCTTCCTGGACGTGCCGGCCGACGCGGACGGACCCGCCGCCTCGGCCTGAGGCCGCCCGGGCCCCGGGCGGACGGCCCGCCGGGTGGGCCGCGCCGTGCCACGTAGGATGCGGGGCGGCGGGACGGCGGGGGTGAGGGTTCTGAGGCGTGACACACCGGCAGGCGGCCGTGAACGGCGGCAGAGCCGGGCACGCCCGGGACACGGCCGCCACGGCGGCGTCCGGGTGCCCGGACCGTCCTGCCGGGCCGCTGCGCGGTACGCCACCGGCATCGACATCACACATCGTCACGGGGAGAGCAATGGGTTGGGACGAGTGGGACCAGATCAAGTCCGACGTCGCCGCGCGGAACGACGGCGGCACGCAGCTGAACAGCGCCTCGGGGTCCGACGGCGCCGCCGACCTGCGGACGCACTCCCAGGGCAAGAAGGCCGCGATCAACGCGCTTGAGGTCCACATACGCCCCGGGCTGCGCAGGGTGGGCGTTCACGCCGACGACTCGACGAACTCCACGGAGCGCGAGTTCCTCACCTGGGACACCGGGTCGGGCCTGAAGGACGCGCACGAGGAGTGGGCGAGGCAGGTGGCGATGCTCCAGACCCGGCTCGAAGGCGACCAGGCCGCGCTCACGCAGGCGAAGAGCGACTTCCGGTTCGTGGACCACGAGGTGCACGGCCAGGCGTCGTCGGTGACCGTGAACACGTCCGCGACGCGTCGCGACGCCTGACGGACGGGGGGACACCGACATGCTCAGCTACCGGGACGTCGTCTCCGCCGACCTCGGCTCGCTCACCTCGACGGCCGACGACTGGGACGACATGGCCGACGGTTTCCGCAGGCTCGAAGAGGCCTACAGCGGCACGGTCCTCGGCGTCGCGACGGGGGGTGAATGGGTGGGCATCAGCGCGGCCGCCGCCGCGGTCAAGTTCAACGCCACCAAGGCCGAGTTCGCGGCGGGCCAGACCGAGGCCCGAGCCATCGCCGACATCCTCAGGGACGCCCACGGCCAGTTCACGCTTCTCGTGGGCGCCGTGCGCGACGTCGTGGAGCAGGCGAAGAAGGACGGGATGGACGTCGACTCCAACGGGACGGTCCACTTCGACTTCACCGAGCTGAACAAGTACCGGAACGACCCGGACTCCAAGGACCTGGCGGCGGAGAAGCGAGCCGCGGTGGACGTCTGGAACGAGAAGGTCAAGCAGGCCGTGAAGGCCGTCGACGACGCCGACAAGGGCGTCAAGCTCGCCCTGCACGACGCGGCGGGCGTCAAGAGCTTCTTCGAGCGGATGTTTGACTCCGTTCTGGGACGCGACGGGTTCAACGCCAACGCGGTCGGCGACATCGAACTGGTGGAGGCCCGCAGGGCCAAGGTCTACGCGGACCAGATCCTGGCCGGCGGCGAGCCGTCCGACCTCGCGGAGTGGGAGCGCCTGATGCGCGACAACTCCCAGAACAGGGTCTTCAGCCAGACGCTGCTCAACTCGCTCGGGCCCGAGGACACGCTCAAGCTGTCGAACCGGCTCAACGACCTCGCGTACCTCGACGACGCCAAGGACAAGCGCTCCTATCTGCACATCAACACGGGGCTGGCGAACTCGCTCGCCACCGCGACACGCGTCCCCGAGTTCCTGGGCCCCCGGGGCGCCGACGGCAAGCGGCAGCCGCTGAAGTACGGGAGCGAGGAGTACCGGGAGCGGTTCGGCGAATGGCGGGCCTCCTCCGACGGGCGCTTCTACCGCGAGTGGATCGACGAGCTCGACAGGCTCGGGGACGACGAGTTCGACTCCGAGGTCGTCGGGGAGAAGATCTCGCTGGGCCACGGCCACGGCCAGGAGGTACGGGGCTACCAGAGCCTGGTCACGCTCATGCAGCAGGGCGAGGGGTACTCCCCGTCGTTCGTCTCCGAGGTGACGGACAACATGATCGCGATGGAGAAGAAGGACCCCGACATCTGGGACCTGCGGGGAGACTTCAGCGGCGACAAGGACGGCTGGTTCGCCAACGACCCCGTCGACGGGGCGCTCGGTGTGATGAGCCGCGACCCGGAGGGTGCCGCCGTCTACCTGGACCCGGCCACGGACGAGGGCAAGAAGCGCTTCGAGTACCTGCTGGGACAGGGCGACGGCGCGCGCGACTGGGACGTCGTCGACACCAGGGAGTACCGCAAGGTCGAGACCTCCGGTCCGGACGTCGAGGACGCGGACACCCGGGCGGGCCTGGGCGCGGCCCTCACCGCGGCGGCCACGGGCGTGGACCCCTCGGGCGGCGAACCGCGGCCCACGTCGCACAGCGAGGCCAACGACCGCGTCTTCAAGCACAGCCTGGAGTTCCTGTCGAAGCAGGGCGACGAGATGCACTCCGCGCTGCGGGACGACATGGCGAAGATCCTCATCAACCACGGCCGGGAAGTGCACGAGGAGATGAGCGACACGCACGGCAGGAGCTCGGTCCTGGACCGCGACCAGCTGGCCGAGATCACGAAGCAGGTATCCCGCAGTAGGGACTCCTACGACATCCTGAACGCCGGGATGAACTACGCGATCGTCGAATCCTTCCACGACACGAATCGTGCGCCGGAGGACACGCTGTCGTCGGCCGGCCGGACGGTCGGTTTCCTCGAGGAGAGCCGCTACAACGCGATGCAGGGCGACCTGAAGGACCGGACCTGGGACAAGGCATGGAGCTACCACGCTTCCGGTGCCGTTCTGAACTTCATCCCGGTCGTGGGCGACATAGCGCAAAGGGGGGCCGACATGGTCACCACGCAGTGGGTGATGAACGAGACGCAAAGAGAAGAGAAGGCGATGGAGACGGAGAACGTGAGGGTGTACGACCGTCGCCAGGGGCACCTCATGTCCCTTGCTGATCAGTGGTACTCGGTCAACTCCGAATGGGCAGCCAACGAAACTGGGTACTCGCGCGAGCAAGGTGTCTACGAGCGGATCGGAGAAGCAGCCAATGCCGGTAATTCTTCCTTCGATGGCACTACGGGGGAGCAGGAATGAGCGGCGGTCGGTTCTGGACATCACTGCTTGTGGTCGGTTTCGTGGCCGCAGTGGCCGGGTGTACCTCAGACGGGCGCGGATACGCTGTTCCCAAGGAGTACTGCGGATTCGAGGTGCAAGAATCCGCACTCTCTCCGATTCTTCCTGACGGTGAAAGCCTCACTGACGTTTCATATAATCCTCCGAGCCTTATTGCGTCCTGTCGTGTCGTCGTGGATGGCCGGACGGCCGTGGCGGTCGAGGTCAGGGAGTCGAAGGAGGGCGGGCTGCATCCCGAGGACTGGGAGCCCGCGAACTTCAAGGACGGTGCGACGGCGCGGATTCCGTCCACGGAGAAGGCCCTCGTGGGCAGTGACCGGGCGCTGGCCCTGACCGGGTGCGAGGATCCCTATTCCGCTCTCTCCTTCCGCTTCTTCTTCGACCCGGACCACGGTGTGGAGGCCGGGCAGCGGGTGGCCGATGTCGAGGCGTTCGTCGCCGACTTCGTCCCCAGCGTGAAGCGGGGAGTGGGCTGCACGGCCTGATGGATCGTTCCAGTGAGGATGAGTCGAGCCGTGCCGGTTCGGTGGCATCGGGATCGGAGAATCGGTTCACCGTGACGGCGAAGCATGTTCTGGTGTTGCCGGGGCGAGATGAACGCCGGAGCGAGAGGAAGAGAGTGGCGCGCAACCCGTACGGGACGGGATTGCTTGCGGGGGTGTCCGCGGTGAGCCTGCTTGCCGGCTGCGCCTCCGAAGCGCGTGGCTACTCCGTTCCGGAGGAGTTCTGCGGTTTCGAGGTCCAGGAGGCCGCGCTGTCCCCGGTGCTGCTCGACGGCGAGAGCCTTGCCGACACATCGCAGGCGGGGGCTGGGTACGTCGCGTTCTGCCGGATCCGTATCGACGGTCGGATTGCCGTGGCGGTCGAGGTCAGGGAGTCGAAGGAGGGTGGGCTGCATCCCGAGGACTGGGAGCCCGCGAATTTCAAGGACGGTGCGACGGCGCGGATTCCGTCCACGGAGAAGGCTCTCGTGGGCAGTGACCGGGCGTTGGCTCTCACCGGGTGCGAGGATCCCTACTCGGCTCTCTTCTTCCGCTTCTTCTTCGACCCGGACCACGGTGTGGAGGCCGGGCAGCGTGTGGCCGATGTCGAGGCGTTCGTCGCCGACTTCGTCCCCAGCGTGAAGCGCGGAGTGGGCTGCACCGCCTGACGCCGCTGGCCCGTCGATGCGCACGGCCGCCCCGGGCATCGACGGGCCCGGGGCACCGGCTCCCCTCCGTGTCCGTGCCGACGGCGTCCGGCACGCCCACGGGTCCTCAGCCGATGATCTCCCTGCTGCTGCTGACGATGGAGACCCGCGGGTCGTCCGGGACCGGGCCGCCGGGATCGGTGAAGGTCAGCTCGGTCGGCCAGGACGCGCCCGGGTAGACGCCCACCGTGTCGGTCTCCAGGGAGCGCGTGGCGTCGAAGCCGCCCGCACCGGTGACGCGGACCTCGACGCGGTAGATCGCCCGCCGGGCGCCCGTGTTGGCGATCTCCACCGGCACCGCGATCTCCTCGCCGCGCCTGACGGGCGGGAACAGGGTCACGTCCCCCTCCTGGGCGACGGGGGTGCCCGGCGCACCGGCCTCCGCCGTGCCGGGCGAGACCGGAACGGCGCCCGGGACCGCCTCCCGCCGGGCGCGCTCCCTGCCCACCTCGTCCAGCTCCTGCTCGACTTCCTGCTCCGTCGCCAGCTCCCGACCCTGCGACGGCGACGCGGCAGGAGACGCCGCGGGCGAGGCCGGTGTGGACTCCGCCGGTGCCGCGGGCTGCTGACGGGCCGAGGTCTCCGCCGGGGCGTCCGAGGGGGAACCGCAGCCGGTGGCAAGGACACCGAGCGCGAGCGCCGGGCCCAGCAGGGCGGCACGCAGACGGCCGGTCGCAGGAGGGGACATGGGGTGCTCCGAATTCCGAGGTGCGGCACGAGGCCGTGCGGTACGCGGTGGATGCGCGGGCGGTGCGGAACCGCTCCGGAGAGCCGGGGGCCGACGGCCCCTCCCACGGGGCGGCTCCACCGCGCCCACCGCGACCAGGCGGCCGGACGCGGTGCGGCACCCCACCCGCACCCGCTCCACCAGATCACGTCTCACGCCCCAGGCGCACCGGGCGGCCACCGGTAGGGCCGGTTCCCCCGCCGGACATGACCTGATCACGACGGTGGCCGCCTCCCCGTTCCGCCGCCTGCCCGTCCCGCCCCGACGCGCACCGGGCCCGACGGGGGGCCCGGTCGACGCGGCGGCGGCCGGAGCCCCGGCGGGCCGTACCGTGGGGCCATGGACATCTGCGTCTTCCTCTCCGCCGCCGACCTCGATCCCTGCTACACCGGCCCCGCCCGGGAGTTCGCCGAGCTGATCGGCAAGGGCGGGCACACCCTGGTCTGGGGCGGTTCGGACTGCGGGCTGATGAAGGTCGTGGCCGACGCGGTCGAGGACACCGGCGGCCGGCTGGTCGGCGTGTCCGTGGAGTTCCTCCACGACAAGGTCCGGGCCCGGGCCGACGAGATGGTCGTCGCACGGGACCTCGCCGAGCGCAAGGCGCTGCTCCTCGCCAGGTCCGACGCGGTCGTGGTCATGGTGGGCGGCACGGGCACCCTGGACGAGGCCACCGAGATCCTGGAACTGAAGAAGCACGGCCACCACGCCAAGCCGGTGGTCCTGCTGAACACGGCCGGCTACTACGACGGCCTCAAGGAGCAGTTCCGGCGGATGGACGCGGAGGGCTTCCTGCCGCTTCCCCTCACCGACCTGGTGTTCTTCGCGGAGGATGGCGTCGGGGCGATGGCCTACCTGGAGGAGGCCGCGGGCATCCGGTAGTGCGAGCATGGCGGACATGCCTACACATGTGATCACCGGTGCCGGATCCGGAATCGGCGCCGCCGTCGCCCGGCGGCTGCACGAGCGCGGCGACGGCCTCGTCCTCGTGGCGCGCGACGCGGGCCGCGCGAGGGAACTCGCGGAGCGCTTCCCCGGAGCCCGGACGCTCGTGGCCGACCTCGGCGACCCGGACCGCATCTCCTGGGCCCTGGGGCACCAGGAGCTGCCGGAGCGTGTCGACGGCCTGCTGCACGTCGCGGGCGTCGTGGACCTCGGACCGGTCGGCGAACTCACCCCCAAGGCATGGCGCCACCAGCTGGAGGTCAACCTGATGGCGCCCGCCGAACTCACCCGGCTGCTCCTGCCGCAGGTGCGGGTCTCCCGCGGGCACGTGGTGTTCGTCAACTCCGGTGCCGGGCTGAACGCCCACGCCGAGTGGTCCGCCTACGCCGCCTCCAAGCACGGCCTCAAGGCGCTCGCGGACTCGCTGCGCGCCGAGGAGCACGCATCCGGGGTGCGGGTCACCTCCGTCTACCCGGGGCGCACCGCCAGCCCGATGCAGGCCAAGGTGCACGCCCAGGAGGGCAAGGAGTACGACGCGGGCCGCTGGATCGACCCCGAGTCGGTGGCCACCGCCGTGGTCATGGCCCTCGACCTGCCGCGCGACGCCGAGGTCAACGACCTGACGGTCCGTCCGGGACGCTGACCCGGGGCAGCCGGGAACCGCCCCCCGGGGCCGCCTGCCGCCGGTGCGCGCCGCCCGCCCCGCCCGGAGGCGGCGCCCGGCGGAGCCCGGCAGGCCCGGCCCCCGGGCCCCGCCGGGCACCGGTCCCGCGGTCCTCCCCGCGCGCCGCGTACGCTGCCCGGGTGAGCGACACGAACACCTTCCCCTGGGCCCCGGCGACCGGAGTGGGGTCCATGCCCGGCGGGGACGCCCGCGAGAGCGCGAAGACCGTGACCGGCACCTTCGAGGACTTCCCCCACCTCGCCGAGCTGCCCGCCCGCGGACCCGGCGCCGACATGATCGGCCGCAGCCTCGGCCTCCTGGTCGAGATGTACGCGCACGTGGAGCCCAGCGGCTGGCGGGTCAGCGACCGTCCCGGACGGGACACCCGCCGGGCCCACTCCTTGCTCGGCGAGGACCTCGACGCGCTGGAGGAGTTCACCCAGGGCTACCAGGGCCCGCTGAAGGTGCAGGCCGTCGGCCCGTGGACGCTCGCCGCGGCCCTGGAGCTCCGCGGCGGCGAGGCGGCCCTCGGCGACGCCGGGGCCTGCCGCGACCTCGCCGCCTCGCTGGCCGAGGGCCTGCGCGGGCACCTCGCCGACGTCCGCCGCCGGGTCCCCGGGGCCCGGATCGTGCTCCAGCTCGACGAGCCCTCGCTCACCGCCGTGCTCCGCGGGCGCGTCCGCACCGCGAGCGGCTACCGCACCCACCCCGCGGTCGACCGGCAGGTCGCCGAGTCCGCGCTGCGTGACCTGGTGGCCGTGCACGACGGCCCGGTGGTGGTGCACTCCTGCGCCCCGGAGGTTCCGTTCGCGCTCCTGCGCCGGGCCGGGGCGGCCGGCGTCTCCTTCGACTTCGGGCTCCTCACCGAGCGTGAGGACGAGGCGATCGGCGAGGCCGTCGAGGGCGGCACCCGGCTGCTCGCGGGCGTGGTGCCCTCCACGGAGGCCGCATTGTCCGACCCTGGCGGTAGCGTCAGGGGTGTCAGGACGCTGTGGCGCAGGCTGGGGCTGAATCCGGGGACTCTCGCCGAGTCCGTCACCCTCACCCCGTCGTGCGGTCTCGCGGGTGCCTCGCCCGCGTTCGCGCGCGCCGCGCTGGCCCACTGCGTCCGGGCCGCGAGATCACTCGCAGACAACCCTGAGTGACGGGGTCACGGGACACGGGAGGACGAGACGGTGGCTGGCGAAGAGCAGACGGCCGAGACGGGGGCGGCGCTGCCCGCCGACGTGCGGGAGCGGCACGCCCGGCTCGCCGAGCAGGTCGAGGAGCACCGCTTCCGCTACTACGTGAAGGACGCCCCGGTCGTCAGCGACGCGGAGTTCGACACGCTCCTGAGGGCCCTGGAGGCCGTCGAGGAGGAGTACCCGGCCCTGCGCAGCCCCGACTCGCCGACGCAGAAGGTCGCCGGGGACTACGAGACGGAGCTGACCAAGGTCGAGCACCGCGAGCGCATGCTCTCTCTGGACAACGCCTTCGACGACGAGGAGCTGGCCGCCTGGGCCGAGCGGGTCGCACGCGAGGTGGGTGCGCCGGGCCACCACTTCCTGTGCGAGCTCAAGGTCGACGGCCTGGCCGTCAACCTCACCTACGAGAAGGGCCGCCTGACCCGCGCCGCCACCCGCGGCGACGGGCGCGTCGGGGAGGACATCACCCCCAACGTGCGCACCATCGCGGAGATCCCCGACCGCCTCCACGGCGACCGCGTCCCGGACCTGGTGGAGATCCGGGGCGAGGTCTACTTCCCCATGGACCAGTTCCTCGCCCTCAACGAGCGGCGCGTCGCCTCGGGGGAGCAGCCCTACGCCAACCCCCGCAACTCCGCCTCCGGTTCGCTGCGGCAGAAGGACCCCAGGGTCACCGCCACCCTCCCGCTGCACATGGTGGTCCACGGCATCGGCGCCCGGGAGGGCCTGGACATCGAGAGGCTCTCCGAGGCCTACGAACTGCTGCACGAGTGGGGCCTGCCCACGGCGCGCCACTACAAGGTCGTCTCCTCGCTGGAGGAGGTCCGCGCCTTCATCGCCCACTACGGCGAGAACCGCCACTCCGTGGAGCACGAGATCGACGGCGTCGTCGTGAAGCTCGACGAGATCCGGCTCCAGGGCCGCCTCGGCTCCACCGCCCGCGCGCCCCGCTGGGCCATCGCCTGGAAGTACGCCCCCGAGGAGGTCAACACCAAGCTGGTCGACATCCGCGTCGGGGTCGGCCGCACGGGCCGGGTGACGCCCTACGCCCAGGTCGAGCCGGTCACCGTGGCAGGTTCGGAGGTCGAGTTCGCCACCCTGCACAACCAGGAGGTCGTCAAGGCCAAGGGCGTGCTGATCGGCGACACCGTGGTGCTGCGGAAGGCCGGCGACGTCATCCCGGAGATCCTCGGGCCCGTCGTCGACCTCCGGGACGGCACCGAGCGGGAGTTCGTGATGCCCGCCGAGTGCCCCGAGTGCGGCACCGCCCTGCGGGCGATGAAGGAGGGCGACATCGACCTCCGCTGCCCCAACGCCCGCTCCTGCCCGGCCCAGTTGCGCGAGCGCGTGTCCTACCTGGCCGGCCGTGAGGCGCTCGACATCGAGTTCTTCGGGGAGGTGGTCGCCGCGGCCCTCACCAGACCGCTGGAGCCCGCCGAGCCGCCCCTGGCCGACGAGGGCGGCCTGTTCGACCTCACCATCGAGCAGCTGCTGCCCATCAAGGCGTACGTGGTCGACAAGGACAGCGGCCTGCCGAAGCGGGACCCGAAGACCGGCGAGGACAAGACCGCCATGGTCTTCGCCACCAAGGCGGGCACACCCAAGGCCAACGCGCTGAAGCTGCTGGCCCACATCGAGGAGGCCAAGCAGCGGCCGCTGGCGCGCATCATCAACGGGCTGTCCATCCGGCACGTCGGGCCCGTCGCCGCCCAGGCGCTCGCGCGCGAGTTCCGCTCCATCGAGCGGATCGAGCAGGCGACCGAGGAGGAGCTCGCGGCCACCGAGGGAGTGGGCGCCACGATCGCGGCCGCCGTCAAGCAGTGGTTCGCCGAGGAGTGGCACCAGGAGATCCTGCGGCGCTGGCGCGCCGCGGGCGTGCGCATGGAGGACGAGGCCCCCGAGGGCGACGAGGGCCCCCGGCCGCTGGAGGGGCTCACCGTGGTGGTCACGGGCACCCTGGAGAACCACACCAGGGATGGCGCGAAAGAGGCGTTGCAGAGCCGCGGAGCGAAAGTGGCCGGTTCTGTCTCCAAGAAGACGTCCTTCGTCGTCGTCGGGGACAATCCCGGTTCCAAGTACGACAAGGCCGTCCAGCTCAAGGTGCCCGTCCTCGACGAGGCAGGCTTCGCCGTCCTGTTGGAGGAGGGGCCCGACGCGGCGCGGGAGGCGGCTGTGACCGGGGAGGAGTGACGCCGGGGCGCGCCCGGGCCGCTCGGGAGCCCGGGGGCCGCCCGTCCCCGGGCGTGCGCGGGGGTTCCCGCCGGGGTGCGCTCGGCCGAAACGCGCCGTGTTCCGCGCCGGTGGAACGCCGAGTACAGGTCACACGTTCCGTGCATATCAGAAGAAGAAGGGTGGCCCGGTCGCATTCGGGCAAGAGCAGTAGAGCGCTGCCCGTTCACCCGTCCCGCGTCCTACTGTTGAGCTGTGCGCCCGCCGTGCACAGCAGCGCAGGGGCCCCGCGGCCGCGGGGGCACGGCTCGGGCAACCACCACCGGTCGCCGTCCGGTTCCCGCCGGGGCGGCCGGGCGCACGGCCGGGCGGTCCCGGCACGAACGACCGGAAGTCACCCGGGCATCGGTACCGCCGGCTGTGAGAGGGACGGGAATGAAACCGACCGAGAGCGCCGCCACGGTCTCGCGACCGCGTGCACTCACGGCCCTGGCCAGGGCGGTCCCCGTGCTGCCCGCTGCGGTCGTCGCCGCCGCCGGGCTGATGGTCCTCGCGGGCGTGGCCACCACGCTCGCGGCGGGCGGCGCGCTCTTCCCCGGCGGAACGGCCGGCTGGTCCCTCGCCGTGCTCTCCGGCACCATCGTCGCCCATCTCGTCGCCCTCGGGCGCGAACGCTGGTGGGGTGGGACGGGCTCGGGCTCCGCGCTCGCCCTGGCCACCCTGCTGCTCTACGGCTGGGTGCCCGCCTCCCTCGTCGGCCTCGCCGTGGCCGCCTTCGTCGCGGCCGTCGGGCGCACCCGGCGCCGCCAGGGCCTGGTGCACGGCGCCGCCGACATCCTCGGCATCGGCGCCGCGGCGCTGGTGCTGGCCTGCTTCGGCACCGTCCCCACGGTCGAGGAGCCGTGGGACCCGCTCCACTGGGGGGTCGGCGCCGCTCCCGAGATCGTGCTGGCGGCCACCGCCTGCATCGCCGTCACCCGGCTGCTCCTGTGGTACGCCCTCGCCCCGCAGGGCGGCGGGCTGCCCACCCTCGCCCGCACGGCGCTGCTGCGGCAGGGCCTGTTCGCCGTCGCCCTGGTCGGCATCGCGCCCCTGATCTGCGTGGTGGCCGTCGCCGTTCCGCTGCTGCTCCCGCTCTTCGCCGTGCCGCTGATCGCCCTGGACTCCACCCTCTGGATCGCCCGGGCCCGGGCCGAGGAGCAGCTCAAGGACCCGCTGACCGGGCTCCCCAACCGCCAGTGGCTCCTGGAGCGCACCTGGACGGCCCTGGACGACGCCGAGAACTCCGGCGCCCGCTCCGCGCTGGTGCTGATCGACCTCGACCGCTTCCGCTCGGTCAACGACACCCTCGGCCACCTGGCCGGGGACCGGCTGCTGCTCCAGATCGCCGAGCGCCTGCGGCTGGCCCTGCCGCGGGGCGCCGAGGCAGCCCGCCTCGGCGGTGACGAGTTCGCCGTGCTGCTGCCCGCCGCGGACTCCACGACCAGTGCCCAGCGCGTCGCCCGGCACCTGGTCGCGGAGCTGTCCTCCCCGCTCGACCTCGACGGGCTCACCCTCGTCCTGGAGGCCAGTGCCGGGCTCGCCGTCTTCCCCGACCACGCTCTCGACGCGGAGGGTCTGCTGCGCCGCGCCGACGTGGCCATGTACCAGGCCAAGCGGGACCGCACGGGCGTGGAGGTGTACGAGTCCAAGCGGGACAGCAACACCCCCGACCGCCTCGGCCTCCTCGGCGACCTGCGCCGGGCGCTCGACGCGGGCGACGTGGAGCTCCACTACCAGCCCAAGGTCCGCTTCGACGGCCAGGTCTCGGGCCTGGAGGCCCTGGTGCGCTGGGTGCACCCGGAGCGCGGCCGGGTGCCTCCGGACGAGTTCATCGCGATCGCCGAGTCCTCGGGACTGATGCCGCACCTGACGGAGTACGTGCTGGAGACCGCCCTGGCCCAGGCGGCCACCTGGCGGGCCCAGGGACTGGACGTCCCCGTCGCGGTGAACGTCTCGCCCCGCGACGTCCACACCCCCGGCTTCGCCGGTGCGGTCGCCGCCCGGCTGGCCCGCCACGGCGTGCCCCCGGCCGCGCTCCAGCTGGAGATCACCGAGCACGTGCTGCTGGAGGAGCCCCAGCGGGCCGCCGACACCCTCGCCGGTCTCGCCGACCACGGGGTGAAGATGTCGCTGGACGACTTCGGCACCGGCTACTCCTCCCTGGTGCACCTGCGGCGGCTGCCCGTCAGCGAGCTGAAGATCGACCGCTCCTTCGTCGCCCGGCTGGCCCGCGACGCCGAGGACGCCGAGATCGTCCGCTGCACCGTGGACCTCGCCCACTCGCTGGGGCTGCTGGTCGTCGCCGAGGGCGTGGAGGACGACGAGACCTGGGAGCGACTGCGGGACCTGCGCTGCGACGCGGTGCAGGGGTGGCTGGTCGCGGCGGCGATGCCGCCCGCCGAGACCACGGCGTGGCTGCTGGCGCGCGGCGGGCGCGGCTGGGGCCGCCCCGCCCTCCCGGCCGGGGAGAGGCCCCCGCCGCAGCCCTCCCCGCGCCGCGCGGTGACCTGACGGCGGCCTCCCCACCCGGTGCCCCGGCCCGCACCGGGGCGGCGGCGGGAGGCGGGCCCGGCAGCCGGGGCGGGGGCGGGCCGCATCCGTTGCACGGGCACCCCGCCCCGCCCCATAGGATTGGGCCAAAGCCCACACACTCACCCTGAGGATCGCTGCATGCCTGGCATCACGCGCGAGGAGGTCGCCCACCTCGCCCGGCTGGCGCGCCTGGAGCTGTCCGGTGAAGAGCTCGACCACTTCGCCGGACAGCTCGACGACATCATCGGCGCGGTCGCCCGCGTCTCCGAGGTCGCCGACCAAGACGTACCGCCCACCTCCCACCCGCTGCCGCTGACCAACGTCATGCGCGCGGACGAGGTCCGCCCGTCGCTCACCCCCGAGCAGGCGCTCTCCGGCGCGCCGGCCCAGGAGCAGCAGCGTTTCAAGGTGCCGCAGATCCTGGGTGAGGAGTGACCGCCATGACGGACAACAGCATCATCAAGCTCACGGCAGCCGAGACGGCCCGGCGGATCGCCGCCGGCGAACTCACCGCCGTCGAGGTGACCGAGGCCCATCTCGCCCGCATCGAGGCCGTGGACGAGAAGGTCCACGCCTTCCTGCACGTCGACCGCGAGGGCGCCCTCGCGCAGGCCCGCGAGGTCGACGCCAAGCGCGCCCGCGGCGAGGAGCTCGGCCCGCTGGCCGGCGTGCCGCTCGCGCTGAAGGACATCTTCACCACGCGCTCCATGCCCACCACCGTGGGCTCGAAGATCCTCGAAGGCTGGATCCCGCCCTACGACGCCACGCTGACCAAGCGGCTCAAGGACGCCGACGTGGTCATCCTCGGTAAGACCAACATGGACGAGTTCGCCATGGGGTCCTCCACCGAGAACAGCGCCTACGGCCCGACGGGCAACCCGTGGGACCTCACCCGGATCCCCGGCGGCTCCGGCGGCGGCTCCTCCGCGGCCCTCGCCTCCTTCCAGGCCCCGCTGGCCATCGGCACGGACACCGGCGGCTCCATCCGCCAGCCCGCGGCCGT
Organism: Streptomyces sp. C10-9-1; assembly: GCF_024497955.1. Taxonomy (GTDB): domain Bacteria; phylum Actinomycetota; class Actinomycetes; order Streptomycetales; family Streptomycetaceae; genus Streptomyces; species Streptomyces sanyensis. Next base: position 219,903 of record NZ_JANHKP010000003.1, on the reverse strand, counting down.
CACCGCTACCGTCGGCGTCAAGCCCACCTACGGCGCGGTCTCCCGCTACGGCATGGTGGCCTTCTCGTCCTCCCTGGACCAGGGCGGCCCCTGCGCCCGGACCGTCCTCGACGCGGCCCTGCTGCACGAGGCCATCGCGGGCCACGACCCCCTCGACTCCACCTCGATCGACGCCCCGGTCCCGCCGGTCGTCGAGGCGGCCCGCAACGGCAGCGTGCAGGGCATGCGCGTGGGCGTGGTCAGGCAGTTCCGCGGCGAGGGCTACCAGGCCGGCGTCGTCCAGCGCTTCGAGGAGTCCGTCGGGCTGCTGAAGGAGCTCGGCGCGGAGGTCGTCGAGCTGGACTGCCCCTCCTTCGACCTGGCGCTCGCGGCGTACTACCTGATCGCGCCGTCCGAGTGCTCCTCGAACCTCGCCCGCTTCGACGCCATGCGCTACGGGCTGCGGGTCGGCGACGACGGCACCCGGTCCGCGGAGGACGTCACCTCCCTCACCCGGGAGGCCGGCTTCGGCGCCGAGGTCAAGCGGCGCATCATGCTCGGCACCTACGCGCTGAGCTCCGGCTACTACGACGCCTACTACGGCTCCGCGCAGAAGGTCCGCACCCTGATCACGCGCGACTTCGAGAAGGCGTTCGAGCAGGTCGACGTGATCGTCTCCCCGACGACCCCGACCACCGCCTTCCCGATCGGCGAGCGCGCCGACGACCCGATGGCGATGTACCTCGCCGACCTGTGCACCATTCCGACCAACCTGGCCGGCAACGCGGCGATGTCCCTGCCGTGCGGTCTCGCGCCCGAGGACGGCCTGCCCGTCGGCCTGCAGATCATCGCCCCCGCCATGAAGGACGACCGGCTGTACAAGGTCGGAGCCGCCGTCGAGGCCGCCTTCGTGGAAAGGTGGGGCCACACCCTGCTGGAGGAGGCACCCTCGCTATGAGCGCCATGGCAAAGAAGGCCAAGAACTTCAAGAAGTCCAAGACCGGTCTGTACGTGTCGCTGGCCAGCACCGCCTTCGGTGGGATCAGCGTGGCCAAGCAGATCAAGATGGCCCGCAAGGACAACGACTTCCTGCGCCTCGCCGACGCCGCGGTGTCCGCCGCCGCGATCGTCACGGGCCTCGCCATCCTGTACCGCGAGCTCAAGCGGCTCGGCGACGACGACGTCCTGCTGGGCTGAGAGGGAAGTTTCACGTGACCGTCACTGACCTGGTGTCGTACGAGGACGCCCTGGCGTCCTACGACCCCGTCATGGGCCTGGAGGTCCATGTCGAGCTCGGCACCAAGACCAAGATGTTCTGCGGCTGCTCCACGGAGCTGGGCGCCCAGCCCAACGCGCAGACCTGCCCCACCTGCCTCGGCCTGCCCGGCTCCCTCCCGGTCGTCAACGCGACCGGCGTCGAGTCGGCCGTCAAGATCGGCCTCGCGCTGCACTGCGAGATCGCCGAGTGGTGCCGCTTCGCCCGGAAGAACTACTTCTATCCGGACATGCCGAAGAACTTCCAGACCTCCCAGTACGACGAGCCCATCGCCTTCGACGGCTACCTCGACGTGCAGCTGGAGGACGGGGAGGTCTTCCGCGTCGAGATCGAGCGCGCCCACATGGAGGAGGACACCGGCAAGTCGACCCACGTCGGCGGGGCCACCGGCCGCATCCACGGCGCCTCCCACTCCCTGCTGGACTACAACCGCGCCGGCATCCCGCTCATCGAGATCGTCACCAAGCCGATCACCGGCGCGGGCGAGCGCGCCCCCGAGGTCGCCAAGGCGTACGTCGCCGAGCTGCGCGAACTCATCCGGGCTCTCGGCGTGTCCGAGGCCCGCATGGAGATGGGCCAGATGCGCTGCGACGTGAACCTCTCGCTGATGCCGAAGGGCTCCGAGCGGTTCGGCACGCGCTCCGAGACGAAGAACGTCAACTCGCTGCGCAGCGTGGAGCGGGCGGCCCGCTTCGAGATCCAGCGGCACGCCGCGGTGCTGTCCTCCGGCGGCAGCATCGTGCAGGAGACCCGCCACTTCCACGAGGACGACGGCTCCACGACCTCCGGCCGGGTCAAGGAGGAGGCGGAGGACTACCGCTACTTCCCCGAGCCCGACCTGGTCCCCGTCGCCCCGCCGCGTGCCTGGGTCGAGGAGCTGCGGGCCACCCTGCCCGAGCTTCCCCGGCTGCGCCGCAACCGGCTCCGCGAGGAGTGGGGCGTCCCGGCACTGGAGATGCAGGCCATCCTCAACGCGGGCGCCGTCGACCTGATCGCGGCCACCGTCGAGGCCGGCGCGCGGCCCGCCGCGGCCCGCAAGTGGTGGATGGGCGAGCTGGCCCGCAGCGCCAACGAGTCGGGGCGCTCGCTGGACGAGCTGGACATCACCCCGGCGCAGGTCGCCCGGATCGCCGAGCTGGTCGCGGCCGGCGAGCTCAACGACAAGCTGGCCCGCCAGGTCATCGTGGGTGTGCTCGCGGGCGAGGGCGACCCGGACACGGTCGTCGAGAAGCGCGGCCTGAAGGTCGTCTCGGACGACGGTGCGCTGGGTGCGGCCGTCGACGAGGCCATCGCGGGCAACGCGGCCGTCGCCGACAAGATCCGCGGCGGCAAGGTGGCGGCCGTCGGCGCACTGGTCGGCGCGGTCATGAAGACCACGCGCGGCCAGGCCGACGCGGCACGCGTCAAGGAGCTGATCCTCCAGCGGCTGGGCGTCGAGGGCTGACACCGGCCGGCCGCGGTCGGAAGGGGCGGTGCGCACGGTGGTGCGCACCGCCCCTTCCGCGTCCCACCGGGGGACGGGCACCCCGTGACCGATGGCGGGGGCGGGGCGTTGTCACGGCATGAGCACTGCACAGCGTGTAATGGCAGCCGTGGCCCTCGCCGCCGGGGCGTCCGCCCTCGCGGCGCCCGCCGCCACCGCGGCCCCCGTGTCCCCCCTCCAGCCGCTCTCCGTGATGGACGAGCTCGACGCCCTGTCCGCCGACTCGGTCGGCCCCGAGCACGGCGAGGCCCTCCCCGCCCCCTCCGAGCAGCTGGCCGGCCTCAACCGGCTCGCCGGAGTCCCGCACGACCTGGACCCGCTGACGAGCCAGCTCGCTCCGGTCACCGGCCTCCTCGGCTCCTGACGCGCCTCCCGGCGGCCCCGGGCCCGGTCCGGGGCGCGGGGGCCGCCCGGTGGGCGGACCGGTTCAGTGGCGGATGCCCAGGCCCGGCAGCCGCATGTCGCCGTTGTCCTTGCAGCTGACGTCGCGGGCCCGAAGTTCCTCCGGCGCCCCCGTGCCGCGGGCCCGGAGTTCGGTGATGACCAGCCGGGCCAGGGCCGCCGTCTCCGGACGGTCGGGAACCGGGTACTCCGTCTGCCACCACCCCCGGTCGTGCGACTGCCAGCCCCGGTCCCGCATCGTCCGGGTGCGCAGCTCGTCCCGGGGGGCGTCCCGGTCGTCGATCGCCGCGTGCAGACCGTCCTCGACGCTGAAGGACACCACCAGCTGCCGGCCCCGGTCGGCGGCGCTGGTCAGGCAGAAGCTGGCCCAGTCCGTGCCGACCTGAACCGGCAGCTGCTCGATCCACGCCGCCAGCAGCAGTTCCAGGCTGCTGCCGAAGTGGTCGAGGCTCGCCGCGCCCCGGGCCGGGGGCGCCTCCACGGGCCGCTCGCCCGGCCCGCCGCGGTCCAGCTGCCACACGTAGGGCAGGAAGCCGGTGTCGTACGGGGCGTCGTCGCGACCGGTGCCGCCCCAGGCGAAGACGCGGTGCTCCTCGCACTCCAGGGTCGCCGTGTCGTGCACGGACAGGCCCACGCGCTGCTGGTCCCCGGAGAGCAGGACCGTGCGGCGGCCGTCCCGCCACCGCACCCGCGGACCGTACGCCGAGCCGCCGTAGAGCGTCGGTTCGCCCAGCCGGGCCACGATCGCCCGGTACACCTCGCGCAGTGACTCCCGGCGCTCGGCCAGCGAGGCCCCGGGCCGGTGCACGACGACCGGAAAGGGCGCCGTCCCGGACCCCGGGAGCGGGCCGGGCGAGGTGTGGAGCGCACGGGCGAACTCCGCGGACTCCACCGGCGTCAGCGCCGCCTGACGAATCCCCCAGTTGTCCATGCCGGCCATCGTGCCAGCAGAGGGTGACACCGCGCTGCCTCCCCGCGACCGCGGACCGATTCCCGACGGGCCGGTCCGCCGCCGCGCAGGGCCGCCGTGCGCCGTGGCCGGAAGTCGACTCGGGGCCCCGTCCGCGCATTCACCCCCGGGCCGCCCCCACGCCGCCTCGGCGCCATCCGTGCCGACTAGCGTCCCGCCGTGTCCGGTGCTCGGGCCCGGCCACCGGGCCGGCGCCGTCCGCCGGACCGCCAACGAACCGTCGAGGACCGGACGAAGAGGTCGCGGATGCCACCGGACATGTCCCGCAGAAGGATGCTCGCACTCGGCACCGGGGCGCTCGGCGCCGCGGCGGCCGGATCGGTGCTGCCGCCCTCCGTGCACGCCGCGCTCGCGGCCGGACCGGCCGCGGGAGGGCTCGACGCCGTGCGGCACGTGGTGATCCTGATGCAGGAGAACCGGTCCTTCGACCACTACTTCGGCGCGCTGCGCGGCGTCCGCGGCTTCGGCGACCGCAACGCGGTGGAACTCCCCTCCGGGCGGAGCGTCTTCGAGCAGCCGGGCCCCTCGGGCGGCAGCGTCCTGCCCTTCCCGGTCCGCGAGGCCGCCGAGGCGCAGAGCAGGGACCTCCAGTACATCGGCGACCTCGACCACTCCTGGACCGGCGGGGCCCGGGCCTGGCGCGAGGGGTGGATGGACGGCTGGGTCCCCGCCAAGACGGCCGCCACCATGGCCTACTACGACCGCAGGGACCTCCCCCTGCACTACGAGCTGGCCGACACCTTCACCGTCTGCGACGCCTACCACGCCTCGGTGCACACCTCCACCAGCCCCAACCGCAACCACCTGTGGAGCGGCTGGACGGGGTACGAGGCCGACGGCACCCGGGCCGTGACCAACGCGGCCTACGCCGAGGACACCCATCCCGGCTATCCGTGGCCCACCTACGCGGAGCGGCTGGAGCGGGCCGGGCGCACCTGGCGGACGTACACGGAGTGGGAGAACTTCACCGACAACAACATCGAGTTCTTCACCACCTTCAAGGAGATCGCGCGCAAGGCCCTGTCCCGCACGGGCGGAGGCCACACCCACATGGAGGCGTTCTACGCGGCGGTGCGCTCCGCCGCTCCGGCCGAGCGCACCCGGCTGCTCGCCGCGCTCGACGAGGGCGTCGCCGTGCTGGACGAGGGCGAGCGCTCCCTCTTCGAGCGGGGGCTGCGCAGGGTCGGGACGGGGACGCTCGCGGAGTCCTTCCGCGCCGACGTGGCCGCCGGCACCCTGCCGGAGGTGTCGTACCTGGTCCCCTCCGCGGTCGACTCCGAGCACCCGGGTGCCTCCTCGCCCGCCGCGTCCGCCTCCCTCGTCTACCGGATCCTCGACGCGCTGGCCTCCCATCCCGAGGTGTGGCGCCGGACGGTGTTCCTTGTCACCTACGACGAGAACGACGGCTTCTTCGACCACGTGCCCCCGCCGGTGCCGCCCGAGGACGACACCGAGGAGCGCTGGCAGGGGCTGCCGACCGGCCTGGGCGTGCGGGTGCCGATGCTGGTCGTCTCCCCCTGGTCCGTCGGCGGCTACGTGTGCTCGGAGGTCTTCGACCACACCTCGGTGATCCGGCTGCTGGAGCGGTGGACCGGGGTCGAGGAGCCGAACATCACCCGCTGGCGTCGCACCGTCACCGGCGACCTCACCTCCGCCTTCGACTTCCGCCGCGGCCGCCGCCAGCCCGAGGTGGCCCGGCCCGCTCCGGTGCCGCCGTTCTCCGGCCGCTGGCGGCCCGCCCCGCCGGACGAGCAGCGGATGCCCGTGCAGGAGCCCGGGGTGCGGCCCTCGCGGCCGCTGCCCTACCAGCCGGACGCCCACGGCCGGGAGAGCCGGGGCGGGGCCGCGGAGTTCGTCGTCACGCTCCGCAACACGGGCCGGTCCAGCGCGCACTTCGCGCTCTACCCGTATGCGGGGGAGTTCGCCGTCCCCCAGCACCGGGACGTGCGCGGCGAGGCCCGCTGGCGGGTGCCCCTCACGGGCGCCGGGTACCGCTTCACGATCACCGGGCCGGGCGGGTTCCGGCGCGAGTTCGAGGGCCGCCGCGGCGGCACCGCGGAGGTGGCCTCCCGGGTGGACCCCCGCGAGCGCGACATCCACCTGCGCCTGCGCAACCACGGAACCCGGCCGCTGACCTTCACCCTGCGGCCGCTGGGGTACGTCGACGAGGCGGACCTGCACGACTGGACCCGGGAGATCACCGTCCGGCCGGGGCGCAGCCGCAGTGTGGTCCACTCCGCCGCCGACGCGCACGGCTGGTACGACCTGGAGGTGACGGCCGCGGAGGACAAGGGCTTCCGGCGGCGGCTGATGGGCCGCATAGAGAACGGTCGCGCCGGCGTCTCCGGCTGATCCGGGGGAGTGTGCGCAGGGTGGGCGGTCCGCGGGCCGCCCACCCTGTGACGATGCACACGAACCGGACAAAGGATCATCAACTGCTGCGACAGTGTCTCGTGCAGGTCATGCGCCACTATCCGGGCATTCCCGCCCGTAGGGCCACGAACCCCCTGGGAGCAGTCGTTGGCAGCCATCGCCCGGTGGTGCGTCAGGCACCGTCTCGTCGTCGTCCTGCTCTGGCTGCTGGCCCTGGGCGGCACCGCCGCCGGAGCGGTCGCCGCCGGGTCCGCCTACTCCAACGACTACGACGTCCCCGGAACGGAGTCCGGCCGCGCCGCCACCCTGCTCCAGGAGGGCTTCCACGGTCTCGGCGGGGACAGCGACACCGTGGTGTGGCACACCGACGACGGCAGCGTCCGCGCCCCCGCGGTCGAGGAGCGGATGACGGCGATGCTCGACCGCGTCGCCGGGCTCGACGGGATCGCCTCGGTCGCCGGACCGTACGGCGACGAGGGCGCGGGCCGGATCAGCGCCGACGAGCGCACCGCCTACGCCGTGGTGACCTTCGACGAGCGGGCGGACGACGTCCCGCCCGCCCAGGTGCAGGACCTGGTCGACACCGCCCGGGCGGCGGCCGACGAGGACGTCCAGGTCGAACTCGGTGGCACCGCGATCGCCCAGTCCGAGGCCCCCGGCGGGCACCTCGCGGAGGCCGTCGGGGTGGCGGTGGCCGCCGTGGTCCTCTTCCTCGCCTTCGGCTCCCTCGCCGCCAGCCTGCTGCCCATCGCCACCGCGCTCGTCTCGGTCGGCACGGCCTACGCGGGCACCGTGCTCCTCGGCCACGTCATGACCGTGGCGGACTTCGCGCCCATGCTCGGGCTGCTCATCGGACTGGGCGTGGGCATCGACTACGCGCTGTTCATCGTCACCCGGCACCGGCAGGGCCTCAAACGCGGGCTGCCCGTCGCCGACGCGGCGCGCGAGGCCACCGCCACCACCGGGCGGGCCGTCGTCTTCGCGGGGGCCACCGTCTGCATCGCCCTGCTGGGCATGCTCATCCTGCGGCTGAGCTTCCTCAACGGCGTGGCCGTCGCGGCCTCGCTGACCGTCGTGCTCACCGTCGCCGCCTCCGTCACCCTGCTCCCGGCCCTGCTGTCCTTCATCGGCATGCGGGCCCTCGGCCGCGGGGAGCGGCGGCGGCTCGCCGAGCACGGCCCCCGCCCCGAACTGCCCACCGGCTTCGCCGCGCGCTGGTCGGCCTTCGTCGAGCGCCACCCGAAGCTCCTGGGCGCCCTGGCCGCCGCGGCCATGGCCCTGCTCGCCCTCCCCACGCTCTCGCTCCACCTCGGCACCTCCGACCAGGGCAACGGGCCCGCCACCTCCACCACCCGCCAGGCCTACGACCTGCTCGCCGACGGCTTCGGCCCCGGCGTCAACGGACCCCTGACCGTGGTGGCCACCCTCGACGGCGCGGACGACAAGGTCGCCATGGACGGGCTGTCCGAGACGCTGCGCACGACGCCCGGCGTCGCCGAGGCATCCCCGGTGGTCTACAACGGCAGCGGCGACACCGCCTTCCTCACCGTCGTCCCCGAGACCTCCCCGCAGTCCAAGGCCACCAGCGAGCTGGTCGACCGGCTGCGCGAGGACGTCCTGCCCGCCGCCGGACAGGGCACCTCGCTCCAGACCCACGTCGGCGGCGTCACGGCCGGCTACGACGACTTCGCCTCGATCATCGTCGGCAAGCTGCCCCTGTTCATCGGCGTCGTCATCACCCTCGGCTGCCTCCTGCTGCTCCTCGCCTTCCGGTCGATCGGCATCCCGCTCAAGGCCGCGGCGATGAACGTCGCCGCCGTCGCCTCCGCCTTCGGCGTCGTCGTCGCGATCTTCCAGTGGGGGTGGGGCAGCGAGCTGATCGGCCTGGGCCGGGCCGGGCCCATCGAGCCCTTCCTCCCCGTGATCATGGTGTCGGTCCTGTTCGGGCTGTCCATGGACTACCAGGTGTTCCTGGTGAGCCGGATGTACGAGGAGTGGCTGGAGACCGGGGACAACCGGCGCGCGGTGCGTGTGGGCCTCGCGGAGACCAGCCGGGTGATCAACTCCGCGGCCGTGATCATGATCTCGGTGTTCCTCGCCTTCGTGCTCAGCGGCGACCGGGTCGTGGCCATGTTCGGCATCGGCCTGGCCACCGCCGTCGCGCTGGACGCCTTCGTGCTCCGCACCCTGCTGGTGCCCGCGCTGATGCACATGCTCGGCGGTGCCAACTGGTGGCTCCCCCGCTGGATGGACCGCCTGCTGCCCCGGATCAGCATCGAAAAGCCCGGGTGCCGCGAGGCCGCACGTGCGAAGATCCCCGTGCAGCGCACGGGCGCGGACGAGGACCTCGTCCGCCAGGGCGGCGGCGGGGAGTCCGCCTCCTGAGAGGCGCGACACGACGGCAGAGGCGGGACCCGCCGGGAGCACCGGCGGGCGGGCATGGGGAGCGGTGGGGCCGTGTACGCGGTGGAACTCGGGGAGGACGGCGCGGTGCTCGCGCCCCTGGAGCCCTGGCAGGCCGGGGAGTTCCTGGCGCACATGGACCGCGGCAGGGAGGCCATCGGCCGCTATGTCGGCCTCGCGGACGCGGTGACGGACCAGGAGACGGCCCGGGCCTTCCTCACCTCGTACGCGGAGAAGGCGGCCGCGGACACCGGGCGCCTCCACGGCATCCGCGAGAAGGACGGCACACTCGTCGGCGGGGTCCTGCTGCGCACCCTGGACCTGGTCCAGGGGGTCTGCGAGGCGGGATGCTGGCTGGAGCCGTCGGCCACCGGCCGGGGCCTGGTCACCCGGGCCGCCACCGCACTGATCGACTGGGCGGTGGAGGAGCGGGGCATCCACCGCGTGGAGTGGTTCGCCTCCTCGGCCAACGCCGCCAGTCTCGCCGTCGCCGCCCGGCTGGGGATGACCCGCGAGGGGGTGCTGCGCCAGAGCTACCTCCACCGGGGGGAGCGGCACGACATGGAGGTCTGGTCGGTGCTCGCCCCCGAGTGGCGCGCCCGGCGGGCTGACGCCCCGCGCTGAAGCGGCCCTTCCGCCGCGGGCGGAGGCGTCCGCGGCCGAAATCGCTGGTCCCCCGGCCGTGCGCCGTGCTCTGCTGTGGCCCATGGAACCGATTGCCCTGCGCGACGCCTACGACCTCCGGGTACGCCGAGGACCCGCCACCGCACCCGGGGTGCGCCGTTTCGACGCGGAGGAGGAGGGCTGGTGCGGCGTCGTCTGGTCCGACCTCGACGCGCACACGGCCGACGCGGCGATCGCCGAGGAGGTGCGCCGTGCGGAGGCCCTCGGCCGGGACACGGAGTGGAAGCTCTACGACCACGATCTCCCGGCGGACCTCGGCGACCGGCTGCGCCGGGCGGGCTTCGTCCCCGAGCCCCCCGAGACCCTGATGATCGCCGAGACCGCCGCGCTGGACACCCGTGTGCGCCTCCCGGAGGGCGTCCGGCTGGTGGACGTGCGGGACGCCGACGGCGTGGACCTGGCGATCCGGGCGCACGACGCGGCCTTCGGCGGCGGCGGCGAGCACCTGCGCGCGCGCCTGCTGCACGCCCTGGAGAACGCTCCCGGGGAACTCACGCTCACCGTGGCGCTCACCGATGGCGGTCTCCCGGTGTCCGCCGCCCGCATCGAGTACCTCCCCGGGACCGGCTTCGCCGGCCTGTGGGGAGGCGGCACCCACCCGGACTGGCGCGGGCGCGGCATCTACCGGGCCCTGGTGGCCCACCGGGCGTGCGCCGCGGCCGCACGGGGCGTGTCCTTCCTCCAGGTGGACGCGTCCGCGGAGAGCCGGCCGATCCTCCGGCGCCTGGGCTTCGCCGCCGTGGCCACCACGACGCCGTACGTACTGCGGGCCCGCAGCAGCTGAGGGGCCGCGTCCGCCGGCCCGGCTCCGGGCGCCCTCACGCCTCCGGGGGCGGCTCGGCGGCCCCGGGGCGCTCCCCGTCCGCCGCTTCGGCCCCGCCCGCGGCCGGCCTGCGTATGGTGACCTTGCCCGAGGCCAGGTCGATGGGCCCGCCGCCGGGGGCCCCGTCGCCGGGGTCCTCCCGGGTGAGCGCCAGCCGGTTGCGCTCCTCCTCGGTGTGCCTGCGCCCGGGAGCGAAGATCTCGTCGAACAGGTTGAACACCGATCGGCCCGCCTTCCGTGGAGGGCGCCCCCGGTCCCTCCGGGAACGGTTCTGCTGGTGCCGTGCCGTGCCGTGCCGTGCCGAAGCCCGGCCGGCGCCGCCCTACCGCACCCGCAGGCCCAGGATCCTGTCGTCCCCCGGGCCCGGGGTACCGCGCGTGTCCGTCTCGCTGGTGACCAGCCAGAGCCGGTCCCCGCCGGCCGCCACCACGGTGCGCAGACGGCCGTACTCTCCCTCCAGGAACGCCCGGGGCTCCGCGGAGGGTTCCGCTCCGGCGAGCGGGATCCGCCACAGGCGCTCCCCGCGCAGCCCGGCCATCCAGATCGACCCCTCGGCCCAGGCGATGCCGCTCGGCGACGCCTCGGAGGTGCGCCACTGGGCCACCGGGTCGGTGAAGTCCGCCCCGCCGCCCCTGCCCTCCACCTCGGGCCAGCCGTAGTTCGCGCCCGGTTCGATCAGGTTCAGCTCGTCCCAGGTGTTCTGCCCGAACTCGGCCGCCCACAGCCGCCCGTCGCCGTCCCAGGCCAGCCCCTGCACGTTGCGGTGGCCCAGGGAGTAGACGACGGAGTCCGCCTCGGGATTGCCGTGCACCGGCTCGCCGTCGGGCGTCATCCGCAGGATCTTGCCGCCGAGCGACTCCCGGTCCTGTGACAGCCCCCTGTCCCCGGCCTCGCCGGTGCCCGCGTAGAGCATCCCGTCCGGGCCGAAGGCGATCCGGCCGCCGTTGTGGATCGTCCCCTTGGGGATGCCGCGCAGCACGGTGTCCGGGGCGCCGAGCCGGCGGCCCTCCGGGCGGCCCTCGTCGTACAGCAGCCGTGCGATCCGGTTGTCCGACGCGGTGGTGAAGTAGGCGTACACCATCCGGTCGGTGGCGAAGTCCGGCGAGACGGCGAGGCCCAGCAGGCCGCCCTCGCCGCCGGACGCCACGCCCGGCACGGAGCCGAGCTCGGCCGTGGTCCCGTCCCCGGCCGACACCAGGGTGATGGTGCCCTGGTCCCGCGAGGAGACCAGCAGGTCCCCGTCCGGGAGCACCGCCACCCCCCAGGGGGACTCCAGGTCCTCCGCGAGGGTGGACACCACGTCCGCCGCCCCGCGGGCGGGCGGCGCGGAGGGCTCGGTGGAGGAGGCCGCGGCGGCGGGGGAGGAGGCGGCGGGGTCCCCGGACGGGGTACCGGGCAGCGGCCCCCGAGACCCGTCCGAGGAGCAGCCCGCCGTCAGGGCGAGCACGGCGGCGGCCAGGGCGGCCCGCAGGACTGGACGGTGCACGATGCTGTCCCTTCGAACGCCGCTCGCGGGTGCGAGCGCCAGAGGTGCGTACTCCTTCGTTCATACACCTCTGCCGCACTCCGGGGTTCAGGGTCCCTCCCGACCGCGGCGGGGGGCGGCTCCGGCGCACCCGGGCGGGCGCGCTCCGGCAGGGTGCGGGGCGGCGGCGGAGAGGGGCGCGCCGGCGCCGCCCGTCCCGGCCGTTCAGTCCCAGGAACCGAGCGCGGGCGGCAGCCGGGCGATCTCCGCCAGGTCGCGCCCGGTGAGCCGCAGATCCGCGGCGCCCGCGTTCGCGACCGCCCACTCCGGCCGTTTGGTGCCCGGCACCGGCACCACGTGCCGCCCCTGCGCCAGGACCCAGGCCAGCGCGGCCGCCGCCGGGGTGGCCCCCGGGCCGTGCCGGGCGGCGACCCGGCGCAACCCGGCGACCACGCCCTGGTTGGCGGCCATCATCTCGGCCGTGAACCGGGGGTGCCGGGCCCGGGCGTCGTCCGGCTCGAAACCCTGGCCCGGGGTGAGCGTCCCCGTCAGGAAGCCGCTGCCCAGCGGCATCGCGGCCAGGAACCCCACCCCCCTCGCCTCGCACCAGGGCAGCAGCCGGGCAAGCGCCTCGCGCGACCACACCGACAGCTCGGCCTGCACCGCGCTGACCGGGAACACCTGCTGCACGCGCTCCAGTTGCCGGATCGTCGTCTCGTGCAGGTCGGCCCCGGGGCGGCGCGGCGCCCGCGCACCCACCGCGCTCCACCCCAGCGCGCGCACCTTGCCGGCCGCCACCAGCTCGGCCATCGCGCCCCAGGTCTCCTCCACGGGGACCTCGGGGTCGGTCCGGTGCAGCTGGTACAGGTCGATCGCCTCGGTCTGGAGCCGCCTCAGCGAGGCGTCGCAGGCCCGCCGCACGTAGCCGGGGCGGCCGTTGGCGACCGTGTGCCCCTCGCCCACGAGCAGCCCGACCTTGGTGGCCACGAAGGCCTCCCCGCGGCGCTCCCTGAGCGCCCGGCCCAGGAGCAGCTCGTTGGTGAACGGCCCGTACACGTCCGCCGTGTCCAGCAGTGTCACCCCCGCGTCCAGTGCGGCGTGCACCGTGCGCAACGAGCGCTCCCCCTGCCGCTGCGAGCCGGTGTACGCCCAGCTCATCGGCATGCAGCCCAGCCCGACGGCGCCCACCTCCAGCGCCGCCGCACCGATCGTCCTGCGCTCCAACTCCCCGTACCTTCCGCTCGGCCGCCCCCAAAACCTAACCAATGCGCGGGAGGCCTCGTGGCATAGCCTCCGGGCATGGGAAACGACGTGTGGCTGCCCGTGGCGGCCGAGGAGATCGAGGGGCTGCCCGCCTCCGCCGAGGCGGGCCTGACCTACCGGTTCTGGAACGGCGGGCCGGACTTCCCCGCCGACCCCGCGGACTGCGTCTTCTACGCGGTGCCGTACATGCAGGGCATGGACGTGGCGATACGCCCGCTGCCCGCGATGCGCTCGGTACGCGTGGTGCAGACCCTGTCCGCGGGGACGGACCATGTGGAGCCGGGGCTGACCGGGCTGCACCCGGGGGTGCGCCTGTGCAACGCCAAGGGGGTCCACGAGGCGTCCACGGCCGAGCTGGCCCTCGCCCTCGTGCTGGCCTCGCTGCGCGGCATCCCGGGGTTCGTCGAGGGCCGGCAGCGCGAGGAGTGGCGGGCGGGCTTCTACCCGGCGCTCGCCGACAAGTCCGTACTGATCGTGGGCTACGGCTCCATCGGCGCCGCCATCGAGGACCGGCTCACGCCGTTCGAGTGCGCGCGGGTGGTGCGCGTCGCGCGCTCCGCACGGACGTCGGAGCGCGGCGAGGTGCACGCGTTCACTGAACTGCCCGTGCTGCTGCCGGAGGCCGACGTGGTGATCCTGTCGACGCCGCTCACCGAGGCCACCCGGGGGCTGGTGGACTCCCGCTTCCTCGCCCGGATGAAGGACGGGGCGCTGCTGGTGAACGTCGCCCGCGGACCGGTGGTGCTGACCGAGGCCCTGCTGGCGGAGGTGGGGACCGGCCGGATCGGCGCGGCGCTGGACGTCACCGACCCCGAGCCGCTGCCCCCGGGCCACCCGCTGTGGCACGCACCCGGGGTGCTGATCAGCCCCCATGTCGGCGGCTCCACGTCCGCGTTCATGCCCCGTGCGAAGCGCCTGCTGGCCGGGCAGATCGCCCGGTTCGCCGCCGGGGAGGAGCTGCGGAACGTCGTGCTCACCACCGGCGGGTGAGGCGCCGGGGAGCCGTTCGGGCACGCTCCGCAGTCACTCGAATGCACCGCGTGCCCTTGTTGCCGCAGGTGGTCACGGAGAGTAGAGGGGCTATGTCCCTGAGTGACGATATTGGTGTATCGTCCCGACCTGGGGGCTGCTCCGGACGGAGCGGCGGTGCCGCTACGTGAGCTGACAGCCGATCAGACCTGAGGGGGGCGACGGGCGATGGGCCGATGGACCGACGAACCGACGCGGCGGTGCCGACGACGACCGCCTGCGGGCGCGGCGGTGCGGGCCGCCGCCCTCCGCGAGCACACCCCGGAGCGCCCGCCGCGGGGGCCGTTCCCCCGACCGGACCGCCCCCAGCGGCCCGCCGGGCGCCGGGGGGCGGTCCGGTGAGCGCGCCGGGGGTGCTCGCCGCACGCGAGTCCGCCCGCGGCGGCGGGAACCCCGCCCTCCGCCAGCAGCTCGCCCTCGCCGCCGTGTGCGCCGCCTACGGCGTGGGCGCCGCCCTCGGCTGGGGCTCCGAGAGACTGGCCCTGGTCATGGGCGACTTCGGGCTGAGCGCGGCCGCACTGGTGGCCGCCGTCTCCTGCCTGCTCTATGCGCGTACACCCCGCTGCCGCTTCCGCCCCGCCTGGCTGCTGTTCTCGCTGTCCTCCTTCATGGCCGCGGCGGGCAACGGGGTGTGGGGCTGGTACGAGGTGGTGCTCGGCACCGAGGTGCCGACCCCCTCCGCGGCGGACGTGTTCTTCCTCTGCTTCGCGCCGCCGGCCATCGTCGGCCTGCTGGTCCTCGCCAAGCGCCCGGCGAGCCGGGCGGGCTGGGTCTGCCTGGGGCTGGACTCCTGGCTGATCGGCGGCTCGCTGCTCACCCTGTCCTGGAGCCTGGCGCTCGCCCACACCGCGAACGCCCAGGGCGGGCGCAGCGTCGCCCCGGCGGCCCTGGCCCTGGCCTACCCCCTGCTGGACATCGTGCTGGTGAGCATGGTGCTGGCGCTGCACTTCAGGCGCTCTCCGGCCAACCGCTCCGCCGTCAACACGGCGATCGGCGGCCTCGCCATGACCGTGCTGTGCGACGCGTTGTTCACCTCGCCCCTGCTGCGCGAGAACTACAGCTCCGGCCAGCTCCTCGACGCCGGCTGGTTCGCCGGCTCGCTGCTGCTCGCCTACGCGCCCTGGGGCGCCCGGCGCGCGGCCGAGGCGGCGGGCGGGCCCGTCGGCGGGCCGCGCCGTCCCGGGCGGCCCCGCCGCGCCGGCCGTCCCCCGGCCGGGTCGATCACGGCGCTCACCCCGTACCTGGCGGCGGCCGTGTGCACCCTGGGCATCCTCTACAGCGTCACCGAGGGGCGCCGGGTCGACCGCGTCGTCGTCATCACCGCCTGCACCGTGGTGCTCGCGCTGGTGGTGCGCCAGGGCATCATGCTGCTGGAGAACATCGCCCTCGCCCACGAGCTGGCCGAGAAGGAGAACCACTTCCGCTCGCTGGTGCAGGGCTCCAGCGACGTGATCATGATCGCCGCGCCCACCGGGGTGCTGCGCTACGTCTCACCCGCCGCCACCAAGGTCTACGGCCGGGAGGCGGGGGAGCTCGTCGGCTCCGAGCTGGCCTCGCTGATCCATCCCGAGGACCTCGGGAGGGTGGTGCACGAGGTGCGCCGCTTCCTCGCCGCCCGGCACGCCGACGAGCCCACGACCCGGATCGAGTGCCGCTTCCGCTCGGGCTCGGGCACCTGGCTCCATGTGGAGTCCACGGTCAGCCGGTACGAGGGCGGCCTGATCTTCAACAGCCGGGACGTCACCGAGCGGGTCCGCCTCCAGGCGCAGCTGCAGCACAACGCCGAGCACGACCCGCTGACCGACCTGCCCAACCGGGCCCTGTTCACCCGGCGGGTGCGGGGCTCCCTCTCCGGGCGCCGTGCCGGGGACCGCGGCACCGCGGTGCTCTTCATCGACCTGGACGGCTTCAAGGGGGTCAACGACCGCCTGGGCCACCAGGCCGGCGACGAGCTGCTGGTCCAGGCCGCCCGCCGGCTCGCCGAGTCCGTACGGGCCGGGGACACCGCCGCCCGCCTCGGCGGGGACGAGTTCGCCGCCCTGATCGTCGGTGACGGCGCCTGCGACCAGACCGACCGCGAACTCCAGGTACACGAGATCGCGGAGCGGCTGCGGGCGACGCTCTCGCAGCCCTACCGCATCGACGGGGCGGAGGTGCGCGTCGCCGCCTCCATCGGGGTGGCCTTCGCCGAGCCGTCCATCGACGCCACCGACCTCATGCGCAACGCGGACCTCGCGATGTACCGGGCCAAGGCGGGCGGCAAGGACCGGGTGGAGCTCTACGCCCCCCAGATGCAGGCGGAGGTGGTGCGCCGCACCGAGCTGGCCGCCCGGCTGCGCAGCGCCCTCCACGACGGGGAGTTCGCCCTGCTGCACCAGCCCGTGGTCAGCCTGACCACGGGCCGTGTCGACGCGGTGTCCGCCCAGGCCCGGTGGCGGTCCGCCCAGGGCATACTCTTCACGCCCGCCGAGTTCCTGCGCGTCGCCGACGACGGCAACCGGGCCGCCGAACTCGGCCGGTGGCTGCTGGAGGAGTCCGTGGCCCAGGCGGCGGAGCGCGCCCGGCTGGGGCACCCCACGCCGGTCTCCGTGCGGCTCTCCGCGCGGCTGCTGCTGGACCGGTCGCTGCCGCCGGGCTCGATCGAGGCGCTCCTCACCCGCCACCAGCTGCCCTCCGGCGCGCTGATCGTCGAGCTGGCCGACAGCGACCCGAGGATCTCCTTCGAGGAGCTGGAGCAGCGCCTCGCCGCGTTGCGGCGCCTCGGTGTCCGCATCGCGCTGGACGGCTTCGGCAGCGGCTACGCCGCGATCAACGCGCTGCGCCGCCTGCCGGTGGACATCCTGAAGCTGGACCGCGGCCTGGTGGAGGGCGTCGTGGAGTCCACCCGCCTGCACAAGATCACCAGCGGGCTGCTGCGGATCGCCCGGGACCTCGGCATGAGGTGCGTCGCCGACGGCGTGGACCTTCCCGAGCAGGTGCTGGCGCTGCGCGCGATGGGCTGCACCCACGGGCAGGGGCTTGCCTTCTCCGGGCCACTGGACGAGTACCGGCTGCGGCGCGCGCTGGTCGGCGGCGAGTTCCCGGTCCCCGCCGGCATGCCCGTGCCCCTGCTCACGGCCGGCATTCCCCAGGCCCGAAGTGGCTCGAATAGTGAGACGCGCGTCCCACCCACTTGACAGTAACAGCGCGTCGGGGGAGGGTCAGTGCCATGCGCACCCGAATTCTCGTACTTGGACGGCGCGTCGGCTGAGCAGCGGCCCTTCGACAGGCCCTGCGGACACCTCCGACGCGCTCCCCTCGCTTGCCTCACGGCACGAGGGGTTTTTTGTTGCACCGGCACCAAGCGAAACCGCTCCAAACCCTCGCAAAAACCCTCAGCATCGAGAAGAGAATGCCGATGACCGAGCAGGCCACCGGGGCCCACCATCCTTCGCCGCGGCCCCGCAGCGGCGGACAGCCCGCCGCCCCCGTCGAACACGTGACGGGCGCGCAGTCCCTCATCCGCTCCCTCGAGGAAGTGGGGGCCGACACGGTCTTCGGCATTCCGGGCGGCGCCATCCTCCCCGCCTACGACCCGATGATGGACTCCTCCCGGGTCCGCCACGTCCTGGTCCGCCACGAGCAGGGCGCGGGCCACGCCGCCACCGGCTACGCCCAGGCCACCGGCCGCGTCGGAGTCTGCATGGCCACCTCGGGGCCGGGCGCCACCAACCTGGTCACCCCCATCGCCGACGCGCACATGGACTCGGTGCCGCTGGTCGCCATCACCGGTCAGGTCTCCTCCAAGGCGATCGGCACCGACGCCTTCCAGGAGGCGGACATCTGCGGCATCACCATGCCGATCACCAAGCACAACTTCCTGGTCACCAAGGCCGAGGACATCCCCCGCACCATCGCTGAGGCCTTCCACATCGCCTCCACCGGCCGCCCGGGCCCGGTCCTGGTCGACATCGCCAAGGACGCCCTCCAGGCGAAGACGACCTTCAGCTGGCCGCCGGGGACCGACCTGCCCGGCTACCGCCCGGTCACCAAGCCGCACGCCAAGCAGATCCGCGAGGCCGCCAGGCTGATCACCGCCGCCCGGCGCCCGGTGCTCTACGTCGGGGGCGGCGTCCTCAAGGCCGGTGCCACCGCCGAGCTGAAGGTCCTCGCCGAACTCACCGGCGCGCCCGTCACCACCACCCTGATGGCGCTCGGCGCCTTCCCCGACAGCCACCCCCAGCACGTCGGCATGCCCGGGATGCACGGCAGCGTCACCGCCGTGACCGCGTTGCAGAAGGCCGACCTGATCGTGGCCCTCGGCGCCCGCTTCGACGACCGCGTCACCGGCAAGCTGGACAGCTTCGCCCCCTACGCCAAGATCGTCCACGCGGACATCGACCCCGCCGAGATCGGCAAGAACCGGGCCGCGGACGTGCCGATCGTCGGCGACGCCCGGGAGGTCATCGCCGACCTCGTCCAGGCCGTCCAGGCCGAGCACAACGACGGCAGGGCCGGCGACTACAGCGCCTGGTGGAAGGACCTGGACCGCTGGCGCACCACCTACCCGCTGGGGTACGAGCAGCCCGAGGACGGCAGCCTCGCCCCCCAGCAGGTGATCCGGCGCATCGGCGAACTGGCCCCCGAGGGCACGATCTTCGCCGCGGGCGTCGGCCAGCACCAGATGTGGGCCGCCCACTTCATCGACTACGAGCAGCCCGCCACCTGGCTGAACTCCGGCGGCGCCGGGACCATGGGCTACGCGGTCCCCGCCGCCATGGGAGCCAAGGCCGGCCGCCCGGAACGCGCCGTCTGGGCGATCGACGGCGACGGCTGCTTCCAGATGACCAACCAGGAACTGGTCACCTGCGCGCTGAACAACATCCCGATCAAGGTCGCCATCATCAACAACGGCGCCCTCGGCATGGTCCGCCAGTGGCAGACCCTGTTCTACAACCAGCGCTACTCCAACACCGTGCTCCACTCCGGCCCCGGTGCCGAGGGCAAGCAGGCCGGTGCCGGCACCCGCGTCCCGGACTTCGTGAAGCTCTCCGAGGCCATGGGCTGCCACGCGATCCGCTGCGAGTCCCCCGACGAGCTGGACAAGGTCATCGCCGAGGCCAACGCGATCAACGACCGCCCGGTCGTCGTCGACTTCATCGTCCACGAGGACGCCCAGGTGTGGCCGATGGTCGCCGCCGGCACCTCCAACGACGAGGTCATGGCCGCCCGCGGCGTCCGCCCCGACTTCGGCGACAGCGAAGACGACTGAGAGAGAGCAGAGTTACCGACATGTCCAAGCACACGCTCTCGGTCCTGGTCGAGAACACGCCCGGCATCCTGGCCCGCATCGCCGCCCTGTTCTCGCGCCGCGGCTTCAACATCGACTCCCTCGCCGTCGGGGTCACCGAGCACCCCGACATCTCCCGCATCACCATCGTGGTCAACGTCGAGGACCTTCCGCTGGAGCAGGTGACCAAGCAGCTCAACAAGCTGGTCAACGTGCTGAAGATCGTCGAGCTGGAGCCCGGCGCCGCGATCCAGCGGGAGCTGGTCCTGGTCAAGGTCCGCGCCGACAACGAGACCCGCTCCCAGATCGTCGAGATCGTCCAGCTGTTCCGGGCCAAGACCGTGGACGTCTCACCCGAGGCCGTCACCATCGAGGCCACCGGTTCGAGTGACAAGCTGGAGGCGATGCTGAAGATGCTGGAGCAGTTCGGCATCAAGGAACTCGTCCAGTCCGGCACGATCGCCATAGGGCGTGGCGCGCGGTCCATCACGGACCGCTCGCTCAGGGCCCTCGACCGCAGCGCCTGAGCCCCCGCCCCGAGGTCTCGCCAGGCGAGACCGCGTGACCCTTCCGCCCCATCCCGCCGTACGGTGGGTCGCAACACGAGCATTCCAAGGAGAATCCCAGTGGCCGAGCTGTTCTACGACGCCGACGCCGACCTGTCCATCATCCAGAACCGCAAGGTCGCGGTGATCGGCTACGGCAGCCAGGGCCACGCCCACGCGCTGTCGCTGCGCGACTCCGGCGTCGACGTCCGGGTCGGCCTGCACGAGGGCTCCACGTCCAAGGCGAAGGCCGAGGAGCAGGGCCTGCGGGTCGTCTCCCCCGCCGAGGCCGCCGCCGAGGCCGACGTCATCATGATCCTCGTCCCGGACCCGATCCAGGCCCAGGTCTACGAGGAGCACATCGCCCCCAACCTGAAGGACGGCGACGCCCTGTTCTTCGGCCACGGCCTGAACGTCCGCTACGGCTTCATCAAGCCCCCGGCGGGCGTGGACGTCGCCATGGTCGCGCCCAAGGGCCCGGGCCACCTGGTCCGCCGCCAGTACGAGGAGGGCCGCGGCGTGCCGTGCATCGCGGCCGTCGAGCAGGACGCCACCGGCAAGGCCTTCGACCTGGCGCTGTCGTACGCCAAGGGCATCGGCGGCACCCGCGCCGGCGTCATCAAGACCACCTTCAAGGAGGAGACCGAGACCGACCTGTTCGGTGAGCAGGCCGTCCTCTGCGGTGGCACGGCGGCGCTGGTCAAGGCGGGCTTCGAGACCCTGACCGAGGCCGGCTACCAGCCGGAGATCGCCTACTTCGAGTGCCTCCACGAGCTGAAGCTGATCGTGGACCTGATGTACGAGGGCGGCCTGGAGAAGATGCGCTGGTCGGTCTCCGAGACCGCCGAGTGGGGCGACTACGTCACCGGCCCGCGGATCATCACCGACGCCACCAAGGCCGAGATGAAGAAGGTCCTCGCCGAGATCCAGGACGGCACCTTCGCCAAGAACTGGATGGACGAGTACCACGGCGGTCTGAAGAAGTACAACGAGTACAAGACCCAGGACTCCGAGCACCTGCTGGAGACCACGGGCAAGGAGCTGCGCAAGCTCATGAGCTGGGTCGACAACGACGAGTCCTGAAGGACCCGCCGGCCCGGGGGCCCCGATCGGGGCCCCCGGGCCGCACCCGCCGCCTCGTCCAGCCACGGACGGGTGATCCTTCCGACGAGGCGCATGCCGCGGCCCGCGCCGCCACTACACTCATCCCTACATACGCGTCAGGCCCACAGTGTCGTGCGTCTTCCACGCGGCTAGCCCCCTCCACCGCTGCGGCCGTCGGGACGGCCGTCTGCACCGGACATGTGAGGACTCACGTGAGCTCGAAACCTGTCGTACTCATCGCTGAAGAGCTGTCGCCCGCCACCGTGGACGCGCTCGGTCCGGACTTCGAGATCCGGCAGTGCAACGGCGCCGACCGCGCGGAGCTGATCCCCGCCCTCGCCGACGTGGACGCCGTCCTCATCCGCTCCGCCACCAAGATGGACGCCGAGGCCATCGCCGCCGCCCGCA
Organism: Streptomyces sp. C10-9-1; assembly: GCF_024497955.1. Classification (GTDB taxonomy): domain Bacteria; phylum Actinomycetota; class Actinomycetes; order Streptomycetales; family Streptomycetaceae; genus Streptomyces; species Streptomyces sanyensis. Next base: position 198,427 of record NZ_JANHKP010000003.1, on the reverse strand, counting down.
AGCTGCGCGTCGTCGCCCGGGCCGGCGTCGGCCTCGACAACGTCGACGTCTCCGCCGCCACCAAGGCCGGCGTGATGGTGGTCAACGCCCCGACCTCCAACATCGTCACCGCCGCCGAACTCGCCTGCGGCCTGCTGCTCGCCACCGCCCGCAACATCCCGCAGGCCAACACCGCCCTGAAGAACGCCGAGTGGAAGCGCTCGAAGTACACCGGCGTGGAGCTGAGCGAGAAGGTCCTCGGCGTCGTCGGACTCGGCCGCATCGGCGTGCTGGTCGCCCAGCGGATGTCCGCCTTCGGGATGAAGGTCGTCGCCTACGACCCCTACGTCCAGCCGGCCCGCGCCGCGCAGATGGGCGTCAAGCTGCTCTCCCTGGACGAGCTGCTGGAGGTCTCCGACTTCATCACCGTCCACCTCCCCAAGACCCCCGAGACGCTGGGCCTGATCGGCGACGAGGCGCTGCACAAGGTCAAGCCCTCCGTACGCGTCGTCAACGCCGCCCGCGGCGGCATCGTCGACGAGGAGGCGCTGTACTCGGCGCTCAAGGAGGGCCGGGTCGCCGGCGCGGGCCTCGACGTGTACGCCAAGGAACCCTGCACCGACTCCCCGCTGTTCGAGCTGGACCAGGTCGTGTGCACCCCGCACCTGGGCGCCTCCACGGACGAGGCCCAGGAGAAGGCCGGGGTCGCCGTGGCCCGCTCGGTGCGCCTGGCCCTGGCCGGGGAGCTGGTCCCCGACGCGGTCAACGTCCAGGGCGGAGTCATCGCCGAGGACGTGCGCCCGGGCCTGCCGCTGGCCGAGAAGCTGGGCCGCATCTTCACCGCCCTGGCCGGCGAGGTGGCGGTCCGCCTCGACGTCGAGGTGTACGGCGAGATCACCCAGCACGACGTGAAGGTCCTCGAACTCTCGGCGCTCAAGGGCGTGTTCGAGGACGTCGTGGACGAGACCGTCTCCTATGTGAACGCCCCGCTCTTCGCCCAGGAGCGCGGTGTCGAGGTGCGGCTCACGACCGGCTCGGAGTCCCCCGACCACCGCAACGTGGTCACGGTGCGCGGCACCCTCTCCGGCGGGGAGGAGGTCGCGGTCTCCGGCACGCTGGCCGGCCCCAAGCACCTGCAGAAGATCGTCGCGATCGGCGACCACGACGTCGACCTCGCCCTCGCCGACCACATGCTGGTGCTCCGCTACGACGACCGCCCGGGCGTCGTCGGCACCGTCGGCCGGATCCTCGGCGAGGCGGGCCTCAACATCGCGGGAATGCAGGTCTCCCGTGCGGAGGAGGGCGGCGAGGCGCTCGTCGTGCTCACCGTCGACGACACGGTCCCGCCCACCGTGCTCGCCGAGATCGCCGAGGAGATCGGCGCCGCCTCCGCCCGCTCGGTGAACCTCACCGACTGAGAGCGGCGGCCCGCCTGCACGGGGCCCCGGTGCCGAGCGCACCGGGGCCCCGCACGCGTGCGGGGCTCAGCCGCCCCGGGGCCGGTGCACGGTCAGCTCGCCGTAGGCGGCGAGCGCGCGAGCGGGGTCGGCCGGCTCGGCGGCGAGCACCGCGTCCAGGAAGGCGAGGGTGGCCCCCGCGGTGATCCGGTGCCCCCCGGTGCGGCCCAGCGAACCGACCAGCGAGGGCAGCGGCGGCAGGTACAGCGGCGCGTCGGTGAAGGTCAGATGCGCGGCGCCCGGGACGGTGAGCCGGTAGCCGGGGGCCGTCCCCGCCTCCAGGGCCCGGCGAAGCCGCGGCAGGTAGTCGGGGTCGGTGTCCGGGCCCACGGCCTGGGTGAGCGCCAGGACGGGCCGGGTGCGCACCCCCGGGCCCGTGTCGCGGGGGAAGCCGTCGAGGTCCACCGCGGCGGCGAAGCGGTCGTCCTGCGCCGCGGCGAGCAGGGCCGCCGCCCCGCCGAGGGAGTGCCCGGCGACCGCCGCGCGCCGTGTGTCGAGCCGTCCGGCCAGGAGACCGGGGGCCTCGCCCCGGTCGATCCGGCCCAGCCGGGTCAGGACGAAGCGGAGATCCGCCGCGCGCACCGCGGTCCACCGGGCGGCGCGGCGCTCGTCCTCGGCGCTGTCCCCGGAGGCGGCTACCTCGGTGCGCACGGTCCGCCCGTCGTCCAGGACGACCGCCGCGGAGTCGTAGGGGTGGTCCAGCGCGGCCACCACGTAGCCGTGGGAGGCGATCTCCTGGGCCCAGGCCGTGTTCTGGGTGCGCACACCGCCGAGGCCCGGGGAGAACAGCACCACCGGGAAGCGCCCGCCGCGCGCGGCGACCGGTGCGTCCGGCACCGCGTGCCCGCGCGCCGCCGCCGCCCCGTCCAGGGCGAAGGCCGGCAGCCCGGCGTAGCCGGCCAGGGCGTCCCCGACCGTCCGCGCCTCGTCCGCGGTCCTGCCGAGGTAGCGGGCTCGCGGACCCGGGGCCCGGTCCGCCGGGTACCACAGCTGGACCACCACGGTGCGCCGGTCCCCGGGCTCGGCGGTGGCGGGCTCCGGCCGGACGGGGTCCGTCCACTGCACCGTGCCGGTGCCCACCCCGTACGGTCCGGTGGGCTCGGGGAGCACCGGCACGGGCAGGGCCCAGGAGGCCGCGGGCCCGGCCGCGATCAGCACGCCGCAGAGCAGCGTCGCGGGCCCCGCCGCCCACCACGGAGCCCGGCGCGGGGCACGCGGCGCGCCCCTGCGGAGCACCGGGGCGAGAGCGAAGGGGAGGGCCAGGCCCGCGGCGACCAGCACGGGCACCAGCTGCCACCGGAGGCCGGACAGGGCAACGGCGCCCGCGGAGGCCGCCGCGACACCGGCCGAGGTGAGCGCGACCGGGCCGCGGGCCGCGGGCGGCAGCCAGCGGGCCGCGACCGCGGCGGTCGCGGCGAGGACGAGAAGGGTCTCGGAGAGGGACAGGTTCAGCCCCGTGATCGACTCGGTCACACCCGCCATGCTCGGCACCCTGCCCGTGCCGCCGCATCCGTCCGGGGTCGCGCCCGTGTGCCACCTCCGGCGTACGCCGGGAGCGCCCGCCGTCCTCCCGGAGGGCTCACCGCGCAGGTCGGGGGACCGCCCGGGGCGCCGGTGTGACAGGCGTCACCCGGGCCCGGCTTGATCCTGGAGTCCACTCCAGGATCTAACGTCGGGGCCATGACCACAGCGATCCTGCCGGGCACCACCGCCCGGCTCAGCACCGGTGCGCTGGCCAGCGCCGCCGGCATCTCGGTGGACGCCGTCCGCTTCTACGAGCGGGAGGGCCTGCTCCCGCCCGCGGAGCGCACCAGCGGGGACCACCGCCGCTACCCGCAGGAAGCGGTGGACCGCCTGACCTTCATCCGGGTCGGCCGGCGCCTCGGGCTGCGCCTGGAGGAGATCCGGGAACTCGCCGACGCCTGCGACCATGTGACCGACTGCCCGGCCGACCACGCCGAGGCGCTCCTGCGCGGCCGGATCGCCGACGTGGAGCGGCAGCTGGGCGAGCTGGCGGCGCTCCGCGACCGCCTGGTGCACGTCGTCGGGCGGCTGGGCGCCCACCGGGACTCCCTGGAGGACCTCCTCGGTCCCGATGCCGACGCGGACGCCCCTGGCGACGGGGCGGAGGAGGGCCGGTGAGCGCCTCCCCGTCCCCGGACACCCGGGTGCTGGACCGGGCCGGACTCCTCGCGGCGCTCGCCGCCTTCGCCTGCGCGGTCGCCTTTCCCGTGCTGACGGCCGTCCACTCCGGCGTGCACCTCCAGCCCACCGACGTGCCGCTGACGCTGGCGGAGTTCGCCGCACCGCTCCACGACCGGCCGGAGGCCGTGCTCCTCTGGATGGGCTTCGACGCGCTCTTCGTCCTGGCCTACGTGGTCACCTTCACCGCGGCCCGGGGGCTGACCGCCTCCCGCGTGCTCGGCAACCTGAGCATGGGCGCGATGATCGCCACCGGTGTCCTGGACATGGTGGAGAACGCCGTGCTGGCCGTCCACGCCGCCCAGGCGGCAGCGGGCGAGCCCCTCGCCTCCGTTCCGGTGGCTGCCCTGTACACGGTCGCCCAGCTCAAGGGGACCGCCGCGACGGCCGGCATCGGGCTGCTCGCCCTGGCCCTGCCCACGGGAACCCGGCTGCTGCGCGCGGCGGTCGCCGCGGCCGCCGCCTTCGTGGCGGTGACCGCGGCCGGGGTGGCCGTCCCCGCGCTGGCACCGCTGGAGGCGCTGCCGATCCTGCTGCTCACCGGACTCCTCGCGGCGGTCTTCGCCGGGCGTCTGCGCGCGACGGCACCGGGTCGCGGCCCGGCCGCACCGGCGGGCCCGGCCCTCCCCGGGGGCGCGGCCGCGGCAGGGGCCGCGGGCTGAGTCCGCCGGGGGCGGGCCCCGGCCTCCCCCGCGGCTCAGGACCGGTGCGGCTCCGGGGCCCGGGCCCGCAGCCGGGCGCCCTTGAGCGCCATGTGCAGCAGCAGGCGGTGACCCCCGTCGTCGAGGTCGAGGCCGGTCAGCTGCTCGACCCGGGACAGCCGGTAGTACAGCGTCTGCCGGTGGACGCCCAGCGCCGCGGCCGTCCGGCCCGCCTGGCCCGCGCAGTCGAGGAACACCTCGGCGGTGCGGGCCAGCTCGCGGTGGGAGGCCGTCAGCAGCTGCCGCACGCAGGGGTCGTCCAGACGGTCCGGGGGCAGTGCGGTGAGCATCCGGAAGGCGCCGAGCTCCGGCCAGTGCGCCACGGGGGAGTGGCGGGGCTCGGCGAGCGCGGTGCGTGCCGCGGCCGCGGCCTCCCGCCAGGCGGTCCCCAGCTCGCCCAGCCCGCGGTGGGCCGCCGAGACCCCCGCCCCGGTGGCGGGCGCGTCCCCCCGGCCCGTGCCCCGGGCGGTGCCGCCGGAGGCCCGGTCGCGGAGCCGGACCGCGGCCGCCAGCGCCGGTTCGGGGTTGTCCGCCGACCGCAGCCGGACCAGGGCGGCGAGGCCCTCGTCCGCCGGGGCCTCGGCGCCGCCGGGCTCCCCGGGCGGGTGCCCGGTGTGCAGCGGGACCGTGGCCAGTGCCGCCGCGCCGGGCAGGGCACGGACCGAGGGGGCGTCGTCCGCCTGCCAGGGCAGCACGCAGACCAGCGCGTGCAGTCCCTCGCCCGCGGGGCCGAGCGCCTCGGCGAAGGCGGAGACCGCCATGTCGTACTGCCAGCCGCGGTCGGCGGTCAGCACCGCGCGCAGCTCCCGTGAGAGGTCGGAGCCGGCGCGCTCCTCGTCCGCCAGCAGGGTCCCGATCCGCCCGGCCACCTCCATGGCGGCGGCCAGCCGGTCCGGACCCGGGCCGGGGGCGGAGTCCAGGAGCCACACGTAGCCGAGCACCACCCCGTGGTGGCGCACCGGCAGGCAGAGCCGGGCGCGGTTCACCCCGGCCTCGGGTGCGGCGGGGATGCGGACGGGCCCGGCGGCGCGGGCGATGCCGAAGCCCTCGAACCAGGACCGGACGGCCGGGGTCGACGTCCTGGTGAGGATGGACCGGGTGCGCACCGGGTCCATCGTGTCGTCGTCGCTGTCGTGCGCGCCGAACGCGATCAGCCGGAAGTCCCGGTCCTCCAGTGTGGCGGGGGCCGCGAGCAGGCCGGAGATCTCGTCGACCAGATCCTGGTAGTCGCCCTTCACGCGGCCATTCTCGCACTCCTTGTACATATGTCTGAGATCCCGGACACGGATGCGTGACAGCTGTCGATGGCTCGGCATCCGCGCGATCCTTAGGTTTCACGGTGGTTCATCGTGCTGTTCCCGGACTGTGTCTTCTGTCCGGGTTACGCCGCTCTTCATCCGTGCCATGGAGGTGCCCGTGCTGGGTCCCGTGATCCTCGCCGCGTCGCGCAGCGACAGAATGCGCCGCTTCGTCTCGGCCGCCCCGGGGACCAAGCAGGTCGTCGCCCGGTTCATCGCCGGTGAGAACGTCGACCAGGTCGTCCCCATCGTCAGGGACGCGGTCGCCCGGGGCCTGGAGGTCACTCTCGACGTGGTGGGCGAGGACATCACCACGCGCGAGCAGGCCGCCGGGGCCCGGGACGCCTATCTGGAGCTCGTCGAGTGCCTGGCCCGGCTGGACTTCGGGCCCAGGGTCGAGATGTCGGTCAAACTGTCGATGTTCGGCCAGTCCCTGGAGGGCGGCCACGAGCTGGCCCTCGCCAACATCCGCCCCGTCGTCGAGGCGGCCGCCGCCATCGGCACCACGGTGACCCTGGACGCCGAGGACCACACCACCCTCGACTCGATGTTCGCCATCCACGAGGAGCTGCGGAAGGACTTCCCGGACACCGGCTGCGTCATCCAGGCGTACCTCTTCCGCACCGAGCAGGACGCCCGCCGCCTCGCCGCGGACGGCAGCCGGGTCCGCCTGGTCAAGGGGGCCTACAAGGAGCCCGCCTCCGTCGCGATCCAGGACCGGGCCGGGATCGACAAGGCCTATGTGCGGATCCTGCGCATCCTGATGGAGGGGGAGGGGTACCCGATGATCGGGTCCCACGACCCGCGCCTGATCGCCATCGGGCAGGAACTCGCCCGCGGCGCCGGGCGCAAGCTGGACGAGTACGAGTTCCAGATGCTCTACGGGATCCGCGGCGACGAGCAGCTCCGGCTCGCCGCCGAGGGCCACCGGATGCGCGTCTACACCGCGTACGGCACCGACTGGTACGGCTACTTCATGCGCCGTCTCGCGGAGAAGCCGGCCAACCTGCTGTTCTTCCTGCGCTCGATGATCACCAAGAACTGACCCCGACCGAACCCAGGGCCCTCACCCCCCCTCGCTTAAGGAGTCACGGAAGTCATGGACGCCGTCACCCAGGTCCCCGCTCCCGTCAACGAGCCGGTCCACGGCTACGCCCCCGGTTCGCCCGAGCGCGCCCGGCTGGAGGCCAGGCTCAAGGAGCTGGCCGAGAACCCGATCGAGCTGCCGATGACCATCGGCGGTGTCAGGCGGATGGGCGGCGGCGAGCGCGTCGACGTCGTGCAGCCGCACAACCACCGGGCCGTCATCGGCACCTTCGCCGGCGCCACCCGGCAGGACGCCCAGGACGCCGTCGACGCCGCGCTCGCCGCGGCCCCGGCCTGGCGCGCCATGTCCTTCGACGACCGCGCCGCGATCATCCTGCGCGCCGCCGAGCTGCTGGCCGGCCCCTGGCGCGAGACGATGGCCGCCTCCACCATGCTGGGCCAGTCCAAGACCGCGCAGCAGGCCGAGATCGACACCCCCTGCGAGCTCGTCGACTTCTGGCGCTTCAACGTCAAGTACGCCCGCGACCTGCTGGCCGAGCAGCCCCCGGCGAACTCGCCCGGTGTGTGGAACCGCCTGGACCACCGCCCGCTGGAGGGCTTCGTCTACGCGATCACGCCCTTCAACTTCACTGCCATCGCCGGCAACCTGCCGACCGCCCCGGCCCTGATGGGCAACGTCGTGGTCTGGAAGCCGTCCCCGACGCAGACCCACGCGGCCGTGCTGCTGATGCAGCTGCTGGAGGAGGCCGGGCTGCCCAAGGGCGTCATCAACCTGGTGACCGGCGACGGCATCGCCGTCTCGGAGGTGGCGCTGGAGCACCCGATGCTCGCGGGCATCCACTTCACCGGGTCGACCCGGACCTTCCAGCACCTGTGGAAGACGGTCGGCAACAACATCGAGAAGTACCGCTCCTACCCGCGCATCGTCGGCGAGACCGGCGGCAAGGACTTCGTCGTCGCCCACCCGAGCGCCGACCGCGCCGTGCTGAAGACCGCCCTGACCCGCGGCTCCTTCGAGTTCCAGGGCCAGAAGTGCTCCGCCTCCTCGCGCGCCTACATCCCGGCGTCGATCTGGAACACGGGCTTCAGGGAGGAGTTCGCGGCCGAGGTCGAGGGCATCCCGATGGGCGACGTCACCGACCTGACGAACTTCATCGGCGCGGTGATCGACGAGCGGGCCTTCGCCAAGAACAAGGCCGCGATCGACCGGGCCAAGGAGGACCCGACCTGCACCGTCGTCGCGGGCGGCACCTACGACGACTCGGTCGGCTACTTCGTCCGCCCGACCGTCATCGAGTGCACCGACCCGGGCAACGAGGTCTTCACCACGGAGTACTTCGGCCCGATCCTCGCCGTCCACGTCTACGAGGACGACCAGTACGAGGCCGTGCTGGAGCAGATGGAGTCGGTCTCCGCCTACGCCCTGACCGGCTCGGTCATCGCCGGGGACCGTGCCGCCGCGGCCCACACGATGGACAAGCTCCGCTACGCGGCGGGCAACTTCTACATCAACGACAAGTCCACCGGCGCCGTCGTCGGCCAGCAGCCCTTCGGCGGCGGCCGCGCCTCCGGCACCAACGACAAGGCCGGCGCCCCGCAGAACCTGATGCGCTGGACGCTGACCCGCGCCATCAAGGAGACGCTGGTCGCGCCGACCGACTACACCTACCCGCACATGGGCTGACCCTCCGTACCGCCCCGCGGACACCGCCCCCGCCGGTCCCCCCAGACCGGCGGGGGCGGTTCGCGTCCGGCGGGCATAGGCTGCCCGGGAGGGGGCGCTTCGAGGAGGAACCATGCCCGGATCCACCACCCTCGGCCCCGGCCACGGGGTCGACAGCGTCGAGCACGAGGACGCGCGCCGACTGGCCCACCTCGCCCGCAGTCTGCACGCCCTGCTGGAGGCCGAGGGCCCCGAGCGGCTCAGCGACGCCCAGGCGGCCGCCCTCTGCGGCGACGACCACTCCTCCCGCGAGGAGTTGACCGCCTGGACCGAGCGGGTGGCCCGGGTGCTCCGCACGGCCACCGGGGGCTGACGCGGCCGCGCCGGCAGCGGCGGCCGGGGGCCCCGGGGCGGGCGGCCCGGCGCCGCGGCGGCCTGCTGTGACGAGCGGCACGCCTCCCGCCGTCTCAGATAGTAGGAAGCCCGACTAACTGTGGAGACAGAACGGTGCGGCTGCCTTACGTTTGTAGGAGCCGAACGTCTCGCTCGATCCAGCGAACGGCGGTCGTGAGCCAGTGCCTTCGCGCAGGCAACCCCTGCGGCCTCGCTCCCCGCCCCTTCCGGCGCCTTCGAAATCCTTCCGATCTCCAAGGAGTCGATCACCATGCCCGCTGAGACCGTCCGCCGCGTCCGCCGCTCCGCCCGCACCGCCGACGCCGACCGCAGGAACGCCGCCGCCGCGCTCCAGCGCGCCCTGGACCGCCGCGACAACGGCGGGGACACCGGCCACTGAGCCGGGGCTCCGCCCCGGTCCCCGCACGCGCTCCCTTTCCGAGGTCCCTCCTCCGCGGCGCCCCCTCGGGCCCGGGGGAGGGGCCGCGGTGCCTGCCGCGTGCCCGCGCCGCCGCCGTCCGGTCCGCGTCCGACGGAGAGGCGTCCAGATGGTGGACATCGCGTGTCAACGAATGGGACGCGGAGTAGGGTGCCGACATGTCTCGCAGCATCAATCTCGCAGTGGTCCCCGGTGACGGCATCGGCAAGGAAGTCGTGGCTCAGGGCCTCAAGGTCCTCGCCGCCGTCCTCCCGCAGGATGTGAAGCTGGAGACCAAGGAGTACGACCTGGGCGCCCAGCGCTGGCACCGGACGGGGGAGACCCTCCCGGACGCCGAACTGGAGGCGCTCAAGGGGCACGACGCGATCCTGCTCGGCGCCGTCGGCGACCCCTCGGTGCCGTCCGGCGTCCTGGAGCGCGGCCTCCTGCTCAAGCTCCGCTTCGCCTTCGACCACCATGTGAACCTGCGGCCGTCCAAGCTGTTCCCCAACACCGCCACCCCGCTCGCCGGGCGGCCCGACATCGACTTCGTGGTGGTCCGCGAGGGCACCGAGGGCCCCTACACCGGCAACGGCGGCTCGCTGCGCACCGGCACCCCGCACGAGGTCGCCACCGAGGTCAGCCTGAACACGGCCTTCGGGGTGGAGCGGGTCGTCCGCGACGCCTACGAGCGCGCCGCTGCCCGGCCGCGCAAGAAGCTGACGCTGGTCCACAAGAACAACGTCCTCGTCCACGCGGGCCACCTGTGGAAGCGGATCTTCGACGCGGTGGGCCGGGAGTACCCCCAGGTCACGACGGACTACCTGCACGTCGACGCCGCGACGATCTTCTTCGTCACGCAGCCCGAGCGCTTCGACGTGATCGTCACCGACAACCTCTTCGGCGACATCATCACCGACCTCGCCGCCGCGGTCACCGGGGGTATCGGCCTGGCCGCCTCCGGCAACATCAACCCGGGCGGTGCCTTCCCCTCGATGTTCGAGCCCGTCCACGGCTCGGCCCCGGACATCGCGGGCACCGGCAAGGCCGACCCCACGGCCACCGTCCTGTCCGTCGCCCTGCTGCTGCGGCACCTCGGCCACGAGACCGAGGCCGACCGCATCGAGGCGGCGGTCACCGCCGACCTGGCGGAGCGCAGCCCCGAGAAGGTCCGCACCACGGACGAGATCGGCGACGCGCTCGCGGTACGCGTAGCGGGCTGACCCGACGGACCGCATCCCCGCGGGGGCCGTTTCCGGCCCCCGCCCCGCCGCCGGGTCGCCTTCCCACCGCGCCCGGCGGCTTCTGCTGCGCCGTGACGGGTGCCACCATCGACACCGGGCCGCGCTCCACGCTGTTCCCCGTCCGGGCCCACGCGGGCGATAATCGAACGTGGGCCGTGTACACGGCGATGTTCGGACGTCCAAGCACCCGCGCGGCGTCGGGCATCCGCCCCGCGTGACGCGGTCCGCCACTGCCAACCGGTGAAGGACTCCACTCATGACGACGCCCTCGATCGAGCTCAAGCCCTCCTCGCACCCGCTGTCCGACGCGGAGCGCGACGCGATCCTGGCCAGCCCCGGCTTCGGCCGCCACTTCACCGACCACATGGTCGTCATCAAGTGGACCGAGGGGCGCGGCTGGCATGACGCGGAGCTCGTCCCCTACGCGCCGCTGTCGATCGACCCTGCCAACATGACCCTCCACTACGCGCAGGAGATCTTCGAGGGGCTCAAGGCCTACCGCCACCCCGACGGCTCGGTGGCCCTCTTCCGCCCCGAGGCGAACGCCCGGCGGTTCCAGGCCTCGGCCCGTCGGCTGGCCATGCCCGAGCTGCCCGTCGACCTGTTCGTCGCCGCCTGTGACGCGATCGTCCGCCAGGACGAGGCGTGGGTCCCGGCCCACGGCGGCGAGGAGTCGCTCTACCTGCGGCCCTTCATGATCGCCAGCGAGGTCGGCCTCGGGGTGCGCCCGGCCAGCGAGTACCTGTTCCTGGTCATCGCCTCGCCCGCCGGTGCGTACTTCCCGGGCGGCGTGAAGCCGGTCTCCATCTGGCTGTCCGAGGACCGGGTGCGCGCCGTCCCCGGGGGCATGGGCGACGCCAAGACCGGCGGCAACTACGCCGCCTCCCTCCTCGCCCAGGCCGAGGCGGCCGCCAAGGGCTGCGACCAGGTCGCCTACCTCGACGCCGTCGAGCACACGTGGGTCGAGGAGCTCGGCGGCATGAACCTCTACTTCGTCTACGAGGACCGCATCGTCACCCCGACGCTGACCGGCTCCCTGCTCGCCGGCATCACCCGCGACTCCCTGCTGAAGCTGGCCGGGGACCTCGGGTACACCTCCGAGGAGGGGCGCGTCTCGATCGACCAGTGGCAGGCGGACAGCGAGAGCGGTGCCCTCAAGGAGGTCTTCGCCTGCGGCACGGCCGCCGTCATCACGCCCGTCGGCACCGTGAAGTCGGCCCGGGGCGAGTGGCAGCAGTCCGGCGGGGAGCCGGGCGAGGTCACGCTCAAGCTCCGCAAGGCGCTGCTGGACATCCAGACCGGCAAGGCCGCGGACGCCCACGGCTGGACGCACCCCGTCGCCTGACCCGTCCTGCGGTCCGGCAGCCGGCCCGCCGCCCCGGCCCCGTCCGGTGCGGCGGGCCGCCGTGCGCCGGCGGGCGGGCGATGCACGGCCGCCCCGCCCCGCTCAGCCCGCCTGCGGCGCCTTCGGGCGGGCGGCCCCGTCGGTGGCGGGCGCCGGGCCGCCCGCCCCGCCGGCGGTCCGCGGTCCGGGGACGGCCCCGGCGCGGGCTGGGGCCACCAGCGTGTACAGCGCGCCGCCGACCAGTCCCGACAGGACGAAGCTGGTGTCCACCCCGCCGGTGAGCGGCAGCAGCGGGCCCTCGTAGAGCGGGGTGGACACGGCCGCCAGCCCCACGCCCGCTCCGGCCGCCCAGGACAGCACGGCCCCCGGGTGCCAGCCCGCGCGGTACCAGTAGGCGCCGCCCCGTGCCCGGCGGTTGTACACCTGGAGCGCCCCCTCGTCGTAGACGCCGCCGCACCGCGCATGGGCCGTCAGGGTGATCACGGCCCAGGGGGTGCCGACGGCGGTGAGCAGCAGGACGAAGGAGGTCATCGCGGACTGGGCGTCCCACACGAAGTGGCCGAGGAAGACGAAGGCGGTGGCGACGGCCGCCACGACCAGGGTGGCCCGGGTGCGTGTGGCGCGGGGCAGGATCGCGTCCAGGTCCAGCCCCATCGAGTAGAGCATCAGCCCCGCGTTGCCCACCGATCCGGCCGCCGCGGCGATCAGCAGCGGCACCAGGTACCAGCCGGGCGCGGCGGCGACCAGCGGGCCGGCGTAGTCGGCGCCCGCGCGGGCGGCCAGCGCGGTGAGGGTGCCGAAGAGCTGGGGGACGAGCAGGCCGGCAAGGAGCCCCAGGCAGGTGGCGCGCAGGACCCGGCGCGGGGTGTGGCGCGCCGGTGAGATGTAGCGGGTGTAGTCGCCCAGCAGGGTGATGAAGGCCACGGGGCCGCTGAGACCGGCGGCGACCGCGGACAGGAACCACGTCGGCCAGAAGGAGCCCAGCAGGTACGGCGTGTCCGGTGGGGCCGCGGTGGTCAGCTCGGGGCCGTAGGCGAGCAGCCCGAGAGCGAGCAGCACCGACATGCCGACGGCGAGCACCCGGCTCACCCGCAGCAGCAGGCGGTAGCCGTAGACGGCGCCGACCACGGTGCAGGCCGCGAGCGCCGTGTAGACCACGGTGTGCGCGGCCCCACCGGTGGGCACCCCCGCGATCCGGGCCAGTGTCCCCAGCATCACGTCGCCGCCGATCCACAGCGTCAGGGCGGTGTAGCCCAGCGAGAGCAGCAGGCCGACCACCGATCCCACCAGGCGCCCCCGGACGCCGAAGGCCGCTCCGCTGGAGGTCGAGAGGTTGGTCGCGGTGCGCAGGGAGATCAGCGCGAGCGGGGCGGTGACCGCCACGCCCACGACGGTGCCCGCGACGATCGAGGTCACCGCGGGCCACAGGCCCAGCCCGAAGGAGACCGGCAGCCAGCCGAAGACGATCACCCCCAGGCAGAGGTTCGATCCCAGCAGGATCGAGACCAGGTCGCGGGGGGTGCTGGTGCGTTCCGGCTCGGGGATGGTGTCGACTCCGCGCTGCTCCATCGGCATGAGGCTCGCTCCCGTACTGCGTTTGAATGGCGCTCTAATTGAGCGGTGCTCAATGTGGGCCATGCCTCGCTTTAAGTCAATGGTTTCCTCGGAAGACCTTGCTTGTTAGAGTGTTGCTCAAACATGGGAGGTGTGGTGCATGAGGCTGACCCCGACCGAGCGCGACCGGCTGCTGCTCTTCGGCGCCGCCGAGCTCGCCCGGGCCCGCCGGGCCCGCGGACTGCGGCTGAACGTCCCCGAGGCCACGGCGCTCGTCGCCGACACCGTCTGCGAGGCCGCCCGGGACGGCCGCCGCCTCGCCGAGGCGGTCGAGGCGGCCCGCTCGGTGCTCGGTCCGGACGACGTGCTGCCCGGCGTGGCGGACGTCGTCACCGAGGTCCACGTCGAGGCCGTCTTCGAGGACGGATCCCGCCTCGCGGTCGTCGCCGACCCCATCGGCGGGGGCCGCCTGGGCGACGACGCCCCCGGCGCGGTGCTCCCCGGCCCGGACACCCCCGACCCCGCCCCGGACCTGGTGCTGGACGTGCGCAACACGGCGGACGTCCCGGTCAGCGTCACCTCCCACTTCCACTTCTTCGAGGCCAATCCCAGGCTGCGCTTCGACCGCTCCGCCGCCTACGGCATGCGGCTCGCCGTGCCCGCCGGCTCCTCGGTGCGCTTCGGCCCCGGGGAGGAGTCGGAGGTGGGTCTGGTGCCCCTCGGCGGGGACCGGATCGCGATCGGCTTCGCCGGCCTCGTCGACGGCCCCCTCGACGCCCCCGGGGCCAAGGAGGAGGCACTGCGCAGGGCCGCCGCCTGCGGCTACCTGGGAACGGAGGGAACGACCCCATGAGCAGACCCACCCGCCACCACGACCACCACCGGCCCGCCCCCCGCCGCATGGACGCCCGCGAGTACGCCTCCGTGCACGGCCCCCGCGCGGGGGACCGGGTGGTGCTGGGCGACTCCGGGCTGGTGGTCCGCGTGGAGTCGGACAGCCAGCGCCCGGGCGACGAGTTCCTCGCCGGCTTCGGCAAGACCGCCCGCGACGGCCTGCACCTGAAGGCCGCCTCCGTCCGCGACACCTGCGACGTCGTGATCAGCAACGTGCTGGTCATCGACGCCGTGCTCGGCATCCGCAAGGTCTCCGTCGGCATCCGCGAGGGCCGCATCCACGCCATCGGCCGCGCGGGCAACCCCGACACCCTCGACGGGGTCGACGTGGTGGTCGGCACCGGTACCTCCATCGTCTCCGGAGAGGGCCTGATCGCCACCGCCGGCGCCGTCGACACCCACGTCCACCTGCTCTCGCCCCGGGTCATGGAGGCATCCCTGGCCAGCGGGGTCACCACTCTGATCGGCCAGGAGTTCGGGCCGGTGTGGGGCGTCGGGGTGAACTCGCCCTGGGCGCTGCGGCACGCCTTCCGGGCCTTCGACGCCTGGCCGGTCAACATCGGCTTCCTCGCGCGCGGCTCCTCCTCCGACCCCGCCCCCCTGGTCGAGGCCCTCGCCGAGGGGGGCGCCTGCGGCTTCAAGGTCCACGAGGACATGGGCGCGCACGCCCGTGCCCTGGACACCGCGCTGCGCGTCGCCGAGGAGCACGACGTGCAGGTGGCCCTGCACTCGGACGGCCTCAACGAGTGCCTCTCGGTGGAGGACACCCTCGGCGTCCTCGACGGGCGCACCATCCACGCCTTCCACATCGAGGGCTGCGGCGGCGGCCACGTCCCGAACGTGCTGAGGATGGCGGGCGTGCCGAACGTGATCGGCTCCTCCACCAACCCCACCCTGCCCTTCGGGCGGGACGCGGTCGCGGAGCACTACGGGATGATCGTCTCCGTCCACGACCTCAAGACCGACCTGCCGGGCGACGCGGCCATGGCCCGCGACCGCATCCGCGCCGGGACGATGGGCGCCGAGGACGTGCTGCACGACCTCGGCGCCATCGGGATCACCTCCTCCGACGCCCAGGGCATGGGCCGCGCCGGGGAGACCGTGCGCCGCACCTTCGCCATGGCGGGCAAGATGAAGGCCGAACGCGGGCCGCTGCCGGGTGACGGCGCCCACGACGACAACGCCCGGGTGCTGCGCTACATCGCCAAGCTCACCGTCAACCCGGCGATCGCCCACGGCCTCGCCCACGAGGTCGGGTCCATCGAGGTCGGCAAGATGGCCGACATCGTGCTCTGGCGGCCCGAGTTCTTCGGCGCCAAGCCGCAGCTCGTGCTGAAGTCGGGCTTCCCGGCCTACGGCGTCACCGGCGACCCGAACGCGGCGACCGACACCTGCGAACCGCTCGTCCTCGGGCCGCAGTTCGGCGCCCACGGCGCGACCCCGGCCGACATCTCCGTCGCCTTCGTCGCCGAGGCCGCCGCCGGAAACGGCTCCGACCGCATGCCGACCGGGCGCAGGAGGGTCCCCGTCCGCGGCACCCGCGGCATCGGCCCCGGCGACCTCCTGCTCAACTCCCGCATCGGGGACGTCCAGGTGGACGGGCCGACCGGGCGGGTCACGCTCGACGGCGATCCGCTGCGCTCAGAACCCGCCGACTCCGTCTCCCTCAACCGCCTCTACTTCCTCTAGGAACCCCCTGTGACCTTCCGTATGCCGCCCGAGTGGGCACCGCACGAGCGCACCTGGATGGCCTGGCCGGGGCCCAACCCGACCTTCACCGACGCGGCCGAACTGGCCGAGGCGCGCGCGGCCTGGGCGGCCGTCGCCCACGCCGTGCGCCGCTTCGAGCCGGTCACCGTGATCGCCGGGACGGGCCAGGCCGAATCGGCGCGGCAGCTGCTCGGCGACGCGATCGACGTCGTCGAACGCGAGCTGGACGACGCCTGGATGCGGGACATCGGCCCCACCTTCGTCAGCGACGGCACCCGGCTGGCCGCCGTGGACTGGGTGTTCAACGGCTGGGGGGCGGCCGGGTGGGCGCGCTGGGAGCACGACTCCCGGATCGCCGCCCACGTGGCCGAGCTGGCGGGGGTGCCGGTCCACGCCTCCCCGCTGGTCAACGAGGGCGGCGCCCTCCACGTGGACGGGGAGGGCACCGTTCTGCTCACCGACACGGTTCAGCTCGGGCCCGAGCGCAACCCCGGTTGGAGCCGCGCCGAAGTCGAGCGCGAGGTGCACGCCCGCCTGGGCACCACCAAGGCCGTCTGGCTGCCGCGCGGCCTCACCGCGGACTACGGCGTGTACGGCACCCGGGGCCACGTCGACATCGTCGCCGCCTTCGCCGGGCCCGGGACGGTGCTCTGCCACACCCAGCCGGACCCCGCCCACCCCGACCACGAACTCGGCAAGGCCAACGCCGCGCTGCTGCGCGCCCAGACCGACGCCCGCGGCCGCCCCCTGGAGGTCGTCGAGGTCCCCGCCCCGACCGTGCTGCGGGACGAGGACGGGAAGTGGGTCGACTACTCCTACATCAACCACTACGTCTGCAACGGCGGTGTGGTGCTCTGCGCCTTCGACGACCCCCGGGACGAGATCGCGGCGGGCATCCTCCGCCGCGTCTACCCCGACCGCACCGTCACCCTGGTCGACGCCCGGCCGATCTTCGCCGGAGGCGGAGGCGTCCACTGCATCACCCAGCAGCAGCCGCGCGTCGGCTGACCCCTCGGGGCCCGCCCGGGGGCGGTGATCGGGTAGAACGTACGGGTGAACCGCAACGCACCTCCTGCCGCGCCCCGCTCCCCGGCGGCGGCCCCGTGACCCCCGCCGCCAGGCGCCGCAACGCCGCGCCCCCGCGCGAGGACCTGCTCGCCGCGGCGATGGCCACCATCGCCGAGCACGGGCTGGACAACCTGACCATGGCCGGGCTGGGGCGCGAGGTCGGCATGAGCAGCGGCCACCTGCTCTACTACTTCCGCACCAAGGACGAACTGCTGCTCCAGACGCTGGAGTGGAGCGAGGGCCGCCTCGGGGCCGAGCGGGGGGCGCTGCTCTCGCGCCCGGCCACGGCGCGGGAGCGCCTGGCCGCCTATGTGGACCTGTACGTGCCGGACGGGCCCCGCGACCCGCACTGGACCCTGTGGCTGGAGGTCTGGAACCGCTCGCAGAACGCCGAGGCCGACGCCCGCGCCCGCCAGGCCGCGATCGAGGGCGCCTGGCACCGGGACCTGGTCGCCCTGCTCGCGGAGGGCGTCTCGCGCGGGGAGTTCCGCCCCGTCGACCCCGACCGGTGGGCCGCCCGCTTCCGCGCCCTGCTGGACGGCTTCAGCGTCCATGTGGCGGTCGGGATACCGGGGACGGGCCGGGAGCAGGTGCTGGCGCACGTGGAGGAGTTCGTCTCGGAGGGGCTGCTCCGGCAGTGACGCGGTCGCCCCTGCGGTGCCCGCATGGTGAGACCGCCGTCCGTGTTCCGGTCCGGCTGTGGCAGACTGCGTCCGTGCTCTCGTTCGCCATGATTATCGGCAGCAGCGCGCCGGTCCGCAGTGACCGCTGAACCCGTGGACGCAATCCCGCGGACGGCGGACACCGTGCCCCAGACCCGCGCGCAGACCTCTCGCACCCGCGAGGGGTCTTTTCGTTTTACGGCCCCATCCCCGGCCGAGGCGAACGGCGCGCGATGATGGGGGCAAGTGGATCCAGACATTCCGGAGCCACTCATCCGACAGGAGTCCCGACAGCATGACCACCAACGGCCAGGACACCCGGGTCGACGACGCCTTCCACGTCTTCGACACCACGCTGCGCGACGGGGCGCAGCGCGAGGGCATCAACCTGACGGTCGCCGACAAGCTGACCATCGCCCGCCATCTGGACGACTTCGGCGTGGGCTTCATCGAGGGCGGCTGGCCGGGTGCCAACCCGCGCGACACCGAGTTCTTCGCCCGCGCGCGGCGCGAGATCGACTTCCGCCACGCCCGGCTCGTCGCCTTCGGCGCCACCCGCCGCGCCGGGGGCTCGGCGGCCGAGGACCCGCAGGTCAAGGCGTTGCTCGACTCGGGGGCCCCGGTCGTCACCCTGGTCGCCAAGGCCCATGACCGCCATGTCGAGCTGGCGCTGCGCACCACGCTGGACGAGAACCTGGAGATGGTCCGCGACACCGTGACCCACCTGCGGGAGCAGGGCCGGCGGGTGTTCGTCGACTGCGAGCACTTCTTCGACGGCTACCAGGCCAACCCGGCCTACGCCAAGGAGGTCGTCCGCACCGCGTACGGGGCGGGCGCCGACGTGGTCGTCCTGTGCGACACCAACGGCGGGATGCTGCCGGCGCAGGTCCAGGCCGTCGTCGCCACCGTGATCGCCGACACCGGGGCCCGGATCGGCGTCCACGCGCAGGACGACA
Organism: Streptomyces sp. C10-9-1; assembly: GCF_024497955.1. Lineage (GTDB taxonomy): Bacteria > Actinomycetota > Actinomycetes > Streptomycetales > Streptomycetaceae > Streptomyces > Streptomyces sanyensis. The sequence goes on along the minus strand of NZ_JANHKP010000003.1, from coordinate 179,836 downwards.
CGGGGTGCGCGGTGGCCAACACGCTGGCGGCCGTGGACGCCGGCGCCACCCACGTCCAGTGCACCGCCAACGGCTACGGCGAGCGCGTCGGCAACGCCAACCTGTTCCCGGTGGTCGCCGCCCTGGAGCTGAAGTACGGCCGGAAGGTGCTGCCCGAGGGCGCCCTCGCGGAGATGACGCGGATCTCCCACGCCATCGCCGAGGTCGTCAACCTCACCCCCTCCACCCACCAGCCCTACGTGGGCGTCTCGGCCTTCGCCCACAAGGCCGGACTGCACGCCTCCGCCATCAAGGTCGATCCGGACCTGTACCAGCACATCGACCCCGAGCAGGTCGGCAACACCATGCGGATGCTGGTCTCCGACATGGCGGGCCGCGCCTCCATCGAGCTCAAGGGCAAGGAGCTCGGCATCGACCTCGGCGGCGACCGGGACCTGGTGGGCCGGGTGGTCGAGCGCGTCAAGGAGCGCGAACTCGCGGGCTACACCTACGAGGCCGCCGACGCCTCCTTCGAACTCCTGCTGCGCGAGGAGGCGGAGGGCCGCGCCCGGCGCTACTTCCGCACCGAGTCCTGGCGGGTGATCGTCGAGGACCGCCCCGACGGCACCCACGCCAACGAGGCCACCGTCAAGCTGTGGGCCAAGGGCGAGCGCATCCTGGCGACCGCCGAGGGCAACGGCCCCGTCAACGCCCTGGACCAGGCGCTCCGCGTCGGCCTGGAGAAGATCTACCCGCAGCTGGCCAAGCTGGAGCTGATCGACTACAAGGTCCGCATCCTGGAGGGCCGCCACGGCACCGGCTCGACGACCCGGGTGCTCATCTCCACCGGGGACGGCGCCGGCGACTGGTCGACGGTCGGCGTCGCGGACAACATCATCGCGGCCTCCTGGCAGGCCCTGGAGGACGCCTACACCTACGGGCTGCTGCGGGCCGGGGTCGAGCCCACCGAGTGACGCCCGCGGCCGGGCGCGCCGGCGGCGGGGTCCCGGCCTCCGGGCTCCCGCCGCGCCCGCCCCCGTGCAAAGGCCCCGGGCGGGGCCTCCGCACCGGACTCCGTTCCGCCGGACATGCCCGGTTCGCCGTGCTCTTCGGGTAGCGTCGATGTATGAGGACACGGCCGTTCACCTGGGTGTCGGCCCTCGCGGGGCTGACGCTGACGCTGCTGCTGGTCCTGGTCCCGACCGCCTCGGCGGCCGACCCGGACCTGTCGGACGCCGCCGCCGCCCTGAAACAGGGCCCGGTGTACGTCCACCCGTCCATGGCCGAGGAGCTCACACCCGGCGAGGCGGCCGTGCTGGCCGACCGGATCGAGAGCGCCGACAAACCCCTGTTCGTCGCCGTCCTGCCCGCCACCGAGGAGTTCGCGCCCGACGGGCTGCTCGAGGAGCTGCGGGCCCGCACCGGCATCGCCGGGATCTACGCGGTGCGCCTGGGGGAGGGCTTCAACGCGGCCGCCGACTCGGTCGTCATGCCGGGTGCGGAGGTCGCCCGGCTCTCGGACGCGGTCAAGGTGGGCGGCCCCGTCGACGCCGCCACCCAGCTGGACAACTTCGTCGGCCAGGCCCTGCCCGAGGCCCGCGGCACCGCGCCCGCCACCTGGGACTCCGGCGCGCAGCCCGTCGGGCCCGGCGGCTCCGGGGCGGGCGCGCTCATCGCCCTCGGCGTCCTGGCGGCGGCGGCCGGCACGGCGGTTCTCACCGTCCGCACCACCCGGCGCCGTCGCAAGGTGGCCGAGGACCGGGCCGCGCTGGAGAAGCTGCGGGTGGTCGTCGACGAGGACATCACCGCCTACGGCGAGGCCCTGGACCGGCTGGACTTCCACCCCGGCGAGAAGGGCGCGGACGACACCATGCGGGCGGACTACGCCCACGCCCTCGACGCCTACGAGACGGCGAAGGACCGGATGTCCGCCGCCGAGCGCCCCGCGGACGTCCGCCCCGTCACCGAGGCGCTTCAGGACGGCCGCTTCTCGCTGGCCGTGCTCGCCGCGCGCAGGGAGGGCAGCCCGCTGCCCGAGCGGCGCGCACCCTGCTTCTTCGACCCCCGCCACGGCCCCTCGGTGGCCGATGTCGCCTGGGCGCCGACCGCGGGCACCGAGCGCGAGGTCCCGGTCTGCGCCGCCGACCGGGCGCGCATCGCCGACGGCCGAGACCCGGACGCGCGCACCGTGGAGACCGAGTCCGGCCGCCGCCCGTACTGGGAGGCCGGACCCGCCTACGGCCCGTGGGCGGGCGGCTACTTCGGCGGCGGGATCCTGCCCGGCCTGCTGATGGGCACCATGCTCGGCCACATGCTCGCCGCCCCCGCCTACGCGGCGGACTACGGCGGCGGCGAGTTCGGCGCGGGGGAGGCCGGGGCCGACGGCGCCGGTGACTTCGGCGGCGACTTCGGCTCCTCGGACTTCGGTTCGGGCGGCTGGGGCGGCGGCGACTGGGGAGGCGGCGGCGGGTTCGGCGGCTTCGACGGGGGCGGCTTCTGACCGGACCGCCGCACTCCGGCGGCGGGGCGCCTGTACGGCAACGGTGGGGACGCGTGGAGCTGTCGCCACGGTGCGTAGGAATCGCCTACGCTGCGTGCTTCCCTCGTGCGCATGCGTACCCGAACCAGGCTCAGCGCCTGCGCGGCGGCCCTCGCCGCCCTCCTCGCACCCGTCCCGCCCGCCACCGCCCTCGACGGACCGGGCCCGGCCCGCGCCCCCGCCCCGCTGTACCGGTCCGCCGCGCCCCTCGCCGGCCAGTACATCGTCACGCTCGGCGAGTCCGCCGACGCCGAGTCCCTCCTCGCGGAGCTGGACCTGGTCTCGCTGTTCACCTACTCCTCCGTGGCCAGGGGCTTCGCCGCCCGGCTCACGCCCGGGGAACTGGCCGCCGTGCGCGGCGCGCCCGGGGTCACCGCCGTCGAGCAGGACGCCGAGGTCTCCGCCGTCGCCGCCGTCCCGGCCGGGGGTGCGCGCGCGGGCACCCCCTCCTGAGGGCTGGACCGCATCGACCAGCGGGACCTTCCGCTGGACGGGGAGTTCGCCGTGCACGGCTCGGGCGCGGGCACCACGGGCTACATCCTCGACACCGGGATCGACTACGCGCACGAGGAGTTCGGCGGGCGGGCCCGTCCGGGCTACGACGCGGTCGGCGACGGCCGCGACGGGGCCGACTGCGACGGGCACGGCACCCATGTCGCCGGCACCGTCGGGGGCGCGAGCTACGGAGTGGCCCGCGGTGCGGACCTGGTCAGTGTGCGGGTGCTCGACTGCCGGGGCCGGGGCACCTGGTCGGGGATCATGGCCGGCCTGGACTGGATCGCGCGCGACGCCTCCGGGCCCGCGGTCATGAACGCCTCGCTCGGAGGGCCCGCCTCCCGGACGGTGAACGACGCCCTGGACCGGGTCGCCGCGGGCGGGGTGGTCCCCGTCGTCGCCGCCGGGAACGAGGGCGGGGACGCCTGCGGGGTGTCGCCCGCCTCGGCGCCGAGCGCCTTCACCGTGGGGGCCACCGACGCGCAGGACCGCCAGACGGGCTTCTCCAACCACGGCGCCTGCCTCGCGATGTACGCCCCCGGAACGCAGATCGTCTCGGCCCGCCTCGGCGGCGGCGGCCTCGCGCTCGACGGGACCTCGATGGCGGCTCCCCATGTGGCCGGGGTGGCGCTGCTGGCCCGTGCGGCCGCCCCGGCGGCGGACGTGGCCGCCGTGGAGCGCCTGCTGCTGGAGGTCTCGGCCGAGGGCCGCCTCGCGGTCACCGAGGGCTCCCCCGACCGCCTGCTGCAGACCGGCGGGCTCTGACCGGGGGCGGGGCGGCCGCCCCCTCGTGCCCGCCCCCTCGTGCCCGCCCGCACGGGCGGAGCGCCCGCTCCGGGCCGGGAGGGGCCGGCCGAGCGGGCGCCCGCCGGGGTGCTGCCCGCACGGCGGCAGGGGGCCGCGGGCGGCGGCCGCCGTCAGCCGGACTTCCTGATGGCGGAGATGTCGAAGGCCAGCCTGACCTTGTCGCTCACCAGGACACCGCCCGTCTCCAGGGCCGTGTTCCAGGTGAGGCCCCACTCCGAGCGGAGGATCTCGGTGGTGCCCTCGAAGCCCACCCGCTCGTTGCCGAAGGGGTCGGTGGCCGAGCCCTGGAACTCCAGGTCGATGGAGAGCGGGCGGGTGACGTCCTTGATCGTCAGCTCGCCGGTGATCCGGTACGACGTGCCGCCGAGCTGCTCGGCGGCGGTGGAACGGAAGGTCATCGCGGGGAAGGTCTCCGCGTCGAAGAAGTCGGCGCTGCGCAGGTGGCCGTCCCGGTCCGCGATGCCGGTGTCGACGGAGGCGATGTCGACGTCCAGGGAGGCGGACGAGGCGGCGGGGTCGCGGCCGTCGAGCACGAGGGTGCCCTCGAAGGAGCCGAAGGAGCCGCGGACGTTGGTCACCATGGCGTGCCGGACGGTGAAGCCCAGGCTGCTGTGGGCCGGGTCGACGGTGTACTCGCCCGTCAGGGCCGCGAGGGCGGGGTCGACGGTGGCGACGGCGGTGTCGGTCTTGCGGGTGAAGATGCCCATGGCGTGCTCCTCGGGGACGGGATGCCGGGGACCCGGCATGTTGTTTAAGCTTCAACCACGTCGACTGTAGGGCTATTCCGTTCAACTTTCAACATCTCTGTTTCCGTGCCCGCGGGACGTACGGCCGTCGGCTCTGGGTCACCCGCCCGGCAGTCCCCGTTAACCCGCGCGGCGCAGCGGCGCGCGGGTCCCCGCGCTTCGTGCCGCTCGGCACGGTGTTGTCGGACCCTCACAAAGGGCGGCGGTGCTCCGCTGGCGGTTGGCGCTGTGGACGAAGTGGTTCTGTGCAAGCCCGACAGGAGAACGGGCGCGAGACTGTGCAGAGTCGACGGCAGGGTTTTCTTGGTCGGATCCGTAGGGTCGAGGCATGACCCTTCTGGACCAGACCACCAGCGAACCGGCCGATGCGCGCGGTCGTGTCGCGGAGTTGCAGGCGCTGCGTGAGCAGGCGGTGCGCGGCCCGAGCGACCGGGCGACCGAGGCGCAGCACGCCAAGGGCAAGCTGACGGCGCGCGAGCGTATCGAGCTGCTGCTGGACGAGGGCTCGTTCCGCGAGGTCGAGCAGCTGCGGCGGCATCGTGCGTCGGGCTTCGGCCTGGAGGCGAAGAAGCCGTACACCGACGGTGTGATCACCGGCTGGGGGACGGTCGAGGGCCGCACGGTCTTCGTGTATGCGCACGACTTCCGGATCTTCGGTGGTGCGCTGGGCGAGGCCCACGCCACCAAGATCCACAAGATCATGGACATGGCCATCTCGGCGGGTGCGCCGCTGGTGTCGCTGAACGACGGTGCGGGCGCCCGCATCCAGGAGGGCGTCTCGGCGCTCGCCGGCTACGGCGGCATCTTCCAGCGCAACACCCGCGCCTCGGGCGTGATCCCGCAGATCTCGGTGATGCTCGGTCCGTGCGCGGGCGGCGCCGCCTACTCCCCGGCCCTCACGGACTTCGTCTTCATGGTCCGGGACACCTCCCAGATGTTCATCACCGGTCCGGACGTCGTCAAGGCGGTCACCGGCGAGGAGATCACCCAGAACGGCCTGGGCGGTGCCGACGTGCACGCCGAGACCAGCGGCGTGGCGCACTTCGCCTACGACGACGAGGAGACCTGCATCGCGGAGGTCCGCTACCTGCTGTCGATGCTCCCCTCGAACAACCGCGAGAACCCCCCGGCCGCCCCGTCCGACGACCCGGCCGACCGCCGGTCCGAGGTCCTCCTCGACCTCGTGCCCGCGGACGGCAACCGGCCGTACGACATGCACAAGGTCATCGAGGAACTCGTCGACGACGGCGACTTCCTGGAGATCCACGAGCGCTGGGCCCGCAACATCGTCTGCGCCCTCGCGCGGCTCGACGGGCAGGTCGTCGGCATCGTCGCCAACCAGCCGCAGTCGCTGGCCGGCGTGCTGGACATCGAGGCATCGGAGAAGGCCGCGCGCTTCGTGCAGATGTGCGACGCCTTCAACATCCCGATCATCACCCTGCTGGACGTGCCCGGCTTCCTCCCCGGCGTGGACCAGGAGCACGGCGGGATCATCCGCCACGGTGCCAAGCTGCTGTACGCCTACTGCAACGCCACCGTGCCGCGGATCTCCCTGATCCTGCGCAAGGCCTACGGCGGCGCGTACATCGTGATGGACTCCCAGTCCATCGGCGCCGACCTCACCTACGCCTGGCCCACCAACGAGATCGCCGTCATGGGCGCGGAGGGCGCGGCGAACGTCATCTTCCGCCGCCAGATCGCCGACGCCGAGGACCCCGAGGCCATGCGCACCCGCATGGTCAAGGAGTACAAGGCCGAGCTGATGCACCCCTACTACGCCGCGGAGCGCGGTCTGGTCGACGACGTGATCGACCCGTCGGAGACCCGCGAGGTCCTCGTCCGGTCCCTCGCCATGCTCCGCACCAAGCACGCCGACCTGCCGTCCCGCAAGCACGGCAACCCCCCGCAGTAACCCTGCGCACTGGACTGGAGCCCACATGAGCACTCCTGCCGACCCCTCCTCGCTGCTGCGCGTCGAGAAGGGCCACGCCGAGCCCGAGGAGCTCGCGGCGATCACCGCGATCCTGATGGCCCGCGCCGCCTCCCGTACGGACGCCCCCGCGCCGGACGGCCCGCGCACCACGGCCGGCTGGCGCCGGCTGGAGCGCCAGAGGGGGTTCCAGCCCTCCCACTCCTGGCAGGGCTGACCCCGGCGGCGCCACCCGCGCCTCCCCGCCTCCCGAGGCCCCGTACACGCCCCGTGTACGGGGCCTCGTCGGCGTTCCGGGACCCGTTCGCAGGGGGCGCGGGGCAGGCGGCAGCGGGGAGCACGACGGCCCCGGACCGCCCGCGGACGCCGAGGCGTCGCGCGGGCGGTCCGGGGCCGTCGTCGTGCCCGGTGCCCGGTACTACCGCAGTCGTGCCATGAGGGCGTGTTCGACGAGGGTGATGAGGGCGCTCTTGGCGTCCGCGCGGTGGCGGGCGTCGGTGGTGATGATGGGGGTGTCGGGGCCGATCTGGAGTGCTTCGCGGACTTCTTCGGGGTTGTAGGGCTGGTGTCCGTCGAAGCCGTTGAGGGCGATGACGAAGGGGAGCCCGGAGTTCTCGAAGTAGTCGACGGCGGGGAAGCAGTCGGCGAGGCGTCGGGTGTCGACGAGGACGACGGCGCCGATGGCGCCGCGGACGAGGTCGTCCCACATGAACCAGAAGCGGTCCTGTCCGGGGGTGCCGAACAGGTAGAGGATGAGGTCCTGGTCGAGGGTGATGCGGCCGAAGTCCATGGCGACGGTCGTGGTCGTCTTGTCGCCGGTGTGGGTGAGGTCGTCGATGCCCGCGGACGCAGACGTCATGACGGCCTCGGTACGCAGCGGGTTGATCTCCGAGACGGCGCCGACGAACGTGGTCTTGCCCACGCCGAAGCCGCCCGCCACCACGATCTTCGCGCTGGTGGTTGAGCGGGCTGCACCGCCGCTAGAGCTTGCGAAGTCCACTGAGCACCCTTTCGAGCAGTGTCACGTCTGGCTGGCCACCCGCGGCCTCGTCGCCGCCGGGCTGATGGATAGCGACGAGTCCGGCCTCGGCCAGGTCGGCGACGAGGATCCGGGCTACGCCGAGGGGGATGGAGAGGAGTGCCGAGATCTCGGCGACCGACTTGATCTCGAAGCACAGCCGGCAGATCCGCTGGTGCTCGGGCAGTTGCCCTTGCAGCCGCGCGGGGTCGGCGGTGGTGCTGACCAGCGCCTCGATGGCGAGCTGGTAGCGCGGCCTGGTGCGGCCGCCGGTCATCGCGTAGGGGCGCACCAGCGGGTTGTGCCGGGGCGTCCCCGAGTCCGCCTGCGGATCGGGGCTCCTGCGCCGGCCGCCCTGCCGGGCGGCCGGGGTCCCCTGCTGCCCGTGGCGGTCGTAGGGGGACCCGTAGGACGGGGTGTAGGGCGAGGCCCCCGGTGCCTGCGGCTGCCGGTAGGGCTGGTTGCCGCCCTGTCTGCTCGGCTCCGAAGGGAAGTTGAAGTGGTTGTGACGGTACTCACCCTGGGGCTGGTGAGCACCGTCGTACGGGTGTCCGCCTGGGGGTGTGGTCACGGTTCCTCCTCCGACCGCCGGTTGGCGGCCCCTGTCCCTGCCGGGCCGCGCCACCGCACCCTATGGTGCGGTGGCGGGAAATGCACTGTCCGTTTGTCAGTTGAGCAGACTTCCCTGGAGTTCGGCGCGGAGGTCGGGGGTGAGGACGCTGCCCGCCCGGTCGACCAGCAGGGCCATCTCGTAGCCCACCAGGCCGATGTCGGCCTCCGGGTGGGCGAGCACGGCCAGCGACGATCCGTCGGAGATCGACATGATGAAGAGGAAGCCGCGCTCCATCTCCACGACCGTCTGGTTGACGTGGCCTCCCTCGAAGATCCGGGAGGCTCCCGCGGTGAGCGAGGTCAGCCCGGAGGCGACCGCCGCCAGCTGGTCCGCGCGGTCGCGGGGGAAACCCTCGGACATCGCCAGCAGGAGTCCGTCGGCGGAGACCACCACCGTGTGCGACACACCAGGGGTGTTGTCCACGAAGTTGGTGATCAACCAGTTCAGATTCTGCGCCGCCTGGCTCATCGGGCTCACACTAACGCTCCTGGTTGTAGGTACTACCCGGGCCACCGTGTCGATCGTAGGTGGCCGGTCCGTTCGTGTCGGTCCCCGCGGTGCGTCCCCGCTGGACGCCGCGGCGCAGGTTGCTCAACCTGCCCCGGACGTCCTCGGGGGCGCGGGAGACCTGTGGGCCGCCCTGCGGGGTCTGCTCCGCGGCGCCCTCGACGAGGTTCGCCTTGGGCACGCGCCGGGGGAGACCCGAGGAGGTCACCCCGCCCGCCTTCGGGTCGCGGAGCCTCTCCGCCCGCTGCCAGCGCTCGTCGTTCGCCGAGCGCCACTCACCGGAGGAGGGGTCGGAGTGGCCTTCGGCCGTCTCCTGTGAGCCCTGGCTGCCCTGCGGAGCCGCCTGCGCCTGGTCGGCGGGCTGCTGCCACTGCTGCTGGGGCTGCTGCCCGGAGACGGGCCGCTGGCCGGAACCGCGTCGCGGGAGGCCCGAGGCGGTCAGTCCGTGGCTCGCACTGGAGGCCGAGCCCGGACGCTCGAAGCCTACGCGCTCCGAGCCGTTCGCGGGAGCGTCCGAGGAAGATTCCGCTTCCCCGCGGTACTCCGGCTCGTACGGGGCCTGGTAGGTCTCCTGCGCCGGCCACTGGTGCTGGTGGGAGCGGTCGTCGTAGGAGCCGTCGGGGGAGGCCCCGGTGGCGGACGGACCGTCGTAGCCCGTCTCCGCATATGCCGTCTGCACGTGCTCCTGACGCCCCGGGTCCTGGCCCTCCCGGTGCTCGGGGAAGCCGTCCGCCGGCGCGTAGCCGTCGTAGCCCTGCTCGCCGTAGCCGTCCCCGTACCCGGGCGCGTAGCCGGACGCCTCCTGCGGGTCGTAGGACCGGTCCCCGGGTGCCGCGGGGTACTCCCGGCGGTCCTGTGCGTATCCCTGGTCCTGCTGGTCCTGGGCGTACCCCTGGGCCTCCCGGGCTCCGTACTCCCGGTCGTAGCCGGTGCCGTACTCCTGCTGCTCCGCGGCGTGCTCCTCGGAGCCGTCCGCGTAGTGCGCGGGGTCCGGGCCCTGGGTCTGCGCCTCCAGCGCCGCTCGGCGCTCCCCGCGCATCAGCGACCGGCCCACCGGGTCGAGCGGGGCGTTCTCGCCCTGCTGCTCGTAGCGGGAGTCGTCGAAGCCGAGTTCGGCCGCCGTGCGCATCGGCGCAGCGTCGAAGCTCTGCTGCTGCGGGATGATCTGGGAGACCATGAAGTCGTCGTCGGGCAGCGCCTCGCCCCCACCGCCGTGGGTGATGGCGTCGGGGAGCATCACCAGCGAGGTGGTGCCGGCCTGCTCGCCCGAGGGGCGCAGCTGCACGCGGATGCCGTGGCGGTCGGCCAGGCGGCCGACCACGAACAGGCCCATCCGCTGCGAGACCGCGGCGTCCACCGTCGGGGGGTTGGCCAGCTTGTGGTTGATGTCCGCGAAGTCCTCGGCGGTCAGGCCGATGCCCTTGTCGTGGATCTCGATCATCACCCGGCCGTCGGGCAGGCGCGTGGCCGTCACCCGGACCTTCGTCTGCGGGGAGGAGAAGGTGGTGGCGTTCTCCAGCAGCTCGGCCAGCAGGTGGACGAGGTCGGTCACGGCCTGGCCGTGGATGTCCGTCTCCGGGACGCCCGTGAGCTCGATGCGCTCGTAGGACTCGACCTCGGAGGAGGCGGCCCGCATGACGTCGACCAGCGGGACCGGCTGGTTCCAGCGGCGGCCGGGCTCCTCGCCCGCGAGGACGAGGAGGTTCTCGCCGTTGCGGCGCATACGGGTCGCCAGGTGGTCCAGCTTGAAGAGGTTCTCCAGCTGGTCCGGGTCGGCCTCGTTGTTCTCCAGGTCGGTGATCAGGGTCAGCTGGCCCTCGATGAGCGACTGGTTGCGGCGCGAGAGGTTGGTGAAGATCGCGTTGACGTTGCCCCGGAGCATCGCCTGCTCCGCGGCCAGCCGGACGGCCTCCCGGTGGACCTGGTCGAAGGCGCGGGCGACTTCGCCGATCTCGTCCCGGGAGTCGATCGGGATGGGCTGGACGCGGGTGTCGACCCGGCCCGGGTCGGTGCGGGAGAGCTGGTCGACCAGCATCGGCAGCCGCTGCTCGGCGATGCCGAGCGCGGCGGTGCGCAGCTGGCGCATCGAACGGCTCATCTGCCGGGCCATGAACCCGGCCAGGACGAAGGCGGCGAGCAGGGCGACGACGACGATGACACCGGTGGTGACCGCGTCGTTGCGGGCGTCGTCGGAGATCGCGGCGGCCTCCTCGACCGCCCGGTCCACGAGGTCCTTCTCGATCTCGCTGTAGCCCTCGAACTTGGCGGTCGCGGCCCCCATCCACGTCTCGGGAGTGACGTCCTGGGAGGCGAGCTGCTGGGGTGTGAAGTCGGAGCCGATGGCCGAGGCCATGCCGGTGAAGACCGACTTGTCCGGTCCGACCGGCGGGTTGAGGCCGGCGGCCTTCAACCGCTTCTCGCCGTCCTCGGCCTTGCCCGCCATGACCTGCTGCAGGCGTGCGGTGTCCGCCTCGGTGCCACCGGAGACGTACTCGCCGATGGCGATCTGCTCCAGGTAGTTGTACGAGTTGAACGCGACCTTCTGCTGGGCCAGCACGTCGCCGCTTCCGGGGCGCACCAGCAGGTGCATGCCGATGGAGCGCTGCAGGGAGGTGGCCGCCTTGGCCAGCTGGACGGCGTACACGGTGCGGCCGTAGCTGGTGACGTTGCCGGTACCCAGGCCGAGCTCGTTGGAGAACTCCATGAGCACGTGCTGGACCCTGACGTAGCCCTCCTCGGTCTTCACCGGGTCGAGGGCGCGGGAGTAGGCCGCCTCGCGCAGGTCGGCGAGGCTGGGCTCCTCCTTGTCGAACAGCTGCAGGCGGCGCTCCAGGCCCTGCCCCTCGGGCATGTCCTGCACGGCCTCGCGGAACTTCGCCGCGGCCGCGTCGGTGGTCTTGTACGCCTCGGTGACCACCGGGCCCTGGCGGTCCGCCTCGCTGGTGGCCAGCAGCAGGGTCTGGGCGGTGAGGTCGCGCTCGTTCAGCAGGGCCTCGCCGTACTCGGCGGCGGCGCGCACGATCAGCGCGGTCTTCTCGGCGTCCTGGGCCTCGCTCCAGGTGTCGATGGACTGCTTCACCTGGAAGCCGCCCATGACCAGGCCGATGAGCGCGGGTATGAGGAGGATCGCGTTCAGGCGGGTGGCCACCCGCCAGTTCCGCGGGGACATGCGGCCGGAGCCGCCCGCGGCGGCGGAGTCGCCCGAAGCACCCGAGGCTTCCGCAGGCGACGCCGCCGTGCGCGACGGGGTGAAGTTGCCCCGCTCCTGCTGCTCTGCGGAGCTCGTTTTGCTTCGCCTCACTCGACCAACAACCTCTCGGCTCGGCACCTGACCTGTGCCGTGGTTCGTTCACAGCCGTACTACCCGGCAGTTCGAGGAATTCCAGCACGTCGAGGGGCCCCGCTCCAAACACCTGGAATCCGGGATTCCGACTGTGAGGAGCGCAGGTTAAATCGGACATAAAGAGCGAGTCTCGTCAAAAGGCGAGTCTCATGTGAGCACAGTGATACCGGTCGTACGCGCCGGGTGGTCGCGCTCCGCCAATTCTCTGTCGAAATGTTATGAACGCGAGGACGGGCCGTGTCCAACGACACAGCCCGACTCTCGGTGACTACGGCAACTGCCGTATGGCGCCGTCTACTTGAGTCGTGCCATGAGGGCGTGTTCGACGAGGGTGATGAGGGCGCTCTTGGCGTCCGCGCGGTGGCGGGCGTCGGTGGTGATGATGGGGGTGTCGGGGCCGATCTGGAGTGCTTCGCGGACTTCTTCGGGGTTGTAGGGCTGGTGTCCGTCGAAGCCGTTGAGGGCGATGACGAAGGGGAGCCCGGAGTTCTCGAAGTAGTCGACGGCGGGGAAGCAGTCGGCGAGGCGTCGGGTGTCGACGAGGACGACGGCGCCGATGGCGCCGCGGACGAGGTCGTCCCACATGAACCAGAAGCGGTCCTGTCCGGGGGTGCCGAACAGGTAGAGGATGAGGTCCTGGTCGAGGGTGATGCGGCCGAAGTCCATGGCGACGGTCGTGGTCGTCTTGTCGCCGGTGTGGGTGAGGTCGTCGATGCCCGCGGACGCAGACGTCATGACGGCCTCGGTACGCAGCGGGTTGATCTCCGAGACGGCGCCGACGAACGTGGTCTTGCCCACGCCGAAGCCGCCCGCCACCACGATCTTCGCGGAGGTCGTCGACCGTGCTGCACCGCCGCTAGAGCTTGCGAAGTCCACTGAGCACCCTTTCGAGCAGTGTCACATCCGGCGTGCCGCCGGCCTCTCCGTTGCCTGGCTGATGGATCGCCACCATGCCGGCCTCCGCCAGGTCGGCGACCAGGATCCGCGCCACGCCGAGCGGCATGGTCAGCAGCGCCGAGATCTCGGCGACCGACTTGACCTCCCGGCACAGGTGGCAGATCCGCTGGTGCTCGGGGAGCAGTCCGGCCATGACGGACGGGTCGGCGGTGGTGCTCACCAGCGCTTCTATGGCGAGCTGGTAGCGCGGGCGGGTCCGGCCGCCGGTCATCGCGTAAGGACGGACCAGCGGCTGGTCGCCCTCGTCCCCGTACGCGTCGACGGACGCGCCGTACGGATCGTGAGAGGCGGGTGGCGGGGTCATGAATCCTCCGGGCGTGACAGCAAGTGGTCGGCTGTGCCGTCTGATGGGGCCGGTGGGGGGCCTGGTGGCGGCCGGTCGGTTGTCGATTTTCGGTGGCGGCGCAGCCGGCCGGTGAGTGGGGTCACCGGTCAGTGCAGCAGGCTTCCCTGGAGCTCGGCCCGCAGATCGGGGGTGAGGACGCTGCCCGCGCGGTCGACCAGGAGGGCCATCTCGTAGCCCACCAGGCCGATGTCGCACTCGGGGTGCGCGAGCACCGCGAGCGACGATCCGTCGGACACCGACATCAGGAACAGGAAGCCCCGCTCCATCTCCACGACCGTCTGGCTGACGGGGCCGCCCTCGAAGATCCGGGAGGCCCCCGCGGTGAGCGAGGTCAGCCCGGACGCCACGGCGGCCAGCTGGTCGGCGCGGTCGCGGGGGAAGCCCTCGGACATCGCCAGCAGGAGTCCGTCGGCGGAGACCACCACCGTGTGCGACACCCCTGGGGTGTTGTCCACGAAGTTGGTGATCAACCAGTTCAGATTCTGCGCCGCCTGGCTCATCTGGCTCAACTAACGCTCCTGCTGGTGAGTGGGGCCGGCGTTGAAGCTACCGGTCGGGTTGTTCTGCTGCCTGCCCTGCTGGATACCCCGACGCAGGTTGGTCAGTCGACCGCGCACGTCGTCGGGGGCTCGGGAGACCTGCGGACCGGTCTGGTGGTTCTGCTCCTGCGCGGTGCCCGCCACCAGGTTGGCACGCGGGACCCGCCGGGGCAGCCCCGAGGTGGTCACCCCGCCGGCAGCGGGCTTGCGCACCCGCTCGGCCTGGCGGACCAGCTCGTCGTTGGGCGAGGTGCGCCAGCCGGCGCCGTTGGTCCCTTCGGCGGGCCTCTCCGGGGCGGGCTCCGGCGCGTGCGGAGCGGAGCGCTCGGGGAGGCGGTCGCCGGACCGGTCGCCCCCGCCCTGGCCACCGTGGAACCAGTTGGTCTCCAGGGTGTCGTACAGCGGAGTGCGGCCGTCACCCGGGGCGGCGGCGGGAGGCAGGGCCTCCGGCTGCTGCGGACCGGGCAGCGGTGCGGCGTGGCGCTGCGGGGCGAAGCCGTCGTCGGCCCGGTGGGGGGCCGGCTGCTGCGGCACGTGCGCGTCCGGCCTGCCGTAGCCGCCGGAGCCCTGGGCGGGCACCTGGGGGCCGCCGAACTCGGGCCGGGCGAACTGGGCCGTGGAGGCCGCGTCCTGGGGGGCCGCGGGCCGGGCGAACTGGCCGGTGGAGGAGGAGTCCTGGGCCGGGTGGCCGAACTGGCCGGTGGACGAGGAGTCCTGCGCCGCGCCGGGCCGGGCGAACTGGCCGGTGGAGGAGGAGTCCTGGCCCGGGTGACCGAACTGGCCGGTGGACGAGGGGCCGCCGTACACGTCGGGCCGGGCGAACGGGTCCTGGGGACCGCCCGCCGGAGCGCCGTACTCCGCGCGCGGAAGCTCCGCGGTGGCACCGACGCCCCGCGAGGCGTCGTGGTCCTCGTGACCGCGCGGCGTCTCGGAGCCCGGGCGCTGCTGGGGAGCACCCTGGCCGCTGCCCCAGCTCGTGGTCTGGGAGCGCTGCGGAGCGCGCTCGTCGGGGGCGCCCGAACCGGGCAGCTCGGCCCGGGGACCGCCGGTGGGCGGGAGACGGCGGCCGTCGTCGCCCGAGGGCGGACCCTGACGGAAACCCGCCTGGGCGTCGGCACCGGCCGGGGCCGGAGCGCCCGGCCCGCGTCCGCCGCCGAAGGGGTCCCCGCCTCCGGGGCCCTGCTGCGGGCGCCCGCCCTGGGGCCGGCCCTGCTGGGGGCCGCCGCCCTGACCGGGCAGCGCGGGACGCGGTGCCGAGGGGGCGTTCACCTGGCCGCGGGGCGCACCGGCACCGAGGCGTCCGGCGCCACCGCCACCGCCGCCGGGTCCGCCCTGACCGGAGCGGGCGCCCTGTGCGGCCGCACGGCCGGCGATGGCCGCGCTCGCGCCGCCACCGGACGCCGGACCGCCGGAGCCGCCCTGGGGGCCGGGCTTGCCGGGGGCCTTCTTGCCGCCCTGGGCGACGTCGACCGGGAGCATGACCAGCGCGGTGGTGCCGCCGGAGTCGGAGGGCCGCAGCTGGATGCGGATGCCGTGCCGCAGGGACAGGCGGCCGACCACGAAGAGACCCATGCGGCGGGAGACGGAGACGTCCACGGTGGGCGGCGAGGCGAGCCGCTCGTTGATCGCCGCGAGGTCCTCGGGCGAGAGGCCGATGCCGGTGTCGTGGATCTCGACCAGGACCCGGCCGTCGGGCAGTGCGTGGCCGGTGACCCGGACCTTGGTCTGCGGCGAGGAGAACGAGGTGGCGTTCTCCAGCAGCTCGGCGAGGAGGTGCACGAGGTCGTTGACGACCCGGCCGGCGACGTCGGTCGCGGGCACGGCCGCCAGTTCGATGCGCTCGTACTGCTCCACCTCGGAGGCGGCGGCGCGCAGGACGTCGACCAGGGGGACCGGGCGGGTCCAGCGGCGGCCGGGCTCCTCGCCCGCGAGGACGAGGAGGTTCTCGCCGTTCCGGCGCATACGGGTCGCCAGGTGGTCCAGCTTGAACAGCGAGGACAGCTGGTCGGGGTCGGCCTCGCGGGACTCCAGTTCGGAGATGAGCGAGAGCTGGCGCTGGATGAGGCCCTGGGAGCGGCGCGAGAGGTTGGTGAACATCGCGTTGACGTTGCCCCGCAGGAGGGCCTGCTCGGCGGCGAGGCGGACCGCCTCGCGGTGCACGTCGTCGAAGGCCGCGGCCACCTGGCCGATCTCGTCCCGGGAGTGCACGCCGACGGACTCCACGGAGGTGTCGACGTCCTGCGGGTCCGACTCGGAGAGCTGCTTGACCAGCTCGGGCAGGCGGTCCTGGGCGACCCTGGTCGCCGTGTCCTGCAGCCGGCGCAGCGAGCGGATCATGGAGCGCGCCACCACGAACGCGCCGACGAGCGACACGCCGAGGACGACCAGGATGAGGGCACCGTTGATGATCGCGTCGCGCTGCGACTCCTCGCGCAGCTCGCGGGCCTTGGTCTCCATCTGCCCGAGCAGCGTGGCCTCGATCTGCTTCATCGCGTTGATCCGGACCGAGTAGTCGTCGGTCCAGTCCAGGTGCGAGCGCAGCGGGCGCTTGCTGAAGCCGTCCTTGTTGTCCAGGACGCGCTTGGCGTAGAGCTCGGCGGCCGCGATGGTGGGGTTGCTGCCGCCGTCGAGGGAGGCGGTCAGCTCCTCGGCGTCGCCGCCGGTGGACTCGTAGAGGGACTTGAAGGCCTTGAGCTCGGACTCGCCGTTCTCCACGGCGGCCTTGCCGTAGAGCCGGTCGGTCTCGTCCAGGCCCGGTGCCTTGGTCTCGGCGCCGCCGGGCAGGGCGGCGGCGATGATCGCGCGCTGCATGGAGGCGTACTCCTTGGCGGAGGAGAAGGCCGCCAGGGCGCGGGTGCGCTTGATCATGTCGGGGTTGCTGGTCGCCTGGGCCATGTCCTGGGACAGGCTGAGCAGCGACTCGATGAGACGGCTGTAGGCCTCCACCGTCTGCGAGGTGGGGGCGTCCGACTCGTAGGCCGTGGCGCGGATCTTCGTCAGGCCCTTGACCTGGACGGCGATCTGGTTGGCGTTGGCGCGGATGCTCTCCAGCGTCTCGTCATCGTCCGTGTTGGGGATGTCGAGCGTGGTGTCGAGGAAGGCGTCGCGGGCGCGGTCGGTCTCGGTGCGCGGACCGGAGACCTTGAAGTCGGCCGCGGAGGAGCCGTTGGAGAGCGGGCCGGCGGAGAGGTCGCGCTCGGACTGGAGGGCCTGGGCGAGGTCGGTCGCCGCCCTGGTCATCTCGGTGAGCAGCTGCATGTGGTCGAGCTGCCGCATGTCGTCCATGGACTCCTGGATGCGGAGTCCTCCCAGCGTGGTCGCCGCGACGACGGGGAGCGTCAGCAGCGAGACGAGCCGGGTGCTGATGCGCCAGTTGCGCAGCGCTATTCGCGACCCGGTGTCGGCCGGCCTCCCGGTGGACGGGGTGGCCGCGGAGGCGTCACCGGCGCCGTCGCGCTTGCCGGCGGCGGAGCCGGGGCGCTCCGCGCCCTCGCCTGCTCCGGCCAGTCCCTGGTTCTGGGTGCGCTGGGGCGAGGGGCCGCGGTCGGTCCCGCCACGCGGCTCCTGCTCCGCCGCGACTTCCCCATGGGCCTCACGGGCCTGGGGACGCCCGCTGCCATCCCTCTTGAAACGTCCCTGCACTAGCGTCGCAACCTCTGGACCAGGCGTCCCTCCGCTTCGCGGCGGGACGGTGTCGGCGTCTCGGGGCTTCGTTCGAGCCCCTGGTGGTCGTGATTGACCGGCGCTTCTCCCCCTTTCCCGCCGCCGCTCGGCGCTGCGTTGCGCCCATGCGCGCCGATCTCCAAACCGCGGCGGTGCGGGAATTCCAGCACAGTGCAGGATCTCCAACAAGGGCCGTGTACCGGGCTGTGACCTGAGTGACACTTTGTGAGTGTCGTGTCACGAGACGTAGAAAAGCCCCCCGGGCAAAGCGGACGTTCCGGTGCGAGTCCCTTACGGGTAGGGGGTGTCCCAGTCGCCATGATCAGGAGCGGAATGAAGGGTTCAGTGGCGGAATGTCCGTTCCGCTGCCCGGTGGGTCGCGGGTGACTTGCCCGAATTATTACTCATCTCGTGAGCAAACTCACACGATGATCGGTGAGTTCCTCTGGCATTCCATGGGAATCGGGTGTTTAGCCTGGCGCTTTGCAAGGTTGGCCCGGATGTCAACCGCACCCCCGCCCCTGAGCCGACGAGGTCTGAACCCACCGATGAAGACGACGATGACGGTCCGCACCACCGCCAACCCCCGCCGGACGACCCTCGCGCACCTGAAGGACGCCGGGGAGCTGGTGGCCGCGGAGCAGACGGAGCACTCCCTCGACCTCCCGGAGCAGACGGCGAACCCGCGCCGCACCGTCCTCATGGAGGCGCCCGTCTCCTCCTGAGCCTCCCCGGGCCCCGAGTCGGCCCGCACCGGCACGTCGCGATGCCCGGGCCCGGCGGCCCGGGCATCGCCGCGTTCCGGGAGCCGCACCCTCCCGTCCCGGGCGCCCGCCGTGCCGCGGCCCCCGGCTCCCCGCCGCGTCCGGGCGCCGTCGCCGGCCCGCCGCCCCGGACGGCTCCCGGCCCCGGCTCCCCGTCCGACGGGGCGGGCCCCCGCGGCGCGCTAGCCTGGAGCGTCAGCAACCGGCCCGCGCCGAGAGCGCCCGGCCGGCTCGTCACGCAGGAAGAAGTGAGGGGCGACAGCATCCCGTGCGCATCGCCAGGTTCTCCATCGACGGCAATGTCGCCTTCGGCGCGGTCGAGGACGGGCCCGACGGCCCGGTCCTCGACATCATCAAGGGCATCCCGTACGCCGACTTCGAGCTCTCCGGCACCAAGGTCCCGCTGAAGGGCGTCCGCCTGCTGCCGCCCGTGCTGCCCAACAAGGTGGTGGCGATCGGCCGCAACTACGCCGAGCACGCCGCGGAACTCGGCAACGAGGTCCCGGAGGTGCCCGTCGCCTTCTTCAAGCCCACCACCTCGGTGATCGGCCACGGGGACCCGATCGAGTACCCCTCCTTCTCGCAGGAGCTGCACCACGAGGCCGAGCTGGCCGTCGTGATCGGCCGCATGTGCCGCGAGGTCCCCCGCGAGCGCGTCAAGGACGTCGTCTTCGGCTACACCTGCGCCAACGACGTCACCGCCCGCGACGTGCAGCGCCGGGAGGCGCAGTGGGCCCGGGCCAAGGGCTTCGACACCTCCTGCCCCCTCGGCCCCTGGGTGGTCACCGACCTCGACCCCTCGGACCTCGGCGTCCAGTGCACCGTCAACGGCGAGCAGCGCCAGCTGGGCCGCACCGGCGACATGGTCCGCTCGATCGAGGACCTGATCGTCCACATCACCGAGGCGATGACCCTGCTCCCGGGCGACGTCGTCCTCACGGGCACCCCCGCGGGCGTCGGCCCGCTCAACGTCGGCGACGAGGTCGCCGTCACCATCGAAGGCATCGGCACTCTCACCAACAAGGTGATCAAGCGTGGCTAACGCGAACGTCCGCGTACGTTTCTGTCCCTCCCCGACCGGCAACCCCCATGTGGGCCTGGTCCGCACGGCGCTGTTCAACTGGGCCTACGCCCGGCACACCGGCGGCACCATGGTCTTCCGCATCGAGGACACCGACGCGGCCCGCGACTCGGAGGAGTCCTACCGGCAGCTGCTCGACTCGCTGCGCTGGCTCGGTCTCGACTGGGACGAGGGTCCCGAGGTGGGCGGCCCGCACGCCCCCTACCGGCAGTCCGAGCGGATGGACCTCTACCGGGACGTCGCCGGGAAGCTGCTCGCTGCCGGCCACGCCTACCGCTGCTACTGCACCGCCCTGGAACTGGAGGCCCGCCGCGACGCCGCCCGCGCCGCCGGGCGGCCCTCCGGGTACGACGGCACCTGCCGCGACCTCACCGAGGAGCAGCGCGCCGCCTTCGAGGCCGACGGCCGGGAGTCCATCGTCCGCTTCCGGATGCCCGACGAGCCGATCACCTTCACCGACCTGGTGCGCGGCGAGCTGACCTTCACCCCGGACAACGTCCCCGACTTCGGCATCGTGCGGGCCAACGGCGCCCCGCTGTACACACTGGTCAACCCGGTGGACGACGCCCTCATGGAGATCACCCACGTCCTGCGCGGCGAGGACCTGCTCTCCTCCACCCCCCGGCAGATCGCCCTCTACCGGGCCCTGATCGAACTCGGCCTCGCCAAGGAGATCCCGGCCTTCGGCCACCTGCCCTACGTGATGGGCGAGGGCAACAAGAAGCTCTCCAAGCGCGACCCGCAGTCCTCGCTCAACCTCTACCGGGAGCGCGGCTTCCTCCCGGAGGGGCTGCTGAACTACCTGTCGCTGCTCGGCTGGTCCTTCTCCGCCGACCAGGACGTCTTCACCGTTCCCGAGATGATCGAGCGGTTCGACGTCGCCGACGTCAACGCCAACCCGGCCCGCTTCGACCTGAAGAAGGCCGAGTCGATCAACGGCGACCACATCCGGATGCTCGACGTGAAGGCCTTCACCGAGGCGTGTGAGCCCTGGCTCACCGCCCCGCACGCCAACTGGGCCCCGGAGTCGTTCGACCGGGCGAAGTGGGAGGCGATCGCCCCGTACGCCCAGACCCGCCTGACGGTCCTCTCCGACATCACCGCCAACGTCGACTTCCTCTTCCTCGACGCGCCGGTGGAGGACGAGGCGTCCTGGGCGAAGGCGATGAAGGGTGATCCGGCCGCCCTGCTGACCACGGCCCGCGAGAAGCTCGACGCGGCGGACTGGACGAGCGCCGAGTCCCTGAAGGAGGCGGTCCTGGCCGCGGGCGAGGCGCACGGCCTCAAGCTGGGCAAGGCCCAGGCCCCGGTGCGCGTCGCGGTCACCGGCCGCACCGTCGGCCTGCCGCTCTTCGAGTCCCTGGAGATCCTCGGCAGGGAGCGCACCCTGGCCCGTGTCGACGCGGCCCTGGCCAGGCTCACCGCCTGAGAACCCCTCCCCGGTGCCCGCCGGGCGGGGTGGCCCGACCGCCACCCCGCCCGGCGGGCACCGCCGCTGTACCGGGCACCGCCTCCCCCTGCCGCCTCGTCACTCCGGGTGCGGGCGGGCCCGCCGCGGCGGTAGCGTCCTGGCATGCCGATCCGCGCCGTGCTGTGGGACATCGACGACACCCTCTTCGACTACGCGGGAGCCGACCGCACCGGCATGAGCGTCCACCTGGGGCGCGAGGGCCTGCCGGGCGGATACGCCGACGTGGACCAGGCCCTGGCCGCCTGGAAGAGGCTCACCCAGGTCCACTGGGACCGCGTCGCCCGCGGGCTGACCGACTTCCCGGGCCAGCGCCGCGACCGGGTGCGGGACTTCCTTCGTGCACCGTCCATGACCGACGCGGAGGCCGACGACTGGTTCGGGCGCCACCTCGTGCACTACGAGGCCGCATGGTCCCTGTTCCCCGACGCCGTTCCCGCGCTCGACCTGCTGGCGGGCGACTACCGCCACGCCGTGCTGTCCAACTCCAGCCTCGCCCACCAGGAGCGCAAGCTGCGCACCCTCGGTGTGCGGGACCGCTTCGAGGCCGTGGTCTGCGCGGTCGAACTCGGGGTCTCCAAGCCCGAGGCCGGTGCCTTCCTGGCCGCGTGCGAGGCGATCGGCCTGCCCCCGCACGAGGTCGCCTACGTGGGGGACCAGCCGGACATCGACGCCCGGGGCGCGGTCGAGGCGGGCCTCGCGGGGATCTGGCTGGACCGCGAGGGACTGGGCGGAAGGCCCGAGCTCACACGGATCACGGGGCTCGATCAGCTGGCCCCGCTGCTGCGCGGGGATACCCGTTTTGGAGCGCCGTCCACCTTCGGGTAATGTTCTTCCTGCGCCGAGGGGAGCGGGCCGAAAAGCCCGGACCCGGAAGCGTAAACCCGAACAAGATCCCTTAGCGGGGGTTGTGTTCTGGTGGCCTATGGTGTAATTGGCAGCACGACTGATTCTGGTTCAGTTAGTCTTGGTTCGAGTCCAGGTAGGCCAGCTCGCAGAGCTCATCTGCAAGGCCCCCGTTGTGTAGCGGCCTAGCACGCCGCCCTCTCAAGGCGGTAGCGCCGGTTCGAATCCGGTCGGGGGTACAGATCCTTCTCGCGGGGTCATCCGGGTCGCTCCCGATGGCACCGATGCAGGATCGCCAGGGCCCCCGTTGTGTAGCGGCCTAGCACGCCGCCCTCTCAAGGCGGTAGCGCCGGTTCGAATCCGGTCGGGGGTACCAGCTGGTCTAAACCACCAGTGGCCTATGGTGTAATTGGCAGCACGACTGATTCTGGTTCAGTTAGTCTTGGTTCGAGTCCAGGTAGGCCAGCGGATCCCCATCAGGGATCACCATCTTGCCCCCGTTGTGTAGCGGCCTAGCACGCCGCCCTCTCAAGGCGGTAGCGCCGGTTCGAATCCGGTCGGGGGTACGAGTCCGAAGGGGCCCTTCTCTGAAGGGCCCCTTCGGCGTTCCCTGCCGGGGTCGCGCCGGCCGGAGCGCGTCCGCCACGGAGCGGCGCCCCGCGGTGGACCCCGGCGCCGGATCGCGGACGGCCCTCAGGTGATCCCGTAGCGCCGTGCCGACTCCACCTCCTGCGCCAGCCGCCGCAGACCGAGCAGCAGCGGGTCGTACAGGACCGCCGAGGCGACCGCGGCCTCCACCTGCTCCGAACCCGGCGGACGGGTCTCCAGCAGATCCAGGTCGTGCGCCGCCACCTCCCCCATGTGGCGTGCGTACGGCACGAGTTCGTCCAGCGACAGCGGGAACCCCAGCCGGTTCAGGGTGGCGATGGCGGTGACCAGGCCGCGGTGGACGGGGGAGAGGTCCCCGATCTCCCGGGCGGTGTCCCAGCCCAGCTCGGCCAGCAGCGCGTCCAGGGTCCCCCGCGCCGAGGCCGCGGCCGCGTCGTCCCCGACCTCGTCTTCGGGCTGCGGCAGGGCCCAGGTGGCCGCGCCGAGGCGCATCGTGAGGCCCAGCGACTCGTCGTCCACGTGCCCGAGCACCTCGCGTGCCGTGGCCACCGGGACGCGCCCGACCTGGATCATCGCCCGCACCAGCCGCAGCCTGCGCAGGTGGGACTCGTCGTACTCGGCCTGGGTGGCCGTGACCCGCCGGCCCGGCGGGAGCAGCCGCTCGCGCAGGTAGTACTTGATCGTCGCGATGGAGACGCCGCTCCGCTCGCTCAGCTCGCCGAGACGCACGACTTGTGCCCTTCGTTGGGTAGTGCGACTATCTCATCAGGAGAGTGAAACTATCCAACAGTATCGAGGGGGCGTCATGGGCGTGAGGATCCAGCCGGGCCGGACCACCGCGGCGGCGGACGGGGAGGTGGTCGTCTTCCTCATCGGGATGCGGATCAACCGCCTCCTGGCGGTGCACCGTTGGCTTCCCGTGCTCCTCGCCATGCCGATGATGCTCAGGGAGCTGGGGCGCGACCGCTCCCTCGGGCTCCTCCACCATCTGCTGCTCACCGGCTCCCCGCGGACCTACTACCTCGTCCAGTACTGGGAGTCCAAGGACAAGCTGCTCGCCTACGCCGCCGCCCCCGAGCACCTCCACCGCTCCTGGTGGGGGCGGATGAACCGGGCGGTGCGCAGGGGCGGGCGCCATGTCGGCATCTGGCACGAGACCTATGTCGTCCCGGCGGGCTCCTACGAGTCCATCTACGCGGACATGCCGGCCCACGGGCTCGGCAGGGCCCACGGGACGATGCCGCTGAGCCCCGGGGTGCAGGCGCGGGACCGGTTGGGCGTCTGAGGGGGCGCGCCGGGGTCCGCGCCGCGGGCGGGGCCCCGGCGCACCCGTCCGCGGCGGGTGCCCGCGCGGCGCGGGGTCAGGCGGTGATCGGTACCGGGTGGATCTCGTCCGCCGGGTGCCCGGCCCGCTCGTGGACGCGCCGGATGGCGTCGGCGGACGGGCCCTCGGACAGGCAGTACACCGTCCCGGTCTCGGGGTCGGCCCAGGCCTGCTTGAAGTGCACGCCCTCCTCGCCCTCGATGGCGAGGTCCGCGTTGTGGGCCTCCCGGAGCTTCTCGCTCGTGATGTCCTTCATGCCGTGGTGGACGTCCATGAACTCGGCCATGGCTGCTGCACCTCCGTCGGTCGGTGGTACTTCCATGGTCCACCCGGCGGCCCCCGCGGACACGTCCGGCCGGCCCCTGCGGCGTTGGAGGGGCCGGCCGGACGTGGTGGTCGGGGGGTGCTCAGCCGGAGCGGCGCAGCGCCTCGCTCAGGCGGGCGGCGGAGTCGATGACGGCCTGGGCGTGCATCCGCCCCGGGTGCCGGGTCAGGCGCTCGATCGGGCCCGAGACGGACACGGCGGCGACGACCCGGTTCGACGGGCCGCGCACCGGGGCGGAGACCGAGGCGACGCCCGGCTCGCGCTCGCCGATCGACTGGGCCCAGCCGCGGCGGCGCACGCCGGAGAGGGCGGTGGCGGTGAACCGGGCCCCCTGGAGCCCGCGGTGCAGCCGCTCCGGCTCCTCCCAGGCCATCAGGATCTGCGCCGAGGAGCCCGCCTTCATGGTGAGCGTCGAGCCGACCGGCACGGTGTCGCGCAGCCCGGAGAGCCGCTCCGCCGCCGCCACGCAGATGCGCATGTCGCCCTGCCGGCGGTAGAGCTGCGCGCTCTCGCCCGTCACGTCCCGCAGGTGGGTGAGCACGGGGCCGGCGGTGGCCAGCAGCCGGTCCTCGCCCGCCGCCGCGGCGAGCTCCGCCAGCCGCGGGCCCAGGATGAACCTGCCCTGCATGTCCCTCGCCACCATACGGTGGTGTTCCAGTGCCACGGCCAGGCGATGGGCCGTGGGTCGTGCGAGTCCCGTGGCCGCGACCAGGCCCGCGAGGGTGGCCGGACCGGACTCCAGGGCGCTCAAGACAAGGGCTGCCTTGTCGAGAACGCCGACGCCGCTAGAGTTGTCCATGCAACGATACTCCCGTCTCACTCTGTGAAACGCAAGTTCAATTTTCCATGGAACTTGTCACGCTGTAGTCGCGGCCCGCGGATCCATGGGGCCGCACACGATCTCTAGATGCGCCGGAGGCACAGGCCGGCCGGAGGGAAAGCGATGGGTAGGACACTCGCGGAGAAGGTCTGGGACGACCACGTCGTCCGGCGCGCAGAGGGCGAGCCCGACCTCCTCTACATCGATCTGCACCTGCTGCACGAGGTGACCAGCCCCCAGGCCTTCGACGGCCTGCGCAAGAACGGCCGGCAGGTGCGGCGCCTCGACCTCACCATCGCGACCGAGGACCACAACACCCCGACCCTGGACATCGACAAGCCCATCGCCGACCCCGTCTCCCGCACCCAGCTGGAGACCCTGCGCAAGAACTGCGCGGACTTCGGCGTGCGCCTGCACCCGCTGGGCGACGTCGAGCAGGGCGTCGTCCACGTGGTGGGCCCGCAGCTGGGTCTGACCCAGCCCGGTACCACCGTGGTCTGCGGCGACTCGCACACCTCCACGCACGGCGCCTTCGGCGCGCTGGCCTTCGGCATCGGCACCTCGCAGGTCGAGCACGTCCTGGCGACCCAGACCCTGCCCATGGCCCGCCCGAAGACCATGGCGATCACCATCGACGGCGAACTGCCCGACGGGGTCACCGCGAAGGACCTCATCCTCGCCGTCATCGCGAGGATCGGCACCGGCGGCGGCCAGGGCTACGTGCTGGAGTACCGGGGCGCGGCCATCGAGAAGCTCTCGATGGAGGCCCGGATGACCATCTGCAACATGTCCATCGAGGCCGGTGCCCGGGCGGGCATGATCGCCCCCGACGAGACCACCTTCGCCTACCTCCGCGGACGGGACCACGCGCCGCAGGGCGAGGACTGGGACGCCGCGGTCGCCTACTGGAGCACGCTGCGCACCGACGAGGACGCCGTCTTCGACGCCGAGGTGGTCATCGACGCCGCCGAGCTGAGCCCGTTCGTCACCTGGGGCACCAACCCCGGCCAGGGCGCCCCGCTGGGATCCAGCGTCCCCGACCCCGCTTCGTACGAGGACGCCTCGGAGCGCATGGCCGCCGAAAAGGCACTGGAGTACATGGGGTTGACCGCCGGGCAGCCCCTGCGGGACATCTCCGTGGACACCGTCTTCGTGGGCTCCTGTACCAACGGCCGTATCGAGGACCTGCGCGCGGTGGCCTCGGTGCTGGGCGGCCGCAAGGTCGCCGACGGCGTACGGATGCTGGTCGTCCCCGGTTCGGTGCGGGTGGCGCTCCAGGCCGTGGAGGAGGGGCTGGACGCGGTCTTCAAGGAGGCCGGTGCCGAGTGGCGGCACGCCGGCTGCTCCATGTGCCTGGGGATGAACCCCGACCAACTGGCCCCCGGTGAGCGCTCCGCGTCCACCTCCAACCGCAACTTCGAGGGCCGGCAGGGCAAGGGCGGCCGGACCCACCTGGTCTCGCCGCAGGTGGCCGCGGCCACCGCCGTGCTGGGCCACCTGGCCTCCCCGGCCGACCTGTCCGACGCCGACGTCTCCACTCCCGTAGGGGTCTGAGGAACCATGGAAGCCTTCACCACGCACACCGGTCGCGCCGTCCCGCTGCGCCGCAGCAACGTCGACACCGACCAGATCATCCCCGCGCACTGGCTGAAGAAGGTCACCCGCGACGGATTCGAGGACGGCCTGTTCGAGGCCTGGCGCAAGGACCCCGGCTTCGTGCTGAACCGCCCGGAGCGCCAGGGAGCCTCGGTGCTCGTCGCCGGACCCGACTTCGGAACCGGCTCCTCCCGGGAGCACGCCGTCTGGGCCCTGCAGAACTACGGCTTCCGGGCCGTGCTCTCCTCCCGCTTCGCCGACATCTTCCGCGGCAACTCCCTCAAGAACGGCCTGCTGACGGTCGTCCTGGAGCAGTCGGTGATCGACGCCCTGTGGGAGCTGACCGAGGCCGACCCCGCCGCGGAGGTCACGGTCGACCTCCGGTCGCGCACCGTCTCCGCGCCCGGGGTCACCGCCGCCTTCGAACTCGACGAGAACGCCCGCTGGCGGCTGCTGAACGGCCTCGACGACATCAGCCTCACTCTTCAGAACGAGTCGGACATCGCGGCCCACGAGGCGGGGCGCCCGTCCTTCAAACCCCGCACGCTTCAGGTCTGAGCAGCGCTTTTCCCGAACTGCGCCCCCTGCCGCCCGGCGGGGGGCGCAGTCGTGCGTTGAGACCCCGTGGGGCGACAACTCGCCCCAGATGGCACAATCGGTGCATGGAACGTGACAGCCAACTCGAGCTCTACGAGGCGGTCGCGGCCCGACTCAAGGAAGCGCACGCGACAGTGCGCGCACTGCAAGTCCCGGAGGGCGTGAGGATGGCGCTGTCCCGGAAGCTGCTCGTCGTGACGGCGGCGGCGAAGCACGATCTCCCGGACGCCGCAAGGCGTCTGGACCGGTTGATGAAGGACCTCGACGAGGGCCGTTTCCCTCCCGGCGACTGACCCCAGAACTCCGCCAAGGTCGACTTCGTTGCGGCACTAGGGTGATTAGACCGTTTCGTGTTTGATTTGCGGTATATATCTGCCTAACGTGCGAAAACGCCTGGACGCAATCGTTCCGGCCAAATGTCTCCGAAGGGGAAGACGTGAACAAGGCGCAGCTCGTAGAAGCGATTGCCGACAAGCTCGGTGGCCGGCAGCAGGCCGCCGACGCTGTCGACGCGGTGCTTGACGCGATCGTCCGGGCGGTCGTCGCAGGGGACCGGGTCTCGGTCACCGGCTTCGGCTCGTTCGAGAAGGTCGAGCGCCCCGCCCGTTACGCCCGCAACCCGCAGACCGGCGAGCGCGTGCGGGTCAAGAAGACCTCGGTGCCGCGCTTCCGTGCGGGCCAGGGCTTCAAGGACCTGGTCAGCGGGTCGAAGAAGCTCCCCAAGGGAGGCGAGGTCGCGGTCAAGAAGGCGCCCAAGGGCAGCCTCTCGGGTGGCTCCTCCACCCGTACGACCGCCAAGGCCGCGGCCAAGAAGGCCACGGCGAAGAAGACCGCCGCCAAGAAGGCCACCGCGGCGAAGAAGACCACCGCCGCCAAGAAGGCCACGGCGGCGAAGAAGACCACCGCTGCCAAGAAGGCCACGGCGGCGAAGAAGACCACCGCGAAGAAGGCGGCCCCGGCGAAGTCGGCCGCGAAGAAGACCACGGCCAAGAAGACCGCCCCCGCGAAGAAGGCCACCGCGAAGAAGGCGCCCGCCAAGAAGACGACGGCCCGCAAGACCGCCGCCAAGAAGACCACCGCCCGCAAGAAGTAGGGCGCCTCCACCCCCTGCACCCCACGCGACGGGCCGGCCTCCCCTTCGGGAGACCGGCCCGCGGCGTGCCCGCCGCCCCCTGTGCCCCGCCGCGCGGCGTACCCGGCCGGACGCCCGGGAACCGGCACGCCTGCCGAAGGCCGTCCGCTCAGAACGTCTGCAGCGTGATCAGGGTGATGCGCAGCGCCCCGCCCTCGCCCTCGGTCTCGATCCGCACCCGCTGCCCGGGGCGCAGCAGCCGCAGCCCCCCGGCGTCGAACGCCGCGGTGCCGAAGGGCACGGGTGTCCCGTCGTCGAGCAGCACGCTCCCGCTGCGGGTGTCCGGGTCGTAGGTGTACGAGGTGGCCTGCATGCGCCCCAGACTAAGGCCTGCCCCGCCACCCCCGGCCGGCGCACGACGGCCGCCGCGGCACCCGGCCGGGCCGCCCGGACGGACCCGGTACGGCTGCGGCCCGTGGCGCATCCGCCGCCGTGCGCCGTCCCCCGGGGTGGGGGGCGGCGCTCAGTGCCGACCCGCGAGCCCCGCCGTGTGCAGCGCGGTGCGCGGTCCGACGCCCAGCTCCAGCGCGGCCGCCAGATCCCGGCCGGTGTCCACGTCGCGGCGCACCGAATCGACCCCGTCGAGTGTGATTTCCACGGCCCCGGAGGCCGAATGGCGGCGGCGTGAAGGTCCGCCGAATGCGGGGCGCAATTCCACGGACGGGCGGGCGCACAGCAAAGTCGTCCCGATTCCCGAGGCATCCGCGAGAAAAGCCCGATCAAATGCCGATGCGGCGGCGAGAGTACGCAGCAATTCACCGGCGCGCAATGCCGGGAGGTCGGCGTTGAGCGCCGCCACCGCGGCCCCCGGGCGGTGGGCCCGGACCGCCTGGGCCCCGTGCGCCAGGGCCGCGTTGAGGCCGGCGCCCGGGGAGTCCGGCACCACCCGGGCGCCCAGCGCCGCCAGCGCGGCACCGGCCGTGCGGTCGTCCGTGACGACCACCACATCCCGTACCGCAGGGCAGGCCAGCGCCGCTGCCACGGTGTCCTGGGCGAACGCCAGCGCGAGCCGCGGCCGGAGGGCGTCGCCCGCGGCGGGGGCGAGCCTGCTCTTGGCGGCGGCCAAGGGCTTGAGCGGCACGACCAGCGACCAGCCGGGCCGCGGCATCCTGTCCGTGGCGAACTCTCCCTCCCTGCGCGCGCGGAGCTCCCAGCGGAGCCGTTGCCGGACCATTGTCGCCCGGGGGCGGACGGGTCCGGGGCCCGGGCGGCGGAGTCTGGGCGTACGGTGTCCTCGACAGACCAGGGGCCCGGGGCGACACTTGACCCCCGGCACGAGGGCCGATGCCCGCCCGAAGAGGAAGGTGTACGAGTGTCCCGCCGTAGAGTCGGCTTCTGGTACCGCCTGGCGGCGGTCATCGCTAAGCCCCCGCTGCTGATTCTGTTCAAGCGGGACTGGCGGGGAATGGAACACATTCCGGCCGAGGGCGGATTCATCACCGCCATCAACCACAACTCGTACCTCGACATGTTCTCCTACGGGCACTTCCAGTACAACAGCGGACGAGTGCCCCGTTTCCTGGCGAAGGCCGCGCTGTTCCGGACGCCCGGCGTGGGCCTGATGCTGCGGGGCACCGGGCAGATCCCGGTCTTCCGGGAGTCCTCCAACGCCGTGGGCGCCTTCCGCGCGGCCGTCGAGGCCGTGGAGCGGGGCGAGTGCGTCGCCTTCTACCCCGAGGGCACCCTCACCCGTGACCCCGCCGTGTGGCCGATGACCGCCAAGACGGGTGTCGCGCGGGCGGCCCTGCAGACGAGGGCGCCGGTCGTCCCCGTCGCCCAGTGGGGCGCCAACCTGGCGATGCCGCCCTACGCCAAGGAGAACAAGGTCAACCTCTTCCCGCGCAAGACGCTGCAGGTGAAGGCCGGTCCGCCGGTCGACCTCAGCCGCTTCTACGACCAGGACCCCACACCCGAGGTCCTCAAGGAGGCGACCGAGGAGATCATGGCCGCGATCACCCGCCTGCTGGAGGACCTCCGCGGCGAGAAGGCGCCCGAGAGGCCGTACGATCTGCGCGAGGCGCGCGCCCAGCTGCGCCGCAAGGCCGCCGGGGAGGAAGTGAAGTGACCCAGCCCGTCAAGGCCGCCGTCCTCGGGACGGGCTCGTGGGGTACCGCGTTCGGGATGGTGCTCGCCGACGCGGGCTGCGAGGTCGTCCTGTGGGGCCGCCGCCCCGAGCTCGCCGAGGCCGTCAACACCACCCGCACCAACCCCGACTACCTGCCGGGCATCGAGCTGCCCGCCGGGCTGCGCGCCACCACCGACGCGGGCGAGGCGCTGTCCGGCGCCGACTTCACCGTCCTGGCCGTGCCCTCCCAGACCCTGCGGGCCAACCTCGCGGCCTGGACCCCGAAGCTGGCGCCCGGCACCGTCCTGGTCTCCCTGATGAAGGGCGTCGAACTCGGCACCGCCAAGCGGATGAGCGAGGTGGTCGAGGAGGTCGCCGGGGTGGCCGCGGACCGCGTCGCGGTCGTCACCGGGCCCAACCTGGCCAAGGAGATCGCCTCCCGGATGCCCGCCGCCGCCGTGGTCGCCTGCCGGGACGAGGAGGCCGCCCGCCGGCTCCAGTCGGCCTGCCACACCCCCTACTTCCGGCCGTACACCAACACCGACGTGGTGGGCTGCGAACTCGGCGGCGCGGTCAAGAACGTCATCGGCCTCGCGGTGGGCATCGCCGACGGCATGGGCCTCGGGGACAACGCCAAGGGCTCCCTCATCACCCGCGGCCTCGCCGAGACCACCCGCCTCGGACTCGCCATGGGAGCCGACCCGCTCACCTTCTCCGGGCTGGCCGGCCTCGGCGACCTGGTGGCCACCTGCTCCTCCCCGCTCTCGCGCAACCACACCTTCGGCACCAACCTCGGGCGCGGCATGACGCTGGCGGAGACCATCGCCGTCACCCGCCAGACCGCGGAGGGCGTGAAGTCCTGCGAGTCCGTGCTCGACCTCGCCCGCCGCCACGGCGTCGACATGCCCATCACGGAGACCGTGGTCGGGATCGTCCACGAGGGGAAGCCGCCGGTCGTCGCGCTCAAGGAGCTGATGTCCCGCGCGGCCAAGCCGGAGCGGCGCTGACGGCGCCAGGACCAGCGGGTAGTCTCATCGCGATATGAGCACCGAGAACCTCCCCCAGAGTCCCGAGCAGCAGCCCCGCAGGCCCCGCGTGGCCGTCGTCTTCGGGGGCCGCAGCTCCGAGCACGGGATCTCCGTGGTCACCGCGGGCGCGGTCCTGCGCGCCATCGACCGCGCCCGCTACGACGTGCTGCCCATCGGCATCACCGCCGACGGCCGCTGGGCGCTGACCGCCGACGAGCCCGACCGCATGGCGATCACCGACCGCCGCACCCCGAGCGTCGACGAGCTCGCCGAGTCCGCGGAGGGCGGCGTGGTGCTCTCCGTCGACCCCGGCAGCCGCGAGGTGGTCTACAGCGAGCCCGGGGCCGTCCCCAAGGCGCTCGGCGACGTCGACGTCGTCTTCCCGGTGCTCCACGGGCCCTACGGCGAGGACGGCACCCTCCAGGGGCTGCTGGAGCTCTCCGGCGTGCCCTACGTCGGGTCCGGGGTGCTCTCCTCCGCCGTCGGCCAGGACAAGGAGTACATGAAGCGCGTCTTCGTCTCCTTCGGCCTCCCGGTCGGCCCCTACGAGGTGATCCGCCCCCGCGAGTGGGCGCAGGACCCTGCCGCCGCCCGCAAGCGGATCGTCGACTTCGCCGGCGACCACGGCTGGCCGCTGTTCGTGAAGCCCGCCCGCGGCGGCTCCTCCATGGGCATCACCAAGGTGGACGACCTCTCCGGCCTGGACGAGGCGATCGCCGAGGCGCAGCGCCACGACCCCAAGGTCCTGGTGGAGTCCCTGCTCAGCGGACGCGAGATCGAGTGCGGGGTGCTGGAGTTCGAGGACGGGCCGCGGGCCAGCGTCCCGGCCGAGATCCCGCCGGTCACCTCGCACGACTTCTACGACTTCGAGGCCAAGTACATCGACGCCGCCACCGGCCTGGTGCC
The DNA here is from genome assembly GCF_024497955.1 of Streptomyces sp. C10-9-1. Classification (GTDB taxonomy): domain Bacteria; phylum Actinomycetota; class Actinomycetes; order Streptomycetales; family Streptomycetaceae; genus Streptomyces; species Streptomyces sanyensis. The sequence continues at coordinate 147,793 of NZ_JANHKP010000003.1, read as the reverse complement.
CGCTCCGCTGACCCCCGAACAGACCGCCGAGGTGCAGCGGCTCGCCGTCGCCGCCTTCGAGGCGGCCTCCTGCGAGGGCCTGGTCCGCGCGGACTTCTTCCTCACCGAGGACGGCTCCTTCGTCATCAACGAGATCAACACCATGCCGGGCTTCACCCCGATCTCCATGTACCCGCGGATGTGGCAGGAGAGCGGCGTCGGCTACGGCGAGCTGGTCGACCGGCTGATCCAGGCGGCGCTGCGCCGCTCCACCGGCCTGCGCTGACCCGGCCCCGGACCCCCGCCCGGCGCGGGCGGGGGAGGGGGCGTTCACAGGGCCGAGGGGACCGCCTCGGCCACCGGCCCGGCCAGGTCCGTCAGCGGGCTCGCGTCGTGCAGATAGCGCCGGTCCAGGGTCACCTCCACGTACGTCCTGCGGTACGTCGTGGTGAACCGGGGCCCCTCCTCCCGCTCCTCCAGCATCCAGCCCACGCCGTCCACCTCGACGCCCTGCGCCTGGGGGTCGCTCATCCGCTCGGGCCGCGGTACACCGCAGCGCAGTACGATCGCGGCATCACCCCACCCGGCGGTCAGCTCGGACGCCGGCTCGGGGTCCCGGCGCTCCTGCCCGGCGACCGACCGCGGCAGGGCGTCGTGCAGGGCGCGGCACAGGGCGGCCTCGTCGGCCGGGGGGCTGGGAGCGGCGACGGACGCGCGAGCGCCGCCGGCGCAGCCCGCCGCGGCGGCCAGCACGGCAGCGGCGGTCAGGAGTACGGGAAGGGGCCGGCGGCGCGAAGACGTCACCGGCCAAGCGTAGACGGGGGCTAGAGGTGAACCACCGGGCAGGTCAGGGTGCGGGTGATGCCGTCCACTTGCTGGACCTTGGCGACCACCATGCGTCCGAGTTCGTCGACCGTGTCCGCCTGCGCGCGCACGATGACGTCATAGGGGCCGGTCACATCCTCGGCCTGGATCACGCCCGGGAGCGAGCCGATGGTCTCGGCGACCACGGACGCCTTGCCCACCTCGGTCTGGATGAGGATGTACGCCTGTACCACGAAGCCTCCAGGGCGGCAGCTGGATCCCGTCGCCGGACGACGGCGCGGAGATCCCGAGGAGAAGGGTCGCCACGGTATCGCGTCGCCGCGGGCCGCGGGGAGACCCTCGCTGGCCGCGGCACCCCCGGCGCGGCGTGTACGGAGCAGAAGTTGACGTATCCCTTGACGGTACCCAGGACGGTCACCGCACGCGACCTCGGCACGAGGCCGCCCACCGGAGTCCCGTGTACCGCCGACGCATGGAGAGGTGAACCTCGGTGAAGGGCACTGTGGGCGAGTTGGGGGAGTTCGGGCTCATCGAGAAGCTCACCTCCCGGCTCACCACCACGCCGGCGGTGCGGATCGGGCCCGGCGACGACGCCGCGGTCGTCTCCGCACCCGACCGGCGGGTCGTGGCGAGCACGGACATCCTGCTGGAGGGGCGGCACTTCCGCCGCGACTGGTCGACCGCCTACGACGTCGGCCGGAAGGCGGCGGCGCAGAACCTCGCCGACATCGCCGCCATGGGCGCGGTGCCCACCGCGCTGCTCCTCGGACTCGTCGTCCCCGCCGAACTGCCCGCGACCTGGGCCACCGAGCTCATGGACGGCATCCGCGACGAATGCCAGGTGGCGGGGGCGGCCGTGGTCGGCGGCGACGTGGTCCGCGGGGAGGCCATCACCCTCGCCATCACCGCGCTCGGGGACCTGCGCGGCCACGAGCCCGTCACCCGCGGCGGCGCACGCCCCGGGGACGTGGTGGCCTACACCGGCTGGCTGGGCTGGTCCGCGGCGGGCCACGCGGTGCTCTCCCGCGGCTTCCGCTCGCCCCGCGCGTTCGTCGAGGCCCACCGCAGGCCCGAGCCGCCCTACCACGCGGGCCCGGCGGCGGCGGGCCTCGGGGCCACCGCCATGTGCGACGTCAGCGACGGACTGGTCGCCGACCTCGGGCACATCGCCGAGGCCAGCAAGGCCCGCATCGACCTGCGCTCCGGCCTGATCGACATCCCCACGCAGATGCACGACATCGGCCAGGCCGTCGGCGTCGACCCCCTCCAGTGGGTCCTCACCGGCGGCGAGGACCACGCCATCGTGGCGACGTTCCCCCCGGACGCCAAGCTCCCCGCCCGCTGGAAGGTCATCGGGGAGGTGCTCCACCCCTCCGCGCTCCCGCAGGTCACCGTGGACGGTGCGCCCTGGACCAGCACGGGGGGCTGGGACCACTTCGGCGGGGACATCGAGGACGGCGGGGGAGCGGCCGGGCAGTAGATTCGGCGGCATGCAGACACCCCCGCGCGTGCTGACCGTCGCCGGCTCCGACTCCGGCGGCGGGGCAGGCATCCAGGCCGACCTGAAGACCATGCTCGCCCTCGGTGTGCACGGGATGAGCGTGCTCACCGCGGTGACCGCCCAGAACTCCACGGGGGTCCAGGGCACCTGGGAGCTGCCCGTCGAGGCGGTGCGCGCCCAGTACCGCAGCGTCGTCGACGACATCGGCGTCCAGGCGGTCAAGACCGGGATGCTGGCCACCGCCGAGCTGGTGGAGGCCGTCGCCGAGCTGCTCGCCGCCACCGACGCGCCCGTGGTGGTGGACCCGGTGGGGGTGTCCAAGCACGGCGACCCGCTCCTCGCGCAGTCGGCCCTCGCGTCCGTGCGCACCCGGCTGCTGCCCGCGGCGACCGTGGCCACCCCCAACCTCGACGAGGTCGCCCAGCTCACCGGTGTCGGGGTCGCGGGCGAGGGCGACATGAGGAAGGCCGCCGCCGCGGTCCTCGGCCTCGGTCCGCGCTGGGCGCTGATCAAGGGCGGCCATCTGGAGGGCGAGGCGGTGGACCTGCTCACCGACGGGACCGAGGAGCACTGGCTGCGCGCCCCGCGGCTGGACAACCGGCACACCCACGGCACCGGCTGCACCCTCGCCTCGGCCGTCGCCGCGGGCCTCGCCACGGGGCTCGACGTACCGGAGGCCGTACGCCGGGCCAAGGACTACGTCACGGGCGCCATCGCCGCGGGCTTCGCCCTCGGCTCCGGCATCGGGCCCGTCGACCACGCCTGGCGGCAGCGCTGACGGCGGCCGGGTCCCGCGGGCACCCCGGACAGGCCCCGCGGACCCGGCCGGGTCCGGACAGGCGAAAAGCCGGCCCACCGAGGTGGACCGGCTTCCCAGGCAACCGGAGGGGCTGCGCTACGACGAGACGTCGGCGGGAATGTCCCCGCAGGCGCGGGGAGCATCCTTAGCGCGAGACCTTGCCGGCCTTGATGCACGAGGTGCAGACGTTGAGCCGCTTCGGCGTCCGACCGACCACGGCACGCACGCGCTGGATGTTCGGGTTCCAGCGACGGGACGTACGGCGGTGCGAGTGCGAAATGTTGTTGCCGAAGCCCGGCCCCTTGCCGCAGACGTCGCAGTTGGCAGCCACGGGTCACTCCAAAGACTTCAGATGCACTTACAGTGAAATCCGGCGTGCCGGATCAGTTGATCTGAAGTGGCCTGCCGGGGGAAACGCCCGATCCTCATCGGGCAACCGAAGCAGCATACAACGCCCGCTCCGGGGTTACGAAACTACCATGGTCCGGACCGCCCCCGGCCCGCGCCCGGGGCACGGCCGGGGTCTACCCTGCGGATCGGCCCGCCGCCCAGGGCCGGCACGGCCGACCGAGGAGGACCCCCAGGTGCCGCAGACGATGGACGCCGAAGCGGTACGCACCTGGTGCTCACTGGCGCTGGAGGCCCTCGGCCGCGAGCGCGAGGCGATCGACGCGATCAACGTCTACCCCGTCGCCGACGGCGACACGGGCACCAACCTCTACCTCACCGTCGAGTCCGCGGCCCGGGCCGTCGAGGCCGTCTTCGCCGCGCACGAGACGGGGCGCACCGCCCCGCCGCCGGGGGACGTGGTGCACGCCATGGCCCACGGAGCCCTCCTGGGAGCCCGCGGCAACTCCGGCACCATCCTCGCCCAGCTGCTGCGCGGCATGGCGGAGCGGACGGGCGAGGGCGCGGGACTCGCGGACGCGCTGCAGCGCGCCGCGGACCTCGCGCGGGAGGCCGTCGCCCACCCCGTGGAGGGCACCATCCTCACCGTGGCCGCGGCCGCCGCCCGTGCCGCCCGCACCGCGGGCACCGGCGCGGGGCCCGCCGAGGCCGCGCTGGCCGCCTGGAAGGGGGCCGGCGCCGCGCTCGACGCCACCCCGGACCAACTGGCCGTCCTCGGCCGTGCGGGCGTGGTCGACGCGGGCGGGCGCGGCCTGCTGACCGTGCTCGGCGCGCTCGTGGAGACCCTCACCGGCCGGGCCCCCTCGCCCGCCGGAGGCCCCCCGGCGCGCCGCCCGCAGGCGCCCCCGGCGGACGCCGGAGGCGCCTGCGGGCCCGACGGCGGCCCGGCCTTCGAGGTCCTGTACCTGCTGGAGGCCGGGGACGCCGCGGTCGCCCGCCTTCGGACCCGCCTGGACGCCCTCGGGGACTCCCTGGTCGTGGTCGGCGGCGACGGGCTCTGGAACGTCCACGTCCACGTCGACGACGCGGGCGCCGCCGTCGAGGCCGGCATCGAGGCGGGCCGCCCCCACCGCATCCGGATCACCCACCTGGCCACCGCCGCCCCGCCCGCCCGCGAGCAGGCCCAGCGCGCGGTCGTCGCCGTCGTCCCCGGGGACGGGCTGCCCGCGCTGTGCGCCGAGGCCGGTGCGACGACGGTGCCCAGCCGCCCCGGGGAACCCCCCGCCAGCGGCGAGCTGGTGGAGGCCGTCCGCCGGGCCCACGCCCGCGAGGTGGTGCTGCTGCCCAACGACCCGGCGCTGCACCACACCGCGGCCGCCGCCGCCGAGCAGGCCCGCACCGAGGGCGTGCGGGTGGCGCTCATCCCGACGCGCTCCCCGGTACAGGGCCTCGCGGCCCTCGCCGTGCACGAGCCGGGCCGCAGCTTCGACGAGGACGTGGTCGCCATGACCGCGGCCGCGGGCGCCACCCGCCACGCCGAACTGGCGGTCGCCGAGAGCCGTTCGTGGACCTCCGCCGGGGTGTGCCAGGCGGGCGACGTGCTCGGGCTCATCGACGGCGACGTGGCGGTCATCGGCGCCGACCTCGCGGACACGGCCAGGGCGGTGCTGGACCGGATGCTCTCCTCGGGCGGCGAACTCGTCACCCTCGTCCTCGGCGACCGCGCCCCGGACGGGCTCCCCGGCCTGCTGGAGGCCCATGTGCGCGAGGGCTACCTGGCCGTCGACACCGTCGTCCACGAGGGCGGAGGGGACGCCCCGCTGCTGATCGGCGTCGAATGAGGGCCGCCGGCCCGGCGGGCCGGCGCGCGGCGGCGAGCCGCCCCGGTGCCCGGCGCGTCCGGGCGGCGGGGCAGGGCGGCGGGACGCCTCAGCCGCCCTCGCGCGCCCGCCGGGGACGACCGGGGCAGCCCTCGGAGCCCGTCCCGCCACCCCCGTGATGCGCCCCCCTGTCGGTGCCGTGGTGTGCAATGGGGGCGTGCCCGCGCTCGACGAACCCCTCAAGAACGCGCTCGGAGCCGCCACCGCCAAGGTGATGGCCGAGCACCTGGACCTCCGCACCCTCGGCGACCTGCTGCACCACTACCCGCGCCGGTACGCCGAGCGGGGCGAGCTCACCGCGCTGTCCGAACTGCCGCTCGACGAGCACGTCACCGTCGTCGCCCAGGTCGCCGACGCCCGCGTCCACACCTTCAACCAGGGCCGGGGCCGGCGGCTGGAGGTCACCATCACCGACGGCAGCGGCCGCCTCCAGCTGGTCTTCTTCGGCAAGGGCGTCCACAAGCCCCACAAGGAGCTGCTGCCCGGCACCCGGGCGATGTTCGCCGGGAAGGTGTCGGTGTTCAACCGCCGCCTCCAGCTCGCCCACCCCGCCTACGAACTCCTCGGTGCCGAGGGGGCGGCCGACGCGGTGGACGCCTTCGCCGCCCGGCTCATCCCGATCTACCCGGCGTGCAGGCAGATGGAGTCCTGGAAGATCTCCAAGGCCGTGGACGCGGTGCTGGGCCGCGCCGCGGACGCGCCGGACCCGCTCCCCCAGACCCTGCGCGAGGGCCGGGGGATGACGACCCTCCCCGACGCCCTGCGCCGGATCCACCGGCCCCGGACACGGGCCGACGTCGAGCGGGCCCGGGAGCGCCTGAAGTGGGACGAGGCCTTCGTCCTCCAGGTCGCCCTCGCCCGCCGCCGGTACGCCGAGACCCAGCTGCCCGCGGTCGCCCGCCGCCCCGCCCCCGGCGGGCTGCTGGACGCCTTCGACGCCCGGCTCCCCTTCACCCTCACCGAGGGCCAGCGGAAGGTCAGCCGGGAGATCTTCGACGACCTGGCCACCGAGCACCCGATGCACCGGCTCCTCCAGGGGGAGGTCGGCTCCGGCAAGACCATGGTCGCGCTGCGGGCCATGCTCGCCGTGGTCGACGCCGGCGGGCAGGCCGCCCTGCTGGCCCCCACCGAGGTCCTGGCCCAGCAGCACCACCGCTCGGTCACGGAGATGATGGGCGACCTCGCCGAGCGGGGCATGCTCGGCGGGGCCGACCACGCGACCGGCGTCGTGCTGCTGACCGGGTCCATGGGAGCCGCCGCCCGCCGCCGCGCCCTGCTCGACCTGGTCACGGGCGAGGCCGGGATCGTCATCGGCACCCACGCGCTGATCGAGGACAAGGTCGCCTTCCACGACCTCGGCCTGGTCGTCGTCGACGAGCAGCACCGCTTCGGGGTCGAGCAGCGCGACGCCCTGCGCTCCAAGGGCTCCCGGCCCCCGCACCTGCTGGTCATGACCGCCACCCCCATCCCGCGCACCGTGGCGATGACGGTCTTCGGCGACCTGGAGACCTCGGTCCTCGACCAGCTGCCCGCCGGGCGCTCCCCGATCGCCACCCACGTCGTGCCGGCCGCCGACAAGCCCCACTTCCTGGCCCGGGCCTGGGAGCGGGTCCGGGAGGAGGTCGCCGGGGGCCACCAGGCCTACGTGGTCTGCCCCCGCATCGGCGACGAGGCGGAGGACTCGCGGGCCGCCAAGGGCGCCGAGGGCGACGCGGAGCGGCGGCCCCCGCTGGCGGTCCTGGAGATCGCCGAGCAGCTCTCCGGGGGGCCCCTGGCCGGCCTGGAGGTCGCCGTGCTGCACGGCCGGATGGCCCCGGACGACAAGGACGCGGTGATGCGCCGCTTCGCCGCGGGCGAGGTCGACGTCCTGGTCGCGACCACCGTCGTCGAGGTCGGCGTGAACGTCCCCAACGCCACCGCCATGGTGATCATGGATGCCGACCGCTTCGGCGTCTCCCAGCTGCACCAGCTGCGCGGCCGCGTCGGGCGCGGCTCCGCCCCCGGACTGTGCCTGCTGGTCTCCGAGATGCCCGAGGCGAGCCCCGCCCGCGCCCGGCTCGCCGCGGTCGCCGCCACCCTCGACGGCTTCGAGCTCTCGCGGATCGACCTGGAGCAGCGCCGCGAGGGGGACGTCCTGGGCCAGGCCCAGTCCGGGGTGCGGTCCTCGCTGCGGATGCTCGCCGTCATCGAGGACGAGGAGGTCATCGCCGCCGCCCGGGAGGAGGCCGTCGCCGTGGTGCGCGAGGACCCCGAGCTGTCGGGGCTGCCGGCCCTGCGCAGCGCCCTGGACGCCCTGCTCGACGCCGAGCGGGAGAGCTACCTCGACAAGGGCTGACCGGCCGGCTCCCCGACGGGGCGGCGCACCCGCGGCCCGTCCCGGGCTGCGAGACTTGACGGCACACGTCCCACAGGAAGGCCCCGCATGACCCGCGTGATCGCCGGAGCAGCCGGCGGACGCCGCCTGGCCGTACCGCCGGGCAACGGCACCCGCCCCACCTCCGACCGCGCCCGCGAGGGCCTGTTCTCCGCCTGGGAGGCGCGCCTGGGCTCCCTGCGGGGCGCCCGGGTGGCCGACCTCTACGCCGGGTCGGGGGCCGTCGGGCTGGAGGCGCTGTCCCGGGGCGCGGCCCACGCGCTGCTCGTCGAGGCGGACGCCCGCGCCGTGCGCACCGTCCGCGACAACGCCCGGGCGCTGGGCCTGCCCGGCGCCGAGGTCCGGGCCGGCCGGGCCGAGCAGATCGCCGCCGGACCGGCGCCCGCCGACCCCTACGACCTGGTCTTCCTGGACCCGCCCTACGCCGTCACCGACGATGATCTCCGCGAGATTCTGCTCACACTCCGCCGCGGGGGCTGGCTCGCGGACGAGGCGATCGCCACCGTGGAGCGCAGCACCAGAGGCGGGGAGTTCCGGTGGCCGGAGGGTTTCGAGCCGCTGCGGGCCCGTCGCTACGGCGAGGGCACGCTTTGGTACGGTCGCGCCGCCTCTACGTGCGAAGACGCACCATGACCGGACCGGAGAGCGAGGGACACCAGTTGCGCCGCGCAGTCTGTCCGGGGTCGTTCGACCCCATCACCAACGGACACCTCGACATCATCGCCCGAGCCTCCAAGCTGTACGACGTGGTGCACGTCGCGGTGATGATCAACCAGTCCAAGAAGGGGCTGTTCACCGTGGAGGAGCGGATCGCACTGATCCGCGAGGTCACCGGCGACTACGGCAACGTCGTCGTGGAGTCCCACCACGGCCTGCTCGTGGACTTCTGCAAGGAGCGGGACATCCCGGCCATCGTCAAGGGGCTGCGGGCGGTCAGCGACTTCGACTACGAGCTCCAGATGGCCCAGATGAACAACGGCCTGTCCGGGGTGGAGACGCTGTTCGTCCCGACCAACCCCACCTACAGCTTCCTCTCCTCCAGCCTGGTCAAGGAGGTCGCGGCCTGGGGCGGCGACGTCTCCCACCTGCTGCCCGAGCCCGTGCACCGCGCGCTGGTGGAGCGCCTCGGGCCCAAGGGGTGACCCCGCCGGGACCGTGACGGCCCGTCACCCCGCGCGGCCGTACCCGGGCATCCGGTGTCACCGCGGCCCCGGGGGGCCGTACAGTCGTGCCGTCCCTCCTTGGGGCGGCCGTGGCTCGGATCAGCGGGAGAGAGTGGCGAACCACCGTGGATGTGCAGAAGAAGCTCGACGACATCGTCGAGGCGGTGACGAGCGCGCGGTCGATGCCCATGTCGGCCTCCTGCGTGGTCAACCGCGCGGAACTGCTGGCCATGCTCGAGGAGGTGCGCGAGGCGCTGCCGGGCTCGCTCGCCCAGGCGCGGGAGCTCATCGGCGACCGTGAGCAGGTCGTGGCGGAGGCCCGCAGGGAGGCGCAGCGGATCATCGACTCCGCACACGCGGAGCGCGGTTCGCTGATCTCCGGCACCCGGGTCGCCCGCGAGTCCCAGGGCGAGGCGGACCGGATCGTGGCGGAGGCCCGCAGGGAGGCGGAGGAGATCCGCGCCGAGGCCGACGACTACGTCGACTCCAAGCTGGCCAACTTCGAGGTCGTGCTCACCAAGACCATCGGCTCGGTGGACCGCGGGCGGGAGAAGCTCCTCGGCCGCGGTCCCGGCCTCGACGACCGGGGCTACGCGGACGAGGACGCCCCCGAGCACAGCAGTGACCCGCGCACCCTCATCGAGCGCGCCGACGGGTACGTGGACGCAAAGCTGGGCGCCTTCGAGGCGGTCCTGTCCAAGACCCTGGAGGCCGTCGGGCGAGGGAGGCAGAAGCTCCACGGCCGGACCGCCACCGACGACCTGGGGGCGCACCTGGCCGCCCAGGACGCCGTGAGCGGCCTCGGCCCCACCAGCGACGCCGACTACCTCGCGGGACTGGCCGCCCCCGCCGAACCGGCCGCCGCGGAGCCCGTCCCCGCCGGGGGGCAGGAGCACTACGGCTACGAGCCCGCCGCAGAGGCCCCGCGGATCCCCGCGCAGCAGGAGGCGCCGTACCCCTACGGCGGGCAGGACGGCTACCCCGGCTACGGCGGCCAGGACGCCTACGCGCCCACCGGATACGAACCGCAGCAGGGCTACGAGGGGCAGCAGGGCTACGAGGGGCAGCAGGGGTACGCGCAGCAGGGCTACGCCCACCAGGACCCCTACTCCTACGCCCCTCCGCAGCCGCCCGCCCCTCCGCAGCCGCCCGCCTCGCTGGACGAGACCAGCCTCTTCGACACGAGCATGATCGACCTGGACCGGCTGCGCAGCTACGAGCAGGAGCGCTGAGCCGGAAGCGGCCGAAGACCGGATTGGGCCCTGGGGGGCCGTTGAAGTATCCTGGCTCTTCGGTCGCGTGGTTTCCGCGATCTCCCCTGCCCGCTCCGACCCGTGAGCCGGGCGGGACCTCCCCACGATCCGAAAGCAGGAAGAGCCCTGAGCACGCGTCTCGACCACCGCAATCCCCTCGTGTTCGACACACACGAGCTGGGACGGCGGCCGGGTGCCCTCCAGCGGCTCTCCCGTACGGTGGACGCACCCGGTTCGCCGGCCGTGTTCGGCATCGACGGGGTGATCGGCGTGCCCGAGGGCAGGCCGGTGGAACTGGACCTCCGCCTCGAATCCGTCATGGAGGGCGTGCTCGTGACGGGCACCGCCTGTGCGCGGGCCGAGGGGGAGTGCGTAAGGTGTCTGGAGCCGGTGCGCGTCGATCTCGCAGCGGACTTCCAGGAGATGTTCACGTACCCCGACGCCGACGAACGGGGCCGCCCCGCGGAGCCCGGCGACGACGAGGACGAGGACATCCTCCACCTCGAGGACGGCCTGTTCGACCTCGAACCCGTGCTGCGGGACGCGGTGGTGCTCGCACTGCCGATGCAGCCGGTGTGCCGGGAGGACTGCGAGGGTCTGTGCTTCACATGCGGGGCCAGCCTGAACGACGACCCGGACCACCACCACGACGCCGTCGACATCCGTTGGGCGGCATTGCAGGGACTCGCCGAGACCATCCAGGACGGCGAGAAGGACAACATGGGCGGCGCCGAAGCGGGCGTCGACGAGAAGCAGGAGAAGTAGCCGTGGCTGTTCCGAAGCGGAAGATGTCGCGCAGCAACACGCGCCACCGCCGGTCGCAGTGGAAGGCTGCGGTCCCCACCCTGGTTTCGTGTGAGCGTTGCCAGGAGCCGAAGCAGCAGCACATCGCGTGCCCGAGCTGCGGCACCTACAACAAGCGCCAGGTCCTCGAGGTCTGAGCGGCTGGTGAGAGGCGCGATGTCTGAGTCCAACAAGACGGACAATGCCTCGTCCCACACGCTTCTGGAAGGGCGGCTCGGGTACCGACTCGAGACCGCCCTTCTGGTGCGTGCGCTGACCCACCGCAGCTACGCGTACGAGAACGGCGGGCTGCCCACCAACGAGCGCCTGGAGTTCCTCGGGGACTCCGTGCTCGGCCTGGTGGTCACCGACACGCTGTACCGCACCCACCCGGACCTGCCCGAGGGCCAGCTGGCCAAGCTGCGGGCCGCGGTGGTCAACTCACGTGCGCTGGCTGAGGTCGGCCGCGGCCTGGACCTGGGTTCCTTCATCCGGCTCGGCCGGGGCGAAGAGGGCACGGGCGGCCGGGACAAGGCCTCCATCCTCGCCGACACCCTCGAAGCGGTGATCGGCGCGGTCTATCTCGACCAGGGCCTCGAAGCGGCCTCCGAGCTGGTGCACCGGCTCTTCGACCCGCTGATCGAGAAGTCCTCCAACCTCGGTGCGGGCCTGGACTGGAAGACCAGCCTCCAGGAACTCACCGCCGCCGAGGGCCTGGGCGTGCCGGAGTACGTCGTCTCCGAGACGGGGCCGGACCACGAGAAGACCTTTACTGCTGCCGCCCGCGTCGGTGGTGTCTCGTACGGCACCGGCACCGGCCGCAGCAAGAAGGAGGCGGAGCAGCAGGCGGCGGAGTCCGCCTGGCGGGAGATCCGCTCCGCCGCCGACGCACGGGCCAAGGCGGAGGAAGCCGCGGCCACCGCCGGGGAGGCGCCGGACGAAGGGGGCGCCGACGCCCCTTCGGCCACCGCCGCCCCGCAGGCCGCCGAGCCGGGCGACCGGGCCACCGCCTGACGGTCCGCGCGGACCCGGCTCCGCAAGCCACCCGCAGGGCCCCCGCTCCGGCGGGGGCCCTCGGTGTTCCCGGGGCCCCGGGCCCCGCCGCCCCGCCCGCCGTCGCCCGGGCGGTACGCTGCGGGCGACCGCATCCCGCCCGCCGGAGGAACCGTGCCCGAACTGCCCGAGGTCGAAGTCGTCCGCCGCGGACTCGCCACCTGGGTCGCCGGTCGGACCGTGGCCGAGGTCCGGGTCCTGCACCCGCGGGCCGTCCGCCGGCACCCGGCCGGTGCGGCGGACTTCGCCGCGCGGCTCACCGGGCGGACCGTCGCCGAGGCCCGGCGCCGGGGCAAGTACCTCTGGCTGCCGCTCCACGGCACCGGCAGCTCGGTCCTCGGCCACCTCGGCATGAGCGGACAACTGCTGGTCCAGCCCCTGGACGCGCCCGACGAGAAGCACCTGCGCATCCGCGTCCGCTTCGACGACACCCTCGGCACCGAGCTCCGCTTCGTCGACCAGCGCACCTTCGGCGGGCTCTCCGTGCACGAGGACACCACCGAGGGCCTCCCGGACGCCATCGCCCACATCGCGCGCGACCCGCTGGACCCGCTCTTCGACGACGACGCCTTCCACACCGCGCTCCGCGCCCGCCGGACCACCGTGAAGCGGGCCCTGCTGGACCAGTCGCTGGTCAGCGGGGTCGGCAACATCTACGCCGACGAGGCGCTGTGGCGGTCGCGGCTCCACTACGACCGGCCGACCGCCACGCTCACCCGCCCCCGGTCCGCCGAACTGCTCGGACACGTGCGCCAGGTCATGGCGGAGGCCCTGGAGGTCGGCGGGACCTCCTTCGACAGCCTCTACGTCAATGTCAACGGGCAGTCCGGCTACTTCGACCGTTCGCTCGATGCCTACGGCCGGGAGGACGAGCCCTGCCGCCGCTGCGGCACCCCCGTGCGGCGCCGGGCCTGGATGAACCGGTCCAGCTACTTCTGCCCGCGCTGTCAGCGCCCGCCCCGCTCAGGCCCCGGGGCTTGAGCCGCGGCGGCCGGGGGGCGGGCGGCGTCGTACCGCTCCCGGGCGGCCAGCACCTCGGGCATGTGCCCCTCCACCAGCCGGATCAGGCCGAGCAGCCGCTCGGTGACGGCCCGGCCCAGCGCGGTGAGCTCGTAGTCGACCCGCGGCGGGTGCACCGGCCGGACCTCCCGGCGCACCAGGCCGTCCCGCTCCAGTGCCTGCAGCGTCTGCGCGAGCATCCTGTCGCTCACGCCGTCCACCCTCCGGCGCAGCTCCCCGAAACGCAGGCGCTCCTCGTACAGCGCCCCCAGGGCCAGGCCGCCCCAGCGCCCGGTGACGTGCTCCAGGGTGCGCCGCGAGGGGCACTGCCGGGAGAAGACGTCGAACGCGGGGTCCTGGTGCTGGTCCATCCGACGAGGATACGTCCGGCCTCACCACCGGACCGGCCCCGTGGCACCCGCCCGGCGCCATCGCACCCGGCGGGGCGGGCGTCCCCGGTGCGCCGGGCGGCCCGCCGCGCTCAGGCCCGTGCGTAGGTGAGGCAGTCGACCTGCTCCTGCTCGTAACCGACGCTGATCGCCGGGGCGTGGCACTCCAGCCCCGAGTTGTGCCGGCAGTCGGCCATCTTGCACGCGCCCACCCGGCCGGTGACGGAGGGCTCCCCGCCGTCCGTGTCCGCGCTGACGAAGGTGTCGCAGACGGGGGCGTCGGTGTCGCCCACCGTGATGGCCACCGCATGGCAGGTGTGCTCGTGGTTGTACGCGCAGCCTTCGGCCGAGCATTCGCTGATGACGGGCAGTTGCATGACCGGTGTCGCTGCCATGTCGGGGCCTGCCTTCCTCCGGGGCGTCGAGGGGGCGGCCTTGCCTTCGGCCCGGACCCGCCGGACGGCGCCGTGGCCTCGTCCTTCCGCCGCCGGGACCCGGGGCGCGGGGCCGTCGCACCGGGCAGCTCGTGATCCGTGGACCGCGCCCGCCCCGTACTCCACTGTCCTCCTCATGCGCCCCCACCACACCTCGGCCGTTGCACGGGCGGCGCCGGGAGGGCCGTCCCCTTGGGGGACCGGCTCAGTAGCCGAAGTTCTGGGTCCACCAGGGACCGCCGTCGCCCTCGTGGACGCCGACCCCCATGGTGGTGAAGTCGCAGTTGAGGATGTTGGCGCGGTGGCCCTCGCTCTGCATCCAGGCGTTCATGACGGCCCCGGCGTCCGCCTGGCCGCGGGCGATGTTCTCGGCGCCCAGGTCGGTGACCCCCGCCTTCTCGGCCCGGTCCCAGGGGCTGGCGCCGTCGGGGTCGGTGTGGTCGAAGAAGCCCCGCGCCGCCATGTCGGCGGAGTGGGCGCGTGCGAGGCCGGACAGCGCGGCGTCGGCCGTGACGGGTGCGCAACCGACCGTGGCGCGCTCCTCGTTGACGAGGGTGAACACCGCGGCGGCGAGTGCCGCCGCCTCCGAGGGGGCGGAGGTGCCCGGGGCGGCGGGTTCGGCGGAGGGCTTCGGGGCCGGGGCGGCCTTCTGCCGGGTCGGGGCGGGGTCGGCGGCCTTGGTCTTCGAGGGCGCCGGGGCCTTCTCTGCCGTCTTCTCCTCCGCGGGCTCCGAGGTCTCGGCGGGGGCCGAGGCCGTCCCCGACTTCTCGGCCGAGGGCGACGTCGAGGCCGAGGGGGACGTCGAGGGGGAGCCGGAGGGGGAGGGCGAGGCCGCGCTGCGCGAGGGCGAGGCGGAGGGGCTCGCGGAGGCGGTGGACGGGGACGGCGAGGTCTCCCGGGTCTCGGCCGCGCCGTGCGGCTGGAGGCGGGGAGCCCCCTGGGTGCGTATCTCCGCAGGGGTGTCGCTGCCCGAGGAGCCGATGGTGAAGGTGTCCCCACCGGGCAGCAGCCCGGCCGTGACGGCCACGGCGCCCACGGCCATGGCGGCGGAGGCACCGAGCAGCCCGGTGCGTACGGGCGTGCCCGCCCGCTTCTTCCGATGGCGGCCCATGTGGTGTCCTCCCGGTCGGCCGCGGTCCCTCGGCGGCCTCGACGTCGACGCCTCACCCGTACGGGTGAGGCGCATTGCGTCCGGACTGTACGCCATGGGTGCCGGGGTCGGGATGATCCATCCGTATTCGGCCCGTTACCGTGCTCGGCATGAACGACGATGTGCGCCTCACGGCGTGGGTACGCGGCCGGGTACAGGGAGTGGGCTTCCGCTGGTTCACCAGGGAGAACGCGATGGCCATCGGAGAGCTCCGCGGGTTCGCGCTCAACCTGGACGACGGGCGGGTCCAGATCGTCGCGGAGGGGCCGCGTGAGAATTGCCACCGTCTGCTCGACTGGCTCCGCTCGGGCGACACACCCGGACGAGTCGACGGTGTCACTGAGATCTGGGCCACTCCGCGCGGGGGCTACCCGGACTTCGCGATCCGCTGAGCGAGGCCCTCCGGCGCGCCCGCGGGGCAGCTCCGAAGGGCTCCCCGGGGGCGCCCGGGACCGCTCCGCGCGCCCCGTGTCCGGGGAGAACGTCCTGGTGATTGGCGAGAAGGGGTTGCCGTGGCGGCCCCCGACGGGAAAGATGATCGCCACGCCCCCAGGGCCCCGCAGGTCAGGCACCGCCGCGTCGTGAAGCGGCCGTAGCTCCCGGGACGCCCGCCGATACGGGGTGTGATCGTGTTGACCGTCAAACTTTTTGGTGAGACTCTGGAATCCCCGCGCACCTTAGCTGTTTGGCAGTACGAACCGCAGTAATGACAAGCAGTACACGAAGCACTGCCGGCATCGCGGGTGCGATTCCCTCACGACCCACACCGCATCGGTCGGTCACTCATTGTGGAGGACCATCCATCATGGCAAAGGCGCTTCTCGGTTACGTCGGCGGTTCCGACCCGCGACTCCTCGCCGAGATGCGACGGCTTCAGCAGCGCGTCCAGGACCTCGAATCCGAGCTCGTGAGGATTCAGTCCGAGAACGACGCGCTCAGTGCTGCCGTCGCCAAGCACCCCGGAGAGTCGCTGCTCGAAGGCATCGACATCGAAGTACCCCAGGCTGAACCGGCGCTCACCTGACGCCGGAGCACTGCCGGACCACCACCAGCACCAGGATCTGCAAGGGACGCCACCGGCGTCCCTTCTTTCTTTTCCGAGCCTCGCCGACCCGCCTCTCCTGCCCCGCCCCGTGCCCCCGGCTCCCCGGGCGGCCGTCCTCGTACCGTCTGATGTGCCCTGCACCTTCCGGGGCGAAACCGCGAGTGGGAGGTAGAGTCCGGCGGCGTGCACCTCAAGGCCCTGACCCTGCGCGGTTTCAAGTCCTTCGCGTCCGCCACGACGCTGCGCTTCGAGCCGGGCATCACCTGCGTCGTCGGGCCCAACGGGTCGGGCAAGTCCAACGTCGTCGACGCCCTCTCCTGGGTCATGGGGGAGCAGGGCGCCAAGTCGCTGCGCGGCGGCAAGATGGAGGACGTCATCTTCGCCGGGACCACGGGCCGCCCCCCGCTGGGCCGGGCCGAGGTCTCCCTCACCATCGACAACTCCGACGGCGCCCTGCCCATCGAGTACGCCGAGGTCACCATCACGCGGATCATGTTCCGCAACGGCGGCAGCGAGTACCAGATCAACGGGGACACCTGCCGGCTCCTCGACATCCAGGAACTGCTCTCCGACTCCGGCATCGGCCGTGAGATGCACGTGATCGTCGGGCAGGGGCAGCTCGACTCCGTCCTCCACGCCGATCCGATGGGGCGCCGCGCGTTCATCGAGGAGGCGGCGGGCGTCCTCAAGCACCGCAAGCGCAAGGAGAAGGCGCTGCGGAAGCTGGACGCGATGCAGGCCAACCTCGCGCGCGTTCAGGACCTCACCGGTGAACTGCGCCGCCAGCTCAAGCCGCTCGGCCGCCAGGCGCAGGTCGCCCGGCGGGCCGCCGTCATCCAGGCCGACCTGCGCGACACCCGGCTGCGGCTGCTCGCCGACGACCTGGTGGCCCTGCGCGAGGCACTCGGCGCCGAGATCGCCGACGAGGCGGAGCTCAAGCGCCGCAAGGAGGGCGCCGAGGCCGAACTCAGGCAGGCCCAGGCGCGGGAGGCCGCCCTGGAGGACGAGGTCCGCCGCCTGGTGCCGCGTCTCCAGCGCGCCCAGCAGACCTGGTACGAGCTCTCCCAGCTGGCCGAGCGGGTCCGCGGCACGATCTCGCTCGCCGAGGCCCGCGTCAGGAGCGCCGCCTCCCGTCCGGCGGAGGAGCGCCAGGGCCGGGACCCGGAGAGCATGGAGCGGGAGGCCGCCCGCATCCGCGAGCAGGAGGCGGAACTGGAAGCGGCGCTGGAGGCGGCCGAGCGGGCGCGGGAGGACACGGTCGCCCACCGCGCCGAACTGGAGGCGCAGCTCGCCGCGGAGGAGCGGCGTCTCAAGGACGCCGCCCGCGCCATCGCCGACCGCCGCGAAGGGCTCGCCCGGCTCAGCGGCCGCGTCGGCGCCGCCCGTTCGCGGGCCGCCGCCGCACAGGCGGAGATCGACCGCCTGGCCGCCGCACGGGACGGGGCCCGGGAGCGCGCCGTCGCGGCCCGGGAGGAGTACGAGCAGCTCAGGGCAGAAGTCGAGGGGCTGGACGCCGAGGACGCCGACCTCGCCGGACTCCATGACACCGCGCGCCGTGAGCTCGCCGCCGCCGAGGCCGAGCTGGGCGCCGCCCGCGAGGCGCTGACCACCGCCGAGCGCTCCCGTGCCGCGGTCGCCGCCCGGCGGGAGGCCCTGGCGCTCGGGCTGCGCCGCAAGGACGGCACCGGGATGCTGCTCGGTGCCGGGGACCGTCTGGACGGCCTGCTGGGTCCGGTCGCCTCGCTGCTCACGGTCGCGCCCGGCCACGAGGTCCCGATCGCCGCGGCCCTCGGCGCGGCCGCCGACGCGGTGGCGGTCGAGAGCCCCGCCGCCGCCGTGGAGGCGCTGCGCCTGCTGCGCAAGCAGGACGGCGGGCGGGCCGTGCTGCTCCTCGCCGGGTGCGGGCCGGAGGCGGGGCAGGCCGACGGCGGACACCAGGCGGCCGGCCACCCCCGCGCGGCCGACCTGGTGCAGGGGCCGGAGCGGCTGATGCCCGCCGTCCGCAGGCTGCTGCGCGACACGGTGGTCGTGGGGAGCCTCGCGGAGGCCGAGGACCTGGTGCGGGCGCGGCCGGGGCTGGTCGCGGTCACGGCGGAGGGCGATGTGCTGGGCGCCCACCTCGCGCACGGGGGGTCCGCCGGGGCGCCGAGCCTGCTGGAGGTCCAGGCGTCGGTGGACGAGGCCGGTGCCGAGCTGGAGCGGCTCGACGCGGAGTGCGAGCAGCTCGCCGGGGCCCAGCGCGGGGCGGCAGGGCGGCGCGCGGACTGCGCCGCCCGGGTGGAGGAGTACGGGGAGCGGCGCAGGAACTCCGACCGGGAGAAGTCCGCCGTCTCCGGCCGGCTGGGCAGGCTCGCCGGGCAGGCGCGGGCCGCGGCGGGGGAGGCGGAGCGGGCCGAGGAGGCGACGGCGCGGGCGCTGGAGGCGCTGGAGCAGGCGCGGGAGGAGGCCGAGGAACTGGCCGAGCGGCTGCTGGTGGCCGAGGAGGCCCCCGCCGAGGACGAACCCGACACCCAGCTGCGCGACCGGCTCGCCGCCGACGGCGCCAACGCGCGGCAGACCGAGATGGAGGCCCGGCTCCAGGTCCGCACCCACGAGGAGAGGGTCAAGGGGCTCGCGGGCCGGGCCGACGCACTCGACCGGGGTGCCCGCGCGGAGCGCGAGGCGCGGGCGCGGGCCGCGCGCCTGCGGGACCGGCTGCGGCACGAGGCGCAGGTCGCCTCTGCGGTCGCCGACGGGGCCCGGCAGCTCCTGGCGCACATCGAGGTCTCGCTCGCCCGCGCCGAGCAGGAACGGGCCGCGGCCGAGGCCGCCCGTGCCGGACGGGAGGGGGAACTGGGCGCGGCGCGGAGCGCGGGGCGCGACCTCAAGAGCGAACTCGACAAGCTCACGGACTCCGTCCACCGGGGCGAGGTGCTCGGCGCGGAGAAACGGCTGCGGATCGAGCAGCTGGAGTCCCGGGCGCTGGAGGAACTCGGGGTGGAGCCGTCCGCGCTGGTCGCCGAGTACGGCCCCGACCAGCCCGTGCCGCCGTCGCCCCCCGCGGCTGGCGAGGAACTCCCCGAGGACCCGCAGGACCCGCGCAACCGGCCGCGTCCCTTCGTCCGGGCCGAGCAGGAGAAGCGCCTCAGGGCGGCCGAGCGGGCGTACCAGCAGCTCGGAAAGGTCAACCCGCTCGCCCTTGAGGAGTTCGCGGCGCTGGAGGAGCGCCACCAGTTCCTGTCCGAGCAGCTGGAGGACCTGCGCAGGACCCGCGCCCATCTGCTCCAGGTGGTGAAGGAGGTCGACGAGCGGGTCGAGCAGGTGTTCACCGAGGCGTACCGGGACACCGCCCGCGAGTTCGAGGGCGTCTTCGCCCGCTTGTTCCCGGGCGGTGAGGGCAGGCTGGTGCTCACCGACCCGGCCGACATGCTGACGACCGGTGTCGACGTCGAGGCGAGGCCGCCGGGCAAGAAGGTCAAGCGCCTGTCGCTGCTCTCCGGCGGCGAGCGGTCGCTGACGGCGGTCGCCATGCTGGTGTCGATCTTCAAGGCCCGGCCGAGTCCCTTCTACGTGATGGACGAGGTGGAGGCGGCCCTGGACGACACCAACCTCCAGCGGCTCATCCGGATCATGCAGGAGCTCCAGGAGAGCTCGCAGCTGATCGTCATCACCCACCAGAAGCGCACCATGGAGGTCGCGGACGCGCTCTACGGCGTCTCGATGCAGGGAGACGGCGTCTCCAAGGTGATCAGCCAGCGGCTGCGGTGATCGGGCGGGTAGCGGCAGCTCCCTCTTCAGATCTTCAATAATTGAACATCTCGTGCCGTCATGATGGTCTGGTGAAGATCCGACCCCACACTTGACTTCGAAACTTGAACACATAGTCTCTCCAGCGTTGTTTTTATCTTCATGTGGTGGGTGGACGGACGCTCTGCCTCGCACGAAGGGCTTGTCCGTCATCCGGCGACGCTGCCGGTGACCCCAGGAGTACACGTGACCAGCACTGCGCAGCCCCCTGCGGGACCGGACGCCCGTCGGGCGCGCCCCGACCATCTCGGGCATGTCGTCTTCATCGCGGCGTCCGCCGCCATGGGCGGTTTCCTCTTCGGCTACGACAGCTCCGTCATCAACGGTGCCGTCGAGGCCGTTCGGGACCGCTACGGGATCGGCTCGGGCACGCTGGCGCAGGTCATCGCCGTCGCCCTCATCGGCTGCGCGGTCGGCGCGGCCACCGCCGGCCGGATCGCCGACCGCATCGGCCGCATCCGCTGCATGCGGATCGCCGCCGTGCTCTTCTGCGTCAGCGCCGTCGGCTCCGCGCTGCCCTTCGCCCTCTGGGACCTGGCGATGTGGCGCGTCGTCGGCGGCTTCGCCATCGGCATGGCCTCCGTCATCGGCCCCGCCTACATCGCCGAGGTCTCGCCGCCGGCCTACCGCGGCCGCCTCGCCTCCTTCCAGCAGGCGGCGATCGTCATCGGCATCGCCGTCTCCCAGCTGGTCAACTACGCCATCCTGCGGATGGCGGACGGCAGGCAGCGCGGCGAGATCGCCGGCCTGGAGGCCTGGCAGTGGATGCTCGGCGTCATGGTCGTCCCCGCCGTCCTCTACGGCCTGCTCTCGTTCGCCATCCCCGAGTCGCCGCGCTTCCTCGTCTCCGTCGGCAGGACCGAGGCGGCCAAGGCGGTCCTGGGGGAGGCCGAGGGGCGCGGCACCGACCTGGACGCCCGGGTGGAGGAGATCCGCCTCGCGATGCACCGCGAGGACCGGTCCACCTTCCGGGACCTGCTCGGCGGCGGCTTCCTCTTCCTCCCGGTCGTCTGGATCGGCATCGGGCTGTCGGTCTTCCAGCAGCTCGTCGGCATCAACGTGGCCTTCTACTACTCGGCCACCCTCTGGCAGTCGGTCGGCATCGACCCGAGCGGCTCCTTCTTCTTCTCCTTCACCACGTCGATCATCAACATCGTGGGCACGGTGATCGCCATGGTCCTGGTCGACCGGGTCGGCCGCCGGCCGCTGGCCCTCGTCGGCTCCTGCGGCATGGCGGTCGCGCTGGCCCTGGAGGCCTGGGCCTTCTCCGCCGAACTGGTCGACGGCAGGCTGCCCGGGACGCAGGGCGTGGTGGCCCTCGTCGCCGCGCACGGCTTCGTGCTCTTCTTCGCCCTCTCGTGGGGCGTCGTGGTCTGGGTCCTCCTCGGCGAGATGTTCCCCAACCGCATCCGGGCCGCCGCGCTGGGCGTGGCCGCCTCCGCCCAGTGGATCGCCAACTGGGTGATCACCGCGACCTTCCCGAGCCTCGCCGAGTGGAACCTCTCGGGCACCTACGTGATCTACACGGTCTTCGCCGTGCTCTCCGTCCCCTTCGTGCTCAGGTTCGTGAAGGAGACCAAGGGCAGGGCGTTGGAGGAGATGGGCTAAACCCCGCTGCCCCGCTCCTCTGCACCGCCCCGGCTCCGCGCGTGAGCCGGGGCGGTCCGCTGCCCCGTCCCGCCGCGCGGCCGGGAGGGCCACCGTCCCGCCGGTCCCGCCGCCGCTGCCCTCCCGCGCCGCGGCCGGCCCGCGACGCCCCGCACCGCGGCGACCGGCCCCTTCCCGGGTGTCGCGCATACTGGACGGACCATGGAAATCGTCATTCTCGCTGTAGTCATCGCCCTGGTCGCGATCGGCGCCATCAGCGGGCTCGTGGTCAGCAGCCGCAGGAAGAAGCAGCAGCTGCCGCCATCGGCACCGCCGAGCACGCCGACCATCACCGCTCCGCCCGCCGAACCCCGTGTCGGTGACGAGGCGGAGACACCGCGGGACGAACCCCGCCGCCCTCTCGACGACGTCGGCCTCCCCACGGCCGAGGAGGCCACCGGCACCCCGGTCGCCGTCGAGGACCCGGTGGTGGCCGAACCGGTCGCCCCGGAGATCGAGATCCCGGAGCCGACCGCCGGACGGCTGGTCCGGCTGCGCGCCCGTCTCGCCCGCTCCCAGAACTCCCTCGGCAAGGGCCTGCTCACGCTCCTGTCGCGCGAGCACCTCGACGAGGACACCTGGGAGGAGATCGAGGACACGCTGCTCACCGCCGACGTGGGCGTCGCGCCCACGCAGGAGCTGGTGGAGCGGCTGCGCGAGCGGGTGAAGGTGCTCGGGACCCGCACCCCCCAGGAGCTGCGCACCCTGCTCCGCGAGGAGCTGCTCGCGCTGATCGGCACCGAGGCCGACCGCGCCGTGCGCACCGAGTCGGGCACCGACACCCCGGGCGTCGTCATGGTCGTCGGTGTCAACGGGACCGGCAAGACCACGACCACCGGCAAGCTGGCCCGGGTCCTCGTGGCCGACGGACGCTCGGTGGTCCTCGGCGCCGCGGACACCTTCCGCGCCGCGGCCGCCGACCAGCTGCAGACCTGGGGCGAGCGCGTCGGTGCCCGTACCGTGCGCGGCCCGGAGGGCGGCGACCCGGCCTCGATCGCCTTCGACGCGGTCAAGGAGGGCATCGCCGAGGGCGCCGACGTCGTCCTCGTCGACACCGCCGGACGCCTGCACACCAAGACCGGTCTCATGGACGAGCTGGGCAAGGTCAAGCGCGTCGTGGAGAAGCACGGTCCGCTGGACGAGGTGCTGCTGGTCCTCGACGCCACGACCGGCCAGAACGGGCTCGTCCAGGCCCGGGTCTTCGCCGAGGTCGTGGACATCACCGGCATCGTGCTCACCAAGCTCGACGGGACCGCCAAGGGCGGCATCGTGGTCGCGGTCCAGCGCGAGCTGGGCGTGCCCGTGAAGCTGGTGGGCCTCGGCGAGGGCGCGGACGACCTCGCGCCCTTCGAGCCCGAGGCGTTCGTCGACGCGCTGATCGGCGACTGAGCCCCGTACCCCCGGAATGCCCGAGGGCCCCGCGACCATCGGTCGCGGGGCCCTCGGGCATTCCGGGGGAGACGAGGGGCCGTGTCAGCAGGCCCGGGAGCGGTGGCAGATGTAGGCCAGCGTCCCGAGGAGCAGCCGGGCCTCCGGAGGGGAGGTCGCGGTGTCGGGCTCCGGGGCGCGCAGCCAGCTGACCGGACCGCGGCCGCCCCGGTCCGAGGGCGGCGCGGTGATGTGGTCGCCCGGCCCCAGGCAGTGCAGGTCCAGGTCGGCGTCGTCCCAGCCCATCCGGTACAGCAGTCCGGGCAGCGAGACCGCGGCGCCCGGCGCCACGAGGAACTGGCAGCGCCCCTCCGGGGTCAGGGCCACGGGGCCGAGGGGCAGCCCCATCCGCTCCATCCGCACCAGGGCCCGCCGGCCGGCCGCCGCCGCCACCTCCAGGACGTCGAAGGCGCGGCCCACCGGCAGCATCAGCGCGGCGCCGGGCACCTGCGCCCACGCCCCGCCCGCCTCGGCCAGGGTCGCCCCGGGGGGCACCTCCCGGGCGAAGTCCAGCGGATGCGCGCCCGGCCGCTCGCAGTGGGGGGAGCCGCAGGAGCAGCGCCCGGCCACCGCCCGTGCCCCGGGGACCACGGCCCAGCCCCACAGTCCCGTGTACTCGGCCACCGCGGTGGCCTCCGTCGTGCGCCCGCGGCGTCTGGCGCCGGGCCGGATCAGTCCGATCCCCCGGGTGCCGCCGATCGTGAAGCCCATGCCCCCTCCAACGGGTCGAGCGCGCCGGTGGTTACGACCTGGAGCCCCGCGGTTACGCTGCGTGTCCGATCGACTCGTACGGGTGGCGCGTGATGGTGTCCGGGGGAGTGCGCCGGGCGACACGCGCCCGCGGCTGCAACCGTGCAACAACCCTGGATCGTGCTGTGTCAAGTCAATCGCGCCTGGCCCGGGATGGGTTCACTCGGAGGGGTGGCGAATGGTGGCGTTTCTGCAATCCCACTCGCTGCGCACGTGATCGTAGGATTACTTTCGGTATGCGAGCCTGCAATTGCAGTTCGGTTCCGGGTATGCCGCAGGCAACCCGACGGGCTGTTCCGCACGGTGCAAGCGGGGGACCGGGTGCCGCAACACGCGGCATTCTGGTAGGGGTTCGGGTGGCGAAGTCGGACGGATGGGGGCATTCCTGTGAGCGGCAGCGGGGCAGACGGTACGAGCGGCACCGGCAAGCGCCCCAACGAGAAGCTGAACTCGTGGTTCCTGCGCAGCGGCTGGTCGAAGGGCGAGCTGGCGCGCCAGGTGAACCGCAGGGCGCGTCAGATGGGCGCGCACCACATCAGCACGGACACCTCCCGGGTCCGGCGCTGGCTCGACGGCGAGCAGCCCCGCGAGCCGATCCCCCGCATCCTCTCCGAGCTGTTCTCGGAGCGCTTCGGCAGCGTCGTCGCGATCGAGGACCTCGGCCTGCGCACCGCGCACCAGGCGCCGTCCGTCTCCGGCGTCGACCTGCCGTGGGCCGGTCCCCAGACGGTCGCCCTGCTCAGTGAGTTCTCCCGCAGCGACCTGATGCT
Source organism: Streptomyces sp. C10-9-1 (assembly GCF_024497955.1). Lineage (GTDB taxonomy): Bacteria > Actinomycetota > Actinomycetes > Streptomycetales > Streptomycetaceae > Streptomyces > Streptomyces sanyensis. The sequence continues at coordinate 123,437 of NZ_JANHKP010000003.1, read as the reverse complement.
CGCCCGCCGCGGCTTCCTCGGCACCTCCCTCACGCTCGCCGCCGGCCCCGCGCTGGTCGAGCCGATGCAGCGCTGGCTGGTACCCACTCCCGGCGGGGACCAGCCCCGCGCCCCGGAGGGTGCCTCCGTGCGGCGCCCCCGGCTCTCCGGCCCCGAGCTGGACCTGCTGGAGTCCACCACCGCCATGTTCCGCCAGTGGGACGCCCAGTGCGGGGGAGGGCTGCGCCGCAAGGCCGTCGTCGGCCAGCTCCACGAGGTCACCGACCTGCTCCAGGAGCCGCAGCCCGCCGCCACCGAGCGCCGCCTGTTCCGCTGCGCCGCCGAACTGGCCGAGCTCGCCGGGTGGATGAGCTACGACGTCGGGCTCCAGCCCACCGCGCAGAAGTACTTCGTGCTCGCCCTGCACGCGGCCAAGGAGGCGGGGGACAAGCCGCTCGGCTCCTACGTCCTGTCCTCGATGAGCCGCCAGATGATCCACCTCGGCAGGCCCGACGACGCCCTGGAGCTCATCCACCTCGCCCAGTACGGCAGCCGCGACTGTGCCACCTCCCGCACCCAGGCCATGCTGTATGCGATGGAGGCCCGGGCGTACGCCAACATGGGCCAGCCCAGCAAGTGCAAGCGGGCCGTCCGCATGGCCGAGGACACCTTCGCGGACGCCGGGCTCGACGGCGAGCCCGAGCCGGACTGGATCCGCTTCTTCTCCGAGGCCGAGCTCAACGGCGAGAACGCCCACTCCTACCGCGACCTCGCCTATGTCGCCGGACGCAGCCCCACCTACGCCTCGCTCTCGGAGCCGATCATGGAGCGCGCGGTGGAGCTTTTCAGCCGCGACGCCGAGCACCAGCGGTCGTACGCACTCAACCTCGTCGGCATGGCCACCGTGCACCTGCTCAAGCGCGAGCCGGAGCAGGCCACCTCGCTGGCCGACCGGGCCCTCGGCGTCGCCCGGAAGGTCCGCTCCGAGCGGGTGAACACCCGGCTGCGCAAGACCGTGGACACCGCGGCCCGGGACTACGCGGACGTGGCCGACGTCGTCCGGTTCACCGAGCGGCTGACCGCCCAGCTCCCCGAGACGGCGGAGGCCGTCTGACACCCCCCCGACAGCCCCGCACCGGCCCACCGGCGGCCGGGACCGCGGGGCAGCACACCCCGGCCGCGGTATCCGCCCCGAACCATCCGACTCGGCTCCCCCCGTGCCAAGTCATCCGGGCGGGTGCCGCGGCCGGACCGTGACGTGGGCAGATGGTACGTCCGCCGCCCCCGGACGATCAGCCTGTTCATGGCGGCGTAACACGCCGGACCTCTTCGTCACTGCGGTGAAACATCGGGTGGCCCTTGCGGAAACCGCGCTGCGCCAACCTCATGGCGCAAAGGGGGCAGCCGGCCCGCCCCCGCAAGGCACCGCCCGCAGTCCGCCGAGGCTCCGCCCCGCACGCGGCCGCACGACGACGAGGAGACGCCGATGCCCCCAGGCATCTCGACCCTTGCCGCAGACGCCCCCGAGCTGTCTGCCGCCAACACAGGGTTCATGCTCATCTGTTCCGCCCTGGTGATGCTCATGACACCGGGTCTCGCCTTCTTCTACGGAGGCATGGTCCGCGTCAAGTCCACCCTGAACATGCTGATGATGAGCTTCATCAGCCTCGGGATCGTCACCATCCTGTGGGTGCTCTACGGCTTCAGCATGGCCTTCGGCACCGACATCGGCTCCGTCGTCGGCTGGAGCGCCGACTACGTCGGGCTGAGCGGCATCGGCGTCAACGAGCTGTGGGACCCGACCACCATCCCGGTGTTCGTCTTCGCCGTCTTCCAGCTGATGTTCGCGATCATCACCCCCGCGCTGATCAGCGGCGCCCTCGCCGACCGGGTCAAGTTCACCGCCTGGGCCCTGTTCATCGCCCTGTGGGTCACCGTCGTCTACTTCCCCGTCGCCCACTGGGTCTGGGGCTCCGGCGGCTGGCTCTTCGAGATGGGCGTCATCGACTTCGCCGGCGGCACCGCGGTGCACATCAACGCCGGTGCGGCCGCCCTGGGCGTCATCCTCGTCATCGGCAAGCGCATCGGCTTCAAGAAGGACCCGATGCGCCCCCACAGCCTGCCCCTGGTCATGCTCGGCGCGGCCCTGCTGTGGTTCGGCTGGTTCGGCTTCAACGCCGGCTCCTGGCTCGGCAACGACGATGGCGTCGGCGCCGTGATGTTCGTGAACACCCAGGTCGCCACCGGCGCCGCCGTCCTCGCCTGGCTGATCTACGAGAAGATCCGCCACGGGGCCTTCACGACCCTCGGCGCAGCCTCCGGCGCCGTCGCCGGCCTGGTCGCCATCACCCCCGCCGGCGGCTCGGTCTCCCCGCTCGGCGCCATCGCCGTCGGCGCGATCGCGGGCCTGGTCTGCGCCATGGCCGTCGGCCTGAAGTACAGGTTCGGCTACGACGACTCCCTCGACGTCGTCGGCGTCCACCTCGTCGGCGGCGTCATCGGCTCCCTGCTCGTCGGCTTCTTCGCCACCGGCGGCGTGCAGTCCGACGCCAAGGGCCTCTTCTACGGCGGCGGCGTCGACCAGCTCACCAAGCAGGCCGTCGGCGTGGTCGCGGTCCTGGCCTACTCCCTGGTCGTCTCCGGCCTCCTCGCCCTCGTGATCCACAAGACGATGGGGATGCGGGTCGACGAGGACGACGAGATCTCCGGCATCGACCAGGTCGAGCACGCCGAGACGGCCTACGACTTCAGCGGTGCGGGCGGCGGCGCCTCCTCGCGCAAGGCCGTGCCCGCTCCCGCGGAGACCGCCGTCGCCGCGGCAGAATCGAAGAAGGTGGACGCATGAAGCTCATCACCGCAGTCGTCAAGCCCCACCGGCTCGACGAGATCAAGGAAGCCCTCCAGGCCTTCGGGGTCCACGGCCTGACCGTCACGGAGGCCAGCGGCTACGGCCGCCAGCGCGGCCACACCGAGGTCTACCGCGGCGCCGAGTACACCGTCGACCTCGTGCCCAAGATCCGCATCGAGGTCCTGGTCGAGGACGAGGACGCCGAGCAGCTCGTCGAGGTGATCGTCAAGGCGGCCCGGACCGGGAAGATCGGTGACGGCAAGGTCTGGAGCGTCCCGGTCGACACCGCGGTCCGCGTCCGCACCGGCGAGCGCGGCCCGGACGCCCTGTAGGACGGCCCGCACGGGGCGGCGCGGTCACACCGGTGACCGCGCCGCCCCGGCCCCGTCCGGGGACCCGCCCCGGACGGGCCGCGGGGCGCCCGAGCCGCCCGCACGACACGAGACGAAGGAGCGCAGCAGTGACGAGCCCCCACCCGGCCGACGCCGCCGAGGACGCACCCGGCGGATACGCGGCGGCCCGCCTGCGCCTCCTCAACGGCACGGCGCCCTCCGGGCCCGCGCGCCGCTCCGCGCTCGCCGCCCTCACCGACGACTGGCTCGCCGCCCTCTTCGCCGCCGCCGCGGCCGAGAGCGGGGTCCGCGGCGCGGCCCTCGTCGCCGTCGGAGGCTACGGGCGCGCCGAACTCTCCCCCCGCAGCGACCTCGACCTGCTGCTCCTCCACGACGGCAGGGCGGACGCCGCCGCCGTCGCCGCACTCGCCGACCGGATCTGGTACCCGGTGTGGGACCTCGGGCTCGCCCTCGACCACTCCGTGCGCACCCCCGCCGAGGCCCGCGCGGCCGCCGCCGAGGACCTCAAGGTCCAGCTGGGCCTGCTCGACGCCCGGCCGGTCGCCGGAGACCCGGCCCCGGTCTCGGCCCTGCGCACCGCCGTCCTCGCCGACTGGCGCAACCAGGCCCCCCGCCGCCTGCCCGAACTGGACGCCCTGTGCCGCGAGCGCGCCGAGCGGCAGGGCGAACTCCAGTACCTCCTCGAAGGCGACCTCAAGGAGGCCCGCGGCGGGCTGAGGGACCTCACCGCCCTCCGCGCCGTCGCCTCCTCCTGGGTGGCCGACGCCCCCCGCGAGGGGCTCGCCGAGGCGCGCGGCGTCCTCCTCGACGTCCGCGACGCCCTGCACCGGACGACCGGACGCGCCACCGACCGGCTCAGCCTCCAGGACCAGGACCAGGTCGCCGAGGAGCTCGGCCTCCTCGACGCCGACGCGCTGCTGCGCACCGTCTACGAGGCCGCCCGCACCGTCTCCTACGCCCAGGACGTCACCTGGCGCGAGGTCCACCGGGTCCTGCGCTCCCGAGCGGCCCGCCCCCGGCTGCGCGCCATGCTCTCCGGCGCCCGCGCCCGGCGCCCCGAGCGCACCCCGCTCGCCGAAGGCGTCGTCGAACAGGACGGCGAGGTCGTGCTCGCCCTGGCCGCGCGCCCCGACCGCGACGCGGTGCTGCCGCTGCGCGCCGCCGCCGCGGCCGCCCAGTCCGGGCTCCCGCTGTCCCGGCACGCCGTCCGCCGCCTCGCCGCCTCCGCCGCCCGCCTGCCCACTCCCTGGCCCGCCGAGGCCCGCGAGGAACTGGTCACCCTGCTCGGCGCGGGCGAGAGCACCGTGCCGGTGTGGGAGGCGCTGGAGGCCGAGGACCTGATCACCCGCTTCGTGCCCGACTGGGAGCGGGTGCGCTGCCGCCCCCAGCGCAACGCGGTGCACACCTGGACCGTGGACCGCCACCTGGTGGAGACGGCCGTCAGGGCCGCCGCGCTCACCCGCCACGTCGGCCGCCCCGACCTGCTCCTGGTCGCCGCGCTGCTCCACGATATCGGCAAGGGCTGGCCCGGGGACCACTCCCAGGTCGGGGAGACGATCGCCCGGGACATCGCCGCGCGGATCGGCTTCGACCGCGAGGACGCCGAGGTCCTCGCCGTACTCGTCCGCCACCACCTGCTGCTGGTGGAGACCGCGACCCGCCGGGACCTGGACGACCCGGCCACCGTGGAGGCCGTCGCCAAGGCCGTCGGCTCCGTGGGCACCCTGGAACTGCTGCACGCCCTCACCGAGGCGGACGCCCTGGCCACCGGACCCGCCGCCTGGTCCTCCTGGCGCGGCTCCCTCGTCGCCGACCTGGCCCGGCGCGCCGCCGCCGCGCTCGCCGGGGCCTCGGCCGGGGAACCCGAGGAGGTCGAGCCCAGCGCCGAGCAGGAGCGGCTGGCCGTCGAGGCGCTGCGCACCGGCGAGCCCGTGCTGGCCCTGCGCACCCAGCCCGCGGAGGTGCAGGACGGTGCCGAGCCCGAGCCGGTCGGCGTGGAACTGCTCATCGCCCTGCCCGACCAGCCCGGGGTGCTCCCCGCCGTGGCGGGCGTGCTCGCCCTCCACCGGCTGACCGTGCGCGCCGCCGAACTCCGCTCCGTCCGCCTGCCCGGCGTCACCGGCGGCGAGGGCGCTGCCCTGGTGCTCGACTGGCGCGTGGCCGCCGAGTACGGCTCCCTGCCCCAGGCCGCCCGGCTCAGGACAGACCTCGTCCGCGTCCTCGACGGCAGCCTGGACATCCGCGCGCGGCTCGCCGAACGGGAGGCCGCCTACCCGCGGCGGCGCGGGATCACCGCCCCGCCGCCGCGGGTGAGGGTGGCCCCGGCCGGGTCGCGCCGCGCCACCGTCATCGAGGTCCGCGCCCAGGACGCCCCGGGGCTGCTCCACCGCATCGGGCGTGCGCTGGAGGGCGCGGGTGTACGGGTGCGCAGCGCCCATGTCTCGACCCTCGGCGCCAACGCCGTGGACGCCTTCTACGTCACCGGCACCGACGGCGCCCCGCTGGAGCCCGGCCGGGCCGGGGACCTGGCCGACGCACTGGGGAGCGCGCTGCGCTAGCGTCGGCGGCGCGTGCCCGGGACGCCCGGGAGCGGCCGGGCGCGGCGACGGCCCCGCGGGGGCGCCGGCCCCGCTCCCGGGCGCCCGAAGCCGACCGCACCCGCGGGGCTGCTCCCCATCCGCGGTGTCCGGATACCCTGGGGGGCGATTGTCCGCCCGCCGCCTACACCCGAGGACCCGCGACCGCCGTGTTCGACACCCTCTCCGACCGCCTTGCAGCGACCTTCAAGAACCTCCGGGGCAAGGGCCGCCTCAGCGAGGCCGACATCGACGCCACGGCACGGGAGATCCGTATCGCGCTGCTGGAGGCGGACGTGGCGCTCCCGGTGGTCCGGGAGTTCATCAAGCAGGTCAAGACCCGGGCCCAGGGCGCGGAGGTCTCCAAGGCGCTGAACCCCGCCCAGCAGGTCGTCAAGATCGTCAACGAGGAGCTCGTCGGCATCCTCGGCGGCGAGACCAGGCGGCTGCGGTTCGCGAAGACCGCGCCGACCGTGATCATGCTCGCGGGCCTCCAGGGCGCGGGCAAGACGACGCTCGCGGGCAAGCTGGGCCTCTGGCTCAAGGCGCAGGGGCACTCGCCCCTGCTGGTGGCCTGCGACCTGCAGCGCCCCAACGCCGTCAACCAGCTCTCGGTGGTCGCCGAGCGGGCGGGCGTCGGGGTCTACGCCCCCCAGCCGGGCAACGGCGTCGGCGACCCGGTGCAGGTGGCCAAGGACTCCGTCGAGTACGCGCGGACCAAGCAGTACGACGTGGTCGTCGTCGACACGGCCGGCCGCCTCGGCATCGACCGGGAACTGATGGAGCAGGCCGCGGACATCCGCGACGCGGTCGGCCCCGACGAGGTCCTCTTCGTCGTCGACGCGATGATCGGCCAGGACGCGGTGAACACCGCGGAGGCCTTCCGCGACGGCGTCGGTTTCGACGGCGTGGTGCTCTCCAAGCTCGACGGAGACGCCCGCGGCGGCGCCGCGCTGTCGATCGCGCACGTCACCGGCAAGCAGATCATGTTCGCCTCCAACGGCGAGAAGCTGGACGAGTTCGACGCGTTCCACCCGGACCGCATGGCGTCCCGCATCCTCGGCATGGGCGACATGCTCTCGCTGATCGAGAAGGCCGAGCAGACCTTCAGCCAGGAAGAGGCCGCCAAGATGGCCTCCAAGCTGGCGAGCAGCAAGGGCAAGGAGTTCACGCTCGACGACTTCCTGGCCCAGATGGAGCAGGTCCGCAAGATGGGCTCCATCAGCAAGCTCCTCGGCATGCTGCCCGGCATGGCGCAGATGAAGGACCAGATCAACAACATCGACGAGCGCGACGTGGACCGCACCGCCGCGATCATCAAGTCGATGACCCCGGGCGAGCGCCAGGACCCGACGGTCATCAACGGCTCGCGCCGCGCCCGTATCGCCCGCGGTTCCGGTGTCGAGGTCAGCGCCGTGAAGAACCTGGTGGAGCGGTTCTTCGAGGCCCGCAAGATGATGTCGCGGATGGCCCAGGGCGGCGGCATGCCGGGGATGCCCGGCATGCCCGGCATGGGCGGCGGACCGGGGCGGCAGAAGAAGCAGCAGAAGCAGGCCAAGGGCAAGCGCAAGAGCGGCAACCCGATGAAGCGCAAGGCGGAGGAGGCGGCTGCCGCCGCCCGCCGCGAGGAGGCGCAGCAGGGCGGCGCCTTCGGGCTTCCCGCCGGTGAGCCCGGCAAGGACTTCGAGCTGCCGGACGAGTTCAAGAAGTTCATGGGCTGAGAGGCCCCCGCCGGGGCGCGGCGGTCCGGGCAGGGCACACCCCCGGACCGCGGCCCCCGGCCACGGAGGTCCCCTCAGGGCGTCCTGGCGATCAGGTACCGGAACACGTTCGGCATCCAGACCGTGCCGTCGGGCCGCCGGTAGGGGTGCAGCGCCTCCGCGAGCTCCTTCGCCACCCGGTCCCGGTCGCTCGCGCGCAGCGCCGCGTCGCACGCCCCCGTCGACAGCAGGCCGCGCACCGCGCTGTCGGTGTCCGCGTAGCCGAAGGGGCAGGCCACGCGGCCCGATCCGTCCGGCCGCAGCCCCGCCCGGGCCGCGACGTCCTCCAGGGAGTCCCGCGCGGGTCCGGGCCCCGGGAGCGCCGCTCCCCGCGGCCGCACCGCGGCCCCCGCGGCGCGCAGCACCCCGGAGGTGGCGCACCGCTCCGGCGGTCCCCACCCGGTGAGCACCACCGCGGCGCCGCGCTCGCACAGCGGCACGGCGCCGTGCACCGCCGCGGCCAGCGCGTCGGCGTCCTCGGGTGCACCGCCCATCGGCTGGAAGGCCGTGACCAGGGTGTACGGCGCCTGCCATCCCTCGCGGGCCTCCTGCGGGCCGCCCGCGACCAGCCGGGCGCCGCCGGGCCCCCGGTCCCCGGCTGCCAGCCGTTCGCGCGCCAGCGCCAGCCGCGCCCCGTCGGTGTCGGCGCCGGTGACGAGGGCGCCCCGCGCGGCGGCGATCAGCAGGGCCAGACCGGAACCGCAGCCGAGCCCCAGCAGCCGTGTGCCCGCGCCGACGTCGAGCCGGTCGTACACCGCCTCGTACAGCGGCACCAGCATCCGCTCCTGGATCTCGGCCCAGTCCCGGGCCCGTTCGCACGCCGGTGCCGCCGCAGCAGCCTGTGATGAGGACGCCGACGCCGTGCGGGGCCGGTGCCGGACGAGCGTGGATGCCATCAATACGCCCCAATCCGCCGAGAGAGTCGCGTGTGTTCCGAGGGCCGCCCCCGTGTGCGTCCGCGCCCGGTCCCCCCACGCCAGGGAACTGCGCGTGCGCCCCGGCGTCCAGAGGTCGTACGGCACTGCTTGTGCGCCCGGGGTGTGCGCCCCGGGCGGATGGCCGGATTCCCCGGGGTCCCGCACCGCCGCGACCGGGCCTCTGACGCCGGTGAGGCCGCGGTGACGCCGCTGCGCAGAAACTCCGGTCCCGTCGCGGCGCCCGGCCGGCCCGCGCCGCGGCGCTCCGCCCCGACCGCCGCGCCCCGGGCGGTGACCGGGCGCGGCACGGGGCGGCACGCCGGAACGGACGGGGGCGCGCCTGAGGAGCACCGCCCTTCCGCTCCTCGCCCAGTCTGACCCGGCCCGCCGCTGCGGGCACCTCGGGGAGCGCGCGCGGCGGGAGCCGGCGGACGCCGGGGCGGGCCCCCTCCGGTCCGGCCCCCGGCACGTCGCTCCCCGGCCCGCCCTCGGCCTCGGCCCGCCGGCCGGTGGACGGGCGCCGTGCGCCCGGTGGGGTCGCATCGGCGTGCGGCTCCCGCCCCGGCGCCCCGCACCGAGCGGGCTCGCACGGTGCGCCGGGAGGCGGTACGCGCCCCGCCGCGCGCGCCGGTGCTTACGCACCGCCTTGCCGCGAGCTGTGAGGCTTCCGTGCAGTTCGGCGCCGCCCGCCCCGGTCGGGCCGCATCGAGTGCGACTGACGGGTACGTGCAAATTATTTGGGATGCCCCGGAATGGAACCCGAGTGGCCCCCGGCTCGTTGTCACGACGTGAGCACGACACCACCTGTCCTCGCCGCAGAGCTGGCACAGGCGTGGGCCGACATTCAGCGGCACCACCCCGAACTGCCCGATCTTGCCGCGCCCGAGTCCCTGATCGGGGAGTCGTCGTCCGCCTGCGGCGCCGAACTCTCCTTCGAACGGCTGCTCCACGAGGCAGTCCACGGCATCGCCGCCGCGAGAGGGGTCCGCGACACCTCCCGCGCCGGCCGCTACCACAACCGCCGCTTCCTCGCGATCGCCGAGGAGATGGGCCTCGACCACGCCGACGAGCCGCACCCGAGCAGCGGCTTCTCCCTGGTCACGCTCAACCCCGAGGCGAAACGCCGGTACCGTGCGACGATCGAGCGCCTCCAGCGCGCGCTGAAGGCGCACACGGCCGCCACCGCCTCCGACACCAAGCGCACGTTCCGGGGTCCCGCGGCACGCCACGGCTCCTCCGGTGGCGGCGTCCGGGTGAAGGCCGTGTGCGACTGCGGACGCAACGTCCGGGTCGTCCCGTCCGTCCTCGCCCAGGCGCCGATCGTGTGCGGCGGGTGCGGCAAACCCTTCCGCATCCCCGAGGCGCTCGGCGCCACCGGCTGACCGGCGCCGCGGGCATCCCGCCGCCGGGGCCGCTCCGGCGTGCGGCCCCGGGGCCGCCGGCGACCGGGCCGTGCGCCCGGGCCGGGCGGGTCGTCGGCCCTGCCGCGGCAGGGCCGGTACGGGGGCGCGAACCGGCTCCCGCGCGGCACCCGCGGCGGCCCGCCGCGGGTCGGTCCGCGATGCCCCGGGGAGGGTGAGAGGCGGTGCCGTGCATGTGGCACAATGGCTAGCTGTACTCGACAGCCGCACAGGAACCCTCTCGCCTCCGGCTGACGCGTCCATCGGGCACCCGAGTACCGCAACCCCACGTGGCATCCCGTTGTGCCCAACCACGTCAACACCAGGAGACACCACTCCCGTGGCAGTCAAGATCAAGCTGAAGCGTCTCGGCAAGATTCGCCAGCCCCACTACCGCATCGTCGTCGCCGACTCCCGTACCCGCCGTGACGGCCGGGCCATCGAGGAGATCGGGCTGTACCACCCGACGTACAACCCCTCGCGCATCGAGGTCGACTCGGAGCGTGCGCAGTACTGGCTGTCCGTCGGCGCCCAGCCGACCGAGCCGGTCCTCGCCATCCTGAAGCTCACCGGCGACTGGCAGAAGGCCAAGGGCCTGCCCGCCCCGGAGAAGCCGCTGCTGGCCCCGGCCGCCAAGGAGGACAAGCGCGCCTCCTTCGACGCCTTCGCCAAGACCCTCGAGGGTGACGACGCCAAGGGCGAGGCCATCACGCCGAAGGCCAAGAAGGCCGACAAGAAGGCGGACGAGGCCGAGGCCGCCGAGTCCACCGAGGCCTGAGCATGCTCGAGGAGGCTCTCGAGCACCTCGTGAAGGGCATCGTCGACAACCCGGACGACGTCCAGGTGGCCGCGCGCAACCTGCGCCGCGGCCGCGTGCTGGAGGTCCGGGTGCACCCCGACGACCTCGGTAAGGTGATCGGCCGCAACGGCCGCACCGCCCGCGCCCTGCGCACCGTCGTGGGCGCCATCGGCGGACGGGGCGTCCGCGTCGACCTCGTCGACGTGGACCAGGTCCGCTGATCCGCAGTTGAACACCGGCTCGGGCCGGGGGAGGGCCTTCCGCCCTGCCCCGGCCCTTGCCGTTCCATGGGGCCGGGGCAGGGCTCCCGACCCCGCCCGCGGCCACCCGCAACCGGGCAGACCGCCGCGAAGACGAAGAGGGGCAAGCGTGCAGCTGGTAGTGGCGCGGATCGGCCGCGCCCATGGCATCAAGGGCGAGGTCACCGTCGAGGTGCGTACCGACGAGCCGGAGCTCAGGCTCGGCCCCGGCGCCGTCCTGGCCACCGACCCGCCGGCGGCCGGGCCGTTGACGATCGCGACGGGCCGCGTCCACAGCGGGCGCCTGCTGCTGCGCTTCGAGGGCGTCGGCGACCGCACCGCCGCCGAGGCGCTGCGCAACACGCTGCTCATCGCCGAGGTGGACCCGCAGGAGCTCCCCGAGGACCCGGACGAGTACTACGACCACCAGCTGATGGACCTCGACGTCGTCCTCACCGACGGGACACCCGTCGGGCGTATCACCGAGATCAGCCACCTTCCCTCGCAGGACCTCTTCATCGTCGAGCGCCCGGACGGCAGCGAGGTGATGATCCCCTTCGTGGAGGAGATCGTCACCGAGATCGACCTGGAGGAGCAGCGGGCCGTCGTGGACCCGCCGCCGGGCCTCCTCGACGAGCGCGACGCCCTCGTCGCCTCGGCCCGCGAGGCCGCCGCCGGGGAGGGCGCCCCGGCGGACGGGGCCCAGGGCGACGGCGACGCGGACGGGGCCGCCCGGTGAGGCTCGACGTCGTCACGATCTTCCCCGAGTACCTCGACCCGCTGAACGTCTCGCTCGTCGGCAAGGCCCGCGCCCGCGGGCAGCTCGACGTGCGGGTGCACGACCTGCGCCGCTGGACCTACGACCGGCACAGCACCGTGGACGACACGCCCTACGGCGGCGGCCCCGGCATGGTCATGAAGACCGGGCCCTGGGGCGACGCCCTGGACACGGTCCTCGCCGAGGGCTACGAGGAGGGCGCCCGCACCCCCGCGCTCGTCGTCCCCGCCCCCAGCGGCAGGCCCTTCACGCAGGAACTCGCCGTCGAACTCTCGCAGCGCCCCTGGCTGCTCTTCACGCCCGCGCGCTACGAGGGCATCGACCGGCGCGTCGTGGAGGAGTACGCCACCCGGATGCCGGTGTACGAGGTGTCCATCGGGGACTACGTGCTGGCCGGCGGGGAGGCCGCGGTGCTCGTCGTCACGGAGGCGGTGGCCCGGCTGCTCCCGGGCGTGCTCGGCAACGCCGAGTCCCACCGCGACGACTCCTTCGCCCCCGGTGCCATGGCCAACCTGCTGGAGGGCCCCGTCTACACCAAGCCGCCCGTCTGGCGCGGCCGCGGGATCCCCGAGGTGCTGGTCAGCGGCCACCACGGGAAGATCGCGCGGTGGCGGCGGGACGAGGCGCTGCGCCGCACCGCCGCCAACAGGCCCGACCTGATCGAGCGTTGCGACGCCGCGGCCTTCGACCGCAAGGACCGCGAGATCCTCTCCATCCTGGGCTGGGCACCGGACCCGGGAGGCCGATTTTGGCGCAGGCCCGAGGCCGTGGAAGAATAAGCCGCTGCTGTGCGCCCGGCCGGCGCCCCTGCCACAGGGGGAACGACGCCCGCCCGGCCACCGGCACCCCTGATCTCCTCACGACATTCCGTCGATGACCTGTGGCATCGGCGAGGAAGCAGACCACCATGGCTCACCTGCTCGACAGCGTCAACGCGGCTTCGCTGCGCTCCGACATCCCGGCCTTCCGCCCCGGCGACACCGTCAACGTGCACGTCCGCGTCATCGAGGGCAACCGCTCCCGTATCCAGCAGTTCAAGGGCGTCGTCATCCGCCGCCAGGGCGCGGGCGTGAGCGAGACCTTCACGGTCCGCAAGGTCTCCTTCTCCGTCGGCGTCGAGCGCACCTTCCCGGTGCACAGCCCGATCTTCGAGAAGATCGAGCTCGTCACCCGCGGTGACGTCCGCCGCGCCAAGCTCTACTACCTCCGCGAGCTGCGCGGCAAGGCCGCCAAGATCAAGGAGAAGCGCGACAACTGAGCCCCGGCTCCCGTTCGCGCGTGAGCCCCGGCTCACACACGCGCTCGGTCCACAGGGCGGCCGGATAGGCTCGTCCCCGATGGACACCGAAGCACAGCACACGGAGCGCGACCGCTCCCCCGGCCCGGAGACGGGCCCGACGGGGGAGGGGTCGCGCTCCGTGCGTCGTTCCCCCTCCGGCCGCTCCGCCCGGATGTCGCTGCGCACCGCCGCGCTCGCCGGGGTCGCCTGCACGGCCGTCGTCCTGCTGTTCAGCCGGTTCGTGCTCCAGCCCTTCCTGATTCCCAGCGGCTCGATGGAGCCCGCACTGCGCGAGGGCGACCGCATCCTCGTCAACAAGCTGGCCTACGGCGAGGACTCCGGCCCCGCCCGCGGCGACGTCGTGGTCTTCGACGGCGCGGGTTCCTTCGCGCCTCCGGAACCGACGGACAACCCCGTGAGTTCTGTAGTACGAGAGGGGCTGGCGACACTCGGGCTCGCCGAACCGGCCGACACCGACTTCGTCAAGCGGGTCGTCGGCACCGGCGGCGACCGGGTGGTCTGCTGCGACGCGCAGGGCAGGATCGAGGTGAACGGTGCAGCGGTCGACGAGAGCTATCTGTACCCCGGCGACACCGCGTCCGAGGTCGACTTCGACATCGTCGTGCCCGAGGGGCGCCTGTGGGTCATGGGGGACCACCGCAGCAGCTCCCGCGACTCCCGCGACCACCTCGGATCCCCGGGCGGCGGCATGGTTCCCGTCGACCGGGTGATCGGGAGGGCCGAGTGGATCGGCTGGCCCGCCGGGCGCTGGACCTCCCTGGGCGGAACGGACGCCTTCCGGCACGTGCCCGAACCCGACCGGACCGGCGGTGGCCATGGGTAACCGGGGGCGGCGCGCCGGCCACGGTGCGGACACCCGCCTGCCCACCGGGACGCGCCCCACGGACGGGAGGCGGCAGCTGCCCGGCCGCGCCGAGCGGCGCAGGCTGGCGCAGCGGGTCAAGCGGCGGCGCCGACGGTCCGCGATCAAGGAGGTGCCCGTCCTGATCACCGTGGCCCTGCTGATAGCGCTGGGCCTCAAGACCTTCCTCGTCCAGGCGTTCGTCATCCCCTCCGGTTCCATGGAGCAGACCATCCGGATCAGCGACCGGGTGCTGGTCGACAAGCTGACCCCCTGGTTCGGGTCCCGTCCCGAGCGGGGCGACGTGGTGGTCTTCAAGGACCCCGGGGGCTGGCTCCCGCAGGAGGAGAAGCCCGCGGAGGAGGACCCGATCGGGGTCAAGCAGGTCAAGCAGTTCCTCACCTTCATCGGCCTGCTGCCCTCGGACGACGAGCGCGACCTGATCAAGCGGGTCGTCGCCGTGGGCGGCGACACCGTGACCTGCTGCGGGGCGGACGGACGGCTCGCCGTCAACGGCGTCCCGCTGGACGAGCCGTATCTGCATCCCGGGAACACCCCGTCGGACATCCCCTTCGAGGTGCGGGTGCCCGAAGGGCGGATCTTCGTCCTCGGGGACCACCGCTCGGACTCGGCGGACTCCCGCTTCCACCTGGAGGAGGAGGGCCAGGGCACGGTCGCCGAGGACCAGGTCGTGGGCCGCGCCGTGTACATCGTGTGGCCGCTGCCGCACTGGCGGGGGCTGGAGGAGCGGGACACCTTCCGTGCCGTGCCCGACGGGCGCGCCGGGGCAGTGGCCGCGGATGCCCCGTCGCATACCCTGTCCTCCCGGGATCTGAACGGAATGGTCCTGCTCCCGACCCCTGCGGAACTCCCGCTCGTTATGGGAGTGGTGGGCCTGTTCCTTGTACGGGGCAGGCGGTTCGCACGGAGTGAGGAGTGGATGTGGGGGACGTGGCGGTCGGCGCACGGTCCGGGCACGATGATCCCGAGGAGCAGCCCGAGCGGCATCCCGGCACGCACGGGGACGCGGAGGGCGCGCCCGCGGCGGGCGGCGACGAGATGCCGGAAGACGACGGTACGGATCAGAAGAAGCAGCGATCCTTCTGGAAGGAACTGCCGCTCCTGATCGGTATCGCGCTGGTGCTGGCGCTTCTGATCAAGACCTTCCTGGTGCAGGCGTTCTCCATCCCGTCGGATTCGATGATGAACACGCTCCAGCGCGGGGACCGCGTCCTCGTGGACAAGCTGACCCCGTGGTTCGGCTCCGAGCCCGAGCGCGGCGAGGTCGTCGTGTTCCACGACCCGGGCGGCTGGCTCGACGGGGAGCCGGTCCCCGAGCAGAACGTGGTCCAGAAGTTCCTGAGCTTCATCGGGCTGATGCCCTCGGCGGAGGAGAAGGACCTCATCAAGCGCACCATCGCGGTCGCCGGGGACACCGTGGAGTGCAAGAAGGGCGGCCCGGTCAGGGTCAACGGCAAGGCGCTGGACGAGCCCTACCTCTACCCGGGCAGCTCGGCCTGCGACGACCAGCCCTTCGGGCCGTTCAAGGTGCCCGAGGACCGCATCTGGGTGATGGGCGACAACCGCCAGAACTCGCAGGACTCGCGCTACCACATGGAGGACGTCAACCGCGGCTTCGTGCCCGTCGACGAGGTCGTCGGCCGCGCGGTCGTCGTGGCCTGGCCCCTGAACCGGCTGTCGACCCTGCCGGTTCCGGACACCTACGACCAGCCCGGTATCGGCTCCGCCGCGTCGGCCGCCGCGGTGGTGGCGCCGTCCGCCCTGGGCCTCGCGGGCGCGGTGCCCCTGGTGCTCTGGCGCCGCCGCCGGGTGGCCGGCCGCGCTGACGGGAGCCTTCCCGCCGGCCGCTGACGGACGGCTTCCCGCCGCCCGTGGCAGAGGCGGCGGGAAGGCCCGGAAGGGGGCTGACCTCGCACGTACCGCCGGGTAGGGTGCGCCGGGGGCGGAGGAGTCCCCGGGGCGCCCGCCCCGGGGCCGGGAGCCGACCCGGGGAGTGGTGCTGGTGGGCGGGACACGAGGCGACGGAGGCAGCCGTCTGGGCGGCGTCCTGTCCGGGCTCGCGGTGGCGGCGGGATGTGTGCTCTTCCTCGGCGGGTTCGTCTGGGGCGCCCTGGTCTACCGGCCCTACACCGTCCCGACGGACTCCATGGTCCCGACGGTGAACGTGGGCGACCGGGTCCTCGCGGAGCGGGTCGACGGCGGCGACGTCCGCCGCGGTGACGTCGTGATCTTCCGGGACGGCCTGTGGGGGGACCTCCCGATGATCAAGCGGGTGGTCGGCGTGGGCGGCGACGAGATCGCCTGCTGCGGCGAGAGCGGCCGCCTGACGGTGAACGGGCAGGAGATCGACGAGCCCTACCTGCGGGCCTCCGGCCCGGCGGCCCAGGACTTCACCGCCCGTGTCCCCGAGGGGAACCTGTTCCTGCTCGGCGACGACCGCCGCACCTCGCTCGACTCCCGCTCGCACCTGGAGCAGGAGGGCAACGGCTCGGTACCCCGCTCGGCGGTGGACGCCCGGGTCGACGCCATCGCCTGGCCGCTGGGCGGCGGGAGCGTCGAGCGCCCGGAGGCCTTCGCGGCCCTGCCGGGCGGCGTCTCCCAGACCGGACCGATCCGGTGGATGCTCGCCGCCGTTGTCACGGGCGCGCTGCTGATCGCGGGCGGTGCGGCCTACGGACCCGTGGCGGAGCGGATCGCCGCGGGGCGCCGCCGGAGAGGGGAGGCCGCCGGTGCCGCCTGAGACACCGCCCCCGCCGGGCAGCGGCGGCGGCCGCGTCCAGCGCAAGGTCGCCCGTGTCGTCCTGCTGGACCCGCAGGACCGCATCCTGCTCGTCCACGGCTTCGAGCCGTCCGACCCCGCAACCGACTGGTGGTTCACCCCCGGTGGGGGCGTGGAGGGCGGGGAGAGCCGGGCGGAGGCCGCGCTGCGCGAGCTGGCCGAGGAGACCGGCGTCACGGAGGTCCGCCTGGGGCCGGTGCTCTGGCGGCGGCACTGCTCCTTCCCGTTCGACGGACGCCGCTGGGACCAGGACGAGTGGTACTACCTGGCACGTACCTCCCAGACGGCCACCGCGCCCGCCGGACTGACCGAACTGGAGCGGCGGAGCGTCGCCGGACTGAGGTGGTGGACCTCCGCGGAACTTTCCGCGACGCGTGAGACGGTGTACCCGACCAGGCTCGCCGAGCTGCTGCGTACGCTGCTCGACGAGGGGCCTCCGAGTGCCCCGGTGCTTCTCGCGCCCGAAACCGCCTAGCGGCGCGGGCGGCTGGAGCACAATAGGGAGACGCAAGGCTGAAGGGGAACATGCCATGAGCGCCGAGGACCTCGAGAAGTACGAGACCGAGATGGAGCTGAAGCTCTACCGGGAGTACCGCGACGTCGTCGGGCTGTTCAAATACGTGATCGAGACCGAGCGCCGCTTCTACCTCACCAACGACTACGAGATGCAGGTCCACTCCGTGCAGGGCGAGGTGTTCTTCGAGGTCTCCATGGCCGATGCGTGGGTCTGGGACATGTACCGGCCCGCCCGCTTCGTCAAGCAGGTGCGCGTCCTCACGTTCAAGGACGTGAACATCGAGGAGCTCAACAAGAGCGACCTGGAACTCCCGAGCAGCTGACCCGCCACGGGACCTCCTGCGCGGGCCTGCGCACCGGGCCCCCCTTGGCCCCGGGCCTCCGCGCCGCTTCCGGCTCCCGCCCCGGGCCTCCGCGCCGCCTCCTGCGCCGTGCCTCCGCGCCGCCTCCGGCTCCCGCCGGGCAGTTCACCCCCGAGGGTGACCGAGTTGTCCACACGGGCACGAGCGTCCACAGGAATCCACCAAGATCCACTCCCTTGGGCACGGTGCGCGCACAGTCGCTTCCGGAGGTGGAACGCGATGGACGCGACACGTGCACTCGGACGGTACGGCGAGGAGCTGGCGGCACGCCTGCTGGTCCGCTCGGGGATGAGGCTCCTGGCCAGGAACTGGCGGTGCGGCCGCACCGGAGAGATCGACATCGTGGCCGGCGACGGCGGGGCGCTCGTCGTGTGCGAGGTCAAGACCCGTAGATCGGCGGTGTTCGAGCACCCGATGGCCGCCCTGACCCCGCGCAAGGCCGCCCGGCTCCGGCTGCTCGCCGAGTGCTGGCTGGCCCGCCACGGAGGCGCACCGCCCGACGGGGTGCGCATCGACCTGGTGGGGGTGGTGCTGCCCCGCCGCGGAGCGGCCGTCCTGGAGCACGCCAAGGGGGTGGCGTGATGGGGTTCGCCCGCGCCTGCTCCGTGGCCCTGGTCGGCGTCGAGGGAGTCGTGGTCGAAGTCCAGGCCGACCTGGAACCGGGCGTCGCCGCCTTCACCCTGGTCGGCCTGCCGGACAAGAGCCTCGTGGAGAGCCGCGACCGGGTGCGTGCGGCCGTGGTGAACTCGGGTGCGGAGTGGCCGCAGCGCAAGCTCACCGTGGGCCTCAGCCCCGCCTCGGTGCCCAAGGCGGGCAGTGGCTTCGACCTCGCCGTCGCCAGTGCCGTCCTCGGAGCGGCGGAGCGCGTCGACCCGAGCCGCATCGCCGACCTGGTGCTCATCGGCGAGCTCGGTCTCGACGGCACGGTCCGCCCGGTGCGCGGTGTCCTGCCCGCGGTCCTCGCGGCGGCCGAGGCGGGCTACCGCCAGGTGGTCGTCCCGGAGCGCACGGCGGGCGAGGCGTCCCTGGTGCCCGGGGTCTCCGTGCTGGGCGTCCGCAGCCTCCGGCAGCTGATCGCGATCCTCTCCGACGAGCCCGTACCCGACGAGGCGCCGGAGCCGCCGGGCCGGCCGGACCCGGCGCTGGCCGGACTCCTGATCCCCGGGACGGGAGCCGGAGCGGGCCTTCCGGCCGCACGGCCGGGCCCCGGCCACGATCTCGCCGACGTCGCCGGGCAGCTCCTCGCCCGCACCGGGCTGGAGGTGGCCGCCGCGGGCGGGCACCACCTGCTGCTGTCGGGCCCGCCGGGGGCGGGCAAGACCATGCTGGCCGAGCGGCTGCCGGGCATCCTGCCCCCGCTGGCCCGCCACGAGTCCCTGGAGGTCACGGCCGTCCACTCGGTCGCCGGGCTCCTGCCTCCCGGCGAGCCCCTGGTCCGCACCGCCCCGTACTGCGCTCCGCACCACTCGGCGACCATGCAGTCCCTGGTGGGCGGCGGCAACGGACTGCCGAGGCCCGGAGCCGTGTCGCTCGCCCACCGGGGGGTGCTCTTCCTGGACGAGGCACCCGAGTTCTCGGGCAAGGTCCTGGACGCGCTGCGCCAGCCCCTGGAGTCGGGCCACGTCGTGGTCGCCCGGAGCGCGGGCGTGGTCCGCCTGCCGGCCCGATTCCTGATGGTCCTCGCCGCCAACCCGTGTCCCTGCGGCAGGCACGGGCCCCACGGCGGCTGCGAATGCCCTCCCGCGGTCGTGCGCCGCTACCGGGCGCGGCTCTCCGGACCACTGCTGGACCGGGTCGACCTGCGGATCACGGTCGAGCCGGTGCACCGCGCGGAGCTGACCGGAGGGGGAGGGGGCGAGCCCTCCGCGGCGGTGGCGGCCCGTGTGGCGGCCGCGCGGGCCCGTGCCGCCGCCCGCTACGAGGGCACCGGCTGGACGGTCAACGCCGAGGTGCCGGGGCATGCGCTGCGCACCCGCTGGCCCCTGGCACCCGGCTCCCTCGGGGCCGCCGAGCGGGACGTGGACCGCGGCACGCTCACGGCCCGCGGGCTGGACCGCGTGCTGCGTGTCGCCTGGACCCTGGCCGACCTGGCCGGGCAGGACCGCCCCGGGGCCGAGGAGGTGGCGCTGGCGCTGGAGCTGCGCACCGGGATCCCCCGCGGGGCCGGGATCCGGGCCGCGGTCGTGCGGGCGACGGCAGGGGCGGCACCGTGACGTACGAGGAGCGCTCCGCCCCCGGCCGTCCGCCGGAGGGCGCGACCGGCAGCCGTCCGCCCGGGGAACCCGTCCGCGGGTGCTTGGGGGAGCCCGCGGCGATCCGTCCACGGGAGCGGGGAGCGCCCTCCCGGGCCCGCGAGCCGGAGGAGGAGCGTGCCGCGCGGTCGGCGCTGACGGAGATCCTGGAGCCGGGCGACCCCCTGGCGGGCCGCTGGCTGCGCGAGCTGGGAGCGGTGCCGCTGCTGGAGCGGCTGCTCGGGGGCCGCACCGGGCCGCCGGGGCCCGGCTGCCCGGTGTCCCCTCCCGGCAGCCGGCCCGCGCCCGCTTCCCCACCGCCGCGGGAGGGAGCCCTCCCCGGGCTCACCGCCGCCCGCGCGGCCGGCCTCCGGGCCCGTGCCGCCGGTGTCGTCCCCGGGCTCCGGCTCGCACGGATCCGTGAACTCGGCGGGCGGTTCCTCGTCCCCGGGGACCACGAGTGGCCCTCCCAGCTCGACGACCTGGGGGACGCCCGCCCGGTCGGGCTGTGGGTGCGCGGCCTGCCGGACCTGCGCCGCTGGGCCCTGCGCTCGGTGGCCGTCGTCGGCGCGCGCGGCTGCACTCCGTACGGCGCGCACACGGCCGGGTCGCTGGCCGCCGGACTGGCCGAGCGCGGCTGGGTGGTGGTCTCCGGGGCGGCCTTCGGGGTCGACGGCGCCGCGCACCGCGGCGCACTCGCGGCCGGGGGAGCCACGGTCGCGGTACTGGCCTGCGGTGTCGACGCCGCCTACCCGCGCGGCCACACCGAGCTGATCGGCCGGATCCTCCGGCAGGGGGTCCTGGTCGGTGAGCTGCCGCCCGGGGAGCACCCCACCCCGAGCCGGTTCCTCCTGCGCAACCGGGTGATCGCCGCGCTGACCCGGGGCACCGTGGTGGTGGAGGCCGCCCGGCGCAGCGGTTCGCTGGTCACCGCGCGGGCCGCACAGCGGCTCGGGCGCTTCACGATGGGGGTACCCGGTCCGGTGACCAGCGGCCTGTCCGCCGGCGTCCACGAACTCCTGCGCGGCGAAGCCGTGCTCGTCAGCGACGCGGCGGAGGTCATCGAGCTTGTGGGTGACATGGGAGAGCTGGCACCGGAGCACTCCGGCCCCGTGCTCCCCCGCGACCTGCTGGATCCCGCGAGCAGACGGGTGCTGGAGGCTCTGCCGGGCAAGGGAGCGGCCTCCCTGCGGACCGTTGCCCGGTCCGCCGCCGCCTCGGAGGACGAGGCGCTCAGCAGGCTCTACGAGCTGCACGCTCTGGGCTTCGCGGAGCGTTCCGGGGGCGTCTGGCGGCTGGCACGCGACGCGTCGGGAGCCGGGAACCTCCGGCGAGGCGGTGCTTGACCTGGAGCATTCGGGTGAAAAGGTGAGAGCGATGGCCTTCCCAGTCCCGCGTGAGACGCCGGAGGGGCCGGTGCGCGGCGCATCGGCCCCGATTCGAAGGTGTGGACGATGCCTGATACCTCCCACCGGGCCGATAGCCCGCCCTCGCCCACCGCGACGGCGCAGTCACGCTACGCTCGCCGGGTTCCGGCCCCGTCCGCCCCTCCCCGCCCCCTCACAGCAGAACGGCTCAGGCAACGCATGCCACAGCACACCTCCGGGTCCGACCGCGCGGCAGCGCCACCCGCTGCCCGTGGCGGCGTGCGGCCGCCCGCTCCCTCGTCACTCGAGGAGCTGTGGCGCTCGTACAAGGCCACGGGCGACGAGCGGTTGCGGGAGCAGCTGATCCTGCACTACTCCCCGCTGGTCAAGTACGTGGCGGGCCGTGTGAGTGTGGGTCTGCCGTCCAACGTCGAGCAGGCGGACTTCGTCTCCTCCGGTGTCTTCGGGCTGATCGACGCGATCGAGAAGTTCGACGTCGAACGGTCGATCAAGTTCGAGACCTACGCCATCACCCGCATTCGCGGAGCGATGATCGACGAGCTCCGGGCGCTGGACTGGATTCCCCGCTCCGTGCGCCAGAAGGCACGGGCCGTGGAGCGGGCCTACGCCACCCTGGAGGCCCGGTTGCGGCGGACGCCCACCGAGGTGGAGGTGGCTGCCGAGATGGGCGTCGGGGTCGAGGAACTGCACGCGGTCTTCAGTCAGTTGTCGCTGGCCAACGTGGTCGCCCTCGAAGAGATGCTGCACGTCGGGGGGGAGGGCGGCGACGGGCTCAGCCTGATGGACACCCTGGAGGACACCGCCGCCGACAACCCGGTGGAGGTGGCCGAGGACCGCGAACTCCGCCGGCTCCTGGCCCGGGCCATCAACACCCTGCCGGACAGGGAGAAGACCGTGGTCACGCTCTACTACTACGAGGGCCTGACGCTCGCGGAGATCGGCCATGTGCTGGGGGTGACCGAGAGCCGGGTGAGCCAGATCCACACCAAGTCGGTGCTCCAACTCCGGGCCAAACTGGCCGACGTGGGGCGCTGAGCCCCGCTACCCGTCGCTCGTCCGTACAGTGGAGGGGTGCCCAGGATTCGAGCGGCCTCGGTGGCCGAGCACCGGACGATGCAGCGTGCCGCCCTGCTGGAGGCCGCCCGTTCCCTGCTGTCCGAAGGCGGTACGGAGGCGTTGACCTTCCCGGCGCTCGCCGAGCGCACCGGCCTCGCGCGCTCCTCCGTCTACGAGTACTTCCGTTCGCGCGCCGCGGTCGTCGAGGAGCTCTGCGCGGTGGACCTGCCGGTATGGGCGGCCGAGGTGGAGGCTGCCATGGACCGGGCCGTCACACCGGAGGGCAAGGTCGAGGCCTATGTGCGGCGCCAGCTGGAGCTGGTCGGCGACCGGCGGCACCGGGCCGTCGTGGCGATCTCCATGAGGGAGCTGGACACCGGGGCGCGCGAGAGGATCCGCGCCGCGCACGGCGGGCTCGTCGCCATGATCGTCGATGCCCTCGGCGCCCTCGGCCGGCCCGAGCCGCGGCTGACGGCCATGCTCCTGCAGGGCGTGGTGGACGCCGCCGTCCGGCGGGTGGAACTCGGTGCCGCGGAGGATCCGGCCGCCATCACCGACGCGGCGGTGGCCATGGCCCTGCACGGCGTGCGCGGCTGAACCCCGATCACCCCGCCGGGGCGCCCGCACCCGTCCGGCCCGCCCCGCACCCTTCGCCGCGGCCGGCAGGAGGTCCCCGGACCCAAGCTCCTCCCCTGTGCCCCGGGAACCGTGCGACGCCGGACACCGCACCGGCTCCGGGCACCTGCCGCCCGTCCGCGCGGCCCGGGCTCAACGCCGCCCCGGGCCGGTGGCCGCGGGGCCGGTGCGTCCCGCGCCGGGAAGCGGTACACCCGACACCGGCAGCAGCCGCGACGGCCCCCGGCGCAGCAGCCCCGGTGGCAGCAGCGACAGCGGATCCAGGTACTCCTCCCCTCTGAGCAGCCCCCAGTGCAGGCAGTTCCGCGAGCAGTGGCCCCGCCCCTCCTCCAGGACCCCGACCGTCTGCCCGGCCGCCACCTCGTCCCCCCTCGCCACCAGTGCGCGCACCGGTTCATGGGTGAGACGCAAGGGCGGCTCACCCGTACCGGTGACTTCGATCGAGAGCACCCCCCGCCCCGCCACCCGGCCCGCGAAGGAGACCCGTCCGGCAGCCGCCGCGCGCACCGGGCTCCCGGCCGGTGCGGCCAGGTCGACACCCCGGTGGCCCGCCCCGTAGGGCGTCGGCGGCGGGTCCCAGCCCCTCAGGACCACGGGCCGGGGGCGGCCCACGGGCCAGCCCCGGCCCTGTCCCGGCCCGTCGACCGCCCGGTGTGCGCCGCGGCGGAGGCCCGTCCCGTCGGCCCCGTCCCCCGCCGCGGCCCCGTCCTGCCGGGTGCCTGCGCCCCGCCACCCGCCGGACGGCAGGGAGGCGGGAGCGCCCCGCGCATCCGGGCCCGGGACCGCGCCCGCGTACGCGGGGCGGGAGGCGGCGGCGGTCGCTCCGCCCGGTGCGCAGGGCGCCGCGGCGGCGGCGAGCAGCGCGGCGAGTACCGGCACAGCCCGCCCGAGCAGGGGGAACGAGCAGTTCATGGGACCACCGTGCCGTGCCGGCGCCTCCGGTGCCGGACACGTCCCGCATCTGTGGACGACCATCCCGATGTGGACAGCTGCGTCACCCGGCGCTCTGCGGGTCCCGTACACTTCATCTGGCGATCCGGGTCACCGGGTCGACTTCGCACGCCCCGCCACAGGACCGTCGACGGTCCGTGGCCGCGCTCCTCGGTCCCTCAGTGGCACGGCGCGATCGGGGCGTCAGGACACAACCGAGAATCCAAGGAGATACGGCCATGGCCGTCGTCACGATGCGGGAGCTGCTGGAGAGCGGCGTCCACTTCGGTCACCAGACCCGTCGCTGGAACCCGAAGATGAAGCGCTTCATCTTCACCGAGCGCAACGGCATCTACATCATCGACCTGCTCCAGTCGCTGTCGTACATCGACCGCGCCTACGAGTTCGTCAAGGAGACCGTCGCCCACGGCGGCTCCATCATGTTCGTCGGCACGAAGAAGCAGGCGCAGGAGGCCATCGCCGAGCAGGCCACCCGCGTCGGCATGCCCTACGTCAACCAGCGCTGGCTGGGCGGCATGCTCACCAACTTCTCCACCGTCTACAAGCGCCTCCAGCGCCTGAAGGAGCTGGAGCAGATCGACTTCGAGGACGTGGCCGCCTCCGGCCTCACCAAGAAGGAGCTCCTGGTCCTCTCCCGCGAGAAGGCGAAGCTGGAGAAGACCCTCGGCGGCATCCGCGAGATGCAGAAGGTGCCCAGCGCCGTCTGGATCGTCGACACCAAGAAGGAGCACATCGCCGTCGGTGAGGCGCGCAAGCTCCACATCCCGGTCGTCGCGATCCTCGACACCAACTGCGACCCGGACGAGGTCGACTACAAGATCCCGGGCAACGACGACGCGATCCGCTCCGTCACCCTGCTCACCCGCGTGATCGCCGACGCCGTCGCCGAGGGCCTCATCGCCCGTTCCGGCGCCGCCACCGGCGACTCCAAGCCGGGCGAGAAGGCTGCGGGCGAGCCGCTGGCCGAGTGGGAGCGCGACCTGCTCGAGGGCGAGAAGAAGGCCGACGACGCCGAGGCCAAGCCGGCCGAGGCCGCCGCCGAGGCTCCGGCTGCCGAGACCCCGGCTGCCGAGGCTCCGGCTGCCGAGGCCGAGCAGGCCTGAACCACGGCCTGACCTTCACGGGTCCGGTTGACGACGGCGGGGGCGCCACGCCCCCGCCGTCCACCCGTAGACCTTCCCGGTCTGCCCGAACTTCCCGATCTTCGTAGATCTTTCATACCTCGAGAGAGAAAGCCAGACTCATGGCGAACTACACCGCCGCTGACGTCAAGAAGCTCCGCGAGCTCACCGGCGCCGGCATGATGGACTGCAAGAAGGCCCTGGACGAGGCCGAGGGCAACGTCGACAAGGCCGTCGAGGCGCTGCGCATCAAGGGCCAGAAGGGCGTCGCCAAGCGCGAGGGCCGTTCCGCCGAGAACGGTGCCGTGGTCTCCCTCATCGCCGACGACAACGCCTCCGGTGTCATCGTCGAGCTGAAGTGCGAGACGGACTTCGTCGCCAAGGGCGAGAAGTTCCAGGCCGTGGCCGCGGCCCTCGCCGCCCACGTCGCCAAGACCGGCCCCGCGGACATCGAGGCGCTGCTCGCCTCCGAGATCGAGGCCGGCAAGACCGTCCAGGCGTACGTCGACGAGGCCAACGCCAACCTCGGCGAGAAGATCGTCCTGGACCGCTTCGCGCAGTTCTCCGGCGGCTACGTCACCGCCTACATGCACCGCACCATGCCCGACCTGCCCCCGCAGATCGGCGTCCTCGTCGAACTCGACAAGGAGAACGCGGAGATCGCCAAGGGCGTCGCGCAGCACATCGCCGCCTTCGCGCCGAAGTACCTGTCCCGCGAGGACGTCCCGGCCGAGGTCGTCGAGTCCGAGCGCCGCGTCGCCGAGGAGACCACCCGCGCCGAGGGCAAGCCCGAGGCCGCCCTCCCGAAGATCGTCGAGGGCCGGGTCAACGGCTTCTTCAAGGAGGCCACCCTCCTGGGCCAGCCCTACGCGCTGGACAACAAGAAGACCGTCCAGCAGATCCTGGACGAGGCCGGCGTCACCCTGAAGCGCTTCTCGCGCATCAAGGTCGGCATCTGAGTCCGTACGCGACGGACACCGGACCCCGGTAGGGTCTGAGGCAGTCGTCCGCGTCCGCGCCGGACGACCGCAGATCTGACGAGGAGGCCATTGCCGTACGGGAAACCGCAAGGACCCCAAGGCAATGGCCTTCTTCGTATGTGCACAAGGAGATCCCCATGAATCAGGGCGCCGGTAAAGGCGACGACAACCACGGCAAGAAGGCCGGCCGCTTCATGCTGAAGCTGTCCGGCGAGGCGTTCTCCGGGGGCACCGGGCTCGGCGTCGATCCCGACGTCGTGCACGCCATCGCCCGCGAGATCGCCGCGGTCGTCCGCGACGGCGCCGAGATCGCGGTCGTGATCGGCGGCGGCAACTTCTTCCGCGGCGCCGAGCTCCAGCAGCGCGGCATGGACCGGGCTCGCTCCGACTACATGGGCATGCTCGGCACCGTGATGAACTGCCTCGCCCTCCAGGACTTCCTGGAGAAGGAGGGCATCGACTCGCGGGTCCAGACCGCCATCACCATGGGGCAGGTGGCCGAGCCCTACATCCCGCTGCGTGCGGTGCGCCACCTGGAGAAGGGCCGGGTCGTCATCTTCGGTGCGGGCATGGGCATGCCGTACTTCTCCACCGACACCACCGCGGCCCAGCGCGCCCTGGAGATCGACGCCGAGGCCCTGCTCATGGGCAAGAACGGTGTGGACGGCGTCTACGACTCCGACCCCAAGGCCAACCCGGACGCGGTCAAGTTCGACGCCCTCGCGTACGGCGAGGTGATCGCGCGCAACCTCAAGGTCGCCGACGCCACGGCCGTCACGCTCTGCCGTGACAACGCCCTGCCGATCCTCGTCTTCGAGCTCCTCGCCGAGGGCAATATCGCGCGGGCCGTGAAGGGTGAGAAGATCGGCACGCTCGTGAGCGACCGGGACACCCGGGCCTGAACCACCCGTACGGGGTCCCGGGCGCCCGAGAGGCACCGGGTCCCCGGACCGGGGGGACCCCGGACGACCGGGGGACAGCCGGGGACCCGCGCGGACCCCGGGGGATGGACAAAGACCTGCCCGGTCGGACACCGTGCAGGGAACACGCGACGCACCGTTCCGCCGGCCAGCCCGACAACCGGGCCCAACTCAAGACACGCAGGAGCAAGTGGTGATCGAAGAGACCCTCCTCGAGGCCGAGGAGAAGATGGAGAAGGCCGTCCTGGTCGCCAAGGAGGACTTCGCCGCGATCCGCACCGGACGTGCGCACCCGGCGATGTTCAACAAGATCGTGGCGGACTACTACGGTGCCCTCACCCCGATCAACCAGCTGGCCTCGTTCTCGGTGCCGGAGCCGCGGATGGCGGTCGTCACGCCGTTCGACAAGTCCGCGCTGCGCAACATCGAGCAGGCCATCCGCGACTCCGACCTCGGGGTGAACCCGAGCAACG
This sequence comes from Streptomyces sp. C10-9-1, assembly GCF_024497955.1. Lineage (GTDB taxonomy): Bacteria > Actinomycetota > Actinomycetes > Streptomycetales > Streptomycetaceae > Streptomyces > Streptomyces sanyensis. Next base: position 96,213 of record NZ_JANHKP010000003.1, on the reverse strand, counting down.
ACGGCAACATCATCCGCGTGGTCTTCCCCGAGCTCACGCAGGACCGCCGCAAGGAGTACATCAAGGTCGCCAAGACCAAGAGCGAGGACGCCAAGATCTCGATCCGCGCCGTGCGCCGCAAGGCCAAGGAGGCCATCGACAAGCTGGTCAAGGACGGCGAGGTCGGCGAGGACGAGGGCCGCCGCGCCGAGAAGGAGCTCGACGACACCACCGCGAAGTACGTCGCGCAGGTGGACGAGCTGCTCAAGCACAAGGAAGCCGAGCTGCTCGAGGTCTGATGAACGACTCCTCCTGGGGGGCCTCCGCCGGCGCGGGATACGCCGGCGCCTGGCCGCCGCCCGACCAGGGGCCCCTCCCGGCGGGTCCCGCACACGATGGGCGCGACGCACAGCAGACTCGGCCCATGCCCATCGTGCCGGACTTTCCCGACCCGGGCGGAGACGCCCGGTCAGCAGACCACCCCCTCGGCCCCGGCGGCTCCGGGGCCGCCGACGGGGCGACCGCCCGGCTCGGCGGCCCCCTGTTCCGCGACGACCATCCGCAGGAGCCCATGCCCACCCCGCCTCCGGCGTCGCCCCGGGCCGCGTCGCAGCCGCCCCAGAAGAAGAAGGCCGGCCGCGACCTGCGGGCGGCGATAGGGGTCGGCGTCGGCCTCGGCGCGGTGATCGTCGCCTCGCTGTTCGTGGTGAAGGCCGTGTTCGTCGGGGTCATCGCGGTCGCGGTCGTCGTGGGGCTGTGGGAGCTCACCACCCGGCTCCAGGAGCGCAAGCAGATCAAGGCTCCGCTGGTCCCGCTGGCGGTGGGCGGCGCCGCCATGGTCGTCGCGGGCTACCTGAGGGGGGCCGAAGGCGCCTGGGTCGCCATGGCGCTCACCGCGCTCGCGGTGCTCGTCTGGCGGATGGCGGACACGCCCGAGGGCTACCTCAAGGACGTGACCGCCGGTGTGTTCGCCGCGTTCTACGTCCCCTTCCTCGCCACCTTCGTCGCCCTGATGCTCGCCGCCGACGACGGTCCCCAGCGGGTGCTCACCTTCCTGGTGCTCACCATCGTCAGCGACACCGGGGCCTACGCGGTGGGCTGGCGGTTCGGCCGCCACAAGCTCGCCCCCCGCATCAGCCCCGGCAAGACGCGCGAGGGCCTGCTCGGGGCGGTGTCCTTCGCGATGGTCGCCGGAGCCCTGTGCATGCAGTTCCTGGTGGACGGCGGCAGCTGGTGGCAGGGGCTGCTGCTGGGCCTCGCGGTGGCGGTCAGCGCCACCCTGGGCGACCTCGGGGAGTCCATGATCAAGCGTGACCTCGGCATCAAGGACATGGGCACGCTCCTCCCCGGCCACGGCGGCATCATGGACCGCCTGGACTCGCTGCTGCCCACCGCCCCGGTGGTCTGGCTGCTCCTCGTCCTCTTCGTCGGCTCCGGCTGACCCGCACAGCCGCCCGGCCGGGCCCGCCTCCCCCGCGGTGGCGGGCCCCGCCCGTATCTCTGCGACACTGGACGCACCATGCCCAAGCCAGGAGAACTGACCTTCGTCGCCCCCCGCGGAGCCAAGCAGCCGCCGCGGCACCTCGCCGACCTCACGCCCGCCGAGCGCAAGGAGGCCGTGGCCGCGATCGGCGAGAAGCCGTTCCGCGCCAAGCAGCTGTCCCAGCACTACTTCGCGCGCTATGCCCACGACCCCGCGCAGTGGACGGACATCCCCGCCGCCGCCCGCGAGAAGCTCGCCGGTGAACTGCTGCCCGAGCTGATGTCGGTCGTGCGCCACATCTCCTGCGACAGCGACACCACCCGCAAGACCCTGTGGCGGCTCCACGATGGCACCCTCGTGGAGTCGGTGCTGATGCGCTACCCGGACCGGGTGACCATGTGCATCTCCTCGCAGGCGGGCTGCGGGATGAACTGCCCCTTCTGCGCCACCGGGCAGGCGGGTCTGGACCGCAACCTGTCGACCGCGGAGATCGTGCACCAGATCGTCGACGGCATGCGCGCCCTGCGCGACGGCGAGGTCCCCGGCGGCCCCGCCCGGCTGTCCAACATCGTCTTCATGGGCATGGGCGAGCCGCTCGCCAACTACAAGCGGGTCGTCGGCGCCATCCGCCGCCTCACCGACGCGGAGCCGGACGGCCTCGGCCTGTCGCAGCGCGGCATCACGGTCTCCACCGTCGGCCTGGTCCCGGCCATGCTGCGCTTCGCCGACGAGGGCTTCAAGTGCCGTCTCGCGGTCTCCCTCCACGCGCCCGACGACGAACTGCGCGACACGCTCGTCCCGGTGAACACCCGCTGGAAGGTCCGCGAGGTGCTCGACGCGGCCTGGGAGTACGCGGAGAAGTCGGGCCGCCGCATCTCGATCGAGTACGCCCTCATCCGGGACATCAACGACCAGGCCTGGCGCGGCGACCTGCTCGGCCGCCTCCTCAAGGGGCGGCGCGTCCATGTGAACCTGATCCCGCTCAACCCGACCCCCGGCTCCAAGTGGACGGCCTCGCGGCCGGAGGACGAGCGGGCGTTCGTGGCGGCGATCGCCGCCCACGGCGTGCCGGTCACCGTCCGGGACACCCGGGGCCAGGAGATCGACGGGGCCTGCGGCCAGCTGGCGGCGCAGGAGCGCTGACCGCCCCGGGCCGCGGCCTCCGCCGCCGCGGCCCGGACGGCCGGAATGCTCCGGGGCCATGGCTGGTACTGTGCCCCGTGCGATCGCACAAATGAACAGCACATCCTTCCGACAGGGGAGCGCACCACAGCGCTGAGAGTGCGGCACGGCCGCAGACCCTCGGACCTGATCCGGGTCATACCGGCGTAGGGAGTCAACCGTCATGAACAGCCAGCTTCGCCGTGCCGTCGGCACGGCCCTCGCCACCGCCCTCGGCGCCACCGCCCTCGCGGCCTGCGGCGGCGAGTCCGGCGGCACCGGCGGCCAGGACGGCGGCGGGTCCACCGTCACCCTGGTCACCCACGATTCCTTCGCCGCCTCCGAAGAGGTGCTGAAGGAGTTCACCGAGCAGACCGGCTACACGGTCAAGGTCCTCAAGAGCGGCGACGCGGGCACCGCGCTCAACAAGGAGATCCTGACCAAGGGATCCCCCCAGGGCGACGTCTTCTTCGGCGTCGACAACACCCTCCTCTCCCGCGCCCTCGACAACGACCTCTTCACGCCCTACGAGGCGAAGGGGCTCGACCGGGTCGCCGCCGAGTTCCAACTGGACGGCGAGAAGAAGCGCGTCACCCCGGTCGACACGGGCGACATCTGCGTGAACTACGACAGGGAGTTCTTCGCGGAGCGGAAGCTGGAGCCGCCCCGCACCTTCGCCGACCTCGCCGAGCCCGCCTACAAGGACATGCTGGTCGTGGAGAACGCGGCCACCTCCTCGCCCGGCCTGGGCTTCCTGCTGGGCACCGTCGGCGCCTTCGGCGAGGACGGCTGGCAGGACTACTGGACGAAGCTGCGGGCCAACGGCGTCAAGGTGGTCGACGGCTGGGAGCAGGCGTACAACGAGGAGTTCTCCGGTTCGGCGGGCGGCAGGCAGTCCGGGGCGGAGCGGCCGCTCGTCGTGTCCTACGCCTCCAGCCCGCCCGTCGAGGTCCTGTACGCGGAGCCCCAGCCCGAGGAGGCGCCCACCGGGGTCGCGACCGGGACCTGCTTCCGCCAGATCGAGTTCGCGGGCCTGCTCGACGGCGCGAAGAACGAGAAGGGCGGCAAGGCCCTGATCGACTTCCTGGTGTCCACCGCCTTCCAGGAGGACATGCCGCTGAACATGTTCGTCCACCCCGTCGTGGCGGACGCGAAGCTGCCGGAGCTCTTCACCGAGCACGGCGTCGTGGTGGAGGAGCCCGCGACCGTCGCGCCCGCCACCATCGCCGACAAGCGGGAGCAGTGGGTCCGCTCGTGGTCCTCGATCGTCCTGAAGTAGACGACTCCGCCCGCGCGGCGCCCCCCGCGGGGACGGCGCCGCGCGGGACGGCGGTCCGGTTCGCCCTGATGGCGGTGCCGGTCGCGTTCTTCGCGGTCTTCTTCGCCTACCCGGTCTCCGCCATCGTCTCCCGCGGCCTGCACCACGGCGGCGGCTGGGACCCCGGACGCATCGTCGCGACCGCCACCCGCCCGGACATCCTGGGCGTGCTGTGGTTCACCACCTGGCAGGCGCTGGCCTCCACGGCGCTCACCCTGCTCCTCGCCCTCCCCGGCGCCTACGTCCTCGCCCGGCTGGACTTCCCCGGCAGGCGCCTGCTGCGGGCCGTCGTCACGGTGCCCTTCGTCCTGCCGACGGTCGTCGTCGGCGCGGCCTTCCTGGCCCTGGTGGGCCGCGGCGGCCTGCTGGACGACCTGTGGGGGGTGCGCCTGGACACGACCGTCTGGGCCATCCTGCTCGCGCACGTCTTCTTCAACTACGCCGTGGTCGTCCGCACGGTCGGCGGTCTGTGGGCGCAGCTGGACCCGCGCCAGGAGGAGGCCGCGCGGATGCTCGGCGCGGGCCGCTTCGCCGCCTGGCGCAGCGTCACCCTGCCGGCCCTGGCCCCCTCCCTGGCGGCGGCCGCGCTGATGGTCTTCCTGTTCACCTTCACCTCCTTCGGCGTGGTCCAGATCCTCGGCGGGCCGACCTTCACCACCCTGGAGGTCGAGATCTACCGGCAGACCGCCGACCTCCTCGACCTGCCCACCGCCGCCGTCCTGACCCTCCTGCAGTTCGCCGCGGTGGGCACCGTCCTCGCGGTCCACGCCCGGATCGTCCGGCGCCGGGAGACCGCGCTGCGCCTGGTGGACCCCGCGCACACCGCGCACCGCCCGCGGGGCGCCGCGCAGTGGCTGCTGCTGGGCGGCGTCGGAGCCACGGTGGCCGCGCTGCTGCTCGCCCCGCCGGCCGTCCTCGTGGAGCGGTCGCTGGACACCCCGCGCGGCTACGGCCTCGACTACTACCGCGCCCTGTTCGAGGTGGACTCCCGCGGCGGGTCCTTCCTCGTCCCGCCGATCGAGGCCGTGGGCAACTCCCTGGGGTACGCCCTCGCGGCCACCGCCGTCTCGGTCACCGTCGGCGGACTCGCGGCGGCCGCCCTCACCCGCCGGGCGGGCCGGCTGGTCCGCGGCTTCGACGCGCTGCTGATGCTCCCGCTCGGGGTGTCGGCGGTCACCGTCGGCTTCGGCTTCCTGATCACGCTCGACGAGCCGCCGCTCGACCTGCGCACGTCCTGGATCCTGGTGCCGCTCGCGCAGGCGCTGGTCGGCATCCCCTTCGTGGTGCGCATCATGCTGCCGGTGCTCCGCGCGGTCGACGAACGGCTCCGGGAGGCCGCCGCCGTGCTGGGGGCCTCGCCGCTGCGTGCCTGGCGGGAGGTCGACCTCCCGCTGGTGCGCCGTGCCCTGCTGGTGGCGGCCGGATTCGCCTTCGCCGTCTCGCTCGGCGAGTTCGGGGCCACGGTGTTCATCGCCCGCCCGGACAACCCGACGCTGCCGGTGGCCGTCGCGCGGCTGCTGGGCCGGCCCGGGGAGCTCAACTACGGCCAGGCGATGGCCCTGGCCACCCTGCTGATGGCGGTCTGCGCGGCGGCTTTGCTGCTGCTCGAACGTTTCCGTCCCGACAAGACCTCCGGGGAGTTCTGATGGCGCTGCTGCGGCTGGAGGACGTGGGCGTCCGCTTCGGTGGGAGGGCGGCGCTGGACGGGGTGGACCTGGAGGTCCCGGAGCACCGCACGGTGTGCGTGCTGGGCCCCAGCGGGAGCGGGAAGTCGACGCTGCTGCGCGTGGTGGCGGGGCTGCAGCGCGCCGACCGCGGCCGGGTGCTGCTGGCCGGGGCCGACCAGGCGGGGGTGCCCCCGCACCGGCGCGGCGTGGGGTTGATGTTCCAGGACCACCAGCTCTTCCCGCAGCGGGACGTCGCGGGCAACGTGGCCTTCGGGCTGCGGATGCGCGGGGCGGGGCGCGAGGAGCGGGCCCGCCGGGTGGGGGAGCTGCTGGAACTGGTCGGACTGCCCGGGGCGCAGCGCCGCGCGGTGCCCACCCTCTCCGGTGGCGAGCAGCAGCGCGTGGCGCTGGCCAGGGCGCTCGCCCCGGAGCCGAAGCTGCTGATGCTCGACGAGCCCCTCGGGCAGCTGGACCGCGGCCTGCGCGAGCGGCTCGTCACCGAGCTGCGCGGACTCTTCGGCCGCCTGGGCACGACCGTGCTGGCCGTGACCCACGACCAGGGCGAGGCCTTTGCCCTCGCCGACCGGGTCGTGGTGATGCGGGACGGGCGGGTCGCCCAGAGCGGCACTCCGCTGGAGGTCTGGCAGCGTCCCGCGTCGCGGTTCGTGGCACGCTTCCTCGGCTTCGACAACCTCGCGGACTGCACCGTCTCGGGCACCCGTGCCGACACCCCCTGGGGAGCCGTGGAGGTCCCCGCCGGGGCGCCGCAGGGGGAGGGGACCCTGCTCGTGCGGCCTTCCGGTGTGCGCGTGGGCCCCGAGGGCGAGGGACTGGCGGCCACCGTCGAGGCGCGGACCTTCCGAGCGGGCCGGGTGGCCGTCCGCCTGAGGCCCGACGCGGGCCCCGGGCTGGAGGCCGACTGCGCCCTGGGCGAGGTGCCGCCCGAGGGCGCGAGGGTCGGGCTGCGGTTCGGCGTCGGGGAGACGGTGGTCCTGGACCGGGCCTGAGGACCGCGGGTGTGCGGCCGCCCGGCTGGGTGCCGCCCGTACCCGCGGCCCTCAGAGGGCCAGCGGTGCGGCGGCCAGCACGGCCACCAGCCACGTGACCGCACCGAAGACCAGCAGCAGTGCCGCCGTCCGCAGTGCGGCGGCCCGCCGCAGTGCCGCCGCGGGGGTCCCCGCCCTCAGCAGCGCGGCGCGCAGGGTGCTCCGGGAACGGCGGGCGTCGAGCAGCGCGGTGAGCAGGGCCGCGCCGGTGCACCCCACGACCAGGGCGGCGCCGAGGACGCTGAGCGGCCCCCACTGCCGGGGCACGTCGCCGTAGACCGTCGCGGCGGCCAGTGCCCCGGAGGCCACCGCGCTGACCACGCCCAGCGGCCTGCCGATCCGCCGGGACTGCGTCATGAGGACCCGCCCGGCCAGCATCCGGGTGGCGCCCGGGCGGACGGCCTGCACCAGCCGGCCGCAGAGGTGGGCGAGCGCCGGTCCGGCGAGCCACAGCCCCACCGCCGTGAGCGACCAGCCGGCGAGCACCCCGGCGGGATGCCCCTCGACGCGGCCGGGCAGCGGCAGCACCCGGCCGGAGGCGCCCCCGCTCGCATAGGTCTCCACCGCCAGTCCGGCGGCGACCAGGGCGATTCCCCAGGGCAGCCCGCCCGGGGCGTCCACCGGGGCCTCGCCTTCCTCGCCCCCCGCGGCCGCCTCGGGCCCGCGGCCGGGCCGCAGCGCCAGGGCGGCGGCCGTGGACGCGGCGAGCGGGACCAGGGCGAGCAGCAGCAGGGCCGCGCCCAGCGGAAGCGATTCGCCTGCGGCGAGCAGCTCCGCGGCGGCCCCGTCGAAGGGCAGTCCGGTGAGGTCCCCGCGCAGGTGGAGGAAGAAGAGCAGGGCCACGGAGCTGCCGAGCGTCGCGGCGACGGCCGTGGTCGCCGCGGCGGCCGCGGCCAGCCGGGCGGGGCCGAGGCCCACCGAGGACAGGCCCGGCCGCGGTCGGCTGCCGGGGTCGCTGCGGGCGGCCGCCACCGCGAAGTACACGGTGGCGGCCAGGGGCACCAGGCACCACAGCAGCCGCAGCGCCGCGGCCCCCGACTCGGCGGGGTGGGACAGGGCGTAGGCGAGCGCGCACAGCAGCAGGAAGCCGACCCCGGCCGATGCGGCGGCCACCAGCAGGCGGCGCAGCTGGACGGCCGCGTGCCCGCCGCGGGCTAGACGGAGAGCGAGCACGCGGCCCGGCCTTCCGCTGCGGGGGTGGCGGTGCTGCCGGTGCGGCGGCCGTCGAGGACCGTCAGGATGCGGTCGGCCACGGCGGCGGTCTCCGGGTCGTGGGTGGCGAGCACCATGGTCATCCGGTGCGAGCGGGCGGCGGCCGTCACCGTGCGCAGCACGTGCGCGGCGTCGGCGCTGTGCAGCGCGGCTGTCGGCTCGTCGGCGAAGAGCACCTCGGGCTCGCCGACCAGGGCCCGGGCCACGGCGACGCGCTGCTGCTCCGCGCGGACCAGGGCGTGGGGCCGCTTGCGGGCCGCGCCCCCGACGTCGAGGCGCTCCATCCACTCCAGGGCCGCGGCCTTGGCCGCCCTGCGCCCGACTCCCCGGAGCAGCAGGGGGAGTGCCGCGTTCTCCCAGGCCGTGAGTTCGGGCACCAGGGCGGGCACGGGGTCGATCCAGCCGAACCGCTCGTGGCGCAGGCGCTCGCGCTGGAGCGGGGGCAGGCTGTGCACGGGGGAGCTGTTGAACCACACCTCGCCCTGCTGCGGGACGAGTTGCCCGGAGAGGCACTGGAGCAGGGTGGTCTTCCCGCTGCCGCGGGGGCCGCACACGGCGAGGATCTCGCCCTCCCGGACGCCGAGCGACACGCCGGCCAGGGCCGGGGAACCGCGGTGGGCGTGGTGCAGGGAGCGAGCCCAGATCACATCGTTGTCCGGCGGGGCCACCATCGTGTACTCCTCGCTGCTGATCGGATTTCCGGACCCCCGTACGGGGGAACGAAGACCGGTCCGAAGGGTCACTGGGCACGGTAAGGACTCGTCGCCGGGGTGCAGGGAAGCACGCGGCCCGGGCGCCGCCCATCTCACTCGGATGGGGGCACCCGGGCCGTGTGCCGGGGAGCGCGGCGGGGCCGGGCCGGGGGCCTCCCTGCTGACGCGTCACGCGAGGCGTGCGGGGCCGGGCCCGCGCCCGAGCCCGGCGGGGAGGTCAGAGCCTGGTCCATGCCTCCGTGAGCACGCCGCGCAGGATCTGCTCGATCTCGTCGAAGGTCGACTGGTCGGAGATCAGCGGCGGCGCCAGCTGGACGACCGGGTCGCCGCGGTCGTCGGCGCGGCAGTAGAGCCCGGCGTCGAAGAGCGCCTTGGACAGGAAGCCGTACAGGACGCGCTCGGTCTCCTCCTCGTTGAAGGACTCCTTGGTGTTCTTGTCCTTGACCAGCTCGATGCCGTAGAAGAAGCCGTTGCCCCGGACATCGCCGACGATCGGCAGGTCGTGCAGCTTCTCCAGGGTGGCGCGGAACGCGCCCTCGTTGTCGAGGACGTGCTGGTTCAGTCCCTCCTTCTCGAACAGGTCGAGGTTGGCGAGGCCCACCGCCGCGGAGACGGGGTGGCCGCCGAAGGTGTAGCCGTGCAGGAAGGTGTTGTCGCCCTTGTAGAAGGGCTCGGCGAGGCGGTCCGAGACGATGCAGGCGCCGATGGGGGAGTACCCCGAGGTCATGCCCTTGGCGCAGGTGATCATGTCGGGTACGTAGCCGAACTTGTCGCAGGCGAAGGTGGTGCCGAGCCGGCCGAAGGCGCAGATGACCTCGTCGGAGACGAGCAGCACGTCGTACCGGTCGCAGATCTCGCGCACCCGCTGGAAGTACCCGGGCGGGGGCGGGAAGCAGCCGCCCGCGTTCTGCACGGGCTCCAGGAAGACCGCGGCCACGGTGTCGGGGCCCTCGAAGAGGATCTGCTGCTCGATCTGGTCGGCGGCCCAGCGGCCGAAGGCCTCCGGGTCCTCGCCGTGGAGCGGGGCGCGGTAGATGTTGGTGTTCGGCACCTTGTGGGCGCCGGGTACCAGCGGCTCGAAGGGGGCCTTGAGCCCGGGCAGGCCGGTGATCGACAGGGCGCCCTGCGGGGTGCCGTGGTAGGCCACCGCACGGGAGATGACCTTGTACTTGGTCGGCTTGCCGATGAGCTTGAAGTACTGCTTGGCGAGCTTCCAGGCGGTCTCGACCGCCTCTCCGCCCCCGGTGGTGAAGAAGACCTTGTTCAGGTCGCCCGGGGCGGCGAGGGCCAGGCGCTCGGCGAGCTCGACCGCCTTGGGGTGGGCGTAGGACCACACGGGGAAGAAGGCCAGCTCCTTCGCCTGCCGGGCGGCCGTCTCGGCGAGCTCGTGCCTGCCGTGACCGGCCTGGACCACGAACAGCCCGGCGAGGCCGTCGAGGTAGCGCTTGCCCTTGTCGTCGTAGATGTAGGTGCCCTCGCCGCGCACGATGGTGGGAACGGGGGCGTTCTCGTACGACGACATGCGGGTGAAGTGCATCCACAGGTGGTCGTAGGCGGACTTGGAGAGGTCGCTGCGGTCCTGGCTCACGGCTATCGGGTTCCCCACATGTAGGTCTGCTTCTTGAGCTTGAGGTAGACGAAGCTCTCGGTGGAGCGCACGCCGGGGAGCGCGCGGATCCGCTTGTTGATCACTTCGAGCAGGTGGTCGTCGTCCTCGCAGACGATCTCGACCATCAGATCGAACGAGCCCGCGGTCATGACCACGTACTCGCACTCGGCCATCGCCGTGAGCGCGTCGGCGACGTGGTCGAGGTCCCCCTCGACCTTGATGCCGACCATCGCCTGGCGCCGCAGGCCCACGGTGAGAGGGTCGGTGACGGCGACGATCTGCATCACGCCCTGTTCGAGCAGCTTCTGGACGCGCTGCCGTACGGCCGCCTCGGACAGGCCGACGGCCTTGCCTATCGCGGCGTACGGACGGCGACCGTCCTCCTGGAGCTGTTCGATGATCGCGAGGGATACGGAGTCGATCGTCGGCGACGACGCGCTGCCGGTCCCGTTCCTGGAATCTGCGCTACGGCTGGCCACGGACTCACTTTGCACCGGGACTCGTTGGTCTGGCAAGCCCCGACCGATGAAATTCGTTGTTCACAGCTATCAATCTCACCGAATCCGAAGTTGTGGAGGGTCGGGCCTGTTGAAAGCGTCGACACTCCGATTAGGGTGGTGGTGTCTCACCCATCGGACATCTGACAGGAGGGGTGGCAACAGTGACCACCGAGCTGCGTCGTCTGCGCAACTACATCAACGGGGAGTTCAAGGACGCCGCCGACGGCCGCACCATCGACGTCGTCAACCCGGTCACCGGAGAGGCGTACGCGACCTCCCCGCTGTCCGGCCAGGCCGATGTCGACGCGGCCATGGACGCTGCGGCAGCCGCCTTCCCCGCCTGGCGCGACACCACGCCCGCAGAGCGCCAGAAGGTGCTCCTGAAGATCGCGGACGCCTTCGAGGAGCGGGCGGAGGAGCTGATCGAGGCCGAGTCGGAGAACACCGGCAAGCCGCTCGGGCTCACCCGCACCGAGGAGATCCCGCCGATGGTGGACCAGATCCGCTTCTTCGCGGGCGCCGCACGGCTGCTGGAAGGCCGCTCCGCGGGCGAGTACATGGAGGGGCTGACCTCCATCGTCCGCCGCGAGCCGGTGGGCGTGTGCGCGCAGGTCGCCCCGTGGAACTACCCGATGATGATGGCGGTGTGGAAGTTCGCCCCGGCCATGGCCGCCGGCAACACCGTGGTGCTCAAGCCCTCCGACACCACTCCGGCCTCGACGGTCCTCATGGCCGAGATCATCGGTGCCATCGCCCCCAAGGGCGTCTTCAACGTGGTGTGCGGCGACCGCGACACCGGCCGCATGATGGTCGAGCACCCGACGCCCGCCATGGCCTCCATCACCGGTTCGGTCCGCGCGGGCATGCAGGTCGCCGCCTCGGCCGCCAAGGACGTCAAGCGCGTGCACCTGGAGCTCGGCGGCAAGGCCCCGGTGGTGGTGTTCGAGGACACCGACATCGCCAAGGCCGTCGAGGACATCTCGGTGGCCGGGTTCTTCAACGCCGGGCAGGACTGCACGGCCGCCACCCGCGTCCTGGTCCACGAGTCGATCCACGACGAGTTCGTCTCGGCGCTCGCGAAGGCCGCGTCCGAGACGAGGACCGGCGCCCCGGACGACGAGGACGTGCTGTACGGCCCGCTGAACAACGCCAACCAGCTCGCCCAGGTGTCCGGCTTCATCGACCGCCTCCCGGCGCACGCCAAGGTGGAGGCCGGTGGCCGGCGGGTCGGCGACAAGGGCTACTTCTACGCCCCGACGGTGGTCTCCGGCCTCAGGCAGGACGACGAGATCATCCAGAACGAGGTCTTCGGCCCCGTGATCACCGTGCAGTCCTTCACCGACGAGGCGCAGGCCGTCACCTGGGCGAACGACGTGGACTACGCGCTGGCCTCCTCGGTGTGGACCAAGGACCACGCGCGGGCGATGCGCCTGTCCAAGGCCCTGGACTTCGGGTGCGTGTGGATCAACACCCACATCCCGCTGGTCGCGGAGATGCCGCACGGAGGCTTCAAGAAGTCCGGCTACGGCAAGGACCTCTCGGCCTACGGCTTCGAGGACTACACCCGCATCAAGCACGTGATGACCTCGCTCGACGCCTGAGGCGCGACCGCCGCGAAGGGGCGGGTCCGGGGTCGGCGCACCCCGGGTCCGCCCCTTCGGGCCGTCGGCCGGTCCTCCCGGCGGGTTCCGCTCGCGGTCGGGGCGGGTGCGTCAGGGCAGGGGGGTGCGGTGCAGGGAGATCAGCAGGCGCCAGGTGAGGTGGGCCATCTCCTCGGGGCCCCGGTCCGGGTCCCCGTGGAGCCAGTCCGCCAGCAGCCCGGTGAAGGCGGCCGCCACCGCCGAGGCCACCACCTCGGGGGCGGGAGCGCCCGCCAGTTCCCGCTCGCGCCGGCTGCGGGCCCGCAGCTCCCGGTGGAGCAGCTCGCCGAGGGGCCCTCCGCCGCCCTCCCGGAGCAGCGCCCGGTGCAGCGGAGCCTGCAGGTGCAGTTCGCGGAAGAACTCCGTGAGAGGACCGGGCGGCGCCCCGGGGTCGGGCGTCCCGCGCCATGCGTGCAGCGCGTCGACCGCCTCCCGCACGACCTGCGCGCAGGCGTCGACGGCGAGGGCCTCCAGGTCCGGGTAGTGGAGGTAGAACGTGGCGCGGCCGACTCCCGCGCGGCGCACGACGGCGGCCACGCTGACCTCCGCCAGCGGCCGCTCGGCGCACTCCCCGAGCAGTGCCGCCCGCAGCCTGGTGCGGGTGCGCTCGGCCCGTGCGTCGCTCACCGGGCCACCAGCACCGCGGCGAGGGCGACCGCGCCGGGCAGCGCCTGTGCGAAGAGGATGCGCCGGTTGGCGGTCAGGCTCCCGTAGACGCCGGCCACCACCACGCAGGTCAGGAAGAACACCTGCACCCGGTGGCCGGTGGGGTCGGCCGCGACGAGGCCCCACACCAGCCCGGCGGCCAGGAACCCGTTGTACAGGCCCTGGTTGGCGGCCAGCGGTGCCGTGGCGCGGGCCATGGCCGGGTCGAACCCGGAGAGCGAGCGGCCGGGGCGGCGCTCCCACAGGAACATCTCCAGCACCAGGATCCAGGCGTGCAGTGCGGCGACCAGGCCGACGAGCACCTGCGCGATGAGGGTCACGGGACTCCCTTTCGTGGACAGGTGTCCAACAATACTGGACACTTGTCCATGAGGGCAGAGGGAGATCGACACCTCGACCGCCGTGCGCGGGCAGAGGTCGACGCAGCGTCCATTGCCCGCCGCGCCCGCCGGGCGCCATCCTGCGGGCGTGACGGCGACCCGGAAGCACCTCCTGTCCCGCCGGACCCTCCTCGGCGCCCTCGGCGCGGGAGGCGCCGGCCTCGCACTGTCCGCCTGCGGCGTGCCGCCGGCCCGGGTGGCGCCGGGGGACCGTGCCCGCAGCGACCTCTCCGAGGCGGAGCCCCGCGTGGACTTCGCCAACTGGCCGCTCTACATCGACGTCGACGAGGAGACCTCCCGGCGCCCCACCCTCGACGCCTTCACCCGCCGCACCGGGATCTCCGTCCGCTACCGCGAGGAGATCAACGACAACGACGAGTTCTTCGGCAAGATCGGCCCGTCGCTGATCAACCGCCAGGAGACCGGCCGCGACCTCGTCGTGGTCAGCGACTGGATGGCCGCCCGCTTCGTCCGGCTCGGCTGGGTGCAGGAGATGGACCGCTCCCGGCAGCCCAACGTGGCGCGGCACCTCGACCCGCAGCTGCTGGACCCGGCCTTCGACGAGGGCCGGCGCAGCAGCGTCCCCTGGCAGAGCGGCATCACGGGCATCGCCTACGACCGCCGCCGACTCGGCCGGGAGATCCGCGCCACCGCCGACCTGTGGGCGGACGACCTGCGCGGCAGGGTCACCCTGCTGTCCGGGCTCGACGAGGCGTTCGGGATGCTGATGCAGGGCGACGGCGTGGACATCACCCGCTGGCGCGCCGACGACTTCCACCGGATGTGCGAGCACGTCGAGGAGCTGGTGGACCGCCGTCACATCCGGCGCTTCACGGGCAACGACTACATCAAGGACCTCGCCTCCGGCGACGTCCTCGCCTGCCAGGCGTACTCCGGCGACGTCATCCAACTCCAGGCGGACAACCCGGACATCGCCTTCGTCGTGCCCGAGGAGGGCGGCGAGCTGTGGTCAGAGAGCCTGCTGATCCCCAACCGGGCCCGCCACAAGGCCAACGCCGAGCGCCTGGTCGACCACTACTACGACCCGGAGACCGCCGCCGCACTGGCCGCCTGGGTCAACTACGTCTGCCCGGTACCCGCCGCGCGCGAGGTGCTGGCCTCCTCCGGCGACGAGGAGACCGCCGCGCTCGCCGAGGACCCGCTGATCTTCCCGGACGCGGCCATGCGCGCCCGGCTGGCGATCGCGCGGGACATCACCCCGCGCGAGCGCAGGGAGCTGGCGCGGCGGTGGAACACGATGGTGGGGCTGTGAGGCGGTAGCGGCGGCGCGGTCGAGCGGTTGCACGACGTCCGGACGCCCAGGGCACGTACCTGCCGGTCGTACGGGAGGAGCAGGGCGTGCCGACCGTTGCCGACTCCGGCATCGGCGACGGCCGGTGACGGGACGCGTGCCCGCCGTCCCGATCCCGTCCCGACGTCGCTCAGCCCCGGCGCCCCCGGTCGAGCACCCCGCGCAGGACGTCCGGCCGGTTCGTGGTGACGGAGTCCACACCGCAGCCCACCAGCCGGCGCATCGAGCGCCGGGTGTCGGCCGTCCAGGCCGACACCAGCAGCCCCCGGGCGTGCACCCGCTCCACCAGCTCCGGGCCGAGCAGCCCGAAGCGGTAGTTGAGCAGCCGCGGACGGACCGCGTCCAGCACCACGGGCCGGGGCGGGGCCAGGGTCGTCCAGGTGAGCGAGATCTCCGCCTCGGGGTCCGCCGCCCGGACCGCCAGCATCGCGGAGGTGCCCGCGCAGTAGGCGACGCCGCCCTCGGCCCCGGCCTCGTGTACCGCGCCCACCACCGCCCGGGCGGTTCGGCCGTCGACCTCGCCGGGCAGGTCCAGCAGCAGCCGCCGCCCGTCCGCCGCCTCCAGGGCCTCCGCCAGGGTGGGCACACCGCCGCCCGTCAGCTCACGGAGTTCGGCGGCGGTCAGCCGGGCAAGGGTCCGCTCATGGCCCCACAGCCGTTCCAGCGTGGCGTCGTGCAGCAGTACCGGTACCCGGTCCCGGGTGAGCCGTACGTCCACCTCGACCTGGTCCGCGCCCCGTTCGAAGGCCGCCTGGAGCGACGGGAGGGTGTTCTCCCGGAAGCGGTAGGGGTCGCCGCGGTGGCCGACGACGGTGACCTGCCGCTCCTCGTCCCCGGGCACCCGCGGGGTCCGGGCCGCAGCGGTCACCGGGCGAGCCAGGCGGTCGTGTAGGCGTCGATCTCGGCGGCGATGCGCGCCTTGCCCTCGGTGTCGAGGAAGGACGCCTCCACCGCGTTCTTCGCCAACTCGGCCACCCCCCGCTCGTCGAGGCCGAGGAGCCCGGCGGCCACCGCGTACTCGGAGTTGAGGTCGGTGCCGAACATGGGCGGGTCGTCGCTGTTGACCGTCACGAGCACACCCGCCGCGACCATCTCGCGGATCGGGTGCCGCTCGAGGTCGTCGACCGCCCGGGTGGCGATGTTGGACGTGGGGCACACCTCCAGCGGGATGCGGTGCTCCGCGAGGTGGGCCAGCAGGGAGGCGTCCCGCACCGAGCTGGTGCCGTGCCCGATGCGCTCGGCGCCCAGCTCGTTCAGGGCGTCCCACACCGTCTCCGGGCCGGTGGTCTCCCCGGCGTGCGGCACGGAGTGCAGTCCTGCCGCCCGGGCGCGGTCGAAGTACGGCTTGAACTGCGGGCGGGGGACGCCGATCTCCGGGCCGCCGAGACCGAAGGAGACCAGCCCCTCGGGCCGGAGGTCCACCGCCAGGCGCGCGGTCTCCTCGGCCGCCTCCAGTCCCGCCTCGCCGGGGATGTCGAAGCACCAGCGCAGCACGACGCCGAGGTCCTGCTCCGCCGCCGTGCGGGCGTCCTCGATGGCCGCCATGAAGGACTTCTCCTCGATCCCGCGCCGCGTGGAGCTGAACGGTGTGACGGTCAGCTCGGCGTACCGGATGTTCTGCCGGGCCATGTCACGGGCCACCTCGTAGGTGAGCAGCCGCACGTCGTCCGGGGTGCGCACCAGGTCCACGACCGAGAGGTAGACCTCGATGAAGTGGGCGAAGTCGGTGAAGGTGAAGTACTCGGCCAGCGCCTGCGGGTCCTGGGGAACCGCGGAGTCCGGGTGGCGCGCGGCGAGCTCGGAGACGATCCGGGGCGAGGCGGACCCGACATGGTGGACATGCAGCTCCGCCTTGGGCAGTCCCGCGATGAAGGGGTGCAGATCGGCCATGGGGTACCTCCGTGTGACGTGCGGCGCTGCGTGTCCGGGGATCATCGTAGGCGGCCGGGGTGCGCGCGGACCGAGGCCGTAGCATGGCCGGATCACCAATGGGGGAGAGGAATGTCTGACAATCAGGACCCCGCGGGCGCACCGCAGCCGCACGACCCCTGGGCGCCGCCGTCCGGGGCGGAGGCCCTCGGGCGGGTGCCGCTGGACAAGCCCGGGGCGACGCCCCCGCCCTCGGGCGTGCACGACCAGGCCACCGTCACCGGTATGCCGGGAGCGGGCGAGCCGGGGTCGGTGCCGGCGCCCCCGCCGGCCCCCGGTGGCTACGGCTACCCCGGCGGCGGCACCGTCCCGCCGCCGCCCTCCGCGGCGGCCCAGGGCGGCTTCGGCGCGCCCGCCGACCCCTACGGGGGCACGGGCGCCCCGGGCTATCCGGCGCCCTACACCCAGCCCGCCGGCGTCTGGGCCCCGCAGCCCGCCAACGGCCTGGGCATCACCGCGATGGTGCTCGGCATCGTGTCGATCCCGCTGTTCTGCGTGTACGGCGTCGTGAGCATCGTCCTCGGCATCCTCGGGGTGGTCTTCGGCGTCCTGGGCCGCAAGCGGGCCCAGCGCGGCGAGGCCACCAACGGCGGGATGGCGCTGGCGGGGATCATCACCGGAGCCGTGGGCATCGTCCTCGGCGTCCTCATGATCGTCCTGGTCGCCTGGGGCATCACCACCGCGATCAACGAGGAGCGGTACAGCGGCGACACCGACGGCTGGGACTCCGGCCCCTACTCGAACCAGCTGGTCGTCGACGACCGCGGCTGAACCGGCGTCGCGCCGCGTACGGGGCGGGGTCCTCCGGGCGGAGGGTCCCGCCCCGCACACGTGTTCCGGGCCCCCGCGGTGCGGGGTCCGGCGGCTTCCCCCTACCGGCGCCGCAGCTCCTCACGGGCCTCCATCAGGGCGAAGCCCAGCAGATTGAGCCCGGGCCACCGCGCCGGGTCCTCGCAGCGCTCGTCGTCGGCCGCCAGGCCGATGCCCCAGATCCGGTCCACCGGACTGGCCTCGACCAGCACGCGCTCCCCCGTGCCCAGCAGGAATCCCCGCAGCCCGGCGTCCTGCCCGAACTTGTGCACGCTGCCTTCGCGCACGATGCGCGAACGCGCCCGCCGCCACACCGCCTCGTCGAAGCCGCGGACCCTCCTGCCGGCCTTCTTCGCCGCGGCCGGGTGGGCCGCCGCCAGCACCGCCCGCTCGCCCTCGGCGTCCTCGAAGAGCCGGGCCTTGGCGGCCATCATCCAGTGCTCGGCGGTGGCGTAGCGCACCCCGGCGACCTCGAAGGGCGACGGCCACCACTGGCTCAGGCAACCCGGCCCGAGGGTGCCGTCCCGGCGTGGCGCATGGCCCCAGAACGGCAGGTACTTGATTCGCTGTCCCGCGGCGGCACGCCTGATCAACTCGTCCTTCCCCATGCACGGGAGTCTGGCAGCCGCCACGGACACTGCGTACGGGGATCCGGTCGCGGAATCGACAACTGGTCGACCGATTCCGTCGCGTAATCAAAAGGCAACAACGGAATCCCTTGTTGCATGGGTCACCCTCTGCCAGGATCGGCACTCACATCGAGCTGGAACAACGGAGAGCGTCATGGGCAATCCCGACCGGGTGCAGGACCGCTTCGCCGCCGGTGCGCAGTACATCGCCGGACGGCTGCGCCCCGGCACCTCCGGGCGGACACAGGACGTCGTCGACCCCGCCACGGGCGAGACGCTGTACCGCTACGACCTCGCGGGCACCGCCGACGTCGACGCGGCCGTCCGCGCGGCGCGCACCGCCCTGCCGGAGTGGGCCGGGGCGAGCCCGGGCGAGCGCTCGGACGCCCTGCACCGCCTCGCCGCCGTCCTCGCGGACCGCGCCGAGGAGCTCGCGCACACCGAGACCCTCCAGTGCGGCAAGCCGATCAGGCTCAGCCGCGAGTTCGACGTCCCGGGCACCGTGGACAACACGGCCTTCTTCGCCGGCGCCGCACGCCACCTCCAGGGCCAGGCGGCCGGCGAGTACAGCCCCGACCACACGTCCTACGTGCGCAGGGAGCCGATCGGCGTCGTCGGGTCGATCGCCCCCTGGAACTACCCGCTCCAGATGGCCGCCTGGAAGATCCTCCCGGCCGTCGCCGCAGGAAACACCATCGTCCTCAAACCCGCCGAGATCACCCCCCTGACCTCGCTCCTCTTCGCGGAGGCCGCCTCCGCGGCGGGCATCCCGGACGGTGTCGTCAACATCGTCGGCGGCGCAGGCCGGGACGCGGGAGAACACCTCGTCGGCCACCCCGGCATCGCCATGACCTCCTTCACCGGGTCCACCGCCGTGGGCCGGCGCGTCGCCGAGCTGGCGACCGCCGGCGTCAAACGCCTCCACCTGGAACTGGGAGGCAAGGCCCCCTTCCTGGTCTTCGACGACGCCGACCTGGAGGCCGCGGCCCACGGAGCCGTGGCCGGCGCGCTGATCAACTCCGGCCAGGACTGCACCGCCGCCACCCGCGCCTATGTGCAGCGCCCCCTGTACGAGGCCTTCGTGGCCGCCGTCGCCGACCTGATGGCCACCGTGCGCCTGGGCGATCCGCTCGACCCCGCCACCGACCTCGGCCCGCTGGTCTCCCACGCGCACCGCGGGCGGGTGGCCGGCTTCGTGGAGCGCGCCCGCGGCTACGCCACCGTGGTCACCGGCGGCGAGGCCCCCGGCGGCGCACTCGCCCGCGGCGCCTACTACCGCCCCACGCTGATCACCGGCGCCGCGCAGGACAGCGAGGCCGTCCGCTCCGAGATCTTCGGCCCGGTGCTGGTGGTCCTCCCCTTCGACGGCGACGACGAGGGCATCGCCCTCGCCAACGACACCCCCTACGGCCTCGCGGCCTCCGCCTGGAGCCGCGACGTCTACCGCGCGGGCCGTGCCACCCGCGAGATCCAGGCGGGCTGCGTGTGGGTCAACGACCACATTCCGATCATCAGCGAGATGCCGCACGGCGGCTACAAGGCCTCGGGCTACGGCAAGGACATGTCGGCGTACTCCTTCGAGGAGTACACGCAGGTCAAGCACGTGATGTACGACAACACCGCGGTGGCCAGGAAGGACTGGCACCGCACCGTCTTCGGGGACCGACCGTAACGAAGCACCGGCCGTCGCCGCGAGGGACCAGCCCGCGGCGGGCGGCCGACCCACCCGAAAGGGCAAGCGCCATGGAGCAGTACCAGCCCGAACGCCTCTCGGCGGCCCAGATCGCCGCGATGCGGCGCAGCCTCACGAACGGCCGGGGCGCCCTCTCCCGCCGCTCACTGCTGCGCGCGACGGGCGCCGGCGCGCTCACCGCCGGCGGTGCCGGCCTGCTGAGCGCGTGCGGCATCCCGCCCGCCAGAAGGGAGCCCGGGGCGGCCGAGTCGGACGACCGCTCGGACCAGGAGAAGCGCCTGTCCTTTTCCAACTGGACCGAGTACATGGACATCAGCGACGACGGCAAGACGCGGCCGACGCTGGCCGAGTTCACCAGGCGCACCGGCATCGCCGTGAAGTACACCGAGGACATCAACGACAACGTCGAGTTCTTCGGCAAGATCCAGCCGCAGCTCGCCGCCGGGCAGGACACCGGCCGGGACCTGGTCAACGTCACCGACTGGCTGGCCGCCCGCATGATCCGGCTCGGCTGGGCGCAGAAGCTCGACCCCTCGCTGCTCCCGAACGCCTACGCCAACCTGGCTCCGCAGTTCCGCAGCCCCGACTGGGACCCGGGCCGGGCCTACAGCTACCCGTGGACCGGTATCCCCGCCGTCATCGCCTACAACATCAAGGCCACCGGCGGCCGCCGCGTCACGTCCGTCTCGCAGCTCCTCGACGACCCCCGGCTCAGCGGCCGGGTGAGCCTGCTCACCGAGATGCGCGACACCGTCGGCCTGACCCTGCTCGACATGGGCAAGGACCCGGGCAAGGTCACCGACGCGGACTACGACGCGGCGCTCGCCCGGCTGCAGAAGGCCGTGGACCGCAAGCAGATCCGCCGGTTCACCGGCAACGACTACACCTCGGACCTCGACAAGGGCGACATCGCGGCCTGCATCGCCTGGGCCGGCGACCTGATCCAGCTCCAGGTGGACAACCCCGACATCCGCTACACCGTCCCCGAGGCGGGCTACATGACCGCCACCGACAACCTGCTCGTCCCCGCCCAGGCGCGGCACAAGGCCAACGCCACCCGCCTGATCGACTACTACTACGAGCTGCCCGTCGCGGCGCAGCTCGCCGCCTACATCAACTACGTCACCCCGGTCGCCGGCGTGGGCCCCGAGCTCGCCAGGATCGACCCGGAGCTGGCGAGCAACCCGCTGATCCTCCCGGACGAGGCCATGGCGGCCAAGTCCCACTCCTTCCGCTCGCTCAGCAGCGAGGAGGAGACGGCGTACGAGGAGAAGTTCGCCGGGCTCATCGGAGCCTGACCCGCCCGCCATCGGACCGACACACCTGGGACGCGACCCATGACAGACACCACCGCGGGCGGGGACGTCCGCCTCGCCGGGATCAGCAAGACCTACGGCTCCTTCACCGCCGTCCACCCGCTGGACCTGACCGTGCCGCAGGGCTCCTTCTTCGCCCTGCTCGGAGCCTCCGGCTGCGGCAAGACCACCACCCTGCGCATGATCGCGGGCCTGGAGGACCCCACCACCGGGACCGTCTCGCTCGGCGAGCGGGACGTGACCGCGCTGCCGCCGCACAAGCGGCCGGTCAACACCGTCTTCCAGAGCTACGCGCTCTTCCCGCACCTCGACATCCACGAGAACATCGCCTTCGGCCTGCGCCGCCGCGGCGTCGCCTCGGTGAAGAAGCAGGTCGCCGAGATGCTGGACCTCGTCCAGCTCGGCGACTTCGCCCACCGCAAGCCGCACCAGCTCTCCGGTGGGCAGCAGCAGCGCGTGGCCGTGGCCCGCGCCCTGATCAACCACCCGCAGGTCCTGCTGCTCGACGAGCCGCTCGGCGCCCTCGACCTCAAGCTGCGCCGCCAGATGCAGCTGGAGCTCAAGCGCATCCAGACCGAGGTCGGCATCACCTTCGTCCACGTCACCCACGACCAGGAGGAGGCCATGACCATGGCCGACACGGTCGCGGTCATGAACGGCGGCCGGGTCGAGCAGCTCGGCGCCCCCGCGGAGCTGTACGAGCGCCCGCGCACCACCTTCGTCGCCAACTTCCTCGGCTCCTCCAACCTGATCGAGGCCGAGGCCGTCGACACCGGGAGCGGAGAGGTGGTCGTCACCGCGGGCGGCGGCAAGCTCCGGCTGCCCGCGGACAGGTGCCCCGAGGGCGTCCGCACGGGCAGCAGGCTCCTCGTCGGCGTCCGCCCGGAGAAGATCGCCCTCACCCCCGCGGCGGAGGCCGACTCCGTGGCACCCGGACGCAACACCGTCACCGGCCGCATAGCCGCCTCGTCCTTCATCGGCGTCTCCACCCAGTACGTGGTGGAGAGCCCGGCGGGCAAGGCCCTGGAGGTCTACGTCCAGAACGTGGAGCACCGCGCCGGGCTGGTCCCGGGAGCCGAGGTCGTCCTGCACTGGAGCCCCGAGCACACCTTCGGCCTGGACGCCGCCCAGGACATCGCGGCCGGAGTGGAGTCCGTGGAGGAGACGCCGTGACCCTCACCGACGCGCCACCCGCGCCCCCCTCACCTCCGGCACCCGTCGTGCGCAGGATCCCCTCACGCCGCCGGCTCGTGCCCTACCTGCTGCTGCTCCCGGGCATCCTGTGGCTGCTGGTGTTCTTCGCGCTGCCGCTGCTCTACCAGGCGTCCACCTCGGTGCAGACCGGTTCCCTGGAGGAGGGCTACGAGGTCACCTGGCACTTCGCCACCTACTGGGAGGCGCTCGCCGAGTACTGGCCCCAGTTCCTGCGCTCGCTGCTCTACGCGGGAACGGCCACGGCCCTGTGCCTGCTGCTCGGCTACCCGCTGGCCTACCTGATCGCCTTCAAGGCCGGCCGCTGGCGCAACCTGCTGCTGGTCCTGGTGATCGCCCCCTTCTTCACCAGCTTCCTGATCCGCACACTCGCCTGGAAGACGATCCTCGCCGACGCCGGGCCCGTGGTGGACCTCCTGAACGCCCTCCACGTCCTCGACGTCACCTCCTGGCTCGGGCTCACCTCCGGGGAGCGGGTGCTGGCCACCCCGCTGGCGGTGGTCACCGGTCTGACCTACAACTTCCTGCCGTTCATGATCCTTCCGCTCTACACCTCGCTGGAGCGGATCGACCCCCGGCTCCACGAGGCGGCGGGCGACCTCTACGCGAGCCCCGCGACCGTCTTCCGCAAGGTGACCTTCCCGCTCTCCATGCCGGGTGTGGTCTCCGGGACGCTGCTGACCTTCATCCCCGCCAGCGGCGACTACGTCAACGCCGAACTGCTCGGCTCCACCGACACCCGCATGATCGGCAACGTCATCCAGTCCCAGTTCCTGCGGGTGCTGGACTACCCGACGGCCGCCGCCCTGTCGTTCATCCTCATGGCGGCCGTGCTCGTCTCGGTCACCGTCTACATCCGCCGCGCCGGAACGGAGGACCTGGTCTGATGCGTTGGCTCAAGCGCAACCTCGTGGTCCTGGCCGGTCTGCTCACCCTCGGCTACCTGATCGTCCCGAACATCGTCGTGCTGGTGTTCTCGTTCAACAAGCCGGCCGGACGCTTCAACTACTCCTGGCAGGAGTTCTCGACCGACGCCTGGACCGACCCCTGCGGCGTCGCCGACATGTGCGGCTCGCTCGCCCTCTCGCTCCAGATCGCCCTGTGGGCGACGATCGGCGCCACCGTGCTCGGCGCGATGATCGCCTTCGCCCTGGTCCGGTACCGCTTCCGCGCCCGCGGCACGATCAACTCCCTGATCTTCCTGCCGATGGCGATGCCCGAGGTCGTCATGGCGGCCTCGCTGCTCACCCTCTTCCTCAACCTGGGGGTGCAGCTGGGCTTCTGGACGATCCTCATCGCCCACACCATGTTCTGCCTCAGCTTCGTGGTGGTCGCCGTCAAGGCGCGGGTGATGTCCATGGACCCGAGACTGGAGGAGGCGGCGCGCGACCTGTACGCAGGCCCCTTCCAGACCTTCTGGCGGGTCACCCTCCCGATCGCCGCGCCCGGCATCGCCGCGGGCGCCATGCTCGCCTTCGCCCTGTCCTTCGACGACTTCATCATCACCAACTTCAACTCCGGCTCCACGGTCACCTTCCCGATGTTCGTCTGGGGCTCGGCGCAGCGCGGCACCCCGGTGCAGATCAACGTCATCGGCACGGCCATGTTCGTGATCGCCGTCCTGGTCGTGGTGGCCGGACAGGCGATCAGCAACCGGCGGCAGAAGTCCGCCCTGCCCAAGTAGGCCGCACCCGCGGCCGACGAAGGAGTGGAAACCATGGCCCCAGCAGCCATGACCTTTGCCTCGTCGCTCTCCGACGCCCAGCCCGTCGCCTTCTGGCTGGACGACCCCGGCAGGCCGGCCGCGCTGCCGGCGCTCACCGGCACCGAGCAGTGCGACCTGCTCGTGGTGGGGGGCGGCTACAGCGGCCTGTGGACCGCACTGCTCGCCAAGGAGCGCGATCCCGGCCGGGACGTCGTGCTCATCGAGGGCCGGGAGGCGGGCTGGGCCGCCTCCGGCCGCAACGGGGGGTTCTGTGCGGCCTCCCTCACCCACGGCCTCGGCAACGGTCTCGCCCGCTGGCCCGAGGAGATGCCGCTGCTGGAGGAGCTGGGCGCGCGCAACCTCGACGCCATCGGGGAGGCCGTCGCCCGCCACGGCATCGACTGCGACTTCGAGCGCACCGGTGAGATCGACGTCGCCACCGAGCCCCACCAGCTCCGCGAACTCCACGAGGTCCACGAGGAGGCGACCCGTCTGGGCTTCTCCGGCCGGGAGCTCCTCGACCGGGACGCCGTGCGCGCCGAGGTGGACTCGC
This sequence comes from Streptomyces sp. C10-9-1, assembly GCF_024497955.1. GTDB lineage: Bacteria > Actinomycetota > Actinomycetes > Streptomycetales > Streptomycetaceae > Streptomyces > Streptomyces sanyensis. The sequence goes on along the minus strand of NZ_JANHKP010000003.1, from coordinate 71,680 downwards.
CGACGTTCCTCGGCGGGCTGTGGGACCGCGACGGCGTGGCCATGCTGAACCCGGCCCGCCTCGCCTGGGGGCTCAAGCGGGCCTGCCGCGACCTCGGCGTCCGCGTCTACGAGAACACCCCGGGCCTCGACCTCGTCCGCCACGGTGCGGGGATGGCCGTCCGCACCCCCTACGGCCGCGTCCTCGCGCGCACGGTCGCGCTCGGCACCAACGTCTTCCCCTCCCTGGTGCGCCGCGTCCGCCCCTACACCGTGCCCGTCTACGACTACGCGCTGATGACCGAGCCGCTGAGCACGGAGCAGCTCGACTCCGTCGGCTGGAAGCGGCGGCAGGGGCTGGGCGACAGCGCCAACCGGTTCCACTACTTCCGCCTCACCGCCGACCACCGCATCCTGTGGGGCGGCTACGACGCGATCTACCCGTTCGGCGGCCGCCTCAGCGCCGAGCGGGACCACCGCCCCGAGACGTACCTGACCCTCGCCCGGAACTTCTTCCGGTGCTTCCCGCAGCTGGAGGGGGTGCGGTTCTCCCACGCCTGGGGCGGGGCGATCGACACCTGCTCGCGCTTCTCCGCGTTCTTCGGCACGGCCCACGCCGGGCGGGTCGCCTACGCCGCCGGGTACACCGGGCTCGGGGTCGGTGCGACCCGTTTCGGCGCCGAGGTGATGCTCGACCTCCTCGACGGCGCGGACACCGAGCGCACCCGGCTGGCGATGGTCCGCTCCAAGCCGCTGCCCTTCCCGCCCGAGCCCGTGGCCTGGGCGGGCATCGGCATCACCAAGTGGTCGATGGCCCGGGCCGACGCCAACGGCGGGCGGCGCAACCTCTGGCTGCGGGCGATGGACCGCCTGGGACTCGGTTTCGACAGCTGACCCGGCCGCCCGGGCCCGGGCGGTGCCCCGGGCCGGACCCCGCCCCCCTCCGGCCCGGACGGGGGCGGGGCGGCGGCCTGCCCGCGCCCGGTGCCGGGCGCGCCCGGAGGAATCCAGGTTCACCCCTACGAGTGAGCCGAATCCGCGTCATGAACGGTCCCTTCCGCTCTCTGTACAGGTGACGGCACGTACCGACAGAGGGAGAGACACCATGGACACGGGGGCGAAGAGCGCGGTGGAGTGGCTGGCCGGCGCGGCACCGGATCCCGACGCCTGCCGGTGGGCCTGGGAGCGCAGCGCCCTGGGGATCGCGCTGCTGCCGGCGGGCAGGCGCTGGGACGTCCTCATCCTCCCCGGTGAGCTGGGCTATCCCGCACTGGACGTCCTCACCCGGCTGGTGGCCCGGCCCGGCCCGGTGCTCGCGGATTCCGGCGAGGAGCGCACGGGCTTCTTCGTCCCGCCGGGCACGGCCGATCACTGGCTGGGATCAGGGGTGCGCACGGCCGGGTACGGCACCTGGATCGCGGTGCCGTACCCGGGGCGAGCCACCGGCAGGGTGCGCTGGCTGGTGGCCCCCGACGGCTCTGGGGCGCTGAACGACCCCGCCCTGCTCGAACTGGCCCTGCACGAGGCCGCGGCGGGGGTCGCGGAGGCGCGCAGGCGGGCCGGGAGGGGCCCGGAGGGAGCGGTCCGGTGAACGCCGTCCGGTGCCAGAGGTCTTGACAACCTCATTGGTCTGGACCATGTTGTGCGCGCTCCCTCTATCCCGCGCGTCCGCACCTCTCCATCCCCCATGCCCGGAGGCAGTTGTGCACCGCACCAGACTCGGCGCCGCCCTGGCGGCCGCCGCCCTCGCCGCATCGGCACTCGTGGCCGTCGCCTCCCCGGCGGCCGCGGCCGACACCGAACTCGCCCGCAACGGAGGCTTCGAGGCCGGGCTGACCGGCTGGAACTGCACCGCCGGGAGCGGCTCCGCCGTCTCCTCGCCCGTCCACGGCGGGAGTTCCGCGCTCAAGGCCGCCCCGGCGGGCAGCGACAACGCCCGGTGCTCCCAGACCGTGGCGGTCAAGCCCGACTCCGCCTACAGCCTCAGCGCCTGGGTGCAGGGTTCCTACGTCTACCTGGGGGCCTCCGGGACGGGCACCACGGACGTCTCCACCTGGACGGGCTCGGCCCCCACCTGGCAGCGGCTGGCCACCACCTTCCGCACCGGCCCCTCGACCACCCGGGTCACCGTCTACCTCCACGGCTGGTACGGCACCCCCGCCTACCACGCGGACGACGTCTCCGTCCTCGGCCCGGGCGGCGACCCGGTGACCGTCCCCGCGGCGCCCACGTCGCTCACCGCGGGCACCCCCGGTGCCACCTCGGTGCCGCTCGGCTGGAGCCCCTCGTCCGGCGCCGTGGGCTACCACCTCTACCGGGGCACCGAGCGGATCGCCACGGTCGGCGGGACCTCGGCCACCGCCACCGGGCTCACACCCGAGACGAGCTACAGCTTCCGCGTCTCCGCCTTCAACGAGGCCGGGGAGTCGCCGCAGTCCGGAGCCGTCACCGCGACCACGGCCGCGGCCGGCGGCGGGGGCGAACTGCCCGCCCACGCCCTCGTCGGCTACCTGCACGCCAGCTTCGCCAACGGCTCGGGCTACGTGCGCATGGCCGACGTCCCCGATTCCTGGGACGTCGTCAACCTCGCCTTCGGTGAACCGACCACCGCCACCTCCGGGGACATCCGCTTCAGCCTCTGCCCTGCGTCCGAGTGCCCGAACGTGGAGTCCCCGGCCGAGTTCAAGGCGGCTATCAAGGCCAAGCAGGCCGCGGGCAAGAAGGTGCTGATCTCCATCGGCGGCGCCAACGGGCAGGTCCGCCTCGCCGACGCCGCCGCCCGGGACGCCTTCGTCTCCTCCGTCTCGGAGATCATTGACGAGTACGGCCTCGACGGCCTCGACATCGACTTCGAGGGCCACTCGCTGTCCCTGGACACCGGGGACACCGACTTCCGCAACCCGACCTCGCCGGTCATCGTCAACCTGATCTCCGCGCTCAAGACGCTCAAGGCCCGCTACGGAGCGGACTTCGTCCTCACCATGGCCCCGGAGACCTTCTTCGTCCAGCTCGGCCACCAGTTCTACGGCTCCGGACCCTGGGGCGGGCAGGACCCGCGCGCCGGCGCCTACCTCCCCGTCATCCACGCACTGCGGGACGACCTGACCCTGCTCCACGTCCAGGACTACAACTCCGGTCCCATCATGGGCCTGGACGGCCAGTACCACTCGATGGGCGGTGCGGACTTCCACATAGCCATGACCGACATGCTCCTCGCGGGCTTCCCCGTCGCGGGCGACCAGAGCAGGGTGTTCCCCGCCCTGAGGCCCGAGCAGGTAGCCATCGGGCTGCCCGCCTCGACGCAGGCCGGCAACGGGTACACCACTCCGGCCGAGGTGAACAAGGCGCTCGACTGCCTCACCCGGGGCACCGGCTGCGGAAGCTACCGCACCCACGGCACCTGGCCGGCCCTTCGCGGGCTGATGACCTGGTCCATCAACTGGGACCGCTTCAACAACCGGGAGTTCTCGCGGAACTTCGACGCCTACCCCTGGAGCTGAGCGGACCGCCGAGGGCGCGGTCCAGCATCACCAGGACCGCGCCGAACAGGCACCAGCTCCCGAGCACGTCCAGTGGCCAGTGGTAGCCGCGCAGGACGAGGCCGATGCCCGTCGCCAGGGCGAGTCCCGCGGCGACGGGCAGGGGCCAGCGGCGCCTCGTGTGCGGGTGCAGCAGCAGCGCGGCGCCCAGATAGGCCACCATGGCCGTCGCCGTGTGCCCGGAGGGATACCAGCCCGTGCCCGGCTCCAGGGGGCCGGGCCGGGCGATCAGCGCCTTCAGCGGAGCGACCACTGCCGGGACGGCGGCCATCGCCGCCAGCGCCCATGCCGCATGCCGCCATCGACGGTGGCGCCAGACGACCCACGCGGCCGCCAGTCCGAGGACGGGCGGCGCGACGGCCATCGCACCGAGATCCGCCAGCGGCTGGGTGACGGCGTCCGGCGCCGTCCGGAACAGGGCGCGGCCCAGCCGCTCGTCCGCCGCGCGCAGCGGCCCCTCTGCCGCCACCTGCCAGGTGACCAGGGCGAAGAGCACACCGCACAGGGCCGCCAGGTACGCCGAACGAAGCCGCGGAGAACGCGAAGAGGCCGGCCGCATCGGAACAGGGGGGGTTGTTCCGCCGCGGCCGGCCGGATCGGTCCACCGCGCGCCCCGGGGGGTGTGGGGCGGGCGGCCGTCCGATCGGTGAGGAGTTCCGGAGCACAGGGCTCCGGGGGTGTGCGCGGTGGCACGCCCGGAACGGGCCTGGGGAGGCTCGGCCCGGGTGCCGTCCGGGCTCTCGCCCGGGCGGGGTGTCTCACTCATCTGCCGGAACCGTACGACAGCCGCAGGGGGCCCGACAGCCGGATTCCCATCCCGCCATCGGCCCCCCACACCTTCTTCACAGCGCCGTCCCCGCCCTCACCGGAGCACCTCAGACGGCGGCGAACGCCTGCTCGATGATGTCCAGGCCCTCGTTCAGCAGGTCCTCGCCGATCACCAGCGGCGGCAGGAAGCGCAGCACGTTGCCGTAGGTGCCGCAGGTCAGTACCAGCAGGCCCTCGGCGTGGCACGCCTTGGCCAGCGCGGCGGCGGCCTCGGGGTGCGGCTCCTTGGAAGCCGGGTCCTTCACCAGCTCGATGGCGATCATGGCGCCGCGGCCGCGGATGTCACCGATGATCCCGTACTTCTCCTGCATGGCGGCGAGGCGGCCCTTCATGAGCTCCTCGATGCGCCGGGCCCGGCCGTTGAGGTCGAGTTCCTTCATGGTCTCGATCGCGCCGAGCGCTCCGGCGCAGGCCACCGGGTTGCCGCCGTAGGTTCCGCCCAGGCCGCCGGCGTGCGGGGCGTCCATGATCTCGGCCCGGCCGGTGACGGCGGCCAGCGGCAGACCACCGGCGATGCCCTTGGCCGTGGTGATCAGGTCGGGGACGACCCCCTCGTCCTCGCAGGCGAACCACTGGCCGGTGCGGCAGAAGCCGGACTGGATCTCGTCGGCGACGAACACGATGCCGTTGTCCTTGGCGAACTGGGCGATCGCGGGGAGGAAGCCCTTGGCCGGCTCGATGAAACCGCCCTCGCCGAGGACCGGCTCGATGATGATCGCGGCCACGTTCCCGGCGCCGACCTGCTTACTGATCTGGTCGACGGCCTGCGCGGCGGCCTCGGGGCCGCAGTTGTCCGGGCCGGTCGGCCAGCGGTAGCCGTAGGCCACCGGCACGCGGTACACCTCGGGCGCGAACGGACCGAAGCCCTGCTTGTACGGCATGTTCTTCGCCGTGAGCGCCATCGTCAGGTTGGTGCGGCCGTGGTAGCCGTGGTCGAAGACCACGACCGCCTGGCGCCCGGTGTGGGCGCGGGCGATCTTCACCGCGTTCTCCACGGCCTCGGCGCCCGAGTTGAACAGCGCCGACTTCTTGGCGTGGTCTCCCGGGGTCAGCTCCGCGAGGGCCTCGCAGACCTCCACGTAGCCCTCGTAGGGGGTGACCATGAAGCAGGTGTGGGTGAAGTCGGCGAGCTGGGCGGAGGCGCGCCGCACGACCGCCTCGGCCGAGGCGCCCACGGAGGTCACGGCGATGCCGGAGCCGAAGTCGATCAGGCGGTTGCCGTCGACGTCCTCGATGATCCCGCCGCCCGCGCGCGCCGTGAAGACGGGCAGCACGGACCCCACGCCGCCGGCGACCGTGGCCGTGCGGCGGGCCTGAAGCTCCTGCGACTTCGGGCCGGGGATGGCGGTGACGACGCGGCGCTCCTGCGGGATGGCGGTCATGCGGGGCTCCTGGGGGGTTCTTGCGGACGCTTGCTGTCTTCCCGCAGGCTAGGTCCGCCGGAGCGGACCGGGCATGCGCCGTTCGGGAGTGTTGGGGGTGTGTCGTTGTCCGCCGCGGACATACCCGGGCGGGCGTGGCCCGGTGGCGAGGGGGCCCGGCCGCCCCGCGCCGCCCCGCCCCGCGCCGCCCCGCGCCGTCTGTCTCTGAGCCGTCCCGTCGCTGCGCCGACCCGCGCCCGTTCGGGCCGCGGGGTGCCGGGAGCCGCCGCCCCGGTGCGGCGGTCCCGCGGTCCGGTGCCCGCCCTCCTGCGCCGGGCACTCCCGCCCGGGCACGCGGTGCCACGGGGGACGCGGCCCCTCCCGCGCCCGGTACGCCCCCTTCCGTGCGGCGCGGGAGCGCCGGAGCCCCGGGGAATCGGTGGACTGCCCGCCCGGGGGCACTAGATTGACGGGTGCACAGATGCGGGCCTGGCTGGTCAGGGGGCAGCGGTTCATGGAATCCGAAGGCACTTTCGACGCGCGGGGCACCCGCGCCCATCCCGTGCCCCGTCCGGCGGGACCGCCGCCGCAGCTGCCTCCGGGCGTCCCGGCCCGCCCCTCCCGGGCGCCCGCCACCCGGCCCGGGGTCGTGGAGTGGCTGCGCACCCGCAGGCCCGAGGCGGCTCCCGGCGTCTGGCGGTTCGGCCACCACGAGCGGCCCGCCGAGGAGCCCGAGGCCGTCCCCGCGCGCCAGCTGTTCAGCGGCGCCTTCATCGCCTACCTGTGCGGCTGGCTCGTCTGGTCCCTGCTGTGGAACGGGTACCTCGAAGGCTGGTGGATCTTCGTCGACGACTGGTGGCTGCTGCCCATGCTGTGGGTGGTGCCCGAGGAGTGGCGTTCGGGCACCAGCTCCTTCGCCGAGCTGTTCGTCGTCGTCATCTACCTCTACTACGCCCTCATCCTCTCCCTCTTCGCGCACCTGTTCGGCAAGGTGGGCAACTGGCGCGAGGTGTGGCAGCGGTACGGGGTGCCGTTGTGGCCCCTGTTCGTCCTGCTCCCCGGCGTCTGGCGGGAGATGCCCCGCACCTCCTGGCTGCTGTGGGTCTCCAACGCCTACTACCTCCTGCTTGCCGTGGCGCTGGTGGCCGCGGTCGGCCGGGCCGGCTCCTGGCCCGCCGTCCGCCGCCGCCTGGCCGCCCGCCGGGGGGCCGCCGCACCGCCGCCGCCCGAGGCCGACCCCGTGGAATGGCCCGAGATCCACCGGGCCGGCCTGCCGGAGGCCGCCGCCACGCTCGCCGCCGCCACCCGTTCGGGGGCCCTCGGCGACGTCGACTACGCCCGTATCCGCCGCGCCTGGCAGGGCGTCCAGGCCCGCCCCGACCGGATCGCCGCCTTCGCCGACACCGTGCGCCGCCACGGCCCCGCGGCCTGTGCCCACCCCTCGGGCCTGCGCGACCTGCCCGCCCGCACCGCCGCCCACGACCTGGCCACCGGGCAGGTGCGCATCGGCACGGTCGCCGACGACCCCCGCAACCCCTATGCCCGCCGGACCACCGGGCTCGCCCTGGAGCCCGCCCTGCTCGGCACCTCGCTGCTCGCCGTCGGCCCGTCGGGCTGCGGCAAGAGCGTCCGCCTGGTCAGGCCCGTCGTGGAGTCGCTGTGCCTGCTCGCCCTGGCCAACCGGGCGGCCGTGGTCACCGTGACCGCCCAGGGCTCCGGCCTCGCCCCGGACCACTGCTTCGACCTGGTCGTCTCCCCGGGAGACCCGGGTTCCACCCACGACCTGGACCTCTACGGCGGAGCCGAGGACCCCGACGAGGCCGCCCGCGGACTCGCCGAGGCGCTGGTCGGCGACCTCGCGGCCGCCCTGCCGGGCGGCGACAGCCGCCGCGCCGCCACCGCACTCGCCCAGCTCATCGGCCCCTACCGGTGCGTCCACGGGCGCTTCCCCGCCGTGCCGGACCTGCGCGAGCTGCTGGGCGGAGCCCCGGCCGCGCTCCGGGAGCTGCGCACCGCGCTCCAGGCCGCGGGCGAGGCCGCCCAGCTGCGCGAGCTGGACGCCCGCGAGCGCCAGTCGGCCCGCGCGGACGACATCGGCGTCCTGCTGGCGGAGCGCATCGCCTTCCTCGACCGCCCGGCCTTCGCCGGCTCCTTCCGCACCGACGGCGGCGGCCGGCCGTTCTCCCTCCGGGCCGTGGAGCACCCCCTGCGGGTGCGCGTCGACCTCCCCGAGCGGGGCCACGCGGAGGCGTCCCGGATCATCGCGCGCCTGGTGCTGGCCCAGTTCACCGAGGCCGTCCTCGGCCGGGAGGACCGCTCGCTCTTCGCCTGCCTCGTCCTGGACGACGCCTCCTCCACCGTGACCGCCGAGTCGGTCCGCGCGCTCCAGCGGCTGCGCGGGGCCAACGCGGGCGTGGTGCTGGCGCTGCGCTCCCTGGAGGACGTGCCCGAGCCGCTGCGCGGGCCGCTGCTCGGCGCGGTCGGCTGCCGGATGGCCTTCGCGGGGCTCGCCCCCTGGGACGGCGGCCGCTTCGCCGACACCTGGGGCACCGAGTGGGTGCAGACGCGGGATGTCACCGACCGCCAGATCGTCGTGGACGAGCCCCTGACCAAGGCGCTGCACACGATGCGCCGCCTGGTCACCGGCAAGGCCGTCACCGCGCAGGCGGTCACCGTCCGCGAGGTGGAGCGGGCGCGCTGGTCCGCCTCGGACCTGGCCCACGCGGTGCCCGCCGGGCACGCGGTGCTCTCGCTCGCCAGCGTCGCGGGAGAGCACGCGCCACCGCTCCTGGTCGACCTGCGCACCTGAGGCGCCCCGCCGCCTCCCGCCCCGGGCCCCCGCCGAGCGGGGGCGGGAGTGCGACACCCTGGCAGAATCGAGCCGAGCCGTTCATACGGGACGGCGCAATCCCGTGCTCCCGTTCGAAGGGCCCCCGGTCCATGCCGCCCACACTCGCCTCGCTCGTCCAGCACTCGGCGCTCAAGCTCGCCGTGCGCGCCGGCCAGGACCGGCTGGACACCCCCGTGCGCTGGGCGCATGTCAGCGAGCTCGCCGACCCCGTGCCGTACATGGAGGGCGGGGAGCTGCTGCTGGTCACCGCCATGAACCTGGACGCCGAGGACCGCGAGGCCATGCGCCGCTACGTGCGCCGCCTGGTCGGCGCCGGCGTCGTGGGCCTGGGCTTCGCGGTGGGCGTCTTCTACGAGGACGTGCCCGAGGCGCTGGTGGAGGCGGCCGAGGCCGAAGGGCTGCCGCTGCTGGCGGTCCCGCGCCGCACCCCCTTCCTGGCCATCGCCAAGGCGGTCTCCGCGGCCATCGCCGCCGAGACGTACCGTGCGGTCACGGCGGGGTTCGAGGTGCAGCGGGAGATGACCCGGGCCGCGCTCGCAGAGGGCCCGGACGGCATCGTGGCGCGGCTCGCCGCCCATATCGACGGCTGGGCGGCCCTGTACGACGCCTCCGGCGCCGTCGTCGCCGCCGCTCCCGACTGGGCCGCCCGCCGGGCCGGCCGGTATGCGGGCGACGTCGCCCGGCTGCGCGAGCGCACCGCCCCCGCAAGCGCGGTCGTCGGCGCGGACACGGGCGAGGACCGGGTGGAACTCCAGTCCCTCGGAACCGGGCGCAGGGTGCGTGGGGCCCTTGCCGTGGGGACGGCGGCGCCGCTGGGCACCGCCGAGCGCTACGCGGTGCACTCGGCGGTCGCCCTGCTCACCCTGGCGACGGCCCGCTCGCGCACCCTCCAGGCGGCGGAGCAGCGGCTGGGCACCGCGGTGCTGCGGATGCTGCTGGCCGGCCAGTCCGAGCACGCCCGCGCCGTCGCCGGAGACCTCTACGGCGGGTTGCTCGACGCCCCCTTCCGGCTGCTGCTGGCCGAGCCGGCCGGGGATCCCTCCGGCCGCGAGCCGCGGCGTCCCCCGGCGGCCTTCGCCGAGGCCGTGGAGGCGGCGGCCGCCCGGGCGGGCGAGGCCGTGCTCGCGGTGCCCGACCTCGACGACCGGATGGTGGTCCTGGCCCCGGAAGGCGGCGAGGTCGTCGCCCACTGCGCCGGGGCCCACGGCGACCGGGAGGCCGAGGAGGCGGGTGTGGTCGTCGGTCTCTCCGCCCCGGCGGGTCCCAGTGCCGCGGCCGCCGCCTACCGGCAGGCGGAGCAGGCCCTGTCCGTGGCCAGGCGGCGGGGCCGGGCGCTGGTGGAGCACGAGGAGCTCGCGGCCGGGTCGATCGTGTCCCTGCTCGCGGACGACGCGGTCCGGGCCTTCGCCGACGGGACGCTGCGCGCACTGCGCGAGCACGACGCCACGGGACGGGGGGACCTCGTCGCCTCGCTGCGCGCCTGGCTGGCGCACCACGGCCAGTGGGACGCCGCCGCCGCGGACCTGGGGGTGCACCGGCACACCCTGCGCTACCGGATGCGCAGGGTGGAGGAGATCCTCGGCCGCTCCCTGGACGACCCGGACGTGCGCATGGAGCTCTGGCTCGCGCTGAAGACGGCGGGCGAGCGGCGCGAGGGCCGCTGACACCCCGCTCCCGGTCCCGGGCCGGGAGCGCGCGCCCCCGGTCCGCGTCCGCCGCCCCGGCCCCGCCCGGCGGGCACCGGCGGCCGCCCGCCCGGCGCCGCGCCGGCCGTGGGGCGTCCGTCCCACGGGGCGAGGCCGGACGGGTCGGGATCGCCGGCCCATGGCCTCCCGGGGCAGTGAACGCGCGATTTCTGCCCGAACTCGGGCAGATTTCTTGGCGTTTGAGGCTTCGGATCCTAGTCTCCTGGTCATGACAAGCCCCGCGGCAGAGCCTGCCGCCTCCCGCCGTCCGTCCTCGCGCACGGCCACGGCGCCGCCCCCCGGCGCACCGCGCCGCCGTACCGGGGGCGCCGTGTGGATCGCCCTGGCCATCGTCTACGTGGTCTGGGGCTCGACCTACCTCGGCATCAAGATCGTCGTGGAGACGATGCCCCCGTTCCTGTCGGCGGCGGGCCGCTTCGTCGTCGCGGGCCTGGTCCTCGCGGGCCTCGTCGCCTGGCGCCGGGGGCCGGGAGCCCTGCGGGCCGCTCCCCGGCAGCTGGCCGGTGCGGCCGTCGTCGGCCTGCTGCTGCTCCTCGGCGGCAACGGACTCGTCGTCCTCGCCGAGACGACCGTCCCCTCCGGACTGACCGCCCTCCTGATCGCCGTCGTCCCCGCCTGGGTGGTCCTGCTGCGCCGCGCGTCCGGCGACCGGCCCGGACGCGGCGCCTACGCCGGGGTGGCCCTCGGGCTGGCGGGCCTCGCCGCGCTCACCCTGCCCGGCCTCAGCGGCGCGGTCCACATCGCGGGCGTGCTCACCGTGGTCGCCGCCACCGCGCTGTGGGCGGTGGGCTCGTTCTCCTCGTCCCGCATACCGATGCCCTCCGACCCCTTCGCCGCCAGCGCCTACGAGATGGTCGCGGGCGGACTCGGCTGCGCCGCGGTGGCGCTGCTGCGCGGCGAGCACCGCGGCTTCTCCCTCGGCGAGGTCTCGGCCCGGTCCTGGAGCGCCTTCGCCTTCCTCGTCGTGTTCGGCTCGCTGATCGCCTTCACCGCCTATGCCTGGCTCCTGCACACGGCACCGCTGTCCCTGGTGGCGACCTACGCCTACGTCAATCCCGTGGTCGCCGTGCTCCTGGGTGCGCTGGTCCTCGGAGAGGCGCTGACCTGGCCCGTCCTCCTCGGCGGTGCGGTGGTCGTGACGGGTGTGTGCCTCATCGTCAGCACCGAGCGGCGCGGCGGCCCGCCGCGGACGGAACCTCCGGCGGGGGCGGCGCCCCTGTCCGCACCCGCCGAATGGTCCAGTGCGGACGGCGCACCACTCCACGGCGGACAAACGACCGGAGCCGGTCGCGGCCCTACCGTGTCCACAGAAGCAGCAACCCCCACTCCTTCGGAAGGGCCGGGACCCGCACGATGACTTCCACCCACGCCTTCTGGCTCGCCGGCCGCCAGGCCACCGGCGAGACCGCCTTCGACGTCACCTCCCCCTGGGACGGCCGCCTCGTCGGCAGCGTCTCCGTGCCGACCGAGGCACAGGTCGAGGAGGCGGTGGCCGCCGCACACGCCGCCGTGGACGAGTTCGCCGCCACGCCCGCCCATGTGCGCGCCGCCGCCCTCGACCACGTCTCCAGGCGCCTGGCCGAGCGCACGGAGGAGATCGCCCGTCTGATCTCCGCCGAGAACGGCAAGCCGGTCAAGTGGGCCCGCGGCGAGGTCGGCCGGGCCGTCTCGGTCTTCCGCTTCGCCGCCGAGGAGGCCCGCCGCTTCAACGGCGGCGAGGCCCAGCGCCTCGACACCGACGCCGGCGGCCAGGGCCGCCTGGCGCTCACCCGCCGGGTGCCCAAGGGCGTGGTCCTCGGGATCGCCCCCTTCAACTTCCCGCTGAACCTCAGCGCCCACAAGGTCGCCCCGGCCATCGCCGTCGGCGCGCCGATCATCCTCAAGCCCGCCCCGGCCACGCCGCTGTCGGCGCTGGTCCTCGGTGAACTGCTGGCCGAGACCGAGCTGCCCGCCGGCTCCTGGTCGGTGCTGACGGTGCCCAACGACCGCATGCCCGCCCTGGTGCAGGACGAGCGGCTCCCGGTGATCTCCTTCACCGGTTCCGGCCCGGTGGGCTACGCGATCATGGACTCGGTGCCGCGCAAGCACTGCACCCTGGAGCTCGGCGGCAACGGCGCCGCCGTCGTCCTCTCCGACTGGGCGAGCGAGTCCGACCTGGACTGGGCGGCCTCCCGCATCGCGACCTTCTCCAACTACCAGGGCGGCCAGTCCTGCATCTCCGTGCAGCGGGTGATCGCCGACGCAAGCGTCTACGACCGCCTGCTGCCGAAGATCGTCGCCGCCGTCGAGTCCCAGGTCACCGGCGACCCCTCCGAGGACGCCACCGACGTCGGCCCGCTCGTCAGCGAGGACGCGGCCCGGCGCGTGGAGAGCTGGGTGGACGAGGCCGTCCGCGGCGGCGCACGGCTCCTGACCGGAGGCAAGCGCGAGGGCGCCTCCTACGCCCCCACCGTCCTCACCGACCTGCCCGCCGACTCCACCCTGGCCTGCGAGGAGGTCTTCGGCCCGGTGCTCAGCGTCACCCGGGTCGACGGCGAGGCGGAGGCATTCGCCGCCGTCAACGACTCCAAGTACGGCCTCCAGGCGGGTGTGTTCACCCACGACGTCCGGACCGCCTTCCGCGCCCACCGTGCGCTGGAGGTCGGCGGCGTGATCATCGGCGACGTCCCCTCCTACCGCGCGGACCAGATGCCCTACGGCGGTGCCAAGCAGTCCGGCGTCGGCCGTGAGGGCGTGGCCTACGCGATGGACGACTACACCTACGAGCGCGTGCTCGTCCTGACCGGCCTGGCCCTCTGAACCACCGCCGGAAGGCATCGTGAGACCGCGGCCGGAGCCCACTGTGCGGGGGCTCCGGCCGCCCGCGTGCGGGGCCGGACCCGGATGCGGCCGTCGCCCGGGGGTGACGCACCGCCCCCGGGCGCCCCGCCCGTGCGGGATGCTGGCCCTCCGCCCCGCCCGCGGGACGCGGGCGGACGCCGCCGAGGAGGGCCCGATGGACGAGGTGTGGGACCACGTGGAGCGGCTGCGCCGCTGGCTGGACGCGGAGGCGGCCCCCGCGGCCTCCGGTGACATCCGTCTGCTGCGCGTGCTGAAGATCGGGGAGGAGTTCGGAGAGGTCGCCGAGGCGCTCCACGGCGCGCTGGGCGCCAATCCCCGCAAGGGCGCCTCACACGGCTGGGAGGACGTGGAGCGGGAACTCTGCGACGTGATCGTGACGGCCATGGTGGCGCTCCGCACCCTCCGCCCCGACGCCCCGGCCGCCCTCCGCGAGCGCCTGGGGCACCTGGTGGACCGGGCCGGCGTCTGACACCCGATCGGCCGGTACCGGCCTCCGGCGTACCGCCGGTGCGCCACCGGGCTGGTGGCCGTCCGCGATATCGGGTACGAGGAACGAGTAGCGACCGACCGGTACCCCGTCCGGTCACGTCCCCGACTCGCGGCGAGGTGAGCCTCATGACCGCCCCACCCGACAAGCCGATCGGCACGGACTCCGGCGTCCCCGGGACAGCCCCCGGTGCCTCCGGGAGCGCACCCAAGGTGACCGAGCGCGAGGCGCGCCAGGTCGCCGAGGCGGCGCGCGAACAGCAGTGGCGCAAGCCGAGCTTCGCCAAGGAGCTCTTCCTGGGGCGCTTCCGCCTCGACCTGATCCACCCCCACCCGCAGCCCACCGGCGAGGCCGTCCGCCGCGGCGAGGAGTTCCTGTCGAAGCTGCGGCGCTTCTGCGAGACGCGGATCGACGGCGCGCGCATCGAGCGCGAGGCGCTGATCCCCGACGAGGTCGTCCAGGGCCTGCGCGAACTCGGCGCCCTCGGCATGAAGATCGACCCCCGCTACGGGGGTCTCGGCCTGACCCAGGTCTACTACAACAAGGCGCTGTCGCTCGTCGGTTCGGTCAGCCCGGCCGTCGGCGCCCTGCTCTCCGCCCACCAGTCCATCGGCGTGCCGCAGCCGCTGAAGCTCTTCGGCACCGACGAGCAGAAGGAGCGCCTCCTGCCGCGCCTGGCGCGGCACGACATCTCGGCCTTCCTGCTCACCGAGCCCGACGTGGGCTCCGACCCCGCCCGGCTCGCCACCACCGCCGTACCCGACGGGGACCACTACGTGCTCGACGGGGTCAAGCTGTGGACCACCAACGGGGTGGTCGCGGACCTGCTCGTCGTGATGGCCCGGGTCCCGCGGAGCGAGGGCCACCCGGGCGGCATCACGGCCTTCGTCGTCGAGGCCGCGAGCGAGGGCGTCACGGTGGAGAACCGCAACGCCTTCATGGGCCTGCGCGGTCTGGAGAACGGCGTCACCCGCTTCCACCGGGTGCGCGTCCCCGCAGCCGACCGCATCGGGCCGGAGGGCGCCGGGCTGAGGATCGCCCTCACCACGCTCAACACGGGCCGGCTCTCGCTGCCCGCGATGTGCGTCGGCGCGGGCAAGTGGTGCCTGAAGATCGCCCGTGAGTGGTCGGCGGTGCGCGAGCAGTGGGGGCGGCCGGTCGCCCGCCACGAGGCCGTGGGCTCCAAGATCTCCTTCATCGCCGCCACCACCTTCGCCCTGGAGGCCGTGGTCGACCTGGCCTCCCAGATGGCCGACGAGGACCGCAACGACATCCGTATCGAGGCCGCCCTCGCCAAGCTCTACGGCTCGGAGATGGCCTGGCTGATGGCCGACGAGCTGGTCCAGATCCGCGGCGGCCGGGGCTTCGAGACCGCGCAGTCGCTCGCCGCGCGCGGCGAGCGGGCCGTCTCCGCCGAGCAGTTGCTGCGCGACCTGCGGATCAACCGCATCTTCGAGGGCTCGACCGAGATCATGCACCTGCTGATCGCCCGGGAGGCCGTGGACGCCCACCTCTCGGTGGCCGGCGACATCATCGACCCCGACAAGCCCGTCGGGGCCAAGGCGAGGGCCGGGGCGAACGCGGCCGCCTTCTACGCCCGCTGGCTGCCCAGACTGGTCGCCGGTCCGGGGCAGCTGCCCGGCGCCTACGGGGACTTCCGCCCCTCCGGCCACCCCGACCTCGCCGTCCACCTCAGGTACGTCGAGCGCACCTCGCGGAAGCTGGCCCGCTCCACCTTCTACGCCATGTCCCGGTGGCAGGGGCGGATGGAGACCAAGCAGGGCTTCCTCGGCCGGATCGTCGACATCGGCGCGGAGCTGTTCGCGATGAGCGCGGCCTGTGTGCGCGCCGAGCACCTGCGGGCGTCCGGCGACCACGGCCGCGAGGCGTACCAGCTCGCGGACGCCTTCTGCCGCCAGGCCCGGCTGCGGGTGGAGGAGCTCTTCGGCCGGCTCTGGTCCAACACCGACGACCTCGACCGCACCGTGGTCAGGGGAGTGCTGTCGGGGACGTACACCTGGCTGGAGGAGGGGATCGTCGACCCGAGCGGCGAGGGCGCCTGGATCGCCGACGCCACCCCGGGGCCGACGTCGCGGGAGAACCTGCACCGCCCCATCCCCTGAGGCCGGCGGGAAGGCCCGGACCCGGGGGAGGGCGGGGCGCCGTCCCGCCCTCCCCCGGTGGCCCCGGCGCGCGGGGCGCCTCCGTGTCCCGGGGTGCGTCCACACCCTGGACACCCCCCGCCCGGGCCCGTCCCACGCGGCAGGATGGGCGCACGTGACCGTCATAGAGATCCCCGGCTCCAAGTCCGTCACCGCCCGCGCGCTCTTCCTCGCCGCGGCCGCCGACGGCACGACCACGCTCCGCCGCCCCCTCGCCTCCGACGACACCGAGGGCTTCGCCGAGGGGCTGCTCGCCCTCGGCTACCGGGTCGAGCGCGAGCCCGCCGTCTGGCGCGTCGAGGGCCGCCCCGAGGGCCCCGCGGCCCCCGAGGCCGACGTCCACTGCCGCGACGGCGCCACCACCGCCCGGTTCCTGCCGACCCTCGCCGCGGCCGGGTCCCGCGGCACCTACCGCTTCGACGCCTCCGCGCAGATGCGCCGCCGCCCGCTGGGCCCGCTCACCCGGGCGCTGCGTGCCCTCGGCGCCGACCTGCGGCACCCGGGGGCCGAGGGGCACCACCCCCTCACCGTCGCCGCCCGGGGTGTGGAGGGCGGCGCCCTCACCCTGGACGCGGGTGAGTCCTCCCAGTACCTGACGGCCCTGCTGATGCTCGGGCCGCTCACCCGCAGGGGACTGCGGATCACCGTCACCGACCTGGTCTCCGCCCCGTACGTGGAGATCACCCTGGCGATGATGAGGAGCTTCGGCGTCGAGGTGCAGCGCGAGGGGAACGTCTTCGCCGTGCCGCCCGGCGGCTACCGCGCCACGGACTACGCCGTCGAACCCGACGCCTCGACGGCGAGCTACTTCTTCGCGGCGGCCGCCCTGACCCCGGGGCGGGAGGTCACCGTCCCGGGGCTCGGCACCGGCGCCCTCCAGGGCGACCTGCGCTTCGTCGAGGTGCTGGGCCGGATGGGCGCCGACGTGCGGGTCGCCGCGGACGCCACCACCGTCCGCGGAACCGGCCGGCTGCACGGCCTGACCGTCGCCATGCGGGACATCTCGGACACCATGCCCACCCTCGCAGGCATCGCCCCCTACGCCGACGGCCCGGTGCGCATCGAGGACGTGGCCAACACCCGGGTCAAGGAGTGCGACCGGCTCGACGCCTGCGCCGAGAACCTCGCCCGGCTGGGTGTCGCGGCGACCACCGGCCCGGCCCACATCGACATCCGGCCCGGCACCCCCCGCGCGGCCGAGATCGCCACGCGCTCGGACCACCGCATCGCCATGTCCTTCGCCGTCACGGGCCTGCGCACCCCCGGGATCACCTTCGACGACCCCGGCTGCGTCCGGAAGACCTTCCCCGGCTTCCACCAGGAGTTCGCCGCACTGCGTGCCGCCTGGGAGACCGGGCACCCCGCGCCGGGCGTCCTCCCCGGGACCGCCGGCGCCCGCTGACCGCCTCCCGGCCGGGCCCCGCCCGCGCCCCCCTGGAGGCCCCTCCCTCCCGGGCCCCGGCGCCCCGGGAGGGAGCGGCGCGCGCCCGTGCGGGGGGCGCGCCGCCCGGAGCCGGGGGATCACCGGCCACAATGGGGGGATGAGCGACAGCCCAGCACCCCTCGCCGACCCGCATCTGAGGTTCGACGCCTCCCACGGACGGCGCGACATCGTCGTCCTCGGCTCGACCGGGTCCATCGGCACGCAGGCGATCGACCTCGTCCTGCGCAACCCCGACCGCTTCCGTGTGACCGCGCTGTCCGCCGCCGGCGGACGGGTGGACCTGCTCGCCGAACAGGCCCGCAGACTCGGCGCCCGGACCGTCGCGGTGGCCCGCGAGGACGCCGTGCCCGCCCTGCGCGAGGCGCTGGCCGCGCAGTTCGGCACCGAGCCGCTGCCCGAGGTGCTGGCCGGCCCGGACGCGGCGGCCGACCTCGCCGCGTCCCCCTGCCACACCGTGCTCAACGGCATCACCGGCTCCATCGGCCTCGCACCCACCCTCGCCGCCCTGGAGGCCGGCCGCACCCTCGCGCTCGCCAACAAGGAGTCGCTCATCGTCGGCGGCCCGCTGGTGAAGGCCCTCGCCAAGCCGGGGCAGATCATCCCGGTGGACTCGGAGCACGCCGCGCTCTTCCAGGCACTCGCCGCCGGCACCCGCGCCGACGTCCGCAAGCTGGTCGTGACGGCCTCCGGCGGCCCGTTCCGCGGTCGCACGCGGGCCGAGCTGGAGGGCGTCACCCGCGAGGACGCGCTGGCCCACCCCACCTGGGCCATGGGTCCGGTGATCACCGTCAACAGCGCCACCCTGGTCAACAAGGGGCTGGAGGTCATCGAGGCGCACCTGCTGTACGACATCCCCTTCGAGCGGATCGAGGTCGTCGTCCACCCCCAGTCCTACGTCCACTCGATGGTGGAGTTCACCGACGGCTCCACCGTCGCCCAGGCCACCCCGCCCGACATGCGCGGGCCGATCGCCATCGGGCTCGGCTGGCCGGAGCGGGTGCCGGACGCGGCGCCCGCCTTCGACTGGTCCACGGCCTCCACCTGGGAGTTCTTCCCCCTGGACGAGGACGCCTTCCCCTCGGTGGGACTCGCCCGGCACGTGGGCGGGCTGGGCGGCACGGCTCCGGCGGTGTTCAATGCGGCGAACGAGGAGTGCGTCGAGGCGTTCCTCGCCGGACGGCTGCCGTTCAACGCCATCATGGATACGGTCACGGAGGTGGTCTCCGAGCACGGCACCCCCGCGCCCGGAACCTCCCTCACGGTGGCGGACGTCCTCCAGGCGGACGCCTGGGCCCGGGTCCGGGCCCGTGAGACGGCAGCGAAGTACGCCCACAGCGGCGGTGAACGGCCTGCGGAGGCTCGCGCATGACGATTCTGTTGACGGTCCTCGGCATAGTGCTGTTCGGCGTGGGGCTGCTGATCTCCATCGCCTGGCACGAGCTGGGCCATCTGTCGACGGCGAAGATGTTCGGCATCCGGGTGCCGCAGTACATGGTCGGCTTCGGCCCGACGCTGTTCTCCCGCCAGAAGGGGGAGACCGAGTACGGCATCAAGGCCATCCCCATGGGCGGCTACATCCGCATGATCGGCATGTTCCCGCCCGGTGAGGACGGCAGGATCGAGGCGCGCTCCACCTCGCCGTGGCGAGGCATGATCGAGGACGCCCGCTCGGCGGCGTACGAGGAGCTCCAGCCCGGGGACGAGACGCGCCTGTTCTACACGCGCAAGCCGTGGAAGCGCGTCGTCGTGATGTTCGCCGGCCCCTTCATGAACCTCGTCCTCGCGGTGGCGATCTTCCTGAGCGTGCTGATGACCTTCGGCACCCCCACCCAGACCACCGAGGTCGCGGGGGTGCAGAAGTGCGTCATCGAGCAGAGCGAGGACCGCGACACCTGCGCGCCCGGCGACCCCGAGTCCCCGGCGCTGCTCGCCGGGCTGGAGGCGGGCGACCGGATCGTCGCCTTCAACGGCACGCCCATCGAGGACTGGCCCACCCTCTCCGAGCGCATCCGCGCGACGATCGGCCCCGCCACCCTCACCGTCGAGCGGGACGGATCCGAGCGCACGCTGCAGGCCACGCTCATCGAGAACACGGTCGTCAAGAAGGACGCCGACGGAGAGGTGGTCGAGGGCTTCGAGTCGGCGGGCTACCTCGGCTTCGCCGCCCGCACGGAGATCGTGCCGCTGTCCTTCGGCGACTCCGTGGACCGCATGGGCGACATGATCGAGAACGGCGCCGAGGCGATCATCGCCCTGCCGACCAAGATCCCCGACCTGTGGGACGCGGCCTTCGGCGACGGCGAGCGCAAGGACGACTCCCCGGTCGGCGTGGTCGGGGCGGCCCGCCTCAGCGGCGAGGTGCTGAACCTCGACATGCCGACGCAGAACATCGTCGCCACGTTCATGATGCTGCTCGCCGGGTTCAACCTGTCGCTGTTCCTGTTCAACATGCTCCCTCTGCTGCCGCTGGACGGCGGCCATATCGCGGGGGCGCTGTGGGAGTCGCTGCGGCGGGGCTTCGCCAGGCTGTTCCGGCGCCCCGACCCGGGGCCCTTCGACGTGGCCAAGCTGATGCCCGTGGCCTACGTGGTGGCCGGGATCTTCATCTGCTTCACGCTGCTCGTCCTGGTCGCCGACATCGTCAACCCGGTGAAGATCAGCTGATCCCCACCCGCCCGGGGGCGGCGGGCGCGCACCGCGCCCGCCGTCTCCATCGGGTGGACTCGCCGCGTGCGATGTGCCGGGCCGAACGCCCGTGCCGTAACCTCGGGGTCTGGAGCCCGCCGACGCCGGGACCTCGATCCACATCTTGGGGTTGCACAGCAGATGACTGCAATTTCTCTCGGAATTCCGTCCGTTCCGACGAAGCTCGCCGACCGGAGGGTCAGCCGGAAGATCCAGGTCGGCTCCGTCGCGGTCGGCGGTGACGCACCGGTCTCGGTGCAGTCCATGACCACCACCCGCACCTCCGACGTCGGCGCCACCCTCCAGCAGATCGCCGAGCTCACGGCCTCGGGCTGCCAGATCGTCCGTGTCGCGTGCCCCACCCAGGACGACGCCGACGCGCTGGCGACCATCGCCCGGAAGTCGCAGATCCCGGTGATCGCCGACATCCACTTCCAGCCGAAGTACGTCTTCGCCGCGATCGACGCCGGCTGCGCCGCGGTCCGCGTCAACCCGGGCAACATCAAGCAGTTCGACGACAAGGTCAGGGAGATCGCCAAGGCGGCCGGGGAGGCCGGCACCCCCATCCGGATCGGCGTCAACGCGGGCTCCCTCGACCGCCGCCTGCTGGAGAAGTACGGCAAGGCCACCCCCGAGGCCCTGGTCGAGTCCGCGCTGTGGGAGGCGTCGCTCTTCGAGGAGCACGGCTTCCACGACATCAAGATCTCCGTCAAGCACAACGACCCCGTGGTGATGGTCAACGCCTACCGGCAGCTGGCCGCCCGCTGCGACTACCCGCTGCACCTCGGCGTCACCGAGGCCGGGCCGGCCTTCCAGGGCACCATCAAGTCCGCCGTCGCCTTCGGCGCCCTGCTGTCCGAGGGCATCGGCGACACCATCCGCGTCTCCCTCTCCGCCCCGCCCGCGGAGGAGGTCAAGGTCGGCATCCAGATCCTGGAGTCGCTCAACCTGCGCCAGCGCCGCCTGGAGATCGTCTCCTGCCCCTCCTGCGGCCGCGCCCAGGTCGACGTCTACAAGCTCGCCGACGAGGTCACCGCGGGCCTGGAGGGCATGGAGGTGCCGCTGCGCGTCGCCGTCATGGGCTGTGTCGTCAACGGCCCCGGCGAGGCCCGCGAAGCGGACCTCGGCGTCGCCTCCGGCAACGGCAAGGGGCAGATCTTCGTCAAGGGAGAGGTCATCAAGACCGTGCCCGAGTCCAAGATCGTGGAGACCCTGATCGACGAGGCCATGAAGATCGCCGAGCAGATGGAGAAGGACGGCGTCGCCTCCGGCGAACCGCAGATCTCCGTGGCCGGCTGAGGACACGGCCCACGCGGCGCCCCGGCGGGCCCCGCACGACCCGGTGCCACCGGCCCCGCAGCCCGACGGCTGCGGGGCCGGCCGCCTGCGGGGCACCCCTCGGCCCGGGCTCCCTTCCCCGATCGATCGGCACCCCGCCGAAGCTCCGGGTACAGTGCCAGAACCAGCAAACCGTATGGTGAGGCCCCTTGTGTTGACCCAGACCACCACGCGGGTCCTCGACCCGGGCGAACTCGGCGCGGCGCTCGCCGTCCTGGAGAGCGCGCCCGTGGAGAATGCTTTCGTCACGGCCCGCGTCCAGGTCGCCGGCCTGGACCCCTGGCGCCTCGGCGGCGAGCTCTGGGGCTGGTACGAGGACAACCGGCTGCGCTCGCTGTGCTACTCGGGCGCCAACCTGGTGCCGATCTGCGCCACCCCCGCCGCGGTCCGCGCCTTCGCCGACCGCGCCCGCCGGGCCGGCCGCCGCTGCTCCTCGATCGTCGGGGCCGCCGAGCCCACCGCCGCCCTGTGGAAACTGCTCGAACCGAGCTGGGGACCGGCCCGCGACGTCCGCCCCAACCAGCCGCTGATGGTGACCGAGAAGGTCCCGGACGACATCGAGCCCGACCCCTGCGTCCGCCGGATCCGCAAGGACGAGATGGACCTGATCATGCCCGCGTGCGTGGACATGTTCACCGAGGAGGTCGGCGTCTCCCCGCTCGCCGGCGACGGCGGACTGCTCTACCAGGCCCGCGTCGCCGAGCTGGTCGCCGCCGGGCGCTCCTTCGCCCGCATCGAGGACGGCAAGGTCGTCTTCAAGGCGGAGATCGGCGCCGCGACCGCCAGGGCCTGCCAGATCCAGGGCGTGTGGGTGGCCCCCGAGTACCGGGGCCGCGGTCTGTCGGAGACCGGGATGGCCGCCGTCCTGCGCTATGCGCTGGCCGATGTCTCGCCCGTCGTCAGCCTCTACGTCAACGACTACAACACCCCCGCCCGGGCCTCCTACCGACGCGTCGGATTCCGCGAGGTCGGCACCTTCATGAGCGTGCTGTTCTGAGTTCCCGGGCGTGCTGCCCGGACGCCCTCGCGGGCGGGCCGCCCCGGCGGGAGGCGCGGGTCCCCCCTGCCGCCCGGCCTCCGCACCGCGGGCCCGCGCTCCCCGTGCCCGCTCCGGTACACGGGCGGTCCCGGCGGCCAGTAGGGTGCGGCCATGGCAGCAGACCCCCACGTCGCCATCGGCCCGCTCGACCTCGCGGACCGTGTCGACGAGGCCCTCGCGGTACAGGCGCTCGCCTTCGGGCTCGGACCGGAGGAGGTGGACATCCGCCGGTACATCGTGCTGCGGCACCTGACCGGCCCCGGAGCCCGCGCGCTCGGCGCCACCACGGCGGACGACCGGCTCGTCGGCTTCGTCTACGGCATGCCCAACGACCGCTCCCACTGGTGGTCCGGCGTGGTCGAGCCCTACCTGCGGGCCGACGGCCGCGACGGCTGGCTCGACGACTCCTTCGCCATCACCGAACTGCACGTCCACCCCGCCTACCAGGGGCGCGGCATCGGCAGGGAGCTGATCACCGCGATCACCGACTCGGCCGCGGAGCCGCGCTCCATCCTGTCGGCCGTCGACATCGACAGCCGCGCGCGCCGCCTCTACCGGAGCCTCGGCTACCAGGATCTCGCCCGCCGGGTGGCCTTCCCGAGCGCACCGAGCCGGTACGCCGTCATGGGCGCCCCCCTGCCGCTGCTGCGCGGGAACTGATTTCCGCCAGCCGGTCCCGCCCGGATAACCTCCTGCCCATCACACGTTCCGAGCAGGAGTTCACCATGGCCCAGGTCCAGCGCATGTCCCGTCTGATGGTCAAGACATTGCGTGACGACCCGGCGGACGCCGAGACGCTCAGCCACAAGCTCCTCGTCCGCGCGGGGTACGTCCGCCGCAACGCCGCGGGCATCTGGTCCTGGCTGCCCCTGGGCAAGCGGGTCCTGGAGAACGTCGCGCGGGTGGTGCGCGAGGAGATGGACGCCATCGGCGGCCAGGAGGTGCTGCTGCCCGCCCTGCTGCCCAAGGAGCCCTACGAGGCGACGGGCCGCTGGGACGAGTACGGCGCGGAGCTCTTCCGCCTGAAGGACCGCAAGGGCGCCGAGTACCTGCTCGGCCCCACCCACGAGGAGATCTTCACCCAGCTGGTCAAGGACCAGTGCACGTCCTACAAGGACCTGCCGGTGATCCTCTACCAGATCCAGATCAAGTACCGCGACGAGGCCCGCCCCCGCTCCGGCATCCTGCGCGGCCGCGAGTTCCACATGAAGGACTCGTACTCCTTCGACACCACCGAGGAGGGCCTGGCCGAGTCCTACGCACTGCACCGCGAGGCGTACGTGCGGATCTTCGAGCGCCTCGGCCTCCGGCACAAGATCGTCTCCGCGGTCTCGGGCGCGATGGGCGGCTCCGCCTCGGAGGAGTTCCTCGCCCCCGCGCCCGCCGGCGAGGACACCTTCGTCTACTGCCCCTCCTGCGACTACGCGGCCAACACCGAGGCGGTCACCTTCGCGCTGTCCGCCGCGGACGGCACCGCGCACGGCCCCGTCGAGGAGCTGGACACCCCCGACACCCCCACCATCGAGACCCTCGCCGAGCACCTGGGCGTCCCGGCCTCCGCGACCCTGAAGAACCTGCTCGTCAAGGTCGACGGCGAGATCGTCGCCGTCGGCGTGCCCGGCGACCGCGAGGTGGACCTGGGCAAGCTGGGCGACCGGCTGGCACCCGCCTCCGTGGAGCTCGTCACCGCGGAGGACTTCGTCGGCCGCCCCGACCTGGTGCGCGGCTACGTCGGCCCCCAGGGCCTGGACAAGGTGCGCTACCTGGCCGACCCCCGGGTGGCCCCCGGCACCGCCTGGATCACCGGTGCCAACCAGGAGGGCAGGCACGCCCGCAACGTGGTGGCCGGCCGGGACTTCGAGGTCGACGAGTACCTGGACGTCGTGGTGGTCGAGGAGAACGACCCCTGCCCCTCCTGCGGTACCGGCCTGAAGCTGGACCGCGCCATCGAGATCGGCCACATCTTCCAGCTCGGCCGCAAGTACACCGACGCCTTCCAGCTCGACGTCCTCGGGCAGAACGGCAAGCCCGTCCGCGTCACCATGGGCTCCTACGGCGTCGGCGTCTCCCGTGCGGTGGCCGCCATCGCCGAGCAGACGGCGGACGGGCAGGGGCTGTGCTGGCCCGCCGAGGTCGCCCCGGCCGACGTGCACGTGGTGGCCGCCGGCAAGGCGGCCCAGACGGAGCTGGCGCTGGACGTCGCCGGGCAGCTGGGTGCCGCGGGCCTGCGGGTCCTGGTCGACGACCGCGCCGGTGTCTCCCCGGGCGTGAAGTTCACCGACGCCGAGCTCATCGGCGTGCCGAAGATCCTGGTGGCCGGCCGCCGTGCCGCCGAGGGCGTGGTGGAGCTCAAGGACCGCCGCACGGGCGAGCGCGAGGAACTGCCCGTCGCCGAGGCGGTCGCGCGCCTGAGCGCCTGACCGTACGACGCGGCGAGGGCCCCCGGCAGACGGCTGCCGGGGGCCCTCGCCGCGTCCCGGCGGACACCCCGCCGTGCGGGGGCCGCGCGGCCGGGCGGTCCTACAGCCAGCCGGCGAACTCCAGCGCGTGCTCGGCCTCCGTGCGGCGGCCGTCCGCGAGGGCGCGGGTGCCCGACTCCACGGCGCGGAACAGCGTCCATCCGCGCAGCCGGTCGCGGTCCACCTCCAGGGAGTCCGCCAGCCGCTTGACCCGGCGGCGTGCCGCCGCGGCACCCGCTGCGGCGGCGATCAGGTCCTCGACCCGGTCGCGCGCCAGCCGGGCCAGTTCGTAGGCGCGTTCGCCGACCACGGGCTCCGGCCCGACCGCCAGCCACGGCGCACGGTCCCCGGCGAGGACCTTGCCCTGGCGGAAGTTGCCGTGCAGCAGCAGCTCCTCCGGCTCCTCCGCCAGCAGCTCCTCGCGGGCGGCCAGGGCCGCCCCGGCCAGGGGGCCGCCGACCGCCCGCAGAGCCTCTGACTGCCGTGCCGTCCGCGCCGCCACCGTCTCGAAGCCGTGGCCGGGCGGCGGCTCCACCCACAGCCGCCGTACGGTGCCCGCGGCCTCCAGCAGTGCCTTCGCCTCCGGCAGGGAGCGCAGGGAGACCTCGGGGTGCAGCCGCTCCAGCAGCAGCTCCCCGCCGGCCGCCGCCTCCGGGGCGCCCCCGTCGCCACCGGTCTCCCCGCCGATGCCGCCGTCGAGCAGCCGGGCCGCGCCGCCACCGCCCCAGGCCGCGAGCGCGGCACGCTCCCGGTCCGGCGCGGCGGCCGGGGGAGTGAGCTTCAGGGCGGCCGGTGTGCCGTCCGGTTGCCGGACCAGCAGCACCACGCTGCTGCGCCCGCCGGGCGAGACGATCCGCTCGACGTCCAGCTTCCGCCGGTCCACCGCCTCCGTGACGATCCCCGGCAGCCGCCCGAGCCACCCCCCGTCGCCGCCGAGAGCCCTGACCAGCCGCTGGGGCGGTTCGAAAGCCATACGCCGTGTGTTCCCTTTCGCCGTCAGCCGGTTCGGCCGGGGGCACGCTCCGCGAGCCCAGGAAAGGCTACGCCGCTGCCGCGCCAGCGCACCGCGCGGACCGCGGCCTCGCGCAGCCCGGCGGCCGCCTCACGGCGCAGCGGGCCCTGCGAGGCCCGCACCAGGTCCGACCAGGCGCCCGCCACCCGGTCCTCCAGGACGGCCGCCAGGCGCACCGCCGCGGCCTCGTCGGGCACCGGGAACGGCAGTGCGTACGCGGCCGCCGCGGCGGCCGGGGCCGCGCCGAGGTCGCGGGCGGTCCGGGCCAGCGCGTCGCGCCGGGCGCGGTGCGCGGTGTGCGCGGCGGCGGCCTCGGCCTTCCTCGGGGCGCCGACCCGGGCACCGACCACGCCGTAGCCGTAGACGGCGGCGTGCACGGCGGCCAGCGCGGCCTGAACCGCCGTCAGGGTGCCTGCGGTGTCAGCCTCGTTCACCGTTCCTCACCCTTCGTCAGCAGGTACGCGTGGGCGGCGTCCGCCGCGGCCACGGAGGCCAGCAGCCGGGCGAGCTCCGGTCCGGCCTCGGTCACCGCGGCCAGGTGCTCGTCGGAGGCCCTGCGCTCGGCGGCGGCCAGCGCCTTCAGCGCGGCGCCCGGATCCTCGGGCACCGGCCCGGCGGCGACGGCGGGAGCGGAGCCCGAGGGCGCGGCGGGCCGCGCGGGGGCGCCGGACGGGGAGGCGGACCCCTCCCCGGGGCCGGACGGGCGCTGCGGGGCCGACTCGCCCGCCAGCGCCGCCGCGTGCGCGGCGACCGCGGCGCGCAGCGGACCGAGCCGGCCGGCCAGCCCGGGATGGCTCCCGAGCACCGCGTCGTACTCGCCCAGCAGGGCCGTGCTGCGGGCGGCGAGGCGGCTCCGCAGCGCCCGTTCGGCCCGCACCGGGTCGACGGCGGCGACGGTCCGCCCGCCGGGGGGCGCGCCGGAGGAACAGCCCGTCAGCGCGGCGGCTCCCGCCGCGCCGGCGGCCAGGAGCACCGCCCGGCGGGTGGTCGCGCCCGTCCCGGGTTCCGCCCGGCCGCCCGGGTCCCGCCGGGTCCCGCGGGGCCTGGTTCCGCATCCCGCACGTTCAGCGTCGCTCGCCATGGCTGCGCCCTCGTCTCCCTTCTCCGCTCCGCGGTGCCCGGCGCCGGGCCTGCCGCGCCCGTCCGTGCGCGGGCCCGCCCACCGGTGTGGACCGATCCGGGAGAGGGACCCTCCTGGTGATCGTCGCCGCAGGCGAGCGTACCCGTGGCAGCAGCGCGGGTGGACGGCAACACCCCCCGGGACCGGATACCCTTTCCCTCGACACGCGACGGATCCCACAACAGCACACGCGGCCGAGGAGTCACCCGGATGAGCACCACCCAGAGCGAGAGGCTGCGCGGGCTGCTGGAACCGCTCGTCAGCGCCGCGGAACTGGACCTGGAGGAGATCGAGGTCTCCCGGGCAGGGCGGCGGCGGACGCTGCGGGTCATCGTGGACTCCGACGACGGTGTGGAGCTGGACGCCTGCGCGGACCTGAGCCGCGTGCTCTCGCAGAAGCTCGACGAGACCGACGCCATGGGCGAGGACGAGTACGTCCTGGAGGTCACGTCCCCCGGAACCGACCGCCCGCTGACCCGGCACCGCCACTACGTGCGCGCCACCGGCCGCCTGGTGGCCTTCCGGCTGCACGAGGGCCAGGAGGTGGTGGCCCGCGTCCTCGCCGTCGACGAGGAGGGGCTCGACACCGAGGTCCCGGGCGTGAAGGGCCGCAGGCCCACCGCCCGCCGGATCGCCTTCGGGGACATCGCCCGGGCGCGCGTGGAGATCGAGTTCAACCGCAAGGACAAGAAGGAAGAGGAGGCGTAGCCGTGGACATCGACGTGAAGCTCCTGAGGGGCTTGGCACAGGAGAAGGAGATCGCCTTCGACCTGCTGGTCGAGGCCATCGAGTCCGCCCTCCTCATCGCCTACCACCGCACCGAGGGCAGCCGCCGCCACGCCCGCGTGGAGCTGAGCCGGGAGACCGGCCACGTGACGGTGTGGGCCAGGGAGGACCCCTCAGAGCTGGAGGAGGGCCAGGAGCCCAAGGAGTTCGACGACACCCCGTCGGACTTCGGCCGGATCGCCGCCACCACCGCGCGCCAGGTCATCCAGCAGCGGCTGCGGGACGCCGAGAACGACGTCACCTTCGGCGAGTACGCCCGCCGCGAGGGGGACGTGGTGGCCGGCCAGGTCCAGCAGGGCAAGGACCCCAAGAACGTCCTGGTCAAGCTGGACGACAAGCTGGAGGCCATCCTGCCGGTGCAGGAGCAGGTGCCCGGCGAGGAGTACACCCACGGCCTGCGGCTGCGCACCTACGTGGTGCGGGTGGCCAAGGGCGTGCGCGGCCCGTCCGTGACCCTCTCGCGCACCCACCCCAACCTCGTGAAGAAGCTCTTCGCGCTGGAGGTCCCGGAGATCGCGGACGGCAGCGTGGAGATCGCGGCGATCGCCCGGGAGGCGGGCCACCGGACCAAGATCGCGGTCCGCTCGACCCGCTCCGGCCTCAACGCCAAGGGTGCCTGCATCGGCCCGATGGGCGGCCGGGTGCGCAACGTGATGGCCGAGCTCCACGGCGAGAAGATCGACATCGTCGACTGGTCGGAGGACCCGGCGGAGATGGTGGCCAACGCGCTGTCCCCCGCCCGGGTGAGCAGGGTCGAGGTCGTGGACCTCGGTGCCCGCTCCGCCCGCGTCACCGTGCCGGACTACCAGCTGTCGCTGGCCATCGGCAAGGAGGGGCAGAACGCCCGCCTCGCCGCGCGGCTCACCGGCTGGCGCATCGACATCCGCCCCGACACAGAGCAGCAGGCCCCGGAGCGGGACTGAGGAGCACGCCCGCGCAGGGCGGCGCTCCCTCCAGGGGCGCGCCCCACCGGGCGAAACCTCGGGTAGATCAGGACAACAACCGTTCGATTTTTGCCCCAAAGGGGTGAGGTCGGTGCGGGGAGGTAGACTTAAGCGTGTCTGGCCGGACGCATGCCCGCGTGTGCCCTGAGCGAACCTGTGTGGGTTGCCGGGAGCGAGCGGCCAAGAGCGACTTGCTGCGCATCGTGGTGATCGAGGGCGAGTGCGTCCCCGATGATCGCGGTACGCTGCCCGGCCGGGGTGCGTACGTGCACCCCGCCGTGGTCTGTCTCGACCAGGCGGTACGCCGACGGGCGTTCCCGCGGGCCCTCCGGGTCCCGGGACCGCTCGCCACCGACGGTCTGAGGCGGTTCGTCGAGCAGACGGCACAGTGAGATGAAAGAAGTACGGCACGGGATCCCCCGTGCGGTCAGGTACCTCGCGAGTTGGAAGTAGGTCGAGATTGCGATGAGCACTCGATGAGTACGCGATGAGTACGCCCATGAAGTAGCGACGGTCCGGCGGTAACCGGACCTCAAAGGAGCGAAGTGGCTAAGGTCCGGGTATACGAGCTCGCCAAGGAGTTCGGTGTGGAGAGCAAGGTCGTCATGGCCAAGCTCCAGGAACTCGGTGAATTCGTCCGTTCGGCGTCCTCGACGATCGAGGCGCCGGTTGTACGCAAGCTGACCGACGCGCTGCAGGGTCCCGGTGGCAACGCCGGCAAGACCGCAGCGAAGCCGGGTGCGCCCCGCAAGGCGGCACCCAAGCCCTCCCCGGCGGCGCAGAACCGCCCGGGTGGCCCCGCCGCGCCCTCCCCGGCGCAGGCGGCCCGTCCCGCCGCCCCCAAGCCCGGTGCACCGGCCCCCAAGCCGGCACCCTCGGGCGGCACCCCGTCCGCGGCCCCGACGCCGGGTCCGCGCCCCACCCCGGGTCCGCGTCCGGCCCCGGCCAAGCCCTCGGCGCCGGTCCCGGCCGCCGAGTTCTCGGCCCCGGCCCCGGCGCAGCCCGCGGCACCGCAGTCCCCGCGCCCCGGCGCGACCCCCGGCCCCCGTCCCACGGGCGGCCAGCGTCCGGGTCCCGGCGGCGGCCAGCGCGGCGGCGACCGCCCCGCGCGTCCCGCCTCGGGCCAGGGCGCCCCGCGTCCCGGCGGGCAGCGCCCGTCCGGCCCGCGTCCGGGGAACAACCCCTTCACCTCCGGCGGCTCCACCGGCATGGCGCGCCCGCAGGCGCCCCGTCCCGGCGGTGCCCCCCGCCCCGGCGGCGGTGCCGCCCCGGGTCCCCGCCCGCAGGGCGGCCCCGGCGGCGGTCAGCGCCCCGCCGGCGGTCCGGGCGGCGCTCCGCGCCCGACTCCGGGCGGCATGCCCCGTCCGCAGGCGCCCCGCCCCGGCGGCGGCCCCGGCGGTAACCGGCCCAACCCCGGCATGATGCCGCAGCGTCCCGCTGCCGGCCCGCGTCCGGGCGGCGGTCCGGGCGGTGGCGGCGGCCGTCCCGGCGGCGCGGGTCGTCCCGGCGGCGGCGGTCGTCCCGGTGGCGGCGGCGGCTTCGCCGGTCGTCCCGGCGGCGGTGGCCGTCCCGGTGGCGGCGGCGGCTTCGCCGGTCGTCCCGGCGGCGGTGGCCCCGGTGGCGGCGGCTTCGGCGGCCGTCCCGGCTTCGGCGGCCGTCCCGGCGGCCCGGGTGGCCGCGGTGGCACGCAGGGCGCCTTCGGCCGTCCCGGCGGACCGGCCCGTCGCGGTCGCAAGTCGAAGCGGCAGAGGCGCCAGGAGTACGAGGCCATGCAGGCCCCGTCGGTCGGCGGCGTGATGCTGCCCCGCGGCAACGGCGAAGCCATTCGCCTGTCGCGCGGTGCCTCGCTCACCGACTTCGCGGAGAAGATCAACGCCAACCCGGCGTCGCTCGTCGCGGTCATGATGAACCTCGGCGAGATGGTCACCGCGACGCAGTCCGTCTCCGACGAGACGCTGCAGCTCCTCGGCGACGAGATGAACTACACCGTCCAGATCGTCAGCCCGGAGGAGGAGGACCGCGAGCTGCTCGAGTCCTTCGACATCGAGTTCGGCGAGGACGAGGGCGGCGAGGAGGCCCTGGTCTCCCGTCCGCCGGTGGTGACCGTCATGGGTCACGTCGACCACGGCAAGACCCGGCTGCTCGACGCCATCCGCAAGACCAACGTGGTGGCGGGCGAGGCCGGCGGCATCACCCAGCACATCGGTGCCTACCAGGTCACGACCGAGGTCAACGGCGAGGACCGGGCGATCACCTTCATCGACACCCCGGGTCACGAGGCGTTCACCGCCATGCGTGCCCGCGGTGCGAAGTCCACCGACATCGCGATCCTCGTGGTGGCGGCGAACGACGGTGTGATGCCCCAGACGATCGAGGCGCTGAACCACGCCAAGGCGGCCGAGGTGCCGATCGTGGTCGCGGTCAACAAGATCGACGTCGAGGGCGCGGACCCGACCAAGGTGCGCGGCCAGCTCACCGAGTTCGGCCTGGTGGCCGAGGAGTACGGCGGCGAGACCATGTTCGTCGACATCTCCGCCAAGCAGGGCCTGCACATCGAGGACCTGCTGGAGGCCGTGGTCCTGACCGCGGACGCCTCGCTCGACCTGCGGGCCAACCCCGAGCAGGACGCGCAGGGCATCGCGATCGAGTCCCACCTCGACCGCGGTCGCGGTGCCGTCTCCACGGTGCTGGTCCAGCGCGGCACGCTGCGCATCGGCGACACGATGGTCGTGGGCGACGCCTACGGCCGCGTGCGGGCCATGCTCGACGACAAGGGCAACAACGTCGAGGAGGCGACCCCGTCGACTCCCGTCCTCGTCCTGGGTCTCACCAACGTCCCGGGGGCCGGCGACAACTTCCTCGTCGTCGACGAGGACCGCACGGCACGCCAGATCGCCGAGAAGCGCGCCGCGCGCGAGCGCAACGCCGCGTTCGCCAAGCGCACCCGCCGGGTGTCGCTCGAGGACCTCGACAAGGTCCTCAAGGCCGGGCAGATCCAGGAGCTCAACCTCATCATCAAGGGTGACGCTTCCGGTTCCGTCGAGGCGCTCGAGTCGTCCCTGCTCCAGCTCGACGTGGGCGAGGAAGTCGACATCCGCGTGCTGCACCGCGGCGTGGGTGCGGTCACCGAGTCCGACATCGACCTGGCCATGGGCTCGGACGCGATCGTCATCGGCTTCAACGTCCGAGCGGCCGGCCGTGCCGCGCAGATGGCGGAGCGCGAGGGCGTGGACGTCCGGTACTACTCGGTGATCTACCAGGCCATCGAGGAGATCGAGGCGGCCCTGAAGGGCATGCTCAAGCCGGAGTACGAAGAGGTCGAGCTCGGCACGGCGGAGATCCGCGAGGTCTTCCGCTCGTCCAAGCTGGGCAACATCGCCGGTGTCCTCATCCGCTCCGGCGAGGTCAAGCGCAACACCAAGGCCCGCCTCGTCCGCGACGGCAAGGTCGTGGCGGAGAACCTCACCATCGAGGGCCTGCGCCGCTTCAAGGACGACGTCACCGAGATCCGCGAAGGCTTCGAGGGCGGTATCAACCTCGGAAACTTCAACGACATCAAGGTCGACGACGTCATCGCGACGTACGAGATGCGCGAGAAGCCCCGCGGCTGACACGCATCGACTCCGGGGCCGGTCGGCGGAAGGAATTTCCGTCGATCGGCCCCGGCCGTTGCGTGTACGGTTCTGATGCCCCTGCCATCGACCGGCAGGACTGACGACCCCGTACCGGCGGGACATCCGGCACACACATGTACGTGGGGACACTGTCCTTCGATCTGCTTCTCGGCGACGTACGGTCGCTGAAGGAGAAGCGCTCCGTGGTCCGCCCGATCATCGCCGAGCTCCAGCGCAAGTACGCCGTGAGCGTGGCCGAGGTCGGCGGGCAGGACCTCCACCGACGGGCCGAGATCGGCCTCGCGGTCGTCTCCGGGGACACCGGGCACGTCACGGACGTGCTCGACCGGTGCGAGCGCCTCGTCGCCGCCCGCCCCGAGGTGGAACTGCTCTCGGTTAGACGCCGGCTCCACGGCGACGAAGACTGAATGAGCAGCAACGGCAACAACAGCAGCAACAGCAGTTTCAGCAGCAAAAGGGAGAAGGACCAGTGGCCGACAACGCGCGGGCGAAGAAACTGGCAGACCTCATCCGGGAGGTGGTTGCCGAGAAGCTTCAGCGCGGCATCAAGGACCCTCGTCTGGGGACGCACGTGACCATCACCGACACCCGTGTCACCGGTGACCTGCGGGAGGCCACGGTCTTCTACACGGTCTACGGCGACGACGAGGACCGCGCCAGCGCCGCGGCCGGTCTGGCGAGCGCCAAGGGCGTCCTGCGGTCGGCGGTGGGTGCCGCGGCGGGAACCAAGTTCACGCCCACCCTGACCTTCGTGCCCGACGCCCTGCCGGAGAACGCCCGGACCATCGAGGACCTCCTCGACCAGGCGCGGGCCTCCGACGCCAAGGTGCGCGAGGCGTCCTCGGGGGCCGCGTACGCCGGTGAAGCCGACCCGTACCGCAAGCCCGAGGACGACGTCTCGGAATGACACAGCACACCGTGCCCGACGGCCTTGTCATCGTCGACAAGCCGTCGGGCTTCACTTCGCACGACGTCGTCGCCAAGATGCGCGGCATCGCCAGGACCCGCCGCGTCGGGCACGCCGGGACCCTCGACCCCATGGCGACCGGGGTGCTCGTCCTGGGCGTGCAGCGGGCGACCAAGCTCCTCGGCCACCTGGCCCTGACCGAGAAGGAGTACCTGGGCACCATCCGGCTCGGCCAGAGCACGGTCACCGACGACGCGGAGGGGGAGATCACCGCCTCCGCCGACGCCTCCGGGGTGACCCGGGAGGCCGTCGACGCCGGGGTCGCCGCACTCACCGGGGACATCATGCAGGTCCCCTCCAAGGTCAGCGCCATCAAGATCGACGGCAAGCGGTCCTACGCGCGCGTCCGCGGCGGCGAGGAGTTCGAGATCCCGGCGAGGCCGGTCACCGTCTCCTCCTTCCGCGTCTACGACGTGCGCGAGGCGACCACCGAGGACGGCCACGCGGTGGTCGACCTCGTCGTCTCCGTGGTCTGCTCCTCCGGCACCTACATCCGGGCCCTCGCCCGGGACCTGGGCGCCGGGCTCGGCGTCGGCGGCCACCTGACCGCGCTGCGGCGCACCCGGGTCGGCCCCTACGGTCTCGACGCGGCGCGCACCCTGGAGCAGCTCCAGGAGGAGCTGACGGTGATGCCCGTCGCCGAGGCGGCCGCGGCGGCCTTCCCCCGCTGGGACGTCGACGC
Organism: Streptomyces sp. C10-9-1; assembly: GCF_024497955.1. Classification (GTDB taxonomy): domain Bacteria; phylum Actinomycetota; class Actinomycetes; order Streptomycetales; family Streptomycetaceae; genus Streptomyces; species Streptomyces sanyensis. The sequence goes on along the minus strand of NZ_JANHKP010000003.1, from coordinate 37,816 downwards.
CCACCGGGCCCGGCTGCTGGCCAACGGCGTCCGGCTGGACATGCCCACCGGCGAGCGCTCGCCGGTGGCCGTCTTCGGGCCCGAGGGCCGGCTGCTCGCGCTCGTCGAGGAGCACAAGGGCAAGGCCAAGAGCCTCGCGGTGTTCGTCTGAGAGCGGCCCCCCGGCTCCGGGGGCCGCGCGTGGAACGGGCGGCGGCGCCGCCCGTTCCACGACCCCCTCGTTTCCCCCACCCAGAGGTCTGTCCCTCCGACACGCCGGATTCACCTCTTCGTGCGGGCGCTCGGAGTACCGGCGGGGCGCACTCGGGGGCGCTTTCCCCTCCGGGGTCCTGGGAAGATCACCGGCGCCCTACCGTCGGTCCCATGCACTGCGGCACACCGGCAGCACCGGCCCGGATCTCGGACACCGCCGGCAGGCCCCTGGCCACCGGCTTCGCCGCCGACGACCTCGGCACGGTCGTCGTCGGCGGCGACGCGCTCGACGGCCACCGGGCCGTGACGGTCCGCGCCCCGGACGGCCGTTCGTACAGGGCGGGCCCCGACGCCCTCGTCCCCCTTCCCGAGCACGGCGTCACCCTGGTCCGCACCGAGGGCCTCGCCCTGCCCCCGGTGCCGATCAGCACCCGGGGGACCGTCCCGCCCGGCACCTATGTCCGCCTCGCCGCCGCCGGCTGGCGGGAGGCCCGGGTCCTCGACGGCGGCGGGCCGGCCCTGGAGCTGGCCATGGGCGCCGACGCCCGGGACGCCCTCCGGCTCGTCGGGAGCGCCGGCGGGCCCGTGCTCGACGCCGGAACCGGCGCCGTCCTCGCCGTCCTGGGACGCCCGCCCGCCCACCGCACCACCGTGCCCGCCCGTCGCCTGCTGGCCCCGCCCGCCCCGCGGCACCGCTCCGGTCCGGCCGGCGCGGCCGGACCCGAGGAGCCCGAGGAGGCGGACCCGCTCGCCGAGCTCCTCCGCCGCAACGCCGGCTGCGCCCCCGCCTACGGGCGGGACCTCAACCTCGCCGCCGTCCTGCTGCTCGCGGCCACCACCGTCCCCGCGCCGCCGGACGGCGGCCGCGGCGCCCCCTGCACGCCCCCGGCCTTCCACGGCCCGGACGCCCCGGTGCGCGCCGTGGTCGGCGCCCCGGGGACCGGGCGCACCACCCGTCTCGCCGCCCTCGCCGCCGAGCGCGCCCGCGGACCGCGCCCCGGCCCCACCCTGTGGCTGCGGGGGGCCGACACCGAACCCGGGGACGCCTCACTCGCGGACGCCCTCGCCCGCGTGCTGCGCCGCGCGGGGCGGATCACCGCCGCGGCCGACGGGCGCCCCGCCCCGGCCCCCGCAGCCCCCGGGGACGTCGCACTCCTGGCCGCGGCGGCGGGCCGCCCGCTCCTCGTGGTCCTCGACGGCCCCGAGGAGATGCCCGCCCAGTCCGGCGACCGGTTCGCCGCCTGGGCGGCCCGCTCCCGCGCATGGCTGGACGGCCACGGCGCCCGGCTCGTCCTCGGCTGCGGCCCCGAGCACTTCGAGGAGGCGGCCGCCCACTACGGTGCCGGTCCGCGCGACCGCGCGACCCTCGGCCTGCTCGGCGCCGAGCAGGCCCGGCGGCTGCGCGCGGCCTGGGGACTGCCCGAGGGAGCCCTCGCCGAACGCGACGCCCGCCATCCGCTCACCCTGCGGCTGCTCGCCGAGGTGCACGCCGCCCTGCCCGGCCCCGTCCCCGGCACGCCCGGACGCGACGAGGTCCACGCCGCCTGGCTGGACCTGGTCTGCCTGCGGATCGCCGTGCGGGTGGCCGCCACCGCCGCGGGGCCGCCGTGCGGCGGCCGGGTGCGCCGCCTCGCCGCCCGCGCCGCGGGCCGCGTCCACGAGGCCGCCCGGCACTGCCTCGCCTCCGGCGGCGGCCTGGACGGCACCGCCTTCGAGACCCTGTTCCCCTGGCGGGACGGCTGGGCCGCCGCCGTGCTCACCGAAGGGCTGCTCACCCCCGCCGGCACCGGGTACCGGTTCCGCCACCAGGCCTTCGCGGACTGGATCCAGGGCGCCCACCTCGACCTCGACGCAGCTCTTCGCAGCCTGGTCCACGACACTCCCGGCCCCGGCACCCCCGTGCCGCGCCACCGGGCCGGAACGCTCGTCCAGGCCCTGCTGCTCGCCGCCCGCCGCCAGGGCCCCGCGGCCCTCACCGGCCGCCTCCTCGGCCTGGTGCGCACCCTGGGCGGCCCCACCGCGGACGAGCCCCGCTGGTGGGCGGCCCGCCTGCTCGCCGGGACCCTGGCGGGCCTGCCCGACGCGGAGCCCTGCCGCGAGGTGCTCGACGCCCTCGCCCGCCACACCGCCGCCACGCCCGGCGACCGGGAGACCTTCGGCCCCGGCTTCTGGGACGGTCTCGCCCTCGGCGAGGAGACCCGCTTCGCCCTGCTGCGCGTCCTCGTCCCCGCCGACCCGCCCCCCGACCGGGCACACGGCGCCCCCCGCCACCTCGACCGCGCGGCGCAGCGCCTCGCGGCGGCCCCCGAGGTCGTCCAGCCGCTGCTGTGCCACTGGTTCGACGACGACACCCCGCTCGCCGCCGACCCGTCCGCCGCGGTCCGCCCCACCGTCGCCGCCGCCGCCCAGGCACTGCTCTACGCCCGGCGCGCCCACGCCCCGGGGCCGCTGGCCCAGGTGCTCCTCGACAGCGGCCACCCACGGGCCCGGGAACTGCTCGCCGCCCTCGCCGACGACCTCCCCACCGCGTACTGCCGCGCCGTGCACCATGCGGCCACCGACCCCGGGCCGCGCCGCCGGGCCGCCGCGGCCTCCCATCTGGCCGCCGCCGCGGCGAGGGCCACCGCGGGCAGCGACCGCGCCCTGCTGCGCGCCGCCGCCCGGTCGCTCCTGGCCCGGGGCGAGCCCCGCCACCGGGCCCCCGCCCTCGACCTGCTGGTCCGCGACCCGGAGAGCCGCGGTGCCCATCTGGAGGAGGCCCTCGCCCGCTTCCTCCGCGGCGGCACGGGCCCGGCCACCGTCCTCGCCGCCCTCGACACCCACCCGACTCCCGTGCTCGCCGCCGTCCGAGCCCGGCTCCTCGCCCCCGGCGCGGCCGACGGCGCCGCCCTGACGGCCGCGCTCGCCGCCGCCACCACACCCGCCACCGCGCGCCCCGTCGCGGCCCTGGTGTGCGAGTACGTCGACCACCGGCCGGACGGCGCCGCCCACGCCGCCGCCTACGTCGACCACCGCCTGGAACAGCAGCCACCCGACCGGGCGGTGCTCTTCCCGCTGGTCACCCGGCTCGTCCGGGCCCGGCCCCCTGCGGTGCGCGCCGCCCTGGCGCCCGTACTGGCCTCGCCGGGCACCGCCGCCTCGCGGGTGCTGAGGGCCGAACTCCTCGACGTCCTGCTGCACTACGAGCAGTACGCGGCGCGGGACCTGGAGGTGCTGGAGGCGGTGCTGACGACCGCGGCCCTCTCCTGCACGGCGGCGGACCGGGAGCCGGCCGACCGCCCCTTCGCGCGCCACCTGGTGCACCGCACGGCCCTGCTGCTGGTCCGCTGCCCGCTCGGCGCCGCCCGGCTGGACCGCAGGCTGGAGGAGCTGGCCCGCCGGGCGCCGTCCTTCGCGCTCGCACTGCAGAGCTGGGCCGCGGCGGACCCGGAGGAATGGGCCAGGGTCGCCGGACCGCGGACCTGGCGCCTGCTGTCCGCCGGCCCGGCGCGGATGCCGGAGCCGCTGCCGACGGCGGACGGCGGGCATGGCAGTCTTAGACCTGCGCAGTCGGTCATCGAAAACACGGGTTCGGGCGAGGAGCGGTCACAGTGCAGCGCTGGCGTGGCTTGGAGGACATCCCCCAGGACTGGGGGCGCAGCGTCGTCACCATCGGCTCCTACGACGGGGTGCACCGCGGCCACCAGCTGATCATCGGCCGTGCCGTGGAGCGGGCGCGCGAACTGGGCGTGCCCGTCGTCGTCGTCACCTTCGAGCCGCACCCCAGCGAGGTGGTGCGGCCGGGCAGCCATCCGCCGCTGCTCGCCCCGCATCACCGCCGCGCCGAGCTGATGGCCGCGCTCGGGGTCGACGCCGTGCTCGTCCTGCCCTTCACCCCGGACTTCTCCCGGTTGTCGCCCGCCGACTTCATCGTGAAGGTCCTCGTCGACAAGCTGCACGCCCGGGCCGTCGTCGAGGGCCCCAACTTCCGCTTCGGCCACAAGGCCGCGGGGGACGTGGCGTACCTGACCGAACTCGGCCGCACCTACGACTACGAGGTCGAGGTCGTCGACCTGTTCGTGCGCGGCGAGGCGGGCGGCGGGGAGCCCTTCTCCTCCACGCTCACCCGCCGGCTGGTCGCCGAGGGCGACATGACCGGCGCCGCGGAGATCCTCGGCCGCCCGCACCGGGTCGAGGGCGTGGTGGTCCGGGGCGCCCAGCGCGGGCGCGAACTGGGCTTCCCGACGGCCAACGTGGAGACCCTCCCGCACACCGCCGTACCCGCCGACGGCGTCTACGCCGGATGGCTCACCGCCGACGGCGAGCGGATGCCCGCGGCCATCTCCGTCGGGACCAACCCCCAGTTCGACGGCACCGAGCGGACGGTCGAGGCCTACGCCATCGACCGGGTCGGCCTCGACCTCTACGGACTGCACGTGACCGTGGACTTCCTGGCGTACGTGCGGGGCCAGCGGAAGTTCGACTCGATCGACGCCCTGCTGGTCGCGATGGCCGCCGACGTCACCCGCTGCCGGCAGCTCGTCGCCGACGCCGACGGGGCCGGTGCCCCGGGCGGCGGCGCCTGAGCACCGCCCGGCGCATGCCCCGGACCGCCGGGCGCCGCTGACCGCCGCCCGGAGCCCCCGGGCGGCCGGCCAGCGCACCGCCCCGCGGACGTCCGACCGTCACGCCCCGGCGGCCGCCCAGTGGCAGGCCACCCGCGGGGCCGGGCCGCCCGGCAGGACCGGCAGCTCCGTCCCGCGGCACGCCCGCGCCACCCCGGCCCGCTCCGCCGCCCCGGACGCCAGCACCGGGCAGCGGACGTGGAACCGGCACCCCGCCGGGATCCGTGAGGCGTCCGGCGGCTCGCCCTCCAGGACCACCGGCTCGGCCCCCGACTCCGGCAGCACCGACAGCAGCGCCCGGGTGTAGGGGTGCCGCGGTGCCGTCAGCACCTCCTCCACCGGCCCGGACTCCACGATCCGCCCCAGGTACATCACCGCCACCCGGTCCGCCACGTTCCAGGCGAGCCCCAGATCGTGCGTCACCACCAGGGCCGACAGGCCGAGTTCCCCGCGCAGCCGCAGCAGCAGCGCGAGGATCTCGCCGCGTACCGAGGCGTCCAGCGAGGCCGCTGGCTCGTCCGCGACGATCAGCTCCGGGCCCAGCACCAGAGCCCCCGCGATCACCACTCGCTGGCGCTGCCCCCCGGACAGCTCATGGGGGTGGCGCAGCAGGTACCGCTCCGGCGGACGCAGCCCGGCCCTCGCCAGCGCCCCTGCGACGGCGGCCCGCTCGTCCCCCCTCAGGCCGTGGATCCGCAGCCCCTCGGCGACCGCCTCGTACACCGTGTGCCGGGGGTTGAGGGAGCCGTTGGGGTCCTGGAGCACCAGCTGCACCCGTCTGCGGTACTCCTTCAGCGCCCGGGTGCCGCGTCCCGGCTCCCGCCCGTCGAAGAGGACCCGCCCCGCCGTGGGGGCGACCAGTCCCAGCAGCGCACGGGCGAGGGTGCTCTTCCCGCAGCCGGACTCGCCGACCAGGGCGACGATCTCCCCGCGTCCGACGTCCAGGTCGACGCCGTCGACCGCCCGGGCGGCAGCCGTGCCCCGCCGCCCGGGGAAGGCGACGCGCAGGCCGGTGGCGGACAGCAGGGCGGGTGCGGTCACGGTGTACTCGCCTCCGGGGCAGAGAGGTGCAGACAGGCCGCCCGGTGGGCCTCGCCCGCCGCGACCAGGACCTGGTCCTCGGTGGTGCAGGCCGCGACGGCGACGGGGCAGCGCGGATGGAAGGCGCAGCCGGCGGGCAGCGCCGCCGGGTCGGGCGGATCTCCCGGGAGGCCCTGCGGGGCGCGGCGGGAGGCCGGGTCGCCGATCCGGGGGAAGGCGGCGGACAGCGCCCGGCCGTAGGGGTGCCGGGCCGCCTCGTGGACGGCCCGCGCGGGGCCCTCCTCGACGATCCGCCCCGCGTACATCACGGCGAGCGTGTCGCAGGTCCGTGCGAGCATCCCCAGGTCGTGGCTGATCATCAGCAGGGCGATGCCCTGTCCGGCCACCAGCCCGCCGATCAGCCGCAGCACCTGTGCCTGGACCATCACGTCCAGCGCCGTGGTGGGCTCGTCGGCGACCAGCAGCCGCGGACGGCAGGCCAGCGCCATGGCGATCATGACGCGCTGGCGCTGGCCGCCGGAGAGCTCGTGCGGATAGGCGTCCGCCCGGGAGGCGGGCAGTCCGACCTGGCGGAGCAGCACGTTTGCCCGGGAGCGCGCCTCGCCGGGGGAGACGCCCTCGTGCAGCAGGACCGGTTCGGCGATCTGGTCACCGACGCGGTGCACGGCGTTCAGCGAGTGCATCGCGCCCTGGAAGACGATGGACGCCCCCGCCCAGCGCACCGCCCTCAGCCGCCCCCACCGCATGGTGAGGACGTCCTCACCGGCGAGCAGCACCTCGCCGGTGGTCCGGGCGGAGGCGGGCAGCAGCCGCAGCAGTGCCAGCGCCAGGGTCGACTTGCCGCAGCCGGACTCGCCCGCCAGGCCCAGTGTGCGCCCCGCCTCCAGGGAGAGGTCCACGCCGCGCAGCGCGGGCACGGCCCCCGCGCCCGAACCGTAGGTCACCCGCAGGTCCCTGACCCTCAGGAGCGTCACCGCCCCACCCCCAGCCTCGGGTTGAGCACCGATTCCACGGCACGCCCGCACAGGGTGAACGCCAGCGCCACCACCGCGATGGCGATGCCCGGCGGTGCCAGGTACCACCAGTGGCCGGAGGAGACGGCCCCCGCCTCACGGGCGTCCTGGAGCATGCCGCCCCAGGAGACGACCGTCGGGTCGCCCAGTCCCAGGAAGGCCAGGGTCGCCTCGGTGAGGATCGCCCCGGAGATGCCCAGCGTCGTCTGCGCCAGGACCAGCGGCATCACGTTGGGCAGCACGTGCCGCCGCATCACATGCCCGTGGCCGCCCCCGAGGGCCCTGGCCCGCTCGATGTACGGGCGCGACTCCACGGCGATCGTCTGGGCGCGCACCAGGCGCGCGGTCGTCGGCCAGCTGGTGACGCCGATCGCGACGACCACCGTCGCGACGCCGCGCGACATCACCGTCGCCAGCACGATCGCCAGGACCAGGGTGGGCATCACCAGGAACCAGTCGGTGACCCGCATCAGCACGGTGGCGGGCCACCCGCCGAAGTGCCCCGCGATGATCCCCACCAGCGTGCCGATGGCCACCGACAGCACCGCCGCGAGCAGGCCCACCGTCAGGGAGATCCGGGCGCCCCACACCAGCAGCCCCAGCAGCGACCGCCCGAAGCGGTCCGTCCCGAGGGGGAACCGGGCGCTCGGCGGCTCCAGCGCGGAGCCGGGGGCGTCGGCGACGCTGCGCACTCCGGAGCCGACGAGCAGCGGTGCCCCGAGCGCCAGGATCCCGATCAGCACCAGGGCGCCGAGCCCGGCGACGCCGCCGCGGTGGGCGCGGTACGCCGCGAGGAAGCGCGCCGCGGAGCGGCGGCGGCGGGCCCGGGCCAGCGCCCGGGCCGTCGGTACCCCGTCGCCCTCCGCGGCGGGGGAGGGGACGGCCCCCGGCCCGGGACCCGCGGTCATCGTGCCACCCGGGGGTCGAGCAGCGGATACAGCAGGTCCGCCAGCAGGTTCATCAGGATCATGGCTCCGGCGAAGACGAGGAACAGCCCCTGGACCAGGGGCAGGTCGGGCACGCTCAGCGCCTGGTAGAACAGCCCGCCGAGACCCGGCCAGGAGAACACCGTCTCGACCAGGATCGAACCCGCGGCCACATGGCCCAGGTTGATGAAGACCATGGTCACCGTGGGCAGCAGCGCGTTGGGCACGGCGTGGCGGCGGCGCACGGCCGCGTCCCGCAGGCCCTTGGCGCGGGCGGTGGTGAGGTAGTCCCCGCCCATCTCGTCCAGCAGTGAGGAGCGCATCACCAGCAGGGTCTGCGCGTAGCCGACCGCGACCAGCGTCAGCACGGGCAGGACCATGTGGTGGGCGGTGTCGAGGACACGGGCCGCTCCGGCCGTGTCCCCGGAGTCCATCCCGCCCGTCGGGAACAGCCCGGGCAGCGGCCCCACCCCCACCGAGAGGACCGTGATCAGCAGCAGGCCCAGCCAGAAGGAGGGGATCGACCACAGGGTCAGCGCCACACCGGTGTTGATCCGGTCCCCGGGCCCGCCGCGGTGCCATGCCGACCGGGTGCCGAGCCACAGCCCCAGCGCCGAGTACAGCACGACCGCCGTGCCGGTCAGCAGCAGGGTGGCCGGCAGCCGGTCCGCGATCAGCTCCGCCACCGGGGCGCGGAACTGGTACGAGGTGCCCAGATCCCCCGTGAGGGCCCCGGTGCAGTAGTCGGTGAACTGCCGCCACAGCGGCTGGTCGAGGCCGAACTGGCGGCGCAGGGTGTCCATCTGCTCGGCCGAGGTGGGCATCCCGTGCGTCATGGCCCGCACGGGGTCGCCCGGGACGACGCGGAAGAGGAAGAAGCCCGTGACCAGGACCGCCACCAGCGAGACGGCTGCCCCGCCGAGCCGACCGGCCGCGTGGGACGCATAGGCGCGCATCCGCCCGCGGCCCCCCGGGGCCCCCACCGCGGGGGCGGTCGCGGCGCCGCCCGCGGCGGCGCTCACCGGAGTGCCGCCCGGCTACTCACGGTCGTCCGCCGTGGACCGGCGGCGCATCACCACGACCGAACCGGCCGCCACCGCCAGCAGCACGGCCGCCCCGGCGCCGAGCGCGAACCCGGTGGCCGCGCCGCCGCCGGAGGCCTCGCGGGGGGCGGCCGGCTCGGCCGACCACCAGCTCCAGTAGCCGTCCTGCCCGTAGATGTTCCCGGCTGCCTCCGGCATTGTGGTGAGGGAGGCGATGTGGTCGGTCCGGTAGGCCTCCATCGCGTTCGGGTAGGCCAGGATGTTCATGTACCCCGTGTCGTAGAGCCGCGACTGCATCCGCCTGACCAGCGCGGCCCTCTTCTCCGGGTCGTACTCGGCCGCCTGCCGCTCGTACAGCTCGTCGTAGGTCCGGTCGCAGATGAAGTTGTCCGTCGCGCCGCTCGCCCCGGGGGTCTCCGGCAGGGCGGCGCAGGTGTGGATGGAGAGCACGAAGTCCGGGTCGGGGTTGACCGACCAGCCGTCGAAGGCGAGGTCGTAGTCCCCCTTCAGCCACGGGTCGGAGACGTTGTCCAGGCACTCGACGGTGAGCGTGATGCCCAACGCGCCCCACCACTCCCGGAGGTAGCGGCCCACCGCCTTGTCGTTGGGGTCCGTCGCGTGGCACAGCAGCCGCAGCTCCAGCGGTCTGCCGTCGGGACCTGCGCGGCGGCCGTCCCCGTCCTTGCGGTACCCCGCCTCGTCCAGCAGCCGTGCCGCGCGCTGCGGGTCGTGGCCTATGCGCCGGTCGGGTGCGGGCTTCCAGAAGTACTGCGAGAAGCGAGGAGGTATGTACCCCTCGCCCTCCACCGCGTGCCCCTGGAAGACCCTGCCGACGAGCGCGGTGCGGTCCACGGCGTGGAAGAGCGCCCTGCGTACGTCGGGGTCGAGCAGCGCGGGGTGGCCGTTGCCGAAGGACGTGCCGTCCTGGGCGCGGGCGCCCGGGTTGACGGCCAGGGCCAGGAAGCGGCGCCCGGGCGCGTCGTTGACCGCGATGTCCGCCGCGTCCTCCAGCGAGTCCGCCTGGGCGGGGGTGAGCCCCTGCACGAAGGAGACCTCCCCCTTGCGCAGCGCGGACACCGCCGCGTCCCCGTCCTTGTAGTAGCGGAAGACCAGTTCGTCGAAGCCGGGCGCGCCGCGCCAGAAGTCCTTGTTGGCCTCCAGCCGGATGAAGCGGTCCACCTCGAAGCCGGTGATCACGAAGGGCCCGTTGCCCACCACGGGGAAGGCGGCGTCGTTGCCGAAAGCGGCGAAGTCGTCGACCTTCTCCCAGACGTGCCGGGGCACGATCGGCACGTCCAGCGCGGTCATCGTCGCCTGGGGCTTCTTCAGCTCGATGACCAGGGTCCTCGGGTCGGGCGCCGTGACCTTGCGGAAGTTGGCGGTGAAACTGCCGTTCGCGGTGGCGGCGTCCCGGTCCCGCATCATCGTGGTGAAGGTCCAGGCGGCGTCCTCGGCGGTGGCGGGCCGCCCGTCGGACCAGGTCGAGTCGGAGCGGATGGTGAACGTCCAGGTGAGCTTGTCCGCCGAGGCCTTCCAGGCGGTGGCGAAGCCCGGGACGGTGCGGCCGTCGGCGGGGTCGTAGTTGGTCAGGTACTCGTAGGCGAGGCGGTGGATCGAGGTGCTGACCAGGCGCTGGGCCAGGAACGGGCTGAGCGAGTCGACGCTCTGCGAGACGGCGACGGTGAGCACCCGGCGCTCCCCGTCGCCGGCGGCGGTCCGGCCCGGTGCGGCGGCGGGTGCGTGGGCAGGAGGGTGCGAGGCGGCTGCGGGGGAGGGCAGGGCGGGGAGCAGCAGGGCGGCGAGTGCGGCCGCCACGGCGGAGGCGCGGAAGACGGGAGCGCGCCGGACGGGGGCGCGGCGAGCGGGGGTGCGGTGCCACGGAGTGCGGGCTAATGCAGGCAGGCGCATGGGCGGTGACCTCGCGTCAGGTGTCGCCGGGACGAGACGGGCGGGTGGGCTCGGGTTCGCGCTCGGGTGAAGCGACGGTGCATCCCTGTGGTCATGCCGCGCCAGCGGCCGCCCAAACCCCCGGTGGGCTGCGGGGACACGGCACAGGGCCCGCACCGGGAATCCGGTGCGGGCCCTGCGAGGGTGTAGACCTCTGCCGCCCTACTGCTGAGGGGCCGGCGGCGGCGGAGGCTGCTGACCGGGCCAGCCGTGAGGCGGGACGTGCCCCCCCTGGGCCGGGTCGGCGGGAGCGGGGTCCTGCGGGGCGGCGGGAGACCCCGGTGCCCCCGGGGCGGCACCCTGGCCGGGGAACGGCCCCTGCTGCCACGCCGGGGGCGCCGGTGCCTGCGGAGGCCCGGCGTACCCCTGCGGCGGGTGCGGGTGCTGGGGCGGCGCCGGGGGCTGCGCCTGCGGTGGATAGGGCTGCCCGGGCGCCTGGGGGTGTCCCTGCTGCCAGGGCTGCCCGCCCGCCGCCCCCGGAGGCATCTGCGGCGCCCCGTGCGGACCGCCGGGGTGTCCGGGCATCGGCGGTGCCGCCTGCGGCGGCGGGTTGCCGTCAGCCGTCCACAGCCCCTGCTGCTGCTGGGCCCTGGCGAAGTCCTCGGCGATCAGCGCCGAGAGGTTGAAGTACGCCTCCCGGGTCTTGGGCCGCATCATGTCGAGGTCGACCTCGGCCCCGGCGGCCAGGTGCTCGTCGAAGGGCACCACGACCACCCCCCGGCAGCGCGTCTGGAAGTGCGCCACGATGTCGTCGACCTTGATCATCTTTCCGGTCTCGCGCACCCCCGAGATCACCGTGACGGACCGCTGCACCAGCTCGGCGTACCCGTGGGCCGAGAGCCAGTCCAGGGTCGTCGAGGCGCTGCTCGCGCCGTCCACGGAGGGAGTGGAGATGATGATGAGCTGGTCGGCCAGGTCCAGCACCCCGCGCATCGCGCTGTACAGCAGGCCCGTTCCCGAGTCCGTCAGGATGATCGGGTACTGGCGGCCCAGCACGTCGATCGCCCGCCGGTAGTCCTCGTCGTTGAACGTGGTGGACACGGCCGGGTCCACGTCGTTGGCGATGATCTCCAGCCCGGAGGGCGCCTGCGAGGTGAAGCGCCGGATGTCCATGTACGAGTTCAGGTACGGGATGGCCTGCACCAGGTCCCGGATGGTGGCCCCGGTCTCCCGCCGCACCCGGCGCCCGAGCGTCCCGGCGTCGGGGTTGGCGTCGATGGCGAGGATCTTGTCCTGGCGCTCGGTGGCGAGCGTCGAGCCCAGCGCCGTGGTGGTGGTCGTCTTGCCGACCCCGCCCTTCAGGGAGATCACCGCGATCCGGTAGCAGGACAGCACCGGCGTGCGGATCAGCTCCAGCTTCCGCTGGCGCTCCGCCTCCTCCTTCTTCCCGCCGAGCTTGAAGCGGGAGGCGGCCGAGGGGCCGCGACTCGACTTGGGCTTCTGCCTGTTGCTGCGCAGCAGCCTGTCGGAGGAGAGCTCCACGGCCGCGGTGTAGCCGAGCGGCGCACCCGGGACGGAGCGCTCCCGCTGGTCGTGCGCGACGGGCGTCGGCCAGGCGCCGCCGGTCCTCGGGTCGACCGCCGCCCCCGGCGCCTGCCCGGCCGGCGGTGCCTGCCGGGGGAAGCCGTAGCCGCCCGGTCCGGGCGGGGGCGCCTGCGGCGGCTGGTGTCCGGGCGCGTGGGGGGCCGGGGGTGCGGGGTGCCCGTGCTGGGGGGCGTGGCCGGGGGGTGGGAAACCGTAGCCGGTGGTGCCGGGTGCCGGCGGTGCCTGCTGGGGGAAGCCGTAGCCGCCCGGTCCGGGTGGCGGCGGCTGCGGGGGCTGGTGTCCGGGCGCGTGGGGGGCCGGGGGCGCCTGGGGCGGGACGGTGGTCGGCGGTGCCTGCTGGGGGAAGCCGTAGCCGCCCGGTCCGGGCGGGGGCGCCTGCGGGGGCAGGTGTCCGGGCGCGTGAGGGGGCTGCGGGGCACCGTGCGCCCCGGCAGGCGCGTCCGACGGGGGCTGCGGGGCGGCCGGGCCCTGCGCGGGGCCCCCGGCCTGCGGTGCCGGCTGCCCGGTCCCGGGCCACTGCTGCGCGGCGGCGGGCGCGGCCGGGTGGTACGAGGGCGGCAGCGGCGGCAGACCCGGAGGCAGCGCGGCATCCGGGGCGCCGGGCACGGAGGGGCCCGGGGGGGCCACCGCCACCGGGACGTCCGGGACGGGGGGTCCGGGCTCGGGCGCCGGGGCGGGAGCGGGCGCGGCGGCCTCCGGCACGCCGGTGCCGCCCTCCGGGGCGGCTCCGGGCACTCCCGGACGGACGGCCGGGGCACCGCCGCCGTCCGGCAGCGGGCCGTCGCCGCCGAGGTCCCGCCCCTGCTCGGCCGAGCCGTCGGCCTGCGGAGCACCGCCGCCGTCCGGCAGCGGGCCGTCGGCCGGAAGAGCCGGCGGGGCGGTCGGGGCGGACGGCTCCTCGGCGGGGTCCTCGTCCCCGGCGGCTGCCGGCGGGGCGTCCTCGTGTGCACCCGCCGGGTGGCCGGCCTCGGGGGCTGCCGGTGCGGCCTCGTGCGGCGCCGGGGCGCCGGGGCCGTCCGCGGCGGCCGCCGGGGGTGCGGGGGCGGCGGCGTCCGCCGCCGTGTCCGGGGCACCGGCCGCACCGGGACCGGCCTCCGGCGCCGTCGGGGCACCGCCCCGGGCCGCCTCCTCGGCGGCCGTGCGCTCGGCGATCTCCCGGCGGAGGGCCGCGGGGGAGAAGCGCATCGTCGCGCCGCTCTCGACGTCGCCGGCCGCATCGCCGGCCGCCGCCTCGGGGGCGGCGGAGGGGGCGTGCGCCCCGGCTGCCGACGGCGGGAGGGCCCCGGGACCGGGGGCGTACGGGGAGGGCCCGGGTGGCTGGTGCGCCGACGGTCCCCCGTCCGGCCCGGGAGCCCGGTCCGGCGCCGGGGCGGCGGCGGGCGGATTCGGCGGCGCGATGGACCAGTTGGGCTCGTACCCGCCGTCCGAGGGCAGCCCCGGCACGGGAGTCCCCTGCGGCGGAGGAGGGGACGGGTCCTGCGCGGCCGCTCCTCCGGCGGTGTCCGCCGACGCGTTCTGCGTGTACCAGGCGGGAGGGGTGTAGTCGATGGTGAACTCGCCCGTCAGCTCGACGGACTCCGCGTCGGACTCGTCGACGGGAAGGTTCCAGCCCCCGTGGATGTCGTCCCGATCGCCGTTCACTGTGCCTCCTGAAGTGGTCGAGCACCCTGGTGCCGTCATGGGTGTGGGGGCCACCGTTTCACTCCGGACGGGCCCGGCTCTCCCCCTGCGCACGGCATGCGCGACCGAAGGGCCGCGCACCGCGCGCCCCACCCACCCTAGTCGCCGCCCGCGCCACTTCGTCAGGCCCGTCCGCCCCCGGCCGGTGTCCCGTGCGTCACGCCGTGGAGGACGGCGGGACGCGCCTTCGGGGTGTGTACCGTCAACGTCCGCAGCCGCAGGGGCCGATGGCGCCCGCACCGGGGCGGGCGCCGGGATCCGGGCAGGGGGCTCTCAGGAGCGGCCCCCGCTCACGTGAGGTCGAACTCGCCGTCCCGGGCGCCGAGGACGAACGCCCGCCACTCCGCCTCGGTGTAGCGCAGCACCGTGTCCGGGTCCAGCGACGAGCGCATCGCGACGGCGCCGCCGGGCAGATGCGCGATCTCGACCCGTTCCTCGTCGGGGCTGGTTCCCGGAGGGCCCTGCCACTCCACGCCGGAGATGTCCAAGGCGTACAGCTCGTCCTTCTCCTGCGCGCTGCCCACGTGTTCCCCTTCCGCCGCTGCCCTGCCGATGACCGGAGGTCGTGCGACGCCCCGCGGGAGTCCCGCCCCGGCGCCACCCCTGCATCCTAGTGCCGCGCCGGGCGGTGCCCGCCCCGCTGCGGGCGAAGTCCGGCCGGCGGGAAGGGAGTGCGCCGCGACCCGGTACGGGCCGAGGACCCCCTCGCCCGCCCGGGAGCAGGGGGTCAGTCCATCCGGCGCGGCGAACCGAGCAGCCCCGACTCGGCGTCCGTCGCGCTCGTCATGATCCACTGGCGGTCCTTGCCCGCGCACCAGAGCGTGACGCCGTCGGCCAGCGTCGGCAGCGCGGCCACCTCCTGCTCCGTCAACCCCAGGATGCGCCCGATCTGCCCGGCCTCCTGCGGGGACACCCGCTGGATGCCCACCAGCGTCGAGGACCGCAGCAACCGGGGTGCCACCGGGCTCAGGTACGGCAGCAGCGTCACCACCGACTGCCAGGGCGAGGACACCACCCGGCCGCGCGGCGGCCGCATGCCGCAGTCCCGGAGGACGACCACGGGGCTTCCGACGGAGGCACCCATCGGCGGCACCCGCCCCACCTCGTGCAGGGTGATGCACTCCAGCCCCGCCCCCGCCGCCTGGGCGAGCGTCGTCCACGCCTGCGGCCGTCCGGTCTCCACGCTCACGCGGGCACCGGTGCCGGCCGCGCGCAGCGCCAGGACCTGGGCCGTCCACAGGCCGCCGATCAGCAGGACGTCGTAGGGGGTCGAGCGGTGCAGCCCCAGCACCTGGGACCGGCCCTCGGCGTCCTCGCCGAGGACCACGCCGTCATCACCCACGGGCAGGGAGAGCGCACCGAGGTCCGTCGCGGGCAGCGAGTGCCCCGCCTGACGGGGACCCAGCAGGGAGCGCAGGCTCCTGGTCGTCGGGCCGGCCATCAGCGGACACCTCCGAGCGGCAGGGTGGCCAGGGCGCCCGGCAGCTGCTCGCGGTCCAGGCGCAGCAGGCCGACCTTCGCACCGCGTGCGGCCTGCTCCAAGTCGCGCCGTACGCCGACCAGTTCCGTGTCCGAGGCGCCGGTGATGCGCACATGGCCCGCGATGTCCACCGCCCCCTGCCGCACGCCCCGCCGCACGGTGAGGCTGATCGTCGTCGCATACGCCGGGACCCCGGTCAGCAGGGCGACCAGCTTCGGCAGCGGCGTGGCCGCCCGGCCCAACTCCGGCCAGCGGCCGACCGCGTAGGCGGTGTGCCAGCGGTCGTCGCAGCGCCAGACGCGGGAGGTCTCCGCGGTGCGGCGCTGCGCCGCGGTGTCGGGCCGCCCGGCGCGGGCGGCCGCCCGGGGCGAGGCGCAGGCGGCCGTGGCCACCGCCGAGTTGAGCCCCTCCTGGTCGAGCACCGCGGCACGGAACCCGGCCCCGGTCACCCGGCTCGCCACATGGTCGGCCAGCCGCACCAGGCACCGCTGGGCGCCGGGGACGCCTCCGCCGCGGGCCTGCACGGCCTCCCGGCACTGCTCGGGGTCCAGCTTCACCGCGATCCAGGTCATCCGCAGGGCCGGTGCACCGGTGCGCTCCTGGAGCGGGGCGTAGGACAGGCGGGCCACCGACTGCTGCGGCAGGTGGGGAGCCGGGGCCGGGCGCACCTGCTGCACCAACTGCACGGACTCCGCGGCGATGTCGTCCACCCGCAGCGCGTCGCCCAGCAGCGCCAGTGACAGGGCGCGCGCGCCGGAGGAGGGCCGCAGGGCGGCACCCTCCGCCTCCACCCGGACCACGGCGGTCAGGAAGGACCCGTCGCCGAGCATCCCCACCGTGCGCCGGTCGCGGTCGACATAGGGGAACGGCCCGAGGCCGGGCACGCTCTCGGCGACCGGGGCCAGCGAGGCGTCGGCCTCCGGCGGTGCCGGGAGGGTGCGCTTCCTGCGGGTGCGCAGTGCACGGGCGGTGGCCAGCCAGTCCTGTACGGCCTGACCGCGCCGGCGCACGACCGCGAGCAGGGCGAGCAGCCCGGCCGCCGTCGCCGCGGGCACCAGCCACAGCCCGCCGAGCACCAGGCCGACGGCGACCAGGGCCAGCGCGGCCTGGAGCAGCACCAGTTGACGCAGCGGGAACGGGCCGATGCGGTCCGCCCGGGACAGCGGACGCAGCACCGTCCGCGCGGGGGGCCCCGGCGTGGCGGGGGCCGCGGCGGACTGGTGCCGGGCGGAGGGGTTGCTGCGTTGCCGCCGGGAAGTCCCGGCACGCCTGCCGGGCGGCCGGCCGGTGGTGCGCCCGTTGCGCGCGCGCGTCGCCGTACCCATCGCCGCGTTGCCCCCTCGTGTCCGTATTGGCCAACTTCCGCTTGGGTGTTGACCGGGCGATCAGCCTACCTGAGCACATGGGCGCCGATCGCGACAGGCATAGTAGGGGGGCACGGTCGGGCCGTGACCGACGTGTGTGGGAACCCGGCCGCCCGACGGGGAAGAGGGACTGCGGACAGATGGCATCACGACGGGACGAGCTGAACGCCTACACCTTCGCGAAGCGGAGACTGGTGGCGCAGTTCCTTCAGCCGAACACCACGGGCTCGGAGGAGGGCGCCCCGCGTCCCCTGCGGGCGGTCGCACCCGGTGCCATCGTCGGAGTCGTCGTGCTCGCCGTCTTCGGCGCCTGGGGCATGTTCAAGCCGGTCGCGCCCAAGGGGTGGGACACCCCGGGGGAGAACGTCATCATCGCCAGCAAGTCGACCACCCGCTACGTGGTGCTGAAGACCGGCAAGAAGGTCCAGCTCCACCCCGTGCTCAACATGTCCTCGGCCAAGCTGCTGCTCTACCCGGACAAGGGCAAGGTCATCAACGTCGACGAGTCGGTGCTGGACAGCGGCAAGATCCCCCACGGCCCCACGCTCGGCATCCCCTACGCCCCCGACCGCCTGCCGAGTGCGGAGGAGGCCGGCTCGGCCAAGCGGTGGGTGGTGTGCGAACGGCCCGGCGGAGGCGGCCGGTCGATCCAGAAGGCCGCCTTCGTCCTCGCCGAGCGCGAGCAGGACCGCACCGAGGGGTCCGAACGGCTCACCGGCGGTGAACTCCTCTACGTCGAGGACCCCGACGGGAAGCGGTACATCGTCGACGCCCGGGGCACGGCGTACCCGGTGGCCGAGGACGAACTGCTGCTGCGCACCATCGTCGGCCGGGAGGGCGCGCCCCAGAAGGTCTCCGGCGCCTGGCTGGACACCCTGCACAAGGGCGACGCCGTCACCTTCCCCGAGATCCCCGGGCAGCCCGGCGCGCCCGCCGGGGTCGAGGGCCTCCCCGAGGAGGTGGACAGGGTCGGCATGGTCATCTCCGCCACCGACGGCACCCGCAAGCAGCGGTACGTGGTCCTGGAGGGCAGCGTCGCCCCCGTCTCGGACTTCACGGCCAAGCTGCTGCTGAACGCGAGCCGCCACGTGGAGCTGGGGCAGAACGGCCAGGCGTCCGCCGTCAGCGCCGGAGCCTTCCGCCCGGGGCGCGCCTTCAACGAGGACAGGCGGTGGCCCACCGCCGAGCCCGTGCCGGTCAACGAGGCCGGTACCCGGTCCGGCAGCCGCAACACCGTCTGCAACGTGCTGCGGAAGGTCGACCGGAACAAGGGGACCACCACCCTCAGCACCTGGGCCGGCGACGACTTCCCCGCCCCGCTGCCCACGGGTGCCACCAGCGCCTACGTCACCCCCGGATCCGGTCAGCTGTTCCGTCAGTTCAAGGGGGCCAAGACGGACTCCGGCTTCCTCTTCCTCGTCACCGACACCGGTCTGCGCTATGCGATGCAGTCCAACGGCGACAGCGCCTCGGACGACTCCGGTATCGGCTCCTCGGGTACCGAGGAGGAGCGGCGGCAGCGCGCCACGGAGGCCGCACAGGCGCAGAACCGCCTGGGGTACAAGGGCGTTGAACCGCTGCCCGTCCCCGCGGCGTGGTCGACGTTCCTGCCCACCGGTCCCCGGCTCTCCACCGGCGCCGCCAGCCAGCCGCAGGGCTCCTGAGGGCGGACGGGATGACGAGCGCACCACTGATGAAGAGCGCCCGCGGGCACCGCACGGCACTCCGCCCGGCGGTCGTCACGGCCGCCGCGGCCCTGGCCTTCGTCGGCCTGCCGCTGCCCACCGCCACCGCCGACGGGTCCAGTTGCTCCTACCCCGGCGAGGTCTACACGGGACGGCCCTGGGCGCTGCAGCGCGTCCTGCTGGACGAACTGTGGAAGCAGTCCACCGGGAAGGGCGTCCGGGTCGCGGTGATCGACAGCGGTGTCGACGCCCGCCACCCGCAGTTGAGGAAGGCCGTCGACACCGGGGCCGGAGCCAACCTGCTGCCGAAGGACGCCAAGGACGCAGGGGGCAACAAGCTGGAGCGCGGCAGGGAGGACGGCACCACCGACACCGCCGGCCACGGCACCAGGGTGGCGGGCATCATCGCCGCCCGCCCGGCCAAGGGCACCGGCTTCGTCGGGCTGGCCCCGGACGCCGTGATCATCCCCATCCAGCAGAACGACGCCGACGGCAACGGCAACGCGGCCACCCTGGCGCAGGCCATCCGGCACGCCATCGCCCAGGACGCCGACGTCATCAACATCTCCCAGGACACCGCCGAGGCCGTCGAGCCGGAACCCGAGCTGAAGCAGGCCGTCGACGCCGCCCTGGCGGAGGAGATCGTCGTCGTCGCATCGGCCGGGAACGACGGGCTGGGCGGCAACGTCAAGAAGACCTACCCCGCCTCCTACCCCGGGGTACTCGCCGTGGCCGCCTCCGACCGCAACAACGAGCGGGCGCCGTTCTCCCAGTCCGGCGAGTTCGTGGGCGTCGCGGCCCCGGGGGTGGACATCGTCTCCACCGTGCCCGGTGGCGGCCACTGCGCCGACCACGGCACGAGCTTCTCCGCGCCCTACGTCGCCGGCCTGGCCGCGCTCGTGAAGGCCAAGCACGACGACTGGACGGCCAGGGAGATCGTGGCCCAGATCCAGCAGACCGCGGAGCGCTCCGTCGCCGGTCACGACCGCCTCGTCGGCTGGGGTGTGGTCGACCCGGTGCGCGCCCTCACCGAGGACGACGTGCGGATCGAGGAGCCCGTGGCGCACGAGGGCGTCACCCGCGCCGAGGCGCCGACCCCCGCGGAGGTCCATCTCGGGGAGAGCCCCCAGCAGCGCACGGCACGCCTCGCGACCTACGTGGTCGTGGGCGGGGTCGTGCTGGTCGCCGCGGCGAGCGGCGGCGCCGTGGCGGTCCGGGACTCACGACGCAGGCGGCGGCGGGCCGGGCAGGGCGCCCCCGCGCGGTGACATGGGCGGACGCCCCTCCCCGCGGTTGCAGCCGCACATGCGCAGCCATGGCCCGGACTGTTGAAGTCTCGTGACGGATAAGACACTTGGGCCCGTGTCAGCAGAGGCTAGAGTGAGGCGGGACGCCGCCGGAGGGCGGCGGGCTACCACGATCGCAACGCAGGACGACGGTAGCAAACGGGGAGGAACGGCTCATGTCCGAGCTGACGGTGACGGGGGAGGCCGCTGCGTCCCCCGGGTACCCGCGCGGGACCGTCGCGCCGGCGGCGCCCGGCGCCCCTGCGGCGGGCGCGGCCCTCGCGGGACCCCCGGCCCCGCCCCCCGGCGCCGCGGAGCGCACCGGGGGCGGCCCGGCGCCGCGCCCGGCCGCCCGGAGCGGATCCCGCTCCGGAGCGTGACCCCGCCGGCGGCCGGGCGCACGAACCCCCCGGCAGCACAGCCAGCAGGAACGGCAGTTCAGAAAGGAAACCACCACCGTGTCGCAGGGCCAGAAGCTTTCCGATGAGCAACTCATCGCACTGGAGAAGCAGATCCTGGAGAAGTTCAACTCGATCAAGGGTCAGCTCCACCAGATCCAGGGCACGATCGACAGCCTCGAAGGCCAGTGGAAGGGCATCGGAGCCGGTGCCTTCGACAAGAAGCAGTACGAGATCAACACCTCGATGGTGAACATCGGCAACATCCTCGCCAAGTACCTCGAGGCGATGAACGCGACGCGCAAGATCAAGGCGGGTACCGAGGACGACGTCCGCGCCGCCGTGCAGGCCATCAACGTCAACGACGGCGCGCCGAAGTCGAGCCTGGCCGGCCTGTAGTCCCGGCCGGGGAGCCGAGACCCCCCACGGGGCCCGGTCCCGCCGGCCGACGGGGCCGGCCGGAGCCGGCCTGCGGTCCCGTCGCGGGAGCCGGCCGGACACCACGAGAAGACGGAAGAGGTAACCATGGGAATGCACTCGAGCGACGAGCTCGTCGTCAAGTACGGCGCTCTCGACGCCACCGCCACTGTCCTCGGCAACCAGGCCAAGCGCCTGGAGGAGGACCTGCGGTCCATCAAGACGGCCGTGGCCAGCGTCGCCGCGGGCTGGGAGGGTGAGGCGCACACCTTCTACGTCGAGCAGCAGGCGAAGTGGGACAAGGAGGCCGAGGACATCCACCGGGCCCTGACCCAGATCGCCCAGGTCGTCGCCAACGCGGGCGGCGACTACATGGGCGGCGACAAGAAGGCCGCCAGCTACTTCGCCTGAGCGCGACGGGCGGTACGCCGCACGGCGGCGACCAGGGGTGGGCACGCGCGAGGGGTGCCCACCCCGAGCCGTTCCCGGGGCGTCTGCCCGCGGGAGCCGGCCCCGGTGCCGGGCGGCCGCTCCGCGGCGGCAGCACGAACGCCCCGCCTCCCCGGACCGGGGAGGCGGGGCGTTCGTGCTCACTCGGGGTCGCCCAGCCACCCCGTCTGGACCAGCGGGTTGCCCCGCTGCCGGGAGACGAAGACGCCCCGGCCCGGCGGCATCGGCCGCATCCGGGCGCCGAGGACGTCACCCTCGTGCGGGTCGCCGGACAGCAGCACGCCCTGAGCGCCCAGCTCCGTCATCCGCTGCATGAACGGCTCGTACGCGGCCCGGCTCACGCCCGCGCTGCTGCGGGCGATGATGAAGCGGACACCCACGTCCCGCGCGAACGGCAGGTGCTCGGTCAGCCGGGCGAGCGGGTTGCCGCTCGACGTCGAGACCAGGTCGTAGTCGTCGACGACCACGAAGACCGACGGGCCCGTCCACCAGCTGCGGTCGCGCAGCTGCTGGGCCGTGACGTCGGCCGACGGCGTGCGCCGCTGCATCAGCTCCGCCAGCGCGTCCACGTGGTGGTCCATGGCGTTGGACATCGGCACGTACTCCGCCAGGTGGGTGGCGGGGGTGACGTCCAGCAGCGCACGGCGGTTGTCGATCACGAAGAACTTGGCCGCGGCGCCGTCGTAGCGCTCCGTCACCTGCTTGATGAGCAGCCGCAGCAGGTTCGACTTGCCGGACTCGCTCTCGCCGAACACCAGGAGGAACGGGTCCCGGTCGAAGTCGACGAACACCGGCTCCAGGGCGTTCTCGTCGATACCGAACGCCACCCCGCGCCGCGGCTCGGCGTGGCCGGCGGGCAGCCGGTGCGCGGGCAGCTCCCGCGGCAGCAGCCGCACCTGCGGGGCCCCGGCCCCGGTCCAGTGCCGCCCGACCTCCTGCGCCATCGCCGCGGTGGCCTCGGACAGGTCGCTGTCCGAGCTGATCGAGTCGATCCGCGGTACCGCGGCCATGAAGTGCAGCTTCTCCGGTACGAGGCCGCGCCCGGGCACCCCGCTCGGCACGTTCACCGCGATCTTGCGGTCCACCTCGGAGTCCATGACGTCGCCGAGCCGCAGCTCCAGCCGGTTCATGAGGTGGTCCTTGATGTTGGAGCGGACCTCCATGGAGCGGGAGGCCGTGAGCACCACGTGGATGCCGTAGCCGAGACCGCGGGAGGCCATGTCGAGGACCGCGTGCTCCAGCCCCTCGTAGTCGGCGCGGAAGCTGCCCCAGCCGTCGACGACCAGGAAGACGTCCCCCCAGGGCTGCTCCGCGGCCGAGATCTCCCCGCGGGCGCGGAGCCTGCGGTAGGTGGCGATGGAGTCGATCCCCGCGCTGCGGAAGTACTCCTCGCGGGCGTTCATGATGCCGTACACCTCGGCGACCGTCCGCCGCACCCGCTCGGGGTCCAGCCGGGATGCCACGCCGCCGACGTGCGGCAGGCCCGCCACCGAGGACAGGCCGCCGCCGCCGAAGTCCAGCCCGTAGAACTGGACCTCCTGCGGGGTGTGGGTGAGGGCGAAGGCGGCGATCAGCGTCCGCAGCAGCGTGGACTTGCCCGACTGCGGTCCGCCGATGATCTGCATGTGCCCGGCGGCGCCCGAGAAGTCCCGCAGGAGCACGTCGCGCCGCTGCTCGAAGGGCTTGTCCACCACGCCCAGCGGGACCACGAGCCGGCCCGCGCCCTCGTACCCGGGCTGGGTCAGGCCGCGCCCCTCCACGGCGGTGAGCCCCGGCAGGAGCTCGTCCAGCGGCGGCGGGTTGTCCAGCGGGGGCAGCCAGACCTGGTGCGCCTCCACGCCGCGGCCCTCCAGCCTGCGGACGATGACGTCGAGCACGGAGTCGGCGAGGGCGTCGTCCTCGGAGGTGCGCGCCTGCGGCACCTCCGCCCGCTGCTCCTGCTGCACGTACCGCACCGGGACCGGTGCGGCGGTGAACAGCGCGGGCCGCCGGTCGACCGGACGGG
The DNA here is from genome assembly GCF_024497955.1 of Streptomyces sp. C10-9-1. Taxonomy (GTDB): domain Bacteria; phylum Actinomycetota; class Actinomycetes; order Streptomycetales; family Streptomycetaceae; genus Streptomyces; species Streptomyces sanyensis. Next base: position 14,740 of record NZ_JANHKP010000003.1, on the reverse strand, counting down.
GGCCGCCGGTGCCGGCCGTGTGCCGGCCGCTCCGGTACACCCCCGAGACATAGGCGGCCTTGAAGCGCACCATCTCGTCGGTGCCGTACTTCAGGAAGCCGGAGCCGGGGACGTTCGGGAGCTGGTAGGCGTCCGGCACGCCGATCGCGGCGCGCGACTCGGCGGCCGAGAAGGTGCGCAGACCGATCCGGTAGGACAGGTAGGTCTCCAGACCCCGCAACCGCCCCTCCTCCAGCCGCTGGGAGGCCAGCAGCAGGTGCACGCCGAGGGACCGGCCGATCCGGCCGATCTGCACGAACATCTCGATGAAGTCGGGCTTGGCGGTGAGCAGTTCGCTGAACTCGTCGATCACCAGGACCAGCGAGGGGATCGGCTGGAGCGCCGCCCCGGCGGCACGCGCCTTCTCGTAGTCGTGGATGTTGGCGTAGTTGCCCGCGTCCCGCAGCATCTCCTGGCGGCGGTTGAGCTCGCCCCGGATGGAGTCGCCCATGCGGTCGACCAGCGTCAGGTCGTCGGCGAGGTTGGTGATGACGGCCGCGACGTGCGGCATCTGGGACATGCCGGCGAACGTCGCGCCGCCCTTGAAGTCCGCGAGTACGAAGTTGAGCGTCTCGGACGAGTGGGTCACGGCCAGCCCGAGGACCAGCGTGCGCAGCAGCTCCGACTTGCCCGAACCCGTCGCCCCGACGCACAGGCCGTGCGGGCCCATGCCCTCCTGCGCGGCCTCCTTCAGGTCCAGCATCACCGGGGAGCCGCCCTCGCCGACACCGATCGGCACCCGCAGCCGCTCCGACTGCGAGCGCGGCCGCCAGGTCCGCCCGACGTCCACGGAGGCGGCGTCGCCGAGGTTCAGCAGGTCCGTGAAGTCCAGGTTGGCGAGCAGGGGTTCGTCGTCGTCGGAGCCTCCGCCGGCGCGCAGCGGAGCCAGCTGGCGCGCGAGCGCCTCGGCGGCCTCGGGGCCGAGCTGGTCCGGGGTCCCGTCGTAGACGAAGCCGTGGCCGGACTCCAGCCGCAGCAGCCCCGGACGGACGGTGACGCTGAGCCCGCCGCGCTGCTGCGCCGCCTCACCGGGCACCAGTTCCACCAGGGTCACGCCCTGGAGTCCCTCCGGCGAGGCCAGCGCCGAGGTCGGCGGAACGGACAGGCCGTCGAGCACGACCACGATGTGCGGCTGGTCCAGCAGCGGGTGCTCGGCGCCCTGGAAGCGCGGCCGCCCCTCCAGACGGACCGCCAGCAGGTCCTCCAGCGCGTGCGGGTCGGTGGCGATCAGCCGCCGGGTGCCGGCGCCGTCGCCCGGCCCGCCGTCCTGGCTGTGCGGGAGCCACTTGGCCCACTCCCAGTGCGCCGCCGCCTCGGGGCCCGCGCCCACCGCGACGACCAGGTCCTCGGGGGAGTGCAGCGCGGCCAGGGAGCCGACCATGGCCCGCACCGTGGCACGGGCCGCATCCCGCTCGCCGCCGACGGCCACCTGGTAGAAGGCCCGCAGCGAGAGCGCCATGGGGAGGTCGTCGACGGTGCCGTGGGCCGCCAGGAACTGCCGCATGGCGCCCGCGGTCAGCGGCTCCAACTCGTCGACGGGGGCGGTGTCCGGCGCCACCAGCGGCGTCGCGAGCTGCTGGCTGCCGAGGCCGACGCGCACCTGCGCGAAGTCGTCGTCCCCGGTCCGGCGCTCCCAGAGCCGGCTGCCCTCGGCCACCAGCGCCCACAGTTGCTCCGGCGAAGGGTGCAGGTAGAACTGTGCGTCGCGCTGCCGGTGCGCCGTGCGCAGCACGGCACGCCGCGTCTGCGTCAGGTACTTGAGGTAGTCCCGGCGCAAGTCCGCCAACTGCCCCTGGGTCCCCCGCCGGTAGCGCACCAGCATGGCGATGGCCATGGCCACCGTGGACGCGATCATGACCATGCCCATGATGCGCATCACGGGATTGGGCGTCATGAAGAAGAACACGACCGAGCCGCCCATGCCGAGCATCGGCAGGAGCTGCATCAGCGCGCCCTCCTGCTGGCCGCGGGGAAGCTCCGGCGGCGGTTGCAGCAGCACCTGCTCACTGGGTACTTCGGACGGCAGCGCCCGTGGTGGGCGCTTGACGACGATCTGACTCACAGCTCACCAATTCCCGTTGCCGGGCGGAATGTTCCTATCGGCGCCCCCGTGGCGACGGCTTCCGCCCGCGGTGAGGGATCCTACTTGCGCGGTGCCGCGCGGCTGAGGGGTAGGGTGGCGCGGCGTTCTTTGCGTTCCGGTGAACTACTGCAAAAAGGGTCATTGGGAGCGCCCGCGCCGAACAGGCCCCACCAGCAGGCCAGATCACCACGAGGGGGAGCAGTACGTGAGCATGACGGCCTCAGCGCCGGCCGCCGGCACCGGTCAGGCGGCCGCCGTGACCGTGACCGGCGGCGGCACCGGATTCTGCCGCGTCACCGTCGTCGCACCCGACGGCCGGGTGGACGTCGCCCTGCCCGACGACATCGCCGTCGCCGACCTGTACCCGGAGATCCTCCGCCTGTCCGGCCAGACCCCGGCCGAGGGCGCCCCGGTCGGCTACCACCTGGTGCGCCGCGACGGCACGGTCCTGGAAGGCGGCCGCTCCCTCGCGCACCAGCGCATCCTCGACGGGGAGCTGCTGTCCCTGCGCCCCTTCGCCGAGTCCCTGGCCCCGGCGGTCTTCGACGACGTCTCCGACGCCGTCGCCTCCGCCGTGGCGCGCGACCGCACCCTGTGGTCGGACGCCCTGATGCGCGGCGCGGGACTCCTCGCGGGCTCCGCCCTGCTCGTGCTGCTCGCCTTCGTCCTCTGGTCCGCGGACCCGCGCCACGACATGCACGGGCTGCCCGGCATCCTCGCCGGCGTCGCCGCCGTGCTGCTCCTCGCGCTGGCCTGCACCCGCGCCCGGGTCTACGACGACCGTGCGTCCGCCGTGGCCGTGGGCATCGGCGCGATGGCGAACGCCGCCGTCGGCGGCTCCGGACTGCTGCCACCCGGGGCGGGCGAGGGCGTCGGCAGGCTCCAGTTCCTGCTGGCCTGTGCCGCCGTCCTGCTCTGGGCCGTCGTGCTCACCTTCGTGGCACCCGCCGGGGACGGGCCCTTCGTCGCCTTCGCCCTCGCCGCCGCCCTGGGCATGGGTGCCACCTTCACCGCCGTCCTGGCCGAGCTCACCCCCTCCGAGGCCGCCGCGCTCTGCGCCCCCGTCGCCGTCGGGGCCCTCGCCTTCCTGCCCGGGCTCTCCACGCGCTTCGCCCGGCTGCCGATCGGCTTCGACCCGCCCCGCACGGGCGTCGGCGGCGACCCCGACCCCGAGCCGTCCGGGCCGGTGGACGCCGAGCGCATCGGCGCACAGGCGCGCCGCGGCCACGAGCTGCTGGTCGGCCTCGTCGGGGGCTGCGCCCTCACCGCGGTCGGCGCCGCCGCGGTGCTGGGGTTCTCGGACGACGTCTGGGCCCGGCTGCTCGCCTTCTCCACCGGCGTCGCGATGCTGATGCGCGCCCACCTCTTCCGCTACACCGCACAGGTCGCCTGCGCCCTGGCCGCGGGACTCGGCGCGCTGCTCCTGCTCGGCACCGGTCTCGCGCTGAACCCGCCCGCCGAGATGGTGCACGACGCCCTGCGGGGGCAGGGCGCGGCCCTCGACGTCCGCACCATCTGGCTGTCGGCCGCGGTCGCCGCCGTCGCCGCGGCGCTGACGGCCATCGGCCTGATCGTCCCGCGCAAGGGAGTGACCCCCTTCTGGGGCCGCTTCCTGGAGATCGCCGAGAGCTTCGTCCTGCTCACGCTGATCCCGCTGTGCCTGGCGGTCTTCGGCGTCTACCACTCCATCCGCGCACTGACCTCCTGAACCGCCTGGTAGGGTGTCCGGTGGCCGTATGTGTGCGCGCTCCCCGGTTCCCCGGGGGCGGCGCCCATCGGACCTCCGCCTCCGAGTCACGGAAGCTCCCCTGAGAAAGAGACCAGGGGCACTCGCGGGCGCATCGCACACCAAGAGGAGTACCGAGTGTCTCTCGACGCCGCCACGAAGAAGCAGATCATCAGCGAGTTCGGCACCAAGGAGGGCGACACCGGCTCCCCCGAGGTCCAGGTCGCCATGCTCTCGCGCCGCATCTCGGACCTGACCGAGCACCTCAAGACCCACAAGCACGACCACCACTCCCGCCGTGGTCTGCTGATCCTGGTCGGCCAGCGCCGCCGTCTGCTGCAGTACCTGGCCAAGAAGGACATCCAGCGCTTCCGTACGCTGGTCGACCGCCTCGGCATCCGCCGTGGTGCGGCCGGCGCCAAGTAACGCGCTCGCAAGGGAGCGGTTCCCGCAGTCGGGAGCCGCTCCCTTCGCCGTACCGGCCCGCGGCCGTCTTCGCCGCACCGCCGGGAACGGGGCTCCCGCCCTGTTCCGGCACGGCCCGTACCCCGCTCCGACCCCCCTCGGGGCGGCCGCCGCACCGCCGCCGCGCCCGCCTGTGCGTGCGCGACCGGCCGTACGGCAACTAGTCTGGTCACAAACGCACCAGCGACACAGGAGGGAAGCCGCCTGCCCGCCGCCGGTCCTCGGTAGTGGCCCCCGGACATACGCGACACACCAGTCCGGGTGCTTCGATCGAAGACCGGCCCGCACACAGGGCGTGCTTCTCCTCCACCGGTCCGGCTCCACACGGGCGCCGGAACGCAAAGACGAAACGTAGGAGAAACCGCTAGTGGAGAACGAGACCCACTACGCCGAGGCCGTCATCGACAACGGCGCCTTCGGCACCCGCACCATCCGCTTCGAGACCGGCCGGCTCGCCCGCCAGGCCGCCGGTTCCGCCGTGGCGTACCTGGACGACGACACCATGGTGCTGTCGGCCACCACCGCTTCCAAGAAGCCCAAGGACCAGCTCGACTTCTTCCCGCTCACGGTGGACGTCGAGGAGCGGATGTACGCGGCCGGCAAGATCCCCGGCTCCTTCTTCCGCCGGGAGGGCCGCCCCTCCGAGGACGCGATCCTCACCTGCCGCCTGATCGACCGCCCGCTGCGCCCCTCCTTCAAGAAGGGCCTGCGCAACGAGATCCAGGTCGTCGAGACGATCATGGCGCTCAACCCCGACCACCTCTACGACGTGGTCGCGATCAACGCCGCCTCCTGCTCCACGCAGCTCGCCGGCCTGCCCTTCTCCGGCCCGATCGGCGGCACCCGCGTGGCGCTGATCAAGGGCCAGTGGGTCGCCTTCCCGACGCACACCGAGCTCGAGGACGCCGTCTTCGACATGGTCGTCGCGGGCCGCGTCCTGGAGGACGGCGACGTCGCGATCATGATGGTCGAGGCCGAGGCCACCGAGAAGACCATCGAGCTCGTCAAGGGCGGCGCCGAGGCGCCGACCGAGGAGATCGTGGCCGCCGGTCTGGAGGCCGCCAAGCCCTTCATCAAGGTCCTGTGCAAGGCCCAGTCGGACCTCGCCGCCAAGGCCGCCAAGCCCGAGGGCGAGTTCCCGATCTTCCTCGACTACGAGGACGACGTCTACGCCGCCCTGTCCGACGCGGTCAGGGGCGAGCTCGCCCAGGCGCTGACCATCGCCGGCAAGCAGGAGCGCGAGACCGAGCTGGACCGCGTCAAGGCGCTGGCCGGCGAGAAGCTCCTCCCGGCCTTCGAGGGCCGCGAGAAGGAGATCTCCGCCGCCTACCGCTCCCTGACGAAGGCCCTGGTCCGCGAGCGCGTGATCAAGGACAAGGTCCGCATCGACGGCCGCGGTGTCACCGACATCCGCACCCTGGCCGCCGAGGTCGAGGCCATCCCGCGGGTCCACGGCTCCGCCCTGTTCGAGCGCGGCGAGACCCAGATCCTGGGCGTCACCACCCTCAACATGCTCCGCATGGAGCAGCAGCTGGACACCCTCTCCCCGGTGACCCGCAAGCGCTACATGCACAACTACAACTTCCCGCCGTACTCCACCGGCGAGACCGGCCGCGTCGGGTCCCCCAAGCGCCGCGAGATCGGCCACGGCGCCCTCGCCGAGCGCGCCCTGACGCCGGTGCTCCCGACCCGCGAGGAGTTCCCCTACGCGATCCGCCAGGTCTCCGAGGCGCTGAGCTCCAACGGCTCGACCTCGATGGGCTCGGTCTGCGCCTCCACGATGTCGCTGCTGAACGCCGGTGTGCCGCTCAAGGCCCCCGTCGCCGGTATCGCCATGGGCCTGATCTCCCAGGAGATCGAGGGCGAGACGCACTACGTGACGCTCACCGACATCCTCGGGGCCGAGGACGCCTTCGGCGACATGGACTTCAAGGTCGCCGGCACCAAGGAGTTCGTCACCGCCCTCCAGCTCGACACCAAGCTGGACGGCATCCCGGCCTCCGTCCTGGCCGCGGCCCTCAAGCAGGCCCGCGACGCCCGCCTGCACATCCTCGACGTGATGATGGAGGCGATCGACACCCCGGACGAGATGTCCCCCAACGCCCCGCGGATCATCACCGTGAAGATCCCCGTGGACAAGATCGGCGAGGTCATCGGCCCCAAGGGCAAGATGATCAACCAGATCCAGGAGGACACCGGCGCCGAGATCACGATCGAGGACGACGGCACCATCTACATCGGTGCCGCCGACGGCCCGGCCGCCGAGGCCGCCCGCGCCACGATCAACGGCATCGCCAACCCGACCATGCCGGAGGTCGGCGAGCGCTACCTGGGCACGGTCGTCAAGACCACCACCTTCGGTGCGTTCGTCTCCCTGCTCCCGGGCAAGGACGGCCTGCTGCACATCTCGCAGATCCGCAAGCTGGCCGGCGGCAAGCGCGTGGAGAACGTCGAGGACGTGCTCGCCGTGGGCGCCAAGGTCCAGGTCGAGATCGCCGAGATCGACTCCCGCGGCAAGCTCTCCCTCATCCCCGTGATCGAGGGCGAGGACGACGAGAAGAAGGACGACGCCCAGCAGTGACGTCCCGTAGTCCGCGAGCGACGGCCCGCACCTCCTCGGAGGCGCGGGCCGTCGCCCGTACCCAAACCCTGCTCAAGGGCCGGGACGGCATCGGCACCGTCCGGCGCACCACCCTGCCCGGCGGGCTGCGCGTGGTCACCGAGACGCTGCCCTCGGTGCGCTCGGCCACCTTCGGCATCTGGGCCCACGTCGGCTCCCGCGACGAGACCCCCTCCCTCGGCGGTGCCACCCACTACCTCGAGCACCTGCTGTTCAAGGGCACCGGGAGGCGCTCCGCGCTCGACATCTCGGCCGCGGTCGACGCGGTCGGCGGCGAGATGAACGCCTTCACCGCCAAGGAGTACACCTGCTACTACGCGCGGGTGCTCGACACCGACCTCCCGCTCGCGATCGACGTGGTGTGCGACATGCTCACCGGTTCGCTGATCCGGCAGGAGGACGTGGACGCCGAGCGCGGCGTGATCCTCGAAGAGATCGCGATGACGGAGGACGACCCGGGCGACTGCGTCCACGACCTCTTCGCCCGGACCATGTTCGGCGACTCGCCCCTCGGACGTCCCGTCCTCGGGACGGTCGAGACCGTGAACGCCCTGACCGCGGAGCGCATCCGCCGCTTCTACCGCAGGCACTACGACCCGACCCACCTCGTCGTCGCCGCGGCGGGCAACGTCGACCACGCCGCCGTGGTCCGCCAGGTCCGCCGGGCCTTCGAGCGCTCCGGTGCCCTGGACCGCTCCGACGCCCTCCCCGTCCCGCCCCGGGACGGCACCCGCGCGCTGCGTACCGCCGGGCGGATCGAGCACCTGGGCCGCCGCACCGAGCAGGCCCACGTGGTCCTCGGCATGCCGGGCCTCGCCCGCACCGACGAGCGCCGGTGGGCGCTCGGCGTGCTGAACGCGGCCCTGGGCGGCGGCATGTCCTCCCGGCTGTTCCAGGAGGTGCGCGAGAAGCGGGGCCTCGCCTACAGCGTCTACTCGTACACCTCCGGCTTCGCCGACACCGGGCTGTTCGGCGTGTACGCGGGCTGCCGTCCCGCCCAGGTCCACGACGTGCTGAAGATCTGCCGCGAGGAGCTCGACCGGGTGGCCGCCGAGGGCCTGTCGGACGACGAGATCGCGCGGGCCGTCGGCCAGCTGTCCGGCTCGACCGTGCTCGGCCTGGAGGACACCGGTGCGCTGATGAACCGCATCGGCAAGAGCGAGCTCTGCTGGGGCTCCCAGATGTCCGTGGACGAGATGCTCGCCCGGATATCCGCCGTCACCCCGGACGAGGTGCGCGCGGTGGCCGGTGAGGTCCTGGGCCGCCGTCCGTCCCTGGCCGTCATCGGCCCGCTGAAGGACCGGCAGGCCGACCGCCTGCACGACGCGGTCGCCTGACCCGTGCCGTGAACCCGTGAACCGTGAACCCGTGAGGAAGTAGTCGATGAGCAAGCTGCGCGTGGCCGTTCTCGGAGCCAAGGGCCGTATCGGCTCGGAGGCCGTCCGGGCCGTGGAGGCCGCGGAGGACATGGAGCTGGTCGGCGCCCTCGGCCGGGGCGACCGGCTGGAGAGCCTGGTCGACGCCGGGGCGCAGGTCGTCGTGGAGCTGACCACCCCGGCGTCGGTGATGGGCAACCTCGACTTCTGCGTGCGCCACGGGATCCACGCGGTGGTCGGGACGACGGGCTGGACCGACGAACGGCTCGGCCAGCTGAGCACCTCGCTCGACGCCTCCCCGGAGACGGGGGTCCTCATCGCCCCGAACTTCTCCATCGGTGCGGTCCTGAGCATGATGTTCGCCCGGCAGGCCGCCCGCTACTTCGAGTCGGCGGAGGTGGTGGAGCTGCACCACCCGAACAAGGCCGACGCCCCCTCCGGCACGGCCACGCGCACCGCCCGGCTGATCGCGCAGGCGCGGGCCGACGCCGGTTGCGCCCCTCAGCCGGACGCCACCGTGACCGCCCTGGACGGGGCCCGCGGTGCCGACGTGGACGGCGTGCCCGTGCACTCGGTCCGGCTGCGCGGACTCCTCGCGCACCAGGAGGTCCTGCTCGGGGGCGAGGGCGAGACCCTCACCATCCGCCACGACTCCCTGCACCACAGCAGCTTCATGCCGGGGGTCCTGCTGGGCGTGCGCCGCGTCGTCTCCGCTCCGGGCCTCACCCTCGGCCTCGAGAACTTCCTCGACCTCGGCTGACCGGTGGCGGCCATGCGAGCGAAGATCACCTACGCCGTCACGGCGGCCGTCCTGGTCGTCTACTTCGTGCTGGCCGGAGGCCGGGGCGTCGTGCTCATCCGGCACGGGACCCCGCTGACGGTCGCCTTCGGAGTGGCCGTGCTGGTCATCCCGCTGATCGGCGTCTGGTTCCTCTGGAAGAACACGCAGTTCGTCCGCCGGGCCAACCGGCTCGCGGCGGAGCTGGAGGCCGAGGGAGGGCTTCCGGTCGACGAGCTGGTGCGCACCGCGGGGGGCCGGATCGACCGGGACTCCGCCGACGCGGTGTTCGCCCGCCGGAAGGCCGAGACGGAGGACTCCCCGGACGACTGGCGCTGCTGGTTCCGGCTCGCCGTGGCCTACCACGACGCCCGGGACACCCCGCGGGCCCGCCGGGCGATGCAGCGCGCGATCGCCCTCCACGGGGGCCGTCCGGCAGCCGGCTGAACCGGCCGCCCGCCGCCGCTCGTGTGTGCGGGGCCGACCCCTCTCAGAGGGGTCGGCCCCGCACACACGAGGCGGCCGGTCAGGCGCCCCGGTACTCCGCGCCCCACGCCTCGACGGTGTCGGCCGCGCGGTCGAAGGCCTCCAGCCGGGCGAGGAAGTCCGCGTTGTGGTCGGTGAGCAGCACCAGCGGGTCCGCGCCCTGGCGCACCAGCGTCAGGGCCTGCCCCTGGACCGTCCGCGGCAGCCCCAGCCAGCGCACCGGCTGCTGCACGGTGCGCAGGGCCGTGGTGCGGTTCCACGGGAGGGTCGTGGTGGTGAGGAAGCCGACCCGGCGGACGCCGTGGCGGCTGACCCAGGTCCCCACGCGGAGCAGGCGCAGGGCCCCGGCGACGAGGGCGAGGCCGAGGAGCATGCACACCGACGCGCCTGTGACGGCACCCGCGAAGACGATGATCATCCCGGCGATGAACACGAAGGACGCGAGCAGCAGCAGCACGGCCGCCGTGCCGACCCGCCAGGGACCGGGCCGGTAGGGCCGCCGCCACTGGTCGTGGTCGTCGAAGGGCAGCGCGACGTCGTCCGTTTGCGCGTCGTATGCACGGTCGGCCGTCAGGAAGGGCAGGGGCACGGCGGATCCTCACTCACCAGCACGCTCGATGGAACTGTGCCCGGTGAGGCTATCGAGACGGCTGGTGGGGGACCACCCCCGGGGCCTCCGGGCGCGCCGTCAGCGGCCCGGAGCGGCCTCCGAGCTCTGCGTCTGCCCCGGCGCCCGTTCCGTGTCCAGGGCGGGAACCCCGAGCAGCAGGGCGCCGACGATGCCCCCGACGACGGCCATCCCCACCATCGCGCGACCCAGCAGCTCGCCCGCGCTCGCCCGCCGCCGCGGAGGGGGAGCGACATTGCTCCGGAAGGCGCCGGCCTCGGCGACGAACGCGAAGGGTACGGCTTCCGGGCTGGAGCCACCACCGGCGGGGCGGGGCAGGGACATCGGGCACATCTCCTCGGTTCGGTGCGGCGGGCGGGGACCGCCGCAGCAGGCGCTGTCGTCTCTGAAGACGCATCCGGGAGCCGTTCGGTGCCCGATTCCGGCGAGATTCTTCCGTCCCGGCCTTCGTCCCGGCGTTCTGCGCCCGCCGCGGGGGCCCGCCGGAGGGGGAGGACCACCCTGGGGAAACGCGAGCGGCCGCTCGTCGTTAAGGTGAGCGCCGCCCCTCGCGACCACCGGAAGGACTCCCCGTGCCCGAAACCCCCGCAGACGTCAAGCCGACCTATCGCAGCGATGTCACGGTCGAGCTGGTGAAGCACACGGCCGGCGACTCGGACGTGCTGTGGGCGGCCCGGGTCTCGACCGCGGGCGAGCAGTCCCTGGACGAGCTTTCCCGTGACCCGGAGCGCTCCAAGGGCCTGATCAACTACCTGATGCGCGACCGCCACGGCAGCCCCTTCGAGCACAACTCGATGACCTTCTTCATCAGTGCCCCGATCTTCGTCTTCCGCGAGTTCATGCGGCACCGGGTGGGCTGGTCGTACAACGAGGAGTCCGGCCGCTACCGGCAGCTGGAGCCGGTGTTCTACGTCCCGGACGCGGAGCGCAAGCTGGTCCAGGAGGGCCGCCCGGGCAAGTACACCTTCGTCGAGGGGACGCAGGCGCAGCAGGAGCTCACGGGCCGGGCGATGGAGGACGCCTACGCGCACGCCTACGAGGCGTACCGGGAGATGCTCGACGCGGGCGTCGCCCGGGAGGTGGCGCGTTCGGTGCTGCCCGTCGGCATGTACTCCTCGATGTACGCCACCTGCAACGCCCGCTCGCTCATGCACTTCCTCGGCCTGCGGACGCAGCACGAGGACGCCCGGGTGCCCTCGTTCCCGCAGCGGGAGATCGAGATGGTCGGCGAGCGGATGGAGCGGCACTGGGCGGCGCTGATGCCGCTCACCTACGCGGCCTTCAACGCCAACGGCCGTATCGCCCCCTGACCCGCGCCGCGGGGTGCCGGCGCCCGCCGGACCCTCAAGGGGACGGATCGGGGCACTCATGTACGAGTAACCCAGGTGAAGTGTCCGTATTGCGGCGTTTCGAGAAGTTCATCTAGGCTGATCAAACGGACCCGGCACTGCTTGAACCCCCGAGCAGGCAGTGCCGGGTTCCCCATCCCACGGCGTACGTCACGTCCCCCGAGGGGACACCGCGCACTGAGCAGCGAGTAGCGTGTCACCCATGGCTCCGATCTCCACTCCGCAGACCCCCTTCGGACGGGTCCTCACCGCCATGGTCACGCCGTTCACGGCGGACGGCGCACTCGACATCGCGGGCGCCCAGCGCCTGGCCGCCCACCTGGTGGACACCGGCAACGACGGCCTCGTCGTGAACGGCACCACCGGGGAGTCGCCCACCACCAGCGACGCGGAGAAAGACCAGCTCGTACGGGCCGTGCTGGAGGCGGTCGGAGACCGCGCCCACGTCGTCGCCGGCGTCGGCACCAACGACACCCGCCACAGCGTCGAACTCGCCCGCGCGGCCGAGCGCGCCGGCGCCCACGGCCTGCTCGCCGTGACGCCCTACTACAACAAGCCCCCTCAGGAGGGCCTGTTCCGGCACTTCACGGCCATCGCGGACTCCACCGGACTTCCCGTGATGCTCTACGACATCCCCGGGCGCAGCGGTGTCCCGATCGACACCGAGACGATCGTGCGCCTTGCGAGCCACCCGCGGATCGTCGCCAACAAGGACGCCAAGGGCGACCTCGGGCGGGCCAGCTGGGCCATCGCCCGCAGCGGCCTCGCCTGGTACTCCGGCGACGACATGCTGAACCTGCCGCTGCTCTCGGTCGGCGCCGTCGGCTTCGTTTCCGTCGTCGGCCATGTGGTGACCCCGGAGCTGAGGGCCCTCGTCGACGCCCACCGGGGCGGCGACGTCCAGAAGGCCACGGAGATCCACCAGAAGCTGCTCCCCGTCTTCACAGGCATGTTCCGCACCCAGGGCGTCATCACGACGAAGGCGGCCCTGTCCCTCCAGGGCCTGCCCGCCGGCCCCCTGCGCCTGCCGCTGGTCGAGCTCTCCCCCGAGGAGACCCAGCAGCTCAGGCTGGACCTTGCCGCGGGCGGGGTACACATCTGACACCAGGACTTCACAACTGAAGAACGGCAGCTGAGCTGCACACGAGAGAGAAGGAACCGGCCGACGCGGCCCCGAGGGCGGAGTGCCTGCACCCGGGTCGGCAGGCCGGGCGACAGCACGTGCACGAATGTCATGTACGCCACGTGCCCACGCGGTGCGTGGCGTACATGGTGAGGAGAGTCTTTTGAGTCATCCGCATCCCGAACTCGGCGCGCCCCCGAAGCTGCCCAAGGGCGGCCTGCGCGTCACCCCCCTGGGCGGCCTCGGCGAGATCGGCCGCAACATGACGGTCTTCGAGTACGAGGGCCGCCTGCTCATCGTCGACTGCGGCGTGCTCTTCCCGGAGGAGGAGCAGCCCGGTATCGACCTGATCCTTCCGGACTTCACCACCCTGCGGGACCGCCTCGACGACATCGAGGGCATCGTCCTCACCCACGGCCACGAGGACCACATCGGCGGCGTGCCGTTCCTGCTCCGGCTGAAGCCGGACATCCCGCTGATCGGCTCCAAGCTGACCCTGGCCCTGATCGAGGCCAAGCTCCAGGAGCACCGCATCCGCCCGTACACGCTGGAAGTGGCCGAGGGCCACCGCGAGCGCATCGGGCCCTTCGACTGCGAGTTCATCGCGGTCAACCACTCCATCCCGGACGCCCTGGCCGTGGCCATCCGCACGCCCGCGGGCCTCGCCGTGCACACCGGCGACTTCAAGATGGACCAGCTCCCGCTGGACCGCCGCCTCACGGACCTGCACGCCTTCGCACGGCTCAGCGAGGAGGGCATCGACCTGCTGCTCTCCGACTCCACCAACGCGGAGGTGCCGGGCTTCGTCCCGCCGGAGCGCGACATCTCCAACGTGCTGCGCACGGTGTTCGCCAACGCGCAGAAGCGCATCATCGTGGCCAGCTTCGCGAGTCACGTGCACCGCATCCAGCAGATCCTCGACGCGGCCCACGAGTACGGGCGCAGGGTGGCCTTCGTCGGCCGCTCCATGGTCCGCAACATGGGCATCGCCCGCGACCTCGGCTACCTCCGCGTCCCGGCCGGCCTGGTCGTGGACGTCAAGACCCTCGACGACCTGCCGGACGACGAGGTCGTGCTGGTCTGCACCGGCTCCCAGGGCGAGCCGATGGCGGCCCTGTCCCGGATGGCCAACCGCGACCACCAGATCAGGATCGTCCAGGGCGACACCGTCATCCTGGCCTCGTCCCTGATCCCGGGCAACGAGAACGCGGTCTACCGCGTGATCAACGGGCTCACCCGGTGGGGCGCGAACGTCGTCCACAAGGGCAACGCGAAGGTCCACGTCTCGGGCCACGCCTCGGCCGGCGAGCTGCTGTACTTCTACAACATCTGCAAGCCGCGGAACCTGATGCCGGTCCACGGCGAGTGGCGCCACCTGCGGGCCAACGCCGAGCTCGGCGCGCTCACCGGCGTCCCCAAGGACCACATCGTGATCGCCGAGGACGGCGTGGTCGTCGACCTGGTCGACGGCAGGGCCCGGATCGTCGGCAAGGTCCAGGCGGGCTACGTGTACGTCGACGGGCTCTCCGTCGGTGACGTCACCGAGCCCGCACTCAAGGACCGCCGCATCCTCGGGGAGGAGGGCATCATCTCGGTCTTCGTCGTGGTGGACAGCACCACCGGCAAGGTCGTGGGAGGGCCGCACATCCACGCCCGGGGCTCCGGCATCGACGACGGGGCGTTCTCCGCCGTGCTTCCCAAGGTCGAGGAGGCGATCGGACGTTCGGCAGCCGACGGCGTCGCCGAGCCCCATCAGCTCCAGCAGCTGGTCCGCCGCACGGTCGGCAAGTGGGTCTCCGACACCTACCGCCGACGCCCGATGATCCTGCCCGTGGTGGTGGAGGTCTGACGGTCCGTCGGGCCGCACACGGGAGCGGGGCGCCTCGATTTGCATCGGGGCGCCCCGCTCCAGTACGTTGTCACCTCCGCTCGAACGGGGCGCCCGCACACGACGTGCTGCGGGAGGCAGCCCGGGCCGGGGCGGGAAATTCCGACTCAGAATCTCTGATAAAGTCGGCTGCGCTGAAAAGGAAAACGCGAGAGCGGCCCCTTTGAGGCAGTCCCGCC
>NZ_JANHKP010000002.1 GCF_024497955.1 Streptomyces sp. C10-9-1 | reverse complement strand
TTTCAAGATCCCTCAACCGAGACCTGGCTCACCCGCCCACAACCTCCCGGGACAGAACACCTAGGCCGTTTCCTTCGGATCACCTCGCCGACCAGATGAAGATGGCGGCGAGGTGCAGTCCGGCCAGGTAAATGGTGGCCGTCTTGTCGTAGCGGGTGGCCAGGCCGCGCCATTGCTTGAGCTTGTTGATGCACCGCTCGACGGTGTTGCGCTGTTTGTAGGTCTCGCGGTCGAAGGCCGGGGGACGACCTCCGAGCCGACCACGTCGCTTGCGGTTCGCAGCCTGGTCCGCCGGCTGCAGGATCACCGCTCGGATCTTCCGCTGTCGAAGATGGAGGCGGATCGCCCGGGACGAATACGCCTTGTCGGCCAGGACCACGTCCGGCGTGACCCTGGGGCGGCCGATGCGTCTGGGCACCCGTAGCCGGGCCATGACCTGCTCGAAGGCGGGTGCATCACCTGCTTGACCCGGCGTGATGACGAACGCCAGCGGTCGGCAACCGCCGTCCGCGACGAGGTGAATCTTCGTGGTCAGTCCGCCGCGGGACCGTCCGAGGGCATGGTCAGCCGGCTCGCCGGCCGGGGCCCCTTTTGACGGGCCCCGGCGGCGTGCTGGTGTGCGCGCACGACAGTGGAGTCGACTGCGACGACCCAGTCGAGGTCGCCTTCGGCGTCGGCCTGGGCGAGCAGGGCGGTGAAGACCTTCTCCCAAGTGCCGTCGGCGGCCCACTTCCGCAGCCGGTTGTGGGCGCCCTTCCACGACCCGAACTGCTCGGGCAGGTCCATCCACGGTGTGCCGGTGCGGTACTTGAACGCGATCGCGTCGATCACCTGCCGGTGATCACGCCACCGCCCACCCCGCCGAGGGGTCCGGTCCGGCAGCAACGGCTCGATGCGGGCCCACTGGGCGTCAGTCAACGACACACCCAGACCAACGATCCGATGATCTGAAAGAAACGGCCTAGGCGACATCGCCGCTCAGTGCCCTGTGCCGCGGCACCGGCCCAGCGCCCTCCCCCGGGTGGGCGGGCTTGACCCCGACGTGTGACGCGTAGCGGTCCGGGACCGACACCGGCGGTGCGGCCGACGGTACGGACCCCTGTCGCTCGCGGAGTAGTGTGAGCGGCGCGTTCAGCAGGTCGAATCGGTGCTTGGGCTCGCCGAGTTCTAGGTCCTGCACGATGGTCCGCCCAAGGACCTCGGCAAGCAGCGGCGGCGTGGCGTTGCCCACCAGCCTTCGGCCCACACGGAACGGCTGGTCTATTACCCAGTCGTCCGGGAAGGTCTGAAGGCGCATCTGCTCCCGAACCGACAGCGGCCGGTTCTCCCAGTGAAACGGCCCCGTGCTGGGCCCTGGAGAGGCCGGCAGGGTCCAGGACGCCCGGTCCTTCGCCAGCTTGAGCAGGAACGACCAGTAGCGCGTGCGCCAGCCGAAGAGTTCCGCCCCTTCACCACGCGCCGTCAGGTACAGGTAGTTGCCCCCTTCTGGGATCGAGGGCAGTAGCCCCGCCCACTGACCCGTGGCCGGGGGCTTCTCCTCCTCCTCAAGATCACAGAGGGCGTCCCAGGCCCGGACCGGCATTTCGGCATGGGTCGCCTCGGGCAGCCGGACGGCCACCGGGTCCCGGTAGGCGATGCCGATCGCCCGGCGGCGGTGCTGCGGCACCCCGTAGTCGGCGGCATCCACGACCTTGGCTTCCAGGGTGTACGAGGTCTGGTTGCGGTGGTTAATCTCGTCCAGCCGCTTCCTGATGACCTCGGCCGCACTGTCCTTCCCCCGCAGGAACCCTTCCACGTTCTCGATCAGGATCGCCCGGGGGAGGAAGCTGTCGACCAGGTCCAGCATCCCGTGTACGCACTTGGCCCGATCGTCCTGCATCCCGCTGCGCGCTGACGAGGTCCACTGGGCAGCCTTCGAGAAGGGCTGGCACGGGGGCCCACCGGCGATCAGGTCCAGTTCGCCACGGGCCATCTTCAGGGTCTCCGGGCTGAGGTACTCCTGGGCGGAGTTGACGTCACCGTCACCGGGCAACGGCCAGTCGCTCCGGTTCGCCTTCAGGACCGCCCTCGCCTCCGGGTTCAGCTCCAGGCAGGCGACACTTCTCAACCCGGCTACCTCCAGGCCGATGTCAAGACCGCCCGCCCCTGTGAACAGGGATAGCACAGTGCCGAGGAAGGGTGTCGGGGCAGTGGTTCGCGGGGCGTACAGGACATGCTCCCGGCAGTCTAGGAGTGGAGGGTGCAACGGAAGGAGCTCACCGCAAATCGCCCCTGATTGTCAAGACGTCTCCGGGGAGTCACCGCTCATGTACACACTGGTCGCTTCCAACCATCTCCATGGGTTAGTTTGTTCCAACGGTGCACCAGGGAGTGACGAGTGGACTACGCGAGTTGGAATGGCGTTCTCGCCACCCACTTCTTCGTGCCCCGGGACCGGCCGGTCCCCGTATACCTGTCGGTCGACGACGCTCTCCTGGTCCGTCTAGCCGGCACTTCGGACGGTGCCGCCGAGGACTTCGAACGGGCAGTCCAGAGCGTAGTATTCGGGCGTGATCCGTTCAGCAGTGTCGGTGATACTGCCCGGCGCTGGCGGCGCGAGGGAGGCGTGGGCGACCCGCCCTTCATCGCCGTCCTCGCCGCGACCGTCCTCGCCGCCTCCAGGATGGAGCGCACGGAGGGCATCACAGCCGGCAGGCTCCCGTACTACGCGCCGCTGCGCCGATTGCTGGGGCTGGGAGCGGGGACGGGCGGGCGGTCCCAGATGCCCGAGAACTACGACGTGATCGTCCCCGCCCTGTGGGGCCATCTCGCTTGGTGGCTCGACAAGCACCAGCAGGGCCGCAGGGGACTCCCTTCCGCGATCTCGCACCCGACCCAGGTGCACATCGGATGGGCCCTCTCGCAGGCCGTGCTCCAGGGGGCGGACCGCACGCAGCTGGGACTCTTCCTGTCCCATATCGGGGTTCAGCCGGGAGACTCCCTGCCCCAGTCCGAACTCCTCGCGCGCTTCGAAGAGTGGACGCGGGTTTCGCGCGTCAGTGCGAGGATCCAGCGCGCCCTGGACAACCAGGCGCTGAGAGCGACTCTGGCCGGCGTGCTCGCCCAGGAGCTGGCCCACTTCACTGGACTCGCCGCCGACGCCACCGGTCTGCCCTGTCTGCCGCTGGCCCTGACCTCCGAGAGCGGCGGATCGCCGTACGGCCTGGCGGTACGGCTGTCGAACCGGTTCAAGGCCCCCTCGCTCACGGTGGACGGCACCACCGTCACGATTCCCGCCGGCGCGGAGTGGATACCGCTGCCCGAGCCGGTTGATCCGCCGCTGCCCGGCAACGCCCTTGAACTCGACGCTGGATCTGCCCGGCTTCTCCTCGCGGCGCAGGACTGCTACGTCCTGCAGCCGAACGACCTGCTGGGACGATGGACCTCGGTCTCCGTCACGGAGATTGGTGTCCGGCACCACGTGCTGGTGAAGGACGAACTCGCCCACCAGGCCGTGCGGGTGATGCGCGCCTGCGGATCCGACGAGCCGCGGCGCCCCCGCAGGACCCAGGCGCCGCCCGGCTGGACCCTGTTCACCGGCTACACCCCGACCAGGTCGGCGGCGGTCGGTGGGGCCCTGGGCGTCCTGTCGCCGCTGTACCAACAACTGCCCCGGTTCTCCGGGGGTCTCCGGGTGCGGGGCGGGATCAACAGCTACCTTCTCGGATACCCGCCCGACCTCGTCCTGCCCGGGAGCACCGAGGCACACGCGCGGTTCTTCACCATCGACGGACGGGTCGAACCAATCCCGCCCGGGGCGGCAGCTGAGACGGTGATCGTCCCGTTGGCTCCGCTCGGCCTAGCGTCCGGCGAACACGACCTACACGTCAGGGACCGCAAGCTCAGCTTCAGGCTCGTCCCCCGCTACCGGGAACGCGCCTCCCAGCCCACCCTGTCCCTTCCACCCAGGGGCGAGAAGCAGTCCCTGCGTCCGGTGTGGCTCGACCACCCCGGCCACCCGAACACGGAGGTGGGCGAGCTTCTCGCAGACCACGTCTGCGGTGCCCTTCTCGGACACACCATTCGTGCGTCGCTGCCGCCGATGCATCTCACACGGCGGGCGGGACGCCTTTACGCGCTCGGCAGGCAGCGCATTTGCGTCGAGCTGATCACTCAACCGGCGCCTTGGCTGGCGGAGTTGGCGCCCATTCAGCACTCGGTGGATCTGGACCGGGTGCTGAGCGAACTGCCCTTCACCACCGACTGGATCCTGAGGGTGACCGGCACCGGTTCGCGCAGCGTGATGCCGGCACCGCGGGTCCACGCCCTCAGCGCGAGGACCGGGCCCGGCACCGACTGCCAGATCCTGGACCGGGCGGCCTGGGTCAAGCTGCTGTCCGCGCCCGGAATCGTTGTCCCCCAGGAGTCGGCTTCGGACTGGTCCCGCTACCTGGCAGGAGAGTGAGCAATGGACGATGAACTGCTCATGTGGTGTTCGGAGCGCGGCGATGGCAGCCTCGCCGCCTTCCACGAGACGTACGCGTGGCTGGCCTCCCGGGCGCAGGACCGCCAGGAACTGGACTGGCGTATCGCGCTGTACAACCTGCAGGCGCTGGGTCATGTTGAGATCGACTGGGAGAACAACCGCTGGAGCGTCACTCCACCGGTGCTCACCTCCCTGGCCAACTCCGCAGGCCACTCCCTTCTGGTCGGGCAGCGGCCGCTGTGGCTTCTCCACCGGCTGGATAACCTTCAGAACGACCCGGCCCCCCAGGCCGCCCGACTTGCGCAGTTCGTGGTGCCGCTGCCGGCCGTGGGGCAGCGAGGCGGCCCGTCCGTCCGGCTGGTGGCCACCCCCGATCTGGACGACGCCCGCGCGCTCTGCGAGGCCCTGGGGATCTGCTTCCACGACCGTGCCGCCGACCAGCTTGCCCGCCGGCTCCCTGGGCTTCGGGAGATGCTGACCGAGAAGCGCGGAGCGCTCCGCGGCCCGGGAGGGCTCGAGCCGCAGCGGATGTCCGACGGCAACGAGATCTGGGAGGACGTCGAGGGCCCGGGCGAGCCTCCCCTGTACGGCGCCTACCGGTACCAGCGGTACATCACCAAGCGCTATGTCTACTGGATCGGCGACCTCGGTTTCGTGGCCGACAAACGAGCCGTGATCTACGCCCAACTCGCTCGCAGCAAGCGGTGGGTACTGAGATATGACGCGCAGCACCAGGAGCTGTATACCCCGATCCGGATGCAGCTGCCCCAACTGCACGCCCGGGCTGCAGTGTTGCGTAGCGGCCTGCTGCCCCAGCCGTCCTCACTCCGGCCCTCCTCGACGATCGCGCCCAGGCCGCCGGAGAACGGCCCGTCCCATTTCGTGAAGTACGTGAACATCGACGAACCGTTTGCCAGGATGGTGGCCGACTCGCTTCACCAGGAACTCCAGTTCGTCAGCTGAATTTGCTCACCCCTGAGGAATGTCATGTCCGGCATGTCACCGTCAGCCATCCATGGCCAACTGGCTGACTACTTCCAGCGCTACTACGAGACCGCGTACTCGGTGCGGGACTCATCGATAGCCGAGGACCTGCGGACCCTGCTGCGCACGCCGGGAGTGCTCTTTCAGGAGCCCTACCTGGAGTTGCTCCCGCAGTACGTGACGTCCGGCGAGTCGCTGGACGAGCTGACGGGGCGGCTCGGCCTTCCGGAGTTCGCGGGTCTGCTCCGAGCCGGCCTCCTGCGTGACATCCCCAGCCTCTTCACCCACCAGGCACAGGCGCTGGAGGCCACGCGTCAGGGTCGGGACATAGTGGTGACGTCCGGAACCGGCTCCGGCAAGACCGAGGCCTTCCTCATCCCGATTCTCGCCCGGCTCACCGCAGAGTCCCGGTCCTGGGCTGCCGCCGGTTCGGGACACGAAGGGGAGGCGTGGTGGCGCAACCACGGCGGCTGGAAGGCACAGCGCGCCAACAGCCCGCGGCCCGCCGCCATGCGCAGCATCTTCCTGTACCCGATGAACGCCCTGGTGGAAGACCAGTTGATCAGGCTCCGGCGCAGCCTGGACGCACCGGCGGTTCGCGACTGGCTCAGGGAACAGCGCGGGGACAATCGCTTCTACTTCGGCCGCTACACCGGACACACGCCGGTACCCGGCCCCCTGGAGCTGGCGAGCAAGCCCAGTTCCGCTAAGTTCAAGGAACTCCGGGACATCCTCGCCTCGATGGAGGAGCGCTACCGCGCTCTTGAACAGCGGGCGGACGAGGGCAAGCTCAAAGACCAGGACGCCCGGTACTTCCTGCAGCGCCCCTTCGGCGCGGAGATGCGTGCCCGCTGGGACATGCAGATGGCACCCCCGGACATTCTGATCACCAACTACAGCATGTTGAACATCATGCTGATGCGCCGCGACGAGGACCCGATCTTCGACCGGACGCGGACCTGGCTGGAGAGTTCCCCGGAGAACGTCTTCAGCCTCGTCGTCGACGAGCTGCACATGTACCGGGGCACCCAGGGCACCGAAGTTGCCTACCTGCTACGAAAACTGATCGACAGGCTCGGACTCAGCACGGAGTCCGACCAGCTGTCTGTCATCGCCACCTCGGCGTCAATGGACCCGGACAAGGAGACTGACCGGAAGTTCCTCAGCGACTTCTTCGGTCGCTCCACCGACCGCTTCGCGATCCTCACCGGTGACCGCGTCCGCGCCCAGGGTGCGTCCGATCTAATGTCCTGGACCGCGGCCGCGGACGACCCCTCTACGCCTCTTCCCTCCCCGCCTGACCGTCACGCCGCCCTCCAGGCCGCCTTTGCCACGGACGTGAACCCTGACGCCTTGCGGGCCAAACCCATCAGCGAGATCGCCTCCCTGCTGTTCCCCGGGCTGGAGCCGTCGGCTGCCCGGGAGACAACGAACGAGCTGATCTCCCGGCTCGACGGCGAGCGGGATCCCGGATCGCGCTTCCGGCTTCACCTCTTCTTCCGCAACGTCACCGGCATGTGGGCGTGCGCGGACCGCCAGTGCCCGGAGTTCAGGCGGGCGGCTGACGCGTCGCCGTCGCAGGAGCGCCTGGTCGGCAAGCTGTTCAACCGGCCCCGGTACGCCTGCGACTGCGGCGCACGCGTCCTGGAACTCCTGTACTGCGACACCTGTGGAGACGTCTATCTCGGTGGCTTCAGCTCGCCGACCAAGGGCCCCGCCCCGTCCAGGCGCTACCTCGTGTCCACCGCGACCGATCTGGAGAACCTGCCCGACCGGGCGCGGCTCGACCGTACGGCCGACGTGTACAGCATCTTCCTGCCCTCATCCGGCCTGCGGCCGGACCTCGACCTGACGACCCACCGGCACACCGGCGGCCTGGCATCCGACAGGGGGAAGAATCGGCCGACCTACCAGTTCACTTTCGTGCCAGCCCTGCTTGATGCGGCGATCGGCAGCGTCAGCCCGTGTGACACCGACAAGGCCAACGGCTATCTTCTGGTGGCCTCAAGCTCGCCTGCAGAGGCGCTGGGACGCGTTCGCGCGTTCCCGACCACTTGCCCCTCCTGCCGCGAGGACCGAGAACTCTTCAAGGGCGTAAGACCGTTCGAGGACCCGTCGCGGTCGCGTTCCCCGATTCGCACGATGGGTACTGGTTTCGAGAAGTCCAACCAGGTCCTCACGGACGCTCTCAAGCGGCGGCTGAAGACCAAGATCGTCTCCTTCTCGGATAGCCGTCAGGACGCCGCCCGCATCTCGGCAGGCCTGGAGCGTTCGCACTACCAGGACCTGATTAGGCAGTTGGTCATCCACACCTTGGAGAACCCGCAGGATCACGTGGCACTCGCGGTGGAGTTCTTCCAGAACAGGAACGAGGCCACCCGCGCCGCCTACGAGGAACTCGCCAGGACGGCAACGCCCGAGGTCCTGATGGCGATCACCAATCAGGCAATGGGGCACGCGAGGCCGGAGGACGAGCGGGCGCTCGCCATCTACCGCGCCGGCCGCAAGGGCCCCACGCTCGTGGAACTCGGCAACGCGATCAGCCGCTCCACGGTCTCCTACGGGATCAACCCCGGCGGACCTGACTTCTCGCTCTCCAGGAGCGAGGAGTCCCGCCCCTGGACGGACCTGTACAGCTGGAGCAAGGGGGCCCCGCCGGTTCCGCGCCCCGACGGCTCGCTGACGGCCGACCTCGTCAGGCTGCGCGGCGACATCGATCGCGCCCTGCGGGTCCAGGTACAGCGCGCGGTATTCGCGACCGGGGGCCGTGACCTGGAGTCGCTCGGGATCGGCTACGCGGAACAGGCGTTGGCGGGTGGAAGCCGTGAGATCGACGCCGAACTCTTCCGTCAGCTCTGCCAGTCGACTGTACGGCTGCTCGGTGTGCGCCGACAGTTCCCCGAGCAGCGGCGCGACGCACCCGCCACCATGCACTCCGCGGCGAAGCGCTACGTGACAGCCGTGGCCGCGCGGCTGGGTGTGCTTCCCGAGGCACTCATCCACGAGGTTGCCAACGCTCTCGGCCTCGGCGGCGTCGAGACCCGTCTGTCCGGCGAGAACGTACGGATCTCCCTCGCCCAGAAGCACCAGTGGCGCTGCACCCGCTGCACCAGGCGGCACCTCACCGCCTCAGCGGGCGTCTGCGCGTTCTGCCTCGCCTTGAGCCTCGTCGAGGAACCTCTCGACAGCTCCGACTCGACCGACCAGGACTACTACGCCTTCCTAGCGCGCAGGGCGGGCGAACCGTTCAGGCTCCACTGCGAGGAACTCACCGGCCAGACCGACACCGCCGATGCCCAGGCCCGACAGGCGCTGTTCCAGGAAGTCTTCCTCAGCGACCAGGATGTCGAACTGGTCGACGAGGTCGACTTGCTGAGCGTCACGACCACTATGGAAGCCGGGGTCGACGTCGGCTCCCTGCGTGCCGTGGTGATGGCCAACATGCCGCCGCAACGGTTCAACTACCAGCAGCGAGTGGGCCGGGCCGGCCGTCGACTCGACCACCTGTCCATCGCATTGACGCTCTGCCGCGGCACGAGGACCCACGACGACCACTACTTCCAGCACCCCGACCGCATCACCGGCGATCCCTCGCCGAGTCCCTACATCGACCTCTGCCGCCGGGAGATCCTGCAACGGAGCCTTGCCTCCAGCCTGTTGACGAAGGCATTCCGCTCGGTCGAGGGAACACCGAACTGGGGGCCCGGTCGCAACGTGCACGGCCCCTTCGGGACCGTTGGCGAGTGGGCCGCCGTCAGCGCGGACATCCACAGCTGGCTGAGCGGGCACCACGAGGAGAAGCTCCAGGCCGCCCGAGTCCTGCTGCAGGGCTCGTCGAGCACCGGTGTCACCGCCGAGGAGCTGTCGGTGTGGGCTACCTCATACCTCTTTGCCCTGATCGAGGAGACGGTCGATCGGTCGGCGAACAGCGCACCGCTGAGCCAGGCACTGGCCGAACACGGTGTACTCCCGATGTTCGGTTTCCCCACCCGCGCCCGCAATCTGCACCACCAGCGCCCGCAGGGAACGGAACTGACCGACACGATCGACCGAGACATCGACATCGCCATCTCCGAGTGGGCTCCAGGGGGTGAGATTGTCAAGGACAAGGCGCTGCACACCGCCGTCGGCCTGGTCACCTACACCCGCGCAGGTGGCACCTGGCGGGCCGACAAGGACCCCACGCAGGACCGGTTGACGGTGGGCATGTGTGCGCGGTGCCTCTCCCTGGTCCTAGACCACGACGGCCCGGCCTGCCAGGTGTGCGGCGCCACCGACACCGACTACCGAGTGCTACCGGCATGCCAGCCACTCGGCTTCAGGACGAGCTACCAGGCACGCGACTACGAGGGTACCTTCGAGTTCACGCCACGGGCTGGTGCGGCGAAGCTCGCCATCGACAGCGGCGGTTCCAACTTGGACGTCCGCTGCACGCCAAACGCGAACTACAGCGCGGGCGTAGGCCGCGTGGTTGTCGTCAACACCGGCGGCGGTGAGGGCTTCCATATGGGCAGGATCCAGAAGCACGACGGCTGGCTGGACCTCCGGCTGCTGTCGGACACTAGCCGCGCGCGGGAACTGGGCCTCCCGGGGAGGCCCACGACCCTCGACGAGGCGACGCTGGCGCTCGCGTCGACGAAACTCACCGATGTCCTGCGGGTCGGTCTGAGCCGTCCAGCGCCGGGCCTGGCGCTGGACCCCCGCCGGATGGCCGGCCGAGCCGCCTGGCTCTCGCTCGCGACCCTGCTCAAGCTCGCCGCGGTCCGACGCCTCGACATCGACGGCGCAGAGCTGAACGCCGGACTGTACCCCGTCCGCGCCGAAAGCGACGACGGCGTGCAAGCAGAGATCTTCCTCTCCGACACTCTGGAGAACGGCGCCGGATACGCGACCTGGCTCGGCCAGAACTTCACCGAGCTGCTGTCCGTGGCAGACGCGGTGGCCGCCGACTTGCGAGCGCACCAGTCAGGTGGTGTGCCCAGTAGCCCTTGCGACTCGTCCTGCTACGACTGCATGCGGGACTACCGCAACAGCGCCTACCACCCGCTGCTGGACTGGCGGCTCGGTGTCCAGATGTTCGAACTCCTCCAAGGACACCCAGTCGACTTCGCCTCCGAGCACGCGTACGCGCTCCAGCGCGCCCAGCGCTTCGCGGAGAGCTTCCCGCACTGGGAGTGCGTCACCATCGGGAGTCTGCCGGTGCTGCGGAACAAGGCGCCTGAGGACCTGGCTGTCCTCATCACCCACCCGCTTGAGTCCTGGACCGGCACCGCGCGGTCGGAGCGCGTGACCCAGGCGCTGGCCTCGCTGGGCAGGGAGGGCTTCGAGATGTACGAGGCGTTCGACAACGACAGCAGCGATGACGAGGTCCCGCAGCGGGCGATCGTCGCCGTGGACACCTTCGAGCTACTGCGACGCCCCGGGTGGATCGAGTCGAGGCTGCAGAGCTTGGGCGAGTAGGGTCCCTGCCGGCCCGATCCCGACCAAGCGGTTTCGAAGGAGTGGAGCTACGGATGAAGTTCGTCATGGTGCCTCGGGGACGTAGCTCCACCGCACCGAAGGACCTCCCCTGCGTGATCCTGAAACAGGACATCTGGGATGATTTCGGCTTCAGGACGATGTTCGACGCGCGGCTCTTCCTGGAGCATGAAGGGTCCGTCGATCTCGGCCCGGTGAAGATCATGAAACGCGGCCAGGAGTCCGGCTTCACGCAGATCCCCGAGCAGTTCGATGAACTCGACGACTCCTACTGCTCGGTCGGCCAGGCATACTCCTACTACGAGATCCTTCACAGGCTGCCGGGCAGCATTCAGCGTGGTGTCCTCTCAGGCATCCGCGACCTCGCGGCGCACCCAGAGATTCGGGAGTCGTTCGCGGGCGAGCCCGCGCTGGACTCCTCACTGCTCCGGTACGGGAACGCGGAACTCGCCCTGCGGGACGGCGCGGCTCTACTGTCCGGCACCGCGCGCCGAAGCACGGGCACACGCACCTTCATCTTCGAGACGAGTGTCGGGGGAAATCACTTCGAAGCCTCGTTCGTGTTCCAGGACCGTACACCTCTCCCTGGGCGGATGAACGTCGTCGTGGGCTACAACGGCTGCGGGAAGACCCAGCTCCTGGCCAATCTGGCTAATGCTGCCCATGCCGACCTGACCCTCAGGAACCTTCCGGAGTTTAGGCAGAAGTACGGGAGGTTCCGGGGGAACGCCACTGAGGAGCGATTCTCGTCCATCATCGCCATCTCGTATAGCGCCTTCGACACCTTCGATCTCCCCGGGAAAAGCCTGGAGGAAATCGAGCGACTGGAGGCCCGTGGAGACGTTTCGGGATACGTGTACTGCGGTCTGCGCAGGTATGCACGGGAGGCCGCCGACTCCGGCTCGCCCCTGATCGGCGCCTTGAAGGGTGCGGACGAGATCAGGACCGAGATTCTCTCTGCCCTGGACAGGGCGAGGAGCGGTGAGCGGATGGCGAGGCTGGTCGAGACGCTCATGCCACTGAACGAGGAGCCCTCGTTCCGGCGTATGGAGCTGGGCGACCAATTCGCGCACAGTAACTCCGGCTGGGAGAACGACTTCGCCGCGCTCAGCACTGGGCACAAGCTCGTCCTCAACATCGCAGTCCAGCTCGTGGCCTATCTGGAACCGGGATCCCTCGTCCTCATCGACGAACCCGAGTCCCACCTGCACCCGCCGCTTCTGGCCGCACTGACCAGGAGCATCAACATCGCACTGGAGGCCTTCGACTCCTACGCGGTGGTGGCTACCCACTCTCCTGTCCTGCTGCAGGAGGTGCCCAGGCGCTACGTGCACGTACTGCAAAGGTTCGGCGACACGACGCGGGTGACCAGCCCGGAGATCGAGACGTTCGGTGAGAGTGTCGGCTTGCTGACCCGCCACGTGTTCAACCTGGACAATAGTGCAACCGACTATCATGCGACGCTGCGACAGATGGGGGAGAGGTTCTCCTTCGACGAGGTCAGCGAGCTGTTCGACGGTGAATTGAGCGCACAGTCACTCGCCTACCTGGCCGGCATCCCGCGAAACCAGCCCGGCCGATGACTGCGCTCCCCCGGCCGGTCAGGAATCCGATCACCGATCTCGACACCGCCATTGCCCGGCGCCGCCAACGCGACATACGTCAGCTCCTCCAGGACGCCAGAGCCGATGTAGTCAGCGCCTACGAGCAGTACGAGGACATACTCAGGGACATCGCGAACTTCGACTCCGTCGCGGCAAACCAGACCGAACTCGCGCAGGCACTCCTCGGCAACGTCCCCTTGATGGACAGCAAGAGGCCCCTGGGCTCGCTGCGCACGGCAGTACTGGATGCTGCCGAGCACGGTCAGTTCAGATGCCCTCTGTGCGAACGGGCACAGGTCTGCGCACTCGACCACTTTCTGCCGAAGGAGCAGTACCCGGAGTTCTCCATCTTCGTCGACAACCTCATCCCGGTCTGCGAGCGCTGCAACCGGCTCAAGGGAGCCGAGTGCGATCGGCAGAACGGACTGCTGCTGTTCCACGCCTACTTCGACGATCTACCAAGCGAAAAGATCCTGGTCGCCACCGTGCAGACCGATAACGTCGTCACCATCACCTTCGAGCTGCAACGGCCGCCAGACTTGAGTGAAGCCGCCTTCGCGAGGATCGAGAAGCACTTTACCGTGCTGCAACTTCTCGAATTTTACCGCAAGGAGGCCATCGCCGAAGTAACCGATAATGCGGACTCGTACGTACAGGCCGCCCAGCGGTCGGGCGCCGCCGGAATTCAACAGATGATCGGCGACCAGCTCGCCGGTACCGCCTGGCGTGGTACTAACCACTGGAAGAACGTGCTCTACCGCGGCCTACTGGACAGCGCCAACTTCTGCGAGGGTGGCTATCTCAGGCTCCTTCCGTCGTCCCTGAGAAACAGGGCGGCTGAGATCGCCACCGGTCGCCGGACAGCGCATAGCGGCCGCAGCTGACAGGGGCTCCGCCCCTGAATCCGCCTCATCCCCGACGCGATCCGCGCCCGCATCAAGGGCCACATTGCCGAAATTGATGCCAGCACGCCCGGACCGAAGGGCTGGCCCTTCGGCTATTGAGATTGAACTCGACACCGTCCACGTCCTGAAGCGGCACCGCGAGCAGCAAGAGGTCGACCGTGCGGAGTGGGGCTCGGCCTGGGTGAACACTGGGCTCGTCTTCACCCAGGAGGACAGTTCCTGGCTCCACCTGGGCAAGGTCACCGATCTCTTCGAGCGGCTCGTGGCAGCCTCCGGACTGCCGCCAATCCGGCTGCACGATCTCCGGCACGGGGCAGCGACGCTCATGCTGGCGGCCGACATCGACATCAAGATCGTGTCGGACACGCTCGGGCACAGCTCACGCGCGACATCTACCAGAGCATGCTTCCCCACGTCGGCAAGAGCGCCGCCGAGGCCACTGCAAAGCTCGTCCCCCTCCAGCGCAAGGCCGAGCAAGAAGCGCAGGTCCGCCAGGCCGCCGAGGAAGCGAAGAAGGCCCAGAAGGCGAAGGCCAAGCGGAAGAAGAAGGCCAAGGCCATGAAGGCCGCGAAGAAGGGCTGACGGCCACTCCGCTCACGCATCGCTCACGCAAGCAAAGTCGCGGCACTCCGGCCGTGTGACCCACCATGCCCCGAGCAACAGAAAACCCCAGGTCACGGGCTATGTGACCTGGGGTTTTTCTGAGCCGCCTTCGGGATTCGAACCCGAGACCTACGCATTACGAGTGCGTTGCTCTGGCCAACTGAGCTAAGGCGGCACCCTGCGGACGGAGAGACCCGTCCCCGCGGGACACGCTCTCATCAGCAGCGGCGCCAAGTCTACAGGGTTCCCGAGGGTGCCCCGGACCACGGCCCCGGAGTGCTCCGGGGGCCGCTCGCGGGGTTCAGCAGCGCGTTCCGTCCTCGGGGGCCGTGCCCTCCAGCAGGTAGGTGTTGATCGCCGTGTCGATGCAGTCGCTGCCGCGGCCGTACGCGGTGTGGCCGTCGCCCTCGTAGGTCAGCAGCGTGCCGGAGGAGAGCTGGCCGGCGAGGGCCTCGGCCCACTTGTACGGGGTGGCCGGGTCGCGGGTGGTGCCGACGACCACAATCGGGGCCGCACCCTCCGCCTCGATGCGGTGGGCCGTGCCGGTGGCCTCCTCGGGCCAGAAGCCGCAGTTGAGCGAGGCGTAGGCGAAGCCCTTGCCGAAGACGGGCGATGCCTTCTCGAAGGCGGGGACGGCCTTCTCGACCTGCTCGGTGGAGGTGAAGGCGGCGGGCAGGTCGAGGCAGTTCACGGCGGCGTTGGCGAACATCAGGTTGGCGTAGGTGCCGTCCGGGCTGCGCTCGTAGTAGCTGTCGGCCATGGCGAGCAGCGGGGCGCCGTCACCCGCCATGGCGGCGGCGAGCGCGGAGCGCAGCTGGGGCCAGGCGCCCTCGTCGTACATGGCGGCGATCACGCCGGTGGTGGCCAGGGACTCGCCCAGCTCCCGGGTCTCGCCGGTCGGCACGGGATCGGCGTCGACCTCGGCGAAGAAGTCCTTGAGCCGCTGCGTCGCGTCGGCGACGGAGGTGGTGCCGAGCGGGCAGTCGGGCTGCCCGATGCAGTCCCGGGCGAAGGCCTGGAAGGCCGTCTCGAAGCCCGCGGTCTGGTCGCGGTTGAGCTCCTCGGCGGGCAGGGAGGGGTCCAGCGCGCCGTCGAGCACCAGTCGTCCGGTCCGGTCGGGGAACAGCTCGGCGTAGGTGGCGCCGAGGAAGGTGCCGTAGGAGGCGCCCACGTAGTGCAGCTTCTCGTCTCCCAGCACCGCCCGGAGGATGTCCATGTCCCGGGCCGCCTCGACGGTGGAGACGTGCGGCAGGATCGCGCCCGAGCGCTGCTCGCAGCCCGCGGCGAAGTCCTTGAAGGCCGTCGTCAGCTCCGCGGCCTCGGTGCCGTCGTCGGGGGTCTGGTCGACCTGGGTGTAGGCGTCCATCTGCGGCCCGGTGAGGCACTCCACGGGCTCGCTGCGGGCTACGCCGCGGGGGTCGACGGCCACCATGTCGTAGCGGGCGCGCACCGGGGCGGGGTAGCCGATGCCCGCGTACGCCTGGAGGTAGCCGATGGCCGAGCCTCCGGGGCCGCCGGGGTTCACCAGCAGGGACCCGATGCGCTCGCCCGGTCCGGTGGCCTTCTTGCGGGCGACGGCCAGGTCGACGGACGCGCCGTCGGCGTCGTCGTAGTCGAGCGGGGCCTTCATGGTGGCGCACTGGAAACCGGGGACGCCGCAGTCCCGCCAGGCGAGCTTCTGCGTGTAGTACGGCTCCAGGTCGGCGGCCGGCGCCGCACGGCCGGAGGGCGGTGCGTCCGACGCCACGGCGCCGGTCGACGCGTTGCCGCCACTGCAGCCGGAGAGGAGGAGGCCGGCCGTGGCCAGCGGGAGAGCGAGGGTGCGGAGCAGACGCCTGGTGTCCATCCCCCGGAGCCTAATCGCCGCAGGCCCGGGTTGCCCGTCCTTGCCCTTACGGGTGATCCGCACCGGGCGTACGGGTGATCCGGTGCGGACCGGTGCACCGCCCGCCCGCCGGTGAACGGGCCCCGGGCGGGGCGCTTCGGTCAGCCCGACCGCAGCGAGACCGCCATGGCCTCCACGGCGAGCAGGGGTGCCACGTTGCCGTCGAGGGCCTCGCGGCACGCGACGACGGCCTCGATGCGGCGCAGGGTGGCTTCGGGGGTCGAGGCCCGGGCCACGCGCTCGACGGCGTCCTGCACGTCGGTATGGGCGAGCGCGGTGCGCGAACCGAACTGCACCGCGAGCACATCGCGGTAGAAGCTCGTCAGGTCGGTGAGGGCGAGGTCGAGGCTGTCGCGCTGGGCGCGGGTCCGGCGGCGCTTCTGCTTTTCTTCCAGCTCCTTCATCACGCCTGCCGTGCCGCGGGGCATCCGGCCGCCCGCCGAGGCGCCCATCGCCGCCTTGAGCTCCTCCGTCTCCTTGGCGTCGAGCTCCTCGGCGAGCTGGGTGGCGTCCTCGGTGGCGGCGTCGACCAGCTCCTGGGCGGCCTTGAGGCACTGCCCGATGTCGTCCACGCGGAGCGGCAGCCGGAGCACCGTCGCCCGGCGGGCGCGGGCCCGCTCGTCCGTGGCGAGCCGCCGGGCCCTGGCGATGTGCCCCTGGGTGGCGCGCGCGGCGGCGGCCGCGGCCCCGGGCTCGACGCCGTCGCGCCGGATCAGGAAGTCGGCGACGGCGTCCACGGGCGGGGTGCTCAGCGTCAGCAGGCGGCAGCGCGAGCGGATGGTGGGCAGCACGTCCTCCAGGGACGGCGCGCACAGCAGCCAGACGGTGCGTGCCGCGGGTTCCTCGACGGCCTTGAGCACGGCGTTGGCGGACTTCTCGTTGAGCCGCTCGGCGTCCTCCACGAGGATCACCTGCCAGCGGCCGTTCGCCGGGGCGGTGAAGGACTTGCGGACGGTGTCGCGCATGGCCTCGACGAGGATCTGGGACCCGATCGCCACCACGGAGCTGACGTCCGCGTGGGTGCCGATCAGAGCGGTGTGGCAGCCGTCGCAGAAGCCGCAGCCGGGGGCCCCGCCGAGCGCTCGGTCGGGGCTGGTGCACTGGAGGGCGGCGGCGAAGGCGCGGGCGGCGGTGACGCGTCCGGAGCCGGGGGGGCCGGTGAAGAGCCAGGCGTGGGTCATCGTGGACGCGGTCGGCGCGGGCTCGCCGCGCTCGTGTGCGGTGACCAGGGCGTCGGCGTCCCGTGCCGCGGCCTCCAGCTGCGCCTGGACGCGCTGCTGGCCGACCATGTCGTCCCATACGGCCACGGGCCGCCACCACCTTTCGCGCTGCGGCCTCCCATTGTGGTGCACCGCTCGGACACCCGGTCCCGGAGGGCGGATGGCCGGTGGACGGCCTCCACCGGGGTGGCCGGGGCCGTGTGCCCCGGCCACCGGGAGTCAGCGGCGGGTCGGCCCGTCGCGGCCGTCGTCGTCCCCGTGCGGGCCGAGCAGTTCGTCCGCGAGGGTCGGCAGGTCGTCCAGCGGGGTCTCCTCGGCCCAGTCGCTGCGCCGCCGCTGCCGCTCGCCGGCCGCCTCGGGGGCGACCTGGGGCAGCTCCCGCGTGCGCTCGTCCGGCGCGGCCGCGCCCGGGGCGCCGCCGCCCGCAGGGTCCGCTTCAGCGCGCGCCGGGGCCGCGGCGCCGTCCCGGTCCTTCCGGAAGAAGTCGGCCGGGACACGGTCCTCGGGGGCCTGGGGGCCTCCTCCGTCCCGCAGTGGCGGGAGGACGGCCGTGTCGTCGACGGCCGGCAGGGCGGAGGTCTCCGCCTCGTCGGCCGGGCGGCGCGACGGCGCGGCGTCCTCCTCGCGGACCGTGCGCAGCACGGTGGTCTCGTCCTCGGCCGGGACCTTGCGCAGCACGGTGGTCCGGTCGTCGGCCTCGGGGACGGGCGGGCGGGGGACCTCCTGGGTGACCTCGTCGGGATCGGCCTGCCCCTCGGTGCCGGGGCGGACGGCCGGTGTCGGGACGGTGACCTCGTTGGCCGACTCGGCGGCCGCCTGCTCCGCCGCCCGGCGGGCGGCCTCGGCCTTCAGCAGGGCCTCCTCGGCCCTGCGCTGCTTCTCCAGGCGGCGGGCCTCCGCCTCCGCCCGCAGCCGGGCCTCCTCCTCCGCCCGGCGGCGCAGGCGCTCCTGCTCCTCCTGACGGGCCTTCTCCTCGGCCTCCCGGCGCCTGCGCTCCTCCTCGGCCCGCAGCCGGTCCTCCTCGGCACGGCGGCGCTCCTCCTCGGCCTTGCGCTCGGCCTCGCGGCGGCGCGCCTCCTCCTCCTCGCGGCGCTTGCGCTCCTCCTCCTCGGCACGGAGCCGGGCGAGCTGCTCCTGGCGCTCGCGCTCCAGGCGCTCCTCCTCGGCCTTCCGGCGCGCCTCTTCCTCCGCCCGGCGGCGGGCTTCCTCCTCGGCCTTGCGCCGCGCTTCCTCCTGGGCCCTGATCTCGGCCTCGGAGAGGGGCAGCAGCAGGTCGAGCCGGTGGCGCACGACGGTGGTGACGGCCTCGGGCTCCTGTCCGGCGTCCACCACCAGGTAGCGGCCGGGATCAGCCGCGGCCAGGGTGAGGAACCCGGAGCGCACCCTCTGGTGGAACTCGGCCGGCTCGGATTCGAGCCGGTCCGGTGCCTCGGTGAACCGCTCGCGGGCGGCCTCGGGGGACACGTCGAGCAGCACGGTGAGGTGGGGCACGAGGCCGCCGGTGGCCCAGCGCGAGATGCGGGCGATCTCCGTCGGGGACAGGTCCCGCCCGGCGCCCTGGTAGGCGACGGAGGAGTCGATGTAGCGGTCGGAGACGACGACCGCGCCCCGTTCCAGGGCGGGCCGCACCACGGTGTCGACGTGCTCCGCGCGGTCGGCCGCGTACAGCAGGGCCTCCGCGCGGTGGGAGAGCCCGGCGCTGGAGACGTCCAGGAGGATGGAACGCAGCCGCTTCCCGATCGGGGTGGCGCCGGGCTCGCGGGTGACGACCACCTCGTGGCCCTTGGCCCGGATCCAGTCGGCGAGTGCCTCGACCTGGGTCGACTTCCCGGCGCCGTCACCGCCCTCGACGGCGATGAAGAACCCTCCCGCCGTGGGGGCCTCGGCCGGGTCGGCACCGCCGCGCAGGGCGTCCCGCAGGTCCCTCCGCAGCGGCACACCGGAGCGGTCGTCGGCCCTGGCGAGGACCAGGGCGGCGACCGGCAGCAGGAGTGCGCCGACCAGCATCAGCGTGAACGCGGCACCGCCGTGCGCGAAGACGAGGTCGCCGCCGGCGAGCCGGTGGGGCCCGATGGCGGCGGCGAGCAGCGGCGCTCCGACGGCGGCGAGCGCGACCGCCACCCGCACGACGGCCTGGAGGTGCTCGGTCAGCCGGGGGCGGCGCGCCTGCTCGGTCTCCTGGTCGATCAGCGTGTGTCCGGTGTTCGCGGCGGCACCGGCGGCGAGCCCGGCGAGCACGGCCAGGACCACGACGGTCGCCGTGTCGGGCACCAGGCCCATAGCCAGCAGCGCGACGCCGGTGGTGGCGACGGCCAGGGCGAGCAGTCGGCGGCGGGAGAGGGACGGCAGCACGGACCCGGCGGCCCGGATGCCGGCCCCGGTTCCGCCGGTCAGTGCCAGGACGACAAGGGCGAAGCCCGCCGGACCGGCGCCGAGGTCGACGGCGTGGAGCACCGCGACGGCCGCCGCGGCCGCGACGGCGGCGGCGACGGAGGCGCAGGCGAGGACGAACAGGGGGATGCCGCCGGTGCGGCCCCGGTCGGCTCCGCTGCCGGCGGTGGGCCGGCGCAGGCCTTCGAGCGGGGAGCGGGGGCGCGGGGTCTGCGTGCGCGGCAGGGTGACGAAGGAGAGGGTGGACACCGAGGCGGCGAACAACCCGGCCGCCACGTAGGAGCCGAGTGCGGCCTGGTGGGTGGTGAACCAGTCGACGCCCGTGCCGAGCGCGTTGCCGGCCAGGGTGGCGGCCAGGAGCACGGCGGCTCCCGCCGGGATCACGACGAAGGCCGTGCGCACCCACAGCCGGCGCAGGGCGTCGAGATGGTCGGGCTGGGGGCGTACGGCCGCGGCCTCCGGGGGCGGGCTGGGCAGCAGCGCGGGGGCCGCGCCGTCGCGGGCGACGGTCCAGACGCGCTCGGCGGCTCCCGCCAGGAAGACGGTGGAGAGGAGGAAGGCGAGGGCGTTGTCGCCGGTCCAGTCCAGCCACAGCGGGGCGACGACGAAGAGCGCCAGGCGGACCCCGTCCGCGCCGACCATGGTCCAGCGCCGGTCGAGGGGGCCGCCGGCGGCGGTCAGGGAGGTCAGGGGGCCGAGCAGGACGGCCCCGAAGAGCAGCGTGGCCAGTGCCCGGACCGCGAACACGGCCGCGACGGCGAACGCGGCGCCGCGGTAGCCGCTGCCGAAGGCGTCCGACCGCACCGCGGCCTGGAGGGCGAGAAGCAGCAGGACCAGCAGACCGGCCGCGTCACCGGCACCGCCGAGGACCTGGGCGTTCCACAGTCTGCGCAGCTGGGGGCGGCGCAGCAGGGCGCGTAGGGCACGTTCCCGCGAGTCCGCGGCGAGGGCGTCGTGTGAGGCGTCGGAAGCAGTCTCTGAGGCGGTCCCCGTGACCGCCTCCTGCTCGGCTGGCTGCTCGGCTCGCGTCATCCGCCCAGCCTATCCGGAGTGGTCAGCGCCCCGGTGCGGTGTCCGAACAGACGGCCGCTTTGTCGCACAGTTGTGAAGCCCGTGTGCGGGCGGGCGCCGGGCGCACGCCCCGGGGCGGCAAGCGGGGAGACGGTCCACACCCGGCCCGCAGGCGGGGCGGTGCGGAGCCGAGGGCGGCCCGGGCGGGCACCGCGGGGGCGCCCGCCCGGTCCGGCTAGTCCTCGGTGGCGGTGGCGGTCCCGGCCGCCGTCTTCCCGGCGGCCGTGGTCTTCTTGGCCGCGGTCGCCGCGGTCTTCTTCGCCGTGGTCTTCTTGGCCGCCGTCTTCTTCGCCGGGGCCTTCTTCGCCGGGGCCTTCTTCGCCGGGGCCTTCTTGGCCGCCTTCTTGGCCGCCTTCTTCGCGGGGCCCTTGGCCCGCTTCTCGGCCAGCAGCTCGTAGCCGCGCTCCGGTGTGATCGCCTCGACACTGTCACCGCTGCGCAGCGTGGCGTTGGTCTCGCCGTCGGTGACGTACGGGCCGAAGCGGCCGTCCTTGACGACCACCGGGCGCTCGCTGACGGGGTCGGTGCCCAGTTCCTTCAGCGGGGGCTTGGCCGCGGCACGGCCGCGCTGCTTGGGCTGCGCGTAGATCGCGAGCGCCTCGTCCAGGGTGATCGTGAAGAGCTGCTCCTCCGTCTCCAGGGAGCGCGAGTCAGTGCCCTTCTTCAGGTACGGGCCGTAGCGGCCGTTCTGCGCGGTGATCTCCACGCCCTCGGCGTCGGCGCCGACGACGCGCGGCAGCGACATCAGCCGGAGCGCGTCCTCCAGCGTGACCGTGTCCAGGGACATCGACTTGAAGAGCGAGGCCGTGCGCGGCTTGACCGCGTTCTTGCCGGTCTTCGGGGTGCCCTCGGGCAGGATCTCGGTGACATAGGGACCGTAGCGGCCGTCCTTGGCCACGATCGGGCGGCCGGAGACGGGGTCCGTGCCCAGCTCGAAGTCGCCGCTCGGCTTCGCGAGCAGTTCCTCGGCCAGTTCCACGGTCAGTTCGTCGGGCGCGAGATCGTCGGGGACGTCGGCCCGCTGGTGGTTCTCGGCGTCCTTCTCACCCCGCTCGACATAGGGGCCGTAGCGCCCCACGCGCAGCTTGATGTCGTTGCCGACGGGGAAGCTGGAGATCTCCCGGGCGTCGATGGCGCCGAGGTCGGTCACCAGTTCCTTGAGGCCGCCGAGGTGGTCGCCGTCGCCGTTGCCCGCCTCCGAGGCGGCACCGGCCGCCTCGCCCTCACCGAAGTAGAAGCGCCTCAGCCACGGCACGGCCTGGGCCTCGCCCCGCGCGATGCGGTCGAGGTCGTCCTCCATCCGCGCCGTGAAGTCGTAGTCCACGAGCCGCCCGAAGTGCTTCTCCAGCAGGTTCACCACGGCGAAGGAGAGGAAGGACGGCACCAGGGCCGTGCCCTTCTTGAACACATAGCCGCGGTCGAGGATGGTTCCGATGATCGACGCGTACGTCGACGGGCGGCCGATCTCCCGCTCCTCCAGCTCCTTGACCAGGGATGCCTCGGTGTAGCGGGCGGGAGGCTTGGTGGCGTGGCCGTCGACCGACAGTTCCTCGGCCGTCAGCGCGTCGCCCTCGGCGACCTGCGGCAGGCGGCGCTCGCGGTCGTCGAGCTCGGCGTTCGGGTCGTCGGCGCCCTCGACGTACGCCTTCATGAAGCCGTGGAAGGTGATGGTCTTGCCGGAGGCCGTGAACTCCGCGTCCCGCCCGTCGGCGGCACGGCCGCCGATCCGCACGGTGACGCTGTTGCCGACCGCGTCCTTCATCTGGGAGGCGACGGTCCGCTTCCAGATGAGCTCGTACAGGCGGAACTGGTCACCGGTCAGGCCGGTCTCGGCGGGAGTGCGGAAGCGGTCGCCCGAGGGGCGGATCGCCTCGTGGGCCTCCTGCGCGTTCTTGACCTTGCCGGCGTAGGTGCGGGGCTTCTCGGGCAGGTAGTCCGCGCCGTACAGCTGCGTGACCTGGGCTCGGGCAGCCGCGACGGCCGTGTCGGACAGCGTCGTGGAGTCCGTGCGCATGTAGGTGATGAAGCCGTTCTCGTACAGCTTCTGGGCGATCTGCATCGTCGCCTTGGCGCCGAAGCCGAGCTTCCGGGACGCCTCCTGCTGGAGGGTCGTCGTACGGAAGGGCGCGTACGGCGAGCGGCGGTAGGGCTTGGACTCGACCGACCGGACGGCGAAGGAGGCGTCCTCCAGTGCGGCGGCCAGGGCCCGGGCGGCGGACTCGTCCAGGTGCAGCACCTGCGAGGACTTGAGGCCGCCGTCCGCGCCGAAGTCGCGGCCCTGGGCGACGCGCCGGCCGTCGACCGTGTTCAGCCGGGCGGTGAGGACCGCCGGGTCGGAGGCGTCCCCGCTGCGGCCGGTGCCGAAGGTCCCCGTGAGGTCCCAGTACTCGGCGGAGCGGAACGCGATGCGCTCGCGCTCCCGCTCCACGACCAGCCGGGTGGCCACGGACTGCACCCGGCCCGCGGACAGCCGCGGCATGACCTTCTTCCACAGGACCGGCGAGACCTCGTAGCCGTAGAGGCGGTCGAGGATGCGCCGGGTCTCCTGGGCGTCGACCATGCGCTTGTTCAGTTCGCGCGGATTGGCCACGGCCTCCCGGATCGCGTCCTTGGTGATCTCGTGGAAGACCATCCGGTGGACGGGCACCTTGGGCTTGAGGACCTCCAGCAGGTGCCAGGCGATGGCCTCGCCCTCACGGTCCTCATCGGTGGCGAGGTAGAGCTCGTCGGATTCGGCGAGCTGCTCCTTGAGCTTTCTGACCTGCGCCTTCTTGTCGGCGTTGACGACGTAGACCGGCTGGAAGTCGTGTTCGACGTCCACACCGAGGCGTCGGACCTCCCCGGTGTACTTCTCCGGCACCTCGGCGGCGCCGTTCGGCAGGTCGCGGATGTGCCCGACGCTCGCCTCGACGACATAGCCGGGGCCGAGGTAGCCCTTGATCGTCTTCGCCTTGGCAGGCGACTCGACGATCACGAGTCGGCGGCCGCCCTGTGCGGTCTCGCTGGTCGGGGACAACTTCGCTCTTCTCTCCGGTCGACATCCGATGGGCGCTCGCAGGGGCGCTGCGCGGCACCCGTCGTGCGGTGCCGGCGCGACGGCCCCTGCCGTGACGCTGCTGTCGCTGCGGAGTGTGACGGTACAACCCGCCCCCGTGTCAAACGGCAAAAGCCCGCAACGGCCACTCGAACGGTAACCCGACTCATGCCCTTTATGCCGCCCGGACCGGCAGCTCGGTGTCCCGGCAGGGCCTCACAGGCGGCCGAAGCACCAGACCCCGAGCGTGAGGAACGCCGCACCGAAGAGGATGCCGAGCACGGTGGCGGTGGCGGGGTTCACTCCGTGCGCGACCGGCTGCCGGTGGCCGAGGCGCACACCGGTCCACAGCAGGAGTCCGGCTCCGAACAGCGCGAACGCCGTTCCGGCGAAGATCGCTGGTCCGCTCTCCATGGCTCCACCCGGCCTTTCCCTGGCACCTGTGCGCATCGGAGGCCGAGGTTGGCACCTTCGGACGTCGCCGATGCGAATTCCCGGTGAACGGCACATGGGATCACCCGCTCGGTCCCGCCGGGCGGGCGTGGCGCGGGAATCTCACACCC
Organism: Streptomyces sp. C10-9-1; assembly: GCF_024497955.1. Lineage (GTDB taxonomy): Bacteria > Actinomycetota > Actinomycetes > Streptomycetales > Streptomycetaceae > Streptomyces > Streptomyces sanyensis. The sequence goes on along the minus strand of NZ_JANHKP010000002.1, from coordinate 459,130 downwards.
CGCGGCCTCGCCGGCGGACGGTGCACGACCCCGCGGAGCGGACAGTGGCCGGATCGAGCGGGAGACCGACCGGAACCGATCGGTGCGGGCCTCCCCGGGTGGCGCCGGCCCCGCGGGGAAGCACATCCGGCCCTCCGGGGAGCGCACGGGTGTGCGCGCAGCCCCGGCCGACAGGGCGCCGGGCCGCAGCTGCCGCCCGCGGCCGCCCGCGGCCGGCGTCGGCGTCGGCGTCGGCGTCGGCGGATCAGAGCACCGGCTCCAGGAACCCCTCCTCCACCAGGAGCCTCAGCGCCCGCGGCGTCCGGTCGCGGAGCAGCACCGGGTCCTCGTCGATCAGCTGGGCGATCGCGTCCAGGATGCGTCCCGCGCTCAGCGTGCCGTCGCAGGCGCCGGCGAACCCGGCACCGACCGTGTCCACCGTGGTGGCCCTGCGCATCCCGCGGTTCTGGCGCAGCACCACGTGCTCGGGGTCCTCGGCGCCCGGGAGGCCCACCTGCTCCTGGACGACCTCGGCGGCCAGCCGGAAGCGGTCGGCGAGCAGGGCCGCGTCGTCGCGTGTCCGCAGGTAGTCCTGGCGGTCGAAGTGCGCGCGGACCGTCTCGCCGAGCGGCTGCTCCACGGGGTGGGGCCACTCCTCGACGACGACCGACGGCCGGTCCGAACCGGACTTGCGCAGCGTGATCCAGCCGAAGCCCACGGCCTTGGTGTCCCGCGCCTCGAACTCGTCCAGCCAGGCCTCGTACCGGGCCGCATAGGCGTCGGGGTCGGTGCGGTGGTCCCCCGCGTCGCGGAGCCACAGCTCGGCGTACTGGGTGACGTCCTGCACCTCGCGCTGCACGATCCAGGCGTCGCAGCCGCGGGGCACCCAGGAGCGCAGCCGGTCCTGCCACTCCTCTCCCTTCACGTGCTGCCAGTTGGCGAGGAACTGGGCGTAGCCGCCGTCGTTCAGCCTGTCCCCCGCCTGCTGGACCAGCAGGCGGCACAGGTCGTCGCCTCCCATGCCCCCGTCGCGGTAGGTCAGCCGGGCACCGGGGGAGATCACGAACGGCGGGTTGGAGACGATCAGGTCGTAGGTGTCCGAGCCGACGGGCTCGAAGAGCGAGCCCTCGCGCAGATCGGCGTCCCCCGCGCCCGAGAGCGCCAGGGTGAGGCGGGTGAAGGCGAGGGCCCGGGGGTTGAGGTCCGTCGCGGTCACCCGGGTGGCGTGCCGGGCCGCGTGGAGCGCCTGGATCCCGGAACCCGTGCCCAGGTCCAGGGCGGAGGCGACGGGGGTCCGCACGGTGATCCCGGCCAGCGTGGTCGACGCCCCGCCGACGCCGAGGACGACGCCCTCCGGCTGGTCGCCCGCTCCGCCTGCCCCGCCCACGGCGCAGCCGAGGTCGGAGACGATGTACCAGTCCTGGCCCTCCGGACCGCCGTAGGGGCGGATGTCCACGGCGGCGAGCACCTGGTCGCCGTCGCGGGTCAGCCAGCCCCCGTCAAGGCATTCCTCCAGCGGCAGCGCGGTGCGGGCGCGTTCGAGGGCCACCGGCCTCTGGAGCAGGAACAGGCGCACCAGCGCCTCCAGGGCGCTGTCCCCGCGGGTGGCCCGCAGGGCGGGGACCGTCTCGCTGCGGGCCAGCGCCGCGTAGGCGGGGGCCCCGAGCAGGTCGAGGAGGCCGTCGGCGGTGAACTCCGCGGCGGCGAAAGCCTCGCGGAGTCGTCGGGCGTGGTCGGCTGTGGGAAGGGTGGCGGTGCTCACCCGTCCATTGTGGGGGGAGCCGCCGACAGTTGCCGCCCGCGGCACCGGCGTCCCGCCTGCGGGCTGCGCCCTGCTGCCGCCTCAGGGGGCCGCTCCCCCAGGGCCCGGACGGGCCGGAGCGTGCGGGGTGCCCCGGGCCGGTCCGAGCGCGTCGGACGCGTCACCGCACGCCGGCGCCCGCCGCCGGTGCGGCCCGGCGCCTCGCGGCGCCGCCCCGGCGGGAGGCGGCGCCGTCCGGGTTCAGGCCGCGGGTGAGGCGGAGGATCCCGAGGCGGGGCTGGAGGCGTCGGCCCGCTGGCAACCGGGCTGCTTCGCCATGGCCGCGCCGAGCTCGCCGGACTGGAGCTTGTTCAGGGCTTCCTGGTCCATCGTCTCGATCTTCTTCAGGCCGTCCGCCACGCCCTGGAGTCCGTCGGCGAACTTCTGCTGGTCGTCGGGGTTCAACCCGTCGATCTGGTCCTTGAGTTTCAGGTACTCGGCGGCGGTGGCCTCCAGCTCCTTCACCGCGTCGTTCTGGAGCTGCTCGCCGTTCTCCACGGGCGGAACCCCGGCGTCGCGTACCGCCTTCGCGAGCGCGTTGTCCGCTGCCGCGATGTCCGCGAACGCCTTGGAGTCGGCGGCCTGGATGTCCGCGGGCTCGCCGTCCGCCGCCGTCGAGATGATGGCCTGCTGGGCGTCGGCCCTCTTCTGGATCTGCGGCTCGGCGGCGTCGCAGACCTTCTTGGCCCAGTCGTTGACCTTCTCCTCGCTGTCGTCACCGCATCCCGACAGCACCAGCACCAGCACCGCAGTGCCGGACAGCACGGCCGCAAGTCTCTTGTTCACCGGATCGGTCCCTTCCAAGGCGCTCTCGGCCCCGGAACATACACGCCGCACGGGTGACGCCCATACGCGGGAAGTCCGCTTCATAAGCTATTGAAGCCATTTGCACCAAGGGAGAGACGTCTCACTCCACAGCACCCGACGCCTCTGCCGCGAGGACGGACCGGCAGGCACGGACGGACGGCGCATCACCCCGCGCCACCGCCCGGATCATGACGGGCCGTCACCCTCCCCGTGCGCCGTCCGCAGCGCAAAGCCCTGGCCCCGGGCGGCCCGGGGGCCGGGGCTCCGCCCGCGATCACCTCATGGCCGCCGGGCCCGGCGGGGCGGCGTCCCGGTCGGGTGCGCCTCCCTCGTCGCCCACGGCGATCCCGCGCCGTTTGGAGACGTAGACGGCACCGGCGATCACCAGCACGGCCACCACCGACACCAGGGCGCGAATCCCCGCGTCGGCGTCCTCTCCGAAGCTGAACTGCACCACTGCCGGTGCGATCAGCAGGGCCACCAGGTTCATCACCTTCAGCAGCGGGTTGATGGCCGGCCCGGCGGTGTCCTTGAACGGGTCCCCGACCGTGTCCCCGATCACCGTGGCCTCGTGGGCGTCACTGCCCTTGCCCCCGTGGTGGCCGTCCTCGACCAGCTTCTTGGCGTTGTCCCAGGCGCCTCCGGAGTTGGCGAGGAAGACGGCCATGAGGGTGCCCGTCCCGATGGCTCCCGCGAGGAAGGCACCGAGCGCCCCGACGCCCAGGGTGAAGCCCACGGCGATGGGCGTCAGCACGGCCAGGAGCCCCGGGGTGGCCAGCTCGCGCAGGGCGTCCTTGGTGCAGATGTCCACCACGCGCCCGTACTGGGGCTTCTCCGTGTAGTCCATGATCCCCGGGTGCTCCCGGAACTGCCGCCGCACCTCGTAGACGACCGCTCCGGCGGACCGGGAGACCGCGTTGATGGCGAGCCCGGAGAAGAGGAAGACCACCGCGGCCCCCAGCACGAGGCCGACCAGGTTGTTGGGCTGGGAGATGTCCATGACCAAGGTCATGGGCGCGCCGTCGCCGAGGGTCTCGCCCACGTCCCGCGCGGCGGTGGCGATCGCGTCGCGGTAGGAGCCGAAGAGCGCCGAGGCGGCGAGGACGGCCGTGGCGATGGCGATGCCCTTGGTGATGGCCTTGGTGGTGTTGCCCACGGCGTCGAGGTCGGTGAGCACCTGGGCACCCTCCCCCTGGACGTCACCCGACATCTCGGCGATGCCCTGGGCGTTGTCGGAGACCGGGCCGAAGGTGTCCATGGCGACGATGACGCCGACCGTGGTCAGCAGCCCGGTCCCGGCCAGCGCCACCGCGAAGAGCGCGAGCATGATCGAGGTGCCGCCGAGCAGGAACGCCCCGTACACCCCAAGTCCGATCAGCAGCGCGGTGTAGACGGCGGATTCGAGGCCGATCGAGATGCCGGCGAGGACGACGGTGGCCGGACCGGTCAGGGAGGACTTGCCGATGTCGCGCACGGGCCGCCGGGTCGTCTCGGTGAAGTAGCCGGTCAGCTGCTGGATGAGGGCGGCGAGGACGATGCCGATCGCGACGGCCACCAGCGCCAGGATCCTGGGGTCGCCGCCGTGCCCGGCGATGTCCGGGTCCTCGACGCCGTCCAACTGCGCGTAGCCGGAGGGGAGGTAGGAGAAGACGGCGACGGCGACCAGGCCGAGGGAGATCACCGCCGAGATGAAGAAGCCGCGGTTGATCGCGGTCATCCCGCTGCGGTCCGCGCGCCGGGGCGCGACCGCGAAGATGCCGATCATCGCGGTGACCACGCCGATCGCCGGGACGATCAGCGGGAAGGCGAGCCCGGCGTCCCCGAAGGCCGCCTTGCCGAGGATGAGGGCCGCCACGAGGGTGACGGCGTAGGACTCGAAGAGGTCCGCCGCCATTCCGGCGCAGTCGCCGACGTTGTCCCCGACGTTGTCCGCGATGGTCGCCGCGTTGCGCGGGTCGTCCTCCGGGATGCCCTGCTCGACCTTGCCGACCAGGTCGGCGCCGACGTCGGCGGCCTTGGTGAAGATGCCGCCGCCGACACGCATGAACATGGCGATGAGAGCGGCTCCGAGACCGAAGCCCTCCAGAACCTTGGGGGCGTCCGCCGCGTAGACCAGGACGACGCAGGAGGCGCCCAGCAGACCGAGGCCCACCGTGAACATGCCGACGACGCCCCCGGTGCGAAAGGCGATCTTCATCGCCTTGTGGGCGACCGAGGTCAGGTCCTTACCGGGTTCGCCCTTTTCCAGGCTCGCCTCGCGGGCCGCCGCGGCGACGCGCACATTGGCGCGCACCGCCAATCGCATTCCGATGTAGCCGGTGGCGGCGGAGAAGGCCGCACCCACCAGGAAGAACACGGATCGGCCGATGCGCTGGGGCCAGTCGTCCGCGGGGAGGAGGAGCAGCAGGAAGAACACGGCGACCGCGAAGACCCCGAGGGTGCGCAGTTGCCGGGCGAGATAGGCGTTCGCGCCTTCCTGGACGGCCGCCGCGATCTTCTTCATGGACTCGGTGCCCTCGCCTGCGGCGAGGACCTGGCGCACCAGCAGCTGGGCCACGACCAGCGCGGCGAGTGCGACGACCGCGATGACCACGATGATCACCCGGTTGCCGTCGGTCAGCACCGCGTCGGCGAGGAAGGGTGGAGGTTCGGCCGACTGAGGGAGGGAGAGCCCCGGCATTCGTCCTCCTTGATGTTCAGACCTCAAGATGTGGACGGAGTGTAGGGAGCAGAACACGATCAAAGAAGGGCACAGAATTTTTCGAGGGTGTCGTTCTGCCACCTGAAATTGATCAGGTTGACACAATGTTTGCGCGATATACCGGAAGGCCGTAACGGGCCAAGGGTATGCACCCCGAGAACGGCTATCCGGGAGCCTGGACAAAGGCCCTGTTCAACAGGCTTCCCCCCGCGCGAAAATCTTCTCGGCCGCGACACGCGTAATCACCCGTACGGCCCTCACCCGGACGGGGTGGGGCCGACGTGGATCTGTCCGAAGGGGTTCGGTGTCCGCGGGCGGTCGGACCAGGCGCAGGACTCTGCGGCGGGGCCGGGCCTCGGCGGAGCGGGCCTCGGGAGGCAGGCTCCGGGCCTCGGGGGCGCGGAGGCCGTCTCACTCCGCGGGTGCGCCTCTCGGCGGACGCCGTCCGGTGCGGGCAGCGCGGGTGCCTCGGCCGGGCCGGGGCGACGGTGGCGCCGCTCCCCGCGGTCCCACCGCGGACCGGCGGGACCGAACGACGGGTGGAACTCAGACCGCCGGAGGTGGCGTCGCCGGCCAGCTCATGCGGATCACGCCGCCGACGTCGGTGGAGGAGACCTCCATGTCGTCGACAAGGCCGCTGATCACTGCGAGGCCCATCTCGTCCTCCTCCTCGGATTCCGCGGCCCCCTCGGCACCCTCCGGACGCCCGTCACCGGGATCAGCCGCGCCCACGCCGGTGACCTCGTCGCCGACCTCGATGGAGAACGCCTTCTCCTCCTCGGAGAGCACGACGCGCACGGGCGACGTCAGACCGTGGCTGCGGTGCAGCCCGACCGCGCGGCTGCACGCCTCGCCGACGGCGAGCCGGACCTCGTCCAGCACCGCCTCGTCGACCCCGGCGCGCCGCGCCACGGCCGCGGCGACGAGCCTGGCCGTCCTGACGTGCTCAGGCTGCGCACTGAAGCGGAGCTCGACGGTGGCCATACGGATCCCCCTGGAGAGAGCGAGCGTGCGTGCCAGGGGCCCGGGCTGGCGGCCCGGTCCCCCTTCCCTTCTTCCGGCAGTCCGGGCGACCGTCAGTCCGTCGCCGCGACGGCCTCTTCGACCGTGGTGTGGATGGGGAACACCTTGGTGAGGCCGGTGATCCGGAAAATCTTGAGAATGCGCTCCTGGTTGCAGACCAGGCGCAGCGAACCCTCATGGGCACGCACGCGCTTCAGGCCGCCGACGAGCACGCCCAGGCCGGTGGAGTCGAGGAAGTCCACGCCCTCCATGTCGACAACCAGGTGGTAGCTGCCGTCGTTCACCAACTCGACCAACTGCTCGCGCAGCTTGGGCGCGGTATAGACATCAATCTCGCCACCGACCTCGACGACCGTACGGTCGCCACCAGGGCCGGACACATTGCGAGTCGACAGGGACAGGTCCACGGATCCTCCAGCACCTTGCTATCGAGCGGCCGCCTCTCAGGTCTCCCGAACGGAGCCGGAGGGCGGTCGCCAGCCGCCATGGCATTCAATCACTTACCAGCAGCCATGCACGACGCCTTGGGACCATTGTCCGTCATGCCGGTGACACACTCGGTGCCGATGGCCAAGAAACAGCGTCCCAGTCGACCCCCCGCGACCGGGGAGGACAGGCCCTCCCCCGGAGAGGTCCTCGACCGGCTCACCGCAGGCGGGAGCCGGGCTGCGCGCATCACTCATACGGAGCACCTGCCCCCCAGGGCGGGGCGCCATGCAGTCTGGCCCCACCGCATCCGCTCCGAGGTGATCTCCGCCGTCCGGGAGGCCGGTGTCGAGCACCCGTGGACGCACCAGGCAGAGGCGGCGGAGCATGCGCTGGACGGCACCTCGGTGGTGATCGCCACCGGCACGGCCTCCGGGAAGTCCCTGGCCTACCTGGTGCCGGTCCTGCACACCCTCCTCGACGGGGCCGAGGCCGCGAACGGGCGCGGCACCACGGCCCTCTACCTGGCCCCGACCAAGGCCCTGGCGGCAGACCAGCGGCGTGCCGTCAGGGAGCTGGCCGCACCGCTGGGCAACCGGGTGCGGCCCGCGGTGTACGACGGGGACACCCCGGTCGAGGAGCGGGAGTGGGTGCGCCAGTACGCCAACTACGTCCTGACCAACCCGGACATGCTGCACCGGGGCATCCTCCCTGCACACCCGCGCTGGTCCTCCTTCCTGCGCTCGCTGCGCTACGTCGTGGTCGACGAGTGCCACACCTACCGGGGAGTGTTCGGCTCCCACGTCGCCCAGGTCCTGCGCCGCCTGCGCCGCCTGTGCGCCCGCTACGGGGCGGACCCCGTCTTCCTGCTCGCCTCGGCCACCGCGGCGGACCCGGCCGCCGCCGCCGGGCGCCTGACGGGCGTGCCCGTACGGGAAGTCGCGGACGACGCCTCACCGCGGGGCGAACTCGTCTTCGCCCTGTGGGAGCCCCCGCTGACCGAGCTGCACGGGGAGAAGGGGGCACCCGTGCGGCGCACGGCGACCGCCGAGACGGCGGACCTGCTCACCGACCTGACCGTCCAGGGGGTGCGCAGCGTCGCCTTCGTGCGCTCGCGCCGGGGCGCCGAGCTGGTCTCCGTGATCGCCAAGGAGAGGCTCGCCGAGGTCGACTCCTCGCTCCCCCGGCGCGTGGCCGCGTACCGCGGGGGCTACCTGGCAGAGGAGCGGCGCGCACTGGAGCGCGCCCTCCACTCCGGCGAACTCCTGGGGCTGTCCGCGACGACCGCTCTGGAGCTGGGGATCGACGTGTCGGGGCTGGATGCCGTGGTGATCGCCGGGTACCCCGGGACACGCGCGTCCCTGTGGCAGCAGGCGGGACGGGCCGGACGGTCCGGGCGGGGAGCCCTCGCGGTTCTGGTGGCCCGGGACGATCCGCTGGACACCTATCTGGTGCACCATCCGGAGGCGCTGTTCAGACGCCCCGTGGAAAGCACCGTCCTCGATCCGGACAACCCCTACGTGCTGGCGCCGCACCTCTGCGCGGCAGCCGCCGAGGCACCGCTGACGGATGCCGACCTGGGGCTCTTCGGACCGGCCGCCGCGGGGCTGATGCCTCAGCTGGAGCGCGCCCGGCTGCTGCGCCGCCGAGCCTCCGGATGGCACTGGACGCGCCGCGAACGCGCCGCGGACCTGACCGACATCCGGGGCGGCGGGGCGCAGCCGGTGCAGATCGTGGAGGCGGGCACGGGGCGCCTGCTGGGGACGGTGGACGAGGCCGCCGCGCACGCGTCCGTGCACGACGGCGCCGTCCATCTCCACCAGGGCCGGACCTATCTGGTGAAGCGGCTCGACCTGGAGGACTCGGTCGCCCTGGTCGAGGAGGCATCCCCGCCGTACTCGACCACGGCGAGGGACACCACGGCCGTGTCCGTGCTGGAGACCGACGTCGAGGTCCCCTGGGGCGCCGGGCGCCTGTGCTACGGCTCCGTGGAGGTCACCAGCCAGGTCGTGTCCTTCCTTCGCCGCAGGCTCGTGACGGGCGAGGTGCTCGGGGAGACCAAGCTGGACCTGCCGCCCCGGACGCTGCGTACCCGTGCGGTGTGGTGGACGGTCACCGAGGACCAGCTGGACGCGGCGCGGATCGGCCCGGAGCAGCTCGGCGGGGCCCTGCACGCCGCCGAGCACGCGTCGATCGGGATGCTGCCGCTCTTCGCCACCTGCGACCGCTGGGACATCGGCGGGGTCTCGGTGCCCCTCCACCCGGACACGCTGCTGCCGACCGTCTTCGTGTACGACGGGCATCCCGGCGGCGCGGGCTTCGCGGAGCGGGCCTTCCACACCGCGGCCGAGTGGCTGACGGCCACCCGTGAGGCCATCGCCTCCTGCGAGTGCGAGGCGGGGTGCCCCTCCTGCATCCAGTCGCCCAAGTGCGGCAACGGCAACGATCCGCTGCACAAGCGCGGGGCGGTCAGGCTCCTCGGCGAGCTGCTGCGCGCCTCCCCACGCGCTCCCCGGGCGGCGGATCCGGCGCCGGGCGCACCGCGGGACGCGGACACCGGCGCCGAGTCCGGTGAGCAGGGCAGTCCGGCGTGGCCCGCGGCCGACGCCGCGGGCGAGGCCCCCCGCGGCACGGAGGGCTGACCCCGGCGGCGCACCGTCGGCCTCGCCGGGCCCCCCGTGCGCGAGGCCCTCCCTCCCACCGTGCGGAAGGCCGGCGCAAGGGCGGCGGGGTGCGCTGCGCGCCATGCCTCCGGCGGCCCGGCCCGGGCCCTGCTGTGCAGCGTGTACGGGCCGAGGCGCACGGCCGCGGTGACATCGGCGAGCTCGCCGCTCACCGCGCAGCGGGCCACCTCGGCCCGGTGCGCGCGGGCCACGGCGCGCGCTCGGTCGCAGGCCGCGAGCGGGCCGCGGAGGGCGTGGTCCGCGGCGGCCAGGGCCGCGAGATCCGCCGCCGCGGCGGCCCGGTGCCGGGCCACGGCGGCCTGGCCCAGCGCGAGGGCGACGGCGAAGACCGCGCACAGCACGGTCGCGAGCGAGGCCACCCAGACCGTGGCCGACCCAGCGTCCCGGGGCCGGTGAGCGCAGCACCTCACCGCGGCACCGCCCCGGGTCCCGCCCCCGGCGCGGCGCCCACCGCACCTCCCGCTACCGCGCCGGGCACGGTACGGCTCAGGTACGCGCGGGCGCCGTGACGGTCCGTGCCCGGCTCTCCGCGGGGCCGGGATGCGCCGGCGAAGTCACCGCCGTGCACGGTGTCCTCCGCCAGGGCGGCCGCCTCGGCGTCCAGCGTGAGTCCGAGCCCGCCGGGCCCGGGTGCGTCGGCCTCGACCCGTACGTGCCAGAGATCGCCGCGCCGTGACACGGCCACCCGCGCCCCCCGGGGCCCGACGGAGCGCGCGGCGGCGACGGCCACCGGGACGGGCTCGGACCGGGCTGCCGCACGCGCACCGGCGCGCGCGGCGTCCACGCACTGGATCTGGGCCGCGGCCGCCGTCAGCGCCCAGACCAGCCCCATGGCGAAGGCCACCAGAGCAGGCAGGGCCATCGCCGCCTCGGCCGTCACCGATCCCCGGTCGCCCCGCCGGGGGCGCGTCGGGACCGGCGCGGCGCGCCTGCTCCGGAGCCGGGTCGCCGACCGGACGCGGTACGGCGCTCTCCGCTCAGAACTGGACATCGAGTGCCCTGCCGACCACCGCTTCGAGAGCCTGGGCCACCGCCCCGCTGGTGACCACCTTGTAGAGGACGGCGGCGAAGGCGCAGGCGGCGATCGTGCCCATCGCGTATTCGGACGTGGTCATCCCGCGATCCCCGCGGAGCGCGGCCAACCGGCCGCGGAGGCCGAGCAGGTGGGCGGTCGAGACGCCGGTGCCCGGACGGCGGTTGCGGCGCGGTGGCCGCCGGAAGGTCTTCGGGGTAAGGGACATGAGGGTGCAGAACATGCTCGACCTCCAGTCGAGAGTGGTTTCCGTGGATGTGGTGCAGGAACGTGGTGGGAGGGCGTGCCTCCACCGGCTCCGGTCGCCGCGCGAGTCGTGTCTCCGGGCCCGCCGTTCAGGCCCGGCCGACGCGCCCCTCGTCGCGGGAGCGCCGGGGCCGACGCCCGCCGCCCGTCGGAGTAGGTCCGTCAGGCGGGAGGGAGCAGGCCGCCCGCCAGCCCGATGAGCACAGGTGCGACGCCGATCGCGAGGAACGCGGGGAGGAAGCAGAGCCCCACGGGCGCGGTGATCCTCACCTGGGCGCGTCGCCCGCGTGCGACGGCTCTGCGGGCGCGCGCGGCCCGTAGCAGGTCGGCGGTACGCGCCGTCGGCTCGGCCGCCGGGGACCCCGTGGCGTCGGCGCGTTCCAGGCAGCGGGCGAGCGCCTGGGCGTCGAGCGCGGCTCCGAGCCAGGCCCAGGCCTCCGCGGGTTCTCTCCCGAGCCTCAGCTGTGCGGTGACCGCGGCAAGGCAGCCGCCGGCGGCTCCGCCCAGCGACTCGCCCACCGCCTGGGTCGCTTCGCGAGGTCCGGCTCCCGCGGAGAGGCAGGCCGCCAGGAGGTCCGCGGCGAGCGGCAGTTGCCGTCCCGCCTCCTCGGGCGGGACCGTCCGGGCGGCGTACGCGAGGGAGGCCCGACCGTCGTGGGCGGGTGCTCCGATGCCCCGGGACCTTGCGGGCCCTGCCCGTGAGCGGCGGCGCAGCGCGGCGTGGAGAGCCAGACCGGCGACGAGCCCCACGACAGCGCCCGTCACGCCCTCCAGCAGGGCGGCACAGGCAACCGCCGTGCACAGGGGCCCGGTGAGCGCTCGCGCCCGGGGCCGCCGAAGGCGCGTACGCGGTCCCCGGGGTCCCCGAAGGCCCAGCAGCGCCTCGCCGCGGCGCCGTGCGGCGGAGGTCCGGCGGCCGTCGAGAAGCAGGGGGACCAGGCTGCCGACCGCGGCCAGGACGGCGCCTGCGGCCAGGAGCCGGTCCGGCGGGCCGCCGGTCATGCCGCCTCCCCCGACCGTACGATCCTCGTGGCCCAGTACATGCCTGCGGCCTCCAGGGCCCCTCCGACGGCCAGGCAGGCGAGCCCTGCGGGAGAGTGGAGCAGCACGCGCAACGGGTCCGCGCCGAGTGCCCAGCCCATGCCGAGCCCGGCCGCCGGCAGCAGCGCCAGCAGGACGACCGTGGACCAGGCACCGGCCAACTGCGCGTCGAGGTCGTCCTGCCGGTCCCGGTCGGCGCGCAGCGCGGCCTCCAGTCGCTCCAGACCGGCGGCCAGCCCGGCGCCGCTGCCCACCGCCACCTGCCAGCAGGCCGCCATCCCGGCCAGGCCCTCCGCCCCCGGTAGCCGTGCGGCGGTCCGCAGCGCGGCCGACACGTCGCCGCCGAAGCGCGCGGCGGCCAGCACGGCCGCCTCCGCCTCCCCGAGGGCCTCGGTCTGCCGTGCGGCGAACCTCAGCGCCTGTCCGGGCTGGAGGCCTGCCCGGAGTTCCGCGGCGACCGCGCCGCACAGCGCGACCACGGCCTCGGCCTGCCGCCGTGCGCGGGCGCGCCGCTCCCTCCGGAGCAGCGCGCGGCGTACCAGCGGCACGGCGGCAGCTCCGAGGGCGAGAGGCAGCGGGGAGGACCCGAGCACGGCCAGGACGAGGGCCAGGGGCAGGCACAGCCACTCCCGGTGGCCCCGTGCGGCCTCCTCGGCCTGCTGCCACGACCATGGCGGGCGGCGGCCCGGTGCGGCGGCACGGGGCAGGATCAGGGACACACGCCGCCTCCCGCGCTCCGCTGCGACCAGCAGCGAGGCCGCGGCACCGGCGCAGACAGCCGCGGCGCACAGCGGCTGGTCCACCGTCACGACTCCTCCCCCGTCAGGTGCAGCAGTCGCGGCCAGCCCGCCTCCCGGGTGAACCCGTCCGCTCCCCAGCGCAGCGCGGGCACCGTGACGACGAGCCCGGCGGAGTCCCTTTCCAGGACGTGCAGTTCGGCCAGCCGTCGCCTGCCCTGCCGGTCGCGTGCGAGGTGGATGACCACCGACAGGGCGGCGGCCACCTGGCTGTGCAGGGCGGCCCGGTCCAGGCCCGCGGCAGTGCCGAGTGCCTCCAGCCTGGCAGGGACGTCGGCGGCGGCGTTGGCGTGGACGGTGCCGCAACCCCCCTCGTGACCGGTGTTCAGGGCGGCCAGCAGCTCGGTCACCTCCCGGCCGCGCACCTCCCCCACGACCAGCCGGTCCGGGCGCATCCGCAGGGCCTGCCGCACGAGGTCCTGCAGGGTCACCCGCCCCGCGCCCTCCTGGTTGGGGGGCCGCGACTCCAGGCGCACCACGTGCGGGTGGTCCGGGCGCAGCTCGGCCGAGTCCTCGGCGAGCACGATCCGCTCCCCGTGGCCGACGAGGCCGAGGAGGCTGCTGAGCAGGGTGGTCTTTCCGGAGCCGGTGCCGCCGCTGATGAGGAACGACAGGCGGGCGGCCATGAGGGCGCGCAGCACGCGGTCCCCTCCGGGCGGGAGGGTTCCGGCCTCGACGAACTCCCGGAGAGAGAAGGCCCGGTGGCGGGCCACACGCAGGGAGAGGCAGGTGGAGCCGACGGCCACCGGCGGGATCACGGCGTGGATGCGGGTCCCGTCGGGGAGGCGGGCGTCGACCCAGGGATGGGCGTCGTCGAGTCGGCGTTCGGCGACGGCGGCCAGCCGCTGCGCCAGGCGCCGTACGGAGGCGGCGTCGGCGAAGGTGACGCCGGTGAGCTCCAGACCCCCGCCCCGGTCGACCCACACCCGGTCGGGAGCGGAGACCAGGACGTCGGTGACCTCGGCATCCGCGAGGAGGGGCTCCAGCGGCCCGGTGCCCACCAGCTCACCGCGCAGCTGGGCGGTGACGCCGAGCACCTCGGCGTCACCCAGGAGGCGTCCCTGGGCCCGCAGGGCGGCCGCCACCCCGGCGGGAGTGGGTTCGGCCCCGCTTTCGGCGAGTCTCTGGCGGACGGCTTCCAGCAGTGCGGCGCTCATGCCGTCGCCTCCGCGGTGAGCGCGCTGCCCCAGAAGGCCGTGCAGAAGCGGGCGAGAGGTCCTCGGGTTCCGGCGCCGGGGGGTCTGCCGTCGTGCAGGGCGGCGGGCAGACCCGGGTCCGCTGGCAGGTCCCCGGCGAGCGGGAGACCGAGCGCGTCCGCCACCCGGCGTTCGTCGAGCCCGGGGGCGTACGGGCCGCGGGCGACGACCCGGAGGTCCGAGAGGACCATGCCGATGGTGGACGCGACACGCTGGGACGCCGCGACGGCGCGCAGCTCTCCCGGGACCACCAGGAGGCCGAGGTCGAGTTGGGCGAGCGCCTCGGCCACCCCCTCGTCGACCCGGCGGGGGAGGTCCACGACGACCACACCGCCCCTCCGCCGGGCGGCCGAGAGCACCGAGCGCATGGCCTCGGCGGGCACCGCCACGAGGTCGCCCCTGTCCCAGCTGAGCACGCGCAGCGCGTGGAGCCTGGGGAGCGACTCCTCGAGGGCCCCGCCCCCGACGCGGCCCTTCGAGGCGGCGAAGTCGGGCCAGCGGCGGCCCTGTGCCTGCTCACCGCCGAGCAGGACGTCCAGCCCCCCGCCGAGCGGGTCCCCGTCGACGAGCATGGTGCGCCTGCCCTCGCGGGCCGCGGTGACCGCGAGCGCGCAGGCGAGGGTGGAGGCCCCCGCGCCGCCCCGGCCGCCGATCACCCCGACCGTCAGCGCGGGCCGCCCGACCCCCTCGGACACGTCCGCGATCCGGTCGACGAGCCAGTTCTCGGACTCGGGCAGGCACAGCACCCCGTCGGCGCCGATCCGGACCGCCTGCCGCCACACGTCGGGGTCGTCCTGGTCCCTGCCGACGAGCAGCACCCCGCCGCGCCGGGGCACGCCGCGGCAGCGGTCCGCCGCATCCCCTCCGACGAGGATCAGCGGGGCCGCCTCCCAGATGCCGCGCCGTTCGGGAACGGTGTGGTGGACGGCCGGCTCCGCACCGGCGGCGGCGCACAGGCGCAGCAGGTCGTCCAGCAGGTCCACGTCCTCGGTGACGATCAGGGGGCCCTCGCGGCGGTGCTCGCCCGCCGGGCTGTGCTGCGCTGCATTGGCTGCGACCACGGTCCACCTCTCTCCTGCGCATGCGCCCGGTACGGCGCGACGCGCGTGATTCCCCGGTCCGCGAAGTTCGCGGCTGGAATCACGGTGGAGTGCTCCCGGAAATCGTGTGGATCTTGGTGAAAAACTGTGGACAACCGGCCAGGTGTGAATAACCCGGTCGCCCATACCGGCGAGCAGCCAGGCGCGCCGGAACGCAGCCCGACAACTACCCTCAGTGACGAATCCGGGACGGATCACTCCGGGCCGACGAGCGCGGCCACAACGGCGAACGGATGGTGGACATCCGGGGAAGAGTGGGCGAAACCGCCCTGGACATGCGACGACCCCCGCCGGGGGGGAGAGCGGGGGTCGTCTTTCCGGCCGGCTCGGGGGGGGAGGAGCCGGACCGGGTTAGCACGGTCGCGAACGATCCGTGACTTCCATGGTGTACCCGAGAGCCTTCTCAGGCAAACCCACGCGCCACAGCGTACGCCGAATGGCGGGCGCATATGCTCTGCCCGTGGAAAACCACTCCTTGCCGCGTACTGCCGCGTTCTTCGACCTGGACAAGACGGTCATTGCGAAGTCGTCGACGCTGACCTTCAGCAAGTCCTTCTACCAGGGCGGGCTGATCAGCCGCCGCGCCGCCCTGCGCACCGCCTATACGCAGTTCGTCTTTCTGGCCGGCGGCGCCGACCACGACCAGATGGAGCGCATGCGGGAGTACCTCTCGGCGCTCTGCAAGGGCTGGAACGTCCAGCAGGTCAAGGAGATCGTCGCCGAGACGCTGCACGACCTGATCGACCCGATCATCTACGACGAGGCCGCCTCGCTGATCGAGGAGCACCACACCGCGGGCCGGGACGTGGTCATCGTCTCCACCTCGGGCGCCGAGGTGGTCGAGCCCATCGGCGACATGCTGGGCGCGGACCGGGTCGTCGCCACCCGGATGGTGGTCGGCGACGACGGCTGCTACACGGGCGAGATCGCGTACTACGCCTACGGCCCGACGAAGGCCGAGGCGGTGCGGGAACTCGCCGCCTCCGAGGGGTACGACCTGTCGCGCTGCTACGCCTACAGCGACTCCGCGACGGACGTGCCGATGCTCTCGTCCGTGGGCCACCCCCACGCCGTCAACCCGGACCGGGCGCTCCGGCGGGAGGCCGCGCAGCGCGGCTGGCCGGTCCTGGTCTTCAACCGCCCGGTGCGCCTGAAGCAGCGGTTGCCCGCCCTGTCGATGCCCACGCGACCGGCGCTGGTCGCCGCCGCGGTGGGGGCGGCAGCGGCCACGGCGGGCCTCGTCTGGTACGCCAGCCGCCGGCGCGGGGCGGCCCGGGCCGCGACCCTGTGAACGCCCGCGGCGGACACCTTCGACCCGCCCCTTTCGTCCCGTATCGGGGTGGAAGGTAAAGAAGTGCAGGCAGGGCTTTCGCTCCGACGCCCGCAGGAGTACAAAGGAGTCAACGGCCCGCGAGACCGAGGACGTCCGAAAGGATCATCTTCAACGCAGACAAGGCCCCACGGACCGAAGCATGGAAGTCGAGCACCCACGCGACGTCGACCCGTCGATTACGGGCCAGCCGCACCAGGGACGGGCAAAGAACCCGACCTGATGGGCAATATTTCGAGGACGCTTGGTAACTGGGCGGACATGCCAGCGGCGGTACCGAAGAGGTACCGCCGCAACCCTTTTCGGCACCCGTTCCGCGCCCCGACCCCGTCGCGCACACGCCCCTCCGGCCGGGGCCGCGGGACGACGGGACGGGGTCAGGCGGCGCCGCGCTGAAGCGCCTCGCAGACCGCCGTCGACTCCCTGACGCCGAGTTCCACGGACCGCCCGCAGTGGGCGATCCAGGCGGCCATCCCCTCGGGCGTGCCCGAGAGGTACCCCGCGAAGGCGGCCACGTACGCCGCCCGCCCCTGCTCGGCGTGGCCGACCTCGGCCGAGCAGACCGCCTTGGGGTCGAGACCGCTGCCGACGAGGACGATCCGCTCCGCGGCCCGCGCGATCAGGCCGTTGCAGGAGGTGAAGGGCCGCAGCGCGAGCAGCTCGCCGTGCACCACCGCGGCCGACACCAGGGCGGGTGCCGCGGTGTCCGCCACCACGAGGCCGGCCAGGCCCTCCAGCCGGCCGGCCACCTCGACGGCGGTGGGCAGCGACGCCTCGACGAGCGGCTCGTCGACCTCCTCGCCCGCCAGGCGCGGACGCCCCACGGCGCCCGAGTCCTCGAAGCCGCCCGCCGCGACGAGGTGGAGCCGCGCCAGCACGCGCAGCGGCGACTGCCGCCAGACGGAGAGCAGCTGACCCGCCTCGGCGCCCAGGCGCAGCGCGGCGCCGACGGTACGCGCCTCTCCCTCGCCGCCGAAGTCCGTCCGCCTGCGCACCTCTTCCAGGGCCCAGTCCGCCCCGGAGAGCGCGGCGGAGGCGCGGGCCCCCCGAAGGGCCGCCTCCGAGGTGATCTCGACACTGCGGCGACGCATGATGCGGTGCCCGTAGACCCGGTCGACGGCCTTGCGGACGGAGCCCACGGAGTCGGCGACGCCCGGGAGGGCGGCGAGGGCGGCGAGCGGGTCGCCCGCCGAGGCGTTGGTACTCATAAGCAGCGAGGCTACGCGCCCGGCACCCGGGCCCCACGTTGGAGTGGTCTTCTTCACTCACCGGGGCAACCCGGTGCACCCGTGCGGCTACGCTAGGTGAACATGAAGATCGCTTTCGTAGGGAAGGGCGGCAGTGGCAAGACCACGCTGTCCTCGCTGTTCATCCGCCATCTCGCCGCCCGGGCGGTCCCGGTCGTCGCGGTCGACGCCGACATCAACCAGCACCTCGGCGCCGCGCTGGGGCTCGACGAGCCCGCGGCCTCCTCGCTCCCGGCCATGGGCGCCCACCTTCCGCTGATCAAGGAGTACCTGCGGGGCACCAACCCCCGGATCACCTCACCGGAGACGATGATCAAGACGACACCGCCGGGCGAGGGGTCCCGCCTGCTGCGCGTGCAGGAGGACAACCCGGTGTACGCCGCGTGCGCCCGCACCGTGCACCTCGACGACGGCGAGGTGCGGCTGATGGCCACGGGCCCCTTCACCGAGTCCGACCTCGGCGTCGCCTGCTACCACTCCAAGGTCGGTGCGGTGGAGCTGTGCCTCAACCACCTGGTCGACGGCCCCGGCGAGTACGTCGTGGTGGACATGACGGCCGGGTCGGACTCCTTCGCGTCCGGGATGTTCACCCGCTTCGACATGACGTTCCTGGTGGCGGAACCGACCCGGAAGGGCGTCTCCGTCTACCGGCAGTACAAGGACTACGCACGCGACTACGGAGTCGCGCTCGCGGTCGTCGGCAACAAGGTGCAGGGACCCGACGACGTGGACTTCCTGCGCCAGGAGGTCGGCGAGGACCTGCTGGTGACGATGGCCCACTCCGACTGGGTCAGGGCCATGGAGAAGGGCAGGCCCCCTCGCTTCGCCCAGCTGGAGGACGCCAACCGGCGGGCGCTCGGGACCCTGCAGGAGGCGGCCGACGCCTCGCACGCGCGCCGGGACCCGGAGCGCTACACGCGCCAGATGGTCCACTTCCACCTCAGGAACGCCGAGAGCTGGGGGAACGCGAAGACCGGGGCCGACCTGGCCGCCCAGGTCGACCCCGCCTTCGTCCTGGGCGAGCACGTGCCGGTGCCCCAGCCCGGATGACGCGCCGCGGGCCCCACGCACCGGGACGGGGCCGTCCGTCAGCGTCCGGCCGGGGAGACCGCGTCCCCGCGGGCCGCCCGCGCCAACGGAGTCGCGGGCGGCCGGCGGGGAGGCCTCAGCGGTCGGCCCCGCCCTTCTCCCCGGCGGGCGGTGCGGCGGCGACAGGAGGAGCCACCAGGAAACGGGCCCAGCCGCCCCCGGGAGCCTGGCCCACCTGCAGCTGCCGCATCTTCTCCAGGACGAGCGGGTCCTGTGCGTCGAGCCAGTCGACGAGCTGCCGGAAGGACACGCACTCGACGTCGCGCTTCACGCAGACGGTGGCGATGGTCTCCTCGACGGCCGTCATGTACGTGCCGCCGTTCCACGACTCGAAGTGGTTGCCGATGATCAGCGGGGCCCGGTTGCCCTCGTAGGCGCGGTCGAACGCCTTGAGGAACCCGTCGCGCATCTGGTTTCCCCAGTAGGCGTGCATGGCGGGGTCGCCCTTGGTGGTCCCGGACTGGTTGACCATGAAGTTGTAGTCCATCGACAGCGTCTCGAAGGCGCGGCCGGGGAAGGGGACCATCTGGAGGGACAGGTCCCACAGCCCGTACTTCTTGCTCGGCCAGACCTGGCTGTTGACTCCGCTGGTGTCATAGCGGAAACCCAGCTGGGACGCGGCGCGCATGAACGCGTCCTGGCCTTCGAGGCAGGGGGTCCGGGCGCCGATCAGCTCCTTGTCGTAGTCGAACGGGAGCGGCTCGGCGGAGGAGAGCCCGGCGTTGGTCTTCCAGTTCTTGACGAACGACTTGGCCTGGGCGATCTCGCTCTTCCACTCGTCCACCGACCAGGTGCCGACACCTCCGTTCGCCCCGCAGAAGTGGCCGTTGAAGTGGGTGCCGACCTCGTTGCCGTCAAGCCAGGCGCCGCGGAGTTCGCGCACGGTGTCGCGGATGCCCTCGACGTCGTTGAAGCCGATGTCCGAGCTCCCGGCCGCGTGCTGCGGAGGCTCGTAGAGCGAGCGCTTCTCCTCGGGCAGCAGGTACACGCCGCTGAGGAAGTACGTCATGGTGGCGTCGTACTTCCTGCCCACCTCCCGGAAGTGGGAGAACAGCTTCTGACTGTCCTCCCCGGCGCCGTCCCAGGAGAAGACGACGAACTGCGGCGGCGTCTCGCCCGGCTTCAGCCGCTGCGGCCGGAGCAGGTTCGGCTGAGCGCCGGTGAAGGCGGTGGAGCCGTCGCCGATCAGGCGGATCGCACTCTTGGGGGCGCCGACGCCCTGCTTCTGGGCCGGCGCGCCGTGTTCGGTCCCGTCGGCCGCCTTCCGGCCTCCGTCCCCGGTGGAGCAGCCCACCAGGCCGGCGAACAGGGCCGCGGCGACGGCGCCGACGGCAGCGGTCCTCTTGGTGACGGCCGGCATCCGTCCACCCCATTTCATATGTAGATACGACTTATCGATGGCGGAATCGCCACGCTCGCACCGCGAAAAGAGGGGTGCCGGAAGGCCGGGCCGGAATGAAGTGACTAATCACCGAATCGAGTGATTGATTGCCCCATTTGCCCTCAAAAGCATGTTCACTTCTTTACTCTGCATTACGGAGCGTTTACTCAGAGTTGAGAGCTCGTGCGAAACCGAGCATCCCGCCACCGCACGCCGTGCCCCACGGCCGCGCCCCCCACAGACCGCGACCGCGCCCCGGAGGAGACGGGAATGACCTGCACCCCCACAAGCCCCGACGACACCCACCACCCGGCGGCAGGCCGAACCGGACCGGACTCCTGCCACCGCCCGCACAGCCCCCCCGGCGGCAGGAGCCCGCACCGCCGCATCCGCCTCGACCCGGCGGACCTGTCCGCCTCCGTCTCCGTCTTCCTGATCGCCCTGCCGCTCTCCCTCGGCATCGCCCTCGCCACCGGCGCCCCCCTCCAGGCCGGTCTCGTGGCGGCGGCGGTCGGCGGCATCGTGGCCGGGCGCCTCGGCGGCTCGCCCCTCCAGGTGAGCGGGCCCGCGGCCGGGCTGACCGTCGTCACCGCCGAGCTGATCCAGCACTACGGCTGGCGGGCCACCTGCGCCATCACCGTCGCCGCGGGGTTCTGCCAGCTCGGGCTCTCCGCCCTGCGCGTCGCCCGTTCGGCACTCGCCGTCAGCCCCGCCATCGTCCACGGAATGCTCGCCGGCATCGGTGTCACCATCGCCCTCGCGCAGCTCCACATCGTGCTCGGCGGCACGCCCGACAGCTCACCGGTCGCCAACGTCCTCGCCCTGCCGGGGCAGCTGATGGCGGCCCGCCCGACCGCACTCGTGATCAGCGGCCTGACGGTGGCCGTCCTGCTGGCCTGGCCCCGGATCCCCGGACGCGCCGGGCGGATCCTGCGCACCGTTCCCGCCGCGCTGGCCGCCGTCGTGACCGCGGCCGCCGTCTCGGTCGGCGCGGGGCTGGACGTCGAGCGGGTGGACCTGCCGTCCTGGAGCGCGCACGCCCTGCCCGCACTGCCGGACGGACCGGTCCTCGGCCTCGTCGCGGCGGTGGTGACCATCACCCTCGTGACCAGCGTGCAGTCCCTGCTCTCCGCGGTGGCCGTCGACAAGCTCGTCGCCGCACGGGGCGGGGACTCCGTCCCCCTGCGCTCCGATCTCGACCGCGAGCTCTCCGGTCAGGGCGCCGCGAACATCGTGTCCGGCGCACTCGGCGGGCTTCCGGTCGCCGGAGTCGCCGTCCGCAGCACCGCGAACGTCTCCGCCGGCGCGGTCAGCCGCAACTCGACCATGCTGCACGGGCTGTGGGTCGCGGTCGCCGCCCTCCTCCTCGTCCCGGCGATGGACCTCATCCCGCTCGCGGCCCTGGCGGCCCTGGTCGCCGTCGTGGGCGTGCAGATGGTGAGCCTCACCCACCTCCGCAACATCCGCAGGAACCGCGAAGTGCTCGTCTACGCGGCCACCGTGAGCTCCGTGGTGCTCACCGGCGTCCTGGAGGGCGTGCTCATCGGGATCGGGGTCGCCGTGCTCGTCGCGCTGCACCGCCTCACGCGTACCCGCATCACGGTGGAGGAGGCACCGGGCGGCCACCGCGTGCGTGTGCGGGGGCAGTTGACCTTCCTTGCCGTACCGCGGCTGAGCAGGGCACTCGGCCAGGTCCCGCCCGGCGGCTCCTGCGACGTCGAGCTGGACAGCTCCTTCATGGACCATGCCGCCTACGAGGCCCTGCGGGACTGGCGGACGGCGCACACCGCGCAGGGCGGCGCCGTGCAGTTCACCGGCCGGGCCGGGCTGCGCACCAGCGAACCCGGCTCCGAGCCCCACGGCTGCTGCCGCCCCTGGACACCCTGGCGCAACCACCGCTGCGAGGACCGCTCGCACGGGCCCGCGATCCACCCGCTGGCCAGCGGGCTGAGTTCCTTCCAGCGGGACACCGCACCGCTGGTCCGGGACGAGCTCGCCCGGCTCGCCGAGGAGGGACAGCGCCCCTCGCACCTCTTCCTGACCTGCGCCGACTCCCGCCTGGTGACCAGCATGATCACAGCCAGCGGCCCGGGAGACCTGTTCACCGTGCGCAATGTGGGCAACCTGGTCCCGCGCCCCGGCGAGGAGCGCGGCGACGAGTCCGTGGCCGCCGCGATCGAGTACGCCGTCGATGTGCTGGAGGTGGATTCCATCACCGTGTGCGGCCACTCGGGCTGCGGAGCCATGCAGGCCCTGCTGGACGGGCCCGCCGACGACGACTCGACGCCCCTGCGGCGCTGGCTGCGGCACGGCCGCCCGAGCCTCGCCAGGATGCGCAGCCGCCGCCACCCGTGGGCGCGCATCGCGGGCCGGCTCCCCGCCGACGCGGTGGAGCAGCTCTGCCTGACCAATGTCGTCCAGCAGTTGGAGCACCTGCGGACGCACGAGGCCGTGGCGCGTCGGCTCGCCGACGGCACCCTGCGGCTCCACGGCATGTACTTCCACGTCGGCGAGGCGCAGGCCTACCTGCTCACCGGCACCGACGAGCACCGCATGGACGAGGTGTTCACCCGGGTCGCGCCGGGCCCGTCCTCGCTGGAGGAGGTACGCGCCTGACCCGTGCGCCGACCCGGCCGGACCGTCGGCGGGCCCGTGCGGACGGGCGCCTCTCGACGGCCCGCGGCGCGGCTGAACCGTGCGGGGGCGCCGTCCGTGCCACCGTGTGGCGCCCTCCCCCACCGCTCGGGGGAGGGGCCGCCGTCCGGCGGCGCGGCCGGACGGCGGCGCGCCGCCCGAAGAGTACCCATAGGTCTAAACCAATTTTCGGAAGGCACTTGTCACCCGGCCCTTCGGCTGATGAGGTATGGCCTGGGACACATACGCACGGAAGACGCCCTGGGAAAGGGAGATGTCGTGAGCAACGAGAGCCTTGCCAACCTGCTCAAGGAAGAGCGGCGGTTCGCCCCTCCGTCCGAGCTGGCGGCGAGCGCCAACGTGACGGCGGAGGCGTACGAACGGGCCGCGGCGGACCGTCTCGGCTTCTGGGCCGAGCAGGCGCGGCGCCTCCACTGGGCCACCGAGCCGACGGAGACCCTCGACTGGAGCAACCCGCCGTTCGCCAAGTGGTTCGCGGACGGCACGCTCAACGTGGCCTACAACTGCGTCGACCGCCACGTCGAGGCCGGCCACGGCGACCGGGTGGCCATCCACTTCGAGGGGGAGCCCGGCGACGGGCGCGCGATCACCTACGCGGAGCTGAAGGACGAGGTCTCACGGGCGGCCAACGCACTGACCGAACTCGGCGTCCGCAAGGGCGACCGGGTCGCCGTCTACATGCCGATGATCCCCGAGGCCGCGGTCGCCATGCTGGCCTGCGCCCGCATCGGCGCCGCCCATTCGGTCGTGTTCGGCGGGTTCTCGGCCGACGCCGTCGCCTCCCGCATCCAGGACGCCGACGCCAAGCTGGTCATCACGGCCGACGGCGGCTACCGCCGCGGCAAGCCGAGCGCGCTCAAGCCCGCCATCGACGAGGCGGTCTCGCGCTGCCCGCAGGTGGAGCACGTGCTCGTGGTGCGCCGGACCGGGCAGGAGACGCCCTTCACCGAGGGCCGCGACGTCTGGTGGCACGACGTGGTGGCCCGGCAGTCCCCGGACCACACCCCGGAGGCGTTCGAGGCCGAGCACCCGCTGTTCATCCTCTACACCTCGGGTACCACGGGGAAGCCGAAGGGCATCCTGCACACCTCGGGCGGCTACCTCACCCAGGCGGCCTACACCCACCACGCGGTCTTCGACCTGAAGCCGGAGACCGACGTCTACTGGTGCACGGCCGACATCGGCTGGGTCACCGGGCACTCCTACATCGTCTACGGACCGCTGGCCAACGGCGCGACCCAGGTGATGTACGAGGGCACCCCGGACACCCCGCACCAGGGCCGCTTCTGGGAGATCGTGCAGAAGTACGGCGTCACCATCCTCTACACGGCTCCCACCGCGATCCGCACGTTCATGAAGTGGGGCGACGACATCCCCGCGAAGTTCGACCTGTCGAGCCTGCGGGTGCTCGGCTCGGTGGGGGAGCCGATCAACCCCGAGGCGTGGGTCTGGTATCGCGAGCACATCGGGGCGGGCAGCGCCCCGATCGTCGACACCTGGTGGCAGACCGAGACCGGCGCCATGATGATCTCTCCGCTGCCCGGCGTCACCGAGACCAAGCCGGGCTCCGCCCAGCGGCCGCTCCCCGGCATCTCCGCGACCGTCGTCGACGACGAGGCGAACGAGGTGCCCGACGGCGGCGGCGGCTACCTGGTCCTGACCGAGCCGTGGCCCTCGATGCTGCGCACCATCTGGGGCGACGACCAGCGGTTCATCGACACCTACTGGTCCCGCTTCGAGGGCCTGTACTTCGCGGGCGACGGGGCGAAGAAGGACGAGGACGGCGACATCTGGCTGCTGGGCCGGGTCGACGACGTGATGCTGGTGTCGGGGCACAACATCTCCACCACCGAGGTCGAGTCCGCCCTGGTCTCCCACCCGAAGGTCGCCGAGGCGGCCGTGGTCGGCGCCGCGGACGAGACCACCGGCCAGGCCATCGTGGCCTTCGTGATCCTGCGCGGCAGCGCCAGCGAGGACGAGGGCCTCGTCGACGAGCTGCGCACCCATGTGGGAGCGACCCTCGGGCCGATCGCCAAGCCGAAGCGCATCCTGCCGGTGGCGGAACTCCCGAAGACCCGCTCGGGCAAGATCATGCGCCGTCTGCTGCGCGATGTCGCGGAGAACCGGGAACTCGGGGACGTCACCACGCTGACGGACTCGTCCGTGATGGATCTCATCCAGACCAAGCTCCCCAGCGCCCCCGGCGAGGACTGACCGGAACCGGCCCCACCGGCTCCGACCAGGCATTTCGGAACCCCCGTCGCCTCGACGACGACGGGGGTTCTGGCATGTACACGATGTGTCCCACTGTCACGTATGGGTACAGTAAGTGCGCGTCGTTGACGCACAAGCCGTTCGAGGTGCGCCGGGAAGTCTGGTCGGCAACTGTTTTGTCATGCCCGTCCGACCCGGAGGCCTCCTGTGACAGCGCCCCGAGACAACAACCGCGACGACCGGCCGTTCCTCGGCCGTCTCACCCTGCCCGAGCGGAACTTCGTCGCCGACGCCCTGCGCGCGGAGACCGTCGGCGGCATCCTGCTGCTGCTCGCCGCAGTCGTGGCGCTCATCTGGGCGAACACCTTCGGGGGCAGCTACGAGGCTGTCAGCGACTTCCACATCGGCCCTGCCTCCCTCGGCCTGGACCTGTCGATCCAGCACTGGGCCGCGGACGGCCTGCTCGCCATCTTCTTCTTCGTCGCGGGCGTGGAACTCAAGCGCGAGCTGGTCGCGGGCGAGCTGCGCGACCCCCGGGCCGCCGCACTGCCCGTGGTGGCTGCCCTCTGCGGAATGATCGCCCCCGCGCTGGTCTACCTCACGGTCACGGGGATCGGCGGGGGCTCGGCCGCCGGCTGGGCGGTGCCGACCGCGACGGACATCGCCTTCGCCCTGGCCGTCCTCGCCGTGCTCGGCGCCTCCCTGCCCTCGGCTCTGCGGGCCTTCCTCCTGACGCTCGCCGTGGTGGACGACCTGTTCGCCATCATGATCATCGCGGTGTTCTTCACCGAGGACCTCAACTTCGCGGCGCTCGGCGGCGCCGCCGCCGGCCTGCTCCTGTTCTGGCTGCTCCTGCGGATGGGGGTGCGCGGCTGGTACGTGTACGTCCCGCTCGCCCTGGCCATCTGGGGGCTGATGTACAACAGCGGCGTCCACGCCACGATCGCGGGCGTCGCCATGGGCCTGATGCTCCGCTGCACGCGCCGCGAGGGCGAGGAGCAGTCGCCCGGCGAGCACATCGAGCACCTGGTCCGCCCGATCTCCGCCGGTTTCGCGGTGCCCCTGTTCGCCCTCTTCTCCGCGGGCGTGGCGGTGACCGGCAAGTCGCTCGGCGACGTGTTCACCCGTCCGGAGACGCTGGGCGTGGTGCTCGGCCTGGTCGTCGGCAAGGCCCTCGGCATCTTCGGCGGCACCTGGCTGACGGCCCGCTTCACCAAGGCCGAACTCAACAGGGACCTCCGGTGGCCGGACGTCTTCGCCCTCGCCTCCCTCGCCGGCATCGGCTTCACCGTCTCGCTGCTCATCGGGGAACTGGCCTTCAAGGGCGACGAGGTCCTCACCGACGAGGTCAAGGCCTCGGTGCTGGTCGGCTCCCTGATCGCCGCGATCCTCGCCGGAGTCCTCCTCAAGATGCGGGTACGCACCTACCAGGCGCTGTACGCCGAGGAGGAGCGCGACGACGACATGTCCGGGATACCGGATGTCTACGAGCAGGACGATCCGGCCTACCATCTGCGGATGGCCGCGATCTACGAGGAGAAGGCCGCCGAGCACCGCAGGAAGGCGGATGCGGCGGGGGCGTCGCGCGAGGACGGCGACGGTCCGGCATGATCTGACATCGGACGGTAGTACGCGCAGACCGCAGGATCTGGAGAGGGAGTCAGCGATGAGCGATCCCGGCAACACCACGGCGAAGGCCGTCGGCGCCGACCGCAGCCTCGGCCAGCTGGTCGCCTCGGCGACAGCCGAGATGTCGGCACTGGTGCACGACGAGATCGCACTGGCCAAGGCCCAGCTGCGGCAGGACGTGAAGAAGGCGGGCCTCGGCGGGGTCGTGCTCGTCCTGGCCGCCACGGTGCTGCTGTTCTCCCTTCCCATGCTGAGCTTCGCCCTCGCCTACGGCTTCGAGGCGTGGACCGGGTTCAACCTGGGCGTGTGCTTCCTGCTCTCCTTCGCGGTCAACGTCGTCCTGGCCGTGCTGCTGGGCCTGGTGGGGATGGCCTTCATGAAGAAGGCCAAGCAGGGCAAGGGACCGCAGAAGGCGGTGGCGTCGGCCAAGGAGACCGCGGCCGTGCTCCAGAACGCCAAGCCCCACCCGCGTCCCGAGGGTCTGAGGGAGCTCCCTGCGGCGGTCGAGGACAGGGTCGGGGTGTGACCGGCGGTAGCGGTCACACCGCGCCCGGCGTGCCGCACCCCTCGGGCGCGCATATGGCACGCTCGTGCGCATGACTGACCCCGACATCGGCCCCGGCGGCCCCGGCGCCTCCGGCAGCCCCGTGCGCATCGACGGTCCCTGGACCCACCGTGACGTGGCCGCCAACGGCGCCCGGTTCCACATCGCCGAGATGGGCGACGGACCGCTGGTGATGCTGCTCCACGGCTTCCCCCAGTTCTGGTGGACCTGGCGGCACCAGCTGACGGCCCTCGCCGATGCGGGCTTCCGGGCGGTCGCCATGGACCTGCGCGGTGTGGGCGGCAGCGACCGCACCCCGCGCGGCTACGACCCGGCCAACCTCGCGCTCGACATCACCGGTGTCGTGCGCAGCCTCGGGGAGCCGGACGCCGCCCTGGTCGGCCACGACCTCGGCGGCTATCTCGCCTGGACCGCCGCGGTCATGCGCCCCAAGCTGGTCCGGCGGCTCGCGGTGTCCTCGATGCCCCATCCCCGGCGGTGGCGCTCGGCGATGCTCTCCGACGTCACCCAGAGCCGGGCGGGCTCGCATGTGTGGGGCTTCCAGCGGCCGTGGATCCCGGAGCGCCAACTGGTCGCGGACGGCGGGGCCCTGGTGGGCCGGCTGATCGAGGAGTGGTCGGGGCCGCAGCCAGTGGACCGGGAGGCGGTGGAGGTCTACCGGCGGGCCATGTGCATCCCCTCGACGGCCCACTGCTCGATCGAGCCCTACCGCTGGATGGTGCGCTCGCTCGCGCGCCCCGACGGCTTCCAGTTCAACCGCCGGATGAAGAGGCCGGTACGCGTGCCGACGCTCCATCTGCACGGCTCGCTCGACCCCGTCATGCGGACCCGCAGTGCCGCCGGTTCGGGCGAGTACGTCGAAGCCCCCTACCGCTGGCGCCTGTTCGACGGTCTCGGCCACTTCCCCCACGAGGAGGACCCGGTGGCCTTCTCCGGCGAACTCGTCAACTGGCTCAAGGACCCCGAGCCGGACCGCTGACGCGTTGCCCCTGCGCGGGGAGCGGCCGCCCGTCCGGCGCCACATGCCTGGCGCATAGGCCAATTGGACGTCCCGGCCGCGGTTACCGACCATGGGCCACGGGCAGACGTCCGGGTATGGGCTGGACGCACGACTACGGTGACGCAGCACGCAACCGCCGCTCGGCCAACGGGCCGGTCACCCACGACAGCGGTGACTCCCCCGGAGGGAGGCACGAACATCCCGGTCAGGGCATCGGGATCCCGCGGATCCTGCGCCGCCGCGCCCGGTGGATGTCGGCGCGGCTGAGGCACGCCCGCAGCTGACGCCACGCCACCGCCCGGCACACCGCGGGCGGGTGCGGTCACGATCACCGAGGGGCGCCGCCCGGCCGGGCGGGGCCCCGGCGCCGTCCGGCTGCGGCCTACAGGGCGCAGCCCTGGCTGTCGACCTCCTGGTTGGCGCTGCGCCCCAGCTCGATGTCCTCGCGGATCTCGTCGACCGTCAGGGCGTAGCCGGTGTTCGCGTCGTCCAGCGAGCGGGCGAAGATCACGCCGTACACCGTGCCGTCCGTGGCGAGCAGCGGACCGCCGGAGTTCCCCTGGCGGACGGTCGTGAACAGGGAGTACACATCGCGGCGGACGGTCCCGCGGTGGTAGATGTCGGGGCCGTTGGCGTTGATCCGGCCGCGGACCCGGGCGGACCGCACGTCGTAGGAGCCGTTCTCGGGGAATCCGGCGACGATCGCGCTGTCGCCGCTGCGGGCGTCCTCCTCGGCGAACTTCAGGGGCCGGGCCGTGAGGTCGGGTACGTCGAGCACGGCGATGTCCCGTTCCCAGTCGTAGAGCACGACCTTGGCGTCGTACAGCCGCCCCTCGCCGCCTATCTGGACGGTGGGCTCGTCGACGCCGCCGACCACGTGGGCGTTGGTCATCACCCGGCGCTCGTCGAACACGAAGCCGGTGCCTTCGAGGACCTTGCCGCAACTCGGCGCGGTGCCGACGACCTTGACGATGGACTCCTTGGCGCGGGCCGCCACGGGGCTGCCCACGAGGGCCGGGTCGGGTGCCTGGACCTCGGTGATCGGCTCGTTGGCGAACGGGCTGAAGACCTGCGGGAAGCCGTTCTGCGCGAGCACGGAGGAGAAGTCGGTGAACCAGGTCGACGCCTGGTCGGGCATGACCTGGGAGATGCCCAGCAGCACCTTGGAGCTGCGGACCTCCTTGCCCAGTGTGGGCAGGGTGGTGCCGGCGAGCGCCGAACCGATGAGCCAGGCCACCAGCAGCATGGCGACCACGTTGACCAGCGCACCGCCGGTGGCGTCCAGGGCGCGCGCCGGGGACCAGGTGATGTGCCTGCGCAGCCTGCTGCCGAGGTGGGTGGTGAACGCCTGCCCGACCGAGGCGCAGATGATCACGATCACCACGGCCACGATGGCGGCGGCCGTGGAGACCTCCGAGTCCTCCGTGAGCGCGCTCCAGAGCACCGGGAGGAGGTACACGGCGACGAGCCCGCCGCCGAGGAAGCCGATCACCGAGAGGATGCCGACGACGAAGCCCTGGCGGTAGCCGACGACCGCGAACCACACGGCGGCGACCAGCAACAGGATGTCCAGCACGTTCACCGTCTTCAGCCTCGCTGTGTCGTCGTGCCGGGTGCTCCCTCCGGCTGGTCGGTCCGGGTGGCGGCTCGGCCGCCCGCTTGCGGCGCCCCGGAGTGCGCGTCTGACGGGGTCAGCCTGTCATGCGCGCCAGTCCAACGGGACCTCCCTGGTGCGGTTCCATGGTCGTTCCCATCCTGCGAAGTGCAGGATCCGGTCGATGACCCCGGCCGTGAAACCCCAGACCAGAGCGGACTCGACCAGGAACGCCGGGCCCGTGTGGCCGCTCGGGTGGATCGCCGTGGCCCGGTTGGCCGGGTCCGTGAGATCCGCCACGGGCACGGTGAAGACACGGGCGGTCTCCGCCGGGTCCACCGCGCCGACCGGGGACGGGGTGCGCCACCATCCCAGTACGGGGGTGACGACGAATCGGCTCACCGGGATGTACAGCCTCGGCAGGATCCCGAAGGCCTGCACCCCGCGCGGGTCGAGTCCCGTCTCCTCCTCGGCCTCCCGCAGCGCGGCCCGCAGGGGGCCCGTGGTGGCGGGGTCGCCGTCCTCGGGATCGAGCGCCCCGCCGGGGAAGGAGGGCTGGCCCGCGTGCGAGCGCAGGGTCCCGGCTCGTTCCATCAGCAGCAGTTCGGGGCCGCGGGGGCCCTCTCCGAAGAGGACGAGCACGGCGGACTGGCGCCCCTCGCCGCCCTCCGGCGGCAGGAAGCGGCTCAACTGCTGCGGACGGACCGTACGCGCGGCGTGCACCACGGGGTCCAGCCACTGCGGAAGGCCCTCGGTCGTCACCTCGGCCTCGCCGTCGGGCGGCCCGGCCGGGCGTCTGGATCCGTACGTCTCTTCTCCCGTGCGTGTCATGGGCACCCCTTGCTGCTCAACGCCCCGGGGCGTCCGGATCGTTCCTGGCCCCCGGCGGCCGTCTCCACCGCGGGCGGGGGCCGTCACCCGCCGGCGCCCAGCGCCGGGGCCGGTTTGCCGGGGTAGTCGGCGGGCGGTTTCAGCCGCTGCCCCGGCTGCCCCGCCATCTCGTACTTGAGGAGCTTCCCGGCCTTGTCCGGATCGGTCTCGCCCTCCCCGTAGGACGGGCAGAGACGGGCGATGGGGCAGGCTCCGCAGGCGGGACGGCGGGCGTGGCAGATGCGGCGGCCGTGGAAGATGACGCGGTGGGAGAGCATCGTCCACTCGGACTTGGGGAAGATCGCGGCGATCTCGGCCTCGATCCGGACCGGGTCCTCCTGCTCCGTCCACTTCCAGCGGCGCACCAGGCGCATGAAGTGGGTGTCGACGGTGATGCCGGGGACGCCGAAGGCGTTGCCCAGCACCACGAACGCGGTCTTGCGGCCCACCCCGGGCAGCGTGACGAGGTCCTGGAGCCGACCGGGGACCTCGCCCCCGAATTCGTCCCGCAGCGCCGCGGACAGCCCCATGATCGACTTGGTCTTGGCCCGGAAGAACCCGGTGGGCCGGATCAGTTCCTCGACCTCCTCGGGGACCGCGGCCGCCAGGTCCTCGGGTGTGGGGTAGGCGGCGAAGAGCGCCGGGGTGGTCTGATTGACCCGCAGGTCGGTGGTCTGCGCCGAGAGCACCGTGGCCACCAGCAGCTGGAACGGGTTCTCGAAGTCGAGTTCGGGGTGGGCGTACGGGTAGACCTCGGCCAGTTCCCGGTTGATCCTCCTGGCACGGCGGACCATCGCCAGACGCGATTCCGGTTTGCCCGTTTTGCGCCTTCCGGACGGGCCGCGGGACCCTTGTTCGCCCACAGCGGAATCCTGCTCTCGCGGCACGCTCCCAGCCCCCTCGGCCTGCACTCCCACCGGCGAATTGGACACCCGGCCAGCCTAAGGGCCGCCGGTGACATCCGCGCCGGTCCCCGGGAATCACGACCCAATCGGGCCCCTGCCGCACCGGGGGACGAGTCCGTGCGTCAGACTTGTTGTGACTGATCGCACGATTGTTTACTACCGGGGTCCGGACCCCCGACGATGCCGCGCGGGACCCGACGTCGCCGGGACAGCACGGCACGGTCCGGCATCATGGGGGACTACGTCCCCTGAGCAGGTCGACAAGGAGAGAACTCGTGGACGACGTTCTGCGGCGCGCCCCGCTCTTCGCGGCGCTCGATGACGAGCAGGCCGCGGAGCTCCGCGCCTCGATGAGTGAGGTGACGCTCGCCCGCGGCGACGCGCTCTTCCACGAGGGCGACCCCGGTGACCGCCTCTACGTGGTGACGGAGGGCAAGGTGAAGCTCCACCGCACCTCCCCGGACGGGCGCGAGAACATGCTCGCCGTCCTCGGTCCGGGCGAGCTGATCGGCGAGCTGTCCCTGTTCGACCCGGGCCCGCGCACCGCCACCGCCACCGCGCTCACCGAGGTCAAGCTCCTCGGTCTGGGCCACGGAGACCTCCAGCCCTGGCTGAACGTGCGCCCCGAGGTCGCCACGGCGCTGCTGCGCGCGGTCGCCCGCCGGCTCCGCAAGACCAACGACCAGATGTCCGACCTGGTCTTCTCCGACGTCCCGGGCCGCGTCGCCCGCGCCCTGCTCGACCTGTCGCGCCGCTTCGGCGTGCAGTCGGAGGAGGGCATCCACGTCGTCCACGACCTCACCCAGGAGGAGCTGGCCCAGCTCGTCGGCGCGTCCCGGGAGACCGTCAACAAGGCCCTGGCCGACTTCGCCCAGCGCGGCTGGCTCCGGCTGGAGGCCCGCGCGGTGATCCTGCTGGACGTGGAGCGGCTGGCCAAGCGCTCGCGCTGAGGCGGCGCCCGGCGCTCCCCCGTACGACACGCCCGAGGGCCGTCCCGCAGAATCCGCGGGACGGCCCTCGGGCGTGTCGTACGGGCTCCCGGGAGGGAACCGGGGCGGCTGCCCGGTGTCCCCCGCTCAGTCCCCCGCTCAGTCCCGGGTGCCGTCCACGATCACCGGGTTGCCCGCACCGCCACCGCAGGGAACCGCGTAGACCGGGTTCTTGGCCGCCGCCTCCCTGAAGGCCTCGATGCACTGGTTGGCCAGGACCTTGTCGCTCAGCGACTCGCTGAGGATCCGGTTGGCCCTGGCGATGCCCTCGGCCTCGATGCGGCGCCGCTCCGCCTCCGCCTTCGCCGTGCGGGCGGCCTCGGTGGCCCGCTCGGTCGCCTGCTCCTGCTGGATCTTGCGGTCGATCTGCTCCTGGAGCTTCTCGGAGGGCTTCACGTTGCGGAGGTTGACGGTGGTCACCGCGATGCCCCGGGGCGCGAGGCGCTCCTTGATGAGCTCCGCGATCTCGGCGTTGATCTTCTCCCGAGCCGAGGTGTACCCCTCCTCGCTGGTGTAGCGGGCGAAGACGTTGCGCACGATCTCCCGGCTGTCGGGGAAGACCAGCCGCTGCTGGATGGCGTCCTCGCTGCCCGCGAGGCGGTAGAGCTCGACCGCCTTGGCCGGGGTCACCGCCCACTTGACGGTGACCTCGGCGTACATGACGCCGCCCTGGGAGGAGCGCACCTCGATGACGTCCTTGTCGGAGAGGTTGAGGTCCACCGGCCGGGTCGAGAAGGTCGTGACGTTCGTGAAGGGCGAGGTGAGGTTCAGTCCGGAGGTCATCGGCGATCCCACCTTGCCGAAGGTGACCGGCACACCGACCTCGTAGGCGCTGACGACGTGCACGCAACTGGTGACGCCCGCGAGCAGCCCCGCCAGCAGGGCACCCAGCGCGCCCAGCCTCAGACCGGTGCGCTCGCTGCCGCGCGCGGCGAAGTGGAGCACCGCCGCGGCGATGACGAGTATGACGAACAGCACGAACACGTCGTTGTCCCCCCAGGGCGGGTAGCGCCGGACCGCGCCACGCCGGTCGTTCCGATGTAAGCGGGGGTTAAAGCCCCCGTCCACCTCCCAGGACGCCCCGGGGCGCCCGGGGGTTGCACGGCTCGCCCGCACGCGTTCCGCACGGCGTGCGCAAGGGCTCCGCCGGCTGCGCGGTCCTGCGGCGCACGCACCGGGTCCGGCCTCTTACGGGTGCCGTCCTACCCGGTCCGGTGGCGCGGAGCCTCAGGAGCGGTCGCCCGGCCCCGTCAACCCGCGCTCGCGCAGGTACGCCAGCTGCGCCCTGACCGACAGTTCGGCCGCGGGCCACAGCGAGCGGTCCACCTCGGCGTACACCCGGGCGACGACCTCAGAGGCGGAGGTCAGCCCGTTCTCGACCGCCGTCTCCACCTGCGCGAGCCGCGCCGCGCGGTGGGCCAGGTAGAACTCGACGGCGCCCTGGGCGTCCTCCAGCACCGGGCCGTGCCCGGGCAGCACCGTGTGGACGCCGTCGTCCACGGTGAGCGAACGCAGGCGCCGCAGCGAGTCGAGGTAGTCGCCGAGCCTGCCGTCGGGATGGGCCACCATCGTGGTCCCCCGGCCGAGGACGGTGTCCCCGGTGAGCACCGCACCGTCGGCGGGCAGGTGGAAGCACAGCGAGTCGGCGGTGTGCCCCGGAGTCGGGACCACCCGCAGTTCGAGCCCGCCCGCGTCGACGACGTCACCCGCGTCGAGTCCCTCGTCACCGAGCCGGAGGGCGGGGTCCAGGGCCCGGACGCGCGTCCCGGTCAGTTCGGCGAAGCGGCCGGCGCCCTCGGCGTGGTCGGCGTGGCCGTGGGTGAGCAGGGTGAGCGCGACCCTCCGGCCGGACGCCTCGACGGTCTCGATCACCGCCCGCAGGTGCGCCTCGTCCAGCGGCCCCGGGTCGACGACCACGGCCGCCTCGGAGCCGGGCTCCGCCAGCACCCAGGTGTTGGTCCCGTCCAGGGTCATGGGGGACGGGTTGGGGGCGAGGACGTTGACGGCGCGCGCGGTGGCGGGCCCGGAGAGCACACCGCCCCGGGGCTGCCCGGGCAGTGCGGCGGCGTCGGTCATCGTCGGTCCCCCTGCGGCACGTGCCGGGTGAACTCGTCGTGGCCGGGCCAGCTCAGGACCACCTCGCCGCCCACCAGCCGCGCCTGCGCCAGCACCGGGGCGAGGTCGCGGCCCGCGGAGCCCGCGAGGGCGTCCGCCGCGGCCGGGTACGGCTCCAGGGTGCGCAGGGTGGCGATCGTCGGCGGCATCATCAGCAGCTCGCCCCGGTCGTAGCCGGCAGCGGCCTCGCCCGGGCGGGTCCACACCGTGGACTCCGCCTCGGTGGAGGCGTTGCGGGTGCGCTGGCCTTCGGGGAGCACCGCCACGAAGAACCAGGTGTCGTAGCGGCGCGGCTCGAACTCCGGGGTGATCCAGCGGGCCCAGGCACCGAGCAGGTCGGAGCGGAGCACCAGTCCGCGGCGCTCGAGGAAGTGGGAGAAGGACAGCTCGCGGTCGACCAGCGCCCTGCGGTCGGCCTCCCAGTCCTCGCCGGTCGTGTCCCCCACCACGGTGTCCGGGGTAGGCCCGGCGAGCAGCACGCCCGCCTCCTCGTAGGTCTCCCGGACCGCCGCGCAGACGACGGCCTGCGCCAGGGCCGCGTCACCGGTGCCGAGCCGGTCGGCCCACTCGGACGGCGACGGACCCGCCCAGCCCACGGGCCGGTCGTCCCGGGGGTCGACACCGCCGCCCGGGTAGGCGTAGGCACCGCCGGCGAAGGCCATGGAGGTGCGGCGGCGCAGCATGTGGACCAGGGGCCCGTCGGGGCCGTCGCGCAGCAGCATGACGGTGGCCGCCCGCCGGGGCGCGGCAGGGGTGAGCTCACCGGCCGCCAGGGCGCGGATGCGGTCGGGCCATTCCGGCGGGTACCACTGACCATTGGACATGGGCGGATGCTATGCGCTCCCGCCGGGATGTTCGAGGGGCGGCCGGGAGCCGCACGGCGCCCGGGCGGCTCCTCCGGGGCGGAAGCGCGGCCCGTGCCCGGCCCCCGGGCGGGGCACGGGCCGCGGACGGGCCGGGCCCGTGGGGCCCTCCGCTCAGCCCCGGGCCAGCTCGACCTGGATCTCGACCTCGACGGGCGCGTCCAGGGGAAGGACCGCGACGCCCACGGCGCTGCGGGCGTGCACGCCCTTGTCGCCGAGCACCTCGCCCAGCAGCTCGCTCGCCCCGTTGAGGACGCCCGGCTGACCGGTGAAGTCGGCGGCGGACGCCACGAAGCCGGTCACCTTGACGACCCGGGCGATCCGGTCCAGGTCGCCGACGACCGACTTCACGGCCGCCAGGGCGTTCAGCGCGCAGGTGCGGGCGAGGTCCTTGGCCTCCTCCGCGGTCACCTCGGCGCCCACCTTGCCGGTGACCGGGAGCCGGCCCTCCACCATGGGGAGCTGGCCCGCGGTGTACACGTAGGCACCCGAGACCACGGCGGGCTGGTAGGCGGCGAGCGGGGGCACGACCTCCGGCAGGGTCAGCCCCAGCTCGGCGAGCCTGCTCTCCACCGCGCCGCTCACTGCTTCTCCCGCTTCAGGTAGGCCACCAGCTGCTCGGGGTTCGGTCCGGGCACGACCTGGACGAGCTCCCAGCCGTCCTCGCCCCAGGTGTCCAGAATCTGCTTCGTCGCGTGCACGAGGAGGGGCACGGTCGCGTATTCCCACTTGGTCATGGAGGCGACTCTAGCCGCCCCGCCCCGCGCCCCCGTGAGGCAGCCCGCGCGCCGCGGCCCGCGGCCCGGGGCGGGCCGGAGGGCTGGCGGCCTCCGTGCGTAGGGCGCGCCCCGACTGGTTAGGCTCGCATGTGTGAGCAGGCTCCAGGTCGTCAGCGGCAAGGGCGGTACCGGCAAGACCACGGTCGCCGCCGCCCTCGCGCTCGCCCTCGCGACCGAGGGAAAGCGCACCCTTCTCGTCGAGGTGGAGGGCAGGCAGGGCATCGCCCAGCTCTTCGAGACGGAGGCCCTCCCCTACGAGGAGCGCAAGATCGCCGTCTCCGCCGAGGGCGGCGAGGTCTTCGCGCTGGCCATCGACGCGGAGCGTGCGCTGCTGGACTACCTGCAGATGTTCTACAAGCTGGGCTCCGCGGGCCGGGCGCTCAAGAAGATCGGGGCCATCGACTTCGCGACCACCATCGCCCCCGGCGTCCGGGACGTGCTCCTCACCGGCAAGGCGTGCGAGGCGGTGCGCCGCCGCGACAAGGAGGGGCGCTACGTCTACGACCACGTGGTCATGGACGCTCCGCCCACCGGCCGCGTCACACGCTTCCTCAACGTCAACGACGAGGTCGCCGGACTGGCCCGGATCGGCCCGATACACCATCAGGCGCAGTCGGTGATGCGGGTGCTGAAGTCCGCCGACACGGCCGTGCACCTGGTCACCCTGCTGGAGGAGATGCCCGTCCAGGAGACCGCGGACGGGGTGGCCGAGCTGCGCGCGGCCGGGCTCCCGGTGGGCAAGGTGATCGTGAACATGGTGCGACCGCACGTCCTCGACGAGGACGCCGTCCGGGAGGTCTCCGAAGGGGGGCGGGCTGCCGTCGCCGAGGCCCTCGGCTCCGCCGGTGTGCCGGAGCCCGCGGAGCTGGTGGGCCCGCTGCTGGAGCAGGCCGCGGAGCACGCGGAGCGCGTCGGGCTGGAGCGGTCGCAGCGCGGACTGCTCACGGGGCTCGGGCTGGACTCCCACGAACTGCCGATGCTCGGCGACGGGGTGGAACTGGCCGGGCTGTACCAGCTGGCCTCGGAACTGCGCAAGCAAGGGGCGGGCGAATGACCCTGGACACGGTGGACCGCCTGGAGATCGACCCCCTCATCGACGACCCCGGCACCCGTATCGTCGTGTGCTGCGGCGCCGGCGGCGTCGGGAAGACCACGACGGCCGCGGCGCTCGGCGTGCGGGCGGCGGAGCGCGGCCGGAAGGTGGTCGTGCTGACCATCGACCCGGCGCGGCGGCTGGCCCAGTCGATGGGCATCGACTCGCTCGACAACACCCCCCGGAGGGTCACCGGCATCGTCCGGGACGGCGGGGCCGCGGGCGGCGGGGAGCTGCACGCGATGATGCTGGACATGAAGCGGACCTTCGACGAGATCGTCGAGGCGCACGCGGACCCGGAACGGGCCCGCGCCATCCTGGAGAACCCCTTCTACCAGTCCCTGTCGGCAGGGTTCGCCGGTACGCAGGAGTACATGGCGATGGAGAAGCTGGGGCAGCTACGGGCCAGGGACGAGTGGGACCTGATCATCGTCGACACCCCGCCGTCGCGCTCCGCGCTCGACTTCCTCGACGCGCCGGGGCGGCTCGGCTCGTTCCTGGACGGCGGCTTCATCAAGGTGCTGATGGCACCGGCCAAGGTCGGCGGCCGGGCCGGGATGAAGTTCCTCAACGTCGGCATGTCGATGATGACGGGGACGCTCGGCAAGCTGCTGGGGGGTCAGTTCCTCCGTGACGTGCAGACCTTCGTCGCGGCGATGGACACGATGTTCGGCGGCTTCCGGACCCGGGCGGACGCCACCTACCGGCTGCTCCAGGCACCCGGCACGGCGTTCGTCGTGGTCGCCGCCCCGGAGCGCGACGCGCTGCGGGAGGCCGCGTACTTCGTGGAGCGCCTGGCGGCGGAGGACATGCCGCTGGCCGGCCTGGTGCTGAACCGGGTGCACGGCAGCGGCGCGGCGCGGTTGTCCGCGGAGCGGGCCCTGGCGGCCGCGGAAAATCTTGACGAGGGCCGCATTGTCGATCAACGAGCCGGGAAGACTCAGGGTCGTGACGCCGCGGCCGTCTCCCCCGAACCCCCGGCCGTGGAGCACTCCCCCGAAACACCGCACGAGGCTCCCTCGGCCCCACCGCGGAGGGACGCGGCCACCGTGCCGGATGCGTCCCCCGCCGAGGCCGGTCGGCACGGCTCTCCCGAGGCCGTGCCGCCGAACGACATACCGCGGCTGACCGCCGGTCTGCTGCGGCTGCACGCCGAGCGCATGCAGGTACTCGCCCGGGAGAAGCGCACCCGGGACCGCTTCACCGCGCTCCATCCCGAGGTGGCGGTCGCCGAGGTCCCCGCGCTGGCGGGCGATGTGCACGACCTGGCCGGCCTCCGGGCGATCGGGGAGCGGCTGGCGGCCGGGAACGCCGGCGCCTGACACACGGGCCGTTGCACCCTGGCGCCTCCGACGCGCGAACCTTCGCGGGCACACACGAGCCACCGCCTGCCACGTGCGCGGGACGGCCCCGTCGCCCCCTCCCGCCGTGGGCGGGTACGGCACGCGGGACGACCGGGCGCGGGCGCCCGGCAGGGCGAGGCGGGCACCAGGCGCCCGCCCGCAACCCGCTGATCTGCTGTCGGCAGCCGGGGCGCGCCGCAGAGGGCTCCCGGTCGGGTGGCTCGGGGGTGCACCGGCACCGACTCCGGGACCGCCGGGCCGCGCCCTGTGCGGGCGCGGCCTCCGACCGTCCGGAGTGCGTGCGCCGCCCTCCGGGGAGACACGACGCTGTGCGCGACGCGCGACGTGTGGGGTGCGTCTCCTGCTCCGGGGTCACCGTCCGGGCGACGTCCCGGGATCCGGGGCGCGCGCCGACTCAGCCGGCCGCGGCGTACTCCTCGTACGTCTCGTCGTCGTCGAGGCCCACGGGGAGAATGCCCGCGCTGCGCTCGTACTCCGTGCGCGCGGTCTCCAGCAACCGCCGCCAGGAGGTGACCGTGGGGCGCCTGCGCAGCAGCGCGCGCCGTTCCCGTTCCGTCATCCCGCCCCACACGCCGAACTCGACGCGGTTGTCGAGCGCATCGGCCAGGCACTCGGTCCGCACCGGGCAACCGGTGCACACCGCCTTGGCCCTGTTCTGCGCTGCCCCTTGTACGAACAGTTCATCCGGATCCGTCGTGCGGCAGGCTGCCTGCGCACTCCAGTCGGTAACCCAGCCCATGCCGGCGCCGTCCTCTCCCGAATCGAGGCTCCCCCACGGCGGTAGCGGCATATTCACCGCTACCAGTCGAGGACGTTACGGAAGGCGGGGACAGCGCAACACCCCCGCGCGGTCCAATCTTGAATGGCCCGAACGGACTATGGGTACGCGGCAGATCACCCAGGGGAGTGACCTGGGGGCATTCGTGAGCAATCCGGAATACCGGGTCGAAATCTCTCTGCACGGCGAGCAGGACAGGGACATATCCGGAGCACCCGGACAGAACCCCACCGGATTCGGGAACGGCGGAGTCTGACGTCGAGTTGGTGCACAACCGCACTGATGTGACAGTTGAGAGCAGCTTAGGCCAATGCCTTTGCGCCTGTCCGGCGATTTTCCCAGGCGCCCCCGACCGCCCCGGCGGCCGATACCGCGCCCTTTCGGCTCTCTTCGCGACTCGAACACTCCCGGTGCGCCCGGCGGAGCGGGCGCACCGGGAACGGACACCGCGCCCGCCCCTCCCACCGTCCCGGCCTTCCCGGACACCGGCGCGCGAAGCCCCCGCCCCCTCTCCCGCACCCCCGGATGTCACGATCCTGCACTCGAACATCCCGATGGCGGACCGCTCCTCCGAAACGCCCCCGGCGACGGATTAGGCTGCCCTCATGCCAAAGAAGCGCTCGGGCGGCGGTCTGACCGGGACCCAGCAGGCCGCCAAGTTCCTCGGTGTCAGCGTGCTCTCCGGGGCGGTCCTGGCAGGCATCGCCCTGCCGGCCGCAGGGGCGCTGGGGCTCGCGGCCAAGGGGACGGTCGAGGGATTCGACGAGATCCCCGCCAACCTCAAGACCCCGCCGCTGAGTCAGCGCACCACGATCCTGGACGCCGAGGGCGGGAAGATCGCCTCGGTCTACTCCCGCGACCGCACGGTGGTCCCCCTCAAGGACATCTCGCCCTACATGCAGAAGGCGATCGTCGCGATCGAGGACGCGCGCTTCTACGAGCACGGCGCGGTCGACCTCAAGGGCGTGCTGCGCGCCCTCAACAGGAACGCCCAGGCCGGCGGCGTGTCCGAGGGTGCGTCCACCCTCACGCAGCAGTACGTGAAGAACGTCTTCGTCGAGGAGGCGGGCGACGACCCCGAGAAGGTCGCCGAGGCCACCCAGCAGACCCTCGGCCGGAAGATCCGCGAGCTGAAGTACGCGATCCAGGTCGAGGAGGAGCTGGGCAAGAAGAAGATCCTGGAGAACTACCTCAACATCACGTTCTTCGGGCAGCAGGCGTACGGCGTCGAGGCCGCGTCGCAGCGCTACTTCTCCAAGTCGGCCAAGGACCTGGAACTGGAGGAGGCCGCGCTGCTGGCCGGCATCGTCCAGTCGCCGAGCCGCTTCGACCCGGTCAACGACGCCGAGGAGGCCACCAAGCGCCGCAACGTCGTGCTCCAGCGGATGGCCGACGTCCAGGACATCTCCCAGGAGGAGGCGGACCGGGCCAAGGCCGACCCCGTCGAGCTCAAGGTCAGCAGACCGAAGAACGGCTGCATCACCGCCGTGAGCGGTGCCGGCTTCTTCTGCGACTACGTCCGCAAGACGATCCTCACCGACCCCGTCTTCGGCAAGACCGAGGAGGAGCGCTCCAAGCTCTGGAACCTCGGCGGCCTGACCGTCCGCACCACCCTCAGCCCCCGCGCCCAGAACGCCGCCAACGAGGCCGCCACGGCGAAGGTCGACAAGACGGACGGGGTCGCCGCCGCCGTCGTGCAGGTCGAGCCCGGCACCGGCAAGATCCTCTCCATGGCCCAGTCGCGCCCGTACGGCCTGGACCAGAACAAGCACGAGACGGTGCTGAACCTCTCGGTCGACTCCAGCATGGGCGGAACGACCTACGGCTTCCAGGTCGGGTCCACGTTCAAGCCGATCACGGCGGCCGCGGCGCTGGAGAAGGGCATCAGCCCGGCCCAGACGTTCACGACCGGGTACCGGGTCCAGCTCCCCATGCAGTCCTTCACCACCTGCTCCGGCAGCCCCGCGGGCAGCGGCGTCTGGGACCCGTCGAACGAGCTGGAGTCCGAGACGGGCACCTGGGACATGACCTCGGCGCTCGGCAAGTCCATCAACACCTACTTCGCGCACCTGGAGCAGATGGCGGGCCTGTGCGAGACGGTCGAGATGGCCAAGAAGATGGGCTACAAGCGCGGCGACGGCAAGCCGGTCGGCGAGAACCCCGCCATCACCCTCGGCAGCGAGGAGAGCACCCCGCTCGACATGGCGGCGGTCTACGCCACCTTCGCCAACCGGGGCACCTTCTGCACCCCGATCGCGATCGCCTCGATCACCGACGCCGACGGCAAGCGGATCAAGGTGCCCGGCTCCCAGTGCTCGCAGGCGATGAGCGAGCAGACGGCCGACACGGTCAACCAGATGCTCAAGGGCGTGGTCGAGGACGGCACCGGCACCCAGGCCGGGCTCCAGGACCGCGACAACGCCGGCAAGACCGGAACCACCAACGACCGCAAGGACGCCTGGTTCGTCGGCTACACCCCGAACCTGTCCACGGCCGTGTGGGTGGGCGACGACGTCGGCGAGAAGCAGTCGATGTACAACATCACCATCGGCGGCCAGTACTACGCCAAGGTCTGCGGCGGCTGCCTGCCCGGACCGATCTGGCGGATCGCGATGCGCGGAGCGCTGGACGCCTCCGAGACCCCCTCCTTCAACCCGGTCTCCGTGCCGCGGGCCAAGCCGAAGGAGGACAAGGACGAGGGGCGGGAGCGGGACCGGGAACGCGAGCGGGGCCGGGACGACGGGCGGCCCGGCGGCACCAGCCCCTTCCCCGGGATCAGCATCCCTCCGGACCTGATCGGCGGCGGCGCCAACCGCGGCCAGGGCGGCAACGGCGGCGGGAACGGGCCGTAGCAGCGCCTGCATGAGGAGAGGGGCCCCGGAATCCGGGGCCCCTCTCCTCGTGACTGATGCACCTCCGCGGCCTGAGCGGGCGGGCTCCCGCCTGGAGCCCCGCGACAGCCGTGGCCCGCGGACTCGCACGGAGGCCGCGGCCCTGCACCGGCGGTGCCCCCGGCGTCAGCCCGGGGCGGTGCCCCCGGCGTCAGCCCGCCAGAGCCCGCTTCACCGCGGCGGCCACCCGGCCGCCCTCGGCGCGACCGGCCACCTTCGGGTTCACGATCTTCATCACGGCGCCCATCGCGCGAGGGCCCTCCGCACCCGCGGCCTTCGCCTCGCCGACCGCCTGGGCCACGATCCCGCTCAGCTCCTCGTCCGTGAGCTGCTGCGGCAGATAGGCGTCCAGCACGACTCCCTCCGCCCGCTCCCGCTCGGCCTGCTCGGCCCGGCCGCCCTGGGCGAACGCCTCGGCCGCCTCTCGGCGCTTCTTCGCCTCCCTGGCGATCACCTTCTGCACCTCGTCGTCGGAGAGCTCGCGGGCCGTCTTGC
Organism: Streptomyces sp. C10-9-1; assembly: GCF_024497955.1. Classification (GTDB taxonomy): domain Bacteria; phylum Actinomycetota; class Actinomycetes; order Streptomycetales; family Streptomycetaceae; genus Streptomyces; species Streptomyces sanyensis. Next base: position 416,450 of record NZ_JANHKP010000002.1, on the reverse strand, counting down.
CCGAGACCTCCTCCTTCGTGATCGCGGCGAGGGTCAGCCGGAGCGTCGAGGAGCGCAGTTCGTCGCGGGCCCTGATCGCCTCGGTGAGGTCTTCCTGAAGGGTGGACTTGAGCGTGGTCATGGCGCCAAGTGTGGCAGGTGGCGGCATCGGGTCGCGCTCCCATTTCGCCGCCGGGGCGGGGAGGGTGCCCCGACGCCCTGCCCGGAGGCGCCGGCCGGTTCCCTCACCGCTACCGCCCCGGCACGGGTCTGCGACGATGTGACCATGCGCGCACGCCACGGGACACCCCTGAAGATCACCGCAGGAATCATGGCAGCCGGCGCGGCCGGCCTCGTCTACGCCGCCGGGTACGAAGCCCGCTCCTTCCGGTTGCGGCGGGTGAGCGTGCCGGTGCTGCCCCGGGGCACGCGGCCCCTGCGGGTGCTCCAGGTCTCCGACATCCACATGGTGTGCGGCCAGCGCAAGAAGCGCGCCTGGCTCCAGTCCCTCGCGGGTCTCCGCCCGGACTTCGTCGTCAACACCGGGGACAACCTCTCGGACACCGAGGGGGTGCCCGAGGTGCTGGACGCGCTCGGGCCGCTGATGGAGTACCCGGGCGTCTACGTCTTCGGCTCGAACGACTACTACGGGCCCAAGCTCCGCAACCCCGCCCGCTACCTCCTGGAGAAGGCGCAGGGACGCCACGGCCTCAACGGCAACGCCCCGGCCGTCGGAGCGGTCCACAACCCCTGGGAGAAGCTGCGCGACGGCTTCGACGAGGCCGGCTGGCTGGACCTGACCAACACCCGCGGCCGCCTGAAGATCGACGGCGTCGAGCTCGCCTTCACCGGACTGGACGACCCCCACATCAAGCGCGACCGCTACGAGCAGGTCGCCGGCGGTCCCGAGCCGGACGCGGACCTCTCGCTGGCCGTCGTCCACGCCCCGTACCTGCGCAGCCTGGACGCCTTCACCGGCGACGGCTACCCGCTCGTCCTCGCCGGCCACACCCACGGCGGCCAGCTGTGCATCCCCTTCTACGGGGCGCTGGTCACCAACTGCGACCTGGACACGGACCGGGCCAAGGGCCTCTCCCGGCACCACCACGGCGGGAACACGGCGTACCTCCACGTGTCCGCGGGCTGCGGTGCCAACCGGTACACCCCGGTGCGCTTCGCCTGTCCCCCCGAGGCAACCCTGCTGACGCTGACCCCGCGGGACTGACCCGGCCCGCGCCATGACTCCGCCTCCCCTCCACCGGGGGCGCCCGCCGTCGCCCGAAACCGGATTTCGTCTCCGGGCGACGGTGGGCTAAAGTAAACGACGTCGCCGGGACAGTGGGCGACATCGGGGTGTAGCGCAGCTTGGCAGCGCGCTTCGTTCGGGACGAAGAGGTCGTGGGTTCAAATCCCGCCACCCCGACAGAAATCAAGGGTCAGGCCCGGTACTGGGAAACCAGTACCGGGCCTGACCTGTTCCCCGGGCTCTCCCGAAGGCCCCGGGACACCTCGGCACCAGCTCCGGGCCGTCCCCTCGGCGGATCCGTCGGCATCGCGTGCCGGGCGGTGGCGGGCCGGGACGCAGCGCGCATCCCCGCCGGACGGGACCCGCGTCCATCAGGCCACCTTCCCGAGTCCCGCCGCATCGCGAGCCGGGCCGGGCCGTCCGGGGCGCGAGTGGTCGCCGGCTCCCCGTCCGCTGCGCCCCGCCCGCCGCCCGCCACCGTCCGGCCGCCCCGTGGCCTTCACCGGGATCGCGACCCTCGGCGAACCCACCGCGAACTCACCCTGCTCGCCCCGCAGTCCGGCGTCCCGCGCCCCGGCCCACGGGGTCCGGCACGACACGGACATCGCCGTGCGCCACGCCCCTGGGAGCACGGTCAGCATGTGAAAAATCCGTAGGCTGATGCCCGGAAACAGACCAGACATGCCCCGCCGGTTGAACAATGGCTCGATTTCGATGATCGGCGGCGTACGTTCGTGCCGACAGGGGAAGGGGAGGCGGCCAGATCGCCTCGTCGTTCCTTCTCAGGGCGGTGTGGAAAGGGTGGGGCTGCGTGAGGCGGCGTCGTTGGTGGGCGGGTGCGGCCGCGGTGGTGGCCAGCCTGGGCGGGGTGCTCTGCTTACAGGGACCGGCCGGTGCCCCGGACGGTGGCGTCGCTGCGGACGGGAAGAGCAAGCCGGTCCGAGCCGACACACGGACCACGCCCCTCGCAGTGGCCGACGGAGGGCGCAGAGCCTCGCTTCCGCGGCGGGACACGGGCCCGTTCAGCATGCTCGGCGTCACCTGGACCGACGCCTCGGCACGCGTCGGCGGCACGGTCGAGGTCCGTACGCGGTCCGCCGAGTCGGGCACCTGGTCGGCGTGGCTGCGGCTCGACGCGGACAGCGGCCGGGGTGAGAACGGGGCCGCGCGCGGCGGAACCGAGCCGGTCTGGGTGGGGCCCTCGGACGGAGTGGAGGCCCGGTTGCGCGCGGCGGACGGCGCGACGTCGGACCGGCTTCCGTCCGGGCTGCGGCTGGACATGATCGACCCCGGTAGCGGCCGTGCCACGGCCATGGAACCGGCGGCCTTCGCCGTCGAGGAGACCCCGGCCCCGGCCGACGCTACGGAGCCGACCGGAGGGCAGACCTCCGCGACCGGCCCCCGGGCCGCCGAAGCGGACCCGGAGGAGCCGGGTGCCGAGGGCGCCACCCGCGAGCCCGGGCCCGGCGTGTCGGCCGGCCCGTCCGGGGCACCGGTCCCGTCGGCGCCCCCGCGCGGCACCCCGGTGCCCTCCGCGTCCGGATCGCCGAGCCCCACGGCGGCGGTGCGCGTCCCGCCGGGCCCGCCCTCCGGCGTGCCGCGGCCGCCGATCACGTCCCGGGCCGGCTGGGGCGCGGACGAGTCGATCAGCCCGGAGGAGCCCGGGTACCTGCCCGGCGGGAGGATCAGGGCGGTCGTCGTCCACCACACGGCCGAGTCGAACGCGTACACCTGTGAGCAGGCCCCCGCGGTCGTCCGCGGGATCTACGCCTACCACGTGCAGCAGTTGGGCTGGAAGGACATCGGCTACAACTTCCTCGTCGACAAGTGCGGCACGGTCTACGAGGGCCGCAAGGGCGGTGTCGACCGGCCGGTCCTGGGAGCGCACGCGTACGGCTTCAACTCCGAGACGACCGGGATCTCCGTGCTCGGCGCCTACACCGACGCCGCCCCGTCGCAGGCCGCGATGGCCTCCGTGGCGCAGGTGGTCGCCTGGAAGCTCGGCCGGTACGGCGTGGACCCCGCGGGCACCGCCACGCTCACCGCGGGTGCGAGCGGCCGGAGTTACGCGGGCAGGACCTGGGCGAGCGGTGCCCGGCTGTCCTTCCCCGCCGTCCACGGCCACCGCGACGGCTACAACACCCGGTGCCCGGGCGACGCCCTCTACGACCGGCTCGCCACCATCCGGTCCTGGGCCGCCGGTCCCGTCGCCGGCCTGGCGTCAGGTCCGTCACGGGCGCAGGGCTGGGCGGTACGGCCCACCACACCAGGGCCCGCGTCACGGTGAACCGGGCGACCGGCACGCCTTCCTCGTTCGTCTCCCGGTACGAGGTGCTCGTCGACGGCGAGCCCGCCGCCTCCGCCGAGCCGGCCCACCGTCACCGCCGACGGGCTCGTCTCCCTCCGGTGGCCAGCGCGGCGCGCCCGCCCCTGTCGGCGCCGTTCGCGGTCGGGGGCGGGCCGCCACGCCGGACCGGCGCCGTGGCCGAGGGCCTGCACCCTGTCGAGGGCGGGCTGTCGAAGCAGCCGGGGCGCGACTGCCGCCGGACCGGCACGCACCGGTCCGGCGGCCTCACAGCGACGGCCCCCGGTCGGCTCCGCCACCGAACCCCTCGGCGGGGATGACCTGCTCCGTCCAGATCGTCTTGCCGGTCGCCGTGTAGCGGGTGCCCCAGCGCTGGGCGAGCTGGGCCACGATGAGCAGACCCCGGCCGCCTTCGTCCGTGGTCCGGGCGTGGCGCAGGCGCGGCGAGGTGCTGCTCGCGTCGGAGACCTCGCAGATCAGCCCCCGGTCCCTGATGAGCCGGAGTGAGACCGGCCCCTCCGCATGGCGGATGCCGTTGGTGACCAGCTCGCTGACGATGAGCTCCGTGGTGAACGCGAGTTCGTCCATGCCCCACTCGGCCAGCTGCCGGCCGGCGAGCGTGCGGGCCTGCGCCACGGCGGCCGGGTCGCTCGGCAGGTCCCAGGAGGCCACCTGGTCGGGGGGCAGGCCCTTGGTCCGGGCGAGCAGCAGCGCCGCGTCGTCGGACGGGGGCCCCGCGAGCAGGGCGTCGACCGCCTTGCGGCCGATCTCCCCGAGCGCCGGTCCGCGCTCCGCCAGGGTGTCGCCGAGGCGGGAGAGCCCGATGTCGATGTCCCGGTCGTAGCTCTCGATGAGGCCGTCGGTGTAGAGGGCGAGGAGACTGCCCTCGGCCAGCTCCAGCTCGACGGACTCGAAGGGGAGGTACCCGAGCCCGAGGGGCGGCCCGGCGGGCAGGTCGAGGAGTTCGGCACCGCCGTCCGGGCCGACGACCACGGGCGGGAGGTGCCCGGCCCGGGCCATCGTGCACCGTCTGCTGACCGGGTCGTACACGGCGTACAGGCAGGTGGCGCCGAGGAACGCGGCGCCCACGGTCTCGTCCTCGGCCTCGGCCGGCTCCTCGCCGTCGTCCGCCCCGATCAGGCCGATGACCAGGTCGTCGAGGTGCGCCAGTACCTCGTCCGGGGCGAGGTCCAGCTTCGCGAGCGTGCGGACGGCGGTGCGCAGCCGGCCCATGGTGGTGGCCGCGTTCATGCCGTGGCCGACCACGTCGCCGACCACGAGGGCGACCCGTGCGCCCGAGAGCGGGATCACGTCGAACCAGTCCCCGCCCACACCGCTCGGGGCGTCCGCCGGGAGGTACCAGGAGGCGACGTCCAGTGCGGACCCGCCCGCCAGCTTCTGCGGGAGCAGCGCGCGCTGCATCGAACGGGCGGCGGTGCGCTCGCGGGTGAAGCGGCGCGCGTTGTCGATGCTGACCGCGGCGCGGGAGACGATCTCCTCGGCGAGGCGTACGTCGTCCTCCTCGAAGGCGCCCGCCTCCCGCGTCCGGCCGAAGGTCGCCACGCCCAGGGTGACGCCGCGGGACCGGACGGGCACCACCATCAGCGAGCGGAACCCGAAGGCGCGGACGCAGTCGCCCAGCGAGCGGTCCTCGCCGAGCCAGGTGCTCGTGGCGGGGTCCAGTGAGCGTTCCACCAGGGTCCTGCTCTCCAGCAGGCAGCGGGCCACGGGCGAGGACGGGGCGCGCTGCACCGCTTCGCCCACGGCCAGGGTCCCCTCCGGCCAGCCGTCGCGCGTCGACTGCCGCGCCGCGCGGCGGATCACGGGTGTCATGCCGACGGGTCCGGGGGCCGGTTCCTCGCCCCGCATGACCGTGTCCAGCAGGTCGACCGCGACGAAGTCGGCGATCGAGGGCACGGCCGCGTCGGAGAGCTCCTGGGCGGTCCGCGTCACGTCCAGGGTGCTGCCGATCCCGGCCCCGGCCTCGTTCAGCAGGGCCAGGCGCTCCTGCGCCCGCCAGCGCTCGGTGACGTCGATGATCATGTACCAGATGCCCACCGTGCGTCCCTGGCGGTCCTTCATGGTGAAGAAGGAGGCGGAGTAGGCCCGCTCCCGGTGGGGGTCGGTGCGGCTGGCGCCGCGGAACTCGTGGTCCATCACCGGCCGACCGGTCCTGAGCACCGTCCGCATGCACTCCTCGAAGTCCTCCGCGTCCTGCTCGGGCAGCACCTCCCTCACCTCGCGCCCCAGCCGCTGCGTGAGCGGGACCATGCGGTCCAGCGGTTCGTTCACCCAGACGTAGCGCAGGTCCGTGTCCAGGACGGCGATGCCGACCGGCGCATGCGTGAGGAACGGGGTGAGGATCAGCTGGTTGACCCCGCCGCCGGGCATCCGCCAGAAGGCCTGTTTGGGTGGTCTGCCGACGAACCTGCCGAAGAGCAGTGCGGCGAGTGTGGCGACCAGCACGCCCGGGACCATCTCGTAGATGTCCGACTCCAGCGGCCCGAGCAGGGGGTTGATCCGGTCCCAGAGGAGCACCGTGGCCGCGCCCGAGACGATCCCGGCCATGGCCCCCGCCCAGGTCATGCGCGGCCAGTACAGCGAGAGCAGGACGACCGGGCCGAAGGCGGCTCCGAAGCCCGCCCAGGCGTAGGCGACGATGCTCAGCAGCCCGTCGCCTCTGAGCGCGATCGCGTAGGCGACCAGGATGACCAGGACGACGGCCCCGCGCCCCACCCAGACCAGGGCCCTGTCGGTGGCGCGGCGGTTGAGCAGGGCGCGGTAGAAGTCCTCGGTGAGGGCGACGGAGGACACCAGGAGCTGGCTGTCCGCGGTCGACATGATCGCGGCCAGCACGGCGATCAGCATCAGCCCGGAGACCCAGGGATTGAGCAGGGTCTGGCTCAGCACGATGTACACGGTGTCCGGGTCCGCGAGCGGCGGGCTGATCCGTCCGATGCCGATGAGGCCGATGAGCGTGGCGCCGCCGAGGACGACGACGACCCAGCCCGTTCCGATGCGGCGGGCCGCGGGGATGGCGCGGATGCTGCGGATGCCCATGAAGCGGGCCAGGATGTGCGGCTGGCCGAAGTAGCCCAGGCCCCAGGCGAGCAGCGAGACGATGGCGACGGCGCCGAGCGAGCCGCCCGCCGACCACTCGCCGTCCGTGAAGCGGACGTCGGCGCCCAGTTCGAGCAGTCCCGGTGTTCTGTCGTCGAGGGCGTCGCGCAGCTCCCCGAAGCCGCCGATCGTGGTGACGCCGACCAGGGCGAGCACCAGCAGGGCGAGGAACATCAGGGTGCCCTGCAGGACGTGGGTGAGGCTCACGGCGAGGAAGCCGCCCAGGCAGGAGTAGATGACGATCACCAGGGCGGTGAGGGTCACCCCGAGCCCGAAGCGGAGGTCGAAGACGTTGGTGAACAGCAGCCCGCCCGCCACCAGGCCGCTGGCGACGTAGACGGTGAAGAAGACCAGGGTGACCGCGGCCGAGGCCATCCGGAGCACCCGGGTGCGGTCCTCGAACCGCTCCTCCAGGTACGCGGACAGGCTCACGGCGTTCCCGGCCCGTTCGGTGTAGGTGCGCAGCCGGGGTGCGACGACCAGCCAGTTGAGGTAGGTGCCGATGACCAGTCCGACGGCGATCCAGCCGGCGCCCAGGCCGGCCGCGTACACCGCTCCGGGAAGTGCGAGGAACAGCCAGCCGGACATGTCGCTGGCCCCCGCGGACAGGGCAGCGACGAGCGAGGTGAGCCGGCGGCCGCCCAGGGCGAAGTCGGTGAACGTGTGCGTGCGTGCGTACGCCCAGACACCTGTGGCGATCATGGCGATCACGTACACGACGAACATGGCCACGATCGGCGCGCTCAAGTCGAACATACGGCCCTCGTCTGCGAGGCTCCTGCGCGTCGGCGCGACCGTGTGCGCGCCTGGCAGCGGCGTACCCGCGGTACAAATCTACACATCCGGGTTGTCGGTGGGCGACTTGGTCGCCGACGGGCGTGCGGTGCCGGATGCGGCGGTCCGACCCGGCGGTCGCGGCCCGCGGCGTCAGCACTCCCGCCCCGCCCCGGCGCTCCCCCGCCCGGGCACACCCCTCGGCCGCCGCCGCCCTGCGGCCCCGGGGCCGCCGCTCGCCCACGCGCCTCCGGTACGCCGGGCACCTGCACCGGCGCCAGTGGAGCAAAATCCGAGGATCACGCATCTGCCGTGTGCGATCACTCAAGTGCTTGCAGATGCCAGCCTTGAGGGCCTATGTTGACGCATATGCAGTCCTACACCATCGGGCAGGCGGCCCGTCTGCTCGGCGTCAGTGCCGACACCGCGCGCCGCTGGGCCGATGCGGGCCGCGTCGCGACCCACCGCGACGACAGCGGCCGGCGCCTGATCGACGGCCGCGACCTGGCCGCCCTCTCGGTCGAGGTGGCCCGGAACAGCGCCACCGAGGACGAGGTGCCGTACACCACGGCCCGGAACGCCTTCGCCGGGATCGTCACCGCGGTGAAGCTCGGCGACGTGGCCGCCCAGGTCGAGGTCCAGGCCGGGCCGCACCGCCTCGTCTCCCTTCTGACCAGGGAGGCCGTCGAGGAGCTGGGGCTGGAGGTCGGCATGCGGGCCACCGCCCGGGTGAAGTCGACCAACGTCCACATCGACCGCACCTGAGCGTCCGCTCCGCTCGGAGGCCCACCGGGGCCCGGGCCCCGCGCGGGGCCCGGCGGGCGGTCGTACCGCAGCGGCGTCGCCCGTCACCGGCGCAGCGCTTCGCCATCCGCCCGGGCGGTCCCGCCGCCCGCGTACCCAAGGAGCAGCTCGCCGTGTCCCCCACCTCCTCCCCCTCCCGACGACGGGTGGCCGCGGCCCTGGCCGCCGCCCTGCTGCTCGGCCCGCTGGCCGCCTGCGGAGGTGGCGGGAACGACGCGGCGGGGACGTCCGGCGGAGCGTCCGCCGAAGGGACCGCGGGGGACCTCCGGGCCCGGCTCACCGTGCTCGCCGCCGCCTCGCTCACCGATGTGTTCGAGCAGGTCGGCGCCGCCTACGAGGAGGCCCACCCCGGCACGGAGATCGCCTTCTCCTTCGCCGGCTCGCAGGAGCTCGCGGCGCAGGTGCGCCAGGGCGCTCCCGCGGACGCGATCGTCACAGCCGACACGGCGACGATGGACGGACTCGCCGCGGAGACCGGGGATCCGGCCGTCATCGCGAAGAACCGCCTGGTGATCGCGACGGAGCAGGGGAACCCGCACGGCATCGACGCGCTGGAGGACCTCGCCGGCCCCGGTCTGAAGGTGGTGCTCGCGGCGCCCGAGGTCCCCGTGGGCCGGTACAGCCGGAAGATCCTCGACGCCCGCGCGGTCACCGTGCGGCCGGTGTCGCAGGAGCCGAGCGTGCGCGCCGTGCTGAGCAAGGTCGCGCTCGGCGAGGCGGACGCGGGACTCGTCTACCGCACCGACACCGCGGCGGCCGCCGGCACGGTCGACGCCGTGGAGATCCCGGACGCGCAGAACGCGATCGCCGAGTACCCGGCGGCGACCCTGGACGCCTCGGAGCACGCGGCCGCGTCCCGGGCCTTCGTCGCCTGGCTGTCCGGGCCCGAGGCGCAGAGGATCCTGCAGGCCGCGGGCTTCCAGCAGCCGTAGCCTGCGGGAAGCGGCCAGCGTCCCCGGCCGGACGGCCCGGGACGACCGTGCGACCAAGGAGTCCGAGGACCGTGACGCGACCGCTCGCCCGCTTCCGCCGCCCCCAGGGCCGCAGGGGGTCCGAAGGGCCGGTCCGCAGCCGTGTCCCGCTTCCCCTGGCGATCCCCGCGGCGCTGGCCGTCGGCCTGCTCGTCCTGCCGCTCGCCGGGGTCCTCGCCCGCACCGAGTGGAGCGAACTGGGCACCCATCTGACCAGCTCCGGCACCACACAGGCGCTGCGGCTGTCGGTCGTGGTCTCCTTCTGGGCCCTCGGCCTGTCGCTCCTCCTCGGGGTGCCGCTCGCCTGGCTGCTGGCCCGTGTGCCCTTCCGGGGCAAGGCCGTGGTCCGCTCGCTGGTCCTGCTGCCGATGGTGCTGCCGCCCACTGTGGGCGGCGTGGCACTGCTGCTGGCCTTCGGCAGAAGGGGGCTCCTCGGGCCGTGGCTGGAGGACGTCTTCGGACTGACGCTGCCCTTCCACACCTCCGGCGCGGTGCTGGCGGCCACCTTCGTGGCGATGCCGTTCCTGGTGATCAGCCTCGAAGGGGCACTGGGCGGGCTGCGGCCCCGGTACGAGGAGACCGCGGCCTCGCTCGGCGCGTCGCCGCTGCGCGTCTTCCTCACCGTGACGCTGCCGATGGTGGCACCGGGGCTGCTCGCGGGGGCGGCACTGACCTGGGCGCGGGCGCTCGGCGAGTTCGGCGCGACCATCACCTTCGCGGGGAACCTTCCGGGGACGACGCAGACGCTGCCGCTCCAGGTGTACCTGCTCCTCCAGGAGCAGCCCACGGCCGCGACCTCGGTGAGCCTGCTGCTGCTCGCCGTGGCCATGGCCGTGCTGGTCGCGCTGCGCGGCCGCTGGACGGGCACCCCGGCGGACGGCGGCGACCGGCGCCGGGGCCGCGCCGCGCAGGCGGGGCCCGGGCCGGGGGACGGCCCGGCGGACGGGGCCGCGCCGCGGGGGGAGCGGCCCGCGGCGGGGGTGAGGGAGCCGGGGCCCGAGGAGGGGGACCCGCAGGCCCGGGGGGAACCCGCGCCGGACGGCGCGCGGGAGCGCTGGGCGCTGCACGCCGAGGTGACCGGCTTCGACGAGCTGACCCTGGACGCCCCACCGGGCACCACCATCGCGGTCGTCGGCCCCAACGGTGCGGGGAAGACGACGCTGCTGCGCGCACTGCTGGGCCTGACCGACCGCTCCTCGGCGGTGCTGGTGCTCGGCGGGTCCGATGTGACGGCACGGCCGCCGCACCGCCGGGGGGTCGCCTGGGTCCCGCAGGACGGCGCGCTGTTCCCGCACATGACGGCGCTGGCCAACACGGCGTACGGACTGCGGGCCCGGGGAGTGGGCCGGGCGCAGGCCCGCCGGAGCGCGCAGCAGTGGCTGGACCGGCTCGGTGTGGGCGAACTGGCGGGACGCCGCCCGGGGCAGCTGTCCGGTGGCCAGGCCGGGCGGGTGGCCCTGGCGCGGGCGCTCGCGGCCCGGCCCCGGCTGCTGCTGCTCGACGAGCCGCTGGCCGCGCTCGACCAGACCACCCGGGCGCAGGTCCGCCACACGCTGCGGACGCACCTCGCGGGCTACGGGGGCGTCTGCCTGATCGTGACCCACGATCCCGTCGAGGCGGTCTCACTGGCCGACCGCGTGCTGGTGCTGGACGGGGGGCGGGCGCTTCAGGACGCACCGCCCGAGGAGGTGACCCGGCATCCCCGCTCGGTGTGGGTGGCGCGGATGCTGGGCCGCAACGCCTGGTCCGGCACGGCGACGGACCGGGGGCTCGCGCTGCCGGGCGGCGGCGTGCTGGTCGCGGCGGACCCGCCGCCGACCGGCGCGGAGGCACTGGCGATCATCCCGCCCGAGGCGGTGGCCCTCCACCGGGAGCGGCCGGGCGGAAGTCCGCGCAACGTCTGGCCGGGCGTGGTCAGGGAGATGACCGTCTCGGGGTCCAGGCTGCGGGTGCTGGTCGCCTCCCCGGGCGTGCCGGACCTGGTCGCGGAGGTCACGCCGCAGGCCGCCGCGGAGCTGGGACTGGCGGACGGGGTCGAGGTGTGGACGAGCGTCAAGGCCACCGAGGTGACGACGGTGGTGCGCTGAGCAGGGCGCGATCGCCGGGGGACCGCCGCCCGGATACGCCGTACAGGTGAAATGAGCGCCTCCTCGCGGCAGCGGGAACCGGGCGGGGTGGCCGGGCGTTGGTCCGGTTGGGCAAAGAAGTCGTCAAGTGGCGCTGACCGCGCCGGATTGAGCAGGGGATTTCCATGGGTGTGAGCCTTTCCAAGGGCGGCAATGTCTCGCTGACCAAGGAGGCCCCCGGCCTGTCCGCGGTGATCGTGGGACTCGGCTGGGACGTACGGACCACCACGGGCACGGACTTCGACCTGGACGCCAGCGCCCTCCTGGTCGATGCGGGCGGCAAGGTCCTGAGCGACCAGCACTTCGTCTTCTTCAACAACCTCAAGAGCCCCGACGCTTCGGTCGAGCACACGGGCGACAACCTCACGGGCGAGGGCGAGGGCGACGACGAGCAGATCAAGGTCGACCTGGCGAACGTGGCCGCCCAGGTGGACAAGATCGTCTTCCCGGTGTCGATCCACGAGGGCGAGAGCCGGGGGCAGTCCTTCGGCCAGGTGCGCAACGCCTTCATCCGCGTGGTCAACCAGGCGGGCGGCGCGGAGCTCGCCCGCTACGACCTCAGCGAGGACGCCTCGACGGAGACGGCCATGGTCTTCGGCGAGCTGTACCGCAGCGGCGCGGAGTGGAAGTTCCGCGCCGTGGGGCAGGGATACGCCTCCGGACTGCGCGGTATCGCCCAGGACTTCGGCGTCAACATCTGATCCTGTGGGCGGGACGACCCGGCCCGCAGGTCCCCGGCCGGCCCGCGCGGGCCGGCCGGCAGCCGAGGCCGGGAGTCCCGCCTCCGGGCGCGTCCGGGCGGGCCGGAGCAGGGGCCTGGTGCGCACGGCACGGACGCGCTGCCGGCTGGTGCCGGGCACCCGCGCCGCAGCGGCGGTACGGCCCCGGGCTCAGAGGTCCCTCTTCGGCCAGTCCAGGAGGCGGGCCCCGATGGCCGCCGTCTGCAGCATGAAGCGGTGCTGGGGATCGGTCGGGTCGGCACCCGTGAGCTGGTGGATCCGCTCCAGCCGGTAGGTGAGGGCGCGCACGCTCAGGCTGAGCCGGCGGGCGGCCTGGGCGGAGACGCAGCCTGCGTCGAAGTAGGCGTGGAGGGTCTCCAGCAGGGGCTCGGCCCCTCCGCGGGCCTCCCGCAGCGGGCCGAGGGCGCTGCGCACCAGGTCGGCCATCGCCTCGCGGTCGCGGGTGAGCACGGGGTAGACCAGCAGGTCGGCCGCGTAGAGCACGGGCTCGTGGAGCTGCATCCGGTCCGCGAGCTTCAGGGCGTTGAGTGCCTCCTCGTACGAGCGGACGACGCCTCCGGGGCCCGGGTGCGGTCGCCCGATCGCGGCCCGCCCGCTCCCCTCGGTGACCGCGTACGCCTGCTTGGCGAAGTAGCGCACCACTTCCTCCTGGTCGCCGGGGGCGATGCAGATGAGGCGGTCATCCTTGGTCGTGAGCAGGATGCGGCGGTCGCCGAAGCGGGCGAAGAGCGCCGCATCGACCCGGCGGGTCACCGGGTGGGTGTCGTCGTACGCCTCGGAGCCCACGGCCACGCCCACGGCGTGCGCATGGGCGAGCCGCAGCCCGAACCGCTCGGCGCGCTGGGCCATCCTGCCCGCCTCACCTCGCCCGTGGAGCAGGTCGTCGATGAACTCCCGGCGGGCCGCCTCCTCCTTGCGGACCGCGAGGCGCTGCGCTCTCTCGTAGCCCTCGGCGAAGGCGTCCACGGCCTGCTGGACGGCGGCCAGCACCCGGTCGGGAGACGTGGTGTCGGGCCAGGAGGAGCGCGTGGCGGCCAGATGCCCGATGACCAGGGCGCGCAGCCCGTGCCCCGCCTCGGCCGCGTGCTCGCCCAGCGCACGGCGGCTCTCGAGTTCGTCGCGGTTGAGCCGCCGGCCCGTCCGGCCGACGGCGGCGAGGATCTCGGCGTACCCCTCCAGATACGCGTCCCAGATCTCCTGTGTCGTCATCTCCCTTGCCCCGTCCCCCTGTTGGTGCGGGCCGGGCTTCCGGGCACCCCCGGCAGCCGACCCGGCATAAAGAATGCATCAACACTGCCGGAATCCGGCAATGTAATCAAGTCCATCCGGCTGCCACCATGGGAGGGCACCGGAGAGCAGCGAAAGCCGGATGCTGCGAACCGGCAATATGGCCAGGGAGAGGGGTGAAGCGGTGAACGAGTTCCTTTCGGCCGTGGCCGCCTTCCCCACCGCCCTCTTCAGCGCCGCTCTCGCGGTGGTCGTCGTCTTCTGGCTGCTCGTGCTCCTCGGCGCCGCGGAACCCGGGGCCTTCGACGCCGACGTGGAGTCGGCGGGGGCCGGATCCGCGGGCCTCGCGGGGGTACCCGTCGCCGTCGCGGCCTCGCTGCTGGTCGTCCTGGCCTGGTTCACCAGCCTCTGCGGCGCCGTCCTGCTGCACAGATCCGGGCTCACGGGCCTCCCGCACGCGGCACTCGCCTGCGCGGTCCTGCTGCTCGCGTGCCTGGTCTCCTGGCGGGTGACCCGAAGACTCGTGCGGCTGCTCGCGAAGCTCTTCCCCGAGGAACGCGGGCCGTCCCGGCACGACTTCATCGGCATGACCTGCACCATCCGCACCGGTCGCGTGGACACCCGGTTCGGCCAGGCCGAGGTCACGGCCCCGGACGGCTCCACCGCCCTGGTCCAGGTGCGGCAGCCGGCAGCCGGCGGCCCGGCCGAGGACGGGCCCGCCCTGTCCGCGGGCGCCACCGCCCTGCTCTACGCCTTCGACGAGGACGGCGAGTTCTTCTGGGTCGCGCCCTTCTCCCCCTTCGGAGAGCTGCCCGGCACCGGCATGCCGACCGCCGCCTGAGGCACCCGCCCCCGTCGTACCCTCCCGCCGGTCCCGGGCCGGCGCCCCTGCGCCGCCACGGCGCGGCCGCCCCCATCGACCACCGCTCACCCGAGGACTCCCATGGACTCCATCTCCGCAGGCATCGGCGTGCTCGTCGCCGCCGTCCTGCTCATCGCCGTAGGCCTGCTGCTCGTCGTGACCCGGCTGTTCCGCAAGGTCGAGCAGGGCAAGGCACTGATCGTCTCCAAGATGCGGAAGGTGGACGTCACCTTCACCGGTCAGGTCGTCCTGCCGGTGCTGCACAAGGCCGAGATCATGGACATCTCGGTGAAGACGATCGACATCACCCGTGCCGGGCGCGACGGCCTCATCTGCCGCGACAACATCCGCGCCGACATCCGGATCTCGTTCTTCGTCCGCGTCAACAAGACCGTCGAGGACGTCGTCAAGGTCGCCCAGGCGATCGGCACCGCCCGGGCCAGCGACAAGGACACGCTGCAGGAGCTGTTCAACGCCAAGTTCTCCGAGGCGCTGAAGACCGTCGGCAAGCAGATGGACTTCACCGACCTCTACACCAAGCGGGACGAGCTGCGGGACCGGATCATCCAGGTGATCGGCACCGACCTCAACGGCTACAGCCTGGAGGACGCGGCCATCGACTACCTGGAGCAGACCCCGCTCAAGCAGCTCGACCCCTCGAACGTCCTCGACGCCCAGGGCATCCGGAAGATCACGGAGCTGACGGCGACGGAGCACGTGCGCACCAACGAGTACCAGCGCACGGAGGAGAAGGAGATCACCCGGCAGAACGTCGACGCCCGGGAGGCCATCCTGGAGCTGGAGCGCCGGCAGGCGGACGCCGAGATCAAGCAGCGCCGCGAGATCGACACCGTGCGGGCCCGCGAGGAGGCCGAGACCGCGCGGGTCGTGGAGGAGGAGCGGCTGCGCGCCCAGTCCGCGTTCCTGCGGACGGAGGAGCAGCTGGGCGTCCAGCGCGAGAACCAGGCCCGGGAGGTGGCCGTCGCGGGCAAGAACCGCGAGCGGGTCATCGCCATCGAGAACGAGCGCATCGAGAAGGACCGCCTGCTGGAGGTCATCGCCCGGGAGCGGGAGACCTCGCTGACCCGGATCGCCGCCGACAAGGAGGTCGAGGCGGAGCGCCGCGAGATCGCCGAGGTGGTGCGCGAGCGGGTCGCCGTGGACCGGACGGTCGCCGAGCAGGAGGAGTCCATCAAGCGGCTGCGCGCGGTGGAGGAGGCCGAGCGGGAGCGCCAGGCCCTCGTCATCGCGGCCGAGGCCGAGGCGCAGGAGAAGCTGGTCAAGGACATCAAGGCGGCGGAGGCCGCGGAGCAGGCCGCGGTGCACCGTGCGGCCGAGGAGCTCACGCTGGCGGAGGCCCGGGTGAAGTCGGCCGACCTCGACGCCCGCGCCAAGATCCGGCTGGCGGAGGGTGTCCAGGCGGAGGCGGCGGCCGAGGGCCTCGCCGCGGCGCAGGTCCGCGAGAGGGAGGCGGACGCGATCGAGCGGACCGGCCGTGCCGAGGCCGAGGCGGCCCAGGCCCGGCTGCTGGCCGAGGCGGAGGGCGTCCGCGCCCAGGGCGCCGCGAACGCGGCCGCCATCGGCGAGAAGCTGCGGGCGGAGGCGGCCGGCCTCACCGAGAAGGCGGCGGCCATGGCCGCGCTGGACGAGGCCTCGCGCGGACACGAGGAGTACCGGCTGCGCCTGGAGGCGGAGAAGGACATCCGCATGGCCGGGCTGGACGTGCAGCGCCAGGTCGCGGAGGCGCAGGCGACGGTGCTCGCCACCGGTCTGGAGAACGCCGACATCAACATCGTCGGAGGGGAGTCGGTCTTCTTCGACCGGATCATGTCCTCGGTCGCGCTCGGCAAGGGCGTGGACGCCTTCGTCTCCAACTCGCAGACGGCCCGGACCCTGGCGGGGCCGTGGCTGGACGGGTCCTCCAGCTTCACCGACGACCTGACGTCCGTCCTGCGCGGCGTCTCGACCGGCGACGTGCAGAACCTGACGGTGTCCGCGCTGCTGACGGAACTCATGCGGTCCGGTGGCACCGGCGGCGCCCAGCTCGGCCGGCTGCTGAAGGAGGCCGACCGCCTGGGCCTGGCGGACCTGCCGCTGGCCTCCGTCCTCGGCGGATCGAAGCCCGCCGCCGAGAACGCCCCCCTGAACGGCGCGTCGCACAGCTGACGGCGCGCCGCGGGGCCCGGTACTGACCCACGGGGGTGGACAGTACCGGGCCCCGCACCCGACCGGGGCCGGGCCGTGCGGCCCGGCCCCTCCGGCCGGATCCCCGGATCGCGGCCGCACCGCCACCGCCCCGGGCACGAGGCCCGGCGGACCCGGGGACCCGTCCACCGCCCGCACGGGCGCCTGTCCGTGGCCGGCCCCGGCCCGGGCGCCCGACCGGCAGGCCCGGCGGTCCGAGCCCTCTCCGGAGGCCGACGCAGGAAAGCGAGCACAGCAGATGACCCCCTCCACCACCCGGCCCGCCGCCGACCGCGACGCAGTCCCGCAGGAGGCCGGTGCGTACGAGGTGCTGCGCGACCGGCTCGGGGCGCAGGCCGCGGAGCTGGCCCGCCGGGCCGAGGCGCTGAACGCGCTCCGCGTCGAGGCCTTCGGCTCCACGGAGCTGCGGCTGACCGGGACGGACAGGCTGCGCACCGAGCACGCGGGCCTGCCGCGCGACATCGTCGCCCTGGGGCCGTTCGTGCTGTTCGGGTTCGACCGCGCGGGGACGGCCGCGGGGACGGCCGAGGTCGGCGACGTCCTGAGCCTGCACACCGCCGACCTGGCACCGGTGCCCGAGGACAGCGTGCCCGGGCTCCTCGACGACCACGCCTTCCGGCAGGAGTTCCAGGCGCTGCACCGCTACTTCCGGGACGCCCGCCTGGTGCGCCTGAGGGTGGTGGAGGACCGGCTGCTGGCGGTGTTCCGGACCGGCGGCGGGACCCCGGGGACACCGGCCGGGGGACGCGCCCCGCAGGCGGGTGACACCCGCGTGCTGCGCTGGGCGCTGGAGGCGGACGGGGCGGGAGGCGTACGGGCGCGGTTCCTCGACGCGCGCGGCGAGCGCGACCACGCGCTCCCGCCCGTCTGCGACGTCACCTGGACGGCGGCGACCCGCGAGGACCACGTCCTCGGCCGCCACCCGCACATCGGCGTCGGCGGTGACCTGTTCGTCTCGACGGCCGGCGGCTCGCTCACCCTGAAGACCTCCGACGACACGGAGACCGACGAGGGGATCCACTCCGAGCCGGTCGACGAGCCCCTCCAGTCGCTGGCGGACGCCGAGGTCGCGCACGCCCGCGTGGGCCCCCTCCTGCTGCTGCGCGTCCGCCCTTACAAGGAGGAGCGGGACCGGTACTTCGTCTACGCCACCACCACCGGTGCCGTCAGCCGTCTCGACGCCGTCGGGCAGGCGTGTCTGCGGCTCCCCGGCGACCAGGGCATCGTGTTCCCCGGCGGGTACTGCCTCGCCGCGACGGGCGCCGCCCGGACCTTCGACGTCGACGAGGAGCTGCTGGCCTCGCTGCGCCACGAGCGGACGGTGCACTCGCCCAACGGCGAGGACACCCTGTTCGTCTTCCGCGGGCAGGACGGCGGCGACGCCCTGCTGCTGCCGTACAACAGGATCCGCAAGTCGGTCGAGGCGCCGCTGCTGTGCCGCGGCCACGCCCTGTTCGAGGACGGCAGCCTGCTGGTGCTCCGGCCCCGCGACGACGAGCCGTCCCGGGTGCACCCGGTACAGCGCTGGGCCTCGCCGTTCGTGTCGGACACCCACGCCGCGGCCGATCCGGGCGAGGGCCCGCTGTCCCGGATCGGCAACGCCGAGCTGGTGCGCGCCGTGGCCGACTGCCTGTCGGTGGTCCGGGCCGCGACGGAGACGACCCCGACCGTGGCCGTGTACGAGGCGCTGCTGGCCTCCGCGACGCGGACGGGCGACGCCTACCACTGGCTCGGCGACACCGGGGTGGTCGACCTGCGGACCCCGCTGGAGGCCGTGCGGGACACCGCGGCCCGGGTCGTGGAGGAGTTCGCGACGGTGCGGGCGCTCACCGCGCAGGCGACGGAGGCGCTGTCGGAGGCGTCCGAGCGGACCGCCTCGCTGGTGCGGCGGCTGCGCGGCGGGACCCCCCGCACGGCGGGCGACTGGGTCGAGGGGCTGACGGAGCTGCGCCGTGCGCAGGGCGAGCTGCTGACGCTGCGCGAACTGCGCTACGCGGACACCGCACGCGTGGACGAACTGGTGACCGGGACGGAGGCGGACATCGCCTCGTTCGCGCAGCGGGCGATCGCCTTCCTGGAGCGCCCAGACGCCTTCGCGGGCCACCGCGAGGAGATCGAGGAGCTGTCGGCACAGGCGGAGGAAGTCCCCACGGCCGCCGCGGCGGTACCGGTCGCGGAGCGGCTGGACGGCATCGACAGCGGGCTGCGGACGCTCACGGAGGTGGTCACCGGGCTGGAGTTCGGCGACGCCGTGGTGCGCACGGGCGTCCTGGAGCGGATCGCCGAGGTCCTGGGCGCGGTGAACCGGGCCCGCGCCGTACTCGACGCGCGCCGCCGCGAGCTGGTCGAGCGGGAGGGGCACGCGGAGTTCGCCGCCGAACTGGCCCTGCTCGGGCAGGCGGTGACCGGTGGTCTGGCCGCGGCCACCGACCCCGGCTCCTGCGACGCCCAGCTGGCCCTTCTGCTGGTGGCCGTCGAGGACCTGGAGTCGCGGTTCGCGGACTCGGACGCCTTCCTGGCGGAGCTGGGCGACCGGCGCACCGAGGTCTACGAGGCCTTCGCCGGCCGGCGGCAGGCGCTGGTGGACGCGCGCTCGCGCCGGGCGGAGCGCCTGGCGGTGTCGGCCGAGCGCGTGCTGGAGACGATCGCCCGGCGGGCGGCGTCGCTGGAGGACCGGGAGGCCGTCAACGCCTACTTCGCCTCGGACCCGATGGTCGGCAAGGTCCGCAGGACCGCGGAGGAGCTGCGGGGGCTCGGGGACGGGGCGCGGGCGGAGGAGCTGGAGGGGCGCCTGGGAGCGGCTCGCCAGGAGGCCGCCCGCGCCCTGCGCGACCGGGCGGAGCTGTACGCCGGGGGCGGTTCGGCGCTCCGCCTGGGCCGCCACCTGTTCACGGTGAACACCCAGCCGCTGGAGCTGACGCTGGTTCCGCACGGGGACGGCCAGGCGTTCGCCCTGACGGGTACGGACTACCGCGCTCCGGTGACCGGCGCGACGGACGCGGAGTTCGCCCGTACCCGGCCCTACTGGGAGCAGACGCTCGGCTCCGAGAACGCGGACGTCTACCGCTCCGAGCACCTGGCCGCGCGGCTCCTGGAGGAGCACGGCGCCGACGCCCTGTCGGGGTCCGACCTCCCCGACCTGGTGCGCCGTGCCGCGGAGGGGACCTACGACGAGGGCTACGAGCGGGGTGTGCACGACCACGACGCGGTGCTCGTGCTCCAGGCGCTGCTGAAGCTGCACGACGGCGCGGGGCTGCTGCGCTACCCGCCCCGGGCCCGGGCGGCGGCCCAGCTGTTCTGGGCGTACGGCGCGGACGAGGAGCGGCGCAGCTCCTGGGCCCGTCGGGCCGTGTCGCTCGCGCGCGCCCGGGAGACCTTCGGGCTCGCACCGGCCGTCGACGCCTTCCGTGCCGAACTGGCCGCGGAGTTGCGGGCCTGGGGCGACCGGAGCGCGGGCGCGGCGGCGGACGGGGGCGACCTGGCGGCCGAGTACCTCTTCGAGGAGCTGACGGGCGGTCCGGACGGGTTCGTCACGGGCGGCGCGGCACACGCCCTTCTCGGCTCCTTCCGGGAGGCGGTGTCCGGCACGGGCTACGCGGAGGACCTGGCCGGTCTCGGGGACGACCTCGGGGCCCGGCGCCAGGTCGTCGAGAACTGGCTCGGCGCGTACGCCCGGTCCGCGGGCACCGGCGACGGGGGCAGCGACCCCGCCGAGGCAGACGACCTCGCCGAGGCGGTCGCGATCGAGCTGTGTCCCGGCCTGGAGCGCTACACCTGCGAGGCACCGCTCACCGTGCGCGTCGACGGGCTGCTCGGCGAGCACCCGCGGATCGAGGGCCGCTCGATGACCGTGCGGCTCGACGAGCTGCTCTCCAGGACGCGGCACTTCCGCCTGGTGGTGGTGCCGGGCTTCCGGGACTACCAGCAGCGCCGGGCCGCCCTGGCCGCATCCGAGCGGGACCGGCTGCGGCTGGACGAGCACCGCCCGCGGGTGATGCCGTCCTTCGTGCGCAACCGGCTGATCGACGAGGTCTACCTGCCGCTGATCGGCGACAACCTGGCCAAGCAGATCGGTGCGGCGGGCGAGGCCCGCCGCGCCGACAGCAACGGCCTGCTTCTCCTGGTCTCCCCGCCCGGCTACGGCAAGACGACGCTGATGGAGTACGTGGCCGACCGGCTGGGCCTGGCGCTCGTGAAGGTGAACGGCCCGGCCCTGGGGCACGGAGTGACCTCGCTCGACCCCGCCATGGCGCCGAACGCGACGGCCCGCCAGGAGGTCGAGAAGATCAACTTCGCCCTGGAGGCGGGCAGCAACGTCCTCCTGTACCTGGACGACATCCAGCACACCTCGCCGGAGCTGCTGCAGAAGTTCATCTCCCTGTGCGACGCCCAGCGGCGCATGGAGGGCGTGTGGCGCGGCGAGACCCGCAGCTACGACCTGCGGGGCAAGCGCTTCGCCGTGTGCATGGCCGGCAACCCCTACACGGAGTCGGGACGGCGCTTCCGGATCCCCGACATGCTCGCCAACCGCGCCGACGTCTGGAACCTGGGCGACGTGCTGACGGGCAAGGAGGGGGTCTTCGCCCTGAGCTTCGTGGAGAACGCGCTGACCTCCCATCCCGTGCTGGCGCCGCTCGCCGGACGCGACCGCGCGGACGTGGACCTGCTCGTGCGGCTCGCCGAGGGCGACCCGACGGCCCGTGCGGACCGGCTGGTGCAGCCCTGCCCGCCCGCCGAACTGGACCGGGTCCTCGCGGTCCTGCGGCATGTGCTCACCGCGCGCCGCACGGTGCTGGCGGTGAACGCGGCCTACATCGCCTCGGCCGCACGCAGCGACGAGACGCGCAGCGAACCGCCGTTCCTCCTCCAGGGCTCGTACCGGAACATGAACAAGATCGTGGAGCGGCTCAGCCCGGTGATGGACGACGCCGAGGTGGCGGCGCTGATCGAGGACCACTACGCGGGCGAGGCGCAGACCCTGACCAGCGGCGCGGAGTCCGCCCTGCTCAAGCTCGCCGAACTGCGGGGGACACTCGACGCCGGGCAGGCGGCACGCTGGGCGGAGGTCAAGGCGCGCTACGTCCGCACCCTCGCGCTCGGCGGACCGGAGGGCGACCCGATGGCCCGGGCGGTCGCGGCCCTGGGGCTGCTGGCGGACCGGATCACGGCGGTCGAGGCGGCGATCACCAGGGCGGTGGACCCGCGCGCGGTGCTGTCGGGCGCCGGGCGCCACGCGGCACCGGTCGCCGGGACCGCACCCGCCGGCGGACCCCACCCGGACCCGGCCGCGCGCCGGGCGGCCCCCGACGCGCGGTGAGGGCGGCCCCGGAAGCCGGGGGGCGGGAGCTCGGATGCCGGAGGCCGGCCGCCCCGGGTTCCGGGGCGGCCGGCGCGAGGGGCGGTCGCGGCGGCCGGAAGACGGCGGGCGACGGTCCGGACCCTCCGGGTCCCCGGGGCGGCCGCGCCCCGCGTCTCACCCGTTCGTGCCCCCGCTCTGTCCACAGACGTGCGGCTGTCCACAGGGCGGGGATGTCCCCGTGGGTTTTCCGGTTGGATGGAGGGCATGAACGACACGGACACCACACCCGACATGCCCGGCATGCCCGACTGGGAGAAGCGCTTCCGGGCCCCCCGCGTCTCCCTGCCGGACTGGGCCGAGGACGCCCCCCAACGCTGCCTGTTCATGTCCAACGCCACGGGGACGTACGAGCTCTACGCCTGGGACCGGTCGACAGGCGCACAGCGCCAGGTCACGGACCGGCCGAACGGCACGACGGACGGCGTCCTGACCCCCGACGGCGAGGCCGTCTGGTGGTTCTCCGACACCGACGGCGACGAGTTCGGCATCTGGATGAGCCAGCCCTTCGGCGGGGGCGAGGACTCCCCCGCCGTCCCCGGTCTCGCCCCCTCGTACCCCGGAGGGCTCGCCATAGGCAGGGACGGCACGGCCGTGGTCGGCCGCTCCACCGACGAGGACGGCACGACCGTGCACGTCGTGCGCCCCGGGGCGGAGCCGGTGGAGATCTACCGGCACCGGGAGTCCGCCGTGGTGGGGGACCTGTCGCACGACGGGACGCTGCTGGCCCTTGAGCACACCGAGCACGGCGACGCGATGCACTCGGCGCTGCGGGTGATGCGGCTGGACGGGACGACCGTCGCCGAACTCGACGACACCCGGGGCGGCGAGGAGGAACTCGGGCTGGAGGTGCTGGGCTTCGCTCCCGTCGAGGGCGACGGCCGCCTCCTTGTGGGCCACCAGCGCCGCGGGCGCTGGGAGCCGATGGTCTGGGACGTGATCGGGGGTACGCAACGCGACCTGTCGATCGAGCTGCCCGGCGATGTGAGCGCCGAGTGGTTCCCGGACGGCTCGGCCCTGCTGATCGTGCACAGCCACGAGGCGCGGGACGAGCTGTGGCGCTACGAGCTGGGCACCGGGGCCCTGAGCCGCATCGCGACGCCCGCGGGCTCGGTGTCGGGCGCCACCGCGCGCCCCGACGGCCACGTGGAGTACCTGTGGTCCTCGGCGGCTGAACCGCCGTGCATCAGGTCGACGTCCGGCGACGCGGTGCTGGACCCGCCCGGCCCCCGGGCGCCCGCGTCGGTGGCGGTCGAGGACGTCTGGGTGGACGGCCCCGGTGGGCGGATCCACGCCCTCGTCCAGCGCCCGGCCGGGGCGGCGGGCCCGCTGCCGACGGTCTTCGACATCCACGGCGGGCCGACCTGGCACGACAGCGACGCCTTCGCGGCGGGTCCGGCCGCCTGGGTGGACCACGGCTACGCGGTGGTCCGGGTCAACTACCGCGGCTCCACCGGGTACGGGCGGGAGTGGACGGACGCCCTGAAGCACCGCGTCGGGCTCATCGAACTGGAGGACATCGCGGCCGTGCGCGCGTGGGCGGTCGCCTCCGGGCTGGCCGACCCGGCCCGCACGGTGCTGGCGGGCGGGTCCTGGGGCGGCTATCTGACACTGCTGGGGCTGGGCACCCAGCCGGATTCCTGGGCCCTGGGGCTGGCCGCGGTGCCGGTCGCCGACTACGTGACGGCCTACCACGACGAGATGGAGGCCCTCAAGGCCCTGGACCGCACGCTGCTCGGCGGTACGCCCGAGGAGGTCCCGGAGCGCTTTGCGGCGTCCTCGCCGCTCACCTACGTCGACGCGGTGCGGGCTCCGGTCTACATCTCGGCAGGGGTCAACGACCCTCGCTGCCCGATACGCCAGGTGGAGAACTACGTGGACAGGCTGGCGGCGCGCGGCGCGGTCCACGAGGTCTACCGGTACGACGCGGGCCACGGCTCGCTGGTGGTGGAGGAGCGGATCAAGCAGGTCAGGATGGAGATCGACTTCGCGGACCGGCATCTGGGGCGCGGCACGCCCTGAGGCCGCGCCACGGCGCCGCGGGCGACGTCCTCGCGGCGGCCCGGGCGACCCGGCGGCCCGCGAGGACAGGCCCCGGAGCACCCCGGCACGGCCCGGGAACCGGCAGACGGCCGCGAGGCCGGGAGCCGCGGGCCGCCGCGAGGAGAGGAGGGCGACGGGGACGGACCCGGGAGCGGGCAGGCCGGGGCCGTTCCGTACCGTGGAGGGGTGTACCGATTCCTGCTGACGCCCCGCTGGTGGGGGATCAACGCCTTCGTCCTGCTGGCGATCCCGTTCTGCGTGTTCATGGGCTCGTGGCAGCTCGGCCGGTTCGAGGACCGCGTCGACAACCACCGCGAGGCGGAGCAGCGCCCCGGCACCGCGCAGGAGGCGGCGGTCCCACTGGAGGAGCTGCTGCCGGTGGACACCGAGACCTCGGGCCGCCAGGCGACCGCCGACGGACGCTACGGGGAGCAGTTCCTGGTCCCGGGGCGGGAACTGGACGGCCGGCAGGGCTCCTACGTCCTGACGCTGCTCCGCACGGACGGCGGCCGGACCCTGCCCGTGGTCCGGGGCTGGCTCCCCGGTGGGGGGACCGCTCCGGCGGCTCCGGCCGGCGAGGTGACCGTCGCGGGCGCACTCCAGGCGTCGGAGACGGTGGGCACCGACGGAGCGCACACGGCTGGCGGTCTCCCCCGAGGCCAGCTGGGCATGATCAGCGCGGCCTCGCTGGTGAACCTGGTCGAGGACGACGTCTACGACGCCTGGATCACGCTCACCGAGGCGGACGCAGGGCTGGAGGCCGTCCCCGCCACCGCGCCCCAGGGGAGCGGGCTGGACCTGAAGGCGTTCCAGAACCTGGGGTACACCGGCGAGTGGTTCGTCTTCGCGGGCTTCGTGCTCTTCATGTGGTTCCGCCTGGTGCGCCGCGAGGCCGAGACCGCCCGGGACCGTGAGCTGGGCCTGGAGCCCGAGGCCTCCTGACCGCACCAGGCCGGGGGCGTCCGCGCGGCCGGCGCCCCGGCCTGGCTCGCGGCGGTCAGCCGGCCCATGGCGCGACGGGGCTCCCCGGGGCGGCGGCGCGGAGGGGAGCGGTGCCCGGCGTGCGGGGCCCGCTACTCGCCGTCGGGCAGCATCCCCGTGCGGTAGACGGTGCCCGCGCAGGCGTTGGGGACGGTGGCCTGGGCGCTCGGCCCCCCGGCCACGGGGACGTATGTCACGGCGACGCTGCCCTCGGCCGGCCCGTCCTCGGCGACCAGCTGGGGCTGGACGCCCTCCGCCGACGTGCCGGAGCCCGTGTCCCCGCCGGAGGCGGTACCGGTGCCCGCGGTACTGCCGCCCGCTGCCCCGCCGCTCTCGGAGGGCGACGGGTCCGGGGAGGGCTCGGTGGTGGGGCAGGTGTCCGAGGGAACCCAGGCGAACTTCACCTCGTAGGCGCCGGAGGGCTTCAGCACCAGCGTCTTCCGGTCGGCCGAGGACGACGGCAGGCCGCCCGCGGGGTCCCCGTCCGAGTGGCCGGTGACGCCCACCCGGGTCGGGTCGGCCGCGCCCAGGGCCTCGACGGCGAACTCTCCGCTGCCCTCGACGGTGCAGGCGGCGTCGGACACGTTGGCGATGCGGAAGGTGCCGTAGACCTTGCCCTCGGCGCCGGGGGCGTTGGTCTCCACCGCGACCACGCCGAGTCGCCCGCCCTCGCACAGGGCCGGGGCACCGGTCTGGGCGCCGGGCGTCTCCGGTTCGCCCGAGGGGCCGTCCGCGGCGCTCTCGTCCGGCGCCTCGCCGGGGATGCTGGTCGCCGGGCTCCGGTAGCCCGGGTTCTGGCCGCCGCTGCCGGGCAGGGTCAGCCGGTCCCGCTCGCCTCCGGTCGCGCCGGGGTCGTTGCCGGTGCCGCCCTGGGCCTGCTCCCCGTGGCCGGTGCTGACGGCCTTGGTGTCGGCTCCGGAGTCCGAGTTCGCCACGTGGACGAACGCGGGCACGGCGGTGCCGACCAGCAGCACGGCCGCTGCGGCACCGACCAGGGCCTGCCGCTTGCGGGCCCGCCGTGCGGGGACGGCCCGGCGGAGGTGGTCGAGGGCACCGTCCGAGGGCTGCAGGCCCTCCACGACGCCCTGCAGCAGTCTCCGGAGGGCCTCCTCGTCGCCGTCGGGCCCGTCCTCCCCGGCGTCCGGGGAGGAAGCCGCGGGGGTTTGCCCGTCCGCGGCGGGGCGGTCGGCCTCCGCAGGGGTCCGGGAGCCGGTGCGGTCCGTCCCGAAGACGGCGGAGAGCAGCCGGTCGGCGCCGTCGCCGGGCAGATCCCGCACGCCCCCGGCCACCGGGTCCGCGGCCGCCTCGCTCTCGGCCGCCGGCTTCCCGGCCGCCCGGCTCTCCGGGGCGGGGCTCTCCGGGTCGGTGGGGCGCGCCGCCGGGGCGGAGTCCGCGCCCGCCGCCGGAAGGGCCGCCGTGGGCTCGTCCGCCGCCGGGACCGGGGGCGTGGCACCCGCCTGGGGGAGCGCCGCCGTGGGGGTCTCCTCGTCGCCGGAGGCCGCGGTCCCGCCGCCGGGGCCCGCCGTGCCCACCGTGCCTGCCGTGGGGGCGTCGTGGCCGTTCCGCTCCGCCGCGGCGCCGCCGCCGGACGCCTCTTCCGGGCCGTCGTTCACAGTTTCGTTCCCAGTCCGGTGGTCAACCGCCCCGTCCGTTCCGCTCGGCCGCCGAGCGTCGCCGCCTCCGCCCTGCCCTGCGCCGCCGCTCACGCCGAGGCCCCCATGGACACCCGCAGCGCGGCGATGCCGCGCGAGCCGTACGCCTTCACGGACCCCAGGGATATCCCCAGGGTCTCGGCGACCTGCGCCTCGGTCATATCGGCGAAGTACCGCAGCACCAGGACCTCCCGCTGACGCCGCTGGAGCCCCTTCATGGCCTTGATCAGCGCGTCCCGCTCCAGCTGGTCGTACGCACCCTCCTCGGCGCTGGCCATGTCCGGCATCGGCTTGGAGAGCAGCTTGAGCCCGAGGATGCGGCGGCGCAGCGCCGACCGGGAGAGGTTGACCACGGTCTGCCGGAGGTAGGCGAGCGTCTTCTCCGGGTCCCGGACGCGGTTGCGCGCCGAGTGCACCCGGATGAACGCCTCCTGCACCACGTCCTCGCAGGAGGCGGTGTCGTCCAGGAGCAGAGCGGCGAGACCCAGCAGGGACCTGTAGTGGGCCCGGTAGGTCTCGGTCAGGTGGTCGACGGTGGTTCCGGCAGCCATGGCCTCGTCAGAACCCTGCCGCTGCGCCGGCATGCGCGTCGCGCGCGGCACGGGCATGGGGGCGATCACCGGCATGCCGCCGGCGGGGCGTGCTCTGCGGGCGGGGCGCAGCACCGCGCCGCGAGCCGGGAGCACTCCTGTGATGTCGAGAACCTCTGCCACGCCAGTTGGACACGCTTCCCCCCGCCAGGGTTGTACGCGCTCGCGCCCGCTTTCGGCGGTGCTCCCGACTCCCTGATCCGCACTCGTTCTTCCCCAATGCCCCGTACTCCCCCGCACCCCGTCGAGGTGTCCGCGAAGACGCTCCGCTCTCCGCCGCCGGTTGCGGCACAGAGAAACGCATCGTCGAACATGCGAACGCCCGCGTTCAAGTGGTTCAGACCTCTACGTGAATCAGGGACGCCTCGTAGATCCTACAAAAGCGGCCGATCATCGCGCGGTGCCCGAGGTCACACCCGGTGTGCGCGGCCGGCTCCGCCCGTACCGCCGGAGGACGGCGGCACGGGGACGGGGCAGCAGCGGCGTGGCCGTGCCCCGGCTCCGTCCCCGGTACCGGCTCCGGAGGGCCGGGCCGGGCGCCCGCCCCCGTCGGGGCCTACCCGCCGGAGGACGGCGCCGAGGACGGCTCGGAGGGGAGCGGGGACGGCCCCGCGGAGGCGGCGAGTTCGGCGGCCACCATCTCCGCGATCTGCGCCGAGTTCAGGGCGGCGCCCTTGCGGAGGTTGTCCCCGCAGACGAAGAGTTCCAGGGCCGCCGGGTCGTCGGGCGCCCGCCGCACCCGCCCCACCCAGACCGGGTCGGTGCCCACCACGTCCGCGGGCGTGGGGAAGTCGCCCACCTCCGGCTGGTCGTAGAGGACCACGCCGGGCGAGGTGGCGAGGATCTCGTGCGCCCGGTCCACCGTCACCTCGCCCTCGAAGCGCGCGTGCACCGCGAGGGAGTGGGAGATCAGCACCGGGACGCGCACGCAGGTGGCCGCCACCCGGAGCCCGGGCAGGCCGAGGACCTTGCGGGTCTCCTCGCGCAGCCCGAGTTCCTCGGAAGACCAGCCGCCGTCGAGGAGCTCTCCGGTCCAGGGGACGACGTTGAGCGCGAGGGGACCGGCGAAGGGTCCCAGGCGGTCCTCGCCCACGGCCCGGCGCACATCGCCCGGGCCGGTGCCCAGGTCGCTGTCCGCGACCAGGGAGACCTGCTCGCGCAGCGCCCGGGCGGCGTCCCGCCCGGCGCCGCTGGCGGCCTGGTAGGAGGCGACGACCAGCTCCCGCAGCCCGAACTCGGCGTGCAGCGCCCCGATCGCCGGGGCGAGGGTCAGGGTGGTGTCGTGGGGGCTCGCGACGATGCCCCGGGGCCGTACCCGCACCGCGTGGGGGTTGACCTCGGGCACCACCAGGGGCACCTCCGGGTCGGCCCGGAAGGCGGGGGAGCTGTCCACGACCACGGCGCCGCGGGCCGCCGCGACGGGTGCCCAGCGGGCGGACACCTCGCCGGGCACCAGGAAGAGCGCCACGTCGATGCCGTCGAAGGCCTCGTCCGCGAGCGCCACGACCTCGCACTCCTCCCCGCGCACGGCCAGCCTGCGGCCGGCCGAGCGCGGGGAGGCCACGAGTCGGATCTCGCCCCAGACGTCGGCGTGCTGCGACAGGATGCGGAGCATCACCTCGCCGACGGCTCCGGTCGCCCCGACGACCGCGAGCGCCGGGCCGCGGCTCATCGCCGCACGCCTCCGGGCCGGAGGGTCATCGCCCGGTGCCGCCGTAGACGACCGCCTCGTCCGAGTCGGAGTCGAGCCCGAAGGCGGTGTGCACGGCGCGCACGGCCTCGTTGACGTCGTCGGCGCGGGTGACCACCGAGATGCGGATCTCCGAGGTGGAGATCAGCTCGATGTTGACGCCCGTGTCGGAGAGGGCCTCGAAGAAGGTGGCGGTCACACCGGGGTTGGTCTTCATCCCCGCGCCGACCAGCGAGATCTTGCCGATCTGGTCGTCGTAGCGGAGCGAGTCGAAGCCGATGGCGGACTTCTGCTTCTCCAGTGCGGCCATCGCCTTGGCGCCGTCCGTCTTCGGCAGCGTGAAGGAGATGTCGGTCAGGGCGGTGGTGGCCGCCGACACGTTCTGGACGACCATGTCGATGTTGAGTTCGGCGTCGGCGATCGCGCGGAAGATCGCCGCGGCCTCGCCCGGCTTGTCCGGCACGCCGACGACCGTGACCTTGGCCTCGGAGACGTCGTGGGCGACTCCGGAGATGATGGCGTGCTCCACCTTCTGATCCCCTCGCGGTTCGTTGCTGACCCAGGTGCCCCGCAGCCCCGAGAAGGAGGAGCGGACGTGGATCGGGATGTTGTAACGGCGTGCGTACTCGACGCAGCGGTGCAGCAGCACCTTGGAGCCGGAGGCGGCGAGCTCCAGCATGTCCTCGAAGGAGATCCAGTCGATCTTCTTCGCCTTCTTCACGACCCGCGGGTCGGCGGTGAAGACGCCGTCGACGTCGGTGTAGATCTCGCAGACCTCGGCGTCCAGCGCCGCGGCCAGCGCCACGGCGGTGGTGTCCGACCCGCCGCGGCCGAGGGTGGTGATGTCCTTCTTGTCCTGGGACACACCCTGGAAGCCGGCGACGATGGCGATGTTGCCCTCGTCGAGCGCCGTACGGATCCGGCCCGGCGTCACATCGATGATGCGCGCCTTGTTGTGGACCGAGTCGGTGATGACGCCTGCCTGGCTGCCGGTGAACGACTGGGCCTCGTGGCCCAGGTTTTTGATCGCCATGGCCAGCAGGGCCATGGAGATCCGCTCTCCGGCGGTCAGCAGCATGTCGAACTCGCGCCCGGCAGGGATCGGGGATACCTGCCCGGCAAGATCGATCAGCTCGTCCGTCGTGTCACCCATCGCCGACACCACGACGACCACCTGGTGGCCGTTCTTCTTGGCATCGACGATCCGCTTGGCGACCCGCTTGATGCCTTCGGCATCGGCAACGGAGGAGCCTCCGTACTTCTGCACGACAAGGCCCACGTGCGCTCCTCGCTCGGTCTTCGGCAGTAATACTGCGGTAGTACTGCGGTCGGCTCAGTCTATCGAGCGACCGCGGAACACCCTGGTGGTGCCACATGCTGAGATGTCCCGCCCAGCCGCGTCGACCCGCAGGATCCCGCGGCCGCTCGGATGGCTGCTGCCCATCGGCCCCCGGTGTAGGCCCCTGTGTGGGGCGGCTCACACCCGGCCCCGGCGGCGCGGGAGGGCCTGCGGACCGGCCGCGCGGCTCAGGCGCGGCGGGCGGCGACCGCGAGGGAGGTGCGGGCGGGGACGCCCTGCTCGGGGGTGGCGGACGCCGGCGCGGTGGTGTCGACGACCCGGATCATCAGAGGGAGGGACCCGACGGGGCCCTCCGCGCCCGCACGGATACGGAACCGCTCGGTCCGAATAGCCTCGCGGGCCAGCGGGGCGCCCCCGGAGAACAGGAAGTGCGGCTGGACGTCGTTGGCGACGCGCAGCTCGACGGGCCGCCAGAGACCGCTGGACGGGTCGCGGCGCTCCAGGACGAACCCGTTGCCCGCCGGCAGGGGCCCCGGGCCCTCGCCGGGCATCATCTCCATCTGGAAGACGACCTTGAGCGCCGTGTAGGCCCGGACGTTGCCGCCTGCGAGGGTGACGGCGAACTCACGGGCGGCGCCACCGCGCACGAGGTCCAGCCCGCCGGGTGCGGCGGCGGAGACCGTGAGCCGGGTGGGCGCGGCCGGGCGCGGCGCGGGGCTCGCGGGCGGTGCCGGCGGGGTCGCCGTCCTCGTGGGCGGGGCGCTCGGCGCCGAGGGGGCGGCGGACGCGGAAGGGGTGGCCGTCCCCGTGGGCGAGGGCGACGCGGAGGGTGCCGCGGAGACCGGGGCGGAGGCGGCGGAGGCGGGCGGCGGGGCGCTCGGCGCCTCCTGCACGACCGTGGGGCGCCGCTCCTCCTGCATGGTGCACCCGACCGCCAGGAGCAGGGCCGCTCCCGCTGCCGCGCCGGCCCGCGCCGTCCGTCCGCGTACGGTGCTCCACCCCTGCGCCGCCACCCCTGTGCCCCCGCTTCCCGCTGCTCGTCCTCAGGTCGGTGGCCGACCGTAGCAAGCGGCAGGAGACGGTACGGCCTCGTCCGCGTACCGGTTCCGCTACGTCCGCCCCGGCACTGCGCCGGGGCGTCCGCTCAGCGCCCCCGGCGGAGCCCCAGGGGTGCGGCGATCTCCTCCGCCATGACCTTGCCGGCCTCCTCGGCCAGCACCTCCTCGGTGAGGTCCTCGTCCGTGTCCAGTCCGTCCAGCGCGGCCAGCGGCTGGTTCAGGCGGACGTGCGAGACGAGCGACTGGAGCGCCCTCAGGGTCGCGGAGGCGGTCGGACCCCAGTTGGAGAAGTAGGAGAACTGCCACCACCACAGCGCCTCGGTGGTCCGCCCCGCCCGGTAGTGGGCCAGGCCGTGGCGCAGGTCGGTGACGATGTCGGCGAGGCTGTCCGAGATCCGCGAGGGCACCGGGGCCTTGCGCGGCTCGTACGGGTCGAAGACCTCGGAGAAGACGTCGATCGGGTCCAGCAGCACGGCGAAGCGCTCGCGCAGATCGTCGACGTCCAGGTCGGGCCCGGTGTCCGTCTCGTAGCGCTCCTCGGGGACGATGTCCTCGTGCGCGCCGAGGCGCCCGCCGGTGAGCAGCAGCTGGGAGACCTCCAGCAGCAGGAACGGCACAGCGCTGTCCGGCTCGTCCCCCTTGGCGACCTCGGTGGTCGCGACGATGAAGGACTCGATCGAGTCGGCGACCTGGACGGCGAAGTCGTCCGGGTTCTGGCCCACCGCGTGCAGCATGGCGTCAGACATCGAGCAGTCGTCTCCCCTCGAAGGCACGACCGAGCGTGACCTCGTCGGCGTATTCCAAGTCTCCCCCCACCGGGAGGCCGCTGGCCAGCCGCGTGACCTTGAGTCCCATCGGCTTCACCATGCGTGCGAGGTACGTGGCGGTCGCCTCGCCCTCAAGATTGGGGTCCGTGGCCAGGATGAGCTCGGTGACGGTGCCGTCGGCGAGCCGCGCGAGCAGTTCCCGGA
This sequence comes from Streptomyces sp. C10-9-1, assembly GCF_024497955.1. Taxonomy (GTDB): domain Bacteria; phylum Actinomycetota; class Actinomycetes; order Streptomycetales; family Streptomycetaceae; genus Streptomyces; species Streptomyces sanyensis. The sequence goes on along the minus strand of NZ_JANHKP010000002.1, from coordinate 384,450 downwards.
TGCGCAGGTCGTCGGGGCCGACGCCCTCGATGGGGCTGATGGCCCCGCCGAGGACGTGGTAGCGACCGCGGAACTCGCGCGTCCGCTCGATCGCGACCACGTCCTTCGGTTCCTCCACGACGCAGATGACCGACGTGTCGCGCCGCGCGTCGCGGCAGACGGCGCACTGCTCCTGCTGGGCGACGTTGCCGCAGACGGTGCAGAACCGCACCTTGTCCTTGACCTCCAGCAGCGCCTGCGCCAGGCGGCGCACGTCCGCCGGTTCGGACTGGAGGATGTGGAAGGCGATCCGCTGCGCGCTCTTGGGACCGACGCCGGGCAGCCTGCCCAGTTCGTCGATGAGGTCCTGAACCACGCCTTCGTACAACGGGACGCCTTTCCTTGCGCTCGTGCTGCTAACGGTAGTTGGTGACGGTGGCGCACAGAAGACGCCTGCCGGGACCGGAGGTGGACGCCACCGTACGCGCCCACCGCCCGCCTGCCTCCGGCCAACGCGCCGGGCCCCTGCGGGCGCCCGGCGGCCCGGGGGGCGAGGCCCCCTCGGGCGGGCCCTCAGAAGGGGAGCCCCGGCATGCCGCCGAGCCCCTCGGCGAGCGGGCCCAGCTTCTCCTGCTGGAGCTTCTGGGCGTTGTCGTTGGCGGCCTTGACGGCGGCGACCACCAGGTCGGCGAGGGTCTCGGTGTCCTCCGGGTCGACGGCCTTCGGGTCGATCACCAGCCCGCGCAGCTCGCCGGAACCGTTGACGGTCGCCGTGACGAGGCCGCCGCCGGCCTGGCCCTCGACCTCCGTCAGGGCCAGTTCCTCCTGGGCGCGCGCCAGGTCCTGCTGCATCTTCTGCGCCTGCTGGAGCAACTGCTGCATGTTGGGCTGCCCACCACCGGGAATCACGGTCACTCCTGTCCGTACGGATGTCGCTTCGGTACGGCCGAGCCTACGTGGTGGCCGCAGCCGGCGCCCCACCCGGCGGCGGCCAACTCTTTCGGGTGAGGGACACCCTCCTTGACCAGGCGCCTTTACCTGATCACACCGCCCGTGCGGACGGAAATACCGCGATCCACGGCCCAGGGACCTCCATTCGGCGGTATGAAAGGGGCCAGCACATCTACGGGGGCACCAGAACGCACGCGCGCACCGTACGTCGCACGGTGTAACGTCAGCACCTTTTGAGCACCTTTTCAGCGAAGCCGCAGAGGTAGAGGAGCGCACCGGTGAGCCAACCGGAGATGCAACCCGGGAGGCCCGCCCGGGAGGAGGGCGGCAAGGAGCCGCTGGGTGACCTGACCGGGCGGGCGTTTCCCCAGGGGGACTGGGGCGAGCCCGCGGCCCGGCTCGACGAGCTCTACCGCTGGGTGGAGGCGGAGGCGCTGCGCACGGCCGACTGGTACCTGTCGGACCGCACCCGCAAGCGCCGCTGGGCCCGGCTTCTGCGCCTGGGCACCGCGCTGGGTGTGGCCGGCGGAGCGGCGCTGCCGCTGCTCGACCTCGCGGGCGCGGTCGCCTCGGGCGCGCCCTGGGGGTACCTGTCCCTGCTGGCCGCCGCCGCCTTCACCGGCGCCGACCGCTACTTCGGGCTGACGGCCGGCTGGATGCGCAGCGTGGCCACGGCGCAGGCGGTGCAGCGCCGCCTGCAGGTGCTCCAGTTCGACTGGGCGTCGGAGAGTGTGCGGGAGGTCCTGGGCCCGGCCGAGGGCACCGCGGGCGAGGCGGCCGAGCGCTGCCTGGGGGTGCTGCGGCGCTTCACGGAGGACGTGGCGGACCTGGTCCGCAACGAGACCTCCGACTGGATGACGAACTTCCGCGTGCCGGGCCCCTCGCCCCTGTCGCTCTCGCCGCTGCCGGGCCGCGGCTCCGAGTCCGGGCAGTCCGGGCAGTCGGCGGGGGTCATCCAGGGCAGGTTCCCGCTACCTCCCGGTACCCGCCCCAACATGCCCCGCCAGCGGCCGCCGGAGCCGCCCCGCTGAGCGGCGGCCCCACCCGCCCGGGGCCGGGGCCGGCTCGGCAGGACGCGCGACGGAGGCCGGGCCCCCGAGGGTGCCCGGCCTCCGTCGCGCGCGGTGCGGTCGTGACTGCCGCCGGTCAGCCGACGCGCAGCACCGACGCCGCCCGGTCCGCCATCGCGGCCTCGCCCGCGGCGTTCGGGTGCACCGGGACCACGTTGGTGCCGAAGAGCAGCGGCTCGATCCAGCGGGTGCCCGAGGACCGGCAGGCGTCGTGCCCCTCGGAGGCCGCGGCCATGTCGACGAAGGTCGCCCCGGCCTCGTCGGCCGCCCGCTCGACCGCCGCGTTCAGGTCCGCCTGCATGCCGCGCAGGTAGGGGATGTCGCCCTTGGCGATGGGCATCTTGAGGTAGCAGCCCCGGACGCTCTGCTGGGGCACGATCCAGGGGTAGCCGAGGATGGCGACCTCGGCCCGGGGGGAGCGTCTCTTGATCTCCTGGAGCGCCGCCTTCACCGCGGGGTACGTCTTGCCGGCGATGTCGTCGGAGAACTTGCTGCCGTAGGCGTCCTTGCAGGGGCTGCCGTATCCGAGGGTGAGGACGCCCAGGCCGCCGCAGGCGACGATGGCGGTGATGAAGGTGCCGTTGTCGTTGCCGCCGATGGTCAGCGTCACCAGGTCCGTGTCCGCGTCCAGGGCGTCGAACTGCGCGGGGACGCCCGGGTACTGGGCGGTGGTGAAGTCCTTGGTCTCGGCACCGCCGCAGGTGACGTCGGTCAGTTCGGCGCCGAGGCGGTCGGCGAGGAGGTTCGGGTAGTTCTTCGTCGTCCGGGCGCACAGGAGCGAGGCCGACGGGTCGAGCGGCAGGATGCCCGACCCCGCGCTGTAGCTGTCGCCGAGGGCGACGTACCGGAGGGGGTCCGCGGCGGCCTGGGCGGGCGCGGCGGTGCCGAGGCCGAGTGCGGCGGCCGCGGCGGCGGCGACGCACGCGGACAGGGCACGGCTGGTGAAGCGGAAGGGCATGGGGGAGCTCCTTCGGGGATGGTCTGCGGCTCTGGGGATCGTCTGCGGCTCCGGGCATGGTCCGGCGCCCGGAGCGCGGGACCGCGGAGCCACGGCCCGTTCCCCGGGGCGCGTTCACCCGATCGGTGCCGGAAGACTAAGCGCCCGCTCGGCGCGTCGGGCCTGTGACGGAACCCCAACTCCCGGACCGGATTTCGTGACGCGTCACCACACCGGGCCGCCGAACCTGTGCTTGCCGGGCAGCACGAAGGCCCCGGACACCGGTCCGGGGCCTTCGCCGTGGCGGCCTCGCGGGGGTCGCCGCGCGGCGCGTCAGCTGAAGATGATCATCGAGCCCTGCCCGAGGCTGCGCGTCGCCGCGGCGTGCAGTCCCAGCCAGACGTGGCGCTCGCGCGCGAAGGGGCTCTCGTCGTAGGGGATGGGCCCGGCGGGCTCCTCCAGGGCCGTGGGGCGCTCGGGCGGGGCCGGCGCGGCGGGCGGGTTGGCCGGATCGATGCCGATGGACGGTGCCACGTACTCCAGTTCGCGCAGCAGGCCCTGGGTGGAGCCCAGAGGCCCCCCGCCCTCCAGGAGTTCGTCGTTGAACAGGGGCGCGGTGAAGTCCACGGGCACGTAGGCGCCCGCGTGGTCGTAGTGCCACACCAGATGCGACTGCTGCGCCGTCGACTCGAACATCTCCAGCAACTGCTCGTAGTCGCCGCCCAGTTCGTCGACGGGCGTCACCGGGAGCCCGCAGAGCTGGAGCAGGTAGGCGCGGCGCAGGAAGTGCAGCGCGTCGTAGTCGAACCCGGCGACCGGTGCGACGTCGCCCGAGAGGCCCGGCATGTAGGCGAACACGGGGACGGTCGGCAGTCCGGCTCCGGTCAGCGCCTTGTCGTAGGAGGAGATCTCTTCGGCGAAGGGGTTGTCGGGGCTGTGGCACAGCACGTCGACGAGGGGGACCAGCCACAGGTCACAGGCCAAGGGAAGGCTCGCTCTCAGCGGTTCGGGAAGGGGGTCGTTCGGTGCGTGCGGTGCGGTCCGGGCCGTGCTGCCGCCGAACGGGGCCGGTACGGCGGGCGGCGGGCCGGGGCTGCCGGTCCCGGCCCGCGGGTGCCGGGTCACGGTTCCTGGGTCACGGTTCCTGGGTCACGGTCCTGGGGCGGGGTCCTGGGGTCGGGTCGGGTGGTGGGTCGGGACGCCCGGCCGGACGGCTGGTCCGGCGCGGGCGGCGGTGGACGGAACAGCCTAGTACCGGGGGTGTGCGCGGCGTAGAGGGCGGTCACCGCGCCCCGTCGTCCTCTCCCACGTCCCATACCCACACGCCGCCCACCCGCTCACCCTGCTTCCCGAGGAGCCGGTTGACCGTCTCGTAGAGCGCCTCGCCGTGGTGCTGGGGCGCCAGCACCACCACCCCGGCCCGCCAGGACTCCAGGTCGGCGCGGGCCTGCTCCTGCCACCCGGGGCCGAGTTCGGGCACCCGGCCGGTGGAGCGCACCTCGCCGAGCAGATGGGAGGTGTGGCGCGGCACGGCGCCGTAGATGCCGATGCGGTCGGGGCCCCAGGGCCCGTTGAAGTAGCCGCCGGCGAGCGGGAAGCCGAGGCCGGTGGCGGACTGCCAGTACAGGGCGTCGGCGCCGGCCGGGTCGGGGAGCGGAACGGTGACCAGCGACTCCCCGTCGGCCAGGTAGGAGCGGTAGGTGCCCTCGGTGACGAAGGCGGGGATCTCCGCCCGCTCCCTGACCGGGTAGGGCGTGGGCACCACCGGGACCAGCACCGCCGCCAGCACGGCGTACCCGGCGGCGCGGTGGGCCCGCGGACGGGGCGCTGCCAGCCGGTCGGCCGCGAGGGCGACCAGCATGCCGAGGACCGGTGCGCAGATCATCGCGGTGCGCGACTCGATCACGGACTCGAACAGCGGCTGGTGGGCCAGCAGCCGCCAGGGGCCGGTGACCTCCAGGTCCGTGTACGGCAGGCGGATCTCCGAGCCCAGGGACAGCACCGCCGCGGCCACGGCCGTGAAGGCCAGCGCCTTGACCAGGGCGTGGCGCCACAGGCGGATCACGAGCGCCGTGGCCAGGGCGGCCAGGGGCCAGCCGTAGAAGGCGTTCTGCTCGGTGCGGTTCATGGCCAGCGGGTCCGCCCCCGCGTCCGTCCCGGCCAGCGAGCGGCCGGCGAAGCTGAGCAGGGCGAGCGGGCTGTTGGCGGTGTTGTCGCCGTGCATGACGCTGGTGTAGCTCTGCGGCCCGAAGAACTGCCAGCCCAGGGGGAAGGCGACCAGCGGCAGGCAGACCCCCAGGGCGATCCCCAGCCCGCGCAGCAGGGGCCGCCACGCCACCCGTGCGATGTCCGGGCGGGCGACCGCGTAGGCGGCGGCGAAGAGCATCATGCCCATGGCGGCCAGCAGCAGCGGTTCCTCGCCCAGGAACACCTGGTACGCCGCGAAGAGCCCCAGCACCACGCCGTCGCGCACCACGGCACGGCCCTCGCACAGCCGCAGGGCCCGCTCCACGATCAGCGGGATCATGAACAGCACGAGGAAGTTGGGGTGGGCGTTGCCGTGCGAGGCCATCGGCGGGGCGAACGCGGCGAAGGCGCCGCCCAGTGCGGCGGCCCAGCGGTGGCGGGCGATCCGGCGCGCCAGCAGCGCGTACCAGGCGGTGGCCGTCGCGGTGAGGCCGAGGGTGAGCACCAGGGCCCAGGTGACGGTGGGGCCGAGCAGCAGGGTGACGGGGGTGAGGGGCACCGACAGGCCGAGCATGGCCGTGTTGGCCATCAGGTTCACACCGTCGGGATGGTTCTGGAGGGTGGTGAACAGCGGATTGCGCAGGTGCGCGACGTTGTCCGCGGTGACGGCGAAGAACCACTCCCACTGGTTCTGGTCCTGGCCCGCGTCCCTGAGGTAGCCGTGGTCGAGGTCGGCCCAGAGCCCCCGGTAGAGCAGCACGGAGGCCAGCAGGAACAGGCCCGCGACGGCCAGCTCGGTGCGGGTGACGGCCCTGAGGCGCAGGAGCAGCAGCTCCAGCAGCACCCGCCCGTAGTCCGCGGGCCGCACCTTGGACCCCTCGACGTGCGACCAGCGCACCGGGACCTCGGTGACCCGCCAGCCCCGCACGTGGAAGAAGCGCAGGATCTCGACGTCGACGCCCCACCCGCGCAGGCGCGCCCCGGCGAAGGCGCCGCGGGCCTTGTCGCCGTCGAGGAGCTTGAAGCCGCACTGGGTGTCCCGGATGCCGGGCACGGCGAGCAGCCGTATGAGCAGGTTGCCCGCGCGGCCCAGCCACTGGCGCAGCCTCCGCTGGCGGACCTCGATGCGGGAGCCGGGGTGGGCGCGGGAGGCGATGGCCGCGTCCGCGCCGCCGTGCGCGAGCTCCCCGTCGAGGCGGTCCAGCTCCTCGACGGGGGTGGCAAGGTCGGCGTCGGTGATCAGCACGCGGCGGCCGCGGGAGGCCAGGACCCCGGCACGCAGGGCGTGGCCCTTGCCGCGGTTGGCCCCCGAGGAGACGAGCCGGACGCGGGGGTCCCCGGCGGCCGCCTCCTGGGCGACCTTGGCCGTGGCGTCGGTGGAGCCGTCGTCGACGACGATCAGCTCCCAGGCGCCCCAGCGCCCGGGGTCGGCGCGCAGGTGCGCCCGTATCGCGTCGAGGGTGGGGCCGAGGCGGTCCTCCTCGTTGTAGGCGGGGACGACCACACTCAGGTCGACCGCGCCGGAAGCGGGGACGACCGCACTCGGGCCGACCGCGCCGGAAGCGGGGACGACCGCACTCGGGTCGGCGCTCATGCCGCCCCCGACCGGTCGCCCGGCCCCGGCCCGGCGCGGTCGGGCGGCGCGGTGCCGGGGGTGGCGGAGGGGGTGCGGGAGGCTCCGTCCAGGTGGTCCGCCCAGGCCAGCGCCTGAGCGTCGCAGGAGCGGATCTCGGCGCGCACGGCCTCGGCGTCGCCCCGGGTGGCGGCGTCCACCAGGTGCTCGTGCCCGCCCCACAGCCAGCGGGCCGCACGGGGGTCGGGGCGCAGCCGGGGCACGGCGAAGACCCAGGCCTGGACGCGGAGCCGGTGGAGGAAGTCCGCGATGTAGGGGTTGCCGACGGCCTCCGCGAGTTCCCGCCAGAACCGCAGGTCGTAGCCGATGAGGACGTCCAGGTCGCCGGCGCGGGCGGCGCGGGCGGCTTCCTCGGCCCGGCGGCGCACCGAGGTCAGGGCCCGCACGTCGAAGGAGGCGGCGGGGCGCCCGGAGCCGCCGCGGAAGATGCCGTCCACGACCAGGGCGCGGGCGTGGACCATGGTGCGGAAGTCTTCCACCGTGAAGCGGTGGACCCGGAAGCCCCGGTGCTGGTCGGATTCGAGCAGCCCCTGGGCGCTGAGGTCGACGAGTGCCTCGCGCACCGGGGTGGTGGAGACGCCGTACTGGTCGGCGATGTGCTTGACGGTGAACCCCTGCCCGGGGGCCAGGCGCCCGGCCAGCACCTCGTCCCGCAGCGCGTCCGCGATCTGCTGCCGCAGGGTGCTGCGTGTGACGGCGCTGCCGCCGCTGCCGTAGCCGTTGCCGGGCATCGTGGGCTTCTCCTCTGCTTCGGTCCCGGACACGATAGGCCAGGGCCGGACGAGTGAGTTCTGGGACGTGTGGTCCGCAGGGGAAGGGAGAGGCACGCGTGACGGATGCTTTCGAGCCCGCGAGCGGTGACGGGGCGGGCCCCGCGGACGCCCCCGGCCGGGCGGCGGAGGTGCGGGCGGCGTTCGAGGCGCTGCTGGCGATCCGGCGGGTGACCTCGCCCACCGCCGCCGACCCGGAGGCGGTGCCCGCGCCGTGGGAGGTGCACCGTGCGGTCCGCGCCGTCTCCCTGGCGCTGGAGGCCTCCGGGCTGCCCCCCTCGGCCTCCGCCCCGGACGGGGCGCGCACCGCGACGGGCTACCGCGTCGCGGAGGGCGGGCGGCCGGGCACGGTGCGGGTGGAATGGCTCGGGCCGCCCGGCAGCGGGGCGGCGCACGAGGCGGAGGCCCGGCTCAGGGGCTGCGCGCGGGTGCTCACCGGCCTCGGCTGGGAGGCGCTGCTCTATCGCGGTCCCGGGGGGCGCCGGTACCTGGAGGTGGAGCGCGGGGCGTGAGCACCCGGGAGCCCCGGGGGCGGGGCGACGGGTGCTGCCGGTCGTGGTCACGACCGGCAGCACCCGTCGGGCCGCGGTCACGGCCCTGCGGCCGGGTGCCCGCGCGCCGGTGCCCGGAGCACCGGGGCACGGGCCGCTCGGCCGCCGCCCGTCACACCGTGTGCTCGTCGGCGACCGAGAGCGCCGCGTCGAGGGCCGCGAAGCCCTCCTTGAGCTCGGCCTCGGTGACGTTGCAGGGCGGGACCACATGGGTGCGGTTCATGTTCACGAAGGGCCACAGACCGCCGCGCTTGCAGGCCGCCGCGAACGCCGCCATCGGCGCGTTCGCCTCCCCCGAGGCGTTGTACGGCACCAGGGGCTCGCGGGTGGCGCGATCGCGCACCAGGTCGAGCGCCCAGAACATGCCGGTGCCGCGCACCTCCCCGACCGAGGGGTGGCGCTCGGCCAGGGCCCGCAGGGCGGGGCCGACGACGGTCTCGCCGAGGGCGGCCGCGTTCTCGACGACCTTCTCCTCCTCCATCGCCTCGATGGTGGCCACGGCGGCCGCGCAGGCCAGCGGGTGACCGGAGTAGGTGAGGCCGCCGGGGTAGGGCCGACGCTCGAAGGTGGCGGCGATCCGGTCGGAGATGGCCACCCCGCCGAGCGGGACGTAACCGGAGTTGACTCCCTTGGCGAAGGTCATCAGGTCCGGCACGACGCCGAAGTGCTCGGCCGCGAACCACCGGCCGGTGCGCCCGAACCCGGCCATGACCTCGTCGAGGACGAGGACGATGCCGTGGCGGTCGCAGATCTCGCGTACGCCCGCGAGGTAGCCCGGCGGCGGGACCATGATGCCCGCGGTGCCGGGGATCGTCTCCAGGATGATCGCGGCGATGGTCCCCGGGCCCTCGAAGGCGATGGTCTCCTCCAGGTGGGCCAGGGCGCGGGCGCACTCCTGGTCCTCGTCCGCCGCGTAGAAGGCGGAGCGGTAGGGGAAGGGGCCCCAGAAGTGGACCACGCCCGCGGTGCCGCTGTCGCTGGCCCAGCGGCGCGGGTCGCCGGTGATGTTGATGGCGGTGGCGGTGCCGCCGTGGTACGAGCGGTAGGCGGACATCACCTTCGGACGGCCGGTGTGCAGCCGGGCCATGCGGATGGCGTGCTCGACCGCCTCGGCACCGCCGTTGGTGAAGAAGATCCGGTCCAGGTCCCCGGGGGTGCGCTCGGCGATCAGCCGGGCGGCCTCGGAGCGCGCCTGGACGGCGAAGGCGGGGGCGAAGGTGGCGAGCCTGCCGGCCTGCTCCTGGATCGCGGCCACCACCCTGGGGTGCTGGTACCCGATGTTGGTGTAGACGAGACCGCTGGTGAAGTCGAGGTAGCGGTTCCCGTCGTAGTCCCAGAAGTACGCCCCCTCGGCGCCGGCGACGGCGAGCGGGTCGATCAGGCCCTGGGCTGACCAGGAGTGGAACACGTGCGCGCGGTCGGCGGCCTTGACGGCGGCGCCGGTCTGCGGATCGGCATGAGGGGTCATGCGGCCAGCGTAGGAAGTGTCCGGGGGCGGTCGACATGGCCACCCTGTATGGACTCCGGGCCTGATCTCGGCAGGGTGTCGCGCCGGGGCACCGCCAGGGCCCGTCCGGCGCACGGCGCCGTCCGTCCGGGGCCCGGACGGACGGGACGGACAGGACGGACGGGGGGGCCGGACCGGCGCCGGGGGAAGCGCCCTCCGGCGCCGGTCCGGGCCCCTCCCGGGACGGCGGAGGGGGCGGCCGGGGCCCCTCCCCGTAGGACCCCGGCCTCCCCTCCTGCCGCCGTCCGTCCCGACCGGGACGGACGGCGCCGGGGCCGCGCCCGTCCCGGCACGCCCCCGCCCGCGTCCAGCCGGGGCTCACCCCCAGCTGGCCGACTGGAAGTTCCGGAAGTTCCTGCGGTCCTGCGCGGCACCGATCCAGCGGGCGGCCACCAGCAGGCCGAGGCTCGCGCCGATCACGCCGAGCCCGAGGCCCGGGTCGTCGAACTTCACGATGCTGGTGACCCGGCGGCCCTCGCCCGGCCCGGGCGGGATCTCGGCCCCGGGAAGGGACGCTCCCCCGGTGGCGCCCGCGGGCGGGGCACCGGGCGCCGGGACCGCCCCCGCCTCCGTACCGGGCTCGCCGCCGGGCGGCGCCGGGGCGGTGATGCCCGCCATCCGCATGCCCAGCGCCCGGAGCGCGTCCGTCACGGGCTGGAAGTAGGTCGTGCCGCCGGTGCTGCAGTCGCCGTCGCCGCCCGAGGTCACCCCGAGTGCCAGCCCCTCCGAGAAGAGCGGCCCCCCGCTGTCGCCGGGCTCGGCGCAGACGGTGGTCTCGATCAGTCCGGAGACGGTGCCCTCCGGGTAGTTGACGGTCGCGTTCACGGCCGTCACCCGCCCCGTGCGGAACCCGGTGGTGCTGCCGCTGCGGAACACCTGGGCACCGACCACGGGATCGGCGATGCCGATGATGCGCACGCCCCGGCCGCCGCCGATCGCGACCGTGTTGGTCAGGCTCGCGGCGTCCTCGTCCTCGTAGCGGACCAGGGAGTAGTCGGAGCCGGGGAAGGCCGAGGCGGTCGTCGTCCCGAGCAGGCCGAGCCCCCGGCCCCCGCCGCGGAACCAGGCGGTGCCCTCCGGGCCGCAGTGCCCGGCCGTGAGGATGAAGGCCCCGCGGCCGTCGGTGACGTTGAACCCGGCGGAGCAGCGCCGCTGGTCGCCGATGATCGAGGAGGCCCCGTCCACCCGCGTGGTGAAGGCGCCCCGGGTCCGCTCCATCCGGACGAAGCCGCCGATCGACTCGGCGAGCTCCGTCATCCGGGACCAGTCGTCCGCGGAGACCGTGCTGTCCGCCCGGACGCGCACCTCGTTGGTCCGGTAGTCCACGGACCAGGCCGTCCCCGGCACCCGCGGCGCCTCCCGCAGGGATTCCGCGGCGGCCAGCAGCCGGTCGGTGCTGTGCCGCACCACCTTGGGGTCGGCTCCGGCCGCCCGCACCTCGGCGGCCGCGTCCCGGTCGGTGACCGCCACCACGGTGCGCCCGTCGGCCGTGGTCCAGCTCCCGGCGGTCCGGTCGGTGCCCAGCCGGGCGACCAGGTCCCCCGCGGCGACCGCCGCCGTGCGGGCGCCGCCGGGGTCCTCCCCCGCGAACGCCCCGGAGGTCATCAGCCCGCCGCACACCAGCCCGCAGGCGGCGGCCAGCCGCACCAGCCGGCGCAGTTTCCGTCGTGCGTGCCTCATCCGCGGCCCCAGGTGGTCGTCTCGTACGGTCTCGGGTCTCGTCCCTTCCATACGCGGCGCGGGGCCGGGCCGTTCAGGTGGGGCGGGGGAGCGGACCCGAGCGGCGGGTGCCCCGGGCGCGTCCCGGGCCTCCCGGGCACGGCCGGTCCGCGAGGACGGGCGGGCGGCTACGGGAGCGGCCCGCCCCCACGCTGAACACAGAGCGAACTTCCCCTGACATCACCGCCGTTGGGCCGACATCCGGCCATCGGGCCGCCCTACCGTGGCGTCGTGGAGTGGCTGAATCCCGAGAACACCGTCGCCGTGGCCACGGCGCTGCTCGGTGTGCTCGTCTCCGTCGGGGTGCTCTGGTACGAGCGGCGGGTGCCGCGCCGCCGCCGCATCGGCTACCGGGTGCAGATGGACACCCCGATCGGCAGCAGTGTGCGCTCCGGGCGGCCCAACTTCCGCCTGGGGCTGTTCAACGAGGCCCCGGAGATGTCGGACGCCACACTGGTGCTGCTGCGCGTCGAGAACGACGGCTCCCAGTCGATCGCGGACGCCGACTACACCGGGCGCGAGGTCCACGGCCTGACGGCGGAGTTCACCGGGCGGACGGTCCGCGCCATCGCGGTGACCCAGCCTCCGGGGGCGGACCACCTGATGGACCACTTCACGGCCGCCGCCGGGATGCGCCACAGCGAAGGAACGATTCATCTGCCCCGGGTGCCACTGAACCAGGGGCAGCACTTCAAGCTGCTGGTGCTGCTCACCGGCGGGCCGGTCGGCAGCCCGGTCACGGTGACCGGCGGCATCCGGGACGGCGACGTCACACCCAACCGGGCCGTCCCCACCGACGAGCGGCTGCCGCTCTTCAGCCGGGCGGCGCGCCTGGTGACCGTGCTGCTGACGGTCTGCGTGGTCGCCCTGGCCGCGATCATCGTCACCCGCGGCGACAACCGTCCACCCATGGGCTGCGCGCGGGGCACCCTCACCCTCACCGGCTCCACGGCCTTCGAACCGGTGCTCGCCGAACTCGCGAAGCGCTACGAGCAGGACTGCGCGGGCGCGGAGGTGACGGTCGACGCCCACGGCACCAACGCCGGCATCCGGAGCCTGGCCGAGGCCGGCGCCCGCAGCCGCGGCGGCTCCCCCTCCGTGATCGCCCTCGCCGACGGGCCCAAGCCTCCCGGGCGTCCCCGGCTGCGCGAACACCGCATCGCCGTCTCGGTGTTCACCCTGGTGGTCAACGACGCGGTGCCGCTGGAGGACCTGGCGCTGGCGGACGTGCGGCGGCTGTACCGGGGCGAGATCGGCAACTGGAGCCGCCTCGGCGGTCCCGACCTGCCCGTCCGGCTGGTCAGCCGGGACGCCAACTCGGGTACCCGCGAGGTCTTCCAGCGCCGCGTCCTCGGGCGCAACGAGCTCGCCAACTCCTCGCGCGACTGCACCACCCGCGACGACCGGGACGCCCCCGTGGTGCGCTGCGAGCTGGACAGCACCCGGCAGGTCCTCCAGACCGTCGCCCGCCTCGACGGTGCCATCGGCTACAGCGAACTGCGCGCGGGCACCACGCTCAAGGGGCTCCACCGCCTGGCGATCGACGGGGCGGCGCCCCCGGTCGACGACCTCGACGTCAGCGACTACCCGTACCGCGAGATCGAGTACGCCTACACCTACGGCCGCCCGCCCGCGGACTCCCTGGCCTCCAGCTTCCTCGCCTACATGAGCCGCGGCCCGGGCCAGGACGTGATCACCACCCACGGCCATCTGCCCTGCGCCTCCCCCAGGGGCCTGCGCGTCTGCGGCGAGGACGCGCCTTGAGAACGCGGTTCGCAGGTTGACGCCCTGCTTCAGGTGAGGGCGAGGCCGTGCCGGCCGGGTCAGGGGCCGAGTTCTGCGACGATGGCGCCGCGCAGGAGGTGGCGGGAGCGTTCGAGGGTGAGGGTGCCGCTGAGCCAGCGTTTGCTGAGTCCTTCGACGAGGGCGGTGAGCCGATGGGCGGCGTCGTCGGGTGAGATGTCGGGGGTGGCGCGGCCGGTCTGCTGGGCGCGGTGGATCAGGTCGCTGGTGTAGTCGTTCCAGCTGTCGGTGGTGGTGCGGAGCTGGTCGCGCAGTTCGGGCCGGAAGACGGCGGTGGAGCGCAGTTCGCCCCAGGCGGTGCTGTTCTCGACGACGGCGGGGGTGTCCTGGAGTTCGAGGAGCAGCATCTCTTCCAGGTGGCCGCGGGGGTCGGTATCGGGGTCGCTGGTGGGCTGGGTGTAGTGCTCGGCTCGGGTGTTGATGAAGTCGAGTGTGCGGGCGAGGAGACCGGCCCGGTCGCGGAAGTGGTAGTAGATCAGCGAGGTCGACACGCCGGCCTCCTCGGCCAGCTCTTCGACTCGCAGGCCCCTGATGCCGCGCTGCGCGATGACACGGGCGGCGGCTTCCAGGATGGCGGTGCGGCGGGCGGACACGGTTCGGCTCCCTAGAAAGGTTCCAGGCGGTGACGGAGGCAATGCTACCGTCACACCCTGACTGAAATTTCAGTCAGGAATTCCGGGATGGGAGCCGTGTCATGAGGAGACCGAACCGCCGAAGCGTGCTGAGGGGCGGTCTGGCTGCCGCGCTGGCCGCCGCGGGGCTGACAGCCTGCGCCCAGGACCGGGAGAAGGAGTCGGGCCGGCCGTCGGCCGGGACGGAGGAGAGCGCGGTGCCCATGCGGCATCAGGCCGAGCTGTTCATGCCGGCGGAGACCCGCGAGCATGTCCGCACGTTCATGTCCTGGCCGCCGCTGGACTCGGTCTGGGAGGACATGGCCGACGACGTCCAGCGCGACATCGCGGGCATCGCCCGGGCGCTGGCCGAGTTCGAGCCTGTAGTCATGCTGGCTGCCCCGGAGGAAGTCAAGGCCGCCCGCCGGGCCTGCGGCTCCGGAGTCGAGGTGATCGCGGTACCCACCGACGACCTGTGGATGCGTGACAGCGGCCCGACCTTCGTCCAGGGCCCGAAAGGTCTCCAGGGCATCGACCTGCACTTCAACGGCTGGGGCGGCAAGCAGGAACACGAGCACGACGCGAAGGTCGCCCGCGCCGTCCTGGAGTACGCAGGCGTCCCCCGTGTCGACGCGCCGCTGGCGGGAGAGGGCGGCTCACTGGAAGTGGACGGCCACGGCACCCTCCTGGTCACCGAGAGCTCTTTGGTCAACCCCAACCGCAACCCCGACCTGAGCCGCGACGAGATCGGGAACTCCCTCAAGAACCTGGTCGGCGCCGACAAGGTGATCTGGTTCAAGGGCGTCAAGGGCCAGGACATCACCGACTACCACGTCGACTCGCTGGCCCGCTTCGCAGAGAACGGTGTCGTCCTGCTCGGCCGCGCCTGGGCCGGCGACGGACCCGACGTGTGGACCCGCGCCTACGACCAGGCGCGCGGCGTCCTGGAGGGCACGACCGACGCCCGTGGAAGAGGGTTCGAGATCATCGACCTCCCCGAACCCGACCCCACCCGGCTCGGCCGCCGCGGGGAGGACTTCCTCGGCTCCTACGCCAACTACTACATCGCCAACGACGCCGTCCTCGTCCCCCGCTTCGGCGACCGCAAAGCCGACCAGCAGGCCGCCGCCGTCATCGGCGACCTCTACCCCGATCGCGAGGTCGTCCAGCTGGAGATCCACACCGTCGCCGAAGGCGGCGGTGGCATCCACTGCGCCACCCAACAGCAGCCCAAGGCCGCAGAGAGCAGCAGCTCTTGAGGTGCTGTGCGGTTCCCGGCGAGGTTGAGGCAAGGCAGCGGACCGCGGTGCCTGGTCGGCTACTGCCTCCTGGTGACGATGACGGCGATGACGGCGATGACGGCGATGACCAAGCCCAGCACGTCCACGGCCAGTCCCCGCTTGCGGCCCGGCACCCAGTAGCGGTACGTCGCACTCTTCGGCGGCAGGTCGTGCGGGAGATGGGCCCACTGGCAGCCGGTGCGGCCCTGGCAGGGGATCGCGTTCACGATCTCCCGCATCGCGTAGGCGCCCTGGCGGCCGCCGACTGAGCGGTGCCGGTCCTTCCACGCAGTGATCACCGGCTCGATCAGAGCCACTGCTCGTCCGCACCCACACCATCAGGCGACGTCAGATCCACTCAAGACCTCACGAACCTGCCTCTGAGAAGCCCCTCGGCCCCGGCCGGTGGGTGGTGGCAGCTCCCGCCGGGCTCCGGGCTGTGCCTGCCCGCCGCACCGGGCGCCCCGGCCACCCACGAGCCGAAACGCTCCCGTGAGCCTGACGGTGTCGAACCGGGGCACCCTCACCGGGGCGCTGTGCTTCACCGCGGCCGGGGTGCTCCAGGGCTTCGGGCACCCCTGACCCCGGTACGGCGGATGAGTAGCGGTACTCAGGCCCCCGGCGCCGCCGGTCGGCGACAGTGGTCGGGACCGAGACCGAAACAGGGGAGACCACCGTGCCCGAGCCCGTCCCGCAGCCCGTCCGCCCGACCGCCGCCGCATCCGCCCGCCGCCGGGTCCGCACCGCGGCCGCCTGCGCGCTCGCGGGCGCGGCGGCCGCGCTGACGCTCACCGGCTGCTCCGTGACCTTCCGGGACGCCATCTGCGCGGGCGGCGAGTACCCGGTGATGACCGTGGGCGCCACCGGCTCCGCGTGCGTCGCGGACGGCGACCCGGTGCCCGAGGGGTACACCCGCTACCCGGAGGGCAAGGTGCCTCAGCACGTGGACGACGAGTGGGACGTCTACTGGCGCACCCACACCGTCGACGAGCAGGGGGAGATCGTCGACGCGCCCGAGTAGGGCCGGCCGCCGGACCCGAGCGGGGACCGGGCCGTCAGTCCCGGTCCTCGTGGGGCATCACCAGGGTCACCTTGCCCTTGGGGTCCGCCGTCAGATAGCCGACCTCGCTGTAGTCGTTGGAGAGGTAGGCGGACATGTGCTGCGGGTCCCCGAAGGTCGGGTCGTCGCCCTCGACGAGCAGGTAGCGGGAGGTGGCGTCCGTGACGTTCAGCTCCTTCTCGGCCCGCGTGAACAGCGCCGGGACGGCGTCCCAGTCGAAGTCGTCCACGTCGAAGGCGCTCTCCATCGAGGTGACCGACCCGCTGATGATGCCCTTCTCCGCGCCCTGGCCGGGGCGGTAGGTCCAGCTGTCGTAGCGGGTCTTGCTGTCGCCGACCATGACGTTGGCGGAGACGTGCTCCGGGTAGACGGCCAGCCGGCTCATCCGGTCCGTGCCCGCGGCCTCCTTCAGTGCGTCCACGGCGGTGCGGATGCCGTCCGGGGTGAGCAGGTCGGTCGTCTCCTCGGGCTGCTCCTCCGCGTCGACCGGGTCGGCGCCGGGGGTGGCGGAGGTGCCGGGGGAGCCCGTGGCCACGATGCCCCGGCCCTTGGCGCCGCCGGGGTCCTCGTCACCGCCGTCCGGGAGGAACGCCCAGACCAGGGTGCCGGTGAGGGCGACGGACACGGCCGCGGCACCGACCGCGACACCCCGCCTGCGCCGGACGCCGCGGCGCGCGCCGTCCGCCCCGGCCGGGAGGACGGGCGCCGTGGCCGGCGGCCCGTACCCGCCCGCCGGGGCTCCGTAGCCGCCCGCCGTGGGCGGGGTCGGGGCACCGAACACACCGCCGGGGGGCGGGGCGGGGGTGCCGTACCCGCCCCCGGCGGGCGGGGTGGGCGGGGTCAGGTGGTAGGAGGTGGCGGGTCCCCCGGCGGGTGCCGCGGGGCCCGGATCGTCCTCCTCCGCCCGGCGCAGGAGCTCGTCCACGGCGGCGGCGTCGGGCCGCACGGAGGCGTCCTTGACCAGGATCGCACCGAGCGCCGGAGCCAGCGGGCCCGCCTGGCGCGGCGGGGGCAGCTCCTCGCTGAGCACGGCGGCCAGCGTGGCCAGGGTGGAGCCCTTGCGCAGCGGGTGGTGCCCCTCCACCGCGACGTACAGCATCATCGCGAGCGACCAGATGTCGGACTCGGGTCCGCCGTCGCCCCCGGAGATGCGCTCGGGCGCCATGAAGTCGGGCGTGCCGATGACGGAGCCGGTGGCGGTCAGGGCCGTGGACTCGCGGATGGCGGCGATGCCGAAGTCGGTGAGCACGGGCCGTCCGTCGGGCCGCAGCAGCACGTTGGCGGGCTTGACGTCCCGGTGCTGGATCCCCGCGGCGTGCGCGGCGCGCAGCGCGGAGAGGACCTCGCGGCCCAGCCGGGCGGCCTCCCTCGGCTCCATCGGGCCGCGGGCGAGGAGGTCGGCCAGCGAGCCTCCCGTCACCAGCTCCATGACGATCCAGGGGTAGGCGTGCTCGTCGCCGTCGACCACGTGGTGGATGGTCACCACGTTGGGGTGGTCGACGCGCGCGAGCGCCCGCGCCTCGCGCAGCACACGGGCGCGGAGCATGGCCGCGGCCTCGGGGTCGTACTCGGCCAGCCCCGGATCGGGCGGCCGCACCTCCTTGAGGGCGACGGCCCGGTCCAGCACCAGATCGCGTGCGCGCCACACCATGCCCATGCCGCCGCCCCCGAGCCGTGCCTGAAGCTCGAAGCGGCCGTCGATCACCCGTCTGCCGGGCTCCCCGTCGTTCATGCCCGGGATGCTACGAGACCGGGACGACAGCCGGAACACGCCCCCGGTTACCCGCCGGTCGGACAAGCGGGGGCGCGCGACCGGGTCCGGGGCGGCCGCCGTCCGGCCGCCCGGGACCCGGCATTCAGCGCCCGGGGCTCAGGGCTCAGGGCTCAGGGCCACCGCAGGGTGGGGGCGCGGGCGGGTCCCCGGCAGTCCGGCACCCGCTGCCCCGCCTCGGGGAGCGGCACGTCGTCCAGCGCGAAGCACAACTGCGCGTGCAGCACCTCCGCTTCGTCGGGCGTGAGCCGCAGGGGCAGGTCCGTGGCGAAGGCCCCGGCCCGGGTGAGCCAGAGGTCGACCACCAGTCCTCCGTCCCTGTCCCGCCGCACGGGCTTGCCGGGCACCCGGCTGATCCGCATCCTGTCGGCGTCGCTCATGCCGCCGCTCCCCTCACGGGCAGGCCGGCCTCGTGCCCGTGGAGGAACCACGGCCCCAGGTGGTTCCCGGCCGCCGCCACCTGCGTATCCGCCCGCCGCTCCTGCCGCTCGTGGGCGACGAGGTAGGGGCGCACCAGGCGGCCGGGGTGGTCGAGCGGGACCGCGTCACGAAGGGCCCGGAGGGAACGGGGGCGGTGCGGGGAGGCCGCACGGAGGGCGGGGACGGGTGAGGGCGGGGGCGTCGGCGCCTGGCGCCGGGGCAGGGGGGTGCGTTGCCAAGCGGCTGCGCGCCGGAAGGCACGCCGGATACGCTGGAGCATGCTGACGTCTCCTCGGTGAGGGAAGGGCGTTGGCCTCGCCCCGGGGTGCCGCTAACACCGCCGGGGCTTTCCTGTGCGCGGCAAGACACGGACCAGCACTGCCGGTTGCCGCTCACGCACTCAGCGTATCGAGCACATCGCAACCGGAACAACATGTTGCGCCGTGCTGGCATATGCCGATCACGCCAGGTCGTCGAACTCCCCCGCCTTGGCACCCGCGAGGAACGCCCGCAGTTTGGCGGGGGTGGTCTCCACCACGACGTCCGGCCTGTCGCTCTCACGGAGCAGGACGACACCGTCCCGCGTCGCGACTTCGATGCAGTTTCCGGTGTCCGTGGAGAATGACGACTTGCGCCACGGAGTGTCCACCGACGTCACGCCCTCATACCGCCTTCGCCACCGTGCCGATGAAGTCCAGGGATTCACGCGGGCCCAGCGCGCACTGCTCCATACGGTCCAGCACCTCACGGTAGTTCTCCAGGGAACCGGGCGCGTGCAGGAACGTCACACCCGTCGGTACATCCAACTGCACCGTGTCCAGGTCGGCGACCGGGCCGTGCGCGTAGAAGGCGGCGGCACCGGGATTGGGGAAACCGCCCGCCGCGAAGGGGACGACCCGGATCGCCACGTTGGGACGCTCCGCCTGCTCCGACAGGTGGCGGAACTGCGCGAGCACCACGGCTCTGCCGCCGAACCGCATGCGCAGGGCGGCCTCGTGGATCAGGAAGGTGCACCGAGGCTTGGAGTGCCGCTCCAGGACCGCCGCCCGCGCCTGCCGGAACTCGACGAGCCGCTCACGCGTCTCCTCGGACAGGGCGGGCACCGCCATGTCGTAGACGGCTCTGGTGTAGTCGGGGTGCTGAAGGAGCCCGGGCATGTGCATCATCAGGGCCAGCCTGAACGCGACGGCGTGGTGCTCCAGTTCCGCGATGTCGAGCAGCGAGGACGGAAGCACGTCCCGGTAGTCGTCCCACCACTGCCCGCCGACCCGCTCCCTCGCCATGGCCACCAGGCCGTCGACGTAACGCGGTTCCGGGCACGCGTAGTTGGCGGCCCAGTGGCGCACCCGGTCGGGGCTGACGCCCGAACGGGCGGACTCCGTGTTGCTGACGGTCGTACGGTCGGTGCCGTGCAGGACCGCGGCCTCGTTGACGGACAACCCCGCCCGCTCCCGCATCCGCCGCAGTTCCGTGCCCAGCCGCCGCCTGCGCTCCGTCGGCGGCTTCCTCGCGCTCACTCCCGACCGCCCCCTTCCCGCCGGGACAGCCTAGCCGCGCACGCACACGCACCCATGGCGAAGGCCGGCTCCGGGGACCGTCGTCCCCGGAGCCGGCCTTCGCACCGGTCGAGCGGCCGGGGTCCTACAGGAAGGAGTTGATCTCGATCGTCTCGGTGCGGCCGGGGCCCACACCGATCGCGGAGATCGGGGCTCCCGACATCTCCTCCAGCGCCTTCACGTACGCCTGCGCGTTCTTCGGCAGGTCGGAGAAGGTCTTGGCCTTGGTGATGTCCTCGGACCAGCCCGGCAGGGTCTCGTAGATCGGCTTCGCGTGGTGGAAGTCGGTCTGCGAGTAGGGCAGCTCCTCGACGCGCTTGCCGTCGATCTCGTAGGCGACGCAGACCGGGATCTGCTCCCAGCCGGTGAGCACGTCCAGCTTGGTGAGGAAGAAGTCCGTCAGGCCGTTGACCCGGGTCGCGTAGCGGGCGATGACCGCGTCGAACCAGCCGCAGCGGCGGTCGCGGCCGGTGGTCACACCGCGCTCGCCGCCGATGCGGCGCAGCGCCTCGCCGTCCTCGTCGAAGAGCTCGGTCGGGAAGGGACCGGCGCCGACGCGGGTGGTGTACGCCTTGAGGATGCCGATGACCCGGCTGATCTTCGTCGGGCCGACGCCCGCACCGGTGCAGGCGCCGCCCGCGGTCGGGTTGGACGAGGTGACGAAGGGGTACGTGCCGTGGTCGACGTCGAGCAGCGTGCCCTGGCCGCCCTCGAAGAGGACGACCTTGCCCTCGTCCACGGCGTTGTTCAGGATCAGCGTGGTGTCGGCGACGTAGGGCCTGATCTGCTCCGCGTACTGGAGCATCTCCTCGACGATCCGGTCGGCTTCGATGGCGCGCCGGTTGAAGACCTTGGTCAGCAGCTGGTTCTTGGTGTCGAGGGCCGCCTCGACCTTCTGCTGGAGGATCGACTCGTCGTAGAGGTCCTGGACGCGGATGCCGGTGCGGTTGATCTTGTCCGCGTACGTCGGGCCGATGCCGCGTCCGGTGGTGCCGATCTTGCGCTTCCCAAGGAACCGTTCCGTCACCTTGTCCACGGTGACGTTGTACGGCGTGATCAGGTGGGCGTTGCCGCTGACCAGCAGCTTGGACGTGTCGACACCGCGGTCGTTCAGCCCGCTCAGCTCGGAGAGCAGGACGGCCGGGTCCACCACGACACCGTTGCCGATGACCGGCGTGCAACCGGGCGAGAGGATTCCGGAAGGGAGGAGGTGCAGCGCATACTTCTGGTCACCGACGACGACCGTGTGGCCTGCGTTGTTACCACCCTGGTAGCGCACCACATAGTCGACGGATCCACCGAGCAGGTCGGTGGCCTTTCCCTTGCCCTCGTCACCCCACTGAGCACCGAGCAGCACAAGTGCGGGCACAGGCGTACACCCCTTCCGGGCGGGGCAAGACCAAGGTCAGGGGGCCTGAGCCGTGCCTGAGTCTTCGGACCGGTTGCCCCGGAATAGACGAAGCCCCTGGCGCAATAGCGCAAGGGGCTCTTGCACAAAGATGCTACCCGAGGAAGGACCGAGGTGTCGGCTCACGACCAGCTGCTGGTGGTCATCGACCCGGTCGCCCGCCGAATCGACGGCGAGTCCGTACGGATCGCGAAGGATGTCCTGTGCGGTGGCTCCGAGGCGAAAATCTGCCTTCCGGAGAGCCCGGAGGAGTTCGCCCGCGCCCTGGCCCGGCGGGGCTCCCGGCGGCCGGTGGTGGTCGGCGACGACCGGGCGCTGCTGCGCGCCGTCTCCCTCCTCCACCGCGACCGCTGGCTGGGCGACGGGGCCCTGGCCGTCGTCCCCGTCGGCCCCTCGGTGCACCTCGCGCACTCCCTGGGCGTGCCCGCCGGGGCGGTGGGTGCGGCGCGCACGGTCCTGGACGGCGCGGTGCGGCGGCTGGACCTGCTCGTGGACGAATCGGACGGCGTGGTCCTCGGCGGGCTGACGATCCCCGCCCTCGGCCCGGCGCCGCGGCCCGGGAGCCCGGTGCTGCGGGCGGCCCGCTCCCTGGTGCTCACGCTCACCCGCCCGGCACCGCCCCCGGCGGCACCCCGCCCCCAGCGGCTGCGCGTCGAGGCCGACGGGGTGCTCCTCGCCGATCTGGACCAGCCGGTGGAGGCCGTGAGCGTCCAGGCGGGCGCCGCGGGCCGGGCGCGGGTCGTGGTGCGGCGTCCCGCGCTGCCCGAGCCGGTCCGCGCCGAGGCCCTCACCGTCACCGTCTCGGGGCCGGACTTCCGCTACCGGGCCGACGCCCATGTCACCGGCCCCGTCCGCACCCGCACCTGGACGCTCCGGCCGGGCGCCTGGGGGCTGACGCTGCCCCCGGTCTGACCTGCACGGGGCTGCCCGGCGGGGGCACGGGGCCGTGTCCTAGGGTTCCGCGGTGAGAGCACAGGGACAGGGGTGGGGCATGGGCGAGCGCGAGCCGTTCGACACGGGCGAGGGCGGGACACCGGCGGACCACACCGCGGCGGAACCGTCCGCACCCGCCCCGGACGCCCCGCCTGCGTCCGCCGCCCGTGGTGCGGCGGTCGCCCCGGGTGCCGCGTCCGCGCCGGGCTCCCCGCCCCTCCCCCGCGCCGCCGACGATCCGCGCACCGCCGCCGCACTGCACGCCTACCGCCGACGGGCCCGGCACCTGCTGCTCGCCGGGCCGGGCCTGGGGGCGCTCGGGGTGGCCCTGGCCATGGCGGGCGGAATCGCGGAGCGGGTGGTCTTCCTCGCCTTCGTCCTGTGTGTGACGTCGACCGGCATCGGGATCGGCTCCCTCCTGGTGGGGCGCCGAATGGCCGCCGCCCTCGCCGCCGGCCCGTGGCAGGTCCGCGAAGCGCGTTCGGCGCCCAGCGGACTGCACGCGGCCGCGGCGATCCTGCGCGACCCCGCGACCGGGGGGTTGCTGCCGCTGCGGGTGGTCGCCATCCGGCAGCGCTACCACCTGGCCGACCCCGGCCCGGCGGGCGTCCTGCGGTGGTGCGGCGACCCGCTGCGCGGTGGGGTGCTCGCGCCGCCCGGCCATGACGCGCTGATCTGGGCGAAGCCCGTGCGCGGGGAGCGGCAGCGGCGCAGCCTGGTACGCATGGCGGAGAGCCAGGGGCTGTCCGCCATGCCCGCTTCCGGGCCTGCCTCCGGCGTGCCCGACGGACCCGGCTCCGGGGACGGCGCCCCCGAGTCCGGCGGGGACCTGCCGGGGCGCCCGAGGGCCCGGCGCCGGGGGCTGTTCCGCTGGGTCCTGCTGGCCGGCGCCGTGTGCACGGGGCTCGCCCTCGCCTGGTCGGGGACTCCGGACGACCCGCAGGTCGAGCTGACCGTGGTGCAGGAGCAGCCGGACGGCCGCTGCCGGGTGGCCTGGACGGACCCCTTCGACGGCACGGCCCGTACCGGGGGCTTCTCCTGCGACGCCGACCGGGACCCGCTGCTCGCCGACTGGGACGTCGGCTACGCGGTGTCGAGCGGCCCCTGGAAGGGCGAGCTGTACGCGCCGGGGGCCGACAGGCCCGGCGCCGCCGCCACCGACGCGACGGGGATGACCGGGCTCGCCCTGCTGCTGCTGGGCGTGGCCGGGGGCGTGGCGCGCCGCGTCGTCGCCCGCGTGCGGGCGCCGCGCCCCGGCGCGGACCGGGACGCGGGCGGGGCCGGGCCAGCCCCGGTCGGGCGCGCGGAGCCCTCGGAGGGCCCGGCGCCGGGCACCGGGTACGCGGCCTTCGCGGCCGAGGCCCGGCGCCAGGCCCCGAGCCCGCCGGCGGAGGGCCGGGGCCGGGCGGAGGCCGACGTGCGCCGGGTGGCCTGGTGGCGGGTGCGGACGCTGCGGAGCCTGTCGCAGCTGCCCCAGGTGCTCCTGGGCGCGGGGCTCGCCTGCGGGGCCTCGGTGGTGCTGGGCACCTCCGCCGAGGTCTCGCCGATGGCCGTCCTGGTGGCCGCCTCCGGGGCGCTCTACGCGCTGTACTCGGGGTACCGGGCCCTCACCTGGGGCGTGCCCGCCGCCCGGCGGCTCGCGCTCACGGCGCGTTCCGGCGTCCCCGGGGAGCGGCGGTACGCGCTGGTGCACTCCCCCGGCCAGGGCGCACCGGTACTGGTCCTCTTCCCTGCCCGGCCGCCCGCCGGGACCGGCGATCCGGCGGACGGTGCGGGCGACCCGCCCGAGGCCGTGCTCGCCCTGCTCTTCCCCGTCTCCGGCACGCCCGCACAGGGCAGACCGCCGGTGGAGCCGGTCGGGACACTGGAGCTGAGGCTCCGGCAGGACGGCGGCGTGCGGACGGCCGTGGCGTGGATCGAGGGCCGCGCCTACTGGCCCGCGCACCCCTACGAGGAGCTGCGCCACGGGGACCCGGAGGCCCGGGAACTACTGACCGGACTGCTCGCGGGGGCGCGGATCAGCGCGGGGCACTAGCGGCGGAGTCCACTCCGGAGCCGGCTCCGGAGTCGGCTCCGGACTCCGCCCCGCCCCGGGACGCGTCGCCGCCCCGGGCCTTGTGCTCGCGCCAGCGCACCAGCATGGCGCGCAGCTCGTGCCGGACGAACTCGAAGAACTCGGCGGTCTCGGCCGCGCGGGCCCCCGCCGCGGAGTCCGGCCCCAGGGTCTCGGCGCCGTCGCTCAGGATCTTCCTCCAGCGGACGAGAACCTCGTCGCGGTGGGCGATCGCCTCGTACCAGAGCTCGTTGTGCAGGACGTAGCGGTCGCGGCGGGAGCCGGGCTCGCGCTCGCGTCCGACCATGTTGACCTGGGACAGGTAGCGGACGGCTCCGGACACGGCGGCGGGGCTGATCCTCAGCTGCCCGGCGAGTTCCGCGGAGGTCATCGAGGCCGTCTCCGAGGCGAAGAGGGCGGCGAACACCCGCGCGGCCATGCGCTGCATCCCGGCCTCGGTCAGCTCCGAGGCGAAGCGCTCCACGAAGCGCGACAGGGCCTCGTCGGCTTCCGCGTCCCCGTTGCCGTTCATCGGCTCATCGTCTCCTTCGTCCGGCCGTTCGGGCCCGAGTCTATACGCGTTTCATACGCTTCCTTAACTTCACAAAGTTGTGAAGTGAGCGTACGTTCAGAGCCATGACGAAGGCAATCACGGTCTCCGGGCTGCACAAGTCGTTCGGGCGGACCCACGCCCTGGACGGCCTGGACCTCGATGTCGCACCCGGCGAGGTCCACGGGTTCCTCGGCCCCAACGGGTCGGGCAAATCGACCACCATCCGGGTCCTCCTGGGCCTGCTGCGCGCCGACGCGGGCAGCGTCCGGGTCCTCGGCGGCGACCCCTGGCACGACGCGGTGGAGCTGCACCGCCGGATCGCCTACGTACCCGGCGACGTCACGCTGTGGCGCAACCTGTCCGGCGGGGAGGTCATCGACCTCTTCGGGCGGCTGCGGGGCGGACTCGACCCGGCCCGCCGGGCCGAGCTGGTCGAGCGCTTCGAGCTCGACCCCACCAAGAAGGGCCGCAGCTACTCCAAGGGCAACCGCCAGAAGGTCGCCCTGGTGGCCGCCTTCGCCTCGGACGCCGACCTGCTGATCCTCGACGAGCCCACCTCCGGCCTGGACCCGCTGATGGAAGGCGTCTTCCGCAGCTGCGTGGCCGGGGAGCGCGAACGGGGCCGGACCGTGCTGCTCTCCTCGCACATCCTGAGCGAGGTGGAGAGCCTCTGCGACCGCGTCAGCATCATCCGCCAGGGCCGGACGGTGGAGACGGGGACCCTCGCGGAGCTGCGCCACCTCACCCGCACCAGCGTCACGGCCGAACTCGCCGCCCCACCGAACGGGCTGGCGCAGCTCCCCGGAGTGCACGACCTCCGGGTGCAGGGCCACCGGGTGAGCCTCCAGGTCGACACCGACAAGATCGACGCCGTCCTGCGCTCCCTCACCGGCTCCGGCGTCCGCTCCCTGACCAGCACCCCGCCCACCCTGGAAGAGCTGTTCCTGCGCCACTACGCCCCGGCCGGCGCGGACGAGGGGGCATCCCGATGACCCCCGCCGCCTCCGTGACCGCGGCCCCCTCCGCCGCGCCCCCGAGGGGCCACCGCCCGTACGCCGGGACCGGCACACTGGTCCGGCTCGCACTGCGGCGCGACCGGGTGATGCTGCCCGTCTGGATGCTGGTCGTCGGCGCCATGGTCACCGGCGGGACCGGTGCACTGGAGGGCCTCTACCCCACGGCGGCCGAACGGGCCGACATCGCCGCCGCGATGAACGCCAACAGCTCGATGCGCTCCCTGGTCGGACCCGTCTTCGGGGACACCGTCGGCGCGCTGGCCGCCTGGCGCTTCGGTGTCTTCGCCGCGGTCCTGGCCGCCTCGATGAGCCTGGTCGTGGTGGTGCGGCACACCCGCGAGGAGGAGGAGACGGGGCGTCAGGAGATGCTCTCCTCCGGCATGCTGGGGCGCCGCGCACCGCTCACGGCCGCGCTCGCGACCGCCCTGCTCGGCAACGCGCTGCTCGGGCTGGTCGTCACGGCGGCCCTCGCCGGCCAGGGCCTCGCCGGGGCGCTCGCCCTCGGCGGGGCCGTCGCCGGGGCGGGTGCGGTCTTCGCCGCCCTGGCCGCCGTCGCCGCCCAGGTCACCGAGAGCGCCCGCCTCGCCAAGGGCGCCACGGCCGGTGCGCTCGGCGCGGCCTTCGTACTGCGGGCCGCGGGCGACGCGGGGGAGGCCGGCGGGGGTGCCGCGGCCACCTGGCTCTCACCGCTGGGCTGGACGGAGAACGTGCGCGCCTTCGGCACCGGGGGAGAGCGCTGGTGGGTGCTGGCGGTCTTCGCCGCCGTCACGGCGCTCCTGGTGGCCGCCGCCTACACGCTGACCGCCCGGCGGGACGTCGGCATGAGCTTCCTGGCCTCCCGCCCCGGCCCCGCGAACGGGCGGATCGGGGGCGCGGGCGGACTCGCCTGGCGCCTCCAGCGCGGGTCGCTGCTGGGCTGGTCGGTCGGCTTCCTCGCGGCGGGCGTCGTCTTCGGCGGCATGGTGGACGGGGCCGCGGAGCTCGTCGGCGACAACGAGCAGGCCCGCGCGATCTTCGAGCGGATGGGCGGCCAGGCCCGGCTGACCGAGGCCTTCCTCTCCGCCATGTGCGGCCTGTTCGGGCTGGTGGCCGGGTTGTACGTGACGGGCTCGGTGCTGCGGCTGCACGGCGAGGAGTCCTCCCAGCGGGCCGAGCCGATGCTCGCCGCCGCACTCGGCCGGATGCGCTGGGCGGCCGGTCACCTGGTGATCGCCTTCGGCGGCTCCGCGCTGATCCTGCTCCTGGCAGCGGGCGGGCTCTGGCTCGGGCACGGGAAGGACGGCGGGGCCGTCCTGGGGGCCTGCCTGGTGCAGCTCCCCGCCGTCCTCGCGGTCGGCGGCCTCGCCGTGCTGCTCTACGGGGTGTCGCCCCAGGCGGCCTCCGCCGCCTGGGGGGTCGCCGGGCTGGTCCTGGCCCTGGGGTGGATCGGCCCGGCGCTCGACCTGCCGCAGCCGGTGCTGGACCTCTCCCCGTTCGCCCACCTGCCGAGGCTGCCCGGCACGCCGATGGACTGGACGCCCGTGTGGGTGCTGACCGTGCTGGCGGCGGCGCTCACGGCGGCCGGACTGGTACGGCTGCGCAGGCGGGACCTGGCGGGATGAGCCGTCCCGGGCCGGGGCGGCCCGGGACACGGGCGAGCGCCTGCGAACCGCGGCCAGCAGGCGCTCGCCCCCGGCTTTCCCCGGCACACCCCGGGGGAACGGGCCGGGGCCGTTCCCCGCGGCCTCCGGCGGCACGGCGGGGGTGAGCCGCCCCGGCGCCCGCTCGCCCGTCGGCCGCGCGGGCGCGTCCGCCGTCGCCGGGACGCGGCGACGCCCCGTACCGGCTCCCTCAGATCCGCCCGCGCCCCGCCCCTTCGGCGGCGTCCGCCCTGGACAGGAACTCCTCCAGGACCCGCCGGTAGCGGTCCGGCTCCTCGACCGAGGGCAGATGGGCGCTCTCCTCGAAGACCACCCACTCGGCGCCGCGGATGCGCTCGGCGATCCGGCCGACCATGGCAGGAGTCGTCGCGTCGTGGCGTCCCGAGGTGACGAGCACCGGCAGGTCCAGCTCACCGAGGCGGGAGGTGACGTCCCAGTCCCTGAGGTTGCCGGTGATGTTCCACTCGGCGCCCCACATGGCCTCGTACAGGACCTCGTTCCACTGCGTGAAGGAGCGCACGACGTGCTCGGGCCAGGGCTCCAGCCGGCAGAGCCAGCGCCGGTAGAACTCCAGGGTGGCCTCCTGGTACTCGGGGTCCCCGGTGGTGCCGTCCGCCTCGTGCCGGTCGATGACCTCCTGCACCTCGGCGGGAAGCGACTCCTTGAGCCGCCGCGCCTCGGCCTGGTAGTCGGGTGCGCTCGCCAGCGGACCGGCGAGGACGAGACCGGCCAGTCCGGGAGGCTGCCCGAGCGCGTAGGCGAGCGCCACCTGGCTGCCCCAGGAGTGACCGAGCACGTGCACCCGGTCGAGCCCGAGCGCCTCCCGCACCGCGGTGACCTCGTCGACGAAGGTCCCCATGACCCAGAGCGCCGGGTCGTCCGGGTGGTCGGACCGGCCGCTGCCGAGCTGGTCGTAGAAGACGACCGGGCGGCCGTGCTCGTCCGCCAGCCCGGCGAGGTCCTGAAGGTAGTCGTGCGGGCAGCCCGGACCGCCGTTGATCACGAGCAGCGGGATCCTCCCGCCGGAGCCGGGCAGGCCCACGCATCGGTACCAGGTCCGGTGCCCACGGAAGCGAACGGTTCCCTCGGTCACGGCCACGACATGCCTCCCAGGTGACGGCTGCGCGTTCCATCGTGGCGATGTCCGGGCCGGCGCGCTCCCCGGCATGCCGGTCCTTCCCGGTGAAGAAGTGGCGTGCGGCCCCGGGACCGCACCCGAGGCGGCGCATCCGCCCGGACCGGGGAGGCTGCCCGCGCGGTCCCCGGGGCGGCTTCCCGACGGTCCGGCGCCGGTCACCGGCCGCCGGACCGGGCCCACGCCTCCAGGGGGAAGAGCGGCGGAACACCGGCTCCGCCACCCGGCCGGGAACCCCGCCCCGGCCGTCCCGCGTCCTCAGTGGCATGGACACCTCCGCACGCACCGGTCCCGACGCCCCCGCACGCACAGGCTGCGCCGGCCTGCTCCTCGCCCTCGCGGGCAGTGCGGTCGCGCTGCTCGCCTGGGCGCCGATGGCCCGGGTGAACGTCGAGGGCGGTTTCGAGAGCGAGCACCGGGACCTGAGCGTGCTCTACCTGGACCTGCCCCTGATCGCGCTCGGGGGCGCCCTGGTCCCGCTCGCCGTCTGGCTGCTGGTGCTGCGCGTCGGACGCCGCCCGCTGCTCGCCGCCGTCGCGGCCACCGGGGCGCTGGCGCTGGGTGTGTGGGGGCTGACCAGCTGGTGGGAGCCCTACCAGCGACCGGAGTTCGCCACCGTCGAGAGCGGCGGCTGACCGCACCCGTACGCCCCGCCCCCCGCCCGGCCCGCGGCCCTCAGAACTCCACCCGCAGCTCCCGCAGCCCCCGGATCACGAATCCCGGCTTCCACTCCGGCTCCGCCACCAGGCGCAGGGCAGGGGCCCGGTGCAGCAGCTCGCCGAAGGAGGCCGCCAGTTCCAGCCGCGCCAGGGGCGCGCCCAGGCAGTAGTGGACCCCGGCGCCGAAGCTGATGTGCGGGTTGTCCGCGCGCGCCAGGTCCAGTTCGTCGGGGCGCTCGAAGCGCGCCCCGTCGCGGTTGGCGGAGCCGAAGAGCAGGGCCAGCTCCGACCCGCGCGGGATCACCGTCCCGTCGATCTCGATGTCGTCGAGCACCCACCGCTCGAACAGCTGGAGCGGGGTGTCGTAGCGCATCAGCTCCTCCAGGGCCGCGGGCAGCAGCGCGGGGTCCGCCCGCAGGGCCTCCTGCGCCCCGGGGTGCCGCAGCAGCGTCCACCAGCCGTTCGCCGTGGTGTTGACGGTCGCCTCGTGGCCCGCGTTCAGCAGCAGCACGCAGGTGGAGACCATCTCCTGGGCGCTGAGCCGGTCGCCCTCGTCGTGGGCGGCGATCAGGGCGCTGATCAGGTCCTCGCCGGGGTCCGCGCGGCGGTGCGCGATCAGCTCCCGGAGGTAGTCGCCGAACTCCACCGAGGCCCGCACGGCTCGGGCGGCGGTCTCCTCGGAGGGGTTCAGCTCGTACATCCCGCAGATGTCGGCGGACCAGGGGCGCAGCAGGCCACGGTCGGCGGCGGGGATGCCGAGCATCTCCGCGATCACGGCGACCGGCAGCGGCTCGGCGAGCTCCGCCACCAGGTCGCCCCCGCCCTCGCGCCGCAGGTCCGCGACGAGCCCGGCGGCCAGCCGCCGCACGACGGGCTCCAGCCGCTGCACGGTCCGCGGGGTGAACGCCTTGGTCACCAGGCGGCGGATCCGGGTGTGGTCCGGGGCCTCCAGGTCGAGCAGCCCGTGGTCGTTGAGGGTGTGGAAGGGCTCGTGGGCGGGCGGCGGCGCCGGGCGCCCGAACTCCTCGTGGGTGAAGCGGTGCAGGTAGGTGCGGCCGAGGCGCCGGTCGCGCAGCAGCGCCGAGACGTCCGCGTGGTGCGGGACCAGGTACTGCCGCGTCGGTGCGTACCAGTGGACCCGGCCGAGCGCCCGGAGCTCCGCGAAGGCGGGGTAGGGGTCGGCGGCGAAGTCCGCCTCCGCCGGGCGGAACAGCCGCGCGACGGGGTCGGGGCCTGCGGGGTGCTCGGCCGGGGCGTGGGGCGGGGGGCCGGGGGTGTGGGCACGGGCGTTCATGACGGGACGCTAGCGCCGCCGGTGCCGTGACCGGAAGGGCCGGCACCGGCTCGGGGGCGTGCGGGGAAGCACCCGGCCGCTCCCCCCGCACGCCCTCAGGACGGGGTGACCAGCCTCGCCTCGTAGGCGAAGACGGCCGCCTGGGTCCGGTCGCGCAGCCCCAGCTTCACCAGCACCCGGCTCACATGGGTCTTGATCGTGGACTCGGCCACCACGAGGTGCGCGGCGATCTCGGCGTTGGACAGGCCCTGGGCGATCAGCACCAGGACCTCCGTCTCCCGTTCCGTCAGGTCGCCGACCTGCGTCAGCGCCGCCGGCCGGGGCACCTCCGCGAGCCGGGAGAACTCGGTGATCAGCCGCCGGGTGACCGTCGGCGCGAGCAGTGCCTCCCCCTGCGCGACCACCCGCACCCCGTCGGCGAGCTGCCGGGCGGAGGCGTCCTTGAGCAGGAAGCCCGAGGCCCCGGCCCGCAGCGCCTGGTACACGTACTCGTCCAGGTCGAAGGTGGTCAGGACCAGGACCTTCGCCCCGCCGTCCGCGGCGGTGATCCCGCGGGTGGCCTCGATGCCGTTCATCTCGGGCATCCGGATGTCCATCAGCACCACGTCCGGGGCGAGTTCGGCGACCCTGCCGATCGCCTCGCGGCCGTTGACGGCCTCGCCGACCACCTCGATGTCCGGCATGGCGTTCAGCAGGACCGAGAAGCCTTCGCGGACCATGGCCTGGTCGTCGACGATGAGCACGCGGATCGTCACGAGCCCTCCCCGGGCGTGGTCGCGGGGGCGGCGGCGACGGGGACGAAGGCGGTGACCTCGTACCCGCCCTCCTCGGTCGGTGCCGCGGTCAGTTCGCCGTTCAGCATGCCGACCCGCTCGCGCATGCCGGTGATCCCGTGCCCCGAGCCGCCGGTCATCGGCGGGCGGGCCGCGGCGGCGGTCGCGAACGCTCCCTGCGGGGCGGTGTTCACGACGCGCAGCCCGAGCCCTCCGAGCACATAGGCGATCTCGACCTTGGCCCGCGAGCCCGGGGCGTGGCGCAGGGCGTTGCTGAGCGCCTCCTGGATGATCCGGTACGCCGACAGCTCCACGCCCGGGGGCAGTTCGCGCACCGCTCCGGTGACCGTCTTCTCCGTCTCCAGTCCCGCCTCCCGGACGTTGGCGAGGAGGGCGTCGAGGTCGCGCAGCACGGGCTGCGGCGCGTCGGGGGCCTCGTAGTCCTCCGCGCGGACCACGCCGAGGATGCGGCGCAGCTCCGTCAGTGCGGCGACGGCGTTCTCGCGGATGGTCGCGAAGGCCTGCGCCAGCTCCGGCGGCGGGTTCTCGACGCGGTAAGGGGCGGCCTCGGCCTGGATGGCGACGACCGACATGTGGTGGGCCACCACATCGTGGAGTTCCCTGGCGATGGTGGTGCGCTCCTCCAGCAGGGTGCGCCGGTCCCGCTCGGCAGCGGTGACCGTCTGCTGGGCGGCGACCTCCTGCTTCGCGGTGCGGCGGACGAGGACCATGCTCACCAGGAGCAGGGAGACGGCCGAGCAGAAGGCCATGGCGGGGCCCAGGGAGGCGTAGCCGCCGGCCAGCAGGGTGCCGGCGAGGGCCGCGTACACCGCGGTGAGGACCCACATCCAGCCCGCCGTCCGGGGCCGCGTCCGCGCGGCGACCACCGTCATCACCGCGAGGTGGGACAGGAACCCGGACGGTCCCCAGGGCCAGTCGCCACCACCGGCGAGGGCCGTGACGAACGGGGTGCTCAGGATCGACACCCACCAGGCGCCGACCGGCCGGATCAGCGTCATCGCCACCGCCCCGGCCGGGACCAGGCCGACCAGCAGCATGCCGAGGCCGCCGCCCTCGTCGAGGGCGAGCATCAGGGAGACGAAGGCGAGGAACAGCACGAGGGCGTGCGGCAGCCACACGGCCGCCCGGCGTATCCGCGCGCCGGGCAGGCGCCGCACGACCGGGCCGTCGGGTGACAGGGGCGGCA
The DNA here is from genome assembly GCF_024497955.1 of Streptomyces sp. C10-9-1. GTDB lineage: Bacteria > Actinomycetota > Actinomycetes > Streptomycetales > Streptomycetaceae > Streptomyces > Streptomyces sanyensis. Next base: position 351,974 of record NZ_JANHKP010000002.1, on the reverse strand, counting down.
GGGGCCGGTAGGCGAAGGGGTCGAGGAGCAGGTCCTGGCGGAGGCCCCCGACCAGGCCCTGGGCCATGGCGTACTCGGGGCTGCGGGTCTTCTGGGTCACGCGTCGACGGTATGCGCACGGGCGGGGAAGGTCGTCCCCTTGGGTGCGGATCCCGGCGCCTCCGCCCTGAGTACTACGGGGAGTCCCCGGTGGAGGGACCGGGCGGCGGCACGCGCCGCGCCGGCGGGCCCCCGCGCGGGGCCGCGGCGGGCGGTGCTCACCACGCCAGCTGGGCGATCTCCTCGGCGACCACGGCGCAGGCGTCGGAGGCGGGGTCGATCAGCGGGAAGTGCCCGACCCCCTCCAGGAGGGTCAGCCCCACCGTCTCCCCCGAGCGCGCCGCGGCCTCGACGAAGGACTCGCCGACGGCCTGGGGGACGACGATGTCGCGGCGGCCCTGCACCACGACCGTGGCGATGCCGGTGGGCAGCAGCAGGGCCGGGTCCGTGTGGGCCGCCCGCTCCTCGTACGCCTCCTCCGGGCCCAGGAGCTGGCCGACCGCGCCGCCGCACACGTCGAGTCCTCCCGCCGCGGCGAGGTCGGCGATCGGGGCGAGTGCGACGACACCGCGCAGCGGCGGGGCGGCGGGCAGCCGCCAGGGGGAGCCTTCCGGCAGGACGTGCCGGGCGGCCGCCCAGAGGGCGAGGTGCCCGCCCGCCGAGTGCCCGGTGAGCACCGTGCGCCGGGCGTCGGCCCGGGGAAGCGCCTTCGCGGCGAGTTCGGGGAGGGCGTCCAGTGCGGCGGCCACGTCGTCGAAGGTGTCGGGCCACCGGCCCGCCACCGGGGCCTCGCCCCGCTGCCCGGGGATCTCGCGCCCGCGGCGGTACTCGACGTTCGCCACGGCGAGTCCGCGGCGGGCCAGGAAGTCGGCGAACGGGGTGACATGGCCCCGGTCGTAGGGCGCGCGCCACGCACCGCCGTGCAGGAGCACCACGAGAGGCGCGTCGGCCCGCCCGCCGTACGGCGCGTAGAAGTCGACGACCTGGTCCGGATGGTCGCCGTACGGCAGCGAGGCGCCGGGCGGGACGGCGGGATGGGAGAACGCCGAGGCTTCCTCGGCGGCGTCCTGGGCGACGGGGTCACGCATGCGCTGCTCCAACAGTCCCGCGGGGATGGCGTACTCGACCTTGATCAGCCCGGACGGTACCAGCCCCGGAGCGGGCCCGAGGCGGGGCCGCGGGCCGGGCACCCGTCGGCGGTGGGGCGGCCGTCGGCGACGGCCGCCCCACCGCCGGGGGTCAGCGCTCCCCCGCCTCCTCGGCCAGCACCTCGGCCAGCACCCGTGCGGCCCGCTCGGCGTCGGCGAAACCGACGTAGAGCGGTGTGAAGCCGAAGCGCAGGACGTCCGGGCGGCGCAGGTCCCCGACGATCCCGCGGGCGATCAGCTCCCGCATCACCCGGGGCGCGTCCGCGCAGCGCAGTGCGACCTGGCTGCCGCGCTCCTCGTGTGCGGCCGGTGTCATCGTCTCGACGCGCCCCGCGGGGACGTAGGCGGCGACGCACTCCAGGAAGAAGTCCGTCAGGGCCAGGCTCTTGGCCCTGACCGCGTCGATCGAGACGCCGTCCCAGACGTCGAGTGCCGCCTCCAGGGCCAGCATCGACAGGATGTCCGGGGTGCCGACCCGGCCGCGGACCGCCCCGGGGGCGGGGGCGTAGGCGGGGCTCATCGCGAACGGGTCCTGGTGGGAGGTCCACCCCGGGAGCGGCGAGTCGAACGCCTCCTGGTGGCGGTGGGCCACATAGAGGTACGCCGGGGCGCCGGGGCCTCCGTTGAGGTACTTGTAGGTGCAGCCCACCGCGAGGTCCACGCCGTGCGCGTCCAGCCCCACCGGGAGCGCCCCGGCGCTGTGGCAGAGGTCCCAGACCGCGAGCGCGCCCGCCCGGTGGACGGCCTCCGTCAGCCCGGGCAGGTCGTGCAGCCGCCCCGAGCGGTAGTCGACGTGGTTGACCAGCGCGACCGCCGTCGACGGGCCCAGGGCCGCCGTCAGCTCGCCCGGGTCCACCGGGACGATCCGCCGGCCGGTCATCCGGGCCGCCGACTCGGCGATGTACCCGTCCGTGGGGAAGGTGCTCGCGTCGACCAGGACGTCCGTGCGCGCCGGGTCGCCGACCAGGCGCACGGCGCCGACCACGGCCTTGAAGACGTTGACGCTGGTGGAGTCGCCGACGACGACCTGCCCGGGGGCCGCGCCGACGAGGGGGGCGATCCGGTCGCCCACTCGCTCCGGCGCGGTCCACCAGTCGCCCTCGGTCCAGGAGCGGATCCGCAGTTCGCCCCACTGCCTCCGCACCACGTCGGCGACCCGGTCGGGTACGTGCGCGGGCAGTGCGCCCAGCGAGTTCCCGTCCAGGTAGACCCCGTCGTCCAGCGCGAACAGCTTGCGCGCACCCGCCAGTTCGTCTGCGGCGTCGAGCGCCGCGGCCCGTGCGGCCGGGGACTCAGACATGGCTGCGCGCCGTCCACAGCTCGGGGAAGACGTTCTTGCGGGCGCGCTTCTCCAGCCAGGAGACCCCCGCGGAGCCGCCGGTGCCGACCTTGGAGCCCATGGCCCGCCGGGTCGCCACCAGGTGGTCGTTGCGCCAGCGCCAGACCAGTTCGCCGACGTCGGTCAGCAGCTCGGCCAGGCGCATCAGCTCGGTGTCCTGGTCCTCGGCCCCGTACAGCCCGGCCCAGACCCGCTCGACCTCCTCGGAGGGCTCGTAGCGCTGCGAGAGGTCCCGGTCCAGCACCTCGGCCGGGACCGCGTGGCCCCGGCGTGCCAGCAGCCGCAGCACCTCGTCGTACAGGCTCGGCTCGGACAGGGCCTTCTCCAGCTCGGCGTGGACGCGCGGCGCGCCCCGGTGCGGCACCAGCATGGACGCCGACTTCTCACCCAGCAGGAACTCCATGCGCCGGTACATGGCGGACTGGAAGCCCGAGCCCTCGCCGAGCGCGCTGCGGTAGGAGTTGAACTGGGCGGGGGTGAGCTGGGCGAGCGGCCTCCAGGACGCGTTCAGCGCCTCCAGCTCCCGCGCGGAGCGCCGCAGGGCGTCCATCGCGACGGGCAGGTCGTCCTCGCGCAGGGCGCGTGCGGCGGTCTCCCACTCGTGGACGACGACGGTGAACCACAGCTCCATGACCTGGGTGGTGACCAGGAAGACCATCTCTCCCGGGTCGTCCGAGAGGGGGTGCTGGAGGTGGGTGAGGACGTCGGCCTGGACGTAGTCCTCGTAGGGAGTGGTGCCCGCGAAGTCAAGATTCGGGGCGGCGTCATGTGACATCGCTGTCTCCTCGACGGTCCGGGTAGCGGTCCGCCCCTTCCCTCTAGGTGTGGGCCCCGGTCCCCACCGGCATCATAAGACGAGCATCACACCGCAGGTCCAGTGATGTACGTCCCGTTCGCGGTGTAGGGCCAGGCGTTGGAGCGGCAGCCGTCCAGCCCCTTGATCTGCTGCATCATCACCGGCGCCGGGCTGCCCGGGCCGGGGCAGCCCAGGTGCTGGCGGATGCCGATCTCGTGGCCGACCTCGTGGTTGATGATCAGGTGCCGGTACTCCGCGGGCGTGCCCGTGAAGGTGGGGGACCCCAGCAGCCAGCGGCGCAGGTTCACCACGACGCCGTCGGTGGTCTCGCAGTTGAGTTCGCCGCCGGTGTCGAGGCCCTGGGCGAGGCAGAGCCGGTCGGCGGTCGCCGGGGTGGCGATCCGGACGGTGAAGTCGGCCCCCGAGGCGACGAGCTGGAAGCGGCCGCGCCCGTTGGCCGCCCAGCCCTGCGGATGGGCCAGGATCTGCTGTATCTCGGCAGCGGCCCCGCGGGCGGAGACGTCGATGCCGTCCTCGACCTCGACCCGGTAGCGGCGCAGCGTGCCGCCGGCGCCCACCGGATCGCCGGCCGCCTGCGCGACGGTGAAGGTGCCCGGGCCGGAGGCGGGCACCTCAGGGGGGCCGCTGCTCGGCGGGGCGGGGGAAGAGGCCGGGGGCGAGGGGCGGGGCGCGGGCGGGGACGCCGGCGAGGGGGAGGGCGGCGGTGTGGCCCGCGCGGCGGCGCCGGGGGTCGCCGCCGGAGCGGCGACGGCGGCAGGTGTGCCGCCGGGGCCCCGCCAGTGGGCGAGGAGGGCGCCGCCGAGGAGGGAGGCCGCCGCGACCAGCGCGGCGAGCAGGAGCGGCCCGGCGGGTCGGCGGCGGCCGCCGCGCGGGCCGGGACCTCTGGTGCCCTTCCGCGGTGCCTGCCGCGCGGTGCTCCCGCGAGGGCGGGGGGAGTTCCCGGGGCGGGGTGACCGCCGGGCGGGGCCGGGAACGGCGGCGCGGCCCGGTGCGCGGCGGTTGCGTCCGGTCCCCCGACCGGCGGCGGCGACGGCGGCACGCTTGCCCACGGCAGTCTTCCCCCCTGGTCCGCGGGGGACGGGGGGAGGTGTGTGCCCCGGCACCGGCGATACACCCGCCCGGCAGCCGAACGGACCCTGGTGCCGCCGCCCGCCGGGTGTGCCGGGCGACGACACATGATCAACAATTCGACGATCGTACCGATGTGCGAACCCGCCGCCGGGGAACCGGCGGCGGGTCCGTGGGCGTGTCGTGGGCGATCGTCCCGGTTCAGCCCAGGGTGTCGGCGGCCGTCTCCGAGGACTCCCGCAGGAAGGTGGTGCACCGCTCGTACTCGGCCTGCTCGCCGATGGCCTGGGCGGCCCGGGCGAGAGCGTGCAGGGCCCGCAGGAAGCCCCGGTTCGGCTCGTGCTCCCACGGCACGGGGCCGTGGCCCTTCCAGCCGCTGCGGCGCAGGGCGTCCAGGCCACGGTGGTAGCCGGTGCGGGCGTAGGCATAGGACTCGACGACCCGGCCGCCCTCGAAGGCGTCGTCGGCCAGGCGCGCCCAGGCCAGCGAGCTGGTCGGGTACTTGGCCGCCACGTCGGCGGGCTCCGTGCCGCCCGCGAGCAGCTCGCGCGGCTCGGGCTCGTCGGGCAGATGGGTCGGGGGAGGGCCCCCGAGCAGGTTCTCGTGGATCGACATGCCCCCAGTCTCACAGGTCCCGCCCGCCCGCGTCCCCTCCGGGCGGACGCCGTCGGCCCGCGCCCCGGCCGGGGGGCGGCCCGGCCGCCCGCACCGCCGCGCGGCCCGGCGCGTCAGCCGCCGCCCGCGCCGCGGGCGGGCGGCGGGACCGCCCCGGGACCGTCCTCCGGAGCCTCCAGGGCCTCCAGCGGCGGAGCCGCGACCGGGCAGCTCATCCGGCACTCCGGGTGGGGCTGCTCCCCGGTGGCGGGCTCCTCCGGGCGCCGGACCGTCGTCCAGGCGATCAGCGCCCCGGCCACCAGGACGCCCGCGCACATCGGGATCGCCCGCCGGAAGGTGGCACCGAACTCGGCGGCCGAGCGGTACGCCTCGGGGCCCATGCCCGCCAGCAGCGGCAGCGCCGCCACGGCGACCAGCCCGGCCGCCCGCGCCGCCGCGTTGTTGACCCCGCTCGCGATACCGGCGCGCGCGGTGTCCACCGAGGCGAGCACCGTGGCGGTCAGCGGGGCCACCAGCGTCACCATGCCGAGGCCCAGGACCAGGACGGCGGGCAGCACGTCGGCCGCGTAGGAGGCGTCCTCCCCCACACGCAGTGCCAGCAGCATTCCCGCGGCGCACACCAGCGGGCCGACGGTCAGCGGGATACGCGGCCCGATCCGCTCGCCCAGCTCGCCGGAGCGGGCCGAGAGCAGCAGCATCAGCACGGTGGTCGGCACGAGCGCGAGCCCGGCACCCAGCGCCGAGTAGCCGGACACCACCTGGAGCTGGAGGGCCATCAGGAAGAAGAACCCGCCGAAGGCGGCGTAGACGCAGACGGTGACCGTGTTCACGGCGGTGAACAGGCGCACCCGGAAGAGCCCGAGCGGCAGCATGGGCTCCGGCGTCCGGTGCTCGCGCAGGACGAAGAGCACGCCCACCGCGGCACCGAGCAGCCCGGCCCACGGGGTCGCGTCGATGAGCGCATAGGTCACCAGGCCGAGCGCCAGCGCCCCGAGCGCCGCGCCCGCGACGTCGAACCGTCCGGTCGCCCCGGGGTCACGGGACTCGGGGACGCGGCGGAGGGCGATCGGTACGCACACGGCGGCCAGCGGCACGTTGAGCAGGAACACCCAGCGCCAGCCCGGGCCGTCGACCAGCCAGCCGCCGACGAACGGGCCGATCGCGGCGCCCACTCCCCCGAGGCCGGACCACAGCCCGACCGCGCGGGCCCGGTCGTCCGGGTGGAAGCTCGCCTGGATGATGGCCAGCGATCCCGGGGTGAGCAGTGCTCCGCCGATCCCCTGGAGGGCCCGGGCCGCGACCAGGACCTCACCGGTCGGTGCGAGGCCGCACAGCAGCGAGCCGACCGCGAACCAGACGACCCCGAGGACGAAGACCCGCCGCCGCCCGTAGCGGTCCCCGAGCGCCCCGCCGAGGAGGATCAGCGCGGCGAGCGCGAGCATGTAGGCGTTGACCGTCCATTGCAGGACCGGCAGATCGGCGTCGAGGTCCTCGCCGATGCGGGGCAGGGCGACGTTGACGACCGTGGAGTCCAGCAGCGCCATGCCCGAGCCGAGCACCGTGGTCAGTACCACCCAGCGCCCCGTGGGCGAGGCCAGTCGAAGGTCCGGTCCCTGGGTCATGGGGCGATCATCGCAGCCGGGTCGGCGTCCTACGAGCGGGCGGCGCCGCCCGCTCGGCCGGACAGCCTCCCCACGGCCCTGACCAGGGCGTCCGCCCCCGCTTCCGCCTTGCTCCGCGGGCAGCCCACATTGAGCCGGACGAAACCGGGCGCCCCGTAGACGCCCCCGGACATGACGGCCACCCGCTCCGTCTCGATCAGCTCCCGCTGGAGCTCCTCGTCGCCGAACCGCTCGCCCGCTCCGAGGGGCCGCAGGTCGATCCAGGCCAGGTAACCGGCGGCGGGGGGCTGCCATCCCAGGTCGGGGAAGGCGGTGTGCAGCCGGTCGGCGAGCATCCGCAGATTGGCCGAGACGTACGCCAGCAGGGCGTCGAGCCAGGGGCCGCCCTCCCGGTAGGCGGCGATGTGGGCGGTCAGGGAGAGCACGGCCGGAGAGGCCAGCCCCTCCCCGGTCCCCATCCGGCGCAGGAAGGCGGCGTGGTCCTCCGCGTCGCCGATGATCCCGTACGAACCGCTCAGTGACGGGAAGTTGAAGGCCTTGGTGGCGGAGGTGACGAGCGCCCAGCGCCCCCGGCCGAAGCGGGTCCACGGCAGGTGCACCGCACCCGGGTGGACGAGGTCCGCGTGGATCTCGTCGCTGATCACGGCCACGTCGTGGGCGGCGGCCAGCTCGGCGGTCCGGGACAGCTCCGCGGCCGTCCACACCCGGCCGGTCGGGTTGTGGGGCGAGCACAGCACGAGGACCCGGCTGTCGGGGCGCGCGAGCTGGGCCTCCAGCGCCCCCTCGTCGCCCACCGGCACACCGCGCAGCTCCCGGTCCAGACCGCTGATCGCCTTGGCGAAGCCGTCGTAGGTCGGGGTGTGGACGACCACGCCCTCGCCGGGGCCGGACCACATCCGCAGCAGCTGCGAGAGCTGGTTGAGGACGGAGGGGGCGTAGACGGCCCGCTCGGTGTCGACGGCCGTGCCGTGACGCTCGGCGAACCAGTCGCGGATCGCCGAGAGGAAGTCCTCCTGCCGCCAGTCCGTGTAGCCGAAGACCCCGTGGTCGATCCGCTGGTGCAGGGCGTCGAGCACCGCCGGCGGTGAGGGGAAGTCCATGTCCGAGATGGTGAACGGCAGCAGGCCGTCCACCCCGAACCGGTCGGCGACCCCGTCCCACTGGATGCACCAGGTACCCGTGCGGTCCACCGGTGTGTCGAAGTCGAAGCGTTCCTCCGCGGCCATCGCGGTCCTCCCCTCCCGATGCGCGGCGGGCCCGGCGCCCCTTGCCGAGGGGACACCGGGCCCGCCGTGCGGTGCCTGCGGTCGCGCCGCGCGGCGCCTACTTGATCCTGGTGCCGGTGGAGCGGAGCGCGGCGCACGCCTCGGCGACGCGCTGCGCCATGCCGGCCTCCGCCAGCTTGCCCCAGGTCCGCGGGTCGTAGGTCTTCTTCGAGCCGACCTCGCCGTCGACCTTCAGCACACCGTCGTAGTGGGCGAACATGTGGCCCGCGACCGGGCGGCTGAAGGCGTACTGGGTGTCGGTGTCGAGGTTCATCTTCACCACGCCGTTCTCCAGGGCGGTGCTGATCTCCTCGGCGGTGGAGCCGGAACCGCCGTGGAAGACGAAGTCGAACGGCGCGGCCTTGCCGTACTTCTCGCCGACCCCCTGCTGGAGGTCCTTCAGCAGCTCGGGTCGGAGCACGACGTTGCCCGGCTTGTAGACGCCGTGGACGTTGCCGAAGGAGGCGGCCAGCAGGTAGCGGCCCTTCTCCCCGAGGCCGAGGGCCTCGGCGGTGCGCAGGGCGTCCTCCACCGTGGTGTACAGCTCGTCGTTGATCTCGTGCGTGACGCCGTCCTCCTCGCCGCCGGTCGGGGTGATCTCGACCTCGAGGATGATCCTGGCGGCAGCGGCCTGGGCCAGCAGCTCCTGGCCGATGGCCAGGTTGTCGGCGAGGGTCTCGGCCGAGCCGTCCCACATGTGCGACTGGAAGAGCGGGTTGCGTCCGGCCTTCACCCGCTCGGCCGAGATGTCGAGCAGCGGACGGACGTAGCCGTCCAGCTTGTCCTTCGGGCAGTGGTCGGTGTGCAGTGCGACGGTGATGTCGTACTTGGCGGCGACGATGTGCGCGAACTCGGCCAGGGCGACGGCGCCGGTGACCATGTCCTTGTTGTGCTGGCCGCCGAGGAACTCGGCGCCACCGGTCGAAATCTGGATGATGCCGTCACTCTCGGCCTCCGCGAAGCCGCGCAGCGCGGCGTGCAGGGTCCCCGACGAAGTCACGTTGATGGCCGGGTAGGCGAACTTGCCTGCCTTCGCCCGGTCGAGCATCTCGTTGTAGACCTCGGGAGTCGCGATGGGCATGTGTCCGCTCCTTGTGATGTGCGGGTGTGTGGTGCTGGCCCTGACCTGTGGGCGACGTCATCGTCGGGCCTTATCTTTCCAGACTCCGGGTCCGGCACCACAGGGCCCGTGTGCCCGGATGCGCCAGGGGCGTCCTGTTTCACGTGAAACAGGACGCCCCTGGGTGATTGCGCAGGTCGCGGGCGGATCAGCCGGGTCCGGCAGAAGGGCCGCGACCCGGGTCGGACGGGTGGGGTCAGGCGAGCCCGAGCTCCGGGAGCCCGTAGGCGCTGACGTACTCCAGTCCCGCCTCGGCGATCCTGGGCGCGGCACCGCGCTCGACGATCACGGCGACGGCCACCACCTCGCCGCCCGCCTCGCGGACCGCCTCGACGGCGGTCAGCGGGGAGCCCCCGGTGGTCGAGACGTCCTCGACCACCAGGCAGCGGCGGCCCTTCACGTCCGTGCCCTCGATCCGGCGCTGCATACCGTGGGCCTTGCCCGCCTTGCGCACCACATAGGCGTCCAGGCGCCGGCCTCGGGCGGCGGAGGCGTGCAGCATGGAGGTCGCCACGGGGTCGGCGCCCAGGGTGAGGCCGCCGACGCAGTCGTAGTCGAGGTGGGCGGTGGCGTCCAGCATCACCTGGCCCACCATCGGGGCGGCCTCGCCGTCGAGCGTGATCCGGCGCAGATCGATGTACCAGTCGGCCTCGATGCCCGAGGAGAGGGTCACCTTGCCGTGCACCACGGCCTTGTCCTTGATCTGCTGGAGCAGCTCCGCACGAACGTCAGTCATGCCCCAGAGCTTAAAGCCGCCGCCAGGTCCAGGTCATCGCGAGCTCCAGCGGGTCGATCAGCGTGACCAGCTCCGGATCGGTGTTGAGGCCGTCCGGCGGCCCGGACTGGGGCTCCACGCAGACGGCCTCCTCCTGCTCGTCGTAGACCACCACCCACCGGGCCCGGCTGGAGACCTCCAGCTCCAGGAAGCCGGGCCAGGTCAGCGTGGCACGCACCCCGTCGGGCATCCCGAAGCAGTCGTCCCACGGGCCGGGCAGGGGGGTGATGCGCTTCCCCGTCGGCAGGTGGTCCTCCCCGCGCTCCTCCTGCCACTCGGGGGAGAAGTCCAGGCGCGCCCGCTCGCCGCCGATGGTGCGCAGGAACCACGGGTGCCATCCCACCTGGGCGGGGAAGGAGGTCTCCGCGGTCTCCACGCCCATGGCCACCGTCAGGGAGTCCTCGGCGAGGGCGAAGGTCTGGGTGACCCGGCCCGCGTACGGCCAGGGGTCGGCCAGCTCGTAGGTGAACGCCGCCTCGCTCCCGTCGCTGCGGGCCGTCCGCCAGACGGTGTCGCGGCCGGTGCCGTGGATGGCGTGCGGGGCCGCGTTCAGCGGGAGCTGGTGGGTGGCGGCGCCGTCGCGGAAGCGTCCGTCCCTCAGCCGACCGCACCAGGGCACCATGGGGAAGGTCCCGTAGTGGGCCCCTTGGCGCAGCAGTTCGGTGCCGCCGACACGCAGGCTTCCGATACGGCAGCCGTTCTCCGGATGCACGGTCAACTCGACGTCCCCGGCGGCCAGCCGGATGCTCTGTTCGCTGCTGTTCACCCCACGACAGTAGCCGCGCGGTCGCGCCCGGACGGTCAGCTCGGCCGGGCCCGGCGCACGGCAGCCGGTCCGGCCGCGGACCGGGCCGGCGGGAGCACGCCGACGGGTGCCGGTTCAGCCCCGGCGGCGCAGGATGCGGCTGACGACGACGGCGGAGGCGAGGGCCAGGGCGGCGGCCGGGGCGATCCACCGCAGGGCCGCGGCCGAGCCGGATGCGGCCGGTGCCGGGGTGGGCGCGTAGCGGCCGCGGGGCGGGGCGTGGTCGACCTCCTCGGCGCTGCGGCCGATCATCGTGCGCCGGGCGTGGGCGGCCTCGGCGTCGGGGTCGCCCAGCGTACGGAAGCCCTCGATGTCCTGGAGGTCACCGAGTCCGTCGAGGTCGACCACGTCGTCCTCGTCGTCCTCGTCGTCCTCGTCGCGGAGGTGCCGCGCCTCCCCGTCGGCGTCGTCGTCCGAGCCGTCGTCGAAGGCGTCCTCCGTGTCGGGGCCCAGGGAGGGCGGCGGCACCGGCACGTCGAAGACGGCGCCCGGGGCGGTGTCCGGGTCCTCGACGGGCGGTTCGACCACGCCGGGCCCCCCGTCCTCGGCACCGGGCTCCGCCGCCTCGTGCCGGTCCCGGTCGCCGGCCGCACCGGTGGCACCGGGCTCCCGCGGCCCGGGCGCGGGCCCACCCGCGGCGGAGTCCTCGGGCCCGCGGCCCTCCACCGGGGTGCCGTTCCCGGCATCCGTCCCGTCGTCCGGGCCCTCGGTGCCACGGGGGCCGCCGGCCCCTCCCTCGGTACCGCCGGCCCGGGGCGGCCGCGCTCCGCCGAGCGGGGGCTCCTCGAAGGCGGCCGCCGCCAGGGACTCGGCGAACCGGTCGAGGACCCGGTGCCCGGCGGCGGTCCGCGGACCGGCGGGGAGTTCCGCGAGCCGCCCCTCGGCCCTGGCCGAGCCCGTGAAGGTGAGCGTCGTCCCGCCGTCGGTGGGTTCGGGACGGATGGCGAGCGTGATCTTCACCGAGCCGCCTCCGCGGACCTCGGTGCCCTCGCCCTCGACGACGAAGGCGCGGCCCTGCTCCACCAGGTGCAGTTCCCCGCGGTAGGTGATCGAGTGGTTGGCGACCCGGAGCTTGAGCCTGCCGGAGAGCGGACCGGCCTCCGCGTCGGCGTCGCGTTGCAGCCCCGGAACGCACCGGGCGACCCGCGCGGGGTCCCTCAGGGCCTGTCGCAGGGTCTCAGCGGGCACCGGGACGAACGCCTCATGCTCCATGGAAACGAGCCTACTCAGCCGGACCGGCCCCGTCTGCCCTTCCCCCGGCGCACGCTCCGGCGGACCGCACGAACGGCAGAGGCGCGCTGCGCCAACGGAGCAGGGCGGCGTGTGCACGGCCGCGACGGACGCCGGCCGGGTAGGCAGGGCGCCCCGCGCCCACCGGGGAGGTCCGCGCGGACGGGCCCGGAGCGGACCCGGGCGGACCCGGGCGGACTCCGGGCGTCACCGGTAGCGGGGACGGACCAGGGTGGAGGGCTCCAGCCCGCTCAGCCGGGTCCGCTCGGCGGCGGGGACGGCGGCGGGCAGCCGTTCCCGGAGCCCGGAGCGCAGCGGCGGCGCGCCCTCGGACAGCTCCAGGTGCGGTGCGGCGCCCGGCGCGGCGAGGAGGAAGCCGCGGTCACCGCCCGGCGCCGAGCGGTCCCGGTAGGGGGTGGTGGCGAACCCCGCCGCGGCGAGTGTGGCCTCCACCGTCCAGAAGCTCCGCGGCCGGGTGCCGGGCGGGCCCGCGTGCACCACGAGCCGCCCGCCGGGCGCGAGGGCCCGGCGGGCCAGGCCGTAGAACTCCAGCGAGTAGAGCTTGGTGTCCGCTGCCTCGGCCGGATCCGGCAGATCGGAGACGATCACGTCGTAGGCGCGGGGCTCGGCGAGCCGCAGACGCGAGAAGGGGTCCTCCGGCACGACCTCCAGCCGGGGGTCGCCGTAGACCCGGCCGTTGAGTCCGGCGAGCCCGGGGTCCGTCCGGGCGAGGTCCACCAGGCCCGGGTCGGCCCCGAGGACGGTGACCGAGCGGACGTCCCGGTAGCGGAGCACCTCGCGCGCGGCGAGGCCGTCTCCCCCGCCGAGGACGAGGACCCGGGCGTGCGGGCCGTTCATCGCGGGGTGCACCAGGGCCTCGTGGTAGCGGTGGGCGTCCCGCCCCCGGACGGTGAGGCGGCCGTCGAGGAAGAGGTCGGGCGGCCCCGAGGGCGGGCCGGTCAGGACGACCTCCTGCGCCTCGGTGCGGACGGCGACCCGCACCTCGTCCCCGTAGACGGCGCGGCGGGCGGCCGCCTCGAAGTCTCCGGCGAGCACGGCCGCGAGGCCGAGCAGCCCGAGGACGGCCGCGTTGAGCAGGAGCAGGCGGCGGCGCCAGTGCGGGGCCAGGTCGCGGCGGAACAGCCACAGCACCAGCACCGCCCCGGCGACCGCGTTGACCGCCCCGGTGGCCAGGGCACCGGTCAGTTCGCCGAGCCAGGGCAGCAGCAGGAAGGGGAAGGCGAGCCCCCCGACCAGGGCGCCCACGTAGTCGGCGGCGAAGAGGTCGGCGACGGTGCCCTCCGCGTCCCTGCGCGAGGCCCGCTGGATGAGGGACATCAGCAGGGGTATCTCGGCGCCGATGAGCACGCCGATCGCCAGGGAGAACACCACCAGCACCACGCGGGACCCGCCCGTCCAGGCGAAGGCGGCGTAGAGCACCATGGCCGAGCTGCCGCCGACCAGCGCCAGCACGGACTCCAGCACGCCGAACCCGACCGCGGCCCGGCAGCGGAGCCGCTTGGCGAGCAGGGAGCCGATGCCCATGGCGAAGACCATGACGGACAGCACGACCGACGCCTGGGTGACCGAGTCCCCGATCAGGTAGGAGGCGAGCGCGACCAGTTCGAGCTCGTAGACGAGGCCGCAGGCCGCGCAGACGAACACCACCGCCAGGACGAGGAATCGGCCGACGTCGGGCCCCACGGGCAGCGGCACCCCGTCCGTGGAGGATGAGGGCTGCCGCTGGTCGATCACCTCTGTAACGCTACGTTACATGCGCCCCACGTATGGTCACCCACACGAGTTAACTCGCCACGGTGGCGCGCCGCTCCCGCGCGGCCACCGGAGCGGCCCGGCGCAGCCCCCCGAACCTCGTCCGGGTGACGACCAGACGGCCCTCCTGCGGGTAGGCGTGCCACGTCCGCCACTGCACCCGGCCGTCGGCGTACCGGGCGAGCATCGCGGTGAAGGCGTGCGGGTCACCGGGGAACGTGCCCGCGAGACCGTGGGGATGATCGGCCACCAGGGCGAGGAGCTCCTGTGCGCGGCCCGCGAAGGCGCGCCGCGACAGGGTCTCGACGCGGGCCGCGAACGCGTACTCCCGGTCGCCGATCCGCTCGGCCACTCCGAGCGGCAGGGGCGTGCTGCTGCCGGGGATGCACGCGACGGTCTCCGAGCAGGAGACGCCGGCCTCCCTGAGAAGCACCTGGTGGGAGGCGCCGAGAAGGCGCAACTGCACTGCCGCGCCGCACAGTTCGAGGTCGAGGACGGCCAGGGCGGGCAGCGGTTCCCTGCCGAGCGCCCAGGCGAGGTCGTCGGCTCGGGTGTCGGTGTAGGGGGTATCGATGGTCGTGAGCATGGGTCGGCTCCGCAGGACGCGCATCGGCGGGGTGGACACGTGGACCGGGCACTCCGGAAGCGGAGGCATGGCATCGAGGGGGTGGCCTGCTCGGGTCCACGACTGGTCCGAGGGCTGACTGGAACCACTCGGTTCCGACTCCGAGGGAATCATGAACGGCTGGTCGTCCACAGGGGTTTTTACCAACTTGCCGCGGTTTCCATCCCCCCGGGGGCCCAACGGTTCAACTGTTCACCGGTAAAAGCCCGCTGGGCTCCGACTCGGGGTAACGCCACTGCTGCCCGCGGAATATTCTCCCGTCAACAGGAAGGGCTCCGAAGGCATTTCACCGCCGGAGCCTTTCCGCGGGACCTCGGGTTCTCAGCTGCCTCCCCCGCAGCCGCCTCCACCACCACAGGACGAGGACCCGCCACCACCGCCACCGCCGCCGCCGCAGGACGAGGACCCGCCACCGCCGCCGCAGGAGGACGACCCGCCGCCACCGCAGGACGAGGTCCCGCCGCCGTCGGACCCGGCCCACCAGCCGCCGGACCCGCCGCCCGCCCGCCGGCGCCCCCGCCTCCTCGGGCCGCTGCGTGCCGCGGACACCATCACCGTGATGATCACGGCCGGTACCAGGATGCAGACGATCACGAATGCCTCCATCGCTTCCCCCGTTTCTGCGTCTCCCCCGAAGCGGTGGCGCCACGCGCCGCCCGCCTCCTGACGGATGTGCTTTCCCCGCGCGATGTTCGCGCGTGCCGGGGGAATGCCCTCGGGCCCCCGGACCCAAAGCAGACTTGAGCAAGTCCAGAGGTTCACCCAGGATGCAGCCATGACAGGACGCGAAACGGCACCACGACCGCTGCTGAACCGGCGGCTGGCCCAGTTCGGCACGACGATCTTCGCCGAGATGTCCGCACTGGCCGCGCGCACCGGGTCGATCAACCTCGGCCAGGGCTTTCCCGACACCGACGGCCCCGAGGAGGTCCGCGAGGCGGCGGTGCGCGCCCTGCGCGACGGCCGGGGCAACCAGTACCCGCCCGGGCCGGGCGTACCGGAGCTGCGCACCGCCGTCGCCGAGCACCAGCGCCGCTTCCACGGGCTGGACGTCGACCCCGACACCGAGGTCCTGGTGACCGCGGGCGCCACGGAGGCGGTCGCCGCGGCTCTGCTGGCCCTGGTCGAGCCCGGTGACGAGGTGATCGCCCTGGAGCCGTATTACGACTCCTACGCGGCCTGCATCGCCATGGCCGGGGGCGTCCGGGTGCCGGTGACCCTGCGGCCCGGCGACGGCTCCTACCAGCTGGACCCGGACGAGCTCAGGAACGCGGTCACCCCGCGCACCCGGCTGCTGCTGCTCAACACCCCCCACAACCCGACGGGCACGGTGCTCGGCCGCGACCAGCTCGCGGCCGTCGCGGCGCTGGCGGTGGAACGGGACCTGCTCGTCGTCACCGACGAGGTCTACGAGCACCTGGTCTTCGAGGGCGAGCACCTGCCGCTCGCGTCCTTCCCCGGCATGCGCGAGCGGACGGTCACCATCTCCAGCGCGGGCAAGACCTTCGCGTTCACCGGCTGGAAGGTCGGCTGGGCGACGGGCAGCCGGGAACTCGTGGCCGCGGTCCGGACCGCCAAGCAGTACCTGACCTTCGTCAGCGCGGGCCCCTTCCAGTACGCGGTCGCCGAGGCGCTCCGCCTGCCGGACGCGTACTTCGACGGCCTCCGCGCCGACCTGCGGCGCAAGCGCGACCTGCTCGCCGACGGCCTGCGCGCCGCGGGGTTCGGGGTCTACGCGCCCCAGGGCACCTACTTCATCACCGCCGACATCCGCCCCCTCGGTGCCACCGACGGTTTCGCCTTCTGCCGCACCCTCCCCGAACGGGCGGGCGTCGTCGCCATCCCGAACGCCGTCTTCTACGACCACCAGGAGGCCGGCGCCCCCTTCGTCCGGTTCGCCTTCTGCAAACGCGCCGAGGTGCTGACGGACGCGGCGGAACGGCTCCGCAAGGCGTTCGCGCACTGACCGCGGGCCCGTGGGGCCGGCAGCCGCCTCCTTCCCCGCCTGCCGTCCCCCACGGAACCCTCGCGCCCTCAAGCGCGGACTCCGGGGCACCGGTCGCGCCGTATCGACGTCGGGCACCGGCCGATCCACACGGCCACCGGGGACGGCGTCCCGACCACTCGGCGGCGACACCGCCGCGACAGCTGACGGAGCGCCGTCAGCGGGCGCTCGACTCGGCCTCCGGAACCGGGAGTTCGTCGAGGTCGAGAGTGAGGGTACGCCCGCCGGCCGGGGGGACGGGACGCTTGCCCGTGCCGTACGTGTGGGTGCGCGCCGCGATGTGGCCGGAGCCGGTCGGCCGGGTGTGGCGGACTGCGTCCTGGGCGTCGGGATCCACCACCGGGTGGACCGGGATGCCGTAGCGGCCGTACGTCGCGGTGCAGTCGTCGTCGTCCCCGCCAGCCGAGGGGGTCGAGACGGCCCCGGGGATCGGCAGGACGTCCTCGAAGCCGTGGCGCTTGCCCTCCCGGCGGGCGTCCTCACGGAGGACCGCCGGGTCGGGGGCGGAGTTCTCGTCGGCGGGGAAGCCGACGCAGGCGCCGGAGGCGACCTTCGCGTGACGGCCGAGGGCGGGAGAGTCGATCCGCATCGGCCCGGTGGTGCTGGAGTGCTCTTCGCTCCGCGGGGTCGTGACCACCTTTCCGCCGGCCCCGAACAGGACCGTGTACCCCTGGGGGAACTCGGTGTGCACGAGCGCTTCGACGCTCACGGACGGCACCCTCCCGTGTGTGGTCGGGATACGGCGGACAGCGCCCCGTCGTCGAGCGTGGCGATGCTGCTGCGAGAGCGGGCGGACGCGGCAGGGCCCGGGGGAAGGCGTCGGACGCCTTCCCCCGGGCCCTGCCGTCGTACGCCCCCGGGGCTCAGGCCCCGCCGGAGGGCTCCTCGCCCTCGGCCGGCTTCTCGCCCTCGGCCAGGCCGAAGCGCTCGACCAGCCACTTGTCGAACTCGATCGAGGCGCGCACCCAGCTGACCGTCGAGGAGACGAAGTGCTCCAGGCTGACGCCGGTGCCGATCAGCATCTGCGCCTCGCCGATGAGGCGGAGCGTCGGCGCCGCCTCGTCCTCCTCGTGGAGGTGGGTGTACACCTTCGGCCAGAGGGTGCGGCGGTTCCAGTCGTCGATGACGTCGAGGATCTCGGTCCGCTTCTCGACCGGGTGCGGCCGGTCGTAGAAGGTCCGCACCGAGAAGATCTGCTGCTCCTTCTCGCCGCGGAACATGAAGTACGTGCGGAAGTCCTCCCACGGCGCGGCGAGGTCGCCCTCGTCGTCGACGACGTACTTGAGCTCCATCTGGTCGAGCAGCTGCTTGACCAGGTCCTGGTCGGGAACGACGGGGCCCGCCGGTCCTGCGGCCTGAGGCTGGGGCTGGCCCCCGAAGTTCGGAATCGAGGACGGATCGATGGTCACCGTGAATTTCCCTTCGTACGGATGCGGCCATCCTCTCCCATGCCCGCCCGCCCGACGCAAGCCCCGCCGCGCCCGATCCGCTGCGAGCTGACAGGAAGGCCGGACGGTGGACCGAGGGGGAGCGCCCGGGAGCGGGCGCCGCGGGTCCGGGCCGGCGGCGACGGCCCGGTGCCGGTGGGGCCCGCAGGCCGCGGACGCGACCGCCCTCCCCCGCCGGGCGCGGTTCCGCGCAGCCGCGGCGGGGGCACGCCGCCGGTCCGTGCCAGGGCCGTCCGCGTCCGCAGCGGTCACGGCCCGGCCCTGCTCCGCCGGGCGGCGGAGCAGGGCCGGGCCGGTCGGCGGGCGACCGCCGGGGTCACCGCGCCGGGCCCACCACCAGCCCGTCCTCGCCGCGGTCCACCCGGACGGAGTCACCGTCGCGGATCTCGCCGGAGAGGATCTCCCTGGCGAGCCGGTCGCCGATCGCCGTCTGGACCAGGCGCCGCAGCGGCCGCGCCCCGTAGGCGGGGTCGTTCCCCTCGTCGGCCAGCCACTCCAGGGCGGCCGGGGTGACGTCCAGGGTGAGCCGGCGCTCCGCGAGCCGCGCCGCCAGCCGGTCGATCTGGAGCCCGGCGATGTGGGTCAGCTCGTCGCGGGTGAGCGCGGAGAAGACCACCAGGTCGTCCAGCCGGTTGAGGAACTCCGGCTTGAACGCGGCGCGGACGGCCGCCAGGACCCGCTCCCTGCGCTCCTCCTCGCCCAGCGCCGGGTCGACGAGGTGCTGGCTGCCCAGGTTCGAGGTGAGGATCAGGATCGTGTTGCGGAAGTCCACCGTGCGGCCCTGGCCGTCGGTGAGCCGGCCGTCGTCGAGCACCTGGAGCAGGACGTCGAAGACCTCGGGGTGGGCCTTCTCCACCTCGTCCAGGAGCACCACGCTGTACGGGCGGCGGCGGACGGCCTCGGTGAGCTGGCCGCCCTCCTCGTAGCCGACGTAGCCGGGAGGGGCGCCGACCAGCCGGGCGACGCTGTGCTTCTCGCCGTACTCGCTCATGTCGATGCGGACCATGGCCCGCTCGTCGTCGAAGAGGAAGTCCGCGAGCGCCTTGGCCAGTTCGGTCTTCCCGACACCGGTCGGGCCGAGGAAGAGGAAGGAGCCCGTGGGGCGGTCCGGGTCCGCGATCCCGGCCCGGGTGCGGCGCACCGCGTCGGACACGGCCTGCACGGCCTCGGACTGGCCGATGAGGCGGCGTCCCAGCTCCTGCTCCATGCGCAGCAGCTTCTGCGTCTCGCCCTCCAGCAGGCGGCCCGCGGGGATGCCCGTCCAGGAACCGACCACGTCGGCGATGTCGTCGGGGCCTACCTCGTCCTTGACCATGGTGTCCTTGGCGGCCTCCTCCTCTGCCTCGGAGGCCTCCTCCAGGTCGCGTTCCAGGGCCGGGATCTCCCCGTAGAGCAGCTTGGAGGCGGTGTCGAAGTCGCCGTCGCGCTGGGCGCGTTCGGCCTGGCCCCGCAGCTCGTCGAGGCGCTCCTTCAGCTCGCCGACCCGGTTGAGGCCCTGCTTCTCCTTCTCCCAGCGGGCGGTGAGCCCGCGCAGTTCCTCCTCCCGGTCGGCCAGGTCGCGCCGCAGCTTCTCCAGGCGCTCCCTGGAGGCCGGGTCCGACTCGTTCTTCAGCGCCAGCTCCTCCATGCGGAGGCGGTCGACGGAGCGCTGGAGCTCGTCGATCTCGACGGGCGAGGAGTCGATCTCCATGCGCAGCCGGGAGGCGGCCTCGTCCACGAGGTCGATGGCCTTGTCGGGCAGGAAGCGGGAGGTGATGTACCGGTCGGAGAGGGTGGCGGCGGCGACCAGCGCACTGTCGTTGATCTGCACCTTGTGGTGCGCCTCGTAGCGGCCCTTGAGCCCGCGCAGGATCGCGACGGTGTCCTCGACGGTCGGCTCGGCGACCAGCACCTGCTGGAAGCGCCGCTCCAGCGCGGGGTCCTTCTCGATCCGCTCGCGGTACTCGTCGAGGGTGGTGGCGCCGACCATGCGCAGCTCGCCGCGGGCCAGCATCGGCTTGAGCATGTTGCCCGCGTCCATCGCCGAGTCCCCGCCGGCGCCCGCACCGACGACCGTGTGGAGCTCGTCGATGAAGGTGATGATCTGCCCGTCGCTCTCCTTGATCTCGGAGAGGACGGTCTTCAGCCGCTCCTCGAACTCTCCGCGGTACTTGGCCCCGGCGACCATGGCGCCCAGGTCGAGCGAGACGAGGCGCTTGTCGCGCAGGGACTCCGGCACGTCGCCCTTGACGATGCGCTGGGCCAGCCCCTCGACGACGGCGGTCTTGCCGACACCGGGCTCGCCGATGAGCACCGGGTTGTTCTTGGTGCGGCGGGAGAGCACCTGCACGACGCGCCGGATCTCCTGGTCGCGGCCGATCACCGGGTCCAGCTTGCCCTCGCGGGCGGCGGCGGTGAAGTCGGTGCCGAACTTCTCCAGCGCCTTGTACTGGCCCTCGGGGTCGGGGGTGGTGACCCGGCGGGCGCCGCGGGTCTTCTCGAAGGCGTCGAGGAGGCGTGCGGCGGTCGCGCCCTGCTCCTCCAGGATCCGGGCGCTCGCCCCGCCCTTGGCCGCGGTGCCGACGAGCAGGTGCTCGGTGGACACGTAGTCGTCGCCCAGCTCCTTGGCCCGACGGGAGGCGTCCGCGATCACCGCGAGGAGCTCGCGGTTGGGCTGCGGCGGGGCGACGGTGGAGCCGGTGACGCTGGGGAGCTGGGCGAGCACCCGCTCGGTGCCGGCGCGCACGGCGGCCTGGTCGGCGTCGACCGCCGCCAGCAGGTCGACGAGGTTCTCGTTGTCCTGGCCCGCGAGGAGCGCCAGCAGCAGATGGGCCGGGGTCAGGTCGGCGTGTCCGCCCTGTACGGCCCGGTTGCTCGCGGCGTTGATCGCGTCACGGCTCTTGTTGGTCAGCTCGGCATCCACGTCCGGTGTCTCCTCCTCGCCTGCGGGTCCGCCCCTTGGGTCACTTCTACTGACTCAGCAAGCATACACAAAGTTGAGTCGATTGCGCTCAAGGTCGGGCCATGAGGTGCCCCCGCACGGGACCGGGAGCGCTGGGCCGCAGCTCAGGGGGGTGCACGCTCGCCCGGAAGGGCGGCCGGGGATAGGTTCCGGTGCATGGCCATCGATCCCCGCAGCCCCGACGCCTCGTACCTGGAGTTCTGGGGCGAGCCCCTGCTGTGCACCCTGACCACGCCCCGGCCCGACGGCACGCCGCACATGGTCCCGGTGTGCGTCACCTACGACCCCGGGGCGGGCATCGCGCGGGTGATCACGGGCAGGCACAGCCGCAAGGTCGCCCATGTGCTGGCGGCCGGCCCGGAAGGGGCACGGGTCGCGGTCTGCCAGGTGGAGGGGAAGCGCTGGGCGACGCTGGAGGGCGTGGCACGCATCCGCACCGAGGCGGACGCGGTCGCCGACGCGGTCGCGCGGCACACGGCGCGCTACCGCCGCACGCCGCGGCCGAACCCGGACAGGGTCGTGATCGAGATCGCCCTCACCCGGGCGATGGGGCGCACCTGAGCGGTGCGGCGCCCGGAGCGGTGCCGCGGCGGCCTGCGCCGGGCCCGTCCGGGGGCAGCACAACGGCGCCATCGTGTTTCAGGTCCACGATGGCGCCGCTGTGTGGGGGAAGCACCTGAGCGGTCTGTAACGACGGGGGAACCGCTCAGGCACTGCGGGGGGTGGCGGTGGTGTCGGTTTCGACGAGCTGGTGGTCCCGCGCGTCGAGGTTGACAAAGATCATTCCGTACCGGATCGCACACCGGACGGGCTGCGGTGCACCTCGCGGCCGACGAAGGCACCGGTACGCCCGGACATCCTCGTCCTCTTCGCGCGCGACGACGATCGGCTCGCCGAACAGGGTGACCATCAACGAGTCGCCACGGTGGGGGATGGCCGTGACGAGGTCGATGAAATGCCACCCGGAACGGTAGGCCGAGGCCATCTCGCGCCGGAAAACACGGTCGTCCGGAGGGATGGTCATGCTGCTGCACCCGCCGGGGCGGAGTTCCAGCCACTGTCCATCGGTGCGGAGTTCCAGCCGCTGTCCAGCGCTGCCGAGTTCCAGCCACTGTCCAGGGCGGCCGAGTTCCAGCCACTGTCCGTCGGGGTCGAGTCCCAGCCGCTGTCCGGCGGAGGCACGGCCGCCGCCGTGACACTGCCCAGGGCCGGGTCCAGGGCACTGGCGGCACCGAAGACCACGGTCGCAGAGAAGACAGTGGCAAGCACCGAGCGAAGCATTCTCTTGCGCATAGTCGGCTTCGTCCTTACTTGATGGTTTCTTCTCCCCCGCACCACAGACGATGACCCATGCAGGCATGTCAATGCCACAGCCCCGATGCATCATGTTCCTGTAGCTACAGGACCCTGGGGGGTGGAGCATTGCCTAGGAACGAGACAAAACAGTCACATCCCCATGGGGTCACGGAGATGTGCACCGAGGGATCGAGACTTTACGTCAGCGCGCTCAGCACGGGACGAATCGCTCGAATCGACGTGGAAGCCGCACCATGCCTGCTCGAATTGGCCTTGCTCCACCCGGATCCGGACGATCCCCACTGGTTGCGTCCGGTTCCGCCGTCAGTCGCCCTTGCGCAACGTCTGCACCCGATCGAGCGGGAGATCCTGGACCGCCGCCGCCTGTCGATAGAACTGACGGACACCTTCGAACCCTTCATGGCCGTCAGCGCGCAGGCCCCGGCGAGCACCCACGCGATCACGGTGCTGGAGGGATTCGACCGGATCAACGCCGCGCTCAACCTCGCCACCGCCGAGTGCCACACGGAGATGCTGACGATCCAGCCCGGCGGCGGACGCAGCGCCGACGTCCTGACCGAGGCACTGGAACGAGACAGGCTGCTCGTCGACCGGGGCGTCAGCATCCGGACTCTCTACCAGCACACCGTCAGATACAGCCAGGGCACGCTCGCCTACGTGGAACGGATATCGGCCGGGAAGGCGCAGATCCGCACCCTGGAGGAGCTGATCGAGCGGCTCATCGTCTTCGACCGCACCGTCGCCTTCATCCCGGCGAGCGACGACCGGCGCGTCGCCCTGGAGCTGCGGCACCCCGGGCTCGTCGAGTACCTCATCAAGGTGTTCGAGCAGCTCTGGCAGCGAGCGGTCCCGCTGATGGACGACGCCCCGTACCAGCCCACCCCGGACGGCATCTCCGGGGTGCAGCGCTCGATCGCCAAACTGCTGATCGAGGGCCATGTGGACGAGGCGATCGCCCGCAGGCTGGGCATGAACGTCCGGACCTGCCGCGCGCACATCGCCAAGCTGGCCGCCGCGCTCGGGAGCGGGAGCCGGGCCCAACTCGGCTACCTCATCGCGCAGTCCGGCATCCTCAACAGCGACGCCTGAGACCCCGGGGAGCCGCCCGGCGCCCCCGCACGGCCTCCCTGACGCGGCGTCCACCGCGGCGGCGCCCCGGCCGGGCCCGGACCCGCCGGGACCCGGCCGAGGGCCGTGAGCGGCCCTCCAGGGGCCCTGACGGGCCGTCGCACGGGAAGGCGCGCGCCCCCGCACGACGACGGCGGGGGCCCGGGCGCTCTGCCGCGCCCCGGCCCCCGCCGTCCGTCCGTCGTCGTCCTGCCCGCTCAGTCCCCGCGGCGCTTGGGGCGCCAGACCACCAGGGCGCCGGTCTGCTGCACGTCCTGATAGGGCACCAGGTCGCGGCGGTAGGAGGCGTGCACCTGGGCCTCGCGCTGCCGCATGGCCGCCGCGGCGCCCTCCACGGCCGCGCTCAGCTCGGCGACCCGGCTCTGCAACGCGGCGACCTGGTTCTCCAGCTCGATGATGCGCTTGATGCCCGCCAGGTTGATGCCCTCGTCCTGCGACAGCTGCTGCACGGTGCGCAGCAGCTCGATGTCCCGGGCCGAGTACCGGCGACCGCGGCCGGCGGTGCGGTCCGGGGAGACGAGCCCCAGGCGGTCGTACTGACGCAGGGTCTGCGGATGCAGCCCCGACAGCTGCGCGGCCACCGAGATCACGTACACCGGTGAGTCGTCGGTCAGTTCGTAGGGGTTGCGGCTGCGCCCCGGACGGCCGTCCATGTCACGCTCCCTTCGCTGCCTGGAACAGCTCTGCCCTCGGGTCCTCCTCCGCGGTGGCCTCGCGGTAGGACTCCAGTGCCTCCCGTGCCTTGTCGCCCAGGTCCACGGGGACGGTGACCTCGACCGTCACCAGCAGGTCGCCGCGGGTGCCGTCCTTGCGTACGGCCCCCTTGCCCCGGGCGCGCATGGTCCGCCCGTTGGGGGTGCCCGCGGGCAGCTTCAGTGTCACCGGCGGGCCGCCCAGGGTGGGGACCTTGACCTCGCCGCCGAGCGCGGCCTCGGCGAAGGTGACCGGCACGGTGACGGTGAGGTTGTCGCCCTTGCGGCCGAAGACGGGGTGGGTGTCGACGTGGACGACGACGTACAGGTCGCCGGCCGGGCCGCCGCGCTCGCCCGGCGCGCCCTTGCCGCGCAGCCGGATGCGCTGCCCGTCGGAGACGCCCGCGGGGATGCGGACCTGCATGGTGCGCGAACTGCGCGCACGGCCGCTGCCCTTGCAGACCTCGCAGGGGGTCTCGGCGATCAGGCCGCGCCCCTTGCAGTCCACGCACGGGTCGGTCAGCGAGAAGGAACCGCTGCCGCCGCGCGAGACCTGCCCGGTACCGACGCAGGTCGGGCACACCCGGGGGGTGCCGTTCTTGTCGCCGGTGCCCGAGCACGCCTTGCACGGCGCCTGGCTGGACATCCGCAGGGGCACGGTGGCCCCGTCCACGGCCTCGGTGAAGCTGAGCGTCACCTCGGACTCGACGTCCTGGCCGCGCCGGGGCTGGGTGCGGGTGCCGCCGCCGGGGCCGCGGTTGAACAGCCCGCCGAAGACGTCCCCGAGACCGCCGCCGAAGCCGCCCGCGCCGCCCGGCTGGCCCCCGCCCTGGGCGCCCCCGAAGAGGTCGCCCAGGTCGAAGTTGAAGTTGCCGCCGCCGGCACCCGGCCCGGCCCGGAAGCCTCCGTTGCCGAACAGGGCGCGCGCCTCGTCGTACTCCTTGCGCCGCTTGGGGTCGCCGAGGACGTCGTTCGCCTCGGAGATCTCCTTGAAGCGCGCCTCGGCCCTGGCGTCGCCCTTGTTGGCGTCCGGGTGGTTCTCGCGGGCGAGCTTCCGGTACGCCTTCTTGATCTCGGCTTCGGTGGCGTCCTTGGGGACGCCGAGAACCTTGTAGTAGTCCTTCTCGACGAAGTCCTTCGTGCTCATCGACGTCCCTCCTTCCGGACGTTTCGTGCGTCAGCCCTCCTCGGGGCCACCGCTCTCCTCGTCGGCCTGCTTGTCTTCCTTGCCCGCCGGAGCCGCGCCCGGCTGGGGCTCGGCCACGGCGACCCGCGCGGGGCGGATGGTGCGCTCGCCGATGCGGTACCCCGGCTGGAGCACCGCGACGCATGTGGTCTCGGTGACGTCCGGTGCGTAGGAGTGCATCAGGGCCTCGTGCACGGTCGGGTCGAAGGGCTCGCCCTCCTTGCCGAACTGCTGGAGCCCCATCTTGGCGACCGCGGTCTCCAGGGACTCGGCGACGGACTTGAAACCGCCCACCAGCTCCCCGTGGTCCCGCGCGCGGCCGATGTCGTCGAGCACGGGCAGGAGGTCGGTCAGCAGCGTCGCCGTGGCGATCTCCTTGACCGTGACCCTGTCCCGCTCGACCCGGCGGCGGTAGTTCTGGTACTCGGCCTGCAGCCGCTGGAGGTCGGCGGTGCGCTCGCCGAGCGCGCTGCGGACCTGGTCCAGCTGGGCCGTGAGGCCGGCCGTCTGCGCTGCGTCCCCTGCCGGGGCCGCCGTGTCCTCCTTCTCGGGGGACTCGGCGGTCTCCGCGGCGTCGTCGGGTGTGGCGCCCGAGGGGACGTCGGGCTTCTCCTCGAAGCCCGGAGTCTCCTCACTCACGCGGCACCGCCCTTGGCGTCCTTCTCGTCGTCCACGATCTCGGCGTCGACGACGTCGTCGTCGGCCTTCGGCTGCTCGCCGCCGGGGGCACCGGCCGCGGCGCCCTCGGGGGCGGCGTTGGCGTAGAGGGCCTGGCCGAGCTTCTGGGAGACGGCCGCGACCTTCTCGGTGGCGGTGCGGATCTCCGCGGTGTCCTCGCCCTTGAGCTTCTCCTTCAGCTCGGCGACGGCGGTCTCGACCTCGGTCTTGACGTCACCGGGGACCTTGTCCTCGTTGTCCTTGAGGAACTTCTCGGTCTGGTAGACGAGCTGCTCGCCCTGGTTGCGGCTCTCGGCGGCCTCGCGGCGGCGGTGGTCCTCGTCCGCGTACTGCTCGGCCTCCTGGCGCATCCGGTCGACCTCGTCCTTCGGCAGCGAGGAGCCGCCGGTGACGGTCATCTTCTGCTCCTTGCCCGTGCCCAGGTCCTTCGCGGTCACGTGCATGATGCCGTTGGCGTCGATGTCGAAGGAGACCTCGATCTGCGGGACGCCGCGCGGGGCCGGCGGGAGGCCGGTCAGCTCGAACATGCCGAGCTTCTTGTTGTACGCCGCGATCTCGCGCTCGCCCTGGTAGACCTGGATCTGCACCGACGGCTGGTTGTCCTCGGCCGTGGTGAAGATCTCGGACCGCTTGGTCGGGATCGTGGTGTTGCGCTCGATCAGCTTGGTCATGATGCCGCCCTTGGTCTCGATACCGAGGGACAGCGGGGTGACGTCGAGGAGCAGGACGTCCTTGACCTCGCCCTTGAGGACACCGGCCTGGAGCGAGGCGCCGATGGCGACGACCTCGTCCGGGTTCACGCCCTTGTTGGCCTCCTTGCCGCCGGTCAGCTCCTTGACGAGCTCCGCGACGGCGGGCATGCGGGTGGAACCGCCGACCAGGACCACGTGGTCGATCTCGGACAGCTCGATGCCGGCGTCCTTGATGACGTTGTGGAAGGGGTGCTTGCAGCGCTCCAGCAGGTCCGAGGTGAGCTGCTGGAACTGCGCCCGGGTGAGCTTCTCGTCGAGGTGCAGGGGGCCCTCGGCGGAGGCCGTGATGTACGGCAGGTTGATGGACGTCTCGGTGGAGGACGACAGCTCGATCTTGGCCTTCTCCGCCGCCTCGCGCAGGCGCTGGAGGGCCATCTTGTCCTTGGACAGGTCGACGCCGTGGCCGCTCTGGAACTGCTTGACCAGGTAGTCGACGACGCGCTGGTCCCAGTCGTCACCACCGAGGTGGTTGTCGCCGTTGGTGGCCTTGACCTCCACCACGCCGTCGCCGATCTCCAGCAGCGAGACGTCGAAGGTGCCGCCGCCGAGGTCGAAGACGAGGATCGTCTGGTCGTCCTTGTCGAGGCCGTAGGCGAGCGCGGCCGCCGTCGGCTCGTTGACGATGCGCAGGACGTTCAGGCCCGCGATCTCGCCGGCCTCCTTGGTGGCCTGGCGCTCGGAGTCGTTGAAGTACGCGGGGACGGTGATCACCGCGTCGGTGACCTTCTCGCCCAGGTAGGACTCGGCGTCGCGCTTCAGCTTCTGCAGGATGAAGGCGCTCATCTGCTGCGGGTTGAAGGTCTTGCCGTCGAGCTCGATCTTCCAGTCCGTGCCCATGTGGCGCTTGACGGAGCGGATGGTCCTGTCGACGTTGGTGACCGCCTGGCGCTTGGCGACCTCGCCGACCAGCACCTCGCCGTTCTTGGCGAAGGCGACGACGGACGGCGTGGTCCTGGCGCCCTCGGCGTTGGTGATGACGGTGGGCTCGCCGCCTTCGAGAACGCTGACGACGGAGTTAGTCGTGCCCAGGTCGATGCCGACCGCACGTGCCATTTTCGATTCCTCCAGCTGACCTGACTTGAGTGGATCTGGCTCAAGGATGCATGACGCCCCCCGAGGAGTCAACAGACCTGAGTCGAGGGCACTCAACTTTTATCCCGCCCTTACAGGCACCTCCGCCCGCCCGCGTGGCGCATCCGCCCGCCCCGCACCCCTCTGCCAGAGTCATACACGGATAAATCGGTCAGGATCCACTCCCCCGACGCCGAAGGGCGGGCACCCATGGCAGCCAGGTCGACCCCGCGCACCCCGCACCCGCTGTCGGCGGCGGGAACCGGCCACCCTCTCAAGCGGGCCGTCGACCTCACGGGGGCCCTGCTTCTGCTGCTGGCGCTGTCACCGCTGCTGCTGGGTGCCGCCGTGGCCGCGGCGGCGTCCGGAGGGCCGGCGCTGCGGCGGAGCGAGCGGCTGGGCCTCGGCGGCCGCACCTTCACGATGCTGACCTTCCGGACCACCCGCGACGGCACCCTGACCCCGGCCGGGCGGTTGCTGCGCCGCCGCCGCCTCGACGTGCTCCCCCAGCTGGTCAACGTGGTGCGCGGGGAGATGTCCCTGGTCGGGCCCCGGCCCCTGGCGGGCCCCCCGGGGCACTCGGCGGCGGCCCGCGCCCGCCTCGCGGTCCGCCCCGGCATGACCGGCCTCTGGCAGGTCGGCGGGCGCTCGGAGCTGCCCTGGGAGGAAATGGGCGTGCTCGACCTGCATTATGTGGAGCAGCACTGGCTCGGACTGGACCTGCTGATCCTGGTCCGCACGGTGCCCGCGGTGATCCGCGGGCGCCGGCCCGCGCCGGCGGTGCGAGCGGTGCCGGTCAGGGTTGCCTGAGCGACACAGATCACCGCCCGCCCAACTACAGTGCGGCGGAATAACTGGGTAGTCTCAGCACGGACTAAATAAGTTACCGCTTAGTAGTAGTGCCGGACCACCCACCCTCGCAGGCCCGAGGAGCCTCCCATGCAACTCGCCGCGATCATCGTGTCGCTGACCCTGACCGTGGTCGGCGTCGCGCTCATCTCCCGAGCGGTCGCGCAGATCTACCGGTTCGTCACGCTCGGCCAGCCGGTCCCCGCCGGCAGCCGCACGGACGACCCGAAGGCCCGCACGACCACGCTGGTCAAGGAGTTCCTCGGCCACACGCGGATGAACCGCTGGGGCATCGTCGGATTCGCGCACTGGTTCGTGGCCATCGGGTTCCTGACGCTGCCGCCCACCCTGCTCCAGGCCTACGGGCAGCTCTTCCAGGCCGACTGGGTGCTCCCGGTCCTCGGCGGCTTCCTGCCGTTCGAGATGTACATCGAGTTCATCGGCCTGATGACGGTCGTCGGCATCCTCGTGCTGATGGCCGTCCGGCTGCTGAGCCTGCCCTCGCGGGCCGGCCGGAAGTCCCGCTTCGCCGGCTCGAAGGCCTGGCAGGCGTACTTCGTCGAGTACGTGATCCTCGTCATCGGCCTGGCCATCCTGGTGCTGCGCGGCCTGGAGGGCGCGATCCACCACGTGGCGGGCTACGAGGCCGCGTACTTCGTGTCGTACCCGCTGGTCCTCGCCTTCGACGGACTGGACCTCGGCACCCTCCAGACGCTGATCTACTTCACCGCCATGGTCAAGATCGGCACCTCGCTGATCTGGATGATCACCGTCTCGCTGAACACCAACATGGGTGTGGCCTGGCACCGCTTCCTCGGCTTCCCGAACATCTGGTTCAAGCGCAACGCCGACGGGGCCTCCGCCCTCGGCGGCCTCCAGCCGATGACCTCCGGCGGCAAGCCGATCGACTTCGAGGACCCGGGCGAGGACGACGTCTACGGCGTCTCCCAGGTCGAGCAGTTCTCCTGGAAGGGCATCCTCGACTTCTCCACCTGCACCGAGTGCGGCCGCTGCCAGTCGCAGTGCCCCGCCTGGAACACCGGCAAGCCGCTCTCCCCCAAGCTCCTGATCATGTCCCTGCGCGACCACGCGCACGCCAAGGCCCCCTACCTGCTGGCCGGCGGCGGCAAGGACATGGAGGGCGAGGAGAGGGCCTCCGAGGAGCAGCTGCGCGACGTGCCCGCGGCCGCACTGGCGGAGGCCGAGCGCCCGCTGATCGGCACCGTCGAGGAGAACGGGGTCATCGACCCGGACGTCCTGTGGTCCTGCACCACCTGCGGTGCCTGCGTCGAGCAGTGCCCCGTCGACATCGAGCACATCGACCACATCGTCGACATGCGCCGCTACCAGGTCATGATCGAGTCCTCGTTCCCGTCCGAGGCGGGCACGATGCTCAAGAACCTGGAGAAGAAGGGCAACCCCTGGGGCCTGGCCAAGAAGCAGCGCGTCGAGTGGACCAAGGAGGTCGACTTCGAGGTCCCGATCGTCGGCAAGGACGTCGAGGACCTGAGCGAGGTCGACTACCTCTACTGGGTCGGCTGCGCGGGCGCCCTGGAGGACCGGGCCAAGAAGACCACCAAGGCCTTCGCCGAGCTGCTCCACATCGCGGGCGTGAAGTTCGCGATCATGGGCGGCGACGAGAAGTGCACCGGCGACTCGCCCCGCCGCCTCGGCAACGAGCCGCTCTTCCAGCAGCTCGGCCAGGAGAACGTGGCCATGCTCAACATGGCCTTCGGCGAGGACGACGAGGACGAGTCGACGAGGAAGCCCACGTCGGCCAAGAAGATCGTCGCCACCTGCCCGCACTGCTTCAACACGATCGCCAACGAGTACCCGCAGCTCGGCGGCGAGTTCGAGGTCATCCACCACACCCAGCTGCTCCAGCACCTCATCGACGAGGGCCGGCTGGTCCCCGTCACCCCGGTCGAGGGCCTGATCACCTACCACGACCCCTGCTACCTGGGCCGCCACAACAAGGTCTACACGCCGCCGCGCGAGATCATGGACAAGGTGCCCGGCCTGCGCCAGCAGGAGATGCACCGCCACAAGGAGCGCGGCTTCTGCTGCGGCGCCGGCGGTGCCCGGATGTGGATGGAGGAGCGGATCGGCAAGCGCGTCAACGACGAGCGCGTGGACGAGGCGCTGTCGCTCAACCCCGACATCGTCTCCACCGCCTGCCCGTTCTGCCTCGTGATGCTCACCGACTCGGTGAACGGCAAGAAGAACGACGGCAAGGCGCCCGAGTCCCTGCAGGTGGTCGACGTCGCGCAGCTGCTGCTCGACTCGGTCAAGACCCCGCCGACCGACCCGGATCCCAGCGCCGAGGCGGAGGACGCCCCGGAGCCGGAGCCGGTGAAGTAGCACCACGCGCCGAACGCACCGCCACGGGCGGGGAGCGGCCGGACCCGCCTCGGGGGCGGGACCGGCCGCTCGTGCCGTTCCCGGCGGGGGACGCCGTTCCCGGCGCGCGGGGCGGCTCAGCCGCCCCGCGCGGCCCGGACCCTGCCTGACCTCGGCGGACTTCGGGCCTCTCGCCCCCCCCCGCGGGCATCCCTTAGGGGATGTCACAGGTCGGCCGCAAAGGCCCCCCGGATCCCCACCCGCGGCCACCGGCGGTGCACGGACCGGGTACGTTCGATGACGTGGCTGGATTCAGGATCGGACGCGGCCGGGACAACCGCACCCCGCAACAACCGCAGGCCCAGGCGCCCCAGGCGCCCGGCCCCTACCAGGGCACGCCTCCGTACGGGCAGCCGCCGCAGTGGCAGCACACCGGCGGACCGCAGGCGTACCGGCAGGGCGGGACGCACGGCGGGAGCGAGGAGCCCGAGTACTTCGGCGAGCCGCACCACCCCGCCCACCAGGGCGGTCACGACCCGTACCGCGCCGCGGCCGACAACCCCGGGCACACGCGGGCCTTCAGCATCCAGGACGACGACGTGTACGGCGACGGCGCCACCTACCGCGCCGGCTCCGCCCCCGCCGCCCCCACCGGCCCGCGGCTGCACTGGAAGCAGCTGCTGAGCGGCATCGTGCTGCGCCCCGGCCCCACCTTCCTCCAGATGCGCGACTACCCCGTCTGGGGACCGGCGCTGGTCGTCACCTTCCTCTACGGGCTGCTCGCGCTCTTCGGCTTCGACGAGCCCCGCGAGGAGGTGATCAACGCGACGCTCTCCACGGCCGTCCCGGCGGTGCTGAGCGTGGGCGTCACCTTCGTCGTCGGCGGTCTGATCCTCGGCGCGGTCACCCACACCCTGGCGCGCCAGATCGGGGGCACCGGGTCCTGGCAGCCGACCGTCGGCCTCTCCATGCTGGTCATGTCCCTCACGGACGCCCCGCGACTCGTCTTCGCGATGTTCCTGGGCGGGGAGAACTCCCTGGTCCAGGTGGTGGGTTGGCTGACCTGGCTGGCCGCCGGCGCGCTGTTCACCTCCATGGTGAGCAAGTCCCACGACCTGCCGTGGCCCAAGGCGCTCGGGGCGTCGGCCATCCAGCTGATCGCCCTGCTGTCGATCATCAAGCTCGGCACCATCTGATCCACCGCCGGGGCCGGAGCGAGCCCGGTCGCGTCCTCCACCGCCCGGCCCCACGCGGCTCCACGGGGGCAGGCGAGGCAGGGTCAAGGAGCGTGCATGGCCCACTACTTCGCCTTCGGCTGCTTCCTGCTGCTGGGCGTCGCCGGCTCACTGGCGGCCCGCACCGGGTACCGGGGCGGGGTCCCCGACCGGGCCAACGGCTACGAGGTCCCGGCCTGTGTGGCGTCCGACCCCGTCCTGCGGGCGCGCGCCAACGGGCTGGTGGCCTTCTGGTGCACCGGGTCCGCGCTGCTGAGCTTCGCTGCGCTGGTGCCGTTGGGAAGCGTGGTCCTGCGCGGCGGGAGCGGGTCCCTCTCCACCCCGGGGCTGGTCGCCCTCGCCCTGTACGGCCTGGTCGTGGTGGTCGTGGGGGCCTACCCGTTCGAGAGGATCAAGCACCTCGGCGTATCCGCCGAGCGCTGAACGGCCCGCGCGCCCGGCCGGCCCGGCCGCGCCGCCCCGCGGCGGCCCGCGGGCCCGGGTGGGCACGCGGGTCCGGCCACCGTCAGCGGACGCGCCCCGCCCGCAGGGTCGAGACCGGCCGTCCAGGGGCGAATGGCAGGCTTGAACCGGGCGGTGGAACACCATGGGCCCCGTGCTCGTCGCCCCTGATCGGGACGGTGGGGGTGGGCCTTCGTCCCATCAGGTGCCCCGTCGTTTCTGCGACGCGCTCGGCGGCGGGTTCATCCACCACGTCCCCGACCGCAACAGCGGCCACAACCCGGCCGAGGGCCGGGCCGCGATGCGTCGGACGGCCGAGATGATCCGATCGGCCGGCTTCGACGTGGACCCGGAGTTCTGGCCGATCGACGGCGCGGCCGACTGCACCCAGAGCTACGCGGGCTGCTCCGACAGCCCCGTCGCCAAGTAGCTCCGGCACAAGCGGAGCGACCGAACCTCAGTGCTTCAGCCGCCCGGTATCGTGCCGGGCGGCTGACGCCGTGAACGAGAACGGACAGGTAGTGACTGACGCTCGCAGCACCGCATGGGACACGTACTCGCAGAGCAAGCCCCAGCGGCGGAAGACCAACGCCGAGGGCGAGACCACGTGGTTCAACTGGACCCAGTACCCGGACCACGGCCCCAGGGCTGATGTGCTCCAGCTCAACCCGGGAGACAGTGCACTCGACCTCGGGTGCGGGTCTGGAGGGAACGCCGCTCACCTCGCAACGCTCGGCATGACGTCCGTCGGGATCGACCTCTCCGCCAAGCAGCTCGACAAGGCACGCGAGCGGTGGCCGGGCGTGGACGGGATGGAACTCCACCAGGCCGACGCCCTCACCTACCTCGGAGACACGTTCACGATCTTCGATGCGGTCTACAGCGTGTTCGGCGCTGCCTGGTTCACCGACCCCGGCCTACTGCTGCCGGTCGTTGGCGCGAACCTCAAGCCGGGTGGCGTGTTCGCCTTCTCCCAACGGCCCCCGGTTGAAGGGTGCTACGGCTGCCAGGCGTCATACATCCCGCGCGGACCCGAAGAAGACCCCGCTGTCGTCAAGAGGTGGGACTACGAACCCGATGTGTGGGCGCTGATTCTCAAGGAACACGGCTTCGTGGACGTGTCAGCGTCCGTGCTTGCCCCGCCCCCGGGGAGTCGCCGCACAGGCACCCTGTTCGTCCGGGGCATCCAAGGAGGCTAGGGCAGGGGTACTGGTCTGAACCGACGAGAGCCTCCGACAGCCACCCGTCAGGACAGCCGCCGGGGCGGTGGCCAGAAGCGCTCCGGCCGGTCACTGGCCGGACCGGGCACATGACCTACCTCCGAGAATTCTCGGAGGTCGCCGTGGTGGAGCGGATCCCATAGGTGTGCTGGGCAACGGCGTCGTACGGCCGTGATCCGGCGTTCATGGGCGAATGGCAAGCTTGAACCATGAACGATGCCGCCCCGGCGCCCACCCCCGCGCCCCGCCGCCGTGCCCGTGTCCGTGCCCCCGAGCTGATCGGCAAGGGCGGCTGGATCAACACCGGGGGCACCGAGCTGACCCTCGCCGACCTGCGGGGCAAGTGCGTTGTCCTCGATTTCTGGACCTTCTGCTGCATCAACTGCCTCCATGTGCTGGACGAGCTGCGCGAGCTGGAGGAGAGGCACCGCGACACGGTGGTCGTCGTCGGCGTCCACTCGCCCAAGTTCGTCCACGAGGCCGAGCACCGGGCGGTCGTCGACGCCGTCGAGCGGTACCAGGTGCACCACCCCGTGCTGGACGACCCCGAGCTCGCCACCTGGAAGCAGTACGCCGTGCGCGCCTGGCCCACACTGGTGGTGATCGACCCCGAGGGGTACGTGGTGGCCCAGCACGCGGGCGAGGGTCATGCCCACGCCATCGAGCGGCTCGTCACGGAGCTGGAGGCCGAGCACGAGGCCAAGGGGACGCTGCGCCGCGGGGACGGTCCGTACGTGCCTCCGGAGCCGGTCGCCACCGACCTGCGCTTCCCCGGCAAGGCGCTGCGGCTGCCCTCGGGCAACCTGCTGGTCTCGGACTCCACCCGCAGCGAGCTGGTGGAGCTGGAGGCGGACGGCGAGACGGTGGTCCGCAGGGTCGGCCGGGGCGTGTTCAACGAGCCCCAGGGACTCGCGCTGCTGCCGGACGGGCGGGTGGCGGTCGCCGACACGGTCAACCACGCGATCCGCGCCTTCGACCCGGAGAGCGGGGCCGTGGAACTGCTCGCGGGCACCGGGCGCCAGTGGTGGCAGGGCGAGCCGGTCGCGGGGCCCGCCCGCGAGGTGTCGCTGTCCTCGCCGTGGGACGTGGCCTGGTGGGGCGACCGCCTGTGGATCGCGATGGCGGGCGTCCACCAGCTGTGGACGTACGACCCGGCCGCGGGAACGGTGGCGGCGGCGGCGGGCACCACGAACGAGGGGCTCGTCGACGGCCCGGCGGAGCAGGCGTGGTTCGCGCAGCCCTCGGGGCTCGCGGCGGCCGGGGACCGGCTCTGGATCGCCGACGCGGAGACCTCCGCGCTGCGCTGGATCGACCGGGAACTCACCGTGCACACGGCCGTGGGCACCGGCCTGTTCGACTTCGGCCACCGGGACGGCGAGGCGGGGCAGGCGCTGCTCCAGCACCCGCTCGGGGTGACCGCCCTGCCGGACGGCTCGGTGGCGGTGAGCGACACCTACAACCACGCGCTGCGCCGCTACGACCCGGTGGCGGACGCGGTGACCACGCTGGCGACGGACCTGCGCGAGCCGAGCGGCGCCGTGCTCGACGGCGAGGAGATCGTGGTCGTGGAGTCCGCCCGGCACCGGCTGACCCGGCTGAGGCTTCCCGAGGAGGCGGTGCGGGTGGACGCGGTCGCCCACCGCACCCGGCGGGCGGCGACGGACGTGGCCCCGGGCGTGCTCCGCGTGGACGTGGTCTTCCAGGCCCCGGCGGGCCAGAAGCTGGACACCCGCTACGGTCCGTCGACCCGCTTGCTGGTCTCCTCCACGCCGCCCGGGCTGCTGCGGTCCGGTGAGGGTGCGGGGACGGACCTGAGCCGGGAGGTGGAGGTCGACGCGTCGGTCGGCGAGGGGGTGCTGCACGTCTCGGCGATGGCGGCGTCCTGCGACGACGATCCCGCGAACGCGTACCCGGCCTGCCATGTGCACCAGCAGGACTGGGGCGTGCCCGTGCGGGTGGTCGAGGGCGGCTCGGCCCGGCTGCCGCTGGTCCTGGCGGGCATGGACGCGGAGGCGTAGGGCCGCGGCGCGCCCCCCTGCCCCGGTGCGCCGGGGCAGGGGGGCGCGCCGGTCTCAGCCCTCCAGGAAGGCGAGGAGGGCGCTCGCGAGCAGGTGCGGGTCGTCCGCGCCGCACAGCTCGCGGGCGCTGTGCATGGAGAGGATCGCGATGCCGATGTCGACGGTGTGGATGCCGTGGCGGGCGGCCGTGATCGGGCCGATGGTGGTGCCGCAGGGCATCGCGTTGTTGGAGACGAAGGTCTGCCACGGCACGCCGGCCTTCTCGCAGGCGGCGGCGAACACCGCGCGCCCGGAACCGTCGGTGGCGTAGCGCTGGTTGACGTTGACCTTGAGGATGGGGCCGCCGTTGGCGCGCGGGTGGTGCGTGGGGTCGTGGCGCTCGCCGTAGTTGGGGTGGACCGCGTGGCCGGTGTCGGAGGAGAGGCAGACGGTGCCGGCGTAGGCGCGGGCGCGGTCCTCCAGGGTGCCCCCGCGGGAGAACACCGAGCGCTCCAGGACGGACCCGAGCAGCGGGCCGTCGGCGCCGGTGTCGGACTGGGAGCCGTTCTCCTCGTGGTCGAAGGCGGCGAGCACGGGGATGACGGGCAGCTCCTCGGCGCCGCGGCCGGTGGCGGCCGCGCAGAGGGCGGTGGTCCCGGCGTGCACGGAGACCAGGTTGTCCATGCGGGGCCCGGCCACCAGCTCCTGGTCGCGGCCGAGGTAGGCGGGCGGTTCGACGGAGTGGAGCATCAGGTCCCAGCCGGTGGTCTCCCCCTCCGGGACACCGGACTCCGCCTCCAGGAAGCGGAGGAGGTCGCCCTCCTCGGCCTCGCCGAGTCCCCAGACGGGCTGCATGTGGCGCTGGCGGTCGAGCTTGAGGCCGTCGGTGTTGACCGAGCGGTCGAGGTGGACGGCGAGCTGGGGGACGCGCAGCAGCGGGCGGTCGACGGAGACGAGGCGGTGGGAGCCGTCGCGGAGGGTGAGCCGGCCGGCGATGCCGAGGTCGCGGTCGAGCCAGGTGTTGAGCAGCGTGCCGCCGTAGATCTCGACGGCGATCTGGCGCCAGCCGTACGAGCCGGAGTCGGGCAGCGGCTTGACCCGCAGGTTGGGGGAGTCGGTGTGGGCGCCGACGATCCTGAAGGGGGTGTGGGCGGAGGCGCTCTCGGGCACGTACCAGGCGATCAGCGCCCCGCCGCGCAGGACGTACCGGCCGCCGGACGAGCCGTCCCAGGCGTCCGTCTCCCTGAGCTGGCGGAACCCCGCCTTCTCCAGGCGCTCGGCGGCTGCCGCGACCGCGTGGTAGGGGGTCGGAGCGGCGCTGAGGAAGGACATCAGGTCGTCCGTGTGGCCGCGGTCGAAGGGGGAGGTCGCGGCCGGCGTGGGGGCGGGTTCGCTGCTGCTCATGTGGTTCACCTTAACGAGGGGCGTGCGGGCGGTGGTTGCCTTGCGCGCTCGCCCCCGGTCGGGAGGCCGTGTGGGCCGCCTGCGGGCAGTTGACATGACAGGGCCGCCGCCCGACGGGTCGGGCGGCGGCCTGGTGCCTGTGTACCGGTAGAGACTAGAACGCGGCCTCGTCCAGGTCCATCAGGGAGCCGTCCACGCTCTCGGCGAGCGAGCGCTCGACGGAGACGCCGGGCAGGACGTTCGCGGCGAAGAACTTCGCGGCGGCGATCTTGCCCTGGTAGAAGGCCCTGTCCTTGGCGGAGGCGGTCTCCAGCTTCTCGGCGGCCACGGCCGCGCCGCGCAGCAGCAGGTAGCCGACGACGACGTCGCCGGAGGCCATCAGCAGGCGGGTGGTGTTGAGGCCGACCTTGTAGATGCTCCTGACGTCCTCGCCGGTGGCGATGAGGTCGTTGGTCATCGTGCCGACGATCGCCTCCAGGTCGACGGCGGCCTTGGCGAGGGCGTCGCGGGCGCCGGCCAGCTCCTCGCCGCCGGTGCCGACCGCGAGGAACTTCTTGATCTCCTCGGAGAGGGTGTTCAGCGCCTGGCCCTGGTCGCGGACGATCTTCCGGAAGAAGTAGTCCTGGCCCTGGATGGCGGTGGTGCCCTCGTAGAGGGTGTCGATCTTGGCGTCCCGGATGTACTGCTCGACCGGGTACTCCTGGAGGTAGCCGGACCCGCCGAAGGTCTGCAGCGACTGGGCGAGCTGCTCGTAGGAGCGCTCGGAGCCGTAGCCCTTGACGATGGGCAGCAGCAGGTCGTTGAGGGCCACCAGGGACTTGGCGTCCTCGCCGGCGGCCTCCTTGAGGGCGATCTCGTCCTGGACGGCGGCGGTGTAGAGGACGAGGGCGCGCATGCCCTCGGCGTACGCCTTCTGCGTCATGAGGGAGCGGCGCACGTCGGGGTGGTGCGTGATGGTGACCTTGGGGGCGGTCTTGTCCATGAAGTTCACCAGGTCCTGGCCCTGGACGCGCTCCTTGGCGTACTCCAGGGCGTTCAGGTAGCCGGTGGAGAGGGTGGCGATGGCCTTCGTGCCGACCATCATCCGGGCGAACTCGATGATCATGAACATCTGGCGGATGCCGTCGTGCTTGTCGCCGATCAGCCAGCCCTTGGCGGGGTGGCGGTCGCCGAAGGTGATCTCGCAGGTGTTGGACGCCTTGAGGCCCATCTTGTGCTCGACGTTGGTCGCGTAGACGCCGTTGCGCTCGCCGAGCTCGCCGGTCTCCCAGTCGAAGTGGTACTTCGGCACGAGGAAGAGGGAGAGGCCCTTGGTGCCCGGACCGGCGCCCTCGGGGCGGGCGAGGACGTAGTGGAGGATGTTCTCCTCCATGTCGTGCTCACCGGAGGTGATGAAGCGCTTCACGCCCTCGATGTGCCAGGAGCCGTCCTCCTGCTGGACGGCCTTGGTGCGGCCGGCACCGACGTCGGAGCCGGCGTCGGGCTCGGTGAGCACCATGGTGGAGCCCCAGCGCTTCTCGACCGCGATCTGGGCGATCTTCTTCTGGGCCTCGTTGCCCTCCTCGAAGAGGATGCCGGCGAAGGCGGGGCCGGAGGAGTACATCCAGATGGCCGGGTTGGAGCCGAGCAGCAGTTCGGCGTAGGACCACACCAGCGAGCGGGGCGCGGTGGTGCCGCCGATCTCCTCCGGCAGGCCCAGGCGCCAGTACTCGGAGTCCATGAAGGCCTCGTAGCTCTTCCTGAAGGACGCCGGGACGGGCGCGGTGTTGGTGGCCGGGTCGAAGACCGGCGGGTTGCGGTCGGCGTCCGCGAAGGACTCGGCGAGCTCGTTCTCCGCGAGGCGGGCGATCTCCTCGAGGATGGACTTCGCCGTGTCGACGTCCATCTCCTCGAACGGGCCGGTGCCGTACAGCTTGTCGCGCCCGAGGACCTCGAAGAGGTTGAACTCGATGTCGCGGAGATTCGACTTGTAGTGCCCCATGGCGACGGCTCCGTAAGCAATCGGGAGATGGACGGGTGGTCCATGTACCAGTTAGTAGCTTCGATGATGCTACCGACCGGTAATAAGATGCAAGCCCCACCCGGCCATCTGTGACACGGCTCGCGCACCGGACCCGGTTCCCGGGGGCGCCCCGAAGGGTGCGGACGGAGTGCGCCAGGGGCCCCCGCGGGGCGCTCGCAGTCGGTACCCTTGCGCACATGTACGGCTACGACCAGCCCCCGGGCGCCCAGCAGTACGTGCCGCAGCAGCCCGGTTACGGGCAGCAGCCGCTGTACCCGGAACCGTCGCCGCCCTCCCTCTCCGACGCGGTGCGGGCCTTCACCACCGGGGCGATGTCCGCCGAGGACTTCCAGCAGATCTTCGCCACCTCCAAGGTGTACTGCCCCCGCGGGGACAACCCCGGCTTCCTCGCGCTGCACAACACGCAGCAGCCGGTCATCCCCATGTTCACCACCCTGAAGCAGCTGCGGAGGTACGCGGGGAAGGAGTCCAAGTACTTCGTGATCACCGGCGCCGAGGTGATCGACCTGCTGCCGACGGGGTACGGCTTCGTCCTCGACATGGAGGGGGAGCACCGCATGGTCTTCGACGCCAAGGCCGTCGAGCAGATGGTGGACTTCGCGATGCGGCGGATGTACGGCTGAGCGACCGCGCGGCGGCCACCGGGCCGGCGCGCGGGAAGAACGGGACGACGCCCGGGGAATCCTCCCCGGGCGTTGCGCGTTACCGGTGGCAAGAAGTTCATTCTTCAACTAACCTGGTCGCACAAGGAGGTCCCGCCATGCCCGCCGTGACGGTCGAGAACACCCTGGCCCTGCCCCGTGTCGAGGCTCCCGCCGAGGCCGCCGCCCGGCCCGTGCACGCCGTGACCACGGCGCCCGGCGGCTTCGAGGGGGAGGGCTTCCCGGTTCGCCGCGCGTTCGCCGGGATCGACTACCGCCACCTCGACCCGTTCATCATGATGGACCAGATGGGCGAGGTGGAGTACCGGCCCGGCGAGCCGAAGGGGACCCCCTGGCACCCCCACCGCGGCTTCGAGACGGTCACGTACATCATCGACGGGATCTTCGACCACCAGGACTCCCACGGCGGTGGCGGCACGATCACCGACGGCGACACCCAGTGGATGACGGCGGGCTCCGGCCTGCTGCACATCGAGGCGCCCCCCGAGCACCTGGTCGTCTCGGGCGGCCTCTTCCACGGCCTCCAGCTGTGGGTGAACCTCCCGGCCGCGGACAAGATGATGGCGCCCCGCTACCAGGACATCCGCGGCGGCAGCGTCCGGCTGCTCACCTCCCCCGACGGCGGAGCCCTGCTGCGCGTGATCGCGGGCGGGCTGGACGGCCACCAGGGCCCCGGCATCACCCACACCCCGATCACCATGGTCCACGCGACCCTGGCCGCCGGCGCGGAGGTCACGCT
This sequence comes from Streptomyces sp. C10-9-1, assembly GCF_024497955.1. Taxonomy (GTDB): domain Bacteria; phylum Actinomycetota; class Actinomycetes; order Streptomycetales; family Streptomycetaceae; genus Streptomyces; species Streptomyces sanyensis. The sequence goes on along the minus strand of NZ_JANHKP010000002.1, from coordinate 311,605 downwards.
GCCGTGGCGCGAGGACTTCAACGCCCTCGCCTACGTCCTCGCGGGCCGCGGCACCGTCGGCGCCGAGCGCCGGCCGATCCGGCTGGGCCAGACGGCCGTCTTCGGCCACGGCGGCTCGGTGACCGTCCGCGCGGACGAGAAGCAGGACTCCCCCGCCCCCGACCTCGACGTCGTCCTCCTCGGCGGACGGCCGATCCGCGAACCCATGGCCCACTACGGCCCGTTCGTGATGAACACCCGCGCCGAGCTGCAGCAGGCCTTCGACGACTTCCGCAGGGGCCTGCTGGGCACCGTCCCCGCGGTCCACGGGATGCGGCCCTCCGGCCCGGCCGGAGGCTGAGCCCGGCACCTCCCGGCACGGCCCCGCCGCACCCGCCACCCCGGCGGGCGCGGCGGGGCCGTCCGCCGCCACGCCCGTACGGCCCCGCCACGGGCGCCCCTTTTGGGGAGCCTGCTCCCGGAAGCATCCACTTCATGGTGGTGACCGGAGCACCATCGCGACGCACGCCCGGTGTGACCCGGCCACCACCGCGGCACGGAAGGGCGGGGAGCCCGGCCCCCCTCCGGTGCCCCGGGGCACCGCGAAGCCCCCCGAAGCGCCCACGGGGCCCCGCCGCCTCCCCCTCCCGCCCCGCGAGCCCCGCGGCCCTGATGGTCCGCGGTGCACCGGCGGCCGGATCTGTGTGACCGCTGCACCTGGGCCGCGCACCCCGGAAGGCCGCACGGTGAAGTGGCTGAGATCGGCCCCAGGGGGAGAGGGAGAGAACCGATGAGCGTGACAGGACTCGGGCTGGCGTCGGGACAGGGCCGGCGGTTCGTGCCCGAAGGGCTGGTGGGGGAGCTCAGTGCGGAGCTGTTCGCCTCGCTTCCGCGCAGCGACCAGCGGCGCAAGGGGGAGATGTATCTGAGGGGGCTGCTGACCGCCGAGGGGCGCAAGTCGATCCGCAACATCGCGGCCTGCGTCGGCGACCGCGCCGCCGAGCAGAGCCTGCACCACTTCATCGCCTCGTCCACCTGGGACTGGGGACCCGTGCGCGCGGCTCTGACCCGCGCGGTGGAACGTGCCCTGCGGCCCGGGGCCTGGGTGGTGCGGCCGGTGGTGATCTCCAAGGCCGGGACGGAGTCCGTGGGGGTGGCACGGAGGTTCATCTCCGACCTCGGGCAGACGGTCAACAGCCAGGTCGCCTACGGCGCCTGGGCGGTCGGCGAGGAGCACAGCTGCCCGGTCAACTGGCGGCTCGCGCTCGGCGAGGAGGGAGGCGGCGGGCCGGGTCCCCGCGCCTCCTACGCCTCCGAGGCCCGGCTGACCACCCCGCTGGAGCGGGCCGCCTCCGCGGTGCTCGAACTGCGCGACTGGACCGGCGGGGTGGACCGCCCGGTGGTGCTGGACCTGCCGGAGCTGGACCCGGTCGCGGTGGCCCGCCGGTTCGCCGGGACCCGCACCGGGTTCGTGGTGCCGGTCCGCGGCGCGACCCGGGTCCGCTGCGTGGACCCGGCGGTGCCCGGCAGCGGCACCACCGACCTCGCGGCCCACCAGCTGCTGCTGCAGATCCGCACCCTGCGCCGCCCGGTCACCTGGACGGACCCGGACACCCTCCGGTCCCGCACCAGCCTGGTGGCACAGGTCCGGGTGCACCTCCCGCAGTCCGCGCGGACGATGCTGCTGCTCGGCGAGTGGACGGACCCGCGGGGCTGGCCGGAGCGCTGCTGGGTCAGCGACCTGGGGAACGTCTCCCCCGGGGCGCTGCTGCGGCTGGCCAAGCTCTCCAAGGTCGTCGACCGCGACTTCGAGGGCATCTCCCGGCAGGTCGGGCTCACCGACTTCGGCGGGCGGTCCTTCGAGGGGTGGCACCGGCACACCACCCTGGCGTCCGCCGCCCACACGGTGCGGATGCTCACCCTGGCCGAGGCCGAGGCGCTCAGCCGGCGGCCTGGCCGCTCCGCGGTCGGCGCCCTCGGCTGAGCACCTGGCGGGTGCGGTTCAGCTGGAGGGCGAGCTGGACCTGGAGCAGCCGCGCGGGCTTCTGCCAGTCCTCGCCCAGCAGTTCGGTGATCCTCTCCAGGCGCCGGGAGACGGTGTTGGGGTGCACGTGCAGGCTCTCCGCGGCCCGTGACGGGCTGCTGGAGGAGTCGAAGTACGCCTCCAGGGTGGGGACCAGCTCGGTGTACTGCTGGTCGTCGTAGTCCAGGACGGGCCCGATGGTGCCGTCGACGAAGCCGGCGACGTCGGGCTCGTCGGCCAGCAGCAGCCCCAGGAAGCCGAGCTGCCCGGGGGTCGCCGTGCCGCCGGGACCGCCCAGGGCGGTGAGGGCGTCCAGGCAGCGCCGCGCCTCCGCGTGGGTGCGGGTGATCGCCGTCGGGTCGGCGGTGGGACCGGCCGCCCCGGCGGTCACCGGAACGCCCAGCACCTCGCCCAGTTCACCCGCGACCCTGCGGGCGCACCCCTCGGGGTCGGTGCCCGGCAGCAGCAGGACGACCACGTCGCCGTCGACGGCCTTCAGGCCGTGGTGACGGTGGGCGTAGGAGGAGGTCCAGGTCACCGCACGGCCGCGGACGCCCTGCTCGGGCCGGGCCGCCACGAGCACATGGGGCTCGTCCAGGTCCACCGACAGGCGCCGGCCGTGCTCCACGAGCGCCTGCGCGGACTGCGAGGAGCCGCGGAGCAGGTCGCGCAGGAACTCCTCCCGCAACTGGCCCTCGGTGGCGGCCACCCCGTGCCGGAGCAGCAGGACCACCGCCGTCACCTGGGCGGTCAGTTCCAGCAGCTGCACCTGGTGGTCGGTGACGGTGTCCTCGGCCGCGAGGACGACCGCGCCGAGCATCTCGTCGCCCGCCGAGACGGAGGCCGCCCAGGTCCGGTCGTCGAGGCGGAGCGGCCGGCGCTCGGTGTGCGCGTCCAGCAGCAGCCGCCGCAGCTCGGCCTCGTCCGCCCCGGGTTCCGCCTTCGGCGGGTGGGCGGCCAGGGTGCGTCCGGCGGTGTCGCGGATCACCAGCGCGCCGCCGAGCTCCTCCGAGGAGCTGGCGGCGAGGACGCCCAGCCCGCCGCCGCCCAGCACCAGATCGAGCAGACGGCCGTGCACCCGGCGCAGGTGCACGGCCGCGGCGGAGGAGTCCAGGGCCCGGGTGGTGCCCTGTTCCAGCTCCACCACTTCGTGCCGTGTCTGTTCGAGGAGCCTCGCCTTCTCGATGGCCACGGCGGCCAGGTCGGCGAGCGAGCTCATCAGCGACACCTCGTCGGGCGAGAAGTGCCGCACATGGCGGTCCGCCACGTACAGGACCCCGAGGATGGAGCCGTCGTACTGCAGCGGGACGGCCATCACGGCGTGCAGTCCCTCCGCCCGGACGACCTCGTCGATCACCTCGCTGTGCACGAAGGTCTCGTCGGGCAGGTAGTCGGAGGTCCAGAACGGCGCGGTGCTGTCCGAGGCCCTGCGCCCCACGCCGCCGTCGAGCGGCACCGTGAAGCCGATGGTGAGCGCGGAGGCGTGGCCGTCGGCCGCGCGGACCCGGGAGCAGGCCGCCGGGAGGTCGTCGAAGGTCACCCAGGACATGTCGAGCCCGAGCAGCAGCCGCGCCCGCCGGGTGATGACCTTGAGCAGGGCGTCCAGGTCGTAGGGAAGGGTGAGGTCCCGTGCCGTGTCGACCAGGGCGGCGAGGCCGGCCTCGCGCTGCTGGCGCCGGGCGAACAGGGCCCGGATGCTCAGGCTGAGGTCGGTGGCGCGGACGAGCCGGGCGAGTTCGGCGCCGCCGGCGCCCGCCTCGCGGGCTCTGCGGACCAGATCCTCGAACGCGGCGGCCGGTGCCTCCTTCTCCAGCAGCTCCAGTATCTCGAAGGCCTCGTCAGCCACGGCTCCCCCTGCCCCCTCGTGCCTTCACGCACCACGGACCACCCCCGGACCGAGTCTCGCGGGCCTGAAAGTAATCGGTGGGTCACGTGATGGTCAACCGTCCCGGCGACGCACGTGAGCTGGTCAGAGACGCGGAGTGTGACCGGGTCACCACAGGTGATCGCTCACTCTGTCACCGGGACACCTTCTGAGGACGCAGCTCCACCGGCAACCTGATCAGCGTCCGCCCCGGTGAGGGGACCACCGTCATCACCGACTCCGTTGTGAGGGAACCATGACGCAGCTTCAGGACATCGGCGCGCCGCAGCTCGGCCGCCCCGAGGAAGCGGCACTCCAGAGCTACGAGAGATCGCTGCTCCGCAGCCATCTGTCGCTCACGCGCCAGGACCGGCCGGACCGCTTCGCCCTCGCCGGGCTCGACTGGGACCTGCACCCCGAGGTGTTCGCCCCCGTGTACTCGCCGTCGACGGCAGTGGCCCTCGCCCTGCTCGACCTCAACCGGGAGCCGCTGCGGCCGCGTTCGGACTCCTTCCTGGAGATCGGCACCGGCTCGGGCGTCATCGCCGTGATGGCCGCGCTGGCCGGGTCCCCGCGGGTGGTCGCCACCGACGTCAACCCCCGGGCGGTGGAGAACGCGGCGGTCAACGCCGAGCGGCACGCCGTCAACGACCGCCTGCGCACGGTGCACAGCGACCTGTTCTCGGAGATCGGCGAGTCCGAGCGCTTCGACACCGTCTTCTGGAGCTCCAACTACGTGCTGGGGCCGGACACCTACGAGTACAAGTCCGTGCACGAGCGGGCCTACGTCGACACCGGCTACCGCACCCACCGCCGGTTCGTGGAGCAGGCGCCGCGCTGGGTCACGCCGGGGGGATCGGCGCTGCTGCACTTCAGCGACCGCGGCGACCTTCCGGCCCTGCACCGGATCGCCGACGACTGCGGCCGGGAGCTGCGGACGCTGCGCAGCGTGCGGGTCCGCGAGGGCGAGTACGGCGAGGACATGGTGGAGCACATGCTCATCGAGATCGTGCCGGCCGCGGTCTGAGACACGGCCGGTCCAGGGGGGATTGAACGTGCGAACACTGCTGGTAGACAACTACGACTCCTTCACCTACAACCTGTTCCACCACCTCACCGAGGTGAACGGCCGGGAGCCCGAGGTCGTCCGCAACGACGACCCGTCCTGGCGGCCGGGGCACCTGGCGGCCTTCGACTCCGTCGTGATCTCACCCGGACCCGGTCACCCGGGCCGCGCCGAGGACTTCGGGATCTGCGCCGGCATCGTCCGGGACGCGTCCCGGCCCGTCCTGGGGATCTGCCTCGGGCACCAGGGCATCGGCCTGCACCACGGCGCGACGGTCGGGCGCGCGCCGGAGCCGCGGCACGGCAGGCTCTCCCCCGTGTTGCACGAGGGCACCGGCCTGTTCGAAGGACTCCCCTCGCCGTTCGAGGTGGTCCGCTACCACTCGCTGGCCGTCACCGACCTCCCGCCGGAGCTCCGGGCGACGGCCTGGACGCCGGACGGCGTCCTGATGGGGCTGCGGCACCGCACCCGGCCCCTGTGGGGGGTGCAGTTCCACCCCGAGTCGATCTCCAGCCAGTACGGCCTGGCGCTGCTGCGCAACTTCGCCCGGATGAGCCGGGACGCCCTCGGGGCCCCGGCCCCCGCACCGTCCCGCGCCCCGGGCACCGCGCCCGCTCCCGGGCCGGGGGCCGCACACCGGGCCGCCCCGGGCACCGCGCCCGCCGCCGCCCGGTCCGCCGCCGGTGCACCCGCCGCCACGGCGGCCTCCGGCCCGCGGAGCGCCGCGGCCGCACCCGCCCTGCGGGTGCTCAGCCGGGTCCTGCCCGCGGGAACCGACGCCGAGACCGCCTTCGACCTCATCTTCCGGGGCAACGACCACGCCTACTGGCTCGACAGCAGCCTCCCGGACCGCGCCCGCGGCCGCTTCTCGGTCATGGGCGACGCCACCGGACCGCTCGCCCGGATCGCCACCGCCGACGTGTGGAGCGGTACGGTCACCGTCACCCCGAGCCGGGGCGCCGCCGAAATCGTCGCGGGCCCCATGCTCACCTGGATCGACCGCGACCTGCGCACACTGCGCGACCGGCTCCCCGAACTGCCGGACCTGCCCTTCGACTTCGCGCTCGGCTGGGTGGGGTACCTCGGCTACGAGCTCAAGGCCGAGTGCGGGGGCGACCTGGTGCACCGCTCCGAGGAGCCCGACGCCACCCTGGTCTTCGCGGACCGCGCACTGGTCTTCGACCACGCAGAGGGCACCGTCCACCTGCTCGCCCTGGTGGAAGGGGAGGCGGAGGAGGAGGCCCGCGGCTGGATGGACTCGGTGGAGCTGCGGCTCGCGGCCACCGAGGGCCGCGTCCTGCCCGCGCCGCGGCCGCCGGCCCCGGCGGGGGAGATCCGGCTGCGCCACGACCGGGACGCCTACCTGGGTCTCATCGGCACCTGCCTGGAGGAGATCGCGGCCGGGGAGACCTACGAGGTCTGCCTCACCAACATGGCCGAGACCGAGGGCACCGTGGACCCCTGGTCCGCCTACCGGGTGCTGCGCCGGGTCAGCCCCGCCCCCTTCGCCGCGCTGCTCCAGTTCGGTGACATGTCGGTGCTCAGCACCTCGCCGGAGCGGTTCCTGAAGGTCGGCGCCGACGGCCGGGTGGAGTCCTCCCCCATCAAGGGCACCCGCCCCCGCGGCGCCACCCCCGCCGAGGACGCGGCCCTCGTCGCGGACCTGCTCTCCGACGAGAAGGACCGGGCCGAGAACCTGATGATCGTCGACCTGGTCCGCAACGACCTGGGCCGCTGCGCGGTGCCCGGATCGGTCCGCGCGGACGAGCTGTTCCAGGTCGAGAGCTACGCCACCGTCCACCAGCTGGTCAGCACGGTACGGGCCCGGCTGCGGCCGGAGGCGACGGCGCTGGACTGCGTGCGCGCCGCCTTCCCCGGCGGCTCGATGACCGGCGCGCCCAAGGTGCGCACCATGCGGCTCATCGACCGGCTGGAGGCCGGGCCGCGCGGCGTCTACTCCGGTGCCGTCGGCTACTTCTCGCTCTCCGGGGCCGCCGACCTGAGCATCGTCATCCGGACCGCGGTCGTCACCGCCGACCGGGTGCGCTACGGGGTCGGCGGCGCGGTGGTGGCACTGTCCGACGCCGAGGCGGAGTACGAGGAGACGGCCGTCAAGTCCGCTCCGCTCCTGGCCCTGTCGAACGCGCGCTTCCCCCGCAGGCAGCCGGAGCCGATCCGGAGCTGAGCTCCCAGTCGCTCCGGAGGCGGCGCAGCTCCGCCGCCTCCAGAGCGGCGACGGCCTCACCGAGGCGGGCGCCCAGCCGCTCCAGCCTCCGCAGCATCCCGGCGCCCTCGCGGTCGGCGTTCAGCAGGGTGTCCCCGTGCAGCTCCTCGCAGCGGGCGGCGTCCTCCAGGACCCCGGCCGACAGGGCGTGCGCGGTGTGCCACCCCACCAGGCGGCTGACGCTGCGGCGCCCCCCGCCCGCCCACAGCAGGCGCGGCGGAATGGCTCCCCCGGCCCGGAGCACCCGCCACCAGTCCTCGGCGAGCCGCTGCTCCCTCAGCCGGTAGAGGCAGCGGGCCATGGCCTGCCCGGCCGTGCCCCGCGCCTCGCGGGAGCCGAGGCGCTCCAGGCGGGCGTCCACCTCCTGCTCGAAGGCCCCGACCGGGAAGGTGGTGACGGCGGAGATGCACGCCAGGCGGCGGCCGGAGACGAGCGCGCGCTCCATCCCGTCCACATAGGCGTCCAGCACCTCGGCGTACTTCTCGGTGGAGAACACCAGCGTGGCGTCCACGCCGATGCCCTCGGCCAGGCAGTCGGCCAGTACCTGGACCCCGGCGGCGGTCATCGGGATCCGCACCACCAGGTTGGAGCGGGCGACGCCGCGGTGGAGGGTCCGCGCCGCGTCGAGCAGCGGGCCGGGCTCCTCGGCGTACCGGGGGTCGACCGGGGCCGACACCTGGCCGACCGCGCCCCCGCTCGTGGCGAACGCCGGGGCGAGCGCGTCACAGACCTCCCGGACCAGGTCCCTGGTGCCGCCCGGCGGCAGCACCACGCCCTGGAATGGGAAATCCGGGCCCTTCAGCACAGCGGCATCGAGCTGCTCGGAGCGGGATGCCGCAAACCAGGGCGAGACACCCTCGGCCACCAACTGCCGCAGCAGGACTTCAGCTTCTCGACTCACCACCTTCCCGAGCCTAGAGTGCGCTTTCTGTGAGCGGCAAGGCGGGCGCGATTGCATGTCAAGTCCTTGTCGGCGCAGTCGGGACGGTGTGTCGGAGGACGTTCCCGGCGGCCTCCCGAGGCGGATCGGCCTGCCGGACCCTAAGGCGCATCGGCATCCTCCGCGGAATTCCGCGCGGTTCTCTGTCAGCTCAATTCCCTTTACCACAGAGCGACCTGATCAAATATTCGGCACCTGACGTACTGGCCGAACTCTGATGGTTGCTCCCTCCCCTGTTTCCGCACACTCCTCGGTGCATCTGATGTCACGGCGGATTCAGTCACTGGGAGGTTCCGGATGTACGGTGCTGCACTCTGGAAGGCGTTGCCGGCAGGTCAGCAACCCGATTGGCCGGACGGGGAGGCGCTGAGGGACGCCAGGGCACGGCTCGCGGACGCACCGCCCCTGGTGCGGGCGGAGGACGTGGCCCGTCTGCGATCGCTGCTGGCGGACGCCGCCCGCGGCGAGATCCAGGTGGTGCAGAGCGGGGACTGCTCCGAGGACCCCGCCGAGTGCTCGGCCGGGTACGTGGCCCGCAAGGCGGCGCTGCTGGACGTGCTCGCGGGCGTGATGAAGGCGCGCTCGCTCAAGCCCGTGCTGCGCGTCGGCCGGCTCGCGGGACAGTTCGGCAAACCCCGGTCGAGCCCCTTCGAGACCGTCGACGGTGTCGAACTGCCCTCCTACCGGGGCCACATGGTCAACAGCCCGGAGCCGGACCCGCTGCTGCGGCGCCCGGACCCCCGGCGCCTGGTCGCCGGCTACGAGGCGGCCGCCGCCGCGATGGGCCTGCTCGGCTGGACCGGCGGGCGGCCCTCCGGCGCCGAGGCGCCGGTGTGGACCAGCCACGAGGCGCTGCTCCTCGACTACGAGGAGCCCATGGTGCGCACGCAGGACGACGGTTCGCTGCTGCTCACCTCGACGCACTGGCCGTGGATCGGGGAGCGGACCCGGGAGCCGGACGGCGCGCACGTGGCGCTGCTGGCCTCGGTGGCCAACCCCGTGTCCTGCAAGGTCGGCCCGACGACGACGCCCGGCGACCTCGTCTCGCTGTGCGAGCGGCTCGACCCCCTCCGGGAGCCCGGGCGGCTCACCCTGATCTCCCGCATGGGCCGGGGCAGGGCCGCCGAGCGGCTGCCGGAGCTGGTGCGCGCGGTGAAGACGGCGGGCCATCCGGTGCTGTGGCTGTGCGACCCCATGCACGGCAACACCGTGAGCGTCGCGGGCGGGGTCAAGACGCGCTTCCTGGACTCGATCATCGGCGAGGTGGAGGAGTTCCACCAGGCCGTGTCCGGGCACGGCGGCACCGCCGCCGGACTGCATCTGGAGACCACCCCCGACCCGGTCCGCGAGTGCGTGGACGACGAGTTCCACGTGGCCGAACTCGGGGACAAGTACACGTCGTTCTGCGACCCGCGCCTCAACCCGGAGCAGGCCGTCGAGGCCGCATCCGCCTGGCGTGGCTGAAGGAGAGGGGTCCCCTGTGACCATGGATGACAGGATCGCGCTGGTCACCGGCGCGGCGGGCGGCATCGGCGAGTCCGTCGTGCGCTCCCTCACCGCCCGGGGCGTCCGCGTCGTCGCCGTCGACCGGGACGCCGAGCGCCTGGCGAGAGTGGCGAAGGAGGCCGCCGAGGACGGCGGCCGGGTCGAGGCGTTCCCGGGCGACGTCACGTCCAGCTCCGACGTGGAGGCGCTCGTCGACGAGGTCGAGCGCTCGGTCGGGCCGCTGGACTACCTCGTCAACGCTGCCGGGGTGCTGCGCCTCGGGGAGGCCCGCACGCTGACCGACGAGGAGTGGAGCACCACCTTCGCGGTGAACACCACGGGTGTCTTCTTCATGTCCCGGGCCGTCGTCAACCGCATGGTGGGCCGGCGCCGGGGGGCCGTCGTGACGGTCGCGTCCAACGCGGCGGGCACCGCGCGTACGGAGATGTCCGCGTACGCGGCCTCCAAGGCCGCGGCGACGATGTTCACCAAGTGCCTCGGGCTGGAGGTGGCCAAGTACGGCATCCGCGCCAACCTGGTCGCACCGGGGTCCACCGACACACCGATGCTGACCTCGATGTGGCAGGACGACAGCAGCGCGCGCGCCTCGATCGAGGGCGTGCCGGAGGCCTACCGGGTGGGCATCCCGCTCGGGAAGCTGGCCCGCCCGGAGGACGTGGCCGAGGCGGTCGTCTTCCTCCTCTCGGACAAGGCGGCGCACATCACCATGCACGACCTCACCGTCGACGGCGGTGCCGCCCTCGGTGTCTGAACCACCGCGACCGGCGGGAGGCCCGCCCGGCCGTGCCTTCCGTCCGGCCGCGGGGCCGGCCCCGCCCGGGGACCGGCCCCGCCCGAGAACCGTCCGCCCCGAGAAGCGCGACGCCCGCGAGGCGGGCCCCCGGAACGGGGCCGCCCGCCCGGCGGGGCCACCGCGCGAACCGGGACCACCCGTGAACCCGAGAGAGGAACGCATGGCAGGAATACCCGAGATCAGCCCCTATCCGATGCCGTCGGCCGCCGACCTGCCCGCCGCGGTCGTGGACTGGGCGGTCGACCCCGACCGCGCGGTGCTGCTCGTACACGATCTCCAGAAGTTCTTCCTGTCCCCCTTCCCCGCCGGGGAGCAGCCCGTCACCGACCTGGTGCGCAACGCCGGGGAGCTGCGGGACCGCTGCGCGGCCCTGGGCATGCCGGTCGCCTACACCGCACAGCCCGGCGGGATGACCCCCGAGCAGCGCGGTCTGCTGGCCGACTTCTGGGGGCCGGGCATGACGCCGAGCCCCGAGCACCGCGAGGTGGTGGAACCGGTCGCCCCGGCCCCCGGTGACTGGATGCTCACCAAGTGGCGCTACAGCGCCTTCTTCCGCACCGACCTGCTGGAGCGGATGCGCCGCGCCGGCCGGGACCAGCTGGTGGTCTGCGGGGTGTACGCGCACGTGGGCGTCCTGGCCACCGCGGTCGAGGCGTTCACCCACGACATCCGGACCTTCCTGGTGGCCGACGCCGTCGCGGACTTCGGCTGGGCCGAGCACCGCGGTGCCCTGGAGTACGCCGCCGGCCGCTGCGCCGCGGTGACCACGACCAAGGAGCTCCTGGCGGCGCTGCCCTGCGGCGGCGGGGAGGAGGCCGCATGACCGGCGATCCGCTCGCACGTGTGCTGGCCGGGGACCCCGCCCCCTTCGCCCTGATCCACCGCCCGGAGGCGGGCGGGGCGGACCGGGTGGACCTGCTGCTGGGCGAGTTCGCGCCCTACGAGACCCTGGCCGACCTCCCGCCGGGCGAGCCGGGGGGCGGCGAGGGGCAGGAGCTGCTCGTGCTGGTGCCCTACCGGCAGCTGGCCGAGCGCGGTTTCGAGGCCCCGGACGACGGGACGCCGCTGCTGGCCATGTCCGTGGCCGAGCAGGTGTCGCTGCCGCTGTCGGCGGTCCTGGGCCGCATCCCGGACGCGCCCGTGCACCTCGCCGAGGGCGGGGCCTTCGACATCGACGACGACGCCTACGCGGAGACGGTCCGCCGGGTGATCGCCGACGAGATCGGCACGGGGGAGGGCGCCAACTTCGTGATGCGGCGCTCCTTCGTGGCGGACATCGGCGACTACTCCGTCGGCGCCGCCCTGCGGTTCTTCCGGCGGCTGCTGGAGCGGGAGTCGGGAGCGTACTGGACCTTCGTCGTCCACACCGGGGAGCGCACGCTGGTCGGCGCCTCGCCCGAGCGGCACGTCAGCGTCCACGGGGGCAGGGCCGTGATGAACCCCATCAGCGGCACCTACCGCTTCCCCGCCTCGGGGCCGGACCTGCCGGGGGTCATGGACTTCCTGGCGGACCGCAAGGAGGCCGACGAGCTGTACATGGTCGTCGACGAGGAACTGAAGATGATGGCCCGCTTCTGCGACGGGGGCGGCCGTGTCGTGGGGCCGTACCTGAAGGAGATGGCCCGCCTCGCGCACACCGAGTACTTCATCGAGGGCCGCACCACCCGCGACCCCCGTCAGGTGCTGCGCGAGACGCTGTTCGCCCCGACCGTCACCGGGTCGCCGCTCCAGAGCGCGAGCCGGGTCATCAACCGCTACGAGCCGCAGGGCCGCGGCTACTACAGCGGGGTGCTCGCGCTGATCGGCCGGGACGCGGCGGGCGGGAGCACCCTCGACTCGGCCATCCTCATCCGCACCGCGGACATCGACGCCCGCGGCCGGATGCGCATCGGCGTCGGGGCCACCCTGGTGCGGCACTCCGACCCGCTCGCGGAGGTGGGCGAGACCCGGGCGAAGGCGGCCGGGCTGCTGTCCGTGCTCGGGGAGCCGGGCAGGCCCCGGTTCGGCGACCACCCCGCCGTACGGGAGGCCCTGGCCCGGCGCAACGACACCATCGCGGGGTTCTGGCTGGACGACGAGCGGGACCGCACCCGCCCGGTGGCCCGGCTGGCGGGCCGCAAGATCCTGGTGGTCGACGCGGAGGACACCTTCACCGCGATGATCGAGCACCAGGTGCGGGCGATGGGCGCCGAGGTCACGGTGGTGCGGTTCGACGAGCCCTACTCCTTCGCCCCGTACGACCTGGTCGTCATGGGGCCGGGACCGGGGGACCCGAGGGACGCGGCCCATCCCAAGATCGCCCATCTGCGGGGGGCGGTGGACCTGCTCCTCGCCGAGGGGCGGTCCTTCCTGGCGGTCTGCCTGAGCCACCAGACGCTCGGCCTGCGCCTCGGGCTGGAACTGCGCCGCCGCGAGCAGCCCAACCAGGGGGTGCAGCGGCAGATCGACCTGTTCGGGCGGTCCGAGCGGGTGGGCTTCTACAACACCTTCGCGGCGCACAGCGAGGCCGACAGCGTCGAGGTGCCCGGGGTCGGGCGGGTCGAGGTCTGCCGCGACCCGGCGACCGGCGAGGTCCACGCGCTGCGCGGGCCCCGGTTCCGCTCGATGCAGTTCCACGCGGAGTCGGTGCTGACCGAGGACGGCGTCCGGATCGTCGGCGAGGCCCTGGCCGGGCTCGTCGAGGAGCAGCTCGTATGAGCGCCGGACGCGCACCGGCGCCCGGCGGGCGCGAGGGCGGCGGCATGAAGGCGACGGTCGCCTGGTGGGACCTGTCCGGGTCGGGGCAGACCACCGCCTCGATGCGCCGGTACCTGGCCGAGGAGGCGGTCGACCGCTTCGCCCGGGTGGAGGGGCTGGTGGCCAAGGTGTGGATCGCCGACCCCGCGACCGAGCGCTGGGGGGCGGTGCTGCTGTGGGAGTCGGCCGCGGCCGCGGCCCGTCCGCTGCCGCCCCGGGCGGCGGAGCTCATCGGCCGGCCCCCGGTGCAGCACACGCTGTTCGACGTGGAGGCCGTGGTGGCCGGGCCCGGGGGGCTGCCGGGTCCGCTGCCCGCGGGCCTGGTCCACGGAGCGCCCGGTCTCTGAGGGGTGCCCCGCCGCGGGCACCCCCCGGTCCGGACGGGCACCCGCCGGCCGTGCGGGCGCGCGGGATCCGGGCGGGCCGTCCCCGCGGCCGCCTTCGCCGCGGGGACGGCCGCGCACGGGGCCGCGGGACTCCGGGAAGACCCCGGTCCGGGCCCCGGGCCGGACAGGGCGCCCCGCCGCACCCCGCGCCGGGACACCGGGCACACCTGGCACACCGCACGACACGGCACGCCGAGACAGCGCCGACCAGAGGAGCACTGAGAAGCCGGTGAGCAGCAGCCGAGGCGGGACGACGCCCCGCCCCTTCGAACGGACCGACCCGGACCTCCGGTGTGCGGACACCGCACGCGCCCCGGCCGCCGACGCGGTGGAGGCCGCCGGCCCCGGCCACCCGCGTGGTGTCACGAGCCCGGCCCCCGCCGCCCACCGGCTGCTCCGGCGGCCGTTGCGCCACCGCTCCGCCGGGAGCGGACCGGCCCCGGGGGACGGCGCGGCGCGCGGCGGGTACGTCCTGGCGGACGCGCCGGGCGGGGAGCCGGAGGTGGTGCTCGTCGCCACCGGCGGCGAGGTGCACACCGCCCTGGACGCGCGCAGGCTGCTGCTGGCGGAGGGCATCGGCACCCGGGTGGTGTCGATGCCGTGCCCGGAGCAGTTCCGGGAGCAGGGCGAGGAGTACCGGGAGGCGGTGCTGCCGAGCCGGGTCCGGGCCCGGGTGTCGGTGGAGGCCGGGTCCGCCCTGGGCTGGTACCAGCTGCTCGGGGACGCCGGGGTGCCGGTGGGGCTGGACCGGTTCGGCGCGGGCGCGCCCGCCGCCGCGCTCTTCGGGCAGCACGGCTTCACCCCGGCGCGGGTGGCCGCCGCCGCGCGCGCGAGCCTGGCCCGCGCCGGGCGCGGGGAGCGCCGGTGAACGGATCGGCCGCGGGCGGGGGCGACGCGTCCCGGCGAAAGCCGACGGCCCGGGGAGGTGAAGGACGTTGACCGACGTCCTCGTGGCCGGCGGCGGCGTCGGCGGCCTCGCCGCGGCGCTCGGCCTCGCGCACCGGGGCCACCGGGTGACCGTGCTCGAACGCCGCGAGGTGTTCACGGAGACGGGCGCCGGGATCCAGCTCGGGCCGAACGCCTTCGCCGCCCTGACCCGCCTCGGTGTCGCCGGGGAGGTCCTGGACCGGGCGGTGCGGGTGGACGCCCTGCGCTTCATGGACGGAACCACCGGCGAGCCGGTGGCCTCGATGCCGGTGGACGGCGCGTACACGGCCCGCTTCGGCCACCCGTACGCCGTCGTCCACCGCGTCGACCTCCACCTCCCGCTGCTGGAGGCGTGCCGCCGGCACCCGGGCGTGGTGCTGCGCGGGCAGCACCACGTGACGGGGTACACGCAGCGCCGGGGCGAGGTGACCGCCCTGCTCGCCGGCGGGGGCCGGCTCACCGGGGACGCCCTGGTCGGGGCGGACGGGCTGCACTCGGCCGTCCGCTCCCGCCTGGTCGGCGACGGCGCGCCCCGGGGGGCCGGGCACACGGTCTACCGGGCGCTGGTCCCGATGGACGAGGTTCCCGAGGGCCTGCGCTCACCGGTCGTGACCCTCTGGGCCGGGCCCTCCTGGCACATCGTCCACTACCCCGTGGCGGGCGGCAGCCACCTCAACCTCGCGGCCACCCGGGAGGAGGCGCCCCGGCGGGCCCCCGCCGGGGCGCCCGTCCTGCCCGGCCGGGTCCGGGCGGCCTTCCCCGGGCTGCGGGGCGCCGCACGGCCGCTGCTGGAGCGCGCCCGCGGCTGGCGGGCCTGGGCCCTGTACGACCGCGCACCGGTGGAGCAGTGGACGGACGGACGGGTGGCGCTGCTCGGCGACGCGGCGCACCCGATGCTCCAGTACGCGGCCCAGGGCGCGTGCCAGGCCGTGGAGGACGCCGTGGCGCTGGGCGAGGCGCTGGCCGACCGCCCCGCGGACGTCGAGCGGCGGCTGCGGAGGTACGCGGCGGAGCGCCGCGAGCGCACGGCCCGGGTCCAGTGGGTGTCCCGGGAGCTGGGGCGGCGGCTCTACCACGCGGCGGGCCGGGCCCGGCGCGAGCGCAACGCGATGCTCGGCGCGCTGTCGCCCCGGGAGATGTACGACGCGGTGGCCTGGCTGCACGGTGGAGCCGGTGTACCGGCCCGGGCGGGCGCGGGGGCCGGGGGCTGAGCGGGCGGGGTGCGGTGCCGCCGGCGGCCGGCACGCCGAGGGCCGCGGTGCCGCTCCGGCAGGTCCCCCCGCATTCCGTTTCCGGGGTTTTCCCGGTACCGGGACTTTCCCCGTGCAGCGGCCTGCGCGATGCCGCGGCGGGCGCGACCTGACAGACCTTTCGCACGCGCTTTCACGGCCCGGCGCGCCTGCTCGATGCTGACTTCTCCAGCCTTTTTCCCGCAGGGAGTTGAATCCGGCATGCTCAACATCGCGGTCGTCTACTACTCGTCCACCGGAAACGTCCACACTATGGCCGAGGCGGCCGCCGAGGCGGCGGTGAAGGCCGGTGCCGACGTGCGTCTGCTGCGCATTCCGGCGCTCCCCTCGGAGACCGTCGTCCCCGGCACGGAGGACGCCGTCGCCGCGCACGGCGAGGCCGTCCGGGACGTCCCCGAGGCCACGCCGGACGACCTGGTCTGGGCCGACGGCATCCTCATCGGCTCCCCGGTCCGCTTCGGCCTGCCCGCGGCCCCGGTCTCCGCCTTCCTGGACTCCACCGCCCCGGTGTCCATCCCCGGACTGCTGGCGGACAAGGTCGTCTCCGCCTTCACCTCGGGCTCCGCGCCGCACGGCGGCCACGAGACCACGCTGATGGCGCTCTACAACGCCGTCTGCCACTGGGGTTCGCTGATCGTGGCCAACGGCTCCACCGACGAGGTGCTGTTCCGCCCGGAGAACGGCAACCCCTACGGCACCAGCAGCGTCACGCGCAACCGCCCGGGCAACGTCCACGAGGACAACCTGGCCGCCGTCGGGTTCCAGGCCCGGCGCGTCGTCGAGGTCGCCCGCCTCGTGGCCGCCGGAAAGGCCGCCGTGGAGAAGAACCCCGCCGAATAGGCCGCCCGGAAAAGAGGTCCCCGCGGACGGCGGAGGGAATCCGGCGGCAGGAATGGCGCCGCCGGTCGTGCGCGGCGGGATTCGGGAGCACTGCCACCTGACACATTCCACCCCACCTGACAGGTCCCCGGGCAGGCCTTGGCACCCCGGCGGCTCCCCGGGAAACCATGGCCCGGCGGTATCCGGCGCGCCCCGATTCCCCGGAGGCGGGGCGGGCCCATGAGAAGGGAGAGGGACACCCTTGATTACGACTGGCCGATACGGAGAGGGCCCTGCGGCAACGGCCGTGGGAGTGCTGGGCACCGGATCCGCGCTGCCGTCCCACGTCGTGACCAACGACGAGGTCGGCGCCCCGGCGGGGGTGGACCACGAGTGGATCCACTCCCGGACCGGCATCCGGCGGCGGCGCTGGGCCAAGCCCGACGAGGCGACCTCCGACCTGGCCGCCGCCGCGGGCCGCGCCGCCCTGGAGGCGGCCGGTGTCCGCGGGGCCGAGCTGTCGCTGGTCATCGTCGCGACCTCCACACCGGACTCCCCGCAGCCGCCGACCGCCAGCACGGTGGCCGACGCCCTCGGCGCGGGCTTCGGCACCACGGCCTTCGACGTCAACGCCGTGTGCAGCGGCTTCGTCTTCGCCCTGAGCACCGCGGAGCGGATGCTCCAGGGCACCGGCGGCTACGGGCTCGTGGTGGGCGCGGACGTCTACTCCCGCATCCTCGACCCGCGCGACCGCCGCAGCACCATCCTCTTCGGCGACGGCGCGGGCGCCGTGGTCGTCGGCCCCGCCCGCGGCACCGGGCGGCTGCACAGCACCCGCCTGGCGGGCTTCGCCGCCGACCGCGAGCTGATCCAGGTGCCCGCCGGGGGGAGCCGCCTGCCCGCCTCCCCTCAGACCCTGCGGGACGGGCTGCACTACTTCACGATGAACGGCCGCGAGGTGCGCACCTTCGTGGCCGAGAAGGTGGCCCCGGCCATCGGCGCCTTCCTCGACGACAACGGGGTGTCCCCGGGGGACGTGGACCACTTCGTCCCGCACCAGGCCAACGGCCGGATGGTCGAGGACCTCGCCGGGCGGGCCGGCATCCCCGCGGACCGGATGCGCGCCACCTTCGAGGAGTACGGCAACACGGGCTCGGCGTCCGTGCCCGTCACCCTCGACGACGCCGCCCGCGCCGGTGCGCTGAAGGACGGCGACCTCATCCTGCTCGCCGGGTTCGGCGGCGGGATGGCCATGGGCCTGACCCTGCTCACCTGGTGACTTCCCGGACAAGGAGAACGACATGCTGAACGACGCCCAGATCGACGCCTACCTGGCGCGGATCGGTGCCGCCCGGCCGCAGCGGGCGGACCTGGAGAGCCTGCGCCTGCTCCAGGAGCGGCACTGCCTCACGGTGCCCTTCGAGAACCTGGACTACCACCTCGACGTGCCGATCCACATGGACCTGAAGGCGCTGGAGAAGGTCGTGGACCAGCGCCGCGGCGGCGGCTGCTACGAGGTGAACCCGTCCTTCGCGCATCTGCTGCGCGCCCTCGGCTACCGGGTGGACGTCCTGCCCGGCCAGGTCTACCGCCCGGACGGACCGGGCCCCTACCTGGGGCACCTGGCCCTGCGGGTGCACCTCGACGAGCCGTGGCTGGTGGACGTGGGCTTCGGCCGCAACAGCCGTGCCCCGCTGCGCTTCTCCGACCCCGGGCCGCAGGCCGACGCGCACGGCAGCTACCAGGTCGTCCGCGCCGAGGGGGAGGGCGCCTGGGGCCACGACGTGCTGCTGAACGGCAAGCCGCTCTACCGCGTCGACGAGCGCCCCATGGAGATCGCCGACTTCGCGCCGACGCTGTGGTGGTGGCGCACCTCCCCCGACTCCCCCTTCCTCCAGGACCTGTTCTGCTCGCTGCCGACCGAGGACGGCCGGGTCACGCTCAAGGGCGACCGGCTGACCGTGATCTCCGGCGAGGAGCGCACCACCGAGGAGCTCGCCGGCGACGAGGAGGTGCTGGCGGCGTACCGCAAGTACTTCGGCATCGAACTCGACCGCGTCCCGCGGAGGCCCGAGACGGGCCGGCCCGGCATCCAGACGGGCTGACCGCCGTGGCCGACGCACCCGCCACCGCGGCCGCCGCCCCGGCCGCCCCCGGCCCCGCGGCCGTCCTGCCGCCGACCGACCCGGCCGAACTCCCCGGCGTGTTCGCCCGGGCGTTCAACTCCGGTGACCTGGCCGCGGTGGACCGCCTGTTCGCGCCCGGAGCCGTGTTCGTGACCGAGCCCGGCACCGCCGTCACCGGAGAGGGGCGGCGCGCCGCCAACGCCGCGTTCCTGGCGCTGGGCGTCCCCATCGCCCTGACCCTGCGGCACACCTACGTCTGCGACGACACCGCCCTGCTCATCGGCGACTACGTGATCTCGGGCACCGGCCGGGACGGCACCGCCGTCCACCTGGAGGGCTCCGCGACCGACGTCGCCCGCAGGGGGCCGGACGGCCGCTGGCGCTACCTCATCGACAACCCGTCCGGCACGGACCGTCCGTAGTCCCGCCGACCGCACCGGCCCGGCCACGGGCCCCACTGGAAGGATTCCCTTGCCGACCGCCGCCGACAGCGTCCTCGACCTGCCCTTCGACGCCGTTCCCGACCCCGAGGAGTTCCTGCGCGCCGCGATGCGCTGGCACTTCTCGCCGGAGACCGGCTCCCCCTTCTGGCTGGAGCGCGCCTCCCTCCTCGACTTCGACCCGCTCACCGACATCCGCACCTTCGCCGATCTGACGCGCTTCCCCAACCTCGCCGGGGAGCTGCGCGAGGTGCGCGCCGAGGACCTCGTCCCCCGCGGCTACGGCGACCGCCCCGACGTCGTCGGCGTCTACGAGAGCGGCGGGACCACCGGCGCCCCCAAGCGCATCGTGCTGCTGCGCGACTGGCTGGACCGGCTGCTGGGCTGGAGCAGCGCCCAACTCGACGCCCACGGGGTGCCGCAGGGTGTGAACTGGCTGGTGGTCGCCCCCACCGGACCGCACATGGTGGGCGACGTCATCAAGCACCAGACCGCGCTCCGCGGCGGCCTGGCCTTCACCGTCGACCTCGACCCCCGCTGGGTGAAGAGGCTCATCTCCGAGGGGAAGGGCGCCGAGGCCGGCGCCTACGCCGAGCACATCGTGGACCAGGTCGCCCATGTGCTGCGCACCCAGGACGTCGGCGTGCTGATGTGCACCCCGCCGGTCCTGGAGCGGCTCGCCGCCCGGGACGACCTCGCCAAGCTCATCGAGGACAAGGTGCAGGCGATCAACTGGGTCGGCACCCAGATGGACCCCGACACCCGCCACCTCTACCGGACCGAGGTCTTCCCCGGGGCCAGGCTGTACAGCGGCTACGGAAGCACCATGATCCTCGGCAACGCCAGCGAGCGTCCCGGGCTCACCGACGACGAGCCGTGCGTGTACGACCCGTGGTCCCCCTACATGACCTTCTCCGTCGTCGACCCGGAGACCGGCGTCCCGGTGGAGTACGGGGAGCGCGGGCAGGTGGTCATGCACCACGTCAGCAAGAGCCTGCTGATGCCCAACAACCTGGAGCGCGACCACGCCACCCGCTGCCGCCCGGCCCCCGGCGCGGCGCAGACCGGCGACTCCGTGGCCGACATCGCCCCGGTCCGGGAGTTCGACAACGAGACCGTCATCGAGGGGGTGTACTAGATGTCCGAGCTCATCGCCCTGGACGCGCTCGGCCCCAAGGGGACCTACCGGGCCCGCAACCGGGTCACCGTCACCGACGTCGCCGGGGTTCCGGCGGCCGACCTGGGCCTGGTGCCCAAGCTGTTCGTGTCGCGCACCATGGCCGCCCTGCACCGGGCGGAGTCGCTGCCCGCGGCGGAGCGGATCGCCGCCCTCGCCCGCGCGGCCCGCGTCTTCACCGAAGAGGAGATCGGCGGACTGTCCTACGAGGACTACCGCCGCACGGTCGCCCGGGTCTCGGGGGTGCCGATCTCCGTGGTCCGCGAGGCCACCGCGGCCATCGCCGAGGCCGCCGAGCAGGCCGGGTTCGTCGTCGCCCAGCCCCGCCCCGCCGGGGCGGTCGGCGACTGGCGGGACCCGGGCACCCGGGACGGCAGCGCCGTGTGGACCCGCCGCGGGAGCGTGTTCGCCGTGCACGCGGCGGGCAACCACCCCGGACCCCACTCGCTGTGGCTGGAGGCCCTGGCGCTCGGCTACCGGGTGGCCGTGCGGCCCTCGCGCCGCGAGCCCTTCACCCCGCACCGGCTGATCACCGCGCTGCGGTCGGCGGGCTTCGGCGAGGACCAGGTGGTGCTGCTGCCCACCGACCACGAGGCCGCGGACGAGATCCTGCGCGGCGCCGACCTCGGTCTGGTGTACGGCGGCGACGAGGTGGTCCGCAAGTACGCGGGCTCCACCGTGCTGCCCCAGGGCCCCGGCCGGTCCAAGATCCTCGTCACGGCCGACGCCGACTGGCGCGACCACCTCGACACCATCGTCGACTCCATCAGCCACCAGGGCGGCGTCGCCTGCATCAACGCCACCACCGTGCTGGTCGACGGCGACCCGGCGCCGCTCGCGGCGGCCATCGCCGAGCGACTGGCCGCCCTGCCCAGCCTGCCGCCCGAGGACGAGAAGGCCGTCCTCTCGGCGCAGCCGGTGGAGGGGGCCCGGGCCATGGAGTCCTTCCTGCTCGCCCAGGCGAAGGGCACCGTCGCGCACCTCGGCGGCGAGGGGGTCGTCGAGGAGCTGCCGGGCGGCGGCGCTGTGCTGCGGCCCGCGGTCCACCAGCTGCCGAAGGCCGACGCCCGCCAGGCGGGCATCGAACTCCCCTTCCCCTGCGTGTGGGTGGGGCCCTGGTCCCCGGCCGACGGCATCGCACCGCTGCGCGAGAGCCTGGTGCTGACGGTCCTCACCGAGGACGAGAAACTGGTCGACGCCCTCGTCGAGGAGCCGTCCATCAGCAACGTCTACCTCGGCGACCACCCCACCTACTGGATCCGCCCGGGCGTCCCCCACGACGGCTACCTGGGCGAGTTCCTGATGCGGACCAAGACGGTGATCCGGCACTGAGCGGCCCCGCACACCGGCGGGCCGGGCAACCGGGCCCACCGCTCCCGACCCCGCGCCGACGGCGCGGGGTCCGGGCGTTTCCCCCCACACCGATCCACTCCCCGAACGAAGGCAGAGACATGTCCATCCGCCTGAACCACACGATCCTCACCGCACGGGACCGCGATGCCACCGCCCGCTTCCTGGTGGAGGTTCTGGGACTGGAGCAACCCCGCACCTACGCGCCGTTCCTGGTGCTACAGCTCTCCAACGACGTCTCCCTGGACGTCCTCCAGGCGGAGGGCGACGGGGAGATCACCTCACAGCACTACGCCTTCCTCGTCGACGACGCCGAGTTCGACGCGATCTTCGCCCGGGTCCGGGAGCGCGGCCTGCCGTTCTGGGCCGACCCCTTCCACCGCCACCCCGGTCGCACCAACACCTGGTACGGGGGCCGCGGGGTCTACTTCGACGACCCGAACGGCCACAGCCTGGAGATCATGACCCGCCCCTACGAAATGGACTGACCGTGGCCGGACACACGCACACCGACGAGATCGTGACGACCGGTCCCCTGCTGCGCCCCGGGGACCCGGGCTACGACGAGGAGCGGCTGGGCTACAACCTGGCCCTCGACCACCACCCCGCGCTGATCGTGGGGGCCGAAAGCGCCGGGGACGTGGCGGCCGCGGTGCGCTGGGCCGCCGCCCGCGGACTGGGCGTCGCCGTCCAGGCCACCGGCCACGGCGTCTCCCGCTCGGCCGAGGGGCAGCTGATGATCAGCACCCGGCGCATGGACGAGGTGCGCGTCGACCCGGGAGCCCGCACCGCGACCGTCGGGGCGGGCGCCCGCTGGGAGCAGGTGCTGGAGGCGGCCTCGCCGCACGGGCTCGCCCCGCTGAACGGCTCCAACCCCGGTGTGGGCGCCGTCGGCTACACCGTCGGCGGGGGCATGGGCCTGCTGGGCCGCCGCCACGGCTACGCCGCCGACCATGTGCGCTCCATGGACGTGGTCACCGCCGACGGGCGGCTGCGCCGGGTGGACGCCGCGCACGAGCCCGAGCTGTTCTGGGCGCTGCGCGGCGGGAAGGGGAACTTCGGCGTCGTCGTCTCGATGGAGATCGACCTGTTCCCCGTCGCCGAACTCTACGGCGGGGGCCTGTACTTCGGGGAGGAGCAGGCGGCGGCCGCGCTGCACGCCTACGTCCGGTGGACGGGCGGGGTCCCGGAGGAGATGTCCTCCTCCGTGCAGCTCATCCGCTACCCCGACCTGCCCGTCGTCCCGCCCGAGCTGCGCGGGCGCTTCGTCACCCATCTGCGGATCGCCTGGTGCGGCGACGCGGCCGAGGGGGAGAGGCTGGTGCGCCCGCTGCGCGCGGTGGGTCCCGTCCTGAGGGACACCGTGGGGCGGATGCCGTACCGGGAGGTCGGCTCGATCCACCACGAGCCGCCGATGCCGGTGGCCGTGTACGACCGGAACACGGCACTCGGCCCGCTGCCCCCGGAGGCGGTGGACACCCTGCTCGGCCTGGCGGGTCCGGCGTCCGGGGCCCCGTACTTCGCCGAGGTGCGCCACCACGGCGGCGCGTACGCGCGCCCGCCGCGCACGGCGAACGCCGTCGCCGGGCGGGACGCGGAGTTCATGCTGTTCACCACCTCGCTGCTGGAGCCCGGCGGCACCGCGGCGGCACGGGCGGTGCACGACCGGCTGTACGCGGCGATGCGCCCGTGGAGCACGGGAGGGGCGTTCGTGAACTTCTTCGGCGTCGACGACACGGACCCGGCGACCGTGCTGACGGCCTACGCGCCGTCCGACCACGCCCGGCTGGCCCGGGCCAAGGCCGCCTACGACCCCGGGAACCTGTTCCGGATCACCTACGCGGTGGAGCCCGCGGGCGCCTGACGGAGCACCGGACCGCGTTCCGGGCAGCGCGGGCGGCCGGCCGTACGGTGAGGCCGCCCGCGCCGCGGTCGCCGGGGGCGCCGGCCGGGAGGGGGCGTCGTGTTCGCGGCGGGCGGTGCCCCCTCCCCCGTGACCGGCCCGGCCCCGGCCACCCGCGCCGTGCGGCGGCGTCAGCGGCCGGGCCCAGACACCGCCGCGCCGGGACGCCCGCCCGCGGAGGAGGAGAGGACGAAGCCGGTGTAGCCGCCGCGGGCCACGGCCTCGCACTCCTCCCGGTACCGATCGAGTCCGCCCGCGTAGGCGAGGAACACGCGGGGTTTGCCCGGGACGTTCGCTCCCGTGTACCAGGAGTCCACCGCCGGGTAGAGCGTGCGGGCGGCGGTCTCCGCGACGCGCTCCCCCCAGTCCGCCTCGGCGGACACGGTGGCGTCGATCTCGGTGAGGCCGTTCCCGAGCAGGTGGGCGATGCAGCCGGTGATCCACTCGACCTGCTGTTCCAGGGCCACCGTGATGTTGGTGAGTACGGAGGGGCTGAGCGGCCCGAGGACGGTGAAGAGGTTGGGGAAGCCGGCCGAGACGAGCCCGAGGTGGTTGCGGGGTCCGTCGGCCCACCGCTCCCGGAGCGTCACGCCTCCCCTGCCCAGGATGTCGATGGCGGACTGGGAGCCGGTGAGGGCGTCGAAGCCGGTGGCGAGGACGATCACGTCGAGGTCGTGCTCCCCGTCCGGGGTCCGGATGCCCCGGGGGGTGATCCGCTCGATCGGGGTCGCGCGCAGGTCCACGAGCGCCACATGGGGCAGGTTGTACGCCTCGTAGTAACCGGTCCCCAGGCAGGGGCGCTTGGTCGCGAACGGGAAGGTGCGCGGGGAGAGCAGCTCCGCCGTCGCGGGGTCGGTGACGATCGACCGGATCTTGGACCGGACGAACTCCGCCACGGTCTCGTTGGCCTTCTCGTCGGTGAGGATGTCGGTGTAGGTGCGCAGCAGCCCGTTGAGGAAGCCCTCGTCCCAGGCCGCCTCGTAGGCGGCGGTGCGCTCCGCCTCGTCCGCCTCCAGCGCCGAGCGGGCCGGGGGCGTGAAGACGGTCCCGCTGCGTGAGAGCCGTTGGGCCTGCCGGAACTCGGGGTAGCGGGCCTTGAGCGCCGCGCGCTCCGCCTCCCGCAGCGGACGGTTGCGGGCCGGCAGGACGTAGGCCGGGGTGCGCTGGAAGACGGTCAGGGCGGCCGCCTCCTCGGCGATGACGGGAACGGCCTGGACGCCCGAGCACCCGGTGCCGATCACGGCGACCTGCTTCCCGGCGAAGGAGACGCCCTCCTGCGGCCACCGCGCGGTGTGGTGGACGGCGCCGGCGAAGCTGTCGGTGCCGGGGATCGCGGGGTCCTTCGGGACGGACATGCAGCCTGTCGTCAGGACCACGAAGCGGGCGGTGACGGCCCGTCCGGTGTCCGTGGACAGCCGCCAGAGGTGCCGGTCGCCGTCGTACGCGGCGCGGGTGACGCGGGTTCCCAGGACGACGTCCCTGCGCAGGCCGAACCGGTCGGCGACGTGGTGGACGTACCGCAGGATCTCCGGCTGGGCGGCGTACCGCTCCCGCCATTCCCACTCCTGGTCGAGTTCCGGGGAGAAGGAGTAGGAGTAGGACGTGCTCTCGATGTCGCAGCGGGCGCCGGGGTAGCGGTTGCGGTACCACGTTCCGCCGATGTCGTCGGCGGCCTCGAAGGCCACGGCCGTCAGGCCGAGTTCCCGCAGCCGGTGGAGCTGGTAGAGGCCGGAGAGTCCGGCCCCGACGACCACGGCGTCGAACCGGTCGCCGTCGGCGGGCGGGCGGCTGCGTGACGTCGTCGGGGCGCTCGTCGGCGAAATCCTCGGACGGCTCATCGGGCGGCTCCTGTTCTGCCGGGTCACGGGCGGGGAAGGGGCGGGGGCTGCCGGATCGTCCTCCCGGGTGGGTCCCGGTCGGCCGCCCGTCAGGCGGGGCGGCGGCCGCTCATCGCGACCGCCGGGACGACCGCGAGGGCGAGGGCACCGGCGGCCGCCGTCAGCACCGGGTATCCGGCACCGCCCATCACCAGTCCCGAGACCATGCCGCCGGTCGCGCCCGCCACGGACATCCCCGTGTCCGCGAGGCCCTGCACGGCGGCCCGGTCCCCGGCGGGCGCGGCGTCCGTGAGCACGGCCGTGCCGCCGAGCAGGGCCAGGTTCCAGCCGACTCCGAGCAGGACCAGTGCGCAGGCCAGGAGGGGGGTGGAGGCAGGCGGGGCGAGGCCCGCGAGCAGACCCGCACCCAGCAGGAGGGCTCCGGCGGCGGCGGCGACCCGCCGCCCGCCGAACCGGTCCGCGAGCAGGCCGCTCAGCGGCGACGGCAGGAACATCGCGCCCACGTGCAGGGCGATGACCAGCCCCACCGCCTGCGTCGTGTGGCCGTGGCCGGCCATGTGCACGGGCGTCATGGTCATCACGGCGATCATCACGAGCTGCGCGGTGATCATCACGGTGGCCCCGGTGACGACACCGGGGGCGGGCCTCCCCGTGCGGTGGGCGTCCACAGGGGCGGACCCGGGCTCCCGGGGCGGGGCCGGGGGCAGCGGGTCCGGGCGCAGCCACACCACCAGGACGAGCGCGGCGGCCAGGTACGCCGCCGCCGCGAGGAGGAACGGGCCCGTCAGGGGCGGCAGGCCCCAGGTGCCGGCGAGTTCGCCGGTGGGGCCGGTCAGGTTCGGGCCCACGACCGCTCCCAGGGTCATGGCGAACAGGACGGTTCCGGCGGCCCGGCCGCGCCGGCCGGGCGGGGCGAGGTCGGCGCCCGCGTAGCGTGCGAGAAGCCCGGTGACCGTGCCCGCTCCGTACACGACAAGAGCGGCCAGGAGCAGGACGGGCCAGCGCGCCGCGGCTCCCGCGACCACGCCCGCGCTGCCCAGCGCGGCGATGCCGTTGCCGAGCGCCAGTCCCGGACGGCGCCCGAAGCGCTGGCTGACGCGCCCGAGGACCGCGGCTCCGAAGGCCGCGCCGATGGTGTACAGCGCGGCCGGCAGGCCGGCCAGGCCGGTCGAGCCGAGCAGGTCCCGGGCGAGCAGCGCGCCGACCGTGATGCCGGCCGCCATGCCCGCGCCGCCGAGCGTCTGCGAGATGCCGAGCACCGTCAGCGCGCGGCGCTGCTCCCGGGAGAAACCCGCCGCCGTGGCCGAGGGGGCCGTCCGGGTCACACGGCCGGCCCGGGCACGGGCGTGAGGAGCTGGTCCATGGCGAGTCCCCCCTGATGTCGCGGAGGGTGGGCGCACGTTCGCCGAGAGAGGGTTCCGTGGTGATCGCCCACCGACGTCGAAGGTAAAGAGATGGTCAATCAACCGTCAAGGGAGGACCAGGGGATTGACCTGATCCGCACCCCCGCGCAGCCGGACCCCGACGTCGCCGCGGGTGGGCCGGCCACGCCCCCGAGCGCCGCGGGTGCGCCGCCGGGGCGGGCCCGGCGCCCCCGGAGACGAGGGACGGGGGACGGACACCGGTCCGTCCCCCGTCCCTCCCGCCGCGCCGCCGCACCGGCGCGCCGGGGTCAGGCGGTGAAGTCGGCGGCGTGGTCGGCCGCCCACTCGGCGAAGGTCCGGGCCGGCCGGCCGGTGATCCTCTCCACGGTGTCCGACAGTTCCGTCGGGACGCCGTCCGAGCCCGCCCAGTAGCTGAAGACCGCGTCCGCCACCCACGGCGGGACGATCTCGGAGAGGTCCCCGCGGGCCTGCTCGGGCGTGCGCTCCTCGAACTCCAGCGGCGTGCCGAGGACTTCGGCGATGATCTCCAGCTGGCGGCGCTGGGTGACCGACTCGGGGCCGCTGAGGAAGTAGCCGCGGCCCTCGTGGCCGGGCTCGGTGAGCGCCGCCACCGCCACCGCCGCGATGTCCTTCTCGTGGATGACGTCGCTGTGCGATCCGGGGTAGGGGAAGCGCACCCGGTGCTCGGCCCGGATGGACTCGGGCCAGCCCCACATCAGGATGTTGGTGGCGAAGTTGTGCGGGCGCAGGAAGGTGTACGCGATGCCGGAGGCGGTGATCGCCGCCTCCACCGCGCGGTGCATCTCGACGATCGGCTCCTGGCCGGGGAAGGCGTCCTCCACCGTCCGGGACGACAGCAGGACGATGTGCTTCACCCCTGCCTCCCGGGCGGCCTCCAGGAACACCTCGGTGCCCTGGGGCACGGCGTACAGGAAGACCTTCTCCACACCCTCCAGGGCGGCCGGCAGGGTCTCGGGGCGGGTCAGGTCGACCTCGGCGCGCTCCACCTGCGCGGGGCAGGTCAGCCGCCCGGGGGTGCGGGCGCCGGCCCGGACCGGGACGCCCGCCTCGACGAGCAGGTTCAGGACCTCGCGGCCCACCTGGCCGGTGGCACCGGTCACGAGGATCTTGGCGGGGGACATCGTCACTCCTTGACGTCGGCGGTTGCGGGGGCGGGGGTGCGGCGGGCGCCGCGGGAGGAGGACCAGCGGCGGGTGACGGGCTTCTCCACCAGGGCGTACAGGGCCCAGGACAGGACCACCGCGATGCCGGCCGCGGCGATCAGCAGCAGGGTGGTGCCGAGCACCGAGTACATCTGCGTGCCGAGCAGTTCCCGGCCGTAGGCCAGCACGATGAAGTGCAGCAGGTAGAAGGCGAAGGAGATCTCCCCGAGCCAGACCATGGTGCGGTTGCGGAACGGCGTGAACCGGTTCTCCACGTCGGCGGTGGCGGTGGCCGCGATCAGCAGCACGATGGGGACGATGCAGGCGGCCCGCTGGGCGTACAGGTACGGCACGTAGGCGGTCAGGACGTAGCCGCCGACCAGCAGCAGGCCCGACCAGACCATGCCGATGTTCTTCCAGCGGCCGCTGAGCACGGCGTGCGCGACCAGCATGCCGAGCGCGAAGTCGACCATCCGCACGGGCGGGAGGACGTAGGTCACCCAGTACTGCACCACGGAGCTCGCCTCGCCGCCGGGGATGCCGGGCGTGTCCGGGAGCAGCGCGTAGGCGAGCGCGGGGGTGGCGACGACCAGGGCCACGGCTCCGGCGATCCAGTACTTGAGGTGCTCGGCGCGGATGCGCCGGAAGACGTTGTTCAGCATCGGGAACGCGGCGTAGAAGACGGCCTCGGCGCCCAGGGACCAGCTGGGCGGGTCCACGCTGAAGTAGGTGGTGAACTCGGGGGACCACACCTGCACCATCAGCAGGTTGGCCACCGCGGTCCCGGTGGAGGTGTAGGCGGAGGCGAAGAGCACCATCGCCAGCACCCAGGCGACCACGTAGTTGGGGTAGATCTTCACGAACCGGCGGCGCCAGAACGCCCCGGCGGTGTCCTTCTCCCGCGCCGACCAGGTCAGCACGAAGCCGCTGAGCACGAAGAAGAACGTGACGCCGAGCGCGCCCGCCTGTCCGAAGAGCTTGTAGAAGTCCCCGACCGCCGCGTCGTCCTCCAGCAGCCGCAGCGCCGGGATCGGCAGGGCCGCGTGGTACAGGAACACCAGCAGGGCCGCGGGGAAGCGGAGGCCGGTCAGGGAGGGGAGCCGGGAGAGGGTGGAACCCGAGCGGGGAGGGGTGCCCTGCCGTGCGCGATCCGCCGTCACGCCCCCGTCAGGCGGCGTCGCACCGGAACCCCCGACGGCGGCGGCCGACGGGGACACCCCGGTCATCTGGCCGTGAGCCATGAAATACCATCCTTGGATATGCAGTTGTCTTCTGGGACGAAGAGGAATTCAACGGCTCATCGGGTGGCCGCCGCCCCTGATTAGACGGCACCCGCTCGATTTCGGTCATGGCCGGGGGAATAGTCTGTCAATTGCGCCGCCTGGCTGATTCGGCCCCCTTGCCGACCTGACAGATTGCCCCGCCGGCGCTCTCCCCGGGTCCCGCCGCTCCCTTATGTTGCCGATGGCGTTGCCCGTCGTCCGTAAGCGACGGCGCGGCGCATCGAGCAACTGGCACTGACGCTGCTGAAGGGGAATCACATGCCCATCGTGTCCGCGGGCGACGCTCGCGTGGACTACCAGGTACGCGGATCCGGTACCGGTCTCCTGTTCGTCCACGGCACCGGCTTCGGCGCCGAGGGGACCTGGGGCCACCTCGCCGACGCGTTCGCCGACGGCCGGTCGGTGCTGCTCCCGGACCTGTCCGGCTGCGGTGCCACCGAGGACGACGGCACCGAACTGACCGTCGAGCGGCTCGCCGCCCAGGTCATCGGCGTGATCGAGGACAACGGCGGGGAGCCCGTCGACCTCGTCGGCTTCTCGCTCGGCTCGGTGGTCTCCGCCACCGTCGCGGCCACCCGCCCGGACCTCGTGCGCCGGCTGGTGCTGACCGCGGGCTGGGCCGGACCGGAGGACGAGTACCTGCGGAACCTGATGACGGTCTGGCGCTCCCTGGCCGGCGACGCGGACGCCTTCGGCCGCTTCGGCACCATGACCGCCTTCAGCCGCACCTTCCTCAACACCGTGGGACGGGAGCAGCTGGAGGGCATCATCCAGGGCAACCAGCCCAGCGAGGGCGCGCTGCGCCACATCGACCTCAACCTGCGCGCCGACATCCGCGGCCTGCTGCCGAGGATCGAGTCCGAGACCCTGGTCATCGGCTGCACCCTCGACGCCACGGTGCCGGTGGAGCACTCCCGGGAACTGCACGCGGCCATCGCGAACAGCTCCTACGCGGAGCTGGAGAGCGGCCATGTGGTCGTCTACGAGAAGCCCGCGGAATTCGTCAAGCTGGTCCGGGACTTCATCGACAAGCCCTGAGAGAAAAGCTCCACCACTTCCTCCCTGAAACGGCGGGGCCGCGTGCGACCGGCCCCGCCTTTTCCATGCGCCGGTGCCCCACGGCCCGTGCGCACCCAGCAGGCCTCTCCTTCGAGAAAGAGAAAAGAGAAAGGACCCCCCATGAACCCCGTGCAGGCCGACGGGACGGGCCCGGGAGCCTCCCGGCGCCGTCCGGCCCTCGTCCTGGCGCTCCTCGCGCTGGCCCAGCTCATCACGTCCCTCGACTACAACATCGTCTATGTCGCGCTGCCGGAGATCGGCGAGAGCCTGGCGTTCTCCTCGCAGACCCTCCAGTGGGTCGTCAGCGCCTACGCCGTGGTCTTCGGCGGCTTCCTGCTCCTCGGCGGCCGCGCCTCCGACCTGCTCGGCCGCCGCCGGATGTTCGTCACCGGCCTGGCGCTGTACGGCGTGGGCTCGCTGCTCGGCGGACTCGCGGACGCCTCGGAGCTCCTGGTCGCGGCCCGTGCCGTCCAGGGCCTCGGCGGCGCCTTCCTCTTCCCCGCCACCCTCTCCCTGGTGATCACCTCGTTCACCGAGGGCGCGCAGCGCAACCGTGCCCTCGCCGTGTGGGCGGGCGCCGGGGCGAGCGGCATGGTCCTCGGCTCGCTGCTGGGCGGTGTGCTGACGCAGGCCTTCGGCTGGGAGTCGGTCTTCTTCGTCAACGTGCCGCTGGCGGCCGTGGCGATCGCCTTCGCCTATGTGCTGATCCCGGCGGACGGCGCGCGGGCCGCGGGGCGCTCCTTCGACCTGCCGGGCGCGCTGACCGGCACCGCCGGTGCCACGCTGGTCGTCTTCTCCCTGGTCCAGGGCCCCGAGTCGGGCTGGGCCTCCGCCGGTGTGCTCGGCGCCGCCGCGGCCGGGCTGCTGCTGATCGCGGTGTTCCTGGCCGTCGAGGTGCGCAGCGCGGAGCCGCTGATGCCGCTGCGGCTGTTCCGCAACCGCAACCTGTCCACCGGTGTGGCCACGACCTTCATGTTCATGGCCACCTTCGGCTCGCTGCTCTACTTCCTGACGGTGTACTTCCAGGGCGTCCACGGCTACAGCGCGCTGGAGACCGGTGTGGCCTTCCTGGTCCCGATGGTGGCCGGTGTGGTCGGCTCGACCGCCGGCGGCCGGCTGGCGACCCGCTTCGGCGCCCGCACGACCATCCTCGCCAGCCTGGCCGTCGGCGCGGCCGGCACCCTGATGCTCGCCCTGCCGATGGACCCGTCCGGCTCCTACCTCGCCCTGGTGCCCGGCCTGATCGTGCTCAGCCTCGGCCAGGGAGCCCTCTACACCAGCATGTTCTCGGCGTCCTCGGCCGGCGTGGACCCGATGGAGCAGGGCATCGCCTCCGGCATCGTCTCCACCGGGCAGCAGGTCGGCGGTGCGGTCGGCCTGGCGCTGCTGGTCGCCGTCGCCAACTCCGTCACCGGCGAGGGCGCCACCGGCGAGGCGCTGCGCGAGGCGACCACGGACGGCCTGCGCACGGCGGTGCTGGTCGCGGCGGGCGCCATGGTCGCCGCCATGGCCATCGCGCTGAACTTCCGCCGGCCGGAGCCGGAGCGGACGGAGCCCGCCGGTACGGCGGACGGGCGCGCCGCGGACTCCGCACGGGAGTCGGTCGCCTCCTGAGCGCCCCGTGCCCCCGGTTCCCCGTGGCCGGTGCCCCGCTGCGGGGCACCGGCCACCGGCGTCGTGTGCGGCCCGCCGCCGCGGCTCCTCAGTCGGCGGGGGCGGGCGGGTCCAGCGCCCTGTCCACCAGCTCGGCCGCGGCGCCCGTGTACGCGGCGGGGTCGCAGAGGGCGGCCAGCGCGGCGCGGCCCGGGCGGACGCAGAGTTCGGGGGCCTCGGCCAGCAGGGCGTCCAGCAGGCTGCCGCCGCGTGCGGCCTCCGCCGAGGCCCGGGTGAGCAGCCGTCGCGCGGCGGCCTTCCCGAGCCCCGGGGTGAGCACGGCGGCCAGGCGCTCCGAGACGATCCGGCTGCCCGTCAGCTCCAGGTTGGCGCGCATCCGCTCCGGGTCGGCGCGCAGCCCCTCGGCGAGTTCGGCGGCGGTGTGCGCCGCGCCGCCGGTCAGCCGCAGGCACTCGCGCAGCGGCTGCCACTCCGCGTGCCAGGCCCCCGCGGAGCGCTCGTCCTCGGACACCAGGCACTGGGTGAGGCCCGCCGCGAGGACCGGCACCTGGAGCGCGGCGCTGCGGATCAGGGTGCTCAGCACGGGGTTGCGCTTGTGGGGCATGGCCGAGGAGCTCCCCCGGCCGCTCACCGCGGGCTCGGCCACCTCCGCCACCTCGGTCCGGGCCAGCGACTGCACATCCGCGGCGATCTTGCCGAGGGCGCCCGCGGTGAAGCCGAGGGCGCCCGCCAGGTCCGCGACCGGGGTGCGCAGCGAGTGCCAGGGCAGCGCGGGGCGTGCGAGCCCCGTCTCCGCGGCGAAGGAGTCCACCAGCCGGTCCAGGTACTCCCCCGGCTCCCACCCCGCCTCCCCGGTGCCGATCCGGGCGTACTCCAGGTATCCGGCCAGGGTCCCGGCGGCGCCCCCGAGGGACACGGGCAGGCCGCCGTCCAGGACCCGTCCGAGCCTGCGGTCGGCGTCGGCGACCAGCTGCCGCCAGCCGGCCGCCTTCAGGCCGAAGGTGGTGGGGACCGCCTGGAGGGCCAGGGTGCGCCCCGCCATGGCGGTGTCCCGGTGGGCGTCGGCGAGCCTGCCCAGCGCCCGGGACGCCCGGGCGAGGTCGGCCCGGACGAGGAGCAGCGCGCGGCGGGCGACCAGCATCGCCCCGGTGTCCAGGATGTCCTGGCTGGTGGAGCCGCGGTGCACGTACTCCGCTGCGGACGGGTCCCGCCGGGCGACCTCCCGGGTCAGCTCCTGCACCAGGCCCACCACCGGGTTGGCCGTCTCCCGTGCGGCCAGCGCGATCGCCCTCATGTCGAAGCGCTCGGCGCGGGCCGCGCGGGTGATGGAGTCGGCGGCGGCCTCCGGCACGGTGCCCAGCCGGGCCTGGGCCCGGGCCAGGGCGGCCTCGGAGTCCAGCATGGCCTGGAGCCAGGCGTGGTCGCAGACGGCGTACTCGACGGGTGTGCCCGCCCTGACGGGTGACAGCAGGCCCGTGTCGGCGGGCGGCCGGGAGTGCGCCGCGCTCACACCACCACCCCCGTCAGGTCGGTCTCTGCGGGCAGCGGACGGACCGGTGAGGGGACCGGGGAGGCCGGGGTCAGGGCGAGGACCGAGCGCGCGATCGCGTCCGAGTCGCCCAGGGTCACCGAGTCGACGCCCGGCCGGATGCCGGCCGCGGTCACCCAGTGCACGGACTCGGTGGGCACCCCGTAGGCGAAGCGGCGCGGGTGGGCGCGGCCGCGGGCGTCGAGCAGCCGGTAGGGGCGCTCGGTGACGGCGAGGCCGCCGGACTCGTAGGCGTTCCCCCCGGTACCGGTGATGCGGTAGGTGGTGCACTGCTCGGTGTCCAGCAGGTGGCGCAGCAGCGGGTCGTCCGTGCGCCGCAGGTCCGGCTCGGGGAGCCGGGCCTCGATGAGGACGCGGGCGCGGACCGCCGGTCCGGGCACCACCCGGGAGCCGGCCACGAAGGCCGCCTCCTCGGCGGAGGTGTCGATGCGTATCTCGGTGCCCGGGCCGGTCAGTTCGAGGACACCGGCCTCGATCAGGGCGATCATCTCCTCGATCCGGGACGCCGGCGGCCCGATGGACAGGAACGCGTTGAGCGGCGTGTACCAGCCCTCCAGGTCGTCGCGGTGGGAGTCGCCGTCCAGACCGCCGTGGTCGACGGCGAGCCGGATCTCGTTGCGCAGGTCCCGCAGGACGTCGAGGGCCGCCTTGAGCGGTCCGCTGAGGTTGCCCGCGCGCGCCTGGGCCACGTCCTCCGCCAGGTACGCCAGAAGCCACGCGCGGAACGCGCCCCGGTCGGCGAACTCGCGCTCCCCGTAGGGGCGGGAGAGGCGCTCCCAGTCCCAGCGGTCCTCCGCGGCGATGCCGTGGGCGTCCAGCAGCAGGTCCTGCTCCCGGGCGTCGGCCGCGGCCAGGTAGCGGCCGGTGAACGCCTCCCGTTCCGCGCCCCGGCCGCGGGAGGCGAGCAGGGCCCCGTAGTACACGGACTCCGCCTCGCGGGCCACCAGCGGCCACAGGTCGGTGGCGAAGCGGAGCCCCTCGCCGGTCTCGGAGCGGCGGCGCAGCTCGGCGATCCGCTCCGGGGTGAGCAGGCGCGGCAGGTAGCGGCCGTGGGCGCCCTTCTCGTTCTCGCCGCGGGCGTGGTAGGGGATGCCCCGGCGGGAACTGGCGAACAGCATGGGCTCCCTGCCCGAGGGCAGGTAGACCAGGCGGCCGTCGATGCGCCGGAAGGAGCCGCCCCGGCCGACGGTGAACAGGGCCATGTGGTCGAAGAAGTTCAGGCCCAGTCCGCGCAGCAGCACGTTCTGCCCCGCCCGGATGCCGCTCAGGTCCAGATCCGCCGGGTTGGCGGGGGTGATGTAGGTGAGGTGGTGGATCCGGGCGAGGCTGGCGGTCTTGGCCTCGCGCGGGGTGAGCCTGGCCGGGACGTGGCCCTGGGCCATGACGATGGCGTCCAGCCTGTTCAGCCGGGTGCCGTTCTCCAGGCGGACGCCCTGGGGGCCGCCCGGGACGCCGTGGGTGTCGGCCATCGCCACGGCGCGCGAGGGGTGGATCCGCACGGCGACGTGGGCGGGGGCGCCGTCCACCACGCGCAGGAACGCGGCGTGCAGATAGCGGCCGTAGAAGGCGCGGGTGGGGTAGGTGTCGGGGCCCAGGCGCCCGGCCTCGGCGACCGTGGCGGCGTCGTGGCCCGCCTGCTCGCCGCCCGCGGCGACCTGCCGCGCCCACTCGTAGAGGCTCGGCCCGGGCTCGATGGGACCGTCCGTGTGGACGCTGTCGTCGGTGTAGACGGTGATCTGGGAGGCGACGGTGTTCATCAGCAGGTGCTGCGACTGGTCCGGCCGCCACACCAGGCCCGCCCCGGGGGCCGAGGGGTCGACGACGTGGATGACCACCTCGGCGTGGGAGGGCTCCTTGCGCTCGTTGGCGCACAGCCGCTCCAGGACGGACAGGCCGCGCGGCCCGGCGCCGATGAGGCAGACCTCGATCCGGCTGGTGCTCATCGGGTCTCTCCGTTGCGTGTCGGGCCGGACCCTTCGGGGGTTCCGGCGGTGGGGGCGAGGGCCTCGGACCCGTGCATCCAGGCCACGTAGTCGTGCAGGTCGTCCTCCGAGAGGGCGGACAGGCGGGCGTTGCGGGTGCTCGCGGCCGGTCCGGCGGCGTGCCAGAGCGCGATGCTCTCGCGGGCGAGGAGCTGGATCCGGGCGGTGCGCTCCCGGCGTTCGGCGTTGTACTTCTCGAAGCGCTGGGCCAGTTCGCCCGTGCCGCAGTCCAGCAGGTCGCCGAGGACG
The DNA here is from genome assembly GCF_024497955.1 of Streptomyces sp. C10-9-1. Taxonomy (GTDB): domain Bacteria; phylum Actinomycetota; class Actinomycetes; order Streptomycetales; family Streptomycetaceae; genus Streptomyces; species Streptomyces sanyensis. The sequence goes on along the minus strand of NZ_JANHKP010000002.1, from coordinate 275,974 downwards.
ACGGCGTCCTCCAGGCCCTGGCAGGCGCCCTGGGCCACGTAGTGGAGCATCGGGTGGGCCGCGTCGCCGAGCAGGACGACCCGGCCGTCGGTCCAGGTGCCGACGGGGTCGCGGTCGATGAGGACCCAGGACTTCCAGCCCTCGCCGAGGTCCATCAGCCGCTGGGCGTCCTCGCCCAGGGCGGTGAACTCGTGGCGGACCTCCCCCTTGGTGGCGGGCACCCCGGCCAGCGCCTCCCGGGCGCCGTTGTCGCTGCTCGCGGCGAGGTTGAGGTACTTCCCGCCGGCGATCGGGTAGTGGACGAAGTGGCAGCCGGGGCCGGTCCACCAGGTCACCGAGGTGTTGTGGCGGAGCTCGGCGGGGACCTGCTCCATCGGGATGACGGCCCGGTAGACGGTGATGCCGGAGACGCGCGGCGCACCGTCGCCGACGAGCTGCCCGCGGATGGCGGAGTGGATGCCGTCGGCGCCGATCACGGCGTCCGCGGTGATCCTCCCGCCGTCTGCGGTGAGGACGGCGGCGCCGGCCGCGTCCTGCTCGTAGCCGACCGCCGCGCAGCCGCTGCGCAGGTCGATCAGCTCGGAGGCGCGGCAGGCGTCGAGGAGGCGGCTGTGCAGTTCGGCCCGGTGGACCACGGCGTAGGGGTTGCCGAAGCGGGCGCGGTAGCGCTCGGTCAGCGGGAGGCTGACCACGTGCTCGCCGGTGACGCCGTCCATGAAGCGCAGCTCGTCCATGCGGACGGCGGTGGCGCGTACGGCGTCGCCGAGTCCGAGGCGGTCCAGGGCGTGGATGCCGTTGGGGGCGAGCTGGATGCCCGCGCCGATCTCGGCGAACGCGTCGGCGCGCTCCAGGACGAGGACGCGGTGTCCGTGGCGGACGGCGGCGAGGGCGGTGGCGAGCCCCCCGATACCGCCGCCGACGACGATGAGGTGCGGCATCAGACCTTCTCCTCGGCGGTGCGGGCCCCGTCACCGGCGCCCGAGGCGAGCAGGCGGGCGAGTTCGAGGCGCTTGATCTTGGTGGTGGCGGTCTGCGGGAGGTCGCGCTGGCGCCACTGCACGGGGGCGGCCATCGGCGGCAGTCCGGCGGTGGCGCTCCGCCAGGTCCGCTCGTCGAGGGGCTTGTCGTCCCTGGTGCAGACGACGGGGACGGCCCGCCCGTCGGCGTCGGGGATGATGATGACCTCGGTCAGCTCCCCGATCCGGGAGAACAGGGTGTCCTCGGCGGCGAGCGTGGAGCCGAACCCCTCGATGAGGTCGACCTCGCGGTCGAGCAGGTGCACGCAGCCCCATCTGGTGCGGTAGCCGACGTCGCCCATGCGCCACCAGCCGTCGTTGACCTGGGCGTCGTAGCGCTCCTGCTCGCCGAGGTAGGTGACGATCCGGCCGTCGCTGCGCACCTCGATGAAGCCGGGGTTGGTCTCCGAGGGGGGCAGGCCGTTGCGGCTGACCACCCGCACGTCGGTCATGCCGGGGAAGGGCATCCCGACACAGCGGCCGTCCGCTTCGAGCCCGCGGCGGCGGGAGAAGGAGCGCACCACGGCGGGCCCGACCTCGCTCTGGCCGTAGAGCTGGCCGAAGACGGGGGCGGTGCGGCGGCTGGCGCTCAGCAGGCGCTGGACGGTGCGCGGGTGGATGGCGTCGAAGGTGGAGCTGAAGAGCTTGACGTTGGCCAGCGGGCCGCGCGGGTCCTCCGCCAGTTCCTCCCACTCCATGAAGGAGTTGGGGTGGGCCTCCAGGATCCCGGGGCGCACCCGGGCGAACAGGTCGGCGGCCCGGCGCGGGTCGGAGTCGGCGAGGACCACGACGGGGTAGCCGCGCAGCAGGGAGATCGCCAGGGCGGTCATCAGGCGGGAGTGCACGAAGGAGACGTGCATCGCGATGGTCTCGCGGCCCGTCAGCAGCGGCCTGGTGATCGCGGCCTGCGGACGGTAGCGGGCCTGGAGGGTCCGGCTGGTGTGGACGGCGAGCTTGGGGGTGCCCGTGGTCCCGGAGGTGTGGGTGATGAGGGTGGGGTGCTCCGGGGGCATGTCGACCGCGGGGACGCGGGCGCAGCCGGCGAGTGAGGCCAGCTCGGTGGCGCCCTCGTGGCTGCCGGAGGTGAGCAGGACCCCGGCGGCCCTCTCGAAGACGGAGGCCGGCAGCTCCTTCTCCAGCTTCTCCTGGTCGGTGAGGAGGAAGGGCCGGTCCGTGCGCCGGACGAGCTCGGCGGCGGTCGCGCCGTCGAGTTTCGGCGACAGCAGCACCGGCACGGCGCCGATGCGGGCGGCCGCGCAGGCGAGCAGGGTGATGTCGAAGCCGTCGGACTTGTAGACGACCACGCGCCGGCCGGGGCGCACCTCGGCGGCCCAGAGGCGGGAGGCGAAGTCGTCGACCAGGTCGGCGATTTCGGGGACCGTGGCACGGCGCCCGAGCGAGGGGGCTATGTCCAGGTCGTGGTCGAGTATCAGGACGTTGGCGGGATGCTTGCGCGCGGCCCGCTCGAAGAGCGTGCCGAGCCGGATCCCCTTGTTTCCGAGGCGCTGCAGGATCATCGTGCTGACTTCCTCACCGTGAGGTCTGGTGGCGTCGGGTGTGCGGGTGCGGGGGCGGGTGTCCGGTCAGCCGTTCTTCTCGATCACGGCCCTGATCCGGTGGAGGGTCTCGGCGAGGTCGCCGGCCACCTTCTCGCCCCACTCGGCGAAGAAGGCCCGCTTGCGGTCGCCGTCCATTTCGGCGGTGATGCCGCGGATGCCCTCGGTGGGCGCGTCCATCCGGAAGTGGTGGACCAGGCGGGTGCCGTCGCCGTCCGGCTCGACGTCGAAGGCCCAGACGCTCTGCTGGCGTTCGCCCCTGCTGTCGTGCATGGCCCAGCGGAAGGTGCGGCCGGGCTCGGCGGCCACCACCTCCGCGTGGGTGGTCCAGGTGCCGCGGACGACCGGTGCCCAGGCGACGACCTCCGGGCTGCGCTCGTTCTCGCCCCGGAACACGGAGCCCACGGCGCCCGCCTCGCCCGTCACCCAGGAGCCGCCGCGGCACTCCGGGCTCCACTCACCGCTGCGGGGAAGGTCGCTGACGATGCGGTAGACGGCGTCCGGTGCGGCCGCGACGCGGATCTCGGCGCGGGAGGCGAACAGCGGTGCGGTGACGCCGGTGTCCGCGGTGGTCTGGGTGCTCACGGGGTACCCCCTGGTGGTCGGTGTGCCTGGTGGTCGGGTGTGCCTGGCGGCGCGGGACGGCGCGCGGCGTGCTTCGGCGCGTGGTGCGCCGGGGCCGCCGCGGCGCGTGCGGTGCGCGGGCGTGCTGCGTGGTGCGGGCGCGCCGGGCGGTGGGCCCGGCACGTGGTGCGCGGCCTCGCTCCGGCCGCCTCGGGTGCGGGCGGGAGCGGGTGGTGAGGCGGTGCGCACGGGGCGCACCGCACGGTTCCGCGGGAGTGGCCGGTCGGTCACTCGCGGCGAACTGAACAATACAGTTCAGTTCAATTGAACGCAACGGTTCACTTGGACCTAGACTGCGGGGACGACGCAGGAGGAACCAGATGGACAGCACCGCACCGGGGAACCCGGCCGTCGAGTACGCCCGCGCACCGCGGCCGCCCGTGCCCTCGGGCGCCAGGGCGGCCCGCAAGAGGCAGGCGATCCTCCAGGCCGCCCGCCGGGTCTTCCTGCGCGAGGGCTTCGCCGCCGGAGTGGACCTGCTGGCCTCCGAGGCGGGCGTGTCCAAGGTGACGATCTACAACCACTTCGGCAGCAAGGAGAGCCTCTTCCACGCCGTCATCGGCCAGACCCTCGACGACGCGCTCTCCGAGGCGGAGTCGGTGATACAGGCCCGCCTGGCCGAGTCCGAGGACGTGCGCGCCGACCTGCTGGAGGCGTGCCGGACCTGGGTGGCGGGCCTCATCGCACCGGACGTGATGGCCCTGCGCCACCTCATCGCCGGGGAGCGCCGCCGCTTCCCCGAGCTCGGCGCCACCTGGCAGGACCGCGGACCGGGCCGCCAGCACGCCGCCCTGGCCGCCGCCCTGGGGCGCCTGGACGCGCGCGGGCTGCTGCGCATCCCCGACATGGAGCTGGCCGTGCTCCAGCTCTCGGGGCTCGTCCTCTCCCCGCACCTGGTCTACGGGACCTACGGCACGGAGATGCCGCCGGAGCTGACCGACCGGCTCATCCGCGGGGGAGTCGACGTCTTCCTGCACTACTACGGCACCGAGGAGACCTCCCGGGCCTGACCGGCGCGGCGTTCCCTCCGCGGCCCCGGAGGCCGGGCAGGGGGGAGCGGCGCCGAGGGGTGCGGCCGGGCGGCCCGTGGTCCGGCCCGGTCCGACGGCCGGATCCCGCCGGTGCCCGGAGCCGGCCCGGGCACCGCCCGGCGGTCGCCCCGGGACAGGCCCCGGCGGGCTCGTTAGCCTCGGGGAAACGCCGTCTCATCGGACGAAACGGGGATCGCCTGTGCCCATGACCCGCCGTGCCTCACTCACCGCGCTGACCGCCGCGGCCCTGGCCCCGGCCCTCGGCGGCGGCGCCGCCGGGGCCGCCCACGCGGCGCCCTCCGCATCGCCCCGCGCCGCCTTCGCCCGCCTGGAGCGGGAGTTCGACGCCCGGCTCGGCGTCCACGCCCGGGACACCGGGAACGGGCGCACCGTCTCGTACCGCGCGGACGAGCGGTTCGCCTACGCCTCCACGTTCAAGGCGCTCGCCGCGGGTGCCGTGGTGCGGAAGAACTCGCCCGCGGGCCTGGACCGCCTCGTCCGCTACACCGCGGCGGACCTGGTCGACTACTCACCCGTCACCGAGCGGCACGTCGGCACGGGCATGACGCTCGCCGCCCTCTGCGACGCGGCCGTGCGCTTCAGCGACAACACCGCCGGCAACCTGCTGCTGCGCGACCTCGGCGGCCCCCGGGGCCTCGGGCGGGCCCTGGCCTGCCTGGGCGACCGGGTGACCCGGCCGGCCCGCTGGGAGCCCGAGCTCAACGAGGCCGTGCCCGGCGACGTCCGCGACACCAGCACACCCCGCGCGCTCGCCGCCGACCTGGGCGCCTACGTCCTCGGCGACGCGCTCGGGGCCGAGGGGAGGGCCCTGCTCACGGACTGGCTGAGGCGCAACACCACCGGTGGCACCCTGGTGCGCGCGGGCGTCCCCGCCGACTGGGTGGTCGGGGACAAGACGGGTTCGGCGGGCTACGGCACCCGCAACGACATCGCCGTCGCCTGGCCCCCCGGCCGCGCCCCGATCGTCCTCGCCGTGCTCTCCAGCCGGGACGCCCCGGACGCCGGACGGGACGACCGCCTCGTCGCCCGGGCCGCCGAGGCCGTCGCCGCGGCCCTCGGCTAGGGACGAACCGGCGGGCGCAACGGGCCCGGCGCGGCGGTCACGTTCCGGATCCGGCGGGGGCGACAGGACCGGACCCGGCGGCCGTGCTCCGGGCCCGGGGCCCGGCGGTCAGGCCCGGGGCCCGGACAGCAGCAGGAGGTCGGTGCCCACCGGACCGCCCGCCACGCGGACCGCCGCGCCGCCCTCGGCGAGCACGGCCAGCTCCCCGTCGCCCACCGCCCGTCCGGCGACGCGGCCGTCCCCCGCCAGGACGTAGAGGGCCGCGGGATGCCCCGCGGGCGCGGGCAGTTCGGCCGCACCTCCCGGGGCGAGCGAGACGTGCACCGCGGTCACGCCCGCCCCCGCGTCCAGCGGGCCGGCGGCACCGCAGGCCCGCCCGGCCAGGACCCGGAACCAGGTGCCGTCCAGGCGCCGCACCACCGGAACGGGACCGGGGTGGAGCGAGGCGGTCCCGACGCCGGGAGGCCCGGCGGCCGGCGCCCGGAGCACGCGCAGCTGGTGGTGGAGGCCGCCGGGGGCGGCGAGCGGGGTGCCGAACGGCTCGGCCGCGTCCCCGCCCCGGAGCACCACCGCCCCGCGGGGCACGCTCCGCCGCGGGCCGGAGCCGCCGGGGCGCAGGAGCCCCCCTTCCAGCACATAGGCGAAGGAGCCGTCGCCACCGCGGCACGAAGGGCGCGCACCGGCGGGAGGGCCGTCCGGCGGAGGCGGGCAGGAGGGGGTGCCCGGTCCGATCTGCTCGACCGCCAGAAAGGCCGCCGAGGGGCCGGTCCGTGCGCCCGGCAGCACGGCGCGGCGCACGGGGAGCCCCGAGTGCAGCGGCGCGCGGGCGGAGGGGAGCACGGCGGCGACGCTCCGGTGGACGGCGGTGTCGGTGGGTCGGGTGCGCATGCGGCCCTCTCTCCCCTCGGGACGTTACATGAACTGAACAGTTCAGTTTATTCATAGCGCGGGGGCGGTCCCGGGGCAAGTACCCGTACCGGCCGCCCTCGCCCACAGCTGACACAGTCCCGCGGACCCGATTGCCCCCCGGCGCCCCGCCCGAGCAGACTCCTGCCCGTTCCCCGCGTTTCCCCTGCGGGGCGGCCGCCGACCCCCGGCGGCCGCCCCCGACCAGCGTTTGTGGAAGGACCGTTCATGGCCGATCTCAAGATCCTGGCGATCTCCGGAAGCCTGCGCGCCGCCTCGTTCAACAGCTCCCTGGTACGCGCCGCGCAGAAGTTCGCCCCCGGTGGCATCGCCGTCGAGATCTACGACGGCCTGCGCGACATCCCCCCGTACGACTCCGACGCCGACGGCGACACCCCGCCCCCGTCCGTCGCCGACCTGCGCCGCCGCATCAGCGCGGCGGACGGCCTGTTCATCGCCACGCCCGAGTACAACTACGGCATCCCCGGGGTCCTGAAGAACGCCCTGGACTGGGCGAGCCGCCCCGCCGTCGGCTCCTCGCTCGCCGGCAGGCCCATCGCCCTCGCCGGTGCCGCGCCCACCAACTTCGGCACCGTGCGCGCCCAACTCGCCCTCCGCCAGATGTTCCTGTGGACGGACTCCCGGGTGGTCGGCAAGCCCGAACTCCAGATCTTCCGCGCACACGAGCGCTTCGACGAGGCCGGGAACCTGACCGACGAGACCACGATCGAGCTGCTCCGGCAGCTGCTCGCCGCCCTCGCGGCGAAGATCGGCGAGACCCGGGGCGCGTAGGCCGTGTCCGGCAGACCCCGCTTGGCGCGCGGCGTCCGGCACGTACCCCGCCCCACGGGCGGACGGCGCCGTGCGCCGGACCCGGCCCGGGCCCCGGCGCGGACGGCGGGGCGCGGCCCCTCCGCACGGCGGCGGCCGCCGATCGGCCGGGCCAGCCGTCGGGCGGACGGGGCGCGGGATGCCCGGCGAGGACCGCACGCGTCCCGCCGGCAGCCGCCCCGTCGCGCAGTCCGCTCTTCGGCAGCACGGCCATGCCGCCCACCGCGCCGTCGATGACCGGGACGAGGAGGCTCGCCGTCTCGACGTAGCGGCGGAACGACTCCCCGGGGGACCCCGGTCTCCATGAGCGCGGTGGCGGCGCGTACACCGCCGCCGTCTGCACGGACGGCCTGCCCGCCCCGGGAGAGCGCGTACCCGGTCGGTTGCCGCACCCGGCACCACTGCCGCACCGGCCCGCCCCCGAGACGCACCGGCACCGAGCACAGGACCGCGGCCACGAGCACGACCACCCCCGCGGGTGCCGCGACCGGCAGGAGGACCGCGAGCGCGGCCGCCGTGCCCAGCCCGAGGAGCGGCGGAGGGCGCCACCCGTGCGCGCGCCTGCCGGAGCGCGCGAGCAGCGCCTCCGCGATGTCGGCCCGGGACGGCAGGTGGACCGGCTCCACACCGGCCGGCGCGGCCGCCGGCTCCCCACTCCCCATGCCGCGGGATCGCGGCGACGCCCGCCGGCCGCCCCGGGCCCGGGCTGAGCGAGGGCGATGTCCACCGCCGGGTTGACGCCCGCGCGGCCCGTGGACGGGGGCCCGGCGCTCCGGCCGCCTCCGCCGCGGCGGAGGGGAAATCCGCTGCACCGCGCCCCGGCGGCGATCCCGGACCTGCCCGGGGGCGCCGGGCGCGCGGAGGAGCCGTCCGGTCAGGACCGCGGGGTGCGGGCCACTCGTGAGTGTGGGCTTCGCCCCATCACGGGGTCCGGAGGCCGCTGGAGGTCCGGTCGGGCCCGAGCCTAAATTATGGTGAACTCTTCCATACCCTAGTGCCACGTCCACCTGTCCGGTCAGCGCAGGTGTAGCGGTTCAGATGAGGAGCACAGAATCGTGACCGTGCGTTCCTTTGCGCGGCGGATGCGTCCGCGAGTCGAGCGGAAAGCCGCCGAGCGGGTCTGGCAGCTGCGTACCATGCGGCGGCGCCGCAGAGCAGCGGACACGGACCCGGTGCTGCGCCCGGTCACCGTGCGCGGCCAGCAGTTCTACGGGCGGATGGTGACGGAGTTCACTGCCGCCGGTGCGGCCACCGCCAACCTCGACCTGGTGGTCGCCGCGCTGGAGAAGGAGGACATCTCCTACTTCCTCCTCCCGACCTCCCGCACCCGCCACGTGGTGGGCGTCAACGCCGTGGACCGCGGCCGGCTCCTCGACGCGCTCGAGTCGATGTACGCGGACAAGGCGGTCTTCGTCGGCTGGCCGCTGCCCGGCGGACAGCTGAAGAACCCGGCGATGTTCCTGGACGGTGTCCTGCCCGCCGGGCTGCGCTCCGCCCCGGTGCTGCGGATCGGTGAGAACCACCTCGGCCCCAAGGGCCAGCTGCTGGCGGGCCCGGAGCTGGCCTGCGACGTGGAGTTCTGGGAGGACGGCGGGCAGTTGCTGGCCACCGCCGACGGCGAGAGCCGCCTGGCCAAGGTGCAGCCGCAGGCGTCGCAGGACATATTCGCCGAGTCCCTGGTCGCTCCGCGCAACAACGGCCTCACGGACGTGCTCCCCGCCGCCGAGCAGCAGCCGGTGACGGTGCGGGTCGGCGAGCGGGAGCTGCCCAGCTTCGCGCCGCTCACCCTGCCCACCCCGAGCCGCGCGACCTTCCCCGTCGACGTCGTCTACACCTGGGTCGACGGCGAGGAGCCGGAGATGCGGGCGAAGCGGGCCCGGTACCAGGAGCGCGGCACCGCCGAGATCCTGGACAAGGAGACCAACGCCTCCCGCTACACCAGCCACGACGAGCTGAAGTACTCGCTGCGCTCCCTCGCGATGTACGCCGACTTCGTGCGGCACATCTACATCGTCACCGACGGCCAGAAGCCGCACTGGCTGGACGACACCGCCGAGGGCATCACGGTCGTCGACCACCGCGACATCTTCCCCGAGGGTGTGCTGCCGGTGTTCAACTCGCACGCCATCGAGACCCGGCTGCACCACATCCCGGGCCTGTCCGAGCACTACCTGTACTTCAACGACGACGTGTTCGCCGGGCGCCGCATCACCCCGGAGCACTTCTTCCACGGCAGCGGCCTGATGAGGGTCCCGGTGTCCCCGCTGAAGATCGGCGTCGGCAAGCCGCACGCCGAGGAGACGGCCACCAACTCCGCCAGCAAGAACGTGCGGGCGCTGCTGCTGGAGAAGTTCGGCAAGATCACCACGAACAACTTCATGCACACCCCGCTGCCGCAGCACCGCGGCACGCTTCAGGAGATCGAGGAGCTGTTCGCGGAGGACGTGCAGCGGACCATGGGGTCCCGCTTCCGCTCCCCGACGGACATCGCCGTCACCGCGCCGCTGCTGTACAACTACGCGCTCATGGCGGGCCGCGGCGTCCCGGGCCGGTACAACTTCCGGTACGTCAACATCAGCCGCCCGGACGCCGACAAGCGCCTCTCCGACCTGCGGTCCACCCGGCGCTTCGACTTCTTCTGCCTCAACGACGTCGACGTGGCGCCGGAGGAGCGGGAGCAGGTCCAGGCCCGTATGGCCGCCTTCCTGGAGGACTACTTCCCCTTCCCCAGCCCCTTCGAGAAGCGGAACTGACGGGCCGGGGCCATGCGGATGCGCGAACTCCTGCCGGCCTCGGCGGCCCTGCGGGCCGCCCGGGACCTGCTGCTGCGCCTGCGGCTGTGGTCGGTGGCCCGGCTGTGGCCGCTGCGCAGGTCCCGGGCCCGCCGCCGGCTGCGGCGCACCGTGCCCGGGCTGCGCAGGGTGTCCTTCGGCCCGCTCCGGCTGTACGGGCCCACGGTCGCCCGCTATACCGCCGCGGAGGCCGCGGAGGCCGACCTCGACCAGGTGTGCACGCTGCTGGAGTCCTCGGGCGTGCCCTACTTCCTGGTCCCCGTCGAGCACGGGAGCGGCGCTCCCCGGCAGGTCGTCGGTGTCGCGGAGGAGCACCGCGCGACGGTGCTGGCGGGGGCCCGGCGGCGGTTCGCGGACACCGCGGCGTACGTCGGTGCCGTCGCCTCCGACGGCACCGTGCCGACCGCGGTGCTGTGGGCCGACGGCCGGCTGCCGGGCGCCCTGCGCCGCGCGGCGGTGCTGCGCACCGGCCTGGTCCGGCTCGGTCCCGTCGGGCAGGTGCTCAGCGGCCTGGAGGCCGGCTGCGACATCGAGTTCTGGCGGCAGGGCCGGGACCTCGGCGGCGACCCCGCCCATCTGAGCGTTCCCGGGGAGCAGCTGGAGGACGTCTTCGGCACCGCCCTGGTCGCCCCGCGGCGCAACCCGGTCTCCGAGGTCGTGCCCGAGGCGGCCCGCGACACGGCCACGGCACCCGGGCACCGGCGCACGGTGCCGACGTTCACGGCGTTCGCCGAGCCGGGCATCGACGAGGTGCTGTTCCCGGTCGACGCCGTGTACACCTGGGTCGACGGCAGCGACCCGGCGATGGCCGCCAAGCGCCGCGCGCACCAGGAGCGGTCCGAGAACGTCATCGCCGCGCGCGAGACCGGCGACTCCCGGTACACCAGCCACGACGAACTGAAGTACGCGCTGCGCTCCCTGGAGATGTACGCCGGCTTCGTCCGGAACGTCTACCTGGTCACCGACGCGCAGGTGCCGTCCTGGCTGGACCCCCGGGCGGAGGGGCTGACCGTGGTCGACCACCGGGACATCCTCCCGGCGGACGCGCTGCCCGTGTTCAACTCGCACGCCATCGAGAGCCGGCTGCACCACATCCCGGGCCTGTCGGACCACTTCCTGTACTTCAACGACGACGTGTTCGTGAACCGCCCGGTGGGCGCCGCCCACTTCTTCCACGGCAACGGCATCGCCCGCATCCCGTTCTCGCCGCTGAAGCTGGGGGTGGGCGCACCGCATCCGCTGGAGCCCGCGCCGAACTCGGCCGGCAAGAACACCCGCGAGGTGATCCGGCGGTTCCACGGGCGGCAGATCACCCGCAAGTCGCTGCACACCCCGCATCCGCAACTGCTGTCGGTGATGCGGGAGATGGAGAGCCTCGACATCGAGGAGCTGCGGCGTACGTCGTACTCCCGGTTCCGCTCCACCTCCGACCTGGCGCCGGCCTCGACACTGCACCACCACTGGGCGATCGCCACCGGGCGCGCCGTGCCGGCGGAGTACCTGTTCCGCTATGTGCAGCTGGGCTCGCGGGACATGAAGCAGCGGCTGGCGCGGCTGGCGGCGGGCGAGGACGTCGACTTCTTCTGCCTGAACGACGTGGACACGCCGCCCGCGGCGCGGGCGGCGGCCCAGCGGGCGATCGGGGCCTTCCTGGAGCGCAGGTACCCCTTCCCGAGCCGCTTCGAGCGCCGGGCGGGCACGCCGGAGAAGAAGGTTCCGCGCCAGCAGGCGGCGGCCCGGCAGCGGCACTGACGCGCCGGGCGGCCGCGCCGCCGCGGCCGTCCGGCAGCACGCCGCCGCCACCGCCACCGCCGCCACCACCGCGGAGGTGACGAAACCCGCGCCGATCCGTGCGGTCCGCCGCGCCTCGCTGCGACGATCGCCTCATGCGTGCAGCTTTCATCGAAGAACCGGGCCCCGCGGAGAACATCCGGTACGGCGACGTCGAGGCACCCCTGCCGGGGCCGACGGACGTCCTGGTCGAGGTCGAGGCCGTCTCGGCCAACCCGGTGGACACCTTCGTGCGCTCCGGCCTCTTCGCGACGCCGATGGAGTTCCCCTTCGTCGTCGGCCGCGACCTGGTCGGCACCGTCGTCACCGCCGGCGCCGGAGCACCCGGCTTCGCCCCGGGCGACCGGGTGTGGTGCAACAGCCTCGGACACGGGGGCCGGCAGGGCGCGGCGGCGGAGCAGGCGGTCGTGCCGGCGGACCGCCTCTACCACCTGCCGCCCGGGGTCGGGGCCGCTGACGCCGTCGCCGTGGTCCACCCGGCGGCCACCGCCCACCTCGCCCTCTTCACCCACGGGCGGCTGCGCGCCGGGGAGACCCTGCTGGTCGCGGGCGCCGGGGGCAACGTGGGCGGCGCGCTCGTGGTGATGGCGGCCGAGGCCGGGGCGCGGGTGGTCGCGACCGCCTCGGCGGCCGACGCCGACCACTGCAAGGCCCTGGGAGCGGAGACCGTCCTCGACTACCGGTCCCCCGACCTGCGCGAGCGGATCCGCCGGGCGTGCCCGCGGGGCGTCGACGTCCACGCGGACACCTCCGGCGCCAACGACCTGGCCACCGCCGTGGACGTCCTCGCCCCGCGCGGGCGGATCGTGCTGCTCGCCGGTGCGCGCTCCGAGCCGGTACTGCCCGCGGGCCCCCTCTACATGAAGGACGGGGCGGTGGTCGGCTTCGTCATCTCGCACGCCACCACGGCCGAACTCGCCGAGGCGGCGACGGCGATCAACCGCCTCCTGTCCGACGGGCGCCTGCGCCCGCGCGCCGTGGAGCTGGCCCCCCTCGCCGACGCGGCCCGCACCCACCGCCGCATCGAGGACGGCGAGCTCCACGGCCGCCGGGTGGTGCTGCTGCCGGGCCTTTCCGGCTGAGGCCGGGGAGCAGGGAGCGGGGCCCGCCGGGAAGGACTGTCCACAGGCTGTGGACAGCGGGCGCCCGGGCTGGTGCGGCGGTGGGCGGACCCGGCCTGCGGGGCCGCCGCGGCCGCCCCACCGGGGCTGACGCACCGTCACCCCCCTGGCCCGCCCCCGCGCGCCCCCGCGCCTCCCCCGTGGTCGGCTGGCCGTGTGACCGGTCCCGCCCCCCAGCCCGTGCTGCCCGAGCCCGCGCGCCGCCTCGCGGCCTGGTGCGCCCTCGCCCTGCTGGTGGCCGGGGTCGCGGGCGTCGGCGTCTGGCTGGTCGTCGTCTTCAAGACCGCCGTCACCCCCGTGCTGCTGGCCCTCCTCGGCACGGCCCTGCTGGAGCCCCTGTACCGGCGGCTGCGCCGGATGAAGGTGCAGCGCTCGCTCGCCGCCGCCCTGACCTGCGCCGGGGTCCTCGGGGTCGTCGGCGGCGCCGTCTACATCGTGGTGCACGCCCTGGTCGAGACCGGGGACCAGATCGTCGCCTCGCTCCGCAGGGCCGCCCTCGACCTCGCCGACCTCTTCGGCGCCGCGGGCACCTCGCTGGACGACATCGCCGCCAACGCCAGGGACCTGCTCGGCAGGTTCGGCCAGACCGCCGCCTCCGGCGTGATCTCCGGACTGAGCGTGGTCGGCGAGATGGCCGCCATCGCCGTGCTCGCGCTGCTGCTCGTCTTCTTCTTCCTGCGCGACTCCGACCGTGCCGTCGCCACCCTGCGCTCCCTGGCCCCCCGGTCGACCGGCGACGTGGCCGAGGCCATGGCCCGCCGCGCCTTCGGCGCCGTCTCCGGCTTCATGCGCGGCACCACCTTCATCGCCCTGATCGACGCCGTCTGCATCACCGTCGGCCTGCTGGTCCTGCGCGTGCCCGGGGCCGTCGGCCTGGGCGCGCTGGTGTTCGTGGGCGCGTACATCCCCTACCTGGGCGCCTTCATCTCCGGGGCGGTGGCCGTCCTCGTCGCCCTCGCCGACCGCGGCTTCGTGATCGCGCTCTGGGCGCTCGGCGTGGTGCTGGCGGTCCAGATGCTCGAAGGCCACGTCCTCCAGCCCATGATCCAGAGCCGCACGGTGCAGATGCACCCGGCGCTGGTCATGCTGGCCATCACCGCGGGCGCCAGCCTCGCGGGCATCCTCGGGATGCTGCTCGCCGTGCCGGTCACGGCCGCCGCCTTCGGCGTCCTGGGCGAGCTGCGGGACCGCTACGGCGGGGGCGCGGCCACCGCGACCGGTCCGGCCCCCGGCCCGGAGCCGCCCTCCGCGGCCGGCGGCTCGTAGAGCTCGAACCAGATCGACTTGCCCTCGCCCCGCGGCTCGACACCCCAGGCGTCGGACAGCATCTCCATCAGCACCAGCCCCCGTCCCGAGGACGCCAGCTCCCCCGGGCTGCGCCGGTGCGGCAGCTCGTCGCTGCCGTCCGTCACCTCCACCCGCACCCGGCGCACCGCCTCCTCGTGCACCACCTCGGCCGCCAGCAGCGCGGTGACGTCGGTGTGCACCAGGACGTTGGTCAGCATCTCGGAGACCATCAGCACCGCCGAGTCCACCTGCTCGGAGTCGGCCCAGTCGTGCAGCAGCTCCCGGACCTGGCGGCGGGCATGGGCGATGCGCTGCGGCTCCGCCTGCGCGACGACCATCGCGGTCCGGCGCGCGGGCCTCCGGTCCCCGCTGCTCTCCCGCCGCATCAGCACCACGGCGATGTCGTCCTCGCGGCGGTCGGCGAGCGGCCCCGTGGTGTGGTGGGAGGTGGGCCCGTGGACCGCCTGGACCAGGGCGTCCGCCAGATCCTCCAGGGCCGCCCCCCGGTGCCCCTCCAGCACGTCCCGCAGCCTGGCCCAGCCCGTGTCCAGGTCGTGCCCGCCGGTCTCCAGCAGCCCGTCGGTGCAGAGCAGCAGCGTCGCCCCCGGGTCCAGCGTCAGCCGGGTCGTCGGATAGTCGCTGTCCGGGTCGACACCCAGCGGGAGCCCGCCCTCCGTGGACCGCTGCAGCACCGTCCCGTCGGAGGTCACCACCACGGGCTCCGGGTGCCCCGCACGGGCGAGCTCCGCCACCCCGGTCGCCGGGTCGAACTCCAGGTAGAGGCAGGTCGCGAAGCGGGGGCCGCCCAGGAGGTCGCCGTCGTCGCTCGCCTCGGTGACGCCGTGCAGGAACCGCGAGGCCCGGGAGAGCACCGCGTCCGGACGGTGCCCCTCGGCCGCGTAGGCGCGCAGCGCGATCCGCAGCTGGCCCATCAGCCCCGCCGCCCGCACGTCGTGCCCCTGGACGTCGCCGATGACCAGGGCGATCCGCCCGTCCCTGCCGTCACCGCGCGCGCTGCCGCCCGGCAGCGGGATCATGTCGTACCAGTCGCCCCCGATCTGGAGGCCGCCGCCGGTCGGCACATAGCGCGCGGCGACCGCCAGCCCCGGGACGCCGGCACCCAGGTTCGGCATCATCGCCCGCTGGAGCCCCAGCGACAGCTCCCGCTCCGACTCGGCCGCCCCGGCCCTGCTCAGCGCGCCCGCGAGCATCCGCGCGACGGTGGTGAGCACCGCGCGCTCGTCGGGGGTGAAGGCGACCGGGTGGCGGAACGCCGCCATCCAGGCCCCGATGGTGCGCCCCGCCACCACCAGGGGCAGGAACGCCCAGGACTCGCGCCCGAAGCGCTGGGCGAGCGGCCAGGTGACGGGGAAGCGGTCGCGGTAGTCGTCGGGGCTCGGCAGGTAGATCGCCCGGCCGGTGCGCACCACCTCCGCCGCCGGGTAGTCCGTGTCCAGCGGCATGTCCGTGAAGGGCTCGTCGTCGCCGGTGCCGTGCCCGTGGTGGCCGATGATCGTCAGCCGGTCCGCCGCGGCCCCGAAGACCGCCAGTCCGTCCGGGGAGAACCCGGGCATCGACAGCGAGCCCGCCACCCGCAGCACCTCGGCGGTGGAGCGGGCCTCCGCCAGCGCCCTGCCCGCGTCCAGCAGGAAGGCCTCCCGGGAGCGCCGCCAGTCCCCGGTGACGGGTGCCTGCGCGGCGGAGGACGGCTGGTCGGTGACCTCCTGGAGGGTGCCGACCAGCCGCAGGGTGTCACCCTGTGTGATCGGCCTTCCGCGGGTCCGCAGGATGCGCCGCACCCGGCCCGAGCCGTCCACCACCCGCAGCCGCGCCTCGGCGACCGTGCCCTCGGCGAGGGCCAGGCTGGCGATGCCGTTGAGTTCGCTCCAGTCCACCGGGTGGAAGCACGAGCGCACGGCGGCCTCGGGGAACTCGCCGGTGCCCTCCGGGAGCCCCAGCAGCCTGGCCGCCTCGGCGTCGAGGGAGACCGCCCCCTTCGAGGCCTCCCAGCGCCAGACACCGGTCGCCACGGCGACCAGCACGTCCTCGGTGCGCATTGGCTCACTGTAGGCAGATGCGCGCGCCGATGACCTGCCGGGAGACATCCGCCCGGGGAGCGGGCGGCACGCGCACGGGCCCGCCGGACGGGCCGCGGCCCGTCTGATGCGTCCATGCCCATGAGGGCGGAGGGTCCCGGGCGGTAACCTTGCACAGATCGCCCACTCCCGAATCCCCAAGACTGGATGAACGACGATGCATCGGTACAGGTCCCACACCTGCGGCGAGCTCCGCGCCTCTGACGTCTCCACGGACGTCCGGCTGAGCGGCTGGCTGCACAATCGCCGAGACCTGGGCGGCATCCTCTTCATCGATCTGCGCGACCACTACGGCATCACGCAGCTCGTCGCCCGTCCCGGCACCCCCGCCTACGAGGCGCTCGACAAGCTGACCAAGGAGTCGGTCGTCCGCGTCGACGGCACGGTCGTCTCCCGCGGCACGGAGAACGTCAACGCCGAGCTGCCGACCGGCGAGGTCGAGGTCGAGGTCGGCTCCGTCGAGGTGCTGGGCGCGGCGCAGCAGCTCCCGTTCCAGATCAACACCGACGACGGTGTCGGCGAGGAGCGCCGCCTGGAGTACCGCTTCCTGGACCTGCGCCGCGAGCGCATGCACCGCAACATCATGCTGCGCACCGCGGTCATCTCCGCGATCCGGCACAAGATGACGGCCCTCGGCTTCAACGAGATGGCCACGCCGATCCTCACGGCGACCTCCCCCGAGGGCGCCCGCGACTTCGTGGTGCCCTCCCGCCTGAACCCGGGGAAGTTCTACGCGCTGCCCCAGGCTCCGCAGCAGTTCAAGCAGCTGTTCATGATCTCGGGCTTCGACCGCTACTTCCAGATCGCGCCGTGCTTCCGCGACGAGGACGCCCGCGCCGACCGCTCGCCGGGCGAGTTCTACCAGCTCGACGTGGAGATGAGCTTCGCCGAGCAGGAGGACGTCTTCCAGCCGATCGAGAAGCTCATGACCGAGCTGTTCGAGGAGTTCGGCGGCGGCCGCCACGTCACCTCCCCGTTCCCGCGGATCCCGTTCCGCGAGGCGATGCTGAAGTACGGCAACGACAAGCCCGACCTGCGCGCGCAGCTGGAACTCGTCGACATCACCGACGTCTTCGAGGGCTCGGAGTTCAAGGCCTTCGCGGGCAAGCACGTCCGCGCCCTGCCGGTCCCGGCGGTCCAGGACCAGCCGCGGAAGTTCTTCGACGGCCTCGGCGACTACGCGGTGGAGCAGGGCGCCAAGGGCCTGGCCTGGGTCCGGGTCGGCGAGGACGGCACGCTGAGCGGCCCCATCGCCAAGTTCCTGACCGAGGAGAACGTCAAGGTCCTCACCGAGCGCCTCGGCCTGGCCGCGGGCCACGCCGTGTTCTTCGGCGCGGGCGGGTTCGACGAGGTCTCCAGGATCATGGGCGCGGTCCGGGTGGAGGCCGCCAGGCGCTCCGGCCACTTCGAGGAGGGCGTCTTCCGGTTCTGCTGGATCGTCGACTTCCCGATGTACGAGAAGGACGAGGACACCGGGAAGATCGACTTCTCGCACAACCCGTTCTCGATGCCCCAGGGCGGCCTGGAGGCGCTGGAGACGCAGGACCCGCTGGACGTCCTCGGCTGGCAGTACGACATCGTCTGCAACGGTGTCGAGCTGTCCTCGGGTGCCATCCGGAACCACGAGCCCGAGATCATGTTCAAGGCCTTCGAGATCGCGGGCTACGACAAGGAGACCGTGGAGCGCGAGTTCGCGGGCATGCTGCGCGCCTTCCAGTACGGCGCCCCGCCGCACGGCGGCATCGCCCCGGGCGTGGACCGCATCGTGATGCTCCTCGCGGACGAGCCCAACATCCGCGAGACCATCGCCTTCCCGCTCAACGGCAACGCCCAGGACCTGATGATGGGCGCCCCCACGGAGCTGGAGGAGACCCGCCTGCGCGAGCTGAACATCGCCCTGCGCAAGCCGGTCGCCAAGCCGGCCGAGTAGACCCGCGCCCCTCCCCGGCCGGGCCGGGGGGACCCACTCTCCGGAAGGGCCCCGGAGCCGCCGAGGCGGCTCCGGGGCCCTTCCGCGTGGGCGCTCAGCCGCGGAGGGGGAGGGGGAGTCCGTGCGCGGTCACGGGCCGGGGCCGCCCGGGGTGCAGGGCGGGCAGGTGCCGGGGGACGGGCCGCGGAAGGCGTGGTCGCAGGAGTCGCAGTTCTGCAGGGGGTGCCGGACGGCCTCCGGCGGGGCCGGGGCGCGGAACGGTGGCAGGGGCGGGAGCTTCGCGGTGAGGCGGTGCGCCAGCAGGGCGGCGGGGCGGTGCAGGGGTTCCCCGGGCAGGTCCGCCGCCAGGGCGCGGCCCACCTCGGCCGGGGTCAACTCGCGCTCCAGCCAGGCGGCGACGCCCGGGGCGAGGTGCGCCGCGTCCGCGGCGGACAGCAGCAGCCGGGGGTCCTGCCGCCGGAGCCCCGCCAGTACCTCCGCCGCGTCGGCGAGCAGCGCGGGCGAGGTGTACGCGGGCCGGGGCACGGGCGGGAGGGACCGGGCACCGGGCCGCCCCCGCTCCGGGCGCGGGCGGCGGACGGCCGCGGGCGGCCCCGCCGCGGTGCTGCTCGCGGCCACCGTGCCCGGACCGCCACGGGCCCGGCCCGGCTGGTTGCAGGAGACGGTCCGGGTCACGATCCGGCCGCCCCCGGTGCGCTCGCGGCTGCGGCGGAGATAGCCGTGGGCCTCCAGCTCCCGGAGGGCGGCGGCGATCCGCGCGGTGCCCTCGGGAAAGCGCGCCGCCAGGGTCCGGATGCTGACGCAGGCGCCGCCGGGGAGCGACTGGATGTGCACGGCCAGGCCGATGGCCAGCAGCGACAGCTCGGTGTGCTGCGCCAGGTGGTTGCCGATCACCGTGAAGCGGGTGGTGTGGCGGGAGTTGTCGTGGACGACTCCGCCGGTCCGGGCAGCCGTCCCGGCGCGCCGGGGACGGTGGTTGTTCCCGTCGTTGCGGGACGTGGCGCGAGGGTGCGCGCTAGGGTTCTCGGTATCCATCAGGAAGGGTGTTTCCTCGGTGGTCAGGCCCTCGCCTTGGGATTGCAGTCCCGGCGGGGGCCGTCGTATGTCCGCAGTCGGTGTGCTTGTCGCGCTGAGCGTATGGCAGGCAACCCGTCCCGAATCCAGCTCAGTTGCCGATGTTCACCCGCGCGGGTGAGTAGTCGGTCCGGGAGGGAGGGGTGGGGTCGGGTGCGGTTCCTTTCCCTCCCGTCGTTCCTTGGTCAGAGGTGCCGCCCCACCGGAGCCCGCGTTCCCGGGCTCCGGTGGCGGGCCCCGCCTCCCCCGACGGCCGTTGCGGCAGGTCGAGTTCGGCCCATACGGTCTTGCGGGGAACCGGTCCCTGCTCCACGCCCCAGCGGTCCGCGAACGCGGCGACGAGGAGCAGCCCCCGTCCGGACTCCGCCTCGGGTGCGGCGGGCCCCGGCCGCGGAAGCTCCCCGCCCCGGGTGTCGGTCACCTCCAGGCGCAGCCGCTCGCCGCTCACATGGACGGCGAGGCGGACGTTCCGGCCGCCGGCCCTGCCGTGGGTGGCGGCGTTCGCGCAGAGTTCGGCGGTGATCTGCACGGCCGCCTCGGCGACACCGTCCGGCAGCTCCCGGGACCGCAGCCACGCGGCAAGGAGCAGCCGGCCGAGGCGCGCTCCGCGCCGGGTCGGGGACAGCAGGACGGAGAAGCGGTCCGAAGGGCCGCCGGTCGCGCGGCGGCAGGGGTGGATCCGGCCGCAATATCCGCCCATGTCGGCGAGCGCGGCGACGTGCTCGCGCAGCCGCCGTCGTACGGCGTCGGCGGCCGCGCCGGTCGGCCGCCCGTTGGACAGGTCGAGGGCCAGCCGCACATCGGGGGCCAGATCACGGGAGTCGAGTGGAGCTGGGAGCGTGGCAGGAGCTCGGCCGGGCATCGCGGGAGAGCAAGGCCGCTCGTCTTGAGGCACGTTGTCGTCGTCGAGGTGCATGGTGTCGATCACCGTCTTCCGTCCGCTGGCATCGAGTCTTCGGTGTGGCGTTGAGTCAACGACCAAGCACGGGTGGTGAGGAGGTGCCAGGCTGTAGGCCAGTCGTAGGCCCGCGTGGGCCAGCCCGGAGGACCCGCACGTCCCCGGCACCGGACGGAGAGGGGCGGGGGTGCCCGAGCGCCCGCACATCAGCGAACTGATCCGCCAGGCGTGCGCAGCACGCGGCTGGGGGCCGACCAAACTCGCCCGCGAGTTGGGGATCATCGAAGGCCGGGGCCCGAACGGCGTCGACCGGCAGTCCGCCCGGCGGTGGATGACCGGCGAACGCGAGCCGACGTACTGGCTGCCGCACTTCGTGCAGCTGCTCGACCTCGACCTGAGCGCGGTACCGGCCCCGGAAGTTGCGGGGCCTACGGCCCCGGGCGCGGATACCGTGGCGTCAGTAATGGAGTTGGGAAGGAGCGACGTGCTTCGGCGGAACTTCCTCGCGGCCTCCAGCGCCTACGCGCTCGCCGCCCTCGGACTTCCGGACCCTGAGGGCATACAGCGCAGGATCGACCAGGCCGGCGGCCTGAGAGTGGGTGACGGCGAGGTCGCGGCCGTACGGGCGATGACCAAGGCCCTCGGCGACACTGCGGCGGAACTCGGCGGCGGACACGCGCGGCACCTGGTTGCGCGCTACCTCACCGAGGACGTCGAACGCTGGCTGAACGGCACCTACAGCGAGAAGACCGGCCGGGCCCTGTACGCGGCGACGTCGCAGCTCGTGCACCTCGCCGGATGGATGGCCCAGGACGAGGGCAACGACGGCCTCGCCCAGCAGTACTACGGCCACGCGTACGCGCTCGCCGCCGAGGCCGGCGACCCCGAGCTGGCCGCCACCGCCCTCCGCGGCATGGCGATGCAGGCGATCGACCTGGGCCCGAAGGTCAGCGCGGTCGCCCTGCGGCTGTCCGAGCGGTGCGTCGAGGAGGCGAAGACGCCCGACGACCCGAGGGCCGTGTCGTACTACCAGACCACCTTGGCGGACGCGGCCGCCCTGGACGGCGACAGGCGGCTCGCCACCCGGTCCCTGACCGCCGCGCAGACCGCGATCGAGAAGAACCCCGGGCACCCGCCCGGCGAGTCCTGGGCGTCGCATTTCAGCATCGGCCGGTGGGCCCACCACTCCGGGATGATCCTCGCCCGCCTCGGCGACCTGGACGCCGCGACCGAGCACCTGCACCAGGCCCTCGATATCCACGGCCTCGACCGGCGCCGCAGCCGGGCGATCGTCCTCGCCGACCTCGGGAAGGTCGGCCTGCAACGCGGCGACCTCGACTCCGCCCTCTCGACGTGGACCGAGTTCCTGGACTGCGCGGAAGGCATCAGGTCGGTGAAGATCAGCGGTGCCGTGGGCGACATGAGCACGCGCCTGCATCGCTACCGCCACGTCGCGGAGGCCGCAGCCCTGGTCGAGCGGGCGAAACCGCTGCTGCCCAGGCAGACACCCACGGCCGGGACCGGACGACGATCACCGGCATGACTCCAGGCCACTCGCCGCCGTGCCACCGGGGCCCCACGGGCCTTGCATGCCGGACTCCATGGGATGCTGCCTGACCCGCGATTCCATGGAGCGGCCGTAGCTGACGACCGATGCCGACGGACCGTCAGGAGCGTGCGGGACTGTCGGGACGCATCGAGGTCCCGACGTTCCCGGACGGCTCGTCGGCGGTTCCGGCGGTCGGGAGGTCGGGCAGTCGGGCAGTCGGGAGGTCGGGCGGTCGGGCGGTCGGGCCGTGAATGGCCTCCGGCAGCTTCGTATCCTGGAGTTGCGCTATGGCATCATCCGGGCTCAGGCCCTCACGCCCCGTGAGTCGAACACCTTCATCGAGCATCTGCTGGGGGAGACATGACGCGAAACGCCTCGGCCGAAGGTCCCGGCGGCCTGGTGTGGTTCACGAGCAGCTACAGCAGCAGCAATGAGGGCGACTCCTGTGTCGAGGTCGCCGACGGGCGCGGCGCGGTGCACGTCCGGGACTCCAAGGACGTCGACGGCCCCCGGCTTGCACTGACGCGCAGTGCGTGGGCGGGATTCGTGGCGTACGCGGCGTCGCGCTGAGGCGCCCCAGGCGAGGGGCACCCACCGTGCCCGGTGGTGACACCGCGTGCGGTTCGGGTCGGCATATGCCATCGGGGCGGGCCTCGTGGCGTCAACGGCCTTTGCCCGTACGACGGAAGCGGCCGACATGGCCGACAATCGACCGCTCTCCCGAGTGGTGCGGAGCTGCGAAACGCCGGGGGCCTGCCACTCTGGAAGCACATGCCGTCCGGAGACGGTTCCCGAGTCCGAAAGGCCGCCCGCCGCAATGCCTCTGCGTACCCGAACCCTTCCGGCCGCCGCCCTGCTGTGCGCCGGAGCCCTGCTCACCGGTTGCGGAGCGGGTACCGACGCACAGGCGCCACCGGCGGTGACGGACGCCAAGCCCGGCGACGCCCCGGGGCGTCCCGAGGCCCAGACCGTCCCGGTGGCGGACATCCCCGGCCTCGGGCCCCGGACCATGGCGGAGATCCCCGCGGACAGCCGCCAGGTGCTCGTCGTGACGGGCGAGGGCCGCGACTCCTCCGCCTCCGCCGTGGCGCTCCACGTCAGAGACCCGGAGAAGGGCTGGCAGCGCACCGCCGGTCCGTGGACCGCGCA
Organism: Streptomyces sp. C10-9-1; assembly: GCF_024497955.1. GTDB lineage: Bacteria > Actinomycetota > Actinomycetes > Streptomycetales > Streptomycetaceae > Streptomyces > Streptomyces sanyensis. The sequence continues at coordinate 253,239 of NZ_JANHKP010000002.1, read as the reverse complement.
CAACGCCCTCAGGGGCTGGACCGAGGAGCACCGCGAAGGCGACCTGCGGTCGCCGATCGGCGTCTTCGGCCTCACCGGCGCGGGCGGTCTGCTGCCCGACCCCGGCACCGCGCTCCCCTACGACCAGGGGCCCGAGTTCACGATCAGCGGCCGCGGCTTCGAGGGGGAGCCGCTCGACGGCTCCTTCGACTACGTGGTGGCCGTCGACTACAACCGGGAGCCCGGCACCAGCCCGCTCGACCGGGCCCGGCCCATGGGCGGGGAACGCGGCGGCGGCATCTGGATCCACGTCGACCACGGCGGCCCGACGCAGGGGTGCGTGTCGCTGTCCCTGGAGCACATGCGGGAGCTGCTGCGCGCCCTCGACCCCGGGCTGCACCCGGTCGTCGTGATGGGCGACGCCCGCACCCTGCGCCGCTGAGCGGTGCCCCGGGGCCGTGCCGGACGGCCCCGCACGGCACGCCGCCCCGGAACGCGGAACGCCGCCCGGACGGGACCGGGCGGCGTCGCGGGGACCGGGCCGGGGGCCCGGTCGCGTTCAGTCCTTCTTCGGCTCCTCCAGGCGCGGGAAGAGCACCGCGCCCTTGGTCACCGCGGAGCCGGCCGGCAGCAGGCCCCAGGTGCCCGCCTCCTGGACCCGCTGGTCCGCGAGGGCCCCCAGCGCGGCCTCGGCCCCGAGGGACTCCCACAGCCTGCGGGAGGTCTCCGGCATCACCGGGTGCAGCAGGACGGCCACGGCGCGCAGCGACTCCGCCGCCGTGTAGAGGATCGTCGCCAGGCGCGCCCGGCCCTCCTCCGAGGTGTCCTTGGCGACCTTCCACGGCTCCTGCTCCGTGATGTAGCCGTTGACCTGCTTCACGAAGTCGAAGACCGCCAGGATGCCGCCCTGGAAGTCCAGCTCGTCGCCGATCCTGCGGTCGGCCTCGGCCACCGCCCTGGCCAGGCCCTCGTGCACCGCCTTCTCGGCGTCCCCGTCGGCCGTCGCGGCCGGGAGCGCACCGTCGAAGTACTTGCCGACCATCGCCGCGACGCGCGAGGCGAGGTTGCCGTAGTCGTTGGCCAGCTCGGAGGTGTAGCGGGCGCTGAAGTCCTCCCACGAGAACGAGCCGTCGCTGCCGAAGGCGATCGCCCGCAGGAAGTACCAGCGGTAGGCGTCCACCCCGAAGTGCGAGGTCAGGTCCTGCGGCTTGATGCCGGTCAGGTTGGACTTGGACATCTTCTCGCCGCCGACCATCAGCCAGCCGTTGGCGGCGACCCTGCCGGGCACCGGCAGGCCCTGGGCCAGCAGCATGGCGGGCCAGATCACCGCGTGGAAGCGCAGGATGTCCTTGCCGACCAGGTGCACGTCGGCGGGGAAGGTCCCCTCGAACTTCGCCGGGTTCTCGTTGTAGCCGACGGCCGTGGCGTAGTTCAGCAGGGCGTCGACCCACACGTAGATCACGTGCTTGTCGTCCCACGGGACCGGGACGCCCCAGTCGAAGGTGGAGCGGGAGATCGACAGGTCCTGGAGACCCTGCTTGACGAAGTTCACGACCTCGTTGCGCGCGGACTCGGGCTGGATGAAGCCGGGGTTCGCCGCGTAGAAGTCCAGCAGCTTGGGGCCGTACTCAGAGAGCTTGAAGAAGTAGTTCTCCTCCTTGAGGATCTCCACCGGGCGCTTGTGGACGGCGCACAGCCTGCTGCCGTCCTCGGCCTCGACGAGCTCCCCGGGGATCTTGTACTCCTCGCAGCCCACGCAGTACGGGCCCTCGTACCCGCCCTTGTAGATCTCGCCCTTGTCGTACAGGTCCTGCACGAACTCCTGCACACGGTCCGTGTGCCGCTTCTCCGTGGTGCGGATGAAGTCGTCGTTCGCGATCTCCAGGTGCTCCCAGAGGGGCTTCCATGCCTCGGTGACCAGCTTGTCGCACCACTCCTGCGGTGAGACGCCGTTCGCCTCGGCCGTGCGCATGATCTTCTGACCGTGCTCGTCCGTGCCGGTGAGGTACCACACCTTCTCGCCGCGCTGGCGGTGCCAGCGGGAGAGCACGTCGCCTGCGACGGTCGTATAGGCGTGGCCCAGGTGAGGAGCGTCGTTGACGTAGTAGATGGGGGTCGTGACGTAGTACGCCTTCGCCCCCTGCTTCTCGGATCCAGTGGCCGCCATGGTCGAAATCCTATCGGCCCCGCGGGGCGGCCTTCACACGCGTTTCGCCCGGTGGACACGCGCGCGCCCCCGCCTTCCGGCCGGTCGGCCGGGGGCGGGGGCGGGGGCGCGGTGCGGTCGCCCTGTGCCGGAGCGGATCAGGCGGTACGGGCGGCGAGCCAGGGGCCGAAGCCCGCCAGCAGGCCCGTGTACAGCTCGGCGTCGGTCAGCTCGCGCGGGGACGGGCCGGCGGTGAGGAGGCCGGCGTTGTCGGCGCTGAGCCTGCGGAGGTAGTCGAAGGCCTTCGCACCGGGCTCGCCCCAGGCGACGAACTGCCAGAAGACGGGCAGGTCGGCAGTGGCGGACAGGGCGGCCGTGGCCGCCGTCTTCGACTCCGGGGCGCCGTCGGTCTGGAAGATCACGAAGGCGGGGAGGTCCGTGCCCGCCGCCTGGTGCAGCGCGAGGACCCGCTCCATCGCCAGGTGGTAGTTGGTCCGGCCCATCCGGCCGAGACCGGCGTGCAGCTCGTCCACCCGGCCCTCGTGGGAGTCCAGGGTGAGCTCGCCGGTGCCGTCGACCTCGGTGGAGAAGAAGACGACGTCGACGGTGGCCCGCTCGTCGAGGTGGGCGGCGAGGGCGAGGGCCTGCTCGCCGAGGGCCTGGGCGCTGCCGTCCTTGAAGTAGGGGCGCATCGAGCCGGAGCGGTCGAGCACCAGGTAGACCCGCGCCCGGGCGCCGATGAGCTGCGCCTTCCCGAGCGCGCTGCCCGCGGTCTTGTACGCGTCGACGAGCAGGGGCGCGCGCGACCTGACCCGCGCCGACGGGACGGCCGGCTTCCCGGCAGCGGCGGGGGTCTCGTCGGCCGGGGCATCGGCGGATGCATCGGCAGGCGCCGGGGCCGGGGCATCGGCGGCGGCCGGGACCTCGGGCTCGGGAGCGGCCTCCGCCGCGGGCTCCTCGGCCACGGGAGACGCCTCGGGCTCCACGGCCGGGGTCGGAGCGTCGGCGGGGGCAGCGCCTTCGGCCTCGGGAGCGGCCTCGGGCTCGGGCTCGGGAGCGGCCTCCGGGGCGGGCTCCTCGGCAGCCGCCGGGGCGGACGCCTCGGGCTCGGGAGCACCCTCGGGCTCGACGGCCGGGGGCGCCTCGGCCTGGGCAGGAACGGCCGGAGACTCCTCCACGAGGGTGGCGGCCGCATCGGTCGCACCCCCGGCCGGGGCGTCGGCGTCGGCGTCGGGCGAGGTGTCGGCCTCGGGCGCCGGGGCGGGCGCCTCAGTCCCGGAAGCGGCCTCCGCCACGGGCTCCTCGGCCACGGGAGACGCCTCGGGCTCCGGCTCCACGGCGGGTGCCGGGGCGGCCTCGGAGGCAGGGACCTCGGGTGCGGGCTCGGGAGCGGCCTCCGCGGCGGGCTCCTCGGCAGCAGGGCCGTCGGCAGCGGACGGCTCCGCAGCGCCCTCAGCCGGAGCCTCGGCCTCGGACCGGGGCTCCGCCACCGGAGCATCCGCCTCCGGGGCCTCCTCCGGGGCCGGGGCTCCGGCCTCCGGGGTGCCCTCGGCCTCGGGAGCCGACTCCACCACGGACTCCACCGCGGACTCGGGCCCGGCCTCGGGAGCCGACTCCACCGCGGGCTCCTCGGCAGGCGCCGCGGCCTGGACAGCCGAGGACGCGGCCTCGGGCTCCGCGACGGCGGACCCCTCGGCCTGGGCCGGGACGGCCGGGGCCGCCTCCGCCTGGGCCGGGACGGCCGGGGACTCCTCGACGGCCGGGGATGTGCCCGCGTCGGCCGGGCGGTCGGCGTCCGTACCGGTGTCGGTGTCGGTGTCGGCCGGGGCGGACGCCTCCGGCCCGGGGGCCGCCTCCGACTGCCGCGCCTCCGCCGCCTCCGCGGTCTCCTGCGCCGGGACCGTGGACGCCGCCTGGCGCGTCGCCTTGTCGAAGGCGGCCGACACCAGGTCGTCCGCCCGGTCCACCGGGGCCTGGGAGGGCACCGCGGGCGCGGCCGCGGCCGGGTCGCTCGTGGCGTCCCCGCTCCGTGCCGACTCCTCCGTGGCCGGTTCCTTACGTTCGGTCTGCGCCGGAACGGTGGCCGCCGCCCCCACCTCCCGGCCGTCCCGGTCGCGTCCGAACACCTTGCGCAGCAAGCTCCGAATACCCATGGGCGGGGCCTTTCGCATGAGTTGGGTGCGGGTGACTGTCCGCTCCTCCAGACGTGCCGCCCAAGCCGTGGGCCTGGGCTGACACGTAAGGTTAGCGGCCCTCCGCAAGCCTCCCCGGGAGGGCACCCGCGCGGGCCCGGCCGCACGTCGCGGACGCGGAGCGGCGGCGGACGCCGCGCGCGGACCGTCCGCCGCCCCCCGGCCCGGCCGCATCGCATTCACGCCCTGTTCATGCCATGTCTCCCGAGGGGCAGGCGGGCCGCCCTAGCCTCACGGCCGGAACCATCCGGGAACACGGCGGCGCTTCGCGCGCCGGAGGAGGACGAAGTGCGCAGACTGCTGCCCCTGCTGACCAAGGCGCCGCACGCCGGCGGACGCTCCGCGCTGACGTGCCGCTACCGCTGCGGTGACGCCTGCTTCCACGAGGTTCCCAACACCAGCGACAACGAGTACGTCGGCGACGTCATCGCCGGTGCGCTCTCCCGCCGCTCGATGATGCGCGCCGCCGCGGTCGTCACCGTCACGGCGGCGGCGGGTGCCACCGCGCTCGTGCCCGGTGCGCCCAGCGCCGAGGCCCACACGGTGGGCGGCCACCCCGGCCACCCCGGCCACCGGCCCGGGAGGCCCTCCGACGGCGCCCGCGGCCTGCGCTTCCGGCCCGTCGCCCCCAACCGGGACGACAAGGTCACCGTGCCCGAGGGCTACGCGCAGCATGTGGTGATCCGGTGGGGCGAGCCGATCCTGCGCGGCGCCCCCTCCTTCGACCCCGACCGCCAGAGCGCACGGGCCCAGGCCGGGCAGTTCGGCTACAACAACGACTTCCTCAGCCTGCTGCCGCTCCGCGGCGAGCGCGGCCGCCAGCTGCTCGTGGCCAACCACGAGTACACGGACGAGTTCCTGATGTTCAAGGGCTACGACCCCGAGAACCCCACGCGCGAGCAGGTCGAGATCGCCTGGGCCGCGCACGGGCTCTCCGTGGTCGCCGTCCAGGAGGAGCACCGCTCCGGGCGGCTCACCCCCGTCACCCGCCACCCGCTCAACCGCCGCCTGACCGCGACCAGCCGCTTCGAGCTGACCGGCCCCGCCGCGGGCAGCGCCCTGCTGCGCACCTCCGCCGACCCGGCCGGGCGCACGGTGCTGGGCACCCTCAACAACTGCGCCGGCGGCACCACCCCGTGGGGCACCACGCTGCACGGCGAGGAGAACTTCAACCAGTACTTCGCGAACGGCTCCGGCCCCACCGACAAGCGCTACGGCATCGGCAGCGGCGCCACCGAGCGCAAGTGGGAGCGGTTCGACGACCGCTTCGACGCGGCCAAGGAGCCCAACGAGTCGCACCGCTTCGGCTGGGTCGTGGAACTCGACCCGCACGACCCGGACTTCACCCCGGCCAAGCGCACCGCCCTCGGCCGCTTCAAGCACGAGGCCGCGCAGCCGCGGCTGACCTCCGACGGCCGCCCCGTCGTCTACATGGGCGACGACGAGCGCTTCGACTACCTCTACAAGTTCGTCTCCTCGAAGCGGATGAAGAAGGGCGGGAGCCGCGCCGCCCGCGAGCACAACCGCACCCTGCTGGACCACGGCACCCTGTACGTCGCGAAGCTCACGGGCGACAGCCCCGCGGCGGAGGTCGACGGCACCGGCAAGCTGCCGAACGACGGCGAGTTCGACGGCTCCGGCGTCTGGATCCCGCTCGCCACCGGCGAGGTCTCGCACGTGCCCGGCATGACCGCCGAGGAGGTGTACGTCTTCACCCGCCTCGCCGGCGACAAGGTGGGCGCCACCAAGATGGACCGCCCCGAGGACGTGGAGCCCAGCCCGCGCTCGGGCCGCGTCTACGTCGCCCTCACCAACAACTCCAACCGGGGCAAGTCCGGCTACCCGGGCGCCGACGAGGCGAACCCGCGCAACCTCAACAAGCACGGCCACGTGCTGGAGCTCGCCGAGCACTGGGACGACCCGTCCTCCGACGGCTTCGCCTGGCGGCTGTTCCTGGTGGCGGGCGACCCGAAGGACCCGGCCACCTACTTCGCCGGGTTCCCGAAGGACCGGGTCAGCCCGATCTCCTGCCCCGACAACGTGGCCTTCGACCCGCACGGCAACCTGTGGATCTCGACCGACGGCAATGCGCTCGGCACCCACGACGGCCTGTACGGCGTCGCCACCCACGGTTCGCGGCGCGGTGAACTGAAGCAGTTCCTCACCGTCCCGACCGGCGCCGAGACCTGCGGCCCGGTGATCCAGGACCGCCGCGTCCTGGTCGCCGTCCAGCACCCGGGCGAGGTCGACGGGGCGACCGTCGAGAAGCCCGCGAGCACCTGGCCGGACGGGCCCGGCCGGATCGTCCGCCCGTCGGTCGTCGCCGTCTACCGCAAGGACGGCCGCGACATCGGCGTCTGAGCCGCCCCCCCGGGGGGCGGGCGCCCGCGCCCGTCCCCCGGGGGAATGCCGGCCGCGACGCCCCCGGCGCGGTCTCACTCCGGGCCGCGCACCCCCAGCCGCTCCCGCCAGGCGGTGAACTGGGCGGCGGGCTCGCCGGTGTACGCCCACGGCAGGTGCGCCACCCGGTTCCCCAGCAGCACGAACAGCCCCCGGGCCTCCAGCTCCAGGCCCGCGTGGCAGGCCGCGTGGGCCAGGTAGTTCAGCTCGGCCACCTCGTGGGGCGGAAGCGGGCCGTCCTCCCGGCGCAGGATCCACCGCTCCCACGTCCGCCGGATCTCGGTGACCGCCAGTTCGTGCTTCCAGTGCTGGTCGAAACCGCGGACCACCCGCCCCCGGGCCGACTCGGAGACGTAGCGGTACTCCTCCGCCCGGGCGATCTGCACCAGCACCGGCAGCGGCGACCCGGGCGGCGAGGCCCCCGCGACGTCCCGCGCGACGTCGTACATCCGGCCGTGGGTGCCGTGCCAGCGCGCCGCGTGGTAGCGCAGCAGCTGGATGTGGCCCTCGACGTTGTGGGCGTCGCGCCGGCGCAGCTCGTCCCACCAGCGGCGCAGTTCGCGCCGCGGCACGCCGTCCTCGTACAGCCGCGCCACCGTCAGCAGCGACACCCAGGGCATGGGGTCGGCCGGGTGGCTCCCGGCGGCCTCCAGACAGGTGCGGACCACGGCGTCCAGCCGGTCGCGGCCCACCTGCGAGCGGTCCACCACCGCGCGCCCCGCCTCGCCCCGCGCAGGCTGCGCGTCCCCGGCCCGGCGCCCGGAGGCCACGGCCCGGTGGAACACGCCCACCACCTCCGTCGCCGCCCGCAGCACCGCCGCGTCGGGGCTGTCCGGTTCGGCCGCCTGCCACATCCGGGTGGCCGAGGAGCCCGCGGCGGCGTGCGCGAGGACCCGTATCCGGTGGGTGCGCCGGGCCCAGTCGCCGCTGCTTCCGCCGAGCAGGTCGCGCACGCCCTGCCAGCGCCCGATAACGATGTCGTCCAGCGCGTCCGACAGCGCCCGGTCACCGAACGCCGGGTCGAAGTCCGGGACGAACCGGCGGCGCTGCCCGCGGGGCAGGCGCCGGGACAGCGGGATCCGGACGGGGCGGGGAACCCGGTGGGAACGCGGTGGCCGGGCCATGACGGCCTCCCTTCGGTGGGGGACTCGGGGCGGTCGGAAGTCGGTGGCGAGCGCCTCGCCGGAGCGGTGGCGGCCCTCGCGTCCGCCCTCGTGCGGGTGCGGGACGGCGAGCGGGGCCGCCAGCCGGGCGGGCCGGTGGCGGGGCGGCCGGGGCCGCGAGGCCCACCGTGGCGGTGAGCACGGCGGCGGTCGCGGCGATCGGGTACGCGGGGGCGCTGCCCGCGACGGCCACGACCACGGTGCCGGACGTCCGCAGGACGCCCGGCCGTAGTCCTCGACCCGTGCTGCTGCGCATGGAGATCTCCGAATGCCCTTGTGCCGCGCGGAAGGTGCGGGCGTGTCGGAAACGGACGAGCACCCGCGTGCGGAAGAGACGCTTCCGTCGATGGGAGACGGTGCGCATGGTAGTCGGACGCGTGCGCTGTGGTGAGAGGGCGGGTGCTCCCGGAGTGCGGGCGGGGCGCGCACGCCCCCGCGCCGGGCGCCGGGAGTCGTAGAGTCGGGGACATGGCTGCTGCTGAGGCGACGGAGACCGGGACCGTACGGGTCGACGTGTGGATCTGGTCGGTACGGCTGATCAAGACCAGGTCCCTGGCGTCCGCCGCGTGCAAGGCCGGGCATGTGCGGATCAACGGCGACCGGGTCAAGCCCTCACAGCCGGTGCGCTCCGGCGACACGGTGCGGGTCTTCCACGAGGGCCGCGAGCGGCTGGTCGTGGTCCGCCGGATCCTCCGCAAACGGGTCGGGGCCCCCGTCGCGGTCGAGGCCTACGAGGACCACAGCCCGCCGCCCCCGCCGAGGGAGTTCACCGCTCCGGCAGTGGTCCGCGACCGCGGCGCGGGACGGCCCACCAAGCGCGACCGGCGCGAACTGGAGCGGCTCTTCGGCGGGCGCCCCAAAAGCTGAGGAGCCGGGGCGGCCGGTCAGGGCGAGGCGTTCGGCGAGGCGACGGCCCGGGCCGCACGGACCTCCTGGCGCAGCGGCTCCAGCACCCCCTGCTCGTCGCCGGGCAGCTCCGCGCGGACCTCCACCAGCTCCGTGCTGGAGCGCACCCCCTCCGCCAGCTCGTACAGCTGCCGCTCCACCTCGGCCACCTCCTCCGGCCGGGGCGCCGGCGCCCCGTGGTCGACCCGCACCCGGGCCGCGGTGGTGGCGTCCACGACCCGCTCCACGGCCACGACCAGGGGCCACCAGGCCGCCGCCCGCTCCCCGGCCGGGGGCGGCTCGGTGAGCGCGCGCTGGAACTCCGAGCGCACCGCGGACAGGTCCCGGTAGAGGCGCCGGCGCCGCCTCACCCGCTCGGCGTGCGCGACCCCGCCGAAGGAGCCGGCCACGTAGCGGGCCGTCTCCTCGACCGCGTCCGCCACCCGGTCGCCGACGCGGGTGTGCCAGCTCTCGGGCCACAGCAGGTACCCGGCGACCAGGACGATCGCGCAGCCGGTCAGGCTGTCCACCAGCCGCGGCAGGACCAGGTGGAGCCCCTGGTGGTTGAGGACGTCCGACAGGAGCAGGATCACCGGCGTCACCGCCGCCGTCTGGAAGGCGTACCCCTTGGCGGAGAACACCGGGATCAGCGCGGCCAGGGCCATCATCACGGGCACGTCGGCCCAGCCGCGCGGCACCGACGCCAGCAGCGGCGCCGCGACCAGCAGCCCCGCCGCCGTCCCGAGCGCCCGCAGCACCGCCCGGGAGAACACCGAGCCGAAGTCGGGCTTCAGCACGAAGGTCACCGTCAGGGCCACCCAGTAGGAGCGCTCCACCGGCACCAGGGAGGCGAAGGACTGCGCGACGCCGATGCACAGCGCCAGGCGCAGCCCGTAGCGCCAGGACTCCCGGGACAGCAGCGCCGCCCGGGCCGCCCGCCGGGCCCGCACCCCGAGTTCGGCGGGCACCCCGAGGCGGTCCTCGGCGAGGACGTCCGCGTCCGGGCTGCGCACCACGGCCGCGGCGTGCCGGAGCGCGTTCTCCACCGCGCGGTCGGCAGGGCCCTCGGGCGGTGGCAGGTCCGGCGGACTCGCCGCACCGCCGCGGCCCGAGGCGACGGCGTCCGCCAGGTCCCGCACGGCCGCCGCGACCTCCGGACTGCGCGAGGACCGGCCGTGGCGGTGGGCCGCCGGGGCCGACTCCACCAGCGGGATCAGGGCGTTGAGCTGGGCCAGCAGCCGCACCATGGGGCCGACGCGGCCGTGCTCGCGCGCGCGCCGGGCGAGGATCAGGTCGTAGGAGGCGTCCAGGGCGCGGGTCACCTCGTGGCGGCGGGCGTCGTACGCGGCGGTGTCCGGCGTCCCCGCGACCGCGAAGAGCTCCGCCACGCTCCCGTAGGCGGCCGCCACCGCCGACCGCTCCGCCGCCCTGCGGCGCAGCGGCCACCCGAGCAGCGTGAGGACCAGGACGAACAGCCCGCCCAGGCAGAGCAGCACCGGGGCCTTCCACCACGGCTGCGGCATCGGCAGACCGGCGCCCACCACGGCGTTCAGCAGGAGCAGCAGCCCGGACACCGAAGCCACCGAGCCGATGCTGGAGATCATCCCGGAGACCAGCGCGACCGCCGTGAGCACGCCCACGGCGACCCAGCCCTCCCCGTAGACCAGGGTGCCCAGGGTCACGCCGACCGCGCCGAGCAGCTGGGGGACGGCGATGTTCAGCAGGCGCATCCGGTAGGCGTCGGCGGTGTCCCCGATGACCCCCGACAGCGCGCCCATCGAGGCCAGCGCCCCGTAGGCGGGCAGCCCGGCCGCGATCCCCGCGGCCAGCGGTGCGGCGAGCGCGACGGCGGCACGCGCGGCGGCGGCCCAGGGGACCGGCGCCGGCTGGGGGCGCAGTCCGCGCACCAGCCAGGCCGGCGGGGAGGGGAGGCGGGGAGGGCGGGGGCCGCTCCTCCCGGGAGCGGGGGTCCCGGCGGCGGGGCCGTCGCCGCTGCGGTCCGGCTCGCGATCGTTCATGGTGCCCCCATGATCCCCCGGGGCCCGCGGGGGACCGGCGCCGCCCGGGCCCGGTCAGCCGCGGTAGTTCTCCACCTCGTCGGCGGGCTGCACCTGCGCGGTGTCGGGATCGCCGCCGTACTCGGACTTGGCACGGCGCCTGCGCAGCAGGTCCCAGTACTGGTCGAGCCGGATCTCCAGCTCCCGCAGGCGCTCCCGCTGCCCTGCGTCGAGCCCGCCCTGCTCCAGCGCGAGGCCCCGCAGGGCGCGCTCCTCCTCCACCAGCGAGCCGATGTCGTCGATGATCTCCTCGTCGTCCATGGGACGGCCCTTCCTCCTCGGGTCCGGGCCGCCGACGGGGCGGTGGACGGCCCGGCTGCGGTGGCTCACACGGCGAAGACCGTCTTCCCGCGGGCGCCGCCCGCACGGTTCTGGGCGAGGGCACCGGGCGCCTTCTCCAGCGGCAGCTCGGCGTCCAGGGGTGTCCGGAGCCCGCCCTCGGCCGCCGCGGCCGCGAGCGCCTCCAGCAGCCGCACCGAGGGGTGCAGCCGGAACGCGACCCCCTCCACGGGGGCGGTCAGGGCGGCCGGGTCGGCGCCCGGCCGCGCGGCGACGGCCAGCCCGCCCGCACGGGCGAAGGCCGCGTGCCGGGCGAAGCCGACCGGGTCGCCCGAGACCAGGTCGGCCACCGCGTCGACCCCCTCGGGGCATGCGGCGCGCACGGCACCGGCCGGGTCCCCGGCCGTGGCGTCCACGGACCCGGCCGCCCCGAGCAGGGTCATCCGGCGCCGCTCGTCACCGCGGACCAGGGCCACGACCCGGATGCCGCGGGCGGCGGCGAGCTGGGTCAGGCAACTGCCGACCCCGCCCGCCGCGCCCACCACCAGCAGGCTCTGCCCGCGGCGCAGCCCGGTGACGGCGAGCAGCTGGGCCGCGGCGGTCCCGGCGGTCGGCAGCGCCGCGGCGGTCCGCGGGTCGAGCCCCGCGGGCACCAGGGCGACCGGCCCGTCCTGGTGGACGACCGTGTACTCGGCGTAGCTGCCCGCGCAGCCGTCCGGGCGCAGCGCCAGCCCGAACACCGCGTCACCCACGCGGAAGCGGTTGTCGCCCGGGCCGACCACGTCCACCCGGCCCGCGAAGTCCGTGCCGAGCACCCGCGGGAAGGCCGTCGCCGGTCCCGGGCCGTCGGCGGCCTGCCAGTCCGCGGGGTTGAGCGCCGCGTACTCGACCTTGACGACCACCTCGCCCTCGCCGGGCTCGGGCTTGGGCAGCTGGGCCAGCTCCGGCTCCGCGCCGGAGCGGCCGACCGTGACCGCACGCATCCTCGTGGCCTCCCGACTCGGTGCCCCCGGTCTCTCGCCCCTCACTCTCACCCGGTGGGCCCGTCCGCGCACGTCGTGGCCGTACGGGTCCGGACCCGTACGGACTTGCCGCCGGGCCCGGGCGGGTGTGCCCTGTTAGGGAGGGCGCGCGGGGAGGCGCCGGGGCGAGAGGGAAGGAGTCTGCGCCATGGCCACACAAGCAGCGATGCCCCCCGGGCGGCACCGCCGGACCGCGCCGGACGGCGGGCAGCACCACAGCCCGCTCGGCTTCGCGCTCCCCGCGGTGATCGCGGTGACGGCCGGGCTCTGGGCGGCCTCCATCCTGCGGTTCCAGGACGGCGGCATCGCCAACGGCGCGCAGTGGCTCGTCGGGATCATCTGCGCGCTCGTGCTCGGGATGCTCGGCTTCGCCCTGGGCCGCTGGGGGCACGCGCTCCCCCGTGAACTGCGGGCCCTTGCCTACGGGGGCCTGTTCGGGGCGACGGTCGGGTTCCTGACCAGCCTGGCCGGGGGAAGCGTGCTCCGCGCCTCCGGTATCGGCCTCGCCTGCGGGGTGGGGCTGACCGTGGTCATGTTCTACAGCTTCTACGTGCGGGAGTAGGGGGCGGGCCAGGTGCGGGAGCGGCGGCCCCGGCGCGGGGCGCGCCGCCGGCCGCGCGGCAGCGGCCCGACCCGGCGCGGTCACCGCGGGAGGCGGTGGCCGCGCGGCGGCGTGTCCGGACCGCGGGACCCGGCCGGTCCGGGCGGGCCCGGGGCCGGGGACCGATGAGTTTCCGCGACCGGGCCGGTCCCCTCTCCACGCAAGCGGAGGAACCAAGGGACGGACGATGAGTACGAACCTCGCGATCGAGACGACCGCACTGGTCAAGGTCTTCGGCGACAACCGGGCCGTGGACGGCGTCGACCTCAGGGTGCCCGCCGGCACCGTCTACGGCCTGCTCGGTCCCAACGGCGCGGGCAAGACCACCACGGTCCGGATGCTCGCCACCCTGCTGCGCCCCGACGGGGGCGAGGCCCGCGTCTTCGGCCACGACGTGCTCCGGGAGGCCGACGCGGTCCGCAGCCGGGTCAGCCTCACCGGGCAGTACGCCTCCGTCGACGAGGACCTGACCGGCACGGAGAACCTGGTGCTCCTCGCCCGGCTGCTCGGCCACTCCAAGCCCTCCGCCCGCGACCGGGCCGCCCAGCTGCTGGAGGCCTTCGGCCTGAGCCGGTCGGCGGGCAAGCAGGTCAAGGCGTACTCCGGGGGGATGCGGCGGCGCATCGACATCGCCGCGTCCATCCTCAACACGCCCGATCTGCTCTTCCTGGACGAGCCGACCACCGGCCTCGACCCGCGCAGCCGCAACCAGGTCTGGGACATCGTGCGCGCGGTGGTCGCCCAGGGCACCACCGTGCTGCTGACCACCCAGTACCTGGACGAGGCGGACCACCTCGCCTCCCGCATCGCCGTCATCGACCACGGGCGGGTGATCGCCGAGGGCACCAAGGGCGAGCTCAAGGCGTCCGTCGGCTCCGGCACCGTCCATCTGCGGCTGCGGGACCCGGCCCGGCGGCAGGAGGCCGAGCGGGTCCTGGCCGCCGCGCTCGGCGCCGAGGTCCTGCTCGACGCGGACCCGGTCGCCCTCACGGCCCGGGTGGACGGCGGCGACCGCGGCGCCTCCGAGCAGGCCGCCCGCGCCCTCGCCGAGCTGGCCCGCAGCGGCATCACCGTCGACAACTTCGCGCTGGGCCAGCCCAGCCTGGACGAGGTCTTCCTCGCCCTGACCGACCGGAAGGGGGGCGCGGCATGACGACCACGACCACCACCCAGGAGACCGAGCTCGAACGGGAGGCCCCGCGGGCGGAGGAACTGGCCGCGCTGCTGCTCTCCGCCGAGCGCCCCGCGCGCCCGTCCGCCCTGACGACGTCCCTCACCTTCGGGTGGCGCGCGATGCTCAAGATCAAGCACGTGCCGGAGCAGATGTTCGACGTGACGGCGTTCCCGATCATGATGGTGCTGATGTACACGTACCTCTTCGGAGGCGCGATCGCCGGCTCGGTCTCGGCGTACGTGCAGTTCCTGCTGCCCGGCATCCTCACCATGAGCGTCGTCATGATCACGATGTACACCGGCGTCGCGGTCAACACCGACATCGTCAAGGGGGTCTTCGACCGCTTCCGCAGCCTGCCCATCTGGCGGCCGTCGCCGATGGTCGGCTACCTCCTCGGCGACGTGGTGCGCTACCTCATCGCCTCCGCGGTCATGCTGGGCGTCGGCCTGCTGATCGGCTACCGCCCCGCCGGAGGGGTCGCGGGCGTGCTGCTCGGGGTGGCCCTGCTGATGGTCTTCGCGTTCTCGTTCTCGTGGATCTGGACGATGTTCGGGCTGCTGCTGCGCACCGAGAAGTCGGTGATGGGCGTCAGCATGATGGTGATCTTCCCGCTGACCTTCCTGAGCAACGTCTTCGTCGACCCTCGGACGATGCCCGGATGGCTCCAGGCGTTCGTGAACAACAGCCCGGTCACCCATGTGGCCGCGGCCGTCCGCGAGTTGATGGCGGGCGGGTGGCCGGCCGCGGACATCGCCTGGTCGCTCGGCTGGTCCGCCCTGCTGGTGGCCGTCTTCGGTCCCGTCACCATGCGGCTGTACAACCGCAGGTGAGCGCGTGCGCGCCGGTCCGGGGCCGCCCGCGCGGGCGGCCCCGGACCGGCGGCGCTCACCCCTCGGTGCCGCCGCGGACCACCACCACGGGACAGGGCGCGTGCTGGGAGAGGTGCAGCCCGACGGACCCGAGGAGGGCGGCCTTGAAACCGCTGTAGCCGCGGTCGCCCACGACCAGCAGGTCCGCCCCCTCGGCCCGCTCCATCAGCGCCTGCGCGGGGTTCCCCACGACGACCGTGCGCTGCACGGAGGCCGCCGCCTCCGCGCCGAGCGTCCGCTCCAGGGTGTCGTCGAGGATCTTCGAGGCCATCTGCTCGGGGTCGAAGTCCGGCGGCAGCGAGGGCACCATGGCCGCCCAGCCCGCCGCCGGGTACTCCCAGCTGATCACCGCCTCCAGTGTCTCCCCGCTGAGACCGGCCTGGCGGACGGCCCACCTGAGGGCCTTGACCGACGGTTCGGAACCGTCCACGCCCACGACGATCCTGCCTGCCTCTGCCATGTCGCCACCTCCGCAGCCGTCCGCCTAGTGCGTGCACACGAACCCATGCACACGCCGCAAGCCTATGCAAAACTACGCAAACAGGTCGGCAGGGTCGGGCTGTGGCGCCCGATCGGCGGCCGGAGCGTCCAGCAGCACGGCGAGCTCGCGGGCCGCCCGCCCGATGCGCACCGGCAGGTCCTCGGTGAGCGCGTCACCGGCTCCGCCCCAGTCCTCGGAGGCGGCGTAGACCGCGGTCGGCACGGTCCGGGCGCGCAGGTGGGCGAAGAGCGGGCGCAGCGCGTGCTCCAGGACCAGCGAGTGCCGGGCGGTGCCGCCGGTGGCGGCGGCGAGCACCGGGGTGCCGGTGAGCGCGTCCGGGTCGAGCAGGTCGAAGAAGGACTTGAACAGCCCGCTGAAGCTGGCGCTGAAGACCGGCGTGACGGCGATCAGGCCGTCGGCCCGCGCCACCGCCAGGGACGCCTCCTCCAGGGCGGGCGGCGGGAAGCCGGTCACCAGGTGGTGGGCGATCGGCACGGCAAGGTCGCGCAGTTCGACGACGGTCACCTCGACGGGGCGCTCCCGCGCGGCCAGTTCGCCGCGCACGGACGCGGTGATCCGGTCGGCGAGCAGCCGGGTCGAGGAGGGGACCCCGAGTCCCGCCGAGACGACGGCGAGCCTCACGGGGGCGGTCCGGGGTGCGGTCATGGGGTCAGCCCTCCTCGACGGCGTGGGCGGCAGGGGCGGCGGGAGCGGCGCTCCCGCGCGCGACGGCGGGGTGCGGCGGCGCGGTCTCGGGCACACCCGCGGGCCGCAGGGCGGCGAACTCCTTGCGCAGCACGGGGACGACCTCCTCGCCGAGGATGTCCAGCTGCTCCAGCACGGTCTTCAGCGGCAGGCCCGCGTGGTCCATGAGGAACAGCTGGCGCTGGTAGTCGCCCACCGCGTCGCGGAAGCCGAGGGTGCGCTCGACCACCTGCTGCGGCGAGCCCACCGTCAGCGGCGTCTGCTCGGTGAAGTCCTCCAGGGAGGGCCCGTGCCCGTACACCGGGGCGTTGTCGAAGTACGGCCGGAACTCGCGCACGGCGTCCTGGGAGTTGCCGCGCATGAACACCTGGCCGCCGAGGCCGACGACGGCCTGCTCGGGGCCGCCGTGGCCGTGGTGGGCGTACCGCTGCCGGTAGAGGTCGACCATCCTCCTGGTGTGGGACATCGGCCAGAAGATGTTGTTGTGGAAGAAGCCGTCGCCGTAGTAGGCGGCCTGCTCGGCGATCTCCGGTGAGCGGATCGAGCCGTGCCAGACGAAGGGGGGCACTCCGTCCAGGGGCCTCGGGGTGGCGGTGAAGCCCTGGAGCGGGGTACGGAAGGTCCCCTCCCAGTCGACCACGTCCTCCCGCCACAGCCTGCGCAGGAGCGCGTAGTTCTCGACGGCCAGCTCGATGCCCCGGCGGATGTCCTGGCCGAACCACGGATAGACCGGGCCGGTGTTGCCGCGCCCCATCATGAGGTCCACGCGCCCCTCGGCGAGGTGCTGGAGGTAGGCGTAGTCCTCGGCGATCTTCACCGGGTCGTTGGTGGTGATCAGCGTCGTCGAGGTGGACAGCACCAGCCGCTCGGTGCGCGCGGCGAGGTAGCCGAGGAGCGTCGTCGGGGAGGACGGCACGAAGGGCGGGTTGTGGTGCTCGCCGGTGGCGAAGACGTCGAGCCCCACCTCCTCGGCCTTCTGCGCGATGGCGAGGGTGGCCTTGATCCGCTCGTGCTCGCTCGGCGTGCGGCCCGTGGTCGGGTCGGTCGTGACGTCGCCGACCGTGAAGATGCCGAACTCCATGGGGGTCACCCCTCGATGTTGATTGAAAGTTGAACTATACCGCCAACGGGACCGGCCGGGGCACTATTCCCGCCCCCGCGGACACGGCTCCGCCCCCGCCCCCCGCGGGCGGCGCGGGGAACGGGGGCGGTGTCCGGGCGCACCGGGTCAGGGGGCGGTGGCCCCGGGGAAGAGCTGGCGGAAGGCGTCCGCGGACTCGCTGCCCGAGCGGCCGAACGGCGCGTCGAAGTCCCACACCAGGAAGAGCAGGAACGCGATCAGGGCGCTGAACAGGCCCGCCAGCAGCAGCTCCCGGAACGAGCGGCCGATCTGCATGGTGAAGATCAGGCCCACGGTGATCACGGCCCCGCTGATCAGCCCGAACCAGACGATGCCCGGCAGGGTCTGCCCGGCACCCTCCGCCCGGGCGCTGCGCGCGTCCTCGGCCAGGGCCACCTGGTCCAGCATCGGCTGGTACGCCTGGGCCTCCAGCTCGTTGGCCGGGGCGCGCTCGGCCACACTGGTGCGCACCGCGGCGAGCAGCTCCGCGCCGCGCGGCGACAGCTCGGACTCGTCGATCATGCGCGGCCACTCGCCGGCGACCACCTCGTTCACATAGGCGTCCACGTCCGTGCGCAGCCGCTCCCGGTAGTCCGCGGGGTAGACCTGGGCGCGCTGGGTGACCTCGTGGAGCGCCTGGGCCTCCGTGCGCACCGCGTCCTGGGCCGCCCCGCGCGCCTCCCACACGCCCGCGATGGCGAGGCCGAGGACGATCGCGTAGACCACGCCGACCATCATCACCATGTACTCGAGCACGTCGGGCGTCTCCTGCCGCGGGGCGGGAGCCGCGCCGTCCGCCGCGCCCTGCAGCCGGCGCTGGCTGAGGACGGTGACGACGAGGACGACGGCGCAGGCGGCCGCCATCACGGTGGCCAGGACGAGCCAGTCGGACATGGGGGGTTCTCCGTGGGGGTGCGACGGGGTCGGGGCAGGACGTGCGGTGCGGCGGGCGGACGGGGACCGGGCCGGGGCGCGGTGCCCCCGGCCCCGCGTCAGCGCCCGCGGCGCGCGGCCGAGTGCGCCCGGGGGCGCAGGAGGGCGGCCGCGAGGACTGCGGGGGTGGTGGTCACCAGCATCAGCACGGTGAGCGGTGTGCCCTCCGCCTCGGGCCCCTGGCCCGCCGGGCGGTGGCGGCGGATGGCGACCGGCACCGCCTCGGGCGGCGGAGCGGCCGCCGGCGGCGGGGCGGGCGGGGGCGCGGGGGGCCGCTCCGGTGGCGCGGGGGCGGCCGGAGGCGGGGGCGGCTCGGGAGCGGGCTCCGGTACGGGAGCGGGGGGCACGGGGTCGGGTTCCGGCACCGGTTCGGGCCGCGGCGGCTCCGGCGAGGGCACGGGCGGCTCGGGGGCCGGCGGCTCCGGAGTCGGCCGCGGCGGCTCCGGAGCGGGCTCCGGCGGGCCGGGCGGGCGCCCGGGCGGGGGGCAGTGACCGGCGGAGACGACCACCGAGGCATGTGCGCCGGGCGAGCCGGGCAGGGTCACGGTGACCGAGCCCGCGGGAGGTCCCGCACCCGGCCGCGCCGGCCGACGGCCCTCCGCCTGCCGTTCGGGGCTCCCGGCCGACACCTTCTGCCGCTCGGACGCGTTGGCCTCCTCGGGCACGGGGGCCGCGATCGCCACCCCCTGCGCCCCGAGAACAGCCGCGACCCCCAGTGCGCTCACCTGCTGCCATCCCGCCACGAGCGCCACGGTAGAGGGCTGGAAGCGGGGCGATTAACCAATATCACCCGTATGGCTGATAGATGGACTTGTCGGACCATTCATACGGCCGCGATGGGCTACGGTGACGCACTTCATTTTGCACTTTGTTGCAAAACCATCCCGGGGCCGACTACAACGTTCTCGACACCCGAGCGAGGAGGCTCCGATGAGTACGCCCACCACCCGGCCCGCGCCGACGCCGTACCCCCATCTGCTGAGCCCGCTCGACCTGGGCTTCACCACCCTGCCCAACCGCGTCCTGATGGGCTCCATGCACGTGGGCCTGGAGGAGGCCGAGCAGGGCTTCGAGCGCATGGCCGCCTTCTACGCCGAGCGCGCCCGCGGCGGCGTGGGCCTGATCGTCACGGGCGGCATCGCGCCCAACGACCAGGGCCGCCCCTACGAGGGCGGGGCGAAGCTCACCACGGAGGAGGAGGCCGCACAGCACCGCACCGTCACGGACGCCGTGCACGCCGAAGGCGGCCGGATCGCCCTGCAGATCCTGCACTTCGGCCGCTACGCCTACCACCAGGACCTCGTCGCCCCCAGCGCCATCCAGGCGCCGATCAGCCCCTTCGTCCCCCACGCCCTCACCGGCGACGAGATCGAGGAGACGATCGCCGACTTCGTCCGCACCGCCGTCCTCGCGCGGTCGGCGGGCTACGACGGCGTCGAGATCATGGGCTCCGAGGGCTACTTCGTCAACGAGTTCATCGCGAGCTGCACCAACCACCGCACGGACCGGTGGGGCGGTTCCTACGAGAACCGCATCCGGCTGCCCCTGGAGATCATCCGGCGGACCCGCGAGGCCGTGGGCCCGGACTTCATCCTGATCTACCGGCTCTCGATGCTCGACCTCGTCCCCGGAGGCTCCTCCCTGGAGGAGGTCGTCACGCTCGCCCGGGCGGTGGAGGAGGCCGGGGCGACGCTCATCAACACCGGCATCGGCTGGCACGAGGCCCGCATCCCCACCATCGCCACCTCGGTGCCGCGCGGCGCGTACACCTGGGTCACCCGGAAGCTGATGGGCGAGGTCTCGATCCCGCTCGTCACCAGCAACCGCATCAACACTCCCGAGGTGGCCGAACAGGTGCTCGCCGAGGGGCGGGCCGACATGGTCTCCATGGCGCGGCCCTTCCTCGCCGACCCGGAGTTCGTGGCCAAGGCCGCGGCCGGACGCCCCGAGGCCATCAACACCTGCATCGGCTGCAACCAGGCGTGCCTGGACCACACCTTCAGCCTGAAGATCACCTCCTGCCTGGTGAACCCGCGCGCCTGCCACGAGACCGAACTCGTCCTGGCACCCACCCGGCTCGCCCGGAGCGTCGCGGTCGTCGGCGCCGGGCCCGCGGGGCTCGCCTGCGCCGTCTCCGCCGCCGAGCGCGGCCACCGCGTCACCCTCTTCGACGCCGCGGCGGAGATCGGCGGCCAGCTCAACATCGCCAAGCGCATCCCGGGCAAGGAGGAGTTCGGCGAGACGCTGCGCTACTTCCGCCACCAGCTCGCCGAGCACGGGGTGGAGGTCCGGCTCGGCACCCGCGTCACCGCCGAGGACCTCCCGGCGGACACCTACGACGAGGTGGTGGTCGCCACCGGCGTCAGCCCGCGGACCCCGGTGATCGAGGGCGTGGACCACCCCAGCGTGATCGGCTACCTCGACGTGCTGCGCGACGGTGCCCCGGTCGGCGACCGGGTCGCGGTGATCGGCGCGGGCGGCATCGGCTTCGACGTCGCGGAGTACCTCACCGACGGCGGCGAGGGCGCGAGCCTGGACGCGGAGACCTACTTCCGCCAGTGGGGCGTCGACACCTCCTACGCGGCCCCCGGCGGGCTGACCGCCCCCGAGCGCCCGGCGCCGCCGCGCTCGGTGCACCTGCTCCAGCGCAAGACCGGCAAGGTCGGCGCCGGGCTCGGCAAGACCACGGGCTGGATCCACCGCACGGAGCTCAAGCACCGCGGCGTGACCACGACCGCCGGGGTGACCTACGAGCGCATCGACGACGAGGGCCTGCACATCAGCGTCGACGGCACGCCCTCGGTGCTCCGGGTGGACACCGTCGTACTGTGCGCAGGCCAGGAGCCGCAGCGCTCGCTCTACGAGGAGCTGCACGCCGCCGGCCGCAGCGTCCACGTCATCGGCGGCGCGGACGTGGCCGCCGAGCTGGACGCCAAGCGCGCCATCGACCAGGGCACCCGCCTCGCGGCGGAGCTGTGAGCGGGGCCGCGGCCGGGCGGGCCGCGCGTCCCTAGGATGCGGCCATGTCCCTGCCGCACGCCATCCTCACGGCACTGCTGGAGAAGCCCTCGTCCGGGCTGGAGCTGACCCGCCGCTTCGACCGGTCCATCGGCTACTTCTGGCAGGCCACCCACCAGCAGATCTACCGCGAGCTGGGGAAGCTGGAGCAGGCGGGGCACATCCGCGTCCTCCCCTCCCGCCAGCCGACCCGCGGGCAGCGCAAGGAGTACGAGGTGCTGCCCGCGGGCCGGGAGGAGCTGGCCTCCTGGGTGGACCGCAGGGAGGAGCCGCGCGCCGTGCGGGACCCGCTGCTGCTGCGTCTGCGGGCGGCGGCGGCGACCGGCGGCGGAGCCGACCTCGACGAGGAGCTGCGCCGCCACCTCCTCCTGCACCGGCAGCAGCTGGCGGCCTACCGGGAGATCGAGCGGCGCGACTTCCCGCCCGAGCGGCGGGTCAGCCGCGAGGACCGGCTCCGGCATGTGGTGCTGCGGGGCGGGATCGAGCTGGAGTCGTTCTGGATCGCCTGGCTCTCGGACACCCTGTCCGAGCTCGCCGACGGGCCGGGGGAACCCGATGGGGTCCGCCCGGATGCGACGGCTGACGGTGCGTGAGACCGTCGCCGCGTGACCGACGCACTCATCGCCGCCTGCTGCGCGGCCGCGCTGACCCTGATCGCCAGGTCCGTCCTCGGGCTGCGCCGCGCCGACGGGGGCACGGACCCGGGGGACGAGGCCCGCTCGGTGGCCTTCGGACTGGGCGGGGGGTTGCTCGCGCTGGTGACCCTGGGCCTGTTCATCGCGCTCGCCTGACGCCCTCGCCCCACGCCCGCGCGGGACGCCCCGGGGCGCGTCCACCCGCCGGGGTCAGCGCGGCTCCGCCGCCCCGCGGGCCGCCTCGCGCTCGGCGAGCACGGTGAGGACCCGGGCGCACCAGCGCAGGTTCTCCTCCTCGAACGCCCGGCCCCGCAGGAGCGTCAGATAGGGCCCCACGCGCTCCGCCCGGCGCAGGTACTCCTCCTCGCCCCGGCCGTCGAGCAGCCGCTCGCGCAGCCGCTCGTAGCGGGCGAGCTTCCCGCGCGAGAACGCGGCCCGCTCCTCCACCAGCTCCCGCACCCCGGCCGGGTCACCGCAGTCGAGGGCCTGGATCTTGACCAGCAGGTCGTCACGGACGGCCGTGGGCCGCGGCGGTTCCCCCGTGAAGGAGGCCAGCGCCCGCAGCCCGGACTCGGTGAGGGCGAAGACCCGCTTGGTGGGCCTGCGCTCCTGGGCCACCAGGCGGGCGCTGACCAGCTCCTCGTCCGCCAGCCGCTCCAGTTCCCGGTAGAGCTGCTGCGGCGTGGCGGACCAGAAGTTGGCCACGGCCGCGTCGAAGAGCTTGGCCAGGTCGTATCCGGACGCCTCCCCCTCCAGGAGGGCGGCCAGGACGGCGTGCTTCAGGGACATCTGGACACGCTATCACCGAGGTGATTATTGTCTTCGACACCTACTCAACAAATTGAATAGGCTGAGGGACGGCTCGACGCGAGGGAGCAGGACCGTGCAGGCATTCCGCAAGGCCGTCGAGGCGGGCGACCACGACGCGATCGCCGCCCTGCTGGCGGAGGACGTCGTCTTCACCAGCCCGGTCGCCTTCCGCCCCTACCCGGGCAAGGCGATCACCGCCGCGATCCTCCGCGGCGTCTGGCGGGTGTTCGAGGACTTCCGCTACGTCCGCGTGATCGAGGACGCCGGCGGTCGCGACCACGTGCTCGTCTTCACCGCCCGGGTCGGCGGCCGCACCGTCCACGGCTGCGACATGCTGCACCTCGGGGAGGACGGCCTGATCGACGAGTTCACCGTGATGGTCCGCCCGCTCTCCGCGGCGCAGGCGCTCTCCGCGGCGATGGGCGAGCAGTTCGCGCGCATCAGCCGCGAGGCGGAGGCCGCGGTCGCCGCCGAGGGGGGCGCGTCCGCCGCCGAGGGGGCCGCGGGCGCGGCGCACTGAGCCGGGGGCGCCGGGCCGGGAGCGGGCCCTGCGCGGTCCCGGCCGCACAGGGGTCGGACCGGGGCCGGAGGGCGGACGCGGAGGGTCAGCCCGGCAGCTCGGTGCGCTCCCACCACTCGTAGACGGGCAGCGTGCCCCGCTCGGTGTCCTGCTGACGCATGGTCGCCCTGAAGTGCTCGTAGCCGCCGCGGAAGGGCACCTTCACGTCCTCCCCCGGAGCGGGGACCTGGACGATGCGCTCCGGAAGCTCGGAGGGGCCGCCTTCGAGGACGGCCTGGATGGTCTCGTTCATGTGCCGCAGTCTCCCCAACAGCCCTCACCGCGTCCGGTGTGACGCGCCGACGGCCGCGCGGCGGGAGGTCATCCGGGGGAGCGCGGCCCGGACGGCCCGCCCCGCCGGGCGGCGTCCTGCTCCTCCTCCGCCCGCACCAGGGCGCCGACGGCCCTGCGGCGCCACCTGGCGGCCGCCACCGCCGCGAAGACCGCGGCCGACCCGCCGATCAGCACGGCGCCGCAGACCACGGCCGTGAACGCGGCCCCGAGTGTCTCCACGTGCTCCCCTTCCCCCGCGAGGAGCGTACGGGGCCGCACCGCCGCGGGCGGCCGTTCAGGGGCGGGGCGCTCCGGACGGGCCCCCGGGGCCCTCGACGATCCGGCCCTCCAGCGCCCCGGAGTCCCCGGGGGCGCCGGGCTTGTCGTGCGGCTCCTTCGCCGCTCGCGCCTCGCTCCTGAGGATCCGCGCCGCCCTGCCCGCGTTGCGCGCCAGCTCCGGCAGCTTGCGCGCACCGAACACGACGAGGACCACGATCAGGAGTATCGCGAGTTCGCTGAGGCCGAACATCGTCCCGCTTCCCTCAAGGGCCCGGCGGACTGCCGGGCGGACCAAGAACCCTCCGGCCACGGGCTTCCCACCGGCACCCGCGGCCTCTACAACACTGTAGGAGACCGGCATCGTCCCCCGGAGGGCGGTCCCCACGATGACGCCCCGCCGAACGCACGGGGAACGGCGTGCGTCGCGCCCGACCCCCCGGTCAGTACGATGAACCGCCCCGGCGCACGCCGCGCGGCCGGACGACGGGAGGAGACGGCATGACGGGCCGGAACCAGGACGGACCCGCTGCCCGGCACCACCGGCGGCGCGGCCAGGGCGAGCTGGAGGGCCAGGTGCTCGCCGCGCTGCGGGAGGCACCCGGGGCCGTGAACGCGGCCTGGGTCCAGGAGCGCCTCGGGGGCGACCTCGCCTACACCACCGTCGTCACCATCCTCACGCGTCTGCACACCAAGGGCGCCGTCGCCCGGGAACGCGCCGGCCGCTCCTTCCAGTGGACCCCCACCGCGGACGAGGCCGGCCTGGCCGCCCTGCGGATGCGGCGGATGCTGGACGCGGAGGCCGACCGGGAGGCGGTGCTGGCCAGCTTCGTGACCGCGCTGCGGCCGGACGACGAGCAGCTTCTGCGGGAGTTGCTGGCAGAGGTGGCGAGGGACGGGGAAGACTGACCGCATGGGGGTCTTCGTCTTCCTGCCGCTCGTCCTTCCGCTCAGCGCCTGGCCGATCGCGCGCCTGGCCGAGCAGCATCTGCACCCGCGGGCGGCGACCTGGCTGCTGTCCGCGACCGCCGCCGTCCTCGCGGTGTGCAGCACCCTGTGCCTCGCCCTGCTGGTGGTCGTGGGAACGGCCCAGCTTCCCGGGAACCCGCTGCCCGACGGCTGGTCGGACCCGGAGGTGCGCCGGGCCCTCCCCTACGACGAGGTGGCCGGCAAGGCGGCCATCCCCGCCCTGGCGGCCGTGCTGCTGTCCTGCGCCCGGCTGCTCGGCCACCACCGCGCGGTGCGCCGCCGCGCGGACCGGGCCCTGGCGGCGCTGCCGGCGCGCCGGGTGGCGGTGCTGCCGGACGCGACCCCCTACGCCTACGCCCTGCCCGGGCGCGGCGGCGGCCGGGTCGTGGTGACCCGGGCCCTGCTGGACGCGCTCTCCGCGCCCGAGCGGCGGGCGCTGTTCGCCCACGAGCGGGCGCACCTCGCCCGCGGCCACCACCGCTTCCTGCTGGTGGTGCGGTTGGCGGCGCGGGCCAACCCCTTCCTGCGGCCGCTGTGCACGGCGGTCGGCTACACCGCCGAGCGCTGGGCCGACGAGGAGGCCGCCGCCGCCACCGGCAGCCGACGGACCGTGGCACGGGCGATCGGCAAGGCGGGCCTGGTCTCGCACGGAGCGCCCGCGCCGACCCTGGCCGGCGCCTCCGCCGGGCCCGTCCCGCGCCGGGTGGCCGCACTGCTGGCGCCCCCGCCGGCGACCCGGGCGTGGCCGCCGGCGGCGACGACGGTGGGGCTGGCCGCCTGGGGGGCGGCGGCGGGGGCCGCGGTCTCGGCGCTGTCCTCGGCGAACTCGGCCGTCACGCTGTTCTTCGTGCTGAAGGCGGCCACACCGCTGTGAGGGCCGCACCGGCCCGGCGGGCCGCCGGAGCGCCGGGCTCCCCGCCGGGCGCGGGCCCTCAGAGGTCGAACTCGTGCGGCGGCAGGTCCAGGGCGTAGCAGGCCTCCCGGACGACGCCCTGCTCGGTCTTGTCGAAGTCCCCGTCCGCACCGCCGATCACGATGCCGATCTGGACGACGGCCCGCGCCTCGGCGGGCTTCTTCTTCGCCTTGGCGACCTCCTGCATGACGCTCACCTTGCCGAAGTCGAAGTCGGCGGCCAGCTTGTCCAGGTTGGCGTCGAAGCGGCGCTGGAGATCCTCGGCGGGGAAGTTCTGCAGCACCTCGTTGGTGGCGATCAGCTGGGCCACCCGGCGGCGCTCCGAGGGGTCGACGACACCGTCGGCGGCGGCGACGAGCGCGCACATGGCCATGGAGGCGTCGCGGAAGGCTCCGCTCTTGAGGTCGTTCTTCTTCGCCACGAGCTGGGTCTGCATCGTCGATGCGGACTCCCTGATGCGGTCCCACAGTGCCATGAGGGCTCCCGGGTGTCGGGGCGGACCGGACCCGTGCCGACCGGGCACGGGTCCGGGGCAACCGCCACAGCTTCTACAGTCGTGTAGAAGCTACCAGGCGGTCGCGGCGGGCGGGTCAGCCCTCCTCGCCTCCGTCCTCCTCGTCCTCGTCGCCCTCGAAGAAGTCGCCCACCTCGTCGACGATCTCGGCCGCCACCATCCCGCCGGCGACACCGACCGCGAGCCCGGCCGCACCGGCCGCGACGGCGGTGCCCATGCCCGGGCCGGAGCGGTGGCCCTCGTGGTGGTCACCGTGGCCGTAGGGCGCGTGGCCCCCGTGGGCCCCGAAGGCGGCGCGGTGCTCCACCAGGTGGCGCACCCACCCGTCGACCTCCGCGTCCCAGTCGGTCTGCTCGACGCCGTGCAGGCCGACGGTGAAGCGGGTCACCGCGTCGTGCCCGCCGCCGCGCTTGTCGGCCTCCAGCACCACCTCCAGACCGCCGGACGTGGCGAGGAAGGTGACCTCGATCTCGCTCACGGCGTGTGCGAACCGCGGCGAGGGGGTGAGCTCGATCTCCTGGTAGAAGGGCAGCTGCTGGCCCGTGCCGCCGATCCGGCCGTACTCCAGGTCCGCCGAGCGGAAGCCGAAGCCCTGCCGGCCGAAGGCCTCCAGGATCGCCTCCTGGACCGGCAGCGGGCGCACCGCGACCGGGTCCAGGTCGCCCTTGTCCCGGGCGCCCGCCACCGCGAGCTCGGTCCGCAGGCCGAGGGCGATGCCGAGCGGCTGGCCGTGCAGTTCGGTGAGGGGGGACTCCCAGGGGACGGAGAGGGCGAAGGGCACGCTGCGCTCCTCGTCCTCGCCGAGCCGGAACCCGCCGCCGACGGTGAACCGCTCGAAGACGACGGTGCCGTCGTACTCGCCGTCGTCGGTCTCGGCCTCGACGCGGGCCAGGAGCTCCAGGGTGAGGTGCTCGACCTCGAACTCCGCACCGCCGCCCTTCAGGCGGACCTCGCCGGTCAGACTGCCGCCGGGAGTCACCGCCCCCGGATCGAGGACCGTGTCGACGGACGGGCCGCCGACCCCGAGCGAGCCGAGCAGGCGTTTGAACACCATCGGGGCGTTCACTCCTTCGTGATGCGTGCGTGCTGCTTGGTGCGGGTGTGCGGGGCGGTGCCCGCCGCAGCGCGGCGGGCACCGCCCGGATGTCACGAGGCGGCGTGCAGCGCGGCGAGCGCCTGCGCCCAGCGGGCGTACTTCAGCTCGGCGAGGTCGGCGACGCTCTCCACGCCGAACGCCTCCTTGAGGAGTTCGCCGTCCCGCTCCGAGACGCCCTTCAGGGCGGCGACGGGCGCGGCCAGCACCTCGCCCAGCGGCTTGTCCGCCCACGCCTTGTCCAGAACCCCGCTCAGATCCGTCGATGCCACGGCATGCCTCCTGTACCGGTCCTATGCTCTACAAGCATGTAGAGCATAGGACCGGACGCCCTCCCGGGTGGGCGTTTTCCGGTCTTCCGCCAACAAGGCCGGAAATCGCCCTCACGGATGCCGGGCCGCCACCCCTGTCCGTGTGCTTTGCCATTCCTTTACAGTGGATGCGGAGGCGCGCCCGCCGCGCCCTCCACGCCCCGCAGACACAAGGAGCAGCGGACCCCCGATGGGTGAACCTCCCAGTACCCGCCCGTGCCCCCGCGCGTGCGCCCCCCGGGGCGCCGGAACGCGGAGCGGCGCGGTGACCGGCCCCCTGCCCCGCAGGTTCCCGCTCCCCGCGGCGGGCCCTCCCCTCCCCCCGGCCGCCTCCGGCGGCCGCTCCCGCTCCGCCGCCCCGCGCCCGCCCCACCACGGCGGCACCCGGCCGCGGCGGAGGGCGCCCTGCCGGGGCGACTGACGCCCCCCGGCGCGGGGCGCGGCACGCCCGCGGCCCGCACACCCCTCACCCCTCGTCCGCACCCCGGCGGCGGAGCAGCCGCTCCTCCTCCCGGGTGGAACCCGCCCGGAGCCGGGCGGCTTCGCGGGCCGGAGGGGAACCCGGCGGCACACCACCGCGTTGACCACGATCCAGGCACCACGAAGGAGAGCACGTTGTCCGCCAGACCGTCGGACCCCCCGGGACACAGTCCCCGACCACCCCGCCCTGAACACGGCACGCGGCGGGGCGGTGTCCGATGAGTGCCGTCCTCGGCCTGCTGGCGGTCCTGGTGCTCACCGCGGGCACCGGCTACTTCGTCGCCCAGGAGTTCGCCTACGTGGCCGCCGACCGCCTCGCCCTCACCCGCGAGGCGGAGGCGGGCGACAAACGCGCCGCCCGCGCCCTGCGGGTGCTGGAGCGGCTGTCCTTCATGCTCTCCGGCGCCCAGCTCGGCATCACCGTCACCGGCCTGGTCGTCGGCTTCCTCGCCGAGCCCTCGGTCTCGGCGCTGCTCCGGCCCGCCCTCACGGGCCTCGGCCTCGGCGCCGGCGCCGTCTCCGCCGTCTCCGTGGTGCTCGCCTTCGTGCTGGCCACCGTCCTGCAGATGGTCCTCGGGGAACTGGCCCCCAAGAACCTCGCCCTGGCCGTGCCCGAACGGCTCGCCAAGGCACTCGCCCCCTCCACCCTCGTCTACCTGAAGATCGTGGGGCCCGTGGTGCGCGTCTTCGACGGCGCCGCGAACCGGCTGCTGCGTGCGGTCGGCATCGAACCGGTGGAGGAGCTGCACCACGGCGCCACCCTCGAAGAGCTCGGCCACCTGATCGGCGCCTCGCACGAGCAGGGGCACCTGCCCGCCGACACCGCCGAGCTCCTCGACCACGCGGTCGAGTTCTCCGAGCGGACGCTGGGCGAGGTCATGGTGCCCCGCGCGGACGCCGTCTTCGTCCACCAGGCGACCACGGCGGCCGCCGCGGTGGAGGTGATCGCCGAGCACGGGCACTCCAATTACCCGGTCTTCGGCGACCACCCCGACGACGTGGCCGGCGTCCTCGGAGTGCGCGAGCTGACACGCGTCCCCGCCGACCGCCTCCACGCCACCACGGCGGGGGCGGCGGCCCGCCCCCCGCTGCTGCTGCCCGAGACACTGCCGCTGCCCGACGCGGTGGCCCGCATGCGGGAGCGCGACGACGACTTCGGCGTCGTCCTCGACGAGCACGGCGGTGTCGCGGGGGTCGTCACCTACGAGGACATCGCCGAGGAGCTCGTCGGCGACATCGCCGACGAGAGCGACCGGGTCGTCGAACTCGCGGTGGCCGACGGCGCGGGCTGGCTGGTCGACGCAGGACGCCGCCTGGACGAGGTCGAGGACGCCACCGGCCTGGCCCTGCCCGAGGAGGAGGACTACGACACCGTGGCGGGCCTGGTCATCGACCGGCTCGGCCGCTTCCCCGCCGTGGGCGACCGCCTGACGGTCGACGGCGTCGACATCCGGGTCCTGACCCTGGACCGCCATGTGCCCGAGCGGGTGCGCCTGGAGCGGTGTCCGGCGGCGGCCCCCGACGCTCCCGGCTCCGGGCCCGGAGCGCTCCGGCCGGACGGGTCCGCACCCCCGGCGCCCGCGGCCGACGCCACCGCCGCCCCGCACCCCGCCGAGGAGGCGCAGTCATGAGCCTGCCGACAGCCCTGCTGGTCACCGTCCTGCTGCTCGTCGGCAGCGGCTTCTTCGTGGCGGCCGAGTTCGGCCTCGTCGCCGCCAGGCGGCACCGCATGGAGAAGGCCGTGGAGGAGGGGCGGCGAGGCGCCAGGGCGGCCCTCGCCGGCATGCGCGAGCTGTCGCTGATGCTGGCGGGCGCGCAGCTCGGCATCACCGTCTGCACGCTGGGCCTGGGCTCGATCTCCAAGCCCGCGATCTCCCACCATCTCGACCCGCTGCTCCGGGGGCTCGGACTGCCCACCCATCTGAGCTACGGCATCGCCTTCGCCGTGGCCATGGTGGTGGTGGTCTTCCTCCACATGGTGGTCGGGGAGATGGCCCCCAAGTCCTGGGCGATCGCCCACCCCGAGCGCTCGGCCATGCTGCTGACCCCGCCCTTCCGGGCGCTGGTCAGGGTCGTGCGCCCGCTGATCCGGGTGCTCAACCTGGCCAGCAACGCCCTGGTGAGGCTGTGCCGGGTGGAACCGCGCGAGGAGCTCGCGGCCGTCCACAACCGGGAGCAGCTGACCCAGCTGGTCGCCGAGTCCGAGCGCCTGGGCCTGATCAACAAGACCGACTCCGAGCTGATCACCCGCTCGCTCACGGAACCGCAGACCCCCGTGGGCGCGTTGCAGACGCCCGCCGCGGACATCGCCATGGTCCCGGCCGGGGCCGGTGCCGAGGAGGTGCTGGCCGCGGCCACGGCCGCCGACCGCTCCCGGCTGCTGGTCCACGACGGCGACCGGATCCTCGGATCGGTGCACACCCGCGACGCCCTGGTCGCCCGGACCGGCGGCCGCACCGTCACCGCCCGGCGCCTGGCCCGGCCGGTGCCCGAGCTGAGCGCCGCGGACAGCGTCTCCCACGCGGTCGAGCAGTTGCGCCGCAGCCGCGCCTCCCTCGCCGTGATCCGCGACGAGCAGGGCCGGCTGACGGGGCTGATCAGCCTCGACGACCTGATCGCGCGGCTGATGGGCGTGCCCGCCTGAGCGCGGGGCGGCCGGGCCCGGGCGGGCCCGGCCGCCCGGCCGCTCTCCGGGGCGAGCCGCCCCGGAGCGCCGCTTCCGGACCGGTGCACCCGACCGAACCAGCGGCGATCGCACTTATGTCGGCCATCGGGGGGAATCCCCGCTCCGCGGCCCACCCCGTGCGCCGACGGCGTCGAACGATCCCTGGACCCGTCCCATCGAGGTGACGGGCTGTCGACCAATGGAGAGTTCCATGCGCATCCGCATCGCCGCCGCCGTCGCGGCGGCAGCCGCCGTCGCCGCGTCCTTCACCGCCCCCGCCACGGCCTCGTCGGACCCCTCCGCCCCCTTCGCGCCCCGCGACCGTGCCGCACACGCCGGGCTCATGAGCGTGGGGCTCACCGCGGACCAGCGGCTCGTCGGCTTCTCCGTCGCCAAGCCGGGCGACACCTGGTCCTTCGGCCGCGTCAAGGGCCTCACGGGCGACACCGAGCTGGTCGGCATCGACTTCCGCGTCCAGAACGGCAAGCTCTACGGAGTCGGCGACCAGGGCGGCGTCTACACCCTGGACAACCGGGCCCGGGCGGTGAAGGTCTCCCGGCTCACCGTCGCCCTCGACGGCACGCGCTTCGGGGTCGACTTCAACCCGGCGGCCAACCGGCTGCGGGTGATCAGCGACACCGGCCAGAACCTCCGCCACAACATCGACGACCCGGCGGCCCCGCTCACCACCACGGTGGACGGCACGCTCACCGTCCCGGGCACCCCGCCCACCACGGCCCTGGGCATCACGGGCGCGGGCTACACCAACAACGACCTCAACGCCGCCACCTCGACCACCCTGTTCGACATCGACACCCTGAACGACCGCGTCGTCCTTCAGTCCCCCGCCAACTCGGGAACGCTGGCCGCCACGGGCTCCCTGGGCGTCGACGCGGGCCCGTCCGCGGGCTTCGACGTCTACTACCGGGCCTCCGACGGCTCCAACCACGGCTTCGCCGCCCTCTCGACCGGCGGTCGGCAGCGGTTCTACCGGGTGAACATCCTCGACGGCGAGACCACCTTCGCCGGCAGCTTCCCGGCCGGCCACCAGGTCGTCGACGTCGCCCTCCCGCTCGACCAGCGCTGACCCCCGGCGCCACGGGGGCCGGTCCGGGGACACCCCCGGGCCGGCCGCCCCCGTGTCAGCCGCCCCCGTGTCACCGGCCGCCGACCGCGTACGCCGCGTAGAGCCGCCCGGCGTGCGAGGCGAGCACCGGCGCCGCGGGGGCCACCGGGTCGGGGAGCACCGGCGACAGCGGGGACCAGCGGTGCCCGTCGGGCGAGGAGCAGGCGAGGAGCAGGCCGCTGCCCCGTTCCCGGTGGGCCAGCCACAGACCGCCGCCGTGGGCGGCGAGGGCGGGGGCGTGAGCGGTCAGCGGACCGGACAGGTCCCAGACCGGGCCGAACCTCTCGGGCGACCAGGCCAGCGCGCTGAGGGTGCCGTCGTCGCGGCGGTGGGCGGCCCAGGTCGTGCCGCCCAGCCGGGCGAGGCTGAGTCCGCCCGGGCAGTCCCCGTCCGTCAGCCACCCCTGGTCGCGGTGGGACCAGGGCCGCGCGGAGCGGTGGGGCAGGCGCCACTCGGCCAGCACCGCGTCCCCGGGACCCCGGCGCACGGCGGTGCGGACCCTTCTGCGGCCGTCCACGGCAAGGGCGTCCAGGTCCGCGCGCGCGTGCTGGTGGGGGAGGCGCACCGCCGCACCGGGGCGGCCGGCCGCGAGGGGGCAGGCGTGCACCGCGCCGCCGCCCGCCTCGGCGTACAGGCACCACAGGACCTCGCCCACCGGCACCAGCGCCGGACGGAGGCCGCCCGAGGGCGGCCCGCCCCGGGGGCGCAGCCGGACCGGTGCCCCCCACGCCGTGCCGGGTGCGGCGAGCGTGCTCCACAGCAGGGTCCCGTCCGCCGGGTCCGCGACCGCGGCGTGCAGACGGCCGTCGTGGGAGCACAGCGCGGGCACGGCCCCCCGCGACCACGGCGGGGAGGGGGCCGGAAGCCAGCCGCCCTCCCCGAGCGCCCGCAGTCCGATACGGCGCCGACCGCCGCGTCCGGCGCCGGAGGGGGCGGCGCCGGAGCGCGAGGGGGCGGTGGGGGGCTCGGACAGCATGGGCGGCTTTCGGGTCCGGCGCGGCGGGGCGGGCGACGGCGCGCCCCCGGGAGAACGGGGGCGGGGGCGCGCCGGGCCACGCGTGCGCCACGGGCGGTCCGCCGGTTCAGGACTGCGGCATCAGGACGGTGTCGACGATGTAGACCGTGGCGTTGGCGGTGGGCACGTTGCCGCAGACGACCTTGGAGGAGTCGTTGACGGTGTACGCCTCGCCCGAACCCGCGGTGGTCAGGGTCGACTTCTGGAGCGTCTCGTAGGTGCCGTCCTCCAGCTGCTCCGGCGTCAGCTTCTCGCCGACCACGTGGTAGGTGAGGATGTCGGTGAGCATCTCCTTGTCGGCCAGCACCTTGTCGAGGTCGGCCTGGGGGATCTTGGCGAAGGCGTCGTTGGTGGGCGCGAACACCGTGATGTTCTCGGCGGTGTTGAGGGTGTCCACCAGGCCCGCCTTCTTCACCGCGGTGACCAGGGTGGACAGGGCCGGGTTGTTGGAGGCGGCGGTGGCCACCGGGTCCTGGGCCATGCCGTCGAAGGACCCGGCGCCCTCCGCGGGCACCGAGGCGCAGGCGGGGCCGAACGGGCCGTCCATGGGCGCCGCGTCCTCCGCCGTGCCGGAGTCGTTCCCGGCGGGTGCGGAGCTGGCGCTCTCACCGGCCGCCGCGTCGGTGGAGCTGTCCTCACCTCCGCAGGCGGTCAGGGCCAGCGGGAGCACCGCGGCGGCGGTGACGGCGACGGCGGCGCGGCGGAAGCGGAAGGCGTTCATGGAGCTCTCCAAGGTAGTGGGTCGATCACTCAGAGTGACGAGCGGGGGGCGGTCGGCGCCCCGGCCTGCGGACGGGCGGGCTGCGCGGGGCGCCTCACACGGGTGGGGCCTCCGGTGGAACGTGCCGCCGTCCGGGGTCGACCGGTCGGCACTGCGCGTGTCCCGCTGCTCTGATCGTCACGCCCTCTATTCGGGGCCCGTGCCGGGGCGGATTGGTCTGTCCTCCGAAAGAGTGATGACGGCCCCTCGGGTGGGACGGCCCCCAGCCGAACGCCCCTGGTCCGGGCCCCGGCGTACTCCGTTCGAGGGATAGGTGGGCGCGGGACCCATCCACAGGCCGGGCCGCGGCGAATGCCGGACGAGCCCGGGCGCCCTGGAGGGAGCGCCCGGGCCGGGCGGCACCGGACGGCGCCGGTCCGCCACCGGCGGCGGCCGCGGACTTCCGTCCCCGGCCGCCGCAGGCCCGTGGGGCGTCCGCTCGCCCGGACGCCCCACGGGCACCCAGCCCGACGGGCGGGGCCCGGCCGGACCCGGTCCCGGGGGCCTCAGCCGGCGGCGCTCACGGCGCGCCCGGTTCCGGCTCCGCCCCGAACGCCCCCCGGAGCGGCCGGAGGGCCAGCCGGACCAGCGCCAGGGCGCTGTCGTCACCGGCGATGCGGTTGGTGCCGAGGGCTCCGCAGGAGCGGCACCGGTGGACCAGCATCCACTCCCCGTCCGCCCGCGCGGACACCGCCACGGCGTCCATCCGCCCACCGCAGCCCGCCGACCGGTCGCCGGGCAGGCGGCCGTCCACGTGCAGGCTGGTGAGGCAGTGCGGGCAGTGGTTGCGGTGCGCGGTGCCGGGGGCGCTCGTGGACACGTCCAGGCGGCAGCCCGCGCAGCGGAAGTCCCGCGCACGGTGGCCGCCGCCGCCGTGGAGCACGTCCTTGCTCCGCTGCGGCCGCCGGTCCCTCCGGTCCCGTCCGCCCGTGCGTGTACGTCGCGGCATGTCCGATGCCCTCCCGTTCCGCCGGCTCACAGCCGCCCCAGCACTTCGAGCGGGAACGGCGGATCGGCCAGCGGCCGCACCGCGGTGCGCAGGAGCACGAGCCGGTTGTCGTCCGGGTGGACGGGGTGGGAGGCGAGCGCGTCGCAGCGCAGGCAGCGGTGGACGGCGATCGGCTCGCCGGAGTCCGGGACGGCGACGGCGATCGGGGCCGTCCGGCCCCGGCAGCGGCCGGTTCCCCCCGCACCGCGGGCCAGGTGAGGGGCGCTCAGGCAGGACGGGCAGTGCATGCGGCGGGCGCCCCGGGAATCGACGGCGGATGCGGTGGCACCGCACCATGCGCAGTCGAAGGCGTCCCCCTGCGGCGGGTCCGGCGTGAGCGGGACCCCGGGGGAGCCGGGGATGTGCGGGTCGGAGTCGGAGGCGCTGCGGTGAGCGTCTGGGGTGGGGCTGTGACGGGTGGACACCCGGGGTGCTCCTTGCTGAGACGAGACGATGACAGCAAGAGCAGGCCGAGCGGGTCCTCGGGGAACGCACCGTGGCACAGCCGCGCCCGGGATCGGGCGGGGATGCCTGCGGGCGGCGGGGCACCGGACAGCCGACCGGTCGTCGCCGCACGGGTGCGGCGGCGCGGCGGCTTCGGGACGGTACGGCCTAGAACGCGGTGCGGTGAGGCGCGCTCGGCACGGTGCGGGGCATGAACACAGCCTTCCAGGGCCGACGGGCCCGGTGCGACGACGGGGTGACAGGCCCACGGTAGCCAGGCCCCCTCGCCCGGCTCCAGTGGTTTTCCGCCTGCCCGAACGGCCCGCCCCGGGCGCCGGGGCCGCTTCCCGGCCGGGTCCCCGCCCCGGGCGCCGGGGTCACTCCCCGGCCGGGTCCTCCCCGCCCTCCGCCAGGGGCGTGACGACCGCCTCGACGGTGACCGGTCCGCTCCGCTCGAACTCAAGGGTGAACGCGATCCGGTCGCCGGGGCGCCAGTCCCCGGAGCCCGTCACGGCGACGGCCGGGCCGAAGCGGGACATGCCGAACTCCGCCCCGGCCGGAACGGTGAACGAGTCCGCTCGCTCCCGGTACCCCCCGCCTTCCGCGGTCATCCGGTGCTGCGTCAGCTCCGCGGGGGTGCCGCGCTCCGACCACGTCACCTTGCGGAGGCGGTCCGGGGAACCGCCGCTGTTGACGATGCGGAAGTAGGCGCTGGTGGTCCGCCCGGGCACCGCCGGCTGGAGGACCCGGCCCTGGCCGACCTCGATCCTCGCCGGGGTACCCGCCCTGCCCGAACCCGCCCAGACGATGAGCCCGCAGGCCGCCACCGCGGCGGCCAGCACCGTCACCGCCGCCGTGCGCAGGGCGTCCGCCAGGCGCCTGGCGTCCGGCCACCAGGGGCCGGACGCCGCCGGCCGCCCGCCGCCGGACTCCGCCGCCGCCACCGGGTCCGCCGTCCCGTCCCGTCCCGCGCGGCTCATCGCGCACCCCCCGCGCCCGGGAGGCGGAGCCCGGGGTGCCGCGCCCCGGACGGACGCCCCCCGTCCGGCCGCCAGGTCCGCAGCCGCAGGCTGTTCGCCACCACCAGCACCGAGCTGGCGGACATCGCGACCGCCGCCACCATCGGGTTGAGCAGACCCACCATGGCCAGCGGCATGGTGACCGCGTTGTAGCCGAAGGCCCAGACCAGGTTGGCGCGGATGGTGCCCAGGGTGCGGCGCGCCAGCAGCACCGCGTCGGCCAGCGCGTCGACGTCCCCCCGCACCAGGGTCACGTCCGCCGCCCCGATCGCGACGTCGGTCCCGGTGCCCATCGCGATGCCGAGGTCCGCCCCCGCGAGGGCCGCGGCGTCGTTGACCCCGTCGCCGACGACCGCGACGCGGCGCCCCTCGGCCCGGAGCCGGGCCACCAGCTCGGCCTTGTCCTCGGGCGAGCAGCGGGCATGGACCTCGGAGATCCCGAGGTCGCGGGCGACGGCCTGGGCGACCGGCGCCCGGTCCCCGGTGGCCAGGACCGGCCGGACGCCGAGGCGCCGCAGCCGGTCGACGGCCCGGTAGCTGTCGGGGCGGACCAGGTCGGCCACCTCGACGAGCGCCTCCGGGATGCCGTCCACCCGGACGAGCACCGCGGTGCGCGACGCCTCCTCGGCCCGCCCCAGCGCGATCGCCAGCGGGGCCGGCAGCCCCTCCGCCCCCGTCGGGCCGGACCCCTCCGCGAGACCGCGGGCCGGGTCCGGCGCGACGACCTCCACCGTCCGTCCTTCGACGCGGCCGCTGACGCCCAGGCCCGTCCGCGCGCGGAAGTCGTGCACCGGCGGGAGCCCGCCGTCCCCGGCGGCCCTGCGGGCATGCGCGGCGATGGCCCGCCCGAGGGGATGCTCCGAGCCCGCCTCGACGGCGCCCGCCAGCCGCAGGGCCTCGCGGGCGCCGAGCCCCCCGGGCACGTCCGCGACCCTCCCGACGCTCATCCGCCCCGAGGTGAGGGTGCCCGTCTTGTCGAGGACCACGGTGTCGACGTGCCGGAGCCCTTCCAGCGCCTGCGGGCCGCTGACGAGCACCCCGAGCCCGGCGCCGCGTCCCGTGGCCGCCATGAGCGCCGTGGGCGTGGCCAGGCCGAGGGCGCACGGGCAGGCGACCACCAGCACGGCCACGGCCGCGGTGACCGCGGACTGGGCGTCGGCGCCCGCACCGAGCCAGAAGCCGAGCACCGTGACCGCGACGGCGAGGACCGCGGGGACGAAGTGCCCCGCCACCGCGTCGGCCAGCCGCTGGGCGCGCGCCTTGCCCGCCTGGGCCTCGGTGACCAGCTGCGTGATGCGCGCCAGGCGGGTGTCGGACCCGACCGCGGTGGCGCGGACGAGCAGCAGGCCCCCCACGTTGACGGCTCCGCCGGTCACCGGGCTGCCGGGGGAGACCTCGACGGGGTCCGACTCGCCGGTCACCAGGGAGAGGTCCACGGCCGAACTCCCCTCGGCCACCTCCCCGTCGGCGGCGACCCGCTCGCCGGGCCGCACGGTGAACAGGTCGCCGGTCCGCAGCCGCTCCACCGGCAGCAGGACCTCCGCCTCCCCGCGGCGGACGGTGACGTCCTTCACCGCGAGCCGGGCGAGCGAGCGCAGCGCGGCTCCCGTGCCGCGCCGGGCGCGGGCCTCCAGGAACCTCCCCACCAGGACGAACAGCGGTACGCCGACGGCCGCTTCCAGGTACACGTGCGCCATGCCGTCGTCGGCGGCCGGGACCAGGGTGAACGGCATCCGCATGTCCGGATCGCCCGCACCGCCCAGGAACAGGGCGTAGGCGGACCAGCCGAAGGAGGCCGCCACCCCGAGGGAGACCAGGGTGTCCATGGTCGCCGCGGAGTGCCGCAGTCCGCGCAGGGCCCGCAGATGGAAGGGCCAGGCGCCCCAGAAGGCCACCGGAGCGGCCAGGGTGAAGCACAGCCACTGCCAGTTCCGGAACTGCAGGGCGGGCACCATGGACAGCACCAGCACCGGTGCCGACAGCAGGGCGGTGACCAGGAGCCGCCGGCGCTCCGCGGCGGCGTCGCCGCCGTCCGGGTCTCCCTCAGCCGCGCCGCCTCCCTCACCCCGGCGGTCCTCCCCGGCCCCTGCCTCCGGTGCCCGCTCGGTGTGCTCGGGGACGAGCGCCCGGGCGGTGTAGCCGGCGGACTCGACGGCCGCGACGAGTGCCTCGGGGCCGACGTCCCGGGGGTGGGTCACCCGGGCCCGCTCCGTCGCCAGGTTGACCACGGCCGTGACGCCGTCGAGCCGGGCGAGCCTGCGCTCCACCCGGCGGACGCAGGCGGCGCAGGTCATGCCCCCGACGCTGAGGTCGGTCACGGCCTCCGTGGACGCTGCGGCGGTCATCAGTGCCCTCCCGTATGGCCGGTGTCCGCTCCGTCGTCCCCGCCGCCTCCGTCACCGGTGGCGGCGGGCCCGACCAGCCCCGGGGCCACCGGTCCCATGACGGCGCCCGCACCGTACGCCCCGGCGAAGACCAGCACGAGGAGCAGGACGAATCCGCAGACCGCCGGAGGCGGCAGGTACCGGAGGAGTGCCGTCCGGTCTCGGGGGGATGGCGTCTGTTCCACGGAGCGGGCCTCCACGGTCTCGGTGCGGTGCGCGGGACGACGGGCGTGTGCGCGGGACGACGGATGCGGCGGACCAGGAGTCGCAGCCGGGCACCCTCCGGTTTCCGCGCGACGACGTGGCGTACGTCACAGCGCGTGCCGCGGTGCCGCCCCGGCCCGCGTCCCGGGGCGGGCCCGGTGCGGGGAGGACTGCGCCCTTCGCCCTTCCGGGTGACAGCGGGATCGCCCCGGCCCCCCGCCCCGACTCCTGGTGCGGCAGGCGGACCACCGGACCCGGATCGCGGACCCGGATCAGCGGCACTGCTGAACACCGCCCTCCCGCCGTCCGTACCGAGAGGGCAGCCCGAGCGGAGAGCGCGGCGAGCAGGCGGCCGCCGACACGAGGAGCGGAGCATGAACGAACGGCACTACACGGTCACCGGCATGAGCTGCGGCCACTGCGTCGCCTCGATCACCGAGGAGTTGTCGGACGTGGCGGGGGTGACGGCCGTGGAGGTCGAACTGGCCGGTGGATCCGTGCTCGTGCGCGGCACGGAGCTGGACGACACCGCCCTGCGGAGGGCCATCACCGAGGCGGGCTACGGGGTCGCCGACCGGGCGGCCCTCCCGGCCGCGGGCTGAGCAGGCCCGGCGGCGTCCGCCCTGCTGCCGGTCCGGCGCGGCAACGACGCGTCACCGGCGCGGGCACGCACCCGTCCCGCGGCGTCCCCCGACCGCCGGCGCGCCCCGAGCGCCGGCCGCCCGCATCCGAGGGCGCCGGCCGTCCCGTACCCGCCGCGCCGGAGCAACGGGCCCGACCGTACCCGCCGCGGGCCACCGCCCGGCGGGGTGCGAGGGGGCGAGGGGGCGAGGGGGCGACCACGGCTACCGCTCCCGCAGGCGCCACCACCACCAGCGGCCCGCCGTCGGCACGGGCACCCGGCCGGGATCCGGGAGGGTGCGGCGCTCGAACTCGGCGTCGATGCGCGCGACCAGCCGGCCGAGGTCGGCCCTGGCCCCCTCGGGGAGGTGGCGCATGACGTCGTCCAGGTCGTCCCGGGCGTCCTCGATCTCCAGTCCCGGTTGCCACACCTCCGAGGCGTCCAGGTAGCGCCCCGACCGGCTGAAGGCCGCCGCGAACCGGTCCAGGGCCTCGGCGACGAGACCCGGTCTCAGGCGCTGCTCCTCGACCCGGCGGACGGCCGCCCTGGTCCGGGCGGAGACATGCGGGACACGGCGTACCGCGACGTGGCCGCGCGGCCTCCACCGCTCGTGGCGGAGGTCCTTGGGGCGCCTACGCGGCATGGCCCTTTCGGCAGAAGGTCACGGACGGCAGTGTGGCACGGCGCGGTGGGCCGGCGGTACGGCTCCGGGGAGAAGGCGGCGCCGGGCCTCACGGGCGGCCGCGCCGTGGAGCCTCCGCGGCCTGCGGCCGCCCCGTGTCCGTCCTGAGGGCACGCCCCGGCGCGGCGTCCGCACCGGAGCCTGCCCGTGCGCGGTGCGGGAGGCGGCGGTGGGTGTGAGCGCGCACCGCCCGACGCGGCACCGGCCCCGGTGACCGGGCCGCGGCTTCGGCACTCGCCCCGTCCGCGTTGCCCCTCCGTGATGCGCGGGCTGTACGGTGACCCACCGGCAGCGAGAGGCAAAGGGAGTCACCGCGGATGCTCGGG
This sequence comes from Streptomyces sp. C10-9-1, assembly GCF_024497955.1. Classification (GTDB taxonomy): domain Bacteria; phylum Actinomycetota; class Actinomycetes; order Streptomycetales; family Streptomycetaceae; genus Streptomyces; species Streptomyces sanyensis. The sequence continues at coordinate 213,147 of NZ_JANHKP010000002.1, read as the reverse complement.
CGCGCGACGGTCCACCGCCTGGTGCTGCTCTGCCTGTGCGCGGTCGCCCTGGGGCACGGCTTCGCGGGGGCGGCCACGCACGTCGCCCACCATCCGCCGCTGTCTCCCGTACCGGCGGCCGGAGCGCCCTCCGCCTGGCCCGGGGACGCGACGGAGCCCCACGGCCAGGCGCACGGCGACGGGCACGCCGGCCCCGCCTGCGACATCGTCACGGGCGGCGCACCGGGCTCCTCGGGTCCGGCCGCCGGTGTCCCGGTGTGCCCCCGGGGCACCGAGCCCCCCGTCCTCCTGCCGCTCGGCGGAGCCGCGCCGTCCCGGTCGCCTCCGGAACCGTCCTTGATCGTCCTGTCCGTGTTGCGCATCTAGGAGAGACCGCCGCCCGCCGCCGCTGGTGCCGAGGCGGGCGGACCCGGGTTCGCAATCTCCTCACACGGAAAGGACGCACATCACTCATGGGAGCACGTGGCAGAAAGGAAACACGGGGCGCGGCGGACCCGGGAGCGGGGACCGTCATCGCGTCGTTCGCCTCGCTCGGCGCCGCCGCCGTCCACGTCGCGGCGGCCCCCGACCACTTCGCCGAGTGGTGGGCGGCGGGCGTGTTCTTCTACGCGGTCGGCGCCTTCCAGGCACTCTGGGCGGTCGCCGTGCTGCGCTTCCCCCGACCCGCCCTCATGGCCGCCGGACTGGTCGCCAACGCGGGCGTCGTGGCCGTCTGGGCGCTCAGCCGGACCGCGGGCATGCCCGTAGGCCCCGGTGCCGGCGTCCCCGAGGAGGTCACCGGGGCCGACGCGGCGACCGTCGCCTTCGAGGCGGTGGTCGTCCTCGTCGCCGCGTTCGGCCTGCGGAGAAGCGCCTCCCGCGGCTTCGCCTCCCCGTTCAGGGCGGTGGCGCTGGCCGGTGCCGCCGGGGCCCTCGTCACGGGGCTGACGGTGCCCGCGGTGCAGAGCGCCCTGAGCCACAGCCACGGCCACGGCCCGGCGGACGGCAGCACCCCGCACGGTCACGGCGAGGAGGACGGGCACGGCGACGGCCCCGAGCAGCCGGACGGACACCCGTCCCGGGCCCCGGGCGACGGCTCGGCGCAGGACGGGGCCCCCGCGTCGGCGACACCCGCTCCGCGGGACGGGGACGCACCGGCCGGAGAGGCGACGGACGGCGGGCAGGGCCACGACGACGAGCCGCACGGGCACTGACCCCCGCCCGGGCCGGGAGGGACGGGACACCGCCCTCCCGGCCCGGGCCGGTCGGCCGTACGGACCGGGGGCCGCCGGGCCCGCGGTCGGCGGCGGGACGGACGGGACGCGTCAGTGGCCGTCGCCGCCGCCCACGTCGAGGCGCTTGGTGAAGGACCTGCCACCGTCGGCCGACTCGTAGACGCCGTCCCCGGTGGCGGCGAGGACGCGCTCGGCGTCGACGGCCGTCAGCGCCTGGGGCCGGCCGCCCGGGACCGTTCCCGCCTTCTCCCAGGTGGCCCCGGCGTCGGTGCTGCGGTGCAGCCCGCCGGAGCCGTCGAGCCCGTACAGGGCACCGGGCACCGCCCAGGACAGGAAGGCCATGACCGGCTCTCCCCCGGCGGCGAAGGTCCGGCCGCCGTCGGTACTCCTGGCGATGCCGTCCGCAGTGGTGGCCAGGACGGTGTCCGGGGCACCCGGGTGGACGGCGATGTCCAGGGCCTGCAACCGGGCGCGGTCGTCCCAGGCGGCACCGTCCTCGCTGACACGCAGCCGGGCACCGGTGCTGTCGTAGCCGTAGAGCGTGCCGTCGACGTGTTCGAGGGCGTGGAAGTCGGCTTCGCCCCGCAGGGAGAGGGGCTTCCAGGTCCGTCCCGCGTCCCTGCTCTCGATCAGCCCGTGATGGGCCGGGCCGCCGGAGCCGGGGGCCGGGTGCCCGCTGGCCAGGAACCTCTTCGGCCCGGCGACCGTGAACCCCATGAAGTCGTCCGCGCTGTCACCGACCCGTTCCGGCGCCCCTCCCCTGCCGGGGGTGAAGATGCCGTCGTGGGTGGCCGCGTAGAGCCGCTGGTCCGCCGGGTCGACGCCCAGTGCGTGGACGTGCCTGATCTGCGGGGTGCGCGCACCGGCGGCCGCGCCCGGGTCGGCGCCGCCGGTGCGGCCGGTGTCGGTGCCGCCGGTCGCGGCGGAGCACGCGGACAGCGTGAGTGCGAGAAGGGCTGCGGTGGTGACGGCCCGTGTACGGGTCGCTGCGTTCATGGTCGTCGTCCTGACGTGGTCGTGTTCGATGAGGGATCACGGTGGCCGGGCGGGCCGCGGCGCGGGCGGCACCGCCAGCCCGGCCGGGGGCGGAGCACGCGCCCGGAGGCCGGGGCGGCACGGCGCACCGGCGGAACCTGCGACCACCGCCGAAGGCGGTGCGGCCCTTCTAGATCCTCAGGACGACGCCCTTCATCACGGTGCCCGGCGGCTTGGGGGCGACCACGGCGGCACCACCCGCGGCGGCGTCGGCCGCGGGCCCGGGCAGGACCTCGCCGTAGGCGGGCAGGCATCCGCCCGGGACGTGCGGGGCGGGGGCGGGCGAGGGCTGGACCGGCACGCAGTCCGGCGCGTCGTGCGCCGGGCCGTGGCCGTCCCGCTCCTCCGCCGGAGCACCGTGGACGGGGCCGGCGGCAGCGCCGCCCGCCACGGTCCGGTCCTCCGGCACCGGGTACCGGCCACCGTCGGGAACGCCCATTCCGTGCGCGCACAGGAAGGCGAGCAGCACGGCCGCGAGCCACAGCGGACGCAGCGCGCCCGCCGTGGGGCGGGAGCGGTGCGTCCGGGAGTGCGGCCGGGCCTTCAGCATGGCGCCGAGGGTAGCCGGGCGGGCGTCACGGTGCCGTCGCGGGGGCGGGAGGAGGCCCGGGTCACGCCGTCACGGCGCCCCGGGGGCGGGGGAATGGCCGCTGAGTTCCAGGAAGCGGCCGTGCCAGGTGTGGTACCACACCCGGCCGCTGACCGAGTTCACCGACAGCATGCCCTCGATCCGGTCACCGCGCAGGGTGTGCAGCGTGTAGTAGCCGGGGAACTCCACGGGGTCGGCGGCTCGCAGCGCGGGCCGGTGCTCACGGAGCCACCGGTCGGCGATCCGCACGGCCTGACCGGGTCCCAGCGTCGTCGCGCCCGGCTCGACGCGCCGGGGCATCATGCCGTACTCGGTGTTCCAGCTCATCGCCGGGCCGAACTCCGGGTGGACGGTGCCGCTCCCCGGCTCGACGAGCACCTCCGTGGCCCCCTTCCCCTTCGCGTCGACGAGCTGGGCGTAGTAGCCGTCGGTGAACCTCATGACCTCCCCGACATGCAGGTCCCAGCGGTCGGCGAACCGCTCGGCCGCGGCTTCGGCGCCGGCGAGATCGTGCACCGGGCCGAGCCCGGAGACCGCGCCCGCCGGCGGTGGGGGCTCCGACCGCCGGGCGTCACCGCCGACCGCCCACACCAACGACGCGACCAGTGCCGGCACCGCGACGAACAGGACCGCCAGCGGCACCACCCGACCGCGCAGCACGCTGGTCATCGGGGTCTCGGGCGGTGCTCGGCGAGCTTCCTGCGGGCCGCGGAGTACGCGTCGCCGTCGATCTCGCCGGTGGCGAAGCGCCGGTCGAGGATGTCCTCGGGAGTCTCGGGCCGCGGCCCGTCGCGATCCGGCCCGGCGGCGCGGGACGAGGAGTGCTGGGTGAGGCGGACCACCGCCCACACCACGAGGCCGATGAGCAGTATCCACAGCAGCGGCATGAAGGCCATCCAGGCCCAGCCGCCGTCGTCGTGCCAGTACATCACCGGCTCACCTCCCTGTAAGGGCCCGCCTCCCAGTGTGTGCCCCGCTGCGGAGGACCGTGATGGGCCGTTCGGCCCGTCGCCGGGGCCGAACGCCTCCCCGGCCCCGGCACGGGGGCGGCGCCGGAGGCCCGGCCCCGGCGACGGCCCGGCACCGGTCCGGGGCTGCCGCGGTCCGGCCCGGCGGTCCCGTCCGCGGGGCCGGTGCTCCCCGGCGGCGAGGGCCTCGGTCGTGCACCGCGGCTTCCGGACGCCCTGACGGATTCCGGCGCCGGGGGGCGGGGAGCGGCGGCGCCCTGCTCGGAGCGGGCGGCCGGGTCGGCTGCCGCGACGACGACCGGAGGCGGCGGCCGCTACGCGTCCGCGCCGGCGGCCAGGGCGCAGACCAGCAGGGTGCGCGCCTGGACGGAGACATGGTGGCCCCAGGCGGTGAGGCGGGCCAGCTGCCCCAGGGTCAGCCAGTGGTACCCGGGCGGCGGGGTGGCGGGCAGGGTGTCGTCCTCGACCACGAGGTAGCGGTTGTCGGCCGCCAGGAAGCGCCCGCCCTCCTCGGCGAGGACCGTGTCGAAGCGGATCCGCTCGGCGGGCGCCGACAGCAGACGGGCGGCGAAGGGCGCGGACTCCCCGGGGAGGCACTGGACGGTGGGGGCGACCTCGGGTCCCGTGATCAGGCCCGGCTCCTCCTTCGCCTGCGCCAGCACGTGCAGGACCCCGTGGAAGCGGGTGGCGCCGAAGGCGCTCACCCCGGCCCCCCGCGGGTGCACCAGGGGCTGGCACCAGGACCCCACCTCACGGCCGGCCGTCCCCACCCGGACCGCCACGACCCGGAAGGGCCCGCCGTCCCGGGAGATCTCCTCGGGGCCCCGCCGCCAGCCGGACTCCTCCACCTCCGCCAGGGGCACCGGACGGGAGACGTGCGACTGGCCGGCACGGGCCCCCGTCAGCCAGCGGACGACCTCCTCGATGGTGTGGCGCGGCCGGGACGTGCCGCCGGGCGAGTGCCGTGCACCGCCGCCGTCCCGGTCCGCCCAGGGCCCGGGCGCCGGAGCCGGCGGGGCGCAGGCGAGCACGCTGCGCGTGTCCATGTTGACCAGGCGGTCCTCGTGCAGCAGCCGGTAGAGCTGGCCCAGGGTGAGCCAGTGGAAGTCCGGGTGCTCCGGCACCTCCTCCCGGGTCTCCACCAGTATGTGGCGGTTCCGCTTGTGCAGGAAGTACTCGCCGTGCTCGGACTGCAGGACGTCGGCCAGCACCCGGCCGCGCGCCGGAGAGGTGAAGTACTCAAGGAACCGCACGGCGGAACCGCCGTGCGAGCGGGTGAAGTTGCTGCGGGTCGCCTGCACGGTCGGCGACAGCTGCACCGCGGGGACGTTGCCGGGCTCCGCCTTGGCCTGGAGCAGCAGGTGCAGGACACCGTCGAACTCCTTGACGACGATGCCCAGGACGCCTATCTCGGGCTGCACCATCACCGGCTGCACGGCGCCGGGCCCCGGGTCCCCCCAGGCGGTGCGGCGCAGTCCCTCCACGGTGAAGAACCGTCCGGTGCGGTGGCGCAGGTTCCCGGTACCGGGCTCCGCGTACCACTGGTCCAGCTCGGCGAAGGGCACGCGCTCCACGGAGAAGCCGCGGTGCCCGTGGGCCCGGAGCCGCTCCCGGAAGGCCGCGAGCGGGAAGCGGGCGCTGTCCCCGGCGGCGGCGGACCGCATCAGCCGCGCCGTGGTCGCGACGGAGGCGGCCTCCCGGTCCCCGGTCACGAGGACGCCCGCCCGGCGGTACGGGAGGCGTCGGCGGCCTCGGCCAGCGGCTCCCACCAGTCGCGGTTCTCCCGGTACCAGCGGAGCGTGTCCCGCAGCCCGCGCGCGAAGGGTACCCGCGGCCGCCAGCCCAGCTCGGCTTCCGCCTTGGCGCAGCTCAGCGCGTACCTCCGGTCGTGGGCCTTGCGGTCGGGGTGCCGCCGTACGCTCTCCCACCCGGCGCCGTACTCCCGCAGGATCCTGCCGGTCAGCTCCCGGTTGGTCATCTCGCAGCCGCCGCCCAGGTGGTAGACCTCGCCGGAGCGCCCCGAGGTGAGCGCCGCGAGGATGCCGCGGCAGTGGTCCTCCACGTGCAGCCAGTCCCGGACGTGCTGCCCGTCGCCGTAGAGCGGCACGGGCAGGCCGTCGAGCAGCCGGGTGGCGAAGAGCGGGATGATCTTCTCCGGGTACTGGCGCGGACCGTAGGTGTTGGACCCCCGGGTGATCACCACGTCCAGTCCGTGCGTGACGTGGCAGGCCAGTGCCAGCAGATCGCCGGCCGCCTTCGCCGCGGCGTAGGGCGAGCGCGGCGCGAGGGGCTGCTCCTCGGTCCACGCTCCCTCGGCGACGGACCCGTACACCTCGTCCGTGGACACCTGCAGGAACCGGCCCACGCCGTGCCGGCGGGCGGCGTCCAGCAGCACCTGGGTGCCGACGGCGCTGGTCACGGCGAAGGGCACGGCGCCCTCGATCGAGCGGTCCACATGCGACTCGGCGGCGAGGTGCACGACCGCGTCGTGGCCGGGCATCAACCGGTCCACCAGCGCGGCGTCCTCCACCGCTCCCCGGACGAAGCGGAAGCCGGGCAGCCGCTCCGTGGCGCGCAGGGCGTCCTCGCTGCTCCCGTGGCCCAGCTTGTCGAGCACCGTGACGCGGAACCCGCCCGGCTCCTCCGGGCCGGGCCGTCCCGCTCCCGGCAGCAGCAGACGGAGAAAGTGCGACCCGATGAAACCGGCGCCGCCCGTCACCAGCAGCCTCATCCGCGCTCCTCGCCCGCCGGGCGAACGCCGCCCGGCCGTCCGCGAGGCTACGGGGCTCCCGGGCTCCGGACCTGCTCAAAACTGAGCAGGCCGGCCCGGCGGCGGCTGCGAGGATCCGGGCGGGAGGCGCCGCGGCCGACCGGGCGGCCGACGGCGCCGCGAGGGGAGGCTCGGAGCCGATGCGCGGCATCATCCTGGCCGGCGGGAGCGGAAGCCGGCTGTGGCCGCTCACCCGCGCGGTGTGCAAGCAACTACTGCCGATCCACGACAAGCCGATGGTGTACTACCCGCTCAGCACGCTGATGATGGCGGGCATCCAGGACTTCCTGATCATCACCTCGCCCGATGCGCTGGCGCAGTTCCGCCGGCTCCTCGGCGACGGGTCCGGACTGGGGATACGCGTCGAGTACGCCGTGCAGCCGGCACCCGAGGGCATCGCCCAGGCCCTCGTCATCGGCGAGTCGTTCATCGGCGGCGGGCCGGTGGCCCTCGCGCTGGGGGACAACGTCTTCCACGGCACCGGTCTCGGCGAGCAGCTGCGGGCCCACACCTCGCCCGCCGGGGCCAGGATCTTCGCCCACCGGGTGGCCGATCCGCGGGGCTACGGGGTCGTGGAGTTCGATGCCGACGGCCGTGTGCTGTCGCTGGAGGAGAAGCCCGCGCGTCCGCGCTCCCGGTACGCGGTGCCGGGCCTGTACTTCTACGACGGCCAGGCCCCCGAGATCGCCCGCGGTGTGCGGCCCGGCCCGCGCGGAGAGGTGGAGATCACCGAGGTGAACCGCGCGTACCTGCGCCGGGGGCAGCTGGCGGTCACGGTGCTGGAACGGGGCGTGGTGTGGCAGGACGCCGGCACGGTGAGCGGCATCTCCGCCACCTCCGAGTACGTCCGTGTGGTGGAGGAACGCCAGGGGCTGAAGATCGGCTGCCCCGAGGAGGTCGCGTGGCGGCTCGGCCGCATCGACGACGGGCAACTGCGCGCGCTGGCCGAACCGCTGGTGCCCAGCGGCTACGGGCGCTATCTGCTCGCGCTGCTACAGGACGGCGGCTGACCCGCCCGGCCGGACACCGCGCGGCACGGGCGGGGTTCGAGCGGGCCCCGTCCGCCGGGACGGACCGGCGCCCGCCCCCCGGTGGCCAGTTGTGAGCAGTACCGGGCACGGGTGCGGCGGTAGACAGGGAGGCTCCCGATCGCGGAGGAGTCCCGATGCGCGTGCTGTTCACGACCACCCCCGCCCCCGGGCACCTGCACCCCCTGGTGCCGCTGGCCCACGCCGCCGTGGCGGCCGGGCACGAGGTGGCGTTCGCCACCGGCGCCTCGATGGTGCCCGCCGTCGAGGCGATGGGCTTCCGGGCGTTCCCGGCGGGCCTGAGCAGGGACGGGGACGGGGACGAGGAGTTCCGCAGGCTGAAGGAGGCGGCCCGGGGTCTGCCGCCCGTCGGCGTGGAGATGGACCGGATCGCCGTCGCCGGTGTGCTGTACGGCGTGCGCACCCGCCGGATGGCGCCCGACCTGATCACCCTCGCCGGGCGGTGGCGGCCCGACATCATGGTGAGGGACAGCTACGAGGCGGGGGCCGCGGTGGCCGCCGAGCGCCTCGGCATACCGCACGCGGCGCTGGACACCACCCCGCTGTACGCCATGGAGCCGCTCCGCGAGCAGATCACCGCCGAGCTGGCCCGGGCGCGGTCCGAGGCGGGCCTGGCGCCGGACGACGGGCTGGCGATGCTCCACCGCCACCTGACCCTGAGCTGTGCGCCGCCCGGATACCTCTGGCCCGGCACCGAACGGCCGGCGACCGCCCGGGCGCTGCGGCCGATGCCCTTCGACCGGACGGCGGACGAGCGGCTGCCCGGCTGGATCGAGGAGCTGCCCGGCGACCGGCCCCTGGTCTACGTCACCTTCGGCACCATCACCAACCGCTGGGTGCCGGGAGCGTTCCCGGACCTCTTCCGAGAGGTGCTGGCCGGCCTGGCCGACGAGCCCGTCCAGGTGGTGGCCACGGTCGACCGGGACGCCGACCCCGCGGAACTCGGGCCGCAGCCGCCGCACATCCGGGTGGAGCGGTACGTCCCCCAGAGCCTGCTGCTGCCGCGCTGCGCGGCGGCGCTCAGCCACGGTGGCTTCAACACCGTGGTCGGGGCCGTCGACGCCGGTCTGCCCCAGGTGATCACTCCCTTCCTGGGCGACCACCCGGACAACGCGCGGCGCTGTGCCGAACTCGGGATCGCCCGGGTGCTGGAGCGGGAGCGGGTCACCGCCGCGGCGGTGAGGGAGGCGGTCCGCGACGTGCTGGACGACCCGGGCTACCGGGCCCGGGTCCAGCCGCTGACCGAGGAGCTCCGCGCCCTTCCCGGTCCCCACGAGGCGGTGTCGCTGCTGGCGGAGCTCAGCGGCGCGGCCTGAGCCCCGCCGGGCCGAACAACGTCTCCTCGACGCGCAGGCAGTCGCGGTACACGGGCAGCGCGCCCGTGGCCCGCGCCTCGGCCAGCGACACGGCGGCCCGGTCCCGTTCGGACAGGACCGGGTCCAGGCCGTCCGGGAACTCCAGCCCGATCTCCGGGTCGAGGACGGAGACGGACTGCTCGTGCGCGGGGTCGTAGGCGCCGGAGAGCAGGTAGGAGACCACGGTGTCGTCGCTGAGCGCGACGAAGGCGTGGCCGACCCCGACCGGCAGGTAGACGGCCTGGAAGGTGCGCTGGTCCAGCAGTACGGAGTCCCAGCGGCCGAAGGTGGGCGAGCCGACCCGGAGGTCCACCACGAAGTCGACGGTCCTGCCGCGCGCGCAGTACACGTACTTGGCGGTGCCCGGCGGGGTGGTGGTGTAGTGCACTCCGCGGATCACCCCCCGCCGCGAACGGCTGTGGTTGGTCTGGGCGACGGGGAAGAGCCCGTGCCCCAGGGCCTTGGCGAAGGCGGCCTCCTGGTACGGCGAGACGAACAGGCCCCGGTCGTCGGGATACACCGTGGGACGGAACACCCAGGCTCCGCCGACGGCGAGTTCACGGGACTCCATGGCACCTCCATGACGGGAGAACTCGGAACGGACGGGGAAGGACGGCGGGCCCCGGAGAGGGGCGGCCGCGGGCCACCGGTACTCGGCCGGCCGCCCGCTCGGCCCGGCAGCCCGCGCAGCGCGGTGGCCCCCGCTACTCGGCCAGCAGCTCACGCAGCGCGGTGATCACCCGCCCCTGGGCGGCGGCGCCGAGGGAGGGGTACATCGGCAGCGAGAAGATCTCCTCGGCCATCGCCTCGGTGACCGGGAGCGTTCCCGGCTTGCGGCCCAGGTGCCGGAAGCCGCTCATGGTGTGGACCGGCCAGCGGTAGCTCACGTTGAGTTCGATGCCGCGAGCGGCCAGCGCACGCAGGATGTCGTCGCGGCAGGGGTGCCGGACCACGTAGAGGTAGTACACGTGGTCGTTCCCGGGCGCGAGGCGGGGCGTCGTGAGCCCGGTGCCGGCCAGGCCCTCGGCGTAGCGGTCGGCGATGGCGCGCCGGGCGGCGATGTAGCCGTCGAGGCGGCGCAGCTTGTGGCGCAGGATCTCGGCCTGGACCTCGTCCAGCCGGGAGTTGTGGCCGGGCGTCTCCACCACGTAGTAGCGCTCGGCCATGCCGTAGTAGCGCAGTCTGCGCAGCCGTTCGGCCACCTCCGGGTCCGAGGTGAGGACGGCCCCGCCGTCACCGTAGGCGCCCAGCACCTTGGTGGGGTAGAAGGAGAACGCGGCGGCATGGCCCGCGGACCCGGCGATCCGGCCGTGGCGGCGGGCGCCGTGGGCCTGGGCGCAGTCCTCCAGCAGCCGCAGTCCGTAGGCGTCGGCCAGCGCCTCCAGCGGGGCCAGGTCGACGCACTGGCCGTAGAGGTGGACGGGCAGCAGGCAGCTGGTGCGCGGGGTGACGGCCGCCTCCACCGCGGCGGTGTCCATGAGGTAGGTGTCCGGGTCGACGTCCACGAAGACCGGGACGGCGCCGACCGCGTCGATGGCCACCACGGTGGGCGCGGCGGTGTTGGAGACGGTGATGACCTCGTCGCCCGGCTTGACTCCCAGGGCCTGGAGGGCGAGCTTGAGGGCGTTGGTGCCGTTGTCGACGCTGACGCAGTGGGGCACGTCGTGATAGGCGGCGAACTCCTCCTCGAAGGCGCGCATGCTGTCCCCGAAGACCAGTCGGCCGGAGCGGAAGACGGTGTCGACGGCCCCCATGAGGTCCTCGCGTTCCCGCTCGTACTCGGCGAGGTAGTCCCATACCCGGATGGTCTCGTCCGTCACGGCGTCACGGCCCTTTCTCTGCGGTGGCGTGCCCGGCGACGGTGCGCGCCAGGGCGTCGGGCAGGGGTATCCGCGGCGACCAGCCGGTGGCCGTCCGGAAGCGGGTGGAGTCGATCGTGACGCCGTGGAAGTCGGTGGCCGGGGCGCCGGCCGGGGGCTCCACCGAGACGACCGGCACCGGGGGTCCGCCGCGGTGCTCGGCGGCCAGCCGGGCGAGGGTGCGGAAGACGTCGCCCAGGCGGTCGCCTCGACCGGCGCCGAGCGGCCAGTGCGCTCCGGAGAGTGCGTCGGGGTGCTCGATCGCGGCCGCGAAGGCCCGGGCGACGTCCTCGACGTGGACGAGGTCCCTGGTCACGCTGCCGTCGTGCCACATGGTGAGCCGCGCTCCCGCCAGGGCCCGCCGCGCCATGAAGGAGACGACGCCCCGGTCGTCGGCGCCGGGGGCGGCGCTCTCCCCGAACACCGTGGGCAGACGCAGGGCCGTGCCGCGCACGGCGCCTTCGCGGGTGGCGTCCAGCAGCAGCCGTTCGGCGGCCAGCTTCTGCCGGTCGTAGGCGGTTTCCGGGTGGTCGGGCTCGCCGCCGTCGATCGGTGCGCAGGGCGGAACGCCGAGCTGCGAGGCGGCACCGGCGTAGATCACCACCGGTGCCGCGCTGCCCCGGGGGCGGGCCCGCAGCGCCGCCAGGACCGAGGCCATGACGCCCTCGTTGACGGCGCGGGCGGCGGGATCGTGCTCGGCGGCGCGCCAGCCGCCGGAGTGGATGACCAGGCTGATCACCACATCGGCGCCCGCGACCGCCTCGGCGACGGCCCCGGGCGCGGTGAGGTCCAGCGACCGGCTCTCGACGTGGGCGGGACCGCTCGGGATGCGGACGGGGCGGCGTGCCACGGCCCGCAGCCGTACGGGACGCGCCGACAGTTCCCGGAGGACCCAGGAGCCGACGAAGCCGGAGGCGCCCAGCAGGGCGATCAGCGGGCGGGCCCGCTCGGGGCTGGCGGAGAGCATGCGGGAAGCGTAGAGACCCGCGGGCCGCCAGACTGACGACTTCTGAGCATTTCCGGCTCCGTACCTCTGCTCCACCCGGACCAGGTCAGGCAGTCACGTCCTCTTTATTGTTCACGGAAGTGTCACAGTATTGACAAGTTGCCACAGTGTCCGAAAGCATGCATTCGCGTCTCGAGTAGCGAACCGAGACAGGGGGGGCATGTCGCATGATCACCAGTGTGCGCCGAGCCGGATCCGGCGCGATTCCCTGCACAGATGATTCTCCCGCCGCACCCGGAATTCCGGCGAGCGCTCCGGGGGAAGAGCGCGATTTTCCCACCCGGGTGGCGCACCGAATCGCCGCGTCGGATGGCAGCCTGCCCACGGTCTCGATCGCCCGGGGGCAGCATGTCTACAACTGCACCCAGCCTGACCGGAACCTCTACCTCGTGAAGACCGGGCAGGTCAAGACGGTTGCGATGACCGCATCGGGGAAGCGTTGCTTATTGGATCTCTCCATGCCGGGAGACCTCTTCGGAGAGATGTGCCTGGCTCGGTCCTGCCGCGACGAGACCGCGGTGGCAATGTCCAATACCACGCTCACACGCATTTCCCAAGACCTGTTCTTCGCCACGCTTCAGGCCGAGAACCTTTTTGAAGCATTCACCTTACACCTTGCTGGGAAACTTTCGGAACAGCAACGCATCATCGCGGATCTGGTGACCATGGAAAGTGAGCTGAGACTTGTTTCCCGTCTTCTCCAGCTCAGCCGCCGCCTCGGGGAGGAGCACCATCAGGGCGTGGTCATATCCGCCCGCCTCACCCAGGAGGAACTGGCCGAGATGATCGGCACCACACGGTCACGCGTCGGCTTTTTTCTCAAACGTCTGCGGGCGGCCGGTCTCATCACGTGCAATCGCGGGTACATCACCATCCGGTCCGTAAGCCGGCTTGCCTCCTTCGTCGAGGAGCGCATGGCGCTCGACGGGCCCTGAGCCGGGCGGTTCCCCGGTGGAGCCGGAGGGGGACGGCCCCTCCGGCTCGTCGGTTCGGCCCGTTCAGGCGTTCGCGGAGCTGCTGTCGGCCACCCGGGGACGCAGTCGCCCGCCGGTCACCTCCACCACCCGTCCCCCGAGCCGGTCCGGAACCGCCGGGTCGTGGGTCACCACCAGCAGCGCCAGACCCAGCCCGCGGCTCAGTTCGTCCAGCAGCGCGAGCACGGTCAGGGACGTCGACCGGTCCAGGGCGCTGGTGATCTCGTCGCACAGCAGCACGTCCGGCCGGGCCGCGAGAGCCCGTGCGATGGCGACCCGCTGCCGCTCGCCGCCCGAGAGCTCGGACGGACGGGATGCCGCCTGGTCCGGGGAGAGTCCCACCCGGACCAGCAGATCCCGCACCTCGGCCTCGGCCTGCTCCCGCTTCACCAGGCCGAACTGGTGCAGCGGCCGGCCCACGATGCGGCCCACGCTCTGGCGGGGATTCAGCGAGTCGTAGGGGTTCTGGGGCACCAGCTGCATGCGGCGCAACTGGGCCGGAGTCCGCCCGGCGACGCGCGCGGCCAGCCGGTCGCCGGTGAGCCGCACCGTCCCCGAGTCGGGGGCGGCCAGCCCGGCGACCGCCCGCAGCAGGGTGGTCTTGCCGCTGCCGGACGGCCCCATCACACACAGCCGTCCCCCCGAGGCCAGCTCCAGCGAGACGTCGTCGAGCACCCGTCCGGTCCCCGGAAGCGAGACACCCATCCCGGACACCCGCAGCACCGGACCGGCAGCGGAGGACTCCCGCGGCGCCGGGCCGGCGGCGGTGGACTCCCGCGGCGCCGGGCCGGCGGCGGTGGCGGCGTCGGGCCGCCCGGCCGGGTCCGGGGCGCCCTCGGCCGCCGCCGGCTCGTCGGCGGTGACGGCGAGTACCTCGGCGGGCGGACCCGAACGCACGACCCGGCCCTCGCCCATCGTCACCACGGTGTCGGCCACGGCGGCCACCGATTCCAGGTCGTGGGAGATCAGCAGCACCGCGGTGCCCGTGCCCCGGCACAGGCCGGTGACCTCCGCAAGCAGCCGCCGGGTGTTCTCCGCGTCCAGCGCGCTGGTGGGCTCGTCGAGCACCAGCAGCTCCGGCTCGCGGGCGAGCGCCGCGGCCACCGACAGCCGCTGCCGCTGCCCTCCGGACAGCCGGTGCGGGCGACGGGCCAGGAACGCCGGGTCGGTGGGCAGCCCGACCCGGGAGAGTGCGAGGCGGGCCCGCTCGGCCCGCTCCCTCCGGGGCACTCCGGCCGCGCGCAGCTGCTCGTCCAGCAGCGCGCGCAGACGCAGGTTGGCGGGCAGCGAGGTGCGGGCGTCCTGCGCCACGTAGGCGGCGGAGCGCGCGCGCAGTGCGCGCAGCCCGCGCGGCGTCAGCACGGCGGGATCGGTGCCGAGCAGCGTGCCGGCTCCGGCCGTCCGCGCCATCCCGGGGCCCACATGGCCCAGCAGCGCGAGCGCCGTGCTGGTCTTGCCGCTGCCGGACGGCCCGACGAGCGCCACCACGGCGCCCCGGGGGATGGTCAGGTCGACACCGCGCACCACGTCCTGGCCGGTGGCGACGGCGGTGAGGGACAGCCCGGTCACCGCCGCGGCGGGCCCGCGGCCCCCGTCCGGCCCGGGCGCCGCGGCCACCGGCAGGCGCCCGGCGCGCGGCGGGCGGGAGCGGCGGCGCGGCCCCGCCGCAGCGCCCGGTCGCACCCCGTCGGCCACCCGGCCGGCGGCGAGGAGCAGGACCAGCAGCATGAGGCTGGGCGCCAGCACGGCGAGGGGCTGAAGTGCCAGGCCGCCGCGGTTCTCCAGGATCATCAGGCCCCAGTCGGGGTCCGGCGGCTGCACCCCCAGCCCCAGGAACCCGGCGGTCGCCACCGCGTACGCGGCACCGACGAAGCGGACACCGGCGTCGGCGGCCAGCGTCACCGTCAGGTTGGGCAGCACCTCGCGCACCAGCACCGAGCGGGTGCGCTCCCCCCGGGCGACGGCGACCTCCACGTAGTCGTGCGCCAGCACCTGCTGCGTCGCGGCGCGCACGATGCGGGTGACGTCCGGCAGCATCACCGCCACCACCGCGACGGCCACACCCACCAGACCGGGGCCGGTCCCGGTGACCACCACCGCGATCAGCACCAGTGGCGGCAGCCCCATCATCACGTCGGCGAGGCGCATCACCACCGTGCCGGCCCGCCCGCCGCGGAAGGCCGCGAACATTCCGGCGGCCAGCCCCAGCGCGTAGGCGGCGACGAGCACGGAGAGGGAGACCAGGACCAGGGCACGGCCGCCGGCCAGCACCCGGGCGAGCACATCGGCTCCGAGGTAGTCGGTGCCCAGCGGGTGCTCCCAGCTGACCGGCGCATACGGCATGCCCGCACCCGTACGCGGGTCCCCCGGGGCGATCCAGGGGCCCACGACCGCCAGCGCCACCAGGGCGGCGAAGACGATCGCGGCCACGGGGCGACGGCGCGCCCGCGGCGCCGCATGCGCGGTCCGGCCGGTGCCCGTCGTCGTCAGCGTCATACCGGCACCCTCCGCAGGGGGTCGAGCGCGATGCCGAGAAGGTCACCCAGCAGATTGACCAGCACCGTCACGGCGGCCACGATCAGCGCGACGGCCTGCACCGTGGGCACGTCCCGCCCGGCCGAGCCCTGCACCAGGACGGAGGCGAGGCCCGGGAAGCCGAAGAGCGTCTCCACCACCAGGGCGCCACCGACCAGCAGCGCGACGTAGCGCGCCAGCAGCGGGATCACCGGGGGCAGGGCGGCGGGCAGCACGTAGCGCAGCACCACCCGGTGCTCGGGCACGCCGTTGAGCCGGGCGGTGGCCACGGCGTCGTCCGCGGCCACCTCCACCACACGGGCCCGCACCAGGCGGGCGTTGTGCGCGATGGTCCCGGCCAGCAGGGTCACCACGGGGAGCACCAGGATCTCCGGATGGTCCAGCACCGACGCCCCCGGCCCGAGGAAGGAGACCGCGGGCAGGACGTCCAGGTGCAGCGCGAAGACCAGGATGAGCACACTGCCCACCACGAACTCCGGGATCGACACCATCGTCAGGATGCCCGCCGACAGCGCCCGGTCGGTGAGGCTGCCCTCCCGCAGTCCGCCCCAGACGCCCAGCCCGACCGCGAGCGGCACCAGGAGCACGAGCGTCACCAGGGCCAGCGTCATCGAGTTCCCCGCCCGCGCGGTGACGATCTCGGAGACCGGCACCCCGGAGACGTACGAGGTGCCGAAGTCCCCGCGCACCGCCGCCCACAGCCACTCCGCGTACCGCACGGGGGCGGGCCGGTCCAGGCCGAGCTCACGGCGCTTCTCCTCCACCGCCGCGGGACCGGCGTCCGGCCCCACCGCGGCGGAGGCCGCGTCTCCCGGGGCGAGCTCGGTCGCCGTGAACACGATCAGCGAGACGGCGCCGAGCACCAGCAGGCCCATCAGCAGGCGACGGGCGACCAGGGCGGCCAGCGACCGGGCGGGCGCGTCCCGGACGGCGGAGGGCCGGACAGTCGGCTCGCTCATGCCAGATACGCGTCCCGGAAGCTCGGGAACGTCGGGTAGCCGAGGGACTGGACACCGCGCACCTGCGGAGTCGCCGCCGCCAGGACGGGGGCCTTGGCCCACACGAGGTCGCCGCCCTTGTCGTACAGGTAGTGCTGCATGTCGCCGACCGCGGCGGCCCGCTGCTCCTCGGTGAGCGCCGAGCGGACGGCGTCCACCAGACCGTCGACGGGGTCACCGCCGACTCCGGTGAAGGGCAGCAGCGCGTCCGAACCGTAGAAGAAGAGCACGTCCAGCGGCAGTGGACGAGGCTTGCGGTTGGCGGACTGGAAGTGCGCGCCGATGAACACCTTGGGATCGGCGAAGAAGTCGGCGGCGGGCACCTTGTCCACGGCGATGTCGATCCCCGTCCGCTTGACCTGCTCGGCGAGCACGACGGCACCCTCGGTCAGGCCGTACTCGTAGTCACTGGTGCGCAGGCTGAGGCTGAGCTTGTCCACGCCCGCCTTCCGCAGCAGGGCCTTGGCGCGGTCGGGGTCGTACTCGCGCTGCGGCAGGTCCTCCGCGTAGTGCGGCAGGTGCTTGCCGAACAGGTCGTTGCCGACCTCGCCGAAGCCGAGGGTGACACGCTCGACCATCTGCTCGCGGTCCACGGCGTGCTTCAGCGCCTGCACGACCCGGGCGTCGGTGAACGGGTCCTGGTTGCGCTTGAGCATGGCCCCGAAGTTCGGCCACTCCCACTTGGGCGGGGTGAGCAGCTGCACGGCGCTGTTGCCGCGTTCGGTCTGCCCGGCCACCAGCGAGATGCTCGCCGCGTACTCGACCTGACCGGCCTTGAGCGCGTTCAGCCGCGCCTCGCCGTCGGCGATGGAGACCAGCTCCAGTTCGTCGAGGTAGGGCCCCTTGTCGCTCCAGTAGTTCGGGTTCCGCTCCAGCACGGCACCCTGGCCGACGCGGTGCTCCTTGAGGACGAACGGCCCGCTGCCCGGCGTCTTGGTGAAGTCGGTGGTGCCGTCGGGTATGACGAAGAAGCCCTGGGTGAGCACGAGGTCGAAGAATCCGTGCGCCCGGCGCATGGGGATCGTGCAGGTGAGCTTGTCCACCTGGCGGCCGGCGGCCAGATCGGCGTCGACCAGCAACGGGCCCTGGTTCGCCTGGTCCTCGGCGTAGGTCCGCAGCGAGAAGAGCACGTCGGCGGCGGTCAGCGCACGGCCGTCGTGGAAGGTGACGCCGTCGCGCACCCGGATGGTCCACTCCTTGCCGTCCGCGCTGGGCTCGATGGACTCGGCCAGCTGCATCTGCACCCGGCCCTCCGGGCCCACCACGCACAGCTCGTCGTAGACCACCCGCGCTCGCACGTAGTCGATGGGCGTGTTCGCGGCCATCAGCACGTTGTCGGTCTCGTTGCTGCCACCGATGAACGCGGCCCGCAGCCGCCCGCCGCGCTTGGGGCCGGGGGTCGCGCTGCCCGCGCCGTCGGTCGAGGGGCCGGGTTCGCCGTCACCGCCGCAGGCCGTGAGCGCGCCGCCGAGGGCGACTCCGGCGCCCAGCCCGGCGGTGATCCGCAGCAGAGACCGTCTCGACGGCCGGCCTTCGAACTCTCGCATGGTCATCTCCTGATCGCGCGGCGAGCGGTGCGACGACTGTAGGAAGCGATCCGGCCAAGGCTCTGCACAGCTTTGAGCATCCTCAACTCCTCTTCGGGGCCGCTCACTTCTGGGCAGACAGCTCCGGGAGGCGCCCGCGAGTCTGGCCCCCTGTGTGTGGCCGACCGACGGAGGAGTGAGCCGATGAGCGAGGCGAGGACCGGGGAGCACGCGGCGGGCGCCGAGGGCGATCTCGAGGAGATGCCGACGGACTTCGAGCGGGTCCTGTGCGTGGTGGCGCACCCCGACGACATGGAGTTCGGCGCCGCCGCCGCGGTGGCGGCCTGGACGAAGGACGGCAAGTCCGTGAGCTATCTGCTGCTGACCCGGGGCGAGGCGGGGATCGCCGGCATGCCGCCCGCGGAGGCGGCCCGGGTGCGGGAGGCGGAGCAGCGCCGCAGCGCGGAGATCGTCGGGGTGCGCGAGGTGGAGTTCCTCGATCACCCGGACGGTGTGCTGGAGTACGGGACGGCGCTGCGCCGGGACATCGCGGCGGCCGTTCGGCGCCACCGGCCCGAGCTGGTGGTGGGGTTCAACTGCCGGGAGACCACGTACAGCGGGCGCTGGAACTCCCCGGACCACCGGGTCGCCGGGCGGGCTCTGCTGGACGCGGTCGGGGACGCCGGAAACGAGTGGATCTTCCCGGACGCCGGAGCGGCGTGGGGCGGCGTGCGCCATGTGGCGATGGCGGGCTCGCCGCAGCCCACCCACGCCGTGGACGTGTCGGGGACGGTGGACCTGGCCGTGGCGTCGCTGGAGGCGCACGCCGCCTATCTGAAGCCGCTGTTCGGCGAGGGGCCGGTGGATGTGCGCACCCCGCTGTCGGGGCTCTTCTCCGGCATCGGAGAGCGCTTCGGGGGCCGGCCGGCGCTCTCCTTCGAACTGGTCCGTCCCTGAGCACCGGACTGCGCAACTTTGGCCAGGCGGGACGGACCGCGATCCCTACGCTGCGGGCATGGCAGCCATCCCATATGTGAAGTACGAGAATGTGGCCCGCGCGATCGAGTGGCTCTCCGCAGCGTTCGGGTTCACGGAGGAACGGCGCTACGCCCACGACGACGGCGCGGTCTTCCACGCCGAGATGCTGACGCCGCACGGCGACCCGGTGTACCTCGCCGGGCCGGGCGGGGACTACCGCTCGCCCGGCGCCACCGGCCACCGCAGCGCCATGGCCTCCATCGACGTCGAGGACGTGGAAGCGGTCTTCGCGCGGGCCGGGAAGGCGGGCGCCACGGTGGCCTTCCCGCCGACGGACACCCCGCAGGGTCTGCGGGTGTGCAAGGTCGAGGACCACGAGGGGCACGAGTGGTTCTTCAGCCAGCGGCTGAAGGAGGCCGGGGACGCCGCCTGAGGGCCCTCCGCTCCCGGCAGGGGCGGGCGGCCGGGACGTTCCCCGTCCCGGCCGCCCGCCCCTGCCGTCGTGGCGGTGCGGTCGTCACCAGGTGACCGGAAGGGCCTCCAGGCTGTGGATGACGACGTTCTTCTTCCACGGCAGCCGGTCCTCCGGCACCCCGAGCGCCAGCCCGGGGAAGCGGCGCAGCAGGGTCTCGATGCCCACCTGCATCTCGAGACGGGCCAGCTGCGCTCCGACGCAGTGGTGGACCCCGTGCCCGAAGGTCGTGTGGGACTGCGGCTTCCGGGTGATGTCGAAGCGGTCCGGGTCGTCCCACTGGGCCGGATCCCGGTTGGCCGCGTTGGTGACGGCGATGACCCCGTCCCCCGCGCGGATCACTTCCCCGCCCAGCTCCACGTCCTCGGTGGCCACCCGCATCAGACCGCCGGCCGCGCCGCCCGGGATGTAGCGCAGCAGTTCCTCGACGGCGTCCCCGATCCGCTCCGGCTCCTCGCGCAGCAGCCGCAGCTGCTCGGGGTGGCGCAGCAGCACCAGCACCGAGTTGGCCAGCCGGTTGGCGGTGGTCTCGTAGCCGGCGACGATCAGCCCGCCGGCGAACGACACCAGCTCGCGCTCGGTGAGCCGGTCGTCCTCGTCGCGGGCCGCGATCAGCACGCCGAGGAGGTCGTCGGCGGGTGCGGCGCGGCGCCGTTGGACCATGGCCGCCAGATAGCCGATCAGCGCCTCGCGGGCGGCGATCGCCTCGCCGAGCGCGTCGGCGGAGGTCCGGAACATGGTGTCCGACCACTCCCGGAAGCGGTCCTGGTCCGACCGGGGTACCCCGAGCAGGTCGCAGATGGTGATGATCGGCAGCGGCGCGGAGAGCCCGGCCACCAGGTCGCCCCCGCGCCCGCCGGCCTCCATCGTGTCCAGCAGCCCGTCGGTGGTCCGCTGGATGCCCTCCCGCATGTCGGCGATGCGCCGCGCGGTGAAGGCCGGGGCGACGAGCTTGCGCAGGCGGGTGTGGTCCGGCGGGTCCTTGCTGACGATGGAGTCCGGGTCCGCCTCCACACCGGGCATCAGCCGGGGCGCTCCCTCCCGGGTGGCCGCCTGGCGGCTGAACCGGGCGTCGTGGAAGACCGTGCGCACGTCCTCGAAGCGGGTGACGATCCAGGCCGTGTCCCCGCTGGGCAGGGTGACGCGGCTGACCGGGCGCTCGGCGCGGAGCAGCGCGTACTCCGGCGAGGGATCGAGCGCGGAACGGATGGGGAAGGGGAAGGCCGGTGGGGCGCCGGCCCCCGGGTCACCGGTCTCCGGTGGCGGCGTGGCGGGCGTCTTCGTCATCGTGACTCCTTCGCGGACGGGGACGGTTGGGTGGGATCCCGGTGGTCCCGGGGCGCGCCCGTGGGGCGGGCCCGGACTACCAGGCGACCGGGAGGCGGTGCACGCCGTGCACGAACATGTCCGTGCGGAAGGGCACCTCGTCCAGGGGAACGGCCAGGCGCAGACCGGGCGCGCGGCGGAACAGCGCCGGCCAGAGCACCTGGAGCTGGAGCCGCGCCAGCCGCTGCCCCAGGCACTGGTGCAGCCCGTAGCCGAACGCCAGGTGGTCGCGCGGCGGGCGGTGCGGGTCCAGCCGGTCGGGCTCGGGGAAGACCCCGGGGTCGCGGTTGGCGGAGGAGACGACGACCACCACGCCCTCCCCGGCACGGATCGTCCGCCCGCCGACCTCGCAGTCCTCGGTGGCGACACGGCGCAGCCCGTAGTCGATGACCGTCTGGTGGCGCAGCAGCTCCTCGACGACGAGGGGCGCCTCTCCCGGGTCCCGGCGCAGCCCTTCGGCGAGGCCCGGGTCCAGGAGCAGCATCAGCGTGCCGATGCCGATCTGGTTGGCGATGGTCTCGAAGCCGGCGATCATCAGCAGGGTGACGATGCCGACGACCTCGTCCTCGGTGACCCCGCTCCGGTCCCGGCGCAGCACCAGCCGGCTGATCAGGTCGTCCCCGGGGCGGGCCGCCCGCTCGGCGGTCAGCCGCTGCAAATAGCCGCGGAGTTCGTCACGGACGACCTGGCGCCCGTCGGGTGCGGCGGACTGGTCGCCGATGACCTGGGTGCACTGCTGGAAGAAGTCCCGGTCGTCGTAGGGGACGCCCAGCAGCTCGCAGACGACCAGGGTGGGCAGCGGGAGGGCGAGGGCCCGGACCAGGTCGGCGGGGGCGGGCCCGGCCAGCATCTCGTCCAGCAGCCCCTGCACGATGCCCTCGACGGCCGGGCGCAGCCGCTCGACCGGCTTGCGCTTGAACTCGTCCACGACGGCGCGTCGCAGCCGGGTGTGGTCCGGCGGGTCCATGCGGATGAAGGTGCCCGGTCCCGGCGGCCGTACGGTCATCCGGGCGGGGAAGCCCTCCTTGGAGAAGTCCGAGCTGAAGCGCGGGTCGGACAGCACCGCGCAGGCGTCCGCGTGACGGGTGACCAGCCAGACGTCGCTGCCGTCGAAGTCCAGACGGGAGGGCGCCACGGGGCACTCCTCGCGCAGCCGGGCGTACTGCGGCGCGGGGTGCAGCGGGTCGGTACGCGGTACGGGGTAGGAGTCCGGTGGCGAGAGGGATTCCACGGGCGCGTCCTCCGGTGTGCGACGACGACGGCTGCGGGCCGGTGGGCCCGGCCGCAGCCATCGTCGTCGTCACGCACGCCGTGGGTCTGCTCAATTGTGTGCGGGCCCTTCCGGGCCACGCGCCGGATCACTCGAAGGAGTACTCCAGGCGGTAGGAGGCGTTTCCGCCCTCCTCGTGGGTGGCGGTGAACCCGCCGGAGCCCGTCAGGCCGGCCAGCTCACCGGTGCCGGACCCCTTCACCACGTGCCAGGTGACGGTGGCGGTCTCACCGGTCAGCTCCCCGGTGTGCTGGAGGACGAAGCTTCCGCTGCGCCCCCCGATGCGGCCGGTGACCTGCTCCATTCCGACGAAGGTGTTGGTGTCGTCGGCGCGGTAGAACATCACGTACTCCTGGACGGCCTCGCCCTCGATGTCGCCCTCGTAGCGGTAGGCGATGGCGGAACGGGTCAGCTTCACCCCGTCGGCCTTGGCGAAGTCCTCCTCGTCCCAGCTGGAGAGGACGCGTGTTCCGGTGGCGCTGGTGCTCATGTTCCTGGCCCTTTCGCGGACGGGTCCTGACGTCGCCTCGACGGCCGGTGGCCGGGCCGGGTGCCGGGGCCCCCGGGGTACCGGGCCGAGACCCGGACGCCGCGCCGAGGCCGGACCCAGCATGCCGGTTCTAGGAGTCCTGGGTGAACCATTCGCGCATTCCCCCCTCGATTCCGGCCACCTGGCGCCAGATGACCCCGTCCTTGAGCACATAGGCGCCGAAGCCGATCTCCCGTTCGCCCCGGACGCTCATCTCCGCGCGCATGAAGATGGTGTCGTCGGTGTGGGTGTACTCCAGCAGCCGCTCGTAGCGGGCCTGGATGTGCATGTAGCGGCCGAAGGTCTCCTTGATCTCGGCGCTGCCCCGGAGTATCCCCTGGAAGCGGATGACCTCGGCCTCGGGGTGGTACGTCTCCATCAGCCCGTCGATGTCGGCGCGCTGCAGGCAGTCGATCTGCCTGACGAAGATCGGGTGGCAGCGCGACAGGTCCAGTTCTGACATGGTGTTCCTCTCCTGGCAGTGGGTGCCTCGTGCGGTCGTGCGGTGCGGCGCTAGGGACGGGCCGCGGTGAGTACCGGGCGGATCAGCGCCGTCAGTGCCGCGGGATCCTCCCGGAGGTAGAAGTGGCCGCCGGGCAGCACCCGCAGCCGGAACGGCCCCCGGGTGGTGTCCCGCCAGGCCGCCATCTCGTCCGGTGCCACCTGGGGGTCCCGGTCCCCGGCGAAGGCCGAGACCGGGCAGTCCAGCACCCCCCGGGCCCGGGGCACATAGGTCTCGTTCAGCTCGAAGTCCGCCCGCAGCCCGGGCAGGAAGGCGCGCAGCAGCCCGGGCTGGGCGATCACGTCGGCCGGGGTGCCGCCCATCTCCGCGACCACCCGCAGGAACTCGCCCTCGTCGAGCCGGTGCACCGGGGCCTGCCGGGACGGCAGATGGGGAGCGCGGCGGGCGGAGACCAGCAGATGCTCCGGCCGGGGGCCGCCGCGCAGCGCCAGCTCCCGGGCCGTCTCGTAGGCGACGACCGCGCCGAGGCTGTGGCCGAAGAAGGCGAACGGGCGGTCCAGCAGCGGCGTCAGGCCCGCGCACAGCGGCCCGAGCAGCTCGTCCATCCGCCGGACGGGGGGTTCGCGGAGCCTGGCCTCACGGCCGGGCAGCAGCACCGGCCGGACGTCCACCCCGGTGCCGAAGGCAGCGCGCCACTCGCGGAAGGCGGACGACCCGCCCCCGGCGTGGGCGAAGCAGAACAGCCGGAGGGCGGCATCGGGCGCCGCCTGCGGTCCCGGCGTCCAGGGGCTGTGCACGGTCCGTTCACCTCCGGGGGCCGGCGGGCCGTTCGTGAGGTCCGGTGCGTGCCCGGAGGCGGCCCCGCTCACCGCGGGTCCCGGCTGAACAGCAGGCTGCCGGCGATGCCCCCGAACCCGAAGGAGTTGGACAGCGCGCAGGGAAGGTCGGCGCTCTCGGCGACGGGGCCGGACAGCCGCAGCCCGGTGGCGACCGGCCGGGTCAGCCCCGGGTTCGGGTGCACGAAGCCCTCGCGCATCTGCACCACCGTGGCGACCGCCTCCACCACCCCGGCGGCGTGCAGGCAGTGGCCGGTGAGGGACTTGGTGGCGTTGACCCAGGGCGTGTCCGCACCCTCCCCGAACACCCGGCGCAGCGCCGCCGCCTCGGTGCTGTCCCCGAGCGGGGTGCCGGTGGCGTGCGCGCTGACATAGCGGACCTCCGCGGGCTTGCGTCCGGCGGTGCGCAGCGCCTCCGTCATGACCGCGGCCGCGATCCGCTCCTCCGGGCGCGCGAGCGCGGTGGCGCCCAGCCGCAGCCCGTACCCCTCGATGGCGGCCAGGGGCGGTACCCGGCGCCGGGCCGCGGACCGAGGGCTCTCCAGCACCAGGGCGGCACAGCCCTCTCCGGGCAGGAACCCCCGTGCGCGCCGGTCGAGGGGCGGCCCGGGGGGCCCGGCTCCGGGGGCCGCCCCGGTCGCCATGGCCCCGAGGTTGACCAGCGCCTGCCGCTCCAGGGGCGGGAGCGGACTGAGCGCTCCGACGACCAGGCAGGCATCCGCCTCTCCCATCGCCAGCATCCGTACGGCGGAGACCAGCCCCACCGTGCCGCTCGCGGAGGCGCCGCCCACCGTGCAGCCCGGGCCGGTGGTCCCCAGGACCTCGCTGAGCGTGCCCAGGTGGTCGGTGTCGAGCAGACGCAGGGCGGCGCTGGCGGGGACGTGCCCGCGTCCGGACGCCGTCCTGGGCCGGACCTGCTCGGCGTAGCCGCCGGTCAGGTTGTGCCCGGCGACGACCAGCGCCATCCGGTCCTCCGGCACCGGGGTGTGGTGCAGACCGGCGCCGCACCAGGCCTCCAGCGCGGTCAGCAGCGCCGCGCGGACCTCCCGCGGCGCGCGGACGGCGGCCCGGCGGGCGCGGCGGCGGAGCTCCGCGGGGAGTTCCGCGGGCAGCCGGTCCGCGTCCTCGGCCGAGTCCGGGAGCCGGGCCAGACCGGCCGGATCACCGGGCCCGGCGCCCTCGGTGAGGACGATGCCGCACCGGCCCTCCCGCAGGGCGGCCGCGAACCGCGCCGTCCCGGTGGCCACCGCGGTGCGCACGCCGGTGCCGGTGACCAGGGCGCGGCGGGCGGGCCATCGGGTCACCGGTGCCTGCTCAGGGTGGCGACCAGCGCACCGATCGTCGGCAGGCCCTGGAACTCCGCCACCGGGACGGACAGGTCCAGATCCTCCAGGACCAGGGTCACGACGTCGGCCCGGTCCACGCTGTTGCAGCCGAGGTCCACCATCGACGCTTCGGGAGTGATCTCGTCGGCCGGGACCTCCGGCACCACCTCCAGGATGCTGCGGCGGACGGCTTCGAAGACCTCCGCCTCGGGGCCGGACGGACGGAGGGCGGTGGGCTCGGCGGTGGGCTCGGTCGTGTGCTCGCTCATGGTGCGGTCCCTCAACTCCAGGCGTAGGTACGGTGGTAGTCGGTCACCCCGGTGTGCACCAGCAGGTCCCCGGCGCGCTCCCCGGAGTCGAGGTAGTCCTCCCAGAGTTCCCGGCTCACCTCGCGGTTCCGTTCCGGCACCAGGCAGGAACGGGTCACCTTCAGCAGGCGGGTGTACTCGGCGAAGTCGATGATCCGGCGCGCGGCCAGCCGTTCCGCTATCCGCATCCGGCCCACCGCCCGGGCCGACTCGCCGGTGACCACCCCGCTGAAGAACTCGGAGGCGCAACCGGAGCCGTAGGAGAACAGGCCCACCCGTTCCGGGCGGACGCAGGGCACGGCGTCCAGCGAGGAGGCCAGCGCCAGGTACACCGATCCGGAGCAGAGGTTGCCGACCTGCCGCGGATAGGCCAGCGAGGGCGCCACCCGGCGGTCGAAGTCCGCCCCCGCGTCCCCGGGGCTCAGGGACGTCCACTCCCGCGTCATCTTCCGGTGCGCGGAGCGGACCAGTCCGGCGAACGGGGTGTGCAGCGCCAGCCGGTCGAAGGTGGCGCCGAAGTCGGCGCCCTCCACCCGGTCCGCGTAGTCGGCGAAACTGCGGTCAAGGCAGTCCAGATAGGCGAAGAGGGAGCGGTCCGCGTCCGCGACGTCCTGGTCCGGAGCCGGGCGGGCCGAATCCAGGGTCTCGTAGCTGTGCAGACCGAACGCCCCGGGGTCGAGGGCGAGCACCTGCGGTTCGTCACCGACGAGCAGGGCCACCGCACCGTGCCCGGTGGCCGGTTCCGCGTACTGGGCGTAGGCGTCCACCACGGCCACGTCGGTGGCGATCACCAGGGCCTTGGCGCCGGGCGACAGGCCGGAGGCGACATAGCCGGCGGCGAGCTGAAGTGCTCCGGTCGCCGCGTAGCAGGCCTGCTTGGCCTCCATGACGCGGCAGGTGGCCGGCAGCCCCAGGTAGTGGTGCACATAGGAGGCGACGGACTTGCTGTAGTCCACACCCGACTCGGTGGAGGTCACCAGGAGTTCCACCCGGGCCCGCTCCCGCGGCGCGAGCGCGTCCAGCAGCGGCTTGGCGGCGTTGACGGCGTTGGTCACCGGGTCCTCGCAGGGCAGCCCCACCGAGCGGCGGTCGAGCATGAGGTTGTCCTGCCGGGCCGGGTCCAGGCCGCGTCCGGCCAGCAGGTCGGCCACCTCGACGGCCGCCAGCCCCGCGTAGACGTTCAGCGCCTCGATGCCGACGGCGGGCGCGGCGCCCGTCATGCCGTCCGCCGCGACCGGTCCAGGCAGTCGGCGAGGAAGCCGACCAGCGCGCCGATGTCGGGGATGTCGCTGAACCGCCCCATGGGGACGTCGAGACCGAGCCGTGCGGTGACCCCGGCGATGATCTCCACCCGGTCCACCGAGTCGGCTCCCAGGTCCTTCAGGTGCCGGGTGTGGACCACCTCCTGCGGGGGCAGCGCCGGCAGGATCGCGGCGATGACCTCGCGCAGCGCCCGGTCGGCCTCCGTCCTCGCGGCGTGCTCCGGCGGCGTCGCCGGGGGCGTGCGTTCCGCTGCGGTCATCGCTCCTCCTGTGGGTTCGTGGGCACCAGCTGGGTGCAGACGGCGATCAGTTCCCGGGAGCCGGCGTCCCGCACCACCGCGTCCCAGACCTCCGTCGGGGGACCGGACACCGCGGCCCGCACCCGGACCGCGGTCTCCAGGCGGGTGCCGGGGTCGGCGTTGCCGAGGTAGCAGATCTGCTGGTCGGTCACCGCTCGGGCGAGGAAGTCCGGCTCCGCCCGGCCGAGGGCCCGCCAGCCGGCCAGGAGGGCCCGGTCGACGATGGTGAAGTAGGCCGCGAAGTAGACCAGTCCGACGCCGTTGAGGTCGCTGACGGGATCGACGGTGTGCGTGGCGGTCAGGTCCTCGGCCACCACCCGGCAGGGGCGGGCGGGGTCGTCCACGAAGGTCAGCAGCGAGCGCGCCCGGCCGTAGGCGAGACGCGGCGAGTGGCGTTCGGGCAGCCGGGGCAGGTGGCCGTGGCGGAATCCCGGCGGCGAGGCCCTGTGCAGCCCGCGGTTGCTGCCGGCCCGCCCGCGCGAGACCCAGCGGTTGAAGGTCTCGGCGTGGAGGCAGCCGGGGGGCGGCGGCGCGTAGAAGTCGTCCGGCTCCAGGAACGGCGGCAGGGCGGGCGCCCGGGACTCGTCGGAGATCCGGTGCACGGTGTGCACGGACTCGCTGCCGAAGCCGAACACCCGCGAGAGGATGTCCAGCCGGTCGCCGAAGCCCGGGCTGCGCAGGTGGTAGCCGAGGCTGCCGCGCACCCGGTAGTAGAAGAAGGACAGGTAGGCGGGGTCCCCGGACTCGTTGCGGGCGCGCAGCACGTCCAGCTCGCACACGTCCGCGACGGTCTCCCAGGTCCAGTCGCCGATGCGGCCCAGCAGCAGGGCCGAGGGCCCGCACATGCCCGGGGTCACCGCGCGCCGGCGGCGCACCGTGGCGGCGTCCACCCGCTCCCGGTCCGGCCCGGGCGGCAGCGCGCCACCGGCCGCCGGGACCGGAGCCGGTGCCGGCGTCATGACGCGGCGCCCTTCGCTCCGGCGGTGCGACGGGCGGCAGCCCGCGCGGCGTCCCGTGCGGCGTCCTGTGCGGCGTCCTGTGCGGCGTCCTGTGCGGCCGTGAACTCGGTCAGGATCCGGCCGAAGCGCTCGGCCCGGGTGAGGCTGGGGAAGTGCCCGGCGTCCGGGAACTCGTGGAAGCGGACGTCCGGCAGCAGGCCGTGGAGGAGATGCGCCGTCTTCAGCGGCACCACCGTGTCGTGCCGGCCGTGCACGATCAGCGTCGGGGTGCGCAGGCCCTCCAGGCGGGGCAGCAGGTCGGGCGCGGCCTCGAACTCGTCGAGGTAGCGCAGCCCGGTCTTCGGGTCCAGGCTCTCGCAGCGCAGCAGCAGTTCCTCCAGCCGCTCGCGCTCCGCCGCGGTCTCCTCCGTCCCCGGCTGGTCCAGCAGCCGGTCGAAGTCCTCCCGGGCGACCAGGGACAGGCGGTTCATCTCCCCGCGCCGGTTCCCCACCTTGTAGGAACCGCCGATGAGCGTGAGCGAGGCGGTCTCCTCCGGGTGCCGCAGCGCGAAGGACATCGCCGGCAGTGCGCCGAAGGACGCGCCCGCCAGATGCACCGGGCCCTCCACGCCGAGCCCCGCCAGGGCGTGGCGCAGCTGGTCGGCGAGCCCCTCGACGGAGAGATCGGACGCCGCGGTGGTCTCCCCCACCCCGGGGTGGTGCACGCAGATCACCCGGTGGCGGTCGGCGAGTCCGGCGAACTGCGGCGCGAAGAACCCCGCCCCGACGTTGAAGAGATGGAGCAGCACCAGGGGCGTCCCGGACCCCGCGGTGAACGCCTCCACCTGGCCGCCCGGGGCGGGCAGGAGGTGCCGCTCCACCGCGGGCTGGTGGGTGCGCAGCACGGCGTGGTTCTCGCTCCGGGGCTGGTGCCCCTCCTCCATCGCGGTCCGCACGTCGTCGGGCAGCCGGCCCGCCGGGTAGTAGACGCCGTCCGGCGCGTGGGCGGGGGCGTCCCCGGGTGCGGCGGAGGGCTCGACGGGCACCAGGTCCGGGACGGGCTGCGGGGCGGCCCCCAGCCGGGCGATGCGGCGGCCCGCCTCCCGCGCCGCGGCGGCCGGGAGCCCCGCCGGGACCGCGAGCCGCAGCGGGACACCGCCTCCGGAGCCGCCGGCCAGGTGCGGGGCCGCCCGGACGCCCGTGGTGCGGTACAGCCAGGCGAGCCAGCTGGGCCCCGGGTGGCGCAGCGGCCCCGTGGTGGCCATGCGGGCGACGTCCAGCAGCACCGCGTGGGCGCCGGGATGCTCCGGCACGGGCAGTCCGGCGTCCCGTAGCTCCCGCCACAGGGCCCGTACGGCGTCCCGGCGTGCCGTCACCCGCTCGGCGGTCCCGGAACGGTCGGCGATCGCCTCGGCGATCAGACGGCGCTGGGCCGCACCGGCCTCCGAGCCGCGGAGCCGGATGTCCTCGCGGACGGCGGCGAACAGGTCCGGGTCACTGGTGGCGACCAGTCCGCCGCAGTCGATCCCGAAGTCCTTGGAGAGGCTGAGGGTGACGGCGTGGGCCAGGCCCAGGAACTCCTCCGCGATGTCCCACAGCGGGCGGCCGCGCTGCCCGGGCTCGTGGTCGCCGACGGCCGCGGCGTTCTCCGGCAGCCGGGTGGCGTCCAGGACCAGCGGAACGCCGTGCGCGTCCGCCGTCTCCCGCACCCGGCGCAGTCCCGCCAGCGACAGCGGCGCCCCGCCCGCCGCGTTGGGGCTGGCCTCCACGCAGAGGAACGACACCTCCCCGGCGTGCGCGGCCAGTTCGCGGTCGAGTGCCTCGGTGTCCAGGTCCGCGTGGAACGGTGAACCGGGTTCCGCGGGCGGCGCGGTGGGCACGGTCAGCGGGGTGTACCCGTGCTCCAGCAGGTTCAGCCCCCAGGTGGGGAAGAGGTCGTTCCGGGCCACCAGGCCGCGCGGGCCGGGCCAGGCGCGGCACAGCAGCGCCTCCGCCGAGCGCCCCTGGCCGGTGGCCACCGCGTGGGCGAACGGCGGGTAGGCCAGCTCTCCGGGGGCCGGGGCGACGCGGGTGGCGGCGCGGCGCCGGAGCGCGGCCACGGCCTCGGCCACCACGGGGGTGTCGAGCTCCGCCCAGGAGTCGGTGACCAGGTCGAACTCGGCCTCGTGGGAGGGGATGCGCAAGGGGTTGTACCCGGCGGCGGCCAGCCGTCGCTCCCGGGCGGCCACGGCGCGCTCGTCCTCTCCCGGCTCCCCCGGCTCGGCGAACTCGGCGGGCTCCCCCGGCTCGGCGGGCTCGGCGGGCTCGGCGGGCTCCCCCGGCTCGGCGAACTCGGCGGGCTCGGCGAGCGGAACCGTGCCGGTCGCCGGCGCCGGGCCGGTCCGCCGGGCCTCGTCCGGATCCGCCACATCGGGGTCGGCGATCATCAGGATGATCTCGGAGACGTCCGTGGGGTCCGCGTCGGCGGGCCGGCACAGGTACAGCGGCAGGTTCACGGGCCGGAACTTGTTCTTGAAGCGGAAGTTGCCCTCGCCCGTGAAGACGCCCCGCGAGCGCAGGTCGGCCAGGGCCTGCTCGGCCACCGGATCCGCGTTGGCCGAGGAGTCGAGCCGCACACCGAAGCTGGCCCCGAAGCTGAACAGCGTCCATCCCTCGTCGGCCAGCAACCGGATGACGTGGACGAGGGTGAACTCCAGCCCGCCCGGGGGCATCGACTCGGCGTAGAACTCCAGGTCGAGCAGATGGCCCGGCTCCGAGGGGATCCGGGTGATGATCACGGCGCTGTACAGGGTGCCCTCGGCCCAGGTGAGGAAGAGGCGGTGGCGCTCGCCCAGTTCGCCGCGCCGCAGCTCGTCGCGCACCGTGGTGACGTAGGGGTTGACGGCGTTCCCGGCGGCCTCCTTGCGGGCGCGCCACTGGTCGACCAGGGTCACGATCTCGGCGTCGGTGTCGGGGTCGGCGCCCATCGTGTACTCCTCGGTGCGGGTGCCCGGCCGGCGCCCGAACCTGCCCACCAGGTGACGCAGCCGCTGCATCCGGCCGCCCTCCAGGGAGAACTCCCGGATGTCCTCCAGCCGCTGCACCACACCGAACGGCGTGGCCGTGCAGGCGATCCCCTCCGCCTCCTCCAGCCGCACCATGGAGAGCTGGTTGGGCTTCAGCCCGTGCGCGCGGGCGTGCTCGAACCACTCCCGGGTCAGTTCGGGCAGGGCGTCCGAGGAGCCCACGTAGCTCCAGGCGAGCAGGGAGCCGTTCCGCTGGGAGAAGTGGAAGTAGGCCCTGCGGCGGGAGCCGAGGAAGACGAAGGGGGCGATGTCCCGTCCGGGCAGCCCGCCTTCCTTGGCGTGCCGCCGGTCGAGCTCCGCGACGAGCGCGGCGTCCTGTGCCCGGGCGGGCAGGTCCCGCTTGGCGACGACCAGGGGCCCGGGCCCGCCCGGGTCGCCCGCACCGGGGCCGTCACCGGGGGAGGCGGGGGTGACGGAGCCA
This sequence comes from Streptomyces sp. C10-9-1, assembly GCF_024497955.1. GTDB lineage: Bacteria > Actinomycetota > Actinomycetes > Streptomycetales > Streptomycetaceae > Streptomyces > Streptomyces sanyensis. The sequence continues at coordinate 181,777 of NZ_JANHKP010000002.1, read as the reverse complement.
CGGGCCGGCGACGTCCGGCGGCGCCCCGGAACCCGCCCGCCCAGATGCCGGGCGAGGTCCGCGACGGTGGGGTGGTCGAACAGCAGGGTCTTGCGCTGGGCGCCGAAGTCCCGTTCCAGTGCGCTGACGGCACGGAGCATGTCGAAGGAGGTGAAGCCCTGCTCGGAGAAGGTGCGTCCGGCGTCCACGGGGCGGCCGGCCACCTCCGTCAGCAGCCGCAGCACCTCCTCCCGGCCGGTGCCCGCACCACCGGGCTCCACGGGTGCGGGTGGCGCGGGCGGGGGCGCCGGAGCGGTGGCCGCGGGCAAAGGCGGAGTCGGAGCGCCCAGGGCGTCGCGGACATGCGTGGCCAGCCGGGCCGCCGTGTCCTGCTCGTAGAGCTCCACGGCCTTGAGGTCGAGGCCGTAGGTCCTGTTGAGGGCCTGGGCCACGTCCATCCGGAAGACCGAGTCGAGGCCGAGGTCGGCGAAGGGCCGGTCGTGCGGTATCTCGCCCGCCGGGATGCCGAGAACGGCGGACAGCACTTCCAGGACCGTGCGGGTGATCCCGGCGTCGCCGGCCGGGCCCGGGCCGGGCCCGAACGCGGCGACCGCTTCGGGCGCGCGCTCGGGCTCGGGCGGCCGGGCGGCGGGAGCCGGCACGGCACCGTCCGGCTCCGGTGTCGCCGGCAGCGGTGCCAGTCTGACCCTGCGGCCCCGAGGGCCTGGGCGGGACGGGGTTGCGGGGCGCATGTCTGTCTCGGCCTCCTGGCGGAACGGCGGCGTCGGCGCCGGTGCGGGGGACGGGGACGGGGGAAGGACGGCCGGTGCGGGGCCGGTGCCCGGCGCTTCCGCCGGCTCCGGGAGCCAGTGGCGGGTCCGGGCCAGCGGGAAGACCGGCAGCGGGGTCCTGGGCGGCAGCGCCCCGTCCCACAGCCTGGGCCAGTCCACCGCCCGGCCCGCCACCCACTCCGCGGCCAGGCTCCGGGGATCCCCGTACCCCTCGGCGGGGGGCGCGCCGGCCGTGGCACGGGCCCGGCACACGCCCTCCGGCGTGTGTCCGGCCGCCACGTCGGCGAGGGTCCGGGCCAGGGTCCCGGTGTCGTCGGCGACCACCGCGAGGCGCTCGGGCCACGGGTCACGGCCCGTTTGCAGCGTCCGCGCCACCGCGTCGAGGTCGGGCCGGTGCGCGGTGAGCCACCGGGCCAGGCGTCCGGCGTACGCGGTGAGCTGCCCGGCCGTGGGTGCCGAGAGCACGATGGGCCGGGGTGCGTGCGGCGGCCGGGAACGCGGTGCCGCCGGGACGGACTCCAGCACCACATGGGCGTTGGTGCCGCCGAAGCCGAAGGAGCTGACCCCGGCCCGGTGCACCGGCTCCCCGTCCGGCCCCGGCACGGGGGCCCACGGCTCGGGCTCGGTGACGACCCGCAGCGGGGTGCCGCCGAAGCGGATGGCCGGGTTGAGCCGGTCCAGGTGCAGGGTGGGGGCGAGCCGCCCGTGCTCCATGGAGAGCAGCACCTTGAGCACCCCGGCGATGCCCGCCGCCGCCTCCAGATGGCCGATGTTGGTCTTCACCGAGCCCAGGGCCAGTCGGCCGCCGCCGTCGGGCATCTCACGGCCCCGGGCGGCGTACAGGGTACGCAGCGCCCGGCGGATGCCCTCGGTCTCGACGGGATCGCCGAGGCCGGTGCCGGTGCCGTGCGTCTCCAGGTAGGTGAGGGTGTCGGGATCGGTCCCGGCGGCGAGATGGGCACGGACCAGCACGTCGGCCTGGGCTTCGGGCCGGGGCGCGGTGAGGGACCCCGCCCGGCCGCCGTGGCCCACGGCCGTGCCGCTGATCACGCCGTAGACGTGGTCGCCGTCGGCGAGCGCGCGGTCCAGCGGCTTGAGCAGGACGACACCGCAGCCCTCGCCCCTGACATAGCCGTCCGCCGACGCGTCGAAGGTCTTGCACCGTCCGTCCGCGCTGAGCATCCCGGACTGCTGGAAGGCGCTGAACAGCGCAGGGCTCAGGAGCACGTTGACGCCGCCGGCCAGGGCCATCCCGCACTCACCGGAAGCCAGGGCCCGGGCGGCGTGGTGCAGTGCCACCAGGGAGCTGGAGCAGGCGGTGTCCACGGACTCGCTGGGGCCGCGCAGGTCGAGGAGGTAGGAGACGCGGTTGGCGAGCACGGCGTGCGCCACCCCGGTGGCGGAGTGCGCGGCCACCGGTACGCCACCGCGGGCGATCAGATCGGCGTAGTCGGAGGTCGAGACACCGGCGAACAGGCCGGTGTCGGTGCCGGCCAGCTCGGAGGGCCGGTACCCGGCGTCGGCGATCGCCTGCCAGGCCGTCTCCAGGAACAGCCGCTGCTGGGGGTCCATCAGCTCGGCCTCGCGGGGGGCGATGCCGAAGAACGCGGCATCGAAGCGGTCCACCCCGTCGACGAAGCCCGCCCGCCACGGCGTGCCCCCGGGCCGGGCGAGCCCGGGACGGCTGCCGGGCGCCTCGGTCACCAGGTGGCGCCCGGCGTCCAGGTGCCGCCAGAACTCCCGGACGTCGGCGGACCCCGGCAGCACTCCCGCGATGCCGATGACGGCGATCCGGTCCGGTGCGGTGCGCGGGCCGCCCGCGCCCTCTCCTGAGCCGCCGTGCGGAGCGGCGGCGGTGCCACGGACGGCCCCGCCGTCCTCCGCGGGGGCGGCCGTGTCCTCCGCCTCCGGCTCGGCCGCGCTCGGGCTCCCGGCAGCGGGGGCCAGCGCGTCGGCGTGGTGGTCCGCCAGATAGCGGGCGAAGGAGGCGAGGTCGGCGCACTCCAGCAGCACGGTCGGCAGCAGGTCGAGGCCATGGGTCTCGTTGACCTGGTTGATCAGCTCGGTGAGGGTGATGGAGTCGAAGCCGAGGTCCAGCAGGGGATGGTCGAGGTCCACCTCCCCGGGCTCCACCATCAGGAAGCCCGCGGCCATGGAACGCAGTTCGCGTTCGGCCTCCGCCACCGGCCTCCACGGCGTCGGGGCCTCCTCGGCGCCCGTCGCCCGTGGCGACGGGCCGGGGGCCGCGGGCACGGGGGCCGCGGGCACGGGGGCGACGGGTGCGGGGGGCACGGGGGCGGCCTCCTGCGGAGCCGGCGCCGTGACGGCGAGGCAGGCGTCCTCGCCGGCCAGCGCGGCGTCGAAGCACCACAGCCCGTCGGCGGTGGCCAGCGGCACCATCCCCCAGCGGCGTTCGAGCAGGGTGCGGGTGGCGTCGTCCACCGTCATGCCGCCCTCCTCCCACAGCGGCCAGCCCAGGGAGACGGTCCGGCCCGGCCGCAGGCCCGCCGCGCGAAGCCGCTCCCGGCGCTCGGCGAACTCGTCGAGGAAGGCGTTGGCGTAGCCGTAGTCGACCTGGCCCGGGTTTCCGCCGTGCGCGACGACGGACGAGAAGAGCGCGAAGAAGTCGAGCGGCTGCTCCCGCGTCGCCTCGTCCAGCGCGACCGTGCCCAGCACCTTGGGGGCGAGCACCGCGGACCAGTCCTCGGGGGACTTGTCCACCAGCCGGGCGTCCCGGGTGACCCCGGCCGCGTGGACGACCCCGCGCAGCGGCCCGTCGGTGGCGGCGACACGGTCGACCAGCGCGCGCAGGGTCTCCGGCCGGGTCACGTCGGCCTGCTCGTACCGGACGGTGCTGCCCGGTGCCGCCAGCGCGGCGAACCGCTCCCGGGCGGCTCGGCCGGGCTCCGAGCGCCCGGCCAGGATCACCGTGACCGGGGCTCGGGCCGCCAGGTGGGCGGCGAAGTGGCGGGCCAGGGCGCCGGTTCCGCCGGTGATGAGATAGACGGCTCCCGCGCTCACCGTGGGGCCGCCGGCGGCAGGGGACTCGACGGGGAGAAGCCCCCGCGTCTGTCGCCGCCCGCCCCGGCGCCGCACCTGTGCCGCCTCGCCGGGGCGGCACCGTCCCAGCTCGGCCAGCAGCCAGCCGGCCAGGCGGTCCGGGTCCTGGAAGGCGTCCGCGCCCTCGACGGCCAGCCGTGCGGCGCCGAACCGGCCGTGCTCCAGCGCCAGTCCGCGCAGGGCCGCGGCCATGGCGGCGTCATAGGGCCGGGAGCCCGGCGTCGGGGCCCGGTACCCGTAGACGGCCCGCAGGTCCCGGGGCCCGCCCGCGGTGGCGAGCAGGGCCGTGAGCACCTGGAGGAACGGCTCCGGGCCCTGGCGCAGCAGCCCGGGCAGCGCGGTGGTGGACAGCTCGTCCGGGCCGTCCGGCGGGCAGCAGACCACCGCGTCCGGCACCAGGCCGGCGCGGTCCAGCTCCCGCACCAGCCGGCGGGCGTCCTCGGGGTCGCCGGTGCGCAGGACGTGGCGGTGTCCGGCACCGGACGCCGGTTCCGCGGTGCCGGGCGGCACCGGGAGCACGGGGACCGCCCGGTGTCCTTCGGCCTCGCAGCGCGCGGTCAGCGCCGCCGCCAGTCCGGCGTCCGCGGTGAGGATCAGCACCGTCCCGGTGCCCTCGCCGTTCCCCGCCGGGTGCGTGCCCGCGCCCTCCGCCGCGTCGTCTTCGCCGGCGGGCTCCCAGACCGGCCGCAGCAGCCGGCAGCGTTCCGGCCGGGGCCCTCCCGCGTCGGTCACGGTGCGGGACGCGGCGGCGGTGCCCGGTCCGGCGTCCCCGGCGGCGTCCCGGGTGTGGGACGCGGCGGCGGTGCCCGGTCCCGCGTCCCCGGCGGCGACCCGGGTGCGGGACGCGGCGGCGGTGCCCGGTCCCGCGTCCCCGGCGGCGTCCCGGGTGTGGGCTCGGGCCAGTGGCCCGTCGCCCGGCAGCCAGTAGCCGCCGTGCTCGAACGGGCAGCCCGGGAACGAGACGCGGCGCGGCAGGGGGGCCTGCCACAGCCGGGCCCAGTCGACATCGGCCCCGCCGAGCCACGCCGTGACCGCCTCCTGCGGGTCCTGGCCCTGCCACTCGGCCGTTCCCCCGCGCGTCGCCGTCCCGGTCCGCAGACCGGGCGGCGTCGGGCCGCCGTCGGCGTACGCCGCGAGCAGCCCGGCGAGTCCCGTCCGCGAGGCGGCGGTCACCGCGAGCCGGTGGCCGTACTCCCGGCGGCCGTACTGGGAGGCCCAGGTCAGCTCCCGGAGAGTGGCCGCACCCGTGGCACCGGCCGGATCCGCCTCTGCCGTCCCGGTCAGGAACGCGGCCACCCGCCCCGCGTACGCGCGCAGTCGCTCCCCGGTGCGCGCGGAGAGGACGAAGACCTGCTCGGCGCCGCGCGGCGCCGTGTCCGGGTGCGGTGCGGGGCGGGGCTCCCGCGCCGGGTACTCCTCGACCACCAGATGCACGTTGGCACCGCCCGCGCCGAAGGAGCTGACGCCGGCCCGCAGCGGGTACTCCCGCTCGTCGCCGTCCGCGCCGCGCACCCGCGGCCGGGTCCACTCGGCGAGCTCCGTCTGGGGCCGGAACGGGGAGTCGGCGAAGGGGATCTTCGGGTTGACCCGGTCCAGGTTCGCGGACGGCACCAGGCGGCGGTGGGCGAGCTGGAGCAGCACCTTGGTCAGGCCCGCGATCCCCGCGGCACCCTCCAGGTGGCCGATGTTGGACTTCACCGAGCCGACCGCGCAGTGACGCCCCAGCCAGGCCCGTCGCTCCGCCTCCCGGTCCGCTCCGAACGCACGGGTGAGCGCGGCGATCTCGATGGGGTCACCGAGCTCGGTGCCCGTGCCGTGGGCCTCCACGTAGCTCAGGGTGCGGGGCTCGACCCCGGCCCGGCGCATCGTCTCGGCCACCAGGGCCGCTTGCGCGTTGGGGTTGGGCACGGTGTACCCGCTGGTCTTCCCGCCCGCGTTGGACATCCCCGCCTTGATGACGCCCCAGACGCGGTCGCCGGAGGCGACGGCGTCGGCCAGGGGCCTCAGCAGGACGGCCCCGACGCCCTCGCCCGGCACGTATCCGTCGGCCGCCGCGTCGAAGGTGCGGCAGCCGTCGCCCCCGGCCAGCATGTTCATACCGGCCAGGGCGACCAGGTGGGCGGGGTGCAGGATCAGGTTGACCCCCCCGGCGACGGCCATGCGGCACTCGCCTCGCCGGATGCTCTCGCAGGCGAGCTGGACGGCGGTGAGCGAGGAGGAGCAGGCGGAGTCCACCGCCATGCTGGGCCCGGACAGGTCGAAGGTGTAGCTGACCCGGTTGGCGATGGACCAGTACGCGGAGTGGGCACCGGCCAGTTCCCCGCGCGGCCAGCCCTGCGCGGCGGCCAGCTTGCCGTAGGAGCCGTACATGACGCCGACGAAGACACCGGTCTCCGGTACGCGGCTGCGCGGCCCGGCGTACCCGTTCTCCTCCAGCAGGGTCCAGCAGCTCTCCAGGAACAGCCGTTCCTGCGGATCGATCGCCGCCGCCTCCCGCGGCAGGATGCCGAAGAGGTGCGGGTCGAAGCGGTCCACCCCGTCGAGGAAACCGGCCCACTTGCCGTACGTGCGCTGGGGGGTGCCGCGCCGCGGGTCGAAGTACTCGCGCCAGTCCCACCGGTCGGGCGGGACCTCCCCGACGCAGTTGGCCCCGGCGGCGAGGTTCCGCCAGAAGGCGTCGAGGTCAGGGGAGCCGGGGTACCGGCCGGTCAGGCCGACCACGGCGATGTCGGCGGGGGACGGCTCCTCCGGCGCCGGGGACACGGGGGCCACCGCCGGGGCGGCGCCCCGCGCCGCGGCCTGCGGTGCGGCGGCCCCCCGCGTGGCGGGCGCGGAGGCCGGGCGCGGTTCCGCCGCGCCCACGAGTCCGGCGGCCCGCAGCACGGGGTCCCGGCGTTCCGCGAGCAGGTGCCGGGCCAGCTGCTCGATGGTCAGGTGCTCGAAGAGCAGGGTGGCGGGGAGCTCACCGAGATCCTCGGACAGCCGGTCGAGGATCTCCGTCCCGGTGATGGAGTCGATGCCGGCGTTCTCGAAGGGCTCCCGGTCGGGAAGGTCCTCGTCGGGACACTTCAGGACGTCCCGGAAGGCGCCGCGCAGATAGCCCCGCACCCGGGGCAGGGCCTCGGCGTCGCCGACCGGCTCGGCGCCTCCGGTCTCCGGCGCGGCCGGGGAGCCGCCCAGCGGCATCCCGTGCTCGGCCATCCGTGCCGGGTCCGCCCTGATCACCAGGGCCTGTCCCGCACCGGACGACACCACCTCGGCCAGCGCGACGGCACCCTCACCGGGCTCGATCGACCCCACGCCGAGCCCGGCGAACGCGCGGGCGTAGCGCTCGTCGGCGACCGCGCCGACGCTGCCCCAGTAGCCCCAGTTGATCACCTGGACGGGGAACGGGCAGCGCGGCGCGGCCGCGTGCACCACGGCGTCCTGGTACGTCGCCGCCGCGGCGTAGTTGCCCTGGCCGGCCGCCGCGACGAACGACGCCGCGGAGGAGAAGAAGACGCAGAAGTCCGGGTGCTCCTCCGCCAGTGCGTCCAGGAGCACGGTGACCCCGGCGGCCTTGGCGGCGAAGACCCCGGTGAACTCGGCCTCCGTCATCCGGGCCAGCGAACGGTCCCGGAGGACCCCGGCCGCGTGAACCACACCGTGCAGGGCGCCGAAGGCCCGGTGCGCCTCGGAGACGGCGGAGCGCACCGCCGAGGGGTCCGCGATGTCGCCCGGCACGTAGCGCACCCGGCCGCCGAGCGACTCCAGGTCGGCGATCGCGGACGTCACCCCGGGGTCGTCAACGGGCCGGCGGCCCAGCCACACCAGGCGGGCGGCGTGTCCGGCCGCGAGGTGACGGCTCACCGCACGTCCCAGGCCCCCCGTGCCCCCGACGACGAGATAGCACCCCTGGTGCCGGAACGCGGGCCGTTCCTCCGCGGCGGACGCTCCGGTGGCGGGCAGTGGCAGGAACTCCCTGGTCCACGGGCGGCCGTCACGCCAGGCGACCAGCGCGGTGCCCGGCCCGGCGGACAGCAGGCGGTCCGCGTGGTCCGCCGCCGTGGCAGGCGGCTCCTCGGCGCCGAGGTCGGTGAGGACGCACTGCCACGAGGGGTGCTCGGCGGCGGCGGCGCGGGCCAGCCCCACGAGCCCGGCGCCATGGGCGCGGACGGGTTCACCCGCGGTGGCCTCGACGATGCCGTGGACCGCGACGCGCAGGCTCAGCGGGCGTCGGCCCTGGCCCTCGTCCAGCATGCTCCTCAGCAGCCGGAACGCGGCGAGCGTCGGCGGATCCACGGGCTCCCGGGGACCTCGGTCCTCCCGGGCGGGAGCGGCCAGCAGGTACAGGACGTCGCAGGGGCCGCCCGGGTCCGGGCGCACGGCGGCATCCAGCGGCAGCCGTACGACGGCGTCGCCCGCCCGTGCATGCCGCTCGGCCAGGGCCTCGGCGAGGCCGGCGGCGCCGGGGTCGTGAGCGAGCAGGACGCGGGCTCCGCCGGCCGGGGGCCGCGGCACGCCGGGCCCGGCCCCCAGGGGACGCCAGACCGGGCGGCGCAGCAGCAGCTCCCCGGCGGCGGACGACCCGGCCGGCACGGGCTCCACCGACTCCACCGGCTCCACCGGCTCCACCGGCTTCGCGGGAGGCTCGGGGGACCCGGGTCCCGCGGTGATCCAGTGGCGGACGCCCGCGAAGGGGTAGGTGGGCAGGCCCGGCCGCCGGGGTGCCGGAGCGGACTGCACCGGGTAGACGGCGGACCAGTCCGCGTCCCGTCCCGCCAGATACGCCTCGGCCGCCCGCCGCACCGCCGGGGAGGCCGCGCGCGGCGGCTCGGCGGCAGCGTGGACCAGCCAGGCGCGGGCCTGCTCGCGCAGCTCGGAAAGGGTGCGCACGACGAAGAGGGCGCGCTGCGGGAAGTGCCAGCGGTGCAGTGCCAGGACGCGGCCGACCGCCGCGAGGTCCTGCTGGTCCGTCACCGCGTCGGCAAGCCGCCGCACCTGGTCCCGCAACTGGTCCCGGGTGCGCGCCGACACGGGGACGGGAAGCTCCCGCGTCGTCCCCGTCACCGGCGCGCGGTCCGCTCCCGGCGCCTCCGGGGCCGCGGTCAGCACGGCGTGGGCGTTGGTCCCGCTGAACCCGAAGCTGCTGACCGCACCCGCGAGCGGCCCGTCGGGGCCGGTGGGCCAGGGCACCGGCCCGGTCACCACGTCGAAGGGCGCACGCGCGGCGTCGATCTCCGGGTTGAGCCCGGAGAAGTGCAGCGTGGGCGGGATACAGCCGTGCTTCAGCGCGCACACGACCTTGAGGAACCCGGCGATGCCGGCCGCCATCGTGGTGTGGCCGATGTTGGACTTCACCGAGCCGATGAGCAGCCGGGGGCCGCGGGGCGCGGGCCGGAAGACGTTCCGCAGAGCGCGGGCCTCGATGGGGTCGCCCAGCGGAGTTCCGGTGCCATGGGTTTCGAGGTAGCCGAGCCCGGCCCCGCCGTCGCCCAGCCCGGCGCGGGCGTGCACCTCGCGCAGCAGGGAGGTCTGCGCCTCGGCACTGGGGGCGGTGATGCCGTTGCTGCGGCCGTCGCCGTTGACACCGGTCGCCTTGATGACGGCGTGCACCTGATCCCCGTCGGCCAGCGCCCGGTCCAGCGGCTTGAGGACCACGGCGCCGACGCCCTCGCCCAGCACGATGCCGTCCGCGGAGGCGTCGAAGGGCGCGCAGCGGCCGGTCGGGGAGAGCATGCCGGCGGCGCTGGTCCACACGTGCATCCGTGGACCGGTCATCAGCGCGACGCCGCCGGCCACCGCCGTGTCGCACTCGCCCGAGCGCAGGCTGCTCACGGCCAGGTGGATCGCGACCAGGGAGGAGGAACAGGCCGTGTCGACGCAGAGCGTGGGCCCGCCGAGGTCGAGGTGGTAGGCGATCCGTGCGGCCAGGATCGAGGGAGAGTTGCCGAGGAAGGCGGAGCCGCCGAGATCCTCGCCGGCCGCCCGCAGCCGCTCCAGGTAGTCGCCCGTCCCGGCCCCCACGAAGACGCCGCAGCGGGCGCGATGCGTGCCGGGGGTCGCGTACCCGGCGTCCTCCAGGGCGGTCCATGCCTCCTGGAGGAAGAGACGCTGCTGCGGGTCCATCCGCTCGGCCTCGCGGGGCGAGAGCCGGAAGAAGGCGGCGTCGAAGCGGTCGATGTCGGTGAGGAGCGCGGCCCACTTGCTGTAGCTGCGGCCGGGGGCGGACGGATCCGGGTGGTAGTGGCGCCGCAGGTCCCAGCGCTCGGGGGGCACCTCGCGCACGCCGTTCCGGCCCGCGAGCAGGTTGGCCCAGAAGGAGTCCAGGTCGGGGGCGTCGGGGAAGCGCCCGGCCATGCCGATGACGGCGATGTCGGTCGCGCCACGGCGTTCCGGGGCGGGGGCCGGCGCCGCGGGAGCGTCCCGGGGCGTGCGCGGCGCGGGCGCAGGCACGGGCACCGGGTCCAGCACCACCGGCTCCACGGCGGCCGGGGCGGCCGGGGGCCGGGGCTCCGCGGCCTCCCCGGGGACGGCGGCCTCCCCTGTGCCGGCTTCCACCGGGGCGGGTTCCGGGGCGGGTTCCGGGGCGGGTTCCGGGGCGGGTTCCGGGGCGGGTTCCGGGGCGGGTTCCGGGGCGGCCACCGCGGCGGTGTGCAGGGCACCGCCCCGCGCGGCCTCCGCCACGACGAAGGCGGCGAGCCGGTCCACCGTCGGATGGTCGTAGACCACCGTGGACTCCAGCCCGAGCCCGAAGTGCTCGTTGAGATCGCGCACGACCTCCACCGCACCGAGCGAGTCCACGCCCAGCTCCTGGAAGGTGCGGGCAGGGTCGATCTCCTCCTCCTCCAGGTACAGGTGGCCGCACAGCGTGCCCGTCAGCACGGCCGCGACGGCCTCCTGGCCGATGCCGGGCGGGGGTGGGGAGGCGATCTGCCCCTCGGCCGGCCCGGGAGACGGCGCGGCGGCTCCCACGGCGGAGGGCGGCTCCACCGGCTCCACCGGCTCCAGCCGTACGGTGACCGCCGCTCCCGCCTCCCGCGGCTCCCGGCGGGCTCCCGCCGGAGGAACCGCCGCGGATGCCCGTGCCGGCTTCGGCCCCTCTCCGGCCGCGTAGTGACGCACCCGGTCGGCGTGGCCGCGCACCCGCGCCACGGCGTCCGCGTCCAGCACCTGCCGGTGCAGCTCCGCCTCACGTTCGACCACGGTCGTCAGCTCCTCCAGAGTGCGCTGTGCCAGCTCCCGCTTGAGCGCCCGGACCGCCGTGCGGGGGCGGGCGGCGATCGCCCTGGCCAGGGAGAGCGCGGCGGGCAGCACCTCGGACCGCGGCAGCACCGACACTCCGGCACCGCGGCGTTCCAGCTCCGCGCCGCTGAGCGGCCTGCCCGAGTAGCACATCTCGGCCGCCACCGAGGCGCCGAAGCGGCGCTCCAGCACCCGGGTCGCGCCCATGCCCGGGGTGAAGCCGTAGGCGAGGAAGCTGGCCGCGTACATGCCCTCGCGGGCCATCAGCACCACGTCGGCGTGCAGCCCGAAGGCCAGCCCGCCGCCGGACGCATGGCCGGAGAGCGCCGCGACCACCGGGCGGTCGCAGCGTTGCAGCCCCTCGTAGAGGAAGGGCACGTCGGTGAAGCTGCCCTCCCCCCGGGCCAGCTTCTCCAGCGCCTCCGGGGTTCCCCCCATGCTGAACGCCGGGCCCTCGCCGGTGAGGACGACAGCGCCGACGGAGTCGTCGTCCCCGATCCGGGCGAAGGCGTCCTCCAGGCCGCGCACCGTCTCCTCGGTGAACATGTTGCTGCCCCCGCGCATCACCACCAGGGCGACCCCGTCCTCCAGCACCCGCAGCTCCACCGCGGGCCCCCGCGGCTCGTGCTCCGGCGACGGGACCGGGACGGCGACAAACGGCCGGGACGACGGGACCGGGGCGGCGGACGGCCCGGGCGACGGCACCGCGGCGGACGGCCCGGGCGACGGGGCGGCCGCCACGGGCCCGTCCGCCGCCGGGGCGCCGTCACGCCAGCGGCCCAGCCAGCAGCGTTCCTCGCGCAGCGGCGGCACCGGCAGCGCCACCCGGCGCCCGCGGGGCAGCCCGGCGAGGGCCCGCGCCCGTTCCCACGGCACGTCGGCGCCGTCCGCCCAGGCGCGGGCCAGTTCGGGCAGCCGGGCCCCGCGCAGCGACCGGGCCGCCTCCTCGGCGGACAGGGCGGGGTGCTCCCCGGCGGGACGCCGGGTGCCCCGCACCCAGCGGGCGGGCTGCGCGGACTGACCGCTCGCGAACCCCTCCAGCACCGCGAGCAGTTCGCTCCGCTGTGCCGCCGCCGTGCCGGCCGGCACCACCACGGCGAGCCGGTGGTCCAGGGGTGTGCGCCCGGCCTGGAGGGTGTAGGCGACGTCGGCGACACCGGCGGACCGGTACGCGCCGCCCGGCGCCGCCCGGGCGGCCAGCCCGGCCAGGGTGGCCTCCGGGGCCAGGGCCCGGGGCGGCAGCTCACCGCCCCCGGGCAACTCGCCCAGCCGCCGTGCCAGTTCCCGGCCGGTGGCCGGGTCCAGCCCCAGCTCCGCCAGCGGAGCGGCGGGGTCGATCTCGGCGGGGTCGACGCCCAGCAGCTCGGCGGCGACCGCGACCGCGGCCTCCGCACCGCCCCGGCCGGCGGCGGTGGCCCCCGGCTCGCTCCCGGCCAGGGACGCGGCGACGGCGTCCGCGTAGGACCGCAGCCCCTCCTCGTCCCGGGCGGAGAGCAGCACGAGTTGCGGTCCGCTCCCGCCGTCTTCCGGCTCCCCGGCCGGGGCCTCGTGGCTCTCCACGACCAGGTGGACGTTGGCCCCTCCCGCGCCGAACGCGCTGATGCCCGCGCGCAGGGGTGCCCCGGGGGCCGGGTGCCACGGCGTGGCGCGCTGCGGGATGCGGAAGGGTGAACCCTCCAGCTCCAGATGGGGGTTGAGTTCCCCCGAGTGAAGCGAGGGCACCAGGGTGCGGTGCCGCATCTGGAGCAGCACCTTGCTCAGCCCGGCGATCCCCGCCGCGCTCTCCAGGTGCCCGATGTTGGACTTCACCGACCCGACGGCGATGCCGCCCTCGCCGGCCCCGCTGTCCGCGAACGCCTTGCGCAGTCCCCGGATCTCCACCGGATCGCCCAGCGCGGTCCCGGTGCCGTGGGCCTCGACGTAGCCGACGGTGGCCGGGTCGCAGCCCGCCCGGCGCAGGGCCGCGCGGATCAGGTCGGCCTGGGCGTCCGGGTTGGGCACCGTGAAGCCGCTGGTCCGGCCGGTGTGGTTGGCGGCGGAACCGCGCAGCACGCCCAGCACGCGGTCCCCGTCCTCCAGCGCGCCGGACAGCGCCTTGAGCAGCACCGCCCCCACGCCCTCCCCCGGCACGTAGCCGGTGGCCCCCGCGCCGAAGCTCCGGCACCGGCCGTCGGCGGAGAGGAACTGCCCCTGGGCGAGCTGGAGGTACTTCTGCGGGTGCACGGTGACGTTGACCCCGCCGGCGAGCGCGAGGGTGCACTCGCCGCGGCGGATGCTCTCCATGGCGAGGTGCACCGCGGTGAGCGAGGAGGAACAGGCGGTGTCCACCGCCATGCTGGGGCCGGTCAGCCCCAGGGTGTACGAGACGCGGTTGGCCACCGACGCGTGCATGGCGGCCGGGGCGACGCCCTGGTCCCGGAGCAGCTGGTAGTGGTTCCACATCACTCCGGCGTAGACGCCGACGCTCTCGCCGTCGAGCGCGTGCGGCGGATAGCCGGCGTCCTGGAGGGTCCGCCAGCAGGTCGTCAGGAAGAGCCGCTCCTGGGGGTCCATGCGCTCGGCGTCACGGCGGGAGATGCCGAAGAAGGACCGGTCGAAGAGGTCCACGCCGTCGAGGAACCCGCCCCAGCGGCCGTAGGTGCGGCCGGGCACGGGGTCGCCCGGTGTGAAGTAGGCGTCGTGGTCCCAGCGGTCGCCCGGGACCTCCACGATGCTGTCGCGCCCGCCGGACAGGTTGCGCCAGAACGCGTCGAGGTCGGGCGCCTGCGGGTACGCGCCCGCGATGCCGACGACCGCGACCGGTTCGTCGGCCCGGTCGGGGCGGACCGCCGGGGTCCGGCCGGTCGCGGTCGCGGTCGCCCGGGGAGCGGGCAGGACGTCACCGATCCGCGAGGGGTCGCCGTACACGGCGACGACGGTGCCGGGGGCTCCGGCCAGCGCGGTGTCCAGCAGCCCGAGCCCGGCGTCCGTCGGCATCGGCCAGGTGCCGCGGGTACGGCGGGAGTGCGCCACGTCCTCCTCGCCGAGTCGCATGGCGCCGTCGGCCCACATGGGCCAGCCGACGGCCACCGTGCGGCCGGGGCGGCCGGTGCGGACGCGCTCGTCGGCGAAGTGCTCCAGGAAGGCGTTGGCGAAGGCGTAGTCGCTCTGGCCCGCGACGGCCTGGGAGGCGGAGAGGGAGGAGTAGAGGACGAAGAGGTCCAGCGGGTCGTCCCGGGTGGCCTCGTCCAGGTGCAGCGCGCCCAGCACCTTGGGGGCGGCCACCCGGTCCAGGTCCGCACGCGTCTTGCCGGGGAACAGCCCGTCCGACACGGTGCCTGCCGTGTGGAAGACGCCGTTCACCGGGCCGAACTCCCTGCGCACCCGGGCCAGGGCGGTCCGCACCTCGTCCTCGCGGCCGAGGTCCGCGGTGAGCCAGCACACCTCGGCGCCCCGGGCGCGCAGCCCTTCGGCCCAGACCTGCTGCCCGGCGGTCACCGGGCGGCGTACCAGGAGGGCGATACGGGCGCGGAACCGGCAGGCCAGGTGCTCCGCGAGCAGCCCGGCCAGCCGGCCGGCGCCACCGGAGACCACGTAGACGCCGCGCTCACGCAGCGGGCTCGCGGCGGGCGCGGCGGGCGCGGCGGGCTCCGCGCGGAAGACGCGCGCCTCGCGGCGACCGGTGCGGTACCGCACCTGGGGAGCCGCGGGAGCGCGCGTCTCCCGGGCCACGGCGTCGGCCACGGGGTCGGCCTCCCACCGGTCGACCTCCACGACCCGGCAGTCCAGCCGCGGGGACTCGCCGGTGAGGCAGCGGGCCAGCGCGCCCACCGCCGGGCGGGCGGCGTCCGCCCCTCCGGACGGCGCGGGGTGCGTCGCCAGGAGCAGCGTGGTGCGGGCGGGCCAGCGGCGGGTGAGGGCCTGGGCGAGGCGCAGCAGGGCGTGCGCGGGTCGTACCGGGTCGTCGCCCGGCTCCGGCAGCGGGAGCACCACGCAGCCGGGCGGGCCGTCCAGCCCGTCCACGACGGCCGCCGGGTCCCCGCCGTCCGCCGTGGCGTCGTCCACCGGCAGGAACCGGCGCTCGGGCAGCGCCCGGCGCAGGGCGGGCAGCAGACCGTGCGGGGCGTGGGGCCCGGGGAGGACCAGCACCGGACCCTCGGGTGCCGGAGCGGCGGAGCCGGTGGTGGCCGCCGTCTCGGCGGGTGTCCAGACGGGCCGGAACAGGCCGGCCGCCCCCGGGTCGCCGGCCTCCCCCTCGGGCGCGTCACCGGCCTCCCTCCCGGGCGGGCCGGCCGGGGCCGCCGCCGGTGGCCCGTAGGTCTCCGCCAGATGCCCGGCGAGCACCTCGATGGTCTGGTACTCGAAGAGCAGCGTGGGGTACAGCGTGCCCTGGACGGCGTCCTCCAGGGCACGGCTGATGCCGAGCAGGTCCACCGACTCCAGGCCCAGTTCGTAGAACCCGGTGTCCGTGCCGACCTTCGGCGGGTCGGTGTGCAGCGCGTCCGCGACCAGGCGGCGCAGCAGCGCCCGGTAGGCGTCCCGCGGGGAGCCGGCCGTCGTGCCCCCGCCGCTCGGGGCGGCGGCGGGGACGGCGGCCCGGGCCGCGGGGGCCCCGTTCAGGGCCACCGGGCCACGGGCGGCGTCCGGCGCGTCGTCCAGCAGCGCCGTGATCAGGTCCGGGCGCCGGATGCGCTTGCAGGACAGCCCCGTGAACTCGGCCAGGATCCGGCCGGACGGATCGCACAGGGTGTAGTCGCTGGTGATGAGGTCACCGGTCGCGGCCATCCGCTCGGGGTGCGGGACGTGCACGAGCGTGGTCGGGCCGATCGGGGCCCAGGCCCGGAACCGGTCGAGGTAGACCGGGATGAACGGCTCCCGCGAGGCCGCCTCCGTCTGTCCGTAGGCGGCGATCGTCGAGGCGTCGAGGAGCGCCGGATGCAGCCGGAAGGTGTCCGCGGCGGGGGCCGCGGCGTCGAGGGTGAGCTCGGCGAGCAGATAGCCGTCACCGATGTGCAGCGGCCCGTGGCAGGTCATGGCGGCGCCGTGCCGGATGTCCTCGGCACGGGCCCGCGCGTAGAGCTCGTCCATCGGATAGGTGCGCCGGGCCGCGTCGCGCAGCGCCCGGGGGTCGAGGGACCCGGGGCGGGAAGCGGTGGAGGGCTCGTCGTCGAAACCGAGTTCGGCGCGCATGTTCTGCCGCCAGGAGGCCCCGGGACGCCCGGACGGGCGGCTCTCGGCGGTGACGGCGCGGCGGCCGTCGGGGCCGGGCGCGGCCAGGGTGACGCGGATCTCGCGGCCTTGCCCGGAGGCGGTCGCGACCGCCTCCGGAAAGAGGACGCGGTGCAGCGACGCCCGCTGGTCGTCCAGGCCGCGGGCGCGCAGGATCCGCCAGAGGATGTCCAGGAAGGTCACCCCGGGCATCACCGAGACCTGGTGGACCCGGTGGTTGCGCATGATGAAGTCGTCGTCCGCGAGGTCGAGACGGGCGACGATCGGCGCTTCCCCGGTCGTGGGCTGCCGCTGGGTCATGCGTGCTCCTTTCCGGCGGGCAGAGCCGGGGACGGGCGGTCGGGTCCGGGATCCGCGAAGGTGAGCCGCAGCAGCGAGGTCACCGGGGGGCGCCCGCCCGGCTGGGGCGGGCGGTCGAGCCAGCACCTGCGGCGGTGGAACCTGGGTGCCGGAAGCGGGGCGCGCAGCGGCCGGTACCGGGCGCGGGACGCGGCCGTCAGCCCGCCCAGCACGGCATGGGCGTTGGTTCCGCCGAGGCCGAAGGCGCTGACGCCGGCGAGCCGCCGGGCGGCCTCCGGCCACGGGGTGGACTGCCGCTGGACGCGCAGCGGGGAGTTCTCGAAGTCGAAGCGCGGGTTGGGCCTTTCGCATCCCACCGTGGGCGGGATCAGTCCGCGTTCGACGGCGAGGGCCGCCTTGATCAGTCCGGCGATGCCCGCCGCGCTGAACAGATGGCCGATGTTGGACTTCACGCTGCCGACGGGCAGGGGGCCCGCGTCCGGGGCGCGCCCGGCGAAGACCTCCTGGAGCGCGCGCAGCTCGATCGGGTCCCCGATCAGCGTGGCCGTGCCGTGCGCCTCGATCATGCCGATCTGCTCCGGCCTCGCACCGGCCGCCGCGAGCGCCGCGTTCACCAGCGCCGCCTGGGAGGCGGGGCTGGGGGTGGTCAGCCCCATGGTGCGGCCGTCGTTGTTGGCGGCCACCGCGTCGATGACCGCGGTGATCCGGTCCCCGTCGCGGAGCGCCGCGTGCAGGGGCTTGAGCAGCAGGACGCCGCAGCCCTCACCGGGGACGAACCCGTCGGCGCGTTCGTCGAACGTCCGGCACCGGCCGGTGGGGGAGAGCGCGCGGGCCGCGCTGAACTCCAGGTAGGGCTCCTCGTCGAGCAGCACCTCGACACCGCCGGCGAGGGCCATCTCGGACTCCCCGGCGAGCAGGCTGCGGCAGGCCGACTGCACCGCGAGCAGTGCGGAGGAGCAGGCGCTGTCCACGACGAGGGCGGGGCCGCGCAGGTCGAAGTGGTGGGCGGGCATCGCGGCGATGAAGTTCTGGTCGCCGCCGAGCCCGGCCACGCTGCCGGGCGGCCCGGCGCGGTGCCGGTAGCCGGACATGCGCGCCCCGGCGAAGACCCCGACCGCCCGTCCGGCGACCTCCTCGTCGCGGTATCCGGCGCTGCGCAGCGCGGCCGCGGAGCCTTCCAGGAAGAGCCGGACGGCGGGGTCGGTGGTGCGGGCCGCCTCGTCGGTCATGCCGAAGAAGCCGGGGTCGAACTCCTCCAGCCCGTCGAGGAAGCCGCCCCACCGGCTCACGCTGCCACCGCCCGCGGCGGTCCCGCCCGGGCGGTAGTGGGCGGCGGTGTCCCAGCGGTCGGGCGGGACCTCGCGGATGGCGTGCCGGCCTGCCGTGAGCAGCTCCCAGAAGCCGTCCGGGTCCGCTGCGCCGGGGAAGCGGCAGGCCATGCCGATGACGGCGATCTGCGCGGAGTGCCCGGCGGAGGCCGCTTCCGGCGCGAGCGCCGGGCCGTCCGGTGCGGTGCCCGGGCGCGGCGGGACAGTCGGGACCGGGCGCGGCGGGGCCGGAGGGACGGGCGTCTCCCCCGGGCCGCCGGACTCCGCCGGGTCCGGGCCGCGGTCCTCCACCGGTTCCGGCGGCACGCCTCCGGCCGGGGCCAGGTGACGGGCGAGGGCGCGGGGCGTGGGGTGGTCCAGGAGGACCGCGGGCTGGAGCGGCCGTCCGGTGTGGGCCTCGATGCGGGTCACCAGCTCGGCCAGCATCACGGACTCCACGCCCAGTTCCGTGAAGGAGCGCTCGGGGTCCAGCTCCCCGGCCGGGATGCCGGCCACGTCCTCAAGGAGCCCGGCGAGCCAGCCGGGCACCTCCGGGCCCTCCGCCCCGGGCACCGGGCCGGGAGCGACGGCGACGGGCGTCACGTCGCCGGGCGGCACGTCGCCGGGAGGCACGCCCGCACCACCCTCGCGGTCGCTGCCGCCCGCGGCGTCGGCGCCGAGGTCGGCACCGGTGTCGCCGCCGGGCGGGGCGACCAGCACCACCGGTGCTCCACCGGGCTCCAGCAGGCGTTCCAGCACGGCCAGGCCGTCGTCGGTCGCGAGGGTGCCGAGCCCCGCGCGGGCGGCGGCCCCGACGGCCTCGGCAGGAGCGGGACCGTCCCGCCACACCGGCCACTGCACGGAGCGGAACCCGGCGTCGCCCAGCCGCCGCCGGTACCGGGCGTAGGCGTCCGCGCAGCCGTTGGCCACCGCGTAGTCGCCGACTCCGGCCGCCAGCCGGGGCAGGGCCGAGGAGACGGACGAGAAGACGACGAAGAACGACGGCCGGTCCTGCGCGGTGAGTTCGGCGAGGGCCCGCAGGCCGCCGGTCTTCGGCTCCAGCACGGCGGCGATGTCCTCCAGGGCCTTCTCCGCGAAGGGCGCCGGCCCCCGGGAGCCCGTCCCCGCGCAGTGGATCACCCCGGCCGGCGGACCGAGCCGGGAGCGCACGCGGTCCAGGAAGGCCGTGAGCCGGGGCCGGTCGGAGAGCGGACCGGCGTGGGTGAGCACGGTGGCACCGCGGCGCTCCAGCTCCCGCACGGCCTCCACCGCGCGGGCGGTCCCGGCGGGCAGGCCCGGATCGTCCCAGCGCGCACGGTCGGGGAGTGCCCGCAGCCCGGTCAGCGCGATGCGGCGGGCTCCCCGTTCCACCAGGAAACGGGCGGCCAGGGCACCCAGCGCCCCGGTGCCCCCGGTGACCAGGTACGCGGCTTCGGGGTCGGCGGTGAAGGATCCGGCGCCCGGTACCCCGCCGGGCAGCGGGACGGTGTCGGGCACCAGTCTGCGCCCGTTCCGGTGGCATACCTCGGCCGGGGCCTCCGGCAGCCGCCACTCCCCGGCGATCTGCTCCGCGGAGGGCAGATCGGTGTCCAGCCGGGTGGCGTCAACCAGCGTGGGGTGCTCGGCGTGCAGCACACGCAGCACGCCCGCCAGGTGCGCGCCCGCCCAGGACGGCCGAGTGCCCGACGGCTCCTGGAGGCCCGAGGTCACCAGCATCAGCCGCAGCCGCCGGGTTCCGCCGTCGCGGGCGGCGCGGGGCAGCCGCTGCATCAGGGCGGTACGGGCCCGCCAGGGGCCGGGCGCTTCCTCCGGGCGCCAGAGGTCGGCGAGGTCGATCACGCCCCGGCAGGTCGTCAGGTCCCCGGCGGCGTCCAGCAGGGTCGCCTCGTCGTGGAACCTCCGGACCCCGGCGCCGAGACCGCCGGCGCTGCCGTGCCCGGACTCGACGAGCACCTCGGCGCCGAGCGGGCGCAGGGCCCGGACGGTCTCCCGGGCCAGCGCCCACGTGGCCTCGGTGGCCAGCACCAGCACCCGGCCGCCGCCGGTCTCCGGTGCCGGGGTGCCCGCCCCGCCCACGGGCCCGTGGTCCCGCCACGTCCGCGTGTACAGGGGCACGGGGACGGGCGGCGGCGCGGGCGCGGCGTCCCGGGTGGCACCCGCGGCCGCCGCGGCCGGGGGCTGCTCGGGCGGCCAGCAGCGGCGCCGGGCGAACGGGTAGGACGGCAGCGGGACGAGGGCGGCCGCCGTGGCGCCCGGCAGCAGCGCCCAGTCCCAGCCGGTTCCGCGCACCCATGTCCGGGCGATCTCCGCGAGTTCGCTACCCCGCGGGTCCCGGCGTTCCCCGGCGCGGGGCGCGGCCGCCGCCCGGCCGCGCAGCACCCCGGCGGGCCGGTCCGTGCCGTCGGCGTCGAAGTCCCGCAGCCGCACGCGCAGTTCGTCGGCCGTGGCGACCAGGAAGGCGGCCCGTTCCGGAAGTTCCTCGCGCCCGATCCGCAGGGTGTGGGCGATGTCGCGGAGGGCCGGGGGACGCCGGCCGTCAGCGGACTCCGTCAGGGCCGCGGCAAGACGCCCGGCGAGGGCGGTCAGGGCGTCGGCGGTCCGGGCGGAGAGCACCACCAGCTCGGTGACGCGGCCCTCCCCCGCCCCGGCGGCCGCGGCGGGTCCGGTGCCGTCGCCCTGCTCGGAAGCGGCGGCCGGGGGCTCCTCGACGACCAGATGGGCGTTGGAGCCGCCGGCGCCGAAGGAGCTCAGCCCGGCGAGGCGGGCGCCCCCCTCGGGTCGCGGCCAGTCGGCGGGCTCCCGCTGGAGCCGGAACGGCACGGCCGCCCAGTCGATCTCCGGGTTGGGCCGCTCGGCGTGCAGGGTGGGGGCCAGGCGTCCGTGCCGGAACTGGAGCAGCACCTTGGTCAGTCCGGCGATTCCGGCCGCCGCCTCCAGGTGGCCGATCAGGGACTTCACGGTGCCGACGGGCACGCTGCCGGGCGGCAGAGCGCCGTAGGCGGCGTGCAGACCGGCGATCTCGACCGGATCGCCGAGCGCGGTGCCGGTGCCGTGCGCCTCGACGTAGCCGATCGCCCCGGGGGCCAGGCCGGCCGCACGCAGCGCCGCACCGACGACCCGGGCCTGGGCGGCCGGTTCGGGCACGGTGTAGCCGTTGGTCCGCCCGCCGTGGCCGAT
The DNA here is from genome assembly GCF_024497955.1 of Streptomyces sp. C10-9-1. Taxonomy (GTDB): domain Bacteria; phylum Actinomycetota; class Actinomycetes; order Streptomycetales; family Streptomycetaceae; genus Streptomyces; species Streptomyces sanyensis. Next base: position 160,731 of record NZ_JANHKP010000002.1, on the reverse strand, counting down.
CGCCGTTCCCCGGATCACGCCGTGCACCCGGTCGCCGTCGGCGAGGGCGCGGTCCAGGGGCTTCAGCAGCACCGCGCCGACGCCCTCGCCCGGGATGAAGCCGTCGCCGTCCGCGCCGAAACCGCGGCAGCGGTGATCGTGCGAGGTCATGCCCATGTCCCGCTGCTGCACGTACTTGTTGGGGTGCAGCGAGAGGCTGACGCCACCGGCCACGGCCACCTCGCACAGCCCCTCGCGCAGGTCCCGTACGGCCAGGTGCAGCGCGGTCAGCGAGGCGGAGCACATGGTGTCGACGGTGAGGCTGGGCCCCTGTGCGTCGAGGAACCACGAGGCCCGGTTGGCGATGCCTCCGGGAGTGGCTCCGGTCGCCCGCGGGGAACCGGCGAGCGTGGACTCCACCCCGAGGTAGGGGTACTCGTTGTGCATGGCGCCGACGTAGACGCCGAGGGCGTGGCCGTGCACGCGGTGCAGCCGGTCCCGGGGGTAGCCCGCGTCCTCCAGCGCCTCCCAGAGCACTTCGAGGAAGAGGCGTTCCTGCGGGTCCATCAGGTCGGCGGTGCGGGGGGCGATCCCGAACAGCTGCGGGTCGAACAGGTCGTGGCCGTCGAGGAATCCGCCCCACATGAGGTCCTCCCCCGGGCGGCCCCGGCGCCGGCTCGCGGGCAGGGCCCGGATCTGGTCCCGGCCCCGGGACAGCACGTCCCAGAAGGCGTCGAGGTCGGCGGCGCCCGGGTAGCGGCCCGCCAGACCGATCACGGCGATCCCCTCGGGGCGCGGGGCGGGGGGCCGTTCGGCGGCGGTAGGGGAGGCGGACGGCAGGCTCCGCGGGCCGGAGGCGGCGGCCAGGGCACGGGCCGCGGAGGCGAGGTCCCGGTGCTCGAAGAAGAGGGTGGCGGGCACGGTGGCGAACTCCTCCCGCAGCCGGGCGGTCAGCCGGGCCACCACGAAGGAGGTCAGCCCGTGGCGCTCCAGGGGGGTGGCCGGGTCCAGCTCCGCCCGCGGCACCCCGGTCACCTCGGCGTAGAGCTCGGTCAGACGCTGCTCGACGGCGGCCGCCGGGCCGTCGGCCCCGTCCCCGGCGCCCGGGGCGGCGACGGTCACGGCTGCCGGGGCGGCCGCGGTCACGGGGAGGGCGGAGGGCGGGGAAGCGGGCGGCGCCGGAGCAGGAACCGCCCGGGCGTCACCGGCCGGTGCCGGGAAGGGCCGCTCGCCCGCCGCCGGGGCACGGAGCACGGCATGGGCCAGCGAGCCCGTCGCGCCGACCGCGTTGACCAGGGCGCGCAGGGGCACCCCGGGGTCCCGGGGCCGCCACGGCTCGGCGCGGGACACGACCCGCAGCGGCAGCCGGTCCCAGTCGACCAGCGGGCTGCGCCGTTCGGCGAGGAGGGTGGGCGCGAGGGTGCCGTGCCGCATCTGGAGCAGGACCTTCGTCAGCTGCGCGAGACCGGCGGCCGACTCCAGGTGGCCGATGGCGGGCTTGAGGGTTCCCACGGGCAGCAGCCGGCCGCCGTCACGGTCGCCGAAGACCTCGCGGAGGGCCTGGAGTTCCGCCGCGTCGGAGAGGGCCGCGCCGGTGGCGGCGCACTCCGCGTAGCCGATGTCCCCCGGCTCCACCGCGGCCTGGCGCACCGCCAGGGCCAGGGACTCGCTCAGCGCCGCGACGTCCGGGGCACCGAAGCGGTCCCCCGCGGCGAAGCCCAGCCAGGTGGACTCGATGACGCCGTGCAGAGGAGCGTCGTCCGCCCGCGCCGCGTCCGCCGGACGCAGCAGCAGCGCGCCGCCCCCCTCGCCCGGGGACCAGCCGCTGACGACCGCGTCGTAGGCCCCGGACACCCCGTCGGGCGCCGTGAGCCCGAGCCCGCCCAGCAGGGCGGTGTGGTACGGGTGCGCCACCAGGTTCACGGCTGCCACCAGGGCCGCCTCGCACTCACCGCGGCGCAGCGACTCCCGGGCCAGGTGCAGCGCGGTCAGCGAGGAGGAGCAGGAGGTGTTGACGGCGAGGCTGGGCCCGCGCAGCCCGAGGGCGTGGGAGAGGCGGTTGGGAAGGTCGGAGGCGATACCGGAGAACTCGGCCTGTCCGGTGCGTGCCCAGTGGTCCGCGCCGTTGAGCTGGTGGTCCGGCCACATGGCGGCCACGAAGACCCCGGTGCGGGGCGCGGCGCGCCGCAGGCTCCCCGGCGTGTGGCCGGCGTCGTGGAGGCAGTCGCCCACCAGGTGCATCAGCAGCCGGAGCTGCGGGTCCAGCCACTCCGCCTGCCGGGGGCCGAGGCCCCGCGCGGGGTCCAGTGCCTCGGCCACCGGCGCCTGCGGCCCGGCGTCGAGGTCCAGGTAGCCGCCGGGCGTCCCGCCCGTCTGGTGCAGCCGCCCGGCGGGCGCGGGCCGCACCGCGCGGTGGCCGCCGCGCAGGCGGTGCCAGAGGCTCTCCGGGTCCGGCGCGTCGGGGTAGCGGCCGGACAGGCCGACGACCGCCGTCTCGTAGGGTCTCCCGGAGTCCGCGGCGGCGGGTGGCGCCGGGGCGTGGACGGCGGCGGCCGCGGGCGCGTCGGCAGAGGCCCGCCGCGACGCGGGCACGGTGAGCCCGCCGCCGAGGAAGGCGTGCAGATAGCGGTGCCCGGGATCGAGCCGCAGTGCGCTCCGGACCCGGTCGAAGGCCACCTGGCCGACGGGGCACAGGCCCACCCCGGACCTCTCCTGGCCGGCCATCAGGGACTGGCCGAGATACCCGGCCTCGACCAGCAGATAGCGCTCGGCGTCGGACGCGTACAGCGGCTCGATGCCGTGGGTCTGGCCCACCAGGTACAGCTCGAAGCCCGCGCCGTCGAACACGGGCCGGTTGGTGACGAAGTGGACGGTCCGGTCGATGTCCGGGGCGGGGTTCACCAGCCGCAGCGCGTGCCGCTCCGGGTCGTAGTAGTACACCCCGCCGGGGAGCGAGGTCACCGCGTCCGGCTTGAGGTGCAGATACACCTGGACGGCATAGGTGTCCCCGGCCGACGGGTAGGTGCGGCGGGCGCGCCCGCCGACGTGGCGCTCCCGCAGCGGGGCGAGCAGCGCGGACAGCGCGTCGGCGGGGAGCGGTCCGGCGGCGTACGTCCGGCGGCTGGTGCGCGCCGTGTAGTGCTCCACGGGGACCTCGGCGGGCGGGAGCGCCACCTCCGCCTCGGCCGGGTCGGGTGCGCGCAGGTTCCAGCGGGCGGCCTTGAAGGCGTCCCGCTCGGCGGCCGACAGCGGGTCGACCCGGCCGGGCCGGTGCCCGGCGGTCCGCTCCGGGGCGGGCTCCCGTGGCGCCTCCCGCCCCTCGCCCGCCTCCCGCGTCGGCTCCCCGTCCGCAGCGGCGGGGGCGTCGGCGAGGAGCGCCGCGAGCGAGCGGGCGATGCCCGCCGCGGTGGGCGCCTCCAGCAGGGTGCTCACCGGGATGCGCACACCGTGGCGGAGGTGCAGTGCCTGGGAGACCCGCACCATGGTGAAGGAGGTGGCGCCCGCGTCCCACAGGTCGGCGTCGGGCGCGATCTCGGGGATGCCGATGAGTTCCGCGGCGGACCGGGCGATCTCCTGCGCGAGGGCCGCTGCGCGGTCGTCGCCGCCCGTCCGCGGGTCCGGTCCGTCCGCCGCGTCCGGCGCCTCCGCCGTATCGGGCTCCGCGGGCCCTTCCTGCGCGCACGCGTCCTCCGGCGGCCAGGGCAGGGCCTCGCGGTCCAGCTTGCCGTTGGCGGTGGCCGGGAAGGCGTCCAGGCAGCGGACGTGACTGGGCACCAGGTAGTCGGGCAGCGCCTCGGCCGCGTAGGCCCGCAGCTCGCGGGCCGTGGGGGCGTCGCCGTCCGGAAGCACGTACGCGACCAGGGTGCGGTCGCCCGAAGGGTCCGGGCGTGCCAGCACCTTGACGTCGCGGACCGCCGGATGGCTGCGCAGCCGGTGCTCCACCTCGCCGGGCTCCACCCGGAAGCCCCGGATCTTCACCTGGTCGTCGGCACGGCCGAGGAACTCGATCACGCCGTCCGGCCCGAAGACGGCCCGGTCGCCGGTGCGGTACATGCGGGCGTCCGCGGTCCCGGCGTACGGATCGGGCACGAACCGTTCGGCGGTCAGCTCGGGGCGTCCCCGGTACTCCCGGGCCAGGCAGTCCCCTCCGATGTACAGCTCCCCCGCGACGCCGATCCGGCACGGCCGGCGCTCCGCGTCCAGGACGTAGTACCGGGCGTTGTCGACGGGGCGGCCGTAGGGGATGCTGCGCCAGGCCGGATCCACCTCCAGCACCCGGAACCAGTTGGACCACACGGTGGCCTCGGTCGCGCCGCCCAGGCTGATGAGGTCGGCCCGGCGGAAGACGGCCCGCAGCTCGCCGGGGAGGTTCAGCGGGGTGTAGTCGCCGCTGAGGAAGACCAGCCGGAGGTCCCCGGTGCCCGGGTGCCCGGCGGCCGGGCCGGGGAGCAGGGGCAGCAGCTGTGCCAGCGTGGTGGGCGCGGAGTTCCAGAAGGTCACCGGCTCGCGCAGCAGGACGTCCAGCAGCAGGGCGGGGTCCCGCTGCTCCGACTCGTCCGCGACACGGACGCAGGCCCCGCTGCCCAGCAGGCCGAAGAGGTCGAAGACGGACAGGTCGAAGCCGAGCGAGGTGACCATCAGGCCGGTGTCCCCGGGGCCGAACCGGAAGGTGCGCCACGCCCAGTTGAGCAGGTTGCGCACCGGGCGGTGGGTGACGGCCACGCCCTTGGGGCGTCCGGTGCTGCCCGAGGTGAAGATGACGTAGGCCAGGTCGTGCGGCCCGGTGCCCGGGTCCGGGTCGCTGTCCAGTTCCGGGTCGGCGTCGGCATCGGCGGCCTCGCCCGCCGCCGTCACCAGGACGCGGACGCCGCCGCCGGGTCCGCCGGGGTCCGCGCCCGCCTCGTCGGTCAGCAGCACCTCGGCCCCGGCGTCGGACAGCATGGCGGCGGCCCGCGCCGCGGGCTGGCTGTGCTCCAGCGGGACGTACGCCCCGCCGGCCTTGAGGACGCCCAGGACGGCCGCGACCATGCCGGGCCCGCGCCGGTAGCGCACCCCGACCGGGGAGCCGGGTCCGACACCGGCCGAACGCAGCAGCCGGGCGACCGCGTTGGCCCGGCGGTTCAGGGCGCGGTAGGAGAGGCTGCCCCCGGTGTGGCGCAGTGCGGTGGCGTCCGGGGTGCGCGCGGCCCAGTCCTCGAAGAAGCGGTGCACCGGGCGTTCGTCGGGCAGGGCGGTGGCGGTCGCGTTCCATCCGTGGAGCACCAGTTCGCGTTCGGCCGAGCCGGGCGCGGCGACCGTTGCGCCGTCCCCCTCCGGCGTAACGGAACCGGCCGGCGGCAGCGCGTTCAGCCGCTCCCGGTAGGCCGCGAACACGGTGTCCAGGACTCCGGTGGGGAAGTCGGCGTCCACCGCGTCCCAGTGGAAGTGCAGGGTGTCCCCCTCCGCGACGCAGATGGAGTCCAGGGAGACGTCGGGCGTGTAGGTGAGCCAGGTCCCACCGCGCACCGAGGGCGGCGCCGGGTGCTCGGTGAGTTCCAGCAGCCCGGTGTGCACCACGGGGAACCCGTAGGCGTGGGCGTCGCCGCCGCGGCGGCGCAGCACCTGGCGGCGCAGTTCCGCCAGGCCGTCCACGGCGTCACCGTGCCGGGTGTCGGCCTCCAGCAGCCGGTGGCAGGACGCGGCGCGTTCGGCCGGTGTCCGGGTGCGGGGCCCGTGGGGTATCCAGCTGAGCCCGGTGTGCTCGCCGGGACGCCGCGCCTCGTCGCCCGGCCGCCAGCGGACCGCGGCGACGCTGAAGTCGTCGTCCGGCAGGCCGGTCGCCAGGGCCTCGGTCAGCGCGGCGACCAGCACGGCGTCGGGGGAGAGTCCCCGCCGGGTCAGGGCCTCGTGGATCGCCCGCCACCCGGTGAGGGTCCCGGAGCGGCGGGTGCGGCGGCGTTCGGTGCCGGTCCGCAGTACGGGGCCCGGCGGCAGCCCGCGCAGCCGGTCGCGCCAGTGGGCGCGGGCGGCCTCCCGTGCGGCCTCGGACGGTGGTTCGGGGGTGGGCACCCCGGCGGGCAGGGCGGGGTGCCACGCCTCCTCGGTGGCGCATCCGCGCATGAGCTCGCGGATCAGCAGATGCAGGCTGCGGCCGTCGGCGAGGGCGAGGTCGAGCACCACGTGGACCGTCGCCGCGTCCGGGCCGTCCGGGGTGACCAGCAGCTCGGCCGCCGGCCAGCGGCCCGGCGGGAAGGCGGTGCCGGCCAGCCGGTGCCGCAGTTCCTCGAACCAGCCCGCACGGTCTTCGGCGGGCGGACGCAGCACGGGGACCCGGCGGCGCGGACCTGCCTGCGGGCGGACGCGCAGGGTGCCGTCGGGGTGCAGCGAGGACCGCAGCACGTCGTAGCGCTCGGTCATGGCGTGCCAGCGGTCCGCGGCACGCTCGGCGAGGCGCTCGGCGCCCAGGCCGGCGACCTGGAAGGCGTGGTACACCTGGCAGCCGTTGCCGGGCCGGGTGTCCTGCACCCGGGCGACGAAGTACGCCTGCTGGAGCTGGTTCAGCGTGCGGGTCTCCTCCGCCGCGGGCTCCCCGGCGGCGAGTTCCCGCAGCCGGTTCCCGAACTCCGCGAAGAGCCGTTCGGCCGCGCCCGGCGCGAGCAGGGCGTCGGTCACGTCCCAGTGGCAGCGCAACCCGCCGTCCGCCTCCCACATCTGGTGGTCCAGGGCCACCCCGGAGGTGCGGGCGACCGTGTGGGAGACGGCGCGGCCGAAGCCGCCCGGTGCCTCGTGCGCGGTGTCGAGGAGGCTGGTGAAGACCACGGGGAGGACGGGGGCGGACCCGCCGCCGGCCGGGGCGCGCAGCGCGCGCAGCGCCTCCACCCCGGAGACGCCGCCGTGCTCCAGATCGCGCCAGAGCCGGTCGTGCACCTCCCGGGCCGCCTCGTCGAAGGGGCGGTCGAACGCGGGCGTGACGGGGAAGACGACGGTGGAGGTGAAGGGGCCGGGCAGGTCCTGGGCGGACCGGGGCAGCCTGGCGCGGTCCGCGGTGGTGAGCACGACGGTGGAGGGACCGGCGGACCCGTGGCGCCCGGCCGCCTCGGTGAAGACCGTGAGGACCAGGGCCGAGGGGGAGATCTCCAGAGCGGCGGCGCGGCGCTTGAGCGCCTGCCACTGATCGGGCGTCAGGGTGTCGTCCAGCGCCCGGCGGGGGTGCCCGCCCGGCGGCGCGACGGGCTGCGGGACGCGGGCGGCGTCCGGGGCGGGCGGCAGACCGGACAGCCGCTCCCGCCAGTAGGCCAGGTCCTCCTCGTGGGCGGGAGTGCCCTGCCGCCGCCGCAGGGCCAGCACGGCGTCGCGCAGCGGCATGGCGGGAGTCGGCAGGGGGTGCTCCGGGTCCTCGTACCGCTCCCACCAGTGGCGCAGGACGACGGCCAGGCCGTGCCCGTCGGTGACGGCGCCGTCGATCAGCAGATGCACCACGCCGCCGTCGGGGCCCAGTGACAGCTCCACGGCGTGCGGCGGCGCGTCGTCGGTGAGTTCACCGCAGGTGAGGCGCTCGCGCACCCGGACCAGGTGGAGGGCGAACTCCGCGCGGCCGGCGTCGCGGAGGTCGTGCCGCGGGACGTCGGGAACGGCTCCGGGGTCGTCGGCCGGGAGCACGCGCTGCCCGGCGGCACCGGCCGGTGCGAGGCGCAGCGCCTCGTGGTGGGCGACCACGGAGCGCCAGGCGTCGGCCATCCGGGCGGCGTCGAGGCCGGGGACGGTGAACTCCCGGTACAGCCGGCAACCCGCCGGATCGGGGACCAGCCCGGGATCGCGGCCGACCAGGTAGGCCTGCTGCACCGGCGTGAGCGGGAAGGGCGCGGCGGCGTCCCCCGCCTCCGTGCCCTCCGCCGTGGCGGCGCCCGGCGCCCCCGCGCCGTCCGCGGCGCTCCCGCCGCCGCGCCCGTCGGCGGGTGGCTGCCCGGCGGCGGACCCGGTGACCAGTTCCGCGAGTTGCCGGACCGTCGTCCCGCCCCGGAGCGCTTCCAGGGAGACGGTGGCGCCGAGCGCGGCCCGGATCTCGGCCAGCAGCCGGACGGCGGCGAGCGAGCCCAGACTGTACGCGCGCAGGGGGGTGTCGGGAGACGGGTCCGCCCCTTCCGGCAGGACCTCCGACACGATCCTCAGGATCGTGTCGGCCGCCGTCTTGTCCTGGTTCATGCCTTCTCCGGTGGTGACGTCGACATCATGGGGCGAGGCCGGAAAGGCCGGAAAGAAACGCCTCGGCGCGTTCCAGCAGCTCCGGGGCTCCCCGGAAGACCGAGATGTGGTCGCCGTGCGGGCGGGTCCAGGTGGTCGCGCCCCGCAGGGCCCGGGCCACCTCGGCGGACCCTCCGGGATGGGCGGTGGTGTCGTCGCCGCTGGTGACGACCAGCGCCGGCGCGGTGACCCGTGGCAGCAACGGGCGCAGATCGGTGTCCATCACCGCGCCGTTGAGCACGGAGTAGCGGACGAACAGCCCGGTGTCCGCGTAGGGGTAGAGGGCCAGCGGCGCGATGTCCGCCGGCACGCTGCCGCGCATCGCGTTCAGCAGGCCCTGGTGGATGAGCCCCGCCGACGCGGGGTCGGCACGGGCCATGCCCATCAGCGCCTGGAGGTTGCGCTGGTGGTCGGTCTTCGGGCCGTCGGGGCCGAGCTCGAAGTCCCCGTGCCAGAGACTGAGGGAGCTCACCCGCCGCGGATGGCGGGCCGCCGCGGCCAGGGCGAGGGCCGCTCCGCCGCACAGCCCCATCACATGGGCGTCGGCCAGCCCCGCCTCGTCCATGGCGGTGATCAGGTCGTCCGCCTGGGCGTCGAGGCCGGTGTGCCCCGGGAACGGCTCCGTGAAGCCTCCGGGGTCCCCGGGGTCCCCGGGGTCCCCGAAGAGCCCGCGGGTCTCGACGGTCAGCACCCGGTGGCGGGCGGCGAGTCCGCGCAGCCAGAACGCGGCCAGCCGGGCCGGCATCCCGGGCGCGGAGGCCAGCACGACGGGTGGTGCGCCGGGCGTGTCCGGCCCGGCGGTGTGGATCCGCAGCGGGGTGCCGTCCGGCGCCTTGACCGTGCGCGGGGGCGCGGCCCGCCCGATGTCGCGGGCGGCCGCCGCGTCCACGGCCCCGTCGGTGAGCGCGCCCTCCGCCGCGGTGGCCCCGGGTTCCGGTGGCGGCCCGGCCCGTTTCAGCCGGGCGGCGGCGACCTGGGCGAAGATCTCCGCGCCGGGCCCGCGGCCACCGGCCGCCGGGTCGCCCACCGCGATCGGCGGGACCCCCAGCCGCCGGGTCACCCGCTCCAGCACGGCGGCGTCCGGCAGGCCGTCGCCCGCCGGCAGGCTCGGCGGGGCGGGCAGCGCGTGCAGCAGCGGGGCGAGGTCCAGGACCGCTTCCACCAGCCGGGCCGCGTAGGGCGCCGTCCGCGCTGCCGCACGGTGGTCCGCCGTCCCGGGGCCCTCAGCCGCGGGGGAAGACATGGCCGCGGGTGGTCCGGTCGGTCAGGGTGTTGTGGCCGTAGCGGTCCTCGCCGGAGACGAGCACGGCGCCGTAGCGGTCCAGGGTGACCCGGCCGCCGTACTCCTCGATGGCCTCGGTGCCCGGGTAGACGCGCACCGAGGTGGGGACGTAGCGCGAGGCGAAGCCGAGCCGCATCGGCAGCTCCCCGCCCTGGTGGGGGTGGGAGGCGTGCATCAGCGTGGACCAGAACATGATGGCCTGCCCCGGGCGCATCACCATCGACACCGCACGGCTCTCGTCCGGCACGAAGTCCGGGTCCTTCTGCAGATCGCGGTAGTCGTAGCCGAAGAAGCCGCGGCGCACGCCGTCCTTGACGGTGTGGTTGATGTCGTCCGGCCGGTAGTGCATCCGCCGGGTCTCGTCGTAGTTCATCCGCTCGTGGGTGCCGGGGATGAACTGCAGGCAGCCGTTCTCGACGGTGGCCTCGGTGAACGCCGTCCACACCGTGATGGTCCCGCCGAACTCCTTGAGCTCCTCGGGCCACACGATCTGCGGCGTCCCGGAGGCGTTGGCGAAGGTGTCGGCCTGGTGCCAGTCGGTGCCCTCGTCGCCCGGGTACTTCGGGAAGAACTCGGTCCGCCAGCACAGCGTGTCGAGGCCGAGCACGCTGGTCACCCGGTCGACGATCTGGGGCCGGCAGACGTGGTCGGCGAGGAAGGGGGAGTCCAGGTGCCGGTCGTAGTTGGAGATGTTGGTGTTGCCGGACGAGGCCGCCTCGTCGCCGTAGACCGCCTTCGAACGGTCCATCAGGGCGAGGCGCTCGCGCTTCCACGACCGGGTCATCTCGTCGGGCTCGTAGACCTGGAACGGCCCGAAGTAGCCCTGTTCGCGGAAGGTGCGGAGCTGCTCCGCCGAGAGCGCGTGGAGACGTTCCGGTGTGGTCATGCTGTTCCCCTCGGATGAGTGGCCGCCGGTTCGGCGGGATGCGGGGCGCGGGTGCTCACCGGACCGCCGGGAGGGGCGGCGTCCGCTCCTCCGCCGGCGCTCCGGCCGTCGGTCACGCAGTCCGCGAGGCGGGCGATGGTGGCCTCGCCGTCCAGCTCGGCGCCGGTGAGCCGGACGCCGAAGTGCTCGTTGACGCGGGCCAGCACCCGGACGAAGGCGAGCGAGGTGGCGCCTGCCTGGAAGAGGTCGGTGTGCGGTCCCGGCGGGGCGGGGTGGGCGAGTACCTCCGCGACGATCTTGGCGACGTCCGGGAGCGGGCCGGAGCCGTCGGGGAGGGCCCCGGCGGCGACGGCCGGCCCGGTGTCCGCCGAGCCCTCGGCGGCCAGCTGCGCGCGCAGGGCGTGCCGGTCCGCCTTGCCCTGTGCGGTGAGGGGCAGCGAGGCGACGACGCGGTACCGGGCGGGCCGCAGATGGGCGGGGAGGCGGGCGGCCGCCAGCGCGGCCAGCTCCCCGGCGAGGTCGCCGGGGCCGGCGGAGCCGGGTGCCGGCGTGACGCACGCGGCGAGCCGCAGATCGCCGCCGCCCGCGTCGTAGTCCAGCACCACGGCGTCGGTGACACCGGAGTGCTCCCGCAGGCACGCCTCGACCTCGCCGGGCTCGATCCGGAAGCCGCGCACCTTGATCTGGTCGTCCAGCCTCCCCAGATAGCGCAGCTCACCGGTGGCCGCGTCGCGTACCGCACGGTCGCCGGTGCGGTAGCAGCGCACCTCGGGGGCGCCGGGCAGCGCGGTGAAGCGCTCGGCGGTCAGCTCCGGGCGGTCGAGGTAGCCCCGGGTGACGCCGTCCCCGCTGACCCAGATCTCCCCCGGGGTGCCGTCCGGCACCTCGGCACCGCCGGCGTCCAGCACGTGCACCCGCAGGTCGGGCAGCGGCTCCCCGATGGGGCTCGGCCCGGAGCCCTCCACGTCGCCCCGGGTGAGCCGCCGGTAGGTGACGTGCACACAGGTCTCGGTGATGCCGTACATGTTGACGAGGCGGGGTCGGTCATCGCCGTGGCGCGCCGTCCAGCCCTCCAGGGTGCGCGGATCGAGCCGCTCGCCACCGAAGACCAGCAGCCGCAGCGCGGGGAGCGCGTCGCCGCCCAGCCCGGAGCCGGCGACGGCGGCGTCGAGCTGGCGGAAGGCCGACGGGGTCTGGTTGAGCACCGTGACGCCCTCCTCGCGCAGCAGCCGCAGCAGCCCGTCCGAGGTGCGGGCGAGTCCCGAGGGGACGATGACCAGCCTGCCGCCGTGCAGCAGGGCGCCCCAGAGTTCCCAGACCGAGAAGTCGAAGCTCAGGGAGTGGAACAGCGCCCAGACGTCGTGGGGGCCGAACGAGAACCACCGGCGGCTCGACGTGAACAGCCGCACCACCTGGCGGTGTTCCACCAGGACGCCCTTGGGGCGGCCGGTGGAACCGGAGGTGTGGATGACATAGGCGAGGCCGCTGTCCCGGACCGCCGGCGGCCGCGCTTCCGGGGCCGGAGTGCCGGGGGCGCCCCCCGGCGCGGTGATCGGCACCAGGCGGGGGCCGCCGGCGGGCAGCGCGGCGGCCGTCCGGTCCGAGGCGGCCACCACCGCCGGCCGGGTGTCCTCCAGCAGCGAGGACAGCCGGGAAGCGGGGTAGTCGGGGTCCAGCGGCACATAGGCGGCCCCGGCCCTGAGGATGCCGAGGACACCGGTCACCTGTTCCAGGCCGCGCGGCGCGCACAGCCCCACCAGGTCGCCGGGGGCCACCCCGGCGCCGGTCAGCCGTCCGGCCAGGTCACGGGCCCGGGCGTCGAGTTCCGCATAGGTCAGCCGCCCCTCCGGCGCCGTGACCGCGACCCGGTCGGGGGCCTCCCGGACGCGCTCGGCGAAGATCTCGTGCAGACAGCTGCCCTTCATGGGCACCTCCTGGGGAAGCGGCGGTACGTCAGCCGCCGGCGGGTGTGTCCGTCGCGTACAGGCCCCAGTGGTGCGGGGTCAGCGCGGTGTCCTGAAAGCTCCCCTGGACGAACATCCGGGCCCAGGTACCGGGGCCCTTCTCCGGGCTGCGCTCCCGGAAGAAGATCTCCCGCACGCTCTCGTCGCGCACGTGCAGCTGGAGCAGCCGCTGGTACGTGCCCAGCGAGCGCAGGTGGATGAGCCAGTGGATGCGGTCCATCGGACCGAAGGCGTCCTCGTAGAGGAGAACCGTCGCCTCGCCCGCCAGGTTGTCGTTGATGGCCGTCGCCGCCTCGCGGGCGAACTCGCGCGCCTCGGAGCGGAAGTCGTAGACGATCTGCGCGGTGCGGTGCAGCACGATGCCCGCGTTCGCCGAGTGCAGCAGCAGGTCGTCGGGCTGCTCGGTCTGGTGGCGGGCGGGCGGCAGCCGCACCTCGGCGGTGTCGTTCTCGAAGACCTCCGTACGGCGCTCCCGGTCGTCGTCGACGCGCGTGCCGTACATGCCCCAGAACTGCGGCAGCAGCACGGTCTCGCGCAGGGAGCCGTCCGTGAACATCCCGGCCCAGCCGCCGCCGCGCGCGGCGGGAATCCAGTCCCGGCCGAAGAGGGCGCGGTACTCCTCGTCCTCGGTACCCATCCGGACCAGCGACTCGTAGTCGTCCATGGAATTGAGATGGATCAGCCAGTGGACCATGTCCTTCGTGCCGAAAGTCTCCTCGTAGACGAAGACGCTGGCGACGCCCAGCTGGGTGCGGGTGATGTAATCAGCGGTGGCGCGCGCGAATTTCCTGGATTCCGAGTGGTATTCCCCCCGCACCTGGGCCGTGCGCTCCACGATCATTCCGGAGTTCGCCGAGTGGAGCAGCTTCTCCGCCGGGACGGAACTCTGGTGGCGAGCTGGTGGAATCACTGTGCTCATGGGATCCCTCGCTGGTCAGTGGCTCATCCGGCGATGCTCCGCCGGAACTTCCCGGGTGTGCGCACGTCGTATCCGCACCTATTTCCGTGCGACTTCCGGAGCGTGCGGAACCGGGGCCTCAACGGGAACTTGATCGCCTTCTGTCATCCGGATTCATGGGCGAGACTAACCTTCGCGCAGAATGGTGCCTGCTCACTCTTGAGCACGCTTCACCGTCCGCAGATAGCCGTCGATAACCTCCGCGGCTCCGGTCATCAGCCGGTCCGCGATCTCGTCCGCATGGCGCCGCCGCCAGTCCTGTAGCGGCGTACCGGCGACGAAGGCGTTGAAGGCGCCCATCGCCGGCCCGCAGTGGATCTGGTAGTTGACGCGCCCTCCGGGGTCACCGCGCAGCGCCAGCCGGGTGGAGCGCACGAAGTACCAGCGGAAGACCAGGGCCATGCGCAGCCGCGGGCTGGCCTCCGCACGGGCCAGCTCGCCGGGGTCGGTGCGGGCCAGGTACTCCTTGGTCTCCTGCCACACCTCCTCCACCGGGCGCCCGAAGCACTGGGACTCCAGCGAGGCGAGGGTGCGGGCGTCCAGCTCCTCCAGCGAGCCGTGCCGGCGGTAGAGCTCGTACAGCCGGGCCGCACGCCCCGGGAACAGCGTGCCCCGGCGCATCACCTGCACCCGTGCGCCGAGTTCGAACATGTCGCCCGCCGGGGCGTACGCGGTGTCCTGCACGCCCGCACCGGCGAGCATCTCCTTGACCGCGTCGGAGGTCCCGGCCTGCGGGGTGCACTGGTTGACGGAGCCGGTGACCGCGAAGTCGGCACCCAGCAGGAAGACGGCGGCGAGCGCCTCGGGCGTGCCCAGCCCGCCGGCGGCACCGACCCGTACCGGCAGGCTCGCGCCGCCGGCCGCCGCCCGCCGCAGCCGGGCGATGGCCGGGAGCAGGGCCAGCGCGCTACCCGCGTCCGTGTGCCCCCCGGAGTCGGACTCCACGCACAGCTCCGTGCTGACCGGCACCTCCCGCGCGATGTCCGCCTCCTGTTCCGTCAGCGCGCCGTCGGCCACCAGCTTCCCGAGCAGCGGCGCGGGGGCCGGTGCGGCGAAGAGCGCGGCGACCTCGGGGCGGGAGACCTTGGCCAGCACCCGGCGCCCGGGGACGGGCCGGCCCCGGCGGTCGCGGCGCGCGCCCCGGAAGCGGGCCCGCAGCAGGGCGGGCGTCAGCTGGGTGAACCCGGCGGCCTCGACGAACGGGACGTCGTACCGCAGCAGCAGGTCGGTGACCGCCGCCTCCCGGCGCGGGTCGCCCGGGGTGTGCAGCAGGTTGACGCCGAAACGCCGCTCGGGGCCGGAGCGGTCGGCGAGCGCACGCAGTGCCTCCTCGATCCGGTCCGGGCGCAGACCGCCCGACCCGAAGAAGCCCAGCAGCCCGGCCCGTCCCATGCGCAGCACCAGCTCGACGGAGGAGATGCCCTGGTACATGGAACCGGCGAGATAGGCGTACCGCAGCCCGTAGTCCCGCCGGAAGCCGGCCGACCCCAGGTCCCCGGCCCGTACGGCCTCCGGCTCCGCTGCCGCCTCCTTCCCCGCGGCACCCGGGGCGGACGCGGACGGGGTGCCCGGGGCGGGCACGGACGGGGTGCCCTGGGCGGGCGCGGTGGCGGGCCGCCGCCGCGACCGCCACAGGCCGGACAGCACCGTGCCCGGTCCCATCTCGGCCGGTTCCCCCACCCCCCGGGCCCGCAGCTCGTCCATGGTCTCCGCCCAGCGCACCGGCTCCCGGATCTGGCGGGCCAGCAGTGCGGCGACATCCGGGCCGTAGGGCCGCGCCGTGGCGTTGGCGATCACCGGGATGCGCGGCTCCCGGAGCGTGACATCCCGCAGGAGGACGGCGAACTCCTCCGCCGCGTCCCGCATGTAGCGGGAGTGGAAGGGCGCGCTCACCTGGAGCGGCAGGCAGCGCACCCGGCGCCCCCCGCCCTCCTGGCGCAGCCGCGCCGCCACCCTGTCCAGCTCGTGCGGCGGCCCGGCCAGCACCACCTGGTCGGGGGAGTTGAGATTGGCGATGTCCACCCCGTCGGCCCGGCACGCGCGCAGGACCGCCGCCGTCTCCTCGGGCCCGAGGCCGACCACCGCCGCCATCCCGCCCGGTACGCCGCGGGACATCAGTTCGCCGCGCCGCCGCACCAGCCGCACGCCGGTGGCGAAGTCGAAGCTGCCGGCCGCGAAGAGCGCGGCGTACTCGCCCAGGCTGTGCCCGGCCAGCACGCCGGGCTCCGGACGCCCGTCGTCGCGGGCCGCCAGCACCTGCAGCGCCTCCACGACGAAGAGCGCCGGCTGGGCGTAGCGGGTGTCCTTGAGCCGTTCCTCCGGTCCCCGCAGGCAGAGTTCCGCCACGGAGAACCCCAGCAGGCCGTCGGCCTCGCGCACCCGCTCGGGATAGCGGTCCAGGACCTCCCGGCCCATCCCCCGCCGCTGCGCTCCCTGTCCGGGAAAGATCCAGGCGTGCACCGCCGTCCCCCTTCGTCTCGTCGGTCCGTGCCGCTACGCGCCGGTGGCCCGGGGCGGGGACGCCGGCGGCGCACCCGGGCCGGCCACGAAGCCCCCGATCCGCTGCCGCACCCGGGGGTCGGACATGAGCGCCACGAACTCGTCCACGGCCAGGCGCTCGGTGTCCTCGGCGCCGGTCCGCAGCCGCCGCGCGTAGTCCTTGAGCGCGGCGACGGTGGCGGGGTCGACGCGGGAGGCGCGGAACTGGAGCCGCCGCAGCACGTCCCCCGGGTCGTCCAGGACCTCGTCGGCCAGCCGGCACTCCGCGGCCTGCCGGGCGGTGACCGGCAGCGTGCTCAGCGCCATGGTGTACGCCGGCTGGAAACCGGTGCGCCGGATCAGGAACGGCAGCACCGAGCAGGGCAGCAGACCCCACAGCGCCTCCGGCAGGCTGAACCGGCTGCGCTCGGTGGCGTACACCAGGTCGCTCGCCGCCACGAGCCCCACCCCGCCGCCGACCACCTGGCCGTCGACGTGGGAGACCACCATCCGTCCCAGCCGGGTGAGGCGGTCCAGCAGGCGGAAGTACGCCTCGGCTCCGGCGCGGAGATCCGGCCCGGCACCGTCCTCCCGACCGGACCGCGCGGCGTCGGCGAGGTCCATCCCGGTGCAGAAGTAGCCGTCCGAGCCCTCAAGGACGACCATGCGGCAGTCCTCCGTGCGCTCCGCGAGGTCGAGAGCGGCGCCCAGCTCCCGAAGGGTCCCCGGGGTGAGGGAGTTGCGCCGGTCCGGCCGTGCCATGGTCACGGTGAGCCGAGCCCCCCGGTACCCGACGCGGACGTCGCGGAACGGGCGGCCGATCGCCTCCTCCAGACTGCCTAGGTCCACCGGTACCTCCGGTGGAAGTCGCGGATCTCCTCCAGGACCAGCAGGCCCTTCCCGGCGAACCGGCTCCGGTAGATGCCGGGGAACTCCTCCGGGTCGAACGTCTCGTTCCGCACACCGCACATGCGGCGGGCCGCGCCGTCCGCGATGGGCTCGTACTCCGCCATGGTCAGCGGATGCCGTTCCGCGATGGCCCCGGGCAGGTCCCGCGCGGCGACGCGCTCGCCCGCGGACGCGGTCAGCACCCCGCTGTAGAACTCGGAGGCGCAGCCCGATCCGTAGGAGAACAGTCCGATGCGGCGGGGCCCGGCATGCGGCCCGTCGCTGTCGACGGCCGAGCACAGTGCGAGGTACAGCGCCGCCGAGTAGACGTTCCCGACCTGGGTGCAGTACGTGAGCGACGGCGCGGTCCGGCGCTCGAAGTCCGCCTCGGTCTCCTCCGGGGACATGCCCTTGATCTTGCGCAGCAGGGTGCGGTGGGCGCTCTTGACCATGCCCGCGAAGGGGGTGTGCAGCACCAGCCGTTCGAAGGTGGACACCAGGTCGGTGCCCGGGACCCGCTCCGCGTAGTGGCGGTAGCTCTGCTCCAGGCAGGTGATGTAGGAGAGCAGCGACAGGTCGGAGTCCCCCGCCTCCATCTCGGGGCGCGGGCGCAGCGTGTCCATCACCTCGTAGCTGTGGAAGCCGGCGGCCCCCGGGTCCAGCCGCAGGACGCGGGGGTTGCGCGAGACGATCATCGCCACGGCGCCCGCGCCCTGGGAGGGTTCCCAGTAGGTGTCGCGCGCGGCGGCCCCGGCCGCGTCGGCGGCCACCACCAGGGCCAGGGCGGCCGGGTCCGGGCTCTGCTCCAGCAGCCCGACGGCGGTGCGCAGCGCGGCCGTACCGCCGTAGCAGGCGTGCTTGACCTCGAAGGAGCGGCAGGCACGGCCGAGCCCGAGCAGATCGTGTACGTAGGTGCTGATCGGCTTGCCGAAGTCCAGCCCCGACTCGGTCCCGACGACGACGAGTTCGATGCGGTTCCGTTCGTCCGCGCCGAGTTCGTCGATCAGCGGCCGGGCGGCGTTGACGGCGTTGCTCACGGCGTCCTCGAAGGGCAGGTTGACGGACTTCTGCCGCATCAGCAGGTTGCCGAAGCGGCGCATGTCCAGCCCGCGCGCCTCGAACAGGGTCCGGACGTCGAGCGACGCCCGGCCCACGTAGGCGTTGATCGCGTCGATGCCCAGCGTCATCCGGAGACCGCCGGGGCCGGATGGTGCGGCACCAGCACGGTGTCGTTCAGCGTGCCGTCCAGGAACATCGCACCCCAGGGCACGCCGCCCTCCCGGACCTCCATGCCGGTGAGCTCGCGCAGCAGCGGGTCACGGGCCTCCAGCTCGGTGATCCTCCGGTAGTCGTCGAGCGAGCGGAGATGGACGAACCAGTGCAGCCGGTCCTGCGTCCCCCACTGCTCCTCGTAGAGGAAGGCGCTGACCCGGTCGCGCAGCTTCTCGTTGAGCCGGCCGATCCAGTCGAATCCCAGCTTGCGCGCCACCTTGCGGTACTCGAAGCGGACCTGCCCGGTGCGGTGGATCACGACCCCGGCGTTCGCGCTGTGCAGCAGACTGCCGTCCGGCTGGTCCGTCTGGTGCCGCGCGGGCACGGCGAACAGGCCCTCCAGGTCGTCGCCGTCGGCGTGGGTGAAGCCGTGCTGCGGCACGATCACCCTCTCCTGGAAGGACCCCTGCACGAACATGCGCTCCCAGTTGCCTCCCCCGCGCTCCGGCATGCGGTCGCCCGACGCGACCTGCTGGAACTCGGCATTGTGGTCGACCATCTCCAGCAGGCGCGCGTAGTCGTTCGGGGCCCGCATGTGGATGAGCCAGTGCAGGCGGTCACGCACCCCGAACAGCTCCTCGTAGAGCAGTGTCGTCGCATACGGGTGCAGGGCCTTGTTGGTGAAGAACTGGAGGTCCCGGGCGAAGGAGCGGGCCTCGGCACGGTAGGGGTAGCAGACCTGCCCGACCCGGTGGATGACCAGCCCGGCATTGCCGGTGTGCAGCAGTTCCTCCGGCGGGTGGGCGACCTGCACGGCGGCGGGCGGGCCGAAGGACCCCGGCACCTGTTCCGTCTCTTCCATCTCGCTGCCCTTTCGAAGAAGGTGTCCGCAGGGGAGTGGGCGAGGAATCCTCCGAAGCGCCGCGGGGCGGGGAAGCGGCGCGGGGGGTGCTCTCCCCCGGTCCGCCCGGGCCGTCCGCCCCGCGCCCCGGCGGCCTGACGCCGCGCCACGCTATGGCGCCAACCCTGCTGGCTCTGCTCAAAGTTGGGCACCCACCAGGCCCCCCGGCTCATACAATCCGTCGACGGACCGCCACCAGGCGTGCCGCGCGGCAGTGCGCGGCCGACGAACGAGAGGCATCCACACCATGAGCCGCGTCACCCTGGAGTCCCTGTCCTACGACAAGGCCGCCGACGAGTACGACGCCTACCACGGCGGTCTGGAGCGTGGCCGGAAGGCGGCCGAGGACCTGTCGCCGCACCTGCTGCCGGGACCCGTCCTCGACATCGGCCTGGGCACCGCGCTGGTGGACGTCGGCCTGCGGGACCTGGGCCACCCCGTGCTCGGCGTGGACATCGCCCCCGAGATGGTGTCCCGGGCGCACGACAGGCTCGGGGACCGGGTGGCGCTCGGGGACGCCGGCGCGCTGCCCTTCGCCTCCGCCTCGCTCCCCAACATCGTGATGGTCCACGTGCTGCACGTCGTGGACGACATGGAGCGGGTGCTGACCGAGGTGGCCCGGGTCCTGCAACCCGGCGGCCGACTGGTGACGGTGCACGGCGTGCCGGTCGCCGAGCCCGACGACATGGTCGCTGCGGAGGCTCCGCTCGACGTCCTCAAGCCCGAGGTCCCGGACACCCCCGAGCGGCTGGCGCAGTCCGCCGAACGCTGCGGACTGCGCGTGGTCAAGGAGGCGGCGGCGGCCCCCTACGAGATCACCCTCACGCCGAACCAGTACGCCGACTCGATCGCCGGCCGCGTCTGGTCCTACCTCAAGGACGTCGACGACGCCACGTGGCAGCGGCTCGTGGAGCCCGTCGTCGCGGACCTGCGGGCACTGCCCGACCCGGACCGGGAGCGGCAGCAGACATGGCGGGTACCGCTGTCCGTGCTCTCCCACCGCTGAGCGGGGGAGCGACACCATGACCGTCCCCGGACCGCGTCAGGCGGCCTTACCACCGTCCTCCTTCACCGAGTTGCTGCGCGACCGCGCCGAACTCACCCCCGACCGCCCGGCGATCGTCGTGGACGGTGTCGCGGAGCTCACCTTCGCCGAGTGGGACCGGCGCGCCGACTCGGCCGCCCGCCGGCTGCGCGCGTTCGAACCGGCCCGGCTGCGCCGGGTGGCGCTGCTCTTCGGCGGAGACGCCTGGACGGACTTCGCGGTCGCGTACCACGCGGTGCAGCGGGTCGGCGCCACCGCCATCCACCTCAACGACCGCATGCCGGACGAGGAGATCGCACGACGGCTGGTGCAGTGCGGGGCCAACGGCGTCCTGCACGCGGACGGGCTGCGGCCCCCCGACGGCTTCACCGGATGGACCGCGCCGCTCGGCTCCCTCGAAGGCGCCGCGGACGACGGCACGGCACGCCCCGACGCCGCCAGGGCGCCCGTGCGGCCGGACGCCATCGCGGACATCCTCTACTCCTCCGGCACCACGGGTCCCGCCAAGGCGGTCACCGTCACCCACGCCAACATGATGCACGGCCGGGCCCGTCCCACCATCGACGCACTCGGCTCCTCGGAGCACCTGCTGGCCGCGATGCCCCTGGGCACCTCCTCCGGCCAGGGCACGATCTCGCTTCCGCTGCTGTCCGACAGCGTGCTGGTCGCCGCCTCGCTGAGCGACGGGCCCGACCGCATCGCCGAACTCGCCGCCCGGTACCGGGTGGGCTCGCTCATGATCACCCCGGCCACGGCACGGGCCCTGGTCCTCGCGCGGGTCCATGAGCGCCACGACCTGTCCAGCGTCACCACGGTCACCAGCGCCTCGGCGGTCTTCCCGGCCGCGGTGGCCCGGCGGCTGCTGGAGATGCTGCCCGGCGCGAGCCTGGCGACCGCCTACACCTCCATCGAGGCGTCCCCGGCCGTGGTCCTCAACGTGTTCGACCCCGGCCACCCGCTGTGCGCGGGCTTCCCGGCCCCCGGCACCGACGTGGTGATCGCCGACGAGCGGCAGCAGCCCCTGCCCACCGGCGAGGTCGGTGAGATATGGCTGGGGACGGACGCCCCCCAGCGGCGCTACCTGGACACCCTGCTGGACCGCCAGGCGCACGTCGGGCGCTGGACGCGGATGGGTGACCTGGGCAGCCTCGACGACCAGGGCCGGCTGCACTTCTTCGACCGTGCCGCCGACGCCGTCCGCTCCGACGGCCGGCTGGTCTCCACGGTCCAGGTGGAGTCCGTCCTCTACGACCACCCCGAGGTGAGGGAGGCCGCGGTCATCGGGCTTCCGCACCCCGGCTCCGGGGAGGAGACGACCGCCGTGGTGGTGCTCTCCTCGGCCGCCGTGCTGCCCGAGGTCCAGGACTTCGTCAAGAGCCGTCTGGAGCCGCACCAGATACCGGGATGCTACCTGGTGACCGACGCCCTCCCACGCAGCTTCCTGGGCAAGGTCCTCAAGCGGGAGCTGCGCCGCATCCACACCACGCCGTCCCAGCGCTCCCACCACGAAGCCGCCGACCGCCACGCCGCCGAACCGGAGGAACCCGCCGTGCCCCTCGACCCGGAACTGCTCGACGTCCTCGGCTGTCCCGAGCACCCCGACGCCGGACTGCGCCACGACGCCGACCACTCGGCCCTCACCTGCGCCGGCTGCGGCCGGCGGTACCCCGTCCTGCGGGGCATCCCGGTGCTGCTGCCCGGCTCCGGCGAGTAGCCCGACACCGTTCGCACGGCCCGGCCCTGACGTCCCCCCGACTGGAGCTTCCCGTGACCACCTCTCCCCCTCATCAGGAAGGCCCCGAGGCCCGTGCCGAGGAGGGCACGCCGAAGCCGGCCGGGCCCGTCCGGCCGGTGCTGCTCGTCGTGCTCCTCTGCCTGGCGGACCTGATGGTCGTGCTGGACGTCACGATCGTGAACGTCGCGCTGCCCTCGATGAAGCGCGACCTCGGGCTCTCCCAGACCGGTCTGCAGTGGGTGGTCAACGCCTACGCGCTGATATTCGGCTGCTTCCTGCTGCTAGCGGGACGGCTGGGTGACATCTTCGGGCGCCGTCGGCTCTTCCTGGCCGGCGTGGTCCTCTTCGGCGCCGCGTCGATGCTCAGCGGACTCGCGGACGACGCCGCGACGCTCATCATCGGCCGCGGCCTTCAGGGCCTGGGCGGTGCCATCATCGCGCCGACCGGACTGTCCATCATCAACACGGAGTTCCGCCACGACACGGCCGC
Source organism: Streptomyces sp. C10-9-1 (assembly GCF_024497955.1). Taxonomy (GTDB): domain Bacteria; phylum Actinomycetota; class Actinomycetes; order Streptomycetales; family Streptomycetaceae; genus Streptomyces; species Streptomyces sanyensis. The sequence continues at coordinate 138,693 of NZ_JANHKP010000002.1, read as the reverse complement.
ACGCACCAAGGCGGTCGCGGCCTGGGGCACGATCGCCGCGGGAGGCAGCGCGCTCGGGCTGCTGCTCGGCGGCGTCCTCACCACCACCATCTCCTGGCACTGGATCTTCTTCATCAACGTGCCGGTGGCCGCCGCCGTCCTGCTGTGCGCCCGGGCCATCCCCGAGTCCCGGGACGACGCGTCCGACCGGACGGTCGACTACGCCGGAGCCCTCACCGTCACCGCCGGCCTGCTGCTGCTGGTCCTCGCCCTGGGGCACGGCGCGTCCTGGGGCTGGACCTCGGGCCGGACCCTCGGCACGCTGGCCGCCGCCGCGCTGCTGCTGGCGGCCTTCCTGGCGATCTCCTCCCGGGTGCGCCGCCCGGTGGTGCGGCTCGGCATCTTCCGCATCCGCTCGCTGGCCGTGGCCGACGGCGTCCTGCTGCTGCTGTCCTCCGGCATCTTCACGATGTTCTTCTTCTCCACCCTCTACCTCCAGGACGTGCTCGGCTACACGCCCATCAAGGCCGGCCTGACCTTCCTCCCGGCCGCGATCGGCGTGATGATCGGCGCCTCCATCGCCCAGCCGGTGGTCGGCCGTCTCGGCCCGGTCACCGTGGGCGCGGCCGGCCTGCTGCTGGCGGGCGGCGGCATGCTCTACCTCTCCCGCCTCCCGGAGGGCGGCGACTACGCCACCGACCTGCTGCCCGGGCTCCTCCTCCAGGCGATCGGACTGGGCCTGGCCTTCGTCCCCGTGACCCTGCTCGCCACCTCCGGTGTGCCGGAGTCCGACGCCGGTCTCGCCTCCGGCCTCTACCAGACCGTCCAGGAGATCGGCGGCGCGATCGGCCTGGCCGCCATGTCGGCGCTCGCCGTGTGGCGCACCGGCCAGGAGATGACCGGCTCCGGCGCCGTCCCCGACGTCTCGGCGCAGGTCGCCGGCTTCCGCCTGGCCTTCCTGGCCGGCTCCCTGGTCATGGTGGCCGGCGCCGTCATCCTCGCCGCGCTGCTGCGCAAGCGCCACGTGGACCCGGTCATGGCCGACGTGGCCGCCAACGGCCCCGCGGTCTGAGACCCGCCCGACGGGCCCCGGCCGGACGCTCCCGGCCGGGGCCCGTTCTGCGACGGCGCCGCCCGGCGCGCGCCGACCGCGAGCGGCAGTGCCCGGGGCCCGCGCAGACGGCTCCCGGCTCGCCGCCGGAGGCCCCCGGACGGCAGCCCGGGGCGACGTCGGGGGCGCGGCGGGCGGCCGCTGGTACCGCCGCGCACCGGGCGGCGCGACAGCGCGATCCGGCCGCCCGTACCAGGGCCACGGTCGGGAGGACCCGCGCCGGACACGGCCTCCGCGAGCGCGCCGGGACGGTCCCGTCGCGCTCGTCGGCATCCCCGGGACCGGGCGGTGGCGGACCCCTTCGCGGACGACGGACCACGTGATCGCGGAGTGCTCAAGGTTGGGCAGAACCGGACCGTGACGCAGAACACAATGCACCTCAACGCCAAGTTCGAGGGGAGGTGCCCCGCATGAAGAAGCTCATCGTCCGCCGCCTGGAGTCCGTCAAGACCAGCGCCGCGACCTCCTGCTCGGTCGTCGTCGCCTGACGGCAACCGGCGGAAGCCGAATGACAGCCCGGGTGGGTCGGTGCTCGCACCGGCCCACCCGGACCCACAGGAGAGAAGGGATCGCACCGATGCCCGGTTATCCGCCCGACTCGGTGATCACCGTGCAGCCGTACTCGCACCGGCGCGAGGCCGACTCCGCTGTCATCGGCGACCTCGACCGCCAGGTCTTCCTCAGCGTCCCGGTCGAGGCACTCGACGTGCTGGAGTGGTTCGCACAGGGCTGCACGCCCGCCGAGGCGAGCCGCCGCTACGAGGCCAAGCACGGCGAGACGGCCGACCTCGACGACTTCATCGACGTGATGGTCGCCGAGGGCTTCATCACCGTCAACGACGGCGCCGCCGGCCCGGTGGCGGCCCCGGACCCCCTTGCCGACGGCAGCGCTCCCCCGGACGGCGGGGCCCGGCGGAACGAGGCGTCGAAGCTGCGGTGGAAGAGCCACATGGAGTGGATCAGCCAGCGGACCGCGCAGCGGATCTTCTCCGCGGCGGTGCTGGCGGCCTGCGGCCTCGTCATCGCCGCCGGTGTACTGACCGCGCTGCTCAACCCCGGGATCATCCCCGGTGCCACGATCCTGCTGTTCCCGGAGCACTTCGCCCTGCTGACCTGGTCGACGATGGCGATCATGATCGTGGGCATCTACCTGCACGAGGTCGCGCACCTGGTGGCCGCCCGGGCGGCCGGCATCCCGGCGCGCATCGGGATCGGCACCCGGCTCTACATCCTGGTCGCCGAGACCGACATGAGCGGCATCTGGCTGGCCTCCAAGCGGCAGCGCTACCTCGCGTTCCTCGCCGGACCGATCGTGGACGGCGTGTTCGGCTCGTTCGCGATCATCCTGCTCAAGCTCATGGAGAACGGCACGCTGTCGGTGCCGCAGGAGATCCGGTGGCTCACCGCCGCCGCGCTCTGGACCTACTTCGGCAGGCTGCTGTGGCAGTGCTTCTTCTTCATGCACACCGACTTCTACTACGTGATCACCACCGCGATCGGGACCCGCAACCTCATCAAGGACACCGAGAAGTGGATGGGCAACCTGGTGCGGCGGCTGTTCCGCTCGCCCAAGCGCGCGGACCTGTCCGACCTCAGCCCGCGCGAGCTGAACTCGGTCCGCTGGTACTCGGCCGTCTACCTGCTGGGCCGGGGCGTCACGCTCGCCTCGCTGTTCGCGATCACGCTGCCGGTGCTGATCGGCTACCTCTCCCAGGCCTTCCTCTTCCTCACCGGTCAGGACAGCCGGATCAACTCCTTCGACTTCGCCACGATCGTGCTCGTGGCGGTCATGCTCGACGGCGGCGGCCTGTACCTCTCCATCCGCAACCTGTTCCGCCGCAGGCGTGCCCGCCGGGCCGAACTGGCGCTGCGCGACGACCGGCTGGCCACCGCGCGGGCGGGTACGGCCGGATCCTGATGCCCCCGACGCGCGGGACCGGTTACCGTACCGGCGACCACGACCCCCACCGGGAGGCACGAGACGTGACGGCGGCCGGCATCACCACCCGAGAACTCAACCGCGCGCTGCTGGCCCGCCAGGGACTCCTGGAACCGATCGACGACTCGGTTCCCGGGATTCTCGCGCGTGTGGGGGCCGTTCAGGCGCAGAGCTGGCCCGCGGTGCCGGTGGCCCTGTGGACGCGCAGCGCGCGGCTGGGCCCCGACGACTTCCTCGGCGCGGCGCGGGACGGCGAGCTGCTGCTGGCGACCCTGCTGCGCGGCACGCTGCACGTGGTCCCCGCCGCCGAGTACCCGGACTACGCGGCGGTCACGCGGCTGACGGGCGCCGCGGACTGGCGGCGCAGGACCAAGGGCCCCGCGCCGCTGGTGGACCGCCTGTTCGAGGAGCTGCGCGAGCACACCGCCGAGCAGGCGCGCGTCCCGGAGGACGTGTGCGCGTTCATCGAGGCGTTCCTGGAGCGCCACCCGGACGCCGTCACCGACGAGGAGACCGCCTTCCAGCGGCAGTACAAGTGGCGCCCCTTCCGCAGCACACCGGCGTTCGTGCGGACCCCGCCGGACGGGGTGTGGGGAGCGAAGGCACCCGAGGCGCTGCGCGCCGCTCCCCCGGCCGAGCCCGACGAGGCGGCCGCGCTGGCGCGGGTCGTGCGAACGCACCTGCGGGCGTTCGGGCCCGCCGCCCCGGACGACGTGGCGGGCTGGATCGGGCACCGGACGCCGCCGGTGCGGGACGTGCTGGCCGCGATGGACGACCTGGTCACCTTCGGCGAGGGCGAGCGGGTGCTCTACGACCTCCCGGACGCGCCCCGGCCGGACGGGGACGCCCCCGCGCCGCCGAAGCTGCTGCCCGCGTTCGACAGCACCCTGCTGGCCTACCAGACCGGCCATCGGGAGCGGATCCTGCCCAGCGCGCACAAGGACGCCGTGTACGCCAGGTCCAACCTCCAGATCAAGCCGAGCTTCCTGGTCGACGGGCTGGTGGCGGGCACCTGGGCGATCGAGGTCAAGCGGCGGGTGGCCACGGTGACGTTGCGGCCGCTGGAGAAGCTGTCCGCGAAGGACCGCAAGGCCCTGGAGGGCGAGGCCGAGCGACTGGCGCGCTTCGCCCAGCCCGAGGCCAAGGACCACGCGGTCGTCGTGGAGGGCTGACCGCGCCGCCCGGCGCACAGCGCGGGGGGACCGTGGCCTGCTGGCAGGCACCGGTTCCCCCGGCAAGCGGCCTCGGGCTGGTTCGCGGATCCGGAGGACCGGCGGGGCGGGGTGGACTCCGGCCTTGCGGCGGGTGGCCGGTCAGCCCGCCGCAGCACCCCGTCGACCACCGGCCGGTGGTCCTCCCACGGCCGCCCTCGCGCCTCGGCACGCTCTGAGCCTGGGGGCCACCGTGCTTCTGGGCGCAGTTGATGACCCGACCAGCGGCAACGGGTGTCAGGGTGAACTTTGGGACACTGCCTGACACCCGCTGTCGACCGCGGTTCACCGACCTGTCGGGCACGGATCGGGCACGATGCTGAGCACCGCTTTGGGAGTTCGGTCCAGGGCTGATCTGGTCGAGGTGACCTGGCGTCAAGGCGGCCGGGCGGGAACGGCCATGTGCGCCTCCGTCCGGCGCCGTTGATGTCAGCCGTGGATGTCAGGTGGTCCCTCGGTGCGAACGGCCGGCGGTGCGGTCGCTGGGGTCTCCTCGCCTGCTCAGCCTGGCTGTGACGGTCACGAGCGGGCCTCTCCAGCCGACGATCCGGTCGGCTGGCCACCCACCCGTCGCTCGCGCTTGCGCGCTTCACGGCGTTCCCGGGCTTGTCTGTTGTCTTCCCTGATGGTCCGGATCTCTTGCCGGATACGGAGAGAGAACCAGCAAGCGAGTGTTGCGAGGCACAGGCCGCCGATCACCAACGAAGGCACCGATGTCGTGTCGCTCAGGCCCACCCAAGCCGTGACGCCCAGAAAGCCGACACCGTACTTCGTGAACTCACGGTTCACGTCTCCTCCAGGGTCGATCCGTCTCCTGCCGGAGACCGGAGCCTAGTGCTTGGCTTCGTACTCCCGTCCGAACCCTTCGGAATCTCCCGACCGGCGCCATCATGGAGACCGCCGCCGATGACGAGCTGACCCGCCGCAACCCCTGCCGCATCCGGGGCGCGGGCAAGGAGACCCCTCCGAGCGGGCCGCGCTGATCTGTCAGCACGCGAACCTGGAGCGTGAGCGGGAGGTGGCCGACGAGATCGACGCCCGAGTCCGGGCCGAGCGGGAGAAGGCTGCGGACGTGCCCGATGATCAGGGATCGGGCACACGACGCCTGACTTGGTCCAGACAACAAAGAAGCCCCGGGCCGCTGGCCTGGGGCTTTCTCGTGGAGCGGGTGACGAGAATCGAACTCGCGCTCTGAGCTTGGGAATCAACGGTTCTTGGGCTGCCAGAGGGGCTATGACCTGCGGAGACGTGCCCAATGGCAGGCTTGCGCAGGCACGTGGGAATCCCTGGGCGACCGCTGGTGTCCGCTCTGAAGGGCACGCTCGGGGCACGACGGCTTCCTCGGGCGCGGCAGTTTCCGCGGTGTCCGGCGCCCGGCGATCAGCAGTCGGGCGGGCCTTTCGTTCCCGAGCCACCGGCGCGGCCGTGTGCGGCCCTGACCGTGGTCGGTCGACATGACCGGGCAGAACTGTACGCCTTCGGCAGGGCTCCGCGCCGCGCCTCTCGGAGTGGAGCGGATTGCACCGACGCCAAGGGAAGGGCGAAGAGCCCGTCCCTTCGCGGCTCGGTGCTGATCGCATGGCATCTCGTGCGAAGCCGTGCCCGTCGATCACCGGAACCGTTTCAGTCGGCAGCGGGGTGATCGGGCTGCTGAGCCGCTGTACGGCGGTACTCGGCGTTGATGCGCTGGGCTTCTTCGAGCTGGTCTTCCAGGACGATGATGCGACAGGCGGCCTCGATGGGGGTTCCCTGGTCGACGAGTTCCCGGGCGCGGGCGGCGATGCGCAGCTGGTAGCGGGAGTAGCGGCGGTGGCCGCCCTCGGACCGTAGCGGGGTGATCAGGCGTGCTTCTCCGATGGCGCGGAGGAAGCTCTGGGTGGTGCCGATCAATTCGGCGGCCCGGCCCATCGTATAGGCGGGGTAGTCGTCGTCGTCGAGACGGTCGTACGAGTCGTCTGCTGCCATTTGCACCTCTCTGCGGAACGCGTCGAGGGGCCCTGGTGCCGTACGGCACCAGGGCCCCGAAGGAACTACTACACCATCTGCCGGCCCCGATATCGCGCCGGCCCGTGTCCGTCGCCCCGACCCGGCTGCTGTCGGGGGCGAGGGGATCGCGGTTGCCTGACCGGAGACCACCTCTCTATCGATGTCCTGCGGTACCCGGGTTCAAGAACTCCGCCCGGGCGATCCTGACGGTGCGGGCTCCTCCGTTCCTCCTCGGCGATCGACCATGTGCCACGCGGACTCCGTGCTGCGGCCACGTGTACTCCAGACCGGCAGTCCATCTCTGCCAGGCCCCATTGTCTCCCTGGGCTACGAAGAAAACATACCCACGCCACTACCCAATGTCTACCTTGGCCGCGATAGATTTTTGGCCGTCCGGTGGTGATGTCCTCGCTCCCGTCCGGCGGTGTGGCAGCCGCGAGGGCACACCGCACCGCTCGTGGCCCGGTCGTCCCACGACTCCCCCCCCCACTCCGGGTACGGAAGGCCCCCCGGCAGCACTTCGCCCCGCCGGACGACCGGCAGGGCGAAGACGAGTCCGGAGGGTGCACCGACGGGGACGGCTGTGCGCGGGCCGGGCTGTCCTGGCGTGACGCCGACTCGCGCTCGTCCGTATCGGGGTCAGGCTTCTGCCGGGGTGCCCAGCAACACGGAAGCGTGCTGGAGCGGGTCGGAGGCGGGGAGCGGCGCGGGCATCCGGGCAGGGCCGCGAGAGGTGAAGCCGAGCTTGGACATGGCTCGGAGGACCTCACCGGCGGTGAAGTCGCGGCGGTCCTGGCGGGTGATGACCTGGCCGACCTGCATGACGGGGTAGGCACGACGACCGATGACCACGGACTCGCCGGTGATGTCCTCGGGCCTGACGCCCTTCATGGAGTCCAGGACACCGTTCTTGGTGAGCTCGAAGGGGAAGCGGGCGATGACACAGCGCACGATGCCTCACAGGTGAGAGAAGGGCGGTTTCGGCAAGGGGCGGGGGCTTCGGGCAGGGGGCGGCCCGCGGAGGCGCCCAGGCCGCCGTCCCGCTCGTCCACGACTCACGGGGCGGGAAGCCGGCCATGGCTTCCGGCGTGCCCGGCGGGCGGCGCCCCGTCGCCGGGGAGGTCGCGCAGCCGGAGGCGGTCCGTATAGGCGGGGCTGTCGCGGACGGCGCTGAGTTCGGCCCGGGTGACCAGCCCGGTGCACAGGCCGTCGTTGTCGCAGACGAGCAGGCGTCCGGCGCGGGCACCGGCCATGACGGCCAGGGCCACCTCGACGGTCATGTGGTCCCCGACCTGCAGTACTGCCCTGTCCACGGTGTCGGTCACCGCCCTGGTCGCGGGGATGGCAGGGGCCGAACGGGGCTGAGTCTGGGCCGGTGTCACAGCGTGCCTCCAGAGGGGACGGGTCGGCTTCCGGATCACGTGGAGCTCAGGCCGCCGCGTCGGCGGCGCGCCGCATGCCGGCGCGCCGCGCTGCCGAGGCGGGACGGCGTCGACCGCGGGAGGCCGCGTCCCGCTTGCGCTGCCCGGCGGGCGGCGCGGCGATCGTCACGGGGATGCCGGAAGGAGCCCGTGCGCCGGTGATCCGGGCCAGCGCCTCCTCCCCGGAGCGGACCTGGGTGGTCGCGGGCACGATGCCGGCGGTCGCCATGAGGCGGGTCATATCGCGGCGCTGGTTGGCGGTGACCAGGGTGACGACGCTGCCGGACTCGCCGGCCCGGGCTGTACGGCCACCGCGGTGGAGGTAGTCCTTGTGGTCGGTCGGCGGATCCACGTTGACGACGAGGTCGAGGTGGTCGACGTGGATGCCGCGCGCGGCGACGTTCGTCGCGACCAGGACGGTGACGTGTCCGGTCTTGAACTGGGAGAGGGTGCGGGTGCGTTGGGGCTGCGACTTCCCGCCGTGCAGGGCGGCGGCCCGGACACCGCAGCCGAGGAGGTCCTCGGTGAGGCGGTCCACGGCGTGCTTGGTGTTCAGGAACATGATCACCCGGCCTTCGCGCGCCGCGATCTCGGTCGTCAGCCGGTGCTTGTCGGCACCGTGCACATGGAGGACATGGTGCTCCATCGTGGTGACCGCGCCCTGGGAGGGGTCCACGGAATGGACGACAGGATCGGTGAGATAGCGGCGGACCAGGAGATCGACGTTGCGGTCCAGCGTCGCGGAGAACAGCATCCGCTGGCCCTCGGGGCGGACCTGGTCCAGGAGCGCCGTGACCTGCGGCATGAAGCCCATGTCGGCCATCTGGTCAGCCTCGTCCAGGACGGTGATCGAGACCCGGTCCAGCCGGCAGTCACCGCGGTCGATGAGGTCCTTGAGGCGGCCGGGGGTGGCCACGACGACGTCGACACCCCCGCGCAGCGCGTTCGCCTGTCGGCGGATAGGCATGCCGCCGACGACGGTGGCCAGGCGCAGCTTCACGGTGCGGGCGTAGGGGGTGAGGGCATCGGTGACCTGCTGCGCGAGTTCCCGTGTGGGGACCAGGACGAGCGCCAGCGGTCGGCGGGGCTCGGCGAGCTGTCCGGCGGTGCGGGCGAGCAGGGACAGACCGAAGGCGAGGGTCTTGCCGGAGCCGGTCCGGCCGCGGCCGAGGACGTCACGGCCGGCCAGGGAGTTCGGCAGCGTCGCGCCCTGGATGGGGAACGGGACGGACACGCCCTGCGCGGTGAGCGCGGCCAGGAGGCGCCGGTCCAGGGCAAGGTCGGCGAACGTCTCGACGGCGGGCAGCGCCGGGGTGATCGTCCTCGGCGGGGCGAACTCTCCCTGCGCCGGGGCGGGCCGACCACCTCCGACGAAGCGCCCCGGAGTTCCCGATCGGCTCGGGACGGACGAACCGAAACGGCTGCTCAGTCCCGAACCGGCGGTGGAGCCGTACGCACGACCGCCGTTGCGGCGGGTGCGGGAGGAACGGCCGTTCGTGCGTGTGGGGTTCATTCAGAACCTTCCTTGGTGCGGCACGTATCAAGGAATTCCGGCAGCGGATGAGCGGCGTCGGGAATCACAGGCACGGGCCGAATGAAATGCGACCGGCAGGCGGCGTGACCCAGGGGCGAGGTTTTCGGTGCAACTGGGCGAGCAAGGAAATGCGAGAGGCGCGGGCGTACGCGAAATCCCTGCGAAATGCATGCAGCTGGGGCCCGCACCCCGAGGGATGCGGGCCCCAGCTACGTGTTACGCGTCGGCGTCAGGCGGTAACGATGTTCTCGGCCGTCGGGCCCTTCTGGCCCTGCGCGATGTCGAAGGAGACCTTCTGGCCCTCCTGGAGTTCGCGGAAGCCCTGAGCGGCGATGTTCGAGTAGTGGGCGAACACATCGGCGCCGCCACCGTCCTGCTCGATGAAGCCGAATCCCTTTTCCGCGTTGAACCACTTCACGGTGCCAGTAGCCATGTCATATCTCCTTTGGGGCAGTACGCCGGCATCCGTACCCTACGGACGCCGTGTCGCCGCGATGATGCCCTGCCCGGAAAATGACCGGAAATACAAGGCGCTTCCATGCGGCACGTGGCCGACGGGAGGCGCCTGGAGTCTTTGGGTACCAAAACTGCAACTGATATCGACAGTAGCACGTCACTGCGGCCCGCGCGCGACCCGAATTTCCCTCTACGCGTTGCCAGTAAAAAGTCTCCGAGGGAGGACGAGCAAATCCTCAGGTCGCGAATGCAGGTATTCGTCACTCCGAACGGAGCGTTCCGGAAGAGGGGGGCGCCCGGCCGGGACGTCTCCCCCACGGGGAACGGCGCGGTCGCGGGACGGCCGGCGCCACCTCCACACGCTTCGCGGCAGGGGCATCATGCGTACTCCGATCACACGTCGGAGGCGGGGCGGGGCGGGCGGAGGCCCCTCCTTCCGCCTCCCAGGCGGCCTCACTGCCTCGGGTCTCCCGCACACGGCGGTCGATCGCGCTCCGTCGGACATGAGGGCGTCGGTGGTGTGAAGGTTGCCGGGCCGGATGCGACGGCCATCAGCCGGGCAGCACAAGCGGCTTCGGCCTCGGGCGGAACCACCAGCAGGTCGCAGCGGCCGAGGCCGAGGGTGTGCGAGAGCAGCGTCATCGTGTCGCGGTCCTGGTCGGTGAGCCAGCCGACGTGCACGGTGTATCCGCCGACGGAGACCTTGCAGGAGGCGACGGGCCAGGGCGCGGGGTCCGCCGTGATGCGCGTGATGCGTCCCCAGCGTTCCTCCAGCGCGCCCACCAGGGTCGGCGGTCGGCGGTGAGGTCGCGCGAGTACGGCCACCAGGCCCCGTCCGGCAAGCAGCAGGGAGGTGTTCGGTGTCAGCGCCGGGCACGCCTGGCGGGTGGGAGCGGTCGTGCTGGTCATGAGACAGGGGCCTGTCCCCGAGTCGCCCGTGAGCGGCCCGGCGTGGCGATCGCCGGGAACGACGTCCGCGTGGAGGCGGGTGTACGAGTTGCTTCCGGTGCTCCCAACGTACTGCGCCGTACTCCGCGCGGGGACCGGGCGAGGGCGTCCGGTCCTGTCCGTTCCCCGGCAGCGGCCGGGGCGCCGGACACGGCCTCCCTCGTCATCCGCGCCACTCCAGGAGGACTGATCCGCGACCACCGCGTCGTACGCCGTCTGAACAACCCCACCACCCTCCCCGTCGGTTTCGGCGGAGACCAGCCGCAGGTCAGCGAAGTGACCCTCGTGCCCGGAGACCGGATCCTCTGCTTCACCGATGGGCTGGTCGAAGAACACGAGAGCAGACAGGAGGAATTCGGCGAGGACCAGCTGATCGACTGGGTCCATCGGCTGGACCGGGCCGACCGGGGCATACGGGCCGTGGCACGCGACCTGTCCCACACGCTCAGACGGGCCCGCGGCGAGACCACCACCGACGACGCCACTCTCGACACCCGGGCGGCGTCCGGGGTGGCGGCGACGATGCGGACTTCGGCCGGACGAGGTCCATCAGGCCGTCGGTCTGGGCACCGCGCTGCTCCGGCTGGAGACGACGGGGTCCCGGCAGAGCCTCCTCGACGGCGCCTGGTGGCCGCGCTCGCGTGACGTCGAGCGGGAAGTCCCGCCGCTGCTCAGCGCCCTGTCCGAGCATCTCGGGCCCATCACCCGGGTGGGCCTGGACGCCTCGGCCTGGAATGGCATCCCGACCCGCCTGGTCGTCGACGACCAGGTCGTGCACCTCGACTCCTTCCCCGTCGGCGACGACACCGTGCTGATCACCCGCGGCGACAACGACCACTTCTCCCTCATGGTCGTCCCGCCGGACACACCACCGGAGGCCGCCCGCACGGCCATGGCCCGAGCCGTCCTCCCCGGCAACGCCAGTCAGGCCGCCGAGATCCTCCTCGCCGGGCCGCCCCGGTCGGCGGGCCCGGCGCAGGAGCCGGCCTGACCAGAGGTGGGCAAGGCTCGGACGAAGCGGGAGTCGCTGCGGTCCGTCGCAAGGCGGAACAGTCGCAAGGTGCCCGCGATCTCGCACAGGAGCGGGACCTGAAAGGGAAGCGGGCCGACGAGGACCAGCTGGGCGAGTCCGCGACGCAGCCTCGACCAGCGAGCGGAGAAAGGCGGAGCCTCCGAAACCGAGACATCGAGCGGAATCCGCTCGGCGGCGCCCGGCGGGCATAACCGAGCGCTCGCGTAGGCAGGCGACGCTATCGGTGTCGAACCCGCCCCCCGTGTGGAGGGACCACGCCGTGGAGGGAGACCGAAACGGATACGCCTCGTCGCCCGATGCCGAAGCCGTCGTCAGGGGTGGGAGCTAGCATGCCTCGCGTCGAGCCGCGCTCGCGCCGGAGGCGGACGCTTGCGCGTCTTCGTCGAGCAGGAAGGCTTCGATCTCCCCGAAGCCGGGTGCCTGGAAGGGATGCGTGGTGGGACGCGGCGATGCTGCGGCAGCGCAGGGGGACGTCTCTACGGGAGCGGAGAACGGCGAGGTCAGGTTGATGAGAGGGGTCCTCTTCCTTGTGGGTCCGTGCACGGATCTGGTGTGCCGTGACCGGCACGGCGGTCCTACAGCTTGCTCATCTTGGCGTACGGACTCAAGATCCGCTCTTGCGTCGAGCCGAAATCCACGACCACCGCTATCCCGTCCTCGATGCCGGTGACCCGGCCGAGACCGTACACGTCGTGTGTGACCTGGTCGCCTACGGCGAACCGCTTGGGAGGCAGCGTGACCGGGGCTTTGAAGGGGCTGGTGGGCAAAAAGCGCTTCGGTGCACTGGGCTTTGTCATTGCTGCCAGTATGCGCCCACGGGGTCGCCGACCTGCCCGTCGAGTCGGTCAGCTTCAGGGCGCTGAGCAAGATGACGGCCTCGCAACGGGACATCGCCCTGAGCAGTGGTCGCCTCGCCCGGATCTTGCAGGACTGGATCCGGGCTCGCTTCAAGCAGCCGGCGCCGGACCTTCCGACCTTGACCTCGTTCAGCCGTCTCGGCAGCGACGACGAACCGGTGTTTCCGGGCGAGGCCGGTGCCGAGAGCTGTCCCGCCGAGCGCGCTGCCGAACTGGTGCGCACTCGATGGGGGTTGGGGGTCGCCCCGATCTCCGACATGGTTCACCTACTTGAAGCGCACGGTGTTCGCGTGTTCTCGCTGTCCAGGGACTGCCCGGAAATGGACGCCTTCTCCTTCTGGGACCGCGGCGTCCCGTTCGTACTGCTGAATACAGAGAAGACCGCAGAGCGCGGACGCTTCGACGCAGCACATGAGCTGAGGCACCTGGTTCTGCATGGCGAGGAGCAGGTCCCCCATGGGCCCCAGGCCGAAGGGGAAGCGCACCGCTTCGCGGCAGCTCTACTCATGCCGGCCGCGGACGTCTTGGCACACGCCCCTCGCAACCCGAGCACCACCTGGATCCTGCAGGCGTCAGTGACTTGATCTTCGGCCTGGTGGTCATGGACCAGGAGGGCGGGCGCGGTGGTGCCCGTGGTGCGGCCGCCTCCCGCAGGTCGCAACTCTCCGTCGTGCGTTGACACTCGCATTTGCGCCTGCGGAGGAACGTTCCCTCGGTCGGAAGCGGTGTGGATCACAGAGCTACCCGCCCGCGTATTGAGACGGCGCTGCCCCTGCACCACCTAGATGGTGTGGGGGTAGCGCCATGGGCAAGGGCGTATAGCTGAATTGGGGCACGCGGAGGGCACGACAGGCCCCGAGAGGTCTAGACAACGACGAAGGCCCTGGTCTCTGACCAGGGCCTTCGTTCAAGAGCGGGTGACGAGAATCGAACTCGCGCTCTGAGCTTGGGAAGCTCATGTTCTACCATTAAACTACACCCGCACAACGGATCTTGATCCGTTCCGCATCGCAGCATACTCTACCCCATCCGAGCCCGCCCTGGACGCCGCCTCGGCATGTCCGGGGCCGGGGACCCCCGAAGGCTGTGCGACGGAGGGGAGTTGGGGCGTAACCTCGGTACCCGGAGCGCCGCGCAGGGCACTGTCCGAGCCATCCCTTAATGTGACCCTTCGTCCGCATTTCGCTGGGAAGGGGCCCGATGGACTTGATGGAGCGCACCGTCGTCCGCTGTGCCGAGGGGCACGTGTTCGCCACCGCTTCGTTTCCGATGCAGCAGCTGGGGCCCGAGCGGCTCGGGCCCGGGCGGCTCCTGCGGTGCCCCCGCTGTGCGCGGCTGAGGCACGCGGTGCCCGTGGCGCCGGAGCCGGCGCGGGAGCGCCGGCAGGCGTAGGCGGGGGCCGGCGGGCCTCCCGAGCGGGGCCCGCCGGCCCGACCGGCGAGGGTGCGGGGCAGTGTCCGATTGGGGACGTCCCGAACGTCCTGCGTATCCTCGGGACGTGCTTCTCTCAGACAAGGACATCCGGGCCGAGATCGACGCCGGGCGGGTGCGCATCGACCCGTACGACGAATCCATGGTGCAGCCGTCGAGCATCGATGTGCGGCTGGACCGCTACTTCCGGGTGTTCGAGAACCACCGCTACCCCCACATCGACCCGGCGGTCGAGCAGGCCGACCTGACCCGCCTCGTGGAGCCCGAGGGCGACGAGGCGTTCATCCTGCACCCGGGGGAGTTCGTGCTGGCGTCGACGTTCGAGGTGATCTCCCTCCCCGACGACATCGCCTCACGGCTGGAGGGCAAGAGTTCACTCGGCCGCCTCGGCCTCGTGACCCACTCGACGGCCGGCTTCATCGACCCCGGCTTCTCCGGGCACGTCACACTGGAGCTGTCGAACCTGGCGACACTGCCGATCAAGCTGTGGCCGGGCATGAAGATCGGGCAGCTCTGCATGTTCCGGCTGTCCTCGCCCGCCGAGGCCCCGTACGGCAGCGAGCGCTACGGGTCTCGGTACCAGGGACAGCGGGGGCCGACGGCCTCCCGGTCCTTCATCAACTTCCATCGGACCCAGGTGTGAGGGCGGACGCATGAGCGAGGTACGCGAGAACCTGACGTACGAGAAGTTCGGCGGCGCGATCCGCGAGCTCGCCCAGACGATCGCCGACGACGGCTACGAGCCGGACGTGGTGCTGTCGATCGCCCGCGGCGGTGTCTTCGTGGCCGGCGGCCTCGCGTACGCCCTGGACTGCAAGAACATCCACCTGGTGAACGTCGAGTTCTACACCGGCGTGGGCACCACGCTGGAGATGCCGGTGATGCTGGCGCCCGTCCCCAACGCGATCGACTTCTCCAACAAGAAGGTCCTGATCGCGGACGACGTGGCCGACACCGGCAAGACGCTGAAGCTGGTCCACGACTTCTGCCTCGACCACGTGGCGGAGGTCCGCTCCGCCGTGATCTACGAGAAGCCCCACTCGCTCGTCAAGTGCGAGTACGTCTGGAAGCGGACGGACGAGTGGATCAACTTCCCCTGGAGCGTCGACAGGCCCGTGGTCAGCAGGCAGGGCCAGGTCCTGGACGCCTGAGGCCCGCGACCCGAGCGGTCACCAGGCGCGCAGCGCCCGCACCGGGTCGGTGCGCACCGCGCGGCGCAGCGGGCGGGCGGCGCCCGCCAGCACCGCGGCGGCCGGAAGCAGCAGGGTGGCCGCGACGGTCCACGCGCCGGGAACCACCAGACCGGGCGGAAGGTGCCGGGCGAACAGCTCCAGTCCGCGCAGCCCCCTGACCGCCAGCGCGCCCAGTGCCGACCCGAGCAGCGCACCGGCCGCCCCGGCGGCGAGGCCGAGGCACCCCGCCTCCACGGCGAAGGCCGTGAGGATCTGGCGGCGGGTGTGGCCGAGCGCCCGGAGCAGGCCGACCTCGTGGATGCGCTCGCGCAGCAGCGTGCCGCCCATGCCCACCCCGGCGGCCGCGGCCACGGCCGCGAGGAGGCCGAGCATCAGCCACGACCCCCAGCGGAACAGCTCCAGCAGCAGGGGGAGCTCACGGACCCGGTCGGCGACGGCACGGGCCGAGAAGCCGTCCCGGTGGAGCCGCTCCAGCACCGGCGCGACGGCCTCGGGCCGCGCCACGACGACCGTGGCACCCGAGAATCCGCGGGTAGCGAGAAACCTCTCGGGGCTCACTCCCTCCCTGGCCGCGGCCCACTCCACCACCAGGGGAGCGGCCGCGTAGGCGGCATTGGGGCCGTCCTGGCGCCACGCGGGGTCGTAGAGGCCGACGACGGTGATCCGGTCGGCGGACGCGGTACCGCGGTTCTCCCCGGTGCGCCGGGTGTGCGCGACGTCCACGGTCCGGCCGAGCAGCCCGGTCAGGTCCTGGCCGTCCCCGACCGCGGGCAGGACCACCTCGCGGCCTCGCAGCGGGAAGACCGCGTCGCGGGACCGGTGCAGCAGCGGCGGACGCAGCGAGGGCCGTTCGGTGGTCGCGTGCAGCAGGAACGGCGGCAGGCTCTCGTCGGTTCCGCTGTCGAAGGACGCCTGGAGCAGCGGCTCGACGGAGTCCACACCCTCCAGCGCGCGGACCCCGTCGAGCGCCGTGCCGGAGAGCCGCCTGGCCCCCGGATCGTCGTGCGGTGCCTCCAGATCGATCTGCCGCAGTCCGGAGCCGGAGGCGAGAGCCGCCTCCGCCGCGTCGTCCGCGCCGCGGACGACGGCGGCGGCGGCCAGCGCCACCACGGCGCACAGGGTGAGGACCACCGCGGCCGCCAGCGTCCGGCGGCCGAAGCGGAGGGCGTTGACGGCCCCGCGGTGGACGTGGTTCACGAGGCGGCTCCCGGTGCGGGGGCGGGCCTGTACGGGAGGGCCGGGGGCGCTCCGTCGACGAGCGCTCCGTCCACCATCTCCAGGACCCGGTCCGCGCGGGCGGCGACCTCGGCGCTGTGGGTGACGAGCAGCACCGCGCAGCCGTCCTGTACGGCGGAGCGGGTCAGCAGGTCGAGGACCGCGGCCGCGGACTCGGCGTCGAGGTTCCCGGTCGGCTCGTCCGCGAGCAGCACCGCCGGCCGGTTGACGAGCGCCCGGGCCAGGGCCACCCGCTGTTGCTCCCCGGCGGACAGCTGCCGGGGCCGGTGGTCGAGCCGGTGCCCGAGGCCGACCCCGTGCAGCAGCAGCCGGGCGGGCCCGGCGCCGCGGCGCAGCCCTCCGGGGTGGGCGAGGGCCACGTTCTCCGCGGCCGTGAACTGGGGGAGCAGGTGGAAGGACTGGAAGACGAAGCCCAGGCGGTCGCGGCGCAGGGCGGAGAGCGCGGCGTCGGGCAGTCCGGCGGTGTCCCGGCCGTCGACGAGCACCGTGCCCGCGGTCGGCACGGCGAGGAGCCCGAGGGCCGTGAGGAGGCTGGTCTTGCCGCTGCCGGAACGGCCCGTGAGGGCGACCGTCCGGCCGGGCGCGAGGTCGAGCACCGCCCCGCGGACGGCGGTGACCGGGCCGCCGGGGCCCCGGTGGACGACGGTGAGCCCGCGGGCGGCCAGGACGGGTCCGACCTCCGCCGTCACCGGTCGGCCTCCGCCGGCAGGGCGCCTTCCAGCAGCGCGGTGATCCGGTACGCGGCCCGTGTTCCGGGGACGCCGCACTCGGTGTCCCGGGCGCTGTCGCGGTAGAAGGCGGAGGCCCCGGGGCAGTCGCGGCGCGCCTCCAGCAGGTCCCCGATCCGCTCGGCATCCGCCGTCCGGGGGGTCCAGCCGAGTGCGTGGGCGGCGTCGAGTGCCTCTGCCGCTTCGCGCACCGTGCCGGACCTGAGCCGCTCTTCGACCCGATGCAGCAAGTCCGCGGCCTTGGGAGGCTCGGTCAGTGCGTCGAGCCGCTCAAGCCGGTCCAACCCGTTGACCAGCAGGGTCGTTGCGTACCAGAGCTCTGGACTGGTCGGCTTCCAGGAAGCCACATCCACGGCGGTGACCTCCTCGTCGAGACTGGTCAGGATGTCGACACCGCGGTTCCACAGGTCGACGTTCTCGACGCCGACCGTGCGGGGCAGGAATCGCTTGAGCGAGGAGACGACCTCTCGGCGCTCGGTCTCGCCGACAGCAGCCCCGACCGTGTCCATCAGCACGACCCAGGCACCGTGCAGCAGCGGGTCGTGGGTTTCGGCAATCGAGGAACGCACGCCCTCCAAAGCCGTGCGCAATCGGAGGTCGTCGGCTGGAACACCGGCGACGAGACGCAGCTTGACGACCTCGTAGGTCGACGTCAGCGTGCCCTGCCGCGTACGGACGGACGACACCAGCCCGCCGGGGAGTTGGCGGCTGCGCACCCGGTCGGCGAGGTGGCCGAGTCGGTCCGCTGGTCCGTCGAGAGCACGCCAGGCACGTGCCAGGAGCGCGTCGACCTGGGCGTCGGTCGGCTCCCCTCGATTCTGGGACAAGAGGGACAGCAGGGCACTGCGGCGGCCGGGCACGTCTGTTCCGAGGCGCTCGACGAGAAGGGCGTAGTAGCACGCTTCGATGAGGTCGTCCTCGCTCAGGGGTGAGGACAGTCCGCTGCCCTCCTGCCGCCACCATGTCTCTGCCCGGCCCTCAAGGCTCTCGGGAGGCGTCTCGCCGAGGGCTGCCGCGATGTCGGCGAGGTGGTAGAGCTGAACAGGCCGATCGGGTGCCGCTCGCTCCGCAGCCTCGGCCCAGGACCGGACGGCCGAGCGTTGCGAGGCAGGCAGCTCGCTGCCGAACTGCCTCAGTGCCCCGAGGGCCCGGGAAGTGTCACCGAGGCGGGAGGAGACGTCGTTGTGCGGCGCGGCCGGATCACGGACGAACCCCTCGGCCGAGAAGGAATCGAGCAGGGCCGCCACGTCCCCCGCCGAGTGCAGGGAGCGGCCGGTCGCCGACTCGATCTCCGAAAGCCAGAGGACCGAGCGCAGGGGTTCACGCCTGATCTCCGCAGCGGCGTCCCGCCGCAGCTGCTCCGGCGTCACCGAGACCGGGACGATCGGCTTCTTCGAGACGGCCCGCAAGACCGCCAGGCCATGGGCGGACTCGTAGAGGCCGGGGCGCCCGGCCGATCCGACGGAGGCGGTGAACAGGCCGTTGTCCGCACGCAGTTGTTCGATCGCGCTCACCAGCTCGCGTTGGCGCGGAGAAAGCTGCGGCCCTTCGCCCTCCTCTGAGACGTCCAGGACGTTGCCGAGGAGTCTGAAAGAGATCAGCGCGGCCGCAAGCCCGCCGACGACCACACCGGCCACCACGTGCCTACGCACTCTGCTGGTCATGACGACCCCTCAGCCCGCACAGGCCGATGCCGTGCCCTGTACTCCCATGCGCTTGTGGTAGGTCGAGGCATGCGAGCACGTCTCGATCCCCCACACCATCGACAGGTACCCGGAGCGCGCCTGGCCAGAGAGGTCGGAGGTCCAGGTGTCGGTGTTGGTCCACTCGAAGGAGTGGGAGCCTGCGCTCCCGCTGCCCGAGACGCCCGTGCTCCCGCTGCCCACCGAGACCGAACCACCCTTGCCGGTGATCTGGGCGACGTTCTTGACCCAGCTCATCCGCTGGCGCTTGGAGCCCCGGTAGACCTTCGCCGAGGTCTTCCAGTCGCAGGCCTTCGCCCACAGGTTGCACTCCCAGGCGTTCGCCTGGAGGGTGATGCCCCGTCCGATGGTCCGCTGGGAGCTGTCGCTGATCGCCCCGGCGGTCGTCCCGTTCCCGGAGGCGAGGACGGCGAGCACCGCCGCTCCGGCGGAAAGGGACATGCGGGCTGCGCGGTTCATTCCTCCACCCCCACGGGTGTCGTGTTCCTCGTCCGGCGGGGCCGAATGTAGTGGAGCGGTATCCGCTGACCCGGCCGCCCGAAGGCGTCCCGG
This sequence comes from Streptomyces sp. C10-9-1, assembly GCF_024497955.1. Lineage (GTDB taxonomy): Bacteria > Actinomycetota > Actinomycetes > Streptomycetales > Streptomycetaceae > Streptomyces > Streptomyces sanyensis. Next base: position 119,375 of record NZ_JANHKP010000002.1, on the reverse strand, counting down.
ACGGCCGCCGCATCGTTCCTTCCGCCGGTGCGCGGGACCGGGGGAGGATCGATACGGCGGAGGAAGGAAGCGGGTCGGGCGACGCTCCTCGGGGGGTCTTCCCGGCCGCCGGCGCGACCGTGCGATCTTCACCTCTTCGGGTAACGGCACTCGTCCCGTTGCCGCAGGGAGGGTATGCGCAACCCATGAAATACCTCGTGCGCGACAAGATCTTCGCCATCGGCGACGACTACTGGATCGAGGACGAGCGCGGCCGCCACGCGTTCCTCGTCGACGGCAAGGCGCTCCGCCTGCGGGACACCCTGGAGCTCAAGGACCCGAGCGGGTACGTGCTGGTCACGCTCCGGCAGAAGCTGCTGAGCCTGCGCGGCGCGATGACGATCGAGCGGGACGGCGAGACGCTCGCCACCATCCGCCGCAAGCGGCTGTCACTGCTGCGCAACCACTTCCGGGTCGCGCTCTCCGACGGGACGGAGCTCGACGTCAGCGGCCGGATCCTGGACCGGGAGTTCGCGGTCGAGTACGACGGGGAACTCCTGGCGCACATCTCCCGGAGGTGGCTGACGCTGCGGGACACCTACGGCGTCGACGTGGTCCGCGAGGACGCGGACGCCTCGCTGCTGATCGCGGTCGCGGTGTGCGTGATCCGGATGGCGGAGCGGGAGCGCGAGGAGGACTGAACCCGCACGCGCCCCGGTCCGCCCCTTCCGGGCCGGAGCCCGGGTCAGCGGTCGTGCGGCGCGGCGAGTCCGAGGCGGCGGTCCTTCAGGGCGGGGAAGGTTTCCCGGGTCCTGGCCACCGCTTCCGGGTCGATGTCCACCGTGAGCACCTCCTCGCCGGGGCCCGCCTCGGCGAGGACGCCGCCCCAGGGGTCCACCACGATGCTGTGTCCGGCCTGCTCCACGCCCGCGTGTGTGCCGGCGGTACCGCAGGCCAGGACGTAGGACTGGTTCTCGACGGCGCGGGCGCGGGCCAGCAGCGTCCAGTGCTCCCGCCGCCTCGCGGGCCAGCCCGCGGGCACGACGAGCGCCTCCGCCCCGTGGTCCACCAGGCTCCGGAAGAGCTCCGGGAAGCGGAGGTCGTAGCAGGTGGCCAGGCCCAGGGTCAGGGCCCCGGGCAGCGGCACGGTCACCGGCTCGGTGCCGGCGCCCATCATCACGGCCTCGCCCGTGTCGAAGCCGAAGCGGTGGATCTTGCGGTAGGTCGCCGCGAGTTCGCCCGTGGGGGCGATCACGAGGGAGGTGTTGTAGAGGGTCCCGTCCCCGGCGCGCTCGACGACCGATCCGGCGTGCAGCCAGACCCCGGCGTCGCGGGCCGCGTCCGCCACGGCCGCGTAGGTGGGCCCGGTGGGGGTCTCGGCCTCGGCGTCGAACCGGCGGTAGGCGAAGGCTCCCACGGGCCAGAGCTCGGGGAGGACGACCAGATCGGCGCCGCGCTGGTCGCGGACGAGAGCGGCGACGCGTTGCCGCCGGGATTCGACCGACTCGTCCTCTTCGACCGCGATTTGCATGAGTGAGGCGCGCACACTACCACCGTCCTGGCATTGGAGCCGTCAACGCGGGCCTACGATCGTCACACGAAAGCACTGCCGGGGTGCCTTCGAGCAGCGTACTGTGCTGAGGCGGGGGGCCACCCCCGGACCCCCACGCAGAGCCGCCCGTCCCGTTTGCCCGCGTACGACCGCCGAGGGGTCCCGTGACCGTCCATCCCAGCCTCCAGAACTACGCCGATGCCTGGACGCAGTCGGTCGAGTCCATAGCCGAGCTGGTGCAGCCGCTCGTCGAGGGTGAGTGGAACCGTGTGACACCGTGCCCGGGGTGGTCCGTGCGGGATGTCGTCTCGCATGTGATCGGCATGGAGTGCGAGATGCTCGGCGACCCCCGGCCCATCCACTCGTTGCCGCGGGACCTCTACCACGTGCGCAGCGAGTTCGCCCGGTACATGGAGATGCAGGTCGACGTCCGCCGCCACCACACGGCGCCGGAGATGACCTCGGAGCTGGAGTACGTGCTGATCCGCCGGGCGCGCCAGCTGCGGAACGAGAGCCGCGCGCCCGACACCAAGGTGCGGGCGCCGCTGGGTGCCGAGCAGACGCTGGAACTGGCTTACCGGATGCGCGCGTTCGACACCTGGGTGCACGAGCAGGACCTGCGGATGACACTGGGCAGGCCGGGCGCCCTCGACTCCCCCGGCGCCCTGGTGGCCCGGGACGTCCTGATCGAGGGCCTGCCGAAGGCCGTGGCCAAGAACGCGGGGGCGCCCGCGCACTCCGCCGTCGTCTTCGACGTCAGCGGCCCCGTGGAGTTCCTGCGCACGGTGCGGGTGGACGGCGAGGGCCGCGGATCGGTGGACGGCTCCCCGTCGCTGGGTCCGCTGGTGACCTTCTCGACCGACTGGGAGACCTTCTACCGGCTGACCTGCGGGCGCGTCCGTGCCGCGGCGGTCGCGGACCGGGTCAAGGTGGACGGCGACGAGGAGCTGGGCAAGGCGATCCTGCAGGTGATCGCGGTCACTCCGTAGCGTCCGCGAGGCCGCGGCCCCGGGGTGCCGTCCCCGGTGGCCGCGGCGACCCGCCCGCGCGGGCCGCGTGTCAGGCCGGCACGTGGACGGCCTCGACCCGGCTGGCGACCAGGCGCTCCCGTTCGCGCCGGGCGCTGAGGCCGCGCAGCCGCAGTATCTGGGTGACGCCGAGGAGCTGGAGGACGAACACCGAGGCGAACGCCACCCGGTAGTTTCCGCCGGTGGCGTCGAGCAGCACGCCGACGGCGAGCAGGGTCGTCATCGAGGCCACGAAACCGCCCATGTTGACGATTCCTGAAGCGGTGCCCTGACGCTCGGGCGGGTTCGCCGGGCGGGCGAAGTCGAACCCGATCATCGAGGCAGGCCCGCAGGCTCCCAGCACGGTGCACAGGACCACGAGCAGCCACATGGGCGCCCGGTCCCCCGGGTAGCCGAGGGTCGCGGCCCACAGCAGTGCGGTGGTCGCGATGGTGCCGAGCGCCAGGGGTGCCCGCGCTGTGTGGTGGCGCGCTATGACCTGGCCGTAGACCAGTCCGATCACCATGTTGGACGCCACCACCAGGGTGAGCAGGGTGCCCGCGGTCTCACGGGTGAGGCCCTGGGCCTCCACAAGGAACGGCATGCCCCACAGCAGCAGGAAGACCATGGCGGGGAACTGGGTGGTGAAGTGGACCCACATACCGAGCCGGGTGCCGGGTTCGTGCCAGGAGGAGCCCAGTTGGCGGCGCACGGAGGCCGGGCCGGAGTGCCGGGCCGAAGGCGGTTCACCGCCCTCCGGATGGTCCTTGAGGAAGAGGAGCACCAGCGCCAGCACCACCAGACCGGCGACGGCGCTGCCCGCGAAGGTGGCAGTCCAGCCCATGCCGTGCAGCATCCGGGCGATCACCAGGGTGGAGACGAGGTTGCCGGCCATCCCGAAGAGGGCCGCGACCTGGGCGATCAGCGGGCCCTTGCGCACGGGGAACCACCGCGCGCCCAGGCGGAGCACGCTGATGAACGTCATCGCGTCGCCGCAGCCCAGCAGGGCGCGGGCGGCGAGGGCCGTCTCGTAGGAGGGGGCGAGGGCGAATCCGAGCTGCCCGGCGGTGAAGAGCACGGCCCCGATGGTGAGGACCTTCTTGGTGCCGAGCCGGTCCACGAGCAGGCCCACGGGTATCTGCATGCCCGCGTAGACCAGCAGTTGGAGGATGGAGAAGGTGGAGAGCGCCGAGGCGCCGACGTGGAAGCGGTCGGCCGCGTCGAGTCCCGCGACGCCCAGCGAGGTGCGGAAGATGACGGCGACGAAGTAGACGGCGACGCCGACGCCCCAGACGAGGGCGGCGCGCCGGCCGCCCGGGGGCTCCGCCGCCGGGGGCGGCGCGGGGGCGCCGGAGGGCTCCGCGCTCACCCCTCCTCCCCGCGCACCAGGTGCTTCACACGGCCCAGGTGGCGGCGCACGCACTCCGCCGCCCCGTCCGCGTCCCCGGCCCTGATGTACTCCAGGAGTTCGCTGTGCTCCTCCCGGTTGCGGGTGATGCGGTCCGGCAGGGCCCGCATGATGGCGACGCCCATCCGCAGCTGGCGGTCGCGCAGCTGGTCGTAGAGCTTGGAGATGATCTCGTTCCCCGCGTGGCGGACGATCTCGGCGTGGAAGCAGCGGTCGCTGGCCGCGAAGGCGGCCAGGTCGCCGGCCTCCGCGTGGCGGCGCTGCTCGCCCAGGAGTTCCTCCAGGCGGGCGAGGAGGTACGGGGGAGCCGGGACGGCCTTGCGGACGGCGAACTCCTCGACCAGGAGCCGGGTCTCGACCACGTCCGCGATCTCCTGCGCGGAGACGGCGAGGACCAGGGCGCCCTTCTTCGGGTACAGCTTGATCAGCCCCTCGACCTCCAGCTTGAGGAGCGCCTCCCGCACGGGGGTGCGCGAGACCCCGACGGCGTCGGCGAGTTCGCCTTCCGTCAGGAGGGTGCCGCCGGCGTACTCGCGGTCGAGAACGGCCTGCTTGACATGGGCGTAGACGCGCTCCGCCGCAGGGGGGCGCTTGGCCGCGGTACCGGTCGGGGTGGGGCTGGAAGCGGGCATGCACGCAGCATAGATACAACAGAGGTGCAAGGGGTATCCCCGTCCCGCGATCCGGACGGGCGGGGGGATCCGGACGGGCGGGGGGGTCCGGCCGGGCCCTCGCTCGCGGCGGCCGGCACGACGGCCCGGCGCGGGCGGACGGGAGGGACCGACGAGGCGGCCGAGCGGGCGGGGTCCGCCTTGCGGTCGGCCGTCCTCGCGCACCGCCCGCCGGGAGCGAGGGGCCCTCCGGTACGCGGAACGCCCGGCCGGGGTGGTTCCCGGCCGGGCGTTTCACGTGAAACAGGACGTCGGTCCCGTCAGGACCCCGGGTCTCCTCGGAGACCCCTGGATCCCGTCAGAGCCTCAGGCCCAGGTGATCAGCCGCTTGGGCTGCTCCAGGACCGCCGCGATGTCCGCGAGGACCTTGGACCCGAGCTCACCGTCGACGAGGCGGTGGTCGAAGGAGAGCGCCAGGGTGGTCACCTGCCGCGGCTTGACCTTGCCCTTGTGCACCCAGGGCTGGAGCTTGATCGCCCCGACGGCGAGGATCGCGGACTCCCCCGGGTTGAGGATCGGGGTACCGGTGTCGACGCCGAAGACGCCGACATTGGTGATCGTCACCGTGCCGCCCTGCATGGCGGCCGGGGTGGTCTTGCCCTCACGTGCCGTCGCGACCAGGTCGCCGAGGGCCGAGGCCAGCTCGGGCAGGGTCTTGTCGTGCGCGTCCTTGATGTTCGGCACGATCAGACCGCGGGGGGTGGCCGCGGCGATACCCAGGTTGACGTAGTGCTTGAGCACGATCTCCTGGGCGGCCTCGTCCCAGGCCGCGTTGACCTCCGGGTTGCGTCTGATCGCGACGAGCAGCGCCTTGGCGACCAGCAGCAGCGGGTTCACCCGCAGCCCGGCCATGTCCTTGTCCGCCTTCAGCTCCTCGACGAGCTTCATGGTGCGGGTGACGTCGACCGTGACGAACTCGGTCACGTGCGGGGCGGTGAAGGCGCTGCCGACCATGGCCGCCGCCGTCGCCTTGCGGACCCCCTTGATCGGGACGCGGGTCTCACGGGCGCCCGCGGTGACGGGGACGGCCTCGGGAGCGGGCGCGGGAACGGCCTCGGCCGCGGGGGCAGGTGCCGGGGCGGCGGCCGCGTGGACGTCCTCGCGGGTGATGATGCCGTCCGGCCCGGTGGGGGTCACCGTCGCCAAGTCGATGCCCAGGTCCTTGGCCAGCTTGCGCACCGGCGGCTTGGCCAGCGGACGCGGGCGGTCCTCCGGGGCGGCCGGAGCGGCACCGTGGCCGTTCATCTCGGCCTGGATCGCCGCCGCCGCGGACTGCTCCGGGGCCGGCGCCGCCTGCTTCCGCGGGCGCCGCTTGGTCGAGGACTCGGCGACCCCGTAGCCGACGAGGACAGGCTGGCGGCCCTTGGGCTTCTCCTCCTCCACCTCCTCCGCCGGAGCGGCGGGAGTCGGCACCGAAGCGGCCGGGGGCGCCGCGGCCGCCGGCTCCTCGGCCGGACCGGACCCGGGGGCCACGTCGATGGTGATGATCGAGGTACCGACGTCGACGGTCGTCCCCTCGCCGAAGCGCAGCTCGTGCACCACGCCGTCGTAGGGGATCGGCAGCTCGACGGCCGCCTTCGCGGTCTCTACCTCGCATACGACCTGGCCGTCGGTGACGGTGTCACCGGGCTTGACGTACCAGCTGAGGATCTCGGCCTCGGTGAGCCCCTCGCCCACGTCGGGCATCTTGAACTCGCGGAAGCGCACGGAAGTGTCTGCGGTCATGGTCTCGGCACCCCTCTCAGTACGCGAGCGAGCGGTCGACGGCGTCCAGCACCCGGTCCAACCCGGGGAGGTACTCCTCCTCCAGGCGGGCCGGCGGGTAGGGGGCGTGATAGCCGCCCACCCGCAGCACCGGGGCCTCCAGCTGGTAGAAGCACCGTTCGGTGATCCGGGCCGCGATCTCCGCGCCCGAACCGTAGAAGACCGGGGCCTCGTGGACCACGACCAGTCGACCGGTCCTGGCGACCGAGGCCTGGACGGTGTCGAAGTCGATCGGCGACATCGAGCGGAGGTCGACGACCTCCAGCGACTTGCCCTCCTCCTGGGCGGCCGCGGCCGCCTCCAGGCAGACCTTCACCATCGGGCCGTAGGCCGCCAGGGTCAGGTCGGAGCCCTCGCGGGCGACCCGTGCCGAGTGCAGGGGACCGGGGATGGCCTCGGTGTCGACCTCGCCCTTGTCCCAGTAGCGCCGCTTCGGCTCGAAGAAGATCACCGGGTCGTCGCTCTGGATGGCCTGCTGGAGCATCCAGTAGGCATCGGAGGCGTTGGACGGGGAGACCACCTTCAGGCCCGCCACGTGGGCGAAGAGGGCCTCGGGGGACTCCGAGTGGTGCTCTACCGCGCCGATGCCGCCGCCGTAGGGGATGCGCACGACGACGGGGAGCTTGACCTTGCCCAGCGCGCGGGCGTGCATCTTGGCCAGCTGGGTGACGATCTGGTCGTACGCGGGGAAGACGAACCCGTCGAACTGGATCTCCACCACCGGGCGGTAGCCGCGCAGGGCCAGCCCGATCGCGGTGCCGACGATGCCCGACTCGGCGAGCGGGGTGTCGATGACCCGGTCCTCGCCGAAGTCCTTCTGCAGCCCGTCGGTGATACGGAAGACGCCACCGAGCTTGCCGACGTCCTCACCCATGATCAGGACCTTGGGGTCGGTCTCCAGGGCCTTGCGCAGCGACTCGTTGAGCGCCTTGGCGAGGGGAAGCTTCTGTACGGCCATGGCTTACTTGCCCTCCTCGGCGAACGACGCCTGGTAGGCGGCGAACTCGGCGCGCTCCTCGTCGACCAAGGCGTGCCCGTCGGCGTAGGTGTGGTCGAACATGGCCATGTCGTCCGGGTCGGGCATGGCGCGGACGGCCTCGCGCACACGCTTGGCGAGGACGTCGCTCTCCTCCTCCAGGGAGGCGAAGAACGCCTCGTCGGCGAGGCCCTCGTTCTCCAGGTAGGTGCGCAGGCGCAGGATCGGGTCCTTGGCCTCCCAGGCCGCCCGGTCCTCGTCGTGCCGGTAGCGGGTCGGGTCGTCGGAGGTGGTGTGGGCGCCCATGCGGTAGGTGAACGCCTCGACCAGGGTGGGGCCCTCGCCCCGCCGGGCGCGCTCCAGCGCGGAACGGGTCACGGCCAGGCAGGCGAGGACGTCGTTGCCGTCCACGCGGACGCCCGGGAAACCGTAGCCCTGGGCGCGCTGGTAGAGCGGCACCCGGGTCTGCCGCTCGGTCGGCTCCGAGATGGCCCACTGGTTGTTCTGGCAGAAGAACACCACGGGGGCGTTGTAGACCGCGGAGAAGGTGAAGGACTCCGCGACGTCGCCCTGGCTGGACGCCCCGTCGCCGAAGTACGCGATCACGGCCGAGTCGGCGCCGTCCTTGGCCACGCCCATGGCGTAGCCGGTGGCGTGCAGGGTCTGCGAGCCGATGACGATCGTGTACAGGTGGAAGTTGTTGGTGTTCGGGTCCCAGCCGCCGTGGTTCACGCCGCGGAACATGCCGAGCAGGTTCGTCGGGTCCACCCCGCGGCACCAGGCCACACCGTGCTCGCGGTACGTCGGGAAGACGTAGTCGTCGTCGCGCAGCGCACGCCCCGAGCCGATCTGGGCGGCCTCCTGGCCGAGCAGCGAGGCCCACAGGCCCAGCTCGCCCTGGCGCTGGAGGGCCGTGGCCTCGCCGTCGAAGCGGCGGGTCAGGACCATGTCCCGGTACAGCCCGCGCAGCTCGTCGGCGCTGAGGTCGATCTCGTAGTCCGGGTGCTCGACCCGCACGCCCTCGGGCGTGAGCAGCTGTACGAGCTGGGGCTCGGAACTCTGCGGCTTCTTCGCGGCGCTCACGCGCTTGCTGCTGCGTCGCGGTTTGCGCGCGGCAGTGCTCTCCACGGTCACGTGCGTGCTCCTCCGTCGGTCCGGCCCCCGGGGTCCGCCGGTGTGGCCAGTGCGGCTCGCCCGATGTCCGTGCCCACCGTACGGGGGTTGTGTACGGCAGACCGGGAACCGGGCTGACAGGTGCCCCGGCGAATGCCCTGCCATAGGCACGTTACCCAGTGTGGCGCATTACTGCGAAACCCCATTTGACCTGCGTTTTTGCTTGGATTTCCAAGTAAATCCAGGAAGTGGGGAACAACCACTGGTCACAGCCCTGCGGGTGCCGGAACAGGGGGCACGTTATCCCGCGCACCCCGGGCACGGGAAGAGCCGATGTGTGAGACTTCCCGAGTGACCGAAGAAGGAAAAATCACGGTATTCCTGCTCGACGACCACGAGGTCGTACGGCGCGGGGTCCGCGAGCTGCTCTCGATGGAGCCCGATATCGAGGTCGTCGGGGAGGCGGGCACGGCGGCGGAGGCCCTGGTCAGAGTCGCGGCGACCACACCGGACGTGGCCGTGCTCGATATCCGGCTGCCCGACGGAAGCGGCGTGGAGGTCTGCCGGGAGATCCGTTCGCAGAACGAGAACATCGCCTGCCTGATGCTCACCTCCTTCTCCGACGACGAAGCCCTGTTCGACGCGATCATGGCCGGGGCCTCGGGCTATGTGCTCAAGGCGATCCGCGGTGACGAGCTGCTGGGTGCCGTGCGCGATGTGGCGGCCGGCAGGTCGCTGCTCGACCCGGTGGCGACCGCGCGGGTGCTGGAGCGCCTCCGCGACGGCGGCAGGCCCCGGGACGACGAGCGGCTGGCGAACCTCACGGAGCAGGAGCGCAGGATCCTGGACCTGATCGGCGAGGGGCTGACCAACCGGGCGATCGGCGAGCGCCTCCACCTGGCCGAGAAGACGATCAAGAACTACGTGTCCAGCCTGCTGGCCAAGCTGAACATGCAGCGCCGCTCCCAGGCCGCCGCCTATGTCGCCCGGCTCCAGGCGGAGCGCGAGCACCTCCTCTGAGCACGCCCCTGCGCCCGGCCGGGACCCGGCAGCGGCGGCGCGCGGCGACCGCGGAGGAGGCGGCGAGCGGCCCACGGGCCGTGCCCGGCTCGTCGTGCGGCGCGAGGCGGACCAGCCGATACGGGACCTTGGTCCCACGCCGAACAAGGACCGGCGACCCTTCTGCGGGCCCCCGCGGGTGGCGGACAGTGGACGCCATGTCCACCGACCAGGCCCAGGCCATCGACCTGCTCTCCCGTGTCCGCTACGGGCGGCTGGCCACGAGCGTGCGGGCGATGCCCTTCGTCGCCCCGGCCCGCCATCTGGTGGACGACGGGGCCGTCCTGCTGCGGATGCACTCCCGCCTCAGCGACCACCGCGCCTGCAGCGGCAGCGTGGTCGCCTACAGCGCGGACAACCTGGAGTCGGGTGCGTCGACCCTGTGGTCGGTGCAGTTCACGGGGACGGCGCGGATCGACTCCCCCACGGCGGAGCAGCTGGCGGCCTTCGGCCCCGCACCGCGGCGGATCAACGGGGAGGAGTACATCCCCGTCTACCTGCGCATCGCCCCGCGCTTCGCCACCGTGCACACCCTGGAGCACTCCGAGGCCACCTGAGCGGCCGCGGGGCGGCGGCCGGGGCGCCGGCCACCCGAGCCCGCTCCGGGCCGGAGTCACGGCGACACGCTGAGTGATCTAACATTTGGCATGTGCCGCGCTCATCTGTCGTCGCCCTTCCCGGTGATCCCGCTCCTCCCACTGCCTTCGCTCCTCCCGGTGACGACCGGCCCCCACCCGGTGGACGGAGCCGTGTCCGCCGGCCCGTCCCCTCCGCCAGAACCACCCCCTCGGGTGATCCCCTCCCTCCCGTCGGCCGCCTGCTGCGCCGCTACCCGGGGGCCGGGGAACCGCTCTCCTGCCGCCCGGTGACCCTCGGACTGCTCAACCGCGGCTACCGCCTGTCCACCACGCGCGGCGTCTACTTCCTCAAGCACCATCTGGACGGCGACCGGGCCGCCATCGCACGCCAGCACACGGCCACCTTCCGGCTCCAGGCACTCGGTGTGCCCGTCGCACCCCCGGTGGAGGACGGCGGCGGCGCGACGGTGGCCGTCCTGGGCGGGCACTGCTACGCGCTCCACCCCTGGGTCGACGGGCGGCACCGCTACGGCGCCGAGCTGACCGCCGCCCAGTCCCGGCGGCTCGGTTCGCTGCTCGGCACCGTGCACACCCGTCTCGCCGAGGTGATGGCCCCCGCGGCGGACCTGCCGGACGCCCACACCAGCGCCGACCCCGAGGAGACCTTCGCCCTCATCGGGACCCTGCTGCGGTTGGCCCGGTCCGCCCGGCCCCGGGACTCCTTCGACACCCTGGCCGAGCACCGGCTCCTCCAGCGCAGGGTCCTGCTCGCCGAGCACGCCGGGCGCAGACCGCCGCCCGGGGGCGGCGGAGGCTGGGTGCACGGGGACTTCCATCCGCTGAACCTGCTCTACCGGGGCGCCGAGCCGGCGGCGATCGTCGACTGGGACCGCCTGGGCGTCCATCCCCGGGCCGAGGAGGCCGTACGGGCCGCGGCGATCTTCTTCGTCCAGCCGGCGGGGGAGCTGGACCTGCCGAAGGTGCGCGCCTACGCCCGCGCCTACCGGCGGGCGGCCGGGGCGGACGCCGCCGAACTGGCGGCGGCGGTGCACCGGGTGTGGTGGGAACGGCTCAACGACTTCTGGATACTGCGCTGGCGTTACGAACTCCAGGACCGAAGGGCCGACCCGCAGTTTCCCGCGGTGTCGGCCCTGGTGGTCTGGTGGACGCGCCGCTACGCGGCCGTGCTCGACGCCTTCACCCGCTGAGCGCCGACGCTCCGCCCCGGCGGTCCCGGGACCGCCGGCCGCGCCCCGGACCGGTCCACCCGGCCGGAGGGCGTGCGCCCTCGGCCGGCGCCGGGCACCTGCCGCGTGCGGCCGTCAGCTGGTGGTGACCCCGCCCTCCGTGTCACCGCTGCCGCCCGAGCCGGTGGTCGTCCCGCCACCGGTGGTGGTCCCGCCACCGCCGGTGGTGGTCCCGCCACCGGACGCGGCGCCGCCCGAGCCGCTGCCGGTGCCGCCGGCGGTGTCGGTCGGCGGGTCCTCCGGGTCCTCGCCCGGGTCGGAGGGCGCGGGGTCGGAGGGCTCCGCCGAGTCGGAGGGCGTGGGCTCGCCCGCGCTGGGGGTCGGCTCGGTGCTGGGCGTCCAGGACGGCGTCCAGGAGGGCGTCCAGGAGGGCTGCTGGTGGTTGCCGCCCGTGTCGGTGTCCGGCTCGCCGGTGGGAGCGGTCTCCTCCTGCGTGGGCGTGGGGGACTCCTGCGGCACGGACGGCGATTCGGAGGTCGTCTTGCCGTCCTGCGGCGTCTCCGCGGTGTCCCTGGCCGCGTTGACGGCGAAGGCGATACCGGCGACGACCGCGACGACCGCCAGGGCGGCCATCAGCCACACCTTGGTCCGGGGTCCGCCCCCCGGGCCGTGCGGGGAACCGTCGTAGCCGCCGTCGTCCGGGTTGGACGGCGGCAGGATGGGGCCCTGGTGGGTCTCTCCGTGGGCCGGGTAGGCGGCGGTCGGACCGGTCATGCCCTGCACCCGGGTCGCACCCGAGTCGTAGACGCCCACCGGTCCGGTGTTCCAGCCGCCGCTGTGCCCGCCGCTCTGCTGGAGCATCTGGAGCGCGTACTGGACCAGCCCGCGCATCTCCTCGGCGCTCTGGAAGCGGTCGTCCGGGTCCTTCGCCAGCGAACGCATCACCAGGCCGTCCAGCTCCGGCGGCACGCTGGAGAGCACCTCGGACGGCGGCCGGGGGATGTCCTGGACGTGCTGGTACACCACCGACAGCGGCGTCTCGCCGGTGAACGGGGGCCGCAGCGCGAGAAGTTCGTAGAGCAGGCAGCCCGTGGCATAGAGGTCGGAGCGGTGGTCGACGGCCTTGCCGAGCGCCTGCTCGGGCGAGAGGTACTGAGGCGTGCCCATGACCATGCCGGTCTGGGTCATCGTCGACTGTGCGCCGTGCAGGGCGCGGGCGATGCCGAAGTCCATCACCTTCACCGCACCGGAGTGGGTGATGATGACGTTCGCCGGCTTGATGTCGCGATGCACGATGCCGTGCTGGTGCGAGTAGGCCAGGGCCTCCAGCACACCGGAGACGATGATCAACGCCTGCTCCGGCGGCGGGGCTTCGGCGTTGACGAGCAGGTCGCGGATGGTGCGGCCCTCGACGAGCTCCATCACGATGTAGGGCACCGTGCGGTCCCCGACGACGTCCTCGCCGGAGTCGTAGACGGCCACCACCGCATGGTGGTTGAGCCCGGCCACGGACTGCGCCTCACGGGTGAAGCGGGCCTTGGAGACCGGGTCCTCGGCCAGGTCCGCGCGCAGCAGCTTCACGGCGACGGTGCGTCCGAGCCGTACGTCCTCGGCCGCGAAGACCTCGGCCATGCCGCCGCGGCCGAGACGGTGCGTCAGCCGGTAGCGGCCGTCTCCGACCAGTCCGCCGTCGCCCCAGGCATCCGAGGACTCCGGCACTCCGCCGCCTGCTTCGGGTTCGGGTGCCATCAGTCCTCGCCGTCGTATCCGTCCGCGTGCGTGCTGCGCGTTGCGGGATGAGCCATGTCCTCGGGATGCTGTGCCACGTCACGCTACAGCCTTCGCGCGGCACACCGGTCTCGAAGGAGACCGGCCATCAAACCGCCCCTCGCGCCCGGCACGCAAATCCCGCACCGCCCTGTAACGCTTCCGCGACGCTTGTTGCGCGTACGGTCACGGAACGGGTGCCCGGCTTGACGTGTCGGTGCCCTCGGGCAGACTTGGCCCGTACATCCGGATTCAGCCGCGGCACCGCATCCCGGGCGGCCCGCCGCGCGCACGGGGGGAAGCAACACATGAGCCAGGACGGCGCACAGGGCCGCTACGCGGGCGGTTCGGTGGCAGGCGGCCGGTACCAGCTTCGCGACCTGCTCGGCGAAGGGGGCATGGCCTCCGTCTACCTGGCCTACGACACGGCGCTCGACCGTCAGGTCGCCATCAAGACGCTCCACTCCGAACTCGGCCGCGAGCAGTCCTTCCGCGAGCGGTTCCGGCGCGAGGCACAGGCCGTGGCCAAGCTGTCGCACACCAACATCGTGTCGGTGTTCGACACCGGCGAGGACACCCTCGACGGCAACCTGATGCCGTACATCGTCATGGAGTACGTGGAGGGCCGCCCCCTCGGTTCCGAGCTCGCCGACGACGTGCGGCAGTTCGGCGCGATGCCCGCCGACAAGGCCCTCAAGGTCACGGGCGACGTGCTGGCCGCCCTGGACGCCAGCCACGAGATGGGGCTGGTCCACCGCGACATCAAGCCCGGCAACGTGATGGTGACCAGGCGCGGCGTGGTCAAGGTGATGGACTTCGGCATCGCCCGCGCGATGCAGTCGGGCGTCACCTCGATGACGCAGACGGGCATGGTCGTCGGCACCCCGCAGTACCTCTCCCCGGAGCAGGCCCTCGGCCGCGGTGTCGACGCGCGCTCCGACCTGTACTCGGTCGGCATCATGCTGTTCCAGCTGCTGACCGGCCGCCTTCCCTTCGATGCGGACTCGCCCCTCGCCATCGCCTACGCGCATGTGCAGGAGGAGGCGGTGGCGCCGTCCACGATCAACCGCTCCGTCACTCCCGCGATGGACGCGCTCGTCGCGCGCGCCCTGAAGAAGAACCCGAACGAGCGCTTCCCGAACGCCTCGGCCATGCGTGAGGAGTGCGCACGGGTCGCCGCGGCCGGGCAGAGCGTGGCGCCCCTGATCATCAGCGGTGCCGGCCCGGCGAACAGCGGCTCGGGCGTCGGCTCGGCGGTCTTCCCTCCGCTGGACCAGTCGGCGCCCGCCCCGCAGGGTGTGCAGACCCCGTACCAGCCCGGCGCCTACGGACCGGCCACACCGGCGCCGGCGGCGGCCCCCGCGCCGCACTACGGCTACCCCACGCCCGCCGCCTACCAGCCCGCTCCCGGCACCCCGACCCCTCCGCCGTACTCGCTCGCACCCCAGCCGGCGCCCGCGGGCGGCGGGAGCGGCAAGCGGAACATGCCCCTGATCGTCGGCGCCGTCACCGTGGCCCTGCTCGCGATCGGCGGACTGGTCACGGCCCTGTCGCTGAAGGGCGACGACTCCGGTGACGACGCCGGAGGCGGGGCGGAGTCCAGCGCCAGCGCCGAGGCCGCGGAGGAGGGCGACTACAAGGGCCCCGAGCGGTACCGGACGATCAAGGCGACCAAGTGCTCCGACGCGCCCGAGGGGTACAACGACCCGTCGAAGGTCCAGGCGCCGAGCTTCGTCTACAAGGACATCCTGTCGGTGAAGGAGTGCGCCGACACGATGGGCTGGAAGATCGAGGAGCGCCCGAAGGCCAGCGCGCAGTGGGGCGACGGCATCGTCGTCTCCCAGTTCCCCCTGGCCGACACGGAGATCTCCGAGGACAACGCGTCCTTCATCCTGGAGGTCTCCACCGGCTATCCGGAGTAGCCCCGCCGCGGACGGAGCAGGGGGTGCCCCGGCGCCCCGACCCGGCCCCGCCACGCCCCCGACCGGCCGCACGGCTATCGGTCGCGCCATGCCGCCGCACCTCCGACACGCGACCAGGATGCCGGGATTGCCCCGCTATGTGACGCTGATCCCGTCCTTCGGCGTCTCGGCACGGGAGGGGTCCCGCGGTGGCTCCAGACCTGAACGCACGGTGCGCGGTCGCCGCCGCCTCGCTGCTGCTCCTCGCCACCGGCCTCACCGGCACCGCCACCGCCCGCGCGGACACACCCGCGCGCCCCTCCGGGCAGGCACCAGCGGCCCGGCCGGACGAACCACCCCGGGCCTCCCCGCACGCTCCGCACCCCTCCTCCGGCGCCCGCCCTCCGGCCGCCCCCGGCCGTACGCCGCACGAGCACCCCGGACACCCCTCCTCCGGCGCCCGGGAGGCCGGTGCACCGGCCGCCACCCTGGGACCGGGACTCCCCGGCCGCGGCCCCTGGCTGCGCCCGGTGGACACCGCGAGGCTGGAGTCGGCGGCACCGCCCTCCCCCTCGCTGGCCGGGCGGCAGGCAGGTGAGGGGCGGCTGAGACCGGGCAGGAAGCCGTCCACCGCCTCGGCGGACAACGGCTCACCGGCACCGTCCCGCACCCCCCGCGGCGCGGCGGAGGAATCCGCCGCCTCCCCGCCGCACGCCACACGGCCGTCCGGGGACGTGACGCGGTCCGGCGGGGACCGCGAGGGGGGCGGCGGGACACCGGAGGGGCCGAGCCCGGCCGTCCGTCCCGGGGAGGACAAGGCGAGCGAGGACCGGGCGCCCTCCCGGACCGCCTCGGGCCCGCCGGCCGAGCAGCGGCCGTCGGCCGGGGCCGCCGCCAGGGACCAGGGCCCGCCCGGCCTTCCCGGCCCGCCCGCCCGGCAGATCTCCCCCGCCTCACTCGGTGTCGGGCTGGCCCTGATGGGCCTCGGCATCGGCTTCCTCGGGGTGCGGCTGCGGCGGCGCTGAGCGTCCGCCTCCTCCTCAGGAGGGACCCGCGAGGTCCCCCGTACGTCGGTTGCCCCGTGCGGCATACCCGGTATACATACTGAGTATGTCCATCCGCCACGGGCTTCTCGCCCTCCTGGAGCCGGGCCCCCGGTACGGCTCGCAGCTCCGCTCCGCATTCGAGTCCCGCACCGGGGCCACCTGGCCCCTCAACGTCGGCCAGGTCTACACGACCCTCAACCGCCTGGAACGCGACGGCATGGTCGTCCAGGAGGGCGCGGACGAGGCGGGGCACGCCCTCTACGTCATCACCGAGCAGGGCCGGAGCGAGCTGCGGGCCTGGTTCGCCACCCCGGTGGACCGGGCCAACCCGCCGCGCGACGAACTGGCGATCAAGCTCGCCATGGCCGTCGGCACCCCCGGGGTGGACATCCGGGCGGTGATCCAGTCCCAGCGGCACCACACCGTGAAGGCCATGCAGGACTACACGCGGCTGAAGGCGCAGGCGCTCGCGGCGATCGAGGGCGGCGGCTCCTCCGAGCGGGACGACATCGCCTGGCTGCTCGTGCTGGAGCAGCTGATCTTCCAGACCGAGGCGGAAGCCCGCTGGCTCGACCACTGCGAGATGCGGCTGATCCGCCTCTCCGCCGCGGCAGGGCCCGCGGCGCCCGCGGGCCCGGAGGCTCCGCGGGCAGCGGCCGACTCCGGGAGCACGGCCACCGCCCGGACGCGCCCCGGCGACGGGGCGGCGGAGCCCGCCGTGCCGACGGGGCGGCGCGGCACCCGGGGCCCGTTCCGGCGGTAGCGCCGTCGCCCGGGGCGGGCGCCCGTCACGGCCCGCCGGGCCCACGACCAGTGGCCGTCACCCGCCCCGGTACGGGCCGGCCAGGGGCCTCCATCCCGCCGTGGGGCGCCCGCCCGTCCGCACCGCAGACCTTCCTCGACAGCCCGCCCAGCGAGCGCGGGCTGTTCGCTCACCAAGGGGGAACCATGACCACACAACCGTCTCTACAGCCTCAGAAGTCACAGCAGCCCGTGCTGCAACTCCAGCAGCTGACTCGTATTCACGGCAGCGGTGCCACCGAGGTCCACGCGCTGCGCGGGGTGAACCTCGACGTCTTCCCGGGCGAGCTCGTCGCCGTGATGGGACCGTCGGGATCGGGCAAGTCGACACTCCTCACCATCGCGGGAGGACTGGACGCCCCGACCTCGGGCCGGGTGATCGTCGAGCGCACGGACATCACGAAGGCCGACCGCAAGGCGATGGCGGCCCTGCGCCGACGCAGCATCGGCTACGTCTTCCAGGACTACAACCTCATTCCCGCACTGACCGCGGCGGAGAACATCGCCCTGCCCCGGGAGCTGGACGGGACCTCGGCCCGCAGGGCCCGGTCCGAGGCGCTGGCCGCCCTGGAGGAGATGTCCCTGGGCCATCTCGCCGACCGGTTCCCCGACGAGATGTCGGGCGGCCAGCAGCAACGTGTCGCCATCGCCCGCGCACTGGTGGGAGACCGGCGCCTGGTCCTCGCGGACGAGCCGACCGGCGCCCTGGACTCCGAGACGGGCGAATCCGTGCTCGCGCTGCTGCGGTCCCGCTGCGACGCGGGAGCCGCGGGCATCCTGGTCACCCATGAACCGCGGTTCGCCGCCTGGGCGGACCGGGTCGTCTTCCTCCGCGACGGGGCCGTGGTCGACCAGACAGCCCGCAGCGAGGCGGACTCCCTGCTCAGCGGGCAGGCGGCCGAGCGGTGAGGACCTGGTACCACTCCTGGCGCGCCACGATCCGCATCGCGCGGCGTGACGCCTGGCGCGCGAAGGGCCGCAGCTTCCTCGTCCTCGCGATGATCGCCCTCCCGATCCTCGGCGTCAGCGCAGCGGACCTGACGCTGCGCAGCGCCGAGCTCTCCGCGGAGGAGGCCGCCACACGGTCGATGGGCGCCGCCGACGGGCGGCTCAGCGACACCGGCTGGGGCGGGACCCCGATCCTCCAGTCGCCCGCGGGCGACCAGTTCGCCCCGGCCGAGGAGCCCGACTGGCAGACGGTCCCCGAGGAGCCGGTGGACCTCGCCTCGGTCCTGCCCGAGGGGGCCACGACGCTGCGGGACACGGTCGCCACGGCCAAGCTGCGTACGGCACACGGCCTGCTCCAGACGGACATCCGGGAGCTGAAGCCGGACGACCCGCTGGCCGAGGGCCTGATGCCGCTGCTCAGGGGCCGGCTCCCGCAGGGTCCTGACGAGGTGACGGCCACCTCCCACTTCCTGGAGACCAGTGGCCTTGCGGTCGGCTCCACCCTCACGGTCCGCGGCTTCGACCGCGAGTACACGGTGGTGGGCGCCTACGAACTGCCGAACGACCTCAAGGCCGACCAGATCAACGCCCTGCCCGGGGCACTGATCGCCCCCATGCGCAAGGCGCTGGAGGCCGACGGGCTGCCGACGCCCTCCGCGAGCACCACCCTGCTGGCGAAGATCCCCGGTGGTTTCACGTGGAACACCGTGCAGGAGCTCAACACCAAGGGCGTGGCGGTCGCCTCCCGCGCCGTCGCCCTGGATCCGCCCGCCGACTCCGAGGTGCCGCTGTACCGCAAGGGCGGCTGGACGTACGAGGAGAGTGCCGGGGCCCGCGCTGCCGCGCTGGCCGCGGTGGGCACCGTCGTGGGCCTGGCCATGCTGGAGATCTGCCTGCTGGCCGGACCCGCGTTCGCTGTGGGCGCCCGGCGCTCGCGCCGACAGCTCGGCCTGGTCGGTGCCAACGGCGGCGACCGCCGGCACATCCGGGCGATCGTGCTCTCGGGTGGCCTGGTCATCGGTGCCGCCGCGGCCGTGGTCGGCACCCTGCTGGGACTGGCCCTCACCTTCGCTCTCCAGCCCCTGCTGGAGGACGCCCTGGGCAAGCGCTTCGGCGCCTTCGACGTACGCCCCCTGGAGCTGCTGGGCATCGCCCTGCTGGCCGTCCTGACGGGCCTGCTCGCCGCGGTCGTGCCCGCCGTGACCGCCTCCCGCCAGTCCGTGCTGGCCTCGCTGACCGGTCGCCGCGGGGTCCGGCGCAGCAGCCGGGTCCTCCCGGCCGTCGGGCTCGTTGCGGTGGTGCTGGGTGCGGCGATCGCCCTGTACGGATCGACGATGACAGAGCAGTTCGCCATCGTCGCGGGCGGCAGCGCCCTCGCCGAACTGGGCATCGTCGCACTGACCCCGGCGCTGGTCGGCCTCTTCGGCCGCATGGGCCGCCTTCTGCCCCTGTCCCCGCGACTCGCCCTGCGCGACGCGGTCCGCAACCGGGGCCGCACGGCCCCGGCGGTCGCCGCGGTGCTCGCCGCGGTGGCCGGAACCGTGGCAGTGGCCACCTATGCGGCGAGCAGCGATGCCCAGGACCGGGCCGACTACGTCGCGGAGCTGCCGCACGGGGCGGTCTCGGTCATGGCCCCCGAGGCGGGCGGCCGTGAGGCACCCGGTGTACGGGAAACCGTGCAGCGCACCCTCCCGGTGGAGCTGCGCGCGGATGTGGACCGGATCGCGGTGGGCAAGCCCACCTGTTCGATGTGGGACCAGACCGACGCCTGCGGCTGGTACGAGGTGATCGTGCCCGAGGCCAACCAGTGCCCGCTCTTCACCAGGGACCCGGGCAGGCCGGACGACGAGGACCCCGCGCTGCGCTTCAGCGTCGAGGAGCGCAGGCAGCTCGCCCGCGACTGGCGCTGCACGGAACCCGAGGGCCCGGGCAGCGTCACGGAGGGCGGTGTGCTGGTCGGGGACCAGAAGCTGCTGGAGGTGCTGGAGATCGACGACCCGGCGGCGGCGAAGGCCCTCGCGTCCGGCATGCCCGTCGCCTTCGACAAGCGCCCGATCGACCGGCACGGCCGCATCGGTATCAAGCTGATCACCGACACCGAGGCCGCAGAGGACGCTGCCGAGGAGGACCGCGAGGCGCCGGGGGCGATCAGGCACCTGACCGTGCACACGGCCGCGGGCGAACCGCAGACCTACGGCGTGAAGCTGATCGTGCCCCCGGCGGCGGCCGAGGCTGCCGCCCTTCCCACCCTTCCGCTCGGTGCCTACTACAGCACCAACACGATGCCCGGCAGCGAGCAGCGGCAGAAGCTGGACGGGGAGCTCGACAAGGCCACCACGGACATCACCCTGGTCGTGGAGGCCGGCTACACCGGCAAGAACAGCATCGTGCTGCTGTCGCTGGCGGTGTTCGCCGGACTGATCACCATCGGAGCGGCCGGTATCGCCACCGGTCTCGCGCAGGCGGACGCGGAGGCGGATCTGAAGACGCTGGCCGCGGTGGGCGCACCGCCACGGGTCCGCAGGACGCTCAGCGGCTTCCAGTGCGGAGTGGTGGCCGCCATGGGCGTGGTGCTGGGCGCGGCGGCAGGGGTCCTGCCGGCGATCGGGCTCCGGCTCACCGAGAGGCGCCAGCAGCTCGCCTGGCGCCAGGAGGCCCTCGACCGCGGCTGGGGTGCGTTCGGCGGAGAGCCCTTCGTCCCCATCGTGATGCCGTGGGGCACTCTGGCCGCGCTGATCGTCGCCGTACCCGTGGGCGCCGCCCTGCTGGCCGCGCTGGTGACCCGCTCGCGGGGCGCACTGGCCCGCCGCGAGGCGGCCTGAGCGGAAGGCCCTCCCGGCGGCGTCCGGGAGGGCCTTCCGGACACCGCCGGGGCCCGGGCAGGGCGCCGGGACGGGATCCGGAGGCGTGGTTCGCAGGCGTGGTTCGTGGGCCCGGCAGGTCCCGCGGAAGGTGGATCACCGTCGCACGGGGGCACACCGTGTGGTGAGGCCCACGTACGAGAGAATGGCGGCATGGAGATGCCGAGGAATGAACGGTCGCAGGAAACCCCTCACGTCCTGGTCGTCGGTCAGGACGGGATGGCGCTCGGCGGCGGTGACGGTGACGACGAGTCGCGCGAGGTCCCGGTGACGGACATGGTCGAACAGCCCGCCAAGGTCATGCGCATCGGCAGCATGATCAAGCAACTGCTGGAAGAGGTCCGGGCGGCACCGCTCGACGAGGCGAGCCGTGTACGGCTCAAGGAGATCCACCGGGGTTCCGTCAAGGAGCTGGAGGACGGCCTGGCTCCCGAACTGGTCGAGGAACTGGAGCGCCTGTCCCTTCCGTTCACCGAGGAGGCCATCCCGTCCGAGGCGGAACTCCGTATCGCCCAGGCACAGTTGGTCGGGTGGCTGGAGGGCCTCTTCCACGGCATCCAGACGGCACTGTTCGCCCAGCAGATGGCCGCCAGGGCCCAGTTGGAGCAGATGCGCCGCGCCCTGCCTCCCGGCGCCGCCCACGAGGACGAGGGCGGTCAGACCGGACCGATCCGCTCCGGCCCCTACCTGTAGCCGGGGCCCGGGATCCGCGCGAAAGGACGCCGCCCCGGACGCGGGCGGCGCGGCGTGCGCGGGACACGGCCGCGGCTCCCGAGGCACGCGGGGGGCGACACGGCCTGGGTCGCGGATCCGCCCCCGCCGGTATCGGACGGCGGGGGGGTCGGCCCCGAGGGGCCCGCCCCCGCCGTCCGGGACTCCGGCGCGCAGCGGCCCGACGCCCCGTGCGGGCTCAGGCTCCGGGGGACCTCAGCAGGATCTTGCCGACATGGCTCCCCGACTCCAGCACCCGATGGGCCTCGGAGGCGTCCTCCAGGGGCACCGTGCGGTCCACGACGGCGCGGACCCGGCCCGCTTCGATCAGCGGCCAGACATGCTCGCGCACCGCCGCGACGATCGCGGCCTTCTCGGCCGGAGGCCGTCCGCGCAGGGACGTGGCGGTCACCGCCGCCCGCTTGGCCAGCAGCGCACCCAGATTGAGTTCGCCCTTGACCCCGCCCTGGAGCCCGATCACGGCGAGGCGGCCGTTGACGGCGAGCGCCTTCACGTTCCTGTCGAGGTACTTGGCCCCGACGATGTCCAGGATGACGTCGGCACCGGCCCCGTCGGTGGCCTTGCGGAGCTCCTCGACGAAGTCCTGCTCGCGGTAGTCGATCAGGACGTCCGCGCCGAGTTCGGCGCAGCGCCTCAGCTTCCCGGGACTTCCCGCCGTGACCGCCACCCGGGCGCCCACGGCCTTGGCCAGCTGGATCGCCATCGTCCCGATACCACTGGCACCGCCGTGCACGAGGACGGTCTCCCCGGGACGCAGGTGCGCCACCATGAACACGTTCGACCACACCGTCGCGGTCACCTCGGGGAGCGCGGCCGCGGTGACCGTGTCCAGGCCCCGCGGCACGGGCAGCAGCTGCCCCGCGGGCACGGCGACCTTCTCCGCGTAGCCGCCCCCGGCGAGCAGGGCGCACACCTCGTCGCCGACGGCCCACCCGGACACACCCGGGCCCAGTGCGGTGACGCGGCCCGCGCACTCGAGCCCCGGATAGGGCGAGGCGCCCGGCGGGGGGTCGTAGAAGCCCTGGCGCTGGAGTACGTCGGCCCGGTTCACGGCGCTGGCGGCGACCTCCACGAGGACCTCCCCTTCGCCGGGGACGGGGTCGGGCACCTCGGCCCAGACGAGGGCCTCGGGGCCGCCGGGTTCGGGAATCGTGATCGCATGCATGGCCGCGAGGCTACTCCCGGCCGTTGGCGGCGGCCGCGTTCTCCGCCCTCACGATGGTGATGAGACGGTCCGTCAGCTGAAGGGGGCTGGCGGCCGGGTCGTCGTAGGGCAGCAGCCGGTGGCCGCGCACCACGCTCACGACAAGATCCTCGGTCTCCCGGACGCTGCGCCCCACCTCGGCCTTTATGACCGGCCGTTCGACGAGGTCGAGGCCGCTGCCCTGCTGGATCAGGTCCTCCATGACGGTGCCCGCGCTGGGGCTGAGCACGGAGAGGCCGAGCAGCCTGCCCGCGGCGCCCGAACTGGTGATCACCGCGTCGGCACCGGACTGCCGGAGCAGCGGCGCGTTCTCCTCCTCGCGGACCGCGGCGACGATCTTCGCGCCCCGGTTGAGCTGGCGTGCCGTCAGCGTGACCAGCACCGCGGTGTCGTCCCGCTGCGGTGCGATGATCACTTGGCGGGCCTTCTGGAGTTCGGCCCTCAGCAGCACGTCACTGCGGGTGGCGTCCCCGACGACCCCGACGAAGCCCTCGGCGTTGGCGGTCTCGATGACCTTGCCGCTCGGGTCGACGATGACGATCTGGTCCTTCCGCAGACCGGTGGCGCAGAGGGTCTTCATCGCCGACCGGCCCTTGGTGCCGAAGCCGACGATGACGGTGTGGTCACGCAAGGTGGACCTCCAGCGGTTCAGCCGCCACTCCTCCCGGGTGCGCTCGGTGAGCACCTCGAGAGTGGTACCGACCAGGATGATCAGGAACAGCACGCGCAGCGGCGTCACCAGCAGCACGTTGGTGAGCCGGGCGGCGTCGCTGTAGGGGACGATGTCGCCGTAGCCCGTGGTGGAGAGGGTGACCGTCGCGTAGTAGAGGCAGTCGAGGAAGTCGACCGAGCCGTCGGCGTTGTCGTGGTAGCCGCTGCGGTCGGTCCATACCAGCAGCACCGTCACGGCCAGCACGAGCAGCGCCATCAGGAGCCGCTTGCTGACCTGCCGCAGGGGCCGCTCGACGACCCGGCGCGGAAGCTTCACCCGGGCGGCGACGAGCTGCTCGTCGACGTGCCGGGCCATCGCGTCCCTGTTCGGCAGTTTCACGTGGAACACCCCTCCTCGGTGCCCGGATGGGCCCAGCTGGTCCAGGGCAGCCCCAGGACCTCCAGTGCGTCGCCCGGCCGGGCCCCTCCCGGCGGGACCACGGCGAGTGCGTCGGCCCCGGCGATGCCGCGGAGCATGGCGGGACCGTGGTAGCGCAGCGGCACGAGCCGTCCGGCCGTGTGCCGGACGGGCACCAGCCGGGTGTCGTGCGGGTGCCCCTGCACGGACGTGTGCACCGGGATCCGTGACGGCTCGGCGGTGGGGCGGCCGGTCAGACCCCGGAGCAGGGGCTCGGCCAGGGTGAGCAGCGCGGAGACCGCGGCCAGCGGGTTGCCGGGGAGGCCGACGAGGCAGCGCCCCGGGGCGAGCCGGGCCAGCAGCATCGGGTGCCCGGGGCGGACGGCGACGCCCTCCACGAGCAGCCGGGCGCCGAGCCGCCGCAGTACCGGGCGGACGTGGTCGACCGGTCCCGCCGCCGTGCCGCCGGTGGTGACCAGCAGCTCGGCCTCCGAGTCCGCCACAGCCCGGTGGAGGGCCTCCTCGTCGTCGAGGATCCTGCGGGTGGTCACCGACTCCGCGCCCAGTGCCCGGAGCCAGGGGCCCACCATCGGCCCGAGGGCGTCGCGGATGAGGCCCTCCCGGGGCAGCCCGGAAGGCAGCAGCTCGTCGCCGAGGACGAGGATCTCCGCGCGGACGGGCCGGACCGTCCGGAGCTCGTCGTAGCCGGCCGCCGCGGCGAGCCCGAGGACGGCGGGCGTCACCGCGGTACCGGAGCCGAGCAGGCGCTCGCCACTGCGGCACTCCTGGGCGCGTGGCCGGATGTCCTGGCCGGGAACCACCGAGCGCTCGGCGTGGAGCAGGCCCTTGGCCTCGTCGGCGCGGGCGTGCTCGCTGCGGATGACGGCGGTCGTCTCGCGAGGGACGCGGGCACCCGTGGCGATCCGTACCGCGGTGCCGTCCGCGAGGGCTTCGGCGTCCGCGTGGCCGGCGAGCACCGCGGCGTCCCGGATGTGCCAGGGGCCGGGACCGGAGACGGCCCAGCCGTCCATGGCGGAGGTGTCGAAGAAGGGCAGGTCGCACAGGGCCGTCAGGGGCTCGGCGAGGACGTGGCCGAGGGCTTCGGCCAGCGGGGCGGTGCGGGTCCCGCCCGGGAACCGGCGGCCCTCGCGGGCCGCGATCGCGCGGGCCTCGGTCCAGGCCGGGGCTCCGGGACCGTGGCCCCGTGCCGGGCGCCGGGGAGAGGCCGCCCCGGCGGGCGGGGCGGCGGAAGGCCCGGCGGCGGAAGGCCGGTCGGGCGCGGGCGGCCGGTCGTCGGGCCGGTGCCGGGGCGCTTCGTGGGAGGACGCCTCGTGGTGGGGGGCATCACCCGGGGCGCGAGAGCCGAGGGCGGAGGGCCCGGGGGCGCTCTCGCCACCGGGGCGGGGATCACCCGCGGTTCCGCGGGGTGCGAGCAGGGCCAGGGCGTCGGCCACCCCGTCGAGTTCCGGAAGCGGGGGGTGGTCGTCGGCCCTGCGTCCGGGGGCCGCGCCCTCGGGATGCTCCGCGGCCGGTCGGTGCCCGGGGCCCGGGGCCCCGACGCCGCCCAGGGGTCCCCAGGACTGCCCCGGGGTGAGGTCCCAGGGGTCGCCGGGGACGGGGTGCACCCGTTCACCAGGGTCCGGGGGCACCGGTCCGGCGCCGGCGGCGCGGTGTTCGGGGGGCGGGCCGGGTTCTCGTTCGCGGCCGGGCGGTCTGCTGCGCGGGTGCTCTGTCATCCTGCCGTGGCCCCACCGCTGCGGGCGTCCCCCGGGCCGTCGCCGTTCCCGGGCTGCGTGCCCTGGTCGTCGCTCTCCGCGGCCCAGCGGGCGGCGAGGGCCGCGGCCTTGCGCGATGCCTCGGCCACCGCGTCCGGGCCGCCGCCCGCCCGGGCAGCCGCGTAGCCGACCAGGAAGGTGGTCAGCGGCGCGGCCGGGCGGGCGACGCCGTGGGCGGCGTCGCGGGCGAGGTCGAGCAGCCCGTGGGTGTCGACGTCCAAGTCGATGCCGAGTTCGGCCGAGACCGCGGCAATCCATTCGTCCAGCACGTATCCATGCTCCCTGATGCGCGCCCGGGCCGCGGCGATGTCCTCCCAGGTGTCGCAGTCGAACGAGGCCCGGGCATCGGCGGCGACCCGGACAAGGTCCAGTTCCCGGGTCAGAAGACGCAGCGGCAGGCCGGAGAGGCTGCCGTACTCGGTGGCGAGGAGAGCGATCTCACGTCGCAGGGGTTCGAGGCGGTAGGCGGCGACCAGCGGCTGGTCGCGCTCGGCCGCGTCGGTGAGCAGCGCCCCCTCGGTCGGGGTGCCGGCCTCCCCGCCGGGCGCGGCTCCGCCGAGGGCGGCGAGCAGTGATCCGACCGTCCCGGGCCCGAGGAAGGGCAGGTCGGCCGAGAGCACGACCACGGTCTCCGCCCGGCAGTGGCGGACCCCCGCGTCGAGCGCGGCGAGCGGGCCGCCGCCGGGCGGGTCCTCCCTGGCCCAGAGGACCGGTCGGACGGTCGGGCGCCGTCCCCCGACGACGACGGTCCGTGCGGCCCCGGCGCAGGCGGAGAGCACCCGGTCGATCAGCGTCCGGCCTCCCACGCTGACCGCCGGCTTGTCGGTTCCCCCCAGGCGTCGGGCGGCTCCTCCGGCGAGTACGACGGCGTCGTACGCGGAGCGCTCGGGCGTGCCTGGTGTGGTGGTCACCCCAGCAGTATGGGCCGTGATCGCCGCGCCCCGGCAGCCAGGGCCCCACCTCGTGGGAGCGGCCCTCTGCCACCGCGGAC
Organism: Streptomyces sp. C10-9-1; assembly: GCF_024497955.1. Taxonomy (GTDB): domain Bacteria; phylum Actinomycetota; class Actinomycetes; order Streptomycetales; family Streptomycetaceae; genus Streptomyces; species Streptomyces sanyensis. The sequence continues at coordinate 92,986 of NZ_JANHKP010000002.1, read as the reverse complement.
CTGCGAGCGGCACGGCACCCCCCGGAGCGCCGCGGACCTCGTGCCGGGCGGCGGGGGCGGCCCGGCCCCTGCTGCGGACGGGCCCGTACCGGCCGGCCCCGAGCACCGGCCTGCCGCCGACCCCGGCGGCGGGCCCGGCCGCCGGACCGGGGGCAGGAGCCCGGCGGACCGGGAGCCGGGCGGACGAGCCCGCAGGGCCGCAGCCGCCCGGCCCGCGCCCTACACCGTGCGGAGCAGGACCGCCGGCCGCTCCACGCAGTCGGCCACGTAGCGCAGGAAGCCTCCCGCGGTACCTCCGTCGCAGACCCGGTGGTCGAAGGTGAGCGAGAGCTGCACCACCTTCCGCACGGCCAGCTCCCCTTCGTGGACCCAGGGCTTGGGCACGATCCGTCCGACGCCCAGCATCGCGGCCTCGGGGTGGTTGATGATCGGTGTGGAGCCGTCGACGCCGAACACCCCGTAGTTGTTCAGGGTGAAGGTGCCTCCGGTGAGGTCGGCCGGCGTCAGGGTGCCCTCGCGTGCCGCTTCCGTCAGCCGGGCGAACTCGGCGGTGAGCGACTCCGCGGACCTGGTGTGGGCGTCCTTGACCACCGGGACGACCAGTCCCCGCTGCGTCTGCGCCGCGAAGCCGATGTGGACGCCCGGCAACCTCACGATCTCCCGGGCCTCCGTGTCCACCGCGGAGTTGAGCTCCGGATAGCGGTCGAGCGCCGCCGTGCAGATGCGGGCGAGCAGCGCCAGGAGCGAGATCTTCTCGCCGCCGGTCGCGTTCATCGCGGTGCGGGCTGCCAGCAGCTCGGTGGCGTCCGCGTCCACCCAGCAGGTCGCGTCGGGGATCTCGCGCCGGCTGCGGGACAGCTTGTCGGCCACCGCTCCGCGGACCCCGCGCAACGGAATCCGCTCCTCCGCCCCTGTGGGGAGCGCCGCGGTGCCGACGGCCGTCCCGGCTGCCGGGGCGGCCTGGGCGGTCGGCGCCAGGGACGGCGCGGCGTGGGCGGCTCTGAGCGCCTGCTCCACGTCGGCGCGCAGGATCAGCCCGTCCGGGCCCGATCCGGTGAGTCGCCGCAGGTCGAGGTCGTTGTCCCGGGCCAGCTTGCGCACCAGCGGCGAGATCACCGCGACGGGCCCCTCGGCGGCGGCCCGCACGGTCTCACGGGATGCGCCGTGTGCGCCGTGGTGCGCGGGCTCGGAGGCGGCACCCGGCGGTTCGCCGACCGGCGAGCCGTTCCGGGCCTTCGCCGCGGCCGGTGCCGCGGGCGCGGGCGCAGCAGCCGCCGCGGGCGCGGGCACGCCGCCGAGTGCGGACGGCCGCAGCCGCCGCCGCCGCGCCGCGGGGGCACCGGTGCCGTAGCCCACCAGGACGTTTCCCGAGCTCTCGGCGGACGCGGTGCCGCCGGTGGACGCCGCCCGCTCCCCGGACGGGGCGGACTGCCCGCCCGGTGCCGCCGCGGCGCCCGCGTCCTCCAGCCGGTCCGCTCCGACGGCGACCGTCAGCAGCGGTGCGCCCACCGGCAGCTCGCTGCCCTCCTCACCGAAGCGGGCCGTCACCACTCCCCCGTAGGGGCAGGGCACCTCCACCATCGCCTTGGCGGTCTCGACCTCGACCACCGGCTGGTCGATGGCGACCACGTCGCCGACGTCCACCAGCCAGCGGACGATCTCGGCCTCGGTCAGGCCCTCGCCCAGGTCGGGAAGCTTGAACTCCAGGACCTTCGCCATCAGCTCTCCGCCTCCCACTGAAGCCGTGCGACCGCGTCCAGGACCCGGTCGACGCCCGGCAGATGGTGCTTCTCCAGCATGGGCGGCGGATAGGGGATGTCGAGGCCCGCCACCCGGAGCACGGGGGCCTCCAGATGGTGGAAGCAGCGCTCGGTGACCCGGGCGGCGATCTCGCCTCCGGGGCCGCCGAAGCCGTTGGACTCGTGGACCACGACGGCCCGTCCGGTCCGGCGCACCGATGCGCAGACCGTTTCGTCGTCGAAGGGCACCAGCGAGCGCAGGTCCACCACCTCCAGGTCCCAGCCCTCGGCCGTGGCGGCCTCGGCGGCCTCCAGGCAGACGGGCAGCGAGGGGCCGTAGGTGATGAGCGTGGCGCTGCGGCCGGGGCGGCGCACCGCGGCCCGGCCGACGGGTTCCACCGCCGCGGGCGCCTCGGGCGACCAGGTCGACTTGGACCAGTACAGCCGCTTGGGCTCCAGGAAGACCACCGGGTCGTCGGAGGCGATCGCGGCACGCAGCATCCCGTAGGCGTCCTCGACCGTGGCCGGGGTCAGGATGTGCAGACCCGGCGTGGCCATGTAGTAGGCCTCGGAGGCGTCGCTGTGGTGCTCGACGCCCCCGATGCCGCCCCCGTAGGGGATGCGCACCGTGATCGGGAGGGGCATCGCCCCGCGCGTGCGGTTGCGCATCTTGGCGACATGGCTGACCAGCTGCTCGAACGCCGGGTAGGCGAAGGCGTCGAACTGCATCTCGACGACGGGGCGCAGACCGTACATCGCCATACCGATCGCGGTGCCGAGGATGCCGGCCTCGGCCAGCGGGGTGTCGGTGCAGCGATCGTCGCCGAACTCCTTGGCAAGCCCGTCGGTCACCCGGAAGACGCCTCCGAGGGTGCCGACATCCTCGCCCATGACGTGGACCGTCGGGTCCTCGGCCATGGCGTCGCGCATGGCGCGTTGCAGCGCCTGGGCCATGGTCGCGGGCTTCACTGCGGCCGTGGTCATCGTGCTTCTCCCTCGGCTTCGGCCGCGGCGTCCAGCTCGGCGCGGAGCTGCGCCGCCTGCTCGCGCAGCTGGCCGGTCTGCTCCGTGTAGACGTGGGCGAACAGGTCCATCGGGTCGAGGACCGGGTCGGCGTTCATGCGTTCACGCAGGTCGGCCGCCATGGCCTCGGCCTCCTCGGTGGCGGCACGGCGGCTCTCCTCGTCGAGCAGGCCGCGTGCGGTGAGCTCCCGCTCCAGCAGCATGATCGGGTCGTGGGCGCGCCAGACCTCGACCTCCTGCTCGACCCGGTACCGGGTGGCGTCGTCGGCGTTGGTGTGGGCGTCGACGCGGTAGGTCACCGCCTCGACGAGCGTGGGGCCGCCGCCCCGGCGGGCCCGCTCCACGGCCTCGCCGAGGACCTGGTGCACGGCCGCGGCGTCGTTGCCGTCGACCAAGCGGCCGGGCATCCCGTAGCCCACGGCCTTGTGGGCCAGGGAGGGCGCGGCCGTCTGCTTGGCCAGGGGCACGGAGATCGCGAACCCGTTGTTCTGGACGAGGAAGACGACCGGCGCCTGCCAGACCGCGGCGAAGTTCAGCGCCTCGTGGAAGTCGCCCTCGCTGGTGCCGCCGTCGCCGACCATGGCGAGGGCGACGACGTCGTCGCCGCGCAGCCGGGCCGCGTGCGCCAGGCCGACGGCGTGGGGCAGCTGGGTGGCGAGAGGCGTGCACAGCGGGGCGATGCGGTGCTCGCGGGGGTCGTAGCCGGTGTGCCAGTCGCCGCGCAGCAGGGTGAGCGCCTCGACCGGGTCGAGCCCGCGCGCCACGGCCGCGAGGGTGTCGCGGTAGCTGGGGAAGAGCCAGTCGCGCTCCTCCAGGACCATGGCCGCGGCGATCTCACAGGCCTCCTGGCCCGTGCTGGACGGGTAGACCGCGAGGCGCCCCTGCTTGGTCAGCGCCGTGGCCTGGGTGTTGTACCGGCGGCCCCGGACCAGCTGGGCGTAGAGCCGGAGCAGCAGGCCGGAATCGGCCGAGGCGGCCGCATCGGTGCCGAGCACGCGTAGCGGCTCGGGATCCGGGAGCAGGGGGGCGGGGTCGGTGCGGGGCTGCCAGGCCGGCGGCGGGGTGGGCCGGTAGGCGGCAGCGGCACCGGGCAGCTCCTGGACCGTCATGCTGCTCTTTCTCAACGCGAGCACCTCCTCGTGGGAGCGCCGACGAACGAGGCCGTGGGCGACGACGAATGCGAACGGGAGGCACCGCCCTGTGTGGCGTGCCTCACCTACCGATTGTTCGGTCGTGAGCGCATTTTGGCTACAGGCACCTCCAGCCTGTGGACAAACGGTCCGGCGGGGCTTCAGATGGACACAGGTTGTCCACAAGGCGGAGGCGGGGGGACATGTCCACTGAACAAATGGCCGACGGCCAGGACCGCGCGGAGCAGGCGCCCCCGCCCAGGCCCCTCGATGCCGTCGACCGCGACATCCTGCGCATACTCCAGTCGGACGGCCGCGCGTCCGTCCGGGGCGTCGCCGAGCGGGTGCACGTCTCCCGGGCGAACGCGTACGCCCGCATCAACCGGCTCATCGACGACGGTGTGATCCGGGGCTTCACCGCCCGTGTCGACCACGAGCGCGCGGGTCAGGGCGCCTCCGCCTACATCACGCTCAAGATCGTGCAGAACACCTGGCGCACGGTGCGCGAGCAGCTCCAGGCGCTGCCGGGAGCCGCGCACATCGCCCTCGTCAGCGGAGACTTCGACGTCCTGCTCCTGGTGCACACACCGGACACCCGCACCCTGCGGGAGCTGGTCCTGACTCGTATCCAGGCCATCCCGGAGGTGCTGTCCACCCGGACGCTGCTGGTCTTCGAGGAGACCGATCTGAACCCGGTCTGCGGAGGCGGGCCCGGCGCCCCCTCCGGTCTCGGCGCCGACCCGGACCACCAGACGCCCTGAGCGCGCCGGGCATCGGAACCGCCGGCCGCGCACCCCGGTGTGATCATCGGAAGGCACGGTCCACGGCTGCGGCCGCGACGGACGCCCCCCCGGCCCCGCGCGTCCGCCGGCACGGCACCCCGCGCGGCGGCCGCCGCTGCCGGGGCCCCGGCAGGTCACCCGCCGCTACGGAGCCCGTCGAAGGCCATCCGCACGACGGCCTCGGCCACCTGCTCTCCCTCGTACCCGCCGCCCGGCTGCGGCCGGTACCACTCGACCAGCGAGTTGACCATGCCGAAGAGGAGGCGCGTGGCGAGGCGGGTGTCCACGTCGGCCCGGAGGTCCCCCTCGGCGGCGGCCGCCTTCAGCAGGTCGGCCACCCGCTGGTCGAACTCCCGGCGGCGCTCCAGCGCCCACCGCTCGGTCGTGGTGTTGCCGCGCACACGCAGCAGCAGCGTCACATAGGGCAGCTCGGCCATGAGCACCCCGACGGTGCGCCGGGTGACGTACTCGACCCTCTCGACGGCGCGCCCCCGACCGGCATCCGGCTCGTCCAGGATCGCGAACAGGGCGTCGAGGGCGCGGCTGACCGCCCGGCGCAGCAGCTCCTCCTTGCCGGCGACGTGGTGGTAGATCGACGACTTGGAGATCCCCGCCGCACGGGACAGGTGCTCCATCGACGTGCCGTCGTAGCCGCGCTCGTTGAAGATCCGCACCGCGACCGTCAGCAGGGTCTCGGGGGTGTACGTGTCGCGCTTGGCCGTGGTCATGGGGCGTCCTCGTCTGTCGGCTCGGGCGTCGCGTGGGACCACTGGTGGAGGCCCAGCGTCCGGGCGTAGCGGCCGGTCGGCACCGTCTCGTCCAGGTTCGCGAGCAGCTCCCAGGCCCAGTCCCGCCCCAGCACCTCGTTCCATTCGAGGGGGCCTCGCGGGTAGTTGACCCCGAGGCGCATCGCCGTGTCGATGTCCTGCGCGGTGGCGACCCCGCGGACCAGCGCGTCCGCCGCCAGGTCGCCGAGCATCGCGACGGTGCGGGCGACGATCATGCCCGGAACGTCCCCCAGGACGGTCACCTTCTTGCCGAGCGCCTGGAACAGTCCGGTCGCCTGGGCGAGGGTGTCCGGCCGGACGTCGGGAGCACAGGAGAGCGCCACCCGTCCCGCGGTGCGGTAGTCGAGGGCCAGGTCGAAGTAGACGACGTCGCGGAACTCGCAGGCCGCCTGCCCGTCCGCCAGGACCAGTTGACCGCCGCTGGGCAGTACCAGGCGCGTCCCCTGGTCCTCGTCCTCGGTGCGGACGGCCACACCCGCCTCGCGGATCAGGTCCAGCAGAACACCCGCGGGTCCCAGGTCTCCCTCGGCGACCACGTACGCGGGGGCGTCCCGGGGCTCCGCGTCCCCGGTCACCGGGCGCTCCGCGCCCTCGGCGTAGGAGTACCAGCCGTGACCGGTCTTGCGGCCGAGGCGCCCGGACTCCACGAGTCGCTGCTGGGCCAGTGACGGCTGGAACTTCGGGCTGTGGAAGAAGGACTGCCAGACGGACCGCGTCACGGCCTCGTTGACGTCCTGGCCGATCAGGTCGGTGAGCTCGAAGGGGCCCATCCGGAAGCCGCCGCACTCGCGCAGCACCAGGTCGATCAGCGCGGGCTCGATCCGGTGCTCCTCGTGCACGGCGAACGCCTCGGCGTAGAAGGGCCGGGCCAGGCGGTTCACGATGAAGCCGGGCAGGTCGGCGCAGCCGACCGGCGTCTTGCCCCACGCCGCGACGGTGCTGCGGGCGGTCCGTGCGGCCTGCTCGTCGGTGGCGTGCCCGCTGACCACCTCCACGAGCGGGAGCAGCGGTGCCGGGTTGAAGAAGTGCAGGCCGAGGAACCGCCCCGGGGCCCGCAGAGGGCCCGCCACGGCCGTCACCGACAGGGAGGAGGTGTTGGTGGCGAGCAGGCAGTCGTCCGCGACGACCTTCTCCAGCTCGGCGAAGAGCTCCTGCTTGACGTCCAGCCGCTCCAGCACGGCCTCGACCACGAGGGCGGCGTCCGCCAGCTCGGCGACCGAGGAGGCGGGGAGCAGGCGTGCACACGCCGCGTCCCGGTCCGCCGGCGCCATGCGGCCCTTCTCCACCAGGCGGTCGAGGCGGGCGGCGACGGCCAGCGCGGCCTCCTCCGCCCGGCCCGGGACGGCGTCGTACAGCCGCACGGGGTGCCCGGCGGTCAGCGCGACCTGCGCGATGCCCTGGCCCATGGTGCCGGTTCCGACGACGGCGACGGTGCGGCTCGGGTCGATGGCGGTCATGGAGCGATCCTCCCCGATGAGTTGTCCACAGCTTCGACAGGCCCCCTTGTACCGACCGATCGTTCGGTTACTCTAACTCTGTCATTCCTCCCCTGCCCAGCTCGACGAGGAGTTGGTCCTCATGCAGTTGACCGAGACCCACCGGCCCACGCTCGACCAGGCCCTCGAAGCGATCCGCACGCGCGCCTACTGGTCCCCCCACCCCGAGCACCCCAAGGCGTACGGCGAGAACGCCCCCTCGGACGGCCTCGCCGCCTTCGAGGCGCTGCGCGGCAACCGCTTCGACCTGGACCAGCCGGGCACCGACGGATGGACGGGGGGTGAGGTCTCGCCGTACGGCATCGACCTGGGGATCGAGTACCCGCATCCCGACCCGGAGGTGCTCCTGCCGGCGATGCGCGCCGGCATGGCGGCCTGGCGCGACGCGGGCCCGGAGACCCGCGCCCTGGTCTGCCTGGAGATCCTCGCCCGCATCAGCGCACGCACCCACGAGTTCGCGCACGCCGTGATGCACACCAGCGGCCAGGCGTTCATGATGGCGTTCCAGGCGGGCGGGCCGCACGCCCAGGACCGCGGCATGGAGGCCGTCGCCTACGCCTACCTGGAGCAGACCCGTACCCCGGCCACCGCCGACTGGTCCAAGCCCCAGGGCAAGCGGGGTCCGCTGGAGATGCGGAAGACCTTCACCGCCGCGGGCCGCGGCATCGCCCTGATGATCGGCTGCAACACCTTCCCGACGTGGAACGGCTACCCCGGCCTCTTCGCCTCGCTGGCCACCGGGAACCCGGTGCTCGTCAAGCCGCACCCGCGGGCGGTCCTGCCGCTCGCCATGACGGTGAAGGTCGCGCGCGAGGTGCTGGCCGAGGCGGGCTTCGACCCGAACCTGGTGGCACTGGCCGTGGAGCGCCCGGGCGAGGGCATCGCCAAGGTGCTGGCCACCCGGCCGGAGGTCCGGATCATCGACTACACGGGCTCGACCGCGTTCGGTGACTGGCTGGAGGCGAACGCCCGCCAGGCCGTGGTCCACACGGAGAAGGCGGGCGTCAACACCGTCGTCGTCGACTCGACGGACGACTACCGGGGCATGCTGTCCAACCTGGCCTTCTCCCTCAGCCTGTACAGCGGCCAGATGTGCACCGCCCCGCAGAACGTGCTGGTGCCCCGGGAGGGCATCGAGACGGACCAGGGCCGCAAGTCGTTCGACGAGGTGGCGGCCGACCTCGGAGCCGCGGTGAGCGGCCTGCTGGCCGACGACGCCCGGGCCACCGCCCTGCTGGGGGCCCTGGTCAACCCCGAGGTGAAGGCGCGGCTGGAGGCTGCCGCGGAACTCGGCGAAGTGGCCCTGGCCTCGCGGGAGGTCGTCCACCAGGAGCTCCCCGGCGCGACGGTCCGTACGCCGCTGGTCGTGAAGCTGGACGGGGCACGCAAGCTCTGGGAGTCCCGGGAGAACGAGCCCGCCTACCTCGACGAGTGCTTCGGCCCGGTGGCCTTCGTCGTGGCGGTCGACTCGACGGCCGACGCCCTGGATCTGCTGCGGTACACGATTCGCGAGAAGGGGGCGATGACCGTCGGCGGCTACACCACGTCCGCTGAGACCGAGCGCGCCCTGGAGGAGGTCTGCCTCGACGAGTCGGCCCAGCTCTCCCTGAACCTGACCGGCGGGGTGTACGTCAACCAGACGGCGGCGTTCTCCGACTTCCACGGCTCCGGCGGCAACCCCGCCGCCAACGCCGCACTCTGCGACGGGGCGTTTGTGGCGAACCGCTTCCGGGTGGTGGAGGTCCGCAGGCACGCGTGAGGCGGTCCGCCGCCCGGGCGCAGGTCCGGGCGGCGGGGCTCGGCCCGGGCGGGCGGCGGCGCTCATCGCGCGGTCGCCCCGGCCCGGGGCCGGGGCGACCGCTGCCACGAAGGGGCATCGGCGTCGGGCAGCCTCGGTGCGCATCCCCACCGCGGCGGTCATCCGCACCGTGGTGGGCCGCGGACATCGGACCGCGCCGGGCGGGACGGTCCCGCGCCGGTCCGGGCAGGATCAGGGTGACGGGATCTCCGCGTGCCGCTGCACCCAGGCGTGCATCGCGACGGCCGCCGCCGCACCGGCGTTGATGGACCGGGTCGAACCGAACTGGGCGATCGAGCAGACCATCTCCACGTGGGCGCGCGCCTCCTCCGTCAGCCCCGGCCCCTCCTGCCCGAACAGAAGAACGCAGCGGCGCGGCAGCACGACGCGCTCCAGCGGGACGGCGCCCGGCAGGTTGTCGATCCCGATGACCGGCAGGCCCTCCGAGGCGGCCCACCCGGTGAGCGACGCGGTGTCCGGGTGGTGGCGCACGTGCTGGTAGCGGTCGGTCACCATGGCGCCGCGGCGGTTCCAGCGGCGCCGGCCGACGATGTGGACCTCCTTGGCGAGGAAGGCGTTGGCGGTCCGCACCACGGACCCGATGTTGAAGTCGTGACCCCAGTTCTCGACCGCCACGTGGAAGTCGTGGCGCCGGGTGTCCAGGTCGGCGACGATCGCCTCCCGTGTCCAGTAGCGGTAGCCGTCCACGACGTTGCGCCGGTCGCCTCCGGCGAGCAGCTCGGGGTCGTAGTGCTCGCCCCGGGGCCAGGGCAGCGGATGCGGGCCGACGCCGACCTCGGGCCCGTAGCCCTCGTCGTACTGCCGGGGTTCTTCCTCGGTGGTGCTCACCCCACGAGCGTACGTCCCGGTCCGGAGCCCTCCGCACCGTCGGCCCGTCCCGGGGGCGCCTGCCCGCCGGTGCCGCCGGCCGGGGCCCCGGCCGCCCGCGGGGCCGGTACGGTCGCGGCCGCGGCGCCGCCCCCGCGCCGCCGCGAGGGAAGCCGGCGCAGCAGCCCCTCGCGCAGGCCCGCCGCCCGGGCCCCCAGCCAGACCAGGAAGACCGTCGGCAGGAAGACCGCGTCGGCGGAGATCATCGCCAGCGAGAAGAACGGCAGCCCGAGCAGGACCGCGATCCCCGCGTGCTCCATGATCATGATGACCAGCAGTACGTTCTTGACCTTGCGGTTGAAGAGCGTGAAGGGGAACGCCACCTGCACGAGGACGGTGCCGTAGGTGAGCACCAGCACCAGGAGGCCGCTGGCGGCCAGCAGGTCGGAGACCGCGGGCCAGGGCGTGAAGTACTCCAGGTTGAGCGGGTAGTACAGGGCCGTGCCGTCCTGCCAGCGCGAACCCTGCACCTTGTACCAGCCCGCGGTGGCGTAGATGAGGCAGACCTCCGCCATGATCACCAGCAGTGCCGTGTTGTGCACCAGGTTGGCCACCACGTCGAGCGCGAGGCGGTGCTGGCTGCCCGGCGCGTACCGGGTCACGAGCCACCACAGTCCCTGTACCGACCACAGCAGCCAGAACAGCCACAGGACGAGCTCACCGGTCTCGTTGAGGAGGGTGCCGGCGATCAGCCCGGCCCCGAGGACACCCCACAGCACCGGTCCGGCGACGTCCCGGACGGGAGCGCCCCGCTCCGCCCTGGCGGCCCGTCGCGCGTCGAGGGACCACACCGAGGCGCACCGGGTCAGGACCAGGTAGATCGCCATCAGGTGCACCACGTTGTCACCGCCGTCACCGACGAAGACGGAGCGGTTCTGGAGCGAGAGCACGCCGAACATGAACAGCGCCGAGGCCGCACGGGTGCGCCAGCCCAGCACCAGCAGCAGGCTCGACAGCGCGGACAGCGCGTAGACGGCCTCGAACCAGAAGGCGCCGTCGGTCCACAGCAGGCCGGTGAAGGCGTCGTTGTCGGCCAGGAGTTCGTGCCCCAGCTGCCAGCCCCACGGGCCGTCCGGGCCGTACAGCTCATGGCGGTTCGGGAACTCGAAGAGAAGGAAGGCGAGCCAGGTGGCGCCGAAGCCGATGCGCACGATCGCGCTCTGGTACGGGCCGAAGGCGTTGGCCGTGACCCGCTGGAAGGCGCGAGCGGCCCTGCGTTCCACGGCGGTGGTCAGCTCGGGGTCCCCGCCCTCCGCAGGTCCCGGGGTCACGTCCCGCCCGCCGCTCATCGGGCCTCCTCCGTCCGTCCGCCGGTGACGCCGCCGGGCAGGTCGGCGGCGGTGACCGTCCACCACGGCTGCACGTTGTACACGGGGCGGGTGTCGACCTTCTCGGGGCTCCACGAGGGCGGCTCGATGGCCTGCGAGGAGGACCTCAGCTGGATCCGCTGGACGGCGCCGCCCAGCTCCGCGCCCTCCAGGCGCTGCATGGCTATCCGGCGCAGGTAGCGCTCGGAGAGGCGGGCGCGCAGGCCGTCCGGGCGGGCGCCGTCGGCATGGGCCCCGAGGTAGAAGTCCCAGCCCCGGCGGAGCTGGTTCTGGTGGATGTGGCTGGGGAGGAGGTTGCCGCGGATCGCCTCGGCGTCCCGCTCCGTCAGGTTGATCCAGTCGCTCGTCCGGCGGCTGCCCCCGGCGTCCGTGTACTCGGCCCGCGCCTCCACCGAGATGTTCTGCTGGAGGGGGTTGGGGGCGAACAGCTTCCAGTTCTGCTCGAACTCCGGGTACACCCACGCCTGCACCGCGTCGCCGTGCCGTTTGGTCAGCGTGTTGGACGGCGCCACGTGGAGGAAGACCATGGCGAGATGGACGCAGGCCACGGAGGCGATGCCTGCGGCGCACACGGCGGCGAGCACCCGGTAGGGCGTGGACAGCCCCGCCACCCCCGCGAGGGGCGGCCGGTGCGCCGCCGGGTCGGAGGGGCTGGGGCCCTGCTCGGCGGCCGACTGGGGGGCGGGCTGCCCGGACGGGGTCCGCTCGGCGGCCGGCTGCGGGGGCGGACCGGCGGGCGGTGCCCCGTCCTGTGTACCGCTCGCCTGCTCGTAGGACTCCATCCCCGCCCCGATCCCCAGTCGTCCACGTCGGTCATCCACAGGGTTGACACCCTAAGGGCCCTCGACCGACCATTGAAGCCAGTGAACCGAACGATCGGTCGGTAGGGAGTCCGGATGACGTCAGTGACCACGGAGGCGTACGAGGCGGCGTTCGACGCCGCCGTGGCCGCCGACGAGCGCATCGAGCCGCGTGACTGGATGCCGGAGGCCTACCGGGCGACACTCATCCGCCAGATGGCCCAGCACGCCCACTCGGAGATCATCGGCATGCAGCCGGAGGCCAACTGGATCACCCGGGCGCCCTCCCTGCGCCGCAAGGCGATCCTCATGGCCAAGGTCCAGGACGAGGCGGGCCACGGCCTCTACCTCTACAGCGCCGCGGAGACCCTGGGCGTGAGCCGGGACGAGCTGCTGGACAAGCTCCACACCGGCCGCCAGAAGTACTCGTCGATCTTCAACTACCCGACGCTCACCTGGGCGGACGTCGGCGCGATCGGCTGGCTGGTCGACGGAGCGGCCATCACCAACCAGGTACCCCTCTGCCGCTGCTCGTACGGGCCCTACGCCCGCGCGATGGTCCGGGTGTGCAAGGAGGAGTCCTTCCACCAGCGCCAGGGGTACGAGCTGCTCCTCGCGCTCTCGAAGGGGACACCCGCGCAGCACGCCATGGCGCAGGACGCGGTGGACCGCTGGTGGTGGCCGTCGCTGATGATGTTCGGCCCTCCGGACGACGCCTCGGCCCACTCCGCCCAGTCCATGGCCTGGAAGATCAAGCGCCACTCCAACGACGAGCTGCGCCAGCGCTTCGTGGACATCTGCGTCCCCCAGGCCGAGAGCCTCGGCCTCTCCCTCCCCGACCCCGACCTCCGGTGGAACGAGGAGCGCGGCCACCACGACTTCGGCGCCATCGACTGGAGCGAGCTGACCGAGGTCATCAAGGGCAACGGCCCCTGCAACGAACAGCGCCTCGGCCAGCGCCGTCGCGCCCACGAGGAGGGCGCCTGGGTCCGCGAGGCGGCCGCCGCCCACGCCGCCAAGCGGCGCACCGCACAGCACACCGAGCCCCGGGAGGCGACGGCATGAGCAGCTCGACCGAATGGCCGCTGTGGGAGGTCTTCGTGCGCTCGCGCAGGGGCCTGTCCCACACCCACGCGGGCAGCCTGCACGCTCCGGACGCCGAGATGGCCCTGCGGAACGCCAGGGACCTCTACACCCGACGCAGCGAGGGGGTCTCCCTCTGGGTGGTCCCCTCCGGCGCGATCACCGCCTCGTCCCCCGACGAGAAGGACCCGTTCTTCGAACCCTCGGCCGACAAGCCCTACCGGCACCCCACCTTCTACGAGATCCCGGAAGGGGTGAAGCACCTGTGACGGCGACGAGCATGGACACGGCGGCGGCACTCGCCCTCGGCGACGACGCCCTGGTGCTCTCCCACCGGCTGGGCGAGTGGGCCGGGCACGCACCCGTGCTGGAGGAGGAGGTCGCCCTCGCCAACATCGCGCTCGACCTCCTCGGCCAGGCCCGGGTGCTGCTCTCCCTGGTGGGCGACGAGGACGAGCTGGCCTACCTGCGCGAGGAGCGCGCCTTCCGCAACCTCCAGCTGGTCGAGCAGCCCGGCGGCGACTTCGCCCACACCATCGCCCGCCAGCTCTACTTCTCCGGATACCAGTACCTCCTGTACGAGCGCCTCGCCGCCGACGGCGGACCCCTCTCCGGGCTGGCGGCCAAGGCCGTCAAGGAGGTCGCCTACCACCGCGACCACGCCGAGCAGTGGACCACCCGCCTCGGGGACGGCACGCAGGAGAGCCACCGGAGGATGCAGCGGGCCTGCGACGCGCTGTGGCGGTACACCGGCGAGATGTTCCGCCCGGTCGAGGGCCTGGGCCTGGACGCGGAGGACTGGGTGCTGCTGGACGCCGCCTGGACGGCGCGCGTTACGGAGGTCCTCACCGGTGCCACCCTCACCGTGCCCGAGGGGCCGCGAGCGGACGCCTGGTCGGCCGGCGGCGGCCGGGAGGGCCTGCACACCGAGCCCTTCGGGCGGATGCTCGCCGAGATGCAGCACCTCCACCGCAGCCACCCGGGGGCGTCATGGTGAGCGGTGCGCGGGCGGCCGACACCCGGCTGGAAGCGGAGCTCCGCCGCCTCGCGGGCTCCGTATCCGACCCTGAGCTGCCGGTGCTCACGCTGGAGGACCTGGGCGTGGTCCGCGCGGTACACGTCCGTGGCGCCGGCCGGGTCGAGGTGGAGCTCACACCGACGTACACCGGCTGCCCCGCGATCGAGACCATGTCGGCGGACATCGAGCAGGTGCTCCACGAGCACGGGGTGGCCGAGGTCTCGGTGGTCACCGTGCTCGCCCCCGCGTGGTCGACGGACGACATCACGGCCGAGGGCCGCCGCAAGCTCACGGAGTTCGGCATCGCCCCACCGCGCCCCCACGCGGCGGACGGCCCGGTCTCCCTGACCCTCTCCGTCCGCTGCCCGCACTGCGGCTCCACCGAGACGGAGCTGCTGAGCCGGTTCTCGTCGACGGCCTGCAAGGCCCTGCGCCGCTGTGTCTCCTGCCGTGAACCCTTCGACCACTTCAAGGAGCTGTAGATGTTCCATCCGCTCCGGGTCGGCGCCGTCGATCAACTCACCGACGATTCCGTGGCGGTCACCTTCGAGGTACCGCCCGAGCTGCACGACACCTTCCGCCACGTGCCCGGCCAGCATCTGGCACTGCGCCGCGTCACGGACGGCGTGGAGGTCCGGCGTACGTACTCGATCTGCGCGCCCGCCGTCCCGGAGGGCACCGCCCCCGTCCTGCGGGTGGGGATCCGGCTCGTCGACGGCGGAGCCTTCTCCACGTACGCGCTCAAGGAGCTCGCGCCGGGCGAGCTGGTCGAGGCCATGCCCCCGATGGGACGCTTCCTGCTGCCGCCCCGGCCCGGGTACTTCGCGGCCGTGGTCGGGGGCAGCGGCATCACTCCGGTCCTGTCCATGGCCGCGACCCTGCTCGCCGCCGAGCCGGAGGCCCGGTTCTGCCTGGTCCGCAGCGACCGCACGGCCGCCTCCACGATGTTCCTGGACGAGGTGGCCGACCTCAAGGACCGCTATCCGGACCGGTTCCAGCTGGTCACCGTGCTCTCCCGGGAGGAGCAGCAGGCGGGGCTGCCGTCGGGGCGGCTCGACGAGGAGCGGCTGGCAGAGCTGCTGCCCGCGCTGCTGCCCGTCGGAGCGGTGGACGGCTGGTACCTGTGCGGGCCCTTCGGGCTGGTGCAGGCGGCCGAGCGCGCGCTGCGGGGGCTCGATGTGGAGCGGGGCCGCATCCACCAGGAGATCTTCCACGTCGACGACGGTTCGGCTCCGGTCTCCGGGGCACGGGCGGCTGCGCCCGCGCATGCCTCGCTGACCGCGACGCTGGACGGCCGGTCGGGCACCTGGCCCGTCCAGGAGGGGGAGTCGCTCCTGGAAACGGTGCTGCGCAGCCGTGCGGACGCGCCGTACGCCTGCAAGGGGGGTGTGTGCGGCACCTGCCGGGCGTTCCTGGTCTCCGGCGAGGTGCGGATGGACCGCAACTTCGCGCTGGAGCCGGAGGAGACCGAGGCCGGCTACGTGCTCGCGTGCCAGTCGCATCCGGCCACCGGCACGGTGGAGCTGGACTTCGACCGGTGACGTCGGTCCGGCAGGAGCGGCCCGTGCCCGTACCGGAGGGGCGGGCGGACCTGCCCCTGCCCTGCGGGCGGGTGGCGCCGCGGCGGCCGCGACCGGCCCGGTGGGCGCGCTCCCGCACGCAGGGGCAGGGACATCCGGGCCGGGGGCTGGGCCTTCCGCCCCGGCCGGTGCGGTCTCGGCACCTCCCGCCGGGACCGGTCGGGCGGGCCGGGTGGGGACGCCGGTCGTGCGGCGAGCCCCTCAGAGAACGTGGGCGGGGACTCCGCTCTCGGTGACCATGGGCCGTCCCGCGCCCTCCCAGGCCAGCATCCCGCCGTCCACGTTCACCGCGTCCAGCCCCTGCTGGACCAGGTACTGCGTGACCTGGGCGGACCGGCCGCCCACGCGGCACATCACAAAGGCACGGCGGCCGTCGGCCAACGCCTCGGTGACCTGGCCGAAGCGTGCCACGAAGTCGCTCATCGGCACATGCAGCGCGCCCTCGACGTGCCCGGCCGCCCATTCATCGGCCTCCCTGACGTCCAGGACCAGGCCGTCGGCCGGTACCGCAGCGGCTTCCACGCTGGGCAGCGGGGCGAAGTTCATGGGCGATGCCTTCTCTCGTACGGGAACGTCGTGGGATCGGGCGCGGCTCCGGCCCACCGGTGGGCGGGGCCCTGAGCCCTGAGCCCTGAGCCCTGAGCCCTGAGCCCTGAGCCCTGAGCCCTGAGCCCTGAGCCCTGAGCCCTGAGCCCTGAGCCCTGAGCCCTGAGCCCTGAGAAAAACTACTCCACCAGGCTCGCGAGTTCCCGCTCCCGATCGGCAACCTGGGCCAGCAGCTGCTCGGCGATCTCGTCGAGCAGCGCATCGGGATCGTCGGGCGCCATCGTGAGCATGGCGCCGATGGCACTCTCCTCCAGTTCCCGTGCCACCGCAGTGAGCAGTTCCTTCCGCTGCGACAGCCACTCCAGCCGGGCGTAGAGCTCCTCGCTCTCGCTCAGGCGCGTCTCGGGCGATGCCGGGCCCGCCTCCCACTCCTCGGCCAGACGCTCCAGCCGCTCCACGTCGCCCAGCGCGTAGGCCGCGTTCACCCGTGTGATGAACGCGTCGCGGCGCTTCCGCTCGCTCTCGTCCTGCGCAAGGTCCGGGTGGGCCTTGCGGGCCAGCTCGCGGAAGAGCCGACGTGCCTCCTCGCTCGGCCGCACGCGCCGGGGGGCGCTGACAGGCCGGTCCGTGAGCATGGCCGCCGCCTCGGGGGAGAGGCCGTCCCCGTCCATCCAGTCGTGGAAGAGCTCGTCGACCCCCGGCATGGGCTGCACCAGCGCACGTGCCTCGCGCGCCCTGCGCAGGTCCTCGGCATCGCCGCTGCGGGCGGCCCGCGCTTCGGCGATCCGGGCGTCGAGCTCGTCCAGCCTGGCGTACATCGGCCCGAGCTTCTGGTGGTGGAGGCGCGAGAAGTTCTCTACCTCCACCCGGAAGGTCTCCACGGCGATCTCGAACTCGATCAGCGCCTGCTCGGCCACGCGCACGGCGTGCGCGAGCCTGTCCTCGGGCCGCTCCTGCGCGTCGGGGGGCACCGCATGGTCCTCGTCGTTCCGGGTGGCCTGTCCCCCGGTGGCTTCCTCGCTCACCCGTCCAGACTAAGGGCGTGGCAGGCCACCGGGTCACACACCCAGCTCAGCGGCTATCCGGCCGTTCTTGACGGCCGTCAGGAGGTCCGCGTGATCGGCCTCCGTCCGGTCCGCGTAGGTCACGGCGAAGGAGGCCACCGCCTCCTCGAACTCGTCGCTCTTCCCGCAGTACCCGGCGATCAGACGGGGATCGGCGCTGTGGGCGTGCGCCCGGGCGAGCAGGGCACCGGTCATCCGCCCGTAGTCGTCTACCTGGTCCGGCGCGAGCGCCGCGGGATCGACGCTGCCCTTGCGGTTGCGGAACTGCCGGACCTGGAAGGGCCGCCCGTGCACCGTGGTCCAGCCGAGCAGGATGTCGCTCACCACCTGCATCCGCTTCTGCCCCTGGACGACCCTCCGCCCCTCGTGGGCGACGTGCCGCACGGCGAAGCCCGCCGCCCGCAGATGGGGTTCGAGCACCGAGGGCCGAGCCTCCTTCACCTGCAGGACCAGCGGATCGCCCCGGTGGTCGAGCAGCAGGACCACATAGGAGCGCGTGCCGACGCTTCCGGTGCCGACGACGCGGAAGGCCACGTCCTGGATCGCGTACCGGGCCAGGAGCGGGAGGCGGTCCTCGGAGACGGTGGCGAGATAGGGGCCGAGCGATGCGGCGACGGCGGCCGCCTCCTCGTCCGGCACCCGGCGCAGCACGGGCGGTGCGTCGACGAAGCGGCGCACGCGCCGTCCGTCGGCGTCGTGGACGCTCTCGGTGGACTTGGCGGCGAAACGCGCGCTGGTGTTGTTCCGTGCCTTCGCCGATACCCGCTCCAGGGTGCCGAGGAGGTCCCGGGAGTCGGTGTGGGAGACGAGCTCCTCGTCGGCGATCGCGTTCCAGGCGTCCAGCACGGGGAGCTTGGCCAGCAGGCGCATGGTGCGGCGGTAGGCGCCGACGGCGTCGAGCGCGGCCGCCCGGCAGACGTCCTCGTCCGCGCCGGCAACACGGCCCGCGAGGACCAGCGACGCGGCAAGGCGCTTGACGTCCCACTCCCAGGGGCCGACGACGGTCTCGTCGAAGTCGTTCAGGTCGATCACGAGGCTTCCGCGGGCGTCCCCGTAGAGACCGAAGTTGCCCGCGTGCGCATCGCCGCAGAGCTGGGCCTCGACACCCGTGACCGGCGTCCCCACGAGGTCGTGCGCCATCAGCCCCGCGGATCCGCGGAGGAAGGCGAAGGGCGAGGCTGCCATCCGGCCGACGCGGATCGGGGTCAGCTCGGGAACCCGGCCTCGGCCGGACTCCTCCACCGCCCGGACGGCGTCCGGGCGGTCCTCGGTGAGCACGAGCGAGTCGTGGTCCGCACGGGGCACTCTGCCCCGCAGCTCCTTGCCCAGCGCCTTGGGCGAGAGCCCCTCCGCCTCGGGCCCGGCCGGGCGGGTGACGAACCCGGGGACCACCGGGATGCGCACCGGCCCCTCGCCCCCTGATTCCGGACGCTGCCCCGGTACCCACACCTCGGCCTCGCTCATGCCGCTGCCTCCCCCGTACGCGGACGCCGTCCGCCGTCCGCCGCCGTTCCGACCGATGAATGCCCCGACCGTACAGTCGCGCGGCACGGGCCGTCTCCCTCTGTGGAAACCGCCCTGTGGAAAACCCCGGAGACGTCTCCCACCTGCGCCCGGACCGGGTCCCGCCGCCCCGGGGCCCACCACGGCGGCCGATCCCGGAGGACGCGTCGGGCAGCACGGCGCGCTGCACGCTCCCCGCGGGGCGGGGCGGCACGTTGCGCACCCGCGCTCCCCGCGGACGAGCGGTGACCCGGGAGGCCGCCCCGCGGCACCGCCCGGCCGGCCCTCGGCAGGGGGACACCGGCGCAAGGGTGCGCGCCCGCGCCCGCCCGGAGCACGCCCCGTCCGTTCCCCGGGACACGGCACGCCTCGGCCGGGCCCCGGCCCAGCCGGTGGCGCCTCCCCCGCCACCGGTGCCGCGCCGACGGCTCCCGCGCCGGGGCCCGGGCACGGGCCGGGCGGTCAAGCCGAACCGGGCCACGGGTCCGCCCTGAGGGCCGGAACCTGTGGCCCGCCCGGGAGGGAAACCGGAGGGGGACGGGCGCATTCACGAGGGAAGGGGTATCCCGGGGGCCACGGAGCGGCACCCGGGATCCATCCAGGCCGGGCCGGCACGTCGGGCCGGCACCCGGTCGCACCCGGTCCGAGGGCCGCGGGGCAGGAAGAACACCGGCGACGGCCGCCCGAAAGGTCGGGAGGCCGTCCCAGGAGACCGGGCGTCGCCTCCGGCGGCAAACCCGCGGGGCACCCGTCCGGGACACTGCGTGCGCCCGCCCGCCCCCTGAAACGTGACTGCGCCCGCACATGAGAAACGGGCCCCCACCGGGACTTTCGTCCGGTGGAGACCCGTCTCCTCTGTGCGCGAGGGGGGAGTTGAACCCCCACGCCCTTGCGGGCACTGGAACCTGAATCCAGCGCGTCTGCCTATTCCGCCACCCGCGCATTGGGTGCTGTCGTTCGGCTGCCTCACCTGCTGTGGTGCTGCCCCCTGGCGACATGCAGAAGATTAGCACGCTGCACGGGGTGGGTTCACATCCGTTTGTTTCGGAGGCCCGCGGAGCGAACAGGAAGGTGAAGAGCCAGGGCGCACGCGGGCACGGAACGGAGACGGTCTCCCCCAGTCCTCCTGTATGCCCCCCGGGTGCGGGACACTGTCCGAAGGCCCCCTCTACGATCCGTGTGAGAGGTGACACTCATCAACGGGGCAGCCAAGGGGAACCAGCCGTTTTCCCCGCGCGTGGATACGATCAGTAAGCAGTACCAGGGCGACAACGACGGAGGAGGTGCCCCATGGGAGTCCTGAAGCGTTTCGAGCAGCGTCTCGAAGGCCTGGTCAACGGCACCTTCGCCAAGGTGTTCAAGTCCGAGGTCCAGCCTGTCGAGATCGCCGGCGCCCTCCAGCGCGAGTGCGACAACAACGCGACGATCTGGAACCGCGACCGCACCGTCGTCCCGAACGACTTCATCGTGGAGCTGAGCGCCCCCGACTTCGAGCGGCTGAGCCCGTACTCGGGGCAGCTGGGCGACGAGCTCTCCGGCCTGGTGCGCGACTACGCCAAGCAGCAGCGCTACACCTTCATGGGACCGATCAAGGTCCACCTGGAGAAGGCGGACGACCTCGACACCGGCCTCTACCGCGTGCGCAGCCGCACCCTGGCGTCCAGCACCTCGCAGACACCCGGGTCCCAGGCGGGGCCCCAGGGGGGCGGATACGGCTACCCCCCGGTGGGCGCCCCGCCGATGCCCGCCGCCCCGCCGCCGGGAGGCTCCCGGCCCGGGCCCCCCGCGGGCGGCCAGCGCCCGCAGGGCCCCGGCACCCCGCAGGGTGCCCACGTACGACGCTGGATCGAGATCAACGGCACACGCCATCAGATCTCCCGCCCGACGCTGGTGCTCGGACGCAGCACCGACGCCGATGTGCGGATCGACGACCCCGGCGTCTCCCGCCGGCACTGTGAGATCCGGACCGGAACGCCCTCGACGATCCAGGATCTCGGGTCTACCAACGGCATCGTGGTAGACGGGCAGCACACCACCCGCGCTACGCTCCGCGACGGCTCGCGGATCGTCGTGGGCAGCACCACCATCGTTTACCGGCAAGCCGAAGGGTGAAGCGGGGGCAATGTCAGAGCTGACCCTGACGGTCATGCGGCTAGGTTTCCTGGCCGTCCTGTGGCTGTTCGTGATCGTGGCCGTGCAGGTCATCCGCAGTGACCTGTTCGGCACGCGCGTGACGCAGCGCGGCTCGCGCCGCGGAGCGGAACCCCGCCCGCAGCAGCGCCAGGCGCCGGCACCGCCGCAGCAGCGGCAGCAGCAGAGCGGCGGCCGCCAGCGCCGGGGGGCGCCGACGAAGCTGGTCGTCTCGGAGGGGACGCTCTCG
Organism: Streptomyces sp. C10-9-1; assembly: GCF_024497955.1. Taxonomy (GTDB): domain Bacteria; phylum Actinomycetota; class Actinomycetes; order Streptomycetales; family Streptomycetaceae; genus Streptomyces; species Streptomyces sanyensis. The sequence continues at coordinate 72,040 of NZ_JANHKP010000002.1, read as the reverse complement.
GGCACCACGGTCGCGCTCCAGGGCCAGACGATCACGCTCGGGCGGGCGCACGACTCCACCATCGTGCTGGACGACGACTACGCCTCCAGCAGGCATGCCAGGATCTACCCCGACCGGGACGGCCAGTGGATCGTGGAGGATCTCGGGTCCACCAACGGCACCTATCTCGACCGGACCCGCCTCACCACCCCGACACCGATTCCGCTGGGCGCGCCGATCCGTATCGGCAAGACCGTCATCGAGCTGCGGAAGTAGTACGACAATGAGCGAGCGGAGCGAGCGAGCCGCAGCGGTCGCCGGCGGCGACCGGCACCGGCTCCCGACCGGAGGGTGGGCAGTGTGGCTCGAGACCGGCTGTACCCCGAGCCGACGGGCGAGGTGCGCATGAGTCTGTCTCTGCGTTTCGCCGCCGGGTCGCACAAGGGCATGATCCGCGAGGGCAACGAGGACTCCGGTTACGCCGGTCCCCGGCTGCTCGCGATCGCCGACGGCATGGGCGGCCAGGCGGCGGGGGAGGTGGCCTCCTCGGAGGTCATCTCGACGCTGGTGACGCTCGACGACGACGTGCCGGGCTCCGACATCCTCACCTCGCTCGGTACGGCCGTGCAGCGCGCCAACGAGCAGCTCCGGATGATGGTCGATGAGGACCCGCAGCTGGAGGGCATGGGCACCACGCTCACCGCCCTGTTGTGGACCGGCCAGCGCCTCGGCCTGGTACACGTGGGCGACTCCCGCGCGTACCTGCTGCGCGACGGCGTGCTGACGCAGATCACCCAGGACCACACCTGGGTGCAGCGCCTCGTCGACGAGGGCCGCATCACCGAGGAGGAGGCCACCACCCACCCGCAGCGCTCCCTGCTGATGCGCGCCCTGGGCAGTGGCGACCACGTGGAGCCGGACCTGTCCATCAGGGAGGTCCGGGCCGGTGACCGCTACCTCATCTGCTCCGACGGCCTGTCCGGCGTGGTGTCCCACCAGACGATGGAGGAGACGCTCGCCAGCTACCAGGGCCCGCAGGAGACCGTGCAGGACCTGATCCAGCTCGCGCTGCGCGGCGGCGGGCCCGACAACATCACCGTGATCGTGGCCGACGTGCTCGACACGGACTCGGGCGACACCCTGGCCGGCCACCTCAGCGACTCGCCCGTGGTCGTCGGCGCCGTGGCCGAGAACCAGCACCAGCTCAACGACGGCGGTGCGATGCAGACGCCCGCGGGCCGGGCCTCCGGCCTGGGCCGCTCCTCCTCCGGCGGCGGCTTCGGCCCGCCGGGATCCGGGGCAGGGTACGGCGGGATGCCGCCCGAGGGCTCCTTCGACTCCTACACCGACGAGGACTTCACCAAGAAGCGCGCCGGGCGGAAGTGGCTGAAGCGCTCCTTCCTCCTGGTGCTCGCCCTCGCGGTGGTCGGCGGCAGCGCCTACGGCGGCTACCGCTGGACGCAGACCCAGTACTACGTGGGGTCCAACGAGGAGCACATCGCCCTCTACCGCGGCATCAGCCAGGACCTCGCCTGGGTCTCGCTCTCGGAGGTGGAGAAGGACCACCCCGAGATCGAACTCAAGTACCTACCGCCCTACCAGCGCAAGCAGGTCGAGGCGACGATCACCGAGGACAGCCTCGGCAAGGCCCGCGCCAAGATCCAGGAGCTCTCCCGGCAGGCGTCCGCCTGCAAGAAGGAGGAGCAGCGCCGCGAGGCGGCCGACAGCGCGAGTCCACCGCCGCCCGCCGAGAGCGAGGCGGAGGAATCCGCCGGGACTCCCGCGACCCAGGGCGAACAGACCAAGCCGAACGCAGCCTCTCCCTCTCCGGGTCCCACCCTCTCGGAGGAGGAGCAGAAGCTGGCCTCGAACTGCGGCAAGCAGTAGCGGGCCGTAGGGGGCCTTCTCCACCATGAGCGTTGTCACCAACACGACCACGATCGGCGCGATCGACGCGCCGAGCCGGCGGAACACCGAGCTGATGCTGCTCGCCTTCGCCGTCGCGATCCCGGTCTTCGCGTACATCAACGTGGGCCTCGCCCTCGACGGCGAGCTGCCCGCGGGCGTCATCGGCTACGGGCTGGGCCTCGGCCTGCTCGCCGGTGTGGCCCACATCGTGGTGCGCAGATTCGCCAGGTACGCCGATCCGCTGCTGCTGCCGCTGGCCACCCTGCTGAACGGCCTCGGCCTGGTGCTGATCTGGCGCCTCGACCAGTCCCCGCGGCTGATGGCCCGGCCCGACTTCAGCGCCCAGGCCACCAACCAGCTGATGTACTCGGCGCTCGGCATCGCGCTCTTCGTGGGAGTGCTGCTGGTCCTCAAGGACCACCGGGTGCTCCAGCGCTTCACCTACATCTCGATGGCCGTCGCGATCGTGCTCCTGCTGCTGCCGCTGGTGCCCGGTCTGGGCGCTGACGTCTTCGGCGCGAAGATCTGGATCCGGGTCGGGGGCTTCTCCATCCAGCCCGGCGAGTTCGCCAAGATCGTCATCGCGGTGTTCTTCTCCGGCTACCTGATGGTGAAGCGGGACGCGCTGGCCCTGGCCAGCCGCCGCTTCATGGGGCTCTACCTGCCGCGCGGGCGCGACCTCGGCCCGATCCTCACCATCTGGGCGATGAGCCTGCTGATCCTCGTCTTCGAGAACGACCTCGGAACCTCGCTGCTGTTCTTCGGCATGTTCGTGATCATGCTGTACGTGGCGACCGAGCGGACCAGCTGGATCGTCATCGGCCTGCTGATGTCCGCGGGCGGCGCCGTGGTGGTCGCCTCCTTCGCCAGCCATGTGCAGTCCCGTGTGGCCGCCTGGCTGGACCCCTTCGGCTGCCGCGAGTCGGCCGCGGCGGCCGGCAACGGCAACATGCTGAACGCCTGCGACCAGATGACCCAGGTGCTGATGTCCTTCGGCGCGGGCGGCACCATCGGTACCGGGCTCGGCCAGGGCAACTCGGACCTGATCGGCTTCGCCACCAACTCCGACTTCATCTTCAGCACCGTCGGCGAGGAGCTCGGGCTGGCCGGCGTCATGGCCTTCCTGCTGCTCTACGGGCTGATCATCGAGCGTGGCGTACGGACCGCGCTGGCCGCCCGCGACCCCTTCGGCAAGCTGTTCGCGATCGGGCTGTCCGGCGCCTTCGCGCTCCAGGTCTTCGTCGTGGCCGGCGGCGTGATGGGCCTCATCCCGCTGACCGGTATGACGATGCCCTTCCTCGCGGCCGGTGGTTCGTCCGTCATCGCCAACTGGGCCCTGATCGGCATCCTGATCCGCATCAGCGACACCGCGCGCCGTCCGGCACCCGCGCCCGCCCCGTCCCCTGACGCCGAGATGACCCAGGTGGTCCGACCGTGAACAAGCCCCTGCGCCGAATCGCGATCTTCTGCGGACTGCTGGTCCTCGCCCTCATGATCCGCGACAACTGGCTCCAGTACGTCCGTGCCGACGAGCTCAACACGCACAAGCTCAACAAGCGCGTCGAGATCGAGCGCTACGCGCACGCCCGCGGCAACATCGTCGTCGAGGGCAAGGCGATCACCGGCTCGGAGGAGACGGACGACACCTACTACAAGTTCAAGCGGACCTACACCAACGGCCCGATGTGGGCACCGGTGACGGGCTACGCCTCCCAGGTATTCGGGGCCAACCAGATCGAGAAGCTTGAGGACGGCATCCTCAGCGGCAACTCGGACCAGCTCTTCTTCGACCGCACCATGGCCATGTTCACGGGCGACGAGAAGAAGGGCGGCAACGTCGTCACCACCCTCAACGCCAAGGCCCAGGAGGCCGCGTTCAAGGGGCTCGGCGACAAGAAGGGCGCCGTCGCGGCGATCGACCCCAAGACGGGCAAGATCCTCGCGCTGGCGTCCACGCCCTCCTACGACCCGTCCTCGTTCGCGGGACGGCTCAAGGACGACGAGAAGGCCTGGGTCTCGCTGACCGAGGACGAGGACAAGCCCATGCTCAACCGGGCGCTGCGCGAGACCTACCCGCCCGGTTCCACGTTCAAGGTCGTCACGGCGGCCGCGGCCCTGGAGAACGGGAAGGTGGACGACATCAACGCGGCCACCGACACCCCCGAGCCGTACATCCTCCCCGGCACGGCCACGCCCATGGTCAACCACGCCCAGGGCTGCGAGAACGCGAGCCTCAACCGGGCCATGGAGGTCTCCTGCAACTCCGTCTTCGCCAAGCTCGGCGACGACGTGAGCCGGGACAAGATGGTCGAGATGGCGGAGAAGTTCGGCTTCAACAACCCCGAGATCGACACCCCCGTCCGTGCCGCCGCCTCGGTCTACGACAAGGAGATGAGCCGGGACGGCAACGCCCAGTCCGCGATCGGGCAGTTCAACACCGCCGCGACCCCGCTGCAGATGGCCATGGTCACCGCTGCCATCGCCAACGACGGCAAGCTGATGAAGCCGTACATGATCGACAAGCTGGAGTCCCCCGACCTGGAGGTCGTCCAGCAGAACGAGCCGGAGGAGATGAGCCGGCCGATCTCCGCGGAGAACGCCCAGCTGCTCCAGCAGATGATGGAGAACGTCGTCGAGCGCGGCACCGGCGGCAACGCGGCGATCCCCGGCGTGAAGGTCGGCGGCAAGACGGGCACGGCCCAGCACGGCGAGAACAACAGCAAGAACCCCTACGCCTGGTTCATCTCCTACGCCAAGGACGCGAACGGCTCGCCGGTCGCCGTCGCGGTCGTGGTGGAGGACAGCGACGCCCGCCGCGACGACATCTCCGGCGGCGGCCTCGCCGCACCCATCGCGAAGGCCGTGATGAAGGCAGTGCTCGACGACAAGTGACGAGGATCACTTCCGGCCCGGATACCTGCATGTTGCGATACCGGTCGGATATCAGCTGACGGTCCCGGGCGGATCACGCGGTTGCTGCCCGGTAGCGTATGCGCGAACAGCACACCGGCATTACCACACACAGGTGCGGTCGGGACTGACGGAGAGGGCTGGAAGGTTATGGAAGAGCCGCGTCGCCTCGGCGGCCGGTACGAACTGGGCTCGGTGCTCGGCCGCGGCGGAATGGCCGAGGTCTACCTCGCCCACGACACCCGGCTCGGCCGTACCGTCGCCGTGAAGACGCTCCGGGCCGACCTCGCCCGCGACCCGTCCTTCCAGGCCCGGTTCCGCCGGGAGGCCCAGTCCGCCGCCTCACTCAACCACCCGGCGATCGTCGCCGTCTACGACACCGGCGAGGACTACGTCGACGGGGTCTCCATCCCCTACATCGTGATGGAGTACGTCGACGGCTCCACCCTGCGCGAGCTGCTGCACTCCGGCCGGAAACTGCTGCCCGAGCGCACCCTGGAGATGACGATCGGGATCCTCCAGGCCCTGGAGTACTCCCACCGCAACGGCATCGTCCACCGGGACATCAAGCCGGCCAACGTGATGCTGACGCGCACCGGCCAGGTCAAGGTCATGGACTTCGGTATCGCCCGCGCCATGGGCGACGCCGGTATGACCATGACACAGACCGCCGCCGTGATCGGCACCGCCCAGTACCTCTCCCCCGAGCAGGCCAAGGGCGAGCAGGTCGACGCCCGTTCCGACCTGTACTCGACGGGCTGCCTGCTCTACGAGCTCCTCACCGTCCGGCCGCCCTTCGTCGGGGACTCCCCGGTGGCCGTGGCCTACCAGCACGTCCGCGAGGAGCCGCAGCCGCCCAGCTCCTTCGACCCCGAGATCACGCCCGAGATGGACGCGATCGTGCTGAAGGCCCTGGTCAAGGACCCCGACTACCGCTACCAGTCCGCCGACGAGATGCGGGCCGACATCGAGGCGTGCCTTGACGGGCAGCCCGTCGCGGCGACGGCGGCCATGGGCTCGGGGGGGTACGGCTACCCGCCGGAGGACCAGCCGACGACCGCGCTGCGCCAGGCCGAGCCGGCAGGGCAGACCGCGATGCTCCCGCCGGTCAACCCGGACGACGGGGGCTACGGCGGCTACGACGACCGGCCCGACCGGCGCCGCCAGAAGAAGTCCAGTACCTCGACGGTGCTGCTGGTGGTGGCGGGCGTCCTGGTGCTGATCGGTGCCATCCTCATCGGCAAAGCGGTCTTCGGTGTGGAGAACAGCGGCCAGATCAGCGTGCCGCAGCTGGTGGGCAAGACGCTGGAAGAGGCGCAGCAGTCGGCCGAGAACGCCAAGTTCACCCTCTCCCAGTCCGGCACGCAGCGCTGCGACCAGCCCAAGGGCAGCATCTGCAGCCAGGCCCCGACCCCTCCGGCCAAGATCGACGAAGGCGGCACCGTGTCGGTCGTCGTCTCCGAGGGCGCCCCGAAGGTCAAGGTCCCGGACGTCGTCGACCGCGACCGCGACCGGGCGACCGAGATCCTGGAGAAGGAGAAGTTCCAGGTCGAGGTGGACGAGGTGGAGTCCTCGGACGCCGAGCCCGGAACCGTCCTGAGCCAGGACCCGGAGGCAGGCCAGGAGGCGGAGACCGGCGCGACCGTCACCCTCACGATCGCCAAGCAGGCCAAGCAGGACCTGCCGAACGTCGTCTCCAAGCCCTTCGACGCCGCCAAGGCGCAGCTGGAGATCCTGGAGTTCGAGGTGGTCAGGGTCGACGTCGACTCGGACCAGCCGCAGGGCACCGTGGTCGCCCAGGACCCGCAGCCCGGCAAGGTCAGCAAGGGCGGCAAGGTGACCCTCCAGGTCTCCAAGGGCCCGCAGCAGACGCAGTCGCCGGTCCCCTTCGAGATCCTGGGCAAGCGGCTGGGCCAGGCGAAGCAGATCCTGGCGCAGGCGGGCTTCGCCAACGTCTCGGTGGCTCCCGGCAACCCGACGGAGGACAACGCCATCGTCCGCAGCTCCAACCCGTCCCCCGGCACGCCGGTGGACCCGGCCACCACCCCCGTCGTGCTGGAGACCTTCGGCGGCAACGACGGCGGAAACGGCGGGAACGGCGGAGGCTTCATCGGAGGCCTCGGCGGGGACGACTGACCCCGCCCGCGACACGACGCGGGAAGGCCCCGGCACCGTGGACCTGGTCCAGGAGGTGCCGGGGCCTTCCCGCGTTCCCGGTGGCCGCCTCCGCTGCCGGGGCGCCCGGTCGGAGACGGGGCCTCCAGGGGGAGCCCGGACGCCGGGGCCCGCGGGGACCGTCTCACGCACGCTCGCACGCTCCGCGCTGCCGGAGCCGTTCGGACCGCCCCCTCCGGAGCACGACGCTCCGCCGCGAGCGCACGCGGCGGAGCGTCGTGTGCCCCGCCCTCGGGCGGACGGCACACCGCCCGAGGGCGCACCGACTAGGAGGCGAGCTCCGCGGGCGGTGTGCGCTCCGCGTCCACCTTCTGGGTGCGTACCAGCTCGCCCCACACGATGTAGCGGTAGTCCGAGGTGAAGACCGGCGTGCAGGTGGTGAGGGTGATGTAGCGGCCGGGCCTGGTCCGGCCCGACTCCTCCGGCACCGGCTGGAGCACGTCCACGTTGTACTTCGACGTCTTCGGCAGGGTCTCGTAGACCTTGTAGACGTACCAGGTGTCCTTGGTCTCGAAGACGATCGGGTCGCCGTCCGCCAGCTTGTGGATGTTGTGGAACTTGGCACCGTGGCCGTCCCGGTGCGCGGCCAGGGTGAAGTTCCCCTGCTCGTCCCACGGCAGCGCGGAGGCGATCGGCTCGGTGTAGTAGCCGGCGACCCCGCCGTTCAGGGACGCGGGGTCGGTGCCCTTCGTGACGAGCACCTCGCCGTCGCCCATGGCCGGAACGTGGAGGAAGCCGATGCCGTCCCCGGAGTCGAAGGCGCGCGGTCCGGCGGCCGGGGTGCCGCCCGCCGCCCATCCTTCGCGCATCCGCTCACCCTGCTGCCGGGCCTCGCGGTCGGCGAGCACGTTGGTCCACCACAGCGAGTAGACGACGAAGAGCCCCAGCACGAGACCCGCCGTGATCAGCAGTTCCCCCAGGACGCCGATGGCACCGGCGATCCGGCCTCGCGCACGTGTCACTGCACCGTTCCCTGTCTTGACGTGTGTCGGCGTCCTGAGCGGTCCAGTACGCCGAGGCGCGGCCGTCAGCCGACGAGCGCGTCCGGTTTGCCCTCGCTGCGGGGCCGTTCGTCGACCATCTTGCCCCACACGATCATCCGGAAGGTACTGGTGAACTCGGGGGTACAGGTGGTGAGGGTGATGTAGCGGCCGGGTTCCTCGAAGCCCGAGCCGGCGGGGATCGGATCGATCACGGCCACGTTGGACGGCGAGGTCTGCGGCAGGATGCTCGCCATCTCGTAGGTGTAGTAGGTGTCCCGCGTCTCGACCACGATCGGGTCACCGGGCTTCAGGCGGTTGATGTAGCGGAACGGTTCACCGTGGGTGTTGCGGTGTCCGGCGACGGCGAAGTTGCCCTCCTTGTCCTGGGGCATCGCCGTCTTGAGCTTTCCCTCGCCGTAGTGGCCGACCAGGCCCCGGTCCAGCACCTTGTTCTTGTCGATGCCCTCCGCGATCGGCACGACCACGTCCAGCTTGGGGATGTACATGATGGCGAAGCCGGTGCCGGGCTCGAAGGCGTCGGGCTGCCGCGGGTCCTCGGCGTTGGCCCAGTCGTCCTGGATCTGGTTCGCCGCCCGGTCGGCCTGCTGGCCCGCCAGGACGTTGGTCCACCACAGCTGGTAGGTGACGAACAGCAGCATCACCACGCCGCAGGTGATGAAGAACTCGCCGATGGCCCGGCTGGCGATGACAGCGGGGCTGTCCTTGGCCGCCTTGGCCGCACGGCGGGCCTCCATGCGCGACATCGGCCGTCCCGGCTCCGCACCGGGGCCGGTCGGCTGCCTCGGGGCCGCCGGGGCGCTCCTGCGGCGGCTGCCCTTGCCCTTGGCGGCCCGCCGGCGTTCGGCCCGGCCCGGCCCGGGAGGCGCCTCGGGAGCCCCCGGTGACGCCACGGTGCGCAGCGCCACGGTCTCGGCGTCGGCCACGGAGGCGGGGTCGGCTCCGGCCGCGGAGGATGCCGTGCCCGAGGGCCGCTCGTCCCGTACGGGCGGCAGGACGGCCGTCTCCTCGCCCTCCACCGCGGGCCGGGTCCGCCCGCCCCGCGCATGGCGGGCCTCCGGCACCTCCGGGCGGTGCGGCGGCGGGGCCGACGCGGGGGCGCCCCCGCCCCGGGCGAGGGCGTCCGGGCCGGGAGGTACGGCTCCGGGGGGCGGAGGAGCGACCGGGGGCGCCGAGCCGTACCAGTCCTGTCCGTAGCCCTCGCGGTCGTACCAGTCGACGGGTTCCTCGGCGGGCCTGCGGAGGGCCCGGTCACCGGCCGGGCTGTCCGAGCCGGGAGCGGTGGGCTCCCCGGCCCACGGCGGTCCCTGGGCACCGGACGGCAGCGGACCGGTCAGCGGGTCGGTCAGCGGGTCGTACCCGCCGCCCCCGCCGCGGCCTTCGGGCACCTGGCCGTCGCGCCCGGGACCCCCGGCGCTCACGCGCTCGCCTTGCCCACCACCGGCGCCAGCCCGGCGGAACGCCCGACGGCCCCCTCGTCCCCGCACTGCCCCAGCCAGTTGGCGAGCATCAGGTGCCCGTGCTCCGTGAGCACCGACTCGGGATGGAACTGCACTCCCTCGACGGGCAGGTCTCGGTGGCGCAGCCCCATGATGATGCCGTCGGCGGTGCGGGCCGTGACCTCCAGTTCGCCGGGCAGATCGGCCGGTTCGGCGGCCAGCGAGTGGTAGCGGGTGGCCGTGAACGGCGAGGGGAGGCCGGCGAACACGCCCTTGCCCTCGTGGGTGACGAGGGAGGTCTTGCCGTGCAGCAGTTCGGGGGCGCGGTCGACCACGCCCCCGTAGGCGACGGCCATGGACTGCATCCCCAGGCACACGCCGAACACGGGCACGCCCGTCGCGGCGCAGTGGCGCACCATCTCGATGCACACACCGGCCTGCTCCGGCGCCCCGGGCCCCGGGGAGAGCAGGACGCCGTCGAAGCCGTCCTGGGCGTGCGCGGTGGAGACCTCGTCGTTGCGCACCACCTCGCACTCGGCGCCGAGTTGGTAGAGGTACTGGACCAGGTTGAAGACGAAGCTGTCGTAGTTGTCGACCACCAGGATGCGGGCGCTCACCGGGCGGCTCCTTCCCCGTCGACGGTGACATCGTTGAACGGGAGCAGCGGTTCCGCCCACGGGAAGACGTACTGGAACAGCACGTAGACGACCGCCAGGACCAGCACGAGCGAGATGGCCCCCCGCACCCACGCGTTGCCCGGCAGATGACGCCAGATCCAGCCGTACATGCCGTCCCTTTCCGTTTCGTTACGGGAACAGGTTACGGGGCGGGCGCGGGCCTGCGGGCGGGCTGTGGAAAGCCGGGGCGACCGGTCGGCCGGCCCGGGGCCCGGAGCGGTGGCCGCGGGAGCCGGAGGCGCCACCGGGCGGGGTGGCGGAGCGTGCGGCTAACCGGCGGGCTCGGCGTACTGGAGGTCGACGGTGCCGGTGTAGCCGGGCAGGGTGACCTTGCCGTCCTCCTCGACCTTCCAGCCGAGGCCGTAGGCCTTCACGTAGAGCTGGTAGTTCTGGATCGCGGGTGACGCGGTGAGCGCCTTGCGCAGCGCCTCCTGGTCACCGATGGCGGTGACCTTGTAGGGCGGCGAGTAGACGCGCCCCTGGAGGATCAGGGTGTTGCCCACGCAGCGCACGGCACTGGTGGAGATGAGCCGCTGGTCCATGACGCGGATGCCCTCGGCGCCTCCCTGCCACAGCGCGTTGACCACGGCCTGGAGGTCCTGCTGGTGGATCACCAGGTCGTTGGCCTGGGGCTCGGGGTAGCCGGGGGCCGCGCGGGCGTTCGGCGGGGCGTCGTCGAGGGTCACCGTGACCGCGTCGCCGGTGAGCTCCTCGGTGCCGGCCGCCTTCTCCAGGGCCCTGAGCTCGGCGTCCTGGGACCCGGTCGAGGCGTCGTCGCGTTCGGCGAGCGCCTCCACGTCCGCTCGTACGGCGGCGGTGGACTCCTCCAGGTCCTTGTTGTCCGTGCTGCGCTGCTCGATCAGGTCGCTCAGCTTGAGCATGGACGCATCGGTGCGCAGGTCCGTACCCTTGGCGGTGTTGAAACTGGTCACGAAGATGACGCCCGCCAGGGCGAAGACGGCAGCCGTGAGCAGGCGGACCGGTCGCCAGGTGAAGCGGCTGACCGGCCCTCGGGGAGAGTCGGCGGAATTGCTCAACGTACCCTTATCTCCTTCGGCACCGCGGAAGCACTACGCTAACGGACGCCCGGGGGAGGCCGTGGTCCCCCTCACGCCCGAAGCGGCGCCAGCCACCGTTATCTGCGCGGTCACGCAGCGCATCGACAGGAGAGTCCCTCGTGCCGAAGTCACGTATCCGCAAGAAGGCCGACTTCACGCCGCCGCCTGCCGCCAAGCAGGCAGCGAGCATCAAGCTGACGAGCCGCAGCTGGGTCGCGCCGGTCATGCTCGCGCTGTTCCTCATCGGCCTGGTCTGGATCGTCCTCTTCTACGTGACCGAGGGCGAGCTGCCGGTCCAGAGCTTCGGCAACTGGAACATCGTCGCCGGCTTCGGCTTCATCGCCGCGGGCTTCGGCGTCTCCACGCAGTGGAAGTAGCGTCTCCGCGGCCGGCCGCGGCCGGTCCCGGCTGACGGGCACCCGGGCGGCGGCGCTCTGCCGCGCCGAGGCCGCACCGGTTGTCCACACGGTTATCCACAGCCCGGGGAAAAGGTCAGAAGATCTGTGGATAACCAACACTCCGTTGACGCCGATCTGACCGCTTCACCCATGCCGGTGAACCACCGTGCCCCTCACCCTGACCGGAAAACTCCAGGTCAACAGCGAGGGGCACTGGCGTCCCCCACACGGCGCACAAGATCCGCCACCCACTGTGGACAACTGTGGGGAAAGCCGGGGAGCGACACCCGCGGAACCGCTCAGGTGAGCGCCATCGTCCGGCCGACGACGACACCGGTCGCGACCAGGAGCACCAGAGCGCACGTCGCGAACTGCACGGGGACCCGCTTGCGGCCGGACGGCGCGTGCACCATCCCGTACGCGATCGCCGCCCCGGCGACCAGACCGCCGACATGGGCTTCCCAGGCGATCCCCGGCGCCACGAACGTGATCACCAGGTTGATCGCCAGCAGGACCACGACGGGGCGCAGGTCCTGCCGCATCCTCCGCATCAGGACGACGGTCGCCCCGAAGAGCCCGTAGACCGCCCCCGAGGCCCCCAGCGACCCCTGCTGCGGCGCGGCGATCAGATAGGTGAGGGCGCTGCCCGCGAAGCCGGAGACCAGGTAGAGGGCGAGGAAGCGCACCCGGCCGAGCGCCTGCTCCAGCGGGCCGCCCAACCACCACAGCAGCAGCATGTTGAAGAAGATGTGCCAGATCTCCTGGTGCAGGAACACCGAGGTGACCAGGCGGTACCACTCTCCGTCGGCGGCCACCCCCACCACGTCGCGGAGCTGCGGGTCGTAGGCGCCGCCGATCAGGGTCAGCCGGTGCACGAGTTGGTCGCCGAGGACCAGCGTCAGCAGGAAGACCGCGGCGTTGAGCCCCACGAGCACCTTGGTGACCAGCCTCGGGTCCGAGGCAACCGCGCCGCCGGCGAGGGTCCGCGGCATGCTGGCGCCCGGTGAATGGCCCGTGCCGGAGCCGGTGCGCACGCACTCCGGGCACTGGAAGCCGACCGAGGCGCTGATCATGCACTCCGTGCAGATGGGGCGCTCGCAGCGGGTGCACCGGATGCCCGTCTCCCGCTCCGGGTGCCGATAGCAGCGCGGCAGCTCGTGCGCTCCCCGCGGATTCTGCGGGCTGCCTGGCTCCTGGTCCATGAGGTCCCCGTCCTTCCGGGCTCGCGACTACGCCCTGCCCATCCTTACGGACGGGCGGGCCGGGAGGTTCCCGGGGCCGCCACACAGGGGCCCGTGCCGGGCGCCCGCCCCGCCCGTCCCCCTCGGGACGTCCCCGAAGGGCCCGTACGGTCAGCGTTCGCGGGTCTCGACGACGACGGTCTCGATCGCGATGTCCTCGATCGGGCGATGGGTGCGGGGGTTGGTCGGCGCGGCGGCGATGGCGTCCACGACCTTCCGGGCGGCCTCGGTGCTCACCTCTCCGAAGATGGTGTGCTTGCGCGTCAGCCACGCGGTCGGCGAGACCGTGATGAAGAACTGCGAGCCGTTGGTGCCCGGGCCGGCGTTGGCCATGGCCAGCAGATAGGGACGGTCGAAGGCGAGCTCGGGGTGGAACTCGTCGGCGAACTCGTAGCCGGGTCCTCCGGTGCCGTTGCCCAGCGGGTCACCGCCCTGGATCATGAAGCCGCCGATCACCCGGTGGAAGACGGTCCCGTCGTAGAGCGGGTCCCGGGAGGCCGCCCCGGTGGCCGGGTGCACCCACTCGCGCTCGCCTGTCGCGAGCTCCACGAAGTTCTTCACGGTCCTCGGCGCGTGAAACGGCAGGAGCCGGACCTCGATGTCGCCGCGAGTGGTCTTGAGGGTGGCGTAGAGCTGCTCGGCCACGGTGTGCCTTCCGAAAGGTCTGTGTGTCTTCCCCGGCCTGCCGGCCGACTGCCCGATCCTCGCACGGACGGGGCCGTGGGAATGCCGAAGCGGCCGGTGGGCATGCGAAAGGGACCGGTGGCGCACGCGGCACCGGCTCGGCGGGGGTCGGCGGGGCAGCCCTCGGCGACCCGCCCGTACGTGTCCGGGGTGACCCGGATGCCCGCCCCGCATGCCGAGGCGGCCTGACCCGGGCATGATGTGCCATCGGGTGGAAAGGCGTAACTGTGCCCCATAAGGGGACATAAGCAGGCCCTCAGAACGCCACCGAGGAGGAGGATCCCGTGACCCGCAACGACAGCGTGCGCGCCGCGACCGGTTCGGCGAAGGACAGCGTCCTGCACGCCGCGGAAGTGGTGGCGCCCTACGCCGGCACGGCCAGGGACCATGCCGTTCTCTACGCGCGCGAAGCACGCGTCAGGCTCGCGCCCTCGGTCCACAGGGCCGCCGCGCAGGCACGCGCCCAGTACGACGTGTACGTGGCGCCGCGCGTGCCGCCCAAGGTCGACGAGGCCGCGCACCGTGCCGCCGTGCATGCCCGCAAGGCCGCACGTCAGGCGGCGGACTACACGACCCCCCGGGTGGAGTACGCACTGGCCGCGGCGCAGCCCGTCGGCAGGGAGGCGGCAGCCCGCTCGGCCGCCGCCATGGCGGCGCTGCGCGGCCAGGTGAGCGCCAAGGACGTCCAGAAGCTGGTGAGGAAGCACGAGCGGCGCTCACGCACCGGCCGCACGGTCAAGGGCCTGGCGGTCGCCGGTGTGGTGGCCGGCGGTCTGATCGCCCTGTGGAAGTGGTGGGACCGGCAGGCCAACCCGGACTGGCTGGTGGAGCCGCCGGCGGCCACCGAGGTCTCCGAGCGAGGTCGCCTGTCGTCCGTGGACGGCAGCGAGCAGGCCGGTCTGGACCCGGAGGTCCGGGCGAAGCAGGACGAGTCGGAGGCTGCGGAAGGCGACGAGGGCCGCTGACGCGGGCCGGGCCGGTTCCCCGCGGACCGAGGCGCCGGGAGAGGCGGACGCTCCCGGCGCCTCATGCTGCGATCACATAGGCGTCGCGGTGGGCGGCGACGGCCTCGGCGCGTGCCGGGTCGGAGCCGGTGGCCTGCGCGGCGGCCGCGTGGCGCTCGGCGACGTGGGCGGCGGTGCGGGGCGCACGGCCCGCGGTGGACCGGGCGAAGAGGGCACGGGCGGGGCGGACGACCACCGCGGCGGCGCAGAGGCGGCCGAGGGTCGCTGCGGGGCGGGCCAGCCGGGCGGCGGTGCGGGCGCTGAGCAGGGCTCGTCGGCCGCTGAGCGGATGCGCGGACGCCCCGGACGGGCTCCCTGCTCCGCACGCGGCCGGGACGGGATGCCCGACGGCCGCACCGGAGGGGGCGGGCAGGGCGAGCTGGCGGGCGGCCGGCGCGGCACCGTGCGCCTCGGCGCGGATGCGCTGCTTCATCGTGGGCGGCAGCGACCGGTCCCGTGCGGTGTACCGGGCGGCGTCGACCGACCTTCTCCTCTGGGCCGGTACCGCGCTGCGCGGCTTCCGCGTCCGCGGGGCGGCGGTACGGTCCGCCCGGGGAGCGGCCGGGTTCGGCGCGGCGGCGGAGCCGGCGGTGGACGCGGCGGCGGTGCCGAAGCCCAGTGCGGCGAGCAGTGCGAAGAACGCGGTGACGACCGCGGTCCACAGATTCCTGGCCGTGTTGGCAGCCATGACCCCTCACTTTCGGGTTGAGCGCTTTACATACCTTTCTCATGATGTGTACGCATCTCGGGGAGTGTGGGAGCGACGCCACCACCGCGCAGTTCTTCCGATGAACACCACCCGTCCGGCGCAGACACCACCCGCCCTGAAAGGGCGCGCACCGGATGCGGGCCCCGGATACGCGGGGTAGGGGTGCCGTATGCGGCCGCCTCCGGGCGGCTGGGCGGCCACCGCGGCCCCGGAGGGGCGAACCTGCTGCACGCACCGTCACAAGCCGCCGCGCGGCGGTGTCTTGAGGAGTGTGGACAGGGGACGAGACCGGCATCGCGGCACGGCAGCCCGAGGCGTCGGGACCGGCGGCGGGTGCAGCGGCACCCGGGCCCGTGCGCCCGCCCCGGGTGCCGCTGGCCCTCCGCTCGCACACGGCGGGCACGGGCACCGCAGCGGACGGCGAAGCCGGGCGCCCGGCAGCCGTGCCGCCCCGCGGCATCAGCGCGGAGCACGGGACGCAAACACCCCTCTGACCATGTCTTCGCAGGTCAGAGGGGTGAGAAAGTGGAGCCTAGGGGAGTCGAACCCCTGACATCTGCCATGCAAAGACAGCGCTCTACCAACTGAGCTAAGGCCCCGCGAACGGACGGACCGCCGCAGGACGGAGCGGGCGGACCCGTCACCGTCGCGGACCAGAGTACCGGGTCATCCCCGTGATCCCGCAATAAGGACCGGAGTCCTCTCGGGCCTCCCGGCGGCGGGCCGCGCTCCGTAGGATGCAGGCGGGTTCGCAGCAGCGAAGCCCGGTCGGGGACAGCGATGGGGAGGCGCGATGGACGCGGCACAGCAGGAGACGACGGCAAGAGCCCGGGAGTTGCAGCGCAGCTGGTACGGAGAGCCGCTGGGGGCGCTCTTCCGCAGGCTCATCGACGACCTGGGGCTCAACCAGGCGCGGCTGGCCGGAGTCCTCGGGCTGTCCGCCCCCATGCTGTCGCAGCTGATGAGCGGCCAGCGGGCCAAGATCGGAAACCCGGCGGTGGTGCAGCGCGTGCAGGCTCTCCAGGAGCTCGCGGGCCAGGTCGCGGACGGCAGTGTGAGCGCGGTCGAGGCCACGACCCGCATGGAGGAGATCAAGAAGTCGCAGGGCGGCTCGGTCCTCACCGCCACCAGCCACTCCGGCGGAACCTCGGGAGCCCCCACGGTCAAGCGCGTGGTGCGCGAGATCCAGTCGCTGCTGCGTTCCGTGGCCGCCGCCGGCGACATCATCGACGCGGCCGACTCCCTCGCACAGACCCACCCGGAGCTGGCGGAGTTCCTCCGGGTGTACGGCGCGGGCCGGACGGCCGACGCGGTCGCCCACTACGAGGCGCACCAGAGCTGACGGGCTTCACGACTCGGCACGGGGAACACGAGGCGACGAGGAGCGGGCGCAGCGGACATGGGTGAGGTCTTCGCCGGACGGTACGAGCTGGTGGATCCGATCGGACGCGGTGCCGTCGGGGCGGTCTGGCGCTCCTGGGACCACCGCAGGCGGCGGTACGTGGCCGCCAAGGTGCTCCAGCAGAGCGACGCGCACACCCTTCTGCGCTTCGTCCGCGAGCAGGCCCTGCGCATCGACCACCCGCATGTGCTCGCCCCCGCCAGCTGGGCGGCGGACGACGACAAGGTCCTGTTCACCATGGACCTGGTCGCCGGGGGCTCCCTGGCGCACGTCATCGGCGACTACGGTCCGCTGCCTCCGCGCTTCGTGTGCACCCTGCTCGACCAGCTGCTGTCCGGACTGGCCGCGGTGCACGCCGAGGGGGTCGTGCACCGGGACATCAAGCCGGCCAACCTGCTGCTGGAGGCCACCGGCACCGGCAGGCCGCATCTGCGCGTCTCTGACTTCGGCATCGCGATGCGCAAGGGCGAGCCCCGCCTGACCGAGACCGACTACGTCGTGGGGACGCCCGGGTACTTCGCCCCCGAGCAGATGCTGGGGGCCGAGCCCGACTTCCCCGCGGACCTCTTCGCCGCCGGGCTGGTCGGCCTGTACCTCCTCCAGGGGAGCAAACCCGACGCCCGGGCCCTGATCGAGTACTTCGCCCTGCACGGGACCCCGGGGGCACCGAACGGCGTCGCCGAGCCCCTGTGGCAGGTGCTCGCCGGTCTGCTCCAACCGGATCCACAGGCGCGGTTCCGCACCGCGACGGGTGCGCGCAAGGCCCTTGCCGCGGCAGTGGAGCTGCTGCCCGAAGCGGCGCCCGAAGAGGAACCGGTGGAGATCTTCGACCAGTTGGGACCGCTGCCTCCCGGTTTCGGCCCGTCCGGCCCCGCGACGGCCGACTCCGGCACGCGGTCCGGCGCCACCCCGGCCTCGGAGACCGGCAGCTTCCGCCTCGCCCCTCCGCCTGGGCCCTCGGCACCACGGCACCACGCGCCCACGGGCACCTCGGCCACCGGCAGCGCTCCCCCGGGGCAGGGAGTGCCGCGGCCCGAGCCGGGGCCGGCCGGACCGTCGGCGGCAGGCGTGCCGCCCGCGCCCGCCGCCCCGGTCCCACCTGCCCCGCCGTTCACCGCGCACCCGGCCCCCGCGCCCCACGACCCCTCGGCACCGACCCGGGCCTACACGGAGCACGGTGCGCCCCCGGCGGCGGCCCAGGGTGCCTTCACCACGGGCCCGGTGGCCGCTCCGGAGTCCCCCCGCCGGCCGGGACCGCCCACGAGGGTCGCCGTGCCCGTCCTCGTCGTGGCGCTGCTCTGCTTCGCCGTCGGGATCTGGGCCCTGACCCGTATCTGACCCGTGCTCACCAGGCCCGAGGCGCGGGCACGGTGACCGGTCCGCCTCGACAGCGACGGAGGCACACGGGCTGCGCGGGGTCCGGAGCGCCCTGCCCTCCCGCTCAGGAGGCGGGCGGCGGCCCGTACCCGCCCTGCCCGTGCACCGGCGCCTCGTACCGGCCCGGGTACCCGTCGTCCGGACCGAAACCGGGCACCGGCGGCGCCCCCGCCGCTTGGGCGGGCAGGGCGGCCGCCCCCGTGCCCATGGCCGCGCGCCGCCGTGCCGCCAGGGTCCACACCCCGAGCCCGAGCACCAGCAGGGTTCCGGTGCCCAGGGCCACGGCGGCGACCACGGCCATGGCACCACCGCTCTCCTGCGCGGCGTTGCGACCGGAGTCCGCGGCGGACCGGTCCTCGGAGGTGACCCGGAAGTCACCCGCCGGTCCCTCGTACCCCGGACCCGCCCCCGCCTCCCCGGTGACGTCGACGCGCAGGGTGAGCGGCAGCGGCCGGTCGCCGAAGGACCCGGCCGTCTCCGGGCTGAGCGTCACCGACAGGTAGTACCAGCCGGCGAAGCGCATGGCGCCCACGCTGCTGTCGGAGTCGTGGCGGTTCTCGTGGGCGACCGGCGGCAGCGGGTCGATCGACAGGCTCTTCTGCTTGCCGTCGTACCTCACCGCGGACTCCCGGTCCACCAGGCCGCGGGCCGGGTTGTACAGGGAGACCGCGAGCGCGTTGCCGACGCCGTCCCCCTCCGCGGTGCTGCTGCCGAGGTCGGCGCTGACGAAGAGCTGCTGCCCCCAGTCGACGGGGACCCGGTAGAACAGCGTCTCGCCCGGCGCGATCTCGTCCTGCCACTCCCCCTGGTCGAGCCCGGTGGCGTCATGGAACCCGTGGCCGCCCGCGCGTGCCGTCGGGCCGCCGGCCGGAGCCGCCGGGGAGGCCGAGGGCCACTCCTCGGGAGCCTCGGTGGGTACCGGGGCCGCGGGCCTCGGCTCGGTGACGAGACGGATCTCCACCTGCCACGGGCCGGGCGAGGAGTCCTGTTCGCCGTTCCGCTCCAGCAGCACGTAGTAGGGCCCGGCCTCCTGGCAGGTGCTCCGTCCGGTGATCCGCCGCTCGGCGTAGTCGGCGATCGGACGGGCGTAGTCCGCCGACCCGAAGCGCGCCGTGCCGCTGTCGCACGAGCGCCCGGAGCGGTCCTCGATCGTCACCGAGAGTCCGTCGCCGTAGGCGACCCGGCTGCCCGGCTCCGGGACGGCCACCGCGGAGAGGTAGGCGTCCACCCGGTCGTCGAGGTCGATCCGGTAGTAGCGCTTGCCCTCCGGCGCGATGCTGTCCCGGTAGGTCGAACCGGCCTCCAGCACGGGGCCCTCGGTGTTCACGGAGGCGCCGGACACCCGGTGCGCCCCCGTGTCGAAGGTGTACGCGCCCGGTCCGGGCCCCTCCGCTGCCGCGGCCGGAGCGGACGGTGCCGCGAACGCGCACACCGCGACGGCTCCGGCCAGTGCGCTCCGGGCTGCGCTGCGCTTCCTCACGCACGCCTCCTTGCGTCCGAGGGGTCCGCCACCGTGGCGGCCCCGTCTCCGGCGGCGCCCACCGCCTCTGCAGCCCGGCACACGGCGGGCGCCCGTTCCGCCGCCGCCCTGCGCCTGCGCACCAGGAGCACCGTGGCCGCTCCGGCGAGGGCGGCGAGCGCCATGCCGGACCATCCTGCCCCGGAGTCATGGGCGTTGTCCGCGCGAGGGGGTGCTTCACGCCCCCGGTCCACCGGGGTCCCGTCGGCCGCCGGGTCCGCCGGTCCACCGCCGTCCGCCGCGGGTGCCCCGGGACCCGCCCCGTCCCTCCGCTCACCGATGACCGACAGCCTGAGCACCACGCCCACCCGCGGATCGTCCGCGATCTCGGCGGCCCCGGCCCCCAGTGTCACCGCGATGTAGAAGCCCCCGCTCGTGTGCACGGGGCCGACATGGGCCCCGCTTCCGTAGCGGTTGGCCCAGGCGACGGGCACCGTCGCCATGTCCAGTGACGCCGACCGCCCGGCGTAGGCCGTGCGCCGGGTGCGGCCGTCCGCCTCCCCGACCGGGACCCGGGTCGGCGTGTACACCCGCGTGGCACCGTACGAGTGCTTCCCGGACCAGCCCTCGACCACGGGCTCCCCGGTGAACTCCACCGAGTACCGCAGCCGTTGGCCCCAGCCGACGGCCACGCGGTACCAGACGGTCTGCGAGGGGAGCAGGCCGTCCCGCCAGACCCCCGGCCCGATCTCCCGTGCGTCGTTGAAGCCGCTTCCTCCGCGGACCTCAACGGGTTCGCCGTGCGGGAGTTCGGCCGAAGCGGGGAGCGCGGCCTCCCCGCCGTCCCCGACCGGCGGCGGTGCCGCGTCCTCATCCGGCGGCTCCTCCAGGGTGTAGGCGAGTTCCAGCGGCCAGGGTGCGCCCCCCTGCCCGTCCTCGCCCGTCCGCTCCACCACCAGCAGGTAGCGGCCCGCATCGTCGCACCGCCCGGCTCCCCGGCGGCTCGGCACACGCGCCACCGCGGAGGTCAGCGGTACGGCGCCCTCCGCCTGGGCGAAGGACTCCGCGCCCGTCGCGCAGGCGCTTCCCTCGCCTTCCTCCGCGCCGCGTGCGGACCCGTCCCTGAGCAGCCGTGTCCGCAGTCCGGCACCGGGGTCGGCCGCAGCCCCGGGGTGGGGCACCGCAGTCGCCGAGAGGGTCGCCGTGGACACGCCGTCCAGCCGGAGGGAGTAGTGGCGCCGCTCGCCCGGTCCGAGGGAGTCGAGGTACTGCCCCGGTGCGAGCCCCGGGGCCCGGTCGCCTGAGACGGAACCGGACACCGGGGTACCGCGCAGGCGGTAGGAGTCCGCGGCGAGTTGCGCGCTGCGCTGCAGCTCCCGGGCGAGCGCCCCGGCGTCCGGGGCGTCGCGGTAGCGCCCGGCCCCCGCCGCGGCGACGCACTCCAGTTCGGCTCGGGCGGCACCGCCCACCTGGAAGCCGATGGCGTCGATGCGCACCCCCGGGGTGCCGCGGGCCACCTTGCGGGCCGCCTCGCAGGGCGGCAGCCCGCAGCCGTCGCGCCCGTCCGAGACCAGCACGATCGTGCGGGTGCCCGACGCACGGCCGACGGCCGCGGGAAGGTCCTGCGCCGCCCGCTCCAGCGCCGTCCCGACCGCACTGTCCCCGCGGGGCTCGAGGGACCGCAGGGCACGTGTCAGCCCGGCCTTGCCGAGCGGGTGGACGGGGACCAGCTCCCGGGTGCCCGTGCAGTCCCCGGCCGGTTCGGCGCCGTGGATCCGCAGGCCGGTGGGATGGCCCGCGGGGAGAGTGGCGACCGCGGTCCCGACGGCCTGCCGGGCCGACTCCAGACGGGTACGGCCGGTGCCGTCGTCCCCGGCCATCGAGGCGGAGCTGTCGAGGACGAGCACCAGTGCGCCCCGGTCACCGGCGGGCGGTGCGCCGCGTTGCGGCCCCTCCCGCGCGGTGCCCGCACTCCCGTCCGCCACAGCCTGCGGTCCCGCCGCCGCGAGGAGCAGAGCGGCTCCGACCGCGACCGCGGCTCGTCTGCGCTGCCGTACTCGCACGACGCCCCCTCCCCGTAGGTTTGCTATCGCAAGTCAGCAAGTTGCGATGGTGAACTCGTGAGGACCCCCGCCGCAGGCAGGGCCGGAAGACCGTTCGATCCCCGGGTGCACGGAACCCCGGCCGCATCCTGCGGCCGGGGTTCTCGTCTCAGCGTTCTGTGTCTCACACACCCGAACCTGCGGGCACGGAGTCGGTCGCCTCCGTCCACAGGTCCTGCTCGGCGCGATCCGCCTGGATCTGGCGGTACACGAGGAGCCCGCCGATGGCGGCCAGTGCGACCAGGAGGAGCTTCTTCACCGCGCGACCTCGTCTTTCCTTGACGTATGAGGGCTTCTGGCGCCCGACTATACACACCGGCCGATACCGATCGGTTACCTGCGTACGGACTCCGGACGCCGCCCCTCGCACGTGCCCGCGGGCCCGCGCGGCGGAGCCGATCCTTCCGGCGGACCGCCCCGCGGAACGGCCCGCCCGGGGCCGGCCGCCGCCGGGCCGGGGTGCCGACCCCCTGCCGCCGTGCCACGCTGAAGTCGGGCCGCACCGGCCCGGGGGGTCCGCCCGCACGGCAGCACCCCGACACCCGAGGAGGCCGACATGGCCGCTGACACCCGTCCCGGATCAGCCTCTGCGCAGCCGACCGCCCCCCACGGCCACACCTCCGGCGCGACGGTCCTCGCCGCCTCGCTGATGATCTTCGGTGGTGTGATGGCGATCTTCGAGGGCATCTCCGCCATCGCCGAGGACGACCTGTTCGTCGCGACACGCAACTACGTCTTCGAGTTCAGCCTGACGGGCTGGGGATGGGTGCATCTCATCCTGGGATTCGTCCTCGTCCTCGCCGGGATCGCCGTACTCGGCAGCGGAGCGCTGTGGGCCCGGTTCTTCGGCGTGTTCGTGGCGAGCCTGGGCGCGATCGCCAACTTCCTGTGGATCCCGTACTACCCGCTGTGGGCCCTGGTCCTGGTGGCCGTCAACATCTTCATCGTCTGGGCACTGTGCACGGGGATGCACCGCGAGGCGGGATGACGGAGGAGCAGCGCGGGCCGGACCTCCTCCGGGAGACGGCGCGGGGGAATCCCACCGGGGCACCCCGCGTCTGACGGCCCGTGCCCGGCCGCACCCGGCGCGGAGACCGGGGGTGGCACGCACGAGGGCCCCCGACCGGTTCCGGTCGGGGGCCCTCGTCTCATGTGGGGCTAACAGGATTTGAACCTGTGGCCTCATCCTTATCAGGGATGCGCTCTAACCAACTGAGCTATAGCCCCTCCGCGCTGCGCGCTGACCTCTGAAGATTAGCGCACCTGACGCGCAGCGCCAAAATCGGTTCCCGCGGGGTCGGCCCGGAGCCGCCCCGCGGCGGACCAGCGGCTACTCGTCCTCGGCGAGCGTGAGCTCCACACCGCCCACGAAGCCGGCCGAGAGGTTGTAGATGAAGGCGCCCAGGGTCGCCAGCGCCGTGGCGAGCACCACGTCGATCACGGCGATGACCGAGGTGAAGATCAGGACACGGGGCAGCGACAGGAACGACTGGAGGTCGAAGCCGTTGCTCTCGTTGGATCCGGTGGCCTCGCTGATCGTGCCGCCGACCGTGGAGAAGACCCCCATCGCGTCCATGACCATCCACAGCACCGCGGCCGCGACCACGGTGCAGATGCCGAGGGCGATCGACAGCAGGAAGCTGACCTTCATCACCGACCAGGGGTCGGCCTTCGCCACCCGCAGCCGTGCCTTGCGGGTTCGCGGCGTGGTGCGGGCGCCGGTGCGCGGAAGGCGCACCGCCGAGGCGGCCTGCTGCCCCGGACGGGCCTGGCCGCCCTGGGTTCCGCCGGGCGCCTGGTAGGCCTGCGGCGGGTGGTACGGCTCACGCTCGGGCTGCTCGTCGCCGTACGTCTCGTAGGGGGACTGCTGTCCCCGGGTGTCCGTCACTGTTGTGGCCCCCTGGGAGTCCGCGGCAGGGCCACGGGCACCGTTCGCTCCGGAAGCGGACGCTCCGGCACCCGTGGCTCCACTCACGCTTACTCCTCGTGCTCCCCTGCCGAGGACGGAGTGCCCTCGGCTGCCGACTCGGCCGCCTCATCGCCGGCCGCTTCCGTCCCGTCGACCTCTTCGGCCTCGCGACCTGCCTCGGCGTTGCGGGCGATACCCACGACGGCATCGCGCTTGCCGAGATTGATCAGTTGGACGCCCATGGTGTCACGGCCCGTCTCCCTGACTTCGTTGACTCGCGTACGAATCACACCGCCACCGAGGGTGATGGCGAGGATCTCGTCGCTCTCCTCGACCACCAGCGCGCCCACGAGCGACCCCCGGTCCTCCACGATCTTCGCGGCCTTGATGCCGAGGCCGCCGCGACCCTGGACGCGGTACTCGTCGACGGGGGTCCGCTTGGCGTACCCGCCGTCGGTTGCGGTGAAGACGAACGTACCGGTCCGGACGACATTCATCGAGAGCAGTTCGTCGCCCTCGCGGAAACTCATGCCCTTCACGCCCGAGGTGGCACGGCCCATCGGGCGCAGCGCCTCGTCCGTCGCGGTGAAGCGGATGGACTGCGCCTTCTTGCTGATCAGCAGCAGGTCGTCCTCGGCGGACACCAGCTCCGCCCCGATCAGCTCGTCGTCGCCGCCGGCCTCGGTCTCGCGGAGGTTGATCGCGATCACACCGCCCGAACGGGGGGAGTCGTAGTCCTTCAGCGGCGTCTTCTTCACCAGCCCGGCCTTGGTGGCGAGCACCAGGTAGGGCGCGGCCTCGTAGTCGCGGATCGCGAGGATCTGGGCGATCTGCTCGTCCGGCTGGAAGGCCAGCAGGTTGGCGACGTGCTGGCCGCGGGCGTCCCGGCCGGCGTCCGGCAGCTCGTACGCCTTCGCCCGGTAGACCCGCCCCTTGTTGGTGAAGAACAGCAGCCAGTGGTGGGTGGTGGAGACGAAGAAGTGGTCGACGATGTCGTCTTCCTTCAGCTTCGTGCCGCGCACACCCTTGCCGCCGCGCTTCTGGGACCGGTAGTCGTCGGTCTTGGTGCGCTTGACATAGCCGCCGCGCGTGATGGTGACGACGATGTCCTCCTCGGCGATCAGGTCCTCCATGGACATGTCGCCGTCGAAGGGGACCAGCTTGGAGCGGCGGTCGTCGCCGAACTTCTCCACCAGCGCGGCGAGCTCCTCGCTGATGATGGCGCGCTGCTTCTCGGGGGAGGCCAGGATGCCGTTGTACTCGTCGATCTTCGCCTGGAGCTCGTCGTGCTCCTGGACGATCTTCTGCCGCTCCAGGGCCGCGAGCCGCCGCAGCTGCATCTCCAGGATGGCGTTGGCCTGGATCTCGTCGATCTCCAGCAGCCCCATCAGCCCCTCGCGGGCCACCTCGACGGTGTCGCTGCGCCGGATCAGGGCGATGACCTCGTCGATGGCGTCGAGGGCCTTGAGCAGGCCGCGCAGGATGTGCGCCCGCTCCTCGGCCTTGCGCAGCCGGAACCGGGTGCGGCGGACGATGACCTCGACCTGGTGCGTCACCCAGTGGCGGATGAACGCGTCCAGCGAGAGGGTGCGCGGCACACCGTCGACCAGGGCCAGCATGTTGGCACCGAAGTTGGTCTGGAGGTCGGTGTGCTTGTAGAGGTTGTTGAGCACCACCTTGGCGACGGCGTCGCGCTTGAGCACGATCACCAGCCGCTGGCCGGTCCGGGAGGAGGTCTCGTCGCGGACGTCCGCGATCCCGCCGATCCTGCCGTCCTTCACCAGGTCGGCGATCTTCTGCGCGAGGTTGTCCGGGTTGACCTGGTAGGGGAGTTCGGTGACCACCAGGCACTGGCGGTTCTGGACCTCCTCGACCTCCACGACCGCGCGCATCGTGATGGAGCCGCGTCCCGTGCGGTACGCCTCCTCGATGCCCTTGCGGCCGACCACCAGGGCACCCGTGGGGAAGTCCGGGCCCTTGATGCGCTCGACCAGCGCGTCGAGCAGCTCCTCGTGCGTGGCCTCCGGGTGCTCCAGCGCCCACTGGGCACCGGCCGCGACCTCGCGGAGGTTGTGCGGCGGGATGTTGGTGGCCATGCCCACCGCGATACCGGCGGAGCCGTTGACCAGGAGGTTGGGGAAGCGCGACGGCAGGACCGTCGGCTCCTGGTTGCGCCCGTCGTAGTTGTCCTGGAAGTCGACGGTCTCCTCGTCGATGTCCCGGAGCATCTCCATGGACAGCGGCGCCATCTTGCACTCGGTGTAGCGCATGGCGGCGGCCGGGTCGTTGCCCGGGGAGCCGAAGTTGCCGTTGGAGTCCACCAGCGGCATCCGCATCGACCACGGCTGGGCCAGGCGCACCAGGGCGTCGTAGATGGAGGAGTCGCCGTGCGGGTGGTACGTGCCCATCACGTCGCCGACGACGCGGGCGCACTTGTAGAAGCCCTTCTCGGGGCGGTACCCGCCGTCGTACATCGCGTAGAGCACCCGGCGGTGGACGGGCTTGAGGCCGTCCCGCACGTCGGGCAGCGCTCGCGAGACGATGACGGACATCGCGTAGTCGAGGTACGAGCGCTGCATCTCGGTCTCGAGACCGACCGGTTCGATCCGCAGCTGCGGGCCCTCGTCCTCGGTGGCGGTCACGGGAGTGTTCTCGTCGGCCATTGCTGGTCTTCAGTCCTTTCGTGCGGTCAGCTGAGACCGACTCAGATGTCGAGGAAGCGGACGTCCTTGGCGTTGCGCTGGATGAACGAGCGCCGCGCCTCGACGTCCTCGCCCATCAGCACCGAGAACAGGTCGTCGGCCTGTGCGGCGTCGTCCAGCGTGACCTGGCCGAGCACCCGGTGCTCGACGTCCATGGTGGTGACGCGCAGCTCCTCGGCGTTCATCTCGCCCAGGCCCTTGAAGCGCTGGATCGAGTCCTCCCTGATGCGCTTGCCGGCCTGCTTGCCCATCTCGACCAGGGCGTCGCGCTCGCGGTCGGAGTAGGCGTACTCGAAGTCGTCCCGGCCCCACTTGATCTTGTACAGCGGCGGGCGGGAGAGGAAGACGTGCCCGGCCTCGACCAGCGGCCGCATGAAGCGGAAGAGGAAGGTCAGCAGCAGGGTGTTGATGTGCTGGCCGTCGACGTCGGCGTCCGCCATCAGGATGATCTTGTGATAGCGGAGCTTCTCGATGTCGAAGTCCTCGTGCACACCCGTGCCGAAGGCGGAGATCAGCGCCTGGACCTCGGTGTTCTGGAGGATCTTGTCGATCCGGGCCTTCTCGACGTTCAGGATCTTGCCGCGGATCGGCAGGATGGCCTGGTACATCGGGTTCCGGCCGGACTTGGCGGAGCCGCCGGCGGAGTCGCCCTCGACGATGAAGATCTCGCACTTCGTCGGGTCGTTGGACTGGCAGTCGCTCAGCTTGCCGGGCAGCGAGGCCGACTCCAGCAGGCCCTTGCGCCGGGTCAGGTCGCGGGCCTTGCGGGCGGCCACGCGGGCCGTGGCCGCCTGGATGGCCTTGCGGACGATGTCCGCGGCCTCGTTCGGGTTGCGGTCGAACCAGTCGGTGAGGTGCTCGTGGACGACCTTCTGGACGAAGGTCTTGGCCTCGGTGTTGCCGAGCTTGGTCTTCGTCTGGCCCTCGAACTGCGGCTCGCCGAGCTTGACCGAGATGATGGCCGTCAGGCCCTCGCGGATGTCCTCGCCCGTGAGGTTGTCGTCCTTCTCCCGGAGCAGCTTCCGGTCCCGGGCGTACCGGTTGACCAGGCCCGTCAGGGCCGCACGGAAGCCCTCCTCGTGGGTACCGCCCTCGTGGGTGTGGATCGTGTTCGCGAAGGAGTACACACCCTCGCTGTACTGCGAGTTCCACTGCATCGCGATCTCGACCGAGAGCATCCGCTCCCTGTCCTCGGAGTCCACGTCGATCACGGTCGGGTGGATCAGCTCCCCCTTGCGGGAGTTGAGGTACTTCACGAAGTCGACGATGCCGCCCTCGTAGAAGTAGGTCACCGACCGCGCCGGCTGCACCTCGGCCGTCTCGGCGGCGTCGGGGTCGTCGGCGTTCATCGTCGCCCGCGCCGACTCGCGCTCGTCCGTCAGGGTCAGGGTCAGGCCCTTGTTGAGGAAGGCCATCTCCTGGAAGCGGCGGGAGAGCGTCTCGAAGGAGTAGTCGGTGGTCTCGAAGACGTCCGGGTCGGCCCAGAAGGTCACCGAGGTGCCGGAGTCCTCGACCTGCTCGTGCTGGGCCAGCGGCGCGGTGGGCACACCGAGCTTGTAGTCCTGCGTCCAGCGGTAGCCGTCGCGCTTGATCTCGACGGAGACCCTGGAGGAGAGCGCGTTCACCACGGACACGCCCACACCGTGCAGACCGCCGGAGACGGCGTAGCCGCCGCCGCCGAACTTCCCGCCCGCGTGCAGCACCGTCAGCACCACCTCGACGGCGGGCTTCTTCTCCACCGGGTGGATGTCCACCGGGATGCCGCGGCCGTTGTCGACGACGCGCACACCGCCGTCGGCCAGGATCGTGACGTCGATCGTGTCCGCGTGGCCGGCGAGGGCCTCGTCGACCGAGTTGTCGACGACCTCGTAGACCAGGTGGTGCAGTCCCCGCTCACCGGTCGAGCCGATGTACATGCCGGGGCGCTTGCGGACCGCGTCCAGACCCTCGAGGACGGTGATCGCGCTGGCGTCGTACGAGGCGGTGACCTCGCTGCTCCCACCGGCGGCAGTGGACGGGGTGTTCTCGTTGGGGTTGCCGGAATCGGCCACGAAGCGCCCTTTCTGGCACAGCACGAGCCGTTCTCCGACGGGCGGGAGCGGCTGCGTCTTTCGGCATCTGATCGACGTGTCCCGCGAGATTCGCGGGATTGTGCACCAGTCTACCGGTACCGGCGACCCGAATGGGGGTTTGGCGGTAGCTGAGTTCGCATGTGCCGCCCTGGCAGTCCACCGCTCGACTCCCCATATCCGGGAAGGGGCTCCAAGAGGCTCACACCGGCTTTGAGCGCTTCGGGCTGTCAACCCCCCGCTACCGAGAGGGACGCCCCCTGTGCGCACCGGGGCTCCCGGGGACCGCGCAGCGCCCCGGAAGCCTCCGCCGAAGGAGCGGGGAGGGGAGGGATCAGCCGTAGGTGTCCCCGGGCCCGGTGCTGCCCGGCGCCCTCAGCGGGCCGTACCGGCGCTGCGGGGCACCCGGCCCGACCACCTTGATCGCCCGGACCGTGCCGTGGCCGAGGTCCTCGTTGAGCCGGGCCACCAGACGGGGGGCGAGCAGGCGCAGCTGGGTGGCCCAGGCGGTGGAGTCGCACTGGACCGTGAGCAGCCGCTCCTCGGGGTCCTCGTCGTAGCGCAGCGGGACGCAGTGCCTGGCCAGGTCCTCGCCGACGATCTGCGGCCAGCGCCCCATGACGCCGCCCACCGCGGCGGGGGTCTCCCACCCGCGCTCGGCGATCAGCCGGTTGATCGCCGCACCGAGGGGCAGCGGGTCCCGCCCGTCGGCGCGGGCGCCGGAGCGCAGGCCGCCCCGGCGTGCCTGCTTCTTCTGCTGGGCCGCGGCGCCCCGCGCCCTGGCCTGCTCCTTCGCCGCACGCAGCGCGACCCTGGCCAGGTCCACACCGGAGGGCTCGGCGGTGGCTGCACGGGCGCCGGACTCGGAGGTGCTCATGCCCCGCGCACCTCCCCGTCGGCCACGGTGTACCGGCTGCCGGCGAGCACCGCGGGAACGTCGTCGCCCACGGCCGCGGTGACCAGCACCTGCTCACCGGGGGCCACCAGTTCCGCGAGGCGCTCGCGGCGGCGCGCGTCCAGCTCCGCGAAGACGTCGTCCAGCACGAGCACCGGTTCGTTCCCCTCGGCACGCAGCAGTTCGTAGGAGGCGAGGCGCAGTGCGAGGGCGAAGGACCAGGACTCCCCGTGGCTGGCGTAGCCCTTGGCCGGCAGCCGGCCGAGCCGGAGCACCAGGTCGTCCCGGTGGGGGCCGACCAGCGTCACACCGCGCTCGATCTCCTGGCGGCGCGCCTCCTCCAGGGCCGCGAGCAGGTGCGCGTAGAACTCCTCGCGCCCGTGCGCCTCCCCGGCCCCGGCGGAGGCGGAACGGTACTCCAGCGCCACGGGTCCGCCTCCCGGCGCCAGCGCCTCGTAGGCCTTGTCGGCGAGCGGCTGGAGCGCGGTGATCAGCTCGCCGCGCCGGGCGAGCACCTCGGCGCCGGCACGGGCCAGGTGCTGGTCCCACACGTCCAGGGTGGACATGTCCATGGAGCGGCCACCGTGGCGCCGGGCCATGGCTGCGGACTTCAGCAGGGTGTTGCGCTGCTTGAGGACCCGCTCGTAGTCGGAGCGCACACCCGCCATCCGCGGCGAGCGGGCGGTGACCAGGTCGTCGAGGAAGCGCCGCCGCTCCCCGGGATCGCCCTTGACCAGGGCCAGATCCTCCGGGGCGAAGAGCACGGTGCGCAGGATGCCGAGCACGTCGCGTGGTCTGACCTGCGAGGACCTGTTGATCCGCGCCCGGTTGGCCTTGCCCGGGTTGAGCTCCAGCTCGATCAGCTGGGAGCGCTCGCCCTGGGTGACGGCGGCCCGGACCACGGCGCGCTCGGCGCCCATGCGGACCAGCGGGGCGTCCGAGGAGACCCGGTGGCTGGAGAGCGTGGCCAGATAGCCGACGGCCTCCACGAGGTTGGTCTTGCCCTGGCCGTTCGCCCCGACGAACGCGGTGACGCCCGGGCCGAGGGGTACCTCGACCCGGGCGTAGGAGCGGAAGTCGGCCAGCGACAGGTGCGTGACGTGCATGGTGTGCGCCGACCTTCCCGCGGCGGCCCGTGCACGGGGTGTGCACGGGCTGTGGACTACTTCTTGCTCTCGACCGCGTGGCCCCCGAACTGGTTGCGCAGCGCGGCGATCATCTTCATCTGCGGGGAGTCGTCCTGGCGGGACGCGAACCGCGCGAAGAGCGAGGCCGTGATCGCCGGGAGCGGTACGGCGTTGTCGATGGCCGCCTCCACCGTCCAGCGGCCCTCGCCCGAGTCCTGGGCGTAGCCGCGCAGCCGGTCGAGGTGCTCGTCCTCGTCCAGGGCGTTGACCGCGAGGTCCAGCAGCCAGGAGCGGATGACCGTGCCCTCCTGCCAGGAGCGGAACACCTCGCGCACGTCGGTGACCGAGTCGACCTTCTCCAGCAGCTCCCAGCCCTCGGCGTAGGCCTGCATCATGGCGTACTCGATGCCGTTGTGGACCATCTTGGCGAAGTGGCCGGCGCCGACCTTGCCGGCGTGCACGGAGCCGTGGGCGCCGGCCGGCTTGAGCGCGTCGAAGACCGGCTGGACCTTCGCGACGTGCTCGGCATCGCCGCCGTACATCAGGGCGTAGCCGTTCTCCAGGCCCCAGACGCCGCCGGAGACACCGCAGTCGACGAAACCGATGCCCTTGATGCCCAGCTCGACGGCGTGCTTCTCGTCGTCCGTCCAGCGGGAGTTGCCGCCGTCGACGACCACGTCGCCGGGGGAGAGCAGCTCCGCCAGCTCGTCGATGGTGGACTGGGTCGCGGCTCCGGCCGGGACCATGACCCACACCACGCGCGGGCCCTTGAGGCTGCCCACGAGCTCCTCCAGGCTGTGGACGTCCGCGAGGTCCGGGTTGCGGTCGTAGCCGATGACGGTGTGGCCTGCGCGGCGGATGCGCTCGCGCATGTTGCCGCCCATCTTGCCGAGGCCGACGAGACCGAGCTCCATCTGAGATTCCTCAATCGTTTGTGTGCCGTGTTCCTGCCCGGCTCCGAGACTACGCCCGGCGACCGGCGCACACCTGTGGGGTCACGCGCTCAGAAGCCCTGCTCAGCCGCCTCGCGGCAGTCGCCGGCAAGCCGGCGGCGCGTCAGGGCGGCGCACCCGGTCCGGGCGGGGGCCCGCCCGGACCGCACGCGGGTCAGCCGCTGAGGCGGACCGGCATGATCAGGTACTTGTACGCCTCGTCCGCCTCCGCGTCGACGGCGGGCTTGCCGCTGAGCAGCGCGGGCTTGGTGGAGGTGGTGAAGGAGAGCTGGGCGACCGGGGAGTCGATGGCGCTCAGGCCGTCGAGCAGGAAGGTCGGGTTGAAGGCGATCGAGATGTCGTCGCCGTCCAGCTGGGCGTCCACGCGCTCCACGGCCTGCGCGTCGTCGCTGGAACCGGCCTCCAGGATCAGCACGCCCTGCTCGAAGCTGAGCCGCACCGGCGTGTTCCGCTCGGCGACCAGGGCCACGCGCTTGACGGCCTCGACGAACGGAGCCGTCTCGATCACGGCCACCGAGTTGAACTCGGTGGGGAACAGCGTGCGGTACTTCGGGAGGTCGCCCTCGAGCAGACGGGTGGTGGTGCGGCGCCCCGCCCCCTCGAAACCGATCAGGCCCTCGCCCGCACCGGAGCCGGACAGCGCCAGCGTGACCGTGTCGCCGCTGGTGAGCGCCTTGGCGGTGTCGAGCAGGGTCTTGGCGGGCACCAGGGCGACGGCCGAGGCATCCGGGCTCTCGGGCTTCCACAGGAACTCGCGGACCGCGAAGCGGTAGCGGTCGGTGGACGCGAGGGTGACGGTGTCCCCCTCGATCTCGATGCGCACGCCCGTCAGCACCGGCAGCGTGTCGTCGCGCCCGGCGGCGATGGCCACCTGGGCGGCGGCCGAGGCGAAGACCTCGCCCGGCACGGTGCCCGTGGCGGTGGGCATCTGCGGCAGGGCCGGGTACTCCTCCACGGGCAGGGTGTGGAGCGTGAAGCGGGAGGAGCCGCAGACCACGGTCGCCCGGACGCCGTCGGTGGAGATCTCCACGGGGCGGTTGGGCAGGGCGCGGCAGATGTCCGCGAGCAGGCGGCCGGAGACCAGGACCGTGCCGTCCTCCTCGACCTCCGCCTCCACCGAGACCCGGGCCGAGACCTCGTAGTCGAAGCTGGAGAAGCTGAGCGCGCCGTCCTCCGCCTTCAGCAGAAGGCCAGCGAGAACCGGCGCCGGCGGACGGGCCGGAAGGCTCCGGGCCACCCAGGCCACCGCCTCCGCGAGTACATCGCGCTCCACCCGGATCTTCACCGGAACCGCCTCCTGCTGTTGCTGGCTCGCCCTGCTGGCCTTCGTCGTCGGCTTGATGCCGGAGACCAGTCTGACGCACGGCGCGGACACTCGGTGCGGCTCGGGGTCAAGTCGGGACGGGGGAGGCCGGGGGCACCGGGCTCGGGTTGTGCACAGGCCCCCCTTCCAAGCGGATTCCCCGGTAACTCTGAGTGGGAGTAGTAGTAGGGCCTGTGGAAACCGTGGATAACGCCGTTGGCGCAGGTCAAGCACGGTTTTTTGTCCACCGCCCCTGTGGGCCGGGGCCGTGGACAACCGGCGCCGCCTGTGGACGCGCGAAAGTTCTGCACAGTCGATGCACAGCCCCGGGGGACTTCTCCCCAACGGCGTCCCCAGCTTTACCCACGTTCCCCACAGGCCAACCCGGCAGCTTGGTGTGACGGCTTTCACTCCACCCGGTGAGGGACGGTGTTGCGTTGCCGAACAGTGGACAGGGGTGGGGAAAAGCTGTGGGCAACCGCGGGCTCCTTGTGGGCCGCCGGTGGACGACGAGGATCGGGGTTTCGGGAAGATCGGGATCTCCACAGCCTGTGGAGATCCTTCGGCCACAAGTCCACAACCGGCTGAGCAGGGCCGACGGCACGGCGAGGCGGGCACCTGTGGACAGGTTCGGGACAACCTGCGGATCCCCAGCCTGTGGACGGCGTTTCCGCACCCGATCTGTGGAGAACCGTCCCGGCCCGCCGGTATTCGAACACAGCCGGACCGCTGACCGCGGGGCATGCGGGGCGCGCGGAGCCGCCTTCGCCGGCCCGCACGCCTTCCGGCGGTCCCGTGCGACGGCGATCCGCCCCGGCACTGCGGAAGGCGGCGGCGTCCCGCCGGAAGCCGCCGGACGCCGCTCCGGGCCCTCCTCGTCCCGGCCGGTGCCCGCCGTGCTGCTCCTCCGCGGCCGTCACCCGCTCCGCAGCCCCACCCCGGCCGGTGCCCGCCCCGGGGGCGTCCGCGCCACCGGGGGCCCGGCCTGCGGGGCCGCGAACGGCGAAGGGGCGCCCGGGAGGATGTCCCGTGCGCCCCTCGTCCCCGCTCCGTCCGGCGGACCCCCGCTCAGCCCGCCTTGATCCGGTTGGTCAGCTCCGTCACCTGGTTGTAGATCGAGCGGCGCTCCGCCATCAGCGCACGGATCTTCCGGTCCGCGTGCATCACGGTCGTGTGGTCCCGGCCGCCGAACTGGGCGCCGATCTTGGGCAGGGAGAGATCCGTCAGCTCGCGGCACAGGTACATCGCGATCTGGCGCGCCGTCACCAGGACCCGGCTGCGTGACGAGCCGCACAGGTCCTCGACGGTCAGGCCGAAGTAGTCGGCGGTGGCCGCCATGATCGCCCCCGCGGTGATCTCGGGGGCGGCGTCCTCGCCACCCGGGATCAGGTCCTTGAGGACGATCTCCGTCAGCCCCAGGTCCACCGGCTGCCGGTTGAGCGAGGCGAAGGCGGTGACCCGGATGAGCGCACCCTCCAGCTCCCGGATGTTCCGGGAGATCCGGGAGGCGATGAACTCCAGCACCTCCGGGGGCGCGTTCAGCTGCTCCTGCACCGCCTTCTTGCGCAGGATCGCGATGCGGGTCTCCAGCTCGGGGGGCTGGACGTCCGTCGTCAGCCCCCACTCGAAGCGGTTGCGCAGCCGGTCCTCCAGCGTCATGAGCTGCTTGGGGGGCCGGTCGGAGGAGAGCACGATCTGCTTGTTGGCGTTGTGCAGGGTGTTGAAGGTGTGGAAGAACTCCTCCTGCGTGGACTCCTTGCTCGCCAGGAACTGGATGTCGTCGACCAGCAGGATGTCCACGTCGCGGTACCGCTTGCGGAAGGTGTCGCCCTTGCCGTCGCGGATGGAGTTGATGAACTCGTTGGTGAACTCCTCGGAGCTCACGTACCGCACCCGGGTGCCCGGGTAGAGGCTGCGGGCGTAGTGCCCGATCGCGTGCAGCAGGTGCGTCTTCCCGAGCCCCGACTCCCCGTAGATGAAAAGAGGGTTGTAGGCCTTGGCCGGCGCCTCGGCCACCGCCACCGCGGCCGCGTGCGCGAAGCGGTTGGACGCCCCGATCACGAAGGTGTCGAAGAGGTACTTCGGGTTCAGCCGGGCGTGCGGCTCCCCGGGCCCCGGTGCCGGAGCCGGCTTGGCCCCGAGCGGACCGGTGTCGCCCCCGGGTCCCCCGCGGTGGGGCGGCGTGGGCTCGCCCAGGTCCCTGCGCTCGGCGCGCGGGTCGTACGGCTGGTGGTCGGCGGGCTGGGGCCGGCGGTAGTCGTGCTGCCCGCGGCCGGGCGGCGGCGTCGCGTACGGGTCCCGCTCCGGGAAGCCGCCGAGCCGGGGCTGCTGCCAGGACAGGTCCTCCTGGCTGCGCGGCCAGGAGCCCGGTTCGGGGCGCTGCTGGTACTCGGGGTAGGCGGGGCGCACCGAGGGCAGTCCCTCGTCGGTCTCGCCGCGGCGGCCGTATCCCTCGTAGCGGTCGGCACGCGGGGAGCCGTAGCCCTCACCGGGGCGGGGCGGCTCGTAGGCGTCCTGCTGGCGGGGAGCCCCGTAGCCCTCGCCCGGGCGCCCGCCGTCGTAGCCCTCGGACCCCCGCCCGCCCTCGTAGCCCTCGCCGCCGCGCGGGTCCTCGTGCGGGGAGGCGGGATAGCGCGGGGCGCCCGGCTGCTGGGAGGCGGGCGCCGAGCTGTCGCCCGCGGAGTCGTCGACCGTGATCGCGATACGGATCGGGCGGCCGCACTCCCGGCTGAGGGTGTCGCTGATCAGCGGGGCGAGGCGGCCCTCCAGCACGCGCTTGCCCCACTCGTTGGGTACGGCGAGCAGCGCCGTGTCGGCGACCAGGGCCAGAGGCTGGCAGCGCTCGATCCACTGCTTGTCCTTGGGCTCGACGCCCTGCTGGCCCTCGTCGAGAAGCTGCTCGAGCACTCGCGGCCACACTGCGGCAAGATCGGCAGGTACGTCAGCCACAAAGCACGCTCTCTCGCAGGTCCCACGAATGTGTGGTTCTCGGGACGGGATAGGAAGACAGGCAGGAAAAGAATCCGAGTTCAGCCACGGTAGTCAGGCCGACCCGTGCGGTTCAAGTTGTTGTCCACAGCCTGTGTACAGGGCACCCCGCCATCCACGTGGTTTGACCGGATGGCGTAGCCGCGCGTACCGTAACCAGGTCGAGTTGTCGATGGCTGCTGCCGCCTGCCTCCGATGGGCAAAGACCACGGTCCGTGGTCGAGAAGCGGTGCACTCGGGCGTGAACGCGAGCTACTCGTGGGCGCACGGTGACAGCCAGGCGATGTCCCGCCACCAACGAATCATTTCTGGAGCCCCCGAGTGAGCAAGCGCACCTTCCAGCCGAACAACCGTCGTCGTGCGAAGACCCACGGTTTCCGCCTGCGCATGCGTACCCGTGCCGGCCGCGCCATCCTGGCGAACCGCCGCAGCAAGGGTCGCGCCAACCTGTCCGCCTGATCGCCTTAAACAGGTCATGACGTGCTGCCTACCGAGAATCGGCTGAGGCGGCGCGAGGACTTCGCGACTGCGGTACGCCGAGGGC
Source organism: Streptomyces sp. C10-9-1 (assembly GCF_024497955.1). Lineage (GTDB taxonomy): Bacteria > Actinomycetota > Actinomycetes > Streptomycetales > Streptomycetaceae > Streptomyces > Streptomyces sanyensis. The sequence goes on along the minus strand of NZ_JANHKP010000002.1, from coordinate 36,027 downwards.
GCCGGGCCGGACGCCCGCTCCTCGTCGTCCACCTTCGAAGCGGTGCCATGGACCCGCACGCGCCTGGGGAGAGCGCCTCCCAGACGTGTGCGGGTTTCGTCGTGAGCAAGGCCGTGGGCGGTGCCGTGGTTCGGAACAAGGTGAAGCGGAGACTGCGCCACCTCATGCGGGATCGGCTCTCCGAGCTGCCCCCCGGTAGCCTGGTGGTCGTACGGGCGCTGCCCGGTGCGGGTGACGCCGAACACGCACAGCTGGCCCAAGACCTGGACGCCGCTCTCCGGCGGCTGCTGGGAGGGGGCGCGCGATGAAGTACCCGCTGCTGGCACTGATCAAGATCTACCAGTGGACGATCAGCCCGCTGCTGGGACCTGTGTGCAGGTATTACCCGTCGTGTTCCCACTACGGATTCACGGCCATCGACCGGCACGGCGCGGTCAAGGGAACAGCCCTGACCGCCTGGCGGATCCTGCGGTGCAACCCGTGGTCCCCGGGCGGAGTGGACCACGTCCCGCCGCGCAAGCGGCCCCGATGGCACGAAATGCTGCGCGATGCCCTGCGTGGCAGCAAGGGCGGGCACTCCGCCGCTGATGTGCCGGCCCCGGGATCGGCTGCCGAGGCCACGGCCCCGGTCGCAGAGACCTCGCCCAATGCTCAAGGAGCCTGATTAGTGGACACGATTGCCAGTCTCTTCAGTTTTATCACCACACCTGTCTCGTGGATCATCGTCCAGTTCCACTCGCTCTACGGGGCCGTCTTCGGCCCGGACACGGGCTGGGCCTGGGGACTGTCCATCGTGTCCCTGGTGGTGCTGATCCGTATCTGCCTGATCCCGCTCTTCGTGAAGCAGATCAAGTCGATGCGGAACATGCAGGCGCTCCAGCCCAAGATGAAGGCGATCCAGGAGCGCTACAAGTCGGACCGCCAGCGGCAGTCCGAAGAGATGATGAAGCTGTACAAGGAGACCGGGACCAACCCGCTCTCCTCGTGCCTGCCCATCCTGGCGCAGTCGCCGTTCTTCTTCGCCCTCTACCACGTGCTCAGCAAGATCGCCTCCGGCCAGGAGATCGGCGTTCTCAACCAGAGCCTCGTGGACAGCGCCCGCCAGGCGCACATCTTCGGTGCGCCGATCGCCGCGAAGTTCATGGACTCGCCCGAGAAGGTCCAGGCGCTCGACGCCACGCTGCTCGACGTCCGCATCGTCACCGCGGTCATGATCGTCCTGATGTCGGCGTCGCAGTTCTACACCCAGCGCCAGCTGATGCAGAAGAACGTCGACCTCACGGTCAAGACGCCGTACATGAACCAGCAGAAGATGCTCATGTACATCTTCCCGGTGATCTTCGCCGTGATGGGCATCAACTTCCCGGTCGGTGTCCTCGTCTACTGGCTGACCACCAACGTGTGGACCATGGGCCAGCAGATGTACGTGATCAACCAGAACCCCACGCCGGGCAGCAAGGCACAGGACCAGTACCTCCAGCGCATGCTGAAGGGCATCACCACGAGCGGGCAGGTCGGCTCCCGCCGCAAGCGGACCGTGGTCCAGACGATCGTCGCCAAGGGACCGGACCGCAACGACAACGAGCGGCGCTTCGTCACGGGCCTCGCCAAGGCGGGACTGGTGGCCCAGGCCGACGGCACGGTGGCCAAGAGCGACACCGCCATGGCCGAGGCAGAAGGCGGATCCCACCGTCGCCAGCAGCCCAAGCGCCAGAGCAAGGCCCAGAGGCAGTCCGCGCAGTCGACCACCAAGGGCGCCGACAGCACCGCCGGTGCCGCCGCCTCCAAGCCGTCCCTCCAGAAGGGACAGGCGGGTGAGGCTCCCCAGGCCAAGTCCGCGGGCGCCAAGGCGGCCGGTTCCACTCGCCAGCCCAAGTCCGGTCAGCGCAAGGGGCCCCAGCGTCCCAAGCACCCGTCGTCGAAGAAGTAAGAAGGAGTCCATCCGTGACGGAAGGCACCATCTCCGCCGCCGAGGGTGGCGACACCCTCACCCGCCTGGAGCAGGAGGGTGAAATCGCGGCCGACTACCTCGAGGGCCTGCTGGACATCGCCGACCTCGACGGCGACATCGACATGGATGTCGAGGCGGACCGGGCCGCGGTCTCCATCATCAGCGAGGCGGGCAGCCGCGACCTCCAGAAGCTCGTGGGACGCGACGGGGAGGTCCTGGAGGCGCTCCAGGAGCTGACGCGTCTGGCGGTGCACCGGGAGACCGGCGACCGCAGCCGCCTGATGCTCGACATCGCCGGCTTCCGCGCCCAGAAGCGCTCCGAGCTCGCGGAGCTCGGAGCCAAGGCGGCGGCTGAGGTCAGGTCGAGCGGTGAGCCCGTGAAGCTCGACCCGATGACCCCCTTCGAGCGCAAGGTCGTCCACGACGCCGTGGCGGCCGCGGGGCTGCGCAGCGAGTCGGAGGGCGAGGAGCCGCAGCGCTTCGTCGTCGTCCTGCCTGCCTGACCCACGTGTTCCCCCGGCCCCGTCTGCTCGCAGGCGGGGCCGCTCCTTGTCAGCCTGAAATCAGCTCACCACGGTCCCCACGCGGACAGCGACGTGCGGTACGGAAGGACGGTTCCCCGTGACGGAGGCAGCGGAGCTCCCTCAAGCACCCGAAGAGGCGAGGACGGTTTTCGGCGAGTACTTCCCGGAAGCCGTGCGCTATGCGGAGCTGCTCGCGGACGCCGGAGTGACGCGCGGGCTCATCGGTCCCCGTGAGGTGCCCCGCCTGTGGGAGCGGCACCTGCTCAACTGCGCCGTTCTCTCCGAGGTGGTGCCAGAAGGCGTCACGGTGTGCGATGTCGGCTCGGGCGCGGGGCTGCCCGGTATTCCGCTCGCCCTGGTCCGCCGTGATCTCAAGATCACTCTTCTGGAGCCGCTGCTGCGACGCACCACCTTCCTTCAGGAGGTCGTGGAGCTGCTCGGCCTCGACCATGTGACGGTGGTCCGGGGACGTGCCGAGGAGATGATGGGCAAGGTCCCGCCCGTGCATGTGGTCACCGCTCGTGCGGTGGCTCCGCTGGATCGTCTGGCCGGCTGGGGTGTTCCTCTGCTGCGTCCCTACGGCGAGATGCTGGCCCTGAAGGGGGACACCGCGGAGGAGGAGCTGAGCAGTGCCCGCTCGGCCCTCGGCAAGCTCGGTGTCGTCGAGACCTCCGTTCTGCAGGTGGGCCAGGGGGTCGTCGATCCCTTGTCGACCGTGGTGCGCGTGGAGGTCGGGGAGAGCCCCGGCGGAGTGCGATTCGCCGCCAAGCGGGCCAAGGCGGCCCGCACGAGCCGGACCCGCCGGCGCAGGTGACGCTTGCGTGTGGTGCCGTACGGCTGCCATACGCGCTCGGAGCGGAGTGTCTTCCCGGTAGCCCGCGGTGGCGCATGCATCGTGTTTCACGTGAAACGTCGCTCACTGCTGCAGGGAATCATCAGCCGCGGCCGTGCGGCCGCGGCCCCCGGGAGGGCGCGTAAGCCCCTCGTGCGGGCTACGGGGTTGTCCACAGAGGTGGATTCCTCCACAGAACCAGGGGCCTCGCTGGTTCACGAGCCCGAAAGCATGGCAGGCTCTGTGCATCGCGAGCCTGAAGTCGAGGAGAGTGAATCCTTGCGGTCCGACGCCAATATCGCGGGACCGATGACCGATCCGGTCCCCGGCCCCCGTTCCGAGTTCGCGGCGGAGGATGTTTCACGTGAAACACCGCCGCCGATGGACGACGCCCCCATCGGTCGAGCTGCTCAGCTGGCCGTGGCGGCGCTGGGCCGTGCCGGCGAGGGTCTTCCCCGACCTGAGCAGACACGCGTCATGATCGTCGCCAATCAGAAGGGTGGTGTGGGGAAGACCACCACCACGGTCAATCTCGCCGCTTCGCTCGCGCTCCATGGCGCCCGCGTTCTGGTGGTCGACCTTGATCCCCAGGGCAATGCCTCCACCGCGCTGGGTATCGACCACCACGCGGAGGTTCCCTCGATCTATGACGTCCTGGTGGACAGCAGGCCCCTCTCCGAGGTCGTCCAGCCAGTCCCCGACGTCGAAGGACTCTTCTGCGCCCCCGCCACCATCGATCTCGCCGGTGCGGAGATCGAGTTGGTGTCCCTGGTGGCGCGGGAGAGCCGGCTGCAGCGTGCCATCCAGGCATACGAGCAGCCGCTGGACTACATCCTCATCGACTGCCCGCCCTCTCTGGGCCTGCTGACGGTCAACGCGCTGGTGGCCGGCGCGGAGGTACTGATCCCGATCCAGTGCGAGTACTACGCACTGGAAGGGCTCGGGCAGCTGCTACGCAACGTGGATCTGGTGCGAGGCCATCTGAATCCGGCCCTCCATGTCTCCACGATCCTGCTCACGATGTACGACGGTCGGACCCGGCTTGCCTCTCAGGTTGCGGAAGAGGTCCGGAGCCACTTCGGGGAAGAGGTCCTGAGGACCAGCATCCCGCGGTCGGTCCGCATCTCGGAGGCTCCGAGCTATGGGCAGACGGTGCTGACCTACGATCCGAGTTCCAGTGGTGCTCTCTCCTATCTGGAGGCGGCACGGGAAATCGCCCTGCGCGGTGTCGGGGTCCGCTACGACCCGCAGCACGCGCACGGGGCACAGAACGCACAGCAGAACACGCCGGAGGGCATCCAGTGAGCGAGCGACGTAGAGGGCTGGGGCGTGGGCTCGGTGCCCTGATTCCCCCTGCCCCTCAGGAACCGCAGGGCGGAAGCACGACGGGAGCGGGAGCCCCTGCCTCCTCCTCCGTCTTTGCGGCCGATCGCGGTGTCGCGGCGGCCAAGGTCACCACGCTTCCCCCGGCAGCGCCCGCGCCGCAGAGTGGAGGCGCTTCCGTGGCGCCGCCTCAGGCCGCTTCCCCGGCCAGCGAGCCGGTCGGCGCCCACTTCATGGAAGTGCCGCTCGGCGCGATCACACCGAATCCGCGGCAGCCTCGCAAGGACTTCGACGAGGACCTTCTCGCCGAGCTGGTGACCTCCATCAAGGAAGTCGGACTTCTCCAGCCCGTGGTGGTTCGCCAGTTGGGTGCCGACCGCTACGAGCTCATCATGGGCGAGCGTCGGTGGCGGGCCTGCCAGAAGGCAGGGCTGGAGGCAGTCCCTGCCATCGTCCGTTATACGGAGGACGAGAAGCTTCTGCTGGATGCGCTGCTGGAGAACCTCCACCGTGCGCAGCTGAATCCCCTGGAAGAGGCCGCCGCCTACGACCAGCTCCTCAAGGACTTCAACTGCACCCATGATCAGCTCGCCGATCGGATCGGTCGGTCCCGGCCGCAGGTCACCAACACTCTGCGCCTGCTGAAGCTCTCTCCGCCGGTTCAGCGACGGGTGGCCGCAGGTGTCCTCTCCGCCGGTCATGCCCGCGCGTTGATCTCGGTCGAGGAGCCGGAGGAGCAGGACCGGCTGGCCCACCGCATCGTCACCGAGGGGCTCTCGGTGCGTGCGGTGGAGGAGATCGTCACGCTGATCAATTCCGGCAGGGAGGTCTCAGCGAAGCCCAAGGGTCCGCGCGCCGGCACGAGGCGCTCGCCTGCACTGAACGACCTGGCCTCGCGGCTCTCCGACCGTTTCGAAACCCGGGTGAAGGTCGACCTGGGTCAGAAGAAGGGCAAGATCGTCGTCGAGTTCGCGTCGATGGAGGACCTTGAGCGCATCCTGGGCACCCTCGCACCCGGCGAGGGCCGGGTGCTGGAGCAGCGGCTGGACCCGGACGCGGCGGAAGCCGAATCCTGAGACACGAGGGTGGGCGATCCCTCCCCTCCCCCGCACAGGGCGGATGGTGCCTTCGGGCACCATCCGCCCTGTGTCGTCCGGGCCCCAACTCTGGCCGGTATCCGGTACCCGCGTCGGGGCTGGGTGGATACGATGCGTTCTGGTACGACGCATCCACCTTGAGCCATCTCCTGGGGAGGGCGGGGCCATGCGAGTGGCGAGCCGCGGCCGACTGGTGACCGCAGGGCTGGTACTGGGAGCGCTGGGCGGTTTCGTCGCCAGCATGCTGAGTGAGAGGAGTGCGCTGGCGGCAGCGCTCAGCGTCGCGGAACGACGAAGTGAGGAACAGCCTTCATGGGGCGCCGGCTCGCACCACTCACCTTGGACAATGTCTCGGACCTTCCCAAGCGGTGCCGGTCCTGTGTCTTCTGGGAACTCGACCCCGTCAGTGGGGAGGCCGCGGTAGCGGCGGGCACGCCTCAGTGGGAGAAGGAGGCGTGGATCTCCGCAGTACTACTCGACTGGGGATCCTGTGGACGGGTTGTCTATGTCGATGAGAAGCCCGTCGGTTTCGTGCTCTACGCGCCCCCTGCCTACGTCCCCCGCTCAGCGGCCTTTCCCACCAGCCCGGTCGCTGCGGACGCCGTACAGCTGATCACGGGGTGGATCACGCCGGGTTACCAGGGGCAGGGCCTGGGCCGGGTCATGGTGCAGACGGTTGCCAAAGACCTGCTGCGACGGGGCTTTCGTGCGATCGAGGCCTTCGGCGACGCGCGCTGGAAGGAACCAGCCTGTGTCCTGCCGGCTGACCATCTCCTGGCCGTGGGCTTCAAGACCGTGCGCCCGCATCCGAGCCATCCACGTCTGCGTTTGGAGTTGAGGACGACGCTGTCGTGGAAGGAGGACGTGGAACTGGCCCTGGACCGTCTGCTCGGCGCGGTGCAGAAGGATCCGGTACTCCGACCGCTGTGATCGTTCGGCGGGTGGTGTCGTCCGCCGCACAGCACAGTGGGCCCATTCCGGCTGGGAATGAGCCCACTCTGCCTGTTTCACGTGGAACAGCCTGACGGCTACTCCTGGATGAAGGTCTCCAGATCGCGGATGATCGCCGCCTTGGGCTTGGCTCCGATGATCGTCTTGGCGACCTCGCCGTTCTGGTAGACGTTGAGCATCGGGATGGACATCACGCCGTACTTGATGGCGGTCGCCTGGTTCTCGTCGATGTTCATCTTGACGATCTCGATCTTGTCACCGTGCTCGGCCGCGATGGCCTCGAGCGACGGGGCGATCTGGCGGCAGGGGCCGCACCAGGGCGCCCAGAAGTCCACCAGGACGGGCTTGTCGCTCTTGAGGACGTCCTCTTCGAAGGTAGCGTCGGTCACGTTCTTCAGGGCGCCGGCCACGGCGGCCTCCTTACGTTGCTCGGGGGAGGGGTGAGGGTGCGGTCGGTCAGACGACGGGGGTCTTCTCGGGCTCTGCGGCCTGCTCGCTGTCCGACAGGGCCGCGAGGAAGCGCTCGGCGTCGAGGGCGGCAGAGCAGCCCGTACCGGCAGCGGTGATGGCCTGCCGGTAGGTGTGGTCCACCACGTCTCCGGCGGCGAAGACTCCGGTGAGGTTGGTGCGCGTGGAGGGCGCATCCACCTTCAGGTAGCCCTCGTCGTCGAGCTCCAGCTGTCCCTTGAAAAGCTCGGTCCGGGGGTCGTGGCCGACAGCGATGAAGAGACCGGTGACGGCGAGCTGCGAGAGCTCGCCCGTCTTGGTGTTCCGCAGGGTGAGGCCGGACAGCTTCTGCTCGCCATGGATCTCGGCGACCTCGCTGTCCCAGGCGAACGAGATCTTCGGGTCCCCGAAGGCGCGATCCTGCATGGCCTTCGAGGCGCGCAGGGTGTCACGCCGGTGGACGATGGTGACGGACTTGGCGAAGCGCGAGAGGAAGGTCGCCTCCTCCATGGCGGTGTCCCCACCACCGACGACCGCGATGTCCTGGTCCTTGAAGAAGAAGCCGTCGCAGGTGGCACACCAGGAGACCCCGCGCCCGGACAGCTGGTCCTCGCGAGGCAGACCCAGCTTGCGATGCTGGGAACCCGTGGTGACGATCACGGCCCTGGCCTGGTGGACGGTGCCGGCGGTGTCGGTGACGGTCTTGATCTCACCGGAGAGATCGACGGCCACGACGTCGTCCGGAACCAGCTCGGCACCGAAGCGCTCGGCCTGGGCACGCATGTTGTCCATCAGGTCCGGACCCATGATGCCGTCGCGGAAACCCGGGAAGTTCTCCACATCGGTCGTGTTCATCAGTGCGCCACCGGCGGTGACGGCTCCCTCGAACACCAGCGGCTTCAGCGAAGCGCGCGCGGTATAGAGGGCAGCCGTGTAGCCCGCGGGCCCGGAGCCGATGATGATCACGTTACGAACGTCGCTCACGGGGTGCTTCCTCGTCTCTGCCGACTGCCTACTGCGTACGGGGCGGGTTCATCGCTCTCACCCCACCCAACGGATCCTAAGGGGCGGGCATTCCCATGCTGCCGCTCGGCACAGAGGACGGACGCCGAGCCGGGTCAGTCGAGGGGGTAGGTCCCGTCAAGGAGCAGGGAGCCGACGTCTGCGCCGCCGTCCTCGGTACAGGAGGCGTCGACGACGTAGGCGTCGACCTGAGCGCGGTCCGTGGCATGCGGCAGCAGGACGAGGTAGGCGTCGGTCCCCTGGTACTGCCCCTGCTCGAAGGCGAGAGGCTGCTCGGCGCGGCCGGTGCCGCGCTGGATACACGGGGGGAGCGGCGAGTCGGGAGAGCTCTGCGGTGTGACCATGCCCGGAGCTTCGGCCTCCAGGGACGGTTCCTTCTCGATGCGGGGCTCCGCCGCGTCGATCGGTGCAGACAGGAGTGTCCGGACCCGCTCGTCGACCGGCTCTCCGGAGAAGTCCCCGTCGGCACCCGCGGCGGAGCTCAGGCTGGTGTCCTGCGCCCTGCCCGCCTCTCCGGCCGTCGTGGAGGGCAAGCCCTGGAGAACGAGCACACCCAGGCCTACCGCGGCAGCACCCAGGACGGCTCCGAAAGCCGCGAGCCGTCGACGGCTTCGACGGCTGCGCCCCGGTCCCGTGGCTGCCCTGGGGTGTCCGGCGGGACGGCCAGGTCGTGAGGGAGAAGCGCCGTCGGCTGAGGAGCCCGTCGTTTCACGTGAAACATCGTCGGCCGGGCCGGGAGCCGTGGCGTGGAGGAGTGCTTCCGCGGCCAGAGCGGCATCGATTCTGCCGGAGACATCGCCGGGCATCCGACCCGGCCCGGGAAGGGTGCCGAGCAGCCCTCTGATCTCTTCGAGGGAGGTCCGCACATCGGCGCATACGGCACAGCCCTTCAGATGGCGGCGGAGCTCGGCCGCCTGGTCGAGGGGCAGAAGGCCCTCGGTGAGATCGGCGATCTCCGAGACATCAGGGTGCCGGTTCGTGTCGGTCGAGGATGTCACGCTCGCCCACCTCCGCCCTTCACTGCCGCCGAACCGTTCGGCCCCGGCTCGTTCGCTGCCGACTCCGGTCGGACGGCCGTCCCCGTCGTCCGGTTCCTTTCCCTGGGAATCTCCGGGCTATCCACGCCATTGCCCCGCAGATGGGTGAGCATCGGCAGCAACCGGGCTCTCCCCCGTGCACAGCGGCTCTTGACGGTTCCCGTGGGAACGTCCAGAACCTTCGCCGCCTCGGCCACGGGGTACCCCTGCATGTCGACGAGGACCAGCGCGGCACGCTGCTCCGGCGGCAGGGTGCCCAGGGCCCTCAGGAGTTCCCGATGGAGATCCTGGCGTTCGGCCGGCGCCTCGGCTGACTCGTGGGGCTCCAGGAGCTGCTCCAGCCGTTCGGTGTCGTCCACCGGTGCCGTCCTGCGTGAGTCGGCTTTCCTGACCCGGTCCAGGCAGGCATTGACCGTGATGCGGTGCAGCCAGGTGGTGACGGCCGCCTGGCCACGGAAGGTGGCTGCCGCGCGGAAGGCCGAGACGAAGGCATCCTGCACGGCGTCCGCGGCTTCCTCGCGGTCACCGAGCGTCCGCAGGGCCACCGCCCACAGGCGGTCCCTGTGACGGCGGACGAGCTCACCGAAGGCATCCGGGTCTCCCGCGACATGCTGCGCGAGAAGGTCCTGGTCGCTTGTGTCACGGAGCGTCGAGTCGTCCAACGGTGAGCCCCCTCCCGATCCTGTGCGTCAGCCGGTGAAGGAGACGTCCGTGATGGCCTGCTTGTATCCGGGGTCGCTGAACCCGTCCTTCGGTGAGTGAGGCATCGCGGTCATCCACACGAGTACATAGCGGCCGGTGACAGGCTTCTCCGCTGTCAGCTTCAGCGTGGAACTTCCGGTCTGGCCGTTCGCGATCTTCGTCATGGAGCTGACAGGTCCGGACGGCGTGAGGGAGTCGACCGCGTAGAGGCTGATCGCCGTGTGGTTCCCGCCGTAGCGCAACGCTATGGATCCCCCGGTCACGGTCTTCTCGCTGCCCAGGTCATAGACGATGCCGACTCCCTGCTTGATGGAAGGAGCGAACTCCGGTCCGTCGAAGTAGGTCTTGGTGCGCCAGTAGCTGGAGCTGTCCTGGTCGTAGGTCGAGCCGACGGTGGAGGGGTTCTGAGGGGACCCGTCCGGTGCGTACTCCTGTGCGCCGTGGATGGCGAGGGGAACGGGCGTGTTCGGCTTGTCGTCGCCTTCCGGCGGAGAGGTCTCGGAGGAGGTGGGGGCTTCTCGGGAGTTCTTCCCCTGGTCGAGCAGGCGGTCCGCGACCTGCCAGCTCCCGAGTCCCAGCGCGGCGATCAGCAAAGCCGAGACCGTCCACTTCAGGGCCTTGCCCGTGCGGCTCTCCAGCGGTGCCGGGGGAACCACGGGCGTCCGGGCGGCGACGGCACGGGGGTGCACCGCAGGGCGCCCGTAGCCGCCCTGCTGGTAGGTGGTCCGCTGGTAGTCCGGAGGCGCGGTGAACGTCGGCTCCGGCGGGCGGATACGCGGCATGGCCGCCACCGCCTTCGCGAGCTCGTCGGGCGTGGTGCAGGGAGGGTCCTGCCGGGACGCCGTGGCTCCGTCGTTCACCAGGGCCCGCATGGCCAGTTCGGACAGCCCGCGGTGAACGCCTGCCCGTACCTGGTCGGGCGGGAGGAGCCCGACCCCCTTGGGGAGGCCCGTAAGCCCGTGGGCATCGTTCTCGTAGGGCCACCTCTGGGTGAGAGCGGCGTACAGCAGCGCTCCGATGGCCTCCGTGTCCGTGCGCTGCGGACGTTCCACCGAGATGCCCCGCAGCGCGGCGTTCACCGCCAGGCCGCGGATCCGGTACTGGCCGGTCGACGTGCGCAGGACCGCGCTCGGAGTCAGGCGGAGATGGGCCAGGCCCTCGCGGTGCGCGGCGGTCATCGCCAACGACACCTGCTCGACGAGCTGGTAGGCGTCGTGGGCTTCGAGCGGTGCCGCTGCGAGGAGAGCGGTCAGCTCCACCGCGTCCGGCAGCCATTCGTGGACGACGTAGACCAGGTCGCCCTCCTCCACCGCGTCCAGGACCTGGACGAAGCGGGGGTCGCCGAGGAGCGCCGAGGAGCGTGCGGCGGCCAGCACCGAACGGGCTCTGGGGTGCTCGGCCGGCAGGACGTGGACGCCGACGGCCCGACGCAGCTTCTCGTCCACTGCCCGCCAGCTGCTGAAGCCGTCCAGACGGGTGACGCACTCCTCCAGTCGGTAGCGCTTGGCGAGTTTGTGGCCGCTGTGCAGTTCAGGTGCCGTGACACCGGACGTGTTCCCGGGTGCCGGGTCTTCCTTCGCCGTCTCGCCCGGGTCGGATGCGGTCTTCTCCGCAGATTTCTGGGATCCAGCCGCCCCGTCGGCCGTGGCCTTGCGCTCCTGCGCGGACAGCGGTTCGTTACCGCCGTTGTCGGCCACGTCGACGGCAGCCGTGCTACGTTCCGCCACCGTCGTTCCTGCCTCCCCATCCATTGCGCTGTACTCAGACGCCATGCCAATTGTGCCCACAGTCCGGCGCTATGCACGACACACGGCGGCGGTGGAAGGTTGTGCCAGGGACCGAAGCCCGTACCGCGAATCGCTCCGTCGGCCGCACAGCGCGTCGGCCACCTCCCGCTCTCCTGCCGTCGGGCGCCGGAGAGCACGCCGCCCCACGCTGTGCCGCGTGGCCCTGCCCGGACGCCCTAGCGGCCCAACCGCCCGCGGACCATTCCCACCAGGGCGTTGAGTTCCGCGATGCGCATCTTCTTCGCGGAGACGAAGAAGACGCCCGCCAGCACGATGCCGCCGATCACCAGCGCCACCAGCGAGCCCCCGGCGCCGCTGCCCAGCGTGGTGAGGATGCCGTAGGCCACAAGGCCGCCGCCGAGCGCCGCGGGCACCGAGGCCATGGACAGCCGGGCGTAGGTCCGCAGCACATGGGCCCCGTCCAGGTCGCCTCCGAGGCGCTTGCTGAGGCGCCGCCAGGCGACGCCCACGCCGACCGCGTAGGCGAGGCCGTAGGAGGCGGCCATGCCGACGACCGCCCAGCGGGCCGGCAGCAGGGCGAAACAGAGTGCCGAGGCACCGGCGTTGACGGCGGCGACGATCACGGTGTTGTAGAAGGGGGTCCGGGTGTCCTCGTAGGCGTAGAAGCCGCGGAGGACGACGTACTGGACCGAGTAGGGGATCAGCCCGAGGCCGAAGGCCATCAGGATGAAGCCCATGCCGCGGGCCGCCTCCCCGCCGGTGGAGGCGAAGAGCAGGGTGGACATCGGGACGCCCAGTGCCAGGAAGGCGAAGGCCACCGGGACGATGGCCACCGCGGAGTTGCGCAGCCCCTGCGAGATGTCGTCGCGCACCGCCCCCGGGTCGCCGTCGTGGGCCGCACGGGAGAGCCGCGGCAGGAGGGCGGCCATCACGGAGACGGTGATGATGGCCTGGGGCATGCCCCAGATCAGCTGGGCATTGGTGTAGGCGATGAAGCCCGCTCCCTGGCGCCCCGAGGCCTCACCGGCGGCCGTGGCGAGCTGGGTGACCACCAGAACGCCTGCCTGGTTGGCCAGTACGAAGAGCACGGTCCACTTGGCCAGCTTGACCGTCTTGCCGAGCCCGTGGCCCTTCCAGTCGAAGCGGGGGCGGAACCGGAACCCGGTCTCGCGCAGGTACGGGATCATCGCCAGTGCCTGCACCACCAGGCCCAGCAGGGTGCCGATGCCCAGAAGGCGCACACCCTCCGGCGGGATCGTCTCCACGCCCATCCGGGACTCGGCAGAGGTGCCGTACACCCAGATGAAGAGCCCGAAGGTGGTGATCATGACGATGTTGTTCAGGACCGGGGTCCACATCATGGCGCCGAACTTGCCGCGCGCGTTGAGGATCTGCCCCATCACCACGTGGATGCCCATGAAGAAGATCGTCGGGAGGCAGTAGCGGGCGAAGGTGACCGCCACGCTGTTGGACGCGGGGTCGCCGGCGATCGTGTCCGACATGAGCCGGATCAGCAGGGGCGCGGCGAACACCGCGAGCACCACGATGCCGCCCAGCGTCACCATCACCAGCGTCAGCAGCCGGTTGGCGAACGCCTCGCCGCCGTCCTCGTCGCTCTTCATCGCCCGTACCAGCTGGGGCACGAAGACCGAGTTCAGACCGCCGCCCACGGTGAGGATGTAGATCATCGTGGGCAGGGTGTAGGCGATGGTGAAGGTGTCGCCGAGGAGCGCGGCGCCGAGCGCGGCGGTGATGACCAGGCTGCGGACGAAGCCGGTGAGGCGTGACACCAGAGTGCCCGCCGCCATCACCGCACTGGACTTCAGCAGCCCGGATGCGCGGCCGGTGGGCTTCTTCGGGGCTGCGGGAGCGGGCTCCGGCTGCGGCGGGGGGACCTCCGCGGGCTGCCCCGACCCCGATGACTGCTGGTCGCGGAAGAGGTGTGCGAAGGCGTCAGGCTCCGGCTTCTCCGCCGAGGCGTGCGTGACCAGGTCGTCCACACCCGTGAACTGCGTGGTGCGGGCGTCGTCGCCGTAGGGAAGGTGTCTGGACGGGCCGTCCGGCTCGGGTGGGGGCGTCTGCGCCCACACCCGGGGGTCCGGTGCGTGCGTGGGCGCTGCGGGCTGCTGGTAGAGCGCCTGGGGGTCCTGGTAGGTGCCGGGCGGAGGCGGCGGGTGCTCCGAGCGATCGTAGAGGGCCTCGGAGACGGGGTCCTGGGCCGCAAGGTCCTGCGCCCGGAAGGGGTCGGGCGTGTAGGCGTCCTGCACATAGGGGTCCGGAGCGTATGCGTCCTGTGACGCCTGGTGATCGGGGGTGGGATACTGAGGCTGCCGGCCGTGGCCTGCGGGGCTTCCGCCACCCGCGCCCTGGCCGCGGTCACCGTCATACGGCGCGTTCATGCCTACCCCACCTCATCGTCCCCGGCCGACCGGCCACGACATCGCTCAACGGTCCACTTTCTCACCAGCGCCCGACGGGTCGCCGCTTTCGGGTCGGGTGTCCGGTGCCGGGTCACCCGGGTGCCCGTGCTCCCGGTGGCCGGCGTCGCCGGCGGCTCCGTCGTGCTTCCCGGGGTCTCCGGCGCCGGGGGCCTCCGCAGGGGCGTCGGTCTCCTCGCCGTCGACAGCGGGGTCCGGTGAGACGGCCGCCTCGGCTGCTGCCCGCTTGCGCTGGGTGTACATCCTGATGCCTGCGAGGACGAGAAGCAGCACCCCACCCGCGATGACAAGCATCACCTGAGGAGTGATCTCCGAGACCTTGACGGTGAAGTCCATGGCCTTGCCGTAGGGCTTGCCGTCCTTGGTGAACAGCTGGGCGGTCATCTGCACCTGGCCGTTGGCATTGGCCGCGGCCGGGAACTGCACCGTCTGACTGTGGCCGCCGCCGACCCGGACGGCCTGCTCGGCCATCGCCTTCTCCTCCAGCCCCAGGCGCGTCGGGCTGTGCGAGCGAAGACGCAGCACCAGGTCGTCGACGTCCTGCACCAGCTGGTTCTGCACGGTGACCGGGATCATCGCGCTGCGCCCCGAGAGGGTCACATCCGACTTCTGGATCAGCTGGACCTCGCCGGTGAGGTCCTTGAGGTAGGTGCGGACGCCGTCGCGGTACTGCTCGGCTCCCTCGGGGTTCCCGCGCCAGGAGGTGGAGAGCTCCCGGTCCACGGCCCGCCCGAAGGGGGTGTTGACCCGGTCGGCCTGGGTGAGGATGCCCTCGAACATGTCGAGGCTCTGCTGCGTGGAGCGGATCTCCTCGAAGGCGCCGACCTGGAGCTCCTGCTTGCGAAGGCGGTCGGGATAGCGGGCGCCGCGGGGCACGGCGGTGTTGGCGTCTGCATCCGGCTTGGCCGTCGCGGCTTCGACCAGGTCCAGCGGCTCGGTCCAGCGCTTGCCGGACAGACCCTCCACCGCCTGCGCCATGGACTGGGCCTGGGCGGCGCTGGGCATGCGCTGGGGCGCCACCACGATGCTGCGCTGCTTCCCGGGCACCTGGAGCGTGATCGCGAGCGACTGGGCGAGGAACTCCTGAACGGCGAGGGTGGAGGCCCCCGACCGGCTCATATCGCCCTCGAAGGCCGTGGAGAGCCGCGCATCGGACACCACTGCGGTGGTGCCGCCGCCGATGGGGCGGGCTGCTGTCGGCGTGTAGGTGAGATCGTCACGGAGGCTGTCGCTCCGGACGATGACGTTGTCGGCTCCGGCCGAGGTGGCGACGTCGACGATGGAGGAGTCGATGGCGCCCTCCACCGGCCACGCGAATTCGACCGACGGCTTCACATGGAGCACGGTCTCCACCGTCGTGGAGGCGACGTCGGTCGCCGGCTGGAGGTGGCTCAGCGAGCCGGACACGGAGGTGCCCCGGTGCGCAAGGGAAGCGAGGTCGGGATCCCCGAAGGGCAGCGCGATCACCTTGCTGTTCTGCACCGCCGCGCCGAGCGAGCTCAGCCAGCGCTTGGCCACGGCCTGGTTCTTGCCGGGAACGGTGGTGTCGCCCTGCTTGACCGCGTAGTTCTCGGCCATCGCGTCCACGCTTGCCAGCAGGTCGGGGTCGACGACCCAGGTGACCGGCAGCCGGCTGCCGAGGGCCACCAGCCGTTCCAGGCGGCCGCCGGGGGCCAGCTCTCCGGCCAGGCGCTCGTCCTCGAAGACGGGGGTCTGCTCGGGGTCCGATCCGGTCTCGGCCGTCAGGTGCGTGGAGGAGACCAGCGGCCAGAGGTAGGTGAGGCCGGTCTTCTTCTTCAGGGCCTCGGGCTGCCAGGGAAGGAAGGTCCGCTGGATGCCGAGTACCTGATCGAAGGAGCCGCTCGAGGTCTGCCCGGTAAGGGTGACGCCCAGCTGGTAGACCGCACCGTCCTCGCCGAGGTCGAGTTCCTCGACCGGGACGGAGAGGGTGAAGTCCCTGCTGATTCCGGAAGCCAGTCGGGGAACGACCACCGCGTACTCGTCGTCGACGGCCCGGCCGTCCACCGAGGGGTCGAAGCCGGTGCGGTTCGGCACCTGGTCCATGGAGGTGCGGTTGGCGAACTTCTGGCCGATGCGGAGGTCCACCTGGGCATCGGTGATCGTTTGCTTCCCGCGGTTGGTCACTGTCCCTGAGACGGTCAGCGTGTCCTTGGCCCCGGGAGCGGCCGGGGCCACCGTGTCCAGGGACACGTCGACGGTGCGGGTGCCGGTGGCCTCCTCCGCGGCCGACGCGGGCTGGGCCGCGGGTACCCCGAGCAGACCGGCGATCAGGGGGAGCCCGAGGGCCAGGGGAACCGTGCGGCGCAGCCACCGGCGCGCAGGAGAGGTACGCATCCCCTGGAAGTCTGCCGCCTCGGCCACGCGCTCGCCCGTCTCTCGTCGTCTGCCCGCCGGTGGTGGTTCGCCGGTGCTCTGGTTCGTGCGTCCACGAATGGTAACGAGGCCCGCTGTGTCGAAGTGCCGCGGAGTGGTGTACCAAGATCATGGAATCCGTGGGCCGGTTAACCGGGCGGCCCCGGGCGGTCGGGGCACGTAACCTGTTCTGCTGTGCCGAACGCCAAAGAAGACCTCCCCACTGCCCTGAACCAGGCGCAACACCGCGCGGTGAGCGAACTGCTGCGTGTCTCGCCGGTCGCCGACGACCTCGCACGCCGATTCCAGGAGGCCGGGTTCCGGCTCGCCCTCGTCGGCGGCTCCGTCCGCGATGCGCTGCTCGGGCGGCTCGGCAACGACCTGGACTTCACGACGGACGCCCGGCCCGAGGACGTCCTGAAGATCATGCGTCCCTGGGCGGATGCGGTCTGGGACGTGGGCATCGCCTTCGGCACGGTCGGTGCCCAGAAGGACGGGCGCGTCGGCGAGGAGGTGCAGCGCTTCGAGATCGAGGTGACCACCTACCGCTCCGAGGCGTACGACCGGACCTCGCGCAAGCCCGTGGTCTCCTATGGCGACTCCATCGAGGAGGACCTGGTCCGCCGCGATTTCACGGTGAACGCCATGGCCGTGGCACTCCCGGAGAAGCGGTTCATCGACCCCCATGGAGGGCTCGACGACCTGGCGGACCGTGTTCTGCGGACCCCCGGTACCCCCGAGGATTCCTTCTCGGACGATCCGCTGCGGATGATGCGCGCTGCCCGGTTCGCCGCGCAGCTGGACTTCACGCTGGCGCCGGACGTGGTCACCGCGATGACGGCGATGGCCGAGCGTATCGAGATCGTCTCCGCAGAGCGCGTCCGTGACGAGCTCAACAAGCTCTTGCTGTCGCCCCGGCCGCGCACGGGGCTGGGACTGCTCGTCGAGACCGGGCTGGCCGAGCATGTGCTTCCGGAGCTTCCGGCACTGCGCCTGGAGAGTGACGAGCACCATCGCCACAAGGATGTGTACGAGCACTCACTCACCGTGCTCGACCAGGCGATCGACCTGGAGGTGGAAGGCCCGGATCTGGTGCTGCGTCTCGCCGCTCTGCTCCATGACATCGGCAAGCCGCGGACGCGGCGCTTCGAGAAGGACGGCCGGGTCTCCTTCCATCACCACGAGGTGGTGGGCGCCAAGATGACCAAGAAGCGCATGACGGCGCTGAAGTACTCGAACGACATGGTCAGGGACGTCTCCCGGCTGGTCGAGCTGCACCTCCGTTTCCATGGCTACGGGGGCGGGGAGTGGACTGATTCGGCGGTGCGTCGCTATGTGCGCGATGCCGGCCCCTTGCTGGACCGCCTCCACAAGCTGACCCGGTCGGACTGCACCACGCGGAACAAGAAGAAGGCCGCCGCGCTCTCCCGCACCTATGACGGACTGGAGGAGCGCATTCTTCAGCTGCAGGAGCAGGAGGAGCTGGACGCCATCCGGCCCGACCTCAACGGCAACGAGATCCAGGAGGTTCTGGGTATCGGCCCGGGGCCGCTGATTGGCCAGGCGTACTCCTTCCTTCTGGAGCTGCGCCTTGAGAACGGCCCGATGGCGCGCGACGAAGCCGTGACGGCACTGAAGGAGTGGTGGTCGCAGCAGCAGTGACCGGTGCGGTGCGGTGTTTCACGTGAAACACCGCGCCACGCCATGACAGCGGGGTCGTGTTTCACGTGAAACACGACCCCGCTGTCATGGCGTGTCCGGCAGGCTGCGGCGGCTCCGGGCAAGGCCCACGGCCACCACCGCGTAGATCGCGGACACCATGAGCAGTACCGGGACGGAGCGCCCGTCCGGAGGCAGCATCAGCGCCACGACTCCTGCCGCCCCGACGAACGCGGCATTGAAGAGCATGTCGTAGAGGGAGAAGATCCTGCCGCGGTAGGCGTCGTCCACAGCCGTCTGCACCACGGTGTCCGTGGCGATCTTCGCTCCCTGTGTGAGCAGGCCGAGAACGAAGGCGGCGGCCAGCATCGGTACGGGGGCGAAGGGTAGCCCCAGGGCGGGCACCAGAACGGCTCCGGACCCGGCACAGGCGGCCATCCAGCCGGTGCGGCCCAGTCGCCTGATCGTCCAGGGGGAGACCACGGCGGCGATGAAGAACCCCGCTCCGGAAGCCGCGAGCGCGAGACCGAGCAGGGTGAGGCCGTCCGCTTCGGTATCGGACCATGCGTACCGGCAGAGCATCAGCACGGTCACGGTGAGGGCTCCGTAGCAGAAGCGCAGCAGTGTCATCGCCAGCAGAGCCCGCGCGGCGCTCCGCCGTTCCCTGAGGTGCAGGAGCCCGTGGTGCAGGCCGCGCACGGTGGAGGCCAGTGCGGGCAGCAGTTGTGAGGTGGCCAGGGTCGTGTCCGGTCCCAGCAGGTCGCGTGCCATGCGCAGCGAGGCCGCGCCCGCGGCCAGGTACAGCAGGGCGCCGAGGACGACCACGGCAGCGTCGGAGTCCGACACGATGAGACGGACGGCAAAGGCCAGGCCGCCTCCCGCTGTGGCTGCCAGGGTGCCCGCGGTGGGGGACAGGGAGTTCGCCACGACCAGGCGCGGGGAGTCCACGACCCGGGGCAGCGCTGCCGAGAGCCCCGCCAGTACGAAGCGGTTGACCGCGGTGACGGCGAGAGCGGAAGCGTAGAAGAGCCCGTCGGGAGCTCCGCTGACCATGAGGACCGCAGTGGAGGCTGCCAGGCAGGTGCGCAGCAGACTGCCGTAGAAGAGCACCTGGCGGCGCCGCCAGCGGTCGAGCAGGACTCCGGCGAAGGGGCCGACGAGGGAGTAGGGCAGCAGCAGGACTGCCATGGCGGAGGCGATGGCCGCCGGGGAGGTCTGGCGCTCGGGGGAGAAGACCACATAGGTGGCGAGGGCCACCTGGTACACGCCGTCGGCCGACTGGGAGAGCAGCCGGACGGTCAGCAGGCGGCGGAAGTCGGTCAGGCGCAGGAGTACGCGCAGGTCACGTACGGGGGGCATGCGAGCAAGCGTCACATACGGGGAGGGTCCCCGGGGCATCGCCCCGGGGACCCTGTCCGGTGTCGAGACGGAGCGCTCAGCGCTCGGTCTCGCCCTTGATGAACTTCTCGACGTTCTCGCGGGCCACGTCGTCGAAGTACTGGACCGGCGGGGACTTCATGAAGTACGAGGACGCGGAGAGGATCGGGCCGCCGACACCGCGGTCCTTGGCGATCTTCGCAGCGCGCAGGGCGTCGATGATGACACCGGCCGAGTTCGGGGAGTCCCAGACCTCGAGCTTGTACTCGAGGTTCAGCGGGACGTCGCCGAAGGCGCGGCCTTCGAGGCGGACGTACGCCCACTTGCGGTCGTCGAGCCAGGCCACGTAGTCGGACGGGCCGATGTGGACGTTCTTCTCGCCCAGGTCGCGGTCCGGGATCTGCGAAGTGACGGCCTGCGTCTTCGAGATCTTCTTGGACTCCAGGCGCTCGCGCTCGAGCATGTTCTTGAAGTCCATGTTGCCGCCGACGTTCAGCTGCATGGTGCGGTCCAGGATGACACCGCGGTCCTCGAACAGCTTGGCCATCACACGATGCGTGATGGTGGCGCCGACCTGGGACTTGATGTCGTCGCCGACGATCGGGACACCGGCCTCGGTGAACTTGTCGGCCCACTCCTTCGTGCCCGCGATGAAGACCGGGAGCGCGTTGACGAAGGCGACCTTGGCGTCGATGGCGCACTGCGCGTAGAACTTCGCCGCGTCCTCGGAGCCGACGGGCAGGTAGCAGACCAGGACGTCGACCTGCTTGTCCTTGAGGACCTGGACCACGTCGACCGGGTCCTCGGCGGACTCCTCGATGGTCTGGCGGTAGTACTTGCCCAGGCCGTCCAGGGTGTGGCCGCGCTGCACGGTGACGCCGCTCGACGGCACGTCGCAGATCTTGATGGTGTTGTTCTCGCTGGCGCCGATGGCGTCCGACAGGTCGAGGCCGACCTTCTTGGCGTCCACGTCGAAGGCGGCGACGAACTCGACGTCACGCACGTGGTAGTCGCCGAACTGGACGTGCATCAGACCCGGCACCTTGCCGGCCGGGTCGGCGTCCTTGTAGTACTCGACGCCCTGCACCAGCGAGGCGGCGCAGTTGCCCACGCCGACGATGGCTACGCGAACCGAACCCATTCCGGTTGCTCCCTGTGTGTTCTCGGTGTTCCGGATGAAACCCTGCGGATCCGCAGAGCCTCACTTGGCGGTGTCGTCGGACGGATCCGGCGGAGTGGAGCCGACCGGGGGTGTCCCCGCGGAGGGCTCGGTTCCTTCCGGCCGGGGCAGGCCGCCCGTCGCTCCAGATGTGGTGTCCTGCTGAGCGGTGCTCTCCGGGGAGGGTCGTCGCTGATCCCGCCCCGCTCGCTCGCTCTCGATCAGCTCGTTCAGCCAGCGCACTTCACGCTCCACGGACTCCATGCCGTGGCGCTGCAGCTCGAGCGTGTAGTCGTCGAGGCGCTCACGGGTGCGGGCGAGAGAGGCGCGCATCTTCTCCAGGCGCTCCTCCAGCCGGCTGCGACGGCCCTCCAGGACGCGCATCCGCACCTCTCGCTCCGTCTGGCCGAAGAAGGCGAAACGGGCGGCGAAGTGCTCGTCCTCCCAGGTGTCGGGGCCGGTATGGGAGAGCAGCTCCTCGAAGTGCTCCTTACCTTCCGCCGTCAACCGGTAGACGATCTTTGCGCGGCGCCCCGCGAGGGAGGCGGCGAGGGCGTCCTCCGGCGCGCTCCCCGGTTCCTCGATCAACCAGCCGTTGGCGACCAGCGTCTTGAGGCAGGGGTAGAGGGTTCCGTAGCTGAAGGCCCGGAAGATTCCCAGCGAGGTGTTGAGCCGCTTGCGCAGCTCGTACCCGTGCATCGGGGCCTCGCGGAGCAGTCCGAGCACGGCGAACTCGAGGATGCCGGAGCGTCTGCTCACTGCCGCCTCCTTCGCCGTTTCTGCTCGTACTCCACCGCGATGTGTCGTGCTGATGTATCGAATCGATACATCAGCACGATAGAACGGTGTCACCTCCGCGACAAGGGGGGGCGTGGTGAACGGCGTCACATCACCAATTCGCCACAGCCGTGATGCCGGAAATAGGGCGAACTTCGGCTTCAGGGGGTTTTGGACGTGCGTAGTCTGTGCGGCATGCAGACCACCGGGAACCAAGTGACGCCGCCGAGCGTCATCGCCGTGGATGCGCAGCGGATGAGTTCCGACCGGAACTCGTCCGTATCCATTTCGGGGGGACCGGAACTCAACTGCCGCTTCCAGGCGTCTTGCCTGCCCGAGGAGTAGTCGTTCGATGAGCGAGCACCGTCGCAAACCGCCACAGCCGCAGGGTGGCGGGCGCGCCGCGGCCCGTCGCGCCGCCCAGCAGCCGTCGGGCCGTCGCGCAGCACCCGGCCCAAGTGCCACATCCGCCTCCCCCGGCGCCTCCCACGGCGCCGAGGGTCCCGCCTACGGCAGCCGCGCCGAGGCCCGCCGTGCCGCGCAGCGGGGCGGCCGGCGGCGGGGTGACGAGCCGGGGGCCGGGGGTGGCGGCCAGGGCGGTCGCGGCGGCGGACGGCGCGGCACCGGCGGCAACGGGGGAGGCGGCGGCCAGGGGCCGAGAAAGCGCCGGATCATCGACTACCCGAGGTACGACAAGTACGGGTGGCGGCGCTGGGTGCCCTCCTGGAAGCTGGTCACCGGCCTGATCATCGCCTTCTTCGGCAGCATGATGACCGCCGCCACCATCGCCTACGCCATGGTGGTCGTCCCCAACCCGGACGAGGCGGCCACGGCCCAGAACAACGTCTACTACTGGGCCGACGGCTCGCAGATGGCGGCCACCGGCGGTGAGACCAACCGGCAGATCATCGGCTTCGACCAGATCCCCCGCGACATGCAGAACGCGGTGGTCTCCGCCGAGAACAAGACCTTCTGGAAGGACTCGGGCATCGACCCGAAGGGCATCGGCCGCGCCGTGTTCAACATGGCGACCGGTGGCCAGACCCAGGGCGGCTCGACGATCACCCAGCAGTACGTCAAGAACAACCGGCTGAACGACCAGTCCCAGACGGTGACCCGCAAGCTCAAGGAACTCTTCATCTCGATCAAGATCGACTCCGAGGTCGACAAGGACGAGATCATGGCGGGGTACCTCAACACCGCGTACTACGGCCGCGGCGCCTACGGCATCCAGGCCGCCGCCCGCACGTACTACGGCAAGGACGCCAAGGATCTCGACGCGAGCGAGAGCGCCTTCCTCGCCTCGCTGCTCAAGGGTGCGACCTACTTCGACCCGGCTGGCTCCGAGGCGATCGACCCCGAGGCCACGGCCGCCAACAACACCGCCCGCGCCACCGAGCGCTGGGCGTGGATCCTGGACGAGATGGTCAAGGACGGGCACCTCGAGGCGGCCGAGCGAGCCACCTACACCGAGTTCCCCATGCCGGACAAGCCGAAGAAGAACGCGCAGCTCAGCGGTCAGATCGGCTATCTGGTGGACCTCGCCAAGGCCAACTTCATCAACAACAACGACCGGGACATCGGCGCCGAGGACCTCGCCCAGGGCGGGTACGAGATCCACACGACCTTCGACAAGAAGAAGGTCGCCCTGCTCGAGAAGTCGGTCAACAAGATCCTGGACGAGTACATCGACCCGGAGAAGCGCCCCGAGACGGACACCCACGTCCAGTTCGGCGGGGCGTCGGTCGAGCCCGAGACCGGCAAGATCATCGCCATCTACGGCGGCACGGACGCCACCAAGCACTTCACCAACAACTCGGACGCCACCGGTGCCCAGGTCGGATCGACCTTCAAGCCCTTCGTACTGGCCGCAGCCATGCGCGACGGCGTCCGCGACCCCGGGGGCGGCAAGGAGCAGGGCCCGGAGAGCCGTACCCGCGTCGATCCCGACAAGAGCCGCTACAGCGGCGAGAACAAGCTGACGGTCAGGAACTACGACGGCTCCGTGTGGCACGACCAGAACGGGGAGGAGTGGAACCAGGTCAACGACGACGACGCCAGCTACGGCGACATCAGCCTCCGCGAGGCGATGATCCACTCGGCCAACTCGCCCTATGTGCAGCTCGGCATGGACGTGGGCATCCCCTCGGTCCGCCAGGCGGCGCTCGACGCCGGCCTGCTGGAGTCCAGCCTGGTGAAGTCGGACGTCCCCTCGTTCTCGCTCGGCATCTCCTCCCCCAGCGCCATCCGCATGGCCGGTGCCTACGGCACCTTCGCCGCCGACGGCGAGCAGCGCGACCCCTACTCCGTGGAGCGCGTCCAGTACGAGGGCGAGACGGTCTACGAGCACGAGGACAAGGCCGAGCGGGCCTTCAGCCGGGCCGTCGCCACCAACGTCACCGACGTGCTCCGCTCCGTCGTCGACGACCCGGAGGGCACCGGCCGCAAGGCGCGGATCCCCGGCCGCCAGGTCGCCGGCAAGACCGGTACGACCGACGGCAACAAGCAGGCGTGGTTCGTCGGCTACACGCCGCAGCTGTCCACGGCGATCGACATGTACCGCCTCGACGACGACGAGAACAACAAGAAGCGCAAGTTCGAGGACATGTACGGCACGGGTGACCAGCCGAAGGTCCACGGCTCGTCGTTCCCGTCCCGCATCTGGCAGGACTACATGTCCTCGGCGCTCAAGGGCGAGAAGGTCATGACCTTCCCCGCCCCGGAGGAGCTGGACGCCGAGGCCGTCTGGGGCGGCGGCGCGGAGAGCCCCGAGCCCACGCCCAGCACCTCTCCCTCGTCCTCCCCCTCGCCGTCGCCCTCGGAGTCCGAGGCCGAGCCCTCGCCCTCCAAGTCGCCCGGCCGCCCCTCCCCCTCCTGCAACCCGTGGGAGGACTGGACCTGCCGGCCCACCGGCGGTACCGACGGCGGTACGGACGAGGGTTCGACCAACGGCGGTGTCACCACCAGCCCCTCGCCCTCCACGACGGACGGCGGTGTCGACGGCGGCGTCGACGGCGGTGCCGACAGCGGCGGAGGGTCCAACGGCGGCGGGAACGGCGGGAACGGCGGGAACGGCGGCGGGCTCATCGGCGGGTCCGACGGCACCTGATCCCCGCACGCGGCCCCGGGGCCGTCGCATCCGGCACGAAGGGCGCCCGGCGCCCGCCGGAAGCGACGGCCCCGGCCGTTTACCCCACCCGGTACGGCAGGATGTGCACCATGCCCAGCCCAGAAGAGACCACCGCGCACCCGGAACGCCCCGGTGCGGGCCCGGTGGGCCAGGACCGCCCCGACGTGGCTCCCACCCGGAGCGACAGCATCGCCGCGGCCGCCTCCGAGCTGATCGGAGGGCCTCTCGGCCGTCGGGCGCGCGGCGGCACGGCCGGGCGGCTCACCCCCGCGGCCGTGGTCGCACTGACCGCGATCGGCATGTTCGCGCTGGGCATGGTGCAGAAGCTGCCCTGCTACAACTGGGCCTGGTTCCGGGGAGCCAGCTCCCAGTACACCCACGCCTGCTACTCCGACATCCCGCACCTGTACCTGGGCCGCGGCTTCTCCGAGGGGCTCGTCCCCTACTTCGACCGCCTGCCCGGCGACATGGAGTACCTGGAGTACCCCGTGCTCACCGGACTGTTCATGCAGGTCGCCTCCTGGATCAGTGACATCGGCTTCTGGCTGGGCGTCTCCGACGGCGACGTCATGCAGCGCGAGCAGCTCTACTGGCTGGTCAACGCGGGCATGCTCATGGTGTGCACCGCGGTGATCGCCGTGTGCGTGGCCCGCACCCACCGCCACCGGCCGTGGGACGGCATGCTCGTCGCCCTGGCCCCCGCCTTCGCCCTGACGGCCACCATCAACTGGGACCTCTTCGCGGTCGCCCTCACCGCCGCCGCGATGCTCATGTGGTCGCGCGGGCGGGTCCTGGCCTTCGGCATCCTCATCGGACTGGCGACGGCCGCGAAGCTGTACCCGGTGTTCCTGCTCGCCCCCCTGCTCCCCCTGTGCTGGCGCACCGGACGCTGGCGCCCGTTCCTCACCGCCTGCCTGTCGGCGGCCGGGGCGTGGCTCGCGGTCAACCTGCCCGTGATGGTGCTCGCCCCCGAGGGCTGGAAGAAGTTCTACGCCTTCAGCCAGGAGCGGTCGATCGACTTCGGCTCCTTCTGGCTCGTCATCACCCAGCGCACCGGGAAGCCCATCGACGTGCAGTTCGTCAACGACGCGGCGATCGCGCTGGTGGTCGTGGCCTTCGTCGGCCTGTGCCTGCTCACCCTTAAGGCCCCGCGCCGCCCCCGGTTCGCCCAGCTGGCCTTCCTGCTGGTCGCGGTCTTCATCCTGACCAACAAGGTCTACTCACCGCAGTACGTCCTGTGGCTGATCCCCCTGGCCGCCCTTGCCCGGCCCCGCTGGCGGGACTTCCTCATCTGGCAGGCGTGCGAGGTGCTGTACTTCCTCGGGATCTGGATGTACCTGGCGTACACGACCAGCGAGAAGCACCAGGGACTGCCGGTCGAGGGATACCAGCTCGCCATCGCCCTGCACCTGCTGGGGACGCTCTACCTCTGTGCCGTGATCCTGCGGGACATCCTGCGGCCGGAGCGCGACGTGGTGCGCCGGGACGGAGACGACGACCCGTCGGGCGGGATCCTCGACGGCGCCGGCGACGTGTTCGTCCTCGGCGCGGACGGCTCCCGGAAGGACACCCCGGACCGCGGTGGGGAGCAGGCGTACGCCCCTCGCGGGGCGCTGAGCGGCCCGGGAGCGGACAAGGCACCGCGCAGCGCGGTCTGAGGCCCTTGACGCCGCCGGCGTCCCCCAAGGCGGTGCGGAGCGGGTGCAGGAAGGCTCCTGCACCCGCCCCGCGGCGGCACTCCCGGTCGGGGGACCGTCAGTGGTCCACGAGGCGGTCGAACTGGGTCGTGGTGTGCCTCAGATGGGCGACCAGCTCGTCGCCGACCTTGGGCTCCTGGGCATCGGCCGGCACGAAGAGGATCGACACCTGCATGTGCGGCGGCTCGGCGAACCAACGCTGCTTGCCCGCCCACACGAAGGGCGACAGATTGCGGTTCACGGTCGCCAGTCCGGCCCGCGCCACACCCTTGGCCCGGGGCATCACCCCGTGCAGGGCCTTGGGAGCCTCCAGCCCCACACCGTGCGAGGTGCCCCCGGCGACCACCACCAGCCAGCCGTCCGAGGCGGCCTTCTGCTGCCGGTAGCCGAACCGGTCGCCCTTGACCACGCGGGTGACGTCCAGAACGGCTCCGCGGTACT
The DNA here is from genome assembly GCF_024497955.1 of Streptomyces sp. C10-9-1. Taxonomy (GTDB): domain Bacteria; phylum Actinomycetota; class Actinomycetes; order Streptomycetales; family Streptomycetaceae; genus Streptomyces; species Streptomyces sanyensis. The sequence continues at coordinate 9,341 of NZ_JANHKP010000002.1, read as the reverse complement.
CGGTGGCCTCATGGTCCCCCAGCCAGAGCCGGGTGCCGATGCGGGCGCGGAACCGGGTCTGCGGGAACTGCTGCTGCAGGCGGGCCAGCTCGTCGGCCCGCAGATGGCTGACGAACATGGTGCCCAGCGGCAGACGCGCGGCGCGGAGCCGGTCCATCCAGGCGATGACCTCCTCGACGGCGTCCGAACCGTCGGTGCGGTCGAGGGGCAGATGCAGGGCAAAGCCTTCGAGGCGGACGTCCTCGATCGCCGCGTGGAGCTGGCCGAGCTCCTCCTCGGTGATCCCGTGGCGCTTCATCGAGCTCATGCACTCGATCACCACCCGGGCGCCCACCAGCGCGTACACGCCGTCGACGGAGGACACGGACCGCACCACGCGGTCCGGCAGCGGCACGGGCTCCTCGCCCCTCCGGAACGGGGTGAGGACGAGCAGGTCACCACCGAACCAGTCCTTGATGCGCGCCGCCTCGTACGTGGTGCCCACGGCCAGCATGTCGGTCCCGAAGCGGGCCGCCTCCTCGCAGAGGCGCTCGTGGCCGAAGCCGTACCCGTTGCCCTTGCAGACCGGGACGAGGCCGGGGAACTGGTCGATGACCGACTTCTGGTGTGCCCGCCAGCGCGCGGTGTCGACGTAGAGGGAGAGCGCCATACTGGCCGGACCCTTTCTGGTGGCTGCGGTGTTCAGGGGGTGTGTACGAGGGTACGGAGTCGTGCGCCGGGCGGCCGCCTCCCGTGCCGGGGCCGCCCCGCCGCGTCAGCGGCGCGACATGTAGATGTCCAGCGCCTTGTGGAGCAGCTTGTTGAGGGGGAAGTCCCACTCGCCGATGTACTCGACGGCCTCACCGCCGGTGCCGACCTTGAACTGGATCAGGCCGAAGAGGTGGTCCGTCTCGTCGAGCGAGTCGCTGATGCCGCGGAGGTCGTAGACGGTGGCGCCCATGGCGTAGGCGTCGCGCAGCATCCGCCACTGCATCGCGTTGGAGGGCCTCACCTCGCGGCCGATGTTGTCGGAGGCGCCGTAGGAGTACCAGACGTGGCCGCCGACGACCAGCATGGTCGCCGCCGAGAGGTTCACGCCGTTGTGCCGGGCGAAGTAGAGACGCATGCGGTTCGGGTCCTCGTTGTTGAGGACGGTCCACATGCGCTGGAAGTAGGAGAGCGGGCGGGGGCGGAAGCGGTCGCGCACGGCCGTGATCTCGTACAGGCGCTGCCACTCCTCCAGGTCCTCGTAGCGGCCCTGCACGACTTCCACGCCGGCCTTCTCGGCCTTCTTGATGTTGCGGCGCCAGAGCTGGTTGAAGCCCTTGAGGACGTCGTCGAGCGAGCGGTTGGCCAGCGGGACCTGGTAGACGTACCGCGGCTGCACGTCGCCGAAGCCGGCGCCGCCGTCCTCGCCCTGCTGCCAGCCCATCTTGCGGAGGCGGTCGGACACCTCGAAGGCGCGCGGCTCGACGTGGGTGGCCTGGACGTCCCGCAGGCGCTTCACGTCGGGGTCCTGGATGCCGGCCTTGATCGCGGGGGCGTCCCACCGGCGGATGACGACCGGAGGCCCCATCTTGACGGAGAACGCGCCCTGGTTCCTCAGGTGCGCCAGCATGGGCTGGAGCCAGTCGTCGAGGTTGGGCGCGTACCAGTCGATCACCGGTCCCTCGGGCAGGTACGCGAGATAGCGCTTGATCTTCGGCAGCTGGCGGTACAGGACCAGCCCGGCGCCGACCAGCTGATCGTTCCTGTCGAACCAGCCCAGGTTCTCCGAGCGCCATTCGGTCTTCACATCAGCCCACGCCGGGACCTGGCAGTGACTCGCCGAGGGCAGGCTCTGGATATAGGCCAGATGCTGCTCACGGCTGATGGTCCTCAGGGTCAGGCTCATGCGGGGCGCTCCTCGGCAGGTGTGTCCCCATGGGTACAGGGGCTCCGGCTCTCGCGCCGAAGCCTACTGCGCCTGCGCAGCGCCCCGAATGTCTGTGCACAGCTGCGGGTCACACCGTACGCGGGCGCGGGCCGCGCACGGCCCGCGCCCCTCGTTCGCCCGGTGCCGCGGCGGCGGTTGCGGGCGGGGCACCGGAGTCAGCCGAGGACTCCTCCGAAGAGCCCGCCGTGGGCCATCCCGAGGAAGAAGCCCACCGCGGAGGCGCCCAGACCGATGATCAGCAGGAAGCGTTCACGGGTCGTCGCCGAGATGAACTGGCCGTAGGCGCCGGTGATGATGCCCACCAGGCCCGCCCACGAGCTGAGCAGATGGAGGTTGTGCCACATCGCGGTGATGAAGGCCACGGCGCCCAGCACCAGCGTGGCCGCCATCAGGGTGTCCTGCAGGGGATGGGGCTTGCCGTCGGTGGCGAGCAGGGAGGCGGGGGAGGAGGACTGCCGCCGCAGTGATGCGGTGGCCTGGCGTCGCATTGTCTGTGCCATGAGGCACCTCCTGGCTGTGCCGAGAGGCGGCGCGCATCGTAGCGCCGCATGCACCCGATGCGTACAGATTGCGGCCATTCGCTCCCGGATTTCAACCGGAAGCCTGTGGACGGGTACGCTGTACGGTCTGCACCGGTCTCTGCCCAGGCCCAGGCGCGCCCGTCCGCGATCCGCGTGGTCCGGACGGCGTTGTCAGTGGCCGCCGATACCGTTGCGCACGCATCACGACCCTCCTGCCACGGAACGACCGTGGCCGCTGAGTCCAAAGGAGGTGGGTTCCACATGCGTCACTACGAGGTGATGGTCATCCTCGACCCCGATCTCGAGGAGCGCTCTGTCTCCCCGCTGATCGAGAACTTCCTCTCCGTCGTCCGTGAGGGCAACGGAAAGGTCGAGAAGGTCGACACCTGGGGCCGTCGTCGTCTCGCTTACGAGATCAAGAAGAAGCCCGAGGGCATCTACTCGGTCATCGACCTGCAGGCCGAGCCTGCGGTCGTCAAGGAGCTCGACCGCCAGATGAACCTGAACGAGTCGGTCCTCCGGACCAAGGTCCTCCGTCCCGAGACCCACTGAGCCTCCGGCTCAAGGTCATCGGGTCCGAGTAGCAGCAAGCAGCCAGAAGCAATCCCCGCCGAGAGGTTCCCCCATGGCAGGCGAGACCGTCATCACGGTCGTCGGCAATCTCGTCGACGACCCCGAGCTGCGCTTCACCCCGTCCGGTGCGGCGGTCGCGAAGTTCCGCGTCGCGTCCACTCCCCGCACCTTCGACCGGCAGACCAATGAGTGGAAGGACGGCGAGAGCCTGTTCCTGACCTGCTCGGTCTGGCGGCAGGCGGCGGAGAACGTCGCCGAGTCCCTGCAGCGCGGCATGCGTGTCGTCGTGCAGGGGCGTCTGAAGCAGCGGTCCTACGAGGACCGCGAGGGCGTCAAGCGCACGGTCTTCGAGCTGGACGTCGAGGAAGTCGGCCCCAGCCTCCGCAACGCCACGGCCAAGGTCACCAAGACCACCGGTCGAGGCGGCCAGGGCGGCTACGGCGGCGGCCAGCAGGGTGGCGGCGGCTGGGGCCAGGGCCCCGGCGGCGGCCAGCAGGGTGGCGGCGGGGCTCCCGCCGACGACCCGTGGGCCACCGGCGCACCGGCCGGCGGGGGTCAGCAGCAGGGCGGCGGCGGCTGGGGCGGAGGCTCCGGCGGTTCCGGTGGCGGCTGGGGCGGAAGCCCCGGCGGTTCCGGTGGCGGCTCCTCGGACGAGCCTCCCTTCTAGGGCAGCTCGTACTCCCACTTCTTGATCACACAGGAGAAACACCATGGCGAAGCCGCCTGTGCGCAAGCCTAAGAAGAAGGTCTGCGCGTTCTGCAAGGACAAGACCGCGTACGTGGACTACAAGGACACGAACATGCTGCGGAAGTTCATTTCCGACCGCGGCAAGATCCGTGCCCGTCGCGTGACCGGCAACTGCACGCAGCACCAGCGTGACGTCGCCACGGCCGTCAAGAACAGCCGTGAGATGGCGCTGCTGCCCTACACGTCCACCGCGCGATAAGGGAAGGGTGACCGAATCATGAAGATCATCCTCACCCACGAGGTCTCCGGCCTCGGTGCCGCTGGCGACGTCGTCGACGTCAAGGACGGCTACGCTCGCAACTACCTGGTCCCGCGTGGTTTCGCGATCCGCTGGACCAAGGGCGGCGAGAAGGACGTGGCGCAGATCCGCCGCGCCCGCAAGATCCACGAGATCGCGACCATCGAGCAGGCCAACTCCGTGAAGGCCCAGCTCGAGTCCGTGAAGGTGCGCCTGTCCGTTCGCTCCGGCGACGCCGGACGCCTCTTCGGCTCCGTCACGCCGGCCGACATCGCTTCGGCGATCAAGGCCGCCGGTGGCCCGGAGGTCGACAAGCGTCGTGTCGAGCTCGGTGCGCCGATCAAGACCCTGGGTTCGCACCAGGTGTCCGTGCGTCTGCACCCCGAGGTCGCTGCTGCGCTCGGCGTCGAGGTCGTCGCCGCCTGAGGCCGCTCGTGACCCCGCTCGTCTGAGCCGATGAAGGGCCGCACCCGTCAAGGGGTGCGGCCCTTCGCCGTGCTCGGTCACCCCTGCTCCTCGTCCTGTTTCACGTGAAACAGGACCACACAGAGCAAGCTGCCCTGTTTCACGTGAAACAGGGCATTTCTCCCGTCACCGAGCTGCGCCGGTCACGATCCAGCGGCCCGAGCGTGCGCGCCACCAGAGAGTGACCAGGCGCACGGCCATCATCAGGGTCATCGCCCACCACAGTGCGGTGAGTCCGCCGCCGAGGTGCGGTACCAGCAGGGCGGCGGGAGCGAAGGCGGCCAGTGTGACGACCATGGCGCCTGCGAGATAGGGACCGTCCCCCGCGCCCATGAGCACACCGTCGAGGACGAACACGACGCCGGCGATCGGCTGGGACACCGCCACCACGAGCAGCGCGGGCAGAAGGGTGTCCTGCACGGTCGGGTCACTGGTGAAGAGAGGGATGAACAGAGGACGTGCAGCGATCACCAGGATGCCCAAGGCCACACCCGTCGCCATGCCCCACTGCACCATCCGTCTGCACGCCTGCCGCGCCCCCTCCGCGTCACCGGCCCCGAGGTAGCGGCCGATGATCGCCTGACCGGCGATGGCAATCGCGTCGAGAGCGAAGGCGAGCAGGCTCCACAAGGAGAGGACGATCTGGTGCGCGGCGATGTCCGCGTCGCCCAGGCGTGCCGCGACCGCCGTGGCGATCATCAGCACGGCGCGCAGGGACAGGGTCCTGATGAGCAGGGGGACGCCCGCATGGGCACTCGCCCGGATGCCGGCGGCATCCGGGCGGAGCGAGGCGTGGTGGCGGCGTGCGCCTCGGACGACCACGAGCAGATAGGCGAGAGCCATGCCGTACTGGGCGGCGACGGTGCCCCATGCGGAGCCCGCGATGCCGAGGCCGGCACCGTAGACAAGGGCCAGGTTGAGCAGGGCGTTGGCTGTGAAGCCGCCGATCGCCACATACAGGGGAGTCCTGGTGTCCTGGAGCCCGCGCAGCACGCCGGTGGCCGCCAGCACGATCAGCATGGCGGGGATGCCGAGGCTGGAGATGCGGAGATAGGTGACGGCATAGGGAGTCGCGGTGTCGGACGTTCCGAAGAGGGCCACCCACCACGGTGCCGACGGAAGCGTGACGACGACGACCGCGATGCCCAGCAGAAGCGCGAGCCAGATCCCGTCCATTCCCTGGCGCAGGGCCGCTCGCAGATCGCCCGCGCCGACGCGTCGGGCCACCGCGGCCGTGGTTGCGTAGGCGAGGAAGACGAAAACGCTGACGGCGGTCATCAGAAGGGCGGCGGCGACGCCGAGTCCGGCGAGCTGGGGGGTGCCCAGATGGCCGATGATGGCGCTGTCCGCCATGACGAAGAGAGGCTCGGCGACCAGGGCGCCGAAGGCCGGGACGGCCAGGGAGACGATCTCGCGGTCATGGCGACTTCTGTGCGCTCGGGAGGTCGCAGGGGCCTGGGTCATGGGATCAATCTAATCTTCCACAGGTAAGAGATGCAATGTGCCTGCATCCCTTACATGATCGCTGGGTCGAAGGTGGCGGCGGGGGCGCTTCGGCTGATCTTGCGCCGGGTGGGGAAGTTTTTCTCCTGCACAGCCGGTGGATGTAAAAATCGCAGGTCAGCCAGGGGCTGTTGGTCGTGGTGCGCTGTTGTCCACAGTGCTGTCCCCTGCTCCGTGCACAGGTTCGGGAGAGTTCTCCACAGCATCTGGTCTTTCATCCACACAGCCTGTGGATAACCAGATTGGCTGACGCCCCCGCCGGGCCTACCGTGGACCGTCGCCCGACGCGCCGCGAGGGGGGTCGGGCGGCTCGATCTGTCGGTGTCGTGGCGTAGAAAGAGTGCCACGGCAGAGGTCCGCGGTGCGGACGGGAGGAGGTGGCCCCGGGTGAGTATCTCCGAGCCCTTGGACGACCCGTGGGCGGCCGACACACCGGGGGACCGTCTGCCTGCCCGACGTCGGGGAGGCGAGCCCCAGGGCGGTCGCGGGAGCCGTGACAGCCGTGAGGACCGCCACGACCGCGGCAGCGACGGAGCCTGGGACGGTGGCCCGGCCTTCGAGCGCGTCCCGCCCCAGGACCTCGACGCCGAGCAGTCGGTGCTCGGCGGCATGCTGCTCTCCAAGGACGCCATCGCGGACGTCGTCGAGATCATCAAGGGCCACGACTTCTACCGTCCGGCGCACGAGACGGTCTTCCAGGCCATTCTCGACCTCTATGCCAAGGGCGAGCCCGCCGACCCGATCACCGTCGCCGCGGAGCTGGTCAAGCGGGGCGAGATCACCCGTGTGGGAGGGGCCCCCTACCTCCACACCCTGGTGCAGTCGGTTCCCACGGCGGCCAACGCCTCCTACTACGCCGAGATCGTCCACGAACGAGCGGTGCTGAGGCGCCTCGTCGAGGCCGGCACCAAGATCACGCAGATGGGGTACGCGGCCGACGGCGACGTCGACGAGATCGTGAACTCCGCGCAGGCGGAGATCTACGCGGTCACCGAGCAGCGGACGAGCGAGGACTACCTCCCGCTCGGCGACATCATGGAGGGGGCCCTCGACGAGATCGAGGCGATCGGCTCCCGCAGCGGCGAGATGACCGGAGTCCCCACCGGGTTCACCGACTTCGACTCGCTGACCAACGGGCTCCACCCGGGGCAGATGATCGTCATCGCGGCCCGTCCGGCGATGGGCAAGTCGACCCTGGCGCTGGACTTCGCCCGGGCGGCGTCGATCAGGAACAACCTGCCCAGCGTCATCTTCTCCCTGGAGATGGGGCGCAACGAGATCGCCATGAGGCTCCTCTCGGCCGAGGCCAGGGTCGCCCTGCACCACATGCGCTCGGGCACCATGACCGACGAGGACTGGACCCGTCTGGCCCGCAGGATGCCCGACGTCTCCCAGGCCCCGCTCTACATCGACGACTCCCCGAACCTGTCGATGATGGAGATCCGCGCCAAGTGCCGGCGCCTGAAGCAGCGCAACGACCTCAAGCTGGTGGTCATCGACTACCTCCAGCTGATGCAGTCGGGCGGCTCCAAGCGTGCGGAGAGCCGGCAGCAGGAGGTCTCCGACATGTCCCGTAACCTCAAGCTGCTGGCCAAGGAGCTGGAGATCCCGGTCATCGCGCTCTCCCAGCTGAACCGAGGTCCCGAACAGCGTACGGACAAGAAGCCGATGGTCTCCGACCTCCGCGAGTCGGGTTCCATCGAGCAGGACGCCGACATGGTGATCCTCCTGCACCGCGAGGACGCCTACGAGAAGGAGTCCCCGCGCGCGGGTGAGGCAGACCTGATCGTGGCCAAGCACCGCAACGGCCCGACGGCCACCATCACCGTCGCCTTCCAGGGCCACTACTCCCGCTTCGTGGACATGGCCCAGACCTGAGCCCGGGTTGTAGGTTCTCAAGTCCCGTGCCATTTTCTCGGTCGCGATGCCATCAGGGTTGCCTCCGGGGGCGTCCCGGCCGTTCAGCCCGGCGCACGGGGCAAGCCATCCCGGCAGAGCGCCTGACCCGGCTCTACCTCGAAGAACACCGGTCCCTCCAGCAGATCGCCGCCCTCACCGGCTTCTCCCGCAGCGTGCTGACCGGCCTCGCCAAGGACTACGGCATCCCGCTCCGCGTGGGCCCCAAGGACTACAAGCGCCGCGGCACCGTCGGACGGGACTGGCTCATCGAGCAGTACGTCCACCGCCGCCGGACCCTGCCGGACCTCGCCCGAGAAGCCGGCATGAGCACCGCGAACATGGCCCGCTGGGCCCACACCCACAACATTCCCCTCCGGCCACGCGGCGGTGCGAGCCACCAGACCGTTCTCCGCAGCGGCGACGAAGCCGAGGCTCTTCCCGTCATTCTCCGCAAAGCCCTCACTGGCCCATACGCGCGGCAACGACTCGCGCGATTCCTGGCAGCCCAGTCCTATCCCACCCTCACCGAAGCAGCCCAAGATCTCGGCATCCACCAGTCGGCCCTGGTGGTCCAGATCAACCGCCTCGAACGGGACCTCGGAAAGGCACTGGCCGCGAGATCCGGATAGAGATCAGGGTTGGCAGGAGTCGGTTCGTGGTCGAGCGGGGCGCGGGGAGGTGAAGGTCACCGCTGGAGTCTGCCGTCTGCGCTGAGCGAATGGCCACCCCAGGAGACGGACCTGTCGCACGGCGCTACAGTCCGACACCGGAGGAGGAAGATGGCGCTGAACAAGAAGGGCTCCCGGCACATAACCGTTGACGGGATCGAATACCGCTGGCGGATCCGCAGGAAGCCCTCCTACATGCAGGGACTCTGCTGGACACCGATGACCTACGCGGTTGAAGCGGCCGGCGGCAGCCAGCCGGGCACGACCTTGATCGTCACCAGTGGCCAGGCCCATCCCAGTAACTGGGTGGCCGTCGAGACCGAGCCCATTCGCCCAGCTCACGTTGCTGCCGGCATTCGAGAGGCACGGGATCAAGGCTGGGATCCAACCCGGGGCGGCTCCCCTTTCCAGCTTGACCGATCCGCAGGATTCATCACTCAACCATGAGACAAAGAGGAGTAGCGCGGCGCATCTGGCCCGGCATCATGGCCTGGTGACCACATGGATGCGCTGCTACTGGGACGAGGAAGACACCTGGTTCTACTTCGAGGTCGACGCCGAAGGCTGGGTGATCCGGCAGATCGAACTCGAAGGGCCTGAGCTGACCCCGATCGCAGCCGCCTCCCTCGCCGAATGGCAGCAGGCCTCCGGCACAGACCGCCTCGACGAGTTCGTCAACCGGTTCGGGATCACAGCAGAACTGTCCGTCTCCGAGTGGGAAGGCCACGATCCGGAGCAGATGACCTCTGACGAGTTCAAGCAGGTCTGGGACGCCGCTCGTCGGCAAATGGCAGCCCGGCCGTCGTGATGG
>NZ_JANHKP010000001.1 GCF_024497955.1 Streptomyces sp. C10-9-1 | reverse complement strand
AGGACACCGGAGCCGACGCGGAGGCCGTCCGCGAACGGCTGGTCGTCGAGGTCGGCGGGCAGCGCCTCGAAGTGGTCCTGCCCTCCCTTCCCGCCCTGGCGCGCGCGGGGGCCGCACCCCCGAGACCCGGCAGGTCCCGCCCCCGCGGAGCGGGAGCGCGCAGGGCCGCGGTCTCCGGCGACACGCTCGCCTCGCCCATGCAGGGCACCGTCGTCAAGGTGGCGGTCGAGGAGGGCCAGGAGGTCACGGAGGGCGACCTGATCGTCGTCCTGGAGGCCATGAAGATGGAGCAGCCGCTGAACGCCCACCGCTCCGGCACCGTCAAGGGCCTGGCAGCCGACGTCGGCGCCACCGTGAGCACGGGTGCCGCCATCTGCGAGATCAAGGACTGACGGCCCGTGGCACCACTGACCTACCACGATGCCGTGAGCGGGGCCCTGGAGCGGCTGCGCGGAGTCGGGTTCGAGCACGGACCCCGGTTCGTCAACCACGCCCCCATGGCGGCCGAGGCACTGGCCTGCATGGGATACGCGGACGCCGTGCCCGGATGGGTCGACGGCAACCTCCGCACCCACACGTACCACGACCCGCCCGGGGCACGGTGGACCATCGACCCGGCGGACCCGGAGGACTGGCGCTCCGCGCTGGGCCGGTTCGACCGCGTGGCCGACTGGACCGCCCTCTTCGCCAGGGAACTCGCCCTCGCCCCCTGGCGCGAGGTGCTGGCGCGGTGGTGGCCGCGGCTGCTCCCCGGGATGTCGGGCGTCCTCACCCACGGGGTCATCCGCACGGCCCACGCGGTCCGGGCGGTCTCCCGCGCGGAACCCGGCGCGGACGACCGGCTGCTCCGCGACGAGCTGGCCCAGGGGCTCGGCTACTGGGCCGCACGCTATGCCACCCACACCCGGATCAGCCCCGGCGACGCCTACCCCCCGCCCAACGAGGAGGCGGAGCCCGGCGGGAGCGCGACCGCCCTGCTCGACGGCCTGGTGGCCGAGTACTCCGGCGTGTACGCCTCGGTGCCCCAGCACCACCCGGTGCCGCTGATCCACTCCATCACCGGCCCCGCGGCCGTCCGCCTGGTCGTCGAACACCTGCCGGCCGCCCAGCACCACGTCTCCTACCGGGTGGCACGGGACGTCAGCGCCTCGATGCTCGGCTGGTTCTCCGTGACCAGGCCCGCCGACGGGACGGCCGGGCCCTCCGGAGCACCGGACCTCCCCGAGGTCTTCGCCACCGCCGCGGCCATCGGCGACGAGCACGCCATCAAGCTCGCCGAGGTCGCCGTACGCCACCAGGCGCTCGCCCCCGACCCCCGCCACGCGGCGGCCGCGCACACGGCGAACCAGGGGCTGGCCCGCTTCCGCCGGTGAACCGGCGACCCCCTTGCAGCGCACCGCAGGATCCGTTCCCCGCCCCCCCGGCGGGATCCCACGAGGAGGACCGATGGATGCACAAGTGATCGTCGCGGGCGCGGGACCGGCCGGCATGATGCTGGCCGGCGAACTGCGTCTCGCGGGCGCCGACGTCATCGTGCTGGAGAAGCTGCCCCGGCGCACCGGGGAGTCCCGCGGCCTGGGCTTCACCGCCCGGACCATGGAGATCTTCGACCAGCGCGGCCTGCTCTCCCGCTTCGGGGAGATCGAGCTCAGCAACGTGGGCCACTTCGGCGGCCTGCCCGTCGACTTCGGGGTCCTCAGGGGCGCGCACCAGGCGGCGAAGACGATCCCGCAGTCCGCCACCGAGACCGTGCTGGAGGAATGGGCCACCCAGCTCGGTGCCGACATCCGGCGCCGCCACGAACTCCTCTCCGTCACCGACAAGGAGGACTGCGTGGAGGTCGAGGTGCGCAGCCCGGACGGGGTCCGCACCCTGCGTGCCGACTACCTCGTGGGCTGCGACGGCGGCCGCTCCACCGTGCGCAAGGCGGCCGGCTTCGACTTCCCCGGCACCGCCGCGACCATGGAGATGTTCCTCGCGGACGTCAAGGGCATCACCCTCGAACCGCGCATGATCGGGGAGACCCTGACCGGCGGCATGGTGATGGTCGGCCCGCTCCCCGGAGGCACCACCCGGCTGATCGTCTGCGAGCGGGGCACCCCGCCCCGCCGCCGCGAGACCCCGCCGAGCTGGCAGGAGGTGGCGGACGCCTGGCAGCGGCTGACCGGGGACGACATCTCGCACGCCGAGCCGGTGTGGGTCTCCTCGTTCGGCGACGCCACCCGGCTCGTCACCGAGTACCGGCGCGGCCGGGTCCTCCTCGCCGGGGACTCCGCCCACATCCACCTCCCGGCCGGCGGCCAGGGGATGAACACCAGCATCCAGGACTCCGTGAACCTGGGCTGGAAGCTGGCCTCGGTGGTCCGGGGCCAGGCCCCGGAGTCGCTGCTGGACACCTACCACGGCGAGCGCCACCCGGTCGGCAAGCGGCTGCTGATGAACACCCAGGCACAGGGGCTGCTGTTCCTGAGCGGCGCCGAGATGCAGCCGCTGCGCGACGTGCTGCACGAGCTGATCCGCTACCCCGAGGTCAGCAAGCACTTCGCGGCCATGGTCGGCGGCCTGGACATCCACTACCCGCTCGATGGCGGCTCCCACCCGCTGCTGGGCCTGCGGCTGCCGCACGTCCCCCTCGAAGGGGACGGGCAGCCGACATCCAGCACCGAGGCCCTGCGCACCGGCCGGGGGGTGCTGCTGGACCTCCAGGACAACACCGAACTGCGGCGCCGGGCCGCCCCCTGGGCGGACCGCGTCGACATCGTCACCGCCACCGTGCCCGGCCCCACCGCCGGCTGCCTCGGCAACACCAGCGCCCTGCTGCTGCGCCCGGACGGCCATGTGGCGTGGGCCGCGCCCGGCAGCTTCGCCGACCTGCCGATGGCGCTGGACCGCTGGTTCGGCCCTGCGCGCTGAACCGGCGACCGGCTCCACGAGACGCCCGACACCTACGGAGACCCCATGCACAGCACGTTGATCGTGGCCAGGATGAACCCCGGGTCCGCCCAGGAGGTCGCCCGGCTCTTCCGGGAGTTCGACGCGACCGAGATGCCGCAGCTGATGGGCACCCGGCGCCGTCAGCTCTTCTCGTACCGCAACCTCTACTTCCATCTGCAGGACTTCGACACCGACAACGGCGGCGAGCTGATCGAGGCGGCCAAGACCGACCCGCGCTTCCAGCGGATCAGCGACGACCTCAAGCCCTTCATCGAGGCCTACGACCCGGCCACCTGGCGGTCCCCGGCCGACGCCCTCGCCACCCGCTTCTACGACTGGGAGGGACGGGGGTGAGCGCCCGACGCGTGGTCATCACCGGGGTGGGCGTCACCGCCCCCGACGGCATCGGGGTCAAGAACTTCTGGGGCCTGCTCACCGCGGGCCGCACCGCCACCCGCGGCATCACCTTCTTCGACCCCTCCCCGTTCCGCTCGCGGGTCGCCGCCGAGATCGACTTCGACCCGGAGGCGCACGGACTGGGCCCGCAGGAGATCCGCCGGATGGACCGGGCGGCGCAGCTGGCGGTGGTCACGGCCCGGGAGGCCGTCGCCGACAGCGGCCTGGACCCGGCCGGGGCGGACCCCTACCGCACGGGCGTCACCATCGGCAGCGCGGTCGGCGCGACGATGGGCCTGGACGAGGAGTACCGCGTCGTGAGCGACGGCGGCCGGCTCTGGCAGGTCGACCCCGCCTACACGGTCCCGCACCTGTACAACTACCTGGTCCCCAGCTCCTTCGCGGCCGAGGTCGCCTGGGCGGTGGGGGCGGAGGGCCCCGCCACGGTCGTGTCGACCGGGTGCACCTCCGGCATCGACGCCGTCGGACACGCGGCCGAACTCATCCGTGAGGGCTCGGCCGACGTGATGGTGGCCGGGGCGACGGACGCGCCGATCTCCCCGATCACCCTGGCCTGCTTCGACGCCATCAAGGCGACCACCCCCCGCAACGACGACGCCGAGCACGCCTCCCGGCCCTTCGACGGGACCCGCAACGGGTTCGTCCTCGGGGAGGGCTCCGCGGTCTTCGTCCTGGAGGAGCTGGAGGGCGCACGCAGCCGCGGCGCCCACATCTACGCGGAGATCGCCGGATACGCCTCCCGGTGCAACGCCTTCCACATGACGGGACTGCGCCCGGACGGGGCGGAGATGGCGGAGGCGATCCGGGTGGCGCTGCAGGAGGCCCGGCTGGACGCCGAGACCGTCGACTACGTCAACGCGCACGGCTCCGGCACCAAGCAGAACGACCGCCACGAGACCGCCGCCCTCAAGAAGAGCCTGGGCGAGCACGCCTACCGGACGCCGGTCTCCTCCATCAAGTCGATGATCGGGCACTCGCTGGGCGCCATCGGCTCCATCGAGATCGCCGCCTCCGTCCTCGCGATGGAGCACCACGTCGTGCCGCCCACCGCCAACCTGCACACACCGGACCCGGAGTGCGACCTCGACTACGTGCCCCTGACGGCACGCGAGCACCGCACCGACACGGTCCTGACCGTCGGCAGCGGCTTCGGCGGCTTCCAGAGCGCCATGGTGCTGGCCCGGCCGGAGAGGAGAGCGGCATGAGCACGGGCACCCCGCGCGCCGTGGTGACGGGCCTCGGCATCACGGCCCCCAACGGGCTCGGAACGGAGGCGTACTGGGCAGCGACCCGGGTCGGCAAGAGCGGCATCGGACGGATCACCCGCTTCGACCCCTCGGCCTACCCGGCGCGGCTGGCCGGAGAGGTGCCGGGGTTCACCGCCTCCGAGCACCTGCCCAGCCGGCTGATGGCCCAGACCGACCACATGACGCGCCTGGCCCTCGTCGCCACCGACTGGGCCCTGGCGGACGCGGGGGTGGTCCCCGCCGACCTGCCCCCGTACTCCATGGGCGTGGTCACCGCCAGCTCCTCCGGCGGCTTCGAGTTCGGCCAGGGCGAGCTGCAGAAGCTGTGGGCCGAGGGCAGCCAGTACGTCTCCGCCTACCAGTCCTTCGCCTGGTTCTACGCCGTCAACAGCGGCCAGATATCCATCCGCAACGGCATGAAGGGCCCCAGCGGGGTCGTCGTCTCGGACCAGGCGGGCGGCCTCGACGCGCTGGCCCAGGCCCGCCGCCAGATCCGCAAGGGCACCCGGCTGGTGGTCTCCGGTTCGGTGGACGCCTCGATCTGCCCCTGGGGCTGGGTCGCCCAGCTGGCCGGCGGCCGGCTGTCCACCGGCGACGACCCGGGCACCGCGTACGCCCCCTTCGCCCCCTCCGCCGCGGGGCACGTCCCCGGCGAGGGCGGTGCCATCCTCGTCGTGGAGGACGAGGCGGCCGCCGCCGAGCGCGGTGCCACGGTCTACGGGCACCTCGCCGGCTACGGCTCCACCTTCGATCCCGCGCCCGGCAGCGGCCGCCCGCCCGGACTGCGCAAGGCCGTCGAACTCGCCCTCGACGACGCGGGGCTGGCGCCCGGCGACATCGACGTGGTGTTCGCCGACGCCGCGGCGGTCCCGGAGCTGGACCGGGTCGAGGCCGAGGCGCTGAACGCCGTCTTCGGGCCGCGCGGGGTGCCCGTCACCGCCCCGAAGACGATGACCGGACGCCTCTACTCCGGAGCCGCACCCCTCGACGTGGCGACCGCCCTGCTCGCCATGCGGGAGGGCCTCGTCCCCGCCACGGTCACCGTCGAGCCGGACCCCGGCTACGACCTCGACCTGGTCACCGGGCAACCCCGGGTGATGACCGTCCGCCACGCCCTGGTGCTGGCCCGCGGCCACGGCGGATTCAACTCGGCCGCCGTCGTCGGCGCGCCGTAGCCCCTTCGGGACCCCTTTCCCCAACACGAGAGAACGGACAAGGACATGGACAACCAGACCTTCACCCTGGAGGACCTCAAGCGCATCCTGCGCGAGGGGGCCGGCGCCGACGAGAGCGTGGACTTCGACGGCGACATCCTCGACACCGAGTTCGAGGACCTCGGCTACGAGTCGCTGGCGCTCCTGGAGACGTGCGGCCGCATCGAGCGCGAGTACGCGATCACCCTCGACGACTCGGTGGTCGGCGAGGTGCGCACCCCGCGCCGCATGGTCGAGGTCGTCAACGAGCACCTGGGGCAGACGGCACCCGCCTGACCCTCCCCGACCGACCCCGGAGCCCCCGGCCCCGCACGGCCCGCGCAGCCCGTGGGCCGCTCCCCGCACCCCTTGCCGCATCCCGGTCTCCCGAAGGAGCAGCCATGCCCGAAAACCCCCGACCCGTCGCCCTCGTCTCCGGTGCCACCAGCGGCATCGGCCTGGCGGTGGCCCGGTTGCTGGCCGCGCAGGACCACCGCGTCTACATCGGCGCCCGTGACGCCGAGAACGTCGCGGCCACCGTCAAGACCCTGCGCGACGAGGGGCTGGACGTCGACGGCACGGTGCTCGACGTGCGCTCGCCCGAGTCCGTGGACGCCTTCGTGCAGGCCGCGGTCGACCGCTTCGGCACCGTCGACGTCCTCGTCAACAACGCCGGACGCAGCGGTGGCGGGGTCACCGCCGACCTCGACGACGAGCTGTGGAACGACGTCGTGGAGACCAACCTCACCAGTGTCTTCCGGCTCACCCGCGCCGTGCTGAACACCGGCGGCATGCGCGGCAAGGACCGCGGCCGGATCATCAACATCGCCTCCACCGCCGGGAAGCAGGGCGTGGTGCTGGGAGCGCCCTACTCCGCCTCCAAGCACGGGGTGGTCGGCTTCACCAAGGCGCTCGGCAACGAACTCGCCCCCACCGGCATCACCGTGAACGCGGTCTGCCCCGGCTACGTCGAGACGCCGATGGCCCAGCGGGTGCGGGCCGGCTACGCGGCGGCGTACGACACCTCCGAGGAGGCGATCATGCAGAAGTTCACGGCCAAGATCCCCCTCGGCCGGTACTCCACCCCGGAGGAGGTGGCCGGGCTGGTCGGCTACCTCGCCTCCGACACGGCGGCCTCCATCACCGCCCAGGCCCTCAACGTCTGCGGCGGACTCGGCAACTTCTGAGCCGCGCCCCGCTTCCCGAGCCGACCACCCGAGGAGACGAAGAGCATGTCCGATTCCCAGCCCCGCGAGGTGGAGCACGAGATCACGATCTCGGCCCCGGCCTCCGAGGTCTACCGGCTGATCGCCGACGTGGAGAACTGGCCGCGGATCTTCCCGCCGACCATCTACGTCGACCACGTCGAACGCTCCGACGACGAGGAACTCATCAGGATCTGGGCCACGGCCAACGGCGAGGCGAAGAACTGGACCTCGCGCCGCTTCCTGGACCCCGAGGCGATGCGCATCACCTTCCGCCAGCAGGTCTCGACCCCGCCCGTCGCCACCATGGGAGGCACCTGGATCATCGAGGCGCTCTCGGAGACCGAGTCCCGCGTCCGCCTCCAGCACGACTACACGGCCGTCGACGACGACCCCGCCGGGCTCGCCTGGATCGACGAGGCCGTCGACCGCAACTCGCGCTCCGAACTGGCCGCCCTGCGGACCAACGTCGAACTCGCCACGGCGTCCGGGGAGCTGACCTTCTCCTTCGAGGACACCGTGGAGATCGCCGGATCCGCCAAGGACGTCTACGACTTCATCAACGAGGCCGGGCACTGGTCCGAGCGGCTGCCGCACGTCGCGACCGTCAGGCTCTCCGAGGAGAGCCCCGGGCTGCAGACCCTGGAGATGGACACCCGCGCCAAGGACGGCTCCGTGCACACCACCAAGTCGTACCGGGTCTGCCTGGAGGGCGAGCGCATCGCGTACAAGCAGACCACCCTGCCCGCCCTGATGAACCTGCACACCGGCCTGTGGACCTTCCGCGAGACCGACGCGGGGACCCTGGCCACCTCCCAGCACACCGTCGTCATCCGGGCCGAGAACATCGAGCGGATCCTCGGGCCGGAGGCGGACGTGGCACAGGCGAGGGAGTACGTGCGGTCCGCGCTCAGCACCAACAGCCGCGCGACGCTCGGCCACGCCAAGGACTACGCCGAAGCACGGCGCTGACGCGGTGCGGGCCCCCCTCGCCACGGACACGGACGTCGTCGTCGTGGGTGCGGGCCCCGTCGGGCTGATGCTCGCCGGGGAACTGCGCCTCGGCGGCGCCGACGTGGTCGTGCTGGAGCAGCTCGACGCACCGACGAGCGAGTCCCGCGCATCCACCCTCCACGCCCGGACCATGGAACTCCTCGACCAGCGGGGCCTGCTGGAGGAGTTCGGCACGCCCCCGGCCGAGCCCATGGGCCACTTCGGCGGGCTCCCACTGGACCTGCGCCTGCCCGGACCCCACCCGGGGCAGTGGAAGGTCCCGCAGACCGACACCGAGGCCGTCCTCGGCGCCTGGGCCGCGCGGCTCGGCGCCGAGGTGCGGCGCGGCCACCGGCTCACCGGGCTGGAGCAGCACCCGGACCGGGTCGTGGCCGAGGCGGCGGGGCCGGACGGTGCGCGGGTCCGCGTCACCGCCTCCTTCGTCGTCGGGTGCGACGGCGAGCAGTCCACCGTGCGGCGCCTCGCCGGGATCCCCTTCACCGGGACCGACGCCCGCCGCGAGCTGATCCGTGCCGACGTCGACGGCATCGACATCCGCGGCCGCCGCTTCGAGCGGCTGCCGGGCGGGCTGGCCATCGCGGCCCGGCGCGGCGACGGCGTCACCCGGGTGATGGTCCACCAGTTCGGCCGCACGCCCCGTGCCGGAGAGGCGTCCTTCGCCGACGTGGTGGACGCCTGGCGCACGGTCACCGGAGAGGACCTGTCCGACGGAACGCCCCTGTGGGTCAACTCCTTCGGCGACGTCTCCCGCCAGGCCGACCGCTACCGGCACGAGCGCGTGTTCCTGGCCGGCGACGCCGCCCACGCGCAGATGCCCATCGGCGGCCAGGCTCTCAACCTCGGCCTGCAGGACGCGGTCAACCTGGGCTGGAAGCTGGCCGCCGCCGTACGCGGCCGGGCGCCCGCCCGCCTGCTGGACTCCTACCACGAGGAGCGGCACGAGGTGGGCCGCCGGGTCCTGTCCAACATCCGCGCGCAGGCCCGTCTGCTGCTCGGAGGCCCGGAGGTGACGGGCCTGCGGCAGGTGATCGGGGAACTCCTGCCCTACGAGCAGGTGCGTGCCCGGCTGGCGGGGATGATCAGCGGCCTGGACATCCGCTACGGCGGGGCCGCGCTCCCGGACGCGGGGCGCCCGGGCAGCGGACCGCACCCGTGGGCGGGGAGCAGGCTCCCGCCCGTCCCCCTGGTACTCCGCCCGTCCCGGGGCCGTGCGGGGCCCCGGGACGGTGCGGCGGAGACCCCGTCCGCGCACGGCGACCGGCCGGAGCCCGCGACGGCCGGTCCTGCGGACCTGCTCCGCGGCGCCCGAGGGGTGCTGCTGCTGACGGCGGACGACGCGGAGCGCCGGGAGGTGCTGGCGCGGACCGCGGGGCCGTTCGCGGCGGCCGTGGACGTCGTGGCGGCCTTCCCCCCGGAGACCGGCCCGGACGGGAGCTCCCCGGACGGCGCGGACGCCGTGCTCGTGCGGCCGGACGGATACGTCGCCTGGGCCGGCACCTCCGCCACCGGCCTCGAAGCCGCGCTCACCACCTGGTTCACCCGGGGCGCGGGGTCCCGGCGCGACGAGGGGGCCGCCAGGGCCCCGTCCACCGCCGGACTCGGGCCCGCCCCCGTCGCCCCGGCCTCCGTCCTCCGGGGCGACGCACCTTCCCGACGACACCCGTCGCACATCGGCTCACACATCGGCTCACACTTCGGCAGGAGAGAGAACATGGGCAAGCTCACCGGAAAGACGGCTCTGGTCACCGGCGCGAGCCGGGGCATGGGGCGGGCCACCGCCGAACGGCTGGGCCGCGAGGGCGCGCTCGTCGCCGTCCACTACGCCACCGGTGCGGACGCGGCGGCCGACGTCGTGGAGGGCATCGAGAAGGACGGCGGGCGCGCCTTCGCCGTCCAAGCCGAACTGGGGGAGCCCGGCGGCGTCCACGAGCTCTTCCTCGGACTGGAGCGGGGCCTGAAGGAGCGCATCGGCTCCACCGAGCTGAACATCCTGGTCAACAACGCAGGGGTGATGGGCGGAGTCGCCGCCGAGGACACGACGCCCGAGCAGTTCGACCGCATCTTCGCCGTCAACGCGAAGGCGCCCTTCTTCATCATCCAGCGCGCCCTGACCAACATCCCCGACGGCGGCCGGATCGTGAACATCTCCTCCGGGCTCACGCGCTTCGCCAACCCGGACGAGATCGCCTACGCGATGAGCAAGGGCGCCGTGGAGATGCTCGCCCTGCACTTCGCCAAGCTGCTCGGCCCGCGCAACATCACCATCAACTCGGTTGCGCCCGGCATCACCCGCAACAGCAACCCCGTGTTCGACATCCCCGAGGCGGTGACCGCCATGGCGGGGCTGTCCACCTTCAACCGCGTGGGCGAGCCCGAGGACGTGGCCGACGTCATCGCCTTCCTGGTGTCCGACGACGCCCGCTGGGTGACCGGATCGTTCGTCGACGCCAGTGGCGGGACGCTGCTCGGCTGACCACCGCCGGACCCGGTGCGAGGGCCGGTCCGGCACGTCCCGGCCCCGGCGCCCTGCACGCACGCCTGCCGTGCTGCCGGGCGCCGGCGCGGCCCGCCGCGCTCACCACCCTCCGCCGTGCGACCGTACGCACCGCGCACCGGGGCCCGCCCTCCGGGCGGACGGCGCCCTGTGCCGGACGGGCACTGAGGTGCGTCCCGCGGACCCCGGGGGCGCGCGACGACGGCTGCGGCACCTCGCCGCGCTGTGCGTCGCCCGAACGCCCCCGGTGTGCGACGGCCCTCCGCCGTGCGACGCACCGCAGCCGACGCCGCACGCCGAACCACCGGGGGTTGCCGGACAGGCCCCAGGGGCGGCGACCCGCTCGGGGCCGCCGCCCTCCCACCCCGACGACCGCTGGAGCACCGGACCATGACCAGCTCCTTCGTGCCACCGCAATCCGCACCCGCCCCGGCGCACCCGACCTGGAGTCCCCGCATGTGGGGGCTGCTGGTGGTGCTCGCCGGCAACATGCTCATCGACGCGCTCGAGGTCTCCGTGGCTCTCGTGGCGCTCCCCGCGATCGGCGCGGACCTGGGCGCGCCCCTGACGACCACCCAGTGGACGATCACCGGCTTCGCCATCGGCTTCGGCGGCCTGATGCTCTTCGGCGCCCGGCTCGTGGCGCTGCTGGGGCGGCGCCGGACCTACCTCGCGGCCCTCCTCTGCTTCGCCGCCGCCTCACTGGTCGGCGCCCTCGCCGAGGACCCCTCGCTCCTCACCGCCACCCGGGTGGTGAAGGGCTTCTGCGCGGCGCTGACCGCCCCGACCGGGCTCGCGATCATCGCCACGGCCTTCCCCGAGGGCCCGCCCCGGAACCGGGCCCTGTCCGTCTACACCCTCTTCGGCGCCGCGGGGTTCACCACCGGGCTGCTCCTCTCCGGCTGGCTGACCGGCTTCAGCTGGCGGCTGACCTTCGCCTTCCCGGCCCCGGTGGTCCTGGTCCTGTTCGCCCTCGGGCTGAGGCTCGTCCCCGGCACGGAGCGCGAAGCGGGCCCGCGGCGCCCGGACCCGGGCCGACGGCACTACGGCCTGCCCGGCGCGGCGGCGCTGCTCTGCGGCCTGCTCGCCCTGGTCCAGGGCGTCACCGCGGTACCCGCCCACGGGTGGTCCGATCCGCGCTCCACCGGCGCGCTGGCACTGGCGGCCGTGCTGCTGGCCGCCTTCGCGGCCCTGGAACGCACCTCGGCGCGGCCGCTCGTCCGCTACGGCCTGCTGCGCAACGGCGCACTGACCCGCTCGGCCCTCGGCGCGGCCTGCCTCAACGGCTCCTATCTGGGCCTGCTGTTCATCCTCGGCCACCAGCTCCAGGGCCTGGCGGGCTGGTCCCCCCTGAAGACCGCGGCCGCCTTCCTGCCGGCCGCGGCTCCCCTCGTGGTGACCGCGCTGTTCTCCGGCCGTATGGTCACCCGCTTCGGGGCACCGGGCCTGATCGCCGCGGGGGCGCTGCTGCCGCTCGCCGGCACGCTGCTGTACCTGCGGGCACCCTGGCCGCCGGCGTACGCCACCGGCATCCTGCCCACGCTGCTGCTGGTGGGGGCCGGCTTCGTGCTCTCCTTCGCCGCGCTGAACAGCCGGGCCACCTCCCGGCTCGAACCCGCCGAGCGGGGGGCGGGCAGCGGTCTCTACCAGACCGGCGTCCAGGTGGGCGCCATGCTCTCGGTGGCCCTGGTGGCGGCCCTGCTCGCCGGGTTCGCCCCGCCTCCCGGAGCGGACCCGGCCGAGGCGGCCGCGGCCTGCCGCCCCGCGCTGGTCCTGGTCGCCGCGCTCGGCGGCCTCGGCCTGCTCACCGCACTCACCGGTCTCACCAGGGCGCGAACCGGCGGTGCGCGGGCGCGCTGAGCGCCGGTACCCGACCGGCCCGCCGGGTGCGGGCCGCCCGCGGAGCGGCAGGCGGCGCCGCCCCGCACACGACACCGTTCGGCGGCTGCCCGGGGGAGACCCCTCCGGCGACGGCGGCCGGGCGGCCCCGGCAGCACGACCACCCGAAGCCCACGTTGAGGAGCGTGCACCATGTCGACCGACGAGAAGACGACCGCACGGACCACCGTTCCCGGCAGCACGGCGCAGAGCACCCCCACCCGGATCACCGCACGGGGCCACTGGACGGCCATGGAGCGCCTGGAGGAGCTCGGCCTCATCAAGGAGGAGGTCCGCAAGGGCCCCGATCCACGGGCCACCGAACGCCAGCACGCCAAGGGCAAGCTGACGGCCCGCGAACGCATCGACCTGCTGCTCGACGAGGGCACGTTCACCGAGGTCGAGCCGCTGCGCCGGCACCGTGCCACCGGCTTCGGCCTGGAGGACAAGCGCCCCTACACGGACGGCGTGGTCACCGGCTGGGGCAGCGTGCACGGCCGGACGGTCTTCGTGTACGCGCACGACTTCCGGATCTTCGGCGGGGCGCTGGGCGAGGCCCACGCGGCCAAGATCCACAAGATCATGGACATGGCCCTGGCCGCCGGCGCGCCGCTGGTCTCCCTCAACGACGGTGCGGGCGCCCGGATCCAGGAGGGGGTGTCCGCGCTCGCCGGGTACGGCGGGATCTTCCTCAGGAACACCAGGGCCTCCGGGGTGATCCCGCAGATCTCGGTGATGCTCGGCCCCTGCGCGGGCGGTGCCGCCTACTCGCCCGCGCTGACCGACTTCGTCTTCATGGTCCGCGGGATCTCGCAGATGTTCATCACCGGCCCGGACGTGGTGAAGTCCGTGACGGGTGAGGAGATCACCCACGACGGCCTCGGCGGGGCCGACGTCCACGGGTCGACCTCCGGCGTGGCCCACTTCCCGTACGACGACGTGCACAGCTGCCTGGAGGACGTCCGCCACCTGCTGTCGCTGCTGCCCTCCAACAACCGGGACCTGCCGCCCGCCGACCCGGCGGGCGACCCGGTGGACCGCTCCACCGACCGGCTGCTGGAACTGGTGCCCGCCGACCCCCAGCAGGTCTACGACATGCGCACCGTGATCGAGGAGATCGTCGACGACGGCGACTACTTCGAGGTGCACCCGGCCTGGGCCACCAACGTGGTCTGCGCGCTGTCCCGGATGGGCGGCGAGGTCGTGGGCATCGTCGCCAACCAGCCCGCGTCCCTGGCGGGGGTCCTGGACATCAACGCCTCCGAGAAGGCGGCCAGGTTCGTGCAGTTCTGCGACGCGTTCAACATCCCCCTGGTGACCCTGATCGACGTACCGGGCTTCCTGCCGGGAGTCGACCAGGAGCACAACGGCATCATCCGGCGCGGGGCCAAACTGCTGTACGCCTACTGCAACGCCACGGTGCCCCGCGTCTCCCTCGTGCTGCGCAAGGCCTACGGCGGCGCCTACATCGTCATGGACTCGCGCTCCATCGGCACCGACATCGCTCTCGCCTGGCCCTCGAACGAGATCGCCGTCATGGGCGCCGAGGGCGCGGCCAACGTCATCTTCCGGCGCGAGATCGCCGACGCCGACGACCCGGAGGCGGTCCGGCAGCAGAAGATCAAGGAGTACCAGGTCGAGCTGATGCATCCCTACTACGCGGCCGAGCGCGGGCTCGTGGACGACGTCATCGACCCGCGCCGCACCCGGCAGACCATCATCCGGTCCCTCGCGATGCTCCGCAACAAGCACGCCGACCTGCCGTCGCGCAAGCACGGCAACCCGCCGCAGTGAGCGCGCCCGGCAAGGAGGCGCCGGCGGCGGGCACGCCGGACGCGGCCGCCGTGCGCATCGTGCGCGGGCGGCCCACCGCGGCCGACCTCGCCGCCCTGACCGCGGTGCTGCTGACCCGTCTCGCGGAGCCGGCCGGACCCTCCGGGGAGGACGGCGCCGCGGGCACCCGCACGGCGGGCTGGCGCCGCCCGGAGCGAACGGCACCGCACCGCGACCCGCGCGGCTGGCGGGGCTCGGGAAGCGGCAGGGGCTGAGCCGGCCCCCCCGGCCCGCGCTCCGCCGCGCGGCCCACGCCATCCGTCCCCACGGAAGGAGTCCTCATCCGATGGCCCAGCTGCCCGCCACCGGCCGCGCCGCACCCGTACCGCGGGTCCGCGCGACCGCCCTGGACGCCGACGGCCTCAGCCTCTCCGCCCTGCTCGCCGAGCCGGTGGGCGCGGCACCGCGCGCGGTCCTCGTGGCCCTGCACGGCGGAGGCATGCGCGCCGGCTACTTCGACAACCGGGCCCGCCCCGGCCTCTCCCTCCTCACCCTGGGAGCCCAGCTCGGCTACACGGTGCTCGCCGTCGACCGCCCCGGATACGGCAGCTCCGCCGTACCGCTTCCCCGGGGCATGGCCGTCGAGGAGGCGGCCGCCGTGCTCGGCGCCGCGCTGGCCGGCTTCTCGGCGCGGCACGACACCGGCGCCGGCGTGTTCCTGGTCGCCCACAGCTTCGGGGGCAAGCTCGCCCTGGCGGCCGCCGACGTGCTCGGGGACGACCTGATCGGCATGGACGTCTCCGGGCTCGGGAGCCGCCTCGCGGTCGCCCCGCACCAACTGCCGGGCCCGGGGCGGCAGGGCGAGTGGCGCAGGCACTGGGGCGCCCTGCGCCTCTACCCGCCGGACGCGTTCCGGCTGGGCCGGGCCCTGATCGCGCCGGTTCCGGAGATCGAGGCGGCCGAGGGCCCCCGGTGGCCGGTGCTCCACCGGCAACTCGCCGCCCGGGTACGGGTCCCCGTCCGCTTCACCTTCGCGGAGCAGGAGCAGTGGTGGCGGTGCGACGCGGCGGCCGTGGCGGATCTGACCGCGCCGTTCACGTCCGCTCCGGTCCGCGTCGACCACCAGCCGGACGCGGGGCACAACATCAGCCTCGGCTGGGCGGCCCGCACGTACCACCTGCGGGTGTGCGGGTTCCTGGAGGAGTGCCTCCTCGCACGCGCCGCGGCGCCGCCGCGGCGCCCGGCCGAGGCGGCGGCCGTATGACGACGGGAGGCACCATGGAGAACCTCGTGCTCGACCGCGACGCCGTGCCACCACCCCCGCGCGCCCGCCCGGCCGGGCCGCCGCGCGCGCTCCCCGGGCGCCCGCTGCGGCCGGCCCTGCTGGCGGGGGAGGACGTGGACGCCCCGGACCGGCACATCTTCCGGGGGACCGACTGAGGGACGCAGGGGCGTGCCCCGGCCCGGCAGGCGCCGTGCCGGGTGTACGCCCGGCCGTCGCACGCGGGGTGCTCTTCACGCTGTCGGCACGTGATCGGCACATGCCGTCCACTCAGACATGACTTGATCATGTCAAGCTGCTCTGGCTTGGAACCAATGTTCGCACCCGCCTGCCGGGCAGTGCGCCGGAACCCGCCCGAGCGCCGGGCCGGGGCTTCTGCCCGCCCGAACGGAGAGGACACCCCCACTCATGTCCGCTCACCGCACACGCCGCCCATGGCTGCTTCCCGTCGTCGCATGCGCGGCCGCCGTCGCGACGGCGGTCCCCGTCGCCGCCTCCGCCACCGACGCCCCGCGCGCCGCGTCCCCGACCGCCCCGACCGCCGCGACCGCCGCCGGGGCGTGGGACGGCACCTACTACGAGGACGCCCTGGGCAAGACCGGCACCGCGCTCAAGGCAGCCCTGCACACGACGATCAGCGAGCAGACCGTGCTGTCCTACTCCCAGGTCTGGGACGCGCTGAAGACCACCGACGAGGACCCGGCCGACCCGGACAACGTGCTGCTGCTCTACTCCGGCCGGTCCCAGGCGAAGAACACCAACGGCGGCGGTGCCGACGACTGGAACCGCGAGCACGTCTGGGCCAAGTCCCACGGCGGCTTCGGCACCTCGAAGGGCCCCGGCACCGACATCCACCACCTGCGTCCCACCGACGTCTCCGTCAACTCCGCACGCGGCAACCTGGACTTCGACGAGGGCGGTTCACCGGTCGCCGAGGCGACCGACTGCTACCGGGACTCCGACAGCTTCGAGCCCCGCGACGCCGTCAAGGGCGACGTCGCCCGGATGATCCTCTACATGACCGTGCGCTACGAGGGCGGCGACGGCCATGCCGACCTCGAAGCCAACGACCAGGTGGACAACGGCAGTTCCCCGTTCATGGGCCGCCTGTCCGTGCTGCGCCAGTGGAACCTTCAGGACCCGCCCGACGCCTTCGAGCAGACCCGCAACGACCGGATCTTCGCCATCCAGGGCAACCGGAACCCCTTCATAGACCACCCCGAGTGGGTCGAGGACATCTGGGGGTAGCCGCTGCGGGGCGGGGCCCCGACCACTCGGCCGGTTCCGGACCGCCCGGCGGTACCGCGCCCACCGCCGACGGGCGCCCGGCCACGTGGCACAGGCGCAGCGTCGGCGGGCCCGCCGGGCCGGGAGTCCGGATGCCCCGGTCCCGACCCGGGGTGCGCGGGGAGGCGTCAGGCCCTCCCCGTGCACCCCGGTGAGGCGGCGACCGCCGTGCCGTAGGCCAGGAGGAGTTCCCTGGCGGCGGCGTCCTCGAAGCTTCTGTCGACGATCGTCACCCGGACGAAGAGCCGGTTCAGGTCCGGGTGGTCCTCGGCGGCCACCGGGCAGGAAATCCGCTGCGCACCTCCCCACTCGGACCACATGCAGGTCCCGTCGTCGCTCTCGTACTCGGCGAGGTCGGCATAGGGGTTGCTCAGCGCGACCCGGCGGACGGAGGGGTCGTCCTTCCACTCGGAGAAGACGCCCAGCGCGGGGTCTTCGTCGCCGACGAACACCTCGCAGTGGATGCGCCCCACCTCTGTGGAGAGGGCTTCCATGGTGAGGGTTCTGCCGTCGTCCGGCAGCACCAGGTCCAGTACGGAGGGCGGCACGGGAAAGAAGCGGTCGTTGCGGCGCACGTCGGGATTCGGCCCTGTGCGGCGGGGCGGTGTGGCGGCCTTGACCGGGGGAGCGCGCCTCGCCCCGACGGCACGAGGCGGCGCCGCGGGTCCTCGCGCCGCCCCGTGCGGTGGCTACGCCGGGTCGTCCGCCGCCGCCAGCCCCGGAACGGTCCGCGGGCGGCCCTGCTCGTCGATGGCCACGAAGGTCAGCCGGGCGGTGGCCACCTCGGTGGGGGGAGTGGTCGTGGCGTTCCAGCGCTCTGCCGACACACGGACGGCCACCGTCATCGAGGTGCGGCCCGCTCGCTCCAGCTCCGCGTGGACGGTCAGCAGGTCCCCGGCGCGCGCGGGGGAGAGGAAGGTCATCCGGTCCACGGAGGCCGTGACGGCCGGGCCGTCGGCGTGGCGGCCCGCCGACGCCGCGGCCGCGTCGTCGATCAGCTTCATCACCACGCCGCCGTGGATGGTCCCGTAGAGGTTGGTGTCGTGCTCGCTCATGATGGTGGCGAGGGTGACACGGGAGTCGGCCGGTGCCTTGTGGGCCCGCTCGCCGACGGTGGTGCCGGTGTTCATGTCTTCAGCTCCGTACGAGGCGGGCGGCCGCCGATCGTGAGGGCAGCCGCCGCCCGGTGCTTGGGGGCCGGGGCGGATCTCGCCCCCGTCCCGGGGCGGGGGTACCCGGACACGGTGGTGTGCGCGGTCGCGCACCTCTCCTCCGCGGGCCGGGTCGGCGATCCCGGAAGGGGCGCGGACGCGAAGGGGCGGTGGGCGCGGAAGGCCCCTGCCGCCGACCCGCCCTCGAGGTCCCGGGATCTCCGTGCGTGTCGTCGAGCACGGGCAGCGGCAGGTCTTCGGACTCGCGGGCCCGGCCGCGAACGCCGGGGCGTCTGCGGGCCGCCTACTGGCCGTCGCTTCCCGGGCACCTTCCGACGGGCCCAGTGCGTGAGACGGCGGTCGTTCCCACTCACCGCTGCGGGGCAGTCCCGGACTTCCACCGGGTTCCCTCTTGCGACGCATCCCGTCTGGCGGACGGGGCGAACCAGCTGCAGCGCACACTCTACGGGCTGCCCCGTCCCGCCCGGCGGGCGATCCTCCGGGCAGGACGTGACGGGCCGCCGCACGGCGCCGCGGCCCCGCCCGGCACGGCGGACGGGCGCGCTCCCGCCCGTTGCCGACGGCGGCGCCGCTCAGTCCCTGTGGTCGGCCCAGGAGTCCCAGTGGTGGACCCAGGTGCGCCGCCCGAGGATCTCGTGGACGGCGTAGTCGCGCAGCGTGGTGTGGCCGCTGCGGACGAGGTCGTCCGGGCAGAAGGCGGCGTGCTCGGCGGCCACGGCCTCGGCGTGGGCCGCGGTGGCCGGCGGCGCGGCGACCGAGAGGACGAGCCGGTCCGCGCCGAGCGCGACGACCCGGGTGCCGAAGCGCTCACCCCAGCTGCGCAGGACGGCGCTGAGGGCGCCGGGGTCGTCCTCGTGGCTCAGGGAGCCCGACCAGCCGCAGGCCGCGGGGATGTCGGCGTTGCACTCAGCGGACACCAGCGCGAGACGCGGATCCCGCAGCCAGGAGCCCGCACCGGCCAGTGCGTCCGCGGTCCGGGCCGCCAGGGCGTCGGGGTCGTCCCCGGAGGCGACCGCGGGGGCGAGCCCCGGCCACGGTGCGTCGAAGGGGGCCGCCGTCCCGCCCGAACCGGGTGCCTCGGCCTCCTGCCGGGCCCGCTTCTCCCGGACCTCCCCCCAGAGACGGTCCAGCATCTCCTCGGCACCGAGGTCCTCCGGATAGGACAGGTTTCCGCACAGCAGGTCCCACTTCTCCGGACCGCCCGCCGGGCCGCCGACGTCCACCAGCACCGGCACCAGGTCCGCCGCCCGCAGCGCGGGTTCCTGCGCCGACCACTGCCCGGGCTCCGCGCGGGTGTCCGCCAGCCACAGCAGCGGGTACGGCCACTGCCCCTGGTAGGTCTCGTCCACCAGTCTCCCCGGGGGCAGTTCGAGGCCGAGGGTGCCGCCGCTCGGATCGGCCGCGAGCGTGATCAGGTTGTTCGTGTCCGTCAGCATGGACAGTGACAGTAGAGGCCGGCGCCGACAGCCGGGTGACGGGGCCCGGGACTCAACGGCTCCCCGGGGCCGGGACGTTCTGGTCCCGCGGTGGTAGGGGCGGCGCTGCGGACCGCCTCCGGCAGGTACTCCTCCAGGGGCGCGGCGTCGTCGGTGCCCCCCGGGCCCCGAGCGGCACCCGTGGGCCCGCCGCCGCGACCCGGGTCAGGACGGTTCCCGGGCCTCCCGGCAGGCAGGCCGGCGCGGGCACGGGCGGGGTCTCCTGCCGGACGGTTCCCGGTCGCGGGGGCTCCGGCGGGCGCCCCTCACCGCCCGCGGGTGCCGGGCGCGGGGTGGGCCGGGAGGTCCGGCCGGGGGAACACCCGGGACTGCTTCACGCTGCCGAAGGCGAAGCTCGACTCGATCGAGGCGATACCCGGGATGGCGTGGATCCGGGTGCGCACCAGTACCTCGTAGGCCTCCAGGCTCTCGATGACGACCCTCAGCAGGTAGTCGCTGCTGCCCGCCATCAGATAGCAGTCCTGGATGTGCTCGATGAGCCCGACGTGCTCCTCGAAGACGTTGACGGCCTCGGCCGTGTGGCGCTCCAGCCGGACCCGGACGAACACCGTGATCGGGAGGCCGAAGGCGACCTGGTCCACCATCGCGGTGTAGCCGCTGATCAGGCCGGACTCCTCCAGCCGGCGTACCCGCCGCAGACAGGGCGAGGGGGACAGCCGCACCCGGTCGGCGAGGTCCTGGTTCGACAGGCGCCCGTCCGCCTGCAGCGCGTGGACGATCTGGAGATCGACGGCGTCCATGACGTACTCCTTGGCAGATCCTGCCCCAAAACTACGCCTGGGAGGCAGAACTAGCAATCGCCTGCCCCGCCGTCTGGTCTAGCGTTGCTGTCCAGGTCAGGGTCGGGACGGTTCCGCCCGGTGTGGTCGACAGGCGGAGGGAAACCCGTGGCGGTCGTGACGAAGAAGGGCCCCGCCCGGGCGGGGAGCGCGCCGCGCTCCGGCATGCGCCCGGGCCTCGGGATCTCCCCGCAGGCGGCGGGGCTGCTGGCCCTGCTGCTCACGGTGGCGATCTGGGCCGGGTTCGCGCTCAGCGCCCGCGCTCTCGGCTCCTCCACGCTGCTCCCCGCCGACGCCGCCCTGCTGCGCTTCGGCGTCCCCCTCGTGGTACTGGCACCCGCCCTGTGGCGCCGCCGCCGGAGGCTGGCCGCGGTGCGCCCGGCCACCGCCGCCAAGATCGTCTGCGGTGCGGGCGTGCCGTTCTTCCTGGCCGCGATGTTCGGCGGCTCGCTCACCTCCGCGGCCTTCGTCGGGGCGATCGTCCCCGGGATGGTCCCGCTGTTCGTCTCCGCCCTCCTCGTCGCGGGCGGCGGGGCCGTCCCCCGGGGAACGCAGCGGGCCGGACTGGTCATGATCGTCGCCGGGGTCGCCGCGCTGGTCTGCCGCTACACCGTGGCGCTCGACGGGGACGTGCTCCTCGGCACCGGCACCCTGCTCCTGGCCAGCGGGCTGTGGGCGCTGTACACGGTGGGGCTGCGCGAGGTCGACCTGGACCCCGTCGGCTCCATCGGCCTGCTGTGCCTGCCGTCCTTCGCGGTCGTCGCCCTGCTGGTGCTCACCGGTGTGCTGCCCGCGCACCTCGGCCGGGCCGAGGGCGGCGACGTCCTGACCTTCCTCGTCGTCCAGGGCCTGGGCGTCGGCCTCTGCGCCGGGCTGCTGTACGCCTTCGCGATCCGCCGGCTCGGCCCGGAGCGGAGCTCCGTCGTCGGCAGCCTCAGCCCGGTCGTCGTGGTCCTGCTCGCCATCCCCCTGCTCGACGAGTCGCCGACCCTGCCCGTGCTGGTCGGAGTCCCCCTCATCACCGCCGGTGTGGTCCTCGCCAACCGCCGTCCACGAACCAAGGTTTCCGCAGATGCTTGAGCTCCTCGCACCCCCTCCCGCCGACCCGCTGTGGGACCTCGCCGCCGAGTTCGCCGCCGACACCCGGCCCGAGCGGCTCGACCTCGTCCTCGGCGTCTACCGGGACGCGACCGGCGTCACGCCCGTGATGTCGGCCGTACGGGAGGCCGAGCTGCGCCTGGCCGAGCGCTCCGCCTCCAAGGAGTACCGCGGCCTCTCCGGCAACACCGCCTTCAACCGGGCCATGCTCCGGGAGGTGCTGGCCACCCCCGAGCGCACCGCCCGCGCCACCGCCGTCCAGACCGTGGCGGGGACCGGCGCCCTGCGGCTGCTCTCGGACCTGGTGCGCCGCACCCGCCCCGGTGCCACGGTGTGGATCAGCGACCCGGCGTACGTCAACCACGGCCCGATCCTCCGGGCGGCCGGTCTGGCCGTCCGCAGCTACCGCACGCGGGACGCCGCGGGGCTCCCGGACGAGGCGGCGCTCCTCGACGACCTGCGCGAGGCGGGCCGCCACGACGTGGTGCTCCTCCAGGGGTGCTGCCACAACCCCACCGGGGTCGACCCGTCGTTCGCCTGCTGGGAGGCGCTCGCCGACCTCGCCTCGGAGGCCGGCTGGGTCCCCTTCCTCGACCTCGCCTACCACGGGCTCGGCGACGGTTTCGACGCCGACCTGCGGGCCACCCGGATGCTGGCCGACCGGCTGCCCGAGCTGCTGATCGCCGTCAGCTGCTCCAAGAACTTCGGCCTCTACAGCGACCGCACCGGCTGCGCGATCGTCCTCGGCCCCGACGCCCGGGCGCTGCGCCATGTGGAGACGGCCCTCCAGAACGCCGCCCGGACCCTGTACTCCATGCCTCCGGAGCACGGGGCGGCCGTCGTCACCTGCATCCTGGGCGACGAGCGGCTGCGCGCCGACTGGCGGGCGGAGCTCGACGCCATGCGCGGCCGGATCGCCGCCAACCGCACCGAACTGGTCGGCAACCTCCGGTCCCTGGGCCGCGAGGACCTTGCCGAGACCCTCGCCCGGCAGAAGGGCATGTTCTCGATGCTGCCGCTGGAGCCCGGGCACATGCGCGAGCTGCGGCAGCGCCACGGCGTCTACGGCACCGCCGGCGGGCGCATCAACATCGCCGGCGTCGCGGCGCACCGGATCCCCTACCTGGCCGTGAGCGTGGCCGCGGTGTCCGGCGGCCCGGACGCGCCGCCCGCCCCCGAGGCGGCGGCCGTCGCGGCGCTCTGACCCGGCGGCCCCTGCCGGCCCGGCGCGCAACCGCCCGGGCCGGTACGGGCGGGGCGCTCAGCGGGTGCGCACCGCCGTGACGGTGAAGCGCTCCACCGTGGCGACGTGCCCGCCCGTGGAGGCCACCACGGTGAGCACCGCGTCGCGCGCCCCGGAGTAGGGCACGGTCACGCTCCAGGGCTGGTCGGTGCCGCCGCCGGGCGTGCAGCAGGGGGAGGTCCCGAGCGGGGTCCCCGAGGAGGGCTGGCGCACCTGGACGGCGATGCTCTCGTCCACGCCGGTGATCAGCCCGCCCGCCGTCAGCGGGGAGCGGGCGACCGACCCGTAGGCGGGCGTGGTGAGCGAGAAGGTCGTGTCGTCCGTCCCGACCACCTCCCAGGGGGCGTCCGGTCCCGCGCCGTAGCGCACGAGGTGGATCACGGCCGCGGTCCCGCCCTCCGGCCCGGTGGGCGCCACACCGATGCGTGCGTCGCGGCCGGAGATCCGCCGCGAGGTGACCCGGTCGATCTCGGTGAAGCCGAGGTAGTCCCGGGTGAAGGCCAGGGCGGTGTGCTCCGCGTCGAGGTGCCAGGGCTGGTGGCCGCCGGAGCGGTAGGCGCGCTGCCACTCCTCGGCCTGGGCCAGGGTGGTGAACGGCCACAGCGGCTGCAGCCCCCGGGAGCCCAGCGGCGGCACGCCCCCGGGGTCCGCCGTCGCCGACGGGGGCGCCGGTGCGGAGGGGCCCGTGCCCGACGGCGCGGGTGAGGGGGACGCGTCCGGCGGGGAGGCCGTCGGGCGCGTCGCGGTCGCCTCCGCGGTCGCGGCCGGCGGGGAGGACGCGTCCGCGGACGCGCCGGAGCCTTCGCAGCCGGTGAGCGCGAGGGCGGCCACGGACGCCGCGGCGGCGATACGGAACGGCAGCCGGATGGTCATGCGTGCCCCAGACAGACGACATGGAAGTGAGCGCCCGCCGGGCCGTCACGGGCCCGTCCGGGCGGTCCTGACATGGTCCCATCGGCGGTGCTCCGCGGACAGGGCGCTCCTGTACCGGTCCGGCAACGGAAGACGCCCGGCCCGGCCCGCCGCGCGGCGAGGTGGGGCGGCGGCCGCTCAGCGCGCGCCGCCCGACGCCCGCCCCCGGTAGACGAACCCGCCGCCCTCCACGGCGAAGAGGTACAGCGCCTCCAGGTTGTAGGCGGCCGTGTCGGGGTCGAAGTGCAGGGCCTTGGTGATGCCCTCGTAGCGGGTCTCGCGCAACTGCCGCACCAGACCGCCCCGTTCGTAGCCGATTCCGCCGAGCTCGGTCACCGCCCCGGCGAGGAAGAGCGCGGCGTCGTAGGCCTCGGCCGCGTACCAGGGCGGGTCCGCTCCCCCGAAGCGCCTCCGGTAGGCGGTGGCGAACGCGCCGGTGGACTCCTCCGCCAGGGGGTCGAGGAACGGCGTGGCGAAGACCCAGCCCTCGGCGTCCCGCCCCGCGAGGCCGAGGAAGGAGGGCGTCGCGGCGTGGTAGGTGCCGAGCCGGGCGCCCTCGAAGCCGGCGGCCGGGAGGGCGCGCGCCAGCTCGGCCGCGCGCCGCGCGCCGCCGACGAAGACCACCGCGTCCGCACCCGAGTCCACCACCCGCCCGGCGAGCGCGGCGAAGCCCCGGGCGTCGGTGTCCTCCTCGACCGTCCACCGCTCCGAGCGGTTCGAGGCCCCCAGCACGTCCGCCGTGCGGCTGCAGACCGTCCAGCCGGTGGCGCCGAGACCGGCGTCGGCCAGGAACACCGTGTGGCGGCTGTCCACCGTGTGGACGAGGTGCACGGCCAGCGGCCCGCCCAGCGCGTCGTCGACGGGGCGGGTGGCCACGAACACCCGCTGGGTGTGCAGACCGTGGACGGGGAGGCGGCCCAGCGACACCGACACCATGGACAGCAGCGCCTTCTGGTAGCGCTCGACCACCGCCGCCGCGCACTCCTCGTCGCTCGGCCCGAGGACCGCGAGGACCTTCCCGTCGGCGGACAGCTCCTCGGCCACCTCCTGCGCCCGCCGGGGATCCCCCCGGTCGTCGCGGACCAGCAGGTCGAGCCGGAGGCCGTGCTCCGCACGGGAGTTGAACTCCTCCAGGGCGAGGCGCGCCCCACGTGCCTGGGCCGTGCCGAGCGCCTTTCCCGGACCCGAGAGGTCGGCGTGCAGGGCGAGGACGAGCGTCTCCCGCACCGCGGCCGCGGGCTGTCGCCCCCGGCCCGACGCCCACCAGACAGCGGCCCCGCCCCCGGCGGCCAGCACCCCGGCCGCGCCCAGCAGCAGGCGCCGCCGGGGGAGCCCGGGCGGCGGCGCGGTGTCCGGCTGCGTCGGCGCACCGGCGGCCTCCTCCGCGGCGGGCCCGTGGTCCGCGGGCCCTGCGCCCGCGTCGCCCTCCGCCCGCATGGCGGCCGCGCCCCGGCCGTCCGGCGTCGTCGGCGGCACGGAGGGCAGCGCGAGGGCCGCCGCCGAGCGCCGGGCGATCAGCCGCACCACCGCCCCGGGCAGCCAGTCCTCCGCGGGCGGCGCCCCGCCGAGGGCGGCGCACAGCTCCGCCGCGGTGGGGCGGTCGCCCGGCTCCTTGGCCAGGCAGGAGCGCACCAGGGCCGCCATGTCGCCCGGTACCCCGTCGAGTTCCGGCTCCTCGTACGCGGTCCGCACCAGGACGGCGGCGGGGGAGCCGTCGCCGAACGGCCGGTTTCCGGAGACGGCGAAGGCGAGCAGGCAGCCCAGTGAGAACACGTCGCTCGGCGGGCCGACCGCACCCGTGCCCCGGGCCTGCTCCGGTGAGAGGAACCCCGGCGAACCCACCACCGTGCCCGTGGCGGTGAGCGCGGTGCCCGCCTCCTCGCGGGCGATGCCGAAGTCGATCAGGCGGGGGCCGTCGAGGGCGAGGAGCACGTTCGCGGGCTTGACGTCCCGGTGCACCAGCCCGGCCGCGTGGACGTCCCGCAGAGCCTCGGCGAGCCGCGCGCCGAGCACTCTCGCGGAGCGGAGGGGCAACGGCCCGCACTCCTCCACCGCCTCCGCGACCGAGGGGCCCGGGACGTACGCGGTGGCCAGCCACGGGGTGCTCTCCCGCGTCCCGGCGCCGAGCAGCGGCACCACCCAGGGGCTGCGCACCCGGCCCGCGGCCCGCACCTCGCGCGCGAAGCGGGCCCGGAAGCCGGGGTCGTCGGCGTAGGCGGCGCGCACCACCTTGACCGCCGCCAGCGCCCCCTGGTCGGTACGTCCCAGGTAGACGACGCCCATGCCGCCCGCCCCGAGGCGTCCCAGCAGCCGGTGGCGCCCCACCCGGGCCGGGTCGGAGGGGAGCAGCGGCCGCATCAGCCGGGGATCACGGGCGTGCCGGGCCCGGTGTAGCGCAGGCGCCCGCCGGCGACCCGCCACAGGTGCACGCCCGTGCCGTCGATGGTGCGGGAGCCGTTCTCCTCGGAGAAGCTCAGCGTCTGGGTGATGCCGCGGTAGCTCGTCCCGCGGATCGCGGCCGTGAGGTTCCCCCGGGTCCGGCGGCGGGCGGCCAGACCGCGCAGCGCGTGGGCGACGAGCCCGGTCGCGTCGTACGCCTCCGCCGCGAACGGGGCGGGCGGGGCGTCGAAGCGGGCGCGGTGGGCCGCGGTGAACCGCTCTGCGCCGGGGTGCTCCGCCGGGTCGAGCGCGGGAGCGGCGATCACCCAGCCCTCGGCGGCCTCGCCCGCGGCCTCGACGAACCGGGGGTCGAGCAGCCCGTGGGCGGCGGCCCGGGGCCCGGTGAAGCCGCGTTCGTGCAGGGTGCGGGCGAACCGGGCACCGCGTTCGTGCAGCCCGGCGAAGACCACGGAGTCCGCGCCGCCGGCGAGCAGGGCGTCGATCGCCGGCCCGAAACCGCCGTACCGTCCGCTCACCACCTTGGGCACATAGGGGTGGCCTCCCTGGTTCAGGAGCTTGCTGAGCGTGCCGGCGATCTCCCAGCCGTAGTCGCCCGCCGCCCGGTCGTTGACGATGCCGATGGTGCGGGACCCGGCGGTGCCCCGCAGATGGGCGCTGAGGAAGAAGGGCAGCAGCGAGTTGTGCGGCCGGGCCTGCACGAAGGAGCGGGCGCCGAGCACGAGGAGCTTCACCGCGCCCGCCGTGACCGAGACCAGGGGCAGCAGGGCGCGGTCGTAGACGGGCAGCACGGCCTCGGCGGCCGCCTCCGTGGTGGGGCCGACGACGGCGAGGACGGAGGAGTCGGCCGCCAGTTCCTCGGCCGTCGCCGCCGCGCGTTGCGGGTCGCCGCCGTCGTCCCTGACGACCAGGGAGAGGGTGAAGGGGGCGTCCCGCCGGGCGTTGAATTCCTGGACGGCCAGCCGCACGCCCCGCAGTTGGGCCGTCCCGGTGCGCCGCGCGTCCCCCGAGAGGTCCGCCTGGAGGGCGATGGTGTGGGCGGGCCGGGCGGCGGAGGTCCCCCCGTCCCCGTCCCGCCACCGCCACAGGGCGAGGGCCCCGCCGCCCGCCGCGAGTGCTCCGCCGCCGGTGAGCAGCAGGAAGCGCCGCCGCCCCGGTCCGTCCGCCTCCTCGCGCTCCGCCTCCTCGTCCCCGTCGGCGGGGGCGGCCTCGGGAGGGCGCCCGGCGGCCCCGTCCGTTCCGGCCCCGTCCGTTCCGGCCCCGTCGGTGCCGGTTCCGTCCGCGTCGGTGGCTCCGTCCTCGCCCCGCCCGGCCGCCCCCGCGTCGACCGCGGTCGGCTCGATGTCCGGGAGCGCGGCCCCCGCGGCAGCGCGGTCGGCGACCAGCCGGGTCACCGCCTCGGGAAGCCAGTGCGGCTCGTCCGCGCCGTCCCGCGGCGCGGCGAGCGCCCGCGCCACCTCCGCCGCGGACGGCCGCGGCGCCGGATCCTTCTCCAGACACCTGCGCAGCAGGTCCGCCGACTCCTCCGGCACACCGTCCAGGTCGGGGCTCTCGTGCACGGCGCGGAACAGCAGGGCGTCGACCGGGCCGGTGCCGAACGGGGGCCGCCCCGTCTGCGCGTACGCCAGGACGCAGCCCAGCGCGAACACGTCGCTCGGCGGCCCGATCGCGTCCCGCCCGCCTCCCTGGACCTGCTCCGGCGCGAGGAAGCCCGGGGTGCCGACGACCAGGCCGGTCGCGGTGAGCGCGGTGTCCTCCGGCTCGCGGGCGATGCCGAAGTCGATCAGGCGGGGGCCGTCGAGGGCGAGGAGCACGTTCGCGGGCTTGACGTCCCGGTGCACCAGCCCGGCCGCGTGGACGTCCCGCAGCGCCTCGGCGAGCCGCCGGCCCAGCGCGCGCGCCGAGGCCGGCGGCAGCGGACCGTGGGCGGCGACGGCCTCCTCCAGCGAGGGCCCGGCGACGAAGGCGGTGGCCAGCCACGGCGCCGGGGCGTCGGGGTCAGCGGCCACGAAGGGGACGACCCAGGGACTGCGCACCCGGCGCAGCGTGTCCACCTCCCGGCGGAACCGCTCCCGGAACCCGCCGTCCTGCGCGAACTCGGCGTGGACCACCTTGAGCGCCACCAGCGCGCCCCCGGCGGAACGCGCCAGGTGGACCACGCCCATGCCTCCCGCGCCGAGGCGGCCCAGGAGCCGGTGGCCCGCGATCGACGCCGGGTCGGAGGAGTGCGGCGGGTGCATCAGGACGTCTCTCCCAGCAGGTCGACCAGGCGGGACCGCATGGTCACCGTGCCGTGCGAGGAGACGGATGTCGCCTCCGGGGAGCCCTCGCCCGTGGTGCCCCGGACCGAGACCGCGATCGTCACCGGGCCCAGCCGGTCCACGGTCCAGTGGTAGGGGCTGGTCAGGGCCCGTCCGTCGACGCTGCGGACGTGGGTGCCCATCTCGAAGACGGAGTCGTCCGCGTAGTTCTGCCCCTGACCGGCCGGGCGGCCCACCGAGTTGAGCTCCGTGATCCGCTCGCCCGCGCGGATCTCCTGCTCCGGGCAGCGCATCGCCTCCTCCAGGGTGGTGCTCAGCCGCGTGTCGGCGCCCGCCTCCGTGGTGTGCACGGTGACGGCGGCCGTCACCCGGACCGCTCCCCGGCCCTCACCCAGGGGGAGTTCGCTGTAGCGGGACACGGCGGCGAGCACCCCGTCGGGCAGCGGCTCCCGGCTCCAGCGGCAGTCGTCGTCCAGGACCGCCCAGGTGCCCGGGTCGCTCTCACCGGGGGCCAGGGCGACGAAGTCGGCGCCCCACTCCTCGGGCCGGAACGCCACGGCACGGGCGAGAGCCAGCGCCTCGGCCCGGGTACGGGGAAGGCGGTCGGGATCGGCCGCGAACGCCCCCTCGGGCTCGGTGGACCGCGAGGGTTCCGGCGCCTTCGCCGAGGGGGAGCCCTTCGACGGGGATGCGCTCTCGCCGCCGCCGTCCGGTGCGGCGGAGCACCCCGCGGCCAGTACGCAGAAGGCGAGCAGCGGCGCCGCCGCGCGCAGCGCCCCGGGACGAGCTGTGGTCACCCTGCATCCCCCATGCCGGTGTCGGTCGCGTACCGCCCCCGCGGTACGGCTGACGGCTCCTGCCGGTCCGTCACCTGCCGACACTACCCCCGGCGCGGCAGGTCCCGCAGGGTGACGCCGGAAGCCCGGCCCGGGGGAGCGGGCCCGCGGCGCGGGCCCGGGAGCCCGCCCCTCAGGGCAGCAGAGGCCCGGTGGCGAAGGGCAGCACCGCCCCGGCCGCGAGGCCGAGGGCCAGGGACACGGCGGCGGCGGTGTACGCGGTTCCGGCCGCCCAGCGGCCGAGTGCCGCCTGCGTCCCGGCCGGGGCCGGTCCGGTGCGCGCGAACACCTGCCCCAGCCAGCGCAGGTAGTAGAAGAGCGAGGCCACCGTGTTGGCGACGGCGAGCACCGCGAGCCAGGTGTAGCCGCCGTCCACGGCCGCGCTGAAGATCTCCAGCTTGCCGAGGAAGACCCCGGTGGGCGGGGTGCCGACGAGGCCGAGCAGACACACCACCAGCACCGCGGCGAGACCGGGGTGACGGCCCGCCAGGCCCCGGTAGCCCTCCAGGGTCCGCGCCCGGGGCAGCTCGGTGACCACGGCGAACGCGCCGAGGTTGGTGGCGGCGTAGGCGGCCAGGTAGAACAGCAGCCCCCGCTGCGCCAGGTCGCTGCGGGTGGCCACCGCCAGGGCCATCAGCAGGTAGCCGACCTGGCTCACGGCGGAGTAGGCCAGCAGTCTGCGCACGTCGGTCTGGAAGAACGCGGCGAGGTTGCCGAGGGTCATCGTCGCGGCGGCGAGCACGGCCAGCAGCAGCGGCCAGTCCACGTCGCTCCCCGGCAGCGCCTGGTGGAGGAGCCGGTAGCCCGCGACCAGCGCGCCCACCTTGGGCAGGGTGGTGACGTAGGCGGCGACCGGGGCGGGAGCCCCCTGGGCGACGTCGGGCACCCAGAAGTGCGCGGGGACACCGCCCGCCTTGAACAGCAGCCCCGCGAGGACGCCCACCAGGCCGAGGGCCACCACCGCGAACGGCGCGCCCGGCAGCGCCTCGCGCAGCTCCCGGTAGAGCGTGCCGCGGCCCCCGCCGTAGAGCAGGGCGGTGCCCGCGAGCATGGCCGTCCCCAACAGCGCGCCCAGCAGGTAGTACTTCAGCGCGGCCTCGGTGCCCCGGGGGTCCTTGGCGAACCCGGCCAGGGCGTAGGCCGGGAGGCTGGAGAGCAGGTAGGCGGCGAACAGCATCAGCAGGTCGTTCGCGCCGACCAGGGCGAGGGTGCCGGCCCCCGTCAGCAGGAGCAGCACCCAGTACTCGCTCTCCCGCGGATGACCGCGGACGGTCTCCACCGACAGGCCGATCACCAGCAGCAGCGCGCCCAGGACCGTCAGGCGCCCGGCCCCGGTCGCCGTGTCGACGGCGAACACCTCCGCGAAGACGCCCTGCTCGGTGCCGCGGGCCATCGCGATGCCCGTGGCCGCCAGCCCGACCGCGCAGGCGGCGGCGGCCAGCACCGCGACCAGCCACTGGCGGCGGCGCGGCAGCCAGGAACCGGCCAGGAGCCCGAGGACGGCCGCCGCGGCCAGGGAGACCTCCGGCAGGAGCGCCGCCACGTCCTGGTTCACCGGGCCACCAGCCCCACGACGGCACGGCCCGCGGGTTCGACCACGTCCAGCAGCCAGCGCGGGGCGACGCCGATCGCCAGGGCGACGGCCATCAGCGGGCCCGCGGACCACGCCTCGTGGCGGGCGAGGTCGGCGAACCCCCCGGCGGAGGCGGCCTCCGGCAGCCGCGGGGCGCCCAGCAGCATCGACCGCAGGGCGCGCAGGAACAGCGCGGCGGTCAGCAGGATCCCCGTGAGAGCGACGGCGGTGGCCACCGTCTGCTGGCCCAGCGAGCCGGTGAAGATCTGGAACTCGGCGATGAATCCCGAGAACCCGGGGATGCCGAGGCTGGCGAACGCCGCCGCGAAGGTGAGCGCCGCGAACCGCGGGGCGTGTGCGGCGACGCCCGCGTAGGCGTCGATCGCGTACGTCCTCCCGCGGGCGTAGAGGACCCCGGTGAGCAGGAACAGCGCCCCGGTGATCAGGCCGTGGCTGACCATCTGCACGACCGCGCCAGTCACCGCCAGGGAGCGGGCCTGCGCGTCGCTGCCCGCGAGCGTTCCGGCGGCGCCGACGGCGAGCACGATGTAGCCCATGTGGTTGACCGAGGTGTAGGCGACCATGCGCTTGAGGTCCGTCTGCGCCAGGGCCACCAGGGCCCCGTAGACCACGGAGACGGCACCGACCACCACGACGACCAGCGCGTACCGGCGCCAGCTGCCCGGCAGCAGCGGCATCGCGATGCGGACGAAGCCGTAGGCGCCCATCTTCAGCAGGATGCCCGCCAGCACCGCCGACCCGGCGGCGGGGGCCTCGGAGTGGGCCGGCGGCAGCCAGGTGTGGAAGGGCACGGTGGGCGTCTTGACCGCCAGCCCCACACCGATCGCCAGCAGCACGAGGCCCGCGTAGGTCCCGCGCCCGGCCAGCGGGTTCTCCCGGGTCAGGTCGACGATGTCGAAGGTGTGCGGGGTCGCGGCGAGGAACAGCCCGATGAATCCGAGCAGCAGCGCCAGGGAGCCGACGAAGGTGTAGAGGAAGAAGGTCAGGGCCGCGGCCCGCGCCCGCTCGCCGTGCCCCCAGCCCGCGATGACGAAGAACATGCCGACGATCGACAGGTCGAAGAAGACGAAGAACAGGATCAGGTCCAGGGCGACGAACAGGCCCACGGACACGGTCTGGAGGAAGAGGAAGAGGCACACGTACGCGCGCACCCGCCGCGTCTCGCGCAGCGAGTACACGGCGGCGGCGAGGAACACCAGGCAGGTCAGCGCCACCAGCGGCAGCGACAGGCCGTCGACGCCCACGTGGTAGCCGACCCCGGCGCCGGGGATCCACCGCACCCGCTCCTCGGCCTGGATCCCCCCGCCGGGGTCGAAGGCCGCCCACAGGTACGCCACCAGCGCCAGCTCGACCGCGGCGGTGGCGATCCACACCTGCACGCACCTCCGGTCCGGCAGGCCGCGCGGCAGCACCAGCAGGACGCAGCACACCAGCAGGGGCAGGAAGATCAGGACACTGAGCACAGGGCTACCTCGCCAGAAGCACGATCAGGGCCAGTACCGCGAAGCCGACCGCGGCCTGGGCGTAGTACTGGTGCAGCAGCCCGGTCTGCGGGCGGCGTGCCCAGCGGCCCAGCCGCCCGGTCCCCGCGGCCACGGCGCGGACCGCCGCGTCGATACCGTCGTCGTCCACCCGGCGGGCGGTCCGGGCCGCGGCCAGTCCGCCGCGGGCGGCGGCCCGCACCGCGCCGTCCACCACCCGGTCGTCGAAGGCCGCGAGCGACCGGGCCAGGGCGAGCACCGGCCGCACCACCAGCGCGTCGGCGGCCCGCTCCAGGTGCAGCCAGTCCCGGGCCCAGCGCGGCGCGGCGGGCAGCGCACCCGGGCGGTTGCCCCACCACCAGGCCGCGGCGGCCACCGCGGCGGCGAGCGCCCCCGACAGCACCAGCTCCCAGGCGGTCGGAGAGGGCTCCGCCGGGCTGCCCACCAGGCGTTTCAGCCAGGCCGCGGGGCCGGGCAGCGCCAGGACGCCCAGCACCGCCGCGGCGGCGGTGAGCACGGCGAGCGGAGGCGGCGCCGAGCGTCCGACGTGCCGGGTCCCGCGCTGCTCGGTGTCGTAGCGCTCCGCACCCCGCGCGGGCCGCGGCCGGGTGACGTACCAGACGGCCTTGACGCTGTAGGCGGCCGCAAGTGCCGCTCCCGCGAGGCCGACCGCGTACAGTCCCGCGCTCTCGGCGCGGGCCCCGGCGAGGACCTCGTCCTTGGCCGCCCACAGCGACAGCGGGGGGAGGCCCGCCAGGGTCAGGGCGCAGACGACGAACGCGGTGCCGACCGCCCGGTAGCGGCGGGCGGCGCCCCTGAGGGCGGGCAGCTGCTTGGTGCCCAGCGCGGTGAGCCAGGCCCCGGCTGCCAGGAAGAGCGCCGACTTGGCCGCCGCGTGGGCCACGAGCTGGGTGACGCCGCCCGCCACCGCACCGCTGCCCGCGGCCAGCACCATGTAGCCGATCTGGGCGCAGGTGGAGGCGGCGAGAAGCTGCTTCAGATCCCGCTGGGCGACGGCCACGGCGCCCAGCAGCAGCGCCGTCAGGGCACCCGTCCAGGCCACCAGCGGACCCGCCCAGGAGGTGGCGGCGAGCAGCGGGTGCAGCCGCAGCAGCAGATAGGCACCGGCGGCGACCATGGTCGCCGAGTGCAGCAGCGCCGAGACCGGGCTCGGGCCCTGCATGGCGCGGGACAGCCAGAACGACAGGGGCAGCTGGGCGGACTTGCCGAGCGCCGCAGCCGCCACGCCCCCGGCGGCCACGTGCACCCAGGGCGAGGCGGCGGCGGGCAGCTGCGCCAGCTCCAGGCCCCCGGCCCCGCCGGCCAGCGCCGCCCCGGCCGCGAGATACAGGCCCAGGTCGGCGCTGCGGGTGGCCAGGAAGGCCGTGTCCGCCGCGCGCACCCGCGCCGGCTGCCGCCACCAGTAGCCGATCAGCGCCCAGCTGCTGGCGCCCATGGCCTCCCAGGCCATCAGCAGCAGCGGCAGCGTGGTCGCGGTGACGGTGAGCAGCATCGCCCCGCCGAAGAAGAGCATCAGCCCGTGGAAGCGCCCGAGGTCCTCCTCCGGGCCGAACTCCGTGGCGGAGAAGACCAGGACGCAGAGCATCACCGAGGCGACGGTGACCACCATGACGGCCGACAGCCCGTCCACCGCGAGCCCGGCGCGCACCCCCGCCAGGAGCGGGGCACCGGCACCCGGGCGGACGGCGGCCGCGGCCCCGGCCAGCACGAGCGTCGCCGCGGCGAGAGCGGGACCGAGCACGGGGGCCAGGCGGTTGGCACGCCTCCCGGCGGCCGTCAGCAGGGCGCCGGAGCACAGGGGGACGGCGACGAGCAGCCACGGCAGCGCGCTCATCCGCGGAGGTCCCGTGCCAGGTCCGCGGTGTCGACGCGCCGGGACCGGTAGAGCGCGGTGGTGACCGCGAAGCCCATGGCCATCTCCACGGCCATGGCCACCACCGCGGCCACGACGACCACCTGGCCGCTCGCCGCGGCGGGCGCCAGGAAGTGCCAGAAGGCGGCGGCCGCCACGATGATCCCGCCGATCATCAGCTCGATCCCCATCATGATCATGACGATGGACTGCTGGGACAGGGCGCCGAACAGGCCGGTGCAGAACAGCCCGGCGGCCAGGACCAGGAGCAGTTCGAAGGTCACCGGCCCACCCCTCCGCCGACGGGGTCCCGCGCCGGACGCCGGTCGAGGTCGTCGCCGAACCGGTCGTAGCGGCCGCGCTGCGTGGCGAGGACCGTCGCGCCGACCATGGTCGAGAGGAGCACGAGGCCGAGCACCACCATGGTCAGCATCTGACCCTCCATCAGTGCGGTGCCGAGCTGCACCGTCGAGTCCCGGGGCGGCCTCCCCTCGCGTCCCGGCCAGGGCACCGCGAAGATCCCGGTGGTCAGTGCGGCGAAGAGCACCGCGCTCACGGCCAGCGCCCCGCGGGTGTTGTGCAGCATCGACATCGGCATCAGACCGGCCGGGTTCATCATGTAGGCGATCATGAACACGGCCATGATCACCATCTCCATGACCATCATCAGCACGGTCACCACGCCGAGGTACGGCAGCCCGAGCAGGGTCACGACGCCCCCGGAGCAGGCCAGCGACACCAGCAGTGCGAAGGTGACCCGGGCCATCGAGTCCAGCACGAACACCAGCACCCCGCCGGCCAGGGCGAGGACGCCCAGCACGGTCAGCAGCACGGTGTCGGTCGTGTCCATCGGGATCCCTCCGCTCGCGTCAACGGCCCAGCACCACCAGGGCGGGCACCAGCACCTGAAGGATCGTCAGCGGAACCAGCACCACCCAGGCCAGCTCCACGTAGCGGTCGGGCCGCACCACGGGCA
This sequence comes from Streptomyces sp. C10-9-1, assembly GCF_024497955.1. GTDB lineage: Bacteria > Actinomycetota > Actinomycetes > Streptomycetales > Streptomycetaceae > Streptomyces > Streptomyces sanyensis. The sequence continues at coordinate 574,933 of NZ_JANHKP010000001.1, read as the reverse complement.
GCCGGCGCGCGGCGACCACCAGCAGGGCGAGCACCAGCAGCGTCTTCACCAGCGACCAGGCCCACGCGGGCAACCCCGGTCCGGCCCCGCCGCCGAGGAACAGCGGCACCGCCATCGCCGCGCCGGAGGCCAGCCACAGCCACCGGCCCGCCTGGAGCAGCAGCCGGTCGGGGCCGGAGAGCTCGCCCAGCACGCCCCCGGCCGCGTCCCGCCCCGCCGGGTGCGCGAACGGTCCCAGGAAGGAGAACGCCAGGACGCCCGCGAGGTGCGCGGCGAACGCCACCGGCATCCACACCGCGTACCACAGCCCCTGCTGTGCCGCGGCGATGTCGCCCACCCGCAGCGACTCGGCCCCGGTGGCGGCGGCGATCAGGGCGAACATCAGGGGCAGTTCGTAGGCGAGCCCCTGGGCGAGGAAGCGGTAGCCGCCGATCAGGGAGAAGGCGGCGTTGGGGCCCCAGCCGGCCAGCCACAGGGCCGCCCAGGTCGTCACCTCCATGGCGTTGAACCAGACCACCCCGACCGACGGGTCGGCCACCACCGTGTTCCCGAACGGGATCACCAGGGTCGAGAGCACCGCCGCCACCGGCACGGTGACCACACCGGCCCGCCACAGCAGGAGGTCCGGCGCGGGCAGCCTCCTGGGCCCGGCCACCAGTGCCCGCGGCAGCGCCAGGAAGGGCCTCGCGGCGGCCGTGAGGGTGACCGGGCGCCCCGCGCCCCGGGCGGCCAGCAGCGCGTCGGCCGCCACCGCCAGGGCGGCCAGCGCGGCGAGCAGCAGGGGGGCCGCCGCAACCGTCCACCAGGGACCCCTCTCAACCACGCGGCGCCACCCCCGCGCCCGCGAGTTCCTCGGGATCCGGGTCGAGACCGGCCACGATGAGGCGCGCCGCGGCGAGTTCGGCGCCGACCAGAAGTGCGGGGAGCAGCGCCAGCAGCGCGGCGGACGGCGGGTGCGCGGGCTCCCACGGTCCGCGCGGGGACTCGGTGGCGTAGGGGTCCAGCGGGGCCGGGTCGTCCAGGTGCCGCACGTCACGGCCGAGGCGGTCGAGCCACCGGCGGTAGCGGTCCGTCGCATCGCCGTCCGCCCCGGGCGGTCCGGCCGGGGCGGACCCCCCGGTCCGCCCGCCGTCCACCCGGCCGATCCCCCGGGTGAGCCAGGCCAGGACCCGTGACCGGCCGACGCGGCGGGCCAGGCGGTCGGCCGGGCCGCGGAGCGCACCGGCCGGCGCACCGGCGAGCAGCCCGTCGCGCAACCGCCGGGCAGCCACCGCCTGCTCGGGCCATCCCGCCACCGCCAGCAGCCGTCCGAGGCTGTCGCAGGTGGCGGCGGCCCGGTGCCGCGCGGCCGCCCCCGCGGTCACCGGCTCGCCCGCCGCCGCGCGCAGCCAGGGGCCCGACCAGAACGGGGTGCCGCCGGGGGCCGCCGGGTCCTCGCAGACGGCCTCCTGGACGACGTCGCCCTGGAGGACCAGCCGGACGGTCAGCCCCGTCGGCCAGTCGCACAGGAAGGGGCCCAGAGCGAGGTGCAGGCGGTCCAGCGCCAGCCCGTCCCGGTCGGGGCCGGTCTCCGCCATGGGCAGGCCGCCCGGCATCGGCATCCCCGTCCCGGTGTCCCCGTCGTCCGCCTGCCCGTGGGCGTGCCCGCCTCCGCCTTCCGGGGGCTCCTGCACCCGGTCGTTCCCGCCCGCGTGCCCCTGCGCCCCGGAGCCCCGGCCGGACCAGGCGGCCAGGCGCTCCCGCCCCGTGTCCAGCGCGGAGGCCACCTCCGCCGCCGTGGCGGCGTGCACCCGGGCCCGGGGCGCGGGCAGATCGCCCCAGAGGCGCGCCAGCGGGTCGTGCAGGGCGGGGCAGTCCGGGCCCGTGACGAGCAGCAGGTCGGCCCCCGCGGGCGTGGCGGCCACCGGCCAGTCCCGCAGCCGCAGCAGGCGCTCCGCCTCCAGCCGGGCGGGCGTCCCGCCCGGCAGGGCGGCGGGCAGGACCCGGGGCCGGGCCGCGGCGGCACGCAGGGCGCGGCGGGTCAGGTCCATCGCAGCGCGCCCTCCCGCCAGGCGTAGACGACGCCCGCGACCAGGATCGCGAGGAAGACGAACATCTCGATCACGGCCCCCGGGCCCATGGCGGAGACCACCAGCGTCCACGGGTACATGAACACCATCTCCATGTCGAAGGCCAGGAACAGCATCGTCACCGTGTACCAGCGCACATGGAAGCGGCTCACCGCGTGCTCGGCCGGCTCCAGGCCGGAGCCGAACGGCATCACCGGGAGCGGGTCGGCGGACACCCGCAGGGCGCGCGCCGCTCCGTGCAGGCCCAGCACGGCGAGTGCCGCGAGGCCGAGCAGGGACAGGGCGGCCGCGGTGGCGCTCACCGGAGCCCACCGCCCCGGCGGCCGGACCGCACGGCTGCGCGGCGCCGGACCCCGCCGCCCGCGGCGCGGCCGTCCGCTCGGGTGCTCAAATCCCCGTTCCCCTCTCCACCGCCGTCCTGCGCGCCGGCCGCGCATCCCTGCGGGGGAGCGCTTCCCCGGCGGACCGGCGTGCCTCGGATGATCAGGGTCCCGGGCCCACGGCGGAGGGCGGCGCGCCCGTACGGCGCGCCAAAGCGCCCCGTTTGCCACGGACGGGCGGGCTGCGGGGGCGCCCCCGCGCCGGCTGCGGGCACGTCGGCGGCGGACGCCCGGTCCGCCGGTGCGCCCGCCGCCGGGTGCCGTCAGCCGCCGAGGATCCGGCGCTTCTCCGCCGCGAACTCCTCGTCCGTCAGGACGCCCCGGTCCCGCAGCTCCGCCAGCGCGGTGAGCTGGGAGACCCGGTCGGCGGGGGGCGCCGCCGGTGCGGCGCCCGGGCCGGGCGCCGGCTGCTGCCGGGCCTCCGCCTGCGCCTGCCGCTCCATGTCGCGGCGGGCCGCGTTGCGCTCCACCCTGCCGGAGACCGCGGTCGCGGTGCCCGCGACGACGGCGGTGCGGGCCATCGCACCCAGCAGGCCGGGCCGTCCGAACCGTTGAGGCATGACTGCCCCCTTCCTCTCGTGCCGTCCCCGCGGCCGGCCGTGGCCCCCGCGGGCGCTTTCCGCGCCGCGCGCGGACGTGCCGCCGTGCGGGGCGCCGCTCACTCCGCGTCGAGCGCCTCGATCGCCGCGAGGACGTCGTCCCGGGGGATGCGCTCCATGAAGACCATGCGGCCGTGGGAGTCGCGCAGGGCGGCGGCCAGCCGCGAGGCCCAGGTGTTCTCCCACGCCACCACCAGCGCCGAGGACTCCGGCGGCAGGCCATCGGCCACGGCCGCCAGGTCCTCGTCGCTGAGCAGGTCGAAGCGGGCGTCGGTGATCCGCTCGAACTCCTCGGCCACCTCGGGGTCGGCGAGCTCGACGACGCCGACCGAGCCGTCGCCGTCCTTGCGGACGAAGGTCAGGTCGAGGATGCGGACGGTCCCGTTCTGCTGGAGTTCGCGCAGCGCGGGGACGATCTCGCCGTTGAACCGGTTGCCCTCGAAGGCGACCACGGCGACGTCGACCGGGCCGACCGAGTCGGCCGTCAGGCCATGGACCATGGGATGCCACCCTTCCGTCACTCCGGGTGAAGCGAACAGACAAGAGGATAAGTCGCATAGCAGGACAAAGCTCATCGAGGATGCGGCACCGCCCGACGCCCGGGACGCTGCCGCTGCCCGCGTCACCCGTTCGCGCCAGTCCACCGCAGCACCGCGCCCCCGGGTGCGGATGCTGGGGGCATGACCCCAGCATCCGAGAAGAAGCCGCGCGGACGTTCCTCCGGAGGGACCGGGCGCGCCAAGTCCCTCACACCCTCCCGCGTCACCGCGCTCGTGCTGGTCGCCCTCGCCGTCGTCTTCATCGTCGAGAACACCCGCAAGGTCGAGATCCGTCTGCTGGTACCCGTCGTCACCATGCCGCTCTACCTGGCCCTGCTCGGCATGTTCGTCATCGGCGGGCTCTGCGGGGCCCTGCTGATCAGGGGCAGGGGGAAGTGAGGCGCGCAGCCGCCGTGCACGGCGGCTGCGCGCCGGCCCGCCGGTCCGGTGGTGCGCGGAGCGCCGCGGACCCGGGCGGCGCACTCGCCCACCGCCGCGGCGGTGGGCGAGTGCGCCGCGGGCACGCGAGACCACCTCCCGTCCGGGCGGGAGCCCGGGGCCGGGCCGAGGCGGACGCCGACGGCGACGCCGACGGGGCCGGGGGTCTACGGCGGCCTCGCGGGCCCGGCGGCGACACCACGGGCCACCGGGTGCTCCGGAAACCCGCCCCGCGGACCGAGGGCTGTCGAGCGCGGTCGGCGCCTGCCTTTCCCTTCGTGCGCCGATGGCTCACGGAGGCCCCGGGGGTCGGGCCGGGAGGCCGTGGCGTACAGCAGCGGGTCCGTCAGCACCGCGGACGACAGCCGCAGGAGCGCCTGGTGCCGCTCCGCGGCCGAGGCGGCGCGCGCGGGGGGCGCGCACGCGGCGGGCCGGTCCGGCAGGGCCGTGGGACGGCGGACGGTCTGCGGGCCCGCCGGTCCTGGGCCGTGGTCCGCCCCGCTGCGGTGCCCGGGCGGGCCCGGTGCTCACCGCCCCGCGCCGCCCGGACGCCGGGGGCGGCGGAGACCTGCACGGTCCGCCATCCGGGGCCCTTCCGGCCGGAGGCGTCCCGCCGCCTCCGGCACGCGGGCACCGGCGTGAGGGGCGGTCGTTCGGTCAGGGCGTGACGATCGCGAAGTCCGGGTCCGGGTCGCCGAGGTACCGAAGGAGCTCGACGACCCGGCCGATGTCGCCGGTCACCCGGGCCCTGCCCCCGGAGGCCAGGTCCTCGGGGGCGAGCGTCCCCAGCAGGACCGCCCGCAGGTCGGCCTCGGCGAGCCCGACCGCCACGTCCGGCTCGTCGGCGGCCGGGCCGGAGCCCCTGACATGGGTGAGCACCCCGTTGCGCAGCCGCCAGGTGATGCGGGGCCCGTCCCGGACGTCCCAGCGCACCGTGATCGCGGCGTCCCAGCTGCGCGGTCCGTCCAGCCGGACGGCCAGGCTCTCGAAGAGCTGGTCGAGGCTGAGCGCCCGCAGCAGGTCGGGGGAGGCGGTCACCGTGGGCGAGCCGACCGTCCCCTGCCGCAGCTCCAGCGCCCCGGTGAGGAAGAAGTTGCGCCAGGTGCCGTTCTCGCTGCCGTAGCCCAACTGCTCCAGGGCGTCCGCCTGGAGCTCCCGGGCCTCGGCGTTGCCCGGGTCGGCGAAGAGCACATGGCCGACGACCTGCACCACCCAGCGCAGGTCCCCGTCCTCGAAGGACCCGCGGGCCCGGCGCAGCACCTCGCCGGCGCCGCCCATGAACGCCACGTACCGCTTCGCCGCCTCGACGGGCGGGTGCTCCCACAGGTGCGCGGGGTTGCCGTCGAACCAGCCCAGGTACCGCTGGTAGACGGCCTTGGTGTTGTGGCTGACCGAACCGTAGTACCCGTGCGTGTGCCAGGCCCGCTCCAGCGCCGGGGGCAGCCGCATCTCCTCGGCGATCTCCGCGCCGGTCATCCCCTGGTTGAGCATCCGCAGCGTCTGGTCGTGCAGGTAGGCGTACAGGTCGCGCTGCTCCAGCAGGAAGGCGACCGCCCGCTCGCGCCCCCACACGGGCCAGTGGTGGGAGGCGAAGGCCACCTCGGTGGACTCGCCGAACAGTTCGACGGCCTCGGTCAGGTAGCGCGCCCACACCCGGGGGTCGCGCACCTCCGCCCCGCGCAGCGTCAGGAGGTTGTGGAGGTTGTGCGTGGCGTTCTCCGCCATGCACAGGGCCGCGCGGCCGGGGAAGTGGATGTTGAGCTCGGCCGGTGCCTCGGTGCCCGGCGTGAGCTGGAAGACCATCCGGATGCCGTCGACCGTCTCGCTCTGCCCGGTGCGGGTGATGTCGAGTGTCGGGGGGATCAGCCCGACCGCGCCCGTCGAGGTCGTCTGCCCCAGGCCCGCGCCGATCTGCCCCCGGGGGCCCTTCGGCAGCGCCGCTCCGTACATGTAGGCCGCGCGGCGGGCCATCGCGGTGCCCGCGAGGACGTTCTCGCTGACGGCGTGCGCCAGGAACCCCTCCGGGGCGATGACCGGGACGCCCGCGGCGACCTGTTCCTCGGTCACCACCCCGCGCACCCCGCCGAAGTGGTCGGCGTGGCTGTGGGTGTACAGCACGGCGGTCACGGGACGGGTGCCGCGGTGCTCCCGGTACAGGGCCAGTGCCGCGGCCGCCGTCTCGGCCGAGATCAGCGGGTCCACCACCAGGACGCCGCGCTCGCCCTCGACCACGGTCATGTTCGACAGGTCGAAGCCGCGGATCTGGTAGACGCCCTCGACCACCTCGAACAGACCGTGGTCGGAGACCAGCCTGCTCTGGCGCCACAGGCTCGGGTTGGCGGTCGGCGGGCAGTCCTCGCCGAGGAAGCCGTAGGCGTCCAGGTCCCATACGGTGCGGCCCGCGGAGTCCGTGATCCGGCCGTCCCGCGCGGTGCCGAGGAACCCCCGCCGGGCGTCCTGGAGGTCGCGGGTGTCGTCGAAGGGGAAGCGCTCCCGCACCGCGTCGTTGGAGCGCAGGACCGCCTTCCCGGCGGGCTTGGGCGCTGAGGTAGCGGTCAACTCGCACTCCCTTGCGGCACGCGGCGGGGGAACCGGGACAGGTCCGCTGCCAGCCTGCGTGCCCGATCACCCGGTTGCCAGCCGGGGTGGACCGTCGGGGTGGGGCCCCGGGACGGCGTCCGCTCAGCGGCGCGCACGGTCCTCCCCTCCGCCGCCGGACCCCGCGGGGGCCCGGCCGGCGCGCAGCGCGACCAGCGGGTAGATCAGCACGGAGAGCATCGCGGCGCCGACCAGTGCCGCTGCCTGGTCCGAGGCGATCGCCCCCTCGTCCAGCCCGATGGTGGTGATCGCGACCACCAGCGGCAGGCAGGTGGCGGCGAAGAAGGTGAGGGCCGTCCGGTCGCGCCGCGGCAGGTCCCGCGGGGCGAGGGCGTACACGGGGAGCCCGCGCACGGCCAGGAAGAGCAGCAGGTAGACGGGGACGTACAGCAGTGCCGTGCCGCCCTCCAGCAGGGCGTCCAGGTCGAACTCGACGCCCGTGACGATGAAGAACAGCGGCACCAGGAAGCCGAAGCCCATCGCCTCCACCTTGCCCATCACCTCGCGGCTCGTCTCGGCCGCGGCCCCCGAGAGGATCAGCCGGACGAGGATGCCCGCGGAGAAGGCGCCGAGCAGCACGTCGAGCCCGAGGGCGGCGGAGAGCCCGAGCATCGCCGCGAGCAGCAGCATCACCAGGCGGACCGCGAACTGCCCGCTGGTGTGCAGGGTCGCCTCCACCACCGTGGAGAACCAGGAGGGCCTCGGCCGGGAGGCCCACCACACGGCCACCACCGTGATGACGGCGAAGACCGCGAGGACCACGGCGGACGTCAGGGGCTGGCGCCCGCTCAGCAGCAGTGCCATGGCGACGATCGGCCCGAACTCCCCCACGGCGCCGAAGGCGAGCATCACCGTGCCGAAGCGGCCGGTCAGCCGCCCGCTGTCGCGCAGGATCGGCAGCACCGATCCGAGCGCGGTGCTGGTCAGTGCCGTCCCCACGATCAGGGCGCGGTCGACGTCCCCGCCGGAGAGCGCGGCCGCCAGGCCGATGCCCGCGCCGAGGGCGATCAGCCAGGACCAGACGGCGCGGTGCATGGTGGCGCGCCCGACGGCGCCGAAGTCGAGTTCGTAGCCGGCCAGGAAGATGAGCATGGCGAGCCCGAGCTCCGAGAGGGTGTCCAGCACCGCGTCGGAGTCCACCCACCCGAGAACGTCCGGCCCGAGGAGCACCCCCAGGGCGATCTCGAAGATCATCACCGGGATGCGGCACCAGCGGAGGCCCGCGAAGGCGAGCACGGGCGCGAGTGCGGCCGCCACCATGACCAGGAGGAAGTGCTCAGGATGCCCCATAGGGGCATTCTTCCGGCGCGAGGTGGCGAAACCCCGTGCATTGCCATGTGCGTGCGTGTCCTTCGAGGAGGGTGGGGGCGCGCACGCACGGCCGGCCGGGGGCCCGGGCGCGCGAGCCGGCGGCGGGGTGGCGGCCGCCGGGGCGGTGGTCGCGGACCGCGGCGCGGGAAACGGGGTGCGCCGTCCCGGGCGGCCCGGTTACCGTGGCCGCATGTCGACGCCCCGAGTCTCCTAGCCGAGGACCCGCTTCCCCGCCAGAAGTCCGTCCTCCTGCATACTCGGAGCGTCACCCCATGATCACCGCACGTGGCATCGAGCTGCGCGCCGGCGCGCGCCTGCTGCTGTCCGACATCTCCTTCACCGTCTCCCCGGGCGACCGCGTCGGCCTGGTCGGCCGCAACGGTGCCGGAAAGACCACCCTGATCACCGCCCTGGCGGGGATCACCAGGCCCGCGGCCGGGACCATCGCCCGTACCGGTCGGGTCGGCTTCCTCGGGCAGGACTCCCGGGCCGCCGACCCGTCCGTGACCGTCACGGACCGCATCCTGTCCGCCCGCGGCCTGGACGCCGCGCTGCGCGCCCTGCGCACGTCCGGGCAGGCCATGGCGGACGCGGCAGGGCCGAAGGCCCTGGAGCGCGCGATGGACGCCTACGCACGCGCCGAGGCCGCCTTCCAGTCGGGCGGCGGCTACGCGGCCGAGGCCGAGGCCGCCCGGGTGGCCGCCGGGACCGGACTGCCCCAGCGGGTGATGGACGAGCCGCTGGGGGCCCTGTCCGGAGGGCAGCGGCGCCGCGTGGAACTGGCGCGCATCCTCTTCGCGGGCGGCGGCGGCACGCTGCTGCTGGACGAGCCGACGAACCACCTGGACGCCGACTCGGTCGCCTGGCTGCGCGACCACCTCCGGGCCCACCAGGGCGGGCTGGTCCTGATCAGCCACGACACCGCGCTCCTGGAGGAGGTGGCCAACCGGGTCTTCCACCTGGACGCCACCCGGGCGGCGATCGACCAGCACAACACGGGCTGGAGTGCCTACCTCGCCCAGCGCGCCGCGGACGAGCGGCGCCGGAGCCGGGAGCGGGCGAGCGCGGAGCGCAAGGCCTCCGCCCTGCACGCCCAGGCCGACCGCATGAAGGCCCGCTCCGCCACGGCCGTCACGGCCAGGAGCATGGCCCGGCGCGCGGACCGGATGCTCGCCGGACTGGAGCCGGTGCGGCGCACCGAGCGGACCGCGCGGATCCGGCTGCCCCGGCCTGCGCCCTGCGGCCGCATGCCGCTCGGGGCCGTGGCCCTGGGCAAGTCCTACGGCGCCCACCGGGTCCTCGACGGGGTGGACCTCGCCGTCGACCGCGGCAACCGCCTGGTCGTCCTGGGTCTGAACGGCGCGGGCAAGACGACCCTGCTGCGCATCCTCGCCGGCGCCGAGCGGCCGGACTCCGGGCGGGTGGTCCACGGCCACGGCCTGCGGCTGGGCTACTTCGCCCAGGAGCACGACACGCTGGATCCCGGCCGCACGGTCCGGGAGAACCTGGCCGCGGCCGCGCCGCACCTGACGGACGGTGAGGCCCGCCGGGTGCTCGGCGCCTTCCTGTTCTCCGGCGACGACGCCGACAAGCCCGCCCGGGTGCTCTCCGGAGGGGAGAAGACCCGCCTGGCCCTGGCCGGGCTGGTGCACTCCGGCGCCAACGTGCTCCTGCTGGACGAGCCGACCAACAACCTCGACCCCGCCTCCCGCGACGAGGTGCTGGACGCGGTGGGGGCCTACCCGGGGGCGATCGTGATGGTGACGCACGACGAGGGCGCCCTGGACGCCCTGCGGCCCGACCGCGTCCTGGTGCTGCCCGAGGCGGACGAGGACCTGTGGAGCGAGGAGTACCGGGAACTGGTCGCCCTCGCCTGACCCCTCCGCCCGCCCGCGCCCGCCCGCCCGCGCCCCCGTTCCGGCCGGGCGCGGGCCCGGCGCCCGCTACCGCGGGACGGTCGCGATCTGGATCAGGTTGCCGCAGGTGTCGTCGAAGACGGCGGTCGTGACGGGCCCCGCCTCCAGCGGGTCCTGGGTGAAGCGCACGCCGAGACCGCTCAGGCGCGCGTGCTCCGCGTACACGTCCTCGACGGCGAACTGGGCGAGCGGGATGCCGTCCCGGACCAGCGCCTCGCGGTAGGGGCCCACGGCCGGGTGGCGGGCGGGCTCCAGGAGGAGTTCGGCCCCGCCGGTCTCGTCGGGGGAGACGACGGTCAGCCACCGGTCCGTCCCGCCCACCGGTACGTCCTGCTTCTTCACGAAGCCGAGGATCTCGGTGTAGAAGTGCTCCGCCCTGGTCTGGTCGTCGACGAAGACGCTGGTCAGATGGATCTTCAAGAGGAACTCCCCTCGGGGCCCGCGGTGCCGGGTCCGAGCCACCGCTCGGTGATCCGCCGCAGCGGGGCCGTGTTCAGTTCGTGGAACTTGCAGCGGCCCTCCCGCCGGGTCTCGACGAGACCCGCGGCCTCCAGCACCGCCAGATGCTGGGAGACCGCCTGGCGCGAGAGGCCGAGCCGGTGCTTCGTGCTCAACCGCCCGCAGATCTCGAAGAGTGTCTGCCCGGATCTCTCGGCGAGCTCGTCGAGGATGGTGCGGCGGGTGGGGTCGGCGAGGGCTCTGAAGACGTCGTCGGCCACACCCCCACCATAGGCAAGCATCTGCTTGCCTATCAAGGAGGCGCGCACTCCGTACCCCCGGTACCGGGCACCGCGGCAACCGGACCCGGGCCAGGGGCGAGGGAGTTGACGGAGTACGGCCGCGGGCGCCCCCGGGGCCCCGGAGGCGCCCGCGCGCCACGCGGGACCCCGGTAGCCCACCGGGGGGCGCGCTGCGCTACCGTCGTGCCGCCCGGCCGCGGCTCCGCCGTCCGCGACGCGGCCGGGAGGGTGCCGACAGCGGTCGTCCGGGGGCGTGTTCCCGCGGACCGGGACCGCGGTGGCCGACGGGTGGCGACCGGTCGGCCGGCACCGGGCCACGACCGGCGGGCGGCCGCACTCGCCGAACGGAAGTCCAGGTCATGGTCCTTGTCGCTGTCTTCGGAGCGGCGCTGCTCATCGCCGTGCTCCTCTCGGGCCTGGCCGCCCGGACGGTGCTCTCCACCTCGCTGCTCTTCCTCGTCGGCGGCGCCCTCGTCAGCGACGGGTTCCTCGGGCTGATCCACGTCACGCCCGACAGCGGCATCGTGGGCGTCACCGCGGACCTCGCCCTCTTCGCCGTGCTCTTCACCGACGGCATGCACGTCTCCCTCCCGGCGCTGCGCCGCAACTGGCGCAACCCGGCCAGGGCGCTGAGCCTCGGCATGCCGCTCGCGCTGGTCGGCATGGCCGTGATCGCGCACTACCTGGTCGGACTGGACTGGACGACCTCCTTCCTCGTGGGAGCCGTCCTCGCCCCCACCGATCCGGTGTTCGCCTCGGCGATCGTCGGACGCAAGGAGGTCCCGGCCAAGCTCCGCCAGCTGCTCAACGTGGAGAGCGGCATCAACGACGGGCTGGCGCTCCCCGTGGTCCTGCTGCTCATCGCGGCCGCCGGTCCGACGGCCGGCAGCGCGGAGTCCTCGCCCGCCAAGATCGCCCTGGAGCTCGGGCTGGGACTGGCCTTCGGCGTGGTCCTGCCGCTGTTCGTCAACTACCTGGTGCGCTTCCGCCTGCTGGGTCCGGAGCCGAAGCTGCAGCCCCTGCTGCCGCTCGCGATCGGCGTCATCCTCTACGGCCTGTGCCACCTCACCCACGCCAACCCCTACCTCGCGGCCTTCTCCGCCGGTGCGGTGCTCACCGCCGTCTCCCCGGAGGCCAAGTCCGCCTTCGAGCCGCTCGGCGAGGCGCTGGCCGAACTCGCCAAGTTCGCCGCGCTGCTCGTCTTCGGTGCGCTGCTCACCCCGCAGCTCTTCGGCGACCTGTCCCTCGGCGGGTACGCGGCGGTCTTCCTCGCCATCGTGCTGATCCGCCCGGCCTCGCTGCTGCTGTCGCTGGTGGGGACGCGCTTCACACGGCGGGAGAAGCTGGTCGCGGCGTGGTTCGGGCCCAAGGGCTTCGCCTCGGTGGTCTACGGCCTGCTGGTGCTCCAGGCGGGGATCCCGCAGGGCGAGGAGGCGTACACGCTGATCGCCGTCTGCATCGCGGCGTCGATCGTCGCCCACAGCAGCACCGACGTGCCCATCGCGCGCATGTTCCATGTGGACGACCTGGCGGGCATCCCCGGCGGCGACGAGGATGACACCGGGTCCGGGCCCGACCGCCGGGACGCGGCACCGGGAGAGGGGCCGGAGGGCGGCAGGGTCGCCGGTCCCCGCGCCGCACCGGCTCCCGACCCGGCCGAGGCCGGGCCGGGGCGTACCGCCGGGGACTGAACCGGGCCCGGCCGCGCACGACCACCCGCCGCGCCCTGCTCCGGGGGCGGCGGTCCGGTGGTCGGCCGGGGCTCCGGAGCGTGCGCCGCGGAGTTCAGGCCAGGGCCAGGAACAGCTTCTCCAGCTCCTGCTCCGTCAGCGGCTGCGCCTCCTCGCCGGGGTCGGTCAGGCACTGGCGCATCCCACTGGCCACGATCTTGAACCCGGCGCGGTCCAGCGCGCGGGAGACCGCGGCCAGCTGGGTGACGACGTCCCGGCAGTCCCGGCCCGACTCGATCATGGCGATGACACCGGCGAGCTGGCCCTGGGCGCGGCGCAGGCGGTTGAGGACCGCGGGGGCCGCCTCTTCTTCTACTTTCACCGGGTTTCCTCCCGTCCTCCGTCTTCCACCCTGACCCAGGATACCCCTATGGGTATATTTTCCGGAGGTGGCAACCGCTCCGCGCGCGGGCGCCGCCGTCCCCGCCCCCCGGCAGGCCCGGTGGCGCGCCGAGCGCCGCGTCTGGGATGCTGCGCCGGACAGGCGACGGCGCGCAGGAAGCCGGTGGGAATCCGGCACGGTACCGCCACTGTGAAGGGGGAGCGACCCGCCGCGGCCACGGCCCGTGCGAGGGGCCGGAAGGCCGGGGGAGCGTCGATCCCGAGTCAGGAGACTGACGCCGTCGCACCTCGGCACCCCGGGGCGGAGTTCCCCGAGAGAGGACGGTGGCACCGTGTGCCTCCCCGGCGGCAGCCCCTGGTACGACGATCCGCGGCGCGGCGCAACGCCCCGGCGGACCGGGCCCCGCGCGGTGGTCCGCACCGCTCGCGCCGGGGCCGGGCGGTGACCCCGGAACTGCTGGCGCGAGTGGCGGCGGTCGGGCCCTACTTCGCGGTCACGGCAGGCGAGCGGCCCGACGCGACCGGGTTCCGGCCGCTCTCCGCCCTCTACGGTGACCGGCGCGTGCTGGAGGAGTACGTGGCGGAGGTCGGCCGGCGGCTCGGCTCCGACCAGCGGCGCGTCGCCGCCTCCACCCTGCACATCGGCACCGCCGCCCGGCTCTGGTCCGTCGCCCTGGGGGCGGCCGTGCTCACCGGGCGGGTGCCCGACCTCGCCCCCGGCCGGCTGCTGTGGCGGACGCCCGCGGCGGGCCCGATGGAACTCTGGCTGCCCGGGCCCGCGACCGCACCGCCATCCGGGACCGCCGCGGAGGAGCCGTCCCCGGCGGCTCTCGTGGACGCGCTCCACGACACCGTGATGGTGCGCAACCTGGAGCCCTTCGCCGCGGCCCTGCGCCGCCACTTCACCCTCTCCCCGCTGACCCTGCGCGGCAATGCGGCCTCGGCCCTGGTCGGTGCCGCCCGGGTGCTCGGCGAGCGCGCCCCCGGCGCCGGGGGCGACCCGGTGGCCCTGGCCGGCGCGCTCCTCGACCGGGAGCCGATGGCGGGGGAGGGGGTCCTCGACCGGGACCCGCTCGCCTACCGGCGGGGCAGCTGCTGCCTGTACTACCGCGCACCCGGTGCCGGGATGTGCGGGGAGTGCGTGCTCCACCGGCGACGGGGCGGCGCCCCGGTGCGGGGGGTCCGGGGCTGACCGGGCACCGCGGCGTCGCCGCCGCGGTCGGTGTCGAGGTGGGCGAATCCTTTCCCCGGTCCATGCGATACGACGAATGTCACTCACAGGAGTTGTGCAACTACTCAGGGTGTTTGGCGGGGGTGGGGGCGGGGAGTCCGCAGCGGTGGCGATCCGCAGCGGGCGGGTCGCGGCCGAGGAAGGAAGCTCCCCCACATGAACGCACTGGCTCCTGCCCGGGTCCGGCTCTGCGCCGCCGCCGCGGTGCTGCCGCTGCTCCTGCTCACCGGGGCGGCGCCCGCCGGGGCGCGGCCCGCCGCCGCACCCACCGCGCCGCAGGTGGTGGTCGGTCCGTCGAGCGCGGACGGGCAGGCGTCGAAGGCGACGTGCCCCTCCGGCACCAGGGTGGCCGGAGGCGGCCACTTCTCCAACACCTTCCACTACGCCAACGGCGGCGACATCTACGACGCGGTGCGGGCGAACGCGCCCACGCGCGCGGGCGACGGGTGGACCGTGCAGCAGCTGAAGGGCACGGCGCAGGCCGTCGCCCTGTGCGTGCCCGCGGAGGAGGCGCCGAGCGTGGCGGTCAGTGAGCCGAGCGGCGACGCGCAGACGGCGAAGGCCACGTGCCCCTCCGGCACCAGGGTCGCCGGAGGCGGCTTCTTCTCCAACACCTTCCACTACGCCAACGGCGGCACGATCTACGACTACGTGCGCAGCAGCTCCCCGTCGCGTGCGGGTGACGCCTGGCTGGCGCAGCAGGTCAAGGGGAAGGTGCAGGCGGTGGCGCTGTGTGTGCCCGCGGAGCGGGCGCCGGGTGTGGTGGTGAGCGAGCCGAGTGGCGACGCGCAGACGGCGAAGGCGACCTGTCCCGCCGGCAGCAGGGTCGTCGGAGGCGGCTTCTTCTCGAACACCTTCCACTACGCCAACGGCGGCACGATGTACGACGCGGTGCTCGCGAACTCCCCGTCGCGTGCGGGTGACGCCTGGCTGGCGCAGCAGATGAAGGGGAAGGTGCAGGCGGTGGCGCTGTGTGTGCCCGCGGACGAGGCGCCGGGTGTGGTGGTGAGCGAGCCGAGCGGCGACGCGCAGGCGGTCAAGGCGACCTGCCCCTCCGGCAGCAGGGTCGTCGGAGGCGGCTTCTTCTCCAACACCTTCCACCGCGCGAACGGCGGGAACATCTACGACTACGTGCGCACCAGCTCCCCGTCCGGCTCGGGTGACGGCTGGGTGGCGCAGCAGGTCAAGGGCAAGGTGCAGGCGATCGCGCTGTGCGGGGCGTCCTGACGGGCCGAAGGTTCGTCCGGCCCGCGCGAGGCGCCCGGCGGGGAACCCCCGCCGGGCGCCTCGCGCCCGTCCGCCCGCCGTCTCCCCGTCCGCCCGTCGTCCGCCCGTCGTCCGCCCGTCGGCGTCGGCGGTGCCGCACGGGAATCCCCCGCGGCCGGGGCGCCCGCCCTACTCGGCGCGGGGACGCCGGCCCCATGCCGTGACCAGGCCGAGGGACAGGTCCCAGGTGTCCGGGGCCTCCAGGTACGCCTCCACCGCGTCGACGTCCGCGTGGTCCGCCAGGCCGGTGGCCACGACGAGGGGGCGTGCCTGGGCGAGGGTGAGCCGCCAGAACCTCGACATCGGGGTGCCGGGTCCGACGGGCGGGACGTCCACCGCCGCCCCGATGTCGACCAGCCCCGCGGCCGCCAGAGCGGAGGGAAGGCGTCGGCCGTGGTCGACGTCGGTGCCGATGGCCTGCTCCAGGGCGAGCCAGAGCGCGCCCATGGTGGCGCGGTACCGTGCGTTCGGCGATCCGGGTGTGCCCAGGTCGGCGTTGTCGCCGACCACGAGCAGGCCACCCGGCCGCAGCCAGGACGCCAGCCGCCGCAGCACCTGCCCGCGTTCGCGGATGTGCATCACCACGAACCGGGCGTGGATCAGGTCGAACAGGCCGGGGTCGGTCGCCGGGTCCAGCAGATCCGCCCGGAGGACGCCGATGCCCTGCCGCCTCAGCGGCTCGAGGAACCGGGTGTCCCGGTCGACGGCGAGGACCTCTCCTCCGTCGCCCGTCCGCTGTGCGAGCCAGCCGGTGATGCTGCCCGGCCCCGCGCCGACGTCCAAGCAGCGCCATCCGGGCCGGATCCCCAGTGCGCCCAACCGGTGCCGGGTGGCGGGGTCGAACGCCTGCGCCAAGGCGGTGAGGCGCGCCAGCTCCCCGTCCCCCGCGCCGTTGAACAGCCGGTCGCCGTAGCGCTCGTCGACGGGCGTGCCACGGGTCGTCAGATCGCTCTGCAGGGTCCTGGTCCCTTCGTGGGTGGTCGTGGCGGGCCGGGCGCGCCCGCGCGGGGGTGCGTCGCCGCGCCGTCCACGCACCCGGCCCGTACCGGGAGGGTCCCGGCGCGGGTCGCGGTCACGGCGCCCGGCGGCGGACGAGGGCGGCGCGTGGCGGGTGACCGTCGCGCAACCCGGTCGCGTGACGGGCCGCTTTTCCGCGACCCGATCGCGCGACGAGCCTAAGGGGCCCGCTTTTCAGAGCCCCCGGGAATCGGCCGGAAACAGAGGCCGGAATGCCTGCATCCGGTGCTCTGAGGCTTTGCTGCGCGCCTCTCCGGGCGCCGGCCGGGGCAAGCCGGATTCGTGGAACAACGGGCCTCGGACGTCGATTTCGCAGCGGATCCGGGTTCAACCCCCGATTCTTCCCCCCGTCGCCAAAGGTCGTCCTGAAGTGGTGGTTTGGCTTCGGTGGGGCCCTGTTCCCCGCCACGCGGGCCAGGGGGAGCGGAATTCGTGAATCCGGGGCGCCCGCTCCGTGCGCCCTTGAACCCCTCCCCTCTCGCGGTCAGAATCGGCGTCGTCTTCGCAACGGGGGAGGAATCCGCGATGTCCTACACGGGCGGCTACCAGAGTCAGGTCTTCGCCGATGGAGGAAGCCCCTTTCCGTTCACCGTCCAAGGGCTGGTGGATGCCGCCCGCGACATCCTGCCGCGACCGTATTTCGACTACATCGCGGGCGGTGCGGGAAGAGAGCGCACCGTCGCCGCCAACGAGGACGCCTTCGCCCGCTGGGGGCTGAACTACCGCATCCTGCGCGACGGAACGGGCTGCGATCCGTCCTGCACGGTGCTGGGCACCCCCATGTCCGTGCCGGTGATGCTCGCCCCCGCCGGGGTGGCCGACCTGGCCCACCCCGAGGCCGAGCGGGCGGCGGCCCGTGCCGCCGCCGACGCGGGGGTCGTCCAGGTGCTGTCCTCGGCCACCTCGACCTCGCTGGAGGAGGTCGCCGCGGCGGCCCCCCGGGGCCGCCGCTGGTTCCAGTTCGCCTGGCCCGACGACGAGAAGCTGGCGCGTTCGCTCGTCGAACGCGCGGAGAACGCCGGATACACCGCCCTCGTGCTCCAGGGCGACTGCCATGTCGCCGGCTGGCGCACCCGTGAACTCGACTCCGGGTTCTTCCCCTTCCGGCACGGTCACGGCCTCGGGAACTACGTGTCCGACCCCCGCTTCCGCGAGCTCGCCGGAATCGGCGCCCGGCCGGTCCCGGGCGGTGCCGCCCTCGACCCGGCCGAGGTCCCGGCCGCCGCGGCCGCCTGGAACCGCCTCTACACCCGCCCCGCCCTCCACCCGGGGGACCTCGCGCTGCTGCGCGCCTGGACGGACCTGCCCGTGGTCGTGAAAGGGGTCTGCCGGCCGGACGAGGCGGCGCTTCTGGCGGACGCGGGTGCCGACGCGCTCGTCGTCTCCAACCACGGCGGGCGCCAGCTCGACAGCGGCACGGCCGCTCTCGACTGCCTGCCCGGCGTGGTCGAGGCCGTCGCCGGCCGGCTGCCCGTCCTCTTCGACTCGGGCGTCCGCACCGGGACCGACGTCCTGATCGCCCTCGCGCTGGGCGCGAGCGCCGTCATGATCGGGAGGCCCTGGCTCTACGGCCTCGCCGTCGGCGGACAGGACGGCGTCTCCCACGTCCTGCGGTGCCTGGAGTCCGAGTTCACCGGGGCGCTCGCCCTCACCGGCCACCGCGGCCCCGGCACCCTCTCGCCCGCCGATCTCACCCCCGTCACCGCACCCATGCCCGGGAGGACCCGATGACCACGCACGCCGAGCGCTACGGCGACCGCATCTTCAGCCACACCGGGGCGGACGAGGCGGCGCGCCTGGCAGCCCTGGCCGAGGTCCTGGACCCGGTCTCCGTCGAGGCCCTCACCACGGGCGGGCCCTCCTCCCGCCCGGTCCGCCGCTGCCTGGAACTCGCCGCCGGTACCGGCAGCGTGGCCCTGCGGATGCTCGACCTCTTCCCCTCCGCCCGGGTGACCGCGACGGAGCTCGACCTCCGCTTCCTGGAGGCGGTACGCGGGGACCGGCTGGAGGTCCTCCGCCACGACGCCACGGCCGACGACTTCCCCGACGGCCTCTTCGACGTCGTCCACGTCCGCTACCTGCTCCACCACCTGCCCACCCGCCGGGAGGTCTTCGGCCGGATCGTCCGGTGGCTGGCCCCGGGCGGCCGCCTCGTCGTCGAGGAACCCGCCCGGTTCCCCCTGGAGGCCGCACGGGACCCGCACTACCGGCGGGTCTCGCTGGGCGCCCTGCAGGTCCTGGCCGACCGCCTCGGCACCGACTGCACCGACTGGGGCCCCGACCTCCCCCGGACCGCCGCCGCCCACGGCCTCACGGACGTCACCCTGCGCACCACGGTCCCGACCGTGGCACACGACACCCCGATGGGCCGCTTCTGGCGCCTGACCGTCGCTCACCTCGCCCCGGGCATCGGGGAGCTGCCCGGTGTCCTCCCCGGGGACGTCCCGACCGTGCTCGACCGGCTCTCGCGGCCCGGGCTGGTCGAGATGGGCATGGCGACGGTCACCCTCACCGCGACCCGGCCCGCCAGGGACGCCTGAGCCGACGTCAGCCGTCCTGCGCACCGGACGCGGCGGCCTCCCGGTCCGCCTCGTCCGGCAGGAAGGTGACCTGCGGCGCCCCGGTCCGGGGATGCACCCGCACCTCGCCCACCACTCCGTACACCTCCTCCAGCAGACGCGGGGTGAGGACCTCCGGGGGCGTGCCCGAGGCCACGATCCGCCCCGCCCGCAGCACGTGGATGCGGTCGCAGTAGTAGGCGGCCAGATTGAGGTCGTGCAGGGCCACCAGCACCGTGGCGGGCAGCCTGCGCACCAGGCCGAGCACCTGCAACTGGTGCCGCACGTCCAGGTGGTTGGTCGGTTCGTCCATCACCAGCAGCGCCGGCTCCTGGGCCAGTGCCCGGGCGATCAGCACCCGCTGCCGCTCACCGCCCGACAGCCGGTCGAAGCCGCGGTCGGCCAGGTCCTCGGCGTCCACGGCCGACAGCGCGGCGGCGACCAGCCGCGCGTCCTCGGCGGTGTCCCCGTCCAGGAGCCGCTTGTGGGGCGTCCTGCCCATGGCCACCACGTCGCGCACGGTCAGGTCGAAGGCCGCACCCGGGTCCTGCACCACGGCGGCAAGGGTGCGCGCCAGCGTCCGTGCGGTCATCCTCCAGGGGTCGTCGCCGTCCACCCGGATGCGCCCCTCGTCGGGACGCAGGACCCGGTAGACCGCCCGCAGCAGGCTCGACTTGCCGCTGCCGTTGGGGCCGACCAGGCCGACCACCTCGCCGGGGGCGGCGGCCAGGGAGACGTCCTGGACCACCCGGCGGGCCCCTGCGCTCAGGGTGAGGTCCTCGACGGTCAGTCCTGCCGCGCTCATGCCCGCCCCCGCTCGTCGCCCCGCCGCGCGTCCCGGCGCATCAGCCACAGGAAGAACGGCCCGCCGCACAGCGCGGTCAGCACGCCCACGGGAATCTCCATCGGTGCGGCCACCGTCCGTGCGGCGATGTCCGCCCAGACGAGGAAGCAGGCTCCGGCGAGGGCCGCCGTCGGCAGCACCCGCCGGTGGTCGCCGCCGACGAACAGCCGCACGATGTGCGGCATCATCAGCCCCACGAAGCCGATGGGCCCGGCGGCGGCCACCAGGCAGCCGGTCACCAGGGACAGCAGCACGAACATCCGGGCCCGGAAGCGTGCCACGTCCAGACCCATGGTGGCCGCGGCCTCCTCGCCCGCGAGCAGCAGGTTCAGCGACCGTGCCTGCACCGTCAGCACGCCGATGCCCAGCAGCAGCGCGACCGCGGGCAGCCACAGGCTGCCCCAGTGGACCCCGCCGAGGCCGCCGAGCGTCCAGGCGAGCACCTCCCGGGCGTGGTTGGCCCGGTCGGAGGTGAGCAGCACCAGGTCCATCAGCGCCGTCAGCACGGCGGCGACCGCGACCCCGGCGAGGATCAACCGCATGGAGGTGATCCGCCCGCCCGCCCGTGCCGTCGTGTACACCAGCAGCATGGACAGCAGCGCCCCGGCGAAGGCGGCGGCCGACAGGGACACCGGGCCGAGGAGCCCGGCCCCGGTGACGACCACGATCACGGCACCGAGCGAGGCGCCCGAGGACACCCCGAGCAGGTAGGGCTCGGCCAGGGGGTTGCGGACCAGCGCCTGCATGGCGGCCCCCACCACGGCGAGCCCCGCTCCCGTGACCACGCCGAGCAGCACCCGCGGCGCGCGGACGTCGAGCACGATCGTCTCCCGTACCCGGGACCACGCGGGCTCGGCCCAGTCGGCGCCCAGCGCATGCGTCACGATGCCCCACACCTCGCCCGGGGGTACGTGCACCGACCCGACCCCCAGCCCCGCCGTGACGGAGACGAGCAGCAGCGCGGTGAGCAGGACGGGTGCCAGGCGGCCGCCGCGCCCGCCGGCAGCGGCCCGGCCGGTGGCGGCCGTCCGCCCGCCGGCGGGGTGCGGCGGCGGCCCCGGCTCGGGGCCGGGGCCGCGCTGCCCGGTGCCGGCGGGGGCCGCACCCACGGCGCCCCGCGGCCTCACGCGAACCGCTGGGGGTGGAGCGCGCGGGCGATCTCCTCGACCGCCAGCGGCGGACGCACCCCGACCAGCGTCGCGGTCAGCGGCAGCACCACGAAGCGCCTGTCGCGGACGGCCGGCACATCGGCGAGCGCGGGCTGAGCGAGCAGGAACTCCTTCTTCTCCTCGACGCTGCCGGACCCGGCGTAGTCGTAGATCGCGATGACCTCGGGCTTCCGCGCGACGACCTGCTCCCAGGAGGCGTCGCCGAAGACCGCGTCGAGGTCGTCGAAGACGTTGCGGCCGCCCGCGAGGCGGATGATCTCGGTGCCCAGGCCCTTGCCGCCCGCCGTGAACGGCGCCTTGTCGCCGCTGTCGTAGACGAACACGGACACCGGGTCCACGCCGTCCACGGCGGAGGTGGCCTCGTCCACCCGGGCCTTCAGCCCGGCCACCAGCTTCTCGGCGCGCTCGTCGACTCCGAAGATGCTGCCCACGGTGCGGATCTCGTCGTAGGCGTCGGCGATGTGCACCTCGTCCTCGCCGCAGTACTCGCGGTTGAGGTAGGTGTCGATGCCCGCGTCGGAGAAGGCCCTGCGCGAGCGGCCCTCCTTCTCGTCGAAGGCGCTGCCGTAGCCGCCGTAGACGAAGTCGGGCTCGGCTTCCAGCACCGTCTCGAACGAGGGCTCCCGCTCGGCCAGTTCGGGGATGGCGCCGAAGGCGTCCGCGTACTGGGGGAGCACCGCCGAGTCGGGGAAGGCGGTGCCGACCATCCGGTCCTGGAGCCCCAGGGCCAGCATCAGCTCCGCCGGGTGCTGGTGGATGGTGACGGCGCGCGAGGGCGGTTCCCGGTAGGTGGTGCGTGTGCCGCAGTTCTCGACGGTGACGGGGAAGCCCTCGGCGGCGGCACGGGCGTCCGCGTCGCGGGCGCCGCCGCTCTCCTGGGTGCCGCAGCCGGCGAGGAGCCCGGCGGTGAGCGCCGCGGCCAGCACCCACGCCGTGCGGCGCCCCGGGACGCCCCGGCGGTCGCGCGCCGGGGCGTGGCGGGCGCCGGGGGAGTGGGGGGAAAGGGGGGATATGGGCATGGCCGGGCGACGGGTGACGTCGTCGTACACGTGAAGCCTCCTGCGGAGTCCGCGCTCCTTGGACCGGGCCCGCGACGGGTCAGTTTCCTGACTCCCGGATCGACGTTCCCCCTGGCCTTCCCGCGCTGCGCGCCGTGGCCGTCCGCAGGGTTCCACTCCCCGGTCACAGTGGCGGGACCGTGCCGGAATCGCACCGGCTTCCTGTCTCCCGTCGCGGTAGTGACGAGGCGATACTACGTGTCCGAATCCGGCCCCCCAAGACCGCCCGACGGCGCACGGCAGCGGACCGGGGGCGCGGAAGGGGGCGCGGGCGCCTTGGGCCGGGAGCCGCTCCGGGCACCGGCGGGCACGGCGGCAGGAGCGCGGGGCCGCCGGGCACACCGCGTGCGGCCCGGCAGGCCCCGCCCGCACCCCCGGACGGACCCTCAGAGGGGTGCCGCGGCCGGGGAGCCCGCGGCCGCGCCGCCCCTGCCGGAGGACGTGCCCTGCGGATGGGTCCCGTCCGCGAGGAGGGTGACGGCGGTGAGCAGCAGGCCGTCCCGGGCGGTCCAGCGGCCGCTCAGCCCGTCGAGGCGGCGCCCCGCCACCTGCGGGCCCGGCACCAGGAGCGCGGCGTGGAAGGTGCCGCAGGCCTCGCCGGTCCGGTGGAAGCGCACCGACGCCTGGTGGAAGTCCAGCTCCTGCCGCATCAGCGGGTACCACGTCTTGAAGACGGCCTCCTTCGCGCAGAACAGCAGGCGGTCGCCGCAGACCCCCGGGGCGGGGGAGGGCTCCGCCGCCAGCCGCTCGCGCTCCTCGGCGACCGAGACCAGCTTCAGCACCCCGTCGGGGAGCGGTTCGTCGGGCTCTGCGTCGATCCCGAGCGAGGCGACACCGGCGGCCGCGGCGACCACCGCCCCGCGGTACCCGGCGCAGTGCGTCATACTGCCCACCACCCCGTGCGGCCACAGGGGCTCGCCGCGACGGCCCTTCAGCAGCGGCGCGGGCGGCACCCCCAGCTCCGCCAGCGCGGTGCGGGCGCAGCGCCGCACGGTGGCGAACTCCCGGCGGCGGGCGGGCACGGCACGCTCCACCAGGGCGGTCTCCTCGGGGAACCGGCCCGGCTCCTCGTCGTCCGCGAAGGCCTCGGCGTGGTGGACGCCGGGCGGGAGGAGGGCCCCGATCACGCCGCCTCCACCGGGAAGACGAGCCGGCACGGGTCCTGGTCCTCGGCGACCCCGCGCCGGCGCCACTCGCGCGGGTAGCCGAGCGAGACCTCCTCGAAGCGGACCCCGTCGTGCCAGGTGGTGCGCGGGATGTGCAGGTGGCCGTAGACCACCGCGGCGGTGGGGAAGCGCACATGCCAGTCGGCGGTGAGCTCCGTGCCGCACCACTGGGCGAACTCGGGATGGCGCAGCACCCGGGTGGGTTCCCGGACGAGCGGGAAGTGGTTCACCATCACCAGGGGCGCCGAGGGGTCGACCGCGGCCAGGCGCGGCTCCGTGGCGGCGACCCGGGCACGGCACCACGCGTCCCGCGAGGGATGGGGCTCGGGGTCGAGGACGAACTCGTCCGTGCACACGATGCCCGCCTCCTCGGCCTGTGCCAGGGACTCCTCCCTGGTCGAGGCGGTGGGGGTCCGGAACGAGTAGTCGTACAGCAGGAACAGGGGCGCCACGGTGAGCGGACCGCCCGGCCCCTCCCAGACGGGGTAGGGGTCCTCGGGGGTGACGACCCCCATGGCGCGGCACATGTCCACCAGGTACCGGTAGCGCTTCTCGCCCCGCAGTTGCACCGGGTCCGCGCCGACCGTCCACAGCTCGTGGTTGCCCGGGGCCCACACCACTCTGGCGAACCGGTCCGCCAGGGTGCGCAGCGTCGTCTCGATGTCCGTGGTCAGCTCGGCCACGTCTCCCGCGACGAGGAGCCAGTCGCCGGGCGTGCGCGGGCGCACCGCGTCCACACGGGACTTGTTGTCCCGGAGCGCGGTGTGGAGGTCGCTCACGGCCAGCAGGTTTCCCGTCGTCGAGCCCGTGCCCACCGTGGTCCCCCGTCCGCCCGCCTGCGTGTGCCGTCCGCCGCCACGGTAATGCGCGTCCGGGGGCGGAGGACAGCGGCGAATTCCGGCCAATCCGTCCCGGGCGGGGGAGGGAGCCACCGGAACGGTCGCGTCCGCCCCCGGTGCCTCCCGCCGGTGCGCACGGCGGGCCGTCCCGTGCGCCGGACCCGCCGCCGCCCGTGCCGAGCCGGCCGCACCGGTGCGCCGCTCATTGGCCTCCGACAGGTTCGTCGTCCATACTGCCCGCCGTGGAGCAGCGCATAGATCCGAACGCCAAGCCCGAGTTCGCCGTGGGTACGGACCCGTCCTTCGTGCCCCTCGTCGGCCTCGCGCAGTCGCCGGTGCCGGCCGCGGGCGCCGCGGACGAGGACCGCACCGGTGCCGCGACCCACGGGGAACCCGGGGCCGACGAGGAGTGGGAGGCGGGTGGGCCGGAGGGCGCCGCTGCCCGCGACGGCGGCGAGGCCGACGGCGCCGACGAGGCGCACGGCGCCGCGCGGGAGCCCCACGACGGCTCCGGCCCCTCCTTCGAGGCCCGGGACCGGCGCGGCTCCGTCACGGCCGACGGCGGCGGCATCGTCTTCCGCCTGGACGACCAGGAGGCGGACTTCGGCTGGGACGAGGTCCGCGCCGTCGAGGTCAAGCTGCCCCGCTTCGGGCGCCGCTTCACCGTCGTGGTGCACGTGGCGGCGAACCGGTGGTTCACCAACGAGGTCCAGGCCGACCGGCGCGGCCGCCTCGGGGAGTGGCAGGCGGGGCTCGACGCCGTCCTCGACGCCTACTTCGAGGAGTAGGGGGCGAGACGGCGCTCCCGGTCCCGCCGCGCCGGGACCGGGGCCCCTCCCGTGCCCCGCTCAGTGCGCGATGCCGTCGATGAGCTCGCGTGCGCCCTGCCGCAGGAGGGCGACCGCCACCGAGGTCCCGAGGGTCGCGGGGTCGAGCGGCCCCGCCCACTCGTGCGCGTTGAGCACCGTCTTGCCGTCCGGTGTGAACACCTTGGCCCGCAGGGAGAGGTCCCCGTTCCGCTCGGACCGCGCGTAGCCCGCGATCGGGCTGTTGCAGTGGCCCTGGAGGACGTGGAGGAGCATCCGCTCGGCGGTGGTCTCCCGGTGCGCGGCGGGATCGCCGAGGGGGCCGACCGCGTCGATGACGGCCGCGTCGCCCTCGCGGCACTGGAGGGCCAGCACCCCGGCGCCGATCGGCGGGCACATGGTCTCCACGGGGAGCACCTGGCTGATCACGTCCCGGCGCCCGATGCGTTCCAGCCCCGAGACGGCGAGGAGCAGCGCGTCGGCCTCTCCCGCGTGCAGCTTCTCCATGCGCCGGTTGGCGTTGCCCCGGATCGGCACGCACGCCAGGTGCGGGTGGGAGGCGGCCAGTTGGGCGGTGCGCCGGACCGAGGAGGTGCCGATCCGGGTCCCCGCGGGGAGCGCGTCCAGGCCGAGGCCGCCCGGGTGGACGAGTGCGTCGCGGATGTCGTCACGCGCGAGGAACGCGGCGAACACGGTGCCCGCGGGGAGCGGCCGGTCGGCCGGGACGTCCTTCACGCAGTGGACCGCGAGGTCGGCCTCGCCGGCGAGCAGCGCCGCGTCGACCTCCTTGGTGAAGGCCCCCTTGCCCTCGACCTGGGAGAGGTCGCCCATCCAGCGGTCACCCGTGGTGGTGACGGGCACCACCTCGGTGCGGACACCGGGGTGGCGGGCGGCGAGTTCTGCGCGTACGCGCTCCACCTGGGCGAGGGCCATCGGCGAGGAGCGGGAGACGATGCGGATCAGCTCGGGCACGGTCATGGCCCCACGATAGGGGCTCCGGGGGCCTGCCCCGTCCCCTTCGGCCCCTCCCGCCCCGGGGCGCCGAGGGGGGACCCGCGGGCGCCGCGGGGCCGATGCCCGACGCGGGCCCCGGCGCGCGACACGACACCGCTCCGTGGCTGTTTCATGTGTTTCGCCGGGTTCGCCGCATAGCTTCGTAATATGACGAGAAGACAAATCACCCTGCTCGGCTGCGCCGTCCTCCTCGCCTCCACCGGAGTGGCGGCAGCCCCCGCGGACTCCACCGCTCCCACCACCCACCTCATCGGCCCCGGGCAGTCCATCCAGGACGCCGTCGACGCCGCCCGCCCCGGTGACACCGTCCAGCTCACCGCCGGGACCTACCGGCAGAGCGTGCGCATCACCACACCCGGCCTGACCCTGCGCGGATCAGGAGACGGCACCGTCCTGCGTCCCGCCCCCGGCACGGCGGCCGCCGGGAGCTGTGCGGCCGACGGCAACGGCGTCTGCGTCGAGGGCACCCGCGAGGCGCCCGTCGCCGGGGTGAGCATCCGCTCCCTGGTCCTCGACGGCTACCCCCGCAACGGCCTCTGGGCGGCCTGGACGGACCGCCTGACGGTCGCCGGGGTGGCCTCCCGCTCCAACGGCACCTGGGGCATCGCCCAGGAGCGGTCCACCCGCTCGCTGCTCACCGGCAACAGCGTGCGCGACAACGGGGACGCGGGCCTCTTCGTCGCCAACACCGTCACGGAGGAGGCCGGGGCCACCGACACCCTCGGCACCCGGATCGAGGGCAACGAGATGTCCGGCAACCGCATCGGCGCCACCGTGCGCCGCGTGCGCAACCTGGTCGTCGACGCCAACGCCATCACCGGCAACTGCGCGGGGCTCTTCGTGGTCGGGGACGAGTCCACCCCCCGTGCCGGGGCGCTGACGGTCCGCCGGAACGTGGTGAGCGCCAACAACCGGTCCTGCCCGGCCACCGCACGCCTGCCCCGCATCCAGGGCGCGGGTGTCGTGCTCACCGGCACCGAGGACGTCGTCGTCGAGTCCAACACCGTCCGCGGCAACGTCGGCGCCACTCCCTTCTCCGGCGGCGTCGTCCTGTTCAAGAGCGTCGTCGGCGTCCCCGGGACCGGCAACGTGATCCGCGGCAACCTCGTCCTCGGCAACTCCGCCGCCGACCTCGCCAACCGCGACACGGCCGGCGTCGGCAACCGGTTCGACGCCAACCTCTGCGGCACGTCCGAGCCCGCCGGCCTGTGCTGAGCCGCCCCGTCCGCACGACGCCGTCCGACCGGCCCGAGCGCCGGCCCCCCACGAGACCCCCCACGAGAAACGAGACGCCATGACCTCCACCACCGCCACGAGCGCCACCACCCCACCCCGTGACGCCATGCGCCTGCGCGAACTCGTCTTCGGCGCCGCCTGCGCCGCCGCCGTGCGCGCAGCCGCCCGGCTCGGCGTCGCCGACGCCCTCGACGACACCCCCCAGGACGCGGAACGCCTCGCCGCAGCCGTCAAGGCCGATCCCCGGGCACTCCGCCGCCTGCTGCGCGCACTCACCTGCTACGGCGTCTTCACCGAGGAGGCCGACGGGCGCTTCGCCCACACGGACATGTCCCGCCAGCTGCGCGAGGACGACCCGCGCAGCCTCCGCTGGATCGCCCTGTGGTGCACCGAGCCCTGGACCTGGGCCGCCTGGCCGAAGCTGGACGAGGCCGTGCGCACCGGGGACAGCGTCTTCGAGGGGCTGTTCGGCAAGGAGTTCTTCCCCTACCTGCACGAGGACGCGGCGGAATCGGCCCATGTCTTCAACCGGGCCATGACCACCTCCAGCGTCCAGTCGGCCCGGGACGTGGCCGAGCTGCTCGACCTCGACGGGGTGTCCAGCGTCGCCGACATCGGGGGCGGCCAGGGGCACGTGCTGGCCAGCCTGCTGGAGAAGCACCCCGGGCTGCACGGCACCCTGCTCGACCTGCCCGGGGTCGCCGACAACGCCGACCCGCGCCTGCGCGCGGGCGGCGCCCTCGCGGACCGGGTCGCCATCGTGCCCGGCGACTGCCGCCGCGCGGTGCCGGTGCAGGCGGACGTCTACATCATCAAGAACATCCTGGAGTGGGACGACGAGTCCACCCGCCGCACCCTCGCCAACGTGGTCGGCGCCGCCCGCCCGGGCGCCCGGGTGATCGTCATCGAGAACCTGGTCGACGACTCCCCCTCGATGCGCTTCACCACGGCGATGGACCTGATGCTGCTCCTCAACGTCGGCGGCGCGAAGCACACCCGCGGCAGCATGGCCGCCCGGATGGCCGAGGCGGGCCTGGTGCTGGGCGAGGTGCGTCCGGTCAACGCCTACCTGCACGCCTTCGAGAGCACCGTCCCGGCCTGACCGGCCCGTACCCGCGCCCGCACGGCGGCGGCCGGCCCCGCGATCCGCAGGGCCGGCCGCCGCCGAGCGCCGCCGTCAGGAGCCGGTTCCGCTGTGCCAGCTGTAGAACTGTTCGGCCATCGCGTCCTTCGGACTCCGCCAGGTCGCCGGGTCGTACGGGCTCACGAACCGCGCGAGCCGCTCGCTGACGTCACGGAACGCCGCGTGCTCGGTGACCTCGGCGATCGCGGGTCCCGGAGGCCGGTCCGCTTCGATCAGGTGGAGGTACACGTCGCCGAACTGGAACAGGCTGCGCCGCCGGACGCCGACGAGGTGCGGCAGCTCGCCGCCGTCGGATCGGGCGAACACCTCCGCGATGTCCGGCGCCGAGCCGGGGGCCATGCGGGCGACGATCAGTGCGTGGTGCATCGGGGGCGTCCCTTCGGAGGGCGTCGGATCGGTGCGGTGGTCAGCCGCGGCTGACCGGGGCGGTCGCGCGGTCCTCCGTGCGGGCGCGCTGCTCGATGCGGTCCCGGATGAGACCCATCTGGACCTTCGAGTTCCGGTTGATGTTCTCGGTCATCCACTCGTCGTCGACGGGGGCGTCCGGCTTCATCGCGAAGTCCTGGGTCCAGTGCATGCGCACCGCCCCCTCCGGCGTCTCCGCGTACGTCCAGCGGATGTTCATGTACTGGAACGGCCCGGTCTCGACCCGCCTGGCGCGCACCGTCAGCGCGGCGCGGTCCGCCTCCCGCTCGGAGACCCAGCTCCAGACCTTGCCGTTCTCGTCCGGGTACATGGTCAGGCGGAACACCGTCCGGTCGCCGTCCCGTTCCAGCACCTCCACCGAGGCGTACTCGGTGAAGAGCTGCGGCCAGTGGTCGACGTCGTTGGTGACCTCCCAGACCAGGTCCAGGGGTGCGTCGATGAGGATCTCGTTCTCGGTGTGCCCGGACATGTTCAGGCTCCTGCCATCAGGGAGTCGTTGACGAGGTCGAGGAACTCGCGGGGGGTCTTGCAGCGGTCGGCGTCGGGCGGCAGCGCCCGTCCGTACCGGTTCTCCAGCTCGCCGACGATGCCGAGCAGGCCCAGGGAGTCGAGGCCGTACACCTCGAAGGGCGTCTCGGGGTCGCGCTCCAGGGTCGCGGCGTCGACGGTGATGCCGGCGCCCTTCTTCATCAGGGCGGACAACTCGTCCGCCGTCAGTCGTGCGGTCATGCGAACTCCACCTTCTCTCTCTCACAGTGCGGTCGGCCCCCGGTGCCGCGGCACGGCCCGGAGGACGTCTCGGCCGGCTCAGACGGCCCGGCGCACCACCAGTGCCGCGTTGGAGCCCATCAGGCCCCGGCTCAGCACCAGCGCGGTGCGCAACTCCGCCGGCCTCGCCCGGCCGGTCACCAGGGCGAGGTCGTGGCAGACCTCGTGGACGTGCGGGGTCGGCGGCACCAGACCGTGCTCCATGGCCAGCACCGCCGCCGCGGTGTCGAGCACCGGCGCACCGCAGTACGCCCGCCCGGTACCCGTCTTGGGGGCCGTCACCGGGACCCGGGAGCCGTGCGGCCCGAGGGCGTCCGCCAGCGCCAGCGCCTCGGCGCGGTCCGCCTCCGGCAGGCCCAGGGCGTCCGCGAAGACCACGTCGACCTCCTCGGGCGCGCACCCGGCCTGCTCCAGCGCCCCGCGGATCGCCCGGGCGAGCCCCTCGCGGGACTCCTCCCAGCGCGAGGCACCGGTGAAGGTCGCCGCATGGCCGGCCACCTCGGCCCGCACCGGGGCACCCCGGCGGCGGGCCGCGCCCTCGTCCTCGACCACCAGCATCGCGCCGCCCTCGGCGGGCACGAAGCCGCAGGCCTGCGGCGTGAACGGGCGGTAGGCCCGCTCCGGCTCCTCCACGCAGCTCAGCTCCCGGTACCCCAGCTGGCACACGATCGAGTAGGGCGCCAGCGGTGCCTCGGCCGAGCCGACCACCACGGTGCCGGTTCCCCGGCGCACGGCCGCGGCGGCGTGGGCCACGGCGTCCAGTCCGCCCGCCTCGTCGCTCGCCACGACCCCGCAGGGGCCCTTGAACCCGCCGCGGATCGATATCTGGCCGGTGCTCGCCGCGTAGAACCAGGCGATCGACTGGTAGGGGCCCACATAGGTGGAGCCCTGGCCCCACAGCCGCTGGAGCTCGCGCTGGCCGAACTCGCCGCCGCCGGAGCCGGCAGCGGTGACCACACCCACCGCGTACGGGTCCCGCGCAAGGGCGTCGGCCGCGAATCCGGCGTCCGCGAGCGCCATGTCGGCCGCCGCCATCGCGAAGTGGCTGAAGCGGTCCGTCTGCACCAGGTAGCGCTGCTCCACCTGCGCTTCCGGGTCGAAGCCCCGGACCTCGCCGGCGACCCTCAGCGGCAGATGGCCGCACCCTTCGCGGGTGACGTGGTCGAGGGAGCTCACGCCCTCCCGGGCGTTCTTCCAGAAGGCGTCCGTGCCCACACCCCCCGGAGCCACCACGCCGATCCCGGTGATCACCGGACGTCGTGCCCGATCCTTGCTCATCGCGTCCTCCCGTCCGGCCTGCTGAGCACCACCGCGGACTGGAAGCCGCCGAACCCGCTGCCCACCGACAGCACGGTGCGCAGCCTCGCCTCCCGGGCGGTACGGGGCACGTAGTCCAGATCGCACTCGGGGTCGGGTGTCTCGTAGTTCGCCGTCGGCGGCACCACCTGGCGGTCCAGGGCCAGTACGCAGGCCACGACCTCGATCGCGCCGATGGCCCCCAGCGAGTGGCCCACCATGGACTTGATGGAACTCATCGGCACCCGGTAGGCGTGCTCGCCGAGCGAGCGCTTCACCGCGGCCGTCTCGTGCCGGTCGTTCTGCTGGGTGCCGGAGCCGTGGGCGTTGACGTAGTCCACGTCCGAGGGGTCCCGCCGGGCCATCTCCAGCGACCGGTCGATGGCGCGGGCCATCTCCAGCCCCTCGCGCGTCAGCCCCGTCATGTGATGGGCGTTGCCGAACGTGGCGTACCCGCCGACCTCGCAGTACACCCGCGCCCCGCGGGCCCGCGCCCGCTCCAGGTCCTCCAGCACCAGCACCGCGCCGCCCTCGCCCATCACGAAACCGTCGCGGTGCGCGTCGAAGGGACGCGAGGCGTGCTCCGGGTCGTCGTTGTTGGCCGAGGTGGCCCGGATGGCGTCGAAGCAGGCCACGGTGATCGGCGAGATGGGCGAGTCGGAGGCGCCGGCGACACACACGTCCACCCGCCCGTCCACGATCGCCTGGTAGGCGTAGCCCACGGCGTCGAGGCCGGAGGTGCACCCCGTGGAGACCGTCTGGACCGGCCCGTGCGCGCCCGTCTGCTCGGCCACCTCGGAGGCGAGCGCGCTGGGCGAGAAGGCCCGGTGCAGATGCGGCTGCGCCTCGCTGTGGTCCACGTCCCAGCGCCGGCCCGAGGCGCTCACCGCCACGTAGTCGTGCTCCAGCCGGGTGGTGCCGCCGACGGCGGTGCCCATGGACACCCCGATCCGCCACGGGTCCTCCCGCTCCATGTCCAGCCCCGAGTCCGCCAGCGCCTCGCGCGCGGCGACCATCGCGAACTGCACATAGCGGTCGGCCCGCCGGACCGTCTGCGCCTCCAGCCCGTGCACCGCCGGGTCGAAGTCGACCTCTGCGGCGATACGGGAGCGGAAGCCGGCCGGATCGAAGAGGGTGATGCCCCGCGTCGCGGTACGGCCGTCCGCGAGGAGGTCCCAGAACGCCGGCGCACCCACACCACCGGGTGCGACGATGCCGACGCCGGTCACCGCCACCCGTCGGGTCATGAAACCGCCCCCGTGGGCTGCGCCGCGTCCTCGGGCCGGGCGGTCTCCTCGGTGTCCACGTGCCCCAGCTCGGGGCGGGGTGCCAGGGGGCCGAGGTGGAAGACCATCCGCGCCTCCACCGCTCCCACGTTGCGGAAGCGGTGGCGCACGTTCAGCGGGATCATCAGCCCCTGGTCGGTGCGGATGGGGAAGGTCTCGTCGTCCAGGTCGACCTCCAGCTCACCCGCGACCACGTACACGAACTCCTCGGAGTACGGGTGGTAGTGCTCGGCGATCCGATCGCCCGGAGCGATGATCGCCAGCCCCATGAAGCCGCTGGTGGCGCCCACCGCCGTCGGGGTGAGCACGGCGCGCAGGTCCCCGCCGCGCCGGCGGTTGGGCTGGGTCTCGGAGAGGTCGACGATGCGGTGTGTGGTGTTCATGAACGCTCCTCCACAAGGGGGTGAGGGGTGGTCGGGCCGGGCGGGGGCGGGTACGGAGCGCCCGTGCGTCCGCTCAGGCCGCGCGGCGGTCGGTGACCAGCCGCATCTCGGCGCGTTGCAGCAGCGACAGTGCGAAGTCCGTGTCGTCGCCGCAGGCCCCGACGCCCAGGGCGTCGAGGTCGAGCAGGCGGGCCAGCACGGCCGCCTTGCGCGGCCCGCGGGCCGCGGCGGCGAGCAGCGGGTCGGAGTCCAGCGGCCCGCGCACGTCCACCAGGCGGACGACGATGTCGTCCCGCTGGAAGACCGTGCTGCTGTCGACGAGGCCCGCCGGGTCCTCCGCCGCCGCCTCGTCCTGCTGCGCCAGCAGCCTGGCCAGCGCCATGCCGCACCCCGGCTTGGCCGGGTAGAGCAGCGCCCGGCGCTCCACGTCGCCGTGCGGGGCTCCCCGGGTCGCCAGGTGGTGGACGGACGGGAGCGCCGCGCGGGTGAAGAAGGTGCGCGCCGACTGCGGGTCGTCGAGGTCCCGGTCCTGCTCCAGGAACGGGTTGAGCGCCTCCTCCACGGCCCGCACCTCCGGCTGGCGGGCCACGTGGCGCAGGGCCGCCATCAGGTCGCCCTGCACCTCCACGGTCCGCACCACGCGGTTGCCGTGCAGGAAGAGCGAGGTGCGGCGCAGCCGCGTGGTGTCGTCGACGCGGGCCTCGGGCGAGGCGTAGTCGGCCAGGATCGCGGCGACCTTCTCCTCGGAGCCCGGGCGGACGGTGAAGGTGAGCGCGTGCCGTACCACCCCGTCGCCCACGCGGGGAGCTGCCTGGAAGGCGCCCGCGCGCGTGCGCTCGGCCGGGGTGTTCACTCCGCCGGTCTCCCGCAGGATGCTGTAGCGGAAGGAGCGGGTGTCGCGCACGCAGTCGTGCAGGGGCTTCACGGTGTCGAGGTGCGCCTCGCTGTTCACCCAGGCCAGGAAGGGCGGTGCGCTCTCCCATTCGCTGGTGATCAGCCACTGCGAGGGGTTCTCGATCGACTGGCACAGCTGGTCGCTGATGTGGCCCGGTACCGAGGCCACCTGGTGGCGCATGTGCTCGTAGGCGGTGAGGAACTCCTGCTGCGCACCGTCGTGGAGGTCGAGCAGCAGCACCACACGCAGCCGGGATCCGTCGAAGGCCGACTGCGATATGCGTTCGGACAGGGTCGTCATGATCGTCACGCCTCTCATGGGACGGGGATGTCGCCACGCGGTCACCCGGGACACCGGGCCTGCACCGGGCGCGGACAGAAAGCGCTCGCGTCACGCACCGTGGCGGTCCGCTCTCGATCCTCGGCCCCTACCACGGGTGGCGCGAGATGTGTGAACCAGCCGGGTGAAGAGCCGAGGCAACGCCCCGAGCGGGGGCATGGAAAGGTCGTCCCCTTCCCTGCGGCCCTGGCAGGAGCCCCTGATGCAGCAACAAGCCGAAGTACGTGTCCCGGTCCTGGTCGTCGGCGGGTCCCTGGTGGGCCTGTCCCTCTCCCTCTTCCTCGGCAGACTGGGTGTCGAGCACATGCTCGTCGAGCGCCACGCGGACACCTCCCGTCATCCGCGCGGCCGTGGCAACAACGTCCGCACCATGGAGATCTTCCGTACGGCGGGGGTCGAGCAGCACATCATCGAGGCCGGCCGCCTCCTCGCCGGCAACCACGGGATCCTCCAGACGTCGAGCCTCACCGCGGGCGACGACGAGTGGCTGGTGCGCAGCGTGCAGCCCCCGGGCGGACCGGCTCGCTTCAGCCCGTCCGCCTGGTGCGTGTGCAGCCAGAACGACCTGGAGCCGGTGCTGGTCGACCACGCCCGCAAGCTCGGCGGCGACCTGCGCTTCTCCACCGAGCTGCGCTCCTTCGAACAGGACGCCGACGGTGTCCTGGCGGTCCTGGAGGACCGCGTCACGGGCACCGCCCGCACCGTGCGCGCGGACTACCTCGTCGCGGCGGACGGCCCGCGCAGCCCCGTGCGCGAGCGCCTGGGCATCGGCCACAGCGGGCCGGGCGAGCTCTTCCACAACGTGAGCGTCATGTTCCGCTCCCGCCGGCTCGCCTCCGTGGTGGGCGACCGCCGCTTCATCGTCTGCTATGTCACCGGCGAGGGCGGCGACGGTGCGCTGCTGCCCGTCGACAACGAGGAGAACTGGGTCTTCCACGCCCCCTGGCAGCCCGGTCGCGGCGAGAGCCTCGACGCCTTCACCGACGAGCGCCTCACCGCCCACCTCCGCGTGGCCGCGGGCACGCCCGACCTCGACGTCGAGGTCCTCAGCAGGTCCCCCTGGCACGCCGCCGAGCGCGTCGCGGACCGCTACCGCGACGGCCGGGTCTTCCTCGCCGGCGACTCCGCCCACGAGATGTCCCCGACCGGCGCCTTCGGGTCCAACACCGGCATCCAGGACGCCCACAACCTCGCCTGGAAGCTCGCCGCCGTCCTGCGCGGCGAGGCCGGTCCCGGCCTCCTCGACAGCTACGAGGCGGAGCGGCGCCCCGTCGCGCTGGCCACCAGTGCGCGGGCCTCCGCCCGCTCCGGCGAGCACAGCCACCCCGGCTACGACCCCGCCCCGGGCCCCGGCGGTCCCCGCACCGGCATGCTCGCCGTCGCCCTCGCCTACCGCTACCGCACGGGCGCGGTCGCCGGGGCGGACCCCGCCCTCCCGATCGTCCCCGAGACGCCCGACCTGCACGGCGAACCCGGCAGCCGCGCCCCCCACGTGTGGCTGTACCGGCCGGCCGAGCAGCGGACCGTCTCCACCCTCGACCTCTACGAGCGGCAGACGGTGCTGCTCACCGGCGTCGAGGGCGCCGCCCGGTGGCGGGCCGCCGCGGCGGGGGCCACCGCGGGCCTCGGCGTCCCCGTCGCCGTCCACGCCGTCGGCGAGGGACCGGAGGCGGACCTGGTCCCCGAGGCCGGGACCGACTGGGCGGCCGAGCACGGCGTCACGGGCGCCGGGGCGGTGCTGGTACGCCCCGACGGCTTCGTCGCCTGGCGCACCGAGGGCCCCGTCGAGGACCCGCAGGCGCTGCTGACGCAGGTGCTCGCCGAGTTGATGGACCGCACTCCGGGGGCTTCCCGACCGGCCGCGGGTGGCTGATAGCGTCCGAGGGGGAGGCGGCCCGAGCCGCCTCCCCCTCGTGTGTGCGTGAACGTCACGGACGGGGCTGCCGTACTCCACGCAGGCAACGACACCTGGACGACCCGCTCCGGCCGGGGCAGCGATCCGACGGCCGGGCAGGAAGGGAAACGCTGTGGCAGCTGAACCTCCGAAGGACCGCCAAGCCGCCCTCTACGACGAGCTGGTGCGCCGCAACCCCGGTGAGAGCGAGTTCCACCAGGCCGCGCACGAGGTCCTGGACAGCCTCGGTCCCGTCTTCGCGGCCCACCCCGAGTACGCCGAGCCGGGCCTCGTGGAGCGGCTGGTCGAGCCGGAGCGGCAGATCATCTTCCGGGTGCCCTGGCAGGACGACCGCGGCCGGGTCCAGGTGGCCCGGGGCTTCCGGGTCGAGTTCAACAGCGCCCTCGGCCCGTACAAGGGCGGGCTGCGCTTCCACCCCACCGTCTCGCTCGGCGTGGTCAAGTTCCTCGGCTTCGAGCAGATCTTCAAGAACGCCCTCACCGGCCTGGGGATCGGCGGTGGCAAGGGCGGCAGCGACTTCGACCCGCGCGGCCGGTCCGACGCCGAGGTCATGCGCTTCTGCCAGTCCTTCATGACCGAGCTCCACCGGCACATCGGCGAGCACACCGACGTGCCCGCCGGCGACATCGGCGTCGGCGCCCGGGAGATCGGCTACCTCTTCGGCCAGTACCGCCGGATCACCAACCGCTGGGAAGCCGGGGTCCTCACCGGCAAGGGCACCGCCTGGGGCGGCTCCGAGGGCCGCACCGCGGCCACCGGCTACGGCAGTGTGCTGTTCGCCGCCGAGATGCTCGCCGCCCGCGGCCAGGACCTCGCGGGCCTCACCGCCTCCGTCTCCGGCTCCGGGAACGTCGCCCTCTACACCATCGAGAAGCTGTCCGCCCTCGGCGCCCATCCCGTCACCTGCTCCGACTCGCAGGGCTGTGTCGTCGACGAGAAGGGCATCGACCTCGAACTCCTGCGCACGGTCAAGGAGGCGGAGCGCGGCCGGGTCAGCGACTACGCGGCTCGGCGCGGCGGCTCGGCGCGCTTCCTGCCCTCGGGCAGCGTCTGGGACGTGCCGGTGGACGTCGCCTTCCCCTCCGCCACCCAGAACGAGCTGCACGCCGACGACGCGCGGGCGCTCGTGCGCGGCGGGGTCCGGGCCGTCTCCGAGGGCGCCAACATGCCCTGCACCCCCGAGGCGGTCCGCGTCTTCCAGGAGGCCGGCGTCGCCTTCGGCCCCGGCAAGGCGGCCAACGCGGGCGGCGTCGCCGTGAGCGCCCTGGAGATGCGGCAGAACGCCTCCCGGGAGAGCTGGGGGCGTGAGCGGGTGGCGGCCGAGCTGTCCGTGACCATGGCGGGCATCCACCGGGTGTGCCACGAGACCGCGGAGCGCTTCGGCAGACCGGGCGACTACGTCACCGGGGCCAACATCGCCGGGTTCCTCCGGGTGGCCGACGCGATGTCGGCCCAGGGCGTGGTCTGACCCCGAACGACCGGCCGGGCGCTCCGGGCGCCGCCCTCGCGGCGTGCCCGGCGCCCGGCGGGCGTCCGGACCTCCCTGCGCCCGCCGGTCCGGTGCCGCCCCGGCTGCGGCCCTGCCGGGCGGGCCCGCCTCTCAGCAGGTGCGGTGCACGTGCCCGGGGCTTCCCGCGGGCCGCACCTCCCGGTCCCGCAGCGTCACGGACAGCGGTGCCCCGCCCCGGCTCCGGCAGGCGTTCTCGAAGTCCCGCGCCCGGTACTCGACGTCGAACACCCGGCCCTCGTAGGCCTCCTGGTACGCCGCGCACTCGTCGTAGCGCCCGCACTCCTCGGCCACCGCGAAGTCGAAGCCCATCCGGCCCCGGGCCCCGAGGAGCTCGGCGCCGTTCTTCTGCGCGATCGCCAGCCCGCGGGCGTGCGCCCGCTCGCTCAGCAGACGGGCGAAGGCGACGGCGTGGTCCTCGGTGAGCAGGCCGTCCGACCGGGTGTACGAGTCCAGGTTGTCGGGCTCGACGGCGTCGTAGCCGTCCTCGGCGCAGCCGTCGATCCAGGGGCCGATCACCTTCATCAGGGCGCTGCGGCGGGCCTCGGTGGAGATGTCGAGCAGCGGCTCCTCCCAGTCCTCGTCCACGACCAGGGCCCCGCGGCCGTCCCGCAGCAGCAGCTGCGGGTGGTGGGTGCGCCACCAGTCCACCTCGTCACCCGGCTGCGCCTGGAAGGCGTTGACGTAGCAGACGTTGTAGAGGCCCGCGGCCGGTTCCGCGCTGCGGTCCCGGGCCACGGCGCTGACCGCGCCCGGCGGGGCGTAGGGCCCCCCGATCTGGTAGTCGAAGACGGTGCCGGGCTCGGGGGGCCGCACGCCCCCGGAAGCCCCCGGTCCGGGTGCGCTCGGGTGCGGTTCCCGCTCCCCGCCGCCGGAGCAGGCCGCCGTGAACAGCAGCAGGGCGGCGGTCGCCGCGGCCGCCGCGGCGCGGGCCGCCCGGCCTGCCGAGAGCCGTCCGCGCGGGTGCGGGCCCGCGGCCCGCGGCCCGCGCATCAGGCGCCGTCCCCGTGCGCGGCCGGGGCCCCCGGGGTCTCCGCGAGTGCGCGGACCTCGGACTCGGCCCGCTCGGCCGGAACCCCGACGGCCATCAGGGCCGTCACGGCCGTGGCCCGGCCGTCGTCCTTCCAGGCCCCGCGGCCCACGCTCTCCAGCAGGGACAGGGTGAGGGCCTCCAGCGCGGCGGCGAGCACCGGCGCGGGCACCCGGGTGAGGAACAGGCCCGCCGCCTGGCCCCGGGCCAGGACCGCGCCCGTGGCCTCCCGGGCCGGGGCGAGCACCTCGGCGATCCGCTCATGGCCCAGATCACGGCGGGCGAGGGAGATGAGCATGCGGTAGCGGTCGCCGACCGGCCAGATGGTGAGCACGAAGCGCGCGAGGGCGCGGTCGGCAGCCTCCCCGGGGCCGCCGGCCGCACCGGCCGCGCGGACGGCCGCCGCCAGCGACCGGGCCGCTTCCTCCGCCAGCGCGTCGAGCAGGGCCGTCCGCCCGGGGAAGTGCCCGTAGACGGTCCGCCGCACGACTCCCGCGGCGCGGGCGATCTCCTCCAGGGTGGTGTCCGGATGGAAGGCCAGCTCCTGGCGGGCCGCGGCCAGGATCCGGGCGCGGTTGGAACGGGAGTTGCGGCGCTGCGGCTCGCGGGCGGCGGGCTTCGTCACGGGGATACCTCGTCGGGACCGTCGGGCCGGGTGTTCCGCCGACCATGGTCGCACGGCCCGGCATCCCGCGCGGGCGCACGCGGCCCGCCTCCCGGCCCGGGGAGCCTTCCGCCGGGCGCTATGCGCCGCCGGGTGACGGGCGCAGGGCGATCAGCGGCACGCCCCCGCGGCGGTCCGCACCCAGTGCCTCGAAGTCGGCCGGGGTGCGCGGCGCGTGGCCGACGGACCGCATCAGGCGCCCGGCCAGGCGCGGATGCCGGCGGGCGTAGTCGGCGAGGGCCCTGCCGGACTCCTCCGGCGGCAGCGGGACGGCGGTGCCCCGGCGGGTACGGCGCCCCACCTGGTAGCGCACCTCCGGCGTCGCCAGGATGTTGCGCAGCCACTGCGAGCGCTCGCCGTAACCGGAGGCGATCAGGTAGCAGCCCGGTTCCGGGAGCCGGTCGACCACTTCCAGCACCACCTGGCGGGGCCGGCCGGAAACCCGTCCGGTGTGCGTCAGCAGCACCATGCGCTGTCCCAGCAGGCCCCCCAGCCCGATGCGGTAGAGCCCGATCGGCGCGCGCAGCGCCAGGCGCCGGAGCCCCTTTCCGGGCGGTCCCCCTCTGAGCGGATTGAGCATGGTCGTCCTCTCCTTCCTCTTCTGCGGTGTGCCGGTGCGGACCCGTCAGCCGCGTGGTGGCACCAGCAGGGTGACGAGCGGTTCGACGAGAGGGCCCAGTTCGACCTCCGGGTCGAACAGCCACTGCAGGACGCACCCCTCGATCGCTCCGACGAGCACGGTGGCGTGGGCGGACGGTGCGACCGCCGGTGCGCCGGCACGTCCGTCGCACTCCTCCAGCAGCCCGGTGACCGCCGCCCGGTACTCCCGGTAGAAGCCGGCCATGTCGATCCAGGTCGGCCGGCGCGCCCCCGCGGACCACACGTCGAGCAGCACCCGGGCGAGGTCGCGTTCGCGCTCCAGCAGCTCCATCGCCGAGCGCACCAGGAACGCGAGCCGCTCCGCGGCGCCGCCCGGTCGGCGCCCGACGTCGGCGAGCAGTGCGCCGGAGCGGTCCGCGAGCCCGTCGAAGGCGGCGCGCAGCAGCTCCTCACGGCTGCCGAAGGAGAGGTAGACGCTGCCTTTGGCCACGCCGGCCTCGCGGGCGACGTCCTCGATCCTGCTGGCGGCGTAGCCCTGTCGGGCGAACACCCGCACCGCGGCGTCGAGGACCTGCTCCCGCCGGGCCTCGCGATCCACCTGCCTGGGCACCCGTGATCCCTCCGTAGATGACTGACTGGTCGGTCATTATTGCAGATCCCCGTGGCGGACCCCCGGCCGGCCGGCCCGCGGGCCCGGGCGGCCGTCCCGGACCGGCCGTCCGGGAGGCTCGCGCCGCCCTGTTCGGCCGGACCGGTGCCACCGGTTCCGAGCCGGGGCCGTCCGGGCGGGTGCGGATGCCCTCCCGATACGGGCGAGCCCTGCCCGACGCGGCAGCGGGCACCGGCTTCGCCCCCTCTCCGCCCGCCGCACACCCTCCTCGCCCGTGCTGTCCGCGCACCACCGCCCGCGCCGCTGCCGGGGCACACCTTCGCGGCGGAGGGCGCCGCCCGCCTTCGCGGGACGGGCGCGTCCGGCCGGAACGGCCGTCTGCCCCCCGTCTGATCGGTCATCATCCCCAGTGATGGAGAAGCACCGAGGTCCCCGGATCAGGGCACGAGCGGAAGGTTCCTACATGGTGGTGGAGGCCGGCACACGGCAGCAGGAGCGCGTCGCAGGACGGGTATGGACGGTGCGCCTGGATCCTGACGGCCGCCCGTCAGCCGGTGCGGTGAAGCTCTCCTGCTCGCGCCCGGCCTGCGCCGACCAGCGCGTCCCCGGCGGCGCCGCCGCGGGGCGCAGGGCCGCGATCGCCCACGTCAACATGCACCTGGCAGGCATCCGGGAGGGAGGCGGGCCGCGCGGCACGGCGTGGTGCGCCTGCCGTGCCGCGGACTGCGCGTGGCACACCCCCGATCCCGTCACCGCGCGGCGCGGGGCGAACCCGCCGGAAGGCGCGGTGCGGTGCGGCGGCCCGGTGGTCCTGGCGGTGCACGCGGACCGGGCCGGAAGGCTGTGGCGGATCGCGGAGCTGTGCGCGCGCTGCGCGGCCGCCACCCCCGACAGCCGGGTCCTGGACACCGCCCAGCCCCCGCCCCGCCCCGCCCCGGCGGAGCCCGGCCGGGAACCGGCGAACCGGGCGACGGCGCAGGAGCCCGCGGTCGGCACGGCCGGGCCCGCGGCACCCGTGTTCTCCGACCAGGCCCCCGCCCGCGACGCCGGTGCGGCAGCTCCGGGCGCCGGGGACGCCCGGCTCCCCGGCGCCCGGAGGGCCACCCCTGCCGCCGCACCCCGGCGGGTGAGGCGGTGGGGGAAGATCGCGCAGCGCACCGTGCCGCACGACCTCGAACCGGACGTGCTCCGGACGGAACTCATCGAACTCGGCGACGCCTTCCGCGCCTACCAGCAGCGCCCCGAACCCGACCTCGCCCTGCTCGCCGAACTCCACGACCGCAAGGCCCGCGCCTTCCGCCTGTGGGCCGACGTCGGCGGTGACGCCTCCCTGCGCCACGAGGCCGTTCGCGCCGAGAAGGCGGCGCAGACCACCCGGGAGATGCACGCCAACCGCGGCGGCCCCCAGCCCGGCGGCGGACCGGTGGTGGAGCGGCTGCTGACCCGGCAGCAGGCCGCCCACGCCCGTGCCGTGCTGGAGTACGTCGCCGCCCACGCCCCGGACCCGCGGGCCGAGGTGCGCCTGGCGGTGCTCATGCTCACCCTGCGCGCCGCGCGCGCCGGTACCGGAAACGTCACCGGTCAGGACCTCTCCGGCTGGCTCTCCGGCAGCGCCGAGGAGGTGCTCGAGCGGTTGGTGGAGGCGGACTGGGTGCGTCTGCCCGGAACCGTCGCGGAGGTCATGGCCTCCCGCCCCGAGGACCCCGCCACCGTCACCGTCCCGGCCCTGCTGCCCGAG
The DNA here is from genome assembly GCF_024497955.1 of Streptomyces sp. C10-9-1. GTDB lineage: Bacteria > Actinomycetota > Actinomycetes > Streptomycetales > Streptomycetaceae > Streptomyces > Streptomyces sanyensis. The sequence continues at coordinate 533,466 of NZ_JANHKP010000001.1, read as the reverse complement.
CGGACCCGCCCGTTCGGCTTCGGCAAGACCCCCCGGGCGAGAATCTCCGGCTGGGCGCAGAAGGCCGTGGGCGACCGGAAGCTCCGCAAGAAGAAGGCCACGGCCGCCACCCGCCTCCTGGCCCTGTACACGGCTGCCCACGCCCGCGCGGACGGCGGACTCGGACCGGCCGGGGACGGCGGCCTGGACCTGGAGCGGGCCGCCGCGTTCTGCGACCTGCGGCCGGACCGGATCCCCGCACACGTGGACCTGCTGCTCGCCGCCGACTGGCTCGCCGAGGCCGACACCACCGGCGGACGGCTGCACGGGCGACTCGCCGAGCGGACCCTGCCGCTGGGCGGTCTGCTGTAGCAACGGCCCCACCCGGCCGGTGGTCTCGTCCATGCCCCGTCGCCCGATTCACCCGTCGAACGGGTGTGCTTGCACCTGCCGTCGGCGGGTACCGGGCTGCCCGCCGGCGGCACGGAGCGAGGCCGGGTCCCGGCACCGCCCCCTCGGCTCCGCAGCCGCCCGGATCGCCCGTGGAGGCGTTCGGGCGGCGGCCCTGCACGCCCGGCCGGGCGGCCCCGGTGCGACCGCGTGGTCCCTCCGGCTGGCCCCGCCGGAGGGACCACGCAGGCGGAAGGCGATCCCTGTGGATCAGCGTTGCTCCTGCGGGCACCCGGCCGCGTGCCAGGCCGAGTCGGTGGCGGGGCGGAGGGGCCCCGGAAGCGATCGTCGGGTAGCGGCGAGCGGCAGGGCGCCTGCCGCGGCGGCACGTGCCCTGCTTCGTCCCGGTTGCCGCCGCCGAGGCCGTGGGCGGTACGCCGCCCGGCTACAGGTCGAACTCCAGGTGCTCCACATCCGTGAGGCGGACCTCCTCCAGGCTGCCGGCCCGTCGGCCGCCGTCCTGGAAGTAGACCTCCCTGAGCGCTTCGGCGGTGATCTCCCTGAGCACCCGCTCGTCGGCACCCGCGGCCCGGGCGTCGAAGAGGCGTGCCGCGTAGCGCGGGGGCAGGGCGACGGTCAGGTGCCGGATACGGGACTCGTCCGTCGACCCGACGGGCGCGGTGTAGCCCATGCGGGCGCGGGTGTCGACGACGATCCCGTCGGTGGTCGCGGCCTTCCGCCGGGCCCGGGCCCGGATCTGCGGCTGCCACCGCGCCTTCACCTCCCGCTCCAGGCGGGCGGCGAGTTCCGGGCGGGGCGTCCTGATCTGGCCCGTGACATAGCGTTCGACGGTGCGCTGCGAGACCTCCAGCGTCCGGGCGACGGCCCTGGTGCCCTTGAGCTGCTTGACCAGGTAGCGCATCTGCGCACCGGCGCTCTTGGGCGCCGGGCGGGTGAAGGCATTCTGCACCGCGGCGTCCAGGCCGTCCCCGAACAGGCTCATGGTCGCCTTCCCCTACTCTCCGCTGTCGGCGTCGGTGACGGTGCCGTCCTTGATGTACCGGGCGAGGTTGAGTTCCGGCGCGTCGAACCGGTCGCGGACTTCCTCGCCCCACAGCACGCTCTGGCTTCCCTCGTGCTTGACCAGGCCGGGGTTGACGCCGAGCTTGAACCCACCCGGGAGGGGCCTGCCCTCGCGGTAGGGCAGGAAGTCCAGCGGGCTGGTGCCGTTGGCGGCGTAGACGACGCAGTCGGAGAGGACCGCGACCGGGTACTGGCCGGTGAACGCCGCGTGCTTGACGATCTTGCGGTGCAGGTTGATCCGGGTGCGGGAGATGACCGCCGCGCGGATGTCGGGCCGCCACGTCGGGCGGGCGAGGGCGCGCCACGGCTCACCGGGCCGCCAGCCCTCGCCGCGGGGCCGTTCGCGCAGCTTGCCGAGGCCGCCTTTCACCGTGGCCTTGACGGCCGTGGTGACGATCGCGAGTTCCGGGTCGCGGTCCTTGTAGCCGTCCATCGCCGTCAGGAAGTCCGCCGGGGTGAGGTCCGCGCCGACGCCGAGGTCGGCCATCGTGGTGAGGTAGGCGTCGCGCAGCCGCTGGTACCAGCCGTCCAGGTAGCGGCCGTTCTCGTACCGGACGTACGCCTCCAGCGGCGCGACGTCGTAGCCGAGCTCCGCCGCGTAGGCGACGGTGGGCGTGGCGTACCAGGCCGGTCCTTCCGGGCGCTCGCCCTTCGGTGTGAACGGGGAGGGCAGCAGCGAGCCGTCCAGCTCCACCCACTCCTTGCCGGCCCGCACCCTCGACAGGTCGACGTGGGAGAGGTCGACCAGCCAGGAGCCGGGGAGCTTCGGGTCGAACACCGGGTTCCGGACGTGCGTCGCCTCCCCGAGGCCGACGCTCAGCCCGTTCGCGCCCGCGGCGAAGGCCATGTTGACGTCGATGCCGACCAGGTGGCGCAGGGTGCACTCCGCGTCGGTCATCGGCCGCGCCCAGTCGTACGCCTCCTCGAACAGCTTCTCCGCCGGGCCGCGGACGTGGAAGCGGGGCAGGCTCTTGAGGACGGGGTGGCCGTCGGGCACCTCGCACGGCGGCCAGTTCACCGGGTCGATCGGATCCTTGCCCAGCGAGCCGGGGTTGTGCTCGGAGTGCCGCCTGCCGTCGGCGTCCGGCTCGGATGCGCGGGTCGGCGGGTGCAGCGCGGTCATCAGCTCCAGGCCGGTCACGGCCGTCGAGCCGCGCGGCGTCATCACCCGGGAGGCGTACACGCCCAGGACGCGGGCGAGTTCCGCGGGCGGCAGCTCGGCCGCGGAACCCCAGTGCCGGGTGTCCAGCGCCTGCCAGGCCGGGATGCACAGCTGCACGCAGGCCCGCTCCGACCCTTGTGCGGGGCGGTAGATCCGCGCCCACGGCCCCAGCCCGCGCCGCGTCAGCCTCCACTGGGCACGGGTCAGCTGCTTGACGGCCGGGTGGCCCTCGGGCAGGCGCCCGGCGAGCCGCTCCTCCTCCGTGAGCGTCGTGGGCAGGCCGTAGCGCTCCAGCGCGGCACCGGTGAGCACGAGCAGCGGATCGGCGTCCCTGCCCGGCCGGGACAGCCTCGGCTGACCGAGCCTCGCCTCCTTCAGCGTCCACTCCACCAGGGACGGCAGGGACTTGGCGGGCACGTCCAGGACCAGCCCGCCGGCGCAGTACGCCAGCGCCTTCCCGTCCTCGACGTCGACGACCGCCAGCGGCCCGTTCTCGAACCGCGGATCCGTGCCGCCCGCCGGGGTACCGGCCGGGGCCGCCCTCTTCGCGCCCGGACGGCGCGACGCCGGCGACGTCGTCCCGGTGGTGTGCCCCGGACGCGGCGCAGCCTCCTGAGCAGTGCTGCTCCGGGAACCTTCGGGGGCGCCTGCCGCCTCCGGGCCGGGTGCCTCAGGTCCCCGCGGAGCAGGTGCCTGCCCGTGGGCGGCGCCCGTGGCCGCGGTCGGCACGCGCAGGTCCGGGGCGGGGGCCACCTCCTCCGGCGCGGCCGGGTACAGCTCCGCGAGCTGCTTCAGCAGCCGCGCGTACGCCTCGCGCTCCGGCCCGCGCGGCTCGGTCGGCTTCCTCGCGGACTCCCAGCCCGACACCGTGGCCCGGCGCACCTTCAACGCCGCGGCGACTTCTTCCAGCGTCAGACCGTGCGCGGTACGCAGCCGCTTGCGCTCCTCGGGCGGAGGCAGCGGAGAGCGGGACGCGACCAGCGCGTCGACCGCATCGAACAACTCGGACATGCCGTACCTCCCACCGCACCCTATGTCATCGACCGTACGGCTCGCGTCCCTTCCGCGTACGGAATCCGTACGCGGCGTGGCGGGGGAGCGGAACGCGCGCGGTCGGCGCCGAGCGGACCACGGCGGAGGACGCGCGCGCTGCTCAGCGAGAGCCGGTGGCCGGAGCGTCCCGGCCGGGCCCCGGCGGATCGCGACCTCCACGGGGGAGTGGGCGGCGGCCCGGCCCGGTCCCGGTCGAACGGCACGGCGGGCACCAGCGGCGGCTGGGCCGTGAGACGCGGCCGCGCCCCGTGGTGCGGCCGCGCCGCGTGGACGAGGCACGGACGGCACGGGAGGACGTCCCCCGGGGACCAGGACGCCCGCCCCGCCCTCCCCGTACTCCTCCAGCACCCTGGGCGCGTCGAGATGCGAGCCGACCCGGATCCTCCTCGGGGCGTCCTCCTCGCCGGCCTCGCTGAACGGGAACAGCGTCGTCAGGGCCCGGCCCCGGGAGCGCAGATGGGTGAAGTGCCCGCTGTCGCCCTCCGGCAGGCAGCTCCCTCGATGTGCCGGCCCGTGCCGTGCGGCTCCTCCTCGTGCGCGAAGCGCAGCGGGACGGTGCCCGGCGAGTAGCCCGGCTCCCGGCGGCCCGCACCGACGCGCAGCTCGTACGCGCGATGCGGGAAGGGGGAGTTGGGCGCCGGGGCGAAGGGTCCCCGTGCCATGCTGCCCACCCGGTGCGCGGGCCGTGTCCAGGTCGCCGGGTCGTCCGGGTCGCAGCCCGTCGCACTCCACGGCAGCACCGCGCAGTCCGCGGCCACGCGGGGGCGCGACGGCGCCCTCCGCCTTCACGAAGCCGTCGCGGAGGAAGCGGGAGACCGAGGCCGTGTCGTCCGTGGCCCCCTCGTGCGCCGGCGGCGGCCCCGGACACCCGGCCTCCCCCGAACCGCTTCTGCCGGGTCCCCACCGGCGCTTGCTGCTCCTCGGGAACGGCGGCCTCCGGAGGGCGCCCGGTCCTCGTGGCCGGAGGCCACCGGGCGGTCGTCTCCCGCGGGGCCTGCCCGCCCGGCACCGGTCCCGGGCGATCCGTCCGGCCGGGAGCTTTTGGCCCGGGGCCCGCCGGTGGCGGGGGCCGCGCGCAGGAGGGGGGCGCGCTGCCGCTCAGGGCTGCCCCGGCGGCATCCCCGAACGATTGTCGTACCGGTGCTGTGGACGGGCGAGGTCCGTTGTCAGTGGCCGGGGATACCTTCGTTCGTGTTCCGCCGGGGTGGCTGGAACACCCCCTTCTTTGCCCTACGTATGGGAGTTGACGTGTTGTCGGTCTGGGAGAAGTCGAGTACGGCACGGGTGGTGGCGCCTGCGCGGCCGCGGAAGCTGGCCAAGGTGCCGTTCGTCGAACTGGCCGACGGCCGGTTGCAGGGAGTCGTCTCCAGCGGCTCGGACATAGGCCGCGTCTACGTCTCGTCGATCTCCGCCGGGACGTACGCCTTCGCCTGCAGCACCAACAACAACCGCCCGTGCGGCGGTGCCCGGGGCACCTTCTGCAACCACCTCCGCGCCCTGGTCACCGAGGCGGTCCTCCAGTACGGGGCCGAGCGCGTCGCCCGGTACCTGAAGGTCGAGACGGCCCAGGAGCCCGACGCCGCCACCCTCCTCGGGACCATGACCCAGACACGTCCCGCCCAGGGCGACACCTCGGCGGCGGCACCCGTCTTCAGCCGTTTCCTGCGCCACCTGGCCTACCTCGAACTGCCCCCGACCACCGCGCCGCTGCCCGAGATGCAGTGGTTCCCGACGACGAGGGCGGCTGCCTGATGCGCACCGACCTGCTCGGCGAACCGATCGAGGGCCTCGACGAGGCGCTCGCCGCCGTGGACGCCTTCGACGCGGTGCTCACCGACGGTCTGCTGCGGCCCCGTCCCGCCCAGGCCGAGGGGCTCGACCGGCTCGCCGAGGCCGTCGCCGGCACCCCGCTGGCCGCCCGGGTCGCCGAGGCGGCCGGCAAGGCGGCTGCCGGAGCCGCCGGCGAGGAGCACTTCCTCGCCCTGGCCGCCGCCCGTGCCGCGCTGCTCGGCTCCGTCCACGACGCACTCGCCACCCGCGTCGACGAAGCCACCGGCCGCCCCAAGCCCGCAGGGGCACCGGATCGGCAGGAGCCCTCTCCGGAGCCCGCGTCCACCCTGTCGGCCGCGGCGCGCAGCTGGCTGTGCGACCTGGCCCGCAGCGGCTGGCGGGGCCTCGACCACGACCTCGCCGCCGGGGCGGCGCCGGTCGTCTCCGCGATGCTGCCCGACACCCTGCTGCGCCGCCAGGCCGCCCTGCTCGACGGTTTCGCCGCCGAACTGGCCGCGTCCTGCCCCGGCGCGACGCTGGAGCGTGTCCCGGAGCGCCGCTGGGCCGACCTGTGGATGCGGTCCCTGCTGCTGACGCTGCCCGGTGCGGCCCCCGCTCCCGCGACGACGCCGGCCACCGGGCGCCTGCTGCCGCTGGGAGTCGACCTCCAGGAGCACGCCACCGCCGTCCAGGCCCAGGTCCACGCCGTGTTCGAACCGTCGGACGGCGGCGCGCCCCGCCTGGTCCGCGCCGCCGCATCCGCGCCCAAGCCCGACACGGTGGTCGGCGCGGGCCTGTGGCAACTGCTCCGGCCGCATCTGTCCCTTCTCGCCGCCGCGGGGGAGGGACGGGCGATGGAGCTCGACGCCATGCCCCTCACCGACGAGGGCGACCTGCTGTGGGACGAGGCACACGCCCGCCCCGCGGACGAGGCCGACCCCTTCGCCACCGCCCGGGTGGTACTGCCCACCTCGACCGCGGCGGCGACCGCTCCGCTCGACCGGCACCCGGTCCGCATCGCCGTCCCGATCCTGCTGGAGGGGTACGCGGTCCGCGCGGAGGAGGGGGGCCCGACCGAGCTCGAACTCGCCGGACACCGCCTGGCCGTCGACGTGGACCGCCTTCCCGCCGCCGGACCGCTGACCGCCGAGTCGGTCGCCCGGTCCCGTGCCTGCATCGGGCTCCTCCGGTGGGACGCCGGGCGCTTCACCGTCCAGCCTCTCGCAGCGGAGACGGTGGTCCGCAAGAAGGCCGTCGCCGTCCACGCCGGAGCATGGGCGGGGGGCACCGCGGACAAGGCGGGAACGCGGGCCGAGAAGGCCGCCACGGACGCCGTCGCCGGTCTGAGGGAACGAGCCGGAAGGCTGCTGCGCAAATGACGGAGCACTCCACGGAGCACACCGGCCCCCGTCCCGACGGGGCGCCGAGCACACCGGACCCGCACGACAACCGGCGCCAGGTCCTCTACTGGCGCCTGCTGTCCCGGCTCTTCGACCCGGAGGAGCACCAGACGCTGGAGTCCGCCAGTCTCGCCGTCGTCGAGGACATCGGCCTGCCGCCCGCTCTGCTCGACCCCGGCACCTCCGTCGACTCGGTCGTCCAGCGGCATCCGGAGCTGGCCGACGCCTTCGACGGACTGATGACGCCCGAGGCCGAGCCGGACGGCGACCGCGACCGGGCCGCAGAGGTCCGCAGGGCGGCCCTCGCCTCCAAGGTCCTGCTGAACGTGTTCGCCACCGGCTCGGGCACCGTCACCGCCGACCGGCTGGCGCGCTGGCAGTCGGACGCGGGCTGGCTGGAGAGGGCCCTCGGCTGCCGCCCGGGTGCCCTACGGGCCGACCGGGCCGCGGGTGCGGGCAGGGAAGGCGGCCTCGGAGGCGAGCTGGGGTCCATCGAAGCCGACCTGGTGGGCCGCATGCACCTGCGGGAGGTCCTGGCCGACCCGCGGCTGGCCGCGCGCCTGACGCCCAGCATGTCCCTGATCGAGCAGCTGCTCCGGGACAAGGGCAACCTCTCCGGGGTCGCCCTCGCCAACGCCAAGTCCCTCATCCGCCGCTATGTGGACGAGGTGGCCGAGGTCCTGCGCACCCAGGTGGAGAAGGCCACGGCGGGCGAGCTGGACCGCTCGGTCCCGCCCAAGCGCGTCTTCCGCAACCTCGACCTCGACCGCACCATCTGGAAGAACCTCACCAACTGGAGCCCGGAGGAGGAGCGCCTCTACGTCGACCGTCTCTACTACCGGCACACCGTCCGCAGGACGACGCCGCAGCGGCTGATTGTTGTGGTGGACCAGTCCGGTTCCATGGTCGACTCCATGGTCAACTGCACCATCCTCGCCTCGATCTTCGCGGGCCTGCCCAAGGTGGACGTCCACCTGATCGCCTACGACACCCGGGCCATCGACCTCACCCCCTGGGTGAACGACCCCTTCGACGTGCTGCTGCGCACCAAACTGGGCGGCGGCAACGACGGCCCGGTGGCCATGGCCATGGCCCGGCCGAAGATCGCCGAACCGAAGAACACCGTCATGGTCTGGATCTCGGACTTCTACGAGTTCGACCGGTCCCAGCCGCTGTTCGAGGGCATCGAGGCGGTCCACCGCTCCGGCGCGAAGTTCATTCCCGTCGGTTCCGTGACCAGCTCCGGGCGCCAGGAGGTCAACCCCTGGTTCCGGGAGCGGTTCAAGGCCCTCGGCACACCGGTGATCTCCGGCCACATCGACAAGCTCGTCCACGAACTCAAGACCTTCCTCACCTGAGGGGCCGCCCTTGCGGCGGTCCGGCCCGAAACGGGCCCCGCCCACCGCGCCCCGCCCACGCACCCACCCGAAAGGCCCTTCCATGTCCGACCTGCTGCGCGCTCCCGCCGAGATCAAGTACGCCGAGGAGCTCGACTGGCTGGAGTCGATCGACGACGGCCCCAAGCCCTTCTCCTGGCGGCTGTCCCCGAAGATGGTCCGTCTGTTCGTCCTCGGCTCCGAGCGCTCCGACGGCCTCGACCGGGAGATCGCCCAGAAGTGGTTCGGCGACCGCAGCTTCGTCGAGCGCTCCATCGTCACCCTCGCCTCCGACCGCGGACTGCTGCTGATCGGCGACCCCGGTACCGGCAAGAGCTGGCTGGCCGAGCTGCTGTCCGCGGCCATCTGCCGGAACTCCACCCTCGTCGTCCAGGGCACGGCCGGCACCACCGAGGACCACATCAAGTACTCGTGGAACGTGTCGATGGTCATCGCCAAGGGCCAGTCCCGGGAGTCGATGATCCCCTCGCCGATCATGACCGCGATGGAGGGCGGGTCCATCGGCCGCTTCGAGGAGCTCACCCGCTCCACCAGCGACGTCCAGGACGCACTCATCTCCATACTCTCCGAGAAGTACATCTCCGTCCCGGAGCTGGAGAGCGACGGCGGAGGGGACAACATCGTCTTCGCCAAGCCCGGGTTCTCGGTGATCGCCACCGCCAACAGCCGCGACCGCGGCGTCAACGACCTCTCCTCCGCGCTCAAGCGCCGCTTCAACTTCGTCCGCATCCCGGTCGTCACCAACAAGAGGAGCGAGGCGGAGATCGTCCGCTTCCGCACCGAGGAGCTGCTGCGCCGCCACGCGATCGACCTGGACGTTCCGCCCACCCTGCTGGACGTCCTGCTCCAGAGCTTCGCCGACCTGCGTGCCACCTCCGCCGCGGCGGGGAGCGACGACGAGAAGCTGGAGTCCGCGCTCTCCACGGCCGAGCAGATCGGCGTTCTGGAGGACGCCGTGCTGCACAGCACCTTCTTCGGCGAGCGCACCCTGACCGCGCGTACTCTCGCCGCCTCCCTCGTCGGCTCGCTCACCCGCCGGGAGCCGGAGGACCTGGCCATCCTGAACAAGTACCTGCACGGTGTGGTCGAGCCGCGCAGCAAGGAGAAGGGGGGCTCCTGGCCGGAGTTCCTGGAGGGCGGCCGCGACGCGATCGCCACGCTGTCGTGAGCGCCCAGGACCCGACCCCGTTCGGCGCGCTCCGGGAGCAACTGCACCAGGCCGCCGAGGTATTCGCCGGGGGACAGGACGCCCTGGAGGGCATCCTCCTCGGGATGGTCGACGACGTCGACCGCGCGCTGAACGAACCGCTGGAGATCTTCCCGGTCTGCCACCACTCGCCCGCCTCCGCCACGGCCATGGCCCGCCGCCTGCGCGAGAAGCAGCCCAAGGTCGTGTACCTGGAGCTGTGCGAGGACATGGCGCCCCTGCTGAGCGAGCTGCGCAACTGCCGCCTCCCGGTGGCGGTCCAGGCCTTCGCCAGCGAGATCGACGGCTTCCCGGCCGAGTGGGCCCCGCTGTCGGTCGTCGCCCCGATCACCGAGGCATCCGCCGAGTACCAGGCCATCGCCTACGCCCTGGACACCCCCGGTGTCGAACTCGTCCTGGTGGACCGCTCCTCGGACCACGTCTTCCAGTGGGACGCCCGAGGGCAGCAGCCCGAGGAGCCCCGTGAGCAGCGGACGGCCGACGAGGAGGCGGAGGAGGGGCGCCCGGCGGAGGACGGTGCGGCGCTGCACGGCGAGGCCGTCGGCATCGAGATCGGCGACCTGCGGCCCCGCTTCGCCGAACTGGAGGAGCACCTGCTGCGGCACGGCAAGGTGCGCCACTGGTCGGAGTGGTGGCACCAGTACGTGGAGGTGCCGCTCGGCGACGGCGACCACGACACCTACCGCCAGGTGATGTTCCTCGTCGGCAGCCTGTTCCGCCGGCTCGCACCGGGCGACGGCGACCGGGTCCGGGTCGACGAGGACCGCGAGCGGTACATGTGGACGCGGATGCGCCGCCACCTGGCCGCCGGGTCCATCGACCCGGCCGACTGCCTCTACGTCTGCGGCGCCTTCCACGCGGCCAGCCGCGTGGAGGAGTTCGGGGTGGCCGGCTCGGACACCTACCGGATCGCGCCGCCGAGCGGGACCACCTGGCAGCACGGGCTCATCCCCTCCAGCCACGTGGCCATCGAGTCCCAGTTCGGTCTCGCCTCCGGATCGGTCTCCATCGCGGCGACGCAGTGGGCCAAGAACCTCAAGCGCACCCGTGTCAGGCCCTACCGGCTGGCGGGGCAGGCGGGCGCGGCGGGGTCTCGGGCCGGGAAGGGTGCCGCCGTACCGGTTCCCGCCCCGCCGGCACCCTTCGAGGACCGTCTCTCGGGATTCCTGCGCAGACCGCCGGTGATCGACACACTGGACGAGGCCGAACTGCTGGGCTGGTCGGTGGACATCGTCCGGGCGGCCCGCCGCAACGGCTACCTCGCCTCCACCGCGGACGCCATCGCCGTCTTCGAGACCTCCATCCTCCTGGCCGGGATGCGGGACCGGGCCAAGCCCACCCCGTACGACTTCCAGGACGCCGCGGTGACCTGCATCGAGAAGGACGGTGTCCCCGGTCGGCGGGACGTCGCCCGCCTCGTGGAGATCATGATGGGGGGCGACCGGATCGGCCGGGTCGGCTACGACGCCCTGCCCCCGCTCGCCCGCGACGTGTACGACCGCCTCGCCCCGCTCGGCCTGAAGATCGAGCAGCGCGGAGTGAAACGGGCACTGCTGGACCTGGTGGGCAGTCCGGAGCTCCGGCCCTGCTCCGACGCGCTGTGGATGCTGCGCCGCCTGCTGCCGCCGGGGGCGGCCCGTCCGATCATGGGTGAGCGCGGACTCGGCGAACGATCCCTCCAGGAGTCCTGGGACCTGGCTCTGGGCACCCACCAGCGGGCCCTGATCGAGCTGGGGTACGAGGGCGTCAGTATCGAGCAGGTCCTGGAGCAGCGGCTGCGGCGCACCGCCTACGGACCCCGCGCCACCGCGGCCGAGGTCCTGGGCGCGGTCGAGGACGCGGTGCTGTACCTGGGCAGCCGGCGCCTCGCCGACGAGCTGGGCACCCGCGCCCTGGAGGTGCTGGCCGCGGAGCGCAGCGTCGACGGGGCACCGGAGGTGCTGCGCCGGGTGCGTCGGCTGCTGGCCTACTACCGCACCGCGGAACACGGGCTGCCCTCGTGGATCGAGTCCTTCGTCAGGACCGGCTACGCCCACTACTGCACCCTGCTGCCCACCGCCTTCACCGACGAGGACGCCACCGTCCGGCAGGTGGCCGCGATGCTCGGCTTCCTGTTCGGGATGGAGTCCCTGGCGCTCTCGCTCGGCTGCGACCGCTCCCAGCTGGAGCTGGCGGTGGCGCAGTCGCACCCCGACGAGCCGTCCAGGACGGCCCTGCTGTGGGCCGCCCAGGTCCAGCTGGGGACGGTCTCCCGCGAGGAACTGCGCACCCGCTGCGACGACATGCTCGGCAACCCGCTGGTCGTGCCCGCCTTCCCCCGCTACCTCAGCGGTTTCGTCCACGCCCTGGAGCCCGTACCGGCGCTGACGGACCTCGTGGTGGAGGTGGTGTCGAACGCGTTCGGGAGGCTGCCCGACCCGGTCCTGCTGCCGTGGCTGCCGACGCTCATCACCACGCTCAAGGGCGGTGGCGCCGAACTCGCACCGCTGCTGATACGCGAGGCCGGCAGGATCTTCCCCGGGCGCCTGGAGGCACTGGACGCCTGGACTCCGCCGTGGCGTGCCGAGCAGGAGCCTCGTGCGGAACGGCCGGCGCGGGGCGCCGCCGGGGCCGCTCTGCTGGCCGAGCACCCCGCCGCGTGCGACGCCCTGGCGGCACTGCTGGGCTGTGACGGAGGCTGGACCACGCCGCAGGGCGGAGGGGCGGCCCTGGCGGCCCGCCATCCGTCGACGGCCTCCGCGCTGGCGCGGCTGCTCGCCGCCGGATGACCGGGCTTGCCGGGCGGGAGGGGATCGGCCGGCGGTTCCTCCGCTCCCGCCCGGCACCGGCCGCGCCGCCCGGCTGACGGGCTCCGGCCCGGACCTCGGCGGACGTCCCGGTCCGCCCCGATCCATCCGAGCGGCAGCCCCCGGCCCGTACCCTGTCCGCCGCGCTCTCCGGCTGGGCCGGGCGGCACACCCGGGCGCGGAGAGCGCGGGCGGGCCCGCTGCCCGGCGCCGCCCGGAGGGATGCGTTCCTGGAGCCGCCACGCCGCCGTGGAGACCCCTCGGGCCTCCGGCCGCCGTCCGAGAGGAAGGATCGCGGCGGACCGCAGCCTCCGGTCCCGGGCGGGACCGGCGACCGCGCGGCCGTTGCCGCGGCGGCAACGCACCCCGCCGGGGAGGGAGGGGACCGCTCAGGCCCGGCCCACGGGGGCCGAAGCCGTGGACCCCCGCACGACCAGCTCCGGCATGAAGACGAACTCGCTGTGCGGGGCGGGCGTGCCCCCTATCTCCTCCAGCAGGGCGCGCACCGCGGCCTGCCCCATGGCCTGCACGGGCTGCCGGACCGTCGTCAGCGGGGGATCGGTGAAGGCTATGAGCGGCGAGTCGTCGAAGCCGACCACCGACACGTCCTCCGGAACCCGCAGTCCCTGCTGCCGTGCCGCCCGCACGGCGCCCAGCGCCATCATGTCGCTCGCGCACACCACCGCCGTGCAGCCCCGGGCGATGAGTGCGGCGGCGGCCGCCTGGCCGCCCTCCAGGGTGTAGAGGGAGTGCTGGACCAGCGCCTGCGCCTCCTCCCCGGTCAGCCCGACGTGCTCCGCCATCGCCCGCTCGAAGCCCTCGATCTTCCGCAGCACCGGCACGAAGCGCCGCGGCCCGACGGCCAGCCCGATCCGGGAGTGCCCGAGCGAGGCCAGGTGCCCCACCGCCAGGTGCATGGCCGCCCTGTCGTCGGGGGAGACGAACGGCGCCTGCACCGCCGGGGAGAAGCCGTTGACGAGGACGTGTGGCACCCCCTGGGCGCGCAGCCGGTCGTAGCGCCCGGTGTCGGCGGTGGTGTCCGCGTGCAGTCCGGAGACGAAGATGATCCCGGCGACACCGCGATCGACCAGCATCTCGGTCAGCTCGTCCTCGGTGGAGCCGCCGGGAGTCTGCGTCGCCAGGACGGGGGTGTACCCCTGGCGGGTCAGCGCCTGGCCGATGACCTGCGCGAGCGCGGGGAAGATGGGGTTGTCCAGCTCGGGGGTTATCAGCCCGACCAGTCCGGCGCTGCTGCGGCGCAGCCGGACGGGCCGCTCGTAGCCGAGCACGTCGAGTGCGGCGAGAACGGACTCGCGGGTGGCCGCGGCCACGCCGGGCTTGCCGTTGAGCACGCGGCTGACTGTGGCTTCACTGACCCCCGCCTGGGCTGCGATGTCGGCGAGCCGCGCGGTCATGGAAGGGGACTGTACCGGGCGGTGGGTGAATTGCCCACCAGGTGTGTGATCGGTGCGTTCGTCCGCACCCGGCGAGAGGCTCGTCACAGCGCTGCAAAGTCTTGCGGAGGTCTTGCCGAAGTCTTGCGGGGCCGGGCACCCTGGTTCCGCCGCCGTGTCAAGCGAGTGAACGGCAACTCTCCAGACACGCGGATGTAACGATCCCCCCGGCTTGCAGAAAGTTGCCGCAAGGTCTTTCCGATGGTTTTCAGCCCTGTTACGTTCCTGGCAACCCGGCACCGCGAGGAAGCGGTCGGCGGGAGGCCAGGTCTGAGCCTCCGCCCTTCCGGGCTTCACTGAAGGAGTTCACATGCGGCGTGGCATAGCGGCCACCGCTCTGGTCGCGGCACTGGCCGTGTCGGCGACGGCGTGCGGTGGGGACAACGGCGGCGAGAGCGGCGGCAAGAGCGCGGGCGGCGAGCTCAGCGGCACCGTCACCTGGTGGGACACCTCCACGGTCGGCAGCGAGGACAAGGTCTTCAAGAAGATCGCCGAGGACTTCACCAAGCTCCACCCCGAGGTGAAGGTCAACTACGTCAACGTCCCGTTCGGTGAGGCGCAGAACAAGTTCAAGAACGCCGCCCAGGCGGGTTCCGGCGCCCCGGACGTGATCCGCTCGGAGGTCGCCTGGACCCCCGAGTTCGCCGACCTGGGCTACCTCGCCCCGCTCGACGGCACCTCCGCGCTGAAGGACGAGAAGGACTTCCTTCCGCAGGCCGCGGCGTCCACCAGGTACGACGGCAAGACCTACGCGGTGCCGCAGGTCATCGACTCCATGGGCGTCTTCTACAACAAGAAGATCTTCAAGGAGGCCGGCGTCGAGGTCCCCACGACCATCGACGAGCTGAAGACCGTCGCCGCCGCCATCAAGGACAAGACCGGCAAGACCGGCCTCTACCTCCGCGGTGACGACGCCTACTGGTTCCTCTCCTTCCTCTACGGCGAGGGCGGCGACCTGGTCGACGCGGAGAAGAAGCAGGTCACCGTCGACGGCGGGGCCGGCGTCAAGGCGATGAAGGTCGTCAAGGACCTGGTGGACTCCAAGGCCGCGATCACCGACGCCACCAACGGCTGGGACAACATGCAGGCGTCCTTCAAGGACGGCAAGGTCGCCATGATGATCAACGGCCCCTGGGCCGTGACGGACACCTACGCCGGCGCCGAGTTCGCCGACAGGTCCAACCTCGGCATCGCCCCCGTCCCGGCCGGCTCCGCCGGTCAGGGCGCCCCGCAGGGAGGCCACAACCTGGCCGTCTACGCGGGCTCCGGGAACCTGGAGGCCTCCTACGCCTTCACCGAGTACATGACCTCCGCCGAGACCCAGGCCAAGGTCGCCAAGGAGCTCAGCCTGCTCCCCACCCGCAACTCGGTCTACTCCCAGCCCGGCGTCGCCTCCAACGAGATCGTCGGCTTCTTCCGCCCGGTCGTCGACAAGGCGGTCGAGCGCCCCTGGATCCCCGAGACCGGCTCCCTCTTCGCCCCGCTCCAGACCGAGTACACCAAGGTCCTGACGGGCCAGACCACGCCGGAGAACGGCGCCAAGGCGACCGCCGAGGAGTACCGCAAGCTCCTCAAGGACTGGAAGTAACCGAGGAAGGTTGACCGGCTGATGGCTGTGGACACCAGCAGCCAGACGGTGGCGAAGGCCGCGGGCGAGAGCGCCCGCGGCCGGAGCCGCCGTGCTGGCAGGCCCGCGGGGAAGCTCCGCCGCTCCCTCTCCACGCACTGGTACGCGTGGGCGATGGTCGCCCCGGTGACGATCGTGATCGCCGTGATCATCGGATACCCCCTGCTGCGGGGCGTCTACCTGTCGCTCACCGACGCCACCGAGCGCAACGTCGCCCGGACCATCGGCGTCAACGAGATCCCCGCGACCTACGAGTTCGTGGGACTGGACAACTACGCGGCGGCCCTGTCCAGCAGCCAGTTCTTCGACACCCTCGGCTGGACCGTGGTGTGGACGGTCTGCTGTGTGGGCGTCACCTTCGTGCTGGGACTCGTCCTGGCGAACATGCTCAACCGCCGCATCGCCGGCCGCTCGCTGTACCGGATGATGATCATCCTGCCGTGGGCCGTGCCCGGGTTCGTCTCGGTCTTCGCCTGGCGCTTCCTCTACGACGAGCGCCGCGGCCTGCTCAACCAGATCCTCGGCGGCGCCGGCATCGACGCGGTGCCCTGGCTCAACGACCCGACCTGGGCGAAGCTCGCCGTCATCACCGTCAACGTCTGGCTGGGCGTCCCGTTCATGATGGTCGCGCTCCTCGGCGGCCTGCAGTCCATCCCCGGCGAGCTCTACGAGGCGGCCGAGATGGACGGGGCCAACGCCTGGCAGCGGTTCCGCAACATCACCCTCCCCGGTCTCCGCTCGGTCAGCACCACGGTCGTGCTGCTCAGCACCATCTGGACCTTCAACATGTTCCCGGTGATCTTCCTCCTCACCCGGGGCGGCCCCGGCGAGGCGACGCAGATCCTCGTGACCCAGGCGTACCGGTTCTCCTTCGAGATCAGCCCGCGGGACTTCGCCCAGTCCTCCACGTGGGGCGTGCTGATCCTGGTGCTCCTGATGCTCGTCGCCGCAGCCTACCGGCGGGCCCTTCGCAAGCAGGGAGAAGTCTGGTGACCACCGCAGTCGACACCCCCCGCCGCGGGCGGCGCACCCCGCTCGCCTCGCTCGGCCTGCACGGAGGCCTGCTGCTGGCCTCCGCGGTCGCCGTGTTCCCCGTCGTGTGGGTGCTGCTCACCTCGCTCAAGCCGGCGAAGTACGCGACCACCACGGACTTCGTCAAGGAGGCGACCCTCGAGAACTACACCGGGCTGCTCAGCGACACCCCGTTCCTCACCTGGTTCGGGAACTCGCTGGTCGTCGCGGGCCTGACCACGCTCCTCGGCGTGGTCATCGCCGCCACCACCGGATACGCCGTCAGCCGCTTCCGCTTCCCGGGCAAGCGGGGGCTGATGTGGACGCTGCTGATCACGCAGATGTTCCCGGTCGCCGTCCTCATCGTGCCGATCTACAACATCATGTCGTCCATCGGCCTGCTCAACCACGCGGCCGGCCTGATCATCACCTACCTGACCATCGCCGTGCCCTTCTGCGCCTGGATGATGAAGGGCTTCTTCGACACCATTCCCCTGGAGATCGACGAGTCGGGCCAGGTGGACGGCCTCACCCCGTTCGGCACCTTCTGGCGGCTCATCCTGCCGCTCGCCAAGCCGGGCATCGCCGTGACGGCCTTCTACTCGTTCATCACCGCCTGGGGAGAGGTCGCCTACGCCTCCGCCTTCATGGTCGGCGACGAGAACATGACTCTCGCGGGCGGCCTCCAGAAGTTCGTCAACCAGTACGGCGCCCAGTGGGGGCCGATGACCGCCGCCTCGGTGCTCATCGCCATCCCGGCGATGATCGTGTTCCTCTTCGCCCAGCGGCACCTGGTGACCGGCATGTCGGCCGGCGCCGTCAAGGGCTAGACCGTGAGCGGACGTCCCGCGAACCGGGACGTCCGCCGCAACGACGACCTCCCGCGCCTATGAAGCCGCGGCGCCGGTCCCGGCCTGTACCCGGGCCGGCGCCGCACCCACCCCATGACTTCCAGGGATGACATGACCCAGCACCTTGCCGCCCCCGCCGCCCCCACCTCCGGCACGGACACGGGCTGGTGGCGCGACGCGGTGATCTACCAGGTCTACCCGCGCAGCTTCGCCGACGGAAACGGCGACGGCATGGGCGATCTGGAGGGCATCCGCAGCCGGCTGCCGTACCTGCGCGACCTCGGCGTCGACGCCGTGTGGCTGAGCCCCTTCTACGCGTCCCCCCAGGCCGACGCCGGATACGACGTCGCCGACTACCGCGCCATCGACCCCATGTTCGGCAGTCTCCTGGACGCCGACGCCGTCATCCGCGAGGGCCACGCCCTCGGGCTGAGGATCATCGTCGACCTGGTGCCCAACCACTCCTCCGACCAGCACGAGTGGTTCCAGCGCGCCCTGCGCGAGGGCCCCGGCTCCCCGCTCAGGGAGCGCTACCACTTCCGCCCCGGCAAGGGACCCGACGGCGCACTGCCCCCGAACGACTGGGAGTCCATCTTCGGCGGCCCGGCATGGACCCGGGTCGAGGACGGCGAGTGGTACCTGCACCTCTTCGCCCCCGAGCAGCCCGACTTCAACTGGGAGCACCCGGCCGTCCACGACGAGTTCCGCTCCATCCTGCGCTTCTGGCTGGACATGGGGGTCGACGGCTTCCGGGTCGACGTCGCCCACGGCCTGGTCAAGGCCCCCGGGCTCCCCGACATCGGGCGGCACGACCAGCTGAAGCTGCTCGGCAACGACGTCATGCCCTTCTTCGACCAGGACGGCGTCCACGAGGTCTACCGCTCCTGGCGCCGGGTGCTGTCCGAGTACGGCGACGAGCGCATCCTGGTCGCGGAGGCGTGGACGCCGACGGTGGAGCGCACCGCCAACTACGTCCGCCCCGACGAGATGCACCAGGCGTTCAACTTCCAGTACCTGGGCACCCACTGGGACGCGGCCGAACTGCGCGCCGTCATCGACCAGTCCCTCGCCGCGATGCGCCCCGTCGGAGCCCCCGCGACCTGGGTGCTCTCCAACCACGACGTGACCCGCCACGCCACCCGCTTCGCCAACCCGCCCGGCCTCGGCACCCAGCTCCGCGAGCCGGGCGACCGCGAACTCGGCCTGCGCCGCGCCCGCGCCGCGACCCTGCTGGCCCTCGCCCTTCCTGGCTCCCTGTACCTCTACCAGGGCGAGGAACTCGGCCTCCCGGACGTCACCGACCTGCCCGACGAGGTCCGCCAGGACCCGTCCTTCTGGCGCGCCAGCGGCCAGGACGGCTACCGCGACGGCTGCCGGGTCCCGATCCCGTGGACCTCCGAGGGGACCTCCTACGGCTTCGGCAGCGGCGGCAGCTGGCTGCCGCAGCCCGCGCAGTGGGGTGCCCTGAGCGTGGAGGCCCAGACCGGGGACCCCCACTCCACCCTGGAGCTCTACCGCAGCGCCCTGGCCGTCCGCCGGGCCCAGCCGGGCCTGGGCGCAGGCTCCGCGGTGACCTGGCTGGAGGCCCCCGAGGGCGTGCTGGCCTTCGCCCGCGAGGGGTTCGTGTGCCTGGCCAACACCACCGGGGAGCCGGTCCGCGTCCCCGCCCCCGGGCGGATGCTGCTCGCCAACGACACCGTCGCCGTCGAGGGGGGCGAGGCCGTGGTGCCCGCCGACACCACCGTCTGGTGGGCCGTATGACGGTGGTGCCGCCTCGGGGCGGCAGCGTCCTCGCCCCGAGGCTCGCCGACCTGGCGCTCCAGGCGCAGGTCAGCGAGGCCACCGTCAGCCGGGTCCTCAACGGCAAGGCGGGCGTGGCCGCGGCCACACGCCACCGGGTGCTCGCCGCGCTCGACGTGCTCGGATACGAGCGCCCGGTGCGGCTGCGCCAGCGCAGCGCCGGGCTCGTCGGCCTCATCACCCCCGAGCTGACGAACCCGATCTTCCCGGCGTTCGCCCAGGTCATCGAGCAGGCCCTGGCGGGACACGGCTACACGCCGGTGCTGTGCACCCAGTCACCCGGCGGCTGCACGGAGGACGAACTCGTCGAGCAGCTGGAGCAGCGAGGGGTCACCGGGATCGTCTTTCTCTGCGGACTCCATTCGGACACCACGGCGGACCCGTCCCGCTACCTCAAGCTCGCCCAGGAGGGCGTGCCGTTCGTCCTGATCAACGGCTACAACGAGGCCGTGCCCGCCCCCGTCGTCTCGCCCGACGACCGGGCCGCGGCGTGGATGGCCGTGCGCCACCTGGTGGAGCTGGGCCACGAGCGCGTCGGCCTGGCCATCGGACCCACCCGCTTCGTGCCCTCCCAGCGCAAGGCCGAGGGCTTCGTCGAGGCGCTGGTGTCCCTGCTGGGGGTCGGCGAACAGGAGGCGGGGAGCCTCGTCCAGCGCACGCTGTTCTCCGTCGAGGGCGGCCAGGCGGCCGCCGGGCTGCTGCTCGACCAGGGGTGCACCGGCATCTTCTGCGGCAGCGACATGATGGCCCTGGGGGCGATCAGGGCGGCGCACGAACGGGGTCTCGACGTACCCCGCGACGTCTCGGTGATCGGCTTCGACGACTCGCCGCTGATCGCCTTCACGAACCCGCCGCTCACCACGGTGCGGCAGCCGGTGCACGCCATGGCGACGGCCGCGGTCGGCGCGCTGACCGAGGAGATCGAGGGGAACCCGGTCCAGCGCACGGAGTTCGTCTTCCAGCCGGAGCTGGTGGTGCGCGGCTCCACCGGGGCCCCGCGCCGCTGAGGGGGCGCCGGACTCCGGCGGCATCCGCGCCTCAAGGGCCCCGTGCCCGCCCGTCACCGGGCGGGCACGGGGCTTTCGCGCGTGTGCGGGGCTTTCCCGTAGCTGCGCCGGGCAGCCGGAAGGGCGAACGGGCCATCGCGCGGCTGCGGGCTGCGCCGGGCGGTAGGGGCCGGTGGACCGGCCCGGCCGGCCGGGCGCGTGGGACCCGGTACGGACCGGGTCCTCCGGCCGGCCGGACCGGAGTCGCCGTTGAAAGTAACACCACCGCAATGACTTGCGAAAGAGTTTGCGAAGACGGAACTTCCCTGTGTGCGCGGTGACATGAAGCATCCGACCGAGACCGGTTCGAAGGCTTGACCGGGTCGCTACCGGGTCGTACGGTCACGTCCGCAACAAGTTTCAGACTTCTTGCGCAACACCTCTCATGTGGCCTTGCGGGCATGGCGCGTTGCCGTACGAGGCTTCCCTCGCATCCGCACCTCCCCGACCGCAGGAGGACAGAATGGCCGCAAGAACCGTGGCCGCAGCGCTCGCCGTCATGGTGGGGGCCGCCGCCGCCGTCACGGCTCCCCCCACCCCCGCCGAGGCCGCCCCGCCCGGCGCGAAGGACGTCACCGCGGTGATGTTCGAATGGACCTTCCCCTCCGTCGCCCGGGCCTGCACCGATGTGCTGGGGCCCGCGGGCTACGGCTTCGTGCAGGTGTCACCCCCGCAGGAGCACATCCAGGGCGGCCAGTGGTGGACCTCCTACCAGCCCGTCAGCTACCGGATCGCCGGGCGCCTCGGCGACCGCGCCGCCTTCTCGGCGATGGTCGACAGCTGCCACGCCGCCGGGGTGAAGGTCGTCGCGGACGCCGTGGTGAACCACATGGCGGCGGGCAACGGCACCGGCACCGGGGGCTCCCCGTACACCAAGTACGGCTACCCGGGGATCTACTCCGCACCCGACTTCGACAACTGCACCAGCCAGGTCGTCGACTACCGGGACCGCTTCAACGTCCAGGAGTGCGAACTGGTCGGCCTCGCCGACCTGGACACCGGCGAGGAGTACGTCCGCGACCGGATCGCGGCCTACCTCGACGACCTGCGCTCGCTCGGGGTGGACGGCTTCCGCATCGACGCCTCCAAGCACATGGCCGCGGCCGACCTCGCGGCCGTCAAGTCCCGGCTGTCCGACCCGGGGGTCCACTGGAAGCACGAGGCCATCCACGGCGAGGGCGAGGCCGTCTCCCCGTCCGAGTACCTGGGCAGCGGCGACGTCCAGGAGTTCCGCTACGCCCGGGCCCTGAAGCAGGTCTTCCGCAACGAGAACCTCGCCTACCTGAAGAACTTCGGCACCGCCTGGGGCTTCATGGACTCCGCGAAGTCCGCCGTGTTCGTCGCCAACCACGACACCGAGCGGGGCGGCGACACCCTCACCTACAAGGACGGCTCGGCTTACACCCTGGCCCATGTCTTCATGCTGGCCTGGCCCTACGGCTCACCGGACGTGCACTCCGGATACGAGTTCACCGACCACGACGCCGGCCCGCCGAACGGAGGCCGGGTGGACGCCTGCCACCGCGACGGCTGGACGTGCCAGCACGCCTGGCGCGAGATCTCCTCCATGGTCGCCTTCCGCAACACCGCCCACGGGCAGGGCGTCACCGACTGGTGGGACGACGGCGGCGACCGGATCGCCTTCGGGCGTGGCGACCGGGCCTATGTGGCGATCAACCACGACGGCTCCGCCTTCACCCGCACCTTCCAGACCTCGCTGCCCTCCGGTGCCTACTGCGACGTGCAGAGCGGGCGGAGCGTCACGGTCGACGGCTCGGGACGCTTCACGGCCACCCTCGCCGCCGGCACCGCCGTGGCGCTGCACGCGGGCGCCCGCAGCTGCTCCGGGGGCACCGACCCCGATCCCGTCGCCGCCGCGTCCTTCGCGGTGAACGCCACCACCACCTGGGGCCAGAACATCTACGTCACCGGCGACCGCGCCGAGCTCGGCGGCTGGAACCCGGACGCGGCGCTGAAGCTCGACCCCGCCGACTACCCCGTGTGGAAGCGGGAGGTGAGCCTCCCGGCCGGAACCGCCTTCGCCTACAAGTACCTCCGCAAGGACCAGGCCGGGAACGTCACCTGGGAGAGCGGCGCCAACCGCACCGCGACCGTCCCCGCCACCGGCACCCTCGCCCTGAACGACCTCTGGCGGCCCTGACCCCCGCCCCCTCGGCCGCACCGCGGCCCACCGCCCCGCGCCCGGCCGGGCGCGGGGCGGAACCGCGCCGGACCCACCGGCGCGCCTCCCCACCCCGCCCTCACCCAGGAGTACACCGCCTTGACACCCTCACCCCCGAAGCGGCGGCGCCTGATCGCCGGCGGCCTCGCGGCGGCGACGGTCGCGGCCCTCGTGTCCGCCGTCCCCGCGAGCGCCGCGCCCAAGCCGCCCCGGCCACCCTCGGACAGGGCCCTGGCCGCCGAACCGGCCCGCCACGACCTCACCCGGGAGCAGTTCTACTTCGTCCTGCCGGACCGTTTCGCCAACGGCGACAGGCGCAACGACCGCGGCGGCCTGACCGGCACCCGGCTGGACCACGGCTTCGACCCCGAGGACAAGGGCTTCTACCAGGGCGGCGACCTGAAGGGCCTCACCGAGCGGCTGGACTACATCAAGGGCCTGGGCACCACGGCCCTGTGGATGGCGCCGATCTTCAAGAACCAGCCCGTGCAGGGCGAGGGGAAGAACGCCTCCGCCGGGTACCACGGCTACTGGATCACCGACTTCACCCAGGTCGACCCCCACTTCGGGACCAACGAGGACCTGGAGCGGCTGATCGACAAGGCCCACGCCAAGGGCATGAAGGTCTTCTTCGACGTCATCACCAACCACACCGCCGACGTCGTGGACTACGAGGAGAAGTCCTACGGGTACCTCTCCAAGGGCGCCTTCCCCTATCTGACGAAGGACGGTGTCCCCTTCGACGACGCCGACTACGCCGACGGGACACGCCGCTTCCCCGCCGTGGACCGGGACTCCTTCCCGCGCACCCCCGTCGTGCCCGCCGCCAAGCGCGACCTGAAGGTTCCCGCCTGGCTCAACGACCCGGCCATGTACCACAACCGGGGGGACTCGACCTTCGCGGGCGAGTCCTCCGGGCACGGCGACTTCGCGGGACTGGACGACCTGTGGACCGAGCGGCCCGAGGTCGTCGAGGGCATGGAGCGCATCTACCGCCGCTGGGTGCGCGACTTCGACATCGACGGCTTCCGCGTCGACACCGTCAAGCACGTGAACACCGAGTTCTGGACCCAGTGGGCGACGGCGCTCGACGCCTACGCCGCCAGGCGCGGTCGTGACGACTTCTTCATGTTCGGCGAGGTCTACTCCGCCGACCCCGCCGTCACCGCCCCCTACGTCACCGAGGGCCGCCTCGACGCCACCCTCGACTTCCCCTTCCAGGAGGCCGCCCGCGCCTTCTCCTCACAGGGCGCACCGGCCCGGAGGCTGGCGGAGCTCTTCGCGCAGGACTACCGCTACACCACCGACAAGGCCAACGCCTACGAGTCGGTGCCCTTCCTCGGCAACCACGACATGGGCCGGTTCGGCACCTTCCTGAAGCAGGACAACCCCCGCGCCGACGACGCCGAACTGCTGCGCCGCTACCGGCTCGCCAACGAGCTGATGTTCCTCACCCGCGGCAACCCGGTCGTCTACGCGGGCGACGAGCAGGGCTTCACGGGAGCGGGCGGCGACAAGGACGCCCGCCAGCCGCTGTTCGCGTCCGGGACCGCCGACTACCTCGACGACGACCTGATCGGCACCGACCGCACCCACGCCGAGGACGCCTACGACACCGGCCACCCGCTGTACCGCCAGATAGCGCAGCTGTCCCGGCTGACCGCCCGCCACCCCGCCCTGCGCGACGGCGTACAGCAGGAGCGCCTCGCCGAGGGCCCCGTGTACGCCTTCTCCCGTATCGACGCCGGGACCCGGACCGAGTACCTGGTCGCCGCGAACAGCTCCACCGAGCCGCGTACCGTCGAGGTCCCCACGGGCTCCGCCGGCATGCCCTTCGGTGCCCTCCACGGCGTCGGCACCGGGGCCACCAGCGGGTCCGACGGACGGGTGCGCGTCACCGTCCCCGCCCTCGGCACCCTGGTGCTGAAGGCCGCCCGTCCGCTCGCCCACGCCGCACAGCCGCCCTCCCTCACCCTGGAGGCCCCGGAGGCCGGAGCCACCGGCACCGTCGCGCTGACCGCCGACGTCACCGGGGGGCGGCCCGACCGGGTCGTCTTCGCCGCGCAGACCGGCAACGGCCGCTGGAAGGTGCTCGGTTCGGCCGACCACGCTCCCTACCGGGTCACCCACCGGATCGACGCCCCCGCCGGAACGCCGCTGCGCTACAAGGCCGTCGTCGTGGACAGCGCCGGACGCACCGCGAGCGCCACCGCCGCGACCACCAGCGGCGCACCCGAGGTCCCCCGGCCGCCGACCGCCGTCGAGCGCGACCACGCTGTCGTCCACTACCACCGCCCCGACGGCGACTACGCGGACTGGAACCTGTACACCTGGGGCGACGTCGCCGAGGGCGAGTCCACACCCTGGCCGACGGGCAAGCCGTTCACCGGCCGCGACGCCTACGGGGCCTTCGCCTACGTGAAGCTCAGGCCCGGTGCCACCTCCGTCGGCTTCATCCCCGTGAACCGCGACGGGGTCAAGGACACCGATGCCGACCGCGCCATCGACCTGACCCGCACCGGCGAGGTCTGGATCGAGCAGGGCAGCCCCGAGGTCCTGGAGCAGGCCCCCGAAGGCGCCTACCCGCCGCCGGACACCGGCACCGCGACCCTGCACTACCACCGCCCCGACGGCGACTACGAGGGCTGGGGCCTGCACACCTGGACCGGCGCGGCCGAGCCCACCGACTGGTCCGCGCCGCTGCGGCCGGTCCGCACCGACGCCTACGGCGCGGTCTTCGAGGTGCCCCTCGCCCCCGGCGCCACCTCCCTCTCCTACATCGTGCACCGGGGCGACGAGAAGGACCTGCCCGCCGACCAGTCCCTCGACCTCGGCGCCACCGGCCACGAGGTGTGGCTGCTGGCCGGGCAGGAGAGGTACCTGCTGCCCCAGCCGAAGGGCGGCGGCGCGGCCCTGGACCTCGGCACCTCCTACGCGCTCTGGATCGACCGGGACACGCTCGTGTGGGACGGCGGCGACGCGGCGGCCGCCACCTCCCTGCTGTACGCCCGCGACGGGGGGATCTCCGTCGAGGACGGCACCCTGAGCGGCGAGCACCGCGTCCTGCGGCTGCATCCCGGGCAGCTGACCGACGCCCAGCGGAAGCGCTTCCCGCACCTCGCCGGGCAGAACGCCTTCACCGTCGACGCACGCGACCGCAACCGGGTCCGCGAGGCGCTCAGGGGGCAGGTCGTCGCCGCCCGCCACACCGCCGCGGGCGCGGTCCTCGGTGCCACGGGCGTGCAGCTCGCGGGCGTCCTGGACGACCTGTACGCGGCCGAGGCCACCCGGGCCGAACTCGGCGCCGTCTTCGACCGCAGGGGACGGCCCACCCTCCGGCTCTGGGCGCCGACCGCCCAGCGGGTCGCGCTGGAGATCGGCGGCCGCACCGTGCCCATGCGGCGCGACGAGGCCAGCGGGGTCTGGTCGGTGAGAGGCGGCAGAGGCTGGAAGGGGCAGAGCTACCGCTACCGGGTGACGGTCTGGGCGCCCAGCGTCGCCAAGGTCGTCACCAACACGGTCACCGACCCCTATGCGCTGGCCCTGACCGCCGACTCCGAGAAGAGCATCGTGGTCGACCTCGCCGACCGCTCACTGGCGCCCGCCGGCTGGGACCGGCTGCGCAAACCCGCCGCCGTCCCGCTGCGCGACGCGCAGATCCAGGAGCTGCACATCCGCGACTTCTCCGTCGCCGACTCCACCGCCGACCCCCGGCTCCGGGGGACCTACCTCGCCTTCACCGACCGCGACAGCGCCGGCTCCAGGCACCTGCGCGCCCTGGCCGACGCCGGCACCTCCTACGTCCACCTGCTTCCCGCCTTCGACATCGGCACCATCCCCGAGAAGCCCGCGGACCGCGGCGAGCCCGCCTGCGAGCTGTCGGTCTACGCCCCCGACTCCGCCGAGCAGCAGGCGTGCGTGGCCGAGTCGGCGGCGAAGGACGCCTACAACTGGGGCTACGACCCGCTGCACTACACCGTCCCCGAGGGCTCCTACGCCACCGACCCGGACGGCACCCGCCGGACCGTCGAGTTCCGCCGCATGGTGCAGGCACTCAACGGGCAGGGCCTGCGCACGGTCATGGACGTGGTCTACAACCACACCGTGGCGGCCGGGCAGTCCGGGAAGTCCGTCCTCGACCGGATCGTGCCCGGCTACTACCAGCGCCTGCTCGCCGACGGCTCCGTCGCCACGTCGACCTGCTGCGCCAACACCGCGCCCGAGAACGCCATGATGGGCAAGCTGGTGGTGGACTCGGTCGTCACCTGGGCGCGCGAGTACAAGGTCGACGGCTTCCGCTTCGACCTGATGGGACACCACCCCAAGGAGAACATCCTCGCCGTGCGTGCCGCCCTGGACGAGCTGACCCCGGCCCGCGACGGCGTCGACGGCAAGGCCGTCGTCCTGTACGGCGAGGGCTGGAACTTCGGCGAGGTCGCCGACGACGCCCGCTTCGTCCAGGCCACGCAGGAGAACATGGCGGGCACCGGCATCGCCACCTTCTCCGACCGGGCCCGCGACGCGGTACGCGGCGGAGGCCCCTTCGACGAGGACCCCGGAGTGCAGGGCTTCGCGTCGGGCCTGTACACCGAACCCAACGGCTCCCCGGCCAACGGCACTCCCGCCGAGCAGAAGGCCCGGCTGCTGCACTACCAGGACCTGCTGAAGGTCGGCCTGTCCGGCAACCTCGCCTCCTACCGGTTCACGGACACCTCCGGCCGCGAGGTGACGGGCGCCGAGGTCGACTACAACGGCTCCCCGGCCGGGTACGCCGCCGCCCCCGGCGAGGCGCTGGCCTACGCGGACGCCCACGACAACGAGACGCTCTACGACGCCCTGGCCTACAAGCTCCCGCCCGGCACCCCGCCCGCGGACCGGGCCAGGATGCAGGTCCTCGCGATGGCCACCGCGGCCCTCTCGCAGGGCCCCGCGCTCTCCCAGGCGGGGACGGACCTGCTCCGCTCCAAGTCGCTGGACCGCAACTCCTACGACAGCGGCGACTGGTTCAACGCGATCCACTGGGACTGCCGGGACGGCAACGGCTTCGGCCGCGGCCTTCCGCCGGCCGCGGACAACGAGGCCAAGTGGCCGCACGCCAGGCCGCTGCTGGCGGACCCGTCGCTGAAGGCCGGCTGCCCGCAGATCACGCACGCCTCGGCCGCCTACCGGGACCTGCTGCGCATCCGCACCTCGGAGGACGCCTTCTCCCTCGGAACGGCCCGCCGGGTCCAGCGGGAGCTGTCCTTCCCGCTGTCGGGCCCCGGGGAGACACCGGGCGTGGTCACCATGCGGCTGGGCGGGCTGGTGGTCGTCTTCAACGCCACCGCCGAGCGGCAGGACCAGGAGCTCGCCCCGCTCGCCGGTGAGCGCTACGTCCTCCACCCGGTGCAGCGGCACGGCTCCGACCCGGTGGTGAAGTCCGCCGCCTACGACCGGGGTTCGGGCACCTTCACGGTGCCCCCGCGCACCGTCGCGGTCTTCGCCCGCGGCTGACCCCCGCCGCCCGGTGCCCCTCACCCCGTGTCGCAGTTGGGCCGAACGGGTGAGGGGCGCCAGGATGGTCCCATGAGTAGGTACGAGAGGTACGACGTCACCGACGAGCAGTGGGAGGGCCTTGCCCGGGTGGTGCCGCTGCGCGGCCGGGACGCATGGCCGTCGCGGGCGGACCACCGCACCGTTCCCGGGGAGTACGGCGGCACCGCCGAGGGGGAGCGCCGACTGGTGGTGCTGAGGGTGCAGGTCTTCTCCGACGCCCGGGACGTGGCCGAGTACCTCATCGACCGCACCCCGGTGCTGCTCGACCTGACCGCCGCGGACGCCGACGTGGCCAAGCGGATCCTCGACTTCAGCAGCGGTGTGGTCTTCGGCCTGGGCAGCGCGATGCACCGGGTGGACCGGAACGTCTTCCTGCTGGCGCCTCCCGGGACCGAGGTCGACGGTTCCGCGGAGGCTGCCGTACCCCATTCGTAGGAAGCCCGAGGCGCCGGAACGGTTCCTCGTGGATCTTGCTGCGTACGGTCCGGCCCATGGACTCCACGCCGTCTCCGGCCCGCCCCGGCGCCCCGCGCCCGGCCGCCCCGGGAGCAGCCCGCCCGTCCGTCACCGAACTGCGGCTCTCGGCCTTCCGCGCCCACCGCGCGGCCACCCTGCCGATCGCCCCGCTGACCCTCTTCGCGGGCAGCAGCGGCAGCGGCAAGACCACGGCCCTGCACGCCTTCGAGGCCCTGGCCCGGCTCGCCGCCGGCCGGGGCCTCGACCGCTCGGTACCCGATCCGGCGGGGTGCGTGCCGGAGTGGTCCCGGCCCGACCGCCAGGGCCGGCGCGGCTTCCGCCTCGGCTGCACGGCCGACGGCCCCGAGGGGCCCGTGCTCCTCGACCTCGCCGTCCAGGTCGAGCCGGAGCTCCGCATCGTCGGGGAGCGGCTGACCTGCGGCGGGCGGGTCCTGCTCGCGACCGCGCTGCGCGACCCGCGCAGGCGCAGCGTGGAGGCGAGCTGGCACACCTCCGGCACGGGAGGCGTCACCCGGGCCGCGCTGCCCGACGACCGGCTGGCGACCGCGCTGCTCCCGCTGCACGTGGCGGGCCGCACCACGGCACAGCTCCGCGTGCTGGCCGCCGCCGAGCAGGTGGTGATGGCGCTGCGGCCGGTGTTCTCGTGCGATCCCCGCCCCGAGCGCATGCGGGCCCCGGTGCCCGCCGGTCCGGGCCGGCTGCGGCGCGGGTGCGACAACCTCGCCGAGGTCCTCTACCGCACCCGCAGCGAGTGCGCCCGCCGGCATGCGCGCCTGGTGGGCGCGGCCCGGCTGGGCTGTGCGGGGGAGGTGGCCGACGTCCGTGCGGAGGCGGCGGACGACGGCACGGTCCGGGCGCTCCTCGCCCGCGGGCCGGGCCGTCCGGACACCCCCGTCGGGCGGCTGGGGGAGGGGGAGTTGCGCTACCTCGCGCTCGCGCTGGTCCTGCTGACCGGCCCCGGCGTGCTGGCCGTGGACGCGGTCGCCGAGGTGCCGCAGGCCTACCAGTCCCTCACGGTGCTGGCGGACGGCCTGGACCGCGGCCTCGACCCCGCGCAGGCCCGCCATCTGACCGCCCTGGCCGCGGAGATGTGCGCCCGGGGGCACATCCGCCTCCTCGGCGCGGTGGCGGACGGCTCCTGTGCGAGCGGGGTCCCGGGGGCGGCGGTGGTAGACCTGGGGGCATGACGAGAGACGAGCGACCGGACCTGGCCGATCTGCAGCGGACGGTGGTCGGGTTCGCGGCCGCCCGCGGCTGGGGGACGTACCACAACCCGAAGAACCTCGCCTCGGCGCTGAGCGTCGAGGCCGCCGAACTGATGGAGATCTTCCAGTGGCTGACCCCCGAGGAGTCGGCGGCGGTGATGGAGGACGAGTCGACGGCGCACCGGGTCCGCGACGAGGTGGCGGACGTGCTCGCCTATCTGCTCCAGTTCTGCGAGGTGCTCGGCGTCGACCCGGGCCAGGCGCTGCGCGAGAAGGTCGAACGCAACGAGAGCCGGTTCCCTCTCGACTAGTTCGTCACTCTTCGGAGTCATCGAAGTATCCACAACTGCCTGGCTGTCCACAGATTTCCGAATTCCCCTGGCTTTTCTGGTCGATGACCTTCACTCTGGGTAGTGAAGTAGGAGGGCAGGCAGTCGTCGGAACGGGGTGCGGGGATGGACGCGTTACGGCTCATCGGCAGCAGCAGGCAGGCGCTGGAGCGCAGTACGGAGGTCGCGGAGGTGATCGCCGAGGCCTGGCAGATCCAGGCGCTGGCGCACGCCGTCGGAGGGGTCATCGCCGCCGGGGGGCCTCCCGATCTCCGCGGGGAGGCCCGGGCGCTGAGCGAGACGGCGGCCCGGGCGGGGGCCCCCGCCGACCACCCGGCGGTGCGGGCCTCCGGCCTGCGGGCCGCCCGGATGACGGGCGTCGCGGACCCGGCCGCGGTGCTGACGGCGCTGCTCGGCCTGCTGGGCGAACTGGGCATCGTCCTGGTCGGCGTCGCCTGCGCCACCGACGACGAGGGGCTCTACTGGCAGTGCATCGAGACGATGGACATCGCCGACGAATCCGGGGACCGGGTCAGGGAGATGCTGCGCAGGCTCTCCGTGCACCAGGCCGCCCCTCCCGAGGCCGTCCGTGGGCGCGCTGGCCCCCGCTGACCGGCCGCGGGCAGGGGTGCGGTGCAGGATGGGTGCATGGATCTTCGCATCTTCACCGAGCCCCAGCAGGGCGCGAGCTACGACACGCTGCTCACCGTCGCCAAGGCCACCGAGGACCTGGGCTTCGACGCCTTCTTCCGTTCCGACCACTACCTCCGCATGGGATCGGCCGACGGGCTGCCCGGGCCGACGGACGCATGGATCACCCTGGCCGGGCTCGCCCGCGAGACGCGGAGGATCCGCCTGGGCACGCTGATGACGGCAGGCACCTTCCGCCACCCGGGCGTGCTCGCGATCCAGGTGGCCCAGGTCGACCGGATGTCGGGGGGCAGGATCGAACTCGGCCTCGGCGCAGGCTGGTTCGAGGAGGAGCACCGCGCCTACGGCATTCCGTTCCCGAAGGAGAGGATGGGCAGGCTGGAGGAGCAGCTGGCGATCATCACCGGGCTGTGGGGCACCGGGACCGGTGACACCTTCGACTTCGACGGCACCTACTACCGGCTCACCGACTCGCCCGCCCTGCCCAAGCCCGCCCAGGCAAGGGTCCCGGTGCTGATCGGCGGCCACGGGGCGGTGCGCACCCCGCGGCTGGCCGCCCGCTACGCCGACGAGTTCAACCTGCCCTTCGCGTCGATCGAGGACACGGTGCGCCAGTTCGGCCGAGTCCGCGAGGCCGCCGCCCGGGCGGGCCGGGCTCCCGGCGACCTCGTCTACTCCAACGCCCTGGTGGTGTGCGTCGGCAAGGACGACGCCGAGGTGGCCCGGCGCGCGGCGGCCATCGGCCGGGAGGTCGACGAACTGCGGGCCAACGGGCTGGCCGGCTCCCCCGACGAGGTGGTGGACAGGATCGGTCGCTACGCCGAGACGGGGTGCTCCCGGATCTACCTCCAGGTACTGGACCTCGATGACCTGGACCACCTTGAGCTGATCTCCTCGGCCGTGCAGTCCCAGCTGGGCTGACGCGCCCCGCGGCCGCCGTCGGCGCTCCCGGCGGCGGCCGGAGTACCGTGGCCGGCAAGGGCGCCCGCACCCCGTCGTCCCGCAGGTCCTCGAGCGCCCGCGCCAGGGCCCGGGCCGGTGGGCGGCCCACGGCCCCGGTACCGGGAGCCCGCACCGGCCCGGGCGCGACCCGGCCCCGGTCCCCGAGCGCTCGGTCCCCGCGCCGGAGCGGCGCCCCGCGGCCGCCGGGCCCGGCCCCGCAGGCGCACGAGGAAGGGAGGACGCCGTGCAGCCCACCCGCACGCTCGCCGAGGCGCTCGCCGAGGACACCCTCCTCCTCGACGGGGGCCTGTCCAACCAGTTGGAGGCGCAGGGCTGCGACCTGGGCGGCGGACTCTGGTCCGCGCGGCTGCTCGCCGACGCCCCGGCGCAGATCCTGGCCGCGCACCGTGCCTATGCGCGCGCGGGGGCCCAGGTGCTCATCGGCGCCAGCTACCAGGCCACCTTCGAGGGCTTCGCCCGCCGCGGCACCGGCCGACGCGAGGCCGGTGACCTGATGGCCCGCAGCGTCGCCCTGGCCCGGGCGGCGGCCGAGGAGGCGGACCGCGAGGTCTGGGTGGCCGCCTCGGTCGGCCCCTACGGGGCACACCTCGCCGACGGGAGCGA
This sequence comes from Streptomyces sp. C10-9-1, assembly GCF_024497955.1. GTDB lineage: Bacteria > Actinomycetota > Actinomycetes > Streptomycetales > Streptomycetaceae > Streptomyces > Streptomyces sanyensis. The sequence continues at coordinate 501,505 of NZ_JANHKP010000001.1, read as the reverse complement.
GTACCGCGGCCGCTACGGGCTGCCCCCCGGCGCACTGGAGCGCTTCCACCGCCCCCGGATCGAGGCCCTCGCCGCGGCCGGGCCCGACGTGCTGGCCCTGGAGACGGTGCCCGACGCCGAGGAGGCGCACGCCCTGCTGGAGGCCGCGGAGGGCTGCGGGGTGCCGGTCTGGCTCTCGTACACCGTCGAGAACGGCCGCACCCGGGCCGGACAGGACCTGGCGGAGGCCTTCGCGGTGGCCGCGGGGCGGCGGGGCGTCGCCGCCGTCGGGGTCAACTGCTGCGATCCCGCGGAGGCCGGGGCGGCCCTGGCGGTGGCGGCGGCCGTCACCGGCAGACCGGGGGTGGTCTACCCCAACAGCGGCGAGCACTGGGACCCCGTCGCCCGTACCTGGCGCGGAGCAGCGGCGTTCGACTCCGCGCCGGTGCGCTCCTGGCGCGCCGCCGGGGCCCGGCTGGTGGGCGGCTGCTGCCGGGTCGGCCCGGACCGCATCGCCGCCCTCGCCCCGCTGCTGCGCCGCCCGCCGTGACGCGGACCCGGTGGCCGCGGCCGCGGCCGCGGCCACCGGCCCCGGTACCGGTGGCCCGCGGGCGCGGCCGTGCCGCCGCACCCACCGGCCGGAGCGTGCGGCAGCCGGCGGACCCCACGGCCCCCGACGGGCGAAAACGCGTGGTCGCCGCACCGGCAACCCGCGATAATCACACGGGTGTTCCTGACGATCAGTACGACCGGTACCCCGGAGAACCCCGCGACGGACCTCGGCTTCCTGCTGCACAAGCATCCCGACAACGCGCAGGCGTTCTCCACCGCCTACGGCACCGCGCACGTCTTCTACCCGGAGGCCTCCGCCGAGCGCTGCACGGCAGCCCTCCTGCTGGAGGTCGATCCCGTGGCACTCGTACGGCGCGGCAAGGGCAAGGGGCGCGGCGGCGCGCCCGACACGGCGCTCGCCCAATACGTCAACGACCGCCCGTACGCGGCCTCCTCCCTGCTCGCCGTCGCCCTGAGCACGGTGTTCAAGAGCGCGCTGCGAGGCGTCTGCAACGCCCTGCCGGACCGCGCCGCCGCCCCCCTGCCGCTGCGCGTTGAACTCCCCGCCGTGCCCGCGCGCGGCGGTGCGGAGCTGGTCCGCACGCTCTTCGAGCCGCTGGGCTGGGCGCAGGTCGACGCCCGACCGGTCCCCCTGGACGAGCGCTTCCCCGAGTGGGGCGACTCCCGCTACGTCCGGCTCGTCCTCCAGGGCGAACTGCGCCTGCGCGACGCCCTGCGGCAGCTCTACGTCCTGCTGCCGGTCCTCGACGACGCCAAGCACTACTGGGTCGCCCCCGACGAGGTCGACAAGCTGCTGCGCGCCGGCGAGGGCTGGCTCGCGGACCACCCGGAGCAGAAGCTCATCACCAGCCGCTACCTGGCGCGCCGCTGGAGCCTCACCCGGCAGGCCATGGACCGGCTGGAGCTGATCCGCCTCGCCGAGGCGGACGACCTGCGCCTGGAGGACGTGGACAACGCCGTGGACGAGACGTCCGACACCGAGGACCGCCCGGTGCCGCTGGCCGTGCAGCGCCGCGAGGCCGTTCTCGCGGAGCTGCGCGCCGCGGGCGCGAGCCGTGTCCTCGACCTCGGCTGCGGCCAGGGCCAGTTGGTCCAGGCCCTGCTCCAGGACGTCCGCTTCACCGAGATCGTGGGCATGGACGTGTCGGTACGCGCCCTCGCCGTCGCCGCCCGGAGACTGAGGCTGGACCGCCTCGGCGAGCGCCAGGCCTCCCGCGTCAGCCTCGTCCAGGGCTCGCTCGCCTACACCGACAAGCGGCTGACCGGCTACGACGCCGCCGTCCTCAGCGAGGTGGTCGAGCACCTCGACCCACCGCGGCTGCCCGCCCTGGAGCACGCCGTGTTCGGCACCGCCCGGCCCGGCACCGTGCTCGTCACCACGCCGAACGTCGAGTACAACGTCCGCTGGGAGACGCTGCCCGCGGGCCGGGTCCGCCACGCCGACCACCGCTTCGAGTGGACCCGCGCGGAGTTCCGCGCCTGGGCGGGCTCGGTGGCCGAACGGCACGGCTACCGGGTGCGGTTCGCTCCGGTCGGCCCCGACGACCCCGAGGTGGGGCCACCCACCCAGATGGCCGTCTTCGAGCGGACGGCCGCGGACGCCACCCCACCGGACGCACCGCGGCGCACACCGGCCGGCCCGCGGCCGGGGGACGAGCCGCAGGCGCGGACCGGCGCCACGGAGAAGGAGGGCGAGAACGCATGACCGGCGGCAACCCCACGGGCCACGGCGCCCCCGACCCGGCGACGGACCCCATGGAATCCACGAGCCCCACCCCCGGTGCTCCGCGGGACGCGGAGCGGCAGCCCGGCGCGCGGACCGCCGCCGCGGCACCGGAGACGCCGACGGCCTCCACCGGAGCCCCGCGCCGCCTCCCCGTCACCGACCTGTCCCTGGTCGTCCTCGTCGGCGCCACGGGCTCCGGCAAGTCGACCTTCGCCAGGAAGCACTTCAAGCCGACGGAGGTCGTCTCCTCCGACTTCTGCCGCGGCCTCGTCGCCGACGACGAGAACGACCAGAGCGCGAGCGGCGACGCCTTCGACGTGCTCCACTACATCGTCGGCAAGCGCCTGGCCGCAGGACGCCTGACCGTCGTCGACGCCACCAACGTCCAGCCGGAGAGCCGCCGGAGTCTGGTGCGACTGGCGCGCGAGCACGACGTGCTGCCCCTTGCGATCGTCCTGGACATGCCCGAGGACGTGTGTGCCGCCCGCAACGCCGTCCGTCCCGACCGCGCCGGTGTGCCGCGCCGTGTGATCAGCCGCCACCGCCGCGAACTGCGCAGGTCGCTGCGCGGTCTGGAGCGCGAGGGCTTCCGCAAGGTGCACGTGCTGCGCGGCCCCGCCGAGGCGGACGCCGCCGAGGTGGTCCTGGAGCGCCGTTTCAACGACCTGCGCCACCTGAGCGGCCCCTTCGACATCGTCGGCGACGTCCACGGCTGCTCCTCCGAGCTGGAGGCCCTGCTGGCCAGGCTCGGCTACGTGGACGGCGTGCACCCCGAGGGGCGCACCGCGGTCTTCGTCGGCGACCTGGTCGACCGGGGGCCCGACAGCCCCGGTGTGCTGCGCCGGGTGATGGCCATGACGGCCTCGGGCAACGCCCTGTGCGTCCCAGGCAACCACGAGAACAAGCTCGGCCGGTGGCTCAGGGGGCGTGCCGTCCAGCACACCCACGGCCTCGCCGAGACCATCGCCCAGCTCCAGGAGGAGGACGCCAGGGACCCCGCCTTCCGGGAGCGGGTACGCGCCTTCGTCGAGGGACTGGTCAGCCACTACGTCCTCGACGGGGGCCGCCTGGTGGTCTGCCACGCGGGGCTGCCGGAGAAGTACCACGGCCGCACCTCCGGCCGCGTCCGCTCGCACGCGCTCTACGGTGACACCACCGGGGAGACCGACGAGTTCGGCCTCCCCGTGCGCTACCCGTGGGCGGAGGACTACCGGGGGCGCGCGGCGGTGGTCTACGGGCACACCCCGGTGCCGACGGCGTCCTGGCTGAACAACACCATCTGCCTGGACACCGGTGCGGTCTTCGGAGGCAAGCTCACCGCGCTGCGCTGGCCCGAGCGGGAGCTGGTGGAGGTCCCGGCCGAGCGGACCTGGTACGAGCCGGTCCGCCCGATGACCAGCGAGGCGCCGGGCGGCCGCGAGGGCCGGCCGCTTGACCTGGCGGACGTCCGGGGCCGCCGGGCGGTGGAGACCCGGCAGATGGGGCGGGTGGCCGTCCGGGAGGAGAACGCGGCCGCGGCGCTGGAGGTGATGAGCCGCTTCGCCGTCGACCCCAGGCTGCTCGCCTACCTCCCGCCCACGATGGCCCCCACCGCCACCACCCGGCAGGAGGGCTACCTGGAGCACCCGGCGGAGGCCTTCGCCCAGTACCGCGCGGACGGTGTGGGCACGGTCGTGTGCGAGGAGAAGCACATGGGCTCCCGGGTCGTGGCGCTGGTGTGCCGGGACGCGCGGGCGGCGGCCCGCCGCTTCGGCGTCGAGGGCCCCACGGGAGCCCTGCACACCCGTACCGGGCGCCCGTTCTTCGACGACCCCCGGGTCGCGGAGCAGGTGCTGGAGCGGCTGCGTGCGGCCGTGGGCGCCGCGGGCCTGTGGCAGGAGCTGGAGACCGACTGGCTGCTGCTGGACGGCGAGCTGATGCCCTGGTCCCTCAAGGCGAGCGGTCTGCTGCGCGCCCAGTACGCCGCGGTCGGCGCGGCCTCGGGCGCGGTGTTCCCGACGGCGCTCGGTGCGCTGGACGCCGCCGCCGCCCGGGGCGTGCCGCTCGGCGAGCTGCGCGCCCGCCAGGCCGCCCGGGCGGCGGACGCGACGGCGTTCACCGACGCCTACCGGCGCTACTGCTGGAGCACCGAGGGGCTCGACGGGGTGAACCTCGCACCCTTCCAGATCCTGGCGGCCGAGGGCCGCAGCCTCGCGGCGGTCCCGCACGACCGGCAACTGGCCTGGCTGGACCGCCTCGTCGAGCACGATCCCACGGGTCTGCTGCGGATCACCCGCCGCCTGCTGGTGGACACGGGAGACGAGGACTCGGTGCGCGCGGGGACCGACTGGTGGCTGGAGCTGACCGGCCGCGGCGGGGAGGGCATGGTCGTCAAGCCGCTCCAGGCGCTCGCCAGGAACGCCGGAGGACGCCTGGTCCAGCCCGGTGTGAAGGTCCGCGGACGCGAGTACCTGCGCATCGTCTACGGCCCGGAGTACACACGCCGGGAGAACCTTGAGAGGCTGCGGCAGCGCTCCCTGGGCCACAAGCGCTCACTCGCGCTGCGCGAGTACGCGCTCGGGCTGGAGGCGCTGGACCGGCTCGCCGACGCGGAACCGCTGTGGCGGGTCCACGAGGCCGTGTTCGCGGTCCTCGCGCTGGAGTCGGAGCCGGTCGACCCCCGGCTGTGACACCGGGGCCCCCGGCCGCCGGGCGGGCGCCACCGCCGGCGGCCGGGGCACCGCCCCCGCCGCCGGGCCCGACCGCCGCGGCGCGCCCTCTCCCGGCCCGGCGGCGGCCGGGGGGGGGAGGAGCTGCGCCGTTCGCCGGGTGAACGGTCCCCGGCGCGGTGAGGATGGGGGCATGGGATTCCACGTCGACTCCGAGACCGGCCGCCTGCGCCAGGTCATCCTCCACCGGCCGGATCTGGAACTGAAGCGGCTCACACCGAGCAACAAGGACGCGCTCCTCTTCGACGACGTGCTGTGGGTGCGCCGCGCCCGCCAGGAGCACGACGGGTTCGCCGACGTGCTGCGAGACCGGGGGGTGGAGGTGCACCTGTTCGGCGATCTGCTGCGCGAGTCGCTGGACCTCCCCGCGGCCCGGGGCCTGGTGCTGGACCGCGTCTTCGACGAGAAGGAGTACGGGCCCCTGGCGACGGGGCACCTGCGCGACGCCTTCGACGCCATGCCCACCGCCGACCTGGTGGAGGCGCTGGTGGGCGGGATGACCAAGCGCGAGTTCCTGGCGGGGCACACCGAGCCGACCTCGGTCCGCTTCCACGCCATGGAGCTGGACGACTTCCTGCTCCAGCCGCTGCCCAACCACCTCTTCACCCGGGACACTTCGGCGTGGATCTACGACGGCGTCTCCATCAACGCCATGCGCTGGCCGGCCCGGCAGCGCGAGACGGTCCACTTCGAGGCCATCTACAAGCACCACCCGCGTTTCGCGGGCGAGCGCGCGGCCCCGTTCCACCACTGGTCCGAGGGGCAGGACGACTACCCCTCCACCATCGAGGGCGGGGACGTGCTGGTGATCGGCAACGGCGCGGTGCTGATCGGGATGAGCGAGCGGACGACCCCGCAGGCCGTGGAGATGCTGGCCCGCGGCCTGTTCGCGGCGGGTTCCGCCCGGACGATCGTGGCCCTCGACATGCCGAAGCGGCGGGCCTTCATGCACCTCGACACCGTGATGACCATGGTCGACGCGGACACCTTCACCCAGTACGCGGGGCTCGGGATGCTGCGCTCCTACACCATCGAGCCGGCCGACACCGCGGGCGGCCTGAAGGTGAGCGACCACCCGCCGGAGCAGATGCACGACGCCATCGCCGCGGCGCTCGGGATGAAGGACATCCGGGTGCTGACCGCCACCCAGGACGTGCACTCCGCCGAGCGCGAGCAGTGGGACGACGGCTGCAACGTCCTTGCCGTCGAACCGGGTGTGGTCGTGGCCTACGAGCGGAACGTGACCACCAACACCCACCTGCGCCGGCAGGGCATCGAGGTCATCGAGATCCCCGGCAGCGAGCTGGGGCGCGGCCGGGGAGGGCCCCGCTGCATGAGCTGCCCCGTCGAGCGGGATTCCGTACAGTAGTGCGGTCGCCTCCGGGCGCCCCTGGGGGCGCCCGGAGGCGAGCGGGTTTCCCGGGCCCCAGGGGGCTGTATATAGATGCAGTGCTTCGTATAGACTTCCATCGTCCCTCGCCGCGACGCGCATCCCTGGAGCAGTCACCCATGGCCCTTCATCTCGCAGGCCGCCACTTCCTCAAGGAGCTGGACTTCACGGCAGAGGAGTTCCGCGGGCTGGTCGCCCTGGCCGCCGAGCTCAAGGCCGCGAGGCGGGCGGGCACCGAGGAGCGGCGCCTGCGCGGCAGGAACATCGCCCTGATCTTCGAGAAGGCGTCCACGCGCACCCGCTGCGCCTTCGAGGTGGCGGCCGCGGACCAGGGCGCCTCGACCACCTACATCGACCCCGCGGGTGCGCACATCGGCCGTAAGGAGTCCGTGCGGGACACCGCGCGCGTCCTCGGGCGGATGTTCGACGCCATCGAGTTCCGGGGCGACGCCCAGGGCACCGTCGAGGAGCTGGCGCAGTACGCGGGCGTGCCCGTCTACAACGGGCTCACCGACCGCTGGCACCCGACGCAGATGCTCGCCGACGTCCTCACCATGACCGAGCACGGCGCCGGCCCGCTGGAGGAGGTCTCCCTCGCCTACCTCGGCGACGCCCGCTTCAACATGGGCAACTCCTACCTCGTCACCGGGGCGCTGCTGGGCATGGACGTGCGGATCGTGGCCCCCGAGTCCTACTGGCCCGCACCCGAGGTGGTGGCGGCCGCCCGCGAGGCCGCGGCGGTCAGCGGCGCGCGCATCACCCTGACCGAGGACATCGGCGAAGGGGTCCGCGGGGCCGGGTTCGTCGCCACGGACGTGTGGGTGTCGATGGGCGAGCCGAAGGAGGTCTGGGCCGAGCGCATCAAGGCCCTGTCCCCCTACGCCGTCACCATGGACGTCCTGCGGGCGACGGGCAACCCGGAGGTGCGGTTCCTCCACTGCCTCCCCGCCTTCCACGACCTCGGCACCGAGGTGGCCAGGGAGATCCACGAGAGTCACGGGCTCACCGAGCTGGAGGTCACGGACGAGGTCTTCGAGTCCCGGCACTCGGTGGTGTTCGACGAGGCGGAGAACCGGATGCACACGATCAAGGCGGTCATGGTGGCCACCCTCGCCGCCCCCTGAGCCCGTCCCCGATCCCCCCGGGTCGTGCGGGCCCCCCGGTCGATGGGGCTCCCCGCGGGCCGTGGGCCCGCCGCCGGGGTGGCCTCAGTGCCGTGCGGACAGCGTGAACCACACCGCCTTGCCGTCCTCCGTGCACCGGTGGCCGTGCGTGGCGCTGAGGGCCCCGAGCAGCACCAGTCCGCGACCGTCCTCCCGCCAGAGCGACCCCGCGCGGGGCGCCGGGTCGGGCAGCGGCGGCCCCGCGTCGCGGACCTCCACCCGGCAGCCCCGGGGGAGCGTCTCCACCACCAGCTCGATGGGCGTCCCGCCCGGGGTGTGCTCCACCGCGTTGGCGACGAGCTCCGCCGTCAGCAGCTCCGCCGTGTCGCGGTCCGCCGGAATCCCGGCCGCCGCCAGTGCCGCCCTGACCGCCGCCCGGGCGAGGGGCACCGCCACGGGGGCGTGGGGGAGTGCCAGGCGCCGGGCGGAGGGCTGGGGGCCCGCGGGCGCGGAAGGCGGGGAAACCGGTTCGTGGAGCACGGCGCCGCTCCGTTCGCTGGTGGTCGTCGCCCCACCGTAGGCGTGCCTCCCGGGCGCGGGCGCGCCCGGGAGGCACCCGGTGCCGGGTCGTGCCGGAACCGCTACCGGATCGCCGCACTGTCACGGTCCTGTGCCGTCCCGGGCCCCTTCCGCCGCGGCCTCCCGTGCGGCCTATAGCGCACTCGTGACGACAGTCAGGAACAAGTGATAGCTTCGGGGCAGGCAGCAGACCGCCCGCCGAAGGAGCACTCGATGAGTCCCTTTACCGGTTCCGCACAGCCCACCGAGAAGTGGCACCATCTGCGGCTGACCAGGGACGACGGTGTCGCCACGGTCACCCTCGCCCGGCCGGAGAAGCTCAACGCCCTCACCTTCGGCGCCTACGCGGACCTGCGCGACCTGCTCGCGGAACTCTCCCGCGAGCGCTCCGTCCGCGCGTTGGTCCTGGGCGGCGAGGGCCGCGGCTTCTGCTCCGGCGGGGACGTGGACGAGATCATCGGCGCCACCCTGTCCATGGACACCGCGGAGCTCCTCGACTTCAACCGGATGACCGGCCAGGTGGTACGCGCGATCCGCGAGTGCCCGTTCCCCGTGGTCGCCGCCGTGCACGGCGTCGCCGCCGGCGCCGGGGCGGTGCTCGCCCTCGCCGCCGACTTCCGGGTCGCCGACCCGTCCGCCCGCTTCGCCTTCCTCTTCACCCGGGTCGGCCTCTCCGGCGGCGACATGGGTGCCGCCTACCTGCTGCCCCGCACCGTCGGACTGGGCCACGCCACCCGGCTGCTGATGCTCGGGGAGCCCGTGCGCGCCCCCGAGGCCGAGCGCATCGGCCTCGTGAGCGAACTCGCCGACGAGGGGCAGGCCCCGGCACGCGCCGCCGCCCTCGCCCGCCGCCTGGCGGACGGCCCCTCCCTCGCCCTCGCCCAGACCAAGGCCCTGCTCACCGCGGAACTGGACATGTCCCTCGCCGCGGCCGTGGAGATGGACGCGGCCACCCAGGCGCTGCTGATGAACGGCCGCGACTACGCCGAGTTCCATGCCGCCTTCGCCGAGAAGCGCCCGCCGCGCTGGGAGGGCCGCTGATGACCGCCGCGCCGGCAGCGGGTGCCGCCCCCGCCCCGGGGACGGCCGGCGCATCCCCGCTGCGCGTGGCCGTCGTCGGCGGGGGCCCCGGCGGGCTCTACGCCGCCGCCCTGCTGAAACGGCTCGACCCGCGCCGCGAGGTCACCGTCTGGGAGCGCAACGCCCCCGAGGAGACCTTCGGCTTCGGCGTGGTGCTCTCCGACGAGACCCTCGGCGGCATCGAGCACGCCGACCCCGTCGTCCACCGGGCCCTCGGGGACGACTTCGTCCGCTGGGACACGGTCGAGATCACCCACCGCGGGCACCGCCACACCTCCGGCGGGCACGGCTTCGCCGCGCTCGGCCGCCGGCGGCTGCTGGAGATCCTCCACCGCCGCTGCGCCTCGCTGGGCGTCCGGCTCCGCTTCGGCACCCCCGCCCCGCCCACCGGGGAACTGGCCGCCCGTCACGATCTGGTGATCGCCGCCGACGGGGTGCACAGCGCCACCCGCGAGGACCGCGCCGAGGTGTTCCGGCCCCGGGTGACCACCCACCGCTGCCGCTACATCTGGCTGGCCGCGGACACCGCCTTCCCCGCCTTCCGCTTCGATATCGCCGAGACCCGGCACGGCGTGATGCAGCTGCACGGCTACCCCTATGCCGAGGACTCCTCCACCGTCATCGTCGAGATGCGCGAGGAGGTCTGGCGGGCGGCCGGCTTCGACGCGATGGACGAGGCCCGCTCGGCCGCCCGCTGCGCGGAGATCTTCGCCGGGGCCCTCGGCGGGAGCGCGCTGCGGGGCAACTCCTCCGCCTGGACCGCCTTCCGCACCGTGGTCAACGAGCGCTGGTCGGACGGCACCGTCGTGCTCCTGGGCGACGCCGCCCACACCGCGCACTTCTCCATCGGCTCCGGCACCAAGCTCGCCGTGGAGGACGCCCTGGCGCTGGCCGCGTGCATCGAGGAGCACCCCGACCTGCCGGCCGCGCTCGCCGCCTACGAGGAGGAGCGCCGCCCGGTGGTGGAGTCCACCCAGCGCGCGGCGGCCGCCAGCCTGCGCTGGTTCGAGGAGATCGCCACCCACCTGGGCAGGCCCCCGCGCCAGTTCGCCTTCGACCTGCTCACCCGCAGCCGCCGGATCACCCACGCCAACCTCAGGCTGCGGGACGCCGCCTTCACCACCGCGGTGGAGGACGAGTTCGGCTGCCCGCCCGGCACCCCGCCGATGTTCACCCCCTTCCGGCTGGGCGGGCTGACCCTGCGCAACCGCGTGGTCGTCTCGCCGATGGACATGTACACGGCCGAGGACGGGCTGCCCGGCGAGTTCCACCTCGTCCACCTGGGGGCGCGGGCCCTCGGCGGGGCCGGGCTGGTGATGACCGAGATGGTCTGCGTCAGCCCCGAGGGCCGCATCACCCCCGGCTGCGCCGGCCTCTACACCCAGGAGCAGGCGGCGGCCTGGCGGCGCGTCACCGACTTCGTCCACCGGCAGGCGCCCGGCACGGCCATCGGCGTGCAGCTCGGCCACTCGGGACGCAAGGGCTCCACCAAGCGCATGTGGGAGGGCATCGACCAGCCCCTGGACGCGGGCAACTGGCCGCTCAGCGCGGCCTCGGCGCTGCCCTACCGGTCCGGCGTCAACCAGGTGCCGCACGCCCTCGACCGCGCAGGACTCGCCCGGATCCGCGAGCAGTTCACCGCCGCCGCCCGCCGGGCGGCGCGCAGCGGCTTCGACCTCCTCGAACTCCACTGCGCGCACGGGTACCTGCTGTCCGGCTTCCTCTCCCCGCTGACCAACCGGCGCACCGACGCCTACGGGGGCTCGCCGGAGCGGCGCCTGCGCTTTCCCCTGGAGGTCCTCGAGGCCGTGCGGGAGGTCTGGCCGGCCGAACGGCCGATGACGGTGCGGATCTCCGCGACCGACTGGGCGAGCGGCGGCACCACCGCCGACGACGCCGTGGACCTCGCCCGGGCCCTCGCCGCGCACGGCGCCGACGCCGTGGACGTCTCCACCGGCCAGGTCGTCCCCGAGGAGCGCCCCGAGTTCGGCCGCTCCTACCAGACCCCGTTCGCCGACCGGATCCGCAACGAGGCGGGCGTGCCGGTCATCGCCGTGGGCGCGATCTCCTCCTGGGACGACGTCAACTCGATCCTGCTGGCCGGCCGCGCCGACCTCTGCGCACTGGCCCGCCCGCACCTGTACGACCCGCACTGGACCCTGCACGCCGCCGCGGAGCAGGGGTACACGGGCGAGGGCGCCGTCTGGCCCCTGCCCTACCGGGCGGGCAGCCGCACCCCGCCCACCGGCCGCACCGACGGGCCCAAGCCCCGGCTGACCCTGCCCTGAACCGCCGGGGCGAGGACCGGCCCGGCCCGGCCCCCCGGCCGGCCCCTCCCGTCCGCGCGGACCGCCCTCACGCCCGCACGAAGACCGCCCCCGCGTCCCGCAGCCGCCCGTGCAGCGCCGCGAAGACCGCCGCGGACCGGGCACCCGGCCAGCCCTGCGGCAGAAGGTCCGCGGGCAGTCCGGGGTCCGCGTACGGCAGGCGGCGCCACAGGTCGAGCGCGGTCAGGTAGTCGCGGTACGCGTCCCGGGGACGCGCGGCGGGGTCCCCGCGCTCCTCCCAGACGCGCAGGACCGGTTCGTGGAGTCCCAGGAACTCCTCGTGCTGCTTGGCGATGGCCGGCAGGTCCCACCAGCGCCCCACCGCCTCGGCCGTCGGGGCGAACCCCAGGTGCTCGCCGCGGAACAGGTCGACGTAGGCGTCCAGCCGGAGCCGGAGCAGCGTGTGGCGCGTCTCCTCGGCCAGCCGCGCCGGGGCGATCCACACCCCGGGCGCCGCCGCCCCGAACCCCAGCCCGGCCAGCCGGGAGCGCAGCAGATGGCGCTTGGCGCGCTCGGCCTCGGGGACGGAGAACACGGCCAGCACCCAGCCCTCGCCCGGATCGGCGGGGGACCCGGCGAAGATCCGGCGGTCCCCGTCGTCCAGCAGCTGGCGGGCGTCGGCGGACAGCGCGTACCCGGCGGCGCCCGAGGCGGTGCGCTCGGGCACCAGCAGTCCGCGCCGCTTCAGCCGCGAGACGGAGGAGCGCACCGAGGGGGCGTCCACGTCCAGTGCGCCCAGCAGCCGGATCAGCTCGGCCACGGCGAAGGGGCCCGGTCGCTCGCGCCCGTAGGCGCCGTACAGGGTGACGATCAGGGATCGGGGGGTGTGCTGCTCGGCCACGCGCTCACTCTAGGCTGCGCAGCCGGAACCGCTGGAGCTTGCCCGTGGGCGTACGCGGCAGGGCGTCCAGGAACACGAAGGCCCGCGGGCACTTGTACGGGGCCAGCCGCTCCTTCACCGCCTCGGCCAGCGCCTCCTCGGTGTCCTTGCCGGGAGAGGCGCCCTCGCGGAGCACCACGTACGCGGTGGCGACCTGTCCCCGGAGCTCGTCGGGACGGCCCACCACGGCGGCCTCCGCCACGTCGGGGTGGTGCAGCAGCGCGTCCTCGACCTCCGGGCCCGCGATGTTGTACCCGGCCGAGACGATCATGTCGTCGGCGCGGGCGACGTACCGGAACCAGCCGTCGGGCTCGCGCACATAGGTGTCGCCGGTGATGTTCCAGCCTCCGCGCACGTACTCCCGCTGGCGGGGGTCGGCGAGGTAGCGGCAGCCCACCGGCCCGCGCACCGCCAGCCAGCCCGGTTCGCCGTCCGGCACCGGGACGCCCTCGGCGTCCACCACCCGGGCCTGCCAGCCGGGCACCGGGACGCCGGTGGTGCCGGGCCGGATGCCCTCGTCGGCGGAGGCGATGAAGATGTGCAGCAGCTCCGTGGCGCCGATGCCGTTGATCAGCCGGAGCCCGGTGCGCTCGTGCCACCGCCGCCAGGTGGCCTCGGGCAGGTTCTCGCCCGCCGACACGCAGCGGCGCAGCGAGTCCAGGTCGTGTCCGTCGAGCTCGTCGAGCATCACCCGGTACGCGGTGGGCGCGGTGAACAGCACGGACACCCGGTGGCGGGCGATCGCCGCGAGCAGCTGAGCGGGCCCGGCCTGCTCCAGCAGCAGCGAGCAGGCCCCCGCCCGCAGGGGGAACAGGACCAGACCGCCGAGCCCGAAGGTGAACCCCAGCGGGGGGCTGCCCGCGAAGAGGTCCCCGGGCTCCGGGCGCAGCACCTCGGCCGAGAAGGTGTCGGCGACGGCGAGCAGGTCCCGGTGGAAGTGCATGCACCCCTTGGGGCGCCCCGTGGTACCGGAGGTGAAGGCGATGAGCGCCACGTCGTCGGCGGCGGTGTCCACGGCCCGGAACGGCCGGTCGCGGGCCTTCTCGGCGAGGGTGAGCAGGTCGTCCGCGCCCCCGCCGCCGAAGGAGGTGACCCGCAGTCCGGGGACGGCCGCCGCGGCCAGCTCGCCCAGGGAGCGCGCGTCGCACAGGGCGTGCCCCACCCGGGCGATCTCGCAGACCGTCCGCAGCTCGCCCGCCCGCTGCTGGGCCAGGACGGTGACGGCGACCGCCCCCGCCTTCAGCACGGCGAGCCAGCACGCGGCCAGATGGGGGGTCGTCGGCCCCCGCAGCAGGACCCGGTTCCCCGGCACCACGCCCAGCTCCCCGGTGAGCACCGCGGCGATCCGGTCGACCCGGGACCGCAGCTCCGCGTAGGACCACACCGTGCCGTCGGCGCCGCGGAAGGCGGGCCGCCCGCCGCCGTGCCGGCTGATCGTGCCGTCCAGCAGTTCCGCCGCGCTGTTCAGCCGTTCGGGGTAGCGCAGCCGGGGCAGTTCGTGCAGCAGGTCCGGCCAGGTGCCCGGGGGCGGCAGATGGTCGCGCGGAAAGGTGTCGAGGTGGGCCGAGGGTGTCAGCTCCATGGTCTCGCCCCCTGGCGGGTGGTGGGGTAGCGAAGCGGGTGGTGGGTGCGCGGGCGCCGCCCGGGGTGCGGCGCCCGGGCCCGGCATGCAGCGTGGTGACCGGGTGCGGCTCCCCGGCGGCCGCGGACGGGCGCGGCCGGCACTCCGCCCGGCGGGCGGGAAGCGGCCGCTGCTGGAGCGTATCGCTATGGTGACGACAGTCAACAGTCCGCGATACCGTGCGGGTGAAAGCCGGGCCGGGCGTCTGGTGCCCGGTCCCGACCGCCGCAGGAGGGGCCGCGCATGCCCGCATTCTCACTCGATCCCGAGCAGCTCGCCCGGTGCGCGCAGCTGCGCACCCTGGCCCGGGAGCGGCTGCTCCCCCTGGCCGAGCAGGGCGAACCCGGGCACGTCAACCGCCCCCTGGTCGCGGCCCTCGGCGAACTCGGCCTCCTGGAGCGCCTCGTGGCGGCGAACGCCCTCGAACTGTGCCTGCTGCGCGAGTCCCTGGCCTACGCCTGCACCGAGGCCGAGACCGCGCTCGCCCTCCAGGGGCTGGGCGCCTCGCCCGTGGTCCGGGCCGGCACCGAAGCCCAGCGGACCCGCTGGCTCCCCGAGGTGGCCGCCGGGCGCGCGGTGGCGGCCTTCGCGCTGAGCGAGCGCGGCGCCGGATCGGACGCCGCCGCCCTGGCCCTCAAGGCCCGCCCGGACGGTCGTGGCTGGCGGCTGAGCGGGGAGAAGTGCTGGATCTCCAACGCCCCCGAGGCCGACTTCTACTCCGTCTTCGCCCGCACCACCGAGGACGCCGGGGCCCGCGGCGTCACGGCCTTCCTCGTCCCCGCCGACCGGCCCGGGCTGACGGGGAGCGCCCTCGACATGCTCTCCCCCCACCCGATCGGGACCCTCTCCTTCGACGAGGTGCCCGTCTCCCGCGAGGACGTGCTCGGTGCCCCGGACGGGGGCTTCCGGGTGGCGATGGACACGCTCAACCGCTTCCGCCCCAGCGTCGGCGCCTTCGCCGTCGGCATGGCGCAGGCCGCGCTGGACGCCGCGCTCGCCCACACGGCCGCCCGCCGGGCCTTCGGCGGCGCGCTGAAGGACCTCCAGTCCGTCGCGCACACCACCGCGGAGATGGCCACCCGCACCGAGGCCGCGCGGCTGCTGGTGTACGCCGCGGCCTCGGCCTACGACGAGGGCGCGCCCGAGGTGCCGCGGCGCTCCGCGATGGCCAAGCTGTTCGCCACCGAGACCGCGCAGTACGTGGTGGACGCGGCCGTCCAGCTCCACGGCGCGGCGGCACTGCGTCGCGGTCACCTCCTGGAGCACCTCTACCGCGAGGTCCGGGCCCCCCGGATCTACGAGGGCGCCACCGAGGTCCAGCGCACCATCATCGCCAAGGAGCTCTACTCCGCCGGACCCGGCGCACGCCCCGAGGAGACCGCCCCATGACCCTCCAGCGCCACAACCCCGCCGAACTCTCGCCCCCCACCGGCTTCTCCCACGCCGTCACCGCCAGCGGCACCCGGCTGGTGTTCCTCGCCGGCCAGACCGCGCTGGACACGGAAGGGAGGGTCGTCGGCACCACGCTGCCCGAGCAGTTCGAGACGGCGCTGACCAACCTGCTCGCCGCGCTCGCCGCGGCCGGCGGCACCCCGCACGACCTCGCCCGGGTCACGGTCTACGCCACCGACGTGGCCGACTACCGGGCGCACACGGGGGAACTCGGCCGCCTCTGGCGGCGCCTTGCCGGGCGGGACTACCCGGCCATGGCCGTCGTCGGAGTGGTCCGGCTGTGGGACGAGGAGTGCCTGGTCGAGATCGACGGGACCGCCGTGCTGCCGTGACCGGGCGGTCGGGTGTGCGCGTGCCCGGAGGGACGCGCGGTCCCGGCCGCGGAAGGGGAACCCCCGTGCCACCCGGCGAAGATCGAGTGGTGGCCCCGGGGGGCCGGACCTAACGTCGTACCGTGGACGCCCCGCCCACCGACCCGCCGAACGGGGGACCCGGACGGCGGGGGATCCCCGGTCCGGGACACGATGCGCCATGACCACCCCCCAGCCCGCCACGCCGACCGTCCACGGCCCCGACGCGGGGGAGGCCGGACGCAAGCGCATCGCCCTTCTGGTCATCGCCTCCTGCCAGCTGATGGTGGTCCTCGACATCACCATCGTGAACATCGCCCTGCCCCACATCCAGACCGCGCTGGACTTCTCCACCACCAGCCTGTCGTGGGTGGTGAACGCCTACACCCTCACCTTCGGCGGTCTCCTCCTCCTCGGCGGCCGGGCGGGCGACATCCTCGGGCGCCGCAGGGTGTTCGTCGCCGGTGTGCTGCTCTTCGTCCTCGCCTCGCTGCTGGGCGGCCTCGCCCAGAGCCCCGGCCAGCTCCTCGCGGCCCGGTCCCTGCAGGGTGTCGGCGGCGCCATCGCCTCCCCGACCGCACTCGCCCTGATCACCACCACCTTCCGCGAGGGCCCCGAGCGCAACCGGGCCTTCGGCGTGTTCGCGGCGGTCTCGGCGGGCGGCGGCGCGATCGGGCTGCTCGCGGGCGGGATGCTGGTGGAGTGGCTGGACTGGCGCTGGGTGCTGTTCGTCAACGTCCCCATCGGCCTGCTGATCGTGCTGGCCGTCCCGCGCTACATCAGGGAGTCCGAGCGGCACCCCGGCCACTTCGACCTGCTCGGCGCGCTGACCTCCACCCTGGGGATGGCCGCCCTGGTCTACGGGTTCATCCGCGCCGCCCAGGACGGCTGGCGCGACCCGCTCACCCTGGCGTCCTTCGGCGTCGCCGTGGCGATGCTGACGGTCTTCCTCGCGGTGGAGCGGCGCTCGCGCCAGCCCATCACCCCGCTGCACATGTTCGCCGACCGCAACCGGGCCGGGACCTACGGCATGATGCTCTGCCTCGCCGCCGCGATGTTCGGGATGTTCTTCTTCCTCACGCTGTTCGTCCAGAACGTCCTGGACTTCAGCCCGCTGGAGGCGGGGCTCGCCTTCCTCCCCGTCAGCGCGGTGATCGCGGTGGGCGCCGGGACCGCCTCGCAGCTGCTGCCCCGGTTCGGGCCCAAGCCCTTCATGGTGACCGGCGCGCTGCTGTCCGCCGCGGGCCTGGGCTGGCTCACGCTGACCGACGTGCACTCCACCTACGCCGGCAGCATCCTCGGGCCGATGCTGGTCTTCAGCCTCGGCATGGGCATGCAGTTCGTGTCCCTGACCCTGATGGCCCTCTCCCGGGTGCCGCACCACGAGTCGGGCGCGGCCTCGGGGCTGCTGAACGCCACCCAGCAGGTGGGCGGTTCACTGGGCCTGTCGATCCTGGTCACGGTCTTCGGCACGGTCAGCGCGGAGGAGGCCGAGCGCCAGGTCCCGGCCTTCCTGGAGCAGGCCGGACCGGCCGAGCTGCTGCTGTTCCGGCGCACCGGTGAACTGCCGCCGCCCTGGGGCGACGAGGTCCTCAGCGCCGGGGTCTCGGCCGCCTTCGTGGTGGCGGCCGTCCTCGCCGTGATCGCCGCGCTGATCGCGCTCTTCGTCATCCAGGTCCGGCCGGACGACCGCGAGCGGCTGAGCGGCGGGACGCCCGGCCCCGGTTCCTGAGCCGCGACGGGCGGACGCACCCGCGAGGCCCCGGGCGACCGGGGCCTCGCGGGTGCGAGGGGCGGAGCGGGCGGGAGGCCGCTCAGCTCATCGCGGAGGGGCCGAAGGACGCGGCGCCGCGCCCACGACGCCCGCCGGCGGCCATCGCCAGGCCGCAGAGCAGCGCGACCGCACCGACGATCACGTTGTTGACGACGGTCCGGGTGGTGTCGACGCTCCCGGCGACGACCCACGGGGAGATGATCGTGAACGCGCCGATCGCGCAGGCGGTCCACGCCATCGCATGCGTGCGCTCGTAGGCGGACGCGAACCCGCCCATGCAGGCGCAGTAGGCGAGGCCGAGGATCAGGTTGGTCACGGCCAGAGCCGTCAGACCGCTGAACCCGGCGATCCACGGGGACGCCGCGAGGTAGACGCCGGTGATCAGTGCCAGGGTCTCGACCGACTGGGCCGTGGGGTTCGAGGTGGCCCGCTCGAAGCGGGAGCGCATCTCGGCGACGTCCGGGTGCTGTTCGATGTCGGATCGGGTGGTCATGGTGGGCCACACCTCCTGCCAGCCGCCTTATTTTTCCTTTATGTCCATGGAACGCTTCGCGGGCCTGGGGGTCAATGGGTCGAATGCCCTAATTGTCGGGGCCCGACCGGTCCTCCGGTGCCCCGGCGGGTGCTGACCGCCCGCGCGCCGCGGAGCGGATCGCGGCCCTTCCCTCCGGGCCGCCCGGCGGGTGAGGCCCCGGCCGGGCGCCACCCCGGGGGCACCCGCGGGGAACGGGACGGGCCCGTCCCCCGCGGGTGCGGGAGGACGGGCCCGTTCTCGGCCGTGTGGCGAGAGGGGATCAGACGGTGGCCTTCGCCGGCTCCTCGTCCTCGTCCTCGCCGCCGTCGACCTTCTCGCCCGCATCGCGGGACTTGACGTAGGCCAGGAACTTGTCCAGCTCCCGCTTGACGATCGGGGCCAGGAGGTAGAGGCCGACGATGTTGATGACGGCGAGCATGAAGAGCACCGCGTCCGCCATGTCGATCAGCGTCTGGAGGGTGAGCAGCGAGCCCGCCACGGCGACGACCGTGTACATGGCCTTGTAGGTGATCTCGCTGGCCTTGCTGCGGCCGAAGAGGTAGGTCCAGGACTTCAGACCGTAGTAACCCCAGGTGAGAACCGTGGAGATGGCGAACAGCATCACCGCGAGGGTGAGGATGTACGGGAACCACGGCATCACGGTGCCGAAGGCGTCCGAGGTGATGGTCACACCGCCGATGGACTCACCGGCACGCGCCTCGCCCCAGCTGGCGGGGTTGGCGATGACGATGGTCAGCGCGGTCATGGTGCAGATGACGACGGTGTCGATGAACGGCTCCAGCAGGGCGACCAGGCCCTCGCTGGCGGGGTGCTTGGTCTTGACCGCGGAGTGCGCGATCGGGGCGGAGCCGAGGCCGGCCTCGTTGGAGAACGCGGCGCGCTTGAAGCCGATGATCAGTGCACCGATCACACCACCCGCGACGCCCTCGGGGTTGAAGGCGCCCTCGATGATCGTGCCGACGGCCGCCGGGACGGCGGTGACGTTGACCAGGATCACGACGAGGCAGGCGACGATGTAGATGCCGGCCATGGCGGGCACCAGGCGGCTGGTGACCGAGGCGATGGAGCGGATGCCGCCGAGCAGCACGATGCCGACCAGGGCGGCGATCGCCAGACCGAAGAACAGCGCGCCGGTCGAGGAGCCCATCAGGCCGTCCTCGCCACCGGTGACGGAGACGAGCTGGGCGTAGGACTGGTTGACCTGGAACAGGTTGCCGCCGAAGAGGCCGAAGAAGAGGACCATGACGGAGGCGAGCACGGCGAGGATCTTGCCGAAGGTCTTGCCGCCGGGGCCGAACCGGTCCACCAGGCCCTTGCGCAGGTAGTGCATCGGGCCACCCGAGACGGTGCCGTCGGCGTGCACCTCTCGGTACTTCACGCCGAGCGTGACCTCGACGAACTTGGTGGCCATGCCGAGCAGGCCGCAGAGGATCATCCAGAAGGTGGCGCCCGCGCCACCGATGGAGACGGCGACGGCCACACCGGCGATGTTTCCGAGGCCCACGGTGCCGGAGACGGCGGCCGTCAGGGCCTGGAAGTGGTTGACCTCACCGGCGGAGTTCTTGTCGTCGTACTTGCCGCGGACGACGTCCACGGCGAGCCGGAACTTGCGGATCTGGATGAACCCGAACCAGGTGGAGAAGACCAGACCGGCCACCACGAGCCAGGCCACGATCAGGGGGAGGGCCGTTCCGTTGATGTTTACCGAGTAGAAGACGACTTCGCCGAGCCACTTCGCTACGGGCTCGAAGAACCCGCTGACGGCGGAGTCGACGGATTCGGTCATGGACTCAAGTGACACGTTGGCTTACCTCGATGACGCAGGGCCGGTGTGCGGAGGGGTGTCCACACCGGTCGGTGTGCGGGGCTGGGAGCGAACGCCGTTGTTCGTTCGGCGACCCGTGGTGCTCGGCGGGCCGCGGACTCGGCCGTCGGCACCCTGGTCTTGCTACCGGCGGAGCCGGCCACTCTGCTCCGACGCGTGGGGCGCGCCGACTGCGGAGTGGCGCATGTCTACCACGGTCCTTACGAGATCCTTAGTGACGCACATCACATAACGGCGAGTAATCTTCGAATCTGCTGGGTCGGTGACGTGATCGTTATATGAACAGAAGGATCCATGTATCGGACACCTGATCCTGAGTGGTCTAGGCGTCGCACCCCGTGTTTCCGCCGGTGAGGCCGTTGCGGCGGACTCTGCGGTCTTTCGCGGCGGGGATGCGGACGGCTCCGGGGGCGGCGGTACCGGCGACAGCGGAGCGTCAGGGTCCGCCCGCCGGACACGGCGGGCGCGGGCGGAACCGCGATGATTCGGCCGGGTCTCCCGGCGGTTCGCGACGGATTCCGCACCCGGGGGAACCGAGCCGGGGTGAGGGCCGTGGGAGGGGTGCGGAGCGGGCGGCGGCGCCGGTGCGGGGGAGGTCGCGGGAGCGGCAGGGCAGCGGTCATGCTGCGGAACCTCCGGGGACGTGCGGTACGGCGAGCGCGAAGCCCGCCACCGGCGCCGTCCGGGCGTACCGGACCGGCCCCCGCGCCGCTCTGCGCGTTCGCACACTCTAGCGGTGGCCCGAGCCTCGGAGAACCCGACGCCCCGCAGTGCTTCGAAACTGTGTTCTTCCCGTGGGGCGTCCGGACGGGCGCGATCCCTTGTCCCCTATATAGGGGACAAGGGGCGCAGCGGCCGAGAGGGTCTTACAGGCAGCAGACCGGGGCCAGGGGCGCGGTCGCCGAGAGGGTCTTACCCGCGGGCTCGGCCCGGCCCCCTCCCGGGGGCGAGCCCGCGGGAGGAGGCCCGCCCCCGCACCGCCGCCCCGCGCCGTCAGGTCCCGCCGGGGTGCTCCGGCAGCACCAGCCGCAGTGCCGCCCCCGTGAGCGTCGGATGCGAGGACTGGAACACCTCCAGCTCCGCCTCCACCGACGGCGTCGCGAAGGCCCGCAGGAAGCGCCGGGCCCGGTGCAGGCCCCCGCTGCGCCCCTCCTGCCGTCCCGCGGCACTCAGGGCGAAGACCCGGCGGCCGCGGGAGGCCGCCGGAAGGCCGGACCCGCTGTCCTGCACCTCGACGAGCGCCTCCGGGCTCTCCGAGGTCGCCACCACCTGGACCAGGCCCCCCTCCACCGCTGCCGCCGCGCGCCCCGCGTTGTCCAGGACCTCGAAGAGCACGGCCCGCAGCACGGGCCCGGGCACACCCGCACGCAGCGCCGACGGGCACCGCACGTCCATCCGGATGCCCGGGTAGCGCGCACGGCACTGCGCCTCCAGCGCCGACAGCAGCGGGGCCAGCTCGGTGCCCGGCGCACGCCCGTCCGGGACCAGCTCCTCCGGGTCCTGCCCGTGCAGCTCGCGTTCGGCCTCGGCGCGCAGCGCGGCCAGGGCCCCGCGGTCCGCACCGGCGGCCTCCGCCTCCCCGTACCGGGCCGCGGACGGGACGGTGGCGAAGCGGTTGCGCTCCCAGACGGACAGCGCCTCCTCCCCGGCCGCCCCCTCCTCCGCGTCCCCTCCGGACCGCGGCGCGCCGGAGGGCCGCAGCCGGGCGAGTGCTCCGGCCACCTGCTGGTCCGCATCCGCCCGGAGCATCCGGGCGATCCCGCTCAGCGGCACCCGCAGCCGCTCCTCGCCGCCGACGCCCTCGTCGGCGGCCAGCAGACCGGCGGCCACCAGCTCCCGCAGGCCCCCGGCCACCCGCCGCGGCGCCTCCGGCCGGTCCGCGTACAGCTCCACCGTCAGCAGCAGGTTCTCCCGGCTGAGCTGCCCGTCCGCCGGATCGCACGCCGCCAGCGCCGCCCACCAGGCGGCCTCCGCCTCCGGACTGCCGCAGCGGCCCACCAGCTCCTCGCGCAGCGCGTGCACCAGGGCCGCGTCCCGCTGCCAGCCGCTGCCCTCCGCCGACCACGGCCCGGAGCCCGAGTCCGCCGCCAGGTGCTCCGCGTAGCGCAGCATCACCCCCAGCGACCCCGGATCCATGGCGGTGCAGTTCTCCATGGCCTGCGCCGCGTCGGGCCCGTACCCCAGTGAGAGGTGGGCGATCCAGCGCAGCGTCCGCCAGGCGGCGGCGGGCTCCTGCCCGAGCACGCCCGCCAGATCGGCGGCGCGGCGGCCGACCAGCGCGGAGACCGGCCACTGCCGTGCCACCACCGCGAGCGCGGCCGCCGGGCGGTCGCGGTGGAGCACCACGAGCCGCAGCAGGTCCCGCAGCGAGAGCACGGCCGTCGCCTGGCGGTCGGTGTACTCCTGGGCCGCCAGGCCCGGGGCCACGGCCACATGCGGTGCCTGCCCCGCCAGCCCGGGTGGCAGGGCCTGGGCGCCCGGCCCCCCGACGTACAGGTCCACGCGCCCGGTCGGATGCAGCCCGGACAGGCCCTCACCGCCGAACAGGCCGTCGAAGTAGGTCAGATGGAAGCGGGTCCCCGGCACCCGGTGCGCCACCGCCCCGCCCCCCTCGGCTCCCAGGAAGCGGCCGAAGGCGTCCGCGAAGGCCTCGGCCGCCGCGGCCGAGTCGTCCCGGTTCAGCAGGTCGTAGGCGGCCAGCAGGGCGGCCCCGCCGTCATCGGCGCACGCCCAGGTGGCGAACTCCGGGGGCCGCGCGGCGGAGGGGTTCAGGTGGTACTCGAGGACGTCCTCCGGGTCCCACCGGTCGTCCCACAGCGGCGGCCGGGCGGCGCTCTCGGGGATCGGCGAGCCGATCGGCTCCCGCTGCATGAGGGTCCGCGCGGCCACCAGCTCGCCCGCGTCCAGCAGCGCCCCGACCCGCCCGCCGCCCGCCCCGGCGGCCGGGCTCCCGTCGCCTGCCTGCCGGGCGAACAGGTCGCGCAGCTCGCGCTCCACGGGCGCCAGCCGCTCCTCCACCGCCCGCCCCGCCCTCGCCAGCTCGCCGTCCACCGCGGCGGTCCGGCGGCGGGCGCGGGCGGCCAGCTCCACCGTGTCGACCTCCTGTGGTGCGACACCCGCCGCCGTGGCGCGGCGCCGGAGAGCGGCCACCCGCTGGCGCACGTCCTCCTCCGCGGCCGACCTCGCCGCGCGCAGCCTGCGCCCGAGCGCCCCGGCCTCGTGCCCCCTCAGCTCCGGGCAACCCGCGAGCAGGTACTCCGCCGCGTCGAACTCGCCCTGCTCGATGAGCTCGGTGCACACCACCCGCGGCGGGCGGCCGCCGATGCGGGCGAGCACCGAACGGGCCAGCTCCGCGGCGTCCCACGGCTCCTCCGGCCCTGCGGTGAGGGCGATCAGCACCCCCGGGTACCGGAAGCGGCCCGGCCAGTCCTCCAGCAGGGCGCGGTCCACCGCACCGGCGTGCGTCCCCTCCGCGCTCATGCGCCCTCCTGTCCGGCCTTCGGCAGCGCGGACAGCGCCTGGAGGAGGGCCGCCGCCGGATGGCGGGCCGGCTCACCCAGCGCGTGGGACTCGGCCAGCAGCGCGTGCCACTCCCGGTCCAGCTGCCGGGCGAACTCCCGCTGCCCGGCGCTGAGCACGGGCAGCCTGCGGGTGTCCCGGCCGGTGCCGTCGCCACCCAGCCCGGCCAGCGCGCGCGCCTCGCGCAGGAACTCGGCGATCCGGCCCGCGTACGCCATGTGGTGGCGCCACTCGATCTTGCGCACCCCGAGTTCCGCCGAGACCCGGTCCATCACCGCCCGGGCCTCCAGCTCGCTCCGCGGCAGTGCCGCGAGAGCCCCGGCCGCGTGGCCGGGCGGCTGCTCCTGGCGGGCCGCGTCCCGGATCACGGCCAGCATCCGGCCGTCCCTGAACAGCCCTCGGTGGAGCTTCTCGCCGTCCTGGAAGGTGAAGTGGTGGCTGATCCGCTCGAAGTCGGAAAGCTCCGCCCCAAGGCGTTCCCACCGCTCGCGCACGTCGGTCAGCCGCGCCTGGCGGGCCGCCCACTCGTTGGCCTCCTGGAGCGGCAGGGGTACGGGCTCCTGCCGGAAGTAGGCGCACGCCGCACCCCCCAGGCGCACCCAGGACGGCGGCAGCCCCTCGGCGGCGGGGCCTTCGAGGAGGACCTCGCACACCTCCGCGCCCGTGGCGTCCCCGTGCATCAGCATCTCCGCCACGGCCCCCACCAGGGCGACCGCCCGGTGCCCGGCCGGGGCCGAGGCCAGTTCCACCGCACCGGCGTAGAGCCGGTAGCCCAGCGGCCCGTGCTCGACCGGGACGGCCGCGGCGGCCAGGTCCGCCCCGGCCCCCGCCGGCCCGCCGAGCAACGGCGTGAGCAGCAGCGCCTCCACGAACGCCCCCCGCGCCCAGGCGTCGTCCGCGAGCCACCGCGCCCAGGTGCGGCGCTCCCGCTCGCCCGGAGTTCCCCCCAGCAGCAGGCCCGCCGCCTCCCGGCGCAGCACCTCCGGCGGCTCCCCCCGCTCCCGCCGGCTGTCCAGGACGGCCCACGGGTCGTCGCGCACCGGGGCGGCGTCCAGCGCGGGCAGCGGCGGAAGGTAGACCGGCGGCTCCGCCGAACCTCCGACGCCGTACCAGTCGGGGATCCCGAGTTCCCGGGCGAAGTCCGCGGTGAAGGCCGTGCCGACGATGTGCAGACCCAGCTCCCCGGGCGGGCGGCCGCGGGCCGGGCCCGTGCCCCCGCCGCCGAGCGGGTGGTGGCTGCCGACGACCACCTCGTGGTCGCTGAGCACCGCACGGGCCCGGGCCCTGGTGGCGCGCAGTGTCCGCTCCGTGGCCAGCCGCCTCAGCAGTTCCGCGTAGGCGCCCTCGCGCCTGCGGGCCTCGGAGGACGGCGGATGCTGGAGGTGCACCACGACCCCCTTCCCGCGCAGCCCGGACAGCCGCTCCGCGAGCTGCTCCTCCGCGCCGTCGGGGTCGGCGGTGTCGTCGGTCAGGGCCAGCCGCTCGACGGCTCCGGACGCCAGCCGCTGCGCCAGCTCGACGTACATGCCGTCCCAGGCGACCCGGACCACCGGCGCGCCCCGGTGGACGTCGTCCACGTCCTCCGCCAGCCGGCGCAGCACCCGTCCCCAGGCGGCCGCCCAGCCGGTCCGGTGCGCGGCCGGGTCCTCGTCCCACCTCTCCTCCAGCTCCGGCAGGGGAGGCCGCTGCGGACCTCCCCTCTCCGCGGCCCCCTCGCGGCGCCCGAAGTCCGCCGGGGCCAGGGCGATGCCCCGGCCCGTCTCCCAGTACGGGTAGGTCCGCCGCGCCCAGCCGAGCAGCTCCGACACGCACTCCGGCTGCCCGTCCTCGCCGTCGGCGGGCCCCACCAGCACCCCGGAGCCCGTGTCGCCGGACAGGACGCTGCGCGAGCCGACGAACGCCGCACGGTCGTCGCAGACGACGACCGAGGCTGCGCTGCCGCTGCTGCGCTGCTCCAGCAGCACCGCCTGCGGAAAGCGCGCCTGGAGGTCGAACAGGGCAGTGGCCACCCGCGCCTCCAGCTTGGCGTAGGGGTGGCTGCCCCACAGGAACACCAGGGTGACGCCGCGCTTCGCGGCCAGCTCCAGCAGGGGCAGCACCGGGTGCAGCGCGTCGTAGGTGATCTCCGGTACCGCCAGCACCAGTTGGCGGGTGGCGCTTTCGACGAGGTCCTGCACCACCCAGTCCACACCCGCCCCGGCGGCCACGCTCTGCGCCGAGCACCTGGCCCGCCGCGCCTCGGCCACCTCCTCCCACACCCGCAGCGCCCGGCCGGTCAGCTCGTCGTGCAGCGCGGGGACCCGCTCGTCCGCGGCCCGGGTCAGCTCCCTCGCCAGACCCTCCAGCTCCAGCAGCTGGCTGCGCAGGCTCTGGGGGCTGTGCGCCTCCGGGATCTGGCGCTCGCTGAGCAGGCGGACGAACCGGCTCTCGGGCCTGCTGCGCACCAGGTCCGTGATGCGCGCCTGGAACAGCTCCAGCGCCCGCCTGCCCCAGCCGGGCGGAGGGGAGACGGGCACGGCGGCGACCAGCCCGCTGGCCGGGTCGCGCTTGACCACGGTCTCCACCGTGCGCCAGCACACCGCGTGCGGGGGGCTGAGAACGGGGTTGGCGAAGGACACGTTCAGCACGCGGTGGTGGTCGCTGCGCCGCCGCCCGTCGCTGTCGACGGCGTGCCGGACGGCGCGCAGCAGCTCCGTCTGGGGCAGGTCGTCCTCGGAGATCCCCCGGGCGAGCGGCATCTCCAGGGCTCCGTGCGGCACCCGGCTGTGGCCCTGCTCGTGGGGAAGGACGGTCGCGGTCACCGGGTCGAAGAGGAACCGGCGCTGCCGCACCCTGGTCGCCAGGGAGTGCTGGCCGTCCTCGCCGCGGGGGGCCACCTGGTCGGCCCGGGCGGTGCTGCGGAGCGAGTGGGTGGAGAAGTCCACGGCGAGGAACCCCCGGCTCCACAGTCCGTGCACCACGTCCAGCATCAGCCGGTGCGGCAGCGAGAACAGCCGGCCCAGCTCGCCGACGGTCCGTCGGCCGCCGTCCACGGCCTCCAGGACCAGGGACTCCAGGGTGGACGCCCCCGAGTCGTCGCCGAGTTCCACCCGCAGGGTGATCACCCGGCAGGGGACGGCGATCAGTGTCGTCTCGGTCACCGGCTCTCCTCCGCCGCCTCGCCCGCGGCGCTCTCGGGCCGCGCCTGCGCGGGCGGCTGCCCGGCCGTGCCCTCCCGGGCCGCCGCGGGCCCCTCCCCGGGGGCCCGCCGGGGCATGATCTCGCCCGTCGCCGCGTCCACCACCCGCCCCACCTCGCGGAAGACCCCGATGACGGTCTCCCAGTCCTTCCCGCCGTGGCGCTCGAAGTGGTCGAGGTTCCCCACCACCACGAGCAGGCTCCGGGCCCGGGAGAGCATCACGTTGACGACCTCGGGGAGGGCGGTGTGGCCGACGTTCCGGCGGGGGTCGGGGCCCCGGTCCACGCTGCGCACCAGGGAGACGACCACGGTCTCCGCCTCCCCGCCCTGGAAGGAGTGCACGGTGTGCACCCGCCCCTTCAGGAAGTCCCGTTCCAGGGCCCGAACCTGCCCCCGGTAGGGGGTCAGCACGGTGAGCTGCCGGTCGTCCGTCCGCTCGGCCAGGCCCAGCTCCCGCACCAGCTCCTCGACCACCTCCACCTCGCCCGGGTTGGACCAGTGGCCGATGTCCCCGCAGCCCGCGCGCCGCGAGGTGTCCAGCCACACCAGCGGGGCGTCCCTGAGGTACTCCGGCCTGCGGTGGCCATGGACCCTCCCGAGGTCGGGGGCGGACCGCAGAAACGTGCGGGACTCCGGTGCCCCCGCGGCGGGTGCCGACGGGTCCCCGTCCGGACCGGAGGGGTAGAACGCGGTCGCGAACGGCAGGGCGATGGTCGGATGCATCCGGAACTGCATCCCGAGGACGTCGGCAGGGCGGGCCGCGTCGGCGGGCCTGCCCGGGGTGTATCCGTCGAAGAAGCGCCTGAACAGCTGCACGAACTCCAGATAGCTCTCGCGCTGGTCGTAGTGGAGGCGGATCCGCTCGTGCTGGTTGGAGGCGAGGCCGTGCAGGAAGCTCTCCACGTCCTGCGCCCGGTGCGGGCCGAGTTGCAGGTAGTCCCCGATGAGTGTCCAGCGCACCCCCAGGACCAGGGGCATCACGATCTCGGTGGGCCACGCCTTCGCGGCCTCCTCGATGATGACCCAGTCGAACATGTCGGACGGGTCGCGGACCTCGTCGGTGAGCTCGCCCGCGACGGAGCAGGTGGCGAGCACGACGTCCGCGCCCGAGGTGATCCGCTGCGTCAGCTCCACCATGTCGGCCCGCGCGACGGCCGCCCAGCGGCGCATCAGGTCCTCCTCGCCGGGCTCCGCCCCCCGGCAGCCGTCGGCCACCCGCTGCTCGATGTGCCGGACCATGTCCTCCGCGAGTGGTTCGGCCGTCAGGCGCCGGAGGCCGGGCGGCAGGTCCTGCGGGTCCCTGGAGCGCGAGAGTTCGCGCAGCACCAGCAGCGAGCGGTCCTCGATCCGCGGCCCCAGCTCCTCGACGATCTTCCCCGCCAGCTGGTCGAGGGCGTCGTTGGACTGGGCGCTCACCAGGACCCGGGCGCCGTACTCGCCGCCGAGGTAGTCCCGCAACGCCCGTGCGACCACCGTGCTCTTGCCCGTGCCCGGCGGACCCTGGAGGGCGTAGAACGGGTGCAGCTTCAGCATGTCGGAGACGATCTGCGGCGCCCTGCCCTGGAGCCGGGTGCCCTCCCGGTCCGCGGTCGCCGGCGCCCGGCCGCCGCGCAGCGCGATCGACCGCGGCCGGTGCAGGGTGCGCGCCAGCCCGGCCTTGTGGACGAGCGAGTCGTAGCCCCGGGCCTCGCGCCGCAACTGGACCTGTGTGCCCCGGTCCTCGTCCGGGCGCAGCCAGCCGGTCTCGGGCAGTGCCCGGCGCTGGGCCGGGGCGTCCACCACGAAGGAGTCGGCGTCCAGCCGCCGGGCGATGCGGACCCGGGTGGTCCGGCCGCCGAAGTAGGGGCCGGCGAAGCCCGTCCCCTGCCCGGTGTTGCGGTCCTCCGCCAGCACCAGCTGCGCGAACTCGTTCTCGCCTGCGAGCTGCTGCACGAAGTCGCCGAGCGGGGGGCGGCGCCTGCCTCCCGACGCGTAGGCGGTGAGCAGCGGGTCGCCGTGCAGCCAGCGGCGGTCCCGGTCCTTGTCGTGCGTCAGGACCAGGCGCCCCTGCTCGTCGTCGACCAGCCGGTACGGGTAGCTCCGCGCGCGCAGCACCGCGCCCCGGTACTCCAGCATGAAGGAGAAGGCCCGCAGCATCGACTGGACCTCGCTGTCCTGGAGCACCCGCTCGGTGGCCACCGCGGAGGTCAGGTCCTCCCAGGAGGGCCGCCCCCGCCGCTCGTCGGCCAGCGACTTGCTCACGTAGAACGGCACGAGGTCGAACTTGCCGATCCGGCGCCGCGGCCACGTCGACAGCAGATCGCCCGCGTACCGCTTGTCCACCAGGTACTTGATGACCAGGGTGTCCTTGTGGGTGGCGATACGCCGGCGCATCACGGTCTCGTCGTACAGGTACGCGCAGAACCACACCGCCTGGGTGCCGATGAGCACCCACTGCGCCTCCGCCAGCGCCCTGCGGTCGTCTCCCTGGACGTAGCCCTCGGCGCCGCCGGGGCAGTGGACGAGTTCGGCCTGGGCCAGCTCCTCGGCCAGGAACTCCCCGAGCTCCCGGCAGCCCTCGGGGGTGTCGGTGCGGTGGTCCGTCCAGCCCCGGGTCTCGTGGATGGTGGTCACGGACTGCTCCGGCATGAAGGCCACCAGCCTGGGGCGGACACCCTCCGCGGGCGGCTCCAGGGCCAGGGACACCGCCGTCCAGTCGCGCTGGAGGGCCGCCGAGGCCTCGAAGGACGAACTGCGGCTGGTGGGGGAGGGGTCGAGCATCGACAGCAGCGCGGTCCTCAGCGGGCGCGGCAGCCGGGTGTCGGTGTGCAGGACGGTGCGCATCGCCGAGTGCAGGCGCAGCAGCGCGTCGGCCGTCTCCTCGGGCCCGGCCCGGTCCACGGCCGCGCACTCCTCGGGGAGCCGCTCGGTGAGGGAGTCCACGAACAGCTCCCACCCCAGCACCCCCAGTCCGAACACGTCCGTGCTGCCGTGGTCCAGGCGCCGGGAGCGCAGGTCCCCGAAGACCCACGGGTAGTTCTCCGGGGCCAGGTAGGCCAGGTGCTGGCCCCGGCCGATCCCCGGCGGGGGAGTGTGGAACAGGGCCCGCATGGCGTCGTCGTAGGTCCCCCGGCCGCTGGGGCCGCTGACCACCTGCAGGAGGTTGTTGAGCAGCGCGCTGAGCTCGAACCGGGCCAGCGACAGCGCCGCCTGGGCGGGTTTGCCCTCCACCTGGGTGATCCGGATCGCGCCGAGGGTCAGGTTCCGGTGCACGATCCGCGTCCCGTGGAGCTGGCTGAGCGCGTCGGCCAGCAGGCTGAACTGCTCGAACGCGGCCACCGGGTAGGTGGTCGCCCAGGCGCGGACGTCCTGCCACCCCTCCGCCGGGAGCGGCTTGCCGACCTGCCGGGTCATGATGAACGCCACCCGGTGCGACTGGTCGAACTTGCCGTCCTCGATCAGCGGCAGGGCCGGATGGCCCAGCATCCGCAGCCGCAGCAGGTTGCGGACCTCGTGCTCCCACAACTCGCCGACCACCCCGTGGACATGGAGGAACAGCGACACCTCCCGGTCGCGTTCGAGCCCGGGGTGGCGCAGCACGAAGCGCACCAGCTCCCCCGGGATGACCTCCTCCACCGCCCCGACGAGCGTGTAGGGCACCTCGCCCTCCGGGGCGTAGACCGCCCTCCGGCCGGTGAACAGCTGCTCCAGGACGTCGGCGATCTCCTCCGAGCCGAGACCCTCAGTCATCCGTCCTCTCCCTTCCCCCGCCGTCCGCCGCACACGCCTCCCCGGCGGCCGTCGCGAGGACGGCCACCCCGTCCTCCACCGCGACGGCCAGCCGTCCGCCGCGCAGCGCCGCCAGAGCGACTCCCGGGGACCCGAGGGGGACGCGGCGCAGTTCCTCGAAGCGGCCTCCGGCGCGCTCCTGCCACAGCCGGAGGTCCCCCTCACGCCCCAGGCTGGCCCACCGCCCCGTGCAGCCCGCGCCCTCCAGCTCCGCCCAGCCCATCACCCGCGCCCGGTGCCGGGCGGCGACCGGGGCGGGCGCCGGCGGGCCCGCCCCCGCACGGGGGGACGGCGGCGGTGCCCCGGGCGCGGTCTCCCGGCCGTCCGCCGCGCGCAGGACACGCAGCCCCGGCGCGCCGCCCTCCTCGGCCACGACCACGGTCTCGGTGCCGTCCGGGGCGAACCACCGGGCGAGGGCCGCGGCGCGCGGCGCCCCGGCGGGGCGGCCGGAGGCGGTGCCGTCCATCGGGCCGGGGGCCCACAGGCGCACCCGCGGATCGCGCAGGGCCGCCGTCGCCACCACGTGCCCGCCGCCGGGACCGGCCAGGACCGCGACGTCGGTGGCGCCGCCCGCGTCGCCCCGGCCCACCGTCCGGCCGGGGCCGCCGCCGGGACGGAGGAGCACCGGGGGGCTCCCGCTTCCGGCGACGACCAGGGCGTCGCCCCGCGGCGTCGGCAGGGTGGCCAGCACCCGGCCGCCGGGGGCGCCGGCGGCCGGCGCGGGAGCGCCCGAGGACAGCAGCGCGACCCGGCCCGCCGCCTCGTCGACGCGCCACAGCCGCACGTCGCCCGTGTCCCCGTACGACGTGGCGGTGGCCAGGCAGCGGGCCCCGGAGGCGTCCGTGACGGCGGCGAGCGCCGTCAGCGGCACCCGGGTGCGCACCGAGGCCACCCGGGACGCCTCCCGCCCGGTCACGTCCCACAGTTCGAGCTCGCCCGACCGGTGGGCGGCGGCCAGCCACTGCCCGCCGCCCGGCCCGGGCAGCGGGACCAGTCCGACCACGTCCGAGGCCGCCGGGCCGGGAACCGTCCGCACCGACCCGGGACCGGGTCCCAGCAGGGCGAGGTGGCCGCGGTCCCCGGCGGCGGCGAACCGCCCGCTGCCGTCGGGCAGGGCGACCAGCACCCGGACCGCCTCCGGCGAGGCGAGGGCCGCCGGCGCGCACTCGGGCGCACCGGTGTCCCACCGGTGCAGGGTGCGGTCGTCGTAGGCCGCGAGCAGCACGCCCGGCCCCTCCGGCCCGCCGTGGGCGGCCAGCGCGGTCACCGGGCGGTCGTGGCCGCGCAGCAGCAGCGCGGGCCGGTGCGTGGTCCACGGGGTCCAGACCACCACCGTCCCGTCGAGCGAGCCGGTGGCCAGCCACGGCGCCGAGGGCCGGGCGGCGAGCGCAGACACCCCGCCGTCCGGGGTGTCGAGGGTCAGGTGCGGGGGCGCGGGACGCAGCCGCCCCCAGCACACCTCCCAGGCGGCCCCGGACCCGGCCGGGTGCAGCCGGCCGGTGGCCCGCAGCCCGCCCAGCTGGCGCAGCCCGGGCCGGTCCCCGGGGCCCGCCCGGTCGATCAGGTGGGCCGAGGCGACGGTGCCCAGCAGCTCTGCGGGGAGCTCGGCGGCCGCCGCCACGCCCCGCCGCCCGCCCGGGGCCAGCGCCAGGGCCCCCAGGGCGGCCACGGGAAGCCGGTCCAGCACCGCGGGGTGCCCGGCGAGCGCCTTCCAGCCCGGCGCGCCGCAGTCGGCGGCGTACTGGGCGAGCCGGGTCCGCAGATGCGGGCTGACGGGCTGCCCGGCCGCGCACTGGCGGTCCGCCAGCTCCAGCAGCGCGCCCAGCATGCCCAGGCGCTCCTCCGCCGTGGTCGCCGCCTGGAGCTGCTCGGCGTAGGTGCGGTGGCCGAGCCGGTAGACGCTGCGCCGGTCCTCCCCGTCCAGCAGCACATAGGCCGCGGCCCGGCTCAGCAGGAGCGAGGCGTCCTCGTTGCCGGGGGTGTCGGCCCCGCCCGCGATGCCCGCCGCCGCCTGGACCCACACGCCGTCGGCGCGCGGCAGCCCGCGGCCCTGCCCGAGCGCGAGGGCGGCCAGCAGCGGCCGGGCGGCGGGCAGACCCTTCGTGATGCGGTCGAGCGCGGCGCCGAAGAGCCCGGTGCGGTCCCTGGCCAGGACCTGCTCCAGCCCGGCCGCGGAGGCTTCGTCCCCCGCGAGGAGTCCGGGGCGCTGCTCCAGCTCCCGCACGGCCAGGGCCGCCTGGAGGAACTGCCAGGACCCGCCGGCGACATGCGCGTGGACCGCCCGGCGCACCCGCCCGACGGCGGCCTCCGCCCGGGCCGCGTCCTGCACCGGGTGCTCCCCGAGGATGCGGCGCACGCCGTCGGCGGCGTAGTCCGCCGCCGCGTCGGGGTCGGCGGCCAGTTCGAGGACGCGGGCCCGGCCCGTGGTGGAGCCGAGGACGGCCCGCAGGTCCAGCCGGGCCCCGCCGGTGCCCTCTTCCCCGTAGGGCCTGGGGCGGGTGCCCACGACCAGCCGGACGCCCGCCGCCTCGGTCAGCTCCCTCAGCAGGGCGCCCACCCGTACCGGGTCGCGGGCCTCGTCCAGGGCGTCGGCCATGACCAGGGCCGGCGCGGTCGGCGCGGCGCGGTCGGCGAGGCGGCGCCGCAGCCCCTCCCGCTCGCCGTCCCCCGGGCCCGCGGCGGAGGGCTCCGGGGCGCGGGGGAGCGGGGCGCCGAGCGCCCGGGCGAGCTGCCCGGACACGTCCTCCGGGGTGCTCCCGGTCAGGCGCAGCACCGCACCGATCCGGGCCCGGTCCGGGGAGCTGCGGGCCGTGGCGGCGAAGCGGTGCAGCACCTCGCCGAGCAGGGCCGACTTGCCCGTTCCGGGCGGGCCGGTGACGACGAGCACGGGTGGTGCGCCCGGGTCCGCGTACCACGCGGAGACGGCGTCCAGGGCGGCCGTGCGGCCGGTGAAGTCCGGGACCACCTCCAGGAAGCCGGGCCCGACGGCGGCGTGCTCGAAGGCCGAGCGCTCCGGCGCTCCGTCGAACTCGGCCTGGAGGCGCCGCTGTTCGGCCACCGTGACGGCACCGGCGAGGGGGACCCGGTCGCGCAGCCGCAACCGCAGCTCCCGGGCGGTCTCCTCTCCGATGATCTCCGCCCAGACCTGGCGGCCCTTCAGCCGGCACTGCAAATCCCGGAGGCTGAACACCTCGTCGCGGCAGGTCACCTCGTCCAGGTAGCCCTCCAGCGCCGCGCGGAAGGCGCCCAGGTAGCCCTGGGCGGCGGGCCTGCCCGAGCCCACGAGCAGCAGGGAGCAGGGCGAGAGGTCCCGGGTGAGGAGGCGGGCGTTGAGCTCCTTGGCGAAGCCGGCCGCGTTGCAGGCCTCGATCACCACGACGGCCCAGTGGCCCTCCTCGGTGTCGCGGAGCTGCTGCTCGCGGTGGAGGTGGTGGGCGACCAGGTCCGGGGTCACCCGGGCGTCGTCCCGGCGGCCCGCGCCCGCGGGGACCAGCAGCGCCGGACCGGACCGCTGCGCGACCCCGTGTCCGATCCAGAGCAGGACCGAGGGGCGCGCCGCCCGGTCGCCGTACTCACCGGCCCAGCGGGCCAGGGCGTCGTCCGCCTCGGACAGCGAGTGCAGCAGGGCAGGCCCGGGACGCCCGCCGGGACCGGGCGCGGGCCGGCCGCCCAGGCGCCGCAGCACGGCCGTGACCCGGTCCGCCTCGCCGCGGGTGTCCACCTCCGGGTAGCAGCTCACCGGTCCGACCGGAAGGGCGTGGACGTCGAAGGAGTCGGCGACCTCGCCGTCGTCCTGGGCCGGGAGGGGATGGGCGCGGGCGCCGAAGGACGGCGCGCCGGGCGGGGCGGCGGGGTGCGGGACCGTCCCCGGCCGCAGGTGCGGCGGAGGGGCGGACGCCCCGGGGCGGGGCGTGAACTCCGGGCTCATCGCGTCAGCCGGGCACCGCCGCGAGGACCGCCACCAGGCGGCGTAAGGGCTCCGCCCCGCCGCGCACCTCCACCTCGTACAGCCCGGGCCCGTCGGTGCGGTGGAGCGCCGACCAGGAGGACCGGGTGCCGCGCAGCGGCCTCAGCCCAGGGTGGCCGACCCTCTCCAGGCCGCCGATCTCCCGGACCGTGCACTCCGGGTCCGCGGCGCCGTGGTCCAGACCGCTCACCTCGACCGTGAACGGCTCGTCCTCGGCGACCCATTCGGGCACGTGCAGGCCGAAGCCCTCCCCGCCGAGCATCGCCCCGAGCCCGTCGGTGTGGCGCAGCCCGCGCAGCAGGCCGCGGGCCAGGTCGACGACGGAGGCGCTGCGGACCAGGGCGCCGTGCTCCTGGTACACGTGCACGGGCCGTGCGCCGGAGCCCGGCAGATGGGCGGCGAACTGGTAGACGGTGCCGTCCCCGGTGCGGTCCTCGCACCGCGGCCTGCCGTCGCCGTCCAGCAGGGGGCGCTCGCCGTCGCGGCGGAGCATGTACCGCTGGGCGACGGCGGCCGTGCCCTGCATGCGGTAGCTCTGCCAGGTGCGCTGGCCGATGCCGACGACCATCACATGGTCCGGGAGCAGGGTGCCGGAGCGGCTCGACCGCCAGGCGGTGCTGGCCTCGGCGAGGTCGCGGCGGCCTCCCAGGGCCACGATGTCGTCCACCCCGGGCGCGTGCATGTCCCCGTCCTCCTCGCGGCAGCGGTAGCCGGGCAGGAGGTCGTAGAGCCCCGGCATGGTCGGGGTCACCTCGCGCAGGACGCCGGGCGGCAGGCCGAGCGGTGCGCCGCGGCCCGAGTTGAGCATCACGGCGGCCTTCACCGAGCCGCCGAAGGGGGTGCCCACGGTCATGACCGTGCGTACCTCGGCGGCCGCCTCCTCGTCCCGCACCACCTCGCGGGCGAGGAGCCCGCCCATGGAGTGGGCGACGATGACGGCCTTGGCCGGACCGGCCTCGGGGTGCTCGGACAGGTGGCGGCGGTGGGCGCCGTGGGAGCGCCAGGCGGCGAGGTGCTCGCGGACGGCGGCGGCCAGCAGGGCGCCGTTGTGCTCGACCGACAGCCGCCAGTCGTAGGGGAAGGCGGTCACGGCGGCCCGGTCCAGGGCCTCGCGGCGGAGCCGGGAGACCAGCTCGCCGTACGGCTGGGCCCCGCCGAGGCCCGGGAGCCAGTCCGCGACGCCCAGCAGTCCGGTGGCCTCGACCCGGACCGCCCCGCCGCGTTCGGCGTCGGTGACCCGCAGCGCGCGCAGCCGGTCGGCGTGCAGGCGCGCGGAGTACCCGAGGATGCTTCCCACGCCCCATAACGGGGTGTCCGTCTCGGTGTCCCGCAGCGTGCTGCCCATGATGCCCGGGACGACGACCACCGCGTCGTGCAGCAGGCGTTCGGGTGCCGATGCCGGCGATGCGTTCATGCCCTGCCCCCGTGTGTCAACGACCGCTGTCCGTCCACCCGTTGGGGTGCGATCGCGGCCTGGACGCTAGCACAGGGGTACGTGCTCACCCAGGGGTTCGGGAACAGTTCACCCGATCCGGTAGGGGCCGGTCCGGCGACGGCCGGTCCGGGGCCGTCGGCCGGTCACCGGGCGGGGCGGGGGCCGGGCCCCGCCCCGCCCGGGGGCGGACCTCACCGCGGCGACGGCTCGCGGGAGGGGAACACGGCGGGGGGCCGCCCCGCGCGCTCGTGCACGGCGCGGGCGTCGCGCCGCCTGCGGGCGAACGAGGCCAGGTAGCAGGCGACGCTGAACAGCAGGATCGCCAGGCTGATGCCGAGGAAGACCAGCCCGAGGGGCCCCAGTGCGGAGAGGGTGCGCGTCACGCCCATGTCGCGGCCCCCGAGGTGTAGGAGCGCCACAGGGAGGTGCCCATCCAGTAGGTCCGGATGAACTGGAAGACCAGTTCCGGCAGGAGCAGCGCGCACACCAGCATGGCCTTCCAGCCCAGGGGGGCCACCCGGACCGCGGAGAACAGCGACCAGGCGAGCAGGAGCAGCAGCCAGAGCGGGTCCCCGGCGGGCTGCCCCTGGGCGACCGACTGCGCCGCCCAGACGGCGACCCAGCCGAGGCTGTAGGCGAAGCCGAGCAGCCCGAGGACGTACTGGACGATCGACAGCCGTGTGTGCCGCGTCCAGCCGCGCTGGCGCATGATGTCCAGCGTGCCGCGCACCCACCGCTCCCGCTGGCGCACCAGGTCGCCCAGGGCGGGCATCAGGTCGGTGTAGGCGACGCAGTACTGGTTGGCCGTCACCCGCCAGCCGGCCTCCTTCAGCGACAGTGTGGTCTCGTAGTCCTCGACCAGGTTGCCGCTGTGCTGCCAGAACACCTCCCCGCGGGCGTCGATGAGGTGCTGCAGGGCCGCCGAGCGGTAGAACGACCCGGCGCCCGCCATCGTGTGCAGGCCGCTGCGGGAGCGGGTGTGGGCGTACCGCCCGTACTCGATGATCTGCATGCCCGCGAGGTAGCGCTGCCAGGGGGTCCGCCACAGCCCGCTGCGGCCGTAGCAGGTGGCGCTCACGCCGCCCAGCTGCGGGTCGGACTCCAGGACCATCCTGGCCCGCTGGAGGAAACGGGGGTGCAGCGAGGTGTCGGCGTCCATGACGAGGACGTAGCGGGCGGCGCCGGTCAGGTTCCCGCCCTCCTCCGCGAGGCGGGCGAGGCCGTGGTTGAGCGCCCCGGCCTTCTTGTGGGGGTTGCTGGGCAGGGACAGCACCCGGGTCCGCGGAGCGCCGGGGCGCCCGGCGAACTCGCGGGCGATCCGCTCGGTGCCGTCCGTCGAGTTGTTGACCACGACCAGGATCAGGTCGGGCCGGTGCGTCTGGGCGGCCAGGGACTCCAGGGAGCCGAGGACTTCGGCCTCCTCGTTCCGGGCCGGGATCACGACGACGGTGTCGTGGAGTGGTTCGCGATGTGCGTTCGGCAACGTCCGCTCCGCCGTGCGGGCGGTCGCCGCCTGGGTCGTGGTCCCGGTGGCGGCTGCGCCGCCGGGAAGGTCTTCCGCGGAATCGAGCAGGGCTTCCCCTGTCAATGCCATAAGGGCTCTCCAGTCGAGCGTGGATCGAAATGTCCAGCACACGACGCTGTGTACCTGGTTCACCTGGCGGCGCTCATGATCACACACCTACGGGTATTGGTATGGACCTGTCCCGGTATACGGATCGCTAAGCGATAGGGAACTCTTGGTCCGCCGACCTCCGTGATTGCGGTGGCACATGCCCTGAGCCGATAGTTTCGGACACTTCGCCGCTCGTGTCGCGAACCGTCCGCGCCCCTGCCGGGACGGGCGCCCCCCGGGGCCCGGACCGCCGTCCTGCCGGGCCCGTGGCGGCTCGGAGGGGGTGCGGGGGAGTCCCGGGGGAGGGGGACCGCCCGGCGGGTGCGCCCTCGGATCTCGGCCAGACGGGCCGCGGCGGGTTCTGATGCACGGTCAGGTCACACCCCGCGGTGTGACGGGGTGTCCGGTGAGCGAACTCACATCCCCGGAGCCCGCAGCGGACGGGCTTCCGCACCGCCCCGCGGACGGCGCCTCGCGATCCCCGGGGTCCTCCCGCCCCGTCGCCGCGCCCGCGTGCGCGGCCCCCGCGGCACCGCCCGTTCACCCGGGTCCGGCAGGATCCGCCCCGTGGAGCAACCGCACGACACCAGTCCCGGCGCCCCCGTGCGCTCCGGCATCCCGGAGCACGGCCGCGTCCCCAGGTACTACGCCGTCAAGGCGCATCTCGTCGCCCTCGTCGACGGGCTGGGCGAGGGCGGTGCCCTGCCCGCCGAGCGCGACCTGGCCGTCCGCTACGGGGTCTCCCGCGAGACCCTGCGCCAGGCGCTGCGCGAACTCGTCCTGGAAGGCCGCCTCCGGCGGCAGGGGCGCGGCACGGTCGTGGCGGGGCCGAAGCTGGAGCAGCCGCTCTCCCTCTCCAGCTACACCGAGGGCGTCCGTCGCCAGGGCCGCCGCCCCGGCCGCACGCTGATCGGGTTGGAGCGCCTCGCCGCCGCGGGCCCGCTCGCCGCCGAGCTGGACCTGCCCGAGGGGGAGGGCGTGTGGCACATGGAGCGCGTGCTGCTCGCCGACGACGAGCGGATCGGGCTGGAGAGCACCTATGTCGCCGTCGCCCGAGTGCCCCGCCTCGACGAGGAGTTCGACCCCGACTCCTCCTTCTACGCCTTTCTCCGCGAGCGGCCGGGGCTGGCCCTCGGAGGCGCCGAGGAGCGCATCGAGACCGTGCTCGCCACGCCGCGCGAGGCGCTTCTCGTCGGCACCCCGCCGGCGCTGCCGATGCTGCTGCTGCACCGGCTCTCCCGGGACGCGGGCGGGCGGCCGCTGGAGAGGGTCCGGACGCTGTACCGGGGGGACCGCTTCAGCTTCACCACCCGGCTGGACGGCTGACGGCCCGAGCCGGGCCGCCTCCTCCGCGCTCCCCGTCGATCACGGAAAAGTAACGGGTCTGGTCCAAACGTGACGGCCCGTTCACCGGACGGCCGCCCCCGCGATCCGGCCGGGACACCCCGCGCGTCGAGCGTTCGGGGTGTGAGAACACAGCGAGTCGTCATCGTCGGAGCGGGGGTGCTCGGCACCCTGCACGCCTGGCACGCCCTGGAGCGCGGCCATGAAGTCGTCCACCTCGAAAGGGAACAGGAGGCCCGGGGCGCCTCCTGCCGCAACTTCGGGCAGATCTGGGTCAGCGGGCGCGCCGGAGGCCGGGAACTGGGGACCGCCCTGCGCGCCCGCGAACTGTGGGAGGAGATCGGCCGCCGCGTCCCGGCGCTCGGCTTCCGGCCCAACGGCTCCCTCACTCCCGTGCGCACCGAGGCGGAGCACGCCGTCGCGGAGGCCGCCGCGGCCCGCCCCGACGCGGCCGACCGCGGCTTCACCCTGCTCACCGCGGAACGGGCCAGGGCGGTCAACCCCGCCCTGCGCGGCGGGTTCCGGGCCGCGCTGCACTGCTCCCGGGACGCCGCCGTGGAGCCGCGCACCGCCCAGCTCGCCCTGCGCCGGGTGCTCCGGGCCACCGGGCGGTACACCTTCCTCCCCGGCCGCGAGGTGCGCGAGGCCGTCGGGGAGTGCGCCGTCCGCGACGACCACGGCGAGGTCCACCGCGGCGACACGGTGCTGCTGTGCACCGGCGCCCGGCTCGGCGGCCTCGTCCGCGACCTGGCCGGGGAGGTCCCGGTCCGCCGCGTCCGCCTTCAGATGATGCAGACCGCCCCGCTCGGCGAGCCGCTGCCCACCTCCGTCGCCGACGCCGACAGCTTCCGCTACTACCCCGCCTACGACGCCCGGACCCTCGACGCCGTCCAGCCGCAGGAAGCCGTCCCCGCCGCCCACCGCATGCAGCTGCTGATGGTCCAGCGGCTCGACGGGGGGCTCACCGTCGGCGACACCCACGCGTACGAGGAGCCCTTCGCCTTCGACACGGAGGAGGAGCCCTACGAGCACCTCGCCGGTGTCGCGGGCGGATTCCTCGGGCGTCCGCTGCCTCCCGTGCGCCGCCGCTGGGCAGGGGTGTACGCGCAGTGCACGGACCCCGCCCGGATCGTCCACCGCCAGCGTGTCCGTGACGGTGTGTGGCTGGTGACCGGGCCCGGCGGCCGCGGCATGACCTGCGCTCCCGCCATCGCCGAGACCACCGCGAACGAACTGGGCTGGTGAACCCCGTGAACCCCGTCCCCTCCGCCACCGCCCCGTGCGCCGCCGTCGGCCTCGTCGTCCTCGACATGGCCGGGACCACCGTCTCCGACGGGGGTCTCGTCGAACGGGCCTTCGCGGACGCCGCGCGGCGCCTGGGCGAGGACCCCGCACCCCTGCTCCCGCACGTCCGCGCCACCATGGGCGAGTCCAAGATCTCCGTCTTCCGGCACCTCTTCGCGGGGGACGAGGCCAAGGCCCGCCGGGCCACCACCGCCTTCGAGGAGTCCTACGCCGGGCTTCTCGCCGCCGGCGCCGTCACCCCCGTCCCCGGCGCCGCCGACACCGTCCGCGGCCTGCGGGAGCAGGGCCGCACCGTCGTCCTCACCACCGGCTTCGGCCGTGCCACCCAGGAGGCGCTGCTCGACGCCCTCGGCTGGCGGGACCTCGCCGACCTGGCGCTGTGCCCGGCGGACGCCGGCGGTCGCGGCAGGCCCTTCCCCGACCTCGTGCTGACCGCCCTGCTGCGCACCGGCGCCGTGGACGACGTGGCCCGCGTCGCCGTCGCCGGCGACACCGCCTACGACATGCTCA
This sequence comes from Streptomyces sp. C10-9-1, assembly GCF_024497955.1. Classification (GTDB taxonomy): domain Bacteria; phylum Actinomycetota; class Actinomycetes; order Streptomycetales; family Streptomycetaceae; genus Streptomyces; species Streptomyces sanyensis. The sequence goes on along the minus strand of NZ_JANHKP010000001.1, from coordinate 460,962 downwards.
GCGGTGTCCGCGCGGGCGCCGGGCTCGTGGCCGGTGTCCTCACCGGTGCCCACGACCGCGGGCGCCTGGTCTCCCACGGGGCCACCCATGTGCTCGGCTCGGTCGCCGAACTCCCCGCCGCCATCGCGGGGGCCGAGGCGCGGTGAGCGGCAGCCGCCGCGACCGCGCCGGGCCGGCTCCCTGGCCGGGTCTGTTCCCACCGGGCCTGTTCCCACCGGGAGTTCACCCGCCGTACCCGGTCCCGCCGCCTGCCGGCGGAACCATGACTCCGCTCCGCACCACACGAGTTGTCCAGACAGCTTCATCCCCGAGTGTCGAGAGGACCCCCATGCCGACGTCCGGAGTACCCCGCCGCACCGTGCTCGCCGCCACCGCCGCCACGGCCGCCCTGACCGCGACGGGAACGGCATCAGCGGCGGCCCGCGCCGCCACCGCCGCCGTCCCGAAGCTCCCGGACGGCACCAGCAGGGACAAGGTCCTGGTCGTCGGTATGGACGGCGTGCGCCACGACCTGATCGACGCCGCCGACACGCCCCGGCTGCGTGCGATGCGCGCGAACGGCACCTTCGGTGCCTCCCTCCTCTACTCCGGCCCCATGGCCGCCACGTCCTCCGGGCCCGGTTGGTCGACGATCTCCACCGGTGTGTGGCCCGACAAGCACGGAGTACAGGACAACTCCTTCACCGGACGCGACTACGGCCGCTACCCCGGCTTCCTGGCCCGCCTCCACCAGGTCCGGCCGCAGCTCTCCCTCTTCGCGGCCGTCGACTGGAAGCCGCTGGACACCTACGGCACGGTCACGGCCGGTGCGGACGCCAAGCTCGTCCTGGACGGCGACCGCGACGGCTACGTGGCCCACGACGAGGCGATCACCGCCGCCGCCGAGGCGGTCCTGCGCGACCAGAACCCGGACGTGGCCTTCGTCTACCTCGGCAATACCGACGTCGTCGCCCACGCCTCCGGCACCGGCAGCCGGTTCCTCCAGGCCCTGGCGGTGCAGGACCGCCAGCTCGGCCGGATGCTGGACGCCGTCGAGGCCCGCCCCACCCGTGCCGACGAGCGCTGGACGGTGATCGTCTGCACCGACCACGGCCACGTGGACCGGGGCGGCCACGGTGGCAGCAGCATCCAGGAGCGCATGACCTTCGTGCTGGCCACCGGCCCCGGCATCGAGGCCGGGGCCCGGCCCCACGACACCCGCCTCGTGGACGTCGCCGCCACCGTCTTCCACCAGCTCGGCATCGACCCCGACCCCTCCTGGGGCCTGGACGGCCGGCCGGTCCAGCAGCGCAGCGCCGATCCCTTCGACGGCCTGGTCGGCTCCCTGGCCGGCCGCGTGGACGAGACCGGCATCCCGGCCGGTGTCCTCGGCCACACCCACACCCCGCCCGCCGGCTGGTCGGTGGCCAACAACGCCATGGGCACCGGCGGGGTCGCCGAGTGGCGCGGGTGGACCTTCACGACGGACGACTTCTGGAGCCGTACCCACCGCGACCAGTGGCGGGAGCTGAACGTCCGCTCCCGCGGCGTCTTCGCGGTGGCGGACTCCGACGAGTGGGACGACAAGGCCAACTCCGGCCGCTTCGACTCGACACTGGTGACCCCGGCCCACAGCGTGGCGGGCGCGTCCCGGGTGACCCTCGACTACACGACCCACTACCGGCAGGAGTCCGGCCAGACCGCCCGCGTCCTCGCCTCCTTCAACGGGGGGACGCCGTCCGTGGTCCGGGAGTACACCGCGGACGCGGTCTCCCGGCCCGAGTCGCTGACGCTCGACGTCCCCGCCGGGGCCTCGACGGTCGCCTTCCACTTCCACTACACCGGCCGCAACAACTGGTACTGGGTCCTGGACGACGTCCGCGTGGGCACCCGGTAGCCGTCTTTCGGCCCGCCCCGCCCGCCCCGCTCTCCCCGGCCTTCCCGGCCTCCGGGGCGGGCGGTCGGGGCGCGGGCCCAGCCGGGAAGCCGGTGTTCCCGGGGGCGCGGAGGCGGTGCGGGAGGCGGTGCGGGCGGGACGCATACCGCTGAACGGCGGGCACCGACAGTCGAAATCAAGCCACCCCGGCCTGTATTAACAGCACATCACCCGGCCACGCCGGGTGCCTGCTTGCGGCGTCATGAAAGCGGACACATCATCCGAGCTCCCACCCCGCCCTGTGACACTCCGGTTTCGCGTCCGGTGGCTGGCCGAAAAATTTCTCCCCGATGTCCGCAATTCCCCTTGGATTGATTGGGCTCGTTCGATCCTCTTCAAGATCTGACATGCACCCGTAATCTCCCCGCGGTGGCCGAACCGGCCCCTTCCCCATCCCCCCGCGAGGAGACGTCATGCGCACGCTTGGCCGTATATCCCCCCGTCTGCGCCACCGCGCGATCGGTACGGCAATCATGGCCGGAACCCTGGCCCTTGCTCCGCTCTCCGCCCCCGGTCTCTCCGCCGCCCCGGCCCTCGCCGCCACGGCGGCGGACTGTGCCGACGACACCGCCGCGGATGCCGCGGCCCGCGAGGCGCGCCCCGGCGGCGCCTCGCACGCCCACGAGCCCAACGCGGTCACGGACGCCAGGGCCAAGGCGATGGACGAGGACCTGCGCAAGAGACTCTCCGCGCTCCGCGGCAAGGGGCTCGCCTCCCCGTCGGCCTCCGCCGCGGCCGCCACGACGATCCCGGTGTACTTCCACGTCATCCACAGCGGCTCGGCGGGCAAGCTGTCCGCCGGGCAGGTCTCGGACCAGATGGCCGTCCTGAACGGGGCCTTCTCTGGCCAGGGCAGCGGCAACGTGGACTCGGGCTTCCGGTTCTCGCTCGCCGGCACCGACTACACCGACAACGCCTCCTGGTACAACCTCTCCTCCGGCTCGACCGCCGAGAAGCAGATGAAGTCCGCCCTGCGTCAGGGGGGTGCGGACGCGCTCAACATCTACACCGCCAACCTCGGCGGCGGCCTCCTGGGCTGGGCGACCTTCCCGTCGTCCTACAACTCCAGCCCGTCCATGGACGGCGTGGTGCTCCTCGACGCCTCCCTGCCCGGTGGTTCGGCCGCCAACTACGACGAGGGCGACACCGCCACGCACGAGGTCGGCCACTGGATGGGGCTGTACCACACCTTCCAGGGCGGCTGTAACGGCAAGGGGGACTACGTCGACGACACCCCGGCCGAGAAGAGCCCCGCCTACGCCTGCCCGACGGGCCGCGACAGCTGCACCCGCAAGGCGGGGGCGGACCCGATCCACAACTTCATGGACTACACCTACGACGCCTGCATGTACCAGTTCACCGCAGGCCAGGTGCAGCGGATGGGCGACCACTGGGCGGCGTACCGCGCCTGACCCCGCCTCCGCACTCCTCGACCGCCCGGTGCCTCCCGCGCACCGGGCGGTCCCGCGTGCGGAAGGGGTGTCCGGGGGCCGTGCCCGCTCAGGTGACGGAGGTGTCCCCGAGGGACACCAGGAGGCGCCGCAGCAGACCGGCCAGTTCCTCGGAGTCCTCCTCCCCGAGGGCCTCCAGCAGCCGGGCCTCGTTCGCCAGGTGCGCGCCGACGTAGGCGAGCGTCACCTCGTGCCCCCGCGCGGTCAGCCTGACCTGCACCGTGCGCCGGTCCCCGGCGTCCCGCACCCGTTCGACCAGCCCCTTCGCCTCCATCCGGTCGATCCGGTGGGTGATGGCGCCCGAGGTCACCATGGCCGCCTTGCGGAAGGCTCCCGCGGTCAGCTGGTACGGGGGGCCGGAGCGCCGGAGCGTGGTGAGGAGGTCGACCTCGCCGAGTTCGAGGTCGCGCTCGGCGGCGAAGGCCCGGAACTCCTTCTCCAGTGCGGCCCCGAGCCGCTGCAGCCTCCCGAGGACCTGCACCGGCCACAGCCGGTCGGCCAGTTCGGGGCGCTCGGCGGTCCACTGCCCCACGATCTCGTCCACCGCGTCGGTGCTCATCGTCCTCCTTCGGTCCCCGGTGACCCCCGAAGGGTATCTCAACGTTGAAAAACTTGACGCTGAAGGATTCCGGTGTTTATCTCAACATTGAAATTCTCAATGTTGAACGGATGGGATCCCCCGTCCGTATCGCCGTCCTCCGGGGGTTCCATGACCGACCGCCGCCTCTCCCCGCCGACCCCTGCGCCGCCGGGCGGTACCGGGCCGCCGGCGCCGCCCCGGCAGCCGGTTCCGGTGCTGTGGCTCGCCCTGCTGGCCACCCCCGTCGCGCTCGGCGGGAACGCGCCCGTGCTGATCCTGGCCCGCCTGGGCGGCTCCCTCGGCGTGCCGGCGGCCTCGGCGACCTGGCTCGTCACGGTCTTCGCCTGGGCCATGACCGTGGGAACACCGCTGTTCACGGGCCTGATCCGGCATCAGGGGATGCGGACGGGACTCGCCGCTGGGGCCGCGGCGGTCGGGGGCGGCACCGTGCTGGTCGCCCTCGCGCCGTCGCTTGCGGTGCTCCTGGGAGGGCGGGCACTCCAAGGCGCGGGCGGGGCGGGGCTCGCCGTCGTCGCCATGAACCTCGCCGGTTCCCCGCGGAGAACGGGCGTGCTCACCGCCGGGTTCGGCGTCTGCGCGGCCTGCGGGCCGCTGCTCGGAGCCCGGCTGGCCTGGGCGGGCTCCTGGCGCGCGGCCCTGGCCCTCTCCGTCCTCTCCCTCGTCGCGGTCGCCGCCGTGCGGCGGCGCCTGCCCGCCCGCCACCCCTCCGCCGGAGCGGCCTCCTTCGACGCGACGGGCGCGGTACTCGTGGCGGCGCTGGCGACGGCGGTCTCCCTGCTGCCGATCGTGCCGCAGGCGGCCGCCGCGGGGGCCCTGGCCGCCGCCGTGTCCCTGGCGCTCCACATCCGGCGCCGGCCCGACGGGTTCGTCCCCGCCGGCCTCCTGGCCTCGCGGGCCTTCATCGGGTCCGCGCTCGCCGCCTGCGCGGTCTCGACCTCCTACTTCGCCCAGCTCTACAGCCTCCCGCGGCTGCTCGAACAGCGGACCGGGTGGAGCGCGGAGGCCGTCGGCACGGGACAACTGGCCGCCATGCTCACCGGATCGGCCCTGGCCTGGCTGCTCGCCGCCGGCGCCGGGCGGATGGGGACCCGCAGGGCCATGGCCGTCCTCACCGTCCTCGCCGTGCTCGCCCCGCTCACCGCGGCGCTGGCCGCATCGGCCCCGCTGCTCCTGCTGAGCGCCGCCGCCGCGATCCTCGCGGCCACCGGTGGCAACGCACTGCTGTCCGTGACCGCGGCCGGGGACGCCGCGGCGGGGCAGCGGCCCGCGGCGATCGGCCTGTGCGTCCTGTGCTACCAACTGGGCGGCGCCCTCGGCCCGGCGCTGGCGACCCTGCTCGTCCTCGGCTGAGGCCGCACCGGACACCCGGCCGCCGGACCGGACACCCCGGTGGACCCACCGAACCCGCTGACGCCGCACCGGACATCCCCAAGCTGGGGGCCGCCGCACCGGACGGCCGCTGCGCCCGCGTGCGGAATGCTCCGCTCCGCAGTCGTGCCCGTCCCGTCGCACTGCCGGTGACCGGCCGGTAGGACACATGACCGCGCCTCAGTATCCTTGCTCGCTGCCGCCCACCCGGGTGCGGCGACTCAAGGGGAGGCTGTCCTGTGGACTGGTCGAAGGCGGGCACCGCGGCGGTGCCGGCTCAAACGGAGCCGTCCGTGCCGCACCGGCACGACGTGCCCATCCTCCTTGTCGAGGACGACGCAGGCGACGCCGTGCTGTTCGAGGAGGTGCTGGCCGACAGCGACCTGGGTCACGACTTCACCTGGAGCAAGAGCCTGGCGGAGGCCGAGGAGGAACTGCGGGGCAGCGGAAGCGGCACCTGCATCCTGCTGGACCTCCACCTGCCCGACGCGACCGGCCTGGCCGCGGTCCGGCGCATGCTGGAAGTGGCGCCCGAGGCGGCCATCGTGGTGCTGACCGGCCTGGCCGACGGCAGGACCGGCCTGGCCGCCGTCGCCGAGGGAGCCCAGGACTACCTCTCCAAGGCCCAGCTCACCCCCGACGGCCTCAACCGGGCCGTCCGCTACGCCCTCCAGCGCAAGCAGGCCCAGCGCGCCACGGCGGCCCTCCAGGCCGGCCGGCTCCAGGCCCAGGAGAACGCCCGCCTGGAGCGCGGCCTGCTCCCCGTACCGCTGCTGCGCGACCCCGGTTTCCGCGTCGTCGCCCGCTACGAGCCGGGACGGGACCACGGCATCCTCGGGGGCGACTTCTACGACGTGGTGCAGACCGAGGACGGCTCCGTCCACGCGGTCGTCGGCGACGTCTCCGGCCACGGGGCGGCGGAGGCGGCGCTGGGCGTGTGCCTGCGCGTCGCCTGGCGGGCGGCCGTGATGAGCGGCCGGACCGGACCCGACCAGCTCCGGCTGCTGGAGGAGATCCTGGTCGCCGAGCGCGAGGAGGAGCACCTCTTCGCCACCCTGGTCACCTGCGTCTTCCCACCCGGCGGCACCGAACTCACCGTGGTGCGCGCCGGTCACCCGGGCATCATGCTGCGCACCGAGACAGGGGTCTCCTGGTACGAGTCGCCGGGCGGGATGGCCCTGGGCTTCCTCCCGGGCCACGCCCGGTGGACGGAGGATTCCCTGCCGCTCCGGCCGGGGACCTCCGTCGTGGCCTTCACCGACGGCCTCTTCGAGGGCCGTACCGGCCCCGCCGGCGAGCGCCTCGGCGAGCAGGGGCTGCTGCGCGCCGCGCAAGGGCTCCGCGGCCTTCCCGGCCAGGAGTTCGTGGACCGGCTGGTCCAGGACGTCTCGGACCGGGCCGCGGACCACGGCGGCCTGTCGGACGACGTCGCCATCCTCCACCTCGACTGGGAGCACGGTTCATGAACGAGAGCGGGAGCGCCCCGCGCAGCCTGCGCGGCCGGCTGTCCACACAGGGCTGGATACATCTGGTCCTCGCCCTGATGGCCTTCGTCGTCGTCCTCTCGGCCGTGGCCGGCACCCAGATGCTCGTGCGCACCCAGCAGCGGACCGACGAACTGGTGGACCGGCTCCAGCCCGCCCGCTCGACCGCCTTCCAGCTCCAGAAGGCGCTGCTGGACCAGGAGACGGGCATCCGGGGCTACGCCCTGACCGGCGACCCCCGGTTCCTGGAGCCCTACGAGCAGGGCAAGGCGGACGAGCAGCGCGCCCTGGCCGCGCTGCGGCGACTGGTCTCCGACTACCCGGTGCTCCGGCAGGACCTGCGGGAACTGCAGAGCGCGGGCGCCGCCTGGCGCACCGAGTACGCGGAGACGATCACCACACCGGATGCGTCCGGCGCGGTGTCCGACACGGCCGCGGGCACCGCGCCCGGGCCGGACACCGCCGCGACCCTGGAACGCAGCAAGCGGTCCTTCGACTCGCTGCGGCTCGGCTTCGCACGGCAGCAACTGCACATCGACACCGAACGCGTCCGCGCCCGGGAGGGCCTGGAGACGGCCCGTACCCAGCGCAACGTCTCCTTCGCCGTCATGGTGGCCGCCATCCTGCTGGCGGCCGTGCTGATGGCCGTTCTGGTCAACCGCATCGTGGGGCGGCCGCTGCGCCGTCTGGAGGAGGCGTCCACCCGGGTGCGCGAGGGCTCCTTCGAGGAGGAGATCTCCATCGACGGGCCGGCGGACGTCCGCGCCGTCTCGGCCGCCGTGGAGGCCATGCGCCACCGGATCGTGGACGCCCTCAGGACGACCCGCAACCGGGAGAGACTGCTCGCCGAGCAGACCGTGGAGCTGGAGGAGCAGGCGGCGGAGCTGCGCCGCTCCAACGCCGAGCTGGAGCAGTTCGCCTACGTCGCCTCGCACGACCTCCAGGAGCCGCTGCGCAAGGTGGCCTCCTTCTGCCAGCTGCTGGAGAAGCGGTACGGCTCCGAACTGGACGACCGGGGACGGCAGTACATCGACTTCGCCGTCGACGGCGCGAAGCGGATGCAGGTCCTGATCAACGACCTGCTGACCTTCTCCCGGGTCGGCAGGCTGGACGAGCACCGCTCCGCGGTGGCACTGGACTCCACGGTGGACCGGGCGCTGCGCAACCTCGGCGCCATCGTCGAGGAGGCCGACGCGGAGGTGGTGCGCACCGGCGAGCTGCCGACGGTGACGGTGGACCCGACCCTGATGACCATGGTGTGGCAGAACCTGGTCGGCAACGCCGTCAAGTTCCGCCACCCGGAACGGGGCTGCCGCGTCGAGATCTCCTGCGACCACGCGGGGGAGGAGTGGGAGTTCACCGTCCGCGACAACGGCATCGGCATCGCGCCCGAGTTCGCCGAGAAGGTCTTCGTCATCTTCCAGCGGCTGCACAGCCGGGAGGAGTACGAGGGCACCGGCATCGGACTCGCGCTCTGCCGCAAGATCATCGAGCACGCGGGCGGCCGGATCAGCATCGACAGCGCGGAGGGCTGCGGCACGGCGATCCGCTTCACACTGCCCCGGGAATGACGCGGCAGCCCCCCGCGCACCACCGACGACCCCCATCCCCACCCGAGAACCGGAGTGCTGCTGTGGACACCCCCGTGGAGCCCATCGAGGTCCTGCTCGTCGAGGACGACCCGGGCGACGAGCTGATGACCCGTGAGGCGTTTGAGGACAACAAGATCCGGAACACCCTGCACGTGGTCAGGGACGGCCAGGAGGCCCTGGAGTTCCTCTTCCGGAAGGGCGGGTACGCCGACGCCCCCCGGCCGGACCTGATCCTGCTCGACCTGAACCTCCCGAAGTACGACGGACGCCAGGTGCTGGAGCGGATCAAGTCGGACGAGGACCTGGCCATGATCCCGGTCGTCGTGCTCACCACCTCCTCGGCGGAGGAGGACATCCTGCGCAGTTACAAGCTCCACGCCAACGCCTATGTGACCAAGCCGGTGGACCTGGAGCAGTTCATCGCGGCGGTCCGGCAGATCGACGACTTCTTCGTCAGCGTGGTGCGCCTGCCCCGCCGCCGCTGAGCGCGCCGCCCGGTGCCCCCGGAGGCGGTGCCGACCCGCCCCGGCCCGTCCCCGCCCCGGCCTCCGCGGACCGTTCCCCCCGACGGCGCCGGGTCGCCGTCCCGGCCTCGGCGCACCGTGCCACCGCCCCGCTCCGGCTCCGGGCGCCCCGGCACGGAACTGCGGTGACTCCCGCGGGACGAGCGCACCCGCCCCGGCCGCGGGCGCCCCGCTGACCCGCCCACGGCACCACGCGGGGTGCCGTGGGGCCACCGCCGCGTATCCCTGCCGTCAAGGCGGGGGGCCCGGGCTTCGGCAGGACCGCGCTCAGGGCGGGCCGCGTCTCCCCGGCCCGAGGACGACGTGGCGGCCGCCGTCCTCCGAGCCCGCCGGTACCGGCTGGGGCCGGCCGACGCCCGGATACGCGTGCGCGGTGCACGCCAGCACGAGCGCCGAGGCCGCGAGCGCCGTCCCGGCCAGCCCGAGGAGCACGGCCGGTGCGGTGCCGAGCAGCCCGGCCGCGAGGAACCACGACGCCGCGGACAGCGACCCGGCCGCGGCGGCCCAGCCCCACAGGGCGCGGCGGCGCGACCGGGTCTCGGCCAGTCCGCGTACCCGTACGCGCAGCCGCTGACGGCATGCGGGGTCCGCGCAGACGACCTCCCGTACGGCCTCGCCGGTCTCGGGCCGCGCCAGCTCCAGCGCGCCGGAGTGGGCGACGAGGGGTGCCGCGGTCCGCCCGGTGTCCGTGTGCCCGACGACGAAGGTGAGGATCAGCGGAACGGTCCTCGTCGGCTGTGCCACTGCCTCCACCCTCCGCCGGTGACCCCGGGCCCCGCCGCCGCCCCGCCCGGGCACCTCACGGGGAGCCTTCCCTCCGGGAGCGCTCCGAAGCCCCCGGCGGGCGGGGCCGCCGCACCGGACCGCCGGCCGGGACGACCGGCCCGTTGCCCCCGCACACGCCGGTCAGTCCGCTTCACGGAGAAGCCGTCATGGCCACGGCTTCTTCCAGCGGCGCCCGCCGTACCGGGAGAGGGCGCTGAACAGCGCTACCCGCTCCTGTTCCGTGAGCGGCCCGAGTACGCAGACGGGGAACAGGGAGGAGTGCCTGGACGAGGGGGGCTCTTGAGCGACGGGCCACCCCGCCGGAGCATTCAATTTCGGCCTGTTCGCCATCGGGACGTTCTTGATGTGGAGTCCGTTGTAGTGGTGCGGACCCGAACTCTCGATCGGCTCGATCGCGATGCGCTCGATGCTCTCCCAGTAGAACTCGCGACGTCCGTTGATCGTAGTGGTCGCGATGTAATGGGGACCGATGGACAGGGTCCACCAGACCGGCTTGGGAATCTTCCGCCACTCCCGGTACGCCAAGGCGCAGTTCATGAGTGCCATGAACCCGACGAGGTAGACGGCTGCAAGATAGGCCCCCCGGGTAAGGACCGGATGTCCCCCCAGCTTGCTGTCGTCCGCAGTCATGACCCAGATGAACGCGATCAGCCATATCGGAGTGACAATCACTGCGCTGACGATCACGGGGAGGGCAGAGGACCATCTGCGGAGAACGGGGGAGCGCAACCGACTGCGACTCTCCACGTCAGCGTACTCGGACAGTGGTTCCTTACCGGTCCACGAGAGCTCCACGGGGCCGGGGGCGCGTGGGGACGAGTCGAGGGGGACGGCCAGGGGCCGTGCCCCGGGTGCCTGGTCCGGGAGTCTTCCCGTGCTGCCCGGTCGCTCGGTCCGGTGGGCCCGGCCGCTGCCCGGCGAGAGGCGGCTCGTGTGATGTGGCGGGTGCGGAGCACGTCGGCGGGCGATGACGACGTCCCCCTCCCCGTCGAAGGTCAGATGGGGAGGCTGGGGGCTCTCCGCTGTTATCCAATGGTGGACCTGCCGGTACAGCTCACCCACCGTGAGGTTTCCCCGGCCCTCCGCATGCTGAAGCCCGCGCACCAGCATGGAGGTGAACGGGCTCGGCTGTCCGTCGATCTCGGCGTCCCGGGCGAGCTGAGTGGAACGACTGCTGGCCAGGACGTACCGGCCCCTTCCCGCGACCGAAGCCGTGAGGGGGTTGCTGCCTGTCTTGAACGCGGCGCCGTGACAGCAGTCGAGAATGATGATGGTGGTCCCGGCCGCCGAGCGGTCAATCATCATGCTGATCTCCGCGGCGCTGAGCGCTGTGGCCACAAGTCGCTGAGGCGTGGTGTCGTTGGCGCACAGGTACAGCTTGTTGTACGTGTCGAGCTCTCCGTGACCGCTGTAGTACAGGAGGAGCACGTCTTCGGGCCTGGCAGTGGAGAAGAATCCCTCCACTTGCTCCCGCAGTTCCTGAACCCCCTTGTCCGGAAGGGTCACAACGTTCCGCGGCGAGAAGAGCCCCACGTCTCCGTCGGTCAGAACGCGGCCGACCCTTTCGATGTCGACCAGAGGGCCGCGCAGCGTCAGTAGTGCATGCGGAGCGCGAGGGAAGCTCGCGTTGCCGATCAGCAGCGCACGATAGCGGGGGTCGGCCACGATCAGGATCCTCCGAGGCCCTTGCCGGCGGCTTCGGCAAGGGCCTGGAATGACGCCTGATCAAGATTCTTCCCACTGAGAGTCATGGTCCGCGTCATACCCTGATCGTCGGTCCAGGTCACCGTAAGCGTCCGTGTCTTGTCCCGCGCCAACCAGGCCCGGAAGCACGCCACGACAGCAGCCAGGGCACCGGATGAGCCCACGGCGAGGATGGTCGCCTCAAGGGCCCCCTTCGCACCCGGGGCAGGGACACCCCGCCGGGACACCGCACCGGTCTGGTCGTGAAGTGTGGAACGCAATAACGCCACTTGATCGAGCCAGCGCTGATCATCTGAGGCGAACTTCGTTGTGTCCGCGCTGACTACCAGTTCGATACCGGATGTCATGCCACCCCCTGTCCCTCTGTCGCTGATCATAGTGGCGCAGTGACGCGCACTGCAGACCTTTGCGCCGTCGGCCATGGAGTGGGGCTGGCTCTCCGGTAGACGTGTGACGAAAGGGAATGGCCCTCCCGAACGGTGACGCCTTCTCGGCGGAATGCTCTCCGGGAAGCGGACTGGTCGGCCCATGTCCGGGTGGAGCGGGCCGGGCGGCTCTGGCCCCGGATGGACGAAAGCCCCCGGCCGGACAGGTCTCACCACAAGAGCATGCCCGTGTCGGTCCACGGCGTGCGAGAGGTGGGGGTACGCGGCGGCGTCCTTCACGCCGACTGTACGACGCCGAGTTGGCGCCGGCACGTCCTTCCGGCCGCGGTGTCCAACCGCTGGACGGCGTCGGCAGTCGTCCGCGCGGCCTCCTGAACGCCCGCGCCGTCACCGGCAGGACCGGTCGGCCGGGGTTCAGGTCGTGTCCGGCAGCCGGGCGGCCTCCCGTAGGACCTCCAGGACCTCCCACCGCCCTGACGCACCACGGCCCTCCGGCCCGTCAGCCCTGCCCGGGACCGTGCACACGGGGCGCGGGCGGGACCGGACGGGGCGTCAGCGGGGCAGGGTGATGCCGAAGGCGTCGCCGTCGGAGCCGGCGGGCCAGCCGAGGTCGGCTTCGGCGAGGGCGGTGGCGGACTCCAGGTCGCCGGGGCGGACCTTCACCACGGTGACGGTTCCGGCGGCGTTGCCGGGGGCGCCGATGAGCGGTTCGTCCCGTCCGTCGCCGTCGGTGTCCAGGGCACCGACGGTCCAGCCGAAGTGGTCGCCCTCCCACACCGTGCCCGGAACTCCCTCGGTGTCCTGGTCGATCCAGACGGCTCCGCTCGCCGTGATGCCTCCGGTGGCGTTGCCGAAGAGGACGAGGGAGGCGCCGGAGCCCTTCGCCGAGCCGATGGCCTCGCTGCGCATGCCGACGACGAGGTCGTCCACGCCGTCGCCGTCGAAGTCGCCCGCCGCGAGCGAGGAGGCGAAGTAGTCCTCGGGCTCGGGGCCTCCGGCGATGCCGGGGGTGTCCTGGTCGAAGACCTCGACGTCCTCGTGGGAGAGCCCGTCCGCGTCGGCGTAGAGGACGGCGAGGCGGCCGGCGGCGCCGTCCTCGTCGACCTTCTGGTCGGAGACGCCGATGGCGACGTCGAGGTAGGCGTCGTCGTTGAAGTGGCCGAGCGCGAGGGCGCTTCCGGAGAACTCGCCGATGCCGTCGATGTGGGCGGAGTCGATATAGCCCCCGGCGGCGGGCGCGTCGTCGACCGGGCCGTACAGCACGTGGACGGAGCCGCGGTCGGAGCTGCCGGAGATCTGCTCGCCCAGGGTGGTGACCACGAGGTCGGCGTTGCCGTCGCCGTCGATGTCGCCGATGGCGAGCTGCTCGCCGAAACGGTCCTCGTCCTCGGGGGTGCCCGGGACGTTGGGGGTGGACTGGTCGATCCACACGGCCGAGGAGGTGTCCAGGCCGGAGGCGGAGCCGAAGACGACGCGCAGGCTTCCGGCGTTGGCGTGGCCGTCCACATGGTCGAGCGGCTGGCCGACGACGAGGTCGGCGTACCCGTCGCCGTTGAGGTCACCGGCGGCCAGGGAGTAGCCGAAGAACTCGTCCCAGCCCGGTGCGCCGGGGATTCCGGCGGTGTCCTCGTCGAAGGCGGTGCTCCGTGAGCCGTGGACGCCGCCGGAACTGCCGTAGTGGACGATGACGAATCCGGCGCCCTGGGTGTCGCCGATGGCCTCCAGCGGGGCGCTGACGGCCAGGTCGGCGTAGCCGTCGCCGTCGAAGTCCGCGCTGGCGAAGGCGCTTCCGTAGCTGTCGTCCGCCTCGGCGACCCCGGCCACTCCCGGGGACTCCTGGTCGATGCGGACGGAACTGCCGGCCGGGCCGTTCGACGTGCCGTTCGCGACGACGACCGAACCGGCCGCGCTCTTGCCCGCGACGACGTTGCCCGGCACTCCGATCGCCAGGTCGGCGATCCCGTCGCCGTTGAAGTCGTAGGGCTGCACCGCGGGCTGGGCGGCCCCGATGAGCAGGCTGCCGACGGTCACGGCACCGGCGCACGCCAGCAGCCCGGCCGCGACCAGCCGGCCCCGCAGGCGCGGTGCCCTCGTTCTCGTCTCAGCCATGACTCCCCATTCGCGCGGCGGCCTTTCGGATCGAGAACGCAGGCTAACCAGACCAAGATCTCAACTTGATCACCGCCGGAGCCGCCTCGCGCCGGTCCGGGGCGACCGCTCGGGGACGCCAAACAAGTGCCCAGCACGCCTTGTTGGGGCAGCGGGCCGTGTCGCTCCGGTCTTCGCCGGACCTTCACGGACCCCTCAGGCGTTATGCGTTCGTTGTCATGGCCAACACATCTCCTGCATCAGATCATCTAACGTTTACGCCGCTCGGAGGCTACGAACCCATGTCCGTGGCCCCCGTGCGCCCTGAGCCCCACACGCACGTGGCCGGCCGTCCCCTCGCGGGTGCGGTCGGCTTTGCTGTATCAGCCGTCAGAAGGAGTCCCCGTGCCCCGCTCTTCGCCGCGGAAGCTGTCCGGTCCCCGACGGCGGCACCGTTCGGGGCGAGGGCGTGAAACCCTCCGGCTCACCGCGGGCGCCCTCGTGCTGGCCGTCGCCGCAGGAATGCTGCCGTCCCCGGCCCTCACCGGGATCGCCACCGCAGCCCCCACCCTGCCCGGGGCCACCACCGACGCGCCGGAGCAGCGCACCGGCACGGCGGCCGGACGCGAGCACGCCGTCAGTTCCGCCCGGACCGACGCCACCGGCCCCAACCGCGCCGACGCGGCCGCTCTCGCAGCCGACGGCGACGCGCTGCCCCTGGCCGACGACGCCGCGGGGTTCGCGCCCGTCGAGCCCGAGGCCGACCCGGTGGGGATCAAAGCCGACCGGACCCCGGCCGAGGACAGCACTCCCGGCTTCGTACCCGGCCGCAGCACGGAGGACACCGGCGAACGGACCGCCACCACCAAGGAGTTCCGCAACCCGGACGGCACCCGCACGACCCGCGTCTACCCGGAGCCCGTTCACTTCCGCGCCGAGGACGGCGGCTGGAAGGACATCGACACCTCGCTCGTGCCCTCGGCGAAGGCCGAACGCCCCGCCGCCGCACGGCGTGCCCCGGCCGCCGCCGGCGGCCGGCTGCACGTCGCGGCGGACGACACGGCCCTCAGCGTCGCCGGGCAGGGCGACGACTCCGCCCTCGCCGAGATGGCCGTCGGCAAGGACGGGCACGCTGTCGCCTTCGGGCTCAGCGGTGCCGACGGCGTCACGGGCACGGTCGCCGACGACACCGTCACCTACGCGGGCATCCGCGAGGACGCGGACCTGGCCATCCAGGCGAAGCACGGGATGATCAAGGAGACGATCGTCCTCAACTCGCCGGACGCCCCCCGCACCTGGACCTTCCCCCTCGAACTCGACGGCCTCACACCGAAGCTCGACCGGGACGGCGCCGTCCTGCTCCGCGACGGCGAGGGCACCGTCCGCGCCGTCATCCCGACGGGCTGGATGGAGGACTCCGCCGAGGACCCCGCCTCCGGCGGACCGGCGATCTCCGGCGACGTCACCTACCGGCTGAAGAAGCGCGACGGCGGCTGGGCACTCCAGGTGACCATGGACGACGCCTGGCTCGACAGCCCCGAACGCGTCTACCCCGTCTACGTCGACCCCAGCGTCGACGACGTCGAGACCTACGGCGACGCCTTCGTCCAGGACGACTGGCCGAACAGCAACTTCAGCGGTGACGACGAGCTGAAGGTCGGCAGCTACGACGGCGGCGGCAGCCGCGCCATGAGCTACCTCAGCTTCCAGGACCTCGCCGCCACGCTGGACAACCGCTACATCCTCAACGCCGACCTGGGACTGTTCAACCACTGGTCCTCCTCCTGCTCCGACCACGAGGTGCGCGTCCACCAGGTCACCGAGTCCTGGAGCGTCTCCACGGTCACCTGGAACAACGCGCCGTCCGTGAAGTCCACCCCCGTCGCGAAGGACTCCTTCGCCCACGGCGAGAACTGCGGCGGTTCGCGCTGGGAGGTCATCGACCTCGGCCGCAGCGGCACCGACCTCGTGCAGGGCTGGGTGGACGGCTCCGTCGCGAACCACGGCCTGAGCCTGCGCGCCGGTTACAGCGACAGCGGAGCCTGGAAGCGCTTCGGCAGCCGCAACTCCGCCAACGAGCCCTACCTGGCCGTCACGCACAGCGCGTGGGGCGCGAAGTACAGCGTCGGCACCACACCCAAGGCACCGCTCACCGGCCATCAGGGCGGCGAGCTCAGCGTCAACGTCAGGAACCTGGGCGACTTCACCTGGGAACCGCTGGGCTGGAACGAGCTCCGCCTCGGCGCCCGGGTCCGCGACTACGACAGCGGCGCCCTGCTGGACGCCGTCGCCTTCACGCGCCTCAACGAGCGCCTCACCCCCGGCGACGACGCCACGCTGGACGCGCGGATACCGGAGCTGCCGCCGGGCACGTACAAGGTCAGCTTCGACATGCAGCGGTTGCGGGACCAGAAGTGGATGTCCAGCGAGAACGTCCCGTTCACCACGGTCACCGTCACCTCGCAGGACGTCGGCCCGCGCATCACCGACGTCTACCCGAGGCCCGGCGGACAGGTCGGCAGCCTGACCCCCGCCCTGTTCGTGGACGCGGAGACCGTCGACCACTGGCCCGCCGGCGCCGACCTGGACTACTGGTTCGAGGTCTGCGAGGGCACCACCGAGGCACCGGTGAACTGCGTCGACTCCAACTGGGTCGAGCACCGCACCTGGAACGTGCCCGCCGGCAAGCTCGGCTGGGGCGAGCAGTACGTGTGGCGGGTCAAGGCGCGCGAGGCCACCAAGGAAGGGCCGCTCAGCCCGTACTACCCCTTCACCACGGCCGTCGAGCAGCCCGCCGTCACCTCGCACCTGGGCGGTGCGGAGGCCGGCGGGCGCGAGGTGGACCCGCGCATCGGCAACTACACCACGACGGACACCGACGCCCAGGTCGCGACGGCGGGCCCGGCCCTCACCGTCACCCGCACCTACAACAGCCGTGACCCGCGCGACGGCAGCGCCTTCGGCGCGGGCTGGAGCACCCGCTACGACATGCGGGTCGAACCGGACGGGGACGGCAGCGGCAACGTCGTCGTCACCTACCCCTCGGGCCGTCAGGTCCGCTTCGGGCACAACCCCGACGGCAGCTACGCCCCGCCCCACGGAAGTTTCACCACCCTCACCCGCACGGCCGACGACGGCTGGCGGCTGACGGACAAGGAGCAGACCGGCTACGTCTTCGACGCGCAGGGCCGCATCACCGAGGTCACCGACTTCCGCGGCCGAGCGCAGACGATGACGTACACCGGCGGTCAGCTCACCACCGTCACCGGCGCCGGCGGGCGGGCCCTGCACCTCACCTGGGCGGACGGCCACGTCACCGGCGTGACCACGGAGAGCCCCGACGGCCAGGCCGAGCCCCTGGCGTGGACGTACACCTACGCGGGCGACCGCCTGACCGAGGTGTGCGGGCCCGAGGACGGCACCGGCGCCTGCACCCGCTACACCTACGGGGACGGCTCCCACCACCGCACGGTGCTGCGCGACGCGAACCCCTACTCGTACTGGCGCCTGGGCGAGGACTCCGGGGCCGACCAGGCCGAGAGCGACCTGCTGCTCAACCGCGGCAACCATGCCGGCACCTACCGCGACGTGACGCTGGGCCTGCCCGGCGCGCTGGCGGGCAGCCCCGACGGCGCCGCGTCCTTCAACGGCACCAGCTCGTACGTGCAGTTGCCCGACCAGCTCGTCTCCGACACCCCGTACCTCACGGTGGAGCTGTGGTTCCGCACCAGCGGCAGCGGCGTGCTGTTCAGCTACCAGGACCACACGCTGGAGGAGAACACCACCGGCACCTACACGCCCGCCCTCTACGTCGGCACGGACGGCAAGCTGCGCGGTGAGTTCTGGAACGGCACCGACGCGCCGATCACCTCGGCGGCACCGGTCGACGACGGCACCTGGCACCACGCGGCGCTGACGGCGGCGGGCAACACCCAGACCCTGTACCTCGACGGTCAGGCCGTCGGCACCCTCGCGGGAGGCATCTCCCAGTACGACCAGCGCTTCGTCTACCTGGGCGCCGGGTACTGGAAGGACTGGCCCGGCACCACCGGCACGATCGGCCACTTCACCGGCGGCATCGACGAGGTCGCCGTCTACGGCCGCCCGCTCGGTGAGCGCACGATCGCGGAGCACCACGCGGCGGGCGCCACCGCGCAGCAGCTGACGAAGGTTGTCCGGCCCAGCGGCCGGGTGCACGCGGAGGTCGCCTACGACACCGCACTGGACCGCGTCGCGTCCTCCACCGACGCCGACGGCGGCACCTACCAGCTCTCCGCCCACGAACTGACCGGCCCCGAGGGCCGCCCCGCCTCCGACGGCGAGGCCGGGGTCGAGGCCGACCCGACCGTGACCGTGACCGTCACCGACCCCGACGAGCGGAAGTCCACCTACAGCTACGACCCCTTGCAGGGCCACCGGCTGGTCGCCCAGACCGACGCCGGCGGCCACACCGCGACGTTCGCCTACGACACCGGCGGCTTCCTCGCCGCCACGACGGCACCCGACGGCACCGTCACCCGGCTCGGCCACGACGAGCGCGGCAACAGGATCTCGCAGACCACCTGCCGCGACGCCGGTGACGACGCCACCTGCCACACCGCCTACACGGCGTACTTCCTCAACGCGGACGATCCGCTCGACCCGCGGAACGACCAGGTGACCGCCCACCGCGACGCCCGATCGGCGAGCGCGACCGACGACACCTACCGCACGTCCTACGGCTACAACGCCCACGGCGACCGCATCTCCACCACCTCCCCGGCCACCCCGGGCTTCCCGGCGGGCCGCACGGTGACGCACACCTTCACCGACGGCTCGGAGACGGCCGTCGGCGGCGGCACCGCCCCGGCCGGACTGCTGGAGACGACGACGGACGCGCGTGGCGGAGTCACCACCCGCGCCTACACCGCCGCCGGCGACCCGGCCCGCGTCACCGACCCCGCCGGGGTCGTGACCGAGTACACCTACGACGCGCTGGGCCGCGAGCTCTCCAGCACCGTCACCAGCGACGCCCACCCCGACGGCGTCACCGGCACCACCGCCTACGACGGCGAGTCCCGGGTCGTGAAGGCGACGTCACCGGCCACCACCGACGCCGTCACCGGCGAGGAGCACCAGGCGGTGACGACCTACACCTACGACGCCGACGGCCTGATGCTGACCGAGTCCGTGGCCGACGCCCTGGGCGGCGACGCCGCGCGCACCACCACCCGCACCTACGACGCGCACGGCCGCCTGGCCACCTCCACCGGCCCCGAACAGGGCCAGGAGACCTACGCGTACGACGTCCGCGGCCACCAGACCGCACGCACCATGCCCACCGGCGAGGAGTTCACCTACGCCTACACCGCTCTCGGCATGCTCGCCGAGGTCACCCTCAAGGACTACGACGACGGCAGCGGCACCGCGGCCGACGTCGTCCTCGACTCGTACGCCTACGACCCGGCCGGCCGCCTCGCCGAGCACACCGACGCGATGGGCCGCACCACCCGGCACAGCTACTACGACGACGGGCTGCCCGCCCGGCGGACCCTCGTCGGCTTCCGCGAGCAGGACGGCACCACGCGCGACGTCGTCCTGTCCGAACGCCGCTACGACGCCGCCGGCAACCTCACCTCCGAGACCACCGGCAACGGCTCCGTCACCACCGCCTACGAGGTGGACGCCGCCGGGCGCACCACGGCCGAGGTCCTCGACCCCACCGGCCTCGCCCGGCGCACCGCCTACACCCACGACGCGGGCGGCGACGTCCTCACCGAGACCCGCACCGGCGCGGGCGGCGCCCGCACCGAGCGCGTCACCTACCAGCGCAACACCGTGGGCGACGTCGTGCGCGTCACCGTGGAGAACGGCACCGACGACCTCGTCACCACGCGCACCGTCGACGACCGCGGTCTGACGCTCACCGAGACCGCCCCGCGTGGCAACGCCGGCGGCGCCGACCCCGCCGCCCACACCACCGGCTTCACCTACGACGCCCTCGGCCGCCTCGTCGAGACCGCCGCCGCCCCGGTGACCGTCGAGCAGCACGGCGCGACCGCCACCACCGCGCGCCCGACCACCCGCACCGGATACAACACCTTCGGCGAGGTGACGGCCACGCGGGACCCGAACGGCCACGTCACCCGCACCGCGTACGACACCGCCGGGCGCCCGGTCTCCACCACCCTGCCCGACTACACCCCGCCCGGCGCGAGCACCCCGCAGACGGCGACCCTGCGGCGCACCTACGACGCGGCCGGCCGGGTGGCCACCGAGACCGACCCGCTGGGCAGCGTCACCTCCTACACCTACGACCAGCTCGGCCGGCTCACGGCCGTCACCGAGCCCGCCCCCACCGAGGGCGCGGAGCAACCCGTCACCCGCCACACCCACGACCTCCTCGGCGAGCGCCTGTCGACGACCGACCCGACCGGCGCACGCACCGAGGCCACCTACGACGAACTGGGCCGCCGGATCACGTCCACCGTCGTCGAGCGCCGTCCGGCGCCGGGCAACCACACCACCCGCCTGGCGTACGACGACGCGGGGAACCTGCTCTCCACCACCAGCCCCACCGGCATCGTCACCAGCAGCACGTACAACGCGGCGGGCCAGCCCCTCACCACCACCGACGCCGCCGGGAAGACGACGACCCACGCCTACGGCCCCACCGGCCTGCCCGTCTCCGTCACCGACCCGCTCGGCCGCACCGTGCGCACCGCCCACGACCCGGCCGGACGCGCCACCTCCGTCACCGACGTCGCCCCCGACGGCACCGAACTGCGCACCCGCAGCACCGCCTACGACGCGGCGGGCAACGCCGTCGACCTCACCGGACCTCTGGGCCACACCGTCCACCGGACGTTCGACGCCCTCGGCCGCATCACCGGGCTGACGGAACCCGCCGACGGGACGACGTCCCTCACCACGACCTTCGGCTACGACGCCGCGGGCAACCGCACCCGGCTCACCGACGGGCGCGGCAACACCACCTGGTACACCTTCACCAGCCGCGGCGGCCCCGAGTCCGTCGTCGAAGCGGCCACCACCGCCCACCCCGACGCCGCCGACCGCACGTTCACCACGGTGTACGACGCGGCCGGGCGCCCGGTCCGGGAGATCCAGCCCGGTGGCGTGGAACAGGTCCGCACCTTCGACGCCCTCGGCCGGCTCACCGAGGCGACCGGCTCCGGCGCCGAGGCCGCCACCGGCACGGACGCCTTCGGCTACGACCTCGCCGGCCGCCTCACCTCGCTGTCCGCCCCGGGCGGCACCAACAACCTCGCCTACGACGACCGCGGCAACCTCCTCAGCGCCTCCGGGCCCTCGGGCGACGCCACGTTCACCTACGACGCCGAAGGACGGCTCACCGGACGCACCGACGCCGCCGGAACGGCCGGCTTCGGCTACGACGCCGCCGGCCGCCTCGCCTCCGCCGTCGACCCGCTCACCGGCACGACGCAGGCGTACACCTACGACGCCGCCTCCCGCCCGGCGAGCGTCGGCTACGGCACCGGGGCGGCGACCCGCACCTTCGGGTACGACGTCCTGGGACGCCTCGCCGACGACACCCTCAAGGCGTCCGACGGCACCACCACGGCGTCCGTCGCCTACACCTACGACGACCGCGACCGGCTCACCGGCAAGACGACCACCGGCACCGCGGGCGCGGGCGAGAACGCCTACACCTACGACGCCGCCGGCCGCCTCACCGGCTGGACCGCCCCCGACGGCACCGTCACCGACTACGCCTGGGACGCCGCGGGCAACCGCACCCGGGCCGGCGACGCCACCGCAACCTACGACGAGCGCAACCGCCTCCTCACCGCCGACGGCACCGGCTACACCTGGTCGGCCCGGGGCACCCTGCTCGGCACCACCGGGGGCCCGGACGGCGACACCACCGCCGCCTACGACGCCCTCGGCCGCCTGCTCACCGACGGCACCACCGCCTACGCCTACGACGGCCTCGGCCGTCTCGTGCAGCGCGGCGGCACCGGCCTGAAGTACGCGGACACCTCCAACAACCCGGTCGACGCCGCGGGAGAGCTGATCGCCCGCGACCCGTCCGGCAACCCGATGTCCACCGCCGGCGCGGACGGCACCGGCGCCACGGCCGTCCTCACCGACGCCCACGGCGACGTCACCGGAACCTTCGCCCCGTCCACGGGAGCCCTCGCCGGCTCCACGGCCTACGCCCCCTTCGGCGAGGCCACCCAGCAGTCCGGCGCCCGGGGCGCACTCGGCTACCAGGGCGAGTACACCGACCCGGACACCGGCAAGGTGAACATGCACGCCCGCTGGTACGACCCCGGCACCGGCGCCTTCGCCTCCCGCGACAGCTGGACCCTCGACCCGGTCCCGTCCGTCCAGGCCAACCGCTTCACCTACGGCAACGCCAGCCCCCTCGTCCACACCGACCCGTCGGGGCACCTGGTCGCCTGCGCCACGCCGGTGACCGCACCGGCGTGCGCGGGAGCGGCCGTCGGCTCGCCCGGCGGGCCCATCGGATCGACGATCGGCGGGACCGTCGGCCTCTTCGTCGGCATCGGCATCTACTACTGGAGCCGTCCCGACTCCTCGTCGTCCTCGTCGTCCTCCTCCTACTCCTTCTCGTGGGGTTCCCCGCACAGCTCGCTCGCGGCCTCCCTCCGCGCGCAGGCGGAAGCGGCGCAGAACCGGGCCTGGCGCGCCCAGATGCAGGCGGCGCAGGACGCGGCCCGGGTACGCGCCGCCCGGGAGGCCGCCCGGCTGGCCGACAAGGCCCGGAACCACTGGGGCGGCTCCGGCGGCTCGTACGGCGGCGGCTCCGGTGGCTCGTACGGCGGCGGCTCCGGCGGTGCGTGGCCCGTCGGCACGCCGGTCCACGTCGGCCCGCCCCCGCCGCCCCCGCCGCCCCCGTGGTCGGTCATCCTGCGCCGCGTGCTCCAGCAGGACCACGCCCGGGAAGCCTCCGAGGCGACGATCGACCCGGCCTTCGAGCAGTACGTCGAGGACTCCGCCACCCGCTCGCAGCGGGAGGTCCAGGTCACGGAGGAGGAGCTGCGGGGCTACTTCAAGCTCTACCCCCGTGCCACGGGCGAGGAGATGGCACAGGAGCTCCTGGGCTTCGCCCCGCAGCCGGCGTCCGGCGGTGGAGGCTCGTCCACCAGCAGGGACAGGTGCTCCTCCACGCCGCGCTCCGAGCGGTACAACTACCAGCCGTTGCGCAACGGCCGCCCCGACGGAGCCACCGCGCTGATCTGCCCGAGCGACCTCAAGCCCACGGGCGCGAAGCGCGACGACGAAGCCAGGGTCACCGTCCACGGCTTCCCCGAGGGCAACAACATCGGCGACGACGGAAAGCCGATCTACAACCGCACGCACATCATCGGTGACAAGTTCCACGGGGAATGGAGAAGCGAGAACCTCTTCACCGGCACGGACCGCATGAACAAGAGCGGCATGAAGCGCTGCGAGAACCGGATAGCGCGCCAGCTGCGGGCGAACAAGCCCGTGTTCTACTCGGGGCAGCTCGTCTACGGAGACGGTGGCGACGCCATCCCCGAGGCGATCCGCATGACCGCCTACACTCAGGACGGTCTGTTGTTCGACAAAACGGTGCAGAACATCTCTGATTGGCAGATCACATGCTGACAGTCGCACGTCTCGAAGAGGTCGTCGGCGGTCTTCGGGCCCATCGCCCGGAGCAGCCGCGCGACGTCGACTTCGCCCTGGTGGCCCGGCTGCTCGGGACCGGCCTGCCCTCCGACTTCCGGGAGTTGTCTCGGGCCTACCCGACGCTGGAGTTCGACGGCTTCCTGCGTGTGCCGACCCCCCGCCCGGGCGGGGAGGAGAAGTACGTCGACGGGGTGCGCTACGAGCTGGAGGTCCTCCAGGACCTCGTGGACGAGGACATGGCGGAGGGCCACGTCGGGTATCCGGAGCCCGGCGGGCTCCTGCCCTGGAGCGAGTCCCTGTCCGGCGACGTCTTCTACTGGCGCACCGCCGGCGACGACCCGGACGGCTGGCCGGTGGTCGTCAACAGCAGGAACGGCGAGTGGTGGGAGTTCGAGGGCGGCGCCCTCGCCTTCCTGGCGGGCCTCGTCGACGGCACCGTCGAGCGCCGCGGCCTGCCCGCCGACGTCCCCGGCCGCGACCCCCAGGTCCGCGTCTACGGCCCCTGACCCCCCTGCCCCCGATGCCCCGCGTCCGTGACGCACCCCCGGGCGCGCTCCGCGCCCGGGCGGGGCTGGGGGCGTCGCGCGGGATCACCGTGTCGCGGCGGAGACGGAACGCGGTGCTGGGGTCGGTACCGCCCACGGACCGCGGGAAGTGCGCACGTGCTCTCGGCTCGGGGGCCGACGCCGACGGCTTCGTGACCGTGTCCGCCCCGGGCACGGCGATCCCGGAGACGGGGCCACCGCCGCGTCTGCGGGGAGGACTGGATCAGGTTCGGTTCGCGCAAGTCGAGCGACGGACCCCCGCGTCGGCGGGGAAGACACCGGCCCGGCGGGCGACTGCTCGGCCGCGTACGGAACACCCCCGCGTCGGTGGGGAAGACACCTCGGCCTGCCCACCGACGAGCCCTCGATCAACGTCACCCGCTCCCGCCTGGGACGACTCGTCCGCCAAGGGCTCCTCGAACAACCCGGACGAGGCCGCCACCAGAAACGGACTTAACGCCCTCTCAGATACCGAAGGATGCCGACCTGGGTGGGACGGTGCGCGGTGTCAGTCGTCTTCCTCCGCAGACGGCCCTGTGCGGGCAAGGTCGAGAACGTACCGCTCGGGGGTGGGGCAGTTGGCCCAGGCTTGCGTGATGCGCTCGGGCTCCCAGTGTTCGTCGATCTGTTGGAGGGTTTCGGTGTAGTAGTCGGCACTGGCTTGCCGGCCGCTCCACCAGGCGGTGCCTTCGTAGACGCCTGGCTGGGGCAGGGTCATCTCTCCGGCGGGGCCGAGGGTGAACTGGTTGATGACGAGGATGCCGGTCTCGGAGTCGAGCGTGATGGTGGTGTGGCCGTCGGCGTCAGCGGGGGGCGGGACCGGGGTGTCCCAGAGGCGAATGGTGATGTGGACCGGGATGTCAGGCTGCAGGGAGTGCAGGTAGAGGTGGTAGCCGTTGCCGGCCACGACGTGGTCACGGGCCGCCTGTAGGGCCTGCTCGTCGCCGAGGTAGGCGTCTGCGTCATAGACCTCGACGATGCCGCGGTCGGGGCGGGCGGTGACGCTGTACTCGGCGACGAGCTGCATCGGATGGACTCCTTGGTCAGGGGGTGATCTTCACGTAGAAGGGGTCGCCATCGAGTATGCGGTTGGCGGTGTACATGCTGTTGAGCATCCGGCCACCGGCTTCGTTGTCGGTTCCTTCGATCAGGCGGACGGAGAAGCGGTTGTTGCCTTTCAGGGATCCCTCGTGAGTGCTGGCGAAGGGGTACTCGTCGCACTGCAGGCGGGTTCCGGAGTAGTCGCCCCAGATCTTCTTGCACTCCTTGATGGAGTTCGCCCGCTGCTTTCGTTCTTATCGGTGTCGACGAGGCGGTGCAGTGGTTCCTTCTCACCGGGTACCGACTTGCCGACGAAGGACGGGAAGGTCCGTTCCGGTCGCTTTGTCGCGTCGTAGATGTGCAGCGCGCTTTCGTTGACAGCGGGAGCCTTTTGGCTCATGAGAAGTTCGACCCGGGCGTCGGTGAAGACCGTGCCCTTGTACTTGCCGGCGATGGGGCCGGCGTAGTCGAAGCGGAAGGCGGGTTGGTATGCGCCGACCTCGACGTAGGGGTCCACAGTGGGCGAGTTGACGGTCATGTTCATGTCCAGCGCGGCGAAGACGCGCTGGAGGTTGCCTTGCGCGTACTTGGCCCCGAGGTCCGGCGAGCCGTAGACGAGGGTCCAGGTGGGCCGGGAGTCCCAGACGCCGAGGAGTTCGTCGCGCTTGGTACCGGTCGGCTGGGTGAGCTGGGGATTGGGGTCGCTAGAGCTGGCGTCGATGGATGAACTGAAGTGCTGTCCGATCCGCCACTGCTTGGCGTCCTCGTCCCCCGAGGCCGCGACCTGGATGTTCTCCACACTGGCGGCGAAGTCGACTTCGCGTTTGCCGTCGTGGGCGAAGCCCAGGACCCATACGTCGAAGATGAGCCGCCCTCGAGGGCTGTCTCGGTTGTTCTTGTCCCGGAGGGCCAGGTCGTAGTGGCGCTTAGAGGACCCAGATGCGTGGCTGGACCCCAGGCTGCGTCGCGAGGCCGGAGATATCGGGCAGGTGGCGGCTTGCCTCCTCGACCACACGCGGTCGGCGTGACGCGACCGACATCAGACGTTGCGAGGTCGCTTCGGTGACAACTCTGCGTTAAAGCTGACGACTGCTCAGGTTTACCTGACGCATCGTCGACCAATCAAGATCATCTTGCACACGCGTTGCACAAGGTGCTGAAAGACAACAGAGATCAGCGAAAGGTTGTGAAGGTAAGTATTCGCAGGTCAGGCAACATGTCGCGGTGTCGTGCCCCTTGTCTCCAAGGGGCACGACACCCTGCCCGTCAGATGTCGCGGAAGATCTCGATCTGCGCCCCCACCGAGTTCAGGCGCTCCGCCAGCTCCTCGTAGCCGCGGTTGATGACGTAGACGTTGCGCAGCACCGAGGTGCCCTCGGCGGCCATCATGGCCAGCAGGACGACCACGGCCGGGCGCAGCGCCGGGGGGCACATCATCTCGGCGGCGCGCCAGCGGGTGGGCCCCTCGACCAGGACCCGGTGCGGGTCGAGGAGTTGGAGGCGGCCGCCGAGGCGGTTCAGGTCGGTGAGGTAGATGGCCCGGTTGTCGTAGACCCAGTCGTGGATGAGGGTCTGCCCCTGGGCCACGGCGGCGATGGCCGCGAAGAAGGGCACGTTGTCGATGTTCAGCCCGGGGAACGGCATCGGGTGGATCTTGTCGATGGGCGCCTCCAGCTTCGAGGGGCGCACCGTCAGGTCCACCAGGCGGGTGCGGCCGTTGTCCGCCGCGTACTCGCCGCCCCTGTCGTGGTCCAGGCCCATCTCCTCCAGGACGGCCAGCTCGATCTCCAGGAACTCGATCGGCACCCGGCGGATCGTCAGCTCGGACTCCGTCACCACGGCGGCCGCGATCAGGCTCATGGCCTCGACCGGGTCCTCCGAGGGGGAGTAGTCCACGTCCACGTCGATGGTCGGCACGCCGTGCACCGTGAGGGTCGTGGTGCCCACGCCCTCGACCTTCACGCCGAGCGCCTCCAGGAAGAAGCACAGGTCCTGGACCATGTAGTTGGAGGAGGCGTTGCGGATGACGGTCACGCCGTCGTGCCGTGCGGCGGCCAGCAGCGCGTTCTCGGTGACGGTGTCGCCGCGCTCGGTCAGCACGATCGGGCGCCCCGGGGTGATGGAGCGGTCCACCTGGGCGTGGTAGATGCCTTCGGTGGCGGTGATGTCCAGGCCGAACCGGCGCAGGGCGATCATGTGCGGCTCGATGGTGCGCGTCCCGAGGTCGCAACCGCCCGCGTAGGGCAGGCGGAAGACGTCCATCCGGTGCAGCAGCGGTCCGAGGAACATGATGATGGACCGGGTGCGGCGTGCGGCCTCCGCGTCGATGGAGTCCATGTCCAGGTCGGCGGGCGGCACGATCTCCAGGTCCCGGCCGTCGTTGATCCAGCGGGTCCGTACGCCGATGGAGCCCAGGACCTCCAGCAGCCGGTAGACCTCCTCGATGCGGGCGACGCGGCGCAGGACGGTGCGGCCCTTGTTGAGCAGGGCCCCGCACAGCAGCGCGACGCAGGCGTTCTTGCTCGTCTTGACGTCGATGGCGCCGGAGAGGTGCCGGCGGCCGACGACGCGCAGGTGCATGGGACCGGCGTACCCGAGCGAGACGATCTCGCTGTCGAGGGCCTCGCCGATGCGCGCGATCATCTCAAGGCTGATGTTCTGATTGCCGCGCTCGATCCGGTTGACCGCGCTCTGACTGGTGCCGAGCGCGTCGGCAAGCTGACTCTGCGTCCAGCCCCGGTGTTGCCGGGCGTCACGGATGAGCTTGCCGATGCGTACGAGGTAGTCGTCTGACATGACGTGGAGGCTATCTCATATATGAGATGTGAATGCACCGGGGTGTGGTGTTCGGGTGAACGGGGGGCGACGGCGGCCCCGGTGGGGCGGCTGCCGGGGTCCGGCGTGTGAACGGCCCCCGAGGGCATCGTCGTTCCCTTCGGGGCGTCTGGCAAGGCGAAGCGGGTGTGGTGCGGTGTTTCGGGTGAATGGTCCGGGTAGGTGGTGTTCGTCCAGCCGTGTGGGGGCGTGTGGCTGGCGGGGCTCGCCGGGCCCCTTCCGCCGTCCGGTCGGCGGTCGGCGGTCGGACGCCGAGCATCCGCCGGCCGCGTGCGGCGGGACGGTCACCCCCCGTCCCGCCCGGGTGCGTCCCTGCCGGAGTCGCGGCGGGTGGCCGTCCAGAGCAGCACCATGGTCACCGCGCACACCGCGGCGCCGGCCCCGACGCTCACCTGGCAGGCCTCGACGAAGTCCTGTCGCGCCGCGTCCGCGACGGCCTCGGTCTGGCCGGGGGACGGAGCGGGCAGCGGCCTGCCGGGGCCGATCTCGGCCGCGTAGGCGTGGGGGTTCGCCTCGTCGACGATCCTGTCCGCGATGGCCTGGCGGGCTCGCGCGTCGGGAACGGCCTCGCTCAGGTCGGCGTCGAGGGTGCTGCCGAGCCAGACCGCGAGGATGCTGCCGAGGGCCGCGAAGCCGAAGGTCGAGCCGATGGCCCGCTGGGCGCTCATGATGCCCGAGGCCATCCCGGCCCGGTCCACCGGTACCGAGCCCATGGCCAGGGCGGTGATGGGGGTGGCGAGCAGCGCCACCCCGGCGCCGCACAGGAACAGGCCCGTCGCGACGACGGCCACGGAGACCGGCATGCCCAGGGCGATGACGACCAGTGACGCCACCAGCAGGGGCTGGCCGATCCTGGCGACGGGCAGCGGCCCGAACCGCGCGGCCAGCCGCCCCGAGATCGGGGAGAGCACCATGATGGTGAACGAGAACGGCAGGATCAGCAGCCCGGAGAGCTCGGGCGAGTAGGCCTCGACGTTCTGGAAGTACTGGGTGACGACGAGCAGCATCCCGTAGGCGCTGAAGAACGCCGAGAAGATCGTGGCGATGGCCACGGCGTAGGTGCGGCGCCCGAAGAGCCGGACGTCCATCATCGGCTGCGGGGTGCGGAGTTCGTACCAGGCGAAGGCGAGGAGTCCCGTTGCGCCGACCGTCAGCAGGGTCAGGATCCCGGCCGAGGTCCAGCCGACGTTCTGGCCCTGGATGAGCCCGTAGGCCAGGCCGCCGACGGCCACGACGAACAGCAGCTGGCCGCCCCAGTCGAACCCGCGGGGCCGCTCCTCCCGGGACTCGGTGACGTACCGGAGCGTCAGTGCCAGCACCAGCAGGCTGACGGGTACGTTGACCATGAACACGGCCCGCCAGCTGATGCTCTCGGTCAGCACGCCGCCGACGGTCGGCCCCAGGGCGGTGGCGACGCTCGCCACGCCGGTCCACAGTCCGATGGCCTTCGCCCGGTCGGCGGCGTCCGGGAACGCGGCGCTCACCAGCGCCAGCGAGGTGACGGTCACCGTCGCGGCGGCGACACCCTGCACCGCCCGCGCGACCGCGAGCGAGGTGAGCCCCGGGGCCAGGCCCGCCGCCACGGAGGCGAGGGTGAACACGGAGACGCTGGCGAGGAACAGGAGCCTGCGCCCGAAGCGGTCGGCGGCGGTGGCCCCGGCCATGATGAACACGGCCATGCCGAGGGAGTACGCGGCGACCACCCATTGCAGCCCGGACTCGCCCACCCCGAAGTCCCGCTGGATGTCCGGCAGTGCCACGTTCGCGATCAGTGCGTCCAGGAAGACCAGGAAGAGTCCCAGTCCGGTGGCGACGATCGTCAGTCTCTGGGTTCTCGTCCACGGGGTGCCGGTCGGCCGCTCGTTCTGACGCACCGTCACACGGTAGTACGCGGGGCCCGCCGTCCCGGGCCGGGACACGGCTCGCCCCGTTCCGTGCGGGGAGGGGTGCGCGGCCCGGGCGGCCCCGTGCCCGCCCGGTCGCCGCCCGGTCGCCGTCGGGTCGTCGGGTCGTCGGGTCGTCGGGTCGTCGGGTCGTCGGGTCGTCGGGCCGGGGCGAGACGTTCGAGGGCGCCGTTTCGTTCTGCCGTGCGGGGTGTCAATCGACACAATCAAGTGACATTGTCGAGTGACAAGGTCGCTTGTAGGTTGACGGTGCCGAACGATGCGGAACGAAAGGCACGCCCATGACCCAGTCGTCCGTCCCCACACTCCTCCCGGTACCCGAGCGCCCGGCCCTGCCCCTGGTCGGCCACGCCCTCACGCTCCCCAGGGGGTTCGAGGGGACCGCCCACCTGATGAGAGAGGTCAGGGACCTCGGGCCGGTCTACCGGGTCCGCGCCTTCGGGGGCGAGGTCGTGATCGTCGGCGGCCTGGACCTGGTGGCGGAACTGGCGGACGAGTCCCGCTTCCGCAAGAACGTGCACGCCGACCTGGTCGAACTCCGGCAGTTCGCCGGGGACGGCCTGTTCACCGCCTTCCACCACGAGGCGAACTGGCGCAAGGCGCACGACATCCTGATGCCGGCCTTCTCCCTCGGGGCGATGCGCGACTACCACGCGACCATGCTGCGCGTGGCCCGCTCGCTGATCGGCGTGTGGGACCGGGCCGCCGCCGGCCGCCGCGCCGTCGACGTGCCCGAGGACATGACGCGTCTGACCTTCGACACCATCGGGCTCTGCGGGTTCGGCCACGACTTCGCGTCGTTCCGGCGGGAGGAGCAGCACGCCTTCGTCGGGGCCATGGCCCGTGCCCTGGCCTTCGCCCAGGCCAAGACGGAGTCCCTCCCGGGCTCGGACCGCTTCAGGGTCAGGCGGTCCGAGCAGTTCCGCCGCGACATCGCGCTGATGACCGACCTCGTCGACGAGGTCGTCCGGCGGCGCCGGGCGTCCGGGGACACCGGCACCGGCGACCTGCTCGGCCGGATGCTCCACACCCCGGACCCCCGGACGGGCCGGCCGCTCGACGACGTGAACATCCGCAACCAGGTCATCACGTTCCTCATCGCCGGGCACGAGACGACCAGCGGCGCGCTGTCCTTCGCCCTGTACTACCTGACCAAGCACCCGGAGGTGCTCGCACGGGCGCAGGCCGAGGCCGACGCGCTGTGGGGCGACGAGGAGACGCCGGACCCCGACCACGGCGACGTCGGCAGGCTCACCTACATCCGCCAGGTGCTCAACGAGAGCCTCCGGCTGTGGCCGACCGCGCCCGGCTACGCGGTGGAGCCCCTTCGGGACACCGTCATCGGGGGCAGGTACGCGGTCCGCGAGGGCGAGACGCTGATGGTCCTGACCCCCGCCCTGCACCGCGACCCCGCCTGGGGCGACAACGTCGAGCTGTTCGACCCCGAGCGCTTCACCCGGGAGCAGGAGGAGAAGCGCTCCGTCCACCTCTTCAAGCCCTTCGGCAGCGGGGAACGGGCCTGCATCGGACGGCAGTTCGCGCTGCACGAGGCCACCCTCCTGCTCGGCCTGCTCGTCCACCGCTACCGGCTGATCGACCATGCCGACTACCGGTTGCGGATCAAGCAGACGCTCACCCTCAAGCCGGACGGCTTCACGCTCGAACTGGCCCGGCGCACCCCCGGGGAGCGCCGCCGGCCCGCCGTCGCGGCGCCCGCCGCGACGGCGGGGCGCGGGCAGGCCGCGGGCCGGGCCCGGCGGGCCTCGGGCGCCACGCTCACCGTGCTGCACGGCTCCAACCTCGGGACCTGCGCCGGTCTCGCCCGGGAACTGTCGGTCGAAGGCGCGGAGCACGGCTTCGACCCCCGTGTGGCGCCCCTCGACGAGGCCGCCGGGAGGCTGGACCCCGCCGCCGGCCCGCTGGTGATCGTCGCCGCCTCCTACAACGGCAGGCCCACCGACGACGCCGCCCGGTTCCTCGACTGGCTGGAGGGGCTGGAGGCCGGCTCGCTCACCGGTCTCCGCTACGCCGTGCTCGGCGTCGGCGACCGCAACTGGGCCGCCACCTACCAGCGGATCCCCACGCTCGTCGACGAGCGCCTGGCGGCGGCCGGCGCCGTCCCCCTCCTGGCGCGCGGCGCCGCCGACGCCTCCGGCGACTTCGCGGGGGCGGTGGACCGCTGGACCACCGAGCTGTGGACCGTGCTGCTGGAGCGGTACGGCGACGCCGTGTCAGGGGCCCAGGCACCCGCGGAGCCCGACGCGGGCCAGGCCCTCTACACCTTGGAGGACGCGGACGACTCCGTCGTCGGCGCTCTCGCCGAGCGCCACGGCCTCCGGCCCATGGAGGTCCTCGACACCCGCGAGCTCGTCGACACGGACCACGAACTCGGCCGGTCCAAGCGGTTCCTGCGGCTGCGGCTGCCCGAGGGCGTCACCTACCGGACCGCCGACCACCTGGCCGTCCTCCCGCGCAACCCGGACGCTCTCGTCCGGCGGGTCGCCGAACGCTTCGGACTCGACCCGGACCGCACCGTCCGCCTCCGGGCCCGGCGCCGCACCCGCGGCGTCCTGCCCGTCGACCGGCCGCTGACCCTGCGCCGGCTCCTCGCCGACTTCGTGGAGCTCCAGTCCGCCGCCACGCCCGCGGATGCGGCCGTGCTCGCGGAGCACACGGCCTGCCCGCCCGAGAAGCAGCCCCTGTCGGCCCTCGCCGCGGCGGACGCGGACACCTTCCACGCGCAGGTGACGGCACCGGGGCGCAGCGTCCTGGACCTGCTGGAGAGGTACCGCGCCTGCGAGCTGCCCTTCGAGCGCTTCCTGGAACTCCTGCCGGTCATGCGCCCCCGGCACTACTCCATCTCCTCGTCCGCGGCCGCCCAGCCCGGCGAGGCGGACCTGATGGTGTCGCTGCTCGCCGCGCCCCACCGCTCCGGCGAGGGCACCTTCCGCGGGATCGCCTCCGACTACCTCCGGCGGGTGCGCGCGGGCGACGTCGTCCAGGCCCGGGTGCTGCCCTGCAACGAGTCCTTCCGCCTCCCCGAGGACCCCTCCGTCCCGGTGGTCCTGGTCAGCGCGGGCACCGGACTCGCCCCCTTCCGCGGAGCCGTGCTCGACCGGCACCGCACCGGGGCGACCGGCACCCTGCTGTGCTACTTCGGCTGCGACCACCCGGACGTCGACTACCTCCACCGCGAGGACTTCGAGGCCGCCGAGGCCGCCGGAGCCGTCAGCATGCGCCCCACCTTCCGTCACGCCCCCGTCGACGGCGCCCGCTTCGTGCAGGACCGCATCGCCCGCGAGGCCGACGAGGTCTGGGCGGTCCTGGAGGCCGGCGGCCGGGTCCACGTCTGCGGCGACGGCAACCGGATGGCGCCCGCGGTGCGGGAGGCGTTCATGGCGGTCTACCGTCAGCGGACCGGCTCGGGCGAGGGCGAGGCGGCCGGCTGGCTGATCAGCCTCGTCGAGTCGGGCCGCTTCGTCGAGGACGTCTGGAGCGGCTGACCCGCCGGTCCCCGGCGACCGGGGCCGCGGGCGCGCCGGCGTCCGCGGCCGCCGGACGTCCCGCCCCGTCCGCGCACACCCCGTCGGCCCGGCAGATGGGGGCGGGGCGCGCCGTCACCCCGTGGGCACGGCGGCGAGGTCGAGCCCGCCGGAGGCCAGTGCGACGGTCGCGGCGACCAGGGCCCGGAGGTCGGAGCCGTTCGCGGGTTCGTCCGGCACGTACAGCCGTTGCATCGTCAGGCCCTCGAAACCGGCGAGGAAGAACCGGGCGACCAGGTCCGCGGGCTGGGCGAGGGTGAATCCGGTGCGGGCCGCGGTCTCGGACACGATGCGTTCGGTGACCTCGTTGACCTGCCGGTAGTGCGCGGTGCGGGCCTCGCCGAGACCCGGGGTGCGCAGGGCAAGCATCGCCAGCTCCGTGAGCAGCCGGTAGCCGCTGGTCTCCTCCTCGACGGTGCGCCAGAGCGCACCGGCCAGCGCGGCGATCGTCTCCTCGAAGCCCGCGTCCCGGGGCGCCGCCCGCTCGACCTGCGCGACCAGGTCCCCGGTCAGCTGCTCCATGACCGCCCGGTACAGGTCCTCCTTCGTGCCGAAGGTGTAGTGCACCGTCGCCTGCGCGACGCCGAGTTCCGCGGCGATGGCGCGCGTGCTGCCGGCGGCGACACCCTCCCTGGTCATCAGCGTGATCGCTGCTCTGATCAGCTGGGGGCGGCGCTCGGCGGCGGAGACATGGGGCATGGATTCAGCCTAGCGACGTGGTCGGGGGACCAGGTCGCCCCCTGCCTCCCCGGCCGTCCTCGGCGGATAACGAATCGGCAACACCGCGGGAGGCGGCGGGGAGGCGCGCATCGTCCGGGGTGAACACCCTTCATCCGCACGCTGCGAGGAAGCCCATGCACGTCGCACGTCCCCGAGGCGCCCCGCGTCCCGCCCCCCGCCCCGCCGCCGCGTCCGGACGCGTCGACCGCCCCGCCCACGCGGGCCCCGGTCGGCGGGCGTCCACGGCACACGCCGGGGGCCTTCCGCCTCGGGCCCCCGGGGCCGGCTGAGCCCCCGGGCCGGCTGCCGCGCCCCCGCAAGGGCGTGGTCGACCGCGCCCCGTGGCCTCGTCGCCGCTCCCGCGAACGGGCGGGCACCGCGGCACGGGGCCGTCCCCCTGCACGGACGGGCCGCCCCCGGTCCCGCCGTGCGGCGACGCCGGCCTGGGAGCCGGCGGCGCATCCCTCTATCCTCGTCCGACGGTTCGGCCATCGGGTGATCTGGTTCCGGCCGCCGGTACGGGTGCTCGCCCGCACGGCCGCCCCCGGCCACCAGGTACCCGCAACCCGAGCCGTCCGGCCGGTCTTCCAGGAGCACCATGACTGAACACGGGAGTTCCCGCACCGCGGAGCGCTCCGACGCCGAACTGGCCTCCGGCCTCCGCGACGGTTCCGATGACGCGGCGATGGCCGAGCTCTACGCCCGGCATCGCGCGGCCGTGCTGGCCTACGCGCGCACGTGCTGCCGCGATGCGCACACGGCCGAGGACCTCGCGGCGGAGGCTTTCGCGCGGACGCTGGAGGCGGTCCGCTCGGGTGGCGGGCCGACCGGCCCGTGGCGGCCGTACCTGCTGACGGTGGTCCGCCGTACGGCCATCGCCTGGGCGGCCACCGCACGGCGCAGCGAGCTGACCGACGACGTCGAGCGCTGCGCCGCCGCCGCGCCCGCGGAGGAGGGCGGGGAGGAGTTCGCCCTCCGCGGGGAGGAGGGCGACCTGGTCGTGCGCAGCTTCCGCTCCCTGCCCGAGCGGTGGCAGGCCGTCCTGTGGCAGACCCTCGTCGAGGGGGAGAGCGCCCAGCGCGTGGGGGTGATGCTGGGGCTCAGCGCGAGCGGCGTGTGGTCGCTGGCCGAGCGGGCGCGGGAGGGGCTGCGGGAGGCGTACCTCACGGAGCACGCGCACGGCCCGCGCGCCTCGGACGAGTGCCGCCGCTACGGCCCTCTGCTCGCGACCGCGGTGCGGCGCGGCGGGAGGCGCACCGGTCGGCACCTGGACCGCCATCTGACGGGGTGCCGCGCCTGCCGGCGGGCCTTCCGGGACCTGCGGGACCTCAACTCCCGTCTGCGGGTGGTGCTGCCGGCGGCCGTCCTGCTCTGGGGCGCCGAGAAGTACACGGCCGCGTACGGGACGACCGCCTCCCTCGCGGCAGGCGGCACCGCGGGCGGGGGAGCGGTGCCCGTGCCGGGGGCCGACGTCGCGTCCGCGGCGGCGGCCGCCAAGCCCGTCGCCGTGACGGCGGGGGCGTCGGTGGCCGCGGTGGCCGTGGTGGGCGCCCTCGTCTACGTCGCCCTCCCGGCCGCGCCCGAGGTCGGCCCCCCGGCCCCGTCCGTGGTGCGGCAGGCGGCGGCACCCCGGCCCGGGGCGGGCACGCCGCCCCGCTCGCCGTCCCCGTCCCCGTCCGCCTCCGTGTCCGCGTCCGCCTCGTCGGACCCGTTCCCGGCCGCACCCCTGGCCACGGTGTCCCAAGCGGCCGCGCCGGCGGTGTACGGCGAGCGGACGAGGCTGCGGATCCAGTCGACGGACCTGTGCATGGAGATCCCCGGCGGCAGTACCGAGACCGGGGTGCAGCCGCGGGAGGCGCCGTGCAGCGGCGCCGCCCACCAGGTGTGGGACGTCATGCCGCAGGAGAAGCGCCGCAGGGTGGTCCTGAGGAACGCGGGCACCGACCTGTGCCTGTCCCACACGGGGACCACCACGGACGGCGCCCCCGTGCGCCAGGCCGCCTGCGACCCCGCCGACCCGTTGCAGGTCTGGACGATGAACCGGCAGGACGACCGGGGCACGGCGGGCATCTTCACCAGCGACAACATGTACCTGGGGCTCAAGGAGTGGGCGCCCGGAGCGCGTGGCGAGCCGCACGACACGCTGATCGCCACGACCCGCCACTACTACCTCTCGCCCTCGCTGCACTTCCGCACCGACTGGTGACCCGGGCGGGACCGCCGGGGCGCCGCCGTCGGTGCCGCGGCGACACGGACCGGGGGTGCGGGCGGCCCGGCCCGCGCCCCCGGCCGTCCCGTCAGCGGGCGCCGGGCCGGGCGCTTTCGAGCTGCTCCCGGACGACGCGCCCGCCTGAAACGTGACCGGTGGGTGCCGTGGGCGGAGCCGCGGCGCCCGCGCCGCCGGGCCCCTCGGAGGGGGCCTCGCCCGCCTGTGCGCCGGCCGGCCGCTCGTCGAGGGCGGTCGTCTGCGAACCCGCCGGGCCGTGTGACCCGTCGAGGGCCGCCGGAGCGAAGGAGGCGCTGCCTCGCAGTCGGTGGCTGACCGCCTCGTCCAGGGTGACGGGCCGTCGGAGCCGGGCGGCCAGCCGCCCGGCGTCGCGGCCGAGGGCGGCCACGTCCTCCCAGCGCAACCGGAGCACGAGAGGGAGTTCGGCCTCGCCGTCGGGGCGGGCGTGGAGGGCGAGGGGGGTCGTGGCGTCGCCTGCTGCGTCGTTCATCCGGGGTCCTCGGGGTCATGGGCGGACGGATGGCGTGGGTCCGGGCGGGGGCCTCGCGGGTGGTTCCGCCACTCCCCGCCCGGTGGGGCGCGGCGGAACGGCCGGTGTGCTCGTCGGTCCGAACGCCCGGGCCGCATGGGGAGGGACCGCCGGGGCCGCACATCCTCCCGTGGCTTTGCCCGTCCTTTACCTGAGGTGCCCGGTCCGCCGCGGCGGCCGCCGCTCTCCGCCGGTCGGCGAAGGGCGTGCGTCACTCCGGGTAAAGACACGGCAAAGGAGCGGGAGGCTGCGGCGCCCGGCCGCTCCTTCCCCGTGAGCGCCACCGGGAGAAGGGGAGCGGACATCATGGGGACCCGACGGGGAAAGGCGGCCGCCGACGACGCGCGCAGCGACCGCGTCCTGGTGGTGACGGTGGACTTGCGGGACCGGGCCCACCCCGGTCCGGCGGCTGCCAGGGCCGGTCTCGCGGACCGCTGCCTCGGTGCCGGCGCCTCGCTTGCCGCCTACCGCGACCGCGTCTTCCGGGGGCGCGTCGTCCGTGTGCCCGCCGTCCCGGAGAAGGCCCGGCCCGGTCCCGCGGACCTCGCCGCCACGGGCGGCGACGCCATCACCACCGCGCTCCTCGTGACGGCTGGTCCGGCCCTGCCCGCGCTCGGCGCCGTCGCCGTCGGCCGCGGACGAGTGCGCCACTGAACCGGACGCCGCCACGGCGCCGCCCCTCGACTCCCCTCGACGGGCCCACCGCGCCGCGACGGCGTCCTCCCAGGCGGCCCGCCGCGGTTTCCCCCATGGCTGCGGCGGGCCGCACCTCCCCGTGCGACCCCGTTCACCACGACCCCCAGGAAGGTACGGAAGTGGCCCAGACGGTCTGCCTCCACTGCGGCGCCGCCGCTCCGCCGCGGCCCGCCGCCTGCCCGTGCGCCGCCGCACGGACGGGTGCTCCCGAGGGCGCGGAGCCCTTCGAGTGGCTCCGGGTGCGCCCCTCCGCGGAGGCGCCCGCACCGCCCCGCCGCGTCCGCGCCGCGTCGGGGCGAGGACGTCCGGTGGAACCGGCGGGTGCCGGGGGGCACCTGCCGGTTCCACCGGACCGGGTGTGGGGCATCGTGCAGCCGCCGTTCCCGGGCCCCTCCCCGCGGGACCCCGCCTGGGCGGCGGCCCTCTTCGACGGGTACGCCTCGGCCGCGACCGGGCCGGAGGCGTACCCGCACCCCTGCGGCGCACCCCCCGCCCCGCACGACGCCTCCGGTGGGCCGGGGGCGACGGCAGGAGCTCCGGCGGAGGTGCTCCCGGACGACACCGTGCGGCTGCGCCGTGTCCCCGAGCCCGCCCCCGACGCCCCGGCCGCACCGGGGCGGGCCCGTGGACGGCACCGGGCGCGCGGCCGGGGCGCGGGGCGGCACGCCCGCACGGCTGCGCAGGCCGGGGGACCGGCCAGGACGGCGGGGATCGCCGCCGCCGCGGCGGCGGTGGTCGGCACGGTGACCCTCACGGGGACGATGGTGAACCAGGGCGCTTCGGTGGACCGCGTGGCTCCCGTGACGACCCGGTTGCCCGCTCCCGACGAGCCGACCTCGCCCGAGCCGACCTCGCCCGCGCCGACCTCGCCCGCGCCCACGACGCCCGGTCCGAGCCCGAGCCCGAGTCCGTCGGCGGACGACGGGCCCGCCTCCGCCTCCCGCGCCCCGTCCGCCTCGCCCACGCGGACGGCCCGGCCACGGATTGGGCCACCGCCGGAGGCCGACGCGCCCCGCATCGCCACCGAGCGGCGGCGGCCCACCTCCGCACCGCCTCCCGCCCCGCCGCGCCCCTCCCGCAGCCCCGCGACCGGGCGGCCGTCCGCCCCGGCAGCCGCTGCCGACCTGTGCTGCGGCGCCCGGGGGATGGAGGTCGTCGACCTCCAGATACGGCTCCAGCGCCTCGGCCTCTACAAGGGCGAGGCCGACGGCGCGTACAACCGGCGCCTCACCCGCGCGGTGGCCTCCTACCAGCGGAGCCGGGGCGTCCGCGCCGATCCGCGAGGCGTCTACGGGCCGGAGACCCGGGCGGCCCTGCGGGCCGAGGTCCCCGGGATCCTCGCCTACTGACCCGCTCCGCCCCGGCAAGGGCGCGACCCGGCGGTGTGCGCTCGCGGCGGAGTGCCGCCCACCCCCTGCCGGGGCATGCCGTCCTCGACCGCTTCCCGGGCACGGCGCAGCAGGGTCTCCCTCCCGTACGGAGTCCGCTGCCGGAACCCGCGGGGGAAGCCCGGCGGGTACCGGACGACCCCGTCCGCGTCGGGGCCCCGGGCCGACGGCCACGGCATCGTCCGCGAGGGCCTCCGGCAGGCGGTCCGCGGCCGTGCGACGCAGGCGTCGTGAGCGCGGAGGGCGCGACAGCCACCGGCCATGCGCCAGCCGCGCCGCCTCCGGTATCCCGACCCGCTCGCAGCCCACCCCGACTGAACGCAGGCCGTCCGCGTCGCCTCGAACGCCTCCGCGCCCTTCGGCTCGATCCGCTCGTCCGCACCGGCATCGACCCTCGCCGCCGAGCCGTCCACGCGGCGTGCGACGTGGTCCGGAGCGAGCGGACGCTCCCGCTCGCCGTCGTGCCGATGCCGCCGGACGGGGGGTGCGAGGCGATCCCCGTCACCTTCGGGCCGACGTCCCGTGAGCGGAAGCCGGTCCCGCTCCGGCCGGGACGCGACGCCGGCGTGCCACCCGGCCGTCGCCGCCCGGCACCGGCCACGCGACGTGACGCTCACCACGAGACCGCCGAGACGGCCCACCGGCGCGACCTGCTCGAACCGGGCCGTCACGCAGCCCGGCAGCGAACGGCGTTGCCGCTCGCGTACCGCGTCCACGTACGGCAGCTCGCGGCACGGCTCCGCCGGCCACCCCGGCCGGTGCGCCCGCGCTGCCCCTCCCGCGCGATCACCCGCACGACCGGGTTCGCCGAGACGGAAGGCCGGACGGCCGGGTTCGCCGGGCAGGCGCCTCGATGGGGCGAGAGCGGTCAGGAGGGTGTCCGGGCATGACCGCGCGGCGGTCATGTACTAGAGTTATCTCGACATCGAGATATCTGCCGAAGGCGCACCGCACGCCGCCAGTTGGTAAGGGTTACCTAACTAAGCCTTACCTTAGCGGATCGGCGAGGTTCCGTGGCGGCAGCATGGACGTAGTACGCGCACATTGATGAAGGAGACTGTCGTGTCGGCGAACAGCTTCGACGCCCGCAGCACGCTGCGCGTGGGCGACGAGTCGTACGAGATCTTCAGGCTGGACAAGGTCGAGGGCTCCGCGCGCCTCCCCTACAGCCTCAAGGTCCTCCTGGAGAACCTGCTCCGCACCGAGGACGGCGCGAACATCACCGCCGACCACATCCGTGCGCTCGGCGGCTGGGACTCGCAGGCCCAGCCGAGCCAGGAGATCCAGTTCACGCCGGCCCGCGTGATCATGCAGGACTTCACCGGTGTCCCCTGCGTCGTCGACCTCGCCACCATGCGCGAGGCCGTCAGGGAACTCGGCGGCGACCCGGCGAAGATCAACCCGCTCGCCCCGGCCGAGCTGGTCATCGACCACTCCGTCATCGCCGACAAGTTCGGCACCAAGGACGCCTTCGGCCAGAACGTCGAGCTGGAGTACGGCCGCAACAAGGAGCGCTACCAGTTCCTGCGCTGGGGCCAGACCGCCTTCGACGAGTTCAAGGTCGTCCCGCCCGGCACCGGCATCGTCCACCAGGTGAACATCGAGCACCTCGCGCGCACCGTCATGGTCCGCGGCGGCCAGGCCTACCCCGACACCCTCGTCGGCACCGACTCCCACACCACCATGGTCAACGGCCTCGGTGTGCTCGGCTGGGGCGTCGGCGGCATCGAGGCCGAGGCGGCCATGCTCGGCCAGCCCGTCTCCATGCTCATCCCGCGCGTCGTCGGCTTCAAGCTCACCGGTGAGCTGAAGCCCGGCACCACCGCCACCGACCTCGTGCTCACGATCACCGAGATGCTCCGCAAGCACGGTGTCGTCGGCAAGTTCGTCGAGTTCTACGGCGAGGGCGTGGCCGCCACCAGCCTCGCCAACCGCGCCACCATCGGCAACATGTCGCCCGAGTTCGGCTCCACCGCCGCGATCTTCCCGATCGACGGCGAGACGCTGAACTACCTCAAGCTGACCGGTCGCAGCGCGCAGCAGGTCGCGCTGGTCGAGGCGTACGCCAAGGAGCAGGGCCTCTGGCTGGACCCGGCCGCCGAGCCGGACTTCTCCGAGAAGCTGGAGCTGGACCTCTCCACGGTCGTCCCCTCCATCGCCGGCCCGAAGCGCCCGCAGGACCGCATCGTCCTGGCCAACGCCGCCGAGCAGTTCAAGAGCGACGTGCGCAACTACGTCGACTCCGTGGACGAGGCGGGCAAGGAGTCCTTCCCGGCCTCCGACGCCCCCGCGGTCACCGACGGCGTGCCCTCGAACCCGGTCACCGTCACCGCCCCCGACGGCTCGACCTACGAGCTGGACCACGGCGCCGTCACCGTCGCCGCGATCACCTCCTGCACCAACACCTCGAACCCGTACGTCATGGTCGCCGCCGCGCTGGTGGCCAAGAAGGCGGTCGAGAAGGGCCTGACCCGCAAGCCGTGGGTCAAGACCACCCTGGCGCCGGGCTCGAAGGTCGTCACCGACTACTTCGACAAGGCGGGCCTCACCCCGTACCTGGACAAGGTCGGCTTCAACCTCGTCGGCTACGGCTGCACCACCTGCATCGGCAACTCCGGCCCGCTGCCGGAGGAGGTCTCCAAGGCCGTCAACGACCACGACCTCGCGGTCACCTCGGTCCTCTCCGGCAACCGGAACTTCGAGGGCCGCATCAACCCCGACGTCAAGATGAACTACCTGGCGTCCCCGCCGCTGGTCGTCGCGTACGCCATCGCCGGCTCCATGAAGACGGACATCACCACCGAGGCGCTGGGTCTCGACACCGAGGGCAAGCCGGTCTACCTGGCCGACATCTGGCCGACCGAGGCCGAGGTGAACGACGTCGTCGCCAACGCCATCGGCGAGGACATGTTCAACAAGTCCTACCAGGACGTCTTCGCGGGCGACGCCCAGTGGCAGGCCCTGTCGATCCCGACCGGCAACACCTTCGAGTGGGACGCCGAGTCCACCTACGTCCGCAAGCCCCCCTACTTCGAGGGCATGCAGACGGAGCCGGCCCCCGTCCAGGACATCGCCGGTGCGCGCGTCCTCGCCAAGCTGGGCGACTCGGTCACCACGGACCACATCTCCCCGGCCGGTGCCATCAAGGCCGACACCCCGGCGGGCCAGTACCTCACGGAGCACGGCGTCGAGCGCCGCGACTTCAACTCCTACGGTTCGCGCCGAGGCAACCACGAGGTCATGATCCGGGGCACCTTCGCCAACATCCGCCTGCGGAACCAGATCGCCCCGGGCACCGAGGGCGGCTACACCCGCGACTTCACTCAGGACGGCGGGCCGGTCTCCTTCATCTACGACGCCTCGCAGAACTACCAGGCCGCCGGCACCCCGCTGGTCATCCTGGCGGGCAAGGAGTACGGCTCCGGTTCCTCCCGTGACTGGGCGGCCAAGGGCACCGCGCTCCTGGGCGTGAAGGCCGTCGTCGCCGAGTCCTACGAGCGCATCCACCGCTCGAACCTCATCGGCATGGGCGTGCTGCCGCTGCAGTTCCCGGAGGGCGCCTCGGCCGAGGCCCTGGGCCTCACCGGCGAGGAGACCTTCTCCATCGCGGGCGTGACCGAGCTCAACGAGGGCACCACCCCGCGCACGGTCAAGGTCTCGACCGACACCGGCGTGGAGTTCGACGCGGTCGTCCGCATCGACACCCCCGGTGAGGCGGACTACTACCGCAACGGCGGCATCATGCAGTACGTGCTCCGCCAGCTCGTCGGTTCCTGACCTGACGTGAACGAACGCCCTGCCCCTGCGTCGCGCGCGCGGGGGCAGGGCGCTCGCGCGCGACCGGGCGGAAGACGTGCCTGCGAGCGTGATCGCACGTGATCTGTTCCCGGAGCGGAACTGCGGATCCTTGGAAGACGGAGCCCCCGCACCTGGTAACAGGTGCGGGGGCTCCGGCCGGCCGGGGTCGAGTGTGACGTACCGCAGGGTGCGCCATCGCTGCCTGAACTCGGCGGTGGTGCGTTCGCCCGGGCCCGCGCCTTGCGGAGACGCGGGCGTACCGGAGCGCGAGGTCTCCTCTCCGTCACGTCCCGGGTTCGCACGCTTCCGCCACCGGGAGAAGATCCTGACCACGCAGGACGGCGACCTGGAGCCGGCGATCCCGCAGCTGCGGGCCGGGAGTTTCCTCCCGAGCCTGCTCGGGCGTCGGCGCCGGATCGACCAAGCCCTCTACGGGGTCCTCGTGGAGGCGTACGTCCACG
The DNA here is from genome assembly GCF_024497955.1 of Streptomyces sp. C10-9-1. Lineage (GTDB taxonomy): Bacteria > Actinomycetota > Actinomycetes > Streptomycetales > Streptomycetaceae > Streptomyces > Streptomyces sanyensis. The sequence goes on along the minus strand of NZ_JANHKP010000001.1, from coordinate 417,735 downwards.
GCGTGTCGGGTTTTACGACGAGTGGATCGCCTTCCTCCGCCGCTACCTCTCCATCGAGAGCACGGACAGCCTCCATCCTGACGACACCACCTGCCTACCCGGCACCGCTGAGTGATCCGCTGCACCACCACGAAGGACACGACCCTTCCCTGTCACGGGCGCCCTGCTACGTCGGCCGCGAATGCGCTCATCCAGGCCAGTGCGGAGTTCCAGTTGATGGTGATCTCGTTGAGCGACCAGGCCTCGAGGTTGTCGACGTAGCACAGCTGCGGTGCGCAGCCGTGCAGCCACGACGAGGCGAGGGGGTCCTGGAGACTGGAGTTCGGCCCGCCTGCGACCGTTCCGACCGGCGGGTTGGGCAGTGACGCGTCGAAGGACTTCGCGTACCAGCGGCTGTGCTGGTTCTTCGCGTCGTTCGCACCGTATCCGGTGATGTACGACTGCCCGAGCGCATTGCGGCCGAACAGGTAGTCGAACCCTTCGAAAGCGGCGTCGGCGTAGGCATCGGTGCCCGTGAGGTCGTACGCGGTGGCCAGGACCACCTGGTTGTTCAGCATGGCTGCGTTCGAGCCCCAGTCGTACTTCCCGGTCGTCGGGGTGTACGTCTGGCCGAACCGCTCGGCTCTCTGGAAGGAGATGAGACGGTCCGCGGCAGCCGTTACCCACGTCCGGATCTTCGCGTGCTCGGTGAGTCCGTCACCGAAGCGTGCGAGATCGAGCTGGGCGAGAGCGGCGACCGATCCCCAGTAGAAGCCGTTCTGGCTGAAGGCGGCCCCGGCGGTGTGGAACCGGCTCGACCGGACGTCGTCGAGGTAGCTTCCCCTCTTCGTCGTCAGATAGAGCTCGGCTGCCGCCCAGTAGAACTCGTCCGACACGTCGCTGTCGTTGTACGGACCGCCGCCGACGCGGTCCGCGCGGGGGGCGTACAGCGCGGGCTCGGCCCGCGCTGCGGTGTAGGCGCGTTCGGCCGCGCTGCGCAGCCTTGCGGCGAAGCCTGGATCGAACCGCTCGTAGATCCTGGCTCCTTGTGCGGCGACGGCTGCGAGGTTGAGCGTCGCCGCTGTCGAGGGGCGGTGCAGCTCGCGCTTCTTCTTGTCCTGATGGGGGAGCGTCGGCGGGCCGGTCCAGGATGCGTCGTGCACCTTGTGGTGCACCATGCCGGTCAGCGGCCTGCCGTCAGGTACCTGCATCTTGAGCATGAACTCCAGGTTCCACCGGGCCTCGTCGAGGATGTCCGGGACACCGTTGCCGCGTTCGGGAACGGCGAGCGCAGAGTCGCCGAGCTGTGCCTGCGAGCCCTCGGCGACGGCCCGTTCCCAGGCGGACAGCAGCTGGTAGGTGGCGATGCCGCCGTTGACCACGTACTTTCCGTGGTCGCCCGCGTCGTACCAGCCACCGGTCACGTCGAGCATGTAGTCGCAGGTCCAGTTGTCGACGTAGGGTTTCGGCGTCTGGCACGGCACCTGGGTGTCCCCCGTGTTGGGTGCGGAACCGAGGTGCCCGGCAGGCCGAGCGTACGCGGCTCCGGCAATGCCCCCGTCGATCGCGATGCCGCTGCGGTTGGTGTAGAAGAACCGCATCGAGTCGGTGCGGAGCGAATCGTACAGATCCGGTCTGATGTCGAAGGAGTGGCTCTCCTCGCCGCCGACTGCCAGCCTGAACGTGCCCGTGGCCGAGACGCCACCGAAGTCGATCGTGTGCACTGACGCGCCGGCCGAGGCGTCGAAGCCCCCGGGCTCCGTCGTGCCCGTGGCGACCGTGCCACCGCCGACACTGCGCAGCGTCCATGGCAGCGCGTTCGCCGCGTCGGTCACCAGGGTTGCGCGCTTCGGACTGTTCGGGAGGTAGCCGTGCTGGTTCACCTTCACCGCCGGACCGGTGTTCGCCGCATGGGCGAACTCCTTGCCGTCGAGCGACACGTCGTCCATGCAGAACTCGTACGCCTTGTCGGCCGCCCCGAGGCGGAACTGCAACTGCGACAGCACATAGGCGTCGCTGTAGCTCGTCGTGAACGTGTACTCGTAGTGCTTCCAGGACTCTCCCGTCGTGAATCCCCTGGCGAAGTACTCGATCTTGTCGGGATTGTCGAACGGCCCGATGCGCACGATCGGATTCGCCGCAGCGCTCGTCCTCGCGCGGAACCTCAGGGTGTACGAACTTCCGCCGGGCAGATAGATGCTGTTGTGCCCGACGAGAACGTCCCACGGCTTCTCCGATGCCGGGGCGTCGACGCACAGGACACCGCCCTGGAGCTTCGGAGTCATCCCCGCGTTGAACCACCACGGCTTGGACGTCCCGGTGAAGTTGCTGTTCTGCAGCAGCCTGCCGTCGAGTTGTGGCCGTGGCTGCCCGCCGCTGTACGCAGGCAGCGTGCCGGCCGGAAGCTCGGCGGGTTCCTGCGGATGGCCCGGCTGGCCTGGCCCTTGTTCACCGGAGCCGTACCGGGGCAGAAGCCAGCCGTCGACACCCCCTGAGCTGCCGTTGAACAGCAGGAAGTCCGCGACGAGGTCGGCGTCGAGATCGGCGAAGGCGCCCGCGGTGCCGGCGAAGGCGTCGCCGGAGCGGATGGTGCCGAGCGATCTCCAGCCGGTCGTCAGGCTCCACGGTCCGCCGGTGTTCTCCCAGGCGAAGACGTCACCGGATATGTACTCGACGAGTACCACGTCGGCGCGGCCGTCGCCGGTGATGTCCGCGAAGGAGAGCTCCCCGCTCGGGCCTTCCATGGGATACCCGAAGCCGATCGTTTTCCAGTCGCCCTCCGAGGGGAGGCCATGCCCCGTGTTCTCCCACGCGGTGATGTAGCTGAGCCTTCCCTTCACGAGAAGGTCGTCGTCGCCGTCACCGTCGATGTCGACGAACAGCAGGTCTCCGGTGTAGCCCAAATCGTTCGCGACCGTGCGCGGCTCCGCCCATCCGACCGCCTCGGCAGTGGACTCGTTTCGCCACACACGCATGCTCGCGAAGCCGGTCGGGGACTCGTCTGCGCCGAGGATCCTGATGTAGTCGTCGCGATCGTCGCCGTCGACGTCGCCGAAGAACACCTGGGGCGGGTCCCCGTCGTCCTGTGCGGCGGCCTCCGGCGTGATGTCGCCCATCGGGGACCAGTCCCGCGCACCGTCGTTCCGCCAGGCATGGATCCGGCCGCCGGATCCGGCGACGACGCGATCGGCGTCGCCGTCGCCGTCGATGTCGAGGAACCGGGTCTGCGAGCCGTCGTCCGCACCGTCCACGACCTCGCCGAGCGGTGCCCAGGAACCGACGCCGCGCTGCAGCCGCTGGAGCGTCTCGAGGAAGCGTCGAGCAGCATTGCCGTTGAGTACGTCGGCCACGGCGCCGAGGGGGTTCCCCCAGTTTCCGAGCTTGGCCGCGTAGCGCCTCAGAGTGGTCTGGGCGTCGGCCACCAACGCGCTGGAACCGGCGACCGCGAACTCCACGAGTGCTCCGGTGAACGCTCCGGCGAGCGCGCCCCAGATCGCGGTGCCCAACGCGGCGCCCCAGACCTCCGCGTCGATCGGCTTCCCGTCCAGGGCGGCGCTCACCAGTTCGCCGACGCCCCCCGCCATGCCCCCGGCCACGGCGGCGCACACCGGTGCGGCCGCCGGAGCCCCTACGTTGAAGGCGGCCAGGCAGAGGGCCCCGGACACGATTCCCGCGGCGGTTGCGGCCAGGCCGGTGACGAACTTCTTCCAGAAACCGTCCCAGAATCCCGTGGTGCCGACCTCCGCCGCCGGCACCACGATGATGAGGCTGTCGCCGACGGCTTGGACGCTCCCGTCATACCTGACATCGTCGGTCGGCTGCTGGTAGTACCCCACGCTGTTCTTCTGGGCTTGACGCGTGAAGAACTCGCTCAGCGCATGCCCGTCGGCCTGGTCGGCCCGGGCGTCGTCGACCATCTGCCGCATCAGCTGCCGCAACTGCTCCGGTCTTTGGACGGGGTCGAAGTCGATGACTGCCATCAGGTCGTTGTCGCTCCGCGCCAGTGAGCGAAGGTTCCCGGCATCGCGCGCGCAGCCCATGCGCAGTGCCGCGCCCCCGTCCTCGATCGGCTCGGTGGCGAAGGACGAGCCTGCCGCGGCGCACCCCGTGACCTCCGCTGCCGAAGCCGCGACGGGTTCGGCAGACCCGACGACCGTCATCACCACCGAGAGGACGAGCGCGACAAGCGCAGCACCCCCGGAGCGTTTCCTTCGCGTCGTTCCTGATCTGAGCGTGCTCTTGAGCACTCCTCACTCCCTCCCATGTGATGCGACCCGGTTCACGCATGGCGCTTGCAGCCCCTGTTCCCCGGACAGCGCTCTCGCAGTGACTCGGACCAGGCGCCGCGGGCCCCGTCCCGCGGGCGGACGGCGCTACGTTCGAAACACGCCCTGGGTATCTGCGCCCACGAGTCCGGGGGCCGCCCCGGAGCGGCCACCGCACGGAACGCGTGGGCGGGCAGGCGGTGCTGCCATCCTCAGTAGATCTTGATCCACTCGATCTTGTGTACCCGGTGGCCCGGCTCGGCCACCCCGTAGCTGTCCACGACGGGGTTGTAGGCGACCCACTTGCCAGCGCTGATCTCGTATCTGCGGGGATCGCCCTCGATGGCCTGGAACCGGAACCTGACCTTGTTGTTGCCCGTGGAGATCCAGTTCACTCCGTAGACGGCCACGTTCATGTCGCCGGCGTTCGCGAAGCAGAGCGATCCGTGCACTGATTCGATCTTGAAGAAGTCCGTCCTGTTGCCGCACTCCGTCCTGTTGACGGCATGTGCGGGAAGGGCGGCCGTGACGGTGGTCAGCAATGCTGCGGTGGTCACACCGGCCAGGCGCAGGACGTGGCTGATCGGACGGTTCGTCACAAGGGTCCTCCAGTGGGGAGTGATGCTGATCGAGTGGAAAGACGAGGCGGCAGCAGGGCGGGTTGTGAAGAGGCGGCAAGGTCCCCAGATGCCGCAGCCCCGGGGCCGCGTGGGAGCGGACGAACGGGCCGATCGCCGGCGGCACCGTCAGCTCCGACCCACTGGTCCGGTTCGAACGGCGACCGGGCGACCCGGCAACCGGTCACGCACATCCCGTGCGACCCGGGGGTTCGGCTGGTGGGTCAGTGTGTGACGTCGAAGGTGGCGGCGCGGGGTACGAATGTGGTGTCCCCGTCCTCGGCCGTCGCCAGTGCCGAGGCGTACCAGGTGCCCTGGGTCAGTGCGGCCGCCTCCCGCTTCGTGACCGTCAGCGTGTAGGTGCAGCGGGTGCTCTCGTCCGAGGTCTTCCGGCAGGTGGCGCTCTCCGCCGAGCGAAGCTCCACCTCGGTCGGGTCGAGCTTCGAACTCGTCGGCCAGGCGAGGACCTTCAGGTCCCGGACGCCCGAGTCGTCGCTCACGTCCACGGTGTAGGTCAACGAGCCCGCGCCGGTGTCGGACGGAGCCACGTAGCGGGCCGAGCCGTTCTCCAGGGTCGGCTGCGTGGAGGCCGAGGCCAGGGCGATTCCGCCGGCGGCCACGCCGGCGAGGGCTACGGCGCCGACGAGCGAGGAGAAGAGAATGCGTTTGGACATGGGGGATCCCCCTGAGTTCGTTGGAGGGCCAGAGTGCGGAAGGCGCGGAAGAACCACGGGTGGTACCGGTCGTGGAAGGGGTCGCAGCAGCAGTCGTCGACCGCGTTCTCGACGTGATCGAGCCTAGGGCCGGGGTTGTGGCGCCGACCTCGTGCCGCGGGACGATTGGCGCTTCGAACCGCAGGTAGAGACTCTGCAACCAGGGTATGAGACCGGAATCGGCATTCAGCCGGAGTCGGGCCGCTCAACTGCGGCCATAGCCTTGCTGCGTCATGAACCGAACCGACGACCGGCTGCTCCCGGTCCTGCTGATCTGCGCCCAGTCCGTGGTGTGGCCCGGGGCGTCGCTGGTGCGCGGCACGGTCCCGCCCGGGTCCGCCCTTCTCGTGGCTGCCCTGGTAGCCGTGGTGGTGACGGCCGCGCTGACCCTCCGCCGGGTTCGACCGGTGACCGTCCTCGTTGTGGTCGCCGCGGCCTGTGCACTGGGCGCCGGGCCGCTGCCCGCCGGGGCGATGGCGGTTCTGGGCACCGCGGGCGTGGCGCTGGCCCTGTTCACCGTGGCGAGCGAACGCGATGCCCTCACCGTCGTGCTGTGCGCGGTGGCGCTCGCCGCCTGGCAGCTCCTGCGGGACATCAGCCTGCACGGTCTCAGCGACCGCAACGGACTCGACATCGTCCTGACTGCGGTGCTGTACTCCACCGCGTGCGGTACCGGCCTCCTCGTGCGGCGCAGAAGCCGTGCGCGGAGAGCAGCCGCACACCTGCTGAAGCGGGCCGAGTCCGAGCGCCATCGTCTCCCTGCGGCCGAACGGCACCGTATGGAACGGGAGTTGCACGACGTCAGCGCCCACCATCTGACGGCCGTGGTGGTCACGGCGGGGGCGGCTCTCGGGCTGCGCGACCGTCGGCCCGAGCTGGCCCGAGAGGCACTCGAGTTCGCAGTCGAGGCCGGCCGTGAGATCACCCGCGCGCTCGGCGCGGTACGAGCCCCGGCGCCCTCCCACGAGGCTCAGCCGCCGCCGAAGGAGCGACTGCTGGCTCTGATCGCGGGATTCCGACGCCTGGACCAGCAGGTGAGCAGCGAGATCGACCCTCTGCCGGACGGCGCCCTCGCCGACGCGGCGTACGGCATCGTGCGCGAGGCCCTGACCAACGTGGCACGGCACGCCCCCGGTGCGCATACCAGCGTGCGGGTCCGATACGGCGACCCCCGCACCGACGTCGTGGTGACGAGCGCGGCACCGCCGGCCGGTGCGGTGGCGCACGGGGCGGGGCTCGGCGGCGGCCGTGGCCAGGGCTTTCTGCGGTCCCGGGCCCGGGAGGCCGGGGGTACCGTCACCACCGGCCCGACGGCGGACGGCGGTTGGGAAGTGCGCGCGGTCCTGCCGGGCCGGACCGCAGTGTCGACGGAGCCGTCCGTTCCGCGGAGCTACCGCCTGGCGCAACTGACGGCCGCCGCCGGCCTGGTCGTACAGCCGCTGCTCCCGGCGCTGGTCATCCGGGCGCAGGACGCGTCGAGCGGGACGCCAATGTCCGCGGGCGTGCTCTTCGCGCTGCTGGCCGCGGCACAGGCGGTCGCGCTGCTGTGGCTGCGCCGGGCACCCCGCGCGGCCCACGGGGTCCTGCTCGGCCTGGCCCTGCTGTGGCCGGTGGCGATGGCCACGGGCGACTACACCGGTCCAGTGCTCCTGCCGCCTGTGCTGAGCCTGCTCGCACCCTGCGCGGCACTCGCCGCGGACGCTGCCCGCACTATCGCAGGCGAGCCCCCTGCCGCAGACGGCACACGTGGCGAAGGTCGCCCGCGCAGGGCGCTGCCGGTCCGCCTGCTCAAGCCGCGGTCGGCCCTCCCGGCCGCCGCCGTCGCAGCCCACGCGGCCGCCGCGACGGCAGCCGTCCTGAACCGAGGCACGACGGCCCCCGTCTGGGCCGTCGCCGCGTCGGCGACGGCCGTGGCGTCCCTCGCGGTCTGCGTGGCCTGCTGGGGAGGAGCCCTGCACGGGCGGCGCGAGAGAGCAGACCGCGGCACGCGGAACGAACTCCTGGCCGCCCTCACCGAGAAAGCCGTCCGGGACGCGTGGGCCGAGCGACGCAGAATCGCCGCCGGACTGGAGACCACCGTCCTCTCACGCACCGCCGGCATGATCGCGGAGGCGGAGGCGGGCCGGCTCGACATGACCGCCGAACGCGCCCGCGAGGCCCTCGCCGCGATGCGCTCCCTGCTCGATGCGGTCCGGATGGGCGAGACAGAGCCCGAGCTACGGCCGCAGCCGACCCTCCAGGCACTCGACCTGCTCGCCCACCACCTCCAGGCCACCGGCCGCGACATCGAGATACGACGGACCCGACGCGTACCGGAACGACTCTCCACCGCCCTCGACCTGACCGCCTACCACGCCGCTGAGACGTTGCTCGCGACCGGCGGCAGGGAGCCGACGACGCTCGAACTCGACGCAGAAGACGATATGTTGACGCTCACCGCCACCGGGGTGCCCTGCACCGCCGATCCGGACGTACGAGAGCGGCTCACCACGCGCGTCTCGGCACTCGGCGGCACCCTGACGACCGGCCCACGGGGCACGGTCCGCCTCCGGCTGCCACTCGCGCTCGCGCCGGACAGCCCGGACGCCCCGTTCAGCCCGGACAACAAGGAGAGGGAACGATGAGCCTCAAGGTGCTGGTCGTCGACGACCAGGGCATTGTACGGGCGGGGTTCGCCGCCGTGATCGACGCCGAGGAGGACATGACGGTCGTCGGCGAGGCCGCCGACGGCGCCGCCGCGGTGCGACTCGCCGAAGAGCTGGCACCCGACGTGGTCGTCATGGACGTACGCATGCCCGAACTGGACGGCATCGCCGCCACTCGCATCATCACCGGCCGCCACGACGCGCCCCGGGTCCTCGTCCTGACCACCTTCGACCTCGACGCGTACGTCTTCGACGCGCTGCGCGCCGGCGCCTCGGGCTTTCTCCTCAAGGACGTACGCCCCTGCGAACTGCTGCGGGGCATCCGGGTGGTGGCAGCCGGTGAGAGCGTGCTCGCCCCGTCTGCGACCCGCCGCCTCATCGGCCACTACGCGTCCGGTCCGGGTACCGCGGTCCCGGCCGGCAGCGCCCCCGAGCTGGACAGCCTGACCGGCAGCCAGCGGGGCGTCCTCACCCTGGTCGCGTCCGGCCTCACCAACCCGGAGATCGCCGAGCAACTCGGCATCACCGTAGGCACCGTGAAGTCCCACGTGAACGCACTGCTCCGCAAACTCGGCCTGCGCGACCGCGTACAAGTGACCATCCTCGCCTATGACCTCGGCCTCGCCCGCCCGAACCCGCCCGCCGGCCACCTCTGACCACCACGACACGAACAAGGAATCCGCCCTCGTGACAGACCGCCCCTTCATCCGCCGCCTGCGCCGCACCCACAGCGAGGCCGCCGCCCTGTTCTACCTGGCGATCTGTGCCGTCCTGCTCGTGTGGGCGCTCGTGGCGACCATGGGCGACGACTCGGGCGAGTCCATGGCAGGCGTCATCCCGCTGCTCGCCACCGCCCCGGGCAGCCTCGTCGTCCTTGCGCTGCCGGACGACCCCCTGTGGTTCATCGCCGCCGTCGCCCTCGGGGCGGAGGTCAACGCCGCGGTCATCGGCTGGTGCGCCCGCGCCCTGGGCCGCGGCGACGGCCCCGGCCCCGCGTCCTGAGCCCGTTCTCCCCCTTCCGATAGCCGGTCCGATTCCCGGTCTGAACCGCCCCGGCACCCGGCCCGGGTCGTGGGCCGGGCGCCGGGCGCCGTGGCGTTCCTGCTCAGCCCAGGAGCTCGACCTCCGCCAGCCTCCCCGGCCCGTCCGCGACCAGGCGGTAGTGCGCGTAGGGACCGGGCCGGGCCACCGTGAACACCCGCGTCTGCCGGTCCCAGGAGAAGTGCTCCCCCGACCTCGTGTCGAGGGGGACCCAGCGTTCACCGTCGGCCGACCCCTCAAGGGTCCACCGGCTCGGCGCCTCGCCCCGTTCCGCCGAGGTCAGCGTGTACTGCACCGCGCGGGAGCCCTCCGCGACGTCCAGGTCGAGGGCGGTGAACTCCGCCCCGGTGGCGGACGTGTCGTCGGTGAGCGGCCCCGTCCGCGCGGCCAGGTCGCGCCGGGGCTCGGGCACCCGGTCGTCCCGGGTGACGGAGACGGGCGCCGCGTCCTCCCCCGTCCCCCACGCCGACGGCCGCGGCCCCATGGCGAACTCGATCGTGCCGCCCCGGGCGATCGCGCGGTGCGGCAGCGCGGTGGAGGTCCATGTCCGGCCGTTGAGCTTCACGCCCTGGACGTAGACGTTCTCCGCGCTGTTGTTCGGCGCCTTCACGACCAGCTTCCGGCCGTTGCCGAGTCTCACGGTCGCCTTGGTGAACAGGGGGGAGCCGATGGCGTACTCGCCGCTGCCCATCACCAGCGGGTAGAAGCCGAGCGCCGAGAACAGGTACCAGGCCGACTGCTCGCCGTTGTCCTCGTCGCCGTGGTAGCCCTGCCCGATCTCGCTGCCGACGTAGAGGCGGGACAGCACCTCGCGCACCTTCTCCTGCGTCTTCCACGGCTGGGAGGCCGCGTTGTACATGTAGGCGGCGTGGTGGGCCACCTGGTTGGAGTGCCCGTACATGCCCATCCGCACGTCGCGCGCCTCGGTCATCTCGTGGATCACGCCGCCGTAGGACCCGGCGAACTCGGGGGAGGCCGTCTCGGGGGTGGAGAAGTAGGTGTCGAGCTTCCTGCCGAGCGCTGCCCGGCCGCCGTAGAGGTTGGCCAGCCCCCGGCTGTCCTGCGGGGCGGTGAAGGCGTATCCCCAGCCGTTGGTCTCGGTGTAGTCGTAGCCCCACACCCGGGGGTCGTACCGGTCCGAGGGCACCCGCCAGCCGCCCCCGGGGGTGCGGCCCTGGAAGAAGCCGGCGTCCCGGTCGAAGAGCAGCACGTAGTTGCGTGCGCGGTTGCGGAAGTACGCGGCCTCCTCACGGTAGCGGTTCTCGCCCGTGCGCCGGTGCAGCGTCTCGGCCATCCTGGCCAGGCCGTAGTCGTTGAGGTAGCCCTCCAGCGACCAGGAGAGCCCCTCGTGCGTCGCGGTGGAGGCGTAGCCCGTGAACGGCGAGGTCTCCATGCCCTTGCGCCCCACGCCGGAGGACGGGGGGACGACCGTGGCGTTCTTCAGTGCGGCCTCGTAGGCGGCCTCGGCGTCGAAGCGGACCCCCTTGACGTAGGCGTCCGCGAAGGCGATGTCGGAGCTGGTGCCGGTCATCAGGTCCGCGTAGCCGGGGGAGGACCACCGGGAGATCCAGCCGCCGTCCTTGTACTGCTGCACGAAGCCGTCCACCAGCTCGCCCGCCGTGCCCGGGGTGAGGAGGGAGTAGGCGGGCCAGGTCGTCCGGTAGGTGTCCCAGAAGCCGTTGTTGACGTAGACCTTCCCGTCGACGATCTCCGCGCCGGTCCGCGTGGGTGTGCCGGGCCCGGCGGCGGGGGAGAAGGGGCTCGCGTACCGGTACACCGGGCGTGAGCGGGTGCCGGTGTTCTCGTGGCCCGCGTTCGGGTACAGGTAGAGGCGGTAGAGGCTGGAGTAGAGGGTCGTGAGCTGGTCGCGCGTGGCGCCCTCCACCTCGACCCGGCCGAGGATGCGGTCCCACGCGGCGCGCGCCGCGTCCCGGACGCCCTCGAAGCGGCTGCCGGCCGGGATCTCCTGGGCCAGGTTCCTGCGCGCCTGGTCGACGCCGATCAGCGAGGTGGCGATCCGCAGGTGCACGGTGCGGTCACGGCCCGCGTCGAGCCGCACCCTGCCGCGCACGCCGTCGGCCTCCGCCTCGGTCACCGGGGCGTCGAAGACCCCGTGGACGAACATCCGCGTCGCCCCGGCCGACAGGCCGCTCCGGACGTCGGAGTAGCCGGAGAAGGAGCGGCCGTCCGGGTCCAGGGTGAGGCCGCCCTCGGGGGTGACGTTGTCGAAGACCACCGAGGCGTCGTCGCCCGGGTAGGTGAAGCGCATCATCGCCGCGTGGTCGGCCGGTGCGATCTCCGCGCGCAGGCCGTTCTCGAAGGTGACGCCGTAGTAGTGCGGGCGGGCGGTCTCGTTCTCGTGCCGGAAGGGCAGCGCCCGGGCGGTGCGTGAGGTGTCCGGTGTGCCCGCGGCCGCCGAGGGCATCACCTGGAAGGTCTGCCGGTCGCCCATCCACGGACTGGGCTGGTGGCTCGCGCTCAGGGCCTGGAGCGTCGGGAGGTTGTCCGCGTTGTTCCCGCGCGCGTACTCGTAGATCCAGCTCCTGGAGGCCGCGTTGGTGACGGGGGTCCAGAAGGTGAAGCCGTGCGGGACGGCCGTGGCGGGGAAGGTGTTGCCGCGGGAGTAGGAGCCGCTGGAGTGGGTGCCGCGGGTCGTCGAGGCGTGGTCGGCCGGGTGCGACGGGGGCTCCGGCGGAGTCTCGGGCCGCAGCACGACGTCGTCGATCCAGCCCTGGAAGCGCGCGGGACCCGAGGGCGCGTCGTAGGCGACGAGGATGCGGTCGACGGTCTTCCCGGCGGCCACGGTGCCGATGTCGGAGGCCACGGCGTTCCACTGGTCGACGTACAGCCGCTTGGCGGCGCCCTGGCCCTGCGGGGTGAGGGAGCCCCCGTGGGAGTCGCGTGCGCCCAGGTCGCTCAGGTACGTGCCGTCCGTGAACGCGAGGTCGACGGCGACGTGGGTGGCGGGGTACGACAGATCGGCCTCGGCCATGGAGGGGAAGACCCGGTACGACAGGCGGGTGGTGCGCTCCACCGCCACGTCGACGTCGAGGACCCGGTTGTAGGAGTACCCCCGTCCCCCGGCCGTGTGGCTGCCCGCGTAGCGCAGGGCGCGGGTGCCGGTGAAGCCCGCACCGGACTTGCCGGTCGGCGAGCCGCCGGGGCCCCGGGCCACGTGGGAGCGCATGTCCTCGGGGACGGGTGCCGAGGTGTCCCCGTCGGAGAACTGGACGTCCGCCAGCTGGGTGGCGTCCCCGGCTCCGGCGTTCGCGGTGATCTCCAGCCGGTAGTGGGCGTAGGCGGTGACCTCGGCCGGATCGCCCACCGGGAAGGTCCGGGTCGTCAGGCGCTCGCCGAAGGTCTCGTCCGTGCGCGTGTCGAGGACGGTCCAGTCGGTTCCGTCCGCCGAGCCCTTGAGGGTCCAGTCGCGGGGGTCGCGAGGGGCGTGGTCGTTCGCCGAGGTCAGGGCGTAGGCGGCGACCTTCACCGGGGTCTCGGTGTCGAACTCCAGCCAGGCCGTGCGCGCGAAGGCCAGCCACTTGCTGGAGGGCGTGAGGTCGACCAGGTTCTCCTTCGTCTCACCGGCACCGGCGTTCTCGCCGCTGGCCCGCACCCGGGTCACCCGGTCGGTCACGTTGCCGGGGATTCCGGTGGCGAATCCGCCGTCCACGCCCAAGGACCGCTTCTTTCCGTCGGCGCCGAGTTCGACGGAATGGCGCCAGTCCGGTGGTGTTTCGTCCGATTCGAAGGAGGTGGCGAATTCCCGGTCCGTCCCGCGCCGGTGGTCGGGGCGGTCGGGGGAGGCGGAAGCGGGGGAGTGGGCCGTCAGCACCAGAAGAGATCCGGCCACCGCCAGGGTGACCGCGCGGAGTTTTCGTCGTCGTGCTCGGGGTGTGGGTCGCATCCCGGGTCGTTCCTCCAGGTGAAGGTCTGTAGGACAACGTTGTCAACGAGAAAGTGCAGGCTCCAGTAGGAAGTCGGGCGGTGTGCGGTGTCAAGAGTGTCGACGGCGGTAAATGGCCGGAACCATTCGAACCGTCAGAAACGCGCGGGGCTCTAAAGGGTGCACGCGAGGAGGATGTGTCCGCGAGGTCTCAACTAGGGAAAGACTGCCGTGCAAAGCTGCATTCGATCTTGCTCCCCCGAAGGGAAGTGGACTATACCTGTCGGCGTCCGCAAAGCTGTTCCACAAGGTTGCGGGCAGGGGGCGGTGGTGCCCACGGTCAGGCGGACGGATGCCCGTGCCCGCCCGCACTCCCCCTGCCGGCCGAGCACGACCCGAGCTCCACCGCGCTTCCCTTCGGGAGCGCGCAGCAACTGACCGCGGTGGCGGGGCCCTTCGCCTGAGGCGAGTAGGACGGGCGACCAGTACACCGCCTGAGTCCTGGATGAAGGCGAGGACTTGAGCATGGGAACCACCTCCACCTCGAACGGCGCGAACGGCGAGGGTTTCAGCCGCCGCAATCTGATCAAGCGGTCGGCCGCCCTCGGCCTGATCGCCGTGCCGACCATGGGATTCCTGTCCGCCTGTGCGGCCAGCGGCAGCGGTGACGACCAGGAGAGGCAGAAGGGCGAGGTCACCAAGGACAACCCGTTCGGCGTAGCCAAGGGCGGCACGCTGGACGTGGTCATCTTCAAGGGCGGCTTCGGCGACCAGTACGCCATCGAGTGGGAGAAGCTCTACAAGGACACGTGGGGCCCGGAGATCAGCCACCTCGGCACCCAGGAGATCACCGGCAAGCTCCAGCCGCGCTTCAACGCGGGCAACCCGCCGGACGTCGTGGACAACTCCGGCGCCCAGCAGATCAAGCTCGACGTCCTCCACAAGAACGGCCAGCTCGCCGACCTGACCGAACTGCTGGACGCCCCCGCGCCCGACGACCCGTCGAAGAAGGTCAGGGACATCCTCGTGCCCGGGACCGCCGAGAAGGGCTTCATCGGCGGCAAGATGCACTCCCTGAACTACGTCTACACCGTCTACGGCCTCTGGTACTCGGGCAAGATGTTCCAGGACAGGGGCTGGGAGGTGCCGAAGACCTGGGACGCCCTCCTGGCGATCATGCAGGACGCCAAGAAGCAGGGCATCGGCGGTCTCGCCCACCAGGGCAAGCACCCCTACTACATCAACGTCATGATCATGGACCTGATCGCCAAGACCGGCGGCCTGGACGCCATGAAGGCGATCGACAACCTCGACCCCAAGGCCTTCGTCGGCAGCGCCGCGGCCAAGCAGTCCATCGAGGCGGTCTACGAGATCGTGGAGAAGGGCCTGCTGCTGCCGGGCACCAACTCACTGGACCACATCGAGTCCCAGACGGCCTGGAACGAGGGCAAGGCCGTCTTCATCCCCTCCGGTTCCTGGCTGGAGAACGAGCAGCTCAAGCAGACCCCGGAGGACTTCGACATGAGGTTCCTGCCGATGCCCGTGCTGCCGGGGAGCAAGCTGCCCTTCGAGGCGATCCGCGCGGGCGCGGGCGAGCCCTTCATCGTCCCGGAGAAGGCCCGCAACAAGGCCGGCGGCCTGGAGTTCCTGCGGATGATGTGCTCCCGGGAGTGGTCGACCACCTTCGCCCAGCAGGCGAACTCGCTCACCATCGTGCAGGACGGCGTCGACAAGAGCGTCGAGCTGCGGCCGGGCACCAAGTCCGCCATCGAGGCGGTTGAGGCGTGTCCCGTGGACCAGCGCTTCGACTACTACTACACCAACTGGTACAGCGAGATGGACGAGTCCATCCGCACCGCCTCGGCCGAGCTGATGGCCAAGCGCATTCAGCCGAACGAATGGCTCAAGCGCGCCCAGGCCGCGGTCGACAAGGCGGCCGAGGACCCGGAGAGCAAGAACAACAAGCGTCCGTAGCGAAGGCCGGGAAACCAGGGGCAGGGTGCCATGCAACAGGGAAAGTACCGGTTCGTCACCGGGTTTCTGATCGTTCCGGTCGCGCTGTACGCGGTCTTCATGATCTGGCCGTATCTGCAGACCTTCGGGTACTCCTTCACCGACTGGCAGGGCCAGTCGCAGGAGATGGGTTTCGTCGGCTTCGACAACTACACCGCGCTGTTCTCCGACTCGGTGTTCCTGAAGGCCCTGTGGCACAACATCCTGCTCCTGATCTTCCTCCCCGTCGCCACGATCCTGCTCGCCCTCTTCTTCGCCTACATGGTGAACGTGGGAGGGCGCGGCGGATCGGGCGGAGTGCGCGGAGTTGCGGGCTCCGGCTTCTACAAGATCCTCTTCTTCGTCCCGCACGTGCTGTCCATCGCCATCCTGGCCGTCCTCTGGCGGGCCATCTACCGCGGTGACGTCGCCGGGCTGATCAACGGCGTCTTCATCAAGCTGGGCCTCTCCGACCCCGCCCACCCGATCGAATGGCTCAACGAACCCGACCTCGTGCTGTGGTGCGTGGCCTTCGTGCTGCTCTGGTGGGGGGTCGGCTTCTACCTGGTGCTGTTCTCGGCGGCCATGCAGTCCATCCCCAGGGAGATCTACGAGGCGGCGCTCCTGGACGGCTCCAGCCGCACCCAGACCTTCTTCAAGGTCACGCTCCCGCTGCTGTGGGACACGGTGCAGACCGCCTGGGTCTACCTCGCGATCCTGGCCATGGACTGCTTCGCGCTGATCTCGGTCATGACCCCGGGCAACAGCTACGGCGGCGGCCCCGACCACAACAGCGAGGTCATGGCGACCTATCTGATGCGCAACTTCCTCGCCTTCGGCAAGAGCGGCTACGCCTGTGCCATGGGAGTCGTGATCCTCGGACTCACGCTGGTCCTGTCCCTCGTCACGCTGCGGATCAGCCGCCGCGAGCGCATCGAATACTGATCGGGGTACCACGCCATGTCGAACACCCGGTTGATCCCCGACACCGCCCGGGACGCCGTACCCGTCGCACTCCCGCCCAAGGGCGCGGGGCGCCGCTCCGGCGGTGACCGGCGCGGCGACACGGAGGGCAGGGTCCTCAACGTCTTCTCGCACGGCTTCCTGATCCTGTGGGCCGTGATGATCGTGCTGCCGCTGTTCTGGCTGCTGCTCGGCTCCTTCAAGACCGACAGCGAGATCGGTGCCAGTGCCTGGTCCTGGCCGTCGAACTGGAACTTCGACGCCTTCGGCCGGGCCTGGGACAAGGGCATCGGCGACTACTTCGCCAACACGCTGATCGTGCTGGTGTTCTCCATCCCCCTGACCATGCTGCTCGGCGCGATGGCGGCCTACGTGCTCGCCCGCTACGAGTTCCGCGGCAACCGCTTCTTCTACTACTTCTTCGTCGCCGGGGCGATGTTCCCCGTCTACCTCGGCCTGGTGCCGCTGTACTTCCTCGTCGACATGCTCGGCATGCTCAACACGTACCAGGGCCTCATCCTGGTCTACGTCGCCTACTCGCTGCCGTTCACGGTCTTCTTCATGCACGCCTTCTTCCGGACGCTGCCCACGGCCATCCACGAGGCGGCGGTGATCGACGGCGCCTCCCACACCCGGATCTTCTTCCAGGTCATGGTCCCGATGGCCAAGCCCGGACTGCTGAGCGTCGGGATCTTCAACGTCCTCGGCCAGTGGAACCAGTACATCCTGCCGATGACCCTGATGCAGCAGCAGAGCGGCTTCGACAAGGACCGCTCCGTGCTCACCCAGGGCCTGGTCCTGCTGAACCAGCAGCAGGGCTACGAGGGCGACCTCCCGGTGATCTTCGCCGGTATGACGATCGCCATGCTGCCGGTGGTCGTCGTCTACCTGTCCTTCCAGCGCCAGGTCCAGTCGGGCCTGACCGCGGGCACGCTCAAATAGCGCCCGCGGGCCGCCGCCCCGGACCGCTCCGAGGACCCCGCCGCCCCGTCGCCCCGCACGGGCGGCGGGGCGTTTCGCCATGTTCCGCCCCTGTGCTCATCGGAGTCTCACCCCGCTCAAGGTCTTGACGGAATAACCCCCCGAGCGTTGAACTCAGAGTTCACAAGTTGGAGAGATGTCGGGGCTGCCGTGCGCGGCCCCGACCGGGGGCGGTGGTCGTGCCGCCCGCCGGGGGCAGGAGTGGATGGGTCGATGGAGACTCCGGGTTCGCAGACATCGCTGCACCGGGCCAACCTCGAGCGGGTCGTGCGCGCGGTGCGCATGGCCGGCTCGCTCACGCAGGCGGAGATCGCCAGGAGCACCGGCCTCTCCGCGGCCACGGTTTCCAATATCGTGCGTGAGCTGAAGGACGGCGGGACGGTCGAGGTCACACCGACCTCGGCCGGCGGGCGGCGGGCCCGGAGCGTGTCCCTCAGCGGGGACGCGGGCATCGTGATCGGGGTGGACTTCGGCCACACCCACCTGCGGGTGGCCATCGGGAACCTGGCCCACCAGGTGCTGGCGGAGGAGTCGGAGCCGCTCGACGTGGACGCCTCGTCCGCCCAGGGCTTCGGCCGCGCCGAGGAACTGGTCAACCGGCTGGTCGAGCAGGCCGGGATCAGCCGGGAGAAGGTGGTGGGGGTGGGGCTCGGCGTGCCGGGCCCCATCGACGTGGAGAGCGGCACGCTGGGCTCCACGTCCATCCTGCCGGGCTGGAGCGGCATCAACCCCAGCGAGGAGCTCTCCGGGCGCCTCGGGGTCCCCGTGCACGTGGACAACGACGCCAACCTCGGCGCGCTGGGGGAGATGGTCTGGGGCGCCGGGCGGGGGGTCAGGGACCTCGCCTACATCAAGGTGGCCAGCGGCGTCGGCGCCGGGCTGGTGATAGACGGGCAGATCTACCGGGGTCCCGGCGGCACCGCCGGGGAGATCGGGCACATCACGCTCGACGAGTCCGGCCCGGTCTGCCGCTGCGGCAACCGGGGCTGCCTGGAGACCTTCGCCGCGGCCCGGTACGTCCTGCCCCTGCTGCAGCCCAGCTACGGCGGCGAGCTGACCATGGAGCGCGTGGTGCAGCTCGCCCGGGAGGGCGACCCCGGCTGCCGCCGCGTGGTCGCCGACGTGGGCCGCCACGTCGGCAGCGGCGTCGCCAACCTGTGCAACCTGCTGAACCCCAGCCGGGTGGTGCTCGGCGGCGACCTCGCGGAGGCCGGTGAGCTGGTCCTCGGGCCCATCCGCGACTCCGTGTCCCGCTATGCCATCCCCAGTGCGGCGCGGCGGCTCTCGGTGGCTCCCGGTGCCCTCGGGGGGCGGGCCGAGGTGCTCGGCGCCCTCGCCCTGGTGCTCAGCGAGATGGGCGATTCGACCCTTCTGCTCGGCTCTGAGAGTGCTCAGACAGGCAAGGCGCCCGCGTTCACCTAGATAACGGATGGCACCGTTGTCATCTCGTTAAGGATTTACTCCTTGACGGCGACGGCGGGGCCGAGTTGACTTCACGCCACCTCGGCCGCAGCGACGCGGCCACGTCAGGGAGGTTTACAAAGTGAACGCACATCTGCGTCGTGCCGCCGTTGCTGTCGCCGCCACGGGTATGGCCGTCTCGCTCGCCGCCTGCGGCAGCGCGGGGCAGGCCGGAGGATCGGACGCCTCCGAGCCCGCCGAGAAGAAGGGCGACGACCTCACCATCGGTCTGCTCCTGCCGGAGAACCAGACCGCCCGCTACGAGAAGTTCGACAAGCCGCTGATCGAGAAGAAGATCAGCGAGCTGACGAACAACAAGGCCAAGGTCGTCTACGCCAACGCCAAGCAGGACGCCACGCTGCAGACGCAGCAGGTCGAGACCATGATCACCAACAAGGTCGACGCCCTGATCGTGGACGCGGTCGACGCCAAGGCGATCGCCGGCAGCGTGAAGAAGGCCAAGGACGCGGGCATACCCGTGGTGGCCTTCGACCGCCTCGCCGAGGGCCCGATCGACGCCTACACCTCCTTCGACAACGAGGAGGTGGGCCGGGTCCAGGGCAAGGCCCTGCTGGAGGCCCTGGGCGACAAGGCCGAGGGCGGCCAGATCGTCATGATGAACGGCGCCGTCACCGACCCCAACGCCGCGCTGTTCAAGAAGGGCGCGCACTCCCAGCTCGACGGCAAGGTGACCGTCGGCAAGGAGTACGACACCAAGGAGTGGAAGCCGGAGAACGCCAACGCCAACATGGAGGCGTCGATCTCGGCCCTCGGCAAGGACAAGATCGTCGGCGTCTACTCCGCCAACGACGGCATGGCGGGCGGCATCATCACCGCCCTCAAGGCCGCGGGCGTCTCGCCCCTGCCGCCGGTCACCGGCCAGGACGCCGAACTCGCCGGTGTGCAGCGCATCGTCGCGGGCGAGCAGTTCATGAGCGTCTACAAGCCCTACGCCCCCGAGGCCGCGGCCGCGGCCGAGATGGCCGTGGCGCTGGCCAGGGGCGAGTCCCTGGACGCCGTCGCCAAGGCGAAGGTCGACAGCCCGACCACCAAGGGCGTGCCCTCGGTCCTCGTCCCCGTCATCTCCCTGACCAAGGACAACATCCAGGACACCGTGATCAAGGACGGCGTCTACACCGTCCAGGAGATCTGCACGCCGAAGTTCAAGGCGGCGTGCGACGAGCTCGGCCTGAAGTAGGCCCGCAGGGCCGACTCGCCCGAGCCTCGGGACCCGGCCCCCGGGCCGCGTCCCAGGGCCGCTCACGGAGCCCCCGTCCCCCTGGGGGACGGGAGGCTCCACCCATGCCGGGACGCCCGACAGCGTCCCGCAGAAACCTTCCGGTGCCCGCCCCGCCCTCCGCCCCCGCTGCGGGGCGGGCACCGGGAGGAGCACCCGCGCCCGGTGCCACCGGGCGCGACATTTCTGCTCAGCCACCGCGCCGCCTTCCACCGGCGCGGCATCCCCGCCGGTCAGGCGGCGAAGGAGATGGTTCACGTGTCCGCTACGCCCGTGTTGGCGTTGCGCGGGGTCTCCAAGCGGTTCGGTGCCGTCCAGGCGCTCACCGACGTAGAGCTTGAGGTCCACGCCGGTGAGGTGGTCGCCCTCGTCGGCGACAACGGCGCCGGAAAGTCCACGCTGGTCAAGACGATCGCCGGCGTGCATCCCATCGACGAGGGCGCGATCGAGTGGGAGGGCCGCAAGGTGGGCATCAACCGCCCCCACGACGCCCAGCACCTCGGCATCGCGACCGTCTACCAGGACCTCGCGCTCTGCGACAACATCGACGTGGTCGGCAACCTCTACCTCGGCCGTGAGCTCCGCAAGCGCGGGGTGCTCGACGAGGTCGAGATGGAGCGCCGGGCCCTCGAACTGCTGAAGACGCTCTCGATCCGCATCCCGAGCGTCCGCATCCCGATCGCCTCGCTCTCCGGCGGCCAGCGCCAGACCGTGGCCATCGCCCGCTCGATGCTCGGCGAGCCCAAGCTGGTCATCCTCGACGAGCCCACCGCCGCGCTCGGCGTCGAGCAGACCGCCCAGGTGCTGGACCTGGTGGAGCGGCTGCGGGAGCGCGGCCACGCCGTGATCCTCATCAGCCACAACATGGCGGACGTCAAGGCCGTCGCCGACAAGGTGGCCGTGCTGAGGCTCGGCCGCAACAACGGCGTCTTCGAGGTCGCGTCGACCTCCCAGGAAGAGATCATCTCCGCCATCACGGGAGCCACGGACAACGCCGTGACCCGTCGTGCGGCGCGCACCGCGGAGGAGCAGAAGTGAGCATGGACAAGACCTCGACCCAGGCCGAAGAGACCACCGCCCCCGAGGAGGAGACCCCCGCCCCGGCGGAGCAGGCCGCCGCCCCGGCGGAGGAGGCCGCCGCCCCGGCGGAGGAGGCCGCCGCCCCGGCGGAGGAGGCCGCCGCCCCGGCGGAGGAGGCCGCCGCCCCGGCGGAGGAGGCCGCCGCCCCCGAGGAGGAGATCGCCGCCCCGGCGGAGGAGGCCGCCTCCCACGAGGTGGTCAACGCGGAGGCGGCCCACGACGCGCTCACGGCCGTCGACCCGCGCCTGCTCGTGCGCGAGCAGGGCCTGCTCGGCTACTGGGCCGAGTTCAAGCGCAAGGTCCACGCCGGCGACCTCGGCTCCATCCCGGTGGTCATCGGCCTGGCGGTCATCGCGGTCGTCTTCCAGCTGCTGAACTCGAACTTCCTCTCCGCCAAGAACCTCACCGACATCGCCGTCACCATGGTGGGCACCGGCATGATGGCGGTGGGCATCATCTTCGTGCTGCTGCTCGGCGAGATCGACCTCTCGGTCGGCTCCGTCAGCGGCGTCTCGGGCGCAATCGTCGCGGTCCTGAGCGTCACCCACGGCATGAACGAATGGCTCGCCCTGCTCGTCGCCTTGGTCAGCGGTGCCGCCATCGGGGCGCTCCACGGCTTCTTCTTCGCCCGGATCGGGGCCCCGGCCTTCGCCGTCACCCTGGCGGGCCTGCTGTTCTGGCTGGGCTTCATGCTCCAGCTGCTCGGCGACAACGGCACCATCAACCTCGACGGCGACGGCGTGGTCGGCAAGCTGACCACGTACTTCTTCACCGACATCGCCGCCGCCTACGGCCTGGCCGCGCTGGCGGTCGCCGCCTACTTCCTCGGTGCCTTCACCGACAACCGCCGCCGGGCCGCCGCGGGCATCCCCTCCCGCCCGGTCGCCGACATCGTGCTGCGCAGCGTGGTGCTGGCGGTGGTGGCCTTCGCCGCGGCGTACATGCTCAACCAGGACCGCGGACTGCCGCTGGCGCTGGTGATCTTCCTGGTCGTCCTGGTGGCCACGGACTTCGTGCTCCGCCGAACGGCCTACGGCCGGAAGATCTTCGCGCTCGGCGGCAGCGTGGAGGCCTCCCGCCGCGCGGGCATCAACGTCACCGCCGTCCGGGTGTCGGTCTTCGCGCTGGCCGGTTTCTTCGCCGCCGCGGGCGGCCTGTTCTGGGCCTCCAAGATCGCGGCCGCCAACCAGAGCGCCGGTACCGGCGACCTGCTGATGAACGTCATCGCCGCGGCCGTGATCGGCGGCACCAGCCTCTTCGGCGGCCGGGGCCGCACCTGGAACGCCCTGCTGGGCGCCCTGGTGATCGTCTCCATCCAGTACGGCCTGGCGCTGGAGGGCATCCGCACCCCGGTGGTCTACATGATCACCGGCGGTGTCCTGCTGGCCACCGTCGTGATCGACTCGGTCACCCGCAAGACCCAGCGGACCGCCGGGCGCGCCTGAGCACCCGCCCCGTCCCGCACCCCTGCCCGGCACCGCACCGCGGTGCCGGGCAGGGGTGCCTCTGTGCCACAGCCGTGACACGGTAAGCAGGCGCCGGGCGTCCGCGACGACGACCGGAACATTAGACTCGGGCAGTCGGCACGGCTCGATCAGCACGCCCGATCAGCCCGAACGCAGCTCGAAGCAAGGAGGCAGAGTGACGCAGCCGCGCGATGCGCGCCCTACGCGGGCGGTGATGGGCGACGGATGGGGTTCGCTTTCCCGGATCAGGGGACCGCGGGATCTGGACCGGCTCGGCCCCGAGCAGCTGGAGCAGCTGGCCGCGGAGATCCGCGGCTTCCTGGTCGACGCCGTCTCCAAGACCGGCGGCCACCTCGGCCCGAACCTCGGCGTGGTGGAGCTGACGATCGCGCTCCACCGGGTCTTCCACTCTCCCAAGGACAAGGTGCTCTGGGACACCGGCCACCAGAGCTACGTCCACAAGCTGCTCACCGGGCGCCAGGACTTCACCCGGCTGAAGATGAAGGGCGGCCTGTCCGGCTACCCCTCCCAGGCCGAGTCCGAGCACGACGTCATCGAGAACTCGCACGCCTCCACCGTCCTGGGCTGGGCCGACGGGCTGGCCAAGGCCAACGAGGTCCTCGGCAGGGACGACCACGTCGTCGCCGTGATCGGCGACGGAGCCCTCACCGGCGGCATGGCCTGGGAGGCGCTGAACAACATCGCCGCGGCCAAGGACCGCCCGCTGGTGATCGTGGTCAACGACAACGAGCGCTCCTACGCACCCACCATCGGCGGCCTGGCCAACCACCTCGCCACCCTGCGCACCACCGACGGCTACGAGCGCTTCCTCGCCCGCGGCAAGGACATCCTGGAGCGCACCCCCGTCCTCGGGAAGCCGCTCTACGAGACCCTCCACGGCGCCAAGAAGGGCCTGAAGGACTTCATCGCCCCCCAGGGCATGTTCGAGGACCTCGGCCTGAAGTACGTCGGCCCCATCGACGGCCACGACATCGAGGCGCTGGAGTCCGCGCTGGCGCGCGCCAAGCGCTTCGGCGGCCCGGTCATCGTCCACTGCCTCACCGAGAAGGGCCGCGGCTACCAGCCCGCCCTCGCGGACGAGGCGGACCGCTTCCACGCGGTCGGCAAGATCCACCCCGACACCGGGCTCCCCATCGCCAGCTCCGGGCTCGACTGGACCTCGGTCTTCGGCGAGGAGATGGTCAAGCTCGGCGGCGAGCGCCGCGACATCGTCGCCATCACCGCGGCCATGCTCCAGCCGGTGGGCCTCGACCGCTTCGCCAAGGAGTTCCCGGACCGCGTCTACGACGTCGGCATCGCCGAGCAGCACGGCGCCGTCTCCGCCGCCGGACTCGCCACCGGGGGTCTGCACCCCGTCTTCGCGGTGTACGCGACCTTCCTCAACCGGGCCTTCGACCAGGTCCTCATGGACGTGGCCCTGCACCGCTGCGGCGTCACCTTCGTCCTGGACCGGGCGGGCGTCACCGGAACCGACGGGGCCTCCCACAACGGCATGTGGGACATGTCGATCCTCCAGGTCGTACCCGGTCTGCGGATCGCCGCCCCGCGCGACGCCGACCAGGTGCGCGCCCAGCTCCGCGAGGCGGTCGAGGTCGACGACGCGCCGACCGTGGTCCGCTTCTCCAAGGGCGCCGTGGGCCCCGCCGTCACCGCGGTGGGCACCGTCGGCGGCATGGACGTCCTGCGGCACGCCGACGCCGAGCGCCCCGACGTGCTCCTGGTCTCCGTCGGCGCCCTGGCGCCGATGTGCCTGGAGATCGCCGACCTGCTGGACGCCCAGGGCATCTCCACCACGGTGGTCGACCCGCGCTGGGTGAAGCCGGTCGACGAGGCGCTCGCCCCGCTCGCGGCGCGCCACCGGGTCGTGGTCACC
Source organism: Streptomyces sp. C10-9-1 (assembly GCF_024497955.1). Classification (GTDB taxonomy): domain Bacteria; phylum Actinomycetota; class Actinomycetes; order Streptomycetales; family Streptomycetaceae; genus Streptomyces; species Streptomyces sanyensis. Next base: position 393,518 of record NZ_JANHKP010000001.1, on the reverse strand, counting down.
GTCGAGGACAACATCCGCGTGGGCGGTGTGGGCTCCGCGGTGGCGCAGGCGCTGCGCGACGCGGGCGTGGACGTCCCGCTGCGCGACTTCGGCATTCCGCCGCGCTTCCTCGACCACGCCTCCCGGGGGGAGGTCCTCGCGGAGATCGGACTCACCGCGCCGGACATCGCCCGCCAGGTCACCGGGCTGGTCTCCACCCTCGACGGGCGCGTCGAGGAGGCGGAGGTCGAGCGCGTCCGCGACTGAGGCGCCCCTCCCTCGCACCGCCACCGGGCCGGTGGGAGCACCCTGCACGGGTGGTCCCACCGGCCCGTTCGGCCGGTGGGGGCCGACCGGCGGCCGCCTCGACCCACCCGCGAGGGAGTAGCCCCCGGGGCCGTCCGGGAGGTGCGCGGGGCGAGCGGCGGCTGCACCCGGTCCCCGGGAAGAGGAGCCGACCAGGCCGGGCGCCCACCGCCCGGCGACGGACGCCCGCGAGGGCGGGCGGGGGCCTGGTCACGGGGTCTCGTGCCCGGGAGCGTGCGACCACGGCCACGGCACCTCTCCGCGGTGCCGCCCCGCCGGGGACCCGGCCGGCGGCGGCCCGGTCCGGCGGGAGCACCGGACGCCCCCCGTTCTGGAGGACGCGGCGGGCGCACGGGTGGTCCGTCCGGCGCCGTCCGTCCTCTAGTTCCCCCGGGGGCGCCGAATCCGACGGCCCCCTGCGCTGCCGCTCCGTAGGACAGGGGCTCTCCTCGCCGACACCGGGCCGCCGGGGCCGCTCCGGCCGTCGGCCCGTGCCCGCTACCTCCGGCGCACCGAGCGGGGCCCGGCGCACCGGGCCCCGGCCGCCGTCACCCGCGCCCGCAGACCCCGGTCGGCCGTCACCACCACGCAGGCGCGGCCCTCGGCCCCCGCCCCGGCCGCCAGCCGGGCCACCAGGTCGTCGCCGCTTCCCGCCGCGGACTCCACCCGCACCCCTGGCACGGAGCCGAGGCCCCGCGCCGCGCCCTCGACGACGAGCACGATCTCCACGGGCCCCGTGACGGCCGACTGTCCGCCCTCCGCGGCCAGCGCGTCCCGCAGGCGCTCCGCGGCGGCCGCGCGATCGTGCCACCAGCCGTCCGGAACCGACCCCACGACGTTGGCGCCGTCGACCACGAGCAGAGTGTCCATGGGCGCCAGCCTCCCAGACGGCGGCCCGGCGAGACGCCGGCCCCCGCCCGGCGGCAGGGCCGGGCCGGGGGCGGGAGCGCCGCGGGGTGCTGACACAATCGTCGGGCGTGAACCTGCCCGCCCCGCCTCCCGACGCTCCTGGACGACTGCCGATGGCCACTGCCCCCGCGACGACGCCCTCCGACCGCGACCCGCGGGATCCCGCACCGCTGCTGGGCACCTGGCTCACCCGGGGCAGGGAGGGCCTGCTGACCGCCTGCACCCCCGGCGAGGACACGGTGCGGCGCTGGACGCAGAAGGGGGACGGCTGGAGGGGGCCCGACCTGCTGCCCGCTCCGGGTGTCGAGGCCCCGCTGACCGTCGCCCAGGGCGCGGACGACTACATCCACCTGCTGGGCACCCGCCTGACCCCCGCGGGACAGGTCGAGCTGGTCCACGCCGTGCAGTTGCAGACGGGTCGCCCCCTGCTGGGCTGGACGGCGCTCGGCTACCCCAACAAGACCGACCGCCGCACCGGAGACCCGGTGGCCGCCGTGGACGGGGAGGGCCGGCTGTGCGTGGCCCTGCGCAACCGCGGCTCCGGTGTGAGCGTCCGCTGCCAGCAGACCCGCGGCGGGTGGGGGCGCTGGCAGGACCTCGGCGGCGTGGGGACGCGCGACACCCTCGCCGCCGCGGTGGACGGGACCGGTCTGGTCGAGCTGTTCGTCCCGGACGCGACCTCCGTCGGCCGCTACACGCAGGAGAAGCCGGGCGCCCCGTTCGCCCTGGCCGAGCGCCTGGAGACGGCGGTGGGCTCCGGCTCCTTCGCCGCCCTGGCCGCCGCGGACGGCACGGTCTCGCTCTTCTTCCCGGACGAGGAGGGCATGATCCACGTCTGGGCCCCGCACCGAGGCCGGGACCCCCGCCCGCTGCTGAAGGCCGCGGGCCCGGGCCCGCTGGTGCCGGTCCGGCTCCTCGTCGGCGGCCGCGACTGCACGGTGCTCGCCCAGGAGACCCGGGGCGGGGACGTGGCGTTCGCCGTCCTCCCCTCCGGTGACGAGGACGAGGACGAGGGCGCCGGGGCCGGCTGGGCGCCCACCGCCCCGCGCGCCGGCCGGGGGCTCGCCCTGGCCCTGCGCGAGCACCGGGACGGAGGGCTGGTGGCCATGGCGCTGCCGCCGGGCGGGGAACCGCTCGCCGCCCGCCAGAGGACCGGGGAGGACGGCCTGGCCTTCGGCCGCTGGGAGCCCCTGGGCTGACCGGCCGCCGGGCCGGGAGACGCGGACGGGCCGTACGGAGTACTCCGTACGGCCCCTTCGCGTGCGGCGGTCCGGCCCGCGCTCGGGCCGGACCGCGCTCCGCGGCTAGGCGGGGACGCTCGCCACGCCCTGCGCCAGGAACCGCTTGCCGTTCACCCGCTCGGAGACGCCCTCGCGGTCCAGGTACGGCGTGATGCCGCCCAGGTGGAAGGGCCAGCCGGCACCGGTGATCAGGCAGAGGTCGATGTCCTGCGCCTCGGCGACCACGCCCTCCTCCAGCATCAGGCCGATCTCCTGGGCCACCGCGCCGAGGACGCGGTCGCGGACCTGCTCCTCCGTCAGGACGGTGTCGCCCTGCTTCAGCAGCGCGGCGACCTCCGGGTCCAGCTCCGGGGCGCCGGAGTCGTAGACGTAGAAGCCGCGCTTGCCCGCCTCGACGACCGCCTTCAGGTTCGGCGAGACCGTGAAGCGCTCGGGGAAGGCCCGGTTGAGGGTCTCCGAGACGTGCAGGCCGATCGCCGGGCCGACGAGCTCCAGCAGCACCAGCGGCGACATCGGCAGACCGAGCGGCTCGACGGCCTTCTCCGCCGTGGCGACGGGGGTGCCCTCGTCGATCACGTTCTGGATCTCGCCCATGAAGCGGGTCAGGATGCGGTTCACCACGAACGCCGGGGCGTCCTTGGTGAGGACCGCGGTCTTCTTCAGCTTCTTCGCCACGCCGAAGGCCGTCGCCAGCGAGGCGTCGTCCGTCTGCTCGCCGCGGACGATCTCCAGCAGCGGGAGCACCGCCACCGGGTTGAAGAAGTGGAAGCCGACCACGCGCTCGGGGTGCCTGAGCTTGGAGGCCATCTCCGTCACCGACAGCGAGGAGGTGTTGGTCGCGAGGATCGCGTGGGCCGGGGCGACGGCCTCCACCTCGGCGAACACCTTCTGCTTGACCGACATCTCCTCGAAGACGGCCTCGATGACGAAGTCCGCGTCCGCGAAGCCCTCCGCCTTGTCGAGCACGCCGGTCACCAGGGCCTTGAGGCGGTTGGCCTTGTCCTGGTTGACGCGGCCCTTGCCGAGCAGCTTCTCGATCTCGGCGTGGACGTAGCCGACGCCCTTGTCCACCCGCTCCTGGTCGATGTCGGTGAGCACCACCGGCACCTCCAGGCGGCGCAGGAACAGCAGCGCCAGCTGCGAGGCCATCAGACCGGCGCCGACGACGCCCACCTTGGTGACCGGGCGGGCCAGCGACTTGTCCGGCGCGCCCGCGGGGCGCTTGCCGCGCTTCTGCACCAGGTTGAAGGCGTAGATGCCGCTGCGCAGCTCGCCGCCCATGATCAGGTCCGCGAGGGCCTGGTCCTCGGCGTCGAAGCCCTTCTGGAGGTCGCCGTCCTTGGCGGCCTCGATGATGTCCAGGGCGCGGTAGGCGGCCGGGGCGGCGCCGTGCACCTTGGAGTCGGCGACGAAGCGGCCCTTGGTGACGGCCTGGTCCCAGGCCTCGCCGCGGTCGACCTCGGGGCGCTCGACGGTGGTCGCGCCGGTGAGGACGGAGGCCGTCCACAGCAGGGACTGCTCCAGGAAGTCGGCCCCGTCGAAGATCGCGTCGGCGATGCCCAGCTCGAAGACCTGCGCGCCCTTGAGCTGGCGGTTCTGGTTGAGCGAGTTCTCGATGATGACCGAGACGGCCTTCTCCGCGCCGATGAGGTTCGGCAGGATGGCGCAGCCGCCCCAGCCGGGCACCAGGCCGAGGAAGACCTCGGGCAGCGAGAAGGCGGGGATCGCGCGGGAGACCGTGCGGTAGGTGCAGTGCAGGCCCACCTCGACGCCGCCGCCCATGGCCGCGCCGTTGTAGTAGGCGAAGGTGGGCACCGCGAGGCCGGACAGCCGCTTGAAGACGTCGTGGCCGCCCTTGCCGATCGCGAGCGCGTCGGAGTGCTGCTTCAGCAGCTCCACGCCCTTGAGGTCGGCGCCGACCGCGAAGATGAACGGCTTGCCCGTGATGCCGGCGCCGACGATCGCGCCCTCGGCGGCCTCCTTCTCCACCTGGTCGACGGCGGCGTTGAGGTTCGCCAGCGACTGGGGGCCGAAGGTGGTGGGCTTGGTGTGGTCCAGCCCGTTGTCCAGCGTGATGAGCGCGAAGCGCCCGGCGCCGCCCGGCAGGTCGAGGTGGCGCACGTGCGCCTGCGTCACGACCTCGTCGGGGAAGAGCTCGGCCGCGCCCTTGAGAAGTTCGGCGGTGGTGCTCACTTGTCGCCTCCGGCGTCCTTGTGGTGCGGGTTCTCCCAGATCACGGTGGCGCCCATGCCGAAGCCGACGCACATCGTGGTGAGGCCGTAGCGGACCTCCGGCTGCTCCTCGAACTGACGCGCCAGCTGCGTCATCAGGCGGACGCCGGAGGAGGCCAGCGGGTGGCCGAAGGCGATGGCGCCGCCGTACTGGTTGACGCGCGCGTCGTCGTCGGCGATGCCGTAGTGCTCCAGGAAGGCGAGCACCTGGACGGCGAAGGCCTCGTTGATCTCGAAGAGGCCGATGTCCCCGATGGACAGGCCCGCCTGGGCGAGGGCCTTCTCGGTCGCGGGGATCGGGCCGTAGCCCATCACCTCGGGCTCCACGCCGGCGAAGGAGTAGGAGACCAGGCGCATCTTCACCGGGAGGTCGTTCTCGCGGGCGAAGTCCTCGGAGGCGATCAGCGAGGCGGTGGCGCCGTCGTTGAGGCCGGCGGCGTTGCCCGCGGTGACGCGGCCGTGCACCCGGAAGGGGGTCTTCAGGCCGGTCAGGTTCTCCAGGGTGGTGCCCGGGCGCATCGGCTCGTCGGCGGTGACCAGGCCCCAGCCCGTCTCGCCGGCCTCGGGGTTGGTGCGGCGCACCGAGATCGGGACCAGGTCCTGCTGGATCTTGCCGTCGGCGTAGGCCTTGGCCGCCTTCTCCTGCGAGCGCACGGCGTACTCGTCGGCGCGCTGCTTGGTGATGGAGGGGTAGCGGTCGTGCAGGTTCTCGGCGGTCATGCCCATGAACAGGGCCGACTCGTCGACGAGCTTCTCCGACACGAAGCGCGGGTTCGGGTCCACGCCCTCGCCCATCGGGTGGCGGCCCATGTGCTCGACGCCGCCGGCCACGGCCACGTCGTAGGCGCCGAAGGCCACGCTGCCCGCGACCGAGGTGACGGCGGTCAGCGCGCCGGCGCACATGCGGTCGATGGAGTAGCCCGGCACCGACTGCGGCAGCCCGGCGAGGATCCCGGCGGTGCGGCCGATGGTCAGGCCCTGGTCGCCGATCTGGGTGGTCGCGGCGATGGCGACCTCGTCGATCTTCTTCGGGTCGAGGGCCGGGTTGCGGCGCAGCAGCTCCCGGATGGCCTTCACGACGAGGTCGTCGGCGCGGGTCTCGTGGTAGATGCCCTTCGGGCCCGCCTTGCCGAACGGGGTGCGGACGCCGTCGACGAAGACGACGTCCCTGACGGTACGAGGCACGATGGCTCTCCTCCAGGGTGCGGGGTGGCACTGCTGCGGCACACACGCCTGAGCGTGCGCTTGCTCGCCCCATGCTACTTATGAGTAACCAAGCTGCCCAGTCCCGGGGCCTGGAGCGGCGAAGGTCACATGCGCGGGACTCCGCGCGGACCGTCTCCCCGGTGCGGCGGCGGCCGAAACCGCACCGTCCGCCGCCGGCGAGAGGCCCCGCACCGGCCCGACCGGTGTCCTCCGCGACACCCCGTCCCCTCCCGGGCGGGTCGCCGCCCCTGGACGCGGGGGAGCCGTGCCTTCGGCGCCGGGGCTCGGCGGGAGGCGTCGGCGCGGTTGCCGCGGGTGCGGGACCTCACCGTCCCGAGGGACGGCGTCGCCGCCGAGGGGCACCGGCGCCCGGAGCGGCCGTTCGGGTGCGTCGGCTCCGGGAGCCTGCCCGCCCGGGCCGGGGCCGCGGTGAGCGGGCCGGGGTGAGCCGGGGGCCGGAGGCCGCGCACGGCGCCGGGGGCCGGGCCCACCGGCCGCGGCGCGTCCGGCCGAGGGGGTGCCGGACACCCGGGGGGCGACGGCTCCGCCCCCGGGGCCCGGGGCGCGCGGTGGGCCTGCTCAGCCGTCCTCGGAGGCGGCCAGCGCCCCGGTCAGCAGGGGCGTGGTGAGGCCGACCTGCCAGGGGCGCGCGCCCAGCTCCGTCAGGGCGGCCGCGACGGTCTCCGGTGCGACGGTGGCGGGGGGCTCCCAGCACACGCGGCGCACGGTGTCGGGGGTGATCAGGTTCTCCTGGGGCAGGTTCAGCTCCTCGGCCAGGGCCGAGACCGCCGACCGTGCGGCGGACAGCCGGGCGGCCGCGGCCGGGTCCTTGTCGGCCCACGAGCGCGGGGGCGGCGGACCGGAGGGGGACTGCCCCGGCTGGGGGAGCTCCCCGTCCGGAAGCGCCCTGGCCCGGTCGACCGCCGCCTGCCACTGCTCCAGCATCCGGCGGCCCATGCGGTTGCCGAAGCCGGGCAGTGCCGTCAGTGCCTGGACGTTCTGCGGCAGCGCCAGCGCGGCCTCGACGATGGCCGCGTCGCCGAGCACCTTGCCGGGGGAGACGTCCCGGCGCTGGGCGACCCGGTCCCGCGCGGTCCACAGCTCCCTGACCACGGCCATCTGCCGCCGCCTGCGCACCTTGTGCATGCCCGAGGTGCGGCGCCAGGGGTCCTTGCGCGGGGGCGCCGGGGGCGCGGCCGCGATGGCGTCGAACTCCTGGCGGGCCCACTCCAGCTTGCCCTGCCGGTCCAGCTCCTTCTCCAGCGCGTCGCGAAGGTCGACGAGGAGTTCGACGTCGAGGGCGGCGTACCGGAGCCAGGGCTCGGGCAGCGGCCGGGTCGACCAGTCGACGGCCGAGTGGCCCTTCTCCAGGGCGTAGCCGAGGACGCTCTCCACCATGGCGCCCAGGCCGACCCGGGGAAAGCCCGCCAGCCGCCCGGCCAGCTCGGTGTCGAACAGGCTGGTGGGGCGCATGCCTATGTCGCGCAGGCACGGGAGGTCCTGGGTGGCGGCGTGCAGGATCCACTCGGTGCCGGTGAGGGCCTCCCCCAGTCCGGAGAGGTCGGGGCAGCCGACCGGGTCGATCAGCGCCGTCCCGGCGCCCTCGCGCCGCAGCTGCACCAGGTAGGCGCGCTGCCCGTAGCGGTAGCCGGAGGCGCGTTCCGCGTCGACCGCCACCGGACCCGATCCGCCGGCGAAGGCCGCGACGACCTCCGCCAGGGCAAGGTCGTCGGCGACCACCGGGGGAATGCCCTCGCGTGGTTCCAGCAGCGGGATGGGCAGCCCGTCGGCCGGAACGCCGTCGGCCGGGGGAGCGCCCCCGGTGGTTCGCAGTTGGGTCTGCGCTGCGGTCTCTTGGGCGTCGGTCACGTGTCAAGGGTATCCGGCCCGGTGGACGGGGCCTGCGCCCTGTCGTGACGGCCCGTTCGCGGGGTGGCGGCCGGCGGGGTGCCGGAGGGCGGCGGAACGTTCCGTCGGCACTCCGGCCCGTCCGCCGCGCCGTCAGTGGATGATGCCGGTGCGCAGGGCCACGGCGACCATTCCGGCGCGGTCCCCGGTGCCGAGCTTGCGGGCGATACGGGCGAGGTGGCTCTTGACCGTCAGCGCCGACAGCCCCATGGAGACGCCGATGGCCTTGTTCGACTGGCCCTCCGCCACCAGGCGCAGCACCTCGACCTCGCGCCCCGAGAGTTCCCGGTAGCCGCCGGGGTGGCTCGGGGCGCCCGGGGGCCGGCGGTGCATCCGGCCCGCCGCCGCGCCGATCGGGGCGGCGCCGGGGCGGCCCGGGTGGCCGATGTTGGTGCGCGTGCCGGTGACGACGTAGCCCTTCACGCCGCCGGCCAGGGCGTTGCGGACCGCGCCGATGTCGTCGGCGGCGGACAGGGCGAGGCCGTTGGGCCAGCCCGCGGCGCGGGTCTCGGACAGCAGGGTCAGCCCGGAGCCGTCGGGCAGGTGGACGTCGGCCACGCAGATGTCGCGCGGGTTGCCGACTCGGGGGCGTGCCTCCGCGATGGACGACGCCTCGATCACGTCGCGCACACCGAGCGCCCACAGGTGGCGGGTCACGGTGGAGCGGACGCGCGGGTCGGCCACGACGACCATGGCCGTCGGCTTGTTCGGGCGGTAGGCGACCAGGCTTGCGGGCTGCTCGAGAAGAACGGACACCAGGCCTCCTGGGAAGGTGCGGGACGGGACCGGCTCAGGGGGTAAGCCGGGGCGAACCGTGCAGTCGGGTCATTGACCTCTTCGGCACCGAACCCGTCGGCCTTTAGGGAATGATCACGATTTAGTGAGGGTCAAGTGGGGCAATTCGGACACGTGAGCGGTGATCGGCCCCGTCACCGGGGCGTCGGCCCGCACCGGCGCCCCCGCACCGTATGCCCTCCGCGGGCTCAGGCCGGCCGGGGTCCCCTGCGCTGCGGAAGCGTCACCACGCCCGTCGCCGAGTCCGCCGACCCCGCCGGGGACGGCGGCAGCCCGGCCACCTGGCAGAGCAGATCGCACCAGGCCGCGAGGTGCGCGGCGGTGCCGGGCACGCCCCCCGCGTCCTCCTGCGGGGTCCACGAGGCGCGGATCTCGATCTGGGTCGCCGGCCGGCGGTCGGCGAGTCCTCCGAAATAGTGAGAACCCGCACGGGTGACGGTCCCGCTCGGCTCCCCGGGGACCAGCCCGCGCGCCTCCAGCGCCCCCGTCAGCCAGGACCAGCAGACCTCGGGCAGCAGAGGGTCGGCCGCCATCTCCGGCTCCAGCTCCGCGCGCACCAGGGTCACGAGCCGGAAGGTCCCCTTCCACGCCTCGTGGCCCGACGGGTCGTGCAGCAGGACCAGGCGGCCGTCCGCCAGGTCCTCGCCGTCCGCCACCACGGCGGCCTCCAGGGCGTGGGCGTAGGGAGCCAGCTTCCGGGGCGGCGGCGTCGCATCGATCTCGATCTCCGGGCGCAGCCGGGCCGAGTGCAGGGCGTCGACCGCCGTCCGGAACGCGGTCGGCACCTCGTCCCCCTCCGAGCGCCGCGCCGCCTCGTTGCCGTTGGAATGATCGGAGAAATGTCCCTGAGCCGCAGCCATGCCGGGAAGACTAGGCGGAAGCGCGGCGCGGCGCAGGCAGGGACACCCGACCCGCGGCGGGCAGGTGTCGCGGGCGTGCGAAGATTTGCGGCGTGAGCGCCAACGACAGCCCCCGGGCCCCGCAGACCACGACCCACGACTCCGCGTTCCTCAGGGCGTGCCGCCGCGAGCCGGTGCCGCACACCCCGGTGTGGTTCATGCGCCAGGCCGGGCGCTCGCTGCCCGAGTACCTGAAGGTGCGCGAGGGCATCCCGATGCTGGAGTCCTGCATGCGGCCCGAGCTCGTCACCGAGATCACCCTCCAGCCCGTGCGGCGCCACAAGGTCGACGCCGCGATCTACTTCAGCGACATCGTGGTCCCGCTCAAGGCCATCGGGATCGACCTCGACATCAAGCCCGGCGTCGGCCCCGTCGTCGCCGACCCGGTCCGCACCCGGGCCGACCTCGACCGGCTGCGCGACCTCACCCCGGAGGACGTGCACTACGTCACCGAGGCCATCGGGATGCTCACCGCGGAGCTGGGCGCCACCCCGCTGATCGGCTTCGCCGGTGCGCCGTTCACCCTCGCCAGCTACCTCGTGGAGGGCGGCCCGTCCCGCAACCACGAGCACACCAAGGCGCTCATGTACGGCGACCCGCAGCTGTGGGCCGACCTCCTGGACCGCCTCGCGGAGATCACCTCCGCCTTCCTGAAGGTCCAGATCGAGGCCGGTGCCTCCGCCGTGCAGCTCTTCGACTCCTGGGTGGGCGCCCTCGCCCCCGCGGACTACCGGCGCTCCGTCATGCCCGCCTCCGCCAAGGTCTTCGACGCGGTCGCCGGCTACGGCGTGCCGCGCATCCACTTCGGTGTCGGAACGGGCGAGCTGCTCGGCCTGATGGGCGAGGCGGGCGCGGACGTGGTGGGCGTCGACTGGCGCGTCCCGCTCGACGAGGCCGCCCGGCGCGTCGGCCCCGGCCGGGCGCTCCAGGGCAACCTGGACCCGGCCGTGCTGTTCTCCACCCCCGAGGCGGTGCGCGCCAAGACGCGCGAGGTCCTCGACGCCGCCGCCGGACTGGACGGCCACATCTTCAACCTCGGCCACGGCGTCCTGCCGACGACCGACCCGGACGCCCTCACCCGGCTCGTCGCCGACGTCCACGAGCAGACCGCCCGCTGAGGCCTGTCCCGCACTCGGGGCCCGTCCGGCGCGTCCCGCCCGGGCTCCGGGCGAACGACGCCGTGCGTCGCACGGGCCCCGGCGACCGCGCCCCCGGACCACCGTGGTCCGGGGGCGCGGTCGCCCGGGGCTTGGGGCGCCCCGGGCGCGCTCACTGCAGGATGTGCTCCTTGGCGCGCTGGAACTCCTCGTCCGTCAGGTCGCCGCGCGCCCGCACCTCGGACAGCTTCGCCAGCTGCTCCGCCCGGCTCTGCTCCCCCTGCCCCGCGGTGGTGCGGATGTACTCGTCCATGGCCTGCTTCTGCGACCGGGTGTGCTCCAGCTCGCGCAGCCCCATGCCCTTGCCCCGGGCCAGCACGTACACCAGCACCCCGAGGAACGGCAGGATGATCACGAAGATCAGCCAGCCCGTCTTGGCCCAGCCGCTCATGGTGTCGTCGCGGAAGATGTCGATGATGATCCGGAAGAGCAGGAAGAACCACAGGATCCACAGGAACAGCCACATGATGCTCCACATGGCCCCCAGCAGGGGGTAGTCGTACGCAAGGTGCATGGCGCCGCCCGTTCGCAGGTCGATCCCCGAGTGACGGGTTCATTGTGGTCCCGGCCGCCCGCACCCGCGAGGCGATCATGGAACGCCCCGCCCCGTGCGGCTACGCCCCCGCCGCGCGGACCGCCGCCGTCGCCTTGCGGGCGGCCACCAGCACCGGGTCCCAGACCGGCGAGAACGGCGGCGCGTAGCCCAGGTCCAGAGCGGTCATCGCCTCGACCGTCATCCCCGCCGTCAGCGCCACCGCGGCCACGTCCACCCGTTTGGCGGCTCCGTCCCGGCCCACGATCTGCACCCCCAGAAGGCGGCCCGTGCGGTACTCCGCCAGCATCTTCACCGTCATCGGCGCCGCACCGGGGAAGTACCCGGCACGGCCGGTGGACTCCACCGTCGCCGTGACGAACCGCAGCCCGACCGCCCGGGCGTCCTTCTCGCGCAGGCCCGTGCGCGCGATCTCCAGGTCGCACACCTTGCTCACCGCCGTGCCCACCACACCCGGGAAGGTGCCGTAGCCGCCCGCGGCGTTGGACCCGATGACCTGGCCGTGCTTGTTGGCGTGCGTGCCCAGCGGCACGTACCGCTCCCGGCCGGAGACCAGGTCCAGGACCTCCACGCAGTCCCCGCCCGCCCAGACGTCCTCGTGCCCGCGCACCCGCATGCCCAGGTCGGTGAGCAGCCCGCCGTGCGCCCCGAGGGGGAGCCCCGCGGCCCGGGCCAGCGCCGTCTCGGGCTCCACGCCGATGCCGAGGACCACCAGCTCCGCCGGGTAGTCGGCACCGCCCGCGCGCACACCGCGGGCCCGCCCGTCGCCGTCGGTCAGCACCTCGGTCACCTCGGTGCCGCCGACGACGGTGATCCCCATGGCCGTCATCGCCTCGTGGACCAGGCGCCCCATGTCCGGGTCGAGGGTGGCCATCGGCTGCTCGCCGCTGTTGACGACCGTCACGGCGTAACCGCGCCGCAGCAGCGCCTCCGCCATCTCCACGCCGATGTACCCGGCGCCCACCACGACCGCCCGGCGCCCCGGCTCCTGCGAGAGGGCGTCCAGCAGCGCCTGGCCGTCGCCGAGGGTCTGCACGCCGTGCACACCGGGGGCGTCGATGCCCGGCAGCGGCGGCCGCACGGGCCGCGCCCCGGTCGCCAGCACCAGCTTGTCGTACCCCGTCCAGTCCTCCTCGCCGGTCTCCAGCGCCCGCCAGCGCACCCGCCGGCCCGCCACGTCCAGCTCCGTGACCTCCGTACACATCCGCAGGTCGATGCCGCGCGCCCGGTGCTCCTCGGGGCTGCGGGCGATCAGACGGTCCCGCCCGGAGACGTCCCCGGCGACCCAGTAGGGGATGCCGCAGGCCGAGTAGGAACTGAACCGGCCCCGCTCGAAGGCCGTGATCTCCAGCTCCTGCGGGCCCTTCGTCCTGCGCGCCTGCGATGCGGCGGACATGCCCGCCGCATCGCCTCCCACGATCACCAGCCGCTCGGTCGTCATGGGCACACGCTACGGTGTGCCGCCCGTCCGGTCGGCCGCGGCCTCCGACGGCGCCCCGCCCCCGGCGGGCTCCCGGGCCGGACCGGGCACCTGCGCGGGGCCGTCCTCCGCGCGCGGGCGGCGCAAGCGGACCAGCAGCCGCCAGGCGGCGAGGAGCACGCCCGCCACGACCGCGAAGGGCAGCACCGCCCCGACCGCCACCGCCGCCCAGTGCGCCGCGGCCACCAGGGCCCGCCAGCCGCCGCCGAGCGCGTCCAGGAACCCGGGGCCGCCGTCCCCCTGCCCGCCCGAGGGCTCGGCCTCGGTCAGCTCCAGCGTGACCGTCGCCATCGACGTGCGGTCGCCCAGCGCCTTCTGACGGGCGAGCAGCGACTCCAGCTCCGCCTGACGCCTGCTCAGCTCGCCCTCCAGCGAGACCACGTCGGACAGCCGGGTGGCCCGGTCCATCAGCTCCCGCACCCGCTGCACGCTGGCCCGCTGGGTCGCCACCCGGCTGTCCACGTCCACCACCTGGTCGGTGACGTCCTCGACCTCCACCTGGCGCGACAGCAGCCTTCCGGCACCGGACAGCCGGTCGAGCACCGCCTCGTACCGCTCCTGCGGCACGCGCAGCACGATCCGGGAGGTGACCCGGGAGTCGTCGAGCCGCTCGGTGCTCTCGCTCTCCACGCGCCCGCCCGCCCCCTCGGCCGCCGCCCTGGCACCGGCCAGGGCCTTCGCCGCGTCCGCCACCTCCACCTCCAGCACCGCGGTGCGGACCAGGTGCGCCGCGACGGCCGGCGCCGCCGCCCGGTCCGCCTCCGGCCCCTCCGCCCCGGCCTCTCCGGCCTTCCCGTCGCCGGGCTCCGCCCCGGCGTACCCCGACGCGGAGTCCGCCAGGTCCCGGCCGGCGGGCGCGCGTTCCGCCGCCACCCCGGAGTCGGCGGAGTCGGACGCCCCGCAGCCGGTGAGGCCGAGGACGGCGGACAGCATCAGTACCGCGAAGGCGCGTGGTGCGCGCATGGGACCCCCAGAAACGTCGGACGGGCTGCTCGACGGTTCGACGTGCGCCCCGGTGGTCCGGTTGCCCCCGGCAGGTCACGAAGGGGACTCGGTCCCGGGGCGGCACGGGCGGTTTGAGAGAGTTGGCCCATGAACGTGGACACAGCTGCGCGCCATGTCGTCGTCGTGGGCGGCGGCATCGCCGGTCTCTCCGCCGCCCACCGTCTGGCCTCCGCCGGATGCCGGGTCACCCTCGCCGAGGCCGGCGACCGGCTCGGCGGCAAGCTCCTGGCCGGCCGTGTCGCCGGCGTGCCGGTGGACCTGGGGGCGGAGTCGATGCTCGCCCGCAGGCCCGAGGGCGTCGAACTCGCCCGGGCCGTCGGTCTCGGCGACCGGCTCCAGCCCCCGGCGGTCGCCGTCTCCGCGGTCTGGACCCGCGGAGCCCTGCGGCCGCTGCCCAAGGGCCACGTCATGGGTGTCCCCGGCACGGCCGAGGCGCTCGCCGGGCTGCTCACCCCCGAGGGGGTGGCCCGGATCGCCCGCGAGGCCGAGCTGCCGCCCCTTCAGGCCGACCGGGACACGGCGATCGGCACCCTGGTCGCGGAGCGCCTCGGGCGCGAGGTCGTCGACCGCCTCGTCGAACCGCTGCTCGGCGGCGTGTACGCGGGCGACGCCTACCGCATCTCGCTGCGCGCCGCCGTCCCCGCGCTCGCCGAGGCCCTCGGGCGCCATGCGAACCTGCTCGACGCCGTGCGCGAGGTGCAGGCCCGCGGCGCCGCGCAGCAGGCCGCCGGACCCGTGTTCACCGGCCTCGACGGAGGCATGGGCACGCTGCCGGACGCCGTCGCCGACGCCGTCCGCGCCGCGGGCGGGGACATCCGCACCCGCACCGCCGTCCACGCCCTGGACCGCGGTGCGGAGGGCTGGACCGTGCGCACCGGCAGCGGCCCGCTCGCCGCGGACGCGGTGGTCCTCGCCGCACCCGCCGGGCCCGCGGCGGCCCTGCTGACCGGCGTCTGCCCCGAGGCCGCCGGGGAACTCGCCCGCGTCGAGTACGCCTCCATGGCCCTGGTCACCCTGGCCTTCCGCCGCGCGGACCTCGGCGCGCTGCCCGGCAGCGGCTTCCTGGTGCCCCCCGTCGACGGCCGCTCCATCAAGGCCTCGACCTTCTCCAGCAACAAGTGGGACTGGGTCGGCAAGGGCTCCGAGGAGCTGTTCCTGCTGCGCACCTCCCTGGGCCGCTACGGCGAGGAGAAGGCCCTCGACCGGGAGGACGCCGAGCTGGTCGACCTCTCCCTCGCCGACCTCGGAGCGGCCGTGGGCCTCGCCGCCCGCCCCGTGGCCGCCGAGGTCACCCGCTGGCGCGGCGGCCTGCCCCAGTACCCGGTCGGGCACCTCGCCCGGGTCGGGCGCATCCGCGAGGCCGTCGCCGCGCTGCCCGGCCTGCGGGTGTGCGGGGCGGCCTACGACGGCGTCGGCATCCCCGCCTGCATCGGCAGCGGGCGGCGGGCCGCGGACGAGATCCTCGCCACGCCCACCCCGGCGCGGGGCACCCCCGGCGGCACGGGAGAATAGCCCCATGAGTGCGCCCGAAAAGATCCCGAACGCAGGCAAGAAGGCCAAGGACCTCAACGAGGTCATCCGGTACACGCTGTGGTCCGTCTTCAAGCTGCGCGACGTGCTGCCCGAGGACCGGACCGGCTTCGCCGACGAGGTGCAGGAGCTGTTCGACCGGCTCGACGCCGAGGACGTCACCGTGCGCGGCACGTACGACCTGTCCGGGCTGCGCGCCGACGCCGACGTCATGATCTGGTGGCACGCGGAGACCTCGGACGCGCTCCAGGACGCCTACAACCGCTTCCGGCGGACCCGCCTCGGGCGCGCCCTGGAGCCGGTGTGGTCGAACATGGCACTGCACCGCCCCGCCGAGTTCAACAAGTCGCACATCCCCGCGTTCCTGGCCGACGAGACGCCGCGCGAGTACGTCTCCGTCTACCCCTTCGTCCGCTCCTACGACTGGTACCTGCTGCCCGACGAGGACCGCCGCCGGATGCTGGCCGACCACGGGAAGATGGCCCGCGGCTACCCCGACGTGCGCGCCAACACCGTGGCCTCCTTCTCGCTCGGCGACTACGAGTGGATCCTCGCCTTCGAGGCCGACGAGCTGTACCGGATCGTGGACCTGATGCGGCACCTGCGCGCCTCCGAGGCGCGGCTGCACGTCCGCGAGGAGGTGCCCTTCTACACCGGCCGCCGCAGGAGCGTCGCGGACCTGGTGGCGGGCCTGGCCTGACCGGCCGCCCGACGAGGCCCCGGGCGGGGGCGCGCAGCCGGCGCGCCGCCCGCCCCTCGACCCGGAAGATCAGACGGTGTGCGGTTGGCCGAGCCCTCCCGCGCGCCGGTCCA
Source organism: Streptomyces sp. C10-9-1 (assembly GCF_024497955.1). Classification (GTDB taxonomy): domain Bacteria; phylum Actinomycetota; class Actinomycetes; order Streptomycetales; family Streptomycetaceae; genus Streptomyces; species Streptomyces sanyensis. The sequence continues at coordinate 377,506 of NZ_JANHKP010000001.1, read as the reverse complement.
GCGACACCGGGTCCGGCTCCCGGTGCGGCGCGCAGGAAGCGCGCCGCACCGGTGCCCTCCCCGTCAGCAGGTAGTCCTCCATGTACCCGTTGACGCACGCGTTCGCGCCCCCGCCGATGCCGTGGGTGCCCGCGTCCTCCTCCGTCACCAGCGCCGCGCCGCGCAGCCGCCGCTGGAGTTCGCGCGCCCCCGCGTACGGCGTGGCCGCGTCCCGCTCCGCCGCGAGGATCAGCACCTGCGGCAGGGCGCCGCGCCGGGTCCCCACGTCGAGCGGCGTCCGCCGGGGCGCGGACCAGAAGGCGCAGGGCAGGTTCATCCAGGCGTTGTCCCAGGTCTCGAACGGCGCCACCCGGGCGAGCCGGGTGTTGTCCCGGTCCCACACGGCCCAGTCCTGCGGCCACGGCGCGTCGTTGCACTCGACGGCGGTGTAGACGGCGGTGGCGTTCTCCGACTCCCGCGCGCCCGCCGGGTCCGGTGCGGCGCGCTCCACGAGCGGCCCGGGGTCCCCCTTCAGGTAGCGGGAGAGCACCTCGGCGAGCCGGGGCCAGAAGTCGTCGTAGTAGGCCGCGCCGAGGAAGGCCGCGTGCAGTTCCCCGGGGCCCACGGTGCCGCCCGCGGGCTCCACGGCCAGCCGCTCCCGCGCCGTCTCGTAGGAGCGGGCCACCTCGCGCGGCGTCGCCCCCAGCCCGTAGACGCCGTCGTGCCGGGCGACCCAGGCGCGGAAGTCGGCCCAGCGGCCCTCGAACGCCAGGGACTGGGCGAGGTTGTTGCGGTACCAGACCTTCCGCGGGTCCGGGTCGACGGCGGAGTCGAAGACCATGCGCCGTACCTGCGAGGGGAACAGGGTGGCGTACAGCGCGCCGATGTACGTGCCGTAGGACGCGCCCATGAAGGTCAGTCCCGGCTCGCCCAGCGCGGCGCGGATCACCTCCAGGTCCCGTGCGTTGTTCAGCGAGGTGTAGTGGGCGAGCGCCGCCCCCGCCGACCGGGCGCACCCGGCGGCGTAGGAGCGGGCCCGGGCGATCCGCTCCCGCTTCTCGGAGGGCGAGGGGTGCGTGGGGGCCGCGGTCGGCGCCTCGTGGAACTCCTCCGGGTCCTGGCAGGACAGGGGGGCGGAGGAGCCGAGCACGCCGCGGGGGGCGTATCCCACCATGTCGTAGGCCCGGGCGATGCGCTCCCAGGCGGGCAGCCGCCCCGCCAGCGGGAACCAGGTGCCGGAGGCGCCGGGGCCGCCGGGGTTGTACACGAGGGCGCCCTGGCGTTCGGAGGCTTCGCCGGTCGCCGGGATGCGGCTGACGGTGAGGGTGATCGCCGGACCGGCCGGGTCGGCGTAGTCGAGCGGGACCTCCACGGTCCCGCAGCGCACCTGCTCGGGCAGCCGCTCCCGGGCAGGGCACCTTCCGAACGCGATGCCGGACGCGGCGGCGCGGGCGGCGGCCTGCGCGGTGCCCCGGGCCTCGTCGGCCGCCAAGGCGGCGGGGCCGGGCGCCGGGGACGCCCCGGCCGCCGCGGTGGTGCCGGGGGCGGCCGCCGCCGGGGCGGCGGGGGAGGCCGCCGCGGTCAGGACCAGGGAGCCGATGCCCGCCAGGGCCCCCCACCTCGCCACTGCTCTCATGGGTCCCCTTCGTGCCGGGCCCCTCGGGGCGGCCGTTCGCTCCCGGCCGTCCGTGCCCGCCCGGGGGCATCGGGACGCCGGGACTGAAGGGATCCTCGCAGCACACCCGGGCATGTACGGCACCCGCCGCTCCCTCGGCGCGCCGCGGGGCGGAGCGCCGAGGGAGCGGGCGCCGGAGGCCGAGGGCTCCGGCGCTTGGCGGGGCGTCAGGAGGAGCCGCAGCCCGATCCGCCGCCGGAGCCGCAGCCCGACCCCGAGGAGCCGCAGCCCGAACCGCCCCCCGAGCCGCCGTCCCAGCCCCCGTCGCCTCCGGAGCCCCCGCACCAGGAGGGCTCCGAGGACCCGCACGAGGTCGACGCCGAGGACGCCGTGTCCACCGCCCCGGGGCGGACCGCGGCCGGGTCGTGGAGGGCGGCCTCGCCCAGCAGCCCGGCCAGTGCGGTGCCGGTCAGGGCCCCCACCCCGCGCCGTGCCGTGAGGACCGCCGGGTGCCGCAGCCCGCGGCCCCCGGTGGGCGGGTGGTAGCCGAGCGAGTGCCGCCCGAGGGGCGTCACGCGGCGCCGGAGCAGCGCGGCCCGCCGGAAGCCGAACACGGCGCCGCCGAAGAGGACGGACACGGTCAGGATGGCGCCGTACACCAGGACCACCGCCGAGGAGCCGGTCCACAGCGCCAGCAGGACCGTCAGCACCCAGACGGCCGGGATCCCGAGCACGCAGAGCACGCCCTGTAGCAGGCACCACGCGTACAGCCCGGGGTGGCCGCCCGGCGGGTGCAGCACCTTCCGCACCCTCAGCGAATCACCGATGCGCTGCACCTCGGTGCTGCGCATCACGGCCGACCGCAGCCGGCCCAGCGCCCCGTCGGGCGCCGATGCCAGCGAGTCCAGCACCGCCTGCTCCACGTCGTCCCGGGCGACGGCGTCCTGCCGGGCGGTGACGACGCCCGGGGCGCCGATGAGGACGAGCCCGTCCGTGTGCATTCCCACGATCGCCGTGTCCGCCACCCGGCCGGGTCCCCCGGAGGCGAAGGCCGTCTCGTAGATGTTCCTCAGCGCCACCGGGCGGGTCACCGGCTGTCCCGTCGCCGTCCTGACCCTCCGTCCGAGCAGCCTGCTGGACAGCGGGACGGCCGTGCAGACGACCGCGACCACCACCAGCATCGTGCTCATCGGCCCACCCCCGCCAGGCGGGTGCGCGCGGCCCGGACGAGCCGGGTGCCGCGCCGCGGGGGCCGGGGCCCGGTCCGGTCCCGCCACCACAGGGCCAGTTGCCGCCGGTGGCGCGGATCCTCCGGACGGCCGCGGGCGAGCAGGTGCTCCGCGAAGGCGAGCGCGTCCCGGCGGTAACCGCCGCGCAGGGGGCGGCCCTTGGCGTAGGCGAGGAAGGCGGGGCGGTAGGTCCCGCCGAGGAGCTCCGGGAGTTCGGGGGCGATCCTGGCGACGACGTCGGCGCGCTTGGCGGCCAGGGCGCGGGCCTGCACCCGCAGCCGCGCCGGGTCGAACCCCTCGGGCGCCGGGGTGCCCGCCACCAGGGCGGAGAGCAGGGCCGTCTGAGCGATCGCCAGCCGCTCCCGCGCCCGGTCCGCCGGTTCCGCGGCCGGGACCGGGGTCCCGGGGGCCGCGGGCGGTTCCGCGGCCGGTTCCGGGGCCGGGGGCACGGCGGCCGCGGGCGGCGCCCCGGGGGTGCCGGCGGGGCCGGGGGACCGGCTGCCGCCCCCGGCCGCCCCGCGCAGCGTCGCGGTGATCGCTTCCAGCTCCGCGGCCAGCTCGCCGGGGGGCGGGAAGGCGTCGTCCCGCTCCAGCAGCACCCCGGGCGGTGCGACCCGCCGCCGCAGTTCCGCCAGGACGTCCAGCACCTGCCGCGGCACCGGGTGGGCGTGGGTGTCGTGCCACACGCCGTCACGTTCGACCCCGCCCGCGACGTGCACGTAGGCGATCGCCTCCGTCGGCAGCTCGTCGAGGGCCGCCACGGGGTCCTCGCCCCGGTTGACGCGGTTGGTGTGGAGGTTGGCCACGTCGATCAGCAGCCGCACCCCGGTCCGTTCGACCAGCTCCGCGAGGAAGCGGCCCTCCGTCAGCTCGTCGCCGGGCCAGGAGACCAGCGCCGCGATGTTCTCCAGCGCCAGCGGCACCGGCAGGGACTCCTGGGCGATGCGCACGTTCTCGCACAGCACCGCAAGGGCCTCCCGGGTGCGGGGCACCGGCAGCAGGTGCCCCGCCTCCAGAGAGGGCGAGGCGGTCAGCGGGCCCCCCGCCCGCACGAAGGCGATGTGCTCGCTCACCAGCGGCGCCCCCAGCGCCTCGGCGCGCTCGGCGAGGGCCGAGAGCCGCTCCGGGGAGGGCCGCTCGGCCCCGCCCAGGCCCAGCGACACCCCGTGCGGCACGATCCGCACGCCCCGCGCCCGCAGCCGGGCCAGCGAGTCGGGCAGGTGGCCGGGGCAGATGTTCTCCGCCACCACCTCCACCCAGTCGAGCTCCGGCAGTCCCTCCACCGCCTCGGCTATCTCGGGCCGCCAGCCGATTCCCGTCCCCAGTTCCATGTGCTCCCCCTCCCGTGCACTCCTGCACCGTCGCAGGGGTGATGGCCCCGCCCGGTGCGGGCGAATCCGGGAAGGGGGACGTTCAGAGCAACATTTGAGGTTCCGCGGCGGTGCGGGGGCACCTCCGCGGCAGTGCCGGGGACAGCCGCCGCCCCGGCACCGCCGCGCGGCGGCTCAGCCCGCCGGACGGACCTCGGGCCGCTGGGTGTTGACCGTCCCCGGCTCGGCGGGGGAGGGCTGGGAGGTCAGCGAGACCTCCCCGGAGGGCTCCGCCGGCTGCGGCGCGGGCGGGAGGTTGCCGTCCGGCGGCGGCGGTCCGGTCGGGCTGGAGGTGGCCAGACCCGCGGCCTCGTTGGCGATGGCGTCGAAGTCGACCATGCCGGTCGCCTCCAGCATGGTGATGTGGTCGAGCACGGTCTGGTTGGCGTCCGAGGCGAGCTGGCGTATCAGCGAGTTGCGGGTGGTGTGCCGGACCTGGGCGATCAGGCCGAAGACCTTGCCGTGCGCGTTGCGCAGCAGGTTGGCGAACTTGTACTCGTACTCCTTGCCGCTGGCGGCCGACAGTTCGCGCAGCCAGCCCTGCTGCTCCTCGGTGGGCTGGTTCGGCAGCTGGACGCCCAGCTTGGCGGCCGCGTCGCGGGCCCGGACGTCGAGGTCGCTGTGGCCGACGATCAGGTGGTCGCCCGCCTCCTTGATCGCCTGGCTCGGGGCCCGCTCGATCGCCTGCTGGCCCGCGGGCAGCTCCCACAGTCCGGCCAGCCGCACCTTCACCAGGAAGTCCCGGTCCGTCGCCGACAGCGGACCCCACTGGGTGGCCACCGTCGAGGCGTTGAGGTTCGCCTGCCCGGTGCCCGACCGGTCGGCGAACGACCACACGGGGAAGGCCAGGGCGCCGACCGTGGCGACCAGGGCCGCGATGATGAGAACCGTCCCGTTGATGCGCTGCAACAATGTGCCTCCAGAGCCGATGCGTTCCACGGCAGACCGATGCCGGCCGAGAGTCCGGCCCGGCCCCGCCGCCGAGCTTCAGGGGCCGGATCAGCCGGTCAAACTACTCGGCGATACCGGCATGTACGCGCCCGGGGGCGGAATTGTTCAGTCCCGCGGCGGTGTTCTGTCCGCATCCGCCCGGGTGCGGACGGAAGTCCTCGCCGATTACCCGCGGTAGCGAAACACGGCGGCCACCGGATACCCGCGGTAGCCGGTCGAGGTCCCGTCCGCACGGTCGAGGCCCGCGGGCGGGGTCCCCGGGGCCGGTGCCCGCGCTCCCGTCGGGTGCGCGCCCTGCCGGCCCCGGCCCGGCCGGGACGCACCGCTCAGGGGCGGCGGCGCGGCAGCGCCGGGTGCGCGGCGACGACGGTGCAGGAGCCGGGGGCGACCTCCGTGAACCCCGCGTCGCGGACCACGGGCAGCCCGCCGCCGCTGAGCCGCGCCCACCGCCCCGGCTCCGCGGTCCGCACCGAGAGGCGGTAGCCGCGCGCCCGCCACGCCGCCCGCTCGTCCTCGGACAGTTCCCACCAGGCGAGCTGGGCGCCGTGGCCCGCCTGGGCCATCGCCTTGCCCGCCGACATGTCCACCCCCGGGTTCATCCACAGCACCGGGTCAGCGGGCTCGGGGGCGGCCGGGGGAAGGGGGTCGTCGAGCTCCGTGCCGGAGACCTGGAGGCGGGAGAGCTCCCTGGGCCAGCCGTCGAGCGGGACCGGTGGGAAGACCCGCACCTCGGCCGACTCCCCGTGCACCGTCAGGCCGGGCAGTTCGCCCGCGCGGCGCCACTCGGACCCCCGGGCCCGGCGGACCACCTTGCGGATGCGCCCGTCCTGCCAGGCGCGCATCGCCTCCGCCCACGCGCCCTCGCCGTGGGCGCGCGGGTCGTCGAGGATCGACAGCACCGCCCGTGCGGCCGTCTCCAGGGCGTCGGTCCGCGCTGGGGGCCGCGCCTTCTCGATCCGCACCACCAGGGGCAGCACGTACTGCGGCGCCTCCTCCCGCGCGCTGCGCTCCTCGCCGAAGGGGCCGTTCTCACCGGTGCCGTCGCTGCTCACGCGGCCAGTCTGCCAGCAGCCCGGTGCGCGCCCCCGGCCCGGCCCGGGGCGCGGGCGGACGCCGGTCGCGGACCCCGCGTGGCCGCGGTGCCTTCGGGCGATTCCCCCGCCCGGGGCGTGGCCGGGAGGGCGCCCGGTGGTACGCCCAAGGGGATGCCCGCACCGCCCGGTCGCCGGCGGTCCGGTCCGCCCCGGACGGGGGACGGCGGCCGTCCTGACACCGCGTGAGCCAACGCCCCCGTTCCCCCGCCCGGCCCCGACCGCCCCGCGCACCCCTCTCCCGGCCCCCTGATCCGCACCCCACGACTGGAGGCACCTCCCGTGCACCTGCTGCTCCCGGTGGCCTTCGCGATCGGGGCCGCTCTCAGCAACGCCCTGGCGACCGTCCTCCAGCGCAAGGCCGCCCTGGACGTCCCGCGCTCCGCCGGCCTGCGGCCCGGTCTGATGCTCGACCTGCTGCGCCACCCGGTCTGGCTGGGCGGCATGGCGGCGGTCGTGGCGGCGGCCGTCTGCCAGGCCGTGGCACTGGCGACGGGCCCGCTGACGGTGGTGCAGCCGCTCTTCGTGCTGGAGCTTCCGCTGACCCTGGTGATCGCCTCGCTGATGTTCCACAGCGGACTGCCCGCCGCCGGCTGGCGGGCCGTGGGCGCCGTGGTGGTGGGCCTGGGGCTCGCGCTGTTCGCCGCGTCGCCCAGCGGCAACCGCACCAGCGTGCCCCTGGACCGCTGGGTGACCGCGCTCGCCGTCTGCGCGGTGGTGGTCGCCGCGCTCGCCGTCGCGGCCGTGCGGCGGCCGGAGGGCCGGGCGCGCGCGGCCTTCCTCGGCACGGCGACGGCGATCTCCTACGCGGTCACGGCCGCGCTGATGAAGTCCGCCATGCACATCCTGGACGGAGAGGGGATCACCGGCTTCCTGACGGCCTGGCAGACCTACGCCTTCGCAGTCACCGGCGTCCTGGCGCTGTTCCTGCTGGAGAACGCCATGCAGGCCGGTCCGCTGGTCGCCTCGCAGCCCGCCATCACCCTCGGGGACGCGGCCGTGAGCCTGGCTCTGGGGATCCTCCTCTACGAGGAGCACCTGCGCACCGGGTGGTGGCTCCTCCCGCAGGCGGTGGGGGTGGCGCTGGTGGCCGCGGGGGTGTTCGCGCTGGCCCGGCTGCCGCTGGCCCGCTCGCTGGCGGCGGACCCGCCCTGAGGCCGGGCCCCCTGAGGCCGGGCTCCCTGAGACCCGGCCCCTGGCCCGGTCGTCCGGCCGTGCTCCCCGGGTGGCCGCGGCCGCCGTGACTCAGCCGCGCATCAGGTCCGAGACCTTGACGAAGGTGTAGCCGCGGCGTCGGAGCTCGGGGACGATCCGGCGCACCGCGGGCTCCGTCACCGGTGCCGCGCTGCGCGTGCAGTGCATGACGACGAGCGAGCCCGGGCGCACCCCGGCGAGCACCTGCTCGGCGACCGCGTCCGCGTCCGTCGCGAAGGCGTCGCCGCTGACCACGTCCCACTGCACGGCCGTGACCCCGGTCGGTGCCACGGCGCGCAGGGCCGCGTCGTCGTGGCAGCCGCCCGGGAAGCGGAAGTAGGGCACCGTGTTGCGCACGCCGGCCTTCTCGAAGGCGCGGAACGCCCGCTCCACATCGGCGCGCATGTCCGTCCGTGCGACGACCGGGAGCCCGTAGCAGTCGGGGGTGAAGGCGTGGTGGCTGTAGGAGTGGTTGGCGGTCTCGAACAGCGGATCGGTGCCGATGCTCCGGGCCTGGCCGGGGTACTCCTCGGCCCAGCGTCCGGTCATGAACACCGTGGCCGGGACCTCCAGCGCGCGCAGGGCGGCGATCAGCCCCGGGTTGTCGAAGCGCTCGCCCCGGGCGGCGCGCGGCCCCTGGTCCGCCGTCATGTCGGCGTCGAAGGTGAGGGCGACCAGCTTGGGGGCCCCGTCCCCGCGGTCCTCGGCACGGGAGAACACCGGTGCGGCCCCGCCCGGCCCCGGTGCCAGGGTCGGGACCCGGCCGGGCCCGGCCGCCTCGTTCCCGGGCCGCGCCGAGGCTCCCGCCGCGCCGGTCGGCTCCGGGGAGCGTGCCGCTCCCGGCGCCGGGGCCCGCGACACCGGGGACGGTGCGGCCGAGGGGCTTCCCGGGGCGAGGGGGGCGGCTCCGCCGCCCGCCGAGCAGCCGGCCAGCACCGCCACCGGCAGGCACATACACGTCAATGTCCGCACAAAGGAGTTCACTCGACGCAAGGTATCCGACGGCCTCGTGACGGGCGCTCAGCCGGTGCACCGCCGCCACCGCGCCGCCGCCCGTCGCCGCAGCGGGGCGGACCCGGTGCCGCGCCCGGCCGTGCGATGATGCGGCGGTCGATCCCGCCGGTGCCCAGGAAGGAGCGGCATGGCCCCGCGTCGCACGCACGGAGTGCTCACCACCGCGAAGGACCTGCTCGCCGAGGCCCCACCGGAGCGCGGCGGCGTCCTGTGGGCCCTGTCGCCCACGGCGCGGCAGCTCGACGCCAACCTCGTCCGCCTCCCGCCCGGGGGGAGCGTCGCGGCCCACGGGGAACCCGATCTCGACGTGCTGCTGTGCGTCCTGGAGGGCGGCGGGGCACTGACCGTCGCCGGGGAGGAGCAGCGCCTGGGGGCGGGGGCCCTGGTCTGGTTGCCGCGCGGCGCACGGAGGTCGCTGGCCGCAGGTCCCGAAGGACTGGTGTACCTGACGGCGCACCGCAGGCGGCCCGGCCTGACGATCGGCTCCGCCCCGCCGGCCGGGGCACGCCGGGACGGCGGTGAGCCCCCCTGCGCGGCGCACCGTCTCTGCCCTGACTGCGGCCGTCCCGCCGAAGCGGCCGACGCCCGCTTCTGCGCCCGCTGCGGCACCCGCCTCCCGGACTGAACCGGGCCCCTCGCGGGTCCCCTGCGGAACCGGACGGGCAGCCAGAGTCGTGATTCCGCAACGCCGTTGAGCACGACGCCCGTCTCCTGCGTACCACTGTGCGGACGCGTCCCCCGGTGCCCCGCGGCACCGGAACCCGTATCCCCCCGCAGGAGGCAGCGAGTTGAGTCACAGGCGAATACCCAAGCGGAAGGCCGTGATGGCCGCGGCCGGAGCAGCGGCCGTCGCGGCGGCGGCGGTACTGCTGCCCCAGGCGAACGCGTCCCAGTCCGGCTCCGAGGAGCCCTCGGCCGCGGCGCCGCGTGCCCTGAGCGCCGCCTCCGCGCGGGACCTGATGGTCCGGATCGGGCCGGACCTCGGCGAGGCGTACGGCGGCGCCTACTACGACGCGGCCGAGCGCCGGCTGGTCGTCAACGTCGCCGGAGGCGACGGCGAGGCCGTCGAGCGGGTGCGCCGCGCCGGGGCCGTGCCGAGAAGCGTCAACAACAGCATGGGCGCGCTGAACCGCGCGGCGGACACCCTGTCGGACAGGGCCGCCGTCCCCGGCACGGCCTGGGCCGTGGACCCCCGGACGAACACCCTCCGGGTCACGGCCGACCGCACGGTCTCCGGCGAGCGCTGGGACCGCCTGGAGGCGGCCGTCGAGGAACTCGGCGCCGGCACCGCGCGCCTGTCCCGCTCCAAGGGCGAGTTCCGCACCTTCCTGGAGGGCGGGGACGCGATCTTCGGGGGCGGGGCCCGGTGCTCCCTCGGCTTCAACGTGGTGACGGGCGGGGGTGCGCCGGGCTTCCTCACCGCCGGGCACTGCGCCGTCTCCTCCGCACGGTGGTCCGAGGAGCCGGGCGGTGCCCCGGTGGGCACCGTCCGGGCCGCGACCTTCCCCGGTGACGGGGACTTCGCCCTGGTGACGTACGACGACCCGGCGACCGAGGCCCCCAGCTCGGTCGACCTGGGCAACGGGCAGACCCTGGACATCCGGGGCCCCGCCGAGGCCGCGGTCGGCCTGGAGGTTTTCCGGATGGGCAGTACGACGGGCCTGAACGGGGGCCGGGTCACCGGCCTCGGGGCCACCGTGAACTACCCGGAGGGCACGGTCACCGGCCTCGTCCAGACCGACGTGTGCGCGGAGCCGGGGGACAGCGGGGGCGCGCTGTTCACCCGGGACGGCGCGGCGATCGGCCTCACCTCGGGCGGCAGCGGCGACTGCACCTCCGGCGGCGAGACGTTCTTCCACCCGGTCACCACGGCACTCGCGGCGGTCGGTGCGCGGATCGACGGAGGCGGCGGGCAGCGGGGCGGGGGCTGACGGGACCAGGGCGGCACCGGCCGCGCGGCGGGCACCGTTGAGCAGGGTCGAGGAGGTGAGGCGGGCAACGGCGGCGGCTTCCCGGGAGGCCGCGGCTGACGGTGTTCCGTGACGGTGCCCCCCAGGGGGTGCCGCCCGGGGGCGGCGGGTGGTGGACCGAGGAAGGCGGTCCGCCACCCGCCGCCGTTTCGCGTCCGGGCCGGGGACCGCCCGTGCGGACACGGTGCCCGGGCGGCCGCGTCCGGTGCCTGCGCGGCGCTCGTCCGGTGTCTGCGGCGGCGTGCCGGGCCTCCGCGCCCGGGATGTACCAGGTGCACAACTGAATTGTGCACAACTTAATCGTGTGCTTTGATGGGTGCTCCCGGTTCCCGACCCACGAGGGATGGACTCCCATGGATGCGCTCTACACCGCCGTCGCCACCGCCAACGGGCGCGAGGGCCGCGCCGTCAGCTCCGACGGCGTGATCGACCTGCCGCTGGCCTTCCCCGCGGCGCTGGGCGGCAACGGGCAGGGCACCAACCCCGAGCAGCTGTTCGCGGCCGGTTACGCCGCCTGCTTCGCCAGCGCCATGGGGGTCGTCGGCCGCGAGGAGAGGATCGACGTCAAGGACGCCTCGGTCACCGCGGAGGTCTCGATCGGCAAGGACACCGACGGAGGCTTCGGCCTCTCCGTGATCATGCGCGTGGAGCTCCCCGAGCACCTCCAGGGCGAGCCCGGCCGCGACCTGCTGGAGAAGACCCACGCCTACTGCCCGTACTCCAAGGCCACCCGCGGCAACCTGCCCGTGGAGCTGGTCGTCGAGTGACCGCGCGGGCGTGCGGTCCCCGGCCAGCCCGGGGCCGCACGCCTCAGGCGCCCGCCAGCAGGAACCTCCTGGCCTTCGCCGCGTCGAAGCCGCCGACCGGGAAGCGGGGGTCCATCGCCTCCAGGTGCTCCAGCAGCAGCCTGCCCACCGCCCAGTTGCGGTACCACTTGCGGTCCGCGGGCACCAGGTACCAGGGGGCCTCCGGGACGGCGCAGCGCTCCAGCGCGAGTTCGTACGCCTGCTGGTACTGCGGCCACAGCTCGCGCTCCTCGATGTCCCCGGGCGCGAACTTCCAGTGCTTGTCGGGGTTGTCGATCCGCGCCAGCAGGCGCTTGCGCTGCTCCTCCCAGCTGATGTGCAGGAAGACCTTCACCAGGGTGATGCCGTCCTCCGCCAGCGACTCCTCGAAGCGGTTGATCTGCCCGTAGCGCCGCTCCAGCCGCTCGGGCGCCACCAGGCGGCGCACCCGGGCGATCAGCACGTCCTCGTAGTGCGAGCGGTCGAAGATGCCGATCTCCCCCGGCCGGGGGAGGGCCCGGGTCACCCGCCACAGGAACGGGTGCCCGAGCTCCTCCTCGGTCGGCGCCTTGAACGCCCGGATACGGCAGCCGGCCGGGTTGAACAGGCCCACCACGTGCTTGACCGTGCCGCCCTTGCCGCTGGTGTCCATCCCCTGCAGGACCAGCAGGAGGCGCCTGCGGTCACCGCCGGTCGCCGAGGCGAACAGGCGTTCCTGGAGGTCGGCGAGACGGCTGCCCGTCGCGGCCGTCTCCGCCAGGGCGGCCGCCTTGTCGGGAGGGCCCCCCGGAGTGGCGCGCGCGTCGTATCCGGACAGCTCGATCCGCTTCCCTCCCGGCAGGCGCAGCAGGTCGGAGATCCCCTTCCCGCCGTCCGCCTCCGCCCCCCGGCCCCCGCTCCGCTTCCCGCCGTCCGCCTCGGCCACCGCACAGCCCCTCTCCGTCGCCGTCCCGGCCTTCTGCCGCCCGCCGGGCGCCGCCGGGACTCCTGTCACGATGGTCCGACGCCCGCGGCGCCCCCGCGACCCCGGGGGCGCCGCGGGCGACCGGGCTCGGTCAGTGCCAGGGGCCCGTCACGGCGAACGTCGTCCCCGGGGTGTAGCAGTTGAGGTACATCGTCCCCCCGTCGGGGGAGAAGCAGGCCCCGGCGAACTCGCCCCACTCGGGGTCGCCGGGGGTGCCGATGTCCTGGGCGTTCCGCGCCATGGCGTAGACCTCGCCGCGCCTGGTCACGCCGTAGACGTGCTGGACGCCGCTGCCGTCCTCGCACACCATCAGGCCGCCGCCCGGTGCGAGGCAGATGTTGTCCGGCGACTCGCCCGGCAGCTGCACGTCGGTGTCGGGGCCGAAGGCGACGACGAGCGTCAGCCGCCGCCGGTCCGGCTCGTAGCGCCAGACCTGTCCGAAGTGGGTCCCGGCGGAGCCGTCGTCGACACGGGCGAAGCTGGAGACGAAGTACACCGAGCGGCCGCCCCAGTAGCAGCCCTCCAGCTTCTGGGCGTGGGTGATGCCGCCGCGGCCGAAGTCCTGGTGCCGGATGGGCGTCTCGCGCGCCTGGGAGTCGGGGACCGGGACCCATGAGACCCCGTCGAAGCGGGCCCCGGTCTCCCGGATGCCGGACAGGTCCGCCACCCCCGGCACCCGCATGGCCTGGAGCTCGCCCCCGGCCCGGAGCGATCCCCGCCCGCCGAGCGGCCGGGCGGGCAGGAAGCGGTAGAAGAGCCCGAAGGGGCGCTCGAAGGCGTCCTCCGTCTCGTAGACGATCCCGGTGTGCGGGTCGACGGCGACGGCCTCGTGCTGGAAGCGCCCCATGGCCGTGAGCGGGACGGCCCCGGTGCGGCGCGGATCGGTGCCGTCGACCTCGAAGACGAAGCCGTGGTCCTTGGTGTAGCCCCGGGTGCCGGCCTTGTCCTCGTTCTCCTCGCAGGTCAGCCAGGTGCGCCAGGGCGTGGGGCCGCCCGCGCAGTTGACGGCCGTACCGGCGACGGCCACCCGTTCGGAGACCACCGCCCCGCGGTCGTCGAGCACCAGCGCGGTGCAGCCGCCCTCGGCGGCCGGGTCGTAGGTCAGGCCGTCGATCCGCGGCACCGGCACCCGGCTGCGGGGGCGGTTCTCGTGGTTGCGGACCAGCACGACCCCGCCCCCGCGGCCCGCGAAGGCGGCCATGCCGTCGTGGTTGGAGGGCACCCGGCCCTCACCGGAGCGCAGGGGGCGGCCCTCACGGGAGAGGACCCGGTAGCGGAAGCCCCGCGGCAGGTCGAGCAGCCCCTCGGGGTCGGGCACCAGGGGGCCGTACCCGCGGTGGCCGCGGGCGGCGGCCGTTCCCGCGAACAGCTCGGCGAGCGCGCCGTTGAAGACGATCGAGGCGCCCAACGCCCCGGTGCCCGCCAGTACCTGACGTCGTGTGGTGCTCATCGGCAATCAACTCCCTGTGGGGTCCCCCGTCCGCCGCCGTGGGGGGCGCGGGAGGGGTCGGGAAACGCGACCGCTCGTGTGTAGCACGGGGTGCTCCGCCGGGGAACCAGGCGTGGCCGAGGGGGCCGCCGGTGTCGCCGTGCCGGACCCGCGGCACGGCGGCACCGGCCGGGCCTCAGGCCAGCGAGGCGCTCAGCGTGATGGTGGTGCCGGTCAGGGCCTGGCTGACCGGGCAGTTGGCCTTGGCGTCCTCGGCCGCCTTCACGAAGGCCGCCTCGTCCAGACCGGGCACCTCGCCCTGCACGGTCAGGTGGATCCCGGTGATGCCCTCGCCCGGCTGGAAGGTGACCTCCGCCTTGGTCTCCAGCCGCGCGGGCGGGTTGCCCGCGCCCGCCAGGCCGTGGGAGAGCGCCATGGAGAAGCAGCTGGAGTGGGCGGCCGCGATCAGCTCCTCGGGGCTGGTCCTGCCGTCGGGGGCCTCCGCGCGGGCGGGCCAGGAGACCGGGTACTCACCGACTCCGGAGGAGTCCATCGTGACGACGCCCTTGCCGTCCATCAGGTTGCCTTCCCAAACGGTGTGCGCCTGGCGCGTGGTAGCCATGATCTTCCCTTCGGAAAACGGGGGTGACGCCCCCAAACCTACTGCGCCACCAAGCCCTTCGCGTCCCGTGCCAGCGCCGTGAGCCGGGAGATGGCCCGGAAGTACTTCTTCCGGTAGCCGCCGCGCAGCATCTCGTCACCGAACAGCGCGTCGAAGGGCACCCCGGAGGCCAGCACGGGGACCTCGCGGTCGTACAGCCGGTCCGCCAGGACGACCAGGCGCAGCGCCGTCGACTGGTCCGGCACCGGCCGGACGCCGGTGAGGCAGACGGCGCGGACACCGTCGGTCAGCGCTCCGTAGCGGCTCGGATGCACCCGGGCCAGGTGCTCCAGCAGCAGGGGGAAGTCGTCGAGCGAGGCGCCCTCGGTCGCGTAGGCGGTCCGGGTCACCTCGTCCTCGGTGGCCGGCGGGGGCGCCTCGGGCAGTCCGCGGTGGCGGTAGTCCTCGCCGTCGATCCGCAGGGGCCGGAAGTGCGCGGACAGCCCCTGGATCTCGCGCAGGAAGTCGGCTGCGGCGAAGCGGCCCTCGCCCAGCTTGCCGGGGAGGGTGTTGGAGGTGGCCGCGAGCGCGACGCCCGCCTCGACCAGGCGGCTGAGCAGCGTCGACACGAGCACGGTGTCGCCCGGGTCGTCGAGTTCGAACTCGTCGATGCACAGCAGCCGGTGCCCGCCGAGCGTGGCCACCGTCTGCTGGAAGCCGAGCGCGCCCACCAGGTTGGTCAGCTCGACGAAGGTGCCGAAGGCCTTCAGGGAGGGCTCCGCCGGGGTGGCGTGCCACAGGGAGGCCAGCAGGTGGGTCTTGCCGACGCCGTAGCCGCCGTCGAGGTAGACCCCGCGCGGGCCGACGGGGGCCGGGGGCCTGCGGGAGAACCAGCGCCGCCTGCCGCTGCCCGTCGCATGGGCGCCGCCGAGGCCCGAGGCGAACCCGCCGAGCACCTTCACGGCCTCGACCTGGCTGGGCTGGTTCGGGTCGGGGACGTAGGTGTCGAAGCGCACCGCGTCGAAGCGCGGCGGCGGCACCATCTCCGCCACCAGCCGGTCGGCGGGGACGTGCGGCTCGCGGGCGCACAGCGAGAGGGGGGCGGCTTCTGCTATCGGGCTGGTCGGCACAGTCATCAACTGTAAGGGCCGTGTAAGACTGCTCGGTATGCGACGCCTGTTCCCTGTGACCGACCAGACATCCGATTCCGAGGGTGCGAGAGACCGGGAGTGGTCGCTCGACGAGCTGGCCGACGCCTACGCCTACCCGCTGCCGGACGGGTCCCGTGCGGAGCCGGGAGCCCCGGGCCGCGCCTGGCTCCGGGGGAACATGGTGTCCTCGCTCGACGGCGCCGCGGCTCACGAGGGCCGCTCGCAGCCGCTCTCCGGCGCCGCGGACATGCGGATCTTCGGCACGCTGCGCGGCCTCGCGGACGCCGTGCTCGTGGGAGCCCAGACGGTGCGCTCGGAGGGCTACCGGCCCGCCCGGGCCCGGGAGGTCTTCGCCCGGCGGCGCGAGGCCGCGGGCCAGGGCCCGGCCCCGGCGATCGCCGTGGTCAGCGCCTCGCTGGACCTGGACTTCTCGCAGCCGCTGTTCACCGAGCCGCTGGTGCCGACGCTGGTGCTCACCGGGGCCGCGGCCCCGCCCGACCGGCTCAGGCGCGCCGAGGGCGCCGGGGCCGTGGTGGTCGTCGCGGGCGACGGCCCGGGTGTGGAGCCCGCCCAGGCGCTGAGGGCGCTGGCCGCGCGGGGGCTCACCCGGCTGCTGACCGAGGGCGGGCCGCGTCTGCTCGGGCAGTTCGCCGCGGCCGGGGTGCTGGACGAGCTCTGCCTGACCCTCTCGCCGACGATGGCCGCGGGCGACGCCCAGCGGATCGCCGGGGGACCGGCCCTGGCGGACCCCGCGCGCTTCGCCCTGGTGTCGGTGCTGGAGGAGTCGGGCTTCCTGTTCACCCGGTACCGCCGGGCGTGAGCGCGCCCCCTCCGCCGGGGGCGCCGGGCCGGGCGGGAGGGGGGCCGGAGCGGGCCAGGGATGCCCGGCCTCGTCCCACGGGCGTGTGAGGGGCCGTCCCACCTGCGTGTGAGCGTGGGTACCCGGAAGGCGACAATCACCGGAATTTCCCGTTCCGGTTAGCGCCGGAGGGGCACACTGGTCTCGCAGGCCCCGTGCGTCAACGGGGGAGGATGGTTTCCGCAGAAGGGCTCCCGCCGGTGTTCACAAGCGTACTGATGATCGAGAAGCCCCTGTCCCCGGAAGACGTCGACTTCCTCACCACGCTGCACGGGGACGAGGCGGTCGCCTTCGTCCTGCTGATGCAGCCCCGCGGGGACCAGGCCGACGTCCTGCTGCGCGCCATCGACGACGTGGCGCTCGGCGAGCTGAAGGACGCGGTCCGGGAAGGGGACGAGCCCGAGGGCAGCGAGGCGAAGGGCCCGGCCGAGCGGGGCCTCGCCCACTCGCTCGCCGCACTGAAGGCCGCAGGCTGCGAGGCGCGCGGGCAGGTGGTGGAGAAACACCCGCTGGACAGACTGAAGGCCGTCGTCGAGGAGTCCGGCGCCGACGAGGTGATCGTGCTCACCGAGCCCCACTACGTCGAGGAGTTCTTCCACCGGGACTGGGCCTCCCGGGCCCGCCACAAGGTCGGCGTGCCCGTCCTGAAGCTGTTCGCGCACAGCGAGTAGCCGCACCCGGGCCGGTCCGCGGGGCGCGCCGGGCCCGGCGGGGCGCCGCGGACCCGGCCCCCGCGGTGCCCTGCGGGCCCCCGGTCGCCCATTAGGGTGGGCCCCGGTACGTACTCGCACACCCCGGGAGATCGACACATGGCACCCGCCGTCCCCAGCGCCATGGAGCGCCCGCACTTCATCGGCATCGGCGGCGCCGGGATGTCGGGCATCGCGAGGATCCTCGCCAGCCGGGGCGCGAAGGTCGCGGGCAGCGACGCGCGGGACTCCGCCACCGCCGCCTCCCTGCGCGAACTCGGCGTCACCGTGCACCTCGGCCACGCCGCCGGGCACCTCGCCCCCGACGCCACGTGCGTGGTCGTCTCCAGCGCCATCCGCGCCGACAACCCGGAGCTGGTGCGGGCCGCCGAACTCTCGGTGCCGGTCGTCCACCGGTCCGACGCCCTGGCGTCCCTGATGCACGGCACCCGCCCGCTCGCCGTCGCCGGCACCCACGGCAAGACCACCACCACCTCGATGCTGGCGGTCGCCCTGACCGAACTGGGCCTGGACCCCTCCTACGCGATCGGCGGGGACCTCGCCGGACCCGGCACCAACGCCCGCCACGGCGAGGGCGCGATCTTCGTCGCCGAGGCCGACGAGAGCGACCGCAGCTTCCAGAAGTACGACCCCGAGGTCGCGATCGTCCTCAACGTCGAACTCGACCACCACGCCAACTACGCCTCCATGGACGAGATCTACGAGTCCTTCGAGGCCTTCGCCGCCAAGATCGTGCCCGGCGGCACCCTGGTCGTCGGCGAGCACCCCGGCGCCCGTGAACTGGCCGCCCGCCTCTCCGGGCGCCCCGGCGGCCCCGCGGTCGTCACGGTCGGCGAGGCGGAGGGCTCCGACGTGTGGATCCGCTCCCTCACCCCCCGCGGCATGACCAGCGAGGTCGCCGTGGTCATGGACGGCGCCGAGCACGTCTTCACCGTCTCCGTGCCCGGCCGCCACTACGCCCACAACGCCGCCGCCGCCCTGGCCGCCGGCGCGCGCCTCGGCGTCGACCCCGCGCAGCTCGCCCGCGCCCTCACCGCCTACACCGGTGTCGGACGGCGGCTGCAGCCCAAGGGCGAGGCGGCCGGGGTGCAGGTGGTCGACTCCTACGCCCACCACCCCACCGAGATGACGGCCGACCTGGAGGCCATGCGGGGTGCCGCGCAGGACTCCCGCCTGCTGGTCGTCTTCCAGCCCCACCTCTACTCCCGCACCCAGGAACTCGGCCGCGAGATGGGCCGGGCCCTCGCCCTCGCCGACGCCTCCGTCGTCCTCGACATCTACCCGGCCCGCGAGGACCCGATCCCCGGCGTCACCAGCGAACTGATCATCGAGGCCGCCAAGGACGCGGGCGCCGAGGTCGTCGCCGTGCACGACAAGGCCGACGTCCCCGCCGTCGTCGCGGGAATGGCCGGGCCGGGCGATCTCGTTCTGACCATGGGCGCGGGCGACGTCACGGACCTCGGCCCGGACGTGCTGGCCCACCTGTCGAACCGAGGGAGCGCATGATGGCCTACGACGTCGAGAAGCCGGACGAGCAGTGGCGGGCCGAGCTGAGCCCGGCCGAGTACGCGGTGCTGCGCCAGGCCGGCACCGAGCCCGCCTTCACCGGCGAGTACACCGACACCACGACCCCCGGAACCTATGCCTGCCGCGCCTGCGGGGCCGAACTCTTCCGCTCGGACACCAAGTTCGCCTCGCACTGCGGCTGGCCGTCCTTCTACGACCCGAGGGACACCGACGCGGTGGAGCTGATCGAGGACCGCTCCCACGGCATGGTCCGCACCGAGGTCCGCTGCGCCCGCTGCGGGTCCCACCTGGGGCACGTCTTCGAGGGCGAGGGCTACCCGACCCCCACCGACCAGCGCTACTGCATCAACTCGATCTCGCTGACGCTGAGCCCGGAATCCGGCGAGGGCTGACCGGCCCGGCGGGCCCCCGCGGCCTCCCCGCACCCCGGGCCACCGGGGCCGCGTCTGCGCCGACCCGGCGCGGCGGAGCCCCGGTGCCCCTCGGCGACACCGCCCCGGGCAGACCGGTGAAGGGCCGTGCGGCGCGGGGCGCCGACCCGGACGGATCCTCCCGATTGCGGGGTGCGGCCGGCCGGCGGAGCATCGCAGCGGGAGAGACCCGCGCCGGTGTGTTCCGGCCGCTGCCCGTTTCGGAGTGATGCACCATGGACCCGTCCTCCCTGGCCGCCGTCGAGTCGGTCGTCGGCGGCGGCAGGGCCGTCATCGCGGCCGAGGACAACATCGTCGTGGACATCGTGAAGGCCACCGTGAGGAGCGGCAGGACCGCCACCTTCTACCTGACCCGGGCCCAGTTCTCGGCTGTCAACGCCTGGTACTGGACACCGCAGCGGATGAGCCACCTGGGGCTGGAGCCCGTGGCCGAGCACGAGATGGCCCGGATCACGGCGGAGCTCGGTGCCGAGGCATGCGGCTCGGCCTACTCCAACCGCATCACCTGCCCCGACGGGCACACCTACGGCGCACTCGAGTTCGTCCGGCAGGGGATCGAGGAACACGGCCTGGAGGCGACCCGGGCGGTCTTCGGCCTCAAGGACACGGCCGTCATCCGCGCCAACCCCCACCAGCAGGTGGTCTGCCCCCGCTGCCGTCGCCAGCTGGCGACGCCCCACTACTACGTGTACTGGGGCTACGGGTGCTGCGTGGACCTGGACGACACGTCCCCCGCGGCCTTCGCCGCCGGGCGCCGCTGAACTCCGGGCCGGAGCCCCGCAACGCCCCTGCCGCGGTCCGGCCCGCCGCACGGCGGCTCAGGCCGCCGTGACGAAGGGCTCCAGCAGCGCGGTCAGCTCCTCGGGCTTCTCCACCGGCAGCTCGTGCCCGGCGTCCACGATCCGCACCTGCGCGTCGGGGTACTCCTTGGCCATCCGCAGCATCTGCGACAGCGGAAGCTGGATGTCGTGGTACCCGTGGACCAGCAGCACGGGAACCCGGATCTCGTGCACCCGGTCCAGCACGTCGAAGTCCCGCATCGCGCCGTAGCAGGTCATCACGACCTCCCGCGGGGTGGCCGCCGACTCCCGGACGTACTGCCTGATCCGCTCCCGGGGATAGCCGGGGGCGAAGGCCCGCCGGATGTTCGCCTCGACGAACAGCCGGAACGGCACCAGCGTGGACGCCGCCATCAGCAGTCCCCGGCCGCGGCTGTAGGCCATCCTGGAGATCGAGTCGACCAGCACCAGCCGCTCCACCCGCTCCGGGTGGGCCAGGGCGATCGTCTGGGAGATCATCCCGCCCATCGAGTGGCCCACCAAGACGAACCGCTCAAGGCCGAGGTGGTCCAGGAGCGCCATGACGTCCCCGGCGAGCTCCGCGATGCTGCGCCGCCCGGAGCCCTCGCTCTCCCCGTGGCCGCGCAGGTCGAGCCGTACGACCCGCCGCGTCGCGGAGAAGTGCGCCGTCTGGTGGTCCCAGCGGTGCCGGTCGGCCGTCCACCCGTGCACGAACACCAGCGGGACCCCGCCGCCCTCGCGCGGTCCCTCGTCGTCGTACGTCAGGCGTGCGCCGTCGACTTCCAGCTGGGGCATGGCGGGTGGCCTCCTGGTGCGGAGCGGGTGGGACGGGGCGCCCCCGGGGTGCCGCGGGGACGTGCGCGGCACCCCGGGGCGGTCACCGGCGCTTCTCCAGGAACTCGACGATGTGCCCGAAGACGTCCAGCGCGGCGCCCCTGCCGAGGAACGTGTCGAGGTGACCGTAGCCGGGAATCTCGGTGTACGCCACGTCCAACCGGGGCTGCCTGCGGGCCAGTACCCGGTGGCAGAGCTCCTGCGAGTCCAGCCACAGCCCGTTCTCGCTGCCCGACAGCAGCAGCACCGGTGCGTCGATCGCCCCCGCCGCGTCCAGCGCGTTCCGCGGCAGCGCGCGGTAGCGCAGGTCCCCGTCGTTCCAGCGGACCACGGTGCGGGCCAGCTCGATCCGGCGCAGGTGCGGCAGGATCCACAGCGGCGCCGGGCCCAGCAGCTCGGCCAGGCGGTCGTGGGTCGTGCGCGTCAGGTGCTCGTGCACGAACAGCGAGGCGCCCGTTCCCCAGGCCGAGTTGTGCAGGATCTGGCAGGTGGGGTCGGGGCACTCCGCCCGTCGCGAGGCGAGCGCGAACAGGGGCGTGTACTTCGAGCGGAAGCCCACCGTGCGGAAGTCCACCGGGATGTGGTCGATCCGCGACTTCAGCAGCTCCCCCGCGAGGGTCATGCGCAGCGAGGTGCGGCCCGCGAGCCTCGGGGTGAGGAACACCCCCTGGGAGACCACACCGGCGAGCCCCGGCACCAGCCCCGCCGCCATGCTCATCGACAGCGCCAGCGAGCCGATGCAGTGCGCCACCGCGAACAGCGGCCGGTCGCCGATCTCCTGCCGGACCCGTGCCACGGCCCCCGGAATGTCGTACAGGGCGACGTCGTCGTAGGTGTACCGGCGGCCGGTCTCGTTGTAGGGGAGCCGGCAGCTGCCCCGCCAGTCGAGCAGCCACGGCTCGTAGCCCTCGTCGAGCAGCACGTCGACCAGGTTGCGGGTCTCGGGCAGCAGGAACATGTCCGAGGAGGCGGTGTGCCCGTGCAGCAGCAGTACGGCCGGTCCGGCCGGGCGCCCGGCGGTGCGGATCCGGGTCAGCCCCAGCCGCACGCCGTCCCCGGCCCGGAACGGGACGTCCTCGACGGCCGACGGGGACAGGCGGTGGCGCAGCGGGCGCAGCGCGGTGCCGGTGCGCACCGCGCGGAGCGCGGGCCGGGGTGCGGGCCGTCGTGTGCGGCGGATCATCGGTGGTGCTCCCTGGGGGTCTGGTCGCGGCGCAGGTCCAGCAGGTCGGCGGCGGCGCGGGCGAAGGGGCCGAGGAGACCGCGGCCCACCTCCGCGCCGAACCAGGCGAGCCAGGTGAGTTTGGCCGCCCGCTTCTCCCGGTCGGTCAGGCGGGGGTCGACCCGGATGCCGTCGACCTGGTCGCGCAGATAGCTGTCGGCGGGCACCACGACCTCCCCGGACAGCAGTGGCGGCCCGTCCTGCCTGCCGATGTCCACGGTGAGCGCCCGCGTCTGCCGCCACAGGTCGCGGCGGGCGCGCGCGTACTTGCGCCCCTCCAGCCACCAGCGGCCCCCGTCCGCGTCGCGCAGCAGCAGCCGGTAGCGCAGCAGCGGATGGCGCATCCCGTGCTCCTCGGGGATGCCCTCCTCGGGCCGCACCCACACGTCGCCGCGCTCCACCGCCAGCGGCTGCGGATGGAGGGCGGTGCAGAGCAGTTCGCCCGCGACGTCCACCCGGCGCTCGGTCACCAGCTGGTACATGCTGGCGAGGGAGAGGGTGAGCGCCAGCGAGCACGGGGTGTCCGCCGCCGAGCCCACCGGTCTCACCGCGCCCTGCAACGTCTCGGGGAACCACAGGTAGGGCGGGTCCTCGCGCTGCGGCAGGCGGGCCAGGCCGTCGCGGCTCAGCCGCTCGAAGGTCCGCTGCTGCGCCCGGGCGTCGTAGCGGGCCGCGGGCGGCAGCCCCAGGGCCCGGACCAGGGCCGCGGTCCGCTCGTCCACGGCCGCCGGGCCCTTCAGGGTCGCCTCGCACAGCTTGAGGGCGGTCGGGCTCTGCAGGACCCGGGTCAGGAACTCCAGCTCGGGCACCGGATCCGCCCGCAGGCGCTCCAGGGTGTCGGCGCGCCACTCGTCCCAGTCCTGCACGCGCACGTGCATGCCGCCGAGGGCCATGTCCCGGACCACGTCGTCCAGGGTGTTGGGCACACCGGTGAGGTTGTAGTCGAAGCCCCAGGCGTCGGGCTCGCACACGATCGCCGCGGCCACCCGGCTCACCCAGTCCACGGGGGCGGCGTTGAGGTAGCGGAAGGCGGGCACGGTGCGGAACCGGCCGAAGGCGGAGATCAGCCCGCTGCTCAGGTCCTGCGGGTTGTAGGCGCCGGTCCTGCTGTGGCCCCCGATGCCGCCCGGACGCAGCGCGGTGACCACCAGGCCGTGGTCGCGGGCGCGCCGCAGCGCCACCTCCGCGGCCCACTTGGTCTGGTCGTAGCCCGCGATCAGCCGGTCCGCCCGGGCCAGCGGGTCGTCCTCGCCCATGGAGGTGATGCCGACCTCGTTGAACACCGCGATCGAGGAGATGTGGTGCAGCGGCTTGGGGCGCCCGGTCGCGGCGAGTTCGGCCAGGGTCAGCGCGCCGAGCACGTTGCTGCGCCGCAGGGAGGGGTAGCCGCGCAGGAAGTCCACCGCCGCGGCGACGCCCACGATGCAGTCGAGTTCGCGGGCGAGGGCCTCCCAGCGCTCCTCGTCGAGCCCGAGGCGCGGTTCGCGGATGTCGCCCGGGAGCACCGTCACCCGCCGGCGCACCTCCGCGGACCAGGGCAGCGCGTAGCCGCGCAGCGCCTCGCCGAGGCGGGCCGTGGCCGCCTCCTCGTCGGCGCCCCGGACCAGGCAGTACACCCGGGCGTCGCTGTGGCGCAGCAGGTCCAGCAGCAGATGGCTGCCGAGGAAGCCGGTCGCCCCGGTCAGCAGGATGCACCGCGGGGGCAGCGGCTCGGGCGGACCGGTCCAGGGCAGCCGGTCGGCGAGCGAGAGGTCGGCCAGGATCTGGTCCAGGTCCTCCTGCCGGGCGCCTGCGGGCTCCCCGGTGGCACCTCTGCCCGCGGGCGCGGGCGCGGACACGGCGGGGGCGGGCGCCGGGACCGGGAGCGCCGTAGCCGGAGGCACCGCGGCGCCGGGGTCCGCGGCGGCGCCGTCGGTCGGGGGCCGGGCGGCCTCCGGGTCCGCGGCGCCCAGCCACCTCCGCGCCAGACTGCGCGGGCGGGCGTCGGCGAACACCTCGTCCAGCGGCAGATCCACGCCCAGTTCCCGCCCGAGCGCGGCGATGAGCTCCACCGCCTGGACGGAGGTCCCGCCCGCGTCGAAGAAGTCGGCGTCCGGGGAGAGCACCCCGTCCGGCAGGTGGCGCCCCGCCGCCTCGGCGATCGCCGAGGCCAGCTCGTCCGGGCCGCCGGTGAAGGCGGGCACGGACGGCGCGGCGGGGGAGCCCCCGCCCGCGTCCGGCGCCGCACCGGGCAGCCCGCCGCCCGGCGGGCCCGGATCCGCCCCGGCCGCCGGCGGCCGGGAGGCGGCCGCCACCTTCGCCAGCAGCTCGGCCACGCCGAGACCGCTGCCTCCCCCTTCGATCTCCTCCGCCGTCCGGCGGGCCGCCCCGGCGTCCGCCGGTGCGTCGTTCACCTCACCCATGTGCGCCTTCCACCCTCTGCCAGGTCCTTCCGTCCACCAGGCCGCCGCCCGGCCGTGCGCGTGCCGCACGCCCGTTGCGCCCCGTCCGTCCCGCGGGCCGTCCCGCCGCCCGTCACCGCTGCCGCCAGGAGCGGAACTCCCGCAGCCGCTCCGGTGCGACCACCGCCTCCAGCCGCTCGTCCTGCACCGCGCCCCCGCCCAGGGCGGCCACGATGCGGCGGGCCGGCTCGTTGCGCGGGGTGCGTTCCGCGGTGAACCGCACAGCCGAGCAGCCCAGTTCCTCCGCCCGGTCCGCCAGCCGGCCCAGCAGCCGCTCCTCCACCCCGCGGCCCAGGGCACGGCAGCTCATCAGCCAGGCCTCGACCTCCAGCCGCTCGCCCTCGGGGCGCACGGCCAGCAGTCCGATCTGCCCGTAGTCGCCGAACCGGTCCCGTGCCGAGGCCGTCCACACCTCGCCCCGCCGCCGCCAGCGCGCGACGTCGCCGCCGTCCGCCGAACGGGCCCGCAGGGTGAACTGGTTCGTGCGGCGCACCAGTTGCTCGGCCCGGGGCACGTCCTCCTCGTGCAGGGGCCGCACCTCGACCTCCAGCCCCAGCTCCGCAAGGAACTCCTCGAACCCGGCCTGGGCGCGCACCGCGTCGCGTTCGCGCTCCTCCCGGTAGAAGCGGGCCCGCAGGGCGTCCTCCGCCGTCGCCGCGACCGGTACCAGCGGCCACAACCGGTCGAGGAACCCCTCCAGCCCGGGACCCGCCGGGCAGGTCACGGACAGCACCTGCGGCAGCGCCGCCCGCATCCGGGCGATCTCGGCCGGGTTGTCGTCCAGGAACAGGAAGCTGTCCAGGCCCAGGTTGAGTGCCGAGGCCGCCTGCGCCAGCCGGTCCGGCTTCGGGCCCCAGGCGGCCGAGACGACCGCGAAGTGCTCGGCCGCCAGCAGGCTGTCCGGGCGCTTCAGCACGGAGCGGACCGTGTCCTCGTCGTTGTTGCTGACGAGCACCAGCAGCGTGCCCGCGGCATGCCAGCGCAGCAGCCGCCGCGCCAGCTCGGCCCGCGGGCCGCCCAGGTCCACCGCCTCCGGCCCCGCCTCGCCGGCGACCCCGCCCCACAGCGTCTCGTCGCCGTCCACCGCGATCACCTTCGGCGCCGGGCGCAGGGCCGCCCGCAGGACCCCGGCGAGGCGGAGCGCGACCGCGGCCTGGAAGGGCGGGGTGAACGGGAGGTGGGCCAGCCGCTCGGTGCGCTCGTCGAAGAGCTCGCCGACGGCGTGCCCGTCCGTCCAGGACTCCGCGGTGACGACGGCGATCCCGGGTACCCCGCGCAGCGCCTCGGCCACCTGGCGCTCCCAGGCCGCGAAGCGCGGCTCGGGGCGTGCGGAGGGCAGGAGGCCGACCACCAGCGGCCTGCGGGTGCGGGCCGCGAGCTCCCGCAGCGCGGCCGGGTAGGCCTGTCCCAGCTCCGAGAGCAGCGCGTCGTCCACCGGCCCGAAGCGGGCGAGGTCGCCGGCGCGCAGCAGCACCACCCCGGCGGCCGCGTCCGGGTCCGCGAACACCCCCGAGGGGTCGCGCAGGCTCGCCAGCACCTGGTGGTACGGCGCCTCGGCGATCACCGGAGCGGGCCCGGGCTCCCCGTCGGCGAGGGCGGTCGCGCACATCAGCGGCAGATGGCCGAGGGCGAAGGTGGCCGCCAGGGCCAGGGTGCGGCCGCGCGGGGGGCCGCCGTCGGGGAGCGGGGCCCCGCCCGCGTCCTCCGCGACGGCCGGGAGGGTTGCGGGCGCGCCGCCCTCCCCGGCCGGACGGGCCCCGCCCACCGGCGCCGCCGGATGCCGGGCCGCCTCGTCGAGCAAGTCCAGGAAGTCCCCGGCCAGTGCGGAGACCGCGTCCTCGTCGAGGATGTCGAGGTTGTGGTCGAGCCGGACCCGCCCGGCGTCCGGGGTCATGGTCACCATCAGGTCCAGGTCGGACCAGCCCGTGCCCGCGGGCAGCACCTCCATCCGGGACAGGCCGCGGGCGGCGGAGCGGACGAAGTTGAAGTACACCTCCACCAGCGGGGCGTTCTCGCGGTACAGGCCCTGGCGCGCCAGCGTCGCCAGGGTGTCGGTGAACGCCGTCCCCTTGCCGAGGACCTGCTCCAGCCGCGCGTCGGTGCGGCGCAGCACGTCGGCGACCGCCTCCGCCGGACCCGCCTGCGCGGGGAACGGGACGGGTACGCCGAAGAAGCCCACCGCCTCGAAGGCGTCGGCGTGGACACGGGTGTCCACGGGCACGGCCAGCACGAACCGCTCGCGGTTGCGCCTGCGTGCCAGCAGCACCGTCAGCACGCCCAGGCAGAAGGCGGCGGGCGTGACCGCGAGGGCGCCCGCGGCCGCCGAGACCCGGTCCGTCAGCCCCTCCGGGAGCGGGACGGAGACGCTGCCCGCCCGGTAGGAGCGCGTGGCGGGACGGGCTTCCGGGGGCACGAGGTCCAGCCGCCCGCTGCCCTCGAACGCCTCCCGCCAGGCCGCGTCGCGGGCACGGGTCCCGGCGTCCGGGGTGCCGGCGCTCCGCTGCGCCTCGATCAGCAGGTCGACGTCGCGGTTGGTCACCTCGCCGCCGAGGACGGTGCCCGACAGTTCGGCGTCCAGCTCCGCCGCGACCAGCAGCAGCGACTGCAGGTCGCTCACCGCGTGGTGCGCCCCGAAGACCAGGACCTGCCCCTGCTCGCCGCCGTCCAGCAGCTCGAACCGCCACAGGGGCGGCCGCGCCAGGTCGAACGGCGGCTCCAGCAGGGCACGGAGCCGCCCGGCCGGGTCGGCGGGCCCCTCGCCGGGGCGCACCCCGGTCCAGCGCAGCAGCGGCCCGCCCGGCGCGCGGTCCACCCGCAGCCGCCAGCCGCCTCCGCCGGTCCCGCCGGTCCCGCCGGCCTCCGCGTCCCCTCCGGCGACGACCGCCGTCCGCAGGGCCGCGTGGCGCGCCGCGAGCCGGTCCAGGGCGGCCGCCAGGACCTCCCGGGTGACCGGCGCGAGGAGCCGGACCGCCAGCCCCACGGCGTGGGCGGCGCCCGGCATGTCCGGCCGTGCGCTGCGCAGCAGGCGCACCACGTCCCGGGTCGCGGGCCGCAGTTCGCTCTCGGGCACCTCGGCGGGCGCGCCGCCCGCCGCCGGGGCCCCGGCGGCGTCCCCCCGGCCCGGGGCCGCACCCGCGCCGTCGGAGAGCGCGGCGTCCAGCACCCCGGCCAGTCCCTGGATGTCGGAGGCCGAGAACACCGCGGCGGCGGGGAGCTCCACGCCCAGCTCGCGGGCGAAGGCGTTGCGCAGCTGGACCAGCATCAGCGAGTCCAGCCCCAGCTCCTTCAGCGCCGTGGTCGAGGAGGCGTCCACGGCCCCGCCGGACACCGTGCCGACCCGGGCCCGCACGTACGCCTCCAGCCGCGCGACGCGGCCCGGGCCCGCCGGTGCCGAGAGCACCGCGGCGGCGAGGGCGTCCTCGGCCGGGTCCCCGGCCGGGGTCGCCACCAGCTCCGCCAGCAGCGGGCGGGTGCGCACGGCGTCCGGATCGAGCCCGAGCACCTCCCAGTCCACCGCCAGCGGCGCCAGCTGGCGCCGCTCACTGCCCAGCACCCGCGCGAAGAGCTCACCGCCCTCCCGGGGCGAGAAGGGCACCAGGCCGGACCGGCGCACACCGGCGGCCCGCTCCCCGGACTCCGCCGCCATGCCGACGCCGCTCCAGGCCCCCCAGTCCAGACTGAGCGCCCGGCGCCCGCCGGAGCCCGAGTGGTGGGCCCAGGCGTCGAGGAAGGCGTTGGCCGCCGCGTAGGGGGCCTGGCCCGCGGAGCCCAGCAGGCCCGCGGCCGAGGCGAACAGCACCAGGCTCTCCGCCTCCGGAACCAGCTCGGCCAGCAGCGCCGTGCCCAGCACCTTCGGCGCCAGGACCCGCAGCATCCGCTCCTCCGTGAGCGCCGCCAGGGGCGCGTCGTCGAGGACACCGGCCGTGTGGACGATCCCGGTGACCGGGCCGAGTGCGCGGCGGACGGTGTCCAGCGCGGCGGCCAGCCCCGCGCGCTCCGCCACGTCCGCGCGGACCGCCCGCACGTCCACTCCGCGCCCGCGGAGCTCCTCCATCCACGCCTCGGCCTCCGGGGCGGGGGCGCCGCGCCCCAGCAGGGCCAGCCGCCGGGCCCCGAGGCCCGCCAGCCGCTCGGCCACGACGCGGCCGAGACCGCCCAGCCCGCCCGTGACCAGGTACACGCCCTCGGCGGTGACCGCACCGTCGCCGCTCCCGTCCGGCCGGGTGCGGGCCAGCCGGGGCACCAGCCGCCCCGACTCCCGCAGGGCGACCAGCCGTTCGCCGTCGGCGTGCCGCAGCTCGGTGCAGAGCGCGTCCGCGCCACCGGAGGCGGGCAGGTCCACCAGGGTGGTCGCCAGCTCCGGGTGCTCCTGCGCCACGGTCAGCCCGAAACCCCAGGCGAGCGCCTGCCACGGCGCCGTCACCCGGTCGCCCGGCAGGGCCGCCTGGCTGCCGCGCACCACCACGAACAGCCGCGGCGCCGGGCCGGGCCGCCCGGTGAGCGCCCGGACCAGGTGGAGGGTGGCCAGGCAGCACAGCCGGGCCGCCTCCCGTGCGCTCGGGGCGTCCGAGACGGCCGGGGTGTCGAGCGCCGACAACTGCACCACCCGCTCGGGGGGACCGTCCGGGAACGCCTCGTCGAGCAGGCGGACGAACTGCCCGGGGTCCGCCGGGTCCAGCGCGTAGCGCCCCGGACCCTCCTCGGCGAAGCCCGGCCCGCGCCGGACGACCACCCGCGGGGTGCCGGAGCCGAGCAGCCCGTCGAGGTCCCGGGCCGTCCCGCCCTCGTCGGCGAGGATCAGCCAGCGCCCCTGCCCGGCCGGTTCCCGGGGCGCGGAGCGCGGACGCCACACGGTCTCGAACAGCGCGCCGTCCAGCGGAGACAGGGCGGCCAGCTCCAGCCCCTCGCACTCCAGCACCAGCCGGTCCTCGGCGTCCCACAGGCGCAGGTCCGCCACCGCCCGGTCCTCCCCGGCGGAGCGCAGCTCGCAGCCCACCCTCACCGGCGCGGTGCCCCGCCCGGTGTACCGGACCAGGCCGGCCCCGGCAGGTACGAACGGCCGCCCCTCGGGTGCCCCTTCGGGCAGCGCGGCCGCGTGGAAGGCGGCGTCCAGGACCGCGGGGTGCAGCAGGTGGCCGTCGGCCGGCCGGGCGGCCAGCCGCCCGAGCGCCGCGCCCCGCCCGCGGTACCCCTCGCGAAGGCCCCGGAACGCGGGCCCGTACTCGATGCCCAGCCCGGCGAGGCGGGCGTACACGGCGGCGGTGTCCACCGGGGCCGCACACCGCTCGCGCAGCTCCGCCGGACCCTGCCCGTCCCCGCCGCCGTCCGGGGCATGGGGCGCGATCCGCCCGGTGACATGGCGCTCCCAGCGGACCGGACGCTCCCCGGTGGGCGCCGAGGAGACGGTGAACCCCTGCTGCCCGTCCGGCTCCTGGCGGAGCACCAGCTGCAGCCGCACGGCCCGGTCGGCCGGGAGCCGCAGCGGACGCTCGAACCGGACGCCGGACAGCGCACCGCCCCCGTCCTGCCCGGCCGTCCCGGCGTCCCGTTCCCGCACCGCGGCCGCGGCCTCCAGCGCCATGCCGAGGAACGCGGACGCGGGCAGCCACACCTCGCCGCCCACCCGGTGGTCGGCCAGGTAGGCGAAGCGGGCGTCGCGCAGGTCCACCTCGCTCTGGAACAGGTGCCGCCCGGGGGTGTCGCTCGCCTCCACATGCGTCCCCAGCAGCGGGGACACCCCCGCGGGTCCCGCCGGGGCGGGGGCCAGCCAGTGCTGGGTCCGGTCGAAGGCGTAGACGGGCAGCGCGGTGCGGCGGCCGGAGGCGGCGAGACGGCCCCCCTCCGGCGTGCGGCCGGCCGTGTACAGCTCGCCGAGGCGGCGCAGCAGCACGTCCCCCCGGTCGCGCCGCCGGTCCAGCGACCCGGCGGTGACCACCTCCACCCCGGCCTCGGCCGCCACCGCCTGCACCGCGGCGCTCAGCGACGGATGGGGGCTCAGCTCGACGAAGGTGCGGTAGCCGTCCCGGAGCATCCGGCGCACGGCCTCGGCGAAGCGCACCGGCCGGGCGAGGTTGGCGAACCAGTAGCCGGCGTCCAGGTCCTCCCCGGACACCGCTTCGGCGCGGACCGCCGAGTACAGCGGCACCCCGCCGTCCGTCCCGCGGACCCCGGCGAAGCGCTCGCGCAGCTCCCCGCGCAGCGGCTCCATCAGCGGGGTGTGCGAGGCGAACGGCGTCGACAGCCGCCGCACGCCGACCCCCCGCGCCTCCAGCGCGCGCCGCAGCTCGGCCAGTTCCCCGGCCGCGCCGGAGACCGCCGTCGCCCGGGGCCCGTTGAGGGCCGCGACGAACAGCCGCCCCGCGTACGGCTCCAGCAGCGCCGCCGCCTCCTGCTCCGGCAGTTCGACGGAGAGCATCCCGCCCTGGCCCACCAGGGGCACCACGGCCTCGGCCCGCCCGGTCACCACCCGCACCGCCTCGTCCAGCGGGAGCGCGCCCGCGGCGTAGGCCGCCGCGATCTCGCCCAGGCTGTGGCCCACCACCCCGTCCGGGACGACCCCCAGCTCCCGCCAGGCCGCCGCCAGGGCCGCGTCGAGGGCGAAGAGCACGGGCTGGAGGAACTCCGTCCGGTGCAGCGGGGAGAACTCCTCCGGGGCGCGCAGCACGTCCACCGCGGACCAGCCCGCCCGGCGGCGCAGCGCCTCGTCGATCCGCAGCAGCTCCTCGCGGAACGGCCCCGACGCGGCCATCAGCTCCACGCCCATGCCGTGCCACTGGCCGCCGTGCCCGGGGAACACGAACGCCGTCTTCCCGCTGCGCTCCTCGCACGCCGGGGCCACCGGCGTGCGGCCCGCCGCCAGGGCGTCCAGCGCCGAGCGCAGCTCCGCCCGGTCCGCCGCCACCACCGCGGCCCGCCGCTCGAAGTGCGAGCGGTGCCGCAGCAGGGAGTAGGCCACGTCCTCGACCGGGACGTCCCCGGCCACATGGCGGGACAGCCGCCCGGCCTGGCCGCGCAGGGCCGCCTCGCTGCGCGCGGAGAGCAGGAACAGCCGCGGCACGTCCTCGCCCGCAGGCTCCGGACGCCCGTCCGCCGGGGCTCCTTCCGGGGCGGCCGCCCCGGCCGAGGAGGCGCGCGGCGCCTCCTCCACCACCACGTGCGCGTTGGTGCCGCTGATGCCGAAGGCGCTCACCCCGGCCCGCCGCACCCGCCCGGGGGCGGCGGGCCAGTCGGCGGGCTCGGTGAGCAGCCGCAGCCCGCCGTCCTCCCAGTCGACATGGCGGCTGGGCCGGTCGGCGTGCAGGGTGCGCGGCAGCGTGCCGTGCCGCAGCGACTGCACCACCTTGATCAGCCCCGCGACCCCCGAAGCGGCCTGGGTGTGGCCGAGGTTGGACTTCAGCGACCCGAGCAGCAGCGGGCGGCCGGGCGGGCGGGTGCCGCCGAACACCGCGGACAGGGCGTTGGCCTCGATCGGGTCGCCCAGCGTGGTGCCCGTGCCGTGCGCCTCCACGTAGTCGATGTCGGACGGCGCGAGCCCCGACAGCTCCAGGGCCCGGCGCACCACCTGCTCCTGCGCCGGGCCGTTGGGCGCGGACAGGCCCTGGCTGCGGCCGTCCTGGTTGACGGCCGTGCCGCGCAGCACGGCCAGCACCTCGTCGCCGTCCCGCTCCGCGTCGGACAGGCGCTTGAGCACCACGACGCCCGAGCCCTCCGCCCAGACCGCGCCGTCGGCGTCGTCGGAGAAGGAGCGGCAGCGGCCCGTGGGGGACAGCCCGCGCAGGCGGCTGAACTCCACGAAGGTCCCCGGGGTGACCATCAGGGTCACCCCGCCCGCGAGGGCGAGGTCGCACTCGCCCGCCCGCAGCCCCTGGGCGGCCAGGTGCACCGCCACCAGCGACGAGGAGCAGGCGGTGTCCACGGTCAGGGCCGGGCCGTTGAGGCCCAGCGTGTAGGCGAGGCGGCCGGAGGCGACGCTGGGCGCGGAGCCGGTGCCGACGTAGCCGTCCAGCCGGTCCAGGGGGGAGCCCGCGAGGTACTCGCTGGCGAACATGCCGACGTAGACGCCGGTGCTCGTGCCCGCCAGGCGGCCGGGCACGATGCCCGCCCGCTCCAGCGCCTCCCAGGAGGTCTCCAGCAGCAGGCGCTGCTGCGGGTCCATGGCGGCGGCCTCCTTCGGGGTGATGCCGAAGAACGCCGCGTCGAAGGAGGCGATGTCGTCGAGGAAGCCGCCCTCGCGGGCGTAGGACTTGCCCGGGGCCTCCGGGTCGGGGTCGTACAGCGCCTCGACGTCCCACCGGTCCCGCGGGAAGGGGCCGATCGCGTCGGTTCCCGCCCCGAGCAGGTCCCGGAGCCCCTCCGGGTCCCGCACGCCGCCCGGCAGGCGGCAGGCCATGGACACCACGGCGACGGGTTCCCCGGCACCGTGCCGGGCGGCGGCCGGGCGCACGGCGGTGGCCGCCGGCCCGCCGCCCGGTGCGGCCAGCGCGGTGCGCAGCAGGTGGGCGGCGAGCCGCGCCGGGGTCGGGTGGTCGAACAGCAGGGTCGCGGGGAGCCGGGCGCCGATCCGCGTCCCGATGCGGCCCCGCAGCTCGACCGCCGTCACCGAGTCCATGCCGAGCTCCCGCAGCGGCCGGTCCGCGGGGACCGCGGCGGCGGAGGGCAGGCCCAGCGCCCGGGCCGCCTCCTCGCGGACCAGCGCGGCCACCCGCTCCGCGCGTTCGGCCTCGCTCAGCCGGGCGAGCCGGTCCGCCAGGGCGGTGCCCGCGGCCGCGGCAGGCGGCGCGGGCAGCAGGGTGCGCCACAGCGCCGCGGCGGGGCCGCCCCCGGCGGCCTGGACCGCCTCGCGCAGCCGCGGCAGGTCGAGCGCCGTGGCGACCGTGTGCGGGGCGTCCCGCCACAGCGCCAGCTCGACCAGGTCGCGGCCCTGGCCGGGGGAGAGCGACCGGTGGCCGAGCCGCGCCATCCGCGCCAGATCGGCGTGGGCGGCGGCGAGGCCCTCGCCCGCCCAGGCCCCGAAGGAGACCGACACGCCGGGCAGACCCGCGGCCCTGCGGTGGTGGGCGAGCTGGTCCAGGAAGGCGTTGGCCGCCGCGTAGTTGGCCTGTCCCGGGCTGCCCACGACCCCGGCCGCCGAGGAGACCAGGAGGAACAGCTCCAGCGGCAGGTGCCGGGTGAGACGGTGGAGGTGGGCGGCGCCGTCGGCCTTGGGGCGCAGCACCTGGGCGAGCTGCTCCCCGGTCAGCTCGGCGACGGCTCCGTCGGCCAGGACGCCCGCGCAGTGCACGACGCCGCGCAGCTCCCGGTGCGACCCGCCGCCACCGGCGTCCTCGGGTCCGTGCGGGGACGCGCCGTCGCGCTCCGTGAGGCGGTCGAGGAGCGCTGCCACCGCCTCGCCGTCCCCGGTGTCGCAGGCCGCGACCTCCACCTCGGCGCCCAGCGCGGAGAGTTCGGCCGCCACTTCGGCGGCCCGCGGGTCGGACTCCCCGCGGCGGGAGGTGAGCAGCAGCCGGGGCACCCCCTGCTCGGCGAGCAGGGCGGCGATCCGGCGGCCGACGGCCCCCAGGCCGCCGGTGACGAGGACCGTGCCGCCGGTGGGGACGGGCAGGTGCCCCGGGGACGGCTCCGCGGGTCCCGCGGCGGGATGCGGCTCCCGAGGGCCGCCCGCGGGACGGGACCGCACCAGGCGGGGAACCAGCAGCACCCCGCCGCGCAGGGCGAGTTCGGGTTCGTCGGCGAGCGCCGCGGCCCTGGCCAGGGCCGTCGCGGCGGCTGCCGCGCCGTCCTGCGCAGCCGTGGCCGCGCCCGGTGCGCCCTCCTCCGCCGGGCGGTCGGCACCGGGGCCGGGGTCCGGGTCGGCACCGGGGCCGGGGTCGAGGCCCAGGCCCGGGCCGGGGTCCAGGTCGAGGAGGGTCAGCCCCAGTTCCGGGTGCTCGGCGCGGGCGCTGCGGGCGAGCCCCCACAGCACCGAGGCGGCGAGCGAGGGCACGGTGTCCCCGGGCGCGGCGGCGACCGCGCCGGAGGTCACCCAGACGGTGCGCTCCGGTGCCCCGCCGGGCGGCGCGGACAGCAGCGATCGCAGCTCGTCCAGGGCCTCTTCGGCCAGCGCGCGCAGTGCGGCGGGGAATTCCCCGTCCTCCGGTGCGGGCGACGGCCCGCCGCCCGCGGCCGAGGGCCAGAAGCGCACCCGGACCGCGCCGGGCGCAGGCTCCCCGCCCGCCCCGGGGAGCGGGTCCGGCGACGGGGCGCTGCCCGCGGACGCGTCGGCCTCCGCGGCCGGGTCCCCGTCGGCCGTCCGCGCGCCGAGCGCCCGGGCGGCGCCGGCCGCCAGCGGGTCGCGGGCGCCGCCCGCCACCACCCACCCGCCGCGGGGCCCCTCGGCCGCCGCACCGGGCTCCCGGGAGGCGTCCTCCCCGGGCCCGGTCACCGCGCTCCACGCCACCTCGTACAGGTTCCGCCCTGCCTCCGAGGCGCTGTGCAGGTCGGCGGGCGCGGCGGCCCGCAGCCGCACGCCCTCCAGGCGCCCCGCCGGCAGCCCGTCGGCGTCCCACAGCAGCACGTCCAGCGCGAGGTCCCCCGCCGCGTCCGCGGACCGGCGCACCGAGGCGAGGAGTTCGCCCCCCGCTCCGGGCGGCAGGGTGCAGCGGCCCACGGCGACGGGCAGCAGCACCCGCCCGCCGGACCCGTCCGCCGCGCCCTGGTCGAAGGCGGTGGCCACCTGGAGCGCCGCGTCGAGCAGCGCCGGGTGGACGGGGTAGGGCTCGGCGTCCGCACGGGCCGCGGACGGCAGGGACAGCCGGGCCAGCAGGGCACCGTCCCCGGTGGCGACGGCCTCCCGGACGCCGCGGAAGGCGGGACCGTAGCCGAGCCCCCGGGCGGCCAGCCGCTCGTAGGCGTCCGGCCCCCAGGCGGGCGCCGCGTCCTCGGGCCATGAGGGAGCCGGGCCCTGCGCCGCGCCGCCCGCCGCTTCCGCCGCGACCGCGGTGGCGTGCAGGCTCCATCCGGCGGCCTCCCGGCCCCGCGGGCGGCTGTGCACGGTGACCTCCGGGCCCCCGCCCCCGGGCACCTGCCCCGGCGCGGCGGCGACCTCCACCGACACCTCCACCGTGCCGGAGTCCGGCAGCACCAGGGGCGCGGCCAGGAACAGGTCCGCGACCTCGGCCCCCGGCCGGGCGGCGGCGAGCGCGGCCCGGCACAGCTCCAGCACGGTCGTGCCCGACACGACGGTGCGTCCGAAGACCGTGTGGTCGCCCAGCCACTCGGCGGTGGCGGCCGACCACTCGCCGCGGAAGGTCCAGCGGCTCTCGTCCGGGGACTGCAACTGCACGCCCAGCAGCGGATGGGCCGCACGCTCGAACAGCCCCGGGCCCTGGGCGGCCGCCGCGGGCTGCGACCAGAAGCGCTGCGCGTCCCAGGCGTAGGTGGGCAGTGCGGCGGGCGACGGCGGTGCCGGGGCGAGCACCCGCCAGTCCACCGGCCTTCCCCCCGCGTGGAGTTCGGCGGCGGCCCTCTCCAGGCAGCGGGCCGCCGGCTCCTCGCGGCGCAGCGAGCCGACGGCGAGCAGCGCCGGGCGCCCGTCGTCCGCTCCGGCCGCGGCACCGGTCTCCTCCGCGACCGTGCGCAGCGCGGTCAGCAGCGAGGGGTGGGGGGAGAGTTCGACGAAGGTCCGGTAGCCGTCCGCCGCCATCCGCTCGACCGTGTCCGCGAAGCGGACCGGTTCGCGCAGGTTGCGGTACCAGTACTCCGCCTCCTGCTCCCCGGTGACCGGCTCGCCGGTCACCGTCGAGTACCAGGTGGCGCCGGAGCCGGGCCAGGCCGTCACCCCGTCGAGTTCGTCGAGGATCTCCTCGCGCACGGGTTCGACCAGCTCGCAGTGGGAGGCGTAGTCCACGGCCAGGCGGCGGGCGAAGACCCCCTCCGCGTCGAGGGAGCCGAGCAGCGCGGTGAGCGCTGCGACGGGTCCGGCCACCACGGTGGACCGGCCGCTGTTCACCGCGGCGACGGAGAGCGCACCGCCGGAGTCGGCCAGGCGGGCCGCCACCTCCCCGTGCGGCAGGCCGACCACCGCCATGCCGCCCGACCCGGACAGTGCGGTCAGCGCGCGGCTGCGCAGGGCGACCACGGCCGCCGCGTCGTTGAGGCTGAGGGCCCCCGCCACACAGGCCGCGGCCACCTCGCCCTGGCTGTGACCGACGACGGCGTCGGGCCGGACGCCGCGCTCCCGCCACACGGCGGCCAGCGACACGCCCACGGCGAACAGCACCGGCTGCACCACGTCCACCCGCTCCAGGGACGGGGCGCCCGCCTCACCGCGCAGGACCGCCGCCACCGACCAGTCGGTGAACTGCCGCAGGGCCGCGTCGCAGCGGTCGAGCGCCT
This sequence comes from Streptomyces sp. C10-9-1, assembly GCF_024497955.1. GTDB lineage: Bacteria > Actinomycetota > Actinomycetes > Streptomycetales > Streptomycetaceae > Streptomyces > Streptomyces sanyensis. The sequence goes on along the minus strand of NZ_JANHKP010000001.1, from coordinate 340,967 downwards.
CGGCGAACACGGGGGAGCCGGCCAGCAGGTCCCGGGCCATGCCCGCCCACTGGGACCCCTGGCCGGGGAAGACGAAGGCCGTCCTCCCCGGGTCCCGGGGGGCCGGCTCCTCGGCCAGGACCACCCGCGCGTCGTCCTCGGCCCCCTCCGCGAGACCCCGCAGCGCCGCCGTCAGCTCCTCGCGGTCACCGGCCAGGACGACCGCCCGGTGGGGGAAGTGGGTGCGGTGGTGGGCCAGCGTGCCCGCGACCTGCCCGGGCGTCAGTTCTGGTGCGGCGGCGAGGGTTCCGGCGAGGCGGGCGGCCTGGCCGCGCAGCGCGGGCAGGCTCCGGGCCGAGAGGGGGAACAGGCGCGGTCCGGCCCCGGGGCGCGCGTCCCCGGCGTCCGGTCGCCCCGGGGCGGTGGACCCCGCGTCCGGCCGCCCCGGGTCGGCGGACCCGGCGCCGGGTCCGGCGGGGGCCTCCTCCAGCACCACATGGGCGTTGGTGCCGCTGATGCCGAAGGCGCTCACCCCGGCCCGGCGGACGCGGTCCGCGGTGCGGGGCCAGTCCCGCGGGGCGTCCAGCAGCCGCATGCCGCCCCCGGCCCAGTCCACGAGCGGGGTGGGCCGCCCCGTGTGCAGCGAGGCGGGGATCCGCTCCCGGCCCAGGGCCAGCACGGTCGCGATGACCCCGCCGACACCGGCCGCGGCCTGCGTGTGACCGATGCGGGACTTCAGCGAGCCGACGCCGAGCGGCCGGTCCGCGGGGCGCCCCGGGCCGAAGACGGCCGCCAGCGCGCCTCCCTCGACGGGGTCGCCGAGCCGGGTGCCGGTGCCGTGCGCCTCCACGTGGTCGATGTCCTCGGGCCGCAGCCCGGCGCTCTCCAGGGCGGCGCGCACCACCCGTTCCTGCGCGGGGCCGTTGGGGGCGCTCAGTCCCTGGCTGCGGCCGTCCTGGTTGACCGCGGAGCCCTTGACCACGGCGAGGACCCGGTCGCCGTCCCGCCGGGCGTCCGCCAGCCGCTTGAGCAGCACCAGCCCGCAGCCCTCGGCCCACACCACCCCGTCGGCGTCGGCGGAGAAGGCGCTGCACCGGCCGGTGGGGGACAGGCCGCGCAGCCGGCTGAACTCCACGTGCCCGCGGGGGGTCACCAGCAGGGTGGCGCCGCCCGCGAGCGCCAGGTCGCACTCGCCCGCCGCCAGTGCGCGGGCGGCGAGGTGGAGGGCGACCAGCGAGGACGAGCAGGCGGTGTCGACGGTGACGGCCGGGCCCTGGAGCCCGAGGCTGTAGGCGATCCGGCCGGAGGCGACGCTGGGCGCGGAGCCGGTGCCCACGTGCCCGTCGAGCCGGTCGAGGCCCGCCGAGGCGAGGTAGCCGCTCTCGTAGAGGCCGACGTAGACGCCCGTGGAGCTGCCGTGCAGGGTGCCGGGCACGATCCCGGCGCGCTCGACGGCCTCCCAGGCGGTCTGGAGCAGCAGCCGCTGCTGCGGGTCCATCGCCTCGGCCTCGCGCGGGGATATCCCGAAGAAGGCCGCGTCGAAGCGGTCGATGTCCGCCAGGTAGCCGCCGCGGAGGCTGTAGGCGGTGCCGGCGGCCTCCGGGTCGGGGTCGTGCAGGCCCCGGGTGTCCCACCGGCCGGGGGGCACCTCGGTGACGGCGTCCTCCTCGGAGCACAGCAGCCGCCACAGCGACTCGGGGTCGTCCGCCCCGCCCGGGAAGCGGCAGGCCATGGAGACCACGGCGATGTCCTGCTGCTCCGCCGGGGCGTCCGGGGCGCCGGTCCCGGGCGCGGGCGCCGCCTGGGGTGCCCCGTGCGGGGCGGGCGGCCCGGCCACGGCCCGGGCGATCGCCGTGATCGTGGGGTGGTCGAAGAGCAGCGCCGGGTTGAGCGGCCGGTCGACGTGCTCCGCGAGGCCCGCCGCCAGGGTCACCAGCTGGCGGGATCCGAGCCCGAGTTCGGCCAGGGGCCGCTCGGGGTCGACGGCGGACGGGCGGGTCCCGGTGGCCTCGGCCACCGCCGCGACCAGCCAGCCGCGCACCTCCTCGGGGGACGGGGCCGCGGGGCCGGACGGCGAGGAGCCGGAGGAGCTGGGCTGCTTCGGGGTCGCGTTCGCAGGCATCTGGCAGGTGTCCTCGCGTGTCCTGGCTCGGTGGGTGGTGGTCTGGGAGGGGGCAGCGGGGCGTGTCCCGGCGCACGGGCGGCCGCCCTCGGCCGCCCCGGGCCCCGCGCACGGCGCGCGGTCCCCCCGGCGGTGGTGGCGGGTGCGGTGCCCCGGGCACCGCCGGGCGGGTGGGCCCGGGGTGCCCGGGGCCCGGGCGTCAGCTCACGACGGGTGCCTCCAGCACCGCGAGCGTCCCGCCGAGGTAGGCCGTGCGCGTCGCGCGGCGCTGGATCTTCCCGCTGGAGGTCTTCGGGATCGTGCCGGGCCGCACCAGCACCACGTCGTGCACCGGCAGCCCGCAGGCGTCGCCGACCGCCGCCCGGACGGCGTCCGCGATCTTCTCGGCCTCGCCCGCCATGTCGGGCTCGGTCTCCGCGACGAGCACCGGCCGCTCGCCCTCCGCCCCGCCGTCGACGGAGAACGCCGCCGTGCAGCCGGGGCGCAGCGCGGGGTGGGCGGACTCCGCGGCCAGCTCCAGGTCCTGCGGGTAGTGGTTGCGGCCGTCGAGCACCATCAGGTCCTTCAGCCGCCCGGTCACGAACAGCTCCCCGCCGCGCAGGAACCCCAGGTCACCGGTGCGCAGGAAGCGCCCCTCGCGGCGGGTGCCGTCCGGGCCGGGGGCGAAGGAGGCCCGGAAGGTCTCGCGGGTGGCCACGGCGTTGCGCCAGTAGCCCTTGGCCACGCTCGCCCCCGCCACCCAGATCTCGCCGGTCTCGCCGTCCGCCAGCTCCACCTTCCGCTCGGGGTCCGCGACGGCGACGGTCACGCCCTCCCCGGGCCGCCCGCAGCCGACGGCCGCCGCATCGGCCGGGTCGAGGCGCGGGCGCCCGGCCTCCGCCGCGTCGAGCAGCACCGGCGGTGCCCCCACCGGGCCGCCGCTGACCATCAGGGTGGCCTCGGCGAGCCCGTAGCAGGGGTACAGCGCCTCCCGGCGGAACCCGGCCGGGCCGAAGGTCGCGGCGAACCTGCGCAGCGTGGCCGGGCGCACCGGCTCGGCGCCGTTGAACGCCAGCTTCCAGGCGCTCAGGTCGAGCCCGTCGACGAACGCGGGGGTCGCGTGCTTCAGCGCCAGCTCGTAGGCGAAGTTGGGGCCGCCGCTGCTGTAGGGGCGGTAGCGGCTGACCGCGGTGAGCCAGCGGTCCGGCCGCTGGAGGAAGTGCAGGGGGGAGAACAGGGTGCTCGTCGCCCCGAGGAAGAAGGTGTTCAGCACCGGGGCGATGAGCCCCATGTCGTGGTAGACGGGCAGCCAGCTGACGAACAGCTCGTTGGCGTGCTCGGCCAGGATCTCCGGGGTGTGGCCCATCTGCCGGGTCAGCACCCGCTCGTTGTCCATCAGGTTGCCGTGGGTGACCATCACCCCGCGGGGTGCGGAGGTGGACCCGGAGGTGTACTGGAGGAAGGCCAGGTCCCCCTCGCCGACGCCCGGCTCGCGCCAGGAGGCCGCGGCCTCGTCGGGGATGTCCTCGGTGGCGACGCGGGGGACGTCCGCCAGGTCGGGCAGGTGGGCGGCCATGCCGTCCAGTGCCGCGATCGTCTCCCGGCCGCCGAGGACGACACCGGCGTCCGCGTCGTCGATCAGCCGTCTCATCCGGTTCAGGGCGCGGCGGTTGTCCGAGCGGCCCTGCGGGGGGACACCCGGGACGGCGGTGACCCCGGCCGCCAGGCAGCCGAGGAACCCGCAGACGAACTCCAGGCCCGGCGGGTACAGCAGCATGGCCCGTGACCCGGCGAGCCCCCGGTCCTGGAGCCGGGCGGCGATCGCCCGGGAGCGTGTGGCGAGGGCGCGGTAGGAGAGCTCCCGGACCTCGCCGTCGCTCTCGCCCGTGACGAGGAAGCGGTACGCGGTGCGGTCCGGCTGTCGATCGGCGTGCTCGGTCAGCAGGTCGACCAGGGAACGTGCCATAAGACGTGTCTCACCTGTTCGGTTCAGTAGGCGCGGAGCCGACGCGCGAGGGCGCGCGAGCGTGCGCGGGCGCACCCTGTGGCGGCCGCGACCGCTCCGGCCCCCTTGCCGGACCGGCAGCACGTGCCGTCCGCCCGGGGGCCCGGCACCGCGGCCGCTTCCCCCGTCCCCCCGTTCAGCTCGTTACCAGCGAGTGGAACGATAGCGATGTCCTCAGACCGGGCAGCGTCGAATTCACCCCGTTTCGGCTGCCATCGGTCATGGGGACGATATCAAGTTCCATCCCCCGTTCAGGTGAACCGGGTGTAAAAAGCACGGAGTTCCGCCATCTACCGGGTAGAGGGCGCACTCGCGGACGAGCGCGACAACCACGGCCCGCCCCCGCCCCCGCCGCGCGCCTCCCGCCGCACGAAAATCGGCTGCGCCCGGCGCCCGCGCTTCCCACACTGGGCGGACCGCCGTTGGTCGAACAGAGGAACTCCCGCCCGTGCAGGCTGCCGTGACCGTCACTCCCGCCCAGGTCCCCGAACTGCTGCTCGGGCTCGCCACCGTGCGGCCCGTCTTCCTCTGGGGAGCACCGGGCATCGGCAAGTCCTCCCTGGTGCGCGGCTTCGCCGACTCGCTCGGGCTGGAGTGCGTGAGCCTGCTCGGCACCCAGCTCGCCCCGGAGGACCTGATCGGCGTCCCCCAGATCCGCGACGGCCGCTCGGTGTTCTGCCCGCCCGAGGCCATCGCCCGCTCCGAGCCGTACTGCCTCTTCCTCGACGAGCTCAACGCCGCCTCGCCCGATGTCCAGAAGGCGTTCTACTCCCTGATCCTGGACCGCCGGATCGGCTCCTACGAGCTGCCCGAGGGCTCCATCGTCGTCGGCGCCGGCAACCGGGCCACCGACAACGCCCTGGCCCGCCCCATCGCCTCGGCGCTCGTCAACCGGCTCACCCACGTCCACCTGCGGGCCTCCGCCGCCGACTGGCTCGTCTGGGCGGGCGCCCACGGCATCCACCCCTGGGTGACCGACTACCTCACCGACCGCCCCGACCACCTGTGGTCCCAGCCGCCCAAGACCGAGGAGCCCTTCTCCACGCCCCGCTCCTGGCACATGCTCTCCGACGCCCTGCACTCCTTCGGGTCCGGCATCGACGAGGACACCCTGCGGGTGGTCGTCCACGGCACGCTCACACCCGCCCACGCCGTCTCCTTTTGCGGCTACGCCAAGATCGTCCGCCACACCTTCGGCATCGAGGCGATCCTCAAGGGCGACGCCTCCTGGCCCACCCGGCTCCAGGACCGCGACCTGCTCTACTACCTGGCCGACGCCTTCCGCGGACGGCTCGTCAAGGAGCTGCCCCGGCAGAAGGAGCACGTCTCCCCGGCGCTGCGCCAGACCGCGCACCGGGCCAAGGCGCTGCTCGTCCAGCTCGCCGAGATCTCCGTCGAGGTCGCCCAGACCGTGATCGCCGACGACGCGGACGGCCTGCCCGTGCTGCCCTCCTGGTTCCTCGTCGAGGCCGCCCGCGACATGCCCCGCCTGGTGGAGGCCCGCCGGTGAGCGGCGGCCACGGCGGCAGGCGCGACCGCCCGGACCCGGCCGCCGAGGCCTTCGCCGCCGGGCTCGCCCTGGTCAAGCGCAACCCGGCCCTCGCCGCCGTGGAGGCGGAGGTCTGCCGCCGGAAGAAGTGCGCCCGCACCCCCGCGGGCGGGCTCGCGGCCGTCGACTCCGGCGGAGTCGTCCACGTCCACCCCACCAAGCGGGCCGAGCCCGCCCAGTGGGCCTGGAGCCTCGCCCACTGCCTGCTCCACCTCGGCTTCGGCCACGTCCCCGCCTCCACGGAGCGCGTGCGCACCCAGCCCGACCGCTTCGCACGCGCCGCGCGCTGCGCCGTGGTCAACCGCTTCCTGCTCACCTTCCCCGTCGGCCGCGCCCCCGACCACCTGCCCGGGAGCTACCCGGGCGGCGACGAGGCCGAACTCGCCGCCCGCTGGCGCCGCGACGGCATCCCGGCCGCCTTCGAGCACTGCGGAACCGCCGGGGAGCACCCCGACCAGCTCCTCGTCACCTGGCCGTCATGGGAGGGCAGCACCCCGCCCGACTGGGAGACCGCCTTCGCCCATGCCCTCACCCGCAGCGTCTCGGCCTCGATGGACGACGCGGGCGGGCGGCGGGACCGCAGGACGGGCGAGCGCCTGCCCCAGCGTCCCTGGGACCGCGCCCTCAACTGGTTCGTCTCCTCCTACCCGCTGCTGGGCGGCCTCGCCGCCGGGCTCACGGTCGTCGCCGACGCCGAACTCGCCCGCGCCCAGGGCATCGCGATCGCCGCGGTCAGCGCGGTGGCGGGCGAGATCTACGTCAACCCGCTGCGCACCCTCACCGACGGGGAGTGGCGCTTCGTCCTCGCCCACGAGATGCTGCACGCCGCCCTGCGCCACGGCGAGCGCCGCGGTCCGCGCGACCCGTTCCTGTTCAACGTCGCCGCCGACTACGTCGTCAACGGCTGGCTGGTGGAGATGCGCGTCGGCGACATGCCCGAAGGGCTGCTCCACGACCCCGCGCTGGCGGGCCTGTCGGTGGAGGAGGTCCACGACCGGATCGCCACCGACCTGCGCCGCCACCGGCGCCTCGCCACCCTGCGCGGCCGGCACGCGGGCGACATCCTCGGGGACGCCCTCCCGCACCCCGGCGCGAAGCCGTACACGGACCTCGACGAGTTCTACCGCCGCGGCCTGACCCAGGGCTTCGAGCTGCACTGCGCGGGGGAGCGGGGGCTGCTGCCCGCCGGGCTGGTGCAGGAGATCCGCACCCTCGCCCACCCGCCCGTGCCGTGGGACGCCCGCCTGGCGCGCTGGTTCGACGCCTACGTCCCGCGCCCGGAGCCCGTGCGCTCCTACGCCCGCCCCTCCCGCCGCCAGGCATCCACGCCCGGCATCCCGCGCGCCGGGCGGTACTTCCCCGAGGAGGAGGTGCCGCGCTGCACCTTCGGCGTGGTCCTCGACACCTCCGGCTCCATGGGCACGCCCCTGCTGGGCAAGGCCCTCGGCGCGATCGCCTCCTACGCCGAGGCCCGCGACGTCCCGGCGGCCCGGGTGGTGTTCTGCGACGCGGCCGCCTACGACGCCGGGTACCTCCCGCCGAGCGAGATCGCGGGCCGGGTCCGGGTGCGCGGGCGCGGCGGCACCGTGCTCCAGCCGGGGATCGACCTGCTGCACCGCGCCCGGGACTTCCCGCCGGACGCGCCGGTGCTGGTCATCACCGACGGCTGGTGCGACGTGCTGCGGGTGCGCCGCGAGCACGCCTACCTCGTGCCGCTGGGCGCCTCGCTGCCGTTCACCCCGAAGGGCCCGGTCTTCCGCCTGACCTGACCAGACCTCACCTGGCCTGGCCCGACCTGGGCGTGGTTCCGCTCCCGCGGCACACGCATGGGCTCGCGGAACGTCCCGGGCATGCCCGCCGATCACCCCGACGCACCGGCATGCCCCGGCGTCCCCGCTGGAGCCGGGCTCAGTCCCCGTCCGGGGCGCCGCCCGATCCGTGTGCGGTCAGGGTCAGGAAGCGGTCCACGGCACGGCGGGCGCGGTCCTGGATGTCGGTCGGTGGCGGTTCGCCGAGGAGCACGCGGATCTGGCTGTCGGACACGACCAGGCCGTAGAGCAGACGGAAGGCGTCCTCGGGCTCGCCGATGGCCAGCTCGCCGTCCTCGGCCAGCCGGGCCAGGTAGTCGGCGACCAGGGGGCCGGTGGTGTGGCGGCCTTCCGCGAGCAGGACGTCGGCCAGCTCGGGAGCGGCGATCGCGGCACGGTTCAGGGTGATCGAGTAGGTGCCGAGGAGCAGTTGCAGCAGGCTGACGGCGAAGCCGGTCAACGTCTCCCGGGGGTCGGAGCGGCGTTCGAGTGCGGCGGCCATCTGGGCGTTGGCCAGTTCCGACTGGCGGCGGATCATGGCGGCGAACAGGCCGCGCTTGTTGCCGAACCAGTGGTAGAGCGTCTCCTTGGACGCACCCGCGCGGCGGGCGATGCCGAGCATGGTCGTCCCCGCGTAGCCGTGCTGCACCAGCTCCGCGAAGGCGGCTTCCAGCACGGCCGCCCGCCGCGCGTCCGCCTCTCCCTGCCGCGGACGGCCCCTGCGGCTGTCACCTTGACGCGGTGTCACGATCCTCCTCGCTCGATCCGGGCCCGACCGGCCGGCGGGCTTGACAATCGTACCTGCTGGTTCGTTTCATTAACCGTACCAGCAGGTACGCTTTTGGAGGCGTCATGGCCAGCACCATCCCGACCGTGTTCCGTGTCTTCCTGATCGCCGCGCTGCTCGCCATGGGCGCGATAGCGGGGTTCTTCTACGCCTACGAGGTCTCCGTCACCACCGGCCTGGCCGAGGTGGACGACGCCACGTACGTCACCGCCATGCAGGCGATCAACAGCGTGATACGCAACGCGCCCTTCGCGATGTCGTTCTTCGGGGCGATCGTGCTGACCGCCGTCGCCCTCGTGCTCGCCTGGCGCGCCGCCGGGTGGAGGTCGGCCACGTTCTGGCTGATCGCCGCGGCGCTGGCCACCTACCTGCTCGGAGGCTTCGGGGTCACGTTCGCCCTCAACGTGCCGCTCAACGAGGAACTCGCGGGCGTCTCCCTCGCGGCGCACCAGGACCTCTCCGGCATCCGCGCCGACTACGAGTCCCAGTGGAACCGGTGGAACACCCTGCGGACCGTCGCCTCCCTGACGGCCTTCGCCCTCCTCGCCGGGTCCGCCGTCACCCGCACCGGGCGCCCCCGGCGCGGGTGACCGCCGCCCCTGGCGCCGAGAAGCCCGCCGGGCCCGGGGTGCCGCTCAGGCCCGGTGGGCGTGGCCGACGAAGGCGGCCCAGGCGCGGGGGCCGACGGCGAAGCGGGGGCCGTCGGGCACCTTGGAGTCGCGGACGTGGACGGCGTCGGGGCACGCCGCGACCTCCACGCAGTCGTCGCCGGACCCGCTGCTGTAAGTCGAGGTGCGCCAGGAGAGGGCGACCTCGACGCAGGAGTCGCCGGACCCGCTGCTGTAGCTGCTCTTGAACCAGGCCAGTGCACCGCTGCCGCTCATGTCGCTCCTCGTATCCGCCGCAACAGGCCCAGGGATTCCGTCAACGGGAGAGCCTGTGACCGCATCCTGGCATACCGCATCTGGAGCATGCTGACCACCGCCGCGTCGGCGATCAGCTGCCCGCTCTCCTGGCCCTCGCCGTATCCCAGCCACTGGTGCTCCGGGGTCTCCAGCAGCCGCAGCGGACCGTGCAGCCCCGCATGGCTCTCCCGCACCAGCGGCATCACCTGGACCTCCACGTTCTGCAGCTGCGCCAGCTCGATCACCCGGTCCAGCTGCCCCCGGGTGACCTCCGGGCCGCCCAGCCCCCGCCGCAGCACATGCTCCTCCACGATGAAGCTGTAGGCCGTGTTCGGACGCTCCGTCAGCAGCCGCTGCCTCCCGATTCGCTGGGCCAGCTGCGCCTCGATCTGCGCGTCCCCGAGGGGCGGCAGTTGGTCCATGAACAGCCGCAGGGCGTACGCCTCCGTCTGGAGCAGGCCCGGCACCAGGCGGCACTCGTAGGTGGACAGACTCAGCGCCCTCGCCTCCAGCGCCGCCCACTGCCGGAACCAGCTCGCCAGCCCCGGCTGCCGGGACAGGTGCCGCGCCGCCCCCGTGAGCGCCCCGAAGGCGTCCAGCACCTCCTCCGCCCGGTCCACGAAGGCGTCCGGAGGGAAGCGCCGCCCCTGCTCGATGGAGGCGACGGTCGGCAGCGAGTACCGCACCAGGGGCGCGAACTCCTCCTGCGTCAGGCGCGCCCGCCTCCGGAACGCCTTGACCACGGCCCCGAACGCCCTGAGGCTGTCCGAGACCTCCGGCTCCCCGCCGCCCCCCGCGCCCGCTCTGGTCTGGCCGCTGTCCGTCCCGGCCCCGCCGCTGCCGCCCGTCCCGGCGCCGCCACCGCCCGCCGCCCTGGTCTCGCCGTCGCTGCCCGCCGACCCCGTCATGCGCGTCCACCTCCCGTGCACGGTCCCTGGGTCGGGCAACGCCCGCACCCCGGCCATCGTCACGGCCGGAGACCCCTACCGTCCACCCTGCGTACCCGTACGCACACCCAGCGTACGGGTCGGTGATCTGGGGTACGGCGCCCGGCGGGGCCAGGCTCGGCCCCATGCACTCACCCCTGGCCCCCCAGCAGCAGGGCACCGTCCGCGTGTTCACCCAGCGCTTCAGCTCCACTCCGCTCGGCGCCCGCCTCGCCCGCCGCCTGGCGCTCCACCAACTCGACGTCTGGGGCATCCCCCACGGCTCCGGGACCTCCGCCACCGCGGCCGTCGTCGTCGCCGAGCTGGCCGCCAACGCGGCCACCCACGGGCGCGTCCCCGGACGCGACATCGAACTGCGGCTCACCCTCACACCGGACCGGCTGCGCATCGAGGTCTCCGACACCCGCGGCGAACGCCGCCCGCCCGCGCCCGGCAGCCTCCCCGCACCCGACCCCGCCTCACCCGGCGGGCGCGGCCTGCTCCTCGTCGACACCCTGGCCGACCGCTGGGAGGTCCGCGACCGGGTCCCGCTCGGCAAGACCGTCCGGGCCGAACTCGACCTGGAGTGAGGGGGGTTTGACGTGCACCCCCGTGGGCCGGGCGGGCCCCGCCCGCCCCCGCTCGGCGCCGGAGGCAGGGGCGTCACCTGCCCCCGCGCCCGGTACCGGGGCCGCGGAGGAGTCCGGCTCCCCGCGAGCCGGCCGGCGGACCGTCAGCGGTGGCCCAGCACGTTGACCACCCGGCCGTTGGGGTCCCGGACGAAGAACCGCCGCACCCCCCACTCCTCGTCCTGCAGGGGGTGGACGATCTCCGCGCCGCTGTCCCGCACGGCCGCGTAGGCCGCGTCCACGTCGTCCACCTCGATGCTCATGTCGGGAACGACGGGCGCGGTCTTGTCACCGGCCATGAGGCTGATCTGCGCCGTCGGGCTGGACGGGGACGCGAGCGTCCTGATCCAGCCGTGGTTCATGACCTCCTCGAATCCGAGCAGGCCGTAGAACTCCCGGCTCTCCTGCGCAGCTTCCGACTGGACATTGGGTACGACACGGCGAACGGCCATCGACAGCTCCAAGGTGACAACAGACCGGGGTTGAGGCTCCCCAGAAGTACTACGCCACACCGGCCGGCACACGCACCGTCGATACACGCCCTCGCCGCGTGATGATGATTCGACCGGACCGGTCAGACCGAAACAGCGTCGGGAACCCGGGGTGAAGGCGAAATCCACTCCCCTCGCGGATCTGGGGCATCCTTCCCCCAGGCCCCCTCAAGGGGGAACGGCCTGCCAACCGATGGAGCGCGTCCCGCCGACCTCCCCGTGAGCCGGGACGAGCCTGAGGCTGTTTCCTGTCGATCGCCACCCGGGCAAGCAGGTGGCAGGGGCGCATGGCGCGGCCTTCGAGCAGCCGGTGGCCGCACCCACGGTCGGCCGCTCACGGCTGCTGGTCTCCGGACACGATCGCGACCCTCCACTGCGCAGCACCCCCGGACACCTGCACCATCAGGCGCTGCGGCGTCCTCTCCGTGTGGACGGTGCCCACGGTGCGGACGCCGTCGCAGGCGACGGGATGAGGGCTGCCCTCGTCGTCCTGGTCCGCGATCGCCACCTCGCCCGTGCCGGTGCAGGAGGCGTAGATGGTGTAGACGTCCTGGTCGGGGGTGAAGTCGGGCAGGTGCCGGTCCTCGCCGTCCGCCGTCTCGGGTACCAGGACCCGCGCGTCGTCGGGCACGTCCAGGGAGGGAGGCGTCGCGGTGGGTTCGGGCGAGGGAGGGGCTGAGGAGGTCGTGGAACCGGGGTGGGGAGGGGGGCTCTCTTCGGCACCACCGGTGCAGCCCCCGACGAGAAGGGCCGTGGCGGCGGCAGCGACGAGGAGGTGACGGCGCAAGGTGTCTCCTGGGGATATGCGGACGGGGGCCCCGTGCAGGGGCCGGGCGCGGTGGTCAGCTGACCCTCCAGCCCTCCCGGTCACCCCACCCGAACCACGAGATCCCGCCCGGTCGCGGCGACCGGACGGGATCTCGTCAACCACCCCTGAGCCGGGTCGGGAACAGCCGACTCCGGGGAGGGGGAGGGATCAGGCGACGTCGAAGCGGTCCAGGTCCATCACCTTGGCCCACGCGGCGACGAAGTCGTCCACGAACTTGCGGCGCGCGTCGTCGCTCGCGTACACCTCGGCCAGCGCCCGCAGCTCCGCGTTGGAGCCGAAGACCAGGTCGGCCCGGGTGCCGGTCCAGCGGACCTCGCCCGTGGCGGCGTCGACGCCCTCGAAGGTGCCCGCGTCCTCGGCCACCGGCCGCCACGTCGTGCCCAGGTCGAGCAGGTTGACGAAGAAGTCGTTGGTCAGCCGCCCCGGCGTGCGGGTCAGGACGCCGTGCTGCGAGTTTCCGGTGTTCGCCCCCAGCACGCGCAGACCGCCGACCAGGACCGTCATCTCCGGGGCGCTCAGGGTCAGCAGGTTGGCCCGGTCGACCAGCAGGTACTCGGCGGGCAGCCGGTTGCCCTTGCCGAGGTAGTTGCGGAAGCCGTCCGCGGAGGGCTCCAGCGCGGCGAAGGACTCCACGTCCGTCTGCTCCTGCGTGGCGTCCGTGCGGCCCGGGGTGAACGGCACCTCCACCGCCACGCCCGCGTCCTTCGCCGCCTGCTCCACCGCCGCGCCGCCCGCGAGGACGATCAGGTCGGCGAGCGAGACGCCGTGTCCGGCCGGGGCGGAGGAGTTGAAGGACTCCCGGATGCCCTCCAGGGTGCGCAGCACCACGGCGAGGCTGTCGGGCTCGTTGACCTCCCAGCCGCTCTGCGGCTCCAGGCGGACGCGGGCGCCGTTGGCGCCGCCGCGCATGTCGCTGCCGCGGAAGGACGCGGCGGAGGCCCAGGCCGTGGAGACCAGCTGGGAGACCGTCAGGTCCGACTCCAGCACCCGGCGCTTGAGGTCGGCCGCCTCCTCGGCGGTCAGCGGCGCGACGTCGGCCTCGGGTAGCGGGTCCTGCCACAGCAGCACCTCGCTCGGCACCTCCGGCCCCAGGTAGCGGGCGACCGGGCCCATGTCGCGGTGGGTGAGCTTGTACCAGGCGCGGGCGAAGGCGTCCGCGAACTCGTCCGGGTTCTGGTGGAAGCGCCGCGAGATCTGCTCGTAGGCCGGGTCGAAGCGCAGCGACAGGTCGGTGGTGAGCATCGTCGGCGCGTGCGTCTTCGCCGGGTCGTGGGCGTCCGGCACGGTGCCGGCGCCGGCACCGTCCTTCGGCCGCCACTGGTGGGCTCCGGCCGGGCTCTTGAACAGCTCCCACTCGTAGCCGAAGAGGATGTCGAAGAAGCTGTTGTCCCAGGCGGTCGGGGTGTCGGTCCAGATGCCCTCCAGACCGCTGGTGATGGCGTCCCCGCCCTTGCCGGTGCCGTGGGTGCTGCGCCAGCCCAGGCCCTGCTCCTCGATCGGGGCGGCCTCCGGGTCCGCGCCCACGGACTCGGCCGGACCGGCGCCGTGGGTCTTGCCGAAGGTGTGGCCGCCGGCGATCAGCGCGACGGTCTCCTCGTCGTTCATCGCCATCCGGCGGAAGGTCTCGCGGATGTCGCGGGCGGCCGCGATCGGGTCCGGGTTCCCGTTGGGGCCCTCGGGGTTGACGTAGATCAGGCCCATCTGGACCGCGCCGAGCGGGTTCTCCAGCTCGCGGTCGCCCGTGTAGCGCTCGTCGCCGAGCCAGGTGGACTCGGGGCCCCAGTAGACGTCCTCCTCGGCCTCCCAGACGTCCGGGCGGCCACCGGCGAAGCCGAAGGTCTTGAAGCCCATCGTCTCCAGGGCGACGTTGCCGGTGAGGATCAGCAGGTCGGCCCAGGAGATCGCCTGGCCGTACTTCTTCTTGACCGGCCACAGCAGACGGCGGGCCTTGTCCAGGTTGCCGTTGTCCGGCCAGCTGTTGAGGGGCGCGAAGCGCTGCTGGCCCGCCCCGGCGCCGCCGCGGCCGTCGCTGATGCGGTAGGTGCCCGCGCTGTGCCAGGCCATCCGGATCATCAGCGGGCCGTAGTGCCCGAAGTCGGCCGGCCACCAGTCCTGCGAGGTGGTCAGCACCTCGGCGATGTCCCGCTTCACGGCGGCGAGGTCGAGGTTCCCGAAGGCCTCGGCGTAGTCGAAGTCCTCGCCGAGGGGGTTGGCCACGGCCGGGTTCTTGGCGAGGATCTTCAGGTTCAGCCGCTCCGACCACCACTGCCGGTTGCCACCGCCCTGCGTCGGGTGCGGCGCGCGGCCGTGCGCGACCGGGCAGCCGCCCGCCTCCTCCGTCTTCGGGTCGGTGACGATCGCGTCCGGGTTCTCGGCCATGGGATTCCTCTCGGGCTGTGCGGTTCGTGGGGCTCGCAAGTGCCAGGCGGTGGAAGAGCCGGGGAACGGGTCCCGGTCCGCCGTCCCCGCTCCGGGGGCGCTCGGCGTCCGTCGGGGCGGGGGAGGGGCGGCGCGGGCGGCCTTCAGGGTCGGACGGGTGCCGCCGGTCCCGCGGAGGGCGGTCCTGTCATGTCTCACGTCTCCTGCCGTGCCGCAGTCTCCTGCTCCCTTGGCCATCGCCGGATCCGATCCTACGATGGACTCTGTCCAGGTCAAGAAGCTCGCCTGAGGTACATCAGATCGGGTCTCGGACATGACCTGGTGACACGTGTGTGTCGCGTCGGCCCGGAAGAGGTGAACACCGGTGAGCGACCTGCTGAGGCGCCTGCGCGCGCGGGGGTGGCGGGTGACCGCGCAGCGGCGCGTCGTCGCGGAGGTCCTGGACGGGGAGCATGTGCACCTCACCGCGGACGAGGTGCACGCCCGCGCGGTCCTGCGGCTGCCGGAGGTCTCCCGGGCGACGGTCTACAACACCCTGGGGGAGCTGGTCCTGCTCGGCGAGGTCGCGGAGCTGTCCACCGACGGCCGTGCCAAGCGCTACGACCCCAACGCGCACCGGCCGCACCAGCACCTGGTCTGCACCGGCTGCGGCCTCATCCGCGACGTCCGCCCCACCGGGGACCCGCTCGACGGGCTCCCCGCCGCGCAGCGCTTCGGCTTCACCCTGTCCGGTGCCGAGGTGGTCTACCGCGGGCTGTGCCCGTCGTGCGGCTGACCTGGGGTGGAGCGGCGGCGACCCTCGGCGGGGGCCGGTGCGGGCGCGGTGCGGAACGGCGGCCTCCTCACCGCGGCTCCAGCAGGTCCCAGCGGTTGCCGTAGAGGTCCTCGAAGACCGCGACCGTGCCGTAGGGCTCGTGGCGGGGCTCCTCCAGGAAGGCGACGCCCGCCGCGGTCATCCGGGCGTGGTCCCGTGCGAAGTCGTCGGTGTGCAGGAAGAAGCCGACCCGGCCGCCGGTCTGCGCGCCGACGCTCGCCCGCTGGGCCCCGCCCTCCGCGCGGGCCAGCAGCAGGCCCGTGCCCTCCGCCGCTCCCGGGGGCCGTACGACCACCCAGCGGCGGCCGCCGCCCCGGTCGGCGTCCTCCGCCAGGCGGAACCCGAGGGCGTCGGTGTAGAAGGCGATGGCCTCGTCGTAGTCGGCGACCACCAGGGTCACCAGGGCGAGGGAGGGCAGGGAGGGCATGGCAGAACGTTATACGTATGATCCGCGTGGGACAATCACCGCCGTGCCCTCCTTCGCCGCGCCCCTCCCCGACCACCCCGACCGCACCGGGCTCCCGGCCGGCCTGCCGGAGCGCGCCCGCGCCCTCGCCGGGCCCGGGGAGCGGCGGGTGCTCGGCATTGCGGGGGCCCCGGGCGCCGGGAAGTCCACCCTCGCCGCCCGCCTCGTCGCCGCACTGGGTCCGCAGCACGCCGTGCTGGTGCCGATGGACGGCTTCCACCTGGCCGGGAGGGAGCTCCGGCGCCTGGACAGGGCCGGACGCAAGGGTGCCCCGGACACCTTCGACGCCGCCGGATACGCCGCCCTGCTGGCCAGGCTGCGCACCCCGGAGCCGGGAGTGACCGTCTACGCGCCCTGCTTCGACCGCCTCGTCGAGGAACCCCTGGCCGGGGCGGTGCCCGTGCCGCCGCACGTGCCCCTGGTGGTCACCGAGGGCAACTACCTGCTCCACGACGAGGGCCACTGGGCGCGGGTGCGCCCGCTCCTGGACGAGGCGTGGTTCCTGGAGGCGCCGGGCGCGCTGCGCGTGCGGCGGCTGGTCGAGCGGCATGTGCGCTTCGGCAAGGAGCGCGCCCGGGCCGAGCGCTGGGTCCGCGACACCGACGAGCCCAACGCCCGCCTCGTCGCCCGCGGCAGGAGCCGGGCCGACCTGGTCGTGGCCCTCCCCGGGGACAGCGGGGCCTGAGCGGGGCACCGCGACCGGGCCCGCTGCCGGCCCGGGCACCGCGGGGCCCGCCCGCGACCGCACCCGGCCGCCCGCCGTGTGCTCAGCTCCCCGCCAGCACCACGCAGCTCTCCGGCGACAGACGCAGCACCCCGTCCCCGTCCGGAACCCGGACCTTGCCCCACGCGGCGGCGATCCGCCCGCCCCCGCCCACCGGGATCTCGGCCTGCCCGGCACCCAGGTTGACCGCGATCAGCAGCTCGCCGCGCCGGTACGCCAGCCAGCGGCCCTGCTCGTCGAAGGCGATCCTGAGCGCCGCCAGGTCCGGGTCCGTCAGGTCCGGCGCGCCGCGGCGCAGAGCGATCAGCTCCCGGTGCCAGGCCAGCAGGTCCGCGTGGGGCTCCCGGGCGCGCTCGGCGCGGTCCAGGCAGGACCGCTCCCGGGTGGCGGGCGACTGCGGGTCGGGGATCTGGTCCCGCCGCCAGCCGTGCTCGGCGAACTCCCGCCGCCTGCCCGCCCGGACGGCCTCGGCCAGCTCCGGGTCGGTGTGGTCGGTGAAGTACTGCCAGGGCGTCCCGGCGCCCCACTCCTCGCCCATGAACAGCATGGGGGTGAACGGCCCCGTGAGCACCAGCAGCGCCGCGCAGGCCAGCAGCCCCGGGGTGAGCCCGGCCGAGAGCCGGTCGCCCAGCGCCCGGTTGCCGATCTGGTCGTGCGTCTGGGCGAAACCGACGAAGCGGTGCGCGGGCGCGGAGGCGACGTCCACCGGGCGGCCGTGGGTGCGCCCCCGGAACGTCGAGTACGTGCCGTCGTGGAAGAACGCCCGGGACAGCGTCTTGGCCAGGGCCGCCATCGGCGCGGCCGCGAAGTCGGCGTAGTAGCCCTGCGCCTCGCCCGTCAGCGCGGTGTGCAGCGCATGGTGGAAGTCGTCGTTCCACTGCGCGTGCAGGCCGATGCCGCCCGCGGTGCGGGGTGTGGTCGTGCGCGGGTCGCAGCGGTCGGACTCGGCCACCAGGAACAGCGGCCGCCCGAGGTCCCGCGCCAGTCCGTCCACGGCCGCGCCCAGCTCCTCCAGGAAGGTGAGCGCGCGGGAGTCGGCCAGGGCGTGCACGGCGTCCAGGCGCAGGCCGTCCAGCCGGTAGTCGCGCAGCCACGCCAGCGCGCTCTCCAGAAAGTAGGCGCGCACCTCGTCCGAGCCCGGGGCGTCGAGGTTGACGGCGGAGCCCCACGGGGTGTGGTGGGTGTCGGTGAAGTAGGGCCCGAAGGCGGGCAGGTGGTTGCCCGCCGGGCCGAGGTGGTTGTGCACCACGTCGAGGACGACGCCGATGCCGAGGCCGTGCGCGGCGTCGACGAAGCGCTTCAGGGCCGCCGGGCCCCCGTAGGGCTCGTGCACGGCCCAGGGGGCGACCCCGTCGTACCCCCAGCCGTGCACCCCCGGGAACGGGCACAGCGGCATCAGCTCCACATGGGTGATGCCCAGTTCGGCCAGTTCCCCGAGGTGCCCGGCGGCGGCGTCCAGGGTCCCCTCCCGGGTGTAGGTGCCCACGTGCAGCTCGTACAGGACCGCGCCGCGCAGGCCCCGTCCCGGCCACGGGTGGCGCCAGGCGAAGGTGCCGTGGTCGACCACGGCGCTCGTGCCGTCGGGGCCGTCGGGCTGGCGGCGGGAGCGGGGGTCGGGCCGCACCGGGCCGCCGTCGAGGGCGAAGCCGTAGCGGGAGCCGTCCTGCGCCGGGGCCTCGGCGGCCCACCACCCGGCCCGTCCCTGGGCCGGCTCCATCGGCACCGGTTCGCCCTCCAGCCACAGCGTCACCCGCTCCTCGGCGTTCGGTGCCCACACCTCGAACAGCAGCACTGGCGTCCCCTCGTGGTCGTCGCCGCTTGCGTCGCTCCCGTGCCCGCCCGCCGGACCGCACCTCGCCGCCGGTCCGGGCGTGCCCGTCCATCCTGGCAAGTCCGGGGTCTTCTGGCGGGGTGCTTGGGCCATTAAGGTCACTCCCCATGCCGACGCCGCCGCACGAGCCGCTGCCCGCGTTCCCGTCCGGCTTCCTGTGGGGTGCCGCCGCCTCCGCGTTCCAGACCGAGGGGGCCGCGGACACCGACGGCAAGGGCCCCTCGGGGTGGGACGCCTTCGCCGCCGCCGGACGCATCAAGGACGGCGCCGACGCCTCGCGCGGCACCGGGTTCCACGCCCGCTACCGGGAGGACGTCGCCCTGCTCGCCGGACTCGGCGCCGACGCCTTCCGCTTCTCGGTGAGCTGGCCGCGGGTCGTCCCCGGCGGGCGGGGCCCGGTCAACGCCCGCGGCCTGGACTTCTACGACCGGCTGGTGGACGAGCTCTGCCGGCACGGCATCGCACCCGCACCGACCCTGTACCACTGGGACACCCCGCTCCCCCTGGACGAGGCGGGCGGCTGGCTGAACCGGCACACGGCCGAGCGCTTCGCGGAGTACGCGGCCGAGGTCGCCGCCCGCCTCGGGGACCGGGTCGGGATGTGGATGACCCTCAACGAGCCCGCCGAGGTGACCCTGCTCGGCTACGCCCTGGGGGAGCACGCCCCCGGCAGGCGCCTGCTGTTCGACGCCCTGCCCGCCGCCCACCACCAGCTGCTCGCCCACGGCCTCGCCGCGCGGGCGCTGCGTGCGGCGGGCGCGCGGCGGGTCGGCATCGCCGTCTCCCACTCGCCGGTGCTGGCCGCGGGGGAGGGGGAGGCGGACCGGGCGGCCGCCGGGCTGTACGACACGCTCACCAACCACCTCTTCTCGGACCCGCTCCTCACCGGCGCCTACCCCGACGAGGCGATCGCCTCCCTGATGCCCGGTCCGGTCGCGGAGGACCTGGCGGTCATCGCCGCGCCCCTCGACTTCTACGGCGTGAACTACTACCACCCGATGGTGGTGGGAGCCCCGGAGCAGGGGGCTCCGTCCGGGTTCGGGGGCGTCGCGGTGCCCGGGGACCTCCCGTTCGGCCTGCGGGAGTACCCCGGGGCGGAGCGCACCGGCTTCGGCTGGCCCGTCGTCCCCGAGGGGCTGCGCGAGCTGCTGCTCGGGCTGGATGCGCGCTACGGGCGGCGGCTGCCGCCCGTCGTCGTCACGGAGAACGGCTGCTCCTACGCCGACGCGGCGGACGACCACCGCCGCATCGCCTTCCTGGACGCCCACCTGCGGTCCCTGCACCGGGCCATCGGCGACGGGGTCGACGTGCGCGGCTACTTCACCTGGTCGCTCACGGACAACATCGAGTGGGTGGAGGGCGCGGCACAGCGCTTCGGGCTCGTCCATGTCGACTACACGACCCTGGAGCGCACACCGAAAGCCTCCTACCACTGGTACCGGGAGGTGATCGCGGCCCAGAAGGGCCGCGCGGCGTCCTGACGGCGGCCACCGCCGCGACGGCCCCGGCGGGGCGCCCGGGGGAGGGGGACCGCCCGGGGGACGGGCCGCCGCCGGCGGCGGCCCGTCCGGCAGCTCAGCCGCGCCCGGGGACGAGGCTGATGCGCTCGGCCGCCACCGGGTGGCCCGCCCGGGCGAAGTTCCGCGCCATCGGGACGTTGGCCTGGTCGGTGGCGCCCTTGACGAGCTGCGCCCCGCGCTCGGCGAGGAAGTGGGTGCACTCGGCCAGCAGGTCCAGCGAGTAGCCCCGGCCGCGCTGCTCGGGCACCACCCCGATGAAGCCGATGCACGGCCCGCCCGGGTTGTGCGCGGGGACGTGGATGCCGACGAACTCGCCGCCGGGCGTGTGGGCCACCTGCCACCACCGGCGGGGCGAGGGGCACCAGCGGAAGAAGTCCAGCTCCTCCTGGGCCGCCTGGTCCAGGCCGCCCTCGGCGACGGCGCGCCGTGCGTGGGCGTCCAGGGTGTCGGAGTGGATGCGGCGCAGGGCGTCGAAGAACACCGCGTCGTCGGCCTCCGGGCGGAAGCGCAGCCGCCCCGGCCGCTCCGGCAGCCCGCACCGCGGGGTCCAGTGGTAGAGGTAGCGCTCGGCGAGCACCTCGTACCCGGCCGCCCGTGCGGCCCGCAGCCGGGTCTCCCCGGCGGCGCGGGTCACCGGGGAGCCGCGCCACCCGGCGGGGAGGTCGAGTTCCAGCTCCACCCGGTGCGGGGCGGTGCGCAGCAGGGCGGCGCCCGCCTCCTCCTCGCCCTCGGCGACGTCGAACCAGTTGATGTTCACGGGGGTGGTGTCGTCGGGGCCGCCCCACCAGGCCCCCCGGGCGACGACCACGCCGTCGCGCAGGGCCACCCTCTTCCACTCGGGCCGGTGGACGGTGCGGGCGTGCGCGGCGGCGAGGCCGAGCGGGTCGGGCAGGGTGTCGAACAGCGCGGCGTCGTGCGCGTCGAGCGCACGGATGACCAGTCGGGTCACGGGAGGGTCCTCCGGGAAGACAGGCTCTGCGGAGCGCTCCCGGTCAGACGGCGGACGCCGGGCGGCAGGGCAGGGAGCGCGGGGATCGTGTGGGTGTCACGGCACTCGCCTCCTCTCCTGTTCCAGGGCGTCGCGGCCACGGTAGACGCGGCGGCCCGCCCCGGTCCACCGGTTTTCCGCCGCCCGGCCGCACCCGCCTCCCCCGGCTCCGCGGCGTAACTCCCGTACGGCGGGCGGGGATCGGCGGACCACGGCCGCTCTTCTGGACACCTCGGGTGCCCCCGGCGGACAATCCTCCGTGTGACGTCGTCCCATGAGCTGCCCTCCTGCCCCGTGCGGGTCTCCGATGCCGAGCGCGAGCACGCCCTGGCCGTGCTGCGGGAGGGCGCTGCCCAGGGGCGGCTGTCGCACGACACCTTCGTCCAGCGGATGGAGCTCGTCCTGGCCGCGCGCAGGCCGGAGGAGCTGGCGGCGCTCACCTCCGACCTCGCCGCCCAGGACGGCCGGATCTCCCGGGGCCTGTACGGTCTCGTGGGCCGGATGTCCGCCTTCTCGGTGCGGATGCGGCGGGCCTGGCAGGCGGAGAAGCTGCCGCCGCTGCTGCTGCCCGAGCCCGGGCCGGACCCGCTGCGCATCGGCAGGGACCCGGCCAACGGGCTGCGCCTCACCCACGACTCCGTCTCCCGGATGCACGCCGAGCTGAGCCACCAGGCGCGGCTGTGGGTGCTCAGGGACCTCGGCTCCACCAACGGGACCACGGTCAACGGGCGCCGGCTGACCGGCTCCATCGTCGTCCAGGACGGCGACATGGTCGGCTTCGGCAACGTGCTGTTCCGCCTGACCGCGCGCTGACCCTCCGGCGGCCGGGCGAGAGGGGCTCCGCCGCCCCGGCCCGTCACCCTCCGAAATCACCCGAACGGCCGTACGGGGCCTGCGGTGCGGGGGCGGCGGTGGTGGCCTGGAGTCGACCGCGCACCACGAGGAGCCGCGGCCGCGACAGGGGAGTTGCCGATGCACGCGGACACCCATGCCACGCCCGAGCCCGCCCCGCCCCGCCCCTCGGCCGTCCCGCCGGGCCCCTCCTCGCACCGGGTCAGCCTGCTGCCGGGGCTGCCGACCGGAAACGAGCACGAGCTCTACGAGGGCTACCGGCGCCTGCGCGAGGACCACCCGCTCACCTACGACGCCTCCGTGGGAGCCTGGCTCCTGAGCCGCTACCGCGACGTCGCCACCGCGCTGACCGACCTCCGCTTCACCCACGGCCACCGGCCGGGCGACGCCGCCTGCGCGCCCCACGCCGCGCCGGTGCCGGGCGCGCTGCGCGAGGTGGTGGAGCGCACCGCGTACGTCCTGGCGCGGCGCATCGCCGACCGCTCGCAGGCGGACCTGGTGGAGGAGTTCTGCCGGTGGCTGCCCTCGGGCGCGGTCGGGGTGCGCGGCAGGAACGCCGGGCGCGCCCTGCTCGCCGGGCGGTGCGTCGCCCAGGTACCGGTGCGGGAGAAGGCACTCGCCTCGTTCCTCGCCAACGTCCTCGACCACCCGGACCGGCTCGCGGCCCTGCGCGCGGAGCCCCGGCTGATACCGCGGGCCTGGACGGAGTCCCTGCGGCGCGACCCGCCCGTCCTCGTGGTCATCCGCCGGACCGCCGCCAAGGTCGCCCTCAGCGGGGGGACGCTGCCGCCCGGTGCCACGGTGGCCTGCCTGATCGGGGCCGCGGGCCGGGACCCGGAGCGGTTCCGCGACCCCGACCGCTTCGACATGCTGCGCGGCGACCCCGGGCAGCTGACCTACGGACTGGGCGGCTGCCCGGCGGTGGGCCTCGCCGCGATGGAGGCGGAGTACGGCCTGCGGGCGCTGATGGCGGCCATGCCGCGCATCCGGTGGGCGGAGGGCTTCCGCCCCGTCTCCAGCGGTCTGATCACCCGCTCCCCGAAGACGCTGCTGGTGCGTCCGCGCGGCTGAGGAGCGCCACCGGGCGCCGCGCGAACAGCTCGGCCAGGGCCACCGTGCCCCCGGCGAACCGCCGGCCGCCGCCGAGCAGATCGACCCACTCACCGGGCGGCAGGGGCAGGCTCGTGCCGCTCCAGCCGCCGCGCCGGGCCAGGCGCATCGACAGCCTGGTCACGGCGGTGACGACCGCGCCCGACCGGTGGAAGGCGACGCAGTGGTCGGCCGCGGGGCCCTCGGCCGCCAGCGGCGCGTAGCCCGAGCCGGGGCCGAAGGACTCCGGCCGCTCGCGGCGCAGCCGCAGTGCCGCCGCCGTGAGCGCCAGCTTCTCCGCACCCAGCTCGGAGCCGGCGCCCGGGCCGGTGACCGGCGCGCTTCCCGGCGCGGACGCGGCCGGGGCGGCGCCCGGCCCGGCACCGGGCCCCGCGACCGCCGGGAAGTCCACGGGTGCGCGGTTGTCCGGGTCCACCAGGGCCAGGAACTCGCCCTCCGACCCCTGGTAGACGTCCGGCACCCCGGGCATGGTCAGGTGCAGCAGGGCCGCGCCCAGCACGTTCGCCCGCACATGCGGCGCGAGTCCGGCCACCAGCCGCGCCACCGCCTCCCGTCCCGCCCCCGCGGGCCCCGCGCCGACGAAGGCCGAGACCGCCTTCTCGTACGCCGGGTCGGCCTCCGTCCAGCTGGTGCGCACCCCGGCCTCGCGGACCGCCTTGAGCAGCGCCCCCTCCAGCCGGTCCGCGTCCGGGGTGCCGAGTCCGACGGCCGTCTGCCAGGCGACCCAGGCGAGCTGCGGGTCCGGCGCCGGGACGTGGGAGGCGATGCCGTCGAGGAAGGCGGTCCACCGCTCCGGGCACTCCGACAGCACCGCGATGCGCGCGCGGACGTCGGCGCTGCGCTTGGTGTCGTGCGTCGTCAGCACCGTGCCGGTGGCGGCCCAGTCCTCGGCGAGGCGGCCGCAGAAGCGGTGGAAGGCCGCCGGGGCGACGGCCGGGTCCCCCGGGTCCCCGCCGACCTCGTCGGCCGAGATCAGGGGGGCGTAGCGGTAGAAGGCCGTGTCCTCCACCGACTTGGCCCGCAGCGCCGAGGAGGTCTGGGCGAACCGCGCCCGGAAGCGTACGTGGTCCGGGCCGTCGCCCAGTCTGCCGAGCGCCAGATCGCGGACGGCGTCCACGGCCGCGGCCTCCTCCTCCACGGTGAACGCCGCCCGTGCGGCGCGCGCCGCCTCCTCCGGCAGCGCCTCCTCCTCCCCGACCCGGTACGGGCGGTAGACCGGCACCCGCACCAGCAGCTCGCGCAGTGCGGTGCCGAGGGCCCACGGCGCCAGGTCCGCGAGCCGCACGTCGGCGGAGCAGATCCGCTCGGCGAGCCGGACCAGGGTGGCCGTCTCCGCGGCCAGTTCGTGGGTCACCACCTCGTACGCCGCCCGGCGCACGGTCGCCTCCCACCGCCCGCCCAGAGCGTCCTCGACCCCGGTGGTGTCGCGGTAGGCGCCGATCAGCCGGCGCAGCCCCTGCGGGTCGGTGAACAGCCCGTCGACGCGGTGCAGCGCGTCGTACCCGGTGGTCCCGGCGACGGGCCAGCCGGACGGAAGACGCTCGGGTCCGGTGAGGATCTTCTCCACGACGATCCAGCAGGACGCGCCCGCGGCCTCGTGCAGCCGGCGCAGATAGCCCTCCGGGTCGGCCAGCCCGTCGGGGTGGTCCACGCGCAGGCCCTCGACCACGCCGTCGTGCACCAGCTCCAGGATCTTGGCGTGCGTGGCCTCGAAGACCGCCGGGTCCTCCACGCGGACGCCGATCAGGTCGGAGACCGTGAAGAAGCGCCGGTAGTTGAGCTCCGTGCGGGCCAGCCGCCACCAGGCGAGCCGGTACCACTGGGCGTCGAGCAGCTCCCCCAGCGGCAGGTGGGCCGTGGACTCCCGCAGGGGGAAGCGCTGCTCCCCGTGGTGCAGCTCCCCGCCCTCGACCCGCAGCCGGTCGAGCTCGGCGCCGAGGCGCCCGGGGAGTACCGGCAGGAGCACCCTGCCGTCCCCCGCCGACCAGTCGATGTCGAACCAGTGCGCGTAGGGGGAGGAGGGGCCCTCGCGCAGCACCTCGCGGAAGGCCCGGTTGTGGCGGGGGACGGCCGCCATGTGGTTCGGCACGATGTCCACCACCAGCCCGAGGCCGTGCGCCCGGGCGGTCCGCGCCAGGGCGCGGAGCCCCTCCTCGCCGCCGAGCTCCTCCCGCACCCGGCCGTGGTCGACGACGTCGTAGCCGTGCGTCGAGCCGGGCACCGCCTCCAGCACCGGCGACAGGTGCAGGTGGGAGACGCCGAGGGCGGCGAGGTACGGGACCGCAGCCGCCGCGGAGGCGAAGGTGAAGTCCGGCTGGAGCTGGAGCCGGTAGGTGGCCGTGGGTGTCATGCGAACACACGTACCCGCTGTGAACGGTTCTGTGCCGTTCCGTGCACCCGTTCGGTCCATCGGGTGATGTTCCGCGCCACCGGGAACCTTCTACGCGGGGCGGCGCAGCACCGTCAGACTCCGCGCCACCAGGCGCAGCGACTCTCCCGCGGTGGCCTTCGGGCCCTGCCCGGGCGGGATCCCGTCGGCTTTCGCCGTGTCCACGACGACCTGCCACTCCTCCCCGTGGTTCACCGGAACGGTGAAGTCCAGGTCCTCCGCGCTCGCGTTGAACATCAGCAGGAAGGAGTCGTCGGAGATCCGCTCGCCGCGCGGCCCCGGCTCGGAGATCGCATGGCCGTTCAGGAACACCGACAGCGCCTTGGCGTGGGCCGCCTGCCAGTCCCGCTGCACCATCTCCTCGCCGCGGGGGGTGAACCAGGCGATGTCGGTCAGCTCGTCGTGGGTCCCCTCCACCGGGCGACCGTGGAAGAAGCGCCGCCGCCGGAAGACGGGGTGGTCCCGCCGCAGCCACACCATGGTCTTGGTGAACGCCAGCAGCGGCCCCTCCTCCGCGCCCGGCTCGGGCCAGTGCACCCAGGCCAGCTCGTTGTCCTGGCAGTAGGCGTTGTTGTTGCCGTGCTGGGTGCGGGCGAACTCGTCGCCGTGGCTGAGCATGGGCACGCCCTGGGAGAGCATCAGGGTGGCGATGAAGTTGCGCATCTGGCGCTCGCGCAGCTCGTTCACGCCCTTGTCCTCGGTCTCCCCCTCCGCTCCGCAGTTCCACGAGCGGTTGTGGCTCTCCCCGTCGCGGTTGGACTCGCCGTTGGCCTCGTTGTGCTTGTGGTTGTAGGAGACCAGGTCGTTCAGGGTGAAGCCGTCGTGGCAGGTCGTGAAGTTGATCGAGGCGAGCGGGCGCCGCCCGTCGTCCTGGTAGAGGTCCGAGGAGCCCGTCAGCCGGGAGGCGAACTCCGCCAGCGTCCGCGGCTCGCCACGCCACAGGTCGCGCACGCAGTCGCGGTACTTGCCGTTCCACTCCGTCCACAGCGGCGGGAAGTTGCCGACCTGGTAGCCGCCCTCTCCCACGTCCCAGGGCTCGGCGATCAGCTTGACCTGGCTGACCACGGGGTCCTGCTGCACCAGGTCGAAGAAGGAGGACAGGCGGTCCACCTCGTGGAACTGGCGTGCGAGGGTGGCGGCCAGGTCGAACCGGAAGCCGTCCACGTGCATCTCGGTCACCCAGTACCGCAGCGAGTCCATGATCAGCTGGAGCACGTGCGGACTGCGCATCAGCAGGGAGTTCCCCGTGCCGGTGGTGTCCATGTAGTAGCGGCGGTCCTCGGTCAGCCGGTAGTACGACTCGTTGTCCAGGCCGCGGAACGACAGCGTGGGCCCCAGGTGGTTGCCCTCCGCCGTGTGGTTGTACACGACGTCCAGGATCACCTCGATGCCCGCCTGGTGCAGTGCCCTGACCGCCTGTTTGAACTCCAGCACCTGCTCCCCCCGGTCCCCCCAGGAGGCGTAGGCGTTGTGCGGGGCGAAGAAGCCGATCGTGTTGTAGCCCCAGTAGTTGCCCATACCCGCGTCGACCAGGCGGTGGTCGTTGACGAACTGGTGCACCGGCATCAACTCGATCGCCGTCACCCCCAGTTCGGTCAGGTGCGAGATCACCGCGGGATGGGCCAGGCCCGCATAGGTGCCGCGCAGCTCCGGCGGCAGCTCCGGATGGAGCATCGTCAGGCCCTTGACGTGCGCCTCGTAGATCACCGTGCGGTGGTAGTCCGTGCGCGGCGGGCGGTCGTCGCCCCAGTCGAAGTAGGGGTTCACGACCACCGAGGACATCGTGTGCGGCGCCGAGTCCAGGTCGTTGCGCGAGTCCGGGCGGCCGAAATGGTAGCCGTAGACCGACTCGTTCCAGTCGACCGAACCGCTCACGGCCCGCGCGTAGGGGTCCAGCAGCAGCTTCGCCGAGTTGCAGCGCTGCCCGTTCTCCGGCGCGTACGGGCCGTGGACCCGGAAGCCGTAGCGCTGCCCGGGCATCACCCCCGGCAGGTAGGCGTGCCGGACGAACGCGTCCGTCTCGCGCAGCTCGACGGCCGTCTCCGAGCCGTCGTCGTGCAGCAGGCACAGCTCGATCCGCCGAGCGGCCTCGGAGTGCACCGCGAAGTTGGTTCCGGCGCCGTCGTACGTGGCACCGAGTGGGTACGCCTGTCCCGGCCAGACCTGCATAGATACGACTCTTCCACTTCTGATCCGGGGTACGGGGAACTATCGGCCAAGATCCTCCCCCAAATCGGGGCAAGCTCCTAGGACCTTCGACATTCCGGTCGTCCGGGTCAACCCGGTGCCGCGGCCCGCCCCCTGCCCGGCCGGGCGCCGGCGCCCCCTGCGCCCCCGTCCGGGCGCCGCCCCCGCCCCGGGGTGCCGGGGTGGCGCCGACGTCCGTGAATCCGCTCACGGAACCTGCCCGACCTGCCCGGAACGGTCTTCACAATCAGGGGAGTTGATAAACAACCCCTGCCATCGGGCTGCACCGGATCCCGCTCCCGGAGTAGGCTCCTTGATCGTCAAGATCGGCGTACAGGAGCAGAAGGCGGTGCGTGGGTGAGCTCGGGAGGGCTGGAGCTACCCCCCGGTGACGCGGGTCACGAGGGAGAGGACTCCGCCGAGATCCCGCCAGGTGCGGTCTCGCTCGCGCGGCCGATCGAGATCGGGGCGGAGCTGGCGTGGGGGGCGGACGCCTGGAGCGAGGTGCGCACGCGCGCCCAGCGGGCCGGCCGGGCCTACATCTGGCTGAATCTGGTGGAGCAGCGGCTGAGATCCGTGGTCGCCGCGGTCCTGCGGCCGGTGTACGACCCGGTGCACGGCGAGGACTGGGTGGTGGCGGCGGCGGGTCCCGCCGGTCAGGAGTGGGTGCAGCGCGCGGTCGCCGTGCGGGAGGTCTCCCGCCGCAAGGGGTACCTGCTGGACCCGGCGGACGACAACGTCCTGTCCTTCCTGACCCTGCCCCAGCTGCGCGAGCTGATGGTGCAGCACTGGCCCTGCTTCGAGCCCTACTTCGACGACCGCCGGGAGGTCGAGCTCGCCCTGGACGAGCTGGAGGTCGCCCGCAACGTCGTCTCGCGCAACCGCGCCCTCAACGAGGCCGTCCTCGCCCAGGCCGAGCGGGCCTCCGCGCGGCTGCTGGAGATACTCGGCGGCGGTACCGGGGCGCCCTCCGCCGAGCGGCTCCCCGTCGACGCCGTCGAGGACCTGGTGGGCGACCGGTACGCCGACGTGGTCTCCGTCCATCCCGACCGGGTGCGCCTGCAGCGCCAGCTCCCGGCCGAGGACCTGTTCGGCGGGGCGCGCCGCCTCGACGCCATCGGCATAGGCCTGAACCTGCTGGTGCAGAACTTCTCGGGCCGCAGGCTGGTCCGGCTCGCCGAGTCCGGGTGCCGCGTCCGGCTCCTCTTCCTCAACCCGGCGAGCAGCGCCGTCAAGCGGCGCGAGCGGGAACTCGGCCTCAGGAAGGGCGAGCTGAGCCGCACCGTGGAGATGAACATCCTGCACGTGCGCCGGGTGCGCGCCCGGCTGAAGGACCCCGGGGCCTTCGAGATCCAGGTCTTCGACGAGACCCCGCGCTTCACCGCCTACCTGGTGGACGGGGACGGCCCCGGCGGGCTGGCCGTCGTCCAGTCCTATCTGCGCCGCGCCCGCGGCATGGAGGCGCCCGTGCTGGTCCTCCGCGGCGGGGGGCGGGCGGTGGTGCGCTCCGACGAGGAACTCGACACGGGCCTGTTCCAGACATATCGCGAGGAGTTCGAGTCGGTCTGGGCCGATTCCCGCCCGGTGTCCTGAACCGCGCGCACCATGGTCCCGTGGGTCCCGGCGCGGCGGCCGACCACCGGTCGCGCGGGACCGCGCGCCGGGGGCGCGCGCGGCGGGCCGCGGGGCGGTCCGGCCACCGGTACCGGGGGACGGGTGAGGTCGGTGGACAGGACGCGGGTGTCCGTGGCGCGCTGGTGCGAGGACGTCGCCAGGGCCGGACTGGACGAGATCCGGACCCTCGCGGAGAGCGCGCCGCCTCCCGCGAGGGAGCACTGGCGCAGGGTCGAGGTCATCGCCGACACCTGCCAGCGCATCCCCTGCGGCGTGCGGGGCCACGGCCCCGTCGCGGACATCCGCCTCCGGCGCGCCCTGCGCCGGGCGTGGTCGGCCACCCCGGCGGAGGGGCGGCGGTGGCTGCGGCACTGCTCGGACTCGCTGGACTACCCGGTGCCCCGCCCCGTCGGCAGGCTGCTGCGCGACGGCGGCCGCTGAGCGCGGGCGGGCCGCGCCCGGGCGGGAGCCTCCCGCCGGGGCCGGGGCCGGGGCCGGGGCCGGGGCCGGAGCCCGGCGGACGGGCCGGCGCCGGTGTCAGTGCGGCGTGCGAGGGTGAGGATCCATCGGGGCGCACCGCGCTCGTGGAGGAGGGGGGCGTCATGTCCTGGCACGGTGGACCGCTCGTCGGGTTCGACCTGGAGACGACCGGCACGGATGTCGAGTCGGACCGCATCGTCACGGCGGCGGTCGTGCGGCTGGAGCCGGACGGCACGGTCTCGCGGGAGCGGACCTGGCTGCTCGATCCCGGAGTGGCGATACCCGAGCAGGCCTCGGAGATCCACGGCATCACGACCGGCCACGCCCGGCAGCACGGCGTCCCGGCGCCGTCCGCGGTCGAGGAGATCACCGGTGCCGTGGCCGAGGTGCTGCGCTCGGGCACGCCGCTGGTCGTGATGAACGCCCGCTACGACCTGTCCCTGCTGGACCGGGAGTGCCGTCGGTACGGCCTGAGGTCGATCAGCGAACGGCTGGGTGTGCTGCCGTCCCCGATCCTCGACCCGCTGGTGCTCGACAAGCACGTCGACCGGTACCGCAAGGGCAAGCGCGCCCTGCACGCCCTGTGCGCGCACTACGGCGTGCCGCTCGACGACGCCCACGACGCCCGGGCGGACGCGGTGGCCGCCGTCCGCGTGGTGCGGCGCATGGGGGAGCGCCACCGCCCCGTCGGGGCGCTGTCCCTGACGGACCTGCACGCCCTCCAGGTGCGCGCGGCCGCCGCCCAGTCGGCCTCGCTCCAGTCCTATCTGCGCCGGACCACGAACCCCTCGGCCGTCGTCGAGCCGGCCTGGCCGGTCATCCCGCGGAGCCGGTGACGGGCGTGTCCGGGGCGCCCGCCGGGTGGGCCGCTCCCGCCCCGCGCACCCGCGCGCGGGTGCGCCCTCAGAAGGGGTGCCAGCGCACCTCGGTGTCGCCGTGCCGCAGGGAGTCGACCCGGCGGCGGAACTCGGTCCGTGCCGCCGGGTTGGCCGGAGTGTGCTGGGCGACCCACGCGCAGCTGGCCGTCTCGCGCGCGCCCCGCAGCACCGCGCAGCCCTCCCAGTCGCGCACGTCCCAGCCGTAGGCCGCGCTGAAGGCCGCGTAGGCCGCCGGGTCCAGGCCGTAGCGGTCCCGGGAGAGGGCCATCACGACCAGGTCGTGCTCGCGCAGGTCGCGGGAGACGGTCTCCAGGTCGACCAGCACCGGGCCGTCCGGGCCCACCTGCACGTTGCGCGGCAGGGCGTCGCCGTGGATCGGGCCGGGCGGCAGGTGGGGGACGAGGGCGGCGGCGGCCCGCGCGAACCCGTCGCGGCGCTCGCGCAGATAGGCGGCGTCCTCGGCGTCGACGGCGTCCCCGGCCAGTCGCAGCCACCGCTCCACGCCCCCGAGGAGGTCGCGCGGCGGGAGGGTGAACGGCGGCGCGGGCAGGGCGTGGAGGCGGCGGAGCAGCACGGCCAGGTCGGCCGGGGCGGCGGGCCGCACCGGCGGGGGCAGCCGCCGCCACACCGTCACCGGGTGGCCGCGCACCAGCCGGGCCCCGGGCTCGGCGGCCCGCACCGCGGGCACCCCGGCCTCGGCGAGCCACGCGGCCACGGCGAGCTCCCGCTCGGCCCGGGGCAGCAGCTCCCGGTCCCTGCCCACCCTGACGACGACGCCGCCGATGCCGAAGACCGCGTTCTCGCCGAGCGCCAGCAGTTCCGCGCGCTCCGCGCCCGACGCCAGCCCCGCCGCGGCCAGCACGCCGCGTGCCCGTGCCTCGTCCATGTCCCGCCCGCTCCCGATGCCGCGCCCGTCGCGATACGGCCAGTCTCCCACCCGGCCGGTGGCACCGCGGCTGCCCGGCCGCACGGGCGGTCCATCGGTGCTCCGGACCACGGAGCGGAAAACTCTTAGACGAGACGTATCGTCTCGCCTAAGGTGGGGGCATGACACCAGCCGCCCCCGCCCACCTCGCCATGTTCTCCATCGCCGCCGCGGGCCACGTCCGTCCCAGCCTGGAGGTCGTCCGGGAACTCGTGCGCCGCGGTCACCGCGTCAGCTACGCGATTCCGGCCCCGTTCGCCGACCTGGTCGCCGCCACCGGCGCCCGGCCCGTGGTCTACCCCTCCACCCTCCCCACCGACCAGGACCCCGAGCGGTGGGGGACGGAACTCATCGACCACCTGGAACTCTTCCTCGACGACGCGGTCCAGGCGCTGCCCCGGCTCGCCGACGCCTTCGCCGGGGACGAGCCGGACCTCGTCCTCCACGACATCACGTCCTACCCGGCGCGGGTGCTCGCCCACCGCTGGGCCGTTCCCGCGGTCTCCCTCTCCCCGAACCTGGTCGCCTGGGAGGGGTACGAGGAGGAGGTGGGCGAACCGGCTCTCGCCCCGATGCGCGCCACCGACCGCGGCCGCGCCTACGGCGACCGCTTCACCGCCTGGCTGGCCGCGAACGGCATCCACCGGCACCCGGACGCCTTCGTCGGCAGGCCCCGCCGGAGCCTCGTCCTGATCCCCGAGGCCCTCCAGCCGCACGCGGACCGGGTCGACCGCTCCGTCCACTCCTTCGTCGGCTCCTGCCAGGGGGAACGCGCCGACCAGGGGACCTGGGAGCGGCCCGCGGGCGCCGGGAAGGTACTCCTCGTCTCGCTCGGCTCGGCCTTCACCAAGCAGCCCGCCTTCTACCGCGCCTGCATCGAGGCCTTCGGGGACCTGCCCGGCTGGCACACCGTCCTGTCCGTCGGACGCCACGTCGACCCCGCTGAACTCGGCGCGGTACCGCCGAACGTGGAGGTGCACCGCTGGGTTCCCCAGCTCGCGGTGCTGCGCCAGGCCGACGCCTTCGTCACCCATGCGGGCGCGGGCGGCAGCCAGGAGGGGCTGGCCACCGGCACCCCCATGGTCGCGGTCCCCCAGGCGGTGGACCAGTTCGGCAACGCGGACATGCTGGTCGGCCTGGGCGTGGCCCGGCGGCTGTCCACCGAGGAGGCCACGGCGGAGAGGCTGCGGGAGGCGGTGCTCTCGCTGGTCGGGGACCCGGAGGTCCCCGTGCGGTTCGCGGAGATCCTCCGGGGGATGGCCCGCGAGGGAGGGGCGCCCCGTGCGGCGGACCTGGTCGAGGCCGAACTCGCCGGCCGCGCGGCCGGTTCGACGGCCTGACCGCACCGCCCCGGACGGCGGCCGCCCCGTCCTCCCCGGACGGCACGCCCGCCCCGCCCGGGGACGAGAACGGCGCCCCGGCCCGTGGGGAGGGGCGGGGCGCCGCGGGCACCGGAGCGGATACGGGGGTCAGATCCGCGCCGGTGCCGGCTCCTCGCCCCGCGCCTCCTCGGCCGCCGCGGGCGCTCCCGGCGCCTCGTGCGACAGGTCGGGCAGCCAGCGCAGCCACGCCGGCAGGTACCAGTTGGCTTCGCCCAGCAGCGCCATCACCGCCGGCAGCAGCACCGCGCGGATGACGGTGGCGTCGATCAGCACGGCCACGGCCAGGCCGACGCCCATCTGCTTCATCGACTGCATCGACAGCGTCCCGAAGATGGCGAAGACCGCCACCATGATCACGGCGGCGCTCGTCACCACGCCCGCCGTGGTGACGACCCCGTGGGTGATCGCCTCGCGGGTCGTCCGCCCCTGCATCCGGCCCTCGCGGATCCGGGACACCACGAAGACGTGGTAGTCCATCGACAGGCCGAACAGGATGACGAACAGGAACAGCGGCAGCCAGGCGATGATCGCGCCCACGCCCTCGGCACCGACCAGTGAGGCGCCCCAGCCGTGCTGGAACACCGCGGTGAGGATGCCGTACGCCGCCCCCACGGACAGCAGGTTGAGCAGGATCGAGGTCACCGCCACCGCCAGGGAGCGGAAGGAGAGCAGCATCAGCACGAAGGCGAAGACCACGACGAAGGCGAACACCGGCGGCGCCGCGTCGGTGAGCTGCTCGTTGAAGTCCAGCGACCCCGCCACCTGGCCGGTGATCGGCGCCTCCACCCCGTCCACCGCGCCCAGGGTCGCCGGCCGGACCTCGTCCCTCAGCAGCAGCAGGCTCTTCTCGGCCCTCTCCTGGTCCGAACCGCCCACCAGGGGAACGGAGATGAAGGCGATGTCCTTCCCGGCGTCCGTCACCACCTCCACCGGGCCCTCGGAGGCACCGGAGGAGACGGCCTGCTCGCGGAAGGCGGCGATGGCCTCCTGCACCGGCTGTGCGTCGATGTCCCCGGCCCTGACGACCACCTGCGCGGGGTCCGCCCCGCCCGGGAACGCTTCGTTGATCCGCTCGTAGGTCGCCACGATGGGCAGGGAGTCGCCGAACTCCTGGTCCAGGGTCAGGTTCTGGGTCTTCATGCCGAGTGCCGGGAGGGCGACGGCCACCAGCGCCCCGCCCGCCACGGCGAGCGACAGCAGCGGGCGCCGCAGCACACCGCCGAGGACGGCCGTCCAGAAGCGGCTCTCGCCGCCGCGGCCGCCCGCGCCCTTCCTCAGCCGGGCCAGGAACGGCACCCGGCCCTTCTCCACCCGCTCGCCGAGGAGGGACAGCAGCGCGGGGAGCACGGTCACCGAGCCCACCATGGCCACCGCGACCACCATCAGCGAGGCGAGCCCCATGGACTGGAACTCGCCGATGCCGGTGAACAGCATCCCGGCCATGGCGACGCACACGGTGACACCGGAGACGACGACGGCGCGGCCGCTGGTCGCCGCCGCGACCAGGATGGCGGTGCGCGCGTCCCGACCGGCGGCCCGCTCCTCGCGCTCGCGGCGCAGGTAGAACAGGCAGTAGTCCACACCGACGGCGAGGCCGACGAGGAGCATCATCGAGTTCGCCGTGTCGCTCATGGGCTGGATCTGGCTGACGACGCCCATCAGCCCCATCGTCGCCATGATGGCCGTGATCGCGAGGACCACCGGGAGCAGGGCCGCGACCAGGGCCCCGAAGGCGATCAGCAGGATGCCGAGGGCCACTGGCACGGCGGAGTACTCGGCCTGGGTGAAGTCGTCGGCGAAGGCGTCGTCGAAGGTCTTGTTCATGCTCGCGCTGCCGATCTCCTCGATCCGCAGCGTCCCGGCGTGCTCCTCCTGTACCTCGGCGACCGCCTCCAGGACGGTGCCCACGCGGTCGGGTGCCGTCTCGGGGTCGCCCTTCATGTCGAAGGCGACCAGAGCGCTGCGCCCGTCGCGGGAGATGCTCCCGGAGTCGTAGGGCGAGACCACCGCGGTGACCTCGCCGGTCTGCCGCACGGCCGTGACGACGGCGTCCACCGCGCTGCGGAAGGCGGCGTCCTGAGAGGTCAGGGTGTCGTCCTCGGCCTGCACCAGGACGGTTTCCCCCGCCGGTTCGACGATGCCCGCCTCGTCCACGATCCGGTCGGCCTGCGTCGTCTCGCCGCGCAGCTGGCCGTTGCCCAGCTCCTCGGTGCCGGTCGCGCCGCCGGCGAGCACGGACACCACCACGAACAGCACCCAGATGCCCACGGCGGCCCACCGGTGCCGCGCGCTCCAGCCGCCCGCCCTCGCGGCGAACCCGCGAGGTCCTCCTTCAGCTCTCCCCATGCCGGGCTCGTCCCCTCCGTGCTGCGCCTGCCGACCGGCACGGCGCCAGGGGGCCGTGCCACAACGCCACGACGGTAGGGGAGCCTCCCCCGCCTCCTCGTCGTGCCAGCCGGTGACCCGGTGGGCGCGCCCGTCCTCCCTGCGGACGGGGCCACCCCTGAGTCCCGAGCCCCATGTCCCTTACACCGAGCGGCAGTTGCGCTGCCTGCCGCCCGGGCACCGGCATCCGTACTGCCTGTCGCGGAGGTGGGCGGGTCCGGTCGAGTTTGTGTCAAGAAACCTTGAGGGAGCTGTCAGAGGTGGATGAAGCGCTTGATCCGGCATGGCCGATCGGTCAGGGTTTCGAGTCAGTCCCCGCAGATTCTTCTCCGCGGGGGCCTTCCCCCCACACAAACGATGACGAGGAGACCCCTCTTCATGGCAGATCACAAGCGCTCGAACGCGAGGACGAAGCTCACCGCGGCGGCCACCGCGGTCGCCGCCGCGGCCGGTGCGACCTTCCTCGGTACGTCCTTCGCCGGTGCGGCCCCGCCGGCCGAGGGCACCGTCTACGGCGCGAACGCCGAGGGCGCCGTCGCGGGCAGCTACATCGTGCTGCTCGACGAGAAGGCCGACAAGAAGGACCTCGCGAAGGAGTACGGCGGCACGCTCCGCCGCGACTACAGCTCCGACATCAACGGCTTCTCCGCCGACGGCCTGTCGGGCACCGAGGCCAGGCGCCTCGCCGCCGACCCGGCCGTGGACAAGGTCGTGCAGAACAAGAGGTTCACCATCGACGCGACCCAGACCAACCCGCCGTCGTGGGGCCTGGACCGCATCGACCAGGCCGCGACCGCGGGCGACGCCTCCTACACCTACCCGGACGGCGGGGGCGAGGGGGTGACGGCCTATGTGATCGACACCGGGGTCCGCATATCGCACGAGGACTTCGAGGGCCGCGCCTCCCACGGCTTCGACGCGATCGACGGCGACGCGTCCGCGGACGACGGCAACGGCCACGGCACCCACGTCGCCGGCACCATCGCCGGCGCGGCGCACGGGGTCGCCAAGAAGGCGGAGATCGTCGCCGTCCGGGTCCTCGACGACAACGGCTCGGGGACCACCGAGCAGGTCGTCGCCGGCATCGACTGGGTGACCGCCAACCACCGGGGGCCCTCGGTGGCCAACATGAGCCTCGGGGGCGGCGCCGACGAGGCCCTGGACGAGGCCGTCCGCAAGGCCGTCGCCTCCGGCGTCACCTTCGGCGTCGCCGCGGGCAACGAGTCCGCCGACGCGGGGCAGGTCTCCCCGGCCCGGGTCGCGGAGGCCATCACGGTCGCCTCCTCCACCGACCAGGACACCCAGTCCGACTTCTCCAACCACGGTGCCGCCGTGGACCTGTACGCGCCGGGCTCGGACATCACCTCGGCCTGGAACGACAGCGACCAGGGCACCCGGACCATCTCCGGCACGTCCATGGCGACCCCGCACGTCGTCGGCGCCGCGGCCGTCTACCTCGCCGGCCACCCGGACTCCGCGCCCGCCGAGGTCGCGGCGGCGCTGCTCGCCGGGGCCACGCCGGACGCCGTCTCCGACCCGTCCCCGGGGACGCCCAACAGGCTGCTGAGGATCGTCGAGTAGGGCCCGTTCCCCCACACCGGACCGGCGGCCGCCGTGCCCTCCCCCACGGGGCACGGCGGCCGTCCGGGGTGTGCGCTCCGGGCGAGGCGCCCCGTGGTCCGCGCAACCCGTCCGACGGGTGGGGACCCCGCCCGGAGGGCCGCAACGGCACCGCGGCGGCGGGCGGGCCCGCCCGCCGGGGGGTGCTCCTCCGGGAGAGGGCGGGCGGAAGCCGTCCGTGACGGGCCCGGCCGCCTGCCCGTCCACCGGGTGACATCCGCGCAGGCCAGACCGTCAACTGCTGCCGGAGCACTAGGGTATGGGCCATGACAGCCAGTTACGCGGCGCTGCTGCGCGGGATCAGGGCCGACGGCGCGAAGAGGGTCCCCGAGGCCGGCCTGCGCCCGCTCCCGGCGGACAGGGGCCCGCGCGACGTCTCGGCCGGGCCGGGCCGCTCCGTGGGCGCGGCGGCCCAGCCCGGCCCCGCGATCCGCCCCGGCGCCGTCGCCACCACGCGCGACGGGAACGCCGCGCGCAGGCCCGCGGAGGCGAGCCGTGGCTGAGCGGTGGCCGGACGCGGTGGGCGCGGCGATCGAGGCCGAGCTCCGGCTGCTCGACCCGGCCGTGCGGGCCTCGCCCGAGCTGCTGGCCGAACTCCTCCACCCCGAGTACGAGGAGTACGGCACCTCCGGTCGGCTGTGGACCCGCGCGTCGATCATGGAGGCCCTGGGCGAGCGACGGACCCCCGTGCCCCGCCCGATCGCGACCTCGCGGATGAGGGGGGCTCAACTGGCCGAGAGCGTCGTGCATCTGACCTTCGACACCGAGTCCGGGGGCCGTCGGGCCCACCGCAGCTCGGTATGGCGTCTGACGGAGGGCGTGTGGCTGCTCTACTTCCACCAGGCGACCCGGTTCGAGGCGGCCGGTACGGACGGCGCGCACTGACCCGGTCGCGGGCCGCCGCGCCGGTGGCGCGTCCCCCGGGGTGGGGAATGGCCCAGGGAAAGGGCCGCCAAGTGGCCCGGACGGATGCGCCACCGGCTGGCTAGAGTCCCGGTCATGATCACAACTGACAGCCCCGAGACCGCCCGCACCACCGTCGACGTCTACTTCGACCCGGTCTGCCCGTTCGCGTGGATCACCTCGCGCTGGCTCCTGGAGGTCGAGCGCGAGCGTCCGGTCGAGCTGCGCTTCCGTCTGATGAGCCTCTACCTCCACAACCTCGGCAACGAGCTGCCCGAGTGGTACCGGGACCTCGTCGACCGCTCCCTCGGCGTGGTCCGCGTCGTCGCGGCCGCCGCCCGGGAGCACGGGGACGAGGTGCTGCGCGAGCTGTACACGGCGCTCGGGACCCGCATCCACCGCGAGAGGAACCAGGACTTCGACGAGGTGGTCGCCGCCTCGCTGGCGGAGCTCGGGCTCCCCGCCGCGCTCGCCGGGGCGGCGCACGACCCCTCGTACGACGACGCCGTCCGCGACAGCCACGACCGGGGCAAGGACCCGGCGGCCGACGGCTATGTGGGGACCCCGACCCTGCACGTGGACGGCACCGTCTGGTTCGGGCCCGTGTTCAACTCCGTCCCGCGGGGCGAGGAGGCGGCGCGGCTCTTCGACAGCTTCCGGGTGCTCGCGGGCCACGCCGACCTCTTCGAGCTGAAGCGCACCCGTACCGGCTCGCTGGTCCTCGACTGAGTGCGGCAGCGCGGGCCCGCGGCCGGGGGGAGCGGCCCCGCGGCCTTGTGCGATCCCTCACAGCCGAGCCCGGAAGGTAGGGCGTTTTGTCTGGTTATAGCCGATTGTGGGTGCGGTGGGTCGACAGTCCGCTTCGCGCCGTGACCACCCCTCCCAGCTGACGCTTCCTCGGTTCCGCCGCCCTTGGTAGACACGACGGGACCCACCGGACCGCCGAGGAACCAGCCCGAGGAACCAGCATGAGCCACCACCGCGAAGCGGAACTCCGCTCCTTCGGGTTCGACCTGACCCACCACGAGGCCGTCCGCCGCGCCGCCGTGGTCACGGCGATCGGCGACGGCTGGGACCCGGGCGCCGTGCTGGCCGGCGAGGAGGAGGCGCACCGCCTGCTCTACTCCGGACTGGACGAGGACCAGCAGCGGACCTACGACCGCCTGGTCGCCGCCGGAGTCCTCCCCGCACGGGACGGAGACGGCCGTGCTGCCGATTGACCCCACCGCGGACCTCGGCAGGCGCGCCTGGGTGCCCTGCCCGGGCTGCGCCGACCACCGGGGCTGCACCGTCTGCGCGGGCGGCCGGACCTGCCGGGACCACTGGCGCTACCTGCTGTCCCACGAGGGCAGCAGGCTCCACCTCCAGTGCCCCGGCTGCACCCATCTGTGGGTGCACGAGAGCGGATTCGGCGCGGGCGGCCCCTCCCGGGCCTGAACCCGCGGCGGCCAGCTGCCGGCCCACGGCGGGTCCTGCCGCGCCCGGGCCTGGCCGGCCCGCGCAGGCTCCCTCAGGCCGTGTCCCGCAGCACCCGCCCCGCCCCGGCCACCGCGCCGTCGTGGCGCTCCAGCAGCAGCCGCGCCAGCTCCGGTGCCGCGCCCAGGACCCCCGCCAGCACGTCCGCTCCGCGGGCCCCCTCGGCGATGCGGTCCGGCAGCCGTCCCGGTGCGAGCACGTACGGCACGACCGCCACCCGCGCGCAGCCCTCCGCGCGCAGCTCCCGCACCGCGTCCTCGGTCCGGGGAAGGGATGCGGAGGCGAACGCGGGCCGCACGGCGCACCAACCGGTGTGCCGCAGCTCCCGCGCTGTGTCTGCGATCACCGCGATCGCCTCCGGGTCGGTGGAGCCCGCCGACGCCAGCACCAGGCCGGTCGAGCCCTTGTCGGCCGGGCCGAGCCCGGCCTCGTACAGCCGCCGGTGCACGGCCTCCAGCAGCAGCGGGGAGGGGCCGAGCACCTCGGCCTGCCGGATCCGCAGCGACGGAGGCGCCGACCGCAGCACGGCCGGGATGTCCGCCTTGGCGTGGAACGCGCGGGTCAGCAGCAGGGGCAGCGCCACCACCTCGCGCACCCCGTCGGCCGCGAGGCGCTCCAGCACCCGGGGCACCGACGGGGCGTTGAAGTCGAGGAAGGCCACCTCGGCGCGCAGCCCGGGCCGCAGCGACCGCACGGCCCTCAGCAGGGCGTGCACGGTCGCCGCGTGCCGCGGGTCGCGGCTGCCGTGGGCGACGGCGAGGAGGACGGGAGCGCTCACGGGGTGGCTCAGCCCTTCACGAGCAGGCCGCGGCTGCGCAGCACCCACCGCTCCAGCGGACTGAAGACCAGCAGGTCGATCGCGATGCCGACGACGAGGATGAGCAGGATGGCCAGGAACACGCCCGGCATGTCGAAGTTGTTCCGGCCGTTCTCCAGCAACTGGCCCAGGCCCAGCCCGAGGTCCGGCGAGGAGGCGATGATCTCGGCCGCCATCAGCGAGCGCCAGGAGAACGCCCAGCCCTGCTTCAGCCCGGACAGGTAGCCCGGCAGCGCCGCGGGCATCACGATGTGCCAGGTGCCCCGGAGCCCGGTGGCCCCCATCGTCCGGCCCGCCCGCAGGAACAGCGGCGGCACCTGGTCGACTCCGGACACCAGGCCGTTGGCGATGGAGGGGACCGCGCCGAGCAGGATGACGGTGAACATCATCGCGTCGTTGAGCCCGAGCCAGATCACCGCCGGCGGGACCCAGGCCACCGAGGGGAGCGACTGGAGCCCGGACAGGATGGGTCCGATCGCGGCCCGCACGAACCGGACCCGCGCGACCAGCAGACCCAGCGGCGTGCCGATGGCCAGCGCCAGCAGGAAGCCGAGCAGGCCCCGGGACACGCTCGTCCACACCACGTCCAGCAGCGTCCCCTGGAGCCACATCTCGCGGACCCCGTCCCACACGGCGGACGGCGGCGGCAGCTTGTAGGACTCGGTCACCTCCGCGGCGACCAGCAGCTGCCAGACCAGGAGCACCAGCGCGACGGCGACCACCGGCGGGAGCACCTTCCCGACGAGCACCTGCCGCAGGGGCGCGCGCTGGCTCTGCACGGTGTCGAGCGCGTCCAGCCCCGCCTCCAGACCGGCCAGGTCGTCGGGCATGGCCCGGCCCTTCGCGGGCGCGGGTGTGTCAGTGCTGGCCATGGCGGCGGATCTCCCCACGCAGTTCTTCGGTGATCTCGACGGAGAGCTCCGCCACGGCGGCGTCCTCGATACGGCGCGGCTGGTCGATGCCCACCGTCCATTCACGGGCGACGCGCCCCGGGCGCGAGGACAGCAGCACGACCCGCTCGGCCAGGCGCACCGCCTCGCGCACGTTGTGGGTCACGAAGAGCACCGACAGCCCCGTCTCGCTCCAGATGCGGGTCAGTTCGTCGTGCAGCACGTCGCGGGTGATCGCGTCCAGGGCGGCGAACGGCTCGTCCATCAGCAGCAGCTCGCTGTCCTGCGCCAGCGCCCGCGCCATGGCCACCCGCTGGCGCATCCCGCCCGACAGCTCGTGCACCCGCTTGCGGTGGGCGCCGCCCAGGCGGACCAGGTCGAGCAGCCGCTCGGCCTCCGCGCGGCGCTCGGACTTCGCCACCCCGCGCAGCTTGAGCGCGAGCTCGATGTTCCTGCCGGCCGTCAGCCAGGGCAGCAGCGCGTGCTCCTGGAACATCAGCGCCGGACGGCCGCCGGGCGTGGCGATCGACCCCGAGGTGGGGCGGTCGAGCCCCGCGACCAGGT
Organism: Streptomyces sp. C10-9-1; assembly: GCF_024497955.1. GTDB lineage: Bacteria > Actinomycetota > Actinomycetes > Streptomycetales > Streptomycetaceae > Streptomyces > Streptomyces sanyensis. The sequence continues at coordinate 299,764 of NZ_JANHKP010000001.1, read as the reverse complement.
TGAGCAGCGTGGACTTTCCGCACCCGGACGCCCCGAGCAGGGTGACGAACTCGCCGCGGCCCACGTCGAGGGTGATGTCGTCGAGTACCTGCTGCCGCCCCGAGGGTCCGGCGAAGGACTTCGAGACGTGCTCGATCCGGGCCGCGGGCGTGATGGCCGCGCCGGGTTCGGCGGCTCGGGTGGTCGTGATGGCCATGGTCGTCACCTCCTGGGAAACGTGGTTCGGGTTACCTGGCGCCGAGGCCCGCGTCGCCGACCGCGGGCCTGCCCTCGGCCGCGAGGACCGTGTTGAGCGGGCGCAGGTCGTAGATGCCGTCGAGCTCCGGGTCGGCCAGCAGTCCGGCGTCGGCGGCCCAGGCGGCCTGCGTCCTCAGCGTCTCGGCCAGCGGGTCGTCGGTGACCTTGATCGACGGCCAGGCCGCGTCCAGGACCGCGGAGGGCAGCGGCTTGCCGGACAGCCGCTCCAGCGCCCGGTTCGCCGCGGCCTTGGCCTGGTCGGGGTGCGAGTCGATCCAGTCGTTGGTGCGCACCGTGCCGCGCAGCACGGCCTCCACCACGTCCGGGTGCTCCGCAAGGAACCGCTGGGAGACGACGATGTTGGTGATGACGAACTCCCCGTCCGGCCACAGCCCCGCCTCGTCCAGAAGGACCTCGCCGCCGAGGGCGACCAGCTGGGAGGCGGTGGGCTCGGGCACCCAGGCGCCGTCGATCGAGCCCGTCCGGAAGGCGCCGGGGGTCACCTTGTTGTTGGACCGGACCACCGACACGTCGCCCTCGCCGCTCTCGGGGTCCACGCTCCAGCCCTGCTCGCCGATCCAGTGGATCAGCGCCACGTCCTGCGTGTTGCCCTTCTGCGGCGTGGCGATCCGCTTGCCCCTGACGTCGGCCGGTGTGCGGATCGCGTCGGGGTCGACCACCAGCTTCACGCCGCCCGAGGCCGCGCCGCCGATGATCCGCAGATTGCCGCCGTGGGACCTGGTGTACCCGTTGACCGACGGCGAGGGCCCGAGGAAGCCGATGTCGACGCTGCCCGCGTTCAGCGCCTCGACCGCGGACGGTCCGGCGTTGAAGGTGGTGGCCGACAGACGCGTCCCGCCGAGTTCCTTCTGGATCAGGCCCTTCTCGACGCCGACCAGCGCGGTGGCGTGCGTCAGGTTCGGGAAGTAGCCGACCCGCACCTCCCCGGCCGAGAGCTGCTCGCCCTCGGGCGCGAACGCGGCCTGTTCCTGCTTCGGCGCCTGGGAGCCGTAGCCGCAGGCGGTAAGCGCCGCGGCGAGCAGGGGCAGGGCGAGCGCCGCGGCGAGGGCGCGGCGCGTGGCGGAACGGATGCCTGGCACGGGAGGCTTTCCTCTCGTCGGCCCGGTGCTACGTCCTCGCGGACGCTGCCGGGTCGTGTTCGTCGGGGGGTCTTCGGCGGTGCGGGGGCCGGGTACGGGGGCGTCGGAGCGCCACCCGTACCTGCGTCATCGCGCACATCGCGCCACCCCGCCGGTGCCCGCGCCGAGCACCCCGCTGCCCACGCGTCCGCCCTCCTTGGCGAAGGTGGCGTAGACGTCGGCCGCCATCAGAAGTCCCAGCCCTCGTCGTCGGCGCCGGGCGCCTCGGCGGGGGCGGCGAAGGACTCGCCGGCCATCCCGGCCGCCAGCGTGGTCCCGTCGGCCGGGTCGATCAGCAGGAACGAGCCGGTGCGGCGGGAGTGCGCGTAGGAGTCCATGGGCAGCGGCTCGGCGGTGCGCACGGTGACGCGGCCGATGTCGTTGGCGACCAGGCTGCCCGGTGCCGGGTGCTGCGACAGGTCGTCCAGGGTGAGCCGCGAGGGGATGTCCTTCACGATGGCCTTGACCGTGCGGGTGGTGTGCTTGAGCAGCACCCGCTGGCCCACGGCGAGCGGCTGGTCGGCGACATGGCAGACCGTCGCCTCGACGTCCTGGGTGGTCGCCGGGGCGTCGGCGCTCGGCACGATGACGTCGCCGCGCGAGACGTCGATGTCGTCCGCGAGCAGCAGCGTCACGGACTGGGGCGTCCACGCGACGTCCACCGCCTCGCCCAGCAGGTCGATGCCGCTGACGGTGGTGGTGCGGCCCGAGGGCAGCACCGTCACCTCCTCGCCCACCCGGAAGGCGCCGGCGGCGATCTGGCCCGCGTAGCCCCGGTAGTCGGGGTGCTCCGCGGACTGCGGCCGGATCACGTACTGCACCGGGAACCGGGCGTGGCAGCCGGTCAGGTCGTGGCTGACGGGGACCGTCTCCAGGTGCTCCAGGACGGTGGGCCCGGCGTACCAGTCCATGCGCGCCGACGGCTCCACGACGTTGTCCCCGGCCAGGGCGGAGATCGGGATCGCGGTCACCTCGGGCACGCCCAGCTCGGTCGCGTAGGCGGTGAACTCCTCGGCGATGGAGCCGAAGACGCCCTCCGCGTAGTCCACCAGGTCCATCTTGTTCACGGCCAGCACCACGTGCGGCACGCGCAGCAGGGCGGCGATCGCCGCATGGCGCCGGGTCTGCTCCACCACGCCGTTGCGGGCGTCCACCAGGATCACGGTCAGCTCGGCGGTCGAGGCGCCGGTCACCATGTTGCGGGTGTACTGCACGTGCCCCGGCGTGTCGGCCAGGATGAAGCGCCGCCGCGGCGTGGCGAAGTAGCGGTAGGCCACGTCGATGGTGATGCCCTGCTCCCGCTCGGCGCGCAGGCCGTCGGTGAGCAGCGCCAGGTCGGGTGCCTCCTGGCCGCGGGAGCGGGAGGCGTGCTCCACGGCCTCCAGCTGGTCGGCGAGCACGGACTTGGAGTCGTGCAGCAGACGTCCGACCAGGGTCGACTTGCCGTCGTCGACGGAGCCCGCGGTGGCGAAGCGCAGCAGCGTGGTCGCCGACACCTGGGCGGCGAGCTGCTCGGTGGTGCTGGTCATCTCTAGAAGTACCCTTCGCGCTTGCGGTCTTCCATCGCGGCCTCGGACAGCTTGTCGTCGGCGCGGGTGGCTCCCCGCTCGGTGAGCCGGGAGGCGGCGATCTCCGCGATCACGGCGTCGAGGGTGCCGGCGTCGGAGTCGACGGCGCCCGTGCAGGACATGTCGCCGACGGTGCGGTAGCGCACCAGGCGCTTCTCGACGGGCTCCGTGTCCTTCGGCCCGCCCCACTCGCCGGCGGTCAGCCACATGCCCGAGCGGCTGAACACCTCGCGCTCGTGGGCGAAGTAGATCTGCGGGAGCTCGATCCGCTCGCGCTGGATGTACTGCCAGACGTCCAGCTCGGTCCAGTTGGACAGCGGGAACACCCGCACGTGCTCGCCGGGGGCGTGCCGCCCGTTGTAGAGCTGCCACAGCTCGGGGCGCTGCCGGCGCGGGTCCCACTGGGAGAACTCGTCGCGCAGGGAGAACACCCGCTCCTTGGCCCGGGCCTTCTCCTCGTCGCGGCGCCCGCCGCCGAACACGGCGTCGAAGCGGTGCTGCTGGATGGCCTCGGTGAGCGGCACGGTCTGCAGCGGGTTGCGGGTGCCGTCCGGGCGCTCCCTGAGCACCCCCCGGTCGATGTAGTCCTGCACGGAGGCGACGTGCAGCCGCAGCCCGTGCCGGGCGACCGTGCGGTCCCGGTACTCGATGACCTCGGGGAAGTTGTGCCCGGTGTCGACGTGCAGCAGCGAGAACGGCACGGCGGCCGGGGCGAAGGCCTTCAGCGCCAGGTGCAGCATGACGATGGAGTCCTTGCCGCCGGAGAAGAGGATCACCGGCCGTTCGAACTCGCCCGCCACCTCGCGGAAGATGTGCACCGCCTCGGACTCGAGCGCGTCCAGGTGGGACAGGGCGAACGGGCTGTCGGTGCCCTCGTGGAGCGTGGCGACGGTCGTCACAGCCGACCCCTTTCCTGTTGCTGGGCTTCTTCGCCGGCGCGGGCTGCGCCGCCCGCGCGGTGCCGGGGGTGCGCGGGCGCGGTACGCCCGGCGGGGCGCGGTCCGGCGGCCGCGCCCCGCCTCACAGCAGGCCCCTCTCGGCCAGCAGCGCGCGGACGGCCGCGGCCGACTCCTCGACGGTCTGGTCCTGGGACTCGATCCGCAGGTCCGGCGACTCCGGCTGCTCGTAGGGGTCGTCGACGCCCGTCAGCCCGCTGATCTCGCCGGCTGCCTGCTTGGCGTACAGGCCCTTCACGTCGCGCTCCGAGCAGACCTCCACGGGGGTGGCCACGTGGATCTCGACGTAGGCCGTGCCCTCCTGCTGGTGGCGCTTGCGCACGGCCTCCCGGCTGTCCGCGTACGGGGCGATCACCGGCACCAGCGCCAGCACGCCGTTGGAGGCGAGCAGTTCGGCGACGAAGCCGATCCGCTGCACGTTGACGTGCCGGTCCTCGCGGCTGAACCCCAGTCCCGCGGAGAGGAACTCGCGGATCTCGTCTCCGTCCAGCAGCTCGACCCGGCGGCCCTCGGCGCGCAGCCGCCGCGCCAGCTCACGGGCGATGGTGGTCTTGCCGGCGCTCGGCAGACCCGTGAGCCAGATGGTGGCTCCGGTCACGTCGTTCTCCCCTGGGTTCAGGTCGTTCGTCATCAGCCGTGCAGTCCGCACTCGGTCTTGCCGCGTCCGGCCCAGCGGCCCGCGCGGGCGTCCTCGCCGTCCAGCACCCGGCGCGTGCAGGGTGCGCAGCCGACGGAGGCGTAGCCGTCTGTGAGCAGCGGGTTGGTGAGCACACCGTGGGCGGTGACGTAGGCGTCCACGTCCTCCTGCGTCCAGCGGGCGATCGGGGAGACCTTGACCTTCCGCCGCTTCTCGTCCCAGCCGACCACCGGGGTGTTCGCCCGGGTGGGGGACTCGTCGCGGCGCAGGCCGGTCGCCCAGGCGTCGTACCCGGCGAGGCCGTCCCGCAGCGGCGCCACCTTGCGCAGGGCGCAGCACAGGTCGGGGTCGCGCTCGTACAGCCGCGGGCCGTACTCGGCGTCCTGCTCGGCCACCGTGCGGCGGGGCGTGAGGGTGATGACGTTGACGTCCATCACGGCCTCGACCGCGTCCCGGGTGCCGATGGTCTCCTCGAAGTGGTAGCCGGTGTCGAGGAAGACGACGTCCACGCCGGGCAGGGCGCGCGAGGCGAGGTGGGCGACGACCGCGTCCTCCATCGAGGAGGTCACGCAGAAGCGCGGCCCGAAGGCGTCGGCGGCCCAGCGCAGCACGTCGAGCGCGGGGGCCTCCTCCAGCTCCCGGCCCGCCTGCTCGGCCAGGGTGCGCAGGTCCTGCTGGGCGGTGGTCACAGGTCGTCCCTTCCGTTGCCGTCGGAGCGCACACCCCGGGCGAGGAGCCCGAGGAACTTCAGCCGGAAGGCGCGGTTGCAGGCCGCGCACTCCCAGGCGCCGTGCCCCTCCTCGCTGGGGCGCAGGTCCTCGTCGCCGCAGTAGGGGCAGTAGAACGGGGCGGCTCGCTCGCTCACGACAGGGCCTCCTCGGGGGCGCGGGCCGCCCAGGTGGCGAAGCGCTCGCCCTCGTGGCGCTCCTCGCGGAAGCGGGTGAGCACCCGCTCGACGTAGTCCGGAAGCTCGGCGGCGGTGACCTTCAGCCCCCGGACCTTGCGGCCGAACGCGGGGTCGAGGCCGAGTGCGCCGCCGAGGTGGACCTGGTAGCCCTCGACCTGGTTGCCCGCCTCGTCCAGGACCAGCTGGCCCTTGAGCCCGATGTCCGCCACCTGGATGCGGGCGCAGGCGTTGGGGCAGCCGTTGATGTTGATGGTGATCGGCTCGTCGAACCCGGGCAGGCGGCGCTCCAGTTCGTCGATGAGGCTGGAGCCCCGGCCCTTGGTCTCGACGATCGCCAGCTTGCAGAACTCGATGCCGGTGCAGGCCATCGTGCCGCGGCGGAACGGCGACGGCCGGACCTGCAGGTCGAGCGCCTCCAGCCCGGAGACGAGGGAGTCGATCTGCTCCTCCGTCACGTCGAGCACGATCATCTTCTGCTCGACGGTGGTCCGCAGCCGGCCCGAGCCGTGCTCCTCGGCCAGGGCGGCGATCTTGGTCAGGGTGGTGCCGTCCACCCGGCCGACGCGCGGTGCGAAGCCGACGTAGTAGCGGCCGTCCTTCTGGCGGTGGACGCCGACGTGGTCGCGCCAGTGCTGGACGGGCTGCGCGGGGGCGGGGCCGTCGAGCAGCGGCCGGCCCAGGTACTCCTCCTCCAGCACCCGGCGGAACTCCGCCGCGCCCCAGTCGGCGACGAGGAACTTCAGACGCGCGCGGTTGCGCAGCCGGCGGTAGCCGTAGTCGCGGAAGATGGACACGACGCCCTCCCAGGCGTCGGGCACCTCCTCCAGCGGGACCCAGGCACCCAGGCGCACGCCCAGCTTGGGGTTGGTGGACAGGCCGCCGCCGACCCACAGGTCGAAGCCGGGGCCGTGCTCGGGGTGGTGCACGCCGACGAAGGCGATGTCGTTGATCTCGTGCGCCACGTCCAGGAGCGGGGACCCGGAGATCGCGGTCTTGAACTTCCGCGGCAGGTTGGAGAAGTCCTTGTTCCCGACGTAGCGCCGGTGGATCTCGTCGACGGCGGGGGTGCCGTCGACGATCTCGTCCTCGGCGATGCCGGCCACGGGGGAGCCGAGGATGGTCCGGGGGGTGTCGCCGCAGGCCTCGGTGGTGGAGAGGCCGACGGCCTCCAGGCGCCGCCAGATCTCGGGCACGTCCTCGATGCGGATCCAGTGGTACTGGACGTTCTGCCGGTCGGTTAGGTCGGCGGTGCCGCGCGCGAACTCCTCGGAGATCTCGCCGATCACCCGCAGCTGCTCCGTGGTCAGGCGGCCGCCGTCGATGCGCACCCGGAGCATGAAGTACGAGTCGTCCAGCTCCTCCGGCTCCAGGATCGCGGTCTTGCCGCCGTCGATCCCGGGCTTGCGCTGGGTGTAGAGGCCCCACCAGCGCATCCGCCCGCGCAGGTCGGCGCCGTCGATGGAGTCGAACCCGCGGTGCGCGTAGATCGTCTCAATGCGTGTCCGCACATTGAGACCGTCGTCGTCCTTCTTGGTCTGCTCGTTCGCGTTGAGCGGGGTGTGGTGGCCCATGGCCCACTGACCCTCGCCACGGTGGCGTCCGGCCTTGCGTCGGGGCGTGGCGGCGACGGGCTTTTCCGGGGTGGCGGCCATGGTGATGAATCCTTCGAGAAGGCAGGAGGGCGGCTCTGAGCTGCACACTCGCGAGAAGAGCGCGACGGTGCGCAGGGCGGGGTGGTGACGAGGGGGATCCGGCGGTGCTGAGCTCTCAGCAGGCCTGACAGATGGCGCTGGACATGCGGCCGAGGTCGACGTGCCGCCGACTCACCAAGGCAATTCCAGTGCTGGACATGACGGAAGCGTGTCATGGGACTTTGGACCCAGTCCACCGCTATCCGGAATGTGGACACTGCTGTCTCGTATGGCGAGACGCTGTGTCGTGGGTCACCGCGGCGCGGACGGGCGGCGGCGCCGGCCGTCCGCGGGCCGCGGGGGCCGCGCGGGACGGGCGCGGCGTGTACGGGGGTGGGGGAGCGGGCTCAGCCCGCGCGACCGGCCCGGGCTCAGAGGCCGGAGCCCGGCCACGGCCCCGGCGTGGTCACCTCGTCCTCCTCGGCCACCGCGGTGTCGAAGAGCCGGAACCCGCGCCGCAGGTAGTTGTCCATGGCGTGCGGCCCGTCCTTGGAGCAGGTGTGCAGCCACACCCGCGACGTGGCCGGCAGCCCCGGCCAGCGCTCCGCCAGGTCCCAGGCCCGGGCGGTCCCGTGCGCCAGGAGATGGCCCCCGATGCGGCGTCCGCGGAAGGCGGGGACGAGGCCGAAGTACACGATCTCGACCGAGCCGCCCTCCTGCGCCTGGAGCTCCACGTACCCGGCGGGCGTGCCGCGGTCGTAGGCCACCCAGGTCTCCACCCCGGGCTGCTCCAGCCACTTCCGCCACTCCGCGTAGGTCATGCCCAGGCGGTCGGTCCAGCGGATGTCGCCGCCCACCGCGGTGTAGAGGAAGCGGCTGAACTCGGGCGAGGGGACCTCGGCCCGGGTGATCCGGATGTCCCCCTCGGGAGCGGAGGCGGGGCGCTGGTCGGCCGGCGAGGTCTGCTCCAGGGACCATGTGGTGACGGTGATGCTCATGGGCGCCAGGGAACCATGCCGCCCCCCGTCGGCCCAACACGGGGTGCGGTGGGACCGGTCGCACGCCGCCCGGCGGGCTCCCCGGGCTCCCGCGGCCGGACCGCCCCGAGGCGCCCCCGGCCGCTCACGGCGCGGGCTTACGGGCGGCGGGTTCCGGCCCCGTGCGGGCCCGTCGGACCGCGGGGGCCGTCGAGTGGGGCAGCAGGTCGCACGGGTGCTCCGGCAGCACCACCTCGACGTCCACCTCGTCGGCGATCCGGTACGGCCGGTGGGCCAGCACCTGCGCCAGACGGCGCCGCAGCCGGGACATCTCGGCCCGCACCGTGACCGTCCTGGTCGGGTCCGCGAACAGGTCCTGCGCCAGCTGGGCGGCGCTCAGCCCCGCGCGGTTGCGCGCCAGCAGGTAGAGCAGCTCGGCGTGGCGGGGGCTCAGCTCGTACGTCCAGTCGCCGGCGGCGCCCGACAGGCGCACCGACGGCCGGTGCCGGCGGCTCAGGTCCAGGACCACCCGGCCGGGCGCGGCGGCATCCGCCTCCGCGCCGTCGTCCACGCGCACCAGCCATCCCCCGGGCAGCGGTTCGAGGGTGCACATGCCGAGCGGCGGGAGCCAGGTGCGGCCCGCGCGCGGCTGCCGGGGGAGGGCGAGCCGGTCCGGGGGCGCCATCCCCGTCACCGCGGCCGGCCAGCCGCGGTCGTCCACCGCCAGCGCACGTCCGCCGACCCGGCCCAGCAGCGGCGCGGCCACCGAGCGCAGCCGCTCCAGCGCCTCGTGGTGGCGGGTGCGCAGCTCGGCCTCCGCGAGCCCCGCCACGGCCGTGACCAGAGCGAGCATGGCCGGATGCATGCTCGTCAGCGGCCCGCTGACGTCGACGGCACCCAGCAGCCGGCCGTCGCGCGGGTCGATCACCGGTGCCCCCGCGCAGGTCCAGGTGTGGTGGGAGGCGACGAAGTGCTCCGCGGAGTGCACCTGCACCGGCCGCCGCGTCACCAGCGGCGTGCCCACCCCGTTCGTGCCGACCTGGTTCTCCGCCCAGTCCGCGCCCGGGACGAAGCCGTGGGCGTCGCCCTTGCGGAGCACCGCGGTACTGCCCTCCCGCCACAGCAGCCGGCCGTCGGCGTCGGCCACCACCATGATGTGCCGGGCCGCCTCGGACACCGACAGCAGGCCCGCCCGCAGCACCGGCAGCACCTCCAGCAGGGGGGAGGAGCGCCTGCGCCTCTCGATCTCGTCCAGCCCGAGGATCCCCGAGCGCCGGTCCCGGTCGGGGTCGACGCCGCTGCTCAGCATCCGCCGCCAGGACTCGTCGATCTCCGTGCGAGGGCCCACCTCGGGCCGCAGCCCGGAGAGCGTCGCCAGACGCACCTCCCTCAGCAGCCGCGCCGCCTCCGTCGCGTCCATCACGGCCAGCCTGGCCAGGTCGAGTGTCTTGTGCGGCACGGGCCCTCCTTCGACGCCCCCGGCGGCGCGGTGCGGTGGTACGGCACCCATCCTGCCCTGCGGGCGGACGGCACCCGCCGCGGACCTCCCCCCAGGATGCAACCTTCTGCAACCGTCGCGGAGCGGCGAGCCCCTGTACGAGGCTGGCGGGGCACCGGTTCGCCGGTACCGGGGGTGGTGCCGTGTCGGCGCAGCACCACCCCGATCCGTCACGGGCGGCGGCCGCGGCAACGCGGCCCGCACCCGTGGGACGGCCTTGCGGGCCGCCCGTGGAGCGGCCTCCGCGGGCGGCCCGCCGGCCTGGGGCCGTGCCCCTGCGCCCGGTGTCCCGGGCCCCGCCGCGCGCCCCGCCCCGCTCCCGGGCCGTTCAGAGGACCACGCGGGCCCGCTCGACCACGGCCTCCAGCCCCGGCGTGACCGGCAGAGTCCCGAAGACCCCGTCCCAGCCGCCCCCCAGCCGGGAGGCGCAGAACGCGTCGGCGACCTCCGGCGGCGCCCAGCGCACCAGCAGCGCCCCCTGCATCACCACGGCCATCCGCCCGGCCAGCCGCCGCGCCCGCGCCTCGATGCCGTCCAGGTCCGCCAACTGCGTCAGCACGTCCCGGATCGCCGCGTCCAGCCGGTGGTCGGCCCCGCGGGCCCGCCCGACCTCCTTCAGGAAGGCGTCCAGCGTTCCCCCCTGCCGCAGCGCCCGCAGCACGTCCAGCGCCTGCACGTTCCCGGCGCCCTCCCACACCGAGTTCAGCGGCGACTCCCGCAGCAGCCGGGGCAGCCCCGACTCCTCCACGTACCCGTTGCCGCCCAGGCACTCCAGAGCCTCGGCGACCAGGGGGGTGGTGCGCTTGGTGACCCAGTACTTGGCCACCGGGACGGCGATCCGCAGCAGCGCCCGGTCCTCCGGCGTGTCCGCGTCGTACGCGGCGGCCAGCCGCAGCGCGAGCACGGTCGCGGCCTCCGACTCCACCGCGAGGTCCGCCAGCACGTTGCGCATCAGCGGCTGGTCGACCAGCAGGGCGCCGAAGGCACGGCGGTGCGCGCAGTGGTGGACGGCCTGCGCCACCGCCGCCCGCATCAGGCCGGCCGAGCCGAGCACGCAGTCGAGCCGGGTCGCGGCGACCATGCCGATGATGGTGCGCACCCCCGCCCCCTCCTCGCCCACCCGCCGGGCCCAGGTCCCCGCGAACTCGACCTCCGCGGAGGCGTTCGACCGGTTGCCCAGCTTGTCCTTCAGCCGCTGGAGCAGGAAGGTGTTGCGCGAGCCGTCCTCCAGCACCCGCGGCACCAGGAAGCAGCTCAGGCCCCCCGGAGCCTGGGCGAGGACCAGGAAGGCGTCGCTCATCGGGGCGGAGCAGAACCACTTGTGCCCGGTGAGCGCGTACGCGCCCGGGGAGCCCAGCGGCTCGGCCCGGGTGGTCCCCGCGCGCACGTCGCTCCCGCCCTGCTTCTCCGTCATCCCCATCCCGACCAGCGCGCCGCTCTTCTCCCGCACGGGCACCAGTCCCTGCTGGTACACCCGCGAGGTCAGCAGCGGCTCCCACACGGCCGCCAGCTCCGGGTCCGCGCGCAGGGCCGGTACCGCCGCGTGCGTCATCGACACCGGGCACAGGTGCCCCGCCTCGGCCTGCGTCCACACCAGGAAGCCCGCGGCGCGCCGCACGTGCCCGGAGGGCCGGCCCCAGGCCGAGGTCAGCCCCGAGGTGACCGCCTTGCCGAGCAGCCGGTGCCAGGCCGGATGGAAGTCGACCTCGTCGACGCGGTGGCCGTAGCGGTCGTGGGTCACCAGCCGCGGGGGGTTGCGGTCCGCCTGCTCGCCCCACCGCAGCGCCTGCGCCGACCCGGCCGAGCGGCCGAGCACGGTCAGCTCCTGCCGCGCCCCGTCGAGCGCCTCGGGGGCGACATGGCGCCCGACCGCCTCCGCCAGGGCCCGGTCGGAGGAGAAGACGTCGTACCCCACCAGGGGCGGAGCCTGGTTGGTCACTGTGTGGGTGCCTGCTGCCATGCGGATACGGTAAGGACGTGCAGGCAGCGAACGAAACACCCGAGCCACCGCCGGGCCGGCTCCACCGGGCCCGAGTCCTCTACCGCAACGTCTCCAAGCGGAAGATGACGTGGCTGCTGCTGAAGGACACGGTGAACTCGTGCATCGAGTACCGCATCCTGGGCCTCGCCGCCGAGGCGGCCTTCTTCACCCTGCTGTCGGTACCCCCGCTGCTGCTCGGCCTGATGGGCCTGCTCGGGTACATCGACGACTGGACCGACACCACCACCGTCGCCTCCATCGAGCAGAACATCCTCTCCGCCGTCGGCACGGTCCTGTCGGACCGGGGCGTCAACGACATCGCCAGGCCCCTGCTGGAGGACGTCACCCGCAGCGGCCGCCCGGACATCATCTCGATCGGCTTCGCCATCGCCCTGTGGTCCGGGTCCCGCGCGGTCAACGTCTTCATCGACACCATCACCGTGATGTACGGGCTCGACGGGCACCGCGGCATCGTCGCCACCCGGCTGCTCGCCTTCCTGCTGTACGTGGTCGCCCTGCTGATCGGCGCGGTGGTGCTCCCGCTCGCCGTGGTCGGCCCCGACCGCCTGGTCGAGCTCATCCCCTGGGGTGCCGAGCTGGTCCGGCTGCTGTACTGGCCGGTGGTGATCCTTCTGTCGATCGCCTTCCTGACCACGCTGTACCACGTCTCCGTGCCGGTGCGCTCCCCCTGGGTGGAGGACGTCCCCGGCGCGCTGGTCGCCCTGGCGATGTGGGTGGTGGGCAGCTTCCTGCTGCGGATCTACCTCACCAGCACGGTCGAGGGCCCCACCATCTACGGCTCGCTCGCCGCGCCCATCGCCTTCCTGCTGTGGATCGGCATCTCGGCCTTCGCCGTGCTCGTGGGCGCGGCGGTGAACGCCGCCATCGACCGGGTCTGGCCCTCCGTGGCCACCGCCGCCGCCCGCGCCGCCAACGAGCGGGCCCGCGCCGCGGACGCGGCCGAGCTGCTCGCCCGCGCCCGGACGGCCCAGCTGTACGGAGACGCGGACGAGGACGACGACGACGGCGGCGGCGACATGCCCTCGGAGTTCCCCGAGCGCTGGTCGAGGTTCCTGCCCCCCGACGACGTCAGGGCGCGGCTGCACACCACGCTGCACGGCGGCCGGGAGCAGCCGAAGGAGCCCAAGGACCCGACGGACCCCACCCGGCCGGCCGCGCCCCGGCCGGGGCACCCCGGACAGGACCCGGCGACGCGCGAGGACCCGCTCCCGCGGCCCGGCGAGGGCCGCGGGAACGGGGGCCGGGGGCAGCGCCGGTAGCCTGGCGGCGTGTACCGAGAGCGCCCTTCCCGGCTGCCCGGAGCCGCCGTGTGGACCGTCTCCCCCGGGGACGGGCCGGGGCGGGCGCCGCGCCCGATCCTCCCCGACGGCTGTATGGACCTGCTGTGGAGCGAGGGCGTGCTGCGCGTCGCGGGCCCCGACACCCGCGCCCACACCGCCGCCCCCGGAGCCGCGTGGGCGGGCCTGCGCCTCGCCCCCGGGGCCGCGCCGGCCCTGCTGGGCGTCCCCGCCCATGCGCTGCGCGACCGGCGTGTCGAGCTCGCGGACCTGTGGGGCGCGGCCACCGCACGCCGGCTCGCGGCCCGGATCGACCCCGGCGACCCCGCCTCCGGCCTGGAGGACCTCGCCCTGCGCCGCGCCGCGGACGCTCCAGCCGCGGAGCCGTGGATCGCCCCGGTGGTGCGGCACCTCGCCGACGGCGGGAGCGTCGCCCGCGCGGGCGAGGCCGTCGGGCTGGGGCCCCGCCGCCTGCACCGCCGCTCCCTGGAGGTCTTCGGCTACGGGCCCAAGACGCTGGCCCGGATCCTCCGCCTCCAGCGCGCGCTGGCCCTGGTGCGCGGCGGGACCTCCTACGCCGAGGCGGCCCATCTGGCCGGCTGCGCCGACCAGGCGCACCTGGCCCGGGAGACGAAGGCGCTCGCGGGGATGACGCTCGGTGCCTACGAGGCGTCGGCGAAGAGCGACACGGCCATGCCGTCCGGGTCGAGCACCAGGGCGTAGCGCTGCCCCCAGACCGCGTCCCAGGGCTTCAGGTGCCCCCGGTAGCCGGCGCCGACCAGCCGGTCGTAGAGGGCGTCCACCTCCGCCGGGGTGTCGCAGGCGAAGGCCAGGCCGAGCCGGTCGCCCCCGGACGGTGCGGTCCAGCCCGGGTCGAAGGACCGGACGGTCTCCTCGGTGTCCCACAGCACCCGCGTCCCGCCGGGCAGCACCGCCTCGACGTGCGGGGCGTCGTCCGCGCCGGCCGGTACGTCGAGGCCGAGGCGGCGGTAGAAGGCGAGCGAGGCGGCCATGTCGGAGACGACGAGTCCGACGGCGTCGAGTCGAGGAGTCATACCGCCATGGTCGCTCCAGGCCCAGGGAGCCGTCTTGAACGATTCGGACACGGCCGGGCGCCTGCGCGGGTCCGCCCGTGTCCGCAGCGCCCTCTCCGGGGGCGCGCGGGAGGCGCACCGGGCAGCGGCTCGTGCGGCGTGCCCGCGGCGCCTGCGCCCGCGCGCGCCCCGCTCCGGAGGTCCGCGCGCACCCGTCCCCTCCAGCTCCCGCCGCCGTCGTCCGACTCCCCTCCGCTTCCCGCCCGTTGCCGTGCGTACGCCGGGCCGCCCCGGGGCAGGCAGACCCCCGACGTGTGCGACGGCGGGTCCCCGGCGGGGCCCGCCGGGGACCCGAGCGGAGGCGGCATGGACCAGCAGACGAGCGGATGGCGGTTCGCGGACGACCGGGGGAGGACGGCGAGTGCCCCGCGCACCCCGGAGCGCGTGGTGGCCTACATCCGGGCCGGCGCGGCACTCCAGGACCACGGCCTGCGCCCCGTGGCGGTCTTCGGCTCGGCGCACGACGGCCCCGTCGCGGACCCGGCGAAGGCCGGTTCCCTGCCGCTCGGGGAGGTCGCGTACCTGGGCCCCGGGCCCGCCCTCGACGCCGCGGCGGTGCTCGACCGGCGCCCGGACCTGGTGGTGGCCGTCGGCTACGGGCCGGACCAGGTCTACGGGCTCGACCCGGACGCCGCCAAGCACCTGGAGGAGCAGGTCCCGCTGGTCCTGATCGACGTCGGGCAGGACCGCACCCTCGACGGACTCCGGGACCGGACGGCCGCGCTGGCCGCCTCCCTGGGCGCCGCGGAGCCCCAGGCACGCCGCGAGGAGGAGGCCGCCCGCCGGGCCCTGCGGACGGCGGCCGAGCGGTCCGGCGGGGCCCGCGTCCTCGCGCTCTCGCCCGCGGGCGCCGGCACCGTCCACCTCGCCCGGCCGGGGGCCTGGCCGGATCTGCGGGCGCTTGCCGACTGCGGGGTGCGCACGGCCGCCCCGGCGCCCGGCCCGGGCGTCAACTGGGCCCCCGGGGACTGGAGCGCGGTGGCCCTGCTGGAACCGGACGTGGTGCTGGTCGACGTCCGCGCCAACGCCGAGCCCCTGGTGTCGCTCGGGGACGTCCCCGCCTGGCGGGCGCTCACCGCGCGGGCCGCGGTCGTCCCGTGGAACCCCGAACTGCCGTGCAGCGCACGGGCGCACGCGGACTTCTTCGGCGCGGTGGCGGCGGCCCTCGCCGCGCGGACCCCCTGAACCCGCCCCGCCCCGCCGGGCCACCGGCCGCCGCCGGGGCGAACGGCCCGGCGGCGGGCGCGTTTTGGCTCTGCGGCGGCGGCTCACTACCATCCGCCGGATGATCACAAGAAAACGCCTTGCGGCTGGGGCCTGGGCCCTGCTCGCGGCTCTGGTGGCCGGGCTCGCCGCTCCGGCCCCCGCCACCGCCGCCGACGGACCGGCGGCGAAGGAACCCCCGAAGGTCGAGCTGGTGCTCGACGTCAGCGGCTCGATGAGGACCCGCGACATCGACGGCCAGAGCCGGATGGCCGCCGCCAAGCAGGCGTTCAACGAAGTGCTGGACGCCGTCCCCGAGGACGTGGAGCTGGGCATCCGCACGCTCGGCGCCGACTACCCGGGAGAGGACCGCGAGCGCGGTTGCAAGGACACCCGGCAGCTCTACCCGGTCGGCCCGCTGGACCGCACCGAGGCCAAGACCGCCGTGGCGACCCTCGCACCCACCGGCTGGACCCCGATCGGCCCGGCCCTGCTCGGGGCCGCCGACGACCTGGCGGGCGGGGACGCCACCCGCCGGATCGTCCTCATCACCGACGGCGAGGACACCTGCGCGCCCCTGGACCCCTGCGAGGTGGCACGCGATATCGCCGCCAAGGGCATCCACCTCGTCATCGACACCCTGGGCCTGGTCCCGGACGCCAAGACCCGGGCGCAGCTGCGCTGCATCGCCGAGGCCACCGGAGGCACCTACACCTCCGTCCAGCACACCGAGGAGCTCTCCGGCAGGGTCAGCCAGCTGGTCGAGCGCGCCGCCGACCCGGTGGTGACGCCCGTGCCCCTCGAAGGCGCCGCGCGCTGCGCCGACGCCCCCGTGCTCACCCCCGGTCTCTACACCGACCGCGAGGCCTTCGGCGAGCACCGCTGGTACCGGGTCGACGTCCGGCCGGGCCAGGAGCTGCGGGCCTCGGTGAGCATCGCCGCCGACCGCCCGGTCGAGCGCGACTACGGCGTGCTGATGCGTGCCGTGACCGTGCACGGCCGGGAGATCGTGCGGGGCTCGGAGGCCGGCGACGGCCGGACGGACCTGATATCCACCGGCCTGCGCTACCCCAAGGCGCCCTCGGACGACGACGTCGAGGCATCCGCCGCCGAGGTGGTCTGCCTCCAGGTGAGCAACTCCTTCTCCGCCGCACCGGGTGTCACGAGCGAGCCCGGTCTGCCGCTGGAGCTGACGGTCGACGTCGTCGACGCCCCGGACGAGGCGGCCGACGTGGCTTCCTTCGGCCTGGGACGCGGCTGGTGGCTGCTCGGGCTGCTCGTGGTCGTGGGCTTTGCCGCCGGCCTGCTGTGGGGCTGGGTATCGCGCTGGCGCGTCGCCGTCTGGAGGACCAACTGATGCGTATCACCAGGATCCTGGCGGCCGGAGCGCTGGCCGCCGCGGCGCTGCTCGGCGCGGCGCCGGGCGCCGTCGCCGAGAGCCCCTCGCCCTCGTCCTCGGACGGCACGGCCACCGAGGGCGGGGGACCGACCGAGGCGGGGACGACCTTCCGCACGGCGACGCCCGTCCGGCAGGGGCAGCTCGCCACCGCGAACGCCTCCAGCGGCGACTACCTGTACTGGGTCTTCACCGCCGACGCGGGCCAGCGCCCCACGGTGCGCGCCACGGTGACCCTGCCCGAGTCCGCGGCCCGGCACGGCGCCTCGACCTGGCGGATCGACGTCTACGACGGCCTGCGCCGCCGCCAGCCCTGCATGTACGGGATGCAGAGCCGGGCCGCGGGTGCCGAGGCGTCGTCGGTGGACCTCGCCTGCACGCTGCGGCCCGTGCGGTCCCTCGCGGACCCGTGGGAGGGTGACCCGCTGCCGGGCAGCTACTACGTCCGGCTGACCGTCACCGCGCTGCCCGAGGAGGACCTGGGGCTGCCCGTGCGCGCGGAAATGGAGGCGGTCTCCAAGGAGGTCGGCGGGGCCTACGCGGTGGACGGGGCCCTGGCGGAGCCCCTGGTGCCGGGCGTCTCGGCCAAGGAGCAGCGCAACGAGGAGCGGGCGGGGCTTGAGGTGTCCACCGGCTGGTGGTCCGACCGCTGGCTGTGGACGGGCGCGGGGGCCGTGCTCGCCGCGCTGGCGGGCGTCGGCGGGTACGTGCTGACCCGCGGAACCGGACGCCCCGCGCGGGTGCCACCGGGCGCCTGACCCGGTACCCCGCGGTGCGTGCGGGGTCCGGACACGAGGCGGCGGCCCCGGCAGTCATCTGCCGGGGCCGCCGTCGTGCACCGCCCGGGCGGGGCGGCGTCCTCTCCGTCCGCCGCGCGCCGGGGCGCGGGGGCCGGGGAGTGTCAGAACGAGAAGAGCACGCCGCGCGCGGTGCTCTTCACGCACGGGTTGCCGAAGGTGTGGCTGTACGAGACGTGGCGGCCCTCCCACACACCGGTGGCGGTCACCGTCACCGGGTCCCACTGCTTGGTGCAGGCGCGGTCCGGGTCGAGCGCGACACTGGCGTCGAAGCCGCCCGCCTGGGCGCGCAGTTCGCCGCAGGCGTCCTCGGGCGCGGGGTGGCTGCCGCGGGCCCCCGGGGCGCACTCCAGGGTGACGGCCCGCAGCACCGTGCCATCGACGGCGTCCTCGCCGGCGGTGACGGTGAGGACCAGCGCCGAGGGGGCGTACAGGCTCGTGGCACCTGCCGGTGCCGGGGCCGCTCCCGCGGTGCCGGCCGCGGGGGCGAAGGCGAGCCCGAGCGACAGACCGGCGAGCGCGAGTCCTCTGGCGACGTACCGCATAACGAACACTCCATGGGGTCGGGGTTTCGGTAATCGGACAGGAGTCTTACCGATCCCCGTGAAGAACGCTTTCGCCTACCGCGGGATCCGGTCACCACCCGTCACCCTCCGAGCCCAGGCGGTGACCGGGCCGGCTCTTGCTGACCAGCGGTTCAGTAGCCGCGGGAAACGGCCGAAGAAAGACGTTAGAGGTGATTCAGGAGGCAATGCCAAGGTGGAAACATTCTTGAATCGTTGATTGAAAGGTGAAGTCTGGTTGGCGCCTTGGACGTCTGTGTGTTGGACGGCGTTCCCCGTGCGGGGTTCACTGGCAGGAGGGCCCGCGCCGAGGCCGGAGGTGCCGATGGATCCCCTCGAAGCCCTGGACCGGGTGGCGTTCCTCCTGGAGCGCTCCCTCGCCGGGAGCTACCGTGTCCGGGCCTTCCGCACTGCCGCGTCCGCCCTCGCCGCCCTCGATCCGCAGGACCTGGCGCGCCGCGCGGAGGCGGGGACCCTGGAGCGCGTCGGGGGTGTCGGGCCCAGGACCGCGTCCGTCGTCCGGGAGGCGCTCGACGGGCGCACCCCCGCCTATCTGGCCCGCCTGGAGGAACAGGCCGCCGAGCCCCTCGCCGAGGGCGGCCGGGCCCTGCGCGCCGCCCTGCGCGGCGACTGCCACCTCCACTCCGACTGGTCCGACGGCGGCAGTCCCGTCGAGGCCATGGGCGCCACCGCCCGGAGGCTCGGCCACGAGTGGGCGGTCCTCACCGACCACTCGCCCAGCCTCACGGTGGCCCACGGCCTGAGCGCCGGCCGGCTGCGCGAGCAGCTCGACCTCGTCGCCGAACTCAACCGGCGGTGGCGGCCCTTCCGGCTCCTCACCGGTATCGAGTGCGACATCCTCCCGGACGGCACGCTCGACCAGGATCCCGAACTCCTCGACCGCCTCGACCTCGTCGTCGCCTCCGTCCACTCCAGGCTGCGGATGGACGCCCCCGCCATGACCCGCCGGATGGTCCGCGCCGTGCGGAACCCCCTCACCGACGTCCTCGGGCACTGCACCGGCCGCCTGGTCGCGGGGGAGCGCGGTACCCGGCCGGAGTCCCGGTTCGACGCGGACCGGGTCTTCGCCGCCTGCGCCGAGACCGGCACGGCCGTCGAGGTCAACTCCCGGCCCGAACGCAGGGATCCGCCCCTGCGGTTGCTCCGCCGCGCGGTGGAGGCCGGCGTGCTCTTCGCCGTCGACACCGACGCCCATGCGCCCGGGCAGCTGGACTGGCAGCTGATCGGCTGCGACCGCGCCGAGCGCTGCGGCGTCCCACCGGAGCGGGTGGTCACCGCCTTCACGGCCGCGCAGCTCGCGGAGTGGACCCGTGCCCGGCGCATCCCGGACGCCTGACCTGCGGCCGGTCCGCGGAGGCCGTACTAGACGACCGGTCTATTCCGGTGGTACGTTCCCTGCATGTCGGTCACCACGCGCAGTGCGGACACCCGTCGGCTCATCCTCGACACCGCACGGCAGATCATGGCCCGGAAGGGCTACTCCGCCGTCGGCATCAACGAGGTGCTGGCGGAGTCCGGCGTGCCCAAGGGGTCCTTCTACCACTACTTCGCCTCGAAGGACGCCTTCGGCGAGGCGATCCTGAGGGACTACTTCGCGGACTACCTGGCCGACATGGACGCTGTGCTCTCCCGCTCCGGCCGCTCGTCGGCCGAACGGCTGATGGACTACTGGCGGCAGTGGAGGGAGACGCAGAGCGCGGGGGAGTGCCAGGGCAGGTGCCTGGCCGTGAAGCTCGGTGCCGAGGTCGCCGACCTGTCGGAGCCGATGCGCCTGGCCCTGAAGGACGGCACGGGCGCCGTGGTCGACCGCATCGGGCGCGCCGTCGCCGACGGCCTGGAGGACGGCTCCCTCGCGGTGGACGGCGACCCCCGGGAGGTCGCGCAGGCCCTGTACGGCATGTGGCTGGGTGCGAGCGTGATGTCCAAGATCCATCGGAGTCCGGCGCCGCTGGACACCGCCACGGCCGTGACCCGCGGGCTCCTGCACCTGTAGCGGGCCCGCCCCCCGTGTCCGGTCCGGCCGCAGGGGTTCACCCCCGCATCGAATAGTAGACTGGTCTATTTTCTTAGGAGCACACCATGAGGATCCTGATCGTTCTCACGTCCCACGAGGAACTCGGCGACACCGGCCTGAAGACCGGCTTCTGGCTGGAAGAGCTTGCGGCCCCGTACTACCGCTTCAAGGAGGCCGGTGCGGAGCTCGTGCTCGCCTCGCCCCGGGGCGGCAGGCCGCCCCTGGACCCCAAGAGCAACGAGCCCGGCTTCCGGACCGACGACACCCGGCGCTTCGAGGCCGACCCGGAGGCGACCGAGGCGCTGGCGAACACCGTGCGCCTGGACTCGGTGTCGTCCGGCGACTTCGACGCGGTCTTCTACCCCGGCGGCCACGGACCGCTGTGGGACCTGGCCGAGGACCCGGCCTCGGCCCGGCTGATCGAGTCGACGCTGCGCTCGGGGAAGCCGGTGGGACTGGTGTGCCACGCCCCCGGGGCGCTGCGGCACGCCGTCGACGAGGACGGCACCCCGCTGGTCTCGGGCCGGAAGGTCACCGGGTTCGCCAACACCGAGGAGGAGGCCGTCCAGCTCACCGGCGTCGTGCCCTTCCTGGTCGAGGACGAGCTCGCTCGCCTCGGCGGCCTCTACTCCAGGACCGAGGACTGGCAGCCCTACGTGCTGACGGACGGTCTGCTGGTCACCGGGCAGAACCCGGCCTCCTCGGCCCCCGCGGCGGACGCCCTGGTCGAACTGCTCGGCAAGGGCGGCGTGTGAGAGCCTGCGCCGCCGCGCTCCACGAGCGCCGCACCGGCCCGCCCGGGCCGGGCCGCCGCACCGGCCCGGCCCGGGCGGCCCGTGCCGCCCCACCGGCCGCCGGCCTCCGGAAAACACGGTGGTGCGGTGCGCCGGGGAGGGGCTATGGTTCTGTCCGTTCCGAGAGGCGGCCCCGTGCCGCCGTCGACGGAGCGGATTCGGTCCGCTGAGCAGGAAGCAGGAGGTGAGGACATTGATGACTGTCACGGTGACGGGCGCTGCCCGCATTCAGGAGTTCATCGTTCCCACCCCTGTGGCCTCCGGCTGACACCCACTCGACTTCCGCGCGCAGAGCGCGCCGCCGGGGCCACCCTCCGAAGGGTTCCCCTTGTCACACGCTCCGTTCGACACCCCCTCCACCTCCTCCGGCCAGGACGTCCTCACCGCCTACGGCTGGGACGAGGACTGGGCCGCCACCTTCGCCCCCCACGCCGGACGCGGCCTGCTGCCCGGCCGTGTCCTGCGCGTCGACCGCGGCCGGTGCGACGTCGTCACCGCCGCCGGAACCGTGCAGGCCGACACCGAGTTCGTCACCCCGCACGATCCGCTGCGCGTCGTGTGCACCGGGGACTGGGTCGCCGTGGACCCGGAGGGCGACCCGCGCTACGCCCGCTGCGTCCTGCCGCGCCGCACCGCCTTCGTGCGATCCACCTCCTCCAAGCGCTCCGAGGGCCAGATCCTCGCCGCCAACGTCGAGCACGCCGTCATCTGCGTCTCGCTCGCCGTCGACATCGACCTCGGCCGCGTCGAGCGCTTCCTCGCCCTGGCCTGGGAGAGCGGGGCGCAGCCCCTCGTCGTCCTCACCAAGGCCGACGTCGTCCCCGACGCCACGGGACTGTCCTACCTCGTGCAGGACGTGGAGACCGTGGCACCCGGCGTCCAGGTGCTGCCGGTCAGCTCCGCCACCGGCGAGGGGGTCGAGGTGCTGGCCGCCATCGTCTCCACCGGCACCAGCGTGCTCCTCGGCATCTCCGGAGCGGGCAAGTCGACCCTCGCCAACCGGCTCCTGGGCGAGGACGTCATGGACGTCCGGGCCACCCGGGACGCCGACGGCAAGGGCCGCCACACCACGACCACCCGCAACCTCCTGCCGCTGCCCGGCGGCGGAGTGCTCATCGACACTCCCGGGGTACGGGGTGTGGGGCTCTGGGACGCGGGCCACGGAGTGGGCCAGGTGTTCTCCGAGATCGAGGACCTGGCCGCGGACTGCCGCTTCCACGACTGCGCCCATGAGGCGGAACCGGGCTGCGCGGTGCTGGCCGCCCTGGACGACGGCAGCCTCGACCACCGCCGCCTGGAGAGCTACCGCAAGCTCCAGCGCGAGAACGTGCGCATCGTCGCCAAGACCGATGCGCGGGTGCGGGCGGAACTGCGGCGGGAGTGGAAACTCCGCAGTGCGGAGGGCAAGGCCGCGATGGAGGCCAAGCGCGGCCGCGTGCGCTGACCCGCCCGCGGAGCCCCGGTGCGGGACGCGGCCGTTCGCCGCGTCCCGCACCGGGGGCGCGGCTCAGTCGGCCGTCCCGGGCTTGGTGCCCCACACGTAGATGCTGTCGTCGACGTCCAGCAGCATCCACAGGCTCGCGGCGTCGTCGACGGTCAGGTTCACGCACCCGGCCGAGCCGCCTCCGTCGAACAGGTCCCCCGGGTGGCCGTGCAGGGCCTGGCCGCCGTCGAAGAACTGCGCGTAGGGCATGGGTGCGTCGTCGTAGAGCGTCGAGACGTGGTCCTTGCTGCGCCAGTAGATCGTGTGCCAGCCGGGCCGCGTCTCCTGCGCGTCGCGCCCGGTCCGGATCGGCACCGGCCCGAAGTCCACCCGGTCCCCGCTCTGCACCCACAGCAGCTGGCGGTCCATGTCGACGCAGGTGACCGTGAAGGAGCGGACGGGGCAGTCGCCCGCCGCGTTGGGATCGGGCGCCGCCTCGGCCGCGACCATCGTGCGGTACGTGCCGAGGTCGGCATAGCCGTCCGTGCGCGAGGTGCCGTAGTCGGCCTGGAAGGCGCGGATCGCGCGGCAGTCCTCCGGGGACTGCCGGCCGTCCACCGGCCGGTCGAGGTACCGCTCCAGCGGCCGCTGGTAGGGGCCGGTGGGCGCCGTGCACGCAGAGGCGTCGCCGGCGGGGGCCGCGGAGGCCGCCGGTACGGCGGCCGCGCACAGCAGTGCCGCGGCCGCCGAGGCGGCCACGGCACGGGGGAGTCGGGCAGGGCGCACGTCACAACCTCCTGGAGAGAGCGCCGGGGCCCTGCCAGTCCATCAGCTGCCCGGTCCGGCCGCCCAGGCGTGGGCGGCCGAACCGGTGAGCGGCCGGGGCCGGGGGCGAGGCGCTACACCCCGTGCCGGCCGTTCCCGCCCTTGCCGGGCTTGCAGTCCTTGCCCTTGCAGGGCTCACCGCGGGTGTTGCCGATCGCGACGTCCACGCCCGTGGAGCTGTTCTCCTCGGTCACCGCGTACGGGCCGGAGACCGGGTTGTCCGGCAGCACGTACCCCTCGGGCACCGCGGTCTCCCGGAGGTAGTACGCGCCGAGCGGCAGGTCCTCGAAGGAGCAGGTGCCCGCCGTGTCGGTCGAGCACCCGGCGTCCTGGAGGGTGTCCGGGGCGGTCCCGCCCGTCTGCAGGCCGGCGGTGCCGTTGGACTCGCGCCACAGCTCGAACACGGCGCCCGCGAGCGGCCGGCCGTTCTTGCTGTCCGTCTTCACCAGGTCGATCGAGCCGGTGGTGGCGGCGGTGGGGGTGTTGGACGCTTCGGTGCGCACGCCTTCGGTGGCGTTGTCCTCGGTGAGGGTGAGGGGGCCGAAGACGTTGGGGTCGGGGAGGTCGTAGCCGTCGGGTGCGGCGGTCTCCTCCCAGTAGTAGGTGCCGGGGGTGGTGTTGGTGGTGCAGAGGCCGTCGGTGTCGGTGGTGCAGGTGGTGACGGTGGTGTCGGGGTCGGTGCCCTCGGTCTGGAGCCCGGGGATGTTGTTGGTCTCGCGCCAGAGGGTGAACGCGGCGCCCGCCAGCGGTTCCTCGGTGTCGGCGTCCGTCTTCAGGATGCTGACGTCGCCGGTGGTGGCGGCGGTGGGGGTGTTGGACGCTTCGGTGCGCACGCCTTCGGTGGCGTTGTCCTCGGTGAGGGTGAGGGGGCCGAAGACGTTGGGGTCGGGGAGGTCGTAGCCGTCGGGTGCGGCGGTCTCCTCCCAGTAGTAGGTGCCGGGGGTGGTGTTGGTGGTGCAGAGGCCGTCGGTGTCGGTGGTGCAGGTGGTGACGGTGGTGTCGGGGTCGGTGCCCTCGGTCTGGAGCCCGGGGATGTTGTTGGTCTCGCGCCAGAGGGTGAACGCGGCGCCCGCCAGCGGTTCCTCGGTGTCGGCGTCCGTCTTCAGGATGCTGACGTCGCCGGTGGTGGCGGCGGTGGGGGTGTTGGACGCTTCGGTGCGCACGCCTTCGGTGGCGTTGTCCTCGGTGAGGGTGAGGGGGCCGAAGACGTTGGGGTCGGGGAGGTCGTAGCCGTCGGGTGCGGCGGTCTCCTCCCAGTAGTAGGTGCCGGGCATCGTGGTGACGGTGCAGAGGCCGTCGGTGTCGGTGGTACAGGTGGTGATGATGCTGTCGCGGTCGGTGCCCTCGGTCTGGAGCCCGGGGACGTTGTTGGTCTCGCGCCAGAGCGTGAACTCGGCCCCCGCCAGCGGTTCCTGGGTCTCAAGGTCGGTCTTGAGGATGCCGACGTCGCCGAGCCCCGGCTCCTCGCCGCACTCGGGCAGGTCCCCGTTGAACGGGTACGCGTGCAGCTCCTGCCCGCCACCGCCGGTGGCCGCGCTCGTGTGCGTCAGCGAACCGGTGGTGAAGAAGCGGCCGTTGATGCCCGGCAGCTCCACCGTGGTCATGGAGGACTGCTCACCCATCAGGAAGCTGCCCTGGAACTGGCCCGTCCCCGTCAGCTCCACCGAGGTGGCGTCCGGGTAGTTCCAGAGCAGGCGCTCGCGATAGGCGTTCAGCGGGTCGGTGCTGTCGTCGATGCCGCCGCTGTAGGTGTTGAGCACGCGGTCGGTGCCGAAGACGTTCACCAGGATGGTCGCGTCGTCGGGGACGTTCTCGAAGACGACGCCCTGCTGCGCGCCCGCCGTGCCGACCATGTCGAAGTCGACGTTGAACACCTGGAGGGGCGAGGTGCCGTCTCCCGTGAACGTCGTCTGGAACCCCTGGTTGACGGCCGTGCCGGTCGGCGTGCGCGGCTCTCCGCCCACCCGCGCGTAGCACTGGCTCGCCTCCGACAGCTGGTCGCGCAGTGCGAGGTAGGGGGCGGCCGCGTCATCGTCCTGGACGAGCGTCCCGGTGAAATCGCCGTCGGCCGTCCCCGCGTGCCGGACGGTGCCCGGCTCGCCGACCACGCCGCCCGTCGTGTCCAGCGTCTGCCCGTCCGCCACGGTCACGTTCCCGCCCGTGGTCAGGAAGTCCGCGTCGGCGGGCGGGGGCACACGGGAGCCGACCCCGACGATGCCCAGGTTGTAGAGGCTGCTGCCATCGGCCTCCTTGTTCTGGTCGAAGTCGTCGAGCACGACCACCCGGCCCTCGGCCTCCGCGGCCCGGCCCCGCACCAGGAAGTCGTCGCCGACGAAGATGTTGATCGCGGCGTCCCGGCCGTTGAAATCGGCGTCGTTGTTGATCGGCGGGAACGGGTCCGGGCAGTCGCCGGGCACACAGGGACCGAGGCCGCCGGGGAGTGGCGCGGCGGCGGCCGGCGCCGCCCCGAGCCCGAGGGTCAGGACGGGCATGACCGTGGCCAGCACGGCGCAGGCGACGCCGGTCGAACCGGCGCGCGAACGGAGCGCGGTGAGGCGCTGGGAGATGGGTCTCATACCGGGCATCGTCGGGAGCGCCGCTCCGGCGGGGCGGTCGTGACACGGGCGGTTGACCTGATTCCCGGACCCTTCTCACTCCAACGGTGCGCCCGGCTTGCACGGTGGTGAAGGCCCTGGTCCGGGGCTCAGGCCGTCACCGCCACCCCGACCCAGGCGGCCACGACCAGCAGGCAGCCGAAGAGCTCCACCAGCACACTCGTCCCCCCGGCCCGCATCAGCGCCCGCGTCGACGCCTTCGCCTGCCCGTGGCCCCCGAGCCGTCGCCGCTCGCAGAGGTAGGTCCCCCCGACGAAGCCCGGCAGCGCCCCCACCACCGGGACGACCACGAAGCCGATCAGGGCGCCCAGACCCGCCCACACGGCCGTACGCCGGGTGACGCCCGCTCCCCGGAGGCGGCGCTGCGGGAGCAGCCACACCACGGCCTGGGTGAGCAGCAGCACCACGGTCGCCCCCACCAGCAGCGCCCAGGAGGGCCCCGAGAGCTCGTGCAGCGACCACCACAGGACCGCGGCCCACACCAGCCACGGCCCCGGCACGCCCGGGACGAGCACTCCCAGCAGGCCCAGCAGCATCACGCTGCCGACCAACAGCTGCTGCCACACGCCCATCTGCCCAGCGTGCAGGAACAACCGCACGCCCGCCCGGCACGGGCACCCTCCCGGGGCCGCCCCGTCCGGGCCCGGGAGGGTGCCGGGGCGCACAGCCGCCCGGACGGAGCGCGCCCGAGAAGCGGTCGGCGGCCCGGGGGCGCGGGTTCAGCCGCGGTCCGCGTGCTCGCGGGCCACCCAGCCCTCGGCGTAGGCGTGCCAGCCGAGCTGGAGCCGGGTCGTCACCCCGGTCAGCTCCATCAGTCCCTTGACGCGGCGCTGCACCGTACGCAGACCGAGGTCCAGCTGCTTGGCGACGCTCGCGTCCGTCATCCCGGCCAGCAGCAGGGACAGCACCTGGAGGTCCAGGGCGTCCGGGCCCGCCGCGACGGCCTGCGCGACCCGGTCGCCGCCCTGAAGCCGCAGGGGCAGTGCGTCCCGCCACACCGCCTCGAAGAGACCCATGAGCGACTCCAGCAGGCCGCTTCCGTGCACCACCACGGCGGCCGGCTCGGAGCCCCGCCCGGTCAGCGGCACCATCGCCAGCGAGCGGTCCGCGACGACCAGTTTCGTGGGTACCCGGTCGACCACCCGGACCTGCTCGTTGCGCCCGAGGGCCGCCGTCAGCTCGCCGACCCCGCCCGGGAGGGCCAGCACCTCCCGCTCGACCACCACCCGGTAGGACACGCCGCGCCCGGCCGCCTTCTCCTCGGCCTCGTTGTCCGTGCCGCGGACCGCGACCGGCTTCCCCGTCACCAGCGCGCAGACCTCGCGCACGGCGCCCAGCTGCAGCTGGGCGAAGCGGTGGCCCACGGCGCTCGCCCCGCTCACCACCTCCACCAGGTCCCGCACGTCCGGCTCCGCCGCCCCTGCCGACTCCGCGCGGTACTCCTGGGCCAGCACCGCCGCCGCCAGCTCCGCCCGCTCCAGCTCGTGCCGCTGCTGGGTCAGCAGCGCCCCCAGCGCCACCCCGGGCGGTGCGGCCACCCACCGGCCCGCACCCGCCGAGGACGGGGCCGCCAGGCCGTGCTGCTCCAGGCGCCTCAGCGCCCTCTCGGTCTCCGCTTCCGTGAGTGCGAGCCGGTGCGCGAGATGGCCGATCTCGGCCGCTCCCAGCGCGACGAGCGCGCGGTAGGCCGTCTCCTGCCTCTCGTCCAGACCTATCGCTCCCAGCACTGCCTGACCTCCCCTGGTGTCACTGCCGCCACCGCGGACCTCCCCTGACATGGGCGCCGTCCCTGCCCTGGCGGAAATCGGCCACGGCGTAAACCCGCCAGCCGACATCATCCCCGCAGCGGGCGGCCGTCTGCCAAGGTGGGCGCCACCGCGGAGCCGAGGAGTTCCGGATGCGCGGCATTCGTCCCTGTTCGCGGCCCGGCCCGGAGGTGAAGGCCATGCGCCCGTCACCCCGCCCCGCCCGGGTGGTGCCCCGGCCCTCGGACGGTCCCGCCGCGACGCGGTGTCGTGCGCGTGATACCCCGCGGGAGGGCGTACCGGACCCGCGGACACGGCAGAGGGCCGACACTCGCCGTGCCGCCCCGCCGGGCGCCCCCGCCCACCGGCTCGTGGTCGGCGCAAACGCCGTGCGCTGACCACGAAGGGTCCGCCGGGCGATCTTCCCGTGGGGGGTTGGGTCGCCTGGCGGACCACCTGCGCCGCCGCCGGGGCCCCTTGCGTCGTATTGCCATTTTTCGGCGGACACCGTTTTTCGGGACGGCGGGCGGTGGAAGATACCGGCATGAGCGATCAGGGGGAGAGGCCGCCGGTCGGCCCGCGGTCCGAGGACGAGTGGTGGCGGCGGCTCTACGAGGAGAGCGCCCCGGACGCGGGCCCCCCGCCCGCCCCGGCCGGCGACAGCCTGGACGACCGCTTCGACTCGGCCGCCGGTGCCCTGTCCCGGCCCCCGGAGGGCGCGGGCGGGCCGCCCGCCGGGCCGGGGGCCCCCGACCCCCGCCTCCCCGGCCGCGCCGCCGCTCCCGGGGAGGCCCCGCCCCCGCCCACCGCGCCCCCACCTCCGCCCGTCGCTCCCGCGGGGGCGGCCGGGTGTGCGGCGGACCCGGCGGGCGGACCGCCGCCCCCGCCCGCGCCTCCCGAGACGCCGCCGCCTCCCGCCCGCCCGCCGGTCGCGGGAGCGGCCGGCCCCGGGGGCCCGGCCGCCCGGGGGAAGCGCACCGCGCCGCCCCCGGTGCCGCCGGAGCCGGCCGGGGAACCCGCCGCGGGAGCGGCCGGCCCCGGGGGCCCGGTGAAGGCGGCGGGGCGCACCGCGCCGGAGCCGCCGGGCGCCGTGCCGCGACCCCGGGTCGAGGTCGTGGGGGCGGGACCGCCCACCTACGAGCCCGACCCCACCGCGCTGCCCGCCGCCGATCCCCTGGCGCCGGACCGGGTCGTTCCCGACACGGTCCTCGACGGCGCGCGCTACGGCACCTTCACCCTGCGCGCGGCCTCCGTGCGCGGCGACTCCGCACGCTTCCGGGGCGCCCCGCGCAGCGACGCGCTGATGACCGCGCGCTTCGGGACCGGGGAGGCCGCGCTCGTCCTCGTCGCCGTCGCGGGAG
Organism: Streptomyces sp. C10-9-1; assembly: GCF_024497955.1. Taxonomy (GTDB): domain Bacteria; phylum Actinomycetota; class Actinomycetes; order Streptomycetales; family Streptomycetaceae; genus Streptomyces; species Streptomyces sanyensis. Next base: position 271,084 of record NZ_JANHKP010000001.1, on the reverse strand, counting down.
GCAGCCGGCACACCGGTCACGCGCCGCTCGCGGCCGCCGAGCTCTGCCGCCGGATCTGCACGGCGATCGGACGCAGCCACGCCCGGCTCGCCGACGACATGAGGGCCGGCCGCCGCGACGACCTGAAGTCCGGCCTGCACCGGCTCACCGACCGGGGCTACGGCAGGCTGCGCGCCCGTGCCGCGGAACTCGGCATCGCCCCCGAGGAGTACACCGCGGGGCTGCGCTGCCTGCTGCTGCCCGCCGACCCCGGGTGCCGCACCCGGGTCTTCTTCGGCGTCGGACCCGGCGGGCTGTTCCGGCTGCGCGACGGAGCCTGGCACGACCTGGAACCGGCGGCCCCCGCGACGGGCGGGCCCGTCGTGGGCTACGGCTCGCCCGAGCGGGGACCGGCCGCCCGGGGCGTCCCGGAGGCGGGCCCCGGCGGGGACCGGCTCACCCTGGACCTGAGCGTCGCCGCACCGCCCGGCGCCGATGCCGGGGACCCGCTCCCGCCGCCCGCCGAGCCGTTCCGCTTCCGTGCCTCGGTGGCCCGCCCCGGCGACACCCTGCTGCTGTGCGGCGCCGGGCTCGCCGACCCCTTCCGGGGCGAGGCCGCCCTCGCCCGTGAACTGGCACTGCGCTGGGCGGGAGCCGAGCCGCCCGGCATGGCGGAGTTCCTGGCCGACGCCCAGCTGCGGGTGAAGGGCTATGCCGACGACCGCACGGCGGTGGCGGTGTGGGAGTCATGAGGACCGGGGCGGCCGCCCCGCATGGCCCGATCCGGCCTACGCACCGTCCCCCGCGCTGAGGCCCGCCTTCCGGTACGGGCGAATCCCATGCGTGGCGTTCCGCCGGTGGGGCATGCATCCCGTGAACGTCTACGAACCATGAACGGACACGCAGTGCGGACTCGGCCCGAGTGGGGGGAACATGACAGGACGTCACGGGGGCACCGAAGTGCGGGGACGGCTGCACAGGAGACTCTGCAGCGGTGACCTCACGGCCGTGCCCGAGGTCCGCCACGCGTTACGCGACCTGCTCGGCAAGTGGCCCGAGCCCGGCGCGGACGCCGCGCGCCCCGGTGCCGACCACACCGTGGACGCCGTCGACGTGGCCGAGCTGCTGGCCAGCGAACTGGTGACCAACGCCCTGATCCACACCGACCGGGGCGCCGTGGTCACGGCGACGGTGGAGGACCGCCGACTCCACGTGGAGGTCCGCGACTTCGTGGCCGGACTGCCCGTGAGGGACGCCCCCGACCCCGATCCGGGCAGGGCGCCCGAGGACCCTCCGCTCGGCACCTCCGGACGCGGACTGGTCCTCGTGGAGAGCCTCGCCGACGCCTGGGGCGTGCGTACCGCGCAGGGTGTGGGGAAGGTCATCTGGTTCGAGCTGCACGCGGGAGCCGCGTAGCGTCCGCCGCCCGCGGTGCGCGCACGGAGGACCGGGCGGCCCCGCCCGCCCCACGGCGCGGGATCCGCCCGGTCCGGTGCCTGCCGCCCGCGGTGGACGGGCGGCCCTGCCGTACTCAGCCGAACTGCTGCTCCAGATCCTTGAGTTTGCGCTCCAGGGAGTCGAGCCGGGGCAGCGTCTGGGTGTCGTCCTCCGCCGTCAGGTCCACGGTGACCGGCTCAGGGCCGCGTGTACCGACCGCCTGGAGCGAGGGCCTGGTACGTACCGGCAGCTGAGGCGGCTCGGGTATGGCGGGCTCCACGACGGACCCCGCCGACTCCACCATCGAGCCCCCTGCCGCCTGTCCCGGCTGGCCGCCCGCCGGCCCCAGGGCCGGCAGCTGGGCCGGCCGGGAGGACCGTCCGAGCCCCCAGGACCGGTGCTGGCGGTTGTACGCCTTGATCCTGGCGCGCTCCAGCTTCTCCTGGTCCCGGCGCCGCATCCGGTTCTGCTGCTTCTCCCTGCGGTCCTCGCGCACCTCGTCCACGGCCTCGTCCAGCGAGCGCACGCCCTCCAGCAGCATCAGCGACCAGGCGGCGAAGGTCTCCCGCGGAGCCCTGAGCCAGCGGACGATGCGGATCTGCGGAAGCGGCCGGGGCACCAGGCCCTGCTCGCGCAGCGCCGCACGGCGGGTCTGCTTGAGCGCCCGGTCGAACAGCACCGCCGCGGACAGCGACATGCCCGCGAAGAACTGCGGGGCGCCCGCGTGCCCGATGCCCCGCGGCGCGTGGACCCAGTTGAACCAGGCGGCGGCCCCGGCGAAGGTCCACACCAGCAGCCTGGAGCCGAGGGCGGCGTCTCCGTGGCTGGCCTCGCGCACCGCGAGCACGGAGCAGAACATGGCGGCGCCGTCCAGTCCGAAGGGCACCAGGTACTCCCAGCCGCCGGAGAGGTTGAGGTTCTGTCGCCCGAACCCCACGAGCCCGTGGAAGGAGAGCGCCGCGGCCACGGCGGCGCAGCAGAAGAGGAGGACGTAGGACGCGGTGCCGTAGACGGCCTCCTTGCGCCGCCGACGCTCCTCGCTGCGTTCCCAGGAGTCCTCGGCCGCCTTGTCGGTGTCGCCGCCGCGCTTGGCGCGCGTGAGCACCGCGACCGCCGCAAGGACCCCGAGGATCATCACGCCGCCGGGCAGCAGCCAGTCCAGCGATATGTCGGTCAGTCTCATGCGGTGTCCCTTGCATCGCGGTAGGCGTTCCGGCGCACATAGTGGCCGACCGCGAAGGGGCCCCAGGGGGTTTCGGGGCAAGTGAACGCCAATGAGGCGGATCACGGCACGGATAGGTGCGATCCGGTCGAACGGGTACGCATGATGATCGGGATGTGTTCGAGATCGACTCGCTCGAACGAGGGACGTGGGCGGTGGGTGTCCGAGTGGGTTCTCAGGCCGACCGCAGCAGGCGCTCCACCCGGTCCTCGTCGCAGGTGCGCGGGCAGGTCACGCACGTGTCCTGGGGGCGCAGGGTGTAGAACAGGCAGCAGCTCGCCCGGTCCCGCGTGGGCAGCGAGCCGCCGCCCGGGGCGGCCAGGCGGCGGAACCCGGCGGTGCCCACGTAGGGGCGGGTGGTGCCGGGCAGCAGGAGTTCCAGCTCCGCCATGGCCCGCTCCTCCTCCCCGAGGAGGTGGGCGACGTACCACAGGCCCTCGACGACCTCGTCCGTCGCCATGCCCCACAGGGCCCTGCTGCCGCGGCGCATCCGGGGGCGGAAACCGTCCAGCACCGGGCCGAGGTGCTCGGCGACGGCCGCCCGCACCTCGCCCCGCAGTGCCTCCTCGTCCGCCACGACCCGCGCACCGGGCAGCGCGGCGGCCGGGTCGCCCGGAAGGCAGGCGAAGCTCCCGACCCGTACCGCCATCTCGCCGGCGCCCCGGTGGTACGCCACGGCGCCGACGGGCAGCCGGGGCACCCGGCGGAGCAGGAACCAGGGCACGGTGACCAGCAGACAGGCGGGCCAGGCGTAGCGGTGGAGGCCGAAGCTCGCGGTCACGTCGGGCCGGGCGCGCCGCCCGTAGTCGCTCAGGACCTGGGCGTCGTCCCAGGCGAGGAACGCCTCCAGAGCCGGGCCGCCCGCGGCGAGCTCCTCCGCGGCCACCCAGCCCGGCCCCGAGGGTGCCGCGTCGGCCGCCGACAGCTCCGTGACCCGTAGGCCGCCGAAGACCTCGGTCAGGCGTGTGTAGGCCGCCCCGACGGGGGAGGACAGGCCGGAGAGCAGTGCGGGAACGGTCATGCCGGGGCCACCGAATCGCGATCGTCAGCAGGTTAGGCTTACCTTACCCGATCATCGTGGTGTTTGACCTGCCGCCCTGCCCGCCTATCGTGCTCACCGGGCATCGCGCACATCGGCGGTGCCGCTCCGGCCGGAGGAGGTTCCCATGGAGCAGGCGCGCGTGCGCGACGCCGAGGCGCTGCCGTCCGTACCGGCCCCCCGCGTCCCCGTCCGGACCCCTCTCGCGCCCGGCGGGCCGCCGTCCGTGCCCGGGCCGCCCGCGCCGTCGGCCGTGCCCGCCGCGAGAGCCCCCTCACCGGCGCGGGACCTCGGCGGCCCCCGCCCCGCGCCCGGCGTCCCGGGCACGGCCCCTGCCGCCCCGCCGCCCGGTCCGGCTCCCCGCACGGTGCGCCGCCACTCCGTGCGCGGTCAGGTCCTGGAGGCGCTGCGCTCCGCGCTCGCCGACGGCCGACTGCAACCCGGGCACGTCTACTCCGCTCCCGCCCTCGGCGCGCGCTTCGGCGTCTCGGCCACCCCGGTGCGGGAGGCCATGCAGCAGCTCGCCTCCGAGGGCGCCGTGGAAGTGGTCCCCAACCGCGGCTTCCGCGTCTGCGTGCGCTCCGCCGCCGAGCTGGCCGAAGTCGCCGAGGTGCGGGCGCTGATCGAGGTGCCCGTGGTCCTGCGGCTCGCGGCGACCGTGCCCGCCGGGCGGTGGGAGGAACTGCGCCCGCTCGCCGAGGCGACGGCCGCCGCCGCGGCCGCCGGGGACCGCGCCGCGTACGCCGAGGCGGACCGCGCCTTCCACCGCGCCCTGCTCTCCCTCGCGGGCAACCGGCGGCTGCTCGCGCTCGCCGAGGAGCTGCACCGCAGCTCCCGGTGGCCGCCGCCCGCCCCCGGCGCCGCGGCCGCCGACCGGGCCGTCCTCGCCGCGGACGCGGCCGAGCACACGGCCCTGCTGGAGGCGCTGATCGCGCGGGACCTCGATGCCGTCCGCTCGCTGGTCCGCGGGCACATCTCCGGCTCGGACGCCTGACGGGAGGATCGGTGCGCGGCACGGTCTGGGCGGTGGCCAACCAGCTCGGTGTGGTGGCCACGACGCCCGCGGAACTCCAGTCGGCCCTGCTCTCCGGGCCGCCCCGCGGCCCGGTGCGCCTCGCCCCGCTCGGGCACGACCCCGAGAAGCTCGGCGAACTCGCCCGGATACTGGGCGAGTTCGGGCACGGGCGGATCGTCCTCGAACCCTCCGGGGAGCGGGCGCCCGGGCCGGAGCCCGCCCCGCCCCCGCCGGCGGACCCCGACCGGGGCGACCCGGCCGCCCTCTGCTCGGCGGACCCCCTGAAGGTGACGGCGGCCTTCGAGGCCGACGAGGACGACCGCGGGGGGCTGCGCACCGCCTGGCTGCACGCGGGGCAGGCGCTGGTGCGGGAGCAGGCGCCCGCCGACCGCGCCCTGGTCCTGCTCGCCGCCCTTCCCCCGGACGCGCCCGCGGTGCTGAGGGCCGCGCTGGGAGCCCTGGCCGCCGCCGCCGACTGGTCCGTGGCCGACCGGTGGGAGGCTCCCGGGCCCGTGGTGGCCCTCGCCGACTTCGCGGGCCGGCTCCTGGTCGCCGACCGCTCCGGCACCGTGCACGGCCTCGACGAGCGGCGCCCGGTGACGGTGCCGACCGCCGCCCGGATCCGTGCCCTCGCCGCACTGCCCGACGCCACCCTGCTGATCCTCGACGAGCGCGGGCGCCTGCGGACCCGCGGCCCCGGCAGCGCCCTCACCAGGGCCGTGACGGCGACGCTGGAGGTCCACCCCGGCACGGCCCTCGCCGTGGGCGGCGGGGCGATCGCGGTGGGGGACCGGACCGGGTCGGTGCACGCCTTCGGCCCGGCCGGGCTGGACCAGGCGGCGCTCCACGCGGGCCGGGTCACGGCGCTCGCCGCGGCGGGGCCGGTGGTGTTCAGCGGCGGCGCCGACGGCGCGGTCCGCCGTTGGCGCCCCGGGCGGACCGGCCGGGCGGCGGGCGGGGAGGAACTCGCCGAGCGCGGCCACGCCGTCGTGGCCCTCCATGCGGCGGTCACCGAGTGGGGCCCGGCGGTGGCGGTGGCCTGGGCCGACGGCCTGGCCGAGCTGTACGGCCCAGGGCCGGGCCCCTCCCCGGGCTTCCGGCCGGGTCCCGCGGTGCGGGCGGTCGCCGCGACCCGGTCCGGCGAACTCGTGGTGGCCACCGACGAGGCGCTCGTGACGCTCCGCCCGCACTGAGGGGCCGCGTGCTCCGCCCGCACCGGGCGGCCGCCCGCAACCGCTCGCACGGCCCTGCGACCGGAGCCCCGCGGCGGGCGGAGGCGCGCCCGGCCGTGACCGGGCCCGTCGTGCACGCATCACGTTCGGTCACATCGTGGCCATGGGTGGACTACCCTGGGAGCCCCTCCGTCCAGGGCGGACGGAGCCGTCGCGGGTGTCAGGGGGTGCCATGGCCGACGAGCAGCCCGACGAACCGCGGGCGTCCTACTCCGACGAGGAGTGGAAGGCCTTCCAGATCGAGAGCGAGGGCCCGGCCAGGCTGCGGGCGCCGAAGGAACCCTCCGCACGCTCGCGCATCGTCGCCGGGCGCCTGCGCCGCCGGGACGAGGAAGCCGCACGCCGCCGCGGGCCGGGCCGCCTGCGCCGCCGTCGCCGCGGTCGCGCCGAGCCGGAGGGCTGGCGCGCCTGGAGCGCGCCCGAGCGGGCGCCCGTCCGCCGCGGCGGGGTGTGGACCTTCATCTGGATCGCCGTCGCCCTCGGCTTCGTCCTGGCCCTGCTGTTCCCGGAGCAGGTCCTGCCCTTCCTCCGCTGACGCCGCCACCCGGGCCGGTGCCCCGGGGCCCCGTCAGGGCGGAGGGTCCAGCCCCGACAGCAGCGAGGCCACGTCCAGCCCCGTCAGCAGATACTGCTCGAAGGCCGGATTGTGCAGCGCCCACGGCGAACGCCGCAGCCGCACGCGGTCGATGGCGCTGCCGCTGTCGTGCCCCAGCTCGATCAGGGTCTGCGCCACCACCAGGCCCGAGCGGTTGTAGCCCGAGTAGCAGCGCGCCAGCACCCTGCGCCCGTCGCGCACCGCGTCCGCCGCGAGCACGGCCAGGCGGCGCACGGTGTCGATCTCCCCGGCGGTCAGCCAGTCGTCCGGGATGGGCGCCACCCGGTGCTCCACGCCGCCCGCCGGACCGTGCCCGCTGCGCGTCCAGAGGCTGATCACCAGGTCGAACTCGCGGCCCACCACCACGTCCTGATGCGCCAGCACGCCGTCGGACCACACATGGCCGCCCATCCACAGCCCGGTGGTGATCTCGTCCCAGCGGGTCCGGGGCTCCGGTACGTCGCCCTCCCTGCGGCGCGTTCTCACGGTGCGGCCGGCTCCGGGTGGGTGGGCGGGGAGGGCTGGGCGGGGACGGCGGAGAGCCGCCCCGCCAGGGACACCGGCACCCCGCCCAGCAGCCGGAACAGGCGTCGCGCCTCGGCCCGGAGCCGGTCCGCGTCCGGGTCGGGGGCGCAGTCCGCGAGCCCGGCGAGCGCGGGCACCGTGCCCACGAGGTAGCCGAGTTCCTCGCGGATCCGCAGGCACTCGGTGAACCCCGTCCGGGCGGCCGCCGCATCGCCCTCCGCCAGGGCGATCCCCGCGAGCTGCTCCCAGGTGAAGGACAGCAGCAGCGGGTCCTCCTGCGCCTCCGCGCCCGTGTGCGCCCGCTGGTAGGCCGCCCTCGCCGCCTGGGGGGCGTCGCCGATGTGCTCGGCGACCAGCCCCCGCCGGAAGTCGAGCAGCGGGCGGCGGGGCGAGGCCGGCGACAGCAGCGCCGCCGCGCGGCCCAGCGCCGAGCGCGCCTCGTCCGCACGGTCCCGGACGCCGAGCCGGGTGGCGGCGTACGCCAGCCTGCCGCGCTCGCTCGCGGCCCCGCCGCGCTCCTCGTCGTCGCCCGCCACGGCCTCGGCCGTCCGCAGGGCGTCCTCGGCCTCGGCCCAGCCCTCGGAGGTGAACAGGCACCGTTCGACGAGCAGCCCGGCCCGCTCCAGAGCCGCCGCCGGCTCGTCCGCGCGGTCCGTCAGGAGAGCCGCAGCGTCGGTCCAACAGCCGCGCGAGCGCAGCCGCCATACCGCGGTCTGGAGGGGATCGTCACCTGCTGTGGTTCCGGAACCAGACATGGCGGTATGCGCCACTTGCCCTCCCCTAGCACGCCATTGAGCTGTCGAGTCAGGAGGGAATCTCAGCACGGATCCGCGCACCGGGCCAAGGGGTCGAGTGAATTGGTTCACAATCTTTCGGCGGCCGACCGGGTCGCGGTGGGAACGGTCGCCTGCGGTGCCGGAACCCGGGCGGCCCCCGTGGTTGAGCGGGGCCGGCCTGCCGGCCGCGCCGTCAGGGACCCCTCCCCACCGGCCCGTTCGTCGTCAATCCGGCGGTACCCGTCTCGACCCCCACGGGTGAGGGCGGCGGACGGCCGGGCGGGTGACGCGCCGCGCCGCACCCCGCCGGGGCGCGCCCCCGGCGGTCGGGGCGACGGCCGCGGACGGCGTCCCCGCCCGGACGCGGACGCCGCCTACGCCGGAATGCGCAGCGATCGGGGCGCGTGCGTCGCCGGGCGGGTGGACGGCTGCGTAGACGGGGCGGTGCGCGGCGACGCACGGCCGGAGGACGGGCCGGTGCCGCCCGGGACCCCGGGCGCCGTGCGGTGTCCGGTTCGCGCCCCGGGTGCCGTCCGTCCGGACCGCCGCCCGTGTGGGGCAGTCCGTCCGGACCGCCGCCCGCGCGGGTCGGCGGGTGCCGGGCCGTCAGGACATCCGCAGCGCCAGGAAGAAGTCCAGCTTGTCCTCCAGCCGGGACAGGTCCCGGCCGGTGAGCTGCTCGATGCGCCCCACGCGGTAGCGCAGCGTGTTCACGTGCAGGTGCAGCCGGCCCGCGCAGCGCGTCCAGGAGCCGTCGCAGTCCAGGAACGCCTCCAGGGTGGGGATCAGCTCCGCCCGGTGCCTGCGGTCGTAGTCCCTCAGCGGGTCCAGCAGCCGTGCGGTGAAGGCCCGCCGGACGTCGTCCGGCACGAACGGCAGCAGCAGCACATGGGAGGCCAGCTCGTGGTGGCCCGCCGCGCAGACCCGCCCGGGGCGGGCGGCGGCCACCCGGCGGGCGTGCCGCGCCTCCTCCAGCGCCCCGCGCAGCCCCTCGGCGGAGTGCACGGCCGCACTGACGCCCAGAGTGAGGCGTCCGTCGTCGCCCAGCCCCGCGGACAGCGGCTCCTGCACGGAGGAGAGCAGGGCGTCGGCGTGCAGGCCCGCGTCCGCGTCCGGTGCCGCACCCCGCCCGCCCTCCCCGTCGGCGCCCGGGGGCCCCAGCGGCGGCAGCGGCACGAGCGCGATCGCCTCGTCGCCCGTGTGGGCGACGGCGATCCGGTCCGCGGACTCGGTACCCGCCACCGCCGGGTCCACCAGCACCTCCTCCAGCAGGGACTGGGCGACCGGGCCGGGCTCGGAGTCCGCCTGCGGACCTCCCCAGTCGACCCGCGCGACCACGACCTGCCAGTGGGGCGCCGTGCCGAGGCCCGGCAGCAGCACCGGCGCCGCCACCCGCAGCCGGGCGGCGATCTCCGCCGGTGCGGCACCCGTCTGGACCAGCTCCAGCACCTCCTGCGCCAGCCTGCGGCGCACCGTGCGGGCCGCCTCGCGCCGGTCCCGCTCGACCGCGATCAGCTGGGTGACGCCCTGGAGCAGGTCCAGCCGGGCGGCGGGCCAGTCGGCGGCGTCGGCCTCGACGGCCAGCAGCCAGTCCGAGAGCACCTGCTCGCGCACGTCACGGGCGGCGGTCCCGCCGCTTCGCGCGGTGTTGCGGATCGGGAACAGCGAGTACGTGGTCCCGTCCACGGCGGCCCGGTGGGGGGCGCGCCGACCCGCCCGGACGGCGGCGAGGTGCTCGCCCGCGAGGGCGGCCGCCGTCGGCCGGGCGAGCACCTCGCCGGGGCCGGCGATCCGGCGGCCGGTGGGGGACAGCACCCAGGCGCGCAGGTCCAGGTCGGAGCCGAGGAGGTCGAGCACCGCGTCGGGGCCGCCGCCCGTGGGGCCGGAGGTCATCAGCCGTCTGTGCCTGTCGACGACGGCGGCCAGGTCCCCGGCCCGCTCCCCGGAGACCTGGCGGACGACATGCTCCGTGATCGTCGCGAACGCAACGGACTCGTTCACCGCGAAGAGCGGCAGCCGGTGGCGCGAACACGCCTGGACGAGATCGTCGGGGATGTCCCCGAGCTCCGCCTCGCCCGCCGCCAGCCCCGCCACCTGGGCGCCCGCGAGGATCCGTACGAACGGCTCGGAGTCCTCGGGGCCGCGCCGCCACGCCAGACCCGTCAGTACGAGCTCCCCGCCGGAGAGGTAGCGGCTCGGGTCCTTGAGGTCGGTGGTCATCACGCCCCGCACCCCGCGGTCCAGCTCCTCCTCGCCGCCGAGCAGGCGCAGCCCCAGCGCATCGGTCTCCAGCAGTGCGCGCAGCCGCATGTCGTCGCCGCCGATCTGTCGTTGGTTGGCCGGTACCAGGCGGAAAGCCGTGGCCACGGTTTCCGGGGGGAAACGGTGAGGTTGCCGGTGTCCGCCTTTCGTTCGAATCTACAAGACGAGGGAGGCGGCCAGCCAACTCCTTCATGGTTTCGGTGACTGCACCCCGCCGGTGGCGGCTTGTGTACTGGACCACATCGCATGAACAGCGCATGAACATCCAGTCGAGGGCCGGCCGTCCCGGGCCCGTTGCGACGGACCCCGATCACGTTCGATCAAGAAGAAGAGAGCCGCTCATGGACTTCCTTCGCCCCGCCAGCTGGGAGGAGGCGCTCGCTGCGAAGGCAGAGCACCCCACAGCTGTCCCCATCGCGGGTGGCACCGATGTGATGGTCGAGATCAACTTCGACCACCGCCGGCCCGAGTACCTCCTGGACCTCAACCGCATCGGCGACCTCACCGAATGGGAGGTCGGCGGCGAGAGCGTCCGGCTGGGTGCCTCCGTCCCCTACACCGCGATCATGGAGAGCCTGAGGACCGAGCTGCCGGGCCTGGCCCTCGCCTCGCACACGGTGGCCTCCCCCCAGATCCGCAACCGCGGCGGCGTCGGCGGCAACCTCGGCACCGCCTCCCCGGCCGGCGACGCCCACCCCGCCCTGCTGGCCGCGGGCGCCGAGGTCGAGGCGGAGTCCGTCCGCGGCTCCCGCATGATCCCGATCGACGCCTTCTACACCGGGGTCAAGCGCAACGCCCTGGCCCCCGACGAGCTGATCCGCGCGGTGCACATCAGGAAGGCCGACGGACCGCAGCAGTACTCCAAGGTCGGCACCCGCAACGCCATGGTCATCGCGGTGTGCGCCTTCGGGCTCGCGCTCCACCCCGAGAGCCGCACCGTCCGCACCGGCATCGGCTCCGCCGCCCCCACCCCCGTGCGCGCCGAGGCGGCCGAGGACTTCCTGAACGCCGCGCTGGAGGAGGGCGGCTTCTGGGAGAGCGGCAAGATCATCACGCCCTCCGTCGCCAAGCAGTTCGCGGAGCTCGCCTCCGGCGCCTGCAACCCCATCGACGACGTCCGCGGCACCGCCCGGTACCGCCGCCACGCCGTCGGCATCATGGCCCGCCGGACCCTCGGCTGGACCTGGGAGCAGTACCGCGGCACCGCCCGCACGCTGGAAGGAGCTGCATAGCCATGCGCGTCAACTTCACCGTCAACGGACGCCGCCAGGAGGCCGACGACGTCTGGGAGGGCGAGAGCCTGCTGTACGTGCTGCGCGAGCGCCTGGGCCTGCCCGGCTCCAAGAACGCCTGCGAGCAGGGCGAGTGCGGCTCGTGCACCGTGCGCCTGGACGGCGTCCCGGTCTGCTCCTGCCTCGTCGCCGCAGGCCAGGTCGAGGGCCGCGAGGTCGTCACCGTCGAGGGCCTGGCGGACTACGCCAGGCAGCGCGAGGAGGGCTGCGCCTCCGGGGCCTGCGGCGGCGCCCCGGGCGGCACCAGCCTCCAGGACGCCCGGGGCTGGAGTGCCCAGGGCACCGACTCCCACACCGGCGAGGGCACCGAGCTGGCCCCGATCCAGCAGGCCTTCATCGACGCCGGGGCCGTCCAGTGCGGCTTCTGCACCCCCGGTCTGCTCGTCGCCGCCGACGAGATGCTGGAGCGCAACCCCTCGCCCACGGACGAGGACATCCGCGAGGCCCTCTCCGGCAACCTCTGCCGCTGCACGGGCTACGAGAAGATCCTGGACGCCGTCCGCCTCGCGGCCGCCCGCCAGGAGCGCCAGGAAGAGGCGGTCTGACGATGACGCAGCACACCCGGGTCGCGTCCACCCCCGCGGGCACGCCCACCGACGTCACCCAGGGCTCCCGCACCAGGGGCGGCATCGGGGAGTCCACCCTTCGCCCGGACGGCACCCTGAAGGTCACCGGCGAGTTCGCCTACTCCTCGGACATGTGGCACGAGGACATGCTCTGGGGCCAGATCCTGCGCTCCACCGTCGCCCACGCCGAGATCGTCTCCATCGACACCTCCGAGGCACTCGCCCAGGCCGGCGTCTACGCCGTCCTCACCTACGAGGACCTGCCCACCGAGGTCAGGAACTACGGACTGGAGATCCAGGACACCCCCGTCCTCGCCAACGGTGTGGTCCGCCACCACGGCGAGCCCGTCGCCCTGGTGGCCGCCGACCACCCCGAGACGGCCCGCCGCGCCGCCGCGAAGATCAAGGTCGAGTACCGCGAGCTGCCCGTCGTCACCGACGAGGCCTCCGCGGTCGCCGAGGACGCCCCGCTGCTGCACCCGGGCCGGGACGACCACCACGTCGGCCACGTCCCGCACCCCAACATCGTCCACCGCCAGCCGATCGTCCGCGGCGACGCCGACGCGGCCGCCGCGCGCGCCGACGTCGTCGTCTCCGGCGAGTACACCTTCGGCATGCAGGACCAGGCATTCCTGGGCCCGGAGTCCGGACTGGCCGTGCCGGCCGAGGACGGCGGCGTCGACCTGTACGTCGCGACCCAGTGGCTCCACTCCGACCTGCGCCAGATCGCCCCCGTCCTCGGGCTGCCCGAGGAGAAGGTCCGCATGACGCTCTCCGGGGTCGGCGGCGCCTTCGGCGGCCGCGAGGACCTGTCCATGCAGATCCACGCCTGCCTGCTCGCGCTGCGCACCGGCAAGCCGGTCAAGATCGTCTACAACCGGTTCGAGTCCTTCTTCGGCCACGTCCACCGCCACCCGGCCAAGCTCTGGTACGAGCACGGCGCCACCAGGGACGGCAAGCTGACCCACATGCGGTGCCGGATCGTGCTCGACGGCGGCGCCTACGCTTCCGCCTCCCCGGCCGTCGTCGGCAACGCCTCCTCGCTCTCCGTCGGCCCCTACGTCGTCGACGACGTGGACATCGAGGCCATCGCCCTCTACACCAACAACCCGCCCTGCGGCGCCATGCGCGGCTTCGGCGCGGTCCAGGCGTGCTTCGCCTACGAGGCGCAGATGGACAAGCTGGCCGCGGCCCTCGACATGGACCCGGTCGCCCTCCGGCAGCTCAACGCCATGGAGCAGGGCACCCTGCTGCCCACCGGCCAGCCGGTCGACTCGCCCGCGCCCGTCGCCGAGCTGCTCCGCCGCGTCAAGTCCCGCCCGCTGCCGCCCGAGCGCCAGTGGGAGACCACCGAGGGCGCCGACGTCCGCGCCCTGCCCGGCGGGCTGTCCAACACCACCCACGGCGAGGGAGTGGTGCGCGGCGTCGGCTACGCGGTCGGCATCAAGAACGTCGGCTTCTCCGAGGGCTTCGACGACTACTCCACCGCCAAGGTGCGCATGGAGGTCGTCGGCGGCGAGCCGGTGGCGACCGTGCACACCGCGATGGCGGAGGTCGGCCAGGGCGGCATCACCGTCCACGCCCAGATCGCCCGCACCGAACTCGGCGTCACCCAGGTGACCATCAACCCGGCCGACACCCAGGTCGGCTCCGCCGGATCCACCTCGGCCTCCCGCCAGACCTACGTCACCGGCGGCGCCGTCAGGAACTCCTGCGAGCTGGTCCGGGACAAGGTCCTGGAGATCGGGCGCCGACGGTTCGGCTCCTACCACCCGGCCTGGGCCACCGCGGAACTCCTGCTGGAGGGCGGCAAGGTCGTCACCGACGGCGGCGAGGTCCTCGCCGACCTGGCCGAGGTGCTCCAGGACGAGGTCGTCGAGGTCGAGGCCGAATGGCGCCACCGGCCCACCGAGGCCTTCGACCTGCGCACCGGCCAGGGCAACGGCCACGTCCAGTACTCCTTCGCCGCCCACCGGGCCGTGGTCGAGGTCGACACCGAACTCGGCCTGGTCAAGGTGATCGAGCTGGCCTGCGCCCAGGACGTGGGCAAGGCGCTCAACCCGCTCTCCGTCATCGGCCAGATCCAGGGCGGCACCACCCAGGGCCTGGGCGTGGCCGTGATGGAGGAGATCATCGTCGACCCCAAGACGGCCAAGGTCAGGAACCCCTCCTTCACGGACTACCTGATCCCCACGATCCTCGACACGCCGACCATCCCGGTCGACGTGCTCGAACTCGCCGACGAGCACGCCCCCTACGGGCTGCGCGGCATCGGCGAGGCCCCCACCCTGTCGTCCACCCCGGCCGTCCTCGCGGCGATCCGGAACGCGACCGGGCTGGAGCTGAACAGGACGCCGGTGCGCCCCGAGCACCTCACCGGTACCTGAGAGCCCCCGAACCCTCCGGGTGGTGCGCGCAGTGCCCGAGCACAGGCCCCCCTGCCGCCCGCGGCCCCGGCCGCGGGCCGGAGGGCGCCGCCCGCACCACCCGGAGCAGCCGCCCCGCCGCACCGCTCGCGGCCGGACCACCGGCACCCCCACGCAGTACCCCGCGGGACCCCGCAGCGACGGGACCCGCGGCCCCACCGAGCAGTACCGCAAGACCCCGCAGAGCACGTTCGTCTCGGGCCGTCCCCCGGGTCGTGCAGCCGAAGCACCTTCCCAAATCCCGCCGCCGCCCCTGTGCGTCGGGTGCCCCTGTGAACCTTGGGAGTAGGCATCATGACCCAGCAGTCCACCGAGCCGAGAACCACGGCGGACGACGCCGGCGCGGGAACGCGCCAGCCCGCCGGAAGATCCTGGCTCGACCGTTACTTCCACATCTCCCGGCGCGGATCCACCGTCGGCCGGGAGGTGCGCGGCGGCATCACCACCTTCATGGCGATGGCGTACATCATCCTGCTCAACCCGGTGATCCTCTCCGTGCCGGACGCCACCGGCGCCACCCTCGACGGCAACCAGCTGACCACCGCCACCGCCTTCGCGGCCGCCGCCACCACGATCATCATGGGCCTCGTCGGCAACGTGCCGCTGGCCCTCGCCGCGGGGCTCAGCGTCTCCGCCGTCATCGCCTTCCAGGTCGCACCCGAGATGACCTGGCAGAACGCGATGGGCATGTGCGTCATCTACGGTCTGGTGATCGTGCTCCTGGTCGTCACCGGCCTCCGCGAGCTGATCATGAACGCCATACCCCTGGCGCTCAAGCACGCCATCACGATGGGCATCGGGCTCTTCGTCTGCCTGATCGGCCTGGTCTCCGCCGGCTTCGTGACCTCCATGCCAGGGCCGGGCGGCGTGGCCGGTGCCAAGCCCATCCAGCTCGGCACCGCGGACATGCTCACCGGCTGGCCGGTGCTCTGCTTCGCGGTGACCGTGCTGCTCATCTTCGTCCTCCAGGTGCGCAGGGTGCCCGGCGCGATCCTCATCGGCATCGTCGGCGGAACCGTCTTCGCCGCGCTGGTCCACCAGTTCGCCGGGCTCGACCGCGACGCCTGGGGCGGTCTCAACGCACCCGAGATCACCGGATCGGTCGTCAGCGCACCGGACTTCGGCCTCTTCGGCGACGTCTCCTTCAGCGGCATCACCGACGTCGGCGGCATCACCGTCGGCGTGATCGTCTTCACCCTGGTGCTGGCCGGCTTCTTCGACGCCATGGGCACCATCATCGGCATCGGCCAGCAGGCCAACCTGGCCGACGACCAGGGCAGGATGCCCGGGCTGAACCGCGCGCTGGCCGTCGACGGCGCCGGCGGCGTCATCGGCGGTGTGGCCGGCGCCTCGGGGCAGACCGTCTTCATCGAGTCCACCGCGGGAGTCGGCGACGGCGCGCGGACCGGCCTGTCCAGCGTGGTGACCGGTCTCGCCTTCACCCTCTGCCTGTTCTTCACCCCGCTGGCCCAGCTCATCCCCTCGCAGGTCGCCGCCGCCGCCCTGGTGGTCATCGGCGCGATGATGATGAGCAACGCCCGGCACATCGACTGGACCGACTCGGCGACCTCGATCCCGGTCTTCCTGACGACCGTGCTCATGCCCTTCACCTACTCCATCACCGCGGGCATCGCGGCCGGTGTGATCGCCCACGTCCTGATCAAGGCGGCCCAGGGCAAGGCCCGCGAGGTCGGCTGGCTGATGTGGGTCCTCACCGCCGTGTTCCTCGCCTACTTCGCCCTTCACCCGATCGAGGGATGGCTCGGCGTGAAGTAGCCGGCCACCGGCGGACCCGCCCCGGCGGGTCCGCCCCCGCCTCCCGACACCCCGAGGAGAACCCCAGATGCTGGACATCGCCGAAGAGCTGGACCGGTGGGTCGGGCAGGGCCGCTCGTTCGCCGTCGCCACGGTCGTGGCGGTGGGCGGCAGCGCGCCCCGGCAGCCCGGGGCGGCGCTCGCCGTCGACAGCGAGGGGACCGCCGTCGGATCGGTGTCGGGAGGCTGTGTGGAGGGCGCGGTCTACGACCTGTGCACGCAGGCGCTCATCGACGGCCGGACCGTGCTCGAACGCTTCGGGTACAGCGACGAGGACGCCTTCGCCGTGGGTCTGACCTGCGGCGGCGTCATCGACATCCTCGTCGTCCCCGTCCGCCCGGACGACCCCGGCCGGGCGGTGTACGCGGCCGCCCTGGCCGCTGCGGCGCGGGGCGAGGCCGCCGCCGTCGCCCGGATCGCCGACGGCCCCGCGGACCTCGCGGGGCGGGCCCTGCTCGTCCGCCCCGACGGCACCCACGAGGGGACCCTCGGAGGCCACCCCGAACTGGACCGGACGGCGGCCGCCGAGACCGCCGCCCTGCTCGACGCCGGCCGCACCGGCACCCTCGTCATCGGCGAGGAGGGCTCCCGCTGCGGGCGGCCGCTGACCCTGCTCGTGGAGTCCAGCGTCCCCGCCCCCCGCATGATCGTCTTCGGTG
This sequence comes from Streptomyces sp. C10-9-1, assembly GCF_024497955.1. Lineage (GTDB taxonomy): Bacteria > Actinomycetota > Actinomycetes > Streptomycetales > Streptomycetaceae > Streptomyces > Streptomyces sanyensis. The sequence continues at coordinate 254,244 of NZ_JANHKP010000001.1, read as the reverse complement.
CGATCGACTTCGCCGCCGCGCTGGTGCGGGTGGGCCGCTTCCTCGGCTACCACGTCACCGTGTGCGACGCCCGGCCGGTGTTCGCCACCCGCGCCCGCTTCCCGGAGGCGGACGAGGTCGTCGTGGAGTGGCCGCACCGCTACCTCGCCTCCACCGGGGTGGACGGCCGGACCGTGCTGTGCGTGCTCACCCACGACGCGAAGTTCGACGTCCCGCTGCTGGAGGCCGCGCTGCGCCTCCCGGTCGCCTACGTCGGCGCGATGGGGTCGCGCCGCACCCACGAGGACCGCAACCGCCGCCTGCGCGAGGCGGGGGTCACCGAACTCGAACTCGCCCGGCTGCGCTCGCCGATCGGACTCGACCTCGGGGCGCGCACGCCCGAGGAGACGGCCCTGTCGATCGGCGCCGAGATCGTCGCGAGCCGCCGCGGCGGCTCGGGCGTCCCCCTCACCGGCGCCCACACCCCGATCCACCACGACGGCACGGAGGGCGTCGCGGGCCGCATCGGCTCGGTGGCCTGAGACGCCCCCGGGACCGCCGCCGGGGAGCCACGGGGACCGCGCGACCACCTCGGCGGGTGACCGGGGGCGAACCGCCGGAACACCCGCCGCGAGCCGCCCTCCCGGCCCGGTGCCGCCCGCCCGCACGGCACGGAACCGGGGCGCACGGGCAGGACGCGGCCCCGCCGGCCACGGCGCCCGCATGCGGGCAGCCGGGTGTGCGGTGCCCCGGCCCGCACCGCACGCCCGCCGCGGCCGTGAACGCCCGCGCCGCGCCGTGCGTACCTCCGGGCGGCCGGGACGCGTCCGCGTCCGGGCGGAGGCGGGAAGCAGCCCCTGGGAGGCATGCCGTGGCCGGCAGCGACGTCACCGCACTGTTCCGCGCGACCACCGCGCACAGCCCTTCGTACTTCACGCTCGGCCGGGCCGCAGGGGCCCGGGCGGGCGAGATCGTGGACTTCTGCATCCCCTGCAACCCCTACTTCCCCACGCCCGACATGTTCGACCGGCTCGGCGGGCGGCTGCGGGAGATCCTCACCTACTACCCCAGCAGCGCGGACACCATCACCGCCGAGCTCTGCCGGCTGCTGGACCTCAACCCCCAGACCGTCGCCATGGGGAACGGCTCCACCGAACTGATCACCTGGATCGACCACCTGCTGGTCCGGGAGTCCCTCGCCGTACCGGTCCCCACCTTCGGGCGCTGGACCGACCAGCCGATGGAGACGGGCAAGCGGGTGGACATGATGCTGCTGCCCGAGGCGCGCGGATTCGCCCTGGAGGCCGCCTCCTTCGTGCGCTTCGTCCGCAGCCGGGGATCGCGCGCCGCGGTCGTCTGCAACCCCAACAACCCCGACGGGGGCCTGCTGGACCGCGGCGAGGTCCTCTCGCTGCTCGACCAGCTCCACGACCTCGACCTGGTGGTCGTGGACGAGTCCTTCCTGGAGTTCGCCGACGACGGGCCGCGCACGAGCGTCGCCCAGGAGGCGGTGCTGCGGCCGAACGTCATCGTGCTGCGCAGCCTGGGCAAGAACTTCGGGCTCCACGGGGTGCGCTTCGGCTACCTCGTCGCCAACCCCCAGCTGGCGGGCCGGGTACGCGACGCACTGCCCAAGTGGAACCTCAACTCCTTCGCCGAGACGGTGGTGTTCATGCTGGGGGAGCACCGGCAGGAGTACGCCGAGAGCCTGCGCAGGGTCTGCCGCGACCGCGGCGACATGACCGCCCGGCTCTCCGGCCTGCCGGGGCTCACCGTCTACCCGTCCCAGGGCAACTTCGTGTACGTGCGCCTCCCCGAGGGCGCCGACGGGGCGCTGCTGCGGGACCGGCTGCTGGCGGAGCACGGCGTGCTGGTGCGGGAGTGCGGCAACAAGATCGGCAGCTCCAGCCGCTTCCTCCGGCTCGTGGTGCGGCCCGAGCCCGATGTGGAGCGCCTGGTCGGGGCGATGGAGCAGGTGCTGTACGGACGGCGCGTGACGGCTCCGCCGCCCGCCCCCGAAGCGGCGGCGGCGCGGCCGATGCTGGCGAGCGTGCCCGGTGCGGCCCCGCCCGCGGCCCGGCACGCCGCCCCGGCGCTGCGGCCCGCCCCGTCCTTCGACTCCCCCGTCGTCGCGGCGGAGCCGTTCCCTCCGCGGGCGGTGGCCCCGGAGTCGGTCGTGCCGAGCGCTGCCGCACCCCTGCCGCCGACGGGCGTGGAGGGGACGGTCGTGGGCGCGGGGGTGCCCCTGGACGGGCGGCTCCCGGAGCCGGGCGTGCAGCGGCCCGGACTGGCCCGGGCGATGACCGCCGGCTACACCTCCTCCGGCACACCGGCCGTCGACCGGCTGATCTCCGGCCCCTGAGCACGGGCGGGCGGGGCCGCCGCGGGCCGGCCCCGCCCGCCGCCCCGGCCTACGGCAGCAGCCCCGCGCGGCGGGCCGCCGTGACCGCCTCCAGCCGCGTGTGGGCGCCCAGCTTCCGCATCGCCGACCGCAGATAGCTCTTCACGGTCTCCGGCCGCAGGCCCAGCCGCTGCGCGGCCGCCGCGTTCGTCGCCCCGCCCGCCACACAGCTCAGCACGTCCTTCTCCCGCGCCGTCAGCGCCGGCCCCGGCCGGCCCGGCCCGCCGACGGGGCGCGCCGCCGAGGCCAGCAGGCCGCAGGCCGCGAGGAGTTCGCCCCGCAGCGCCTCGTCCGCGATCCGCGGCGCCAGCGCGCGCAGCGCCCCGTGCGCCTCGCGGACGGTCTCCCAGGCACCCGGCGCCGCTCCGGGCGGTGCGCCCGCCGCGGCGGCCAGCAGCGCCCGCGCCTCGTCCCGGACGGCCAGGGCCTGCTCCACGTCGCGGGCCGCCGCGACCGCCGCGTCCAGCACCCGGTCGCCGAGGGCGAGGGGCTGGCGCAGAGCCCCGTAGAGGACCCCGCGCACGGCGCGACGCACCACCACCGGCACGGCGACCACAGACCGCAGCCCCTCCGCCGCCACCGCCGCGTCGTACTCGTGGCTGATGGTGCGCGCCACCCGGTAGTCCGCCACCGCACAGGGCCGCGCCAGCGCCATGGTCCGTCCCCCGAGGCCGTTCCCGGTCCGGATCTCCAGGCCGCGCAGCACCCCCGTCGAGGCGCCCGCCAGCTCGGCGATGCGCAGCCGGCCGCCGGCCCCGGCCCCGCCGGGGCCGGGCAGCAGCCCCCCGAAGGCGACGGGCAGCCCGGTGGAGCGGCGCAGCCCGAGCAGGGCGGAACGGATCTCGGCCGCGTCCTCGGGTACCCGCATGCGTTGTTCCTCCTGACCGGCCGCGCCCGTGACGGCACCCCCGTCCGGGGGTGGTGAGAGCTGCGTCACCGATTACACGATGTACGGGGCCGGTCCCGCAACGAGGAGGAGACATGACGTCTGGCAGTGCGACGGAGAGGTTCCGGGCGGCCCGGGACCTCCTGCTCAGGCACCGGGAGGACTACGCCGCGGCCCGGGCGGGCTTCTCCTGGCCCCGCTTCGAGCACTTCAACTGGGCCCTGGACTGGTTCGACGCCATCGCGCGGGACAACGACCGCACCGCCCTCCACCTCGTCGAGGAGGACGGGACCGGGACACGCGTCTCGTTCGCCGCGATGTCGGAGGCCTCCGACCGCGCGGCGAACTGGCTGCGCTCGCACGGAGTCGCCGCGGGGGACCGCGTCCTGGTCATGCTCGGCAACCAGGCCGAGCTGTGGGAGACGGCGCTCGCGGCCATGAAGCTGCGGGCCGTGCTCATCCCCGCGACCCCCCTGCTGGGCACCGCCGACCTGCGCGACCGGATCGGGCGCGGCCGGGTCCGGCACGTCCTCGCCCGCTCCGGGGAGACCGGGAAGTTCGCCGGGGTGCCCGGCGACTACACGCGCATCGCCGTCGGTCCGCCCGTCGAGGGCTGGCTCGACTACCGCGAGGCCGCCGCGGCGCCCCCGGGCTTCACGCCCGAGGGCCCCACCCGGGCCGGCGACCCCCTGATGCTCTACTTCACCTCCGGGACCACCGCCCGGCCCAAGCTCGTCGAGCACACCCACACTTCCTACCCGGTGGGCCACCTGGCCACGATGTACTGGATCGGCCTGCGGCCGGGCGACGTCCACCTCAACATCTCCTCGCCGGGCTGGGCCAAGCACGCCTGGTCGAACCTGTTCGCGCCGTGGAACGCCGAGGCCACCGTCTTCGTGCACAACTACACGCGCTTCGACGCCGCCCGGCTGATGACCGAGATGGACCGGAACGGCGTGACCGCCTTCTGCGCCCCGCCGACCGTGTGGCGGATGCTCGTCCAGGCCGACCTGACCGCGCTCGCCACCCCGCCCCGGGAGGCGGTCGCCGCGGGCGAGCCGCTGAACCCCGAGGTCATCGAGTCGGTCCGGCGGGCCTGGGGAGTGACCGTCCGCGACGGCTTCGGCCAGACCGAGACGGCGGTGCAGATCGCCAACAGCCCCGGGCAGCCGCTCAAGACGGGCTCCATGGGGCGCCCGGGCCCCGGGTACACCGTCACCCTGCTGGACCCGGTGACCGGAGCCCCCGGCGCCGCGGAGGGCGAGATCGCCCTCGACCTGTCCGAGCGGCCGGTGGGCCTGATGACCGGCTACCACGGCGACCCGGAGCGCACCGCCGAGGCGATGGCGGACGGCTACTACCGCACCGGCGACATCGGCTCCCTCGACGCGGAGGGCTACCTCACCTACGTCGGCCGCTCCGACGACGTCTTCAAGGCCAGCGACTACAAGATCAGCCCCTTCGAGCTGGAGAGCGCCCTGCTGGAGCACGAGGCCGTGGCCGAGGCGGCCGTCGTGCCCGCACCGGACCCGGTGCGCCTGGCCGTGCCCAAGGCCTACGTGGTCCTCGCCGACGGCTGGGAACCGGGAGCGGACACCGCCAAGGTGCTCTTCGCCCACGCACGCGCCGTGCTGGCCCCGTACAAGCGCATCCGGCGGCTGGAGTTCGCCGAACTGCCGAAGACCGTCTCGGGCAAGATCCGCCGGGTCGAACTGCGCCGGCTGACCGCCGAGGGGTCGACCGCCGAGTACCACGAGGGGGACCTGCGATGACCCGTCCGGCACCCGCCGCCACCGGCTCCGGCCCGGCACCCGCGGCGCCGGCCGGCGCCCCCGGCGGCGCGTCCGCCCCCCAGGGCACCCCGTCCTACGCGCACGGAGTCTCCGGCACGCCCCTGCTCGGCGACACCATCGGCCGCAACCTCGACCGCGCGGCGGCCCGGTGGCCCGAGCGGGAGGCACTGGTCGACGCCGCCTCCGGCAGCCGCTGGACGTACGCCGCGTTCCACGCCGAGGTCGGGCGGCTGGCCCGTGCCCTGCTCGGCAGCGGCGTCGCCAGGGGGGACCGGGTCGGGATCTGGGCCGTCAACTGCGACGCGTGGGTGCTGGTGCAGTACGCCACGGCCCGGATCGGCGCGATCATGGTCAACATCAACCCCGCCTACCGGGCGCACGAGCTGGCGTACGTGCTGAACCAGGCGGGAGTCTCGCTCCTGGTGGCCTCCCGCTCGCACAAGGGCAGCGACTACGGGGCCATGGTGGAGTCCGTCCGCGGCGAGTGCCCCGCGCTGCGGTCCGTCCACCTGATCGGGGCCGCGTCCTGGGACCGGCTGCTGGAGGCGGGGGCGGGGGTGCCCGAGTCGGCGGTCGCCGCCCGCGAGGCGGAGCTCTCCTGCGACGACCCGGTGAACATCCAGTACACCTCGGGGACCACCGGCTTCCCCAAGGGCGCCACGCTCTCCCACCACAACATCCTCAACAACGGCCACATCGTGGGGGAGCTGCTCGGCTACACGGAGCAGGACCGGGTGTGCATCCCGGTGCCCTTCTACCACTGCTTCGGCATGGTGATGGGCAACCTCGCGGCCACCTCGCACGGCGCCTGCATGGTGATCCCGGCCCCGTCCTTCGACCCCGCGGCGACCCTGCGGGCGGTGGAGCGGGAGCGCTGCACCTCGCTGTACGGCGTGCCGACCATGTTCATCGCCGAACTCGGGCTGCCGGACTTCGCCTCCTACGACCTCTCCTCGCTGCGCACCGGCATCATGGCGGGCTCGCCGTGCCCGGTGGAGATCATGAAGCGGGTGGTCGCCGAGATGAACATGGCCGAGGTGTCCATCTGCTACGGCATGACGGAGACCTCGCCGGTGTCCACCCAGACACGGCGCGACGACGACCTCGACCGCCGCACCGCGACGGTGGGCCGGGTGCTGCCGCACACCGAGGTCAAGGTGGTCGACCCCGCCACGGGGGTCACCCTGCCGCGCGGTGAGGCGGGGGAGCTGCGCACCCGGGGCTACGGGGTCATGCTCGGCTACTGGGAGGAGCCCGAGCGGACCGCGGAGGCCGTCGACGCGGGCCGCTGGATGCACACGGGCGACCTGGCGGTGATGCGCGAGGACGGCTACGTCCGGATCGTCGGGCGCATCAAGGACATGATCATCCGCGGGGGCGAGAACGTGTACCCGCGCGAGATCGAGGAGTTCCTCTACGCCCACCCCAAGATCGCCGACGTGCAGGTGGTGGGTGTGCCGGACGAGCGCTACGGGGAGGAGGTCCTCGCCTGCGTCGTCCCGCGCGACCCGGCGGACCCGCCGACGCTGGAGGAGGTCGCCGCCTTCTGCCGGGAGCGCCTCGCCCACTACAAGGTGCCGCGGCGGCTGGAAGTGCTCGACGCCTTCCCGATGACCGTGAGCGGGAAGGTGCGCAAGGTGGAGCTGCGGAGCCGCTTCGGCGGCTGACCAGGGGGCCGGGCTGCCGCACGCACGGGCGCGTTCGGGGGTGCCCGTGCGTGCGGCGTCCACGGGGGAGGGGCCGGGGGACGGGCCGGGCCCGGGCGCCGGTGACGGCCCGGGCGGACGTGTCCGGTCGCACGTCGCCGCCGGGCACCTGCGAGACGCCGACGGGCAGGCGCGTGTGCGCGGGCGGTCGGCGGCTCCTCGCCGCGCTCGGCGCGGCCGAGCGCGCGTTCGCCCGCTCCCGGAAGGAACGGCGCCCCGGGTGGTTCGGTCTCCACGGCGCAGGTGAGGTCGAGGCCGTGTCCGCGACGGGCACGGGCACCGCGGCAGGGCCGAGGGGCCGGTCGCACTCCGGGCCGTCGTCACCCGCCCCCCGGGGGCAGCGCCCCGTGCCGCACCTCGCGGCGGAGGTCAGGGCCCGGTCGCGATCAGCTCGTCCGCGGCGGCGTTGACCGGCTGGGGGCAGCCCGCGAGGTCCAGCACGAACAGGGGGACGCCCAGGCGGTCGGCGCCGCCGCGTCCCTCGGCGGAGTAGCCCGCCAGGGAGAAGAACACGCACTGGGCGGACTCGGCGAGGCCGCTCAGCCACAGGCACTCCACCGACCGGAGCGGTGAGGGGCGGGTGGAGGGGTCCACCTGTGCCAGGACCCCGGCGCCGCGCAGATCGATCCCCGAGGCGGGGCGGCCCTCGGGCTGCACGACCTCGGTGTAGCCGAGCCAGCGCAGGTACATGGCGGCGGCCGTGACCGCGTCCCGGGCGGTGCGGATCGGCACGGGCCGGAACGCGGGGCGCACCGGCGGCGCCGCGAGGTGCGGCGGTGCCGGGAGCGGGGCGGGCACCCGGCCGGCCGGGCCGGGGGTGCGGAACCCCGCCGGGCGGGTCCCGGGGGCCGGATGGTGCGGTGGGGTGGGGGCGTCGTCCGGGGGGCGCACGGCGATGCGCAGGACCGTCCCGCACGGGCAGCCCAGTTCGGGCTGAGGCCACTGGTCCCGCCGCCGGCAGGCCGGGCAGCAGACGGTCACCCAGTCCTCGGTCCAGGTCCGGTGGGTGACCGGCTCCGGCGGAGCCGCGGGCAGCAGGGGCGGTGCGAGAGGAGCCCCGCAGGCGCACGGATAGACCGGCGGGGCGTACAGGTGCTCGCGGCGGCAGGCCGGGCAGCGGACCGGCACGCTCTCGATCATCGCGGAGTCTTCCCCTCGTGCGTCACACCGGCTCGCGCGCCGCAGCGGGCCGTCGGCCCGCTGCCCGCGGGACCCCCGTGGGTGTGTGTCGCGGTCCATCGTCCATCACCGGACGGGAGTTGGCGAGGCGCTTGCCGGACTGCGCCCCCGGTGCGCCCCGAGCCGCCCCCGCGGGCCACCGCGCGCGGCTCCGTCCCTTGACGTGGTCACGGGCACGTTCTAGATTGCTTCCGTATAGCAGAACTAGTCTTCCACTATGTGGAAGATGAGGGAAACACCGACTGGACGCCGACACGGGACCGACGCTCTCAGGTGGCGCGGCAGAGCCCGATCCCGAAGGCCGGAGCAGGAGCACCCATGCCTCGTATGACCGCCGCCCGAGCGGCCGTTGAGATCCTCAAGCGTGAAGGCGTCACCCACGCGTTCGGCGTGCCGGGCGCGGCGATCAACCCCTTCTACAAGGCCCTGAAGGAGGGCGGCGGCGTGCACCACACGCTCGCCCGCCATGTCGAGGGCGCCTCCCACATGGCCGAGGGGTACACGCGCACCCACCCGGGCAACATCGGCGTCTGCATCGGCACCTCGGGTCCCGCGGGCACCGACATGATCACCGGGCTCTACTCCGCGACCGGCGACTCCGTGCCGATCCTCTGCATCACCGGGCAGGCGCCCACCGCGGTCATCCACAAGGAGGACTTCCAGGCCGTCGACATCGCCTCGATCGCGGCCCCGGTCACCAAGGCGGCCACCACCGTCCTGGAGGCCGCCCAGGTCCCGGGCGTCTTCCAGCAGGCGTTCCACCTGATGCGCTCCGGGCGCCCCGGACCCGTCCTCATCGACCTGCCGATCGACGTCCAGCTCACCGAGATCGACTTCGACCCCGAGACCTACGAGCCGCTGCCGGTCTACAAGCCCGCCGCGACCCGGGCGCAGATCGAGAAGGCGATCTCCTACCTGCTGGAGTCCGAGCGCCCGCTGATCATCGCCGGCGGCGGGGTGATCAGCGCCGACGCCTGCGAGCTGCTGGTCGAGTTCGCGGAGCTGACCGGGACCCCCGTCATCCCCACGCTCATGGGCTGGGGCGTGCTGCCCGACGACCACGAGCTCAACGCGGGCATGGTCGGCGTCCAGACCTCCCACCGCTACGGCAACGCCACGTTCCTGGAGTCGGACTTCGTCCTCGGCATCGGGAACCGCTGGGCCAACCGCCACACCGGCTACAAGCTCGACGTCTACCGCGGGGAGCGCACCTTCGTCCACGTGGACGTCGAACCGACGCAGATCGGCAGGATCTTCGCTCCCGACTACGGCATCGCCTCCGACGCCAAGGCCGCCCTGGAGCTCTTCGTCCAGGTCGCCCGCGAACTCTGGGAAGCCGGCCGCCTCCCCGACCGCTCCGCGTGGATCGCCTCCGCCCAGGAGCGCAAGGCCACCCTCCAGCGCCGCACCCACTTCGACGACGTGCCCCTGAAGCCGCAGCGCGTCTACGAGGAGATGAACAGGGCCTTCGGCCCCGACACCCGCTACGTCACCACCATCGGGCTCTCCCAGATCGCCGGCGCGCAGATGCTGCACGTCTACAAGCCGCGCCACTGGATCAACTGCGGCCAGGCGGGCCCCCTCGGCTGGACCGTCCCGGCCGCCCTCGGCGTCGCCACCGCCGACCCCGGGGCCCAGGTCGTCGCCCTGTCCGGGGACTACGACTTCCAGTTCATGATCGAGGAGCTCGCGGTCGGCGCGCAGCACCGCATCCCCTACGTCCACGTCCTGGTCAACAACTCCTACCTGGGCCTGATCCGCCAGGCCCAGCTCGGCCTGGACATCGACTTCCAGGTCAACCTGGAGTTCGAGAACATCAACTCCCCCGAGATCGGGGTCTACGGCGTGGACCACGTCAAGGTCGTCGAGGGACTGGGCTGCAAGGCGATCCGCGTCACCGAGCCCGACGACCTGCTCCCCGCGCTGGAGCAGGCGAAGAAGCTCGCCGCCGAGTTCCGGGTGCCGGTCGTGGTCGAGGCCATCCTGGAACGGGTCACCAACATCTCGATGAGCCGCACCATGGACATCAGCGACGTCTCCGAGTTCGAGGAGCTGGCCACCGAGCCCGGGCACGCCCCCACGGCCGTCAGGCCGCTGGAGGTCTGACCCGGCCACCGCCCACGGCACCCTCCGCCGAGGTCCCGGCCCGCGCCCCGCCGCGCGCCGGGACCTCGGTGCGTCTTCCCCGCCCCGCCCCTGGCCCGGGAACCCCCCGGCACCCCCGCCCGACCACTGCGACGGAAGCGACCGCCGCACCACCGGGTACCGGCAGGCCCCGGACCGGGGTGCCGGGCCAGACGGGAGACACGTCATGACCCCCTCCGAGCAGGACCGCACCCGCGGCACCGGCGGCGAGGACCCGGTACGGGACCGGGTCGAGGAGTTCGTCCGCTCCAGGGTCGTGCCCCGGGAACCCGAGCTGGACGCCGGCGGACCCGGCGCCCGCCGTGCGCGGGCCGCGCTGCGCCGGGAGGCCAAGGAGGCCGGCCTGTGGGCCCTGCCGCTGCCGGAGGAGTTCGGCGGCCAGGGCATGCCGCTCGCCCGCTACGCGGCCGTGGCGGAGGCCGAGGGGGCGAGCGACCACGGCCCCGCCGCGCTCGGCTCCGCCTCCCTGCTCGACGCGGGCATGCTCGACCGGCACGCCCGGCCGGCCGTCCGCGACCGCTATCTGAGGCCGCTGGTGGCGGGGGACGTCTCCGCCAGCTACGCGATGACCGAGCCGGACGTCCCCGGCAGCGAACCGGCGCACGTCGCCACCCGGGCGGAGCGGCGCCCGGACGGCACCTGGCGGGTCACCGGGCGCAAGTGGTTCGTCTCCGGCGCGGCGCACGCCGACGTGGTCACCGTCCTCGCGCGGACCGCGGGCGCGGCGGGCGACCGCGACGGGCTGTCGCTGCTCCTCGTGCGCGCCGACGCGCCGGGCTTCCGGTTCGTCCGGGAGATCCCCGTCCTGGGCGCCGCCGGGCAGGGCGAGATCGAGCTGGACGGCGTCCCGGTGCCAGCGGACCACGTGATCGGCACGCCCGGCGCCGCCCTGGCCGTGGCCGGCGAGCGCCTGCAACTCGGCCGCACGCTGCGCGCGCTGCGCTGGCTCGGGCAGGGCCGCCGGGCCTTCGACCTGATGTGCGCCCGCGCCGCGGGGCGGGCGGGGGCCCACGGCCCGCTCGCCTCCCACCAGCTCGTCCAGCAGCACGTCTTCGACGCGCTGCTGGCCCTGCGCACCACCGGCCCCCTCGTGCACGAGGCGGTGGCGCGCCTCGCCGACGGACGGGACGCGCGCACGGAGGTCGGGCTGGCGAAGGTGGCCGCCGCGCGGATGCTCCAGCAGGTCACGGACGCGGCCGTGCAGGTCCACGGCGCGGCCGGGCTCGGCCCGGACACCGCCCTGCCCGCCCTGATGCGGGTGGGCCGGGCCGCCCGCATCCTCGACGGCCCCGACGAACTCCACATCGGTGCCGTCGCCCGCCGGGTCCTGCGCGCGTACGGGGAGACCGGCGCGGGCACCTGAGGCGGCGTCACGCCGGGCGCGAGGTGCCGAGGCGCCCCGCCTCCGCCGTCTGCGGGGGCGGGCCGGGCCCGCCCCCGGGCGTCGTGCGGGGACCCCACCTGGTTCCCTAACGCGGCTGTGGCGCATGACACATGGGGTGGGGTGAAGGGCCGGAGGGCGATTCCCGTACCAACACGTGTCAGCTCCCCGAGGAGTGCGAGGATGAGGCCGCCATGACGACAGGCCGGTGGTGCCGCGCAGCGAGGGCCGCGATGTTCGCGGCCACGTGCGTGCTGCTCGCCGCCGTCGGCCACATCCTCATGTCCGGTTCACCGGTCGGTCCGGGCGGCCTCGCCGCGGCCCTCGCCGTGACCGGCGCGCTCGCCTGGCTCCTCGGCGGCCGCGAGCGCACCCCCGGCGCGGTGACGGGCGCGACCGTCGCCGTCCAGGCGGGCCTGCACGCGGCCTTCTCACTGGCGCAGGCGCTGGCCGCGCCCCGGACGGGGTCCGGCTCCCTGCTGCGGGAGTGGGCCGGCCACCTGCTGTGCTCACCGGCCCCCGGTACCGGCGGACACCTCTCCGGCGCCGCCGCGGCGCATTCCGCCGGGCACCTCGGCCACGGGGCCGCACACCTGGCGCACGCGGCGACGCCCGCCGGCCACGGGCCGGCGGGCATGTCGCCCGCGGGCATGCTGGCCGCCCACCTGCTGGCCGCCCTGCTGTGCGGGCTGTGGCTCGCGCACGGCGAGCGCGTCGTCTTCCGTGCGCTGCACGCCCTCGCCGGCTGGCTGGCCGCCCCGCTGCGGTGCGCGCTGCGCCTCGCGCCGCCGCCCTGCGCCCCGCGCAGCCGGGTGCGGCGCAGGCGCGTCTCCGCGCGGCTGCGCCCGCTCCTGCTCGCCTCCTCCTGCGTCACCCGGGGTCCACCCGCCGGCTCCGCTGTCTGCTGACAGCCGGCACCCCGACGCGCCGCCACCGGGCGCCTCGGGCATCGGCCCTGCCCTGCGGCGGGCCGTCGTACCCCCACCGGCCGCCGCGCGCCGGCCGGGACCCCGACTCACCGAAGGACACACGGCGATGACTGCTGCCCCGACAGCCACCGACACGGCCGCACCCCCGCGGGGACCGGCCTCCCACCAGCCCTCCGGCGACGAGGAGATCACCCGGATCGCCCTTGCCGCACGGTGCGGCGACGCCCGTGCCGTGGAGGGCCTCGTGCGCGCCCTCCACCGGGACATCTGGCGCTACGTCGCCTATCTGAGCGCCGACCCCCAGGGCGCGGACGACCTGACCCAGGAGACCTTCCTGCGCGCCCTCGGCAGCCTCCACCGGTTCGAGGGGCGCTCCTCCGCCCGGACCTGGCTGCTGTCCATCGCCCGCCGCACGGTCGTCGACAGCCTCCGGCGCGCGGCCGCCCGGCCCCGGCTGTCGGACCGGGAGGACTGGCAGGGGGTCGCCGAGCGGCGTCAGCCGAGGACCCCGGGCTTCGAGGACGGCGTGGCGCTGGCGGAGCTGCTGGCCACGGTCCCGGCGGAGCGGCGCGCGGCGTTCGAGCTGACCCAGGTGCTGGGTCTGCCCTACGCGGAGGCGGCCGAGGCGCTCGGCGTGCCCGTGGGCACGGTGCGCTCCCGGGTGGCCCGGGCGCGGGCCGCACTGGTCGCCCTGCTGACGGACCCGCAGGAGGGCCGGCCCCGGTCGGCGGAGGAGCCGGTGCCCGGGGCGCCGCTCCGCCCGCGCGTGCTGACCGCGGTCGGCGGCGGCTGAGCCCGCCCCGGGGGCGCGCCGCGCCACAGGCCGGGGGCGCGGCATCCGGCCCACAACGGCCAGGACCCGGCCTCCGTGTGAAGGCCGGGTCCTGGTCGTCGGGGCGGAGCCGGGGGCGCGCGGGGCGGCAGCGCCCCCGTGGTGGCCGCCCGACGGTGCGAGGCTGTCGGTGCAGTGCGTTCGCGCCGCCGGGCGGAGCGGGGGAGGGCGGCTGGGACCGCGGCGGGGCGATCGGCCCGCCGGCACTCCTCACGTCAGGTCGGAGAGGGTGCCGGTGGCCTTGACCACCGCACTGGCATCGTCCGACCGCCGCGGTCCTCGCCTGTGCCACGCCGCATGACCACCCCTCATCGGGTCACGCGGCGCGGGCTTCGCGCGCGGAGCGGACCTCCCGTGGTGTGCTCCGCGCGCAGCCTGTCGGCTCAGTCCTCGCGCAGGGCGCGGACCGCCTCCTCCACGCGCCGGCCGTAGTCGGCGTCCGCGGCGTGGAAGTGGGCCAGGTTCTTCTCGACGATGTCGTCGCGGGTGACCTGGGAGAGGCCCCCGGCGATGTTGGCGACCAGGCGCCGCTTCTCCTCCTCGGACATCAGCCGGTAGAGCTCGCCGGCCTGGAAGAAGTCGTCGTCCTTGGCGTGCCCGGGGGCCGGGTGGGTGCCCGTCCAGCCCCGGACCTCCAGCGGGGCCGCGAGCGCGGCGTCCGTCTGCGCGGGCCCGGCGAAGGAGTTGGGCTCGTAGTTCCTGTCGTGGCGGGAGCCGTTGCGGGTGGCCATGAAGCCGTCGCGGCCGTAGTTGTCGGCTCCTCCGGGCACCGCCTTGGGGGCGTTGACCGGCAGCTGGGTGTGGTTGACGCCGAGCCGGTAGCGGTGGGCGTCCGCGTAGGCGAACAGACGTCCCTGGAGCATCTTGTCCGGGGACGGGCCGATGCCGGGGACGAAGTTGCCGGGCGAGAACGCGGCCTGCTCCACCTCGGCGAAGACGTTGTCGGGGTTGCGGTCCAGCACCAGGCGGCCGACCCGCTGGAGCGGGTAGTCGGCGTGCGGCCACACCTTGGTCAGGTCGAAGGGGTTGAAGCGGTAGTCGGCGGCCTCGGCCGCGGGCATCACCTGGACGTAGAGGGTCCAGGAGGGGTTGACGCCGCGCTCGATGGCCTGGAGCAGGTCCGTCTGGTGCGAGGTGGCGTCCTCGCCGACCAGTTCGGCCGCCTGCTCGGCGGAGAGGCAGCGGATGCCCTGGTTGGTCTTGAAGTGGTACTTCACGAAGAAGGCCTCGCCCGCCGCGTTGGTCCACTGGTAGGTGTGGGAGCCGTAGCCGTTCATGTGGCGGTACGAGGCGGGGATGCCGCGGTCGCCCATGAGCCAGGTCACCTGGTGCGTCGCCTCCGGGGCGTGCGCCCAGAAGTCCCAGACGTTGTCCGGCTCCTGGCGGCCCGTGAAGGGGTCGCGCTTCTGGGAGTGGATGAAGTCGGGGAACTTGATCGGGTCCTTGATGAAGAACACCGGGGTGTTGTTGCCGACGAGGTCGTAGTTGCCCTCCTCGGTGTAGAACTTCAGCGCGAAGCCCCGCGGGTCGCGGACGGCGTCCGCGCCGCCGAGGGAGTCGGCGACCGTGGAGAAGCGCAGGAAGGTCTCCGTCCGGCGGCCGACCGCGGAGAGGAAGTCGGCCCTGGTCCACGCGGTGACGTCGTCGGTGACCTCGAAGTAGCCGTAGGCGCCGGAGCCGCGGGCGTGCACGACGCGCTCCGGGATCCGCTCACGGTTGAAGCGCGCGAGCTTCTCCAGCAGGTGCTGGTCCTGGAGGAGGAGGGGGCCACCGACGCCGGCGGTGGCGGAGTTCTGGTTGTCGGCGACGGGGGCGCCGGACTCGGTCGTAAGCACGCGCTTCGACATCGTGACCTTCCGTACGGGGCTGCACTGGCTGACGGTGCGAGGAGCGTAGGTTCGCTCCCGAGAAGACGTCAACAGTTTGTTGAAATTCTGGAGAGGGGTTCCGGCCGGTGCCGGCGCCTGGGCGCGACAGGACAGGTGTCGGCACCGGCACCGACCGGAAGACGTTGCCCGCCCCCGCCCCCGCGCCCGCGGCAGGGGCGTGCGGGGCCGCCGGGAGGGGCGGTGTGCGGGGCGGGAGCCCGGGAAGGGGTCAGGCCTGCGAGCCGGACAGCCGCTCGACGGCGCGGAGCAGGGCGGAGTGGTCCAGCCCGCCGTCGCCCTGGGCGCGCAGCGAGGCGACCAGCTGGGCGACGACCGCGCCGACCGGCAGGGCGGCGCCCACGGTCCGGGCGGCGTCGGTGACGATGCCCATGTCCTTGTGGTGCAGGTCGATGCGGAAGCCCGGTGTGAAGTCCCGGTCGAGGAAGTTGGCCTTCTTGCGGGTGAGCACCGTCGAGCCCGCCAGCCCGCCGCCCAGGACGTCGAGGGCGGCGGCCAGGTCCACGCCCGACTTCTCCAGGAAGACCACGGCCTCGGCGCAGGCCTGGATGTTCACCGCCACGATCAGCTGGTTGGCGGCCTTCACCGTCTGGCCGGAACCGTGCGGCCCGCAGAGCACGATCGTCCTGCCGAGCGCACGGAGGATCGGCTCGGCGGCGTCGAAGTCCGCCTGCTCGCCGCCGACCATGATGGACAGCACGGCCTCGATGGCGCCCGCCTCGCCGCCGGACACGGGGGCGTCCAGGACCCGGATGCCCTTCTCGGCCGCGGCCTCGGCCAGGTCGATCGAGGTCTGCGGCGTGATCGAGGACATGTCGATCAGCAGGGCGCCGCGCCTGGCGTTCTCCAGGATGCCGTCCGGGCCGTAGGCGATGGCCTCGACCTGCGGGGAGGCGGGCACCATCGTGATCACGACGTCCGCGTCGCGCACCGCCTCGGCGACCGAGGAGGCCGCGGTGCCGCCGGCGGCGGCCAGGCGGTCCAGCTTGTCCTGCTCCAGCGTGAAGCCGGTGACGGAGTAGCCGGCCTTCAGCAGGTTCTCGGACATGGGGGAGCCCATGATGCCGAGGCCGATCCAGGCGATGGTGGGAGTGCTCATGAGGGTACCTCTCTGGAAAACACGTGCGAAGGGGGTCAGTTGGCCGCTCGGGCCGAGGCGGGGAGCCAGTCGAACGCCTCGGCGCTCGGGCGGTCGCCGGGCTTGTACTCCAGCCCGACCCAGCCGTCGTAACCCGCTGCCCGCAGCTCGTCGAGGAGCTGCTCCAGGGGGAGCGAGCCGGTGCCGGGGGCGCCGCGGCCGGGGTTGTCGGCGATCTGGACGTGGCCGGTCCGGTCGGCGTAGGCCGCGATGACCCCGGAGACGTCCTCGCCGTTCATGGACAGGTGGTAGATGTCGAGCAGGAACCGGGCGTTGCCCAGGCCGGTCGCCGCGTTCACCTTGTCGACGACCTCGATCGCCGCCGGTGCGCTCACCAGCGGGTAGAGCGGGGACTCCGGCCGGTTGAGGGCCTCGACGAGCAGGACGGCGCCGATCCGGTCGGCCGCACGGGCGGCGAGGACGAGGTTCTCCAGTGCCAGGGCGTCCTGGGTCCCGGGGTCGGTGCCCTCGACGCGGTTGCCGTACAGGGCGTTGAGTGCCGTGCATCCCACCGAGGCGGCGAAGTCGGCGGCCACCTCGATGTTGGCCCGGAAGCGGTCGGACTCCTCGCCCGGTACCGACAGGGCGCCGCGGTCCGGGCCCGGGAGCCGCCCGGCGTAGAAGTTCAGGCCCACCAGCCGGGTGCCGGCGTCGTCCAGCGCCTTCTTCAGGGCGTCGAGCTCGGACTGCCCGGGGGTGGGGGTGTCGGTCCAGGGCCACCACAGCTCCACCGCGGTGAAGCCCGCCGCGGCCGCGGCCGCGGGGCGCTCCAGGAGCGGGAGCTCGGTGAAGAGGATCGAGAGGTTCACATCGAAGCGCTGGTCCGCGAATCCCATGAGAGGTGCGCTCCTTCCGTATTGCGGAAGTTTCTTTCTGCTTAACGGAATTCTGTAGAGCGAGACTCGGGCCTGTCAAGCGGCCGACGTGAAATCCCCCTCCGCCCCGTGGGTCGCCACGGGTCCCTGTGCCGGTGTTCCGTCCCTGGTCGGAGCCGGTGCCGCCGGGGCGGGTCCGATCCGCGCGGGCGCCGCTACGGTGGGGGCATGGTGCGACTGAGAGTGGAGTTCACGACCGAGCCCTTCGACCTCGACGAACCGCCCGCGCACGCCGTGGCCGCTCGCGAGGTCGTCCAGGGTGCGGCGCTGGACAAGGTGGACGTCGGCCCCTTCGGCAACACGGCCGAGGGTGGGGCCGACGAGGTGCTCGGAGCCGTCGACGCGCTGCTGCGCGCGGCTCTGCACAGCGGTGCGACCCGGGTGTCCCTCCAGGTGAACGTGGTGGACGGTGCCGGGGAGGAGCGCAGATGAGCGGGGCGGAGGACGCGTTCGCGCAGGCGGTGAAGCCGCTGGTCGACGCGATGGGCGGGAAGCTGCTCGCCCCCGGCGAGGCGCAGGACGACGACGTGGTGCTCAGCTGGGAGGGCGAGGAGGTGGTGGCCGTGCGCCTGCCGCAGCTCGCCGACTCCCTGGAGCACATCCTGGCCGCGATGGAGCGCCGGCACGGCTGCCCCCTCGCCGAACTCGACCGAAGGACCAAGCAGTCGGTCGTGCGGACGCTGGAGGCCCGGGGGGCCTTCTCCGTGCGGCACGGCGTCGAGACGGTGGCCGCGGCCCTCGGGGTCAGCCGCTTCACCGTGTACAACTACCTGAACAGGGAGAACGCCGCCCGCGGCGACTGAGTCCCGGTGCCGGCGGGGGGCGCCGCCCGGTGTGGTGGCCGGCGGCCTCCGCCCCCGCGACTTTTCAACAAAGTGTTGACGTCGACTTCCGGAGGGCGTTAGCTATCCGCAGCCCGTCCGACGCACCGAGATGATCAAGCCACGGAGGCTCCCGTGACTGCACTTGAGAACCCGGGCCTCGCCCGGTTCAACGCCTCCGAGGACAGTGCGGCGCAGACCGCACTGCACGAGGTGTGCGCCAGCGCCGCCTGGGTGGGCGCGATCCTCGCCCGGCGCCCGTACGCCGACGTGGAAAGCCTGATGGGCGCCAGTGACGCCGCCATGGCGGAGCTGACGGCGCAGGACCTGGCCGAGGCGATGGCCGGGCACCCCCCGATCGGCCGGCCCAGGCCCGGCGACCCCACCTCCTCCCGCGAACAGCGCGGCATGGCCGGGGCGTCCGAGGAGCTGAAGGCCGAGATGCTCGAACTCAACCTGGCCTACCAGGAGAGGTTCGGGCACGTCTTCCTGATCTGCGCGACCGGGCGCACCGGGGAGCAGATGAGGGACGCCGTGCGCGAGCGGATCGGCAACACGCCGGAGCAGGAGCGGGAGACCGTCCGCACCGAACTCGGCAGGATCAACCGCATCCGGCTGGCCCGCCTCGTGGAGCCCGCAGAGGAAGAGGACGCATGAGCACGCACACCACCGCATCGGTGTCCACGCACATCCTGGACACGAGCGCCGGACGCCCCGCCGAGGGCGTCGCCGTCTCCCTGTCGGCCCGCAGTGGCGCCGGTGCGGGGTGGCGGGCGCTCGGCGCCTCGGCGACCGACGCGGACGGGCGGTGCAAGGACCTCCCGGCCCTGCCGGAGGGCACGACCCACGTACGTCTGGACTTCGCGACCGAGGAGTACCTCCTCCGCCGCGACGCCGGACCCCAGCAAGCCGATGTGCAGCAGGACGCCCCCGCGAATCGGGACAGCGGTGCGACCGGTGCGTTCTTCCCGGAGGTGGCGATCACCTTCGCCGTCGTACCGGGCGAGCACTACCACGTACCGCTGCTGCTCAACCCGTTCGGCTACTCCGTTTACCGAGGGAGCTAGCAGACAATGCCCACGATTCTCGGCCAGAACCAGTACGGCAAAGCAGAGAACCGCGTCGTCAGGATCACGCGGGACGGCGACACCCACCACATCAAGGACCTGAACGTCTCCGTCGCCCTCTCCGGCGACATGGACGACGTGCACTACTCGGGCTCCAACGCCCACGTCCTGCCGACCGACACCACCAAGAACACGGTGTTCGCGTTCGCCAAGGAGTACGGCATCGAGTCCGCCGAGCAGTTCGGCATCCACCTGGCCCGGCACTTCGTCACCAGCCAGGAGCCGATCCACCGGGCGCGCATCCGCATCGAGGAGTACGCCTGGGAGCGCATCGCGACCTCCGACGGCAACTCCAAGTTCATCGGGGCCGACGAGGTCCGGCACTCCTTCGTCCGCAGGGGCCAGGAGATCCGCACCACCCAGGTCACCTACGACGGCTCGTCCTTCGAGGTGGTGTCCGGCCTCAAGGACCTGGTCGTGATGAACTCGACCAACTCCGAGTTCTGGGGCTACGTCAAGGACCGGTACACCACGCTCAAGGAGGCGTACGACCGCATCCTGGCGACCCAGGTGGCCGCCCAGTGGCGCTACAACTGGACCTCCGACGAGCAGCGGTCGCCGAACTGGGACAAGTCCTACGAGCAGGCCAAGAAGCACATGCTCCAGGCCTTCGCGGAGACCTACTCGCTGTCCTTGCAGCAGACCCTGTACCAGATGGGTTCGCGCATCATCAACAGCCGCAGCGAGATCGACGAGATCCGCTTCTCGCTCCCCAACAAGCACCACTTCCTGGCCGACCTCGAACCCTTCGGCCTGAAGAACGACAACGAGGTCTACTTCGCCGCGGACCGCCCGTACGGCCTCATCGAGGCCACCGTGCTGCGCGACGGAGTCGAACCGAGGATCCCGGTCGACATGACCAACCTCTGACGCGAGGCCGCGCGCCGCCCCGCCCGCCGACACGGGCGGAGCGGCCCGCGGACCGGAGGGAGGACCATGGCACAGCCCCCGGTGCCCGGGAGCACGACACCCGGGAGCCGCCCCACGGACGCCGCGGGCGAGCGGCGCGGCACGGCCCGCGCCGGGGCGGCCCCGTCTCCCCGTCCCGTTCCTCCACCCTCTCGGCACCCGCAGCCGCCGGACCGGCCGTCCCGGAAGGCCACCCGGCTGCGGCACTCAAATCCTCCAGGGTCCTGCCGTGCCCTTCCCCGGGGGCCCGCCCCGGGGACGCCGTCGCCCGGACGACGTCCCGGGACACCCGCCCCGGGGAGCCTCCGACACCCCACACGACACGAAGAAGGACGCATCATGGCACCTTCGGCAGCCCCCGGAACGACCGAGCGCCTCGTCATCGAGAACTGCGCCGTCGCCACCGTCGACGCCCGGGACACCGAGTACGCGACGGGCCACATCGTCGTCGCGGGCAACCGCATCGAGTCCGTCGGGGCGGGCGCGGCCCCCGAGGGCCTGGAGAACGTCGTGCGCCGCATCGACGCCACCGGCCACCTCGCCACCCCGGGCCTGGTCAACACCCACCACCACTTCTACCAGTGGATCACCCGCGGACTGGCCACCGACCACAACCTCTTCAACTGGCTCGTGGCCCTCTACCCCACCTGGGCGCGCATCGACGAGGCCATGGTCCGCGCCGCCGCGCAGGGCTCCCTCGCGATGATGGCCCGCGGCGGCGTCACCACCGCCATGGACCACCACTACGTCTACCCCGAGGGCAGCGGCGACCTGTCCGGCGCCATCATCGGCGCCGCCCGCGATACGGGCGTCCGCTTCACCCTGGCCCGCGGCTCCATGGACCGCAGCGAGAAGGACGGCGGCCTGCCGCCGGACTTCGCCGTCGAGACCCTCGAAGGCGCCCTCGCCGCCACCGAGGAGACCGTCCGCGCCCACCACGACGCCTCCTTCGACGCCATGACGCAGGTCGCCGTCGCACCCTGCTCCCCCTTCTCCATCTCCACCGAACTCCTCAGGCAGGGGGCCGAGCTGGCCCGCCGCCTCGGCGTCCGGCTGCACACCCACGGCTCGGAGACCGTGGAGGAGGAGAAGTGGTGCCACGAGCTCTTCGGCATGGGCCCCACCGACTACTTCGAGTCCACCGGCTGGCTGGGCGAGGACGTGTGGATGGCCCACTGCGTCCACATGAACGACTCCGACATCGCGGCCTTCGCCCGCACCGGCACCGGTGTCGCCCACTGCCCCTCCTCCAACGCCCGCCTCGCCGCCGGCATCGCCCGGGTCCCCGACATGCTCGCCGCGGGGGTCCCGGTCGGCCTCGGCGTCGACGGCACCGCCTCCAACGAGTCCGGGGAACTGCACACCGAGCTGCGCAACGCGCTTCTGATCAACCGCCTCGGCGCCCACCGCGAGGCGGCCCTGAACGCCCGCCAGGCGCTGCGCCTGGGCACCTACGGCGGCGCCCAGGTACTCGGCCGCGCCGACGCGATCGGCTCCCTGGAGCCCGGCAAGGTCGCCGACCTCGTGCTCTGGAAGCTGGACACCCTGGCGCACTCCTCGATCGCCGACCCGGTGGTCGCCCTGGTGTTCGGCGCCGCCGCCCCCGTCACCCTCTCCCTGGTGGACGGGCGCCCCGTCGTCGAGTCGGGCCGCCTCACCACCGTCGACGAGGAGGCCGTCGCCCGCTCCACCCGGGACGAGGCCCGCCGCCTGGCGCGGATCGCCGCAGGGGCCTGACGGCCCGTGCGGGCCGCGCACCGCCGCGGCCCGCACCGACGAGGCTCCGGTCGGGGGGGACGGCCCCCGGCCGGCGGCCGTGGACCCGAGCGGGGTCCACGGCAGCCGCACCGGGGGGTGCGCGTCAGCGGACGCCGCGCCCCCCGGATGCGGTGACACGTGTCCCCCTGCGGACCCCGTGCCACCGCGCACCACCGCACCACACCGGACGGGCGACCGGTGCGTGCACAGCACCACCAGCACCACCTCCCTGACACCCATGTCGACGACGACGTGTTAACCGACCGGAGGCACCGCCGTGGCCGTGCAGAAGCCGAACGCCGACACCCCGGACCGGGCCGGATCCCCGGACCGCGCGGACGGGGAAGACCGGAGGCACCCGGTCGACGAGACCCTGCCCCCCGCCAGGATGCTCACCAGCGGCCTCCAGCACGTGGCCGCCATGCACGCGGGCGTCGTGGCCCCGCCCCTCATCGTGGGAGCGGCCGTCGGCCTCTCCGCCGCCGAACTCACCTTCCTGACGGGCGCCAGCCTCTTCACCGCCGGCCTCGCCACCTTCCTCCAGACCCTAGGCGTCTGGAGGATCGGCGCCCGGCTCCCGTTCGTCAACGGCGTCACCTTCGCCGGTGTGGCGCCCATGCTCGCGATCGTCGACACCGCGCCGAGCAAGGACGACGCCCTGCCGATCATCTTCGGCGCGATCATCGTCGCCGGCCTGCTCGGCTTCCTGGCCGCACCGTTCTTCGGCAAGCTCGTGCGCTTCTTCCCGCCCGTGGTCACCGGCACCGTGATCACCCTGATCGGCATATCCCTGCTCCCCGTCGCCTTCGGCTGGGCCCAGGGCCCGGACCCCTCGGCCGCCGACTACGGCTCGGCCCCCTCCCTCGCCCTCGCGGCCCTCACCCTGCTGATCGTCCTCGTGCTGCGGCGCTTCACCACCGGCTTCCTCCGGCAGGTCGCGGTCCTCGTCGGCCTGGTGGCCGGCACCCTGGCCGCCGTCCCCTTCGGCGTCGTCGACCTCGCCCCCGTCACCGAGGCGGACGTGGTCGGCTTCCCCACGCCGTTCCACTTCGGCGCCCCGCAGTTCGCGCTCGCCGCCATCCTCTCGATGTGCGTGGTGATGATCGTCTCCATGACGGAGTCCACCGCCGACATGCTCGCCCTCGGCGAGATCGTGGAGCGCCCCGCCGACGAGAGGACCATCGCCGCCGGGCTGCGGGCGGACACCCTCGGCTCCGCGCTGAGCCCGCTGTTCAACGGCTTCATGTGCAGCGCCTTCGCCCAGAACATCGGCCTGGTGGCCATGACCCGCGTCCGCAGCCGCTTCGTCGTCGCCTGCGGCGGCGGCTTCCTGGTCCTGATGGGGCTGTGCCCGATGGCCGCCGCCCTGATCGCGGTCGTGCCCCGGCCGGTCCTCGGCGGCGCGGGCATCGTGCTGTTCGGCTCGGTCGCCGCCAGCGGCATCCAGACCCTGGTCCGGGCCGGACTGGAGAAGGACGCCAACGTGCTGGTCCTCGCCGTCTCCCTGGCCGTCGGCATCATCCCGATCAGCGCCCCGGACTTCTACCACGCCTTCCCCGAGACCGCGAAGATCATCCTGGACTCCGGCATCTCCACCGGCTGCGTCGCGGCCGTCCTGCTCAACCTGGTCTTCAACCACCTCGGGAGGCAGGGCGGGAGCGAGGACGACACCGTGCCGGGGGAGCCCGGCGAGGGCACCACCGCCAGGCAGCCCGCGTCCGCCGCCCACTGAGACGGCGGCCCGCGTCCGCCGCCCACGGGGACGGCGGTACGCGGCCGGGCGGGCGGCCCGGTCCGGGCCGCCCGCCTCCGCCCCGCCGAGGCCCGGCCGCGGCGACTTGACGGGACCCCGGTGGCGCGGGTGGAGTTCCCGGGCGATCCGCTCCCACCCGGAAGGCCCCCGTGACCATCGCCCGCTCAGCCGCCCTGTTCGCCCTCGCCGCCCTGTTCGAGATCGGGGGCGCCTGGCTGGTCTGGCAGGGCCTGCGCGAACACCGCGGCCTGATCTGGGTCGGCGCCGGCGCGGTCGCCCTCGGGCTGTACGGGGTGGTGGCCACCCTGCAGACCTCCGGCGACTTCGGCCGCGTCCTCGCCGCCTACGGCGGGGTCTTCGTCGCCGGGTCCCTCGCCTGGGCGATGGTGGCCGACGGGTACCGCCCCGACCGCTTCGACATCGCCGGAGCCCTCGTCTGCCTGGCGGGCATGGCCGTGATCATGTACGCCCCGCGCGGCGGCTGACCCCTCCCCGGGGACGGCGGCCCGCACGCGGGATGCGGGGGCCGGGGGCCACGCCCCGCCCGCCGGTCGCACCACGGCACCGGAGCCCGTTTGGGCGGCCCGGCCGGACGGCGCTACGGGGCGGTGGCGGCGAGTCGGTAGCCCACACCTCGTACCACCTCGATGAGCGCGGGCGTCCGCAGTTTGGACCGCAGGGAGGCCACATGGACTTCCAGGGTGCGCTCCGTCCCCTCCCGGCGGCTCTCCCACACCTCGCTGATGATCTGCTCCCGGCGGAAGACGACTCCCGGGCGCTTCGCCAGCAGCACCAGCAGGTCGTACTCCTTGCGGGTCAGACGCACCTCGGAGCCGCCCACACTCACCCGCCGGGCGGTCAGCTCGATGCGTACGGCACCGAGCCGCAGGTCGGGCTCGTGCCGCGCCTCACCACCGGCCGGTGCGGCGGCCCTCCGGCTGACGGCATGGATGCGGGCGATCAGCTCACCGGTGCTGTAGGGCTTCACGACGTAGTCGTCGGCGCCGCGGTTGAGCCCGTCAACGCGTGAGCGCACATCGCCGCGGGCCGTGACCATGATCACCGGGGCGCTGGTCCATCGTCGGATCCTGCCGTACACCGTGTACCCGTCCTGGTCGGGCAGACCGAGGTCGAGCAGGACGACACCGAACGGGTCGGCGCCCGTCGAGAGCACGGCGTCCACGGCCGCCTGGCCGGTGGCGGCGTGCACCACCTCGAAGCAGTGCCGGGTCAGTACGGCGGACACCGCCGCAGCCACGTGCCTGTCGTCCTCGACCAGCAGCAGTCGCATTCCGTCTCCCGGGCTTTCGGCAGTCGTTCGGAAAATGACAGTGCGGTGAATCCACTCCTGTTCCACGGGTGACGTCAAGAGGGCATCCGGGATGCGGACACATTCGATCGATTGTCCACCGCGGACGCCATGCGCCTACCGGCGGGAAACTTCCGCACCCCGGGCTCCGGATGCCCGTGCCGGGCCGGCGGCCGTTCCTCAGATTCTCCTCAGATGCGATGACGCCGCGCATCCTGCCTCATTAGCGTTCTCCCCACCACGACGGGCGGAGCGCTTCTCATGGCCGAATTCTCGGTGGACGAGGACACCGGAGGGCGCGCGCCCTGCGCCGCCCTCGCCGCAGGGCGCGACCGAGCCTGCCGGCAGGTTGCCCTCGTGTGCGGGCGGGGAGGGCGGCGGTCCTCTCCCGGGGAGGAGGGCCCCGGGCCTCGCGCCGTCGCCTCCGGTCGGCCCGGGGGCCGGACGGGGCGGGAGACCGCGGGCCGGACGGGCTTTCGCCGCCGGACCGACGCGGGGGCGGCCGTCTGCTTACCGGACCGATTCCGGGGGATTCCGTGATCAGGGAAATCGCCGGAATCATCGGGGAATTCCTGCCGAATCGATCCCCGGCACCTTCTTCCTTCCGCGGAGACCCCCTTGCTCGCAATGATCGTTCCAGAGGCGTCCATTTCCGCTCTCCCGGCCGAAGCCGCACCCGCGCGGTTTCCCCGCACAACGGTGCCGGTCCCGGTGCTTTCCCAGGGCGCCGAGGCCGCAAGGCGCCCATTCGCCGGCGGAGGGGCGCCACTGCGCGCCGTGCACGCCCGCTCCGTCGCCCGCGATGCGGGTGCGTCATGACCGGCACGGCCCACCGCGACGGGCCCGACCCGGCCGAGGCGCGCCCGGGTGCCCGCGCACCGCGTACCGGGGAGACCGGGGCCGTCGAAACCGCCCTGGACAAGGGCCTGCTGCCGGCAGACCTCCTCGCGCTGCTGCTGAGCCCGCGGCGCGGGACGGGCACAGGAGCCGTGGGAGCGGAACCGGGTGCCCCGGAACGGCCCTGACCCCCGGGCCGGAGCGGCGCGGGGGCGTACGGGCGCCCCCGTCCTCGCGGAGGGGGGAGGGAGTCGCGCGTGCCGCGACGCGACGCCCCCGCACCCCTCGCGGAGCATCTGCCGATCGCATTCACGTTCGATGCGAAACGGCACCGATGGTAGAAAGGAGAACATGGTCCGGAACATTCGGATACGCCGCTCTCCGGGACCCAAGCAGCATCCGGCGGCCCCCGCCGCCGGCCGACGTCGTCGCTTGGCCGGGAGCCTGCGCACCGTCGCCGGTCAGGTCTTCATCCTCCAGGTGGCGATCGTGGCGCTGCTCGTCGTCGGCACGGTCACCGCGCTGGTTCTTCAGGCGCGGAGCGACGTCCGGCGTGAGGCCCGCAACCAGTCCCTGGCCGTGGCCGAGACGTTCGCGAACTCCCCGGGCCTCACCGAGGCCATGAACAGCCCCGACCCCACGGCGGAACTCCAGCCGGCCGCCGAGGCGGCTCGCGAGGCGGCCGACGTCGACTTCATCGTCGTGACCAACGAGGACGCGATCCGCTACACTCACCCCCTGCCCGACCGGATCGGCAAGACGTTCGTCGGCACCATCGAGCCCGTTCTCCAGGGCGAGGGAGTGGTCGTCGAGTGGATCACCGGCACCATCGGCCCGCTGGTGCAGGCGATCGTGCCGATCACCGACGACTCGGGCGACGTCATCGGGGTCGTCTGCGCCGGGGTCACGGTGGAGCACGTCAGCGGCCAGGCCGACCGCCAGCTGCCCGTGGTGCTCGCTGCCGGCGGGGCCGCACTCCTGCTGTCCGTCGTGGGAACGGGCCTGACCAGCAGGCGGCTCCGGCGTCAGACACACGGCCTGGGCCCGGCCGAGATGACGCGCATGTACGACCACCACGACGCGGTGCTCCACGTGGTCCGCGAGGGTGTGATCATCGTGGCCGGAGACGGCCGGCTGCTGCTCGCCAACGACGAAGCGCGCCGCCTGCTGCGCCTGCCCCCGGAGGCGGAGGGCCGTCAGGTGACGGACCTCGGCCTCAGTCCCCGCCTCACCGAGCTGCTGAGGTCCGGCCGTCCGGCCTCGGACGAGGTGTACCTGTCCGGTGACCGGCTGCTGGCGATCAACCAGCGGTCGACGGACCAGGACGGCGGACCGCCGGGCACCGTCGCCACCTTGCGCGACACCACCGAGCTCCAGGAGCTGTCCGGACGGGCGGACACGGCGCGCGCCCGGCTGCGGCTGGTGTACGAAGCCGGTCTGCGGATCGGCAACACCCTGGACGTGGTGCGGACGTCCGAGGAGCTGGCCGACTTCGTGGTCCCGCAGTTCGCGGACTTCGCGACCGTGGACCTGCTCGAACGGGTGCTGCCCGGCGACGATCCGGGGCGCGCCGGCGCGCATTCCAACCTGATGCGGCGTGTCGCCGTGTCCGGCATCCGGGGCGACGCCCCGATCTACCCGCTGGGCGCCCTGATCGACTTCGTCCCGACCACTCCGCAGGCCGAGGGCTTCCAGAGCGGGCTGGCCGTTCTCGAACCCGACATGAGGACCTTCTCCGGCTGGCAGGAACAGGATCCGCCCCGGGCCCGCAGGATGGTCCAGTACGGGCTGCACTCGATGATCAGCGCTCCGCTGCAGGCCAGGGGCGACATCCTGGGCGTGGTCACGTTCTGGCGGTCCGGGAGGCCCCAGCCGTTCGACGGTGAGGACGTCACCCTCGCCGAGGAGATCGTCGCCCGAGCCGCGCTGGCCGTCGACAACGCCCGGCGCTACACGCGCGAGCACACCCTGGCGGTCACCCTCCAGCGCAGCCTGCTGCCGAGCCTGCTGCCCGAGCAGCAGGCGCTCGACGTCGCCCACCGCTATCTGCCCGCCCACGCCGGCATGGGCGGCGTCGGCGGCGACTGGTTCGACGTCATCCGGCTCTCCGGGGCCCGCGTCGCCCTGGTCGTCGGCGATGTCGTGGGGCACGGCCTGCACGCCGCGGCGACGATGGGCCGGCTGCGGACCGCGGTGCACAACTTCGCGGCCCTCGACCTGCCTCCCGAGGAGCTGCTGTGGCACCTGGACGAGCTGGTGACCCGGATCGACCACGAGGAGGCCGACGACGGCGGCCGGGCGATCACGGGCGCGACCTGCCTGTACATGATCTACGACCCGGTCACGCGACGCTGCACCATGGCACGCGCCGGGCACCTCGAACCCGCCCTGGTGCGCCCCGACGGCACCGTGGAGTTCCCCGAACTGCCCGGCGGCCCCCCACTGGGCCTGGGCGGGCTTCCCTTCGAGACGGCCGAACGCGAGCTGCCGGAGGGCAGCCGGCTGGTCCTGTTCACCGACGGTCTGGTCGAGAGCCGCGAACGGGACATCGACGCGGGACTGGAGCTGTTGCGCGCCCGCCTGGCAGACGCGCCGGCGGCTCCGGAGGAGACCTGCGACGCCGTACTGGGCGCACTGCTGCCCGAACGGCCGCGGGACGACATCGCCCTGCTCGTCGCGCGTACACGGGTGCTCGACGAGAACCACGTCGCCGACTGGGACGTGGCCCCCGACCCGTCGTCCGTGCCGCCGATGCGCGGAGCCGTCACCGGGAGACTCGGCGCATGGGGGCTGGACGACCTGGCCTTCACCACCGAGCTGATTCTCAGCGAACTGATCACCAACGCCATCCGGTACACCAGCGGTGCCATCGGTGTCCGGCTCATCCGGACGGACCACACACTCATCTGCGAGGTGCACGACTCCAGCAGCACGTCGCCGCATCTGCGGCACGCCGAGATCACGGACGAGGGCGGGCGCGGACTGTTCCTGGTGGCCCAGTTCGCCGACCGCTGGGGCATCCGCTACACCGACGAGGGCAAGGTCATCTGGGCCGAGCAGCCGGTGCCCGGCGAGGAGGCCCCCTGACGGCCTGCCGCCGGTAACCTCCCCGGCGCCACGGCACCGGCGGCAGCCCGGCGCCGGCCGCGCCGAGGGCGCCCCCGGAGCGGACCGCGCCGCCCGCCCGCGCACCGCCGCACCGGCCGCCTTCCTCCGCCGTTCGGCGTACCCCCGGACCGGCCCCGCGGGCCGGGGCCCCCGCGGTTCCCTACGCTCACGACGTGACGCCTGCCACCGGCCTGAACACCGGACTCGACGACTTCCTCGCCTGGGCCGCCGCCCGGGAGGGCGCTCCCGCCCTCCCCGGGCGGCCCGCGGACGCCGTGCTGTGCCTCCTCGCGCTGCGCGGTGCCGACCGCCGCGCCGGGGTGCCCGAGCCCACCCCCGAGCTCGTCGCCCGGGTGCTCGGCGAGGACCTGCCCGGGCTGCTGTGGGCGACCGCCCCGGAGACCGACGCCGTACCGCGGGTGCTGTACGCGCTCGCCGACCGGGTCCACGAGGCGGGGCGGCTCAACGCCAAGCGGCACCTGCGGCTGCTGGAGGCCGTCGACGCGGCGGTCCCCGCCTTCCGGCAGGCCATGGCCGACCCGGCCCGGCTGACCTGGCACCGCTGGTACGCCTCGCTGCTGCGCGCGGACGGGGTCGACCCCGACGACCCGTCGGCCGTCGCCGCCTGGCTCGGCGGCTATGCCGCGGCCCCCCACGACAGCCGCCCCGCGCTGCCCGGAGCGCTGCGCCGGGCGGCGGTGTCCGGCCGGACCTTCGCCGCCCGCGCCCGCCTCGCCGAGCTGCTCCTCGCCGCCTTCTCCCGGGACACCCGCCCGGGCCCGCAGGGGCCGCTGCTGCCCCCGCCGCCGCTCTCCGACGCGCGGCCGGACGAGGCGCTCGGCGCGGCCCTGGAGGCCCTGGCCGACACCCTGACCGACCGCTGGACGGCAGCGGGCCTCAGCGCCGCCTTCGCCGGGCGCCACGCCGACCTGGCCCCCGGTCCCGAGGTACTGCCCCACCTCCAGCTCGCGGACCGGCTGCGCGACGACCACCTCGACTACTACGGCGCCGGGGACGCCCCGCTCCCGCCGCCCGTGCGCGCGGCGGCCCCCGAGGAGGTCCGCGCCCTGCTGCACGCCGCCCCGCTGCCCGACGCGGTGGCGGCCGGTGTGCCGGGCACCACCGCCGGCGCCCTGCCCGGCGCCGCCCCCCGGCGGACCCCGGCCGCCTTCGCCGAGGCGGAGATCGAGGCGATCGCCGAGCGCTGCGGCTTCCCCGCGGCGCTGGCCGTGTGGCAGGGCGGCACCCCGCAGGAGCTGACCGAGCTGGCCGCGGACCTGCTGGCCGCCGTCGCCGAGCGGCTGCCCGCGGTCGCGGCGGACGGGTCGGTGCCGGACGGCACCGGGCCCGGCGCGGTCGCGGCGGACACGGCGCAGGACTGGTCCCTCGGCCCGGCCCACCTGCTCTACTCCCTCTACGAGCGCGGCGGCACCCCCGACTCCGTGGCCCGCCGGGTCGCCGAGGCGGCGGGCGCGCAGGTGGCGGTGGAGGCCGAGGAGCAGCCGGTGCCCGTCCCGGCCTCCGCCTCCGACGACGGCGCGTACGCGATGCCGCCGCTCGCGGAGTTCGCGGACCTGCTGGGCCGGCCCGAGGTCACCGAGACCCAGCGTGCCCGCCTCACCGCCCCCGCCCGCGCCCTCGCCACCGTGGTGGACGCCCTCGGGGCCACGGGGTGCCTCTTCCGCCGTGGCGACGCCTACGGCCTCACCCCGCTGGGCGGCACGGTCCTGCGCCACGTCCTGCTGAGCGCCGGGGTGGCGGCCCCCGACGCGGCCGAGGCGGCCGCCTGGGACGCGCGGACGGCCACGGCGGCAGCCCGGCGCTGGCCCCCGGCCGTCGCCGCCGCCGCGCTCGCGGCCTGGGCCGAGCACCGCGGCGGCGGTGACGCGGAGTGGGCGCCGCTGCTCGCCGCCCTCGCCGGGGAACGGGACGCGGGCCACCGCGGACCCGCGCTGCTCGGGGCCGTCGCCGCGCTCGACCACGCCGGGGTGCCGAACGGGGTGCTCCGCTCGGCGCTCACCGACCCGGTGCTCGGTGCGCACGCCCTGCGGGTGCTCCGCGCCCGGGGCGAGGACGCCGACGCCGCCGCCGTGCCGCTGGAGTCGCGGGCCCTGCTGCTGGCCGAGGAGCTGGAGGAGCGGCGGCTCGCCGACCGCCGCGCGGCCGCGGCGGAGCCCGGGGGTGCGGAGGGCAGCGGGCAGGCACCCCGGCGGCTGCTCGGCGCCTTCGACGCGGCCGCCGCCGACTGGCCCCGGGGCGGCGCGGCCCTGGTGGCCGGGCTCGCCCGTGCCGCCCCCGAGTCGGTCGGCGGGGTGCTGTCCGCGCTGCGCGGCCACCACCCGGACACCGCGGTCGCCGACGCGGCCGCGCACGAGCTCAAGGAGCTCGGGCACCGGCGCGGGCACCGGCACTGACCCGCCGGGCGCACCCGGCCGGTCGCACTCCCGCAAGCGCCGGGACCCCCGTCAGAAGGACGTCTCGCGTACCGTCGCCCGGTCGGAGGGCTCGGTCGACGCGGTGATCTCCGAGCGGTGCCGCTCCGCGGCGAAGGTGACCGTCAGCGTCTGCGGGGAGTCCTGCTCCGTACTGGCGGTGAACCCCTGGTTGGGGACGGCGGAGATCAGGCAGACGCCGCCGCTGCCGAAGCGGACCGTGGCCTTGCCGCCCTGGGCGGAGATGGTGTGCACCCCCGAGCCGCCTTCCTGGCAGCCCCCGCCCGAGGTCTCGGCCGGGGGCTTCGTCGACGGAGGCGGGGCCGTGGTGCGCGCCACGGGTGTCGGCGTCGGCGGCGGAGGGGGCGCCGCCGTGGTGCGGGCGGGGGCAGGGGAGATGGTGCGGGGGCTCGGACTGGGCTTCGGCGACGGCGACGGCGACGGGGAAGGCGACGGGGAGGGGGACGGCGCGGCGGACGGCGACGGCGGGAAGGGGCCCGGCGCGGACTGGGCGACCGGAGCCGTCGGCCGGGTCGACCCCACCACGAAATGGACGGTGAGCATGACGGCCGTCACGCTGGCCGCGGTGCAGGACAGCCAGATCAACACGTAGCGCAGGAGACGGGACACGACACCATAGTGACGGACCGGCTAACGTGCCTGCCCATGGCCTCCGTACTTGTCGTCGAGGACGACCCGGTCATCCGTGGTGCCCTGATCGAGGTGCTCACGGGGCACGGGTACGCCGTCAGGACCGCGCACCAGGGCTTCGAGGCGCTGCGCGAGATCACCCAGGACCCGCCCGACATCGTGGTGCTCGACCTCGGTCTGCCCGATCTGGACGGGATCGACGTGCTGCGGATGATCCGCGGCATATCCCGTGTCCCGGTCCTCGTCGCCACCGCGCGCGACGAGGACACCGAGATCATCCGGCTGCTCAACGCCGGTGCCGACGACTACATGGTCAAGCCCTTCTCCGGCGGCCAGCTCGCCGCCCGCCTGGCCGCGGTGCTCCGCAGGTCGGGACCCGCCGAGGCGGAGGCGGAGCGCCGGCCCGCCCTCCGGGTCGCCGACCTGCGCATCGACCCGGACGCCCGTACCGCCCACCTCGCCGGGCGGGAGCTGTCGCTGACCCGCCGCGAGTTCGACCTGCTCGCCTACCTCGCCGCCCATGCCGACCAGGTGGTGTCCCGCAAGCGGATCCTCGCCGAGGTCTGGCAGCAGCCGTACCTCGAGGAGCCGACCGTCGACGTCCACCTCTCCGCGCTCCGGCGCAAACTCGGCGAGAAGGCATCCGATCCGCGCTATCTCCACACGGTGCGCGGAATCGGCATCAAACTGGTCACCACGCCGTGAGGCGCGCCCTCGTCGGCATCGCCCTCGCCGTCACCTCGATGGTCGCGCTGTCCTTCCTCATCCCCCTCGCGCTGCTCGTCCGCGAGCAGGCCCGCGACCGGGTGACCACGGCGGCCGAGCAGCGCGCCGCCGCGCTCTCCCCGGTGCTCGCGCTCACCACCGAACGCTCCGACGTCCAGCAGGCCGTGGCCGAGATCGGCTCCCGCGACCAGCTCGCCGTCCGGCTCCCGGACGGCAGCTTCGTCGGCACCTCGAAGGCCCCGCCGCAGGCGCTGGAGCGCGCCGTCGGGAAGCGCGAGACGCTGTCCGCGGACACCGGCGACGGCTGGGTGCACCTCCAGCCCGTGGTGCTGCCCGAGGACCGTGTCGCCGTGGTCGAGGCGTACGTCCCCGGCGCCGACCTCACCCGCGGCGTCTGGGCCTCCTGGGGCGTGATGTCCCTGCTCGCGCTCGGCCTGGTGGGCGGCTCCGTCCTCGTCGCCGACCGGCTCGGCGCCCGCGTGGTGCGCTCCTCCCGCAGCCTGAAGAGCGCCTCGCTCGCCCTCGGCTCGGGCGATCTCGACGTACGGGTGGAGCCGGACGGTCCCCCCGAACTCCAGGAGGCCGGGCAGGCCTTCAACACCATGGCCGACCGTGTGGTCGAACTGCTCGCGGTCGAGAGGGAGATGGTCGCCGACCTCTCCCACCGGCTGCGCACCCCGCTCACCGCGCTGTCGCTGGAGGCGGAGCTGATGGGCCAGGCACCCGGAGCCCGGCGCATCGGCGTGGCCGTCGCCCGGCTGGAGCGCGAGCTGGACTCGATCATCACCGCCGCGCGGACCCCGCTCGCGCCCGGCCAGCCGGGCCCCGGTACCGCGGGGCGGCCGGTGGAACTCGGCGACGTGGTCGCCCTGCGCCTGGACTTCTGGTCGGTCCTCGCCGCCCAGCAGGACCGCCCCTGCGAGCGCTCGCTCTCCCCGAGGCCGACTCCGGTGCGCTTCCCCGAGGACGACCTCTCCGCCGTGGTCGACGCCCTGATCGGCAACGTCTTCCGCCACACACCCCAGGGGACGGCCTTCTCGGTGCGCGTCGAGCGCACCCGGAGCCATGCCGTCCTGACGGTGGACGACGCCGGGCCCGGCGTCGCCGACCCCGAGGCCGCCCTCACCCGCGGCGTCAGCACGGGCGGGTCGGGGGGCACCGGACTCGGGCTGGACATCGTGGCCCGGGCCGCCCGCGCGGCCGACGGGGACCTGGGCATCACCCGGGGGCCGCTCGGCGGGGCGCGTGTGCGGGTCTCGTTCTCCCTGGCCGGGCCGGTGGTCTGACCCCGCGCCGCCCGGGCCCGGTGCGCCGCCGGTCCCCCGGGACGCACCACCGCGGCGGGGGGACCGCCCGCCGGGTGGACGTCCCCCCTCCCCGGCACGGCGAAAGGCCGGGTGCGGGCGTTCCGCCCGGACCCGGCCTCCTCCTCCACGCCCCCTCGGCCCCCTGTGCCGAGGGCGGACCGGGGCGGCCCGGGGCCTGCCCCGCACGCGCCGGCGCCTACGGCACCTCGCCGCGTCGTCGCGTCGCCCGCGTACACCCGGTGGGCAGGCGATCCTCCGCCGCGCGCCGCACCGCATCCGGCACCGCACGCCGGTCCGCCGGGTGGTGCAGGACAGCCCTCAGCGGGGTGCCCCGAAGTTCTGCGTCCACCAGGGGCCGCCGTCCCCCATGTGCACACCCACGCCCAGCTCCGTGAAGGAGCAGTTCAGGATGTTGGCCCGGTGGCCGGGGCTGTTCATCCAGGCGTCCATGACCGCCTCGGCGTCGCCCTGCCCCCTGGCTATGTTCTCGCCCAGGGTGGACCACGCGTACCCGGCCGCCTCGACCCGGCTCGTCATCGTGGAGCCGTCGGGGCCGGTGTGCGACATGACCCCCGAGGCGGCCATGACGTCGCTGTAGTCGTCCGCGGCGCGGGTGAGCTGCGGGTCCGAGGCCACCGGGCCGCAGCCGGCCGCCGCGCGCTCCTTGTTGACCAGGGCCAGGACCTGGGCCTCGGCGCCGTCGGCCGGGGTTCCGCTCGACGATCCGCCGCCTCCCGTGCCACTGCCGGTGCTGCCGCCCGAACCGCCGGAACCGCCCGAGCCGCTCGCCGTGCTGCCGCCGCTGCCGGCGGACGCCGTGCTGCGTGCCGGGGACGGCGCCGCGCTGGTCGCGCTCCGCGTGGCGCCGCGCTCGGCCCGGTCCGCCGTGGGCCGCTGCGAGGGCGTGGCGCTGACCGTGGCCGACGTGGTCGGCGTCGCACTCGGCAGCGCCGTGGGAGTGGCCGAGGGGGTGGGCGTCACCAGCGGAGTGGCCCCGCCCGCCGCGTTCACCCCCAGCGAGGGCAGGGTCGCGTCGGGGACGTCCGCGGCGACGCTGTCCGCCGCCCCCTGCCCGCCCCCGTTCGCGACCAGGGTGGTGCCGACGCCCGCGGCCACCGTGAACACGCCGAGCGCCAGGGCCGCACTCCGTGCCCGGCCGCCGGTGGCGGGGCGGGCGTGGGCGCGGGGCTGGCGGCTTCCGGTGCGCTTGCCGGCTCGATGGGAACCCATGCGTGGTAACACCTCGGAGTGTCGACGGTTGAGCACAATCCCGGCAGGCGCTGACCGCGCCCGCCGGGATTCGTGGGGGGTTGGCGGAGATCGTATGCGCCCCCACGGTGTCCCGGAGCCCCCGAGGGCCTTTCTTCAAGAAGCCATAAAGGTGCGACCAAGATCCCCTTGGGGTCCCGCGGCGGCTCACGGACCCGGTGGGGCCGGGCGCCCCGCAGCCGGCACCGGCCCCCTCGCAGGTCTGGACCAATGGATGGAGGGCTGCCAGCATGGCAGCGGCACCACGTCAGCCCGTCCCCCGCGGAGGTCCGACCGTGCAACGCCCCAGCGCCCCCGTCGCGTCGGCCTGCGCCGCGCTCCTCGTGGTCCTCGCCGGCTGCGCCGAGCCCGAGGACCGCGAGCCGCCCGCCGCCCCCTCCGGCCTCACCGCCCAGGCGGGGAGCGCCACCTCCGTCCATGTGATGTGGGACCGGGCCGAGGACGGCTCCGACGTCGCGGCCTACGAGGTCTACCGGGGCGGCACCCGCGTCACCACCCTCGCCGCACCCCGGCACATGGTCGACGTGGACGGCCTCGCACCGCGCACGGGATACCGCTTCACCGTCCGCGCCCGCGACGCCGCGGGCAACCTCTCCCCGGCCGCGGCACCCGTCTCGGTCACCACTCCCGCGCAGACGCCCGACGACCACACGCCCCCCACCCGCCCCGAGGCGGTGCGCGGAGCCCTCGACGGCGACCGGGCCGCCGTCCTGACCTGGTCGCCCGCCACCGACGCGGGCGGTGTCACCGCGTACGACGTGTACCGGGAGGACGTACGCGTCCACAGTGTCGGCGGCGGCGCCACCCGGGCCCGGGTCACGGGCCTGCGCCCGGGCACCGTGTACACCTTCACCGTCCGGGCGCGGGACGCCGCCGAGAACTCCTCCCCGGACAGCGCACCCGTCGACCTCGCCACCCCCGCCGGGCCCGGCGGGGGGCCCTCGACCGCCCCCACCGGCCTCACCGCCTCCGCCCGTCCGGGCCGCATCGACCTCCGCTGGACCCCGCCGGACACCGGCGCCCCCGTCACGGAGCACCAGCTCCACCTCAACGGGCGGCCCGCCACCACCATCGTGTGGGGGACCGTCCCACCCGGCCCCGAGGTGGGCTACACGATGACCGTCACCGACCCGCCGGGCACCCGCTACAGCATCAAGATCCGCGCCAGACTGCCGGACGGCGGCTGGGGCGACTTCTCGGCCCAGCGGACCGTGGTCGTCGTCGGCTGAGCCCCCCCGTTCCGGGGACGGGCACCGCGAGGAGCGCGCCTCACCGGCCGGGCGGCTCCGCGCCCCGCCCGGGCGCAATCCGGCCGTGGCGCACACGTCCTCGTTGACCCCGCGGGGCCCACGTGCCAGCGTGCGGCACGCCGCCCCGCGCACGGGGCGGGCGCACCGGGGGAGGGGCGCCACGACGAAGGGGAGGGAACCCATGACGCACACAAGAGGAAGCCGGATGCCGTCCGTTGCGGCGACCGCACTGGCCGCGGCGCTGCTCGCCGCCGCGCTCGGCGGCGCACCCGCGGCGGCCCATCCCGGGCCGGCGGAGGCGGCCGTCCGCACCACCCTCGTGGTCCACGCCGACCCGACCCCCGAGGAGCAGCAGCACCTGCGGGAGGTGGCCGGTGCGATCTGGACCCCGCAACTGGCCGCGGGGTGGAACATGAACAGCGAGGTCGAAGCCCTGCTCGGGACGGCCACCGGCGAGATCCTGCGCTGCTCGGAGGCCTTCGCCCTCGTCCCGCGCCCGCCCGCCTTCTTCCCCGGCCCCGGCTATCTGCGGCAGTACTGGAAGCAGGTCCGCGACTACTTCCGCGTCGTCAAGGAGAACCGCAGCTACCGGGCCTGCGTGGTGGCGACCGCCGCGAACTACCGCTCCGCCGTGGAGATGGCCTCGATGGGCATCTGAAACGGTGCCGCCGTCAGGACGCGGGCCGCAGCTCCGCCATCTCGCCCCAGCCCTGCCCCGGCACCTCGACGTTGACGATCTCCGGGGTGGCCGCGATCGCGGGGGCCATCGCCTCCAGCCCGGCGCGGAAGTGGTCGGAGGCCACGTGCGCCGCCCCGGCGGCGGAGTCCGCGAAGGCCTCCAGCAGCGTGAAGCGGTGCGGGTCCTCGACGCTGCGGGACCAGTCGAAGAAGAGGTTCCCGGGCTCGGCGCGGGTGGCGCGGGTGAACGCGTCCACGGTGTCCAGCCAGCGGTCGCTGCACTCGGGGCGGACGGTGAACCTGACGGCGATGAAGATCATGCCCCCACGGTGACCCCGGACGGCCCACGGGCGCCACCGTCGCCCCCCGTGATTCCGGCCCTGCCGGAATCACGCGCGGGGCGGGGCGGTCAGGGCAGCCGGCCCGCGGCGGCCCGCGCCACCGCTGCCCGGATCTCGCCCCGCCGCCGCAGGAAGTCCGCGGTCGGCAGGGACACCGACACCGCGTGCAGCGCGCCGTCCGGGACCCCCGCACCGCCGGGGAGCACGGCCGCCAGGCAGGTGAACGCCGTATCGGCCTCGCCGATCGAGACCGCGAAGCCCTGCGCGCGCACCCCGGCCAGCTCCGCCTCGAACCGCTCCGCTTCCGTGATGGTGCGCCCGGTGTACCGGGCCATCCCGTGCTCGGCCAGATACCGGCGGCGTGCCGGACGCGACACCCGCGCCAGCAGCGCCTTCCCGTGCGCCGTCGCGTGCGCGCGGGTCTCGGGACCCGGCAGGAACGGGTGCTCCCGGTCCGTCACCGGCACCGTGCTGTCGGTCATGACGATCCGGCCGTCCCGGTAGGCGGTGAGGTACGCCTCCGCCCCCGTCGCCCGGCGCAGCCGCGGCAGCAGCTCCGCGGCCCGCGGGTCCAGCCCCAGGTGCCGCCGGTAGGACCGGTGCAGCGAGGCCACCCGGGGACCGGGCGCGTAGCCGTCGGCGGTCCGCGCCAGATGCCCGCGGGCCGTCAGCGGGGCGAGCAGGTGGTACACGGTGGACAGGGAGCAGCCCAGGCGACCGGCCAGGTCCCTGGCACCCACCGGCCCGGCCGCGTCCGCGACGATGTCGAGGATCTCGAGCGCGCGGTCGACCGACTGCGGGCCGGTGGGTCCGCCGGCGGGGCTGGGCATGGCGTGCTCCTCGGGTCTCGGGCCCCGGGTGGCCGAAGGGCGGGGACCCGGGGCGCCGGGGCGGGGCAGGGCTCCCTGAGCCTACGCGGCGCCCGGGCCGCCGGGGACCGCCCCCGCGCCCGGACCGCCCCGCCGCGCACGGCGGATCCGCGTACCGTGACCCCCGTGCCCGACCCGCATCCTCTCCTCCGGTATCTCCACGACGCCGCGGACGGCCGGTTCCCCGCCGTGGACGGCCGGGTGACGGTCCTCCCCGTGCTCCCGGGCGGCCTGTCCTGCTCGGTCGCCTTCACCGGCCACTCCGTCATCGCCACGGACCTGCCCGGGGACGAGGTCCTGGCCCGGGGCCCCGACGGCTACGGCGGCGCGCAGGCCCCCGACTTCCTCCGGTACCTCGCGGGCCCCGACGGCTGGATCGACTGCCTCGACGCGGTGCTCGCCGCCCGGGGCGCAGGCGGCGGGCACCGCCTGCCGCGCCGCACCGACGCCGAGGACCACCCCCGCGTACGCCGCGCCCGCGCCCTGCGCGGCGGCGTCCGCGTCCACGGGGACGGGCGCGGTCTCGTCACCCTCGCCCGGGGCCCGGCCGGGCGCCGCGAGCTGAGCATCGAGCTGGACGGGGGCGGCCACGGCGGCGGGCACGGCCGCAGCCTGCTGCGGGACGCCCTCACCCTGGTCCCGGAGGGCGAGCCGGTCTTCGCCGCGGTCTCCCCGGGCAACGCCCGGTCGCTGCGCGCCTTCCTCGCCGCCGGGTTCGTCCCGCTGGGAAGCGAGGTCGTCCTCCGGCGGGGGCCCTCCGTGTAGTCCGCCGCCCCGGCCCCGGAGGCGCCGGGGCATCGGGCGGACGGCGGCGCCGGGAACAATCCGCGCCCCGCCCGGGTTCCCCGGACCATGACGACGAAGCCCGAGGTCCTGCGCTACACGGCCTTCTCCGCCGACCCGGCCGGCGGCAACCCCGCCGGGGTCGTCCTCGACGCGAGGGGCCTCCGCGACGCGGAGATGCTCGCCGTCGCCGCGGAACTCGGCTACAGCGAGACGGCGTTCCTGACGCCGCCGCCCGCCGGGACGGACGCCGGGGAGGGACGGGCGTTCGCCGTCCGGTACTTCAGCCCCAGGGCCGAGGTGCCCTTCTGCGGCCATGCCACGGTGGCCGCCGCCATCGCCCTCGGTGAGCGCATCGGCCCCGGGGAACTGCTCTTCGCCACCAGGGCCGGCCGGGTCCCGGTGTCGGTCGCCGAGCGGGACGGCCGCCTGCACGCCACGCTGACCACGGTCGAGCCCGCGGTCGAGGCGGTCCGGGACGCCGACCTCACCGAGGCGCTGGGGGCCCTGGGATGGCCCGCGGCCGATCTGGACCCGGCGATTCCGCCGCGCATCGCCTTCGCCGGGGCCCGCCACCTCGTGCTCGGCGCCGCCACCCGCGGGCGGCTGGCCGACCTCGACTACGACGTCGACCGCCTCACCGCCCTGATGCACCGCCTCGACCTCACCACCGTCCAGCTGGTCTGGCGCGAGGGGCCTGACGTCTTCCACGTCCGGGACCCCTTCCCCGTGGGCGGCGTGGTGGAGGACCCCGCCACCGGGGCGGCCGCGGGCGCCTTCGGCGCCTACGCCCGCGAACTGGGCCTGGTTCCCCCGGAGTCCACGCTCACCCTGCACCAGGGCGAGGACATGGGACGCCCCGGGGTGCTCACCGTGGACCTCCGTGCGGGCGACCCCAGGGTGCGGGTCACCGGCACGGGAGTGCCCCTCGGCTGACGCCCGCCCCCGCGACCGGCACCCCGCGGCGCCGGCCGGCCTCCGGGCACGAGCCGCGCCTCAGACGCGCTCGACCACACACGTGGTGCCGCCAGCCCCCGCGGGGGGCGGCTCCACCGCGGCCACCAGCGCGGCTCCGTCCCGCCGCGCCTCGCGCCTCCACTCCTCCGGAGCACGGGCGAGGGACCGCGCGCACCGGGTGCCCGACTCCGCGCCCCCGACCGGATGCTGCCCGGCGGTCGGCTCGCCGGGCCCGAGCTGGGCGAGCACCCGCAGGTCGTGTGCTCCGCCGCAGTCCGCGGTGCGCAGCGGGCTCGCACGGTTCAGGGGCGCCGCCGCGAGCACCGGCTCGCGGGCCGCGCAGCCCCCGGCCGCGAACTCGCGCAGCGGGGTGAGCACCTTGCGCGCGTCCTCCACCCCCGCCCCGTCCCTGCCGGGCAGCCGGTACGCGGTCGGCTCGCCGAGAGCGCCGAGTTCCAGCGTTCCGCGGACGCCGGTCACCCCCTCCGGCAGCCCCCCGGACCGCAGCGCGGCGAGCAGCGGGCCGAAGTCCGCGTCGACCCGCGTGATCCGGCCCAGCCCGTCCAGTTCGACGGTCAGCGGCACCTGCTCCCCGCCCCACTCCGCGGTCCCCGGGCGCAGCGCCGACGGAAGGGCCCGCGCCGCGGTCCGCGCCGGCACCGACACCCGGTAGCGGCGGCTGCCGTCGGCCCGCTCCCCGGGCGTCCGCTCCGCGACCGCCGACGGGACCAGGTCCGCCAGGGTGCCGCCGTAGGGCGCGGCCGGGCTCGCGGAGTGCTCCGAGAACGCGGCGACGGCGCCCCCGAACTCCTCGACCGCGCCGGGGGTGAACCGGAGCCAGGCGGGGCCCTCGCCCCTGGCGAAGACATCGCCTCCGTCGGTCGCCAGCGACAGCGGCCCGGGCGCCGCGCGACCGCCGCGCAGCGCGTCGGCCGCGTCCTCGGGGAAGGTCCCCGCGACCTCCAGGGACACCTCCGCGCGGGACCTGCTCTCGGCGAAGTCCATGGCCCCGGTGGTGTGCTCGACGGCCGTGCCGTCCGCCGAGGAGAGGGCGAGGGTGGCGACGAAGGTGGCCGTGCCCGCCCGGCGGGTGGCCTCGGCCGCGGCGCGCAGCTGCTGCTCCGGAGGGAGCGAGAAGACCGCGGCACCGGGCACCGGGGCCGTCGCTCCGCTGCCGCCGGTCTCGCACGACAGGGCCCCCAGCAGGATCGGCAGGGCGCCCAGCACCGCGGTACGCCGCCGCCTCGACACCGTCACGTGATCCACCCCTCGCCGTCGCACAGGGGCCTATGGTGCTCGGTGGCACCGGCTCCGGGACAGCACGAACCGATCACAAAACGGGCAGGTCAGCACGGCTGCCACGGTCGTGGTCTCGCGATGTGGACCCCCGGTCCGCCGCAGTGCGCGGCGGACCGGGGGACGGGCGGGGGTCAGACGGTCAGCCCCGCGCCGCGCCACTGCTGGTTGGTGTGGTGCGGGGTGCAGTCCCAGATGCCGAGCCGCGCCCCGTTCCCGGTGGCCCAGCCCAGCGCGTCCAGGCAGCGGCCCGAGTGGACGCTGCGCAGCAGACCGCCCGGCAGCAGCTCCCACTTCTGGTTCAGCCCCTGGTGGCAGGAGTTCAGCCCGACGA
Source organism: Streptomyces sp. C10-9-1 (assembly GCF_024497955.1). Taxonomy (GTDB): domain Bacteria; phylum Actinomycetota; class Actinomycetes; order Streptomycetales; family Streptomycetaceae; genus Streptomyces; species Streptomyces sanyensis. Next base: position 212,599 of record NZ_JANHKP010000001.1, on the reverse strand, counting down.
GCGAGCCGTTCCCGGTCCTGGCGTACTGGACGTCCATGCACCGGCCGAGGACGCGCAGCGTCCTGTCCGGGTACAGCTTCCACGACTGGTTGGCCGCCCCCGAGCACGTGTTGAGCTGGATCGGTGCGCCGTCCTTGGTGCTGCCGCCCCGCACCTCCACGCACTTGCCCGAGTGCACGCCCACGATCTCCCCGTTGCCGGGCGGGGGCGGCGGTGTGCAGAGGATCTCGACCAGCACCTGGTAGTAGCCGGGGCGGATCTCGTTTCCGGCCGGGCCCGCGGCGCGCCGGCACCAGGATGCCGTGTACCCCTCCCGGGCGGCCGCGGCGTACGCGGAGTTCCACGCCGCCTCCACGGCGATGTTCCACGGGCCGTAGCCGGCGCCGAGGAAGTGCTTGGGCGCGGTGGGGGCGGCGGCCGCGACCGCCTCGCCGGTCCCCGCGGGCGCCTGCCGCGTGGCGGCGGCGGCCGGTTCCCGGGGCGCCGCGGTCGCGGGGCCCGTCAGCAGCGTGGCCGCGGCACAGGCCGCCGCGGCGGCCGCGGCCAGCCATCGAGTCAACTTCACCGTCGTTCCTCTCGGTCGGTGCCCGGCGCTCGGCGCGGGCGAAAGGACCCCGTCGTGCGGGACGGACGGGGACGCTACCGACCCCCGGGCCCGGTTCCGTCTCACCGAAGTCTCAACCTCCGTGGGCCGGTTGCCGTCCTCATGGCTGGAGCGCACCGCGAGCCCGCCGTATGGACGGCGCGGACGGCGGGGGCGCGCGGCAGCGGACCGGGTCGGGGGCGCGATCCGCCCCGGCCGCCGCCCGGGGGGAGCCGGAGAGGGCGCCGGACCGAGGCGGACGGCGTGGAGCGCGGTGCACGAGGGACAGGGGGGTGTCCGGGCGTGGGAACGGCGGAGCGGGACCGGGGGCGGCGCGGGGGAGCGCGTGCCGGGGACGCCGCGCGGCTGCGCGCGGCAGTCGAAAGCAGCACGGTGGTCAACCTGACCGGACCGCCGGGCATCGGCAAGTCCGCGCTCCTGGCGGGCCTGGTGGCAGACGCTCCCGGTACGGCGGGCGCGCGGGAGCCCGCCGTCGTCGTCGACCTGGCCCACCCGGAGCGGCCGCCCCTCCCCGACGGGACCGGCGGCCTGCTGGTCCTCGACGGCGCCGACGGGCCCGGTCACGCCGCCGAGGCGCTCGACCTGCTCGGCACCGGCCCCCGCCGCCTGCTGGTGGTCAGCAGGCGGCCCCTGGCCGCCGTGGAGGGCTGGACCGGCCGGGTGCAGGCGACCGTCGCCCTCGCCCCCCTCCCGGAACGGGAGGTGGCGGACCTGGCGGCGGCGGCCGGGATCGAGGACCCGGCCGCCCGTGCGCTGGTGGTCCGCCTCTCCGGCGGCGTGCCGCTGCTGGCGGGCGCCGCCTGCCGCGCGCTGCACGCGGGGGCCGGGCCGGGCGACGAGGGGGCGGTGGCCGACCAGGCGGCCGGGGAGCTGACCGAGCGGCTGGCCCGTGAGCTTCCCGGTACCCGCTGGCAGCACGCCCTGCGCCTGCTGGCCACCGTCGGAGCGGGGGACGAGCAGCTGCTCTCCGCGGGCCCGGAACTGTTCACCAGGCTGGGCGCGCTCAGCGTGGTCCGGCGCACGCCCCTCGGGCTGGCCGTCCGCGAGCCCTACCGCACCGTGCTGGAGACCGCCTACCGCTGGCGCAGACCGCTGGCCCACCACAGCTCCCGCAGCCGGGCGGCGGCCTACCGCGGCACGCTGCTGGCGCGCGCGGGCACCCCGGCCGCCCGTGCCGCGCTCGTGCGCGAGGGGCTCTTCCTCAACGGGGACGCGACGCTGCGCGGCATGCTGTTCCCGGCCGCCGAGTCGCCGGTGCGCGTGGCGCCCGCGCAGGACGGCGACGCCGGCGACATCGGCCGCCTGCTGCACGGCTGGGCGCGCCGGGGCGGTTTCGACGGCGCCCGCGCGGAGCGGATCACCGAGGGCTGGCTCGCCCACGGCACCTCCGCCTTCCGCCTCGCCCGCGACGCCGACGGACGCGCATGCGGCCTGTCCGCCCTCCTCCCGCTCGGCGCGGCGACGGCGGACGCCGTGGAGCCGGTGCTCCAGCAGCACACCGAGCACGTCGCGGCCGCCCCGCGGGCCGGCGGCCTGTTCCTCGGCGCCGCCTACGCCACCGAACCGGCCGCCCACGCCCGCATCCTGCACGACATCCTGACCGACTCCGTGCTCGCGGGCCATCTGGTGGTCTCCACCGCGACGGCCGACTACCAACGGCTCGTGCGGGGCATGGGGTTCCGCCTCCACGGGAGCGTCCGGGAGGACGTCTACCGCTGCGGCCGCCGGCCGGAGGTCTTCAGCCACGCGTTCGCCCCGGCCTCCCTGCCCCTGTGGCTGGAACGCCTCGGCGGGCGCGGAGCCGGCCCCGGCGAGCACCTCGTTGCGGGAGTGACGCGCGCCCTGAGACACCTCGGCGACGATCGCGCCCTGGCCGGCAGCGGCTTGCCGGCCGGTCCCGCGACGTCGACGCCCGCGGCCCTGAGGGAGTGGCTGCGCGAGGCGGTGTACCGCCTCGCGGAGAGCGGGGACCCCGTGGACGCGGAGGCGGGGGCCGTGCTCGCCGCGTACTACCTGGGCGGACCGGCCACCACGCACCACCAGGTCGCCGGCCGCCTGCACCTGGGGCGTGCCACGTACTTCCGCCGCCTGCGCAGGGGTGTCACGGCGATCGCCGCGGCGCTGGGCGAGGAGACCGCCGCGTTCGGCGGGTGACCGCACGGCGGCTGCCCGGCGGGCCCGCCGGGCGAGCCCCTATGCTGCCCGGCATGAGCGGAGCAGCCACACACCTCGCACCCGGCGGCCCGGCGGCACCGGGGGCGGTCCGGGGAGGCGCCCTGCGGTCGCTCGCGGCCACCTCGGCGGTGCTGGGCCTGTGCTGGCTGGTACCCGCCGCCAACACGGGGATCGCGTACGCGAGTCTGGGCCTGGACGCGGTCCCCGTCGTCACCGGCCTGATCGGCGTCCTGGCCGTGGTCGTGGCCCTGAGGGCGTTGCACGGAGCCTGGTGGCTCGCCCTGCTCTCCCTGGTTCCCGGCCTGTTCGTGCTGGTCGGATCCGTCCAGTACGCGCCCGAGGCGGCCCTGGAGCGCCGCGGGGTCCACCAGGTCGTCGTCGTCACCGAGGACAGTGCGCAGGGCACGGACAGCACGGACCACCGCTTCACGCTGGTGGGTCCCGAGGGGGAGCTCGACGAGACGCTCCGCCACCGCGGCAGCCGCCCCGGCATCGACGTGGGGGACCGGGTCGAGGTGGTCCGCGACCCGGAGGGCGTCGTGCCGATGGAGGAGGCCGGGGACGTCGACCCGGAGGGCCGGCTGGGGGGCCTCGTCACGGGCACCGGCGGATGGACGCTCCTCGCCGTCGCGGCCGGCTGGCGCGGCCACTTCCTGCGCCGCCGCGGACGGCGGCCCGTGCTGGAGCGCTTCGCCCTCTGACCCCGGCGCGGCCCCGACCGGCCCGCCGGGAGCCCGCACCGGCGCACCGCGCCGACCGCGGCGGCGCACCGAGGAGACCGTGCCCGCCGCACCCGCGGCTGCCCGGTGGACCGCCCCTGTCCCCGTCCCCGTCCTCAGCCGCTCTGCCGCACTCTCGCGGCGGTCCGCCCGGCGGGCTCGCGGACGCCGTTCGCGGCGTTCTCCGGGAGCCGGCCGGCGAGGGCGCCGGCTGCGGTGAGGAGGGCACGCCCGTCGGACCGGCCCGCGCACGGTCGGATCGTGTCGGCGGGGCCGGAGGACGCGCGCGGTGGAGCCGGGGGAGGACGGCGCGCCCCGGTGAAGGGCCCCGCCACCGGGCAGGGCCGGGTGGCCGCATCCGGGCGACCGGGGCGCTCCGGCACGGCGGTCACGAACGGGGCGACCGGGCCGCGGTCCCCCGGTGCCCGCCCGCACTCCCCGTGCGGGACGCGGGGCACCCCCTCAGAGCTCGCCCGCGTACGGCGGTTCCGCTCCCCGGCGGGAGCAGGTCAGGGCCGAGGCACGGGCGGCGAACGCCAGCACCTCCCGCCAGTCGTCCCGTGCCAGGGCGCCGAGCGCGCCCGGGCGCAGGGCCCCGCGCTGCGCGAGCGCGTGCAGCAGGGCGGCGTAGACGGTGTCGCCCGCGCCGATGGTGTCCACCACCTCGACCGGCGCGGCCGGTACCTCCACCGGTGCGCCCTCGCGGAGGTGCACCCGCAGGCCCCGCGCGCCCCGGGTGACGACGACGGCGCCCGGCCCCGCGGACAGCCAGTCCGGGACCGCGCCGCCGAGCCAGGCCGCGTCCTCCTCGCTCAGCTTCAGCAGGCCCGTGTGCGGCAGCCACCGCTCGAAGCGGCGCCGGTAGGCGTCGGCGTCCGGGATCAGCCCGGGCCGGATGTTGGGGTCCAGCGCGGTGAACACGCCCTGCCCCGCGGCCTCCCGCATCAGCTCCTCGTAGGCGCTCGCGCCGGGTTCCAGGACCAGGGAGCAGGTGCCGAACGCGACCGCCAGCGTGCCCCCGGGGAGCCCGCCCGGGGCGCGGAAGAGGCGGTCCGCCGTGCCCTCGGTGCGGAAGTCGTAGACGGCCGAGCCGTCGGCGCCGAGCGAGGCCAGGGCCAGGGTGGTGGGCTCCGGTCCCCGCTGGACCAGGCCGACTCCCACTCCTTCCTCCCGCAGCCGCCCGACCAGGGCGTCGCCGAAGGCGTCGGTCGAGATCCGGGAGCAGAAGGCGGCCTCGGCGCCGAGGCGGGCCAGGGCGACGGCCGTGTTGTAGGGGCCGCCGCCGCGCACCGGGCGCAGGGGCGCCAGCGGGTCGCCCGCCGAGAGCGGTACGAGGTCGATCAGGGCCTCTCCGGCGACGACGATCACGGCTGCTGCCTCTCCTGCGTTCTCGTGCGGGACGCCTCGTCGGCGCACCCGCCGTGGCCGGTTCGGTGCGGGGCCGCGCCGTGCCGCCCGTGGACCGTACCGCGCGCACCGCCCGCCCGCGCCCGGGGCGGTGCCGCGTCCCGGGCGAGGGGCCGTGCCGGCGCGGACGTCAGGCCAGGAAGCCCGCAACCGCCGAGGCGAAGCCCGCGGGGTCGTCGTGCCAGGGGAAGTGCCCCGCGCCCGGGAGCACCGCGGTCTCGGCCTCGGGAAAGGCCGAGGCACAGGCGGTGACCGGGCGCGGAGGAGCGGCGACGTCGAACTCCCCGGCGAGCAGCAGGGTCCGGCCCCGGTAGGCGCCCAGGGCCGTGCGGACGGTGTCCGGGTCGATGTCCTCCGCCGCGTAGGCGGCGGCCGCCCCGGGGTGGCGCTGCGCGGGTCCGGCGGCCCGGTGGGCGCGGGCGGCCTCGTCCCACCGGCCGTGGCTGAGCGGGGCCGCCGCGGCCCAGTCGTCCTCGGTGGCCCGGCCCTCGGTGATGGCCTCCATCGCGGCGTAGGCGGCGGGGAACCACTCCTCGCCCTTGCGCAGCAGGGCCGTCTCCAGCCGGTCCTCGACGCGCACCGGCTCGCCCAGGGGCTCCGTCTGAGGCGTCACCAGCACGAGCGAGGAGACACGTTCGGGGTGGCGGGCCGTGTAGAGCACGGCCAGCGCGGCGCCCGCCGAGTGCCCGAGCAGCCGGATCCGGTCGAGCCCGAGGTGGCGGCGCAGCGCCTCGACGTCCTCGACCTGGCGCTCGCAGGCGTAGCTGCCGGGGTCGGCCGGGACCCCCGAGTCGCCGGTTCCGCGCAGGTCCAGACGCACCGTCCGCACCCCCGTGTCCCCGAGACCGCCCAGGTCGCCGAGGTACGCGGAGTCGCGCATCGGCCCTCCGGGCAGGCAGACCAGGGGCGCTCCCGCTCCGGAGGGGTGGTAGGCGAGGGGCGTGCCGTCGGGGGCGGGGAACGTGTGCATGGCCCGAACTCTCGCAGCGCCCCGGCGTGCGGGGCAAGCGCGTTCCCGGCCCCGGGACGGGGAACGCGCAGCGGTGGGACCGGGCCACGGGCACGGCCGCTCACCGCGGCTCGGGGAGGGCCACCGGCGCGGCCGGTGCGGGCGCGCAGGACCGTAGGGTGGTCCGGTGGACATGACCGAGGAGGAGTACGTGGCGTACCTGGCGGGGGAGCGCCGCAGATACGCCTGGGTGATGCGCACCCACGGGGGGATGCCGGCCGGTCGTGCCGCGCACGAGGCGATGGACTGCTATCCGTACGAACCGCCGGAGGCGGCCTACCGCACCCTCGTCTTCCACGACGAGGCGTGGCACTGGGCCATGCTCGCGCTCCACGGCGGCGACTACGTGCACCGGCCCGGACTGGTGTGCCCGCCCGAGGAGTACGAGGCGCTCGACTGAGCCGGCCGACCGGACCGCCGTGCAGCGCGGCGCCCCCCGTCCCCCGGTGCTGTGCGGTGCCGAGGGACGGAGGGCGGACGGCTCGCGGCTTCGGGCGCGGGTTCAGCCGGTGAGCTGGTCGTAGGCCGGGAGCGTCAGGAAGTCCTCGTAGTCCTCGTCGAGGGCGACCTTCAGCAGCAGGTCGTGGGCCTGCTGCCAGTGGCCGGCGGCGAACGCCTCCCCGCCCAGCTCCTCGCGGATCGCGGCGAGTTCCTCGGCCGCCACGGTGCGGGCGAGTTCGGGGGTGGCCCGCTCGCCGTTCTCGAAGACGACGCCCGCGTTGATCCACTGCCAGATCTGCGACCGCGAGATCTCCGCGGTGGCCGCGTCCTCCATGAGGTTGAAGATGGCGACGGCGCCGAGTCCGCGCAGCCATGCCTCGATGTAGCGGATGCCGACCTGGACCGCGTTGCGCAGGCCCTCGTAGGTGGGACGGGCGTCGAGGGAGTCGACGGCGATCAGGTCCCCCGCGGCGACGGAGACGTCCTCGCGCAGCCGGTCCTTCTGGTTCGGGCGGTCGCCGAGGACGGCGTCGAAGGAGGCCATCGCGATCGGCACGAGGTCGGGGTGGGCGACCCAGGAGCCGTCGAAGCCGTCGGCGGCCTCGCGGTCCTTGTCGGCCTTGACCTTCTCGAAGGCCACCCGGTTGACCTCGGCGTCGCGGCGCGAGGGGATGAAGGCCGCCATGCCGCCGATGGCGTGCGCGCCGCGCTTGTGGCAGGTGCGGACCAGCAGTTCGGTGTAGGCGCGCATGAACGGGGCGGTCATCGTGACCGCGTTGCGGTCCGGCAGGACGAACTTCTCGCCGCCGTCGCGGAAGTTCTTGACGATGGAGAAGAGGTAGTCCCACCGACCCGCGTTCAGGCCCGAGGCGTGGTCGCGCAGTTCGTAGAGGATCTCCTCCATCTCGTAGGCCGCGGTGATGGTCTCGATCAGGACCGTGGCGCGGACCGAGCCCTGCGGAACGCCGACGTGGTCCTGGGCGAAGACGAAGATGTCGTTCCAGAGGCGCGCCTCCAGGTGGGACTCCGTCTTCGGGAGGTAGAAGTACGGGCCCTTGCCGGCGTCGAGCAGGCGCCGGGCGTTGTGGAAGAAGTAGAGGCCGAAGTCGACCAGCGCACCGGGGACGGGGGAGCCGTCGACGGTCAGGTGGCGTTCGGCCAGGTGCCAGCCGCGCGGCCGCATCACGACGGTGGCCAGTTCCCCGGCGGGGCGCAGCGCGTACGACTTGCCCGACCGGGGGTCGGTGAAGTCGATGCGGCGCTCGTAGGCGTCGATCAGGTTGAGCTGGCCCAGGACGACGTTCTCCCAGGTGGGGGCTGAGGCGTCCTCGAAGTCGGCGAGCCAGACCCTGGCGCCGGAGTTGAGGGCGTTGACGGTCATCTTGCGGTCGGTGGGCCCGGTGATCTCCACACGGCGGTCGTCGAGGGCCGGCGGCGCGGGGGCGACCCGCCAGGAGTCGTCCGCGCGGACGGCGGCGGTCTCCGGGAGGAAGTCCAGCGTGGACGTGCGGGCGATCTCCGCGCGGCGCTCGGCGCGGCGGGCGAGCAGTTCGTCGCGCCGGGGCGTGAACCGGCGGTGCAGCTCGGCCACGAACGCGAGGGCCGCCTCGGTCAGGACCTCCTCCTGCCGCGGCAGGGGCTCGGCTTCGACGATGGCCAGCGGGGACGGCGCTGGTGCGGACATGAGCTGTCACTTCCTTCAGCGGGCTTCACGGTCTTCGAGGACGGCACCGGGACGTGCGGGCCGCCGTGGCGGCACCGGGTGCCACGGGCCCGGGGTACGGCCGCGGGCGCCGTCCGATGGGGCAGGCGCTTCTGATCAGTGGATAGTAGTTATCGCATAGTGGAAGTTCAATGGTTTGTTGACATCGAGATTCTCCGGGTCGACAGACCGTGGCGCACCGTGCCACGCCGTTCACCGGGCGTCCTCCCTCCCGGCCCGCGGGGCCCGGGCGCGGACCGTCCGGGCGCCCGGCGGGGGCGGTGCGACCCTGCGCACGCCCGGGCGGGGGAGTCAGCGCAGGTGCCGCAGGTCCCCGGGCGTGTCGATGTCGGCCTCCTCGGCCACGTCGCCGCACTCCACCAGCGTCACCGCCTCCTCGTGGGCGGCCAGGTAGGCCCGCGCCCCGCGGTCCCCGGCCGCGCTCGCCGCCACCTCGTCCCACCGCTCCGCACCGAACAGCACCGGGTGCCCGCGACGGCCCCCGTACGAGGCCGCCGCCAGCGCGTCCCGTGCTCCGTGCGCCCGCACCCGGGCCACCGCCTCGGGGCCGATGCCCGGCTGGTCGACCAGCAGCACCAGGACCGCGTCCGCGCCGCCCGCCCGGGCGAGCGAGTCCAGGCCGACCCGCAGTGAGGACCCCATGCCCGACTCCCACCGCTCGTTCACGGCCACCGTGCACCCCGCGAGCCCCGGAGCCCGCTCGCGGACCCGCTCCGCCTGCGCACCGAGCACCACGTGCACCGGCCCGCAGCCGCCCGCGCGCAGCACCTCCACCGCATGCTCCACCAGCAGCCCGCCGCGGTACGGCAGCAGCGCCTTGGGGCGCCCGCCCAGCCGCCTGCCCCCTCCCGCCGCGAGCAGCAGCCCCGCCACACGGCCGCGCCCCGGGGCGCGGCCCGCGGCAGGGGCGGTGTGCCCGCCCGTCCGGGCCGCGCCGCCGCCCGTCCGGGCCCGCCCGCCGGGCGGCTCCGCACCCCCCGCCCCGGCTCCGGTCGCGGGCCGCCGGTCCGGCCGTCCCTCCGTGCCGCGGGGTCGATGGTCCGTCATGGCGGCTTCTCCTCGGTTCTCTTGGCGGCGCCCCGCGCGGACGCCCTCGCGCCCTCGCGTTGGAGGGCGTGCATCCCTCTTGGATAGGGTGCACGTCCGAATACTGAGGCTTCATCAGGGGGATCGAGAGTCGATGACTGGGCGCGCGCAGGGGGATACGGTCTTCAAACCGCTGGGGGACGGCGATCCGAGGAGCGTCGCCGGGTACCGGCTCGCCGCCCGCCTCGGCGCCGGGGGCATGGGGAAGGTCTACCTCTCCTACACCCCCGGCGGCAGGGCCGTGGCGATCAAGGTGATCCGCCCCGACTTCGGCCAGGACGCCGAGTTCCGCCGCCGGTTCGCCCAGGAGGTCCAGGCCGCCCAGCGGGTGCAGGGGCTGTTCACCGCGCCCGTCATCGACGCGGACGCCGAGGCCGAGCAGCCGTGGCTGGCCACCGCCTACGTACCCGGCCCCTCGCTCGCCGACGCGGTCGTCCAGCACGGGCGGCTGCCCGTGCAGACCGTGCTGCTGCTCGTCGCCGGAGTCGCCGAGGCCCTCCAGGTCATCCACGGCGCGGGCATCGTCCACCGCGACCTCAAGCCGGCCAACGTGCTGCTCGCCGCGGACGGCCCCCGGGTGATCGACTTCGGGATCGCGCGGGCGGCCGACGCCACCTCCCTCACGGGCAGCGGCGTCACCATCGGCACCCCGTCCTTCATGGCCCCCGAGCAGGCGGCCGGCAGCCGGATCACCCCGGCCACGGACATCTTCGCCCTCGGCCAGATCACCGCCTACGCCGCCACCGGCAGGGCCGCCTTCGGCGAGGGCACCTCGCACGGTGTGCTGTACCGGATCGTCCACGAGGAGCCCGACCTCACCGGCCTCCCCGAGGAACTCCGGGAACTGGTCACCCGCTGCATGGCCAAGGCTCCCGAGGACCGCCCCCCGGTCGCGGACATCCTCGCGCTCTGCCAGGCGGCGGGCGACGGCACCGTCCTGCGCCGCCCCGACGAGTGGCTGCCGAGCGTCGTCGCGCAGGAGATCACCACCCGCAAGGCCGCACCCGCGCCGCCCGCCGCACAGCCCACCCACCCCGCCGCGCCGCCCACCCGTCCGGCCACGGTGCCGGCGGCCCCCGCCACCCCGCCCCCGGGCTTCGGTCCCCCGACCCCGCCGTCCGCGCCCCAGGCCCCGACGGGCCCCCAGCCGGGGCACACCATCCAGCCGGCGTACGGCTACCCGGGAACGCCCGCGCCGCACACCCCCGGCTACGGCCACCCGCATCCGGCCGCGCCCCGGCAGCCCGGCGGGCCCACCGGGTACGCGGGCACCGGACCGGTCGCCCCGGTGCCCGCGCCGGCACCCGGGCCCGCCAAGAGGACCGGACGCACCGCCGCCCTCGCCGCGGCCGCCCTCCTGGTGCTGGCCGGCGCGGCGGGCGGCGGCGCCTACCTCGCCCTCTCCGGCGACGGGGGCAGCGGGGACGCCGCCGGGCAGAGCCGGGCCGCGGACCCCGGCCGCAGCGCCGCCGAGGCGGACGCCCCGGCGGCCGAGAGCCCCGCCGCCGGAGCGGAGGCCACCCCGGAGGGCCCGGCGGACGACGACGAGGGCCCCGGCGCGGACCTCCCGCCGGACGAGCCCCTGGACGATCCCGAGGCCCGTGTGTACCGGGGGCTCGACGTCGTCCACGGCTACCACCTCACCCTCGACGACGAGCCGCTCAAGCCCGTGGACGACTCCACGCCCTCCGACCTGCGCTACAGCGGGCTCACCGACCAGGTGCGCACGGACAACGGCAAGCTGGTCCTGCTGCGCTCCAGCCAGACCGCCGACCTGGACACCTGCCGCACGGAGACGCGTTACGCCACGATCATCGACCTGAAGATCCTCTCCAAAGGTTCCCGCTTCTGCGTGCTCACCGACTCCGGGCACGTCGGGGTCGCGACCTACCAGGGCAAGGCGCCGGAGACCGACCCCAGCGCCTACATCACCCTGGACGTCACCGTCTGGCGCGATGCGATCGAACGAGCCGCCGCGTCCTGAATTCCGTCCTGCCGGTGGCGTGTTGCGGGGCGATGGCGTTTACTTGCCCGCACCCCTCGGGCGCTGCACCTGCCCGCGGGGTGCGCAGGGGCACCTGGACGTGCGAGGGGCGGGGCCGTGTTACGGAGCGTGGGGCAGACGCGTGTGGCGGGGAGCGGCGAGGATCCGAGGGTGGCGCGCCTGCGTGCGGCCGTCTCCCGGCTCCGCCGCGAACTGGCCGGTCATCCGGCCGAGTTCGGCGACCGGGGCATAGCCGAGGACGAACTGGCGGTGCTGGCGGCGATGGCCGCGGCCGGAGACCCGGAGATCCGCAGGATGCGGCGCTCGCTGCTGCTGGTGGCCGGTGCCGTGGGCTCGGTCAGCGCGCTGTCGCACGCACTGCTGCAGGTCCGCCACGCCGTCGACCTCTTCGCCGAGGCCGCGCCGCCCGTGCAGCCCGCGGCTGACGGCCCGTTCGCCCCGCCCGGCACCGACCCGGGGCACCCCGGCAGCCCCTGAGCCGGGCCGCGGTGCCGGTGTCGACGAGCGCGGCCGCGCCGCGGCCCCGGCCGGACGGGCCCCGACACGCGGCCCCGGCACGGCGGCGGCCGCCCGCTTCGGCCACACTGGGGCGGTGGACCGATCATTCCAGGAACTGCTGGACGAGGCCGGTGGCGTGTCCGTGGAGGGCTGGGACTTCTCCTGGCTCGACGGGCGGGCAACCGAGGAGCGCCCTTCCTGGGGCTACCAGGGCCTGATGGGCCGGAGGCTGGCCGCGGCGGGGGCGGCGCTGGACATCCAGACCGGCGGTGGAGAGGTGCTCGCCGGGGTGCCCGAGCTGCCCCGCACCATGGCCGCGACGGAGTCCTGGCCGCCGAACCTCGCCAGGGCGACCCGGCTGCTGCACCCCCGGGGCGTGGTCGTCGTCGCCGATCCCGACGAGCCGCCCCTGCCCTTCGCCGACGGGGCGTTCGACCTCGTCACCTCGCGCCACCCCGCCACCGTGTGGTGGGAGGAGATCGCGCGGGTGCTGCGCCCCGGAGGCACCTATCTGGCGCAGCACATCGGGCCCGCGACCGCCTGGGAGCTGGTGGAGTACTTCCTCGGCCCGCAGCCGCAGGCCCGTGCCCTGCGCCACCCGGACGCGGAGGCCGCGGACGCGCGGGCCGCCGGGCTGGAGGTCGCGGACCTGCGCACGGAGCGGCTGCGCATGGAGTTCCTCGACGTCGGCGCCGTCGTGTACTTCCTCCGCAAGGTGGTCTGGACCGTTCCGGGGTTCACGGTGGACACCCACCGGGAGCGTCTGCGCGAGCTGCACGAGCACATCCTGGAGCACGGGGTCTTCCTCGCCCACTCCACCCGCACACTCGTCGAGGCCCGCAAGCCCTGACGGTCCGGGAGGCCGGCCCCGGCGCTGCCCGGCACCCGTCGCCGGGCGCGGGCGAGCGGCCGCGCACCGCGGTCCCCGGCCCCTCAGCCGCGCCGGATCAGGCCCCGCCCGGCCGCGGCGGCCACCGCCGCGGTGCGCGAATCGACACCCAGCTTGGCGTAGATGTGCACCAGATGGGACTTCACCGTGGCCTGGCTCAGGAACAGGCGCCTGCTGATCTGCAGATTCGACAGCCCCTCGCCGACCAGCCCCAGCACCTCCAGCTCCCGCTTGGTCAGCGCCTGCGCGGGAGACCGCATCCGGTCCATCAGCCGGTGCGCCACGGCCGGGGCGAGCGCCGACCGGCCCGCGGCCGCCGTGCGCACCGCCGCCGCGAGTTCACCCGGAGGCGCGTCCTTGAGCAGGTACCCGGCCGCTCCGGCCTCGACGGCGGCCAGGATGTCGGCGTCCGTGTCGTAGGTGGTCAGCACCAGGACCCGGGGCCCCTCGGGCAGCGCCGTGATCTGCTCGGTGGCCTGCGCACCGTGCAGGCCCGGCCCGAACCGGAGGTCCATCAGCACCACGTCGATCCCGCCCGCCGCGGCCCTGCGTACCGCCTCCTCGGCCGTCGCGGCCTCGGCGACGACCGTGAAGCCGTCCTCGGTGTCCAGGACCGCGCGCAGCCCCGCCCGGACGACCGGGTGGTCGTCCGCGAGCAGCAGCCGGATCGGGGCGGCCGCGTTCATGCGGCGCACCCCCCGGCCTCCCGCGCCTCGCGGCGGGCGGGCCCGGCGCCGGGGGCGTCCACCGCCGCGTCCCGGTCCGGCATCGGCAGGGTCACCGCCAGCGCCGTCCCCTGGCCCGGTGCGGACTCCACACTCAGCGTGCCCCCGAGGGCCCGGGCCCGGGCCCGCATCGCCCGCAGGCCGAACCCGCCGTCGCCGCGCGGCGCCGCCCGCAGGGCCCGGGCGGGGTCGAAGCCCGCGCCGTCGTCCACCACGTCCAGGCAGACCGAGGCGTCCATGTAGCTGAGGGTGACCTCGGTGCGGGACGCCCCCGCGTGCCGGGCCGTGTTGGCCAGGGCCGACTGGGCGGTGCGCAGCAGCGCCACCTCGTACGGCGTCGGCAGCTCGACGGGCGTGCCGCTCACCCCGAAGCGGACCTCGGGGCCGGTGGTGCCCGCGCACAGGCGCCGGAGCGCGCCGTGCAGGGAGCCCTGCTCCAGGTCGGGCGGGGAGAGGGCCCGGACGAAGCGGCGCGCCTCGGCCAGGTTGTCCTGTGCGGCGCGGCGCGCCTGTGCGACGTGCCGGGCGGCCGGGTCGTCCCCGGCGAGCGAGGTCTCGGCGGCGCGGAGCAGCAGCTGGATGCTCGACAGGCCCTGGGCGAGGGTGTCGTGGATCTCGCGGGCCAGCCGCTCGCGCTCCGCGAGGGTGCCCGCGGTGCGCTCGGCGGCGGCGAGCTCCGCACGGGTGGCGACGAGTTCCTCGATCAGCCGGCGGCGGCTCTCGCTCTCCCGGTACAGCGCCTGGTAGCCGAGGACGGTGGCGACGGCGACGGCACCGCCCAGCAGGGGGCCGATGAAGGTGCCGGGGGTGGCCGTGCCGTCGTGGGCCAGGAAACCGCCGATGGCCGCTGCGGCGGTGGCGGCGACGGCGCCCAGCGCCCAGCGCCTCGGCAGCAGGTGCAGCTGGAGGAAGTAGAGCGGGAACGCCACCCACAGCGCGTCCGGGGAGACGGCCAGCAGTGCCAGCCAGGCGGCCCCGAGGGCGGCCAGCCACACGCCCGAGGCCCGGGCGGAGTGCCGGACGGCGGGCACGAGGACCCCGGCCGTGTAGACGCAGGCCGTGAGCGCGGCGAGGGCAGCGGCGGCGGGCGCCTGCGGCCCGCCGCGGGCGGCGGCCCGCGCGGCGGCCAGTGCCAGCAGGCCCAGCAGCAGGGCGTGGAGGCACAGCCGCAGCACGCGCAGGACGGGGGTGAGGGTGCGGGAGTCCATGTCCCGTCCAGCCTAAGCGGGCCCGCCGGGAGCCGGGTCAACCGAAAGGTTGACCCGGCGGTGCACCCGGGTGCGATGCCGCCGACCGCCCCGCCGAGCAGGCTGGACGCCATGTTCGTCGCATGGAGAGATCTGCGGACCGCCAAGGGGCGGTTCGCGCTGATGGGCACGGTGATCGTGCTCGTCACCCTGCTGGTGGGCCTGCTGTCGGGGCTCACGGCCGGGTTGGCCAGGGAGAACGTCTCGGGGGTGACCGGCCTTCCGGCCGACCGGCTGGTGTTCGCCGAACCGCCCGACGGCAGGTCGCCGTCCTTCTCGGACTCGGCCGTGTCCGAAGGGCAGTGGCGTTCCTGGGCGCGGCGCCCCGGGGTGGTGGACGCCGCACCCCTCGGTGTGCGCACCACCGAGGCCGCCGCCGCCCCGGGCTCCGGCGGTGGAACGGGCGGCGGTGCCGCCCGGGTCGCCGTCGCCGCCTTCGGCGCGGAGCCCGGCGGGCGCCTGGCACCCGGCGGGCTCGCTCCGGGGCGGGTGGTGCTGTCCGCCCGGGCCGCCGAGGAGCTCGGTGTCCGGGTGGGAGACCGGGTGCGCCTCGGTCCGGGCACGGCCGCGGTCGCCGCGGTGGAAGGCGACGCCTCCCACGCCCACCTTCCCGTGGTGTGGACCGCGCTCCAGGACTGGCGGCGGCTGCCCGGCGCGCCCGGCGGAGCCACGGTGATCGCGTTGACGACGGGGGAGGGCTTCACGGCCGCCGCGTCCGAAGCCGCCGACGAGGCTCTGGGCACCACCGCGCTCACGGTCGACGAGGCCCTCGCCGCCATCGGCTCCTACCAGGCGGAGAACGGCTCCCTCCAGCTGATGCGCGGATTCCTCTTCGCCATCTCCGCCCTCGTGGTGGGAGCCTTCTTCACGGTGTGGACGGTGCAGCGCGCCCCGGAGATCGCCGTGCTGAAGGCGCTCGGGGCCTCGACCGGCTACCTGCTGCGCGACGCGCTCGGCCAGGCGCTGCTGGTGCTCACCGCCGGCACCCTCGCCGGGACCGCCCTGGCCGCGGGGGCCGGGCTGCTCATCGGGCGGAGCGAGGTGCCCTTCGCCGTGGAGCCGGCCACGGTGCTGGTGCCCGCGGCCGTGACCGTGGTCCTCGGTGCCGCCGGGGCCGCCCTGTCCGTGCGGCGCATCACCGCCGTCGACCCGCTGACCGCTCTGGGGAGCGCCCGATGACCCTGCTGCTCGACGACGTCACGCTGACCTACGAGGACGGCGGCGGCCGTCTGACCGCCCTGGACCGCGTCCGCCTCGACGTCCCCGCGGGGACGGTGGCGGCGGTGGTCGGTCCCTCCGGCTCCGGCAAGTCGAGCCTGCTCGCCGTGGCGGCGACCCTGATCGCACCGGACCGCGGACGGGTCGTCGTGGACGGCGCCGACACGGCGGCGCTGGACCGCGGCGCCCGCTCCCGGCTGCGCCGTGAGCGGGTGGGGATCGTCTTCCAGCAGCCCAACCTGCTGCCGTCGCTCACTGCGGCGGAGCAGGTGCAGCTGATGGCGCACCTGTCGGGTCGCCCGCCGGCCGCGGCGCGTGACCGGGCGCGGGAGCTGCTGGCCGCGGTGGGTCTGGCGGGCGAGGCGGACCGCCGCCCCCACCGGCTCTCCGGGGGGCAGCGGCAGCGGGTGAACATCGCCCGGGCCCTGATGAACGACCCCGCGGTGCTGCTCGTCGACGAGCCCACGTCCGCACTGGACCACGAGCGCGGCGCGGCGGTGCTGGACCTGCTGGTGGGCCTCACCCGGGAGCGCGGGACCGCGACCGTGCTGGTGACCCACGACCGGGAGCACCTGGCGCGGGCGGACCGGGTGCTGACGATGCGGGACGGGCGCCTGACCGGGGCCTGACCCGCCGGCCCGGGCGCCCGTGCCGCTTCCCGGCGGGCGCCCGTGCCGCTTCCCGGCGGGCGCCCGTGCCGCTTCCCGGCGGGCGCCCGGGCCGGGCCCTCAGGCGCCGGGCGTCCCGCCGTTGCTGCTCAGGGCGGCCGACAGCTCGCGGGCGACCTCCTGGAGGAGCGGCACGATCGTGTCCGTGGCCGCCTCCGTCACCCGTCCGGCGGGGCCGGAGATCGAGATGGCCGCGGCGGTGGGGGAGTCGGGTACGGGGACGGCGAGGCAGCGCACGCCGATCTCCTGCTCGTTGTCGTCCACCGCGTAGCCGGTGCTGCGGACCTGCTCCAGGGCCGCGAGGAAGCCCTCGGGGGTGGTGATCGTCTTCTCGGTGGCGGCGGGCATCCCGGTGCGGGCCAGCAGCGCGGCGACCTCCTCCGCCGGGGTGTGCGCGAGGAGTGCCTTGCCCACCCCGGTGGAGTGGGGGAGCACCCGGCGCCCGACCTCGGTGAACATCCGCATGGAGTGCCTGGAGGGCACCTGGGCCACGTAGACGACCTCGTCGCCGTCGAGGAGGGCCATGTTCGCCGTCTCGCCGGTCTCCTCCACCAGGCGGGCCAGGTAGGGGCGGGCCCAGGTGCCGAGGAGGCGCGAGGCGGACTCGCCGAGACGGATCAGCCGGGGGCCGAGCGCGTAGCGGCGGTTGGGCTGCTGGCGCACGTAGCCACAGGCCACGAGGGTGCGCATCAGCCGGTGGATGGTCGGCAGCGGGAGCCCGCTGCTGGCCGACAGCTCGCTGAGCCCGACCTCACCCCCGGCGTCGGCCATGCGTTCGAGGAGGTCGAAGGCGCGCTCCAGGGACTGCACCCCTCCGCTGGCGGCGGGCTTGGCTGCGTCGGTGGCGTGGGACGTCGGCACGTCGGCGGTCCTTTCGGGCAGGCGGGGCAAGGCAGCAGCCTACCGGTCGCCCGCGCCGGGCGGCTCGCGCCCGCCGGGCCGTCCCTGCCGGTCAGGGCCCGTTTGTCCCGGTGTCGGCCGCCCCGGGGAGGAGTGGGCGGGGTCTCCCTCGGAGGAACCACCCCAATCGCTCTGCGGAAAACTACTTCCGCTTTGTGGAAACGTCCAATCCCTCCCCCGGGGGCCGCCCTTCTGCCGGGGAGGTCTTGACGGGGGTGCGGCGGAGGGGAAGACTCCTGATCGCTTCAACAGTTCGTTGAATTTTCGGTTTGCCGTGCGCTGCCGGACGCTGGATACAGGATCCCCCGGTGCCGAGAGAGATGAGGTGGACGGGTGCCCGACGTGGACGACACCGCGGCCGTGAACGCCGACGTGACGCTCGTACTGCGCTCGACGAGGGTCGTCACCCCCGAGGGCACCCGCCCCGCGGCGGTCGCCGTGGCGGGCGGCACCATCGCCTCCGTCGACCCCCACGACACCGCCCCGCCCCCCGGAGCCCGGGTGGAGGACCTCGGCGACGACGTCCTGCTCCCGGGGCTCGTCGACACCCACGTCCACGTCAACGACCCCGGGCGCAGCGCCTGGGAGGGGTTCTGGACGGCCACCCGCGCCGCGGCGGCCGGAGGCATCACCACCCTGCTCGACATGCCGCTCAACTCCCTGCCCCCCACCACCACCGCGGACCACCTGCGCACCAAGCAGGCGGTGGCCCGCTCCAAGGCGCACGTGGACACCGGCTTCTGGGGCGGTGCGATCCCCGCGAACCTCACGGACCTGCGCCCGCTGCACGACGCCGGCGTGTTCGGCTTCAAGTGCTTCCTGTCGCCCTCCGGCGTCGAGGAGTTCCCCGCACTCGACCAGGAGCACCTCGCCCGTGCCATGGCCGAGATCGCGGGCTTCGGCGGACTGCTGATCGTCCACGCCGAGGACCCCCACCACCTCGACGCCGCGCCCCGGCGGCCGGGGCCCCGGTACGCCGACTTCCTCGCCTCCCGCCCCCGCGACGCGGAGAACACCGCGATCGAGTCCCTCATCGGCCACGCCGAGCGCCTCGGCGCACGCGTGCACATCCTGCACCTCTCCTCCAGCGACGCCCTCCCCCTGATCGCCGACGCCCGCCGCCGGGGCGTGGCGGTCACCGTCGAGTCCTGCCCCCACTTCCTCACCCTGACCGCCGAGGAGATCCCGGACGGCGCCACCGAGTTCAAGTGCTGCCCCCCGATCAGGGAGTCGGCCAACCAGGACCTGCTCTGGCAGGGCCTCGCCGACGGCACCATCGACTGCATCGTCTCCGACCACTCGCCCTGCACCACCGACCTCAAGACCCCCGACTTCGCCTCCGCCTGGGGCGGCATCTCCTCCCTCCAGCTGGGCCTGCCCGCCGTCTGGACCGAGGCCCGCCGCCGGGGCCACACCCTCGACGACGTCGTCCGCTGGATGTCCGCCGGCCCCGCGGCCCTCGCGGGCCTGGACCGCAAGGGCGCCGTCGAGGCCGGACGGGACGCCGACTTCGCCGTCCTCGCGCCGGACGAGACCTTCACCGTCGACCCTGCCCGCCTCCACCACCGCAACCGGGTGACCGCCTACGCGGGCCGGACGCTGCACGGCGTCGTCCGCTCGACCTGGCTGCGGGGCCGACGCATCGCCACCGGCGGCGAGGTCGCCGGACCGGCGGGCCGACTGCTCGAAAGGAACAACTGAAACCGTGTCCGCATCCTCCCTCCCGTCCTTCACCGGCGACGCGGCCCCCTACGGCGGCGGCGACCCCTACGCCGACTACCGCGGCCCCGGCCCCGGGGGCTTCCCCTTCTCGCACCTGACCGACCTCGCCGACCGCCGGCTCGGCGCGGGCGTGATCGCCGCCAACGACGAGTTCTTCGCCGAGCGCGAGAACCTGCTCAGGCCCGAGGCCGCGCACTTCGACCCCGAGCACTTCGGCCACAAGGGCAAGGTCATGGACGGCTGGGAGACCCGCCGCCGCCGAGGCGCCTCCGCCGCCGAGCCCCACCCGGCCGCGGAGGACCACGACTGGGCGCTCGTCCGCCTCGGAGCCCCCGGGGTCGTCCGCGGCATCGTCGTCGACACCGCCCACTTCCGCGGCAACTACCCGCAGGCGGTCTCCGTCGAGGGCGCCGCGGTCGCCGGGTCGCCCTCCCCCGGGGAACTGCTGTCGGGCGACGTGAAGTGGACGACCCTCGTCCCCCGCACCGCCGTCGGCGGCCACGCCGCCAACGGCTTCGCCGTCCGCGGCGAGCAGCGCTACACCCACCTGCGCGTCAACCAGCACCCCGACGGGGGCATCGCCCGGCTGCGGGTGTACGGCGAGGTGGCCCCCGACCCGCAGTGGCTGGCCGCCCTGGGCACCTTCGACGTGGCGGCCCTGGAGAACGGCGGCTGCGTCGACGACGCCTCCGACCGCTTCTACTCCCCGGCCGCCAACACCATCCAGCCCGGCCGCTCGCGCAAGATGGACGACGGCTGGGAGACCCGCCGCCGCCGGGACCGGGGCAACGACTGGATCCGCTACCACCTGGCCGCCCACTGCGAGGTCCGCGCCGTCGAGATCGACACCGCCTACCTCAAGGGCAACAGCGCGGGCTGGGCCGCCCTCTCGCTCCGCGACGGCGAGGACGGCGAGTGGCGCGAGGTCCTGCCCCGCACCCGCCTCCAGCCCGACACCAACCACCGCTTCGTGCTCGGCACCCCCGCCGCGGGCACCGACGCCCGGCTCGACATCTACCCCGACGGCGGCATCTCCCGGCTGCGGCTCTTCGGTTCCCTCACCGAGCGCGGCGCCGCGGAACTCGCCGCCCGCCACCGGGAACTGGGCGGCTGACCGGGGCGCGTCACCCTCCCGCCCGCGGAGCGCACCGGCGGGTGCGGCGGTGCGGCGGGCCCCGCGCCGCCGCACCGCAGGGCCCCGGCATCCGGCAGCTTCCGGGAGAGGTCCTGCCCGCCCCGCGGTCCGCCTCCCCACGCCCTTCCCCGGATCCCGCCACCCGGCGCCCTACCGTGTGCCGCATGACGCGCACGGAGTACCCCTGGCTGCTGCCCTCCGCCATGGCGGAGCCGCCCGAACGGGGCCCCGCACCCGGCGGCCGGCCCCGCCCGCGGCGCACCGTGCGGGACTGGGTGGTCGACAGCCTGGTGTTCCTGCTCGCCGCCGGGATCGGCCTGCTCGCCGGGGAGGCGGTACAGCAGGCGGACACCCCCGAGGCGCTCGTCGCCGCCGACCTGGTCGCGGGTGCCGCGGCCTGCGGAGCACTGTGGGTGCGCCGCCGCTTCCCCGTCGCCCTGGCGGTGGGGGCGCTCGTCGTCGGAGTCCTCGCGCCCACCGCGGGCGGCGCGTCGATGCTCGCCCTGTTCAGCCTCGCCGTCCACCGCCCTTTCCGGCCGGTCGCCGCCGTCGGCGTCCTCGCGGCCGTCTCCGCCGTGGTCCAGCCGCTGGTGCGCCCGGATCCGGGGGCCTCCTACCCGGCGTCGGTCGTCGCCGGGCTGGTGCTGGTGCTGCTGATGGTCGGCTGGGGGATGCTGGTGCGGTCCCGCAGGGAACTGTTCAGGGCCCTGCGGGAGCGCGCCCGCAGGGCCGAGGCGGAGGCCGCGCTCCGTGCCGAGCAGGCCCAGCGGCTCGCCCGCGAGGCCATCGCCCGGGAGATGCACGACGTGCTCGCCCACCGCCTCACCCTGCTGTCCGTGCACGCGGGAGCGCTGGAGTTCCGCCCCGGCGCCCCTGCCGCCGAGGTGGCCCGTGCCGCGGGGGTGATCCGGGACAGCGCCCACGAGGCCCTCCAGGACCTGCGCGAGATCATCGGGGTGCTGCGCGCGCCGGGGGACGACGGCGGGGCCCCCGACCGCCCCCGGCCCACCCTCGCCGCCCTCGGCGCGCTCGTCGAGGAGTCCCGCGGGGCCGGGATGGACGTCGTGCTCGACAGCGACGTCCCCGACCCGGGAGGGGTGCCCGCGTCCACCGGCCGCACCGCCTACCGCATCGCCCAGGAGGCGCTGACCAACGCCCGCAAGCACGCACCCGGCACCGCGGTCCGCGTCGTCGTGCGGGGACGTCCGGGGGACGGGCTCAGCGTCGAGGTCGCCAACCCCGCTCCCGCGGGCGAGGTGCAGCCGGTGCCCGGCTCCGGGCAGGGGCTCATCGGCCTGACCGAGCGCGCCGTGCTGGCGGGCGGGCGCCTGGAGCACGGGGGCACCGGCGAGGGCGGGTTCCGGGTGGCCGCCTGGCTGCCCTGGCCGCCCTGACTGCCCGGCGCCTCCCGGCTCCGGCGGCCCGGCGGTCCCGGCGCCCGACCGCGGCCGCCCGGCGCCGAGATCGCGCCGACCTCGCACCCGCCTCCCGCCCCGCCGAGGACCCGCCTGCCGCGTACCGCGGCGGAAACGGCCCCCCGGCGGCCGTGTCCGGATCACGCTCCCCGCCCCCGCCGCCGGGCCGCCCTGCGATGACGGGGGCGCCCGCGCTTCGTAGGCTGAGGCGATGACGACAGCCGATCTCGCCGTGTACGGGCCCGAGTTCACCGCCGATCCGTATCCCACCTACGCCCGTCTGCGCCAGGACGGCCCCGTCCACCGACTGCGCGGCGAGGACGGCACGCACTTCTGGCTGGTCGTCGGATACGAGGAGGCGCGCCGGGCGCTCGCCGACCCGGCCCTGTCCAAGTCGCCCGCCACGGTGGGCGTGGTCCGCTTCGACCAGGAGGTCATCGGCTCCACCCTGCTCTCCGTCGACCCGCCCGACCACACGCGCCTGCGGCGCCTGGTGGCCCGGGAGTTCACCGCGCGCCGGGCCCAGCGGCTGGCACCGCGGGTGCAGGAGATCACCGACGGACTGCTCGACGCGATGGTCCCCCGCGGCCGCGCGGACCTGGTGGAGCACCTGGCCTTCCCGCTGCCCATCATCGTCATCTGCGAACTGCTGGGTGTCCCCGCCGCCGACCGGGACGCCTTCCGGGCCTGGTCCGACGAGATCGTCGCGCCCACCTCCGTCGCGGCCGGGGAGGCGGCCGTGCTCGGCATCGGCGCCTACCTCGACGGACTGATCGCCGACAAGCGCCGCTCCGGACCGTCGGACGACCTCCTCTCCGCGCTGATCGGCACGGCGTCCGACGCGGAGCCGGGGGAGGAGCCGCTGACCGGCACCGAGCTGCGCTCGCTCGCCTACCTCCTGCTGATCGCCGGACACGAGACGACCGTCAACCTGATCGCGGGCGGGGTGCGCGCCCTGCTCGCCCACCCCGACCAACTCGCCCTGCTGCGCTCCGACCCCGGGCTGCTGGACGGCGCCGTCGAGGAGATGCTCCGCTACGACGGCCCGGTGGAGAACGCCACCCTGCGCTTCACCACCCGACCCGTCACCTACGGCGGGACCACCGTGCCCGCGGGGGAGACCGTGCTGGTCTGCCTCGCGGGCGGGGACCGCGACCCCGCGCGCTTCCCCGAACCCGACCGCTTCGACATCCGCCGCGACGCCCGCGGGCACCTGGCCTTCGGGCACGGCATCCACTTCTGCCTCGGCGCGCCGCTCGCCCGGCTGGAGGCGCGGACCGCCCTGGCCTCGCTCCTCACCCGCTGCCCCGGGCTGGCGCCGGACCCCGACGCGGGACCCGAGGAGTGGCTGCCGGGACTGCTGATCCGCGGCACCCGGCGCCTCCCGGTGCGCTGGTGACCCGCCCGGGGCGCCGGTCAGCCGCCCGGGACCTCCTCCAGCCGCACCGGGCGGCGCTCCGCCCGGGACAGCTCGCACGCCTCCGCCACCCGTAGGGCGGTCAGTGCCTCCCGGCCGTCGCAGGGGTTGTCGCCCTCGCCGGTCACCAGGCGCAGAAAGGCGTCCAGCTCGGCCTCGTACGCCGGGGCGAAGCGCTCCATGAACCCCGGCCACGGGTTGTCGACGGGCGGCAGGCCCTTGGGTTCGACCGAGCTGATCGGGGTGCGGTCGTCCAGCCCGACGGCCACCTGGTCCAGCTCGCCCGCCAGCTCCATCCGCACGTCGTAGCCCGCGCCGTTGCAGCGGGTCGCCGTGGCCGTCGCCAGGGTGCCGTCGTCCAGGGTGAGCAGCGCCGCGGCCGTGTCCACGTCGCCCGCCTCCCGGAAGGCGGCGCCCGCACCGTCCGAGCCCGTCGCGTACACCTCGGTGATCTCCCGGCCGGTCACCCAGCGCAGGATGTCGAAGTCGTGCACCAGGCAGTCCCGGAACAGCCCGCCCGACAGCGGCAGGTAGTCGGCGGGCGGCGGTGCGGGATCGGAGGTCACCGCCCTGACGGTGTGCAGCCGCCCCAGCCTCCCGGAGCGGACGCGCTCCCGCGCCGCCGTGTACCCGGCGTCGAAGCGCCGCATGAAGCCGACCTGCAGCGCGGTGCCCGCCTCCTCCACCTCGCGCAGCGCCGCGAGGGTTCCCGGCAGGTCCAGGGCGATCGGCTTCTCGCAGAAGGCCGGAAGCCCGCTGCGGGCGGCCCGGCCGATGAGTTCGGCGTGCGCGGCGGTCGCCGAGGCGATCACCACCGCGTCCACGCCCCAGGCGAACACCTCGTGGGCGCTGGGGGCCGCGGTGGCCCCGTAGCGGTCGGCCGTCGCCACCGCCCGCGCCGCGTCGGTGTCCGCAACGACCAGGGAACCCACCTCGCGGTGGCGGCTGAGGATCCCGGCGTGGAAGCCGCCGATCCGTCCCGTGCCGATCAATCCGATGCGCATGGCCCAAAGGTGGGGGTCGCGCGCCCCCCTGTCAAGAGTTTGTCCTGACAATTGGACCTGATGGCTTCCCGTCGGCATGGCGTGCGACTACGCTCCCCCACGTGCCCAAGCAGCCCCGCCACGACCCCGACCCCGCAGCGCCGCTACCGCTGAGCGTGGACCGCAGCAGCCCGGTCCCGCTCTACTTCCAGCTCGCCCAGCAGCTGGAATCGGCCATCGAGGGCGGTGTGCTCACCCCGGGAAGCCTGCTCGGCAACGAGATCGACCTCGCCGGACGCCTCGGGCTGTCCCGCCCCACCGTCCGCCAGGCCATCCAGTCGCTCGTGGACAAGGGGCTGCTGGTCCGGCGGCGCGGTGTCGGCACCCAGGTGGTGCACAGCCGGGTGCGCCGCCCGCTGGAGCTCAGCAGCCTGTACGACGACCTGGAGGCCGCCGGGCAGGACCCCGCCACCACCGTGCTCGCCAACACCGTCGAGCCCGCCGACGCGCTCGTCGCGGCGTCGCTGGGCATCGCCGAGGGCAGCGAGGTGCGGCGGATCGAGCGGCTGCGCCTCGCGCACGGCGAGCCGGTGGCCCGGCTGCGCAACCACCTCCCCGCCCGGCTGCTGGACTGCGACAGCGAGCGGCTGGAGGCCACCGGTCTCTACCGGATCATGCGGGCGGCCGGCATCACCCTCCACAGCGCCCGCCAGACGGTCGGCGCCCGGGCGGCGGACGGCCCGGAGGCGGAGCTGCTCGGCGAGAAGCCCGGTGCCCCGCTGCTCACCATGGAGCGCACCACCTTCGACGACACGGGCCGTGCGGTCGAGTACGGCTCCCACGTCTACCGGGCGGGCCGCTACGCCTTCGAGTTCCAGCTCCTGGTCCGCCCCTGAGCGCGCCCGTCCCGTGCGCCGGACCGGGGGCCGCCCGCCGGTATGACCGGAACACGCCACCCCGGCCCCGGGCGTCCGGAGAGGCCCTTGACCGGGTTCCGGGCCCGCCGTAGAAACGCAGTCCGGCCGCACCCGGGCGGCCCCGGGACAGGACGGCGGACCGCCATGCACGAGCCCCGCACCACCGCCCGCCCCCACCCGTTTCGGCCGCCGCCACCAGGCGTGACGGATACTGGTCGGCGGCCGGGACCGGGCGGTGCCTCCCCGGCCGGGCCGGACGGGCCCGCAGGAACGGCAGAGCAAGAAGGGCACGTCTTCGTGGCACGGGCAAGGACAGGACTCCGCGTGATCGGCGCGGTGCTCGCAGTGGCGGTCGGCATGGGGCTCGCCGGATGCAGCAGCACCGGCGGCAAGCGCGCCGAGGACGCGCGCAGGGCAGCGGAGGCCGCCCGGGGCGAGGCCGCGGTCACCACACCCCGCTGGACCTTCGCGATGGTCACCCACTCCGGTGACGGCGACACCTTCTGGGACATCGTCCAGAAGGGCGCCCGGGAGGCGGCGGCCAAGGACAACATCAACTTCCTCTACGCCCACAGCGACGAGGCCCAGCAGCAGGCGCAGCTCGTCGACTCCTACATCGCCAAGGACGTCGACGCGCTCATCGTCACCCTCGCCAAGCCCGAGGCCATGAAGGCCGTGGTCGGCAAGGCCCGCCGGGCGGGTATCCCCGTGATCACGGTCAACTCCGGATCCGAGCAGTCCAGGGAGTTCGGCGCCCTCACCCACATCGGCCAGGACGAGTCCGTCGCCGGCCGCGCCGTCGGCGAGGAGCTGGAGGCCCGCGGCCGCGCCAAGGCCCTGTGCGTCCTGCACGAGCAGGGCAACGTGGGCCACGAGCAGCGGTGCGACGGGGCCCGGGAGGGCTTCGGCGGCGACCTGCAGAACCTGTACGTCGACGGCACCAACATGCCCGACGTCCGCTCCTCCATCGAGGCCAAGCTCCAGGCCGACCCCGGGATCGACGCCGTCGTCACCCTGGGCGCCCCCTTCGCCGACGCCGCCGTCCAGGCGGCCAGGGCCGCCGGCTCCGGCGCCGAGGTCGACACCTTCGACCTGAACGCCAAGGTCGCGGCCGGCCTCCAGGACGGCTCGCTCGGCTTCGCCGTCGACCAGCAGCCCTACCTCCAGGGCTACCAGGCCGTGGACCTGCTGTGGCTCTACAAGTACAACGCCGACGTCCTCGGCGGCGGCCTGCCCGTGCTGACCGGTCCGCAGATCGTCACCCGGGAGGACGCCGCCCGGCTGAAGGACCTCACCGAGCGGGGCACCCGATGAGCACCACCGCACCGCCCGCCTCCCCCGGCACGGCACCCGGGCCGCCGGCCGACGAGCGGCTGCTGCGCACCTCGCTCGCACGCCGCCTGATGGGGCGGCCCGAGCTCGGGTCCGTGGTCGGCGCCGTCGCCGTCTTCGTCTTCTTCTCCTTCGCGGCGGACTCCTTCCTCCGGCCGTCCAGCCTGGACACCGTGCTGTACGCGGCCTCCACCCTCGGGGTGATGGCGGTGCCGGTGGCGCTGCTGATGATCGGCGGGGAGTTCGACCTCTCGGCCGGTGTCCTGGTCACCACCTCGGCACTGGTCTCCTCGATGTTCAGCTACCAGATGACCGCCAACGTCTGGGTCGGCGTCGGGGTGTCGCTGCTCGTCACCCTGGCCGTCGGCTGCTTCAACGGCTTCCTGCTCACCCGCACCGGACTGCCCAGCTTCATCATCACGCTGGGCACCTTCCTGATGCTGACCGGACTCAACCTGGGCCTCACCAAGCTGGTCAGCGGCACGGTGTCGACCAAGTCGATCGCCGACATGGAGGGCTTCGCCTCCGCCCGGGCGGTCTTCGCCGAGACACCGGTCCTCGGCACCACCGTGAAGTCCACCGTCCTGTGGTGGCTGCTGCTGGTGGCGCTCGCCACCTGGATCCTGCTGCGCACCCGCTTCGGCAACTGGGTCTTCGCCGTGGGCGGAGGCGCCGGGGCCGCCCGCGCGGTCGGCGTCCCGGTCCGGCGGACCAAGACGCTGCTGTACACGGGCGTCGCCTTCGCCGCCTGGGTCTCGGGCCAGCACCTGCTGTTCTCCTTCGAGGTGGTGCAGTCCGGCGAGGGCGTCGGCAACGAGCTGACGTACATCATCGCCGCCGTCATCGGCGGCTGCCTGATCACCGGCGGCTACGGCTCCGCCATCGGCTCGGCCGTCGGCGCCCTGATCTTCGGCATGACCTCCAAGGGCATCGTCTTCGCCGAGTGGAACCCCGACTGGTTCACCTTCTTCCTCGGTGCCATGCTCCTGCTGGCCACCCTCCTCAACACCTGGGTCCGCCGACGGGCGGAGGCGACACGATGACCACCCCCCTCGTCGAACTCGACGGCGTCAGCAAGTACTACGGCAACATCCGCGCCCTGGAGGGCGTCTCGCTCACCGTCGGCGCCGGTGAGATCACCTGCGTCCTCGGCGACAACGGAGCGGGCAAGTCCACCCTCATCAAGATCATCGCCGGTCTGCACCGGCACGACGCCGGCTCCCTGCGCATCGAGGGGGAGGAGACGGTGCTCGGCAACCCGCGCGAGGCCCTCGACCGCGGCATCGCCACCGTCTACCAGGACCTCGCCGTCGTCCCCCTGATGCCGGTCTGGCGCAACTTCTTCCTCGGCTCCGAGCCGGTCCGGGGCAAGGGCCCCTTCCGGCGGCTGGACGTCGGGCTGATGCGCGCCACCACCCGCTCCGAGCTGCTGCGCATGGGCATCGACCTGCGCGACGTCGACCAGCCCATCGGCACCCTGTCCGGAGGTGAGCGGCAGTGCGTGGCCATCGCGCGCGCCGTGTACTTCGGGGCCAGGGTGCTGGTCCTCGACGAGCCGACCGCCGCACTCGGCGTCAAGCAGTCCGGGGTGGTCCTCAAGTACGTGGCCGCCGCCCGTGACGCGGGTCTCGGCGTGGTGCTGATCACCCACAACCCCCACCACGCCTCCCTGGTCGGCGACCGCTTCGTGCTCCTCAAGCGCGGCGCCATGGCCGCCGCCCACACCCGGGGCGCGGTGACCCTGGACGAGCTCACCCGGCAGATGGCCGGCGGCAGCGAGCTGGAGGACCTCGCCCACGAGCTGGAGCGCCCGCCCGCCCCGCCCCCCGCGGGCCCCGACCGGGCCGAGGGCGCCTGACGGTCCGGCCGGCGGGGGCCGCGCCGGGCGTCCGCCCGCCGGGATGGGTACTAGCATCGACGGCGGCGGGCGCCGTCCGCCCCGGGTCCCGGTGAGCGGACCGGCACCCCCACGACCTACCCGCAGGGACGACGTGAGCACGTACCGCGACTTCACGCAGCGAGGCACCGCCCGTGCCGGCGTCCTGCGGACCGCCGGCACCCGCGAGCGCCGCTCGCACCTCTCCGCGCCCCGGGTCCCCACGGTCGGCATCGACATCGGCGGCACCAAGGTGATGGCGGGCGTCGTCGACGCCGACGGCGTCATCCTGGAGAGGATCCGCACCGAGACCCCCGACAAGTCCAAGAGCCCCAAGGTCGTCGAGGACACCATCTGCGAGCTGGTGCTCGACCTCTCGGACCGGCACGACGTGCACGCCGTGGGCATCGGGGCGGCCGGGTGGGTGGACGCCCACCGCGCCACCGTCCTGTTCGCACCCCACCTGGCCTGGCGCAACGAACCCCTGCGGGACGCCCTCACCGCCCGCCTGGCCGTGCCGGTGCTGGTCGACAACGACGCCAACACGGCCGCCTGGGCCGAGTGGCGCTTCGGAGCCGGCCGCGGCGAGGACCACCTGGTGATGATCACCCTGGGGACCGGCATCGGCGGTGCCATCCTGGAGGACGGCCGCGTCAAGCGCGGCAAGTACGGGGTGGCGGGTGAGTTCGGTCATATGCAGGTCGTTCCGGGCGGCCACCGCTGCCCCTGCGGCAACCGCGGCTGCTGGGAGCAGTACAGTTCCGGCAACGCCCTGGTCCGCGAGGCCCGGGAGCTGGCCGCCGCCGACTCCCCGGTGGCCTACGGCATCATCGACCGGGTCGGCGGCAACGTCCGGGACATCACCGGCCCGCTCATCACCGAACTGGCCCGCGAGGGCGACGCGATGTGCGTCGAACTCCTCCAGGACATCGGGCAGTGGCTCGGTGTCGGCATCGCCAACCTGGCCGCCGCGCTCGACCCCTCCTGCTTCGTCATCGGCGGCGGCGTCAGCGCCGCCGACGACCTCCTGATCGCCCCCGCCCGCGACGCCTTCCGGCGCCACCTCACCGGCCGCGGCTACCGCCCCGAGGCCCGGATCGCCAAGGCCCAGCTGGGTCCCGAGGCCGGTATGGTCGGTGCGGCCGACCTCGCCCGCCTGGTCGCCCGGCGCTTCCGCCGGACCAACCGGCGCCGGGTGGAGCGGCACGAACGCTACGAACGCTACGCGCAGGCCCTGCGCAACCCCGGCTCCGCCCGCCCGACCCAGGAACCCCCCGCCTCATGACCACCGTGACCCGCCCTCCCGCCCCGACGCCGACCGGGAACGAGAGCCGGCGCCGCA
Organism: Streptomyces sp. C10-9-1; assembly: GCF_024497955.1. Classification (GTDB taxonomy): domain Bacteria; phylum Actinomycetota; class Actinomycetes; order Streptomycetales; family Streptomycetaceae; genus Streptomyces; species Streptomyces sanyensis. Next base: position 183,146 of record NZ_JANHKP010000001.1, on the reverse strand, counting down.
TGCTGGTGCGCCGCAGCCTCACCCTGCTCACGATCGTGCTCCTCGTCGGCATCCCCGCCGGCTACCTGCTGGTCTCCGCCGAGCAGAGCCGCGAGAGCGGGCGCGACAAGGAGGCCGACGCCAAGGCCACCGGCCTGCGCGACCGCTGGCCCTCCCTGGTGAAGCGCCGCATCTTCGAGATCCCGATCCCCGACGGCGCCTGGCGGGTCGGCTACTTCGAGACGAGCAACTGGAAGACCAGCCGCTTCTACGTGCAGTTCCGCACCACGCCCGACGGGCTGGACGAGTTCCTCCGGGACGTCGGCACCGACCGCTCCGCCCTGAACGACGGCGAGGTCGCCATCGACGACCGCCACGCCGACGTCGTGGGCTGGAACTTCACCCTCCCGGACCGCCGGTGGGCCGGGCTCACCCATCGCAACACCCCTCCGCGGCCCACCCAGAGCATCACCGTCGACCTCTCCGAACCGCTCAAGCCCTGGGTCTACGTGGTCTCCACCTCCACTCCGTAGCCGCCCCGCGCCGTACACCCCCGGCCCCCGCGGTCCCGCCGGCGCCCCGGCCCCCCGATCGCCACCCCCCGGGCGGACTTGACGGGGGTTCCGACCCGGGCGCGGGGGGAGTTGTGAGAGCGTGCAGGGCGTGAGAGAGACACCGACGAACACCCTGCAGTACCGGCTCGACGGGCCAGAGGACGCACCCGCCCTGATCCTCGGTCCCTCACTGGGCACCACCTGGCACATGTGGGACCGACAGATCGCCGAACTGTCCTCGCGCTGGCGCCTGATCCGCTTCGACCTGCCCGGGCACGGGGGCGCTCCCGCCCAGCCCGCCGACTCCGTCGCGGAACTCGCCGAACGGCTCCTCGCCACCCTCGACACCCTGGGCGTGCAGCGCTTCGGCTACGCCGGCTGCTCCGTCGGCGGCGCCATCGGCATCGAACTCGCCCTGCGCCACCCCCACCGGGTGGCCTCCCTCGCGCTGGTCGCGGCCTCCCCCCGGTTCGGCACCGCCGACGAGTTCCGCCAGCGGGGTGTCGTCGTCCGCACCAACGGCCTGGACCCGGTCGCCCGCAGCGCCCCGGAGCGCTGGTTCACCTCCGCGTTCGCCGCCGCGCAGCCCGCCATCGTCGAGTGGGCCGTCCAGATGGTGCGCACCACCGACCCCGGCTGCTACATCGCCGCCTGCGAGGCGCTCGCCGCCTTCGACGTGCGGGGCGAACTCTCCCGTGTGGGCGTCCCCACCCTGGTCCTGGTCGGCTCGGAGGACCGGGTCACCGGTCCCGCAGAGGCGCGGACCCTGGTGGCCGGGATACCCGACGCCCGCCTCGCGCTGGTGCCGGGCGCCTCGCACCTCGCCCCGGTGGAACAGCCCTCCGCCGTCACCGACCTGCTGGCCCACCACTTCGGCACCGCCTGGCAGGACACGCTCACCGCCATCCCCGTACCGGTGGCAGGCACGCCCGCGCCGACGGCCGCGCACGCCGTCCCGGCCGCCCCCGCCGCGGACGCCCCGGCACCCGAGCCCGCCCCGGCGGCGGCCGAGCAGCCCGTCGCCGTCCCCGTGGACACCCGGCCCGACCCCCACGAGCTCGGCACCAAGCTCCGCCGCGAGGTCCTGGGCGACGCCCATGTCGACGACGCCGCCGCCTCCGCCGACGACTTCACCGCGGACTTCCAGGACCTGGTCACCCGGTACGCCTGGGGCGAGGTCTGGTCCCGCGGGGGCCTGGACCGCCGCACCCGCAGCTGCGTCACCCTCACCGCGCTCCTCGCGGGCGGCCACCACGAGGAACTCGCCGTCCACACCCGGGCGGCACTGCGCAACGGGCTGACGCCCGCCGAGATCCGCGAGGTCTTCCTCCAGGCCGCCGTGTACTGCGGGATGCCCGCCGCCAACGCGGCCTTCCGTGTCGCCCGGAACGTCATCCGGGAGGAGACCACGCACCGGGCGTAGCAGGATGGAGGGATGAGGATCGTCAAGAAGACCCACTCCTGCGTCCGGCTGGAGAAGGACGGACGGACACTCGTCATCGACCCCGGCGGCTTCAGCGAGCAGGACGCCGCCGCCGGGGCGGACGTCCTGCTCGTCACGCACGAGCACCCCGACCACTTCGACGAGGGACGGCTGCGGGCGGCCCTGGAGGCCGACCCCGCCGCCGGGCTGTGGACCCTGCGCAGCGTCGCCGAGCGGCTGTCACCGGCCTTCCCCGGGCGGGTCCGCACCGTCGGGCACGGCGACGCCTTCGAGGCGGCGGGGTTCCGGGTCCAGGTCCACGGCGAACTGCACGCGGTCATCCACCCCGACATCCCGCGCCTCACCAACGTGGGCTTCCTGGTGGACGGCGGGGTGTTCCACCCCGGTGACGCGCTGACCGTGCCCGAGGCGCCGGTCGACACCCTGCTGCTGCCCGTGCACGCGCCGTGGAACAAGATCTCCGAGGTGATCGACTACGTCCGCGAGGTCCGGCCCCGCTACGTGCTCGACGTCCACGACGCGCTCCTGACGGATCTCGCGCGGCCGATCTACGACCGCCAGATCGGCGAGCTCGGCGGCGCCGAGCACGGCCGCCTCGCTCCGGGCGCCTTCCTGGACCTGCCGGAGGACTCCGGGAACGCCTGACGCGACGGCCTGCGAGGCGGTCGGCGCACTCCTGACCCGGTGGCCCGGAGCCGCGCGGGGCGGCCGCCGAGGCCGCGGGAGTTCGATGCGCCCGGTGACCGCGACGGCCGGCAGGCACCGCCGCCCGGTCCGGGGGCACGGCAGGGGGCCGCGGACCCTCCGCCCCGCACCGGGCGCGGTTCCCCGTGCGGCCGCCGCGGAGCGCCACCGGGGCGTGTGGACGGCCCGACCGGGTGGGCGGCCGCCCCGGCGCCGGTGCGTCCGGCCCCACGGTGCGGCGCCGGCCCGACCCTGTGCCGGTGCCCCGTCAGGCGAGGCCCGCCCCGGCGCGACGCCCGGCCCCCGCACCCGCTGCGCCGTCGGAGCCGTCCACGTACGTTCCCGTCGGAGGACGCCCCTCCGCCGTGCGATCGCACGCACCGGACGCCGCGCACCCCGCCCCGCGGGCGGACGGCGCTCCGTGCCGGACACGCCCTAGGGGAAGAAGACGCCGCAGCGCAGCAGCACGTTCGCGTAGGGGGACGCCTCCCCGGTGCGTACGACGAGCCGCGCGCCGCCCGCCAGCCCCTTCAGCCTCTCGTGGGGCACGAGGCGGAGCCCGGGGAAGTACCCGTCCAGCAGCGCGGCCGCCGCCGGATTGGCCCGCCGTACCTCCGCCGCCGCGGTCGCGCCCTCCACCACCAGTTCGGCCAGCAGCCCGTCCAGCACCTCGGCGAAGGACGGCACCCCGGCCCGGAAGGCCAGGTCGACCACGCGCGGCCCGTCCGGGATCGGCATCCCGGCGTCGCACACCAGCACGCCGTCGCCGTGCCCCAGCTCCGCCAGCGCCCCGGCGAGATGGCGGTTGAGGATCCCGGCCCTCTTCACAGCGCGGCGACGTCCCCCGGCGTCGGGTACGACGCCTGCGCCCCCGCCTTCGTCACCGCCGCCGCCCCGACCCGGACCGCGTACGCCGCCGCGTCCGCGAGCGCGTCGCCCCTCCCCAGCCGCCACGCCAGTGCCGCCGTGAAGGCGTCGCCCGCGCCCGTGGTGTCGACGGCGTCCACCCGCACGGCGGGGACCAGGACCGCGCCCTGCGCCGACGCCACCCATGCGCCCTGCGCGCCCAGCGTCACGACCACCGAACGCGGCCCGCGCGCGAGCAGGGCCCGCGCCCAGCCGGCGGGCTCCTCGCCGCCCCGCTCGCCGCCGAGGATCACCCTCGCCTCGTGCTCGTTCACGATCAGCGGGTCGCACGCCCGGAGCACCTCCGGGGGCAGGGGGCGCGGCGGCGACGGATTGAGGACGAAGCGGGTGCCGGGCGCCAGGCCCCGCACCGCTTCCACCACCGTCTCCAGCGGGATCTCCAGCTGCGCCGACACCACCCGGGAGGCATGGAGGAGGCTCCCCGCCGCCCGCACGTCCCCGGGCGCGAGCTTCCCGTTCGCCCCCGGTGAGACGACGATGCTGTTGTCACCGGACGGGTCCACCGTGATCAGCGCGACACCGGTCGGCGCGCCGCCGACCAGCACGCCCGCCGTGTCGACCCCGGCCGCCTGCTGCGCGTCGAGCAGCAGCCGGCCGTACGCGTCGTCACCGACCCTGGCCAGCAGGGCCGTACGGGCTCCCAGCCGGGCGGCCGCGACGGCCTGGTTGGCGCCCTTCCCGCCCGGATGGACGTCCAGCTCGGAGCCGAGCACCGTCTCCCCGGGCCCGGGCCGCCGCTCGACCCCGACCACCAGGTCGGCGTTGGCCGACCCGATGACCAGGAGGTCGTAGTCGTACATCAGTGGTCTCCCTGCTCCCCGTCGTGGTGGGTGACCGGCGCCGAGGCGCCAGTCGTCTCGCGGACGTCGGAGGCTCAGCCTCCGAAGCCGGCCGCGTTCTCCTTGGTGACCACCTTCACCGGCACCTTCACCGTCGCACTCAGCTTCCCGCCGTCGGCGGCCCGCAGGGCGTTCTCCACGGCGATGCGGCCGAGTTCCCTCGGCTGCTGTGCCACCGAGGCGTACAGGGTCCCGTCCGCGACCGCCTGAAGCCCGTCCGGCGTACCGTCGAAGCCGACCACCTGGACCAAGGTTCCGGCCTTCGTGCCCAGGGCCCTGATCGCGCCGAGCGCCATCTCGTCGTTCTCGGCGAAGACGCCGTCGATGCCGGGGTGCGCCTGAAGGAGGTTCGACATCACGTCGAGGCCCTTCGTGCGGTCGAAGTCGGCCGGCTGCCGGGCGACCACCGTGATGCCCGGGTAGGCCTTCAGCCCTTCGGCGAAGCCCGCGCCGCGCTCCCGGCTGGCGGAGGTACCGGCCTGGCCCTGCAGGACGACGATCGTCCCCCTGCCGCCGAGCCTCTCGGCGAGCGCCCGTGCGCCCAGCACGCCGCCCTCGACGTTGTCGGAGGCGACCAGAGCGGCCGTCTCGGCCTTGTTGACGCCCCGGTCGACGCCCACGACCGGGATCCCGGCCTCGTTGGCGGCCCGTACCGCCGGACCTGCCGCGTCCGAGTCCACCGGGTTGACGACGATGGAGGCCAGGCCCTCACTGGTGAAGTTCTGCAGCTGGTTGGCCTGCCGCGAGGCGTCGTTCTGTGCGTCGGTGACGGTGAGGTCGACCCCGCGCTCCCGCGCCTCGGCCTCCGCGCCCGCCCGTATCTGGACGAAGAAGGGGTTGTTGAGCGTGGACAGCGACAGTCCGATCTTCCGCTGCGCGGCCGTCGACGAGCCGCCGTGCAGCAGGGAGGTCGCTCCCACGACCGCCACCGCGACCACGGCGGCGAGGAGGTACGTGCCCGCCCTCCTGCTCCTGCCGCCGCCCCCGCCGGCACCGACCGGGGTCGCCCCCGCCCTGCGGCGCACGGTGTCGAGCAGCACGGCCAGCGCGATCACCACACCGATGACCACCTGCTGCCAGAAGGCGGACACCGACAGGAGGTTGAGGCCGTTGCGCAGCACCGCCAGGATCAGCGCACCGATCAGCGTCCCGGACGCCTTGCCGGTGCCGCCCGCGAGCGAGGCACCGCCGATGACGACGGCCGCGATGGCGTCCAGCTCGTAGCCCTGGGCGGCCTGCGGCTGGGCGGAGGACAGGCGGGAGGCGAGGACGATGCCCGCGGCGGCGGCGAACAGCCCGGACAGCGCGTAGATGGCGATCTTCTGCTTCTTCACCCGCAGACCCGACAGCCGGGACGCCTCCTCGTTCCCGCCGATCGCGTACATCGACCGCCCGATGTACGTGCGCCCCAGCACGAAGGCCGTGATCAGCCCCATGACGGCCATCACCAGCACGGGCACCGGCAGCCAGCCGCCGAGTGTGTCGCCGAGGTGGGAGACGGACTCCGGAAGGGCGATCGGGGAGCCCTGCGAGACGACCAGCGACAGCCCGCGTGCCACGGACAGCATGGCGAGTGTCGCGATGAACGGCGGGAGTTTGCCGTAGGAGACGAGGAAGCCGTTGACCACGCCGCAGACCGTGCCGGTCGCGACGGCGAGGACCACGGCCAGCGCCACCGGTACGCCCGCGTCGGTGGCGCTCCAGGCGAGGACGGTCGCGGAGAGCGCGGCGACCGAGCCGACCGACAGGTCGATGCCCGCGGCGACGATGACGAAGGTGACGCCGAAGGCGAGGATCGCGGTGACAGCCGCCTGGACGCCGATGTTGAGCAGGTTGTCCGTGGTGAGGAAGTCGCCGGACAGCGCCGACAGCGCGATGACGAGGACGATGAGCGCGGTGAGCGCCCCGTTGTCGAGCAGCAGCCGGCGCAGTCCTGCGGCGCCGCCCGCGCCCGCGGAGCTCCTGATGGTGTCACTGGCCACGGGTGGCCTCCGTTTCCGTGGTAAGGGGGTTGCTGACGGCGAGGGCCATCACCGCGTCCTGGGTCGCCTCGCCGGCCGGGAGTTCGCCGGCGATCCGCCCGTGGGCCATCACCAGCACCCGGTCGCTCATGCCGAGCACCTCGGGCAGGTCGCTGGAGATCATCAGGACGGCGGCGCCGGCGGCGGTCAGTTCGTTGATCAGCTGGTAGATCTCGACCTTGGCGCCGACGTCGATCCCGCGCGTCGGCTCGTCGAGGATCAGCACCCTGGCGTCGGCGAGCAGCCACTTGCCGATGACGACCTTCTGCTGGTTGCCGCCGGAGAGGGTCCGCACCTGCTGCCCGAGCCCGGCCATCCGCACGCCGAGTCGCCCCGCGATCCGCTCGGCGGCCTCCCGCTGGCGCCTGAGGTCGACGAGCCCCGCGCGGGTGGCGCCCCGCAGGGTGACCAGCCCGAGGTTGTCCTGGACGGAGGCGTCGAGCACCAGCCCCTGCCCCTTGCGGTCCTCGGGCACCAGGCCGATCCCGGCGGCCATGGCGGCGTTGACGTCATGGCGCCTCACCGAGGCGCCCCCGGCCCGCACGCTCCCGCTGTCGTAGGGGTCGGCTCCGAAGACGGCCCGTGCGACCTCCGTGCGGCCGGCCCCGACGAGCCCGGCGATCCCCACCACCTCGCCGGCCCGCACCTCGAAGCCCACGTCGTGGAAGACCCCGTCCCGCGTGAGCCCCTCGACGGTCAGCAGCGCGGCCCCGGCATCGCCCCGCTCCCGCGGGTACTGCTGCTCGATGGACCGCCCCACCATGAGGCGTACGAGGTCGTCCTCACCGGTGGAGGCGGGCACCTGCCCGACGGTCCTCCCGTCGCGGATGACGGTCACCCGGTCCCCGAGGGCGGCGATCTCCTCCAGGTGGTGCGTGATGAACACCACCCCGACACCGTCCGCCCGCAGCTGCCGCACGATGGCGAACAGCTTCTCGACCTCCCCGGTGGTCAGGACGGCGGTCGGCTCGTCCATGACGAGCACGCGCGTGTCGTGGCTGAGGGCCTTGGCGATCTCGACCATCTGCATCCGGGCGATGCCCAGTTCACGCACCGGCGTGCGCGGGGACACGTCCACGCCGACGCGCGCGAGCAGGTCCCCGGCGTCCGCCTCCATCCGCTTCCGGTCGACCATCCCGAACCGCCGGGGCTGCCGCCCGAGGTAGATGTTCTCGGCGACGGACAGATCGGGAACGAGGTTGAACTCCTGGTGGATGGTGGCGATCCCGAGCCGCTCGGAGTCGTGCGCACCGTCGATGCGCACCTCCTCACCGTCCACCAGGATCCGCCCGGCGTCGGGCGTGTGGGCGCCGGAGAGCATCTTGATGAGCGTGCTCTTGCCGGCCCCGTTCTCGCCGAGCAGCACATGCACCTCGCCCCGGCGCAGGGCGAAGTCGACGCCGTCGAGCGCGACCACGCCGGGAAAGGTCTTGCGGATGCCCTCGATACGCAGCAACTCGTCCGGGTCGCTCACGGCGTACTCCTCGGTGCGGGGGACAGGGGCGGCAGGGGCGAGGGGGGCTCGCCGCACGAGCGGCGCACGACGAGACGGGCGGGGAGGGTGACGGACTCGCCGGGCCGACCCTCGATCCGGGCGACCAGCGCGCGTACGGCGGCGCGCCCCAGCTCGCCCGTGGGCTGGGCGATGGCGGTGATCGGCGGGTCGGTGTGGACGAACCACCGGATGTCGTCGAAGGCGGCGAGTGCGATGTCGTCGGGCACCCGCATCCCCCGCGCCCGCACGGCGTCCAGGGCGCCGAGGGCCATCAGGTTGTCCGCCGCGAAGACGACCTCGGGAGGTTCGGGCAGGTCGAGCAGCCCCTCGGTGACCCGGCGCCCGCTCTCGGCCTGGAAGTCGCCTTGGCCCACGTAGGCGTCGGGGAGTGCGAGACCGTACGCGCCGAGCGCCTCCCTGAAGGCGTCCACGCGCTCCCGCCCGGTCGTCGTGGCGGCGGGTCCCGCGATGATCGCGAGCCGCCGGTGCCCGAGGCCGCGCAGATGCGCCACCAGGTCCCGCACCGCCGCCCGCCCGTCCGCCCGCACCACGGGGACGTCCACGCCCGGGATCCACCGGTCCACGAACACCATCGGCGTTCCCGCGCGCGCGGCGTCCAGCATCAGCGGCGAGCCGCCGTCGGTGGGGGAGACGAGCAGGCCGTCGATACGGCGGTCCAGCAGGTTGCGCACATGGTGGTCCTGGAGGTCGGGCCGCTCGTCGGCGTTCCCGATGATCACGCTGTAGCCGAGCGCGCGGGCCTCCTCCTCGACGGAGCGGGCCAGCTCGGTGAAGTACGGGTTGAGCACGTCGCTGATGACCAGGCCGAGCGTGTGGGTCTGGTCGGTGCGCAGGGAACGGGCGACGGCGTTCGGGCGGTAGCCGAGGGTCTCGACGGCGGCCAGCACTCGTGTGCGGGCGTCCGCGCTGACCGAAGGATGGTCGTTCAGGACACGCGAGACCGTGGCGGCGGAGACGCCCGCCTCGGCGGCGACGTCCTTGATACTCGCCATCGCTGGTCCACCTCTCTGTCGGACAAGCAGGGGAAGCTCGGTGCTGGAATCGATTACACGGGGTGTGCAGGGACGATTGGAATCGATTACACGGGTGATCGGCAAGGGCCCGTGCGCGACGAGACCGGATCGTGACCGGGCCGTCCGGGTCCCGGGGGAGGGCCGCCGGGAGGTCCGTCGGTCCGCGCGCGGCCGGCCGCGGGGGCTTCCCGTCCGCTCCGGCGGGTCGGGCGCCGGTGCGGGCCGCGGCGGGTTCCCGGACTCCTCCGGGAGGCCCGGCGGCGCCCCACCGGGGGCCGGGCGGCCGCGGCCGCGCTGTCCTACGCCGCCGCTAGGCTGACGGCATGCGCATCGCCACATGGAACGTCAACTCGATCACCGCCCGGCTCCCGCGGCTGCTGGCCTGGCTGGAGGGCAGCGGCACCGACGTGCTGTGCATCCAGGAGACCAAGTGCACCGAGGAGCAGTTCCCCGCCGAGGCGCTGCGGGAGCTCGGGTACGAGTCCGCCGTCCATGCGACCGGCCGCTGGAACGGCGTGGCCGTGGTCTCCCGGCTCGGCCTCGACGACGTGGTCAGGGGGCTCCCGGGAGGGCCGGAGTACGAGGGTGTGCAGGAGCCCCGCGCCGTCGCGGCCACCTGCGGTCCGGTGCGGGTGTGGTCGGTGTACGTGCCCAACGGCCGTGAGGTGGCGCACGACCACTACGACTACAAGCTCCGGTGGCTCCAGGCGCTCTCCGGCGCCGTGGCGGGCGACGCCGCGGGTGGGCGCCCCTTCGCCGTCATGGGCGACTACAACATCGCGCCCACCGACGAGGACGTGTGGGACCTCGCTGCCTTCGAGGGGCTCACCCACGTGACCGAGCCCGAGCGCGCCGCCCTCGCGGCGCTGCGCGGGCAGGGGCTGTCCGACGTGGTGCCGCGCCCCCTGAAGTACGACCGCCCCTTCACCTACTGGGACTACCGCCAGCTGTGCTTCCCCAAGAACCGGGGCATGCGCATCGACCTCGTCTACGGCAACGCCGCCTTCGCCGGGGCCGTGGGGGACGCCTACGTGGACCGTGAGGAGCGCAAGGGCAAGGGGGCGTCCGACCACGCACCGGTCGTTGTGGACCTGGACATCTAGCGTTCGCCCTGCCGTGCCGTGCCGTGCATCCTCCGGCCGGGGTGGGACGCTGGAGGGCATGAACATCCCTTTCCTGGACAACTGGCTCCGGCGCCATTCCGGCGGGCAGGAGCAGCAGGAGCCCGGTGGCGGCCACGGCGCGGCGCGGGAGCGGGACCCCGAGCGCGCCGCGGCCGTCACCGAGCTGCTGTCGGAGTGCGAGCTGCTGCGCGCCCGGGCCGCCCGGGCGGGGATCGAACTGGACGACACCCCGGCCTCGTTGGCCGCCCTCGACCAGGTGCCGCCCCGCTGGCGCGACGACCCCGAGGAGCTTCCCTGGCTCGGCAACGACGCGGGCCTCTACCTCGGCACCGTGATCGTCCGGACCGTGCCCGGCGCCTACTGGCACATCTGGCCCGGTGGGCAGCCGGTGGTGCGCCTGGCCTCGGGCCGGGAGATCCGCGTCGTCGACTCGGGACTCGACTGGGCGGTCACCGGGGCCCCCGAGCTGTCCCAGGTCTACGCCGAGGCCGCGGAGGCGTAGCCCGGGCCGAGGCGGGCCCCGGCCCGTGTGGCGCGGCCCCGCGCCCGCCGCCCTCGCCCCGTGCCCGCCGCCCTCGCCCCGTGCACCGCGCCCGTCCCCGGTGCGACTTCTCGACTAGTACGGCTTATCCGGTCCTTATGCGTGTCGCCATGAAGTGCCCCATCCGGGTGGGTAGTTTCCCATCGCGGCGGAACAGCCGCCGCGCGCTCCGACCGACACCGAGACAGCGACCAGGGGGAGGGCATCGGATGGCCGGTGAGCCGTTGATCGAGCCGCGCCGCGTCGACGGGCACGCCGGCCCGTTGCCCGCACCCCGGGTCGTGGACCCGGCCGTCGAGCCCCGCACGGCTCGCGCCGAGGTGCCGCCGCCGCGGCCCGCGGGACGTCCCAGGACCGCAGCGGGCGCCGGTACGGGCATGGTCCTGCCGCGTCTCAACTCCCCGGCGCGCGAGCCCGGGCCCGCCGCCACCGTCCCGGAGCGCGCCCCGGGGCCGCGGCGGGCCCGGGGCCGAAGCAGACAGGAGGCCGAACGACGGGCCCGCGAACCGCTCGGGCGGCTCGGACCCGCCGACCGGGCCGCGACGTTGCCGGCGATGCGGACCGGGGTCCGGTGGCAGCGCGTCGCGTTCGCCCGCCCGCCGGCAGCGGACCCGGGGGCCGTGCTCCCCGGCGAGCCGACCCCCGCCCCCGCGAGGACCGGAGAGGCGGCCGAGGCGGCACGGGGCCGCGGCCGCGCGGGTGCGGCCGCGACCGCCTCCCGCGAGCGGGGGTCCGCCCGCCCGGCGTTCTGCACGGCGGCCGGGACGGACCGGCCCCCGGACGCCCCCTCCGGCGCCCGGGGGAAGGGCGGGGCCGCGGGCCTCCTGTCGAAGACCGTCAAGCGCTGAGGGGGCGCGTCCGCGATGCGAACAAGGGCTCGCCTCCCCTGGGCGCCCGACGCACGCCCGATCTGGACTACGCTGTGTCGTTCAGCCCCGTGGTGATGGGGCGGCCGCCCCCCGCCACCGGGCGCGGGGGACGGAGGGGGCAGCGGCTCAAGGGGCATCGCCCTTCCCTGCCCGGAGCAGGGGCCGGTGGCAGCCGGTGATCACTCCCCGCGGGGAGAAGGTCAGCTGCCCACCGGGCGGGTCGTGCTCGACGCCGAGCGGTGCCCCGCCGCCGTTGTGCGGCGGCGGGGGCACCGCTCCCCTCGGCTCCCCGTACCCGCGGTGACGGTCCGTCGCCCGCGACCCGGCGGTCCCCCCGGGCGCTCCGCGACCCCCGGCCGCGCAGGGTGCCCGGACGGTGGGAACGCCCGAGGGCCGCAGCCGCCCCGCACACCGCTCCGTATGCCGCCCGCCGCCCCGCGCGTCAGGACGAGGCCGCGCGCTGCTGGGTCCGCGGGCCGGGGAGGGGTGCCTGCGCCGCACGGGACACGTCGGCCACCACCTCCACCACATCGGGCCCGTACGCACGGGAGTTGACCACCTTGAGCAGCAGCGCGAAGGAGCCGCCGCCGTGCTTGCGGGCCAGCTTCTCGTGATGGCGTGACAGATAGCGGGTCGCGGCCTGGTTGGTGATCGCCCGCTGCCCGCAGAAGAGGAACACCGGGCGCGTGTCCTGACCCGTCGTCAACCTCGCCAGCAGCACGTACTCGCAGACACCCGGATCCATGCGGTAGTGGTCCGGGCCGATCTGGAACGAGCCCTGCTCCGGGCCGGGTTCCGCGTCCGTGTTGATCCGCACCCCGGGCAGCAGCGACGACAGGTGGGCGGAGGTGCGGCGGTTGGAGACCGGTCCGCCGACGCAGAACTCCGTGCGCTCGCCGAAGCCCTGCTGGGCCGCGTCGTGCCACACCACCTGCGGATGCGCCCCGCACTCCCGGACCAGCGCCGACAGCTCCATCAGCGCGAAGACGTCGAAGCGGTGCACCGAGCCGTCGCGGCCGGCCTCGCGGTTGACGACGAGCAGGCACTCCGACCCCTCCGGCATGCCGAAGAAGACCCGCCTGCGCCGCAGCCGACGGCGCCAGAGCTGCGTCCGGGCGAGCCAGCCGATCGCTGCGCACAGGCCCGCCGTTGCCACGCCGAGCACGATGTCGCGTATCTCGTCACTCATGGGCGCGCATGGTAGCGGCATCGGCCCCGGGCTGTCCGAGGCGGTCCTGTCGCCGGGCGCCGGAGCGGGGTTACGCTGCGCCGACGTCCGCACACGGGAGGTAGGCATGCGTCGCAGTGCCGTTCGGAAGGTCGCGGTACCCGCCCTGGTGGCGGCGGCCCTGGCGGTCGGGGCCGCCGGTCCGCCCACGGCCGCCACCCCGGCCCCTGCGCCCCCCGCTCCGGCCCCCGTCAAGACCCCGGTGGCCGCGGGGTACGGCGGAGCCGTCGCCAGCGTGGACGCCGACGCCTCCGCCGTGGGGATCGAGGTGCTCCGCCGCGGCGGCAACGCCGTCGACGCGGCGGTGGCGACGGCCGCCGCGCTGGGCGTCACCGAGCCCTACTCCGCGGGCGTCGGCGGGGGCGGGTACCTCGTCTACTACGACGCCGCCTCGCGCAGGGTGCACACGGTCGACGGCCGGGAGACCGCACCGCGGTCCGCGGACGCCGCGCTGTTCGTCGAGGACGGTGCGCCCATCCCGTTCGCGGAGGGCGTCACCTCCGGGCTCGCCGTCGGCACACCCGGCACCGCGGCGACCTGGGAGACGGCGCTGGACGCCTGGGGCACCCGGCCGCTGCGGAGCCTGCTGGCACCCGCGGAGCGCCTGGCCGAGCGGGGGTTCACCGTCGACGCGACCTTCCGGGCGCAGACCGAGGCCAACCGGGAGCGCTTCGCCGACTTCCCGGCCAGCGCGGCCCTGTTCCTCCCCGGCGGCCGGTCGCCCGCCGTCGGTTCCGTCTTCCGCAACCCCGATCTCGCGCGCACCTACCGCGAGTTGGGGCGCCGGGGCGCCGGGGCGCTGTACCGGGGCCCGATCGCCGACGACATCGTGCGCACGGTCCGGCGTCCGCCCGTCGCCGAGGGCGCCGACCGGGTCGTCCGGCCCGGCGACCTGACCCGCGGCGACCTTCGGGCCTACCGCACCGTCCTGCGGGCCCCGACCAAGGTCTCCTACCGGGGTCTGGAGGTGTACGGCATGGCCCCCTCCTCGTCCGGTGGAACCACGGTCGGCGAGGCCCTGAACATCCTGGAGCGCTGGGACCTGTCCCGGGCCACCGAGGCCGACTACCTCCACCGCCTGATCGAGGCCAGCAGGATCGCGTTCGCCGACCGCGGCCGCTGGGTCGGGGACCCCGCCTTCGAGGATGTCCCCACCCGCGGACTGCTCTCCCGGGGCTTCGCCGACTCCCGGGCCTGCCTCGTCCGCGACGACGCCGTCCTGGCCAGCCCGCTCGCGGCGGGCGACCCGCGCGACCCGGCCCGCTGCGCCGGTGGTGGCCGGGCGGTGCCGACCACCTACGAGGGCGAGAGCACCACCCATCTGACGACCGCCGACCGGTGGGGCAACGTCGTCTCGTACACGCTGACCATCGAGCAGACCGGTGGCAGCGCGATCACCGTCCCCGGCCGGGGCTTCCTGCTCAACAACGAGCTGACCGACTTCTCCTTCGCCCCGGCTGACCCGCTGGTCCACGACCCCAACCTGCCCGGTCCGGGCAAGCGGCCGCGCTCCTCCATGGCGCCCACGGTGGTCCTGGACCGGCACGGCGCCCCGGTACTGGCCCTGGGGTCGCCGGGCGGGTCGACCATCATCACCACCGTCCTGCAGACGCTCACCAACCACCTCGACCGCGGCATGCCGCTCGTCGAGGCGATCGCCGCACCGCGCGCCAGCCAGCGCAACCGGAGCGCGACCGATCTGGAGCCCGGACTGTGGGACGGGCGAACGCGCGGTGAGCTGGAGGCCCTGGGGCACCGCTTCCAGCCGAACCCCGAGCTCGGCGCGGTGACCGGCGTCCAGCGCCTGGGCGGCGGCCGCTGGCTGGCCGCGGCGGAGACGGAGCGCCGGGGCGGCGGGGCGGCACGGGTGGTGCGCCCGGTGCGCTGAGGCCCGCGGCCCGCGGCAGGCCGCCGCGGCCTCCGCCCCGGGCGGGTGCGGGGCGCGGGGTAACCCGTCCGGCGGGTGCGGGGGAGCCGGTTCGCGGCCGGGCGGGTAGGGAGCCTGTCGACAGAAAGGCTCTCCTGTGCACAAGCGAAAAACCGTCCTGGCCGCGGCCGCCGGATCCGTGCTCATCGGCAGCCTCGCCCTGCCCGCCGCGGCGCAGCCCGTCGCGGTGCCGCCCCGGGGCCCGCTCGCGGAGCGCGCGGCCGGGGCCGGCGGGGGCCCGTCCGCCTCCGTCTCCCGTCCGGCCCCGGTCCGGCAGACGCCCGCGGCCCTGCCGCCCCCGGCCCCCGCGCCGGACGCGGCCGACCGTTCCGGCGCCGGGGCCGGGGAACCCTCCGCGGACTCCCGGGCGGGTTCGGCGCCCGCGGTGGACGCCGAGGCGCTGCGCGCCGCGGTCAGCGCCTGCCACCGCATCTCGCACGGTGCCTACCGCACCGACCGGGGCGCCCCCGCCGACGTCCCGGTGTGCGGACGCGACGGCGTCGTGCACTGGACCGCGGACCTCGACATCGACTGCGACGGGATCCGCACCGCGCACTGCCATCCGGGCTCCGACCCCTACTTCCAGCCCGCCACGGCCTTCACGCAGTCCGACGGGCGCTACCTCAACTCCGAGGAGCTTCCGTTCGTGGTGGTGCCCGCCCCCGGCCCGCGCTGGAACTACTGGGCCTCCGGCATCCGCGGCGGCACCGTCGCGGCCGTGGTCCACGAGGACCGGGTGGTCTACGGCGTCGTGGGCGACACCGGGCCCGCGGACACCATCGGGGAGGCCTCCTACGCGGCCGCCGAGGCCCTCGGCATCGACCCGCACCCGCTGCGGGGCGGCGCCGCGTCCGGCGTCACCTACATCCTCTTCCCCGGCACCCGGGCCGAGCCCATCGAGAACCGCGCCGCGGCCACCGCGCTGGGTGAGGCGCTCGCCCGTGAGCTGGTCGCGGGGACCCTCGGCGCCGGTACCCCGTCCTGACGCCGCCGCGGCCCGCCTCCCGTCAGGGGCCCCGGCACGCAGGGGCCCGACCGGGGGTGCCGGCCCGGCGGGTCCCGGCGTCCAGTGGCGCGCTCACCGCTCGCGCGTGCCGGGGCCGAGGCGGAAGAGGTAGGCGGCCGCCGGGTGGGTGTAGGCGACGCCTCTGCCCGCGGCGCGGAGCCGTTCCCGGCCGGGGTGGGGCGGGCGTTTGGGCCGCAGGTAGCGGTCGAGGCCGTCGGTGGTGAGGTGGTGGCGGCCCGCGCGGTGCCGCAGGACGGCGGTGAGCCGGTAGCGGGGGTCGAGGTGGGCGAGCCCCGCGTCGGCGTGGCTGTTGTTGGCCAGGAGCCAGCCTCCCGGGCGCAGGCAGCGGGTGGCGTGTTCGGAGACGGGCCCCGCGTACAGGGAGATCACCAGGTCCCACGCGGCCTCGGGCAGTTCCGCGAGGGTGCGCGTGTAGTCGCCGGGCACGAAGGCGATACGGGGGCGCTCGGCGTACTCCCTGTGCCGGGCGGCGAGCGTGGTGGCCCCGGGGCCGTCGAAGGCCCTGCGGGCGCGGGCGTCGGCGTCGAGGTAGGTGACGTCGGGCCAGACCGAGGAGGGGGCGAGGTCGAGGTAGCTGCCGGGGTAGAGGACACGGCGCGCTCCGGTGTGGGAGGCGACGGCCCGGTAGAGGGTGGTGCGATCGCCGATGCGGTCGCCGTAGGCGGTGAAGTCCTGCTCGGGCACGGAGGCCTCCGGTGGCGGTGTCGGGGCCGTCAGGCCAGGTGGGCGAAGTGGATGGCGTCGGCGGCGACGCTTCCTGCGGTGACGGCGGGGACGGCTCCCTGCTCCCAGCTCCTGCCCGTCAGGTCGCCGGCGGCGTAGAGGCCGGGGATGCTGGTGCGGCGGTCGTCGTCCACGCTCACGTGGCCGTCGCCCAGGGCGAGGCCGTGCTCCGCGGCCAGGCGTTCGACGAGCGGCACCTGCCGCTGGGGCTGGGGCCACAGCAGGGTCTGGCGCCTGAGGAGGGTGCCGTCGGCCAGCTCCACGGCGTGGAGGTCGCCGTCGGTGTGGTGCAGACGGGTGATCTCGCCCTGGACGAGGTCGCTGCCCTGCTCCCGCAGACTCCGGCGCAGGTCGTCCGCGCCGGGCAGCGCGGGCGGGGCCAGGGCGATGGTGTCGCCGGTCCAGGCGCGGAAGGCGGTGGCCGCCATGGCGAGGTAGCCCGGTTCGTCGGCTACCAGGGCCCAGGTGCGGTCGGCGTTCTCCTCGCCCACGCAGAACGGGCAGTGGATCACCGTGCGGCCCCAGCACGCGGCGAACCCCTCCACGTCCGGGTACCGGTCGATCACGCCGGTCGCCAGGACCACGTTGCGGGCCCAGGCGGTGCTGCCGTCGTCCGCGCGCACGGTGAAGCCGTCACCGCCCAGCGGGACGATCTCGGCGACCGTGGCGTCGAGCCGCCGGGCCAGTCCGTAGCGGTCCAGCTCCTCCCAGGCGCGGGCGCGCAGCTCGTCGGGGGTGGCGCCTTCCAGGCCGATCAGGCCGTGGACTCCGCGGGAGGCGGCGTTGCGCGGCGGGGCGGGGGACTCCACGACCAGGGTGCGGCGGCGGTAGCGGGTCAGGGCCAGCGCGGCGGTCAGGCCGGCGGGCCCGCCGCCGACGATCACGGTGTCGTACTGGGCTGAGGGATTCACGGGGTGCCTCCGAAGGGATGTGGTGCGCAAGGGATGCGGCGCAATGGAATGACCGGCGGTCATACTACTGACCAACGGTCATTCGCTTGCCCGCATTCCCCGGGGTATGTGAGCCGCGACACAGGGCCCGGCCGCCGCCGGGCCCTCGCGTCCGCCGGTCGCCCCGCACCGGGGAGCGCGGCGCCCGCACCGGCCGGGGAAGGCCGCCGCCGGCCCCGCAGCGGCGATGGGCCTCCCGCCGATGCCGCCCGGGCGGCGACCCGCGGCCACCGGGCGCGGCACTCCGGGTGGAGGGGCGTGGCCCTCGCCCTCGCCCGCCGGCCGCATGGCACCCTGGGAACCCCCGACCGACCGCCGGTCAGTCGTCCGACGCCACAGGAGGGACCGTGCCCGCGGACCAGTCCGCCCCCGCCCAGCCCATCGGCCGCTTCCAGCCCCCGGACGTACGGCGCCGCCAGATCCTCGACGCCACGGCCGCCCTGCTCCTGGCCGACGGCTACGAGGCCCTGACGATCAGCAGGGTCGCCGCCCGCGCCGGGGTCGCCAAGGGAACGGTCTACCTCTACTTCGACTCCAAGCAGGCGCTCCTGGCGGCCCTCCAGGCCCAGATGTGGGACCGCATGCTCCAGCAGCCCGCCGCCCTTCTGGAGCAGCCTGGGCTGACCTGGACCGAACGCCTCGACGGTCTCGTCGCCGTCTGGATCGCCGCCGAGCAGGACCACCACGAGCTCTACCACCAGCTCTTCCACGAACCCGGCGGCGCGGGCGCCGAGGAGCCGCTGGCGGCCGCCCGCGACCTGCTCGTCACCCTCCTCGTGCAGGGCCACGAGGCGGGCGAGTTCGACGTCCCCGACCCCGAGCTCACCGCGGACTTCCTCACCCACGGCTACACCGGCCCCTGCCACCACGCCAGGACCGACGGCGATGTCACCGCCGCCGTGCAGGCCCTCTTCCGCCGCGTCGTCGCCGCCCGCCCGCCGGAGCGGCCGCACTGAACTCCCGGGCGGCGACCGGAGGGCCGGTTCGAAACCCCGCGGGTGGCCCGGAACGGCCGGTGGGGATCGCGCCAGGGCTGAGGGGAGCCGTCCGCTCCGGCCTCGCGGAGGGCCCCCGCGGTCAGGTGCGATGGGCCCGCCGCCGGGGCCCCCAAAGCGGAATGCGCCATGGTCACGTACTGCGAGAAGATGACAACAGTGCGATATAGGCGCTGAGTTGTGGCTCAAGTGTTCCCCGTGCGACGGGTGGATCGCTAGTTTCCGGTCATCATCGTTCGCACCGGGAAGGATCGCTGTGCCCATACGCAGCCGAAGAGCCGTGGCCACCCTGGCCGCCGCCGCCCTCGCCACCCCGCTCCTGCTGGCCTCCGCACCCTCCGCCTCCGCCCACCGGGACGGGGCCCACAGGGACGCGGCACGGCTGTCGAGGGCGCTCGTCGGGGCCGCCTCCGCGGAGGGTGCGCACCGGCACCTGGAGCGCTTACAGGCGATAGCCGACTCCACCGGTGGCCACCGCGTCGCCGGATCGCTGGGCCACGACGCCTCCGCCGCCTACGTCTACAGCCGTCTGAAGAAGGCCGGGTACCGGGTCTCCTACCAGAGCTTCGAGTTCGTCTACACCGAGACCCTGGCCGAGCGCCTCGCCACCGTCGCGCCCGCACCGCACGACGTCGAGATCAAGGCGATGACGTACACGACGTCGACCCCCGTCGGCGGGGTCGCCGCCGAACTCGCCGCCGTCCCCGTGGACGCCGACGGCACCACGGGCTGCGAACCCGGGGACTACGCCGGGGGCGCGTTCACCGGAAGGGTCGCGCTGATCAAGCGCGGGGGCTGCGCCTTCGCCACCAAGCAGCAGCGGGCCGCCGACGCGGGCGCGATCGGCGCCGTGATCTACAACAACATCGACACCGGCTACGGCCCCCTGTCGGGAACCCTGAGCGACCCGTCCGCCGCCAGGATCCCCACCGGCGGCATCTCCCTGGCCGACGGCGAGCGGCTCGCCGCCGAGGCCGCCCGGGGGCCGGTGGCCCTGCGCTTCGAGATCCGGCAGCTCCAGGAGAAGCGCCTCACCCGCAACGTGCTGGCCGAGACCGCCCGCGGCGACGCCGCCCGCACGGTCATGCTCGGTGCGCACCTGGACTCGGTGAAGGCGGGTCCCGGGATCAACGACAACGGATCCGGGTCCGCGGCCCTGCTCGACGTGGCGCTGACGTTCGCGCAGAAGGAGAAGCACCCCCGCAACAAGGTGCGCTTCGCCTGGTGGTCGGCCGAGGAGTTCGGCCTCGTGGGCTCCCACCACTACGTCGGCGCCCTCGCACCGCGGCAGCGGCAGGAGATCCGGCTCTACCTCGACTTCAGCACCATCGCCTCGCCCAACTACGGGCTGTTCGTCCTCGACGGCGACGGCTCCGACGGCGCCAACACGACCCCCGGGCCCGAGGGGTCGGCCCAGCTGGAGCGGGACATCGCCTCCTTCCTCGACCGGCGGGGCCTGCCGCACGCGGGCACCCCGTTCGTGAGCCGCTCCGACTACACCGCGTTCGTCAACGCGGGCATCCCGGCGGGCGGTACCTTCGCCGGGGCGGAGGCCGTCAAGACCGAAGCCGAGGCGGCCCTGTTCGGGGGCACGGCCGGAGCCGCCTTCCACCCCGACTACCACGGGCCGGGCGACACCATCGGGAACATCAGCATGCGGGCGCTCGACGTCAACACCGACGTCATCGCCAACGCGGTGGGCACCTACGCCCACGACCTGGGTGCGCTCGGGGACTCCGCTCCGCCCGCCGCCCGCCGCGGCGCGGCGGGGGCCGCGGACGCCTCCCGGGGCGCGCGGGGTCCGCAGGCGGCCGAGTAGCGCGGGGGCGGCGGCGCCGCGGGGCTGCCGGGCCCGGACCGGTGCCGGGCGCCGCGGCTCCGCCGCGCCACCGGGAGCGTCCGGCGGATCCCGCCCGGCGCGCGGCGCCCGGCAGGCACCCCGCCCTGCGGGCGGGCAGTGCCGTTCGCCGGACGCCCAGGGCCTGTTGCGACAGTGCATGCCCGCGCCGGCTGCCGCCCCGGCGCGGGCCGCAATCCGCTGTCAGTCCGGGCCCCCGCTCCAGTCGAAGTGGAAGTGCTTGCTCGACTTCCCCGAGCGGTTCCAGGAGAAGCCGTAAGCGTCGGCGTTGTCGGTAGTGGCCCGCCCCCAGGTGGCCACCTGGCCCGGACCGACCTCGGAGCCCGGTGCGTTGAGGACCTGTACCCGTGCCCCTTCCGGGGTGGTCGGTCCCGTCAGTGCCTCTGCGCTGGCCGATACCCGACCGGGGATCTCCGCGTGCCAGGTGGCCAGGTCGTCGTCGACCTCGACGCGGACGGGGGCGAACTCCACGCCCCGCATCTCGGGGCCGAACATCTCGCCGAACTCCGCGGGCCATCCGCCCACCTCGCCGCCGAAGATGCTCTGCAGCGCCGCGCGCTGCCGGTCGTCGGCGCGGTCGTCGAAGAACACCGCGGCATACGGGTCGGTGTGCGAGCGGGTCCAGGGATTGCCCACGAAGGAGCCCAGCATCACCACGTTGAGACCGTCGAGACGTACGTCGCCGAAGTTGCCCTCCTGGATGTGCCAGGCCAGCACGCCTTCGCAGTCGCCGTAGGTGGGGGGCTGTGCGAACGTGCAGGGGCACGGGATAGCGCACTTGCACACATCGAACCAGTCGCCGGCCAGGTGCCAGCGCGCATCGGTAGCGACCTGCTCTGTCATGTCGGTTCCCTCCCGTCGAGCCCAGGAGAACTCGCCTGGAGTGGCGAAGCCGTTCGTCCCGAGCCGCTCCCGGGATCGCAAGCGGCCTCCCTTTCCATGGTGCGCCCCATCGGGCCGGGAAGCGAGCGGCTACCCCGGCGGCTCGGACATGTGCTCGGGCATGGAGAGGCCGGGAAGCAGCGCGTCCTGGAAGGGGGCGAGAACGGCCAGGCACAGAAAGGCGATGCCGACCGCCCAGGTGAGCCACGGGCCCCACCGCCACAGCTTCTCCAAGAAGATCACCGCAGCCAGTCCCGCCATGGCCGCCACGTTCATCGCGCCGAGCGGGACAAGGACGATCATCAGGCCCCAGCAGCAGCCCACGCAGTAGAGCCCGTGGTGGGCGCCCACGCGCAGATCCCGGGCCCACGGCCGGAAGCGCGCGTACCGGGCCAGGTGCGCCAAGGGATTCCGGCAGTGAAGCAGGCACACGCGCTTCAGTGGCCCGATCTGATAGAGCCCCGCAAGCAGGAATACGGTGGCGCCCAGCCAGCGCCCTGCATCGGGATGGTCGTCCACCAGGCTCCCCGTCGCCGCCAGTGCCGCGTACGCGACCAGGCCGAATGCCGCCCAGGAGAGCAGATAGCCCGCGGTGAACTGGGTGATGCGCGCGGCGCGGGCGGCGCCGGCCGACTGCCGGCCGATCGCCCGCGCCCAGGCGATCGCCACCGGCGCCACCGAAGGAAACATCATCGCCACCATCATGATCACCCAGAGGAGCAGGAAGAGCGGCAGTGCCATCCCCATCGTTCCCGGCTCCATGCTCATGTCGCGGGACTGGGCCACCGTGAGAACCCATGCCAGCCCGGCAAGAAGGGTCATGAGGATCCACGCGACAGCCACATCGCGCCGCGGCAGGAGGCCGCCGGGCTGTGCCGGCGCGGGCGTCGTGATGCGGATGCGCAGCATGGCCTTCCTCCTTCCAGGTGTCCCGTCCCCGCCTCCTGCCACCATCGTCACCCTGGCCGCCTGTGCCCGCTTCTCAGCTGGGCTCTGTTGTGCAGGTGCTGGTCACAGTGACTCGTTGATGGCTGCGACGAGCACTGTCGCTTCGTAGCGGACGGCGAGTTCGTCGTGCCGAGTGTCGACGGCCCGGTGGCGCTTGAGCCGGTTGATCCCGCACTCGACCGCGTGTCGCCGCTTGTAGTCGTCCTTGTCGAACGTCGGCGGCCGCCCGCCACGCGATCCGCTGAGGCGGTTACGGGCCCGGCCCGCCGGAACCGGGCCAGTGCCCTTGATCCCGCGTCTGCGCAGGTAGGAGCGATTGCCGCGGGAGTCGTACGCCTTTTCTGCCCGCACCCCGCCGGGCGCTTGCGCGGCTGCCCCGGCGGCATGCCGATGGGCTCGGCAGACGGTGGAGTCGACGTTGACGTCCCAGGTGATCAGGCCCTTCGCGTGCGCGCCGAACAGCGGAGGTCCCCGAAAGTCCCTGCCGGATCCTGACTCTCTGCCAGGCCCTGGACCTCGTCCAACAGCTCATCGGCACCTGGACAGGCACCTGCCCGCCTGCCGGCAACCCGTCCCATGGCAGCCCTGCGACACCACCCCACGAAGCACCACTAGGGAAGCGTCAGGATCCGCGGCCCGTCCTCGGTGATCGCCACCGTGTGCTCGGCGTGGGCGGCCCGGCTCCCGTCGCCGGTGCGCACCGTCCAGCCGTCGCGCGCGGTGTAGTGGCCGTCCCGGCCGCCCCCGAGCACCATCGGCTCGATGGCGAGCACCATGCCGTGCCGCAGGCGCACCCCGCGACCCGGGCGTCCCTCGTTGGGGACGCCCGGGTCCTCGTGCATGCGGCGGCCGATGCCGTGGCCGCCGAGGCCGTCCGGGAGGCCGTAGCCCGCCTCGCGGCACACCCGCCCCACGGCGTGGGCGATGTCCCCGATCCGGTTGCCGACCACGGCCGCCGCGATGCCCGCGGCCAGCGCGTCCTCCGCCGTGCGGATCAGCCGGACGTCGGCGGCGCGCGGGCGGCCGACGGTGAAGGTGACGGCGGCGTCCCCCGCCCACCCGTGGAGCAGGGCGCCGCAGTCGACGCTCACGACGTCACCGTCGCGCAGCTTCTCGTCCGTCGGGATGCCGTGCACCACGGCGTCGTTGACGGAGGTGCAGACCACGGCGGGGAAGGGCACCGGCGCCCAGTCGGGGTGGTAGCCGAGGAAGGGTGAGCCGGCCCCGGCGTCGCCGAGGACCTTCCGGGCGGCGCGGTCCAGTTCCCGCAGGGTCACTCCGGGGGCGGCGGCCGCCCGGGCGGCCGCCAGTGCGTGGGCCACCACACGGCCCGATGCGCGCATCGCGTCGAGGGACGCATCCGTCTTGAGCTCGATCATGCCAATTACTATACCGGTCTACCGGTATGAGAATACCGCTCGGGCTCCGGAGGGGGTGGGGTCGGGGTGGGATTAGAATAACGGCATGGTCCGCACCCCCCTCACCCCCGAAGAGCGCGAACGCGGCGAGCGGCTCGGCCGCCTGCTGCGGGAGGCGCGAGCCGGCCGCAGTATGGCGGAGGTGGCCGCCGTGGCCGGGATCTCCGCCGAGACCCTGCGCAAGATCGAGACGGGGCGCGCCCCCACCCCGGCCTTCTTCACCGTCGCGGCCCTCGCCGGCGCGCTCGGGCTCTCCCTGGACGCGCTGGTGGTGCACTGCGCCCTGGTCCCGGCGGGCTGACGGCGCACCGGGCGCCCCCGGGGCGTAGTGTCGGCGGGCATGAACGCAGCAGACAGCTTCGCCGGGGCCCGCTACGTCAGCCTCACCACCTACCGCAAGGACGGGACGCCCGTGGCGACCCCCGTCTGGTTCGCCGTCGAGGGCGGCGAGCTCTTCGTGTGGACGCGCACCGACTCCTGGAAGGTCAAGCGGCTGCGCAGGGACGGCCGTGTGGTGGTCACCGTGTGCGATGCGCGCGGCAACGTCGCCGGGGGCGCGGTGAGCGCCGAAGGGACGGGCCGCCTGCTCGACGAGGCCGGTACCCGCGCCGTGCGCAGGCTGCTCTCCCGGAAGTACACCTGGCAGTTCTGGGCCATCGACTGGCCGGCAACCGTCGTCCGCCTCGGCAAGCGGCCTCATACGGGCATCGCGGTCACCTTCTGAAAACGCTGTGTAGCAGTGCCGTAACACGACTGCGGTCGAATGGCCTCCCGGTTGGACCTCACCAACGGGCAGGATGGCGATGACGGTGCATCAACTGCCGGTCGAGGCCGGGGCGTTCGCGCGATACCTGGCGGACCTCACCGGCCGGATCGACCGCACGGACGGCTGGTACGCGATCTTCCGCCGACGGGACCCCGACGGCCTGCGCGCCTGCCTGGACGGAACCGAGATACCGCCCTGGGACGTGGTCGAGTCGCTTCTGCACGACCTGGCGGCGGCAGCGGGAGCCGTCTACGCGGGACGCGAGTCCGCGCGGGCCCGCGCCCTCCACGCCGCCGCGGCCGCCGCACACGACCGGCTGCCGGGCGGGGCCGGGGCGCTCCAGGAGCGGCTGGAGCTGATGCTCCGCGAGGAACTCCATGCCAAGGGGCGTGCCGAGGAGCTGCTGAGGCTCCTCGCGGGTGTACCGGAGCGGGGCCCCGAGGCGGAGCGGCTCTCCCACGAGCTGGCGTGGACCCGCGACGACCACGCCCGGGCGATGGCCCGGATCGCCGAGCTCTCCGCGCGGCTGGCGCGGGTGAACGCGGCCGGCGTGGAGGCCCGTGGCCGCCCGCCGGGGCCGGGCGGCCACGGTGCTCCGCCCGGGGCCCCGGGCGGAGCCGGTCCGCTCCCCGGCGACCTGCCCGAGGGGGCGCCGCGAACGGCGCCCGCCGCGGATGCCGCGCCCCCCGCCCCGCCCGGCCCGTGCCCGCCGGAGGCTGCCGCTCCCGGGCCCGAGTGGTTCGGGGGTGCGCAGGCCCCCCGGGTGCCCGCGCCGCGATCCCCCGGCGGGCTCCCGCGGGCGGCGGCCGTCCCGTCCCGGCCCGGCCGGACGGGGACCCCGGCCGGGCGGGCCGAGGAGGACGCCGCCTCCCGGGAACCGGGCGCCGCCCCGTTCCCCGCGGGTGGCCCCGGCCCCGCCGACGGTCCGGACCCGGCCGTCTCCCCGGACCCGCCCGCCTCCCCGCCGCCCGTCGACGCCCCGGCGCGCCGACCCCGCGGGCACCGGAGCGGGCGCCGCCGGGGCGGTGCACGGTTCGCAGGAATCGAGGACGACGCGGCCGAGGCCCCCGCGCTGCCGGTCCTCCCCGTCCCGCAGCTCCCCGATGCGGCCGACACTCCCCGCGGGGCACGCTTCGGTGGTGCCGCCGCCGATGCGGCGCCGCCGGAACCCGCCCCGCCGCCCGTGCCCCCCGGTGCCGCCGCCGCCGCACTGGAGGCCGCCGCCGACCTGAGGCGGCTGCGCGCCGAGGGGCGCGGCGGCGAGGCGCACGTCGTGCTCTGCGAGGCCGCGGCCCGCCCCGTGGACTGGCTGCCCCCGCTCGCCGCCGCGCTGGACCGCGCCGGACTCGCCGCCGACCGCTCCACGCTGCTGTGGGAGGTGGCCTCCCAGCCCGCGGACCGGGTCGCGGCAGCCGCCGAGCTCCTGGACGCCTCGGGGCGCGGCGAGGACGCCCGGCAGCTCCTGCGCCAGGGCGTGGCCCGCCCGGCCGCCGAGATCGCCGAGGCGGCGCTGGCGCTGGAGGACCGCGGGCAGGGCCCGCGTGCCGATGCCCTGCTCGCCGTCTACGTCGAGGTCCGCGGTGCCGCGGAGTCCGCGGCGGTCGCCGGGCGGGACCCCGGAAGACTGGTGCCGCGGCTGCTCCGTGCGGCCCGGGCCGTCTCCGCCTCCCGCGAGCGGGACCTCGTCCATGCCCTGCGGGTCGCCGGTCTCGCCGGCTGAGCGTCCCCGGCGGGCTGTCCGGGAGGCGTGTTCCGGGGTGCCGGATCCGGCCGTTCCCCAGCGTCGGCCGCGTCGCCCGCCGGACGCTCCCCGCCGCCGGGCGACCGTTTCGGACCGGCGGTGGCGTCGAGGATCGGACATACTCCCGCAATCGACCGCACGCTGATGAAACATGATCGACTCGGCGGGTTGACGGCGATGGTCTTGCCCCGCCGTGTGACGTGGCTTACGTTCTCCATCTGCGCATCCCATCTACGTGCGTAGAGGCTCTCTGGCGTCCCGTCGAAGGAGCAGCTCATGGCCCATGTCGTACGCGCCGCCCTCGTCCAGGCGACCTGGACCGGCGACACCGAGTCCATGATCGCCAAGCATGAGGAGCACGCCCGCGAGGCGGCCCGCCAGGGCGCCGGGGTGATCGGGTTCCAGGAGGTGTTCAACGCCCCCTACTTCTGCCAGGTGCAGGACCCGGAGCACTACCGGTGGGCCGAGCCGGTGCCCGACGGCCCGACCGTGCGCCGGATGCAGGACCTCGCCCGCGAGACCGGCATGGTGATCGTGGTCCCGGTCTTCGAGGTCGAGGACGCCGGCTTCTACTACAACACCGCCGCCGTGATCGACGCCGACGGCAGTTACCTCGGCAAGTACCGCAAGCACCACATCCCGCAGGTCAAGGGCTTCTGGGAGAAGTTCTACTTCCGCCCCGGCAACGCGGGCTGGCCGGTCTTCGACACCGCCGTCGGCAAGGTCGGCGTGTACATCTGCTACGACCGGCACTTCCCCGAGGGCTGGCGCCAACTCGGCCTCGGCGGAGCCCAGCTGGTCTACAACCCCTCCGCCACCCACCGCGGCCTCTCCGCCTACCTCTGGCAGCTGGAGCAGCCCGCGGCGGCCGTCGCCAACGAGTACTTCATCGCCGCCATCAACCGCGTCGGCACCGAGGAGTACGGCGACAACGACTTCTACGGCACCAGCTACTTCGTCGACCCCCGGGGCCGCTTCGTCGGCGACCTCGCCAGCGACAAGGAGGAGGAACTCCTCGTCCGCGACCTGGACTTCGACCTGATCGAGACCGTGCGCCGGCAGTGGGCCTTCTACCGCGACCGGCGCCCCGACGCCTACGAGGGACTGGTCCGGCCGTGAACGACCTCCACGCCCGCCACCGCGCCGTCCTGCCCGAGTGGCTCGCCCTCTACTACGACCGCCCGATCGAGATCACCCACGGCGAGGGCCGCCACGTCTGGGACGCGGACGGCAACCGCTACCTCGACTTCTTCGGCGGCATCCTCACCACCATGACCGCCCACGCCCTGCCCGAGGTCACCAAGGCCGTCGCCGAGCAGGCGGGGCGGATCATCCACTCCTCGACGCTCTACCTGAACCGGCCGATGGTCGAACTCGCCGAGCGCATCGCCTCCCTCTCCGGCATCCCCGACGCCCGGGTCTTCTTCACCACCTCCGGCACCGAGGCCAACGACACCGCCCTGCTGCTCGCCACGGCGCACCGCGGCTCCAACCAGATCCTCGCGATGCGCAACAGCTACCACGGGCGCTCCTTCTCGACGGTCTCCGTGACCGGCAACGCCGCCTGGTCCCCGACCAGCCTGTCCCCGCTCCAGACGCTCTACGTGCACGGCGGTGTCCGCACCCGCGGCCCCTACGCCCACCTGTCCGACGCCGACTTCACCGCGGCCTGCGTCGCGGACCTGGAGGACCTGCTCGGCCACACCCGCGCCCCCGCCGCGCTCATCGCGGAACCGGTGCAGGGCGTCGGAGGGTTCACCGCACCCCCCGACGGGCTCTACGCGGCCTTCCGCGAGGTCCTGCAACGCCACGGCGTCCTGTGGATCTCCGACGAGGTGCAGACCGGCTGGGGGCGCACCGGGGACCACTTCTGGGGCTGGCAGGCCCACGCCCGGAACGGCCCTCCGGACCTGCTCACCTTCGCCAAGGGCATCGGCAACGGGATGTCCGTCGGCGGGGTCGTCGCCCGCGCCGA
Source organism: Streptomyces sp. C10-9-1 (assembly GCF_024497955.1). Classification (GTDB taxonomy): domain Bacteria; phylum Actinomycetota; class Actinomycetes; order Streptomycetales; family Streptomycetaceae; genus Streptomyces; species Streptomyces sanyensis. Next base: position 155,197 of record NZ_JANHKP010000001.1, on the reverse strand, counting down.
GGTGATGAACAGCCTGGACGCCAACTCCATCTCCACCTTCGGCGGCTCGCCACTCACCATGGCCGCCGCCAACGCCAACCTCGCCCACCTGCTGGAACACGACCTCCAGGGCAACGCCCGCCGGGTCGGCGGGCTGCTGATCGAGCGGCTGCGCGCCGTCGCCGCCCAGGTCGCGGCGGTACGCGAGGTCCGGGGCCGCGGACTGATGATCGGCGTCGAGCTCGTGCGGCCCGGCACCGACGAGGCCGACCCCGGGGCCGCGTCCCGGGTCCTGGAGCACGCCCGTGAGCACGGCCTGCTGATCGGCAAGGGCGGCGGGCACAGCACCAGCGTGCTGCGCGTCGCCCCGCCCCTGTCCCTCACCGTCGCCGAGGCCGAGGAGGGCGCCGCCGTGCTCGAAGGGGCCCTGCGCAGCCTGTGACCCGAGACCCGCGGACCCGTTGAGGGACCCGACCAGCAAGGGACCGCCCATGAGCACCCGCACCCTGATCCGCGGCGGACTCGTCGTCACCGCCGCAGACGAGATCCACGCCGACGTCCTCGTGGAGGACGGCCGCGTCGCGGCACTCGCCGCGCACGGCACCCCCGCCGCCGAGTCCTGGACCGCCGACCGCGTCATCGACGCCACGGGCCGGTACGTCATCCCGGGCGGCGTCGACGCGCACACCCACATGGAGCTGCCCTTCGGGGGCACCTTCGCCTCCGACACCTTCGAGACCGGCACCCGGGCGGCGGCCTGGGGCGGCACCACCACCATCGTCGACTTCGCCGTCCAGACCGTCGGCCGCTCCCTGCGCGAGGGGCTGGACGCCTGGTACGCCAAGGCCGACGGCAACTGCGCCGTCGACTACGCCTTCCACATGATCCTCTCCGACGTCGACGCCTCCTCGCTGAAGGAGATGGACCACCTCGTCGAGGAGGGCGTCACCAGCTTCAAGCTGTTCATGGCCTACCCCGGCGTCTTCTACAGCGACGACGGACAGATCCTCCGCGCGATGCAGCGCTCCTCCGCCAACGGCGGGCTGATCATGATGCACGCGGAGAACGGCATCGCCATCGACGTCCTGGTCGAACAGGCCCTCGCCCGCGGGGAGACCGACCCCCGCCACCACGGCGAGGTCCGCAAGGTGCTGCTGGAGGCCGAGGCCACCCACCGCGCCATCCAGCTGGCCCGGGTGGCCGGCGCCCCGCTCTACGTGGTGCACGTCTCCGCCGAGGAGGCCGTCGCCGAGCTCGCGGCCGCCCGCGACAAGGGGCTGCCCGTCTTCGGCGAGACCTGCCCCCAGTACCTGTTCCTGTCCACCGACAACCTCGCCGAGCCGGACTTCGAGGGCGCCAAGTACGTCTGCTCCACCCCGCTGCGCCCCAGGGAGCACCAGGCCGCCCTGTGGCGGGGGCTGCGCACCAACGACCTCCAGGTGGTCTCCACCGACCACTGCCCGTTCTGCTTCACCGGCCAGAAGGACCTCGGCCGCGGCGACTTCTCCAAGATCCCCAACGGGCTGCCCGGGGTGGAGAACCGGATGGACCTCCTCCACCAGGCCGTGGTCGACGGGCACATCTCCCGCCGCCGCTGGATCGAGATCGCCTGCGCCACCCCCGCGCGGATGTTCGGCCTCTACCCGAAGAAGGGCACCATCGCCCCCGGTTCGGACGCCGACATCGTCGTCTACGACCCGCACGCCACCCAGACCCTGTCGGCCGCGACCCACCACATGAACGTGGACTACTCGGCCTACGAAGGGCGCACCGTCACCGGGCGCGTCGAGACCGTCCTCTCCCGGGGGGAGACGGTGATCGAGAACCGCACCTACACCGGCCGGGCCGGACACGGCGTCTACACACCCCGCTCCACCTGCCAGTACCTCGACTAGGAGGCCCCCGCGTGGACTTCGGACTCGTCCTCCAGACCGACCCGCCCGCCTCCGAGGTGGTCGGACTCATGCGCCGCGCGGAGCGCAACGGCTTCCGCTACGGCTGGACCTTCGACTCGGCCGTGCTGTGGCAGGAGCCGTTCGTCATCTACAGCCGCATCCTCGAGCACACCACCACGCTCCGTGTGGGGCCCATGGTGACCAACCCCGGGACGCGTACCTGGGAGGTGACCGCCTCCACCTTCGCCACGCTCAACGAGATGTACGGCAACCGCACGGTGTGCGGGATCGGGCGGGGCGACTCCGCGATGCGGGTCGCGGGCCGCAAGCCCGACACCCTGGCCCGGCTCGGCGAGGCCATGGGCGTCATCCGCGACCTGGCCGAGGGGCGGGAGGCGGAGGTCGACGGCAGGACGCTGCGCCTGCCGTGGGTCCGCGGCGGCCGGCTGCCGGTCTGGATGGCGGCCTACGGTCCCAGGGCCCTCGCCCTCGCCGGCCAGAAGGCGGACGGCTTCATCCTCCAGCTCGCCGACCCCTTCCTGACCGAGTGGATGGTCAAGGCGGTCCGGCGAGCAGCTGCCGAGGCCGGCCGCGACCCGGCCTCGGTCACCGTCTGCGTCGCGGCCCCCGCCTACGTCACCGCCGACGACTCCCCGGAGGCCCTGGCCCACGCCCGGGAGCAGTGCCGCTGGTTCGGCGGCATGGTCGGCAACCACGTCGCCGACCTCGTCTCCCGCTACGGCGAGCACTCCGAGGTGGTCCCGGAGGAGCTGACGGCCTACGTCAAGGAGCGCGAGGGCTACGACTACAGCCACCACGGCCGTGCGGGAAACCCGTCCACCGACTTCGTCCCCGACGAGATCGTCGACCGCTTCTGCCTCCTCGGCCCCGCCGGGGCGCACATCGAGAAGCTCCAGGCCCTGCGGGCGCTGGGCGTCGACCAGTTCGCCGTCTACGACATGCACGACGCGAAGGAGGCGACGATCGACGCCTACGGGGCGGAGGTCATCCCCGCCTTCGCGTGAGACGGCACCCGGGCCCGCGCAGGGCGGTCGCCTGCGCGGGCCCGGGTGCCGCTGCGTGATCGGCGAAACCCCCGCGCTCCAGGGCAGGGAGGGAGGACGTCACACCCATCATGACAGCTCAGAGGGCGTTCGCGTAGGAGGAACAGCACAGGCAGTCGGCCTTGTCCAGCCCTCTCCCGGGAACCCAGAATCCCCGTCATGAAGCATGCGGGAACAGTCGATCAGGACGACATCATGCGAGCGCGGAACGTGCTGCTCGCGTCGGGGCGCCGTACGCCGCGCGAGGAGGTCGACGCCTACCGGGTGCTCGCCCGGGTCAGCCCCGCCTCCTACCTGCCCCTCCTGGCCAGGGCGCTGCGGGGACAGACCTACGACACCGCGACCGGCAGGAGGCATGCGGCTTCCCTCGCCCTCGGCGAGGAGGCGGTGGCCGCGGCGCGGTCCATGGACCCGGCCGATCCGGCCCGTGCGGACGTGCTGTACGGGGCCCTCGACACGTACCAGAGGGAGCTGTACGGCGCGGGGCGACGTGCCGAAGGGCTCGCCACCCGCGCCGAGATGCTCGCCATCGGCCGTGCACAGGCCGAGCGGTCCGGAAAGCCCGTGGTCGCAGGGCTGTACGGCTGGGCCACGGGGCTTTCCGAGGAAGGCCGGTATGCCGAGGCCGCCGATGCCCTGACGGAGCTGGTGGAGGCGGTCCGGCCCGAGGAGTCCGGCAGCGGGGCGCTCCCCTGGCCGCACCTGGCGTGGATCGCCGCTCTCCAGGACGCGGGCCGGTCCGGTGAAGCGCTCGCCGGGTTCCGGGTGGTCGTCGACACGGAAGCCGCCGGGGCCGCGGACGACCCCGGCCGGACGGCCTGCCGTCTCCAGGCGCTGATCGGACACGCGCGGATGCTCGACCTGCACGGCCGGGGGGAGCAGGCCGCCCTCGTACGGCAGGAGGCACGCGTCGCGCTGACGGAGCTGGCCGATACCGGCGGGCGGCATTGCTGCAGCGGCCGTCAGACGGCGTTCTGGGCCGCGCTGTTGACCCTCTCCGGAGCCGAGAGCGACCGGCCTCCGTCCGATGGGCCGCGTCCGCCTGCGGGAGTGGACCCCCTGGACTGGTCACCGGAGGCCAGGCAGCGCTACTTCGACAGCCGTCATGCCCTCCGCGAGGAGGCCGACACCCTCGCCGCGCGGGCTGCCGAGGATCCGGACCGTCATCTGGCCGATCTGGTCCGTCTGCACCGGGTCCTCACGATCCGCTCCGCCGTCTACTGGCAGCACCGCACCCATCTGTTCGCGGACCGGGTGCGCCCGCTGTTCGACGACGGGGTGGACCTGGCGCGACGGTTGTCCCGGCACGACCCGGCAGAGGGAACGCGAACCCTCGCCCGGACCCTGGTCGACCGATCGGCCTTCCTCGTCGCCGCCCGCGAGTTCGGGCCCGCGCTCGACGACTTCCGCGAGGCCCTGCACTGCCTGGGGGAGGCCGGCCGGCAGTAGGGCCCGCCCTGCGGCGTCGTTCACGCGTCCGACGGCGGGTGGCGGCCTCCCGCGGTGTGGCTGCGGTGGTGGTCGCAGGCGGGCGGGAGGCTGTCAGAGGCGCTCCCGGACGAAGGCCCGCACGGCGTCGGGCCGATCACGGCGCGCATCGTCCGACCGTGATCCCCGACTCGGGATCATCCGCCTTCGGGTGCCCTCAGGGGACGGACGTGTAGGTGCCCTTGACCTCGATGGAGCCGGACGGGAAGCGGCCCTTGGTGGTGGTTCCGCACCAGATGCTGTCGTGCGCGGAGCCCGGGCCGTACCAGAGGATGTCGTCCTTGCCGTTGCCGTTGAAGTCCTGGATCGAACGCGAGTCCGCCCCGTGTCGGTGATGGCGCCCTGTACGCGGTCCGGTCGGCGGAGCGGATTCCCCCGCCTGTTCCGCCGTCGGCCCGCCGTACCGGGCCGTGAGCTCGATGGAGCGGGGCAGTGCCGCCAGGCGCCACGGCACGACCGCCGGGTCCTGCCGGCGGCCGTCGCCCTCGCGTCGCCGCCGGCACGGGCCCGGCACGTGAGGACAGAACCCCACCGGGGCCTGCCCCGCGGCCCAATGACGGCGAGCGTGCGGCCCGCCGCGGGCGGCCTCAGCCCCCGGCCCGCGTAGCCGTCCCCGACGCGGGCGGCCCGGGCGGCTCCTCCAGCACGCTCCAGGCGACCGGGCCCAGGAGGTCGGCGAGGCGCTGGAAGACGTCCATGAGCAGGTCGTCGACGGTCAGGATGCCGACCACCCGCGGGCCGTCCAGGACGGGCAGGCGGCGCACACCGGCCCGGCGGAAGGTCCGGTAGGCGGTCTGCACGTCGTCGTCCGCGTCCAGGGTGATCACCGGCGAGGTCATCACCGCCTCCACCGCCTCGTCCGGGTCCAGGCGCCGGGCGAGGGCGGACAGGGCGAGATCGCGGTCGGTGACGATGCCGCGCAGGGCGCCGCCCTCGGTGACCACCACGGAACCGACCCCGTACGCGGCCATCTCACGGGCCACCTGCCCGAGGGGCGTCCCCGTCGGCACGGACACCGCCGGGCGGCTCATCGGCTCGGACACGTTCATCGATTCGGCTCCTTGTCTCCTTGACTCCCGGCCTCTCCGGGGAGGCGGAACCCCGGGCCCGGTGCCGTCAGGGACCGGCCGGGACGCGGGCCGCCGGGGCCATGTGGTCGGTGAACCAGCGCACGGCCAGTTCGGTGACCGCCTCCAGGGCCCCCGGCTCCTCGAAGAGGTGGGTGGCGCCGGGCACCACCACGAGGTCGCTCTCGCAGCGCAGACGGGCCTGCGCCTCGCGGTTGAGGTCGAGCACCATCCGGTCCCGGCCGCCGACGATGAGCAGGGTGGGCGCCGAGACCTCGGGCAGTCGCGGTCCGGCGGCGTCGGGCCGGCCGCCCCGGGAGACGACCGCGGCGATCCCGGCGTCCGGCCCGGCCGCCGCCCGAAGCGCCGCGGCCGCCCCGGTGCTGGCGCCGAAGTACCCGACGGGCAGGCCGTGCACCTCCGGCTGGCGGCGCAGCCACTCGGTGGCCCCGGCCAGCCGCCCGGCCAGCAGCTCCGTGTCGAAGACGTTCGCCCGGTCGCGCTCCTCCTCCGGTGAAAGGAGGTCGAACAGCAGGGTCCCCAGACCCGCCCGGTTCAGGCCGGACGCCACCCGGCGGTTGCGCGGGCTGTGGCGGCTGCTCCCGCTGCCGTGTGCGAAGGCCACCACACCCCGCGCGTCCCCGGGCACCGTCAGCCGCCCCGGAAGCACCAGCGGGCCCGCCCGCACCGCTGCGTCCCGGTCCACCGGACCGGCGGGACGCGCTCCGGCCGGGCGGTCGGTCACCGGGCGCGGGGTGCTCTCCTCCAGGCAGGCGACGACCTCGTCGTCGTCGGTCTGCGAGAAGTCGGCGTAGTACTGGCCGACCGCACGGAAGCCGTGGGGCGCGTGCAGGCATACCAGCTCGTCGGCGTCCGCACCGAGGCGCGCCGCCCAGTCGTGGGGGGCCACCGGGACCGCCAGCACCACCCGGGCGGCACCCCGGGCGCGCGCGATGCGGCAGGCCGCCCGGGCCGTCGCGCCGGTGGCCACCCCGTCGTCGACCACCAGCACGGTGCGTCCGTCGAGCGGGACCGGTCTGCGTGCCCCGCGGTAGCGCCGGGCGCGGCTCTCCAGCACCGCCCGCTCACGGTCCTCCGCCGTGGCCAGCTGCTCGGGCGTGACGCCCGCGGCGCGCAGGACCTCCTCGTTGACGAGCCGGACGCCGCCCTCGCCGAGCGCGCCCATGGCCAGTTCCGGCTGGAAGGGCGCTCCCAGCTTCCGGACCAGGCACACGTCCAGTGGCGCGCCCAGGGCCCGGGCGACCTCCTCGGCGACCGGAACCCCGCCGCGGGGCAGTCCGAGCACCACGACATCGGAACCCGCGAGGTGGGCCACGCGGGCTGCCAGCCGCTCCCCGGCGTCACGCCGGTCCCTGAAGAACACGTCCGCACTCCCTGCCTCGGAGACCGGGCGGCCGCGCGACGGCGTCCCGGTCCTTCGGATCCGCGGCACGCCGTGCCGCCGCCTGCGCGCGCCGGGGAGGCATGGCCCCGGGCCGGGAGCCGACCACGGGAATGCGGACCGGTCTTGCCCGCCGCGGCGACCGGCCGACGCCGCCCGGGTCCGTCCTCCGGCCGCCGTCCGGCGTCCGCCGCTCTCCCTCCAGCATCGCTCCGCCGCCCGCCCCGCGGGGAAGAGCCGTTCGGGCACCCTTGCGGGGGCGGTGCGGCCCGGCAAGCGCGGCCCCGGCAGTGCGGCCCGGCGGCGCGGCCTGTCGGGCGGGGGCGTCCTGCGGCGCCGCCCCGGTCCTCAGCGCCGGGAGCGCTGCGCCGCCACCACCTGCCGCAGCGTCGCCTCGCCCGCACCCCGCTGGACCCGCTCCGCGAAGCCGGGGAACTGCCCGGCCACGGCGCTCAGCAGCCTCAGTTCCAGCGGGGCGACGTTGAGCTCGGCGACATCGCGCTCCACCGCGCGCACCACGCCCCGGACCACCTGCCGCGGGGAGACCGTCCGCATCCCGGCCGGCGGCCTGGCGCCGGTCTCGGCGAACATGCCCGCGTCGCGCACGAACCCCGGCTGGACGACCGACACCCCCACGCCCGTGCCCCGCAGGTCCTGGCGCAGCCCGAGGGCGAAACCGCGCAGACCGAACTTGGTGCCGCTGTACAGGGAGGCGGAACGGGTGGCGGCCTTGCCGGAGATCGAGCCGACGAAGACCAGGTGGCCGCGACCCGCCTCGACCATGGCGGGGGCCATCAGCCGGGCCAGTACCGCCGGCGCCCGCAGGTTCACGGCGAACGCCCGGTCGATCTGCTCCGGGGTGTACTCCAGCAGGTCGCCGCTGGACGGCAGGGCCGCGTTGGCGACCAGGACGTCCGCGTCCGCCGCCTCGCGGGCCAGGCGCTCCACGTCGGAGGCGTCGGCGAGGTCGGCGAGAACGGCCCGCGCCCCGTAGCGCTCGGCGAGCGGTGCCAGCGCCTCCTCGCGGCGGCCGCTGACCACCAGCTTCGCCCCGAGCCCGGCGAGCCCGGCCGCCAGGGCGCCGCCGATACCGCCGGTGACCCCGGTGAGCAGGACGGTTGCTCCGCTGATCCGCATCTGGTTACCCTCCCGTACTGTTCGTTCGAACGAACAATAGAGAGGCGGGCGCAGCGTGTCCACAGACGGATTCCTCGGGCTGGCCGGGCAGGCACGGGCGCTGGCGTCCGGTGAGAGCACCTCCGAGGCGCTGGTCGGCGCCGCGCTCGCCCGGATCGAGGCGACGGGGCAGAGCCTCAACGCCTTCCGCACGGTGCTCACCGGGACCGCCCTCGCCGAGGCGCGGGCGGCCGACCGCAGACTCGCGGCAGGGGAGCGGCTGCCGCTGCTGGGCGTGCCCGTCGCGGTGAAGGACGACACGGACGTCGCGGGGGTGCCGACCTACTTCGGCTGCGCGGGCGAGCTGCCGGCCGCCGCGGAGGACGGCGAGGCGGTCCGCAGGCTGCGTGCCGCGGGAGCCGTCATCGTCGGCAAGACCAACTCCTGCGAACTCGGCCAGTGGCCCTTCACCGAGGGTCCCGCCTTCGGCGCCACCCGCAACCCCTGGGACCCCGGGCACACACCGGGAGGCTCCTCCGGGGGCTCCGCCGCCGCCGTCGCCGCCGGCCTGGTCCCCGCCGCCCTCGGCTCCGACGGCGCGGGCTCCATCCGCATCCCGGCGGCCTGGACGCACCTGGTCGGCATCAAGCCGCAGCGCGGCAGGATCTCCGTCCACCCCTACGACGACTGCTTCCAGGGCCTGACCGTCAACGGCCCGCTGGCGCGCACCGTCGCCGACGCGGCACTGCTCCTCGACGCCGCCGCCGGCGCCCACCCCCGCGAACGCCACCGCCCGGCCCCGGTGGACGCCTCCGCCGCCGCCCGCCGCGAGCCCGGTCGCCTGCGCATCGCGCTCGCCCTGCGCCCGCCGCTGACCCTGACCGGGGCACGGCCCGACCCCGAGGTCCGCCGCGCCGTCACCGCCCTGGCCGAGGTGCTCGCCCGGCTCGGGCACCGCGTCGAGGAGGCGCGGCCGCGCTACGGACTGATCGGGCTGGGCTTCCTTCCCCGGGCGGCGAGCGGGATCGCCGCCTACGCCGACCGCCACCCCGAGCCGTCCCTCCTCGACCCGCGCACCCGCGCGGCCGCCCGCTCCGGCCGCCGCCTCGGCGGGCGGGCCGTGCGCGCCGCACGGGCGCGCGAAGCCGTCCAGCACCGCCGCATCGGCGGCTTCTTCGACGACTACGACGTCCTGCTGACCCCCAGCACGGCCGTCCCGCCGCCCCGGGTCGGCACCTTCGACGGGCTGTCCGCCGCCCGCACGGACCTCGCCATCGCCTCCGCCTGCCCCTACGCCTGGCCCTGGAACGTCCTCGGCTGGCCCGGCGTCGGCATCCCCGCGGGACTGACCGCGGAAGGGCTCCCGGTGGGCGCCCAACTGCTCGGCCCGGACGGCAGCGAGGCGCGGCTGGTCTCGCTCGCCGCTCAGCTGGAGGCGGAACTGCGCTGGTACGAGAAGCGCCCGCCCGCGTCCTTCGGCGGCCGGGCGCCGGAGGACGCGCCGGTCCGGTGACCCGCGGCCGCGACCCGATGGGACAATGGCCCCATGTCGAGCGCCACCAGCCCCGCCCCCACCCGGCAGCGGATCATCGAGGCCGTGCTGAGGATCATCGGCAGGGACGGCGTCGCAGGGGTCACCAACCGCAGGATCGCCCGCGAGGCGGGCGTCTCCCTCGGCTCGGTGACGTACCACTTCGAGACGCAGCACGAGCTGCTGAGGGAGTCGCTGCTGCACTTCGTGCGCGAGGAGACCCGGCGCTTCACCGAACTCGCCGAGGCCCACCGCACCGCCTGCGACCTCGACGTGGCGGGGGCGGCGGCCCTCGCCGGGCAGGTCGCCGGGGACATCGGCTTCGACAGCGAGCACATCGCCCCCTTCGAGCTCTACGTCGAGGCGGGGCGCGACGCACGGCTGCGGGAGGCCGCGGCGGAGGCGTTCACCGCCTACGACCGGCTGGCCGCCCAGATCCTCGCCGGCCTGGGCGTCCCGGACGCCGAGCGGTACGCGGCCGCCACCGTGGCGCTCGTGATGGGCCTTCAGCTGCGCCGCCTGGCCACCGGGAGCCCCGCCGAGGACCTGGTCGACGCCCTGCTGCTGCTCGCCCGGGGCGCCGTCGGGCCCGGCGCCACGGTGCCGGGGGCGAACGCCTCCGCGCCGGCCCGCTGACGTCCGGCCCCGCCCCGTCGCTGATGCGGGCCCGGGGGAGCCCTCCTACCCTTGAGGGATGCCTGCCGCCCGCCGGTGCGCCGCACCCGCGCTCGCCCTGGCGCTGGTCCTGGCCGCGCCGCCCGCCGGGGCCGCCGCGGCCGAGGAACCCGCGCTCCGCGCCACCGTGGGCCGCGTGCCCGAGCAGAAGCTGGGGGCGAGCCACCGCCCCGGCTGCCCGGTGCCCCCGGAGCGGCTGCGGCTGGTCAGCATGAACCACTGGGGGTTCGACGGACGGGTCCACCGCGGGGAGATGGTCGTCCACCAGGACGCCGTCGGCGCGGTACTGCACATCTTCGGACGGGCCTTCGACGCGCGCTTCCCGATCCACCGGATGCGGGTGACGGCCGAGTACGGCGGCAGCGACGCCCGGGCCATGGCCGACGGCAACACCTCGGCGTTCAACTGCCGCCGCGTCACCGGAGACGCACGCCACCTCTCCCGGCACGCCTACGGCGACGCCGTCGACCTCAACCCCCGGGAGAACCCCTACGTCGACCGCTCGGGCGAGGTCCATCCGCCCGGCGCCGAGGACGCCTTGGACCGCACACCCCCCGAACCCGGCATGCTCGTCGACGGCGACGCCGTGACCCGGGCGATCGAGGAGGCGGGGTGGACCTGGGGCGGTACCTGGTCGCCCCCGGACTACCAGCACTTCTCCGCCGACGGAACCTGACCGGCGCCGCCCGGGAGCCCGCCCGGCGGCCCCGGCGGACCCGGCGGACCGCGGGGGCGCGGCAAGGCCCCCCGCCGCGGCCTCAGTCGGCGGTGGGCGAGGGGAGGGCGTCGCCGGTGCGCCGTGTGAGGCGCGCGGACACCTCGACCACGCCGTCGACGCTCCGGCACAGCCGCTCCACGACGGGGATCAGGCCCTCGCTCGCGACGGTGCCGCCGAGTTCCACCCTCCCGTCGTGCACGTCCACCGTCACCTCCCACGGGGCGAGCCCCAGGGTGCGCCGCAACACGTCCCCGGTGATCTCGTCACGGATGGCGTCGTCGCGGCGCAGGAAGATCCGCAGCAGGTCGCCGCGGCTGACGATGCCCAGCAGCCGGTCCGCCTCGTCCACCACGGGCAGCCGCTTGACCTGCTGGGCCTCCATCAGGCGGACGGCTTCGACCACGTTCCAGTCCTCCCGGGCGCACACGGCGGGAGCCGACATCAGCTCCTCGGCGCGCGCCCCCTCGGCCTTGGCCCGCTCCCAGGCCTCCCGGTGCGGGACGGGGGCCAGCCCGGTGGGATCGGCCTGGTCGGCGCACTTGCGCAGCAGGTCGGCCTCGGACACCACGCCCATGGGGCGGTCGAGGTCGTCCACCACGGGCACGGCCGTGACACCGCTCTCCGTCAGCAGCCTGGCGATCTCCTTGAACTGCGTGTCCCGCCGGGCCCTGACCACGTCCCGGGTCATGAGCTCCCCGACCGTCCTGTGGTGCATACCGCCTCCCGGAGATCCGCCGTCCGCCCCGCGGACCGGGCTCGGCCGACCGGGCCGGCGCGGTGCGTGGCAGCTTGGGCACAGCACCATTCTGAGCAGCCGGGGGCCATCGTGCGAGCCCACGGCACCCGGCCGCCCACCCGCACCCCCCCGCGCCCGGCACGAACCGGCCGACCGCCCGAGCGGCCGGCCGGGCCCGTCTCACCCGCCGCCGCGGACGACGGCCACGGGACAGCGGGCATGGTGCAGCAGGGCCTGGCTGACCGAGCCGAGCAGCAGACCGGCCAGGCCCCCGTGGCCCTTCGCCCCCGTCACCACCAGCTGCGCGGACCCGCTCGCGTCGACGAGCGCGGGCCGGACCCGGGAGCGGACCAGGCGCCGCTCCACGGTGAGCCGCGGGAAGAGCTCCCGGCGCGGGCCGACCGCCTCGTCCAGCACGTGCCGCTCGGCCGCCCGGCGGTGTTCGACGTCGGCGACCACGGCGTTCAGGGGGTCGCCGGGACCCTCGTACGCGTGCTCGCCCACCGTGTTCCACACGTGCAGCGCCACCAGGGGAGCTCCGCGCAGTACGGCCTCGGCGAAGGCGAAGTCCACCGCGGCCTCCCCGGCCTCGGAGCCGTCCACCGCCAGCACCACCGGACCGCCGGGCTCGGGGCGGCCGCGCACGACCAGCAGCGGACAGCCGCCGCGGGCGGCCAGCTGCACGGCCGTCGAGCCCGCCGGCAGCCGGGCGAGACCGGAGTGGCCGCGGCTGCCCACCACGGCGAGCACCGCCGCACGCGACTCGATCTCCAGCACCTCCAGCGGGGTGCCGGACACCACCGACCGGGTGACCGCGAGGTCCGGCGCCGCCCGCCGGGCCCGTTCCTCGGCGTGCGCCAGCCCGCCGTGGACCATCGGCTCCACCCCGTGGCCGCCCGGGTTCCACGGCGGCGCGCCGTGCGGCAGGTGCCCCGGGGCGCGGCCGAAGGCGTGCACGATCCGCAGCGGCACCCCGCGCAGACGCGCCTCACGGGCCGCGGTGTCGACCGCGGCGAGGCTGGAGGCGGACCCGTCCACCCCGACGATCACCGGACCGGTCATGGGGAACTCCGTCCCGGAACGGCGTCGGCGGGCAGCCGCTCCGTCCTCCAGCCTCGGCCCGTCCGGACCCCGCCGCCAGGGCACCCCGGGCCGCACGGGGGACCGCACGGCCCTTCCGCGGCACCGGGGGAGCCACGGCGGGCGCGCGGCCGGACCGCCGGGGCCGGATGCCGTGCCGGAAGGGACCTTCGGCCCCGTGCCCTGGGACCCGGTGCCGTCCCATGGTGAGGAGGTGGCGACGGGGGGACCGGCCATCCACCGGAGGGCGGCCCATGAGCGCAGACGGTTCTCCGCACCCGCCCGGCACACCCCCGCCCGACCGGGGCGGACCGCCGGCGGGCGCCAACCCCCTGCGCCGGACGTCCGACCGGGTCGAGTCCTGGTGCCGCCTCCTCCTGGCGCTGGTGCTGCTGCTCGGACTTCCGGCGGCGGCGCTCGGCGCGGGAACGGCCGTCTACGCGTCCTCGCTGCGCGCCGCGCAGGTGCAGGCGGAGCAACGGCACGAGGTCACCGCCCGGCTGACCGCAGGCACCTCGGGCCCCAGCGCCTACGGGAAGCAGTCGGCGCGGGTCCGCTGGACCGACGGCGACGGCACGGTGCGGACGGGCACGACCCTGGTGGACTCGGGAACGGCCGAGGGCGCCGCCGTGCGCGTATGGGTGGACCGCGACGGCCGCCTCACCGGTGCGCCGGCGAGCGGGGCGAACGCGGCGGCAGGCGGCTGGTCCGCGGGCCTCACGGCGGCGCTCGGCGTGGCGGGCGGCGTGTACGCGGCACGCGCCGGCGTCCGCCGCGCGCTGGACCGCGGACGCTACGCGCGCTGGGACAGGGAGTGGGACCTGGTGGAGCCCGTGTGGTCCGCGCGCTTCCGCCCGTGACGGTCCCCGCGCGGTGCCGCCGCCGTACGTGCGGCGGCGGGGGGACTCACCCGGAGGCCGCGCGCCGCGGCCGCCGTCCCGTCACGAGGACGGGCACGGTGTGCCGGCGCACCAGCTCCTGGGCGACGTCGCCCAGGAGGCGGTGGGGCAGCCCCCCGTCCTGTGCACCGACGACGACGAGGTCGATGTCCTGTTCCGCGGCGTAGTCCGCCAGGGCCCGGGCCGGCGGCCCCGAGAGGATGTCGCACTCCGTCACCCGTCCGCGGCTGCGCTCGGCCGCCGCCTCCAGACGCCTCCGCGCGGCGGCCACGCTCGGGTCCCGTTCGTCGTCGGCCGCGTCGTACCCCACCACCTCGGCCGCGACCAGCGCCTGCGCGTACGGCCCCAGCAGCGCGACGGCCAGGTCCAGCGCGTCCTGCGACTCGGGGGAGCCGTCCAGACCCACCAGCACCCGCAGACCGCCCGGCCCCGGCGTGCCGACCGGGATCCGCGCGAGCGGCCCGACGCGGTGCACCTGGATGCGGTCACTGGCGGCGAGGGCCAGGAACGGCCCGAAGACGACGCCCATGAGCAGCCACCCCCAGTGGTGGTAGCCCCGGCGTGCCATCCACCAGGCGGTGGCCAGGCCGATGGCGACCCAGGCTCCGACGGCGGCGAGGACGTAGGCGAGCTGGCTCATGGAGGGTCCCATGCGGTGGGGGAGTCGGGATGCAGGTGATCCCTGCCACCGCGGGCGGGGGGCCGAGGTGCTCCGGGCCGTGGAGCACCCGTTCGGGTCAACGGGTCACGCGCCCCGGGCGGCCGCCGCGGGGGCGGAGGGCTCTTCGCCGGGGTGCCGTCCTTCCCGGCGTGTCGCACCGGCCGCCGGGCGCGGGGAGGACGACGCTGCTCCGGAGGCCAGGCGAGAGACCGGAGGACACCGTGGGACGTATGACCGGGCGGAACGCGATCGTCACGGGGGGCGCCCGCGGCATCGGGGCGGCGGTCGTCCGCCGCTTCGTCGAGGAGGGCGCGACCGTCACGATCGGCGACGTGCTGCACGGGGAGGGCGGCGACCTGGCGGCCGGGCTCGGTGCCGCGGCCCGCTTCGCGCCGCTGGACGTCACCGACGCCGGCAGCTGGGCGGCGGCCGTGGCCGCGGCCGAGGAGGCGTACGGCCCGGTGTCCGTGCTCGTGAACAACGCCGGCATCCTGGAGGTCGGCGGCATCGAGGACCAGGAGCCCGAGTCCTTCCGGCGGGTCACCGACGTCAACCTGTACGGCGCCTGGCTCGGGGTGCGCTCCGCGATCCCCTCCCTGCGCCGCGCCGGTGGCGGTGTCGTGATCAACATGTCCTCGGCGGCCGGCCTGATGGGGTACGCCGGGCTGGGCGCCTACGCGGCCAGCAAGTGGGGGCTGCGGGGCCTGACCAAGACGGCAGCCCTGGAACTGGCGCCCGACGGGGTGCGCGTCTGCTCCCTCCATCCCGGCCCGATCCGCACGCCCATGACCGCCGGCATGGGCGAGGAGATGGTGGCCGGCCAGCCCACCGCCCGCTACGGCACCGCGGAGGAGGTCGCCTCCATGGCGGTGTTCGTCGCGGCCGAGGCGCTGTACTCCACCGGCTGCGAGTTCGTCATCGACGGCGGTGCCACCACCGGCAGCGCGATGCTCGGCGACCGGCTCTGACCCTCCGCCCCCGGCGGGGCCCGCTCCTCGCCGGGCCCTGCCGCGCGCCGCGGTGAAACCCCGGGGGAACGCCGGGTTGCGCACGGGGGTGCCGACCGCGTCCCCGGATGTCGGTCGGGCATGGTTGGCTGGACACATGATCGATGCATTCCTTACCGAGGGCCTGTCCGACGTCGAGGAGGCCGTCCGCGCCGCGGTCGAGGCCGAGATCACCCCGCGCTTCCGCCGCCTGTCCGAGGACGAGGTCGACGAGAAGCGCGGTCCCCACGACCTTGTCACCGACGCCGACCGGCTCGCCGAGAAGCACCTCACGGCCTCGCTGACCGCCCTGCTGCCCGGTTCGGTGGTCGTCGGTGAGGAGTCGGTCCACGCCGACCCGGCCGTCTACGACGCCCTGCGCGGCGACGCGCCGGTATGGGTGGTCGACCCGGTCGACGGCACCCGCGAGTTCGTCCGCGGCGACGCCGGGTTCTGCACCCTCGTCGCCCTCGCCCACCACGGTGAGCTGCTCGCCTCGTGGACGTACGCGCCGGTTGCCGACGAGATGGCCGTCGCCGTCCGCGGGCGCGGCGCGCGGCTGAACGGCACCCCCCTGCGCACCGGGTCGCCCGAGCCCGGCGCACCCCTGAGGATCGCCATGTCCAACCCGGACTTCTCCTCGCCCGAGGAGAAGCGCCTGCTGCGCGGGCTCACGGGGCCCGGCGTCGACACCCGGCCCTGCGGGTCCGCCGGGCTGGAGTACCTGCGCGTCGCCCGGGGCGAGCTGGAGGCCACGGCCTTCAGCTGGGAGTACGCCTGGGACCACGCGGCCGGGCTGCTGCTGGTCACCGAGGCCGGGGGCCACCAGACGACGGTGGCCGGGCAGCCCTTCCGGATAGCCGGCGGCAACGCGCTGCCGTTCACGGCGGCCCGGGACGCGGCCACGGCACAGCGGCTCCTCGCCCTGCTCGGCTGAGCCCGGGCCCGCCCGCGCATCCGGGCCGTGCACCTGCCGGACCGGCGGGCCGCCCCGTCGGCGGCCGCCTCGCCCGGTGCGCCGCGTGCCCGTGCGGCCCCGGGCGGGGGGCGGGTTCGGCAGCGCTCCCTTCCCGTGCACGCACCGCACCCGGCGCCGGGTGCGTGGGGGCCGCCACCGCGAACGCCCGGGACGGACACGGCGACACGGTCGGCGCGCCCCTCCGAGCCGGCCGCCTCCCCGGCGGCCCCACGGCGAACTCCGCCTCCCCGGCGGTCCCACCATGCATGCGCCGCCGCCACCGCGCGGCCCCCGAAGGGCGCGGCGGCCGCCGCCCCCTCGCCGCCGTCGCCTCGTCCCGCCGCGGACCGGACCCGGGCCCCTGCCGCCCGTGCCGCCGAATATCCTGGACGTCCATGGCCGCCGGCTGACGAAGGAGTCCCAAGGTGCCGTCGATGCTCGATGCCGTCGTGGTGGGGGCGGGCCCCAACGGACTCACGGCCGCGGCCGAGTTGGCCCGCCGGGGCTTCTCCGTCGCCGTGTTCGAGGCCCTGGGGACGGTGGGCGGCGGCGCGCGTACCGAGGAGCTCACCCTCCCGGGCTTCCGCCACGACCCCTGCTCCGCGGTCCACCCCCTCGGGGTCGGCTCGCCCGCCTTCGCGGGCATGCCGCTCGCCCGGCACGGACTGGAGTGGATCCACCCCGAACTGCCCCTCGCGCACCCCTTCCCCGACGGCACCGCGGCCGTGCTCAGCCGCTCCGTCGCGGAGACCGCGCTCTCCCTCGGGCCGGGCGACGCCGGGGCCTACCGCCGCATGCTCGCCCCCTACACCGGCCACTGGGACACCCTGGCCGCCGACTTCCTGCGCACCCCCTGGGACGGACTGCCCCGGGACCCGCTGCGCTTCGTCCGCTTCGGCCTCGACGCCGTCCGCCCCTCCACCTGGCTCGCCCGGCGCTTCGGCGGGGACAAGGGCCGGGCCCTGATGGCCGGGCTGGCCGCCCACGCCATCGCCCCCACCGGCGGCGTCGCCACCGGCGGCGTGGCCCTGATGTTCGCGCTCGCCGCCCACGAGGTCGGCTGGCCGCTGCCGCGCGGCGGCTCGCAGGCCGTCTCCGACGCCCTGGCCTCCTACGTCTCCGAACTCGGCGGGACCATCCACACCGGCGTCGAGGTCAGGCGCCTGGACGAGCTCCCACCCGCCCGCGCCTATGTGTTCGACACCTCGCCCACCGCGCTGGCACGGATCGCCGGCTTGGGTTCCGCCTACTGGCGCTACCGCTACGGCGCGGCCGCCTTCAAGGTCGACTACGCGCTCTCGGGCCCCGTCCCGTGGACCTCGCCGCAGGCGCGCATCGCGGGCACCGTGCACCTCGGCCCCACCGCGACCGAGATCGACGCGGCCCTCCGGGCGGCCGTCGAGGGCCGCGACCCGGAGGTCCCCTTCCTGATCACCGCCCAGCCCAGCCTCGTCGATCCGGGCCGCGCCCCCGAGGGGCGCCACGTGCTGTGGGCCTACGGACACGTCCCCGCCGGGTGGGAAGGCGACGCCACGGAGGTGATCGAGCGCCAGATCGAGCGGTTCGCACCGGGGTTCCGCGACCTGGTGCTCGCCCGCGCCGTCGCCGGCCCGCCCCAACTCGCCGCGCGGAACGCCAACTACGTCGGCGGCGACATCGCCTGTGGGGCCTTCGCCGGGCTCCAGACCCTGATCCGGCCGAGGCTGGCCCGGGTGCCGTACGCCACGGCCCATCCCGCCGTCTTCCTGTGCTCCTCGGCCACCCCGCCCGGTCCGGGCGTCCACGGCATGTCGGGCCACCACGCCGCCAAGGCGGTCTGGCGGGTCCTGCGAGCGAAGTGAGCGCGGCAGCGGCCATCATGACAGGATGACAGCACCGACGATCACCCTGGTCCGCGGCGACATCACCGAGCAGGACGCCGACGCCGTCGTGAACGCGGCCAACTCCTCGCTGCTGGGAGGCGGCGGGGTGGACGGCGCCATCCACCGCAGGGGAGGCCCCGAGATCCTCGCCGACTGCCGCCGCCTGCGCGCCTCCCACTACGGCAAGGGCCTGCCGACCGGCAGGGCCGTCGCGACGACCGCGGGGCGCCTGCCCGCCCGGAACGTCATCCACACCGTGGGCCCGGTGCACTCCGCCTCCGAGGACCGCTCCGGGCTGCTGGCCTCCTGCTACCGGGAGTCCCTGCGCGTCGCCGACGAACTCGGCGCCGCCACCGTCGCGTTCCCGGCCGTCTCCACCGGCGTCTACGGCTGGCCGATGGCGGACGCGGCCCGTATCGCGGTCGCCGCCGTCCGGGGCACCGAGACCTCCGTGCGCGAGGTGCGCTTCGTGCTCTTCGACGAGGCGGCGTACATCGCCTTCCAGGCCGCCCTCGCCGAGTACGCCTGAGGCGCCGGCGCCCCCTCGGGCACGGGCCACCCGGCCGGCGGCGGTTCGCGCCGCGGCCCGCGCCGCCCCCAGCGGCAGACTGGCCCCCGAACGACCTCCCCGCGACAGACGCACCCGGCTCCCCGGGGGAACCCTCCGGGGAGCCGCCCTCCCGGCAAGGAGCGCACCGTGGCCCGACCCCCCACCGCCCGCCGCCTCCCGCTCGCCGCCGCGGCGTGCGCGGTCGCCCTCGCCACCGCCTGGGCCCCGGCGGGGCCGCCGCACCCCGGTCCCGCCTCCTCGGC
This sequence comes from Streptomyces sp. C10-9-1, assembly GCF_024497955.1. GTDB lineage: Bacteria > Actinomycetota > Actinomycetes > Streptomycetales > Streptomycetaceae > Streptomyces > Streptomyces sanyensis. The sequence goes on along the minus strand of NZ_JANHKP010000001.1, from coordinate 136,267 downwards.
CACCGCCTTCCCCGTCCCCGCCGCGCCGGGCGACGCCCGCCAGCTGATCACCGTCGAGGCGCACGGCACCCGCGCGACGGTGACGGCGTGGTCCAAGGGGCCCCTCGGCTGGAAGCCCCGCTTCGCCACCACCGGGGCCCGGGTCGGGGCCCGGGGGGTCACCGACGGCGCCACCCGGCGCCAGGGCACCTCGACCACGCCGTCGGGCACGTACACGGTCACCGAGGGCTTCGGGCTGGAGCCCGCCCGCACACGGATGCCCTACACCCGGGTCGACGAGCGCCACTGGTGGGTCCAGGACCCGCAGTCCCCCCACTACAACCAGCTGCGCACGGCGGACGGGGCCGACTTCCCCCTCACCGAGGAGGGCGAGCGCGGCAGCGAGCACCTGGCCGGCCGGCCGGTGCAGTACGCCCTCGCCCTCGTGATCGACTTCAACCGGTGGCCCGCCGTGCCCGGCCGGGGAGCGGGGATCTTCCTCCACGTCAACGGCGCCGGCGCCACCGCGGGCTGCGTCTCCGTCCCACGCGAGACGATGGAGCGGCTCATGGCCTGGATCCGCCCGGACCGGCACCCCCGGATCGCCATCGGCTGAGCTTCGTGGGCGGCACAGAGCCGCAGGCAGTGGAACATCGGTGTCGAATTCCTGCCAGCACCGAGCGGGCCGTCGGCGCATCCTTGACCCATGCACACCGACATGGACCGCTGTGTGAGCGCCGTCCGCTCCCGGGACGCGCGGTTCGACGGCTGGTTCTTCACCGCCGTCCTGACCACCCGCATCTACTGCCGCCCCAGCTGCCCCGCCGTGCCCCCCAAACGGGAGAACATGGTCTTCTACCCCAGCGCGGCCGCCTGCCAGCAGGCCGGGTTCAGGGCCTGCAAGCGCTGCCGTCCCGACACCAGCCCCGGCTCCCCGGCCTGGAACACCCGCGCGGACGCCGTCGCCCGGGCCATGCGGCTGATCGCGGACGGCGTCGTCGACCGCGAGGGCGTGCCCGGTCTGGCCGCCCGGCTCGGCTACTCCACCCGCCAGATCGAGCGGCAGCTCCTCGCCGAGCTCGGCGCCGGGCCCCTCGCCCTCGCCCGCGCCCAGCGCGCCCAGACCGCCCGGCTGCTCATCGAGACCACCGGCCTGCCCATGGCCGACATCGCCTTCGCCGCCGGGTTCTCCTCCGTGCGGACCTTCAACGACACGGTGCGCGAGGTCTTCGCCCTGCCCCCCACCGAGCTGCGCTCCCGCGCCGCCCGGAGGCCCGGGGGCGCCGCCGGGCCCCCCACGGCCGGGTCGATCGCCCTCAGGCTCCCCTTCCGGGCGCCGCTGGAGCCGGGCAACCTCTTCGGGCACCTGGCCGCGACGGCCGTCCCCGGGGTGGAGGAGTGGCGCGGCGGCGCCTACCGCCGCACCCTGTCCCTGCCCTACGGGCACGGCATCGCCTCCCTCGCCCCCCGCCCCGACCACGTCGCCTGCCGGCTCGCCCTCACCGACCTGCGCGACCTGACCATCGCCATCAGCCGCTGCCGCTGGCTGCTCGACCTGGACGCGGACCCCGAGGCCGTCGACGAGCAGCTCCGCGCCGACGCCGGGCTCGCGCCCCTCGTCGACAGGGCACCCGGCCGCCGGGTCCCGCGCACCGCCGACGCGGCCGAGTTCGCCGTGCGCGCCGTCCTCGGGCAGCAGGTGTCCACGGCCGCGGCCCGCACCCACGCCGCCCGGCTGGTGACCGCGCACGGCACCCCCGTCGAGGACCCGGAGGGCGGGCTGACGCACCTCTTCCCGGCGGCCGCCGCGCTGGCCGCCCTCGACCCGGAGCGCCTCGCCCTGCCCCGCAGCCGCCGCACCACCCTGACCACCCTCGTCGCGGCCCTCGCCGGTGGAAGCCTGGAACTCGACCCCGGCAGCGACTGGGACCGGGCGCGCGCCCACCTGGCCGCCCTGCCCGGCTTCGGTCCGTGGACCGTCGAGGTGATCGCCATGCGCGCTCTGGGCGACCCCGACGCCTTCCTCCCGACCGACCTCGGCATCCGCCGGGCCGCCGCCGGACTGGGGATGCCCGCCACCCCCGCGGCCCTCACCGCACGCGCCGCCCCCTGGCGGCCCTGGCGCTCCTACGCCGTCCAGTACCTGTGGGCCGCGGAGGACCACCCCGTCAACCACCTCCCCGCGGAAGGATTCTGAGCGGTGACCAGGAACCACACCGTCCTCGACAGCCCCTTCGGACCTCTCACGCTCGTCGCCACCGACGGCGTCCTCAGCGGCCTCTACATGACCGGCCAGCGCCACCGCCCGGCCGAGGAGACCTTCGGCGAGCGGGGCGGCGCCCCGGCCTTCGACGAGGCCGCACGCCAGCTCGGCGCCTACTTCGCGGGGGAGCGCACCGCCTTCGACCTGCCGCTGCACCTGGCGGGCACGCCCTTCCAGCGCCGTGTCTGGGAGTGCCTGCTGCGCATCCCCTACGGCGAGACCCGCAGCTACGGCGAGCTCGCCGGGGAACTGGGCGGCAAGGGCGCCTCCCGGGCCGTCGGCCTCGCCAACGGACGCAACCCGATCGGCATCATCGTCCCCTGCCACCGGGTCGTCGGCTCCTCGGGCGGTCTCACCGGCTACGGCGGGGGCCTCGACCGCAAGCGCCGCCTGCTCGCCCTCGAACGCGGGGCGCCGGACGGGACCCTCTTCTGAGCCCGCCCGCACCGGCCCTCCGGGCCCGCCCTCGACCCGGCTTCCGAGCCCTCCCTGACACGGCGGCGGCCGGATGCGGCACCCGCGGGCTCCCGGCGTAGTTCGCTCAGACGCCCCCGGCCGCGATCCGCTCCAGCAGGGGCGGGAGCGCCGCACCGATCGGCTCGCGCACCACCTCGTCCGCGAGCTCGTCGTACGGCGTCGGATCGGCGTTGACGATGACCAGGCGGGCGCCGTGGTCGGCGGCGATGCCGACCAGCGAGGCCGCGGGCTGGACCTGGAGCGTGGTCCCCACGGCCACGAACACCTCGCACGCCTTGGCCACCCCCAGCGCCTCGCCCAGCACCACCGGGTCCAGGCGCTCGCCGAACATCACCGTCGCCGACTTGAGCACCCCGCCGCACGCCTCGCACGCCGGGTCCTCCTCGCCCGCCTCCACCCGGGCGAGCGCCTCGGCCATGGGGGAGCGGACCCGGCAGCGGGTGCACACCACGGTCCGGGCGGTGCCGTGGAGTTCGAGGACCTTGCGGGCGGGCATGCCGCCCAGCTGGTGGAGCCCGTCCACGTTCTGGGTGATCACCCGGACCGCGACACCCGGGCGCCCGTCCAGCGCGGCGACCGCCCGGTGCGCCGCGTTCGGTTCCGCGGACCAGGTGGCACTCTCCCGCCGCATCCGCCACGAGCGCCGCCGGATGTCCGGGTCGGACATGTAGGAGTCGTAGGTGACCAGCTTCTCGGCCTCGGGGTCGCGGCGCCACAGCCCCTGCGGGCCGCGGTAGTCGGGAATGCCGGAGTCGGTGGAGATGCCCGCCCCGCTGAGGATGGCCACGAGAGTCATACCCGCAGCGTAGGCAGCCCCGGCAGGGCCCGCCAGCGGATTCCGGCAGAGCCCGGGGCAGGTGCTGATGACGTATCAGATCTGCTGCCGCGGTGGTCTGCGGCGGGGCCCGGTCCGGATCCGGGCCGGGCGGGGGATCAGCCCCCGCTGTGCTCCCTGATCCGCTCGGCGACGTGCTGCGCGAGGCCGTTGAGGTCCTCGGGGGAGACCACATTGCCCGCGACGTAGGCGAAGTTCGGGCCGATGCGCAGGGCCACGCGTGAGGAGTAGCCGACGAGGGGCGTATAGCGGTGGGTGGCCACCGTCCGGTCCGCCGAGGTCTCGAGCTCCAGCGGAAGATCGAGATCGAAGTCCCCGACCTTGGCCTCCAGGGCGGCCTGGGCCTGCTCGGCCGTGTCGAAGGAGAGGATGTTGATCCCCGCGTACGATCCGCTGCCGGTCTTCCGGTGCCGCGGGTCCTCCACGCCCGCACCGCCCATGGCCCGGATACCGGGGCACTTGGTGCCGGTGAAGGTGCGGCACTTGTTCTCGGCCCAGAGGGGGTCCTCCGTGCCGGGCTCGTGGCGGAGCCCCCAGCCGTCGGGCAGGGACGCGTCGGTCGGCAGCGCCTTCCCGATGTCCTCGGCCGACAGCGGCCTCGCCTCGCCCGCGCAGGCCGCCAGCCCGCACACCAGCAGCGCCGCGAGCGCCGCAGCCCGTCTGCCGTATCGTCCGGCCATTCCGCTACCCCCTCTGTGATCATGTGCGGGGACAGTCAACCGCATGCGCGCACGAGCCCCGCCACCGGCCGTCGACGGCCGGGCTCCGGTGGTGGGGCGGGGCCGGGCGGGAGGACACTGGGCCCATGGGACGGGGCCTCGGTGACATCAGCACCCCCGCGCGCCTGGCCGATCCCGGGGAAGGCATCGGTCCGGACGAGCTGGCTCTCGCGGCACGCAATCACGCCATGCCCCCCGAGGCGCTGCGCTACGACGTCACCCCGCCCGGTCTGCACTACGTGCTGACCCACTACGACATCCCCGCCGCCGAGGCGGACGGGTGGGAGCTGGCGATCGGGGGCCGGGTGCGGCGGCCGCTCGTGCTGGGGCCGGACGAGCTGCGGTCGCTTCCCGCGGTCACCCTCCGCGTCACCCTGGAGTGCGCGGGCAACGGACGCGCGCTGCTCTCGCCGCGCCCGGTCAGCCAGCCCTGGCTGACCGGGGCCGTGGGGACGGCCGACTGGACCGGCGTCCCGCTGCGCGACCTGCTCCGCGAGGCCGGGGTGCTGCCCGGTGCGGTGGACGTCGTCTTCACCGGCGCGGACCACGGAGTGGAGCGCGGTGTGGAGCAGGACTACGCCCGCGCCCTGCCGGTGGGGACCGCCCTGGGCGAGTCGGACGAGGTGCTCGTCGCCTACGCCATGAACGGCGGCCCGCTGCCTCCCCAGCACGGCCGGCCGCTGCGGCTCGTGGTCCCCGGCTGGTACGGCATGGCCCACGTGAAGTGGCTGCGCTCCGTCACCGTCACCGACACACCGTTCGACGGCTTCCAGCAGGCCGTCGCCTACCGGCTGCGGCAGGGTGCCGACGAGGAGGGCGAGCCCGTCACCCGGATCGCACCACGCGCCCTGCTGGTGCCGCCGGGCTTCCCCGACTTCATGTCCCGCACCCGTGTGGTGCGTCCGGGGCCGGTGCGGCTGGAGGGGCGTGCCTGGTCAGGAGGGGGCCCGGTCGTCCGTGTCGAGGTGAGCGCGGACGGCGGGTGCAGCTGGCGAGACGCCGAGCTGGACCCGGAACCCGCGGACGGCAGCGGGCGCTGGGCCTGGCGCCGCTGGCGGTTCGACTGGACGGCCGAGCCCGGCCGCCACGTCCTCGGCGCACGGGCCACGGACGCACGGGGCGACCGGCAGCCGGTCCGGTCGCCGTGGAACCGCGGAGGCTTCGCCAACAACGAGGTCCAGCGGCTGCCCGTGCTCTGCGCGGCCGCTCACGACGGCCCGACGGGCAGGGACGGCCCCGCGGCCGACCGCTGAGGCGGCCTGCCCTCGGCCCGGCACCCGTGGGGCCGTCGTGAGGGGCCCGCCGCGGTCGTCGCGTGCCCGGGCCGGCCCGCCGGTTCGCGGCCGGCCCCCTGAAGCGGCGAGTGCCCGCTCCGACGGGCACCGGGCGCCTCAGCCCGTCCGCGTCACCGGGGGCCGCCCGTCGACCAGTTCCACCGCCCCGCTCCCCGACGCCAGGGCGTCCAGCGCGTGCCGCACGCGGTCCCCGAGCTCGCCCAGCAGCAGGCCCGGCAGCTCCTCGGGCGCGGCGAGCCGCCAGGACAGCAGCTCCTCCTCCTGGATCCGGATCTCCGCGAAGCGCTCGTCCGGCAGGACACCGCCGTCGTACACATAGGCCACCAGTGGCGGACGCGCGGTTCCCGGCACCCAGTCCACCGCCAGCAGCGCGCCGGGCTCGACGTCCAGCCCGATCTCCTCGTGTGCCTCCCGGCGCGCGGCCTCCCGCGGGGTCTCGCCCCGGTCGGACTCCACCGTCCCGCCGGGCAAGGCCCAGCCCTCCCGGTAGTTGGGTTCGACAAGCAGCACCCGGCCCGACGCGTCGCGCAGCAGGACGGCCGCACCGGCGAGGATGCGCGGGAGCGAGGCGATGTAGGCGGCGTAGTCGGATTCCTCGGAGGTCGTCACCCGGTGCAGCCTAGGGGCTGCCGTCACGCGCCCGCCGGGGATTGCGGGAGGGGTCTTCCGGGCCGCCGCCCCACCGCCGGAGGGGCCGCATCCGGGCTGGAGGAAACACCCGGCCAAGAGCCCCGGAGCTGTCGGAACGCGGGGTGGCAGGGGCCGAGGCGGGGCCGATAGGGTCGGGGCGGCGCGACTGCCTGTTCGAAAGCAAGGGATACAAGGTGACGGACGGAGCAGTTTCTCAGCCTGCCCGGGTGCTCGTGGCGGCTGACAAGTTCAAGGGCTCGCTGACGGCCGTGGAGGTCGCCGAGCGGGTCGCCGCCGGGCTCCGGCGCGTCGTCCCCGGCCTCCCGGTCGACCGCCTGCCCGTCGCCGACGGCGGCGACGGCACGGTCGCCGCGGCCGTGGCCGCCGGCTTCGAGCGCCGGGAGGTGAGGGTCACCGGACCGCTCGGCGCCCCCGTGACCGCGGCCTTCGCCCTGCGGGACGGCACCGCGGTCGTGGAGATGGCCGAGGCCTCCGGGCTCCAGCTGCTGCCCGACGGCGTCTTCGCCCCCCTCACGGCCACCACCTACGGTTCGGGCGAGCTGCTGCGCGCCGCCCTGGACGCCGGGGCGCGGACCCTTGTCCTCGGGGTGGGCGGCAGCGCCACCACCGACGGCGGCGCGGGGATGCTCGCCGCGCTCGGCGCGCGCTTCCTCGACGCCTCGGGCCGGGAGGTGCCCCCGGGCGGGGGCGGCCTGCGGGCACTCGCCACGGCCGACCTGTCGGGCCTGGACCCGCGGTTCGCCGAGGTGGACCTGGTCCTCGCGAGCGACGTGGACAACCCGCTCACCGGCCCCAAGGGCGCCGCGGCCGTCTACGGGCCCCAGAAGGGGGCCGGCGAACAGGACGTGGCCGTCCTCGACGCCGCCCTGAGGCACTACGCCTCGGTCCTCGGCCCGGAGCAGGCCGAGGCGCCGGGCGCGGGCGCGGCCGGGGGCATCGGCTACGGGGCGCTCGTCGCCCTGGGCGCCCGCTTCCGCCCCGGCATCGAGGTGATGCTGGACGTGCTGGGCTTCGCCCCGGCCCTGGAGCGGGCCACGCTGGTCGTGACGGGCGAGGGCTCCCTCGACCGGCAGACGCTGCACGGCAAGGCACCCGCGGGGGTGGCGGCCGCCGCCCGGGCCCGGGGGGTGGAGGTGGTCGCGGTCTGCGGCCGCCTCGCGCTGCCCGCGGAGGAGCTGGGCCGGGCGGGCATCCGCCGCGCCTACCCGCTCTCCGAGCTGGAGCCCGACCCGGCGGTGTCCATGGCCCAGGCGGGGCCCCTGCTGGAGCGCGCGGCGGAGTCCGTCGCGCGGGACTTCCTGCTCTGAGAGCGGGCGCCCTGCCCTGGTCCGGGCGGAGCCCGGCGAACGTGCGAGGGCCCCGGAGGCATCGCCTCCGGGGCCCTCGCACGTCCGCTCGCGCGGTCTGCTACTGCACGGCGCGCGCCGCGCGTGCCTCGCGGTTCTCGCGCCGGTTGTCGCGGAAGGTGTTCACGCGACGGGCGGTGGCGAAGAGGGGGATCGTCGCCGCCATCACGATCTGGAGCGCGCACCCGGCCTGGAGCATTCCCTCACCGCCGGGCGCGTCGAAGGCCCACGCCGCCAGCATCCCCATCGCCGAGACGATCCAGCCGAGCATCGCGACCGCCAGCACACCCCGGGGCTTGGGGTACTCGACCCGGCTCACCATCAGCCATGCCGTCCCGATGATGGCCAGCAGGGTCGGGATGAACGGCAGCTCCAGCAGCACGATCGAGACCACCGTCAGCGCCCCGAAGGGGCTCGGCATGCCCTGGAACATGCCGTCCTTCAGGGTCACGCAGGAGAATCTCGCAAGCCGCAGCACCACCGCCAGCAGCACCACGATCGCCGCGACCGCCGAGACCCGCTGGTGGGCGTCGTCGGCGACCATGCCGTAGACGAGCACGAAGTACGCCGGTGCCAGACCGAAGCTGATCAGGTCGGAGAGGTTGTCCAGCTCCGCGCCCATGGGCGAGGACCGCAGCTTGCGCGCGACCAGCCCGTCGCAGAGGTCGAAGATCGCCGCGAGCAGCATCAGGATCACGGCGGTGGCGGCGCTGTGGCGCGCCATCCCCGTCTCCTGGCTGCCCTGGAGGTGCGGGATGAGGATGCCCGTGGTGGTGAAGTACACCGCCATGAAGCCGCACGTGGCGTTGCCGAGCGTGAGGGTGTCCGCTATCGACAGCCGGAGACTGAGCGGCATCTCCTCCGCGTCGTCGTCCTCGTCGTCCGTCCAGGTCGACGCCTGGGTGTCCGGATCAATCACGGTCAATGCGAGTCACCCCCGCCGTGGTGACCTGACCGACCTCGACGTCCACCTCCACGCCCTCCGGCAGGTAGATGTCGACGCGCGAGCCGAAACGGATCAGCCCGATGCGGTCGCCCTGCTCGACCTTGGTGCCCTGGGGGATGTACGGGACGATGCGCCGGGCCACCGCGCCGGCGATCTGCACCATCTCGATGTCGCCGAGCTCCGTGTCGAAGTGCCAGACGACGCGCTCGTTGTTCTCGCTCTCCTTGTTGAAGGCGGGAACGAAGCCGCCGGGCACGTGCTCGACCGAGGTCACGGTGCCGGCCAGCGGCGCCCGGTTGACGTGGACGTTGAGCGGGCTCATGAAGATCGCCACGCGGGTCCGCCCGTCCTTCCACGGCATGATGCTCTGCACCACACCGTCGGCGGGGGAGATGACCCGGCCCCGGGCGATCTCGCGCTCCGGGTCGCGGAAGAACCAGAGCATGCCCGCCGCGAGCGCGGTGGTGGGCACGGCGAGGGCCGCGGCGCGGCGCGACCGCCGCGAGCGGGCCAGGCTGAGGGCAGCGGTGGCGACGGTCGGCAGAAGCCACGGCGATGCTCCGCGAGCGATCCGTACGCCGAGGAGGCTGTCGCGAGATGCAGAGGTTTGGCTGTGGGGCATGGATGACCTTCGTAGCGGATGATGCCGCGCTGGCAAACGGGGGACGGCGGCTTTCCCGCGATGTTATCGGTTACGACCCGCAACTGGGAAAGCCAGAAGCCGAGTCGACGGCCGGAAGATGATGACAGGGTGTGATCATCTTCCGGCCCGAACCGACTCAAAAGAGACAATCAGCCCTGCGACCGGTACTCCTCCAGCAGTCGGCGGCCAATGATCATTTTCTGGATCTCGGCGGTACCCTCGCCGATCAGCAGCATCGGAGCCTCACGGTAGAGGCGCTCGATCTCGTACTCCTTGGAGAAGCCGTAGCCGCCGTGGATACGGAAGGCGTCCTCGACGACTTCCTTGCAGTACTCGGAGGCGAGGTACTTCGCCATCCCTGCCTCCAGGTCGTTTCGTTCCCCGGAGTCCTTTTTGCGTGCCGCGTTCACCATCATGGCATGCGCGGCCTCGACCTTGGTAGCCATCTCGGCCAGCTTGAACTGAATCGCCTGGTGGGAGGCGATGGGCTTGCCGAAGGTGTGCCGCTGCTGGGCGTAGGAGACGCCCAGCTCGAAGGCACGCTGGGCGACACCGCAGCCACGCGCCGCGACGTTCACGCGGCCGACCTCGACCCCGTCCATCATCTGGTAGAACCCCCGGCCGGTGGTCCCGCCGAGGACCCGGTCGGCCGGAACGCGCAGGCCGTCCATGATGAGCTCGGTGGTGTCGACCCCCTTGTAGCCCATCTTCTCGATCTTGCCGGGGATGGTGAGCCCGGGGCGCACCTCGCCGAAACCGGGCTCCTTCTCCACCAGGAAGGTGGTCATGGACCTGTGCGGCGCGGTCCCCTCGGGGTGTCCTTCGTCACTCCGGCACAGAACGGCGACCAGGTTGGAGGTCCCGCCGTTCGTCAGCCACATCTTCTGGCCGTTGAGGACGTACTCGTCGCCGTCCCGCACGCCCTTGGAGGTGATCGCGGACACGTCGGAGCCGAGGCCCGGCTCCGACATCGAGAAGGCGCCGCGCACCTCGCCCAGCGCCATCCGCGGCAGGAAGGTGTCCTTCTGCTCCTGCGTGCCGTGCTGCTTGAGCATGTACGCCACGATGAAGTGGGTGTTGATGATGCCCGAGACGGACATCCAGCCGCGGGCGATCTCCTCCACGCACAGGGCGTAGGTGAGCAGGGACTCGCCCAGGCCGCCGTACTCCTCGGGGATCATCAGCCCGAACAGGCCGAGCTCCTTCAGCCCCTCGACGATCTGGGCCGGGTACTCGTCCTTGTGCTCCAGCTCGGTCGCGACCGGGATGATCTCCTTGTCGACGAAGTCCCGCACCGTGGCCAGGATCTCCTGCTGGACATCGGTCAGACCGTGGGTCTGGGCGAGTCGCGCCATGACTACTTCTCCGCCTTCTTCTGGGGCTCGTTCAGCTCCGGCCGTCCGGGCTGCTCGCCGCCGCGCTCCTTGATGTACGCCTCGGTGGGGACCATCACCTTGCGCCGGAAGACGCAGACCAGGGTGCCGTCCTGCTTGTAGCCCTTGGTCTCCACGTAAACGATCCCGCGGTCGCTCTTGGAGCGCGAGGGCGTCTTGTCGAGGACGGTGGTCTCGCCGTAGATCGTGTCCCCGTGGAAGGTGGGGGCCACGTGCCGCAGCGACTCGATCTCCAGGTTGGCGATGGCCTTGCCGGAGACGTCCGGCACGGACATGCCGAGCAGCAGCGAGTACACGTAGTTCCCGACGACGACGTTCCTGCCGAAGTCCGTCGTCCTCTCCGCGTAGTTGGTGTCCATGTGGAGCGGGTGGTGGTTCATGGTGAGGAGGCAGAAGAGGTGGTCGTCGTACTCGGTGACCGTCTTCCCGGGCCAGTGCTTGTAGACCGCCCCGACCTCGAACTCCTCGTAGGTGCGTCCGAACTGCATGCTCAGGCCTCCGGGATCTCGAACGTGCTGGTGCGCCGCATGCCCGCCGCGCGCCCCTTGCCCGCGATGACCAGCGCCATCTTGCGGCTCGCCTCGTCGATCATCTCGTCGCCGAGCATCGCCGAGCCCTTCCTGCCGCCCGCCTCGGACGTGTAGTAGTCGTACGCGTCCAGGATCAGCTCGGCGTGGTCGTAGTCCTCCTGCGAGGGGGAGAAGATCTCGTTGGAGGCCTCCACCTGGCCGGGGTGCAGCACCCACTTGCCGTCGAAGCCCAGGGCCGCGGCGCGCCGGGCCACCTCGCGGTAGCCCTCGGTGTTGCGGATCTGGAGGTAGGGGCCGTCGATCGCCTGGAGGTCGTTGGCGCGGGCGGCCATCAGGATCTTCATCAGGATGTAGTGGTAGGCGTCGGCCGGGTAGCCGGGCGGCTGCTCGCCGACGACCAGGGACTTCATGTTGATGGAGGCCATGAAGTCGGCCGGGCCGAAGATGATGGTCTCCACCCGGGGGGAGGCCTGGGCGATGGCGTTGACGTTGTTCAGGCCCTGGGCGTTCTCGATCTGGGCCTCGATGCCGATCCTGCCGACCTCGAAGCCCATGGTCTTCTCGATCTGCGTCAGCAGCAGGTCCAGCGCCACGACCTGCTGGGCGTCCTGCACCTTCGGCAGCATGATGCAGTCCAGGTTCTGGCCGGCGCCCTCGACGACGGTCACCACGTCCCGGTAGGTCCAGTGGGTGGTCCAGTCGTTGACCCGCACCACGCGGGTCTTGCCGGTCCAGTCGCCCTCGTTGAGGAACTTCACGATGGTGTGCCGGGCGTCCGGCTTGGCGAGCGGCGCGCAGGCGTCCTCCAGGTCCAGGAAGACCTGGTCCGCGGGAAGGCCCTGGGCCTTCTCCAGGAAGCGCGGGTTCGAGCCGGGCACGGCCAGGCAGGAGCGGCGCGGACGCAGACGGTTGACCGGCGTACTCATGCGGGGACCTCCAGGGGGTCGAGCTTGTTCGCTTGGCGGATCTCGTCGACGATACGGCCGATGATCTCCGTGATGCCGAAGTCCTTCGGGGTGAAGACGGCGGCCACGCCGGCCGCCCTGAGCTGGGCGGCGTCGGCGTTCGGGATGATGCCACCCACGATCACCGGGACCTCGCCGGCACCCGCCTCGCGGAGCCGGTCGAGCACGTCCGGCACCAGCTCCGCGTGGGAGCCGGAGAGGATCGACAGCCCGACGCAGTGCACGTCCTCCGCGAGGGCGGCGGAGACGATCTGCTCGGGGGTGAGCCGGATCCCCTGGTAGACCACCTCGAACCCGGCGTCGCGGGCGCGCACGGCGATCTGCTCGGCCCCGTTCGAGTGCCCGTCCAGGCCGGGCTTGCCCACCAGCAGCCGCAGCCGGCCGCAGCCCAGCTCCTCGGCCGTCCGGGCGACCTTCTCCCGGACGGCGGCCAGCGGGGTGCCGGCCTCCGCGGGGACGGCCACCGGGGCGCTGCTGACGCCCGTCGGCGCACGGAACTCGCCGAAGACGTCACGCAGCGCCCAGGCCCACTCGCCGGTGGTGACGCCCGCACGCGCACACTCGACGGTGGTCGCCATAAGGTTCTCGGTTCCCGCGGCGGCCTTCTTCAGGGCCGCCAGGGCCTCGGCGGCCCGCGCCTCGTCGCGCTCCGCCCGCCAGGCGTGCAGCTTGGCGACGACGCGTGCCTCGTTGGCCGGGTCGACCGTCATGATCGCCGTGTCCAGGTCCGCGGTGAGCGGGTTCTCCTCGGTGGTCTCGAAGATGTTGACGCCGACGATCTTCTCCTCGCCCGCCTCGATGCGGCCCCGCCGCTCGGCGTGCGAGGCGACCAGCTGCGACTTGAGGTAGCCGGACTCGACGGCCGCCATCGCGCCGCCCATCTCCTGGATCCGCCCGACCTCCGCCAGGCTCTCGGCGACCAGCGCCTCCACCTTGGCCTCGATCACGTGCGAGCCGGCGAAGATGTCCTCGTACTCCAGCAGGTCGCTCTCGTGGGCCAGCACCTGCTGGATGCGCAGCGACCACTGCTGGTCCCAGGGCCGGGGCAGGCCCAGCGCCTCGTTCCAGGCGGGCAGCTGCACGGCCCGGGCCCGGGCGTCCTTGGAGAGCGTCACGGCGAGCATCTCCAGCACGATCCGCTGGACGTTGTTCTCGGGCTGCGCCTCGGTCAGGCCGAGCGAGTTCACCTGCACGCCGTAGCGGAAGCGCCGCTGCCTGGCGTCGGTGATGCCGTAGCGCTCCCGGGTGACCTGGTCCCAGATGCGGCCGAAGGCGCGCATCTTGCACATCTCCTCGACGAAGCGGACGCCCGCGTTCACGAAGAACGAGATGCGGGCGACCACGTCGCCGAACCTCTCCGGCGGCACCTGCCCCGAATCGCGCACCGCGTCCAGCACGGCGATGGCGGTGGACATCGCGTAGGCGATCTCCTGCACCGGCGTGGCGCCCGCCTCCTGCAGGTGGTAGCTGCAGATGTTGATGGGGTTCCACTTGGGGATGTGCGCCACCGTGTAGGTGATCATGTCGGTGGTCAGGCGCAGCGAAGGACCGGGCGGGAAGACGTGCGTCCCGCGCGACAGGTACTCCTTGACGATGTCGTTCTGCGTCGTCCCCTGGAGCTTGGCCGCGTCGGCGCCCTGCTCCTCGGCGACCACCTGGTACAGCGCCAGCAGCCACATGGCGGTGGCGTTGATGGTCATCGAGGTGTTCATCTGCTCCAGCGGGATGTCCTGGAACAGGCGCCGCATGTCGCCCAGGTGGGAGACCGGGACCCCGACCCGGCCGACCTCGCCGCGGGCGAGGACGTGGTCGGGGTCGTATCCGGTCTGGGTCGGCAGGTCGAAGGCGACCGACAGACCCGTCTGGCCCTTGGCGAGGTTGCGCCGGTACAGCTCGTTGGACGCCTCGGCCGTGGAGTGGCCGGCGTACGTCCGCATCAGCCAGGGCCGGTCCTTCTTGCGCTCGCTCATGCGCTGACCTCAGACATTCCTGAAGCGGTTGATGGCGTCGAGGTGCTTCTCGCGCAGCTCGGGGTCGCTGACGCCCAGGCCCTCCTCGGGGGCGAGCGCGAGGACGCCGACCTTGCCCTGGTGCAGGTTGCGGTGCACGTCGTACGCGGCCTGGCCGGTGTCCTCCAGGGAGTACACCTTGGACAGGGTGGGGTGGATCTTGCCCTTGGCGATCAGGCGGTTGGCCTCCCACGCCTCGCGGTAGTTGGCGAAGTGCGAGCCGATGATCCGCTTCAGCGACATCCACAGGTAGCGGTTGTCGTACTCGTGCATGTAGCCCGAGGTCGAGGCGCAGGTGGTGATGGTGCCGCCCTTGCGGGTGACGTAGACGGAGGCGCCGAAGGTCTCGCGGCCGGGGTGCTCGAAGACGATGTCGATGTCCTCGCCGCCGGTGAACTCCCGGATGCGCTTGCCGAAGCGCTTCCACTCCTTGGGGTCCTGGGTGCGCTCGTCCTTCCAGAACCGGTAGCCCTCGGCGTTGCGGTCGATGATCGCCTCGGCGCCCATGGCGCGGCAGATCTCCGCCTTCTGCGGACTGGAGACGACGCAGATCGGGTTGGCGCCGCCGGCGAGGGCGAACTGGGTGGCGTAGGAGCCGAGGCCGCCGGAGGCGCCCCAGATGAGGACGTTGTCGCCCTGCTTCATGCCGGCGCCGTTGCGGGAGACCAGCTGGCGGTAGGCGGTGGAGTTGACCAGGCCCGGGGCTGCCGCCTCCTCCCAGCTGAGGTGCTTCGGCTTGGGCATCAGCTGGTTCGACTTCACCAGCGCGATCTCGGCCAGACCGCCGAAGTTCGTCTCGAAGCCCCAGATCCGCTGCTCGGGGTCGAGCATCGTGTCGTTGTGGCCGTCGGAGGACTCCAGCTCGACCGAGAGGCAGTGCGCGACGACCTCGTCCCCGGGGGTCCAGGCGTTGACGCCCGGGCCGGTACGCAGCACGACGCCCGCGAGGTCGGAGCCGATGACGTGGTACGGCAGGTCGTGGCGCTTGGTGAGCTCGGAGAGCCGGCCGTAGCGCTCCAGGAAGCCGAAGGTGGACAGGGGCTCGAAGATCGAGGTCCACACGGAGTTGTAGTTGACCGAGGAGGCCATGACGGCCACCAGGGCCTCGCCGGGGCCGAGCTCGGGCAGCGGCACGTCGTCCAGGTGCAGGGACTTGCGCGGGTCCTTCTCGCGGGTCTCGAGGCCCGCGAACATCTCGGTCTCGTCCTTGTGCACGGTGATCGCGCGGTAGCTCTCGGGGAGCTTCAGAGCGGCGAAGTCGGCGGAGGTGGTCTCCGGCGACTGGATCGCGTCCAGGATTTCCTTCACGGTGTTGCCTCCGGCGGGGAGCGTCCCGAGGGGACGCCGTTGGGTACGTCGGGGTGGTGCTGCTGCTGTGGAGGTGTGCCGTCGGTTCGGCTGGGGGTGCTGCTGGCGGCGCTGGTGTGCGCGTGAGGTGCCTGTGACGCAGGCGTCCGGGCGGGGCGGTCGGGAGGCCGCCGGGACAGCCGGCGTACGGGAGTTCCCGCTGCGCCGGCCGACCGGACTCCTTCAACGTATGGCACGCCGTGCCAGGCCGCAAGACACTCCGTGCCAGAAATCTCTCTCATCTGAAAATTCACCGCCACATATGAGCGATGATCGATCGAACGGGCGCGCACAACGGGCGATGGCCGCCCGAAACGGACGGCCATCGCCGGGGGAGTGTGCGGAGGGACGGCGGCGAACGGCGCCCCTCCGAGAGGGTCAGGCCTCCTTGAGTGCCTGCTCGATCGTGCGCATGACCTCGCTCAGCGGGGCGTCGGTGCGGGCGAGGGCCACCAGTACCTCGCCCTCGGTGCGCACCGCCGCGGCCGCCTCGGCCGCGGGGAGCTGCGCGCCCGCCTTGCGTCCGGCGCCTATCCCGGAGCCGAAGGTGTCCCGCACGATGGCGAAGGCGTGGTCCAGCTGCGCCTCCACGTCGCCCTGGCCGCCGGCCCGCAGCCAGCGCCGCAGCACGTGGTTGTGGGCGGTGACCACCGCGGAGGCGGCCACCTCGGCCAGCAGCGGGTCGTCGTTGCCGTCGTGGTGGTCGCGCTCGTCGAAGTGGCCCAGCAGGTAGCGGGTGAAGAGCCGCTCGTAGCGGGCCACCGAGGCGATCTCCCGCTCGCGCAGGGTGGGCACCTCGCGGGTCAGCCGGTAGCGCTCCACCGAGACCGCGGGGGAGGCCGCGTACATCCGCATGACCTCCTTGATGCCCCGGCACACCGTGTCCAGCGGATGCTCGTGGGGCGGGGCCGCGTTCAGCACGGCCTCGGCGCGGACCAGGGTGTCGTCGTGGTCCGGGAAGATCGCCTCCTCCTTGGAGCGGAAGTGGCGGAAGAAGGTCCGGCGCGCCACCCCCGCCGCCGCGGCGATCTCGTCGACGGTGGTCGCCTCGTACCCCTTGGTGGCGAAGAGTTCCATGGCCGCGGCAGCCAGCTCGCGGCGCATCCGCAGGCGCTGGGCGGCGGCTTTCGAGCCCGCGGTGCCCTCCGCGGCGTCGGGCGGGGAACCGGCGCGTACGGTGCGTCGGGCGGGATCGGCAGGCAGCGGCATGACCTGAACGTACTGCATCGACGTGCCCGGACGCGCGTGCGGGTCGTGTCCCCCCTCCGCCGCCGGGGGCGGGCCGCCCGGATCGAGCAGCCCGCCCCATCCCGCACCGGGGTCAGCGACGGGCATACTCGCGGAATCCGCGGCCCGTCTTGCGGCCCAGGCACCCGGCCGCCACCAGGTGCTCCAGCAGCGGTGCCGGGGCCAGGCCCGGGTCGCGGAACTCCCGGTGCAGCACCTTCTCGATGGCGAGCGAGACGTCCAGTCCGACGACGTCCAGCAGCTCGAAGGGCCCCATCGGGTAACCCCCGCCCAGCTTCATGGCCGCGTCGATGTCGTCCAGCGAGGCGTAGTGCTCCTCGACCATCTTGATCGCGTTGTTCAGGTAGGGGAAGAGCAGGGCGTTCACGATGAACCCCGCCCGGTCGCCGCAGTCCACGGGGTGCTTGCGGACCTTGGCGGTGACCTCCCGGACGGTGGCGTGGACGTCGTCCGCCGTCAGCACCGTGCGGACGACCTCCACCAGCTTCATCGCGGGCGCCGGGTTGAAGAAGTGCATCCCGACCACGTCCTGGGGGCGGGAGGTGACCCGCGCGCAGGCGATCACCGGCAGCGAGGAGGTCGTGGTCGCGAGCACCGCACCCGGGCGGCAGACCTTGTCCAGGGTGCGGAACAGCTCCTGCTTGACCTCCAGGTCCTCGGCCACCGCCTCCACGGCCAGGTCGACCTCCGCGAAGGCGTCCAGCGAACCGGCCGGGGCGATCCTGGCCAGCGTGCTCTCGCGGGCCTCCGCCGTCATGCGGCCCTTCGCCACCGAGCGCTCCAGCGAACGGGCGATGAGCCCCTTGGCCTTCTCCGCCTTCTCCGGGGTGCGTGCCGCGAGGACCACGTCGTACCCGGCCTTGGCGAAGACCTCGGCGATGCCGCTCGCCATGGTGCCCGAGCCCGCGACGCCCACCGAGGCCACCCGGCGCGGGGCCGCGGCCCCCGCGGCGTCCGCCGACGGGGTCCGCGCGTCCGCCACCACCTCCGCGGAACCCGCCCCGGCGTAGGTGTAGAAGCCGCGGCCCGCCTTGCGCCCGGTCAGGCCCGCCTCGGCGAGCTGGCCGAGGATCGGGGCCGGTGCGTGCAGCCGGTCTCCGGAGGCCGCGTACATCGCGTCCAGCACGGTCCGGGCGGTGTCGACGCCGATCAGGTCGAGCAGCGCCAGCGGCCCCATCGGCAGGCCGCAGCCCAGGCGCATCGCCGCGTCGATGTCCTCCCGCGAGGCGTAGCGGGACTCGTACATGGCCGCGGCCTGGTTGAGGTAGCCGAAGAGCAGTCCGTCCGCGACGAAGCCCGGCCGGTCGCCGACCGCCACCGGCTCCTTGCCGAGGGCCCGCGCCAGTTCCGTCACGGCGGCGACGGCCTGCGGGGAGGTCAGCACCGAGGAGACCACCTCGACCAGCTTCATCGCCGGGGCCGGGTTGAAGAAGTGCAGGCCCAGCACGCGCTCCGGGTGCTGGGACTCGGCGGCCAGCCGGGTCACCGACAGGGCGTTGGTGCCGGTGGCGAGGATGGTGTCCGGGCGCACCACGGCGTCCAGTTCGCGGAAGACCTGCTGCTTGAGTTCGTAGGACTCGGGCACGACCTCGATGACCAGGTCGGCCTCCGCCGCCGCGCGCAGTTCGGTGAAGGTCCGGAAGCGGGCGAGGGCGTCGCGGCGCTCCTGCCCGGTGATCCGCCCGCGCTCCACGGCGCGGGCGGTCGAGTCCGCGAGCGCGTCGGCGGCCCGGCGGGCTGCCTCGTCGCTGACGTCGATGCCGATGACCTCGCGGCCGGCCCGGGCCAGGACCTCGGCGATGCCGGTGCCCATGGTGCCGAGGCCGACCACGGCGATGGTGTGGAGAGGGGTGTCCATCACGGGACTCCAGGGATGAGTGACGGCTGAGAGGAGGGCGCCTGCGCAGTGCCTGCGCAGGCGGGGCCCGGTGCGCCGGCGTGCGGGACGCCGGCGGGGCGCGGCTGCGCGGGCATGCGCACGGGCGTACACAGGAGCCGACGGACTCTGTCCCCAGTCGCGTCGTACCGCACGGCGATATGCCGAACCGATCAGCTCCGCGGACGGCTGCGTCACCAGGCCGCCGCGGGGTGCGGGGTTCAACCCGCTCACATGAGGTTAACCCGTGGGTAATGAGCGCGCCAGCCCCCGGCGGCTGTGATCTGCGTCGCCGTGCCGCCGGATACCCTCGCCCCATGGACGAGGAACTGCGCTCGCTCGCACACCGGTTACGCGAGGAGTCGGGCGGCGGCCCGGCCTACGAGCACCTGCTGGCGGCCGCCGGCCCCGAGGAGCTGGCCGGGGTGCTCACCGAACCGGGGCGCCCGCTCTGGTCCCGCGAACTGGCCGCCTTCCGCCTCGGCTGCGCCGGCGACCCCCGGGCCTTCGAGGCCCTGGTCCTGCTGCTCAACCACCGCGACCCCGAACGCTGCGTCTCGGCGGCCCACGCCCTCCGCCTCCTCGGCGACCCCCGCACCCCGCGCGCCGCCGCCGCCCTGGCCACCAACGAGCTCCGCATCGCCTACGCCCTCGCCCCCGTCCGGCTGCTCACCCTGCTCAGGGCCCCGGAATCGGCCCCCGCCCTGGTCACCGTCCTGAGGCGGCGCCTGGCCCCGGGTGACCCGCACTGGAGGGTCGCGCTGGCCTGCGTCGAGGGGCTCGGCGCCCTCGGGGACCCCGGCGCCACCGAGGCCGTACGCGCCGCCCTGCCGCATCCGCGCCTGGCGGCCGCGGCCTCCGCGGCCCTCGCGCGCCTGGAGCGCTGACCCGCCCCCGGGCCGGGCGCCGACCGGGCCTGGGCAGCCGGGGGTGCACGGGCTAAGGTCGGCGCAGGACGCGGCCCCGCGGTACGGGGTCGCGGGCGCGAACGGAAGCGAGGTGGGGCCGTGCACTGGCTCGGGGCACTGGCGGCGGCGGTGGGTGCCGCGGCACTCGTCCTGGGAGCGGCGGCGCTGCGCTCCGGCTGGACGCTTCCCTGGACGCGCGGCAAGGTCCTCAGGCCGCAGCTCTACGGGCTCGGCGGCGTGCTCTTCGGTACCGCGTGCCTGGGGCAGGGGCTGTTCTCCCTCGGCGTCCTGCCCGCGGTGTCCCGGGACGTCCGCTTCTACGCGGTGTTCGCGCTGCTGCTCTGCGGTCTGCTGCTCATCGGTGTGAGCCAGATGCCGCGGACCGCCCGGCGCCGCGGCTGACCGCCCTTCACGGCGGCCCCCCGCGCCCGCCGCGCGGTCCACGGGCGCGGCCGGCAGCCCTGCGCGCGGACGCCCGTGCGCGGCGGAGTGCCGCCGGCGGTCGGCGCCTCGTGCGGAGCGGCCGGGGAGCCGGGCACGGAGAGCGCGACCGCACGCGGAACACCAGTTCCCGTGATCCGCGCGACGAGGATTTGGGCGGGGGTGCCCGAGGTGGTTGGCTTGGGGGCATCCCGCTGGAGCGACTGCTGGAGGAGAAGGAATGGCGCAGGTCGAGGCGACCACGGAACGGATCATCGCGGCGGACGCGGAGACGGTGTTCGACGCTCTGG
This sequence comes from Streptomyces sp. C10-9-1, assembly GCF_024497955.1. Classification (GTDB taxonomy): domain Bacteria; phylum Actinomycetota; class Actinomycetes; order Streptomycetales; family Streptomycetaceae; genus Streptomyces; species Streptomyces sanyensis. Next base: position 116,105 of record NZ_JANHKP010000001.1, on the reverse strand, counting down.
CCGACTACGAGGGCACCCGCGCGAAGATCCTCCCCGAGCACTTCAGCGAGTACGAGGTCCGCGAGGGGGGCGACGGCGAGGGCACCCTGGTGCACTGGAAGCTCCAGGCCACCAGCAAGCGTGTCCGCGACTGCCTGCTGGAGGTGACCGAGCCGACCGACGGCGAACTCGTCGAGAAGGACCGCAACTCCTCCATGGTCACCACCTGGCGGGTCACCCCCGCGGGTGACGGAGCGTCCCGGGCCGTGGTGACCACCGTCTGGAACGGTGCCGGCGGCATCGGCGGGTTCTTCGAGAGGACCTTCGCCCCCAAGGGCCTGGCGCGGATCTACGACGCCCTGCTGGCCAATCTCGCCGCCCAGGTCGAGAAGGCGTAAGCCCCGGGGCCCCGCGAGGCTCACCGGATCGGGTGGTCCCGACCGCGCTCCGGTCGACGCGCCCCGGCACGCGCCGGGGCGCGGTCGCATCACGGCGCGCGGTGCGCGAACGCCCCGCCGGTGCGCGGGCCGGTCGCCCGGTGCACCGGCACCCTGCCCGTACCGGCCCGCGGCCGCCTCCGCCGTCCGGTAGGGTCCGCGCGCCGCAGTGCACCAGCACCAGGGAGGACACCGCCATGACGCAGCGCCCGGTACCGTTCGACGCGCTGGACCGCAAGATCGTCGCCGCCCTGGTGGAGAACGCCCGCACCAGCTTCACCGAGATCGGCGCGGCCGTCGGCCTGTCCGCCACCGCCGTCAAACGCCGTGTGGACCGGATGCGCGAGGACGGTGTGATCACCGGCTTCACCACGACCGTCCGCCCCTCCGCACTCGGCTGGCGCACCGAGGCGTACGTCGAGGTGTACTGCGACAGCGCCGCTCCCCCCAGGCGGCTGGCCGAGGTCGTGCGCGACTACCCGGAGATCATGGCGGCGATGACCGTCACCGGCGGTGCCGACGCCCTGCTGCACGTCCGCGCCCGCGATGTGGAGCACTTCGAGGAGGTCCTGGAGCGCATCCGGGCGGAGCCCTTCATCCGCAAGACGATCAGCTACATGGTGCTCTCCCACCTGCTCACCGCCAGCCCGGAGGCGGGCGCGGCGCTCGCGGCCCCCGAGGACCCGGCGGCCGCAGCGGACCCCACCGGGGACGCCTGAAGAATTCCTGCGTCCGAGGAGTCAAGCGCGCAGCATTCCTGCGTAGATGCGCAAGTGTCGTCTCTTGTCCGCCGTACGTCCCGATTCCTACCGTGGTTGCTGTCACCGGACATGCGTCACCGGATATCGCGACGACAGGAGGGCCCCTTCGGTGCCAACCCAGCGTGTGCCTCGCGTCAGGCGTTACCTGGTCTGTGAACCCCGGTACTTCGACGTGCAGTACGCCATCAACCCCTGGATGACCGGGGAGGCCCCCGTCGACCGGGACCGCGCCCTCGCCCAGTGGCAGGGCCTCGTCCGCACCTACCTCGACCTCGGCCACACCGTCGACCACGTCCGGCCCGAACCGGGCCTGCCCGACATGGTCTTCGCCGCCAACTCGGCCCTCGTCCTCGACGGGCGCATCTTCGCCTCCCGCTTCCACGCCCCGCAGCGCCAGGGCGAGGAGCCCGCCTTCGAGGCGTGGTTCAAGGCCGCGGGGCACACCGTCCACCGCTCCGAGTCGGTGTGCGAGGGCGAAGGCGACCTCGTCCCCGTCGGAGGGTTCGTCCTCGCCGGCACCGGCTTCCGCACCACCCCGGCCGCCCACCGCGAGGTGCAGGAGTTCTTCGGCACCCCCGTCGTCGGGCTCACCCTGGTGGACCCCTACCTCTACCACCTCGACACGGCCCTGTTCGTCCTCGACGACGGCCACGGGGGCGGCGAGGCCAACGTCTGCTACGTCCCCGGCGCCTTCTCGCCCGGCAGCCGCGAGGTGCTGGAGCGCATGTTCCCCCACGCCGTGACCGCGACCCGCGAGGACGCCATGGCCTTCGGCCTCAACTCCGTCTCCGACGGCCGCAACGTCGTGGTGCCGCTGCAGGCCGGCGCCCTCGCGGACCGGCTCGCCGAGCACGGCTACCACCCCGTCCCCGTCGACCTCTCCGAGTTCCACAAGGCCGGCGGAAGCGTCAAGTGCTGCACTCTGGAGATCCGCCCATGACACTCACGCCCGAACGCACCCGACGCTCCTCCGCCGAGCTGATCGCCGCCGAGGACGGAGTCCTCGCCCACAACTACCACCCCCTCCCGGTGGTCGTCGCCCGCGCCGAGGGCGTCTGGGTCGAGGACGTGGAGGGCCGGCGCTACCTCGACATGCTGGCCGGCTACTCGGCGCTCAACTTCGGCCACCGGCACCCGGACCTGATCGCCGCGGCCCACCGCCAGCTCGACGCCCTCACCCTCACCTCGCGGGCCTTCCACAACGACCGGCTCGCCGGCTTCGCCGAGGGGCTCGCCGAGCTCACCGGCCTCCCGGCGGTCCTGCCCATGAACACCGGAGCCGAGGCCGTCGAGAGCGCCGTCAAACTCGCCCGCAAATGGGCCTACGAGGTCAAGGGCGTCGCCCCCGACCGGGCCACCATCGTCGTGGCCGACGGCAACTTCCACGGCCGCACCACCACCATCGTCTCCTTCTCCACCGACGAGACCGCCCGCGGCGGCTTCGGGCCCTTCACCCCCGGCTTCCGGGTCGTCCCCTACAACGACCTCCCGGCCCTGGAGGCGGCCCTGGACGACACCACCGCCGCCGTCCTCATCGAGCCGATCCAGGGAGAGGCCGGGGTCGTCATCCCCGACGACGGCTACCTCGGCGGCGTACGCGAGGCGACCCGCCGTGCGGGCTGCCTGCTCATCGCCGACGAGATCCAGTCCGGCCTCGGCCGCACCGGCACCACCCTCGCCGTCGACCACGAATCGGTGCGCCCCGACGTCCTGCTGCTCGGCAAGGCCCTCGGCGGCGGCATCGTGCCCGTCTCCGCGGTCCTGGCCCGCAGCGACGTCATGGCCGTGCTCCGCCCCGGCGAGCACGGCTCCACCTTCGGCGGAAACCCGCTCTCCGCCGCGGTCGGTTCCGCCGTGGTGGACCTCCTGGCCACCGGCGAGTTCCAGCGCAGGGCGACCGAGCTGGGCGAGGTCCTGAGGGACGGCCTCACCGCCCTGCTCGGGAAGGGCGTCGTCGGGTTCCGCTCCCGCGGCCTGTGGGCCGGAGTCGACATCGACCCCGCCATCGGCACCGGGCGGCGCATCAGCGAACGCCTCATGGCCGAGGGCGTCCTGGCCAAGGACACCCACGGGTCCACCATCCGGATCGCGCCGCCGCTGACCATCACCGAGGAGGAACTCGCCACCGCCCTCGCCGCGCTGGAGAAGTCCCTGCGCTGAGCCCCCCGGCCGCCCGGGCTCCCGCCCGGGCGGCCCTGCCCGGCCACGGCGCCGCACCGGCTGCCCGTCCTCACCGCCCCGGACCCGCTCCGCGGTCTAGACTCGCGGTCCCGGACCCACCCCGGGACCCGCGGTCCCGGACCCGCCGGAACGGAGAGCGAGAGTTGCGGATCCTCATCAGCGCCGACATGGAGGGTGCCACGGGGGTGACCTGGCCCGCCGACGTACTCCCGGGCACCCCCCAGTGGGAGCGCTGCCGCGCGCTGTTCACCTCCGACGTCCAGGCGGCCGTCCTCGGCTTCCTCGACGGCGGGGCGGACGAGGTCCTCGTCAACGAGGCCCACTGGACGATGCGCAACCTGCTCCTCGAACGGCTCGACGAGCGGGCGCAGCTGCTCACCGGCCGCCACAAGTCGCTCTCCATGGTCGAGGGCGTCCAGTACGGCGACGTCGACGGCATCGCCTTCGTCGGCTACCACACCGGCGCGGGCGAGGAGGGCGTCCTGGCCCACACCTATCTCGCCAACTCCGTCACCGGTGTCTGGCTCGACGGCGTCCGCGCGGGCGAGGGCCTGCTCAACGCCCGTGTCGCCGCCGAGTACGGAGTCCCCGTCATCCTCGTCACGGGTGACGACCTGACCTGCGAGGACGCCCTCCGCTACGCGCCCGGGGCGCGGAAGGTCGCCGTCAAGGACCACGTCTCGCGCTACGCCGCCGTCTGCCGCACCCCCGCCCGGACGGCCGCCGAGATCCGCGCCGCCGCCCGCGAGGCGACCGCCCTCGCCGTCCGCCACGAGCCGGTGCGGGAGGGGCCGTTCACCGTCGAGGTCGAGTTCGACGCCGAGCACCTGGCCGCGGCCGCCACCGTCGTCCCCGGCGTGGAGCGCGCCACCGGCGGCGAACGCCGCGTCGCCTACACCAGCCCCACGATGTACGAGTGCATCCGCACCTTCAAGGCGGTCACCACGATCGTCTCCGCGGCCGTGGAGGAGAGCTATGGCTGAGCAGACCACCGCGCCCTCGCCCGTCGACGGGACCGCGCTCGACGAGGTGGTCGCCTTCACCTCGGACCTGATCCGCATCGACACCACCAACCGCGGCTCCGGCGACTGCCGGGAGCGCCCCGCCGCCGAGTACACCGCCGAGCGCCTCGCCGACGCCGGCCTCGACCCCGTGCTGCTGGAGCGCACTCCCGGCCGGACCAACGTCGTCGCCCGCATCCCCGGCACGGACCCCTCCGCCGACGCCCTCCTGGTGCACGGCCACCTGGACGTCGTCCCCGCCGACGCGGCCGACTGGAGCGTCCACCCCTTCTCCGGGGAGGTCCGCGACGGCGTCGTGTGGGGCCGGGGCGCCGTCGACATGAAGAACACGGACGCCATGGTCCTCGCCGTGGCCCGGGCCTGGGCCCGCGGCGGGGTGCGGCCGCGCCGCGACATCGTCCTCGCCTACACCGCCGACGAGGAGGACAGCGCCGCCGACGGCGCCGCCTACCTCGCCTCCGAGCACCCGGCGCTCTTCGAGGGCTGCACCGAGGGCATCGGCGAGTGCGGCGCCTTCACCGTCCACGCGGGCGGGCAGCGCCTGTACCCGGTCGGCGCGGGCGAACGCGGCACCGCCTGGCTGAGGCTCACCGCCCGGGGCCGCGCCGGGCACGGCTCCAAGGCCAACCAGGACAACGCCGTGACCCGGCTCGCCGCCGCCGTCACCCGGATCGGCGAACACCGCTGGCCGGTGCGCCTGACCCCCACGGTGCGCGCCGCGCTGACCGAACTGTCCGCGCTGTACGGCATCGACGCCGACGTCCAGGACCCCGGCTTCGACGCGGACGCGCTGCTGGAACGCCTCGGCCCCGCCGCGGCCCTCGTCCGGGACACCCTGCGCAACAGCACCAACCCGACGCTCCTGGAAGCCGGTTACAAGGTCAACGTCATCCCCGGGAAGGCCACCGCCCTCGTCGACGGCAGGATGCTGCCGGGCACCGAGGAGGAGTTCGCCGCGACCCTGGACCGCCTGACCGGCCCGGACGTCGACTGGGAGTTCCACCACCGGGAGATCCCGCTCCAGGCGCCCGTCGACTCGCCGACCTTCGCCAAACTCCGAGCCGCCCTCGCGCAGTTCGACCCGGGCGCCCACGCCGTGCCCTTCTGCCTGGGAGGCGGCACGGACGCCAAGCACTTCTCCCGGCTCGGCATCACCGGCTACGGCTTCTCCCCGCTGCGGCTGCCCCCCGGCTTCGACTACGGCGCCCTCTTCCACGGCGTGGACGAACGCGTGCCCGTGGACGCCCTCCACTTCGGCGTCCGCGTCCTCGACCACTACCTGCGCACCGCCTAGGAGGCCGCGATGGTGCCCACGGGCCCCTACGGAACCTGGCCCTCGCCGATCGGCTCGGGCCTCGCCGCGGCCCACGACGGCCACCCCGACCACCTCGGCACGGTCGGCGCCGAGGTGTGGTGGACCGCGCCCCGCCCCGCCGAGGACGGCCGCCGCACGCTCGTCCGGCTGCGCGCCGACGGGCGTGAGGAGACGGTGCTCCCGGCGCCCTGGAACGTCCGCTCCCGGGTCATGGAGTACGGCGGCCACCCCTGGGCCGGGGACCCGCTCGCGGCCGGCGGCCGTCCGCTGGTCGTCTTCGTCCACTTCCCCGACCAGCGCCTGTACGCCTACGAACCGGACACCCCCGGCGCCCGGCCGCGCCCCCTGACCCCCCTCTCGGCCGTCGGCGGCGGACTGCGCTGGGCCGACCCGCAGCTCCACCCCGACCGCGGCGAGGTGTGGTGCGTCCTGGAGGAGTTCACCGGCGAGGGCCCCGCCGCGCTGCGCCGGGTGATCGCGGCCGTCCCCCTCGACGGCTCGGCGGCCGGGGACCGCGCGGCCGTCCGCGAACTCGGCGGCGACGGGCACCGCTTCCTGACCTCCCCGCAGCGCTCGCCCGACGGCCGGCGCGCCGCGTGGATCGCCTGGGACCACCCCCGGATGCCCTGGGACGGCACCCGCGTCCTGGTCGCGGACGTCCCCGCCGAGGGCCCCTTCACCGGGGTCCGGCAGGTCGCCGGCGGGGACCGGGAGTCCGTCCCCCAGGTCGCATGGGCGCACGACGGCTCCCTGGTGTACGCCTCCGACGCCGGCGGCTGGTGGGAGTTGCGGAGCCTGCGGCCCGAGGGCCGGGGCTTCGGCCCCCCGCGGGACCTCTGCCCGGGCCGCGAGGAGGAGTTCGCCGGTCCCCTGTGGACGCTGGGCTCGGCCTGGTTCCGCCCGCTGGCCGGGGGCATGCTCGCCACCGTCCACGGCAGGGGCGCCGCCGTCCTCGGCATCCTGGACTCGGAGACCGGGGAACTCGTCGACGCGCCCGGCCCCTGGACCGAGTGGTCGCCCACCCTCGCCGTCAGCGGCGACCGCGTCATCGGCGTGGCCGCCAGCCCGCGCAGCGGCCACGAGGTCGTGGAACTCGACACCCGCACCGGCCACGCCCGCGTCCTCGGCAGCCCCCACGACGACCCGGTCGACCCCGCGTACTACCCCGAACCGCAGCTGCGCACCTTCACCGGTCCGGGCGACCGGGACGTCCACGCCCGCGTCTACCCGCCGCACAGCCCCGACCGCACGGCCCCGGGCGAGGAACTGCCGCCGTTCGTGGTCCGGGCCCACGGAGGGCCCACCGGCCGGGCGCCGCTCGCCCTGGACCTGGGCATCGCCTACTTCACCTCCCGCGGCATCGGTGTCGCCGAGGTCGACTACGGCGGCTCCACCGGCTACGGCCGCGCCTATCGCGAGCGGCTGCGCGGCCAGTGGGGGGTGGTCGACGTCGAGGACTGCGCGGCGGTCGCCCGCGCACTCGCCGAGGAGGGGACGGCCGACCCCGCCAGGCTGGCGATCCGCGGTGGCAGCGCGGGCGGCTGGACCGCCGCGGCCTCGCTCGCCACCACCGACCTGTACGCCTGCGCGACCGTCCTGTACCCGGTGCTGGACCTGGAGACCTGGTCCGAGGACGAGACCCACGACTTCGAGTCCCACTACCTCCACTCCCTGGTCGGCCCCCGCTCCGAGGACCCCGCCCGGTACCGGGAGCGCTCGCCCGCCCACCACACCGACCGCGTCACCGCCCCGTTCCTGCTGCTCCAGGGGCTCGACGACGCCGTCTGCCCGCCCGCGCAGAGCGAGCGCTTCCTCGCCCGGATCGCCGGCCGGGGCGTCCCGCACGCCTACCTCGCCTTCGCCGGGGAGGGCCACGGCTTCCGCCGGGCCGGCACCCTGGTCCGTGCGCTGGAAGCCGAACTCGCGCTCTACGCGCAGGTGTTCGGGGCGGCGCGCTCCGACGTCCCCCCTCTGGAGCTGCACACGTGACCTCGCCGCCCGGCGCCGCCCCCACCCCCGCACCGGGCCCCGGCGCCGTCCGCGCGCTCACCCGCCCGCCGCGTCTGCGCCCCGGGGACCGGGTCGCCGTCGTCGCCCCGAGCGGACCGCCCCCGCCCGAACGGCTGGAGGCCGGGCTGCGCATCCTGCGCGACTGGGGCCTGGACCCCGTCGCCCTGCCCCGCACCCCCGCCGCCCACCGCGACCTCGCCTACCTCGCGGGCGAGGACCGGCTGCGGGCACAGGAGCTGACCGAGGCATGGTGCGACCCCGCGTTCGCCGCCGTCCTGAGCGCCCGCGGCGGGTACGGCGCGCAGCGCATGGTCGACCTCGTCGACTGGGACGCGATCCGCGCCGCACCCCCCAAGCCCTTCGTCGGCTACAGCGACGCCACCGCGCTCCACGAGGCCTTCGCCGTCCGGGCGGGCGTGGCGACCCTGCACGGCCCCATGCCCGCCACCGAGGCCTTCCTGACGGACGCCGCCGCCCGTGCCTCCCTGCACACCACCCTGTTCGACCCCGAGCGCGCACGGGTCGTCGAAGCCCGCGCCGGGGCGCGGGCCATGGTCCCGGGCCGCGCCCGCGGCACCACGTTCGGCGGCTGCCTGGCGCTGCTCGCCGCCGACCTCGGTGTCCCCGGCACCCGGACCTCCGCGCGCGGTGGGCTGCTGCTCCTGGAGGACGTCGGCGAGGACGACTACCGCATCGACCGCCTGCTCACCCAGCTGCTGCGCGCCGACTGGCTCACCGGCGTCGCGGGCGTCCTGCTGGGCTCCTGGGCCGACTGCGGCCGCTACGAGGAGGTCCGCGCGGTCCTGCTCGACCGCCTCGGCCCGCTGGGCGTGCCCGTCGTGGAGGAGTTCGGCTTCGGGCACGGTCCCGGTGCGCTCACCGTCCCGCTGGGGGTCCCGGCGCTGCTGGACGCCGACGCGTGCAGACTGGTGCTCGACGTCGCGCCGCTGAGATGAGCGACCGGGAGGAGGGCCGGACCGGCATGGGGGAGCAGGGCACCGTGTACGAGGCCGCGGGCCACCGCGTCGCCCTGCGGCCCTTCGCACCGGGGGACGGACCGGAGTTCACCGCCCGCGCCCGCGAGAGCACCGGCCTGCACCGGCCCTGGCTCTTCCCCCCGCTGACCGAGGAGGCGTACGCGGACTACGCCCGGCGCCTCACCGAGGACCCGGCGCGCGCGGGGTTCCTGGTCTGCGAGCGGCCGACCGGGGCCCTCGCGGGCTTCGTCAACGTCAACAACATCGTCGGGGGAGCGTTCCAGTGCGGCGCCCTCGGCTACGGCGCCTTCGCGCATGCCGCGGGCCGGGGCCTGATGGGGGAGGCGCTGCGGCTGGTGGTCGGCCACGCCTTCGGCCCGATGGGGCTGCACCGGCTGGAGGCCAACATCCAGCCGGGCAACGCCGCCTCCCTCGCCCTGGTGCGCTCGGCCGGATTCCGGCTGGAGGGCTTCTCCCCCGACTTCCTCCACGTCGACGGGGCCTGGCGCGACCACGAACGCTGGGCGCTCACACGGGAGTCGACCGGGAAGGACGCCGCCGGAGCACACCGCTGACCCGGGACGTCAGCCGAGGGGTCCGGCCGTCCGCCGGGCCCGCCCGCGGCGGGCGGACCCGGATCCGCCCCGGCTATCCTCCAGGCATGGCAACGGGCATGGCAACGGGCGTGGGCACCAACGCAACAGGGCTGCTGATGACGGCCGTTCCGGCGGGGCGGGCCGTCCTCTCGGACCGCCGTACCCGGCGCAGCTGGACCGTCGACGTGGACCCCTGCCTGCTCGGCACCCACCCCGTGACGCAGGAGCTCTACGCGGCCGTGACCGGCGACCGCCCGAGCGCGGCGGAGGGCCCCGCACTGCCGGTCGAGAGCGTCTCCTGGCAGGACGCCGTCGCCTTCTGCAACGCCCTCTCCGCCCGGGAGGGACTCGCCCCCGCCTACCGCGTCGCGGACGCCGCGGACGCCGTGGAGCGGGACCCGGCGGCCGACGGCTACCGGCTGCCCACCGAGGCCGAGTGGGAGCACGCCTGCCGCGCCGGCACGGCGCAGGCCCGCTACGGACCGCTGGACGAGATCGCCTGGCACCGCGCCAACGCGGGCGGCGCCCCCCGCCCGGTCGGCGGCCGGCGCCCCAACGCCTGGGGCCTGCACGACATGCTCGGCAACGTCTGGGAGTGGTGCTGGGACCTGTACGACCCCGAGGTCTACGGAAGCTACCGGGTGCTGCGCGGCGGCGGCTGGTTCGACGAGCACTGGAGCTGCCGCGCCTCCGTCCGGCGGCGCAGCCATCCGACGCTGCGCATCGACGACGTGGGCTTCCGGGTGGCCCGGGACGCGGCGGCCTGAGCCCTTCCGGCGGCCGCGTCCCCGGGCCGCCTCAGGAGGCCGGGACCCTGCGGTCCGCGTACTCGAACACCGAGCCGTCGGGGTGCAGCGCGATCAGGTTCCGCCCGGCGGGGGTGGGCACCGGACCGGCCAGGACGCGGGCGCCGTTGCCCGTGAGCACGGCGTGCGTCTCCTCCACGTCGGCCACCGCGATGGTCGCCGTGACCTTGCGCAGGATCTCCAGCTCCTCCTCCGGGCCGCTCATCAGCAGGAAGCACCCCACCGCCGCGACGGACACCCCGCCGCGTTCGAAGCGCTGCGGCGGTGCGCCCGTCAGACGCTGGTAGAAGGCGGCCGCGGCGTCCAGGTCGTCGACGCACACGCGGATCGTGGTTCCGAGGATCTCCATACGGGCGAGGGTAGTTGGAGCCCGCCGTCCGCGGCACGGTTCCCCCGGGCCGGGGGCCGCCTTCAGGAACCGGGTGCCGGAGGCGTCCCGCGGGCGTGGTGGACGAGGGCCGCGTGCGGGTCGTCCCCCGCCGGCGGGTGGTCGGTGTGGACGGTGGCCGCCGTCAGCCGGGGGACGGCGTGCAGCAGGGCGTGCTCCGCCGCGACGGCCACCCGGTGCGCCGCCACCACCGTGAGGTCGGCCGCCACCACGATCTCGGCCTCGGCCCGCAGGCTGTGGCCGATCCAGCGCATCCGCACCCCACCGGTGGCGAGGACCCCCTCGACCCCGGCCAGCGCCGTGTGCGCGCGGTCCACGAGGGCGGGGTCGACGGAGTCCATCAGCCGCCGCAGGACCTCGCGGGCCGCGTCGCGCAGCACCAGCAGGATGGCGAGGGTGATCAGCAGGCCCACCACGGGGTCCGCCGACCGCCAGCCGAGCGCCGCGCCGCCCGCGCCGAACAGCACGGCGAGCGAGGTGAACCCGTCGGCCCGGGCGTGCAGCCCGTCGGCGACCAGCGCCGCGGAACCGATCCGGCGCCCGGTGCGGATCCGGTACCGGGCCACCCATTCGTTCCCGGCGAAGCCCACGAGGGCCGCCGCGCAGACGGCCCACAGATGGGTCACGTCCTGCGGGTGCAGGAGGCGCTCCACGGCCGTGTAGGCGGCGACGGCCGCCGAGGCGGCGATCACGGCGACGATGACGAGCCCGGCCAGGTCCTCGGCGCGGCCGTAGCCGTAGGTGTAGCGGCGGTTGGCCGCCCTCCGCCCGAGCAGGAAGGCGATGCCGAGGGGCACCGCGGTCAGGGCGTCGGCCGCGTTGTGGACGGTGTCGCCGAGGAGCGCGACGGAGCCCGAGAGGGCGACGATGGCGGCCTGCACCACGGTGGTCGCACCGAGCACCGCCAGGGACAGCCAGAGGGTCCGCATCCCCTCCCGCGAGGCCTCCATGGCGGGGTCGACCCGGTCGGCCGCCTCGTGGCCGTGCGGGGTGAGCAGGTGGGCGACCCGCCGCCGCAGCCGCGCCGCCGGCCGCCGGGCGGGCCCGTGCGCGTGGTGGTGGCCGTGCTGCGGTGCGCGGCCCTGCCGGTCCGTGCCGCCGGGGTGGGAGTGCGCGTGCTCGTGGTGGTGCCGGTTCCCCTCCATGACGCCTACCGTGGCACAGGAATCCCCTTGCGGCTACAGCCGTGGTACCCGGCCTGACCAGGTGCGATGCATGCGCAACAGCGTCCTGTGCCCCGGAGCGCCGAGGCGGCGCCGCCCGGGCCCCCGGCACGGCGGGCACGGGCGGTGGCCCGTGCCGTCGCCCCGGGGCGGCCTCCGGCGGGCGCGCGCCCGCGTTCCGGTCCGGGGCCGTGTCACGGCGTGCGGACCGAGCAGTCCTCCACCGGGCACAGTGCGCAGGAGGCGTCGACGCCCCCGGCGAGCGGCGGCAGGGGGATCTCCCGGCGGGCGCCGGCCTCCAGCAGGAGCAGGGCGGAGTCGTCGTCCAGCGGGCCCTCGGCGTGGCTGAGCGCGCTGCGGCGCACCGCGTCGAGGGCCTCCTGCGGGGTGCCGTGGCGGACCAGCGGTGCGCAGGCCTGGACGGGGTAGAAGGCCCCCGAGGCGTCCCGGGCCTCACTGAGGCCGTCCGTGTAGAAGAGCACCCGGTCCCCGGGGGCGAGGACGGCACGCTCCTGCGAGGGCTCCGCGGTGTCGGGCAGGCCGAGGCCGAGCGGCAGGCCGAAGCGCGCCGGCTCGGACGTGCCCCGGCGGGGGACGTCCCCGTGGGCCACGCCCCCGCGGCCGCCCTCCCCGCCTGCGTCGCGGCGCACCACCAGCGGTCCCGGGTGGCCGTGGTTCAGCAGGGTCAGCGTTCCGTCGTCGCGGAGTTCGGCGAGCACGGCGGTCACGAACTTCTCGTCGTCGGTGCGCCGCGAGAGCGCGCACTCGATGCTCCGTCCGACGGCCTCCAGGTCCACGGTCGCCTGCGCGGCCTCGCGGAAGGAGGCCAGGACGGTCGCGGCGGTGCGGACCGCGTCGAGCCCCTTGCCCTGGACGTCGCCGACGACGAGGCGGACGCCGCCGCGCACGGGCTCGACGGCGTAGAAGTCGCCGCCGATCTCCGCGGAGGCGGCAGCGGAGACGTACGAGGCGGCGATCGAGACGGACCCCACGCGAGCCGGCGGGGGACGGAGGATCACCTCCTGCGCGGCCGAGGCGACCGACTGGACGGCGGCGAGCCGCCGCGTGGAGCGCAGCCGGGCGTGCGCCGCCCAGGCGGAGCAGAGGGTGATCAGGGCGAGCGCGGTGACGGCCGGGTACGCGTGCCGGGCGGGCCCTCCGCCCAGCGCGTGCGCCGCCAGGGCCAGGAGCGCGCACGTGGCGCCCAGCCGGAGCGTGGTGGCCGCCGACGAGTGCAGGGCGGCTAACGGCGGTACCACGGCGAGCAGTTCCACCAGCCGTATCTCCGGCCCGAGGAGCAGGTCCAGGAGCAGGAGGGCGAACGGCACCCCCTCCAGGGCCGGGGCGAGGCACGGGCGGATGCGGGTCCGCGAGATCGTCATGAGTTCTCCAGCGCAGCGTGGGGCCGCGCAGGCGGGTACGTGCCGCCCCCGGTGACCTGCCGGCGTCGGGGCCGCGCCGACGCCTGCCGGTCGGGAGGGCTGCCGTTCTCCGGGGCGTCTCGGGCACGGCACCGCGGGTGTTGTCCAGGTGCCGGAGTCTACGGGCCGGACGGCTCCCGGCGCAGGGGCATTGGTCCCGGAACAGCCCCCGGAGTGCCGATCCGCTGCCGGGGCGAGCGCTTCCGGCCTCGGCATGTCGTGAAGTGCACGTGAAGTGACCGGTTCTGACCGCCCGTCGGCGGTGCCCTGTCCCGGTCGGCTGCCCGGGGCGCGCGCCGTCCGTGCGTTCCGCCCCTCCCGCTCCGGGGCCGGCGCCCACGGCCGCCCCTCGCGGGGAGCGCGGCCGCGGGGGAGGGTCCGGTCAGTCCGGCACCCGGCACAGGATCTCGCCGTGCGGGACCATGAACCAGGCGTCCTCGGCGGCGCCCCAGGCGCGCCACCCCTCGGCGATCGCGGCGAGTTGCCCGCGGGTGGCGTGGCCGCCCTCCACGGCCAGCCTCGCATAGGCCGACTCGGTGGTGCGGTCGGCCCACAGTCCGCTCCACCAGGCCCGGTCCTGCGGGGTCGCGAAGCACCAGGCGGCCGCCGACGCGGTGACGTCCGTGAAGCCCGCGGCGCGCGCCCAGGAGAGCAGCCGCCGGCCCGCGTTCGGCTCGCCGCCGCACGAGCGGGCGACCCTGATGTAGAGCTCCAGCCATTCGGCCAGCACGGGCGGCTCGGGGAACCAGGTGAACCCCCGGTAGTCGCTGTCCCGGGCGGCGACGACACCCCCCGGCCGGCACACCCGGCGCATCTCGCGCAGGGCCTGGACGGGGTCCCCCACGTGCTGGAGCACCTGGTGGGCGTGGACGACGTCGAAGGAGCCGTCCTCGAAGTCCAGTGCGTGGACGTCCGCCACCGCGAACTCCACGCACTCCAGACCGCGTTCGGCGGTGAGGGCCCGGGCCTGGTCCAGGACGGAGGCGGCGGCGTCCACGGCCGTGACGCTGCCGCCCGGGGACACCAGCCCGGCGAGGTCGGCGGTGATGGTGCCGGGGCCGCAGCCGACGTCCAGGACCCGCATCCCCGGGCGGAGTTCCCCGATCAGGTAGGCGGCCGAGTTCTCGGCGGTGCGCCAGCTGTGCGAGCGCAGCACCGACTCGTGGTGCCCGTGGGTGTAGACGGCGGTCTCTTTCGGCATGGGAGTGGAGTCCCTTCGGTGGCGGAGGGTGCGGAGGAGCTGCGCTCCACCGTACGCGTCGCGACCGAATGGCGAGACCTGTATCTCGCATCATGGGCATCCGGGGTGTGCGGGCATCATGGGGGGCGAGGCGGCAGGGAGCGCGCGCAGGGAGGCGGGGGGATGGCGGAGACCTGGGAACCGAACGGCCCGGGGGTGCTGCGCCTGCCCTCCGGGCGCCTCGTCCGCGGCAGGGCGCTGCGCGGCCCGCTGCCCGGGGGGCCCGTGCCCGCGCTGTCCGTCCGGCTCCTCGGCAGGCGGCCCGCCCCGGACGCCGGGGAGGTCCGGTGGCTGCCCTGGCCCGATTTCGGGCTGCCCCGCGACCGCGTGCTCGCCCACCGGCTGCGCACCGAGGCGTGGCGGCGCTGCGCGGAGGAGCGCGTGGAGGTCGCCTGCGGCGGGGGCCGCGGCCGCACCGGCACGGCGCTCGCCTGCCTCGCCGTCCTCGACGGCGTCCCGCCGGGGGAGGCGGTGGCCTATGTGCGGCGCCACTACGACCGGCGCGCGGTGGAGACTCCCTGGCAGCGGCGGTACGCCCGCCGCTTCGCCGCCGGCTGAGCACCCGGCGCACGACGGGCACGGCCGGGCGGCAGGCCGTGCCCGCCCCGCGGCCGGCACCCCCGTGGCCGGCCGCGGCAGCGGCTCGGCCATGGTGCGTGACACCGCGTCCGCACGTCGATCCGTTTTCCGGCGGGTGCGGGTGCGGGTGCGGGTGCGGGTGCGGGTGCGGGTGCGGGTGCGCGGTCTCCGGCCGCCGTCCGGTCAGAGCAGCCGCTGCGGGCGGTAGACGGTGAGCGCGTCGACGAGCTTGTCGACCACCAGCCCGCCGCCCGGGGCCCGGCGCACCTCCCCGTCGTAGGCCAGGAGCGTGCCCGGGGCCAGCCCGCCGATCCGCACCTGCCGCAGCTGCCGGGCCGCGTGCACCGGCGAGCGGCGCACCTTCCCCGCGACGGCGGCCCCCAGCAGCCGGAGCCCCGGCAACCGGCCGCCGTGCACCACGCGCACGTCGAGCAGGCCGTCCGCCAGGTTCTGCCGGAGGCCGGGGGTCGGCCCGACGCCCCGGTAGACGCCGTTGCCCGCGAACAGCAGCCACATCGGCCGCCGGCGGCCCTGCACCTCGGCCTCCAGGGGATGCTCCCCGCGCAGGACCCGGCTCGCCGCCAGCACTCCCGCGGGCCAGGCGCCGATCCGGGGCGACCACCGCTCCCTGATCCGGACCAGCTCCGGGTAGACGCCGAGGCTGAACGTGTTGAGGAAGTACCCCGGCTCGCCTGCGCCCCCCGCTCCCGGGTCCGGCCGGAAGCGCCCGAGGTCCACCCCGATCGCCTCGCCGGCCTCCACCGCCCGGCAGGCGTCGGCCACCTCCTCCACTCCCAGGTCGTAGGCGAAGTGGTTGAGCGTCCCGCCGGGGAAGACCGCCAGCGGCAGACGCCGCGTCACCGCCACGGTCGCCGCCAGGTTGACCGTGCCGTCGCCACCGACCACGCCCAGGGCCCGCGCCCGTTCCGCCGCCTTCGCGAACTGGTCGGGCAGCTCGTCCGGTGCGCACTCGACGACCTCCGCGAGCGGCAGCGCCTCCCGGACCGCCGCGGCGCAGTCGGCCGTGCCCGACTCGCGGTTGACCACGACCACCAGGCCCTCGCCGCCCGCCAGCGCGGGGGCGTGCTCGCGGGGGCGGCCCGGCGGGGGGAGCTGCGAGCGGGTCGGCACCGCGCCGCGGACCGCGAGCGCGGCGCCCACCCCGAGCGCGGCACCCGCGAGCACGTCCCCCGGGTAGTGCACGCCCGTGTACACCCGGGAGAAGGCCACCGAGGCGGCCACCGGTGCGACCACCGCCCCCCAGGCACGGGACTCCAGGGCCACACCGGTGGCGAAGGCGGCCGCGGAGGCGGCGTGCCCGGAGGGGAAGGACGAGGTGAACGGCTGGCGCTTCAGCTGCCGTATCACCGGCACCGCGTCGAGCAGCGGACGCGCCCGGCGCACCGAGCGCTTGCCGACGGTGTTGATCACCGCCGAGGCCACCGCCAGCGAGGCCGCGCCGCGCACCGCGGCCCGCCGGGACCGCGCGCCCCCTCCGAACGCCGCGATCGCCGCCGCCGTGCCGAACCACAGCAGGCCGTGGTTGGCGCTGCGGCTCAGCCGCGGCAGGACCGGCTCCGCCCCCGGCCACTCGCGGGCCGCCACGGCGTGGAAGACCCGCCGGTCCCAGGTGCCGAGAAGGTCGTGCAGCCGTCCGCGGGGCGCGCCGGCCGGGGAGGACGAGGGGGTCCGATGCTCTGTCATGCGGCTCGGATACCCCGGGACCGCCTGAGCCACGCCGCAGCCACCCCGGCGGCCGACGGCCCGGCGGATTCGCCGGGCACCGGATGCCCCGCCCGGTCGCCGCCCCCGCGCGGTCGCGGGCGAACCTTCGTATAAAGGGCGTGTGGGGCCGGGCACGCGAACCGCCGCGCCACCGGCGCGGGCGCACCGGAGCGCGGACGGCGCCGAGCAGGAGGTGACCGCATGCAGGACGCCGAGCCCGCCGGACGGGGACCCGTGCGCTTCGGCCCTCCGGCGCCGGGCACCGGACTGCCCGTCCTCGACTCGGCCGCCGCGG
This sequence comes from Streptomyces sp. C10-9-1, assembly GCF_024497955.1. Lineage (GTDB taxonomy): Bacteria > Actinomycetota > Actinomycetes > Streptomycetales > Streptomycetaceae > Streptomyces > Streptomyces sanyensis. The sequence goes on along the minus strand of NZ_JANHKP010000001.1, from coordinate 99,210 downwards.
TGCTGTGCGCCGCGGCCGGCGCGGCGCGGGCGGAGCCCCCCGGCGGCGGCGCCGCGCTGCGGGCGGCCGCCTCCGGCTACTGGGGGCGCCGCGGACTGCACGGCGGCCCCGAGGGCGTCGTCGCGGCCCCCGGGGCCCAGCCCCTGCTGCTCGCCCTTCTCGCCGCGCACGACGGCGATGTGCTGATGCCGAGACCCTGCCCCGCCTGGTGGGCCCCGCAGGCCCGGCTGCTGGGCAGGCCCGCCTACCACGTGCCCACCCCCGCCGAGTGCGGTGGCGTCCCCGATCCGGTGGCCCTGCTGGAGACCGTCCGGCGGGTACGGGCCGAGGGCGGGCGCCCCCGTCTGCTGCTGCTGTCCGTCGCCGACGACCCGACGGCCACCGTCGCCCCTCCGGAGACCGTCCGCGAGGCGTGCGAGGCGGCCGTCGCCGAGGGCCTGCACGTGATCAGCGACGAGACCTGGCGGGACACGCTGCACCGGCCCGAGGACACGGTGCTGTTCAGCCCGGCCGAGATGTGTCCCGAGGACGTGACGGTCCTGGCCGACCTGGTCGGTGGCCTCGCCCCCGAGTCCTGGCCGGTGGCCGTGGCCCGCTTTCCGGCGACCCGCCCGGGTGCCGTGGAACGGGGCCGCACGCTCGACCTGCTGACCGCGCTCGGGGCGGTCGTCGCCGGTCCGGTGGCCGCCGCGGCCGCCCACGTCCTCGGCGAGCCCGCCGCGGTGGCCGAGCGGGCCGCCCGGGCGGCCCGCCTGCACGCGAGCGTCGCCGCCGCCCTGCACGGCACCGTCCTGGCGGCCGGTGCCCTGGCCCGGCCCCCGCAGGCCGGACGCCACCTGTACGCCGACCTCGCACCGCTGCGCGGCCGGCTCGCCGAGCGAGGGGTGGGGGACTCGATGGACCTGGAGGACTACCTGGGCGGCCGCCTCGGAGCACCGGTTCCCGGCGGGCACCGCTTCGGCGACGAACTCGGCGCCCTGCGCGTCCGGCTGCCGACCGGCCCGCTCCTCGGCGCCACGGCGGAGGAGCAGCGCGCGGCCCTCGCCGCACCCGATCCGCTCGCACTGCCCCAGGTGAGCGGCGGCCTCGGGCGGCTCGCCGCCGTCCTCGACGAACTCCGGTGAGTAACGCCCGGCCCCGCACCGACCCCGGGCCGCTCCTCGCGGAGCGGCCCCGCACGCCCGCGGGACCGGGAGCGCTCAGCCCGCGTGGCGCGCCCGCCGGGCCCGGCGCCACAGTGCCGGGGCCGCGCTGAGCGCGACGGTCAGGGCCACGGCCGCCACCACGCCCTGCCAGGGCTCCGGGAACAGCGATCCGCCCAGGATGCCGATGAGGCCGTAGGTGGCCGCCCAGGCCAGGCAGGCGGGCGCGTCCCCGCGGGCGAACCGCCGCAGGCTCATGTGCGACAGCAGGCAGGCCAGCATCACCGGGATCCGCCCGGCCGGCACCAGGCGGGACAGCACCAGCACGGTCCCGCCGTGCGTCGCCAGCCGGTTCCGCGCCTGCTCCAGCCGGTCGGGGGCGGCACGGTCCCGCAGGGCGACCAGCCAGCGCGAGCCGTTGCGCGAGCGGACGCCGCGCGCCCCGAGCCAGTACAGGACCACGTCCCCCGTGAACGCGGCGAGCGAGGCGATCAGGAACACCGCGCCGAGGGCCAGCGGGGACGTCTGGTGGAACGCGACCACCGCCGCGGAACTGACCACCGCGCCGGTCGGCACCACGGGGACCAGCGCGCCCAGGGCCACCAGCAGGAACAGGGACGGATAGCCGACCGCCTGCTGGGTGGACTCCGGGGGCAGCACGCCCACGGTGTCCGAGAACTGACGCACGGCTCCGGCCAGAGCGGCGCTCACCGCCCCGCCTCCGGGCGGACGCGCTCGCCGTGCGCGAGGCGGTGGACGGCGACCCCGGGGGCCAGCCGGGCCGCCTTGCGGGCGAACTCGTCCCCGGGAGCGTAGAACTCGTGCGGCCGGACGGCGTCCATCCCGACGGGCCAGTAGGTGCCGTAGTGGACGGGTACCGCGGCCCGGGGCGCGAGGGCGGCCAGGGCCTCGGCCGCGCGGCCCGCGTCGAGGTGGCCGTGGCCGAGGTAGGGGCCCCAGCCCCCGACGGGCAGCAGCGCCACGTCCACGTGCCCCACCTCCTCGGCCATGGCGTCGAACAGACCCGTGTCACCGGCGAAGTAGGTGGCCGCCTCGCCGCTGACCACGTAGCCGAGCGCGGGCGCGTGATGGGGTCCGACCGGCAGGCGCCGGCCGTCGTGCGCCGCCCGCACGGCGCGCACCGCCACACCGCCCACCCGGACCTCCTCGCCCGCCGACACCTCGGTCACCGCGAACCCCGCCGCGGCGGCCGTGCGGCGCAGCCCCCGCACCGCGCGCAGCGCCCCGCGGGGCACGATCAGCCGGGTGCCGGGCGCCAGCCGCGCCAGGGAGGGCAGATGCAGGTGGTCGGAGTGCAGATGGGAGACGAGCACGGCGTCCGCGGCCGTCGCCTCGGCGGGCGGGAGCTCGCCCCGCCGCCTGCGGAGATGGGCGAACCTCCGCACCAGCAGCGGGTCCGTCAGGATCCGCACGCCGGAGTCCTCGATGGTGCAGGTGGCATGACCCCACCAGGTGACCTCCACCGGCACGTGCCGCCCTCCTCGCCGCCGCTCCCGCCCGGTCGCCTGCCCGGGGCGCGTACGCCTCCGAGGTTAGTTCGCCCCCGGCCCCCGCCGCGCCGGGGGCGGACCGCAGGGGCACCCCCGCGCTCTCCGCGCCTCCCGGCCGGTCGGGCACCCCGCCCCGCGCGGCGGCCCCCGGGGGGCGCACGGCGGTGCGTGCGCCCCCGCCCCCGCCGGGGTGCGCTCGGGCCGCGCAGCCCCCTCCACGCGGCCTGTGACAGGCTGGAGACCCGCGGTGGAGGGTGAGGTGAGCGCGAGTGGCCGCAGGCCGATGGAGCGCGGTGGGCGGCGCCGTCTTCAGGGTGGTGGCCGTGTGGGCCGTCTCCACCGCGACGATGCTGGTACTCGCCGGGGCGCTGCCGGACTTCCGGCTCCAGTCGGGCGACGGCGACTCGATCACCCGCACCGCCCTCACCGCCGCCTGGGGCGCCGGGGCCTTCGGCCTGCTCGGCGCGCTGGTGTGGCCGGTCGTCGTACGGGCCCTGCTGCTGGTGCCGGCCCTGCTGCTCGGGCTGCTGGTGTTCTTCCTCAACGGCTCGCTGCTGCTGCTCGCCCTCTGGCTCATCCCCGGCGGCCGCGGGGCGGCGGCACCCGAGACCGCCGTGGTGGTGGCCGCCGTGATGTCGGCCGTCGCCTCCGCGACCTCCACCGCGCTCGCCGTCCGGGACGACGACGCCTACCGGCGCAGGCTCTCCCGGCTGGCCCAGCGCAGGCGCCGCAGACGCGGCGGCGGCGACCTCGCCCCCGCCCCGCCCGGCACCGTCTTCCTGCAGCTCGACGGCGTGGGCCACGAGGTCCTGCGGCGCGCCGCCGACAGCGGGGTCATGCCGACGGTGGCCTCGTGGATCGGTGCCACCCACCGGCTGACGCCGTGGCGCACCGACTGGTCCAGCCAGACCGGCGCCAGCCAGCTCGGCATCCTGCACGGCTCCAACCACGACGTCCCGGCCTTCCGCTGGTACGAGAAGGACACCGGCCGGGTCATCGTCAGCAACCGGCCCTCCGGCGCCGCGGAACTCCAGCGGCGGGCGGTGGCCCGCACCGCCGACGGCGGGCTGCTCACCCTCGACGGGGCGAGCCGCGGCAACCTGTTCAGCGGCGGCGCCGACGAACTCGCGCTGGTGCTGTCGGTGGCGGCCCGGCGGGGCCGTGCCAACCGCTCCCGGGCCGGCTACTTCGCGTACTTCTCCGACCCCGCGAACGCGGTGCGCACCGCCGGGTCCTTCGTGGCGGAGGTGCTCCGGGAGATCGGGCAGTCCTCACGGGCCCGGTTGCGCGGGGACCGGCCGCGGGTCGGCCGGGGCGGCCTCTACCCGTTCATCCGCGCCTTCGCCACGGTCGTCGAGCGCGACGTGGTGGTCGCCGCGGTGATCGGGGACATGCTCGCCGGGCGGACGGTGGTCTACGCCGACCTCGTCGCCTACGACGAGGTGGCCCACCACTCGGGCCCCCACAGCGGGGACGCGCAGGACGTGCTGGAACGGCTCGACCGCTCCCTCGCGCTGATCGCCAAGGTGGCCGACCACGCGCCCCGCGAGTACCGGATCGTGGTGCTCTCCGACCACGGCCAGAGCCCCGGGACGACCTTCGAGGCGGCCTACGGGCTGACCCTGCGGGACCTGGTCCGGGCCGGTTGCGGGCTGCCCCTGCCGCGCCGTGCCCGGCGCTCCCGCAGTGGGGCCGAGGCCCGTGACGCCGCCCGCGACGCCCTGCGCACCGCCCTCCACCGGCAGCTCGACGAACCGGGCGAGGAGGCGGGCCCGGCGGAGGGACCCGACCCGGTCGTCCTCGCCTCGGGGAACCTGGCCCTGGTCTCGTTCCCGGACGTGCCGCACCGGATGAGCCGCGAGGAGATCGACCGCCGCCACCCCGCGCTGCTGCCCACGCTGGCCTCCCACCCCGGGGTCGGCTTCCTGCTGGTGCGCAGCGAGGAGCACGGTTCGCTGGTGCTCGGGAAGGACGGCGCCGAGATCCCCGTCGCCCGGCTGAGGGACGGCGCGCCCGGGCCGCTGGAGGTCTTCGGACCCGGCGCGGCGGCCGCCGTGCGCCGCACCGACGGCTTCCCGCACGTGGCCGACATCATGGTCAACTCCGTGTACGAGCCGCGGACCGGTGTCGTCCACGCCTTCGAGGAGCAGATCGGCTCGCACGGCGGGCTCGGCGGCGAGCAGTCCCGGCCCTTCCTGCTGTCCCCGTTCGAGCTGTCCCCGCCCGTCCCGGTCGGCGGGGAGCTGGCCGGCGCCGAGCAGGTGCACCGGGTGCTGCGCCGCTGGCTGAGGGAGGCGCAGGGGCCGGAGGTGCCGATCGCGCAGCCCCTGCGGACCGCCGTGCCCGCCGACCGCCGCCCGCCCGCCCGGCCCCCCTCGACGGGCGACGCCTCCCTGCCGGACGAGCGCCCGCTGCCGGACGAGCGCCCCGCCTGACGGGGCGCCGGCGGCACCGGTCCGGGGGGCGACCGCGGGGCGGCCCGGGGCCGAGAGCACGGGGGTGGAGTGGAGCGGTTGCGGGCCGCCATCCCCGCCCCTGGCACGACCGGCGCGCACGTGTCCTGGAGACCGGGTCCGGTGGCGGCGGCCACGTGGTGGCCGGTGCGATGTGCGGGGCGGAAGTTCCACGCCCCCGGCTGCGGCGGCTTCCTCGTTCCGGACGGCGAGCTGCCGCGGTTCCGCCCCGACCGGTCCGTGCCCGCCGGGCCGTCCACCGTCCGGACCGCTCCTCCGCGCGGCCGGGGCCCGGTGGTTCACGGGCCCAACGGGCTCCGGGGGGTGGGCGCGCGCAGGTGGGAGGCCGTCTCCTCGTCGGCCGGAAGGAAGGTCTCGATGGCCAGTTCGGCGACCGTCACGTCGAGCGGGGTGTTGAAGGTGGAGATCGAGGACACGAAGGTCAGGACCCGGCCCGCGTGCTCGATCCGCAGCGGCAGCGCGACGTACGGATGCCCCGCGAACGGGCCGTCCTCCCCGCCCTCGGGCCCCTCTCCCGCGGGCACCGGATAGCCCGCCACCTCCTCGTACAGGGCACGCAGCGCCGCCGAGCGGACGAGGGCGATCTGCCGCTGCATCTGCTCCAGCAGGTGGCCCCGCCACTGGCGCAGGTTGCGGATGCGCGGCGCGAGGCCCTCGGGGTGGAGCGTGAGCCGCATGGCGTTGAGCGGGGGAGCGAGCAGGTGCCCCGCGACGCCGTCGAGCAGCATCGTCACGCCCCGGTTGGCCGCCACCACCGTGTAGGTCCCGTCGACGACCAGGGCGGGGTAGGGCTCGTAGCCGAGGAGCAGCCGGTCGATGCCCTGCCGGAGGGCGCCCAGGGCCGGGGCGTCGACGGGGGTCTCGGCATAGCGCGGGGCGTACCCGGCCGCGAGGAGCAGCGCGTTGCGCTCGCGCACCGGTACGTCCAGGTGCTCGGCGAGGCGCAGCACCATGGCCTCGCTGGGCCGGGAGCGCCCGGTCTCGACGAAGCTGATGTGGCGGGCGGAGGAGTCGGCGCGCAGGGCGAGTTCCAGCTGGCTGACGCGTCGGCGCTCCCGCCAGCTCCGCAGCAGGGGCCCCACTGCCGTTCCGTTCGCGGCGGTCGTCATGGCCCGACCGTAGTACCTCCCGCCCGCCTCCCGCCGGGGCCGGGCGGGGCCCGTGCCGAGGCCGGTCAGCCGCGCGCCTCGCCGAGGAGGGCGGCGAGGGCCCGCTCGATGTCCATGGCGGCGCTCTCGTGGGCCGCGGGGACGGCGGCGTAGGTGTGCAGCAGGAAGCGGCGGAGGCTCGCGCTGTCGAACTGGAGCAGGGCCACCCCCTCGGGCGAGCGCAGCTCCACCATCGTCTGCGAGCGGGTGCAGGGCCAGATGTGCACATCGCCGTCGCCGGTCGGTGCGCGCAGCCCGCCGTCGAGCAGGCTCCGGGCGAACGTCCAGGTCACGGCGGACTCGCTGAGGCAGACCTCGGCGGGGAACACCATGCGGACGGCGAGCGGGTCGCTCCGGCGGTAGCGCAGGACCACCGGCACGCCCGAGGGGTGGGGGGTGTCGCTGATCAGGCGGGCGAGAACAGACTGCTCGACGGATTGCTCGATGGAGGATGACATCGCTCGCTCCTCTTGCTGCTGCGCGGATCTGCTCCTTCTGCACGGGACGACGACGTCACGGCAGGGCTCACCAGGACGCGAGCTACACCAGTGGCGCGTGTGACCTGTATCACTACCTTCGAACTCCGGAGGCGGAATGGCCAGCCCCTTGCGCCACCGGATTCCGGGATGATTCCGGCAGGTGACCGCCCCTGTCCGCTGCTGAGCGGCTGTGTCCGTCCAGGTCCGCTTTCGGGGCGGGGTGCGCACGGATCCCGGTCGGGCGGCGGATGCCGGGGCGCATGGCCCGGGTCCGCGCGCGGGGGTGCCGGTTCCGGGTGCGGTGCGCGTCGCACGGCGGCGGGGGGCGGCAGGAGAGCGCCCCGGCCGAACGGGGGATTTCGGCCGGGGCGATAGGTGAACGATAAATCATCCAGGCGTGCGCCGTGGAATCCCCGGGGGCCGATGTGACGCGTGCAACGCCGTCGGCGCCCTTTCCGCAGGGCAGCGGGGGTGAGCCCGGCGCGCGGCCGCCCTCCCGCCCCCGCCTCGGGCACCCCCGGCCGGCTCTCCCGCTAGAGCCGCGCCCCGCCCCGGGCGAGCACCGTGCCGAGCACCGAGGGCAGCGGGTACCAGTCGGAGGACGCCACGCTGGCGTGGTGGTCCGCCAGCAGCGCGACCCGGTCGAGCGCCTGCCGCTCGTCCGGTCGCGTCGCGTCGATGGCCGGGGCCACGCCGTGGGCGCTGGTCATGACGACCAGGTAGCCGTTGCGGTCGTACCAGCCCGTGTCGATCGTCCCGCCCGCGTAGGCGGCGGCGTCCCCGTCGAAGACCACGAACCACGGCCGGATCGAGGCGTCCGTGTAGCGGGTGCGCGGGTCGCCCGCGGCCGCGTGGTGGACGGCGGGGAAGGCGCCCGCCTCCGCGAGTCTGCCCGCGGCGCCGAGCCCGCGCAGGTGCTGGGCGTACTCCCGGTCGGTCCACAGGGAGTCCAGCGGGTTGCCCTCCTCCAGGGTTCCGGGGATCAGCTCCACCAGGAAGCGGCCGGCCAGGGCGGAGCGGGTGGGCCATCCGGACGTCCGGACCGCCGTGTCGAGGTCGGGGTGCCCGGCGGCCAGGTCCGCGGGGCGGAACAGCGCGTCCCCGAGGCGGGCCCTGAGCAGGGCGTCGAGTGCGGCGGGCCCGCGGCCCGCGTTGGCCTGGAAGCCGTCCTTGAGCTCCAGCTTGATCAGGATCGGCCGGTGTCCGGGGTTGGCGTCGTGCCAGGCCCGCAGGTCCGCGAGGCAGCCGCCCAGGTCGCGGTTGCGCGCGCCGGTGCGCAGCTCGCCCTCGCGGGTCGCGCCCGCGCAGTTGTTGGCGTTGCCGAACGGGTTGCTGTGCGAGACCCGCCAGGACCGGCCGAAGACATTGGTCCACACGTCGATCTCCAGCATTCCCGCCCCGGAGTCGAGCGCGTCCGCGAGGTAGGGGAACTTCGCCTGCTCGTAGGCGTTGTGCACGCCCACCGAGGTGGTCGCCGCGTACGGCAGCCGTCCCGGGTCGGCGCCGGCGGCGCCGGCGGGGGCGTGCGCGGCGGCGAGCATGCCGACGGTGGCGGCGGCGGTCGCGAGCGTGTGCAGGAGCTTCCCCATCTGCCCGTCCCTCTGTGTCACCGGCCGTGAGGCCGTGAATTGACATGTTCAGGTCGGGTGCAGACTAGGGGAGCCGGACGGGCCGCGGGAGTCCGCCTCCGGCCACGCGCGCGCCGGGTGGGCGCCCGCCCCGGGGACGGGGCAGCATGGCCGCATGCTGCTCGCCCGCGTCGCCGCCGCCTCCCGCGAGGTGGCCGCCACCTCCGCCCGCTCCGGCAAGACCGCGCTCCTGGCCGACCTGTTCGGACAGGCGCGCCCCGAGGACGTGGCGCCGGTGATCGCCTACCTCTCGGGTCGCCTGCCGCAGGGCCGTATCGGCATCGGGTGGCGCCTGCTCGGCGAGGAGGTTCCGGCCTCGGCGGAACCCACCCTCACCGTCGCGGAGACGGACGCGGCCCTCACCGCGATCGCCGGGACGACCGGACCCGGCTCCCGTGCCGCGCGCCGGGACGCGGTGCACGCGCTGCTGGGCGCGGCGACGGCGGAGGAGCAGCGCTTCCTGGTCCGGCTCCTCACCGGGGAGGTGCGCCAGGGCGCCCTGGACGCCGTGGCCTTGGAGGCCGTCGCCCGTGCCGCCGGAGTCCCCGCCGCCGACCTGCGCAGGGCCGTGATGCTCGACGGCTCGCTGCCGCGGGTCGCCCGTGCCGTCCTCGCCGACGGGGCCCCGGCGCTGACCCTGTTCCGGCTGCGGGTGGGCCGCCCCGTCCAGCCGATGCTCGCCCACTCGGCCGGAACCGTCGCCGAGGCGCTGGCGGCACTCGGCACCGCCTGCGCGGTGGAGGAGAAGCTGGACGGAATCCGGGTGCAGGTCCACCGCCGGGGCGGCGAGGTCCGCGTCTACACCCGCTCCCTGGAGGACGTCACCGACCGGCTCCCCGACGTCGCCGAGGCGGCCAGCCGACTGGCCGGCGACGGCTTCGTCCTGGACGGGGAGGTCATCGCCCTCACCCCCGGGGGCCGGCCCGCCCCCTTCCAGGACATCGCCTCCCGGGTCGGCTCGCGCTCCGACGTCGCGGCCGCCCGGGCCGCCCTGCCGCTGTCGCCGGTCTACTTCGACCTCCTCGCCGCCGACGGGACCGGCCTGCTGGACCTGCCCGCCCGCGAGCGGCATGCGCGCCTGGCCGCACTGGTCCCCGAGGACCTGCGCGTACGCCGCCTCACGGTCGAGGACCCGGCCTCCGCCGAGGAGGCGGACGCCGCGCGGCGCTTCTTCGACCGGGCCCTGCGCGACGGCCGCGAGGGCGTGGTGGTCAAGTCCCTGGACGCGCCCTACTCGGCGGGCCGCCGCGGCCGCTCCTGGCTCAAGGTCAAACCGGTCCGCACCCTCGACCTGGTGGTGGTCGCCGTGGAGCGCGGCCACGGGCGGCGCACCGGGCTGCTCTCCAACCTCCACCTCGCCGCCCGGGGCGCCGACGGCCGCATGGTGATGCTCGGCAAGACGTTCAAGGGGCTCACCGACGCGATGCTCGCCTGGCAGACCGAGTACCTGGGCCGCCTCGCCGTGCGGGACGACGGCAGGACCGTCACCGTCCGCCCCGAACTGGTCGTCGAGATCGCCTACGACGGCCTCCAGCGGTCGGCCCGCTACCCGGCGGGCGTGGCCCTGCGCTTCGCCCGCGTCGTACGCCACCGGCCCGACAAGAGCGCCGCGGAGGCCGACACCGTCGAGCACGTGCTCGCCACGGGCGGCGCGCCGGACGCCCCCGCCGCGCCCGGGCGCTGAGGGCGCGGCCCGGGCGCCTCACCGCCCCGCGAGCACCCGGTCGGCGAAGGCCGCCAGATTCGACCCCGTCCGCGCGATCCGCTCCTCCAGGGTCAGCGACTCCTCGGGGCGGCCGTGGCGCAGCCGCGGCTGCTTCCTGCCCCGCACGTAGAGCGAGCAGTCGAGATCCGCGCAGAGGTAGGTCCCCACGCTGTTCCCCTCGCGGCCCGCGCTCCCGGCGAGCGGCGCCGCGAACAGGGCCACGCCCGAGGCCGCGTGCGAGGTCAGGCACACCTGGCACATGCTGGACCTGACCGCACTGGTGCGCGAGCTGCCCGGCACCCGCAGCGCGATGCCGCACGGGCCCTCCTCCCGCGGGACGACCAGATAGGCCCGGAGCGGCGCCCCCGGGTCGGTCCACCCCAGGAAGTCGAGGTCCTCCCAGGGGCGTTCGGCGAAGTCGAGGGGCAGCCGCATGCGCGCCGCCTCGCCCTTGGTGCAGTTGACGAAGGACGAGCGGATCTGTCTGTCGGTCAGGGGTTCCACCCGGTGAACGTACACGCGCGTCCCGGTGCACGCAGCCCGGTTTCCGGGCATCGGCCCTATGGTGGCCCCGACCGGCACACCGCCCCACGTCCCCGCACCGAAGGAGCACGGCCATGCCCACCGAGCCGCTGTCGCAGAAGGAGATCGAGGACCGCCTGAGGGAACTGCCGGGCTGGTCCCAGGAGAACGGGCGCCTCACCCGCGGCTACCGCCTCGGCTCGCATATCGCCGCGACCGCCCTGGTGGTGCACGTGGCCCGGATCCAGGAGGAGCTCAACCACCACTCCGACCTCACACTCGGCTACGACACCGTCCGGCTCAGCGTCCACTCGCACGACGCGGACGCCCTCACCGACCGGGACTTCACCCTCGCCCGCCGGGTCGAGGACGCCGCGGCCGCCCACGGGGCCGCCTGACCGCCCGGCCCGGAAACGCGCCGCACACGCCCCGCACCGGCGGCCGCCGGTGCGGGGCGGGGACCCGCGGCTCAGGCCATGCTGAAGAGGGCCGGGTCCGGGCCCAGCCGGCGCCCCTCGTCCAGCGCCGCCAGGGCGGCCAGATCGTCGGCGTCCAGCTCGAAGCCGAACAGGTCGATGTTCTCGGCGATCCGCGAGGGGGTCACCGACTTGGGGATCACCACGTTGCCCAGCTGGAGGTGCCAGCGCAGCACCACCTGGGCGGGGCTGCGCCCGTGCTTCTGCGCGACGGCCACCACCGTCGGCACCTCCAGCAGCCCCCGGCCCTGGCCGAGCGGCGACCACGCCTCGGTCGCGATGCCGTGCCGGGCGTGCACCTCCCGGGCGGCGGCCTGCTGGAGCTGCGGGTGGAGTTCGATCTGGTTCACCGCGGGGACCACGGAGGTCTCGCCGATCAGCCGCTCGAGGTGCTCGGGCAGGAAGTTCGACACGCCGACGGCCCTGGCGCGCCCCTCGGCGGCGATCTCCTCCAGGGCCCGGTACGTCTCCACGTAGAGGTCCTTGGCCGGCATCGGCCAGTGGATCAGGTAGAGGTCCACGTACTCCAGGCCCAGTCGGCCGAGGGAGGCGTCGAAGGCGCGCAGCGTCGCGTCCCTGCCCTGCTCGCTGTTCCACAGCTTGGTGGTGACGAAGAGCTCCTCGCGGGGCAGGCCCGAGGCGGCGACGGCCTCGCCGGTGCCCTTCTCGTTCTCGTATACGGCGGCGGTGTCGATGCTGCGGTAGCCGGCCTCCAGGGCCGTGCCGACCGCCGTGCGCGCCTCGTCGTCCGGCACCTGCCAGACACCGAAGCCGAGCTGCGGCATGGTGACACCGTTGTTGAGGGTGATGGAGGGGACCTTGGTCACGACCGGTCTCGATCCTTACGTCGTCGTCGGGTGTACTCCGAGCCCCAACGATCACACACCCGGACACATTCCCGCATGCCCGCACACCGGGCGGACCGCGTCCGCCCGCGGCGCCCGGGACGGGCGCGCGAGCCCGCCCCCCGTCAGCGGTAGAGCGCGGACACCTCCGCCGCGTAGGCCTTCTCGATCGCCCGGCGCTTCAGCTTCAGCGAGGGGGTCAGCAGCCCGTGCTCCTCGCTGAACGGGTGCGCCAGGATGCGGAAGGTGCGGATCGACTCGGCCTGCGAGACCAGGGTGTTCGCCGTGACGACCGCACGGCGTATCTCCGCCTCCAGGCCCGGATCCCGCACCAGCTCGGCCGGGGCCAGGGCCCCCCGGCCCTGCAGGGAGAGCCAGTGCTCCACCGCCTCCGGGTCGAGCGTCACCAGGGCGGCCACGTACGGGCGGTCGTTGCCGACGACGAGGCACTGCGCCACCAGCGGGTGCGCCCGCACGCGTTCCTCCAGGCCCGTCGGGGACACGGTCTTGCCCCCGGAGGTCACCAGCACCTCCTTCTTGCGCCCGGTGATGGTGAGGTAGCCGTCCGCGTCGAGGGAGCCGAGGTCGCCGGTCGCCAGCCAGCCGTCGTGCAGTACGGTGCGTGTGGCCTCGGGGTCGTTCAGGTACCCGGAGAAGACATGGGCGCCGCGCAGCCACACCTCGCCGTCCTCCGCGATGTGCACGCTCGTCCCCGGCACGGGCATGCCCACGGTCCCGTAGCGCGGCTTCTCCGGGGGGTTGGCCGTGGCGGCCGCCGAGGTCTCGGTCAGGCCGTACCCCTCGTACACGGTCACTCCCGCACCCGCGAAGAACAGGCCCAGCCTGCGGTTCATCGCGGAGCCGCCCGACATCGCGTGGCGGACCCGTCCGCCCAGCGCCGCCCTCACACGGGAGTAGACCAGCTTCTCGTACAGCTGGTGCTGGACCCGCAGTCCCGCCGACGGGCCGGGGCCCTGCCCGAAGGCCCGGTGCTCCAGCGCCTCGGCGTAGCGCACCGCCACCTCCACCGCCTTGTCGAAGGCACCCGCCCTGCCCTCCGTCTCCGCCCTGCGGCGGGCCGCGTGGAAGACCCGCTCGAAGACGTACGGCACGGCCAGCACGAAGGTCGGGCGGAAGGAGGCCAGGTCCGGCAGGAGTTCGGCGGCCGCCAGCGCCGGCTGGTGCCCCAGGGTGACCCGGGCCCGCACCGCCGCGATCTCGACCATGCGCCCGAAGACGTGGGACAGCGGCAGGAACAGCAGCGTGGACGCCTCGTCCCCGGGCCGGGAGCGGAAGACCGGCTCCCAGCGCGAGGCCATCGTGTCCGCCTCGAACATGAGGTTGGCGTGGGTCAGGACGCACCCCCTGGGACGCCCCGTGGTGCCCGAGGTGTAGATCACCGTGGCCACCGAGTCCGGCGTGACCGCCCGCCGGTGCCGGTGCACGGTCTCCGACTCGATCCGCTCCCCGGCCGCCGTCAGCTCCGCCACGGCTCCGGCGTCGAGCTGCCACAGCCGCTTCAGCTGGGGCAGCCGGTCCATGATCGAGCCGACCGTCATCGCGTGGTCCTCGTGCTCCACCACGCAGGCCGAGGCCCCCGAGTCCTGGAGGATCCAGGAGACCTGCTCGGCCGAGGAGGTCGGGTAGACGGGGACGGGCTGGGCGCCCACCGTCCACAGCGCGAAATCGAAGAGCGTCCACTCGTAGCGGGTACGGGACATCAGGGCCACCCGGTCGCCGAAGCGCACCCCCTGCGCCAGCAGCCCCTTGGCCAGCGCCAGCACCTCGTCCCGGAACCGCGCGGAGGCCACGTCCCGCCAGGCGCCCGCGGCGTCCTTGCGCCGGAGCGCGATCCGGTCGGGTTCCTGCTCCGCATGGTCGAAGACGGCATCCGCCAGACCGCCGACCTGCGGTGCCGCGGCCATCGGGGGGACGGTGAACTCGCGCAATGGCCTGCTCCTTGTGGCGCTCCGCACAGCGCCGCGACGCTACCCCACCCTCCGCCCGTGCGGGAGGGGCCGTGCACACACCGGGACCCGCGGCGGCGGCACGGGTGGCCGGGGGCGCCGGAACGGGGGAGACGGCTGGTGACAAGCATTCTTACCCCGGGGTAAGAACGCGCCGGGCCGGTGCGGCGCGATCTCCACCGAATCCCTGCGGCATCCGTACGGACCGGTCACCTCCCACCCGGGGCGGGAGGTGCCCCTCCCACCGGTGCCTGGAGCCGGTCACCGGCCGCCAGCAGCGCCCTGGCCAGAGCGCCCGCGGCCTCCTGCGCGGTCGCGGGCCGCCGCCCGTAGAGCAGCACGAAATCCACGTCGCCCAGATCCGGCAGGCCCACCCGCTCGGGGAGCGGCACCAGCCCCGGCGGGACGAGCCCCCGGGTGTGCGCCATCACGCCGAGCCCCGCGCGGGCCGCGGCGACCAGACCGCTGAGGCTGCCGCTGGTGCAGGCCACGCGCCAGGCCCGGCCCTCGCGCTCCAGCGCGTCCAGTGCGCGGGCGCGGGTCACGGCCGGCTGCGGGAACAGGATCAGCGGCAGCGGGCGGTCGGGGTCCGGGCGGAAGCCCTCGGCGGCGATCCACACCATCCGGTCCCGCCACACCAGCTCCCCGCGGGCAGCCCCCGCGTCCTGCCCGGCACCGCGTTTGGCGAGCACCAGATCGAGCCGCCCCGCCTCCAGCCTGCGGTGCAGGGTGCCGGACAGCTCCACGGTGAGCTCCAGGTCGACGTCCGGATGCTCGTGCCGGAAGGACTCCAGGATCTCCGGGAGGCGGGTCAGCACGAAGTCCTCGGAGGCCCCGAAGCGCAGCCGGCCGCGCAGCCGGGTGCCGCCGAAGAAGGCCGCCGCCCGCTCGTGGGCCGTCAGGATCGTGCGCGCGAAGCCGAGCATCGCCTCGCCGCCCTCGGTCAGCTCCACGGTGTGGGTGTCCCGCGTGAACAGGGCCCGGCCCGTGGCCTCCTCCAGTCTCCGCACGTGCTGGCTGACCGTGGACTGGCGCAGTCCGAGCCGTCGGGCCGCCTGCGTGAAGCTCAGCGTCTGCGCCACGGCCAGGAACGTCCGCAGCTGGTTCGGGTCGTACAGGGGCGACGGGGCGGGCATGGCACGAGCCTAAGCCCGGGCCCGCCGGTGAACCGGCCGGGAGCGCGGGGGAGCGGCCCCGGCGGCCGGCCCCCGCCGCGGAGTGCGAGCACGCGGTGGGGACGAGCGCCGAGGAGACGGCCCGCGCGTTCCCGCTCCGGGTGAGGTCGGGCGGCGTCCCGGCCGGCCGGCCGCTTCCCGACCGGCCGCTTCCCGACCGGCCGCTTCCCGGCCGGCCGGGCCCTGGCCCACCGGGTCGTCGCGGAGGCACCCGCGGTCGTGGAGCGCACACCGCAGCAGCACGCCGACCACGTCCGCTGGATGCCCGACGCCTACGGTTCCTTCCCCCTCACCGTGGACGAGCTGATCGCCGAGGACGACCGGGTGTACGCCCGATGGGCCCGCACCGGACGGCACGGCGGGCGGATCGGCCCCCACCCGCCCACCGACGCCGAACTCACCGAGACCGCGAGCGCCGTCCACCGCGTCGAGGACCGGCCGATCGCCGGGTACCGGATCCGGATCGACCGCCGGGGGACCACCGCCCGGCGGGAGCGGACCGCCGCTTCCGGCTGACCTCTCCCCGCCCGCGGCGCTGCCCCCGAGCCCGGGCCGCCCCCCCACCGAGCCCGGGCCGCGCCCCGGCTCGCCGTCGGCCGCGGCACACCGGGCCAGCCCCTGACCCGAGGGCCGCCCATCATGGAGCGTGATGACAGTCAGTGCGGTGTACGGGTTTCCCGATCGCCCTCGGGCGCGGATCATGGGCGGGTACGTTCCCCCGACCGCCGCCGAACGGACCCATGAACCGCCCCCGCCTCCCGCGTGCGCCGCTGCGGGCCCTCCGCCGCCCGCCGGTCGACCCCTACGTCCTGGCCCTGCTGGCCACCGTGGGGCTCGCCGCCCTGCTGCCCGCCTCCGGCACCGCCGCCGAGGCCGCGGACGGGGCGGCCACCGCCGCCGTGGCACTGCTGTTCTTCCTCTACGGGGCCCGCCTGTCGACGCGGGAGGTCCTGGACGGACTCCGCCACTGGCGGCTCCATCTGACGGTGCTCGCCGCCACCTTCGCCGTCTTCCCGCTCCTCGGGCTCGCGGCCCGCGCCACCGCCGGGCCGCTGCTCACCCCGGAACTCGCCGACGGGCTGCTCTTCCTGTGCCTCGTCCCGTCGACGATCCAGTCCTCGATCACCTTCACCTCGATGGCACGCGGCAACGTGCCCGCGGCCGTCTGCGCCGGCTCCTTCTCCAGCCTCGCCGGCCTCGTCCTCACGCCGGTGCTGGCCGCCCTGCTCCTCGGCGGCACCGCCGGCGGGGTGTCGCCGGAGGGGCTCCTGCGGATCGCACTCCAGCTGCTCGTCCCCTTCCTGGCCGGGCAGCTCCTGCGGCGCGCGCTCCGCGGGCTCCTCGACCGGCACCGCATGCTCCTCGGCCGCGTCGACCGGGGCGCCATCCTGCTGGTCGTCTACACGGCCTTCAGCGAGGGGATGACCGCAGGGATCTGGGGCCGGGTCACCCCGGGGCGCCTGGCCGCGCTGCTGGGCGCCGAGGCCCTGCTGCTCGCCGCGATGCTCGCCCTCACCTGGTACGGAGCGCGGCGTCTGGGGTTCGGACGCGCCGACCGCGTCGCCATCCAGTTCGCCGGCTCCAAGAAGAGCCTCGCCGCCGGACTGCCCATGGCCTCCGTGCTGTTCGGCGCCCAGGCGGCCCTCGCCGTGCTGCCGCTGATGCTCTTCCACCAGATGCAGCTGATGGTGTGCGCCGTGATCGCCAAGCGGCGCGGACGCGACCCCGGGGACGGGGGTCCCGCAGCGGAGCCCGCGGCCGGGCGCCCCGGGACCGTCCCGGTCTGATCACCCGCCCGGCCGCGGGCGCCGTGCGCATGATCGACGCCTCGCCCCCGGACGGCCACCCCGCGGTGCCGCCCCGGCCCGCGGGCTCCGGGGAGCGCCGGGTGACGACGGCCTTCGCGCCACCCCCTTCGGAGCCCGCCCCTGCACCCCGGCCGTCCGCCGAGGCCGCTGCTGCGGCGACGGACACAGGAACCCGGGCGCCGACCACGCGGGCCACCTCGCCCGCCTCCACCCGGCGTCCCCGGCCTCCGCGGGCCGCTTCGCCGTCCGCACCGGCGACCGCCTCGGCCCCCGCGGCCAGGCCGACGTCACCGTGGTGCAGCCCTCCGCCGAGGGGCGCCGCCGCGGGGCCCGCGCCGCCCGGATCGGCCGGGAGCCGCTCGACGAGGACGCCGTCGAGGACGTCGTCCGCCGGGCGGGGGCGGGGGACCGGGAATCGCCGAACCCCCGGCCGCCCGCACCCTCCAGATGATCCCGCCGCCCTCCCTGGCCCGCCGCTGGCCTCGGGGGGCCAGGGGCCCTCAGGCGTCCGCGAGCACGGAGTCGTAGGGGGTGCTCGTGCGGCGTGCGGACATGAAGGAGAGGAAGTCGCCGACGAAGGCGCTCCGGCCGCAGACCCCGTCGCCGCCGGTGAGGTCGCGGTGGAAGGCGGTCCGGAACAGGGCCCGGTACTCGTCCGCGTCGATGGTCCCGCTGCCGTCCTTGTCGGTGGCGTCGAAGAGCACCTCGGCCACGCGGATGAGGGCGGGCCCCGCGAGTGAGGGGACGGCCGCGGCGTACTCCTCGGCGCTGACGCGCCCGTCGCCGTCCGCGTCGAGGGCGGCTTGGAGCTCGCGCCACCAGGCCGCGAAGGCGTCGTAGAGCCGGGTCTCCTCGGGCTCGTCCAGGTCCAGGCGGGTGCAGAGTTCACGGGCCATGGCGGCCAGGTCGGGCCAGTCGAGGTAGCCGTCGCCCGTCTGGTCGAGCACCTGCCGGAAGAACTCCTCCGCCGAACGCCGGTCCTCCCCCCGGCCCGCGGCGGAGGCCGGACGCGCGGTGGGCGCCGGGTCCCCACCGGAGCCCTCGCCCAGTGGGGTGAGGAGGCGGAGCAGGGCCGACGCCCGCTTCATGCGGCTGTGCAGGGCCGCGGCGGTCCGGGACTGCGGGTCCTCGTCCCCGGGCGAGAGGGTCAGCAGGCGGATGGCGCTCTCGGCGTCGAGCCAGCCCTCGGGCAGGAAGCGCGCCAGCCCGGCGGCGAGGTAGGCACCCTGCATGAGGCTGCGGGCACCGGGCATCTCCGGCAGGCAGGCCCTCCGGCGGTACGGTTCGGGCAGCGAGGCGACGGTGATCGCGCCGAGGAGCGGCCCGGCGACGGCACGGCCCGCCGCCCACAGCGTCGGCGCGCCGTCGAGCAGCGCCGGGGCGGGCAGGTGGTCGAAGAGCCGGAAGAGGATGACACGCGCGGCCTCGGTGTTCTCCAGCTCGTTCTCGACGACCCGGTCGAAGTACCGCCAGAAGCCGGGGAGGTCCTCGGGGAGTTCCGAGGCGTCACCGTCGAGGACGGCGAGGAACGCGCGGTGCTCCGCGTACAGCCGCTCCACGGCGTCCCCGTCGAGGGGCTGGCCGCTCAGCCGGCACATGGTGACGGCACTTTCGAAGAGGGTGGCGACCACCCAGGCGCGGGTGGGGCGGTCCATCGCGTCGTAGGCCCGGCCCCGGCTGTCGGAGCCGCTCATGCGGCCGTGCAGCCGGTTGAGCCTGGCGGCCTCCCGCTCGCGTACCGCGGGGTCGGCGTCGAACATGCGCCGCAGGCTCAGCAGCGTGTTGCGGAGCCTGCGCCAGGGGTGGGCGACGAAGGTGGAGTTGGCGACGAGGGCGGCGCCGACCTGTGGGTGGGCCGCCTCCAGCACCGTTGCGCGGATGAGGGCGAGCGCCCAGCGGGGATCGTCGAAGAACGCCCCGAAGTGCGAGTCGGGGCCGAGGAGGTCGGGACCGCCGGCCGGTCGCCCGGCGTCCGTGCGGGGCGCGTCCTCGCCGCTCGAACCGGTCGTCATCGGGTGTCTCCGTTCGTCTGGGGCGGCAGGCCGCCGAAGCGGCGCTCCCGGCGCCCGTAGCTGTGCAGGCAGGCAAGGAAGTCGGGGGCCCGGAAGTCCGGCCAGAGCACCTCGGGGAAGACCCACTCGGCGTAGGCCACCTTCCAGAGCATGAAGTTGGAGATGCGCTGCTCGCCGGAGGTGCGGATGACGAGGTCCACGTCCGGGGTGTCGGGGAACGGCAGATGCGCCGCGAAGAGCTGCTCGGTCACCTCCTCGGCGGGCGTCCCGCCGCGGATCAGCGAGCGGGCCGCCTCCACGATGTCCCGGCGCCCGCCGTGGTCGAAGGCCACGGTCAGCGTCATGGCCCGGTTGCCGCCGGTCAGCGTGGTCAGGTCCTCGAAGTCCCGGGCCAGTCCGGGGGGGATCCGCGGGTCGGAGACGCCGAGGAAGCGGCAGCGGATGCCGCGGGCCAGGAGCAGCGGCGCGTGCTTGCGCACGACCCGGCGCACGAGCCGCATCAGGTGGTCGACCTCGGCACCGGGCCGGTTCCAGTTCTCGGTGGAGAAGGCGTACAGGCTCAGCCACTCCACACCGGCCGACCTGGCCGCCTCGATGACGTCGATGACGGTGGCCTCGGCGGCCTCGTGGCCGGCCGTGCGCGGCAGCGAACGCCGCTTCGCCCAGCGGCCGTTGCCGTCCATCACGCAGGCCACGTGCCGGGGCCGACCCGGCCGGGGCTGTGCCGCCGCCCCGACCGGGACGCTGCGGGCCCTCCCGCCCGCCGCCCCGCCCGGAGCCGCCCGCCCGGTACCGCCACGCACGGTCGACACCACCTGCTTCGCCGCCCCCTGCCTCGCCCGCGCCCCGTCCGGCGCGGTGCCTGCCGGGATTCTGGCACCGCGGGGGAGGGCCGCGCGGGCACGGCGGGGTGCTGTCACCCTTGGCTCGTACGTACGAGGCGCCGTCCACGGGCGCCGCAGGCACGCCTCCGGCGACCGGCGCCTCCCCGCCGCCGCCGGGACGCGGGCACCGGGTGTGCGCACGCGGCACGCGTCGGGCCCGAGTGTCCGTCGCGGTGATGCCTCGTTGTCCCGCACATGAAGATGACGGAGCTTGAGGACTACGCCGTTCGGCCCGGGCTGGTACGGGAATGGACGCTGCACCCTTCGGTGTTCTCGGCCGCGCGCCGGGCCGGGCGGGACGCGGCGCCTCCCTCGTACAACCAGGAGTCCCACATCCGCACCATGGCCCGGCTGACGGAGCTCGGCACCCGCACGGCGGACTGGGCCGGTGTGGCGTTCGAGCTGCCGGACGAGCTGGACACCGGGGCGTTCGGCAGGGCGCTGGTCGCCTGGATGGGCCGCCACGAGTCCCTGCGCAGCGGGTTCCGCCAGGCGGGCGGGGAGATGCACCGCTTCACCCTGCCCGCGGACGCGATCGACCTGAGCTGCGAGGTCCTCGGGGACTTCGGGGACGCCGCGGTGCTGAACCGCTTCCTGCGGGACCGGCTCGACGCGGGGACCCACACGCTGCGGTGGCCGAGCTTCGTGGTCGAGACCGTGCAGCGGGCCGGTTCGGTGACGGTGCTGCTGGCCTTCGACCACCTGCACTTCGACGGCTACACGCTGTTCGGCATGGTGCAGGAGGTCCGTGAGTTCTACCTGGCCGCCCGCGAGGGACGCGCCCCCGTGCTCGCGGCCACCGGCAGCCACGTCGGCTACAGCGCCGTGGAGCGCCACGAGGCGCAGGGCATCGGCCGCGAGCACCCCGCCGTCCTGGCATGGGAGCGCTTCCTCGCGGACTGCGGCGGACGCCCGCCGCGGTTCCCGCTGCCGCTGGGGGCCCGCGAGGGGGAGCTGCTGCCCCAGAAGTCGCTGTTCCGGTGGCTGCTGGACCCTGCCGAGACGGCCGCGTTCACCGACGCCTGCCGGGCCGAGGACACCATCCTGCCCTCCGGGGTGCTCGCCGCGGCCGCCATGGCGGCGCGCGCGCTCGGCGCACCCGGACCGTACCGGACGGTCATGCCGTTCCACACCCGGTCCCGGGCGGAGTGGACCTTCTCCGTGGGCTGGTTCGTCGGCGTCGGCCCGGTGGAGGTGGACCTGCCGCCCGCCTGCGACTTCCGCACGGCCCTCCCCCTCGCCCAGGCCGCGGCCCGGGGGGCCCGCCGGGTGGCCCGCGTCCCGTTCTTCCGGGTCTCCGAACTCCTGGGCGTGGACTACCGGAGAACCGAGCCGGACCCGTTCTCGCTGCTCTCCTACATGGACCTGCGCGAACTCCCCGGTGCGGAGGACTGGGCCCGGCTGAACGCCCGCCTCCTGACCCGGATCTCCGACAGCGGCAAGGCGTGCCTGTGGGCCATGTGCGCGCCGGAGGGCCTGTACCTGTTCGCCCGCCACCCCGACACCGACGTCGCCGCGGCGAACCTGCACCGGTTCGCGGAGACCTTCCGCGAGATCGTGCGGTGCGTGGCCCGGACGGGGAACGCCACCACCGCGCCCCGCCGGGTTCCCGCGCCTGCGTGACACCCCGGCGGCCGAGGGCCCGGCACCCACCGGCGGGCGGCCCGGACCGGGACGGGGCCGCACGGCCCGGCCGCCCCGCGCGCCGGGGCGCTCAGGCGCCGTCCCGGACGTCGATCCGCTCGGCCCCCGTGTACACGTTCATCCCGTTGCCGCGCAGGAAGCCCACCAGGGTGAGCCCCGACTCGGCGGCCAGGTCCACGGCGAGCGAGGACGGCGCGGACACGGCCGCCAGCACGGGGACGCCCGCCATCACCGCCTTCTGCGCCAGCTCGAAGGACGCCCGCCCCGACACCAGCAGGATCGAGCGGGACAGCGGCAGCCGGTCCTCCCGCAGCGCACGGCCCACCAGCTTGTCCACCGCGTTGTGCCGCCCGACGTCCTCGCGGACGTCGACCAGCTCGCCCTCGGGCGTGAACAGCGCCGCCGCATGGAGCCCGCCGGTCCGGTCGAAGACCCGCTGAGCCGCCCTGAGCCGGTCCGGCAGCAGCGACAGCAGCGCCGGGGTGACCCGCACCGGGGGCGAGTCGTCGACCGGGAACCTGGCGGTGGTGCGGACCGCGTCCAGACTCGCCTTGCCGCACAGCCCGCAGGAGGAGGTCGTGTAGACGTTGCGCTCCAAGGTGATGTCCGGAACGGGGACGCCCGGAGCGAGCCGCACGTCCACCACGTTGTAGGTGTTGGAACCGTCCTCCCGCGCGCCCGCGCAGTACACGATCGTCCGGAGCTCGGACGCCGCACCGAGGACCCCCTCGCTCACCAGGAAGCCCGCCGCGAGGGCGAAGTCGTCGCCCGGGGTGCGCATCGTGACGGCCAGCGGTCTGCCGTCGAGGCGGATCTCCAGGGGTTCCTCCGCCACCAGGGTGTCGGGGCGCTCGGAGACGGCCCCGTCGCGGATGCGGAGGGTGCGGCGGCGCTCGGTGACCCGTCCCATGCCATCAGTCCACTCGTCCTCGGTCCGGCAACCGCCGGACACACCGGGAAGCGGCACCACCCGTGCCGCCGCGGGCGCCGCGGTTCCCCGCTCGTCCAACGCCGCGCGGACCTCGGCGCCCCCATTCTCCCGCACGGTCCTTCCGTGCCCCGCGGCCGCCTGCCCCGCCGCCGCGCCGGGCCAGGCGGAGGGGAAGCCTCCAAATCCTGGGCCGCGAAGCTGTGGGATCACCTGCCCCCGTACCCGTTGGTAGCAGCCAAGACTGGGTGGTTCATCGCCACCGCAGTACCGAGGGGAACCACCATGACCGGCTCACGTGTCGTCGCCGTCGGGCACTACCAGCCCGCCAGGGTCCTCACCAACGACGATCTGGCGGCCATGGTCGACACCAGCGACGCGTGGATCCGCAGCCGGGTCGGGATCTCCACCCGCCATATCGGCGGCCCCGACGAGCCGGTCGACGAACTCGCGGCGCACGCGGGCGCGAAGGCCCTCGCCTCCGCCGGACTCACCCCGGCGGACGTGGACCTGGTGCTGGTCGCCACCTCCACCGCCGAGCACCGCTCCCCGAACACGGCCGCCCGGGTCGCGGCTCGCCTGGGCATGGGCGCGCCCGCCGTCATGGACCTCAACGTCGTCTGCGCCGGCTTCACCCACGCCCTCGCCACGGCCGACCACACCGTGCGCGCCGGTGCCGCCACCCGGGCCCTGGTGATCGGCGCCGACAAGATGGGCGACATCGCCGACTGGACCGACCGGACCACCTGCGTCCTCGTCGGCGACGGAGCGGGCGCGGCGGTCGTGGAGGCCGCCGGTCCCGGCCAGGAGGCCGGAATCGGCCCGGTGGTCTGGGGCTCGGTCCCGGAGATGGGCCACGCCGTACGGATCGAGGGAACCCCGCCGCGCTTCGCGCAGGAGGGCCAGGCCGTCTACCGCTGGGCCACCACCCAGCTGCCCCCGATCGCGCGCCGGGTCTGCGAGCAGGCCGGCCTCGGCCCCGAGGACCTGGCCGCGGTCGTCCTCCACCAGGCCAACCTGCGGATCATCGAGCCGGTGGCCCAGCGGATCGGCGCCGTCAACGCCGTGGTCGCCCGCGATGTGGTCGACTCCGGCAACACCTCGGCCGCCTCGATCCCCATGGCCCTGTCCAAGCTGGTCGAGCGCGGCGAGATCGCCTCGGGCGATCCGGTGCTGCTCTTCGGGTTCGGCGGGAACCTCTCGTACGCGGGACAGGTGATCCGCTGCCCCTGAGGCCCCGAGCGGGCACCCGCCGCGCCAGACTGGGCCCATGACGACGAAGCGGAGCGCGGGGCTGCTGCTGTACCGCCGGCGCGGCGGCCTGCTGGAGGTGCTCATCGGGCACATGGGCGGACCGTTCTGGGCCGGACGGGACGGGGAGTCCTGGTCCATCCCCAAGGGCGAGTACACGGCCGACGAGGAACCGGCCGCTGCCGCCCGGCGCGAGTTCGAGGAGGAACTCGGGCTCCAGCCGCCGCCCGGGGACTGGAGGCCGCTCGGCGAGGTCCGGCAGCGCAACGGCAAGATCGTCACCGCCTGGGCGCTGGAGGGCGACCTGGACACCGCGCTGGTGGTGCCGGGCACCTTCACCATGGAGTGGCCGCCGGGCTCGGGGAGCCGCGTTGAGTTCCCCGAGATCGACCGCGCCCGGTGGTGCACTCCCGAGGCCGCCCGCCCGCGGCTGGTGGCCGCCCAGCGCGCGTTCCTCGACCGGCTGCTGGACCTCCTCGGCGAGGGCGGCGGCTGACGGCGCCCCTCGGGGGCGCCGGCCGCGCCCTCGGACCCGGGCGCGCTCCACGGGGATCCACGGCTCTTCCCCGGCCGCCGTGCCGCCGGCGGCGACCCGGGCCCGCAGGATCGCGGGGCCCGGCCCGGTGCGGTAGGCGCTCGCCGGGGACCCTTGCGTGAACCCGTCGCGCCACAGCCGCTGGAGGGCCGCGGGGAAGGGGCCGGAGTCCCGGACACGGCCCAGGGGCCCGCCTCCGCGCGCGGCGCGTCCGGCCCCTCGGGAACCCCGGCGCCGCTGACCACCCCGTGCCGCTCGTCCGGTTCGGTCCCCTCGCGCGGCTGTCGTCCACATCGGCGCTCACCTGGACCGTGCCCCCGGGTTCCTGGTCGGACAGGGCCTCGGTCCGGGCGGCCGCGGCCGGGTCGAGGCCGCGGGCGAACTCGGTGATCGCCGGGTTCAGCCCCTCGTGCACCACGGGCACCCGGGCCCCCGGCCCACCACCGCGAAGGCGCCCTTCTCCACCACCCGCCAGCGCATGCCGCTGCCGCCCTCCACGACGAGCCGGATGGACATCCTGGGCTGCGCCCGCAACGCGGCCCCCTGCGCCGTGCCTCGCCCGGACCGACGCCGCGCACGGCGCGGAACGCCCGGGCGAAGGCCCCATCCGAGCCGTAGCCGTGGCGCACGGCGATCTCCGGCAGGGTCCTCCGGCCGTCCGGGACCCCGGCACCCGACAGGGTGAGCCGCCGGCCGCGGACGCACGCCGACAGCGGCATCCCGGCCAGGGCCTCCGCCCGGGCGTCCGCGGGGCACTTCCGGTCCGCCGGCGCCCCGCGGGGCGCCGGCGGAGGCGGAAAAAGATGCTACCGACCGGTAGTGGGATGGTCGCCTGCCGTCCACTATTGAGCGCGAGCATGACAATCGCTCGTCCGGCCTCGGCGAGCGGGACACGAGCCGGTTCCACACCCGGGAGACCCCTCATGCATGCACATGCCATCACCCTGCGCGCCGCCGCCGGACTCGCGGCGGGCGCCGTCCTCGTCGCCGTCCCGGCGACCTCGGCCTCGGCCGCGGACACGGCCCCCGAGCGCACCGCCCCGGCCTCCGCGGCCGCCATCGTGCCGGTGGACGTCGACTACGCCACCTGGCAGCGCGACGTCGCCGCCGTGATCGCCGAGGCGCGGCCCTATGTCGAGGAGCGCGCCGGGCAGGCGGGGCAGGAGAAGCAGGCGATCGTCCTCGACATCGACAACACCGCGCTGGAGACGGACTTCCACTGGTTCTGGGAGCTGCCCACTCCCGCAGTGGCGCCCGTCCGTGAACTCGCGCGCTACGCCGACTCCCAGGGCGTCGCGGTCTTCTTCGTCACCGCCCGCCCGGGCATCATCAGATCGCTCACCGACTGGAACCTGAGGAAGGCCGGCTACCCCGTCGACGGCCTCTACGTCCGTGACCTGCCCGACCTGTTCGAGGAGGTCAGCGCCTACAAGACGGAGAAGCGGGCCGAGATCGAGGCCAAGGGGTACACGATCATCGCCAACATCGGCAACAACACCACCGACGTCGTCGGCGGGCACGCGGAGCGGGCGTTCAAGCTGCCCGACTACGGCGGCAAGCTCTCCTGAAGCCCTGAAGCCCTGAAGCCCTGAAGCCCTGAAGCCCTGAAGCCCTGAAGCCCTGAAGCCCTGAAGCCCTGAAGTCCTGAAGCCCTGAAGCCCTGAAGCCCTGAAGCCCTGAAGCCCGGGGGCGCAGGGGTGCGGGGGTGCGGGGGCGCGGCGGTCCCGGGGCGGTGCGTCCCCGCGGGGCACCGGGCCCCCGTGCGGTCGCGGGTCACGGCGCACGGCGGGCCGTGCGAGTCCCCCGCGGGGGAGTGCGCCTCAGCCGATCCCCTGGCGGTCCGGCTCCAGGGCGAACACCCGGTCGGCGGTGACCGGCTGCTCAGCGGTCACCGCCCGCACCAGCAGCCGCCGGTGCCGTTCCAGGGGCCCGCGCCGCTCCGCCGGCACGATCCGCAGCAGGTCCTCGAAGCCCGCCATCAGCCGCCGGGAGACCTGCGGGTCGTCCACGGCGCGGCCGCGCAGCTCGGCGAAGCCCAGGTCGACCAGGTCCTCCCACCCCGGACCTTCCTGCACCAGCCGCACCGCGCCCCCGCGGTCCCGATGGTGCACGGCGCCCAGGGGGTGGTGCGCGACGACCGCCAGGTAGGCCACGATCCGGTCGATGCACTGCACGGCCGTCGTGGGGTCGTTGACACCGGGGGACACCGCCCTCAGCCCGATGTCCGCCAGCTGCCGCAGGCCGAAGGCGAGGTCCATGTGGAAGGTGCGCTCCACCCCGACGGACACCGCCGACCGCAGCACCGCCGTCGAGGGTGCCTCCGCCCCGTGCCCGTGCACCGCCAGGACGGGGGTCCCGGACACCACGTAGTCGCCGATCCGGGGGATCAGCCGCAGCACCACGTCCTTGCGCCGGGCGGCCCGCACCAGGCGGGCCACGTGGACGTCCCGCAGTGTCCCCGCAGGCCCGCGGTGCTCCAGCCGCCCCCTCTCGGGCGGCAGGTCCGCGCGGTCCGGCGGCTGTACGGGCATCCGGGTCAGCCCGGTCAGCGACTCCCGCAGCACGCGGTCCACCACCGGGCCCACGCGCATCAGCTGGAGCGTCTGGGTGACGTAGGCGATGAACAGCAGCAGGCTGAGCCCGACCAGCACCAGGGTGAGCAGGCTCTGGACCAGGGGCACCGACGTCACCCGGGCCGGGTCGGTCTCGCTGTCGTAGGAGGTGAGCACCAGCAGTGAGAGGGCGAAGGTCGACAGGAACACCGCGAAGGTCGCCTTGCTGATGCGGCTGCGGGTGAACAGCCGCACCACCCGCGGGCTGAAGTTCCCCGCGGCCATCTGCACGGCCACCAGCGAGATGCTGAAGACCACGCCGATGAAGGTCATCATCGCCGCGCTGATCGTGGTCACGATCGCCCTGGCGTCCTGTGCCCAGGACACCAGGGTCCGCACGGCCTCGTCCTCCCCGGCCTGCTGGAGCTCCGTGAGGATCGCCTGGTCGAGCGCCTCCGCGCCGCTCCAGACGAACCCCACCAGGAACAGTGCGGCCGTGGGGGCGAACCAGAACGTGTCGCGCAGGTGCTCGCGCAGGGGCGAGAGGGGGCGCGGTTGCCGCGTGCGGCGCGGGGCGGGAGGACTGCCGTTGCTCACACCGCCGACGCTAACCCCACGCAGCGTGCTCGGAGCGGCACACACGGCGAGGGGTGTCGCGGAAGGTGCGGCCGGGCGTCGCTGACCACGGCAAATGTGGGTGAGGGGCGCCGTGAACCCCTGGTATTGTTGTCCCTGTCGCCACGGGAGACCGGGGCCGACCACCTGGTCCGGGTGGCGGAATGGCAGACGCGCTAGCTTGAGGTGCTAGTGCCCTTTATCGGGCGTGGGGGTTCAAGTCCCCCCTCGGACACCAGTAGAGACCCCAGTCGACCTGGGGTCTCTTGCGTTTCGGTGTGATCGGCCGCGTGACCGACGGCCCGGTCGAATCGCCTGGTCGGACCAGGGATGACAGTCGTATTCGGGCAGCGCCGGAAGCGGCCGGGGCACCGTCGTCGAGACCGGCACCCGACTCCTGCCGCCCCGCCGGCATGCGAGCCCGGCTGAGGAAGGCGCCCGGGCCGGCTCAGCGCGATCCCTGCCTGCCCCGACGTGGCGACGAGGGCGTCGAGGGACACCGGAACGGAGGCCGGTGGTTCATCCGCCCGCGGGGTCCTCGGCCTCCCAGCGAAGCAGGTCTCCCGGCTGGCATCCGAGCACCTCGCAGAGCGCGGCGAGCGTGGAGAAGCGCACCGCCTTGGCGCGGCCGTTCTTGAGTACCGCCAGGTTGGCGGGCGTGATTCCCACGCGGTCCGCGAGTTCGCCCACGGTCATCTTCCGCCTGGCCAGCATCACGTCGATGTCGACGGCGATCGGCATCAGATCACCTCGTCCAGCTCGGCCCGCATCCGCGCCGCTTCGACGTCGCGGGCGACGGCCTGCGCGAGGAGCGTCCGCAGGACGGCCACGATGAGCGCGACTCCCAGGATGGCCACGCCGACGCCGCCCATCAGGAGGGTGACGCCCGGGTCGTCCCGCTGGCCGGGCGCGTTGAGTGCGGTGACCGCGAACCACACGAGGGCGGCCGCCACGATCGCGCCGGTCAGGACGTCCACGTACCGGAAGGCCGCGTGGGAGAACACGGTTCCGCGCCGCACCCTCGTCACCAGGCGCCAGACGCAGACCAGGGCGACCTGTGCCGTCCCGATGCCCAGGACCGTCAGCACCCGCAGCGGGGTCAGCGGGAGCGATCCGTCCTCCGGGTCGCTTCCGCTGACCAGCGCCCACACCATCAGTGCCTGTACGAGCAAGGCGCCGGTGAACACCACCGCGATCACGGCGCGCAGCGCGTGCACGGTCAGTCGTCCCATGCCCTGTCCTTCCATCGATCCACGATAGGAATCTATCGAATATCGAGAGGCTGGGCAAGGTTCGGGTCGACGGGCGGGACCGCCGTCCGCCCGACGGCGGGCCTGCCGCGCCACGGACGGCGCGGCAGGCCCGCCGACCGCCTCCCCCGCCCTGCTTGTGCCGGGCCCGACCGCGCGCGATGGTCGTAGACGGAGGTGTCCGGCGCGCAGTGCCCCCGGCGGGGGCGGCGTGCCGCCCGCGGAGCGAAGGAGGCCCCCGATGACGACCCCGCCCCGCCGGGACGGACGCCGGGCGCACCCGCGCGCCCACCCCGGGCGCACCGGCCCCGCCTGGCTGGAGGACGCCGTGCTCTACCAGGTCTACCCGCAGTCCTTCGCCGACTCCGACGGCGATGGCATCGGGGACCTCGCCGGTATCGAGCAGCACCTCGACCACCTGGCCTGGCTCGGGGTGGACACGGTGTGGCTGAACCCCTGCTTCGCCTCCCCGTTCAGGGACGCGGGCTACGACGTCACCGACCACCTGGCCGTCGCACCCCGCTACGGCACCACCGACGACCTCGCCCGGCTCGTCGACCGCGCCCGCTCCCGCGGCATCCGCGTACTCCTCGACCTCGTCGCCGGCCACACCTCCGACCGGCACCCCTGGTTCACCCGCTCCGCCCGGGACCCCGGGGACCACCGCTACATCTGGGCCGACACCGACGAGCGCCCCGGCGACGGGTTCGAGGCGTCCCCCGGCACCCGGCGCGGCTGGTACCGGCCCAACTTCTTCCCGAGCCAGCCGGCCCTGAACTACGGTTACGCCCGCCCCGACCCCGCCGAGCCGTGGCGCCTGACCGTCGACGCCGAAGGGCCCCGGGCGAACCGCGGAGCGCTCCGCACGACCATGGACCACTGGCTGGCCCTCGGGGTGTCCGGGTTCCGGGTCGACATGGCCTCCTCCCTGGTGAAGGACGACCCCGGCCACGCCGAGACCGCGAGGCTCTGGCGGGAGCAGCGGGCCTGGCTCGACCGTGCCCATCCGGAGGCGGTGCTGATCGCGGAGTGGGGGGACCCGGCGGCCGCGCTCGCCGCGGGCTTCCACGCCGACTTCCTCCTCCAGTTCGGCGGGAACGCCGACGGGCTGGCACTGCGCTCGCTGTGGAGCAACGGCACCGGCACGGTCCACGAGCACTGGGCACCGCTGCCCGCCTACTTCGACGCCGAGGGCGCGGGCGCCGTGGGCACCTTCCTCGGCGGCTGGCGGGCCGCCGCCGAGGCGGCCTCCCTCGCGGGCGGGGGTGTGATCGCCCTGCCCACCGCCAACCACGACTTCTCCCGTCTGGCCTCCGGGCCCCGCACGGCCGGGCAACTCCGCGCGGCCTTCGCCTTCCTGCTGACCTGGCCCACCCTGCCCGCCGTCTACTACGGCGACGAGATCGGCATGCGCTATGTCGAGGGGCTCCCCGACCACGAGGGCAGCAGGCTCGGCCCCCGGTACAACCGGGCCGGGTCCCGCACCCCCATGCAGTGGGACGACACCCCCGGGGCGGGTTTCTCCACCGCCCCCGCAGAGGCGCTCTACCTGCCGCTCGACCCGTCCCCCGACCGCCCCAGCGTCGCCGCCCAGCGCCGGGACCCGGCCTCCCTGCTCCACCTCGTGCGCCGGCTCATCGCCCTGCGCAGGGCAGCCCCCGAGCTGGGGCCCCGGGGCGCCGTCCGCGTGCTGGCCTCCGGCTACCCCTTCGCCTACGTGCGCGGCGAGCGCTACCTCGTCGTCGTCAACCCGCGCCGTGAACCGGCCGGATCGGACCTCCCCGGCACGGAGGAGGCGAGGCCCGTGGTGGCCGAGGGCGTCCGCGCCGGCGCGGGGCGGGTGGCGGCGGAGGGCCACGGCTTCGGCGTCTTCGAACTCCCCTGACCGGACGGCCGCCGACGACGGGCCCCGCCCCGGTCCCCGGAGCACCCCGGTGACATAGTCCTGACATGAGTCTCACGGCGCGACAGCTCGCCCTGGCCACCCTGGAACGCCAGCTCCTGCTCGAACGACGGCAGCTCGACGTGGCCGAGGCCGTCCGCCGGGTCTGCGCCCTCCAGGCGCAGGAACCGGCCTCCCCCTACCTGGCCCTGTGGAACCGGGTGCGGGACTTCGCGCCGGAGGACCTCGACGCGGCCTTCGCGGACGGCCGGATCGTCAAGGCCAGCCTCATGCGGATCACCCTTCACGCCGTCCACGCCGAGGACTACGGGCCCTTCCGCGCTGCCATGCTCGCCACCCTGCGGGCCTCGCGCCTGCACGACCGCCGCTTCGCCGCCACGGGGCTGGCACCCGAGGACGCCGACGCGCTGCTCCCGGATCTCGCCGCCTACCTCCGCCGGCCGCGCACCGGTGCCGAGGTGGAGCAGGAGGTCACGGCGCGGCACGGGGAGCACGCGCACCGCATGTGGTGGGCGCTGCGCACCTACGCACCGATCCACCACGCGCCCACCGGCGGGTCCTGGGCGTTCGGGCACCGCAACGCCTACCGCGCCTCCCCGGCGGCCCCCGCGGCCGACGGGCCGGACACCGATGCCGGTGTCCGGCACCTGCTGCTCGCCTACCTGCGCGCCTTCGGCCCCGCGTCGGCCCAGGACTTCGCCCGCTTCACCCTGCTGACGCGTTCCGTGATCGCCAGGGCGCTCCGGCAGCTCGGCGACCGGGTGGAGCAGGTGGCGGGCTCCCCGCGGGCCCCGGTCCTCGACCTGGCCGGGTCCGGGGTGCCTGCCGAGGACACCCCCGCGCCCCCGAGGCTGCTGCCGATGTGGGACAGCACCCTGCTGGCGCACGCCGTCCCCGGCAGGCTGATGCCCCCGGAGTACCGTCCTTTCACGGTCCGGCGCAACGGCGACGTGCTGCCCTGCCTGCTCGTCGAGGGGCGGGTCGCCGGTGTCTGGCGTGCGGTCGACGGCGGAGTGGAGCTGACCGCCTTCCACCGGCTCGGCAGGGCCGCGTGGCGGGGCCTCACCGAGGAGGCGGAGCGCCTCGGCGGCGTGCTGGCCGCCCGGGACCGCAGCGTCTACCGCCGCTACGGGCACTGGTGGGAGAAGGGCCTTCCCCACGCCGAGCAGCGGATCGTCGGGAGCTGAGGGAGCTGAGGGAGCTGAGGGAGTGGGGGGAGCCGGGGAGCTGACGGGGGCTCCGGGAGCGCCGGCGCGGCTCGGGGACCCGGCCCGGTCGGCGGGCGCGGGACGTGCGGTGCCCGCGCATCCGGGAACCGGCCTCTCGCCCGGGTGCGCCGGCACCGCGGCTCCGGCGGCTGCCTCTCAGCCGCCCTCGACGGGCAGGTGGTGGAACACGGGGCTCCCGGACGGCCGGGGCAGCGAGGGGAGGAAGTGGCGCAGCACGGCTGCCGAGGGTGCGAACAGCCGCTCCGGCTGGGGCAGTTCGCCCGGGGCGAACCACTCCCACCGGACGATCTTGTCCGGCTCGCGTACCCGCGCGACGCCGGTCGCCGCCGGGGCCGTGGCCGCGGCCGTCACGCGGGTGAGCCCGCGCTCGCCGTCCAGCAGCACGGCGCCCACGGTGACGCCCGCGGGGTCCAGCATCAGCCCGGTCTCCTCCTCCACCTCGCGGGCCGCCGCCTCCTCGAACCGCTCACCGGGATCGACCTTGCCACCGGGGAGTTCCCAGCGTCCGTCGTGTCCGAGGCCGAGCAGGACGCGCCCGCCGGGATCGCGCAGGGCGACGCCCACGCCGACCAGTCCGTTGGGCGACGGCGACGCCCGCTCCGGGCGCTCGGCCGAGGGTGATCCGTTCGTCGTCATGCCCCCAGTCTGCCGTCTGCCGTCTGCCGGCACGGGCCCGGCACCGGCCCGTCCGCCCGCACCGGCCGGTCCGCCCGCACCGGCACCGGCCGGGAGGCCGTGACGGCGCCTCACGCCCCCGCATCCGCCACGGCCGCCGCGTCGGCCAGCACGGCCAGCGCGGACGCGAGCGCCTCCGCTCCGGACCCGGCCGGGCCGCCGGGCTCGGTCATGTAGAGGTCCCGACGTATCTCCACCATCAGGGCGGCGACCCGCCGGTCCCGCCCGTAGTGCTCCAGCGGCACGTAGGTCCCGGCGAAGGGGCTGTCGAGGCCCGTTCCGCCGAAGCCCCCGAACGCCCTGCGCGCCGCGTCCCGCAGCCACGGCGGTGTGTGGAAGGGGTCCGTGCCGAGGCAGACGGGTGGCCTGGGGCCGTCGCCGTGCAGCTCGTACGGGAGTGGCGCACTGGGGTAGGAGTGCACGTCGATCACCACGGCCCGTCCCGCGGCCGCGAGGCGTTCGTCCACCGCCCCGGCCACCGCCCGGGCGTAGGGGGCGAAGTAGCGCCCGAGGAGCCCGCGGGGGTCGAAGTCCCCGGCCCGCAGCGGCCCCCCGTGCGCGGTGCGCGTGTAGACGGCACCCATTCCGGCCGCGAGCATCTCCTCCCGCTCGTCCGGGAAGCGCTCCGGGTCGACGGCCAGCCGGGACAGCCGGTTGACGAACCGCCAGGGCCTCTCCCGCGCCAGCTCGGCGGCCCTCGCCGCCAACTCGGCGGTGTGGGCGTCGGTGAGGAGGTCGAGTTCGCGCTCCAGCGCCTCGTCGTCGAGCACGATCCCGCGGCGGACCTCGGGCGGCAGCGCGCGCGAGGAGTGCGGCACGTGCAGGAGGACGGGGGAGCCGACAGCCCCCGGCAGGACGTGGAAGGGAGCGTCGTCGCGCGTGGTCATGCGTCCATGGAAGCGCATGCCGGGGACGGCGCGGCCGTTCGTCCGGGCGGAAGGCCCGCCGCGCCGGGTGCCGGGCGGCGGCCCTCAGGACGCGGCCGGAGCCTTCGGGCGCCGGGGAATTCCCGGTGCACCCCGGCCGGCGCGGCCCTAGCCTGATGCGCATGCCCCCGGCGAGAACCTCCTACGTGTGCCTTCCCTGCCGCGCCTCCTACAAGCAGCACTCCGACCCGTCCCGGCGGCGCGTGTGCCCCCGCTGTGCCGCGCCGCTCGTCCACGCGGGCTCCGCGTTCGCGCCTCCGCCGCGCCGGGACCGGGCCGCCTGGCGGACGCTGTCCGTGCTGCTGAACGCGGGCGTGCGCTTTCGCGCGGGCTGCTGCGGGGGTCCCGGCTACCGCCCCCGCACCCTGCGGGAGGTCCGCGAGCGGATGGTGCACGCCGAGCGCACGGGCGAGCCGATCGCCCGGGCGCTGGTACGCCCCGAACTCCCCTGACCTTCCGGGGCCCGGCCGGTCCCGCCTGCGCGAGGGCGGGATATCCGGTGGTGGGAGCGGGCCTGCGGCGGTGATGATGCCGCCATGAGCGAACACCCCCCGCCCGTGCAGGCCCTGCTCGTCGTTGACGTCCAGCGCGCCTTCGTGGCCGGGGACGGCGCCGTGCCCGGCGCCGGGCGGCTGCTGGCGCGGACGACGGGCCTCATCGCCCGGGCGCGCGCGGCCGGAGCCCTCCTCGTGCACCTCCAGAACGACGGGCCGCCCGGCGCGGAGGACGAGCCCGGCACACCGGGCTGGGAACTCCACCACACGGTCGTGCCGGGCCCGGACGAGACGGTGGTGCGCAAGGAGGAGGACGACGGCTTCGAGGGGACCGCACTGGAACGGCTGCTGGAGGACCGCGGCGTGACGGCCCTCGCGGTCTGCGGGCTGATGTCGGAGATGTGCGTCCGGGCCACCGCGCGGGCGGCGCTGTCGAGGGACTACCGCGTGGTGCTGCCGCACGACGCCCATGCCACCCACGACATCCCGGCGGCGCCGGGCATCGCCGACGCCGTGCCCGCGGCGGCCGTCTCCCGCGTGGCCGAGTGGTCCCTGGGCAGCGACGCCGAGGTGGTCCCCCGCGCGGCGGAGGTGCGCTTCACCCGCCCGCCCGCGGTGCCGCCGCGCTGACCGCGGGGCGGCACCGCGCCGGCCCCTCACCTGCGGACGGAGGCCGGCTCTCCTGCCGCGGCCGTCTCCGCCCGGGCGGAACCCGTGGCACGCCGGGCCCGGCGGCGGACCCACGGCGCGAGCTGCACCGCGCCGAAGGCGACCTCGACGACCAGGAAGAACCACAGCAGCCGCGTGGCGCCGTGCGCGAGGGCGTAGCCCTGCCACAGCGCGAACAGCACTCGTGCCGCAGCGTCGAGGACACCGTGCACGGCCCGCGTCCCGGTGAGGCGCAACAGGGACCAGACGACCACGACCGAGCCCATGAGGTTGGCGTAGAGCGTCTGCACCGGGTCGAGCGGAGGCATCCCGCCGAGGCCCAGCGCCTCACCCGCCCACGACAGCGCGCGGTGGAGCAGCACGTACGTCCACGGGGTCATGAATCCGGCGGTGACGACCAGGTCGTACCAGGCGCTCGCACGCACCAGCCGCAGATAGCGGCGCACGTCGGCCGGGGGAGGGAAGGGGGTCACGGCGGACTCCTGCTCGGTCGGTCTTCGATGGAGCCCGACCGTAAACAGTGGAGTACGCTCCAGGGTCAAGGCCGGGCGGCGACCGCGGTCCGGCGCACGAGTCCCACGGCCCGGCGGAGGCGGCGATGCGTATCGGCGAACTGGCGGAGCGTGCCGGGATGAGCCGGGACGCCATCCGCTTCTACGAGAAGGTCGGCCTCGTCACCGGCCGCCGACTGCCCAACGGGTACCGGGACTTCCCCCCGGAGACGGTGGACTGGCTCCTGCAGGTCCGCACCGCCCGGCGACTCGGCTTCACCCTCGCGGAGATCGCGCAGCACGGCGAAGGCGTCCGCGGGGCCGCGGACGCCGCCGAGGCGCTGGACGCGCTGCTCCGCGAGAGGATCCGCCTCATCGACGAGCGCATGGCCGAACTCGCGGCCCTGCGAGCCGACCTCGACGCGCGTGTCGGCGTCCCCTGCCCGGTGCTGACGGCACCCTCCGGCTGAGCCCGCCGGACCGACCGGCCGGGCACCAGGGCCTTCGAGGCCGACTCCCGCCAACCCTGCCACTGCGCAACGGAGTTGCTTGCCCCCGACCCGCCCGCCTGCGAAGATCACTGGTCGACCGCTGCGGGGGCCCCGTCCCCCGCACGCCGACCAGTGAGGGAGTCCGACCATGACCGGGACCGATCCGGCCGCCTTCTCGCGGATCGACACGAGCAGGCCGCATCCGGCCCGCGTCTACGACTGGTACCTCGGCGGCAAGGACAACTACCCGGTGGACGAGCAGCTCGGGCGCCGGATCATGGGAGTGGACGGGACGGCACAGCACGTCGCCCGCACCAACCGCTGGTTCATGCAGCGGGTGGTCCGCTGGCTCGCGGGGCAGGCCGGTGTCCGGCAGTACCTCGACATCGGCACCGGCATCCCGACCGAGCCGAACCTCCACCAGATAGCCCAGGCCGCGGACCCGGCCGCGCGGATCGTGTACACCGACAACGACCCCATCGTCCTCACCCACGCCGCGGCGCTGCTGCGCAGCACCCCCGAGGGCGCGACGGACTACATCCAGGCCGACGTCCGCGATCCCGGGCGCATCCTGCAGGAGGCCCGCAGGACCCTGGACTTCGGCCGCCCCGTGGCCCTGTCGCTGGTGGCGCTGACCCACTTCCTGGGCGACGAGGACCGGCCCTACGACCTGGTGGCCGAGCTCGTCCGGGCGCTGCCCTCCGGGAGCTACCTGGTGCTCTCCCAGCTCACGGCCGACCTCGACCCGGCGGCCGTGATGACCGGCGTGCAGATGTACAAGGCGAGCGGCGTCACCCTGGCGCCGCGCACCCACGCCGAGGTGGGCCGCTTCTTCGAGGGCCTGGAACTGGTCGACCCCGGCGTCGTGCAGGTGACCGGGTGGCACCCCGAACTGGCCGCCGACGAGGCCGTGCTGGAGGGCGCCGTGATCTCCCTGTACGGGGCGGTCGGCCGCAAGCCCTGAGCGGCCGCACTCCCGGACCGGCGCCCGCCGGGCCGGGAGCGGCGGCGGTGCGCCGGGCGGCGGCGAGGGCCCGTCGTCGGGCCGGGACCGTGCGGGCCCCGGGCGGACGCCGCGACGGCGCGGGCGCCGGGCGGGTGGGGCGCGGGCGCCGTGCGGGGCGGGAGTGCACACGGCGGAGAAGAGCACGCGTCCCCAACCGCTCCTTATGGTTCGCGCGGGCCTATGATGCGCCGGTGTTCGACTCACGGCACGTCAAGACCTTCCACGAGGTGGTCCGCACCGGGTCCTACTCGGCCGCCGCCCGTGCCCTCGGCTACACCCAGCCGGCCGTCACCCAGCAGATGAAGGCCCTCGAACGGGACGTGGGATCGGCCCTGTTCGTCCGGGTCGGCCGGAGCATGAGGCTGACCGAGGCCGGGGAGTCGTTCGCCCGCCACGCCCGCGGGATCCTCGACTCGATGGCGGCCGCGCAGGAGCAGATGGACGCACTGGCGCGGCTGAAGACCGGCCGGGTGCGGCTGTGCGCGTTCCCGAGCGCCGGTGCCACCCTGGTGCCCGAGACCCTGGCCCGGCTGGACGCGGCCCACCCGGGCATCAGGGTCGACCTGCTGGAGGACGAGCCCCCCGCCTCCCTGCGCCGCCTGGCCCGCGGAGAGTGCGACATCTCCCTCGCCTTCACCTATCCCGGCCTCCACGAGCACGTGCCCGAGGAGCTCGTGGAGATACCGCTGCTGGAGGACCAGCTCACCGTCCTGCTGCCCGCCCGGCACCCGCTGGCCCGGCGGCGCGCCGTGCGGCTGCACGACCTGGCCGGCGAGCGGTGGATCGCCGGATGCCCCCGGTGCCGCGCCAACCTGCTGCACGAGTCCGCGGAGGCGGGCTTCGTCCCCGACGTCGCCTTCACCACCGACGACAACCTGGCCGTGCAGGGCCTGGTCGCCGAGGGGCTGGGCGTGGCGATGATCCCCGCGCTGGTCCTGACCTTCCTGCGCCACCCGGCCGTCACCGGGCGTCCGCTCCAACCGCTCACCCGACGCCGGATCTTCGCCTACGTCCTCCGCGAGCACCTGCGGATCCCCGCCACGGCGGCCGTCCTGGAGCAGCTGCGCACGGTCGCCGCGAACAAGTCCGGCTGCTGACCGCGCGCACGGACCGCGCGCACGGACCGCGCGCACGGACCGGGCGCTGCGGGGCGGCGGGGCGCCGCCCCGAACCATAAGCGTTTCGACGGGGAGTCCAAGAAACGGTCGTTGGACGTGGCGGAAGGGCGCCCCGAGCCTCTTCGTATGACCACACTTCCCTCCGCGTACACCGCACCCCGTCTCACCCCGCGCGCCGGGCGCCTGATCGAGGACGTGCGCCGGGCGGTGCGCCCGGGCCTGTGCCCGGACGGCACCGCCCGGGCGGTCGGGGAGGCACTCGCCCCCCACCTGGGGGAGCGGGACCTGCTCACGGACGAGCAGCGCCAGGGGGACCCGGGACGGTACCGCCAGCACCTGCTGCACGCCGAGCACGACGGCAGCTTCTCCCTCGTCGCCCTGGTCTGGCTCCCCGGGCAGGGCACGTCCGTGCACGACCACGTCGCCTGGTGCACCACCGGCGTCCACGAGGGCGAGGAGCGGGAGCGCCGGTACCGCCTCGTCCCCGGCGACGGCCCCGCCGCGCCCGCGCACCTCCTCGCGACCGCGGAGGCGGTCAACCGCCGGGGCGAGGTCTGCGGTTTCGCCCCGCCCGGGGACATCCACCGGGTGTGGAACGCCGGACCCGGCAGGGCCCTCTCGCTGCACGTCTACGGAGCCGACATCTCCCGGCTCGGCACCAGCGTCCGACGCGTCTACGACCTGCCCGCCGACCGCTGATGGCCCTGCTCAGGGAGCGGGCCCCCACCGGGCGTGCCGCGCTGCCCGGGCCGCTGCCCGGGCTCGCCCTCGCCGCCGCCGCCGTGGCCGCCGCCTGGGCGGTCCACCTGCTGCTGCCCGGGGTGCCGCTGCTCACCACGGCCCTGGTCCTCGGTATCGCCGCGGCCCATCTGCCCCGGCTCGGCCCGGTGGTCCGCGGCCGGGCGAGGCCGGGGCTCACCTTCGCGGGGCGGCGGCTGATGCGCGTCGGCATCGTGCTGCTGGGACTGGCGCTGGGCCTCGACGACGTCCTGGGGCTCGGCTGGGCCACCGCCCTGACGGTGCCCGCGGTCGTCGGTGCCACGCTGCTGGGGACCTGGTGGCTCGGGCGGAGACTCGGCCTCCCCGGCGACCAGCCCCTGCTGGTCGCCGTGGGATACGCGATCTGCGGCGCCTCGGCCGTCGGCGCGGTCGCCGAGGCGAGGGAGAGCGAGGAGCGCGACGCGGCCGCCGCGGTGGCCCTGGTCACCCTCTGCGGCACCCTGGCCGTCCTGGTACTCCCGCTGCTCCAGGGGCCCCTGGGGCTCGGTGACGCCGCATTCGGCCGCTGGGTCGGCGCCAGTGTGCACGACGTCGGGCAGGTGGTGGCCGCCGCCCGGACCGCGGGTCCCGAGGCACTGGGCGAGGCGGTGATGGTGAAGTTGATGCGGGTCGCCCTCCTGGCGCCCGTGGTCGCCGCGGTCGCCCTGTCCGTGCGCCGCCGCCTGCGGCACCCCGCCGCGGCCGTCGCGCCCGGTGCCGCCGGGGGAGGGGCGCGGCGCCCCCCGCTCGTGCCGCTGTTCGTCCTGGGCTTCCTGGCGGCGGTGGCCCTGCGCAGTACGGGGCTGCTGCCCGGCGCCGTCCTCGGCGGGGCCCACGCGGTGCGGGAACTGCTCCTCGCCGCGGCGCTGTTCGCCCTGGGAAGCGCGGTGCGGCTGCCGTCGCTGGTGCGCGGCGGAGGCCGGGTCGCGCTGCTGGGCCTGGCCGCCTGGGGGGTGGTCGCCGGGGCCTCCTACGGGGGTGTGCTGCTGGCCGGCGGCTGAGGCGGGCGCGGCCGCGTGCCCTCAGGGCCTGCGCGGGGACCTGCCCCGGGAGAGGGTCTGCCCCGACCGGGCCTCCAGCTTGCGCCGCGCCCGCGCCACGTGCTGCTCCACCGTGCGGGGCGACAGATGGAGGGTCGCGGCGATCTCCTTGTTGGTGAGCCCGGTCGCCGCGAGGTCCGCCACCTCCTGCTCGCGCGGGGACAACTGGTCCCCGTACCCGGGGCGCCCGCGCGGCCGCCGGTCCCCGGCCGGGCGGTGGGCGCGGAGCAGGGCCCGGACCCGGGCCGCGTCCCATCCCGCTCCCAGCTCCGTCAGCCGCTCGACGCAGGCGGCCAGTTCCTCCACGGCGGCGGCGGTGTCCCCGTCC
The DNA here is from genome assembly GCF_024497955.1 of Streptomyces sp. C10-9-1. Taxonomy (GTDB): domain Bacteria; phylum Actinomycetota; class Actinomycetes; order Streptomycetales; family Streptomycetaceae; genus Streptomyces; species Streptomyces sanyensis. The sequence continues at coordinate 59,530 of NZ_JANHKP010000001.1, read as the reverse complement.
CCGGCGAGCGCGCAGCGGGCCGCGGACTCGGTCGCCAGCAACGCCGCGTACGGCCGGGGGAGGCCCGCGTAGACCGAGGCCGCCTCCCGGAACAGCGCCGCGGCCTCCGCCGGTTCGCCGCCGGCCTCCGCCTCGAGGGCCCGGCACCACAGCAGGGCCGCGTCCGAGGCGGGGGCCCGGCGCCCCGCCAGCCCTGCCGCGTACTCCTCCACCATGCCCCGGGCCGTCTCCCGGCGCCCCGCCCGGAGCGTCGCCTCGACGGCCCACGGGGCCAGCTCCGCCGCCCACACCCACACGCCCTTGTCCCGCACCCGGTCCCAGGCGTCGGACGCCTCCTCGGCCGCGGCGGCCACGTCCTCGCGCACCAGGGCCATGCGGATGAGGCCCCCCGAGGCGGCGGCCAGGTGCGGCACCGCCACGGCGTCCCGGTCCCGCGGGCCGTCCCCGGTCAGCCACGCGGCCGCCTGCTGCCACTCGCCCCTGCACAGCGCGAGCATCCCGAGCACCATCCGCCCGTCCACCGCCATCCCCGGCATGGCCTCGACCTCCGCGACGAACGCCCGCGCCCGCGCCGGGAGCCCGTCCCACCGGCCCTCGGCCCAGTCGAGCAGCAGCCCGGTTCCCCGGGCTCCCTCCTCCACGTACGCCGCACCGCTGCGCGTGGCCATCGCGACGCCCTCCGCGAGCAGCTCCCGCGCCGGTCCCAGCTCTCCGAGCCAGAGCGCGCCGTCCGCCGCGTTGCACAGGCCGCGCGCCACGTGCTGCTGGTACACGGGGCTCTCGGTGTCCCTCGGCAGGGCCTCCAGCGCCGCCCAGGCGGCGGGGTCCCCCGTGTACATCAGGGTGCCGGCCCGGTTGGCCGCCACCGAGGTGCGCGCCTCCTCGTCGCCGCTGGCGGCCCCCGTCTTCTCGGCCTGCTCCAGCCAGTACAGGTTCCGCTCCAGGGGGACGGTCGACAGCAGCGGCATCGCCAGGGCCGACATGGCCCGCGCCGCCATCACGGGGCGCTCGGCCAGCTCCTCCACCGCCTGCTGGAGTTCCAGCCGGCCCTGCATCCCGGACACCGCCTGGTTGCACAGCAGCAGGCCGAGGTCGAGCCGGATCTCGCCGCGCACGGCCACGGGCAGCGACTGCTCGCTGAGGATCTGGCGCAGCACGGTGACGGTCTGCTCCGACCGCAGCCCGAGGACCGCGCTGTGCGCCAGCAGGGGGGCCAGGCGGGCGCGGGCGCCGAGCGGGACGGCGGGGCCGGACAGGGTCTGCTCCAGCAGGTCGACGGCGGCCTGGTGGTCGCCGGCCGCGGCCCGCTCCCGGGCGGCCTGCTCCACGGCGTACAGCCAGCCGCGGACCTCGCCGGCGTGGCGCCGGTGCCGGGCGAGCGCCATCCAGGGCACCGGGCGGCGGTGCCCCAGCACGTGCGCCGCGGTGCGGTGGAGATCCCGCCGCACCGGCCCCGGTATCTGCGCGTACACCGCGGCGGCGGCCGGCGGGGCGAAGAAGCCGTAGCGGCCCGCGGCGTCCTCGGTCAGCAGGCCGCCGCGCAGCGCCCCCACCAGGGCGCGGGTCCCGGCCTCGCCCGCCACCCCCGCGACCGCGCACAGCTCCTCGGCCTCCACCGGCTCGCCCAGCACGGCGGCCGCCCGGACGACGGGGCGCGCCGCCTCCGGCAGGGCGGCGGCACGGGCGAGGGCCAGGTGGGCCAGGCGGGGCGGGGCGCCGACCGCCTCCAGATCCCGCACCGTGTAGCGCTCCCGGGGCTCACCGGTGTCGCGCAGCAGCCGGGCGAGGTCCACGGCCACCTGCGGGATCCCGGCGGACCGCTGCGCGATCCGGGCGAACAGCTCCGACGGCCCGCAGCCGGGCCCGAGCACCTCCTCCACCACGGCCCGCACCTGCGTCGCGTCCAGTGGTTCCAGCCGCAGCCGCTGCACGGCCAGCCCGGCGGGCAGCCGGGCCGCGTGCCCGAGGGGCAGCCCGGGCTCGCGCAGCTCCTCGGGCCGGTAGGTGAGGACGGTCGCCAGCCCGGGCGGGGGTGCGCCGAGCACCCGGCGCAGCTGCCGCAGCGCCGCGCGGTCGGCCAGATGGACGTCCTCGGCGAGGAGCAGGACCGGCCGGACGGCGGGTCCCTCCCCGGCCGCGCGGGCCCGCGGGACGAGGAGGCGGTCCAGGGCGGCGGCGAAGGCCTCGCCGGTGAGGGGCTCGCCGTCTACCGGGGGAAGGGCGGCGGCGGGTGCGCCGCTGTCCCCCCGGGCGGCGCCGGGTGCGCCGCCGTCGTGCGGGGTGCCCGCGGGCCGCGTCCCCGGCGCGCCGTCCGGACGGGTGCGCTCCGCTGCCGGCGGCGCGCCCGGCGGCCGCGGGGAGGTGCCGGTGCCCCCGGAGCCCGCGAGCGCGGCGCCGAACGGGGTGAAGGCGACCGCCACCGTCCGGGCGCCGGCGGCCTCGGCCCCGGCGAGGAGCCGGCGCGCCAGCCGCGAGCGCCCGGTACCGGCGGGGCCCTCCACCAGCAGCAGCGCGGCCCCCGGCGCACGTTCCGCGTCCGTTCCGTCGCGGGCGAGGACACGGGCGAGCCAGCGGTCGCCCGCCTCGTCACTCACGGTGTCCACCGCATCACCCTCCTGGGAGTTTCCGGGGCAATTCGATTCTTTACGTATACGGGTTTCAGTGTCCCTGATTGCGGTGGTTCGGCGCTGCCCGACAGTGTGTGTGCTGCCGCAGAAGATCTGCATGGCTGTCGACGGCCCGGGAGCGACGCGAACCGTCCTCCAGGCCGCTGGACCTAGGTCGAGGCGCAGGAGCCCGGCCGAACAGGAGCCCAAGTGATTGCCATAGAACGTGCCTCGGACCCGGCCCGGAGGCGGGCCGGTCCGGCCTCGGACCTCCGGGGTCTGGCCCACTGCGCGATGCCGGCCTCGCCCGAGGCCGCGCGCACCTTCCGGCGCCTCGCCCGGGCGGTCGCACGCCGATGGCGGCTGGCCGAGCATCTCGACGAGGCGCTGTCGGTGATCGTCACCGAACTCGTCACCAACGCGGTGATGCACAGCGGCAGCCCCTGGGTGTCGACGGTGATCAGCGTCCGGGAGGACGCGGTGACGATCGAGGTCATGGACGGCGGGTGCTGGAAGGACCGCCGGGACCGCAGGCAGGAGCCGCTGGACGCGAACGTGCCCTGCGGCAGGGGGCTGACCCTGGTGGACGCCTACGCGCACCGCACGGTCGCCCACCGCTACGACCACGGCAGCGTGGTCCTCGCCGAGATCGCCCTGTGCAGGGCCTCCGGTGTGCCGCGCGGGCAGGGCGAGGCCGCTCCCCGGAGCTGCCGGGGGCTCGCCGCCGACGGTCAGGCCGTCGACCCCGAGCTGGGTCTCGACCCGGGCCTGGACCCGGACCTCGATCTGGAGATGGCCGAGACCCTGGAGCATCCCCCCGAGGAGTTCGGGCTGGACGTGGAGGCCGAGCTGGAGGAGTTCGACCGCGACCTGGGCCTGGACCTCGACTTCGACCTGCGTCCGTGACCGTCCGGCCCCCTGACCGGTCCCGCCCCGCCGGATGCCGCTCACGCCGGCCCGCTTCCCGGGCCGTGTGCGTGCCGGGTCGGCGGAGGGGGCCGTCCCCTCGGCGGCGTCCGCCCCCGGCCCTCGCGCCGCGGTGCCCGTGCGGGCTGCGGGCCGGGGTGCGCGGGCGCGCTCGGGGCGTCCGCCCCCGGCCCGCAGCCCGGGCGGCGCGGTGTGCCCCGCCCGGGACCCGCCGCCGTCCCGCCGTCCGCCCGGGCCGTGAAAAGGGTGGCGACCCCTCCTGTTCTCTGACTAGAGTCAGAGAATGCAGAGAGAGCAGATCGACCAGGTGCGCCGCTTCAACCGCACCGTCACCGCACGCGTCGGCGTGCTGCACGACAGCTACCTCGGCCGCGACCGCTCCATCGGCGCCGCCCGCCTGCTGTGGGAGGTCGACGCCCACGAGGGGTCCGACGTCCGCCGCCTGCGCGACCGCCTCGGCCTGGACTCCGGCTACGTCAGCCGCCTGCTGCGGTCCCTGGAGGCGGACGGGCTCGTCACCGTGGAGCGCCAGGAGCGCGACGGCCGGGTGCGCACCGTCCGGCTCACCGGGGCGGGCCGCGAGGAGCTGGCCACCCTGGACGGGCGGAGCGACGAGCTGGCCTGCTCGCTGCTGGAGCCCCTGAACGAGGTCCAGAAGGCGCGGCTGGTCCGGTCCATGGCGGAGGTCGACCGGCTGCTGACGGCGGCCACCGTCACGGTCGACGCCGTCGACCCCGACCATCCGGACGCCCGGCACTGCATGGGGGCCTACTTCGCCGAGCTCCACGAGCGTTTGTCGAGCGGCTACGACCCCGACCTGAGCCTGCTGCCCGACGCGGCCGGCCTCCGCCCGCCCCGGGGCCTGCTGCTGCTGGCCAGGCTGCACGGCGAACCGGTCGGCTGCGGCGGGCTGAAGCTCCCCGAGGGCGCCCCGGCGGAGATCAAGCGCATGTGGGTCGCCCCCGGCGCGCGCCGCCTCGGTCTCGGCCGCCGCTTCCTGGCCGAACTGGAGACCCGTGCCCGCGGCCTCGGCCGCACGGTGCTGCGGCTCGACAGCAACGGTCGCCTGGAGGCGGCCCTCGCCCTCTACCGCTCCTGCGGCTACCGCGAGGTACCGGCGTTCAACGACGAGCCCTACGCGGACCACTGGTTCGAGAAGCACCTCGACGACGGACCCGCGGCCTGAGCCGGGTACCCGGGGCCGGATGCCGCACCCGGGGCGGCGCCCGGCCCCTCGGCGTCAGGACCGCGCGGCGCCGCGGTCCGCCCGCCGCAGCTCCCCGGCCGCCAGGACCGCGTACGCGGCGAAGACGCACAGCACCCCCGGGGCCGTGAGCCAGACGCGCCGGTCGTCCTCCAGCACGGCCGGGTAGCGGCTCCGGGAGATCTCCACCGTGCCGCGGGCGTGCGGCGCGGTCTCGAAGGCGTAGTAGCGGCCCTCCCGCAACCTCTGCGGCCTGCAGGGTGCTCCCCCCTCTCGCACCGAGTCCCCCCGGCACGATCCCGGTGAGGGCCAGGGCGCCGAGCCCTGCCTGGACCCCGCCGGGCAGGCACCGGAACGCCCACCAGACCGCGTGCCGGTCCGCTCCCGTGAGGAGGACGCGTACCGGCGCGGCGACGAGGACCGGGACCAGCAGCAGGGCGGCCACGCCGACCGGCCACCCGGCCTCCGTCCACGACGGGGTCCCGGGCAGCCAGGTGAGCGCCGCCGACACCAGCAGCAGGCCGCCCAGCTCGATCGCGACCCCGCCATGCAGTGTGTACGTCCACCCCATGCCCGGCAGCCTGGCACACCGGCCGCTCCCCGAGCACTGCCGCCCACCGGCAGTGACGGGCACCCCCGCCTGCCGGGCCCCTACCCCTCCCCGGCCTCCGGGCGGCCGGGGCCGCCGGACGCAGGGACCCGCTCGCCCCGGCGGTCCTCGTCGTGCGCCACCGGACGGCGGGCGACCTCCCGCTCCCGGGCCGTCAGCGGGGGCCCGGGCAGCGGAGGCAGCTTCGGTCCCCGGAGCACGGCGCACACGATCTCCGGCCGCAGCAGCGAGGTCAGCGGCGCCGACAGCGTCATCACGTCGAACAGCGCCTTGGTCACCAGCGGGCGGCCGGTCGCCGTCAGCATCAGCCGGTCCAGGTAGCGGCGCACCACCTCCGACCCGCGCCCCGGGCCCCTGCCGACGGCCCCCGGGTAGAGGATGTCCTGTCCCGTGGCCAGGTCCCAGGCCGTGGCGACCGGCCCGGCGACCGCCCGCTGCACCCGCAGCGCCAGACCCGGGGCGCGCACCCCGTGGCGGTCGACTTCGGAGCGCAGTGCCAGCACCCCCTGCGCGGCCACCGACATGCCGTGCCCGTAGACCGGGTTGTAGGTCGCCACGGCGTCCCCGACCACGACGAAGCCCTCCGGCCAGCCGCGGGTCCTCTCGAAGTAGCGCCTGCGGTTGACGGTGCTGCGGCTGACCACGACGTCCGTCAGCGGTCTCGCCCGGGAGATCAGCTCGCCCACCACGGGGTGCCGCACCGAACGGGCGAAGTCCTCGAAGGAGGCCGCGTCCGCGGTCGGCTGCCCGCCCCGGGTGCCGGAGAGCGTCACCAGCCAGCGGTCGCCCTCGATGGGCACGATCGTGGCCGTGCGGCCGGGCCGCCGCTCGCGCGCGTCCGCCTGGACGTTCACCACGGGGAACTCCCCGGCCCCGGGCGGGGCCTGGAAGATCCGCGTCGCGTAGGCCAGCCCGGAGTCCACCGTCTCCTCGGCCACGGGGCCGACGCCGAGCTCCCGCAGCCACTGGGGGGCCCGGGAGCCCCGTCCGCTGGCGTCGACCACCAGGTCGGCGTCCAGGGTGCGCTCGCCGTGCTCGGCGCACCGGATCCGCACCCCCCGCACCCGCGCCCGGTCCCCCTCCAGGCCCAGCAGTTCGGTGCCCTCCAGCAGCCGCACCCCGGGCCGGGCCAGGACCTGCTCGCGCACGACCCAGTCGAGCAGGTCCCGGCTGCAGGCGACGAGGAACTGCATCGGCGGCCACCGCCGGAACCAGCCCAGGGCCGACATCGACACCAGTCCGGTCGGCAGCGGTATCCGCCGTGCCCCCGCCGCCAGCCAGCGCGCGGTCGTGCCCGGCAGCAGGGACTCGATCGCCCGCGCCCCGCCCGACCACAGCAGGTGCGCGTGGTGGGCCTGGGGGAGGCTCCGGCGGGGCCGCGGCCCGTCGGGCAGCACGTCGCGCTCGACGACGGTGACCTCGTCCACCGACGCGGACAGGGCGGCCGCGGCGAGCATGCCGGCCAGGCCGCCGCCGATGACGACCGCGGTGCGCGCTGTGCTCGGGCGGGTTCTCAGGGGATCGCTCACGGGGTACCGCTCTCGGACCTGGCCGCGCGCTCGCGCGCCGCAGCGACGACGGGGGAATGACGCAGCGCCAGGGACATGCGCACCAGGTCGCGCCGCCCCTCCGCCGCCTCGGATGTGTACTCCTGGGCCGAGCTGATGATCTCCCCTTCGGGGTCGGCCGCCCTGGCCCGCAGGGCGGCGGCGACCATGGCGGCGTCGCCGACGGCCTGGGCCTGGCGGGCGTCGGCGCCCGAGGCGAGGGCCTCCCGGTAGGCGGCGGTGCGCAGGGTGCGGTCGAAGTACGGGTCGAGCTGGAGCATGCCGTCGTGGATGTCCGACTCCCGCTGGGTCACCCGCAGCGCGACGGGGGAGAAGGGGGAGATGCGCACGGCCGGGGTGCCGGTCGGGGCGGCCGCCCGCAGCTCCTGCCACAGCGTGCCGAGCCTGCGGTACGCCGACCAGGCGTGCCAGTGGTCGGACACCCGCTGGCCCACCAGCGGGAGGACGAAGCCGACGGCGCTCAGCAGCGCGCCCACGGACGCCAGGGGCGGCGCGAGGACACTGCTCAGCCCGTCCCAGTCGGTGCCGCCCCAGCGGGCGAAGACGGCCGCGAACTTGCTGGCCCCGTAGGCGAGGTTGAACAGCGACCCCACCACGATGACGGTCAGCCCGCCGCGCAGCCATCCGCGGACCTGCGTCGACCAGCGCCAGCACAGGACGGTCATGCTCACCGCGGCCACGCTGTGGGCGATCAGGTAGAGCACGATCATCTCGCGGATGTAGGGCGTGTTGGCGTAGTAGGTGTCCAGGTCGCGCAGCCGCTCGACAGGCGCCTCGCCGAGCAGGAAGAGCGCCACCAGGGCGATCACGACGCCGGCGTACCCCGCCATCCAGCGGGCGGAGACGCTGCGCGTCTCCCGTGGCGGCCCGCCGCGCCAGTTGACGAGCAGGATCAGGCAGGAGGCGCTGAACGCCGAGAGGATGCAGTACACCAGCGGCGCGGAGATGTTCGGCACACCCGTCAGCCGGTTCACGGCCCCGATCGTGGGCGGCGCGGCGAAGAAGAAGGTGCAGGCCCCGAGCACCAGCAGCGCGCACACGGAACGCAGCAGCGGGTCGCGCCAGTCGCGCCTGAGCCCCGGCAGCTTGCACGCGAGCGCGACGGCGAGGGCCGCGGCCGGTATGTAGTAGTCCGAACCGTCCACTCGGTCAGCCCTGCGGCCCTCGGTATCCCAGGGACGCCTCGATCCGCCCGGCCAGCCCGTCCCGCCGCACCGGCCCGCGCCCCGGCGAACCGGGCAGCCACGCGCGGCACTTGCTGCCCAGCAGCAGCCCGAAGCTCTCCGCCTCCCGCTCCTCGGCCGCGTCGGAGCGGGAACGGGCGGCGACCTGCCGCACGGTGGCCTGGAGGTCGGCCTCGTCACTCAGCAGCCGTGCGGCCACGGCCGCGCCCTCGACGTGGTGGCTGCAGTGGCCGGCGTTCATGTGCCAGAGCTCGTGGCCGAGGATGACCAGCTGGTGGTCGGGTGCGGTGCGCTCCTCGACGACGATCAGGTCCTGTTCGGCCATGTCGAGCCACAGGCCGCTCGCCGTCCCCGGGGGGAAGGAGGCCATGCGGTAGCTGACGGGCCTGCCGCGGCGGCGGCTCATCACCCCGCAGAGCGCCCCGTAGAGATGGGCGGGAGCGGTGGGGGCGGGAAGGTCGATCCCGGCGACCAGCTCGCCGCACAGCCGGCGCATGTCCCTGCCTATGCTCATCGCTCTCCCTTCCCCGCCCGTTGCCGTTCGGACACGTGTGGATCCCCGTACGTCCCGCTGTCAGGTGCCCGTCGGCTTCACGCTCTCCAGGAGCAGGTCCAGCCACTCGGTGACCTTGTCCCGGTGCTTGTCCGTGGGCAGCTGCGCCGCCCGCCAGGCGATGCCCCGCACCCCATGGTCCTGCAAGAGCCGCTCCAGCGGGTCGCTTTCCCCGGCTACGTCCTGAAGCAGACCCTGCTCGGTGCGTTGCAGGGCGGTCTCCAGGGCGTCCGCGTCGTCGGCGGTGAGGAAGCCGGCGTGCACCCGGAAGAAGCGCTGGATGGCGTCGCAGTGCTCCATGGTGGGCCTGCGGTCGCCGTTGATCAGGGCACCGGCCTGCTGGCGCGACATCCCTGCTCCGTCGGCGATCTCCTGCTGTGTGTAGCGGCGGCCGTTGGCCTTCAGGCGCGTGCGCCGGAGCAGGTCGAAGCGCTGCAGGAAGCGTGCCTGGAGGTCGGGTTCGCCGGCCGGTCTGCCGTCGACCAGCGCCCGGACCACGTCCGCCGGGACGCCGGAGGCCTCCGACAGCAGATCGATGTCGAAGACCTCGTCATGGCTGATTCCGAGCTTGTCCGCCAGGTCGGCGACGCGGGCGACCGTGGCCGCCAGCTGCCCGTGCGACGCCGGACCCGGAACCGAGAAGCCGTCCGTCACCTGTGGGTCTCCTAGATCATGCGGGGCCGCCCCGCACACAAGGGGCTGCCGGGAGATTAGCCGTTATGGGCGAAGGCAGCCACACCTTGCCACAGCTGTGGCGCGAAACCGGCGCTCACGACGGCCGAATGCCACGATAGTTGACATCCGTGGCTGCGCGGTAGCAGGATCGCGGAAGAACGAGAAGATCCAAAGGGGGCTGCCAGAGCGGGACTTGGCAGGACTTCGAGAACTTCGGAGAGGTGGCGTTCTCGATGGCGAACGAGGCGGGCATCGGACTCACCGGCACCCAGGGACCCCTGGGCCGGACCGGAACGGCGCGCGGCGGCGTGAGGAGCATACGGCTGCGCAGGCTGATCGGTGAGCGCCCCGTGTCCGGCCCGTGGAACGCGCCGCTGCGCCCCTCGGGTCCCGTCCCGCCCTCCTCGCCCGGCCGCAGGCCCGTGCCGGTGCGCCCCCCGGGGCCCGTGCACCCGCTGCCGGACCCCGCCCCCGCGGCCCCGCAGCCCCCTGCGCGGCCCGCCGAGCCGCAGCCGCCCCGGGAGCCGGACGGGGAGGCGTACCTGCGCGACTACGCCGCCCTGATGGACGCCGTGCCGCTGCCCTCGCTGCTCATCGACCGCCGATGGGACGTCGTGCACGCCAACGCCGCCTACGACGCCCTCTTTCGCGCGATCGGCCCGCACCCCACCGCCATGCCCCAGCAGAACTTCCTGCGCTTCGTGCTCTTCCACCCCGAGGCGCGGACGGTGCTCGCCGAACACGAGACCAGCTGGTGCCTGCCCGTCATGGCGCAGCTCGCCGCGGCCCTGGAGGAGGCGGGGGACGGGGCGGACGACCGGGCCCTGCAGGCGGTCCGCGACGACATCGCCCTCGACCCGATCATGGACGCCGCCTACCGGTGCGGCCTGCCGCTGTGGATCAGTGCGGTGGGCGCGACCGCCCTCCGCCACGACGGAGCCGTGCGCCCCGTGCACCACCCCGACCCGCGCTGGGGCAGCACCGACTGCCGTGTGGTGGACGAGACTCCGGCCGGCCTGCGCGGCCAGGGCTACACCCGGCTCACGCTGGTACTGCGCGAGAACCGCTCCGCGGTCCCGGGGGCCCGTCGCGCCAAGCCGTATCTGCGGGCGGTCTCGGGAGGCTGACCGGCCCGGGGCGGCACGGGCGCGGACCGCGCCGCCCCCCGGGCGCGTGCCCGGGCCGGGCGCCCGCACCCCTCAGCGCACGGACGCGAGGGCCCACTCCGCGACGACCGCCACCGCGACGCCGACACCCAGGACGAGCGTGGCCCAGCGGGTGCGGCCCGCCCGGCTGAGCATCAGGGCGCTGCCGGAGAGGATCAGCGCCATCCCGTAGAACGCGACGGTGAGTACCGAGTGCGTACTGCCCAGGCGCAGCGCCAGGACCGCGCCCACGGCGATCATGATGCCGCCGGAGAGGGCTATGCGGATGCGGCGCGCCTGACGCGGAGTGAGACCCGGGTGCTCGTCGGGGTCGACGTTGGCTTCTGACATGCGGGAAGCCTATCGGCCCGGGCGGGGGCCCGCCCCGGTGGTCCGGAGCCGCCCGGCCGGTCCCGGGCCGCCGGTCCCGGGCCGCACCGCGGGCGCGGAGGCGGGCCCGGTCAGTGCCGCAGGCCCGGGGCCGCGACGGGCCAGTGCGGCTCGGAACCGGTCAGCTGGCAGGCCATCAGGTACAGCAGGATGGGCGGGGTGTAGGGGGAGGGGCCGTCGGCGCCGCGGATCAGCCGGGGCCGGTGCCCCGGCACCCGGGCGCCGGGAGCGTAGTGGGACGGCAGCGGCCAGCGCAGCCCGTGGTCGGAACCGGCCGGGACGATCCACCACCACCAGCCGTCGACCGCGAAGACGCAACCTCCCCCGCCCGCCCGGTCGATGAGCCGTGCTCCGTACCGGGCGGGCAGCCCCACGGCGTCGTACCCCGGGCCGCCGGGGCCCGCGACGGGCACCTCGAGCCGGATCGGGCGGGCCTCCTCGCGCCGGAACGAGGGGAGGGGGCGCGGGGCCGGCCGGGAGGGGCGGTGCGCCTCCCGGCCGGCCCCGACGGCTGCCGGGCCCCGGGTCAGTCGGTTCGCGAGGATCCTCAGCACGGCCACGCCGGGCCGCGCGGGCCGCTGCCGGGCCCTTCCGCGAGGAACGCGTCCGGGCGGATGGGGAGTTCGCACCAGACCGAGCGGCCCGTGCCGCGCTCGCCGTCGTAGCTCCCCCAGGCGAGGCTGACCGCCTCGACCAGGAGCAGGCCGCGCCCGCGCTCCCCTCGGGCGTCCCGGCAGACGCGCGGGCCGGAGGGTTCCGAGCCCTGGTCGTGGACCGTGACGCGCAGGCGGTCGGCGGTGCGGTGGAGCAGGCAGGAGACGAGGTGCCCGCCGGTGTGCACCACGGCGTTGGTGACCAGCTCGGAGACGACCAGCAGGGCCGTCTCGCGGTCGTCGCCGGTGACGCCCCACCGGTGCAGGACCTCGCCCACCCGGCGTCTGGCCCGTGAGACGGACTCGGCGCGCGCGGGCACCTCGAAGCCGTGGCGGAAGGTGTCGGCGGCCGGACTCGCGTCCAGGAGGGGGGTGGTGAGCGCGTCACGGTTCACACGGCAAGTCTCCCGCCGCAACAGCCACCTTGGCAAGGCTCACTCTGAAAAATTCAGAGTGGTCGTATTCAAGGCGGATGCTCCGTGGCACACTGCTCGCATCGGAGCACGTGGGGAGGAGTCGAAGTGAGCGAGCCGCGGTCCGCCCCCACCGTGGGACAGGTGGTCCTGGGCCGGCGTCTGCAGGACCTCCGGGAACGCGCCGGACTCAGGCGCGAGGAGGCGGCGAAGGTCCTGCGCGTCGCACCCGGCACCATCCGCCGGATGGAGACCGCCGAGGTCGCGCTGAAGATCCCCTACGTCCAGCTGCTGCTGGCCGCCTACGGCGTGCCCGAGGACGAGGCCCAGGGCTTCGTGGAGCTGGCCGAGGAGGCCAACAAGCCGGGCTGGTGGCAGCGCTTCCACGACGTCCTGCCCGGCTGGTTCAGCATGTACGTCAGCCTGGAGGGTGCCGCCAGCCTCATCCGTGCGTATGAACCGCAGTTCGTCCCCGGACTGCTCCAGACGGAGGACTACGCGCGGGCGATCATGCGGGGCGGGGCCGTCGGCCACACCGACCCGGAGGAGATCGAGCGCCACGTGGCCCTGCGGATGGAGCGTCAGGCGCTGCTCGCCCGCCCGGACGCGCCCAGGCTCTGGGTGATCATGGACGAGACGGTGCTGCGCAGGCCGGTCGGGGCGCCCGGGGTGCTGCGGGGCCAGGTGGAGAAGCTGCTCGAATGCACCCGGCTGCCCCATGTGACCCTCCAGATCGCCGAGTTCGCCGGTGGGCACCACCCGGGCACCTACGGGCCCTTCGTGCTCTTCCGGTTCTCGGTGCCCGAACTGCCGGACATGGTCTACAGCGAGTACCTGACCGGCGCCGTCTACCTGGACGCGCGCCCCGAAGTCGCCACGCACCTGGAGGTGATGGACCGCATGGCGGCACAGGCCGCGTCGGCGCAACGCACGAAGGAGATCCTTGATGAACTCCGCAGGGAGCTGTGAATGAAACGCATATACAACGGGATGCCCGCCGCCGAGCTGGGCGAGGAGGGCTGGCACAAACCCTGGAGCGGCGGAAACGGCGGCAACTGCGTCGAGACGATGAAGCTCGCCGACGGCAGGGTGGCCGTACGCCAGTCCTCCGACCCGGACGGACCCGCCCTCATCTACACCCGGAGCGAGATAGCCGCGTTCATCCAGGGGGCCAAGGCGGGCGCGGCGGACTTCCTGGTCGGCTGACCTGCTGCCGCGGGGGCAGCAGGCTCGTCGGGACCGCGGGCGGGTGGCGCCTCGCCGAGACGGTGAGGAGCCTTTCCGGCACCCGGGAGCACCGGCCGCACTCCGATCGGCCGGTGCTCAGTGTACGTGAGTGATCAACGGATAGTAAAGCCACGGGAGTCGGCGCCTCGGGGGTACCCGGTCGCCGGCCTGCTCCCGGTCGCCGCACCCGCCTCCGCGGGCTCGCGGGGCCGCGGAGGACCCGGCGCGTACGGCCCGTACCGCGAGACGACGCCTGCCGCGGGGACGCGGAGGCGGAGGGCTCAGGGGCGCCTGAGGTAGGCGAGGCCGGGGTGCTCCGCCCGGTAGGCGTCGACCAGCCGCCGCGCCACGGACACCGAGTCCACCAGCGGGTGCAGGGCGAAGGCCCGCACGGCCGCCGACACCGAACCGCCCTCCGCCGCCGCGAGGACCTCCCGCTCCACCGACTTCACCGCCGTGACCAGCGCGGTCGCATGGCCGGGAAGCGGGTCCACCGCCACCGGGTGCGCCCCGCCCGCGTCCACCAGGCACGGCACCTCCACGACCGCGTCCGCGTCGAGGGGCGCCAGCGCACCGCGGTTGCGGACGTCCAGGACCAGGGTGGTGCGCTCGTCGCGGGCGATGGCCCGCATCAGCGCGAGGGCCACCTGCTCGTAGCCCCCGGACTCCAGGTCGTCCTCCTCGCGTGCGCCCGCTCCCGCGGCCCCCCGGTTGGCGGCCATGTAGGTGGCCTCGCGCTCGGCCAGCGTGCGGCGCCAGACCTCCAGCGCGGGAGAGCCGGGGCGCAGCGCCCGCTCGTAGAACCCCGCCTGCTGCTCGCGCAGGAACGCCCCCCGGGTCCGGTCCGCCCGGCGGTAGGCGTCCACCGTCTCCCGGTTGAAGTAGTAGTAGTGCAGGTACTCGTTGGGGACGGCACCGAGCGAGCGCAGCCAGTCCGCACCGAACAGCTTCCCCTCCTCGAAGGTGCCGAGCGCCGCGTCGTCGGCGAGCAGCCCGGGCAGCAGGTCCCGTCCGCCCACCCGCAGCCCGCGCAGCCAGCCCAGGTGGTTCAGGCCCGCGTAGTCGAACCAGGCGGTGGCCGGATCGGCCCCGGCCGCCCGCGCCACCCGCCGGCCCAGGGCGACGGGGGAGTCGCAGATGCCGACGACCCGGTCGCCGAGCACCCGGCTCATCGCCTCCGTGACCAGCCCCGCGGGGTTGGTGAAGTTGATGACCCAGGCATCCGGGGCCAGAGCCGCGACCCGGCGGGCGATCTCCACGGCCACCGGCACCGTGCGCAGGCCGTAGGCGATGCCCCCGGCGCCCACCGTCTCCTGGCCGAGCACGCCCTCGGCGAGCGCGATCCGCTCGTCCGCGGCACGCCCCGCCAGGCCGCCGACCCGGATCGCCGAGAACACGAAGTCGGCCCCCCTCACCGCCTCGTCCAGGCCGCGGGCCGCCGTCACCGCGGGGGCGTCCGCCCGCCCGGCCGCCAGCTCCTCGACGACCCGCCGAACCGCGGCCAGGCGCATGCCGTCCACGTCGTGCAGCACCACCTCCGTGACCCGCCCCTCGCCGCGGTCGCCGAGCAGCGCGCCGTAGACCAGAGGGACCCGGAAACCGCCGCCGCCGAGGATCGTGAGCTTCATGTCCCGTACGGTACGCGCGCGCCCCGTGCCCCGGGGCGGGACCCGCGTGGGCCGTTCGCCGCGCCGGCGGGAAGATGGACCCATGCCACGTCACACCAAGCGCCGCGAACGCACCGCACCGGCCCTCCCCGACGCCGGATCGCCCTGCCCCTGCGGACTTCCCGCCGCGTACGGGGAGTGCTGCGGCCGCCTCCACAGCGGGGAGGAGGCGGCACCCACCGCCGAGCGGCTGATGCGCTCGCGCTACAGCGCGTTCGTGGTCCGCGACACCGCGTACCTGCTGCGCACCTGGCACTCCTCGACCCGGCCGCCGCACCTGGAGCTCGACGAGGGCATGCGCTGGTCCGGTCTGGAGGTCACCGGGGCCACCGACGGGAGCGCCTTCCACTCCCGGGGCACCGTCACCTTCCGGGCCCGCTACCGCCACCACGGCAAGCGCGGCGAACTGCACGAGCGCAGCGAGTTCGCCCGCGAGGGCGGGGCCTGGGTCTACGTGGACGGCAGCTTCCTGGACTGACCGCCCCCCGCCCCGCCCGCGGAGACCGCGGCGGGGCCTGCGGCCGGACCCCCCGCCCCGCCCCGGCGGCCGGGCACCGCGGGGACGCTCCTCCGGAGGGGCGTCCCCCCCCCGGTCGTGCGGGGCCTGCTCAGAGAGAACCGCCGGGACGGACCGTCAGACCCGGGTTGTACGCGGCGAGCACCTTGTTCGCCCGGGCCAGCGCCGCGAGCGCGTGCTCGCGGTCGGCGCGGTCCTCGGTGCACAGCGGCCCGCGGAACCGCCCCACCTCACGCGCCGCCCAGACGGCCTCCATCTCGGCGTTGAGCACATGCGCGGGCATGCAGGAGCCGATGAGCACGGCGACGCGGTCGGGGATGGGGACCGGTACGAGGTCGGAGGCGGTCACGTGGAGTCCTTGTCTTCTGCTGTGTCGGGCCCGTCGGTCGGTCGGTCCCGTCCTTCATGAGTACCGGAAGGTCATCCCGGTTCCCCGGCGGGGTCCCTCGGCGGGGAACGCCGGTCCCCGCGGGGCCCCGGCCCGCGTCCGCCTCCGTGCGGGCAGGGTGCGTGCGGGCGGGGGCGGTGGAGCGCGGACCTGCCGGAGCGGCGCCGCCGCGTCCCCGGAAGCCCGCGGCCACGTGCCGCGGCCCCCCGTCGGCGGCGCCGGACCACCCTACGCGAACGCCGCCCCCGCCCCGACCGCGCGCGTCCCTGGGCGCCGCCCGCGGGCTCAGTCGAAGCGGTCGATGTTCTCCTCCACCCAGGACCGCAGATGCGCGAGCGGGGCGCAGGCGTCCCGGCCGAGCGGGGTGAGGCTGTACTCGACGCGCAGCGGCACCTCCGCGAAGACCTCGCGGTGCACCAGCCCGTGCTCCTCCAGGCGCCGCAGTGTCTGCGTGAGCACCTTGGGGCTCACGCCCTGGAGGCGGCTGCGCAGGGCGCCGAAGCGCTGCGTGCCCTCCTCCATGGCCCCCAGGGCCAGGGCACTCCACTTGTTGGCCAGCAGATCGAGCATGTCGCGGCAGGGGCAGGCGGCGGCGTACACGCTCGCGGGGGCCCCGCCCGGCTCGGTGGTCGTCGTCATGGCGCCATGGTACCCAACGGGTACCAGTATCCCTTGCGGGTAACCACTACCCCTTCCATACCGTTGTCACACCGGCGGCCGCCCAGCCGCCCGCCGGACCGGGCCGCCGTGCCCGACCGCATCCGCAACCCCGTGGGAGGCCCCCCATGACCACCGTCCCCGCGACCATGCCCGCCGTCGCCTACCGCCGGTCGCTCCCCGCCGACCACCCCGAGAGCCTGGTCGACGTCGAACTGCCGGTGCCGAAGCCGGGTCCGCGCGACCTGCTCGTACGGGTCGAGGCGATCGCCGTCAACCCCGTGGACCACAAGGTCCGGCAGAACGTGGACCCGGGCGGGGAGGCGAAGGTCCTCGGCTGGGACGCCGCGGGCACCGTGGTGGCCGTCGGCTCCGAGGTCCGCCTGTTCGCCGTCGGCGACGAGGTGTTCTACGCCGGGGCCCTCGACCGCCCCGGCGCCAACTCCCGCTTCCACGCGGTGGACGAGCGCCTGGTCGGCCGCAAGCCCGCCTCGCTCTCGTTCACCGAGGCGGCCGCCCTGCCGCTGACCTCCCTCACCGCGTGGGAGGGGCTGTTCGAGCGCCTGGGCCTGCGCGGCGCGGGGACGGAGAGCACCGGGACCCTGCTGATCACGGCCGCCGCCGGGGGCGTCGGATCCGTGACCGCCCAGCTGGCCCGCGCCCTGACCGGCCTCACGGTGATCGGGACCGCGTCGCGCCCCGAGACGGCCGAGTTCGCCCGGCGCATGGGCGTCGAGCACGTCGTCGACCACCACCGGCCGCTGGCGCCCCAGCTCGCCGAGGCGGCCCCGCAGGGCGTCGACTACGTGTTCAGCACCAACGGCACCGACCGCCGGCTCGGCGAGTTCGCCGAGGTGCTCAACCCCTTCGGGAGGATCGTCGCCATCGACGACGTGGACGAGCTGCCCCTCGGCGCGCTGAAGGCGAAGAGCATCTCCTTCCACTGGGAGTTCATGTTCACCCGGTCCATGTACGGAACGTCCGACCGGCAGGCCCAGCACCGCATCCTGACCCGGATCGCCCGCCTCGCCGACGCGGGTGCCCTGGTCAGCACGGCCACCCGGGACCTGGGACCGGTCAGCGCCGCCACGCTGCGCCGGGCCCACCGGTCGCAGGAGTCCGGCGGCACGATCGGCAAGACCACGCTGACCGGCTTCTGACCGGCCGCCGGCCCGGCGGGCGGAGCACGGCGGGACCGGGCCCCGCGAGAGCGGGCGCCCTCACGCCCCGGGGCCCGCGCCGCGACCGGTGCGCTCGCGGCGCGGGACGTCGTACCCGGTGACGGCCGTGCGGCCCACCGCGGCGGCCAGCTTGCGCAGCCGCCGCCACTCGAAGCGGGGCGGCACGCCCGGTACACCCGGGCGGTGCCGCGGCACCCGGACCCGCAGGGCGTGCCGGGCGATCCGGCAGTGGACGGGCGCGGCCAGGACGGCCGCCTCCCCGTCGATGCCCGCCTCCAGCTCCGCCGCGTCGGCCTCGACGACCACCGTGCGGGCCGTGAGCACCGTGAACCCCTCGCGCTCGGGGGCGAGCAGCAGCGCGGCCGCCTCGGCCGCGCTGTCCACCCGCAGCCCCAGCACTCCCAGCACCCCGCCGTTCACCCGCTCGCGCCGTCCCAGCCCGAGCGGGTCGTCCGTGCGGTACGGGTTGTTGCTGACCAGCACCGCCTGCGGCTCCCTGAGGACCGCGGCACCGGCCCGGACGGTCAGCCGCGGGCCGCGCCGTCTGCTGAGCAGGTCCGGCAGCAGCTCCAGCGCGGTGCCCACCTTGTCCTCCCGGTACGCCGGACTCTGCACGACGGCCCCGTAGGCCCCGAAGGAGACGTTGTTGACGAAGGGGCGGTCCCCGGCGAAGCCCAGGTCCACGTCCAGCTCGACGCCGTCGGAAAGAGCCTCCAGACAGCTCGCCGGGTCCTCGCGGTCGAGTCCGAGGTCCATGGCGAAGTGGTTGCGCGTCCCCGCGGACACCACCAGCAGCGGCACGCGGTGCTCCGCCGCGACGGCGGCCACCAGTGCCTGGGTCCCGTCGCCGCCGGCCACGCCCAGCAGGTCCGCTCCCTCCCGGACCGCCTGCCGGGCCAGTGCCGCCACGTCCACGTGGCGGTCCGCGTCGAGCAGGACCACGCGCGCCCCGAGCTGCTCCGCCCGCTCCTTGAGCCCGTGCCGTCCGACCTTGCCGCCCCCGGAGCGCGGGTTCATCAGGATGACCGGGCGGCGCGGGCGGGACGTGCGGTACTCCCTGGGGCGCGCCGGGCGCAGGCCCGTCGAGCGCAGGGCGTACCGCCCGGTGGCCAGCGCGAGGGCCCACAGGGCCGCGGAGGCGGCCACCACCCACAGCAGGCGGGTGGAGACCACCAGGACCATGACCGACAGCGGCGCGGCCACCGCGAGCACCGCCGCCGCCGCGCGGACGGGCCCCCGCCGGGAGAGGGCCCACCACAGGGCGGCCGCGGTGACGGCGAGCCCGGCCGCTCCCGCCAGGAGCAGCAGCACCCCCGTCGCGCCGCCGAACCAGAGCGGCAGCAGCGCGGCAAGCGCGGCCGCGGCGAGGGAGGCCCTCGCCGCCCAGCGTTGGGCGCGGTGCACGCGCTCCGTCGTCTCCAGCCCCATCGATCCCCCTTGTCCGGAGGTCATCCTAGGGATCGGACGGCTCCGCGGTCGCGCGGCGAGGCCGGGGCCGGGCCGGTGCCGCGGCGACGAGCGGCGCGCGCACCCGGGCGTGCACGCCCGCGCCGGGCTGGGCGACGGCGCCTCCGGGGGCTTCCCGACCGGACGGCCCCGCGCGGACGCCTCCCGGCCGCCCGGGGGCCGGTTCAGGTGCGGGGCCTGCCGCGCCCGCGCAGCTGCAGGGCCCGCAGCACGGCCTCCGTGGCGAAGCGGCCGTCCGGGTCGGCGAGCCGGTCGCCGAAGATCGCCTCCAGGCTGCGGAGCCGGTAGCGCACCGTCTGCGGGTGCACCGCCAGCAGCTCGCCCATCCGGGCGGCCGTGCCACGCGTCTCCAGCCAGGTGCGCAGCGTCTCCACCAGCCGGTTGCGCCGGGTCGCCGTGAGGCCCGACAGCGGGGCCAGCTCCCGGTGCGCCAGGGCCTCCAGGAGCGCGGGGTCGGACAGGAGCCAGAGGGTGAGCAGGTGGTCGGTGCAGCAGAGCACGGGGGCGTCGTCCACCGCCCCGGTGTCGACCAGCTCCAGCAGGCGCCGCGCCCAGCGGACCGAGTCGGCCGCGCCCTCGACGGCCACCGTCAGGCCCACCGCGGCACGGGTGTCCTCGGGGAGGGAGGAGAGCGTGCGGCGGCGGCGGTCGTCGAAGGGGCCGGGGAGCAGCAGATGGGGCTGGGGCCCTCCGAGGTCCGCCAGGACATCGTTGTCGAGCCCTCTTTCGGTCAGATCCGGCACGGGCCGCAGAGCGACCAGGGTCACCTGCTCCGGGAGCGGCCAGCGCGCCTGCTCGCAGAGTTCCGCCAGTGCGGCCCGCGGTACCGGAGGCCCCGCCAGGATCAGGTGGAGCAGCCTGCGCCGGGTCGCCTCCGCCCGGTCGCCCGAGCGGGCCTGCACCTCCAGGTACCCCTCCCGGGTCAGTGCCTCCAGCTCGTCGACATAGGCGAACAGCGCGTCGGCGAAGCTCAGCATCAGGGTGGGCGAGAGGTTGTAGCGCCGGCCGATGCGCTTGGCCCGGCGCAGGGCCACGCGCGCGCCCAGGCGGTAGGCGCCCTGGAGCGACTCCAGGCTGCGCCCCTCGTAGGCCTCGAAGCGGCCGAACCGGCGCAGCATCTCGTCCCGCAGCGGGGAGGGGGAGGAAGGCCGGGCCACCTGCTCGACGAAGACCCGGATGTTCTGTTCCACACCGAGCTGGACGGCCTTTCCGTACGGTCCGTTCAGTAATCGGGCGTACTCCGGATAGGCGCGGGTGACCTCGATCCCTATCTCCTGGATGAGGCTGGGCAACTCGGGCCGGATGAGTGCGGCGAACTCCTGGGGGAGCGGTGCCAGGGGCTCACCGGCCCCGGACGGCCGGGTGGTTCTCTGCATGCATTCTCCCCTCGTGGGCCGGGATTTCCGGAGAACCGCTGCTCCGCTCCTCTCTCCGCGGCCCCCGGCGGTGTTCTCCGGTCCCGTCCGGTGGGGGCGCGACGGGGCGGACCGCGCCTGGCGCCGCCGGGGTTCCGGCAGGCGGGGCGGCAGTCATTGAGTGCTGAACATAGACCAGTCCGGCGCCCCTGCACAGCGGTGGGGACGGGCGGGTGCGAGCGCGACCGATACGCGACGGCGTGCGCGGACGGCCGCGGCGGATTGCTCACCGGGCGACAAGAAAGCGCTGTCCCCTCCTCGCGCCGCGACAAGAAAATACCCGCTGGTAGGGGGCGTCCGGGAAACTGGCGGACCGGTATTGCCTGCCGGGTTACCCGCTCGTAACGTCGCTTCCGCAACCTGCTCGCTCGCGTGGCTGAAAGGCATTGCCCGCGCTCCGTTTCCGTGCGCGTTCCATGAAAGAGCCGCAATCGCTTTTCGGGCTGTGCGGCCGAAAAGGGATCCTCGGGTACGCGCCTATCCCCCGGAAGGGAACCGACCTCGTGCGCAGACTCACCAGAAACGCCGTGACCGCCGCCGCGGCATTCGCGGCGGCCCTCGGAATGACGGCCACCTCCGCCTCGGCCACCTCGCTGGCCACCTGGACCGTCACCCCGGGCGGGGCGTTCACCGCCCACGCCGACAACCCCACGCTCAGCACCCCGGCCGCCACGCTGCAGTGCGTCGGCTCCGACGCCGAAGGCACCCTGAAGACGGGTTCCGGCCACGCCGGAGCGGGCATCGGCTCGATCACCGAACTCACCTTCACCGGCTGCTCGGTGATCGGCATCCCCTTCGACGTCACCACCGCGAGCAAGCCCTGGAGCCTCAACGCCGATGCCGTCAGCGCGGTCCCGGGCGCCATCGACGGCTCGATCAGCGGCGTCGACGCCACCATCAGCGGCTCCGGCTGCACCGCCGACTTCACCGGCACCGTCACGGGCCGCTACCTCAACGGCACCAAGCGCCTGGTGATCGACGGCGGCGACCTGTCCGCCTCCGGGGCCGACTGCTTCGGCCTCATCAACGACGGCGACGAGGCCCTCTTCGAGGCCGACTACGCCGTCACCGGCAACCACACCATCACCCGGGACTGACGCCCGGGAGGCGGTGGTGGGGCCCGCCCGGCGGGCCCCACCCGCGGCCCGCGCCGCTCCGGGGCGCGGGCCGTACCGGCGCCCCGCGCCCCGGGACCGCCCCGGCCCACGGCACCCGATCCCGACGTCCCCGGCAGCAGGGGACCCACAGGGGGGCACACGCATGACCGCGGTCGCGGAGCAGCACGCTCGCCGCACACGGCGCACCACCGTCCTCACCGTCGTCGCCCTGACCGCCGGGCTCGCCGCCGGCCTCCTCGCCGGGCCCGGCCCGGCCCAGGCCCGCGACGGCACGTCCCACCTGGCCTACCGCTGCCAGGTGCTCGGCCGCACCCACGAGGTGGCGGTGCGCGTGACCGGGGCCTTCCCGGAGACCGCGGTGCCGGACCGGCCGATCACCCCGGGCGACCCGGCCGTGAAGGTCGCACTGCCGCCCGAGGCGGCCGCCGGACTGCTCCCCGAGGGGACCGCCACCGTCTCCGCGACCCTGCGCATGACCACCCTCGTGGCGCACGACGGCCGCACCGCCGAGGTGTCCTGGGACCGGCTCACCGCCCCGGCTGCGGCCCCCGACCCCGGCGGAGGGCTCGCCCTGGAGCACACCGGCCCCGTCCCCGCCGTCACCGTCACCGGCCCCGGCGACGTCGAGGTCCGGGCCGGGGACATCCGCCTGGAGGTGCACCCGGGGACCGCCGGCGGAGCGGAGCCCCTGACCCTGCCGCCCGTGGAGTGCACCCCCGCGGACGACCGGGACACCCTGCTCGCCACCGTCCGTGCGCTCCACCCCCCGACGCGGCCGCCGAGCCCGCCGGCCGCCGACCCCGCCGCACCCCCCTCGGACCCCGGCCCGGACCCCGGCCCGGACCCCGGCCCGGACCCCGGCCCGGACCCCGGCCCGGACCCCGGCCCGGACCCCGGACCGGACCCCGGACCGGACCCCGTGCCCGGCCCCGGCGCCCCGTCCGGCGCCCGGGAGGGTGCCCCGCGAGCCGAGCCCCCCGCTGGCGACGCCTGCCCCGAGGAGCCGCCCACCGGGGGCTTCGACGAGAGCTTCGTCCCCGAACCCACCCCCGGGGAGCCGCCCCGGGTGATCGACCTCCCCGGACGGCACGGCTGCGCCTACGTCGTCGGACTCGCCAACGTCAGGAAGCTCGGCGGCGCGATGATCGTCAACGACCCCGCCCGGAACCCCCGGAAGATCAACGCGATGGCCGTCAAGCGGACCGTCGTCCGGCCCGGCACCCGCCCCGGAGGCAACTACTTCCGCGCCGACTCCTTCGGCGAGATCGCCCTCCCCGACGCCGAGGCGACCTTCCTCGCCTTCGGCTTCCAACCGGTCAGCGCGCGGGTGGAGTTCACCAACGGCCCCCTCACCATCACCACGGGCACCATCGGCTCACCGCCCGACCGTGTCAACTTCGCCACGGCCGGCTTCTACCAGTCGCTGCGCATCCGCGACGTCACGGTCAACGGCACGCCCCTGGACGTCGGCCCCGCCTGCCGCACCGCCCGCCCCTTCCGCGTCGTGCTGCACGGTGAGTTCCCGCACTACCAGAACGTGCTGTTCGGCGGGCCGATGCGGGGCACGGTCGCCATTCCGGAGTTCGAGGGCTGCGGCACCCCGGGCGAGGACCTCGACCCGTTGTTCAGCGCCGCGCTCTCCGGCCCCGGGAACCTGGTCGCCATGAACCAGGGCCCGCTGTGCGTGCCCGCGTCCCAGCTGTCCTGCCCGCCGGACGTGCCTGTGCTGCCCGGCCGCGAGGAGGACGACTGAGCCGCCGGGCCCGCGCGGAGCCGCTCCGGCTCCGGGCCCGGCAGCCCGGCCGTGATGCATGCCGACCGCCGGGGCGCGCACCCGCGGACAAGGTGCGCACCTCGCGTTGTCACCGGGTGACAAACCCTGCGGTTCGACCGGAAACCGCTGGTCACAGGCATTGCCCCGGTGACGAGGGCGACCGTAGCGTGCGGGCGCCCGATGCAACTTCCGCCCCACCGCGCACACACCGCCTTCGTGTGCGCGCAACCAGCCGGACCGGGAGGTGAGATGGGAATCGAGGTCGTCGTCGAGGGACTGACCAAGTCCTTCGGCGGACAGAACATCTGGCAGGACGTCACGCTCACCCTCCCCGCGGGTGAGGTCAGCGTGATGCTCGGCCCCTCGGGCACCGGGAAGACGGTGTTCCTGAAATCGCTCGTCGGACTGCTCAGGCCCGAGCGGGGCCGCGTCCTCGTGGACGGCGTCGACATGGTCGGCGGGCCCGAACGGGACGTCTACGAGGTCCGCAAGCTCTTCGGCCTGATGTTCCAGGACGGCGCGCTCTTCGGCTCGATGTCCCTCTTCGACAACGTCGCCTTCCCGCTGCGCGAGCACACCCGCAGGAAGGAGTCGGAGATCCGGCGCATCGTCATGGAGCGCATGGACATGGTCGGCCTGGTGGGCTCCGAGGGGAAGCTGCCCGGTGAGATCTCCGGCGGGATGCGCAAGCGCGCCGGACTGGCCCGCGCCCTGGTACTGGACCCCCAGATCGTCCTGTGCGACGAGCCGGACTCCGGACTGGACCCCGTGCGCACCGCCTACCTGTCCCAGCTCCTGATCGACCTCAACGCCCAGATCGACGCGACGATGCTGATCGTCACCCACAACCTCGACATCGCGGCCACCGTCCCGGACAACATGGGCATGCTCTTCCTGCGCCGGCTCGTCGCCTTCGGTCCCCGGGAGGTGCTGCTGACCAGCGAGGAGCCCGTCGTCGCCCAGTTCCTGGGCGGGCGGCGCGAAGGCCCGATCGGCATGGCGGAGGAGAAGGACGCGGCAGCCCTGGCCCGCGAGCAGGACCGCGCCCCCGCACCGCGCCCGGACGGCCCCCGTCGCCTGGCACCGCAGCTGGAACCCTCACCCGGACTGCCCCCGCGACAGGGCGCCCTGCGCCGCCGGGAGCGGGTGCTCGGCCTGCTCGACACCCTGCCCGGGGCCGCGCGCGACGCCGTGCTCCGCGGACACACCGCCCCGGGCCGGGCTCCGGGACCGGATGCGTCGCCCGCCCCCGGCCACCCGCCCGCCGCCGACGGGGTGCGCCCGTGACCGCCCGCCCCGGGGCCGCGTCCCCCGGCCGGGAGCGGACGCCCTCCCGGGCCCTGGCCCCCCTGCGGGAGACGGGCAGGCTGTTCGCCCTCGCCGCCGCCGTGGTGCGCGCCGTCTTCCGCAGGCCCTTCCAGTTCAGGGAGTTCGTCGAGCAGTTCTGGTTCATCGCCGGGGTCACCGTCCTGCCCGCCGCACTGGTCTCCATCCCCTTCGGCGCGGTCATCGCCCTCCAGATCGGCTCGCTCACCCAGCAGCTCGGCGCCCAGTCCTTCACCGGCGGCGCCAGCGTCCTCGCGGTCGTGCAGCAGGCCAGCCCCCTGATCGTCGCCCTCCTCATCGCGGGCGCGGGCGGCTCGGCGATCTGCGCCGACCTCGGCTCCCGCAGCATCCGGGAGGAGCTGGACGCCATGGAGGTCATGGGCATCTCGCCCGTCCAGCGGCTCGTCGTCCCGCGGGTACTGGCCACCATGCTGGTGGCGGTCCTGCTCAACGGCATGGTCTCGGTGGTCGGCACCCTGGGCGGCTACTTCTTCAACGTGGTGATGCAGGACGGCACCCCCGGTGCCTACCTGGCGAGCTTCTCCGCCCTCGCCCAGCTCCCCGACCTCTACATCAGCGAGTTCAAGGCGCTGGTCTTCGGCTTCATCGCCGGAGTGGTCGCCGCCCACCGGGGGCTCAACCCCCGCGGCGGCCCCAAGGGCGTCGGCGACGCCGTCAACCAGTCGGTGGTGATCACCTTCCTGCTGCTGTTCTTCGTGAACATGGTCCTCACCGCCGTCTACCTCGAGACCGTCCCGCCGAAGGGAGGCTGAGCGATGGCGATGCTCGGCTGGCTGGACCGCTCCGGCGACCACCTCGCCTTCTACGTCCGCGCCCTGCTCTGGACCCCCCGCACCCTGGGCCGCTACCTGAGGGAGGTGCAGCGCCTGCTCGCCGAGGTCGCCTTCGGCAGCGGCGGCCTCGGCGTGATCGGCGGCACCATCGGCGTGATGGTCGCCATGACCCTGTTCACCGGGACCGTCGTGGGGCTCCAGGGCTACGCCGCCCTCAACCAGATCGGCACCTCGGCGTTCACCGGGTTCGTCTCCGCCTACTTCAACACCCGCGAGATCGCCCCCCTGGTGGCGGGCCTGGCGCTGTCCGCCACCGTCGGCGCGGGCTTCACCGCGCAGCTCGGGGCCATGCGGATCAACGAGGAGATCGACGCCCTGGAGGCCATGGGCGTCCGCTCGCTGCCCTACCTCGTCACCACCCGCATCATCGCCGGGGTCGTGGCGATCGTCCCCCTGTACGCCGTCGGCCTGCTCAGCTCCTACCTCGCCTCGCGATGGGTGACCGTGTTCGTCAACGGCCAGTCGGCGGGCACCTACGACCACTACTTCGCGCTCTTCCTCTCCCCGGACGACGTGGTGCTGTCCGTCCTCAAGGTGCTGGTCTTCAGCGTGATGGTGATCCTCGCCCACTGCTACTACGGCTTCCGGGCCGAGGGCGGCCCCGCGGGCGTCGGCATCGCCGTCGGGCGCTCGGTGCGCAACGCCATCGTCCTGATCAGTGTCACCGACTTCTTCCTCTCCCTCGCCATCTGGGGGGCGACCACGACCGTGAAGGTGGCCGGATGAAAGCCCACACCCTGCGCCGGCGCCTGGCCGGCGCCGTCTTCCTGCTGGTGCCCGTCCTGCTCGCACGGCTCGCCGTGGCCGTCTACGACAAGGAGTTCAGCGACGACGCGACCGTCACCGTGCTCACCGGCCCCGTCGGCAACGAGCTGCGGCGCGGGGCCGAGGTCAAGCTGCGGGGCGTCGTGGTCGGCGAGGTCCGCGCCGTCCGCACCGACGGCCGCGGAGCCCGGCTCACCCTCGCCCTCCGGCCCGAGGCCCTGGACCGCGTCCCGGCGGGCGTCACGGCGCGGATGCTGCCCACGACCCTGTTCGGCGCCCGGCATGTCGCCCTGGTGGAGCCCGGGGGAGCGGCCGCCACCCGCCGCCTCGCGCCCGGGGACACCATCGCCCAGGACCGCACCGCGAGCGCCGTCGAGCTGGAGCAGGTCCTGGACGGGCTCCTGCCCCTGCTGACCGCGGTCAAGCCCGAGAAGCTGGCCGCCACCCTCACGGCCGCCGCCGACGCCCTCCGGGGCCGCGGTGAGCAGCTCGGCGACACCCTCGCCGCCCTCGAAAGCCACCTCGGCAGGCTCAACCCCCACCTGCCCGCCCTCAACCGCGACATCACCGCGCTGGTCCGGGTGGGGCACCTCTACGCCGACACCGCCCCGGGCATCCTCGACGCCCTGACCGACGCCGCCACCACCAGTGCCACCCTCTCCGACCGGCGGGACGAGCTGGCCGCGCTCCACCGGACCGCCACCACCGCCGCCGACGACCTCACGGACTTCCTGCACACCCACCGCGACCACCTCATCCGGCTCACCGCGGCGAGCCGGGGCACCCTCGAACTCCTCGCCGAGTACGCCCCGTCCTTCCCCTGCACCCTGCGCACGCTCGCCGGGTTCGTCCCGGCCATGGACAAGGCGCTCGGCAAGGGGACGGACCGCCCCGGACTCCATGTCACCGTCACCTCCGTGCCCTCCCTGGGGCGGTACGTCCCGGGCGAGGACACCCCCTTCTACGACGCCGCGGGAGGGCCGCGCTGCTACGGCGTCCCCTACACCGGCCGGCCCGCACCCGCCGCAGCCGAGGCGGCCGCCGAGAACCTGCCGCTGCCCAACTCCCCACAGGAGAACCGGCTGGTCAACGAACTCCTCGCACCAGGGCTGGGAACCGGCCCCGCCGAACTGCCCGACTGGAGCAGCGTGCTCGCCGGGCCCGTCTACCGGGGAACGGAGGTGACGCTCGGATGAGACGCCGCAGCCTCGTCGGCCCGCTGCTGAAGTCGGCCGCGTTCGTCCTGGCGACCGTCCTGGCCACCACGGTGCTCGCCTTCGGGATCGCGGACCCCGGCGTCGGCGCCACGACCTCCTACACCGCCCGGTTCACCGACGCCACCGGCCTCGCCCCCGGGGACGGCGTCCGCATCGCCGGGGTCAAGGTCGGCCGGGTGGACTCCGTGCGTGTGGCGGACCGCCGGATCGCCGAGGTCTCCTTCAGCGTCGCCGAGGGGCGCGGCCTCCCCGCGGGCGCCACCGCCTCGATCAAGTACCGGAACATGGTCGGGCAGCGCTACCTCGCCCTCGCCCAGGGTCCCGGGCCCCTGGGGGACTCCCTCCCGCCCGGAGGGACCATCCCCCTGGAGCGCACCAGCCCGGCGCTGGACCTCACCCAGCTGTTCAACGGCTTCCGGCCGCTGTTCGAGGGCCTCGCCCCGGACGAGGTCAACGACCTCGCCGACTCGATCGTCCGGGTCCTCCAGGGCGACGGCGGCACCGTCGACAGCCTCATCCGCCACATCGGCTCGCTGACCACCACGGTCGCCGCCAAGGACCGGGTCGTCGGCGAGGTCGTCGACAACCTCACCACCGTGCTCGCCACCGTCAACGACCGCGAGGAAGGCTTCGACGAGCTCGCGGTGACCCTGCGGAAGCTGGTCTCCGGCTTCTCCGGCGACCGGCGCCCCCTCGGCGAGGCCGTCACCGCCATGGGCGAGCTGACCACCGTGACGGCGGGACTCCTGAACGAGGGCCGGGAGCCCCTGAAGCAGGACATCGCCGAACTCGGCCGCCTCGCACGCGAGCTGGACCGCGGCAGCGGGCAGGTGGAGGACTTCCTGCGCCGGACCCCCGAGAAGATGCGCGCCCTCACCCGCCTCGCCTCCTACGGCTCCTGGCTCAACCTCTTCCTGTGCGAGGCCACCGTCAGCGGGGTGTCGACCTCCGACGGCAGCGCGCCCCCCACCGGGATCGCGATCACCGAGCCGAGGTGCCGGGCATGACCCCCACGACCCCGGAGAGCCGCCGCGGACCGCGGCGCGGCACAGCGGACCGCGCCCCGCGCCGCCTCACCCGGGTGGGCGAGCGCAACCCCGTCGCCACGGCCGTGGCGGGGCTGCTGGTCCTGGCCCTGCTCGCCGTCGGCGCCTACCGCGCGGACTCCCTGCCGCTCACCGGCCGGTCCGCCACCTACACCGCGGAGTTCACCGAGGCCGCCGGCCTCACCGAGGGCGACGAGGTGCGCATCGCCGGCGTCACCGTCGGCCGGGTGGCCGGAGTCCGGCTGGACGGCGCGCGGGTCGCCGTCTCCTTCGACGTCGGGGACGCCTGGGTCGGCGACGCCAGCACCGCCGCCATCGCCGTGAAGACCCTCCTCGGCGCGAAGTACCTCGCCGTCGACCCGCTCGGCACCCGCCCCCAGGACCCCGGCACCCGCATCCCCGCCTCCCGCACCACCAGCCCCTACGACGTCACCCAGGCGCTGGACGGGCTCGGCGAGACCTTCGGCGCGATCGACACCGGCCGCCTCGCGAAGAGCTTCGAGGCGATCTCCGCCACCTTCGAGGACTCGCCCGAGCACGTCAGGAAGGCCGCCACCGGCCTGTCCGCGCTCTCGCGCACGGTCTCCGAACGCGACGCCCGGCTCGCCGGACTCCTGCGGGCCGCCAAGAGGCTCACCGGCACCCTCGACCGCAACAGGAGCAGCGTCGAGACCCTGCTCCAGGACGGCACCCTGCTCCTCGGCGAGATCCAGGCCCGCCGCGACGCCATCCACGCGCTGCTGTCCGGAACCAGGAGCCTCGGCACCGAACTCCGCGGCCTCGTCCGGGACAACGACCGCCGGCTCGGCCCCACGCTGGAGGCCCTGTCCAAGGTCACCGCCGTGCTGCTGAAGAACCGCAGGCACCTCGACGAGACCCTCGCCCTGGCCGGTCCCTACTACCGGCTCATCGGCAACACCCTGGGCAACGGGCGCTGGATCGACACCTACCTCTGCGGACTCGTCCCCCGCCACTACCTGCCCGACGGCACACCCCCCGAGACAGGGTGCATGCCGCCCAAGCCCACCAGCGGAGGCGATGCCCCGTGAACCTCCGACGCACCGCCGCGGCCGCCGCCGGCCTCGCCCTCGCCCTCGTCGCGGCGATCAGCGGGATCAGAGCCCTCGACACCTCCGGCACCACCCGGATCACCGCCTGCTTCGAACGCGCCACGGGCGTCTACGCGGGCTCCGACCTGCGGGTCCTCGGAGTGAAGGTCGGCACCGTCGACCGTGTGCGCCCCGACGGCGACCGGGTCGAACTCACCCTGCGCGTCGACGCGGGCGTCACCGTGCCGGCCGACGCCCGCGCCGTGGTCGTCGCCCCCAGCGTCGTCGCCGACCGCTACGTCCAGCTCGCCCCCGCCTACACCGGAGGTCCGGCCCTCCGGGACGGAGCCGTGCTCCCCGCCGAACGCAACGCCCTGCCACTGGAGGTCGACCAGCTCTACGCGTCGATCACCGAGCTCGCCACGGCCCTCGGACCCGGCGGCGCCAACGCCCAGGGGGCCCTCGCCGGGCTCCTGGACACGGCCGCGGCCAACCTCGACGGCAACGGCAAGGCGATCGGGGACTCGGTCGACCAGTTCGCCAAGGCGGCCCGCACCCTCGACGGCAGCAGCGCCGACCTCTTCGACACGCTCGCCCGCCTCCGGTCCTTCACGGCCATGCTGAAGAAGAACGACGGGAACGTGGCCAGGGCCGAGCGCCAACTCGCCGACGTCACCGGCTTCCTGGCCGACGACAAGGAGAACCTCGGTGCCGCCCTCAAGGAACTCGGCACCGCCCTGGGCCAGGTCAAGGGCTTCATCCAGAGGAACCGCGGCGCCCTGAAGGAGAACGTCGACGCCCTCGCCCCCCTCACCCGGACCCTGGTCGAGCAGCGCGCCTCCCTCGCCGAGGCACTGGACACCGCGCCGCTGGCCGCCGGCAACGCCCTCGGCGCCTACGACCCCCTCCACCGCACGCTCAACGGCCGCGCGAACATCAACGAACTCTCCTTCGGACCGGAGATCACCGTTCCGCCCGCGGCGGGCGGCCTCGCCGGCCTCGTCCCCGTCGCCGACTCCCGCCGCCGGGCCCTGCCCGCGGTGCCCCTGCCCGCCGTCGGCACCGTCTACGGCACACCCGGGCAGACCCGTTCCGCAGCCCCTGGGACGGCGTCCTCCACCACGCCCGCGGCACGGGAGGGAGAACACCGATGACCGCCGTCCCGCCCCGTCCCGCCCCCCGCCGCACCGCCGCCGTGCTGCTCGCCCTCGCGCTCGCCGCGGGAGCCGCCGGCTGCGCGCCCCCCGGGCTCGACGGCCTCGACTCCCTGCCGCTTCCCGGCGGAGCCGACCTCGGGCACTCCCCCTACGAGGTCACCGCCGAGTTCGCCGACGTCCTCAGCCTGGTGCCCCGGTCCGCGGTCAAGGTCAACGACGTCCCCGTCGGCCGGGTGACCC
The DNA here is from genome assembly GCF_024497955.1 of Streptomyces sp. C10-9-1. Lineage (GTDB taxonomy): Bacteria > Actinomycetota > Actinomycetes > Streptomycetales > Streptomycetaceae > Streptomyces > Streptomyces sanyensis. The sequence continues at coordinate 28,537 of NZ_JANHKP010000001.1, read as the reverse complement.
GCATCGGGCTGGCCCCCGACGGCTGGACGGCCACCGTCACCCTGCGGATCAACCGCGAGGTGCGCCTGCCCGCGAACGCCTACGCCCGCCTCGAACAGTCCAGTCTGCTCGGTGAGAAGTTCGTGCAGCTCGCCGCCCCCGTCCGCGGCGCCCGCGGCACCCTCGCCGACGGCGCGGTGATCCCCGAGAGCCGCACCGGCCGCAACCCGGAGGTCGAGGAGGTGCTCGGAGCGCTCTCCCTGCTGCTCAACGGCGGCGGCGTCCAGCAGGTCAGGACCATCGCCACGGAACTCAACAAGGCGCTCGGCGGGCGCGAACCCGAGGTCCGCTCGCTGCTGAGGAGGATGGACGAACTGGTCACCAGTCTCGACTCCCACAAGGGCGACATCACCCGGGCCCTCGACGCCGTCAACCGGCTCTCCGCCACCCTGGCCACCCGCAGCCAGGACGTCGGCACCGTCCTGACCGGCCTCAGTCCCGGGCTGAAGGTCCTCGAGGAGCAGCGCACCGCCCTGCTGGGGATGCTGCGTTCACTGGACGGCCTCGCCGACGTCGCCGTCGACACCGTCAACCGGTCCCGGGCCGACACCGTCGCCGACCTGAAGGCGCTCGCCCCCACGCTCAAGGCGCTCGCCGACTCCGGGCAGAACCTGCCCGCCTCGCTCCAGGTGCTGCTCACCTACCCGTTCACCGACGAGGTGCTGCGCGGCGTCAAGGGCGACTACCTCAACGTCTACCTCGACACCGCCGCGGCACCCGGGACCACCGTCGTCCCGGAGTTCGTCCCGGAGACCGCGCCGGACGGAGAGACCCCGACCGCCTCGGCGGGCGGGAGCGGGGTGCCCCTCGCGCTGCCCGCGGTCACCGCCGGGGGAGGCGAGCGCTGATGCTCACGACCGCCACCCGCCTGAAGAACCTGGTCTTCCTGCTTGTCGCCGTGCTCGCCCTCGGCTTCCTCGGCCTGCGCTACGCGGACCTCGGCCCCCGGCTCGGCCTCCGCGACCACTACACCGTGCGCGTCCAGCTGCCCTCCACCGGAGGGCTGTTCACCCACTCCGACGTCACCTACCGGGGCGTGTCCGTCGGGCGGGTCGGGGCCGTGGAGCTCACCGACGACGGGGTGGAGGCCGAGCTCCGCATCAAGGACTCCGCACCCCCGATCCCGGCCGACCTCCAGGCGGTGGTCGCCGGACTCTCCGCCGTGGGAGAGCAGTACATCGACCTCCGCCCCGCCGGGTCCGCCGGACCCCACCTCGCGGACGGGTCCGTCATCGACCGCTCCCGCACCCGGGTCCCCGAACCCGTCACCACCCTCCTCACCAGCGTGGACGCCCTGGCCTCCTCCGTCGACACCGAGTCGCTGCGCACGGTCGTGGACGAACTCGGCTCCGCCCTCCAGGGCAGGGGAGACGACCTCCAGGTCCTCCTCGACAGCGGCGGGGACCTCGTGCGCGCCGCCGACCGGGCGCTGCCCGCCACCACCGGCCTGATCGCCGACGGGGAGACGGTGCTGCGCACCCAGATCGCACAGGGCCGCGCCCTGCGGGGCTTCGCCCGCGGGGCCGCGGAACTCGCCGCCACCCTGAAAGAGTCCGACACCGACCTGCGGCGCCTGATCGCCACCGCCCCCGCGGCGGCCGGTCAGGTCAGCGCACTCCTGCGCGACCTCGACCCCTCGTTCGGCGTCGTGGTCGCCAACCTGCTCACGACCTCCGAACTCGCCGTCACCCGCCAGCGCGGCATCGAGGAACTGCTGGTGAAACTGCCCGCCGTCGCTGCGGCCGGGGCGACGGCCGTCACCCCCGAGGGCGCCTCCTTCGGCCTGTCCGTCACCTTCTTCGAGCCCCTGCCCTGCACCGCGGGCTACGAGGACACGGCCTACCGCAACGGCCTGGACACCGGGCCGGCCCCCGCCAACACCGGTGCCCGCTGCACCGCTCCGGCCTCCACCGGCACGGGTGTCCGCGGCAGCGCGCACGCCCCCGACGGCGGGGGCGTGCCCGAACCCGCCCGGCCGGGGGTGCTCCCGGACCCCGGGCGCCCGGGGACGGAAGCCGCCCCGCTCCCCGGAGTCCTCGGGCTGCCCGCCCTCACCGCGGGCCCCACCGGGATGGGCGGGCTGCTCGTGCCGGAGGCGGGCCGATGACCGCCGGCCGCGCCGCCGCCCGGGCCGCCCTGGGCCTCGCGGCCGTGCTGTGCTCCGTCGCCGGGTGGACCTACGCGCAGACCAGGGGCGACGAGGACCTCGCCCACGCGAGGGCCCGCGAGGCGGTCCTCGCCGACGCCACCCGCCGCGTCGCCGAACTCACCAGCTTCGACGCCGACGCCCCCGGCGCCACACGGGAGTCCTGGCTGCGGGCCTCGACGGGGGAGCTGCGCGAGGAACTGGCGCGGGCGAGCGCCGGGACGGGCCCCACCGCCCGCGCCCGCGTCACGGCGGCGGCGGTCACCGCACTGGACCGCAGGGCCGGGACGGCCGCGCTGATCGCCACCGTCGAGGTGGAGACCCGCCCCGAGGGCGGGGGAGCCGCGCACACCGAGCGCAAGCGCCTGGAAGCCCTCCTCGACCGGACCGACGGAGGCTGGAAGCCGCGCTCGCTGGCGGCCGTCCCGGTGGGAGGCCGGCGATGAGCCCCGCACGCGAGGCCGCTGCGCAGCCGCCCGCCCCCGGGCCCCCGCGCCCGCCGGACGCCCCGGAGGACGCGGCCGCGCCCCGGGCCGCCACCCGGACCCGGGGGACGGCCGCCGTGCTCGCGGCGGCGCTCCTGCTGCTCCTCGCCGCCGCCGTCCTGTACCACCAGGAGCGGATGCTGAGCGGCTCGCCCACCGCCGCCAACCGCGCCCTCACCGACGGCGCGGCCACCGACCGGGTCGCGGCCGAGGTCGGCGCCGCCCTGAGGGAGGTGTTCTCCTACCGGCCCGAGGACACCGGCCGCACCCGCGCCGCCGCGGCCGACCTGCTCGACGGCCGGGCCGCCCGCCAGTACACCGGGCTGTTCGCCCGGGTCGAGCAGGAGGCCGCCCGCCAGAAGCTGACCCTCACCACCCACGTCGTCCGCGCGGGCGTCACCCGGCTCGACGGCGGCCGGGCCCGGCTGCTGGTCTTCCTCGACCAGGTCGCCGAGCGGCCCGGCCGGGCCGCCTCCACCGTCCCCGCACAGCTTTCCGTCACCGCCCGCCTGGAGGCCGGCCGGTGGCGCATCACCGACATCGCCGCACGCTGACCGCCGCGCCCCGCGGGCACACGGGCACACGGCACCCAGGAGAGGAACTGGCCACCCATGGCACGGACCACGAGGAACCCGGTGCTCGCAGCGGCGCTCGCCCTGGCCGCGCTCGCGGCCGCCGCCGCCTGCTGGGGCGGCTGGTCCTGGTACGCGGCCGCGCACGACGACGCGGCGGCCTTCGCCCACACCCGTGAGGAGGTGCTCGCCGCCGGGCGGCAGGCCGTCCGGAACCTGAACACCCTCGACCACCGCGACCTCCGGCGGGGCCTGGACGGCTGGGAGGACTCGGCCACCGGGGACCTGCACGACCAGCTCGCCGACGGCCGTGCCGCCTTCGAGAAGCAGATCCGCGAGGCGGGGACCGTGACCGAGGCGTCCGTCCTCTCCGCGGCCGTCACTGAACTCGACGAACGGGCCGGGAAGGCCCGGGTGCTCGTCGCCCTGAGGATCACCGTCACCGCCCCGGAGGGCGAACCCGTCCGCAAGGAGAGCCGCATGATCGCGGCGCTCACCCGCACCGCCGGCGGCTGGAAGCTCAGCGCCCTCGGCCAGGCGCCCGTGGGCGGCACGGCCGCCGAGTAGCAGGCCACGAGAGGATCCCGCCGATGTCGACGACCCGTCATCTCATCAACCGGCAGCGCAGACTGGCCTCGGCCTCCCGGGGAGCGGCCCCGGGCACGGCCCCGCCCGCCCCGGGCGCCGCCGAGGCGCCCCCGTCCGGTCGCCGGGGCCGACGCTCCGGCCCCGATGCCCGAGGGAGCGGCACCCCTCCGGCGAAGCCACCCGGCCGGGCGGGCCGCGGGCCGGCGGCGCTCCGCGGCGGCCGCCGGCTGCCCGTGCTGCTCTGCCTGCTGTCCGCGGTGCTGGGCGCGTTCGCCGCCTACGGTGCCGAGCGGGCCCACGACCTCCGCGACCGGCCCGCGGTGCGCAACACCGCCCTCACCGACACCGCCCGCACCAGCGAGGCCGGGGGCGCCGCCACCCGCGCCGTGGAGGCCGTCTTCAGCTACGACTTCGCCGACCCGGAGGCGCTGGACCGCGCCGTCGCGGCCCATCTGACCGGCGCCGCGGTCGAGCAGCACGCGGAGCTGCTCGCCGCCGTCCGCGAACAGGGCCCCCGGCAGCGACTGGTGCTCACCACGACGGTCACGGACAGCGCGGTCGAGAGGGTCGAGGGGGACCGTGCCCGGGTGCTGGTCTACGCCGACCAGAGCAGTACCCGCACCGCTGCGGAGGGCGCCGCGGGCGACACGGGGAAGGCCGGGGCCGGCACCGGGGGCGCGGCGCCGCGGGACGCGACCACCTACGCCGCGGCGATGCTCGCCGCCGACCTGGTGCGCAAGGGCGGGAGCTGGCGGATCGCGGCCCTCGACACCCTCGGGGCGGGCTCGTGAGGCGCCCCGCGGCCCGTACCCGCCGGGGCCTGACCGCCACCGCCGCGGCCGTCGCCGCGATGGCGGCGCTCACGGCCTCCCAGGCACCCGGCGGTCCCGGCACGGGGACGGGCGCCGGGACCGCGCCGACCGCACGGCAGCCCGGCGGCGCCCCGGGCGACGGTGCGTTCCGCACCGAACTGCCTCCGCTGCGCGGCTCGGACGGCGTGCCCCTGCGCGGGGGGCCGGGGCGGCGGCCCGCCGCCCCGGCCCCGGACCGGGTCCGTGCCGAGTCCGGCATCCCCGCCACGGTGCTGGCCGCCTACCGGGGCGCGGCGGCGGCCGTGGCCCGCACCGACCCCGGCTGCGGCCTGCGCTGGCAGCTCCTGGCCGCCGTCGGCAAGGTGGAGTCCGACCACGCGCACGGCGGCCGGGTGGACGCCCGGGGCACCGCCCTCGCCCCGATCCTGGGACCGGTCCTCGACGGTGTGCGCTTCGCCCGCATCCTCGACACCGACGGCGGCCGCCACGACGGGGACACCCGATACGACCGCGCGGTGGGGCCCATGCAGTTCATCCCGTCCACCTGGGCCGTGTGGGGCCGGGACGCCGACGGCGACGGACGGCGCGACCCGTCGGACATCCACGACGCCGCACTCGCCGCCGGACACCACCTGTGCGCGGGGGACCGCGACCTCGACCGGCCGGAGGACCTCGCACGGGCGGTGCTGGCCTACAACCGCTCGCGGGCGTACCTGCGCACGGTGCTCGCCTGGTACGCCTTCTACCGGCAGGGTGCCCACGCCGTGGCCGACGGGGCGGGGAGCCCGCCCCCGGGCCCCGCCGTCGGCCCGGACGCGGGAGCCCGGGACGACCCGGTCGTCATCGGCCCCTCCCCGGTGCGGCCCTCGCGCGGGACGCCGCCGCCGGAGCGCCCGGCGCCGCCGGGAGGCACCACCCCGGTCCCCGGGCCCACCACGGGCCCCGGCCCGTCCCCGTCGCCGTCGCCGAGCCAGGCCCCCTCGCCGTCGCCGTCGCCCGAACCGGAACCGAGCCCGGACCCCTCCCCGACCTCCGACCCGTCCCCGAGCCCGGACCCCTCACCGACCTCCGACCCGTCCCCGACCTCGGACCCGTCCCCGAGCCCCGCCCCGTCCCCGACCTCGGACCCGTCCCCGACCTCGGACCCGTCCCCGAGCCCCGCCCCGTCCCCGACCTCGGACCCGTCCCCGAGCCCCGACCCCCCTGGGTCACCCACCGCCACCCCCGGCCCCTCCCCGTCCCCGGCCACGGCGCCCGCTTGGGCTCCCGGCCCCGCCAGGGCACCGGAGGCGGACCCCTCCACCGGAGCGCCCCACCGGACCCGCCCGGCGGCCCGCCCCCGGGGGATCGCCCCGACCGGCCCCGCCGGCGCGGCACGTCAGACGGGCGCCTTCAGCACCTCGGAGAGGTCGTAGCGCACCGGCTCCTCCAACTGCGCATAGGTGCACCCGGAGGGGTCGCGGTCCGGGCGCCACCGCCGGAACTGGGCGGTGTGCCGGAAGCGGTCGCCCTCCATGTGGTCGTAGGCCACCTCCAGCACCCGTTCCGGCCGCAGCGCCACCCACGAGAGGTCCTTCTTCCCCGACCACCGGCTCGGTGCCCCGGGCAGCCGGGCACCCTCGTGGGCCGCCTCCTCGGCCCAGCGCGCCCAGGGGTGCTCCGAGACGTCCCCCATCCGCAGCGGCTCCAGCTCCCCGACGAGCTCCTCGCGACGCCGCATGGGGAAGGCCGCGCACACACCCACGTGTTGCAGGGCGCCCGAGCCGTCGTACAGACCCAGCAGCAGCGAGCCCACGACCGGGCCGCTCCGGTGGAAGCGGTAGCCCGCGACCACCGTGTCCGCCGTCCGCTCGTGCTTGATCTTGTACATCAGGCGGGCGTCCGGCCGGTAGGGCAGGTCGAGCGGCTTGGCCACCACCCCGTCCAGGCCCGCCCCCTCGAACTGCTCGAACCACCGCCCGGCCAGCGCCGCGTCCGTCGTCGCGGGCGCCAGGTGCAGCGGCGGCCGGGCCCCGGCCAGCGCCTGCTCCAGCAGGCGCCGCCGCTCCCGCAGCGGCGTCTCCAGCAGGGACGTGTCGCCGAGCGCGAGCACGTCGAAGGCGACGAACGAGGCGGGCGTCCGCTCGGCCAGCATCCGCACGCGGGAGTCCGCCGGGTGGATGCGCTCGGACAGCCGGTCGAAGTCCAGCCGCCCCCCGTGCGCGACCACGATCTCGCCGTCGACCACGCAGCGCTCGGGCAGCTGCTCCAGCAGCACCGCCACCAGCTCCGGGAAGTACCGCGTCAGCGGCTTGCCGGTACGCGACCCCAGCACCAGCTCATCCCCGTCGCGGTGCACGATCGCACGGAACCCGTCCCACTTGGCCTCGTACTGCATCCCCGGCGGGATCTTCTTCACCGACTTCGCCAGCATCGGCTTCACGGGCGGCATCACGGGCAGCTGCATGGCCCGATTGTCCGGTATGCGCGCCCTGACGGCGCGGCCTACGCTGACGGGCATGGCCGACGCCGTGGAAATCGAAGCAGGCGGGCGCACCGTCAGGGTGTCCCACCCGGAGAAGGTCTACTTCCCCGAGCCCGGCTACACCAAGCTGGACGTGGTCCGCTACTACCTCGCCGTGGGAGAGGGCGCCACCCGCGCGCTGCGCGACCGGCCCACGACCCTGGAGCGCTACCCCGACGGGGTGAACGGGGAGTCCTTCTTCCAGAAGCGCGCCCCGAAGCACCTGCCGGACTGGATCCCCACCGCGCACATCACCTTCCCCTCCGGCCGCTCCGCCGACGAACTCTGCCCGCAGGAGCCGGCGGCCGTGCTCTGGGCGGCCAACCTGGGGGCCGTGACCTTCCACCCGTGGCCGGTCCGCCGCGCGGACACCGAGCACCCGGACGAGCTGAGACTCGACCTCGACCCCCAGCCCGGCACCGACTACACCGACGCCGTCCGCGCCGCCCACGTGCTGCGGGAGGTCCTCGACGACGCCGGGCTGCGCGGCTGGCCCAAGACCTCCGGCGGGCGCGGCCTGCACGTCTTCGTCCCCATCGAACCGCGCTGGACGTTCACCCAGGTCCGCCGCGCCGCGATCGCCTGCGGGCGCCGGCTGGAACGCAGGATGCCCGACCGGGTGACGATCAAGTGGTGGAAGGAGGAGCGCGGCGAGCGGATCTTCCTCGACTACAACCAGACCGCGCGCGACCGGACCATCGCCTCCGCCTACTCGGTGCGCCCCCGGCCCCACGCCCCCGTCTCCGCGCCGCTGCGCTGGGAGGAGGTCGACGACGCCCGGCCCGAGGACTTCGACCTGCGCACCATGCCCGGGCGCTACGCCGAGGTCGGCGACGTCCACGCGGACATGGACGACCACCGGTTCTCCCTGGAGGACCTGCTGGAGTGGGCGCGCAAGGACGAGGCGGACCACGGCCTGGGCGACCTGCCCTACCCGCCGGAGTACCCGAAGATGCCCGGCGAGCCCAAGCGGGTGCAGCCGAGCCGGGCCAAGGACTGACGGCGGGACCGGGCCGCGGCCGCCCCGGCTGCCGGTCCGCCCCGCCCGCCTGCCGTTGCCCCGCCCCCCCGCGCGCTGCCGGTCACCCGGCTGCCGGTCCGCCCCGCCCGCCTGCCGTTGCCCCGCCCCCCGCGCGCTGCCGGTCCGCTCGCGCGGCCCCGGCCGGTGGGCCGCGGAGCGGCGGCTCACCCCTCGGAGGCGTCCGCGTCCCGCACGTACCGGCGCCCGGTGAGGGAGCCGTGGGGCGAGGTCGCCGCCCCCCGCGGCCCGCTCCACGGGACCGCGGTCGCGGAAGCCCAGCTTCTCCAGCAGGCGCAGGGACGGCCGGTTCCCGGCCGTGACGTCCGCGCGCACCGAGGTGACGCCGTCGAGCGGGAACAGGTAGGCGACCAGCAGCCGCACGGCGCCGGTCGCCAGGCCGCGCCCCTGCGCGGCGGGCACGACCGTGCGGTAGATCTCCACCACGCCTTCCGTGTCGGTGGCGGTGCCCCCGACCGAGCCCAGGTAGGAGTCGTCCGCCGCGTCGGCGATGGTCAGCGACAGGACCTCGTGATCCGAGCCGTAGGCGGAGACCACGTGGTCGAGCATGCCCCGCGCGCCCTCCGCCGTCCTCTGCTCCGCGGTGAAGGCCATGTGGCGGGTGGCCTCGGGGTCCGTGAGGAAGGCCGCGAACGCCTCCCCGTCCGCCGGGCGGTGCCGACGCAGCGTGAAGCCCTCACCGGGCAGAAGTTCCGGACAGGGCAGCGGCACGGTGGCTCCAGGGGGAACACGGGGATCGGCCTCGGCACCCCGCACGGTACGTTCCCCCACCCTCCTGCCCCGGCAGGGCGCCTCGTCCCCGGAGCAGTGCCCCGCGGCACGGCCCGCCCGGCGCCGCGGGCCGTCCCGCCGGCGCCCGGGCCGCTCAGGGCGCCGCCGCGCTGCGCGGCCGCACGGCGGCCGCGGCCCGCGCCCGGGCCACCACCGGCGAGGTCCGCAGCGCCTGCGCCATGCCCACCAGGTCCCGGAAGCCCTCCGGAGGCACACCGGCCGCGCCGTCTGCCGGATCCCGCGGCACACGTCCGGCTCCGAGGCCCGCCAGCGCGGCGGCGACCATCGCCGCGTCCCCCACGGCCTCGGCGCGCTCCGGTCCGGCGCCCTCGGCGGCGGCCCGCGCCACGGCCGCGGCGCGCACCCGCCCGTCCAGGTGGGGGGCGAGTTGCAGCAGCCCGTCGTAGATGGCGGACTCCCGGGCGATGAGGCGCGCGCTCCCGTCGCGCCAGGAGACCGAGGGGCGGGCCGCGGCCGGGGCGATCCCGCGCAGCTCCCGCCACAGCGGGCCCAGACGGCGGTAGGTCCGGTGGGCGCGCCAGCACTCCGAGAGCGTGCCGCCCACCCGGGGCAGCAGGAAGCCCAGCCCGATCAGCAGCGCCGAGGAGGAGGCCAGCGGCGGGGCCGTGTGCGTGCTGAGCCCGTCCCAGTCCCGCCCGCTCCAGCGGGCGAAGACGGCCGCGAACTTGGCCGCGTCGTAGCCGAGGTTGAGCAGGAAGCCCAGGACCAGCAGGAGCAGCCCCCCGCGCAGCCAGCCGCCCACCCGCAGCGACCAGCGCCAGCACAGGCCGCCGGTGACCGAGGAGGCCACCAGGTGCGCCACCAGGTACAGCACGATCATCTCCCGCATGTACGGGGTCGTGGCGTAGTAGGTGTCCAGGTCGTGCACCCGCTCCACGGGGGCGTCCGCGAGCAGGAACAGCGCCCACAGGGCGGCGATCACGGCCAGGTAGACGCCGGCCACCCAGCGGGTGACGAACCGGGCCCTGCCGGGCCGCTCCTCGCGCCAGTGCACGACCAGGACCAGGCAGGACGCGCAGAACGCGGTCAGGACCGTGTAGACCAGCGGGGCACTGGCGTTGGGCACGCCCGTGAGGTCGTTGACGGCGACGATGGTGGGGGGCGCGGCGAACAGGAAGACCAGGCCCGCGACGAAGAGCAGCCCGCCCATGGAGAGCAGGAGCGGGTCCCGCCTGCTGCGGGCCAGTTCGGGGATCTTGGCGGCGAAGGCCGCGAACAGGACGGCGGCGGGGAGGTAGAAGTCCAGTCCGTCCATGTCACGCTCTCCGCCGGTGCAGGCGTCGCGTGGCGGGCGCGGGCGCCGCGGCGCGCGGAGCGGGCCGGGGGACGCGGGCGGTCCGCGGGGGTGCCGTCCCGCTGGTGTGGGCGTCCACCCGTCGGTCCTCCTTCGCTCCCCGGCATCTCGAACTCCCGTACGCGGCCGAGCGGGGCGGCCCATCCTAGTGCCGCGTCGGCCGGGTCCGCCCCGTCGCGTCGCCGGGTGCCAGCCGCCGCGTCGGCCGACGCGGTCCGCCGCGCGGCCGGTCCGGCACCGTGCGCCCCACCGCTGCGGGGCGGGCGCCTGCGCACCGCGCGACGCGCCGAGGCACGGCGACGGTGCGGCGCGGGACCCCTCCCCCCGGCAGAATCGGTGTCCGGCCGCCCCGCAGCCGGAAGCGCCGGGAGGCCCCGCCCCCGGGCCGCGGGGACCGTTGACGTGTCGTTGATCGGCCGTTTATCACCGCCGTGCAGGCTGGGCGCCATGCCGATGAACACGACGACGGAGCCGGCGCTGGCCTGGCAGGAAGCCGCGCTCTGCGCCCAGGCGGGACCGGAGTTCTTCTTCCCCGCACCCGGTTCCTCCACCCGCGAGGCCAAGCAGCTCTGCGGAGCCTGCGAGGGCCGTCAGGCCTGCCTGGAGTACGCCCTCGCCAACGACGAACGCTTCGGGGTCTGGGGCGGACTGTCCGAGAAGGAGCGCCTGAAGCTGCGCCGCGAACGCGGCTGACCCCGGCAGCCGGCCGCGCCCCCTGCCCGCCGGTGCCGCGTCGCCGGGCCGCGGCGCGATAAGCGGATGCCGCTCCCGCCCGCCCGGCGCTACGCTCCGGTCAACTTCACGGGTGGGGACCTCACATGGACGGGCGGATGACGGACGAGGAACTGGAGTCCTTCACGGACACGCTTGCGCGGCTGAGGGAGCTGCCGCTGGACGACCCGCTCCGCGGGCGTGCCGAGACGGCTGCCTCCCGGTTCGTCCGGGAGAGCCGCAACCGGCGCGTCAAGCAGGCCCGCCGGGCCCGCGCCGCCGCCGACCGGAGCCTGGCGGCCCGCACCGCCACGGGTGCCGCCGACCGCCGTGCGGACGCCCCCCTGACGGCCCCGGCCGTGACGGGCCCGACCGGTGAGCACTACCTCAAGCCCCGGCGCTGCTACGTGTGCAAGGAGCCGTACACCGAGGCCGACGCCTTCTACCACCGCCTCTGCCCGGGGTGCGCCGCGGACAACGCCGCACGGCGCGGGCTGCGCACCGACCTCGCCGGGCGCCGGGCGCTGCTGACCGGAGGCCGGGTGAAGATCGGCTTCCAGCTCGCGCTGATGATGCTGCGGGACGGCGCCGACCTCATGGTCACCAGCCGCTTCCCCGACGACACCCTGCGCCGCTTCCGGGCGGCCCCCGGCAGCGACGCCTGGCTGGACCGGCTGACCGTCGTCGCGGTGGACCTGCGCGACCCCCGCCAGGTCCTCGGGCTCTGCGCGCACCTGCGCCGGGACGGCACACCCCTGGACATCCTGGTCAACAACGCCGCCCAGACCATCCGGCGCCCGCCCGCCTCGTACGCGCTGCTGGCGGAGGGGGAGAGCGGCGACCCGGCCCCCGGGGTCCTCCTCGCGCCGGGGTACCGGCCCCACGCGGCGGTGGGCGCCCCGGCGGGGGCGCTCGCCCTGGTGCTGGGGGAGCCCGACGAGGCCGGGCTGCTGCCGGACCCGTCCGCCCGCAACTCCTGGACCACCGCACTGGGCGCGCTCGACCCGGCGGAGGTGCTGGAGACCCAGCTGGTCAACGCCCTCGCGCCGGCGCTGCTGGCCGACCGCCTGCTGCCGCTGCTGCTCGCCTCGCCCAGGGGCCGGGCCTATGTCGTCAACGTGTCCGCGGTGGAGGGCCGGTTCGCGGTCCGCCGCAAGACGGCGAACCACCCGCACACCAACATGGCGAAGGCCGCGCTCAACATGCTGACCCGCACCAGCGGCCCGCACCTCGCCCGGCAGGGCGTCCACATGTGCGCGGTGGACACGGGCTGGGTCACCGACGAGAACCCGGCCCCGCGGCTGGCGCGCATCACCGAGGCGGGGGGACGCACCCCGCTCGACGTGGTGGACGGCGCCGCCCGCGTCTACGACCCGATCGTGCGGGGCGAGGCGGGCGACCCGGTCGCGGGCGTGCTCCTCAAGGACTACCGGGAGGCCGCCTGGTGAGCCCCTCGGCCGGGCGGGCCGCACGCGGCGCGGGCACCGGCGCCTCCCTCCGCGCACCGCCCCGGGGCCCCGTCCGCACGCGGTGCGGCGCGCCGGGCGCCGCACCGGGCGGGGCGCCTCACTGCGCGGCGCGGGCCGCCATCCGCGCCTTGCGCGCGGCGAGCCGGTCGTCGAACTTGACGGCCTCGGCGTCCAGGCCGCCCATGTACAGGCCCAGCTCCTCCTGGGCCTTGGCGCCCTCCGGCCCCAGGCCGTCGATCTCCATGATCTTCAGGAAGCGCAGGACGGGCTCGAGCACGTCGTCGTGGTGGATGCGCAGGTTGTAGATCTCGCCGATGGCCATCTGGGCGGCCGCGCGCTCGAAGCCCGGCATGCCGTGCCCGGGCATGCGGAAGTTCACCACCACGTCGCGTACGGCCTGCATGGTCAGGTCCGGGGCGAGCTCGAAGGCGGCCTTCAGCAGGTTGCGGTAGAAGACCATGTGCAGGTTCTCGTCCGTGGCGATGCGCGCCAGCATCCGGTCGCACACCGGGTCGCCGGACTGGTGGCCCGTGTTGCGGTGGGACACCCGGGTGGCCAGCTCCTGGAAGGCCACGTACGCCACCGAGTGCAGCATCGAGTGCCGGTTGTCCGACTCGAAGCCCTCCGCCATGTGCGCCATGCGGAACTGCTCCAGCTGGTCCGGGTCGACGGCCCGGGAGGTGAGCAGGTAGTCCCGCATCACGATGCCGTGCCGGCCCTCCTCCGCCGTCCAGCGGTGCACCCAGGTCCCCCAGGCGCCGTCGCGGCCGAAGAGGGAGGCGATCTCGTGGTGGTAGCTCGGCAGGTTGTCCTCGGTGAGGAGGTTCACCACCAGGGCGATGCGCCCTATGTCCGTCACCTTGGACTGGCCCGGCTCCCACGCCTCGCCGTCCTCGAAGAAGCCGGGGAAGTTCCGGCCGTCGCCGAAGGGCACGTACTCGTGCGGCATCCAGTCCTTGGCGGCCTTGAGGTGGCGGTTCAGCTCCTTCTCGACCACCTCTTCGAGTGCGTACAGCAGCCGGGCGTCCGTCCAGGCGTCCGAGCTGCTGCCGAGGTGGGGAGAGGTGATCGTCACTGGTGCTCCTGGGGACGGGAGTGGTACTTACGGCTTCGTAGGTTACGAACCCGTAGGTTAAGCGGCCGTAAGCCTTCGGCCAAGCCCGGATCGGTGATGCCCCCTTGCGCACCGTTATGTCCCCAGGTGAGGAAGGGGTACGGCGGGGGAGGGGCGAGCGGAGACGCGGCTCGCAGGCCGCCCGCCGCCGCCCCCGCCGCCCGGTGCTATCCCGCGGCCCCCTCCGCCTCCGCCCCGCCGCCGAGTGCCTCCTCCCGGGGGACGTCCCGCAGGCCGCCGGAGTCCAGCAGCAGCCAGCGGGTGATCCCCGCAGAGGCGAGGAACGCCGGATCGTGGCTCGCGACCACCAGAGCCCCCCGGTAGGAGGCGAGCGCACCGGTCAGGCTGCGCACACTCGCCGTGTCGAGGTTGTTGGTCGGTTCGTCCAGCAGCAGCAGCCGGGGGGCCGGGTCCGCCAGCAGCAGCGCGGCCAGCGTCGCCCGGAAGCGCTCGCCGCCCGACAGGCCTCCCGCGGACTGGTCGGCCGCCGTCCCCCGGAAGAGGAACCGCGCGAGCTGCGCCCGGATGCGGTTGTCCGACGCGCCCGGGGCGAACCGCGCCACGTTCCGCGCCACGCTCAGCCCGTCGTCCAGCAGGTCCAGCCGCTGCGGCAGGAAGCGCAGCGGCACCTCGGCGACCGCCTCGCCGCCGAGCGGGGCCAGTTCCCCGGCGAGCGTGCGCAGCAGCGTGCTCTTGCCCGTGCCGTTGCGCCCCACCAGTGCGATCCGCTCGGGTCCGTGCACGTCCAGGTCCCGGGCGAGGTCCAGACCGTGGCGCAGCCGGAGCCCGCGCAGCCGCAGCACCCGGCGCCCGGGAGGGACGGCCGTGTCCGGCAGGTCGACGCGGATGGCGTCCTCCTCCCGCACCGCGCCCTCCGCCGCGCCGAGGCGCTCGCGGGCCCCGGCCAGCCGCTCGGCGTGCAGGATGCGGTGCCTGCCCGCGGACTCCTGCGCGGCACGCTTGCGCGCTCCCATCACGATCTTCGGCTCGCGCTTGGACTCCTGCATCCGCTGCCCGTAGCGCCGCCGGCGGGCGAGGCGCACCTGTGCCTCGGCCAACTCCCGCTTCTGCCGCTGCACATCGGCCTCGGCGACCCGGACCATGCGCTCGGCCGCCTCCTGCTCCGTGGCGAGGGCCTGCTCGAACTCGCTGTAGCGGCCGCCGAACAGGCGCACCTCGCCCTCGTGCAGGTCCGCGATGCGGTCCACCCGCTCCAGCAGTTCGCGGTCGTGGCTGACGACGACCAGTGCGCCCGGCCATCCGGCGAGGGCCTCGTGGACCCGGCGCCGGGCGTACAGGTCGAGGTTGTTGGTCGGTTCGTCCAGCAGCAGGACGTCCGGGCGGGCCAGCAGCAGTGCCGCCAGCCGCAGCAGGACGGCCTCCCCGCCCGACACCTCGCCGATGGTGCGGTCGAGGCCGATGTGCCCGAGGCCCAGCTGGTCCAGCGTGGCCCGGGCCCGTTCCTCCACGTCCCAGTCGTCACCGACGGCCGCGAAGTGCTCCTCGTCCGGATCACCGCCCTCGATGGCGTGCAGGGCCGCGCGGGCGGCGGCGATGCCGAGCGCCTGGTCCACCCGGGACGCGGTGTCGAGCACGACGTCCTGCGGCAGCCAGCCGATGTCCCCGACCGCGCGGACGGTGCCCGACGTCGGAGCGAGGCGCCCCGCGAGGAGCTTCAGCAGGGTCGACTTGCCCGAGCCGTTGGAGCCGGTGAGCCCCGTCCGGCCGGGGCCGATGGCGAGGTCGAGGCCCGAGAGGACCTCGGACCCGTCAGGCCAGGAGAAGGAGAGGGACGAGCAGACGACGTGGTGGTTGGCGGCAGTTGGCACGGTGGCCTCCCGGTTGCGTGGTGGAAGAGGGGCAACGGGTGGAGACACCGGGGCGGCGACGGGCCGCCGGCGCGGGGGACCGCGGACCGCTGCACGGGTGCAGGGGACGGGGCGGTCGGATACGGGCCGGGCGGAGGACGGCAGGGCGTCGAGGTCGCACGCGGCGCGCCGGCACAGGGCGGGCGGGCACGGTGTCTCAGGACCTCAGACGAGCAACGTCCTTCTCCGATCGACAGGGGGCAGAACCGAGGACGACAGTAGTCCGGGCGCATGCGCGGGGCCACCTGTTTTTCGGCGGCGGCGGCGACGACGGCGTCGGCGTGGGCGTCCCCATCGTGGGTGCGGGTGCGGGTGCGGGTGCGGGTGCGGGTGCGGGTGCGGGTGCGGGGCCGCCGGGCGAAGGCGCCTTCGGGCCTCGCGGGCCGCTCAGGGGGTGCCGCCTCCCAGCAGCAGTGCGAGGGCCCCGTCGAGGTCGAGGCGGTCCCGCTCGTCGCCGAGCGGGACCAGCTCCTGCGTGCGCCGGAGGAAGGTCAGCAGCTCGCCGGTGAGGAGGTGCACCATCGCCACGCCTTCCGGTGCGTGGAACTCCATCACCGTGCGGTCGTAGCCGAAGGGCCGCACCCGCACGTCGCCGAGGCCGGCGGGCGCCTCCACCCCCTCCGCCAGCAGCTCCCGGGCGAACTCCCAGGAGACGTCCCGGCCTTCCAGCGTCGCCGGGGCGGGAAAGTCGATGCGCACGGTGAACGGGTCCCGGCGGTCGTAGTGGAGCGTCGCGGGGACCGACTCCATCCGGGGTGCGGAGGCGACGAGCCGGGCCTGGACGGCCTGCTCGATGACGGTGGACAAGGGCCGCTCCTCAACCTGTGCCGCTGCCGGGGTGCCCGGTCGGCAGTGCTTCCGGGCACGCGCTGACCCCGGTACCGGAGTAGACGGCGCGAGGCCCCCGCACGTGCATCGGCCCGTGCCGTGACATGCGTCACCGGAACGTGACCCACCGGACGGGAGGCGGGCCGGACGCCGCCTCGCGCCCGGTCCGGCCAGCGGGCGGTGCCCTACCGGGAGCCCTCGGGGGCCCGGCCGTCTCCGTGGTGGTGCAGGTGGTAGTGCACATGGAAGTGGAGGTGGTGGTGCTCATGGTGGTGCACCTGCTCGTGCGGCTTCCCCGGCGTAGGCGGCTTTCCGCAGTGGCGGCCGGCCACGATGGCGGTGGGGTCGGCGGCGGTGTGCGTGGTGCTGTCGCCGCCCCCGGTGACCGTGGCGGTGTTGACGCCCGACGCCGGTGCGTCGCACGGCACGTGCACCGTGAGCGTGATCGGCGGGTAGCTGTCGCCGGGGCCCAGGACGTCGTCGCGGACGCAGGTGAGGGTGGCGAGTGCGCACTGCCAACCGGAGCCGCCGATCGCGGTGGCGGTGAGCCCGGGTGGCAGGGTGTCGTGCACGGTGACCGTGCTGCCGTCGGTCGGGCCGGGGCCCCGGTTGCCGGCGGTGATGGTGTAGGTGCCGGTCTCCCCCCGGACGAAGGAACCGGTGTGCTCCTTGGCGACGGTCAGGGACGGCGGGGGGAGGGCCCCGCCGTCGTAGCGGGCGAGCGCGAACGCGCTGCGGCCGCCCGGACTGCCGAGGCCCGCGGCGACGATCCTGCCGTCGGGCTGAAGGGCCACGGCCAGTGCCTGGTCGCTGGACCCGCCGAGGTCGGTGACGGCCGTGCCGCCGGTGCCGAAGGAGGTGTCCGGGTCGCCCGGTGCGGCCGCCGCCGCACCGGGAGAGAGTCATACCAGCAGGCCCGCGAGGGCCGCCGGGGCTCCGGCCCGGCGGGCCCGCGGCCCCCGGCGGCCACCGGTGCGTCCGGTACGCCGCCCGGACGGGGGAGCGCATCAGGGGAGACTCTGGACACGGCCATGCCGACTGCCTTTCCTCGTCATGCCTGCTCCTCGGAACAGCGGCGCCCGGCGCAGCCGCGGACACCGCACCGTGCCGCCCCCCGCCATCGCGGCAGGCGCCACGGCCCCGTGCGGCAACGGCGGTGGCCGGTGGCCGCAGCGGGTCCGTCGGAGCAGGTGGCACGGAGGGCACCCGGCCCGGACCGCCGGGTGGGCGGGGCGGGAAAGGGGCCCGCCCCGCCCCCCGGTTCCGTGCCCGGGAGCGTCAGGCGGCGGGCTGCTCCCGGTAGGCGGAGAGCGCGGGCGCCGTCTTCGTCGCCGCGAACTCCGTGATGCGGTAGGTGCAGACGCCACCCGAGACGAACGGGTCGCCCGCGGCGATCTCCTCGATCCGCGCCCGGTCGTCCGCCACCGCGAGGATGATGCCCCCGTCCCGAGGGTTCTTGCGGCCCGAGGCGATGAACACGCCCTGCGCGTACAGCGCGTCGAGCCAGGCGACGTGTGCGGGCAGCAGGGTGTCGACGCGGTCGACCGGGGCGGTGTACGTCAATTCCATTACGAACATGAACGGCAGGCTACCCACCCCGGCACCGTAGGCTGGGTGCCACCATGACGATCGTCGAAGCACCCGCGGACTGGCCTGCCACCGAGGAGGCGGCCCGTGCCCTCCAGGACGACCTGCGATGCCGTGTCGTCCTCGCGGACGAGGCGCCCCCCGTGGGCTCCGGCCGCGTGACCGGGGTGGACGTCGCCTACGACGACGGGCGCGACCTGGTGGCCGCCGCGGCCGTCGTGCTGGACGCGGAGGACCTCCACGTCGTCGCGGAGGCCACCGCGGTGGGCAGGGTGTCCTTCCCCTACGTCCCCGGTCTGCTGGCCTTCCGGGAGCTCCCCACGGTCCGTGCCGCGCTGGAGGCGCTCGGCACCGATCCCGGCCTCGTGGTCTGCGACGGCTACGGGCTGGCGCACCCGCGGCGCTTCGGCCTGGCCAGCCACCTGGGCGTGCTGACGGGCCTGCCGGCGATCGGCGTGGCCAAGAACCCCTTCGTCTTCCGCCACGAGGAGCCGGGCCCGGCACGCGGCGACACCGCGCCGCTCCTCGCCGACGACGGCGAGGAGGTCGGCCGTGCCCTGCGTACCCGCGCGGGGGTCAAGCCCCTCTTCGTCTCCGCGGGCCACCGCACCACGCTGGAGGCGGCCTGCGCCCACACCCTCCACCTGGCGCGGGACTTCCGCCTGCCGGAGACGACCCGGCGCGCGGACGCCCTGTGCCGTCGCGCTCTGCGGGAGGCGATCGGATCCCGGTGACCTCCCGCGGCCCGGTCAGCGGGAGTGGACCACCCGGAACGACAGCCCCGCGCTGCGCAGCCGCTCCAGCAGCGCGTCGCCCATCGCCACCGCGGTGGTCAACTGGCCCGATGCCTCGGGGAGTTCGTCGAGGGCGAGGCACAGCACGGACTCCGCCAGCATGACGGCCGTCTCGTCGTACCCGGGGTCGCCGCCGGCGACCTCGGTCAGGACGCGGCGTCCACCGCCCTCGCCCACGAAGCGGACGGAGAACCAGCTGCGGGCGCGGCGCTCCGCGCTCGGGCCGGTACCGGGCTCCACGAGGTCGATCAGCCGACGGCGCACCGGCGGGATCTGCGCGAGGGCCGCGCCCGCGCAGACGACCGCGGGCCCGGCGAGCGCCATCGGCAGCGTCCGGACCGAGGCGAAGTGCCGGTAGCGGAAGTCCGGTCCGTAGCGCTCCAGGGCGCGCGCGCTGCGCGCGACGATCGGCCCGTCGATGGTGGGCAGCGGCAGGGCCCAGGTCCCCGTCTCGCGGCGGAACCGGGGTATGCCGACGGGGGATGTGGCGCGCCGCCCGACGAGCCGGGGCTCGTGCAGGCGCCGCGCGCGGGCGGCCCGCAGCGTCTGCGTTCCGCGCCCCATGGCGGTGAGCGCGGAGGCGAAGGTGCCGCCCGAGAACATCGCGCCGGAGCGCACGAAGCCGTCGACCCGCAGCGGCACGCCCTCCGGCAGCTGCCGCACCATGTGGTAGGCGCCCAGGTCCGCCGGGATCGAGTCGAAGCCGCAGGCGTGCACCAGCCGGGCCCCGCTCTCGCGTGCCCTGGCGTCGTGCCGGACGAACACCGAGTCGATGAACTCCGGCTCCCCGGTCAGGTCCGCGTAGTGGGTGCCGGCCTCGGCGCAGGCCGCCACCAGCGCCTCGCCGTACCAGACGTAGGGGCCCACGGTGGTGGCGAGGGCCCGGGTGGACTCGGCGAGCTCGCGCATCGAGGCGGGGTCCGCGGCGTCCGCCACCACCAGGGGGAGCGAGGCGCAGTCGGGGTGCTCCGCGCTCAGCCGGTCCCGGAGCGCCTCCAGCTTCGCCCTGCTGCGGCCGGCGAGGGCCCAGCGGCAGTCGGCGGGTGCCCTGAGGGCGAGCCGGCGGGCCGTCAGCTCCCCGACGAACCCGGTCGCCCCGAAGAGCACGAGGTCGTAGGGGCGCGCGTTCTTGCTGTTCAAGGGCTCCTCCGCGGTGCGGCCCGCGGCTGCCCTCCGGCGCCGGGGCCGGGCGGGTCCCCCCGGGGGTCCGGGGAGCGGACCGCGGGTGATCCGTCCGGGAGACCCTAACGCGCCGCGCGGTCCCGCAGAAGAGGGGTTCCCCATCGGTAACCTGGCGGGCGTACGGAGCTAAGCGCTCGCTCGGAACAGGTGCCGGAAGCCCTTGTGCGCCCGGGGGCACCTTCTTATCATCGATGGTGTTACATCAACTGTGTCACACCTCTGGGGGTCGGCGGATGGCCGCATCGGGGAACGGACCGCTCGCCGGGGTGCGCGTGGTCGAACTGGCCGGCATCGGGCCGGGCCCGTTCGCCGCCATGCACCTGGCGGACCTCGGTGCCGACGTCGTCCGGGTGGACCGCCCCGGAGGGCCGGGCCTCGGTATCGACCCGGCCCACGACCTCACCAACCGCAACAAGCGCTCCGTGCTCGTCGACCTCAAGTCGGCGGACGGGCCCGCCCGGGTGCTGGACCTGGCCGCGGCGGCGGACATCCTGATCGAGGGCTACCGCCCCGGGGTCGCGGAACGGCTCGGCGTCGGGCCCGATGCCTGCCTCGCCCGGAACCCCGGGCTCGTGTACGGCCGGATGACGGGCTGGGGGCAGGACGGCCCGCTCGCGGACCGCGCCGGGCACGACGTCTCCTACATCGCCGTGACCGGCACCCTGTCCATGGTCGGCCGGAGCGGGGAGCCGCCGGCCCTGCCCGCCAATCTGCTCGGCGACTACGCCGGCGGCGCGCTCTACCTGGTCGTCGGCGTCCTCGCCGCCCTCCAGCACGCGCGCACCGAGGGCGGCACCGGGCAGGTCGTGGACGCCGCCGTCGTGGACGGCGCCAGCCACCTGGCCACCATGATCCACGGGATGATGGCCGCCGGCGGCTGGCAGGACCGGCGCGGCGGCAACCTCCTCGACGGCGGCTGCCCCTTCTACGGCACCTACGAGACCTCCGACGGCGAGTACATGGCCGTCGGCGCCCTGGAGCAGCGGTTCTACGAGGAGTTCGTCCGCCTGCTCGGCATCGCCGACACGCTGCCCTCCCGCAAGGACTTCGACCGCTGGGGCGAGCTGCGGGCCGCCGTCGCCGCCCGCTTCCTGACCCGTACCCGAGCCGAGTGGACGGCCCTCTTCGAGGGCTCCGACGCCTGCGTCGCCCCCGTGCTGTCCCTGCGGGAGGCCCCGCACCACCCGCATCTCGCCGCCCGCTCCACCTTCGTCGAGCACGGCGGCACCGTCCAGCCCGCGCCCGCCCCCCGCTTCTCCGCCACTCCCGGTGCGGTGCGCCGGGGACCCGCCCTGCCCGGTGCGGACACCGCGGAGGTCGCGCGGGACTGGGGCGTGCCCCTGACCGACCCCCAGGAGGACCGTTGAAGCGCCGGATCTTCACCGACGAGCACGAGGCGTTCCGGGAGACCGTGCGCACCTTCCTGGCCAAGGAGGTGCTGCCGCACTACGCGCAGTGGGAGAAGGACGGCATCGTCAGCCGGGCTGCCTGGCTGGCCGCCGGGCGCCAGGGGCTGCTCGGCCTCGCCGTGCCGGAGGAGTACGGAGGCGGCGGCAACGCCGACTTCCGCTACGCCGCGGTGCTGCACGAGGAGTTCACCCGGGCCGGCGCCCCCGGACTGGCGATCGGCCTGCACAACGACATCATCGGCCCGTACCTCACCGCACTGGCCACCGAGGAGCAGAAGCGGCGGTGGCTGCCCGGGTTCTGCAGCGGCGAGCTGATCACGGCCATCGCCATGACCGAGCCCGGCGCCGGGTCCGACCTCCAGGGCATCCGCACCACCGCCGAGGACCGGGGCGACCACTGGGTGCTCAACGGTTCCAAGACCTTCATCTCCAACGGCATCCTCGCCGACCTCGTGCTCGTGGTGGCGCGGACCACCCCCGAGGGCGGGGCCCACGGCCTGTCGCTGCTCGCCGTCGAGCGGGGCGCGGAGGGCTTCGAGCGGGGGCGCAACCTCGACAAGATCGGCCAGAAGTCGCAGGACACGGCCGAGCTGTTCTTCCGCGACGTGCGGGTGCCCAAGGAGAACCTGCTCGGCGAGCTCAACGGCGCCTTCGTCCACCTGATGACCAACCTGGCCCAGGAGCGGATGGCCATCGCCGTCGCCGGGATCGCGGCCGCCGAGCACCTGCTGGAGATCACCACGGCGTACGTCAAGGAGCGCGAGGCCTTCGGCCGGCCGCTGGCGAGGCTCCAGCACGTCCGCTTCGAGATCGCGGAGCTGGCCACCGAGTGCGCCGTCACCCGGGCCTTCCTGGACCGCTGCATCGAGGACCACGCCGCCGGCACGCTCGACGGCGTCCACGCCTCCATGGCCAAGTGGTGGGCCACCGAACTCCAGAAGCGGGCCGCCGACCGCTGCCTCCAGCTCCACGGCGGGTACGGGTACATGAACGAGTACCCCGTCGCCCGGGCCTTCACCGACGGGCGCATCCAGACCATCTACGGCGGCACGACCGAGATCATGAAGGAGATCATCGGCCGTTCGCTGCTCGGCTGACGGCGACCGGCACCCTCCCCGCCGGGCCCCATCCTCCCCGAAAGGCTGACACAAGGTGAGCACCGAAGCGTACGTGTACGACGCGATCCGCACCCCGCGCGGACGCGGGAAGGCCAACGGCGCCCTGCACGGCACCAAGCCCATCGACCTGGTCGTGGGCCTGATCCACGAGGTCCGGCGCCGCCTCCCCGACCTGGACCCGGCGGCGATCGACGACATCGTGCTCGGCGTCGTCGGACCCGTCGGCGACCAGGGCTCCGACATCGCCCGGATCGCCGCCATCGCCGCGGGGCTCCCCGACACGGTCGCCGGCGTCCAGGAGAACCGCTTCTGCGCCTCGGGGCTGGAGGCGGTCAACCTGGCCGCGATGAAGGTGCGCTCCGGCTGGGAGGAGCTGGTCCTGGCCGGCGGCGTCGAGTCGATGTCCCGCGTCCCCATGGCCTCCGACGGCGGCGCCTGGTTCGCCGACCCGATGACCAACCTCCAGACCGACTTCGTTCCCCAGGGCATCGGCGCCGACCTGATCGCCACCCTCGGCGGCTGGTCGCGCCGCGATGTGGACGAGTACGCGGCCCTCTCCCAGGAGCGCGCCGCCGCCGCGTGGAAGGACGGGCGCTTCGACCGCTCCGTGGTCCCCGTCACCGACCGCAACGGCCTGGTGGTCCTCGACCACGACGAGCACATGCGCCCCGGCACCACCGCCGACTCGCTCGCCGGGCTGAAGCCGTCCTTCGCCGACATCGGCGAACTCGGCGGCTTCGACGCCGTGGCGCTGCAGAAGTACCACTGGGTGGAGCGCATCGACCACGTCCACCACGCCGGGAACTCCTCCGGCATCGTCGACGGCGCCGCGCTCGTCGCGATCGGCAGCAAGGCGGTCGGCGAGCGCCACGGGCTCACCCCGCGTGCCCGGATCGTGTCCGCCGCCGTCTCCGGGTCGGAGCCGACCATCATGCTCACCGGCCCCGCGCCCGCCACCCGCAAGGCCCTGGCCAAGGCCGGTCTCACCATCGACGACATCGACCTGGTCGAGATCAACGAGGCCTTCGCCGGCGTCGTGCTGCGCTTCGCCGCGGACATGGGCCTGAGCCTGGACAAGGTCAACGTCAACGGCGGCGCCATCGCGATGGGCCACCCGCTCGGGGCCACCGGCGCCATGATCCTCGGCACGCTCGTCGACGAGCTGGAGCGCCGGGACAAGCGGTACGGCCTCGCCACCCTCTGCGTCGGCGGCGGGATGGGGGTCGCCACCGTCGTCGAGCGCCTCTGAATCCGTCCCGTCCCCTTCGGCCCTGTCTTACGGAGCAGCCACCACCATGAGCGAGTCCACCACCATCCGCTGGGAACAGGACGAGACCGGCGTCGTCACCCTCGTGCTCGACGATCCGGACCAGTCCGCCAACACCATGAACCAGGCGTTCAAGGCGTCGATCGCCCAGGTCGCCGACCGCCTCGAAGCGGAGCGGGAGACCGTCCGCGGAGTCATCGTCACCTCCGCGAAGAAGACCTTCTTCGCGGGCGGCGACCTGAAGGAGATGATCAAGGCCGGACCGGGCGACGCCCAGGCGGTCTTCGACGCAGGCATGGGCATCAAGCGCGCCCTGCGCCGCATCGAGACCCTCGGCAAGCCCGTCGTCGCCGCGATCAACGGCGCGGCCCTCGGCGGCGGCTACGAGATCGCCCTCGCCTGCCACCACCGCATCGCCCTCGACGCCCCCGGTTCCAGGATCGGCCTGCCCGAGGTCACCCTCGGGCTGCTCCCCGCCGGCGGCGGCGTCACCCGCACCGTGCGCCTCATGGGCATCGCGGACGCCCTGCTGAAGGTCCTCCTCCAGGGCACCCAGTACTCCCCGAAGCGCGCCCTGGAGGCCGGGCTGGTGCACGAACTGGCCGCCACTCCGGAGGAGATGATCCGGCAGGCGCGCGCCTTCATCGACGCCCACCCCGAGTCCCGCCAGCCCTGGGACACCCCCGGCTACCGGATCCCGGGCGGCACCCCCGCCCACCCGAAGCTCGCCGCCAACCTGCCCGCCTTCCCGGCCAACCTGCGCAAGCAGACCGCGGGCGCGCCCTACCCGGCGCCGCGCAACATCCTCGCCACCGCCGTCGAGGGCTCCCAGGTCGACTTCGAGACGGCGCAGGTCATCGAGGCCCGCTACTTCACCGAGCTGGTCACCGGCCAGACGGCCAAGAACATGATGCAGGCCTTCTTCTTCGACCTCCAGGCCGTCAACTCCGGTGCCAGCCGCCCGAAGGGCGTCGCGCCGCGGACCGTCTCCAGGGTCGCCGTCCTCGGCGCCGGGATGATGGGCGCGGGCATCGCCTACTCCTGCGCCCGCGCGGGCATCGAGGTCGTGCTGAAGGACGTCACCGAGGAGGCGGCCGCCAAGGGCAAGGGCTACTCCGCGAAGCTGTGCGCCAAGGCCGTCTCCCGCGGCCGCACCACGCAGGAGAAGGCCGACGCCCTGCTCGCCCGGATCACCCCGACCGCCGACACCGCCGGCCTCGCGGGCTGCGACGCGGTCATCGAGGCCGTCTTCGAGGACACGGGCCTCAAGCACAAGGTGTTCCAGGAGATCCAGGGTGTGGTGGCGACCGACGCGCTGCTGTGCTCCAACACCTCCACGCTGCCGATCACCGCACTCGCCGAGGGTGTCGAGCGCCCGGCCGACTTCGTCGGTCTGCACTTCTTCTCCCCCGTGGACAAGATGCCCCTGGTGGAGATCATCAAGGGGGAGCGCACCGGGGACGAGGCCCTGGCCCGCGCCTTCGACCTGGTGCGGCAGATCTCCAAGACGCCCATCGTGGTCAACGACTCCCGTGGCTTCTTCACCTCCCGGGTCATCGGGCAGTTCATCAACGAGGGCGTGGCCATGGTCGGCGAGGGTGCCGACCCGGTCTCCGTGGAGCAGGCCGCCGCACAGGCCGGATATCCCGCCAAGGTGCTCTCCCTGATGGACGAGCTCACCCTCACCCTGCCCCGCAGGATCCGGAACGAGACCCGGCGGGCGGTCGAGGAGGCGGGCGGCACCTGGACGCCGCACCCGGCGGAGGCCGTCGTCGACCGGATGGTCGACGAGTTCGACCGGCCCGGCCGCAGCGGCGGCGCCGGCTTCTACGAGTACGACGCGGACGGCGCCCGCACGCGGCTGTGGCCGGGCCTGCGCGAGCACTTCACCCGCCCGGGAACCGAGATCCCCTTCGCGGACATGCAGGAGCGGATGCTCTTCTCGGAGGCGCTCGACAGCGTCCGCTGCCTGGAGGAGGGAGTCCTGACGACCGTCGCCGACGCCAACATCGGCTCCCTCATGGGCATCGGCTTCCCCGCGTGGACCGGCGGCGTGCTCCAGTACGTCAACGGCTACCCGGGAGGGCCGGCCGGCTTCGTGGCACGGGCCCGCGAACTGGCGGACCGCTACGGGGACCGCTTCCTGCCGTCGGCCGGGCTGGTGGAGATGGCGGAGCGGGGCGAGGTCTTCACCGACGCCCGGTGACGGCCCGGGCGGCGGGCCACCGCCGTCCGGCGCCGTCCGTCACGCCCGGCTCCCGGGACCGGTCGCGGTCCCGGGAGCCGGGCGTCGTCCCGGGTGCGCCGCCGCCCTGCGGGCCGCCGTCACCCGCCCGCAGGCGGCACCCCGTCCGCCTCGAACGCCGCCCGCAGCTCCTCGCGCAGCGACCTCTGGAACGCCGTCACCAGGGCCTGCACCACCATCGGCTGCATGTGCGCGGAGAGGGACTTCATGGCCGCCAGATGGTCCCCGTCCCCCTCCCGCTCCCGGTAGGGCCCCCAGACCTCGTCGCGGAAGAGCCGCGACAGCTCCTCGGCCGCGGCGCGCGCGTGCTCCAGCAGGACCGTGCGCGAGGCGAGGATCGTCTCGTGCGCGATCGGCACGTCCAGCAGTTCCAGACCCAGGCGCAGCAGCGAGCAGTCCAGGCGCAGCACCCCGCCGGACGTGCGGTCCAGCACCCCCATCGCGGCGAGCCGGTCGACGTCCGCCTCGCGCAGCTCCCGCCCGGCCTTCCGCTCCAGCTCCTCCCGGGTGACCTCCTCGGCCGACTCCGGCGCCCAGGAGGCCACCAGGGCCCGGTGGATGGCCAGGTCCCGGTCGCTCAGGTCGTCGGGGAGCTGCTCCAGGTACCGCTCGATGGCGGCCAGCGTCATGCCCTGGCGCTGCAGCTCCTCGATCAGCGCGAGCCGGGACAGATGGCCGGAGCCGTAGCGGCCGACGCGGCGCGGGCCGATCTCGGGGGGCGGCAGCAGGCCGCGGGTGCCGTAGAAGCGGATCGTGCGCACGGTGACCCCGGCACGCGCGGCCAGCTCGTCCACGGTCAGGGCCGGCTCCCCGTTCCCGTCCGCCATACCCGTCCTTCCGTCGCCGCCTCCCGCGTGCCGTGCCGCCGCGGTCCGGCTCAACAGTATTGCTGTCTCACCGGGACTGCGAAGTCCTCGCGGGACGCCCCCTGCCTCCAGGGGGCGGCGGCCGCGGGGGCGGAGGAAATCGGGGGTGCCCACCGAAGAAGCGTCGTACGTTTGTTCTATGACGACGATCGAGTACGTACGGGGGGACGCCACCGCGCCCCGGGGCGGTGGCGCCAGGATCATCGCCCATGTGTGCAACGACTCCGGCGGCTGGGGCAAGGGCTTCGTGCTCGCCCTCTCCCGCCGGTGGCCCGGGCCCGAGGCCGCGTTCCGCGCATGGCACGCGGACGGCTTCGCCCTCGGGGACGCGCAGTTCGTCCGGGTCGAGCCCGATCTGTGGGTGGCGAACATGGTGGGCCAGCACGGGCTGCGCACCAAGGGGAGCACGGCCGTGCCCGTGCGGTACGCGGCGATCGACACGGCGCTCGGGACCCTGGGGGACAGGGCGCTGGAACTCGGCGCCTCCGTGCACATGCCCCGCATCGGCTGCGGACTTGCGGGCGGCGAGTGGTCCCGTGTGGAGCCGCTGGTCACCCGGCGCCTGGTGGCCCGGGGCGTGGCGGTGACGGTGTACGACCACGAGGGCGGTGACGCGGGGCGGGCCTGAGGCGGGGGAGTGGCGCGCCGCCACCGTGCCCCCGGGGATCCCCGCGAGGGCACCCCGGCCCACGGGGCCCGTCCGCCGCGGCCCGGACGGGAGATGCGGCGGACGGGCACCGATACCGCCCGGGACAGGCCCCGGGGCGGTATCCGTGCGGGGCCTGTCCCCCGGCGGACGGGCGGGACAGGCCCCGGGCGGGCCTCAGCCGCCGATCACCGGGTAGTGGTCGGAGAGGTTGGTGTAGGTGTAGGTCCTGCCCCAGCTGGACACGGACCACGGGGCGCTCTGCTCCTTGACCACGTCGTTGGTCCAGCCGCCGGGCCTCGCGTGCCCGGCGCGGTGCAGCACGTAGTCGAGGTCCTCGCGGGGGTCGTCGGGGTAGCGGTACGCCGCGATCGAGTTGTCCCGCGTGTCGAAGGAGTAGGCGTGCCCGGTCCGTGCGTCGGAGTCGACCAGCCCCGCGTCCGCGAGCATCGTCGCGTGCTCGGCGCTGTGCCGGTCCACGTTGAAGTCCCCCGCGACGACGACCTGCTCGGAGGCGGGGATGTCCTTGCCGTCCAGGAAGGCGTCCATGGCCCGGAACTGGCGGCTGCGCATCAGCGCCGCCTCGCCGGAGCCGCAGCCGGGGTCGGTGGACTGGGCATGCGTCCCGACCACGTGGACCCGGGTGCCGTCGACGTCCAGCACCACGTAGACGAAGCCCTTGTTCGACCACCAGTCCGCGCCGCAGGCGTCCTTGTAGACGTACTGCTCCTTGCGCAGGATCGGCCACTTGCTCAGCACGGTGACACCGCCGTCCTCGGGCGTCGTCGCCGAGTAGGCGCCCCCGGTGGCGTCCCAGCCGCTCTTGCTGCGGCCCATCACCGGGGTCTGGTACGGGTACTGGGAGGCCGCGTTCGACTTCAGCGCCTCGGAGGAGGAGTTGTCGAAGGCCTCCTGCAGGACGACCACGTCGTTGCCCTGGAAGAACGAGGTCCGGGGGATGGCGGAGGCCCTGTGGTCCTGGCCCCAGTTGGGGTACAGCGTCTTGCTGAACAGGAACGCGTTGTAGCTGAGCACCTTCAGCCGCGGGGTCTCGTAGGTGTCCGCCGCGGCCGATGCCGAGGGTGCGGCGGTGGCGAGTGCGGTGGCCGAGAGTGCGGCGGCGAGCGCCGCGCCCAGGGCGCGGCGGAGCGTGGAGGTCGGCA